>CAWFIQ010000001.1:0-160000 GCA_963815955.1 uncultured Alphaproteobacteria bacterium
GAAAGAAGTCGCATCAGATCGTCTCCGACGCGATCAGCATTCTGTGCAACCTCGAGCATCGCGGCGCGGTCGGCGCCGATCCGCGCGCCGGCGACGGCGCCGGCATTCTGGTGCAGATCCCGCACGCCTTCTTCGCCCGCAAGGCCACTGAGCTCGGCTTCAAGCTGCCGGAGCCCGGCCACTACGCGATCGGCGCGCTGTTCATGCCGAAGGAAACGGCGTGGCGAAAGGTGATCCAGAGCATCATCGCCGAACAGATCAAGGAAGAGGGCCTGGTGCTGCTCGGCTGGCGCGACGTGCCGTCGGACAACGCTTCGCTCGGCGTAACCGTCAAGCCGACCGAGCCCTACCACATGCAGGTGTTCATCGGCCGCAACGGCACGGCGAAGACCGAGGACGAGTTCGAGCGCAGGCTCTACATCCTGCGCAAGTCGATCTCGCAGGCGATCTACCAGCGCCGCGAGCGCGGGCTCGCCGGCTATTATCCGGTCTCGCTGTCGTGCCGCACCGTGATCTACAAGGGCATGTTCCTCGCCGACCAGCTCGGCAAGTACTATCCCGACCTGCACGAAGAAGATTTCGTGAGCGCGCTGGCGCTGGTGCATCAGCGCTTCTCGACCAATACGTTCCCGACCTGGTCGCTGGCGCATCCGTACCGGATGATCGCCCACAACGGCGAAATCAACACGTTGCGCGGCAACGTCAACTGGATGGCCGCGCGCCAGGCTTCCGTGCATTCGGAGCTTTACGGCAAGGACATCAGCCGGCTGTGGCCGATCTCCTACGAAGGCCAGAGCGACACCGCCTGCTTCGACAACGCGCTCGAATTCCTGGTGCAGGGCGGCTACTCGCTGCCGCACGCGGTGATGATGATGATTCCGGAAGCGTGGGCCGGCAATCCCCTGATGGATGAGCAGCGCCGCGCCTTCTACGAATATCACGCCGCCCTGATGGAGCCGTGGGACGGCCCCGCCGCGATCGCCTTTACCGACGGACGCCAGATCGGCGCCACGCTCGACCGCAACGGGCTTCGCCCGGCGCGCTATCTCGTCACCAGTGACGACCGCATCGTCATGGCGTCCGAAATGGGCGTGCTGAAGATCCCCGAGGAACAGATCGTCACCAAGTGGCGGCTGCAGCCCGGCAAGATGCTGCTGGTCGACCTCGAACAGGGACGGCTGATCCCGGACGACGAGATCAAGGCTGATCTGGCCAAGAGCCATCCCTACAGCGACTGGCTGCATCGCACCCAGCTCGTGCTGGAGGAATTGCCCGCCGCACCCGTCAAGGGCATGCGTTCGAACCTGCCGCTGCTCGACCGGCAGCAGGCGTTCGGCTATTCGCAGGAAGACATCAACATCCTGATGACGCCGATGGCGGCCATCGGCGAGGAAGCCGCGGGCTCGATGGGCAACGACACGCCGATCTCGGCGCTGTCGGACCGGCCGAAGCCGCTCTTCACCTACTTCAAGCAGAATTTTGCGCAGGTCACCAACCCGCCGATCGATCCGATCCGCGAGGAGCTGGTGATGAGCCTCGTCTCGATCATCGGGCCGCGGCCGAACCTGTTCGACCTGCAGGGCATGGCCTCGACCAAGCGGCTCGAGGTGCGCCAGCCGATCCTGACCGATGCGGACCTGGAAAAGATCCGCTCGATCTCCGACGTCGCGGATACCCATTTCAAGTCGCGCACGCTCGACACCACCTTCCACGCCGGCTTCGGCGCGGCGGGGATGGAGCAGGTGCTTGATGAACTCTGCGCGCGCGCCGAAGGCGCGGTGCGCGAAGGCGTCAACATCATCATCCTGTCGGACCGGATGGCGGGCTCGGACCGGATCCCGATCCCCTCGCTGCTCGCCTGCGCCGCCGTGCATCATCATCTGATCCGCACCGGCTTGCGCACCTCGGTCGGCATCGTCGTCGAGTCAGGCGAACCGCGCGAAGTGCATCACTTCGCCTGTCTGGCGGGCTACGGCGCCGAGGCGATCAATCCGTATCTGGCGTTCGAAACCATCATCGCGATGAAGGATCGCCTGCCCGGCGCGCTCGACGACTACGAGATCGTCAAGCGCTACATCAAGTCGATCGGCAAAGGCCTGTTGAAGGTGATGTCGAAGATGGGCATCTCGACCTACCAGTCCTATTGCGGCGCGCAGATTTTTGACGCCGTCGGGCTGAAGGCCGACTTTGTCGCAAAGTATTTTGCCGGCACCCATACCCGCATCGAGGGCGTCGGCCTTGCCGAGATCGCCGAAGAAACCGCGCGCCGCCATACGGACGCATTCGGCGACGCGCAGGTCTACAAGACCGCGCTCGATGTCGGCGGCGAATACGCCTACCGCACCCGCGGCGAGGACCATGCCTGGACCGCGGAATCCGTCTCGATGCTGCAGCATGCGGCGCGAGGCAACTCGCAGGAGCGTTATCGGGCCTTCGCAAAGATTCTCAACGAGCAGTCCGAGCGGCTGCTGACGCTGCGCGGCCTGTTCCGGATCAAGACCGCCGAGGACGAGAAGCGCAAGCCCGTGAAGCTCGAGCAGGTCGAGTCCGCCAAGGACATCGTCAAGCGCTTCGCCACGGGAGCCATGTCGTTCGGCTCGATCTCGCGCGAGGCGCATACCACGCTCGCGATCGCGATGAACCGGATCGGCGGCAAGTCCAACACCGGCGAGGGCGGCGAAGAGTCCGACCGCTTCAAGCCGATGCCGAACGGCGACTCGATGCGTTCGGCGATCAAGCAGGTCGCCTCGGGCCGTTTCGGCGTGACGACGGAATATCTCGTCAACTCCGACATGATGCAGATCAAGATGGCGCAGGGCGCCAAGCCCGGCGAAGGCGGCCAGTTGCCCGGCCACAAGGTCGACGCGACGATTGCGCGCGTGCGGCATTCGACGCCCGGCGTCGGTCTCATTTCGCCGCCGCCGCATCACGACATCTATTCGATCGAGGATCTGGCCCAGCTCATCTACGACCTCAAGAACGTCAATCCGGACGGTCAGGTCTCGGTCAAGCTGGTGTCCGAAATCGGCGTCGGCACGGTGGCCGCGGGCGTTGCGAAAGCGCGCGCCGACCATGTCACCATCGCGGGCTTCGAGGGCGGCACCGGCGCATCTCCCCTCACCTCGATCAAGCACGCAGGTTCGCCGTGGGAAATCGGGCTTGCCGAAACCCACCAGACGCTGGTGCGCGAGCGGCTGCGCAGCCGCATCGTGGTCCAGGTCGACGGCGGCTTCCGTACCGGACGCGACGTCGTGATCGGCGCGCTATTGGGCGCCGATGAATTCGGCTTCGCCACCGCGCCTTTGATCGCGGCCGGCTGCATCATGATGCGCAAGTGCCATCTCAACACCTGCCCGGTCGGCGTCGCGACGCAGGATCCGGTGCTGCGCAAGCGATTCACCGGCCAGCCCGAGCACGTCATCAACTACTTCTTCTTCGTCGCCGAGGAAGTTCGCGAGATCATGGCGGAGCTCGGCTACAAGAAGTTCGACGAGATGGTCGGCCAGACCCAGATGCTCGACCAGTCCACGCTGGTGGCGCACTGGAAGGCCAAGGGGCTCGATTTCTCCAAGCTGTTCGTGCGGCAGAAGGAAGAAAAGGGCCAGAAGATCTATCACGCCGAGTCCCAGAACCATCATCTGGAGAAGGTGCTCGACCGCCGCCTGATCGAGCAGGCGCAGGCCGCGCTCGACCGCGGTGCGCCGGTCAAGAATCGAGGAAGAGATCAACAACACCGACCGCTCGGCGGGCGCGATGCTCTCGGGCGCGGTGGCCAAGATCTACGGCCATGCCGGCCTGCCGCATGACACCATTCAGGTCAGCCTGAAGGGCACCGCGGGCCAGGCGTTCGGCGCGTGGCTGGCGCGCGGCGTCACCTTCGATCTCGAAGGCGAAGGCAATGACTATGTCGGCAAGGGCCTGTCGGGCGGCCGCATCATCGTCAAGCCGCCGCGGAATTCCGGCATCGTGCCGGAAGAATCCATCATCGTCGGCAACACGGTGATGTACGGCGCGATCGAGGGCGAATGCTATTTGCGCGGCATCGCCGGCGAGCGCTTCGCGGTGCGTAACTCGGGTGCGGTCGCGGTCGTCGAAGGCGCCGGCGATCACTGCTGCGAATACATGACCGGCGGCATCGTCGTGGTGCTGGGCAAGACCGGCCGCAACTTCGCGGCCGGCATGTCCGGCGGCATCGCCTATGTGCTGGACGAGGCCGGCGACTTCGCAAAACTCTGCAACATGGCAATGGTCGAGCTCGAGCCGGTGCTGTCGGAAGAGCTGATCAACGCCAACACGTATCACCACACCGGCGATCTCGAAGCGCATGGCCGGGTCGACGTGTTCCAGGACCTGCTCTCGTCCGACGTCGAGCGGCTGCACGTCCTGATCACGCGCCACGCCAAATTGACCGGCTCGAAGAAGGCCGCCGAGATCCTCGCCAACTGGAAGGCCTGGCTGCCGAAATTCCGCAAGGTGATGCCGGTGGAATACCGCCGCGCACTGAAGGAAATGAAGGCGAACGCCGACGCCGAGCCAAAAATCGCGATCGGGGCTTGATTACACGAGCCCGTCATTGCGAGCGCAGCGAAGCAATCCATAACGCCACAAGCCGAACCATGGATTGCTTCGTCGCTACGCTCCTCGCAATGACGGCAGGATGACGCAACAAACGCAGACGAACGAGAGATGCAGGGGCATCAGGTTTAATGGGTAAGATCACAGGTTTTCTGGAAATCGACCGGCATGACCGCAAGTATGCGCCGGTCGCCGACCGTTTGAAGCATTATCGCGAATTCGTCATTCCCCTGAGCGAGAAAGACACCCGCGACCAGGCCGCGCGCTGCATGAATTGCGGCATCCCCTATTGCCATGGCACCGGTTCGGTGGCGCCGGGCACGCCGGGCTGCCCGGTCAACAACCAGATCCCCGATTTCAACGACCTCGTCTATCAGGACAACTGGGAAGAAGCCTCGCGCAACCTGCACTCGACCAACAATTTCCCCGAGTTCACCGGCCGCATCTGCCCTGCCCCGTGCGAGGCGTCCTGCACGCTCAACATCGACGACAACCCGGTCACCATCAAGACCATCGAATGCGCCATCGTCGATCGCGCCTGGGACAATGGCTGGCTGAAGCCCGAGATTGCGCCGACCAGAACCGGCAAGAAGGTCGCGGTCGTCGGCTCCGGACCGGCGGGCCTCGCCGCCGCGCAGCAGCTCGCGCGCGCCGGCCATGACGTCCATGTCTACGAAAAATTCGCCAAGGCCGGCGGCCTGCTCCGCTACGGCATCCCCGACTTCAAGATGGAAAAGCACATCATCGACCGCCGCGTGGCGCAGATGGAAGCCGAGGGCGTCACGTTCCACTATGGCGTCCATATCGGCGGCACCGCACAAGGCGCGATCGATCCGCGCGAGCTGCTCAATCAGTATGACGCGGTGGCATTGACCGGCGGCGCCGAAGCCGGCCGCGATTTGCCGATTCCGGGCCGCGACCTCGACGGCATCCATTTCGCGATGGATTTCCTGCCGCAACAGAACCGCCGCGTCTCCTCCGAGCCGCTCGGCAGCGCAAAGGACATCCTCGCCGCCGGCAAGCATGTCATCGTAATCGGCGGCGGCGACACCGGCTCGGACTGCATCGGCACTTCATTCCGGCAGGGCGCGAAATCCGTCACGCAGCTTGAGATCATGCCGGCGCCGCCCGAGCACGAGAACAAGGGCATAACCTGGCCGAACTGGCCCTTGAAGATGCGGACCTCGTCGAGCCAGGCCGAAGGCGCCCAACGCGAATTCGCGGTGCTGACGCAAAAATTCTCCGGCGTCGACGGCAAGGTCGAGAAGCTGCATTGCGTCAAGGTCGACGACAAGTTCAAGCCGATCGCCGGTACCGAATTCGAGCTCGATGCCCAACTCGTGCTGCTCGCCATGGGCTTCGTGCATCCCGTGCACGAGGGCATGCTGAAGACGCTCGGCGTCGACCTCGACCAGCGCGGCAACGTCCGCGCCAACATGCAGGACTACCAGACCTCGCTGCCCAACGTGTTCTCCGCCGGCGACATGCGCCGCGGGCAATCGCTCGTCGTCTGGGCGATCCGCGAGGGCCGCCTGTGCGCGCGGGCGATCGACCTGTACCTGATGGGAACGACGACACTGCCGCGGTGAGCGTCGGCCGTCGCCGGGCTCGCCCCCCGCGACCTTTGTTCGAGCGGGCATGCCGGGGATCGATGGATGCGTGGGTCAGCCCACGTATGCCCTGATGTGTATGGACACGTCATCGCATTGCCCCCACCCTGACGCGATCCGGATCAATGCCCGCCACTTCTCAGGTGGGCATCATCGTCCGGAAACATGGAGAAAGGCAGCAATATGGGAACTCAGGGAACGGGCAACTCCGTACGCCAGCGTATTACACGCGTATTGGCGGCGGGCGCCCTGCTATTCATGTACGCGTCCGGCATGGTTGCCACGACCGGCGCCTTTGTTGCGGCGGGCGTCTCTCCGGCCTTCGCACAGCGCGGACGGGGTCGAGGCGGTGGCTGGGGTCGAGGCCGGGGCGGTGGCTGGGGCCGAGGTCGAGGCAGCGGTGTCGGTGCAGCAATCGGCCTCGGGGTCGGCGCAGCCATCGTTGGCGGCGCAATTGCGGCGGGCGCCGCCGAGCAGCAGCGGCAGGATGCCGTCGGCTATTGCATGCAGCGCTTCCGTTCATACGATCCTAATAGCGGGACCTATCTCGGCAATGATGGCCTTCGCCACCCCTGTCCGTAGAGAGCGAATATCTTCTGGATATCGCAGGACCCCGGCCGTAGTGCCGGGGTTTTCTGTTTGGAGTCACTCAGAACATGCGAGCTGTCATCACCCGCCACCGGGTCGCGCGAATGCGCGCCCGATGACAGGCTCCGGCGGGTGATCCAGTATTCCAGAGACATTCGTGATTGAATCCAGAAGCCGCGGCGTACTGGATGCCCCGCCTGCGCGGGGCATGACGGGTGGAGCGCGAAGGCAGCTCTCAGTTCTGCACCCGCACACCCAGCATCATCACCGTCGATACCGTGCTGTTGCCCGGCAGGTTCGAATCCAGCCAATCCCGCCGCAGCGTGCCCCTGAGCCAGAGGTTGCGGTTCATCTTGTAGATCGCTTCGCCCGATAACCCGTAGATCTTGTCGCGCCTGGGATTGCCCTGGTAGTCGAGATCCCCCCAGGTGAACTTGCCGATCGCAGTCAGCCAGCGGCGGAAGTCGTGGTCGACCTCGACGGTGTAGATGTGCGTCAGCACGCCCGACGTGCCGGGCAGCGTGGTCTCCGTGATCGTGGTGTCGGAATAGAACTTTGCCGTGGTCAGTGGCGTCGCGGTCCACACCAGCGAGGACGAGACCAGCAGGCCTTCGAGACGATCCAGCCTGGGATCGGCATAGTCGCGCGCGGCGTAGCCGACGCCGATTTCGCCGGTCAACAGTCGCGAGAATTCGAAGCTGGTGCCGCCCTTGACGTAACCGCCCGCGGAATCGCGCGCAAATCCGCTACGGTCGAGCCTGACGTCATGCACGCGGCTGTCGCCCTGCACTTCTACAAATGGCTTCAGGCCGGGCCTCAAATCATAGCTGACGCGGCCGACGCCGCCATACTGGCTGAAGTTGCGGTCGTCGTTGGTGCTGGACGTGCCGTCGGTGAGTTTCGAGTTGGTGTAGTCGGTGCGGTCGACGGTGGCGCCGGCTGAAACCTGCACCCGGTTGAAGGTCTGATCGACGCCGACGGTGCCGCCGAGCGTGGTGTAGATCGGATATCTGGCGAGGCCTGCCTGCACGTTCGGGCTACCAGGATTATCGGTCGAGACGAACAAGCGGCTTTGCGCCAGAAGCCGTGTGTCGCGGCTGACATCGAGCCGGCCGTCGACATGGCCGATGAAATTGGGCCGGTCGATATCAAGCGGCGCCGACAGCGGCGTGCCGTCGGGGTTCGGCGTGAGGTTGCTGCCGTAACCGGTGAAGGAGCCGCGGAGATCGGCCACCAGCGCGTGGCGATCCCAGTCGGAGAACGCGACGAACTCCGGCGCGATCACGTAGAACGGCTTGCCTTGCGCCGGGACGAGCCGGCCGGGATTGGTGTCGTAGCCGCCGGAGACTTCGACCGCGGACTTGACCAGGAAGCTGCCGGCGTAATCGCCGACCGCGCCGAACGGATCGTCGTCGACCCTGAGGCGCTTGCGCGGCGGCTGGCCCACCACGGTGCCCGCCATCGCCGGCGGAATGCGCGCTTTGTTGGCGGCTTGCGAGGGCGGAATCGACAGGCGCAACGCCGTGTCCGACGCAATCGGCGGCGGCGGACTGCCGGGACCGACCGGCGGCTTCGGCTTCGCCTGCCCCGGATAATATTTCGGCTTCTGGCGCTTGCGGTTGAGCGAGTCGAAGCCGGAATTGGCTGCGCCGCTTGCGGCCGGCAGACCGTATTTCGGGATCTGCCCGATCCGCGACGGCGCGGGCTTGTTGGTGTCGTTGTCCTGCAGCTTCGGATTGTTGAGCGGATCGCTCGCCTCTGCCGCTGCGGTCCGGCGCAATGGCGAATCCGGCGATGTAACCTGGCTGGTGCGCGTTGCGCTGAACAGGTCCGGCGTGACGGTTTGCGCTCGCGCTTCGGTTCCCGTCAGGGCGATCAACATCAGGCACGGCAAGGCTGCGCGAAAGACGCGCGCGCGGCCGTTCCGGCCCGTTGCTGGCCCCGCCCTCACCTTTAGAAATACTCCAACAAAAACAGATACTTGATTGATATTCCGCGAGTGCCCGCGAGAGCACATCGTTAATGGAGTTAAAACAATTATGGTTAATGAGCCGTTGAGAGCCTGGCCGCGCGCGTCGCATCGCCGGACGGGCCATGCTATGGAGGGTTTTGGGGCGAAGCCCCCCTCCTCCTGGAACTGACATGGCTAATCCGAACCCGCTGATGGCAAAATCATCCGGCACCGAAACCGCTGACGCTGCCGTCCAATCGGCCCTCCGCACGCTCGACGCCGAGGGCAGCGGGATCGCCGCGCTTTCGGCGGCGCTGCAGTCCGATCTCCGCGCGCCCTTCGCCGCCGCCGCCGAGCTGATCCGCAATGCCAAGGGACGGCTGATCGTCACCGGGCTCGGCAAGTCGGGCCATATCGGCCGCAAGGTCGCCGCGACCTTTGCCTCGACCGGCACCCCGGCGTTCTTCGTTCATGCCGCCGAGGCCAGCCATGGCGACCTTGGCATGATCACGGCCGAGGACGTCATCCTGGCGCTGTCGTGGTCCGGCGAGCAGCCGGAGATGAAGAATCTGATCAGCTACGCGGCCCGATTCCGGATTCCCGTGATCGCGATGACGGCGGAGCGGGAATCCTCGCTCGCCAAGGCAGCCGATGTCGCGCTGACGCTGCCCAAGGCGCGCGAGGCCTGTCCGCACAACCTTGCGCCGACCACCTCCTCGCTGATGATGCTGGCGCTCGGCGATGCGCTGGCGATCGCGCTGCTGGAGGGCCGCGGCTTTACGTCCGTCGATTTCAGCGTGCTGCATCCGGGCGGCAAGCTCGGCGCGCTGCTGAAATATACCCGCGACCTCATGCATTCCGGCGACGCGGTGCCGCTGAAGCCGCTCGGCACCAAAATGTCCGACGCACTGGTGGAGATGACCTCGAAGGGATTTGGCTGCGTCGGCATCGTCGATGGCGCGTGGGCTTATCGTCGGCATCGTCACCGACGGCGATCTGCGCCGCCACATGGGGCCCGATCTGATGACGGCCACCGTCGACGAGGTGATGACGAAGAATCCGAAGACGATCGACCGCGACGTGCTGGCCGGCGAAGCGCTGGAGATCCTCAACTCCTCCAAGATCACGACGCTGATCGTCACCGACGCCGGCAAGCCGGTCGGCATCGTGCATCTGCACGATTTTTTGCGGGCGGGTGTGGCGTAGCTCGCAGATGTCGTAGGGTGGGCAAAGGCGCTCTTGCGCCGTGCCCACCAGCTCTCACCGAATGCGCCGCTTGATGGTGGGCACGCTTCGCTTTGCCCACCCTACGGCACCGTCACTGCGGAAATCTTGCCGCCTTCTCCTCCAGCGGCAGCGCCAGGCCGTTGGCGAGATACGACACCGTGCGATAGAATCCGCACAGCAAGATGATCTCGAATATCTGCGCCTCGTCGTAATGCGCCGACAGCGCCGCGAATTCCGCATCGCTCAGCGTCGCGCGCTCGTGCAGCGCATCAACGGCCGCGATCAGCGCCTGTTCCGCCGTCGTCCAGCACGCATCGCTCGCGGCGCCACGCACGGTGGCCCGGACCTGCTCGTCCGTCAGATGTGCGGCAGCCGCGAACGTCGCGACATGCACGCCCCATTCATACTCGCAGCCCGTTCGCGCGCAGGTGCGGTCGATGACGATCTCGCGCTCCCGCAACGAGAGCGGCCCGCGGTCCAGCAGGCTGCCGGCGCAGAATTTTTCCCAGGCGCGGGCGTTGCCCGCCATGACGCGAAACAGCACCAGCGGCGGTGCGCCGCGCATGATGCGGTCGAACTGCCCGGCAATGTCAGGTGCATAAGGCGGCTGCAGCGGCGCGATGCGCGGTGCGGTTTGTGACATCGGCGAACTCCTACGCTACAAATAACGTAGCAGTACGCTACATTATTTGTAGCAAGATGCAAGAGGGCTTTCGATGCCGAAACCGGTCGCCGTTACCAAAAAAACTGCCGTTCGCGGCTCCCGCACGGGCCGACCGGTCATGGCCCTGCTCGATCTGCTGGGGAGGCGCTGGACGCTCCGCATCGTCTGGGAGCTGCGCGACGGCCCGCTGACTTCGCGCGCGCTACGCACTGCCTGCGACGACGCCTCGCCGACGGTGATGCAGTCCCGGCTGACCGAGTTGCGCGAGGCCGGCCTCGTCGAACTCCTGGCCGGCGACGGCTATCGCCTCACGCCGCTCGGCAGAGAATTGATGGGGAGCTTTCAGCCGCTGCTTCAATTCGCCGAGCGATGGAGCAAGCGAACAGCAGGCTAAGCCACCGCCACCGTCAGGCTCGCGCCATCGGCCTGCACCACCTTGACGCGGCTGCCGGCCGGCGCATCAGGGCCGGCGACGCGCCAGATCGTGTCGTCGATCCGCACCGTGCCTGACCCGTCGACGATCGGCTTTTCCAGGGTGAACTCCCGGCCGATCAGCGCCTCGGTCCGCTTGTTGAGAAACGGGTTGCTATGGCTGCGGCTGCCTTCGCTGCGCGCAAAATGCCGCCACGCCGGCACGGCGGCGACCGCGAACACCGCAAACATCAGGAGCTGCGTCTGCCACGATGGATTGATCGCAAACGACAACAGCCCGACCAGGAGTGCGGCAAGCCCGAGCCAGAACATGAAGACGCCCGGCGCCAGCAGTTCCAGCGCCATCAGGATGAAGCCGAAGATCAGCCAGTTCCAGGTGCCTAACGTCGTAAACATCTCGGCCATGACACGAACCTCTCGTGAAGATCTTTCAAAGCAAACCTACCGCTGCGGCGCGACCGGCGGCGGGGTCGGGCCGGTGTTCGGCACCGAGGACGTCCGCCGTGCGGCAGCGGCTGCCGAGGCCGCGCTTTCGCCGAAGGTGGCCTTGGCGATCTCGCCGATGCCGGCAAGCGATCCCAGAATGCTCATCGCTTCGATCGGCAGCATGACGATCTTCTGGTTCGGCGAATCCGCAAGCTGCCCGAACGCCTTGATGTATTTGTCGGCGATAAAATAGTTCAGCGCGGCGACGTCGCCCTTGGAAATGGCCTCCGAGACCATCTGCGTCGCCTTGGCTTCGGCTTCGGCGGAGCGCTCGCGTGCCTCGGCGTCACGGAACGCGGCCTCCTTGCGGCCCTCGGCCTGCAAAATCTGGCCCTGCTTGGCGCCTTCAGCGCGCAGGATTTCCGACTGGCGCTGGCCCTCGGCCTGCAGGATGTCGGCGCGCTTGACGCGCTCGGCCTTCATCTGGCGTCCCATCGCTTCCACCAGATCGGCCGGCGGCACGATGTCCTTGATCTCGATGCGGTTGACCTTCAGTCCCCACGGCGAGACCGCGGCATCGACCACGCGCAGCAGCCGCTCGTTGATCTCATCGCGATGCGACAGCACCTGGTCGAGGTCCATCGAACCCATCACCGAGCGGATGTTGGTCATGGTCAGGACGATGATCGCCTGTTCGAGATGGGCGACCTCGTAGCTTGCTTTCGCAGCATCAAAGACCTGGAAGAACGCGACGCCGTCCACCGTCACCGTGGCGTTGTCCTTGGTGATCACTTCCTGCTCGGGAATGTTGATCACCTGCTCCATCATGTTCATCTTGCGGCCGACACGGTCGAAATAGGGAATAATGAGGTTCAACCCCGGCGCGAGCGTGCGGGTGTACTTGCCGAACCGCTCGATGGTCCAGTCGTAGCCCTGAGGCACCGTCTTGACCCCCGCGAACAGCGTGACAATGACAAGCAGGACAAACGCGATCGCGAAGATGTCAAAACCGCTCATAAAATCTCTCCAAAGCCGGCAGGAAGCGCTGCCGGAGACGCTATCCGTTTGTCAGCAAAGCCGCGGCGCCGGTTCAGCCGACGCTCTCACCTTCTGACTATATAGCTAGGGAACGGTTTGACAGCCACCAGATGTTCTTGCGTCCGAACGGCGGCAAGGTGTCGGCAAATTTTCGAGGGGCTATATCCATCCCTGCAGCTCGCGCAAAACGAGCTGGCGGATGACGTCCATGCCGGGGTCGCTGTCGTTGAGGCAGGGAATGGCGGAAAATTGCTCGCCGCCATTGTGCTTGAAGATCTCGGCATTCTCCTGCGCGATCTCCTCCAGCGTCTCCAGGCAATCGGCAGAGAAGCCGGGGGTCACGACGGCAATGCGCTTCACCCCATCTTTCGCGAGTTTTTCGATGGTCTTGTCCGTATAGGGCTGCAGCCACGCGTCGAAGCCGAAGCGCGATTGAAATGTAAGGATCAGCTTGCCTGCATCAAGCCCCATGCGCTTGCGAAGCGCGTCGGTTGTTGCGACGCACTGATCGTAATAGGGATCGCCCTTGTCGACATATTTCTGCGGCATGCCGTGAAATGACGCCACGATCAGTTCAGGTTCAAATGGCAAGGTCGCGAGGTGCGCGTTGATGGAGACTGCGAGCGCCTCGATGTAATCGGGATCGTCGTAGTAAGGCGGGCTCACTCGCAGCGTCGGCTGCGCGCGCATGCCAGCCAAAACGCGAAACACCTCGTCGCTCACGGTCGCCGAAGTCGCCGCGGAATATTGCGGATAGAGCGGCACGACCAGCAGGCGATCGCAGCCTTGCGCCGTCAAAGCGTCGATGCGCGAGCGGATCGACGGGTTGCCGTAGCGCATCGCCCAATCGACCACGATGTGGTCGTGATCGGCGATGGCGCCGGCGAGCTTTTCGGCTTGCGCACGGGTGATCGTCTTGAGCGGGGATTCGTCTCTCTCGGTGTTCCAGATCTTCCGATAGTCGCGCGCCTTGCGGCGGGGACGGATGCGCAGGATGATGCCGTTGAGGATCAGCTTCCACCGCAGCCCCTGATCCTCGATCACGCGCGGATCGGACAGGAATTCCTTGAGATAAACCCGCACCCCTTTGGCGTCCGATGTGTCGGGGGTACCGAGATTGACCAGCAGCACGCCGACACGCTCCGGCATGGCTTCCGTCGCCGGCTTCGCGTTTCCTATGGGGACGACCACGGTCATGATTTCGATGGCTTCGCGCGTTGCACCATCCTTGTCAAGATAACCGTCGGTTCGGTACGATTGCCGCGGGCGGGAGGAACCATGACGATTGCCGAATGGTGCGTTTTCGGAACGCTGATGCTCTATCTGCTGACGATCGCCTCGGTCAAATGGGCCGGGTATCGTCATTTCGACAATGCCAGACCACGCGAGCCCTCGTTCTACGAGGACGCGATCCGTGCCCGTGCGCTCGGCGCCCATCAGAACGGCATTGAGGCGTTTCCGTTCTTTGCGATCGCCGTACTGCTGGCGGAATTCCGCCTTGCGCCGCAGCACCTGATCGACGAGCTCGCGGTGCTGTTCCTGATCGTGCGGATCGCCTATGTCTTCACCTATCTCGGCAATCGCCCGACGCTGCGCTCGATCCTGTGGAGCATCGGCTTTGCGATCAACATCGCGATTTTCTTTCTGCCGGTTATCAGAGCCTTTCTGCCGCCGTAAGGCCGTCGTATCAGGCTCCCGAGGACCTTGAATTCCCGGTTCCCCGGCGATATCTAGGGGATCCTTGTGCTACGATAGAGGCATCATGCCAAAGCAACAGATCATGCGAATTCTGGGAGCGGCGATCGTCCTGATCGCGCTTTCGTTCGCGCCGTCTGTTGCCCAAGCTCATGTCGTTCATCAGCACCTGGCGTCGGTTCATGGCGGCCAAGGTCAGGCCGCAGCTCATGATTCTGACCGGTCGGCCGCGTCAGCATCGTTGCAGCAGGCTCAATGGAAGCAGGCCAAAATGCCGCCGGCTTCGGACCGGAATTGTGCCGGCGACTGCTGCATGTCCGCATGTGCCGCCTGCTGCGCGGCCGGGTTGCCTAGCCCCGTGGCGTTCGTCGCGTTTCCCCGGACGATAACGCGTGTTGCGTTTGGCCCGTCACAGATGTGGCCCGACCGCGAGCCAGCGTCGCTCAGGCGGCCTCCCAAATCCTTCATCTGAATCCAACCGAAAAGTGAGTTTGCGAGGCATGCCGTGGGCTGCCCGCAAGCGACGGCAATTCAGCTTGAAGGACGACCAGTATGCTTCCCCATTTCGGGCGTGCCCTGCGTGCTCTCGCGGTGACTGCGGCTCTCAGCGCTGCGATCGCCCCCGCTTCCGCCCACGAGGGCCATGACCACGGAGAACAGCCGCCCGTCTCGGCAGGCGCACTGCCACGCGGCGAGGCCGATTCCAACGCGTTCGAGATCGTTGCGATCGTCCGCGGCGAAAATCTCGAGATTTACGTCGACCGGTTCGCCACCAACGAACCGGTGACCGGCGCAACGCTCGAAGTCGAATCCCCCGGTGGTCCCGTCAAAGCCGCGGCGGGCGCCGACGGCACATACCGGGTGGCCGCGCCGTGGCTCGCAAAGAGCGGACGTACGGACCTAATTTTCACGGTTACAGCGGGAGACACCACCGACATTTTGCCACTGACGATTCAGTCTGCGCCCGGAGCGGCGCAAAACGCTGCACCACGCGATACGGCGTCTGGCGGGCATATCAGCATGGTTTCGGTTCTTCTCGTGCTGGGCGGCGTGCTGATGGGGGCGCTGCTCTCCGCCATTGCGCTGCGCGGTGGGCGCAGGGCGGCGGCCCTTATTGCGATCCTTCCCGTACTGATGGGCGCGCGCGAGCCGGCAACGCATGAAGGCCACGGCCATGAGGAAGAAAAGGCGCAAATCGCCATCAGCACCGTCTCGGGCGAGCGCGCCCAACGCCTGCCGGATGGGGCGGTTTTTGTGCCCAAGACAGTGCAGCGGATATTTGCGCTGCGGACGCTGGTCGCCGAAAACGCGGAGCACAAGAAGGTCACTGAACTTCCCGGGCGGATCATCCCCGATCCCAATGCCAGCGGGTATGCGCAGTCCGCCGTCGGCGGCCGGCTTTCCCCGCCGCCGGGCGGCTTTCCCCGATTGGGCACACAGGTGAAGCAAGGCGACATCCTGGGCTATGTCACGCCGCCCATTGCGGCGATCGACGTTTCCGACATGCGGCAGCGCCAGGGCGAGCTTGATCAGCAAATCTCGATCGTCGAACGCAGGTTCGCCCGCTACGAGCAACTCGCGCCATCCGGCGCGATATCGCGGACCCAACTCGAGGACACCCGGCTCGAGCTGGAAGGGCTGCGCGAGCGACGCGCATCGATTGAAAAATCGCGCCGCGAGCCCGAAGCGCTGATCGCGCCGGTTGCTGGTGTGATCGCCGAGGGCAGCGCCGTATCAGGCCAGATCGTTCAGCCGAGCTCCGTCGTCTTCAACATCATCGATCCCTCGCGGCTGTGGGTCGAGGCGCTGAGCTTCGAGAGCATCGAACCGTCGCGCGGCGCGCGGGCATCGACATATACGGGCAGGAACTACGACCTCATCTATCAGGGCACCGGTTTCGCCGATCGCAGCCAATCAGTGCCGGTGCATTTTGCCGTGACGGGCGATACGGCAGGGCTGAGAGCCGGCCAGTTCCTGACCGTGCTGGTCACGACCGACGATACGAAGGAAGGCCTCGCGGTGCCGCGCAGCAGCGTCGTTCGCGGCTCAAACGGCCAGGACTTCGTCTACGAGCACATCGCGCCCGAGCGGTTCATGGCCAGGAGCGTCCGCACGGAACCTCTCGACGGCGATCGTGTGCTGATCGTGTCCGGCTTCACGCCCGGCAAGCGGATCGTGTCGCAAGGCGCTGACCTGCTCGATCACGTGCGCTGAGAGGGTACGCTCATGTTCACATTGCTGGTCAGCGCCTCGCTCCGCAATCGCCTCTTTGTGCTTGCGATGGCGGCCATCCTCGTTGTTCTGGGCGCCTATACCGCGCGTCAGTTGCCCGTCGATGTGTTCCCGGACCTCAACCGTCCGACCGTCACCATCATGACGGAATCGGAAGGCTACGCCCCGCCGGAAGTCGAGCAGCTCGTCAGCTTCCCGATCGAAACCCAGATGAACGGCGTGCCGGGCGTCAGCCGGGTGCGATCGGTCTCGGGCGTCGGGCTCTCGATCGTCTACGTGGAGTTCGATTGGGGCACCGACATCTTCCGCAACCGCCAACTGGTCGCGGAACGCCTCGCACAGGTGCAGAGCCAGCTTCCCTTGAACGTTACCCCGCAGATCGGCCCCATCAGTTCGATCATGGGTCAAATTCTCCTGATCGCGGTGACGTCGAAGACGGCATCGCCGATGGAGGTGCGCGAGATTGCCGACTTCACGATCAGGCCCCGGCTTCTCGCGATACCCGGTGTCGCGCAGGTCATCCCGATCGGCGGCGAGGTGCGTCAGTATCGCATTGCGCCGCTGCCCTCCGCGCTGCGCGCGCTCGGCGTGGGCTATGAGCAAATGGAGCAGGCGCTAAGGCAATTCGGCACCAACACCGGCGGCGGTTTCACCGACCAGAATGCCCGCGAATTCCTCATCCGGAATATCGGGCGCACGACGAGCCTGGAAGACCTGCGCAACATCGTCGTTACCACCATCGAGGGACGCCCTATCCTGCTGCGGCAGTTGGCGAACGTCGACTTTGCGCCCAAGGTCAAGCGCGGCGACGCCGGCTATATGGGCAAGCCCGCTGTCATCGTCTCGGTCGAGAAGCAGCCCAATGTCGACACGGTGAAGCTGACGCAACAGATCACGCAGGTCCTCGCGGAGCTGGAGCCCAGCCTGCCGTCCGGCGTGAAGGCCAACGAAATCATATTCAGGCAGGCGAGCTTCATCGAAAATTCGATCCGGAACGTCGAGCGGGTGCTGTTCGAAGCAGCCCTTGTCGTGGCCGTCATCCTGTTCGCGTTTCTTCTCAACTGGCGCACGACGGCAATTTCCCTGACGGCGATCCCGGTCTCGATCCTGACCACGGCCATCATCTTCAAGCTGCTTGGCCTGTCGATCAATACGATGACCCTGGGCGGCCTTGCGATCGCCATCGGCGAGCTGGTCGATGACGCCGTCGTCGACGTCGAAAACATCTTCCGCCGGCTCCGCGAGAACAGGGAGCAAGGCAATCCCCGCTCGACTTTCGACGTGGTGGTTTCGGCATCCAACGAAGTGCGGTCGGGTATCGTCTACGCCACGATGATCATCGTCCTCGTGTTCGTACCGCTGTTTGCGCTTTCGGGCATCGAGGGGCGGCTATTCGCGCCGCTTGGTCACGCCTACATCATCTCGATCCTCGTCAGCCTGCTCGTTTCGATCACCCTCACCCCCGTGATGGCCTATTATTTGCTGCCGGGGATGAAACGCCTCGCGCGAACGCGAGAGCTGGCTCGTCCGCAAGCTCAAATCCGCCAACCATGCAGCGCTCGGGTTTGCTTTCGCTCACAGGGGATTGCTGCTCGGCGTCACGGCGCTGGCGGTGCTGGGCGCCGGCGCCGGCGCGCTCGGCCTGAAGCGCGCATTCCTTCCGGCCTTCAACGAAGGTACATTCACGATCAATATTGCGTTCAACCCCGGCGTTTCACTTTCCGAATCGACCCGGGTGGGGTCGATCGCCGAACGCCTTCTGCTCGACGTACCGGAAGTGATCAGCGTCGGAAGGCGCACGGGGCGCGCGGAACTGGACGAGCACGCGGAAGGTATCCATTCATCCGATCTCGAAGTCGACCTCAAGCCCTCGCGGCGGCCGAAGCCCGAGGTCGTCGCCGACATACGCTCCCGGCTTTCGGTGCTGCCGCTCTCGGTCAATGTCGGACAGCCGATATCGCACAGGCTCGATCACCTGCTCTCGGGTGTCCGCGCCGAACTCGCCCTGAAACTGTTCGGCGACGACCTCGACGCGCTGCGAAACAGCGCGGAAGAACTCCGCCTGCGGCTCTCGAAGATTGAAGGCATCCAGGACCTGCAGGTCGAAAAGCAGGTACGTATCCCGCAACTCGAGATCCGCGTCGATTATACCCGAGCCGCCCTGTACGGCGTGCAGCCGGGTGCGGTGACCGATCAATTGTCGCGGCTGTCGAGCGGACGCGTCATCTCGCGCGTGGTCGACGGCTACAAGCGCCACGACGTCGTCATGAGGCTGCCCGACCGGCTTCGCACGACGGAGAAGCTCGGCGACCTCCTGATCAAGAACTCCATCGGGGTGGATACCGGCGCGTCAGATCGCCGACGTGAAGGAGACCGACGGGCCAAATCAAATCCTCAGAGAGAACGGCCGCAGACGCATCGTCATCCTCGCGAACTCGGACGGCAAGACCGACATGGCGGAGATCGTACGGCGCATTCGCGCAGAACTCGATGCTTTGAGACTGCCGCAGGGCGTCACCGCGAGCCTTGAAGGCACCTTCCAGGCGCAGGAGGAAGCCAGCCGCAGGATAGGTATCCTTTCAGTCGTTTCGCTCGCACTGATCTTTGCAATTCTCTACAGCCGCTACCGTTCCGCCGTGCTGGCCGCGATCATCATGGGCGGGGTGCCGCTGGCGTTGATCGGTTCGGTCGCAGCCCTGGCGCTGACCGACCGGCCGCTGTCTGTCGCCAGCATGGTCGGCTTCATCACGCTGGCGGGGATCGCGACACGCAACGGCATTCTCAAGATCAGCCACTACATCAATCTCGCCTTGCGCGAGCAGATGGAGTTCGGGCCGGCGCTCGTCATCCGCGGAAGCCTTGAGCGCATGACACCCGTCCTGATGACCGCGCTGTCCGCGGGGCTGGCGCTGCTGCCGCTGCTGATCGCGGTCGACGAGCCGGGCAAGGAGATATTGCACCCGGTCGCCGTGACGATCTTCGGCGGACTTGTCAGCGCGACATTGCTCGATGCCCTGATCACGCCCGTGCTGTTCCTCACGTTCGGCAGGAAGCCGCTCATGCGACTGATGCAACGGCAATCCGAGGAGCGTCTCGGGGATCGTGCCGCCTCGCATTCCTACTGATCATTGAAAGGAGACTACGCGTGAAGTTCAGATATCTCGCCATCGGCATCGCCTTGCTGGCCGGTTTGCCGGCCTACGCACACCAGCCGAAAGCGTCCCATGGCGGACGCCTTGCCGAAGCCGGTTCATACCATGTCGAACTCGTCGCAAGGGACACAGCGGTTGAAGTGTTCCTGCTCGGTGAGAACGACAAGCCGGTTGATCCGAAGGGCTTCAAGGCCGTCGCTATTTTCAATCTGGGAGGAAAGGCCGAACGCATCACGCTCGCACCTTCGGAAAGGAACAATTTGAGCGGAACAGCAGCCACGGCCCTCCCCGCCAATCCCAAAGGCGCGGTTCAAGTCACGGCGCCGGATGGCAAGACCGCAACGGCGCGATTTGACTAATCAGGTCAGATGCCGCTCACGCGCAGAGATGCGGTCCCGGATCGCTTTCGATATCGGGACCGGGCGGTGCGTCTGCTGGTTGGTATTGACCCACACGATTTCACCGGTCACGAGCGCCTCGTTGCCACCCTTCAGGAAGATCGCGAGCTCGAAGGTGAGGCTTGAATTGCCGATCCGCGCCACCCGCGCACCGACCTCCAGTTCCCAGTCGAACCGCACCGGCGCCTTGTATTCAATGACCGACTTGACGACGTGGAAATCCTCGCCGGTCTGCTTGGCGTCGGCATACTGATCATAGCCGAGCGCGCGAAAATATTCGGTGATGGTGGTATCGAAATAGGTCAGGTAGTGCGCATTGAAGACAACGCCCTGACCGTCGATCTCGGAATACCGTACCCGGAACGGGTGAAAGAACCAGAATTGTTCGCGTGACATGGGACTACCGGTTTCGCCGTTTCGTTGACGTTTTGCATATCCCACTGCACCGCTCTGTCAAAGCGGCGCTTCCACCACGTCGCAAATCCTACAGCAGCCTGGCGCGCGCGGAGTTTTTCGAAAAAGCGCGGTCGGCGATCGCGGTTAACCTTGTGTTAAGAGATCGTCAGCCCCCACCGAATCAAATCGGGATTTTTGAGGTAATCTCACTTGCATAGGATCCGGCGAGTGGGGGCTCAATGTGATCAGGACTATTTGGCTAGGCTTTACTTTTTTGATTGTTATGGCGGGCGTAGGTTCATTCAGGTTTGCATTTGGTCACTTCGATGCCGCCAACGCTTCCGGCATCGTTCATTCAGAGATCGACCGCGCCGTCGTCACCAGGCCGTTTCAGGAGACGCTCACGAAAGCGGACCGGTTGCCCGTCGTCGCCTACGTTTTTCCTGCACCCGCTGATACAGAATTGGCGAAGGCCAATAATGCCGCGGTGGAATTGTTAGCTCGAATATCGCCGGCGATCGTTACACCCGATATTGTCAGCCGACACTGGCAGGAGTCCGCTCCTCCCGTAGTTCGGCAGACGAGAATTCAAAAGGCGAAGCGCAAGCAGGCGAAAAACGAACCCATGACCAGCAAACCTCCGTTGGCAATGGATCCGAAGGCCTGCCAACTGGAGGAGTTCGACGCATTTCGTTGGGCATTCAGCTTGCCGACAGGCTGCCACCTCTAGCCGTCATCGGATGAACCGCCGCCAAGGATGCCGTCACAGACACGTCGCGCGTTCGGCGGCGAGATAGCCGAACAGCAGGCCGAGGCCGAACAGCAGCACCAGGCCGGCCGCGCCGAACTCGATCCCGCGCATGATCAGCGCGCCGCCGCCTTCGCGTCCAGCGCTGAGCCGCCGGGCCAGGCCCTTGGCCGATACGGCGATCACGGCGATGGTTGCAACCGTGATCGCGGTGCCGAGCCCCATCACGAAGGTCGCGGCGATGCCGGCCAGGAACAGGCCCTGCGCCAGCGAAAACACCAGCACCAGGATCGCGCCCGAGCAGGGCCGCATGCCGACGGCGAAGATCGTCCCGAGGCCACGCTGCCAGCCGCCGGGGCCTGCGAGCTGATCCGGCGTCGGCCCGTGCGAATGGCCGCAATGCTCGTCGTGAACGTGACCATGGTCGTGAGAATGGTCATGGCTGTGAGCATGGTGATGGTGGGCATGACCATGATCGTGGTCGTGATCATGAAGATCATGATGATGCGCAGCCCGCCATCGCCAGGGCCGGCTTCGTCTGCAGCGCACGCATAAAACCGCCGCCCTTGGTCCAGACCAGCCGGGCGCCGAAGGCCGCGATCAGACCGTAGCTTGCGATCTCGATCGCCTTCTCGGCGGAGCACATCGTCTTGGCCGTGGCGGAGAGCAGCCAGGCGAACACCGCGACGATGGCGACCGCCACCAGCGCCTGCAGCAGCGCCGAGGCGAACGACAGCACGATACCGCGGCGCGCGGTTTCCTCATTGGCGACGAGATAGGATGAAATCACCGCCTTGCCGTGGCCGGGGCCGGCGGCGTGAAAGATGCCGTAGGCAAAGGAAATCCCAAGCAGCGACCAGACCGCGCTTCCATCAGACTTCGCGGCGCGTATGGTCCCCGACATCTCGCGATAGAACTCCGACTGTTTTGCAAGAATCCATCCGATGATGCCGCCGACCTGCGGCTCGGCAGCAGGCCGCGGGCCACCGAACGGATTTTGCGCCAGCAGCGCATGCAAGGCCGCATCGAAAACAATCACGGCCGCGATCGCCGCGGCCGTGATTGCGATGCCTCGCGCGAAGCCCGCGGATATCCCCCTCACGGGCAATTCACCGTGATCTTGTTGGCGAACATCGCGCCATAGTTGGAATTGTCGCCGTTCATGAAATTCTGCTCGTTCAGCCGCTGGGTGTTGGCGGTCTCGTCATTCGGCCGCTGGAACTGCATCTGGCAGGCAGCCGGCGCGCCGACCAGCTTGATCGGATCCTTGTCTTCGAACTTGAAGTCGATGAAATAGGAGGGGTCGAACACTTCCAGCGCCAACTGCTTCGGCGTCACCGGCGCCTTCAGCGGCAGCACGAAATGCAGCGTCAGGGCGCTGTCGTTGTATTCGAGGAAGTAATCCACCGGCTCCGTGAATTTCGCCTTCTTGCCGTCGGCCTTGGCGAAGGTGAAGAAATTGAATTCCTTCAGCGACTCGACATTGGTCTGCGCCAGCGGCGCCAGTTCTTCGCGGGTGTAGACGCCCTTGGTCTTGGTCGCGAGGCCCTGCAGCGCGTAGGTCGTGAACATGTCATCGAACGTCCAGGCATGGCGCACCCCCGTCATCGAGCCGTCAGGCGCGTAGACCACCTCGCTCCTGGCCGTGATCCAGACATGCGGATGCGCCTCGGCGGATGGTGAGCCGACCGACAACGCGACGATCAAGCCCAACAACCCAAACAGTACACGCAACATGTCGTCCCTGCGAACGCAGGGACCGATACGCCGTGCCCTATCTTTTTGGCGATGTGGCAAAGGCTTTCCTTCAAAACAAGTACCAGGGGTTATGGGTCCCTGCGTTCGCAGGGACGACTCGTGGAGACTGCGCCGGCTGATCAAGCTGCCTCCGGCGTTTCGAGCAGGCCGCGCCGGCGCAGCAGCGCGTCGGGCTCCGGCTCGCGGCCGCGGAAGGCGACATAGGCGTCCTCGGGATCGCGCGAGCCGCCGGACGAATAGATGTCGTCATGCAGGCGCCGGGCGGTGGCGGGGTCGAAGATGTCGCCGGCTTCCTCGAAGGCGCCGAACGCGTCGGCGTCCATCACCTCGGACCACATGTAGCTGTAATAGCCGGACGCATAATGATCGCCGGAGAAGATGTGGCCGAACTGGGTGGGCCGGTGCCGCAGCGCGATTTCCGCCGGCATCCCGATCTTCTCCAGCTCCGCCTTCTCGAAGGCGCCGACGTCGCGGCTGGCCGCCGCCGGCTGGGTGTGGAATTCGAGGTCGATCAGCGCCGAGGAGACGAACTCGACGGTGGCAAAGCCCTGGTTGAACTTGCGGGCGGCGAGGAAACGGGCCAGCAGGTCGTCCGGCAGCGGCTCGCCGGTCTGGTAGTGCTTTGCGAACCGCCGCAGCACCTGCGGCTGCTCCTGC
Organism: uncultured Alphaproteobacteria bacterium; assembly: GCA_963815955.1. Classification (GTDB taxonomy): domain Bacteria; phylum Pseudomonadota; class Alphaproteobacteria; order Rhizobiales; family Xanthobacteraceae; genus Bradyrhizobium. The sequence goes on from CAWFIQ010000001.1 coordinate 23,548, forward strand.
CAGTGCTCGTAGAGCTGCGAAGGCAGTTCGACGAAGTCGGTGAACACGGACGTCCCCGACAGCGAGGGATAGGTCACATTGGACAGCATGCCGTGCAGGCCGTGGCCGAATTCGTGGAATAGTGTCCGCGCATCGTCCGGCGACAGCAGCGCCGGCTCGCCGCCGGCTCCCTTGGCGAAGTTGCAGACATTGATGATGTGCGGGGCGATCTCGCCGTCGAGCTTTTGCTGGTCGCGCAGCGAGGTCATCCAGGCGCCCGAACGCTTCGAGGACCTGGCGAAGTAATCGCCATAGAACAGCGCCTTGTGCTGGCCGGCGGCGTCCTTGACCTCCCAGACCCGGACGTCCGGATGCCAGACCGGGATGTCCTTGCGCTCGGCGAAGGTGATCCCGAACAGGCGGGTGGCGCAGTCGAAGGCGGCCTCGATCATGTGGTCGAGCACCAGATAGGGCTTTATGGCAGCGTCGTCGAAATCGGCGCGGCGCTGGCGAAGCTTTTCGGCGTAGTAGCGCCAGTCCCAAGGGGCGAGGCTGAAATTGCCACCCTCCTCGGTAATCAGCTCCTGCAAGGCGTCGCGATCGGCCAGCGCCCGGGCACGAGCCGGCTTCCAGACCCGCTCCAGCAGGCCGCGCACCGCCTCCGGCGTCTTGGCCATGGAATCCTCCAGCCGATAGGCGGCGTAGGTCGGGAAGCCCATGATCTTGGCGGCCTCCTCGCGCAGCCCGAGGATCTCCACGACGGTAGCGTTGTTGTCGTTGGCGTTGCCATTGTCACCGCGCGCGGTGAAGGCCTTGAAAACCTTCTCGCGCAGGTCGCGGCGGGAGGAGCTTTTCAGGAACGGCTCCACAGAGGAGCGCGACAGCGTCACGATCGCCTTGCCTTCCATGCCCCGCTCTTCCGCTGTCGCCTTGGCCGCGGCGACAAAGGCCTCGGGAAGACCGGCCCGGTCGTCTTCGCCGAGCTCCATGAACCAGTCCTGCTCGTCGCCGAGCAGATGGTGGCTGAACGAGGTGCCGAGCTGGGCCAGCCGCTCGTTGATCTCGGCCCGGCGCTTCTTGGCAACCTCATCCAGGCCGGCACCGGCGCGGTAGAAATTGGTGTAGGTGCGCTCCAGCAGCCGATTCTGCTCCCCTGTCAGGTCGAGCGTGGCGCGCTTCTCGTGCAGCATCGCGATGCGGCCGAACAGCACCGCGTTCATCATGATCGGGTTCCAGTGCCGCGCCATCCGCAAGGAGACTTCCTTGTCGATCTCCAGAATGGCCGGGCTGGAGTGCGCCGAGACCAGGTCGTAGAACACGGCTGCGACCTTCGAGAGCAGCTTGCCGGAGCGCTCCAGCGCCGTGACGGTGTTGGCGAAGTCCGGCACCGAGGGGTCATGGGTGATCGCCGCGATCTCGGCGGCATGGTCGGCAAAGGCCTGCTCAAAGGCCGGCAGGAAGTGCTCCGGCTCGATTTCGGCAAAAGGCGGTGTCTCGAACGGCGTCTGCCACGGCCTCAGCAGCGGATTTGCGCCATCTTCCGGAGGGACCGCCGTCTGCAGGGTTTCTGACATCACAAATCCCGTCTTTTCCTTGAAAACATGCGGCAATCTATATCACGCGATGCGGCATTTTTGGGCCTTTTACGCTTGATAGATGGGGGCTTTTCGGAGAGATTGCGCCCCTTGAACAGGACCTTTTTCATGAGCCCACAGCCCGCTTCCACCTCCCCCCGCGCGATCGTCTGGCCGAGCGTCATCACCGTCATCTCGGCGGCGATCCTGATCGGTGCGGAAGTGTTCGGCGCGGCGTTTGCCGGCGGCTGGGCGCTCGCGATTCTGTTCGGCCTCGACGACACCGCCGCGCACGTCCTCCAGGCGGTGCTGTTCGGGATCGGCGTGCTGATCATGGTCGCGTTCATCCGCGCCGCGCAACGCATCGAGCCGTTCTTCAAGCGCGCCTGACGCGCGCGTTCAAGAAAGCGCTGCGGCACAGGCGCAAAAGCGCTCACGCCTCTCTAGAAATCTTAACGTCCGTTCATGTTTGTTGGCAGCGCCGCGCGCTGAGAACGAATTTGTAAGCACACGTGGGGGAAATTTGTCCCCAGCCTAAAAAAAATGTTGCGAAGCGAAATCAAAAGTCTTATTTCCAGCCTTGCCCAATTTCGCACGTGCCTGTGGTCGTGTGTCAGTCGGTAGGTATCCGGACAAGAGGCCGGACAGCCGCCAAGGGATGGAAGAACCGAGGGTCGCTCCATAAGCGGCCAGCATCTCTCTCAAGAGATGCCGTTGAAGGTCTCTCCATCCTTTGCAACCGTGACTGGCAGCCGGAGGCGAACCGGCGCACCCCGCTCTCAACGGGGGACGCGACTTAAAGCAACGACGGATCGGGCTTTTTTGGTCTCTACCGGCACTCCACCGCCGGCGCGGGCTACTGAAAAGGCTTGTCCTTCATTGCCAGGTGTGCGGGCGGGAAATTCCCAACCAATCCACGGCAGCACAATTCGGTTTGAGTCCAAGGCGGCGTCGCGTCTCCATCGTGCGACAACGCCGAAGCACTCATGTCCGAGATCACATTTGAACGGGTCCCGTCGCTGGGCCGTTTGGAGGGTGCTATGACCGAACGTATTCAGGAATTCCTGCGCAACCGCCGCAGCGAGGGCCAGGACACCGAGCCGTGCCTCGTGGTCGACCTCGAAGTCGTGCGCGACAACTACCAGACCTTTGCCAAGGCGCTGCCGGACAGCCGCGTGTTCTATGCCGTGAAGGCGAACCCGTCGCCCGAAGTGCTGCAGCTTTTGGCCTCGATGGGCTCCTGCTTCGACACTGCAACCGTCGCCGAAATCGAAATGGCGCTGGCTGCCGGTGCGACGCCGGACCGCATCTCCTATGGCAATACGATCAAGAAGGAGCGCGACATCGCGCGCGCCTTCGCGCTCGGCATTCGCCTGTTCGCGGTCGATTGCGCCGCCGAGGTCGAAAAGATCGCACGAGCCGCGCCCGGCGCAAAAGTGTTCTGCCGCATCCTCTATGACTGCGCAGGCGCCGAGTGGCCGCTGTCGCGCAAGTTCGGCTGCGACCCGGAGATGGCGGTCGAGGTGCTCGACCTCGCCAAGCGCCTGGGCCTGGAGCCGTGCGGCATCTCGTTCCATGTCGGCTCGCAGCAGCGCAAGGTGAAGGCGTGGGACCGCGCGCTGGCGATGGCCTCGACGGTGTTCCGCGACTGCGCGGAGCGCGGGATCAACCTGTCCATGGTCAACATGGGCGGCGGCTTCCCGACCAAGTACCTCAAGGACGTTCCTCCGGTCGTGCAATACGGCCGGTCGATCTTCCGTGCGCTGCGCAAGCATTTCGGCAACCAGATCCCGGAGACCATCATCGAGCCGGGCCGCGGCATGGTCGGAAATGCAGGGATCATCGAGACCGAAGTTGTCCTGATCTCCAGGAAGAGCGACGAGGACGAGGTGCGCTGGGTGTATCTCGACATCGGCAAGTTCGGCGGTCTCGCCGAGACGATGGACGAGTTGATCCGTTACGCCATCCGCACGCCGCATGACGGCGCGGAAATGACGCCGTGCGTGCTCGCTGGGCCTACCTGCGATAGCGCCGACGTGCTGTACGAGAAGATGCCGTATCCGCTTCCGGTGACGCTCGAGATCGGCGACAAGCTGCTGATCGAAGGCACCGGGGCCTATACGTCGACCTACTCGTCGGTGGCGTTCAACGGCATCCCGCCGCTGCGGACCTACCACATCTGAGATAGCGGCGAGCGCTGCACTTCACCTCTCCCGCTTGCGGGGGAGGTCGGCGCAAAGCGCCGGGTGGGGGCCCTCTCCGCTGGCTTCGGTGCTCGCGGAAGCACCCCCACCCCGACCCTCCCCCGCAAGCGCGGGAGAGGGAGCGATAGAGCGGAAGCCGGTGCGCCGGCTTTTTCCATACATCGAATTTTTCCGACAACGCTTCGCGCGGCATGCCTTGCCGTGGAAGCGGGGACTGACGTGCCATGACTGCTTTGCGGAAGACCAAAATCGCCCTCACCTCGAAGGCCGCTCCGTTCGCGATCCGTGCGGAACGTGCCTCGGACGTCGCCGCGCGTGAAGCGCTGCTGGATGCCTGCTTTGGCGACAATCGCCATGCGCGCACCTGCCAGCGCCTGCGCGACGGACGCGCGCCCGCCGAAGGCCTCGGCCTGTCGGCCGTGGCGGAGGGCCGTCTGGTCGGGACCGTGCGGTTGTGGCACGTCAGCGTCGGGGGTATCCCGGCGCTCATGCTCGGCCCGCTGGCGGTGGAGGCTTCCTCCCGCCAGCTCGGCGTCGGGGCTGCGCTGATGGACCACGCGCTCGCGGCGGCGAAGGCGCGTGGCCATCGCGCGGTAATTCTGCTGGGCGATGCCCCCTATTACGCCCGCTTCGGCTTCTCGGCCGCCAAGACCGGCGAACTGCGGCTACCGGGCGCGTTCGAGCGCGACCGGCTGCTCGGCCTGGAGCTGCGTGAAGGCGCGCTTGACGGCGCCTGGGGCATGATTGCCGCGACCGGCGCACCGCTGCCTAAACCCAAGGCAAGCCGTGCCAGGAAGGCGCTGCTCGTGCCGCGCGCGGCCTGATGCCATGCCGCAGAGCCTTCCCGAGCCGGGCGCCGGCGTGCGCCCGCGATTCCGCAGCGCGATCACGACCGTCCTGCTGATCATGATCTCGGTCATGATCGTCAGGGACATCTTCGTGCGCCGCCGGGGCGGCGCCACGCCGGGGGCCTCTGACGTTGTCAGGCCATCCCGGTAACCCTGCGAGGGGTTGCACGCACGGGGAAAAAGCCCTTAAACCGCGCCAACCTCGCCCCGGATAATGCCCTGTCGTTCCACGATCGAGGATCCCATGCCCCGTCGCCTGATCTCCACCGGCTCACCTCTTGAGAAGACCGTCGGCTACAGCCGCGCCGTCGTCGACGGCGACTTCGCCTTCGTCGCCGGCACCACCGGCTACGATTACGCCACCATGACGATGCCGGCGGATGTCACAAGCCAGTCACGGAACTGCTTCAGGACCATCGAGGCCGCCCTGAAAGAGGGCGGCTTCGCGATGGCCGATATCGTCCGCGCGACCTACTACGTCACCGACGCCAAGGACGTGGATGCCCACTTCGCCGTCTGTGGCGAAGTCCTCGGCGACATTCGCCCTGCGGCGACGTTGCTGATCGTCGTTGGCCTCGCAAGACCCGAGATGAAGGTCGAGATTGAAGTAACCGCGAAACGCCGCACCGCCTGATCCTCCCGTTCAAGACAGACAATATTTTTCGGAGTCCCGCTTATGAGCCCGTCCGCGCAAATCCATGCGAAAATTTCCGGCCCCATTGTCATGATCGGCTTCGGCTCGATCGGCAAAGGCACGCTGCCGCTGATCGAACGGCATCTCGATTACGACAAGTCGCGCATCACCGTGATCGATCCCAAGGACGAGGGCCGCAAGGCACATTGCGAGAAGCACAATGTAAGGTTCATCCAGCAGGGCGTGACCAGGGACAATTATCGCGAATTGCTGACGCCGCTGCTCACGGAAGGCGGCGGCCAGGGTTTTTGCGTCAATCTCTCGGTCGATACCGGCTCTACCGACATCATGGAGCTCTGCAACGAGCTTGGCGCTCTTTATATCGACACTGTCAACGAGCCCTGGCTCGGCTTCTATTTCGATTCTTCGAAGGGCCCGGAAGCGCGCTCCAACTACGCCCTTCGCGAAGCGACGCTGGCCGCCAAGAAGGCGCGCCCCGCGGGCTCGACGACGGCCGTCTCCTGCTGTGGCGCCAATCCCGGCATGGTCTCCTTTTTCGTCAAGCAGGCGCTACTCAATGTCGCCGCTGACCTGAAGCTCAACGCTCCCAAGCCGAAGACCAAAGCAGAATGGGCGGACTTGATGCGACAGGCTGGTGTCAAGGGCATCCACATCGCCGAACGCGACACCCAGCGCTCCAAGTCGCCGAAAGAGCCTGATGTCTTCGTCAACACGTGGTCGGTGGAAGGTTTCCTGTCGGAAGGCGTGCAGCCGTCCGAACTCGGTTGGGGCACCCATGAAAAATGGATGCCCGAGAATGCGCATACCCACGAAGCCGGCTGCGGCGCCGCCATCTATCTGATGCAGCCCGGCGCCAACACGCGCGTGCGCACATGGTGCCCGACCCGCGGCGCGCAGTATGGCTTCCTCGTTACGCACAACGAGTTCGATCTCGATCTCCGATTACTTCACGGTGCGTGACGCGTCGGGCACGGCGATCTATCGGCCGACCTGCCACTATGCCTATCATCCGGCTGACGATGCCGTGCTGTCGCTGCATGAAATGTTCGGCCGCGCGGCGAAGATGCAGGAAAAGCACCACATCCTCGATGAGAACGAAATCGTCGATGGCATCGACGAACTCGGCGTGCTGCTGTTCGGCCATGACAACAATGCCTACTGGTACGGCTCGCAGCTCTCCATCGAAGAGACCCGCAAACTCGCGCCCTATCAGAACGCCACCGGCCTGCAAGTGACCTCGGCCGTGCTCGGCGGCATGGTGTGGGCGCTGGAAAACCCGAACGAAGGCATCGTCGAAGCCGACGAGATGGATTTCGATCGTCTGCTCGAAATCCAGACGCCGTATCTCGGCCCGGTGAAGGGCTACTACACCGACTGGACGCCGCTGTCGGACCGGCCGGGACTGTTCCCGGAAGACATCGACACGTCGGATCCCTGGCAGTTCAGGAACGTGCTGGTGCGGTGGTAGCGGCGCCCGGCACGACACACCCACAGAGGGCAATACGGGGCTCCGGCGGTTCCCGCTGCAGTGCACAGCGGGCCGCTCAATTCCGGGCGTAGAACTACGCAAGGGAACCTCGACACCCCGTAACACTCGATTAATTCAATCGCGCCATCCTGAAGGGTACTTCCCTGCGAGGCCCCAAGGCCGTCGCCCGCAGCTTCCGAGCGACGGCTCCCGGGTTGGAGCGACCGATATGCGCGTCATCATTGCCATCATCCTGTCGGCAGCAGTGCTGGCTGCCTGCATGCCCGAGAACAGCAGCAGGGCTGAGGTGACGGGCTCGATCGACACCTGCGCTCGCAAGCTCTACAGCCAGTACAATCCCAAGGACAAGAAACAGTGCGTCGCCGTGTGCATCGCCTGCGACCGTGGCGTGACCACGACTTGCTCGACCGCCTGCACGCTGAGGGGCGCGCAGTAAGCTCGTGCCTCACTTCGCCATGTAATCGAACGCCACCGTCCCGAGACCCAGCGTGAGGTCCGCTTTGCAATGCAGCGCGGAGACCACTTCGCGCACCGGCAGCCGCGCCACGTCGCAAAGCGCATGAGGGAAAAGGCCGAGCGCTGCTGGGCCGGTCCATGCTTCCTTCAGCGTGATGTCTTCCAGACAATAGCGCACCAGTTCGCAGATCCGCGGCGTGCCGTCGACATGCGGGATGATCTTGAGCATGAAGTTCGGCGCCTTCATTCCCTTCACCACCGCGTCGTGATCGACGGGACGGTGCTTGTACCCCATGGTGGCGGAAGCGCACAGCACCGAGCCATAATGCAACGTGCCGACCAGCACGTCGCTCTCGACGGCGATTTTCGGTGAAGCCAGCTTCTTCGGAAAGCCCCAGAGCTCGCGGCCGCCGGCGATCGGCCCCTCATCGTCCAGGTACATCGAATGAACGTAGACGCCCTCCTCGCCCTTGAAGCGGACCGGGATCACCTGGCCGGTCTCGGTGTAATCGCCGAAGCCGGTCGAGTTGGGCATGCGGATGAATTCGTACTTGACGACAGGCTCCGTCACTTCGAGCGGCTCGGGCACCACGGCGGCGAGCGCATCGGGATCGGTGCGGTAGGTGATGATGAAATATTCACGGTTGAAGAAACGATAGGGTCCCCGCGGAAACGACGGGTTGGTCAGCGGCATAGAATAGGCGGTTCGCCTGACGTCGTCGATCTTCATCGCTTTGCCTCATCTGTCATACGCACTGACGCGATGAAAGATTATGGGGCAAGCGATGGCAACAGGCGAGGCTGAAGAATCGGCAAGCGGCCCCGGTCACCGCCGGTCACGATGCCGTCATATCCGTCAGGCGATGCCGCCGAGATAGAGCCGCTTGACGATGTCGTTGGCCTTCAGCTCTTCGACCGACTGCGCGGCGACGGCGATCTCGCCGTGGACGATGATGTAGCCGCGGTCGGCGATCCGGATCGCCTGGTTGAAATTCTGCTCCGCCATCAGCACCGTCAGGCCCACGCGCTCCTTGAGTTCGCCGATCTTGGTGATGGTCTGCGACACCAGTAGCGGCGACAGCCCGACCGACGGCTCGTCGATCAGCAACAGCCGCGGCGAGGACATCAGCGCGCGCGCAATCGCGAGCATCTGCTGTTGCCCACCGGACATGGTCCCGGCGAGTTGGCTGCGGCGCTCCTGCAGGGCCGGAAAGGTCTCGAACGCCAGCGCGAGATTTTGCCGAATGGCGCTGCGGGCCAATTTCCGGAAAGCGCCGAGCATCAGGTTTTCAACCACCGTCAGCTTGGGAAACAGCCGCCGTCCCTCCGGCACCAGCGCCACGCCGAGATCGACGATCGCCTCCGGCGAGAGCTTGGTCAAATCGTGCGCTGTGCCGTCGAGCGTCAGCGACAGACGGCCGCGATCCGGGCGGACCAGGCCCATGATGCACTTCATCAGCGTGCTCTTGCCGTTGCCGTTGGTGCCGAGCAACGCCACCGTCTCGCCGGCCTCGACATGGAGCGTCACGCCGCGCAGCGCCTTGACGGCGCCGTAGCCGGCATCGAGGCCCTCGATGGCAAGGCTAAGTGCCAAGATAGGCCTCCTGCACCCGCTTGTTGGCCATCACCTCGGCGGGCGCGCCGATCGCGATGATCTTTCCGGCGTCGAGGCACATCATCCGCTCCGAGAAGCGCATCACGGCCTGCATGATGTGCTCGATCATGATGATGGTGATGTCCTCCTCGCCGAGGCTGATCAGCAGATCCAGCACCTCGTCGACTTCGGACGAGGAAAGTCCCGCCATCGCTTCGTCCGAAATCAGAAGTTTAGGCCGCACCGCCATCGCACGCGCGAGCTCCATCTTGCGCAATTCGACCTGGCTCAGCGTATCGGTCGGCGCGCCGGCCTTCGACGCGAGCCCCATTCGCGTCAGGATCGACATCGCGACGTCTTCCTCCGGCAGGCTCGAACCGACGGCGGCAAAGTCGAGCCCGACCATGAGGTTTTCGAGCACCGTCATGCTCTTGAACGGCCGCGGAATCTGGAAGCTGCGGGCGATGCCGCGGCGTGCCCTCTGGTGCGGCGGCAGTTGGGTAATGTCCTCGCCGCAGAACACCACGCTGCCGGCCTGCGGACGCAGCGCGCCGGAAATGCAGTTGATCAGCGTCGTCTTGCCCGAGCCGTTCGGCCCGATCAGCCCGAACCGTTCGCCTTTGCGGATATCGATGCTGATATTGTCGAGCGCGGTGAAGCCACCAAAGGTCTTGGTCAGGGTCGCAACTTGCAGCAGGGGCGCGTCAGGCACAGCCGTCGTCATGGCTTGCCTCCCGCGCGCAGACGATACCGCGGCCGCAACAGCCCGATGATGCCCTTGGGCGCGCCCACCACGAACAGCACCAGCATGATGCCGAGCACCAGCACGTTGACTTCCGAGGAGATGGTCACGGCGAGAAGCTGCTGCGTCGAGCCGAGCAGGATGGCGCCAAGCACCGGACCGATCCAGTGGGCGGTTCCGCCGATCAGCGCCATCGCGAGTGCCGAAACCGAGTAGCTCAAATTGAAGGCCGATGAGGGATCGGCATATTGCAGGTACATGGCGGCGGGCGCTCCCGCCGCAGAAATCAGCGCGCCCGATATCATGCAGGCGACCAGTTTCAGCTTCAGGGTCGGCACACCCGTGCATTCGGCGGCAAGCTCGTCGTCCCTGAGCGCCTGCAGGCCGCGGCCGATCCGGGAATTCTGGATGTAGCGCGAGATCGAAACGGCGATGACGACCAGCACTGCCTGCACGAAAAACAGCATCTTCACGTAACTGTCGAACGGCGCCGTCACCGGCGGCCGCTGTAGCTGGATGCCGGCCGCACCGCCGACGAACCGCCAGTTCATCACGACGGTCTCGATGATGATCGCGAGCGCAATCGTCGCGATCGAGAAAAAGATCCCACGCATCCGCAGGGTCAGCAGGCCGACGCCAAGGCCGAGTGTCAGGCCGACCACCGCGGCGGCCGCAATCTGCACCACGAGCGGCGCCCCCGTCGCCTTGAACAAGGCCACCGCCGTGTAGACGCCGACGCCGAAAAAGGCGTTGGTGCCGAAATTGACGTAGCCGGCATAGCCGCCGAGGATGCTCCAGGCGACCGCGAGCGCGATGAACTGCAGGATCACGTAGCCTGCAAAAAACGGATATTCGTTGCGGACGATCTGGGTCATCGCCAGCACGGCGACGAGGAAGACGGCCACGCCGGCCCAGAATGCGATGCTGTTGCGATGCTTCGTCATCGGCCAAGCAGACCTTGCGGCCGGATGGCGAGGATGCCGAGCAGCATCGCGAACGAGATCGCCGGCGCCCAGGAGGCGCCGAACATCGTCATCACGATGGATTCGGCGACACCGAGGATGATGGCGGCGATCAGCGTGCCGCTGATGCTGCCGAGCCCGGCCATGACCACGACGCAGAAAGTCCGCCCGATATAGGCCCGGTCGAGCGTCGGCTCCACAGGAGCGACGATGATCAGGAGTGCGCCGGCAACCCCGAGCACGGCGGTGGCGATGCCGAAGGCAAACTGCTTGATGCGGACCGGATTGGCGCCCATCAGCCGCAACGCCTCCTCATCCTGCGCGACCGCGCGGATCGCGCGTCCCATGAAGGTTTTCGACAGGTACGCCGCCAGCAGCACCGTCAGGCCCAACGCCACCGCGAACGCGACGAGCTGCCGGATCGGGATCCGAAACTCGCCGAACCGCCAGGACTTGCCGATATAGGTCGCCGAGACCGAGCGCTGGTCGACGCCGAAGTGGAGGATGATCAGCACCTCGATGATGAAGGCGATGCCGAAGAAAAACGCGATGCCGCGGACGCCGGCGTCGCTGCCGCGCCGCTCGAAGGTCTCGTAATAGACGCGGTAGGTAAGCAGGCCGAGCAGGAAAAACAGCGGCGTGATCGCGAGCCCCGCCAGCAACGGGTCGATGTCGTAGCTCTCGTTGAGCTGATACACGCCGTAGGATGCGAGCACCAGGAACGCCGGATGCGCGACGTGGGGAACGTCGAGCAGTCCGAACGAAACGGACAGCCCGACGCTCACGGCCGCATAGAAGCAGCCGAGCAGCACCCCAAACACCACTGCGCCAAGCAGCAGGTCCATCGAAAACACGTCAGATCCCCCCTTGGCTCCGAGCCGGAAAGGCCACGAGGCCTACTTTCGGGCCGCCTCGAAGGGACTGATGAGATTTCCAGTCTTCAATTTGTCGGGGAACAGGATCACCTGCTTGCCAGGCTTCCGGAATTGCTCGATGTCCTTGTCGACCACACCCCGGAACTGCGCCTGCACCGTTGCACTTTCCTTCCATTCGCCATCGGCCGCGAACGCGATCGGCCCGACGATCGTCTTGTGCTCGTTCTCCCGCAGATACTTCGCGAGGCCCTTCTGGTCGAGCGACTTGGTCGCGTTGACCGCCGCCTCGATCATCTGCCCCGAGGCGTAACCGTACGGCGCCAGATAATAGCCGAGCGGGTCGACCTTCGCTTCGACAGCGCGCTTGGTATAGACCTCGAAAAACTCCTTGGTGCCGGCGTGATACATGCTCGGTTCCGGCAGCCAGGTGTTGTAGTTGACGACGCCGTTGAGCAACGACCCCAGATTCCCCATCACGGCGGCGAACTGCAAGCCGACCATGCCGCCGCCGAAAACCTTGACGTCATCGCCGATCCCGATCTCGTTCACGGCACGCAGAATGCCGGCCGAATCCGGCGGGTAGGACGCGACATAGACGATATCGGGCTTCGCGGCCTTGAGCGCACGAATGATGGACGAGAACTCGACCGTGTTCGGCGGATAGGACTGATCGAAGACGACGGGCAAGTTGCGCTTCTTGGCGACATCGCGGGCGGTCAGCGCCAGGTTCTGGGCAAACTCCTGATCGGCCGCGAGCAACGCCATGTTCTTGCCGCCGGCCTTCTGCGCCAGATCGATGAACGAGGAAGCCCAACTGTCGGCCGGCCCCCACGGGGCGTTGTTGAACCACATGTCGTGGCCGACCTTGCTGTTCACCTGGAACGAGAAATTGCCCATCAGCAGCAGGCCGCGCTGCTTGACGAACGGCATGATCGGCGCGGTCGGCACCGTCGCGTAAGGCGCGAACAACAGATCGACCTTGTCGACATCGACCAGCTTGGAGTAGATCGCCGGCGTCTCCGAGGCGCTCGACTTGTCGTCATAGACGATCAGTTCGACCTTGCGGCCGAGCAGCCCTCCCTTGGCATTGATATCATCGCGCCAGATTTCGATTCCGAGCAGCGAAGCCTTGCCGCCGCCCGCAAGCCCGCCGGTCTGCGGCATCGACATGCCGATCTTGATCGGTGGCTGCTGCGCGAGTGCGCTTGAGCCCCGTCCGGCCACTGCAACGGCCATCGCGCCGCCGAGAAATGTTCTGCGTTTCATTGTTTCCCCCTCGTTTTGTCGTTGTTCTCTGTCATTTCGGTTCCGCCGGATCTCCGTCCGGTCGCTGCGATCAGGTCGTGCCAGACCGGGACTAGCCGGCTCCAGCCGGCGCGGCTTCGTTTCTGGCCGATTGTTTCATGATCGCCGACGGATCGGCGCCGACGCGCCCGCTGGTCTTGTCGGCGGCGCTTTCGCGCGACAGCCGCATGTCGAAACGGATGCTGGGCATGCCCTTGATCGGGCAGTCCGGATCGTTGGCAGCCACATCGACGGCGAGATCGCCCGACGAGCCGAACACGACGTCATCGGCGAGATGGGGGTCGTCGCGCAGATAGAGCGCGGTAACCAGCTCACGATAGCCGGATGCGCCGACCAGGAAGTGAATATGCGCCGGCCTCATGCCGTGCCGCGCTTGCGCCTTCACCATGGCGCCGACCGGTCCGTCCATCGGGATCGAATATCCGAGCGGCTTGACGGTGCGCAGCACATAGACGCCATTCGTATCGGTTGCGAACACGCCGCGGTAATCGATCGATGTCGCGCTGGCCTGAATGTCGTAGAGGCCGTCGGCGCCGGTCTGCCAGATCGAAACGGTCGCGTTGGCGAGCGGCTTGCCGGCGGAATCGGTGACGCGGCCGTAAAGCGCGCATTCGCTGCCCGGTTTCGGATTCCTGGCGATCGAACTGCCGGCGGCGAGCGTTGGCGTGGCCTCGCGGTAAAACGGGCCTAGCAGGCTGGTGTTGGTGGCTTCCTCAAGCGCGGTGGCGTCGTGCAGGCCATTGACCAGCGCCGAAAGGCCGAGCGTGTCGGACAGCAGGATGAATTCCTGCCGCTCCGGCGAGCACATCTTGCCGGCAGCGGTCATGAATTCGATGCCCTTGATCCATTCCGCCGGCGTCAGATTGACCTCGCGGGCGAAGGCATGGAGGTGCTTGACCGCCGACGCCATGATCTTTTTCAGGCGTGGGTCCGGCGTTGTCGCCATCTGGTCGAGCACGGCGTCCGTGATCGTTTCAGGCGTCAGCTCACGCATGCGTCACTCCCTGAACCTGCCGGCTGTTGTCAGGCCTGCCGACCGTTATTGCAGCAAGCCTAACCGCTTGTTGGGGATCAACACAAGGCGTTCGGGGGCGGCGCCAGCGCCCTCTCATACAAATTGATACAGGCGGTTGGCGTCACATGACTGCACGAGGATGCGTCAGAGCGCGCATCGCAGGTTTTGCCAGCCCACGATTTTGCGACTGCACAATCGGGGCGGCAGAGGTGGGATCATTTCTCGCGGATCGGCGGCGCAACCTTCTCGGCCGGCGCAGGCGGCAGCGCGGGCTGAGCGCCCGTCTTCTGCGCGTCCGGATCAGGCCGGGCCGGTTGCGGCGGAATGTCTGAGGGCCGTTGGCCGGTCGTGCCGGGTTCGGGCGGCACGGACGGTTTCGTCTCCGCGCCGGGCGTCGATTGCGTAGGTGGTGTCACTTGCGCAATTTGCAGGGGATCGCGGGTCATGAGCGCGGTCAGCGCAGCGGCGGAAATGGCCAGCCCGGCCGCGATCAGCATGGACGCGAGCCATATTTCCCGTCGGTATTCGCGTTGGCGTTCTTCGGCAGGCATCGTTCAACCCCACGAAATTGTTCGCGGGATCAACGGCCGGCGGGGCGCATGGTTCCGCGGGGAACCAGGGCCCATCCGAGTGCCTAAAATTCGAGGATTCCGGCGTCGCCGTCCTCGGTGCCAAAGGCCAGCAGGGTGCCCTTGGCGTTCCAGGCCAGCGCCGAGACCGGCTCGCTGCCATTGCGGCGCACCAGGATTTCCGCGCCGTCCTCGAGCCGCACGATCAGTACGGTGCCGTCGCTGTAGCCGGCCGCCATGATGTCCTGCTTCGGATGACAGGCGACCATCGAGACGCGCGCCTGCAGCGGCGCCAGCATCGCCGGCTCCTTGCCCATCGGACCGTCCTTGCTGGTGAACGGCCAGATGATCACGGTATCGGCGCCCGAAGTGGCGAGCCCCTTGCCGCCCACGCTCCACGACATCGAGCGGACGCGGCCGGGATAGCCGCTCATCCGCATGTGCCTGTTATCGGCAAGCCGCCAGCCGTGCAGCGCCGGCTCGTGCATGCCGGTGACGAGGAATTTGTTGTCGGGGCTGAAGGTGACGGCGAGATGCGAGCCGGCCCATTCCAGAAATTCCGGCTTCGCCGCCATGTTGGGAAACCACAGCGTCACGCCGTTGTAATGAGCGACCGCCACGCGCAAGCCCTTTGGCGCGAACGCCAGCCCGCCCACGGTCGTCGGCGCATCAAAACTCTTCTCGTCGCCCTTGGCGTTGCGGACATACGCGGTCTTTCCGGCCGACCACGCCACCGCGCCATCGGGATGCAGCGCGACGTTGTCGATCCAGCGCCGCTTTGCATCGGTCGCAAGCACCGACGTCTCGCCCTTTGCATTCAGCGCGACGACCTTGCCGTCGTCGCCGCCGGTGACAATTCGCTTGCCATCGTGCGCCGCGCACAGGATCGCGCCGCCGTGAATAACGACTTTCGAAGCTTCGCCGGCTTCGTTCACCATGACAGCGTTTTCCTCGGCGCCGACAAACACCGCGGTATCGCCAAGGAAATAGATCGAGGCTGCGGGCATGCCAACCGGCAACGCCCGCACCTTGTCGGTGATGGAAACAATGGAGGGCGCGTCGCCCGGATCAAACTCTTTCATCACGTGACGATACAGCTTTCAAAACCGTCGCGGATCATCTGCTCCGGCAATTCGCGGCCGATGAAGACGACGCGGCTTTCGCGCGGCTCGCCGTCCTTCCACTTCCGCTGATGATCGCCTTCCAGCATCATGTGCACGCCCTGGAACACGTAGCGATCGTCGTCGTCGGTGAAAGCGAGGATGCCCTTCGAGCGCAAAATCTTCTGGCCCTCGGTGGCGACGAGGTTCTGCAGCCACGGCATGAACCTGGTGGGGTCGAGCGGCTTGTCCGAGCGCAGCGACAGCGACTGCATGTCCTCGTCGTGATAGTGCTTCAACCCGCCATGGCTGTGGCCGTGGTGGTGGTCATGGCCGTGATGATCGTGGTCATGGTGATGATGATCGTCTCCGACGTCGAGGAATTCCGGCTCGATTTCGAGGATGCGGTCCAGATCGAACGCGCCGCGTTCGAGTACATCCGAAAGCGCCACCTTGCAGCGCTCGGTGCGGTGCAGCTTTGCGTAAGGATTGATGCCGCGGATCCGCGCCTCGACCTCGGCGAGTTCGGGCTTGGAGACAAGGTCGGTCTTGTTGAGCACGATCACGTCCGCGAACGCGATCTGGTTCTTGGCTTCCGGCGCATCCTTCAGGCGGTCGCTCAGCCATTTGGCGTCGGCAACGGTGACGACGGCATCGAGCCGGGCGTTCTTCTGGACGTCCTCGTCGACGAAAAAGGTCTGCGCCACCGGCGCCGGGTCCGCCAATCCGGTCGTCTCGACGATGATGGCGTCGAACTTGCCCTTGCGCTTCATCAACCCGTCCATGATGCGGACGAGGTCGCCGCGCACGGTGCAGCAGACGCAGCCATTGTTCATCTCGAACACTTCTTCGTCGGCGCCGATGATGAGATCGTTGTCGATGCCGATCTCGCCGAATTCGTTGACGATGACCGCGTATTTCTTGCCGTGGTTTTCCGACAGGATGCGGTTGAGCAGCGTGGTCTTGCCGGCGCCGAGATAGCCCGTCAGCACGGTCACTGGAATTTTTTGGGACGAAGGTTCAGACATAACGGCTCCGGAGCGGAATTACAGGTCGCGCCGGCAGGCGGGGAGGCCCCTGCCCTATTGGCTCAGCGCGCTGGTCAATGCCTTTATATTGTGCCTGACCATCGCAATGTAAGTGGGAAAATCGCCCTTTTCGCCGGTCAGACTGTCGGAATAGAGCGTTCCGCCGACCCTGGCGCCGGTCTCGGCCGATATCCGGCCCATCAGGCGGGGGTCGGTGATGTTTTCCATGAACACGGCCGGTATCTTGGCGGCCCTGATCTGGGTGATAATCCTCGCGATATCGCGGGCGCTGGCCTCGGATTCGGTCGAGACACCGAGCGGCGCGATGAATTCAACGCCATAGGCCGCGGCGAAATAGCCGAAGGCGCTGTGGGTCGAGATCACCTTGCGGCGGCCTTCCGGAATTTTCGCGATCGCCTCCCGCAATTCGCGCTCGAGCGCGTCGAGTTCGGCAAGATAGGCGCCCGCATTGGATTTGAAGGCTTCGGCATCGGCGGGCGCCGCCGCCACCAGCGCATCGCGGATATTGGCGACATAGATCCTTGCGTTGGCGACCGATTGCCAGGCGTGCGGATCGGCCTCCGAGCCGACCTTGAGCGGCGCGATACCGGCTGTCGTGGTCACGACAGACGCCTTGCCGCCGGCAGCCTTCAACAGCCGCGACAACCAGCCCTCGAACCCAAGACCGTTGACGAATACGAGCTTCGCATCCGCCACTTTTTTCGCATCCGCGGGCGCCGGCACGTAGACGTGCGAGTCGCTGTCGGGACCGACCAGCGTGGTGACATTGACCCGATCGCCGCCGACATTGCGGACGAAATCGCCGATGATCGAGAAACTGGCGACGACGTTGAGGCGATCCGCGGCGCGGGCCAGGTCAGTGACCGCGATCAGCGCGAGAGCAGCGAGCCAGAACCGGACCATGACTACGCCTCGAGATGACGGCCGGGGAACATCTGCCGCACCAGTCCACTGACCGGGCCGAACAACAGCGATAGCAGGTAGAGCACCGCCGCGATCAGGATGATCGCAGGGCCTGAGGGAATCCTGGTCTGGAACGACAGCACCAGCCCGGCATAGCCCGACACGATGGCGCTTGCGACCGCGATGCAGATCATGCCGGTGATGTCGCGCGACCAGAAGCGCGCGATGCCGGCGGGCAGGATCATCAACCCGACGCCGAGCAGCGTCCCGAGCGCGTGAAAGCCGTTGACGAGGTTGATCACGACCAGCGCGAGAAACGCCAGATGCGCGGGCGCGCCGGCGCGGGAGACGGTGCGCAGGAACACCGGATCGACGCATTCGATCACCAGCGGCCGGTAGATCACCGCCATCACCAACAGCGTAACGGTGGCATTGAAGGCGATGACGAGCAGCGTCTGGTCGTCCATCGCCAGGATGTTGCCGAACAGCACATGCAGCAGATCGATATTGGTGCCCTTGACGGAAACGATGGTGACGCCGAGCGCGAGCGACACCAGATAGAATGTCGCGAGTGAAGCGTCTTCCTTCTGCTCGGTATTGCGCGCGACGAGGCCTGCAAGTAGCGCCACCGTAAAGCCCGCGATCAGCCCACCCGTCGTCATCGCAAACAAATTGAGCCCGGACACGAGGAAGCCGATCGCCGCGCCCGGCAGGATCGCGTGCGCCATGGCATCGCCGACGAGGCTCATCCGCCGCAGCATCAGGAACACGCCGATCGGCGCGGCGCCTAGCGACAGCGCAAACACGGCTGCGAGCGCGCGGCGCATGAACTCGAATTCGGTGAAGGGCGCGATCAGCGCGTCGTACAGCATCAGGCGGCCCGCGACGGCAAGTCGTCCACGCAGGCGGCGGCGGTGTCGTCGAACGCCTCGCACATCCGCAACGCCACCATCAGGTTTTCCGCGGTCAACACCTCAGCGGTCGCGCCCCAGGCCACCGGCCCGCGCGCCAGCAGCAAGGTTTCGGGAAAATGATCGCGCACCAGCTCCATGTCGTGCAGCGCCGCCAGCACGGTGCGGCCCTCGCCGTGCCAGCGCTTCACCAGCGCCAGAAGGTCGGCCGAAGTTTTCGCGTCGATGGCGTTGAACGGCTCGTCGAGCACAATCAGGCGCGCGTCCTGCAGCAGCACGCGCGCGAACAGCATGCGCTGCATCTGGCCGCCCGACAGCGTGCCGATCGACCGGTTTTCAAAACCATTGAGCCCGACCGCGGCGAGCGCCTGGGTGATCCTGTTGTGTGCTGCGCTCCCCATGCCGCCGAAAAAACCGGTCGAGCGCCACAGGCCGGTGCCGACAAGATCGAATACCGAGATCGGAAAACTCCGGTCGATATCGGCGGTCTGCGGCAGATAGGCGATATCCCTGATATCGAGGCCGCCGAGATCGATCGATCCGGAAAGCGGCTTGAGGATGCCGGCGAGGCCGCGAAACAGCGTCGACTTGCCGGCGCCGTTCGGTCCGATCACGGCCAGCAGCGCACCGGAAGCGACCTCGCCATTGAGGTGATGCACCGCCGGGTGCCGGTCATAGCCGAGCGTGACGTTGTGGAATTTTATCTGCGCCGCCATGCTCACCTCATCGCCACCAGCACGACGACCCAGAGGCCGGCACTGACCAGCAGCGCAGCGCCGAACCGGGCTGCCACGGTCATGCGCAGGATCGACCAGGGGGCCGCCTGCGCCGGATGCGGCGTCGCCGGGCCATGGGAATGGGCGTGGCCATGGGGATGGCTGTGGCCGTGATGGTGATCGTGGGAATGGTCGTGAGGCATAGGAAAATGTTACATTATAACATTACGGGAGTCCACGTGGTGGAAAGACTGGAGGGCCGGCTTCTCGACCGCCCCAACCCGTCATGCCCCGCGAAGGCGGGGCATCCAGTACGCCGCGGCTTATCGGTTCTATCATTGACGTCTCTGGAATACTGGGTCACCCGCCTGCGCGGGTGACGACGACTGAATATGCGTTCGCCTTCTCGCGACGCGCGATCGCCCGAGGTTTGCATCTTGTTTGCCCTCTTCGACATCAAAGGGCGCAGGGAAGACCGGGTGCTTGCTGCACCCGCGGTCCCGCGTGCGATTTGCGCAAACAAAAACTGCACACGAGCATACAGGGCAGCGGGAACACTCCGGCCTTCCCTGCGCAATGGCTTTACGGCTTACTTCGTGCTCTCCCCGGAGAACGGCTCTTTTGCCTCCGTTATCCCTGAGAAGCTTCGCTTCTCCTGGACGTAATGCCAGCACCGCGACATCAGAACCACACGACTTCGCCGTACGCATCCGGCGCGTACGTCTATCGCGCCCTCCGCGTCCATCGCATCTCACCGCGCGTTCGTGACGATGGCCAACGCCCCTCATCTGCCGTGAGACGGGCGGAGTTATGCCGGTGATTTGGGCGAGAACAAAAGCAGAATATTTTTACACCGGGTGCTGGACCAACCGCTGGCGTGATTTGCCGGGCAGGCAACGCAGGCTCTGGTAGGCCGCGGGAAAGCTGGACTCAGAGCCGCGTGATCGCGGAGATCATACTCGCTGGTTGGCGTGCACCGCAGTCGCACCACCCGATCCGGATGAGACCACTCCCCAAACTGAGGCGGCCTTAATTTCGAATACCGGTCGATG
This sequence comes from uncultured Alphaproteobacteria bacterium, assembly GCA_963815955.1. Classification (GTDB taxonomy): domain Bacteria; phylum Pseudomonadota; class Alphaproteobacteria; order Rhizobiales; family Xanthobacteraceae; genus Bradyrhizobium. Next base: position 43,546 of record CAWFIQ010000001.1, read on the forward strand.
AGGCCGATCGGATCATCCGCATGGCCGCGTCGGTGTAACGGGAGCCGTTGAAGTTAACATCAACGGCCCACAAAACGAACAGAGCAACAAATGCGGCGGCAATGGCTTTCATGACTTGTTAACGATGAAGATACGGCACGGGTTCCCAGGCCGCAATTCCTGCCGGAGGTACGAAGGCACCAAAGGGCGGGACTGGGAGAGGACTTACCCTGTACCGGACTCTCACAGCCCATGCTTTGCCCAGACGGCGCGGACCTCTTCATCCGTCGCAAGCTCACCCTTCCCGGCTTCAGCCAGCGAGGCATCAAGGTCGGCGGCTTCTTCAAGCGTAAGTTCATAGGGTGGCTGGTCTACACCCGCGAGTTGCAGGAGGATTCGCGCGAGATCGTCCTGAGCCTCATCGGGCAAAGCGGAAACGGCTTGGACAGCCTGTTCGAGCAAGCGGGTCATGCTGCTAATATAGTGGTCCAGCATCTCCTAGGAAGCCTTGTGGCCAAGCTCCCAGCTCACGGCTTCCCGATCACCATCGCGATCGCCGCTGCCAGGAACGGAAACGGCAGCGATACTGCCGCGCGAAACCACACGAACCGGGCCGGCATGAACGGGACTTCCCAGAGAATCATCCGCTGAAAAGCAAACAGCGCCCAGGCGACGACATAGGCGATCACCTGGGGCGTACCGCCGCCGACCTTCAGCGCCACCGCGCCGATCGAGAAACCGACCACCGGGCCGCCGGGAGTCGCCGCCCCGGCGATAACAGCGGCGAGCACGCCGAACCAGCCGCTGTCCGGCCCGAGCCAGCCGGTGATGACTTCCGGCGGGATGACGGCGGCGATGTAGCCGGAGCCGATCACGCCAAGCGCGATGCGCGGCACGATGTTGATGAAATCCATGCTGCCTTCGCGCACCGACGACACCAGCACGACGCGCCCGCGCTGCCAGGCCATGAAGCCGAGCACGGCGACCGAGCCCCACAGCGTGATGTCGATGATCAGCGCGGAGAGGGTCATGCCGGCGACTCCGGCACGCCCTTCGGATACATCCGCACAAAGACGAAGCGGCCGAGCGCGCCGGCCAAGACCGGGATCGGCAGCGAGATCACGATCCGCCACAGCGTGAAATCCGTGCCGAGGATCGGCAACTCCCAGGCGACCGCGCGGCCGTAGCCGATCAGCGTCCAGCTCACCACCATGGCGATGGTGGCGCCGAAATCGGCGCCGACGGTAAGCAGCGCCGCCGCCACCGGATAGGCGGTAAAGGGACCGCCGGGCAGGATCGCGCCGAACGCGGTCCCGATCAGAAGTCCCTTCAGGCCCGATTGCGGCCCGAGCGATCGCGAGACTTTTTCGTGCGGCAGAATTTCCGCGATGAAGGCACCAAGCAGGCAGCCGGCGAGCACGCGCGGCATGATCTCGCCGAACAGCCAGAGATCATGGGTGAGGATTTTTAGCACACCGTCGATGCCGTCGCGCCGCCAGACCAGCGTGGCGCTGACCACGACGAGGACGCCGATAAAGATCATCGACCAGCCGACCGGCTTGCGGGCACGCCGCGGGCGCGGTTCGCCTTCAGCGGCGTCATCGGCTGGCGCCGGATCTTTTATCGGAGATTCTGACAAGACGATGGTGTGGACCGGTGATGCGAATTCACCCTGCTTAGTCCCGCCATTGTGGCGAAGCAAACAGAAGCCGGCCGATACCCCATGCGCATCTCGGGGAGGCCCATGCGAGGGCGGTGGTTGCCGCTCAGGCGAACTGGCGGACCAGCGCGAGGCCGCCGAACAGCCCGGCAATCGAGAGCACGACCGATCCGATCACGTAAAGTGCTGCCAGACCAAGCTCGCCGCGCTCGTAGAGCAGCGCGGCATCGAGCGAGTATGCCGAAAACGTGGTGTAACCGCCGAGGATGCCGGTCATCAAAAACAGCCGCCACGGCTGCGACGCCTCGCCCTTGAAGGCGAGATAGCCCGCGATCAGCCCCATCACCGTCGAGCCCGTGATGTTGATGATGAAGGTGCCCCAGGGAAATCCGGTGCCGAGGCAACGGGCGCAGGTGACATTGATGAGATGGCGCAGCGTCGCGCCAAGGCCGCCACCGACAAAGACCAGCAAATAGCTCATCGCAGCATTTTCCTACTCAGCGTCACCCGGCAGGCCGGTTGTGCCGCAGGCGAGCGATCTCTGCAAGGATCGGGACGGCGCGAGGCCAACGAAAAAAGGGCGGCAGCCGCAGCCACCGCCCTTTCGAATCTTATTCCGCTGTCATTCCGGGGCGGCGCGAAGCGACGAACCCGGAATCTCGAGATTCCGGGTTCGATGCTTCGCATCGCCCCGGAATGACGGAGCGTCACACCTTGCCGAACAGCTCGTCGACGTATTCCCAGTTGATCAGGCTATCGCAGAACGCCTTCAGATAGTCGGGACGGCGGTTGCGATAATCGATGTAGTAGGAATGCTCCCAGACGTCGCAGCCGAGGATCGGCGTCGCGCCGTGGACCAGCGGGCTCTCGCCGTTCGCGGTCTTGGAGATTTCGAGCTTGCCGTTCTTGACCGACAGCCAGCACCAGCCGGAGCCGAACTGGCCGACGCCGGCGGCGGCAAAATCGGCCTTGAACTTCTCGAGACCGCCGAGATCCTCGGTGATCTTCTTTTCCAGACGGCCGGGCAGCTTGCTGCCGCCGCCGTTCGGCTTCATCCAGTTCCAGAAATGCAGGTGGTTGTAGTGCTGGCCGGCATTGTTGAAGACGGCCGGATTCTTGCCGAACGAACCCTTGACGATCTCCTCCAGGGACTTGCCTTCGAACTCGGTCCCCTTGATCGCGTTGTTTCCGTTGGTCACGTAAGCCTGGTGATGCTTGTCGTGGTGGTATTCCAGCGTTTCCTTGGACATGTGGGGCGCAAGGGCGTCGTGGGAATAGGGGAGATTGGGCAGCGTGAATGTCATGGGGTGATGTCCGAACTGATTGGAGACGTGGTCTGGTCTAACGGGAACCGTTATAGAAGGTTCCATTGCGCATAAACACCGCAATTTGGCAAGAACGCCAAGGTTCCGGGTAACGCCCCTCCGCGTCCAGCGTATGACGGATATGGCGTCGGCACGGTTCTGGCGCGATCAGGTGGATGAAATGAGCATAGAGATCGACATCCTGAACGGGGATTCCTCGTGGCCGCGGGCCGAACCGCTGATGCAGGCGGTCTGGCCGCGCGAGGCGATCGAAAAATTGCCCTGGGGTCACGTCAAATGGGCCGATGCCGACCTGCGCGTGCTGATCGACGCACCGGAGGACGCGGCCCAGCCGGGGCTTGCCTGCCACGTCGGCATCTACTTCCGTGACGCCGTGTGGGATGGGCGCAAGGTTCATATCGGCGGCATCGGCGGCGTTTCGACGCGGGCGGATTACCAGGGACGCGGCTATGCCACGCTGGCGCTGAACGCCGCCATCAGGACCATGCGCGACCATGAGGCGGTGCGGTTTGCGGTGCTGTTCTGCGAGCCGCACAATGAAGCCTTCTATCAGGCGCGCGGCTGGCATCGGTTCAACGGCGAGGTCTATGCCGAACAGCCGGAGGGCCGCGTTCGTTTTGAGGCGATGGCGCCGTTCGTGTTCGACTTCACCCGTAAGCCGCGCGACGGAATTATCGACCTATGCGGCCTGCCGTGGTGACCCCTGCACCGGTGCGGGTGGCTTACAACGGCGCGGGCGGATAATATGTCACTCATAATTTATTCATTGGGATCACCGGCGACGCATGACCATTGACGCTCCGCTCGACATGCGGCCTACCGCCGCGGTTCCGCCGGCGCCGACCAACGGTTTGCTTACCTCGCCGATCCTGCCGACGCTGCTGAAGCTCGCGCTGCCCAACGCGATCGCCATGGCCGGCACGACGCTGGTTGCCGTCGCCGAGACCTCCTATATCGGCCGGCTCGGCACCGAACCGCTCGCCGGCATCGCGCTGGTGTTTCCCTTCGTGATGCTGACGCAGATGATGTCGGCCGGCGCGATGGGCGGCGGCGTATCCTCCGCGATCAGCCGGGCGATCGGCGCAGGCAATCGCGACCGTGCGGCTGATCTGGCGCTGCATGCCGCGATGATCGGCGCCTGCGCCGGAATCTTTTTCACCGCAATGATGCTGATTTTCGGCCGCGCGTTCTACACGCTGCTGGGCGGGCGCGGCGGCGTGCTCGAGCAGGCGATGCAATATTCGCATGTGCTGTTCTCCGGCGCGATTGCGATCTGGTTGGTCAACACGCTGGCCTCGGTGGTGCGCGGCACCGGCGACATGCGGATTCCATCGGTGACGCTGATCGGCACCGCGCTGGTGCAGATTGCGGTCGGCGGCACACTGGGATTTGGCCTGTTCGGCCTGCCGAAATTCGGCATGAGCGGCGTCGCCGCAGGCCAGCTCACCGCATTCACGCTGGGGGCGGTGTTCCTGGCCTGGTATCTCGTCAGTGGCCGCAGCCGACTGACGCTGAACTTCGCAGGCTTCAAATTCCAGCGCGGCATGTTCTTCGATATTCTCAAGGTCGGCGCGGTATCCTGCCTGTCGCCGCTGCAGACCGTGCTGACCGTCCTGATCTTCACCAAAATCCTCGCCGGCTATGGCACCGAGACATTGGCCGGCTATGGCATGGGCTCGCGGCTGGAATTTCTGCTGACACCGATCGCGTTCGCATTCGGCGTCGCCTCGGTGCCGATGGTCGGCATGGCAATGGGCGCAGGGCTTGTAACGCGTGCGCGGCAGGTGGCATGGACCGCGGGCATCGCTGCCGCCATCACCGTGGGCGCCATCGGACTGATCGTCGCGGCAAAGCCGTCGCTGTGGGTTTCGATGTTCACCAGCGATCCCGGCGTCACCGCTGCGGCGCATGCCTATTTCACCTGGGCAGGTCCGGCATTCGCCTTTTTCGGGATGGGCGCCTGCCTCTATTTCTCGTCGCAGGGAGCCGCGAAGGTCGGCGGTCCCGTGATGGCCGGCACCGCGCGATTGCTGATCGTCGGCGGCGGCGGCTGGTGGCTGGCCTCGACGGGCGCACCGGCATCGGCATTGTTCGCGCTGGTCGGCGTGGCGATGGTCGTTTACGGCCTCGGTACAGCGCTGTCGATCCGCCTTACCCGCTGGGGTGAATGAACGGCCAGGTTGTAAATCGTACTTAATGTGACGTTGCACGAATCTGATTTGTTGCTATGCAAGCCTGCTTTTTTCCGGGGAATGGCTCATGGCTTGCAGAACAGCTCTCAAAATTGCGACCGCTTTCATCATCGCGACCGCGGCGGCATTGCTGGCCGCACCATCCGCTTACGCGCAAGGCGCCGGCGAGCCGACCGGCGTCTGGCAGACCCAGGCCGGCGACGCGCGGGTGAAGGTCAGCAAATGCGGAGGCGGCATCTGCGGCGTGATCGTCGGCCTGAAAGAGCCGATCGACCCCACCACCGGCAAGCCTCAGGTCGATGACAAGAATCCCAATCCGGCCCTGAAGAAACGGGCGATGATCGGGCTTCCCCTGTTCAGCGGCATGCAGCCGGTAGCGCCCAACAAATGGTCGGGCCAGATCTACAACGCCGATGACGGCGGCACCTATGCGAGCAGCGTCTCGGTGGCGGGCCCGGATACGCTGCGGGTGGACGGATGCGTCGGCGCACTCTGCGGCGGCGAGACCTGGACGCGGGTGGGACGGTAGCGATTTCGTAGACTTCGTAGGGTGGGCAAAGCGAAGCGTGCCCACCATTCCAAGCAATGACCTAGAGAGATGGTGGGCACGGCGCAAAGCGCCTTTGCCCACCCTACGAATCAACCGCCTACGCTGCCATCGCCTTCAACGCGGTCGCCGCCGAGGCGTAGCCGCCGCGGGCGCCGTCGATGAAGTGGACATGATCGCTGCGCATCACCGACGGCGTGAAGCAGGTCATCATCGCCGCGTCCTGCCGGTGCAGGCCGTAGCGTATGATTCTCGCTGAAGCCGCCCTGGCGAGAAGCTCTGCCAGTGCGCGCTCCAGCTCCGCGCTGCAATCGAGGATCATCCGCAGGCCGTCGTCATATTTGCGGAAGTCGGAATTCTCCACCACCTGCTGCACATAATTCTTCGGCACGAAATTGCCGACCTTGATGCCGAAGCGCATCACGACATAGGCCCATAGCGTCACCGCAAGCACGATCGTGCGCCGCTTCAACAGCGGGCCGCCGCGTGCCGCGCGCGCTTCGTACTCCACGCCCGCCGGCGGCCAGCGCAGCGGCGGCCCGCCCGGCGGCACCGGCCGCCCGGCATCCGGAGACTTTTCCACCAGGCGGATGATGTCCTCGATCACCTTGCGGAAGGCGAGCGGATCGGCGCCCCCTACTGGCACCACCAGCACGGACAGAATGAGTCCACGCGTGGAGGGAATTTCCTCGAACCGGCACGACAGGCCGGACAGGTCGGGCTGCGTGCCCGGGTCGGCCGCCGGCACCGCAAACTCGCCGCGCTTCATCGCGGCATCCGCCCAGCCCAAACCTCCGCCGGAAAACATCGCGTAGGAGAGACTGGGCGACGGGCCGAAGCGGGCCACACGGACGTCGAGGCCTTGCGCGCGGATATCCTTGACCGGCACCAGCGCCACGCGCATCACGAGATTGAGACTCTCCTCGACCCAAATCGCGGTCGCCGCCAGCGCTTCGCGGGCGCGCGCGAGGTCGCCGGGCGACACCGCAAAGCTTGCGCCATCGCCGCCGAACACGAACGGAAATTCGCGCCCGTCAAGCGCGTTGGTGACGGCGGCAATCACGGCCGCACCCGCCATGTTGACCGCCTTGTAGCGCTGGTTCGCAATCGCCTTGGTCGATTCCACGATGTCGGCGACGCCGACGGTCCAGTCGTCCGGCAACGGCGAATACATCGCCGGGTCCATCAGGCTGCCGAAGCCGCGAAAGACCGGGATCGCGCCATAGAAAATGTCGGTGCCGTCAGGCGTCGTCATGGCGATGAGGGCCCCCGGTTCCAGCGTTGTGGCAGATACGGCCGGATCTGAAATCCGGTTCAGCGCGCGGCGAAACGTCCTATCCCTTCACCAATCCCCGCAGCACCAGTTGGTTCAGCCGGTTGGCAAACGCCGCCGGATCCTCCGGCAACTCGCCGTCGAGGATCTGCGCCTGCTCGAGCAGCAGGAACGACAGGTCGCTGGCTGCATCCTTGTCGCCGACGATCGCGGCGACAAGGGGATGGCGCATGTTGATCTCCAGGATCGGCCTGGTGGTGGGCGCCTTGTTCTGCATCGCCAGCAGGCGCTCGAGCATGCGGTCATGCGCGTCGCCACCGGCAACCAGGCACGACGCGCTTTGGGTCAGCCGCTGCGAGGCACGCACGTCGGAGACGCGCTCGCCGAGCGCATCCTTGATCAGCGCGATCGTCATGGCCTCGTCGGTGCCGGCGGCGTCCTTCTTGTCCTCGGCCTTGTCATCCAGCAGCGGGATCAGGGCGAAATCGATATCGCCCTGGCTCAGCGACTTCAGCGGCTTGCCGCCGAAATCGAGCGGCGCCGAGGTCCAGAATGCATCGACCGGATCGGTCAGCAGCAACACCTCGATGCCGCGCGCGGTTGCGGACTCCAGTTTCGGGTTCGCCTTCAGCCGTTCGATGCTGTCGCCGGTCAGGTAATAGATGTCGGTCTGGTTCGGCTTGAGATCCTCGACGTATTGCTTGAGCGAGCGCTTCTCGCCCGTGGTCGTGGTGAAGCGCGACAAGCCCAACAACTTCTCGCGGCGCTCGAAGTCTTCCCAGATACCTTCCTTGATCACCGGGCCGAACGCGTCCCAGATTTTTGCGAACGCCTCCGGCTCTTTTTCGCCGAGGCTTTCCAGCTCCGATATCACGCGGCCGGTCACGGCCTTGCGGATCTGCGCGAGCTGCGGATTGTTCTGCAGCATCTCTCTGGAGATGTTGAGCGGTAGATCCTCGCTGTCGATCACGCCGCGGATGAAGCGCAGATAGGCCGGCAACAGGTCGGCGTCGTCGGCGATGAAGACGCGGCGGACATAGAGTTTGACCTTGCCCTTGCGCGCCTGGTCGAACAGATCGAACGGCTTGGTCGACGGCGCAAACAGCAGCACGGCGTAGGACTGCCGGCCCTCGGCGCGATAATGCAGCGTCATCGCAGGCTCGTCGAAGCTGCCTGCGATCTGCTGGTAGGCCTGCTTGTAGTCCTCCGCCGAGAGCTCCGATTTCGGCCGCTGCCATAGCGCACTGGCCGAATTGATCTGGCGCGGCTCGCCCTCCTCCGGCACCAGTTCGATCGGAAACTGGATGTTGTCGGACCAGGCGCGGACGATGCGTTCGATCTCGTGGGTCTCGAGATATTTCGCCGCATCCTTTTTCAGGTGCAGGACGATCTCGGTGCCGCGCGTGATGCGGGCGGCGTCCTCCTCGCTGGCCGGCGCGATTTCAAACCCGCTGCCGCCGGAGGACGACCAGACGAAAACCTGATCCGAACCGGCGCGCCGGCTGGTGACGACGATGCGCTCGGCCACCATGAACGCCGCATAGAAGCCGACGCCGAACTGGCCGATCAGGTTGGTGCCGTCCTTGGCTTCGGTCAGACGGGAGAGAAAGGACTTTGTGCCTGATCGTGCGATGGTGCCGAGATTGTCGATCAGTTCCTGCCGGTCCATGCCGATGCCGCTGTCGACGACGGAGAGCGTATTGGCTTTCTTGTCCGGTGCGATGCGGATCCTGGGGGGCTCCCCGTCGGCGATCAGTTCGGGCGCCGATATCGCCTCATAGCGCAGCTTGTCGCAGGCATCGGATGCGTTCGAGATCAGCTCGCGCAAGAAGATGTCGGTCTCCGAATAGACCGAGTGCACCATCAGGTTCAGAAGCTCGGCGACCTCAGCCTGGAAGGGCTGGGATTCGGGGGCAGTAGTAGCGGTCATGCGGGGGCTCGCAGGGAACAGGGCAAAAGGAAAGCCCTGATATAGCGATGCCATCTGGAGTGGCAAGCTTTGGCCTTGGTGCAACCCGGTATCGCCCCCCTTACCGCTCGACGAAAGCGCGCTGGAACTGGTCCATAATCGGCTTGAACAGATAGCTGAGCATGGTCCGGCTGCCGGTCTGCATGAACACTTCCGCGGGCATGCCCGAGGAGAGCTGCAGCCCGGCCAGCCGCCGGCGCTCCTCTTCCGGCAGCATGATCCGGACCGTGAAATAGGACGTGTTGGTCTGCTGGTCGCGGGTGGTATCGGGAGAGACATACGAGACCTGACCGATCAGCTGCGGCGTCACCCGCTGGTTGAAGGCCGAGAAGCGGACAAAAGCCTGCTGGCCCTTCCGCACCTGGTCGATGTCGTTCGGCTGCAGCCTGGCCTCGATCTGCAGATCGTCGGAATCCGGCACCACCTCCATGACGGCGTCGCCGGCGCGAATGACGCCGCCGATGGTGTGCGCGTTCAACTGATGGATCACGCCCGAGGTCGGGGCGCGCATCTCGATGCGTTCGAGGACGTCACGCGCCGCCACGCTTCGTTCGCTGAGTTCGGCTTCCTTGCCCTGCGCCTCGCCGAGATCCTTGACGACTTCGGTCCGTACGTCCTGGTCGAGCCTGACCATCTGAAGCTTCGCCTCGTCGACCTTGGTTTTGGTCTCGGCGATGGTTGAGATCAACTGGCCGCGCTCGCCTTCGATTCTTGCGCTCTCGCGCTGCAGGGCCGTGAGCCGCGCGATCGGCACGAGACGCTTGTCGAAGAGCTCCTGCACGCCGGTGAGTTCGCCCGTGATCAATTCCAGTTGCTTGGCCTTGGACGCGACCTGCGCTTCGAGGCCCACGATCTCCTCGCCAAGCTGCGATACCTTGCTTTTGAGCAGCTCCTTCTGGCTCTCGCGTGCCGTCACCCGCGCCCTGAACAGCGACGCCTCCGACGCAAGCAGCGTCTTGACATTGCCGTCATCCAGCCGGGACGACATTTCCGGCGGGATCGCCGGCCGGGGCAGACCGTCGCGCTCGGCGACCAGCCGCGCGCTCTTCGCGCGCACTTCATCCAGCTGCTTGCTGACCACCTGAAGGCTGGCCTGCGCCTGCGTCGAGTTCGAGCCGCAACAGCAGATCGCCGCTGTTGACCCGCATGCCGTTATGGACGGGGATCTGCGCGACCACGCCGCCGGTCGGATGCTGGATGGTCTTGACGTTCGACTGCACCACCAGATTGCCCGGCACCACGACGGCGCCCGACAGCGGCACCAGCGTCATCCAGCCGCCTGCCACCCCGCCGACGATGAGCAGCGCCCGCAGCCCGGTGCGCAATTCACCCTCGTAGGCGCGCGCCGCGCGCAGCACGATGCTTTCGCCGGGCACGGCAGCCACATCCGCCGACCCATCGCGATTGGCAAGGAACGCGACGCCTGCAGTCACGCCATTGCGGACGACCCGCGTCATCGAACGATCGCGCGACACAGGGCCTGCCGGGCTCGGCGGCGCCAATTGTGGAGCGTCGATGCGCGGCGGCGGCCGTAGCTCGTCGATCGGCAGAACCTCCGGCCTCGACCTCGGCATGTTCATGAGCGACGGATCGTCGGGCGCGATGATCGGACCGCGCGCCTGCCGTTCATTCAGCCAGAAACTGTCTGACCGAGCATTGCCCGCCATGCCGCTGCCCGATGGTGGCGGGGCCATGAACTGCGGCTCACGCGTGGCGCGTCTTGCGCGCGGCGCCGGAGGCTCGGCATCGATGCCGTCGGACTGGGATCCAAAGGGGCCGAGCCAATCCAGCACCCGGCCCATCTTGCTTTTCTTTTTCGACCGCTTCGGCCGGGCGGAACGCGAGCGCCGCGCGCCCGGACCTGGTTCGTCATTCGCCGGACGGCGAAGCGGCGGCCGTTGGTCCAGCTCGAAAGCCTGCCGCAATCGCTGCAGTTCGAGGATCAGCGCCTGGCCCTGCGGCGCCGCGACATCCTCATCCGTTCCCCCGAACTGGCGGCGCGCTACGCTTTCATCGGCATGCACGTGATCAAAACCCTTCATGACGGAACACTCTCGGCGAGCGATGGGCGCTGCTCTGCCTTGGCCTGCGGCGGGGCCTGCGGCGCTCCCGGCGCGCCCTTGGCGTTGGCATTGCGGACGCGCGCGAACACTTCTGCGCTCGGGCCGAACGCAATCGCCTTGCCTTCGTAGAGCACCATCGTCATGTCCAGCGCCGAGAGTGCGCTCGGCCGATGCGAGATGACGACGACGATGGATTTGTTCTGGCGCATGATGCCGATGGCGCGCGTCAAGCGCATTCTCACCGTCGGCATCCAGATTGGCGTTGGGCTCATCGAGCACGAGCAGAAAAGGGTCGCCGAACACCGCCCGCGCCAGGCCGACGCGCTGCTTCTGGCCAGCCGACAGCGACATGCCGCCCTGCCCTATTCGCGTCGCATAGCCTTCCGGCAGGCGCAGAATGATGTCGTGGACACCGGCGATCTGCGCGGCCTTCAGGATCGCATCCGAACTCGCGTTGTCGTCGAAACGGGAGATGTTCTCCGCCACTGTGCCGTCGAACAGGCCGACATCCTGCGGGAGATAGCCGATGTGCCGGCCGAGATCCTCGTTGCGCCATTGATCGAGCGCCGCGCCGTCGAGCCGTACGGCGCCCCGATGCGCCGGCCAGATTCCAACCAGTGCCTTCGAGAGCGAGGTCTTGCCCGACGCGCTCGCGCCGAGCAGCGCCAGCCCCGAGCCGGCCTTGAGCGAAAACGTGACACCGGACACGATCGGCATGTCGAAGCCGGGTGCGGCCACCGCGAGATTCTGCACGGACAATTCGCGGTAGGGGCGCGGCAGCTTGACCGGCGGCGCCGGCGGCGGAGCGGTCGCCTTGCAGATGTCGCGCAGACGCGCGAGGCCCTGGCGGGCGGCGGACAGTTGCTTCCAGGTGCCGAGCGCGATTTCGACGGGCGCGAGCGCGCGCCCCATCAGGATCGAGGATGCGATCATGATGCCGCCCGACGCCTTGTCGGCGACGACGAGATAGGCGCCCATGCCCAGCATTCCCGATTGCAGGATGTAGCGCAGCACCTTCGCGCTCGAGCCGAGATTGGCATAGACGTCGGTCGCGCGGATGTTTTCCTGCAGGTACCGCTCGTTGGCTTCCGACCAGCGCGCCGTCAAGCGATCCGTCATGCCGAGCGCCCGAACGATTTCCGCGTTGCGCTGCGTCGCATCCGCCAGCACCTGCCGCTGCGCGTTGAGGTCCATCGCCGTCTTGGTCGCGCCGCGCGAGATCCGCTCCGTCACCAACGTCATGGCAATGATCGCCGCGGTGCCAAGCAGCGCCGTGAAGCCGATCATCGGGTGAAACAGAAACAACCCGATCAGAAAGACCGGGATCCACGGCATGTCCAGGAACGCCGTCGGCCCCATACCCGACATGAAGGTGCGCACCTGATCGAGATCGCGTAACGGCTGCTGCATCAAGACCGGCTTCACCCCGCGCAGCGGCAAGGTGGCGAGCGCCGAATGGATCGATCCCTGCAGCGCGCCGTCGAACAGCGTGGCGATCCGGCAAAGCATCCGCGACCGCATCGCGTCGAAATATCCCTGCACGACGTAGGCGATCAGCACCATCAAGGACAGGCCGAACAACGTCGCGAGGTTACGGCTCGGAATGACCCGGTCGTACACCTGCAACATGTAGAGAGAGCCCGACAGCATCAGGATGTTGATGACACCGCTGAAGACGGCGACGCCAATCATGCGGCGCGCGCTCGCGCGCATCGCATTCGCAACGGGATCATCGGCGGCCAGCGTCGAAAGCAGACCGGAAATTGCGCGGGGCGTCGATGCTGCCCGCGCTCGGCCCTGTGCCTGACTCTGAGCGATACTCATTGAACTGCCCTTCGACCCGCTCGACCACCGGGTCTCCCTGCAGGCCTCCTTGACGCGCGATGCGGACCATTTTTCGACGAGAATGCGACGAATGCCGATTGTTCAAGTTCGCTCGTGGGTCGAACGATGGCAAAGAGCTGTTTGCTGCCGATGCGATGAGCAGAGTTCCGACACGCGAAAACCGACGATCCGGATTCGCGCGATGCGCGCCGACGAGGGCTGCGATATCCTTGTTTCGAGCGCATCTCGTTCGCCGTTTTTTGGCGAAGCGCGCGTCATGGATTCGTCCGTCTATCACCTTGCTTCGGCGCTCATTGGTCGCCGTGTCGGCCGAATGACGCCACGAAGCTAAATGATCTTTCATCATGCGCAAATCCTGCTCCCCGGCGGATGACCGCGCCGATACGTCATGAATTCCAATGGGTAACAGGGGACGAACAATGGCTCGCATCACTCACCGCCACGCCGATCTCGATCAGCCGGTCGACGAGGCCCCGAGCCCGCCGGTCGCCCCGGCGCCTCCGTCCGCGACGACGCCGGAGGAAGCAACTCCGCCTACCGAGATGCCCTCGCCGTCCACCGCGCCGAGCATCTCCGCCCTCGGCTCTACCTTCATCGACACCACCCCGGCGCCGATGAGCAGCTTCGGACAACCCCCGATCGAGCAAGGCGGCCAGGGGCCTGCCAGCATCAACCAAAATGCGAACGATCTTACAACGGTGCACAACAGCCTGCTGGCTCAGGTCAATGCGGGGCAGTTTTCCGGGGCGTCACTCGGCCATGTTCAGGCGGTCCTGTCCGACATCAACACTGCGATTTCGACGGCCAACGCCAGCGCGAACGCCAGTAGTGCGTTCGGCAGCGTGGCCGCCGCAGAACAGGCGCTGCGCGCCAGCCATCTCGACGTCATCAATACCGTCAATGCGGTCAAGACCGATGCTGCGCTGAGCGCCCTCGCCGCAACCGCGCCTGCGGCAGCACCCGAGACCCTGCTAGAGAGAACCACAGCGGCTAACGCACCGCACGCCAACCTCGCGGAGATCGGCGTGATCTTCAACGACGCGGCCAGCGAGATCCTCGGCGGCGTTACTGACGCCAACCGGCAGCAGATTACCGACGACATCAACGCCGTGATCACGGACATGGAGGCATTGATGGACGCCAACCCGCAAATGTTCGACGGGTTGACCGGCGTCCACGCCGATGCGGTCGTGCGCCAGCTCCAGCTCGAGCTCACCTATATCAACGACCCCAACATCAGCCCCGATGCGGCAAACGCCAGCGCCGACAACATCCTCGACATCATCAATATCATCCAGGGCGACGCCAATCTGGCTGATATGGCGACCCAAGACGGCATCAGCGGCTTCTCACCGTTTCCCGATGCCGAAAACGCAACGCCGAAATTCCTCGACAACGATGCGCAGACGGTTTTCGTGGCCAATTTCATCGCCCAGTCCAACTCGCTTGGACAGCAGGCCCTCGACCTCGCGGGCAGCGGCGACACGCAGGCCATTGCCGCGCTGATCGGCGACCTCAAGGCATTCGAAAAATCCGTCACCGACTCCGGTGCGGTTCACGGCAGCAACGCGTTGCTGGGCGCGACCGGCGCGCTCAGCGGCGAGATTGCCGCGATAATCAAGGGACTGCAGACAGGCGACGCGACCCTGGTTACGGCGGCGGCGGACCAGATGCACGGCAACGCGGCCGATGCCGGCGACCACAATGTCCCGGTCATCGGCGGCACCTACAATACCCAAGGCGTGACGGTTGCCGAAGTACTGGGGGCGCCGGTGGCGGAGACGGCAACGGCGGCCGAAACACCGGCCGCCCCGGCGGCGGACCCGGCCCTGCCAAACGCCGTGGCCCCCACCCTCAGCGCCGAGCCGGGAGCAGTTACGACCGCCGACCTCGCCGCACCTGTCGGCGTGGACCACGACCATTCGCCCGCGCCCGAACTGGCGCATCATCTATATCACACGTGGGGATAGCGGCGCGCGGCGCGGCCTCCGGCGTGCCCGATGCTCCGGGGGCGCTGGAGGCCGATACATCGAGAGAGCGCGTTCGCCGGTCCGGCTCACGCGACGGGCGCACAAAGGCATCTCGTCGGCCTGGCCCCGCCAAAGGACGATCTAAACGACGGTCTCCGCCACGGCGTTGGGGACCATCATCGGTAATGCAGCGACATCGGCGGTTGGTGGAATCGGCGCGGTTGCTGTTTCGGAAGTGAAGTAGCGGGGCGTATGCGTGAGGCAGCGTAAGACGGACTATGGGACCATTATTCTACACTGGACATTCGTCGCGGCATTCTCCGTTGCGCTCGTCACCGGTTTGCGCATTGCGACGGAGACACCCGACCGAACCTGGATCAATCTGTTCGATGCCATCCTGCCGCGCGACAGCGTATGGGTCGCCCACATGCAGGCCGCTGTCGTCCTGGTCGCCGTGGCGATCGGCTACATCGTCTATATGCTTCGCTCCGGCCTCGGGCGCCGCGTCCAGCTCGACAAGGTTCGCCTGCGCGGGTTGTTCGGCCGCGGGCAGTCCAGGTTGAGCGCCGTGATCGCGCTGATGTACTGGATTTTCTTTGTCACGATGGCGGGGCTGCTGGTCAGCGGCGGCGCGCTCTATTTCGGTTTCTACTCCGGCTACGACGTGGCGATGCTGCACTGGGTGGGGACCTGGGTGATCCTTGCCTTTGTCGTCCTGCATGTCCTGACCCAATTCAAGAGCGGCGGCGTTTCGCAACTGCTGCGCATCTTTCGTCCCGCCGGACTGCCTGCGCCGCCGCAGCGGCTCGATGCCGCCGAACTGCTGGGCATGCTGGCCGAGCAGTCGGCACGGCGAGCGGAATCCGGAAATGTCGACGCACCGCCCGAGGTGTCATCTCATCCGCTGCAGCCGGGCACAGAGGCGCGCCGCGACCGAACCGGCCAGCCGGATCCGGCGCCGCGATCCAAGGGTGGGCCCGCGAGATCGCGAAACCCGACCCTGCAGGCCAATGCATTCGTCGTGGCAGCCGCAGCCGCGATCACCGGCGGCTCGCTGCTGGTGGCCACCGATCGGATGTCGGTGGACAGTGTGCAGGTTCGCCGCATCAGCTCCGCCGACGCACCGATCCTCGATGGCGATACTTCCGATCGGGCGTGGCGAGACGTCAAGCCATTCTCGCTGCTGACCGGAGAAGGCGGAAATTTCGACGGCAAGGGAGAAACCAGAATCGAGGTCCGCGCGGTGCATGACGGCACCTACGCGTATTTCCTCTTCACCTGGCAGGATTCGACGCGCTCGCTGAAACAGTTGCCGCTGGTCAAGGAAGCCGACGGATGGCACCTGCTGCATTCCGGCTTTCAGCTCGGCGACGAGCATCAATACAACGAAGACAAGTTTTCGGTGCTCCTGACCACCTCCGACGTCACGCTCGCCGGCGGCCGAACCTTTCATCCCGGGCCGCAGCCGGTCGCCGGCGCGCCGGCCACCATGAGCGGCCGCGGACTGCATTACTCGGAAGCCGGCTATGCCGATGTCTGGCAGTGGAAGGCGACGAGCGGCGCGACCGGATGGATGGACGATGCCCATTTCGGACCTCCGCTGAATCCAACCCCGATGCAGGCCGCCAACGTCGTGCCGTACAAAGGCGGCTTCGCGCCCGACCCGGGCACGGCAGGCTACCGGGACAATTTCGCCGTCGAAGCCGACACGTCAGGCGGTCCGCGCCGCAGCCGCCTGGTCGCTCCGCTACGGCTGCCCAAAGTCGTCGCTGCCACCACCGCCGCATTGGGGGATATCGACCTCGATCCAAACCATGGCGAAAGCGACGGTGCGCGCTGGTCCATGACCGAACAGGAGTCAGTTCCCTATTCGACCGATGTCGACGCCCGCATTCCGATGGGGACCGTGATCCCGGGCGTCATCCTGGGAGGTGAATCTTCGGGCGACCGCGCCGACGTTCGATCTGCCGCGCGCTGGGCCTCCGGCCTTTGGGCGCTGGAGGTGAAACGCCGGCTCGACACAACAAGCAAGTTTGACGTGCCGATCAAGTCCGGCGTCTTCATGCGGGTCGCCGCATTCGATCACAGCCAGATCAGACACACGCGGCACGTCCGGCCCATTCGCATCGAGGTGGAATAAATGTCAAAGATTTGCAAAGTCACCATCAACGACGAACCGTTCCTGGCGAATCGCGGCGAGCTGCTGCTCGACTGGGCACTGATGAACGGCATCGACCTTCCGCACGATTGCCGCTCCGGAATCTGCGGCGCTTGCCGCGTGCGCCTCGTCGACGGCACGGTGTTCGGCGGCCACAGCCGCGGCGACGACATGATCCATGCCTGCCAGGCCAGGATCGTCTCCGATCTCCAGATTGCGATCGAGGCCGCGCCCGAACCGGTGGCGCTGTCGGCCGAAGTGGTTCAGACCGTTCAGCTCGCGCCCGACGTGGTGGGCGTCGACATCGAACTGCCGAAGCCGCTCGATTATCTCCCCGGTCAGTACTGCAAACTGCAGTTTCAGGGATTCCCGGCAAGGCCCTATAGCCCGACCTTTCCGCTGGAAGGCGCTCCCGACGATCGCGTGCTGCACTTTCACATCCGAAAAGTTGAGGACGGGCGGGTATCCTCGGCACTCGGCCGCGAAATCCGCCCCGGGCACCGCGTCAAGCTGACCGGACCGTACGGCCGCGCCTTTTTCAGGAAAGACCATCCCGGCCGTACCGTTCTCGTCGCCAGCGGCACCGGTTTCGCCCCGATGTGGTCGGTCGCGGCCGCCGCCATCATGGAGCAGCCGCAGCGCGAAATGGTCTTCGTGGTGGCGGCACGCAGCATCCGCTCGCTCTACATGCACGCGGCGCTGTGCCGGCTGGCGCTGTTTCCCAACGTCAAGCTGATCCCGATGGTGTCGGAGCCGCAGCAGATATCGCACGCTATCCAGAGCGGCCGGCCGACCGATCATCTGCCAAAGCTGTCGCCGGACGACGTGGTCTATACCGCGGGCGCACCGGCGATGACCGATGCGGTGGCGCGGATCGCGAAGGCCGCAGGTGCAATGTGCTACACCGATCCCTTCGTGCAGGAGCCGAGGACGGCGGAACAGGCGGGCCTAATGTCGCGCCTCACCGGCTGGCTCAACGAGCCGAAAGGCGACTCCGTTCCGCTGCAGCCGGCACAGCAGGAAAGCGCTGGCCGCCGCCTGGCCGGGGCAGCCAGATCGTTCCGCTAGCGTCGTTAGATATCACTGCGCGGCGCGCGCCGGACAATCACCACATCGCGAGATGGCGCCTCTAGTTCGGCGCGCGTTTATAAATGAAGAAGACAAACAGCACGAACGGGATTGCAAGGCCTATCCACGAGACCGCGTCCCAGACATTGTCGCCGATAAGCGCTGCGAGCAGTCCAACAGTGCTCAAGATGCCGATGACAACAGGCGCGGCAAATATCTGACGCAGGGTCTGATGCGAACGTTTCATGGCGATCGTCACGACGCAGCGGCTGAGGCTTCGATGGCCGCTGGCCGCGCAATCGCACGCTCGACGCTCACGCCGGACTTCCGCCTGCGCATCCAAAGATAGACGCCGGTAACCAGCACCACGATCGTAAGGATATCAAGCAGCGCCCACAGCACTTTCAGCGGCATGCCACCATAGTCACCGAAATGCAGGGGTTGCGAAATAAACAGCGTCGAGACGTACCAGGGCATGTCGCGCGTATCCGTCAATTGACCGGTCTCGGCGTCAATCAGCGCCGGCTTCAGCAGCCGCGAGGTGACCGGCGTATTGCCACGCAGGAAGACCGCATAGTGGCTCTTGCTGCTGAAGATGGTGCCCGGAAACGCCACGAAGCTCGGCTGCATGCCGGGAACCGCCCTGGCGGCAACATCGACGGCGGAGTGCAGCGACGCCAGGTGCGCAGGCGGAGCCCGATCGCGGTATTGCGCGGTCATTTCGGCAAGCTGGCCGAACTGCCACATCTTGAGCACGAGATCGGCCCAGGTGTTGATCACGCCGGTAAAGCCCACCACCAGCGTCCACATCACCAGCAAAATGCCGGCCATGTTGTGCAAATCCAGCCATCGCACAATCCGCGTGCGCTTGCTGCGGTAGGTCCCGAAATTCAGCTTCCTCATCGAGGGCGCATAAACGACAATCCCGGAGATGACGGCGACGCAGAACAGGATCCCCATCAAGCCGAGAAAGAGCTTCCCCGCCAGCCCTGCGAACATATCCGTGTGCAGCCTCAGCATAATGTAGGTGAAGCGGCCGGTGACGTCGGGAGCATCGAGGAATGCCGCCGTATGCGCATCCATGCGGACGAAACGATTCTGACTGGGATCTGATGTAATCGACTTGCCGACGCTCACGAACATCGCGTTGGGATCGTCACGATCCCAGATGAGAAAGTGAGGTACTTCGCCGGGCGTTTGCTTGAGCGCATTGTCAAGCAGTTGGTCGAGGTTGGCCGACGGCGTTCCCGCCGGCACTTCGGCCGGCTTGACCTGGCTGTGCAGGAGGTCGTCGATCTCTTCATGGAAGATCAGCGGCAGGCCGGTGATGCAGAGCATCAGCATGAAGAGCGTGCAGATCAGGCTGGTCCATTTGTGGACGAGCCCCCATCGCCGTAAAGATCTTGTCGCTGGCGTCAATTGAACGTCCCTAGTTCCAGGAATATTTCAGCGTGCCGAGGACCGTACGCGCATTGCCGAGACCGCAATAGGGTAGACCGGTAAAGCAGGATGCGACGTAGAAATGGTTGGTCAGGTTCGTCACGTTAACCTGCGCCTTCAATCCCTTCCAGTCCGGCCGCATATAGGCGAAGTCATAGCTGATGGCCGCGTCGAGCAGGGCATAGGACGGAACGACGAAGGTGTTGAAGTTGTCGCCATAGGTTTCGCCGACATAGCGAACGCCGGCGCCGAGCCCAAGTCCGGCGAGCGGGCCGTCGTGCCAGTTGTACTTGGCCCAGATGGCGCCCTGATCCTGAGCCGTGTTCATCATGTATTTGCCGGCATAGCCTCCGATGCTTGAGGTCACGCGCGGATCGAGATGGCTGTACCCCGCCACGATCTCCAGCTCGCGGGTGAGGTTGCCCTTGAGTTCGAGCTCAAAGCCGCGCACCCGCACCGCATCGGTCTGCACGTTGAAGAAGAAATTGGCCGGATCGCCCGTCAGCACATCCTTTTGACGGATGTCGAACAGCGCCGCCGTGACCATGAGGTTCGATCCGTTGGGCTTGAACTTGACGCCGACTTCGGCGCCCTCACCCGTCGTGGGCCTGAACGAGTTGCCGGCGCTGTCGGCCCCGAGGTTCGGCGTGAACGACGTCGCGTAGCTGACATAGGGCGACAGGCCGACGTCAAACAGGTAGTTGAGGCCAACCCGGCCGGTTTGCGCGGAGTCCTGGCGATCGTACGTACCGAGCGGCGGAAAGGCCGCCTTGCTGGTGAAACCGGTGCTTGCCCAATCCTGCCGGCCGCTCACGGTCAGCATCCACCGGTCGAGCTTGATCTGATCCTGGACATAGACACCGGCCTGCGACAGCCTGTCATCACGAAGGATGAACGGGGCCAGCGATGCGAAGCTCGGGATCGCTGCGTTATAGACCGGACTGTATGCATCGATCGGCAGAATACCGGTCTGACCGATAGTCGGTGTTGGCCCACTGATTGAAATAATCGACGCCGAACAGAACCTTGTGGGTGAGCGGCCCCGTCATGAAGTCCGCCTGCAACTGATTGTCGAGCGCGACGTTGGCAGCGCGCGCCTTCACATAGTTGAAGGTGCGGGCAACAAGACGATCCGATCCTGACCATACCCTCCGTACGGACGGAAGCCAGATCGTTGCCGACGTCGGTGTAGCGAAAATTTTGCCGGAACTGGAGGTTATTCTCGAACCGGTGCTCGAACGCGTAGCCGATCGCGAACTGCTCGAGATTGTAGCCGTCGAGCCCGGGAGCGCCGAGATAGCGGCTGTAGGGGATATGGCCGTTCGGATTGGGCAGGAAGGAGACCTCTCCTGGGACGTATTGCTGATAGCCCTTGTTGTCGGCCTTCTGATACTGCGAGAGAATCGTGAAGGTCGTGTCGTTCGTCGGACGCCAGGTGAAACTCGGCGCGATGAACAGCTTGTTGTCCTGAACGAAGTCGGTCTGGGTGTTGCTGTCGCGGCCAAGGCCGACAATGCGATAGAGAAACTCGCCGTTCTTGTCGATCGGACCGCCGATGTCGAACGCGCCCTGAAAGCGTTCGAAAGATCCGAACGAACCCACGATCTCGTATTGCGGCGTCGAGGTCGGTCGCTTGCTGACCATGTTGAGCAGGCCGCCTGGATCGGACTGGCCATACAGACCTGACGAGGGTCCCTTCAGAACCTCCAGCCGCTCCAGGCCGTAGGTTTCAATGCGCGGGATGGCAAACGTGGTGTTGTCCGCCGGCAACCGCAAACCATCCAGATAGCGCGGAGCATCGAAGCCCCTCAGCTTGAAGGAGTCGAAGAAGGCGTTCGCACCAAAGCTTTGCACGGTGACGCCGGGCGTATAGCGCAGCGCTTCGGTGACGTTCTGGGCGCCCTGGTCCTGTATTTGATCCTGCGTCACGACCGAGATCGACTGCGGCGTTGTCAGGATGGGCGTATCGGTCTTGGTGGCGGTCGCGCTCTGGGTGGCAAGATACCCAACCACGGGTCCGTTGGCGCGTTCACGAGCCGCGCCACCCGCGCCGCGCGCGCCGGGTTCGACATTCTGCGGCGGCGCCGGCGCGGCGACCCGCCGCGTCCCGCCCTGCGAGCGCACAGCTCTTCGCGAAGGTTGCGTTGGACGGGCCGCTTGCGGCTTCGGTGCATCGACCGTGACCGGCGGCAAACTGGATTGAGCCGAACTGGTATCGCCAAGCACCAGGCAAAGCGCCATCATACTTCCCGCGCCGAGCCAGGTCGCCCTGGCCACGTATCTTACCGACATCGCACACCCCATCATCGAAAGCCCCATCGACTTCATGTGGTGATTAGCATGTCATGCGTCTTACAAAGGCGCGGCTTGTTAGAACGTCTACAAGGTCGCCGCTTTGATCTTCCGATGTTGCGTGAAAGTCACTCGACGACATCGTCGCCGCATTGAAACGCTGCGCGACAAAATTTGAATCACTCTAATTTAGAGTCATTCCATTTTTTGGTTCGTCTGCAGCCATTGTCGGCAGCACGTGCATTTGGCGCTGACAAGCCGTGCGAGCTGGCGAACTTACTGAAGCCGCTCCACGCACCGTATCAACCGACCGGCTCTCATTCGGAGATCGCTGCGATATATCGCCGGACCGACATTTCAAACGCCGCCTTTGCTTCGTCGGCGATGTTGCGGCCCCACCATGCGCCGTAGATGCGCTCGAAGGCCAGCGGCTCGACCGCAGCCCAGATCCGCCGCACCGCCGGCGCATTGAGCGGAATGTAGTTCGGAAAACTGTACATGAAGCTGAGCGAACGGCGATCCATCGCCACCATCGCGACATCGCCGGTGAGCAACACGCCCCGCCCTTCCGCGCCCGCGCGCCAATGCATCACCGTGCCGCCGGCGAAATGTCCGCCGGTTCGCACCAGAACAATATCGTCGGAGAGTCTGTGGCTGTCACCGCTCCACGGCACGATGGCGGAGTGCTGCCGCGTGACGAAGGCGCGGTCGTCGCCATGCAGGTAGACCGGCACGCCGCCGAACGCTTCGCTCCAGTCGGCGACCGCGCCGTAGTAATGCGGATGCGAGACGGCGATCGCCTTCAGGCCGCCGAGCGAGCGCACGTATTCGATGGCCTCACGCGTGGCCAGCGGCACACAGTCCCACATCACGCAGCCATCGGCCTCCCGCACCAACAGCGCGCGTTGCCCGATCGCAAAGCCCGGCTCGACGCCGATGCCGGCAATGCCGAGATCGTCACGCCAGACGAGCTTGTGACTCTTCGTCAGTTCCTCGCGCGTGAGCCAGGTCTGACCCTTCCAGTTCACATATTGCCGCGCATCCTCGCAGACCGGACATGCCGGCGGCGGCTCAGCGCTCTCGGGAAACTGGGCACCACATTGTTCGCAGGTCCATAGCGGCATGACGTTGCTCCTATGCGAGGCGTGGCACGGCTGCGAGGACTCGCGGCCGCAACGGCCAATCTGTCCCATAATGTTAAGGATTCTGGTACGTTACGGGAAGTTTGGGTATTGCGGCCCGGATGGACCGCGGATAGGCTTTGCTCGACGCCGACCGGATTTTGAACGTCCTGGTTGTCCTAACCTGGGAGCACTTTTGCTGCGACCGATATGTGCGGGATGCCATCCTCATGAGGCGCAAGATCGCCGCAATTCTGGTAGCCCACATCGCCGACTACGGCAGGCTGGTCGCCGATGACGAGGAAGAGACGCTGCGGCGAATGGCGTCCTGTCGAACCACCATTGACGACATCATTGCCGTAGCTGGCGGCCGCATTTTCAATACCGCGGGCGATGCAATCCTTGCAGAATTCGCCAGCGCGGTCGAAGCGGTACGTTGCGCCATCGATATCCAGGAAAGCCTGCGCACGCGGAACCTCGCTTATCCAGACAGCCGGCAGATGAGCTATCGCATCGGCCTTGGCATCGGCGACGTGGTCGAGCGCGAGGGCGACCTGCTCGGCGATGGCGTCAATATCGCCGCGCGCCTCGAAGGCCTGGCCGAAGTTGGCGGTATCTGTATTTCACGCGCAGTGTATGAGCAGGTGACCGGCAAGCTGTCTGCGCGATTTATCGACATCGGCGCGCGGAAAGTGAAGAATATTCCGGAGCCGGTTCATGCCTATATCGTGGCGACATGGGACGATGCCCGGTCTAATGGGACGCCGCAGGCGACCGCCAGTTCGGCAAGCACAAAATCGGCCAAGAGTTGGCTTTCCGTCGCGCTCATCGGCGTCATCGCGCTATGCGCTGTGACTGGTGCTTTCTTTCTTGCAAGCCAGAGGCCCGACAGCAAGGCTTCACCAAGCCCAACCACCGCCGCGGCATTGCCGCCGGTGCCGCCGTCCCCACCTCCGATAGCGTCATCACCCCCTTTGTCATCGCCCGTTCCAACCATCCGTCGCACCAATTCAACTGTGAACGAACCGGAGGCCATGAAGCGTTCCCTTCAATCCTGCGAGGCTCTTGCAACTCAACGCGGTTGGACCAACTCCAGCAATGACGTGAACGGAAGGCGAGCCTTTATCGCCGCATGCACGCAAGGCGTTCGTGACTGAAATCGACGCCCGCCCTCGCGTTCCGTCCAATGGCCGTGCCGACTGAGCGGACCAATAATCTGATGACATAATGCCCGATCGCAGCCCCATCGCTGCAATCTGCCAACCGACTATGCCTCGCAGTAGCTGCGATACCAGCTAGCGAACCTGCGAATGCCGTCCTCGATCGGGGTGGCGGGGCGGAAACCCACGTCACGTACGAGATCATCGACATCGGCATAGGTCGTCGGCACGTCGCCCGGCTGCATCGGCAGCAATTCTTTTTTGGCCTTGCGTCCCAGCGCCTGCTCGAGGATATCCAGCACAAGCAGCAGTTCCTGCGGCTTGTTGTTGCCGACATTGTAGATGCGCCAGGGGGCGGTGCTCGATCCCGGGTCCGGCGCCCTGTCCAGCCGGTGCTGCCCACCTTGCGGCGCGCGATCGATCAGGCGGACCAGCGCTTCCGTCACATCGTCGACATAGGTGAAGTCGCGAAGCATCCGTCCCCCATTGAACAGCTTGACCGGATCGCCGCGGACGATCGCGTCGGCAAACACGAACAGCGCCATGTCGGGACGATACCAGGGGCCATATACCGTGAAGAACCGCAAGCCGGTCGAGGGTATCCCGTACAGATGGCTGTACGAATGGGCCATCAACTCGTTGGCCTTCTTGCTCGCGGCATAAAGGCTGATCGGATGATCGACGTTGTCATGCACCGAGAACGGCAGCTTCCTGTTGGCGCCATAAACGGACGACGAGGATGCGAACAGCAGATGACGGCAGCCATTGTGCCGGCAGCCTTCCAGAATATTGGTGAAGCCGACCAGATTGGCGTCGACATAGGCGTGCGGATCTCTAAGCGAGTATCGTACGCCCGCCTGTGCGGCCAGATGGATGACGACGGGAAAGCGATACCGCGCGAACAGCGCCGGCATCGCCACGCGATCCGCCACATCGAGCCTTTCGAACTGAAAGCGCGGGTCGTTGCGCAGGATATCGAGCCGGGCCGCCTTCAGCCGCGGATCGTAGTAGGCATTGAGATTGTCGACCCCGACGACACGGTGGCCGGACTGCAGCAACCGCTGCGCCACGTGGAATCCGATGAAACCCGCCGCCCCCGTTACCAGAATTGCCTGATCGGACATCATGCGCACTCCCTCAACCATCCGATGTCATGACGGCCTCTGCGCATCAATACGCCAACGATTTCGGCCGGCCCACGCCACAATACAAAAAGCCGTTCCGCTCCACTTCTTCCGGAGAGTAGATGTTGCGCAGATCGACGATGACCGGGCAGGCCATGATGGCCGACAATTCCTTGAGATCCAGTGCCCGGAACTGTTCCCATTCCGTGACGATGACGAGCGCGTGACATCCTTTGGCGCAACGATAGGCATTCTCACAGAAGGTGACATTCTCGAACACCTTCTTCGCCTGCTCCATGCCAACGGGATCAAATACGCGAACCTCGGCGCCCATGTCCTGCAGCGCGGTGATCAGCGGAATCGACGGCGCGTCGCGCATGTCATCGGTATCGGGCTTGAAGGTCACGCCGAGCACTGCGATCGACTTTCCCCGCAGATTGCCGCCGAAGGCGTTCGCGACCTTGCGCGCCATCGCCCGCTTGCGCTGGTCGTTGACCGCGACCACCGTTTCCACGATTCGCATCGGCAATTCATTGTCCTGGCCGGTCTTGATCAGCGCCATCGCGTCCTTTGGAAAACAGGAGCCGCCGAAGCCGGGCCCCGCGTGCAGGAATTTCCGGCCGATCCGGTTGTCGAGGCCGATCCCGCGCGCGACTTCCTGCACATTGGCGCCGACCTTTTCTGCAAGGTCCGCAATCTCGTTGATGAAGGCGATCTTGGTGGCGAGGAAGGAATTGGCGGCATATTTCGTCAGTTCCGCGGTGCGGCGGTCGGTATAGAGGATCGGCGAAGCGTTGAGGTGAAGCGGCCGGTACACCTCGGCCATCACGCCGCGGGCGCGCGCGTCATCCGTTCCGATGACGATCCGGTCGGGATGCTTGAAATCGCGGATCGCCGCGCCCTCGCGCAGGAACTCGGGATTCGAGACGACGGCAACCGAGGCGGCCGGGTTCTCTTCGCGGATGATGCGCTCGACCTCGTCGCCGGTGCCGACCGGAACGGTCGACTTCGTGACCACCACCGCCTGCTCCGGAAGCACGCCCGCGATCTCGCGCGCCGCGGCGTAGACAAAGGAAAGATCGGCATGGCCGTCGCCCCGGCGCGACGGCGTGCCGACCGCGATGAACACCACTTCCGCTTCGCTTACCGCCGACTTCAGATCGCTAGCGAATGACAGGCGGCCCTGGCCAACATTTCGCGCCACCAGTTCGGCAAGTCCTGGTTCGTGGATCGGCATCTCTCCGTTGTTGAGGCTGGCAACCTTCCCGGCGTTGCTGTCGATACAGACAACCTGATGCCCGAAATCGGAAAAGCACGCCCCTGACACCAGCCCGACATAGCCGGCGCCGATCATCGCTATATGCATTACGGTTCCTGCGTGAGAAGCCGCGCGGCAATGGCCGCGCCGGCGGGGATAGACGATGAAACGACGCGCTAGCTGCTCAATATCGATTCACCGTCGAGATGACGGGGAAAGAAAAAGAAGTTGTTGACGTAGAACTGCCCGTCCTTGCGGCCGCCGTCCGGTCGCAGGGCACCGGCATCCTGGAGCCTGTCGGAATCGAACTGCTCCACGGCGATCACGTCGTTGCCTTTCAGGAAGAACCCCCGGTAGGATTTGCTCCTGAAGAATTCGAACACCGAGCGTGTCGCCTCGGCGCGATGGCGGTCTTCCGCCTCCACCAGAAATACCGGCTGGCAGCGTTCCAGAAGTTCGACGGCACCGTTGAGGACATTCAACTCGTGGCCTTCGACGTCGATCTTCACGAACGCCACGTCGTGGTCGATAACCGCATCGAGCCGCGCGATCGGCACATGGGCAGAGACTATTGTGGCCGATGGATCGGCTCGCGCCTCCAGTGAGGCAAGCCCATAGACCAGGCCGTCATCGCCTTGCGGAATGAACAGCTCGGCATCACCGTCATGATCCGACAGCGCGATCTCGTGGACGCTCACGTTCCTCGCCGAGGTTCGGCGCAGCAGCCTCGCCATCTGCTGCGACGGCTCGAAGGCGTGAACCTGCCGGGAGAGGCGCGCGAGCCGCCGCGTGTACAGGCCGCAATTGGCGCCGACGTCCACAGTGACCGCGTCACCGGGAATCACCTTGTCGAGATAAGACAGTTCCCGCTCCGCCGATTTCGGGCGCTTCATGAAATGCCATTGCAGCCATACCGAAGGAAATGCATCCTTCACCAGTTCCTTGACCTGTTGTTTTGCGCTCATTGTCGCCTCCCTTGGTGCACGCAAATGCCGCTACCGGCATCCGCCGTCATCGACGCGGATGCTGCCTCCCCCAGCCGCACCTCAGACGCGGTCATAGATATCCTGAACGCGGACGATGTCGTCTTCCCCGAGATAGGCGCCCGACTGGACCTCGATCAGATTGAGCGGAACCTTTCCGGGATTCTCCAGGCGATGCATGCATCCCAAGGGCACGAAGATCAACTCGTTCTCGCGCAAGAGGATTTCCTCGTCGTCGCGCGTAACGATCGCGGTGCCGTTCACCACGACCCAGTGTTCGGCGCGGTGATAATGTTTCTGCAGCGACAGCTTGGCGCCGGGATTGACGGTAATGCGCTTGACCTGGAACCGGTCGCCTGAGTGGATCGATTGATAGTAGCCCCACGGGCGATGCACGCTGTGGGTCTGGGTCGCCGACCGATGGCCGTTGGCCTTCAGGCGCTCGACCAGCTTTCCGACCTCCTGGTCGCGCTTCCGGCTGGTCACCAGCACCACGTCAGGCGATGTGGCGATGACGAGATCTTCGACCCCGAGAGCGGCGACCAGTTGCCCGTCGCCGCGGACATAGCAGCCCGAAGTGTCTTCCATCACCGCGTCGCCAATCACCACATTGCCCGACGGATCCTTGTCCGCCATCGACCACAGCGCCGACCAGCTTCCGACGTCGCTCCAGTCGAAGGTCGCGGGAACGACCACCGCATTGTCGGTCTTTTCCATGATCGCGTAGTCCATCGAGATGGACGGGCACGCGTCGAACGCGCGCTCCTCAAGGCGAAGAAAATCGAGATCGCGGGTCGCGCCCTTCAGCGCCTTGCGGCAGGCGGCGAGAACCTCCGGCGCCCGTTGCGCCAATTCGTCGATGAACTGGCGGGCCGGCAGCAGAAATATGCCGCTGTTCCAGACATGCTGGTCGCAGGCCAGCAGCCGCTCCACCGTCACCAGATCCGGCTTCTCGACGAAGCTGGCGACATTGCGAATGGAGGAAGCGGCTTCCAGTTCGTCGCCCATCCGGATATAGCCGAAACCAGTCGCCGCCGATGAGGGCCGAACGCCGAACAGGACGAATCGGCCGTATCGCGCGGCGGTAACGCCCGTCGCGATGGCGGCGCGAAACGCGGCGTGATCGGGCACCCAGTGATCGACCGGCATCGCCAATATCACGGCGTCGGGATCGGCTTCGCTGGCGAGCAGCGCGGCAACCGCGACCGCGGGCGCGGTATTCCGTCCGAACGGTTCGAGGACGATGGTCGGACGGTCGACGCCGACCGCGCGCAATTGTTCGCCTATCGCGAAGCGGTGCTCGGCGTTTGCGATCACCACCGGCTCGGTAAACAGCGAACGATCGTCGACCCGCAGCGCGGTTTGCTGCAAAAGTGTGTTTTCGCCGAGCAGCGAGAGCAGTTGCTTGGGGCAGGTCTCGCGTGAAAGCGGCCACAGCCGCGAGCCGGCGCCGCCTGACAGCAGAACGGGTACGATACGGCCGCCCGGCTCGATCCTCGCCATGACATGGTCCTTCGATGTTTCAAGGCTGCGGTCGGTCAGTACGCGCTTCCCGACAGGAATTCCTTGCGGATGGTGCGGATGATGATCGTGATGTCCATGCGCAGCGACCACCTCTCTATATAGACGAGATCGTAATCGATCCGCGAAATCGCAGGGCCGGACTCGGCCGTGCTTCCCCTGCAGCCGCTGACTTGCGCGAGCCCGGTGATGCCCGGCCGCGCCGTATGGCGCTGAAAGTAGTATGGCACGAGGTCTTCGTAAGGAAGTTCCGCCGCCAGCATTCCCGGCACATGCGGCCGCGGCCCGACCAACGACATGTCGCCCTTGATCACGTTGAACAGTTGCGGAATTTCGTCGAGGCTGGTCTTGCGCAGGAATCGCCCCACAGGCGTCACGCGCGCGTCGCCCAGGACAGTTTGCCTCACGCCGCGCTTGTCGCCCGCGTCGTTGCGCATGGTGCGGAACTTGTAGATCTTGAAACGGCGGTTTCGATACCCGTAGCGGTACTGAAAGAACAGCGCCGGGCCCGGCGACGTTGCCCTTATCGCCACCGCAATCCCGATCAGCAGAGGCGCGAAAAACAGCAGCGCGCCGCTTGCCGCGGCGATATCGAAGACACGCTTGGCGATCGACGACGACGGCTCATTCCGCGTGACCCGGCGCGAACGCCGGCGGCCTCTGTGCGCGCGAAGCGCACTGCCGCCGGCAAACTCGACAGGACGGACCGATATCTGGGTTCGCTCTCTCCGAATCGGCGTGACGTTGTTCCGATCGAAGTTGGCTGTCACGATCGAGGCCATGACTCTCCTCTCAGTTGGAACCGGACTGCGACCGAGGACGCAGGAATTGCTCGGCACCGAGCGTGACGATTTCGCAGCGGCGAATGTCAGCACTTTCCGCGAGCGCGAACGCTCGCCGGTCGCTAAGACTTTCCACAATCTTGAGCGAAGTTTGGCACGAAAGCGAAAATCTCGCGGATGACGCTGCAGCGGAATCTTTGCCGCAATTTGTGCGACGCGATATTCGGGTTTGTTCGGAGGCGCTTAGTTTCGATTTGCCGGGTTAATGGGCTGCGCGTGACTCGATGCTGCCATGCATAATCGAAAACCCCGGAACAAAATCCATTGCTGGATTTTCCACGTTCAATTGAGCGGACTCATGTCGCTGCAGTGGCAACAAATCGCCGTCACGTCGTTGTTTTGAACGAGGTTGTTCATCGGAAGCTAAAGCGATCTGCCACAGCCTGGCGAAAGACGCGATTGAGGCACACGAGTTGGCCGGTGGTCGCCGGGATTCGCAAGAAAACAGAGACGGCAGCGATTCGCGAGCCGTCCACGCCGCGGAACATTTCCGGGGAGGCGCCCATGATGGCCGAACGTCTGCACAGCCGCGCGCTGGTGCCGCACGACAGATTGCCGCGCGACCGCAGGCTCAGGAACCGAATCATCCTCGCGAACGCGTTAGTGTGGGTTGCGATCGTCATCCTGATCGATCTGCTTCTTAGCTAAACAGATCACCTCAGCATCTTGTGATGGATTGACCGCCGCCCGGTTCCATGATCGACATCGCAAATCATGCAGCAAATGTCCGCGGCCACTTCGCGCTCCGTTTCCGCTTCGGCGCCTGCCGATACGCGCATCTATGCGGTCGGTGACATCCACGGCCGAGCCGACCTGTTGAGCGAAATCATGGCACGCATCGACGACGACATCCGCCGCCGGCCGATCGCGCACACGGTCGAAGTCTATCTCGGCGACTACGTCGATCGCGGACCGCATTCGAGCGCAGTGCTCGATCTGCTTGCGGTTCGGCTCGTAGCCAATCGCGCGGTATGCCTGCGCGGCAACCACGAAGCCGTGATGGAAGGGTTCCTTCAGGATCCAGGCATTCTGGAGTACTGGCTGCCATTGGGCGGCATGCAGACGCTTGCATCCTATGGCATCGAACTGCATGACGACGCCGAGAAAGCTCTCGATCTGCACCGCCGCTTTCTCGACGCGTTTCCGCGTGAACACGAATTAGTCATGCGATGCTTGCGCAACCAGTTCAGTTGCGGCGATTTCTTGTTCGTGCACGCCGGCATTCGTCCGGACGTCCCCATCGAGCAACAGGATGTTAACGATCTGATCTGGATTCGCGATGAGTTCCTCAACTCAACGCGAAACCACGAACGCTTCGTGGTGCACGGTCACACGCCGGTGCCGCATCCGGATATCAGGAACAACCGAATCAATATCGATACCGGTGCGTGGCGAACAGGAACTCTGACTTGCATTGCGATTGAAGGATCAACGATCCTCTTCTTATAAGGATCAACGATCTCTCTCTTATGAAGTGCTTGTGAAGCGTGCACACGCGTTCCAAATGAAATGGAACTCCCGCATCACATTCTTTCGCCGTTTTTGTTTCTCTATGATCGGCGGCTGTACGTGCATTCACGGAGATGCAACCATGCAGCAACGGTCGTCCAGCGCCGGGCTGACGCTTCACTTTCTTCTTTTCGTCCTTGCGATCGCCGGCATCAGTGCCGGACTTTCGGTTCGTGCTTCGGCACAGACGGGTCCATCCGCATCGTCGGCAGAAAGTTACATCCTTGGCCCGAACGATCGGATCAGGCTGAAGGTCTACGGCGAATCCGACATCACGGGGGAGTACGAGATCAGCAACACCGGGCAGGTTTCGATTCCGCTCGCCGGCCATATAAAGGCTGCCGGCACGACGACACGGCAACTCGAGAAAGCGATCGCGTCCGCGCTTGCAAAGGGAATCGTGCGTGATCCGCGCGTGAACGTCGAGATCGCGCAGTATCGCCCCTATTACATTCTTGGCGAAGTGAAGAAGAGCGGCGAATACCCGTATCGCCATGGACTGACGGTTCTGGATGCGGTCGCAAGCGCCGGCGGATTCACGTATCGCGCCAACGAGAACAAGGTCCTTCTGCGCCGCTCAGGCGCCGGCGCAGAGGAGACCTACCCTCTCGATGCTCCTGTTCCGGTTTATCCGGGCGACAACATTCGGATTCCGGAACGCTACTTCTAGCATTGCGGAACCACAGATCAGGTGCGTGCCGCTCGCAAGCGGATGACGACGTGTGTGTTGCGTTGTCGTCACATCACGTGTTGCGATGCGAAATATTTTGCGACGCGAGGAAAACTTTTTCCAGCAAGGCGCGTTGCAGGCGAGCGCATCACTTCAATCTCACAACTCAAAAACCTTGCGCCCCGCGTACCGAGTATGAGGCCTGCCGTTCCAATGCGCAGTCGACGATCATTTTCTGAGCGATGGGCTTCGCCTGTCAAGTGTTCGCCGCCTTCGCGCTCCCGCAAGGGATGGGTGATGGGATCCGAGTTTGCTTTTGCATGGTTGAACGTGTCCAATAAAAGCGGCGAGCGATCCCGCTCCATGCGCGTGCCCGGCCGATGCCGCTTCAACGCCCTGCCCATTCCGGTGGCAGCAATCTTGCTAGGTCTTGGATCGTCGGCGAATGCACAGGCCATCCCGTGGACCAACGGGGAGTTCGCATCGCCGTGGAACGCGCAACGAATCTTCGAGCCGTCATCGCTGCCGGACAGGACCGACCCGGACAACCGCGAAGAGATACCGCCTGAGGACATGCCGGTGAAAAAACGACAGCAGCCTGGCTATGAACCCGTCGGCATTCGCTCCGGCTCCTGGATGTTCAACCCGTCGCTGACTGCCGGAACTTTCTACGACAGCAACGTCTTTGCGTCGGGTACCGCGCCGCGCTCCGACATCGCAGCGGTGATCGAGCCGACGTTGCGCGCGCACTCATTATGGGGACGGCACGGGGTTGACCTGAAGCTGGATACGCAGTCGACGGTCTATAACCAGTTCTCGAGCCTGAACCAGACCAATGCCAGCCTGAAGGGCAACGGCTGGCTGGATATTACCAATGACACGGTGCTCCTGACGAACTTTCAGATCGCCCATCTGAACGAAGGCGTCGGCACACTCAGTTCGCCCGGCAACGCCATTTCGCCGACACCATACAATTTGATGTCCGGCGACGTCACGCTGCGCAAGGAATTCAACCGGCTGACGACGTCGGTCGGCTTGCGCACCGATTCCTACGACTTCGGAACAACACGCGCGCAGGACGGCAGCGTCATCAACCAGGACGCCCGCGACGGTCAGATCTACTCACTGCACAGCCGGATCGACTATGCGATCTCCTCCACCCTGGGCTGGTTCGGCGGCGTGGAAGGCAACCAGCGTGACATCAAGGGAACGCCGGGTCACACTTTGGATTCGCAAGGCTATCGCGCACTGACCGGCATCACGGTCGGCCTGAGCAATCTGGTGACCGGCGAGTTCGGCGCCGGCTTTGTCCAGCAGCGTTTCGACGATCCCTCGATCGGCGACATCGAAGGTCCTTCCTACCGCGCGCGGCTGACATGGCGGCCGACCCGCCTGCTCGACGTGCACTTCAATGCCGAGCAGATCGTCACGCAGACCTCCGACACCAGTGCGACCGGCGTGCTCGCCAACGCGGTGCAACTCGGCCTCGACTACGAACTGCGGCGCAACGTCATCGTCTCCGTCGCGGGCGGTTACGAGAACGACAAGTTCTTCGGTCAGCTCCGCAAGGACAACGTGCTCACCTCGGACACGCGCGTCAAATACCTCGTCAATCGCTTTGGAGCCGTTTCCGCCTACTACCGCTACACCAAGCGCGACAGCGACGTCCCCGTCTTCAGCTACGACAAACACCTGGTAGGCATGAATGTTACAGCGCAATTCTGACCTGCCCTATGTGATCCCCGACGAACCTGCCGCCCGCCCCGCGGAAAGCTGGCAGTACCCGACCGTCGATCTGCGCGAGATGGGCCGCATCCTGCGCCGCCGCTACAAGATGGCAGTGCTTCCGGCCCTGGCCCTGCTCGGGCTGGCGGTGATCTACCTGTCGTTATCCACCACGCTCTATACGGCGACGTCGACCGTTCTGGTCGATCCGCGCCGCGCCAATGTCGTCGAGACCAATCAGTCCGTGCTGTCGAACTTCGGCACGGATGATGCGACCATCGAAAGCCAGGCGCTGCTGATCCAGTCGGTTGCGATCCTGGTGCGCGTCGTCGGCAAGCTGAAGCTGACGGAAGATGCCGAATTCAAACCAAAGCCCGGCCTCCTCGATCCAGTCCGGCGGTTGTTCAGCAGCAGCGGGCCGAGCGACGCCGCCAACCCGGAAGAGGCGGCGAGAGCGCGATCGGTGGAGATCCTGCAGAGGCGGACGAAGGTGACAAGGCAGGGCACCACCTTCCTCGTCGATATCGCCGTCAATTCGGGTTCGCCGCAGAAAGCCGCGACCATCGCCAACGCGATTGCGGATGCATATTTCGAGGAACAGGTTCGCGCCAAATACGACGCGACGCGCATCGCCGCGACCTGGCTCGGCGGCCAGATCGACGAGCTGAAGTCGAAGGTCGGCGCTTCCGAGAAGGCGGTCGAGGATTATCGTTCGGCCAATAATCTGATGGTGTCGCAGGGCGTCACGCTCAACGACCAGCAGCTCACCGACCTCAACAACAAGCTGATCGCCGCGCGCGTGCAAACGGCGGAGGCGCGGGCAAAGTATGAGCAGATCCAGGACATCGCGAAATCGGGGGGCGACCCCGGCGGCATCAACGCGGCCATTTCCTCGGAAATGATCACGAAGCTGCGCACCCAGTATGCCGACATCGCCAAGAACGAAGCGGATCTATCGAGCAGGTACGGCGCGCGTCATCCGCTCGTCGCCAATGTCCGGGCGCAGCGCCGCGATACCCAAAGGCTGATCAACGAGGAAATCCGGCGGATACTGGAGAGCACCAAGCACGACTACGACGTCGCGCGCTCCCGCGAGACGTCGATGCAGCAAAGCCTCGACCAGCTCCAGGGCGTATCCACTTCCTCGGGCCAGGCACAGGTGCGCTTGCGCGAGTTGCAGCGCGAGGCCGAGGCCAACCGCACGCAGTATGAATCCTATCTGGCGCGCTCCAAGGAAACGACGGCGCAAGAGAGCCTGGAGATGCCGGATTCCCGGATCGTGACCAAGGCCAGCATTCCGATCAGGCCGTCATCGCCCAAGACCAAGCTGATCCTGGGCCTTGCCATGATGCTCGGGCTCGGCGCGGGCGTCGTGCTGGCATTCCTCACCGACTATCTCGACGGCCGCATCAAGACGCTGGAACAGGCGGAAGCCATTTCAGGTGTGCCCGTGCTTGCCGCGGTCCCGTTGATCGGCGCCCGCGAACTCGCCCGCCTCGCCCGGCGCGGACGCAACGAACTCGGCCGCTATGATCCGAAGACCATGAAACTGCTGCCGGCGCCACTGCAACCGCCCTTGACGCGCTATGCGATCGACGAACCCGGCACGTTTTTCGCGGAAGCGATCCGTGCCGTTCGCCTCGCGCTGCAGAGGACGATGCGCTCGCAGCCGGTGAAGGTCGTACAGGTCACCTCCGCGCTCGACAGCGAGGGCAAGACCACGCTCTCTATCAATCTTGCGCAATCGCTGGCGATGCTCGGCATCCGGACGCTTCTCATCGATGGCGACCTGCGCAACCCCCAGGTGACCCGCTCCCTGTGTCCGCGGGCCGATGCCGGGTTGCTGGAAGTCGCGATCGGCCAGACCGCGCCGGAAGACGCCATTCTCGTCGACCCCAGCACCGGGCTTTCGATCCTGCCGTCGACCAGGATCAAGGAGGTCGAATACATCACGGAGCTGATGTTCTCCGACCGGATCGTCGACGTTCTCGATCATTTCCGTCACCGCTACGAACTGATCGTGATCGACTCGCCGCCGCTGGTGCCGCTGGTCGATGGCCGCGCGCTGGCCGAACTGGCCGATCGCATCATTCTGGCGCTGGCCTGGGACCAGACCCCCCGCGAAGTGCTGTCCCATGCCATGGACCTGCTCTCCCCGGTCAGCGACCGGGTCATGGGCACGGTGCTGACCCGCGTCGATCTGAGCCGCCTGCAGTTCTACGACTATTACCGCAGCTCGGCCTATCTCAAGCCGTATGGCGCCGCGAGCCTGCATGCCGGGGCGGCGCGGTGAGAATGCGCGGACCGTTGCAAGGACCGGCCGGCACTGCGCAGATGCGTCGTCATCCCCCTGCGCTTCCGGCACAGCGGCGAGCGTTCCATGCGCAGGGACGCACCATGTATGCCGACGCGTTCATCGAACGGATCGCGATCGGCTCGATGTTGCTGGCCGTCATCGCAACCTTCACGTTCTCGTCTTCCGTTCTGACCAACTGGAAAATCCACTATTTGACAGCCGGTGGAAATTTCTACGAAAAGCTGCATCCGGCCACCTATTTCGTGCTGTTCGCGTTCGCCCTCTTGTTGATACGTAGCCGCGGCCCGATCGGCGAGATCAACCGGATGTTTTCCGAATCGAAGCTGCTGCTGGCCTATCTGCTCTGCTGGCTGTTTCTGCTGATCCAGGTGCTGGTGCTGGAACGCCCGTTCACCGTCATCATCGATACGTTTCTGCTGCCGATGCTGATCGCGATGGTGACGTGGCAATTGTCATCAGCGCAAAAGCGCCCACTGGTCTGGGCCATTCATTTCACGATCCTGCTGAACGTCGTGCTCGGATACTATGAGTATTTCTCCGGGCATCGGCTGATCCCGTTGACGCTCGGCGACGTCACGGTGATGGGTGAATGGCGCTCTGCGGCGCTGCTGGGCCACCCTCTCACGGCGTCCGGCATCGTCGGCGCCTATGTCATGGCACTGGTGCTTCGTCCGGCGATCTGCCTGCCGCTGCTGGTGCGGCTGCCGCTGATTGCGGTCAGCCTCGGATCGCTGATGGCCTTTGGCGGGCGGACGTCGCTGGTCACGGTGCTGGCGATGATCGGGCTGGTCGGGCTGTTCGAGGCTACCCGCCTGATACGGGGAAAGCGAATGCCGCTTCCGGCGGCAATTCTCGCAATCTGCGTGCTGTTTGCCGCTGGCGCCATCGTGTTCGCCGCACTCGACCTCGGCATTTTCGACAAGATGCTGCATGCGCTTCTCCTCCGACAAGGGCAGCACCCTGGCGCGCTTTGCCACCTTCAGCCTGCTTTCGCATTTCGACTGGAACGAACTGATCCTCGGCCCCAATCCGACTCGGGTGAATGCGCTGCAGTCGCAGCTTGGCCTCAACTACGGCATCGAAAACTTCTGGATTTCGTCCATCGTTCAGTTCGGCCTGATCCACACCATCCTGCTGACGATCGGACTGGTATGCTTCTTCGTCGAACTACTGCGCCGTTCGAGCCGGGCGGCATGGGCGATCGTACTTCTCATCCTGGTCATCGCCGCCAGTTCGGTGAGCTTCTCCTCGAAGAACATTCAGCTCGCGCAGTTCGTGATCCTCATTTCAGTCTTGCTGCCGCGCGAGCCGCAGCGCGTGGCCGCGCCCGCGCAAGTCCGCACGGCCATCAGCTACCGGTCCGTTCCGGCATAACTCGGGATTCCCTTTCGCATGACTATCTATGTCGACAATACCCATCTCGGACGTCACGTCACCGGTCTCGAACGCATCACGCTGGAGCTGTTCTCCGAGGCCGCGCTTGCGCCGCTCGATGTCGTACCGGTGAAGGCACAGGGTCTTCGCCAGATGGTGACGACGCAGACTCTGGGATTGCCGATGCGGCTCGCCGCCTCGTCCTCCATCCTGCTATGCCCCGGCTTTCCGCCAAGCCCGCTGCTGCGGCCGTTTGCATCGCGCGTGTTGCCCTATATCCATGACGATTTCCTGATCACGCGGCGCGCCGAGCTCAATATGCGCGCCAGACTTTACATGGCCGGACCCTTCAGGCTCGCGTTGCGCCATTACCCACGCTTTCTCGCCAATTCCGGCGACACAAGGCGCAAACTTGCCAAGCATTGCCGGTCCGATGCCGAGGTGACGCTCTATCGGCCTTCGGTGCGCAACGTGTTTGGCCTCGACCCCGGGCAGCGCGGCGGACGCAGCGTGCAGCCCCAACCGCTTCGGCTGATCACGCTGGGCACGGTGGAGCCGCGCAAGAATTTCGTGGCGGCGACGAAAATCCTCGACGCGTTGCGCATGCAGGGATTTCCGGAAGCGACACTCGATATCGTCGGAAGGCCGGGCTGGGGTAACGACTGGCAAGCGCTCGAGGGGCGGCCGGGCGTGACGCTGCACGGATATCAGTCCGCCGACCGGGTCAATCAGTTGCTTGATGACGCCGACATGTTCATCTGCACCTCCCATGACGAAGGCCTGGGATTGCCGTTGCTGGAGGCGCAATACGCCGGCCTGCCGATCATCGCCCCCGATGCCGCTATTTTCCGCGAGGTGCTCGGCGAATCCGGCATCCACGTCGATACCGCCGATTTCGCCGGTGCGGCCGCACGGATCGCGGCTGCGCTGTCGGACGAGAACTGGCGCGCCCGGTATGTGGCGCAGGCGGCACGGAATCTGGCGCGCTGGAACGATCTGGCGCACGACGACCGCGAGACGGTCGTCAGCCTGATCGCCCGGCTCGCTGCCTGACACTCGCCTCACCCGAAGAATTCGAGTCCGGAGTACCGCCGCCTTGCATGACAGCAGCACCACAAGGCATCAGGATGGCTTGCGGATCATTGCGGCCGGCGCTGTGGTGATCCTTCACTATTCCGATTACTTCAAGGACGGCGCGATCGGCCGTTTCATGGTCGCCCACACCTGGCATTTCAATCTGTTCGTCGATCTGTTCTTTGTGGTTTCCGGCTTCGTCATCGCCCGCCAGTATTTCGGCCGCGTCAACGACGCCGCGTCGATCGGCCGCTTCCTCTGGCGTCGCCTTGCCCGCATCTATCCGCTGCATCTCGCCACGCTTGCCTTCTACCTGGCGCTTGCCGGCGCGCTTCATTTCGGCGCCGCCCGGACCGACAACCCGGCCCGCTACCCGCTTTCCGACCTGCCCGCCCAGTTCCTGCTGCTTCACGCATTCATCGGCGAGCGCCTGACGTTCAACTTCCCGAGCTGGTCGCTATCGGCGGAGATGTTCTGCTATCTGCTTTTCCCGGCCATCGCATTGTTCGCGCAACGTCGTAAAGGAAGTGGTCATTGCGCTCGTGGCCATCGCCGCGCTCGCCAATTCTTTTTGGGTATGGGCGGCAGGAACGACGCCATGGGCCGACTGGATCAACCAGGGTGGCGCATTCAGGGCGCTGCCTGCCTTCAACCTCGGCATGGCCTGCTATCTGTTTCGCGACCGGATCGCCCGTTGGCCCGTAGTTCCCGGCGCGCTGGCCGCATCATTGGTAGCGTTCATCGTGCTCGGCTCCTGGCTGCCGACGATGACCGCCCTGCTGGCGATCTACGCCGTTGCGTTGCTTGCCGTTCAGGCCGACTGCGCAGCGCGCGACACGCTGCTGTCGCGACTGCGCTTCGACCGCTGGTCACCGCTCACCTATTCCTGCTACATGCTGCATATTCCGGTTGCGACCGTCATCATCACCTTCGGCTCGCGCCTGCTTTCGCTGTCGCCGCATGAACGGCTGATCCTTGCACCGGTAGCGATCATCGTCCTTGCATTCGCGAGTGTCGTTTCGCTGCGCACGTTCGAAACGCCGCTGCGGCGATACCTGACCGAGATCTACGATCGCCGCTCCCTCAGACCCGAACCGTCTCCCGCGATTTCGCGGCAGGAGGGCACACGATGACGGTCGTGGAGCGTGTACCGGCTAATCCGCGGTCCCTGAGTGTCGCGCGCGCGACGGCCCAAAGCCGCGACAGCGTCGTCGACGCCATGCGCGGCATCGCCATCCTGATGGTGATTGGAATCCATTCGCTGCCGCAGCCGCTCGATGCGGCCTGGGCAAAATCCCTCGACGCGGCGCTGCGGCCCTGCGTGCCGGTCTTCCTGTTCGTATCAGGATATCTGACGGCGCTTTCCGGTCGCGTGCCGCTGGCCAAACGGTTAAAGGCGGCCTTGATCCCCTATGCGATCGCGTTCGCCGCCGCCTATGCCTACATGGCGCTGCACAATCCGGCGATGGACCATCGCATAGGCACAGCGTTCGCCCGGTTCGCCCTGGGATATGTCTTCGTCTACTACTACGTCTTCGTCTATGTCTGCTGCACGCTCGCTCTATGGCTCGTCTTTGCAATTGGCGGCACCGGATAGCCGGATTCGAAGACGGCGTATCGCGGCGCTGCTGATCCTCTCGATCGGCTGCGGATTGTTTGCCGGCGCCTATCTCGACCCCGCCATGTCCAGGCTCGGCATGCTTCGGACGGATTGCTCGACGAAGTTCGCATGCGCGACATTCCGTTCTGGTTCTCCTTTGTCGCGCTCGGCGCGCTGACCGCGATGTTTGCAGACCTGAGCGACCAGAGCATGCGCCGCGCACTGCCTGTTGCCGTGCTGGCGGCCTACATGGTCTATGCCGCCGTGCGCATTCTCGGCCTTGGCGACGCCGCTACCTACGATTCGATCGCCTTCTTTCTCTATGCAGCCCTGTTCTGCGCTGCACTGTTCGCGATCCAGCCGAGATCACCGCTGCTTGGCTGGTTCGGGTCCGGCAGCTACTTTATCTATCTCTGGCACATCTTCATCGTCATGGCGCTGCGCGATCACACCGCGCTGCGCCAGCTCGGCGACGTCACCAGCTTTGCCGTTTGCAGCGGTGTTACCGCCCTCGTCACCACCGCCGCGCTGCTGGCCCTCCGGCAGTTCGCCTCACCCCGGCTCTGCCGCTGGCTGGGGGCCTGAGCGATGCTCCTGAAACACACCCTGCTGTATCTGCCCGCGCAATTCGTCGGACCGCTGTTCCAGCTTCTGGCGATGATCGTATGGACGCATGTCGTCGATGAACACACGCTCGGCGTCATCACGCTGATCACCGCCACGCACGAATTACTGCAGATCGGCTTTCTGGCCTGGTGGTCGCAATATGCGCTGCGCTTCCTCGGACGCTACCAGGACGTCAACGACGCGCCACGCTTCTACCGCACCGAAAATGCGGTCCTGCTGGTATCCGTTGCGTTGCAGAGTACGGCCGTCGTCGGAATCCTGCTTCTGGTCATCGCGCCCGACGCGAGAGCGGGCCTTCTCCTGGCAGCCGTCGCCTATGTGATTACCCGGTCCCTCAACCTCTACATCGGTGAGCGCGCCCGCGCGCAGCAACAGATCCGGGTCTACACGATCCAGCAGGTGTTCGGGCCGTCGGTCGGATTTGTCGCCGGACTGCTGTTGATCAGATTGTTCGGGCAATCGGCGGAGTGGCCGCTTGCGGGATACGCCGCGGCGCAACTGACCGCCGCGCTGATCGTGATACCCACGCTCCGCTGCGGCTACCGCCTTTGGCCGATCGACCGGGAGATCGTCGCACACGCGCTGCGCTACGGGATTCCACTGATCATCGGCGGCGCGCTCGGCTGGGTCGGCCTCAATGCGTCGCGCTTCATCGTCAACCAGATGTCCGGAGTGGCAGCAGCCGGACTGTTCGCGGTCGGTTACGGCCTCGGCCAGCGCGCTGCGGCGGTCGCGGCCATGCTGGTGACGGCTGCCGCGTTTCCGCTTGCGGTGAAGAGCATGGAACAGGAAGGCAGCCAGGCCGGCATGCGCCAGCTTGCTGCCAACAGCGCCCTCCTTGTTGCTATCCTGGCGCCGAGCCTCGCCGGCATATTCATGCTGAGAACGGAGATCGTCCATCTGTTGATCGCAGCGCCGTTCCAGGCGGTGACGCTCGCCGTCCTGCCGCTCGCCACGCTTGCCGGGGCAATCCGCAACCTGCGTGCCCATTTCGGCGATCAGGTGTTTCTGCTGCAAAACCGCACGCGCTGGATGATGGCCGTTGCAGCGATCGACGCGTCCACGACCGTAGTGCTGAGCATTCTGTTCCTGCCGCATTGGGGGCTCACCGGCGCGGCCGGCGCCACGGTGCTGGCGGCGCTGGCGGCTGCCACCGTCAGTTTCTCGATCGGGTTTGCCAAGTTCGGCCTGCGCCTTCCGGTCGGCCATCTCGTGCGCATCGCGTTGGCCACGATCGCGATGGCGGCATTGCTGCGGATCTTCCCGGAGGCGCGCACCATTGCCGTGCTGGCAGCACATGTCACGGCAGGCGCCGGGGCCTATTTCGCAACACTTGCCCTGCTCTACGCACCAACGCTGCTGCGGATACTTCGCCCACGCCCCCAACATTCGGAGGCATGAGCGCATTCAATACGATTGCGGCCTACGATTTCCTGGTATTCTCGAACGCACGCGCCATCGCGAACCATAGCGGCTTCTTCTGCATCGATGAATCGAACGGCAAGGGCCGCGGCAGCCGCTGTGCGAGAGGATCCTTCTTCTTTGCGGCGTCGGTATAGAACGAATAGTTATCGGCCAGTTCCCAGGCAATCACCACCTTGACCGCGGGAACGCGCAGTACATTGTTCAGGTACTTCTCGGCCGTCTCGGCGATCATGGCATCGCGCGCTGCGATGTCATCCGGAAACGTGTCATCGCGCACGTCGAACTCGGTCAGATAGATATCGACGCCACGGTCGGCGAGCGCATGAAGGAACTCGGTGAAACGTTCGGGGTTATGCGGGTAGCGCGGCTGCAGGTGACTCTGCAATCCGACGGCATGCAGCGGCACGCCGGCATGCTTCAATTCGTCGACCAGTTGCAGCAGGCCACGACGAACCGCGAGGCCGACGTCATCGTCGCGCTCGCTCTGCGCTTCGTTGAGTACCAGCCTGGTCTTCCGGTCGACCATCGCCACGCGCTCAAATGCGCGGCGCACATAGCCCGTGCCGAAGGTGTCGTACCACGGGCCGAGCCGGTAGCCGCCGGGCGCCTTGTGCCCGGGCCAGAACGGCTCGTTGACGACGTCCCATGAGTGCAGCTTGCCGACATAACGCGCGGCCACTTCCTCGATATAGGAATCGAAGAACTTCTCGCGTTCAGCGCTGCTCAGGTTCCTGATCCATTGCGGAACCCACTCGTTCCAGATCAGGCAATGACCTCGCATCGGAATGTTGTTGCTTGCACAAAATTGCAGCAGCCGGTCCGCACTCTCGAATCGCTTTGGCCCCGGCTGCGGCGCGATGGTTCCCATCTTCATCGCAATATCGGTCGTAACGATACGCGTCTGCGTCTGATAGAGCTCGCGATAAGCACGATCCTTGTCGATGACAGGACCTGCGGCCGCGCCGAACACGATGCCGTTGCGCGCTGCGATGGCGCCAAGACTCTGCGCGGGCTGTGCGGCGAGTGCTCGCTTCTCGTACGACGCAACACTTGCTCCTGCGATGAGAGCGAGCGCATTTCGCCTCGACCAATGCTGCATAGTTGATCTCCATCATGTGAACGATTCGTCGCGACGTCTTCTTGCTCGTGCTGCGACATCGCCATCGTTGCGTCGCATTAGTTCGATTTCGTGACGATGCCGGTCGAGAGAAATTTCGACACGCAGTTCCCGCCGCGACGCGACGGCATATCGATAGTTCAGCGTGAATGCGGCTCTCGATCAATTCATCCGCAGGAGATCGATATGTCGGAACCGCCGCAAATGTCGTTGCAGCCGCGCCTCACTGTCGATGGCATCACCATTAATGTTCCATCGCTTCCAGCGGCGGTCTCGTCGATCGTGTCCGCCGCACAACGTGGCGACAACTTCAGCGTCTGCACGCTCAACCTCGATCACGTCGTTCAGTTGCAGCAACACGCGAACTTTCGCGCCGCCTATCGCCGTGCCCGATTTGTCACAGCCGACGGGTTCCCCATCGTCGTGCTGAGCCGCCTCATGGGCACACGAATCGAGCGGACGACCGGCGCCGATCTCGTCGAACCGGTCTGTGCGGAAGCTCGAAAGAAAGGCCTCCCGGTGTTTCTGTTGGGCGCGAACGACCTTACGCTCGAAGAGACGGCGCGACGTTTGTCGGAACAATTCCAGGGATTGCAGATCGCGGGCTGCCTTGCGCCGGGGCCGGGGTTCGATCCTTATTCCAGCGAAGCCGATGCGGCGATCGGGCGCATTCGTGCCTCGGGCGCCAGGCTCTGCTTCGTCGCGTTGGGCGCGCCGCGGCAGGAATTGTTCGCGGCGCGGTGCCTCGACGAGCTGAATGGAACCGGCGTGCTGTGCATCGGCGCCGCGCTCGATTTCATCGCCGGCACGCAGAACCGCGCACCATCCATCGCGCGCCGGACCGGGCTTGAATGGGCGTGGCGCATGCTGCGCGAGCCGCGGCGGCTCGGGCCCCGTTATGTCAGATGCATGAGCGTGGTTCCGCGCCTCGTGGCGCGAACCATTCCGCAAATCGTCCAGGCACGCATGAGGAAAGCCGCATGACTTCAACATTGACCCTCGCGCTGCGCGCGCGAAATACCAGCCGGATCAAGCGACGCTATCAGATCTGCCTGATCCATCCGTTCGATCCGCGCGGCCAGAAGGTCGGAGGTCTCGAAACATACATCCGCGACTTCATCACGTTCCACCCCGTTGACACCGACATCCTCTTCATCGGCGTGGACTCGACAGGCGAGCTGGAGCTGGGGCGGCTTCAC
Source organism: uncultured Alphaproteobacteria bacterium (assembly GCA_963815955.1). Classification (GTDB taxonomy): domain Bacteria; phylum Pseudomonadota; class Alphaproteobacteria; order Rhizobiales; family Xanthobacteraceae; genus Bradyrhizobium. Next base: position 87,973 of record CAWFIQ010000001.1, read on the forward strand.
CGGCTGACGTTCCGTGGCCGCGCCTTCGACTTCCTGCCGATCCTGCATTATTCGGACCAGCAGGCGCGTGAAGCGGCCCGCACGATCCGCACCTCGCTGACCGGCCAGTTCTTCATGGCGCTGCTTCGCCACTTCGGTCCGATCGCAAGGCTGATCCGCGCCAGGCGATGCTCGGTCGATCTGCGGCGGGTCGAATTTTCGTGGCTGCCGGCGATCCTCCGGCTGCCGTTCGTGCAGATGCTTCACGGCGAGGGCGCGCCGAAACTGCAGATGGATTCACTGCTGCGGAAATACGCCTTCGTTCACAATACCGGCGAACGGTTCGCCGTCGCCATGAGCGAGAAGTTTCTCTGCGTCAATCCGTTCATCACCGAACGGTTGCAGCAGACCTATCCGCGTCGCAAGGACAAGATCGATACGCTCTGGACATGGGTCAACACGGATATCTTCAAGCCGCAACTGTGGCCGCCGAACTCTTCACCGTTCCAGATCGTGTTCGCGGGCCGGCTCGACGAATTCAAGGATCCGCCGCTGATGTTCCGCACCATCGCGCGCCTGCGGCAGCGATTGAATGGCGATGTGAGGTTTCACTATATCGGCACCAGCGATCCGCACCGGTTCGAGGAATTCGCAGATATCGAGGACATCACCGTGCGCCACGGCTTCAAGGATGCCGCAGGAATGGCGGAGACGCTGGCAAGCGCACATGCCGGCATCCTGACGTCCGAGTTCGAGGGCATGCCGCGTTGCGTACTCGAGACATTGGCGGTGGGCCGGCCCGTCGTCGCCATGCACCTGCCGCAACTCGAACCCGTGATCCACCCTGGCGTCAGCGGCTACCTGGTGGCGCGCAGCGGCAGTCGCGACGACATGGCCGATACGCTCGCCCAGCGGTTCGTCGATGTCCGCAACGCCATCGAAGCGGGCGCTATCAACCCGGTGGAGATCGCCGGCACCATCGGAGCGTTCACCCCCGGCACCCAGCTCGCGCGGGTGTTCCGCTATCATCAGGAAATTCAGGATGCGCGCGGCCTTGCCGCCGCGGCGCCTTCTTATTGAGGGTGCCGGGTTGAACATCCTTCTGCTGACCAGCGAGTTCGCTCCCGCGATGGGAGGCATTGGCACCTACGCTCGCGAAATAGCGGCGGCGGCCAGCCGGCTCGGCGCAAAAGTCACGGTGGTGGCGCCCGATTACGCACAGGAGACCCACGGCGACCGGTCCCTGCCCTTTGAGGTCATCCGATTTAGCGGCGGGCTCCACTCCATGCGCGACATGCCGCGCAAGATCATGCTGGCGCGCCGCGGCGTCCGCGGCGATCGATACGATGTGGTCCATGCCGCCGATTGGCCGTTCTTCATTCCGGTGGCGCTTTCCAGATGGCGGACGCCGGCGCGGGTATTGATGACGGTGCACGGCACCGAGATCAACGAGACGCAGACGCCGCTGAAGCGCATGGCGATACGTGGCGCCGGTGTGTTCGGGCCGCGGACGGAGGTCGTCGCCAACAGCCGCTTTACCGAGACGCTGTTCCGTGAACGGTTCGCGGTCGATCCGCGCAGGATGCGCGCGATCAATCTCGGCGTATCGGAATTCTGGTTCGGCGCGCAAAGGAAGCGCCGGGAGGTCCGGCTGGCCTATCGTCTGCCGGAAGACCGGCTGGTGATGATCACGGTCGCGCGGATCACGCGCCGCAAGGGGCATCACCTGACCCTTGCGGCACTGTCGCAGCTTCCGGACGACCTGCGCCATCGCATCACATGGCTTGTGATCGGACCGGAGGGCGAAGCCGACTATGTCGGCGAACTGAGGCAGGCTGCCAGCCAGGCTCCTTGCGACATTCGTTTTCTCGGCGCGCAGCCGAACGAGGCAATCCGTGATCTCTACATGGCGTCGGATTTCTTCTGCCTGACGGGACTGCCTGACACGACCGGCCGGGTGGAGGGATTTGGACTGGTCTATCTCGAGGCCGGAGCCGGCGGCCTGCCGAGTGTCGCGACCGAGGTCGGCGGGGTGCCTGACGCCGTGCTCGCCGACGAGACCGGAATTCTCGTCCCGCCGTCGGTGGAGAGCATATCGCAGGCGATTGCGGAGCTCGCGGCGGATCGGGGCCTGCGCGCCATTCTCGCGGCAGGCGCCTCCGCCCACGCCCGCGCCCTTTCATGGGAACGATGTGCGGCGACAACTTACGGCCTGACCTATGCCGGCAAGCGGGCCTCCGCGGACCGCGCCACTGGAATAACGGCATGAAGCTGTTGGCCGTGACCGCGATGCTGCTTGCGCTCGCGACCGGCGCCGCCCGGGCGGATAACGAAAACTGCCGCAAGAGCCGCGAGTATCTCCTGGGTACTCCAGGCGGAGATCTCGCCCTGACACCCCAGGCCTACAACGACCTGTTCAAGACCTGTATCGCAGCGTCGGCGATGCCCAACGTGAAGGACGCGTACATGCTGAGAGATGGCGGCATCGCCGTGGTCCCCAAGCAGGACAGCGTTTCTGCAACAGCTGCCACGCTTGCACAGTTCTGCGACGCCTATCCCCGTGGCGTATTGCGCTTCATCACCCGCAAGGAAAAGCTTTCCATCCGTTCCGTCGCGAACGTCGCGCAGATGTCGTCGACCTCGTCGACACCGTGCAAGAAAATCAAGGGCCTTTCGTAAGGCCTCCCGTGCGCCGGCAGGCGAAAGTCACTTCTGCCGGTTGTAGTATTCCGGCATGGCGTGCGGATCCATCGCGCGCTCGGCCCTGCGCCCGAGAAAGAAGACGCCGCTGGCGGCGTCCGCTGCGGCCCGGCCACGGCCGAACGCATCGAGATACCTGATCCAGAAGAATGGCAACACAATCAGGCGTGACAGCTTGTTGCCCGCGCCGAGTGCGCGCGAGAAATAGCGGATCGACCATGCCAGCGCCACGCCGGCGCCGCCGACCGGCCCGGCGCTAACTTCCGAAAATCGCCTGAACAGCCAGCGATGACCGCTCTGCGTAAAACGCGAGAAGTCGTAGGCCCGCTCATGCACCTGCTGCATGAACGGCGTCTCTGCATAGACCAGCCCTTCCGGCCGGAGCACGCGATGCAGTTCGGCAACGACCGTTGCAGGTTCCAGTACATGTTCCAGCACCGCCTGCACCCAGACGCCGTCGAACACGCCGTCGTCGAACGGCAGCTTGTGGGCGTCGGCCACCAGCACAGTGTGCGGCGAGGCGTAGACATCGGTGCCGATCAGTTCGATGGTATCATCCCGGTAGAGTTCGTCTGCGCCCGAACCGATCGTACCGCCGCCAACCACGAGCACCACCGGCCGTCTCGAATCCCGCTTCAACAGATCGATGAATTTCCTGCTGTTGGAGACTGCGACCGGGTTGCCCCCGAAGGTCAGGCGATGTAGCCGCGATCCCATGGAACGGCGGCTGACGTCCCGCTGCAGCGCCGAGCCGTTCTCGGCCTCGTACATCCGGCGCTCAAAAATGCTGACTGCAAAATCGATCAGCACCGGTTGCGCACCGATCATCGGAAAGCCGGCTTTGCTATAATCACAGGTACGGTTGGAACAGTACGGCCGCGACCACGCGTTCCGCAGCGCCGACGAACAACGAGGGCAGCGAAGGCGCCTTTTCCAGTGCGCGGGTTCCGTATTCGCTACCGAGCGATCGACGACAGAAAGCTGCAATGAATGGCCTCGTATGTTATTTCTGCTGCCCCGCCCATGCCAGTTCGCAAAAGATGCTATTTCGAATGCGCTGATGGCGCAACAATGCGGGGGGCCGGGAACAATTCGGATGGTCGCAAGCTGGATGTCGCAGGAAGCTGCGCCCCACGGCTACCTTGAGGGCTTGCAGGAACGCAACGCACGAAACGCCCTGCTGTTTCGAGAAAATATTTTGGATTTCCGGAAACGCGTTCCAATCGACCTGCTTTGCACAGCAACTGGCCGGCGACGTCGGCCTCGAACTGCGTAACCGGACCTGGCGCGCCCAAGCGGCTGCTTGGAACTCAATCAGCGCTCAGTCACGCCCCAGATCGACGTAGACCGCTCCCTCTCTGACCGTGACCGGATACAGGATGAGCTTCTTGTTACCGTGACCGCACAAGGTCCGGCCGGTGTTCAGGTCGAACTCCCATCCGTGCCAGGGACACTGCAGAATGCGGTCGTCCATACCGAACACGAAGGTATCCGGCTCGCTCGGCAGCATCGTTCCCCTGAACGTGCCCATGCAGACCGGCGCCCCCTTGTGAGGGCAGACATTGCGTACCGCATGAATCTTGCCGTTGGACTTGATGAGGCCGATCGACCGTCCAGCCACCGAGAAGACTTTCGGAGTTGCGTCCTCCAACTGATCCAGTTGCGCCACCAGATGTAAACTCACGGCTTCCTCCGTCGACGAGCCTTCGTCTCAAGCCAGATTGAAGAGGTCGGCGGCGTTCTGAAAAAATATCCGCTGCCGCAGCGCCGCTGGAATTCCCGGCAATGTGAGATTGGGAAAATCATTGTCCCAATGCGGATAGTCGGTGCTGAACACCAGCGTGCGATCGGCATGGATCATCTCGAGAATGCTGGCGAGGTATTCCGGCTTCTCCGGCTCTTCCATCGGTTGCGACGTGAATCGCACGTGGTTCAGCACCGTCTCGCTTGGCTTCTCCTTCACCCACGGAACCTCTTTGCGAAACTGATGCCAGTTCTGATCCATTCGCCAAAGGAAGTGAGGGAGCCAACTGAAGCCGAACTCCGCCGCCAGCAATTTCAGACCTGGAAATCGATAGAACACACCTTCGAAGATCATGCTGTTGATGCTGGACATCCCGATTTCCGGGAAGTTCGTGTGCCGCTCGATGTAGGTGCTTGGGGTCCCTCCCGCGAAGGCCACAGCCGTTGGAAAGCCGCCCTCAGTTCCGGTCGGATGAATCAGGATCGGAAGGCCGAGGCTCTCGGCCGCCTCATAGATCGGATAGTAATGCCTCTGTCCCATCAGGATGTTGAGCAGCGGCACAAACACCGCGACCACGTTCGGCAGGTGACCGATACGGTGGATTTCCGCGGCTGCGGCGCGCGGATCGTGCGCGGCGACGACCATTGCGAGCTTGTAGCGGTCATCGACCGTGATGAACTCGTTGAGAAAATATTCGTTGAAGGCGGTCGCAAGGGCTATCGCTTCGTTTGCCGTCGGAATCGCCGCAAGCTTGCCCGCCTGAATCGAGGACAGGATCGCGTGACTGATATTGTGCCTGTCGAGGTGCTCCTCTTTCATGAACACCGGATCGGAACCGGGCTCTCCGCCCGAAGGCGTCATGGCATCGATGCGGTTAGATGAGGCCCTGGCGAGCGGCGGACGCAGCCAGTGGTTTGGCAAGACATACCGGCCGTCAAAATGCGCCCACCAGTCGCGCGACAGGTATTTTTTCAGGCCCTTGATGTCGCCGTTGATCCAGGGATGCACATCGGCGTCGATGATCTTCGCGCGCGCGCGAACGTCAGCTCTCACAAGCGTTTCGGACATTTCTGTAATCTCCACACCAACACCTTCAGCTCGGCCGGCTCGCGCGCTGGAACACGCGCCGCCGCGGTGAAGGCGTTAGTTCATCTTGATCCCTGCCGCCTTGACCGCTTTTGCCCATTTCGCGATATCTCTCGCGAGCAATGCGCGAAATTGCTCCGGCGAGCTGGCAAGCGGCGCGCCCCCCTGTTTGGCGAGCAATTCCAGGAAGTCGGGCTCCTTCAATATCTCGGCAACATCGGCGTTTATCTTGCTGACGATCGATGGGCTGAGCCCCGCCGGGCCGAAGATTCCCCACCAGGGATTGACGTCGAAATCCTTGACCCCGCCCTCGGCAATCGTCGGCGTATCGGGAGAAATTGCAACGCGTTGACCGCTGCTGACGGCCAGCGCACGCACCAATCCCTGTTGAACCGACGCGATGACCGATGGCGCGCTTGCAAACGCCGCATCGAGGTGACCGCCGATCACATCGGAAATGGCCTGAGGAGCCCCCTTGTAGGGCACATGCGTGATGCGGATGTCGGCCTCGACTTTCAGCATCTCGCCGAGCAGATGATTGACGGAGCCGTTTCCTGCCGAGCCGTAGTTCAGCTGGTCGGGGTTGGCCCGCGCCAGCGCAAGAAATTCCGCAAACGTCTTTGCCTTTGTCTGGGGGCCGACAATCAACAGAAACGGCGTCACCGCAATGGTCGCGATCGGCTCGAAATCCTTGATGGAATCGAAGGGCAGCTTCTCGTACAGGCTGGGGTTGATCGCCTGAGAACCCTCGTAGGTTACCAGCAGGGTGTATCCATCCGCCGGAGCCTTGGCGACCGCCTCGGTGCCGATCACGCCTGCTGCGCCGGCGCGATTCTCGATGACGACCGGGTGCTTCCAGCGCTCGCTGAGCTTCTGTCCGATCGCGCGTGCGAAGGTGTCCGTTGCGCCGCCGGCGGATTGCGGCACGATGATACGGACTGCTCTTGCTGGATAGTCTTCGGCCCGAATGCATGACGGCCAGGCAGCTAGCGCGACGGCAAACGCCGCCATAAGCGAACGAACGATGCTCACGTTTCCTCCAGTTGCGGTCGGATCGAGCCGCCCGCTTTATTGCCGGAGCACGATGTTTCTCGCCTTCCGGAAAAGATCGTCCATCTGCCGACGGCACGGAGTACATGATTGCGTGCGGCGACAGCGAAAATGCGACCTCCCGAAATCATAGGGACTGGCGGATAATCAACCTAGCGAGATTATCTGATGGATTATTCAATTTTTGTGAATTATGTCTCGGGCATCAGGGAACAGTGCAAATGCCGGACATCAACTTCAAACTTCTGCATATTTTCATCGCCATCGCCGACAACAGGAGCTTTCGGCAGGCGTCGGAAAAGCTGAACCGGTCGCAATCCGCGGTCAGCATGCAGATCAAGCAACTCGAGGACCAGATCGGCGCGGCGCTGTTTCATCGAACGACGCGCCGGGTCGAACTCACCGCCGAGGGGTTGAAACTGCTGACGTTCGCACGGCGCGCCTTGGGCGAGTGGGAGAATGGCCTCAGGGAAATCCGGGAGGCCGTGGACATCCAGCGGGGGACGCTGACGTTCGCGTGCATCCCGACCATCGCAGCGACGATATTGCCGCGCGCGCTACGGGCCTTCCAGGCGGACTATCCCGGAATAAGCATTCGGCTCCGCGAACTTGCCGCCGCAGACCTGCTCGATTGCATTCGCCGCAGAGAGGTAGATTTTGGAATTGGAGTCGAGATGGAACGCTCGACTGAATTCCGCTTTGACGCACTATTCGACGATCCGATCTATGCGATCGCGACCGAAGCTTTTCGATTTCGGAGACGTACGTCGGTCGATCTGGCCGACCTCTGCGCCTATCCGGTGTTGCTCAACTCCCAATCCGCCGCCCTGCGCATCATGCTTGACCGGGCCCTGGCGGTTCGCGATCTGCACATGGATATCAAGTTCGAGGTCGTCCACACGCATACCCTGATTGCGCTTGCGGCGGCGGGGATGGGGGTCGGCATCCTGCCGAAAATCGCTTTGCCGATGCCGCTCAAGAAGGATCTGCGCGCGGCGCCCATCGCCAACCCGACATTGATCCGTACCGTGTCTATCGTGACTTTGAACGGTCAGTCCCTGTCGCCCGCCGGCCGCGCGCTGACTGACGCCATTCGGAAATGTGTCAAAGACAAGCCTGGATCGGAGTGATCCAACACGGAGCTGGACGACTTTTCCCGTTCGGTGACTTTCTCCTTCGGGACTCCCCGCTTCGTAGTCCCTCGCGATTGCCGGGCGGTTGCGGTGTGGCGCAACCAAGCCCCCTCAAACCCAGCGCTTGCGGCGGCGATACGACTTCATGTCGCGAAAACTCTTGCGGCCTTCGGATGACATGCCGAGGTAGAATTCCTTGACGTCCTTGTTCTCCGCCAGCGCCTTTGCCGGGTCCGTCCAGCATGATGCGGCCGCTTTCGAGGATGTAGCCGTAGTCGGCATATTTCAGCGCGACGTTGGTGTTCTGTTCGGCCAGGAGGATGCTGACGCCTTCCTTCTGGTTGAGGTCGCGGACGATCTCGAAGATCTCGGCCACGATCTGCGGGGCAAGGCCCATCGACGGCTCGTCCAGCAGCAACATGCTCGGCTTGGCCATCATGGCGCGGCCGATCGCCGTCATCTGCTGCTCGCCGCCCGACGTGTAGCCCGCCAGACTGGACCGCCGCACCTTGAGGCGCGGGAAATAGGCATAGACCTTCTCGAGCGCGTCGCGCTGCTGCCGCGCGCGTGAGGGAACGCGTATAGGCGCCGGTGATCAGGTTTTCCTCGACCGTGAGATGGCCGAAGCAGTGCCGGCCCTCCATCACCTGCACCATCCCCATGCCGACGAGATCGCCGGGGGTGAGCTGATCGGTGCGCTCGCCGCGGAATTCGATCGAGCCCTTGGTGACCGCGCCGCGCTCGGAGGCGAGCAGCGTCGAGATCGACTTCAGTGTCGTGCTCTTGCCGGCGCCGTTGCCGCCGAGCAGCGCCACGATGCCGCGCTGCGGCACTTCGAGGGACACGCCGCGCAGCACGAGGATCACGTGGTCGTAGATCACCTCGATGTTCTTCACGGCAAGGATCGGGCCGGCGCCGGTGGCAGCGGGTCGATCGACAGCCGATTTCACGGCGACATCCATGGCGATTTACCTCGGTGAAACTTCGCGGAGTTGAAAGGCGGGAGGGCACGGCCCTCCCACCCGACGTCTTCTTCAGCCGATCAGTTCGGACAGTCGCGCAAGGTGATGTTGTTTTCCTTGGCGTACTTTTCCGCGGAATCCTCGATCAGCGTGCGGATGAACTTCGGATCGTTCGCGCCCATCCAGTCCTTGGTCACGATCTGGAACTTGGTACCGTCCCACCGCATCATGTGGAACGTGCCGGCACCCTCGTGATTGCGGCAGGTCAGCTTGTAGGGCGGAATCATGCCATCGATACCGAGCTCCTTGCGCCTCGCCTCGCTGGTGTAATCGAGCGCTTCGTAGCCATCGCGGAATTCGGCACCGTTGACCGGCTTGCCGACCTTGTTGTGTATCTTCTGCGCATTACGCAGCGCCTCGACGTAGTTGACCGCCGCGATGACCCCGCGATTGTAGTAAATCGTCCCGACGCGGTTCGGGTTCTGCATGTTGCCCTTGCCGGCACCTCCGCTGTACAGGACCTTCTCGATGTCGGCGATCAGCGGAAACTGCTTGCCCGGCAAGACCATCGCGACGACATGGGTGTCCTTTGCCTGCGCGCCGCCGGCGATCATGTCTTCTTCGGCGCCGCCGAAGGTGACGAAGATGATCTTGTTCACGCGGGAAGCCGACGCGGGCTGCGGACGTGATGGCCGTGCCGCTCATGCCGGCGCCGGCGCCCCAGAACGTAACCCAGTCGGCCTTCGCCTGGCGGATCTGCAGCCATTGCGACTGCTGCTCCAGGCCCGGCGGAGCAATCGGGATTTCGATCAGGTTGACGCCCCAGTCCTTCGCGATCTGGCGCATCGCCGGCAAGGGCTCGCGGCCATAGGCGGTATCGATGTGAAGGTGCACGATCGTCTTGCCCTTCATCTTCTCGATGCCGCCTTCCTTCTGCTGGATGAAGTTCAGCTTCATGGCGATTTGCGACCAGTAATTGGCGGTCGCGCCGAACACCCACGGCCAAACGCGGCCGTCGGCCGCGTCGGTGCGGCCGTAACCGGCCTGCGCCAGCACCACGTTGTCGGCTGCGACGCGGCCGATCACCGCATAGGCCAGCGGCGTGCCGTAGGGATCCCACAGCAGCATCTTCTGATCGCCTCTGTTCAGAAGGCGTTGGTAACATTCAACGCTGCGGGCCGCGTTGTATTCCGTCTCGCACTCTTCGTAGACGAGCTTCACGCCGTTTACGCCGCCGTGCTTGATGTTGACGTAATTCAGATAGTCGATAACCCCGCCGAAAATGCCGGTGCCCATGGCGTTGTATGGACCGACGCGCATGCTTGCGACCGGAAAATATTGTTCCGGCTGCTGGGCCATCGTCGGCGTGGACGCAATTGCCGCCGCCAGGATGGCGCCGGCCGCCACGACCCCGGACAGTCCCCGGCGAAGGTTGTTCTTGCTAAGCATCCTAGTTTCTCCCCGATGTTGCGAAAATTTGGACGTGTACCGTTTCTTGTTGACCCGTTGACTCGATCTAGTGCCTGAACGGCCATAGGCGCAGCCGCTCCTTTGTGAGTTGCCAGAGCCGCGCAAGCCCAAGCGGCTCATAAATCAGAAACGCGATGATCATCACCCCGAAGATGACCTGCTCCACCGCCGAGATCACGCTGGCATCGACCGATTGACCGAAAACGCCGTGGAAGAAGACGTTAAGGAAAATCGGCATCAGCAGGATGAAGGCGGCGCCAAGGAAGGATCCCATGATCGTTCCGAGGCCACCGATGATGACCATGAACAGGATTCGGAATGACAGCTCGATCGTGAACGCAGAGGGTTCGACCGTCTGAAGGTAGGCGAATGCAAACAGCGCGCCGCCAACGCCGCAGTAGAACGAGCTGATCGCAAAAGCCTGCAGCTTGGTGCGCAGCAGCGACAGTCCCATCGCCTCCGCGGCGACGTCCATGTCGCGCACCGCCATCCAGCCGCGGCCGACGCTTCCGCGCGCCATGTTCTTGGCGAGCAGCGCCAGCACCGCGACGATCACGAGCACCACCCAGTACTTCTCGCGAGGGGATGCGAAATTGTGGCCGAACATGACGATCGGCTGCGCGGTGATCACGCCGGCCGGATCGTGGTTCTTGAACCAGGGAAACTTGTCGAGCGCCCAGACGATGAAGAACTGCGAGGCGAGCGTTGCGACCGCGAGATACAGCCCGCGGATGCGCAGGCTCGGCAATCCGAAAACGATGCCGACCAGCGCGGCGCACACCCCGGAAAGCGCGACCGCGACCACGAAGGGAATGCCCTCGATGCGCAGGATAAAATTGTAGCAGGCAAAGGCGCCGACGGCCATGAAGCCGGCCGACCCCAGCGAGAGCTGGCCGGCATAGCCCATCAGGATGTTCTGCCCGAGCGCCACCAGCGATAGCACGAGCCACGGAATGAGAATTGCGCTCAGCCAATAGGCGTTGGCGACGAAGGGCAGCAGCACCGCCGCGATCAGGATGATCGCGATGCCGATGCGATCCTGGCGCAGCGGAAAGATCTGCGAATCCTGCGCGTAGCTGGTGCGGAACTGGCCGGCTTCCCTGTAGAACATTTATCGGATCCTCGAGTTTCCGGATGTCAGACGCGCCGGATGATTTTTTCGCCGAACAGACCCTCGGGCCGCACCAGCAGGAACAGAACAGCCATGACGTACGGAAACCAGACTTCAACGCCGCCGCCGAATTTCGGGCCGATATAGACTTCGACAAGTTTTTCAGACGCTCCGACCAGAAGCCCGGCGACGATCACGCCGGGGACCGAGGTGAAGCCGCCGATAATCAGGACGGGCAGCGCCTTCAGCGCCACCCACACCAGCGCAAATTGCACGCCGCTGCGCGCGCCCCACAACATGCCCGCAACCAGCGCGACGACGCCGGCCGTCGCCCAGACGAGCATCCAGATGTGCTTGAGCGGAATGCCGATCGAGAGCGCCGCCGCATGGTCGTCTGCTACCGCACGCAAGCCGCGGCCGACTTTGGTACGTGAAAACAGCAGCGCCAGCGAAGCCACCATCACCGACGCGACGACGCCGGCCGTGATGTCGAGCTGGCTGATGAGCATGCCGGTCTTGTCCATGATCCAGTTGATCGGCTCGTCCTGGATGCCGAGATTGAGGTTTCGCACGTCCACGCCCCATACGAGCTGCGCGACACCCTCGATCACGAACGAAAGGCCGATTGTCGCCATCAGCAAGGTGTCTTCGCTCTGGCTGACCAGCGGGCGCAGCACGAAACGCTCGGTTGCCATGCCGACAAGCACCATCACGCCGATGGCGACCGGCAGCGCCGCCCAGAACGGCAGCCCGAGCTCCATGACGCCGACGAAGGTAAGGACGGCGAAGAACACCATCGCGCCTTGCGCGAAATTGAACACCGACGAGGCCTTGTAGATCAGCACGAAGCCGAGCGCGACCAGCGAATACATGATCCCCGACAGCAGGCCGCCGACCAGAACCTCAATGAAAAACCAGAAATTCTGCATTGCGATTCCTCAGTGGGCCACGCCAAGATAGGCGTCGATTACATCCTGGTTGGACCTCACCTCATCGGGCGTGCCGTCACCGATCTTCTTGCCGTAGTCGAGCACGACGACGCGGTCGGAGATGTCCATCACCACGCCCATGTCGTGCTCGATCAGGACCACCGTGGTGCCGTAGTGGTCGTTGACGTCGAGGATGAAGCGGCACATGTCCTGCTTCTCCTCGATGTTCATGCCGGCCATCGGCTCGTCGAGCAGCAGCACTTTCGGCTCGGCGGCGAGCGCGCGGCCGAGTTCCACCCGCTTCTGCAAGCCGTAGGGCAGCCGCGACACCGGCGTCTTTCGGATGTGCTCGATCTCCAGGAACTCGATGATCTCCTCGACCGCGGCGCGGTTCGCGCTTTCCTCGCGCCGGGCGCGCGGCAGCTGAAACGCCACTTCCAGGAAAGTTGCGTGCGTGCGCAGAATGCGGCCGGCCATGATGTTGTCGAGCACCGACATGCCGCGGAACAGGGCGATGTTCTGGAAGGTGCGCGCCATGCCGAGATGGGCGGCGTGCGTCGGCGCCATTTCCGAAAACCGCTCACCGCGGAAGGTGATGCTGCCTTCCTGCGGCTGGTAGATGCCGTTGATGACGTTGAGCATCGAGCTCTTGCCGGCGCCGTTCGGGCCGATGATGGCGCGGATCTCGTGCTCGAGCACATTGAAGGAAATGTTGGTCAGCGCCTGCACGCCGCCGAAGCGCAGCGAGATCGAATCAAGCTCCAGGATCGGCGAGCCGAAGGGAAAGGCGCGTTCTGCGGACTGCAGGATGGAAGATGGCACGGCAATCGTCATGTTCAGGCAGCTTTCCGGGTCTGCGTGGGCGCCGTGACTTTCGCGTCGCGGATTTTCACTTCGTCGGGCTCGGCGCCGAAGCGTACGCCGGCATGGCCGTCATACATCGCATCAACCAGCGCACGATACTGCTCGGCGATGACATGACGCCGCAGCTTGCCGGTGCGCGTGAGCGCCCCGTCATCGGCGCTCAGCTCCTTGCCCAGGATGACGAAGCGGCGGATTTGCGATTGCGCCAGTAACGGCTGCGAGGCCAGCTGCGCGTTCACCCCGGCGATGCAATCGGCAACCAGCGCATAGACCTCGTCATGCGCGGCGAGCTCGGCGTGTCCAGTATAGGAAACGCCCCGCCCGTCGGCCCAGCGGCCGGTGGCTGATATCTCGATGTCGATCAGGGCGCAGACCATGTCACGCCCGTCGCCGAATGCCACGGCTTCCTTGATGTAGGGCAGGAACTTCAGCTTGTTTTCGATCAGGCGCGGCGCGAAGGGCGAGCCGTCCTTTAGCGCGCCGACATAGGCCATGCGGTCAATGATCCGCAGCTGTCCGTCCTGGTCGAGGTCGCCGGCATCGCCGGTGTGAAACCAGCCCTCGGCGTTTTTCGCCTGCGCCGTCGTTGCGGGGTCGGCATGGTATTCCCTGAAAAGCCCGGGCGAGCGCACCAGGATTTCGCGCTGCGGCGTCAGTTTCAGCTCAACGCCTTCGAGCGGAGCGCCGACTGTGTCCGGCTTGATGGCGCCGTCGCGCTGCATGGCGACAAAGAAACCGGTCTCGGTCGAGCCGTAGAGCTGCTTCAGGTTGATGCCGAGCGCGCGGAAGAACATCAGGAGTTCGGGATCAATCGCATCGCCGGCGGTATACGCCACACGCACCCGGCTCATCCCGAGCATGTCGCGCAGCGGACCGCAGAGCAGAATGTCGCTGGCAAACGACTTCAAACGATCGGTCATGGAAACGGTCTTGCCGGCGAGCCGCTGCTCGTTCACCCGCTGCGCGACCGCCATGCAATTGTGGTAGAGACGCTGCTTGACGCCGCCGGTCTCCTCCATCCGCAGCGACACCTGCTTGAGCAGCGCCTCCAGCACACGCGGCGTGGTCAGGAGATATGTCGGGCCCATCTCGCGCATATCTGACAGCATGGTGTCGGAGGATTCGGGACAACAGACGCAATAGCCGACCACCATCGGCTGGACATAGCCGAACAGGTTCTGGCCGATCCATCCGGGCGGGAGATAGGCCATCGCCACGTCGGTGTCGTTCAGCTCTCCCATTGTCGCAGCCAGGCGGGCGCGATCGATCAGTGCGGCATAGGTCAGCACGACGCCCTTGGCCGGGCCGGTCGTGCCCGATGTGAAGAACAGGAACGCGGTGTCCTCGCCCTTGCCGCGCGCCACCTCGCCTTGCACGAAGTCGCGCTTCTGCGCGACGAGCTCCCTGCCCTGCTTCAGCAGCGCGTCGTAGCTGACAAGCTCCGGCTGCTTGTAGTGGCGCATGCCGCGGTCCTTGTCGTAGACGATGCATTTGACCGACGGACAGCGCGGCAGGATCGCGAGCAGCTTGTCGACCTGTTCCTGGTTCTCGGCAAAGACGTGAGTGACGTTCGCGCGCTGGATCGAGGACTCGATCTCGTCGGCCGTCGCATCCTGGTAGAGCGGCACCACGACGGCACCGAGCAACTGCGCTGCGCACATGGCGGCATAAAGCCGCGGCCGATTGTCGCCGAGCAAGGCGACATGCGCGCCGCGTTGCACGCCTCGCGCGGATGCTGCAACCGCGATCGCAGCCGCCTCGTCGGCAAGCTCGCGCCAGGTGACGGTGCGCCAGATGCCGCGGTTCTTCTCGCGGATGGCCGGACGTTCACCCCGTTCGCGAGCGTGTTGCAGCAGCAGCTTCGGAAAAGTATCCAGGCCCAAATTCCCAGTCGTCATTCGCCGCGTTCCCCGATGCCCCCACAACCGCCCGGGCGCGCGGAATGCGCCCCGGCAAGTCACCCACAGAATGTCGAAATGCAGTGATCTGGTGCGCCGCGATCGCAGCGCACGCAAGCCATGCCCCGAACTCAGGGTGGCTGCGCATCCCCAAACTCCTTCGCCCCGTCTTCCACGCGCCTACATTTCTTCTGGCCAATACTCACGGACCGCGCCAGTCGAGAGTTGTAGCAACATGCAGTATCAATCAAGCGGGGACAATTTCACATTGGATTTATTCCAAGTGTGTGCGCTCGAATGCCACGGGCGGATGACATAGGCGAACCCTATGGGTTGTAAAATTCCCGCATTCGACGATTGCAATTCTTTATCGAAAATTCGAATAACCGATCGAATGTCGAACTTTGGACCGATTCATTAGTCTGAATCTTACGGATCGAACTACATTCATGGGAGTAGTGGTGAGAACGGCGCGCTGCGGCCAGGCGGTTGGGTCCCATGCGATATAACGTCGCTACGGAAAAAATTCCGATGACCTCCCGATGGCCTATTGAGTCCGGGGGAAGCCCATTTCACCGTTGGAGCCGTTCGCGAACACCCGGCTGGCCAGCACATCCGCCGCCTCCAGCGACATGATATCGTCGGCCGTCAGCACGCGGTCGAGATCGGCGACAAGGCGATTGGCCTGGCGCAATCGCATGCGATCGAGCGCATTTCGGATCGAGCGCGCATTGGAGAACAGCGGCTGGGTCTTGCGCAGCGCGATGTAACGGGTGAACGCCTCTCGCGCGTCGGCGCTGAATTTGTAGTTCATGTCGTGCAGCATCAGTTCGGCGATGGCAAGCAGCTCATGGTCGGAATAATCCGGAAAATCGATGTGATGGGCGATGCGGGACCGAAAGCCGGGATTTGAAGTAAAGAACTTGTCCATGCGATCGCCGTAGCCGGCAAGGATCACCACCAGATCCTCCCGCTGCGATTCCATCACCTGCAGCAGGATCTCGATCGCCTCCTGGCCGTAGTCGCGCTCATTGTCGGGCCGATACAGGTAATAGGCCTCATCGATGAACAGCACGCCGCCCATCGCCTTCTTCAGCACCTCCTTGGTCTTGGGAGCGGTGTGGCCGATATATTGTCCTACCAACTCGTCGCGGGTGACCGAGACGACATGGCCACGGCGCACGAAACCGAGCCTGTGAAGGATGCTCGCGATCCGCAACGCCACCGTGGTCTTGCCGGTGCCGGGATTGCCGGTGAACGACATGTGCAATGTCGGCACCTCCGTCGTCAGGTTCATGCGCTTACGGATACGTTCGATCAGCAATAGCGACGCAATCTCGCGGATGCGGGTCTTGACCGGCTTCAGCCCGATCAACTCGCCATCGAGCTGAGAGAGGACCTCTTCGATGCCGACGGCTTCGAGCTCGTCGCGAAGGCTGACCGTATCTGTCATCGGGGCGGTATCCACGTCCATCTGCAAACCTCGGCACGCCGCAGGCGCTTTTTCGGGAAAAAAACTCCGTCGCCGCTTGCCACAGCGACGGAGCAGTGCATCCGGCAGGCGCAAGGCACGATCAGGGAGAACGCGTCCGCCGAAACGAGTTACCTAACCATAGCGCCGGCCCTCCGGACGGTCGGCGGCGTATGATTGGGTCGTGTAACGGATGTTGCGGCCGGCAACTTCATGCCGCTCGAGGCGGAAGCCTGGTTCTTCCTTCGGCCGGTTGACGATGAAGGACAGCCGCACCGATTCCCAGCCGTGGCTGGAATCGAACGCTGACAGCCGGATGTAGCGGTCGCCATACACCTTGCGGCATTGATCGAGCTCCATCATGACGCCGGCGGCGTCGCGGAGATCGAACATCGGCAGTCCCCACATTTCCCAGAGATTGTTGCGGGGATGCGGATCGTCGGTGAATTCGATGTTCACCGCCCACCCCTGCTCCAGGCAATACTGGACCTGGCGGGAAATCTGCTCGTCGGTGAGATCGGGCAGGAACGAGAAGCAGCCTTGGGTAATACGCATGATCTGAAGCTCCTTACATCGCGACAGAGGGCGTGGGGACGTAGTCCGGCATGTCGGTCGATTCATAATTGAAGGTGACGTTCTTCCAGACCTCGAGCGCCGATTTCAGCGGCGTGCAGGTCTCGGCCGCCTTGGCGAGGATCTCGGGACCCTCGTGCAGGTAGTCGCGGCCCTCGTTGCGCGCGAGGATCATCGCCTCCAGCGCCACGCGGTTGGCGGTCGCGCCGGCCTGAATGCCCATGGGGTGGCCGATGGTGCCGCCACCGAACTGCAGGATCACGTCTTCACCGAGATGATCGAGCAATTGATGCATCTGCCCGGCGTGAATGCCGCCGGACGCCACCGGCATCAGCCGATTGAGGCTGGCCCAGTGCTGGTCGAAGAACACGCCATGCTCGAGCCGCGCCGGGTTGTAGTCCTCGCGGCAGATATCGTAATAGCCCCGCGTGGTCGCCGGGTCGCCTTCGAGCTTGCCGACCACGGTGCCGGCATGGATGTGATCGACGCCCGCGAGCCGCATCCATTTCGCGATCACCCGGAACGAGACTCCGTGATTGCGCTGCCGCGTGTAGGTCGAGTGCCCTGCCCTGTGCAGATGCAGGATCATGTCGTTGCGCCGCGCCCATTTCGCCATCGACTGGATCGCGGTGTAGCCGATCACCAGATCGATCATGATGACGACCGAGCCAAGCTCCTTGGCGAATTCGGCGCGCTCGTACATATCCTCCATGGTTCCGGCGGTGACGTTGAGATAGGTGCCCTTGATCTCGCCGGACGCAGCCTGCGCCTTGTTGACGGCCTCCATGCAATACAGGAATCGCTCCCGCCAGTGCATGAACGGCTGCGAATTGATGTTCTCGTCGTCCTTGGTGAAGTCGAGCCCACCCTTCAGCGCCTCATACACCACCCGTCCGTAATTGCGGCCGGATAGGCCCAGCTTCGGCTTGACGGTTGCGCCCAGCAGCGGCCGACCGAACTTGTCCATGCGCTCGCGCTCGACCACGATGCCGGTCGCCGGCCCCTGGAACGTCTTCACATAGGCCACCGGCAACCGCATATCCTCGAGCCGCAACGCCTTCAGCGGCTTGAAACCGAACACGTTGCCGATGATCGAGGCCGACAGATTGGCGATCGATCCCGGCTCGAACAAATCGAGGTCGTAGGCGATGTAAGCAAAATATTGCCCCGGCGAATTAGGCACGGGATCGACGCGAAAACATTTGGCGCGGTATTTCTCCGCCGCCGTCAGCCGGTCGGTCCACACCACGGTCCAGGTCGCGGTCGAGGATTCGCCGGCGACTGCCGCCGACGCCTCGATCGGATCGACCCCGTCCTGCGGCGTGACGCGGAACAGCGCAATGATGTCGGTATCCTTGGGCTGATAGTCAGGCTCCCAATAGCCCATCTTCCTGTATTCGAGGACGCCGGATTTGTAGCGATCCTTGCCGCGAACGGTCATCGAGTGCATGTTCATACTGGTCTCCTCCGGTGGTGTGCGGCTGGTCGGGATCGAACGCGTCATCAATTCATTCGGCGGCATCGGCTATCCCTCCTATGCGCGGATCGAGACCGCCGGAGCGGTAGCGCCGCGCCATCTCGGCCAGCGGAACGACCTTGATCTGCGAGGCGTGGCCGGCCGTACCGAATTGCTCGAAGCGCTCGCGGCAGAGATCGCGTAGACCATCCATTGCCGGTTTCAGGAATTTGCGCGGATCGAATTCACCTCGCGCTTGTGTCGCGACCTTGCGGAACGCCGCGGTCATCGCCAGCCGGCAGTCGGTGTCGATATTGACCTTGCGGACGCCATGCTTGATGCCGCGGACGATTTCCTCGACCGGCACGCCCCAGGTCTGCGGCATCTCGCCGCCGAACTGGTTGAAGGCGTCCTGCAGCGGCTGCGGCACTGAGGATGAACCGTGCATCACCAGATGCGTATTGGGCAGCCGCTGGTGGATTTCCTCGACCACCCGCATGGCGAGGATGTCGCCATCGGGCTTGCGCGAGAATTTGTAGGCGCCGTGCGAGGTCCCCATCGCAATCGCCAGCGCATCGACCCCGGTGGCGCGAACGAAGTCGACGGCCTGGTCGGGATCGGTCAGCAACTGGTCGTGGCTGACCTCGCCCTCGACGCCGTGACCGTCCTCCTGCTCGCCACCGCCATGCTCCAGCGAGCCGAGCACACCCAGTTCGCCTTCGACCGAGGCGCCGATCCAGTGCGCCATGTCGACCACGCGGCGGGTGATGTCGACGTTGTATTCATAGCTCGCCGGAGTCTTGCCGTCGGCCTTCAGCGAGCCATCCATCATCACGGATGTGAAGCCGTGCTGCAGCGCGGTGGCGCAGGTCGATTCCTCGTTGCCGTGATCCTGGTGCAGGCAGAGCGGGATCTGCGGATACATCTCTTCCAGCGCGTCGATCATCCTCGCCAGCATGATATCGTTGGCGTAGGAGCGCGCGCCCCGCGAGGCCTGGATGATGACGGGCGCATCGACGGCAGACGCCGCCTCCATGATCGCAAGGCCCTGCTCCATGTTGTTGATGTTGAAAGCCGGCACGCCATATCCGCGCTCGGCGGCATGATCGAGCAGTTGCCTCAGCGTTATTCTTGCCATCGGATCCTCCGTCTCATGGTTCGCATGCAGGCCGTTATGTGTAGCTCGCCGTCATCCTTGCGCGCGCGATGCAACGCAGCGCCGCCTTCGCCACCGCGTCCGCGGTGATGCCGAATTCGCGATAGAGTGTTTCGGCCGGTGCGGAGGCGCCAAAGCCGGTCATGCCGACGAACTCGCCACCGTCGCCGAGCCAGCGCGCCCAGTCGCCCTCGATCGCGGCTTCGACGCCGATCCGCGGCACGCGCCCGAGGACCGCGGTCCGGTATTCGCGCGATTGCTGGCGGAACAGCTCGAAGCACGGCGCCGAGACAACGGCGGCGCGGATGTTCACGCTCGCCAGCAGTTCCGCTGCGTGCATGGCGATCGATACTTCCGAGCCGGTTGCGATCAGCGTCACGTCGCGGCCATCCTCCGGCTCGACCGCGACGTAAGCGCCGAACGCGACCAGATTCTGCTCGCCGCCGGCTTCGCGGAACGTAGGCATCGCCTGCCGCGACAGGCACAGCACCGACGGATTATTTTGCGCCCGCAGCGCGCAATCCCAGGCCTCCGCCGTCTCGACAGCGTCGCCGGGGCGGAACACCAGCAGGTTGGGGATCGCACGAAGTGACGCCAGGTGCTCGACCGGCTGATGGGTGGGGCCATCCTCGCCCAGCCCGATCAAGTCGTGCGTCATCACATGGATGACGCGAATGCTCATCAGCGCCGCCAGCCTGATCGCCGGACGGCTGTAATCGGCGAAGCTGAGGAACGTGCCGCCATACGGGATGAAGCCGCCATGCAGCGCGATGCCGTTCATTGCCGCCGCCATAGCGTGCTCACGGACGCCATAGTGAACATAGCTGCCGGCAAAGGAGCCGGGCTTTACCGGCGATTGAGACTTGGCGCGTGTCAGGTTGGAATGCGTGAGATCCGCCGAGCCCCCGAGCAGATTGGGCAGTGCCTCGGCGATTGCATCGATCACGCGCTGCGACGCCTGCCGGGTGGCGATATTCGGCCGCGCGGCCGCGAACCCATCGCGCAGCCGCGTCATCGCTTCCATGTAGCTGCACGGCAGGTTGCGATTCAGCGCATCGTGAAACGGCGAACGCGCATCCGAACTGAGACGCCGGGTCCGCTCGACCCAGCTTCGCCGGGCGGCATGTCCGCGGCGGCCCGCCTCGCGCCACTGTGCGAGCACGGCTTCCGGAATTTCGAACGGCGCGTGCGGCCAGTTCAGCGCATCGCGCGTCCTGGCAGCTTCTTCGCCACCCAGCGGCGCGCCATGGACTTTCTCGGTCCCCTGACGGTTCGGCGCGCCGTAGCCGATGATGGTGCGGCAGGCAATCAGCGACGGCCGGTCGCTGTTGCGGGCCCGCTCGATCGCGGCCGCGATCGCTTCGGGATCGTGGCCGTCGATCCGGCAAGCCGACCATCCCGCGGCCTTGAACCGCGCCAGTGGGTCATCCGAGCAGGACAGCGAGGTGGCGCCGTCGATCGAGATTTCGTTGTCGTCGAACAGCACGATCAGGCGGTTGAGCCCAAGATGCCCGGCCAGCGAGATCGCCTCATGGCTGATCCCCTCCATCAGGCAGCCGTCGCCGGCGATCACATAGGTGAAATGATCGACGCAACCGTCGCCGAACCGCGCGTTCATCAGGCGCTCGGCCAGCGCCATGCCAACGGCGGTGGCGATGCCCTGCCCGAGCGGTCCGGTGGTCGTCTCGACGCCCGGGGTGTGGCCATACTCGGGATGTCCGGGCGTCTTCGATCCCCACTGCCGAAAGGCCCTCAGTTCGTCCAGGGTCATGCCTTCGTAGCCCGTCAGGTGCAGCAGCGCATACAGCAGCATCGAGCCGTGACCGGCCGACAGCACGAAGCGGTCGCGGTCCGGCCATGCCGGATCGGAGGGATCGAATTTGAGGAAGCGCGAGAACAGGACGGTAGCGACGTCAGCTATACCCATCGGCATGCCCGGATGACCGGACCTCGCCTTTTCGACGGCGTCGATGGCCAGGAAGCGGATCGCGTTGGCCATTTCCGCGTGTGAAATATCGGGGCGGCTGGCGATGCGGGACAAGACGGGAGCGTTCATATCGTGCGCCTCTTGCGTTCCATCAGTTGCAGGATCAGTGGGGTGAGGATGAGTTGCATCGCCAGATCGAGCTTCGCGCCGTGGATCACGATCGAATTGGCGCGCGACATGAAGCTGTGCGGAATCATCGACAGCAGGTACGGAAAATCGATGCCGCGCGGATTTCTGAGGCGGATCACCACCATCGATTCATCCGGCGTCGGAATCCACCGTGCGATGAACGGGTTCGACGTGTCGACGGTCGGCACGCGCTGGAAATTGATGTCGGTCTCGGCGAACTGCGGACAGATGTAGTTCACGTAGTCGGGCATTCGCCGCAGGATGGTGTCGGTCACCGCTTCCGCGGTGTAGCCGCGGGCGCTGCGATCGCGGTGCAGCTTCTGGATCCATTCCAGGTTGATCACGGGAACGACGCCGATCTTGAGATCGGCATGCTGCGCGACATTGACCTTGTCGGTCACGACGGCGCCGTGCAGTCCTTCGTAGAACAGCAGGTCGGAACCTGCCGGCAATTGCTCCCATTCGGTGAACGTGCCCGGCCTGGCGCCGTACAGCTTCGCCTCTTCGTCGTCGTGAACATAGTGACGCGTCGTTCCGGTGCCGGATTCGCCGTAGTCGCGGAATGCCCTCTCGAGTTCCTCGAACAGGTTGGTATCGGGGCTGAAATGGCTGAAATGCCTGTTGCCGCGCTCGGCCTCCTCCGACATTTTGCCGCGCATCTCGACGCGATTGTAGCGATGGAAGGCGTCGCCCTCGATATAGGCCGCAACCACATTTTCGCGGCGGAAGATCTGTTCGAACGTCTTCTTCACCGACGTCGTGCCGGCGCCCGACGAACCCGTGATCGATATGATGGGGTGAGCCCGTGACATCGCGATTCCCCGTCAGCGGAACAGGCCGCGCCGCGCAAACAGCGGTGCGTCGCTATTGTCGAACATCGGCTCGGTTCTCTCGTGGATGGCCGCGACGTCGCGCACGCCAAGCACGGAGCCCATGATCAGCGGTACCCGCTGATGCAACGTTCTGGCGGCCACTTCCAGCATTCGCCGGCGCCCGGTCGACGCCGCGCCGCCCGCCCATTCCATCACCAGCGCCATCGGATGGGCCTCGTACAGCAGACGAAGCCTTCCCTCGCGATAGCCGGGGCGGGCATCGGCCGGATAGAGAAACACGCCGCCCCGCACCAGGATGCGAAGCGACTCCGCCACCAGCGAACCGATCCAGCGCATGTTGAAGTCGGCCTCGCCGCCGCCGTTGGTACCGGCGAGGCATTCGTCGATGTAGGTACGCACCGGGCCGTGCCAGTGGCGCCGGTTGGAGGCGTTGATGGCGAATTCCGGCGTATTGCGCACAATCTGCACGGCCGGCCGGATCAACAGGAATTCCTGTGAGCGCCGGTCGAGAAGGAAGATATCGACGCGCGCGTTGAGCGCGAGAACGAGCGTCGTTTGCGGGCCGTAAACGAAGAAGCCTGCGGCGCACTGCGCCGTACCCGGCTCAAAGAAGGTGGAAAGAACGTCGTTGCCCCGGGGGCGAACCGAAAAGATGGTACCGACGGAGATATTGTTTTCGAGATTGGCCGATCCGTCGAGCGGATCGATCGCAACGCAGAATGGTGCCGTGGGACGCAGGGTTTCCGGCAGCACCGCCTCCTCGGAAAGGACAGCCGCCACCGCGGTATCCCGCAAGGCGCGCCGTATCACCGCGTCGGCCGCGACATCGATATCCTTTTGCTGATCGCCATCGGGATTGACGTCGCCGTCCTGTCCGGTAATGCCGACAAGCGGCCCATCCGCGATCAGCTCGGAAAGTTCGGTTGCGGCGGCGGCAATGGCCTTGATCACGTCGCCAAGGGCAGCGCCATGTGGCGTCTGCGACGCGGACCGATCGAGATGTGAACGCAGCGTCACGCGCTCGTCCATGAACGTCTCCCTGCGCCCGCTGTCGGGGCGCTCTCCCAGGCGTCCCGCCGGTTCGGCGATCAGCGGCTTTAGGGAAACGCAATTTGCCGAATTAGTAAAATTTTGTTATCTTTGGTGTGTACAAACTTTCTCTTATAATGATGGTGGGCAATGGCAGGCCGGTTGTTGCGGGAATTGACGATCCGCCAGTTGCGCGCGCTGGCCACGGTTCAGAAGAGCCGGTCGGTCACCGCAGCCGCCAAGCAACTCCATCTCACCCAGCCCGCGGTCACGCTGCAGCTTCGCAACCTGCAGGCACTGGCGGGACTGCCGCTGATTCAGCGCACCGGCGACGGCATGCTGCTGACCGATGCCGGGCGCGAAGTGCTAGCGCTCGCCGACCGGATCGAGGCTGCGATCACGGATTGTGAAACCACGCTGCAAATGATGACAGGCAAAACCGCAGGCCGCATATCGATCGGCGCCGTCAGCACCGCGAAATATTTCGTGCCCTTCATGATTTCAGGATTTTCCAAGCTGTACCCGAACATCGACATCACGCTCTCGATTGGAAACCGGCAGGAGATCGGCATGGCGTTGCGCGGCTACGATCTCGACTTTGCGATCATGGGCCGTCCCCCGGCAGACATCGACATGAACGTTCACCTGATCGGCGATCATCCCCATGTCATCATCGCGCCGACCGCGCACCGCCTGGCGCGAAAATCCCGCATCGCGCTAAGCGAGCTCGCGGGAGAGACCTTCCTGACGCGCGAGCCGGGGTCCGGAACGCGCGGCCTGATGGAGCAACTGTTCGAATCCGCCGGCATTCGTCCCAAGGTCGGCTTCGCGATGAGCAGCAACGAGACCATCAAGCAGGCCGTGATCGCCGGCCTGGGGATCGCATTCATTTCCGCGCATACGGTCGCGATCGAGCTCGACGAACGACGGTTGACCACGCTCGACGTCGTTGGCCTTCCCGTGATCCGGCAATGGTTCGCACTCTCCCGCAAGGACAAGGTCCTGCTGCCGCCTGCGCAGGCGATACTCGATTTCCTCAGCAGCAAGGGCAAGCAGTTTCTCCCGCGCACCTCCGGCCGCCTGCGCCTCACCCGGCCATCCGTCCGCGCCGGGCGCAGGTAACAGCTCCGCCGCATCGCAAGATCAGTGCCGTCGCGCATGATCGATCGCCGCCCCTAGAACGGGTTGACGTAGTTGGTGATCGCGATCTGGCGCAGCAAGCACCCGCCGGATGATATGCGTCGGCTTGACGTGATCGGTATAAATCGCCGCCGTGCCGGTCGAGCCGGCCGGCAGCCTGCGTACGAATTCGTCGTCGTCCAGTTTCACACGAACGACAAAGGGGACGGCCTCGATACCCTTGGGCAGAACCGCCGTACCTGACGTCTGCGTCTGTCCGGTTGCGACCGCCTGCAGGACGCTTTCGACCTTGCCCGCATAGATGTGACCGGGCGCGAACTTGAAGGTGATCTCTACTTCCTGACCCGGCGCGACATAGCGCGCGTCGACCTGGTTGATCTCGACACCGATGATAGTGCTCGATGTGTCGATAAAGGCCATCACCGGCGACAGCGGCAGGTTGGCGACCCGCGCGCCCCTGCGCAGCGCGAGATTGGTGACGTAGCCGTCCGCCGGCGCCTTGACGACCGTCTTGTCCAGATTCCACTGCGCGCCTTCGAGCTGGCCCTTGAGCTGGTCCACTTCCGACTGACGCTGCTGCACATCGAACGCGCGGCCCGCATCGCGTTCGTAGAGCGTCGTCATCTGCGAGAGACGCATGTCGGATAATTTGAGCTGTGCCTCGATCGCCTTCACCTGGGCCTCGTAGGGCGCAGGATCGATCTTGAACAACAAGTCGCCGGTCTTCAGTGGCGTATTGGCGACGACAGGCACTTCCGTCACTTCGCCTGCGACGCTTGGAACAATCGCAACGGCGTTACGAACAACGAGGGCAGATCCCTGCGGCGCGCCCCACCCCATCGGGATGAACAGCAGCAAATTGAGCAGCAGCAGTACGATGAAGGGCGAGGCCTTCCAGAACAGGTTGAAAGTGACGATGCCGAAGCGCACCAGCAGAAACAGCAGCACCAGATACACCGCCATGATCGCTATCATCATGGCCGTGGCTCCGTGCCATGCGAGGAGGGTAAATCGACATAGGCCCAGATCAGCGCGAGCGGCCACAGCGCGAAGCCGAAGATCAGCGTGACCCATCCAGCGACCGTCACTGCCTGCGCTTGCGGATGGCCCCGCGTTTTCGCGATATGCCCCGGCAGCCAGCCGGCAATGCAGAACACCGCAACCACGCTGGCAGCGAGGATGATCAGCACGATCCACGCGAAGATGTCGAGGCGCTCATGGCTTCACTCCCCCATTTCATTCGTCGATCACATTTCCAGTCAAATCACCGAAAGATACAGATCAGGATCAAAATATTCGGAAGCCGGCTTGGAGCCAGTGATGCCGGCATCGGCCATGAAGAAATCGCTGACCTGCTGCAGCCATTTTGTGACCGTTCCGTCGACGTAAAGCCTTCGCCACTCCCGCGACGTGAACATCTTCTGCGCCTTCAGCGCTTCGGCAATGTCGGACACCGACGCCTGCCCGTAGTGATTCTTCTGCAGCGCTTCGGCTGCAGCAGCGGGATTGCGGACGATGTAGTCGTTGGCGTCCGCCCAGGCGCGGATGATGTTGCCGAGGATTTCCTTGTTGTCGTCGTAATAGTCATTCCGCGCAACCCAACCGCCGACGACGGCGGACTGGGGATAGAACGCCGACGCATCCACCAGCTTGACGGCACTCGGCAAGGCCTCGCGAACCCTGATGTTGAACGGAACCCAGAGTGCGACCGCGGGAACGGTGCCCGCAATGAACGATGCCACGGCGTCCGTCATCCTGCCGTTGACCAACTCGACCTCGGAAGGATTGATATTGTTGGCACGCAGCGCCTTGTCCAGAAAGATATGCGCCGTCGTCTTGGTCGTGGTCGCGATCCGCCGGCCCTTCAGATCGGCGAACGTCTTGACGCCCTGATCCGGCCGGACCCAGAGTTGTGCGGTAGCGATCTCGATATCATTGATCAAAAAGGCGCGGCCGGCGCCGAGCGCCAGGTAGTTGGAGATGACGCCGCCGGCCGACAGCACATCGAGACGTCCCTCCGCCATCGCCGCGAAAACCTCCGGGCCGGTATTGAATTCCGAGCGCTCGAACTCGATCCCGCGCTTCTCGAACGAACCGCGATCGAGGCCGGTCAGGATTTGTCCATCGACGGCGACCACATGGAGGTGACCGAGCCGGATCTTCGTCCTGGCCTGTGCGATTGCCGGTATTGGAAGCCCCGCACCGACGGCGACGCCGGCCGCGCCCGTCAGGAGCTGTCGCCTGTTCATCGCGCGCGCTTCCTTAGACCCATGCCGGTATCCTTTGGGCGCCCCGAATGAACGGTCGCCTGAACACGTTCGGCGTAGTATCTGGCAACGCTGTCCCCGGGGTATTCGTCGAGGAAGGCGGAAATTGCTGCAAGAACCGTCGCGGGATCGTCGCGCTCAATGGAGCAATAGACCTCGTCCCAGCGCCGGCAGAGAGCCAGTTCATCCGCGACGTCGCCCTCGCGCTTACAACGCAGTTCATGGATCGCGACCGCTTCCGCAAAACCCTTTGGCGAGATCCGGTCGACGCTGCGAAAAACGAAGCGGTGCTCTGCGCGAGCCCTGACATCAGCGCTTGCGAGTACCTGGGTGCCGTAATTCTTGTTCAGGCCTTCGAGCCGGGCGGCAAGATTGATGGTTGCGCCCAGCGCCGTATAGTTCATGCGTTCCGACGAGCCGACGTTCCCGACCACCGCGTCGCCAACATGAAGGCCGAACCGCGTGTCGTAGGGCGGCCATCCCTCGCTTCTGAAAGATTCGTTCAGTTCCTCGTTCTTGCGCCGGCATGCCAGCACGGCCTCGCATGCATTGACTGTATGGTCGGGGTCATCGGTCGGCGCGTTCCAGAGCGCCATCACCGCGTCACCGATGAATTTGTCGATGGTGCCGCGATGCTTCATGATTGCTTCCGACAGGCCTGCGAAATAGCGCGACGTGAAGATCATGACTTGCGACGGATCAGCCTTCTCCGTCTTTGCGGTGAAATCGGCGACATCGGTGAACAATACCGTGACCTCGCGCCGGGTCCCGCCCAGGCCCAGCGATGTCCCTGACTCGATCAACTGGCGCACGATCTGTTTGGGAACAAAGCTGGAGAAATTGCGGATCACCGTTCGCATGGTGAAAACCGAACGGCCGAGTTCATCCATCTCCGTGACTACCGAACGTAGCCGCGGCCGCTCTGCAACCTGAAACCTCTGAATTTCGTCGGTCTGTTTCGCCAACTCCCGCAACGAACGCGCCATCAGCGATCCCAGCCAGAACGCGAACGGCAAGGTTGCGAGGACGAATGCCAAAGCGGCAGCGAACAACGCGCGTCGCTCGGAGATGATCGTGGAGAAGAATTCGTCAAGCGGCGCGACCACCGCCAGGTGGATATTGGCAGGTCCTGCGATCTCGATAGGGCGGAAGGCAGCGACATATGTCCTGCCCGCCTTGTCGGCGAAGATTTGCTGGGCGCGTCCGCCCTTGCGCCACGCCTCAATCGCCGGAGACAGCCCCGCGAGCTCAATGGCGTTGAGCTTGGGAAGTTCATCGCTCCGCTCAGGCATCGCGTCCATCAGCCGGCCCATCTCGGGATGGGCGACGATGCTGCCGGCATCGTTGAACAGGAACGTCAACCCCGACCGGCCGAGCCGCTGTTGGGCCAGCAATTGCTCCAGCCGGTTGAGCAGGAGGTCGCCTGCGACGACACCGCGGCGGCCTTCCTTGAGTTGGGTGCGGAACGTGTAGCCGGGCTCAGCGGTGGCGAAGAAAACGTACGGACCGGTCAGCAAGGTCTTTTCGTCCTTGAAGGCATCGACGTACCACGGACGCCGGCGCGGATCGTAACTGGACGGACCCGGCACCTCCGCAACCTGGATCAGGTTCTCTGACAGGTATTGCGTGACGGAAGCATTGGCCTTGCCGGTGCGCGAGATAAGGACGAGACGAAAGACCGCATCCTCGTCAACGTTCAGGCTCGCCCTGAAGCCCGGCTTGGCGCGGTCGATGAAATCCATCTCCAGGAAGGAGCCGTCCTCATACCCGACATAGAGGCTGAACAGCTGCGGATTATTGCGCAGCATCGAGGCCATCAACGCATACAGTCTCGGATTGTCGTCGATTTCCGCGGACTGGACCGGCGGCAGCCCCGCGAGGATGTCGAGACTGTCGCGAACGCTCTTGAACTGCGCATCGATACGATCGGCGCCGAGCTGTGCGACTTTCTCGATGAAGGTACTGGCCGCCGTTCGCGTGATCGAGGAGACGCGATCGAAGCTGAGATAGACCAGGATCAGCCCGACGAACAGCACAACCGCGATGAACACGGTGATGATCGACGCGCGAAAGCCGATGTGAAGGTGACGCCCGCCGTTGGTGCTGGTCCCGCTCATTTCATGCAACGCCCTCTCGTTACGTCATTGCTTCACACCCCTCGTCGTTCCCTCATCTGTTCGCCGCACCGCAGGCGGTGTCCACGAACCCTCCATGATCTCCGCCTTGGGCCAGTAGGCGCGGACATAGAGCGAGAAATCGCCTTTAGGCGCAGGCAGCCAGTTAGCCCGCTGCCCGGGATCGGTCGGTGCTTCGGCCTGAACGTAGATCGTCAGCGAACCGTCCGCGGCGAACTTGAGATCCTTGTTCTTGGTTCCGACCGAGAAGCGGTTGATTGGATTCTTGATGAAGAAATGATGCTCATTGTAGATCGATAGCGACCAAAAGCCGTTCACCGGCGGCACCTGATCCTTGTCGAACGTGACGGCGTAGCGATTGGCGCTGTTAAGGCGCCCGCCGTTCGCGTCGAGGTCCTGATAGAAATATTTCGTCTCGTTAGGCGAATTGACCATGATGTTCGATTTCGCCACGGCCGTGCGCGTGAAGTAGTCCGTGCCGAAGGCGGATTCATTGGAGATGGTGGACCAGTTGTGCGGAAGCTGCTGGCCATAGTTACGGAACTGGAACAGCGGCTTCACCAGCTTCTCGTCCGCCTCCTTTGCGCCCTCGGTCATCGCCTGCTTGATCGCGGGATTGTTCCTGGCCTGGGTAACCACTGCAAGCACCTGGGCATAGCGCGCCTCCTCTCCCGGCAACGGCGCTGCGTCGGCAAGAACGGCCGGCAGCTCGTCGACGAACTTGTCCGGAAGCACCCACGGCGTCTCCTCTGCCCCGCTTGGCGGCGCAGCCTTCCTCGGCAGGTTGGCCCAATCCTTTGTCTTCATCCGGCCGTCGTATTCCGCTACCGGATACATCATGATGCCGGGCAATACCGATTGAATGGCCCGCTTGTCCTCGGGCGTATCGTTTTGCGCGACGCGCGGCGCAGCAAGTCCGGTATTGGTTGAGGACCGGAATACCCTGGTGATGCCTTTCGGGACTTCGCCGTTCCAGTTAGGCCCGACCAGCAAATAGAAGCCCGGCGTGGTGCCATACATCTTGCCGAGCTGGACGAAGCTGTCGGTGCGGAGATCGACCACCTGATAGACCCAGAACCGGTCGCCGAAGTCAGGCACCTGGATCACGACCGGCGAAATATCGAGCGCGAGGGCGCCAATACCGTAGACGACATCCTGGTTTGGACACGCGATCGCGCGCTCCTCCGGATCGACGTAATCGGTGAGCATGACAAGGCGATTGGCCGGCGCCTCCATCAGCGGCCCCAGCAGCAGCATCTCCTTGACCTGCATGAAGTGCAGCCGGCGGTTATACATATTCACCATCGGCCATGCCCAGAAGTATGCATCGCGTCCGACCTGTTTGGCATACTCCTCGGTAATCTTGACGCGCGTGTCAGGGCCGGGCGGCATCGCGCGGTCCCATCCAGGCGATGGTGGCAAGGGCTGCGGATTGAGCGACGCTGCTTCGGCGTTGGCGATCGGCGTCATACCGCCCGCGAATACCGAGCCGATCGCGAGCGTCGTCCCCGCGAACAGAATATTTCTGCGGTCAGGATCTGCGTTGGTGGTCATCGTTCAACTCCCATGGTCGTCATCCGTTGGACTTGGCGGAGCGGGTGGACCTGTTACCCTTTCTTGCCGTCAGCTCACCGGCCTTGGCTCCGGGAATTTCCATTTGCCGTTGAGGATTTCCGCGCGCGGCCGGTAGAGCCGCACCGTGTAGTTCCAGCCCGGCATGATCGGCAGGCAATTCGCCACCTTGCCGTCGCAGCCACCGAACTGAACCGTGATCGATCCGTCCGCGTTCTTCTTTGAAGTGAGGTTGTTGAGCGAATAGGCGTTGGCTTCGTTCTTCTGGAAGTAGCCTTCGGCGTTGTAGAGGCTGATCGACCAGAAGCCGTTCACAGGCACGTCCTTCACGTCGAGCCTGTAGACGGTCTTCCCGTCATTCCTGCTTGGCGTAATGTTCAGATAAGTGGCTTCCTTGTCAGGATTGCCGCCCCACCCCACGGCACTGCCGATCAGGTGCCGGATCGGATCGACCTGGCCCTTGGTGCCGAACGCACCCTTGAAATCCGGAATGGTCGAGCCAAGCACCAGCAGCGCATCGCGCACCTTCTTCTGGCTGGCCTGATCCCAGTTGGACACCTCCCATTTGCCAGAATTCTTCTGACTGATCCTGGTCGCATCCTGCAGTGCATGGACCTGGGCGATATCCTTAGGATCGTTTGGATCGACTAGCGTCCGCAAAGCAATCAGGACGTAGCGGGTGCCAACCTTTTTCCTGTCGAAAGAGTATGTGCCGGGCCGATACTCCACATTTCCGACGACGTAATGATCTTCGTTGATGACCTGCATCGAGCGGAACCGCTTGCCGGCATCGGGCAGCGTGATGGTGACCGGACCTGCATCAAGATCGAACACCGCCGGCGAATAAAGCGTGTCGCGATTGGGGCGGATGACAGTTTGCTTGTCGATCTGCATCGGCTCTCGATGATGATACATCTTGCCGACGCCGCCGGCGTCCTTCACTGCGTTTCCGAAATAGAGGTCGGACTCGGCGCGCGCAAAATTGTCGGCGGTGACCGGCACGCTGCCTTGTGCGATGGCGGATACCGACGTGCAGGCCAGCGCAAGAGTGGCTATGACTACTGACCTCATTTACGGCCTCCTACCGTAGACGCCGTTAGCGCCTCCACGTCCGGCAGCTTCCACACCTTGTCGAAGAATTCCTTCTTCGGGCCGTAGAGACGGAACATCAGCTCGAACTTGCGGGCCGGGTCGGTCGGTATCCAGTTCGATTCCTGCCCGGCAGGCGCCTTCGCGCCGACGTAGATATCGACCGAGCCGTCGGCGTTCTTCTTCACATCGGAAGCGTTCGATGCGCGGCTGGCGCGGTCGACGTTCTTGATCAACGCATGCGTATCGCGGTCATAGGCGGTCAGCGACCAGTACTGCTCGATCGGCACCCCGGCGGGAACACTCAGACGATAAGTCTTGGCGCCGTCGTAATCGGCGCCGTCCTTGTCCTTGATGTTGATGAGGTAGAACTGGCCGGCACCCAGCCGCTTGATGCCGATATAGGCGTAATGATAGGTGATCCCGCGCCAATCCACGGGATAATCATTCGGCCCGTCAAAATCCTCGCTTGCTCCCTTGAGCATTTCGGGATGCGTGGGAAACGTCCAATGCGTGCCTTCGAAGAACTGAGGCGGGGCGGCGTCGTATTTGGCGGCCATCCACGCATGGGCTTCGGTGACGCCCTCCTTCAAAGCCTGCTTCGTTTTTGCGTCGGGAGCAAACGGCTTGCCTTTCTCGATGCCGATCGAGCGCAACTGATCGATCATCGCGCGGTCCCGGCCCAGCCACGGTTCGCTTTGCACCATGCGGTCGAGGTTTGTAAAAAAGCTCTCGTCGTAACGAATGGTGGTATCGAACAGCACGTCCTTGACATCGGTGAAGACGGTCGGCGGCGGATTGGATGCCTGCGACAGCGGGTAGACCTTGACTCGCTTGGCATAAGCCACGGAGTTCGCGACATCCGCCTCGGCGTGGCTCTTCAGATTGGAGCGGATCAGCGCGTAGCTGCCCCAGGTCTTCGGCTGCAGCGCTTCGTAGCCCGCCGGGACCTGTCCTTTGTAGTCGGGTGGCAGCATCAGCAGCTTGATGCCTGCGCCCTTGTCCACCCCGAGCAATCCGCCGTCCTCCAGCGGCTGCTGCCAGACATTGACAATGTTGGCGTTGAGCGACCCGGTCGAGTTCCGCGGGCGGAATCTCGATGACGATCGGCCCGACATCTCTGGTATTGAGGAAAGTCATGAAATAGAGAGTGTCGGGATTGGGCGTCAACGTCTGGTTCTTCCAGTCGAGCGGCTTGCCCCAGTAGATCACCTGGTTCACCTTGCCTGGCGTCTTCGTCAGCATCTCCTGCAGCATCAGATCGTAGTTGACGACCGGCATGCCCCAGATCGCCGCCTCGACGGCGCGGCTGCGGACGAGCCGCTCTTGCGGAGTCGTTTGCGCGATTGCGGCTTCTGCAAGACAAGACAAGGCAAGGCAAGTGCAACAAACAGCGATTTTCTCATCGTCGTCCTCCTCACTTGAGTGCACCTGGTGCCTGTCGCTCAGCCGACGCAAGCGCGTGCCGTACGTCATTGAATGCAATCAGCAGACCCACGAAATAGAGTGCGATAAACAGCGCCTGTCCCAGCAGCCAGGCATTCTTCCCCGCCGCCACCGGCGAGTAGTAGTAGCTCGGCCAGATCGCATCGAAGACGAAGTAACCGGGGTAGCCGACGGCGAAGACACCCAGCAGCCCGACGATGCAGAGCCAAAGCGCCGCCGAGCCTTCTGCCGCCGGCTGGGTCGGCGATACTCGCGCGGCCAGCATCAACGTGACGCCGATTGCCACCATGCCGAGCCCGCCGGCCTGCACGGCCGCGACCGACAGCGTCCACGGGCAGGCCCACCACAGCGTGATGTTTTGCATGAACACCTCGCCGTTCGGCCAGCGTGCGCCCGCGCAGTAATGCGCGATAATCCCGAAGGTGAGGAACACGCCGAAGATGAAGAGGCCGAGGCCCCATTTGGCAAAGCGCGCGCCGGTTAGCATCGCTCCTCCCCTCCCATCACCGCTTGATCAGCGGCGGCGGATAGTAGGTGCCGTTCGCCACGCCTTCCGTCGGCCGGTAGAACCGGAACGTCAGGCGATACTTCTGTCCTTTCGGCGTCGGCAGCCAATTGCCGTCAGGCGCGTCGGCAGGCTTCTGGTCGGCGAAGTAGAGAGTGAGCGAGCCGTCCGCGCCGTATTGCA
The DNA here is from genome assembly GCA_963815955.1 of uncultured Alphaproteobacteria bacterium. Taxonomy (GTDB): domain Bacteria; phylum Pseudomonadota; class Alphaproteobacteria; order Rhizobiales; family Xanthobacteraceae; genus Bradyrhizobium. The sequence continues at coordinate 121,870 of CAWFIQ010000001.1, forward strand.
GCTTCGACTGGTTGTTGATCAGGAACCGGTTGATCGGATTGGGCAGCACGCGAAAACGGTGGCTATCGACGGCAATCACCGACCAGAAGAACGTCGCGTACTGAGCAGGCAACCCATCCTTCGGGAAGGTAAGCGTATAAACGTTGTCACTGCTGAGTTCGGCTCCGGCGTGATCGAGGCTTCCTCGATAGTACAGAACTTCCGGTTTGATATTGGCCCAGATGCCGCCGTTATTGACCATTGTCCGCGCGAGGTAATCGAGGCCGTATTCTCCGACGACACCGGGGCGCGCCCAGCCATCCTGCACCGTTCCGTGGCCGATAATCGCACTGGCCTTGCCCATATCGGCAAAGGCGCGGCTGCGGATCACCTGATCGACGCGAGCGCGCTCGGCAGGATCCTTGACGGCGCTGGCGATGGCGCGGGCTTTCCCTTGTAGCGCTTCCAGCCCGACGCTGAGATCCGGTTCGCCGTCGAGTGCGATGTCGGCCGCCTCGAAGGCTTCGACGCCCGGCAGCTTGTCCAGCTCGAATATCGGCGTCTTGGGAATTTCCGGAAGTTTTGGCGTGCCTGTCGCCCGGAACTTGAACTGGTGTTGCAAGGCGATTGCGGCGTCCGGATCGGAGCCGAGCTCGACCCGGGCAAGCACCCGGGAATATTTCACCGGAAGATCGATGCGCGTCGCTCCCGCAGGGATCGCGACGTTCGCGCCCCTGAGGCACATGGCGAACTCCCCGAACGGCCGCTTGGGAAACAGGCGCTCGTTGATATTGGCAATTGTCTCGCCCCAGCCGTTGAGGAAGTGGACCGTGTAGTAGCGGCCCTCGACCTTCGGCACGCTGACGATCGTGCAACTGCTCTCGTCCACCGCGACCCACGCTTCGGAGTAGGCCACGTCGAGATTGGGATTCGGCCAATCCACGGCGCCAGGCTTGCGATGCACCAGTTCGTTCCATTTGAAGCCTTCCTGGAAATCGAGCTGCTGCTGACGCGTTACCAGCAGCCGGCCAAGAAGATAGATATACGCGTCACTGATATCCTGATCCGTGATGCGGGCGGGTTGCGCCTGCGCGCTTGCCACCACTGCCGTCGCGAGAAGCAGTGTGAATGCCGCACAAACAAACCTGGTCATGACCTGCTCCTATCCATACCTCTGAAAAACTGGTCAGGGCTCGAACGCAAAAACCTTTTTCCAGTCCTGCTTCATATCCACGACGGTCCAGCCTTTTGCCTTCGCTTCGTCCCAGGCCTTGTCGAGTTGCCCGATCTTCGAGGGCCGGTCGTAGGCATATTCGCGCGCGGCATCGGTGTGGTGCACGATGCCGGCAAAGCGCGCGCCACTTCCCGCCATGGTCCATTGCAGCATCTGATGGTCGCCGTCCGAATTGCCGAAGGCGAGGATCGGGCGGCGGCCGATCATCATGTTGATGCCGGCGGGCTTTCCCGGCCCGTCGTCGATGAACTGCACCTTCGCCGTCTTCAGCAATGACGGCTTGCCTGCGGCGTCGAGCCGGTACTGTGTGACACCGGATGAACCGACCACCTGTTCGGGCGGAATGCCGTAGGCCTTTTCCGCCCACACTCGCATGAACTCGACGCCGCCGCCGGACACGATAAAGGTCTTGAAGCCGTTGGCGCGGAGGTAAGCCAGCAGCTCGACCATCGGCTGGTAGATCAGTTCGTTATAGGGCCGGTTGAAACGCGGATGTTTTGCGGTCGCGAGCCAGTCGGCGACGGATTTTGCGAATTCGTCCGTGGTCATGCCGCTATGCGCCGCGGTCACCAGCGTCAGCAGGCCCTTGTGACCCTGTTCGGCCAGCGCCTTCTTGTCGCCGGCGAGGAAGGCCTTGAACGGCTGCTGCTGCTTCCATTCGGGGTGCTGCGCCGCCATCGCCTTGACGCGGTCGAGCGCGAAAGCGGCCTGGAAATAGATCGGCTGCTCGCACCACAGCGTGCCGTCATTGTCGAACACGGCAATGCGCTCGGCCGGCGGCACGAAATCCGCGCCGCCTTGCGTGGTGACGCGCGCGACGAAGTCGGTGATCGCCTTCTTCGTCGCGCCATCATTCCAGGATGGCAACGGGTCCGCCGGTTGCGCCACCGCAACAGAGATGGCCGCAAACAATGCAAGCAGCAGAGCGTTGAACCGCACCATCATGGCATTCGTCTCCTCTACATACTGTCAGTTCTCGGTGACACGCGTCACTGCGGCTTCAGTCGCTCGAGCTCGTTAAGCCGCTTCAAGGCTGCCTGCTGCCGGAGCAATCCATAGTTGATCCCGCTCGCGTTCAGCGTACTGCCTTCCTGATAGGGAAATTGGTCGAAGTCAGAGAAGAACTCCTTGATCTTTCCCTGCACGGGCACAATCAACCACATGTTCCGGGCAAGGAAATCTACCGCTCCTCCTCCTTCCTCCAGGCCGCGCTCGTAGGGGTCCATGCGCAGATTCGCGATCAGCGACCATGCCGGCACTTCGCGAGTCCCCGTCGCGATATTTCCCTTTGATGTGGCAAAGCTGAGTTTCCAGTCGTTCCACCGGATCGCATTGAGATTGCCGCCCTGATCGAAGTAGTAGATCGAATCGCGGGGCGGCGTCTGGGTCTCTCCCTTGAAGAACGGCATGAAGTTGTAGCCGTCGAGATGAACCCTGAAGCTCTTGCCGCCTGCGCCGGCAAATCCTGCCTTCATTTTTTCCTTGATGTCGGGAATCCCGGCCGCCGCGCAAAGCGTCGGGAACCAGTCGATCAACGAGATGATCTCGTTGTATTGCGTCCCCGGCTTCACCACGCCGGGCCAGCGCACCATCATCGGGATGCGCATGCCGCCTTCCCAAGTCGTGCCCTTCTCGCCGTGAAACGGCGTCATGGCGCCATCGGGCCAGAGAGCAATTTCAGCGCCGTTGTCGGTCGTATAAAGCACGATCGTGTTGTCGGCGATGCCGAGATCGTCGAGTTGCTTGAGCAACTCACCGACCATTTCATCGTGCTCCGCCATTCCGTCGGCGTGGAGGCCCTTGCCGGTCTTGCCAACTGACGACTTCTTCAAGTGAGTGAAGATGTGCATTCGCGTCGAATTGAACCAGACGAAGAACGGCCGGTTTGCTCTCGCCTGGCGGCCGATGAAGTCCTTGGCAGCGCCCAGGAACTCCTCGTCCACTGTCGGCATGCGCGCCGTGTTCAGCGGGCCAGTGTCTTCGATCTTTCCATCCGCGGACGATTTGATGACGCCGCGGGGGCCAAACTGCTTACGGAAGTTCGGATCCTTCGGGTAGAAGTAGCCTTCCGGCTCTTCTTCGGCGTTGAGGTGATAGAGATTCCCGAAGAACTCGTCGAAGCCGTGCTTGGTGGGCAGATGTTCGTCGCGGTCGCCGAGATGGTTCTTGCCGAACTGGCCGGTCGCATAACCCTGCGTCTTCATCGCGTCCGCAATCGTCGGCATCCAGTCCTGGATACCGTGGGGATCGCCGGGCATACCGATCGTGAGAAGGCCGGTCCGGAAGGGCTCCTGCCCCAGAATGAAGGAAGCGCGGCCGGCGGTGCAGCTTTGCTGACCGTACGAATCGGTGAAGATGGCTCCCTCCCGCGCGATGCGGTCGATGTTGGGCGTGCGATATCCCATCATGCCCATGGTGTAGGCGCTAATCTGTGGAATGCCGATGTCATCGCCGAAGATGACGAGGATATTCGGCTTGCGGCCCGCCGCCGGTGCCGCTGGGGCTGGAGGAGGCGCGGCCTTCTGGGCCTGCGCGAGCGCCTGCGATGTCAGCGTTGCCGTCGCGACAAGAGATGACGAGCCGAGCAGCACCGCCCGGCGATCGATGGTTGCATTGCCGCTGCACTTGGTGTCGGTGACGGTGTCGTCGTGCTTATTCTTCTCACTAATCATTCGACGCTCCCTTGCTACTGGTCACTCGTTCTAATGATGTGGATTTTGTGTTTGATCGGTCTTCGCATGCTCCTTTCATCTGGCCGGCTTCCTGCCCCGCATGGGCCGGCGCACTGGAGAGGCCGACCGGGTTGAGTTGCTGAGGTAAGCGCGTGTTGCCGCTGCGCCCTGCACGCGGTCGCAATCTTCGTCGGGCGGCACTCACCCGGTGCAGCAGCCGACGTCGCGACCAATGGCCCGCGTCGCGCTGTGCTGCAAACAGCTCGGCTTCAATCGCGTCGATCTCGCGGTCCAGCACGGGGTCCGCTGCGGCCACCTTGAAGGCTTCGATCGTGTGATCCGGGGTCGTCGCATCAACATGCGGCAGCCAATCAAGCATCGCAAAATAGGCGGCCTTTGCGTCGCGGTGCCAGAGTGCATGGCGAAACCGGCTGAAGGCGAAGGCCTCGGATTGCAGATACGCCTGCCGTCGGCGGCGGCGATAGGCTGCGATCCCTCGCGCCGCTCCAGGTCCGACCCGGATAAGGCCGGCGATGACGATCGTGGCAAGGAGTGCGAACAACCAATGGTCCGCGATGAGATCGACGATCGCGGTCCAGTTCAAGCGCGCCTTCGGTGCGCTTGCCCCGGCCGGCTGCACAGCCGGATTGGCCGCGACCTGCATCGTCACCGCGTCGAGATGCGCGGTCTCGACGCGCCCTTCGCCTGCGTTCCACCAGCGCACATCGATCGCAGGCAACGTATAGTCACCGGGCCGCTGCAGAATGTAGGTCGCGGAATCCGTCCGTGTCGCCGTCAGGGCGTCGGTTCGTCCCTCGGTCTTGTCCTGCAGCGCCGATTGCGCAGGATAGATCGCAAGCCCATCGACCGCCGGGAATGTCACCGGCGGCAACAACATCGCCGGCGTTTCGTCCGCCTGGATTGTCACAATGCGGGTGACGGAATCCCCGACCTTGAGCTGCTCCGACGAACGCTGGACGGATTGTTCGATCCCTAGCCGGCTGGCAGCGACGTACGGGTCAAGGTCGGCGGCTGCATCGGGAATGAAAGCGTCAAAGGACACGCGCGGCAGCGAAAGCAGTTCTTCGCGCACGGCGGGCGGTTCTGCGGCGTACTTCACTTTCACCTTCTGATCTGCGATGGCAAAGGCGCCGGGCTCCTGCGGATAGATCGCGAACTCGAAGCGCACGCCGGCATAGTTCGTCCCGTCGCGCTGTTCGGAGAGATTGACGCTCTGCAATGGCCGCGTCACCGCGTTGCGGACCTGGAAGCCCGGCAGTTCCGGAGGCGAAGTCGTGTAGTTCGGCGCGAGCACGTCGATCCGCAGCGTTGTCTTTTGCCCGACCACGACGCGCTGGGGATCGATGGTCACATTCAGCACCGGCTCAGGTGCCGGAGCTTGCTGCGCCCAGGCGCCATGCGGCGCGATGGCAGCAACAAGGATTACCGAGGCGAGTGGGCGCTTCATTGCCGCCCTCCCGCGCCTGGCACATTTGCCGCGGCCTGTATCGCGAATTTCATTTTGAGGAAATCCGCAGGCGTCGTCTGCACCGCGCGCATCCAGGCTTCCGCAGCGCCGGCGGTCGTGACATCCTGCGGCGTAACCTGAATGCGCTTGCCGCCCTTCTGCTTGGGATCGACGCGCATCTCGTCCGCCGTCTGGTCCGGCGGCGCGCTGTCGTCCTTTTCCTGCTTGCGGCGTTTTTCCTCCTGCGCCTCGAACAGAGCGGCCACGATCGCGCGATTGGCTTTCGCCGCGACATGGCCGGGCTGCGCCTTCAGCACCTTGTCATAGGCCTCGATCGACCGTTCCCAGGCGTGGTTCTGCGCCTCGGCATTGCCGAGCGCGAACTGCCCTTCGACGGTCTCGACCTTGCGAAATTCCTGCGCGGCGTCCAGGAAATCGAGCGCGCGGTAGGCGGCGATGCCGCGCCACATCGGATCGGCGAACCGTTTCGCCGCCGTGGCATAGTCGCCGCGATCGAACGCGATGCCGTCCCTGCTGATCCGGCGTCAGCCACAGATCCGTGAAACGATGCGGCTGCTCCTGCGCCTTCGCCGGGAATGCCTGAAAGGCGACGAACAGCACGACCGTCCACGCCACCGTCGTTCCACGCCGGAACCAGAGCAGGCAGAGCAGCGCGATGGGAATCAGCAGCCAGTAGCCTTCGTCGCGCCATTGCATGCCGAACGCGTCGCCCTGCGCCGCCTGGAAGCGCGTTTCGATCCGGCGTTCGATCGCCTGGATGTCAGATCCATCGACGCTGACGCGAACGATGTCCGAGCCGAGACCGCCCCGCTCTCCGGCCGGCGCCGGCGCCACACGCAACATCGCGACGGCGTTGCGTCCTGCCGCCTGACGGATCGCGGATTCCTCGGCAAAATCGTCGGCAATGACAAGGATCGTGCCGGCAACCGGCTCGGCCGCCAGGAACTGCGCCCCCATCGCGACGGCGGCGCTGACGTTCTTGCCGTCGCTCGGCATCAGGCCGGTCGTGAGCGCGGCGAGAAACGGCGCGATGACCGACCTGTCATCGGTCAGGGGCATCACGAGGTGGGCGGTGCCGGCATAGGCGATCAGTCCGCTTCGCGCACCGGCGCGGGCGGCGATCAAATCGCTGACCTTCTGCTTGGCGCGCTCCAGGCGCGTCGGCGCGACATCGGGCTGGTCCATCGACGTGCTCAGGGCGAGCACGATCATCAGCGGCGCCTTGTCCTCGACAAACGGCGGCAGCTCGCGCCGCCAGGTCGGGCCCGAGAGGGCGATGATGCCGAGCACCATTCCGGCCGCGACAAGATAGAGGGCGTTGACGCCGCGCCCCTTGCCCGGCTCGACGATCAGATGCCGCAGCAGATGCGGCGCGATCACCCTGCCCCATTGCGCCCGCGGGTTTTGCCGCCACAGCAGCATGGCAAAGATCGCGGCGACCGGAACGAGCGCCAACAGCCATAATGGCCGCAGCAGATGGAAGGGAATGGCGGCAGCCTCATGCATGGCGGAGCGCTCCCCTCCGTTCCCGTTCGCCGCCCAGCCACAGGCCAAGCCACAGCGCCAAGCCCAGGACGACTGCCGCACCAAGCGGCCACTGGAACAGCGGCAGCTTCGGACGCCACGACAGCGTGTCGAGCTTTGCCGGCGCAAGCCGGTCGATGTCGGCATAGATCGCCTGCAACTGCGCGCCGTCCTCGGCGCGGAAGAAACGGCCGCCCGTCGTCGCCGCGACCGATTGCAGCACGCCGAGATCGACGCGGTTCTCACCCGACGCGGCGGGATCGCCGACGCCGATGGTGTAGACGACGACGCCTTTCTGCCGCGCGATGTCGGCGGCGTGTTCGGGCGGCACGCGACTCGCCGTATCGTTGCCGTCGGTGAGCAGGATCAGGAGTTTCTGCTTCGCCGTGCTGGCTTCCAGCGTCTTGATCGCCAGCCCGATGGTGTCGCCAATCGCGGTCTGCTGCCCGGCCATCCCGACCTGGGTTTGGTCGAGCAACTGCGCGGCGGTCTGCAGGTCCTGCGTGAACGGCACCTGCACATAGGCCTTCGTTCCGAACAGGATCAGCGCCACGCGGTCGCCGCGGCGCCGCGCGATGAAGTCCTTGACGACGCGCTTGACGCCGTCGAGGCGCGTCAGCGTCGCGCCGTCGGCGGTGCGAAAATCGGCCTGCTCCATCGAGCCGGAAATATCGATGGCAAGGATGAGGTCGCGCGCGGAGATTTCGCGCGTCACGGCATCGCCTACCCATTGCGGCCGTGCCAGCGCGGCGACGACGAGAATCCAGATGAGCGTCGCCGCTACCATCTGAATGCCCCGTCGCTGCAACACCACGGCGCCGCGCTGCGGCGTCTGTCCCGTGGCCGCCGCCAGCCGGTCGAAGAACGGCACCTGCACCGACGCCTGCCGCGCGCGATACGGCGGCAGCAACCACCACGCCAGAATCGGCAAAGGCAGCAGGGCAAGCATCCATGGCCAGGCGAACTCAAACATGGTGCCTCCTGATCCAGCGGCGGGCGACACCGACCAGCGCCTCGACCTCGTCGTCACCGGGGGCAGCGCGTCGATATGGCGCCGATATCAGCAGGCGTCCCGCGCCTTGCGAGAACTCCTGCCCGCCATAGCTGCGGTCTAGGAACGCAAGCCAGGCGGTGCCCGCCAGCGGCGCAACGGTCTCGCGCGGAAACGCAGCCAGCGCCGTCCGGCGCAGCAGCACGCTCAGGCGCGTTGCAATCTGATCCGGCAGGCTTCCGCTCGCGCGGCTTATTCCTTCCAGTTCGGCAAGCGCCTCGCGCCGATACCTGTTGGCGCGGAAGCGATGGACAAATCGCCAGATCGCCAGCAGCGTCGCGGTCGCAATCAGCACGATCGCAATGCGCAGCGGCCAGGTCTGCGGCCACAGGCTGACTTCCCGCGGCAGCGGAATGTCGATCAGGGCGGCGAGCGGATCTGCTGCCTGGGTTTTCGCGTCAGCCAAGGCCAGCTCCCATTTGACGATGGGCGCTGCCGCGCCCGCTGCGGCTCGGCAGGGCGCCGAGCAGGTGGCGGAGTTGCTGCGCCGTCTCCTCGGCGGCGCTGAGCGGCAGCACGGGAACGCCGAGTTCCTGCGTCCAGGCGAATACGCCCTTGAGCCGCTCCTGCGACGCCTGCGAGATGTTTTGCCGGACGCTTTCGCGCCCTACTTCGAGGTGAATCTGCAGGTTGCCGTCCGTCACGGTCATGCTGGCCGAGGCCGGCAGATCGCTCTGCAAGGGGTCGTGCACCAGCAGCGCCACGACGTCGTTATGACGCGCCATTGCGCCGATCATCCTGCGCGTCTCGTCATCCGCGCCGTCGAAGTCGCTGATGATAATGACGGCGGCATCGTGCAGCGCGCGCCGCTGCGCCTGCTGCAACGCCTTGTTCAGCATGGCAGGCGAAACGGAAATGCCGCTGTTGACGCCGAGCGAGCGGTTATACGCCACGATCGCCATCAATATCTGCAGCACGGTCGAGCGGCTGCGCCGCGCACGGAATTCGGCCATTTCCCGATCATTGAAGACGATAGCGCCGACCCTGTCGCCCGCGCCAAGGACGCGCCAGGCGCCGATCGCCCCCGCTTCGGCCGCTGCGACCGACTTCATCGCACGCCGGCTGCCGAAAAACATCGACAGCCGCTGGTCGACGACCAGCAGCGCCTGGCGGTCGCGCTCCTCATTGAAGACCCGCACATGCGGCTTCTGCAAACGGGCGGTCACCTTCCAGTCGATCTGGCGGACGTCGTCGCCGGAACGGTAGTCCCTTATTTCCTCGAAGTTCAGGCCGCGGCCCCGCATGCGCGACGCGAAGCGGCCCGATAACAGGCTGTGCACCGGCTGGCGCGGCAGGAACGAGACCTTGCGTCCCCTGAATTCGAGCGCGAGCAGATCGTCGAAGCTGACATAGACACCTCGCATATCGGCTGTCCTGTCGGCCATGGCGCCCTCACGCTGCCGCGACGAGTTCAGTGATCTTGTCGATCACCTGGTCGGCATTGACACCTTGCGAAATCGCCTCATAGCTCAGGATCAGCCGGTGGCGCAGGCAATCATGCATCACCGCCCGCACATGGTCGGGCGTTACGAATTCCTGGGCATCGAGCCATGCACGGGTACGCGCGCAGCGGTCGAGCGCGAGACTGCCGCGCGGGCTGGCGCCGACCTGGATCCACTTGCTCAGGGGTTCGCCATAGCGATCCGGAAATCGTGTCGCATAAACAATGTCGACCATGTATTTCTGGGCAAGGTCGGAGACGAAAATGTTGTCGATCTCGGCGCGCGCGTCGAACAGGGCCTGCTGCGGTATCGCCGCGGGCTCGGCGTTGCGATCGCCCTGCTTTTGCGCGTTCTCCGCGCGGTTGAGCTTGATGATCTCGCCTTCCGTCGCCTCATCCGGATAAGTGATGACGACATGCATCAGGAAGCGATCGAGCTGCGCTTCCGGCAGCGGATAGGTACCCTCCTGCTCGATCGGGTTCTCGGTCGCAAGCACCATGAAGAGATCCGGCATCTTGTAGGTCTTGCCGGCGACCGTAACCTGCCGCTCCTCCATGGCTTCCAGCAGTGCCGACTGCACCTTGGCCGGCGCCCGGTTGATTTCGTCCGCCAGCACCAGGTTGGCGAAGATCGGCCCCTTCTGAAACTGGAACTGGCCGCCCTTCTCCGTCTGCAGGTAGATTTCGGCGCCCGTGACGTCAGACGGCAGCAGGTCCGGCGTGAACTGCACGCGCGAAAGGTCGGCGGCGAGATGTTTCGCAAGGGTCTTCACCGCTCGCGTCTTTGCCAGACCCGGAAGGCTTTCGATCAGGAGATTGCCGTTGGCAAGCAGCCCGATCAGCATGCTCTCGACAAGGTGATCCTGCCCGAGCACCGACTTGCCGATCATGGCCTTGAGATCGAGCAAGGCGTCGCGGGCCATCGAACGCTTCGCGGATGCTGACGCTGCTTCAGTTTGGCGCGTGCTCGTGTCGAGATCGTTCATTGTCTCGCACCTCGAAGTCCACCGGCCGCCATTAGCGGCGACCGGTTCGCTGTATTGTCCTGCGGCATCGAGGCCGCTGGCACGCTCGCCGAGCCTTACTTCGTGCCTGTCTTGTCGAGGTTCTTCATGAGTGCGTCGACCATCTGGTCGATGCTGAAGCTCGCAGAGCGCTGGCTCGGCGGATATTCCTTGAACGTTTGAAGGAACGGAGCCACCCGCCACACGCCGTATTGCAAGAGGTAGGCGTTCTTCGCCATCCAGTCGTAATACTGGTCCGACACGACGTCGGCGCGTTCGAAGGGATCCATCCGCAGGTTGAATACCTTCGGTGCCCGCAGGCAGGTAAACGGATTGCTCCACACCTCGAAGCCCGCCCGGTTTCCGCTGCTCGCAGAACACGATCTTCCAGTCGCCATAGCGATAAGCCACCATCTCGCCGTCGTCATTGAAGTAGTAGAACTCGTTGCGAGCCGACTTTTGCGCCTGGCCGGTCAGGTACGGCAGCTGGTTATAGCCGTCGAGATGGACCTTGAAGGACTTGCCACCGAGATTGGTGCCCTTGACCAGACGATCCTTTATGTCGGCGTCGCCACCGGCGGCAACCAGCGTCGGGAACCAGTCCAGACCGGAGATCATCTCATTGGAGATTTCGCCGGCCTTGATACGGCCGGGCCAACGAACCATCGCCGGCACACGGAACGCGCCTTCCCAATTGGTGTCCTTCTCGCTGCGGAACGGCGTTGTTGCAGCGTCCGGCCACGACCATTGATTGGGACCATTGTCTGTCGTGTAGACAACAATGGTGTTGTTGGCGATGCCTAGATCGTCGAGCGCCTTCAGGAGCTTGCCGACGTCCCCATCGTGCTCGATCATGCCGTCGGCATATTCATTGCCGGGCATGCCGCTCTGCCCCTGCATGGATTGACGCACATGCGTGAAGGCGTGCATTCGCGTGGTGTTCATCCAGGTGAAGAACGGCTTGTTGGCCCGTGCCTGCCGCTGCATGAAATCGATTGCTGCGGCGGTGGTCTCGTCGTCAACGGTCTCCATCCGCTTCCGGTTAAGCGGGCCGGTATCCTCGATCTTCCCGTCGGCCGACGCCTTGAGCACGCCGCGCGGCGTATTGCTCTTGGTGAACGCGGTATCGTTCTTAGGGTAGTACGGTCGTTCAGGTTCTTCCTCGGCGTTCAGGTGATAGAGGTTGCCGAAGAACTCATCAAAACCGTGCTTGACCGGCAGATATTCGTCACGATCGCCGAGGTGGTTCTTGCCGAACTGACCGGTGGCATAGCCAAGCGGCTTGAGCGCCTGCGCAATCGTGATGTCTCGGTCCTGTAAGCCTACCGGCGCGCCGGGAATGCCAACCTTGCAAAGGCCGGTGCGCAGACAGACCTGTCCAGTGATGAAGGTGGAACGGCCCGCCGTGCAACTGTTCTCCGCATAGTAGTCGGTGAACATCATGCCTTCCTTGGCGATCCGGTCGATGTTCGGCGTCTTGTAGCCCACCACGCCGTGCGTATAGGCGCTGATGTTGGATTGGCCGACGTCGTCGCCGAAGATCACAAGGATATTCGGTTTCGCGGCGCTGGGCTGCTGGGCCGATGCCGGCTGCTGCAGGAATGGCGAAATGCTTGTTGCCACAAGCGCCGCGGCAAGCAGGTTACGCAGTAACCCGCCACGTGAGCCATTGGAGTTTTCATTCTTTTTCTTGACGTCATCGCTCATTCGACACTCCCTACGTTGAAGAAGGCTAAGCTGTAGACGGCGCTATTGATGGCTGGACGCCAGGTGCCTGATCACGCACCTGAAACCCAAGTAGCTTGTCGAGGTGGCTTGTCGAGGTATCGAAGACCGAACGCGCAGGCGCTGATGTTGGCGAGGCCTACATCGTCGTCCCAACTCACGCGCCATTGTCCGACGACTTCAAGTGACTTGTTCCGCTCTCCTTGTTTTCTCCCGGCATTTTACGCTCCTGTTACTATCAAGACTGAGAGCTATTTCACGATGGGATCTCTCCTGACGCAGCGGAATCCGAGATGGCTCGTCGAGGTATCGATCGCCTCCGCATGTCGCGCAGCGGGGCGATAGCGGCGGCAATAATTCGGCGCGCACAGATGCGAGCCGCCCTTGATGACCTTGCGCGGGATCTTGATGTTGGGCTGGCGCGGATCGTAGCTGCCCTCTTCGCGCCCGCCGCGCGGATTTTCGGGGATGCAGCACGCCTTCGGCGCGTCGGCCTCGTGCTTGGGGGTATACCAATCTGACGTCCACTCCCAGACATTGCCGATCATGTCGTGAAGGCCATATCCGTTGGGCGGGAATGCCGCTACCGGCGAGGTCCGCTCGTAGCCGTCGTGATGCAGATTGTGCAGCGGGAATTCGCCCTGCCAGATGTTGGCCATATGCACACCACCGGGCGTCAGTTCGTCGCCCCACGCGAATTCGGCCCCATCAAGCCCGCCGCGCGCGGCGAACTCCCATTCCGCTTCGGTCGGCAGGTCCTTAGCCGCCCATCGCGCATAGGCAAGCGCGTCCGCGTGACACACGTGCACCACGGGGTGATCTTTCAGAACGTTGAGGTTGCTTTTGGGTCCATAGGGATGCCGCCAGTCGGCACCCTTCATGAAAGTCCACCACTGGCTCCAGTCGCGCAAATCGTACGTCGAGTGCGGGTGCACGAACACCAGCGAGCCCGCGTAGAGCATTTGCGGCAACGCCCCGGGATAGTCCTTCGGATCGGGCGAAATTTCAGCGTTGGTCTTGTGACCTGTCGCGATCACGAACCGCGCGAATTGGCGGTTGGTCACCGGCGTGCGGTCGATCCAGAGGCCATCCACCGTCACCCGGTGGCTCGGGGCTTCCTCTGGATAATGCCTGTCGGACCCCATGCGGAATGTGCCGCCGGGAATCCAGATCATGTCGTCGGTCCGGCTATCTTCCGATGGCCGATCATCCGGCCGGGGGTCGGTCCGCAGCAACGTCATGGCGCGCACTCCGGACGGCGCTTACCGACAGACGTCCCAAAACCCCTGCCTCTGGCCTGGATCGGTGTAATACCAGCAGTAGCCAGGCGCAGGTGGCGCACCCGCCCAGGCTGCCGCGGTGGCCGCAGTCACGACTCCAATCGCGGCACCAGCGGCGATCGCGCCGCCCGGACGCCAGTAGTAGTGAGCCGGACGAACCCAGCCGCCTGGACGGACAACACCTGGACGGACAACACCTGGACGCACGACAGCTCCGCCACGCACCACAGTCCGACTTGCCACGCCGCCGCGCGGACCGACGACCGTGGTCCGGCGCGCGCCGCCTCCGCGCCGAACGTAGACCTCGATAATCGGGCCATCCTGCTTGAGCTGATTCTGCAGCGAGCCTTGCGATTGCGGAATGAGAGCGGATGCCGGCTCAACCATTGTCATGAAGCTGGCGAGCAAGATACCCGCGAAGATTGCCCCGGAGGAGGTTTTCGATGGGCTGGCATGAAGCATCGAAGGTGTTGTGTTCGATCGCATGTGTAGGCCCTTTCCATTGCGGCTTGATTGCCGCCGTTTCTCGTGGATGGAATTAAGTCAGCCCTCTTGTCCAATCTTTGAGTATTTCGAACCGCACAACGGTACACGGTCCGACATTGCCCGCGAATGTCAGCAATTTCATAGGCTAAACCAATTTCTCAACGATGTGATGTGCAGTTAGTGCCAATCCTGATGGCAGCACTTCTGCAATGTACAATTCCGCATGAATAGATTGATCTAACAACGTGTCGCACTCTTCGAAAATTGGAATGAACCAGGCGCGACGCCGGTTCGGAAATCCACCTGAAGTCTTTGGGCAACATCGCGCCGGTATCCTGACGCTGCACTTAAAACCGTTGTGGTCGCGCCAAAGTTGAGTTTAGACTGACCGCGCCAGGGCTTGCGCGGGGTGAACGGTGCATTTCGTTTTCAAGGCGGCGCTTATCGCAAGCACCATGTTCTGCCTGTTGCATAAGCCGGCGCAGGCTGCTGAAGCTGCCAGCGGCGTCTACCTCCTGGGTTCACGCTCGGTTGGAGCTGGAATCACGCCTCCCCCCGGCGTCTTCTTCAACAACGATACATACTTTTATTCCGTCCCTCTCGCGATCGACAGCAGCAGCCAGATGGCCGCAGCGAAGCCGATCAGGACAAAATTCTAACAGCGGAGATCGCGCCATGCACCGGCCGATCTCGGTGAATAGCTCCAGCCTGGACAGCTTCGAAGGTCTTCACCAGGCGATTCAGGGATCCCATGTCGAGGTGATGCAACTCGGCCGCGGAAAGTTTCGGGGCTCATTGAGCCATGTCGGCATCGGAGATTTCTCGCTCAGCATCGGATCGTTTTCCGTCGGCGTTCGCACCCAGCGCATATCGACTGACGACAAGCTGGTTGTCGGAATGCTGCTCAACGCAGAAGACCGCGTCACCCACTGGTCTTTCGACATGCTCCCGGCGGACGTGCTGGTGATGCCGCCCAGCACCGAGCATGATGGAATTTTCCGTGGCGCCTCTGCCTATGCCGCGATCCGCCTCGATCTCGCCGAGGTCACGTCTCTGTTCAAGGGCGAACCCAGATTGAGCGATCCCGCAGCATGGCTCGACAAGAACCACTATCGGGCGGACACTTCGATCAGCGTTGCAGCGACACGCCGGCTGCCTCTGATCATTTCCCGCCTGGCACAGCACCAGGGCGCCTTATCCGACGAGGCCGTCGATTTCTGGAAGCGGTCCATCGTGGAAGCGGTGACCGGCACGATCATGCATGCGCTACCTCCGGACTCCAGAGGGCATTTGTCCTCCGCGACGCAGCTGGTGGGAAAAGTCGATGACTACCTCGAAACGACCGGCCTGAGACCGGTGCACATTTCCGAGATCTGCGCGTATCTCAACGTCACGCGGCGGACCCTGCATCGCGCATTCTTCGACGTTCTCGGCCTGGGACCGATAACGTTCCTGCGCCACAAACGGCTTTGCGCCATTCACTCCGTTCTAAGGGATAGCGACCCTGCAACGACCACGGTCGCACGGGTCGCGATCCAGCACGGCTTCATCGAGCTCGGACGTTTCTCGCACTACTACCATTCGCTATTCGGCGAATACCCATCGGAAACGCTTGGCGGCTACGGCGCGCGGCTCGATCCGGAGTCGAGGTTGGTCGCAGGATGATCTGGCCGACGGACGAAGTGACCAATGTGATTGGGGTCGAACCTGGCGCCAAAAATAAACCCCGGCAATCTCATTGAGGATTGCCGGGGTTTTTCATCAACTTGGTTGCGGGGATAGGATTTGAACCTATGACCTTCAGGTTATGAGCCTGACGAGCTACCGGGCTGCTCCACCCCGCGTTAAACCGTTGCGCTGCCTTCGAAAGCTGGTGCCGAAACGATCCCGGCGAACGCCAGATGACGCCGACCGATCCCGTTCCGAGGCTTCCTGAGAAGGCGACCCGGGCCGAAGCCATCGGGTGCGAGGGGTATGTATCAACGTCGCCCTGCTTTGGAAAGGGGAAAGGCTCTGCTTTTGAGGATTTTATGACAGCAAAAACGGGAGTTTGAGAGGGCAAAATCGCCTCCGGGAACCGCTCTTGCCATAAACGCCGCAAAAGCCGAGTTTTGGCCCCCAAAGCGCGGCCTCACAGGCCCGCCAGAACAGAAAATCCGGGGGGATACGCGTGGCGGATACATTCGACTTCGTGGTGGTGGGTGGCGGCTCGGGCGGCTGCACCGTGGCCGGACGGCTGTCGGAGGACCCGAACACATCGGTGGCGGTGCTGGACGCCGGCGGCAGGAACGACAATTGGGTGGTCACGACACCGTTCGCCCTCGTGCTGATGGTCGCCGGCAACGTCAACAACTGGGCCTTCAACACCGTGCCGCAGAAGGGCCTCAACGGCCGCATCGGCTATCAGCCCCGCGGCAAGGGGCTCGGCGGCTCTTCCGCCATCAACGCGATGGTCTATATCCGCGGCCACCGCGCCGATTACGACCAGTGGGCCTCGCTCGGCAATGCCGGCTGGTCGTTTGCCGACGTGCTGCCCTACTTCAAGCGCGCCGAAAACAATGCCGATTTCGACGGCGAATATCACGGCAAGGGCGGGCCGCTCGCCGTCAACAAGTCGCGAAGCGGCAATCCGGTGCAGCAGATCTTCCTGCAGGCCGCACAGGAAGCGCAGTTCCGCCTGCGCGACGATTTCAACGCCGACGAGCACGAGGGCCTCGGCATCTATCAACTGACGCAGAAGAACGGCGAACGCTGCAGCGCTGCGCGTGCCTATATCCATCCTCATATGGGAAATCGCAGCAATCTGCGCGTCGAGACGCATGCCCACGCCACCCGCATCCTGTTCGAGGGCAAGCGCGCGGTCGGCGTCGAATACCGGCAGGGCAAGGAGTTGAAGCAGATCCGCGCGCGGCGCGAGGTGATCGTTTCTTCCGGCGCGTTCCAGACGCCGCAATTGCTGATGCTCTCGGGCGTCGGCGACAGCACCGCACTTGGCAAGCACGGCATCGCCACCGTGCATCATCTGCCCGGCGTCGGACAGAACCTGCAGGATCACCCGGACTTCGTGTTCGGCTACATGTCCGACAATCCCAATTTCAACGGCATTTCGCTTAAAGCCCTGCCGCGGCTGTTGCGGGCCATCCGCCAGTATCGCCGCCAACGCACCGGACCGATGACGTCCAATTTCGCCGAATGCGGCGGCTTCCTGAAAACCAGGCCCGATCTCGACATCCCCGATATCCAGCTTCATTTCGGCATGGCGCTGGCCGACGATCACGGCCGCAAGCGCCATCGCGGCACCGGCTTTACCTGCCACGTCTGCCTGCTGCGGCCGAAAAGCCGCGGCAGCGTTTCGCTCGGCAGCACCGATCCCTTTGCAGCGCCCGTGATCGACCCGAACTTCTTCGGCGAGGCGGACGATCTGGAAACCATGGTTGCGGGCTTCAAGACCACGCGGCGGCTGATGGACGACGCCGGCGCTGCGCGCGTTGCAGAAGAAGGAGATGTTCACGGAAGGCGTGCATAGCGATGATGACATCCGCGATCTCCTGCGCGCGCGTGTCGACACCGTCTATCACCCGGTCGGCACCGCAAAGATGGGCGTTAACGATCCCATGGCCGTTGTCGATCCGAAGCTAAAGGTGTACGGCGTCGAAGGATTGCGCGTGGTCGATGCCTCCATCATGCCGACGCTGATCGGCGGCAACACCAATGCACCGACCATCATGATCGGCGAGAAGGCCGCCGATATGATCAAAGCGGAGATGCGGGTGAATTGATATCCCGTTATTGCGGGGAGCGTAGGGTGGGCAAAGGCGCACTTGCGCCGTGCCCACCATCATCCGCATCAATACTGCTGTGGTGGGCACGCTTCGCTTTGCCCACCCTACACACTGCGTTTCTCGCAATGACGTGCGACACAACCGTTTTCCGGGATCGCAATATGCATTATCAGCGGACCTCGGTGACTTATCAGACCCGCGCGACTTCGCTACAGTAGCTTCATCAAACTTCAACTAATCACCTGACACAACGGGAGAGAAACAGTGGATCTTGGGATCAAAGGCCGCCGCGCCATCGTCTGCGCCTCGAGCAAGGGCCTGGGCCGCGCCTGCGCCATGGCGCTGGCCAATGAAGGCGTGCATGTCACGCTGACGGCACGTGGCGCGGAGGCGCTGAAAAAGACCGCCGACGAAATCCGCAAGGCGAATCCGGGCGTCACCGTCACGGAGGTCGCCGGCGACATCACCACGCCCGCCGGGCGCGAGGCCGCGCTTAAAGCCTGTCCCGATCCGGATATCCTGATCAACAATGCCGGCGGTCCGCCGCCCGGCGATTTCCGCAACTGGACCCGCGACGACTGGATCAAGGCGATCGACGCCAACATGCTGACCCCGATCGAACTGATCAAGGCGACGGTGGACGGCATGATGGCGCGAAAGTTCGGCCGTATCGTCAACATCACCTCCGCCGCGGTGAAGTCGCCGATCGAGGTACTCGGCCTCTCCAACGGTGCCCGCGCCGGCCTCACCGGCTTTGTCGCCGGCATCTCGCGGAAAACCGTGATCAACAACGTCACCATCAACGGCCTGCTGCCGGGCCCGTTCAATACCGACCGCGTGCGCGGCCCGGTGGCCAAGCTCGATGCCGACAAGCGCGGCATCACCGTCGACCAGTTGCTGGCGGAGCGCGCCAAGCTCAATCCGGCCGGCCGCTTCGGCGATCCCGATGAATTCGGACAGGCATGCGTTTTCCTGTGCGGCGCCAAGTCGGGCTTTATCACCGGGCAGAACCTCCTGCTCGATGGCGGCGCCTTCCCGGGCACGCTGTGAAAGCAGTCTGGTACGAGCAAACGGGGCCAGCACCCGAGGTGCTGGCCTATGGCGAGATGCCGACGCCTGTGGCCGGCCCGGGCGAAGTCCGGGTTCGGCTGGAAGCGTCCGGCGTCAATCCAGCCGACGTCGGCCGCCGCGGCGGCAGCTACCGGTCGATGGAATATCCGCGTGTCGTTCCGAACAGTGACGGCGCAGGAATCATCGACCAGGTCGGTGACGGCGTCACGCGGCTCAAGGCCGGCCAGCGCGTCTGGCTGTTCAACGGACAGCGCAACGGCCGCGCGTTCGGCACGGCGGCTGAATATATTTCGCTCGCCGAACATCTGGTGACGCCGCTTCCGGACAATCTGTCGTTTGCGCAGGGCGCCACCCTCGGCATCCCCGGCATGACGGCGTGGACCTGCCTCTATTGCGACGGCCCGATCGTGGGACAGACGGTACTCGTCACCGGCGGCGCGGGCGCCGTCGGTCACTATGCCGTGCAACTGGCCAAATGGGGTGGCGCCAAAGTGATCGCGACCGTCAGTTCGGCGGCCAAGGCCGAGCAGGCCCGGCTTGCCGGCGCCGACCTCGTCATCAATTACAGAAGCGAAGATGTCGCCGCCAAGGCGATGGCCTTCACCGGGCAGCGCGGCGTCGACCGTGTCGTCGATGTCGATTTCGGCGGCAACATCGAGACCACGCTGAAACTGATGGGCATGAATTCGACGATCGCGGTCTACGCCACCAACGGCAATCGCACGCCTGTCGTGCCGATGCGCGAATTGATGGAGAAATGCATCGCGCTTCGCGCGCTGGTGCTGTTCGCGCTGCCGCCGCCGCTACTGGCGGCAGCGCAGGCGGACATTTCAAAGTGGCTGGCGGCAGGTCCGCGCATTCACAACGTCGCGGCGCAGTTTGCGCTCTCGGACACCGCGCAGGCGCACCTTGCGGTAGAGAAAGGCGACAAGCTCGGCACCGTCATCGTGGATTGCGCCAAGTGACTGCCAATAGCTACAGGTAGCTACTGGATCGGCGTGGTCCGCTCCTCCGTCCAGGAGAGCCCGAACTCGCCGAGGCCTTCGGCAAGAAGGTCGCCGAGCATCGGCTCGCCCAGCAGGTAGCGCGCCGTGGGACCGCTTCGTCCTTCCGCCGCCTGCTGCCGCAAGTCTTTCCATTCCTCGATGGTCCCGTCGCCGCGGCCGAGCCGCATCAGCGCGACGAGGTCGATCTGCTCGTCCTCGCTCAGCGCATCGATGAAGCCGGCGATCTCACGCTCGACAGGGTCGCGCCCGTCGTCCTCGAGCACGTCGATCATGTCGTCATCGGCGGGATTGGATCCGGAGTCCGGATCGGACGCAGCTTCCTTGACGTCGAACTGCCGGGCCTTCTCGATCAGGAAGCCGACTTTTTCGGGCGAAATCATGAGTTCTGGCATCGCGTGTTCCTCATACGGGCCATGCGATAACGCCGAACGCGGTCAGATGATCCATTGCACCGGAACATGGAAACCCGCATCCTTGCCCGAACAACAGAGCCGAGAGGAAACGCCGGATGCACTGGAACGTGGGCAGCGTCAAAATCACCAAGATCGTCGAAATGGAGACGGTCGGCAGCACCCGTTTCATCCTGCCGCTCGCGACCAACGAGGAAATCCAGAAACTGCCCTGGCTCATTCCGCATTTTGCGACCGAGGAAGGCCGGCTGAAAATGTCGATCCATTCGCTTCTGATCGAGACGCCCACACGCCGGATCATCGTCGATACCGGGCTCGGCAACGATAAGCAGGGCCGCAACGTGCCGACCTGGAACAACCGCAAGGATCCGTTCCTCGATACGACTGACGGCGGCGGGCTTTCCGCCCGACAGCATCGACACCGTGCTGTGCACGCATCTGCATGTCGATCATGTCGGCTGGAATACGAGGCTGGTCGGTGACCGATGGGTGCCCACGTTTACCAACGCGCGATACCTGTTCGGCAGGACCGAATACGAGCACTGGCGTGACCACAGCGACGCGCCGGACAAGGCAGCCGTGTTCGGCGATTCCGTGAAGCCGATTGCCGACGCCGGCAAGGCCGATCTCGTTGCCAGCGATGCCAGGTTGACCGACGAAATCACCCTGATCCCGACCCCAGGGCACAGCCCCGGCCATATGAGCGTCCACATCAGGTCGGACGGCGAGGAGGCCCTGCTGACAGGGGACGTCGCCCATCATCCCTGCCAGATGGCCCATCTCGACTGGTCGTCCACCGCCGATTCCGATCCCCGGCAGTCGGCCAAGACCCGTCGCGAGCTGTTTTCGCGCTTTGCCGACACGCCGACGCTTGTCATCGGCGGGCATTTCAATGCCGGTCATATCAGGCGCGACGGCGACGCGTTCAAGTTCGTGGCGCTGTAGCGTGGTAAGCGCGGCACGCCAGCCTCGCGCGCGGCACATTAGCCGGCCGGGCACGGCGCAAAGGCGCCTTTGACCACCCTACCCTGCGCTTTCGGCAGTTGAATTTCCTGTCCCGCTGTTCCATGAAGCTTGTCGAGGTATACCAACCAAGAAGCCTGATAAACCCAGTAGGGAGTGACAAAAATGAAGCTTGTTCGTTACGGCGCCAAGGGCGCGGAAAAGCCCGGCCTGATCGATAAATCCGGCCAGTTGCGCGATCTTTCCGCGCAGGTCAAAGACCTCGACGGCGAGGCCTATTCGCCGGCCGGGCTCGCCAGGCTCGCCGCGCTGGATACCTCAAAACTTCCCGCCGTCGACGGCAAACAGCGCTTCGGCGCACCGGTCACCGGCATCTCGAAATTCGTCGCCATCGGCCTGAACTATGTCGACCATGCCAAGGAAACGGGTTCGCCGATCCCGACCGAGCCGATTTTCTTCATCAAGGCCAACACCGCGCTGAGCGGCGCCAATGACGCGGTCGAAAAGCCGCGCGGCTCGACCAAGCTCGACTGGGAAGTCGAAATCGCGGCCATCATCGGCACCCGCGCCAAATATGTCAGCGAGGCCGACGCGCTTAATCATGTCGCCGGCTACTGCGTCTGCAACGACGTCTCCGAGCGCAATTTCCAGATCGAGCGTCTGGGTCAGTGGACCAAGGGCAAGTCGCACGACACCTTTGGCCCCGTAGGCCCGTGGCTGGTGACCAAAGATGAAGTGCCCGACGTGCAGAAGCTGTCGATGTGGCTGGACGTCAATGGACAGCGGCGCCAGACCGGGTCGACCTCGACCATGATCTTCTCGATGGCGAAGTGCATTTCCTATGTCTCGCAGTTCATGACGCTGCTGCCCGGCGACATCGTCACCACGGGCACGCCGCCCGGCGTCGGCACCGGCATGAAGCCGCCGCAATTCCTCAATGTCGGCGATGTCGTCACGCTCGGCATCGAAGGGCTCGGCGAGCAGCGCCAGGAAATCATCGCGGCCTAGACGTCATACCCCGCGAAAGCGGGGTATCCAGTACGCCGCGGCCTTGGTGAAAGAACCGAACCGCCGCGGCGTACTGGATCATCCGCCCCAGTGCGCAATTGCGCACAAGGCGGATGATGACATCGCGTGGTTGTCATGACCGGACAAAACAAGAAGAAACCTCCGAGGGAATTCCCAGCATGAAGCTCACCTTCTCCCCCGCCTCGCCGTTCGCTCGAAAAGTGCGCATCGCGGCGATCGAGACCGGCCTGATCGACAAGATCGAATTCACCGCCGCGACCGTCGCGCCGGGTCAGGCCAACGAGGAATATTCGAAGATCACGCCGCTGAAGAAGCTGCCGGTTCTGATCCTCGACAATGGCGACGTCATCCTCAATTCCTACGTCATCGTCGAATACCTCGACGAACTCGCCGGCGGAGGGAAGTTGATTCCCAAGTCCGGTCCTGAAAGATGGAAGGTCAAGAGCGACCATTCCCTGCTCCAGGGCATGCTCGATGCCATGCTGCTGTGCCGCTACGAGGGCATGGTGCGGCCGGAGCCACTGCGGTGGAAGGCGTGGTCCGACGATCACTGGAACCGCGCGTGGACCGGCATGGCGCGCTTCGAGAACAAGCCTGACGTATTGTCCGGGCCGTTCAACATCGCCCAGATCGGCCTGGTCTGCGTGCTCGGCTATGCCGATTTCCGCTTTGCCGATTGCGGCTGGCGCAAGGCCTATCCGAAGCTCGACGCCTTCCATCAGCGGATGCTGGAACGGCCGTCGGTGAAAATCTCGGTACCGCCGCCGGCGTAACATAAGGGAATGGAGACAGCGGCATGCGCGAGGGTGGCAAACATTCCGGCGCCTCGGCTTCGCCGCCCTCTGTCATGCTCGCTGCATCCGCCGCCGGCGCGCAGATCCAGCAACTCTGGACCGGCCAGCGCAATCCCGCCTGCGGAAGTCCGACCTCCATCGGCGATGGCCGGTCCGCTGCAACGCCGGAAAGCGTCAGCTTCGACGGCTCATGCCTGTGCGGCATCACCAATACCCTCACCAACTTCATCATTCCCTACATCAGAGATAACAACGCGCGCCAATCAATCAGGGGAAGAGCATGAGTCTCAAATTCACCGTCGGCGATCTCACCATCCACCGCATCATCGAGCAGGAGACCACCTTCCTGCCGGCACTTGAAATGCTGCCGGGCCTGACGCCGGAAGTGCTGGCGGAGAACCGGGCCTGGATGCAAAAGGCCGGCGCGCTCGACGACAAGGATGTGCTGATCCTGTGCTTCCAGTCCTATGTGGTGAAGACGCCGCACCACACCATTCTGATCGATAGCTGCATCGGCAACGACAAGCCACGGCCGCAGCGGCCGAAATGGAACATGAAGACCGACGATACCTACGCGCGCGCGTTGGCCGCCGCCGGGATTTCCGTCGGCGACATCGACTATGTCATGTGCACGCATCTGCATGTCGACCATGTCGGCTGGAACACACGGCTCGACAATGGCCGCTGGGTGCCGACCTTTCCCAAGGCGCGCTATGTGTTCGACAAGGCCGAGTTCGACTACTGGACCGAGACCCACGCGAAAACGCCGGTGCCGCCGTTTGCCGACAGCGTGTTGCCTGTCGTCGAGGCAAAACAGGCCGAGATCGTCCGCCACGACTACCAGATCGGCGACCATACCCGCATCCTGCCGACACCGGGCCACACGCCCGGCCACGTCGCCTTCACCTTCGGCCGCGGCAAGGACGACGCCGTGTTCTCCGGCGACCTGATGCATTCGCCGCTGCAGACCCGCTATCCGGAATTATCCGCCAAGTTCGATGTCGACCAGGCGCAGGCAGCTGCGACACGGCGCAATTTCATGGAACGCTACTGCGACACGGAAACGCTGTGCTGCACCGCGCACTTCCCCTCGCCTTCCGTCGGAAAGATCCGGCGCAAGGGCAACGGATTTTCCTGCGAGGCGATATGAGTTCGAGTCCGCCCACCTTCGAGACGCTTTCGATCGAGCCTGTCGATGAGCATGTGACGATCGTCCGGCTCAATCGGCCGGAGGCATCCAACGCACTCAACACCCGGATGGGACGCGACCTCGTGCGCTATTTCGAGGATGCGGCGCTCGATCCGAAGAACCTGCGCTGCATCGTTCTCACAGGCGCAGGCGACAAGGCGTTCTGCGCCGGCGGCGACCTGAAGGAGCGGCGCGGCATGACCGACGAGGCATGGACGCGCCAGCACGTCATCTTCGAGCGGATGGTGCGGGCGCTGATCGACTGCCCGGTCCCGATCATCGGCGCGGTAAACGGTGCCGCCTATGGCGGCGGCTGCGAGATCGCAGGCTGCTGCGATTTTCTCTACGCGGCCGAGGGCGCGCGTTTTGCGCTGACCGAGGTCACGCTCGGCATCATGCCGGGCGGCGGCGGCACGCAAACCTTGGCCCGGGCCGTCGGCGAGCGCCGCGCCAAGGAACTGATCCTGACCGGCAAGCCGTTTACCGCAGCCGAAGCCCACGCCTGGGGTCTCGTGAACGAAATCTTTCCGCCGTCCGAACTGTTGCCGGCGGCGCTGGCGACCGCCTCGCGGATCGCCCGCAATGCCCCGATCTCCGTCCGTCAGGCAAAACTGTCGATCCATCGCGGCTTGCAATTGTCGCTGCGGGACGGCCTCGCGCTGGAAATCGAGGCCTACAACCGCATGGTTCCGACCGAGGATCGCCGCGAGGGCGTGCTGGCCTTCAACGAGAAGCGGGCACGCCCAATTTCAAGGGACGGTGCGGGCGCTAATCGAACAGGCTCGGCGTGTGGTTCACGGCCGCGCCCTCGATCTCCAGCATTTTCAGCTTCGTTACCACCCCGCCATTGGCGGAGAAGCCGCCGGGCTTGTTGCCCGCCGCCAGCACACGGTGGCACGGCACCACGATCGGACAGGGGTTGCGACCGAGCGCCTGGCCAACGTCGCGCGACAGCTCGACACCGCCGAGCTTCTTGGCAATATCGCCATAGGTCATGGTCTGGCCCGGCGGTATCGTGCGCGCGATGTCATAGACGCCGCGATTGAATTCGGGGACACCGTCGAGGTCGAGCACAACATCGGCGAGGTCGTTCGGCTTGCCTTCCAGCAACTCGACAATCCCGGCGATCGCGGCCTGCACCTTCGCGGGCGGCTCTGACTCGACGAGGTCGTCATGGCGCTGCTGCAGGCGGGTGCGCGTCTTCTTTTCATCGCCCATCGGCAATTGCACCGAGGTGATGCCGCGTTCGCCCCAGACGATGCCGCAGCGGCCGATCGCGGTGTCGAATATCGTAAAATGGTGCCCGGTCATGGCTGGCTCCATAGTCTCCTGTTCAATGCCACCCAGCTTCCTTCTGGACCCAAATCTAGGCTTGGAGATTATTGCTATCCACCCGAAACCTGAGGAAACTTGACGGCTTGAACAACTTCCGATGATCTGGGGTTCTCACCAGCGCCATTCAATGGCTGGCCCTTTCATCCCACCCGAGTTCGGCATGCAAACCCTTCGCGTCAACGGCTATGACATGGCCTATCTCGACATAGGCCAGGGCGCCGGCAATATCCCGCCATTGGTATGCATACATGGCTCGCTCTGCGATTTCCGTATCTGGTCTTCGTTGCTGGGAGCGCTGACGCGCAAACACCGCGTGGTCGCGCCTTCGTTGCGGCATTTCTTCCCCGACCATTGGGACGGCATCGGTGAAACCTATTCGACCTCACAACACGTCGACGACGTGATCGCCTTCATCGAGAAGCTGGATGCCGGACCGGTCGACCTGATGGGCCATTCCCGCGGCGGCAACATCTGTTTTCGCGTCGCTCAACGGCGACCTGATCTGTTGCACAAACTGATCCTGGCCGAACCCGGCGGCGAGCTCGATGCCACGCTCGATCCCGCCTACAAGCCCGGCCCCTCGCCGGTAGCCGCATGGATCGCGGCTTCCGCAGAGGCCATAGCCAAGGGTGACATCGACGGCGGCTTGCAGATCTTTCTCGATGCGTTGGAAGGCCCCGGCGCCTGGAGGCGCCTGCCGGCAACGCCGAAACAATTGCTGCGCGACAACGCCACGACGCTGATCGGGCAGGCCTGCGATCAGCGGCCGCCGTTCTCCAGGGCGGATGCAGAAGCGATCAGGACGCCGACGCTGTTCATCGGCGGCGCCAACACCAAAGGCACGTTCACGCAGGTGCTGCATGCGCTGGCGGCTAACGTGAAGGGGTCGCGCACCGAGATGATCCCGAACACCACGCATCCGATGTTCGAACAGGCGCCGCAGAGGTACTGCGAGATCGTGCTGTCGTATCTCGCAGAGGATTGATCGACATGCAGACACTCAGCATTAACGACTACGACATGGCCTATTTCGATGTCGGCAAGGGAACTGCCAACAGCCCACCGCTGGTTCTCGTGCATGGCACACTCGGCGATTTCCGCACCTGGAACGCCGTGCTGGGCCCGCTGTCAAAAAAGCACCGCGTGATTGCACTGAGCCTGCGGCGGTTCTTTCCGGAGCATTGGGATGGCGTCGGCAACGATTACCTGGTGGCGCAGCACACAGCCGACGTCATCGGCTTCATCGAAAAGCTCAATGTGGGGCCGGTCGATCTGATCGGCCATTCCCGCGGCGGCCATATCGGATTCCGAGTGGCGCAAGCGCGGCCCGACCTGTTGCGCAAGATGGTTCTTGCCGAGCCCGGCGGCGATCTCGAACCGGCACTGCAGCCGGCAAGCCCGCTTCCCGGCCCGGTGCCGCTGGGTCCGCGCGTTCCGCTCGCAGCCGAGATGGTGCAAAACGGCGACATCGACGGTGCGCTCGCACTCTTCGTCGATGGGATCGACGGTGAAGGCGCGTGGGCGCGCTGGCCCGCCGCGCCACGCCAGCAATTGCGCGACAACGTCTATACGCTGCTCGGTCAGGTCGGCGAGAACCGCAAGCCGTTTCTGAAGAGCGAAGCGCAGTCGATCAGGACGCCGACATTGTTGATCGGCGGCGGCGACACCAGGGGCAGGCTGGCGGAGAACTGGCGCGCACTGGCCGAGTATATTCCGGGCGCAAGGACCGCTGTCATACCCGGCACGCGCCACTGGATGTTCGAACAGGCGCCGCAGGAATTCTGCGACGTGGTGCTGGATTTTCTGAAAACCTGAACGCGCCGAAACGCATTACTTCTGATCGAGACGCCACGCGCCGTCCCAGTCGGCAGCCGGCGGGTTGGTCTGAAAGTTCTCGACGCGTTGGGCCATCGCCTCGGATGGCCCGTCGCCGGGGACGGCCTCGAGCGCTGCCTGGAAAGCCCCGTGCGCATCGGCCCAGCGGCGCGCCCGATAGGCAGCGAGGCCCTCGGCGTACCGCGCCAGCAGTTCGAGTTGCTTTTCCGTCAACTCGCCCGCGCGCCCGATGATCTCGAACACCGTTTCGGGATGGGTCTGGCCAACGACGATCAGCCGATCGATCTCGCGCGATTCCACGGCATCGCCGGCCGCCATGATCGCAGCCTCCGAAGCCAGCGAGTGGCTGCCATAGATCTTGTTGGCGTTCTCCAGGCGCGACGCCAGATTAACCGCATCGCCCATCACCGTGTAGCTCATCATGAATTCCGAACCGATGCTGCCGACGAGGACCTCGCCGGTAGCGATGCCGATGCGTACTTCGCAGTCGCTCGGCACGGTGCGCACGCCAATCAGTTCCGGCAGTTCGGTGCGCAGCGCCCTGCCCCGATCGGCCATCTCGACGGCGGCGAGACAGGCCAGGCGCGCTTGCTCGCTGTCCTCGGTAAAGGGAGGCCCCCAATAGGCCATGATTGCATCGCCGATATACTTGTCGATGATGCCGCGATGGCCGCGGATCGGCCCCGACATTGTCGACAGATAGTGGTTCATCACCTTGACGAGACCCTGCGGGGTCATACCCTCGCTGAGGCGGGTAAAGCCCTTCATGTCGCAGAACAGCACGGTCATCACCCGCCGCTCGCCGTCGGTGGCCGTCAGCGACTGCCGTTCGATCAAGCCTTCCACGACACGCGGGTCGACATAGCGGCCGAAGGTTTCGCGCAAGCGCTCCTTGTGGCGCAACTGTTCGACCATCTTGTTGAAGGCGGCCGTGAGCTGACCGATCTCGTCACGCGTCGTGACGTCGATCGTTCCGTCGAGCCGCCCGGCTTCCACTGCGCGGGTGCCATCCAGCAGCCTCCGGACCGGCCGGGTAATGCCGGTACTGATGAAAAGCGAAAACATCAGGCCAAGGACACCCGCAAGCAAGGTCAGGATAACGGAGATGACGATGGCCGTCCTCTGGTCCCGCATCGTCATCACGGCCTCGCCGCGAACCTGCGAAAGCATGTCCGTGCGAATGTCTTCGATCCTCTGGTTGAGTTCGTCGCGCAGCTTGTCGGTCCGGGCCAGGCTTGCCCTGGCCTCCGTGATATTCCCGGCATCGAGCAGGGATAACAGCCGCCCATATTCTTCGCCGAGATAGCGACGAAGGTCGCTTGTCACACGCTCAATTCGATCGTCAATCCGGCCGAGCCGGGCGTTGTCGGAGTCGGTCGAGACATCGTCGATGATCGCATTGATCAGGGCGCGCGCCGCTTGCGCTTCCCGTTCGATTTCCGCTCCCTTCGCCTCATAGATTTTTCGCTGCTCTGCGGAGAATGCCATGTCGGGCGGCGACTGCATCCTGCCGATTACGATCCGGCGGAGCGCCAGCGCCTGTTCCACCGAGCGGATATTCATCCGCGCCAGATGCCCATACGCCTCAACGTATTTGCCGCTGAACTCGTCGAGTTGATGGGCAATCTTGCGTGTCATGACCGTCGACAGCGCCGACGTGAGCGCCATCAGAAAGATCAAGCCGATGGCGATGCCGAGGATCCGCTTCCGGATGGTCGGTCGCAGCATGGACAGGCGTTCTAAAGGGACGGACATGATCGGGAAACGGTATGAAAGCAACAATGGCGAAAGCCCGGCCGATCGTAATCCGGCCGGGCTCGCCTGTTTAGCGCGCGCCGGTGAATTTAGCACGGTCCGGCGCGCGTTAAAATTGATGACAGTTGGGGGGGATATGGCCGCGGCTATCCTTTCCAGACGCCTGCCGGCTGGCGCACCGCGATATTGAGCCTGTTCCAGACATTGATATTGGCGATTGCCAGATATCAGCGCCGCGAGTTCGGCCTCATCGAAATGCTTGTCAGCCTCGCTCCAGACCTCGTCCGGCACTGGATCGGGCCGGTCGCTGATCCGGGTCAGGGCCTCCGTCAACGCCAGCGCGGCACGCTCGCCTTCGGTGAAATAGGGGGTGTCGCGCCATGCTGCGACCGAGAACAGGCGTTCATCCGTCTCCCCGGCCCGTTTGGCGATTTTTGGGTGCATGTCGACACAGGCGCTGCAGCCGTTGATCTGGCTGGCGCGCAGATGCACCAGTTCGAGCAGCTTTTCCGGCAGGCGGTCTTTGGTGAGTTCGCTCAGCGCCAGAAGCGCCGTCCTGGCATCGGGGACGACCATGACCGGGTGATTCATACGGGCGTGCATCATTTCCTACTCTCCATGAGTTGTTCCGTTTTGACGCCGCCACGCCGATTTGCTGTCACATCGGCGCGGTTTCGTTCGTCATGGCCCTGACGGAACGCGACATGGGAATGTGACCGAATGGACGAGAAAAAATTGGACCGGAATAAATTTCTTGCCGAACAATTCGAGGCCAACCGGGCCCGTCTACGGGCGGTGGCCTACCGCATGCTGGGTTCGACCAGCGAAGTCGACGATGCCGTGCAGGAAGCCTGGCTGCGGCTGAGCCGTTCCGAAGCGAGCGCGGTCGAAAACCTCGGCGGCTGGCTGACCACCGTTGTCGCCCGCATCTGCCTCGACATCCTGCGGTCGCGCCGGTCGCGGCGCGAGGAGCCGATGGGGCCGGATGTACCGGAGCCTGTCGTGGATGATGCGCATGGGCGCGACGCGGAGATGGCCAATTCCGTCGGCGCAGCGCTGCTGGTGGTGCTGGAAACCCTGGCGCCGGCCGAACGGTTGGCCTTCGTGCTGCACGACATGTTTGCCGTGCCGTTCGAGGAGATCGCCCCGATCGTCGGCCGCACGCCCTCTGCGGCACGACAATTGGCCAGCCGTGCCCGCCGGCGGGTGCAGGGCTCACCGCCGCCGGACGCCGATTTCAGCCGGCAGAAAAACATCGTCGAGGCCTTCCTCAAGGCCTCGCGCGAAGGCGACTTCGAAGGACTGCTCGCGGTGCTCGATCCCGAGGTGGTGCTGCGCGCCGATACTGCCGCGCAACGCCTGGGCTCGCTCGCCGAGATCCACGGCGCCGCGGCGGTGGCCGAAGCCTTCAAGGGACGCGCGCGAACCGCCAGGCCGGCGCTGGTCGACGGTACGCCGGCGCTGGCCGTCATCCTTGGCGGCCAATTGCGGATCGTGGTGCGCCTGACCATCAGCGGCGAGCGGATATCGGCGATCGATGCCGTCGCGGACGCCGAGCAGATCGGCGAATTCGACGTAACCCTGCTTACATGAGCAGAGTCATCGCTTCGTCGCGGAAAACACCATCTGAAGCGCCATCCGGGCCACCCCCGGTCCCAGCGTATCGCCGGACGGCCGCCGCGATACCGCGGTCCGGGAAGCCTTGACCGGCGTCGATTTAGCCGCTAGTTTTTGAATTCGGAATTCCGTATTCCAAACTGGACAGCCGGCATGATCCCATTGGATCCGCTCCCCAACCTGATCGACCAGGTCTATGCCCGGATCCTCGAGGCGATCACCGATCGTTCGCTGCCGCCCGGGCATCGCATCCGTCAGAACGAGTTGGCGGAAAAGCTCGGCGTCTCGCGCCAGCCGGTGTCCCATGCGCTGCATCTGCTGCACCGGCAAGGGCTTGTCGCCGAAAGTGGCCGGCGCGGCTTTGAAGTCACCCGGCTCGACCCCGAGCGCATCCGCCAGCTCTACGAGGTGCGCGGCGCCATCGATGCGCTGGCCGCACGGCTCGCAGCCGAACGGGCCAGGTCTGACATGTCGGGCCGCGCGCAACTCGACGCGGCACTGCGCGCGGGACGGACCATCGACAGTGACACACCGCTGGCGCGGCTGATCGCGCTCGACGTCGATTTTCACGGTGCGATCTATCGCCTCGCGGACAATCCCGCGATCGAGGAAATGATCGCGCCGCAATGGCCGCACATGCGCCGCTCGATGGCGACCGTGCTCGCCGAGCTCGATTACCGCGAAAGCGCCTGGGCCGAGCACGAGGCGATCGCCGCGCAGATTTTTGCCGGCAATGCGAAGGCCGCGGAAGCCGCCGCGCTGGCGCATGCGCAAACCGCCGGACGAATGACTGAGGAGAGACTGAAGGCAACCGACAAGGCGGCATAGCGCAAGTCCTCATCCTGAGAAGCCGCGAAGCGGCGTCTCGAAGGATGGGCCACGGACACGATTGGGGCCTCATGGTTCGAGACGGCGCTACGCGCCTCCTCACCATGAGGAGATAGAACAAAACCAAAGGAGAGAACGCCATGAAACTGACACCGCAGCAGATCGAATTCTTCAACCGCGAAGGCTGGCTGTTTCTGCCGGAGCTGTTCAGCCCCGAGGAAGTGGATTACCTCGCGCGCGAGGCCGTCAATATTTACGACGCCAACCGGCCCGAGGTGTGGCGCGAGAAGAGCGGCGCGCCGCGCACCGCCTTTGCCGCGCATCTCTATAACGAGGGGTTCGGCGCTCTCGGCGCCCATCCGCGCATGATCGATCCCATCGAGCAGATCTTCGGCGAAAAACTCTACATGCACCAGTTCAAGATCAACGCCAAAGCCGCTTTCACCGGCGACGTCTGGCAATGGCACCAGGATTACGGCACCTGGAAGCGCGACGACGGCATGCCCGAGCCGCGCGCGATGAACATCGCGATCTTCCTCGACGAGGTGATGCCGATCAACGGCCCCTTGATGCTGGTGCCGAAGAGCCAGCACGCCGGCGACCTCAAGGCCTCGCATGACCTGGAGACCACCTCCTATCCGCTGTGGACGCTGGATGAGGCGACCGTCACCCGGCTGGTAGAGGAAGGCGGCATCGTCGCCCCCACTGGCAAGGCCGGCGGCATGCTGATGTTCCACGGCAACCTGGTGCATGGATCGAGCGGCAACATCACGCCCTATCCGCGCAAGATCGTCTATCTGACGCTGAACGCCGTTTCGAACTACATTCGAACCCCGACGCGGCCGGAATACATCGCCCACCGCGATTTTACGCCGATCCAGGCGGTCGAAGATGACGCGCTGGTTCGATTGGCGCGCGCTCATCGCCAGGCGGCGGAGTAACATACTCTCGTGCCCCGGACGCAGTGCAGCGCGAAAGCGGTGCGCTGTTGAGCCGGGGCCTACGCTTTCATGTCATCAGCTTGGGTCCCGGCTCTGCGGAGCAGCGTTGCACGCTGCACCGCGTCCGGGACACGCCAATTGCAACGGACCTTTTCCATGAACCTTCATCGCCTCCTCAACGCCCGCCTTGCGGCCGGCAAGCCGGTTCGCGTCGCACTGATCGGCGCAGGAAAATTCGGCTCGATGTTCCTGTCGCAAGTGCCGCACACGCCGGGACTCGAGGTGTCCATGATTGTCGACCTCGATCGCGACCGCGCCCGCGAGGCGTGCCGCACCGTCGGTTGGGATGCGGAGCGGATCGCGCGAACGGCTTTCACCGATGACGGCGTGCGCGCCATTACCGGCGGCGCGATGGATGTTGTTGTCGAAGCCACCGGCAATCCGGCGGTCGGCATCAGACACGCCCGCGCGGCGATTGCGGCGGGCAAGCATGTCGTCATGGTCAATGTCGAGGCCGATGTGCTGGCGGGTCCGCTACTGGCCGAGGAAGCGCGCAAGGCCGGTGTGGTCTATTCGCTGGCCTATGGCGACCAGCCGGCACTGACCGCCGAGATGGTGGACTGGGCGCGCGCGACGGGCTTTCGCGTGGTCGCCGCAGGCAAGGGCACCAAATATCTGCCGGCCTATCACGACGTGACGCCGGACGGCGTCTGGAGCCATTACGGGCTGACGGCCGGCGAAGCGCAATCGGCCGGCATGAACCCGCAGATGTTCAACTCGTTTCTGGACGGCACCAAATCCGCGATCGAAATGGCGGCGATCGCGAACGCTTGCGGGCTCGACGTGCCCTCGGACGGTTTGCTGTTTCCGCCCTGCGGCGTCGACGATCTGCCGCATGTGATGCGGCCACGCGAAGCCGGCGGCGTACTGGAGAAGGCCGGCCTCGCAGAGGTCGTCTCCTCGCTCGAACGCGACGGCCGCCCTGTTTTCCGCGACCTGCGCTGGGGTGTCTATGTCGTGCTGGAAGCGCCGAACGATTATGCCGCCGATTGCTTCAAGCAGTATGGGCTGAAGACCGATGCGTCGGGCCGCTATGCGGCGATGTACAAGCCGTATCACCTGATTGGGCTCGAACTGAATATTTCCATCCTGTCGGCGGCGCTGCGCAACGAGCCGACCGGGCAGCCGCATGATTTTCGTGGCGACGTCGCCGCGGTGGCCAAGCGCGATCTGCGCGCCGGCGAAATGCTCGATGGCGAAGGCGGCTACACGGTGTGGGGCAGACTGATGCCGGCACGAAAAAGTCTCTTAGCCGGCGCGCTGCCGATCGGACTTGCCCATCGCGTCAAGCTGAAGAGCGACGTCGCCCATGGCGCGGTGGTGCGCTGGAGCGATGTCGAGGTCGACGAAAACAACGACACCATCAAGACGCGCCGGGCGATGGAAGCGGCATTCGCGTCGCCGCGATAGAGGCGATGCCTAAGGCAGCAGGCGGCTCGCCCGCGCATGGGTGAACCATTTGCGGAACATCGTCTCGGTATCCATCATCTCGGTGAAACCGGCCTGGTTGATCTTCACGGTCGAGACGATCGACGGCGGCCCCGGCTGCGTCTGGCCATGACGCATGCTGTAATCGGCATACTGGAACGAGAGCCCGACGAACGCTTCGAGCCCGGGTGAAACCAGATTGTGCCTGCGGCGCAGCTCGTCCCATGGCGCGATCCATTTCGGATATTCCTGCGCCAGCGACAGCGACACGGCACTTCCCGGCTTCATCTCAAGCGCATCCGCAATTGCCGGCCAGACATTCTCCCAGGTGAATACATCGCCGTTGGTGACGTTGAAGGCCTCGTTGCGCGCCGCGCTTGCTTCGCCCGACCACGCGATCGCACGCGCCAGCAGATCGACGTCGACCGCCTGCGATACCCGCGCCGCGCCACCGGGATAATGGAGCGGGCTCCCCTGCTCGC
Source organism: uncultured Alphaproteobacteria bacterium (assembly GCA_963815955.1). Classification (GTDB taxonomy): domain Bacteria; phylum Pseudomonadota; class Alphaproteobacteria; order Rhizobiales; family Xanthobacteraceae; genus Bradyrhizobium. The sequence goes on from CAWFIQ010000001.1 coordinate 156,282, forward strand.
GCAGCATCGCCGCGTACACGCCGAGCGGCGGGATCAGATCCATCGCGCCACCGATGGCTTCGCCGACGATCAGGACCGGGCGAAGGATGCTCCAGTGCCACGCCTTGCCCTGCTGCAATTCGCGCAGAAAATTCTCCTGCGCCCAATAGAAATTCGGCTGCTCGTACATTTCCGAGCGGCCTTCGCGCGCAGGCACTGTGAGCGGGCGAACGTGAACGCCATAGGCCTTCGTACCCTGCAGCAGCGCCACATGGCGGAGCTGCGGCGCGACCGGTTCAAGCGCCGCCATCAGGTTACGCAGCATCAGATCGTTGGTACGAATCTGGTTTGGATCGCGCCAGCCGTCGATCAGATTCGGCGCTTCATAGAGCGCGGCATAGACGAGATGAGTTGTATTTTGTAACGCCGTTGCGGTCTGCGTGCATTGAGCCGGATCGGTCAGATCGATCGACACGTGACGGGCACCGTAAAGCTCACGCGGCTTTCGGCGTGATAGCGCTACAACGTCGCAGCCGCCGGCCCGGCCGAAGTGCCGCAATGCGGCATTTCCTACCAGCCCCGTCGCACCCGCGATCACCACCTTTTTGCCAGCCATTGAAGTACTCCGACGCAGATTGCTTGCTTCACTAGCAGACGGCAGAGGCCAGGTCAGCGCGCGATCTTGGGCTTTCGTCGGATCGAATGTGTCGTCCCGCTCGCTGGTCAGTCAGCCCTTCGCAACTGCGGTGGAACCAGAACCCTTGATTATCGATCACCAATTCGTCATCCTGCCTTCAGGTCCATAAAGCCGGGAATTGCTTATCGGAAATCAAGAGCCTTGGTTTCAGGGCCCATATTGCAAAAAACACAGTCCAGCACCGGCCACCGGAAAAACCAGCAAGACGGCACAAGACCGTTGTCCCTTGGTCGGGCAAAACAGAGGGGAAGCCAACAATGAAGCGTCGTGATTTCCTGAAGGTCGGCGGCGTCGGTCTTGCCGCGAGTGCGGTTGCTGCGCCGGCGATTGCCCAAACCAATCCAGAAATAAAGTGGCGGCTTACCGCAAGTTGGCCGAAGGCTCTCGATACGCTCTACGGCGGCTGCGAATATTTCGTCAAACGCGTTGCCGAAATCACCGACAACAAATTCCAAATTCAGTCATTTGCGGCGGGCGAAATCGTGCCCGGTTTGCAGGTGCTCGACGCCGTTTCGAACGGCACCGTCGAGATGGGCAATACCGCGCTTTACTACTACTGGGGCAAGGATCCTGCCTTCACCTTCGGCACCTCGTTGCCGTTCGGTCTCAACACGCGGGCGCATATCGCCTGGCTGAGGTTCGGCGGCGGCACGGAAATGCTGAACGATCTCCTCAAGGATTATAAATGCGTGGCTGTTCCTACCGGGAGCACGGGCGCCCAGATGGGCGGCTGGTTCCGGAAGGAAATCAAATCCGTTGACGATTTCAGGGGCCTGAAATTCCGCGTCGGCGGTTTCGCCGGCACCATCATCTCCAAGGTCGGCGGCGTGCCGCAGCAGATCGCGGGTGGCGACATCTATCCGGCGCTCGAAAAGGGCACCATCGATGCGGCCGAGTGGGTCGGTCCCTACGACGACGAGAAGCTCGGGTTCGTGAAGGTCGCGAAATACTACTACTATCCGGGCTGGTGGGAAGGCACCGGTCAGGGTCACAACATCATGAACATCGAGAAGTGGAATGCAGCTGCCGAAGCACTATCAGGCTGCGATCGAGACCGCTTCCTACGATACGTTCACCTGGGTGACCGGCAAATACGACTACCTCAATGCCGCGGCGTTGAAGCGGCTGCTGGTGGCGGGCGCGATCTTGAAGCCATTCCCGCAGGAAGTGCTGGAAGCCTGCTACAATGCCGCCAACGGCATCTACGCGGATTTGTCCAAGACCAATCCGCACTTCGCCAAGATGTACACGAGCCTGACCGCTTTCCGCGCCGAATCGGTGGCGTGGATGCAGGTGGCCGAATTGGGCTACGACAGCTTCATGATGCGGATGCGCACCCGCACCTGAGGTGCTCGATCGCTGACAAACAGCATCGCTGACAAAAAAGAAGCCCCGGAGATTTCTCCGGGGCTTCTTCGTTGAACGGGTAACTTCCTATTTTTTGACGCGTTTTCTTCACGCGAACCGCGTGTCCACTTCGCTTGAAAACGCTTCGGGCTATTCCTCGCCCTCGCCGAGCGCCTCGGCCAGCTTGTCGTAATATTTCGCCACGAGATCGATGTTGCCCTTGTTCTCGATCGCCGGCGGCGGCGACTTCAGCGCCTCGTTGAGATCGGCAAGCGCGTCCTTCTTGTCCTTGGCGGGCATCTTCTTGTCGGCCTGTATCTGGGCGACCTGCGCCTTGAGGACGGTCTCGGCGCCGACAAATTTCTTGGTCGCGGGATCGAAGCCGCCGAGCACCAGGCTGATATTGTCGACCACGGTGTTGTATTCGTCGTAACTGGCAAAACCGCTTTTCTTGGCGACGGCGTCGAGCTGCGCGTCGATCTTCGGATCCGGCTTGGCGTTGTCGGGGATCTTGTCGATGATGGCGTCGACGTCCTTGCCGGCTGTGAGCACGCCCTCGATCTGCTTCTCGGTCAGTGCGATCTGCTTGATGGCGGGGGCCTCCGCTGCCGGTGGCGGTGCAGCCTGAGCCGGCGCGGACTGCTTCGGCGGCGCCTGCTTGGCCTGCGCCAGCACATCGCCGCTGGATATGGCTGAAATCGCGAGCGCGAGACAGGCAACGCTCAGGGCGCAGGCGGCGGGACGAAAGATCTCACGCATGGAAGGCTCCTCGTTCTGGGGCAGGGTTCGAATTTCTTGGGGAGGGATAAGGGAACCGAAATGAAGGGCTCGTGAATTCTGCCGAAAACTGATGCCGAAATCATGGCCGAATGATCACGACCCGCTCAGAGTTTGGTGATCGCTCCTCGCGCCTGGCTGGCCGACGTCAGTTGACGTTACGGCGGAAACACGCGATGGCAGCGCCCGGGCACGGGAGGCGCGACCGATATTTGTCTGGCGGTTTGTGGGGCGCAGTGCGGGCGGCTTAAACAAATGACTGCCCATAGCCTGGGGGGTTACTACGGTACTACCGCCCAGTATCGACGGCCGTTCTTGTTCGGATCTGTGTTGTCGCTTGCAGAAAAGTAGATCCCGCGTTCGTTCCAATGCGCAAAATGCCCGCGGCCCGTTTTGCTGATCGCCAGAAATGTACTGTGTCCGGGACCAAGTGGTGTTTGATTCTCGTAAACCTGAATCGGTGAAGAGACATCATTGTCATTGCGCGGATCGTCTGCCGTGATCTGGACAAGCCTTGTGCTTTCTCCGGGCCGCAGCTGCGATACCCAATAGGCAAAGCCGCTTTCACGGGTGAATGGCGGGTTCAGAAAAATCACCATCTTGCCCGCCGGCTTGAGATAGACATGTGTCCGGTCAAAATAAATTGCGAGCGCAAAGTATCCGGCAAATCCGGCAACTGTTAACGCCCACATCCTGCTGTGGCTGAATCTCATGCGGACTGATCTTACGCTTGCCATCCCGGCGTCGCCACTGAAGGTTGCATGGAACTAACGTGCAGTTTTAGATCAACACTGCTGACGTAACAGCACGCCCGGGACCTTCCGACTCGAAGCAGCTCGCTTCGACTGCGATCCGTTGATGGGCAGCCGCCGCCTGTCACCCGCGACTGAAGACTCTGCATCACCCGGCGCAATCAGTC
>CAWFIQ010000001.1:162500-253067 GCA_963815955.1 uncultured Alphaproteobacteria bacterium
CCCAGAACGTATCTTGGGCTCCGTCTGTTTGTAGGTGTCCGGTTTCAGGTCTATTTCACTCCCCTCGTCGGGGTGCTTTTCACCTTTCCCTCACGGTACTGGTTCACTATCGGTCGCTGAGGAGTACTTAGGCTTGGAGGGTGGTCCCCCCATGTTCAGACAGGATTACACGTGTCCCGCCTTACTCGTGGATACATCATCGCATTACCCGTACGGGGCTATCACCCTCTAAGGCCCTGCTTTCCTGACAGGTTCCGGTTGTCTTTGATGTATCACTGGCCTGGTCCGCGTTCGCTCGCCACTACTAACGGAGTCTCTGTTGATGTCCTTTCCTCCAGGTACTTAGATGTTTCAGTTCCCTGGGTTCGCTTAAAACCTCCTATTTTATTCGGAGATTTCATACCTTCACTTGATAACTGGAAATCCAAAACCTCACGGCTTGGTCTCAAACATTGCTGTTCAAACCCCAAGATACGAGATCTTGGAGTTCCAGCTATCGAAGGTGGGTTTCCCCATTCGGAAATCCGTGGATCAAAGCTTCTTCGCAGCTCCCCACGGCTTATCGCAGCGTAGCACGTCCTTCATCGCCTCTCAGCGCCAAGGCATCCACCGAACACCCTTAAGGCACTTGATTGCTCTCATTATCAATGTCCACACACTCGGCAGAATGTTGTCCGCACAATTGCCTTGAGATCGAAACCTCAAAACACGCACCCTCGATGAATGCTATGCAGCGGCCGGACAATGATTAGAAAGACCAGCTTGCTTCGTAAGATCAACCCGATAGCGAGGCGGTCAAGCTTCGCTACAAAGATCATTTACAACTCACTCATCTCACTCATCTTGCGATGATTGCGATGAGCGAGCGCCGAAATGATCTGGAGATTAGGAATGAGAGCCCGCAAATTGCTTTGCAGATCCCAAACTCGGATCGATCTCCTCTTTACGATGTCAGAAATCACGCACGCGCGTCCATCCGGACAGCGCGATGCGAAGTGATGTTTCGCGGACGATTTGAAAGGCGCTTTGTTAGCAGGCCACTTTGTCGATCTTCAATTCCATCTGGTGGAGCCAGACGGGATCGAACCGACGACCTCATGCTTGCAAAGCACGCGCTCTCCCAGCTGAGCTATGGCCCCGTACCAGAAGACGAATGCTTACGTCGATCATGAGACGTAATGCGCTCGATCAAAGTGGTGGGCCTGGGAAGACTTGAACTTCCGACCTCACGCTTATCAAGCGCGCGCTCTAACCAACTGAGCTACAAGCCCCTAACACGAGAGGCCGCAATGGCGCGCAACCGGCTCACGCCAGATGCATCGCACAAGCGCTAAGCCCCTGGCGCGTGTTCGTCCGCGAAGAAAGAGAAACGAAGACGGCGAAATCCCGCCAATGCAGCTCAACAATCCTGACGATCGTTGGCCACTGATGTTTCTAAAACGGTTCGATAGAAGCAAGCTTCTGAAGAACCATCCTTAGAAAGGAGGTGATCCAGCCGCAGGTTCCCCTACGGCTACCTTGTTACGACTTCACCCCAGTCGCTGACCCTACCGTGGCCGGCTGCCTCCCTTGCGGGTTAGCGCACCGTCTTCAGGTAAAACCAACTCCCATGGTGTGACGGGCGGTGTGTACAAGGCCCGGGAACGTATTCACCGTGGCGTGCTGATCCACGATTACTAGCGATTCCAACTTCATGGGCTCGAGTTGCAGAGCCCAATCCGAACTGAGACGGCTTTTTGAGATTTGCGAAGGGTTGCCCCTTAGCGTCCCATTGTCACCGCCATTGTAGCACGTGTGTAGCCCAGCCCGTAAGGGCCATGAGGACTTGACGTCATCCCCACCTTCCTCGCGGCTTATCACCGGCAGTCTCCTTAGAGTGCTCAACTAAATGGTAGCAACTAAGGACGGGGGTTGCGCTCGTTGCGGGACTTAACCCAACATCTCACGACACGAGCTGACGACAGCCATGCAGCACCTGTCTCCGGTCCAGCCGAACTGAAGAACTCCATCTCTGGAGTCCGCGACCGGGATGTCAAGGGCTGGTAAGGTTCTGCGCGTTGCGTCGAATTAAACCACATGCTCCACCGCTTGTGCGGGCCCCCGTCAATTCCTTTGAGTTTTAATCTTGCGACCGTACTCCCCAGGCGGAATGCTTAAAGCGTTAGCTGCGCCACTAGTGAGTAAACCCACTAACGGCTGGCATTCATCGTTTACGGCGTGGACTACCAGGGTATCTAATCCTGTTTGCTCCCCACGCTTTCGTGCCTCAGCGTCAGTATCGGGCCAGTGAGCCGCCTTCGCCACTGGTGTTCTTGCGAATATCTACGAATTTCACCTCTACACTCGCAGTTCCACTCACCTCTCCCGAACTCAAGATCTTCAGTATCAAAGGCAGTTCTGGAGTTGAGCTCCAGGATTTCACCCCTGACTTAAAGACCCGCCTACGCACCCTTTACGCCCAGTGATTCCGAGCAACGCTAGCCCCCTTCGTATTACCGCGGCTGCTGGCACGAAGTTAGCCGGGGCTTATTCTTGCGGTACCGTCATTATCTTCCCGCACAAAAGAGCTTTACAACCCTAGGGCCTTCATCACTCACGCGGCATGGCTGGATCAGGCTTGCGCCCATTGTCCAATATTCCCCACTGCTGCCTCCCGTAGGAGTTTGGGCCGTGTCTCAGTCCCAATGTGGCTGATCATCCTCTCAGACCAGCTACTGATCGTCGCCTTGGTGAGCCGTTACCTCACCAACTAGCTAATCAGACGCGGGCCAATCTTTCGGCGATAAATCTTTCCCCGTAAGGGCTTATCCGGTATTAGCACAAGTTTCCCTGTGTTGTTCCGAACCAAAAGGTATGTTCCCACGCGTTACTCACCCGTCTGCCGCTGACGTATTGCTACGCCCGCTCGACTTGCATGTGTTAAGCCTGCCGCCAGCGTTCGCTCTGAGCCAGGATCAAACTCTCAAGTTGGACTTGAAACTTTAAACCGGCTGATCACAACGTTTGACGAGGTCCCACCATATTTCCATCGACAAGCTGCCACGATTCACATCGCGGACAACGATGGTGTAACCTATGTAAACGTGTACCGCCGAAGTCTTTCGTCCAGCCCCGAAAGATGAAAACCGAAGTTTTCAAGTAATCGAGACTACGCAAGGACTCCGCCGTCCACGTTTCTCTTTCTTCATCTTCACTTGTCAAACAGCCCGGGATCGCTGGGATCCCACCCTTCCACTTCTGGAAGGTTCCCGAAGACCTCATCCGACGACAAATAACAACCGACTGTTATCGGCTGTTGAGTCACTCATCGTAATGAGGAGCTTACGGGGCGCGAAAAGATGCGTTGGCCTCGGGGGCCAATGCATCGCCGCGCTCAGTGGCCGGGTTATAGGCCCGCCCGATCGGGGTTGTCAACGCCCATCGTCAACAAATTGTCGCATCGTGTGCGAAGAATTTTGCGACGCCAAGAAGTCCCTATGTTTCGGGCCTTTGGCCGCACTTGAGCCACATTCCTGCGACGTTCTGACTATAAGGTATGCATTGAATCGCCGGGTGCCAGTGGGGGCTGCCGGTGTTCATCTTATCCGGGACAGGCGATCTCGATGAACCCGTCGCCTTTCCCACGCGGCCAGGAAACTTCGAGAGATCTGCTCACCATTGACGTTCGAGATTCCGGCCGGTCTTCTTCTGGCCTCTGATTCCCGAATTTCAATGCGTGCGGCAATGCCATGCTCCGGAATCGCTCCCTAAAAAGGGCGGAAACGTGGGGTCTGGATCGGGCGAGGGTCTTGTCGGATGTCGATGGAATTTGGGGGGACACAGGGTTGAGCCAGAAGGCGCCACGCGGGAGCGGCTATGGACGCGAGACCGGGATCATCGATCTCGGTCACGAGCCGCCACTTTCCGTCGATGGCTCCGAGGCTGCGGTGATCGATCGCCGCCGTGTCTCCGTACAATGGTTTAGCGGCACTATCCTGACCGGTCTGTGCGGCGCGGCCCTCATCGGCGGCGCCGTTTTTGCGTCGCTCGACGGCGAAATGACCTTTGCCAAGGTGCCGGAACGCGTCGAAGGCGCATTGCGCGGCGCGTTCGGCGCCAACGATCGCACCGCCACCCTGCACAAGAGCGACCGCCTGCCGCCGCCCAGCGAATCCACCGCCTCGCGCAATGTGATGCAGGTATCGACCGTCACCCGCGTCGGCAACCGCGACGTGATGCGGGTGCGGCCGTTCATCCGCATCTCCGGCAATCTGTCGATGACGACGAGCGATCTCAGCTCGAAAATCCCGCCATTCAACGCCCAGCGCATGCTGACCGATGTCGGCACCACGACGCAGGCCGCTTCCGAGGATCCGAACAATCCAGAGGCCGTCGAACCCGATGCCGAGGTTTCCTTCGTTACCAAGGACCTCGCGACCGTGCTGCCGAAGGCGAAACTCGCCGCCGTGGTCGCGCTCGACGAAGTCCTGATGCGGGTACGCGATGCCGCGAACTGGCGCGGCTCGGGCGGCGTCCGCTACACGGCGCTTGCCAATGCCGCAGCCGACGCCAGCGGCGCCCAGTCCGACCTCAAGCTCGCCTATGCCACCGAAGGCAACGTCTCCGACCCCTATGCCGGCTTTGAAACCCGCGTGGTGCCGGAAAACGTCACCCTGCTGCCGAAGACCAAGGACCAGATCACCGGCGGCAACCCGTCCGGCGAACGCGTTCACGTCGTGAAGAAGGGCGACAGCATCGCCTCGATCCTGCGCGACCAGGGCGCGACGCCCGATGAGGCCAGGGCGGTTGCGCTGACCCTTGGCCCCCGCGGCCGCGACGGCGGCCTGAAGGAAGGCCAGAAGATCCGCATCCTGATGGCGCCCACGGGGCTCGGCCCCGCCGCCCGGCCTGCAGCCCTATCGCGTGATCGTCGCCAACGAAACCACCGTCGAAGCCGTGGCCGCCCTGTCGGACGTCGGCAAATACGTCGCCGTCGACGTGCAGAGCATGAATACCGTCGCCGAGGCCGCCACCGGCAAGGCGACGACGATGACGATGATGATGACGGCAGCGGCGTCCGGCTCTACCAGAGCATCTACGAGACCGCCCTGCGCAACAAGGTGCCGGCCGCCGTGATCGAGGACATGGTCCGCATCTATTCCTACGACGTCGACTTCCAGCGCAAGGTGCAGCCGGGCGACTCCTTCGACGTGTATCTTCGCCGGCGAGGACGAAGGCACGCCAGCAACAACGAAAAGACCGAGGTGCTGTTCGCCTCCCTCACCGTCGGCGGCGAGACCAAGAAATACTATCGCTTCCAGACCCCCGACGATTCCGTCGTCGACTTTTACGACGAGACCGGCAAGAGCGCGAAGAAGTTCCTGGTGCGCAAACCCGTCAACAACGCGATCATGCGTTCGGGCTTCGGCGGCCGCCGCCATCCGATCCTGGGCTATACCAAGATGCACACCGGCGTGGACTGGGCGACCCCCTACGGCACGCCGATTTTCGCCTCCGGCAACGGCGTGGTCGAGAAGGTCGGCTGGGAAGGCGGCTACGGCAAATATGTCCGCCTGAAACACAACAACGGCTACGAGACCGCCTACGGCCACATGTCGGCCTTCGCCAAGGGCATGGAGCCCGGCAAGCGCGTGCGCCAGGGCCAGGTGATCGGCTTCGTCGGATCGACCGGCATGTCGACCGGCGCCCATGTCCACTACGAAATCCTGGTCAACGGCCGCTTCGTCGATCCGATGCGCGTCAAGCTGCCGCGCGGCCGCTCGCTCGAAGGCGCGGTGATGGCGAGCTTCGAAAAAGAGCGTGATCGCCTCGATACGCAGATGAACAACCGCGGCAGCGCGGCCCGCGTCTCCGAAGCCGCCGGCGCCGCGCCGCAGACGCGCCAGGTGAGCCGCTGAACAAGTGAGCCGCTGAACAGGTCAGCCGCTGAATCCGCCGCCAAGCCTTCGATAGGATCTTGAGGATCGGACAGGGCTTCTCGCGCCGCGTGTCGGATTTATGGCGGCGGCCGCGCAGTCACCCGACAGTTTCGTTTGCCAAACCGCCCTCCCCGACAAATACTGCCTCCCATAAAAAACAACGGGAGGAAGCATCATGACGAGCAGGCTTGCACTCGCAGCGACTGTTGCGGCGATCGTTCTTGGCAACACGGCCGGCGCATCGGCGCAGACCTACGAGGTTACCAAGCTGGTTCCCGGCTCGGCGTTTCATGGCGTGCACGGGCTCGGCATCGACAAGTCCGGCCGTCTGTTCGCCGGCAGCGTCGCGGGCGCTGCGCTCTACGAGGTCGATCGCAACAACGGCACGGCGAAGATTGCGGTCCCCTCCCCGGAAGGCATGGCCGACGACATTGCGTTCGCGCCCGACGGCACCATGGCGTGGACGGCCTTCCTCACCGGCGATCTCTATTCGCGCAAGGGCGACGGCCCGGTGAAGAAACTCGCCTCCGGCCTGCCCGGCATCAATTCGCTCGCCTTCCGCAAGGACGGGCGGCTGTACGCGACGCAAGTGTTCCTCGGCGACGCGCTCTATGAGATCGACGTCGAGGGCGTCAAGCCGCCGCGCAAGATCATGGAGAAGATGGGCGGCCTCAACGGCTTCGAATTCGGACCCGACGACATGCTGTACGGCCCGCTGTGGTTCAAGGGCCAGGTCGCCAAGGTCGACGTCGACAAGGCCGAACTCTCCGTGGTCGCCGACGGCTTCAAGATTCCGGCCGCGGTCAATTTCGATTCCAAGGGCAATCTCTTTGTGGTCGACACCGCGCTCGGCCAGCTGGTGCGGGTCGATCCGAAGACCGGCGCCAAGAAGATGGTCGCGCAGCTCAAGCCCTCGCTCGACAATCTCGCGATCGACGACAAGGACCGCATCTTCGTCTCCAACATGGCCGACAACGGCATCCAGGAGGTCGATCCGGAAACCGGCGCTGCCAAGCAGGTCATCATCGGCAAGCTGGCACTGCCCGGCGGCATCGGCGTCGTCTCCGACGGGGCTAAGGATACCATCTACGTCGCCGACGTGTTCGCCTACCGCACCGTGGATGGCGCGACCGGCGAGGTCTCCGAACCCGCCCGCATGCATGCCGACGGCGTGACGCTGGAATATCCGATGAGCGCCACCGCCAGGGGCGACGATGTGCTGCTGTCGAGCTGGTTCACCGGCACGGTGCAACTGATCGACCGCAAGACCGGCAAGACCAGGGAGATGCTGCACGACTTCAAGGCGCCGCACGACGCGGTCAAGCTCGGCGACGGCAGCATTCTCGTCAACGAGCTCGGCAGCAAATCGCTGGTCCGCGCCAGCGGCGAGCACGGCAAGGACCGCACCGTGGTGCTTGGCGGCCTCGAAGGCCCGGTCGGGATGGTCGCCGGACCGGGCGGCACGGTCTATCTGACCGAAGCCTTTGCCGGCCAGGTCTCGAAGGTCGGAAGCCAACGGCGAGAAGACGGTGGTCGCCAAGGATCTGAAGGGACCCGAGGGCATCGCGCTGTCGCCCGACGGCAAGCTGATCGTGGCCGAGGTCGGCGCCAGGCGCATCGTATCGATCGATCCGGCGAACGGCGCCGTCACCGAGATCGCCGGCAACCTGCCGATCGGCTTGCCCGCCGCACCCGGCGGACTGCCGAGCAACATCCCGACCGGCGTCGGCGTCGGCGCGACCGGGGTGATCTACTTCTCGTCGGATATCGAGAACGCGATCTACAAGGTGACGAAAAAATAGACGCCGACAACAGCGGCTCCCGGAACTCCGGCCGCGGTCTCCGGTTGATGGTACGGGACAAAGCCGCCTGCTGCGGCGGGCGGCGTATGGCCGAGTGATGGAGGTCATCATGCAGATTACGCGTGAGGACGTTACCAGGGCCGTCAGCGGGGCTGACGATGTGACCATCGCCCAGATCATTGGAACCGGCGCGACGGCGGACGAACTCGCGGAGGCCCAAGCCTGGTTGGCCAACGATGAGCCGATGCTGAATGCCGGCAGGCCGCTGGCAACCGGCCGCGTTCGCGAACTCGTCGACATCCTCTCGGAGCTTGACCCAAGTGAGGAGGAGGATGACAGGGGAAGCAGCCCGGTCGTGGAGCAGATCTGACAAACGCGTTGGATGCACCCCTGTCTGTCGGGATGCATCCACGCGCAAGTGCCTGCCTCAGTTCAGCTTACGCTTCGAGACCGGCGTCTCGAACTGGGCGATCTCGGCGGTCTGCGCCGACTTGCCGTTGAAGGTCAGCACATTGCCTTTCGAGGAGATCACGACGCGGTCGCCGTCGGCGACTTCGCCGGCGAGGATCATCTCGGCCAGCGGGTCCTGCAGGTTGCGCTGGATCACCCGCTTCAAAGGCCGCGCGCCGTAGGCGGGATCCCAGCCCTTGGCGGCCAGCCAGTCGCGCGCCGCCGCATCCAGCGTCAGCGTGATCTTGCGATCCTCCAGCAGCTTCTGCAGCCGGGAGAACTGGATCTCGACGATCCGGCCCATCTCGCTCTTCTGCAAGCGGTGGAACAGGATGATCTCGTCGACGCGGTTGAGGAATTCAGGCCGGAAATGCGCCCGCACCATCCCCATCACCTGCTCACGCACCGCCGACGTATCCTCGCCTTCCGGCTGGTTGACCAGAAACTCCGAACCGAGGTTCGAGGTCATGATGATCAGCGTGTTGCGGAAGTCGACGGTGCGGCCCTGGCCATCGGTCAGGCGGCCGTCGTCGAGCACCTGCAGCAGCACGTTGAAGACATCCGGGTGCGCCTTCTCGACCTCGTCGAACAGCACCACCTGATAGGGCCGCCGCCGCACCGCTTCGGTGAGCGCCCCGCCCTCGTCATAGCCGACATAGCCGGGAGGCGCGCCGATCAGCCGCGACACCGAATGCTTCTCCATGTATTCGGACATGTCGAGGCGGACCATCGCGGTCTCGTCGTTGAACAGATATTCGGCGAGCGCTTTGGTCAGTTCGGTCTTGCCGACGCCGGTCGGCCCCAAGAACATGAACGAGCCCATCGGGCGGTTCGGATCCTGCAGGCCGGCGCGCGAACGGCGCACCGCGGTTGCCACGGCACGCACGGCTTCGGCCTGGCCGACCACGCGCCTGCCGAGCGAATCCTCCATCTTCAGGAGCTTGTCCTTTTCGCCTTCCAGCATCTTGTCGACGGGAACGCCGGTCCAGCGTGACACCACCTGCGCGATGTGGTTGGCGGTCACCGCCTCCTCCATCATCTCGCCGGAATCCTCCTTGGCCTCGATATCGGCGAGCTTCTTCTCCAGCTCGGGAATCCGGCCATAGGCGAGTTCGCCCGCGCGCTGGAATTCGCCGCGGCGCTGCGCGTTCGCCAGCTCGATGCGCAAGGCGTCGAGCTCGCTTTTCAGCTTCTGCGCGTCGGAGAGCTTGTTCTTCTCCGCGCTCCAGCGCGCCGTCAGCGCCGCCGATTTCTCCTCGAGATCGGCCAGCTCCTTTTCCAGAACCTGCAGACGGCTCTTGGAGCCGACATCGGTTTCCTTCTTCAGCGCCTCCTGCTCGATCTTCAGCCGGATGATTTCCCGGTCCATCAGATCGAGCTCTTCCGGCTTGGAATCGACCTGCATCTTTAGCCGCGCCGACGCTTCGTCCATCAGGTCGATGGCCTTGTCGGGCAGGAAACGATCGGTGATGTAGCGGTTCGACAGCGTGGTCGCCGCCACCAACGCGGAATCGGTGATGCGAACGCCGTGGTGCTGCTCGTATTTGTCCTTCAGGCCGCGCAGGATCGAGATCGTATCCTCGACCGTCGGCTCGGAGACGAACACCGGCTGGAACCGCCGCGCCAGCGCAGCGTCTTTCTCGACATGCTTGCGGTACTCGTCGAGCGTAGTGGCGCCGATGCAGTGCAGTTCGCCGCGCGCCAGCGCGGGCTTCAGCAGGTTGGAAGCATCCATCGCGCCGTCAGCCTTGCCGGCGCCGACGAGGGTATGCATTTCGTCGATGAACAGGATGATCGAGCCCTCGGCCGCGGTGACTTCCTGCAGCACGGCCTTCAGCCGCTCCTCGAACTCGCCGCGGTATTTGGCGCCCGCAATCAGGGAGCCCATGTCGAGCGACAGCAGCTTCTTGTCCTTCAGGCTCTCCGGCACGTCACCGTTGAGGATGCGCAGCGCCAGGCCCTCGACGATGGCGGTCTTGCCGACGCCGGGTTCACCGATCAGCACGGGATTGTTCTTGGTGCGGCGGGAAAGCACCTGAATGGTGCGGCGGATTTCCTCGTCGCGGCCGATCACGGGGTCGAGCTTGCCGTCGCGCGCGGCCTGCGTCAGGTCACGGGAATACTTCTTCAGCGCGTCGTAGGCATTTTCCGCCGTGGCGCTATCGGCGCTGCGGCCCTTTCGCAGCGACTCAATGGCCGCGTTGAGGTTCTGCGGCGTGACGCCGCCCTTGCCGAGAACGCTGCCGGCCTCGCTGCCCTTTTCGAGCGTCAGGCCCAGAAGCAGCCGTTCGACCGTGACAAAGCTGTCGCCGGCCTTCTCGGCGGCCTTTTCCGCCGCATCGAAGGCGCGCGCCATATCGGGGGCAAGATAGATCTGCCCGGCGCCGCTTCCCGAAACTTTCGGCAACTTCTTCAGCGCATCCTCGGTGGCCTTGAGGATGGCGCGCGAGTTACCGCCGGCACGGTCGATCAGACCACCGGCAAGCCCCTCGCTGTCATCAAGCAGCACTTTAAGCATATGCAGCGACGAGAACTGCTGGTGTCCGTCGCGCATGGCGAGCGACTGGGCAGATTGGATAAATCCGCGCGCACGCTCGGTGTATTTCTCAATATTCATCTTTGGATTCCCTCGGCATGCCACCCTCACCCCTGAGGCATGATTGCGGCATCTTCATTGGGTATCCGCGGACCGCGTTGACATTCCTCAACCGGCCGCGGGTCGTCGCCCGCTTTTCAGGCTTGACGCAAATGTGGGCATCGTGGCGAAAAACGGAAGAGGCCGGGTCACAAATTCGCGACGGTGGCATGGGCTGACGGAATCCCCTAAGAAGCCGCATGCCTACCGCCTCGCCTGCCCGGATTGCCGGGATCTACCGCTACCCCGTCAAAGGCCTGACCCCGGAACAGCTCGGCCGCGCCGAGCTTGGCCCCGGCCAGACCCTGTTGGCCGACCGCCGCTACGCCATCGAGAACGGCCCCTCCGGTTTCGACCCGGCCGAGCCGAAATGGCTGCCGAAGCCGCATTTCCTGATGCTGATGCGGGACGAATGGCTGGCCGGCCTGCGCACCCAGTTCGACGATGCGAGCAACGTCCTCTCCATTAACTACAACGGCCAGATCGTCGCCCGCGGCAATCTGGGTACCCCTGAGGGCCGGCGGACAATCGAGAACTTCTTCGCCACCGCCTTTGCCGGCCAGATCAAGGGCCCGCCGAAGGTACTCGAAAGCCCCGGCCACAGCTTTTCGGATGTCGCCCGCAAGGTCGTCTCCATCATCAACCTCGCCAGCGTCCGCGCCATCGAGAACATGGTCGGCGCGCCGGTCCATCCGCTGCGCTTCCGCGCCAACCTCTATGTCGAGGGCTGGCCGGCCTGGCACGAATTCGACCTCCTCGACCAGACGCTGGCGATCGGCGACGTCCGGCTGAAGGTGGTGAAACGCATCGTCCGCTGCGCCGCCGTCAATGTCGATCCGGATACGGCCCAGCGCGACCTCGCCATCCCGCAGGCGCTGCAGCGCCGGCTCAGCCACGCCGACTGCGGGATCTATGCCGAGGTGATCACCGGCGGCACGATCAGTGCCGACGATACGATCGCGGCGGAGCAGCCGGAATTGTTGTGAGGCAGGCGGAGTGCGGCCGGTCGGTTCAACCATTGTCGTATCTGAAGTACTTCGCGGAAGGAGCGGTGGCCTCGTGGTTCGAGACGCGCGCAAATGCGCGCTCCTCACCATGAGGGTCTGAGACCTCATCCTTAGGAGGCGCGAAGCGCCGTCTCGAAGGAGGCAGGCCCGGCTCTTTCCCCGTCATTGCGAGCGTCATACCCGCGAAGGCGGGTATCCAGTACGCCGCGGCTTATCGGTTCTATCACTGCTGTCTCTGGAATACTGGGTCACCCGCCTTCGCGGGTGACGACGACGGAATGTGCATCCACGTTCTCGCGGCGCGGCTAGCGCCCGAGGCTTGCATGAACCTTTCCCCCTTGAGAGGGAGCAGGGAATGCCGGGTGCTTGCTGCACCCGCGGTCTCGTGTGCAAGATGTAGTGAGATGCGCACACGAGCATACAGGTACAGCCGGAGCACTCCGGCATTCCCCGCGCAATGGGTTGACGGCTTATGCCGCGCTCTCCCTGGAAACGAATTCCTTTTGCCTCCATTGCTGCCGGCTTGATGGCTCAACCGATCCGGTTGGATCGAATGCGCCACCGGCAGCGTGACATCAGCCACGGATGCCAGGACCACACGGTTTTGCCGTACGCGTCTGCGCCGTACGTCTTGCGCGCCGGATTTCGCTCACAGGATAAACCTGCCCTGCGACTCCATCTGCGCGCCGGCGCCTTCGCGTCCACCGCATCCCATCCCGCGTTCGTGACGATCGCGATACGCCCCTCTTGCCGGGACGAGACGGGCGAGGTGATAGAACTGATTTGCCCGACACGTTAAGCGGAATATTTTTCAAAGCGCGGCTGGACGACCCAAATCACGTTGAAATATCTGCGCAAAATAAAATTTACGCGCAGCGGGTTCTTTGGTCGGTTGGGTACGAAACCTGAGTTACCTGGAGGCATATCCGCGCAGCCAAGTGACCTCCGGCGATCCAGTCGCGTTCTTGATGGAATTTGACTTGAACCTGTTCCTGTTAGCCGTGGGAGGCGCTGGTGTTCTGTTCGCGTGCAGAGACGTCTTCCTCGAAGTCATAGGTCCTCAAAGCTTCTTCGACCTGCATCGTGTCAGCAAACTCATCACAATTGCCACACAGATCCTCGTCTGGTTCTCCCTGGCTGTCTTCGCTGCCGGCGTACTCCAAAAGCTTATTTAGCGGCGTCTCCCCCCGGGCGGACGACGCCGGTGTTTTTTGCTGTATAGTTCGGCATTCGGATGAGCGGGATATCTGTTCGGAGGATTGAGGTCATGAACAAGGCAACTGGATCGATACTTGCGGCTGTCGCGGCCGTTCTTTTCAGCCCGCAGGTGCGGGCGCAACAGGCTCCGGCCGAAAAGCCGCAGAACATGCTGTCCGCTCAGATTCGCATGCAGGGATTTACCTGTGACAAGTCGCTCGGCGCCGTCAGGGACAAGAAGCGCTCCCGGCCGGATCACGAAGTCTGGATCCTCAGATGCAGCAACGCAACATACCGGGTCTCACGCGCGCCCGACATGGCAGCGAGGGTCGAACCGCTCCCGTGAGCGAACGACTTCAGATTCCCAGTGCGAGAAAGCCAGCACAAGCAATAATCAAACTCAGCACGATAACCGCAAGGAAACTGGAAGAAGCAAGATCTTCGCGCATAACGGCACCTGTGGCTCAATCAGGCAAATCTCCGGGGTATCAAATCGCCGCCGGACATTTGCCGTCAGGCCATTAAACCATCGGTTCGTTTCAGGATGTCTTCGCCCCACTCGGAAAACGACTTCATCGCGGCGGCCCGACTGTTACGTCCCGGGCGCCCCACGAAGCATCTTCACAGAACCGAGAGCCCGGCGGGCCTGGCGACAGGCCTTGATCGCCGCCCTCACTGTCAGACGAATTGTCGAGATGTGGTGTGGTTCACACGCGGGCGCCGCGCCAGGGATTAGAGTGCGGTGCCTCCAGCCAGGACAATTGGCTTAGCCCCGGCAGCCATGCATTTGCACAAAGCAAAAGTGGCGAACCCGGCGATCGGAATGCATAGCTGAACCGGTCCCGGTTAATGTAGGTTCATGCGCATTGCGGTTGTGGAGTTGCGAAATGCCAAACAAACCGCCTCCTCCAATTGCTTTATTTGAGGACATGGAGCGCGCTCGCCGAATCGCGCGCTCATGGAAGCCTCTCGATCAGCTGTCTCCCGATGACGCAGAGATCGTTGCGAGGGCAATCGCTGAAGGCATTGCGCAGGGGCGCAGGCACGGCCTGGAGATGGGGCAGTGCATCGCTCACGCCTCGTCGTGAAAGCGACCTCTCCCCGTCAGGAACGGGGAGAGGAATGCAACGATCTGCCTCAGTTCGTCGGCATGACGTAGGCGTAGATCCGGCCGCGCGACACCGGCGCCTCGCGGACGCGGTTGCCGCTGTTGCCCGAGATCATGATCGGATTGCCCTTGGCATCGACGCCGGTGATGATGCCGACATGGCCACCGCGGCGGCCGCGCGACATCACGGCGATCGCGCCGACCTGCGGGCCGGAAACGCGCTGACCGTATTTCGCGAACGAGTTCGCCATGTCGGAGCCGGTGCCGCGATAGCCGGAATGCTGCAGAACCATGTTCATGAACCGCGCACACCACAGGCGGCCGCGTCCCGTCGGGTTACCGCCGAGATAGCGGCGCGCTTCGGAAACGACGTTCGATGAGCCGAAGCTTGAAGCCATCGCGCCGCCGGCCGGCGTCACCGTTGAATTCGCTCCGACGCTTGCATCGGTCGCGACGCTTGCGTTGGCGTTGGCAAGACCGCGCGCCTGCATCTGCGCGACGCCACGCTCCCAGCGCGATGCGCGCCCGGCGTGCCGGAGGCGGGAACGATGCCCGCGATCGGCCCGCGGCTCGGTGACGACACCGGGCGCGCCAAAGCCGCCGGGCGTCATCTGGAAGTTGTTTGTCATGTAGCTCGGATTGCTATCGGAAAAGCCACCGGCCTGCATCTGCGCAGCCGCGCGCTCCGACGGCGACATCCGGGCTGCATGGCGATGGTGGCGATGGGCGTAATGATGCTTCGCATGATGGCCGGCGTGATAAGCGCGAGCGTGCCGCCCTGCGCCGTGATGAGGCCGTGCCGAAGCCGGAGAGACGAAGACGATGATGGAAGCCGAACACAGCGCCAGTGCGATGAAACGAAGCGACCGGCGAAACGCAAACAACTGACGCATACTTGATCCTCTGCAACACCCCCGACTTCCCCTTTGCGTTCGTCTACGAACGAACGCAGTCGGCGTTTTGCGTTGCGGTGTGACGAGAGGGAGATTTCATGTGGCGGCGAGGAAACGATTTCGAGGTGATTCCGCGAGGATTCGATGGCGAAAATGAAACTAAACTGCCGTATTGCCGCCGCGAGAATTAACTGCAATTTTGTTGATCGGACGCGCAACGATGTTGCGTGAAAACAAGAAAATGGAGAAGAATCCGAAATGCCTTATGCCGTCGCCAAAGATAGCGCCAAGGATAGCGTCCGTCTTCACTATGAAGAGGCGGGAAGCGGGACGCCGATCATCTTCCTGCACGAGTTCGCGGCCGACCACACCAACTGGGAGCCGCAGATGCGCTACTTCTCGCGCGGCCACCGCTGCATCGCCTATTCGGCGCGCGGCTATACGCCATCCGACGTGCCGGCTGACGCCAGCGTCTACACCTACAAGCATTTCTATACCGACGCGCTCGCGGTGCTCGATCATCTCGGCATCGCCAAGGCGCATTTCATCGGCCTGTCGATGGGCTCCTATTCGTCGCTGCAGGTCGGCCTCAACGCGCCCGAACGGGCGCTGTCGATGACGCTCGCCGCGGTGGGCTCCGGCGCGGAGCTTGAAAAGCTCGACGCCTTCCGCGCGCAATGCCGGGCCAATGCCGAGCAGTATGAGGCGATCGGCTCGGTCGAAGTCGCCAAGGTGACGCGCGAGGCGCCGAGCCGGATTCCGTTCCTGCTGAAGGACCCGCGCGGCCATGCCGATTTCTACGCCGCGCTGGCGCGGCATGACGCCAGGGGTTCGGCCAACACGATGCGCAGCTTTCAGGGCGGGCGCCCCTCGATCTACACCATGACGGATGCGATCCGGAAGGTGCCGACACCGGCGCTGATCCTGTGCGGCGACGAGGACGACAATTGCGTCGGGCCGAGCCTGTTCCTGAAGCAGCATCTGCCGGCGGCAGGGCTTTCATTCTTTCCCAAGTCAGGCCACGTGCTGAATTTGGAAGAGCCGGCGCTGTTCAACGAAATGGTGGAGCGGTTCATCGCGCTGGTGGAGGCCGGGAGGTGGCCGGTGCGGGATGCGCGGTCGCTGGTGCACGCGCCCGTCTAGTTTAGGCCGTCATTGGCGTCACTTCCCCGCCCCGCCCCGGCTCAGCAGGAACACGCCCTGCTCGCCGAACATGTTCCAGACCCACCACGGCAGGTTCAGCGGCACCGGGCGGCCGTAGAGATCGAGGGCGACGGCGCGCTCCATCTTGACGTTGATCTCGTCGCAAAGCTGCACGAAATCCTTGATCGTGCAGAAATGGATGTTTGGCGTGTCGTACCAGGTCGCCGGGAGATTTTCGGTGCGCGGCATGTGCCCGCCGACCAGCAATTGCAGCCGCATCTTCCAGAAGCCGAAATTCGGAAACGAGACAACGGCGCGCCGGCCGATCCGCAGCAGGTTTTCCAGCACGACCTTCGGCTGCCGCGTCGCCTGCAGCGTCTGCGACAGGATCACGTAGTCGAACGCATCGTCAGGATAATTGATAAGATCGGTATCGGCGTCGCCCTGCACCACGGCGAGCCCCTTGGCGACGCAGCGGTTGACGCCCTCGCGCGACAGCTCGATACCGCGGCCGTCGATGCCGCGGCTCTCCAGGAGTTGCAGCAACTCGCCATCGCCGCAGCCGACGTCGAGCGCCTTCGAGCCGGCCGCAATCATTTCCGCGACCAGGAGATGATCGGTGCGATACTTGCCCGTGCGATCGGGCGTGACGCCGCCAAGCGGCAGAGCCTGTTCCTGAAGCGCCATATCAACTACCTGTACGGTCCAGCCCGCGCGCCTTGCCCGCCGATTCCAGGAAGGCGCGGGCGATGTCGAAGAACTCCGGCACATCGAGCAGGAAAGCGTCATGGCCGCGATCGGTCTCGATCTCGGCGAACGACACCCGCGCGCTCGATGCGTTCAGCGCATGCACCAGCGCGCGGGATTCCGAGGTCGGGAACAGCCAGTCCGAGGTGAACGACACCACGCAGAAGCGGGTCTTGATGCCGCGAAACGCCTGCGCCAGCACGCCATTGTGGTCGGCGGCGATATCGAAATAGTCCATCGCCCGCGTCAGATAGAGATAGCTGTTGGCGTCGAAGCGCTCGACAAAGGACGAGCCTTGATAGCGCAGATAGCTTTCAACCTGGAAGTCCGCATCGAACGAGAACGTCGGCAGCTCGCGATCCTGCATCCGCCGTCCGAACTTGCGATGCAGCGCGGCGTCGGAGAGATAGGTGATGTGCCCGGCCATCCGCGCCACGGCCAGCCCGCGATGCGGATGGGTGCTGAGTTCGAAATAGCGCCCGTGATGCCAGTCCGGATCGGCCATCACGGCCTGCCGGCCGAGTTCGTGAAACGCGATGTTCTGCGCCGAATGGCGTGTCGAGCAGGCAACCGGCAGCGCCGAAAACACGCGCTCCGGATAGGCGGCGGTCCATTGCAGCACCTGCATGCCGCCCATCGACCCGCCGATCACGCACAGCAATGTTTCGATGCCCAGCCGATCGAGCAGCATGGCCTGGGCGCGGACCATGTCGGGAATGGTGATAACAGGAAAATCCAGCCCCCAGGGCTTGCCGGTGGCCGGATTGGTCGAGGCCGGACCGGTCGATCCCATGCAGCCGCCGATCACATTCGCGCAGATGATGAAGTATCGCTCGGTATCGAGCGGGCGGTCGGGGCCGACCATGATCTCCCACCAGCCGGCCTTGCCGGTCAGCGGGTGCAAATTGGCGACGTGCTGATCCAGCGTCAGCGCGTGGCAGATCAGGATGGCGTTGGAGCGATCGGCATTCAGTTCGCCATAGGTTTGATAGGCGATCTGGAATGGCGCGAGATCGATGCCGCAATCGAGCTTCAGCGGCTGATCCATGCCGAACCTGGCCACAGTCGAGGTTGGATGATCGGCCTCGTGGGCGCGATCCTCGCTGTGAATCGATGGATTGGAAATCGACTGCACGTTTGTCATCGTGGCGACCTTCCTCCTCGCGGAGGCTCTACAGACAGAATCAGGCCATAAAAAAACCCGGCCTGAACTAAAGGTTCGGCCGGGATCAACTCTGTCCCCGGCCTGTTTAGCGAGTTGTTTAACGTGGCTGCAAGCCGGCCGGCTCAAATGACCACGGAATGGAACAAAGCTAGTCCCGCCTGAGCATTTCGTCAAGGCAGGCGGGGCCTGGGGCCGATGGTTAACCTGCTCGTGCAGGGCTCCCCCGCGACGTTTCTCTTTGCTTTCAGCGCCCGTCTTTCCTAATCAATGCGACTGTCTGCCGGCCGCATCGGGCTGTTCCGGCACCAAGGTTTTTCGAGATGTCCAAGGAACCGTCCAAGGCACCCCCGGCCCCGCCCTCGCTGCAGGAATTGCGCAAGGAGATCGATGCGATCGACGAGCAGGTCCATCGCCTCCTGATGGCGCGCGGCGACATCATCGACCGCCTGATCCAGGTCAAGCAGACCCAGGAAGTCGGCTCCGCGTTCCGCCCGGCGCGCGAGGCCAGCATGATGCGCGAGTTGGTCCGGCGCCATCGCGGCATCCTGCCGCTCGACACTATCGAGAGCATCTGGCGCGTCATCATCTCGACCTTCACTTACGTCCAGGCGCCGTTCCTGGTGCATGCCGACGTCTCGGTCGGCGAGCCCGCGATGCGGGATTCGGCGCGGTTTCACTTCGGCTTCGTCGTGCCTTATGTCGGCCATTTCAGTGCGCAGGCCGCGGTGGAAGCGGTGGCGAAATCGAAGGGCGATCTGGCGCTGGTCTCGGCGATCTCGAGCCGCACGCCATGGTGGATCGCGCTGGAGGCGGACGGTGCGCCAAAAATCATCGCGCGGCTGCCGTTCCTCGAACGCGCCGACCATCCGGCAGCACTCCCCGTCTTCGTGATCTCGCGGGTCGCCGACGACGCCATGGTGACGGAAGTCCAGATGTGGAGCGTGCGCGTCTCGGGGTGGAACGCCGATATCGCCCGCGCGCTGGCGCCGCTGGCCGAAATCGTCGCCGTACCCGATACCGCCTTCGACGGCGCCGCACTTCTGGTGTCGGATGCCGGCACCGGCTTCGAGAAGATCAAGACTGCGCTGATCAAGGCCGGCGCCTCGGTGCGCTCTTCGGCCCTCGTCGGCAGCCACGCAACGCGCTATACGGTGCCCACTAACGGGTCGGCCAAGCCTTAAGACCCGCCCGACATTCCGGAGCCAAAAGATGTCCCGCTGCGTGCCGAATCCCGGCATTCTCGATATTGCGCCCTACACGCCCGGCAAGACCCCGGTGCCGGAGCCGGGCCGCAAGGTGTTCAAGCTGTCTGCCAACGAGACCCCGTTCGGGCCGTCGCCGAAGGCGAAGGAAGTCTACAAACAGGCGGCTGCGAATCTCGAAGACTATCCGGAAGGAACGTCGCGGGTGCTGCGCGAGGCGATCGGCCGCGCCTACGGGCTCGACCCCAACCGCATCATCTGCGGCGCCGGTTCGGACGAAATCCTCAATCTGCTGGCGCACACCTATCTGAGCCAGGGCGACGAGGCGATCTCCACCGCCCACGGTTTCCTGGTGTACCCGATCGCCACCATGGCGAACGGCGCAAAGAATGTCGTCGCGCCCGAGACCGACTACACCGCCGACGTCGACGCGATCCTTGCGCGCGTGACGCCGCGCACAAAACTGGTGTGGCTCGCCAACCCGAACAACCCGACCGGGACCTTCGTGCCGTTCGACGAGGTCAAGCGGCTGCGCGCAGGCCTGCCGCCGCATGTGCTGCTGGTGCTGGACGCCGCCTATTCCGACTACGTGTCGCGGAACGATTACGAACTCGGCCTAGAACTGGTGGCGACCACCGAAAACACCGTGATGACGCACACCTTCTCCAAGATTCACGGGCTGGCCAGCTTACGGATCGGCTGGATGTTCGGCCCTGCCAATATCATTGACGCCGTCAACCGGATTCGCGGGCCCTTCAACGTCTCGACGCCGGCGATGCTGGCGGCGGTGGCCGCGATCGAGGACACCGCGCACGTCCAGATGTCCAGGGCGTTCACCGAACAGTGGCGCAACTGGCTGACGGAGGAAGTGACAAAACTCGGGCTGAAGGTGACGCCAAGCGTGGCGAATTTCGTGCTGATCCACTTCCCGCAGGAAAAGGGCAAGACCTCGGCGGACGCGGACGCGTTCCTGACCAGGCGCGGCCTCGTGCTCCGGGCTCTCAACAATTACGGCCTGCCGCACGCGCTGCGCATGACCATCGGCACCGAGGAAGCCAATCGCCTCGTCGTCGAGGCCTTGCGCGACTTCATGGCTGCCAAGTGAACGCGGCGCCGATCTTCCGACGCGTCGCGCTGATCGGCTTCGGCCTGATCGGCGGCTCGATCGCGCGCGCCGCGCGGGCCCAGGGGCTCGCCAGCGAAATCGTCACCACCGCGCGCTCGGAGAAGACCCGCGCGCGGGTGGCCGAACTCGGCATCGTCGACCGCGTGCTGGAGAACAACGCGGAAGCCGTCAAGGACGCCGACCTCGTGATCCTCTGCATTCCGGTCGGCGCCTGCGGTCCGGTCGCGCAGGAGATCGCGCCGTTTCTGAAAGCAGGCGCGATCGTCTCCGATGTCGGCTCGGTCAAGGGCGCGATCGTCCGCGAGATGGCGCCGCATCTGCCGCAGAACGTTCATTTCGTTCCCGCGCATCCGGTGGCCGGCACCGAACATTCCGGTCCTGATTCCGGTTTCGCCGAACTCTTCATCAACCGCTGGTGCATCCTCACGCCGCCCGACGGCACCGATCCCACGGCCGTCGAAACGCTGCGGGCGTTCTGGGCCGGAATGGGCGCCAAGGTCGAGATCATGACGCCCGACCATCACGATCTGGTGCTGGCGATCACGAGCCACCTGCCGCATCTGATCGCCTACACCATCGTCGGCACCGCAGACGAACTGGCGCAAGTGACGTCGTCGGAGGTGATCAAGTTCTCCGCCGGCGGCTTTCGCGACTTCACCCGCATCGCGGCGTCCGACCCGACGATGTGGCGCGACGTGTTTTTGAACAACAAGGAAGCCGTGCTGGAAATGCTCGGCACCTTCAACGAGGATCTGTCCAAACTCACCCGCGCCATCCGCCGCAACGACGGCGAAGCGTTGTTCGAGCATTTCACCCGCACCCGCGCCATCCGCCGCGGCATCGTCGAGATCGGCCAGGATTCGGCCGCCCCCGATTTCGGCCGGCTGCATCCGCCGCTGGGGAAGAAGGCGGAGTGAGCCGCTGCTCTCTTGCGCAAACGCTGCGCGTTTGTCGCTGGCAATGACGTGGAGTGATCGCAACCTTGTAGCCCGGATGAGCGCAGCGAAATCCGGGGCGGTGTTAGAGTTTTCCCCGGATGTCGCTGCGCTCATCCGGGCTACGAAGCTCTGCAATATGGAGATGTCGCCAATTGGTCACAAAGCGGACAACTGTCGCAGAGATAGATGTCCGCTGTCGAAGCCAAAGCGGGCGCTTCAGTCGCCGCCTGATTACCGCGATTCGATCTTCGCGCTCATCCTTCGTTCAGAAAGGAACCTTTACGCTACCTGCGGTAACAACACTCAACGGGAGAAAACCTAATGAAACTTAGATTCGCACTTCTCGCATTAGCCACTTTGGGTGGCGCGGCGCTTTCGACCGGAACCGCTTCCGCGATGCCGCTCGCCCCCCTGGGACAACTCCAGTCTTCGAATGTCGAGAGCGTCGCAGTGGTCTGCGGTCCGCGCGGTTGCGTCCGCACAAGGCCCGTGTATCGGCGAGGGGCCGTCGTCGTCCGGCGCCCCTATGTACGTCGCGGCTACGGATACCATCGGGGCTATCGTCGGTACTAAATCTTGAAAGAGGGCTTCGGCCCTCTTTTTCTTCCTGCCAGCATTCAATCGCGCACAAGCGGCAATCCCTTGAGCCCTTGAAGCAACGCCGGCGCTGCCGCCGCCGCCACGGCGAGGGGCTTGTAGCCCGGATATCGCTGCGCTCATCCGGGCTACGAAGTGTTGCGGGAAGCTATTTCCGCATCTTCATGGCATGCCGCGCGACGATCGGATGTCGCATCACAAGCCGCGGCGCCATTGCCTGAGCGTCAATCGGCGATCGCGCCGCTCCGATGCCGATATCGCCATTGGGATGGTAGAACGCATACATCCCCGGCTCGTCGATCATGTGCTGCGCGGACGCGGGCGACCCGATCAGTGCGGAAAACGCCACGACAGCGCCGAAAAACGGGATTCTGGTCATCTTGCTTCTCCTCATTACCGACCCTTCAAGGTCGTCAGAGAGCAAGAGCGGAATAGCTGCGACGACATTCCCGGCGCGGACCGGAGCGCCAATCACGGTTCGGCGATCCGGATGGTAGCGAATACACGGACACTTGACCGGAGATGCGCGAAGGAGGCGCAGCGAAGCGACCGATGCCAACGCCGTCATTGCGAGCGCAGCGAAGCAATCCATGTCGCGGCATAACGGATGGATGGATTGTTTCGCTCCGCTCGCAATGACGAGGAGAGGTCAGCGTGCAGCAGCGGAAACTAAAACAGCGGCGGCACCTGCCCGACTTTGAGCGGCCCGAGAAACACCGCGCCGTCGACGAAGCGCAGCGGGAAGGCGCGCGCCTTCTTTCCTTCCAGCTCCGCTTCCTTGCCGAGCGAATTGATGCCTGCGGCGACGCCGGTATTGGCGTTCTGCTTGACGACCTTGCCGAGCCCCGGAATCGCCCTGTCGAGCGCGCCGAACAGGTTGTTGAGATCCTGCGACTTGACACCGGGTGCCACGCGATCGAGCGTCGCCTGCGGCACGCCCTCCTCCAGCATCTTTTCGATGCCCAGCGCCGGGATCACTTTCTCGATCCCCGCCACCGTCATCTGCAATTCGCCGTCGATCCGCCCCTGCGCATTGAGGGTCAACGTGCCCGCGGCGACCGAGATCAGATCGCCCTGTTGAATCCGCGATCGCACGATCTCGACATGGCCGCCCGCCGCCTGCAATTCCCTGAACCGCTCGGGCCACGGCTTCGGCGAAAAATCCTTCAAGCCGGTGAGCCTTGGTATCGATGTCGGCATCGAACGCGGCTGCGAGCACCGGATGAACTTCCTGCACGCTGCCGCCCGATATCTTCAGCGCGGTTTCGATCACGGGATTATTCTTCGCCGAGCCCTCGGCGAGGCGGCCGTGCAGTTCGACCCGGCTGGCGCGCGCGAGCGGCGTCGCTACCGGACCGTTGATGCGATCGATCGAGGGATTGTCGAACACGATGGAGGCGCGCTCCGGCACATCCGGCAGCCCGACCACGCTGCTTTGGCCGGTGGTCCAGTTCACCTTCATCGACGGCGGCTGGCCATGGTCGGCCAGCGTGGCCGGCGCCTTGAATTCGGCGATCAGCAATTTCGGCTGGTAGATCTGCGCGATCACCATGATTTCGCCGAGCCGCGCGGTGAACGGCGCCTGCGCGCCCGCCGTCTGCGAAACCAGCGCAACGCTGGCGTCGTCGCAGGTGACTTCGAGGCGGAACGGATAGCCCGCCACCGAGCGCTTGCCGCACGCATAGACCCGCCCGGATTTGGCCTCTTGCGCCGCCCACGCGTCGGCGCGCACGCCGACTTCGGAGGCGGCATAAAGCCAGAACGCGCTCCATGCCGCGGCGGCGACGACGAGCAGAGCGGGCATGATGAAGAGGCGCCACAGCGGGCGCCGGCGCGGCGCGGGGGTCATGTCAGACATGTGGCGTCCTTTGGCTAGCGATTTTGTCAAATGTAAGCATCTGCCCATCACAACAAAAGACGTTGTTTTTACTTCGCTTTGTCGTTCCGTTCTGGTAGCGCTGCGGGCGATGTCCGCAATTACCCTCAACGATACGGAATTCTCCAAAGGCGACCTCTGGGTGTTCGGTTACGGCTCCCTGATCTGGCGCCCGGGCTTCGAATTCGTCGAACGGGTCCCGGCGCGGCTGATCGGCGAACACCGCGCGCTCTGCGTCTATTCCTTCGTCCATCGCGGCACGCCGGAGAAGCCCGGCCTCGTGCTCGGGCTCGACCGCGGCGGCGCCTGCCGCGGCGTCGCGTTCCGGGTCGCGGAAAAGAACAGCGCCGCCACCATCGCCTATCTGCGCGAGCGCGAACAGGTCACCTCGGTGTACCGCGAAGTGAAGCGCTCGGTGTGGCTGGAGAACGAGGCGCGGCAGCGCGTCAGCGCCCTTGTCTACGTGGTCGACCGCGGCCATGTGCAATATGCCGGGCGGCTGTCGCCGACAGAACAGTTGCGCCATGTGCTGCAAGGGCGCGGCCAGTCCGGCGTCAACCGCGACTATGTCCTGGCCACCGTGAAGGCGATCGAGGCGGAGGGCTTTCGCGATTCCCAACTGCACCGGCTCGCGGCGATGTTGCATGACGCGCATCATCCGGCACTTTCCGCAGAGAACGGCGACCGTTGAGCTGGGGTGTGTACTCACAAAGCCGGCTGAGCGGACATTGTCGCGTCACGCCAACTGGTTTGTGGGCAATAAATAGCTGATGTCGTCGGAGATCGCAGAGGAGCAAGCAGCCCATGTTGGCGATCCCGACAGTCCTGGAATGCACACACTAAATTTGCGCTTCCGTTTTTAATGCTGCTTTCGATTCCGGGCTGCTTTGCCCCAGGCGTGGCTCTGTCCCAGCCAGTAGCCGCTGAATGTTGGCACGATGGCGCACCATCACATAAATGCTACCTGCAATCACCAGTAACCGATAGGGCAACGGTTGCTCCAGGCCGCAGATGAGGGCGATCGCAGTCAACGCCGCCAGCATCGAACTCAGGGAAACAATCCGAAAAATAGCCAGCACAACGCCAAAAACTGTCGCAGCACCTAAACCTACTGGCCAAGACAACGCCAGCAACACGCCGAGCCCCGTCGCAGCGGATTTGCCACCTGTAAAATTCAACCAAATCGAACGGCCATGCCCCAACAATGCAGCAAGTCCGGCCAGGCAAACAGCCCAAGGTACCCAGATTTGCAGATCAAGCGCTGGCGGTGGCGTGACGGACGGCAATGAATAGAACCAGGGATAAAACCAGCGGGCAAAGGCGATTGCTCCCACACCTTTCAGCACGTCTACCAGGAGAACCACCAACGCAGGCCATTTCCCCAAGGTTCGCAATACATTCGTTGCCCCGGTGGATTTGGAACCATGCTCTCGGATATCAATGCCCTTGAGCAGTTTCCCCGCCAGATAGCCCGTGGGCGTGGAACCGAAGAGATAAGCGATCGCCAATCCAATCACACTCGCTATCCAGAAAACCATGGATTCACCTCGACGATCTGCTTCAGTGACGTCGCGCCAGTGAGTCCGCGCCCTAGTTGGCTTGCGCCGTCGCCGGCCGGCGCGGCGCGGGCACGGGCTGATCGGAAGCTTCGGGCACCAGGTCGATGCCGGCATCGGCCAGCCGCACGCGCACTTCGACGGCGACATATTTCACATATTCCGACAGCAACAGACGCAGCGTCGTACCGCTGGTCCACCATGGCTCGTCGCGCCATCGGTCGCCGACCACCGCGAACGGGATCAGCGTGACATCCGGCATCGCATGCGACAATTCCAGGATGGCACGCGGCATATGGTAGTTCGACGTCACCACGATCAGCGACTTGAAGCCGCGTTCGCGGGCCCAGCGCCGCGTCTCGGCGGCATTGCTGCGCGTGTTGACGGCGGAGCGGTCGAGATCGACGCAACAGCCGAGCAGCGACTGGTTGTCGGGCAGCGAGCGCGAAATGTCGCTCGCGGCGCTGGTCGGATGCACGCCCGAAATCAAGAGCCGCTTGCCATAGCCGCCGGCCAGCAATTCCATCGCATCCGACACCCGCGACGAACCGCCGGTCAGCACCACGATCCCGTCGGCATTGCGCGCCGGCTTGATTTCGGCGCCGCGCAATTGCGAGAGAAAGCCGATGAAGCCCACGGCGGCGCCGACAAACAGAACCGCAATGGCGCCGACGATGGCCGCACGCAGCCATCCACGCCGCCGCGCGACCGGCCTCCTCGGCGTGCTGTCGTCGTGCTGCAAACCCATGTTGGTCCGGCGATCCCTCTTCCCTGGTCGCGCTGCGATGGAATCGAAACGCGGCTCCAATCTCCCGATTTGACGCTTGACCCGAACCGGTCTCCACCCACGGATCAAGTCCGAGGGCGTGCTTCGCTGGAAAACGCTTTAGCCCAATTCTAGAAGGTTTTCAGGCGAAGTGGAATCCCGGTCCCGGGTCAGGTCCGTGACTTGCTTCACTGCAAAACGCCATCGGCCCCCTCAATCGATGTCGTCCAGCGTGGCGAACAGCGTTCGCCGCGATGCCCAGCCGGTAATGGCGGCGATTACCACGGCCTGCACCGCGAGCGCCAGATAGCCAGAGGGCGGCAGCGAAAACGTCCCCAGCAGCGCCGCGAACTGATCGCCGACGGGGGTGCCCGAGAACCAGGCGGCAATCGATTCGGAGAAGCCGAAAGCCAGCATCGCGGCGCCGCCGCCGATCAGCCCGCCCTCAAGCCCCAGTCTGAGAAAATGCCGCAGGAAATGGTTGGCGATATAGCGGTCGCCGGCGCCGACGAAGTGCAGCACCTCGACGATCGGGCGGTTCGCCGCCATCGCGCCGCGGGTCGCGAACGAAACCGAAATGATCGTCGCCGCGATCACCAGCACGAGGATGCCGATGCCGGCAAACACCGTGGCGCCCGTCATCGAGCGCATGCGCTCGATCCAGGCGCGGTGATCGTCGACGCTCGCTGACGGCGCCACCTGCGTCACCCTGGAACGCAATGCCGGGAGGTCGAGCGTAGTGCCGGGCTGGACGCGCGCGACGATGACGCGCGGCACCGGCAACTGATCGATCGACAGCCCGCTGCCGAGCCACGGCTCCAGCAATTTGGCCGATTCGTCCTTGGTGAAGGGCTTGACCTGGACGATGCCGGGCTGCGTCCGCATCGCCTCCGCCGCCGCAGTCACGTCGCGCTCGAGATCGCGCCCCGTCTGCGGGCGAACCTGCATGGTGATTTCGCTGGCGACTTCCGACTGCCATTCCGCCGCCGATGCGCTGACGAGCAGCACGGCGCCGGTGGTGATGGAAGCGAGGAACGTCATGATGGCGACGACCGCGACCAGCGCGCGGCCGGAGATCGACGCCCGCGGCACGATCGGCGACATGTTGCGCGCGCGCGCCGGCACCTGCGGGCGTTCGGTCCCGAGGTCCACCAGCGGTCCATGTTCGTCACCAGCCCTACTCATAGATGTGCAACCGTCCCTGGTGCAGCACCATCCGCCGCGCTTCGTACTGGTCCATCAGCGTGATGTCGTGGGTCGCGATGATCACCGCGGTGCCCAGCCGGTTCAATTCGATGAACAGCCGCAGCAGGCGCCGGCCGAGCGTCGGGTCGACGCTGCCGGTCGGTTCGTCCGCGAGCAGCAATTGCGGCCGCGAGATCACCGCGCGCGCGATCGCAGCGCGCTGCTTCTCGCCGCCCGACAGGATCGGCGGCAGCGCATCCATGCGCTCGCCGAGGCCGACCCACCGCAGGAGATCGATGACCTCGCGGCGGTAGCTGGATTCCTCCCGCCCCATCACGCGGAACGGCAGCGCCACGTTCTCGTAGGTCGTCATGTGGTCGAGCAGGCGAAAATCCTGCAGCACGATGCCGATCTTCTGGCGCATGTTCGCAACCTGGTCCTTGCCGAGCAGCGAGACGTCCTGGCCGAACAGGTTGACGAGGCCGCGCGTCGGCCGCAGCGACAGAAACAACAGCCGCAGCAGCGAGGTCTTGCCCGCACCCGAGGGGCCGGTGAGAAACTGGAAGGAATGGGCCGGAATCATGAAGGAGAGGTCGCGCAAAATCTCCGGGCCGAGCCCGTACCGCAAACCGACATTTTCGAACCGAACCAAGCTCAGCTCCGCTCGACTTGAGCCGTGGCAGGAAACCCCGGACTTGTACCAGAAACCGGACCCGAACCTGCACATTGGGCTCGTAGCCCGCTGGTTCGGGTACTAACCGGACAAAACGGTTTTGCGACCGTTATGGTTTCCGGTTCGTTAACGGTCGCTATGTAGCATTCCGGCAAAGACACTGTGGTTATGGGCTCCATGCACATCATTTGTCCCCATTGTACAACATCTTACGCCATCAATCCGGCCACCCTTGGCGCCGACGGACGAACCGTGCGCTGCTCCCGCTGCAAGGAAACCTGGCTGGCGCGGCCCCAGGACGCGGTCGAAATGGCGGCCGCCGTGCCGGATGCCATGCCAGCTTCGGCGCAATCGAGCCAGCCGGCCGCGAGCGATGCCGCGGCCGAATGGGAGGCAATGGCGCAGGAGGAAGCCGGCCAGGATACGCCGGTGGTGGACAGCCCCTCGATTTCGGCCGGCTGGCCGGCCGAGGGCGAAGGTTCGACCCCGGGCGGCGACAGCGAATGGCCGTCGGTCGCCCGCCAGGATGTGGAGGACCATGAGATCCCCATCACCACCCACCGCCAGCGGCTGGCCGGTCTTTTCCGGCTGCCTTCCCTGCCCCGCATACCGTTCATGCCGTCAGTTGGCCTGCCGACCGCCTGCACCGCGATGGGCGCGCTGATACTGGCGCTGATGATCTGGCGCGCCGACATCGTGCGGCTGCTGCCGCAGACCGCGACGTTCTACAAGATGGTCGGGCTGGAAGTGAACCTGCGCGGGCTGGCCTTCAAGGACATCAAGGTCACCAACGAGACCGTGGACGGCAAGCCGGTCCTGGTCATCGAAGGCATCATCGTCGGCGAGACCAAAAAACCGGTCGAACTGCCGCGGCTGCGCTTCTCGGTGCGCGACGCGCAGGGCACCGAGATCTACGCCTGGAACGCGGTGCTCGAGCAGCCGGTGCTCAATCCCGGCGAGCGCGCCTATTTCAAGTCGCGGCTGGCCTCGCCGCCGCCGGAAGGCCGCAATATTGACGTACGCTTTTTCAACAAGCGGGACCTGGCCGGCCACGCCTGAACGCGGCCAATGCTGTCCCGCAAGGCGAGAGACCAGGACTACATGCCACGCGTGCTGATTGCCGATGACGAGGATTCCATGCGCGCGCTGGTGGCGCGCGCCATCGCCATGGACGGCCACGAGACCGTCACCGCCGAGGACGGCGCCGAAGCGCTCGATATCCTGACCCGCGAACAAGGCATGTTCGACCTGCTGCTGACCGACATCCAGATGCCCGTGATGGACGGCATCGCGCTGGCGCTGACGGCGGCGCGCGATTTTCCCACCCTGAAGATCCTGTTGATGACGGGTTTCGCCGATCAGCGCGAACGCGCCTCCGGCCTCAACGCCATCGTGCACGACGTGGTGACGAAGCCGTTCTCGGTGCACGACATCCGCACCGCGGTGGCGGACGCACTGGCGGCGCGGAAGAACGGATAATCCACATCGACGGTCGTCGTCCCCCGCGAAGGCGGGGGACCCAGTACGCCGCGGCTTCTCGATTCAATCGCTGATGTCTCTGAGTACTGGATCATCCGCCTTCGCGGATGATGACAGCGGCGCGCTACGCGGAGCCTCAATAATCCTTCAGCAGCCGCTCGATGTAATCGAGTTCGATCTGCGGGCGGGCTGGATCGGCCAGACGGCGGCGCAGTTCTTCGAGGATCCGGCGCACCCGCTGCACGTCGATCTCGCCGGGGATCTTCACTGTATAGTCGTCGGTGAATTCGTTGTGGCGCATCGGCCGTCCCAGCGGATCGCTCGAGTTGGCCGCGCCCTGCTGGCGGCCTCTGGGATTGCCGGGGCCATCGCCCGGCTGGTCGCCGTCACCCTGCTGCATGGCTTCCGCCAGGCTCTGCGCGCCCTTGCGCAGCGCGTCCAGCGCGCGGCCCTGCGAGTCCACCGCGCTGTCGGCATTGCCTTCGCCGAGCCGGCCGGTGGCGTCGCCCATCGCCGAATCGGCCTGATCGAGCCCGTCTTCGCCGTCACCCTGCTCGCCGCCCTGGCCCTGCTGGCCCTGTCCCTGTTCGCCGCGCTGCCCCTGCTGGCCTTGTTGGCCGCGCTGGCCCGGCCCCATGCCGCGCTTGGCGAGTTCTTCCTGCAATTTCTTCAGCCGGTCGCGCAGGCCCTGCTGGTCCTGCTGCAGGTCGCCCATGCTCTGGTCGCCCTGCTTGCCGCGCTGGCGGTCGCGCCTGGAATCCTGGCCCTGCTTGTAGGTCTTGTCGCGCAATTGCTGCTGCTTGCGGATCATGTCGCCGAGCTCGTTCAGCGCCTGCTCCATTTCGTTGTCGCCGCCCTGGCCGGGCTGCGCCATCTGCAGGTTCTCCAGCATCTGCTGGAGCTGCTCCAATAGCTGCTTGGCGGCATCCTTGTCGCCGGAACGCGACATCCGCTCCAGCCGGTCGAGCATGCTCTTGAGATCCTGCTGGCTCAGCATCTTGGTGTTGGGATCGAGCGGACGGGCCAGTTGCTGCGGATTGTTGCGGAACTGCTCGGCGAGCTGGCGCAGGAAATTATCCAGCGCGGCGCGCAGATTGTCCGTCAGCTTCTTGATCTCCTCGTCGGTGGCGCCGCGTTCCAGCGCCTGCTTGAGCGCCTCCTGTGCCGCGCGCAACGCCTTGTCGACATCGCTGATGTTGCCGTCCTCGATGGTGACGGCCAGCGCCCACAGGCTGGCGACCACCTCGCGCAACGCGTCGTCGGTGCGCGCCGCTTCCAATTGGCGGGACACGCTGTAGAGGCCGAGATAATGGCCCGCCTCCGGCGTGAACAGTTCCGGCGCGATCATCAACGCATCGAGCGCGGTATAGACCTGCGCGTTCTGGCCGGCGTCGAGCGCCAGGATGCGGCGCTGTTCGATCAAAGCGCGTGCCAGCGGTTTTGTGAACAGCCGCTCCGGCAGCCGCATGTTGAACGGCTCGCTCCTGCCTTCATTGCCGGCCTCGTCCTTGGCCGTGAGCGTCAGCGTCACATCCGCGCCGGCGTAAGGATCCTCGCTGAGATCCTTCACTGTCTGGCCGACGCCGTTGCGGGTGCGCGCATTCGGCAGCACCAGCGCAAACTGCGGCGGCTCGAACAGCGGCCGCGGGTCGGCCTTTCCGGCGTCCTTGTTCTTGCCGTCCTTCGTATCGGCGGTCTTCGCATCATCCTTGGCGGCATCTTTGGCCGCATCGGGGTTGCGGGCGGCGAATTGCGCGCGTGCTTCGGTGACGCCGTAATCGTCCTCGAGCTTGTAGGACATCTGCAGCGAGCCGCGGGCCTGGCGTTCCGGATCCTTGGCAAGCGAGATGCTCGGCGCACGGTCGGGCGTGGCCGCGAAGCGCCACAGCGGCTGGCCGGCCGGCGCGCGGACATGCGCGGTGCCGTCGGCCGCGATCTTGAAATGCCGTTCGTTGGTGCCCTTTGGCGCCTGCTCGTTCGGCGCAACCTCGGTGACGCCGCCGCCGACCACGACATCGATGGATCCGCCGCTGGAGCGCACCAGCAGCGTGCTGCCTGAGGGCACGGGCAGCGGTGCGCCGCTATCGGGCGACGCCGCATCCCTGTTGGCGGACAGGATGACCGGCGGCTTGCCGGTATAGACCGGCGGGGTCACCCAGGCATCGACCCGGACGTTGGCCGGCGCCAGCACGCCGTTCCAGTCGAACGCCGCCGCGATTCGCAGCGCGCGCTCGTCGCCGGCGGCGAAATAGGCGGCCACCAGCATCACCATGACCAGCGCGCGCAGCGCCCAGGGATCGTGGATCGGCAGCCGCGGCGAAGGCAGCCCGGCACGGATCCGCTTGATCGAGGCCAGCGTACGCTCGCGCTGCTCGCGCCACAGCGCCTGCGCGATCGGGTCCTTGTTCGAGAGCGTATCGGTGAGCGCGGTCGCCGGGCGGTGGCGAATGCCGGTGCCGCGGTCCAGCCGGCTCAACGCCTGTTCGCGGGTCGGCCAGCGAAACCGCACAAGCGGGTACAGCGCCGCCAGCGCCAGCAAGATAAACAGGCCGATGCCGATCGCGCGTGCAAGGAATGGCAGCACCAGCCACAAACCGGCCCAGGACGCCACCAGGAACAGTCCGACGACACTCAAAATCCGGGCGAGAGCCGGCCAGGCGCGCTCCCACGCGATCGCATACTGAGCCCGTTGCAGGGCCTGCGTCAGTTGGAGCCGCGCAACAGCATCCGGCTCCTGCGGGGTTTTCGTGGGGTCGGGGGAAGCGCCGTTCAACAAACTCTCCGGGTTGCCGACAAATCAGCGTAGCACAACGGCGGCAATGAGGCACCTGTTCCGGGGGTAACCCACACCCGGAAATACGCATAACACGAAGGCGTGACTGTCGGGCTGCCGGCCCGTAACGTCGATCTCGAACCGTAAAAATACGAGGAAACGACATGGACCAGAAGACGCACGACAGGGGGCCGGAAATCCGGGGCGCGGTGTGGGGCCGCGACGAACTGCCGCGCAAGACCCGCAACATGCTCAACCTCGCTCGATAGGGGCCGAAAGCGAAGCAATCCATAGCGCCACAAGCTGAGAGATGGATTGCTTCGTCGCTTCAGCGCAAAATTGCTTTGCAAATTTGATCGCGAGCTCCTCGCAATGACGAAAGCAAAGGAACAGACAAAATGGAAATCGGATTCATCGGCCTCGGAAACATGGGCTTCCCGATGGCGCGTCGCCTGATCGAGGCAAAGCACCAAGTCACCGTGTTCGACACGCGGAAAGAAGTCGTCGACAAGCTTGTCGCGATGGGCGCGCAAGGATCGTCGTCGACCAGGGACATCGCCGACCGCTGCGAGACCGTGCTGGCGAGCCTGCCGTCGCTGCAGGCCTCGCTCGACGTCGCGACCGGTGCAGGCGGCGTGATCGAGGGCAAACGGGTCAAGCGCTTCGTCGATCTCTCCACCGTCGGCTCGCAGATGGCCGTGAAAATTCACGGCCTGCTCGCTAAAAAGAACATCGTGCAGCTCGACAGCCCCGTGAGCGGCGGCGTCGGCGGCGCCGAGAAGGGAACGCTCGCGGTGATGGTCTCCGGACCGCGCGCCGACTACGAGGCGGCAAAGCCCGCGCTCGACGTGATCGGAAAAGTGTTCTTCATCGGCGAGAAACCCGGCGCGGCGCAGACGATGAAGCTTGCGAACAACTTCCTCTCCGCAACCGCGATGGTGGCGACGTCGGAAGCCGTGGTGATGGGCGTCAAGGCGGGACTGGATCCGGCCGTCATGATCGACGTCATCAACGCCGGCTCGGGGCTCAATACCGCGAGCCGCGACAAGTTTCCGCGCTCGGTGCTGCCGCGCAGCTTCGACTTCGGTTTCGCCACCGGCTTGATGGTGAAGGACGTCCGGCTCGCGCTTGAAGAGATGAAATCGCTGGGGCTGTCGATGGAAGTCGCCGAAGCGGTCGGCCGGTTGTGGGAAGTCGTCATCCGCGACCAGGGCGCGGATTCGGATTTCACCGCGGCGATCAAGCCGATCGAAAAGGCGGCGGGCGTCGTGGTCGGCGGCGGAAAGGGCGGTCACGCGGCGAAGTAGGGCTGACGCGGTTCCAGGTTGGCAAGTCCGGCCGAATGGCGTTACGTTCGCAAATGTACTTGCGTAGCAGCCGGCGTTGACCCGATCGATCAGTGGGACGCGTATGACGTCTCGTGGCGCAAATCCGAAGTGCAAGCAAAGGCGGCCACGGCGCGCCTTTCTTGCCGTTACGGCTCTGGCCGTGCTGATCGCTGCGGGAGACGATGCACGCGCCAGGAGCGGCCGGAGCGAACGCCCGACCGAGTCCATTCAATCGCGCAGCGCCGGCGAGCCGACCATGGCCATCGTTTCGCTGCGCACCCAGCGGATCACCGTCTACGACGCCAAGGGGTGGATCCTGCGGGCGCCGGTATCGAGCGGCACAAAGGGACGCGAGACGCCGGCGGGCATCTTCAGCGTCATCCAGAAAGTCGAGGAGCATTACTCGAACCTGTATGACGACGCCTTCATGCCGCACATGCAGCGCATCACCTGGTCTGGCATCGCACTCCATGGCGGCGTCCTGCCGGGGCGGCCGGCGTCCCATGGCTGTATCCGGCTGCCATTCGGCTTCGCCGAACGCCTGTTCGACGCGACCTCGATGGGCATGCGGGTGATCGTGGCGCCAACCGATGTGGCGCCTGTTGAGATTGCCCATCCGCTGCTGTTCCAGCCAAAGCCCGGTGCTGCCGCCCAGGCCGCCGCGCGCACGGCAGAGGCGCAAGAGGCGGCGAGGAAAGCGACCGAGGCGCGGCTCGCCGCCGGGACGACCATGCGGGAGGCCACGCAGGCCAGGGTGCCGGTTCGCGCGGCGGAAAATCTCAAGCGCATCGCCGAGGCGCAGTTGGCAGCCGCCGAGACCAGACTTGGCTCCGGCATCTCGGCGGAGGCAAAGGAGCAGGCCGAGGACGCCAAGGCGCAGGCCGCCGCCAAAATCGCGGAGCTGCAACTGCAATGGGACGTCGCCAACGTGGACCTGCAACTGAGGCTCGATGCCGCCACGTCGGCGCGCGAAGCCGCCGCCGCGGCGGAGACTGCGCACGTCGCGGCAGCCGAGGCGGCCCGCCAGGTCGCACGCGAACTTCAGCCGGTATCGGTGCTGATCAGCCGCAAGACCCAGCGGCTTTATGTCCGCCAGGGATTCAAGCCTCTCTTTGAAAGTCCGGTCACGATCGCAGATCCCGATCGTCAGATGGGCACGCATGTCTTCACCGCCGTCGAACGCCTGAGCGACGATGCCAAGTTGCGATGGAACGTGGTCTCATTGCGCGGCGGACATGCGCCGAGCGGCACGGTCGAGGCACAAGACCGGACGCGCGGGAACAGCGCGCGCGACGTCGAGCCGGAGCCGACGAACGCGGACAGCGCAAAGGCCGCGCTCGACCGCATCGCCATTCCGCAGGACGTATTGGATCGCATCGGCAACATCACGCCGCGATCTTCCCTGATCGTCACGGACGAGCCGCCAAGCTCGGAAACCGGCAAGGGAACGGAATTCGTGGTGGTGTTGAGCGGCGAGCCGCAAGGCGGCATCAAGCGGCGGCGGCGCAGTCCGGCGAGCGAATTCCGCTACGCGCACCCGCGCAGCCAGCATTTCTGGCGCTCGCCTTTCGGAGGTCCGTTTACGACCTGGTGAGCCCGCGTCGAACATTGTCGCGATGACGCCGGCTGACTGGAGCGCCCGCCGCGCACCAGCTCTAATATCCCTCCGGCAGCGCGATACCCTGGAAGAGCCTGCCCGGCCCCCGAACGGTCCGCGCTGCGGGTTGTACGCGCCAGCTTGTCCAAAGCTTCTCGTCCGATGTGCAGTACAGGAGATATACGCCGGGGTCGCGCGACGATTCTCGGCCCGCAGCCTGACTGCAGGCAGCGACCTTTTTGAGCGTGAGGATGTCCCTGATCTCTTGCGTCACCTCCAGCCAGGGGCCGGGAAATTGCTCCGATGGCAACGGACGGGCGTCGGCCGTGCCGAGTAAGCACAGCAGACCCAGTGCCAAGCTGCAATGACAAGCCGCTCGGAGTCGCTTACGCGGGATCAATTCCATGATCGCTGCTCCTTTTCTGTCGTCCGCGTTCGGCTTTGAGAAATTCAGCGACGACCGGGCGCTGCGGTCTCATCGACGCGGACCTCCTTCGCCAAGACGGCTTCATTGGACCGCGTAAACAGGAAGCGGGCCGCCACGGGTATTTCCGCGCCGGCGCTGCCATCCCGGCCGATGAGAACCAATCCCTCGCCGCCGTTAGCCACGGTCAGGATGACAGGTTCGCCCTTCCACGTTTTGATCGGCTCCATTCCGATCAGAAATTCACCCATCGGCTGGTCACGAAATTGCAGCCTGAGTTGCGGAGCGACCTCTGCCGCCGCAAGGCCGAAACCCAATTGTTGAGCGCGCGCGTAAATGTCCGCCAGCCGCGCAGTATCGGCCTGAAAGCCGAGTTCGGCCGCCGACACCGCAAAAAGCTCCACGCTTGTTTTCCTGGTGCCGACAGTAAAGGCCGGGCGGGCGAGAGCTTCTTCAGCCAAGCGACCGATGCTGCAACCCGCTGCATCCAGCGCGTTAAGGAGGGCAAACGAATTTGCAAACGTCCCGACCGTAATCGTTCGCCACACCGGGACAGCGAAGGCGGACTTGATCGGAACTGACGTGGTATTGGCTGAGGGGAGCGTCCTGAGCGTCAAACGATTTCGCAGGACGTCTCGCGCCGAACATTGAGCACCGGCTTCGCTCGCAGATGACGCATGCGGCGAAGACCATCGCAATGAGAGCAGCGCCACTTTGTCTCCGTATCGAATGATGCGGTATGGCAGGGTAACCGCTTTCCTTGCCAGCAATTCGGTCCATGGCGACCTACTTGCGCATGTAATTGCGCGGGCCAATGCAATCCGACAACTTCTTCGATATGGTTCGCCTGCCGCTTCGCAGCAGGACAAGCCTTGTTAAAAATAGGCGTGCGGCCTCACCGCAATCCAAGCCCTCGAACGACCAGCTTGAAAGCGGCTTTCAACGTCGCTTCGGAGCTCGCGTAATATCTGATCAAACGATACGGCGCCGGGACTCTGCGGTATGTGAATTGGCTTACATCCACTCAACACGTTTCCGTGCGGGGGGATCTCGCTTGTCGGCAGGTTTTTGTGCCTCACAGGCAGCAGTAGCAATATCCGTTGTCGAAAGGGAAAGCGGACAAGGCAGGGCGCTGTTCGATTTCCGTAAATGATCCAAACCGGACTGGCGTGACTACCGACAAAATCGTTTCGGCGGCGCAGCCGCATAAAAGCACCATCAGGCTGGTGGAAGGGCTGCGCGCTCAACGTTTCGGGTTGCGCCCGCGGATTTGGTCAAAGCCTTGCTTGATGGCGGCGAAGCGCGATTCGATCATCGGCTCAAATTCGAGGTCGGTGAAAATATATGGCCAGTCCTTTTCGACGCCTTCGCGGACGAGTTCACCGGCATAGAGTGGATCTATGCCCTGAGACACGCGTTCCCGGATCATGTTGATCCGCTCGGCAAGTGGGCCCGAAGTCGGCAAGGGACGCATTGTCCCCTCGAAGCGCTCGGGAAGATTACGTCTTGAGTTTATGATTTGAGTGCGGATGAACCCTGGACACAGCACCGATACGCCAATCCCGCGGGGCGCGAGTTCACGCCGCAGGCCCTCGGACAGCGCGACAACGCCATACTTGGAAACGTTGTATGCATTGCTCTCCCCTGAAATAAGGCCAGCGATCGAGGCCGTGGAGACGATATGTCCACCCTCGCCGTGCTGCTCGATCAGCGGCCCGAAAATCTCGATCCCCCAAATGGTCGCCATCAGGTTGACGCCCATGGTCCAGTCCCACGACGCCTCGGTCCAGGTGCCATAAGGCCCACCGCCACCAACGCCCGCGTTGTTGACGAGGATGTGCACCTTGCCATAGCGGGCAGTCGTGGCTTCGGCGGCCGCCACGAGTTCGGCTTTGAGTGAAACGTCCGCTTTCACGCCGTCGACATCGACGTTGGTGAGCCTCAGTTGCTTGAGCGCTGCGGACAGAGCCTCTTCTTCAATGTCGCAAAGCATGACTTTCGCCCCCGCCTGGGCGAAGGCGGTCGCGATCCCCAGTCCAATGCCTGACGCTGCACCGGTCACGAACGCGGTCTTTCCAGCGAGCTCCTTCACGCGCATTCTCCCCCGTACGAGGCGGACACCCACACCCGAAAACACCAAGTGTCCCCGGACGCCATATGACCGCACTTTGGAGCGATTTGGAAGCGTGCCGGGTGTTCACTTCTGGCACCTTTGAGACATCTGGATTCACCGCGTCTGCTCCGGAGCGACGTCACCACCCCTCTTCCGCTATCGACCTGAAATGCTATGATGGCTTTCAGGGGAGCGAGCATGAATCGGCGCGAGTTCTTTTGCGTTCTCGGCAGTATCGCTTGGGGATTCTGGCCACGCCGCCGCACCATCATCGCCGCGCTGGCCGCGA
This sequence comes from uncultured Alphaproteobacteria bacterium, assembly GCA_963815955.1. Taxonomy (GTDB): domain Bacteria; phylum Pseudomonadota; class Alphaproteobacteria; order Rhizobiales; family Xanthobacteraceae; genus Bradyrhizobium. The sequence continues at coordinate 200,488 of CAWFIQ010000001.1, forward strand.
TGGCGCTTCTGCCGATCGAGGCCAGCGATGCCGGCTGGCTGTCGGATGTCTTCAAAGGCTCGTCAAAGCAAGCCAAACCGTCAAAGCAAAGCAGGCCGTCGAAGCACGTCGCTTCGCGCAAGCCGGCCGCTTTGGCGAAGCCTGCCGCCTCGGCAAAGCGCCGCACCGTAAAGCTTGCCGCCCTGGGGCCGGTCGGCTTGAACCCTGCCACCTTGAAACCGGTCGCGACCCGTTGCGATCCCTCGAAGTTCCGGATCGTTCTGGATGTCGGACATACCGCCGAATCGGAAGGCGCGATCAGCGCCCGCAACGTCTCCGAGTTTACTTTCAATCTGCGCCTTGCGAAGCAGATCGAGGAGAAGTTGAAGGCCGAAGGCTTCGCCCAGACCAGATTGCTCCTGACCGAGGGCAAGGCCCGGCGCAGCCTCGTCAAACGCGTGGCCGTCGCCAACAATCTGGCAGCGGATCTCTTCCTGTCGATCCACCATGACTCCGTGCCCGACAAATTCCTCGAGGACTGGGAGTTCGAGGGAAAGAAACGCCACTTCAGCGACCGCTTCAGCGGATACTCCGTTTTCGTCTCCCGCAGGAATCCGGACTTCAAGACAAGCTTCGCCTTTGCCGAACTGATCGGCAAGGAAATGAAGGCCCAGGGCCTTGATTATGCCAGGCAGTATTCCCAGCCGATCATGGGTCGCTACCAGCGTACGCTGCTGAACAAGGAAACCGGCGTCTACCGTTACGATGAACTCATCGTGCTGAGAAAGACGCAGATGGCTGCCGCCCTGCTGGAAGCGGGCTCGATCATCAACCGGGACGAAGAGCTCATGATGAATTCACCCGAACGCCGGGAAATCATCAGCAGCGGCGTCACGGCGGCTGTGAAGGAATTTTGCGAGCCCCGATGGGGCATCCTCGGTCCGCTCTGATAGCAGGATGGCGATCCCACATCGCATCCGCTTCCAGCCTGCCGGCTTCAACCCTTTGACTGCTTCTTGATCTCGTCGAACCTGGCAATCGCCCGTTCGAACTTTTCGTTGAAGAGCCACATCGCATCAAGAATTTCGCGGAAGGTTGCAGATGTCCTGGCCCTGTCAGCCTGTCCAAAGGTGAACATGCTGTTGTTTCGCAGATATCCCATGATCTTCGGGTCGAAAATTCTGTAGTCGACCAGGTTGCGCGAGGCGAGCGCGGACCTGGTCGGGCTGGGAATAATCTGAATCAGTTCAAAGAGCTTCATCTGATCGATCGGGTCCGGCAGTATTTTCACGATCGACGGTACCTGCGGAAAAATATCCGCGTGCGCGTTCATCAGGCCATCGCGCACCGCGGTCCAGTGGTTGTACCGGTGATCCTGATTGCCGACCCGCGCCTCTTCCTTGTCGTCGCGAGCGTTCAGCGCAGGATCAAAGGCGGCGATCGACTTCTTGATCGCTGCCCATTTCCTTTGCCCATTTTGATCTTCGGGTACGCCTGTCTGCAAACTGCCCTTGTATTTGTTCGAGCGCGCATTCCCGATGTTCTGATTGCCATTTGTCTCGGCAAAGAACAGCCCCAGGCTGATACGCCCCGCCGCTTCGGCATTCGCCGCATCAAGGCCCCTGGCTCGCGCAATGGCGGTGCCCAGATCGACAACGTCCTTGAACGGCGTATCCGACTTCTGCGCGTTGGCAGGCGGCGCCTGCATGATGTCGAAAAGTTTCCTGTACTCGTCGAGCAACGGCTCATTGCCGGCGTCGAAATACGCCGGAGGGATTCCGTATTTGTTGGGGCCGCCTATTTTGGACGGCAGCGCGTCGGTGAGGTCCTTGTACGCACTCATCATGTTGTTGCGTGCAAGGTAGAGCGCCTGTCCCGGCAGGTTCGGCAGCGGTTGCTTCGAATTGATCTGCGCGCGCCGCTGGCCCAGAACCTGCTCAAAATTGCTTCGTGAATTATTGTACGCGTTGAGCGCGTCCGATTGTTTTTTCGTGAGTGCGGCGGGCTCAGCCATTGCAGGCGACATGAAGCCGAGATTGCCGATGGCAACCGCGACGAGCGGCACAACGGTGTTGATGATGGAAGCCGGGGCCGCGAACAGGAGGCCGAGGGAAAGAACTAGCGAGGGCGCAGCAGGTTGGCTTTTTGTCCCCATGACGATTTCCCGTGCCCAGGTTTCATCGGATATGACTCATCGGCATGTTGATCACAGCCAGGGCGCCAGCCGGTCCATCGCGATCAAGTCCTCGACCTCGATGCGCGGGCGCACCACGGCGTACTGGTCGTCCTTGACCAGGACTTCAGGCACCAGCGCGCGCGTATTGTAGAAGCCGGACTGCACCGCGCCGTAGGCGCCGGCGGTCATGATGGCGAGGAGATCGCCGGCCTTGGGTTCGGGCAGGTTGCGATCGAGCGCGAGATAGTCGCCGGTTTCGCAAACCGGCCCGACCACGTCGGCCGTGATCGTTCGCACAGCCCTTGCCGGCTCGCGAACGGGAAGGATGTCGTGGTGGGCTTCGTACAGTGTGGGACGGATCAGATCGTTCATCGCGGCATCGATGATGACGAAGTTCTTGGCCTCGCCCGGCTTCACATAGATGACGCGGGACACGAGGATGCCGGCATTGCCGACGATCATGCGTCCGGGCTCGAACATCAGCGTGCAGCCGAGATTATGCGTCACCCGCTTGACCATCGCGGCGTAGGCCGACGGCAGCGGCGGCGCTTCGCGGTCGGCGTGATAGGGAATGCCGAGCCCGCCGCCGAAATCGATATGCTCGATTCTGTGGCCGTCGGCGCGCAGCGTCTGCACGAAATCGGCAAGAATCCGGAACGCGGTTTCCATCTTGGAGAGATCGGTGATCTGGCTGCCGATATGCATGTCGGTGCCGGTCACCTCGATTCCCGGCAGCTTCGCCGCGCGGGTATAAACCTCGCGCGCCCGCTCGATCGGGATGCCGAACTTGTTCTCGGACTTGCCGGTGGCGATCTTGGCGTGGGTGCCGGCATCGACGTCGGGATTGACGCGCAACGAAATCCGCGCGGTCCTGCCGGTCTCGACCGCGAGTTTCGAGAGCAATTCCAGTTCGGGTTCGGATTCGACGTTGATGCAGAGAATGTCGGCGGCGAGCGCGGCGCGCAGTTCGGGCTCGGTCTTGCCAACGCCGGAGAAAAGAATCTTGTTCGGCGGAATCCCCGCCGCCAGCGCGCGCTTCAGTTCGCCGCCGGACACGACGTCGGCGCCGGCGCCAAGTTTGGCCAGTGTGCGCAGCACCGACTGGTTGGAATTCGCCTTCATCGCGTAGCAGACCAGCGTTTTCTCGCCGGCAAACGCCTCGGTGAAGACGCGGTAGTGGCGCTCCAGCGTCGCCGTCGAATAGCAATAGAACGGCGTGCCGACGGTATCCGCGAGTTCGGACAGGTTGACGGCCTCGGCGTGGAGCACGCCGTTGCGATAGTCGAAGTGATTCATGGCGCGCTCATAGCGTTTTCGAGCGAAGTGGATACCGGTTCGCGGCAAGAAAACGCGTCAAAATAAAGACTCTAGTCCAGCAGCGGATCGAGAACGAATTTCTTCTTGCCGCCCCTGGGGGCGCGGGGGCCTGCCTCGGTTCCGTAGGTCGAATTGAAGACGCCGGGCTGCGCCGCGCGCTCGGTCTCGGTATCCGACGTGGCCTGAGCTTGCGGCGCCGCCGCGCTCGGCGGCAAATCGAGCCCGCTCTTGCGTCCGCAGCCGCCGAGCGCGAGCGCAGTCACACTCAGCAGGATGATGGCCCATCCCGACGATGACGGGCGGTAGTTACTGATCACGACGAAATCCCCAATGCGCGCCGCACCATACAAAGATTGCCGCAGTCTGGCGAGTGCCGATCGGCCACGGAAACCCAAGAAAAACCTATGCAATTGCAGCGAAATCTTTTCCTCAGCCCAATTTTTGCTCTTTTTCCAGCCTCTTCAGCCAGGCTTTGGCCTGGATGAGCACGTTCTTCGGCGCCGTGCCGCCATAGCTGGTCCGGCTCTTGACCGAGGCCTCCACCGACAGCACGCGCAGGGCATCGGCCGTAATCTTCGGCTCGACCTCCTGCATCGCCTTGAGCGGCAGTTCGTGCAGCGCGACGCCCTGCTTCGATGCGAGGCCAACGATGCGCCCGGTGATGTGATGGGCATCGCGGAACGGCATTTTCAGCGTCCGCACCAGCCAGTCGGCCAGATCGGTGGCGGTGGCATAGCCCTCGCCGGCAGCAGCCTTCATCCTGTTCTCGTCGGGGACGAGATCGAGGACCATGCCGGTCATCGCGCGAATCGCCAGCGAGAGCGCCCCGAACGCCTCCATCGCGCCCTGCTTGTCCTCCTGCATGTCCTTTTGATAGGCGAGCGGCAGCCCCTTCATCACGATCAGGAGACCGTTGAGCGCGCCGATCACCCGGCCGGTCTTGGCGCGCACCAGTTCGGCGGCGTCGGGATTGCGCTTCTGCGGCATGATCGAGGAGCCGGTGGTGAATTTATCCGAGAGCCGCACCAGGCCGACCAGCGGCGAGGTCCAGATCACGATTTCCTCGGCAAAGCGCGACATGTGCACGGAAGCGATCGAGGCCGCGGACAGGGTCTCCAGCACGAAGTCGCGGTCCGATACCGCATCCAGCGAATTGGCCATCGGCCGGTCGAAGCCGAGCGCCTTGGCGGTGGCGGTGCGGTCGATCGGGAACGAGGTTCCGGCCAGCGCCGCCGCGCCGAGCGGCGATTCGTTCAGCCGCTTGCGCGCATCGGCAAAGCGGCCGCGGTCGCGCCCGGCCATCTCGACATAGGCGAGCAGATGATGCCCGAAGGTGACGGGCTGCGCGGTCTGCAAATGGGTGAAGCCCGGCATCACGGTGGCGGCATGTTCCAGCGCGCGGGTGGCCAGGGCGTGCTGGAAGGCGGCCAGCGCCGCATCGATCTCGTCGATCGTGTCGCGGACGTAGAGCCGGAAATCGGTCGCGACCTGGTCGTTGCGCGAACGCGCAGTATGCAGCCGTCCCGCCGCGGGCCCGATCAGTTCGGAAAGCCGGCTCTCGACATTCATATGGATGTCTTCGAGCGCGCGCTTGAAATCGAACGTGCCCTTGCCGATTTCTGACAAAATCGTGTCTAGACCCTTGCCGATATTTTTCGCATCACTCGCGGAGATAATGCCTTCCGCGGCCAGCATTGCCGCGTGGGCCTTGGACGCGGCGATGTCCTGGGCATAGAGATGACGATCGACGTCGATCGAGACGTTGATTTCCTCCATGATCGCATCGGGGCGCTCGGTGAACCGGCCGCCCCACATCTTGTTGCTCATGACTTCTCAAGCCTTACTTCTTGGAGCCTTGCCATCTATATCGTCGCGTCTGCGCGAAACGCCGCGCCGGTTTCGACCGTAATTCGACCGTAACCTTGAGCCCTGCATAGCCGTATCTGATACAGGATGACAAACGATATGCCCGAAATGTCCCCGCCCCGCCCGGCCACGAGCCGCCGGATCCCGCTCGCCATCGGTGCCGTGGCGGCTGTGGGCGTGATCGGATTGGGCGCGTTTTACGGGCTCGGCGGCTTCAAGCCCGGCGCTGGCGGCGATCCCTCCTGTGCGGGCGCCGTTGAACTGGCCCGCAAGATCGCGCCACTGGCGCATGGCGAGGTGGCCGCGCTGACCATGGCGACAACCCCGCTGCGGCTCCCCGATCTCGCCTTTTGGGATGCCGAGGGCAAGCCGAGGAAGCTGTCGGAATGGCGCGGCAAGACCGTGCTGGTGAACCTGTGGGCCACCTGGTGCGTGCCTTGCCGTAAGGAGATGCCGGCGCTCGACAGCCTGCAGACCAAGCTCGGGGGCAAGGATTTCGAGGTGGTCGCCGTCAATATCGACACCCGCGACCCGGATAAGCCCAAAAACTTCCTCAAAGAGGCCAATCTGACCGCGCTCGGCTATTTCGCCGACTCAAAAGCCAAGGTTTTTCAGGATCTTAAGAGCATAGGCAAGGCGCTGGGGATGCCGACCTCGATACTGGTTGATAGCCAGGGCTGCGAGATCGCCAACCTTGCCGGTCCCGCCGAATGGGCCAGCGACGACGCGATCAAGCTGATCAAGGCCGCCACGCAGCCGGTAAAGGCGGGGTTTTAAACGGCCGTGCCCGGGGCGTCAGGTGTTAGACTTCATCGTAGGGTGGGCAAAGCGAAGCGTGCCCAACGATGAATGCACCTTGCGCAGCATAAAGTGGTCGGGCACGGCGCAATGCGCCTTTGCCATGACTCTAATTGCGGGTTCAGGCCGCAATATTGAGGTTGCCGCCGACGCCGGGGGCGAGATTGGCGGTGCCGAGCAGCGTCTGGACCGCGGACTTCTCCGCGTCGGCGTTCTGCTTGATGATCGAGGTCTGGATCTGCTGCTGCGTGCCCGCCGCCTTCATCGCGAGCATGCTCGAAACCATAGCCATCATGTCCATACGCAGCACTCCTCAAACCTGCGGGCACCCTACCCGGCACCGGTTAACGAATTCTGGAGATTGTGCGGTGAACGCTGTGGAACCTGTCCGAGCGGCGTGAAAAAGAAGTGGGATGGGCAAAGCGCAGATCTGTAGGGTGGGCAAAGCGAAGCGTGCCCACCAGAGCTTTCCACAACCGACGACGTGCTCGCCAGGAGCATGTCTACAATTTTAAGCTTGTGAGGAATGGTGGGCACGCTTCGCTTTGCCCACCCTACAAACTCTCACGAATTATGGAACATTACCGCGTCGGAACCGGCTTGTCGCCGCGGTAGTCGTAGAAGCCGCGCTGCGTCTTGCGGCCGAGCCAGCCGGCCTCGACGTATTTCACCAGCAGCGGGCACGGGCGGTATTTCGAATCCGCCAGCCCCTCGTGCAGCACCTGCATGATCGACAGGCAGGTATCGAGCCCGATGAAATCGGCCAGTTCCAAAGGCCCCATCGGATGATGCGCGCCGAGCTTCATGGCGGCGTCGATCGCCTCGACGTTCCCGACGCCCTCATAGAGCGTGTAGATCGCCTCGTTGATCATCGGCAGCAGGATGCGGTTGACGATGAAGGCCGGGAAATCCTCCGATACCGCGATCTGCTTGCCGAGCTTGCCGACAAATTCCTTTGACGTGTCGAAGGTGGAATCGTCGGTGGCGATGCCGCGGATCAGTTCGACCAGTTCCATCGCCGGCACGGGATTCATGAAATGAATGCCGATGAAACGCTCGGGCCGGTCGGTCGAGGCGGCAAGCCGCGTGATCGAGATCGACGAGGAGTTGGTCGCGACGATCGCTTCCGGCTTCAGCACCGCGCAGAGCTCATGAAAGATCTTGCGCTTGACCTCTTCCTTCTCAACCGCGGTCTCGATCACGAGATCGCAATCCGACAGGCCGTCGAGCGTCCCGGTGGAGCTGATCCGGCCCAGCGCCTTTTTGCGCGCGTCCTCCGTGATGGCCTGCTTGGCGACCTGCCGCGACAGGTGGCCGTTGATGGTCGCCATCGCGGACTTCAGCCGTTCGTCGGACACGTCGTTGAGCACCACATCGAAGCCGGCAAGCGCCGCCACATGCGCGATGCCGTTGCCCATCTGCCCCGAGCCGATCACGCCGACCTTCTTGATTGTCACCGCCATCTTGTCATCCACCGGAACGGCGCGCACATCGCGCCTGTTCATCTCTGAACCTCAGATACGATATAATCCGAATCGAGGTTTCAGTCCCATCATTGGTACGTATTCTTCATGCGAAGCTTAATTCTTCGCCAGCAACCGCTTAAGGTAAATAATCGGCCGGACGTTTGCGCGTCCGGCCGATGTCCCGCCGTCCTATTTGCCGAGCTTGCCGAGCGCTTCAGTCAGTTCAGGAACCGCCTGATAGAGGTCCGCGACCAGGCCATAATCGGCGACCTGGAAAATCGGCGCGTCTTCATCCTTGTTGATCGCCACGATCACCTTGGAATCCTTCATGCCGGCGAGATGCTGGATCGCGCCGGAGATGCCGATGGCCACATATAGTTCCGGCGCCACGACCTTGCCGGTCTGGCCGACCTGCCAGTCGTTCGGCGCATAGCCGGCGTCCACCGCGGCGCGCGAGGCGCCGACGCCCGCGCCGAGCTTGTCGGCGAGCGGCTCGATATACTTGGCGAAGTTCTCGCGGCTCTGCATGGCGCGGCCGCCGGAGACGATGATCTTGGCGGACGTCAGTTCCGGACGATCGCTCTTCGCAACCTCCTCGCCGACAAAGCTGGAGAGGCCCGGATCAGCCGCCGCGGTGGCGTTCTCGACCGTCGCGCTGCCGCCGTCGCCGGCTGCGGCAAAGGTCGAGGTTCGCACCGTGATGACCTTCTTGGCGTCCCTGGATTTCACCGTCTGGATCGCGTTGCCGGCATAGATCGGCCGCTCGAACGTGTCAGGCGAGACCACCTTGATGATCTCGGACACCTGCATCACGTCGAGCAGGGCTGCGACGCGCGGCATCACGTTCTTGAAGCGCGAGGTCGCGGGCGCGACGAAGGCATCGTAGGAAGGCGCCAGCGACACGATCAGCGCGGCCAGCGGCTCGGCGAGATCGTGGGCGTAGGCGGCGTTGTCGGCCAGCAGCACCTTCTTGACGCCGGCAAGCTTGGCCGCGGCATCGGCCGCCGCCTTGGCGTTCTCGCCGGCGACCAGCACGTGGACATCTGCGCCAAGCGCTGCGGCTGCCGTCAGCGCCTTGTTGGTCGCGTCCTTGACCGACGCATTATCGTGTTCGGCAATCAATAGCGTCGTCATCAGAGAACCCCGGCTTCGGTCTTGAGTTTCGTTACCAGCTCAGCGACGTCCTTGACCTTGACGCCGCCCTTGCGGCCGGGCGGTTCCGCGGTCTTGAGCACTTCGAGATGCGGCGTGAGATCGACGCCGTAATCGGACGCGCTCTTGTCGTCGATCGGCTTCTTCTTCGCCTTCATGATGTTGGGCAGCGATGCGTAGCGCGGTTCGTTCAGCCGCAGGTCGGTGGTGACGATCGCCGGTCCCTTCAGCTTCACGGTCTGCAGGCCGCCGTCGACTTCGCGCGTGACCTTGAAGTCGGCGCCGTCAACTTCGAGCTTGGAGGCAAACGTCGCCTGCGACCATCCGAGCAGGGCCGCCAGCATCTGGCCGGTCTGGTTCGAAGTCGTCGTCGATCGCCTGCTTGCCGAGAATGATGAGGCCGGGCTTCTCGGCTTCCGCGACGGCTTTCAAAATCTTGGCGACCGCCAGCGGCTCCACATTGCCTTCCGCCTTGACCAGGATGCCGCGGTCGGCGCCCATGGCGAGACCGGTCCGGATCGTCTCCGAGGCCTGCGCCGGGCCGATCGACACCACCACCACTTCGGTCGCCTTGCCGGCTTCCTTCAGGCGCAGTGCTTCCTCGACGGCGATTTCGTCGAACGGATTCATCGACATCTTCACGTTGGCCAGTTCCACGCCCGTTCCGTCGCTTTTGACGCGAACCTTGACGTTGTAATCGACCACCCGCTTTACCGGCACAAGAACCTTCATCGATCCTCTTTCGCTTGAATTCTGGGTTAAATGGCTTGGTATTAGCTCGTTATGGCTTGGGCGCGGAACCTAAAGGTCCCGCTATCGGCGGTCAACGCGCGAAAGCCAAAAATCAGTCCAGGAACAGAGCCTACCTTAACGGTTCTGCCCCGGCACCCACAACACGTCTCCGGCCCCATTATCGTTCATGGCGCGGCTGGCGACGAACAAAAAATCCGACAGGCGGTTCATATACTGAATGGCCGCCTCGCTGACCGGCTCCTCCGGGCGGGCGGCGAGTTCCACCATGATCCGTTCCGCCCTGCGACATATGGTGCGGGCGAGATGCAGGTATGCGGCGGCAGGGGTGCCTCCCGGCAGCACAAACGAGGTTAGCGGCGCGAGATGTTCGTTCAGGCTATCGATATCGCGTTCGAGCCGTTCGACCTGGCTCGACAGCATCCGCAAGCGCTCGGCCTTGCCGTCGCGCTGGGGCACGGCAAGGTCGGCGCCGAGATCGAACAGATCGTTCTGGATCCGGCCCAGCATCGCATCGAGCTCGCGGGCTTCGCCGAGGTGCAGCCGCACCACGCCGATCGCGGCGTTGGTCTCATCCACGGTGCCGTAGGCTGCGATGCGCAGATCGTATTTCGGGCGGCGTTCGCCGCTGCCGAGCGCCGTGGTGCCGTCATCGCCGGTCTTCGTATAGATGCGGTTGAGTACGACCATTGGCGTTTCCCTTATCCAGCCCCTATTTGCCCATCGCCCAGACCACGACCATGGTGATGACGATGGCGATGAATTGCAGCAGCACCCGAAGCCGCATCAGGTTCTGCGAGCGGCTCGGCGAACCGCCCCGCATCATGTTGACGAGGCCGAGCAGCAGCACGATAGCCACGGCCGCAACAGCGATGGGAAGGACGATCGAACTCAAAAAGGATGTCATCGGCGCTACATAACACCGCGAAGCGCCGACTTCCACACGTCCACAGTTCCTCGCACAGCCGTTCGTACACCCGCTCGACGATCTGGCCTTTAATCCAATAATATCAGATGCTAGCCCCTGATTTTACGACCGGATCGCCGTACCCTGATCGAGGTGAGATGTGAAGCTCATTCGCTACGTCTACCTCGTCGTGATGGAGGCGTTCTATACGTTCCTTGCCGATGACGGCTGGGCGATCGCGAGCCACATCGCGCTCTCGACATTGATGGCGCTGTTCCCGTTCCTGATCGTGCTGACGTCGCTGGCCGGCTTTTTCGGCTCCAAGGAGCTCGCCGACGGCGCGGTAGGGCTGTTGCTGGAGACCTGGCCGCAGCAGGTCGCGGACGCGCTGTCGGGCGAAATCCACGACGTGCTGACCACGACGCGCGGCGACATCCTGACCGTCGGCGCGGTGCTGGCGGTCTATTTTGCCTCCAACGGCGTCGAGGCGGTGCGGGTGGCGCTGAACCGCGCCTATTCGGTGGTCGAACCGCGGGCATGGTACTGGCTGCGACTGGAATCGATCGGCTATACCCTGATGGCGGCCTTCACCTCGCTCGCGATGGCGTTCCTGATCGTGCTCGGTCCCCTGATCCTGGAAACGGCGCGCCGCCACATCCCGTTCTTTGTCGAGAGCAACGAAACAGTCCTGTTTTTCGCCCGCTACGGCATCACGATCACGGCGATGATTTTGGCGCTGTTCGTCCTGCATGCCTGGCTGCCCTGCGGCCGGCGGAGTTTCCTGCAGATCCTGCCGGGCATCGTCTTTACGATGGTAGCATCGCTGATCTCGGGCATCGTCTTCGGCCAGTATCTGGCGCGCTTCGCCAGCAACTACGTGACGATGTATGCGGGGCTTGCCTCGGTCATCATCGCACTGGTGTTTCTGTATTTCATTGCCGCGATTTTCGTCTACGGCGGCGAACTGAACGCGGCGATCATGAAGACGCGGCTGCCGAAGGGGATGTCGCTTCATGCAGCGCAGTCGCAAGGGCGCGCGGAGACACAGGCTTGACCAGAAAGATATCGGCGCCGGCGGCGCGCGCCGCCGCCTCGTCCTCGCTGCGGCCGGATATGCCGATGATCGGAATGCCCGCGAGCGGGGGCTGAAGCGCGCGAATGCGCGTGATCGCCTCGATGCCGTCGATCCCGGGCAAGACCATGTCCATCAGCACCGCATCGAATGCGCCCTGCGCGATCCGTTCCGGCGCGGCCTCGCCCTGGCCGATGAACTCGGCCTGGTGACCGAGCTCGGTCAGGATCGCGTTGAGCACGACACGGCCGAACGGATTGTCTTCGACGCTGAGCAGCCGCAACGGCCGCAGCGAATCGATCGATATCGCGCCATCGGCGCCGGACGCCGCCGTCGCCGCGTCCGTTGCGGGTGACATCACGACCTTGAGGGTAAAGGTGGTGCCGCCGCCACGGCGCTGGGTCACGGTGATGTCGCCGCCCATGGCGCGCGCCAGTTGCTTGACCGACGACAGTCCGAGCCCGGCGCCGCCGAAGCGCGATGCGATGGAGACATTGGCCTGCGAGAACGGCCGGAACAGGCGCTTGATCTCGCTCAGCGTCAGGCCGATCCCGCTGTCGGAGACCACGAAAGCGACGGCGATCCTGCCCTTCGGGCTGCGCGCGGCCGTCACCTGCAGCGCGACGTTGCCCTGTTCGGTGAACTTCACGGCATTGTCGATCAGGTTCTCCACCGCGGCGCGCAGACGGACCGGATCGCCGATCGCAAACCCCGGGAGATCTTCGGAAATGACGACCGACGACTGCAGGCCCTTGGCCATCGCGCGGCCGGTCAAGGAATTGCCGGCATTGCGGGCGAGCGTGCGCAGGTCGAAGAAGTCCTGCCGCACCTTGAGCCGGGGACCGTCGTTGCGCGCCGCATCGACGAACAGGGTCGCAAGGCTCGCCAGATGTTCCGCGCCCGCCTTGATGGTGTCGACCCAGCGGCGTTCGCGCTCGTCGAGTTCGGAGGTCGCGAGCAGATTGCTGATCGCCAGAATGCCTGTGAGCGGCGTGCGGACCTCGTGCGCAAAGGCCGCCAGCGCGGTCTCGACCATGCCAGTGACGGCGACGGCGGACTTGCGCGGCGCACGCGCCTTCGCCGCGGCGCTGGAGACGCGCTTTTTCGCTCGCCGCTTCTTTATTGGCCGTGTGATGCGCCGCTTCGCCGCCATGGTCCCCCGTCCGTCAGCCCCGCGAGCAGCATGACACGCGATGCCGGCCAATGTCACGGAGACCTTTTCAACAACTCCCAGTAGTATTACGGAAAATCGTTGGACAGACCGACGAGGCTGCGAATATCCGCAGGCGTTGCACCTTGCCCGCGCAACTCGCGCAAGGCGGTGGCTTGCGTCGATTTCGAAAGCTTGTGACCAGACGCATCCTCGATGAGCCGGTGATGCCGATAGGCTGGTTGCGGGATACCCAGCAATTTCTGCAGCAGCAAGTGCACGCTCGTCGACCAGAACAGGTCCCGGCCCCGCACCACGTCGGTCACGCCCTGCAAGGCATCGTCGATCACGACGGACAGATGATAGCTGGTCGGCGTCTCCTTGCGCGCGAGAATGACGTCGCCCCAGGCTTCGGGCTGAGCGCTCACGGCGCCGGTCTCGCCTTCAGGACCTTCGCCATGCTCGATCCATGCGAGTGGATCGGTACGCGCGCGGGCCGCCGCCATGTCGAGCCGCAGGGCGTAAGGCGTGCCCTGCCCGATCAGCCGCTCGTGCTCTTCCGGCGGCAGCGATTTCGCTGTCCCCGGATAGAGCGGCGCCCCGTCGGGATCGCGCGGCCATGGCGCGCTGGCTTCGCGCTGCGCCACCAGACGGGCGATTTCCGCGCGGCTCTCGAAGCTCGGATAGATCAGGCCCATGCTTGCCAACCCCTCGACCGCCTCCCGATACCGCGCAAAATGCTCCGATTGCCGCCGCACCGGCGTTTCCCAGGATATCCCGAGCCAGGCGAGGTCTTGGTAGATCGCCGCCTCGAATTCCGGCCGGCACCTCGTGGCGTCGATATCCTCGATCCGCAGCAGGAACCGTCCGCCGGCCCGGCGGGCCAGGTCGAAGTTCAACAGCGCCGAACAGGCGTGGCCGAGATGGAGATAGCCGTTCGGGCTCGGCGCAAATCGGAAAACGGGTGGCGGCATTGATCTCTTTCGCGGGACATGATGGTTTTAAGGCGCAATGACCATTCACCTCAACAGCCAGTCCGATCTCGAAGATGCCGTCCACGCGCTGGTCAGGCAGGACGTGCGGCTGAAGCCGATCTTCGAGCTGACGGGCATGCCGGCGCTGCGGCAGCGCGAGCCGGGATTCGCTGGCCTCGCGGCAATCGTGTGCGGCCAGCAATTGTCGACCGCGAGCGCCGGCGCGATCTGGGCGCGGCTGGCGGCCGCGTTCGATCCGTTCGACCATGCTTCCATCCGGAAGGCCCGCGCCGACCGCCTCGGCCGTCTCGGCCTTTCGGCCGCCAAGATCAAGACGTTGAAGAATATCGCACGCGAACTGGCTGCCGAACGGCTGAACCTCGACGTACTGGCGGAAGAGGATGCGGATGCCGCCCACCACACCCTGACGGCACTGCACGGCATCGGTCCGTGGACCGCCGACGTCTACCTGCTGTTCTGCCTCGGCCATGGCGATGCCTGGCCGGCGGGCGATATCGCCATACAGGAAGCGATCAAGGTCGGCCTCGGCCTGCAGGCGCGCCCGACCGCCAGGCAGATGGCGCCGCTGGCGGAGCCTTGGCGCCCGCTGCGCGGCGCGGCGGCGCATCTGTGGTGGAGCTATTATCGCGTGCTGAAGAAGCGCGAAGGCGTGCTGGCCGACAAGGTCATCCCCGCAGCCGTACCCGGTCCTCGCGTGCGGAAGCCGTGACGAAGTCGATCACGGCGCGCACCGCCGGGAGTTCGACCAGATCGGGATGCGCCAGCAGCCACAGATCGGCCACGCTGGCGAGCTTCTGCGGGGCGACGCGGACGAGATCCGGATAGGCGGCGGCGACAAAGCAGGACAGCGTCGAAATCCCCAGGCCGGCGCGCGCCGCGGCGAGCATGTCGCCCTGCGACGAGCATCGCATCACCATCGACCCCTGCCGCGCGATCGCATCGCTCCAGCGCGCCAGCCGCTCGTTCGAAGCGCGATCGGCGAAACCGATGACGCTGTGGTCCTTCCATTCGTCACGCCGCTCGGGGAGCCGCCGCCGCGCGGCGTAATCCCGTGAGGCGTAGAAGCCGGTGCCGAGCCGGCCCACCTTGCGGCCGATCAGGTTCTCTTCGCCGCTGTCCACCGGGCGCAACACGACATCGGCCTCGCGGCGGCGCACGCTGGCCGGATAGGGATGGGTGATGATCTCGAGCTGGATATGGTTGTGCGCGCGCAGGAACGGACCGAGCCGCGGCATCAGCCAGTGCGAGGCGAGCGTCGAGCCGATCGACAGCTTGACGACCCCGCGCGCCTGCGCGCCGGTCGCCGACACCGCGGCCTCCGCGCGCAATGCCGCCGCCGCCATCGCCTCGACATGCTCGTGAAATTTCCGGCCCTGCGAGGTCAGCGAAAGCCCGTCATTGGACCGCGCGAACAAGGGAATGCCGAGCTGGCCCTCGAGCTCGGCGATCTTGCGGCCGACCGTCGGATGACTGGAGCGTAACCGCCGCGCGGCAGCAGCGAAACTGCGCGTCTCGGCCACCGCGACAAAGGTCTTGCAAAGGTCCCAATCCATCTGCTCCTCCATCGCGACGACGGCAGCTCAGCCTGTTCATTCCTGGCTAATCGCCTGTTCAATATTGAACGGCCCGGGCGTGCCGTCCAGCTCTATAATGGACGGCAACAAGCAGCGCGCGGCCAGCGGCTCCGCCCCGGCCCGACGCTCCCAAATCAACATCGACAGACGCGCCCCGGCCGTAACCGGCCTTGCGCGACACAGGAGGAACTGAATGTCGTTGCCCGCTTCGCTTGCCAATTCGCTCGAACTGCCCGTGGTCGGCTCGCCGCTGTTCATCGTGTCGGGGCCGGAACTCGTGATCGCCCAGTGCAAGGCCGGCGTCGTCGGCTCGTTCCCCGCGCTGAACGCCCGCCCCGTGGAGAAGCTCGACGAGTGGCTGACGCGCATCGAGAACGAGCTTGGCGAATACAAGGCGCTGCATCCGGAGAAGAAGGTTGCGCCTTACGCGGTCAACCAGATCTGCCACGCGTCCAACGACCGGCTGATGAAGGACATGGAAACCTGTGTGAAACACAAGGCCCCGATCATCATCACCTCGCTACGTCCGCCGATCGAAATCGTCGAGGCCGCGCATTCCTATGGCGGCGTGGTTTTCCATGACGTGATCAACGTCAAGCATGCGCGCAAGGCCGCCGAACATGGCGTCGACGGCCTCATCCTGGTTTGCGCCGGCGCCGGCGGGCATGCCGGCACGCTGTCGCCGTTCGCGCTGCTGCGCGAGGTGAAGCAGTGGTTCAAGGGTACCGTGCTGCTGTCGGGCGCGATCTCCGATGGCTGGGGCATCGCGTCCGCGCTCGCGCTCGGCGCCGACATGGCCTACATGGGCACGCGCTTTATCGCGACCGCCGAAGCCAACGCCGATCCGGCCTACAAGGCGGCGCTGGCAAAGCATGCGGCCGAGGATATCGTCTACTCCAACCTGTTCACCGGCGTGCACGGCAATTATCTCGGCCCCTCGATCGTCGCCGCTGGGCTCGATCCCGACAACCTGCCGCAAAGCGACAAGTCGAAGATGAATTTCGGTTCCGGCGGCAACACCAAGGCCAAGGCGTGGCGCGACATCTGGGGTTCGGGCCAGGGCATCGGCCAGATCGCGGACGCGCCGCCGGTCGCAGAACTGGTGGAGCGGCTGAAAGCCGAGTTCGCCGAGGCCAGCGGGAACTTCTTACAGCGGGCGCGCGCCTGATTGCGCCGCGACCTGCATCAACGAAAAACAAAACAGAGGAATGGGAACAATGAGGCTGTCGCGACCCGTATTGACGATCGCATTCGCTTTGCTGGGAACTGCTGCGGCGGTCGGCGACGACGCCAAGGACGAAATCCGCATCGGGCAGACGCTGCCCTATAGCGGCCCGGCTTCCGGCTTCGGTATCATCGGCCGGGCGCAGGAGGCCTATTTCGAGAAGGTCAACGCCGAAGGCGGCATCAACGGCCGCAAGATCAGGTTCATCAGCCTCGACGACGCCTACTCGCCGCCCAAGACGGTCGAGCAGACCCGAAAGCTCGTCGAGCAGGAAGAGGTGCTGCTGATGTTCGGCTCGCTCGGGACCGCCACCAACAACGCCGTGCACCGCTATCTCAACAACAAGAAAGTGCCGCAGCTCTTCGTGCTTAGCGGCGCGACCAAATGGGCCGATCCGAAGGGTTATCCGTGGACCATGCCGGGTATGGCCGCCTATCAGTCCGAGGGCGTGGTCTATGCCAAGCACATCCTGCAGACCAAGCCTGACGCGAAGATCGCCATCCTCGCCCAGAACGACGATTTCGGCCGCGATTACGTCGCCGGCTTCAAGCGCGCACTCGGCGACAAAGCCGCCAGCATGATCGTGGCGGAGGCGAGCTACGAGACGACCGCGCCGACCATCAGTTCGCAGCTTGCGACGCTGAAGGCCTCCGGCGCCAATGTCATGTTCGGCGTCGTGCTCGGCAAGTTCACTTCGCAGATGATCAAGGGCGTCGCCGAGATCAACTGGAAGCCGGACCTGTTCTTCGTACCGACCTCCGCGTCGTCGATCTCGTTCCTTGAGCCGGCCGGGCTGGAGAACGCTGTCGGCCTGATTTCGTCGAGCAACCAGAAGGACACGCTGGATGTGCAATGGGCCAATGACGAGGGCGTGAAGGAGTATTTCGCCTTCATGAAGCAGCACCTGCCCAATGCGGACCTTTCCAATTCGAACTACGCGGCCGGCTTTCAGTATGCCAGCCTGATGGTGAAGGTGCTGAACGCCTGCAACGGCGACTTCAGCCGTGCCAACATCATGAAGCAGGCGGCATCGCTGCGCGAGGTGCCGCTGCCGCTATTGCTGCCGGGCATCACGGTATCGACCGATTCCGAGGATTACCTTCCGTTCCAGCAATTGCGGCTGCGCCGCTTCGACGGCAAGAGCTGGGTGGCCTTCGGCGACATTCTGGACGACCGCTAGAGCGCGCAGGCACGGCCCGAGGAGGAAGACTTGACATCGATCATCGGTGGCGACCGCCGGATCAGCTATCCCGAGATCCACGCCCGCATCGCGCGGGCGGCGGCGGGATTCAGGGCGCTCGGCCTCGGTGGCGGCACGCCTGTCGGCATGATGCTGCGCAACGATTTTGCGTTCTTCGAAGTCTCGGGCGCGGCGGCGGCGCTGGGCAGCCCGGTGGTGCCGATCAACTGGCACCTGAAGGCCGAGGAAGTCGCCTACATCCTGGCCGACAGCGGTGCGAAAATCCTGGTCTGCCATGCCGACCTGCTGCCGCAGATCAAGGACGGCCTGCCTGGCGACATCAAACTGCTGGTGGTGACCACGCCGCCGGAAATCGCCGGCGCGTTCAACATTGCGCCCACGCTGACGCACGTCCCCGAAGGCATGACCGACTGGGACACCTGGCGCGACACGCGCGCGGCATCGACGGAACCGCCGGTCGGCAGCGCGCCGATGTTCTATACGTCGGGCACGACCGGCCTGCCCAAAGGCGTGCGCCGCAAGCCAATGCGGCCGGAGCAGGTTGCTGCCGCGGCCCGCGTCGGCGGCCTCGCCTATGGCGTGAAACCGAACGAGGATCAGGTCATCCTGATGAACGGTCCGATGTACCATTCGGCGCCGAATTCCTACGGCATGCTGGCGTTCCGCAGCGGCTGCACAATCGTGCTCGAACCGCGCTTCGATCCCGAAGACATGCTGCAATTGATCGAGCGTCATCGCGTCACCCACATGCACATGGTGCCGACCATGTTCGTCCGCCTGCTGCGGCTGCCGGATGACGTCAAGCGCCGCTACGATCTGTCGTCGCTGCGCTTCATCGTGCACGGCGCGGCCCCCTGCCCGCCGCAGGTCAAGCGCGCGATGATCGAGTGGTGGGGGCCGGTCATCAACGAATATTTCGGTTCGACCGAGACCGGCATTCCGGTGTGGCATTCGGCCGAGGAGGCGCTGGCAAAACCCGGCACCGTCGGCCGCGCCATCGAGGGCGGCATCGTCAAGATTTTCCGCACCGACGGTTCGCTGTGCGACGTCAACGAGCCCGGCGAGATCTTCATGCGGCAGGTATCGGTGCCGGACTTCGACTACCACGGCAAGGCCGAGGCCCGCACTGAGGCCGGCCGCGACGGCCTCGTCAGCGTCGGCGATGTAGGCTACCTCGATGAAGACGGCTATCTGTTCCTGTGCGACCGCAAGCGCGACATGGTGATCTCGGGCGGCGTCAATATCTACCCGGCGGAGATCGAGAACACGCTGATCGGCATGGATGGCGTGCGCGACTGCGCGGTGTTCGGCATCCCCGACGACGAATTCGGCGAGCGGCTGTTTGCCTGCATCGAGCCGGAAGCGGATGCCGCGCTGTCACCGGCCACGGTGCAGGAATTCTTGCGCGAACGCCTCGCCAATTTCAAGGTGCCAAAGGACATCCAGTTCATGGACGCCATGCCGCGCGAAGCCACCGGCAAGATCTTCAAGCGCAAGCTGCGCGATTTGCATGCGGAAGGCAGGCTGCGCGCGATGGCGTGAACTGCCGCCTCCCCGCGTCATTGCGAGGAGCGAAGCGACGAAGCAATCCAACTATCCCACGTGCAGAAAGATGGATTGCTTCGCTTCGCTCGCAATGACGGGGGGCAAAACCAAACACCGTTTTAAACATCATTGCTGTTGCAAAACGGTCATCGGACGGCGCAAAGATCGCTGCATGTCGAGCGCAGGGATGGAACCATGCAAGCCACCGACTTCGTCGTCGCCCGCAACGACCTGCAGCAATGCAAGGTGATCGACACGCGCCTGCCTGACGTGGCCGCACTGCCTGAGGAAGCCCTGCTGGTGAAAGTCACGCGCTTCGCCTTCACCGCCAACAACATCACTTACGCCGTACTCGGCGATCATCTGAAATATTGGCAACTGTTTCCGGCGCCCGAAGGTTTCGGCAACGTTCCGGTGTGGGGATTTGGCGAGGTGATTGCCTCGAAGCATCCGGGATTGCCACAGGCGAAACGCTGTTCGGCTACTTCCCGATGGCGACGCACCTCGTCATCGAAGCCGCCGACGTCAGCAAGCGCGGCCTGCGCGACGCCGCCGCGCACCGGCAGGGCGTGGCGCCGGTCTACAACGCCTATGCGCGCGTCAGCGGTGATCCGGCCTTTGAAGGCAAGCAGGGCGACTATCAGGCGCTGCTGCGGCCCTTGTTCATGCTGTCGTTCCTGGTTGATGACTTTCTCGCCGAGAACGAATTTTATGGCGCGAAAAGCGTGATGCTCTCCTCGGCCTCCAGCAAGACCGCCTACGGGCTCGCGCATCTCCTGCATGCAAGGGGCGGCATCAAGGTGATCGGCCTAACCTCGGCCGGCAACACAGCCTTCGTCAAATCGCTCGGCTGCTACGACGAGGTCGTGACCTATGACAACGTAAGCGCGCTGCCGACGAATTCGGCGGTCGCCTATGTCGATATGGCGGGCAACAGCCCGTTACGCGCGCTGCTGCACCGGCACTTCGGCGAGCAAATGAAATACAGCGGAATCATTGGGCTCACGCATCGCAAGTCATCGCCCGATGAACCGGCGCAGGCACTGCCGGGCGCAAAACCTCAATTTTTCTTCGCGCCAGACCAGATCCGCAAGCGCGCCAAGGAATGGGGACCGGGCGGCGTCGACAAGCGATTTGGCGCGGCGTGGTCCGGGTTCGCGCCGAAGCTGGATCAATGGATGAACGTGATCGAGAACCACGGGCCTGCGGCAGTTCAGCGCGCCTACCTCGACACCCTCAACGGTCGCGTTCCGCCGGATCAGGGGCTGATCCTGTCATTATCGGAATAGGCGGCATCTCCTTCCCGCCCTTTCAGCGCCGTCACGAATAGGTATAGGCTCCGGCGCAGGAAAAACGCCGCACAGACGGCCGGTGACGGGAACGCGCATGCTCGACAGGACGGACGACAGTTCGGTAGCCGCCGACAATTGGCTTGCACAATTCGAGGAAGCGCTCGGAAAGCCCGATGACGCCCTGCTGCATCAGCTGTTCCACCCCGACAGCTATTGGCGCGACGTGCTGGCGCTGAGCTGGAACATCCAGACGCTCAATGGCGCCGACGCGATCCTGAAAGCGCTGCCGCCGCTGGCCCGCAGCGCGATGCCCAGCGGCTTTGCAATCGACCCTGACCGCGCCGCGCCGCGCAAGGTGATGCGCGCCGGCACCAACGCAATCGAGGCCATCTTCAGGTTCGAGACCAAAGTCGGGCGCGGCAGCGGCATCATCCGCCTGATTCCGGATGCGGACGATGGCAACCGGCTCAAGGCCTGGACGCTCTTGACCGAACTCGGCGAACTCAAGGGTTTTGAGGAACAGCTCGGCGTCAATCGTCCGCGTGGCAATGCTTACTCGCGCGATTTTCGCGGCCCCAACTGGCTCGACTTGCGCAACGCATCGGCCGCCTATGCCGACCGCGACCCGACCGTCCTCGTGATCGGCGGCGGCCAATCCGGCCTTTCCATCGCCGCGCGGCTGAAACAGTTGAACGTCGATACGCTGATCGTCGATCGCGAGAAGCGCATCGGCGACAATTGGCGCAAGCGCTACCACGCGCTGACGCTGCATAATCAGGTTCAGGTCAATCACCTGCCCTATCTGCACTTCCCGCCGAACTGGCCGACCTATATTCCGAAGGACAAGCTCGCCAACTGGTTCGAGACCTATGTCGAGGCTATGGAGCTGAACTTCTGGACCGAGACCGAGTTCGAGGGCGGCAGTTACGACGAGAAGGCAGGCCGCTGGACAGTGACGCTGCGCTGCGGCGACGGCGGCAAGCGGACCATGCATCCGCGCCATGTCGTGCTGGCGACGGGCGTCAGCGGCATTCCGAGCGTGCCTGAAATTGCCGGCCTGAAGGACTTTGCCGGCAAGGTGATGCATTCCAGCCAGTATGACGACGGCGAGAGCTGGAAGGGCAAGCGCGCCATCGTGATCGGCACCGGCAACAGCGGCCACGACATCGCGCAGGACCTGCATTCCAGCGGCGCTCACGTCACGCTCTTCCAGCGTTCGTCCACGCTGGTCGTCAGCATCGAACCATCGGCGCAACTGGTCTACGCGCCCTACAACGAAGGCACGCTCGAGGACAACGACCTGATCGCGACCTCGATGCCGCTTCAACTGGCGCGCAGGAGCCACCGATTGACCGGCGAAAAATCCAGGGCGCTCGACCAGGAATTGCTCGATGGCCTGGAGCGCGCCGGCTTCAAGATCGATTTCGGCGAAGACAACACCGGCTGGCAGTTCAAATACCTCACGCGCGGCGGCGGCTATTACTTCAACGTCGGCTGTTCCGACCTGATCGTCAAAGGCGATATCGCGCTGAAGCAATTCGCCGATCTCGATACGTTCACGGCAGCCGGCTCGAAGATGAAGAGCGGCGAGATCGTCGCCGCCGACCTCGTCGTGCTGGCGACCGGATACAAGCGCCAGGAAGAGCTGGTGCGAAAGCTGTTCGGCGAAACGGTAGAGAAGCGCGTCGGCACGATCTGGGGTTTCGGCAAGGAACAGGAACTGCGCAACATGTACACCCGCACCGGCCAGCCCGGCCTGTGGCTGATCGCCGGCGGCCTTGCGCAATGCCGCATCGGCTCAAAGCACCTCGCGCTGCAAATCAAGGCGATCGAGGAAGGGCTGCTGCCGCGCTGACGCCGGCGTCATCGGCCCTTTCATCAGGATGGACTCCTCTTCGATCTGGCCTCGCGGGCGCAGGCGCTATTGCGGCCGTTCCAGCAGACGTCGCTGGATCAACCAGCGCGCCCCACGGCTCCATGCCACATTGGCGCCCATGCGCAGGTCGGTCTGCTGGACGTCGACCAGCCCCCCGGATCGGGCATCGCGAATTTTGTAGGTCACTGCGTATTCCGTTCGCGTGATCCGCGTGACGATCCCGATCATGGACTGGTCTGCGGCAAGCGCGGCGGCGATCCCGGCTTCGCATCCTTCGCAGTCGCGCAATTGTCCCGCCTTCGCAATTTGCTCGTTTGCAGTGCCAGTGTCGACCAATTGGTAGCGTCCGGATTCCGCGATCAGCCGTCGAGCTTCTTCCGTCGAAAGCCGCAATTGCTCGCGGTCGATGTCGTCGGCGGGGACGTAGGGAGCCGCAGCGCTGAAATCCACCAGTTCGAACGGAAAGACCGCAATTTTGACCGGAGACGGCGCGACGGCTTCGGCGGCACCGGCAACAGCGCTGCCGGCAAGGAGCATGGCCGGAGCGAGGACAAACATGATGTTGCGCATTAATCCGGACCTCCCTGATGGTGTGGGCGAGCGGTAACGCGACCGAGTCACTTCCGATCAGGGACGGGCATCTCGCCCGCTCGGATCTGCCGGATACCCTACGCCAGCGCGGCAGATCCGCAATGGCTCATGGCGGCCCCGCGCAAAATCCCCTCGCGATCCGCTGCGGCCTCTGCGACACTTAGCCAACGAAAGTCACATCAGGGGGAAACACATGCCGGCTATTCTCGGCTCGGGCGAACACCGTTACCGCGTGGTTGAAAACTGGGCCAAGCTGCCTGACGGATGGAGCCTGACGGACGCCGCTTCCGTCGCGGTCGACAGCAAGGACCGCATCTACGTCTTCAACCGCGGCGACCATCCGATGGTGGTGCTCGACCGCGAAGGTAATTTCCTCAGGAGCTGGGGCGAAGGCCTGTTCAACCGCGCCCATGGCCTGCACATCGATGCCGACGACAATCTCTATTGCACCGATGACGGCGACCACACCGTGCGCAAATGCACCACCGACGGCAAGGTGCTGCTGACGATCGGCATCCCGAACAAGCCCGCGCCGTTCATGAGCGGCGAGCCGTTTCACCGCTGCACCCATACCGCGCTGTCGCCGAAGGGCGAGATCTACGTCTCGGACGGCTATGGCAATGCCTGTGTCCACAAATATTCGCCGGACGGAAAACTGCTCAAGACCTGGGGCGAGCCCGGCACCGATCCCGGCCAGTTCAATATCGTCCACAATATCGTCACCGATGCGGACGGCTGGGTCTATGTCGCCGACCGCGAGAACCATCGCGTGCAGGTGTTCGACGGCAACGGCAAATACGAGACGCAATGGAACTTTCTGCACCGGCCCTGCGCACTGTGCCGCTGCGGCGGCGGCAAACAGCCCACGTTCATTGTCGGCGAACTCGGGCCCGGCCTGGCCGTCAACCGCAAGGTGCCCAATCTCGGCCCGCGGCTCTCGATCGTCGATGCAAAAGGCAAACGGATCGCCCGCCTCGGCGGCGAGAACGGTCCCGGGCTGGAGGCCGGAAAATTCCTCGCGCCGCACGGCATCGCGATGGATTCGAAGGGCGACATCTATATCGGCGAAGTCGGCGTCACCGACTGGAAGACCAGCTTTCCGGATACGCCGATGCCGCCGGAGGTTCGGGTGAGCCGCTGCCTGCAGAAGCTGGAGAAGATTCCGGCATAGGGCCTCGGAATTACGCGAGCGGCGAAGCCATCCAGGCTGCCGCCGCTTTCAAACCTCGCCGATCGCCTCCCGCCGGCGTTTCTCGGATTCTTCCGCGTAGCGCCGCATGGCATGGGCTTCGGTGAGAATCCCGACCGGCCGGCGTTCGCCGTCGGCTTCGACGACCGCCAGCGATTCCGCTTCGGCAGCGTCAAAGACGGCGATGGCTTCCTGAATGTTCATGGCCGGATTCAGCACGACGTCCCGATGATGCAGGATGCCGACAAGGCCGCGCGTGACATCGATATCCGCTGCGTGCGCCTCGGCTATCACCGCCAGCCCGACATAGCGCCCCGTGGCATCGACCGCGACGACCTGCGTCTTCGACCCCAGCGGAAATTTCACCCGGAAATCCGCGATCCCGATATCGGCATCGACCGTGGCGAGATCCGGCCGCATCAGGCGCTGGACCGTGAGATCCCGAATCCAGCCGACATCGGCGGCGCTGCGGATGGTCTCGCCGCGCAGGTGAAATCGCCAGGTGGCGAAGGAGTAGCCGAACAGCTCCCGCGTGATCATGGTCGAGATGATGACCGCGACCAGCACCGCCGTGGTCAGCCAGAGATTGCCGGTCGATTCCAGCGCGATGAACGACATCGTCAAGGGACCGCCGATCACCGACGCCGACAGCGCGCTCATGCCAATCACCGCATAGACATTCGGATCGAGGCCGAGACCCGGCCAGACCAGATCGACGCCGTCGGCGAACAGGCGGCCGCCAAGCGCGCCCATGAACAGCGTGGCGAAGAACAATCCGCCGCGGAAGCCGGAGCCGAGCGAGACGATCGAGGCCAGCGCCTTCAGGACGAAGACGCCGGCGATGATCTGCAACGGCATCGATACGAGGCCCGAAAAATGCAGCGCGCCATGACCTGACGACATCACCTGCGGCGTCACCAGCGCAAGCAAACCGACCGCAAGGCCGCCGAGTGCCGGGCGCAGCGGCGGCCAGAGAGGGGTCTTCGCAAGCCCCATCTCGCACAAGGCCACGCCATGCATGATGAGGATGCCAAACAACGCTGCCAGACCCCCGAGCAGCGCGGCAAGGGCAAGATCGTGCCCGACCACGTCGCCGACCGGGCCTATGCTGATGCCAAGCGACAGCGCCGCAAATCCATGGGTGACGAAGTAACCCGCCACGGCGGCGACGCCGACCGGCGCGAGACTCGCCGGCGTATAGCCTCCGATCACGAGTTCGAACGCATAGAAGGCGCCGGCGAGCGGGGCGCCGAACGCGCCCGAGATCGCAGCGGCGGCTCCGCAGCCGACCATGATTCGCTGGTCGGCGCGGCGCAGGGCAAATCCACGGCCGAGCGAAGCGGCAAGGCCGCTCGCAAGCTGGGTATATCCGGCTTCAAGACCGACCGACGCCCCGACCCCGCTGGACCAGATGGTCTGTAGCGCCACGATGACGCTGCCGCGAAACGACATCCGCCCGCCATGCAGGGCATTGGCCTCGATCGGATCGATCTCGCGCGCCGGCCGCCAGCGCAGCAACAGCAGCAGCGCCACCCCGAGCAGCAAGCCGCCGATGCTTGGAACCAGCACGGCCCGCAGCGTCTCGACACTCGGCTGGCTGGAAAGCCGCTCCGTGATGCTGATGTTGAACAGCAGCGCGTGCAGGGCCGCCACCGCCACGCTCATCGCCAGCACCACCAGCCCGCCAATGGTTCCGATCATCGCCGCCAGAACCACCAGGCTCGTCTCATGGGCGCGAACGAACGCCCGCAACCGGCGCGGAGCCTCAAGATAACGTGAAGGGGTGGCCATTTTTGAGGTCCGCCAGCGGCTGTCCGTCCGATTTAGCGGTCTTCACGGCCATGATGCAAATCGGGGCGGAACGGTGACGGCTTCGGATAAGCCCCGGAACGCTCTTCACAATCCCGTCACGCTGCCTGTAGTATGGAGGGCGCATGCTGCTTCGCAGCTAACATGGGGGTCAGGAGCGTTACTTGAACGCACATGTCTCGCAAGGCGGTTGGCCGGTACTGGTGCTGAACGCGGATTTCCGGCCGCTGAGTTACTACCCGCTGTCTCTCTGGTCGTGGCAGGACGCGATCAAGGCGGTGTTTCTCGATCGCGTCAACATCGTCGAGCACTACGACCGCGCGGTGCACAGCCCGAGCTTCGAGATCCAGCTTCCGAGCGTGGTGTCGCTGAAGTCGTTCGTGAAGCCGACCACGCATCCCGCCTTCACCCGGTTCAACGTCTTCCTGCGCGACCGCTTCGTGTGCCAGTACTGCCACGCGCATGACGACCTCACCTTCGATCACATCATTCCGCGCAGCAAGGGTGGCCAGACCACTTGGGAAAATGTCGTCGCGGCCTGCTCGCCGTGCAACCTGCGCAAGGGCAACCTGACGCCGCAGCAGGCCAGGATGTTTCCGAGGCAACACCCGTTCGCGCCAACGGTGCATCAGCTGCATCGCAACGGGCGACTGTTTCCGCCGAACTATCTGCACGATAGCTGGCTGGATTATTTGTACTGGGATACCGAACTCGATCCGTAAGGCTAGTCGAGCGTCTCATGAATTCAAAAGCCAGCGAAACGCCCGGCGCAGTTCGTCCGCACCCCCGCGTTCGTACCATCTGCCGTGGGCAAGGATGATCCGCGCGGGATTCCAGCCGATCATCGTATCGACGGCGACGCGAAGCTCGGCGGCCCGCGCGCGGTAGGTCAGCCGCATGTCGCGCGGCATTTTTCCGTCAGGATGCTGCGCGCCGCCGAGCCACGTCAATACGCGGGCAAACAGGCCGAGCTTTTGCGGCTCGAAATTCTCGATCATGTCCGTCAGCACGAGCGTGCGGCTCGGCCGATGAAAGAACACGATCTCGCTCATGTAACTGCCATGCACCGGCAGCGTGTCGATGGCGCCGTCCCAGGGGTAGCCGGATCGATCATCCAGCGACCGGCGGCGATGTGCGACCTGATCGAGGCGGCCGCCGGCCTGCTCCATGATGCGCGGCGCAAGATAAGCCGCAGCATCCGGATACGCCTCGCACCACTCCGGAATCCACCAATAGTGAATGCGGTTGGGACCGATAATCCAGGCCGGCTCGCCGATCGCCGCGATCTCCGCTTTCAGCCCTGCCGTCAGCGGCGTCGGCGAATGGATGAACAATTCGCGGCCGATGCGGATGACGCTCATGCGCGTCGGAAATGGCATCCTCAAAAGCGGTGGGCCGAATTCAATCAGCGGTCCATCGACGATCCATACATCGTCGGTCACCGGCTTCAGCGTATTCAGCGGCGGATAGGTTTGCCGTTCGGGCTCCGTCATCTCGGCGACATCAGCTTCACGCAATTCAATGACAAACCGGCAACGGCGAGGCGCACTGCTTCCAGCACACGCGCGCAGGGCGGCCTCGGGCTCAAGACAGCGAACACGAGCGACACCAGCTTTGCGAAGTATACCACCATCCTTTGTGGTCCTTTGATTCAAGCCGGTAACAATATCCGAGCCAATGCGTTCCTGCCCCGAGGCGCACGCGCCGGTCTCCCTTCACTCAGCCATTTATTTCTGTCACGATGCTTTCGAGGCGCCCGCCTCGCCAGAACACAAGAGCGGCATCAACACGCCCACGGAAACGCCCCCATGCTCATTCCCATCGCCGACGTTCCGCGCTGGTATGCCGAACGGAAACCAAAGGACACGATCGCGGTCAGTCACGGCGCCGATGCCATCACCTGGGAGCAACTCGAGCGCAACGCCAACCGGCGCGCGCACGCCTTTGCCGCGAAAGGCGTCAAGCCCGGCGACTTCGTCGCCATCGGGCTACCCAACAGCAATGTGTTTTTCGAGACTACCTTTGCGGTGTGGAAATGCGGCGCGACGCCGACGTCGCTGACCTGGCGATTGCCGCGCGGCGAAGCGGCCGCAGTGCTCGACATTCTCAAGCCTTCGCTCGTGGTCGGCGGCCAGCCCGACTGGAACGCGCCGAACTCGCTGCCCGCCGATTTCGTGCCCGAAGGCGTATCGGATGAACCGGTGACAAATCCGGTGGCGCGCTACTGGAAGGCCATGACCAGCGGCGGCTCGACCGGGCGGCCGAAAGTTATCCTCGATCACCGGCCCGCCGTGATCGATACCGCCGGACCGGCGGCGCTCGGCATGCCACTCGGCGCTTCCCTGCTCAACCCCGGCCCGCTCTACCACAACGCGCCCTTCATCGTTTCGCACACCGCGCTGTTCCACGGCGGACGCGTCACCGGCCTCGTCAAATTCGACGCCGAGGAATGCTTGCGCCTGATCGAGGCCAGCCAGGTACAGTGGGTCAATTTCGTGCCCACCATGATGCACCGGATCTGGGCGCTGCCCGACGCGGTGCGCAACCGCTACGATTTGTCGAGCCTGCAAATCGTGTTTCACATGGCCGCGCCGATGCCGCCATGGCTGAAGGAAAAATGGATCGAGTGGCTGGGGCCCGAGCGCATCTACGAACTCTATGGCGGCACCGAAGCGCAAGGCGCCACGATCATATCGGGCGTCGAATGGCTCGAACACAAGGGCTCGGTCGGCAAGATCGCCGAGACCTCGCGCCTGCGCATCATCGGCGAAGACGGCAACGAGGTCGCCACCGGCGAGACCGGCGAGATCTATTTCCTGCCCAACGACGGCGCCGGCTGCACCTATCACTATCTCGGCGCCGAGCCGAAGCGCCGCGCGGACGGCTGGGAATCGCTCGGCGATATCGGCCGGCTCGATGCCGAAGGATACCTCTATCTCGGCGACCGCCTCGCCGACATGGTCCTGCGCGGCGGCGCCAACATCTATCCGGCGGAAGTCGAGGCCGCCGTGACGGAACATCCCGAGGTGCGCTCCTGTATCGTCGTCGGCCTGCCCGATCCCGAATTCGGGCAGCGCGTGCACGCCATCCTCGAACTCGATGGCAGCACGGATGCGCAGGCTGTTGCAGATGGCATGGCCGCGTTCCTCGCTGACCGGCTCAGCCGCTACAAGCATCCGGAAAGTTTTGAGGCCGTTACCGTCGGCCTGCGCGACGATTCCGGCAAGGTCCGCCGGACGCTGCTGCGCGACGAACGCGCTGGCTGGCTGAAGGAGAACAGGGACTTTCGGATCATGCCGGCGCGGGCGAAGGTGGAATGATCCTGAATTACCGCGGAACATTAGTGGATCTGCCCCCTTATGGGTCGCATCGCCGCCCATTTTGGGGGACACTTTCAAGACGGCCGTTTGCAGCATAGATTGTGATGAATTTCCCGCGCTTTCGCCTCACCGAAAAGCGCGCCGGTTCGCCAGGAGACCATCCATGCCTTCTTTGACCGAATGGCGAGTGCCGCCCGCAAACCAACCGCGTGCGAGCGATTACGCCTTCGACCTCGACAAAGCCCTGTCGTCGGTAGTCGGGCTGCATTCCATCATCCCGGCTGACGCGTTCAGCGCGGAGACGCTCGGCACAGAACGCGCCGGCAATGGCGTCGTGATCGATCACGGGCTGGTGCTGACGATCGGCTATCTCATCACCGAAGCCGAGGCGGTGTGGCTGCATCGCGGCGACGGCAGCGTGGTGGAGGGACATGCGCTCGGCTTCGATTCCGAATCCGGCTTCGGCCTGGTGCAGGCGCTCGGCGATCTCGACCTCGAGCCGCTGCCGCTCGGCTCTTCCGCGGCTGCGCAGATCGGCGACCGCGTGGTGGTCGGCGGCGCTGGCGGGCGCACGCGATCGGTCGCGAGCCAGATCGCGGCCAAACAGGAATTCGCCGGCTATTGGGAATACCTGCTGGATGAAGCGATCTTCACCCATCCCGCGCATCCCAACTGGGGCGGCGCCGGGCTGATCTCGAACCGCGGCGAACTGATCGGCATCGGCTCGCTGCAGCTCGAACGCGAGCGCGAGGGCAAGGCCGAGCACGTCAACATGATCGTGCCGATCGACCTGCTGAAACCCGTGCTCGATGACATCAGGAAATTCGGCCGCGTCAACAAGCCGTCGCGGCCGTGGCTCGGCATGTTCACCACCGAAATCGACAACCGAATCGTGGTCGTCGGCATCGCCGGCAAGGGACCGGCGGCGCGCGCCGAACTGAAGACCGGCGACGTCATCCTCGCCGTGAACGGCGACAAGATCACCAGCCAGACCAGCTTCTACCGCAAGCTCTGGGCGCTCGGCCCCGCCGGGGTCGATGTGCCGCTCACGGTCTACCACGAGGGCGTCACCTTCGACGTCGTGCTGAGTTCGACCGATCGCGCCAGGCTGTTGAAGGCGCCGCGGTTGCACTAGAGTCCATACCGTTCCGATGGATGCTTCGCGGGAAACGCTCCGGGATAGGGAATTCGTAATGAGTGAGGCCGTGGTGGACGACATCGTGGCCGTGCTGCCGCCGCTGTTGCAGTCGCTGGAAGCCCTGGGCTTCGTCGCGCGCTACCTCAATCCGCCGGATTTCGACCGCGTGATGGGGAGCGTGGGGCAACCGGATGAAGCCTTGCGCGCCGTGCGTCCACGGCTCGAGCAGTGGCCGTTGGAATTCACCGATATCAGGACCCCATTGGGGGCAGCGAGCGACGCGGCGCTGGCGGCGTTCGCGGCCTTGCGCGTCGTCCAGGATGGCAATGGCGAGTTCGTCAGTATCTTTCGCGCGCTTCGTTACGTCCCGCGCGCGCAGGAGGCGCTGTATGCGCTAAAGGCGAGATTGCCGCCGGTGAGCGAGTTCTTCGTCGACCCGTCGCTGCGCGCCGATGCCGGCCTCGCGGCGCGGCTGGCGGCGCCGGCCAACGACAACACCGGCATCTTTCACAATGCCAACGAACCCGGCAGCCGCGGCGGCTTCTCGCTCTACGTGCCCGAATTTTACACGCCGGACCGCGCATGGCCGCTGGTGATGGCGCTGCACGGCGGCAGCGGCAACGGCCGTGGTTTCCTGTGGAGCTGGCTGCGCGACGCTCGCAGCCGCGGCGCGATCCTGGTCGCACCGACCGCCACCGGCAACACCTGGGCCTTGATGGGCGAGGACACCGATACGCCGAACCTCATCCGCATTCTGGAATCCGTGCGCGCACGATGGAACATCGATGCGGAGCGGATGCTGCTGACCGGAATGAGCGACGGCGGCACCTTCTGCTACGTGACGGGTTTCGACGGCGCTTCGCCGTTCACCCACCTCGCGCCGGTGTCGGCGACGTTCCATCCGCTGCTGGCGGAAATGGCCGATGCCGACAGGTTGCGCGGCCTGCCCGTCCATATCGTGCATGGCCGGCTCGACTGGATGTTCCCGGTGCAGGTGGCGCGGCAGACCAGCCAGGCGTTGTCTGCGGCGGGCGCCAACGTCACCTACCGCGAGATCGACGACCTCAGCCATTGCTATCCGCGCGAGATCAACGCGGAAATCCTGCAATGGCTGGACGGCGCGTAGGCCGCGGAACCATCCTCCGCACACTGCGTTATCAGCCGCAACGGAGGAATTACTATGCAGACGTTTGTCGGAATGATCCTGGGTGCGCTGCTGCTGGTTTGCGGTGTCTATGTCTACAATTCCATGCAGACGTCGAGCGTCGCGAACGGCCAGGTCGCCCAGGCCAATCGGACCATCGTCAACTGGGACGTCGCAGCCGCCGACTGGAGCAAGCTGAAGACGCGCGCCCATGAGGACTGGGTCAGGATTTCGTCGAAGTAATTCCGGCGATAGAAGCACAGGATTAACGCCGTCGTCATTCACGACGGCGTTTTTTCTGGGCGCTATTTTTTCGCTAGTTGGCCTTTTTCGCCTTGCGGGCGTCGGCGATCACCAATTCGAATTCCGCCATGGACAGGATTCCCGGCACGCGGAACTTGCCGACGATGAATGACGGCGTTCCCTTAAATCCGAAGGCTATTGCCTGATCGTGGTTGCGGGCGAGGATGGTGTCGATTGCTTTCGCGTTGGTCGCGGCATCGCGGTTGAGCCGATCCATGTCGATGCCGGCGCCATCAAGCAATTCGCGGATGCGCGGTTCGGTCAATTTCGAGCTGACGCCGATCATCGCCTCATGCGCCGGCATGTACTTGTCCTGATACTTCGCCGCCAGCGCCATCCGCGCCCCGAATTTCGAGACCTCGCCGAGAATCGGCCAGTCCTTCAGCACCATGCGGACCTTGCCGTCGTCCTGCACCACCTGGCTGATCTCGGGCGCGATCTTGCGGCAATACGGGCAATTGTAGTCGAACCATTCGACGATGTTGATGTCGCCCTGGAGATTGCCGGTCGCGGGCACATCGGGGTCGCGCAGCACCAGCGCTTCGGTCAGGACATCATCGCCTTGCGCGAGCGCCGGACGTGACATCACGCCGGCGCCGAGCAGGCCCACGCCCGCGCCGAAGAGACCGAGCGCTTCGCGCCGTGTGTGTCCCGGATTGATCCCGGGTAGACTGTTTGATCGGCTCATATGGATCTCGCGAAGGCCTGCATTTTCTGTCTACGCTCAGGATGACGATATGTTACGCGCCAGCATATAGAGCGCCACCGCAATAATGACCACGGCGAACACGATATTGAGCGCGCCGCGGCGCTCGGCGAGGTGCCGCGCCGAACGCGTGCCCACCAATCCGCCGGCGATGCCGCCCGCCACGAACAGTCCCGCCAATTCCCATGACACCAGCCCGGACCAGGCATAGCTGGCGGCCGTGGTCAGGCCGAAGGCGGTGACCGCGACCAGCGAGGAGGAAACCGCGTTCATGATCGGCATGCCGGTCGCCAGCATCAGGGCCGGCACGATCAGGAATCCGCCGCCGATACCGAAGAATCCGGACATGGTCCCGGTCGCGAGGCCAAGGCTGACGATAGCCGGCATGTTCGCCATCGAGACCTTGACGTCAGGCAGGCCGATGCGGGACCGCGTCTTCAGCATCAGCAGCGCGATGACGATCATGACCAGCGCAAACAGCGCGAGCAATCTCTGGCCGTCCATCATCTTGCCGAGGATCGATCCGCCGAAGGCGCCGGCCATGCCGGCCGCGGCGAAGATCAGCGCGCAGGACCAGATCACGGTTCCGCCGCGCGCATGGTTGGACAGGTTGACCGCGGCATTGGCAGCTACCGCGATCGCGCTGGTCCCGATCGCGACATGGGGCTCCGCCACGCCGACCAAATAGACCATCAGCGGCACCGCCAGGATCGAGCCGCCGCCGCCGACCAGGCCGAGCGAAAACCCGACCAGCATCCCCGACGCCAGCCCCAGCACGCCTTGCGCGGTGGAGATGATCAAGTTGAAAGACTCAGTTGCACCGCGCGACCATAGAAGGAATTTCTCTGGATCGCCATGACTGCAGCACAAAGCTGCACTGCAGCACGGATCAGGCCGTCACGCCGGGACGCCAACGGTCCCCGGCGCCGTCGCACGGCCGGCCAGCGCCATCAGCGTGCCGCTCATGGTCGCGATCAGCGTCTCGACCCCGTCATGCATCGCATAGGCGCGGGCCTCGCACACCGTCAGCGTGCGGCCGGGCTTGACGACGGTGGCGCGGAAGGCAAACCGCTCGCCGCGCGCAGGCGCCAGCAGGTTGGTCTTGAATTCCACGGTGAGAATTCCTGTGCCCGCCGGCATCAGCGTAAACGCCGCCATGCCGCAGGCATTGTCGAGGCCTGCGGTGATGACCCCGGCATGGATGAAGCCGTGCTGCTGGGTGAGGTCGGCCGAATAGTCCATCTGGAGATCGACCTCGCCCGGCTCCAGCCGGCTGATCGAAATGCCGAGCGTCTTCATGGCGCGCTGCTGGTTGAACGTTTCGGTCGCGGTTGCGCGATAATCCGGATTCTTCGGCTGAAATCGCGGCGTCGCGGACTCCATCGCTTTCTCCCGCTTTTTTGCATCTCGATACGGTAGCGTATCAGACCCCGTTCGGGTTAGCAATACGGCACCGTATCAACACTCGGTGAGGCCGGACCATGAGCGATACCAAGGGAGAGCCGCGATCCGGTGAAGCGCGATCCGGCGAGGTGCGAAGCGAGAGCTGGATCGAGGCCGGCCTGAAGGAAATCGCCCGGACCGGCGTCGAGGGGGTGCGGGTCGAGGTGCTGGCCAAGAACCTCGGCGTCACCAAGGGCGGCTTCTACCGCCGCTTCCGCGACCGCGCCGCCCTGCTCGAAGCCATGCTGCAAAACTGGAGCGAGGGGCGCATTGCCGCGATCGAAAAGCAAACCAGCCTCGACGGCGCCACCGCGCGCGAGCGGCTGAAGGGGCTGATCGCGCTTTACTCCGAACGGATGAATACCGAAGGCATGGCGGTCGAACTCGCGATCCGGCAATGGGCCCGCTCCGACGAGCTTGCCGCCAATGCGGCGGCCAGCGTCGACGTGGCGCGGTTGAAGAATGTCGGGCATCTCTATCGCGCGACCGGGCTGCCCGGTGAGGAAGCCGACGCGCAGGCGTTCCTGTTCTATTGCTTCGTGTTCGGCCAGAGCCTGCTGTTTCTCGAACGCGGCCCGCGCAAGCGCGCGCAACTGCTGGCGAAGTCAGCCGAAACATTGCTCCGCGAATTATAGGCGCGGCCGAAACATCCGGCCGCGCCCAGTGTCGGTTGCTGCTTAGGCCGCGCCCTTCAGCTTCTTGGAGCATTCGCTGTAATAGCCGCCACCCTTCTGGATCCACTTCAGACCGCCATTACCGTTGGTTGTCTTGTTGGCATTGTACTGATCCACGCAGGTGTGCATGCGGGCCTTGCCGGCGGTTTCCTTGGAATATTTGGGATCGACGGCGTTCGGATAGACCGCGGGGCCTGACGGAGCAGCAGGCGCCGCGGCCTCCTTGGCTTCCTTCCTGGTTTCTTTCCTGGCGGCTTCCTTGGGCGCGGCGGCCGGAGCCGCAGCGGGTGCAGCCGCCGGAGCGGCGGCGGCGGCAGCCGGCGTAGCGTCGGCGCCGCATTGGGCCTTCCGGAAGTCGTTCCACTTCTGGCCGGCGAGCGTGCCGGCGGTTTTGGCAGCCTGGTATTTGGCGCTGCATTCCTGTGCGGTCAGAGCATTCGCCTGCGATGTCATCGCAAGCGCAGCCAAACCCGACATCGCAATCGCGCCCAGTATTTTTGCTTGAATAGTCATCCCTGGTCTCCTTGGAGCAGTCATCTGCGGGCGCCATCCTAGCGCAACCTCAGCTTGTCACAACGCATCGGGCGATCGCTCCGGTAAAATTTTTGTGGCGCCGGGGATGCGCGACCTGCCTGCGCATTCAGCCTGCGTTCAGCCCATACGGCGGGATGTTTGTGCAGGCATTGTGCAGACGCCAGCCCTGCATTGCTGCAATCGCGTGACGCATTTGTCCCTCGCGTACGGATTTGCCATAAGGCGGCGTGAACCTCATCCCCGCCTCGATGTCCTCCGCCATTGCCGATCGTGCCAAAATTCTCGGCACATTAGAGACGCTCGTCATCGGCGCCGCCGGCGGCCTGCTGTTTCTGTGGCTTAACCTGCCGGGCGGGCTGATTTCCGGCGCGATGGCCACCGTCGGTACCGCCGCACTGGCGGGACGGCCGGTCGCGATGCCGCCGATCCTGACGCAATCGGTGCTGGTGCTGCTCGGCATCACGCTCGGCTCGCTGGTATCGCGGCAACTGATCCAGCACATGAGCGCCTATCCCTTGACCATCGGCCTGCTGGCGCTGGCGACGTTCTGCTCGACCTTCGGCTCCAGCATCTATCTGCAGCGCGTGCACGGCTGGGACCAGACCTCGGCATTGCTGGCCGGAAGCCCCGGCGCGCTGTCGCAGATCACGATCCTGGCCGCCGAGAAGGGCGCCGATGTCGCGGCGATCGCCGTGGTGCAGACCATGCGCGTGATCATCCTGACCGCAGCGCTGCCGCTGGTGCTGGCGCTTACCGGGATCGCGCCGACGGCGCCGACGGCGGTGGCGAGCCTCATCGCCTCGCCGCTCGAACTCGCCGTGCTGGCGGCCGCTGCCATCGCCGTCGCGCTGCTGCTTCGGCTGGCCAAATTTCCGGCGAGCTGGATGTTCGGCGCGATGATCGCCTCCGCCGTGCTGCACGGCACCGGCCTGATCGAGGGCGGCCTGCCACCATGGATGCGCAACGTAGCGCTGGTCGGCATCGGTGCTGTGATCGGCACGCGGTTTTCGCGGATCGGCAAGTCGACGCTACTCAGCCACATCAATGCCGGGCTAGGCTCGTTTGCCGTCGCCGTCGCCATATCGGCGATTTTCGTCACGGTGATCGTGCTGTCCACCAATGTGCGCTTCGCCGACGTCGTCGTGGCGTTTGCACCGGGCGCGATGGACGCCATGCTGGCGCTGGCGCTCACCCTGCATATCGATCCGATTTTCGTCGGCGCCCATCACCTGTCGCGCTTCGTGTTCGTGTCGATCACGACGCCGGGGATCGTGCATCTGTTCGGACGTCCGCAGGAGGACGTGGACGATTAGATAATCGCACCTGCGCGTTTCGCGTCGCGATCAGGTCACGCAGCGGCCGGGCTGAAGCAGCTTTGCGACGTCGGTCAAGACGCTGACCGGCGGTTCGCAGGCAATCGCCCTCTTCGATGCGCCGGGCTTCGATGCCGCGGGCTTCGCCGGCGCCTCCGGGCGGTTCCGCGCCGCCTCGGTCACAACGGGAACCCGCATCACCACGGAGGTGTCGTCGAGGCCAACATTCCGGATCGTGATCGTCTCGGTCCGGTTTTGCGCAGCCCTGAGCGCGGCACGATCGGCCTTGCCGGTCCGGTTGACATCCATCGCGGGCGCGGTCGAGGCGAGTTGCCGCAGGCCGCCGAGATCATGACCTGATGCGAGCTGGACCGCACCGAACGTCGCGGCAACGGCGAGAACGGCTAAAATTGCTTTGAAAATCTGTGACATGGCTATGTGTCCCTCGCCCCATGGCGATCACAGACACAACCCGGGCCGAGGCACAGAGGGTCCGGCGATTCTCGATCACTTAACCGTGTACGAAAAAATATTTGCGGCGCCTTGGAACAACTCCGGGGGGCTCGGAGTCATCCCGGCAGCCGGTTATTCCCCCTGCCCCATTGACCGGCGACGTAGGGTGCGACCGTGGTGATGCCGGTCGCACCCTGCTTTTTTTCGATTAGGCCCGCTTCTTCAACGTGGTCCGGCAGGTCCAGCCGCCGTACCTGGCGCCAGCGCTTCAACTCGGCGAGCTTGCCAGCAACCCAGGTTGCAGACCGCCTTCAGTGCAGGGCGTTCGTGATCTTGTGATCGAGATGACCGGTCTTGTAGTCGCGGCGAAGCTGACTCAGCGATGTCTCATTCAGGTGAGCCAGAATATCGCTCAGCTTCTCGGTTGGGGGATAACCGGCGGCAAAACCTTGTCCGTAAATCTTGCGCAAGGTGCCGATCTGGGTGGCGCCATGCTTGTGGCCGATTTCACCATCGTGCTTACGGTTGTCGAGGCCTGCCTTGCTCATGCCGCTCTCCCTTGTGCCTGTCTTGAAGCATCCTCCCGCTTGGGCGGAATGGCAATCGTGCACTGCAACCGGAAATTAGCGGCTTGGCACTCCAGCAAGGCCGACCGGCGAACAACGTCATCGGCGATTTGGCAATTGCCGCGCCGCCCGCATCTCCTCGCTCGGCTTCACATCCTGCGAGCGGCTGTAGATCGCGATCGCAATCATCAGCACCAGCGTCAACGTGCCGAACAGGGCGCGATAGGCCTCTTCGCTGCGGGCGCCGCTGGCCAGCGGTTCGAACGCGCCGATGATGATGCCGGACAGCGTCTGCATGCAGGCGACGCCGAGCATGACCGATGTGTTCATGGTCGAGATGCCGCGCCCGATCAGCCGGTCGGGGAAGATGCCGCGCCCGTGCGTCATCACCATGGTGCTTGAGGCGGAGAAGAAGCCCATGGCGATGATGACGGCAACCGGCAGCCAGAGCGGCGGGTCGGAAAACAACGCCAAAATCGCAAGCAGGAAAATGATCGCCAGCGTGCCGCCGATCGCAATGCCCTTGCGGGTGTCGAGCCGGCGGTCGAGCGGACCGAAGGACAGCATCCCGACCTGATAGGCGATCACGGCGAAGAACAGCACGTTGGCGGCCGCGATCGGGCCCAAGCCATGCACCTCGCGCAGGAACGGACCGCCCCACAGGCCCTGCACGGTGAAGGTGCAGGCATAGTTGCAGAAATTCAGCGCCAGGATCGGCTTCAGGCGCGGGTTGCGCAGCACCTCGATCAAGCCCTTCAGCATCTCGCCGGGCGGCTCTGCCTTGCGGCTCAGGAAGGGATGGCCGGGCGGCGCGTCGCGCACCACCAGCCAGATCGCGATCGTTGCAAGCCCGATGAACACGACCACGGCGCCGAACGCCGGGCGCCAGCCGATGTCCTGCGCTGCCCAGGCCAAAGGCGTGGTGGCGGCGAGATTGCCGAGCAAGCCGATGGATAACACCACGGCTGTCAGCGTCGAGAAGCGGTCCGGCGGAAACCAGCGGGAGATCACCACCATGCTGCCGATCAGCATCACGCCGCAGCCGGCGCCCATCAGCACCCGGCCGGTCAACAGCACCGGCCAACTCGGCGCCAGCGTGAACAGCGCGCCGCCGATAGCGGCGATGATCAGCATGCCGACCACGGTATAGCGCGGCCCGAAACGATCGAAGAAGAAGCCGCAGGGGATCTGCATCGCGGCAAAGCCGAAGAAGAACGCGCCGGTCAGCGCCCCCAGCGCTTCCGGCCCGATCGCCAGATCGCGCATCAAATCGAGCCCGATGGTGACGTTGGAGGCGCGGAAAAAATGACTGGCGACATAGGCGGTCGCCATTGTCGCAACGATGATCAGGCCCCGGCGGTAGGGGAAAGGCCGCTCGGCGGACTGCATCGGATAAAGGGACGTTTCCGTGTGTTTTTTTGTGGCTGCGGCGAGCCTATGCGGGCGCGGAACCCAGTTCAACAAGCAATGCGCCGATCGTCCTCTGCAAGGCCAGAGTCACGCCGCCGAGCGTCCAGACCTCCGTATGCGAAAAAAGTCCGGCGCGCCGGTAGGACACGCCGGATAAGTCCGACCAGCTTTCGAGGCTGGTGGCCCGAGCCAGGGGGAGGTACCTGGCCGCGAACTCGGTGTGGTTCGCAATCGCCAGTCCCGGAGTGTGAAGTCGGCGGGATCGGCGGTGAATCACGATAGACAATCATACCGCCGACGTCGCAGCCCGAACGTGAACTGGTTCACATGGCGCGCTTCAGCGATTTCCATGCAGGCGCGAAGACAAATCCGGCGACCGGTATAGATGCGGCACCCACCAGCAGGCCTATCACGCCTGATATGGCTGCCTCGACCACCCATTCGAGGATCGCGGCAAGCGGCGGGAATGCGTGGGCTACAGCCTCGGTGGCAGCCTTGACGGCATGGTGGATTGCAGGTGGGCCATAGACCTCCACGCCATGCAGGATGATGCCGCCGCCAACCCAGATCATGGCGGCAGTGCCTACCACGCTGAGAACCTTCAGAAGCCCGGGCATGCCGCGAACGATGCCGCGTCCAAGCGCGCGGCCAACGGCCGAGGCACGATCACTCCTGGCAAGCGCCATACCGGCGTCGTCGGCTTTCACGATCAGCGCGACCACGCCATACACGCGCGGCGGTAATTCCGATTGCCACCACCGCCAGCACAAGTGCCTGCTTCCAGATGCTCTCCGTCGGGATGGCCGCCAGCGTGATCGCCATGATCTCGGCCGAGAGGATGAAGTCGGTCTTGATCGCGCTTGCGACCTTCTCGTCTTCGAGCGACTGCGCGTTCCGCGCCACGGTGCCGAGTTGGGCTTCATGCTGATGCGCACGATGGGGCATGACGGCCTCGAGCACCTTCTCGACGCCTTCGTAGCAGAGATAGGCGCCGCCCGCCATCAGCAGCGGCGTAATCGCCCAGGGAAGGAAGTAGCTCAGCACCAGGGCAGCCGGCAGCAGGATCAACAGCTTGTTGCGCAGCGATCCCACCGCGATCTTGCCTACAATAGGAAGCTCGCGCTTCGGTTCGAACCCGATCACATAACCGGGCGTGACGGCGGTATCGTCGATGACGACGCCTGCCGCCTTCGCGCCCGCCTTGGCTGCCTGGCTGGCCACATCGTCGAGGGAAGCTGCAGCTACCTTCGCGATACCAGCGACGTCATCGAGAAGGCCGATCAGCCCGATACCCATCGATTTCCACTTTCAATCAAAGGTGTTTCGCCGGCTTGCCGCGGCAAGTGACGCTAGTGAAAGCGACATTAGCGGGTGCGGCGTCTCCGGCACATGCGCCACATGGAAGCTGATCAAATCCACAACAAGAAAAATCCGGCGCGCAGTGGGGCGCGCCGGATCATTCCTGCTCACTCAGCAAAGACTCGAGATCAGCCGGTTGCCGCCCGCGGCGCGCGGTTGCGCGAGTTGCGCTGGAAGAACAGCGCCTGGCTCGCGACAGCGGAGACCATCGCGGGCTGGAACGGCTTCGAGATCAGGAACGCCGGCTCGGGGCGTTCGCCGGTCAGGAAGCGCTCGGGGTAGGCGGTGATGAACACCACCGGCACCTCGAATACGCGCAGCAATTCGTTGACCGCATCCAGGCCCGACGAGCCGTCGGCGAGCTGGATGTCGGCGAGGATCAGGCCGGGCTTCTTGTTCTTGGCCAGCGCCACCGCATCGGCATGGGTGCGGGCGACACCGATCACGTTGTGGCCGAGGTTCTTCACGAGGCTTTCGAGGTCCATCGCGATGAAGGTCTCGTCCTCGATGATCAGGACGTCGGTGGCGATTTCCGCCGCCATCTCGCGGCCGGCGGTGTCTGTCAACGCGCGGGTCTCGGCGATGTCGGTGTTGAGAATGAACGCCACTTCCTCTTCGGAGAAGCCTTCGAGCGACAGCAGCAGGAACGACTGCCGCGGCAGCGGCGTGATGTTCGACAGCCTGCGCTCCGGCGGCAGCGCCAGCGTCGCGACCTCTGGGTTGTCGTTGAGCGAGACCGAATTCCAGATCTGGGTGAACAGTTTGAACAGCCCGGCGCGCGGGCCGAACCGTTCATCCAGCAGGGAGCCATCCTGCAGCAGGGCCTCCAGCATGGCGGCCACATAGGCATCGCCCGAGGCCTGGTTTCCCGTGAGCGCACGGGCATAGCGCCGCAACAGCGGCAGATGTTCGGCAACGAGTTGTGATCGGGACATCCCCATTCAATCCTTATCTTTGGCCGTATCCTTGGCCGCACTTAGGGTCTCTGCCGGGCGAACGTAACCAGAAGCGCCGCGTCTTGCGTCAATTTTAGGTTCGGCGGGGGACCCGGTTCCCCTGTCATCCCCGATTACTCGCGGGAGGCAAAAAAGTTCCAGAAAAAGTTCCCAGATTTCGGAACCATCCTAAGGTATTCGCATTAGCTTCAGACGTATAACGCGGCGGCCTAGGCCCAATTTCGAGGTAACCTCTTGAAACCACAGAGACTTAACTCTCGGGGAAGCGTGGATCAGACCATGAAGGAAGTAAAGAAGCAGGGCGGGCTTAACGCCGAGATTCAATCCAGGATCGGGCATCAGCTCCGCGCCATGTACGATGACGTGGTCCGACAGGGCGTGCCGGACCGCTTTGCGGAGCTGATCCGGAAGCTCGACGGGCCGGAAGCGGCTGCCGAACTCGCAAAAAAAGATGGAGGTGAGTAATGCCTCTCACCGACTCACTTCGCGACGACATTTTAGCGTCGGTGCCCAGCCTGCGCGCGTTCGCGATCTCGCTCTCCGGTAATGGTGACCGTGCCGACGACCTGGTTCAGGAAACGTTGCTGCGCGCCATTGCCAACATCAACTCGTTCCAGCCCGGCTCGAACTTGCCGGCCTGGCTGTTCACCATCCTGCGCAACCTGTTCCGCTCGGACTACCGGAAGCGGCGGCGCGAGGTGGAGGACGCCGAGGGCAATTACGCGAAAACCCTGAAGACCCAGCCGGCGCAAAATGCGCATCTGGAGTTCGAGGAGTTTCGCGTCGCGCTCGACAAGCTGCCGCAGGACCAGCGCGAAGCGTTGATCCTGGTCGGCGCCTCCGGCTTTTCCTATGAGGATGCTGCCGCCATCTGCGGCTGCGCGGTCGGCACCATCAAGAGCCGCGTCAACCGCGCGCGCTCGAAACTGTCAGCGCTGCTCTATGTCGATGGCGCCGAGGATTTCGGACCCGACGAGACCGTGCGCGCGGTGATCGGCGGCAACGGCGGTTGATGACGCTATCGAAATGACACGAAAAGGCGGCCCTGCCTGGGCCGCCTTTTTTGTTGCGATGTGACGCTTTCGTAGCCCGGGTGAAGCGAAGCGCAACCCGGGATCATCGCGGGCGCCGGTCCCCGGATTTCGCGGAGCTTCATCGGGGCTGTCGTCCCTGCGAACGCAGGGACCCATACGCCGCGGCCCACGTAAGTGGCACTCGGCAAACGGCTGGTGTCACAATTTACAACGGTGGTTATGGGTCCCTGCTTTCGCAGGGACGACGGAGCGCGCGCTACTTCACCGGCCGCACCGGTGCGGAAATCAGTTCGGTGCGGTCGCGCTCGGTCATGTCGACGACGGTGGCCATCGGCGCGGTGAGTTCGTAGACGTAGCTGACGTCGGTGAAGTAGCGCTTCGCGGTGCCGCCGAGCGCTTCGGGCGCGACGCGATCGAGCAGAATGAGGCCGAAATCCGAGTCTTCCCGCCGCGTCGCCGCGCTGGTGTTGAATTCTTCCCAGCGGAAATGAAAGATCGCATCCGGGTCCTCGCCGGTGATTTCCCAGTTGGCGACGATGTGCGGGTGCTTGCCAACCAGCGACAGGCCCTCGTCGGAATGCGAGGCCAGCTCGAAGAACAGCAGCGAGAGCGACTGCGCGGCACGCGCACTGACCGCTATATCCGGCCCGTTGACGACGATGCGGTCGGCATGCGGGATGGCGCGCGACTCGAACAGGCCCTTGAGCTTGACGCCCTGCCACTGGCTTTCGCTGAGCAGCGTGACCACGTTCGACATCGCATGGATGCGGCCGATCAGGAGTTCGCGCGATACATCCATGTCGGAGCCGTGGCGCAGCGTGCGCGTCACGATCGACTGGATCACG
This sequence comes from uncultured Alphaproteobacteria bacterium, assembly GCA_963815955.1. Lineage (GTDB taxonomy): Bacteria > Pseudomonadota > Alphaproteobacteria > Rhizobiales > Xanthobacteraceae > Bradyrhizobium. The sequence goes on from CAWFIQ010000001.1 coordinate 243,616, forward strand.
GCCAGGATGTTCTTGACCCGATGGTTGAGCTCGTCGATGACGGCCGTCAACCGCCGCTCGAAGCCGATCCGTACCTGGATCTCCCGGCTGAGCCGCAGGTTGTTGTAGGCGACATAGCCGAACAGGCCGCAGACGATGCCAGTGAGCGCGAAGCCAATGGCCGCCACGATGATCGCCGTCTGCTGCGCGCGCTGTGCGGCATTGTTCTTGGCATAATAGGCGAGCGACCAGTCGCGGCCGCCGAACGTCACCGTCCGCACCACCGACGGCAACGGATCTTCCGCTTTTACCGCCCGCAAGGTGATGTTGCCCTGGTCGCTGGCGACGTATTCGTCGTTGGCGTCATCGGGGTCCTTCAACACCACTGAAAACAGCGAGCGGTCGTCATTCGTCAGCATCAGGGCCGCCAGCTCATAGGAAAACGCGACGAAGCCAGCGGGATCGGTGGTGCCTTCAACCAGAATCGGGGACGCGAGAACGAGACCGATCGGCCCGTTCTGCCGCAACAACGGGATCGGGTCCGACGCGACTGGCTTGCCGGTCGACGCCGCCCGCGCCAGCATCGGCCCGATGACCGAATGCCTGTCGTAGGCGCGGCCTGGAAAACCCAACGTATCCGGACTGCGCGGCTCGACGTCCATCAGCACATCGACCGCCTTGCCGATTGCCTTGATGTCGAGCGGCCGATCGTCGAAATCACGGATCGTCGGATTGGTGAAGCCGGCGCTCTTCAGTTCCGCTTGCGCCGCCGGCAGATCGGCGGGCTTGAGCCGCGCGATCCAGTACGCGATCACGAAATCGGTCTTGAAGGCATAGATCGCCGAGCGCAGCGGCTGCAGCATGTTGGCCTTCACCACCGAAGGTGTTCGAAACAATCCGGATGCAACGCGTGCGAGCAATTCGCGCTCGGTCAACCGGTCCTGCACCAGGCTGGCATGAACGTCGATGGCGCGCGAAAGCGCGATGCCGTCGATCGCCAGCTCCTGATCGTGGACGCGATAAGCCGCGAGACCGGAGAGCAGAACTCCGATCAGCGCAATAAAGCCGATAATGAAGCCCAGCCGAACCACTCGCTTACTCGGGAATGACGTGTTGGCAAAGACGTATCGGAAGCATCTCGGGTTCTGCCGGGGCAGAGACACGTGGCAATAGCGCGAAGGCCAACCGCGGCGAATATGACGGAGCGTTCATCAGCACGCAACTGACAGGTTGGCAGCGAGGTAAACAACGGCCGCCGTTAACGCTGATTTGGCGGGGCCAGAAGTTGATAATGTGCCAGTGGCGATTTGGTTCCAGCGGGGTCGGATAAATCCAAGGCCTGCGGCGGCGGGACCGATCATTAATGTTAACGCGCGGCCCATCCAGGCCGCTGGCCTGCGCGTCGCTTCTGGCTCGGCCGTTTTAGCCGGCCTTGGCCTTCGCGGCCGGGCGCAGGCCGCCCTTGGTCTCGATGAAGCCGATGATGCGATCGAGGCCCTCGCTCTTCTTGAGATTGGTCATCACGAACGGCCGCTCGCCCCGCATCCTTTTTGCATCGGTCTCCATCTTCTCCAGCGATGCACCGACGTGCGGCGCGAGGTCGATCTTGTTGATCACCAGCAGGTCCGAGCGGGTGATGCCGGGCCCGCCCTTGGAGGGGATCTTGTCGCCGGCGGCGACGTCGATCACGTAGATCGTGAGATCGGCGAGCTCGGGCGAAAACGTCGCGGCGAGATTGTCGCCGCCGGATTCGATCAGCACCAGGTCGAGATCGGGAAATTTGGCGCGCATATCGGCGACCGCGGCGAGATTCATCGAGGCGTCCTCGCGGATCGCGGTGTGCGGACAGCCGCCGGTCTCGACGCCGGCGATGCGGTCCGGCGTCAGCGAGCCCGAGCGCACCAGAAACTCCGCATCCCATTTGGTGTAGATGTCGTTGGTGATCGCGGCGATGTCGTAGCGCTCGCGCATCGACTTGCAGAGCAGGTCCATCAGCGCGGTCTTGCCCGAGCCGACCGGACCGCCGACGCCAATTCGTAACGGGCCGTGAGATTTAGACATGTGCACAGCTCTCTCGATTGTTGTCGTCCCTGCCTAGTGCGCAATTGCGCACGGGGCGCAGGGACCCATACCGCGTGATCTATCAATAGGGCAGAACAGCCGACGCCGTTTGCAACAACCGAGGCCGGTGGTTATGGGTCCCTGCGTTCGCAGGGACGACGAACGAGTGTGCCGCATCATGACCGGAACAGCCTCGTGTATTGCGTCTCGTGGCGCAGGCTGGCGAGATCGGCGCGGAAGGTGGCGCTGCCGAGATCGTCGAGCGAAGCTGTGAGCGCGCGGCCAGCGGTGATCGCGACATCGGCTTCGAGGCCTGCGAGAATGCGCTGGCTGTCGGTTTGCCCGAGCGGCACCAGGCGGGCGCCGGCGGAAATCCAGTTCGACACGACGGCATGCAGGAAAGCGTGCATCGCCGGCGCCAGCGGTATGGCGTGCGCCGCGCTGACGACGCCAACCGCGACGGGGTAGACAATAGGTCCGTCGCAGGCGGCGACCATGCCGTCGAGCCCGTCGCAGGCCCAGGCCGAGCGTGCAATGTCGATGAAGGCGCGGCCCTGCGTCGAGGTCTCGAGCTTGCGCTCGCGCGAGGGTACAAATGCGGCTGCGAGCTCGGCAATCTCGCGCAAAGCGGCCTCGTCCTGCGCGGATGCGGCGCGATGCGTCTGCGCCAGGAACACGGCATCGCAGTAGCCCGAGCCTTCACCGAGCATCGCGGCCAGCCAGTTTCGCAGCGATGCGGCATCCGTGATGTCACCCGCCTCCACTGCCCATTCGATGCCGCTGGAATAGGAGAACGCGCCGACCGGAAAGGATGGCGACAGCCAGGTCATCAACCGGTACAGCGCCGCCGCCTCATCCACATTCATTCCGCTGCTCGCGTCGGCCGGCGCGGACTCACTTGTGGTCATGAGCATGGGAGTGATCGTGGGGGTGATGATCGTGGTCGCAATGTTCGTCGTGGTGATGGTGGTCGTGATGATCGTGATCACCGTGGTGATCGTGATCACCGTGGTGATGGTGGCCATGATCGTGCGCAGCGTGGCCATGCGCGTGGCTGTCAGCCGTATGGCTTGCCGCATACGCGCCCGCCTTCGGGATCGAACGGCGCCTCGATCTCGATGATGCGCGCGCCCAGCCCCTTCACCATCGCCTCGATGACGTGATCGCTGCGGATGCGCAGGCCCTTCGGCATGATCTGGGTCGGCAGATGGCGGTTGCCGAGATGCCAGGCGACCCGGACCAAATGCAGCGGATCGGCGCCGCGGATCTCGAGCAGCGGCTCAGCGGCCGCGACCACCTCGATCAACCGGCCGTCCTCCAGCACCAGCGCGTCGCCGCCGCGCAGCGCGACGGCATTCTCCAGATCGAGCAGGAATTCCAGCCCGCGCGTCCCCGTCATCGCCATCCGCCGCCGGTGCCGATCGTCGAAATCGAGCACGACGGTATCGGCCGCGGACTGCGTCCAGCGATGCTGGCCGAGAACTTTGGTTGCGCGGATCATGGAGGGTACCTGGAGCACATTGCGGCATCGGGGCTTCATGGTTCGAGACGCGCGGCGATGCCGCGCTCCTCACCATGAGGGTCTTAGACCTCATCCTGAGGAGGCGCCAACGGGTCCGCGCGAAGCGCGGCCCGATGACAGGCTCCGCGCCGTCTCGAAGGATGTAGCCACCGACGGCGCAACAACGCATGTCAAAGCTTCTCCACCTTGCCGTCGCTGATGATCTCGATCACCGTCGGCGCCGTCTTCATCTGCGAGGAATACTCCCGCCACACCTTCATATGCGCTGCCTTGCCATGCGCGTTCAGGTCGTCGCGGGTTTCCCAGCGCTCCACCACCACGTACAGATTGGGGTTGTTCACGCTGACATTGCCGTCATAGGAGATGCAGCCCTTCTCCTTGAGCGTTTCGACGGTGCAGGCTTTGTGCCCCTTGATAAAGTCGTCCTTGTTTTCCGGCTTCATCGGCGTGGTGGCGATAACGTAGATCATGAGTTTTCTCCCTGGTTTCTTCTTGATTAGCGGACATCGACCTTTTCGGGCGTGATGACTTCGATCTTTGGAGGCGCCGACATGCATTTCACGGCGACGCGGCCGAACGTCTTCATGTGCTCGGCGCCGCGATGGGGCACCAGCGCCTCGGCATTTTCCCACTGCTCGACGAACACCATCCTGGAGGGATCGGTGACGCTCTCATGCAGGTCATAGGCAATGTTGCCCGGTTCTTTCCGGGTTTCCTTGATGCAGGCGGTGGCCGCGGCGATGAAATCGGCGCGCGTTTCGGGCTTGATAGTCAGCGTGGCAACGACGTAAATCACTCGATCCTCCCGGACTTTTGTTCTGGCTTTAGTTTCCGGGAAGGACCTTACCCCAGAAGCGCGATCGGACGCAAAACCGGAATCCACTTTTGCTGATCGCGCTTTAGAACATGAAATACCTCTGCGCCATGGGCAGGACATCGGACGGCGCGCATGTCAGAAGCTCGCCGTCTGCGCGCACCTCATAGGTCTCGGCATCGACCTCGATATCAGGGGTGGCGCCGTTGTGGATCATGCTCTTCTTGGAGATGCCGCCGCGGGTGTTTTTCACCGGGTAAAGCTTCTTTTCGATGCCGAGCTTGCGCGCCAGCCCGCCGGTGATCGCGGCCTTCGAGGTGAACACCACCGAAGACGCCGTCAGCGATTTGCCGTAGGCGGCGAACATCGGCTGGTAATGCACCGGCTGCGGCGTCGGGATCGAGGCATTCGGGTCGCCCATCGGGGCCGCCACGATCGAGCCGCCCTTGATGATGCAATCGGGTTTCACACCAAAGAAGGCCGGCGACCACAGCACGAGATCGGCGAGCTTGCCTTTCTCGACGGAGCCGATCAGTTTCGAGACGCCATGCGCAATCGCGGGGTTGATGGTGTATTTCGCAATGTAACGCTTGACGCGGAAATTGTCGTTGTCGTTGCCCTTGTCCTCCGGCAGCGCACCGCGCTGCTTCTTCATCTTGTCGGCGGTCTGCCAGGTTCGGATGACGACTTCGCCGAGCCGGCCCATCGCCTGCGAATCCGACGACATCATCGAGAGCGCGCCGAGATCGTGCAGGATATCTTCCGCAGCGATCGTCTCTTTCCGGATGCGGCTTTCGGCAAACGCAAGATCTTCGGCGATCGAGGGATCGAGATGGTGGCACACCATCAGCATGTCGAGATGCTCGTCGATGGTGTTGCGCGTGAACGGCCGCGTCGGGTTGGTCGAGGACGGCAGCACATTCTTCAAGCCGGCGATCTTGATGATATCTGGCGCATGACCGCCGCCGGCGCCCTCGGTGTGGAAGGCGTGGATGGTGCGGCCCTTGAAGGCCTTCACGGTATCTTCGACAAAACCGGATTCGTTCAGCGTGTCCGAATGCAGCATCACCTGGATGTCGTAGTCGTCGGCAACGCTGAGGCAGTTGTCGATCGCGGCCGGCGTGGTGCCCCAATCCTCGTGCAGTTTCAGCGCGCAGGCGCCGGCCTTGATCATCTCGACCAGCGCAGCGGGACGCGCGGCATTGCCCTTGCCCGAAATGCCGAGGTTAACCGGGAAGGCGTCGAACGACTGGATCATCCGCCCCATGTGCCAGGGCCCGGGCGTGCAAGTGGTCGCGAACGTGCCGTGCGACGGGCCGGTGCCGCCGCCCAGCATCGACGTGACGCCGCTCATCAGCGCATGCTCGATCTGCTGCGGGCAGATGAAATGGATGTGGCTGTCGAAGCCGCCCGCAGTGAGAATCTTGCCCTCGCCCGCGATGACATCGGTGCCGGGGCCGATCACGATGGTGACGCCGGGCTGGATATCGGGATTGCCGGCCTTGCCGATCCCAGCGATCATGCCTTCCTTGATCGCGACGTCGGCTTTGACGATGCCCCAGTGATCGACGATCAGCGCGTTGGTGATGACAGTATCGGCCGCGCCCTGTTTGTTGGTGACCTGCGACTGGCCCATGCCGTCGCGGATCACCTTGCCGCCGCCGAACTTCACTTCCTCGCCGTAGGTGGTGAAATCCTTTTCCACCTCGATGATGAGATCGGTATCAGCCAGCCGCACCTTGTCGCCGGTGGTCGGCCCGAACATGTCGGCATAGACGGAACGTTTGATTTTCGTGCTCATAGTTTCCCCTGCACGTCGCCGCGGAAGCCGTAGATGACGCGTTTGCCGGCGAGCGCGACGAGTTGCACGTCGCGGGTCTGGCCGGGCTCGAAGCGCACGGCGGTGCCTGCCGCGATGTCGAGGCGCATACCGCGGGCCTTTTTGCGATCGAATTTCAGGGCCGGGTTGGTTTCAAAGAAATGATAGTGCGAGCCGACCTGGATCGGCCGGTCACCGGTGTTGGCGACGGTGAGCGTCACCGTCTTACGGCCGGCGTTGAGTTCGATCTCGCCGTCCTTGATGAAGAGTTCGCCGGGGATCATCTGAAGCTCCTATCGGATCGGCTCATGCACGGTGACAAGCTTCGTGCCGTCGGGGAATGTCGCCTCGACCTGGATGTCGTGGATCATCTCAGGAATGCCGTCCATGCATTGCGCGCGGGTGATGACCTGCGCGCCTGATTGCATCAGCTCCGCGACGGTGCGGCCGTCGCGTGCGCCCTCGACGATGAAATCGGAGATGATGGCGATCGCCTCGGGGTGATTGAGCTTGACGCCGCGCTCCAGCCTGCGGCGCGCCACCATGGCCGCCATCGAGATCAAGAGCTTGTCCTTTTCGCGGGGGGAGAGATTCATGCGAGCACTCTGGTGATTGAAGACCTAATTTAGCCAAAGTCTTTTTAAGTGAGCCAAAGCCTTGTTAGTTAAGCCAAAGCCGCGGCAGCGCCACGCCGCTGGCGCGGCCAAGCACTGCCATCATGTCGGCGCGGAGCCGCGCCGCATCTTGGGCACAGAACCGGGCCATTGCAAATCCATTCCAGCAGGAGATGCCGACCTCGCCGCCGAACGTCTCGGACACTTCGCGGATCCGCTCTACCAGCGCCTCGTCACCGGGCACGATCAGCGCGGTGCCGATGGCGACGCCGCCGTTCGCAACGGCCGGCCGCGCCAGCTTTTCGCCGATGTCGCCGTCGAGCCGGACGGTTTCCGCAAACACCAGGCGGCCGCCGCGGCGCAGGCGCCAACGGTCGATGAACTCGCCATGCAGCATCTTTTCGCCCATCGCCGCGCGGCCGAACACCACGATTTCGCACAGCAGAAGCGAAGCGTCTTCGGCCAAGTCGATGTCGATGCGCCTGACAATCCGCGCCCGGTCGAACAGGATGGTTTCCTGCGGCAGCCAGGCGAGGTGCGCGCCGGCCGCAGCCGTCAGGGCGATGCCGAGATGGGCAGCCGCGCCCGGCGCGCGATAGACCTTCTCGGCAGCCGCCGTCGTGAGCGTCAGGCGCGTCCCCTCGCCTGCTGCGATATCGATATCGAAGCGGTCGCCGCCGGCGATGCCGCCGGCCGTGTTGACGAACACGCCCGACAGCCCTTCCGCTTCGGGAGAAGGAAAGCGCACGCGCAGCGAGCCGGATTCATGCAAGCTCCCGCGGCGGGTGACGCCGTCCTGCAGATGCACGCCAAACCGGACCACGCCCTGGGCGCGGTTGGCCGCAAACGTCGCTGAACTCGCGCGCGTGCTATCGGTCGGCATCCGTCCCCCAAACGCAATGCTCGATACGGCCCCTACAGCGCCATCTGGCGGCTGATCTCGGCAGGATCGAGGCTGGCGCGGTCGCAGGCATATTTCACCGCGCCGCGGTCCATGACCGCAAAATTGTCGCCGAGCTCGCAGGCAAAGTCGAGATATTGTTCGACCAGCACGATCGCGATGTTGCCGAGGCTGCGCAAATAGGAGATGGCGCGGCCGATGTCCTTGATGATCGAGGGCTGGATGCCTTCGGTCGGCTCGTCCAGCAGCAACAGTTTCGGCCGCATCACCAGCGCCCGGCCGATCGCCAATTGTTGTTGCTGCCCGCCGGAAAGGTCGCCGCCACGCCGGCCCAGCATCGTGTTCAGCACCGGAAACAGCGAGAACACGTCGTCGGGGATGTGGCGGTCTTCACGCTTGAGCGGGCCGAAGCCAGTCTTCAAATTCTCTTCCACGGTCAGCAGCGGAAATATCTCGCGGCCCTGCGGCACGAAGCCGATGCCGCGCCGCGCGCGCTCGTAGGGCTTGAGGCCGGTGATGTCGTTGCCATCGAGCGTGATCGACCCGCGCGCGATCGGGTACTGGCCGACCATCGCGCGGAGCAGCGAGGTCTTGCCGACCCCGTTGCGGCCGAGCACGCAGGTCACCTTGCCCGGTTCTGCGGACAACGAGACGCCGCGCAGGGCTTGAGCTGCGCCGTAGTAGAGATTGATGTTGTCGACTTTCAGCATTTGGCACTTCACTCCGGCCGAGAGGTTGCGTCATACCCCGCGAAGGCGGGGTATCCAGTACGCCGAGCCTTTGCGGTAAAGCTCACCGTCTCGGAGTACTGGATCGCCGCCCCAGTGCGCAATTGCGCACAAGGCGGACGATGACAGCTTTCACGAGGAACCGTCAGCATATTCCTCATCTTCCCAGATACACTTCGATCACCCGCTCGTTCGACGAGACCTGATCGATGGTCCCTTCCGCCAGCACCGTGCCCTCATGCAGGCAGGTGACCTTGACGCCGAGTTCGCGCACAAAGGTCATGTCGTGCTCGACCACCATGACCGTCTTTTCCTTGTTGATTTCCTTGAGCAGCTCCGCGGTCTGATGCGTCTCGACGTCGGTCATGCCTGCGACCGGCTCATCGACCAGCAGGAGCTTCGGATCCTGCGCCAGCAGCATGCCGATCTCGAGCCACTGCTTCTGGCCGTGCGACAGGCTTCCCGCCAGTTTATTGCGGGCGGCGGTCAGGCGGATCGTTTCCAGCACGCGGTCGATCCGCTCCGATTCATCCCTGTTGCCGCGCCAGAACAGCGTGCCCTTGACGCTGTGATCGACATTGAGCGCCAGCAGCAGATTGTCCTCGATGGTCTGGCTCTCGAACACCGTCGGCTTCTGGAATTTGCGGCCGATGCCGAGTTCGGCAATGCGGGTCTCATCAAGCCGCGTCAGGTCGGTCATGCCGTCGAACAGCACCGTGCCCTCGTCGGGCTTGGTCTTGCCGGTGATGATGTCCATCATGGTCGTCTTGCCGGCGCCGTTCGGGCCGATGATGGCGCGCATCTCGCCGGGTTCGAGCGTCAGCGACAGATTGTTGATGGCGTGAAAGCCATCGAACGAGACGTGCACGCCGTCGAGATAGAGCAGCGCGGAAGTGGTCCTTCCCTCCATGACACTCATGCGCTCACTCCGCCGGCTTCGGTTCGCCGACGCCGTCTTCGAGATCGGCGCTTTCGGCATTGGCCTGTTCTGTTGCCTTCCGGGACTCCCGCCAG
>CAWFIQ010000002.1:0-48187 GCA_963815955.1 uncultured Alphaproteobacteria bacterium
GACAACTGTCGTCCCCCGCGCAGGCGGGGGACCCAGTACGCCGCGGCGGTCATCGTTACCACAAGCGCCGGCGATTACTGGATCCCCGCCTTCGCGGGGATGACGATCGAGAATGGGGCATGGATGCCCGGGCATGGCGAAGAATTGGTTAGCTGGAGAAAGTAACGAACATGGATTTTGATTTGTCCGAGGAGCAGCGCCTTCTCAAGGAAAGCATCGACGGTCTGTTGACCAACTCCTACGATTTCGATGCGCGCAAGAAGTATCAGAAGGAGAAGGGCGGCTGGAGCAAGGCCGTCTGGGGCAAGCTCGCCGAGCAGGGCCTGCTGGGCTTGCCGTTCGCGGAGGCTGATGGCGGCTTTGGCGCCGGCGCGGTCGAAACCATGATCGTGATGGAGGCGCTCGGCAAGGCGCTGGTGCTGGAGCCTTATCTCGCCACGGTCGTGATCGGCGGCGGCTTCCTGCGTCACGGCGGCTCGGCCGAGCAGAAGGCCGCGCACATCCCCGGCATCATCGACGGCAGCAAGACTTTTGCCTTTGCGCAGCTCGAGAAGAACTCGCGCTACGATCTCGGCGACGTCGCAACCACCGCCAAGAAGAAAGGTTCGGGCTGGGTCATCGACGGCGAAAAGTTCGTCGTGCTGAACGGCGAGAACGCCGACACCCTGATCGTGACCGCGCGCACCAAAGGCGGGCAGCGCGACAAGACCGGCATCGGCGTGTTTCTCGTGCCGGCGAATGCCAAGGGCGTCACCCGCAAGGGCTATCCGACCCAGGATGGCCTGCATGCGGCTGACATCACGCTCACCGGCGTCGAGGTTGGCGCAGACGCTGCGATCGGCGATCCCGAGAACGCTCTGCCGCTGATCGAGCGCGTGGTGGATGAAGCCCGCACCGCGATGTGCGCGGAAGCGGTCGGCGCGATGGATGAATCGCTGAAGTCGACCGTCGAATATCTCAAGACCCGAAAACAGTTCGGCGTCGCGATCGGCACCTTCCAGACCCTGCAGCACCGCGCCGCCGACATGTTCGTGGCGCTCGAACAGGCCCGCAGCATGTCGATGTTTGCGACCATGGCCGCCGATTTCGACAGCGCCAGGGAGCGCGCGACCGCGGTCGCCGCCGCCAAGGTGCAGATCGGCAAATCCGGCAAGTTCATCGGCCAGCAGTCGATCCAGCTTCACGGCGGCATCGGCATGACCCAGGAAGCCAAGATCGGCCACTACTTCAAGCGGCTGACCATGATCGAGAACACCTTTGGCGACACCGACTACCACCTCCGCCGCGTCACCGACGCGGGCGGGCTGGTTTGAGGCAAGCTGACTGTCATCCCCCGCGAAAGCGGGGGATCCAGTACGCCGCGGCCTATCAACTCTCGCGCAATCGTCTCTGGAATACTGGATCGCCCGGCTAAACCGGGCGATGACGACTGAATGAATGGAAACAGGGAGCCAACAACAATGAAAAACACCCCGTTCGACCTCACCGGAAAAGTCGCCGTCATCACCGGCTCCAGCCGCGGCATCGGCCGTTCGTCGGCCGAACTGCTGGCAAAACTCGGCGCAAAGGTCGTGATCTCCAGCCGCAAGGCGGACGCCTGCCAGGAAGTCGCCGAAGGCATCAAGAAAGCCGGCGGCGACGCCCATGTCATTCCCTGCAACATCTCGCGCCGCGAGGAAGTCGAGGCGCTGATATCAGGCACCACGAAGCATTACGGCAAGGTCGACATCCTCGTCTGCAACGCTGCGGTGAATCCGTATTACGGCCCGCTGCTCGACATCAAGGACGAGGCCTTCGACAAGATCATGGGCTCCAACGTCAAGAGCAACATCTGGCTCTGCGCGCTGGCGATCCCGCAGATGGCCGAGCGCGGCAACGGCTCGGTGGTGATCATTTCTTCCATCGGCGGCTTGCGCGGTTCCACCGTGATCGGCGCCTACGGCATTTCGAAAGCGGCGGACTTCGCGCTGTGCCGCAGCCTCGCCGGCGAATGGGGCCCGAAGGGCGTCCGCGTCAATTGCGTGGCGCCGGGCCTCGTGAAAACCGATTTCGCCCGCGCGCTGTGGGAAGACCCTGAGAACCTGAAGCGCCGCACGTCAGGCTCGCCGCTTCGCCGCATCGGCGAACCCGAAGAAATCGCCGGCGCGGTGGCCTATCTGGCCTCCGACGCGTCGACCTTCATGACCGGCCAGACCATCGTGGTCGACGGCGGCGTGACCACCGCGGCGACGTGATGCAATCCCTCTCCCGCTTGCGGGGGAGGGTGCCGAGCGAAGCGAGGCGGGTGGGGGCTCTCCGCGAGTCCGTCTCGCTTTTTTTCTTGCGCCAGCCGCGCTTGATCTCTGACATCGTCGCTTGCGGCGGCACCCCCACCCCAACCCTCCCCCGCAAGCGGGAGAGGGGGCGCACCGGACATACGGCAGGCTTCTGATATTGACCTCCGCCTCCCAATCGGATTGCCTCTTGCGCAACCACAATCCTCCCGGGGAAGCAACGTCATGTCCTTTGTGCTGGCCATCGATCAGGGCACCACGTCCTCGCGCGCCATCGTGTTCCGATCGGACATTTCCATCGCCGCCACGGCGCAGCAGGAATTCCCGCAGCATTTCCCGGCATCCGGCTGGGTCGAGCACGAGCCGGAGGACATCTGGAACTCGACGGTCGCGGTCTGCCGCGAGGCGCTGGAAAAGGCGGGCCTGAAGGCAAAGGATATCGCCGCGATCGGCATCACCAACCAGCGCGAGACCACTGTCGTGTGGGATCGCGTGACGGGGCAGGCCGTGCACCGCGCCATCGTCTGGCAGGACCGCCGCACCGCCGACATCTGCGCGAAACTCAAAGGCGAAGGCCACGAGCCGGTAATTTCGGCCAAGACCGGCCTGATCATCGATCCCTATTTCTCCGGAACGAAAGTCGCCTGGATCCTCGATCACGTGCCGGGCGCGCGCGAACGGGCCGGGCGCGGCGAACTGATGTTCGGCACCGTCGATTGCTATCTGCTGTGGCGGCTGACCGGCGGCAAGGTGCACGCCACCGACGCCACCAACGCCTCGCGCACGCTCTTGTTCAACATCCACACCGGCGAGTGGGACGATGAACTCTTGAAGCTGCTGCGCGTGCCGCGCTCGATGCTTCCCGAAGTAAAAGACTCCTCCGCCGAATTCGGCGACAGCGACTCGAGCCTGTTCGGCGGCGCCATCGCAATATCGGGGATCGCCGGCGACCAGCAGGCCGCGACCATCGGCCAGGCCTGCTTCACGCCGGGCATGATCAAGTCGACCTACGGCACCGGCTGTTTTGCACTGCTCAACACCGGCACCACGCCGGTGGCCTCGAAGAACAAGCTGCTGACAACCATCGCCTATCAATTGAATGGCAAACGCACCTACGCGCTGGAAGGCTCGATCTTCGTCGCCGGAAGCGCCGTGCAATGGCTGCGCGACGGGCTGGGCATCATCAAGCAGGCGTCCGAGACCGGCCCGCTCGCCGACAAATCCGATTCCATGCAGAGCGTCTATTTGGTGCCGGCCTTCGTCGGCCTCGGCGCGCCCTACTGGAATCCCCGCGTCCGCGGCGCGCTGTTCGGCCTGACCCGCAACACCGGCCCTGCCGAACTGGCGCATGCCGCACTCGAAAGCGTCTGCTACCAGACGTTCGATCTCCGCGAGGCAATGCGTGCCGACTGGCCGGGCGAGAAGGCCGCCAACGTGCTGCGCGTCGACGGCGGCATGACCGCCTCCGACTGGACCATGCAGCGCCTCGCGGACCTGCTCGACGCGCCGGTCGATCGCCCGATGATCCAGGAAACCACCGCGCTGGGCGCCGCCTATCTCGCGGGGCTACAGGCCGGCGTTTATCCCGAGCCGGCGAAGTTCGCCGACAACTGGCGGCTGGAACACCGCTTCAAGCCGAACATGAGCAAGGCGACGCGAGAGCGGAAGCTTGCAGGCTGGGCACGGGCGGTGAAGGGCGTGCTGGCAAGCGACGAGGGGGAATAGCACACCATGATCCTGCCCGACGGTTACTCCGACGTCCCTGCCGGCAAGATCGCCGCACTCGTCACGCATCTGGAAATGATCGCGCGCCCCGCGCCGCGTCCCGATCCCGCGGGCGCATGGTCGCTGCGCAGGGTCGATGTTCCCACGCTCGACTGGTATCGCGATCTCTATCGCCGCGTCGGCCTGCAATGGCTGTGGATTTCACGGATCCGGATGCCTGACGCAGAATTGGCCGCGATCGTTCAATCGCCGCTGATGGAGATCTACGCGCTGGCGCATGAGGGGCGCGACGAAGGCTTGCTCGAGATGGATTGTCGCGAGCCCGGGCAATGCGAAATCGTTTCTTTCGGAGTGACCGAAAAATGTGTCGGAACCGGCGCCGGCCGCTGGCTGATGAACCGCGCGCTGGAGCGCGCATGGTCCCGGCCAGTCACGCGCGTCTGGCTGCACACCTGCACCTTCGATCATCCTGCCGCGCTCGCCTTCTACCGGCGGTCGGGTTTCCGTCCGTTCCGGCGGCAGGTCGAGGTGGTCAACGATCCGCGGCTCGATGGGACCGTGCCGCGCGACGTGGCGAAGCATGTGCCGATTATTGAGTAATCAATAGGAGCGTCCTCATCCTCGGCCGTCATCCCCGCGAAGGCGGGGATCCAGTATTCCAGCGAAAGTTGCGATGGAGCTGAGAGGCCGCGGCGTACTGGATACTCCGCCTTCGCGGAGTATGACGGCCAAGCGTGTGGAAAGGTACGAGCCATGATCCTGATCGGCCAGTACAACTCTCCCTTTGTCCGCCGCGTCGCTATCGCGATGCGGCTCTACGGCATCGCCTTCGAGCACAGGCCGTGGTCGACCTTCGGCGATGCCGACAAGATCGCGCCGTTCAATCCGCTGCGGCGGGTGCCGACGCTGGTGCTCGATGACGGCGAGGCGCTGATCGAGAGCGCGATGATTCTGGATTATCTCGACGATGTCGTCGGCTCCGAAAAGGCGATGATCGCGCGGAGCGGCGAGATGCGGCGGCGGCATTTGCGGATTTCGGCGCTGGCGATGGGGCTCGGCGACAAGGGCGTCAGCCTGCTGTACGAGCGCGTGCTGCGGAAGGAGAAGCAGCTCGATCTCTGGGTCGAGCGCTGCAAGTCGCAGATATCGGGCGTGCTCGACGTGCTGGAAAAGGAGCGTGCGGCGATCAAGTCGCCGTACTGGTTCGGCGAAAACATCGGCCACGCCGACATCGCGGTCGCCTGCGTGTTGCGCTTCACCGGCGAGGCGCATCCCGCGCTGTTCGACGCGCGCTATCCGGCGCTGAAGGCGCATTCCGAGCGGTGCGAGGCGCTGCCGCCGTTCAAGGAGATCGTGCAGCCGCTCGCGCCGCCGAAGGGGTGAGATGCTGTTGCTGTTGCAGGGTGGGCAAAGCGCAGCGTGCCCACCTCCATGCCGAGAGAATGGTGGGCACGTCGCTACGCTCCTTTGCCCACCCTACGGCTGCGCTCGCACGAGCGTGAGCCGCAGGCCCAATCCTACTTTGCATGGGGTTGTTTTCGCGATTTTTTCAGGCTGGGTGAGGTGCGTTCGGGAGTCGTGCCGCCCGGTGGCCAGCCTCGCGTTCAGGCCTTTGCCCGCATCGCCTCCGGCGTGTCCGGCTGCGCCAGCGGATGCGCCTTGGCAAATTCCGGCAGCGCCATCGCGGTTTCAAAGATGCGCTTGACCGTCGGCCAAGTCGAAAGGTCGATCTGCTGCGTCACGGCGGCGGTGACATGTCCGACCATGCAGATGTCGGCCAGCGTCGGCGCATCGCCATGGCAGAAATTTCCCGTCTCCTTGTGGCCAGCCAGGTGCCCCTCCAGCGCGGCCAGCGTTTCCACGGTCCAGTGCCGCCGCCACGCCGCCTGCTGCGTGTCGCGCAGATTGAGTTCGTGGTCGAGATAGCGCCGCACCCGCGGCACCAGCAGCGGATGGCCCTCGCAGGCGACCATCAGCGCCAGCGCGCGGACGCGGGCGCGGCCGTTGATATCGGCGGGCAGCAGCGGCGGGGAGGGATATTTCTCGTCGAGATATTCGAGGATGGCGAGCGACTGGAACAGCGTGATGCCGTCATCTTCCACCAGCGCCGGCAGCGCCATCTGCGGATTGATCTTGCGATACTCGGGATCGCGATGGGCGTTGGCGTCGAGATCGACGAACACGACATCGACAGGAACGTTTTTCAGATTGAGCGCGATGCGAACCCGAAAGCTCGCCAGCGATCGCCAGAAGGAGAAGAATTTCATGGGCACCTCGTACCTCTCTTCCCTTCTCCCATAAGAAGAGAAGGGAAGAAAGCCGTAGCCCGGATGGAGCGAAAGCGAAATCCGGGACTGCGCACGCGGATCGATTTTCCCGGATTGCGCTGCGCTCCATCCGGGCTACGTGGTCAACCAGCCCCCACGGCCTTCTTCCGATACGCCAGATGCACGGCGCAGGCGCAGCCGGGCGGATGCGAGGCCAAATCCTTAGAGGTAACGTCGTTGGCGGCGACAACTTCAGCCACCACCGGCGCCTTCGCCGCAGCCCGCTCCTGCGAGGGAATGTAGTTCAGCACCGGCGACAGCCAGCGTTCGGTCTCGGCGACGCTCATGCCCTTGCGCGCGGCATAGTCCTCGACCTGGTCGCGCTCGATCTTGCCGACGCCGAAATAGAAGCTTTCGGGATGCGAGAAATAAAGCCCCGACACCGACGAACCCGGCCACATCGCAAAGCTCTCGGTCAGCTTCACACCGGCAGTATTTTCCGCATCGAGCAGGCGGAACAGCGTCGCCTTCTCGGTGTGATCGGGCTGCGCGGGATAACCCGGCGCCGGGCGGATGCCGGCATATTGCTCGAGGATCAACTGATCGGGCGCCAGCGTCTCGTCCGGCGCGTAGCCCCAGAATTCCTTGCGGACGCGCTGGTGCATCCGCTCCGCAAAAGCTTCCGCCAGGCGATCGGCCAGCGCCTTGCACAGGATCGAAGAATAATCGTCATTGGCGTTCCTGAAGCGGTCGGCAACCACGTCCTCGCCGATCCCGGCGGTGACGACGAAGGCGCCGATGTAATCCGGCACGCCCGAAGATGTTGGCGCGATAAAATCTGACAGCGCGGCGTTGAAGCGGCCCTCGCGCTTCTCCAGTTGCTGGCGCAGTGTATGGAAGGTCGCGGTCTTCCTGGCTCGCGTGTCGTCGGCGTAAACCGCAATATCGTCGCCCTCGGCATTCGCCGGCCAGAAGCCGATGGTGGCGCGCGCGGTGAACCATTTTTCCTTGATGATGCGGTCGAGCATCTTGCGCGCGTCGTCATAGAGCGAGCGGGCGACTTCGCCGACCTTGGGATCGTCGAGGATGGCCGGGAAGCGCCCGGTCAATTCCCAGGTCTGGAAGAACGGCGTCCAGTCGATGTACTCGGCAAGCTCGGCCAGATCGTAGGCGTCAAAACTCCGGATGCCGAGGAACGAAGGCTTCTTCGGCGGCGTCTTGGCGAAGTCGGCCTTGACCGCGTTGGCGCGTGCATCGGCAAGCTTGAGCCGCTTCTTGTCGGCCTGCGCACGGAAATGCGCCGCGGAAATTTTGGCGTATTCGGCACGGATGCCGGCGGCATAGACCTCGCGCTTCTCGGGCGAGAGCAGCGACGAGGCGACGCCGACCGCACGGCTGGCATCGTTGACATGCACCACCGGACCGCCCTTGTAGTTGGGATCGATCTTGACGGCGGTATGGACGCGGCTCGTGGTGGCACCGCCGATCAACAGCGGCATCTTCATGCCCTGCCGTTCCATCTCGCCGGCCAGAAAGCTCATCTCGTCAAGCGAGGGCGTGATCAGGCCGGACAGCCCGATGATGTCGGCGCCTTCGGCCTTGGCCGTTTCGATGATCCTGGTGGCGGGCACCATGACGCCAAGATCGATCACCTCGAAATTGTTACATTGCAGCACGATGCCGACGATGTTCTTGCCGATGTCGTGGACGTCGCCCTTGACGGTGGCGAGCACGATCTTGCCGGCGGCATTGCGGCCATCGCTGGTCACGCCGTTGGCGAGGTTGCGCGCCTTCTCCTCTTCCATGAAGGGCATCAGATAGGCGACCGCCTGCTTCATCACGCGCGCCGACTTCACCACCTGCGGCAGGAACATTTTTCCGTCGCCGAAGAGGTCGCCGACGATGTTCATGCCGGCCATCAGCGGGCCTTCGATCACATTCAGCGGACGCTCCACCGTCAGCCGCGCGGCTTCGGTGTCTTGCTCGATGAATTCGGTGATGCCGTGCACCAGCGCGTGGCTCAGCCGCTTCTCCACGGGCCATTCGCGCCAGGCGAGATCCTGTTCCTTGGTCTGCTTCTCCTTGCCGCGGAATTTTTCCGCCAGCGCCAGCAGCCGCTCGGATGCGCCCGCGTCGCGGTTGAGGATGACGTCTTCGCAAACCTGGCGCAGTTCGGGGTCGATGTCGTCATAGACGATCATCTGCCCGGCATTGACGATGCCCATGTCCATGCCGGCCTTGATGGCATGATACAGGAACACCGAATGCATGGCCTCGCGCACCGGCTCGTT
This sequence comes from uncultured Alphaproteobacteria bacterium, assembly GCA_963815955.1. Taxonomy (GTDB): domain Bacteria; phylum Pseudomonadota; class Alphaproteobacteria; order Rhizobiales; family Xanthobacteraceae; genus Bradyrhizobium. The sequence continues at coordinate 8,557 of CAWFIQ010000002.1, forward strand.
GCCGCGGAACGAGAACGAGAGATTGGACACGCCACCGGAGATGTGCGCATGCGGCAGGTTCTGGCGGATCCAGCGCGTCGCCTCGATGAAGTCGACGCCGTAATTATTGTGTTCTTCAAGCCCGGTCGCGATCGCAAAGATGTTCGGATCGAAGATGATGTCCTCAGGGGGAAACCCGACTTCGTTGACCAGGATGTCATAGGCGCGCTTGCAGATCTCGGTCTTGCGCGCGAACGTATCGGCCTGGCCGACCTCATCGAACGCCATGACGACAACGGCAGCGCCGTGGCGGCGCGCGATCTGGGCCTCGTGGATGAATTTCTCCACACCCTCTTTCATCGAGATCGAGTTCACCACCGGCTTGCCCTGAACGCATTTCAGGCCGGCCTCGATCACGTTGAATTTCGAGGAGTCCACCATCACCGGCACGCGGGCGATGTCGGGCTCGGCGGCGACGAGATTGAGGAACGTCACCATCGCGGCTTCCGAGTCCAGCAAGCCCTCGTCCATGTTGACGTCGATGATCTGGGCGCCGTTCTCGACCTGGTCGCGCGCCACCTGAAGCGCTGCGGTGTAGTCACCTGCGGTGATCAGCTTGCGGAATTTCGCCGATCCCGTGACGTTGGTGCGCTCGCCGACGTTGACGAAGGGGATAGCCGGCGTCAGTTCGAACGGCTCAAGGCCCGACAGCCGCAGCCGCGGCTCGATCGCGGGCACGGCGCGAGGCTTGTGCGGGGCCACGGCGGCGGCAATCGCGGCGATATGGTCCGGCGTGGTGCCGCAGCAGCCGCCGACGATGTTGACGAGGCCGGCCTCGGCGAACTCGCCGATCAGCCGCGCCATGTATTCCGGCGTCTCGTCATACTGGCCAAACTCGTTCGGCAGGCCGGCGTTCGGATAGGCGCACACCAGCGTATCGGCGACGCGGCCGATGTCGGCGATATGGGCGCGAAGATCTTCGGCGCCGAGCGCGCAGTTGAATCCGATGGTGATCGGCTTCGCATGCCGCACCGAGTGCCAGAACGCTTCCGGCAATTGCCCGGAAAGCAGGCGGCCGGATTTGTCGGTGATGGTGCCCGAGATCATCACGGGCACGTCGATGCCGCGTTGTTCGGTGATTTCGGCGATGGCGTAGAGCGCGGCCTTGGCGTTGAGCGTGTCGAAGATCGTTTCGACCAGCAGCATATCCGCGCCGCCGTCGAGCAGGCCGTTGATCTGCTCGCCATAGGCCTTGCGCAGATCGTCGAAGGTGACGGCGCGATAGCCGGGGTTGGAAACGTCAGGCGAGATCGAGGCGGTGCGGTTGGTGGGGCCCAGCGCGCCCGCGACAAACCGCGGCTTGCCGTCCTCGGCGCTGACGCGCTCGGCGGCGGCGCGGGCGAGTTTTGCGCCGTCGCGGTTCAGTTCATAAGCGAGGTCCGACATGTCGTAGTCGGCCTGCGCGATCGAAGTCGAGGAAAACGTGTTGGTCGCGACGATGTCGGCGCCGGCGCGCAAGTAAGCAGCGTGGATGTCCTCGATCGCCTGCGGCTGCGTCAGGATCAGCAGATCGTTATTGCCGCGGACGTCGCGGTGGAAGTCGGCAAAGCGCTGCCCACGAAACGCGGCCTCGTCATACTCTAGGCCCTGAATCATGGTGCCCATGGCGCCGTCGAGCACCAGGATGCGTTCGCGGGCGGCGGCGAGCAGGGCGGTTCGCTTTGGCGAACCCTTGGGCGAAATCGAAACACTCATCGGATCATGCAGCTTTCTGCGCGCCATTGGGGCGGATGCCCAGCAAATGGCTGATCGCGAACACGAGGTCCGCGCGGTTCATGGTGTAGAAATGAAAGGTATCGACGCCGTGCTTGGCGAGCTTTTGCACCTGGCCGGCGGCGACGGTCGCCGCGACGAGCTTGCGCGTCTCGGCGTCATCATCGAGGCCTTCGAACTTGTCCGCCAGCCAGGCTGGCACTGACGTGCCCGCGCGGGTCACGAAGTTCCGCGCCTGCTTGAAATTGTGCATCGGCATGATGCCGGGGACGACCGGGATATCGATGCCGCGGGCGCGGACGCGGTCGAGGTAGCGGAAGTAGAGATCGTTATCGAAGAATACCTGGGTGATGGCGCGCGCCGCGCCGGCATCGACCTTGGCCTTCAGCGTGTCGATATCGGCATCGATCGTCGGACTCTCCGGATGCTTCTCCGGATAGGCGGAAACCGAGACTTCGATATCGGGATAGCGCTTCTTGATGCCCGCGATCAGGTCGGGCGAACTCTGGTAGCCGTCCGGATGGGCGCGATAGGCGGTGCCGATGCCGGTGGTGGGATCACCGCGCAGCGCCACGATATGGCGGACGCCGATCTCGTGATAGCGCGCCACCACGTCGTCGATCTCGCCCTTTGGTGCGCCGACGCAGGTCAAATGCGCGGCCGGCGTCAGGCCGGTCTCTTTCAAAATGCGGGCGATGGTCGAATGGGTACGCTCCCGGGTCGATCCGCCGGCGCCATAGGTGACGGAGACGAAATTCGGCGTCAGCGGCGCCAGCCGGTTGATGGTCTCCCACAGGCTCCGCTCCATCTCTTCCGTCTTGGGCGGAAAGAATTCGAAGGAGATCTTTGGCGAATGGAGCGCGCGATGGCCGTCGAAAGCGGGGGGCGTAACCTCGGTCATGGCACTTCACAAAGCTCCGATAGGATGGGCCGGCATCAGCCTTGGTGGCCGTCAGCTAAAATAGGCCAAACGAGGTTGACCAAACAGCCCATCAATGGTGGGAAGTGGCCCAATAATTGCAAAAAATCTGCGAAATATCGCCACTATACGATATTGGTGGGCAGAGATGCCTGTATATTTTAACAGCATAAACAATGGGATAATGACGTATCGCCGGCCCAGATCGATATCAAAATGGCGTGGGTAGGTGCGAAAATTGTTAAAGTTGTCACATTGCGTCCCACTCACGGTACCCGGTTCGCGCCCCCTTTCCCCACAGGCGCGGGCCAGATCTGCGCGAACCGGGCCTTTGTCGTCCTCGTTTACCGCACTAGTTTGGCGCCATGATCCCGCTTTCAGTCCTCGACCTCTCCGTCGTCACCACCGGCACCCGTCCAGCCCACGCGCTGCAGAACAGCATCGATCTGGCGCGCCATGTCGATGAACTCGGCTATGTCCGCTACTGGCTTGCCGAGCACCACAACCTGGCCTCGGTGGCCAGCCCGGCGCCGGACCTGATGATCGGCCAGATCGCCGCGGTGACCAAAAACATCCGCGTCGGCTCCGGCGGCGTGATGCTGCCCAACCACGCGCCGCTGGTGGTGGCCGAACGCTTCAAGATGCTGGAGGCGCTGTTTCCCGGCCGCATCGATCTCGGCCTCGGCCGCGCGCCCGGCACCGACGGCGCCACGGCGCATGCGCTGCGCAGCCGACTCGATCGTCGCGAGGGCGACGACTTTCTCGAACGGCTGAGTGAACTGGTGCTGTGGGAGACCCGCGGTTTCCCGGCCGGCCATCCCTACAACAACGTCGTGGCGATGCCCGACGATACGCCGCTGCCGCCGATCTGGCTGCTCGGCTCGAGCGACTACAGTTCGGAGCTCGCCGCCCAGGTCGGGATGGGCTTCGCGTTCGCGCATCATTTTGCGTCCTATGACGCGACCGCGGCGATGACCAACTATCGCAGCCACTTCAAGCCGTCCGGTTGGCGGGAGACCCCGCACGGCATTCTCGCGGTCGCGGCTGTTGCCGCCGAAACCGATGCGGAAGCCGAAAAGCTCGCCTCCTCGATGGACCTCAACCGTCTGCGCCGCGACCGCGGACAATATCTGCCACTGCCCAGCGTCGAAGAAGCGCTGGCCTATAATTATAGCGACGCCGAGCGCGCCTCGGTGATGCGCAACCGATCGCGGCTGTTCGTCGGCAGCCCCGCGACGATCATGGCGAAGCTGGAGCCGATGATCACGGCAAGCCAGCCGGATGAATTGATGGTGATCACCGCGGTGTACGATCACGACGCGCGGAAGAAATCGTATAGCCTGCTGGTCGAAGCGTTCGGATCAGGTAAGAAAGTGGCGGCGTAAACCGCTCTCCGTTCCCCGGATGCTGCGCAGCGCGCCGCATTTTTGCGGCGTGATGCGCTGCTAAGCCGGGGCCCAATGTCTGGGCCTGTGGCTGCGGAGAGGTGGGTCCCGGCTCTGCGGAGCAGCGCGAAGCGCTGCACCGCGTCCGGGACACGAGAATTCAATCCGCCTTCCCGTTGAACGTCGCCCGGAACGGATGGGCCGGGTAGACGCCGACGATGCGAAACTCGCGCGAGAAGAACTTCAGTTCTTCCAGCGCGAAGGCGAGGCCCCTGTCGTCGGGGTGACCATCGACGTCGGCATAGAATTGCGTGGCGGAGAATTCGCCGTCGACCATGTAGCTTTCCAATTTCGTCATGTTGACGCCGTTGGTGGCGAAACCGCCGAGCGCCTTGTAGAGCGCAGCGGGCAAATTGCGCACCCGGAAAACAAAAGTCGTGACCAGCGGCGCCGAGCCCTGCGCGGCCCATTTCTGTTGGCGCGCCAGCACCACGAAACGCGTGGTGTTGTGGGCTTCGTCCTCGACATCCTCGGCCAGGACATCGAGGCCGTAAATGTCAGCGGCCAGCCGCGAGGCAATGGCGGCGACGCTCTTGTCCTTGCGTTCGGAAACATCGCGCGCGCTGCCGGCGGTATCGGCCGCTACGATCGGCTTGATGCCGAGCTTGCGGATGATGCGGCGGCATTGCCCGAGCGCGTGGACGTGGCTCTCCACCGTCTTGATGTCCGGGAGCTTTGTGCCCTTGATTGCCATCAACTGATGGCGGACCGGCAAGAACCATTCACCGACGATGAACAGGCCGGAGGCCGGCAGCAGGTGATGGATATCGGCGACCCGGCCGGCGACCGAATTCTCGATCGGGATCATGCCGAGATCGGCCTCGCCCGAGGAGATCGCGGCCAGCGCGTCCTCGAAGGTCGCGCAGGGCAACGGCTCGGCGTCGGGATAGGCCTCGACGATGGCGATATGCGAATTGGCGCCAGGCTCGCCCTGGAATGCGATTTTCAGCTTCTTGGTCATGCGGGGCCTTTTAGCAGCCGGTCAGGCCTTGGCTATAGCGTTTTCAAGCGAAGTGGATACCGGTTCGCGTGAAGAAAACGCGTCAAAACAAAAGGGTAGAGCCTCGTTCAACCTGAACGAGGCTCTAGTATCTTGCGGGCGGTTTCGAGGTCGGCCGGGGTGTCGACCCCGCGGGGGACGCTATCGACGATGGTGATGTCGATCCGCATCCCGGCCTCCAGCGCGCGCAATTGTTCGAGCTTCTCCTGCTGCTCCAGCGGAGACGGAGGCAGCGCCACGAACCGCTCCAGCGCGGCGCGGCGGTAGGCATAGAGGCCGATGTGGTGGTAGCGGGGACCATCGCCGTGGGGCGCCGTGGCGCGGGTGAAATACAGCGCACGAAGCCGGTTCGGGCCTATCGGCGAGCCGACCGCCTTCACCACGCTGGGGGCCTGGGCTTCTTCCTCGGTATGGATCTGCGAGGCCAGCGTCGCAATGTCGACGGCGGGGTCGTCGAGCGGCGGCAGCGCGGCGCGGATGGTGGCCGGGTTGATCGTGGGAAAGTCGCCCTGCAGGTTGACCACGATCTCGGCCCGGCCGTCGGGATCGATTGTCCGCATCGCCTCATGGATCCGGTCGGAACCGGAGGGATGATCGGCGCGAGTCATCACCACCTCGCCGCCGGCGGCCTTCACGGCGGCCGCGATCTCGGGCGTATCGGTGGCGACCGCCACCCGGCCGATTTTGGCCTCCTCGGCCCGCCGCAGCACGTGGACGATCATCGGCAGGCCGCCGATATCGAGCAGCGGCTTGCCGGGCAGGCGGGTCGCCGCCATGCGGGCGGGAATCAGCACCAGAATGCGGGTTTCAGTCATCCGGAACGAGGTCAGACGGCCAGCGAAAACGGGCCGTAAATAATGGGGATCGGTGGAAAGTCGGGGCGTTTATACGGGTTGCCAGAGCCCGGGCAAACCGATATCTCAACCCTGCTGAGGGTGCGGCGCGAAAGCTGATTCCTGATGCGCATCCGCGGCCGTTTTGCCGGCCTTCAGTCGACCTTTCCGGCCTGGAGCCTGATCCGTTATGGACTCCTTCGAACTCAACAAGATTATCGGTGCCATCCTCGGCACGTGCATTCTCGTTCTGGTGACGAGCTTTGCCGCTCATGCGATTTTCGCGCCCGTGATGCCGGCAAAGCCCGGCTTCGAGATTGCCGTGAAGGAAGTGACCCACGGCGGCGAAGCCAAGGAGGCCGCCGCACCGGCCGAGCCGATCGAGAAGCTCCTGCAGACCGCCTCCGTCGAGAAGGGCGCCGCCGCCGCCAAGAAGTGCGCGGCCTGCCACACCTTCGAGAAGGGCGGCCCCAACCGCGTCGGCCCGAACCTCTATGGCATCTTGAACGAGCCGAAGGGCACGGGACACGCCGGCTTCAATTTCTCGGCCGCTATGAAGGGCAAGGGCGGCGCCTGGACCTATGACGACCTCAACAAGTTTCTCGCCAGCCCCAAGGCCTTTGTCCCGGGCACCGCGATGGGCTTCGCAGGCCTTCCGAAGGACAGCGAGCGTGCCGACGTGATCGCCTATCTGCGCAGCCTTTCCGACAACCCGGCGCCGCTGCCGACCGCGGCGAAGTAATATTCCGCCAGTCCTGCGTGGACTTGTGCACGAGACGACGGCCAGGCATTGCCTGGCCGTTTGTCTATGGTGATCGCGTTGTTGTTATCGGGACGTTTCGCCGCACCGGCGTGTTCCCGTGTTGATATCATGAGGAAAAAGCAACGTAATTTGTCGAACCCTTGCCTTATAGTGGGTGCTGGCTGGCTCCCGTAAGCAACAGGATTTTCGCACTTGGCAATCACCCGACGACATCTTCTGCAAGGCACTGCCGCAGCCGCGCTGGTCCCGGCGCTGGGACTCTCGGCAAACCTTCCGATGACAGAAGCGGCCCACGCCCAGTCCGCAACCGAGGGACTGGAGTGGCGGCATGCGCTCTCGCTGTTCGGCGACATCAAATATCCCGCTGACTTCAAGCATTTCGATTACGTCAATCCGAATGCCCCGAAGGGCGGCGTCGCTCGCATGATTTCGATCGGCACGTTCGACAACTTCAACATCGCCGTTGCCGGCATCAAAGGCTCGCTCGCGCCGGCCGCTACGCTGATCTACGAGACACTGATGACCAAGTCACAGGACGAGGTCGTCACAGAATATGGGCTGCTGGCGGAAGGGGCCGCCCATCCGGATGACTTCTCCTGGGTTGTCTATCGCCTGCGCAAGGAGGCGCGCTGGCACGATGGCAAGCCGGTCACGCCGGAGGATGTGATCTTCTCGATAAATACCTTGAAGCAGTACAGCCCGATGTACGCTTCCTATTACAGGCACGTCGTAAAGGCCGAGAAGTCCGGCGAACGCGAAATCAAGTTTACCTTCGACGGCCCGGGAAACCGTGAACTGCCGACCATTGTCGGAGAATTGCTGGTCCTGCCCAAGCATTATTGGGAAGGTACCGACAGCCAGGGCCGCAAGCGCGACATCGCGGCAACGACGCTGGAGCCGCCGCTAGGCTCGGCCCCCTATCGGATCAAGGAATTTGTTGCCGGACGCTCGGTCACCCTCGAACGGGTGAAGGATTATTGGGGCACGAAGATTCCTGCGCAGGTTGGAATAAACAATTTCGACGAGCTGCGTTACGAGTTCTTCCGCGACAATCTGGTCGCCCTGGAAGCGTTCAAGGCGGATCAGGCGGACTGGATCGCCGAGAATTCGGCCAAGCAATGGGCGACCGCCTATGATTTTCCGGCTGTCACCGACAAGCGCGTCGTCAAGGAAGAATTCAAGATCAACGACTCCGGCCGGATGCAGGCTTTCGTCCTCAATCTGCGTCGCGACCAGTTCAAGGACGCCCGGCTGCGGCGAGCCTTCAATTACGCCTTCGACTTCGAGGAGATGAACAAGCAGCTCTTCTATAGCCAATACAAGCGCATCAACAGCTATTTCGAGGGGACGGAGCTCGCATCGTCGGGGCTGCCGGAAGGACGCGAGCTGCAAATACTCGAGACGGTGCGCGACAAGGTGCCGGCCGAAATCTTCACGAAGCCCTACGTCAACCCGGTTGGCGGTAACCCGGAGGCGGTGCGCGCCAATTTGCGGGAAGCTGCGAGGCTGCTGAAGGAAGCAGGCTTTCAGGTGCGCGACCAGAAGCTCGTTGATAGCAACGGCAAGCCGGTTACCGTCGAAATCCTGGTGCAGGACCCGGCCGCCGAGCGCATTGCCCTGTTTTTCAAGCCGTCACTTGAACGCATCGGAGTTACGACTTCGATCCGGGTGGTCGATGACGCGCAATATCAAAACCGTACCCGCAGTTTCGATTTCGACATGATCATCGATCAATGGGGGCAATCTCTGTCACCCGGCAACGAGCAGCGTGAATTCTGGGGATCCAAGGCTGCGGACCAGCCTGGTTCGAGGAACACGATCGGCATCAAGAATCCCGCGGTCGACGCTTTGATCGAGCAGGTGATCTTCGCCAAGGACCGCGAAGGATTGGTGGCCGCGACCAGGGCCCTGGACCGCGTGCTGCTCTGGAATTTCTATGTCGTGCCGCAATTCACCTACGGTTTCTCGCGCTATGCCCGCTGGGACCGTTTCAGCCGTGCCGAGCCGTTGCCGAAATTCGGCCGCTCGGGACTTCCCACGCTGTGGTGGTATGATGCCGACAAGGCAGCCAAGATCGGCAAGCGCAGTTGAAGGAATCGCGCATGGCGCTACTCAACCGTCGGCACGCGCTCGGTCTCGGCATCGGTGCGCTGAGCGCCGGCATATTGCGCCCCGCCGCCGCCGACAATGGCGGCACCGAGATGCACGGCATGTCGGTGTTCGGCGACCTGAAATACGCCGCTGACTTTCAAGCAGTTCGATTACGTCAATCCGCAAGCGCCGAAGGGCGGGTTGTTTTCGACGATCCCGTCGACCCGCGCCTACAATCAATCTTTCCAGACGTTCAATTCGTTCAACGCCTTCATCCTCAAGGGCGAAGGCGCGAAGGGTGTGGAGCTGACTTTCGACTCGCTGATGGCGCGCGCCAACGACGAGCCCGACGCGATGTATGGCCTCGCCGCGAAGTCGGTGTGGATTTCTCCCGACAAGCTGACCTACCGCTTCACGATGCGGCCGGAGGCGCGTTTTAATGACGGCTCGAAACTGACCGCGCATGATGTTGCCTTCTCGCTCAACACGCTGAAGGAAAAGGGGCACCCGCTGATCGTGGTGCAGTTGCGCGATTTCGTGAAGGCCGAGGCGCTGGACGATGCGACGGTGACCGTTGTCTTTGCGCCGAACCGCGCGCGCGACGTCCCGCTCTATGTCGCGAGCCTGCCGATCTTCTCCAAGGCCTATTACGCGACGCGGCCATTCGAGGAATCGACCACCGATATCCCGGTCGGCTCGGGCCCGTACAAGGTGGGCCGATACGAGATCAACCGCTATGTCGAGTTCGACCGGGTCAAGAACTATTGGGCCGCCGATCTGCCCGTCAACCGCGGCAGCTATAATTTCGATACCGTGCGCTACGAGTTCTATCGCGACCGCGATGTCGCGTTCGAAGGCTTTACCGGCAAGAACTATCTCTACCGCGAGGAGTTCACCGCGCGGATCTGGGCTACGCGTTACGATTTTCCGGCGATCAAGGACGGCCGCGTCACGCGCGAAACCCTGCCGGATGAATTGCCGTCAGGTGGGCAAGGCTGGTTCTTCAATACCCGCCGCGACAAGTTCAAAGACCCAAAAGTGCGCGAAGCGATCATCAACGCGTTCGATTTCGAATGGACCAACAAGACCGTGATGTATGGCGCCTATGCGCGTACGGTTTCGCCGTTCCAGAATTCGGACATGGTGGCGACCGGACTGCCGTCTCCCGAGGAGCTGAAACTGCTCGAGCCATTCCGCGGGCAGGTGCCGGACGAGGTGTTCGGCGAACCGTTCGTGCCGCCGGTATCGGATGGATCGGGCCAGGACCGGCAATTGCTGCGCAAGGCGCAGCAATTGCTGCAGGACGCAAAACTCCCGATCAAGGACGGCAAGCGGCTATTGCCGAATGGCGAGGTCTTTACGATCGAGTTCCTGCTCGACGAACCGTCGTTCCAGCCGCATCACGCCACCTTCATCAAGAATCTCGGCCAGCTCGGCATCGAAGCCAGTATCCGGTTGATCGACGCTGTGCAGTATCGCGCGCGGGTGGAATCCTTTGATTTCGATATGACGACGATGCGGCTCAGCATGTCGCCGACGCCGGGCGACAGCCTGCGGCCGTATTTTACGTCGCATGCGGCCGCCACCAAGGGATCGTACAATCTGGCAGGAGTGGCCAGTCCTGCGATCGACGCGCTGGTCGACAAGGCGATCGGCGCCGAAACGCGCGCTGATTTGACCGTCGCGTGCCGCGCGCTCGATCGCGTGTTCCGCGCCGGCCGTTACTGGGTGCCGCAATGGTTTCGCACCAACCACCCGATCGCCTATTGGGACCTGTTCGCGCATCCGCCAAAACCGGCGCGCTATACGCAAGGCACCGGCGCGCCGGACAACTGGTGGTATGACGCCGCCAAGGCCACGAAGCTCGAGCAGGCGAAATAATTCATGGCCGCTTATATATCTCGCCGCATTTTGCTGATGTTCCCGACGTTGCTCGGGATACTGTTCGTCTCCTTTGTGGTCGTGCAGTTCGCGCCGGGCGGACCGGTCGAACGCGTGCTGGCGCAGCTCTCGGGCGCCGACACCGGCGGCAGCTCGAGGATTTCGGGTGGCAGCGGCGGCGATTTCGCAGCGCGGCCTCAGACCGGCGCGTCCGCCGATGCCGTCAGTTCGAAATATCGCGGCGCGCAGGGGTTGGACCCCGATTTCATCAAAAAGCTGGAAGTGCAGTTCGGTTTCGACAAGCCGGCGCCGGAACGCTTCGCGCTGATGGTGTGGAATTTCTCGCGCTTCGATTTCGGCAAGAGCTATTTCCGCGACGTCAGCGTGATCCAGCTTATCAAGGAGAAGCTGCCGGTCTCGATGTCGCTCGGCATCTGGATGACGCTGCTGACCTACCTGATCTCGATTCCCCTCGGTATCCGCAAGGCTGTAAAGGACGGATCGAAGTTCGACACCTGGACCTCGGCGGTAATCATCATCGGCTTTGCGATCCCGGGATTCCTGTTCGCGATCCTCCTGATCATCCTGTTCGCCGGCGGCTCGTTCCTCAACATCTTCCCGCTGCGCGGCCTGACCTCGGACGGCTGGGCGCAGTTCCCCTGGTACTGGAAGATCATCGACTATTTCTGGCACATCACGCTGCCGCTGATCTCGATGGCGCTCGGCGCCTTCGCCACCATGACGCTGCTGACCAAGAACTCGTTCCTCGACGAGATCCGCAAGCAGTATGTGATGACCGCGCGCGCCAAGGGCTGCAGCGAGCGCCAGGTGCTGTACAATCACATTTTCCGCAACGCGATGCTGATCGTGATCGCGGGCTTTCCGAGCGCGTTCATTCACGCCTTCTTCTCCGGTTCGTTGCTGATCGAGACCATCTTCTCGCTCGATGGCCTCGGCCTGCTCGGTTTCGAGAGCGTGCTGAACCGCGATTATCCTGTGGTGTTCGGCACCCTGTTCATCTTTTCGCTGGTCGGTCTCGTGGTCAACCTGATCTCCGACCTCGCTTACATGTGGATCGATCCGCGGATCGATTTCGAGGCGCGTGAGGTCTGATGACGATCACAGCGCCCCAGCCGGTCGAGACCACGACGCAATCGCCGCTCGGCGAAGTCGTTCCTGCCACCCGCCACGCCTTTGCGCCGTCGCCGCTCAACCGGCGCCGCTGGCAGAATTTCAAGGCCAACCGAAGGGGCTATTGGTCGTTCTGGATATTCCTCGTCCTTTTCACGCTCTCGCTGTTTGCCAATTTCATTGCCAACGACAGGCCGCTCCTCGTCAAATATGACGGCCGTCTCTATTGGCCGGTCCTTTTCAACTACGCCGAGACTACGTTCGGTGGCGATTTTGAAACCACTGCCGACTATCGCGATCCCTATTTGCAGAAGCAGATTGCCGAAAAGGGCGGCACCGTGATCTGGCCGCCGATCCGCTTCTCCTACGATACCCACAATCTCGACCTGCCGACGCCCGCGCCGTCGAAGCCGACCTGGATGCTGACGGAAGAGCAATGCAAGGAGGTGGTGCAGAAGAAGGGCCTCAAGGGCTGCCGCGACCTCGAATACAACTGGCTCGGCACCGACGACCAGAGCCGCGACGTGGTCGCGCGCCTGATCTACGGCTTCCGCATCTCGGTGCTGTTCGGGCTGACGCTCACCATCTTCTCCTCGATCATCGGCATCGCCGCCGGCGGTGTGCAGGGCTATTTCGGCGGCTGGATCGACCTGACCTTCCAGCGGTTTATCGAGATATGGACCGCCATACCCTCGCTCTATCTGCTGCTGATCATATCGGCGGTGCTGCCGCCGGGTTTCTTCATCCTGCTCGGCATCCTCCTGCTGTTCTCCTGGGTGTCGCTGGTCGGGCTCGTGCGCGCCGAATTCCTGCGCGGGCGAAATTTCGAATATATCCAGGCGGCGAGGGCGCTCGGCGTCTCCAATGGCGTCATCATGTTCCGCCATCTCCTGCCGAACGCGATGGTGGCGACCATGACGTTCCTGCCCTTCATCGTGTCGTCCTCGGTGATGACGCTGACCGCACTGGATTTCCTCGGCTTTGGCCTGCCACCGGGTTCGCCATCGCTAGGCGAGCTGCTGGCGCAGGGCAAGGCTAACGTGCAGGCGCCGTGGCTCGGTTTGACCGGCTTCTTCTCGGTCGCGATCATGCTGTCGCTGCTGATCTTCATCGGCGAAGCCGCGCGCGACGCCTTCGATCCGCGCAAGACGTTCAGGTAGGGGCTGCGCATGGACGCCATCAACCAGCCCCTGCTCGATGTCCGCGACCTCTCGGTGGCGTTCGGCAACACGCTCGCGGTCGATCATGTCTCGTTCTCGGTCAAGCGCGGCGAATGCGTGGCCCTGGTCGGCGAGTCCGGCTCCGGAAAATCCGTCAGCGCGTTGTCGATCCTGAAGCTGTTGCCCTATCCCAGCGCCTCGCATCCCTCAGGTCACATCCGCTTCCGCGGCCGCGAGCTGCTGACGGCAGCGGAAAGCGAGATGCGCGAGATCCGCGGCAACGACATCTCGATCATCTTCCAGGAGCCGATGACCTCGCTCAATCCGCTGCACACGATCGAGGCGCAGATCGTCGAGATTCTTTCGCTGCACAGCGGCATCAGCGGGCAGACGGCGCGGGCGCGCACGCTGGAGCTCCTGACGCAGGTCGGCATTCCCGATCCCGAAACGCGGCTGAAAAGCTATCCGCATCAATTGTCCGGCGGCCAGCGCCAGCGCGTCATGATCGCGATGGCGCTCGCCAATGAGCCTGACCTGTTGATCGCCGACGAGCCGACCACCGCGCTCGACGTCACGGTGCAGGCCCAGATCCTGGCGCTGCTCGCCGAGATCCGCTCCCGGCTCGGCATGAGCATGCTGTTCATCACCCATGACCTCGGTATCGTCCGCCGCATCGCCGACGTCGTCTGCGTGATGAATTCAGGCAAGATCGTCGAGCAGGGTCCGGTCGAGGAGGTCTTCACCGCGCCAAAGCACGCCTATACCCGCGCGCTGCTCGCGGCCGAGCCCAAACCCGATCCGGCGCCGCCGCGGCCCAACGAACCGGTGGTGATGTCGGCCGACAATCTCAAGGTCTGGTTTCCGATCAAACGCGGGCTGTTGCGCTCGACGGTCGGCCATATCAAGGCGGTGGACGGTGTCAGCATCGCGGTGCGCAAGGGCGAGACGCTCGGCGTCGTCGGCGAATCCGGCTCCGGCAAGACCACGCTCGGCCTGGCGTTGCTGCGGCTGATTTCCTCCGATGGCCCGATCGTGTTCCTCGGCAACAACATTCAGGGCCTGCGCTTCAAGGACATGCTGCCGTTCCGCCGCGATATGCAGATCGTGTTCCAGGATCCGTTTGGCGCGTTGAGCCCGCGCATGTCCGTCGGCGATATCATCGCCGAAGGCCTGAGCGTGCACCAGAAGTCGCTGTCGTATGAGGAGCGCGAGGCGCGCGTCGTCAAGGCGCTCCGCGATGTCGGTCTCGATCCGGCGATGCGGTTCCGCTATCCGCATGAATTTTCGGGTGGCCAGCGCCAGCGCATTTCGATCGCGCGCGCGGTGGTGCTGGAGCCGAACTTCGTCGTGCTCGATGAGCCGACCAGCGCGCTCGACATGCTGTTACAGGCGCAGATGGTCGACCTGTTGCGCGAGCTGCAGCGCAAGCGCGACCTGACCTACATGTTCATCTCGCACGATCTGCGCGTGGTGGCCTCGCTGGCGAGCCATCTGATCGTGATGCGCCACGGCAAGGTGGTGGAGGAGGGCCCGGCCGCCGAGCTCTTCAAGAACCCGAAGAGCGACTACACCCGCGCCCTGTTCGCCGCCGCGTTCCGCATCGAGGCCGTGCCGGAGGCATAGTAGAGGCCGTCGTACCCCGCGAAGGCGGGGTATCCAGTACGCCGCGGCGTGTCGATTCAATCACGAATGTCTCTGGAATACTGGATCACCCGCTTTCGCGGGTGATGACGGTGAGCCTGGTCCTACCACCGCTTGATCGCGATCACGTCACTGCCCGACGCCTTGATCCGCGCAATCGCTTCGTTCGTGTTCTCCACCACGGTCGCCATGTGATGGGCGTTGGCATGAACGATGGTGCCGCCATCCCGCACGATCGCGACATGACCCTTCCAGAAGATCAAGTCGCCGCGCTGCAGCTTCTTCATCTCCGCAGGACTTAATGCCCGGCCGAGGCCGTCCTGCTGCATGTCGCTGTCGCGCGGGCAGCCGATGCCGGCGGCGTTGAGCGAGACCTGGACGAGGCCGGAGCAATCGATGCCGAGCGAGCTCTTGCCGCCCCAGAGATACGGCGTGCCGGCAAAGCGCTCGGCGACCGCAACGAAATCCTGCTCCATGGCGTCGAGGCCGCCGACATGTCTTCGCGGCAGATACAAGCCGTCGTCGGTCACCGCGAACGCGCCGTCTTCGCGGACGATCGTCACCTTGGCGCCCAGCGATAGCGTCTCGGCCGGCGGCAGCTTGATCGACGGCCCTGGAAACGCAAAGGTCCGCAATGCCGTGATCTTGTGCGTCGGTGCAACCGCAGGCTTGGCAAGCGCGGCATCGGGAATCCAGCCGACATAGCCGTCGCTGTTGAGCTGGCCCCAGGCAAAGCCTTCGCCGTTGCGGTCGTAGATCGTGACGCGCTCGCCCTTCAGCGCCTGCGTCACCAGCAACGTATCCGCAGCAGGTCCCTCGCGCACCGGTGCGACGGCCTCAGTCACGCAAAATTCCTCGCCCGCGACGAAGCGCGCGGCCTTTACCTTGCCTTCGAGATATTTTGCAGCGACCTCGGGCCGTGCCGGCGTCAAGCGCGGATCATGCATAGCGTTCGCTCAACAGTTTGTAGATCGCGCGCGCAGCCTGACATTCGCCGCCTTCGGGGCGCGCTGGTTTGGCGGAAGGCGTCCAGCCGTAGATGTCGACATGCAGCCAGCTCCTGGCATCAGTGACGAAGCGCTGCAGGAACAGCGCGCAGGTGATCGAGCCGGCAAAGCCTCCGGACGGTGCATTGTTGATGTCGGCGACCTTCGAATCCAGCCACGAATCATAGGGCGGCCACAGCGGCATTCGCCACAACGGATCGTTCTCCCGTTTCGCATGCGCTGCGACGCTTTCGGCCAGCGTCTCATCATTGGTGTAAAACGGCGGTAAATCCGGCCCCAGCGCCACCCGCGCCGCCCCCGTCAGGGTGCCGAGGTCTACCAGCAGATCCGGCTTCTCCTCGTCCGCCAGCGCCAGCGCATCGGCCAGCACCAGCCGTCCCTCGGCGTCGGTGTTGCCGATCTCGACGTTAAGTCCCTTGCGCGACTTGAAGATATCGAGCGGGCGGAAGGCATTGCCGGCCACTGCGTTCTCGACCGCGGGGATCAGCACCCGCAGCCGCACTTTCAGCTTCGCATCCATCACCATCTGCGCCAGCGCCAGCACGTTGGCGGCGCCGCCCATGTCCTTTTTCATGATCAGCATGCCGCCGGACGGTTTCAGATCGAGGCCGCCGGTGTCGAAGCAGACGCCCTTGCCAACCAAAGTCACCTTGGGGTGAGCGCGATCGCCCCAGCTCAGATCGATCAGGCGCGGCGCGCGCGGCGAGGCCATGCCGACGGCGTGGATCAACGGAAAGTTCTGCTTCACGAGATCGTCGCCGACGATGCAGTTGAATTCGGCGCCGAAGCGCGTCGCCATTTGCTGCGCAGCTTCTGCCAGTTCCGCCGGTCCCATGTCGTTCGACGGCGTATTGATCAGGTCCCGCGCCAGTGCGGCCGCCTCCGCCATCCGCGCGATATCGGCAACATCGATGCCGTCGGGCGGCACCAGCCGGACCGCGGGCGTGTCAGCCTTGCGGTAGCGGCCGAAGCGATAGGTCCCCAGCGCAAAGGCGAGCGTCGCCAGCCGCAAATCGTGCGGCGGATTGGCGAAGCGGTAGATGCCGGGCGGCAACAGGCCGGGCAGCGCGCCCGGCCGGAACAGATCGCGTGACTTGGCGGTCTCGTCCTCCAACCCGAAAACGACCTGCGCGATCTGCCCGTCGGGCGAGGGGAGCGTCAGGCATTTGCCGGGCTTGGCAGTAAAGTCGTTGGCTGCCGCAAATTGCCGGGCCTGTTCGGGGAGTCCTTTGGCGGTCACGCTCCAGGTCGTCTTGGTGGCGAAAGTGATCGGAATGGCAGCGGCGTCGGGTGCGGTCTCGAACGGGGATTGCATGCGGGTCTCATGGAAGGGTTCGGGCGGGGTGGTGCCTATGGCATAGCACGGCCAATTAACCCGCCGTTAGGGTTAACAGTCTATTGCTGGCTCCGTTCGGCTCCACCCCCAAGCCCTTTCCGTGAGTTGAAGTCCCCATGCGTCGACAGTCCAGCCACGCCGGCTCCCTTGCCCGGCTCCTTGCTTCCGCGGCCGTAACGGTGGTTTTCGCCGCAGGCCTTGGCGGCTGCCAGACCATGTCCGACGTCACGGGGTCGCTGACCTCATCGCCATCAAAGGCGCAAGCCGTTCCCGAAGATCCGCGCCGCGCGGCCGAGGTGTATGGCGAGCGCTATCGCGCCAACCCAAAGGATGCCGAGGCGGCATTGGGCTACGGCCAGGCGCTCCGCGCCAGCGGCCAGCGCGCGCAAGCCGCGGCCGTGCTTGAACAGGCAACGATCGCCCATCCCGGCAACAAGACGCTGCTCGCCGCTTACGGCCGCGCGCTCGCCGACAACGGCAATTCGCAAGCCGCCTTCGACGTGCTCAGCCGCGCCCATTCGCCGGCCAATCCCGACTGGCGCATCCTTTCGGTGCAGGGCACCACGCTCGACAAGATGGGCAAGCACGAGGAGGCCCGCCGCTATTATGCGAGCGCGCTGAAGATCGTGCCGGAAGAACCGTCGGTGCTGTCCAATCTCGGTCTGTCCTACATGCTGACGCGGGAACTGCCGCAAGCCGAGGAAACGCTGCGGCGCGCTTATTCCAATCCCAACGCCGACGGAAGGGTGCGGCAAAACCTGGCGCTCGTGGTCGGCCTGCAGGGCCGCTTCGCGGAAGCCGAAACCATCGCCAAGGGCGATCTGCCCGCCGACGAGGCCACCGCCAACGTGGCTTACCTGCGGGAAATGCTGAGCCGCAAGGACAAGGACAATTCGCGTCCTCCCGGCAGCAAGGCGACCATCCCGGTCGCAGCCCTCAACCGGCCTGACTGAGCACTGCTGCCATCATCGCCCGCCAACGGGTCGCGCGCATGCGCGTCGATGGCAGGCTCCGGCGGGTGATCCGGTATTCCCCTGGCTTGTTCGTAAATCAGGTCGGGCGTCCCGGCATACTGCCTCGCCCCCGCTGCCAGGATTTCCACGCCGATGCTTAGCCTGGGCTTTCCGGTGCCGGCCCGCAATTTGGCAAGACAGCAAGCCCGCGCCGCGCCGATGGCCGCGGCGCGGGGTTGCGACCTGCGTCGCGGCCTTAGTGCACCATCTGGAGCTTGATGTAGGTCGGTCCGAGAATGACGATGAACAGGCATGGCAGGAAGAACAGGATCATCGGCACGGTCAGCTTTGGCGGCAATGCCGCCGCCTTCTTCTCGGCCTCGGTCATCCGCATATCGCGGTTTTCCTGCGCCATCACCCGCAGGCTCTGGCCGAGCGGGGTGCCGTAGCGTTCCGACTGCATCAGCGCGAGACAAACCGATTTCACGCCCTCGAGGCCGGTGCGCTTGGCGAGGTTCTCATAGGCCACCTTGCGGTCCTGCAGGTAGGATAATTCCGCTGTGGTCAGCGCGAACTCCTCCGACAGCGCCATCGATTGCGACGCGATCTCGGTGGCGACCTTGCGGAAGGCGACTTCCACCGACATGCCGGACTCGATGCAGATCAGCAGGAGGTCGAGTGCGTCGGGAAAGGCGCGCTTGACCGAGAGCTGGCGCTTGCCGATGGCGTTCTTCAGGAACAGCATCGGCGCCTGCAGCCCGAGATAGGCGGCGGCGATGCAAATGCCGAGCTTGACCGTCAGCGACTTGTCCAGATGCGTGATCACGAACACGTAGAGCGCCGCGCCGATAAACAGCACGATCGGCGTCACCGCGCGGGCAAACAGGAAGGTGACGTAGGGTGCGTGGCCGCGATAGCCGGCCATTATCAGCTTGTCGCGGGCGGCTTCCTGCGCCAGCCATTTGGTCAGGTTGAAATCTTCCACCACCTTGGAGACGAGTTGCTTCGGGGTCTGCCGCAGCGACACCTTTTCCGACTTGTTGAGGCGTTCACGCTCGCGCTGGCGGAGCCGCTCGCGCTCGCTGGCGACCGCCTTCATGCGCTTGGCCAGGCCTTCGCCGGCAAACAGCGGCATGATAAGCGTGTAGGCGGTCGCGCTCCCCGCGATGGCGGCAAGCAGCATGGTCATGAACCGCGCGTCGTGCATCTTGGAAATCAGAAAATCAATCATAGTCACACCGTCAGAAGTCGAAATTGATCATTTTCTTCATCACCAGGATGCCGATCGTCATCCAGGCGACGCAGCACACCAGCATGAACTGGCCGATCTGATTGGTCCAAAGCAGCGAGATGTAGTCGGGCGTCGAAATCCAGACCATCAGCATCACGATCGGCGGCAGCGAGCCGATGATGCCCGCGGACGCCTTGGCTTCCGTCGACATCGCCTGAATCTTCTCCGCCATCTTCTTGCGGTCGCGCAGCACCTTGGAGAGGTTACCGAGCGCTTCCGACAGGTTGCCGCCGGACTTCTGCTGGATCGCGACCACGATGCCGAAGAAGTTCGCCTCCGGCAGCGGCATCCGCTCGTACAGCCGCGCGCAGGCGTCGCCGAGCGGCATGCCGATGGTCTGGGTCTCGATGATGGCGCTGAACTCGCTCCTGAGCGGCTCCGGCGAATCGGCCGCGACCACCTTGATCGACTCGAACAGGGGCAGGCCGGCCTTGATGCCGCGCACGATGACGTCGACGGCGTCGGGCAGCGCCCTCAGGAACTGCTTCTCGCGGCGCTTCTTGAGAAAGCCCAGGATCCAACGCGGCAGGCCGAGGCCGGTGCCAAAAGCCATCACGGCGGCGCCCAGCGGGCTGCCGCCGACGAGGAAGGTGAGCACGAACCCTACCGCTGCCAGAATGCCAGACACGATCCAGAATTTCTGGGGCGTCCAGGCCCCCAATCCGGCCTGGGCCAGGCGGGTGGTGAGGGGGGCGGATTTCTCCTTCTTGCGGCGGGCGTCGAGTTCCTTCAGCGATCCCTCGACCTGCTCGCGGCGCGAACGCTGGGTTTTCTCGACCTGGCGCGCCGGCGCGTCGGAACGTGCGACCGAGGCGCGGCGCGACTCGGCCTTCCGCTCGCCCGACAGCGAGGGATAGATGAATACCCATGCCAGGCCGCCGATGGCGGTGGCGGCGAGAAACGCCAGTGCAAGCGTCTGTATGCTCATAGGCTCCCTACGTCTTGTCGACGACTTCGGCGGCGTCGAGCGCAGCCGCCAGCCGCTTCTCTTCATTGTAGTACCGCGCACGTTCCCAGAAGCGCGGACGTCCGATGCCGGTCGAGCGGTGCCGCCCGATGATCTTGCCGTTGGCGTCTTCCCCGATCATGTCGTAGAGAAATATGTCCTGGGTGATGATGGTGTCGCCTTCCATGCCCATCACCTCGGTGATGTGGGTGATGCGGCGTGAACCGTCGCGCAGGCGCGCGGCCTGCACGATGACGTCGATCGAAGCGCAGATCATCTCGCGGATGGTGCGCGAGGGCAGCGAGAAGCCGCCCATCGTGATCATGGATTCGCAGCGCGACATGGCTTCGCGCGGGTTGTTGGCGTGCAGCGTTCCCATCGAGCCGTCGTGACCCGTGTTCATGGCCTGCAGCAGGTCGAACGCCTCGGGTCCGCGGACTTCGCCGACGATGATGCGTTCAGGGCGCATACGCAGGCAGTTGCGGACCAGTTCGCGCATCGTCACCTGGCCTTCGCCTTCGATGTTGGGCGGGCGGGTTTCCAGCCGCACCACGTGAGGCTGCTGCAATTGAAGTTCGGCGGCGTCTTCGCAGGTGATGATGCGCTCGTCGTTCTCGATGAACTGGGTCAGGCAGTTCAGCAGCGTGGTCTTGCCGGAGCCGGTACCGCCGGAGATCAGCACGTTGCAGCGGACGCGGCCGATGATCTGCAGGATCTGTGCGCCTTCCGGCGAGATCGCACCGAACTTGACCAGCTGATCGAGCGTCAGCTTGTCCTTCCTGAACTTACGAATGGTGAGCGCAGGCCCGTCGATCGCCAGCGGCGGAACGATGGCGTTGACGCGGGAGCCGTCGGCGAGGCGGGCGTCGCAGATCGGCGAGGATTCGTCGACGCGCCGGCCGACCTGGCTGACGATGCGCTGACAGATATTGAGAAGCTGCTGGTTGTCGCGGAAGCGGATGCCGGTCTTCTGGATCTTGCCGGCGACTTCGATGAACACCGTGCCGGCGCCGTTGACCATGATGTCGGCGATGTCGTCGCGCGACAACAGCGGCTCCAGCGGCCCGTAGCCGAGCACGTCGTTGCAGATATCATCGAGCAGCTCTTCCTGCTCGGCGATCGACATCACGATGTTCTTGATCGCGATGATCTCGTTGACGATGTCGCGGATTTCCTCGCGCGCCGACTCGCCGTCGAGCTTGGCGAGCTGGGCAAGGTCGATCGCCTCGATCAGGGCGCCGAAGATGGTCGCCTTGACCTGGTAATAACTGTCGGACCGCCGCGCCTCCATGGTGGGGGCGGGCTGCTGCTTTGCAGGGGCAATCGGCGGCGACGCCACCGCCGGCGCGGCGACCTCGCGCGGAGCTGCCGCAGCGCTGGAAACCGGTTCCGGCGCCTGAATGGCGGGCTTTACCCGCGTATCGCTATCACTACGCTTACCGAACACGATGGCACTCCACGCGGGTTACTTCTTGGCCCGCAACTTCTCGATCAAAGGCGACAGCAACGAACTCTTGGGCTTCTTGGTCTCGCCGCGGCCGGTGAGCCGCTGCGCGATCTGCAGGAACATCTCGGTGGTGCGATGGGTAGCGGAGATTTCCGCGATCATCTGGCCGTTGTTGGCGGCCGAACCGAAGATTTGAGGCTCGAACGGGATGGCGGCGATCGGGTGGTTTTCGATCGCCTTGGCGAACTCGGCAGCAGGAATCTCCGGCCGCTTCGGGATGCCGACCTGGTTCAGGCAATAGAGCGGCGCACGATCGTTCGGCCGCGATGACTTCAAGAGGTCGTAGATGTTTTTTGTGTTGCGCAGATTGGCGAGATCGGGCGCGGCGACGATCAGGATGTCGTCGGCCGCGATCAGGGCGCGCCTGGTCCACCCCGTCCATTGATGGGGCACGTCGAGCACGATGCAGGGCATCGTGGTGCGAAGCGTGTCGAAGATCGAATCGAACGCCTCCGCGCCGAAATCGTAGACCCGGTCGAGTGTGGCCGGCGCCGCCAGCAGGCTGAGGTGGTCGGTGCATTTCGACAGCAGGCGGTCGAGGAACGCGGTATCGATGCGGTCCGGCGAGAACACCGCGTCGGCGATGCCCTGCGGCGGGTCCTGATTGTAGTCGAGGCCGGCGGTGCCGAAAGCGAGGTCGAGATCGGCGACCACGGAATCCAACGCCAGATCGCGCGCGATCGCCCAGGCGACGTTGTGGGCGACGGTGGACGCGCCGACCCCGCCCTTGGCGCCGACGACGGCAATGATGCGGCCGACGGCCTTGGCTTCCGGCGACGAGAACAGGTTGCAGATCGACCGCACGACGTCGATGGCGTTGACCGGGGCGATGACATAGTCGCTCACGCCGCGGCGGACCAGTTCGCGATAGAACACGACGTCGTTGATGCGTCCGATCACGATCACGCGGGTTCCGGCGTCGCAGACGGTGGCGAGCTGGTCGAGGCCGGCGAGAATGTCGTTGCGGCCTTCGGTCTCCAGGATGATGACGTTCGGCGTAGGCGCCGAGCGGTAGGCCTCGATGGCAGCGGCCATGCCGCCCATCTGGATCTTGAGATGGGCCTTGCCCAGGCGGCGGTCTTCGCCCGCCGCCTGAACGGCGGCCGCGGTTTCCACCGTCTCGCAGAAGGCCTGCACCGACACCCGCGGCGCCGGCGCGATGTGATCCTCGGTGGACGGCGCCGTGATGTCCGACGGCTGCTCTGAATTCTGACGCTCGTAAGTGATCATTTGCCGGTATCGCTGAGTTTGGCCTTGTCGCTCTGGGGGTAGACGGTCGCGGTACTAGTACCCTTGCGATATTTATCGAAGGCTATGCCGCGGCGCTCCGCATCGGCCGGGGTTTCGGGACGCGGCTGGACGAGGTCCGCCGGGTTGTCGATCATCGCCGCCAGATTGCGCTGATTGGCGCAACCAAAATTGTAGAACTGCTTGTTCTCGAAATAGTTCTTGTTGTTGATCGAGGGGCCGAGATCCTCCGGCCACAGCCCGCATGGACCGGCCACCGCCGAAATCTTCGGATAGTTGAGCCGGATGGCGGCCATATGCCTGGGATCTTCGGGGCGATACTGGCGGACATTGACCGCGCGCGGCGGCACGCCGGCGGCGGAGAGGGTTGCGCGGATCTCCCGCAACGAATCCTGGGCGGCCCGCGCGTTCGGCGTATTGACGGGCACGTCGATGCTGATGAGGCCGGTGCCTTCCCGCATCCAGGTCTGGCCCAGATAGATCACGTCGGCACGTTGGGAGGCGGCGAGGCCGCCGCGTCCGCGGCCGACGAAAACGACGATCGAGCGATCGGCTTCCTGCACCGCGATCGGATGGCGCTGGCGATAGTCGTCAGGCACGCTTGCCGTTGTCACGACATCGGTGCTGTGCTGGCAGGCGCTGAGCGCGATGGAAAGACCGATCAGCGCGCTTGTCAGGCGGAGCGCACGCCTGATATCGGCGGGCTTAGTGGGTTTCATGTTTGATGTCATCGTCCCGCCTCAGTCCGTAATAAAGCCGTAGGTGCCGCGATAATTCCGTGCCTTTTCGACCCGGCCCGGAACGCCGTAGATGCGATTGATGCTGCCGAGCAGGTCGGCCTGTGGGTCCGAGGCGCTGGCAAAGCCGTCATCGGGGCGCGACAGGTCCTTCTGCGCTACCGCACGCACCACATAGGGCGTGACGAGAACCATCAGTTCGGTCTGGTTGTTGACGAAGTCGCGGCTGCGGAACAGCGAGCCGAGAACCGGCAGTTGCGACAGCCCCGGCAGGCCATTGATGGCCTGCTTGGTCTGATCCTGAATCAGGCCGGCCATGGCCATCGCGCCGCCGGACGGAATTTCCAGCGTCGTCTCGGCGCGACGGGTCTTGATCGACGGAATGGTCGTTCCACCCTGGCCGCCAGTCAAAGCGTTTTCGGTTGAGACTTCCGACACTTCGGTCATCACCCGAAGGCTGATCCGTCCCTCCGTCAGCACGACCGGCGTAAAGTTGAGGGAGATACCGAATTTCTTGAAGCTGACCGTCTGGACGCATTGTCCGATGGCGCCGGACGTTGTCGACTGACAGGTCACGCCGGTCGGAATTGGAAATTCGCCGCCGGAGATAAAGGTTGCGGACTCGCCGGAAATGGCCGTGAGGTTAGGCTCAGCAATTGTCCGCACCACGCCGGCGCTTTCCATTGCGCGCAGCGTCGCCTGCACGGATGGCATCGTGCCGAAATTCCCGACAAGGGAGTTGCCGGCGACGAGCGGCGCACTGTTTGCGGTGAACGGGTTGTTGTTGGTGAACTTAACAACGGATGTACCGTAGGTCAGGTTGGCGCTGAGATCGATGCCCATCTGCTTGATGATCGAGCGCTGGACCTCGGCAAGCGTGACCCTCAACATCACCTGGTCACGGCCGCGAACTGAAATCGAGTTGACGACCTTTTCGGAGCCACCCACCAGGCGGGCGGCAATGTCGGCGGCCTGCTGCGCCTCGACCGGGCTTGCCGCGGAGCCGCTCAATAATACGCCGTCGCCGACGCCCTCGATCAGGATGTCCGAATTCGGAAATGATTGCTTCAGCGCGGCGCGCACGCCGTTGAGGTCGCGCTTGACCGCGATATCGTAGGCCGCGATCTGCGCGCCCGTCGAATCGAAGAAGACAATGTTGGTCTGGCCGACCGCCGCGCCGATGACGTAGGCGCGCTGGCTCGAGCGGACCACGGCGTTGGCGATCTTCGGATCGGCAACCAGCACGTCCTTGATCTCCCGCGGCAGGTCGATCACGATCGACTTGCCGACGCCGAGCGAAACGAACCGTGCGTTCATCTGCCCGTCGGCGGTGACCGGAGCCGCGGCGCGATAGTCGCTCGCCAGCACCGGCGTCAGCGCCGGATTGAGCGTGAGAGCAGCCACGGCCGAAAACGACAGGGCGCGGACGATGAACGTTCGCATCATCGGCTGGATTTCCCTGCACTTCATATCGTGCGTCCTTTCGGTCACTTCTGCATCATCTGCTGGCTGGCAACGCCGTAACGGATGACGTTGAGGTTGTCGCCGCGCTTGTTTACTTGTTCGGTCGGCTTGTCGATCGTTTTGGCATCGGCGATGCTGCGCAGCGCCAGCGTCAGCGAGCCGTTCTGACGCGAGCGCGCCAGCGTCTCGGCCTGTTCGGGCTTCAGTTCGAGCGTCACGGTCTTGCCGACCAGCGCGTTCGTGCCATCCTTCTCCTTGGGCGCCTGGTCGATCGCGAGAACGCGGACATTGCTGAGAATGACCTCGGAATTGGAGATGTCCGGGCTCTTGCCGTCCGGATTCGTCTCGCGTTTGGTGAGAAGCACGTCGACCCGGTCGTTCGGCAGGATGAAGCCGCCGGCGCCGGTCTCCGGCGAAATCTCGGTGGAGATGGCCCGGAAGCCGGCGGGCAGGATCGCTGCCATGAAGCCCGAGCCGTCGGCCCTCACCAGCTTCTGCTCGCGAATCGGCTCGCCTGCGACGAAGGGGGAGCGCGCGATCGAGCCGGTGATCTCCTTGACCGCGTCGGCCTTGCTGGCGCGGCTGATGAAGTTGTTGCTGGCGGTCGCGGCCGGCCAGGTCTGCCATTGCAGATCGTCCGGCTTGACCGACTGGCCGAGCCCGATATCCGATTTGGCGACGAGAATATCGACGGTCTGCATCTGCACGACCGGCTGGGTCGGTGCAGGCTTGTCTGACCCGCTGGCGAGATACGCGGCAACGCCGCCGGCGCCTATGGCGATCGCCAGGACCACGATGCGTGGCTTATTCATACGCTTCACTTTCCACATTACGCCGCGACGCTGCCGTCGCCGTGATGGGAGTTGACCAGCTATTCGTCAAAGCATGGTTAATGAGGCGTGTGTAAATTGCCTTAACGGAAAGTTAGCAACCAGGATCAGCGCATGGCGAGGTGCGCGAGGTCGACCGCCTTGATCCATTCGGTTTCGGGATAGACGATCAACGCGCCAAGGGCGAGCGCGATGCCATAGGGGATTCCGCTCTTGTTGTCGTGCAGCCGGTCGAGCCACGCCTGTCCCGCAAGCGAAGCAGGCAGTGGCCATTGCCTGAATTGAATCAGGAGCACCGTCAGCGCGCCGCCGAGCAGCGAGGCATAGAGCAGATAATTGAGCAGATGGTCGAAGCCGAACCAGAGCGCCGCGCTGGCTGCGACCTTGGCGTCGCCGCCGCCGACCCATCCCATCGCAAAGCAGGCAAAGGCCACCACCAGAACGGCCGCGCCCGCGCCGAAATGCATGAGGATGTCGTGCAGGCCCATGCCGCCGAACACTGCAAGGGCAGCAAAGCCGGCGATCAGCGCCAGCGACACCCGGTTCGAAATCGTCATCGTGAACAGGTCGCTCGCGGCCGCGAAGGCCATCAGCGCCGGAAACAGCAGGAGGCGGGCGGTATCGAGGATCATGGGTTCACGCTTGCTACGGTTGACCGGGGTCGAAGCTCCGGCCGAGCCTAGTCACGAGAGATGAACATTCGGGAAACGTCGGAAATTGCACGTTCGAACTATATCCGACGGCGGCTCGCTGGCTTCGGCGCGCTTTGCAAAAACGATAAAGGCCCCGGCAAGCCGGGGCCTTTAAAGTTAGCTCGCAGCCGTCGCTTACTTCAGCGAGGCCGAGATATCGCTGAACTTGCTCGACAGCGTGCTGCCGAGACCGTTGACGACGCTGATGATCGCGATCGAGATGCCGGCGGCAATCAGGCCGTATTCGATGGCGGTGGCGCCGGACTCATTCTTCACGAAACGCGAAACGAGATTCTTCATTGATGATAGCTCCTGTGTACACGTGGCTGGTCGAACTTAAGTTTGGTCTCGCCGGCGTTCTCAGCACCGTGACCATGTCGCCACCTTAGGGTGCGACAATTTCGACCCAGTTAATTCGATCGTGCAAAAATGCCTGGAACTTGCTGTTCTTCAGCACAGTAAACACCGCATTAAACGATCCGATAAAATGCAAGCGCGACCTCGCCGGTCGTTGATCGCGATCGCGCCGTAGCGGTTGACTCCCTTGATTCACGGCTCCTTAAGCGCGAGCGGATACCCGTTGAGTTCTCCGATCGAATGAGGTTCGCCATGTCCAGTCTGCCGATGGAAGTCATCGAGGTCGTTGGCCAGACGATGGTGAAGGTCGTTCCGGTCACGATCGGGCTCGCCCTCGTTTTCACGGTGCTCTCGTATTTCTGGGCCTGCAATCTCGGCAAACCCTGGTGGCGCAAGCGCGAGCTCGCTACCGACGTCTGCTACTGGTTCTTCGTGCCGGTATTTGCGCGCATCTTGCGCATCGGGCTGCTGGTGCTCGGCGCCGCAGTCATCTTCAACATCCACGAGCCCGACGAACTGATTGCATTCTACGACAATGGCCATGGGCCGCTGGCGCAGCTGCCGCTCTGGGTGCAGGCGCTATTGTTTCTCGTCGCGTCCGATTTCATGCTGTACTGGCTGCACCGCATGTTTCACGGTGGTGCGTTCTGGAAGTATCACGCCATCCATCACTCCTCGGAGGATCTCGAGTGGATCTCCGCGGCGCGGTTTCACCCCGTCAATCTGTTCATCGGGACGATCCTGGTCGATGTCATTCTGCTGGTGGCGGGTATCTCGCCCAACATCATGCTGTGGGTTGGGCCGTTCACGACCTTCCACTCCGCCTTCGTTCACGCCAACCTGAACTGGACGCTGGGCCCGTTCAAATACGTGCTTGCCACGCCGGTCTTTCATCGCTGGCATCACACATCGCTCGAAGAGGGCGGCGATACCAATTTCGCGGGCACCTTCCCGCTCTGGGACATCCTGTTCGGAACGTTCCGCATGCCTGAGAACCGGCTGCCTGAAACTTACGGTGTGGACGATCAGGAGATCCCGACCGAGATCGGCGGGCAATTGGCCTATCCGTTCGTCACCAAATCATGATCTGGAGGGGGCGCGCGTCGGAGCGCCGGGCTGGAACGTGTCATGAGCATTGAAGCCGCGACGATTTACCAGGTGAAGGCCTACGGCTTTGGCCGGGTCCCGACCTGGTTATGGCTGAGCGCCGGTGTGTACGTGCTCTGCCTGGTCTATGGCAGCGGGCTCCTGGGCGATTCCGACACCTATTGGCAGATCGCCGTGGGCCAATGGATTCTCGATCACGGGACTCTGCCGCGCGTCGATGTCTATTCCTTCAGCAAGCTTGGCGAGCCCTGGATTTCGTCATCCTGGCTTGCGCAAATCCTTTACGCCGTAAGCTACAATCTGGCCGGCTGGACTGGGCCGGTCGTGGTTGCGGCGGGCTCGATCGCCGCAGCCTTCGGGCTGCTCGCGCATATCCTGGAGCGCCGCATTCCGGCAGCCTATGCGGCCTTGGTCGCACTGGTGGCGATGGCGCTGTCGGCGACGCATTTTCTGGCGCGCCCACACGTGCTGGCAATGCCGGTCATGGTGGCCTGGGCGTACGGTTTGATGACGGCGAGCGAGCGGCGTCAGCCGCCGTCATTCTGGTTGCTGCCGCTGATTGCGCTTTGGGCCAACCTGCATGGCGGTTTCGTGTTCGGCCTGGTGCTGGCGGGCGCATTCGCGATCGACGCCCTGTGGAACGCCGAGCCGTCGCAGCGGAAGCCGCTGGCGCTGCGCTGGGCTGCGTTCGGGTTGGCTGCATTGGCGGCTTGCTGCTTCACGCCTTACGGCTGGGAGTTCGATCCTCGCTTCACGCAAGATTCTCGACCTTGGAGTGCTGCTGCGTATCATCAGCGAATGGGCGCCGGCGGATTTCAGCAAGTTCAGCCTGTTCGAACTGACGATCCTCGCGCTGATCGCAGGGGTGCTTTATCGCGGCGTCCGGCTGTCGCCGCCGCGGATCGCGCTGATGCTCGGCCTGCTGCATATGGCGCTCTCGCATGGCAGGAATCTGGAGATATTTGCGCTGCTGCTGCCGATCGTCTTGCTGACGCCGGTGTCACAGCATTTCGCTCTGCAACCGACCGCGTCGGGCAGGATGACGTCTGTTTCGGCGGCAATGCTGGCCGTCGCGCTCGGCATCTCGACCTGGGCTCTCGCTGCGCACCAGATATATTCGCCCCTGAAGAGCAAGTCACCGGCTGCTGCCGTCGAGGTCATAAAGGCGCACAATCTCCGGCGGGTTCTCAACGATCGTGCATTCGGCGGCTATTTGATCTGGCGGCAGATGCCCGTATTCATCGACGGGCGGGCCGAGTTGTACGGCGAAAAGTTCACCATGGACTATTTCAACGCGCTGGATCTCAAGGACGTCAACCAGTTTCTCGGTCTGCTCAAGGATCACGACATCGATGCCTTGTTGCTGCAGCCGGCCGCACCTACGGCGAGCCTGCTCGATCATCTCGGTGTCTGGCGGCGTGTCTACGCCGACGATGTGGCAGTCCTCTACATGCGCGGCGGCAGTTGACCGATGAGGGCAACGGCATCGGCTTCGTCCATTCATTCCAGGCGGGGGATATCCCGCGCGGAACAATCCGGCTGCCGTAAGCAGGATCTTCCCAGGCTTCGAGGGCTACCAGCATGAATACAGGCATCGCGGCGGCGTCCAGCGAGAAGTCTTCCATTCTAGGCCAGGTGCCTGCATGGCTGTGGGTGGGCATCGGTGTCTACATGCTGCTGTTGAGCAATGGCGGCGGGCTCCTGAACGATTCCGACACCTACTGGCAGATCGCGGTGGGGCAGTGGATCCTCGATCACCACGCAATGCCGCACGTCGACATCTATTCGTTCACCAGAGCGGGAGAGCCGTGGACATCGTCGTCCTGGCTGTCGCAGGTGCTGTATGCGACGAGCTACAATCTGGCGGGCTGGACCGGGCCGGTGGTTCTCGCCGCGACCTGCATCGCCGCGACCTTCGCGTTGCTCGTTCATATTCTCGGCCGCCGTATCCCCGCGGCATACGCGGTCGCCATCGCGATGGCGGCACTGGTGCTTTCGATGGGGCACTTTCTGGCGCGTCCGCATGTGCTGGTCCTGCCGGTCATGCTGGCGTGGGCGTACGGGCTGCTAACGGCGAGCGAGCGCGGTGAGGCGCCGTCGCCCTGGCTGCTGCCGGTGATCGCGCTGTGGGCGAACCTGCACGGTGGATTCGTGTTCGGCCTGGTGCTGGTCGGCGCGTTCGCGCTCGATGCGCTGTGGAATGCCGATCGCGCGCAGCAAAAGTCGCTGGTGCTGCGCTGGGCAGCGTTCGGCATCGGCGCGCTGGTAGCTTGCTGCGTCACGCCTTACGGATGGGGCTCGATCCTCGCCGCACGCAAGATCCTCGATCTCGGAGAACTCCTGCATCTGATCTACGAATGGATGCCGGCGGATTTCAGCAAATTCGGCGCGTTCGAGATGACGATCCTTACGCTGATCGGCGCCGCGCTCTATCGCGGTGTCAAGCTCACGCCGCCGCGGATTGCGCTGGTGCTCGGCCTGCTGCACATGGCGCTGGCGCATGTCAGGAATGTCGAGATCTTCGCCCTGCTGCTGCCGATCGTGGTGCTCGCGCCGGTGGCGTCGCAGTTCGCGCTGCGGCCGACCTGGCCCGCCGGCGCCGGGGCTCCGATGCCCGTGATGGCGGCGGTGATGGTCCTGCTCGGCGGCGGGACGTGGCTGCTTGCGGCCAACACCACTTTCGCGCCGCCCCAAAACCAGTCGCCGTCTGCGGCCGTCGATGCGCTGAAAGCGCATAATCCCAAGCGGGTTCTCAACGATCTTCCGTTCGGCGGCTATCTGATCTGGCGGCAGATCCCCGTCTTCGTCGACGGGCGCGCCGAGCTCTACGGCGAGGCCTTCGACGTGGCCTATTACCGCGCCATGCAGCTCAAGGACGTCAACGGACTCCTTGCCATGCTGAAGACATGGGACATCGACGCCGTGCTGCTGACGCCGCGCACCCCGGCGGTCGGCCTGCTCGATCATATCGGCGGCTGGCGGCGCGCCTATGCCGACGAGAACGCCGTATTGCACGTTCGTACGGCCAACTGATCCGGACGCGAACTGGCGGGCGAGCCGGGATTCTGGTACGCGGGCCAGATGAACCTGCCGACCGAAGTCGTCGAAATGCTGGGCCAGACCTTGGCCAAGGTGGTGCCG
Organism: uncultured Alphaproteobacteria bacterium; assembly: GCA_963815955.1. Lineage (GTDB taxonomy): Bacteria > Pseudomonadota > Alphaproteobacteria > Rhizobiales > Xanthobacteraceae > Bradyrhizobium. Next base: position 39,789 of record CAWFIQ010000002.1, read on the forward strand.
GTCACGATCGCGCTGGCGCTGCTCTTCTCGGTGCTGGCGCATTTCTGGGCCTGCAATCCCGGCAGGCCCTGGTGGCGCAAGCGCGAGCTCGTCACCGACGTCAGCTACTGGTTCCTGGTGCCGCTGTTCGCCCGCGTGTTCCGCGTCGGGCTGTTGGTGCTGGGCGCCGCATTGCTGTTTGGAATTCGTGACGCCGACGAATTGATTGCCTTCTACGACAACGGCCATGGTCCGCTGTCGACGGTGCCCCTGTGGCTGCAGGCGATCCTGTTCCTGGTCGCGGCCGATTTCATGATGTACTGGCTGCACCGCATGTTCCATGGCGGCGGGTTCTGGAAGTACCACGCCATCCACCATTCGTCGGAAGATGTCGACTGGATCTCGGCGGCGCGCTTTCACCCCGTCAACCTGGTGCTGGGCACCATCGGGGTCGATGTCGTGCTGCTGATCGCCGGCATTTCGCCGGGCGTGATGCTTTGGCTCGGGCCGTTCAACATCTTCCATTCAGCGTTCGTTCACGCCAACCTCAACTGGACGCTCGGCCCGTTCAGATATGTCGTGGCGACGCCGGTGTTTCACCGCTGGCACCACACCTCCCGCGAGGAGGGCGGCGACACCAATTTCGCGGGCACCTTTCCGCTCTGGGACATCCTGTTCGGGACCTTCCGGATGCCGAAGGGCAAGCTGCCGGACCAGTATGGCGTGGACGATCAGTCCTCGTTTCCCCGCGAAATCATCGGACAACTGGCCTATCCGTTCCGAAAATAGCGTTTGATCCGGAAAAGCGGTTGCCGGTTTTTCCTCGCGACCAGCGCGAAACGCGTCTGTCGGAGGTCACGCTCGATTAATCATGCGGATTTCTTACCCCGTTTCGGCCGCTCTTTGCCCTTTGTTCATGAATTGTCGTCAGATTCACCGTGTCGGGCGCCGGTTCCGCTGCGTATCGCCACTGCCGGCTTGTTGATGCCCCGGGGTAAAATATGTCGTTCAAGTCCCAGCGTATTCGCGCAGCCGCGCGTTTTGGATTGCGTTCCCTCGTCGCAGGAATCCTGCTGTGGCCGGCTGTCAGCCTGGCCACGCCCGATCCCGACCGTATCGCCGTCTATGTCGATCAGGCAAAGCTTGTGAAGCTTCCTGCCAAGGTCTCCACCATCGTGGTCGGAAACCCGTTGATTGCAGACGTCACGCTGCAGAGCGGCGGTATCGTCGTCGTTACCGGCAAGGGCTACGGCGCGACCAATTTCATCGCTATGGACCGCAACGGCGAAGTACTGGTGGACCGCCAGATCCAGGTCGAAGGACCGACCGATCAACTCGTCACCGTCTACCGCGGCGTCGAACGCAAATCCTATAGCTGCATGCCGATCTGTCAGCGCAGGGTCACCCTCGGCGACGGCGAGAACTACTTCAAATCGGCAATCGATCAGGCCGGCACTCTCAGCGGTCAGGCCGCCGGCGCTGGGACCAAATCAGCAAACTGAGCTCTTTCGGTTCTGGTTGAATCAGAACCGAACTGCAGTCGGTGCGTCCACTAGCCTGTCCGCAAATCGATCTCTGCCCGCACGAGCTCGCTCCGAAGACAGTTAACGTCCGGTTAGCGGGCCGGGCCGCTCTGCTTCGATTCGACGAAACACTTCCACAATCACTTTCAGGTAGTTCTTGCAGGCGGATAATCGCTGCCGTCTGGGGATTTTCGATGTCGTCACCCGCCGCTGCAACAGTCTCTGTTAGAAATGTATTGCGCCGATTTCGCCGCAACCGACAGGGCTCGACTGCCGTCGAGTTCGCGCTGGTTGCGCCGTTGTTCTTCGGGATACTGTTTGCGATCATCGAGGCGGCGATTGTGTTTTTTGCAGGCCAGGTTCTGGAACTGGGAACGGCGGAAAGCGCGCGGTTGATGATGACGCATCAGGCCCAGGACAGCGGCATGACCGAAACTGCGTTCAAAACGGACCTCTGCAATCGCATCAAGGTGATGTTCAACTGCAACGGAAATCTGGGCAGCATCACGGTGGATGTGAAGGTCTTTACCCCGGGCACCGCGATCACGATTACCGATCCGATCGTCAGTGGAAGCCTGACCGGACCTTTCTCATATTCTCTGCCACCATCGGGCTCTCCCAATACCATCGTCGTTCGCGCCTTTTATAAATGGCCGCTGTTCGTGACCGGATTGGGCTTCAACTTGGCAAATCTCAGCGGCAGCCAACGGTTGCTCGCTGCGACCGCCGCTTTTCATATAGAGCCCTGATGTGATGATGGTGTCCTCGATGCAGAAGATGTCGCTTCGCGTGCGTGGTCTGTTGGATGATCGCAGCGGTCTTGCGGCGGTCGAGTTTGCCATGATTTTTCCGATCATGGTGGTGATGTTCTTCGGAGTGGTCGAGCTTTCGGCGGCCATTTCTGCGGATCGCAAGGCCACCCTGGTAGCGCGAACGCTTTCCGATCTGACGTCTCAGTCGGTGAGTGTGGCGGATGCCGATCTCACCAATTTTGGTCAAGCGGCAAAGGCGATCATGACACCCTACCCGCCTGCGCCGTTGACATCCTCGATTACGCAGGTTTACGTCGATAAGGTGTCGGGGGTAGCTCGGGTTCAGTGGAGCAAGGGCTTGACGATCGATACAGCAGGCAATGTCGCGATCAGGGCGACGGCGCCTCGTAACCCAGGTGACATTGTGGTGTTGCCGCCGACTCTCGTTGCGGCCAAGGGGACATTCGTGATCTGGAGCGAAGTCAGCTACAAATATACGCCGGCTGTCGGTTATCTTCTGGCGAAGACTGGCCTCACCTTTAAGGATGTCGCTTTCACGCGTCCGCGCCTGGTGCTCTGTGTTATGTATCCAGCGATTGGCTTCTCCGACTGTAACACGCCGGTGTGACGGCAGGCAGTCCCAACCTTCACAACTCGTAGCGTTCACCGCGACCTTCTCCTGGAGGAGGGGCGGCGCTGTATCGTGAGTTGAATCGGTCAGGCTTTGGTAAGAGCGGGCCCGATCGGCTGCATTGGAAAGCGGCGCCGTACGGCAGCCTTACAATTCAGTGCGGATGCGTCCAAACCTCCACTGACCGACGCATGGCGCCTCTGCCCACGCCACCGTGGGGCTTCAACGGCCGGCACATGATCCAGGAAAGTGGAGGCCAGTTTTCCCTCGGGCGAACGCGAAGCGTTTGCCCGGAGGTTATACTCAAAGAAAGACATTGGATCCTGATCCAATTCAACTTGATCCGATCAGGATCCAAGGCGTGATGAGTTTAGGTCGATGCAACGGGATAGCACGCTCTCCGTCATCGCTGCGTAACGGCTTCGCCGTTATCGGTGAAGGTGCGAGCGAAGCGAGCTTCGAAGAGGATGAGCGGCCCGTGGCTGTCGCCCTTCGAGGGCCGCTATCGCGCTGGCCGCCAAGGACAACCTTAATCTCATTGTGGCGTTCGGGCCTGCGCCGGATGGAACGGAACGTTGGCCTCATGGGCCAAGGCTCCGCAGCGTGGCCGGTTTGAAGGCGGGCCTCGCCGGCCGGACAGCCCCATTGGGGGCCTGATGGCCGGCCCCTTCTGGCAAAGTCACTGCGTAATATGCGCGGTCTGCAGCGCGTGGTTGAACATGGCGTTCAGCGCCGTGGTGATGTCAGCGGGCGAGTTCGCGGTGTAGAAGAAGCCGGGCGACGCGCAAGCTTGAAGACTGGGCGGAATATTCGGGATGTTGTTGTTGGCATAGGTGTCTTCATCGCCGGCAAAGGTCGTGACCACGGGTGAGACCGGTTGATAGGGAATATAGAGCACGGAAATGATGATGCCGCGGTCCTTGAGGGGCTTGCAGTCCTGTGGTGGGATTTATCACGGTGGCGCGGTTGCTGCCGGACCAGCCGCCGTTGGGGACGCCTTTCACCTGGTTGTCCTGTGCGCCGTCGGTGACGAGGAAGACGTAAGGCTGCGTGTTGCTCGATGTGCTGCCGTCGCCCACGCTGGTGATTTTGGTGTTCACCGATGAAAGCGCGGTATCGATATGCGTGCCGCCGGAGCCGAGGCCTGTATGCATATTCGTGTCGAGCAGCGTGGCGAGGTTTGCGGCTGCGTAGTTGATGGTGCTGGAGTTGGTGGGAGACCCGTTGATGGCGCTGGTCAGCGGAAAATAGGAGTAGAGATACCGAATGAACGGGTAGAGACCGATCCGGAACTGGTTGGCAACCTTCGCGGAGGCGTTCGCGGTAATGAACAACTGGTTCACGGCGTAGCCGACGGCGTCGAGGCGCAACTGGATGCAGTCGTCGGTGCCATCGGTCGGGCAGGATGAAACCGCCGGCACGCTGTACGGCAGGCTCTTGGTGTTGCCGGTAATCAGCGAATTCGGCGAGCCAGGAGTAACCGACGTATTCAGGTCGGGAAGCATCGCCACCGGCAAGCCGGGAACCTGCTTCCTTAAGGCACTGGTCGACGCCTTGTCGATGAGGTTCTTGAGCGCGGTCTGGTTGAGGCGCGAATATACATAGCCCATGCAATAGTTATTCGTATTGTATTGCTGGGTATACGAATTGGTAGTGGTGGGGGGATTGGCAGGTGGAGCAGCAGGGGCAGTGACAGGGGGATCGACGCACGCGCTTTTTTGCGGCGCAAAATGACAGGCCAGGGTACAGCTGACGCCGGTGCTGTTGCGGTATTGAACCCAGTTATCCGGGTTGATCTTGCCCAACCGTTTCTGCTCGTCGCTCGTCGACGGCAGGCCCATCGACCCCGAGACGTCCAGCGTCAGATAAAAATCGAGATACGGCGGCAGCGTGGCGGCCGAGGCTGAAACGCCCGTTACCGTCAGTTTCTGAAACCCGACCACTTTCATGAAGGTTACCGGTACATCGGCAGTGTACGTGACGCTGGCAGCCAGCTTGATTCCGGTCTTCGTAACGGTGCTGCTGCGAACCAGATTTTGGTAGCCGGTGATCCCGCTCATGTTGGCGTCAAAGACATTGTTGGCATCGGCAACGCCGGCAGTGACCGAGCCGTTGCCTGACATTACCGAAGCCGCGAGAAAGCCGGGCGACTTCTGCGAAAGCGCGGCAATGCCCGCAGCGTCTGCCGCGGTTTGCAGTTTCGCCTTCATTCGGGTCGCGAGCGAGTAATCCACCGCACAACCAATGGCCGATATCACGGGGATCGCCGCGATCGTGAAAATTACCGCGATATTGCCGCGTTGATCGCGACGGAAACGGGAAAGACACTGGTGAAGACGGAATGGCACGAGAACGCCCCCTGGCTATCCAAAAGCGCGTGATCGTAGCCGCAGCCTCCCTAAGTGCGCCTTAATTTGATTGCCGAAAAACAGGCTGATCTCGGATGTGACCGATTTTCAGGAGCCGTCGGTTACGATCTCTTTACTACGTGGGCTCCGTGAAGGCGCAATGCCTGCGCTCGTCGCCAATAGCCAGACGGCTCGCATCGAACGAATAAAAAAGGCCGCGCATCAGCGCGGCCTTTTATATCTCGAACTGGATTTCCCGGCCGGGGCCGGAGGAAATCGCTTATCCGGCGGCGCGCAGATTATCGGCCGAAGATTTGCCAGAGCGACGATCTGCCACGATTTCGTAGGAGATCTTCTGGCCTTCACGCAACGTTCCGAGGCCGGCACGCTCGACAGCGCTGATGTGCACGAACACGTCATTGCCGCCGTCATCCGGCTGGATGAAGCCATAACCCTTGGTTGCGTTAAACCACTTCACGGTTCCCATGCTCACGGGGGTAGTCCCTTCTCAGATATACAAGTCGTAGCCCACCTCTCGATGGGCTGGTGAGATCGAATTTTTGGAAGGGTCGTCAGCGTCTAAACCGGCTGTACCGGTGGATAGCTAATGTCGTCCGGCCGAAAATCGATGGACAATATTATTCGATAGTACTGGTCAAAACAATCCTGACGTGCACGATTTTTTGATTCGGCCGCCCAGCCCCCCGCGATCGCGCTCGATATGGCGTATCGGGCGCGGTTTCGAGAGGCGTTAACGGTGCATTTACCGGCGGCGGAACTGGCCGCCGCGCGGCGGGCCGCCACGCGGGCCACCGGGTGTCGATGGACGCTCGTCCTTGTGACGGAAGATCAGGCGTCCTTTCTCCAGATCGTAGGGTGACATTTCGATCGTTACCCGATCGCCTGCGAGCGTCTTGATCCGGTTCTTCTTCATCTTGCCCGCGGTATAGGCAACAATCTCGTGTCCGGCATCGAGCTGCACGCGATAGCGCGCGTCGGGGAGGATTTCGGTCACCAGTCCTTCGAACTGGATCAGCTCTTCTTTAGCCATGGTGGTCTCCAGGTCGATCGAGGCTTAGCGCTGCGGTCGGTGGGTACGGTTGGGTTGAGTATTCGGACGGCTCTCGCGATGCAAGAAGGCGACGCCCTGAATGCCCTCGCTTTTCCCGCCTTGGCTCTTGCCGGCCTGCTGCGCCGGACGCGGCTGTTCGTGCCGGTTCGGCTGCGGCGCGGCATTATTACCACCACCGCGCCGGGGACGGCGAGGCCCTTTTGAGCCCGGTGCCAATTCATGTCCCCGGGATTCTGTGGTCGTTTCCTCTGGACTCGTGTCCTCTGGAGTCCTGGGATCTGGCCGTGTGGGCGCGCGGGGCGGAACGTCCGCCGCGGTGCTGCCCGGAGCGCTGCGCGGGGGCTGGGGCGGCGTCGCGGCTGCCGGGCGTCCGACGGTCTTCCCGCGGCAGCGTGATACGGATCAGCCGCTCGATGTCGCGCAGATAGCCCATCTCCTCGGCGCCCGCGATCAGCGAGATCGCAACGCCTTCGGCGCCGGCGCGCGCGGTGCGGCCGATGCGGTGGACATAGGTTTCCGGGATGTTGGGCAGATCGAAATTCACCACATGGCTGATGCCGTCGACATCGATGCCGCGGGCGGCAATGTCTGTCGCGACCAGGGTGCGGATCTCGCCGGTGCGGAACGCCGCCAGCACGCGCTCCCGATGGTTCTGCGACTTGTTGCCGTGAATGGCGTTGGCTGAGATGCCGGCCTTCTCCAGCGTCTTCACCACCTTGTCGGCGCCGTGCTTGGTACGGGTAAAGATCAGCGCGCGGTCAACCGGCTCCTGCTTCAGAAGCTGCGCCAGCACCCCCGATTTGGCCGAGAAATCGACCTGGATGATGCGCTGGGTAATGCGCTCGACGGTCGAGGCCACCGGCGTCACCGCCACGCGGGCGGGATCGCGCAACATGGCTTCGGCGAGTTCCGCGATGTCCTTCGGCATGGTGGCCGAGAAGAACAGCGTCTGCCGCTTGATCGGCAGCTTCCCGACGATTTTGCGGATGTCGTTGATGAAGCCCATGTCGAGCATGCGGTCGGCTTCGTCGAGCACGAGGAACTCGACCTGGCCGAGTTTCAGCCCGTTGCTCTGGACGAGATCGAGCAGGCGGCCTGGGGTCGCCACCATCACTTCGACGCCCTGCATGACCGAGCGGACCTGTCGGCCCATCGGCACGCCGCCGATTGCCAGAGCTGAGCTCAGGCGGATATGGCGGCCATAGGCGTTGAAGCTGTCGAGGATCTGGCCGGACAATTCGCGGGTCGGGGACAGCACCAGCACGCGGCAGCTCTTCGGCTGCGGCCGGATGCGGTTCTCCAGAATGCGGTGCAGGATCGGCAGCGCAAAGGCCGCGGTCTTGCCGGTGCCGGTCTGGGCGATGCCGACGACGTCGCGGCCGGTGATGGCGAGCGGGATGGTCTGGGCCTGGATGGGTGTGGGCGTGTGGTAATTTTCTTCCTTGAGTGCACGCGAGATGGGATCGGCAAGGCCGAAATCCTGAAAGGAGGTCAAAAGAGGGGTTCTTTCCATTAAAAAAGGCAGGCGCCCGGCGATGTCAGCCAGGAGCGCGCGAGTGTGTCTGAGACACCCGCGTGTTTGGGGCGTCGGTTTTGCTAGCTGAAGGGGGCAAGCCAGAAACCGCAAAACGGGATCAGAACACGCGGCTCGCAAGGACCTGATGATTCTCTAGGTCACGACGATCATATGGAACACCTGCGCGGCGCTTTCAAGGCGAATTTCGCGCCTATCGTCCGCGCGGTTAAGGAAACCCGCAAAACCAGACCGCGTCGCGCCGCCCGCTAGAAAATCCAAACGATCAAAATTCGTGCATGAAATTTAGCCAAATTACGACCACTGCACAAAAAATAGATAATTTGCCGCCAAAGCATACATTTTCACGGGCTAAAAAATAAGCAGATTTGTCGCCGTTGTTTTTCGCTCGGTCAGGGTTTCAGAGCGATTATAAGGGCTTATCCCGCTTTCGGTCGATGGCATGGTTCTTGCAATTCCGTTAACGCAGGCGGCCGTGGGGCCGTTCGCAGCGTTTAACGCGACTGCGTCAGGGAGACGACACCTCATGCTTACTCGATTGACTCACGATTTAACGACGA
>CAWFIQ010000003.1:0-71290 GCA_963815955.1 uncultured Alphaproteobacteria bacterium
CAAGCCGGCTTCGATTCCATTCGCCGGCACCTGAAGGAGGCCGCATGAACGCGGAGGCGAAATCATGCCCGTCACGGTGAAGACATTCGCAAGTTCCGGCGAGGCGGCGGCGGCATTGTCGTCCGATCGCAGCGCGCGCTATCTCGGCGGCGGCACGCTGGTCATGCGCGCCCTCAACGAGGGCGATATCTCGATCTCGACGGTGGTACGCGCGACCGACAGCGCGCTGACACGTATCGATGTCGCGAGTTCACGCATCACGCTCGGGGCCGGCGTCACCTTCGCCGAGAATCCTGGCTGAGCGCGATCTTGCCTTTCTGCACGCGCCGGCCCGTTCGATCGGCGGGCCGGCGGTGCGCAACATGGGCACCGTAGGCGGTAACCTGTTCGCGCCAATTCCCTATGGCGACTTCACCGTTGCGCTGCTGGCGCTCGACGCGACCGTCTCGGTCCAGGGAGGGCTTGGCGCCCGAGACATGCCAATCGAGGAATTTTTGCAATCCCGCGAACGGCAGACCGGCGCGCTGGTATTGGCCGTCTCCTGTACGCGGCCCGCAAGCGCCGACGCCTTCCGCTATCGCAAGATCGCCCGGATCAAGCCCAAGGGAGGCTCGGTGATCACGCTGGCCGCGCACCTGCCTTCAAGCGGTGGCCGCATATCGGGGGCGCGCATCGCGCTTGGCTCGATGGCCGCGACGCAAATTCGCGCAAGGGCCGCCGAGCGGGCGCTGGAGGGGCGTCCGCTGGATGATGGGACGATCAGCGCCGCCGCTGCCGCCGCAACGGAGGGCGTATCGCCCGCCGACAGCGCCCTTGGCAGCGCCTGGTATCGCCGCGAGATCGTCGGCGTCCATCTTCGCCGCCTGCTGTCCGGCCTGGAGTAAACGTTGATGACCAAGACCCCGCTCCAGTTTCGTCATAACGGCCGCGACGTCGCCCTGTTCGTCGACGGCGGCGTCAATCTGCTGGTCGCGCTGCGCGAATTGATCGGCGACATGACGCCGAAATTCGGCTGCGGCCAGGGCGGCTGCGGCGCCTGCAGCGTGCTGATCGACGGCGAACTCCATCTCTCTTGCCTGACGCTGGCGGAAACCGTCAACGGCCGCTCGATCGAAACGCTCGACGGAATGAAGGACGGGCCCAATCTGCATCCGCTGCAGCGCGCCTTCATGGAGCAGTTCGCGGCCCAGTGCGGCTACTGCACGCCGGGCATGCTGATGGCAGCGAAGGCGCTGCTCGACCGCAACCCTTCGCCGACCCGCGCCGAGGTCGATCGAAGCGATCTCGGGCAATATCTGCCGCTGCACCGGCTACGAGCCGATCATCAATGCCGTCCTCGCCGCCGCCACGAGCGGACGCGCCCGCGCCTGAAGGGAACGACCATGTTGGAACTGCGCAAGGACATCTTCGCCGACGAGCGCGACGATAACCTGAAAGAGATCGGAAAGGGCACGCAGCGCCAGGACATGCTCGGCCATGTCACGGGGACCTCGACCTATTTCGACGACCACAAGCTGCAGGGCATGCTGCATCTCAAAGTACTGCGCAGCCCGCACGCCCACGCCCGCCTGCGCCGGATCGACACGATGGAAGCGGAACGCGCGCCCGGCGTCCGGCGCGTCATCCGTGGCGCCGACGTGCCGGTCAATCTCAACACGCTGCTCAGCCTCATCAACTTCGGCAAGGACGACGAGCCGTCGCTCGCCGTCGACAAGGTCCGCTACAAGGGCGAGCCGATCGTCGCCATCGTTGCCGACAGCCCGCGGGAGGCCTATGAGGCGCTCGCGAAAGTGCGGGTGGATTATGAACCGCTGCCCGCGGTGTTCGATGTCGAGGAAGCGCTGAAGCCAGGCGCGCCCGTCGTCAACGAGACCTATCCCAAGAACACCTTCGTCTATCACGACGTCTATGATCACCAGAAACTGCGCTTCGGCGACGTCGAGCGCGGTTTCGCCGAGGCCGACCACGTGCTCGAGCAGCGCTACCAGATGTCGCCGATCGAGCACGCACCGACCGAAACCAACGGCTCGATCGCAGCCCCCGACACCAATGGCCGCTATGTCGTCTACACCTCGACGCAGGCATTGTTCTTCTCGCTCGATACCTGCGCCAAAATCCTCGACGTACCCTCCAACACCTTCCACTTCATCGGCGGGACCGTCGGCGGCGGCTTCGGCGGCAAGGTGGACACGCTTACCGAGCCGCTCGCCATTCTCGGCGCGATGCTGACCGGGCGTCCGGTCCGCTATCAGTTCGGCCGCGAGGAAGAAATGCAGTTCGGCTCGCCGCGCGGCGCGGAACGCATCTACATCAAGGACGGCGTGATGCGCGACGGCCGCATCGTCGCGCGCAAGATCCGCGCCTATTTCGACAGCGGCGCCTATACCCGGCTTTCCAGCTATGCGGTCGTCAAATGCGCAGCCCACCTGCCCGGCCCCTATACAATTCCAAATGTCTATGGCGATATCTACTGCGTGTTCACCAACCGGACGCCGGCGACCGCCATGCGCGGCTTCGGCGTCACGGCGATGGACTTTGCGCTCGAATGCCAGATGGACAAGCTCGCCCATCTCGTCGGCATCGACCCGATGGAGTTCCGCATCCTCAACGCCTATCGCGACGGCGACATGAAGGCGCACCGGCGCGAGGCCAAGAACACCGCGCTGATCGAATGCGTTCAGGTCGCTGCCGAAAAGGCCAAGTGGCCGCTTCGCGAAGAGGTCAAGCGCATGTCGTCGCGCCAGGATGGCGGCGGCAGCCGGGCGACGATCTCGCCGACGCCGCGCGAGCCAGCTCCGCAACGCGCGGCCGTATCGCAACAGCGGACCAGCTACGATCGCGCGCCTCCTGCGACGATCCAGCCGCCGCCGCCCGCGCCGACGCCACCTCCTCCCCCGAGGCCATCAGCTCCGTCACCCTCGCATGGCGCCGCCCGTTTCTCCTCCGTCTTCGGCACCAGGAGGCGCTGACCATGGCAAAACATCGCGGACGTGGCATCGCATCCATCAATTATCCCATCGGTATGAACCTTGGCGGCGACCCCAGCCAGGCGCTGGTTCACTCCAACCCCAGCGGCAAGTTCACGGTGTCGCTGTCGTCGATCGATCTCGGGCAGGGCATGAAATCGGTGACGCGGCAGATCTGCGCGGAGACGCTCGGCGTTCCCGTTGAAGACGTCTATGTCGACACGGCTGACTCCGACACCGGCCCGCATTGCATGGGCTCGTTCGCCTCGCGCGGTACCCATCGCGTCGGCAACGCGGTCATGGCGGCGGCCAAGGAGGCGCGCGGGGTCATGATGGAAGCCGCCGCCGAGGAACTGGAAGTCAACGCCGCCGACCTCGATACCGACGGGCGCGGCAACATCCACGTCAAGGGCGCGCCGCATCGCTCGATCTCGACCAAGGACGTCGCCATCGCCGCGCAGTTCAAGCAAGGCAAGACGATATCGGGACGCGGCATCTTTCTGGTGCCGCTGTCCGAGGTCAATCCCGAGACCGGCGAGATGTCGCCGGCCACCTGCTATGCACACGCCTGCCTGGTCGCCGAGGTCGAGGTCGACGACGAGACCGGCGAGGTCGCGATGGTGCGGATGGACAGCGCCTATGAGCTAGGCCGCGCACTCAATCCGCGTCTCGTGGAGCAGCAGCTCGTCGGCGGCGCGTGGATGGGGATCAGCCACACGCTGTTCGAAACGCCCGAGCCCTATTATCCCAACCCGGCGCATGGCCCGCGCGATTTCGTCGAGTATCTCATGCCGGGCCCCGGCGACATCTGCCCGCACGATATCGCCGTGCTGGAACGCCCCGCCGCCGATGGACCGTTCGGTGCCAAGGGACCAGGGGAGATGTGCGCCAATCCCGTACTGCCCGCTGTGGCCAACGCCATCTTCAACGCGGTCGGCGTACGGATGGATGAATTGCCGATCACACCGGAAAAAGTCCTGCGGGCGATCAAGACCCAAGGCGGCGCGCGGCCGCAGGCGAGGCGCTGAGGCAGAACATGGCGGTCCGCGGCAACATCGTCGGCATCGACAGCCCCGAGGCGCTCGAACGGGCGTTGCGGACGGCGTATTACCTGGCCGACGACGGTCTCGCGACGGCGGCCTATCTGGGGCTTGCGCTGGGCAAGCCGCTGCTGCTCGAAGGCGCGCCGGGGGTCGGCAAGACCGAAGCCGCAAAAGCCATCGCGGCTGTGCTCGGCCGCCGCCTGATCCGGCTGCAATGCTATGAGGGCATCGACGCATCGGCCGCGCTCTACGAGTGGAACTATCCGCGCCAGATGCTGGCGATCCGGCAAGCAGGCGAAGAGAGCATCGACATCTATGGCGAGACGTTTCTGATCGAGCGGCCGATGCTCGCGTCCTTGCGGGCGCCTGACTCCACCGTGCTGCTGATCGACGAAATCGATCGCGCCGACCAGGAGTTCGAGGCGTTCCTGCTCGAATTCCTCTCCGACTTCCAGATTTCTATTCCCGAACGCGGCACGGTGCGCGCCGCGGAACGGCCCGTCGTCGTGCTGACGTCGAACCGTACCCGCGACCTGCACGAGGCGTTGCGCCGCCGCTGCGTCTATCACTGGATCGAGTACCCCACGGCCGAGCGCGAGGCGCGCATCGTGATGATGCGGGCGTCGAGCGTCGCCGAATCGACCGCACGCGCCGTCGTCGCCGCCGTCGGCCGGCTGCGGCGCGAACCGCTCAGCAAGGCGCCCGGTATCGCGGAAGCCGTCGACTGGGCCGAGGCCGCCACGCTGCTGCACGAGCGCGGCGCCCGCTGGCCGGATGCCTTCAAGCGCTCGATCGGCGTTGCGCTGAAGGACGAGGAAGACCTCACCTTCATCTCCGGCCGGCTCGACGCCCTGATTGCGGAGGCGGCCGCGTGAGCGACGAACTTCAGCTACCGCGTGCGGCGCGGGTATTCGTGTCCTTTGTCGCGCTGTTGCGTATCAACGGCTTTGCCGTGGCGCCTGAACAGACGACGGCGTTTCTCGCCGCGATCGAGCTGCTGGGACCGAACAGCATGGAAGCGATCCGCCTCGCGGGGTTGGCGATGCTCGCCCCGCCACCCGAGCGGCGCGCGACCTACGACCGGTTGTTCGACCTCCATTTCCTCGGCAGCGAAGCAATCGATCGGGCGGGCGCGGAAGACGAGGAAGTGGTACGCCTGCAGGAGGAAGGCCGCGGCGAGGATGAAACGCTGCTGGCCGACGAAGCCAACGAATCCGGACTTGCCGCGGCGCGCGCGGAGGCGCTGGTCGAACGCCGCTTCGCGTCAAGCGCGACCGGCGACGCTTTACGAAAACTGGCGCGCGAGGCGCCCGCGCGCCTGCCGCGGCGGCGGGGCCATCGCCGGATGCGCGCCCGCCGCGGCCCGTGGGCCGATCTGCGCCGCACCCTGCGCGAGAGCGTACGCAACGACGGCGAGGTGCTGCGGCTCGGGCGCCTGAAGCGACGCCCCCGGCCGCGCAAGGTGTTGTTGCTGATCGACGTGTCCGGTTCGATGAAGGGGCGCACCGACGACAACATGAAGCTTTCGCATGCGCTGTCGCACGCCATCCCGCACGTCGAGGTCTTCACCTTTGGCACCAGGCTCACCCGCGTCACCCGACCGCTGCGTCTCAAGCGCCGCGAGCAGGCGCTGTCGGCAGCCGCCCATCTGGTCAGCGATTGGGACGGCGGCACCCGGATCGGCGATGCGCTGCAGGCTTTTCTGGCGGTGCCGAGATTCGGCAGCTATGCCCGCGGTGCCGCTGTCGTCATCCTGTCCGATGGTCTTGAGCGCGGCGATCCGTCTGCCTTGCAGGACGCGGTCGCAAAACTGTCGCGGCGTGCCTGGCGCCTGAGCTGGCTGACGCCGCTCGCCGCCGGTCCCGGCTTTCAGCCGCAGACCGAGGCGCTGATCGCGATCCGCCGCTTCGTGGATGATCTGGTCGACGGCGGATCCACCGCCGCGATTGTCTCGCACGTTCTCTCGCTTGGACAAAGGAAGGCCGCGTGACCGAAATCGTCGATGCCCATCATCATATCTGGCGTCAGGCCGACCTGCCCTGGCTGAGCGGCCCGATGCAGCCGCGCATCTTCGGCCCCTACGAGCCGATCCGCCGCGACTATCCGATCCAGGAATATCTCGCCGACCTCGCGGGCTCCGGCGTGACGCGCTCGGTCTATGTGCAGACCAACTGGGCCAACGACCGCTTCGAGGACGAAACCGCCTGGGTGCAGGAGACCGCAAAGGATCATGGCTGGCCGCATGCCATCGTCTCCTATGCCGATTTCAACGTCGATGACGTCCGTCCGCAGCTGGATCGTCTGGCGCGCTATCCCCTCGTGCGCGGCGTACGCATGCAGTTGCACTGGCATGAAAACCCGCTCTATCGCTTTGCGGCCCGGCCGGACCTCTGCGCCGATCCAAAAATCCGGCGCAACGTCGCCCGGCTCGCCGAATATGGCTTCAGCTTCGACCTGCAGGTGTTCGCGCCGCAGATGGCTGTTGCCGCCGGGCTCGCCGAAGCCTGCCCTGACGTGACCTTCATCCTGCAGCACGCCGGCATGCTGGAAGACCTCTCGCCCGAGGGCCGCTCCGCCTGGCGCGGCGGAATGATGCGGCTCGCCGCCTGTCCGAATATCGTCTCAAAACTTTCCGGCCTCGGCACCTTCATCCACCGCAACGACCCGGCTCACATATCCGAGATCCTTGCCGACACGGTGGCGATCTTCGGCGACGACCGCTGCATGTTCGGCTCCAATTTTCCGATCGAGAAGCTTTGGACCACCTATCGCGAACTGGTGGACGCCCATCGCGCCGCGACAACCTACCTTCGTGCCGACCAACGCGATGCCGTTCTGCGAACAACCGCCGCTCGCGTTTATCGGCTGGGAACCTGAGCGATCAAGAAGATACGGGGAGAGACATATGCCGCTTGAAATCAAGATCCTGGACTATGGGGATATCGAACTGGAATCGAGCTTTCTCGTGCTCGGCCGCGATTGCGGCCGGACCCGCCGCGTCCTGACGCTGGGTTTTCTGATCGTCGGCGGTCCTTATCCGGTCGTGGTCGACACCGGCTATCGCTCCAACCAGATCATGGAAACGCTTGGCATGCGCGGGCTGCAGTTTCACGAGAACATGATCGAGAACCAGCTCGCGCGCCACGGCGTGCGCATGGGCGACGTCCGATTCGTCTGCCACACCCATCTGCACATCGACCATGCCGGCAAGGACGACTTGTTTCCGATGAACACGACGGTCGTGCTCAACCGCAAGGAGCTGGAATATTCCGTCTCCGGATTGATGCATCCGCAATATCCGGCGCCCGATATCAAGCATCTGATCGACCGGCTGCATACCAAGAGCGCGCTGCGCTTCCTCGATCTCGAAGTGACCGGGCCGGTCGAACTGATGCCCGGCGTCTATTGCGACGCCGCCAACGCCCACACCGAAGGCTCGATGAACATCCACGTTCATACCGCTGACGGCATCGCCACCATCTGCGGCGACGTGATCTACGACTTCAACGACCAGATCGTCACGCCCTTCAACGAGATCCACGATGCCGAGCCGCGCACCACTGGCAATCATGGCACCAGCAAGCGCGCGGAAAAGGCGGCGATCAAGAAACTCCTGAGCAGTTCGCGCTATTTGCTTCCGGTCCACGACCGGCCAGCCAAGATCGAAGGCGGCAATGTGGTCGGCCGGCTGCACGACCAGGTGCCCGGGCCCGTGGTTCAGAGCCTGCCGCAGCGCAACTGGTTCCCGGCCTGACGCGAGAGAAGGACGGACCGATGACGCATGTCACGCTGCGCCCGGAATTCGAAACCCTGATCGACCCCTACGCGCCGGTCGGCCAGGTCGGCACGGGCTTCGATTTTACGGAAGGCCCGATCTGGCATCCGGTCCATCACTATCTGCTGTTTTCGGATATGCCCGGTGATGTACGCCGGCGATGGGATGCCAAGCGCGGCGTCGTCGAGGTCAAGCGTCCGTCGAACAAATGCAACGGCATGACCTATGACGCCGAACTTAATCTGATCGTCTGCGAGCATGCCACCTCGTCCTTGATCCGCGAGCGCCCCGACGGCAGGCGCGAGGTGATCGCCTCGCATTTCGAAAATCAGGAACTCAACAGCCCGAACGACGTCTGCGTCCATTCGAGCGGCGCGATCTATTTCAGCGACCCCTGGTATGGCCGCATGCCGGTCTATGGCGTCGAGCGGCCGCGCCAGCTCGGCTTCCAGGGCGTCTATCGCGTGCCGTCAGGCGGCGGCCTCCCGAAGCTCGTCGTCGACCGACATCTGTTCGACCAGCCGAACGGCCTCTGCTTCTCGCCCGACGAGCGCCTGCTTTATGTCAACGACACTGTGCAGGCGCTGATCCGCGTTTTCGATGTCGAGGCCGATGGCTCGCTCTCCAATGCGCGCGTCTTTCGCCAGCGGCATTCGCTCCGAGCTCGAACCCGGCCTGCCCGACGGCATGAAGTGCGACCAGCGCGGCAACGTCTGGGTCACGGCGCCCGGCGGCGTCTGGGTCTATTCGCCTGCCGGCGAATTGCTTGGCAAGGTGCGCGTGCCCGAACTCGTCGCCAATCTCGCCTGGGGCGGACCGGATTTTCGCACGCTCTATCTGACCGCGACCCATTCGGTCTATGCGATCCCGGTCAAGGCGGGACCGCGCCACGAACCCTATATGAGCAGCCGCGCCTCGACCGGCCCCGATACCTCCTCCGCTCCGCCTGCCGCCCCTCAATTGGCCGGCGGCGACATGCAGCTCGATCCGCGGCGCTGCGCGATGATCATCCAGGATCTGCAGAACGACGTCATCATGGAGGGTGGCGCGTTCGCCGATTCCGGCTCGCCTGCGCACGCGCGCCAGCAGCGGGTGGTCGACAATGTCCGCCGCCTCGCCGAAGCGGCGCGGGCGCGCGGCGTCGTCATCATCCATGTCTGGTTCATCGTCGAGCCGGGCGCGCCGGGCGTCACGCTCAACGCGCCGCTGTTTGAGGGACTCGTCGACAGCAACGCGATGGTGCGCGGAAGCTGGGGCGCGGCGCCGGTTTCGGGGCTCGAGCCGCGCGCTGGCGATTTCATCGTCGAGAAAATGCGCATGAGCGCCTGGGAAGGCACGCGGATGGAGACCATCCTCAAGGCGACCGGCCGCGACATGATCATCAATACCGGCGCCTGGACCAACATGTCGGTCGAGCACACCGCCCGCACCGGCGCCGACAAGGGCTACTTCATGATCGTCCCGGAAGACTGCTGCTCGACCATGAACGCCGACTGGCATAACGCCTCCATCAACTTCGCGATGCAGAACGTCGCCGTCGTCACCAACGCGGATGCGGTTCTCAGAGGATTGGGATGAACAGAGTGTGGCCATGCCAAAACTCTTTCACCTGAGCTGCTCGCCGCGCGCAGACTCGGAATCCTCCGCCGGAGCGCGGGTCTTCATTGATCGCTTCCGCCAGGCACGGCCGGACTGGGAAATCGACGTGATGAACCTGTGGCGCGATCACCTGCCGGAATTCGAGGGTTATGTGTTGGAGGCCAAATATGCCCGCATCGGCGGGCGGCCGTTCACCGATTCGCAGCGCGATGCGTTTGCGGTCACCGAGCGCATCGCGCTCCGGTTCGGGCTCGCCGACCGCGTGCTGATTTCGACGCCGATGTGGAACTTCGGTATTCCCTACAAGCTGAAGCAGTGGATCGACGTGATCACGCAGCCCGGGCTGACATTCCGGTTCGATCCGGCGCAAGGGTACCTGCCCCTGCTCAAGGACCGGCCGACGGTCGTGATCCTGGCAAGCGGCAGCGATTTCATCACCGGCATGAACCGCGGCCGGATCGACATGGCGACCCCCTATCTGCGCGAGGCGCTCCGCTTCATCGGCGTAACCGACGTCCGTTTCGTGCCGATCGGGCCGACCACCGGGCCGGCAGAGCCAGTCCGCATCGCTCGCGAAGGCACGCATCGGCGGCTGGCCGAGATGGCGGCGCGATTCTGATACATTGGCTTGCCGGAACCGGAACATTTGCTGCAATACTGCGCTTACCCAGCTGCGCCGAAGGAGATTCCCGTTGAAGTGTTACGAGCTACAGGGACCGAACGGAATCGATGGACTTGCCCTCGTCGAAAAGCCTGTGCCGGCGCCTGCTGAAGGCGAGGTGCTGGTTCGGCTGAAGGCGGCAACGCTGAACTATCGCGATCTGCTCACCGTCAAGGGCGGCTACGGTTCGCGTCAGAAGTTTCCACTTGTGCCGGTTTCGGATGGTGCGGGCATCGTCGAACGCGTCGGCGCGGGCGTGCGGGAATTCGCGGCCGGCGATCGCGTCATCGGCAGTTTCTTCGAAAGCTGGATCAGCGGCGAGCCCAGCCAGGCAAAGATGCGCGCAAACCTCGGCGGTGCGGTGGACGGCGTCCTGCAGGAGTATCGGATCTTTCCAAAGCACGCGCTGGTCCGGACGCCGGAGCACCTCAGCGACATCGAAGCCGCTGCGCTCCCCTGCGCCGGGGTCACGGCCTGGAGCGCGGTCGTCAAGCTCGGCGGTGTGAGACCCGGTCAGACCGTTCTGACACAAGGCACCGGCGGGGTATCGCTGTTTGCAATTCAGTTTGCGAAAATGTGCGGCGCCCGAGTCATCGCAACTTCGTCCAGCGATGCCAAGATCGAACGCCTCAAGCAGCTCGGCGCAGACTTTACCTTGAACTACAAGACGACGCCCGACTGGGGAAAGAAGGCCCGCGAGTGGAGCAGCCAGGGCGTCGACCTTGTCGTCGAGGTGGGTGGGGTCGGAACGCTGAACGAATCGATCAGGGCGACCAGGATCGGCGGCACCATCGCGTTCATCGGCGTGCTCGCCGGGCCGCCATCATCCGACTCGCGGCTCCCGTTGATGGTCATGCAGCAGCAGCGGCTGCAGGGCGTCACCGTCGGATCGGTCGAGGATCTCCAGGCGATGGCGGATGCCATAGCGGTCCACCGGATGAAGCCGGTGGTCGACAAGATCTTCCCGTTCGATCAGGTGAAACAGGCGTTCGCGCATATGGAAAGCGGCGCGCATTTCGGCAAGGTGGCGATCAAGATCGGCTGACCGCGACATTTCGTCATCGACTGCCGATTCCGGCGACTGGTTCCCGCTGCAAGATTTTGCCGGGTTTCGGGCGTATTCGGGGACCGACAGACCTTTGCGCGAAGGTTCATCCATGCCCATGGCCACAACTGGCAACACGGCGCGTACAACTCCTGCTGGTTTCCGAATTGCCTCCGTCGTCATTAGGCTTTAAATTCGCAGCACTCGCCTCGTCGAAAACCGGGCGCCGCCCGGCGCTCGCGCGAACTCAACGAGATTGCAACCGAGCTGGGGTCGCGGCCTCACGGGAAGCTTGAGGCCTGCGGCCTTCTATGGCGCGACATATGAACCGGCTGTGAGCGTGACCACCAGCGCAAGAAATGATGCCGCCCGCGCGAAACTTGCAGCGAGCAGCCCGATGGAAATGAGCGATGACCGACGACAAGAGCGAATTGCTGAGATCGCTGACCATCGATCGCAGCACCAACAAGCCGGAGCGATCGAAAAGCCGCTGGCTGCCGATCTCGGCTGCGATTGTCGCCTGCGTCGTCGCATTCGCCGCCTTTGGCGCTTACGAATTCAGCAGGCAAGATCCGCCCAAGGACACTGCATCGCAGGCCGCACAGCAGCCCGCCGAGCAACCGCAGACGCCCCAGCAATCTCAGCAGGCGGCAGCGAATAACAAGCCGGCCGGAAACCTGGCGGCCTCCGGCTACGTGGTGGCGCGCCGCAAGGCAACCGTTGCGGCCGAGATCACCGGCAAGGTGGTCGAGGTCTTCATCGACGAGGGCATGACGGTGACCGAAGGTCAGGTCGTCGCGAGGCTCGACAGCGTGCTTGCCGAAAAGGATTATGAGCTGGCCCGCTCGCGCGCCGAAACCGCCGATGCCGCGATCGCCGCGATATCCGCCGATCTCGAAGACGCGAACCGGATCATGACGCGAATACACACGCTCTCGCAGAAGAATTTCGCCACCGAGGCCGATCTGACCAAGGCGCAGGCCCGCGTCGGGGTGCTCAATGCGCAATTGCGCCAGGCCAAGTCGCAGTTCGAGACCGCCAAGATCGACGCGAAGCGCAGCGCCTCGATGCTCGACAAGCATCAGATCCGGGCGCCGTTTGCCGGCGTCGTCATCGACCGCAGTGCCCAGCCGGGCGAGATGATTTCGCCGATGTCGGTCGGCGGCTACACGCGCACCGGCATCTGCACCATCGTCGACATGGATTCGATCGAAATCGAAGTCGACGTCAACGAAGCCTTCATCGGCCGGGTCGTTCCCGGCGGCGCTGTCAATGCGATGCTGGATGCCTATCCGGACTGGACCATTCCCGCCTCCGTCATCGCCATCGTGCCGACCGCGAACCGCGAGAAGGCCACAGTGAAGGTGCGCATCCGCTTCGACAAGAAGGACCCGCGCATCCTGCCCGACATGGCGGTGAAGGTGAACTTCCTGACGGACGTCAAGGCAAAGGGCGCCAAAGAGACCACCGCCGCGAACTAGCTTCAGCCGGAATCCTCAAGGGAGACAAGCGTGACAGCCGAGCATCCGATGGTTCGCCTTACCGGCGTATCCAAGCGTTTCACCAAGGGCAAGGAAACGATCTCGATCTTCGATCATCTCGATCTGGCGATTTCCCGCGGCGATTTCGTCGCCGTGATGGGGCCGTCCGGCTCAGGCAAGACGACGCTGCTCAATTTGCTCGGGGGCATCGATCATGTCGACGCCGGTGAAATTGCCGTCGCCGACCACCGCATCGACGGTCTTTCCGAGGGTGAACTCGCCGCCTGGCGGGCAGCCAATATCGGTTTCATCTTCCAGTTCTATAATCTGATGCCGATGCTGACCGCGGCGCAGAACGTGGAATTGCCGCTGCTGCTCACCAGGTTGAAACGCAAGGAGCGCGCCGAGCGCGTTCAGACCGCGCTTTCCGTGGTCGGGCTCGCCGACCGCATCAAGCATCGTCCGCGTGAAATGTCGGGCGGCCAGCAGCAGCGCGTCGCGATTGCGCGCGCCATCGTCTCGGACCCGAACCTGCTGCTGTGCGACGAACCGACCGGCGATCTCGACCGGCAATCGGCCGATGAGATCCTTTCGATCCTGCAACTGCTCAACGGCGAACTCGGCAAGACCATCGTGATGGTCACGCATGACCCGGCGGCGGCAAACTATGCCAAGCGCGTCCTGCATCTCGACAAGGGCCGGTTCGTCGAACGGGAGCTCGCCGCGTGAACGACTTCGATCTCGTACGGAAAAACCTGTTCCGCCGCAAATTGCGCGCCATATTGATGATCGTGTCGATCCTGATCGCCTTCATGATCTTCGGCGTGCTCGCCGGATTCCACCGCGCCTTCACGGCCGGCGAGGATGCCGCCGCTGCGGACCGGATGATCACCGTCAACAAGATCAACTTCACCCAGCCGATGCCGATCGCCTACTTCAATCGCGTGCGGGCGGTGGAAGGGGTGCGGCAGGTGACCTTCGCCAACTGGTTCGGCGGCTACTATCAGGACCCGAAGAACTTCATCATGGCGCTCGCGATCGAGCCGAACACCTATTTCGACGTGTACCGCAGCGAATTCGAAGTTCCGCCCGAACAGCTTCAGGCCTTCATGCGTGACCGCGGCAGCGCGGTGGTCGGCGAAAGCCTGGCGCAGAAGTGGGGCTGGAAGATCGGCGATCGCATTCCCATTCAGAGCAACATCTTCAGCCAGAAGAGCGGCGGCCATAGCTGGGACCTCACCATTGCCGGCATCGTCAAGGGCAAGGCCGACCACGTCGACACCAACTTCCTTCTGTTCCAGTACCCCTATTTCGACGAGACCCGCTCGTTCGGCAAGGACACCATCGGCTGGATGATCCTTCAGACCACCTCGCCCGAAAACAACGATCGCGTGGCCAAGGCGATCGACGCGATGTTCGCCAATTCCAGCGCCGAGACCTCGACCGACACCGAAAAGGCGTTCGGCAAGGCGTTCGCGGCCCAGTTCGGCAACATCGCGCTGATCGTGTTGCTGGTGGTTGGTGCCGCCTTCGTCACCATCCTGATGATCGTCGGCAACACCATGGCGCTATCGATCCGGGAGCGCACCCGCGAGATCGGCGTGCTGAAGACGCTCGGCTTTTCGGGTCCGCGGATCCTGGGAATGGTGCTCGGCGAATCCGTGTTGCTGGCATTGCTCGGCGGCATTCCCGGCCTCGCAATTGCCGCGTTGATTGCCATGGCGCTTCGCAGCAGCCTCTCCAATATCGCGCCCACTTTTGCCGTGTCGCCGACCATCATCCTGCAAGGACTGGCGCTGATGATCGCGCTGGGGCTGATCACGGGGATCATTCCGGCGCTCAACGCCATGCGGCTTAGAATTGCAACTGCGCTCGGACGGGGATAGGCATGCGTTCGCTCTGGCTTCAAGTGGCGGCGGTCACATCAATCAATCTCAAGAGCATTGCGCAGCGGCGCTGGCTCTCGCTCTCGACGGTGATCGCGATCGCCCTGGTGGTGGTCGTGCTGCTCGCATTCCTGGCGATGGCCAACGGCTTCCAGCGCACCATCGCAGGCGCCGGGGCCGACGACATCGCGATCGTGCTGCGGGCCGGCTCGCAGGCCGAAATCAACAGCACGGTGAGCCGAGATCAGGTGCGGTTGATCGAGGACGGTCCCGGCATCGCGCGCGGCAGCGACGGCAAGCCGCTGATTTCGCCGGAACTCTATCTCGTCGTCGACGGCATCAAGCGATCCACCAAGACCAAGGCCAACCTGCCGCTGCGCGGGATCGGCGAACAGGGCAGCGCGCTGCGCAAGGATATCACCATCACCTCGGGCCGCATGTTCAGCCGCGGCAGCAACGAAGTGGTGGTCGGCAAGGCGTTGCAGCGGCAATTCGAGGGATTCGACCTCGGCAGCACGGTTTCGTTCGGCGCCACGCGATGGACTGTCGTCGGCGTTTTCGACGCGGGCGGCAGTGTGTTCGAATCCGAGATCTGGGCCGATCTCAACGTGGTGCAGAGCCTGTTCAACCGCAACAACGTCGTCCAGACCGTGCGCGCGCGCCTCACCGGACCCGCCGCGCTCAGCGAACTCAAAAGCTATAGCGACAACGATCCGCGGCTGAAGCTCGACGTCAAATCCGAAGCCGCTTACTTCGCCGAGCAGGCCTCGCAGACCTCCGACCTGATTCAGAAACTCGGCTGGCCGCTGGCGATCGCGATGGCGCTGGGCGCAGTCGCCGGTGCACTCAACACCATGTATTCGTCGGTCGCGGCCCGTGCGACGGAAATCGCAACGCTGCGCGCCATCGGCTTCGGCGGCTTCCCGGCCTTCGTCGGGACGCTGGCCGAATCGCTGCTGCTTGCCGTCATCGGCGGTCTGCTGGGTGCCGCCGCCACCTACCTGATTTTCGACGGCGTCACGGCCTCAACCCTCGGCGGCAACTTCACGCAGGTGGTGTTCGACTTCAAGCTCAGTCCCTGGCTGATCGCGGAAGGCGTGGTGCTTGCGCTGATCGTGGGGCTGATCGGCGGATTGTTTCCGGCCCTGCGGGCCGCGCGATTGCCGATCGTCGAGGGCCTGTACCCGCACTGAGACCTCTATTATTCCCCCTTGAGGCCTGCCGCGCGGATCACCTCGCCCCATTTGCGCGTCTCGTCGTCGATGAACTTGCCGAACTCGGCCGCCGTGCCGGGGCGTGCTTCCAGCCCCTGGGCGAGCAGCTTCTGCTTCACCTCGGGATCGGCAAGGACCCGAATAGCCTCTGCCTGCAAGCGATCGACGATTGCGCCCGGCGTTGCCGCCGGCGCCATGAAGCCGTACCAGCCGGACGCGATCACGCTGGAAAGCCCCTGCTCGCGCAAGGTGTGAGCCTCGGGATAGATCGGGCTGCGCTCGGCCGACGCCACACCCAGCACACGCAACGAACCGCTCTGGATGTGCGGCAGCGCCGTGCTGATCGCGGTCAACGTGGCGTCGAGACGGCTCGCCAGCAGTTCCGTGTAGGCCATGTTGTCGCCGCGGAAGGGAACGATGAGGCCTTTGACGCCAGCATCCCTCAGCAGCAACTCGACGGCTAGATGCGGTTGCGAGCCTGCGCCCGGAGAACCAAAGGTCAGGCCTTCGGGCTTCGACTTGCCGTAGGCGATCATCTCCTTAACGGTCTTGAATGGCGCCTGCGCGTTGACCACCAGGAACAGCGGCGCCATGACGGCCATCGCCACCGGCTGCAGGTCCCTGCGGTTGTAGTTCAATTTCTCGAACAGGGCTTCGGCCGTCGCAAACGGGGCTGCCGCATAGAGGAAGGTGTACCCGTCCGGCGTTGCGCGCGAGACCAGCTCGTTGGCGACGCGCGTGCCCGCCCCCGGCTTGTTCTCGACGATGAACTGCTGGTTGAGGCTGCGCCCGAACTGCTCGGCCAGGATACGCAACGAGATGTCGCTTGCCCCGCCCGCCCCGTAGGGCGACACCAGCCGAACGACCCGCGACGGCCAATCGCCCTCGGCAAACGCAGGAAGGTGCGGACCTGCGGCGAAGCCGGCGGCAATGGTCCCAAGCAAGGTTCGGCGTGTGACTTTCATGAATGCCTCGTTGGATCCTCTTGGAGGTGAGGGCCGACTGAAAGTGCGCGCAGCCCGGCGCGTCCATCCCATTTTCTTTCAAGCCGCATTGGCGCGATCACATCGCGGCATTGCCCGGCCCTTCGCCTTATCGTTGCCATAACGATAGAGACGCGCCTTCTATCGAACAATGTGTATTTTTTGACCGATTGATAAGCCTGGCCTATGAATACCGAAACGGCGACGCTGGGAGGCGACATGGCGATGGATGTGACACTGCGGCAGTTGCGCGCCTATGTGGCCGTGCTGGAGAGCGCGAGCTTCTCGGAAGCCGCCAGGGCCATGCATTTGTCGCAGGCGGCGCTCTCGGGCCTGATCAAGGAGCTCGAGAGCCGCGTCGGCGTCCGCCTGCTGGACCGCACGACGCGAAAAGTTTCTGCGTCTGCGGTCGGCGAAACCTTTGCACCGATGGCGCGGCGCGTGCTTTCGAACCTGGACGAGGCGCTCGACAACCTGACCAACCTCAAGGAACTCCGCCGCGGACTGGTGCGCGTCGCGGCGCCCGAAACATTATCCTGCACGCTGCTGCCGGAACTTATCGCCGGATACAACGACAGCCATCCGGGCGTTGACGTCCGCTTCGACGACGTGCCGATCCAGGAGGTGCTGGCGGGCTTGCAGAACGGCTCTACCGACATCGGCTTCGGTCCGGCCGGCGTCGTTCCGGACCAATCGGTCGAAGTACATATCATTTGCGCCGACCCGCTCTGGGTGGCGTTGCGCAGCGACGATCCGCTGACAAAGCGCAAGTCAGTCAGTTGGAAGGATCTCCGCGAGCGGCCCCTGCTCAACTACATGCCCAACATTGCCATCAACGTGCTGAGCAACGTACCGTCCCGGCATCATCCCAGAGAATTGGTGCCGGTGCACCGGGTCAACACGGCGCTATCGATGCTGCGGGTGAGACAAGGCGCCGTGATCTGCCCTTCGATGGCGGAGCCTCTGGTGCGCGGCTTCGGACTGACATTCCTGCCGCTGCTGCAGCCGGCCGTCAAATGGAAGATTGCGATGTTCGTGCGGCACAGCGCATCGCTCTCGCCGGCGGTGGAGAGCTTTCGCGACTTCACGCTGGATTTCAGCCCGAACTGGGCGGCCATCGGCAACGAGCGTCGCCGCGCGAGCGAACGGCGCAAGCGCGTGTAGCGAACGAGGGCGCAGCACACTCAGTGTCGTCCCTGCCTAGTGCGCAATTGCGCACGGGCGCAGGGACCCATAACCACCGATCTGCATTGTTGAAACAAAGCCGTCAGCCATCTCGCTCACACAACATCCGCCGCGGCGTATGGGTCCCTGCGTTCGCAGGGACGACACCGGAGCGCGCAAAGCATCGCGGTTAAGTCGCTGCTTCGCACGAAGAATTCGCAAAAATGCAACACCGGACGCCTCGGCACATCGCATCTGCACGAAACATCCAACGATTGCATTTGTCCTGATGACAAACTGAACACGCGGCAGTAGCCTAACCCAAAATATAAAACACATGGGAGGAGTGGCATGCCAGACGCAGCGGTCGCAGCACGTTCTTCTGAATCAACCAACAGCGATACGACGCAACAGGTCGATGTCGCCGTCGTCGGCGCCGGGTTTGCCGGCCTCTATCTCCTGCATCGCCTGCGCAAGGCCGGCTTCATCGGCGGTCGTTATCGAGGAGGCCGGCGACGTCGGCGGCACCTGGTACTGGAACCGCTATCCCGGCGCGCGCTGCGACATCCAGACCATCGACTACAGCTACACGTTCGATTCCGATCTGGAGAGTGCGTGGAAGTGGTCGGAGAAATACGCAACGCAACCCGAAATCCTGCGCTATCTCGGCTTCGTCGCCGACCGATACGATCTGCGGCCCGACATCCGCTTTCGTACCAAGGTCACAGGGGCGAATTGGGACCAGAGTGCGGAACGCTGGCGTATCACCACCGACAACGGCGCTGGCGTTTCCTGCCGCCACTACATCATGGCCACCGGCTGCCTTTCCGCGCCAAAGCCTCCGGAGATCGATGGCGTTAGGGATTTCAAGGGCGATATCTATTTCACCGGCCGCTGGCCGCATGACGAGGTCAAGCTCGCCGGCAAGCGCGTCGCTGTCATCGGCACGGGATCATCGGGCATCCAGTCGATCCCGCTGATCGCTGAGC
Organism: uncultured Alphaproteobacteria bacterium; assembly: GCA_963815955.1. Lineage (GTDB taxonomy): Bacteria > Pseudomonadota > Alphaproteobacteria > Rhizobiales > Xanthobacteraceae > Bradyrhizobium. The sequence goes on from CAWFIQ010000003.1 coordinate 18,807, forward strand.
AGGCAGCGCAGCTCACCGTATTCCAGCGCACCCCGAACTTCGCGCTGCCCGCTCATAACGGTGCTGCGCCGGCAGACCGCCGCAGCATGCTGGAAGGCGACCGCGCCGCCTATCGCGAGCAGGCGCGGTGGTCGCTCACGGGCGTCCCGTATCCGCAACAGATGGCGGTGAGCTGGCAATTGAGCGATGCCGAGCGGCGCGAGCGGTTCGAGCAGGCGTGGGCCGCCGGCGACCTCGTCCACATCCTGACCCAGCTCTGGGCCGACCAAGGCGTCGACGTCGACGGCAATGCGCTGGTCAGCAAGTTGATCCGCGAGAAGATCCACGCGGTCGTGGACGATCCCGACACGGCAGCGGCGCTGAGTCCATACGACCATCCGTTCGGCGCCAAGCGTCCCTGCCTCGATACCAACTACTACGCCACCTTCAACCGTCCCAATGTCACGCTGGTGAACCTGCGCCAGGAGCCGATCACGGAGATCACGGCCACAGGCATCACGACCGGCAAGCGCACATTCGACGTCGACGTCATCGTGTTCGCCACCGGCTTCGATGCCATGACCGGCGCCATCAAGGCGGTGCATCCGATCACGGGCCGCGATGGTAAGTCGCTGTCGGATGTCTGGGCCAACGGCCCCCAGACCTATCTCGGGCTCACGGTCTCGGGCTTCCCCAACCTGTTCCTGATCACCGGCCCGGGCAGCCCGTCGGTGCTGTCGAACATGGCGGTCTCGATCGAGCAGCATGTCGACTGGGTGGTCGATCGGCTGGCGGCGATGCGCGAGGCCGGCTTCACGACCATCGATGCGACCGAGACGGCGCAGGCCGGCTGGGCGCAGCACATGGCCGATTGCTCGATGGTGACGCTGCATCGGCTCGCCAACACCTGGTACACGGGCGCCAACGTTCCCGGCAAGGCGCAGGGCGTGATGCCTTATACGGGCGGTGTCGGCCCCTACCGCAGCATCTGCACCGAGATCGTCAGCCGCGGCATGCTGGGCTTCAAGCTCACCGGCCCCAATGTTGCCGAACAATGCAACGATGGCGAGGTGGTTCGCCTGCAGCCGGACGTCCGGCTGGTGCTGGGCATGCTGGCGGAAATGAACCTGCCGGCGATCGAGTCGATGGGCGCCCAGGGCGCGCGCGACTTCCTCACCGAATTCAACAAGGGCCGTCCTGCCGGCCGCCCGGTCGGCGAAGTCGGCAGCGGCGCGCTGCTGGGCGCCGACGGGCCGCTGCCCTATCGCCTCTATCGGCCGGCCACGCCGGGGCCGCATCCGATCGTGGTCTATTTCCATGGCGGCGGCTGGGTGCTGGGCGACGAGCAGTCCGACGATCCGTTCTGCCGCGACATCTGCCGCCGCAGCGGGATGATCGTGGTCAGCGTCGGTTACCGCCATGCGCCGGAACATCGCTTCCCGGCGGCGGCCGAGGATGGCTATGCGGCGACGCGCTGGATCGCCGAGCATGCGGCCGAACTTGGCGGACGGCCCGGCCCCGTGCTGGTCGCAGGCTGGAGCGCCGGCGGCAACATCGCCGCGGTCACCTGCCAGCTTGCACGCGATCGTGGCGGTCCGCAGATCTCGGGCCAACTCCTGATATGCCCGGTCACCGATTGCAGGTTCGACCGTGCATCCTACACCGACAATGCGACGGGCTATTTCGTGACGCGATCGCTGATGTTCTGGTTCTGGGACATCTATTGTTCGCCCGCCGACCGCACCGATCCGCGCGCATCACCGCTGCGCGGCAATCTCGCCGGACTGCCCCCGGCGTTCGTGGCAACCTGCGAGTTCGATCCGCTGCGCGACGAGGGCATCGAATATGCCGAGCGGCTTGCTGCCGCTGGTGTCCCGGTCGAGCAGCTTCGGGCGCGTGGCCATTTCCACTCGTCCTTGATGATGGTGGATGTAGTGATCACCGGCGTCAGCGGGCGAGCGAAGATGGCTGAAGCCCTGCGCGGCTTTGCCGGACTGCCCCGGAAGCTGGAAGCGAGTGGAGCGGATGCCGCGCCGATCGCGGTCAACGCTGCTGCGGGGTAGCGCGCAAAGGCAAGGACGGCCGCGCGACTTCGTCTGCGCGGCCTGAGTTCTGCGCGACGTGAGACCTGTACCTCCTCACCAGGATTGCTCCGCAATCCGACTCTCCCCGCAAGCGGGACGAGGTTGAAGAGGCCTGCGTGTCGCGACATGGAAGAAGCCTGGCTTGACCGGGCTCGCAAGGGAGAGCGCCGATGGCAACGACAGCGGAGCAAGCATCGCCCTGGCTCAAGGGACGCTCATTCGTCTCCTGGCAGGAAGAGTTCGACCGCAGCGGTTACCTGATCTTCGAAAGGGTTCTTCCACCCGATGGCGTCGCTGAAATCCGCGCGGCGCTGGCGCCGCATCTGGCGCGCGATCTGTTCGGCCGCAACGATTTCGAAGGCACCAAAACCAACCGGGTCTACGCCCTGCTGGCGAAGTCGCCGGTCTTCGCAGAACTTGCGACGCATCCGCTCGCCATGGCCTTTGCGGAAGCCGAACTCGGCGAGAGCTGCCTGTTGTCAGCCATGCTCGCAATCAATCTGCATCCGGGCGAGACGGTGCAGCCCTGGCACTTCGACGATAGCGGCGCCAGGATCCCACGGCCCCGCCCTGCCCTTGGCATCTCTACGTTCTGGGCAATCGACGATACGACCGGGCAGAACGGCGCCACTGAAATCATTCCGGGAAGCCATCTGTGGGACGGGCAGTATATCGAGGGCGCGGTGCAGCCCGCGCATTTCACCAACGAAGCCGAGCACGATGAGGGCAACAGAGCCGACGCCGTCAAGCTCGTTATGCCGTCGGGATCGCTGGCCATCACCAAGGGAACGCTGTGGCACCGCGGCGGCGCCAACCGGTCAGACCGGCCGCGGCTGATCGTCACGCCGCAGTATTGCGTCGGCTGGGTGCGGCAACTCGAGAACATGGCGCTCGCCGTGCCTGCCGAAGCGGCGAGCCAGTTGCCGGAGCGCGCGCGCGAGTTGATTGGCTATTCGATCCATCCGCCGTTCATGGGATATGTCGACGGCGTCCATCCCAGGCGCCTGCTGCGGACGCACTGACTGACGCAAGCGGCCGCGACCTCGACGCACGCTTTATTCTGCGGCGGTCGCGGACCTCGCCGAAGCCCGCGCGTCCGCATCGAACACGATGCCTTCATAGCCCTTCTGCGCGACGTCGGTGATGGCGGCGACGTATTTCGGCGTGCCGCCATTGTAGACGAGATAGCGAGGCTTTCCGTATTCGTGGCCGGGGATGTTGGAATTGTAGCCGGTGAACCACGACTTGGCTTTGCGCATCAGCATGATGGCGTACATCTTCGTCACATGCGCGGTCCAGCGCGCCTGCGCTTCAGCCGTCGGCTCCGCCCGCGTGTAGCCGCGGCGCCAGATGTATTCCAGCAGGCCCATGCACCAGCCGACGCCGTTCTCGATACCGCGCGGAAAATTCGTCGAGGCTGAACCGCTCTGCGGCCCGGTCGGCATCAGCAGGTTCGGAAAACCATGCGCCATCATGCCGAGGAAGGTCGAGGGCCCGTCGCGCCATTCTTCCGCCAGTTTCAGCCCGCCCACGCCGGTGATGTCGATCGCGTCGAATGCGCCGGTGATGGCATCGAAGCCGGTGGAATAGATGAGGATATCGAGTTCGTAATCGCGCGCGCTGGTGCGCAGGCCGGTTTCGGTCACCCGCTCGATCGGAGTCTCGCTGATGTCGACGAGGTGTACATTGTCGCGGTTATAGGCCTCGAAGTAATTGGTCTCCAGCGGCACCCGCTGCACGCCAAAGCCATGATCCCTGGGGATCAGCTTTTCCGCCGTCACCGGATCCTTTACGCGCCGGCGGATGCGGTCGGCGATATAGGCGGAGAATTCTGCGTTGGCCGCCTCGTCGGTGAAGATCTCGCGGAAATTGCTCAGCCAGATGCCGAAGCCGGGCTCGTCATAGAGCTTGTCCCACAGCGCGACCCGCTCCTCGGCCGTGACCTCGTAGAAGCCGCGCCGGTCCGGCTCATGCTCGAAGCCACCGGGCGAGCGGGTGCAGGCAGCGAAGATTTCGTCGTAGCGCGCGCGGATGTCGGCCATGTCAGCTTCGGATAGCGGGCTGTTGTTGAGTGGCGCGCTCCAGTTCGGACGGCGCTGAAACACGGTCAACTCGCCGACCTTGTCGGCGATCTCGCCGATTACCTGGATTGCGGTCGCACCAGTGCCGATGATGCCGACCTTCTTGCCGGCCAGACTGACCGGTTCATGCGGCCAATAGAAAGTATGGAACGCGCGTCCCTTGAAGGTCTCCATGCCTTGCAGCCGCGGCAGCGTCGGTATCGACAACAACCCGACTGTAAGAACGACGAACCGGCAGGTCAGTTCGCTTCCATCGTCGAGCCTGAGCCGCCAGAGAAGATTCGCCTCGTCGAAGACCGCCGCCTCTACCTTAAGATTGAACCGCATGTATTTGCGAAGATCGAACTTGTCGGCAACGTAGTTGAGGTAGCGGAGGTTTTCGGGCTGCGCCGAAAATCGCTCCTTCCAGTGCCACTCGTTGAGCAGTTCCTTGGAGAAAGAATAGCCGTAGGTGTAGCTCTCGGAATCGAAGCGCGCGCCCGGGTAGCGGTTCCAGTACCAGGTTCCACCGAGATCGGGGGCCGCATCCAGCACGAGGGCGTCCACCCCGAGATCGGCCAGCCGCTTGATCTGATAGATGCCCGACACGCCCGCGCCAACGACGACGACCTCGTAATGCGACTTGATGTCCCCGGTCATGCGCGGCTTCCCCATTGTTGCTTCCTGGACGATTTGGCGCGGCAGCGTTTGACTATACCCAATAATTGGCGTCATGCACTTGCGTCAGGATGCCAGGTTGCATCCACGAAAACGGGCGCTCAAACATTGTTTGAAAGCCAGATGCGTTGTTGCACCGCCATACTGGCCGGGCCACATGCCCCGGCGTGCAACCTCGGAGACGAACGAATGTGATCCCCTTGCATGTTTTTCTGTCATGGCTCGCCCGCGATTTTTAGGGTGTAATGAAGCTGACGATCGGCGGGCCGCAGAACAACAAGAATGGGGAACGATCCCGTGAGCTACGAACATATCGACTGCGATCTCGACGGTCCGATCATGACCGTCACGCTCAACCGGCCCGACAAGCTGAATGCCTACACCGGCCAGATGGGTGCCGAGATCGCGCATGCGTTCGAACGCGCCGACGGCGACGACAATGTCCGCGCCATCATCGTCACCGGCGCAGGCCGCGCCTTCTGCGCCGGAGCCGACGTATCGGGCGGCGCGGCGAGCTTCGATACATCGGGCAAGCACGGCGCGGGCGTCTTCGCCAGTCCGAAACAGGGAGGACGCTTTGTCGAAGCGATCTTCAACTGCCGGAAGCCGTCGATCGCGGCCATCAACGGACCCGCGGTGGGCGTCGGCATCACCATGACTTTGCCGATGGATGTCAGGATTGCGGCCCGCGGCGCCAAGATCGGCTTCATCTTTGCCCGCCGCGGCCTCGTTCCGGAAGCCGGCAGCGCCTGGTTTCTGCCGAAGCTGGTCGGCCTGCCGCAGGCCTTGCGCTGGTGCCTGTCAGGCCGGACCTTCGATGCGGATGAGGCAAGGGATGGCGGGCTCGTCTCCGAAGTCGTCGAGCCTGCGGAGCTGTTGAATCGCGCCCGTGAAATCGCCCGCGAGATGACGGAAGCGACTTCCGCCGTCTCGGTCGCGCTGACACGGCAGATGCTGTGGCGCTTTGCCGGCGCGCCCGCGCCGTTCGAGCTGCTTGATATCGACAAACCGATGTCGATCGAGCGCGGCGGCCACCCCGATGTGCGCGAAGGCGTGCAGGCCTTCCTCGAAAAGCGGCCGCCGTCGTTTCCGGGAAAGGTGTCGCAGGACATGCCAAGCCAGTATCCCTGGTGGCACGGCCAGACATAGAGCTTGAACAAGACTGCTCCAACCACGCTCCGCCACAAAACCTCCGCACGACAGCGAAAGTCATTCCATGCGCGACCAGTTCTCCAACACGCAAGCGATCCGCAAACCCGCCGTCACCTCCAAAGGCGGCATCGTCGCGGCGCAATCCAGCAAGGCTGCGCAAGTCGGCGCCGAGGTACTGGCCGCGGGCGGCGACTGCGTCGACGCCGTGATCGCGACCACCTTTGCGCTCGGCGTGCTGGAGCCCTGGATGAGCGGGCCCGGCGGCGGTGGCGCGATGGTGCTCTACCGGGCGCGCGAAGACCGCTATGAAGTGATCGACTACGGCATGCGCGCTCCGGCGAGCCTCAACCCTGCGGATTATCCGCTGACCGGCGGCGGCGCGGCATCGGATATTTTTCCCTGGCCGCGCGTCAGGGACGACCGCAACCTTCATGGCCCTAGCTCGATCGCCGTACCGGGCGTGGTGGCCGGCATGGAGGAAGCTCATCGCCGCCACGCCAAATTGCCGTGGAAGGAATTGCTGGCGCCGAGCGTCAAGCTCGCCGGCGAAGGGCTCGCGGTCGACTGGTGGACCACGCTGATGATTTCGAGTTCGGCGGCGGATCTTCGGCGTTACCCTGCGAGCACCGCCGCCTATCTGGTGGATGGACTGCCCCCGAATGCGCAATGGGGCATCAAGGCGGATGTCCGCATGCCGCAGGACCAGCTCAAGGCCACGATGGCGCAGCTGGCGAGCGCCGGCCCGCGCGACTTCTACGAGGGCGATCTGGCGAAGAGCCTCGCCGCCGACATCCAGGCTGCCGGCGGCGCGCTGTCGGTCGAGGACCTCAAGCCTTTCCGCGCGCATCTGCGTGAGCCGCTGGCCATTCCCTATCGCGGCGGCAAGGTGTTCGCGACGCCCGAACTCACCGCAGGTCCGACGCTTTCGCGCACGCTCGGCCTGTTGCAGAAAGATCTCAAGCCCGCGCGCGGCGGCCCGGACGCGGCGGCCTATGTGGCTTACGCCGCGGCGCTGCAGGCGGCCTATCGCGAGCGGCTGAAGGACATGGGCGATGAAGACGGCAGGCGCTCGCTCGGCGCGGAGGCGCTGGCGCCGGCCTGCACCACGCATTTCTCGGCGGTCGACCGCGAAGGCAACATGGCGGCGGTGACGCAGACGTTGCTGTCGACCTTCGGTTCCAAATTCGTATCTGGCCAGACCGGCATCACCATGAACAACGGCATCATGTGGTTCGATCCCACGCCGGGCACGCCGAACTCGCTGGCGCCGGGCAAGCGCTGCCTGACCAACTACACGCCGGTGCTGGCCCAGGCCAGCGATGGCCGCCGCACCGCCATCGGCGCTTCCGGCGGCCGGCGTATCCTGCCGGCGGTGAGCCAGCTTCTCTCCTTCGTGATGGATTACGGCATGGACCTCGATGCGGTGATCCACCAGCCCCGCATCGACGCCAGCGAAGGCGCCGTCGTGGTTGGCGATGTTCGCCTGCCGCAGTCCGCACGCGAGGCACTTGGCGCGCGCTTCGACTACGAGGAAGCGCGCATTCAGACCCTGCCGATGAAATTCGCCTGCCCCAGCATCGTGCTGCGCGACGGCGACACCAACAGCGGCGCGACCGAGGTGTTCCAGCCCTGGAGCGAGGCGGTGGCGGAGGGGTAAAGCCCAAAACCCGCAGATTCGCGCTGCCGCAGCCCCTCTTTAACTGGACGACCCGCCTTGCTGAGAGTGGTATATACCACCGAGGCGCTTGCTGACCTCGATGGTATCTTCGACCGCATAGCGAACAATTACCCGCTATTTCCGATGCGTTCCAAAATCGGCTTGACGCAGTCATTGCGCGCGTCGCCCGATGGCCAGAGCGCACAGGAAGTTTCCGAGCGGTGAACTGCATGAACGGCGGCATCATGAGTGACGGTCTGGAACAACGAATGGATCAAGTTCGAGAGGATTGGAGCCCGCACAGCGCGCATTGGGGCGCGTTCTCCGCACGATGGAACGGCGCGACGCTGGATATCCGGCCTTACGCGGAGGATCCGGCGCCCTCCTCGATCTTGCAGAACTTCACCACGGCGATGCGCCACAAGGCCCGTATCCTGCGGCCGATGGTCCGCAAGGCATGGCTGGACCAGAACACATCCACCGAGCGCGCCTTCGACCAGAAATTCGTCGCGTGCCCCTGGGACGAAGTTCTCGATTTGCTTGCGAGTGAATTGTCGCGGATCCGAACCGAACATGGCGCCACCGCGGTCTTCGGCGGCTCCTATGGCTGGTCCAGCGCCGGACGTTTCCATCACGCGCAGAGCCAGGTTCATCGCTTCCTCAACATGGCGTTCGGCGGCTATGTGCGTTCGGTGAACAGCTACAGCGCCGGCGCTTCGGCCGTGATCCTGCCGCATATTCTCGGAGGCTACGAAGACGTCTCGCGCCGAAACGTGACGTGGGATCAGGTTGCCGAACATACCGATACGGTGCTGGCCTTCGGCGGCATGGCGTTGAAGAACTCGGACGTCGCCAGCGGCGGCATCAGCCGCCACATCGAGCGCGACGCCATGGAAAAGGCCGCACGCCGCGGCGCTGTCTTCTACGGCATCTCGCCGCTACGCGATGACATGCCGGAACAAGCCGGCGCCCGATGGCTGCCGATCAGGGTCGGCACCGACGTGGCGCTGATGCTGGCGCTCGCGCATACGCTGCTCGTCGAAAACCTGTGGGACAGCGTCTTTGTCGCGCGCTATTGCACCGGCTTCGATATCTTTGAACGCTATCTGCGCGGCCGCGACGACGATACGCCAAAGGACGCGGCATGGGCGGCCGGTATTACCGGTATTGCGGCCGGCACGATCGTCGAGATCGCCCGCCGGCTGCCGCGCGGGCGCACCCTGGTGACGGTCTCGCACTCATTGCAGCGGGCGCAATATGGCGAGCAGCCGGTGTGGATGGGCGCGGTGCTCGCGGCCATGCTCGGCCAGATCGGCCTGCCCGGCGGCGGATATAACTACGCACTCGGTGCGCTCGGCCACACCGGCCGCCGGTTCAACGCGGTACCTATTCCGACACTGTCCCAAGGCAGGAACGGCACCAGCGAATTCATCCCGGTCGCACGCGTCGCCGACATGCTGCTCAATCCGGGCGAGAGGTTCGAATATAACGGCCGCTCGATGCAATACCCTGATATCAAGCTGGTCTATTGGGCGGGCGGCAACCCCTTCCATCATCACCAGGACATCAACCGGCTGCGGCGCGCCTTCAATGTCCCGCAAACCATCGTCGTGCACGAGAGCGCCTGGACGCCGATGGCGAAATTTGCCGACATAGTACTGCCGGCGACGATGACGCTGGAACGCGACGACATCGGCGCGGCGGCCACCGATCAGAGGCTGGTCGCAATGCGCCGGGCGGTGGACCCGGTCGGCGAAGCGCGCGACGATTTCGATATTTTTGCCGCGCTGTCGCGCAGGTTGGGCGTCGAACAGGCCTTCACCGAAGGACGCGACAGCAGGCAATGGCTGGCCCACCTTTACGAGCCGACGCGGCGGGCGCTTGCCGATGCCGGCTGCGATGCCCCGGACTTCGAGGAGTTCTGGCGGCGCGGCGAACTCGCGCTGCCGTCGGCTCCCGACGACGGCGGTTTCCTGCGCGCCTTCCGCAACGATCCTCTCAACAACAAGCTGCCGACACCAAGCGGCAAGATCGAGATCCATTCGAAGGCTATCGCAGGCTTCGGTTACGACGATTGTCCGTCGCACCCGGCATGGCTGCCTTCGACCGAACCGCCGAATTCGCGCCACCCGTTGACGCTGATCGCCAACCAGCCTGCGACCCGGCTGCACAGCCAGCTCGACTTCGGCGCCTACAGCCAATCAAAGAAGGTCGCCGGCCGCGAAGCCGTCCGTCTCAACCCCGCTGACGCCGCGCGCCGTGGCATCGCCGATGGCGACATCGTCCGCCTGTTCAACGATCGGGGCGCGTGCCTTGCCGCCGCTGCGCTCACGGACGATGTCATGCCCGGCGTCCTGCAATTGTCCACCGGCGCATGGTACGATCCGGAACCCGGCGCAGCGCAACAACCGCTCTGCGTCCACGGCAATCCGAACGTGCTCACCCGCGACATCGGCACATCGCGGCTGGCGCAAGGCTGCTGCGGTCAGGTGACGGTGGTCGAATGCGAGAAGTATTCGGGAGCGCTGCCGCCGATCCGCGCTTTCGATCCTCCCGATCAGGGTTGATACGGAGACAATGACAGGCTCCGCGAAGCGCGTAGGGTGGGCAAAGCGAAGCGTGCCCACCATCAAGCAGCGCGATCGGTGATAGATGGTGGGCACGTCGCTCACGCTCCTTTGCCCACCCTACGCGACTGACGACATTGCGAGCGAAGCAATGACGGAGAGATCGATCCTACCCGAACCGGTGATCGTACCGGCTCACGTTAAGCTCGCTCACATCGATCTCCGGCTTCCGTCCCGACATCATATCCGCCAGCACCCTTCCCGAGCCGCAGGCCATGGTCCAGCCGAGCGTGCCATGGCCGGTGTTGAGGTGAAGGTTGCTGTAGCGCGTGGCGCCGATGACCGGCGGTCCGTCCGGCGTCATCGGGCGCAGGCCGCTCCAGAACGTGGCCTTGCCGAGATCGCCGCCGCGCGGAAACATGTCGGTCAGGGAATGGTCGAGCGTCGCGCGCCGCGCCGCATCGAGGCTATCGGAATACCCTGAGATTTCCGCAGTGCCGCCGACACGGATACGGTCACCCAGCCGCGTGATCGCGACCTTGTAGCTTTCGTCCATCACAGTGGAAACAGGCGCGCCGTCGGAATCGATGACCGGCACCGTGATCGAATACCCCTTTACGGGATAGACAGGAATCGGAATCCCGATAGGCTTGAGCAATCGTGGCGTCCAGCTTCCGAGTGCCGCGACATAAGCATCGGCCTGCAATGTCCCGGCGCTGGTGACGACGCCTGTGATCTTCGCGCCATCTGCGATCAACTGCTCGATGCGCGTATTGAACTTGAACTGCACGCCAAGTCGCGCGGCCTCGGCGGCGAGCGCCTGCGTGAACATGTAGCAATCGCCGGTCTCGTCCTGCGGCAACCGGAGCCCGCCGACGAACTTGACCTTTGCCGTAGCGAGCGCGGGCTCGGCGGCGATGCAGCCGGCAGGATCGAGCACTTCGTAGGGAACGCCATATTGCTTGAGCACTGCGATGTCGTCACCGGTGCCATCGAGCTGTTTCTGCTTGCGGAAGAGCTGCAGCGTACCCTGGCTGCGCTCGTCATATTTGATGCCGGTCTCGGCACGCAGCGCCCTCAGGCAGTCGCGGCTGTATTCGGCGATCGGAATCATCCGGCTCTTGTTGATGGCGTAGCGCTCCGCCGTGCAGTTGCGCAGCAACTTCAGGCCCCAGATCCACATGACGGGATCGAGCTTGGGCCAGATCACCAGCGGACCATGCCGCATCAACAGCCATTTGATGGCTTTCGCCGGCACGCCCGGCCCCGCCCAGGGAGAGGAATAGCCGGGCGAGACCTCGCCGGCATTTGCGAAGCTCGTTTCCTGCGCGGGCTCGGACTGGCGGTCGACGACCGTTACTTCGTGGCCGGCACGCGCCAGATAATAGGCTGTCGTGACGCCGATCACGCCACTGCCGAGAACGATGACTTTCACGATCCCTCACGCATCCGCCGCGGCCATGGCGCCGCGGCTTCTGTCTCCCTCTGAGAGCAAGGATCAGGCCACACGCTTGATCGCGTCGCCGAGGATCGAGACGATGTCGTCGATATGGCTCTTCTCGACGATCAAGGGCGGCGACAACGCAAAGGAATCGCCGCTCATGCGCAGGTAAAGTCCGCGATTGAAGCAATCGACCATCACGTCATAGCCGCGCGCGGCGACGCCGTCCTTGCGCGGCGCGACTTCAACCGCGCCCATCAGGCCGCAATTGCGGATGTCGATCACGTTCGGCAGGCCTTTCAGCGAATGCAGCGCATCGCGCCAGTATTCGGCCAGTGACGCGCCGCGCGTCAGCAGTCCCTCGTCCTTGTAGATGTCGAGTGTCGCAAGGCCGGCGGCGCAGGCGGTCGGGTGCGCCGAATAGGTATAGCCGTGGAACAGCTCGATCGCGCCCTCCGGCCCGGTCATCAGCCCGTCGTGGATCTTGCGGCTGGCGAACACCGCGCCGCAGGGCACGGTGCCGTTGGTGATACCCTTGGCGGTCGTCATCATATCGGGCGTGACGCCGAAATAATCCGCCGCGAACGGCGCGCCGAGGCGGCCGAAGCCGGTGATGACTTCGTCGAAGATCAAGAGGATGCCGTGCTTCTCGGAGATTTCGCGCAGGCGCTTCAGGTAGCCCTTGGGCGGCGGCAGCACCGCGGTCGAGCCCGGCACCGGCTCGACGATGACGGCGGCGATGGTATCGGCGCCATGCAGCGCCACCATCCGCTCGAGATCGTCGGCGAGATCGGCGCCGTGTTCCGGCTGATCCTTTGCAAAGGCGTTGCGGGTGAGATCATGGGTGTGACGGATGTGATCGACGCCGGGCAGATGGGTCGCGAAGGCGCGGCGGTTCGCCACCATGCCGCCGACCGACATGCCGCCGAAACCGACGCCGTGATAGCCGCGCTCGCGGCCGATCAGGCGCGTCCGCGTCCCCTGCCCGATGGCGCGCTGGTAGGCGAGCGCGATCTTCAGCGCGGTGTCGACCAACTCGGAGCCGGAATTGGTGAAGAAGATGCGGTCGAGCCCCTTGGGCGCAATCTCGGCCAGCCGCTCGGCGAAATCGAACGCCAGCGGATGGCCCATATTGAACGAGGGCGCGAAGTCGAGGTTCGTCAACTGCCGCTCGACGGCTGTGGCGATCTGGCGGCGGCCATGGCCGGCATTGACGCACCAGAGGCCGGCGGAGCCGTCGATCACCTTGCGGCCGTCGACGGTGGTGTAGTGCATGCCCTCGGCGGAAGCGAACAGCCGCGGCGCTTTCTTGAACTGCCGGTTGGCCGTGAACGGCATCCAGAACGAATCGGTTTGCAGGGTGTTCGGCTTCTGATGAAGGGTCACGGGTTTAGCTCCTGTGCTGGCAGCTCAAGCTACCACCGGGCCACGCTCGGAAAGGCACAACAAGTCCTTTTCTTCGCTTCTGCAACCCATTGATTTTGCTGATACCATCAGGGCATATTTGTTCGATCCGAAACACTTGCAACAGGGATTTCCGATGAGCGTCGATATCGGTGGGCAACTCCGCTTCGTTCGCGCCCGTCACAAGTTGTCGCAGCGCGAACTCGCCAAGCGTTCCGGGGTGACCAATTCGACGATCTCGCTGATCGAATCCAACCAGATGAACCCCTCCGTCGGCGCGCTCAAGCGCATCCTCGACGGGCTGCCGATGGGGCTTGCCGAATTCTTCGCCATCGAGCCGGAGCGACCGCGCAAGGCGTTCTACCGGTCCGACGAACTGACCGAGATCGGCAAGCAGCCGATTTCGTATCGCCAGGTCGGCGACACCATGTTCGGCCGAAGCTTGCAGATTCTGAAAGAGCGCTATGAGCCGGGCAGCGACACCGGGCGGGTGCCGCTGACGCATGAGGGCGAGGAAGGCGGCATCGTGGTCTCAGGCCGGCTGGAGGTGACCGTCGACGACGAGCGCCGTATCCTCGATCCCGGCGACGCCTATTATTTCGAAAGCCGCCGGCCGCATCGGTTTCGCTGCGTCGGCGGAAAGCCGTGCGAGGTGATCTCGGCCTGCACACCGCCGACGTTTTGAGCAGCGAGGGCGGCCGGACGATAGAAAAAGCCCCGGCCAAGGCCAGGGCTTTGAGGCTACTGGAGATAAGCTTGACTGTCAGTAGCGCGCCGCCACCGGTGGTGCCCCATAGCCACCAAAGCGGTAGTTGATGCGCACCGTGACCATATCGACGTCTTGGCTGATCCGATTGTTGACAAACGCAGCGTTGATCGGATTGACGATAGAGAACGAATTATTGGCGTCGCCCATAAACAGGTGGTCGTACTCAAGACCAACCGACCAATTCGGTGCGAACCCATACTCGAATCCGACACCCACGACGCCGCCCCAACGGGTCGCGCTAGCCGAAGCGAACTCAAAGCCGGTAAGCGTGTCGAGGATGCTAAAGCGGTTGCTGGTGACCGCCGCGCCGCCCTTTACGTACAGCAGCGCTGCATTCCAGGCGTAGCCGATCTGGCCGGTAAAGAGACCGATTGCATCGGTCTTGGTGCGCGTGGAGAACAGAGGATCGACAACGCTGATGCGCGTGTTGCTGAGATCCGCCCAATCGCCCTGAGCTTCCACACCAAACACCCAAGTGCCCGCCTGCCAGCGATAACCGATCTGGCCGCCGACGAGGCCCCCGGACCGCTCGCGGCACCCTTCAGCGACGACTAGGCCAGCCACATCAACGAAATCCCAGCAGTTGCGGCTCTGGCCCCAACCGCCGTTGGCGCCGATGTAGAAGCCGCTCCAATCGTAGAGCATCGGAAGCGGTGCCACGGGTCTTGCCTTGACGGCCATGTCGGCGGCCGATGCAGGAGCGGCGGCGACCATGGTAATTGCCGCGAAACTGACAGCGGTGGCTAAGAACTTCCTCATCGCAGTTTCCCCTCTGTTCAAGCACTCAACTCTGCGCGCTTGCGCGCAAATCACATGCAGCAGTGCGCAGCGTAGTTTGCGTCGAGTGAGACCCCTGTAACAGAATGGCAACATCCAAACGCAATCCCTGTGCACGAAATCATGCATTAGCCTTGGTCCTCGCCATGACGTGGCTCGCGGCCGGACTGTTCAGCAGCGAGCCAGGTGTAGATATGTGAAGACGGGACAAGCCGCTTGGGTGTGTGCGGATTGATCGTGCCCGCATACACGGTGAGGCCTTCGTCGAGCTTTGAGCGAGCGAATGCCTTGGCTTCGGCTTCCGTCAAAAACGTCCTTGTCTCGCGCGGGCTGCGCTGCTTGGGCAGAATGCCGCGTTTGCGAACTTCAAATGTGACGTACCAGATCGGCGTCGTTTGCACCTGTCGATCTCACCCCTCGGATGGCGGCTGGGCGCCTTGCACGGCGCCCGCGACTGCTGGCCACCATCAACAGCGAACTTTCACGCATCATCGCGGCCAGTTTCACGAGCACCCCAATTTCCCGTACCAATCTTCGTGATCGGAGATCGGCTAACGTCGGCCGACACGATTAACGGGGCCGCCACGATTCATTGGCGTCCCCGGCCGGACCGCTTCGCGAGCCGCAGCGCGGGCAACAGGGCGCGGCCTGAGCACAACACCCGCCCTGGCGATACATCCCGCCGGATAGCCGACGTATTGACAGTAGATCACGGCACTCGCCGGATGACTGGTGACAGTGATGCCTAGCAAACCTAACGCAGTACTGACTGCTAGACCGGCGAACATCAGTGGCAATCGGAGCCGCATAATTCCCTCCCTTGATTGAAGGTGCTCTGGACTGGGCCTCTTACCATCCGGCTGCCGAATTTACGGCGGCTTGGGGAGCAGGATTGACATAGATCAATGGGAGAGCCCCAACGATGAGAGGGCGTCCCACCAGGAGGTATCCCGCTCTGTCTAATCCCGTAGTGCTTGTGGAGGCATTGTCCTCAAGAACAATTCAACAAGACCGAGGATAAGCTACCCTCGCCTCGGCGCGCTCTTTTGGATGTGCGGGACGCATCAATAAGTGGGCGAGTAAAAAAGTTTCTCGATGCGACGCTAGGCGCAGGCAGCGAAAAGCGTCTCACGGATCGATTCCAGAAGACCCGGGATCGGCGCGTAGCTCTGGTGAACCATACGAAGCTGACCGGCAAACGTGCTGACGCCGATCGTTTGGCGGTCGGCCGGAGGATTGGTCAACATCGCCGGTCCCCAGACCGCCTTGAGCCTTAGTGGCCCGAATTCAACCGCAAGCGGCAGGACGCCCAGATTCGAAATGACTGCGGAGCTTTGCGGCATGGAAGCAAAAAACGCCGCCACGCTGTCTTTGGCTGCGGTTGGCGGCATATCAGCCGCGATCCGCTGCAACATTCCAGCCACCACCTCGGGCGAACGCGCCGTCCGCAAATCATCGACAGTACAGCGGGCATCCCTCCAGAACCTTCGGCTCGCGGCAGGGATCTCGGCAATACCGGCGCCGATAAACACGCCGCAGCCCGTGGTTTCGCTTCGCATCATTCGAGACAGGTCGATCGGGCAGTGCATCCTGATGACATTGGCACCCGAGGCTGGAAGGTGGCGCGCGGCGGCTGCACAGATTGCGCCATGCGCGGTCGTTCCATTTGCCTTGCAGAATCGCAAGAGGCGACTGGTCTCTTCCTGGTCCCATTCCGCAATCGCCACATTGGCAGCGAACTTTTCAGAGTCTTGTGCAGCCCGGTTGGCCTTCGGGATGTCGCGGAAAATCATCTTTTCGATGACAGTTGGTTGAGAGGCAGCACTCGCGATCATCTCTTCAAGCAAAGGAGGCGGCGGCAGGACTTCGAGACGGTCGCCCGCGAGCGCGCGCATGAAGTCATGGAGAATGCGCGTTCCGGACAATCCGTCCACGATCGCATGGTGAAACGTGAGGAGAATCGAGGCGCCATCGGATGCCGGCAACACCGTCGCTCGCATCAGCGGACCCGGAAAGGTGCTGAACGGCAGACTTAGATCGCTTTCGACCACCCCGCGCCAGTCTGCGACCGTATCGACCGGTAACACTTTGAGCTCGATCGGATTATTGGTGCGGCAGAACATCGGCCCGGTTTCTGCATCATCGACAATGCCGACCCTGAGCGCCGAATGCCGGTTTCGAACCTGCTCGAGTGCAGCTCGAAGCCTGGCGGAATCCAGTGCGCCTTCGATTTCGGCGACAAGACAGAAATGCACGGGAAAGGCCAGCGAATAGAGATAGAAGAACCGCTCGCAACAGCCTAGCGGACGGACAAAGGCCAACTCTCTCTTCTTCGCTGCCTTCATTCCGAGTGCTCTGCTACCTGCAAACGCTCCGTTGTTCATTGTCATCATCGCTTTCAGCAGCCGCGGCAGATCACGAGCTTGCGGTCGACAGCTGCATCCTCCGGAGTGAGGCGCCCCAGCTCGCCTGAACTTTGCGGCGGCAAGTCGCGGGCGCGCGGTTGGCGGTGGCCTACGGGTGCTCCGTCGATCAATCGATTGTCCTGCGCCAATGAGAAAGCCCCTGCTGCAGTGGTGGAGGATCCGGCGGATGACCTCGCCGAGCCCACCGTCTGCGCAATGGCGCCGCGGCTGCCAAGGAAAGCCAATATCGTTACGATCTTGATCACGTTCCGCATATCCATCGCTCCCGAAATGCGCGCGTCATCCCATGCGACGCGACTAACCTGTGGTTCGAGATGCCCACCTTGAGCGGACGAGATTACGAGTGGATGTTGTGGAGACGTGAAACGCCTACAAACGTAACACGGACGCCTGGGGTCCTGCTCCGCCGGACACGTCTGGCTTGGAAGGCTCAGGACATGCCGACCCACTGCCTGGAGTATTCACTCGGGAAGGCCCGCATGGCGGAGACCCTTGGCGAAGGTGACGAAGTCTTCCTCCCGACGAAACAAATCTCTCAGATTAGTGGCGCGCAAATCGGGATCATATTCGAGTGCTCGTGATATCGCTCGTTGCGCCAAGTCAAGTCGCCCCGCAACGGCATTGCTCGCTGCGGAAACGCATGTGGCCAGCAGGAAAGTTGGATTAAAGCGCAGAGAGCTTTCGGCGCATGACGACGCCTTGTCATAGCGGCCTGCGAGAAAATGGGCATAGGCCATGGCCCCGTGGATGGCGTACATGGAGGGATCGAGCGGGCTCAAGCGCATGGCACGTGCAGCGTGCTCGAGTGCCAGGTCCGGCTCCCCTCTCCAAACTCTTAACCAGGCACTAAGGGACCAACTTCGCCCCAGGTTGGGATTTACCGCAAGTCCCCGGTCCATGAACGCCGCCGCGTCGTCGAACTCACGGGCTATCAAGGCAAGTGCATACCCACCCATGCACAGCGCAACAGGGTCATCTTCCCCCAGCAGCACCGCCTTCCTGGCCAGCCGCACAGCTTCCGCACTTTCCTGAATGCGGTCGTCCATCCAGCCACGCGCTTTGCGCCGCACGTAGCACCACGCAGCCATGCCATAGGCACAGGCCATACCACGGTCGAGTTCGACTGCCTTGCAAAAGAGCCGGAGTGCTTCGGCGTTCGCGTCCCTGGTCCACCGGCCAGCGCTGGCCAGCCCGCGCAGATAATAGTCGTATGCATCCAGATTCTCGGTTGGTTTGCGCTTTGCCCGCTTGATTTCCTCGCGCTGCAGCTTTGGTGCGATCGCACCCACCACGCTGGAAGTCACCTGGTCCTGCAGATCAAACATATCCTCCAGCGCACCATCAAAATGGCCGGCCCACAGATGTGTTCCGGTTTCGGCATCGATAAGTTGTCCCGCGATGCGCAGGCGACTTCCTGCCTTGCGCACGCTGCCTTCGAGTACGTAGCGCACCCCAAGCTCGCGGCCGACCTGCCTCACGTCTACACTTCGGCCTTTGTAGGTGAAGCTCGAATTGCGTGCGATCACAAAGAGCCAGTGAAAGCGCGACAGCGCCATCGTGATGTCCTCCACCACGCCGTCGGCAAAATACTCCTGCTCTGGATCCTGGCTCAAGTTGACGAAGGGGAGGACGGCGACTGACGGCTTAGCGGGCAGCGTCAGCGAGTATTGCGGCGGTTCTGGCCCGTTGCCGGGCGATGCGCCGCCTCGCTCTTCCTGCACTTGCCCGACAAAGCGCACGCCCTTCCGCGCCAGTGTCTTGAGGAGGCGCTGCTCTTCGCCGGAATCGCCGATCGCATTCCGGACGGCGTTCAGCCGGGTCGTCAACGCGGCATCGGATACAATCCGTCCATGCCAAACGGCAATGATGAGGTCGTCCTTGCTGACGACACGTTCCCTGTTTCGAATCAGGTAATCGAGCAGGTCAAAAACCTGCGGTGTGATCGACACCGCATCCACCCCGCAGTGCAGTTCACGCTTCTCAGTGTCAAGCGTGTAATCCTCGAAGAGATAGCGCAAGTTGCCATTCCTTCCGGGTCACCTCGAAGCCCCCCGAAGCACGAAGAATAAGCTGCCGGTAAGGGAAATGTAAGCCGCCAGTTAAGCGCGCCAGCGCATCTTGCGGCAACTTTGTCTGGTCAGGAAGCCCAGACAGGACACACCGCAATGAGCACGATTCAAGGGACCACCAGGCTGGGACCGCCAACGGCAAAGCGGCAGGTCTACAGTCCTCTCGAAGCCTACTGGAATACATTTCAGGCGTGGCGCAAACGCGAGAAGCTGCGAACCGAGTTGTGTCGCCTGACGGACTTCGAACTCGAGGACATTGGGATCACGCGCGGGGAGATCGACTACGTCGCCTCGAACCGCGCAATCTCGCCAGATCCCCTCCGCTGGATGTCTGACATCGCAAGATGATGCATCTCGATCTGCTTCGGCAGCCCTCCCCTCGCCCGATATCGACAACCTCGGCGGATCGATCCGGTAGACGCGGCGATCCCGGCATGCCGAAAACCGCCTCCAATAATGGCGCGGACAGGAAACCGATTGCGATGTAAAACGTAGCTCATGGGCATCGGCAACGGAGCAAACCCCATGCGCGCAATCGTTCTGCTTCTCGTGTTTCTGTTCGGCCTCGCCGCTCCAGCCATAGCGGACGATGCCGCCGTGGCGCAGGGCGTGATCCGCGCGCAGGAGCAGGCCTTCAGCCGCAACGATGCCGCAGCGGCTTATTCGCATGCCGCCCCCGAGATCAGACAGTTGTTTCCGGAGGCCGACATCTTCATGCAGATGGTGCAGCAGGCCTACACGCCGGTCTATCGCCACAAGAGTTTTGAATTCGGCGAGGCGCGCGCGGCCGGCGGCCGGATCGCCCAGCGCGTCCACATCGTCGACGACAATGGCGAGGCCTGGGAAGCGATGTACACGCTGGAGCAGCAGCCGGACGGCAGCCTGAAGATCACCGGCTGTTCGCTATTGAAGGCGGGACAGGCGGTATAGATCTCGCGCCCACCGCCATTCGCAATACACAAGCATACTATTTATTTACTCGCTATGGTTGTTCACGTATAGTGACCGCTGCGGCCTCGGCGAACCCGCGGATCGCTACGCGCCTGACTCACTGTAAATCGCACAGCAAGGGGTCGTATCATGGCGGACGAGAAACCTCGCAGTATTGACGATCGACCGATCGACGAAATCGCCAAGACGTTGGACGAATATCCGGACGATCTTCACAATGACCCTGATGACATGCCCTCTGCCGCTGCTGCAGAGGAAGCGGCCGCATTGAGTGAATGGCGGGTGGGGAAATGCTTGCTCGGGCTGCGTGACCAGATAAACGCAAAATTTCCCGGTCGAAGGAAAGACAGCGACGGAACCATTGGCGATACCGCTCACTGTCCCGGTCCCTCGGATCACTGCCCGAACATCAATGATGGCGGGGTTGGTGTCGTCACGGGCATGGATATCACCCATGACCCCGCGCATGGGCTGGTCTCGGGCGACGTCGCCGAGACGCTCCGTCTGAGCCATGACCCGCGCATCAAGTACATCATATCAAATCGCCGCATCGCCAATTTTCAGGCCTTGGACGGGCAGCCTGCATTTGCCTGGCGCCCATACAACGGCCAGAACCCGCATACCAAGCACTTTCATGTTTCAGTTAAGCCCGGGAAGACCGGCGCTGGCGGTTACGACACCACAAGCGATTGGAGTATCTAGGACCACGCGGCGTGCGCGCGAACGCAAGGGGTAGCACGATGAATCGAGGCATGCTTCCGACAGCAATGCTGCTTACTGCATTCGTAGCGTCCGACGCGAGCGCGGCGGAATACAAGGGGATTTGCGAGGCCTCGGCCGGGGCCTTCATCGACGGCACCCACTTCGCTGTAGCAAGCGACGAGACAAACAAGCTCCAGATCTACGAACGCGGCAAGCCCCAACCGATCGGAAACGGGATCGACATGGAGGCTTTCACGTCCTTTGACAAATCCGATCTTGAAGCAGCCGCGGTGATCGGCGACCGGGTTTATTGGATAAGTTCGCATTCGTTCAACAGCCAGGGCGAAGACAAATCCAAGCGTAAGGTATTCTTCGCGACGAAGATCGTGCAGGCCGACGGGAAGCCGACGCTGGCGAGCGTCGGAAAGCCGGTGAAATCGCTCCGCGATCCCCTTGCCAGGGCCGCAGGCGTCAAGCCGGAGGAGATGAATATCGAAGCCCTGACAGCCACGCTCGAGGGCGGTCTCTTGATCGGGTTGAGAGCGCCACTTCGTAATGGAGCGGCGCTCGTCATTCCGTTCAAGAATCCGGGTGCGGTGGTCGACGACCCGAGCACACCTCCGGATTTCGGCGCGGCCATCCCGGTCAAGCTGGAAGGTCGCGGGTTCCGAAGCATGGAGACGCTTGGCAGCGGGACGCCGCAATACGCTATCGTCGCCGGCCCCGTTTCCGACAGTGCGGAGGGATTTGCGCTGTTCCGGTGGTCCGGCCCCGGGACCGATCCCGTGAAGGTCGAAAGCGTGGATTTGACCGGAATCAAGCCGGAGGCAGCGATGTCCGTCCCCGGTCAAAACCTGTTACAGCTTCTGAGCGACGATGGGGATATCTGCAGCGACGAGGAGGACCATGTATCGAAGCGCAGGTTCAGAAGTATCGATGTAACCCCGTGAGCTGAGAAACTCATTCGAAGTCCTAAGCGGGAAGACGAAAGACGCCTTACGCCATCGCCAGCCGCTGCCGTGCGCGCATCAACAGCAGCAGCATGATGGTGATGTTCAGCGCGTTCCACGCCAGCCCGTTGGTGAACGCCGCCGTATAGGAGCCGGTGGCGTCGAAGATCGCGCCCGAAACCCAGCCGCCGAACGACATGCCGAACACGGAGGCGAAGATCACGATGCCGACACGCGTGGCGGCTTCCGACGCCGGCATCGCCTCACGCACGATGATGGCGTAGCTCGGCACGATACCGCCCTGGAACAGGCCGAACATCGCCGAGATGACATAGAGCGAGGTCAGGCTGTCGAAGAACAGGTAGAACAACAGCGCGGTGCCCTGCGCGACCGAGCCGATCAGGAGCGTGCGGACGCCGCCGATCTTGTCGGCGAGGAAGCCCGAGCCGATCCGGCTGATGATGCCGAAACCCAGCATCAGCGACAGCATTTCGGCGCCGCGCGCCACGCCAAAACCGAGATCGCTGCAATAGGCGACGATATGTACCTGTGGCATCGACATCGCCACGCAACAGGCAATGGCGGCGAGCGACAGGATCACCGTCAGCGCATTGGTGGACAGCCGCAGGTCGACGCGCGGCGGCGGCGCGTTGACGTGATCGCGCTGCCCCCCTGCTCCCATCAGCATCCGCAAGCCGATCAGCGCCAGCGTCATCGCCACCGCCGTGAAGATGCCGAGCGCAATGTGGGTGGTGCGCCAGCCCATCGTCTCGATGCCGTGGTTGACCAGCGTTGGCCAGATCGCGCCGCCGATGTAGTTGCCGCTGGCCGCGATGGCGACCGCGAGCCCGCGGTAGCGCTCGAACCAGTGCGAGGCCTCCGCCATCAGCGGCCCGAACGTGGCCGACGAGGACAGCCCGATCGCGAAATGCACCAGGATGAATTGCCAGATCGAGGATGACATCCCCGCGACGACATAACCCAGGCCCAAAATGCCGATGCCGAGCCCGATCGCGGTGACGATGCCGTAGCGGTCGGTGATCTTGCCGGTCAGCACCGCGCCGGACCCGAACCCGAGCATGACCATCGTGAACGCCAGCGAGGCGGTGCCGCGGCTCGCGGCGAATTCGGTCTGCACCACGGGAAGTGCGACCACCACCGACCACATGCCGACGCTGCCGAGCGAGCCGATCAGCACGGCCACGGCAAGGCGGCTCCATGCCCGGCGCGAGTCGGGAATAAACAGGTCGGAATCTCGGGTGAGTTCAGAAGAAATTGCCACGGCGCACGCAACTTCGGGGGCAAATCGCCCAAGGTCAAGCCACAATGCCGCGATATTGGGCATGCAGATGTGATGGGGCAGCGCCCCTCGGCGCCTTGGCTGGATCGGCTGACGGCATTAGTTTGCCGCCATGTTCGTTCGTTTGAAAACCATTGTGACAATCCTGCTGGCGCTGACAGCGCTTTCGACCTTGCCGCTTCAGGCGCACAGCCACGAGCAGCACGCCCACCAACATTATGCGGCGGGCGAGCCCGGCGACCCCAAGAAGCCTTCCCGCACCATCGAGGTCGGGATGAGCGAGATGGCGTACGCGCCCGCCCGCATCGAGGTGAAGCGCGGCGAACAGATCCGCTTTGTGATCCGCAACACCGGCGCCGACGATCACGAATTCCTTCTCGCCACCACAGAAGAAAATCTGAAACACGCCAAGGCGATGATGGCGAACCCGCAGATGGAACATCACGAGCCGAACGGCGTTCGGCTTGCACCGAAGAAATCGGCCGAGATCCTCTGGAAGTTCACGCACGCCGGCAGTTTCGAATATTCGTGCCTGATCCCCGGCCATCGCGAGGCCGGCATGGTCGGCCAGATCCTGGTGAAATAGACCGCGGTGAAATGAGCCAGAGGTAAAGCGAAGGCGGCATGCCGGCAGAAGTCCCCTGTTTTCGTTGCCCCTGATCCATTACAACCGGGCCAAATGCGAAAGCCGGGAAAGCGAGACCGCCGTGCGAAGGATCGAAAACCAGACGTTCCTGCTGCTGCTTGTCGCCGTCACGCTGGCGTTCGCCTGGGTGCTGTACCCGTTCTACGGCGCCGTTCTCTGGGCGATCGTCGTGGCGGTGTTGTTCGCGCCGGTGCATCGACGGCTACTGCAATCGATGCAAGGCAGGCCGAGCCTGTCGGCCGCGGTCACCGTTCTGATCGTCATCGCCATGGTCCTGCTGCCGCTGGCGATGATCGCGACTTCGTTGGCGCAGGAAGCCTCGAGCCTGTTCGCGAAGATGCAGTCCGGCGAGTACAATTTCGGCAGCTACCTGCAGCGGATATTAGATGCCCTGCCGGCCTGGGCCACCGGATTGCTCGAGCGGCTCAACCTCACCGATTTTTCGTCGCTGCGCGAAAAGCTCGGTTCCGGGCTCATGAAGGGCGGGCAGATTCTCGCCCCGCAGGCGCTGAGCGTCGGTGTGAACACGTTCGATTTCGTGATCCGCCTCGGCATCATGCTTTATCTGCTGTTCTTCCTGTTACGTGACGGCAGGGCGCTGGCCGATCGGATCAAGGAAGCCATTCCGCTGCGCGGCGATCAGAAGACCGCGCTGTTCGCCCGGTTCGCCGACGTCGTTCGCGCCACCGTGAAAGGCGGCATCCTCGTCGCGATGGCGCAAGGCATGCTCGGCGGCATCGCATTCTGGTTCCTCGGAATCCACGCAGCGCTGCTGTGGGCCGTGCTGATGGCGTTCCTGTCGCTGATCCCAGCGATCGGCTCTGCGCTAGTCTGGGCTCCGGTCGCGATCTACTTCCTAGCGACCGGCGCGATCTGGCAGGGGGTCGGGTTGATCCTCTATGGCGTGATCGTCATCGGACTGGTGGACAATCTGCTGCGTCCGTTCCTGGTCGGCAAAGGCTCCAAGCTGCCGGACTATATCGTGCTGATTTCCACGCTGGGCGGCATCGAAGTCTTCGGCCTGAATGGTTTTGTCATCGGACCGCTGATCGCGGCGATGTTCATGGTGAGCTGGGAAATCTTCTCGGCGTCGCGGCGGACGCTAGCGGATGACGCCGCCGGCAACCCGACGTAGGTTGCCCTACCCCAACTCAAAACTGGTGACGCCAAACACCCGCTCCAGCCGCAGCGGCGGGATCGCACCGGTATACATGCGGGCCGTCTCGAACACCGGCGCGAGCCCAAAATCCTGCGCCAGCGCGATCGCCTCGCGGTTGGCGCCGGGCACATCCAGAAAAATCTCGCCGCCGCCCACCTTGGCCAGCAAGGCGGCGAGAGTAGCTTCAGCGGTCGCGCGGTCGTCAGCCACCAGCGGGCCGATCTTGAAACCCTTCCGGCACGGACGGATCACGCCCCAGCCGGCAAGCCGTCCGTCCCGCACGACCGCGCAACCGGCATGGCCGGCCGCGTCGATCCAGGCTCGCAGGAACGCAGATCGCGGTGCCGGAAACACCGTAGCGTCGTCCGCCTCCACTGCCGCCAGCGGCACCTCGCTCAAGGCAATGACATCAGCCCGCGGCGCGGCAGGCGCGGTAAGCTTGCCGCCGTAGCGCACATTGGCGTACGCGAACGTGAAGCCGGACTTTCGGTAATTATCCTGCTGCGCCACCACGCCATCGAGCCCGATCACGCGCGCGCCGGCGTGCGCGATCGCCGCATTCCATATCCGCAGTCCGTAGCCATTGCCGCGTAAATCCTTGCGCACCATGTAGAAGCCGAGAAAGGAAAAGCTCGCGCCGTAATTGACGCAGGAGACGGTCGCCACAGGCGCGCCGTCGCGTTCTGCAATCAAAAAACCTTCCGGATCGGCGGAAGCAAAGCACGCGTCATCGGCAAGGCCCGGATTCCAGCCTTCATTCGCGGCCCATTCCACGGCCAAAGAAATTTCATCCGGCCGCATCGTTCGAATGTTGAGCGCATCCATACCGGGCCATCCTTCTGAATGTGACTTCAGCGGTCGCTACGAAGAACGACGAGTGGTCCGCCGCAACTCAACGAATGAAGCTGCCGTGCGGAAACTGCAATTGCTGGACTGAGTACTCGATTGCACGCCATCAGCGTTCCAGTTCGCGATGCAGATCTGCGCAGTCCAGAAATGGCACACATCTTCGCGTAAAATATCATTGCGCCGTGCGAATTGTTTAGCGAAAATTAATCATATGCTGGCTGCGGGGCTGCATTGTTGGAGACGTCACACATGTACCGATCATCGCTCACGCTGGCCTTTGTTGTGCTGTACTCCACGGCCGGCGCGGCCAGCGACCTGTCATCCGTCTACGTGGCGCCGGGCGGAATCTACGCACCTTCCGCAAACGTCTACGTGCGTCCGGGACCAACCCATCGGCCTTACGCGGAACCCGGTTACGGATATCGGCAGCCCTCTTACGGAGAATACCGCGCACCGGCAGCCGTCTACGGCGAGTACGGATCGGCCTATCCTGCGCAACCGGTCTATGTCGACCGCGCACCCGCCTATCCCGAGCGTTACTACGCTCGACAGCGTTACTACGGGCAGGAATACGACTACGCGCAGGAATATGCGCCGAGGCCGCCGCTGCCCGTGCCCTATCGCGCGCGGGCACGATGCGACGATGGCTATGGCAGGTCGGCTTACTGCGATTAACGCCGCCGTATTTGCATGGGATGGGTTTCGCTTCGCTCGACCCATCCTACGGACTATTGTCGATCAGCGCGTGGGATGGGTGGAGCGAGCGACGCAGACCTGAAATTGCGCCTTGAAGGGGACGTGAAACTGGATGGAAACCATCGCTTGCGACGTGCTGGTCATTGGCTCCGGCGCGGCCGGGATGACGACAGCCATAACGGCGCGTCATTTCGGGGCCGACGTCCTTGTGGTGGAGAAAGCATCCACGTTCGGCGGCACAACCGCGCGATCGGGCGGGTGGCTGTGGGTGCCGGGCAATCCGCTCGCATCGCGTTCCGGCGTCGACGACCCGCTTGAAGCTGCGAAAACCTACATCCAGCACGCGGCGGGAAACCACCTCGATGAAACGCGCGTGGCCGCGTTTCTCGATAACGCCGGCGCCATGATCAGCTTCCTCGAGGCGAACTCCGAGGTAAAGTTCAACTTCGGCAAGAACTATCCCGACTATCACCCCGATCATCCTGGCGGCGCCGAAGAAGGCCGGTCGATCCATCCCCAGCCGTTTGACGGACGAAAACTCGGGAGCAGTCTGGCCACGCTCGCCCAGCCGATGCCGGAATCGACGTTCATGGGAATGGGCCTGAACAGCGGCCCTGACCTGAAGCATTTTCTGAACGCGACGAAATCGCTCAAGTCGGCAATATTCGTGGCCTCGAGGATATTGGCGCATGGTCGGGACGTGATGGTCCACGGGCGGGGCGTTCGCCTCGTCAATGGCAACGCGCTGGCGGCGCGCCTGCTGAAGACGGCACTGGACCACAGGATACCGCTGTGGCCGTCGTCGCGGGCCGTCAAGCTGCTGAAGGAGAACGGCCGCGTTGCCGGCGCGATCGTGGAGAAAGACGGCAAGGCCATTCGCATCGACGCACGCCACGGGATTGTTTTTGCCGCCGGTGGTTTTCCGCAAGATGCGGACCGCACGCGGCTTCATTTCAGGCATCTGCACGCCAACACCGCACATGCCTCGCTTGCCCCCGAAGGCAATACGGGAGACGCGCTTCGCATGGCCGAAGACGTCGACGCGGCGGTCGACGACAGCTTTTCCAATGCCGCAGCCTGGGTGCCGGTGTCGCTCATCACCAGAAAGGACGGCAGCGTCGGGCGGTTCTTTCACCTGATCGATCGCGCCAAGCCGGGCGTGATCGCGGTGACGCGCGACGGCCGCCGCTTTACCAATGAAAGCGAGAACTATCACGATTTCGTCCGGGCGATGATGGATGCCTGTGCCGGGCGTGAGGAAGTGTCGGCCTTCATGATTTGCGACCATCGAACCATCAGGCGCTACGGACTTGGCGCCGTCCGTCCCTCCCCGTTGCCGATCTTCCCCTACATTCGCTCAGGCTATCTCAAGACAGGCCGCTCGATTCGCGAGCTTGCGTCGTCCGCCGGCATCAACCCCGAAAATCTCGAGCGGACCATCGAAGAGGTCAATCAGGACGCCGCCGAAGGCCATGATCGCGCCTTCAACCGCGGGGCAACGTCCTATCAGCGTCTTCTCGGCGATGAGGATTTTGCGCCGAACCCATGCGTCGGCGAGATTTCCGTCGCACCGTTCTATGCCGTGAAGATCATTCCGGGAGACATCGCCACCTATCACGGCCTGGTCACGGACGAGCGGACGCGCGTCCTGGACGTCGGGCGGAAGCCGATCCCGGGCCTGTTCGCCGTCGGCAACGACGCCGCTTCCATCTTCGGCGGCAGCTATCCCGGCGCTGGCGCCACTCTCGGGCCCGCCATGACCTTCGGATATATCTGCGGGAAAAACTTCGCGGAAGGCCGCGAGGCAGATTAGCGTTGAGCTGAAGCCCAAAGCTTTGGTGTGACGGCCCTAACCAGGAGCGCGCTCCACGGCATGGCGTAGCCACACCATTCCACCCTCAAGGGTCTCGCAGTGCGTCAGGCGCAACGACTGCCCGGCACCAGGACGGTCTCCCTCCGGGCCATTGTAATCGACAATGCTTTGTGTGCCGGCAACGCCATCTACCGCGGGGTAGATGAGTGTGCTGAACTCATCGATCAACATATGCTTGAGGAAAGCGCCGTTGATCGCGCCGCCGCCTTCCAGCAGGAGCTTTTTGGCGCCGAAACGCGAAGCCAACTGCTCCATTGCCCCTCGCAGATCATCGCCTTTTGCGCCCGCGAAGATATACGAAACGCCGTCTTCGCGAAGTTCGGCGAGATAGGCATCGGAAACCTGCTCGCCGAGTACAGCAACGACGTGGTCGCCACCGACATTGTCCTTGCCGTAGTGGACACGGCCCGAGGGGTCGATAGCGACGGCGAGCTTGCGGTCGTTGTGTTCGGCAACATGCGCTTCTCGCGGCACCTTTTGCGGTTCGGCAATGCGTCGCTCGGTTCCCTTGGCCATTTCAGCCATGGTCTTGCGGCCGACGATCCATCCATCGGCTTCGAAGCGTTCATGCACGCTTTCGTAGTGTCCGCGCAAAACATCCCACGAAACGTTGCTGGCGGGCCGCGTGAAGCGACTCGGATGGAGGCGTCCGTCAATTGACGTGCCCATGTGACAAATGATGTAGGGTCGCATGACTGGCTTTCTTCAGGCTGGGACTCGCCGCCGTTGCCGTATAGTCAGCAGCGCTGAGCCGCTCCGCAACGAACACGCTTACCATTCCTTCGTCACGGCTGGCCAGCATCGCCTCGAAGATCGATAGACCCGGCCGGTCGTAAAGTGCAGCCGGAAATGGGCTGTGTGCGCGCGTTGCTACCGAACGAAATTTTATCGGCCTGCGCGGAAAAGTTGCGGGAAAACGCGCTACCGCGTGTGGGAACTGCGCGCCAGAAAGTTTATTGTCCTTGAGTTAATTATCTTTGCGCCGACCATCGCCCCTATTTTGAGGCAGGGCAATTGGAAGTGGCCGGCATCTGCGCTTCTCCGGGAGCATTTGAAATGAGAACATTCTTCAAGGTCGTCGTTTGGTTTGCAGCGGCGTTTCTCGGTCTTTTTGTTTGGAACGGGCTTCCTGATTTTCGACCGCTGGTCTCGTCGATTCTGGCCGCAGCATTCGTCTGCTACGTGTTGTCCATCATTGTTGAAGTCACCGTTAAGCGCGTCATATCGAACGAGCAGCTGGAGCTTCGCAGCCGCCTGGAGCTTCTGGATCGCAAGGTCACTGCAATCCTGCGGGACGCACTTGAACAGCGTCGCCCTCGATGACGAGTCGAGGCGATACTGGCAACGCCACGTCGAACGCGCTGCGACATTGGCAAGGCAATGCACTGATCCATGCAGATAAGGCTGATCATGGCGTTCACGCCTGATGAGGCGAACAAATTGCACGTAAGGATTTGGGATGACGCGGTATGGTATGACCTCAGCAGCCCATACCAAGTAGCCCCATTACCACAGTAGATGGATTTCGCTGACACGCGCTTGTCAGCACACTGCGCCACCGATTATCAATGTCTTGCGGGGGCAACCAAAGGCGGCGCGGCAGTAGCGGACTCGTTGAAGGATATTATCCTCGGCGAGTCCGTCCGCCTCCGTGGTGATCAAAGATTGCGCCAGATCGCTCGCCAGTGAAGCGGCATTTCCAGTCGCGTCTCATCACACGCGAAGATCTCTTGGCCAACTGATCGCCGTGAATGTAGGCCGTCGCCACGTCAAATCACTGTAGCCAAGCAACAGGGTCCCACCGCCAGGCCGTACGCGCCTCATCTTCCTGAAAGTGGTCATCAGCACCGCCAACAGCGCCATGAACGTGATAGCCACCATCATGAAGGTTCGGGAGTTTGTTGGAGATGCCTGTTCGACCGGCGTCGAATTTGTCCGCTGCTGCGGCATTTCTTGATCGGGCCAACGACCCAGGATCGTGACGACCGGCTCTGCCGTCATCGCCGCCATGCTGTTTGCAAATACGCGCAAACCATCTGGCGTCAAAGGTTGCCCGGGCGTCCGCACAGGGCTGGCATCGGCTATCTCGGGGTTTGCACCCGGCTTCGGTTTGGCTTCGAGATCGTCCGAAATCGACGCCTGTGCATCCAGCAGATTGAAGTGGCTCGCGGGAACGATGTTTGCCTCCCGGCGGGAACTAGCTTGTACAGTTCGAGCCTCCGGCCAGTGCAACAATGATTTTGAAAGCATCGGCCGGCCTTCGTACCAGCATTTTCGGCCGTCGATCAGGCGATAGGACCAATACGTCCGCGCGTTTGACGGACGCTCCGTGCTGCATTGCTTTGCCTGCGCAGGCGTCGCCGAAAAGAAAAGCGCACCTGCTAAACCACTAACGACGGCAGCCCCCAGGGTAACCGACCGAAATCTGTTCATGGAACACCTACGCAAAACTATTGGAACAAAAAAGGTCTGCAACTACAGAAACTTAGTTCACCAAATGGGTCATAATTGGGGCAGTTTTCCACAGCTTATACACAGGGTTGTTACCTGTGATCGGCACGAAGGTATCGGGTGCCGGTTGAAAGCCGGCGCTTCCGTGGAAGGCCTTGCGAACGAGCGCGCCGCCGCCACTTCAAAGCGACTTGGCTGTGGCTCGAAGTCGTTGGCTGCCGTTCTGTGGTGCAATGTTGCGGACGAACTCGCAACGAAACTCCGCTGTTAAGCTTGATAGCGGTGCCGCGGGTTAATTCCGCAAACGCAAAGGCCGCCACGAAGGCGGCCTTCAGGTCGCGCGACCCTTCTCCCGCATCAATGGCCGCTTCGCCCGTGCAGTTTCGGTGACAGTTGTTCTGCGACCGTGATGAAGGGAGCCGAATTTTTCAACGCATGCGGTGAGGCGCCGGCGAAGTGCTCCCGGTAACTTCCACCCGATCGTCAGAGATGCGCCATGCTGCCACTCCGACGCACACAGTGAGCATCAGGGACGTCACGAGAAGAAACATAAAGGAAAACTGGCTCAACTCCTTCTCCGCAAACCAGACTTGAAAAGGAGGAAACGAGCACGATCTGCCGAGTCGGAAAATGCAGTGAGGCTGACCTAAAGCGTTTTTGCGGTGGATTATGGTCGGCGGAGAGCTAGTCCTGCGATGCGCGATGGCGTGCAGGGCTCTCTCGGGGTATTTCTGGAAACAGGATGCGCAACAATCCCATCATCGTGCAAAAATACGGCGGCGCCTGTCTCGAAACACCGGCAAAAATCCGCGCGGTCGCGGGCAGTCTCGCCGATCTACACAGGCTTGGTCATCGGGTCGTAGCGATCGTTTCAGCGATGGGAAAGACCACCGATGAACTTGTCAAAATGGCCTATCAGGTAAGCCCGCATCCCAATCGCCGTGAACTCGATATGCTGTTAACCACCGGCGAGCGCATCAGCATGTCTCTCATGAGCATGGCGCTGTCCGATTTTGGCGTGCCAGCGATTAGTTTTACCGGCAGCCAGGCCGGCGTGATGACCGACGAATCCCACTCTTCCGCGCGCATTATAGATGTGCGGCCCGTTCGCGTGCGCGAAGAACTCGACCGCGGCCGCATCGTAGTGTTGGCCGGCTTTCAGGGCGTGAACCCGGTGACCAGGGAAATCACCACGCTGGGCCGAGGCGGCAGCGACACCACCGCGGTTGCCATGGCGGCGGCACTAAAAGCCGAGCGCTGCGAGATCATCAAGGAGGTCGACGGCGTTTGCTCGGCCGATCCGCGCATCGTGGCGAATTCAAAACCCTTGCGTCAGCTCGATTTTGCGTCGCTATCCGAAATGTGCTTTTGGGGCGCCAAGGTCCTGCATTTCCGCAGCGTGGAGCTGGCACAGAGTCAAAACGTTCCTTTGGTCTTGAAAAAACTGGGCGGCGCTGAACACAGCACGCAAGTGATGCGCGAGGTTATCGGGATGGAAAACGGAAAAGTTTTGGCCGTCAACTCGATGGCTCGCATTGAGCATGTGGAGATCGATTCCACGGATCTCAATCAGGGCTTTGAGAAATTCGCGGAGCATCTCAGGCAAAACGGCCTGCCCTGGCCGCAACTCCTCGCCTCGGCGTTCACCGCCGGAAAAACGCGCATTATGATGACTTCCGATTCCGAGTCGCTTGACGCTTTGCTGCGCACGCTGGAGGGGAGCAGAGACTTGCGCCAACAGCGCGAGGCCCTGAGTTCCGTGAGCCTCACTTGCTTCGGCGGCGTTTCCTCAGATTTGCCATTTAGGGCAATTCAGATTCTGAAGCATCACGGGATTGTCGCCGACAAATATGTTTTGTCACCGCATTCGGTAAATCTGATTGTTCCGGTGGAGAGCCGCGAGGCCGCGGTCAAGGCCTTGCATTCGCTGATCTAGTTGACCGCATCGAAGCAGGCAGCACGTTCGATTTTCGGACAAGTCACATCTTCACCGCATTCGCGAAGAGCGGCTCACCCCATTCATACAAGGGCCGCATGAAGTCGGATTGGCTGTGGATTGCCCGACCTTTGCGATCGCGCCATTTTCGTCCGTAGGTATCGAACGGAAAGTGTCGCATGTAGTAGTCGCAAGTCTCTTCCCAATGTTCGACCGACAACGACTTGCCATAGTGTTGGCAGTACAGACCGGTCTCCACGTGTTCAACACCGCCAGGCTCTCGCCCATGGTGCTCCGCGAAAAAAACCTCCAGCCGGTTTCGCCACAGCATCAGAATGTCTCGCTGTTCCGGGCCGAAGAAGCGACGAAAGCCCAATAGTTCGCGATCGGCTTGATAGGGCGCATGATCGCCGGCGGTCATATAAGCGTCGAACAGTTGAACCCGTACACCGTCGCAATCGCTGCAATGCGTTCGTTCCATGTGTCCGCGCAAATCTCCGGTGACGCGCTCATCCGCATCGAAGCAAAACATCCAATCGAACTGCAAATGTTCGCGCGCCGTCTGCAGCAGAAGTCCGCGATGTCGACCCTCGGCAATCCGGCGTGCCGCGATGTCCGCTTCCCACGACCGATTTGCCACGATGAGAGCGACTTTCGGGTGTCCGCCAAGAATCTCCGGCGTTCGATCCGTACTCGCGTCATCATAGGCGACGATCGCATCTACGTGTTTGCCGACGTAGTCCAGCGTGTCCCGGAGGATAAGCGCTTCATTGCGAACGCGGGTGATTCCGATCAAGAAGTGCCTGTGGCCCAACAGGCTTCCGTTGCAAGCAATGATCTGCTCGCCGTCGCGGAGCTGCCAACCGCTCGTGCCCGGCATGATCGCCACCCGGCTCGCGAGAAAGAGTTGGCACCAATGATGGGAGGCGGGCGCGGTAACCGCAAGGGTTAACAGAGGCGATCCACCTATGATGGCCGGCAAAGGTCCACGAAACGCGCCGCGGGAATATTTACGGCTGTCATCGTCCGCGAAGGCGGACGATCCAGTATTCCAGAGACATCAGCGATTGAGCCGAGAGGCCGCGGCATACTGGGTACCCCGCCTGCGCGGGGTACGACGGTGGGGGTGTGGCGCGAGATTCCGGGTTCGCTTCGCGCCCCGGAATGACGAATGGGAACCCCCGTTAACCCTTTGCTAACCATACACCCGGCAAGAATTGCCGAGTGAAGTCGAGTGTCGTCAGCCGCGTAAAACGGGAGGAACCCCGTGGACGCCAGTGCGGTGCCTCACTTTCGGACCGGTGGCCCTTCGGCCGCCGCGCAGACGTTTGGCGCCCGCGGGCGTCAATCGCGGGGGGAAGCGGCTACTATGGTCGATGTCACGGCGGGTCAGGGCGGCGCAGCCCCAAGCAACAAATTTCCGAGCCTTGGTGAAATCGGCGATATCCTGAAGCGCGGCGATCTGGCGCTGGCGTTCGGCGTCCTCACCATCCTCGTGGTGCTGATCCTGCCGCTGCCCGCGATCGTGCTCGATCTGTTTCTGGCGATCTCGATCACGGTGTCGATCCTGATCCTGATGACGTCGCTGTTCATCCAGACGCCACTGGAATTTTCGGCATTTCCGACCGTGCTGCTGATCTCGACCATGCTGCGACTGTCGCTGAACATGGCCTCCACCCGGCTGATCCTGTCCCACGGCCATGAGGGCACGGCCGCGGCCGGCCACGTCATCGAGGCCTTCGGCAATTTCGTGATGAGCGGTAATTTCGTGATCGGAATTATCGTGTTCGCGATTCTCGTGATCGTGAACTTCGTCGTCATCACCAAGGGTTCCGGCCGCATCGCCGAAGTCGCCGCGCGCTTCCAGCTGGATTCGATGCCCGGCAAGCAGATGGCGATCGATGCGGATTTGTCCGCCGGCCTGATCGACGAGAAGACCGCCAAGGCACGCCGCAAGGAACTCGAGGATGAAAGCGGCTTCTTCGGCGCCATGGACGGCGCCTCGAAATTCGTCCGCGGCGATGCCATCGCGGGCTTGCTCATCGTCTTCATCAACATCGTCGGCGGCATCATCATCGGCGTCGCGCAGCAGGGCATGAGTTTTGGCGACGCCGCCCGCACCTACACCGTGCTCACCGTCGGCGACGGCCTCGTCACGCAGGTGCCGGCGCTGATCGTCTCGACCGCCGCGGGCCTGCTGGTCTCGAAAGCCGGCATCACCGGTGCGGCCGACAAGGCGCTCATGAAGCAGCTCTCGGGGTATCCGCAGGCGCTCGGCATGTCGGCCGGCGTCATGCTGGTGCTGGCGCTGCTGCCGGGCATTCCGATGCTCCCGTTCCTGGCGCTCGGCGGCGGTGCTGCTGCGCTCGCCTGGAAGGCGCGCAACCGCAACCGGGTCGTCAGGGCCGAGGAAGCAGCCGCAGCCGCGGCGCCCGGTCTCGAGGCGGCGGCCGCCCAGGCCGCAGCGGAAGAACCGATCGCCAATGCGCTCAAGATCGACGACCTCAAGATCGAGCTCGGCTACGCGCTGCTGCC
Source organism: uncultured Alphaproteobacteria bacterium (assembly GCA_963815955.1). GTDB lineage: Bacteria > Pseudomonadota > Alphaproteobacteria > Rhizobiales > Xanthobacteraceae > Bradyrhizobium. The sequence continues at coordinate 53,918 of CAWFIQ010000003.1, forward strand.
GCTGGTCAACGGCCCCGACGGCACCGACCGCCTGACCGAGCAGATCAAGGCGCTGCGCCGCTCGCTCGCGATCGAAATGGGCTTTGTCATGCCGGCGGTGCGCATCCTCGACAACGTCCAGCTCGAGGCCAACACCTACATCATCAAGATCAAGGAAGTCGACGCCGGCACCGGCAAGATCTGGCCGAACCAGTTCATGGTCATGGACCCCGCCGGTAATCAGGTCGGCGTGCCCGGCATCCATACCGTCGAACCGACCTTCGGTCTTCCGGCGACCTGGGTCGACGCCGCGCTGAAGGAAGAGGCCTCGCTGAAGGGCTACACGGTGGTCGACGCCGCAACCGTGCTGTCGACGCACCTGACCGAGCTGCTCAAGAACAACATGAGCGACCTTTTGTCCTATGGCGAGGTACAGAAGCTCCTGAAGGAACTGCCGAAGGAACAGGGCGAGCTGGTCAAGGACATCGTGCCGAGCCAGGTCACCGTCTCGGGCATCCAGCGCGTGCTGCAATTGCTGCTCGCCGAGCGGATCTCGATCCGCGATCTCTCGACCATTCTCGAAGGTATCGCCGACGCGCTCGCCTTCTCGCGCAACCCCGCCATCATGGTCGAGCACGTCCGCGCCCGGCTGGCGCGGCAGATCTGCGCGCAGAACACCACCTACAACGGCTACCTGCCGCTGATCGCGCTGTCGGCGCGCTGGGAGCAGGCGTTTGCGGAATCGATCGTGGGCCAGGGCGAAGACCGCAGCCTCGCCATGCAGCCCTCAAAGCTCTCGGAGTTCATGACCGCCACCCGCAACGCCTTCGAGCAGGCCGCCCGCGAAGGCGAAGCGCCGGTGCTGGTCACCTCGGCGGCGATCCGCCCGTTCGTGCGCTCGCTGGTCGAACGCTTCCGCTCGCAGACCACCGTGCTGTCGCAGGCCGAGATCCACCCGCGCGCACGGCTGAAGACAGTGGGAAGCGTCTAGGCGGAAGGCAGGCCGCGCGGCGCAAATCAGAGGTAAAAACCGCGAAGCTTTTTCGCCACATGCAAATAGTTTGTCGAAAATGGACGGACGCCACCGAGCCCTCGCCGGAAACGACGTTCGATCATTAAGATTATGTAATAGCTGAATAATTATTCATGCTGGCCGCTCACAACGCATTTTCCAATCGCGGCCGTTCAAGTCTTTTCACCGCCTTGTGATCGTCTATTGGGAACTAACTCCGGGATTCCCACGTTTCCTGACGCGAGACGTTGAACCGGCCTGTGAATGGCATCGACGAATTTACAGGACGGAAGGCGGCAGGAGACTTCCATGAACCACTCGATCTACAGCGCGGACCGGACGACCCATCTCAAGGTGGTAATCGTAGCTTTGGTTGCGGGCATCGTGGTCGCCGGGTTCAGCATCTCCGCGCGCAACACCTCGGATGAGGGTTTGACGCAAACCGCAAGCACGCCCGTGATGAAGGCCGGTAAGCCGGTCGTGATTACGAGCTCAGGCAATTCGATCGTACGATAGGAGTACGTTCAAGGAGAATTCACGGAATTCACGCGGCTCTTTACAGCCCCCCAAAGTCGCCACGTGGATAATTAAGACCCCAACTACCCCCAAGTTGACTACGAAAACGCCCGCTCCCCACGGGCGTTTTCTTTTTGTCGGGGCTGTTGCGGAGTTCGCCACCTCACCCACAGACTTCGTAGCCCGGATGGAGCGAAGCGTAATCCGGGATTCTTGCGACATTCGGCGGCGGTCCCGGGTTTGCTTCGCTTCACCCGGGCTACGGGCTTTCGCGCCTCCTCACCATGAGGGCGTAGACGTTACCGCGCCGGCACCGTCTCGATCAGCTTGCCGGTATAGATCGGCGCCGAGGTCGGAGTGCCGCTCGGCGATCCGCCGGCCTGCTCGACGGTCACCGCATAGGTCGCGGCATTGATCGTACCGGCGTCGAAGTCGGCGAGCACCGGACGCACGGTGAAATCGCTGCCGCCGATCACGCCGAGCGAACGCGGCTGCGGCAGGCGGTCGGAGATCAGCCAGAGCTCAAAGCTCTTGCCGGGCTCGGCGTCGGCGCCAACCTTGCGGACGGTGAAATTTTTTGTCGCGGCGTCGACCGTCAGGATGAAGGCGGGCGAACCGCCGTCACGCTGCAATAGCGCAACGTATTGCGCCGAGGGTACCGGCGATGGCGCCGGCGTCTTGACTTCGACCGTCTGGATGCGCGGCTTCGGCCGCAGCGCTTCCGGTAACAGTTCCGGCCGGTAGACCTGCACCGCCAGCATCGCGATCAGGGCCGCGGCCAGCGCGGTGGCGATCGACGCGACGCTGCGCAAGCGCCGGACCCGGCCCGTCAACTGGACGACGTTCGAATCGTCCGCGGTGACCGGCAGCGTTTCGGCAACCGGAGGCGCCCCTGCGACCACAACCTCCTCGGCCGGTGCTGCCGCAGGCGCCGGCGACGGCGGCGCCTCGGGCAGCACCAGGGGCGCACGCGGCTCGGTGGAATGTCCGATCGCGGCCTTGATGTTTTCCCACACGATCGGCCGCGGCTCGATGGAACCGACCATCTGGTTCAGGACGCCGAGCCGGTGTTCCCAGGCGTGGACGATCGCGGTGAATTCGGCATCGACGGCCATCATGGTCTCGACCTGCGCGCGCTCGCCGGCATCGAGAGTGCCGAGCGCATATTCCGCGGCGAGCGCGATATGGTCTTCGCTATAGGCCATCGTTCAAGATCCGGACCTCACAGCCCGAGACACTCCCTTATTTCCATCATGCTGCGGCGCAGCCACGTCTTCACCGTATTGACCGGCGTTTCGAACTTGGCGGCAAGCTGCTCCCGGCTCCAGCCGTTGTAATAGGCGAGGAGAACGAGCTTCTGCCGATCCGGCTCGAGACGGCCGACGCATTCAAGCAACCGCTTCAACTCTTCCGTCATCTCGCGCCGCGCCAGCGGATCGGGTAAATCAGCCGCGACTTCCATCGCGGCCGGCTCTTCCTCGATCGAGCTTTCGCTCTTCTTGCGCACCACGTCGATCGCCCGGTTACGCGCGATCGAGGCCATCCATGTAATCGGCGAAGCGAGCGCCGGATTGAATTGTCCGGCGTTGTTCCAGATCTTGACGTAAGCCTCCTGAATGACCTCTTCCGCGAGGTCCTGACGGCGCAAGATACGGAGCACGACGCCGAAGAGTTTCGCGCGCGTGGCGGCGTAAAGGCGCTCAAAAGCGGCCTCATCCCCCTTCGCGACCGCGGCAATCAGCCATACCAGCTCCGCTGGCGTCAGCATTCAGCGTCCCCCAAATCTCGATCCTCCATTGCGTCCTTACGCCGGAGCAATCGAAAAGTCTCGTAGCATACCCTGCGTCAAAGGGGCCACCAAGTCGTCAGGGGAGCCACCAGGCCGCCCGATTTCCGGGGATTGGAAAAAGAAAAACCCGGGCCTTGCGGTCCGGGTTTCTAATCGTTCAACCGATGGCTGCAGGAAGCGTCAGGCGATCGCGCCACCAAGCCGGGCGCGCATCAGGCCGATACTGTCCATGTCGGCCTGCTCGCGGGCGCTCTCCTCGGCGCGCTCGCGCGCCTGGTCGCGTTCGTCGAGCAGTTCGACCTTCTTCAGCTCCTCGAACGCTTCGCTCAACAGGCCCTTGGCGTCCTCGAGCTGGACGCGCAGTTCGTCGGCGGAGCGGGTCAGGTTTTCCCGACGCTGGATCGCGGCCTTGGCGTAGGTCGGATAGGCGAAATGGGAGGGGTCGTTGATGCCGGCCCGCTCCTGCTCGGTCTGGATTTCTCGCTCAAGATCGACCGACATACGCTGGAAGTCGGCGATCATGCCTTCGATCTGGGTAACCCTTCGGCGCTTCTCGTCGACCTGAAATTTCTTCAGGCGGATCAGCGTTTCTCGTGACTTCATCAACTCATACTCCCCAGAAGTCCCAATCTGAACGCGGGACGGAGCCGGCTCCCTCGAGGGTCCCACCGGCGTTATTAATCATGTGCCGGGGATGATGGCCTGACAAAGTTAGCGTTCCGTTTCCAAATTGGCGAGGATTTGCGCCAACTGGCGGTAGCCGTCATCCAGGTTCGATTTTTCGTCCTTGGCCTGGCGCAGGAAGCCTTCCAGCGGCTCATGCAGCCGGATCGCCTCGTCGACTTCGGGGCTCGAACCCGCCCGGTAGGCGCCAAGCCGGATCAGTTCCTCCATATCGGCGTAGGTCGCCATCACCTGGCGGCCCCGCATGATCACCGGCAGATAATCCGGATTGGCCGATCGCGGCATGGTGCGGGAGACCGATTTGAGGATGTTGATCGCAGGAAATCGTCCGCGCTCCGCAATCGAGCGTTGCATCACGACGTGGCCGTCGAGAATGCCGCGGACCGCGTCCGCGATCGGCTCGTTATGGTCGTCGCCGTCGACCAGCACCGTGAAGATGCCGGTGATGGCTCCAGTGCCGGTGCCCGGCCCTGCCCGCTCCAGAAGTTTCGGCAATTCGGTGAACACGGTCGGCGTATAGCCTTTGGCCGTCGGCGGCTCACCGGCCGACAGCCCGATCTCACGCTGCGCCATCGCAAAGCGCGTGACCGAGTCCATCAGGCACAGCACGTCCTTGTCCTCATCGCGGAAATACTCCGCGATCGCCAGCGTCAGATAAGCCGCCTGCCGCCGCATCAAGGCGGGCTCGTCCGATGTCGCCACCACCACGACCGAGCGCGCGAGACCCTCATCGCCGAGATCCTCCTGCAGAAATTCCTGCACCTCGCGGCCGCGTTCGCCGATCAGGCCGATAATGGTGATGTCCGCATCTACGTTGCGCGCCAGCATCGACAGCAGCACCGATTTGCCGACGCCGGAACCGGCGAAGATACCTAGCCGCTGGCCGCGGCAGCAGGTCAGGAACGTATTGAGCGCACGGACCCCGAGATCGAGCGGCGCGCCAACGCGCTTGCGCGAATGCGCCGGCGGCGGCGAGTTCCGATAAGGCATCGGCGACGGGCCCTGCAGCAAGGGCCCTTTGCCGTCGATCGGTTCCCCCATGGCGTTGATGACGCGGCCGAGCCAGGCCGGTGACGGCCGCACCTGGCTGGCCGCAGTGGCGATGACCGCCCGGCAGCCACGCCTGACACCGTCGAGTCCGCCGAATGGCATGACGACCGCATTGGTGCCGGAAAACCCGATGACCTCAGCCGGGATGAATCGGTTCCCGCCGGTCTCGATCACGATGCGGGCGCCGACCGACATCGCATGGATAGGTCCCGCGATCTCGACCATCAGCCCGCGCACGCCCACAACACGGCCATATATATTGACGCCGTCGATGTCGCCGATCTGCTCCGCGAGCGCCTTCATTGCGAAAACCTTAAGTTTCCGCGTTTTAGCCGGGCTCGCTTAACCTGGTGTTTACCCGCATCATTAATCATTGCGTCACTGTCTTTTGGTGACTGAGAGCGCTCGCCCGTCAGAAGAAGGGCGAAACGCAGGAGTCGGTTAGGTCCGTCTCTTAATCTGGAGCTTGAGTAGACACGGTAGAGAAAAGCTGCTTCTGAGCAACATCTTAGGGCGATTCGCTAAAAATTGCACTTAAAGAGCTTGCGAACCGGAATCAGATTTTGTTAACCATATGTCTGTCAGGATCCGAAATCAGTTGTTAAAGGCGTTTTGAGTGCCGCAAGTGCGGCCGACCTGACGCCCGGAGCGGCGGACTAAAGGGGACTGGCATGCGCGTTTTGCTGATTGAAGATGACAGCGCTGTTGCGCAGTCGATCGAGCTGATGCTCAAATCCGAGAGTTTCAACGTCTATACGACGGATCTCGGAGAGGAAGGCGTCGACCTCGGTAAACTCTACGATTACGACATTATCCTTCTCGACCTCAATCTGCCCGACATGTCCGGCTACGACGTGCTCAAGCAGCTCCGGGTGTCGAAAATCAAGACCCCCATTCTGATCCTCTCCGGCCTCGCCGGGATCGAGGACAAGGTCAAGGGTCTCGGCGTCGGCGCCGACGACTACATGACCAAGCCCTTTCACAAGGACGAACTGGTTGCCCGCATCCATGCGATCGTGCGCCGTTCCAAGGGTCATGCCCAATCGGTGATCCAGACCGGCGATCTCGTCGTCAATCTCGACACCAAGACGGTCGAAGTCGGCGGCCAGCGCGTGCACCTGACCGGCAAGGAATACCAGATGCTGGAGCTGCTCTCGCTCCGCAAGGGAACCACCCTCACCAAGGAAATGTTCCTCAACCACCTCTATGGCGGCATGGACGAGCCCGAGCTGAAGATCATCGACGTCTTCATCTGCAAGCTGCGCAAGAAGCTGGCGAACGCCTCGGATGGCCGCAACTTCATCGAAACCGTGTGGGGCCGCGGCTACGTGCTTCGCGAGCCGCACGAGGCGGAAGAGCGCATCCCCGCCTGATCAGGGTTTACGGCGAGCCAGAAGGCTCACTCCTCCCGACTGGACCCCGCCGGAAATGGCGGGGTTTTTGTTTGGGCGGATGGCTCCCGTCAATTGCGCGATCGACCATCGGCTGCGGCCCGTCGGGACGATGGCGGCTTCAACTTCCTAAACGCCCAATGCGGTCGATATCTCGCCGAGCGTCGCCTTCTCGGCGTCGCTCACCTTGACCCCGGCACTGAACAGGCCCCCGCCTTCCGAGGCCGCCTCGGCGGTGCTCTGACTGATCTGCCGGAGCCACTCCTTGAATTCCGCCGCGTCACCGGGCGCCTTCGCGGCAAGCAGGGCTGAGACCTGCCGCAGCTCATCGATGCATTTGCCCTTCATTTCAGCCGGCTTGCTGTTCCCGAATTTTGCTTTCAGGCCATCTCGCGCCGCACTTCGCCCTTCGCCGCTGGAAAAGTCCGTGACGACCGATTTGACCAGCGCATTGGTGTCGGAACCGGTCGCCGCCCGGGTGAGCGCGGTACCTCCGGCAAAGGACTCCTTCAGAAGCCCCCACAGGCCACTGGGTTCGGCCGCGGTGATGGCCATGCCGGCGATCATCGGGCTCTCCAGCAACAGCGTCCACTCGTCTTTTGTGAAGCTTGTCTTGTCAGCCATTGATCCTGCTCCTGGTGAACACAAACAGCGCATCGAGCGATCAGCAGCCGCGCGAGTGCGCAAAGCGCCCGGGCAGCGTTGCCCAGCCGTCCGGCGCAGGCCGGACGGCGCGACGTTCTGAAATTCAGGACCGCGCGAGCGCGTCGAGCTTGCCTCGAAGCTCATCAATCGCCGGCTTCGCAACATCGCCGGCGCCGGGCATCGCCAGCACCTTGTCACACATCTGGTTGATCGTGGGGGTCGCGGCCACAATCAGCTTTACGAGGGTACTCTTTCCTTCAGGAGAGAGCTGCGTCGCGCGGGAGCTGACCTCGTTCAATTGAGCCGTTGCTTCCTTTATTTTGGGCAGGGCAGCCTGGGCCGATGCGGCATCGGTGATGCCGGGAAGCACGCTCCTGATGGAGCCAACCGACGCGTTGATCTGGTTCCCCAAATTCATCCCGCCCACAGTCAAATCCGTCGGCGCCAAGCCCACGGTTCCGGGCGTGGTCCGCGTCATGGAGGGAGGCGGCACCTGAGCGACTGTGTCTTCCCCCGAACGGCCAAGAGCGAACCAGGCGAGACCACCCACGACCACCGCGGCGACCAACCAATACGGCCACTGTGATGCCGCGGTTGAGCGGGTCGCCGCCGAGGCCGTCTGACCGGCACGGTAAACGGTCCGCTCCGAAGCCTCTGCAATCCGGCCGCCAGCCGCGCTGGCCGCCGCGGCGCCGCTGCGCAGGCTTCCAGTTGCTCCGTCGATGAGACCTGCGGCACTCAACTGATCGGCGAGACCGGCCGGCATTGCCGCGGCGATCTGATCCTTCTGTGAAGTGAGAAGGGACGCCAGCCCGCCCGCGTCGAGACCAGCGCTGCGCTGCTGCTGACCTAACGCGCCAAGAACCACGGGGCCAAGCATGCCGAGCATCGACTTGCTGGTGCCCTCGCCGATCCCTGCGAACTTGCCTATCGTCTGCGCCATCGCATCCAGCGTTCCGCCACCGAACAGACCCGAAAGCATGCTCGACCCCGTTTCAGCCAGCAAGTTCTGGCCGGCACCGCCGACGAGATTCTTGAGGTTCTCAAGCGAACTGGATTGCTGTGTCAGCGTATTGGTGAGCTGGCGTGCCCCATTGGGAGTGGAGGCAACGTCAGCGAGGCTGGCAAGAAGCGCAGGGATCGCACCCGCGACGGCTTTTTGCGTGACATTGCGATCAATACCCAGAACAGAAGCAATTTTCGCGATCGTGTCCGGCGTGAGGAATTGCATCACTACAGAAACCAAATTCGTCGCCATGGAGATCCTCCCGAGCAAGGTTGCTGTTACCTGCTCAGGTTAATCCTCCCGGCCCGGATTGCGTCGCCAAGTTTAATCACCTTATATTACAACCCTGCCGGACCAATCCGGGTTCCACAAAAGCTGCTACGATCTGGCTCCCAGCGAAGAAGTATCGCTCCTCAACGGACGGAGTTACGCGAATGGGAATTCTGTGGACGATCATCATCGGCTTTGTCGCCGGAGTCATCGCCAAATTCATCATGCCGGGCGACAAGGAACCATCGGGCTTCATCATGACGACGATCCTTGGGATCGTGGGCGCTTTCGTTGCAACGTATCTCGGACAAAGTCTCGGCTGGTACAGTTCGGGCGAAGGTGCAGGGCTTATCGGAGCGGTCGTCGGGGCGATCATCGTCCTGTTCGTGTATGGCCTGATCACGAGCCGGCGCGCGGCTTGAACGGCGCGTTCATGGCGCGCGATGTCGGATCGCGGAAACATCGCCGCCGTTAACGCCGATCAGCACACGCTGATCCTTCACGCTGCCCTGAACTGGGCTGATGGAGCCTATGCACATGTCGAACTACGATCTGGCCCTGTCGGTTGCGCTTGGCATCGGGCTTGCAGCCGCTACCGGCTTTCGGCTGTTCCTGCCGCTGCTGGTTCTGAGCGGCGCGGCCTACACCGGACACGTCGGCCTGAACGAGGGCTTCGCGTGGCTCGGCACGCCAGCCGCCCTCATCATGCTCGGCACAGCAGCCGTGGTGGAGATCGCCGCGTTCTACATTCCCGGCGTTGACAACCTGCTCGATACAGTGGCGACGCCCGGCGCCGTCGTCGCAGGGACGATCGTGTCCGCCGCTGTCATGACCGACCTGCCGCCGATGGTGAAATGGACGGCGGCCATTGTCGCGGGAGGTGGCGTTGCCGGCATCACACAGGGTTTGACCGCAATGCTCAGGGCAAAATCCACCGTTTTTACCGGCGGCCTTGGGAATTCGGCGGTGGCAACCGCAGAACTCGGAAGCGCCTCGCTGATCTCGCTTCTGGCGCTGGCAGCGCCGCTCGCCGCGCTCGCACTGGTCATCCTCTTTTTCTGGTTGGCATTCCGCCTGCTCCGGGGCCTGGCTCGGGGATCGCATCGGCCAAACGAGCAATAGCCAGAGCCCGTCCCATTCCATTCCAAGGCCACAGTTTCATCGAAGTCGTGCGGGGCCGCGGCTACGTGCTGCGCGGGTTTTTGTTTGGGCAGAGTTTTATTGGGATTGAACCCGCCGCCCCGATGCGCCGACTGACAGATCGTGCGAACCTTTCGGAACGCACAGAGTCGGGGCGAATTCAATGGTTTTGCAATCCCTTGCCGGACTGCCGGCATTCCTGGTCTATTTCTGCACGGCAATCATCGCCGTGGTGGCCTACCTCTTCGTCTATACCCGCGTCACGCCGCATAACGAGTTCGAGCTGATCCGCGCCAACGAGCCGGCAGCCGCCATTGCGCTGGGCCTGAGCCTGCTCGGCTTCGTGCTGCCGCTGGTCAGCGCCATCGCCCATTCCGCCAATGTCTGGGATTGCCTGATCTGGGCCGCGATCGCGCTGATCGTGCAGATCATCGTCTACTTCCTCGTCAAAGTTCCCGTGCCGAAACTGTCGGAGCGAATCGCATCGGGCGAAATGGCCCCCGCGATCTGGCTCGGGTTGTCCTCGCTGGCCGCCGGCGCGCTCAACGCCGCCTGCATGATCTACTGACCATGGCCAACAAGTCAGACCACGAATTCGGCAAGCGCAAACCGGACTCGGCGCCGGCATCGTCACGCCCCGGTCCGCCAGCGAAACGTTCGGGACACGTTGCGCTGCTGCTGATGGGCACGTTTGCGGTCGGCAGCGCCGCCTACACGCTGATGCCGAGCCGCAATTGCGAGCCATCGCCGAATGCGGCTTCGCCAAGCAGCACCGAGTGCGCGTCGCGGAGCTCTTCATCCAGCAGCCACGGCGGTTCCGGCGGCAGCTCGTCGCGCAGCAGCTACTACAGCAGCGATTCGTCCTCGAGCCATTCCTCGGGCACTTCCGATTCCGGCTCGCACAGCGCGCAGCGCGGCGGCTTCGGCTCGTTCGGGCACGCCGTCGGCTTCTCCGGCGGCTGAATTTCATGCAGCGCATCCCCTGCCCCGAACGCGACGACTGGCGTGCCACCGCCGAAAGCATCGGGTTCACTTTTCACACCATCGACGGCGAGCGCTATTGGGACGAACGGGCCTATTACGCGTTCACGCTGAACGAGATCGAACGGCGGATCGAAGGGCCCACCGGCGAGATCGAAGCGATGTGCATCGAACTGGTCGGCCGCGCGATCGACGATGAAAAATATCTGCGCCGGTTGAAAATACCCGAAGCCTTCTGGCCGCTGCTGTCCGAAAGCTGGCGCCGGCGCGACGCCAGCCTCTACGGCCGGCTGGACCTGAGCTACGACGGCTGGAGCCCGGCAAAACTGCTGGAGTACAACGCGGATACGCCGACCTCGATTTTCGAAGCGGCGGTTTTTCAGTGGACCTGGCTCGAACAGGCGATGGAGCGCAACATCGTCCCGAAGCGCGCCGACCAGTTCAATTCAATCCATGAGCGCCTGATCGACGCCTGGAAGAAGCACGGCGGCGGCAAGCATCTGCATCTCGCCGGGATGACCGATAATGCCGAGGACGCCGGCACGCTGGCCTATCTGCAGGACACCGCGAGCCAGGCCGGACTGAAGACCACGCTGATGGATATCAAGGAGGTCGGACTGGGCGGCGATGGCCGCTTCGTCGATCTCGACGATCGCGGAATTGAGCTCGCCTTCAAGCTCTACCCCTGGGAATGGATGTTTCAGGATGCGTTCGGCGCAAAGCTGTCGAGCGCGCCGACACGCTGGATCGAGCCGCCCTGGAAGGCGATCCTTTCCAACAAGGGTATCCTGCCGCTGTTATGGGAGATGTTTCCGAAGCATCCCAATTTGCTGCCGGCCTATTTCGAGGACGACCCGAAGGCGGCGATGCTCGGCTCCTCGTTCGTGCGCAAGCCGCTTTATTCGCGCGAAGGCGCCAATGTCGCGCTCGTCAGCGCCGGCACCACGCTGGTGGAACAGCAAGGCCCATATGGGGCGGAAGGATTCATCCGGCAGGCCTTTGCGCCGCTGCCGAGCTTCTCCGACCGATACCCGGTGATCGGAAGCTGGCTGGTCGATCACACGCCATGCGGCCTGTCGATCCGCGAGGACGAGAATCCGATCACCGGCAACACGTCACGCTTCCTGCCGCACGCGATCGTGTAGCGCGGCTCGCCGGCAGACGCGGCGATGAACGAACTCAGCGCGCCGCGGCGACGGCCCGCAGGGTTTGCGGCACCAGGGTCGGTGCCACCACCCGTATCACCGGCGCGATGTTCGGACGATAAAGTCCGCGGCGCTCCGGATAGGGTTTGAAGGTGTTGGTGATGCCGACCACGGATTCGGCGGCGCCCAGCGCCAGCACGCCATCGGGCTCCACCATCCGGGAGAGCCGCTCGAAGATATTGACCTTGGTATTCTGATCGAAATAGATCAGCACGTTGCGGCAGAAGATGATGTCGAACACGCCGAGATGCGAGAAGTCCTGCAGCAGGTTGAGCTGACGATGCTGCACCATGCCGCGGAGCTCGGCATTGATCTGCCAGAGTTCGCCGTTCTGGGTGAAGTACTTCACCAGCAACCCGATCGGCAATCCGCGCTGCACCTCGAACTGGCTGAAGATGCCGGCCTTCGATTTTTCCAGCACTGCATGCGACAGATCGGTCGCGATGATCTCGGTGCGCCAGCCCGACAGCAAGTGTCCAGCCTCCTTCAGGCACATCGCGATCGAATACGGCTCCTGCCCGGTGGAGGAAGCCGAGCACCAGATGCGTAAGGCGCGGCGGGCCGCGCGCGCCTGCGCCAGCGCCGGGAGGACCGCTTCCTTCAAATGGTCGAACGGAATCTTGTCGCGGAAGAAGAACGTCTCGTTGGTGGTCATCGCCTCGACCACCTCCGCCGTCAATGCGCCGGCTCCGCCCCTCATCTTCTCGACGAGTTCGGAAATGCCCGGCAGGCTGGACTTGCGCGCCAGCGGCAGCAATCGGCTTTCGACCAGATATTGCTTGTCGGCGGACAGATCGAGCCCGGAGCGCTCTTTCAGAAACTTACGCAGATACTCATAGTCTGAAGGCGTCACGAACGATCTCCCGAAAACAACCGAATCAGTTTTGGCGCGATCTGATTGAGCGGCAGAACCGCCGCGCAAATACCTGCATTGGCAGCCGCGCCCGGCATGCCCCACACCACGCTGCTGGCTTCGTCCTGGGCAATCACGCTGCCGCCGGCGGCGACGATGTCCTTGCCGCCGCGCATGCCGTCGGAGCCCATGCCGGTCAGAATCACCGACATGATGCCGCCCTGCCAGACGTCGATGGCGGAGTTGAACAGCGGATCCACCGCGGGCTTGCAGAAATTCACCGGCGGCCCGTCGTCGAGCGCGATCACGGCGTCAGCGCCATGGCGCACCACGCGCATGTGGCGGCCGCCCGGCGCAAGATAGATCCGGCCGGGCTTGACCATCTCGCCATCGACGGCCTCACGCGCCGGCCGGCGGCTCGCGCGCGCCAGATGCTCGGCGAGAATCGTGGTGAAGGTCGGCGGCATGTGCTGGGTGATCAGCACCGGAAAACGATCGATCACCGGGCCGATGTCGGCGACCAGCGTCATCAGCGCCTGCGGACCGCCGGTCGACGACCCGATCAGGAGCACCCGCGGCGCCAGCATGCTGAAGGGCCGGCGCGCCAGGGGCAGATGCGCAACCGGTGCAGCGACCGGGTGGACCGATACTTCGCGTGCCCGCTCGGGCGCCGGCGCCATGGAAGGGCTCGCGGCGGGCGACGCACGCCGGCGGGCCCTGGCGCCCAGATGACGAATCTTCTGAATCAGATCGTGGTGGAAGGTCTCGGCGGCGGAGGCCTCGCGCGTGCTTTCCGGCTTTGGGATGTAGTCCGACGCGCCGAGCGAAAGCGCCTTGAAGCTGATCTCGGCGTTGCGGCGGGTCAGCGTCGACGCCATGATGATGACGAGGTCGCGCTTTTTCGCCAGCAGTTGCGGCAGCGCCGAAATGCCGTCGAGTTCCGGCATTTCGATATCGAGCACGGCAACATCAGGTTTGATGCGTTCGATCTGGTTGACGGCGTCAAGGCCGGTACGCAGGGAGGCCGAGACCTCCATGTCCGGTTCGGCGCCGATCCAGCGCGAGATCATCCCGCGGATCACAACGGAGTCGTCGACCACCATGACGCGCAGCTTGTCCTGCCGTGTCGAGATTGGTGGCGGTGACCTCGTTAACGCAACACTCATTACTTCACCCGACCCCAACTCAAGCGGCACACTTACAAGGACAACGCCGAAGGCCGTTGAGCCGCCGGGATCAGAAACCCAAGGATCAGAGCAGCCCGACTTCCTGGAACTTCGCGGTGACGATGTCCTTGTCGAACGGCTTCATGATGTACTCGTTGGCGCCGGCATGCAGCGCACGCGCGATGTGTGCGACGTCGTTTTCGGTGGTGCAGAACACCACCTTGGGCGCGTCGCCACCGGGCATGCGGCGCAGATTGCCGAGGAATTCGTAGCCGTCCATGACCGGCATGTTCCAGTCGAGCAGAACCGCCTCAGGCATCGCGCGCTTGCAGACTTCAAGCGCCTTCTCGCCGTCCTCGGCCTCGACGATCTGAAAGTCGAGACCTTCGAGGATGCGTCGTGCGACCTTTCGGATGACGCTGGAGTCATCGACCACAAGACATGTTTTCATTTTAGGTCTCCACTTGCGCCAGATCCCAAGAGGGATGTTTCCGTTCCAGGTTGGACTTTCATGCCGCCATCAGGACAGGCACGATTTCGAGCACGCGATCGACGTCGAGGATGACCATGAGCTGGCCGTCGAGACGGTGGACGCCGCCGGCCAGCTTGGCCATGCGGGGATCGAGGTTGACGGGGTTTTCCTCGCGGCTGTCGTCGGCCAGCCGCAGCACCTCGCCGATCTGGTCGATCAAAAGGCCGTAGGACTCGCCGCGCAGGTCGACGCCGACCGCCATCGGCGGCTTGCCGTCGTCGTTGTTCGGCAGCCCGAGCCGGGCGCGCATGTTGACCACGGTGACGATGCGGCCGCGCAGATTGAGCACGCCGGCAATCTCCGCCGACGACAGCGGCACCCGCGTCAGCCGCTCCGGCATGAACACGTCCTGCACGCGGGAGATCGGCAGGCCGAACAATTGCCCGCCGATCATGGCGGTGACGTATTCGGCCACGGTGCCCTCGATGGTCTCGGTCTTGGTTGACATGGTCTTGCTTCCTTATTCCCCGGCTGAGCTCGCTTATGCCGGGCTAACTTGTTTATGCCGCCTGCCTGGTCTCGGCGGTCTGTTCCTTCAGCGCCGCGATCAGGCCGGGACGGTCGAACTTGGCGACGTAATCGTGGAAGCCGGCCTGCCGCCCGCGCTCGATCGACGCCGGCGACACCAGCGAGGACAGCGCGATGATCGGCATCGTGCTCAGATTGTGGTCGGCGCGGATCACTTCGGCGAACTCGAAGCCGTTCATGTCCGGCATCTCGATGTCGGTCAGCACCACGTCGAAGGTCTGGTTCGAGCGCAGCGCGGCGAGGCCCTCCTGCGCGTTGACGGCGACCCGCACCTTGTAGCCGGCGGCTTTCAACACCGGCGCCAGCATGCTGCGGAAGAAGGCGGAGTCGTCGACCAGCAGCACCGACTGCGCCGTCGACGAGGCCCGCATCTCCTTGCGCGCGAACCAGTCGGCAAACGCCATCGGGAGGAAGTGGCCGACGTCGATCACTTCGGTGGCCTGGCCCTTGATCACGGCGGAACCGAGAATGCCGTCCTGCTGGCCGGCGACCTCGATGTGCAGCCGCTCCTCGACGATGTCGATGATCTCGTCGACCACCAGCCCCATCGAGCGGCCGTCGTCGGCGAACACCAGGATCGGCTGCGAGCCCTGCGGTCTGGACGGTGACCCCGTTCATCTGCACCAGCGGCATCAGCTGGTCGCGGTACTGCACCATGCAGCGGCCGTTACAGAGCTCGATCTTGTCGGTGGCGATCTCCTCCAGCCGGGTGACGAGGCCGAGCGGCACCGCCTTGGGCTGGCTGGAACCGGCGCGGAACACCAGCAGCGAGGTCAGCTGTTCGCCGCCGATCGCATGCGCGGCCGAGGCATCGTCGGCCAGCTCATGGGCCGAGCGAGCCGGAGGCGCCGAGCGCCTTGGCAATGCCGTTGGGGTCGATGATCATGATCACGGCGCCATCGCCCAGGATGGTGTTGCCGGAGAACATGTCGATGTGCCGCAGCTTGGTCGACATCGGCTTGACCACGATTTCTTCGGTGTGGAACACGCCGTCGACCACGATGCCGAAGGTCTGGCTGCCGACCTGCGTCACCACGATGAAGCCGTTCTCGGGGTCGCTGGAGGAACCGTCGTCGATCTTCAGCAGCTTCTTCAGGTGCATCAGCGGCAGCAGCTTGTTGCGCAGCCGCAGCACGGCCGTGTCCTTGATGCGCTCGATGCGGTGTTCGGAGTTGGCGCGGGCGCGCACCAGTTCCACGACAGACAATTGCGGGATCGCAAAGCGGTCGCCGGCGGCTTCCACGATCAGGGCCGAGACGATGGCCAGGGTCAGCGGGATCTTGATGGTGACGGAGGAGCCCTCGCCGGCTACGGACTTGATGTCGATGGTGCCGCCGATCTGGTCGATATTGGTGCGCACCACGTCCATGCCGACGCCGCGGCCGGAGACCGAGGTGACGGCGGCGGCGGTGGAGAAGCCCGGCGCGAAGATGAACTTGTGGATCTGGGCCTCGGTCATCTTCTCCAGTTCGGCCTCGCTGACGAGACTGTTCTGCAGCGCCTTGGCCTTGATCCGCTCGGTGTTCAGCCCGCGGCCATTATCCGCGATGCAGATGATGATGTGGCCGCCCTCGTGATAGGCGGACAGCCGGATGGTGCCCTGCTCGCCCTTGCCGCTGGCCAGCCGCTCGGCCGGGGTCTCCAGGCCGTGGTCGGCGGAGTTGCGCACCATGTGCGTCAGCGGATCCTTGATCAGGTCGAGCACCTGGCGGTCGAGCTCGGTGTCGGCGCCGTGCATCTCCAGTTCGATCTGCTTGCCGAGTTCGCCGGAGAGGTCGCGGACGATGCGGGGCAGCTTCTGCCAGGCATTGCCGATCGGCTGCATCCGCGTCTTCATGACGCCTTCCTGCAGTTCGGCGGTGACATTCGACAAACGCTGCAGCGGCACCTTGAACTCGGTGTCCTCGTTGCGGCGCGAGATCTCCAGCAGCTGGTTGCGGGTCAAGACCAGTTCGGAGACCATGGTCATCAGATGTTCCAGCGTGTCCACGTTGACGCGGATCGACTGGTTGGCGATCTTGTCGGCTTCCTGGACGTCGGCCTCGAGGGCAGTGGCACGCTTCACGGGTTTTGCCTTGGCTTCCTTGGCATCCGGCTTGGCGGCAGCGGGCTTGGGCGCAAGGGTGCAGGCTTCGGCGCGGGGGCGGGTTCGGTCGCGGTCTCGCGGAAGGCGCGTTCGAGGTCGTCGAGCGAGACTTCGCCGGGACGCAACGGACGTTCCAGCACCTGGTCGACCAGCGTGCCTGACGTCATCGCGGGCGCACCGGCGGCGCGGCCACGACGGGGACCGCAGGCGCGGGCTCGGCCCGCTTCCGCATGGTGGCCGCCTTCGGCCATCGCGTGCAGCTTCTCGATCAGGTCTTCGTCGGTGCCCTCGGGCTCGGTCTCGGTGGCCTCGAGGCCTGCCAAAATCTCCTTGATGCGGTCGATGCTGCTCAGGATCAGCGTCACGGCCTCGGCCTTGACCGGCATGCCGTCGCGGAATTTGCCCATCAACGTCTCGCCGGCATGGGCGAGCGCTTCAAGCCGCGGCAGGCCTAGAAAGCCGCAGGTGCCCTTGATGGTGTGGACCAGCCGGAAAATGTTATCCAAAATCTTCGCATCGGTCGGGTCCTGCTCGAACCGC
>CAWFIQ010000004.1:0-371272 GCA_963815955.1 uncultured Alphaproteobacteria bacterium
CGAGAGCCCGGTGCGGCGAGAGCCGCACGCGCAAAGACGAGAAGCAGCAACAACGTGAGCTCGGGAAATGCGGATATCCTCACGAGCGCTTTTTTGCGGGTGATAGATCCGGATCTGACCATCGGAAACGCTTCTTCAGTTCTCCGCCTACTCAAGCACCCTTGCCGGGTGGCAAATTCGGCCTTCGAACAACCGCAAGTGTGTTTCGGCGTGGGGTTTGGACGCCTATCGGCGCCGGGGTCACCGTTCCCACATCAATAAAGTCAAGACTTTAGATCCGCGCGCGCGGCGATTGAGGGGTCAACTTCGATCAGCATTCACACTATGGGGCACCTGGGGTGTTTCCAGGAGAATGTAATGCCCGACCAATGTTCCGAGCTCGTCGAGATTTCGAAGCTCAATGGCGATTTCAGGAGAAACTACGGCAAGGTCTTGGGCGCGATTCTCTATCTACGTTCCGTCAGCGCCGCGCGACGACGTTCTTGGTTTTGGGCCGGCATGGTTTCCTTCGCTTGTTCGGTCGCGTTGGCGTGGATGGCGCGGCATGGCTGGACGATTTGAATTTCGCTTCGATGTTCCGAATAAGTTCGTTCAGAGTATCTGCGCAAACGGCCTTGTGGCGGGCCAAAGCCCCATCTGAAAGCGTTAGATAAGGCTTCGCAGTATCTGCTGCGGGCAACAGCACATAGTCTTGAACCACCTTGTTGGACTCCTTCAGCCGCAAGAAAACACACAACTTGGTCCGTTCCTTTCTCAGGTGGGCTCTCCACAGAGCAACATGGTTTGGGGTCCTCCGCGCCATTCGCCGGACCACCTGAAACGAGATGATTTTGCTTCCGTGCCGTGCAAGCCCTGCACCATCGTCAGTGAGATTCAACCGAATCCCGAGATCGATCTTCAGCGCCTCGGCAACCTGCGCTGCCAGCTTTGACAAAAGCTCGGACCAATAATCTCGCGCGTCAAACCAGTCGCAGTCACGGGATCCTTGATAGCCAATGAGCGCATAGGCTTGTCGCAGTGAACCAAAATGCTTGATGTAGCATGCGACAGACGGGAGACCGGGCGCGCTTTTAATGATGCGGGTCGTAAGTTTTCCTTTTCGAGCGAGCGTCAAGCGGAGTCTCCGCAGCATCTGGTCTTCCGGGATCGAGATGTACCGTTCAGCCATGATCTTCTGAGCACGTGCAAAGAGATCATGGTCGATCACCGGCGGCACCACTCCTGGGCTCCGAATCCACAAATGATCGGGATTGTTTACTTGCGTTTGGCCGAGACGACGGGACGTTCGGTTGTAGACGAGATTGCCGATATAGTTTTCGTTCCTGAGAATAGAATGGACCATGAGGTAGGTCCAAGGTCGCCCATGGTGATTGGCTATGTTCCCTTGATTGAGCTGCCGTGCGATTTCGACGTCGGTCTTCCGCTCCATAACGAACTGCTGGAATATCCATCTGACGACCGCCATCTCTTCGTCGGACCCGAGCCGAAGCCGCACACGGTCTATTTTCAGCGCTTTGTATTCGCCCTTCGCCAACTTGCCTTTCGAGCGTTGCTGCTCATCGACCATCTCCCTGCCGAGCCCGAACGTGAGCGGGCCACCAACACGATAGCCAAGGCTCGCTACGGCAGTGGCCGGTGTGCACCTTGACACCAAGCTCCCGGCTGAACTCGGCCGCCATTACGCGCTTGATGTTCTTTAGGATGCTCGACAGAAGGCTTCCGTCGTTTTCGAATTGTTCAGCGCAATAGACGACCTTGACGCCGCTTCGCTTGCAGACGAACTCATAATGCGCGCTTTCATCGACATCCTGGAAGCGTCCCCATCGGCTGACGTCGTAAACCAGAACGTGCTCAAAGTCCGTGTTTCCTGATTGAACATCCTTGATGAGTTCGGCAAGGGCTGGCCGACGGTTGATCCTCACTCCGCTGCGCCCTTCGTCGACATAAGTCCGAACGATGGTAAGGTTTCGTTGCTGCGCGTATGCCGCGATAGCGGCCGCCTGGTTCTGGGTCGAATAGCGCTGAAGATCGGTGGACATTCGAACATATTGCGCCGCGCGAAGAGCCTTCTGGGCTTTTGCCAGTTGCGTATTGCGGCGGATGACGAGCGCATTGACCATGGCCTTACCTCGATCACTCGGCTCGCGGGTAATCCAATCCTCGAACCGGCTTCAGTGCAAGGGCCGCCGGTTCACGCTGGCAGGGCCGTAGGCATTGGAAATCCCGCCAAGTTGGCCGCTTCTGCCGCGCGGCAAGGGCGAACGAGCCGAACGATAAACACTTGAAGTGGACCGCTGACCTTCGCTCGTGCGTGCCGCTACAGAAACTAACCCCGCGCGCGCCGCAGCGCGGCTTCCAATCGCTCCTTCTCCTTATCCCAGCGGGCTTCTTCGGTTTGCGATCTCTTCTCAAGAGCCTCGACCTCGGCCTGGATGGCGGCGGCCCGCTTCGCGTGCTCCTGCTCGGCCTTGTCCAACGCGGCCTGCGCCTTGTTGATGGCCTGCTGCCGGCGTTCACGGTCCTTTTGCCTGGCGGCCTC
This sequence comes from uncultured Alphaproteobacteria bacterium, assembly GCA_963815955.1. Classification (GTDB taxonomy): domain Bacteria; phylum Pseudomonadota; class Alphaproteobacteria; order Rhizobiales; family Xanthobacteraceae; genus Bradyrhizobium. The sequence goes on from CAWFIQ010000004.1 coordinate 2,540, forward strand.
TTCGCTCGCCCGTTCAAGCTCCCGGCTCCTCCGTTCCCGCTCGTAGTCGAAAGCGGCCTTTCGTTCCGCAGCCTTGTCGACGGGGCGGGAGGAAGGCTTCTGCGCCTTTGCGCCTTTGGACTTGCGGGCGGCTTTCGTTGGTCCTCCGCCGCCAAGATCGGTGGGCAGCTCTGCATGTTCGCTGAAAGGTCGGTCCGTTCCAACCGGGCGTCTGAGAACGACGCCGGGCTTTGCCATGGTCGCGGCGATGACGTTGGGATCGTGGCTCTCCTTCGCCGCGCCCTGGTGGAAGAGATTGCTGTCGGCGCCCCACGCTTCCAGAGCTGCTTTCATGGAGGGAGCGGCCATCGCCAGATCGAAGAAGCCCAGCGACGTCTGGTAGGTCTTGAGTTTTTTGGCCATGCGATGTCTACCGTGGGAGCAACGACTGCCCAAGCCAAGCATAGAGCGCGGCCGGTCCGGAATATAGCTCGACCATTCGGCTGCTCGCAGCCGGAATCCCGCCGCGGAGGCCGCCGATGGTCGCTATCTCGGAGACTATTGCGCCCGTCACTGACGACTGCGATGAAGGCGTGGGAAGCTCTGACCGGGTAGCCTTTGACTCCACTTTTCATCCGATAATCGACTAAGACTACGAGCACTCCCATCGGCCTTGAAAAAAGGGGCATGAACAGTTGCGCGACGATCGCCTACCCACGCTCCGGACCGCAGTGATCGAGGGCTCCCTCGCGTTCCAGATGCGCCGCTTCGCGGCGGCGCAGGCCAACGACTGCGGTCTGCAGATCCTGAACTTGCCACAGGTCGCCGCAAGGCTTGCCGGCGGCTTCGCGATTCCGGCTTCGGCCGATTTGTTGGAGCCTGCAATTCGGGAGGCGCTCGACGAAGGTGGCTTCGACGAACTCGAGCGCGTGCGACATCTGCCGGGCATGACGCGCGCGGTGTTCCGGACCTTGAGGAAGATCTGGGCGGCGGACTTCGATCTCTCGGCGCCCGGCCCTGACGGTCACCGCCGCATCGCGGAAATGTATCAGATAGAGGCCCGCCTGAAAGCACGCTTGCCTCCGTCAGCGATGACGCCAAGGGAACTGCGTGACGCCGCGCTGAAACGCGTTCGGCATGCGCCTCGGATCGTCGGTGAGATACGCATCGAGGGATTGTCCTTTATCGCGCCGGTTTGGCGACCGCTGATCGAGGCGCTTTGCGGGGTCGTCCCGGTCGAGTGGATCGCGCCGGCCGGCGCCGACGCCGGCTGGTTCCGCGGCACGATCGTGCGGCTGGATGCGGCCTCAGCCAAACAGCCCGCCGTCGTTTCTTGCGCCGACGTCCGCTACGAGGTGGTCGAGAGCTTGAGATGGGCGCGGCAGCTCATCGCATCCGGCATCGCCAAACCCAACGAGATCGCGATCGCGTCGGCCAACACGACGGCGTGGGACGATCATTTTCTCGCATGCGCCGAAGGCACCGGCTTCCGGCTTCACTTTTCCCATGGAGTTTCGGCACTCGCCTCGCGCGACGGGCAACGTTGCGCGGCCTTGGCCGACGTCCTGATGCACGGATTGAGCCAGCAGCGCGCTCGCCGGCTGTTCGCCGTGACCCGGGAACAAGGCCTCCCGCCGGACGAGCTCCCGGACCGTTGGCTGGACGCGATACCGCGTGGTGCAGCGCTGTCGAGCGTGACCGATTGGAAGCGCGCACTCGAAACGGCCGACCGCCAAGCGCCAGGACGGGTTTTCGTCGATGCAACGGCGCGCCTCCTCGAGGTGCTCGCAAAGGGACCGGACGCGGCGGACGAGGCGGCGGCGATGTTTCTTCATGGACGTTCGCTCCGGATCTGGCAGGCCGCAACCCGTTCCGCGCCGGCAGATGCCATCGAGTTGTCGTTGCGGAACGCTCGTCTCGCGTCGGAGACGGATGCGGCCGATGCTGTCGTGTGGTGTCCCGCCGGCGATCTCGCCGCCGCCCCCCGTCCCCACGTGCGGCTGCTCGGACTCACGAACCGAGGTTGGCCGCGCGGAAGCGGAGAAGATCCAATTCTGCCTGACCATGTCCTGCCGGCCGGCGTCTTCGACGTCGATCCAGTGGCGCGCGCAGACCGCAGGCATTTCGCCGTTATTCTCGGTGCCGCGACAGGGAGCGCCATGCTTTCGCGCAGCCGCCGAGGCGCGCAAGGCGGCCGTGTCGGCCGCAGCCCGCTGCTACAGAACCGCGTGGAGACCGTCCTTCCACGCGAGCGGATTCCGGAGCATGCCTTCAATCAGTCCGACAGGCTGCTGGCCCGCCCCGAAGAGGCCGCCGGCATCGATCAGGTCGGTTCGGCCGGCCGTTGCTGGCACGACTGGCATGTCGAGCGCCTCACGGATCACGACGGATGCTTCGAGCCGGGTCATCCAGCCATCAAGCGTTCGATCGAGCGGATCCAGTCGGCGACCTCGTTGCAGCGGCTGCTGCGAGACCCGTTGGGATTCGTCTGGAAGTATGCTCTGGGTTTCGATGTCCCGCAGCAGCGGGAGCAGCCGCTGACCATCGCGCCGGACGAGTTCGGCAAGCTGGTTCACGAGCTGCTTCGGCGCGCCGTGGATGCCCTCGAACCGCAACCGGGATACGCGAAGGCGTCCGACATGCAGATCGAAAACGCGCTTGAGGACGCGGGCAGGGTCGTTCACGCCGCTTGGCCCCTCGAACGTCCGGTCCCGCCGAGACTGCTGTGGGCCAATACCGTCGACTACGCGATGGCGATGGCGATGGCCGGCCTGCTGCGAAAGGACATCAACGAAGACGGCACGCGCAGTTGGACCGAGGTGGCGTTCGGTCAATCAGCGGGCTTCGAAGCTGGTCGCGAGCTGCCGTGGGACCCGACGATCCCGGTCGAAATACCGGGCACGCCTGTTCGTTTGCGCGGCACCATCGACCGCCTCGACATGCGAAGCAATCCGTTTGCGGTGAGGGTAACCGATTACAAGACGGGAGCGCCGCCCAAGAACGCGACTCGCATCGTGATCGGCGGCGGCGCCGAATTGCAACGCGCCTTATACGCGCTTGCGTGCCGCCAACTGCTCGAAGAAGAACCAAGGGTCTTGGCGAGGCTGCTGTATCTGGCCGGAGACCCGTTCGAGGTCAGATTGCAGGATGTCGATGGGGCTCTCGACCGCATCGGCGCCTTCGTGAGCGAGGTGGTAGCCTTACTGCAACGAGGAAACGCGGTACCCGGAAGGCTCGCCTACGACAAGTCCAACGATCTTCGATTGGCGTTTCCCGCCTCACCCGGGTACGAGCGTCGCAAACGCGTAGCATTCGATCGGGTCGCGGGCGGACTCTCTAAATTCTGGAGCGCGGCATGACCCCGCGAGTCGACGACGGCGACCGCCGCCGCGCATTGACCGAACTCGATTCGGCGCTTCTGGTCGAAGCCGCCGCAGGCACGGGAAAAACGTCGCTGCTCGCCGGCCGGGTGGTGATGCTGCTCGCCGGCGGCGCAGCTCCGAGGTCCATCGCGGCGATCACCTTCACCGAGCTCGCGGCGGGCGAGCTCCGTCAACGGATCGCTCACTACCTCGACGCCCTACTCTCCGGAACCGTTCCAGATGAACTGCGGCTATGCATTCCGTCGAAACTGAAGGCGGCGCATCGGAGATCGCTGGAGAGAGCGACCGAGTTACTGGACGAACTAACCTGCTCGACGATCCACGGATTTTGCCACGACCTGTTGCGGACCTATTCCGTCGAGGCGACGATCGATCCGGGCGCAGAAATTCTCGATCGCGATCAGGCCGATTTCATATTCGACGCGATCTTCGATCATTGGTGGCGCGATCGGCTCGATGAGCCTCGTCCGGCCGATGATCCGATCACGGTGGTGGCGCGGAAAGATCCGACCGGAGCTGAGAAACTCCTGCGCGACTTCGCCAAATCGAGACGGCGCCACCGGAATGCCCGACCCCTGTCGCCCGATCTGGATGTCGACGCTCACCTCGATTTCGGAGAGAACGTTCGCGAGTTCCGCCGTTGGTACGACCGCGTCGGGGGACCGCGCGACGCCGAAAGCGACATCGCAAATCTCGAAACGTTGGCCACGCACTTCGAAGGCACCTTCGCAGCAGGTCTCGACTTCGCGCGGTTGTGGGACGCAGCGCACCCCGCGACGCTGGGCCTCATGCGGTCCAGATCGTTCGATCTCCGCGAATACAGGCGACGCTCGATTTGGAAGCGCGCCAAAGGGGACGTAGAGGGTGGACCTCTCGCCGACCAGGCTGAAGAGCATTACGCGCGATGCCGCGAAGCCTACGGCACGCTGATGGGCCGGATCGCAACTGCGATCGTCAGCGTGTTCTCGTCCGAGCTCGACGGGCTCCTCGCCGAATACGAAGCGTTCAAGCGGCGCGCGGCGGTGATGGATTTCGATGACCTGCTCTTTACCTGCCGCGAGGTGCTCCGCCGATATCCCGAGGTACGTGCCGCCGCTGGCGAGCACTTCTCGCGCATACTGGTGGATGAGTTCCAGGACACGGACCCCGTGCAGGCGGAGATTCTATTTCTTTTGGCCGGATCCGACGGATCCGCCGGTGCTTGGCAAGAGCGTCGCCTGAGACCCGGCCAACTCTTCCTGGTCGGCGATCCCAAACAAGCTATCTACCGCTTCCGAGGAGCCGATCTCGCCACCTACCTCATGGTGCGGAACGCGATCGAGGCCCAGTTTCCCGATAACATACTTCGGGTCACGGCGAATTTTCGATCGAGACCGCGCATCCTCGAACACATCAACGGCTGCTTTGCGGGACCGCTTGCCGCGCAACAGGCGGGGTACGTCGCGCTGCAGGACACGAGAGACGACGCGGATCACGGTTTTCCGAGCGTCGCCAAAGTATCCGTCGAGCTTTTGCCGAATACCCGGATCGACACCAGCCGGGACGAAGAGGCACGTGTTGTCGCCGAGATCTGCAGCCGACTGATCGGCAACGTCGAACTGAAGCTGAACAACGGCGGCAGCAGGCGCTTGACGCCAGGAGACATCGCCCTGTTGGCGCCCGTCTCGACCGAGCTATGGCGCTACGAGCGGGCCCTCGAGGAAGTCGGACTACCTTTCGCGTCACAAGCCGGCAAGAATCTTTTCAAGCGGCAGGAGGCTCAGGATCTCGTCGCGCTGGTCCGCAGCATCGTCGACGCGCGCGACACGCTGGCCTTGGGTGCCCTTCTGCGAGGGCCCTTGGTGGGACTTTCCGAGCAGGATTTGCTCACGATCACTGCGAGCCTCCCCGTTCCGCCGGGCAGCGAGTCGGCCCGCCTCTCGCTAAACACCGACCCGACGATCGTACAAAACGATCTGGCTCGAGAGATACTCGGCATATTGCGCGACCTTCGACTCCGGCTGCGCGTCACCACGCCCGCGCTGCTGCTCGCCGAAGCGATCGAAAGGCTTCGAGTGCGCGCCATCGTCGCCGGACGCAGTGCGGATCAGGCCGCCCGCTCGCTCGCTAACGTCGATGGTCTGCTTGAGCGCGCCCGCAACTATGGAGTGCGCGGGTTCGTGCAATTCGCGCGGGACCTGGACGACGATTGGTCTGCCGGCACCGGCTTCGCCGAGGGCATCGTCGAAGCGGACGGCCGATCCATCGAGATCGTGACAGTCCACAGCTCAAAAGGCCTTGAATGGCCGGTCGTCATTCCTATCAACCGGGCTTCGATGCCCCGCCCGCCCGAACCGTTTGTGTACCGCCGGAGCGACGAGAGCCTGCACTGGGCGCTCGGCCAGGTGACGCCGCCTACGCTGGAGAGCGCGCTGCAAGGGGAGAACCGGGAAAAGCGCGACGAAAACCTTCGGCTGCTCTACGTGGCTTGCACGCGCGCCATGGAATTGCTCGTCATTCCCGAGTTCACCTGGTGCGACGAGAAGTCCTGGGCGAAACAGCTCGACTTCGGGCTCGAAGACATCCCCGAACTGGACGTCTCATTGCTTCGGCGCGCCGTCGTCGCTGCACCTAAGTCGAGCGAGAATCAACAGTCGGCGGAGGTCTTCGCCGAAGAACAGTCGCGGATCGAGCGAGGCTTTCCGCCGATCGCATGGACAAAACCGAGTGAGAGCGATCCGGATGTCCTGCCGACCCAGCTCCCGGACTCCGCAGAAGACGCGCTGCTCGACGCCCCAGTGCTGATCCAAGGCAGTCGCCTGCGCGGCGTCATTCTGCACAAGCTTATGGAGGAGCTCGCGACCGGTGAGCTCAACGCGAAAGCCGGCGAAATGAGGGAAAGGGCTCACCTCCTTTGCCAGCAACTCGCGACGGACGCGACGGCAATCGGCAAGCCCGATCCCGGCGAGATGGCGGACACCGCCCTCCGCACATTTACCCTGCCCGAATTGCAGCCGTTCATTCAACGGTTCGTTCCGGAAGTGCCGTTGTACGGCGGAACGACCGCGGGCGCCGACGAACTGATTTCCGGCCGCGCCGATGCGGTCGCCCTGGCAGACGACGGTGATCTGGTCGTGTTCGATTGGAAAAGCGATGTTGCGCCTAGCGGACAAAACCGCATGGCCTATCGGGAGCAACTCGGTCAGTATCTTCGCGTCTTGGGCGCACAGCGCGGCGCGATCGTGTACATGACAGCGGGCCGTATCGACTGGATCAACTCGGCGGGTTGAACGGTCAGGTCGACGTAATTCGCGCTCGTCGTCCATGATCGCCGTAATTCTGATCGACGAATTCCGTCCGTTTTTTCCGGTCGGACATCCCGCTGCGCAAATCGTGCCGTGCGCTGATAACTCCGTCCCCAAAAGTAACCTGGCGATTTGGACGCCTCGTGCGGAGCGACGCCGGCCTAATTGGGAGGACCCAGAGCGTCAAGCAATCGATCGACGAAAATGGCCTGTCCCATGAGGATCTTTCGTCGCGCGTCGGTGACAGCGAACCAAGCCGCTCGGTCGATTTCCGGAAAGGTCCGATGGCGTCCGGAACGCGGCGGCCATTCCATCTCGAAGGTGTTGCTGCGGATGAGCGCGGGATCCCAGTCGCCTTCGATGGCCCAGCTTGTACGACTTTGCCGCCCGCTTGCCGCGTCTCCCCGAGTGGCAAGAACTCCCTGCGGGTGATATCCAGTTTCCTCGGCGAATTCGCGCCGAGCGGCGGACAGCGGCGCTTCATCGGCGCCAATCAGACCTTTCGGGATGCTCCAGGCACCGTCATCCTTGTTTTGCCAAAATGGTCCGCCTGGATGAGCGAGCAAGACTTCGAGATCGGTGGCGCGCCCTCGAAACAGGAGGAGCCCGGCGCTTTGCGATTTCGACGAAGCCATCGTGGACGCTAGGCCGACTTTCGCTGCGGCTTGGCCGCCGGCTTCCTTACCGCGGCCTCCTTGGCCGGTTTCTTGCCGGCAATCGGCATCAGCATTTCCTTCTGCCCGGCCGCCGCCTTGCGCGCCTTCTTGGCTGGCTTCTTCGGCGCCTCTGTCGCTGCGGCCGCGCCTCCGCCGATGCTCTTGCGCAGCGCGTCCATCAGGTCCACCACGTTCTCGCCGCGGGGACGCGCTTTCGCGGTGATGGGTTTGCCGGCGCGCTTCTGGTTGATGAGATCGATGAGGGCGGTTTCGTACTGGTCTTCGAACTTGTCCGGCTCGAAGTGGCCCGCCTTCTGGTTGACGATGTGCCTGGCGAGATCAAGCATGTCCTTTGACTTTGATGTCCTGAATATCGTCGAAATACTCATCTGCAGAACGCACTTCGTAAGGATAGCGCAGCAGTGTTCCCATCAGGCCCTTGTCCATGGGCTCGAGGGCGATGATGTGCTCACGGTTAGTCAGCACCACCCGTCCGATGGCGACCTTGTTCATCTCCCGGATGGTCTCGCGGATGACGGCGAAGGCGTCATGGCCGACCTTGCCGTCCGGCACCAGGTAGTAGGGGCGGATCAGATATCGCGGATCGATCTCACTGCGGTCGACGAACTCGTCGATCTCGATGGTCCGCGTCGATTCCAACGCGACGTTCTCGAGCTCCTCCTTTGTCACCTCGATGAGGTGTCGGTGTCGACCTTGTAGCCCTTGACGATGTCCTCGTTGGCGACCTCCTCGCCGGTATCGGCGTCCACTTTGGCGTACTTGATGCGGTGGCCTGTCTTCCGGTTGAGCTGATTGAACGAGACCTTTTCGGATTCCGACGTGGCCGGATAGAGCGCTACCGGACAGGTGACGAGGGAAAGACACGCAGGAAGCCTTTCCAGTTAGCGCGGGGGGCCATGGTGGGAACTCCAATACAGATGCCGGATTCAAGACCAACGGCCCGGCTTGGTTCCGACATCCCGCCGAGACTTGCGCATCAATTCGCCGATTCACGCTGGTGGGCCCTTGCCGTGCGCGGTCACAGGTGCCTAGCTTATCGCCCTCGATCCAGTGCGGACGTGGCAGTAGGTACAGTGAAGTGGTTCAATGCGACGAAGGGTTATAGATTTATTCAGCCCGACACGGGCGGCAAGGACGTATTTGTCCATATCTCGGCCGTCGAGAAAGCGGGCCTGAGTAGTCTAAATGAGGGCGCGAAGGTAAGCTATGAAGTAACCGCCAACCGCGGGAAAGAATCCGCCGAAAACCTCAGAGTCGGTTGATTGTCGCAGTTAACCAATTAGGCTCGCCGGTTCGCGCTGGCGGACCGTTTAGACGCCCGATTAGGTCACCCGCTCTGCCAGATTAGAATACATAGCTTCCATGCGAGGCGACCATGTCGCATCCGTTCTGGATGCCATTCCCGGTATGGTAGCGAGCGCTTAGAAATGAGCGCGCAAGTAAGGTGGCGGCCTCGGCGCCCGCCAGCTCCGGCGCCGGGGCCGTTCACGAGAACACACCAATTGATTTCTGGTGTTGGAACGCCGTGTTCTTACGGATACTAAAGCCTGTGTAAAACTGTAGGGTGGCTCTTGCCGGGGCTGCTTTTCATCCCGTTCAAATTTAACCGGCCAAGGGTCGCGCCAATGCGACCCTTTTAGATTCCGACATGAGCCGCCGTTCTCGACGTGGAACATGGTTCCTTCGGAACTGAACCATATGGCCGCTCATCCGTCATATAGGGATGACAGACAACTTTGAGCTTCTGACCAAAATTCAAGAGCAAGTCCTCAAATGCCGACGCACGGCATCCGAGACGCCGGATTCCAAGTTGGCGCTGTTTCTTTTCCGCCTGGCCGATGAGGTGGAAGCGGAGGCCCGCGAAGCGGACTTGGTCCGGGATTAAGGCCGCCTCAGTTGGCGGCCTCTTTCATTCCAGCACCTCATACTCAAAGGCTACGCCTTCAGGGTCATTTCCTCGAACCAGGTTTCCGCGGCGTCGGCATTCGCGAAGACCTTAAGGTGATCGGGATATCCGACCTGTTTGCTGGTGTCGATATAGATCCAGACTGTCATCTCACAATCCTGTGGCCGCTTACTGACTCAGCACGGGCCGTGGATTCTTTTTCGTGGCTGGACGGTAACACTCGCCCTCACGCAAACGGCTCTCAGCGAGTCTCTGCGGGCCTTTGATGGTGATCACGTCGTGCTCGAACGCAAGTTAGCCGCCAGACGTGCGGAGCGCACTATGCGACTAACCGTGGAATTGCTGAGGCCGTAGCTCCGTGCCACGGCAGCTTTGGTCTCACCAGATGCCAGCCGCTGCAGCGCCTCCTCGCACTGATGCGGCATCAGCTTTTTCGGTCGGCCGATGCCGGCACCGCGCGCCCGTCTAGCAGCCATTGCCGTCTTAATGCGCAGGCTGTGCTTACGCGCGCCGTAGCGCTGTTGATGAAGCTTGTCACGGCAATCGGTGCATAGGGTGATCCGATTAGCTTCAGCATCGCCCCCGCCCTTTAGGAAGTGATCGTGCCGCAAGCCGTTCTTCGATCCACAAGCAACGCAGAACTCTAGTTTCACGCCAACTCCCCCGCTAGGTATTGCGGCGGCCAAGATAGGCTTGCGATGCCCGAGAGTCATGACCTTGTTGGCAGAGTAAGGTCGGAGGCATGCCGCAGCACCTGCCTCATGTCTCCAGAGCCCGTAGACGGATGCGCGAGCAATGCCGAGATGCTGGGCAATCTGTGACGGTCGCATGCCGTCAGCCTTGAGGCTCTGGGTCTGGGCTGGATCACTCGATGGAACACTGTAGACCTCTCCCCATTGAATCGCGTCGATCGCGATGCGGGTGATCAACGCGGCCGGCAGGGGCGCGTCCCAAACGGCGTCTTAGGCTGGTACCGATTCTTGGCAGAAATTTGCGCGTGCTATCCAGCCCACCGCAGTCCGCTGAGGCAGTGGCTGCAAAACCCGTAGTTGTGAGGGCGCTCCTCACGAGCAAATGCCAAAGCCTCAAGGCCACTGTCGAACGAACGCCGATCAGAGCTTGTCGATTGCAACACCGGGTTTTCGCCCAAGTCCTGGCAAGTGGCCAAGTGTACGGTGGCCACCTTTTTAAGGCGGTTTGATACCGTGACGTATTTCATCGTGGCTCATCGTGTGAGCTGGATCACAGAAGTTTACTCGCGGTTAGTCAAGAATAGAGTAACTTCGGAACGACGCAGTTCGCCTCAAATTATCTGAGAAATTGAGGGCTGAGCCATGGATCGAATGGAATATCTGAAGGAGCAGGCCACCAAGGCCGAGCGGCTGGCGCGCGGCGTAGTGGACTCCGTGACTGTTGAGCGCTTGATGGCTTTTGCCGCCGCGTGCCGGGCGGAAGTAAACGCCCAGACTGACCAGGACCAGGCAAGGCTTATTGATCATTTCGAAAGCCGCGATCGGCATTAGCGAAAATTTTACCTCACGTATCTTCCCGATTGAGCGCGACGATTCGCGAAAACTGCCCCTGCATCTTCGCAAGAACAACCTCGCCCGCCTACTGGCGCGCCGATCGAACGGCATTTTTGTCAGTGAGTTCGAGCAAGGCGCGATCGGGCCGGACCTATTTCGGAAAGCCTGCGAATTCAGCCTTGAGGGACTTGTTTCAAAGCACCGTGACCGAGCTTACCGAGGCGGCACCGCGCAGCATTGGGTGGAGGTGAAGAACCCGAAACACCCTGCTATGAACAGAGTTAAAGACGCTCGCCATTTAATAAGCGGACGTTTTTTTAGTGGACAATGATCGCGGCTGCGACACTGAACGCAAAGACAAGCGGCGGCGAGACCATAAGTGTGATTGCAATTGGTTTTGGCATAAGGCCTAAACGCGACGGGAACGACTGGGTTCCAGTGAAGCAGGAGCCAAACCGTCCGCTGGCGATTGGGTGGACCTTGCAAAAGCATTCCGATGCGGCACTGCTCGCCGCCAAAGGGCGGGGAACCCACGGTTAGCGCAGTCGTTAATGCTCCTACACTTATACGGAGCGCACAATGGCTGACAATGACAACCGGCCCAAGCGCACAATCGGACTCATTCTCAGCGGAATTCTCGCGGTGGCTGCCGCAGCCTTCATTCTCACGAGCGAGGAATTGGGCGGGGTTAAAGAAGTGACTAGCGACTCTGATCTTGCGCCGGCCGCGCCCGGAAAGAAATAGTGTGAATATGGATTGGTGAGTGTGCGGATTTGCTCGCCTTCGAGTGCTCTGCCGTGGGCCGATCTCAAGCAAATCTAGTGAGTTGAGGAACGGGCGTTGAAAGTCGCTACGGGTGCCTGCCGTTTGCTTGCGGAGCGAACATGGACAAGATGGCGGCCTACGGCGTTTCGGCTTTTATCGTCGGCTTTGGTCTTTGGATTCTAATTGTTGGCCTAGCCTCTGCTACACCGGTTTTATGGGCCTGCGCCGCTGTCGTCCCGTTGGCGGTCGGACTTCTGAGTGCTTTTGGTCCCGTGTAGGATTTCAAGCGGCCGTCAGATCCGACTTGTGGGCGTTCTTGGGGTTGGCAAGGTCAGTGCCGCGGCGCCAGCATTTCTGTTTCGCGGGAAAAATAAGGTTTGTTCGGGGACTTGATGGGCCTCGCGACAGCTCCGTGAACGGTCCGTTTGGCACAAGCATTGCTGGATTTGAGTGGCCCAGTTTGTGACACAACGCCGCCGGGACATTTATTTTGAACCGGCGGCGTCTTTTTTCAAGACAGCAAAAAAGCGCTCGGATTATTTTCCGGACGATCCAGGACGGGTGCCGTTGTTAGGCCGTTCAGGAGTAGTCCCGGACGTAACGCCTTGCTGACTGTTTACACCACCTCCTACATTCGTTCCCGTGGTGCCCTGCATACCGGTCGTCGGTGAAGCTCTGATCGCATCGATATCCCGCTCGAGTTGGCGTAAATAGCCGTACTTTTCTCATCGTCGGAGCGAGCTACCTTGAAGTTTGAACCGCTCCGGGTTTGCCGGAGGCTCCAACTCCTGAGAGGATGGAGCCATGACAAGCAAGACGACGAACAAGTTTTCGGCTGAGGTCCGGGACCGCGCGGTTCGGATGGTTCTGGATCACGCCGACGAGCACCCTTCGCGCTGGGCGGCGGTGACATCGATTGCGGCCAAGATCGGCTGCACACCGCAGACGCTTCATGACTGGGTCAAGAAGGCCGAGATCGACAGCGGGCAGCGGACCGGCGTTCCGACTGAGATGGCCGAGAAGCTGAAGGCTCTGGAACGGGAGAACCGTGAGCTTCGGCAGGCCAACGAGATCCTGCGCAAGGCGAGCGCTTATTTTGCGATGGCGGAGCTCGACCGCCGGTCCAAGCCATGATCGCCTTCATTGACGATCATCGTGGGGCGCATGGGGTCGAGCCGATCTGCAAGGTCTTGCCGATCGCCCCCTCGACCTACCACGCCCATGTGGCCAAACGGCGCGATCCGGCCAAGTGGTCGGCGCGCGCCAGGCAGGACGCCGCTCTGAAGATCGAGGTTCGGCGCGTCTTCGATCAGAACTTCTCCGTCTACGGCGTGCGCAAGGTCTGGCGCCAGCTCAAGCGCGAAGGCTTCGATGTTGCCCGTTGCACGGTGTCGCGGCTGATGCGGGAAATGGGTTTGCAAGGGGTCATCCGCGGCAAATCCGTCAAGACCACGATCAGCGACAAGGCGGCGCCATGCCCGCTGGATCACGTCAACCGCCAGTTCAAGGCGCCACGGCCGAACGTCCTTTGGCTCTCCGACTTCACCTATGTCGCAACCTGGACCGGCTTCGTCTACGTCGCCTTTGTCATCGACGCCTATGCTCGAAAGATCGTGGGCTGGAGGGCCTCGCGCACGGCGCATGCAGGCTTCGTGCTCGATGCACTGGAGCAGGCACTACATGATCGACGGCCGGTCCATCGTGGCGGGCTCGTGCACCACAGCGACAGGGGCAGCCAATACGTATCCATTAAGTACACCGAGCGCTTGGCTGAAGCTGGCGTCGAGCCTTCTGTCGGCAGTGTCGGAGATTCCTATGACAACGCTCTCGCCGAAACCATCAACGGTCTCTACAAAGCCGAGGTGATCCATCGGCGCGGGCCATGGCGCAGCTTCGAGGCCGTCGAGTTCGCCACTCTCGAATGGGTCGACTGGTTCAACAACCGACGGCTCCTGGAGCCCATCGGAAACATCCCGCCGGCCGAAGCCGAGCAACGCTACTACGCCATGCTGGAACAACCCGCCATGGCGGCATAACTTAAACCAAATGGCCTCCGGCAAACCCGGGTCGGTTCAGTTCGTCGGCAACGTCACTTGCAAGACATTAGCTTTCTGTTCGGGCGGACGTATTGCCTGCGGATCCGGGCTAAATTAGAGTCAACGTGCCGGGGTCGAAGCCTCTCCACACAGACGGATCGGTGTAAAACCTTTCTCGAGTTCGCGCAACCGAGCTCCGTGCTCGGCATGGTCGAGGGAAAACTCGAAATCGCGATCGTGCCGGATCTAGCGGCTCCTCATCTGGACGACAGTGTTCTAAAGACCTATACTTTAATAAGGCCCTCCGTAACCCGCACCATCTTGCTTTTGAGGCGCCGCGATCGTTCGCTTTCTCCGGCAGCTTCCGCTGTGTGGTCAGCAATGCTTCAGCTTTATCGAACTCCACGGATCGAACCCGAGCCCAACGGCGGCGCTGCGCCGCGGATTATAAACGACCCCGAGACCGAGCTATATTGAAGGTACAAGCAACGACCGCGAGGACGATAGAGGTTGGCAGCATCCGCTCTAAACCAGATAGATTTCTCGTGGGCAAATTTTCGTTATTGGTAACTAACCAGTTCTGAAATATGGTCCTAAGATCAATATTACTCAAGGTGCGCTGGATGGGTCCGCAAGACTGCCGGGTCCAGTGGCTCAGATGGTGTATTTTGACGACCCTCTCTTCAGCCTCGATACCGCACTCACAAGAATTCTCCGAGACCAGTGAAGCCAACGCCTCGGACACAACTCGGGCCATATACGACGAGATCAAGAAACTGAGCGGCGTACCGATGGTGGCACTCATCTACCGCCATCTCGCGACGCACCCGGGCGTCCTGGAGGAGATTTGGGAAGCGATTGGTCCTTTATTTCGCAATGGGCAAATTCAAGAGACCGCGCGGCGGACGGCAAAATCCACGGTGCCTATCGGTCTTCTTCCGCCATTCGAGATGAATGCCCGCCGGGTTTTGGGAGTCAGCGACGACGCTCTCACCGAAATCCGGCGCACAATCGAGGCATACAATAGAGCGAATCCCATCAATCAACTTGCTATGTTAAGTTTGTTGGCGCGCCTTTCAAGTGATGGTCCTGCCAAGGAACCACCAGCGGCGCGCGACTGGATCTCTCCCGATGCGATACCGGGACCCTTGCCACGAATGGCCTCTATCAAGGAAATGTCGCCGGCTATCCGGCTAGTGATCAACGATTTCGGTTTCGGCGACCGCTCAATGCTTGATCCTATTGTTCCCAGTCTTTTCAGGCATCTCACCCGCTGGCCAAACTATCTCGCCGCGCTCCATCTTACGCTTCGACCGCACTTCCGGGACGGTCGCGTGGCCCGAGCAACGAGTGACCTTCAGGTAGCGATGGCCCGCGAAGCTTCAACGACCGGAGCATTCTTGCCGCCGCTCAAGCATGTTGCCGCTAGCCCCCAAGCGATAAGCGCGATCTCCCATTTCTCAGGCGCGATCATTCCCATGATGACCGTGATTGGCTACGCTATGTTTGAATCTCTCATCTGACCGTAAATCGCGGAACCAATCGCGCGGCGCTTGGTGGGTTCGACGTGTATAGTTCGCAGCGGATGGTACAAGACATTCCGCTCTATGTTGGGATGCCCGGTCCCGGTCGGCTCGCTCCATCAGCAATCTCAGCCCAAGACTTTCCAGATCGGCGAAGGAATTCAACGGACGGTCCCGTTGCTTGGCCATATTCTTCAATCGTCCTCTGGACGATTTTGGAGCGTAACGGCTCTGGCGTCAGTTCTTTATAGGCTAAGGTGACACGTTGGCGCTCCTTGTGTGCCGAACGTGCGATGTATTCTTCGTCGAGGCCCCGCGCGCGCATTCCCGCAACACTAGACGCGATCGACTGTACGGCTTTTTCGTATTCGATCCTCAACTGACGGATTGTCGCCTTGGTTTCTGGCAAGCGGGGGCTCCCATTCTAAATCGCCGTTTAACCGTTCGATGGCGGTTCAATCGCGTCAATGTAATCCACTTTCCTTCAAGGCCAAGAGACGAAAGACTGCTCCAACCTTCCGCAATATCTAGCAAGAGAGGTTCGTGCCCTCCGCGTTGTGGCTCATACGAAGCCACAGTCCATTCCCCCGCGCGGCGGGCGGCGCATTTGTTAACCAAGCGCCTTGCGCCAAATGTGCGCCCTCACCGCGCGATCATCGCCTTGAGCCGCAGGCCCAGCCAGCTTCCCGCGAAGGCGAACAGCACCCACGCCCAGCCCGACAGGCTGCCTGAAGCCAGCGCCGAGAAGTAGGCGCCGATGTTGCAGCCGCCGGACAGCCGGGCACCGTAGCCCATGAGGAGACCGCCCAAGGCGGCACGGGCGAGACGCGGCAGGGGAACGTTGAACCGCAGATCGAAAGCATGGTCGAGCGATGCGGCGAGCGCCGCACCGGCGATAATTCCCATGTCCATCACGGAGGTGACATCCGCGAAGATGCTGGCGTGCAGGGCGTCGGCGCCGTCGCGCCAGTAGGCCCAGCTCACGGGATCGAAGCCGAGCGCCAATGCGACCTTCGAGCCCCACAGCGTAAAGCCGGTGGTTTCTCCCCAGGGGTAACCGAAGAGCACCATCGTGCTCGCGTTCAGCAGCGCTTTCGCGCAAAGTCGCGCAAGCGCGGCCACCGCGGTTCGGGAGTGGTCGGTTGCCGAGGCAGGAAACGATACAGCAGCGCAAAAATGACAAGCTGCAGCACGAGTGCGGGCATCCAACCGAGTTGGGCTTGCGAGGTGGTCGCTGGAAACGCCGGAAGCAGGGTCCAGGCGTCGAGCGTCGCTGCCCCGAATACCGAGCCGATCAGGAAGAAGAACAGCGTCACCAGCAACGTGCCGTCGCCGCTGCCCAGCAGATAGAGTGTCCCCGATGCGCAGGCACCGCCGATCTGCATGCCGACGCCGAACAGCACGCCCCCGATTGCGAAGGCAACTCCAATCGACGAACCATAGCCACCGAAGCCAAGACCGGCGGCATCGCTCCAGGCAAGCAGCGGGAAAAACAGCAGCGTTGAAATCGCAAGCGAGACGCTTTGGGCGCGAAAGCCCGAGAAGTCGCCCCATTGCAGCGCCGCGCGGAAAGAACCGGCAAAGCCGAAGTTCGCCTTCGTCAGCACGAAGCCGATGCCGCCTCCGACCAGCGCCAATGCCGGCACGCGCATTCCGTGGGTCGCAAGGGTGGCGCTCATTAAGTCAGGAGAAGTGCCAGACCCGCGGCGAACGAGACCATCCGTTGCCCACCCAGCCGCGCCGAGAGAGGTGCGGCTTCAAAGGACAAACTCATGGTCGTCGTAGCTCCGGAATGCGTTTTCCAACCGTAGCCCATCGACGTGATGACACTTCATCACAGATTGACGCGACCCACTCGCAAAATGGTGATTGGCCTACGATCGCGGCCAAGCCCATCAAGGCATTGTAGTCAAAGCGAACGACGGGCAAAGACGACATGAACAGGACAACACGGCGTAACTTTCTGGTCGCAGCAGCAGCGGGCGCCAGCTTGCCCGGCAGCTCGTTTGCCGCGCCCGTCGCACTCTCGGCCCAATCTGGCTGGGTCGTGATGCCGACCAAATGGCCGTTCTCCGAATTGGTCGCACGGAGCGAGGCCGCGATTGCCCGGAATGGCATGAACATGGTCAATTTCGCGAGTGCCTCCGCGGGCGCAAAGCGCAAGGCATCACGATCGCCGGGCAATCGGGTTCTCGGCGTCTTCCGCAATGATTTTGCCCGTCGGATGCTGGCTGCGAGTATCCCCGCGGGTATCGAGGGCTCCCATCCGGCTTTATTTGACGGAGAACGCCGAAGGCACGGCAACGTACACCGACATCCGTCTTCGCTCCTTACGTAGCGGGGGCCGGCGCGTCCCTTTCGGCGCTTGCAACCGAGCTGGACGCGATCTTCGATGCCATCGCGCGCGATGCGGTCGGATCAGTCTAGCCCGGCTCGGGTCACGGCGGGAGCGAGCGCCAGCCGTCAGGCTCGCTTAGCACATCCTGGGCGCAGCAGCTCACACAGCAGTCGGCGTGCAAGTTCAGACGGAACACATCCCGCCGTCGACCAGCAGTTCTGATCCCGCCACGAGCTGCTGTCGTCTGAGGCGAGAAAAAGCGTTGCAGCGGCAATCTCGTCGGGACGGGCCATGCGCCCTAAGGGGATGTTCGCCGCGTGTTTAGCGCGCACGGCGGTCGCTTCCTCCAGCGAACTGACCTGGGCATCGATCAGCGGCGTATCGGTTGGTCCTGGCGTGATGGTATTCACCCGAATGCCGCGGTCCTTCAGCTCCATCGTCCAGGTCCGTGCGTAGGACCGGAGTGCGGCCTTGGAAGCGGCATAGGCCGAACGGCCTCGTGCTTGTAAGGATCACCGACGCGCCGAGATTGAGAAGCGGCAAGGCCTTTTGTACGGTGAAGAGGACGCCGCGCGTGTTGACATCGACGTTGTGGCTGAAGCTCTCGGTCGTCACGTCCGCAAGCTTCACGCTGTCGACGGCGCCGACATTTGCGACGACGATGTCGATCTTCCGGTCGTCACTGGCGATCACCTTATAGAGCCGTTCGAGATCTTCAGGCTTGCGGACATCTCCTGCGACTGCCGATGACCGCTTTCCAAGCAGTTGCGTCGTTTCATCAAGCTTGCTCTGGTCGCGTGCAAAAATATAGACGAAAGCGCCCTCCTCGGCGAACCGCTTGGCCGTTGCGAGACCAATTCCACTGCTGCCGCCTGTGATGACGACGACCTTGTTCTTCAAGCGCATTTTCGTTTCCTTAGAATCATGACCGATGGATCTCGGCGCCGCGGATTAGACAGAGCCGGAATGCGGCCCGGTAGCTTCAAGATATCCATAGTCGTTATTCCGGAGCGGAACCGGTGCCATGGAAGTTCGGGGTGGCAACGGCGAAGATTGCCCCAACGCGCGGCTGGTTCGGGATGCCCATCTTGGCCTGATCTGGGAAGGTACGAGCAACATCAACGCGCTGGATGCGATCCAACGAGCGATCGGCAAGGCGGGATCTCACGTCGCATTTCGCGACGCGATGGCGCAGACACTCACCGCTGCTCCTCACATCCCCGGCCAATTCCGCACGCGGCTCGAAAATGCGGTAACGGAAGCGGTAGCCTTCGCAAGGGAAGTCGCAACCCACAAGGAATACGAGCGCTTCTGCCGTGTCGCTGCCGCCAAGCTCTACCATGCCATGACAGCAACGCTTCTCGCCGCCGAAGGAGCGCGACTTGGCATGGCCGGAGGAGATGCTCGCCGCCTCGTGATTGCGCGTTTTGTCCTTAATCATCGGCTTCGAGAAGCCCGCTCGCCTCAACTTGGGGCCAGTGACTGGGAGGATGGTGCGATCGGCGCGTTGCTTTCTGAATGCCCGATGACGATCGACCAAGCGATAAACTTCGTGCAGCAATGAAATCCTCCCAGGCAGGCAAGAGAGGAGCACGATTCGACGCGGTCACCGAGGTGCCGCTCGTCGAAAGCGGTCACGCCAGCGATGCGACCTCGGCGAGCCCAGAAAGCCCGTTGATCGTGTGATCAGGACCCAGGCCTAGTTCATCCATTTGCATGCGCAGCGCCTTGAACATGGTCAAGGGCGCGATGAGGTCGGCTTTCGCGCAAGCTTGCGCCATGGATTGAAGTGTTAACTGACATCCCGGCCGCACGAACGAAGCCGCCTTCGCTAGGAGACAGTCTGAAATCGCCGGCTCGATGTTCTATCGACCTAATTCCTCTGCTGCCACTGAATGAATTGTTCAAGCAAAGCTTGGGACTCATCGGGCCGTTCTCTCTCACCGGACGTTCAATAAGTTAGTATGTAGGAACGTGGTTGCTTTCCAGCCCACGATTTTAGAGCAGCTCCGCATACCGTGCAGACAACGTCACCCGTATGCGGTACCAAGGCGTCGCACTATTTGGCTTTTCCGAAGAAGAGGTTCGGGAAGTACAGGGCAATC
The DNA here is from genome assembly GCA_963815955.1 of uncultured Alphaproteobacteria bacterium. GTDB lineage: Bacteria > Pseudomonadota > Alphaproteobacteria > Rhizobiales > Xanthobacteraceae > Bradyrhizobium. Next base: position 22,062 of record CAWFIQ010000004.1, read on the forward strand.
TCAGGGAAGATGATCAAGATCAATACGCCGAGAAGCGTTACGAGCACATAAGGTATTACCGACCAGTAGATGTCGCTCATCGTCACCTCGGGCGGCGCCACCGCCTTCAGGTAGAAAAGATTGAAACCAAACGGAGGCGTCATGTAGCCGATTTCCATCATGATGATGAAGATTACTCCGAACCAGATTGGATCCCATCCATACAGCTGCACCACAGGAAGGAAGACGGGGAGAGTGATCAACATGATGCCGACAGGATCGAGCACCATGCCGAGCAGCAGCAGCACGAAAAGCATGAATGTGAGCGCGCCCCACTGACCGCCCGGAATTAGCGACATCAAGTGGTTCATCAATTCGTTCGCGCCGAGCGTAGTATAGGCGGTGGAGAAAGCATGGGCTGCAAACAGGATCCACATGATCAAGGCGGTCAGTCGCAATGTCTGAATCGCCGCGTCTGAAAGCACGTTCATCGAAAGCTTGCGATGGACCGCCGAAGCGACAAGCGCGCCGAACACGCCCAGCGCGGCAGCCTCCGTCGGTGTCGCGAAGCCGCCAAAGATCGCACCCAGCACCAGAAAGACGATGAAGAGCGGCAGGAACACCGCCTTGAGAGAACTCAACTTCAGGGCCCAGTCGCCCCGTTCTTCGACGGGAAGCGCCGGTGCAAGCGACGGCTGCAGCCACGCACGCACGGCAATATAGATCGAGACCAGGACGAACAGCAGCATGCCGGGGCCGATACCCGATGCGAACAGTCTTCCAACTGAAACTTCCGTCAGCAGCGCATACAGGACCATCAGGATCGATGGCGGGATCAGAATGCCCCAGCCGCCGCCGCAGTTGATTGCGCCGACAGCTAGTCGCTTGTCGTAACCGCGCTCGAGCATTCGCGGCAACGCGATCGTACCCATGGTCACGACCGCGGCGCCGCTAATTCCACTCATCGCCGCAAAAATCGCGCAGATCGCGACAGTACCGATCGCAAGCCCGCCGCGAATGGCGCCAAACCATACATGCATCATCCGGTACAGGTCTTGCGCGACGCCGGATTTTTCGAGCAGCATCGCCATATACACATACATCGGGATGGCGATCAGCGTGAAACTCGTCATCGAGTCCCAGAACTTGGACGCAACCAGATAAAATCCCACGGGACCCATCGTGAAGTAGAGAAAGACGACCGAGATCCCACCGAGCGTGAAAACGAGCGGAGTACCGACGAATAGAAAGAAAAGCAGCGAGCCGAAGAATAGGATGGTGAGGATTTCGACAGACACGGTGGATGACCCAATCAATGAGAGGAGTTCGTTGGCAGTCTGTTTGCCAAACGCGTCAGGATCGTTCTGCAGTCCCATGACCGTGCGAACGTCCGAGGCGACCCGCACGAAACCCTGCAATAGCAACAAAATGCCGGCGATCGGGATCGCCAGCTTGACCGGCCAGATATGCGGGTTCCAGATGCTGGAAGAAGTCTCCAGCTTGGTTGCGGACTCCCAGGCCATATCGGTGCCCTGCCATATGAGCACGGCAAGGAAAATGAAGAACAGAAAAGAGGTGGCGAGATCGACCTTCGCCTTGGTCTTGCTGCTGAAACGTCCATAGATGATGTCGACGTTGACATGTGCTCGCTCCACGAGGAGATAGCCGCCGGCGATCACCGCATAGACGCCGAAGATCAGTTGCGCGAACTCGGCGGTCCAGATGGCCGCACTGCCAACCACATACCGCATGATTACGTCGGCCATCAGCAGGAGGAATATCGGCGCGATCAGCCATGCGGCGATATAGGCGATCCACACATTCAGCCGCGTAATCGCCCCAGCGAGATTCAGCATTCTGGTCACCTTGCCCTCCTCGCCGCGTGAAATGCTCGAAATGTTGGAAGGCGGCGCCGGCCAGCGTCTCCGGCCGGCGCGCGCACGGTGTCTTCAAGCGTACCCGAGATCGGTCATCAGCTTCGTAAGGACCTCGCCACCCTTGTTTGCGACTTCACCCTTCGAGGTTTCCTTCTTGAGGATTTCCTTGGACGCTGCGGCGAATTTCTTCTGAACATCGTCCGGGAAGCGGACGACTTCAACATCCATCTTGGCCTTGCCGGTGGTCAAGGCGACGGCCTCCTGATGCAGGTACTCGACCGAACGGCGGAAATAGCGCTCTTCGACCAAAGAGAGAAACTGCAGCCGCAAGTCGGCTGGAAGCTTGTCCAGTGCGGCAATATTCACGATGTAGGCGTCGTTGGCAAATCCAAGCGCCGGCTTCATGTGAAACTTTGCGACTTCCCAGAACTTCATCGACAGCGCGCCGATCGCGGCACCCCAATGGGCACCATCGACGACGCCGGTCGAGATCGCCTGATAGATCTCCGGGCCGGCAATCTGCTGCGGCGATGAGCCGGCAGCGGCGAGGTATTCCAGCATTGTACCGGTGGAACGGATCTTGAGCGAACCAAGGTCGGCCGCCGATGCGATCTTCTTTTTCAGCACCACCTCGGTCGGGTAGGCCTTCTCGGCCATTATGATAACGCCCTTGGGGCGCAATTCGTCGTTGACCATTTTTTCGATGCCCAGATTCTTGGTCAAATGCATCATTTCCCAGGATTCGCGAAGCGTTCCGGGCACGCCGTAAAGCAGGCCCATCGCCTGAGCTTCGCCGAGGATATAGGCGGGCGAAATCGTACCCATAGGAACGACGCCGCGACGGACGATGTTGTAGATCTCGCGGTCCTTCGCTATCTCGCCCGCGCCATACATCTCCAACTTGAAGCTGCCGCCGGTACGTGCGTCGAGTTCCTTTGCGAGAACCCCCAGGCTGTCGTTGAAGGACCCGGATGCTTTGGGCCAGTGAGCCTGCACCTTCCAGGTCACCTTCTCCTGCGCGTGCGCGCTGCTGATGATCGCAGGTGCGGTGGCGACCACAAGCGACGCCTTGAGGACGCTCCGTCGATTCAATCTGTCGATTGCTAGTGGCATGTCCTTCCTCCCTTTTTGTTTATAGCGATGAAACCACGCGGCGAGCCGTGTAGTCAAAGTATTTGACGTCACTTGCTTCTTCCAAAGTAAGAAGGCTTTCACTGTCAGAGGTTAAATTCCCTAGCGCGGCATTTATGCTCCCAGACTCGCGGCAGGCGCCTCGAGACCCTTTGATGTCAAGTCAGGAAATTCCCGACCATGTTGTCGGTCGAGCCCAGTTCTTAGTTGCTTAGGCTACGTACACTCGCGCATCAAAAAGGCTGCCCAAACGAGGGTGCATTTTGCCCAGCCGACTGGCGCTCATGATGAGGCGACGTCCGAAAACCTTCCACCCGAGGCATGGCTTTTACGCGCAGTGCCACCCGGACCCCTTAGGGGGTCCATATCTTCAGTGGACGCCGCGAATTTCTCGAACCGCGATCAAACGCGTGCCAGTATTGGCGAACAGCAATGGCGCCATCTGGCCCGTTGACCTACCGCGCCCTTCGCGATTGTTGACCCACCGGAACGGGTCAACGCGCAGAAATTCCGGATGCGCCGCCGCGCTTCTTTGTCCGGCGGCCACAGCATCGTCAAGGCTGAAGGGCCTGAACGTATCGTCGGCGAATGGTGGCGCAACGACGAGGAAATGGGCATGCAACGTGATTATTACCGGGTCGAGATTGCGCAGGGCTGTTTCGCGATGCGCGGGCCGCATGGCATCAGTGAGGCTTAAGTTGCGCCGAACTCGCTACGCGTTTGTCTTTGGCAGGGGTTGTTCGACTGCCATCTTCACTTACCGCCCCATGCCGGACGGACCTCGGGCTACATATACGATTGAGAAGCCACTAAGTTTCAGAATTCTTTTGTCATGCCAGGGCGCGAGCTAGGAACGTCATTCTTCCTGATCGGTTATTTGTGACCAATAAAACAGGGAGACTCGCAATGAAGAAACTTGTCGCAATCGCCGCTTTCACCCTCATGTGCGGCACCGCTTTCGCTCAGAATACCGGCGCTCCGGCAAATCAGCAGAACGAGATGAACAAGCCGGGCACCATGGAGAAGGGTTCCATGGGCACCTCAGGTTCTATGGGCACTTCCGGCAAGGCAAATGACAACAAGGGCAATCCGAAGAAGGAAATGTCCAAGGACGGCTCCCCAGCCGCCGGTAGCAAGGACAGCATAAAAAAATAGGCCGCATTGCCCCCCAGCTCACGGCTTGCTTGTGGCCGCGTCGCCTACGTCCCGGGCGGCGCGGTCATTCTGCGCTTATCTGAAACTTGCCATCGTCTCCTTACATAAAATTCAAAGGCAGCTCGAACGCAGATTATCAGTACATGTCAAAACCAATTTTGTTTGTGACCAGTCATATTTTCATTGCTTCCGTTTCGTTTGCTGCCGCTGCACCGCAAAACTCTCCGGGCACGGTTTATATCGACGGATTACCGTGCAACAGCGCGTGCCAGCCTTACATGGCGTGGTCGCGCCAAGCTTCCGGGCAACGGCCCTCCTCTCCTCCGTCGCAGCCAATCGCAGCGCAAAAACTATCAGTTCTTAAAGTTCTCTCGGCAAAAAGGAACGGGTCAAGTAAGCCAGCACCTGTGCGTGTTGCGATGCAGCCGAAGCCGAAGCGCGCGGCCCCAGAGATTAACAATTCTAATCAGCCAGCTCGCAATGCGAGTGCAATGCAAGCAGGCACGATCGGAGCAAAACCCGGATCTGCTGAATCAATTCCGACACCGATGCCTGACCCCCGCCCTAACCAGACAGCAGGCACGTCGCCAGCGCAGATGACAACCTTTCCGCCAGCTGCGGTTCCGTTAGCTCAAGGACCGCAGGCCAAAGAGCCGAACGCGGCGCCAGCGAGTACGAGCAGCACAAAAGCTCCCGCTGCGACAAACCCCAACGCTTCAGGCCGCGTGATGGATGGTGAAGTACCGGCCGACGTAATCACTGTCGTATCTCCCGAAGAAGCGGCGATGTGGACGGATGTACCGGGATACACTGTTCTTCGACTTCCGCTGGCGCCCTCGCGAGAGAAGGCAAGTCCAAGCTAACGGTTGTCCTCGGTCGGATTCGACAGGGTCCTGCAGCCCGCCGAATCAAAATCAAAGCGATGGAACTATGACGATGGATTTCTGTCGTCCATCAAAAAATAGGGCATCTTGCTGGGCGTTGACTTCCGCGAACGGGAGTGCTTGCGCATTTTTCGGATACTCGCGAGCGACGCTGCTCAATTGCACTGATTCTGAACTCTTCCGGCAGAGCAGGTTCTAATCTTTCACTCGGGACGACCGTGTGCTTGAAACTGGGGAAGATTTTGAAAACGAGGAGCAAATAGCCGACGGGACTGGACGTATCACACGTATTGGACGCGCGATCCTCGGCCTGGCAAAACGGGGTTTGTCAACCACTGCAGAGGGCTTCGAACGATCCCAACAGCTGGAATACCATAGCGCTAAGGGTTGCAATGAAGGACAAGGCTATCTGTTCAGCAAAGTTATTCCCGCAACTGCAATTCCGGCACTGTTAAGTCACTATTCGGATGCAGAGATTGGGTAGACAGCCGCAATCTCGTCTTGACCATATGCCATGAGACTATAGGCATTTCAGCCAATACTTCGACAGCGAAACGCATCCTATAAGTCCAGGCATCGTAACGCTGCTCAGGGGCGCCTACCGCTCTTAGAATGGACAAAGTGCATACTGCTATCAAGGAGCCAACGCGGCTGGATGTTCACCGGGACCGGTCGTCGCCAGAAGTGGAGCGACGGGCATGGCTCGGATTTTGCTGACATCCGAAGAGCACTGGCAAAGCGCAGAACCGACACGAGCGGGCGTGGAAGGGATAGCATTGCTCCGGCGGCTCGGAAGGATTAGTGGACGAATATGAAACATGTGCCGTCCTTGATGGGCGTACTCATCCTGTTTGGGATCGTTTATTTCTTGACCAGAGCGACGCTTTCGACATCTCAGCTGGCAGGGGGCATTTGCATTGCTCTACTTGTCTATGCCGCGACCATGGCTTGGCACATCCGCAATATCCTTCGGTAACAAGGCTCGGGAGGCGGCGTATTCGCTGAGCTTAGCGCGAAGCTACTGGTGATATGGTGCGGCGGTACCAAGTCGAGGTTTTTGCGCGCTGCACGATGGTAATTGCCCAAGGAGTGCGATTATGCTTCGAGGTCTGCCAAAGACGGCGCTAAACGCCGCACACAATCACCTCTAGCGATTGAAAGGCGCGCTCTTCGGGGCGGCTGACCTTGACACGGGTCGTGTAAGAGGGCCGTGAGGTCGACGTAAGGACCAGAGATTTCGTCGAGTTATTAGGCAAGCCTAGTTGCGCGCGACCAGGGCAGGAACGTCAGTCAGGAGGGGTGCTAAGAGCCTACGAATTGCGGTCATTACTTGGTCAGTATGTCGCTCAGGACCTCCTAGAGGCACTCCATTTTTGTCGTCCCCATAAAAGGAGATCACAGTGGCGGATTTCTTGAAAGATAGAGATCACACGGCGCGCTTATGAATTTTGGCAGCAAGCAGGCGAGCCAAATGATAGAGACGAAGAGTTCTACCTTCAGGCTGAGCGAGAACTGGGCGAGGCTCCAGAAACTGCCATCACGCCAAAAATCGCGCCGACACCGTCTTAGTGGCTTTACTCTGCTGCTCAATCTGTTGCCAAACCTGCATCAGGCCTCGATTGCGATGAGTGATTCCCGAAAGTGGCCAACGCGTCACTGGTCCTTTGGATCCGACCTGGCCAGGCCCAGCCGCCTAGAGATCATGGACAGCCTGATCCTACGGTCTGACGGGCTTTTCCTGACATTCTCGACCTAGGCGCCAGCTTTAGAATGCCTTCGCTGGGCGAAGGCAGATTGGTCATAGACCAGTCCGCGTCATCAAAACCATCTTCGGGCACGCTGACAGCACGAGGTGAACAGGTGAAGCAGCTCTTATTTCGTTCTCATATCGGTTCTTGCCCTGGGCAACGTGGCGAGCGCGGCGCACCCGACAGTGGAATTGCACACTGCGGTCTCGGCGCTCCTCGATCCGCGCTTCGAGAGCAGACGTTGATCTGGGCAGCCGTCATGGTGGAGCTTGTCACCATAGCAATGATATCGAGTATAGGAAGGTGAGCAAGTGTGAGGATCGTAGGATCGGGCTGTTATGCTCACCATCTTCATCGGAAGCGCCGGCGCGACCGCGCTGCTAACGGTAGTGGCTGTCCGCCACGGGCTGGGTATCCCGCCTTCCGTAATGAGGCTTAATGCTCTCATATCCGCTGTCGCTCTCTCGTTCATCCTTGTGGTTGCGATTGTTGGTGGGGCTGACGAGAGAGAGAAGTAGGTAGAAACCGAAATTGATCATCGGGGACTTGAAAATGTTCAATGGCAACACGGGCAGCAATCGATCTTTGGCTTACTGCGTTCCATGTTCAAAAAGAACGCCGCACCGCTACGAACGGCTGGGCGTAAGTGGCCGACTTACATCGAGGGCCATCTGCCTAGAATGCAACAACAACTCGCGCAATGATACAACGCTTCAAAGGGAAGCTGGATCATCTTCTTAAGGATTTCGGTTCGAGCGACCTCGTGCGGCATGTACAGACGTTCGGCATCAGTAGTTGACAGCCTTTGCCTGACGCGCCGAGCTCTGGGATAGGGATCGGATCGTACGCATGTTACTTCCGAAGAGGTGCGCGGACGACTAAAAAAGACGACAAGCCTGATACGAACGGCTTCGTCAAGCGACTGGCGATCGGCGCAGACGATACAAAATTTACTTCGGTAGTCCAGATCGAAGCGCTACTCCTGATCTGGTCGGCTCCCGAGAAGCGCAGAAGCGTGCCAAGGGTTGCATCGGCGCGTCTACGCCGGCGAAACCGAAGCGACAAAAGCGCTCGATGGACTTTGTGCCAACGGCTTCCTAGCCGTCAAGGACGATGCTTTGGCTTGCGCGCACGTACAAAAAAATGTCGAACTAATGGGAAGGCTGAAGAAAGTAGAAAGCATACGCGCGCCATCTCATCCCGATAACGGATGTCATTTACGGCAGATCGCGAAGCTCTCGCCCGATCGCAGAGACGCGTGAGCCTAGAATCGATCGATGAGGTAGGAGCGAGTAAGCCGGGCCCGGGGCCGCATCTCAGGTATTTTAGTGCTGCGCAAGGCGCAAGGCAGGCGGCCTCGCTGTCCTTCTGATGGCCTTGTTGATGGGGTGCAGCCACCCTTCGGACAGAAACCATACGCTCACGAGCTACTGACGATGGACCCGCACTCCACGATCTAGATTATGAACCGCTGCTGCTCGGCAGGCAAAGTTCTGAAATTCAAGGCGCAGCTCGGAAACAGTGCCGCAAAAAGAGCTCTGTAGTTGTCTAACCATCAGTTTGACTGGACGAGCCAGCCTTGCCTGATGCCATAGCGGACGATATCCGCGCGGCTGTGAAGACCCTTCTTTTCGGACGCCCGCGTGTCTCGACGCTCTTGACGCTCACCTCAAGCTGTCCGGCGATCTGCTTGTTGCTGAACCCTTGTGCCACGAGCTTGAGCACATCCTCCTCGCGTCGGGTGAGTTCGCCGCCATCGCCCTCGCCCGGTAACGCGAGTTCCGGCGCATTCATCGCCGCCTTCTCGGCTATCGCGGGATCGAGGAAGAGGTTCCCCTGATTTACGGTCCGGATCGCGCGAAGCAGTTCCTCTCCGGCCGATCGCTTCAACAAATATCCCCTCGCGCCCGCTTCAAGCGCCGGTTGACATAGGCCCGATCTTCATGAACGGTCAGCGCAATGATCTTCACGTCAGGGCATTGTTTGCTCACCTGGCGGGTAAGCTCCATTCCGCTGATGTCGGGCAGCGAAAGATCGATGACTGCGATATCCGGCGAGGAATCGCGAATGGCCCTCAGGCCTGTGGCTCCCGTGTTGGCTTCACCGACGAGTTCGACCTCGGGCACGCCTTGCAGCAGCGCGCGGATGCCGGCGAGCACGACGGGATGGTCATCAACGAGTGCGATACGAACCGGCGTCATCCTACGACCTCCGACGCTTTCAGCGGAACCTGAACACAAATCGCACTTCCCTTTCCCGCCGCAGATAGGAGGGCGATCACGTTGCCGAGAAGCGCAACCCGCCACTTCATGCTGAAGAGACCCAATCCCGATATCCGATCGCCCCCTGACGCCCCCCACCGACGTTTTTGGGGTCACATCCTGTTCCATCGTCCGCGAGAACCGGCGCCAGCCCTTCGGACTCCTTATCAAGCATATGCTTACCTTGTTTGCGCTGGCGTGCTTTGGGACATTGGTCGACCGGTGCTAAATCAACCGATACAGCACGGCCGCCACATCGGTTGGCAGCGAATTGTCGCGACCGAAGGTCTGGATGTCCCCACGAGCCCCGTAACGCTCCTGCCATTCCCCAAACAGACTTCGATCGCATTGACGGCGCCGAGCACGATTTACCAAGTAATAGCAGACGCTTAGTGGGCATCAATGGCCAGATCATCGGCCTGTAGCCCATCGTTTGCGCGGGCGTATTCGGCACCGCCCAGATCGGCGGCTTAAAGCAGCTTGCATTCGGTATCGAGCCGGTCCCGCAAAGGATTTCAGCGCCACACGCCGAGCGCCGCCGAATCGCCGAGCCTGATTATCCACTGTCACCGAACTAGGCTTCCGCGCCGAATAAGTAGGCGAAGGCAAGTTCGCAATAGGCGAGGATCGGTCCACGCCCGGGTTCTCGCTCTATGCAGAACGTGTTTCCAAGGTTCTGGCACGGACCGGAACCTCCGTTTCAGGTAAAAAGTTGTGCAAGCTCTATCGCAGAGCGGACAGATAACTCTTTGTCCTTTTGCTCAAAACATAGATTGGAACGTGACGCGGCAAGACAAGACAGTACTAAATGACCGGTTTTAATGAGCTGCAGTACGGCATCGATCAGAGCGCGCACGAGGGCACGATTCGTATCGCCAGCTACGGGACGAGGCGTACGTTCGTTTACCGCTCCTTAAGGCTGGGTGATTGCGACAATTCGCGCCACTTGAGTTGGCTCAAACGCCTTAAAATCATCGTCAGAACATCTCCACAAGCAAAATAAATCGGAGCATCGAACCTCTCAATAACAGTCGGCGATCTTCAGTCGCACTGCAAATGCGCCACACGCACTAACGGAGATCGACAGTGATGATATGGCGGACGTAACAATTAAAGAAAGTCCAAAACACCCGAATTTCGGTTTCCACTTTGCAGATTTGCGCGCGACAATTATGCGCAGCGATCTGGTACTGGCGTTGGGCGTTCTAACGATCTTGGCGGTCCTGATCTTGCCTCTGCCGGGAGTTGTCCTGGACTTATTCCTGGCGATCTCGATCACAGTGTCGATCCTGATCCTGATGACGTCGCTGTTCATCCAGACGCCACTGGAATTTTCGGCATTTCCGACCGTGCTGCTGATCTCGACCATGCTGCGGCTGTCGCTGAACATGGCCTCCACCCGGCTGATCCTGTCGCACGGCCATGAGGGCACGGCCGCGGCCGGCCACGTCATCGAGGCCTTCGGCAATTTCGTGATGAGCGGTAATTTCGTGATCGGAATTATCGTGTTCGCGATTCTCGTGATCGTGAACTTCGTCGTCATCACCAAGGGTTCGGGCCGCATCGCCGAAGTCGCCGCGCGCTTCCAGCTGGATTCGATGCCCGGCAAGCAGATGGCGATCGATGCCGACCTCTCCGCCGGCCTGATCGACGAGAAGACCGCCAAGGCACGCCGCAAGGAACTCGAGGACGAAAGCGGCTTCTTCGGCGCCATGGACGGCGCCTCGAAATTCGTCCGCGGCGATGCCGTCGCGGGCCTGCTGATCGTCTTCATCAACATCGTCGGCGGCATCATCATCGGCGTGGCGCAGCAGGGCATGAGTTTTGGCGACGCCGCCCGCACCTACACCGTGCTCACCGTCGGCGACGGCCTCGTCACGCAGGTGCCGGCGCTGATCGTCTCGACCGCCGCGGGCCTGCTGGTCTCGAAGGCCGGCATCACGGGTGCGGCCGACAAGGCGCTGATGAAGCAGCTCTCGGGGTATCCGCAGGCGCTCGGCATGTCAGCCGGCGTCATGCTGGTGCTGGCGCTGCTGCCGGGCATTCCGATGCTCCCGTTCCTGGCGCTCGGCGGCGGCGCTGCTGCGCTCGCCTGGAAGGCGCGCAACCGCAACCGCGCCGTCAGGGCGGAGGAAGCAGCCGCGGCCGCGGCGCCCGGTATCGAGGCCGCGGCCGCCCAGGCCGCAGCGGAAGAGCCGATCGCCAATGCGCTCAAGATCGACGACCTCAAGATCGAGCTCGGCTACGCGCTGCTGCCGCTGGTCAACGGCCCCGACGGCACCGACCGCCTGACCGAGCAAATCAAGGCGCTGCGCCGCTCGCTTGCGATCGAAATGGGCTTCGTCATGCCGGCGGTGCGCATCCTCGACAACGTCCAGCTCGAGGCCAACACCTACATCATCAAGATCAAGGAAGTCGACGCCGGCACCGGCAAGATCTGGCCGAACCAGTTCATGGTCATGGACCCCGCCGGTAACCAGGTCGGCGTGCCCGGCATCCATACCGTCGAACCGACCTTCGGACTTCCGGCGACCTGGGTCGACGCCGCGCTGAAGGAAGAGGCCTCGCTGAAGGGCTACACGGTGGTCGACGCCGCAACCGTGCTGTCGACGCACCTGACCGAGCTGCTCAAGAACAACATGAGCGACCTTTTGTCCTATGGCGAGGTACAGAAGCTCCTGAAGGAACTGCCGAAGGAACAGGGCGAGCTGGTCAAGGACATCGTGCCGAGCCAGGTCACCGTCTCGGGCATCCAGCGCGTGCTGCAATTGCTGCTCGCCGAGCGGATCTCGATCCGCGATCTCTCGACCATTCTCGAAGGTATCGCCGACGCGCTCGCCTTCTCGCGCAACCCCGCCATCATGGTCGAGCACGTCCGCGCCCGGCTGGCGCGGCAGATCTGCGCGCAGAACACCACCTACAACGGCTACCTGCCGCTGATCGCGCTGTCGGCGCGCTGGGAGCAGGCGTTTGCGGAATCGATCGTGGGCCAGGGCGAAGACCGCAGCCTCGCCATGCAGCCCTCAAAGCTCTCGGAGTTCATGACCGCCACCCGCAACGCCTTCGAGCAGGCCGCCCGCGAAGGCGAAGCGCCGGTGCTGGTCACCTCGGCGGCGATCCGCCCGTTCGTACGCTCGCTGGTCGAGCGTTTCCGCTCGCAGACCACCGTGCTGTCGCAGGCCGAAATCCACCCGCGCGCACGGCTGAAGACGGTGGGCAGCGTGTAATGAATAATGAAGTTCTGCTTGAGAGGATGACGTTGGGGCATCGCCTGCGCGGCCTTTGAGGTAGCGCAGCCCAGGTGACCTTCGGCCTTCAGATGTCCGATGATGGGCTCAACGGGGGAGCGGCGGCGCAGCTCGCGCTTGATGACACCGAAGGCGCCCCGCTCCTGGCCAGAGATGAAGACGCGACGAGAATATTGCGCGTCGTAGCGCGGTGCCCCTTGTCGACATACGCCCGATCGATCGGATAGCCGCTGAGCATCTCGGCGCCGGTCAGTGACGTCCCGCAAAGGGTGACCGTAGCAGGAGTTATCGGGCAGCGTCTTGGCGTGCAGCAAGAACAGGACACCGGGAGCCCGGCGGTTGTTGGTGGAGTTCGGTTCTAGATGCAGGAATGCCGCTGCGGCGCACGTCGACCGGCTTTCCCTGGGCCCCACGTCATAACAAGGACCCGAATATCGCGATGTAGGGGATATCCTGACAGAATTGGCTTCCCTCGTCCGGTTACTAATGATCCGGGCAATTCGGGGGGACCATGGAAGCCAGAAAAGCGTGGGTCGTCAGCATCCGACGAAGAAACCAGCCTTGTCTCTTCTATATCGGACATCCGACCAAACAGCGATCGACCTCCGGAAAGTCAAAGCCGAGCGTGAACTCCGTTCAGACGAGATCACCAAAGAGCTCTACCGCGAGGTGTAGTATGCAAAATCTCTCAGATGATTTGATGCATCCCGAGGAGATGGAAATCTTCGAGGAGTTTTTTGACATGGCGTTGAGTGTCATTCTTCGCACCCGAGAGCTGGCTGATTTCGACGAAGCCACTTACTTTCTGGCCAACGAAATCGCTGAACTGATGAGCAAGGGGGAAAGAAGCAGCCTGCTGCTTTCTAACTTCGCGATTGATGCCTACAGACGAAAAACGGGAAAATTGCGTATCGCTCAGTAATCTTCGGCGCCCATCTTCAGGCAACCAAGGTTACTGGTCGATTGCGGTAGGCATCAAGGGCGCAATTGACGAGCATCAGCCGTCGGCGCTCGCCATTGTGAGCCATATGTTCGATCTGTTTGAGGAGAAACCAGCTCGTTGCGCTGGGGTCGTAGATTTCGCCCGCAAGCTCGAGCACATCCCAAGCGCCCTCGATTGGAAATAAATCAGCCATGACGCATGATAACGCATGTGGTGCGTTCGCTGAACCCCGTCGATCTCATCCATTAGACATATAGGACGTACTGCATGCCTGAAGTTCGGAGAATTGATTATGGCCTTCATGGATTACAACCTCGCCAGCGATGATAGCTTGCCCAGATACAGGGAGGCGCCGCCAATTGCGCTGAAGCGTTTGGTCTAGTCGAGACCGTTGCGGGTGAAGACTTTCTTGCGACCCTCTGTTCAGCTGATCTTCGGCCCGATAACCGTCGTATTTAACCACTCGCCGTTGGGAGCCGTCGGCCTCAGGGTTGCGACTGGGGCTTATTGAACCCTGGCATTTCAGCGCGCTTCGACGCTGATGCTTCCCATCATCGATTTTAGATTGCAAGTTGATTGAAAGCAGTCTTCCGATCTTGTTGGCTGTGATCGGCGATAGAATTAAATTTGCGTTGATTTTTCTGAGCAGTCCTACTCTATAAGATTTCTAGCGCTCACAGCAGGTAGCGGCCTGTCAATTGCAAACCGCTTCTCGCGAGCCGGTTTCAGACGCAGCGCCAGACGAGATGATCGTTTCTGGTAAGAAGAAACTGGGCAGACGCAGTGTCAAGGAGGCGAAAACAAGATTAGGCTCACGCAGCCCGGATGTTGTCTTGATCGACCACCTCCTCAGTAACGACCTTAAACTTAGCGAGAGAAGCAGCTCCAAACTGCGTCGAGATCGCGACGTCGGCGGCGTCTCGGCCGCGCGCAATCACGATGCGCCCAATGCGGGGCACATTGTGCCGGGCATCGAATGTGTACCATCGGCCATCCAGGAAGACCTCGAACCAGGCGCTAAAATCCATTGGCGCCGGATCCTTAGGTACACCAATATCGCCGGGATAGCCCGTGCAATAGCGCGCCGGGATGTTCATGCAACGGCATAGGGTAACGGCCAGATGGGCAAAGTCGCGGCAAACGCCGATCTGTTCCTGACGGCCTTCGGACGCCGTCCGGTCGCAGCGGGCGTGATGGTAGCCGAACTGGATGCGCCCATGGACGTAGTCACAAATGGCTTGCACTCTCTGCCAGTCGCCAGGAATTGCTCCGAAGAATGCCCAAGCTTGATCGGACAAACGCTGGGTGTCGCAGTAGCGGCTGCCGTAAAGAAAGGGCAGAACATCATCCGGCAGATCATTGACTTCCCACTGCCTGACATCCGGCGCTACCTCATCGTGAAGACGCTATCTTAAATCAAGAAGTCGGAGCGAATTTTGAGGCGGCCGGCGGGCGCCAGAAAGCGAGTCCAGACATTGCCAAAGGGATCCAGGCCCTGGCGAACAATCACGGGCGGCGCGAAAGTGAGATTCTGCTCGGTAAGGAGGTCTCGTTGGCGGGAGGGATGAACCGAAAGCAGCAAAACCATCGGCACGTCCTGAAAACAATCAAAAGCAATCTCGTAGCCTGCCCGGATCTTCACTGTAATCTCCAAATGATTGAGTTCATCAGGCTCGAACAAGCCTGCTCGCTCCCCTTCGTTCCTGGGTGGACCGTTGAAAGAAAAGGCACTTAGGGTTGGAGGGTGGCGGCAAAATAGGCAATGAATTGGGGGAGCTGATGTAGTCGTTTTGCAGCAAGCAGGTCGGCGACCCCGAGCACATCAAGATCTTCGCCAATCAGGACGCCGCTGAAACGTGGTTCGAAGTGAACGCCCCCGAAGGCGTGGCCTTTGAATATGAGCTTCTGGAATAGAGGCGGCCCCGGCCTACCGCTAAGCCGGGGCCAACTCGCCAGCTGGGGCTTGGAGGCACCGGACAGCCGGGAGCCACAGTTTAAACTCTTCTCGGCACGATCGGTTCCTAGTCGAAAAACCCGGCGACGGGCCGGGTGATCGAAGTAAAATTTGGTGCTGAAACACCGACATTGAAGCGCCTGCAAATCAGCACGTCTGTCCAAAAGTGAACAGATCACGGACCGTACAAATACGGCCCGCCAGCGTGAACTGCCGCCCAGCGCCCATGACTCGGCCGCCCCAGATTACCCCTCGGTTTTTCGTGCTCATGCTAGGGCGTTCTTCAGCCTCTCTTGCTAGGGTTTGCAATGCCACTAGGATTGGAGGTCGGGAACGGCTGGCGCCTACATCTCTTTGGTCAATGCGACCATCGAATAAATCGGCGAAACGTTGCTTGAATCCGGTTTCCTGCAGGAATTTCGATTATGCGTAAGCCAGATGGGGCGCCGTCTAACCGCGATATGGACGTGCGTTCCCATTGCAGCGGAGCCAAGAGCGAGCCTGCCATTGGGAGCGAGCAAAAGCCCGCGACACCGCTAGAGCTATGCTTGGCTGCTGAAGTCAAGTCCTTGCGCGCTGAGGCCCAAAACCTTCCGCCGGGTGATTTACGTGATTATATCGAAGAGGTTGCTAAATACGCGGAAGTGCTGCTCTTCGAACTGCGCAGGTAGCTTGCGCTCGTCAGTTGTTGAGAGCTTTTATCGGCCACCGTTCACTCAACATCGCCCGGTGTGCTGTAGTCAAAAAAACTTACGCTCCCGCCGTCCCATTTCACTTTAATCGAGTCGTTGATCTCGACCACCATGCCGAGCTCTCCAGTGCTTTTTCTGGATACTCTCTGGCCGACCTCCCATGTAGTCCGGTCCACGGCCCGGTTCGAGTCCCGCATTGTCATCTCCTTGTCCACTCAAGGGCCAGTTTCCGCCGAGCACCAAGTCTCAACCATGCACGGTGTTCCGCGAGCCGAAACCCCTACGCTTGGATGAGATCGAGCAGTCGTGTTGATCCATCAAATTAGCCCCCATGTATCCGGCCGTCGGTAATAGGAACGAAAGCAAGGAGCGGCCGTTTTCCTACGGTGAAATAAAACCTAGGGAGATCATTGAATGAAGAAAGTCATTTTGGCTTCGGCCTGTATCTTAGCACTCGCTTCCCCCACGGCCTTCGCGCAGACAACTCAGCCCACTGGCGGTGCGTGAGCCAGGGCAATGTCGGACCGGGAGGGTCCGAAGGCGCGATGAAGGATAGCAGCGGAACTATGAAAAAGGGCACTACAGGTACGAGCAGCAAGCCCTCACCTCGCGGTGACGCCAGCACTTCCGGCGCACCTACCGCGCCCGGCGCACACAATACGAGCGCAGCCAAGGAACCAGGCGCCGTACAAAAGGGTGTAAATAAACAGTAACGACGCAAGAAAGAGGCCGCCCGTCGGGGGAGCCTCAATGATGACAACAGGTCCACACGTCTAGAGATCCGCCAGCGTTAAACGGCGGGCCAAATTGGCTGACTTCGACAATCAACCCACTCTGAGGTTCTCAGCGGATTCCTTCCCGCGGTTCGACGTCACCTCATAGCTCACCTTCGCGCCCTCATTCAGGCTGCTGAGACCTGCCCGCTCGACTGCCGAGATATGGACGAACACGTCGTTGCCGCCAGTGTCAGGCTGGATAAAGCCATAGCCCTTTGTCGCGTTGAACCACTTCACCGTACCTGTCGCCACGCCGTTTCTCCCGGATTTTGAGATCACGATAGAATGGTGACAGGAATCCGGCGAAAATAGGCTCCCTCCCAGCGTGACCAGCGGCCCCTCCTTCCAGCGCGCTTAGGAACGGCAAGCAACTCGGCTCGTTGATGGCTGACGCCCGTTCGATCTCCGGCCGGCGCCTGGACGGCGGCCCCAGACACCTCTTCCCAGGGTAACTGAGGCGTTTCCTTGGAAGGGCATTGCTGATAGCTTGATGTTGGGAATGTGAGTGGCGCAATTTGCGACAAAGCGCCGTCGAGCATTCTTTTTCGAACCGGCAGCGCCCTTTTTCGAGACAGGATGGATCAATTAAAACGCCCCCCGGGTTGAGACGGCGGGCTTCTACGCGGTACTCCCGCTGGGCCTAAAGGGCGATCCGCGATTGCCGCAACCCTACCGACAAGGAGTTAAGGAACGATTGGTAGCCCTTGCAGCACCAAGGTGCGACCTGACGGCACTGAATTAGACAACAGCAGACGATGATCCAAGCGGCGAAGATGGTCCCCCGTGAGGCTGGACGCCGCTAACCGGTGGCATCCCATCTGCAAAAGCGACACGATTATGGTCCAGATGGTGGCCAGGACCGTTGTTATGCCCGCGAGCACGGACCGAAATGCGGCTTCAGCTGCCAGTCGGAGAACGCTATTTCGATTTCGCCATGCGCGGTCAAGGACAAGAAAGGAATTGTCGATTCGGTGCTCGTTGAGGCGGTGGACATTACTGAGCGACGACAAAACGAGGAGGCGCTCCGCCAGGCACAGACGATGGAAGCACTTGGGCAACTTACGGGCGGCGTCGCGCACGATTTCAATAATCTTTTGACCATTATCCGATCCGCGACCGACTTTCTGAGACGCCGCGATCTTCCGGAAGAGCGCCGCCGCCGGTATGTGGACGCGATATCAGAAACCGCCGATCGCGCGACCACGCTCACTTCACAACTTCTTGCATTTGCGCGGCAGCAGCCGCTTACTCCACAAGTTTTCAATGTGGGCGCAAAAGTTGAGATCATCTTACAGCTAATCTGTCCGTTGGTAGGCGACAGGATTCGAATCGAAATCGATCAAGGCATTTCGGATTGTTTTGCGAACGCCGACTTAGTCCAGTTTGAAATCTCTCTTGTCAATCTGGCAGTCAACGCGAGGGATGCGATAGAGGGCGAAGGTCTGCTGTCCATCACTATATCGACTGCGGATGCGATCCCTCCGGTCCGGGGCAATTCGCCCGCCGTGGAGACTTCGTCGCAATCTCGCTAACCGATACAGGTTCGGGAATATCGCCGGCCCATCTCGATTCTATTTTTGAACCGTTCTTTACGACGAAAGAAGTCGGCAGAGGTACCGGGCTTGGACTAAGCTAGACTTTTGGTTTTGCGAAGTAGTCGGGCGGAGAAATCGCGGTAAAGAGCATCGTGGGTACGGGAACCACCCACTTTTACGCTTTATCTGCCTAAGGCCGCGTCGCCTGCCAATGCTGGAAGGCCATCGCCTTCCCAGGCCGAGTTGGGAACAACGCGTCGCGAACATTGCATTCTTCTCGTCGAGGACAATGAGGAAGTTGGCAGCTTCGCAGCGGAATTACTAACGGATCTGGGCTATAAAGTCGAGCGAGCGCGTAGTGCGAAGGAAGCGCTCGACGCCTTGAAAAAGGACGACCTTGCCTTCGATCTGGTCTTCTCCGACGTTATCATGCCCAGCATGAATGGCATTGAATTCGCTGCGACGGTGCGTCAACGCTAGCCCGGACTTCCGATCGTTCTCACCAGCGGCTACAGCGACGTGCTTGCCGAGAATGCCGATCGCGGATTTGATCTCATTCAGAAACCGTACTCGTTGGAAACAATTTCGCGAGCGCTGCGGAAGACGATTGTGGAATTTAAACGCATCTCCTGATACATATTGAAATCTCGCTATTTTCTGACGCGCATCGATGGTGTCCTGATCGGGATCGGTGCTGGCGACTGCTATCCAGTAGTACCGATTCCAGAGGCCGTGCGCGCCTCCCGGGAACATCATCGCAGCTTTGATTGATCTACGGCCAGCCTTCCTTTCGTACAAGGCAGTTTTCAACGGCTGGCGTCGAGCCCGATATTTCGATCAGCATGTTCATTCGAGACTTAAATGCAGCGAGCAATGCCCGGCTGCGGCACGCCCCGGTTCGCAGGCGTGCAATTACCCTTTTACTTTCGAACATCGATCTTGATGTCGGCGATTGGACTTCAAATGACAGAGGCGCGCCCGTACAAACTTGCGCGCGACGAGGTATCGGCCCATAAATCCAAAGGTGACGGCGCGGTGCCGTCACTGACAGCTATTCAAGATTCAAGCCAACACGAGGCTTGGCCGTTTGTGGGACACGAAGCGCAATCGCAACGTCCATCCCTCAACACAAGACGGGGTAACGTTCAGTAGAACGACTTCAGAACTTTCGGGAGCGCGAGCCGGCGGGAGCGAAGTTCCAGCCAGTTAAGCTCTGCGATGTTGGATAATCGCTGCTCGCCCTTGCGCGTGAGCGTCACTAGAATACGTCTACCGTCGCGGCTGTCCCGAAAGCGCTTCAAGAAACCCTTCCTGGTCATCCGATTCATTAAATCCACCGCAGTGCGACGCTTGACCAGCAGGAAGTCAGCAAGTTCCCCCACCGACATATGCTGGTGTGAAAATCCCTTTATTGCAAGCAGTGCTTGATACTGCTGCGACGTCAAGTTATTCCTGCGGGCATTGGATTCGCTGAATGCAAGAAACTGTTGGAGTTGCAATCCAAGTTCGGCAAGAGCCTCGTAATTGACTATACTTTGACGCTTCCGCCGGGTTCTTTTTTCCTGTGAGCCACTAGTGGTTTCAGATTTTCTGTGCTGCTTTGATTGCGACATTGTGGCTCGCCAAGTCATAAACTACTTCCACCCAGCTTGACGTCCAATCGATCAAAGTCAAGTAGCTGGCGGTCGACCGCCCTGCAGCGGTGCATCGACAACACCGCATCTCGAGGTGGGCGCTGAGAGAGTGACAATTCCTTTGGACCAAGCGCTGAGGCTGACCATCACGGTCAGAGGTTTAAGCCTTCGAAGTATCTTGCGCCTTCCGGATTACCATTGGCCATATCTCACGACCGGCAGTCAGGTCAGCGCATGGCGCGCGCTGATCCGATGAGATGATTCATGCCACCGACTTGATAATCAAGACTACGCGGCGAATGGAAAATATGTCCGTACAACGTGAGCGGCCTTTTTGAGTCCTAGAAAGAAGGCATCACACCAGCTTGTCTTCGCGCGTCAACGCGCCAAACAGCACGATAGGCAAAAAGGTGACAAATCGCGACTGCGGTCGGTGCCTCTTCGGCCATAAATAGGGCGCTCGCGATTTGCCGCCATGATTGCGCAGACCTAATTGAAAAACTCCGTAGATGCCCCGTCCAGCGTGGTATTCTCAACATCTCAGGACAGAAGTCACAACACGCGGGTCAGCTTTTGCGTCCGGACGCGAGAGTTATGAGCGCGCAGTCGTCATGTGCATCGATCATCCCGACGATCGTCGCCGCACCAATAGCGGTTCCCAGGCCAAAGTTGGTGCGGAATTTTGGACCCCGTTCCGTATCGTGCTACGGAACTGGGCCGGTTCATGTCACTTTGACCAAGGAGTTTAAAACTCATGTCCCAATGTCGTCACGCAAGTACAACGACTTTAGCGGCGAAGTGCGGTGCCGACTGGACCGCAGATCGGGCATTATTCGCCTCGCACGAGATTTGGCAGGAAGGTCACGATCGACAGGGAAGAGTGTAAAGATCAGCACACAGATCAGATCGGCGATCACGAATGGCCAGATGCCACGAAAGATCTGCTGCAGCGGAATGTCCGGTCGCACGCCCGCAACCACGTAGCAGTTCAATCCGACTGGCGGCGTGAGCAACCCGACTTCCACCATTTTCACCACGATGATGCCGAACCAGATCGAATTGAAGCCGAGATTGATCATCACAGGATGGATCACCGGCAGGGTCAGCAGCAGCATTCCGATGCCGTCCATGAACATTCCGAGCACGATGTAGAGCAGGATCACGCAGAACAGCACCAGATAGGGCGATACTCCGAGCGCGAGGATCCATGCCTGAAACGAGGCCGAGATGCCCGCGAAAGCGAGGAAGCGCACAAAGATCAGCACGCCCCAGATGATCGAGAAGATCATCACGCTCAGCTTGGCGGTATCGATCAGCGAGTTCAGCAACGCGCGGCCGCTCATCATACGCCGCAGCAGCGCCATCACGAAAATGATGAACGCACCGAGCGCGCCAACCTCAGTCGGCGTCGCCCAGCCGGTGTACATGCCGCCGATTACGACGCCGATCACCATGACGATAGGAGCTACTTCCGGCAGCGTGGTCCAACGCTCCTGCCACGGATCCGCCGACGCTCGGCTCGCCAAGCGAGGGGTTGAAATAGAACCGCCCCAGGATGGTCGCCGAATAGAAGCAGCGCCGAGATGACGCCAGGTATGAACCCGGCGAGCAGCAGACCGCCGATCGAGGTCTCGGTAATGATCCCGTAGACGACCATGATCGCGGACGGCGGGATCAAGCGATGCGAGCGTGCCGCCGGCCGCAACCACCGCCGCCGCAAAGCCCGGCTGGTATTTGTAGCGCAGCAGTTCCGGTAGCGCGATGCGGCTAAACACGGCCGCCGTCGCGGTGCTCGCGCCCGACACCGCCGCGAAGCCCGCCGCCGCGAACACGGTCGCGATGCCTAGCCCGCCCGGCAGCCATCCGAGCCAGGCGCGCGCACAGCGATACGCGCCCTGCACGATGCCGGCGTGATGGGCCAGATGGCCAATCAGGATGAACAGTGGCAGGACCGAGAGCGCATAGTTGGTCGTGTCGGAATACGGGATGTGCCCGGCGATGCCGACCGCCTTGGTGAAGCCGAGCAGTGCCCACAACCCGCAGAAGCCCACGACGCCGGCCGCCACGAAGATGCGCACGCCGAGCCCGATCAGGATCGCCAGCGCCGCCATGCCGATCAGGCCGTAATGAACAGGCGAGCATCTCAATGTTCCGCCACTGGCGGCTGGGCTCGCCTGCGATCTCGTCGGCCTGCGCGACGGTCTCGGCGATTACGTCGTGATGCTCGGGTATCGCGACCGGCGTTACGTCTGGGTTGAGGACCAGCCGCACATAGGCGATGGTCTCGATCACGAGCCGCACCCACAGAATCGAAAATCCAACAATCGGCACGAATTTCGATGGCCAGGTCGGCCACTGAGTGTTGATCGTCGAATCGCCGATATCATAGGCGTTGTCGAAGAAGTGCAGCACGCCCGGCCAGATCGCCGTCACCAGCACCAAAGCAAGCACCGTGGTGACCAACTCCATCAGCCACCGGCGCCGGCCCGCGAAAAGGTCGATCGCGAGCTCGACGCGGATGTGTCCCGCCGCGCGCCAGCAATAGGAGATCGGCAGCAACGCATAGCTCGACATCGTCAGTTCGATGATGTCGAGCTGTCCGTAGAGTGGATAGTTGAACAGCTTACGCGAGAAGATTTCAGCAACGCCGACCCACATCACGAAGAAGATCACGAGGCCGGCGATCATCACGGTTGCGAACTCAATCGGCCGCAGCAACGCGGTCCGCCGCCAAGAGTGCTACGCCGCCCCGGTCCCGAAAGCGGCTCATGCGTCGTCATTGATTTCTCACCGGGCAAGGACGGAAGACGCGGGCGACGGAAACATCGGTACCCGCTCGAACGCTCACATCTTGTTGAGCGCTTTCTTCGCCTTCTCGGTTTCGGCTAGCACCGCGTTGACGAGTTCCTGCGCAGGAACACCCTTGGCGGTCTGCGCCTTGACCCATGAGTCCCCACACCGGCTTGGCGCCGACCTCGGCGAACTTCTTCAGCTCTTCCGGCGGATAAACGATCTCGACAATGCCCTTCTTCTTCCACTCCTCGAAGCTTTTCTTGTCGGTGGCAGCTTGCGCCTCCTTGAGTGCCTCATAGGCAAGCGGTTTCGCCTTCTCCATCATGTCGCGATAGTTCTGCGGCAGCGCCTGATAGGCCTGCAGGTTGACGATGGTCGGGCAATTGTTGGCGCCTGGCGCAAGGTTCTTGGTGTACCACTTGGCGATCTCGGGAATCTTGTACGCTGCGAACGCGTAAGTAAACGGGAACGCCGCCGCCCGGAAAACGCCGCGCTCGAGCGCGTTGTAGACTTCCGGGCGCCGGCACCGAAGTCGGCACTGCGCCCAAATTCTTCAGCGCATCGCCGGTGCCACCGAGCGCACGAACGCGCATGCCCTTGAAGCCATCCATCGTCTTCGGCGGGTCGCCGACGCCCATCAGTTCGGACTGCGGCTGCAACACCGACATGAAGGGAATGGCGTTCCACTTCTTGAACTCGGCGACGATGAAGGGATGCTTGTAGATTGCGTCGTGCACCCTGGCGTGGATGTCCGGATCGGCGAGCGGCAGGCCGGGCAAATCAAGCACCGTGAGGCCGGGATTCTTGCCCGGATGATAGCCGGTGCAGATCTGCGCCATCTCGAAGGCGCCGAGCTTGATGTTGTCGAGATTGTCCGGTCCCTTGGAGAGGGCGTCGCCATAGTGGATCTTGATGGTGAAATTACCGCCGGACTCCTTCTCGACGTACTTGGCAAGCGTCTCGATGCCGGCGGTGAACGCGCGCGGCGGCCCCCAGACGGAAAGATTCCACGCAACCTTGGGGTTATTTTGGGCGCTCGCCGGGAGCACCGCGGCGATGCCAAGCATCACTCCAAGCGCAAGCTTACATGATTGCGTCATCGGTAGATCCCCTCCCGAAAATTGGCCTTTATTTTTTTATAAATAAGACTGCGCCAAGCCGGAGGCCTAGTCAACCGCACCGCGACGTCCCCGACACCAAATTGCGCTTCGCAAATGACGAACATCGTCCGATTCCGGCGGTGCCGTTTATCGTCTTGGATGAGAGCAAGTACGACGAATGGCCATTTGCAGGATAGGCCCCCTTGTACTGTTCCGCCACTCGCCAAACGAGGGGACGCCAAGAACCTTTGCAGCGGACCTGCCTTACAATCTGATATGCATTGGCGGGCCGAAAGGCTCGCACCCGAACTCCTGCAATTCCACTCAGCTCTCGTTCTCTATCTGCTAATTCTGACTTTCTTTGCTTGGGCTGGATACTTATAGGGATGGCCTGCGAACTAGTTTACCCGACCGGTTCAACGAACAATCAGATGTTTCCTAGCGATAGCGCGCCGCCTGGGCCATCCGTCGAGTATGTGCAACATAGACAGGGCTTGGCACTATTGCTGCGCCAAAGCCGGAGTCCTGGCGAGTGGCGAAATACTTGTTGCCAAGAGCGCCGCAGGGTACGAAATAGCTTGCCGCCTCCTCCAGAGGATCGGCCGTTCTCCGCATTTAGTTGTATCTCGCTTTGTCAGTCAATTGAGACACCCTGGTTGAGATTAAGAGAGTCAAGGTCAACGTCGGCGCCCACCTCCGTGGAAGCCACCTCCACCGCCGCGAAACCGCATCGGGCTTGGTCTCACAACCTCTCAAAGGACGTCGCGCGACGAGGTTGCTTATTCCGGTTTGGCGTGCCTTGCCGCATGCCCCAACTTGGCACGGCATCACTCGCAGAAAATTCGTGTTCGGGCTTGTCCTCACCCGCCTGCACAAGCTGATTCGGCTGTGGGAAAACGCCGTTGCTATCGTATCGTTGTCATGAAGCATCCTGCCTGTTTCGGATGCCTGAGACATACACCAGCGCAGGAAATGAATTGTCAGCCGCTATTCAGTCTCACCAGTGGGAGAGTGGATAGAAAAAAATCAGGGTCACCAGAACGAATATCGGCAGAAGCAAGGCGGCAGACCAAGCCATATAGCCAATGAAACTCGGCATCTTAACGCCGCTCTTTCTCGCGATGGCGTAAATCATAAAATTTGGCGCATTACCGATGTAAGTATTCGCGCCCATAAAGACCGCTCCTGCCGAGATCGCTGCAAGCGTCAAGGCACCGTTCGTCATCAAACTTTTCGCATCCCCGCCCGCGAGCTCGAAGAACACTAGGTAGGTCGGAGCATTGTCCAGGAATGAGGACAATATGCCGGTCATCCAGAAATAAGCGGCGTGATTTGGAGTTCCATCGGGATGGGTGACCGCACTCACAAGGGGTGAGAAAGAGCCGTCGCTGCCGGCGTGTAGCATCGCAATGACAGGGATAATCGTAACGAAAATTCCAGCGAAAAGTTTGGCGACCTCCGCCATCGGTGCCCATGAAAAGCCGTTTGCATCATGGTCTGCGGACGAGGTCCATGCGATTGATCCGAACACCACCGCCACCATAATGGCGTCGCGCGCTAAGTTTCGCAGTTGGATGGTTGTACCGAAAACATCGATGCTCCCAAGATCCACGGTTGCGCTGAAAAGCAGCGCGCCGATGATGATCCCCATGAGAACGAAATTGACACCACCCCTCACCCGCAATGGGTCGTCCGGCGTCGGATCAGGCGGGGAATGTCCATCTTTGCGATAAAGATAGCTATCGATGAGGAAGAAGATGGCGAGCAGCAGACCGACAACGAACGCCGTTTCAGGCAGCAAATGAGTCGTCGTCCAGAAGAAATCGACGCCTCTTAAGAAGCCAAGGAATAGAGGCGGGTCGCCGAGTGGCGTGAGAGAGCCGCCTATGTTTGAGACTAGAAATATAAAAAAGACAAATACGTGCACGTTTCTACGACGATCGTCATTCGCCCGGAGTACAGGTCGTATCATGACCATAGAGGCTCCCGTAGTCCCGATCACACTCGCCAGGAGCGTGCCGACAGCAAGCAAAAAGGTATTAACAGCAGGTGACCCATGCAAATTCCCTCGCACGACGATACCACCTGCGACTGTGAAAAGCGCGAGGAGCAGCAGAATGAACGGTATGTATTCCAAGAGCACAGTGTGCAGGAGTGCTTGCGATGTCGAAGATACGCCTGCCGAAAGCACGAGTGACCCAAGAACCAATGTTGCCCATGCGAACGCAATTTTGCCCTGGTGATGCTCCCAAAAATGCGGCGCCACGAGAGGAAAAATGGCTATCGAGAGGAGCATGCCTGCGAAAGGTAGGGCCCAGGCAAGGCCCATTTGTGCGCCATGCAGATCGGCTCCTAGAGCTTGGGTGGGCAGTAACGCTACGATGAATGTGGCTGCTTGAAGCCCACCAAAACGCATCTCAGATTTTATCCGCCCCGGAGCGCTGCCCAACGAAGTACGAGGCCAGCCCTGCTGCCGCTACCAAGAAAGGAAGCGTCAGAAGGAAACCGAAAGGACGATCAAGCGTGGCCAACCAAAGGGTCAGCTCGGAAAGGTAGCTCATCCATCCTACATAGCACGATCCGCTGGCCGAGCCAACCGGTCGGTACACCAACTAACTTCTGTTGAGCTCTTCTGCCGCCGCTGCCGCCGTGTCTTTCATGCCAATCGGCATCCATTCTCCGGCATGATGCAACTGCGCCCAAAGCACCCATTGCTGTTGGCCGTTATCGAGAAAACGGAGCTTGCCAGCTCGCCCCTCGTCGCGAGTTTCGGAAATAACCGCCTGCCTGCCATTCAGAGCGCTCTCAAAAGCTTGCCCGACTACAAAGCGCATCGTGCGCCCTCCGATGGTGGAAGTTCTGTGAGGAAGGGCCTGCAAACAATCAAGCATTAGTCTATGCGGACCGTCTCAAATTCGCCATGGTACCCCCCCCCAATGCCACTGCAACGGTCGCCTGTCGGTGTCAGGATTTGCCTGACATCGCTTCGCATCGCCGAGGACATGAGCTATCGCCGAATTTGGTGACGGCCGGGCCCGGTCAGGCGGCGGCGGTTATGGGCTGACGGTCGGTCGGCTTGGCGATGACCTCGATCCCGTCTTTGAATGTCACACCAAGGACGGGTTTTGGCAACTGGTTGTGGCCATCGAGACGGCGCCAGCTTTTCTGTGCGCCCTCGACCAGTTTGAAGACCATGGCGAGCGCGGTCCCGTTCGACAGACAACCTTCGATCGGATGGTGCGGTGGCGCACGGTAGCGAAGGTGCTTTCGATCGGGTTGATCGTCCGCAGGTGTTTCCAGTGCTCGGCCGGGAAGTCGTAAAATGCGAGCAAGGTGTCTCGATCCTTTCGGCCGCCTTGTCGTATTTTAGCGCGTAGCTCTCGATGAAGGCGTCGAACGCCAACTCGGCGGCCGCCTTGGTTTCGACCATCCAGATCTCCTGCAACGCGCGCTTGGCTTTCGGCTGCTGGCTCTTCGGCAACTTGGCGAGCACAATTCGCGGTCTTGTGCACCCAGCAGCGCTGCTCGCGCGTTTTCGGCCAGACCTCGCCGGCCGCCTTCCAGAACCCGAGTGCGCCGTCGGCGATGACGAGCCGCGGCGGCACGTCGAGCCCGCGCCGCTTCAGATCGAGCAGCAGATCGCGCCAGACGTGCGCGCTCTCGCGGGCGCCATCGGTGAAGCCGACCAGTTCCTTGCGGCCATCCGGCGTCGCGCCGATCAGCACGAGAATGCACTGCTTTTCGTCTTCGAGGCGCGCTTCGAGATGGATCCCATCAGCCCAGATGTAGACGTAGCGCTTCGCCGACAGATCGCGCTTCCGCCAAGCGGCGTGCTCGTCGAACCAGCCATCCTTCAGGGCGGCCAATCGCCAATGCCGACAACCCGGCAGCATCCTTGCCGAGCAGCGCCGCCAGTGCCTCGGAGAAGTCGCCGGTCGAGATACCCTTCAGATAAAGGATCGGCAGCAGCGTCTCGATCGACTTCGACCGGCACATGTAGGGCGGCAGGATCGACGGCGAGAACCAGATGCGGCCAGGATTGCCGGCGGCGGCCGCTCGGCCGTCAGGCACCACCGAGGTGATGGTGATTGAAACGGACCTATGGCCGGTTCCGATAATCTGCAATAGTCAATGACTAGATCTCTGAGGGAGATTCGTTAGTGCACGCTCAGTCCGCTACTCATTACCGAATGCATGCAATGGAGTGCCGACAACTAGCTAAGCGTGCATCCATGCAAACCGAATCCGAACTGCTACTGGACATGGCCAAAGGCTGGGTGAGGTTGGCCAATCAAACGGATCGCTACTTCAAGCTAGTAAGGGATCGTCTTCCTGAGAGTAGAAAGCACCTTGGGTCGGCCGATCAAGGTTTCGGAGGTAGTGCCGACCGCACACCTCGTCACCCCTTGCGCTGAAATTGCTCACCGCGAATACAGCACGCTCGGCAGCCAGACGACGATCGACGGGAAGAAAATGCAGAGCCCGACGCCGAGCCATTGCAATGCCATAAACTGTAATGCGGCGCGGAAGATCGTCGCCATCGTGATCTCTGGCGGAGCGACGCTTTTAAGATAGAACAGCGAATAGCCGAACGGTGGTGACAGAAATGCCATCTGCATGTTGACCATGAAGATGACGCCGTACCACAACGGCACGTCCTCCGTCCGCACGCCGGGCAGGCCGAACAGGCCGCTCCATTCAAGGCTTTTCATAATCGGCAGGAAGATCGGCACGGTGAGCAGACAGGATTCCGACCCAGTCGATGAACATGCCGAGCACGAACAGGATCACCATCATCAGCATCAGGATGCCGTAGGGCGGCAGGCCGGTGCCGAGAATGGTGTTCGCGACGAAGGTCTGTCCGCCCTTCACGATAAAGAAACCGACGAACATGGTTGCGCCGAAGAATATCCACATCACCATCGCGGTCGCCTTCAGTGTCGCGATCGCGGCTTCCTGCACGGCCGGCCAGTTGAGCCGGCGATGCAGCGCGGACACGAACAGCGCGCCGAAGGTGCCGATGCCGGCCGCCTCGACCGGCGTCGCAATGCCGACGAAGATCACGCCGAGCACCAGCACGATCAGTAGCAGCGGCGCGATCGTGTTCTTGAGCAGCCCGAATTTTTCCCGGGTGCTGACCCGCTCTTCCAGTGGCAGCGCGGGCCCGAGGCTCGGGTTGATGTAGCAGCGGATCAGGATGTAGGAGATGTAGAGCCCGGAGAGCAGGAAGCCCGGAAAGATCGAGCCGACCAGCAGTTCGCCGAGCGATTGCTGAGCGACCACCGCGTAAACGATCGCCATCACCGACGGCGGAATCAGGATCCCGAGCGTGCCGCCCGCCAGCAGCGAGCCGCAGGCGAGCTTCTGGTCATAACCGCGCTTGAGCATCGCCGGCAGCGCGATCATGCCCATCGTAACTTCGGTCGCGCCGACGACGCCGACCATCGCGGCCAGTGCCGTGCAGGCGAGTACGGTCGCTGCGGCAAGCCCGCCCTTCACCGAGCCCAGCCATTTATAGACCGCGTCGAACAACTCCTCGATAATGCCGGCCTTTTCCAGCATCGCCGCCATGAAGATGAATAGCGGTACTGCGGAGAGCTGGTAATCCGTCATGAACGGGAAGATGCGTGACGGGCATCATGTTCAGGATGGCCGAATTCCCGAACAGGAACAGGAACACGACCGCGAGCGAGCCGGTACAGAAGGCCATCGGCAGGCCGAGCGCCAGCAAGATGCCGAGCGAACCGAACAGCAGCAGAGTAAGCCATGCAATATCGATATCCCAACCCATGGCCTCAGGCTCTCCCGCGCGTCAGGATGATGACGTCTTTGATCAGTTTGGAGATTCCCTGCAGCAGCAGAAGCGCGGCGCCGATCGGCATCATCAGCTTCACCGGCCAATACTGCACGCCCCATTCGGTGAAGGAGACTTCGCCGAGGCCGCCGGGGTTGAACGAATCCATCGCGAAGCGCCAGCTCGTTACCAGCAAGGTGACGACGAAGATGAAGAAGAAGATCGAGGTGATGATGTCGGCGATGGCCTTGCCGCGGGTCGAAAACTTCACATAGAACACGTCGACGCGGACATGTTGATCGCACTGATAGGCATAGGCCCCGGCGATCATGTATTGCATGCCGTACATCAGGAACATGCTCTCATGCAGCCAGTTGGTCGGCGAGTTGAACGCGAAGCGCGCGATCACCTCGTAGTAATAGCCGAACACCGATATCACGGCCCAATAGGCCACGAACTCGCCGGCGCGGATGTTCACCCACTCGATGGCGTCGGTGAAACGCGTGTGGATACGCAATGTCGGGTCTTCGTGGGTGCCGATTGACGCTATGTCAGGCACCACGGTTTTCGGAGGCGCATTTGCCTGCTCCGCGGCCTCGCGCTGTTTCTGCCGGCGCACGAGGCCCGGCAGCAGGATCGCGTCGCCGACCAGCATCGACGGCCATGAGGATCGCCAGCCAGCGCGAATAGCCGTACCAGCGCGCCAAGACGCCCTGCGGCTTCCTCGAATTCCGATTTGGCTTTCGGGCCGGCGGCCTCGGCTTTGGCGAGCCGTTCCTGCATCTGCGGCGTCACGGTCACGCCAGGGGGGATCTTGGCGTGATCGAGTTCGGAAACGGCCGCACGCACGGCGGCGCGCGTGCGCGAAACGTCCTCGCGCTTGTCGCGAATGACGTCGGTGGTGTGAAGGATCAGCAGGAACACCGGGATGAAGATGAAGCCCCAGTTGTTCCGCAAATACAGCCGATGCAGCCCCATGAAGCCGGAGCAAAGCCAGAAGACGTAGGCGATAAAGAGCGATGGGCCCTGGGAGAGCCGATACGGAGCTGGCGTTGCACGAAGTAGATCGCCACGATCGGAAAGACGATGAGGGTGCCCCAATAGAGCCAATGGGGCAGCACAAACGGAAGGCTGGGCATTTATTTCCCCGGAAATTTCTGGCGTCCGCGGCGAGTGAGCGGACGTATTGGATCGGCTGGCGCGCACCACGTGCCAGTCCGCCGAAGAATGGCGGCGCGGGCGGCCCCGCACCGCCGGCGTGGAGTTTTAGAGATCGAGCTTCTGGCCCTGATACATGTCAGGCGTGACGTAGCCGAAGCTCGGCGATTCCATGATGTCGAGCTGGGCCTTGAAGACGCGCGCGGCGTCCTTGTCCTTATTGGCCCATTTGAACCAGATCGGCACCGCAACGCGCTGGAATTTCTCCAGGTCCGACGACGGCAGCCGGTTGATCTCGGTGCCGGCCTTGATGAATTTCGGCCAGGCTTCCATGTCGGCCTTCTGGATCGCGCCGTGGTGAACGGCCGAATACGCCTCGACCTCGTTCTCGATCCACAGCTGCATTTTCGGCGAGAGCTTGTTCCAATGGTTCATGCCGACGCAGAAGTCCATCAGGTCGACCGGCTGATAGATCGATTCGAGTCCGGGAGGTCCCATCCAGATGTACTTCGTGACCTGCTGGAAGCCGAGATCCCAGTTCACGGCAGGGCCGGTGTAGTCGGCGGCTTCGATCGTGCCCTTCTCCAGTGCGGAGAACACTTCGCCGCCGGGAAGCAAGGTGGTCTTGGCGCCGATCGCGGCAAAGCCTTCGGCAATCATGCCGCCGGGAACGCGCAGTTTGAGGTCCTTGAAGTCTTCGATCGAACGAATCGGCTTCTTGGAGTGGATGATGTTGGGGCCGTGATGGATGCGCCCGACATACACGGATGTTCTGCTTGGCGAAGATCTCGCGGGCCATCTTCAGCCCGTCCTTGCCGTAGAAAAACACGTCCCACTCATGCGGATAGCGCAGGCCCATCAGATAGGACGACAAAAACGCCGTCGCCGGTATCTTGCCGACCCAATACACAGTGAAGGAATTCATCGCTTCGAGGACGCCGTTTTTGACGCCGTCGAGCAGTTCGAAGTCGCCGACCACTTCCTTCGCGGCAAACGGCTTGAATTCGAGTTCGCCGCCGGTCTTTTCCTTGATCGAGGCGGCCCAGGTCTTGAACGTGTTGAGACCGACGCCAGCCGGCCACGAGGTCTGGACCTTCCATGTTGTCGTTTCGGCCGCTTCGGCATTGCGAATATAGGGCGCGCTGATAATTGCTGCCCCGGCCACTGCGGCGCCGCCCAATACGGCACGGCGAGTTGCCGGCGTGTCTTGACGCACTTTCATTGTTCTCTCCCTTTAATAGTTCTGACGTTGAAACGATTTTTCTTATTGGCGACAGTGTGTCGCGGCCGCGATCAGGCATCAACCCGCGATCTGCGGATTTATGCCCGAACTCAGTGCCGAAAAGTGCGGACATTGCGCCGATTTGGCGCGTCCTTAGACTAAAGGCGGATGACACTGCGCTGCTTTCGAGCGGGGAATAAGGTCCTGCGGCCGCAGAAGTGACGTCAAGCCGACCACCACCTATGTAATTTTGGTCGGGAGCACAAAGCCATCGTGGCTTCGTATCGAACAAGCAATCAGCATCAGTGATGCATCCGGTACTGCAAAACGTCGACAATCGCGCCCGCCAAGTAGCCGAGCAGCGCCAAGCCGCTTATGCGCCTAACGTACCCAGAAAAACTGAATTTTCTGCATCATCAGGCCGCGCCTGAACAAGCAACATCTCGGCTTGCTCGCGGCCGGGAACATGGTCATGGTCAGTATGACGCGTTTCCCTGGCCGGCTGTCCTTGCCGGGCTCGCAAAAATCTCATGTTTCATCGCGGGCATCAAACCGCGGTGCCATGCTCAGCTGCACGTCTGAGGTTCAGGTCCTCCATGA
The DNA here is from genome assembly GCA_963815955.1 of uncultured Alphaproteobacteria bacterium. Classification (GTDB taxonomy): domain Bacteria; phylum Pseudomonadota; class Alphaproteobacteria; order Rhizobiales; family Xanthobacteraceae; genus Bradyrhizobium. The sequence continues at coordinate 54,546 of CAWFIQ010000004.1, forward strand.
GATTAAGTCGAAGGTCGTGCTTTATGGCGCGCTTTTCGCCAATCTCGGCATTGCCCTCGCCAAGTTCATCGCCGCGGCGATCAGCGGATCGTCCTCGATGCTGTCGGAAGGCATCCATTCGCTTGTCGACAGCGGGGGACCAGATCCTGCTGCTTCATGGCCAGGCGCGGTTTCCCGAGCCCCGATAATCGGAGAACATGTTTTGAAGCGCGGTAAGAAATCAATCAGCGAACTGATGATGTCGAACATAACCGGTGCAGTTGCGCATATCAAACCGCCGCGTTCGCTCACACCGAGCGAGCGCGGGTTGTTTATCGAGGTCGTTGACCACCCGAAGCATTTCAGAATTCTCAGTTGAGGTCATCACATTACCTGTGAGTGATATCGATCGCGCGCTGCAAGGCCTCGAACGACCAGCGCCACCCCGGCGAGAGCGCTGCGAGCCGCAGGGCCCGCTCGAGGCGATCGGGCGGATGATGCGGCGAATAAAGCAGGACGTTCCAGCGCGCCGCGACGCCGCTGCGCGCGAACGAAACAAGTGGGCCGGTGCCAACATCGTCCGCCGGCGGATGCGGGGTGCGGCTTGTTGAGCCGACGATGCCAGGATTGAGCGGCTCGCCACCGTTGACGAGCAAGGGCTCATGGTGGATCCCAGCGACCCGGCGGCACATTGCGCGGTTGGTCGCGCGAAATGGCTCGCGTATTCACACGAGGGTGCCATCGACTGCCTTAATCGATCCATTGACTTAAGTCCCAACTACGCTTTCGCTCACTACTCTCTTGCATTTGTGCAAGCCCAGACGGGCTCTCCCGAGAGCGCGATAGCTGCTGCCGATGTCGCGGCTCTTCTCAGCCCGTTTGATCCGATGATGTTTGGAACCTATAGGGTGCGGACGTTCGCGCTGCTTCTTCTCGGCAAAGTTCAAGAGGCAGCTCAATGTGCCAAGCTTGTTGGGCTAAACGCTGGCGATCATGTTCATGCGCATGCAGCGTCGGCGCTGACTGCGGCAGCCGGACAACTAGACGAAGCTCGCGCAGAGCGTCGACGCATCAGCGATCTGCGGCCGGAATACAACTTCAGACGGTTCAAAGAGGTCCTTCACATGCTCGGCGATCTTACGGATATCTACAAAAAGGCCGCGAGGTTGCTCGAAATATCCGAGTGAGCCAAAAGGCTGCCACGGGGCGGGATCTGACGTGACGTTCCGTACTCTTCATACCACGTTGTCCTGTGGCATTAGGCTCGCATTGTTCGGGCACAAGACTTCATTTTTCGACCGCCGACCTGCACACAGCGCCCGGCTTGTTAGCTTGATCGAAAGATCGCGCACGGGATTGTTCGCATCTTGCCGCTCCCTTATATTTCGCATGCTGGCTGTACGCGGGCGTAGGTCCACTCGTTACGAACGCTGCGCGCACTTCAGTTCATGTTTCTGCGCGCATTGCTGCGGCTTCAAGCGCCGCCGCTGGACCCTTACGGGGGCTGTCAAGTCAGGCTGCTAATCCTGTTCGATCTAGCCGTTCATATGCTGCAATCGCTAGGTTCGCCAGCGCTAGTTGTCGCCTCTCGCCCCGACTGATCAAATGCTCAACAGCGACTAAAAGGAATCTGGTCGTGAATTCGGGGTCTTCGATTTGACCAGTCTGCTCCAGATAATCCCAAGCGATCTGGAGGGCATTTTCCATTAGGATTGGTATGGGTTCGGTCATCTGAAACGAACCCGCTTAGCTTCGCCTAGTTCCTAGCTGGAATTGGCCAGACGTCGCCACAAGGGTGCCGTTCTTTCCTCGGATGTATACCAGTTATTTAAGAACTCGCTTCAATGTTGACTAAGTCCGTTGGGGTAAAACTCGGACCTCGACGCGTCCAACGGTGGAGTCCGCATTGCTCCAATCAACCGAGATCGTCAGCTCGGCGCGGCAAGTTCGGTAAGTGCTACAAACGGACTTCGATAATCCAGTCATCAACTATATAGTGGTGTGGCAGTCTGGACGGATCATCTCGTGAGAAAAGGTGCCATTGTTGTTTTCGTTGTGGTTGCCGTTATCGGTGCTGCAATTCTTGCCCTGCGCCGGCTAAATGTTCCCGACACATCAACATCCACTATCACCCAGCGAGAGGTGCGCATAAAGGACGCCGTAGTCTTCCATAATCCTACGCACGATTCCTCCAAATTTGTTGCTTTCGTCGAAGCAGTAATTGAAAAGAGAGGGGCAGCGCCACTGCAGGCTTGTCAGGAGGAATTGCTGCTGATCAATAAAGTGTACAAAAGTTCGGTGCGAAAGGAATTCGGCGCGGGTGACAGCGAATCTGTAATCAACATCCTAGTTTTTGCGCCACGCGATATGTACCGGAAAGAAGCGAAAGTCCGCATGGTTTGCAAAACGACTGCAACTGATTGGTATCCAGTAGAGCTGCCAGAGCTAAAACATCAATGAACGAACGAACCAAGTGGTATAAACCGCATTCCAACAGGCAACATCTACTTTGACGGTCTTGGTGGCACTGGCCTCGCAACGGCGCCGCTTCGGCTACCGTCGCCTGGGGCTGCTATTGGCTCGGCAAGGGGTCCGGATCAATCGGAAGAAGCTGTACCGGCTCTACAAGGAGGAGCAATTGACGGTGCGCAAGCGTGGAGGCCGCAAACGGGCACTGGGCACTCGCGCGCCGATGTCGATCCCGCAGGATGCGAACCTGCGCTGGTCGCTCGACTTCGTGATGGATACGCTCTCCAGCGGCCGGCGCTTCCGTATCCTGACCCTGGTCGACGACTTCACCCGGGAGTGCCTCGGCCTGGTCGTCGACACCTCACTCACCGCCTTGCGTGTAGTGCGCGAACTTGGCCAAATCATCGAAAGCCGCGGCTGCCCGCGCATGATCGTCAGCGACAACGGCACTGAGTTCACTTCAAGTGCGATATTAGCCTGGCAGGAGGAACTCGGGATCGAGTGGCACTACATCGCGCCCGGCAAGCCGATGCAGAACGGCTTTGTCGAAAGCTTCATGTATAGACGGCCCCGCGGATGCAAGGGATTTCGGCAGCACTTTGGATCACGGTCGGGTGCGTTCATGTATACGGCCTGCAACAAATCCGAACTCAGCAAAATGAGCTCGGATAGCGCAAGACGTCATAGTTCTCTCGCGAACCAGCAGGCCTCTTGCGCGATGAAGCATCAAGAAGCCTTGGTTCTCGACGCTCTTGATTGGAACGAAACGCATATTGGGGCGGGTGACCGCTTCGCAGATCGCGGCCGCGTCAGCGGCGTCGTTCTTGGCTCCTCGCCGCACGTAAGGTTTTACGTAGGCGGGCGGAATCAATCTCACGTCGTGCCCAAACCGTCGAATCTCGCGTGCCCAATAGTGAGCGGTGGCGCAGGCCTCGATGCCGATCAGGCAAGGTGCGAGCGAGGAGAAGAACGACATGATCTCACTTCGCCGAAGGCGTTGGCGGCTGGTCACTTGGTCCAGGCTATCAACAGCATGAATGTGGAACACGTGCTTCGAAATGTCCAACCCGATTGTCGTGACTTCCATTGGATGCTCCTGTTGGCGGTTCGGTCCATCGCCAGTATATCGCTGGCTCCGAGGGAGCGGGGCCGTCTTCCCCATCAAACGGCCGCCTGCGCGACGAGTGCCTGAACGAGCACCTGTTCGCCAATCTCAACGAAGCTCGCCAGATCATCGAGGAATGGAGGATCGACTACAACACCAACCGACCGCACACGAGCCTCAACGGGCTCACGCCGACCGAGTTTGCAACCCACCCCAACAGGGGCCAAACCCAGAACAGACTCTCCTTATAAACGGGGGCAAATAGGGGAGCAGGTCAACGTATTTGTCCGGAAAGTGGGCCTTGATTTCTCGGATAAGGAACGCACCCTGTTTTTTTGAGTCCAGAGAGTGACCAACTCCCTGAACGTCACACAGGACGATGTTATGCGGCACAACCGCGTCTACATTGCTCGGATCACCGAGGAGGGTGACGCGGTACCCAACGTTTTCGAGGTTTTTCTTTGGCTCGAAGGGGCTATCGTCGATGACTCCGATGGAGACAAGACCTCGCCGTTCTTTCTGCGATTTTGCAAGTGCCCGCTGAAGTTTCGGCGTGTTCAATTCACCGACGAGTCGGTAACGAAAGTAATCTAACATAAAGCTCGCATGCCTTTTCTGAAGGGAAATGGACGCGGGCGAGCGTGTCGCCCGCGTCCGCTCTTACTTACGCTGACCCTTCTTCTCGTCCTGCGACAGCACAGAAGCTGCGAGTTTCTTCGCATCCGAGGTCGTCGGCTTCTTATCGCCGCTGAGAACCCGTGATGCCAGAGTCGAAAGTTTCGGGGTACTTTGCTTAGTAGTCATTTTAGTCGTTCCTTCTCCATGCCGGGAAATATCCCCGGTCAAGTGGAAGGGACGGGCTTGACCGATCGGCAAGACTTCAATTCTATGAAGCCCTTCTTACTACCCATCGACCTGCCTGACCCGTCCCGGGTTAGTGGCAGGCTGAAACTTTGAAGCCGCTTTGGGTCGCCACCCAAGGCGGCTTCGCTGTTTCAGTTCCGTGGAAGTTACGGTGGTGCTGTTGCACCCGTCAAGGACTAGTACGAGTTCCTAAATCAAATACTAAATATGGTGGAAAGGGTGGGAAAACAGGGGGTTAGCCTTGATCCCGATCTGTTCCAACCATCAGTGATTCCTCATAAATCTCCAAGAAAAAAACTATCAGCAGGCGTGTGGATGAAGCCGCTCCGCCCGCTGTTCACAGGGCAGGTTTTTTTACGTTCACCGGACTTCTACGGACGCTGCAACACCGCAAGAAGGCGTCTTGGTGATTCGCCGCGCAAACTCGGATTCCGCCGATTCGCCACCATATTCGTCCTCATGCGATGGCCCCGTATACGCCCGCCTTCAGCACAGCCGTCGACGGAGCAGAGCATGAGTTTAGTCGAGACCTTGGCTTTGCTGGACAAAGCGCGCGAGTACGTTGCAGAGGGAGAGGAAGACCTGGTCGACCAACGCGAGATTGTCGAGCGATTGGAGCGACGGGGGCACGACCCTCTCGACGCCATCCTCTTGCTCGAAGACCTTGAAGATATGCAGGATGTGTACGTCGCTCATCGGGATCGTCTTGAGCGGCAAGTCATGAGCCTTGTGAGGCCGGATTGAACAGGCGCACAAGATGCATTTCGCGATTAGAGCGGGTTAGACTTTCAGTCCGTGATGTTCTTCAAGGTACTGAAGCGCCTTATTGAGTGCTCTCATGATGTGCAGTTCGTTCGCTCCAAATGCGTACCGACCCGTCATCTGCACGTCGATCGGTAGAGTGCCATATGGCGGCTTCGGCTTGATTTTTTCTCCATCCTCGTTTGTGAACGTTGCCGGGTAACGATAGTCACGTCCCTCGCCTTCGAAAGTGCCGCCCGGCCCATAGTTCTGTGTTTTGCCGTTGAATGTCTCGCTCCCGATGATCCGTTCAAGCTCTCGAAGGAGGCTGGCGCGCTTTTTTGAGATATTCACAATTCCCTCGCTGGCTGTTCACTGCTGCCATACACGGGGTTGATCATGTTTGTTAGTTATCAATCCGGCCAGCCACTCCGAAAAGTGTGTTACTCGCGCGGTAGTCCAGGAGGCGGCAGAACTGGCCTAGGCAGAGTGCCGAGGTCGGGCGGCAGTCGTGATCAAACCGGTCTCCGCCCATAGTCTCTCCAAAACGGGAATATTTGCCGAGAAGGCTGGAGACTTTCGGCGATTACCGCCTCAACCTCGGCAAAGCGGGAGTCCAGAGACGAAATCAAATGTGCGAAAAGCCGGGATTTCCGACCCATTCGCGCGTTTCTTGGGAGGCCTGGCCGAACGCTGGAATGGGTGGCTGGGGCGGGAGGGATCGAACTCCGAAATTCCAAATTGAATATTGACCATTGAAATATCAAGAGAATTTCGCCTCAGAAGCGCGGTTTCCAGTCCGGAGACTTTCAGCCTTCCGATAATCGAAGTGGGAGCTTAAGAGACGCCCCTACCTAGGATTAGGCAGTTCTCCAGCACTGCAAGGCACACCTCGCAGTCTGCTCGCCCCAAAAGTTTACTCAGTCGGCCCAATTAAAAAATTAGCCTGAGGCCAACAGCAAATAGTGGACAGCACCGAAATGGTGTCAGCAATCCGGTCGTTTGCGAAGACGAGGCGAGAGTCGAATCCAGCCAATATGAAGCAGGCAACTCCAACACTCGGTCTCAAACGTCCGTATGCGGCAAGAGCAATCGACCGCGATTGCCGTCGGATGACTAGTAGTTGGTCGCGGACTTCTCGTTCGGAATGCCGTCGATCGGGCATTCGGCAGTTCCCGCGGTGGACCGGGTCATCGCCTCGACCATTTCCCGCGTGCCTTCCGGATCGGCGATCCACTTCGAATAGAAGTCGTAAGGACAGGCGGCCAGGCCCTTCGCGCTTTCGCCGGAGTTGATCATGCCGGTGTAGCCGCGATGGACCAGCTTGTAGAGGTGATTCTGCGACTGATTGTTGCGGCGGGCGTCGCGGATCAGGTTCTTCGACAACGCAGCGTACTGGATTCCGTATTCCTCCTCGCCGGTCTCGCCGAGGGTACGGCCGTCGAAGCCGATGATCGCCGAGTGTCCGAAATAGGAATAGACGCCGTCAAAGCCGGCGGCATTGGCGACTGCGACATATACGTTGTTGGCCCACGCCATCGCCTTGGAAATCAAAACCTGCTGTTCCTTCGCTGGATACATGTAGCCCTGGCATCGCACGATCAGTTCGGCGCCCTTCATGGCGCAGTCGCGCCAGATCTCCGGAAAGTTGCCGTCATCGCAGATGATCAGGCTGACCTTCAGGCCCTTCGGGCCTTCGGAAACATAGGTGCAGTTGCCGGGATACCAGCCTTCGATCGGCACCCACGGCATGATCTTGCGGTATTTCTGGACGATCTCGCCCGTGTCGTTCATCAGGATCAGGGTGTTGTACGGCGCCTTGTGCGGATGCTCTTCGTGACGCTCGCCGGTGAGCGAGAACACGCCCCAGACCTTTGCCTTGCGGCAGGCTTCCGCGAAGATCTCGGTCTCGGCACCCGGGATCTGCGAGGCAGTCTCGTACATCTCCTTGGAGTCGTACATGATGCCGTGGGTGGAATATTCCGGGAAGATCACGAGATCCATGCCCGGCAGGCCGAGTTTCATCCCCACGATCATGTCGGCGATCTTGCGGGCATTGTCGAGCACCTCGGCTTTGGTATGCAACCGCGGCATCTTGTAGTTGACGACCGCGACGCCGACTGTGTCTTTGCTTGAGGAAATGTCACCGTGGAGCATGGGATCGCCTCTTGTTCTGGTTTGGGTTTGAAGGGTCGCGCCTCAGTGGCTGATCATCCAGGGCCGCGCGGTCGGAAAGCCCTTGGCGCCGCTTCTGGTCTTCGTCATCAGCCGGGCCGGCTTCTTCTTTCCGGTTGAACAGCAGCCGCAACCGGGCCCGTGCGCAGCCTTGTATTCGGCTGATGTCTTCGGCGCGTGGGCGCTACGCTCGTTGGTGGCGAGTGCTTTCCGCTTGTCTGACGGCATGCAGAAGAATGCCGGCGCGGTCAGGATCACGCGCGGCGATTCGGAATCGCATTGCGGGCAGTCCTGCGGGTCGTCGCACTCGGCCATCGGCCGCATGTCCGTGAACGGGCCGCAATCGTTGCAGAGATATTCATAGACGGGCATCGGTTTCCTCGCGCGATCTATCGTTGTCGTGGGGCGGCGGATGCGAGGCGGCCGACATGCAGGCCGTCCCGCATCCTTCTCGCGCGGAAATCACTTGTCCGGCGAGATCGGCATCTGGATATCACCCTTGATGTGTTTGATCGGACCCGCCGACGACGGCATGATGTCGAAATCGAAAATCTCCGTCGGCAACCACAGCGTGGCGCATGCGTTCGGCACGTCGACCACACCCGAGATGTGGCCCTGACAGGGCGCGGTGCCGAGGATCGAATAGGCCTGCGCACCGGAATAGCCGAACTTCTTGAGATACTCGATCGCGTTCAAGCAGGCCTGCCGGTAGGCGATGTGGACGTCGAGGTAATGCTGTTTGCCGGCCTCGTCGACCGAGATGCCCTCGAAGATCAGATAGTCCTTGTAGTTCGGCGTGATCGGCGACGGCTTGAACACAGGGTTCTTGATGCCGTATTTGGCGACGCCGTCCTTGATGATGTCGACCTTCAGATGCAGCCAGCCCGCCATCTCGATTGCGCCGCAGAAGGTGATCTCGCCATCGCCCTGGCTGAAATGCAGGTCGCCCATCGAGAGGCCGCCGCCCGGCACATAGACCGGGAAGAAGATCTTTGAGCCGCGCGACAGGTCCTTGATGTCGCAATTGCCGCCATGCTCGCGCGGCGGCACGGTGCGCGCGCCTTCCGCGCCGACCTTGGCCTTGGCGTCGCCCTTGGCGCGGCCGGCGTGTGCGGTCGCCGCGAACGGCGGATTGGCGAGGCTCGGCACGCGGGTCGGATTGGTCGCGATCAGCGCGGTCTCGCGCTCGTTCCAGGTCGCGAGCAGTTTCGGATCGGGCAGACAGCCGATCAGGCCGGGATGGATCAGGCCGGCAAAGTTCACGCCGGGTATGTGGCGCGAGGAGGTGTAGAGACCCTTGATGTCCCAGATCGATTTCTGCGCCAGCGGAAAATGATCGGTCAGGAAGCCGCCGCCATTTTGTTTGGAGAAGAAGCCGTTGAAACCCCAAAGGCTCTCCTTCAGCGGACCGACGTCGAGCAGATCAACCACCAGGAGATCGCCGGGCTCGGCGCCCTTGACGCCGATCGGCCCGGACAGGAAATGCACGATCGAGAGATCGATATCGCGCACGTCATCGGCGGAATCGTTGTTCTTGATGAAGCCGCCGGTCCAGTCATAGGTCTCGATGATGAAATCGTCGCCGGGATTGACCCATGCCACGATCGGAATATCGGGATGCCAGCGGTTGTGAATCATGTCGTTGTCGTAGGCCGACTTCGAAAGATCGACCTTAATCAGTGTCTCTGGCATCGGATGCTCCCCTTGTTACCAGCCAATTTACTGTTCACTTCCCGGACTCATTAAACCGACAGATATTTCGAGACCTGCGCGGCATCGACGCTGTCGCGTGGGTCGTCACGGACGATCTCGCCGTTCTCGATGACCAGCACGCGGTCGGCGATGTCGAGTGCGAAGCTCAACACCTGTTCGGAGACGACGATCGACAGGTCGCGCTCGTCGCGGATGCGCTTCAGCGTGCGCGCCATGTCCTTGATGATGGAGGGCTGGATGCCCTCGGTCGGCTCGTCCAGCAGCAGCACCTTCGGCTTGGTGGCGAGCGCGCGTGCGATCGCGAGTTGCTGCTGTTGCCCGCCGGAGAGATTGCCGCCGCGGCGACCCTTCATTTCCAACAACACCGGAAACAATTCGTAGATGTCTTCAGGCACCTCGGAACCGCCGGACACCACCAGCCCGGTCTCGATGTTCTCCTTCACCGTCATGGTCGAGAAGATCATGCGGCCCTGCGGTACATAAGCGAGGCCCTTGGCGACGCGCTCGTAGCTCGGCAGCGCGCTGAGCTCGGCGCCGTCCATGCTGACCGAGCCGCTCTTGGTCGGCAGGATGCCCATCAGCGACTTCATCAGCGTGGTCTTGCCCATGCCGTTGCGGCCCATGATTGCGACGATCTCGTTGGGCGCGACGGAGACATTGAGGCCGTGGAGGACCTCGCTCTGGCCGTAGGCGACGTGTAGATCCGAAATAGCCAGCATGCCCCTACTCCCTTAGTGGCCCAGATAAACTTCAATGACCTTCGGATCGTTCTTGACCTTTTCCATTGTTCCTTCGGACAGGATCTGGCCCTGGTGCAGCACAGTGACTTTGTGGGCGATGTCCTCGACGAATTTCATGTCGTGCTCGATGACGAGCACCGAACGATCCTTGATGATGCGGTTGAGCAGTTCAGCCGTCTTGGCGCGCTCGGAGACGCTCATGCCGGCGACGGGTTCGTCGAGCATGAGCAGGTCCGGGTCCTGGATCAGCAGCATGCCGATCTCGAGCCACTGCTTCTGGCCATGGCTCAACTGGTCGGCAAAGGTGTCGAGGCGATCGTTCAGAAAGATCATTTCCGCGACTTCTTCGACCCGTTCCCTCACCGCCGCGTCGCGCTGGAAGGTCAGCGAGCCGAACACGGTGCGGCCGCGCGGATAGGAGATCTCGAGATTCTCGAACACGGTCAGGTCTTCGAACACCGACGGCGTCTGGAACTTGCGACCGACGCCGGTCTGCACGATCTCGTTCTCTTTCAGCTTCGTGAGCTCCTTGCCGCGAAACTGGATCGACCCGGAGGTCGCCTTGGTCTTGCCGCAGATCAGATCGAGCACCGTGGTCTTGCCGGCGCCGTTGGGGCCGATGATGACGCGGATCTCGTTCTCCTCGACATAGAGGGAGAGATCGTTCACCGCCTTGAACCCGTCAAAGGACACGGTAAGTCCTTCGACCGCGAGCAGGAATTCCTTGGGCTGATGACCGATGAGCATGATCTATCTCCTCATTCCGCCGGCGCGCCGTCGGCGACGGAATCGTCGCTCCAGCCATTTTTGGGTTTCGGTTTGCGCGATGCCAGCAGCCGGTCGATGCGCGGCTGAACGTAATCGGCCCAGATCCCAGACAGGCCGTTCGGGAAGGCGAGCACGACCGCGATGAACAGCGCGCCGAGACCGAACAGCCAGAGTTGCGGGAAGGATTCCGAAAGGCTGGTCTTGGCGAAGTTCACCAGCAGCGAGCCCCACACCGCGCCGAAGATCGACATCCGTCCGCCGACCGCGGTGTAGATCACCATTTCGATCGACGGCACGATGCCGACAAAGGACGGCGACATGAAGCCGACATTGAGCGCGAACATCGCGCCGCCGATCGCGGCGAAGACCGCGGCCATGCAGAAGGCGAAGATCTTGAAGTTGGCGACGCTGTAGCCGGAGAATCGGACGCGGTCTTCCTGTTCGCGCATCGCCACCAGGATGCGGCCGAGCTTGGTCAGGCGGATGAACTGCGCGATGCCGATGCAGGCGAACAGCAACACCACCTCGACGAAGTACAGGATGACCTTGGCATGGTCCGGCCGGATGTCCCAACCCTTGAGGGTGCGCAGGTCGGTCATCCCGTTGATGCCGCCGGTATAGCCCTGCTGTCCCACGATCAGGATGGTCAGGATCGCGGCGACGGCCTGGGTGATGATCGCGAAATAGGTGCCGCCGACGCGGCGCTTGAACATCGCCGTGCCGATGATCAGGGCGAACAGGCCGGGCACCAGGATGATCGCGGCGATGGTGAAGGTGAGGCTGTGAAACGGCTGCCAGAACAGCGGCAGCGAGGTGATCTGATTCCAGTCCATGAAATCCGGAATGCCGGGCGTGGACTGGATCCTGGTGTTCGCGACGCTGGAGGCTTCCAACTTGAGGAACATCGCCATGCAGTAGCCGCCGAGGCCGAAGAACACTCCCTGCCCCAGACTCAGAATGCCGCCATAGCCCCAGCACAGCACGAGCCCGATCGCGACAAAGGCGTAGGTCAGATATTTTGCGACCAGGTTAAGGCGGAACACATCCAGCGACAACGGCAGGATCACGAACAGGACGGCGGCCAGCGCAATGAAGCCAATGAGCTCGGATCGATTGAAGAAGCGTGAGGTGATGATCATGACCGGGCCTGCTTCTGTTATTTGCGGACTTTGAGGGCGAACAAGCCTTGCGGCCGCAGCATCAGGATTCCGACCACAGCGAGCAGCGTGAGCACCTTGGCCATCGAGCCCGACATGAAGAATTCCAGCGTCGACTGGGTCTGCGAGATCGAGAAAGCCGAGGCGATGGTGCCGAGCAGGCTGGCAGCGCCGCCGAACACGACCACCAGAAAGGTATCGACGATATAGAGCTGGCCTGAAGTGGGCCCGGTCGAGCCGATCATGGTGAAGGCGCTTCCGGCGACGCCAGCGATGCCGCAGCCCAGTCCGAAAGTGTAGCGGTCGACCTTCTCGGTATTGATGCCGACGGCGCCGGCCATGATGCGGTTCTGCATCACGGCGCGGACCTGGCGGCCCCAGCGGGATTTGTACAGGACGTAAGCGACCACGACGGTGATCAGCACGGTCAGGCCCATCACGAACACGCCGTTGATCGGGACCTCGATGCTGTCGGTAACCTTGAGCGACCCCAGCATCCATTGCGGCAGTTCGACGCCGACCTCGCGCGGGCCGAACACCGAACGATAGGTCTGCTGGAGAATCAGGCTCAGGCCCCAGGTGGCGAGCAGCGTATCGAGCGGACGCTTGTAGAGATGACGGATCAACGCCCATTCCACCAGCATCCCGAGCGCGCCCGACGCCAGAAACGCCAGCAGCATCGCGAGGAAGAAGTATCCGGAGAACAGCGAAGGCAGATAGTGCTGGAACGTGTTCGATGTCAGCCAGGTGACATAGGCGCCGAGGATCATGAACTCGCCATGGGCCATGTTGATGACGCCCATCTGGCCGAAGATGACCGCAAGACCGAGCGCCATCAGCACGTAGACGGAAAACAGGATCAGGCCCGCAAAGCCCTGCATGACGAAGATGGAGCCCAGGTCGCCAATCGAATAGTCGCCGAACATCTGACTTCTCCGTCGAGAGGATAAGGTCCCGCGTCGCAACTGATGTCGCGACGCGGGGTCGTCAAGCGCGGATTGACGGTCCACGCCAGGGAGCTCTTGCTCGGGAAAGGCCGCAAGGAGTTTCGCTTGCGCTTACTGGTAGCCCTTCGGGAACGGATCGGGCTCGACGAGATCGGCGGTCTCGAAGATCAGCTCGAACTGGCCGTCGAGCTTGGCCTTGCCGACGCGCGTCTTTGACCAAAGGTGATGGTTTTCATGGATACGCACGTAGCCTTCGGGCGCCCCCTTGAATTCGATGGCGGGCGAGGCGGCTGCGATCTTGTCGACGTCGAAGCTGCCGGCCTTCTCGACCGTCAATTTCCACAGCCACGGGCCGAGATAGGCAGCCTGTGTCACGTCGCCGATCACGGTCTTCTCGCCCCACATCTTCTTGAAGGCGGTCACGAACTCCTTGTTGTTGGCATTGTCGAGTGACTGGAAGTACTTCATGCAGGCATAGGCGCCCGCGATGTTTTCGCCGCCGATGCCGTCGATTTCGTCTTCGGTCACTGAGATCGTCAGCAGCGCCTGCTTGGAGAGGTCGACGCCGGCCGCCTTGAGCTGCTTGTAGAAGGCGACGTTCGAACCGCCGACCACGTCGGTGAAGATCACGTCAGGTTTGGTCAGCTTGATCTTGTTGATGACCGAATTGAACTGGGTGCTGCCGAGCGCGTAATATTCCTCGCCGACGACCTTGCCCTTCAGCACGTTCTCGACGTGCTTGCGCGCGATCTTGTTCGAGGTGCGCGGCCAGATGTAATCCGAACCGATGAAGAAGAACGATTTGGCGCCCTTCTCCTTGGCGATCCAGTTCAGGCCGGCGAGAATTTGCTGGGTCGCTTCCTGGCCGGTATAAATGACGTTCTTGGACTGCTCGAGGCCTTCATAGAAGGTCGGGTAATAGAGCATGCCGTTATACTGCTCGACGACCGGCAGCACCGCCTTGCGCGATGCCGAGGTCCAGCAGCCCATGATCGCCGCGACCTTGTCGTTGACGAGCAGCTTCTTGGCCTTTTCCGCAAATGTCGGCCAATCGCTGGCGCCGTCTTCCTGGATGAACTTGATCTTGCGTCCGAGCACGCCGCCGGCGGCGTTGATCTGTTCGATCGCGAGCTTCTCGGCCTGGATCGAGCCGGTCTCCGAGATCGCCATCGTACCGGTGGCCGAATGGAGGATGCCGACGGTGACCTCCGTATCGGTGACCGCCAATCCCGTGGTGTTGACGGTGGCGGTGGCGGGACCGGCCCCGAAAGAAGGCCGCGGAAGCATCGAAATGAGCGGCAGGGCCGCCGCCCCCATCAGCAGTTTGCGGCGAAGCGGCGACCGCAGGCCCTTGTTTGGTTCGTCTGACATGAGCACCCCATTTCTGTTCTTGAACGCTTTTGGTCAGACGAGGATGGCTCGGATTTGTGCACCGCACAGATACGTGGGATCGCGTATATTGCACCGCAAAATAGCGACGTAGATTTTGGTACGAAGTTTGCTGGCTGTACGGGGGTCGGTTGAACTGGGCAGGAGCAGCAATTTGGCAGGGCGGCAGCGGATAGACCGCGTCAGGCGCCAATATAATCAATGGGTTGCCAACCAGACGCTGGAAGACTACGCGCTGCGCTTCACCGCCAAAAGCGCGCGGCGGTGGTCGGCCGCCCGGGTCGCCAATACCGCCCTTGGCGCGATCTCTTTTCTGGCGCTGGAGGCGATCGGCGGCACGATTACCCTCAATTACGGCGCCACCAACGCCACCATTGCCATCCTGGTGGTCAGCGTCATCATTTTCGCCTGCGGCCTGCCGATTGCCTATCATGCCGCCAAATGCGGCATCGATATCGATCTGCTGACCCGCGGCGCAGGCTTTGGCTATATCGGCTCGACCATCACCTCGCTGATCTACGCCTCCTTCACCTTTATCTTCTTCGCGATCGAGGCGGTCATTCTGGCCTCCGCGCTCGAAATGTGCTTCGGCATCCCGCGTCCAATCGGCTATCTCATCAGCGCCGTCGTCATCATCCCGCTGGTGACCTACGGCATTACGCTGATCAGCCGCTTTCAATTGTGGACGCAGCCGCTCTGGATCGTCCTGCACGTTCTCCCCTTCGTGGCGATCGCCTACGCCAACCCGCATTCATTCACCGAGTGGCGCAAATTCGCCGGCGAACACGGCGACGCAGGCGGCCACCTCGATCTGCTGCTGTTCGGCACCGCCGCCTCGGTGGTGTTTTCGCTGGTGGCGCAGATCGGCGAACAGGTCGACTTCCTGCGCTTTTTGCCGCGCGACCGCCGCACCTCACGGACGTCGTGGTGGATCGCGCTGCTGATCGCCGGCCCCGGCTGGATCATCTTTGGAGCGCTCAAATTATTGCTGGGCTCGTTCCTCGCCTTCTTTGCGTTGAGCCACGGCCTCTCCAGCGAGCAGGCCGCAGAACCGGCGCACATGTATCTCGAAGCGTTTCGTTACGTGCTGTCGCAACCGGACATGGCGCTGGCGCTGACCGGCCTCTTCGTCATTCTCTCGCAGATCAAGATCAACGTCACCAATGCCTATGCCGGCTCGATCGCCTGGTCGAACTTCTTCTCGCGGCTGACGCACAGCCATCCCGGCCGGGTGGTGTGGCTGGTGTTCAACGTGCTGGTCGCACTGCTGCTGATGGAGATCGGCGTCTACAAGGCGCTGGAGCAGACGCTGGCGCTCTATTCCAACGTGGCGATCGCCTGGGTCGGCGCGCTGGTCGCCGATCTCGTCGTCAACAAGCCACTGGGCTTGAGGCCACAGCACATCGAGTTCAAGCGCGCGCATCTCTACGACATCAACCCGGTCGGCGTCGGCGCCATGACGATCGCGACCATCGTCTCGATCTCGGCGTTCTACGGCCTGTTCGGACCGACGGCCAAGGCGCTGTCGGCGTTCGTCGCGCTCGCCGTCGCCTTCGTGACCGCGCCGCTGATCGCATGGGCGACGGACGGCAAATATTACATTGCGCGCAAGCCGAAACGTAGCTGGCAGAACCTGGAGGCAATCCAGTGCTGTATCTGCGAGCATTCGTTCGAGCCGGAGGACATGGCCTCCTGCCCCGCCTATGCCGGCCCGATCTGCTCGCTGTGCTGCTCGCTCGATGCGCGCTGCCACGATCTATGCAAGCCGCATGCGCGGATCGGCGCGCAGGTCTCGGAGACGCTGGGCAAGATGCTGCCGGAGCCGATCTACGCCCGGATCAACTCGCAGTTCGGGCATTATCTCGGCGTGTTCGCGGTTTCCGCCGGCCTCGTCGGGTTGACGCTCGGGCTGATCTACCTGCAGACCTCGACAACGGTTGCGGTCGACAATCTCCCGCTGTCCGACGTGCTGTGGAAAGTGTTCTTCGCGCTCACCATCATCATCGGCGTGGTGACGTGGCTGTTCGTGCTGGCGCAACAGAGCCGCCGCGCGGCGGAGGCAGAAACGCGGCGGCAGACCACGCTCCTGATCCAGGAAATCGACGCGCACAAGCGCACCGATGCCGAGCTGCAGCGCGCCAAGGAAGTGGCTGAATCCGCGAACCTCGCCAAGAGCCGCTATGTGGTCGGCCTGAGCCACGAACTGCGCTCGCCGCTGAACGCCATCTCCGGCTACGCCCAATTGCTGGAACAGGACAACAGCCTCGCCACCAAACCGCGCGATCAGGTCCGCGTGGTCCGCCGCAGCGCCGACCATCTGTCGGGGCTGATCGACGGCATTCTGGATATCTCCAAGATCGAGGCCGGCCGGCTTTATCTGTCGCGCGACCAGGTTCACTTAAGCGAATTCCTCGATCAGCTCGTCGGCATGTTTCGCGTTCAGGCCGCCGCCAAGGGCATCGACTTCGCTTTCAAGCGGCCCTCGATACTTCCCATCGTGGTCTATGCCGACGAAAAGCGCCTCCGGCAGGTATTGATCAACCTGCTGTCCAATGCGCTGAAGTTCACGCAGACCGGTAGCGTACAGTTCGTCGTGCATTACCGCAGCCCGGTCGCGGAGTTCGAGGTGATCGATACCGGGCCGGGCATTCAGCCCGACGATCTCGAACGCATATTTGCGCCGTTCGAGCGCGGCGCTCTCGGCGTCTCGCAGCCGCAGACCGGGACCGGCCTCGGCCTCACCATCAGCCGCCTGCTCGCGGGCGTGATGGGCGGCGACATCAGGGTGACCAGCCAGGTCGGCACCGGCAGCGTTTTCCGCGTCAAAATCCTGCTGTCGGAGGTCACCAATCCGACAAGGATTGCGCCGGTGGAAGCGCCGATCTTCGGCTATCACGGCCCGCGCAAGACCATTCTGATCACCGACGACGATCCGACCCACCGCGACCTCCTGCGCGAGGTGTTGACGCCGCTCAGCTTCATCCTGCTCAGCGCACCGGACGGGCCCGGTTGCCTTGCGCTGGCGCAGCATTGCCGGCCCGATCTGTTCCTGCTCGATATCTCGATGGCCGGGATGGACGGATGGACGGTGGCGGAAACGCTGCGCGCGAACGGCCATCACCAGGCCCGCATCCTGATGGTGTCGGCAAGCGCGCTGGAGGCGCATGGCGCGCCGCTGGCGCAGCCATACCATGACGGCTACCTGATGAAGCCGATCGATATTCCGAGGCTGCTGGAAACCATCCGGCAACTGCTCAAGCTCGAATGGCAGCATGAAGCCGATCAGATCCCTGCGCCGCACTGGAAGCCCGACACCGGCTCGCGACCGCCGGTCAAACATGTCGAGGAACTGATCGGTCTCGGGCAACTCGGTTACATCCGCGCCATCCAGGTCAAGCTGGATGAGATCGGAAACGACCATCCCGAACACGCTGATTTCGTTTCGCAAATGCGCATGCTGGTCGACCGCTTCGATCTCGACCAGTACATGGCGACCCTGAAAACCCTGCACAGCTATGATCACTGAACAAAAAAAGCGCGACGTCGCCCTCGTCGTCGATGACTCGCCGGAGACGCTGCGGCTGTTGACCGACGCGCTCGACGGCGCCGGCATGACTGTCATGGTCGCGCTCGACGGTGCCGCAGCGATGCGCATCGTCGACCAGATCACGCCCGACATCGTGCTGCTCGACGCGGTCATGCCCGGCATGGACGGCTTCGAGACCTGTCGGCGATTGAAGCGCGACGCCGGGCTCGACCACGTGCCGATCATCTTCATGACGGGGCTGGCCGAAACCGAGCACATCGTTCGCGGGCTGGAAGCCGGTGGCGTCGATTATGTGACAAAGCCGATTGCGATCGAGGAGATGCTGGCGCGGATTCGCGTTCACCTCGCCAACGCACGGCTGACCCAGAGTGCCCGCGCCGCGCTCGACGTCTCCGGCCGCTATCTGCTGGCCGTGAACAGAGCGGGCAAGATCATGTGGGCGACGCCTCAGGCGCAGAAGCTGTTATCTGATACGCTTAGCACCGCTGACGACGACTTCGTGCTGCCTGTTCCGATGCCGCAATGGCTTGAGCAGGCGCAGAAAGGCAAGGCCGGACCGAAGGCGTCCATGATGGCGCCGTTTCCTGGCAACCAGTTGCTCAAGCTGCACTATATGGGCAAGCTCGGCCCGAACGAATTCCTGCTGCGGCTCGCCAAGGATTCCGGCGCCGAGACGCCGGCAGAATTCTCCAGCGAACTGGGGCTCACGGCGCGCGAGGGCGAAGTGCTGTCGTGGCTGTCGAAAGGAAAGACCAATCGTGACATCGCGCAAATCCTGGGCCTCTCGCCCCGCACCGTCGACAAGCATCTCGAGCAAATCTATTCCAAACTGGGCGTCGAGAACCGCACCGCTGCCGCCGCGATCGCGGTCAAGGCCAATAATCCGAAGCAGTGATTCGCGGACGCGTCGCTTCGTAATTTCCCCCGCACTCGACGGTCGCCCACCTTTTAGCTGTTCGCCACATGATCGCTCCTGCAACGCGCTGCCGCCGCCCACGCCGCACCGTCATCGAGCGACCCGAAAGGGCGCAAATGCACTGTCACCCCTCCGTTCAGTGGTGATCGAACCAGTCTCCGCAAATCATCTCCTCAAAAACGGGAGTTTCTGCAGTTCCGGCTGGAGACCTTCGGCAAATTCTCGCCAAGGTTGTCATGTTTGGGAGACTAGAGACTACATACAAACGCACGAAAGCCTATGAAATTCGGGATAATTGGCGAATACGTGCCCACCCCCTCTGGTTGAGTGACTGGCTGGCTGCCTTGGGAGGGATCGAACTCCGAAATGGCGAAATGAATTGCGGCCTTTGAAATATCGAGAGAATTTCGCCTCGAAAGCCTGGTTTTTACCTCCGGAGACTTTTCGGCCTTCTCAGACTCGAAGTGGGAGCTTAGAGACGATACGAAAAAATGAACAGCTGGGCTTATTTTGAGCACTAGAAGGCACGTGTGGCAGTCTGCTTTTGTGAAGATTTGCGGACGCCGGCCCGCTGTGCGCCGCGCCACCATCATGCGACCGGCATCCGCAAACCTTCACAAAAGCGCATGGCGTGAGTACCCCGAGCGCCTTATGTGACAGCAGACCCCGCGCGGATCGAGTAAGAGAGCGGCGCGCTGACGTCGCTCTCTAATCGAACTTCAGTTCTTGCCGGGAGCTGTAGTAGAAATCTTCTCCATTACATCGGTAATGGTGAAACTGGCTGCCTTCGCCCGTGGTGGGAATTCCTTAAAGCTATCGATGTATTTCGCCACGATCGCCTGTGTCGGCACAAGGAGGAAGGTTCGATGCGCCGCCCAGTCGGCGTAGAGTTGACTAGTTGGGCCGCGCTCGAATGGATCGGCGCGCAAATTGTACAACATGGGGACACGTAGCTTCAGGAAGTTGCCTTGCCAAACGCCGAGCGGCGTTTTGGGATCCACCTCGGTATGTTGCTCCATGAAGGCGACCTTCCAATTCTGAACACGGATCGCCAGGAGGTCAGCATCATCGCTCCAATACAGAAAGTCCTTGCGCGGCGACGCCGTGACTTCACCTTTGAGGAACGGCAATAGATTGTAGCCATCCAGGTGGACGTTGAAGGTCTTGCCGTTTAGCGTCGCGCCTTTTTTCAGCTTCTCGACGAGGTCCGGGTCACCATTGGCCGCCGCAAAGGTCGGCATGAAATCTTCGTGTGCGCAAATATCATTGACGATGGTTCCCGGCTTGATGACGCCTGGCCACCGCATTAGGCATGGCACGCGGAAGCCACCTTCCCAGTTGGTGGCCTTCTCGCCCCTGAACGGGGTTGAGCCGCCATCGGGCCAGGTTGAGACCTCTGCGCCGTTATCACTTGTGTAGACCACCACCGTGTTATCGGCGACCCCCAGGTCGTCGAGAAGCTTCAGTAGCTCGCCGATGTGGCCATCAGTCTCCACCATTCCGTCCGGATAGATACCGAGCCCGGTCTTGCCTTGCGACCCCTGCTTCAGATGTGTGAAGAGATGCATCCGCGTTGAGTTGAAGTAGCAGAACCACGGCTTATTGGCGCGATGCTGCCGATTGATGAAGTCCTTGGCAGCCGCGAGGAATTCCTCGTCCACCGTCTCCATGCGCTTAGTGTTCAACGGACCGGTGTTTTCGATCTTGCCGTCTGCGGTCGACTTCAGCACGCCGCGCGGACCATACTTCTTGCGGAATTCTGGGTCCTTTGGATAGTCCGGGTTCTCCGGCTCCTCCTCGGCGTTGAGGTGATAGAGATTGCCAAAGAACTCGTCGAAACCGTGCGCGGTCGGCAGATGCTCGTCGCGATCACCTAGGTGGTTCTTGCCGAACTGGCCGGTGGCATAACCGTAGGTCTTCAGCACGTCGGCGACACTCGGATCGAGCGGGCCGAGACCAAGCTCGGCACCCGGCAGGCCGACCTTGGTCAGACCGGTGCGGACCGGCGTTTGTCCGGTGATGAATGCGGCGCGCCCGGCGGTGCAGCTTTGCTGTCCGTACCAGTCGGTGAATGTAGCGCCTTCCCGGCCGATGCGGTCGATGTTGGGCGTGCGATAGCCCATCAGGCCCAGGTTGTATGCGCTGATGTTGTACCAGCCGATGTCATCACCCATGATGAATAGGATATTTGGCTTGCGGCCAGTCACTGGCGTGGCGGCCTTTTGTGTTTGTGCAACGGCCGACGATGTCAGCGCGACGGCGGCGACAAGGGACGACGTGCCGAGAAGGACTCGCCGACGGCTAACACTGCTCAGTTCTTCTTGGTCGTTTCTTGCACTCATTGCTTTCTCCTGCTTGCCGTCGAACAGCGACGCGCCCGGAGAGCTTATTGAGCCGATGGATAGGTGCCTAATGGTCAGCCCCGCTGACTGATATGGCTGGTTGCGATAAAATGTCCGCTTTGGGGCACAAAACGCGACAACGCGTTCTGCTTGTGACATGTCCGCTCATGCCCCTCCCAAGAGCAGACATCGCTAACGCTACCGTCAGTTTTTCTTGCAAAGAGGTCACGAGACTACCCCCAACATTGCGATCTGCGTCGCCACTACTGCGACAACCTGAAACCGAACGATCAAGACTGAAACTCAATGCCACCACTACCACTCAGTGGCGGTCGAACCTGTCTCCGCCAATCGTCTCCTCAAAAACGGGAATTTCTGCGGTGCGGGCTGGAGACTTTTGGGAGATTCTCGCCAAAGTTGCCGGTTTTTTAGCTTTTCGGAGACGGGCTAGATATGCAAAAATCCCCCGTAAATTGCAGGTATTTCGCGAATAAATTGATCACAATCTTAGGTTGAGTGACTGTATGGCTGGGGTGGGAGGTATCGGACCTGCAGCTTCCATTTGTCCGACGTATTGGTTGGCCCCCCAAGAGCGTCCCGCGCCGCCGTGGCGACTCGGTGGCGATTCCCAGCAAAGAAAAAGCCGCTCGGGTGAGCGGCTTTTTCAATTTTTTGAGCCAAAACAGCATCTTATTTGGTTGCGGGGATAGGATTTGAACCTATGACCTTCAGGTTATGAGCCTGACGGCTGCCGAAATGGCTATTCAACATGCTTGCCCGCGCACCGGTCCATTTCTAGGAAGTCGATCTCAAGGCGAGTGGCTTCCTTGAAGATCGCGATCCGCCTCGCGGGCCGGCGTGGCGTAGAGAACGGCGAGACCTTTGCCCCTGCCCCGACCTCCTGATCGCGCACCGGCATAGTCGGCGGGTTTCCCAATTGCACCCTACGGTGTCCGATTGCCGAATGAACCGGGATCGCCCCTCGCAAAGTGTTGGCTTTTGCGTTTGATATCCCGTGCAGGAAGTGAACGAGGGGCGAATTCCTTGAAGCGCCGGCGAGGCGCTCAGCGCATTCACGCCTCTAGATCTGCGTTCTGACTGTCGCCATCTCCTTCGGGAACGAAGTAAGATATGAGCAAACCAGCTGCGATACCGAATGGCGCTTGGCCCAGGCGAATGGCCGTTGATCTAGCCGCCGGCTACTGCGGAGAGCGGACAATTGAGGACTTCCTAAAGCGAGTCGGCGCGGAGTATCCTTTGCCGAGGGTAAGTGAGGGACGTCGACGACTATGGTTGAGGGACGATCTAGACGCAGCTATTTTGCCTCCGGAACAGGCGTCGGCAGCCGACATCGCCGAGGATTTGTAACAGTAAAATTGCCGCGGCACGTTCTTCCCAAGATTCTCGCCTCGGGAAGGACTGCCTTCTATTACACGGTTCCTACAAAGTACCGGAAGATGGGCTGCCCCGTCCCGAACGAACCGTTGGGAACGGACTACGCCAAGGCATGTGGCGAGGGTGGCAGGGCCGAAACTCTCAACGGGCTGTTCGATGAATGGAACGATGCCCGCAAAGGTCTTCCCATCTCCAGCGAGGAGGCGCCGCGCATAGGCAGCATCGATTGGCTCTTCCGAGAGTACCGGCAGAGCCGGGCCTACCTCGAAAAGGTCAAGCCTCGATCGCGTCGCAACTATGAATGGAACATGCGGGAAATCTGCGACACGCTGACTAATCGCGGTGATCGCGTCGGCAGTCGTCCTATTAAGTCCGTTACACCACTGGGTGCGGACAAGCTTTATGACCGCTTTGTAAACGGCAGAAAAGGCAATCGCCTTCGTACAGCGGAAAAGTTGATCGTGCTGTGCCGGAAAGCCTGGCGCGTCGTGCATCGACTGCACCCTGCAGAATTTCCCAAAGAAATACCTAACCCGTGGCTAGGCGTGACGATGGCAACGCGCGTGAAGCTGGTTAAGCCGGCTGTAACGCGGGAGCAGGTTTATGCGTTTGCCAACGGCTGCCTGGAGTACGGCGAGATCGAATGTGCGTCTTGCGCGGTCATCTGTTTCGAGTGGTTGCAGCGGCCGGAAAATGTCATTGCCGGTCACGTTAAATGGACTGGGTATCGCACAGGGCCAAAGCCGACGATCCGTATCGAGCACCACAAGACGGGGGCCGTAATCGACCATCCCCTAGAAGAAGTATTGCCCGACGGAACGGTTGCAAAATTCTATGAAGACGCCGAAAGGGTCCTCGCCAAACTTCCGCGTCGGGGCGTGCCAATGATACTCCGGGAAGTCGAAGAAGGCGTCTCCAAGCCCTACTCGTTCTCTGGCATGCAGAAGATCGTTCAGCGCATGAGGAAGGAAGTCGGCCTGCCGTCCATCTTCACGTTGGATGCTTGCCGGCACGGTGGAATGACGGAGCTTGAGGAAGCGGAACTAACGGAAGGTCAGGGCCGCGCACTGTCGGCTCATCGGACGCGAGAAAGTTACGCGGGGTATGCGAAGCGCACCGAAGCGCGGATGCTGTCGGCAACGAGGAAACGCCACGCGCACGCGCTGGCGAACCAAATAGCAACAACCGTTCAGAATGCGACGGCTGACAGCGTTCAGAATGAAAATGCCGGCAAATCGAAAAGCGCTTGATTTCACTACGTAAATGCTGGCTGGGGCGGGAGGGATCGAACCTCCGAATGGCGGAATCAAAATCCGCTGCCTTACCGCTTGGCTACGCCCCAACAGTCCGGAACAGCAAAAACTGCGATCACCGGCAACGCCGGTCTATAGAGGGAGCCACGCCATTTCAACAGGCTGGAAGCTCGAATTTTGCCCCAAATCGGGCCCGGCAGCGCAACACTCTATATAAAGGGTTATCTCCCGGATCCCCCGGGGCCGGCCTCCCCAACCCGGGTGGCGGACCAATACCGGCCATCGGAGAGTTGAGACGACCCGGGTTTCGTGGGAATACGGCGGCAGCCATTAGCCCAAAAGCGAGATTTTCGTCATGACCTATCGCGCGCCGATCTCCGACATTCTGCTCGCGCTCAACCACGGCGCCGGCCTGCAGGCGGCCGTGAAGGCCGGCCATTACGGCGATTTCGACGGCGACATCGCCGCCGCCGTGCTGGAGGAAGCCGGAAAATTCGCCGGCGACGTGCTGGCGCCGCTGAACACCGTGGGCGACGAACACGGCATCAAGCTCGCCGACAACAAGGTGACGACCGCGCCCGGCTGGCCCGACGCCTATCAGCGCTGGATCGCCGCCGGGTGGAACGCGGTGTCGGGTCCGGAAGCCTTTGGCGGCCAGGGCCTGCCGATGGCGATCAATGCCGCCTGCACCGAAATCTGGAGCGCATCGAATATCGCTTTCGGCCTCTGCCCTCTCCTCACCCTCTCGGCGATCGAGGCGCTCGACGCCCATGGCAGCGA
Source organism: uncultured Alphaproteobacteria bacterium (assembly GCA_963815955.1). Taxonomy (GTDB): domain Bacteria; phylum Pseudomonadota; class Alphaproteobacteria; order Rhizobiales; family Xanthobacteraceae; genus Bradyrhizobium. The sequence continues at coordinate 78,826 of CAWFIQ010000004.1, forward strand.
GGAACTGAAGAAGATCTATCTGGAAAAGCTCGTCTCCGGCGAATGGACCGGCACCATGCAGCTCACCGAGCCGCAGGCGGGCTCCGATGTCGGCGCGCTGCGCACCCGCGCCGAGCGCGCCGATGACGGCAGCCTACCGCATCAAGGGCACCAAAATCTTCATCACCTATGGCGACCACGACATGACCGACAACATCGTTCATTTCGTGCTGGCCCGCCTGCCCGATGCGCCCGCGGGCACCAAGGGGATTTCGCTGTTCCTGATTCCGAAATTCATGGTCAACGCCGACGGCTCGCTGGGCGCGCGCAACGACATCTATCCGTCCGGCGTCGAGCACAAGCTCGGCATGCACGCCTCCCCCACCTGCACCATGACGATGGGCGATCAGGGCGGCGCGATCGGTTACCTGATCGGCGAGGAAAACAAGGGCATGCTCTGCATGTTCACGATGATGAACCAGGCTCGCCTCGGCGTCGGCCTCGAAGGCGTCGGCATTGCCGACCGCGCCTATCAGCAGGCGCTGGCCTTTGCGCAGGAACGCAAGCAGGGCCGCGCCGTCGGCAGACAAGGCGACGGGCTCGATCCCATCATCGTGCATCCCGACGTCAAGCGCATGCTGTTGCAGATGCGCGCGATGACCGCCGCGGCGCGCTCGATCTGCTATGCCACCGCCGTGGCGCTCGACGTCTCCGTGCGCGCCAAGGACGCCAAGGTACGCAGCGATGCCGCCGCGCGCGGCGCGCTGCTGACGCCGATCGCAAAGGCGTTCTCCACCGATATCGGCAACGAGGTGGCCTATCTCGGCGTGCAGGTTCACGGCGGCATGGGCTTCATCGAGGAGACCGGCGCCGCGCAACACTATCGCGACGCGCGCATCACCACGATCTACGAGGGCACCAACGGCATCCAGTCGATCGACCTCGTGACGCGCAAGCTCGCCGCCAACGGCGGTGCGTCGGTGTGGGCGCTGCTCGATGAACTGGGCGGCATCGTCAAGCAGGTCGAAACCTCGAACGATCCCGCGTTCGGCACGACGGGCGCAAAACTGCGCGACGCGCTGGGCTCGCTCGAACGCGCCAGCAAGTGGCTGCTGGAACGCGTGGCCTCCGCGCCGAACGACGCGCTGGCGGGCGCCACGCCCTATCTGCGCCTGTTCGGCTCGACGCTCGGCGGCTGCATGCTGGCCGGCGAAGCGCTGGCCGCGAAGAGCAACGGCGATGCCGGTGATCCGCAGCGCTACGTGACGGTCGCGCGGTTCTTTGCCGAGAACATCACCGTGCAGGCGGGATCGCTGGAGAAGACGGTCACCGACTCGGCCGATGCCGTGAACGGCGCCGATGCGGTGTTGCTGGGGTAACACGTCTCGTGGCATCCTGACCTGACCGACAAGTTTCTCAATCCAACGCGCATTTGACGCGCCATGCGAGCGCAGGAGCCACCGTCCCGATGTTTGATTTCGATCGCGTAATTGACCGCCGCGGCACGCACGCGTCGAAGTGGGACATGATGGCCAAGCTTTCGGGGATCGCGGCAGCGGACGGGATCCCGATGTGGGTCGCCGACATGGATTTCGCGGCGCCTCCGGGCGTGACGGAAGCGCTGACCGCCGACGTGACCCGTGGTGTCCATGGCTATTATGCGGACACCGGCAGTTGGGCGATCTCGCTTGCCGAATGGATGATGCGCCGGCACGGCCTGTCGATCGACCCGGCCTGGGTAAGCCCGACGCCCGGTGTCGTCTCGGGATTGGGCCTGATCCTTCAAGCCGTCACCGAGCCCGGTGATGAGGTCGTGGTCTTTCCTCCGGCCTATCATGCTTTCCGAAAGATCATTCTCGCCAATGAGCGACGCATCCTCGACGCCCAACTGTCTTTGCGTCAGGGCCGCTACACGATGGACCTCGATGCGCTCGCCGCGAAACTCACGCCGCGAACCAAGATCGTGTTTTTCTGCAGCCCGCATAATCCGGGCGGGACCGTCTGGTCGACCGAGGAGATCCGCGCGCTCGCCCTCTTCTGCGCCGAACGCAACCTGATTCTGGTTTCCGACGAAATCCACTGTGATCTGCTTCTGGGCGGCGCCAGGCATACGCCGACCCTGGCGGCCGCTCCCGAGATCGCGGATCGCCTGATCACCTGCGTCGCCGCCACCAAGACTTTCAATCTCGCCGGAGCCCATGTCGGCGCATGCTTCACCTCGAATCCGGTGTTGAAAGCGCGGCTCGATGCGCGGATCGCGGCGAGCGGCCTTGCCTCCTACAACGCCTTCGGCATGATCGCCACCGAGGCGGCCTGGCGAACCGGAGATAGCTGGCTCGATGCACTGCTGCCATATCTCGCCGGCAGTCGCGATATCCTCGACAGCAGGATCGAGCGAGCGGCGCCGGGCGCACGGTCGATGCGGCTCGATGCAACCTATCTTGCGTGGGTCGACTTCTCCGGCACCGGATTGCCGGCCAAAGACGTCGCGGCAAGGGTCAAGGATCGGGCGCGCATTTTCGCAAGCCCCGGTGAGCAATTTGGGCCAGGCGGCGAAACCTGGCTGCGCTTCAACTTTGCCACTCCGCGTCCGATTCTCGAGCAGGCGCTCGATCGCCTCGACGACGCCTTTAGAGAACTCCGAACATAAATTCCGATCCGGCTTATCCGGTACGCCGCAGCTTCTCGATTCAATCACGGCCGTCTGTGGGCAGTGACAACGAAGTGCGGCAGCACGCGTCGCAAAATGACACAGCAAGTTCCATGCTGCGGCACGTTGTATTGAAGCAACACCCTTTGAAAAAATGGACGACACGTCGCTTCCCGCCGTTGCGCATCATTTCGCAATCCGAAGAATGAGCTCCATCGCGTGCTTGGCTATGTAATCAGGCTCATGCGGAGCCTTGGAGGCCGGATCATGGACCCATGGCGATTGGCGACGTCCTCGCAGCGTCGAATTAATTTTCTGGCGGGCTCGGCTCTCGCGAGCTGTGTTTTCGCCTGGCTCGCCGGCTTCGGTTCGACTTCGATCGGAAGCACCGTCGCAGCTTCCATCGAGAACGCAGGCGCGAAGTCAATCGTGGAACGCCACGAAGCAACTCCCATGGCGAGCGCCGTAGCGAACGCCGCCATCGGTGGGGCGACGGCCGTATCCGTTCCTGAGAAAGCTACCGACATGACGGTCGGCCTGGATCACGCGAAATCTTTTGCCGTGGCCTCGCGGCCGGATTCGTCGCTAGCGTCACCGTCCGCCGAGGGCGCTACGGCGAGCACGCCCAGTCGCGCGCCGGAGAAAGCCGCCGACACGACCGCAAGCCTGGATGAGCCGAAGCCGTTCGTCGTGGCCTCGACCGATCCGTCGCAGGTATTCCCGCCTGAAGCATCCGCTGAAGGCGTGTTGGCGGACGCGCCTGCCCAGCCGGCCGCGAGCACCCTCGAAATCAACGAGGAATGTCTGGTCGCGGAGACCTGCATCGATCGCTACCTGTGGGCGCTCTACGAACGGGCGCCCAAGATCGACGCCATCAAGGTGTCTGAACAGAGGAAAGTGACGGTCAAGCGGAAGCGCAAGACGGTGACTGTCACCAGGACCTTTACCAGGCGTGTCGACGAGGAATTCGGGTGGAAGGACCCGAAGGCGGCGGAAAAAGCCGGCATGACGATGATGGACTACGTGATCGGAGGCATGGACCGGAGCTTCAAGCTGAAGCTCTTCTATACGCTCTACGCAGCCGAGCAGGCCGGACTGCAACCCGGCATCACCAGCGCGTTCCGCGATAACTATCGCCAGTCGATCGCAAGCGGCCTGAAGGCGGCAACCGACCGGTCCTACCATGGCGGCAGCTTGCGCGGCGGCTATGGCCGCGGGCTCGCGGCCGACATCGTGAGCGTCAACGGCAGGACCCGGGCGCAACGATGGGTCTCCACTGAAAAGCTCTGGAAGTGGATCGACGCGAACGGCAAGGACTATGGGATCGGACGCCCCTATCTCGACAGGGATCCACCCCACGTGGCGCCGATCGACGGCCAGGAATATGTCTCCCGCCGCGGCGGCGCGAAGACGCAAACGGCCGAAGCGAACAGCACGAAGGTCGAAGAACCGAAGGGCAAGAAAGTCGCGGAAGCGAAGAGCCGTAAGGTCGCAGAAGCGAAAAGCAAGAAGGGTAGCCGGTACGCTGTGCGGGACGTTCGCAGCAAGGCGAAACAAGCCAAGACCGCTAAAATCGCCAAGAACGTCAAAATGGCCAAAGCCGCCAAGACGGCCAAGCTCGCGAGAGCGAGGACGATGTAGATCGTTCAATCGATCCGAAGAACGCGTCATGCCCGGGCAAAACTACGCCGCTTGCGGCGCCGCGGGACTCAGCCGGTATTCCTGACCGCACTGGCCAGCATGGCGTAAAGCTCGCGCTTGGTGAATTCCTTGGCCGGCGTCGCGACCGGCCTGGTCTTCGACACCGCCTTAACCTTAGACACCACCCTGTCCACCGGCCGGGCACAGGCTGCAGCCGCCGACGGCCTTCGTGTCGGCACGGCCACGATCCTGGGGTTCGCTGTTGGCGGCTTGTGACCCCGCTTGTGGCCCATGCGCTTCAGCTTGGCGCTCACTGCGTTACGGCTGTAGCCAAACCGACTTGCGATCTGACCGGCACTGTAGCCCGCGGCCCAGAGTTCTTTGAGCAGTGCTACGTCTTTCGCATCCCAACTCATGGGAGATACTTATACGCCAAAAGTTTGCGATAGGCGAGTCGTTGCTGAATGGATTCAGTTCACTTGCGAATTCGCCCGTGCCGTTCGTCCCATGCGCGCGTCCTTCATCGTCGCGAAGCCGCAGCGACCGTCATGGCGATCGCTGCGGGATCGCAGCAGAGCACCATCAACAAGATCAGCCATCGCACCGCGACTTCGGGCGCAACGCCTACCATCATCGCAAGATACTGGATCGGGCCTGCGGATGCCTCGATGCGGGTACGTTCACCGGCCAGCGCCGCGCGTTGCGCCTGCAGACCGACCAGCGTTGCGGTTGCCGCCTGCCGCTGCGTATCCAACCCATCCCGCGTTACCCGCTGCTGCGTCGCGATGTTGATGGCCCGCGTCACTCGGCCGCGCTTGGTCGATTCATCCACGGCCCGGTCGATTTGCGTAATCCGGCTGTCCAGGTCGGCAACGGCGGCCGTTTGCGCGGTGACACGGGCGTCGAGCGCCTCAAGACGCTCGGTGACGCCGGAACGCGACGAGGCCGCCACGCTGACATGCGCCTCGACCAGCTTGCCGAACACACCGGCGGCGTTGATCAGCGCAAGGCCGGCAACGAGGGCGACCATGACCGAGCGCATTTTCCAGTTGGTCTGGCGCCAATGCGCGGCCAGCCATCCGGCGATCACGAGCTTGCCGGCTTCCATCGTCGCGGCGAGCACCATGACCGCAACCGGCGCACCGGGAAATATCTCGGCCATGCCCGCGACCGAAAAATAGGCAGCAACCGTCGCCAGTGCGAGCGCCGCAGCAAGGGCAAAGGCACGGCTGGTGCGTGCGCGTTCCGGGGTGGCAGCAACAGCCTCCGGCACGGCGGGCGCTGTGGAAACCGTCAGCGGCTCGAGCGGCGCGGTGGGCGCCTCCGGCTCGACATCGGCCTTGGTCGCCTCCGTTGCCTTGGCCTTGGCGGCCTTGGTCGCCCTGGTGGCTTTGGTACGACCGGCCGCCGAAGCGGCGCGGCTGCGTTTCGTTGCTGCCGGCGGCGCCTTGCCGGATGGTTCAACGCCGAGATCTTCTGCGGGTGTTGCCACCAGTCTCGGGGTGCGATTTGAGGCATTGGCCCAGGCATCAAGCTGATGCCTGATGCGCACAGCATCGCTGTCGCCCTCCGTCAGTTCGTTCGCGGAGACCGCTTGCGTGGTTGCACGGCCTGTCATGTCGCCCCCTGCCTCGTAACGGCAAAAGCCAGCTTCTCCTCGGCGAAGAACTGGAGTGTGCCGTAACCTTCCGTGTCGACGGCATATCTGAAGCTTCCGTCAACGGTCGGAAACACGGCGACAACCGTGCCCGACTCTGTGATCGTTGGCAACGTTTTCGACTTGCTCGCCAATCGCAAACTTCGACATCGAAAACTCCTTTTCGGATTCGTCGATGCAATTATATCTCCACACGCACGCCGCCGCTTCTTAACGATGTACCTTCCGGAATTTAGGGCGATGGTTGTTGCACTAATGTCTCATCCTGCACTCGGAAGGGAACCGCTCTGCACGTGGAACGCGAAACGAACATGGCGCGATGTCGGGATTGAGTTTGAAATCCGTTTCGCCACTCCACGCCTGCAAAAAGTGCACGCGACATGATTATTTTTTGGAGAAGCCTGCCGCCGCCTGCGCCGATGCGAGCCGGCGCGATGCAATCCAGAACTGTTGCCGGGTGCAGACGTGCGTATTTTTACGGGCCGATTTCCACCGCGGAACGCCCCGAAGCACGGCGTGAACCATGCTGGCATGAACCCTGCATAAGCTAAATCAACTGATATCCATCGACGAAGGTCACCATGCTCGTCACGCTTGTCGCTGTTCTCTGCAACAGCCAGCTCTGTCTCGAAAAGGTCGTTACCACCAGCGACCAGTCCGGCATCACCATGACCGCCTGCGCGGTAAACGCGCAGATCGGAATTGCCGACTGGCTTGCCAAGGGCCCGTATCGCGAATGGCGATTGCAGCGCTACAAGTGCGTGCTCGGAAAATACGTTCCGAAGAACGAAGCTTGAGCAGGCGCAGGCGACGTCACGCTGCTGGTGTTCGTTCGGGCGTAGCGAATGTATTCGCGTCAGCGCTCGTAAACATGACCTCGCCTTCTCGCGGCGCACTGCGCCCGAGGCTTGCTGAAATTCCATCCCTCTAAAATGAGGGAGCAGGGAATGCCGGGTGCTTGCTGCACCCGCGGTCTCGTGTGCAATAAGTGCGTAGAAATCCGCACACGAGCATACAGGTACAGCCGGAGCACTCCGGCATTCCCTGCGCAATGGTTTAACGGCTTATGCCGTGCTCTCCCCGGAGCCGAATTCCTCTGGCCTCCGTCGCTGCCGGCTTGATGACGCAACAGATCCGGTTGGATCGGATGCGCCACCGGCAGCTTGACCCAGCCACGGGTGTCAGGACCACACGGTTTTGCCGTACGCTTCAGCGCCGTACGTCTTGCGCGCCGTGTTCGCTCACGGATAACCGCCCTGCGAACAACTCCTCGCGCCTGACGCTGCTGCGTCCACCGCATCCCACCCCGCGTCCGTGACGATCGCGATCCGCCCCTCGTGAGGGATGAGACGGCGGGATTTCTAGTGCTGATTTGGGGTGAACGAGAAGCGAATTGTTTTTGCGGAAGGGGCTGGACGGGGCAAATCAGATTGATCTGGCTCAGGAAATTCGTTTTTGAGCGCAATGCGATTCCCGGGGTGAGATTACCGCGCCAACGCTGGTTGCGCTTGCTCCCTTACTCAGGATTCCAGATGTCTTTGTGACGTGCCGCACCAGGAGAAAGACCTTTGGCAATGGTGCGTCTAGTCGTGTCCCATTCCGGCCATCCACGGTTGGCAGATATCGGACGCCATTCGGCGGATCAGATGCCTCGCGGGTCGGTGCCTCGGGTCGAGGCAACGTAGTCAATCTCGCCGCGCGTAGTGCCGATATCCTTCAGCTCCCAGTCGCTCAGGTCGCACAAGGCGGTTCGTACCCTCTGGCGTTCGCGCCGCTCCAGAAGCGCGCCCCAATATCTTTTGAAAAAGCTGGAGACGCGCCGCGTCGATGCGGCCGCCTGCCCTAACCCTGTTGCACCATGAATTATGCTCATCGCCGCACCTCCTGGGTGTTGCGCTACCCAGACGAGGATGCCAAGGCGTGACCGGGCGCGCTTAACATTCGGCTTACATTTTCCTCACCGGCGGCTTATCTTTGACGCTTACCCAAGGGATTAGCAGCTTGCGCTATCTCTTCGAGGAGTACGCATTCGACACCGACCGGCGCGAATTGCAGCGCGGGGCAGACGTCGTCTCCGTCACGCCACAGGTATTCGACCTGCTCGATTATCTGATCCGCAACAGAGAGCGCGTCGTCAGCAAAGACGACCTCATCAACGCCATTTGGAACGGGCGTGTCGTGTCCGATGCGGCGCTTACGACGCGTCTGAACGTCGCCCGGAGCGCGATCGGCGATTGCGGCGAGGAACAGCGCCTCATCAAGACGCTGCCGCGCAAAGGCTTCCGTTTCGTTGGGACAGTGCGGGAAGCGCAGAGGCCCGCAGGCCCGGAGGTCGCCGAACACCCAGAAGAATCGCCGAAACCCGCTCTTGCACTCCCCGATAAACCCTCCATCGCTGTACTGCCGTTTGAGAACATGAGCGGCGACGTAGAACAGGAATATTTCGCAGACGGCATGGTGGACGACATCACTACTGCACTCTCTCGATTCAAGACGCTGTTCGTCATCGCGCGCAATTCGAGCTTTAGTTATAAGGGAAAAGCCGTCGATATTAAGCAGATCGGACGAGAGTTGGGCGTCCGCTACATTTTGGAGGGCAGCGTTCGTAAGGCGGCGGGGAAAGTCCGCATCAGCGGGCAACTGATCGACGCCACGAATGGGGCGCACCTTTGGGCGGATCGTTTTGAGGGTAACCTAAGCGATATTTTCGCTCTGCAAGACATGGTCACAGAGAGCGTTGTTTCCGCCATTTGGCCCCAATTGCTTCGAACCGAAATGGACTTGGCGGCGCGGCGGCGGCCCAATGATCTCAGCGCCTACGATCTCGTTATGCGCGCGACTCCGCACTTTAATTCAATGACGCTGGATGGCTTGGCTGAGGCCTCGCGATTGTGCCATGCTGCTTTGAAAATCGACCCTCGGTATGGCCTTGCTGCGATACTGGCAGGCTACTTCCACATCGTAAATGCTATCCGCAGCCGGGCAATTGATCCGAAATCGGAGATGGCAGAAGGGATGCGGCTTCTACAATTGGCACTCAGTATCGACGAGAATGACTCGAATGCGTTGAGCTTAATGGGCCGCGTATCGGTTTTTCTGTACGGCGATTTCGATGCCGGGATCGAGATGGTGGACCGAGCGGTCGCGCTTAACCCGAATCTAGCCTTTTCTTGGGACCAGCGAGGTTGGACTTACTATTTTGCATGCCGGGGAGAAGAGGCAGTTCGGAGCTTTGAGCGTGCCATTCGCCTAAGTCCAGTAGACCCGTTGATCTTCTCATCATTTACGGGAATGGGCCTTGCACTCCTCATTCTTGGTCAATTCGATGAGGCGGTTGCAGCAGCCAAGAAAGCCATCCATAAAAACCCAAAACTTCCGACACCTTATCGGTGCCTAGCGGCAGCGTTGGCCCATCTAGGTCGCGAAGAAGAAGTGCGAGATGCGGTGGCTCGATTGCTTGATCGTCGTCCCAATTTTCGCATTTCTGAGTGGGTGGAGGGCCACCGACCTGGAAGGCCTCACCCGTTGTATGTCGATGGTCTCGTCAAGGCAGGCCTTCCGGAATGACGCTGCCGCACTTCCGCCCCGCGCTAACGTGCCGCAATGTACGCATCGCGCATGACGCTGGCTTCAAGCTGCAGATCGTCCAGGCGGTGTTTGACCACGTCGCCGATGCTGATGATCCCGGCGAGTTTGCCGTTATGGACGACCGGCATGTGGCGCGCGCGGTGCCGGGTCATCAGGTCCATCACGTGACCAACGGTTTCGGTCGGGGCTACGGTGGGCACGCCATGCCGCATGATGTCGCTCACGGACATCAACGTGGCCGCCTCGCCGTGGCGAGAAATCGCGAGAACGATTTCACGTTCAGAAATGAGACCAAGAATTGTGTTGTCGCGCGTTACGACGAGAGCGCCGATATGTTTTGCACGAAGCCAGTCTGCCGCTCGCTTGACGCTTGCATCCGGGGCGATTGTTGCGACCTCGGTCCCCTTTTTCTTCAGAATGCTTTCCACGGTCATCACACTCTCCAATCACAGCCGTTGTTGTGATGCTTGCCTTGGCCTCTCCAGAGGTTCATGATTTCAAAGAACAGCTCCAATGCGCGGTCGTCCCGAGACGAAATCCGGCCGATGCCTGCCTCGAAATCTACCACAAGGTTAGAGCGATTGGGGAATTACGATGTCAACTTTCAAAGCAAACCTGGTATCGCCTGAAAAACTGCTGTTTTCAGACGAGGTCGATCAAGTCGACCTGCCGGGCCTTGAAGGCGATTTCGGCGTACTGGCCGGCCATACGCCGATCGTTGCAGCACTGCGCCCGGGGATCATCGTTATCAAAACCGCCGACACCCTGCAGAGGTTTGTCGTGCTCGGAGGGCTGGCTGAATTTTCGAGCGAGGAACTTACTATTCTGGCGGACACCGCCTCATCAGTTGAGGAGTTCGATGTTGCCGACCTCACGGCCCGTATCGATCAAATGCAGGATAATCTGGCGAAGATTTCGGTCGGCGAAGAACTTGATCGTGCCATCGAACAGCTCGATCATTTCAAGGCCGTGCACAGGAGTTTGACGCCGACCACGGCCTTTTAGCTGCAGGGCAGTAGCCCGCAGGATGGGTGGAGCGCAGCGATACCCATCAGGAACGGAGTATGACGATGATGGATTTCGCTGCGCTCCACCCATCCTACGACTTACGAAATCGGCTTCAGCCCCGCCTCGATCGCTGCCCTTCGCGGCTCCAGGAACGGCGGCAGCGCCAGCTTTTCGCCGAGCGTTTCCATCGGCTCGTCGGTCGCGAAGCCCGGGCCGTCGGTGGCGATCTCGAACAGGATGCCGTTGGGTTCGCGGAAATAGAGGCTGCGGAAGTAGAAGCGGTCGATCTCGCCGCTGTTGGGGATGCGCAAATCCGTCAGGCGCTTTGTCCAGGCGTGGTACTGCGCCTCGTCAGGCGTGCGGAACGCGACATGGTGCACGCCGCCGGCGCCCTGCCGCGCGACGGGCAAATCCTTGTCTTCGATCACATGCAGTTCGGCGGCGGGATTGCGCTCTCCCCTTGCCTCGCCCATCTCGAACACATGGATCTGCGCGCCATGGGCCGCATAATCGCGCACGCGGCGCATGTTCATGATGTCGGTCAGCACGAACGCAGTGCGCGAGAGATCGGCTACGGTCAGCACGATCGGACCGAGGCCGCGGATCTGGTGTTCCGCCGGCACCGGGCTGCGCTCCCACGGCGAGGCCGCGCCCTTTCCGCCGTCGTCGACCAGCACCAGCCGCTGCCCCTCGCCGTCCTCGAGCGGCAGCGTCAGCCGGCCGTCGACCTCAACGATGTCGCGGGCCGTGACGCCAGCCTCTCTCAGTCGATCCCGCCAGTAGCCCAGCGCCTTCTCGCCCGCGACGCGCAGGCCGGTGCGCGAGATCGAATTGGTTCCGCGCTGCTCGGGCGCCGCCGGGAAATCGAAGAAGGTGAGATCGGTGCCGGGATTGGCTTTGCCGTCGGCGTAGAACAGGTGATAGGCGCTGACGTCGTCCTGGTTGACGGTCTTCTTGACCAGCCGCATGCCGAGCAGGCCGGTGTAGAAGGCCAGATTGTCCCGCGGCTTCGCCGAGATCGCGGTGAGGTGATGAATTCCGCCTAGCTGCATTGCGTTATCCTCCAGTCACATCCCCGGGAAAAATCGGCCCGGCCAGTTTGGCCCCTTGCCGGATCATGTAGGATATGGCCGGATGATTGGCCAGCGGCGCCGTTGCCGCCTGCTGTTAGGGGCAAGTTCATGACCGAACACCTCATCGTGTCGGACGAAGACGCAACGCGCATCATCAAGCTGCGGCGGCCCGAGAAAAAGAACGCATTCACCCAGGACATGTATCGCGGGATGAGCGATGCGATCGACAAGGCGCAGAACAACCCTGACATCCGCTGCATCGTCATCACGGGCGGTTCGGGCGTGTTCACCGCCGGCAACGATCTCGAGGATTTCCTCAAGGACAGCACCTCGAATACCGATGTGCCGCGCGGCGCCTCCAACGCCGTAAAATTCCTTTACTCGCTGGCGCACAACGTCAAGCCGATCATCGCCGCCGTCGACGGCGTCGCGATCGGCATCGGCACCACGATGCTGTTTCATTGCGACTATGTGCTCGCCAGCACGACCGCGACCTTCTCGACGCCGTTCATCAATCTCGGGCTGGTGCCGGAAGGCGCCTCCAGCCTGTTGATGCCGCGCACCATGGGCCACCAGCGCGCCTTCGCCATGCTGGTGATGGGACGCAAGTTTTCCGCCGACGAGGCGCGCGAGGCGGGCTTCGTCAATGTGGTGGTAGCCCCCGGACACACCGAGGGCGAGGCGCGCAAGGTGGCCCGCGAGATTTGCGCGCTGCCGGCCGAAGCGGTCGCGATCTCGCGCAAGCTGTTGAAACTGCCGCCGGAGGACATGACACGCCGGATCGACCAGGAAGGCCATCTGTTCGGCGAACGGATGCGCTCCAAGGAAGCGGTGACGGCGTTCAAGGCGTTCTTTGAGCGGAAGAAGGGGTAAGGCGGGCTCTCTCCACCGTCATTGCGAGCGCAGCGAAGCAATCCATCGCGCCGCATCAAGAAAGATGGATTGCTTCGTCGCTGCGCTCCTCGCAATGACGCTGTAACAGCAAACTGCTATGTCACTGCCATGAGAGCTTTCCTTCCTCCCATCTCTGCGCTCGCACTGCTCGCCGCGGTCTGCGTGGCTGCACCGGGTAACGCCCAATCCCCCGCGCCGGTCGACCTGCGCATTCTCGCGATCAACGATTTTCACGGCTACCTGCGCGCGCCGCCGGGCGGGATCACGATCGCCGATCCCGAGGACAGGACGAAGAAGATCACCGTTCCCGCTGGGGGCGCCGAGCACATGGCGACGCTGGTCAGCCAGCTTCGCGAGGGACACAAGAACACGATCTTCGTCGCGGCCGGCGACCTGATCGGCGCCAGCCCGTTTCTGTCCGCCATGTTCCATGACGAGCCGACGATCGAGGCGCTGTCGATGATGGGCTTGAATATTTCCTCCGTCGGCAATCACGAATTCGACGAAGGCAAGGACGAGTTGCTGCGGATGCAGAACGGCGGCTGCCACCCGGTCGACAAATGCCAGGGTCCGCATCCCTTCACCGGCGCTAAATTTCGCTATCTCGCCGCCAGCACATTCGAGAAGAGCACCGGCAAGACCGTGCTTCCTCCTTACGAAATCCGCGCCTTCGACGGCATTCCCGTGGCCTTCATCGGGCTGACCCTGAAGGGCACACCCGGCCTGGTCTCGCCGGCGGGCGTTGCCGGCCTTGAATTTCGCGACGAAGCCGGCACGGTGAACGCGCTGATCCCGGAATTGAAGGCGCGCGGCGTCGAGGCCATCGTGGTCCTGATCCACGAAGGCGGATTGCCGACGGGCGACTACAACGAATGTCCCGGCATTTCCGGACCGATCGTCGACATCGTGAAAAAGTTCGATCGGGCGGTCGACGTCGTGGTCACCGGCCACACCCACCGCGCCTATGTCTGCGAGATCGACGGGCGGCTCGTCACGTCAGGCGACAAATACGGCACGCTCGTCACCGCGATCGACCTCAAGCTCGATTCCGTCACGCGCGACGTCATCAGCGCCACGGCCAATAACACCATCGTCCGCACTGCGACGCTCGCGAAGGACCCGCAGCAAACCGCGCTGCTCGAATCCTACGACAGGCTGGCTGCGCCGATCGCCAACCGCCCGGCGGGTTCGGTGACGGCGACGCTGTCGCGCGTGCCCAACCATGCCGGCGAAAGCCCGCTCGGCGACATCGTCGCCGACGCACAACTCGCCGCGACCAGCGCTGAGGACAAGGGCGGCGCGGTGATCGCCTTCACCAATCCCGGCGGCGTGCGCGCCGACATTCCGCACAAGGATAGCGGCGCGGTGACCTATGCCGATCTGTTCGCCAGCCAGCCGTTCCGCAATCAACTGGTGACGGTGACGCTGACCGGCAGGCAGATCAAGGACATGCTGGAGCAGCAATGGCTCGATCCGAAGCGGCCGAGGATTTTGCAGGTGTCGAAGGGTTTCGCCTATGCGTGGGACGGATCGAAAGGCGACGGCGAGCGTATCATCGCTGAGCGGATGTCGCTGAACGGCCAGCCGCTCGATCCCGCCGCGAGCTATCGCGTCACCGTGAACAATTTCCTGTCCGTCGGCGGCGATGGATTTACTGTGATCACCCAGGGAACCGCGCCTCTTATCGGCGTATACAATTCCGATGCGCTGCATGCTTATTTTGGGGCGAACAGCCCGGTCGGCCCGACCGCCGCCGACCGCATTGTCAGGATAAACTAGACGCGGCGCGCACTGCGTTCCCCGGATGCTGCGCAGCACGAAGTGGTGCGCTGCTGATCCGGGGTCCAACACGCTGCCGCGATGGGTCCCGGCTCTGCGGTGCACCGTCAAGAGACGCTGCACCGCGTCCGGGACACGAAATCTGGAAGACGGCTTGAGCAATGCCGTGGGCCTTTCCGAGCGGCTCCTGAGCGCCTAGATTAACCGATCCCTTGCCGGCGCCCTTAACGCCAGGATCCTGCATGACACTCCTTCTGACCCATCCCGCATGTCTCGACCATGTTACGCCCCCGGGACATCCCGAACGTCCCGACCGGCTGCGCGCAGTGGCTGAGGTTATGGCCGAAGAGCGCTTCAAGCCGCTCACGCGCGGCGAGGCGCCGGAAGGCAGTCTGGATTCCGTCACGCTATGCCATGGCGAGCATTATGTCGGCGAGCTCCGGCACATCGCCCCGCAGAGCGGCATGATCTATATCGACGGCGACACCTCGATGTCGCCGGGCACCTGGGAAGCTGTCATGCGCGGCGTCGGCGGCGCGGTGGCGGCGACCGACGCGGTGATGTCCGGCGCCCATCAGAATGCGTTCGTCGCCGTGCGTCCGCCCGGTCACCATGCGGAGGTGTCGAAGCCGATGGGCTTCTGCTTCTTCGACAATGTCGCCATCGCCGCCCGCCACGCCCAGCGCAAATACGGCATCGAGCGCGCCGCGATCGTCGATTTCGACGTCCATCACGGCAACGGCACGCAGGATATCTTCTGGCACGATCCGACCGTGATGTATTGCTCGACGCACCAGATGCCGCTGTTTCCGGGCACCGGCGCCAGCGGCGAGCGCGGCGAGCACGACACCATCGTCAATGCGCCGCTGGCATCCGAAGACGGCAGCGCCAAATTCCGCGCCGCGTTCGAAAACCTGATCCTGCCGCAATTGCAGAAGTTCGCGCCGGAACTGGTCATTATCTCCGCCGGCTTCGACGCGCATTACCGCGATCCGCTGGCCTCGCTCAACCTGAAGGCGGATGATTTCGGCTGGGTCACGCGCAAGCTGATGGACCAGGCCGAGGCCAGCGCCGGTGGCCGGGTTGTCTCGGTGCTGGAAGGCGGCTACGACCTGCAGGGGCTGAAAGAGTCGGTAGCGGCGCATGTCACCACATTGATGGGCGCGTAAATCCCCGCCACAATAGGCCCCCAAAATGTTGTTTGATTCTGCGCTCTTAGGGGGCGCAATCGGGAACTCGATATGGCCGAAAACACCCAGGCGGACGTCAAAAAACTCTCCTTCGAGCGCGCGATGGAGGAGCTTGAATCGATCGTGAAGCGGCTCGAGGACGGCAAGGTGCCGCTCGAGGAATCGGTCGTGATCTATGAGCGCGGCGAGGCGCTGAAGCGCCGCTGCGAAGAACTGCTGCGGCAGGCCGAAGCCCGCGTCGACAAGATCACCACCGATGCAAACGGCCAGGTCACCGGGACCGAGCCCCTCGACGTGCAGTGAGCCGGACGGAATCACCCCGCCGGGCCGACATCACCGGGAGATCCGGAGCGAATTCGGCGCGCGCCTCCCCACTAAAAGACTGAATAACCGGTCGGTTCGGTAGCCGATTTAGTTCTTGGCGCCCTGCCCAGCCTGTTATAGTCGGCCAACATCCGGGGACAGTACGTGCGCGTCGAGCACCGCCATATCATCTATATTCAGGGCTACGATCCGCGCGGGCTGGCGCAATATTACCGCATGTTCCGGACCGAGCTGCGCAAGTTCGGCCGGCTTTACCAGCTCCAGGCCACCATCAGCCGGCCCAAGGTCGTGGCCGACGACGAGATCGCGTCCTGGACCATCGATACCAAGGCAGAGGACTGGCAGACCCGCACGGCCTACGATTTCCTCCGGTTCGAGGATTTCATCCAGCAGGACCTGGCGTCGCCGATCTGGCGCACCGTCTTCAGCGCGGTGTGGATCTATTGGCGGCTGGTCTTCGCCGGCACCATCGGCCGCTTCGGCAAGGCGAACTGGCGTTTCGCGACCTTCATCACCTACCCGCATTTGATGCTGCTGCTTGAGGCTGCGTGCGCCGCCGCCATTGCCTTCATTTTCGAGAAAGGCCTGAACGCCGTCGGCATTCCCGACGCCTTCAGTATCACCATCGCAATCGCCATCTTCGTGGCGCTGCTCTGGACCGTGCTGAAATATACCGAGAATGCCACTTACGTGCTCTATCTCCTGTGCGACACGATCTGGACCTGGGAATTCTCGCGCCGCGAGCGCCCGGATTGGGATCAGCGCATCGACCGCTTTGCACAGCATCTGGTCAAGACAGCCAGGAGCACCGATGCCGAAGAAATCGTCATCGTCGGCCATAGCTCCGGGTCGTTCCTGAGCACGGAAATGCTGGCCCGCGCGCTGAAGCTCGATCCTGCGCTCGGCCGTCACGGTCCGCGCATCGTGCTGCTGACGATCGGCGGCAATTTCCCGATCGTCGGCTATCACGCCGTATCGACGCAATTCCGCGACCATCTGCGCATGCTGGCGATCGAGCCGTCGATCGACTGGATCGACTGCCAGGCGCGCAAGGACGTGATGAATTTCTACCAGTTCGATCCGATCACGAGCCACGGCATCGACGCAGGCTCCGCCAGGCGCAATCCGACGATCGTGCCGGTACGATTCCGCGACGTCATCCGGCCCGAACACTACGAAAAGTTTCGCTGGCAGTTCTTCCGCGTGCATTTCCAGTTCGTGATGGCCAACGAACTGCCCAACGCCTACGACTTCTTCATGATCGTCTGCGGACCGGTCCCGCTCAGCGAGCGCATGGCTGTTCCCGACGCAGCACTCGATGTCGCGACCGGCGATTCCGGCGTGCGCGATCGCGCCTGGAAACGGATCGAAGCAGCCACGACAGCAGCCGCCAGTGCCGCCGAATTGAGCAAATTGGAACCATCTGCCCGCCGCAGTAGTTGAAAAATCAGGGCTTTTCCGACCCGTGCCCTGGAACCGAATCGGCGCTCCGGGTTGGCTTTGACGGCGGCTTTGGTGTAAAGGTTTCGGTTCGATGGGCTGGGAGTGCAGCCGCTGGCGGACTTTCTGCGGCAGCAAACGCTTCAAATAGCTAAAGAAACTGAACCGGGAAGGGTTAGACGCGACTAACGTGATGCATATCACGTGGTTAAAACCGGAGTGCATCTAGGCTTTCAAATCAGGTACCGGCCCGCCGAGATGGCACCGGGGCCTGGATTTTCACCGCGCGGTTACCGCGCTTCCCGTCTCGCGTCGGGCCACTCGCCCTGACATGCAAAATTGGAATATCGCTGTGACCACATTTAGTAAAACGCCGCTCCTGGATACCATCCGCACGCCCGATGATCTCCGCAAGCTCAATGTCGAGCAAGTGCGCCAGGTCGCGGACGAACTCCGCCAGGAAACCATCGACGCCGTTTCGGTGACCGGTGGCCACTTCGGCGCCGGCCTTGGCGTCGTGGAACTCACCACCGCGATCCACTACATCTTCGATACGCCGCGCGACCGCCTGATCTGGGACGTCGGCCACCAGGCCTACCCGCACAAGATCCTGACCGGACGCCGCGACCGTATCCGCACGCTGCGCACCGGCGGCGGCCTCTCCGGCTTCACCAAGCGCAGCGAGAGCGACTACGATCCGTTCGGCGCCGCGCACTCCTCGACCTCGATTTCGGCCGGCCTCGGCATGGCGGTGGCGCGCGACCTCTCCGGCGGCAAGAACAACATCATCTCCGTGATCGGCGACGGCTCGATGTCGGCCGGCATGGCCTATGAAGCCATGAACAATGCCGGTGCGATGAATTCGCGCCTGATCGTGATCCTCAACGACAACGACATGTCGATCGCGCCGCCGGTCGGCGCGATGAGCGCGTATCTGTCCCGCCTCTACTCCGGCAAGACCTACCGCACGCTGCGCGACGCGGCCAAGCAGATCAACAAGCGTCTGCCCAAGATCCTCGCCAACCGCGCCAACCGCGTCGAGGAATACTCCCGCGGCTTCATGATGGACGGCGGCACGCTGTTCGAGGAGCTCGGCTTCTATTACGTCGGCCCGATCGACGGCCACAACCTCGACCATCTGCTGCCGGTCCTGAAGAACGTCCGCGACATGGAAACCGGCCCGATCCTGGTTCACGTCGTGACGCAGAAGGGCAAGGGCTACGGCCCGGCGGAAGCCTCCGCCGACAAGTATCACGCCGTGGTCAAGTTCGACGTCGCCACCGGCGCGCAGGCGAAAGCCAAGCCGAACGCACCCGCCTACCAGAACGTGTTCGGCCAGAGCCTCGTCAAGGAAGCCGAGAAGGACGACAAGATCGTCGCCATCACGGCGGCGATGCCGTCCGGCACCGGCGTCGACATCTTCAACAAGGCGTTCCCGGACCGCACCTTCGACGTCGGCATCGCCGAGCAGCATGCCGTGACCTTTGCGGCCGGCCTCGCCACCGAAGGCTACAAGCCGTTCTGCGCGATCTACTCGACCTTCCTGCAGCGCGGCTACGACCAGGTGGTCCACGACGTCGCGATCCAGAGCCTGCCGGTACGTTTTGCGATCGACCGCGCCGGCCTGGTCGGCGCCGACGGCGCGACCCATGCCGGTTCGTTCGACAACGCCTATCTCGGCTGCCTGCCGAACTTCGTCATCATGGCGGCATCCGACGAGGCGGAACTCGTCAACATGGTCGCCACCCAGGTCGCGATCAACGACCGCCCGAGCGCGGTGCGTTATCCGCGCGGCGAAGGCCGCGGTGTCGAAATGCCCGAGGTCGGCACGCCCCTCGAAATCGGCAAGGGCCGCGTCGTCCGCCAGGGCAACAAGATCGCCCTGCTCTCGTTCGGCACGCGCATGGCCGAATGCGAAAAGGCGGCCGACGAACTCGCCGCCCACGGCCTCTCCACCACCATCGCCGACGCGCGCTTCATGAAGCCGCTCGACGTCGATCTGGTGCTGAAGCTGGCGCGCGAGCACGAAGTGCTGCTGACCATCGAGGAAGGCTCGATCGGCGGCTTCGGCTCGCACGTGATGCAGACGCTGGCCGAACACGGCATGCTCGACGGCGGCTTGCGGATGCGCGCGATGGTGCTGCCCGACGAGTTCATCGACCATGACTCGCCGGCCGCGATGTATGCCCATGCCGGCCTCGACGCCAAGGGCATCGTCGCCAAGGTGTTCGATGCGCTCGGCAAGGACTACAAGACCGAGACGGTCAAGCTCGCCTGAGGCACAGCCCTTCGGTTCTGACCTGGTCAGAACCGAAGCGTCGCAGAACCAGAAGATCTGGCTCTTTCGCCGGGTAATCCCATGAAGATCTATCTGGCAGGTCCCGACGTGTTCCTGCCGGACGCCATCGAGATCGGGCGCCGCAAGGCCGCGATCTGCGCCCGCCATGGCGTGAGCGGGCTTTATCCGCTCGACAATGCGGTCGACCTCACCGCCGCCGATGCCTCGCTTGCGATCTTCAGGGGTAACGAGGCGATGATGGATGCGGCGGATGCGATCATTGCCAACCTTACGCCGTTTCGTGGCCCCAGTGCCGACGCCGGCACCGTCTATGAACTCGGCTACATGGCCGGGCGCGGCAAGCTCTGTCTGGCCTATAGCAACGACCCCGCTGACTATGCCGAGCGCGTGGCGCGATCTTTTTCGGTCACGAAAGCCAGCTGGCGGCCATCTGATCGACGATGATGGATTGACGGTGGAGGATTTCGGACTGCCCGACAATCTCATGATGATCCACACACTCGCTCTGCATGGTGCTAAACTGGTAACGCCGCAGCAGCGGCCTGCGGATATCTGGCACGATCTGACTTCATTCGAGACCTGCGTTCGTCTGGCGGCGGATCGCGCCAAAGGCAAATCGAGCTGACCTTGGCGAAGACTAGCAACAGCGAAACCTCTCCCCGCAAGCGCGTGGACGTGCTCCTCGTCGAGCGCGGCCTGTTCGAAAGCCGTGCCCGCGCCCGCGCCGCGATCGACGCCGGCGGCGTGACCGCCGACGGCAGGCCCGTGTCGAAGCCCTCGGAGCTGATATCAGCCAATGCCGATTTATCGGCACAGCCCGCGCATCCTTATGTCTCGCGCGGCGGCGTCAAGCTCGCCGGCGCGCTGGAGCAGTATCCGATCGAGATCGAGGACCATGTCTGCCTCGACGTCGGCGCGTCCACCGGCGGTTTCACCGAGGTGCTGCTGCAAAACGGCGCGAGCCTCGTCTTCGCCATCGATGTCGGTCACGGCCAGTTGCATCCCTCGCTGCGCGACCATCCCAAAATCGTGTCGATGGAAGAAACCGATATCCGCAAATTCGAAGGCAAGCGCCTGCCCGCGCGGCCCGACATCGTCGTCATCGACGTCAGCTTCATTTCCCTGAAGGCGGTGCTGCCGGTGGCATTGTCGCTGGCGGCGGCGCCGATGCATCTGCTCGCGTTGATCAAGCCGCAATTCGAGGCGGAGCGGAAACATTCCAAGCACGGCATCATCCGCAATGCGATGGTGCACCAGGAAATCTGCGACGACATCACGGCGTTCGCGGCCTCGCTCGGCTGCACCGATATCCAGGTGTTTCCGTCGTCGATCACCGGCGGCGACGGCAATATCGAATTCTTCATGGGCGCGCGCCGTGGCTGACAGCGAGCGCCTCGTCATCGACCATGTCGGCCATCACGGCGACGGCGTCGCCATCGCCGGCGGCGGCAACATCTACGTGCCGTACACGCTGGGCGGCGAAACAATCGAGGTCGCAGCCGTTCCCGGCCATCATCCCGACCGACGGCGGTTGCTGAACGTCGAAGCCGCAAGCGCGGAGCGGGTCGCGCCGTTCTGTCCGCATTTCGGCGTCTGCGGCGGCTGCGCGATCCAGCATTGGGACGCCGCGGCCTATCGCGCCTGGAAGCGCGAGCTCGTGGTGACGACGCTGGCGCAGGCGGGAATCGATTGCGACGTGGCGCCCCTGGTCGATGCCCATGGCGCGGGCCGCCGGCGCATCACCCTGCACGGCCGGATGGGAACGCACGACGTGCTCAAGGTCGGTTATGCGGCGGCCGGTTCGCACGACATCATTCCGATCGACCGCTGCCCGATCCTCGACCCGCAACTCGGCAGGCGCGATCGAGGCGGCGTGGGCCGTCGCCGAGCCGCTGATCGCGATGGGCAAGCCGCTCGACATCCAGATCACCGCGACCAACAGCGGGCTCGATGTCGATGTGCGCGGCTCCGGCCCGCTGTCGACAGCCATGATCACGAGGCTGTCGCGCATCGCCGAAGCGCATCGGCTGGCGCGGCTGACGCGCCACGGCGAGCTGGTCCTGATGCGAACGCCGCCCGTGATTTCGATCGGCGCCGCGCAGGTGGCGCTGCCGCCCGGCTCGTTCCTGCAGGCAACGGTGGCCGGCGAGGAAACGCTCGCTGCCCTCGTGTTCGAACACTGCAAGCGCGGCAAAACCATCGCCGACCTGTTCTGCGGCGTCGGCCCCTTTGCACTGCGGCTTGCAGCGAAGTCGCGGATATCAGCCTTCGACAGCGACGCCGGCGCGGTCGCGGCATTGCAGAAGGCCGCGACGTCCACCTCGGGACTGAAGCCGCTCAAGGCGGAGATGCGCGACCTGTTTCGCCGCCCGCTGATGCCGCAGGAATTGCGCGACTACGACACGGTGGTGTTCGATCCCCCGCGGCAGGGCGCGCAGGCGCAGGTGACGCAGCTCGCGGCCAGCAAGGTGCCGACGGTGGTAGCGGTATCGTGCAACGTCACGACATTCGCGCGCGATGCAAGAATTTTGATCGACGGCGGATACAAGATCGAGGGCGTCACGCCTGTCGACCAGTTCCGCCATACGCCGCATGTCGAATTGGTGGCGCGGTTCAGGAGGTGAGCGGGTCGGGCAATTCGTAGGGTGGGCAAAGCGAAGCGTGCCCACCAATTTTTGACTTGCACAAGAATGGTGGGCACGGCGCAAGCGCGCCTTTGCCCACCCTACGCATCTCTCACCTTCCCCACCGGTCCTGCCAGATCTTTTCGCCGATCATGCAGTTGACGCGCGGCTCACGGCCGGCGGCCGGCACGACCGGGCGTTCGGGGGTACGGCCCGCGATCTCGAGCAGGAGCTTGGTGCGGATCGCTTCCTTGAACTTGTCGCGGTCCTTGATCGTGACGACGAACGAGCCGGGGCCGCCGATGACGCAATCCTCGTAGTACATATCGAGATTGTCGATATCCATGGTGGAATAAGACGGCTCCTTCACCATGATCGGCAGGCCGTTGATGACGATGCCCTTCTCCACCGCGGCATCGCGCGCGATGAGGACGGGCGCGCCGTTGTTGTTCGGGCCGTCGCCGGAAATATCGATCACGCGCCGCAGGCCGCGACGCGGGTTCTCGTCGAACAGCGGCATGGCGAAGTTGATCGCGCCCGAGATCGAGGTGCGGGACGCGCGGCGGATCGGGGCCTTGATGATTTCATTGGCGACGGCGTCCGCCGTCTCGGGCCCGTCGATCAGGCGCCATGGGATGATGATCTTCTGGTCGGTGGATGCCGCCCATTCGAAATAGGTCACCGAGATCCTGCCGTTCGGGCCGCTCTTCAGCGCCTGCAGGAACTCCTTGGAGACGATGGCATGCGCATAGCCTTCCCGCTGCAGCGCGAGTTCGTCCATGTCCATCGAATAGGAGACATCGACAGCAAGGACGAGCTCGACGTCGACGGTCGGATTGGCTTCCTTGTCGGTCAGTTGACGGCCGGCGGCGTTCGGCTGGTGGCCCGGCCGGTTCGCTGCATTCGGCGCGGCAAGACTTGCCACATCGCCAGCGAGTACGCCCGCAACAAGCACGACCCCGATCGAGACATACCAGCGCATTGCGGCCCTCCCGTCGAACGACAGTTATGGTGACATGCAAAATGGCCGACGCAAAGCGCTGAAATCATTTGTCCTTCACATTCGGGTTAGGATCAGGCCTCGTCCACAGCCGCCCTGCGCAGCGAGTTCCGCCGTGATTGACCTGTCCGGTGTCTGGCTCCGAATTGAACGATTGACGCGCCTGCCGGCGTTGATGCGGTTTCAGGACCGGCCCGGAGCCTGTAAACTGATCGAGACGGCCGTCAGCCGCGGCGATCAGTCCATGGCGCAGCGACTGGCGGAGTGCCGCGCCAACTGAGTGCGGCGAACACGTCAAAAATTCGCTCGCCTCAGGACTACATTGGAATGGCCGATACCGTCGTCAAGCCAAAGACCAGGGTCAAAACCAAGACCGAGCGGCCGCGCCTGCACAAGGTGATCCTCGTCAATGACGATTTCACGCCGCGCGAATTCGTCGTCACGGTGCTGAAGGGCGAATTCCGCATGACCGAGGACCAGGCCCACAAGGTAATGATCACCGCGCACCGCCGCGGCGTCTGCGTCGTCGCCGTGTTCACCAGGGACGTCGCCGAGACCAAGGCGACCCGCGCCACCGATGCCGGCCGCGCCAAGGGCTATCCGCTGCTGTTCACAACCGAGCCGGAAGAATAGCGCGGATTTTTTCCCCGATCATGCCGAGAGATAGGCGGCCAGCCCGGCGCCGGAACCGGAACCGAGATTGTTCTGTATCGATGACGCCGTACGGTAGTTCGCAATGATCCTGTTGGCATAGTCGTCGGTGAAGCCGAGAACGCTTCGCTCCTCGGAGCTCATGCTCGAATATTGCTGGAGCAGCGCCAGGCTGCTCGCCCGTATGCCGTCGCCACCAAATGAGTTCACCAGGCCGGTTCGCGTGCGCTGATTGAGCTCCGCCTTCGCAGCGCTGGCTTCCGGCGCCGAGAACGACGCATCAGCGTTCAACGCCATGATGGCCAGGGTTCGATTGTCGAAGTCGGTGAAATCCACCTGCTGCCCGGTCTGCCTGTTGCCGGTGAATACCAGGTCCTTGCCGTTGTCCCTGGCGCTACCCGACTGCGCGTCGAGCATCGCCCGCGCGTTGGTTGCCAGCGCATCCGGGCTTGAGTCCGTGGTGGTTGAGGTTTGTGTTGGCGCCTTGTCGAGCAGCGCCCTCACCGGGTCCGCATCGTTGCCGGTAACAGGTGCCTTGCCGAAGCTTGCCCTGGCCGCGGCCAAGCCGTCCAGCACGGCCTGCTTCTGATCATTCCAGGCCGACGTTGCCTTCTCGTCGCTGCCGGCCTGATCGAGATAATCCGACGCCGCGGCGTAGAGGCTTGCATAGTCTCCGGTGTGCCGGGCAATCACGACATGCGGAGACACGGCGTCGTTAAATCGTGACTGCAATGTCCTGGTCGCCGCCGTTACCTCGTCCGTCGAGAACTGGCCGTTGGCATTGTCGGCAATCACCGACACGGTCGCGCGGGTCTGGCCGGAAAAATCGATCGCGACCTGCCCATCGAGCATCGCCGATGACGTTCCGAGCGCCACGTATTGCTGGTCGAACCAGGCGCGCGCCTGCGTGGTGAGGGTCGCGACCGACGGCGGTTCGCTGTCGGCCGCCGTTTGCGCCAGATAGGCCTTGGCCTCGTCAGACAAAGTGACCGAGGTCGACGACGATGGCGAGGACGTGTCGGTGGTGTCGGTTGAGGCCGGGCTGGCTTTCGACGCCGTGCTGCCAGCCCCGTAAGCATTGCCGGCATAGCTGAGATAGGAGGTTGCGTTTGATCCAACCGAGATCGACACGGGAGCACCCTCCGGCGCGAGAAATGATTAGCAACAAATGAATGAATATAGTTAACGCCTCGTTAACCGCCGGTGCCCGTGGCAAATGGGTTCTCGGGCCACATGAGCGCGGCATCACGCCGCCGACGTCTCGTCGGCCAATCCATAGACGCGCGCGGCCTTGGCGAAGCCGGCGACCGGAAACTCGCCGAGATCGCTCCACCCTCCCCGGCAGATGCCGGCAAAGCCTTCCGACGCCACGATGGTGCGCCTGGTTTGGCTGGCGATCTTTTCCAGCCGCGCCGCCAGATTGACCGCAGGTCCTATGCAGGTGAAGTCGAGCCGGTTGCCGCCGCCGATATTGCCGTAGAGAATGCGTCCAACATGCAACGCGACGCCGAACCGAAACCGCTCGACCGTGTCGCCAACCGGGTACTGCATGTCGGCCACGCTGGCGCGCAACTCATGGGCGGCTTCCAGCACATTCGAGCAAACCTGCTTTTCGTCGCCGACATATTCATCGATCGGAAAAACCGCGAGCAGGCCGTCGCCCATATATTTCAGTACTTCGCCGCCATGGTTCTTGATCGCGGCGACCTGGCAATCGAAATACTGGTTCAGAATATCGACGACGGTCTCGGCCGGCAGCCGGTCCGACAGCGCGGTAAAACCGCGCAGATCGGACAGCCAGATTGCGGTATTCATCGTCTCGGTATGCCCGCGCCTGATCTGTCCACCCATGATCCGCTCGCCGGCGCTGTTGCCGACGTAGGTGTCGAGCAAACTCGCAGCCATACGGTTCAAACTGAGGATCTCGACCACCCGCGCCAGTGGCCTCGTAAGGCCCCGCAGCGCCGCCAGCTGCGCTTCCGTGAACCCGCCCGGCTGCCTGGTGGTCCAACTCGACGCATTCATCGTGCCGCCGATGAAGGGCAGCGGCAGCGCGATGTAATCGGTGACACCCTCGGCTCGGAGATCCTCGATGATTGGAAAGCGCTTGCTTGCGGGATCGTCGACGCGGGCGCGAACTTCCTGCTCCTGCTGGAAAACGATTTTGAGGGGGCTGTTGTGGAAATCCGGAGATTCCAGAATTCCGAAATCGACGGTACCGAGCTCGACCTCGGAGCCCGGCTTCCAGATGAAATTGCGCCCGTAGATCTCGGGATGCAGCGTGCGGACGAAGACGCCGACGCGCCACAGCGGCAGGCCGGCCGCGACCATTCGTTCGCAGCACTCGGCCATAAATCGGGTCGGGCTGGCCGCCGACCTGCCGCCGTCGATCAGCCAGTCGGTCAGCTTCTGCAGTTCTGCGATGTTCATGGCGGAGGTATTTGCCGCGCAACCCCCTAAAACGTCAAGCGCGCTCCCGTGACAGCCGGGCGTGACCCGGCGACGGAGCTGCGCTAGCCTTACGGTGCAAAAACAAGAGGAAACGTCAAAGTGTACGACTTCATCATCGTCGGCGGCGGATCGGCAGGCTCGGTCATGGCCCACCGCCTCTCCGCCAGGAGCGCCAACAAGATCCTGCTCTGCGAGGCAGGCCAGGACACACCGCCGGGCAACGAACCAGCAGAGATTCGCGACAGCTATCCGGGAACGGCGTATTTCGATCCGCGCTTCCACTGGACCGAACTCAAGGTCACCACCCAAATCGTCAGCCACAACAATCCCGACGAGGCCAGGCCTCCCTTACGGAAATACGAGCAGGCACGCGTGCTGGGTGGCGGTTCCTCGATCAACGGCCAGATGGCCAACCGCGGTGCACCGACCGATTACAACGAGTGGGAGGCGCGCGGCGCCACCGGCTGGAGCTGGGACGACGTGCTGCCCTATTTCAAGAAGGTCGAGCACGACCTCGATTTCGACGGCCCGCTTCCACGGCAAGGATGGCCGCATCCCCGTCCGCCGCATTCCGCAAGCGCACTGGACCAAGCATTCGCAGGCGATGGCCGAGGCCTGCAAGCAAGCCGGCTTCAAGTTCCTGCCCGACCAGAACGGCGAGTTCGTCGACGGCTACTTCCCGGTGACGCACTCCAATCAGGACGAGCAACGGGTCTCGGCCGCCATGGGCTATCTCGATCGCGCGACGCGCCAGCGCGCCAACCTGACCATATCGACCAACACGCAGGTGAAGGAGCTGCTGTTCGAAGGTACGCAATGCGTCGGCGTAAAGGCGCTGGTCAACGGCCGCGAGCAGGAGTTCCGCGGCCGCGAAATCATCCTCTCGAGCGGCGCGATTCATTCGCCGGCGCATCTGCTGCGCGCCGGCATCGGGCCGGTCGGGCATCTCCGGGACATGGGCATTCCGGTGCTGGCGGGCCTCGCAGGCGTCGGCCAGCGCCTGATGGACCATCCCTCGATCTCGCTGTCCTCGTATGTCCGTCGTGGCGCGCGCATGAACGCGCACACCAGACGCCATATGCAGATGGGGCTGCGTTACTCCTCGGGCCTTCCGGGCATCCCCGCCGGCGACATGTTCGTCGTTGTCATCACCAAGTCTGCCTGGCATTCGGTCGGCGAGCAGATCGGCTCGCTGCTCACCTTCGTCAACAAGACCTATTCGGAGACCGGGCAGGTGAAACTCTCCTCGCGCGACCCGCGGGAAGAGCCGATCGTCGAGTTCAACCTGCTGTCCGACCGGCGCGATCTCGACCGCCTGATGAGCGGCTTTCGCAAGATGGCGGGCCTGCAGATGAGCGCGCCGCTCAAGGCGGTGACCGACAAGCCATTCCCGGCCGCCTACTCCGACCGCGTGCGCAAGATCGGCGTGGTCAACACGAAGAACAAGATTCTCACTGCCATCGCCGCGAAGCTGATGGATGGGCCGGCGGCGCTGCGCCACTACATGATCGACAATTTCGTCGTCGAAGGTTTTACGTTCGAGCAGGTGATGAGCGACGACGAGGCGCTCGAAGCCTTCGTACGCAAGTCCGCGATCGGCGTATGGCACGCCTCGTGCTCATGTCGGATGGGCCGGGCGGACGATCCGATGGCGGTGGTCGACACCCAGGGCCGCGTCAAGGGCGTGCAGGGCTTGCGCGTGGTCGACGCCTCGATCTTCCCGGTGGTGCCGTGCGCCAACACCAATTTTCCGGTCCTGATGACGGCGGAAAAGATCGCAGACGCGATGCAGTGAGGAAGGCGGGTTTACCCGCCGACCTGGCCGCGGTGGCGCAGGAAATGATCGGCCAGCACGCAGGCCATCATGGCCTCGCCCACCGGCACCGCGCGAATGCCGACGCAGGGGTCGTGGCGGCCCTTGGTCATGATGTCGGTGTCGGCGCCTGAGCGGTCGACGGTCTGGCGCGGCGAAAGGATCGACGACGTCGGCTTCACCGCAAAGCGCACCACCACCGGCTGGCCGGTGGAGATGCCGCCGAGCACGCCGCCGGCGTTGTTGGACAAAAACCGCGTGCCGTTGTTGCCGGTCCGCATCTCGTCGGCGTTTTCCTCGCCGGACAATTCGGCCGCGCCAAAGCCTGCGCCGATCTCGACGCCCTTCACCGCGTTGATGCTCATCATCGCCGCCGCCAGTTCGCCGTCGAGCTTGGCGTAGATCGGTGCGCCCAAGCCCGGCGGCACGCCTTCGGCGACGACTTCGATCACGGCGCCGATCGAAGAGCCGGCCTTGCGGATGCCGTCGAGATATTTTTCGAAGAATTCGGCCTTGTCCTTGTCGGGACAAAAGAACGGATTGCGCGCGATCTCGTCCCAGTCCCATTTGTCGCGATCGATCTTGTGCGGGCCCATCTGCACCAGCGCGCCGCGCACCTTCACGTCGGGCAGGATTTTGCGCGCGATGGCGCCGGCGGCGACGCGGGTGGCGGTCTCGCGCGCCGACGAACGCCCGCCGCCGCGATAATCGCGCAGGCCGTATTTGGCCTCATAGGTGAAGTCGGCGTGGCCGGGGCGAAACTTGTCCTTGATCTCGGAATAGTCCTTGGAGCGCTGGTCGGTGTTCTCGATCAACAGCGCGATCGGGGTGCCCGTCGTCACCTGCACACCCGTTTCGGGATGCGCCATCACACCCGACAGGATCTTCACCGCGTCCGGCTCCTGGCGCTGGGTGGTGAAGCGCGATTGTCCCGGACGGCGGCGGTCGAGATCGTGCTGGATGTCCTCTGATGT
This sequence comes from uncultured Alphaproteobacteria bacterium, assembly GCA_963815955.1. GTDB lineage: Bacteria > Pseudomonadota > Alphaproteobacteria > Rhizobiales > Xanthobacteraceae > Bradyrhizobium. The sequence continues at coordinate 107,861 of CAWFIQ010000004.1, forward strand.
CAGCGGGATCAGCGGCGGGCAGCCGTCGACCACGCAGCCGATCGCGATCCCGTGGCTCTCGCCGAAGGTCGTGACCCGGAACATGTGGCCGAAGGTGTTGTGGGACATTTGGTTCGCTTGGCTCGCAAGTCAGTTCTGACTGTCGTAACGCGCGGGGAAACGGTGGTCAAACCCGCAACCGTCATTCCGGGGCGATGCGAAGCATCGAACTATGGGGTACCCCTTGCGCCCCTGAGAATCTCGAGATTCCGGGTCTGGTCCTTCGGACCATCCCGGAATGACGGAGGCGAACGTCCTCCTTAACTATATTTCCGCAAGTCCCCGTCGCGGAACACGTAGACGGCGCCCTGCTCGATGGTCAGGTCGGCGGCACTGGCCGGCGTCTCGATGCCGCGCGCCACCATCAGCGCTCGCGCCGTGCCGCCATGGGCCACCGTCACGGTGTCCCCCCGGAGCGAAGCGTACCAGTCCTGCATCCGGGCCTGCACCTGGACATAGCTTTCGCCGCCGGGCGGCGACACCGTCCATTTCTCGGTTTGTCGCTTCGCAAACAGCTCGGGATCGGCGACCTGCATCTCTGGCAGCGTCGAGCCCTCCCACTGGCCGTAGCCGATTTCGCGCAAGCGGTCGTCGAGCGCGTAAGCCGACGGCGGCAGGTTCAGTTCGCTGCGCACCAGTTCCATCGTCGCGCGGGCGCGGATCAGCGGACTGGCGACGAAGGCAAGCGATGATTTTTCGCGGCCGTCGCGCAAGAACAGGCCGGCGAGAACATTGCCGGCATGGGCCGCCTGCCTGCGGCCGAGATCGTTGAGCGGAATGTCCTGCACGCCCTGCAGCCTGCCTTCCGCGTTCCACGATGTCTCGCCGTGGCGGATGTAATAGATGACGGGCGCGGCATCGGACTATCAGCTATTCCTTGCTCAGCGAATTGGAGAGCGAGATATCCGGCGCGTCGGGACGCTTCATGCCGACGCGGGCGATTGAGCGATTGTTGGCGACGCCGAGGATCATCCCGCGCTTGCCGTGCATCAGGCCTGATTTTTGCGACACCTTACTTTCCAATCGCGCTTCCCTGCCGGGCTTGGAGGTACACCAGCACTCCGGTGCGGTCGAGCCCAAATCCGCTTGCGCATTAACGCTGTTCTCGATGCGCCTTACTGCTGGAATAGACGGGAGAATTGGGTGTTATGATGGGTAAGGCGTTCGCGCCTCACGACTCTTGCAACCCTTGCAATCTGGTGCCGATGAGCGCGTTTCGTCAAAGTGTCGAAGCCATGATTCCGGCGCTCCGCCGCTATGCACGCGCGCTCGCGCGCGATGCCGACATCGCCGACGATCTGGTGCAGGATACGCTGGTGCGGGCGTTGCGTTCGGAACGGCTGTTTCTCGGCGGCGACGTCAGGAGCTGGCTCTATACGATCCTGACCAACTTGAACAAGAACCGGCGGCGTTCGCTGGCGCGGCGGCCGCAATTCATGCCGCTGCTCGACAACAACCCGGACGCCAGCGGCACCGAGGCGGAAGGCCGCGATATCGCGCGCGCGCTGGCAGGTCTGGTGGAAGAGCAGCGCTCGGTGCTGCTGCTGGTGATGCTGGAAGGGCTGAGCTACCGCGAGGTCGCCGACATCCAGGGCGTACCGATCGGCACCGTAATGTCCCGGCTTGCGCGCGCACGCGCGCATGTCAAAGCGTCGCTCGAGGGCGAACGCACGGCGCTGCGGCGAGTGAAATGAAAATGCGTATGGCAGGCGTGATGCACAGACAGACCAGGAAGAGACAGAGACGACAATGACCGATCGCAACATTCCCGTCACGGAAGACGAGTTGCATGCTTACGTCGACAACGAACTGCCGGCGGAACGCCGCAGCGACGTCGAGGCGTGGCTCGATACGCATCCCGACGATGCCGCGCGGGTGCAGTCGTGGCGCGCGATGGCGGAAGCGCTGCATGCCAGATACGATTCGGTTATCGATGAAGCCGTGCCGAAGCGGCTCGAGATCGAGCGGCTGGTGCGGCAGCCGCGCAAATGGGTGTATGGCGCAATGGCGGCCACGCTGGCGGCGTTCATCGTCGGCGGCGGCGTCGGCTGGCTGGCGCGCGGCGCGGCGGCATCGCCCTCGGTTTTCCAAACCCTGACCCTGGACGCGATCGAAGCGCACCGGCTTTACGTGGTGGAAGTCCGGCATCCCGTCGAGGTGCCGGGCAGCGAACGCAGTCATCTGCAGCAATGGCTGACCAAGCGCTGCGGCTGGGTCGTCCGCGCGCCCGAACTGGCCGGCGCCGGATTGAAGCTCGTCGGCGGGCGGCTGCTGCCCGGGACCGGCGGTCCGGCGTCCTTCATGATGTATGAGAGCGCCTCGGGCGAACGTTTCACGATCTACACCGCAAAATCGGACGCCGAGGCGACGCAGATGCGCTACGCGGCGGAAGGCAAGGAGAGCACGCTGTTCTGGGCCGATGACGGCGTCATCTACGCGGTGGTGTCTACCGGCGTCGAACGGGGGCGGCTGACCCAGATCGCCCAAGCCGTTTACGAGCAGATGGAGAAAAAGGGCGGCTGAACAACGTCAGATCGTTTGTCCCAATTCTGACATCGAAAATCTGGAATCAAAACACCAGCGCGTCTCAATAATGCACCGGGTGATCACGCGAAAATGAGCAGCGCTCGATCCGCCGATCGGCGCAAGCGGCCTCGATCGGGGTTTGGTACCGCGCTGGTCCCCCTTTCGAGGCCGCCCCTTTTTCCAGAAAACCCTTTGTTTCCAGGAAGAAGAGCGCTGTTTGGGGAACTCCGGCTCAGAAACCCCGCTATCCAATTCCGCACAGATTCTACACCGCGAATCGACCGAATCAGCCGAAATCGCTGCGTGGATTGTACGGGTGGCCATCGCGCCACTTTTGCATCAATGCCTCAAGTTCGCTGTCGTTCCCGTCGGGCAAAATAATTCGGGTGGTGACGAACAGGTCCCCGGTTCCGCCGGGCTTGGGCAGACCCTTACCCTTGAGGCGGAAAACGCGGCCGCTGGAGGTATTCTTCGGGATCGAGAGCTCGACCGCGCTGCCCAGCGTCGGCACGCGAACCTTGCCGCCGAGCACCGCCTCATAGAGCGTAACGGGTAGATCCAGCCGCAAATCGCTGCCATCGACCTTGAAATAGGGATGCGGCGCGATGCTGACCGTAATCAGGAGATCGCCCGGCGGGTGACCCGGTGCGGTTTCGCCCTGCCCCTTCAGCCGGATCTGCTGGCCGGCGGTGACGCCTGCGGGGATCTTGACGTTGAGTTCCTTGCCGGTCGGCAGGCGAACGCGCTTCTCCCCGCCCCTGACCGACTCTTCCAGCGACACCGTCATCGCGACGTTCAGATCGAGGTCGAGGCCGATCCCGCCGGTTTCGAACTCAAAGGTCCGGCCACCGCCCGGACGTCCGCCCCGGGCAGCGCCGCCGAACATGCTGTTGAGGATGTCCTCGAAGCCGGCCCCGCCCGCGCCGCCGGGGCCGCCGCCACCGGTTCGGAAGGAGTAGGACTCAAAGCCGCCAGGTCCACCGGCGCGGCCGCGCGGGTCGCCGCCGGGAAAACCCTGGAAGCGCGGCTTGCCCTCGGCGTCGATCTCGCCGCGGTCGAACTTCTTGCGCTTGTCCTCGTCGCCGATGATCTCGTTGGCCGAATTGATCTCCGAAAAGCGCGCAGCCGCCTTCGGATCGTCCTTGTTGCTATCGGGGTGATGCTTCTTGGCGAGCTTGCGGTAGGCACCCTTGATCGCCGCAGCGCTGGCGCCCCGCGGCACCCCCAAGACCTCATAGGGGTCGCGCATCCGTCAGGTCTCCTTCACGGGAATTCGATTTTTGAAGCTTAGGGCAATTTGCCCCTCTTGGCTTCATCTGGGGAGCCAGTTGCATTTTTGCAACTACCTCGAAGACGCTTCGTAGCTTTTACCCCCTCGTCCAGGGCTTGATCGTGTGGATTTCCCATTGGCCCCGGCTGGCCTTGCAGGCAGCGCCCTGCAGCCAGCTTTCCGCGCGGCCGTTGACGTAGCTTGCCAGGAAATCCCGGCAGGTGCGCCCGTCCTCGGAGGAATAGGCCTGGGACAGCGGCGTTACCGAGCCGCGTGCGCCGGTCGCCGGATTTTCCCAGGGCTGACTGGAATCCTTGTCGCCCTTGGTCAGCACGTCGGAAGCGGCGGTGCGCGCAAAGGCAAGATCGCTCTCGGTCGGCAACGGCGCTGTGCCCGGCTGCTTGTTCAGCGAACCCGTGGCGTCGGCGGCGTTCATCCTGGCGTAGGCGTCGGGACGCGACATGCTGCAGCCGCCCGAGCCGAGACCGATCAAAATCAACGTCATCGCAGCACCCGTCGGCCCGATCGCCGATAGGCCAACGCGTCCCCATGCCCTATATAGGGCGAGCCCATATCGGGGCTGCAACGCGCTCTGGGACGCGAGGGTACGCAACTGGAACTCCTGACATGACGGACACGACCTCCATCAAACACCCGACACCGTTAACATCGGGTGATTTTACCGCGGCCGAGGAACCGTTTGCGCTGTTCGCAGAGTGGTTTGCGGAAGCCGTGAAGTCGGAGCCGAACGATCCCAACGCGATGGCCCTAGCGACCGTCGACACCGACGGGCTGCCGGATGTCCGGATGGTGCTGATGAAAGGCTATGATGCGGATGGCTTCGTGTTCTACAGCCACATCGCCAGCCAGAAGGGCCGCGAACTCGCCGCAAATCCCAAGGCCGCTTTGCTATTTCACTGGAAGTCGCTGCGCCGTCAGGTGCGCATCCGCGGCAACGTGTCGCCGGTGACGGATGAGGAAGCCGACGCCTATTTCGCCACGCGGCCGAAGCAGGCGCAGATCGGCGCCTGGGCCAGCAAGCAGTCGCAGCCGCTGGAGAGCCGCTTCGCCTTCGAGCAGGCGATCGCGCTGGTCGCCGCCAAACATATGATCGGCGAAGTGCCGCGCCCGCAGGGCTGGAGCGGCTGGCGCATCCACCCCGCACGTTTCGAATTCTGGCACGACCGCCCGTTCCGCCTGCACGACCGCATCGAATTCCGCCGCGATGCGCCTGACAGCGCATGGTCGAAGGTAAGGCTCTATCCCTGACGCGCCACGACGTTCAAAGCTGAAAGACCTGCATGCCCTCTTCATCCAACGCGCCCCGGCGCACGCTGCTCCTGACCGGCGCCAGCCGCGGCATCGGCCATGCCACCGCGATACGCTTCTCCTCGGCCGGCTGGCGCGTCATCACCTGCTCGCGACATGCGTTTCCGGAAGTCTGCCCGTGGGGCGCAGGCCCGGAGGACCACATCGAGGTCGACCTCGGCAGCCACGACGACACCGTGCGCGCGATCTCCGAGATTCGCCGGCGGCTGGAGAACGACGAACTGCACGCGCTGGTCAACAACGCCGCGATCTCGCCCAAGGCGCCGGACGGCAGCCGGCTCAGCACCATGGATACCGATATCGAAACCTGGAGCCACGTCTTTCACGTCAATTTCTTCGCGCCGGTCATGATCGCACGCGGGCTGATCGAAGAACTCAAGCACGCGAAGGGCGCCGTGGTGAACGTCACCTCAATCGCGGGCTCCCGCGTGCACCCATTCGCGGGCGCAGCCTACGCGACGTCGAAGGCGGCACTTGCTTCACTCACGCGGGAAATGGCCTTCGACTTCGGCCGCGTCGGCGTCCGTGTCAACGCGATCGCGCCGGGCGAGATCGACACCGCGATCCTGTCGCCGGGCACCGACAAGATCGTCGAGCAGCAGATTCCGATGCACCGGCTCGGCACGCCGGACGAGGTCGCGAAGATCATCTATGTGCTGTGCACGGAAACCAGTTCGTATGTGAACGGCGCCGAGATCCACATCAACGGCGGCCAGCACGTTTAGGAAGTGACAGTCTGGTAGGGTGGGCAAAAGCGCAGCGTGCCCACCATTTCTTTCAGCGGAAGACATATGGTGGGCACGGCGCAAGCGCGCCTTTGCCCACCCTACGCAACTTCGCAAGCTCGAGGCCCGCGGCCCATCCCTTCGAGACGCGCGCAAGAGCGCGCTCCTCAGGATGAGGTCTGTGTTCGCTGATGCGCCGCTCACTCCGCGCGAAGTTTTAGTTGCGCGGTGCGCAGATTGGCTGCCGCAACATTGAACGTGCTCGAGCACTCGTCCTCGTTCTCGCCGTCCGCCAGCACAGCACCGCAGTGCCGGCAAAGCCGCGTCGAGAACGCCTGCGCCTTGCCACCGGTACGGCTCTGCTGATAGCGCGCCAGATCGATGACGTTGCGTGGCGACATTATGAGTTTCTCAACCATGGGATCCTCGCGGCCTGAGAATTACTTATCGCAGACAAGTTTCGACCATTCGTTCAGTCCACCGCTCAAATTTTAGCGGTGGGATTGAGGCGCTCTTCGTACGTCGGGAACCGGACGCAGCTACTGTCCTACAGCCACTTCTTCCACTTGAAGAGAAAATACGGCAGCACCGCTGCCATGAGCATCATGACAAGCGCCATCGGATAACCGTGCGCCCATTCGAGTTCCGGCATCGCCTTGAAGTTCATGCCGTAGATCGAGGCGATCAGCGTCGGCGGCATCAGGACAACGGCCATCACCGAGAACAGTTTGATGATGTTGTTCTGCTCGAGATTGACCACGCCGAGCATGGCGTCGAGCGTAAAGGTGATCTTGTTGGAAAGATAGGACGCGTGGTCGGTCAGGGAACCGACGTCGCGCTGCATGGTCTTGAGCTGCTCGCGCATGTCCTTGGACCATTTGACGCCCTCCACCACCGCCGACAGGAAGGTAACGACACGGCCGATCGAAACCAGGCTTTCGCGGACCTTGGAGGTCAGATCCCCCTTGCGGCCGATCGTGATCAGGATCTGGGAGTATCGCTTGGCCTGGCCATGGCGCGCGCTTTCAGGCTCGAAAATGTCGTGGGAGACCTGGTCGACGTCGGCGCCGGCGCGCTCCAGAATGTCGGCGCAGCGGTCAATCACCGCATCGAGCAGTTCCATCAGCACCATTTCGCCCGATATCCCCGGCATGCAGGAGCGCGCCAGCTTGTGCTCGACCAGGGCAAACGGCTTCGGCTCGTCGTAGCGCACCGTCACCAGGCGATGGCCTGCAAGGATGAAGGTGACGGCCGTGGTTTTCGGCATGTCGGTGTCGGATTGGCACATCAGCGTCGCCGTCATATAGCGGCCGCCGTTCTCGATATAGAGCCGGCTGGAAATCTCGATCTCCTGCATGTCTTCCCGGGTCGGCACCGCGATCCCCGCCAGCTGCTCGACCGCGCGATCCTCGTCCGGCGTCGGGTTCAACAGGTCGATCCAGACCGCATTGTCCGGCAACGCCGCCGGGTCGGAGGCCGGGACCTTCTTCAGGGAGGATTCCGAGGGAACAAACACCGAAAACATAAGCAACTCCGGAACAGGGCGCAGTCTCTCGTCTGGACGCGTTTTCTTGACGTGAACCGGTACCCGGCCCGGATCAAGTCCGGGGCAGGCTTTCGCTTGAAAACGCTACGAGCACCAGCGGCACTAAACCCAATTCTGGCAAGCGCTTCATGACCCGCGCATTAACCGCCGATCCATATTTGTGTCCACGAGGTGGCGTCAGCGCGGCCGCCATCTGGCCCCGGCGCGACCTTTGCCTGGAAATCAAGCGGAACTCGCAAAACTTGCGGCATAAAAGCCACAGCCGCGCTTCCGCAGCGCCGAAGGGGCACGCAAATGCTGGCATAAGCACCGGTTTTTGCGGATAATAGGTTTAATGGAATCGTCGCGTTTTTGGCGCAAGAGTGACGCTGCGAACGCCGGACTTTCGATTGGAAGTGTACCCATGTCGTCGCTGAAAGTAATCCTGGGGCTGCTCGCCGCTGGCCTTGCATTGTCCGGCTGTATGCCGGCAACCACCTATCAGGCTGCTCCTGAAGCCACCCTCAAGCCGAACGACAAGGCCCAGCTCGCCAAGGCGCGCTATGCAGCCGTTGCGCCGGCGGAGCCGTTCCGTCGCGCCATCGTCGAATATCACCGCAAGGAACTGCCCGGCACCATCGTCGTCGATTCCGACAACCACTATCTCTATCTGGTCCAGGATAGCGGCAAGGCGATCCGCTACGGCGTCACCGTCGGCGAGGAAGCCCTCGCATTCTCCGGTATTGCCAAGGTCGGCAACATGGCCGAATGGCCGAAATGGACGCCGACCGCCGAAATTCACAAGCGCATCGAAGGCCTGCCTGCCTCGGTTCCCGGCGGCATTGACAATCCACTTGGTGCCCGCGCGCTCTATCTTTACCAGGGTAACAAGGACACCCTGTTCCGCATCCACGGCACCAACCAGCCGGAATATATCGGCGCCTCGATTTCGTCGGGCTGCATCCGCATGACCAACGAGGACGTCATCGATCTCTACACCCGCGTGAAGCAGGGCACGGTGGTTGTCGTACTCGAGCCCAAGCAGGGCGACTCGCCGTATAATTCCAAGATGGCGCTGCAGGGCGGCGGCAACAGTGGCCCGACGCCCCAGTAACCGACACCGGTTATAACGCAGTCGAACAAGATCAAGAGCGCCGGTTTTGCCGGCGCTTTTTCTTTGCAGGCTTCTCCTCGCGCCGCGGCCCAGCTTCGTCAGGTTTCTCGGTATCCGATTTTTCAGCGTCCGGCCCGGCATCGGACTTCGCACCGGATTTGGCGTCGGATTTGGCACCAGGCTTAATATCAGGCTTGGTTTCGTCCGGTTTGGCGGCGACCTCGCGCGGCGGTGCTTCGTCGGGCCGTTCGGCCGGCAATAGCGGCGCCTTCGGCGGCAGCGGATCCCACACGTCCCACTGGCAGATCCGGTAATTGTTGCGCCGTTCTATCAGGTCGAGATGGATATGGTCCTCGTGGTATCCGTCCGAGCCCGGACCCAGCACGGTCGAGAACCGCGTGCAGGCGGAATGCAGCACGGTCTCGCGCAACTCCCGCGGCACGGTGCGGTCGGTCAGCGAGATCGTGCGGCCATTGGCGAACTTGAAGGCGCGAACGTCGAGCGCATTGGCGCGGCCGTGCTCGGAGAGCTTGGCGCCGACGACGCGGTTGCGGCCGCGGCACTCGAACGAGTCGAAATTGTCGAGATCGGAGACGGCGCTGCCGAGGCGCTCCGCCAGCGGTGCGATATCGCTGCGGATCCACGCGACGAGCGCTGACGCCATCGGGCAGCGCAGGATCGCCGCCGGCTTTACCGACACCTGCCGCTTGTCCGGCAACACGATCGCCTCCAGCCGCACCAGATCCTCGCCCCCGCAGCCGCCGGCGCCGCGAATGTCGGGGATGCTGGGCGCAATCGCGATGGCCTCCGTCAGCGCCAGCCGGCAGGCCGAGGGCGGTGGCGGCGCGGGCTGTGGCGCGGGCGCCGCCTGCTGGTCGGGCTTGCCGTTCGGGGGAGACGCCTGTTGCTCCTTGTCCGGTTTGTCGCGCTCGGCCGATGGGGCTTCAGACGGACGCGGCTTCGGCAGCGGCACCTCCGCCTTCCGGCACCGCCGCACGGCGCACCGCCGGCCGCGGGACTCCCCGTGCCCTTGGCGATAGATCCCTGAACAGGTCGTCCCATGGCGTGGCGCGATACCGTTTCGCCGCCCAGGCCGGCTCGACTGGCATGCCAATCAGGATCGCCGCAGCCGCAGCGGTAACCATTGCCGCTCCAATGCGGCCAAAGGCGCCATTAGGCCATTTTCGGCTTGCTTTCTGCGCGGTAGAGTTCATGTCAATTCCATGAACTTAACCCCGGTCCGCGGGCAATGTTCGCGGATCGAGCGGCGATAAACAAACTATCGGAGGGAAGTGCGTATGCTTGGATTGATGCAAGACTGGCCTTTGCTTTGCCATCGGATTATCGAACACGCGGCGAAGTATCACGGCACGCAAGAGGTCATCACGCGGTCGGTCGAAGGTCCCATTCATCGCACCAATTACGCCGAAATTCATGCACGCGCGCTGAAAGTATCGCAACGGCTCGACCGCGAGGGCATCAAGCTCGGTGACCGCGTCGCCACCATCGCCTGGAATACCTGGCGCCATCTCGAAGCCTGGTACGGCATCATGGGCATCGGCGCGATCTGCCACACCGTCAATCCGCGGCTGTTCCCCGACCAGATCGCATGGATCATCAACCACGCGCAGGACCGCGTGGTCATAGTCGATATCACCTTCGTGCCGATCGTGGAAAAGATCGCCGCCAGCCTGCCGAGCGTCGAACGCTACATCGTGCTCACCGACAAGGCCCACATGCCGCAGACCACGCTGAAGAACGCGGTCGCCTATGAGGACTGGATCGCGGAAGCCGACGGCAAGTTCACGTGGAAGGACTTTGACGAAAATACCGCGGCCGCGATGTGCTACACCTCGGGCACCACGGGCGATCCAAAAGGCGTGTTGTATTCGCACCGGTCCAACGTGCTGCACGGCCTGATGGCCAATAATGTCGACGCTCTGGGCACCAGCGCCGCCGAGACAATGCTTCCGGTGGTGCCGTTGTTCCACGCCAATAGCTGGGGCATCGCTTTTTCCGCGCCGTCGATGGGCACCAAGCTCGTGATGCCGGGCGCCAAGCTCGATGGCGCTTCGGTCTATGAACTCCTCGACACCGAGAAGGTCACGCATACGGCCGGCGTGCCGACCGTGTGGCTGATGCTGCTCAACCACATGGCGGCCGGCAATCTGAAGCTGCCGCACCTCAAGAGCGTGGTGTGCGGCGGTTCGGCGATGCCGCGCTCGATGATCAAGGCGTTCGTCGACATGGGCGTTCGCGTGCGCCACGCCTGGGGCATGACCGAGATGAGCCCGATCGGCACCGTGGCGGCGCTGAAGCCGCCGTTTGCCGAACTCACCGGCGAGGAGCGGCTCGACATCCTGCAGACCCAGGGCTATCCGCCGTTCGGCGTCGAGATGAAAATCACCGACGATGCCGGCAAGGAACTGCCGTGGGACGGCAAGACTTTTGGCCGCCTCAAGGTGGCCGGCCCCGCGGTCGCCAAGGCCTATTTCAAGGTCGACACCGATATCCTCGACGATGAAGGCTTCTTCGACACCGGCGACGTCGCCACCATCGACGAGCATGGCTACATGCGGATCACCGACCGCTCCAAGGACGTCATCAAGTCCGGCGGCGAATGGATTTCGTCGATCGACCTGGAAAACCTCGCGGTCGGCCATCCCGCGGTCGCGGAAGCCGCCGTGATCGGCGTCTATCATCCCAAATGGGACGAGCGTCCGCTCCTGATCGTCCAGCTCAAGCAAGGCGAGAAGGCGACGCGCGAGGACATCCTGAAATTCATGGACGGCAAGATCGCCAAATGGTGGATGCCCGACGACGTCGCGTTCGTCGAAGGCATTCCGCACACTGCAACCGGCAAGATCCTGAAGACCGCGTTGCGCGAACAGTTCAAGAGCTACCGCTTCCCGAACGCGGCGGCCTGAGGCGAAGCCTGCCCTCGAGTCAAGAAGGCCGCTTTCCATCAAATGGAAAGCGGCCTTCCCAAAGCTGATCGAAACGATCAAGAGCCGGTTCGAACTCGACTGCATCTTGGTTGCCGTTTCGGTGCGCGCCGCGTCGAAATCAGCGTGACAGCGCCAGCGCGTCGAGCTTTCGCTGCGCGTCGGGTTCGCCCCATTCCTTTGCCCGCTGATACCAGAGGCGGGCCTGCGCGGCGTCGGCCATCGGACCGTCGGCGCCGATCTGCCTGAGCAGCACCGGATCGTAGGTCGTGCCGACGAGCAGCGCCGCACGCGCATCGCGCGCCTCGGCGCCGCGCAACAGCAAGAGACGCGCCGACTGGACGTCGCCGCTGGCGAGCAGATCCTGTCCGCGTTTGACCAGGGCAGCGACCTCCCTCGGATCGAGGCTGCGCACGACCACCTCCGCCTGCCGCGACGGGGCCGACATCGCGGCCGGCGCGGCCGCGGCCACGGTGACCGGCGGCGACACGGCAACCGGCGGCGGTGCGACGGCGACCGGCGGCGGCGGTGGTGGTGCGACGGCAACCGGCGGCGCCGCGGCTCTGGGCGGAGCCGCCCAGGTCAGCCGCGTGGAAGTGGCGGTAAGGGCCACGCCGTCACCGTCACGCAATTCTGCCGTCACCAGCATCTGGCCGGTGAAGCCATCGGGCGGCATGACCGAAACGCCGGAAATCTCCGTCGCCGGTACGCGCCACTCGTTGGGACCGATGCGCTTGCCGGACGTCAGCCGCGCGCCGGCCGTCAGCCCGTTGATGGATACGAACGCGCCGGGCGGTGGAGCGCCGACGTGAATTCCGAGCGGCACCGGATCGTTGACAAGGCCGCTGCCGTCCTGCACGGCCAGGGTCGCCGTGCGCTTCGGCGGTGGCGCCGGCTGCGGCGCCGGGAGCACGGAGGCTTTCACCGACTGCCAGGCGGCCGAAAGCGATGCGGCCTCCTGGCCGGCGGGGCGTTGCGAAGCCGGAATGGCCATGACCAGAAGCGTTGCGATGCTCGCCGCAATCGCCACGGCGATCGAGAGACGGATGAATTGCTGGAGCACGGCGCGCCGCCCGGACAGTTCGCGGAGCACGGAGGGCGCTTCGATCGGCGCGTTTTCCCTCGCCTCCTGCATGGCCTGGGCGACGGCCTTGGAGAACATTTCGTCCTGGCGGCGTGGTGGCTTGGCGAATGGTTGCAAGGGCGGTCCTTCCGTCGTCAATCGCGGACGCCATTCCTCGGTCTGGATGGGCGTCGTGCCCGGCTGCTCGTTGGCCGTCCGTTCGCGCGGCGCATAATACGCCGGATCGTTGGGACCGAGATATCCTTCGTGCTTTGAGTTACTCATACTGAACACCCGCCCTGATGAGGCTAATCCACCAGCCTCGCGGACGTATGCCGATTGCGCCCGATGCGATCCCAGGAACTGCTGAAGAGCGCAACCGCGTCCCTGCGGCTCCGCCCGGCAACAAGAACCGGAGTTGAGATCATCCTGCAGCGCCCCCGGCGGACATCCGCCGTTTCCCATTTTGGCTGGCGGTTCGCCGGTGTCCAGTGCAGGACAGTCCCGTGTAGCGGCAAATACGACAACCCGGCGGCAAGAGGTAGACGAAAGTTGGACCTACTTCAACATACAACTAATAATCAATTGAGATGGATAGTTAACCGGTCAGGTTGTCGCAGCTAAAGCATGGCCTGATAGTATCGCCTGCAAACTTGAAATTCGTGTGCCGCCGTGGTCTCAAGCTGCGAGTTTGCAAGGCGACTCGCCCGCTGGCCAGACAGACTCCAACCCCGGCAGATTTAACCGATGGCCCGAAGGTTTTCCGCTCCCTACCAGTCGGAGCCCGTGTCCGGCCTCGCCACCTGGTCGCGCAACCTCGCCATCTTCGCCGTGATTGCGGTGGTGGTTTCAATCCTCATCGTCCGCTTCGGCTTCCTGGAGATGAAGCCGGCGCTGGCGACCTTCTTCGGCGCGCTGGCGCTTGCGGTTCTTTCCACCCTGGTCGGCCTCGCCGCCTTTGCCGCGATCTGGCAGAACGGGTCGCGCGGCATGGGCCGGATCCTGCTGGCGTTCCTGATCAACGCCATCCTGCTGGCCTACCCGGCCTACCTCGCCCTGCAATACCGCAAGCTGCCGCCGATCCACGACATCACCACCGATCCGATCGATCCTCCGCGCTTCGAGGCGCTGGCGCGGCTGCGCAGCGGCGAAGGCGCCAACTCCGCGGTCTATGCCGGGCTCTATTCGGCCGAACAGCAGCGGGCCGCCTATCCCGATATCGAGACCGTGGAGCTCGAAGTTCCGCCGCAGCGGGCCTATGAGGTGGCGCTGGCGCTGGTCAACAAGCGCAAATGGCTCGTAATCGACGAACGGCCACCGCAGCCGCCACGCCGCATCGGCCGCATCGAGGCGGTGGCGCGGACGCCGATCATGGGATTTCGCGAGGACCTCTCGATCCGCATCACGCCCGACGGCGACGATTCGCGCGTCGATATCCGCTCCTCCTCGCGTTATTTCGAAAGCGACCTCGGCAGCAACGCCGCACGCGTCTCCAAGCTGATCGAGGACATCAACGCGGCCGTCGACAACGCAAAGCCGGCGGCGCCGAAGAAGCCGCAGGCGCCGGCGAAGGGGCAAGCGAAGACGGTGAAGAAGTGACGCGCGAAAGCGCGTCATTCCGGGGCGCGCATTAGCGCGAACCCGGAATCTCGAAGTAAGGGAAAAGAACACGCCGCTCGAGATTCCGGGTTCATCGCTGCGCGATGCCCCGGAATGACGGCGTTCCTTACGACGCCATCCGATACGTGCCGCCGATCACCGGATCGCCATCCGTCGCAACGATGCCGCGCGCGACCAGATCTTCCAGATGCGCCAGCACGGAATATCCGGCGGCATTCGTCAGCCGCGGGTCGAGGCCGATATAGATCGCGCGCACCATGGTCGGGATGTCGGCCTCGCCCTTGGCGAGGCGATGCAGGATCGAAGCTTCGCGGGCCTGCCGGTGCCGGGTCAGGAAACGAACGTAACGCGGACCTTCCGGAATTTCCGGCCCATGGCCGGAGAAATACAGATCCTCGCTGCGCCCTTCCAGCCGCGCCAGCGAGGCCATGTAGTCGGTCATCGATCCGTCCGGCGGCGCCACGATCGAGGTCGACCATCCCATCACGTGATCGCCGACGAAATTGATCTTCCGCTCGGGCCAGGCAAACGCCAGATGATTGGCGGTGTGGCCCGGCGTCGCGACCGCCTCCAGCGCCCAGCCCTGCCCTTCGATGACGTCGCCGTTTTTCACCTGGATGTCGGGCCTGAAATCGCGGTCGGCGCCGGATTCCGGATTGTGCTTCTCGCTCTCGAAGCGCGGCCGCGAGGCGCGATGCGGGCCCTCGGCATAGACGGGCGCGCCGGTGGCGGCCTTGATCCGCGCGGTGTTCGGCGAGTGGTCGCGATGGGTATGGGTGACCAGAATATGCGTCACCGTCTCGCCGCGCACGGCATCCAGCAGCGCCTTGGCATGCGCTTCGTCATCAGGGCCGGGATCGATGATCGCGACCTTGCCCTTGCCCACGATGTAGCTGACCGTGCCGGTGAAGGTGAACGGGCTCGGATTGTTGCACAGGACCCGCCGCACGCCGGGGCGGGCTTCATCGACGACGCCCGGCTTGAGCGGGAAGTCGCGGTTGAACGGGATGTCGTCGTTGTCGGCCATGGGGCAGTTCCTATGCAGCGTCGCGACACATACTCAGTCGTCATACCCCGCGAAGGCGGGGTATCCAGTAATCGCCGACGTTCGAGATGAAACGAGATTTCCCGGAGTACTGGATCGTCCGCCTTCGCGGACGATGACAGCGACATACGCGGGCATATCCTTACGAAAACGCCTGAATGCCCGTGATCGCCCGGCCCAGGATCAGGGCGTGGACGTCGTGGGTGCCTTCATAGGTGTTCACGGTTTCCAAATTCGCGGTGTGCCGCATCACGTGATACTCGATCTGGATGCCGTTGCCGCCGTGCATGTCGCGGGACACGCGGGCGATGTCGAGCGCCTTGCCGCAATTGTTGCGCTTGACGATCGAGATCATTTCCGGGGCCATCTTGCCCTCGTCCATCAGGCGGCCGACGCGCAATGAGGCCTGCAGGCCCAGCGCGATTTCGGTCTCCATGTCGGCGAGCTTCTTCTGCACCAGCTGCGTGGCCGCCAGCGGCCGGCCGAACTGCTTGCGGTCGAGCGTGTACTGCCGCGCGCGGTGCATGCAGTCTTCGGCGGCGCCCATCGCGCCCCAGGAAATGCCGTAGCGGGCGCGGTTGAGGCAGCCGAACGGGCCCTTGAGGCCCGATACGTTGGGCAGCAGCGCGCTCTCCGGCACCACCACGCCGTCCATCACGATCTCGCCGGTAACGGAGGCGCGCAAGGAAAGCTTGCCGCCGATCTTCGGCGCCGACAGGCCCTTCATGCCCTTCTCAAGAATGAAGCCGCGGATCTGGTTGTCATGCGCCGCCGATTTCGCCCAGACGACAAAGACGTCGGCGATCGGCGCGTTGGAAATCCACATCTTGCTTCCGGTCAGCCGGTAGCCGTCGGAGACCTTTTCGGCGCGGGTCTTCATGCCGTTGGGATCGGAACCGGCATCCGGCTCGGTCAGGCCGAAGCAGCCGACCCACTCGCCGGTCGCGAGCTTCGGCAGGTATTTCTTGCGCTGGTTCTCGTCGCCATAGGCGTAGATCGGGTACATCACCAGCGACGACTGCACCGAGTTCATCGAGCGATAGCCGGAATCGACCCGCTCGATCTCGCGCGCCACCAGGCCATAGGCGACGTAGCTGGCATTGGCGCAGCCATACTCTTCCGGCAGCGTGACGCCGATCAGGCCGAGCTCGCCCATCTCGTTGAAGATCTCACGGTCGGTCTTCTCTTCCAGATACGCGTTGATGACGCGCGGCAGCAGCTTGTCCTGCGCATAGGCGCGCGCGGTGTCGCGGATCATGCGTTCGTCTTCGGTGAGCTGCTCGTCGAGCAGGAACGGGTCGTCCCACTGGAAAGAAGCCGCCGCCGGCTTGTCCTTGGCTTGAGGGCGCACGCTCATGAAAATCCCTTTCGCATCTGTCCTCATGGAATTGGCGACAAATTAATGCGCTATCGGCAGAAGCGCAATGTTCTCGAGCGTCATTCCGGGGCGCAAGGCGACCCGAATTGAATCCGGGTCGAGCTACGCATCGTCCCGGAACGACGAGACGCTATCCATCCAATTTTTCGTTGGAGACGATCTCGATGCCGAAACCGGATAGTCCCTTGTAGTCGTGCACGGAGGACGTGAGGTTGACGATCGAGGTGATGCCGAGATCGCGCAGGATCTGGGCGCCGACGCCGACTTCACGCCATTGCCGGTTGCGATCGGCTTCAGCCGATTTCTGTTCGCCGACCGGCTCGACGGGAACTCCTGCCGCGCCGTCGCGCAGATAGACCAGCACGCCGCGGCCGGCCTTGTGGAAATGGTTCAGCACCATCTGCATGCGCGCCTGGCCGGTGAAGAGATCCTTGACGATGTTGGGCTTGTGCAGCCGCGTCAGCACGTTCTTGCCGTCGCCGATGCCGTTGTAGACGAAGGCGGCATGCGCAATCTCGTCGAAGGGCGAGCGATAGGCATAGCCCTGCAGCGGCCCGATCGGGCTGTCGGTGGTGAAGGTCGCAACCCGCTCGATCAGCTTCTCGCGCGCCTGGCGGTAGGCGATCATGTCAGCGATCGTGACATGCTTGAGCTTGTGGGTCGCGGCAAAGCGCGCGACCTGCGCGCCCTTCATCACGGTGCCGTCGTCGTTCATCAACTCACTGATGACGCCGACCGGCGGCAGGCCGGAGAGCTTGCAGAGGTCGACGGCCGCCTCGGTATGGCCGGAGCGCAACAGCACGCCGCCGTCGCGGGCGATCAGCGGGAAGATGTGGCCGGGCCGGGCAAAGTCATTGGCGCCGGCATTGGGATTGGCAAGCGCACGGCAGCAGGAGGCGCGCTCCTCCGCCGATATGCCGGTGCCGCCATCGGGCTTGTAGTCGATCGAGACCGTGAACGCGGTGGTGTGGTTGGACTCGTTATGCGCCACCATCGGATCGAGCCGCAGCCGGCGGGCGTCGTCGGTGGTGATCGGCGCGCAGACGATGCCGGAGGTGTGGCGGATAATGAACGCCATCTTCTCCGCGGTGCAGAACGAGGCCGCGACGATCAGATCGCCCTCGCCCTCCCGATCGTCATCGTCGGTGACGACGACGAGTTCACCCTTGGCAAAAGCTTGCAGAACTTCCTGGATGGTATCGGCCATTTTTCCCAACATCTCGCTAACTACAGCCAGTGCATTAGCCGGACTCAATGGTCTGCGCCAGCGTCAATACGCAGGGCAGAACGGCATCGGCCGGCTCGACGGAAGGCCTGCTACAACGGACCGGCATGGCAATAATCATTGACGAGGTCGCACCTCAATCGCCATGGTCATCCCACAAGAACAAGAAACAGGCGTTGGGAAGAGACATGATGCGTATTCCATCGAATTTCCGCCTGATGGCATGGGCCGGTTTGACGCTGCTGACGGCGGTTGCGGGAGTATCATATCCTTCACGCGCCGCGGACGAGTGGCCGACCCGCGACATCACCTTCTATGTGCCCTACGCACCGGGCGGCTCGACCGACCCGATCAGTCGTAAATATGCCGAGCTGCTGGAGAAGCAACTCAAGGTCAAGGTCATCGTCGAGAACAAGCCGGGCGCTTCCGCGACCATCGGCACCGGCGCGGTGATCCGCGCCGCCCCGGACGGTTATACCATCGGGCTCGGCTCCAGTTCGTCGCTGGCGTACCAGCCGCACGAAATGAAGGGGCTGGCCTGGAAATCGGCCAACGACTACCAGTCGATCGCAAAGCTCTCGGACCTGCCGGTCATCCTGGCGGTGCCGGCGGAGTCGCGATGGAAGACGCTCGACGACTTCCTCGCGGAGGCACGCGCCAACCCGCGCAAGCTGAAGGTTTCAGTGTCCGGGCTGCGCTCCGTCAACGACATCGCCGTCCAGCAGCTCAACAAGCTCTCCGGCCTGCGCATCGTCACGGTACCGTTTACCGGCGGTGGCGGCGAAGCGACGCTGGCGGCGCTGGGCGGCCGTGTCGACGGCACCGCCGGCTTTGCGCCCGGCATGAAGGGCCAGATCGACGCCGGCAAGCTGCGGGTGCTGGCGGTGTTCCAGGAAGGCAAATACGACCTGCTTCCGGACGCCAAGCCGATCGGCGAGACGCCATGGAAGGATACGTTTCCCGTCGGCTATTACGTGATCGCACCCAACGGCCTGCCGAAGCCGGTGCTGGAAAAGCTGCTCGCCGTCTCCAAAGTCATCGTCGAGAGCGAGGAGTTCAAGAGTTTCCTGAAGGCCAACGGCTACACCTCGGATCCGAAACTCGGCGACGACATGAAGAAGGAACTGGCCGGCTACGACGCCAAGTTCCGCGAGGTCATCAAGTTCCTGGACGACGACAAGTGATGACGTCGGCGCGAAGTGTTTCGCTTGTCCCGGCGCGGCGGATCGCCGCCCTGCTCGCGCTGCTGCTGTCCGCCTTCTACGTGACGAACGCCTGGCAAACGCTGTCGGTCGGACGATGGCACAAGCCGGGCGCCGCGATCTTTCCCATCGCGGTTGGCGCGCTGCTCGCGATCTCGGCGCTGTCGGTGCTGTTCGAACGGCGCGGCGGCGACGGGACGATGCCGGCGAGCTTCACGCTGCCGGCCGGCGACGATCTTCGCCGGCTGCTCCTGCTGCTCGCTGCGTTCGCGCTCTACTTCCTCGTGATGCCTGTCATCGGCAACATGGTCGCCTCGGCGCTGTTCCTGTTCGCCAGCATGTGGCTGCTGTCGGATGACCCTGCCCGATCGCTGCTGCGGATCGCGGCCTACGCCATTGCGATTGCCATCAGCTTCGAATGGTTCTTCGTCCGGCTCCTGCAAGTGCAGATGCCCGGGGGCGTGTTCCGGCAATGGCTGTTCTAGTGTCCCGTCATTCCGGGATGGCTCGAAGAGCCAGACCCGGAATCTCGACAGATTCCGGGTTCGACGCTTCGCGTCGCTCCGGAATGACGGAGGGAAAATGAAATGAACTCCCTCCAGGGCCTGCTGTATGGATTGAGCATTGCGGCCACGCCGGGCAATTTGCTGGCGGCCTTCGTCGGCGCGTTCGCAGGGACCGCGATCGGCGTGCTGCCCGGCCTCGGCCCGGTCGCCGGCGTCGCCCTGATCCTGCCGCTGACCTTCTCGCTCGATCCGACGGCCGGCCTGATCATGATGGCCGGCATCTTCTACGGGTCGATGTATGGCGGCTCGACCACCGCGATCCTGCTCAACATTCCCGGCGAGTCCGCCTCCGTCGTCACCGCGATCGACGGCTATCAGCTCGCCAAGAAGGGCCGTGCCGGCGCGACGCTGACCATCGTCGCCGTCGGCTCCTTCGTCGGCGGCACGCTCGCCGTCATCGGCGTCATGATGTTTTCCTCGCTTCTCGCCAAGGTCGCGATCCTGTTTGGGCCGGCGGAATTTTTCGCGCTCACCGCCGGCGGCCTGATCGTGATGTCGCGAATATCGGGCGGCACGCTCGCATCCGCGCTGCTGCCGATGACGCTCGGATTGATGCTGGGGACCATCGGCCAGGAAGCCGTCACCGGCGAGACGCGCTTCACGTTCGGCATTCCCGATCTCGCCGAAGGCGTTTCGCTGGTGCCCGTCGTGGTCGGGCTTTACGGCTTTTCCGAACTGATGTTGCTGGTCGAGGACCGGGCGCACGCCGCGAACAAGCCGCAGTCGGTCAAGATGCGCGAGCTGCTGCCGACACGCACCGAATGGAAGCGCGCGGTGCCGTCATGGATGCGCGGGACGTTCCTCGGCTTCCTGTTCGGCCTGGTGCCGGGACCGGCGGCGACGCTGGCCTCGTTCGCCTCCTACCGGCTGGAAAAGGCGACCTCGAAATACGCCAGGGAAATCGGCAGCGGCGCCATCGAAGGCGTCGCAGGGCCGGAAGCCGCCAACAATTCGGCCGCCACCGCCTCGCTGGTGCCGCTGCTCGCGCTCGGCATTCCCTTTACGCCGATCGCGGCGCTGATGATCTCGGCCATGCTGGTGCAGGGCATCCAGCCCGGGCCGCTGTTGATCACCCAGCACCCGGAAATCTTCTGGGGCCTGATCGCCTCGGCCTATATCGGCAATGTCATGCTGCTATTGCTGAACATTCCGATGGTCGGCGTCTGGGTGAGCCTGCTGCGGATTCCGCACTACCTGTTCATTCCGCTGCTGCTGGTGCTGTCCGTGATCGGCACCTACAGCGTCCGCAACAGCATCTTCGACGTCTGGGTGCTGCTCGCCGCGGGCATCCTCGGCTATTTCTTCAACAAGATGAAGTTCCAGCTCGCGCCGCTGGTGGTCGGCCTCATCCTGGGGCCGAACATCGAGAAGCACTTTCGCGAAGCGCTGTTCCTGAGCCAGGGCGATCCCTGGATCTATGTCGAGAGCCCGATCGCGGTGACCGTCTGGCTGCTGGTCGCAGCGATCCTGATCGCCGGCTTCATCGCCCGCCGCCGCGCGGCCTTTGCCGAGGCGATGGCGCAGGAAAGCAGCTTGTAGTCGCCCTGCGCGTGATGATGCAGTTAGATTTCGCGCGCTCCCAACCTCGCCCCGCTTGCGGGGAGAGGTCGGATCGCATCGCAGATGCGATCCGGGTGAGGGGGTACAGGTGCCTCAACTGACACTGCCGTCGCGGAAGCGCCCCTCACCCCTGCCCTCTCCCCGCAAGAGCGGGGCGAGGGAGAAGCCAGCACCGCCGACTCCGAACCAATGGCCACAAGCCTGCTCCTACGGCAGCACCTCGCGGCGCTCGCTGAGCAGCGCGTCGGTCTCGGCGCGCTTGTCTTCCAGAAGCCCGGCCTGCGCCGCCTCGATCACCTTGTAGAGTTCATCGGCATCGCTGAGCCGGGTGACGGTGACGTAGTCGGCTCCCGCCGCATAGAGGTCGTCGACCTCGGCCAGGATCTCGGCGGTCGCGACGATTTTCGCGGTCGGGTTCAGCGAGCGGACATGCCGGACCAGCTTTTCATTGTCGGCACCCTTCAACAGCGAGTCCGGTATGCTGAGGATGATCAGTTCGGACTTGCCGACGCCCGCGTGCACCAGCGTATCCACATTGCTGATGTCGCCATAGACCACGTGCATGCCGCGGTCCGTCAAGGTCCGGAACACCAGCGGATTGAAATCGATCACGGTGATCTGCTCGAGCACCGCCGGACTGCGGCGCTCGATCTCGCTCAACAGCGCGCTGGCCGCGCGGAAGAAGCCGAGGATGACAATCCGGCGCGCCTCCCCGTGCCCGCCCCCGTGCTCCGAATCGGCGTCATGCTTGTGATCGAGATCGCGCAGGCCGATCCGTTTCAAGGGACCGATCAGCGCCCGCGTGACCTGGTCGCTCCTCGCCATAACGAACGTGCTCACGACCGCCAGCACCACGAAGGCGAATGACGCGGCGCTCGACGTCTCGGTGCTGATATGGTGTGCCGCAATGCCGGTCTGGATCACGACCAGCGAGAACTCCGAGATTTGCGCCAGGTTGATCGCCGGCAAAAGGCTCGCACGCAGCCCCTGCTTCATCAGATAGAGCGGCGTAAAGGTCGTCACCACGCGGCTGACGATCGTGAAGGCCGCAATCATCAGCGCCAGCCCGATCACCGACAGCCCGGGAATCGGGATCGTCATGCCAAGCGCAACGAAGAACAGCGTGATGAAGAAGTCACGCAGCGTCGTCACCTTGGCGGTGACGTCAAGCGCATAGGGGAATGTCGACAGCGAAACGCCCGCCACCAGCGAGCCCATCTCGCGCGACAGGTGCAGCCTCTCGGCGATCTCGCCGATCAGGAAGCACCAGGCCAGTGCGCCGAGCAGGACCAGTTCCGGCCGCCGCGCGATCTGGTGGAACAACCGCGGCAGCACGTAGCGGCTGAGCACCAGCGCGGTCGCCACCAGCACGCCGACCCGGCCGATCGAGATCAGGATCACGCTCACCTGCAGATTGTCGAGGCTCGGCTGCACCGCCAGGAACAGGATCGCGAAGATGTCCTGCAGCACCAGCACGCCGAGCGTGATGCGGCCGGGCAGCGTGTCGAGCTCGCGCTTCTCGTACAGCACCTTGACGATGATGACCGTGCTCGACAGCGCACAGGCGACGCAGAGATAGAGCGCGTCGAAATGGCCGTTGCCCATCGACAACCCGATCCCGACAAAGAACAATATCCCGAGCAGCACGCCGCCGATCAATTGCCCGCCGGCGGCGAACAGGATGACCTTGCCGGCGCGCACGATCTTTTTCAGGTCGATTTCCAGCCCGATCATGAACAGCATGAAAATCAGGCCGAGTTCGGAGATGACGGCGATCAACTCCTTGGACTCGACCCAGCTCATGCCGAATGGACCAATGATAAACCCGGCGATAAGGTAGGCCAGGATCAGCGGCTGGCGCGTAAAATGGGCCAGCAGGCCGAATCCCCAGGCGAACAGGATGCTTAAGGTGATATCGCGAATAAGCTCGTGCATAGGTCCGATCTTGCCCCTGCCCCAACCTAGAGGCCCCGGCGCGGGGGTCAAACAAGCAATGTGTCACAGCCAAATAAAGGGAGGCTTTTCTCGCGATTCTGGCCGCACTGTCGATACTATATTGCTCCGCCGCAAGCGCGCAGACCGGCACCATCGAACAGAATTTCGCCGCCTCCCTTACCACGGTCCCGGCGGAAAACCTCGCCGTATCGGGCGCCTTCTACGTGCCGGTCTATTCCAGCGTCTCGATGAGCCAGGGCAAGCTGCGGGCGGATTTTTCGGTCACGCTCAGCGTCCACAACGCGTCCGAAACCCGCCCCCTGGTGCTGAAGCGGATCGCCTATTTCGACACATCAGGCAGGATGGTGGAGAGCTACCTCAAATCGCCGGTGGCGCTAAAACCGTTCGCAACCGTCGAAGTCTTCATTGCCGCGAGCGACGTGCGCGGCGGAACAGGGGCCAATTTCGTGGTCGACTGGGCGGCCGTGGGCGAAATCGCCGAGCCTGCGGTCGAGGCACTGATGGTCGGCAGCGTCGGCGCCGGGCATTATGCCTTCATCAGCCAGGGGCGGCCGATCAAGGTCGTCAAGAACTAGCCTGCAAGAACTACGCTGCTGGAAGGCTTACCGCCTTCTCAACGAAAAACAAAACGGGAGTGAACATCCAATGTCTGCCGCAACCCCCTTCGATTTCGCGCCATTGCTGCCCGCCGGATTGCCGGCGCCGGCAGCGCGGTGGACCGGCCTTGCCAAATACAGTTTCGTCGGCGGCAACAACGATCCCGACCAGGTTCCGGTCGACGGCCTGATCGACGCGATCAATGCCGTGCTCAAACGCGAGGGCAAGACGCTGGCGACCTACGGGCTTGCCAGCGGCCCGCAGGGTTACCGTCCCCTGCGCGAATTCCTCACGGAAAAACTCAAGCGCGACGCCGGCATCGCCTGCAACGCCGACGACATCATGATCGTTTCGGGTTCGCTGCAGGCGCTCGATCTCGTCAATCAGACGCTGCTGGCGCGCGGCGATACGGTGTTTGTCGAGCAGGAGACCTATCAGGGCGCGCTGAGCCGGCTGACGCGGCTTGGCGTCAAGGCGGTCGGCATTCCCCTCGATGACCAGGGCATTCGGATGGACGCGCTGGCGGCCGCGCTTGCCGACCACAAGAGCCGCGGCATCACGCCGAAATACATCTACACCATCCCGACCGTGCAGAACCCGACCGGATCGATCATGCCGGAGATCCCGGCGCACGGAGATGCTGAAGCTGTCGCAGCAATACGGCGTGCCGATCTTCGAGGATGATTGCTACGCCGACCTGATCTGGAAAGGCGAACGCCCGCCCGCGATTTACGCCATGAGCCAGCATGGCGGCGTCATCCACATCGGCTCGTTCTCGAAATCGATCGCGCCGGCGCTGCGGGTCGGCTTCATCGTCGCGCCCTGGGAGATGATGTCGCGGATGCTGGCGCTGAAGACCGACGCCGGAAGCGGCGCGCTGGAGCAGATGGTGCTGGCGGAATATTGCGCGCCGCATTTTTCCACCCATGTGCCGAAGCTGACGCGTGGCCTGCGCGCCAAGCTCGACACGCTGATGGAAGCGCTCAACGAACAGTTCGGCACCGCGGCCGAATTCGAGGATCCCAAGGGCGGCATCTTCCTGTGGGTGAAGCTCCCCGACAATGTCGACACGCTAAAGCTCTATCAGGCCGCGCTCGCCGCCGGCGTCGCGATCAATCCCGGACCGGAATGGTCGACCGACAAGGCCTATTCCGGCAGCCGGCTGCGGCTGTGCTTTGCCAGCCCCTCGCACGAGCAGATCCGCGAGGGCGTCGCCGTGCTCGCCGAGGTTTGCCGCAAGGAGTTCGGCGTGCCGGAGCGCATTGCGAATGTGGAGCGACAACGCGGCTAACGCCTTACTATGCCGCGCTATGGATTGCTTCGCTTCGCTCGCAATGACGGAGTATCCGTCACCGTCATTGCCTGCGACAAACGCGAAGCGTTTGCGCAAGGGAGCGTAGCGACGAAGCAATCCAGCTTCGCGGCCGTTCTATTCCGCCTTGATCCCGGCCTCGGCAATCAACTTGCCCCATTTCACGCTTTCGCTCTGAATGAACTTCGCAAAAGCCTCGGCCGAGGTGGGTTTGGGTTCGGCGCCGAGCACGCGGATTTTCTCGATCGCCGCGGGATCGCTCAACGCTTTCACGAAGGCCGCGTTCAGCGTGTTGATGATGTCGGGCGGCGTTCCGGCGGGCGCGACCACGCCAAACCAGCCGACGGATTCGAATTCGCTCAGGCCCAGCTCGGCCAGCGTGGGCACATCGGGCAGGAAGACCACACGTTTTGCGGCGGAAACCCCGAGCGCCTTCAACTTGCCGTCGTTGATCAATTGCTTGGACGCGGGGATATCCAGCACCGCAAGCGGGATATGGCCCGCGAGAACGTCCGTCGTGGCCGGCGCGGTGCCGCGATAGGCGATCAGTTGAACTCCGATATCAGCCTTTTGCGCGAACAGGGCCGAGGTCAGGTGCATCGCGGTGCCATTGCCGCCATGGCCGATCGAAAGGCCCTGCGGTTGCGCCTTGGCCTTCGCAATGACGTCTGCAACCGATGTGATACCCGATTGTTGCGAAGCCACCAGCACGAACGGGATTTCCGCCAGCAAGGTGACCGGCGCCAGATCCTTGATCGGATCGAACGACATCGCCGCGCGATTGAGGTGGGGATTGACCGTCAGCACGCCGGCCGCGGCCACGCCGAGCGTGTAGCCATCAGGCGCAGCCTGCGCCACCGCCCCGATCCCGATATTGCCGCCCGCGCCTGCCCGGTTCTCGATGACGATCGGCTGACGCAGCGTCTCCGACAATGCCGGCTGAAGGGCGCGGATCACGATATCGGCACTGCCGCCGGGCGGAAATGTCACGATGATCTTGATCGGCTGATCAGGATATGCGTTTGCTGTTTCAATCGCTGCTGACGACAACGACAAGGCGGCAACAAAAGCCCCGATCAGGGCGCGCCGGATCGACGGAAACATGCAAGGTCCCCCGATGATTTTTTTTACGGCTGTCAGTTATGCATGATCGTCCGGGCGCAGCAAGCGACAAGGCCGCGAGCAACATGGTGAAGACTCGCGTTCTCGTGGTAGGGGCCGGTCCGGTCGGACTGACGCTGGCGATGGACCTCGCGTCGCGAGGGATTTCCGTCACCGTCGTGGAAACGCGCTCCGCCGGGGAACCGCCGAGCGTGAAATGCAACCACGTCTCGTCGCGCTCGATGGAGATTTTCCGCAGGCTCGGTCTGGCGCAGAAACTGCGCGATACCGGCCTGCCGGCCGACTACCCCAACGATTGCTCCTACCGCACCACGGCCACCGGCATCGAGCTCTCGCGGATCCTGATTCCCTGCCGCCGCGACCGCTATACCGCCACCGGCGGACCGGACACCGACTGGCCGACGGCCGAGCCGCCGCACCGCATCAACCAGATCGACATGGAACCCGTGCTGTTCGCGCACGCTGCGATATCGACGGGCTTCAGATTCTGAACCGCACCGCGTTCGAGGATTTCAGCGAAGGCGATGACGGCATCGCTGCGACCGTCAGGAACCTCGATACCGGGAGCGCCTCGCAGATTCATGCCGATTTCATCGTCGGCTGCGACGGCGCGCGCTCGCTGGTGCGCAAGGCCATCGACGCCAACCTGCAGGGAACGCCGATCATCCAGCGCGTGCAATCGACCTATATACACGCGCCCGGCCTGCTCGCCCTGATGGACCGAGCCCGCCTGGATGACGCTGTCGCTCAATCCGCGGCGCTGCGGCACGGTGGTTGCGATCGACGGCCGCGAGAAATGGCTGATCCACAACCACCTCAACCGGGAAGACGAGACTTTCGAGTCGGTCGATCGCGACGCCTCGATCCGCGCTATCCTCGGCGTCGGCCCCGATTTCGACTACGAGATCCTGAGCAAGGAGGACTGGGTCGGCCGCCGCCTGGTCGCCGACCGGTTTCGCAAGGGGCGCGCGTTCATCTGCGGCGACGCCGCGCATTTGTGGATGCCCTATGCCGGCTACGGCATGAATGCCGGCATCGCCGATGCGACCAACCTCGCATGGCTGCTGGCGGCCTATCTGGAAGGATGGGCCGGCATCGCCATCCTCGATGCCTATGAGGCCGAGCGGCTTCCGATCACCGAACAGGTGTCGCGCTTTGCGATGGAGATGGCGGGCAAGGTCTTGAGCCAGCGCCGCACCGTACCCGATGAAATCGAGCAGCCGGGGCCGGAGGGCGACGCCGTCCGCAAGCAGGTGGGGCAAGCCGCCTATGATTTGAACGTGCAGCAATATTGCTGCGCCGGACTCAATTTCGGTTATTTCTACGATCGCTCGCCGATCATCGCCTATGACGGCGCCGAGCAGCCGGGTTTTACGATGGCGGATTTCACGCCGTCGTCGACGCCGGGGTGCCGGCTTCCGTTCGCGAAGCTGGCCGACGGACGGCTGGTCTATGACGCGCTCGGGCCGGGCTACACGCTGTTGCGCTACGATCCGGATGTAGCGGTTGCGCCACTGGCTGACGCGATGCGCGCCAATGGCGTCCCGTTCGCGGTCGTCGATATTCCCAAAGGCGAAGCGCAACCGCCCGACGGCCGGAAACTCATCCTGGCGCGCACCGATCAGCACGTCGCCTGGCGCGGCGACGCGCTCCCTGACGATCCCGCACACCTCGTCGGCAAGCTGCTCGGCCGGGCCAGCTAGACAGCGCTCGCTTCTGCCTGAGCCAAGCGGCGCAGTCCCTCACCGCACCGCGAACGGCGCCTGGTACGGCCGGCCGAACGGCACGCCGTTGATCACGGTCTGCACCGGTTTGAGCAGCAGCTTGCCCTCGCGCTTGTTGTTGCGGGTGTCGACGAACGAGGTCTGCCCCTCCACCAGCTCCATGATCGCGACGTCGCCGGGCGCGCCGATCTGCAGCGTGCCGATCTTCGGCGCACGGTTGATGATTTTCGCCGGCGCCGTGGTCGCCATCGCCACCACCTGCTCCACCGTATATCCCAGCGGAATGAACTTGCTCATGACGTTCGGCAGATAAGGCATGCCCGGCGAATTGCCGGAGAAGACGTGAAT
This sequence comes from uncultured Alphaproteobacteria bacterium, assembly GCA_963815955.1. GTDB lineage: Bacteria > Pseudomonadota > Alphaproteobacteria > Rhizobiales > Xanthobacteraceae > Bradyrhizobium. The sequence continues at coordinate 136,052 of CAWFIQ010000004.1, forward strand.
GTCGGAAGAGATCGTATCCGGCCCGCACCCACCGGGAATCGCCACTTCCGCCACGGTGAAGTCGAAACTGCCGCCGCCATGGCCGACATCGAACATCACGCCGCGCTGCTTGGCGGACAGCGCCGCCGGCAACAATTTTCCATCCTGCACGATGTTGGTGAAAGCTCCGGCAATGTTCGGCGCGCCGGAATAGGCATGGGTGAGGACATCGCCCGGCCGCAGCAGGTCGAGAATCTCCGACATCAATTCCCTGGTCTCGACGCCGCCGATATGCACCATCATCTTGGCCGGCCAGCCGCACATTTCGCAGGCCTTGATGGCGCGCTTCAGCGGCTCCGTACCATGCTTGGCGATGACGTTCTCCGACATCCTGACCTTCACGCCGAGCAGGAAATCCGGATTTTCGGCCAGCGCCATCGCGCAGGCTTCCACCTGCGCATAATCGATGTTGTAGAGTTCGGCGACCGGGAAGCCGGACAGGCCGTTGTTGGCGATATGGACGAAGGCGTAAATCCGCGCCCGCGATTGCGCCACGATGTAGCGGCGCAGCGCGGCGAGGTTGTTGACGCCGGCATCGCCCGCCGACACCACGGTGGTGGTGGCCTGTGCCTGCACCAGTTCGTCGGCGGGAATGCCGATCGCCGAGCCATAAGGGTAGACGTGGGAATGCAGATCGATCAGGCCGGGGGTCACAAGCTTGCCTGAGGCGTCGATGGTCTTGGCGGCACGGGCGGCCGGAATCTCGTTCTCGACCGCCTCGATCATGCCCCAGCGAATGCCGATGTCGCGCTTGCCCCGCAGCGACTGGCTGGGATCCAGCACATCGCCGCCCTTGATCACGAGGTCGAACTTGTCGTTCGGCCCCATCGCGGCGGCGGCAGGACCGGACGCGGCAGCAATAGCAGCCGATCCGGTCAGGCTCAGAAAATCACGGCGTGAAAACCCGGTCATCGCAGCGCTCCCCCTTGTGATTTTTTATCGTGCGATGATGCGCTGCAGATCGCCGTTCCGCAAGCAGGGCGTGCATCGTCCCACGCAAAGCCAACGATGGCGCCGACGATCCCTGAGTGGGCAGGCGCGCGTCCGCCAGAACGAGCCACGATCCACCGGCATCTCCAAAAGTCGAACGGCCGACGCGCGCAACGCACGCGTGTGAACAAGCGTTCAGAAATCTCTTGAAGTTCCGCGGGAACGTTCCATGCGATGTGATGTTCTATCCTCGATCAATGAGGAGGACTGAATGAAGAAGCTTGGATATGTTATCGCTGCACTTGGTGCGATCATCATCGCGGCGCCGTCGATTGCGAGCGCCCAGACGGTCGTGATCAAGCCTGGCGGCTACCACGGCAGTCACCACGGCTATGGCGCGCGTGCCGAATATCGAGGGCATCGCGACCGCGGCTACCATCGCGGATGGCGGCATGGTCATCGCGACAGGGTCGTGGTGATCAAGAGGCATCGTCACTGAGGCCGACACCTCAAACTGAAAATGGCTCCTCGCGGAGCCATTTTCTTTGTCTAGCGCTGATTGCCAAGAGTATCAGCTATAGATTTCGAACAGGCCCGCGCCGCCCTGGCCGCCGCCGATGCACATCGTGACGACGCCCCACTTGGCCTTGCGCCGGCGGCCTTCCTGCAGGATATGGCCGGTGAGACGCGCGCCGGTCATGCCGAAGGGATGGCCGATCGCGATCGAGCCGCCGTTGACGTTGTACTTCTCGGGATCGATGCCGAGCTTGTCGCGCGAATAGAGGCACTGGCTGGCGAAAGCTTCGTTGAGCTCCCAGAGATCGATGTCGTCGATCTTCAGGCCGTGGCGCTTCAAAAGCTTCGGCACGGCGTAGATCGGGCCGATGCCCATCTCGTCCGGCTCGCAGCCGGCCGATGCCCAGGCGACGAAGCGGCCCATCGGGTTGAGGCCGCGCTTCTCGGCGTCCTTGGCTTCCATCAGCACGACCGCGGCGGCGCCGTCGGAAAGCTGGCTGGCATTGCCGGCGGTGACGTATTTGCCGGGGCCCTTCACCGGCTCAAGCTTGGCAAGGCCTTCCATGGTGGTTTCGGGCCGGTTGCATTCGTCGCGGTCGACGACGTAGTCGACGATGCTCTCGGCTTTCGTCGCCTTGTCGACCACCTTCATCCTGGTCTTCATCGGGACGATTTCGTCCTTGAACTTGTTGGCCTGCTGGGCGGCGGCCATGCGGCGCTGCGATTCCAGCGAATACTCGTCCTGGTACTCGCGGCTGACCTTGTAGCGCTCGGCGACGATATCGGCGGTATCGATCATCGCCATGAAGATGTCGGGCGCGACCTTGAGCAGTTCAGCGTCGATCGATTCCTTGGGCGAGCCGCCGCCGGGGATCGAGATGCTTTCGACGCCGCCGGCCACGATGCAGTCCGATCCGTCAGAGCGGATCGAGTTGGCGGCCATTGCAATCGTCTGCAGGCCCGACGAGCAGAAACGGTTGACGGAGACGCCGGCGGTCGACGTCGGCAGACCGGCGAGCAGCGCACCCTGACGGCCGATATTCGGCGCGCCGTGCGCGCAGTTGCCGAGATAGCAGTCCTCGACATATTCCTTGTCGACGCCGGCGCGCTCGACGGCGTGCTTGATGGCGTGGCCCGCCAGCGACATCGGCGGCGTGATGTTGAACCCGCCGCGTCCGGACTTTGCCAGCCCGGTACGTGCATAGGAAACGATAACAGCTTCACGCATTTGAAAGACCTCCCTTTGATGCGATCCAGTATGGACTGGAGCCGCGCCCGTGTGTAGCAAAAACCCGAATTCCGGCCGGCGGAAAAGCCGGAAATCGGATCAATCCCACGCCGGCGCGAAGCCCGGATTTACACACCGTCTGTCCTTCGGCAAGGCCGCGATCGCCTTCCTGTCGGAGTCATCCAGCTTGACGCCGAGCGCGTCGAGATTGGCTTGCTGGCTCTCGCTGCGCGAAGCCTTCGGGATCGCGGCAACGCCGTCCTGATCGAGCAGCCATTTCAGCGCGACCTGCGCCGCAGTGGCGCCGTGCTTGCGCCCGATTGCCGCAAGCGCCGAGTCGGAAGCCACCCTCCCCTGCGCCAGCGGACAATAGGCGACCAGCGGAATCGATTTCGCAGTGAGAAACTGGCGCAGCCGCGTCTGGTCCAGCATGACGTGGTATTCGACCTGGTTGCAGGCGATCGGGGCGCCGATTTCCTCGACCACCGTTTTCAGGAGCGCAATGTTGAAATTGGCGACGCCGATGGCGCGGGTGCGGCCTTCTTCCTTCAGCTTCATCAGCGCCTCGAACATCGCGGGCAGGTTCATCCTCGGCGCCGGCCAGTGCACCAGATAGAGATCGACGTGATCGAGCCGGAGCTTCTTCAGGGATGCATCGAACGCCCGGCGGATCGCATCCGGCGCCAGGTTTTCGTTCCAGACCTTGGTGGTGACATGCAGATCCTTGCGGGCAACCCCGGAGGCGGCAATCGCGGCGCCAATGGCCTCCTCATTGCCATACATCTCGGCGGTGTCGAGATGCCGGTAGCCCAGTCCAAGCGCGCTCTCAACCGCCGCGCGGCAGGTATCGCCCTGCATGCGGAAAGTGCCGAGCCCGAGCCTGGGCAGGCTGATGCCTTGGGTCTGCAGATGTTCCATGATGACTCCGGGAGAATAAAGACGCGCAGGCGTAGCGAAAGCCGCGCGAACGGTATTTCATTGAGGGAAATAGGCCGCTATTGAATAATCTGCGCGCCGGGCGCCGGGCAAGTCAAGATCGGGTTAGGGATGCGTAGGGATACGATGGCAAGGGCGTTGCGACAATGGCTGGCAGCCCATGAGCTGCCCGCGATCATCGTCGCTGTGCTCGGCGCGGTCGTGGCGCTTTCCGTTCTGATGGTGGTCGGCGGTTATCTCGCGGTAACGCCCTGAACCTCATTTTCCTGTGCCGGCCGCAGCAAGAATGGGCGACCAGCGAGAGATCTCGGACCGGACAAAACGATCGAAGGCTGCCGGGCTGCGTTCGTCCTTTGGCGGTATCGAGCCACCGAGCTGCGCAATCCGCTCGCGCACGACATCCTCATCGAGCGACCGGTCGAGCGCATCGGAAAGCCTGGCGATGATTTCGGGCGAAACGCCTTTCGGCGCAAACAGTCCCGCCCAGACGCTCATCTCGTAGTTGACGCCTGCCTCCTTCGCGGTCGGAACGTCAGGCAGCGTTTCGAGGCGTTTCGCGGCAGACACCGCGAAGGCCTTGACCGAACCGGCCAAAACCGACTCCGCCACGCTGACCGACTGCTCGCACATGAAATCGACATGTCCCCCGACCAGATCGTTCAATGCCGGGCCTGAGCCACGATAGGCAACGAGCGCCGGCTTCGTACCGATTTCGGCGGTGAACAGCAGGCACGCCATATGCGAGGACGCGCCGATGCCGCCATGGGCCTGCTTCACCCCGTCACCCCGTTGCCGCAGCGCTGCGACAAATTCCTTCAGGTCGTTTGCCGGAAAATCCTTCCGCGCGATAACGACCGCCGGGGAATGGGCGGTGAAGCCGATCGGCACGAAGTCGGCAACCGGATCGTATTTGAGGTTGGGCGTGAGCACGGGAGCCGCGACATGCGAGCCCATCGCCGCGGCAAGCAGGGTATAGCCGTCGGGTGCGGCAGCCGCGACGCGCGCGCTGCCGACCGTGCCGCCGGCGCCGCTGACGTTCTCGATGATGATGGATTGCCCGAGGATCTTCGACATCTGGTTGGTGACGATGCGCGCCACCACGTCGCTTGCGCCTCCGGGAGGGAACGGCACCACCACCGTGATCGCCCTGGAGGGAAAGTCCTGCGCGCCCACCTCCCCGGCGATGCCAACAAGCAGCATCGCAACCGCGCAAGCTTTCCAGACACACGTGCCAGCTTTCATAACGCGCGCTCCTGTTCCCTGCTGCTGCGCCGTCACATTTTTCAGTCGCCGTTCAATATTTCCGCAACCTCGACCGAACGTCCCTCGCGCGCCGAGAGAATGCCGGCGCGTACCACCGCGAGCGATCGCGTCGCCTCCTCGCCCCCGACTTCGTGCCGGCCCTGCCCGCGCGCTGCCGCGGCAAACTCCTCGAGCTCCTCGACCAGGGTATCGTTGGCCGGGCATGGCACCGCGACGGGGAGGCTTTCACCGCGCTTGAGCAGCCGCAGCCCATTGTGCAAATCGTAGAGCGCCGTCATGTCCTTGCCGTAGACGTTCATCAGGTAGTATTCGGACGCCGAGGCGTAGCTTGCGTTCAGCGTCGAAAGCGCGCCGTTCTCATGCTGCAGGATCAGGCTCGCGACGTCAGGATTGTCGCCGGGCAGCACCAGTTGCGCCGACTGTGCGCGTACCGCGTGGATCGGCCCGATCAGGTAGGCGAGCACGTCGGCATAGTGGATTCCGATCTGCAGCATCACGCCGCCCGGCATGCCCGCGGCCTGGTAGCGCCAGGAGGTGAGATCGACCTTGCCGAGGCGGTCGCGGCTGATGTTCGCCTCGGCGTTGACGAGCTTGCCGAACCGGCCGGCTTCGATCTCCTTCCTGACGTAGCGGAAATGGCTCTCGCGCCGCCGCTGATAGCCGAGCGCCAGCACCACGCCGGCCTTGCGGCAGGCCTCGGTAATGGCGTGGCCGTCGGAGATGCTGTTGGCGATCGGCTTGTCCAGAAAGACGTGCTTGCCGGCGGCTGCGGCGGCGGAGGTCGTCGCCAGATGCACATCGTTCGGCGTGGTGTTGATGATCGCCTCGATCTCGCCATCGGCCAGCATCGCCTCGTAGCTCGTGGCCGGACGGCAGCGGTATTTTGCCGCGAAATTTTTGCGTTTTTCCTCGGATCGCGTGTAGCAGCTTCGGATCTCGAGCTTGCCCGAGCGCTGGATGGCATCCGCCAGAACGTCGGACCACCAACCCATTCCGATACAAGCCACGCGGAGCGGACCGGCACTCATCACTTTGCCCTCCCAAGGCCGACTTCGTCGGCTGTCATTCCCAATTCGCGCCGATCGAACTCGACGGCCAGCTTGGCGATCCGCAAATCGGTCTCCCAGTCACCGCCGCTCACGCCGACACCACCGATGCATTGGCCGTCAACCAGCACCGGCACGCCCCCTTCCATGGCCGTCCACCGTTCCGGTCCGGCGGCGAGCGCAAGTCCGATCGCATGGCTGACGTCGAGGTCCTGACCGGCGGCGCCTTTGGCCGTAGTCGGACGCCGGTTTGACGCGGCGCAAACCGCCTTGGTGGTGCACGAGTGCACGGTATGGAAGCGACCGCCATCCATTCGCTCGATCAGGATCACATGTCCGCCGGCATCCACGATGGTACAGGAGATCGCGATGTTGGCCTGGCCGGCCAATTCCACCGCCGTCGCCATGATCCTCTTCGCGCCCTGGTAGGTCAGGCGTTTGCTCTCGGCGACAAACATGGCAGCGCTCCGGTCGGGAGGGACTGACGAATTGTGCGACACCGCAACGTCTCGTTCAAGAACAATACGCAACTTCAGGATGCTTTTCTGTAGCATCGCATCGACGCAGCGAAGCCTATCCAGACTATGAGGCGCGAACATGGAAAGCTGCGAGGGATTTTGCGCCGCCGGGCTCCCGATCGAACGGCTCAGATATGATGCGCCATGATCTGGCCGGGCCGCGCATCCAGGCGGGGCTCGATGTCGACCGACCACAGGTCGCGGTTGTCGACGTCCTTTAACGTCACGGTCATCACTTCGGTCTTGCCGTCGATATCGACGCGGCCGAAAAACTGCATGCCATAGCAGGGAGCGAGGTTCTCACCGCTGCAGCCCTTCTGAAACATCGCTTTCGGCCCGAACGTATTGTCGAGCGGGGCCGGCGCCCAGGTGCCGGCATGCAGCGGGCCGGAGACGAACTCCCAGAACGGTTCGAAATCCTGGAAAGCCGCGCGGTTCGGATCGTAATGATGCGCCGCGGTGTAGTGCATGTCGGCGGTCAGCCACACCGTGTTGCGGATGCCGGCGCGCTTCATGAACGACAGCAAATCGGCGATCTCGTGCTCGCGCCGCTCCGGCGGACCGTCGCCGAGCGCAATGCCATCCTCGCTGAAGAGGCCGATCGGCATGTCGGCCGCGATCACTTTCCAGGTCGCGTCGGAGGCCACCAGCTCGCGCTTCAGCCAGGCCAGTTGCGCCGCGCCGAAGATACAGGTGTCGCTGGGGTCGTCGCGCTTGTTAAAGGTGGAATCGCGGTAGCTGCGCATGTCGATCATGAAGACGTCGAGCAGCGGACCGTAGGCGATCTTGCGATAGATGCGGCCGTCCTGTGCCGGCGCTGCGCGCATCGGCATGAACTCATGAAACGCGCGGCGCGCCCGCGCCACCAGAAGCGAACTGCCGTCCTCGGCATAGCCGGTCTCGTCGGCGGTGCCGATCGGCGCCCAGTCGTTGGTGACTTCGTGATCGTCCCATTGCGCGAACAGGGGGACGGCGGCATGGAAGGCGCGAAAGCTTTCGTCGAGCCAGTTGTATTTGTAGTTGCCGCGGAACTGCGGCGAGGCTGTGGGCGACGACGGACTTCTCCTCGGTGACGATGTTTCGCCAGACCCCGCCATCGGGCAGCTTCAATTCCCGCTCCACCGGACAGTCGGCATAGATGTGATCGCCGGAATGGATGAAGAAGTCCGGACGGTTGTCGAGCATCGTGCGGTAAGTCCGCATGCCGCCACGGCTTTCGTCGATGCCCCAGCCCTGCCCCGTCGTATCGCCCGACCAGGCGAACGACACCGCGCTTCGCGCCGCAGGAGCGGTACGGAAATGCCCGACCTGCGCCTCGCCTGCGATGCCGCTCTCGCTGACGTCGTCGAAGCGCACGCGGTAAAAAATATCCTGCCCGGGCGGCAGGCCGCCGAGCAGCACTTTTGCGGTGAAATCGCTGTCCGGCAATGCATCGGCGGTCGCCGAGCCGATGACGGTCTTGAAACTCTCAAGCGTCGAACATTCGACCTGCATCCGCGCCGGGCGATCGGCGCGCGCCCAGATGACCGCGGAATCGGCCGAGACGTCGCCCGATTGAATGCCGCTCGTGATCAGCGGCCGGTCCGCGGCGCGGCTGAGATAGGGTCTGGCGAGGCTGCCGAGACCGGCAACGGCGCATGTCGCGGCGGATCGGACCAGCAATTGACGCCGGCTCAAGCCTTGTTGGTTGGAGCCTTGCCCGGCGCGTATCGCAATCGGCATCGAAGCACCCTCGTCGAATCACGACGAAGGTGTGCCCGTTGAGTTTGACTCGCGGCTGAAGCTTTTACGACAGGTGGATGACGCTGGATATTGCCGTCATTGCGGGCCAGCCGGTCGGCGCGAAGCGCCGCCGGATGACAGGCTCCGCGAAGCGATCCATAGCGGTACAAGCCGAGAGATGGATTACGCTTCGTCGCTTGCGCTCACTCGCAATGACGGAACCCTTTCTACCGCTGCCAGCCGCAGATGCCGCCGGACCTGCACGGCCAGGTCTGGACGCGCGTGTCGCGCGCCTGCGCGTCGAGCGGGTTGCTATGACGCCGTACCAGCTTGGTGCGGGCGGCCCCGCGCGGTTTCTCCACCCGCTGCTGCACAACGCGCGGCTTGGATCGGCGCGCGTCTTGCTCAGCGATCTTAACTCGGCGCAGTCTTGGGCGCGGCGGTTTTCGACACAACCACGCGCTCCGTCTTCACCGGCCGGCGATCGGTTTTGGCTTCGATCCTGACCGGGGCGAATTGCGTCTCCGGGCCGAGCCGCTTCGGCGAGAGCAGGGCTTGCGAAGGATCGAGCCCGAAGAACTCGCCTGCATGGTATTCGTCGGCCAGCGCGGCGCTGCCCGACATCAGCAGCCCCGTGCAAAGTACCGCCGCAATAGCGCTTTTCGGGACCATCGCTGGCCTCCTGAGATCAAACAAAAATCTGATGAACAGACATCATGTAGGCAGCCGGCCGCACAATGCCAGCCGATGCTGCCCGCTAAGGTGATTTGTGAATGTCCTGGCTGTGGAAAAGTTCACAGCCAGGAGTAGCGGAACCTATTCGGCGGCCTGCGCTACCGGCTGGCCGATCATCGCCTCTACGCGCGCGCATTCGCCGCGGAACCTGGCGACATTGGCTTCCTTGATATGGCCGTAGCCGCGAACCAGTTCCGCGGACTTCGCCAACGCCACCAGACGCGGCCAGTCATGCGGCTTCGCCTTGTCGAGATGGCGGAAGATCATTGCGGAATATTCGCCCGGCAAGGCCCGTTCCATCCGGCGCTCGGCCGTGTAGCCGAACGGATCGAACGCCGTGCCGCGCAGGGATTTGAACCGGGTCAGAAGTTCGAAGGCGCTGAAGATCCAGGAACCGAATTCGCGCTTGCGTAAGTGCCCGGTCACCTTGTCGCGCGACGCCAGCAGCGGCGGCGCGAGGCTGACCTTGACGCCGGGCTCGCCGTCGAATTGTTCCTTCAGCACCTTGGCAAACTCGCCGTCGGAGTAAAGCCGGGCGACTTCGTACTCGTCCTTGTAGGCCATCAGCTTGAACAGGCCTTTTGCGAAGGCTTCGGTGAGCTCATGCGAACCGGGCGAGCCCTTTGCTTCGGCGGCGCGGACGCGTTCGACCTCGGCGAGATAGCGCTTCGAATAGGCCTCGTCCTGGTACTCGGTCAGGAATTTTGCGCGGAACGCGATGCTCTCGTCGAGCGTCCGCTTCACCGGCGCCGCGCCCGAACTCTTGAAGCGCGCCGCGCTGACGACGCGCTGCAGATCGTGCGCCGCGAGCCGGCCCCAGGAGAACGCCAGCTTGTTCATGTCGATCGCCGCGCCATTGAGGTCGATCGCCTTCATGATCGCCTCCAGCGACAGCGGGATCGCGCCGCGCTGGAACGCGAAGCCGAGCATGAACGCGTTGGTGGCGATGCTGTCGCCCATCAGCGCCGTGGCAAGCCCGGTCGCGTCCAGAATGTCGAGATCGGACGCGCTGACGGCCTCGCTGAGCGACTCGCGCATCGTCCCCGCCTCGAAATCGATGTCGGGGTTGATGACGAAGCTCGCGGTCGGCAGCAGGTCGGCGTTGACGATCGCCCGCGTCAGGCCACGCTCGGCCCGGCTCAGCGCCGGAATGCTGGTCGCGACCACGATGTCGCAGCCGAGAATGAGGTTGGCGCCGCCAGGCGCAATGCGGACAGTAGTGAGATCGTCCGCCTCGGTCGCGATGCGGACATGGCTCATGACCGCGCCGTTCTTCTGCGAAAGCCCGGTGAAGTCGAGCGTCGAGCACGCCTTGCCGTCGACATGGGCTGCCATGCCGAGCAGCGCACCGATGGTGATGACGCCGGTGCCGCCGATCCCGGTGACGAGGATGTTGTAGGCGCCATCGAGCGCAGGCACGGCCGGCACCGGCAGATCGGCGAACAGCGCGGACGGATCGGCCGCGGCGCGATCGGCCTTCCTCAGCTTGCCGCCATGCACAGTAACAAAGCTCGGGCAAAAGCCCTCGATGCAGGAAAAGTCCTTGTTGCAGTTCGACTGGTCGATCCGCCGCTTGCGGCCGAACTCGGTCTCCAGCGGCTGCACCGAGACGCAGTTGGAAACGGTGGAGCAGTCGCCGCAGCCCTCGCAGACCCGCTCGTTAATGAAGATGCGCTTGTCCGGATCCGGATAGAGCCCGCGCTTGCGGCGCCGGCGCTTCTCCGCCGCACAGGTCTGGTCGTAGATCAGGACCGTGAGGCCCTTGACCTCGCGCAGCTCCTTTTGCACCGCATCGAGTTCGCGACGATGATGAATAGTCGTGCCTGACGGGAAGTAATTGCTGGGGTATTTCTCCGGTTCGTCGGAGACGATGACGAGACGCTTTGCCCCTTCAGCCGAAACCTGGTGCGCGATCTGCGACACCGTCAACCCGCCCTCGGCCGGCTGGCCGCCGGTCATCGCCACCGCATCGTTGTAGAGGATCTTGTAGGTGATGTTGACGCCGGCAGCCGCCGCCGCGCGGACCGCCAGCAGGCCGGAATGGGTGTAGGTGCCATCGCCGAGATTCTGGAACACGTGTTGTTCATTGGTGAACGGCGCCTGCCCGATCCAGGTGACGCCTTCCGCGCCCATATGCGAGATCGTCTGCGTGCGGCGGTTCGGCACCGACAGCGCCATGCCGTGACAGCCGATGCCGGCCATCGCGCGGCTGCCCTCGGGAATCTTGGTCGAGGTGTTGTGCGGGCAGCCCGAACAGAAATACGGCGTGCGCTGCAGCTTGGCGGCGCCGACGCCTTCCGCCGGCCGGTCGAACGCTTCGAGCTTTGCCAGACGCTGCTCCAGCGCCGGGCTGCGATGCCCGAGCCTGCGCAGCCGCGCCACGATCGCCGCCGCAACCATGGTCGGCGTCAACTCGCCCTCGCTCGGCAGCAGCATGGCGCCGGTCTCGTCGCGCTTGCCGACCACCGACGGCCGCTTCGACGCGTCTACATTATAAAGAATGCGAAGCAGCTGATCCTCGATGAAGCCGCGCTTCTCCTCGACGACAAGCACATCCTGCAGACCTTCGGCGAACGCCTTTGCCCCGGATTCCTCCAGCGGCCAGGTCAGCGCGACCTTGTAGATGCGAAGCCCCAGCGCCTGCGCCTCGGCGTCGGTGATGCCGAGGTCGGCCAGCGCCTGCCGGAGATCGAGATAGGCCTTGCCGGTCGCCATGATGCCGAGCCGCGCCGGCTTCGAATCCAGCACGATGCGGTCGAAGCGGTTGACGCGCGTGAACGCCGCCACCGCCTGCATCTTTGGGCCGTGCAGCCGCCGCTCCTGATCCAGCGGCGCATCCGGCCAGCGGATGGAAAGGCCGCCCGGCGGCATTTCGAAATCGTCGGGCATGATGATCTTGATGCGATCGGGATCGCTGACGATCGAGGCCGAGCTTTCAACTGTCTCCGAAATCGCCTTGAAGCCGACCCAGCAACTTGAGTAGCGCGACAGCGCAAAGCCCAGAATGCCGAGATCGAGATAATCCTGCAGCGTGGCCGGGTTGACCACCGGCATCAGTGCGGCGGCGAACACCTGCTCGCTCTGGTGGGCCAGCGTCGAGGACTGGCAGCCATGGTCGTCGCCGGCCAGCGCGATCACGCCGCCGTTCGGCGAGGTGCCGGCCGAGTTGGCATGCTTGAGCGCGTCCATCGAGCGGTCGACGCCGGGGCCCTTGCCATACCAGATGCCGAATACGCCATCGACCCTGGCGCCCTGGAACATGCCGACCTGCTGGCTGCCCCACACGGCGGTGGCCGCCAGATCCTCGTTGAGGCCGGGCGCGAACTCGATGTCATGCTGCTTGAGGAAGCTTTTCGCGCGCCACAGCGCGTGGTCGTACATGCCGAGCGGTGAACCGCGGTAACCGGAGATGAAGCCGGCGGTGTTGAGACCCGCGGCGCGGTCGCGTTCGCGCTGCAACATGGGAAGGCGGACCAGCGCCTGTGTACCGGAGAGAAAAATGCGCTTCGCATCCAGCCGGTACTTGTCGTCCAGCCCAACTTCCATCAACGCCATTCGGCCGCTCCCCGTCGCACGTTCCGCCGGTGATTTGAACCGGTCTAATTGTGACCAGAATGCACCGGTTCTGCTATGCGTGCCCAGCGTGAATCCATGGCTGCAGGACATATCTCGCTTGTGTCCTGTGGATCAGCCGGCTCTTGCCGAAAACCGTCTTCTTTGAAACGCTTGGGCGTAAAGGGAGACACCAGGGATGACCGAGCCGGCGTTCAGGACCGAGGTACTGGAAAGCGGCAATCTGCTGGTTGGGCCGTGGCGCAGCCCGAAGCAGATGCTTCACGCGCAAGTGTATGATTCCCACGCCTCGATCCACGACGATGCGACCGCCCAGAAGCTCGGCTTTCAGGGCGGCACCATCGAGGGCCCGACCCATTTCAGCCAGTTCGCGCCGCTGTGCGAGCGGATCTGGGGCCAGGCCTGGTTCGAGACCGGATGCCTGTCGGCCCACTACCGCAACCCCGCCTTCGAGGGCGAGGAAGTGCAGGCCAATATCGAAAAGCCGAAGCCGGGCCAGAATATTTGCGCGATCGGCATGACCAGGCGCGACGGTACCGAGATCCTGCGCGGCACGGCATCGGTCGGTGACGTGACGGAAACCGCGCTGAGCCGGCGGCTGGGCGAACTGAAGCCGCTCGCCGATCCCGTCATTCTCGCCGACCTCAAGGTCGGCATGAAGACACCCCGCCAGACCGTTAAGATGGATTTCGACCAGCACATGGGCGATCTCTATCCGTTTTCGCTTGCGCAAAAGCTGAAGGTCATCACCGAACCCTCGGCGTATTATTCGCAAGAGCTCAATCCCTGGGGCCGCGCGATCATTCCGATGGAGATGCTTAGCGTGCTGTTCCAGTACCGCGCCCGCGAAGACAAGCTGCCGGTCCGCGGGCCGGCGGTCGGGCTGTTCGCCGATCAGGAAATCCGCCTGCTGCGCGGGCCGCTGTTTGTCGGCGACAGCTACACCACCGAGCGCGAGGTCGTTGCGCTGAGCGGCAGCCGGCGCACCGAGAGCGTGTGGATGCGCACGACAGTATTCACCGCCGACAACACACCGGTTGCCACCATGTTGTTAAACATGGCGAGCATCAAGGATTCCTACGCCAACTATGAGCGGGAGCACAAAGCGCTCTATGGCTAAAGCGTTTTCCAGCGAAAGCCTGCCCCGGACTTGATCCGGGGTGGACGCCGGTTCGCGTCAAGAAAACGCGTCAATTAAAAGTCTGAGCCCCACCCGCTATCGCCAACAAGGACAACAACAAAATGGCCCGCCTGCCCTATCTCGAAGCCGACCAGGTCGCCCCCGAATACCGCGACATGCTCAAGCGCAATACCAACCTGCACAAGCTGCTGGTGAACTCGCCGGACATGGCGCGCGCCTTCAACGGCATCGGCGGCTACATCCGCTTCAACAGCAAGCTCGACCCGCGCTTGCGCGAACTGGCAATCCTCCAGGTCGGCTGGATGGAGAAATCGGAATACGAGTTCACCCACCATGTGAAGATCGGCAAGGAATTCGGCGTTACCGACGAGGATATCGCCGCCCTGATGGCCGAGACCGAGGGCAAACCCTCAAAGCTCGAACCGCTGGCGAAAGCTGATTTTGCGAGGCGCCCGCGAGATGGTGCGGGAGCTTGCGATGTCGGAGGCGACCTTCGCCGAAATCAAAAAGGAACTCTCCGACGAGCAGATGGTCGACCTCGTGCTCACCATCGCCTTCTACTGCGCCGTCGTCCGCGTGCTGGCCACGATGAAGATCGACAACGAACCCTATTACAAAGAGGTACTGCAACAGTACCCGATCCCGGGAGTGAAATGAGATGCGTCTGAAAGATCGTGTCGCCATCGTCGTCGGCGCCGGACAGAGCCCCGGCGAGGGCATCGGCAACGGCCGCGCCACCGCGCTGACCTTTGCCCGCGAGGGCGCAAAGGTGCTGTGCGTCGATCACCATCTGGACTCCGCCCAGGAAACCGTCGACCTGATCGCCGCGAAGGCGGGACGGCGGCGGCATTCAAGGCCGACGTCACCAAAAGCGCCGAACTCAAGGCGATGGTGGCGGATGCGAATTCGCGCTGGGGCCGCATCGATGTGCTGCACAATAACGTCGGCGTCAGCCTGTCCGGCGGTGACGCCGAACTGCTCGAAATTTCCGAGGAAGCGTTCGAGCGCTGCGTCGCCATCAATCTGAAGAGCTGCATCTGGGCCGCAAGACACGTGATCCCGATCATGCGCCAACAGCAGAGCGGCGCGATCATCAACATCTCCTCGATGGCCGCGATCACGACCTATCCGTACGTCGCCTACAAGGCGACCAAGTCGGCGATGATCGCCTTCACCGAACAGCTCGCCTACCAGAACGCGCAATACGGCATCCGCGCCAACGTCATCCTGCCCGGGCTGATGAATACGCCGATGGCGGTCGACACCCGCGCGCGCGAATGGGGCAAGAGCCGCGCCGAGGTCGAGGCCGAACGTGACAGCAAGGTTCCGCTGCGCAAGAAGATGGGCACCGGCTGGGACGTCGCCAACGCCGCGCTGTTTCTTGCGTCGGATGAAGCGAGCTTTATTACCGGCGTAACGTTGCCGGTCGACGGCGGAGCGAGTGTGCGGCGGGGATAGTCGCGACGGCTGGCACAATGACGTGAGGGTGGGCAAAGGCGCACTTGCGCCGTGCCCACCATTCTCTCGGTTAAAAGGTGGTGGGCACGCTTCGCTTTGCCCACCCTACGGCTTATTGGCATCCCCCTCAGACCTCATCCTGAGGAGCCGCGCAGCGGCGTCTCGAAGGATGAATGGCACCAGCGGGGCTACATGGTTCTCCCGGCGATGCGAAGCATCGTCCGGAGACGGCGCTACGCGCCTCCTCACCATGAGGATTTTGAATTGATAGCCACGCGGCAGCAGCACGAAAAACAAACTCCAGACCGCCCCTCACGTTTACCTTTGGTTAGTAACTTTCTCTTAAGGGTTGCGGCGATTGGGCGGTCTTTTTGACGCGCCCGTACTCACGCAATTGTGCGCCAGCGTTTTTTGTTCGGCCATCTGTGTGATTCGACACATTCAATCGATTCAAATGACACGATGATGTGACAGCGCATCATCGCTTGTCGAAATCCCAACTCGTTGCGGTCGCACGAATTTCATGTGCGCTCGCTATGAGGCACCACAAGAATTGTGGGAAGCCGAGGCCACCATGAACGAAGAATTCGATTACGACCTGACGCCGTCCCAGTGGGAAACGTTGAAGGCCTTGCGGACACCGGCATCAAAGTCGCCGCGCATGAGCCGCTGCACAGTCGACAGCCTGATCACGCTCGGGCTAGCCGCCGTGAACGGCGACACACCGGCCATCACCGCGAAGGGACGCAAGGTGCTGGTTCGCGGCTCGTCGCTTCTGTTGCAGGATCTGGCGGCCTGATTCGCGGCACTGCGCCGCAGCACAAGATTTTTTGATCGACCGCGAAAGATCGAACTCCTTCCGCAAGCGAGAGAGGCTATCTCACACCGGCTTTTCGTCATCCGTCACCGGCGACGTGATCACCAGGAACACCAGATCGACCAGCCCCGAATTCGAAATCGCGTGTTCGACGCCGGGCGGCAGGAAGATGAAGTCGTGCTTGCGGACGACGTGGTTCTTGCCGGCGATTTCCATCAGCCCCTCGCCTTCGAGCACGTGATAGATCTGCTCCTGCACGAGATGCTTGTGGCGCGCGACATGCGCCATCGGCTGGTACATCGATATCCGGTAGTCGATGTGACGGGAGCCCGCGGTCTCCGGCATCACCAGCGGCTTTGACAGCGCGCCGCCGAAATGATTGGGGAATTCCCGCCACGGCACTTCGGCGATGTTGCGGATGAAGGCGCCGTTGTTTTCCGAAGCCATGATGGCCTCCTCTGCCGTCAGATCACCAGTGCCCCGCCGTCGATATAGACGATCGATCCGGTCGCAAAACCGTTGGCCATGAAACCGAGAATCTGCCGCGCGATATCATCGCCGATGCCGACGCGGCCGACCGGAAGCGCCGCGGCGGTTTTCGCCAGCATGTCGCGCCGCGCCTCTTCCGGCATCGCGGCGCGGATCGGCGTATCGATCACGCCGGGCGAGACAGCAATTCACGCGCACCGGCGCCAGTTCCAGCGCGAGCGCCTTTGCCAGCGATTCCAGCGCGCCGTTGGCGGCGCTGACGATCGCCGAATTCGGCCGCGGACGAACGCTGAGGAAGCCGGACACCAGCGTCAGCGATCCGCCGGCGCGGATTTCGCGCTTGCTGCGCGACCCGCCATGCGCCCCAGAACTTGCCTTCCATGGTGCCGCGGACGTCTTCCATCGCCACCGTCTTGAACGGACCGGTGCGAAGCTGCGCTGCCGTGACCACGACATGATCGACCGGGCCGCAACGCTGGAACAGTTTTGCAACGCTGTCATCGCTGGTGACGTCGGCGGGGATCGCGATCGCATTCAGCTTCTCCGCCACCTTGTCGAGCCGCTCGACATTGCGCGACGCGAGGATGACATCGGCGCCTTCGCGCTTGGCCATCTCGGCGGTCGATAACCCAATACCGGAGGAACCACCGACGACGACGACTTTCTTGCCTGCAAGCAACATGGGATTTCCTTAAAGCGTAAGATCAGGCGGGCTGGAAGCGCGTGCCGATGCCGGCCTTGCTCTGGCCGAGCCCGGGCAATTCCCAGACCCCCGCGCCGACCGGGTTGATATCGGCGGCGATATCGACATCGATCAGATAGGGCTTGTTCGCCGCGATGCCCTTGCGGATCGCCTCGGCGAGATCGCCGGCGCGATCGACGCGCACGCCCTCGACGCCGCAGGAACGCGCCATCGCGGCGAAATCCGGATTGTAGCGCTCGCCGGTGTTGGGATCGTGGAAATCGGTCGCGAGTTCCCGCCCGCCGAGATAGCCGCGCTGCAGACCCGCGGATCGAGGCATAGGCGTAATTATTCCAGACCACCCAGACCACGGGCAGATTGTATTCGACGGCCGTGCCCAGCACGTTGGCGTGCATGAAGAACGCGCCGTCGCCGCATACGGACACACAAGGCCGGTCGGGCGCGGCAAATTTCGCGCCCATCACGCCGGCGACGCCAAAGCCCATCGGGCCGAATCCCATCGAGCCGATCAGCGAATCCGGCCGCCTCGGCTTGCAGAAGCCGAGCAGCCAGTTGTGGTGCACGCCGATGTCGCTGACGAGGATCGCATCCTCCGGCAGCGCCTTGTCGATTTCGAGCGCGGCGCGCTGCGGATTGATCGGCGTGGTGTCGTCGGAAAAGCCGGGCGCGACGAACTTGTCCCACTCTTTCCGGTAACCATCGATCTGCAAGAGCCACTTCTTGCGGGCATCGGCCTTTTTGCTGAGATCGGCGCGGCGATCGAGTTCGGCATGCACCTGCCGCAGGAAGGTGCGCACGTCGGCCATCAGGCCAAGCGCGACAGGATAATTGCGGCCGATCTCCTCGGGATCGATGTCGACATGGATCAGCCGCGTCGGCGGAATGGTGAAGGAGTAGCCCGGGATCCACGAACTCGACGTGCGATCGTCAAACCGCATCCCCATCGCCAGCAACACGTCGGCCTGACGCGTCGCGTGATTAGCCTGATAGTGCCCGGCGCGCGCGACGAGACCCAGCGCCAGCGGATGGTTGCAATCGATCGCGCCGAGGCCGCTTGCCGAGGCCGCAACGGGAATCTGCAGCCGCTCGGCGAGTTTGAGCAGTTCCTCTGCCGCGCCGCCATAGCGCACGCCCTGCCCGACGATGATCGTCGGCCGCTCGGCGGACAGCAGCATGTCGACGGCTTTCACCACGCCTTCGGGATCGGCGCCGCAGCGGCTCGATATGTTGGCGTTCCAGGCTTGCGCGTTCGGCGCCTCCTCGGCGGCCGATTCCATGAACACGTCGAAGGGCACGTCGAGCACGACCGGGCCGGGCCGGCCGCTCGTCATCGTCTTCCAGGCCTGCCGCACCGCCAGCGGCACCATCTCGCCGCGCGTCGGCTGAAACACCTTCTTGCACATCGTGCGCACGGTGGACGGAAAATCGGCCTGATAGTGCCGGTACATCTCCTGGAAGGCGCCGCGGTTGAACTGGCTGGTCGGCACATTGCCGGTCACCGCCAGGAACGGCACCGAGTCGAGGAACGCGTTGGCGAGCGAGATCGGCAGGTTGGCCGAGCCGGGCCCGCAGGACGTAAAGGTCGCCGTCGGCCGCCCCGAGACGCGGTAATAAACGTCGGCCATGAAGCCGGCGACGCTCTCATGGTGCACCGAGATGGTCTTGATATCGGATGAGCGCTCGTACAGCGCGTCGATGAACTGGATGTTGCCGTGGCCGCACAGGCCGAACACCTGCGGCACCTTCTCCTGGATCAGGTAATCGACGATGACCTGGGCGCCGTTGAGCATGTTACGCGACATCGATTTAACTCTCTCCCTGGGCTCAACGAATTCGCCTCCGCATCTTGCTTGCGCGGCCGGCGACGGGCCCGAACCTATTTCTCATAATACTGTACGTCAATTGCTATTGTGGTATGGTCCAGATTGCGGCTCGGCCGAGACGCGGCGCAGTTGCTGCGCGGGGACCGCCTGATAGAGTTCGCCTCGCCCACCCTGGAGAGTTGATTCCCGTGACATTGCGCACCAAGCTGAAGACAAGCGACAAGCAGGCCCCGCCGCGCAAGGTTTCGATCGGCAAGGTCTCGATCGCGAAGCTGGTGCCATCGAGCGAACCCAACATCGACGACGAGGCCGAGGAACGCGCGCGCGGCGGCGTGCAGTCGCTGGGCCGCGCCTTTTCGATCCTCGAGGAAGTCGCGCGTCACCGCGAAGGCATTGGCCTTGCGGACCTCAGCAAGCTGGTGGGCCTGCATAATTCCACCACCTTTCATCTGGCCAAGACGCTGGTCTCGCTCGGCTATCTCAGGCAGGAGCGCGATTCAAAGCGCTACCGCGTCGGCCGGCCGCTGTTTGCGCTCGCGGCAAGCGCGCTCGACGAAATCGAGATGGTGAATCTGGCGACGCCGATGCTGGAAGACCTGTCGCGCGAGTCCGGCGAAAGCGGCCATTTTGCCGTGCGCATGGGCGATGCCGTCGTCGTGATTGCCCGTACCAGCGGGCCCGGCGCGTTCCAGTTGACCGACCGCGTCGGCGTGGTGCGGCCGGCGCATTGCACCGCGCTCGGCAAGATCATGCTGGCCTCGCTGCGTCCCGACCAGTTGAAGCGCTTCCTCGAACGGGTCGAACTGAAGCCATCGACGAAAAAATCGATCACGGACCCCGCCGCGCTGCTGCGCGATATCGCCGAGATCCGCCGCAATGCGATCGCCTTCGACGACGGCGAATTCAACGCGGAAGTCCGCTGCGTCGCGGTGCCGGTCTATAACTTCACCGGCGAAGTGATCGGCGCGCTCGGCATTTCCGGCCCGATCTGGCGCATGACGGACCAGGTGCTGCAGAGCCGCGCCAAGCTGGTGCAGATCGGCCGCCGGCCGGCTGTCGGCCGAGTTCGGCGCGCGGGATCTGGCGAAATCCTCCTGATCCGATCCCGCTAAATCCTCTCCCAGCGACTTGAACGCGGCTGCGACGCATTTGGCGTTGACAGGAGCCATTGCGTCCGGAAATATCCTACAACAATAAAAGAACGTCTCTCACATTGTCGCATAAGCTGACATCGCAGGGAGAACGTCGCGACGTATCTCGGGAGGAGACCAACAATGACCCGCTACAGTCGACGTACCCTGTTGAAGGCCGGCGCCGCCTTTGCCGGCGCTTCCACCATCGGTTTCCCTGCCATCGTCAGCGCGCAGGCCGCGCGCATCAAGATCGGCCACCTGGTGCCGCTGACCGGCTTCCTCGGCGCGATCGGCAGCTACGCCCAGCTCGGCGTGAAGATGGCCGCCGAAGAGATCAACGCCTCCGGCGGCATCATGGGCAAGCAGATCGACCTGATGTCGGAAGACTCGGTCAATCCCGCGACCGCCGCGACCAAGGCCCAGCGCATGATCGAGCAGGACGGCGCGGTGCTGCTGTTCGGCGAAATCTCTTCCGCCTCCTCGCTGGCCATCATGCAGGTCGCCGAGCGCAACAAGAAGGTGTTCTTCTCGACCGGCGCCCGCTCCGACGCGCTGCGCGGCAAGGACTGCAACCGCTATTCCTTCCACTGCGACATCCCCAACACCGTGATGGTCAACGCCGTCGGCACCGCGCTAAATCAAAAGGGCATGGTGAAGGGCAAGAAGTTCGTCACGCTGACCGCGGACTATATTTTCGGCCACGACCTGCTGAAGGCCGCCAAAGCCTTCTTCAGCGCCAACGACGCCACGCTGATCGGCGACGAGCTGATCGCGACCGACGTCACCGACTTCAGCCCGTATCTCCTGAAGGTCCGGCAGGCCAAGCCCGACGTCGTATGCTGCAACCTCGCCGGCAACCAGGTGACCAACCTCGTCAAGCAATATGCCGAGTTCGGCTTCTCCTATCCCGCTCGTCGGCTTCAATCTCAACACCGGCGACGCCTGGGCAATGGGCGAAGGCAATCTCAGCGGCACCTGGCCGACGGTCTGGTATCACACGCTGGACAATCCGGCCTCGAAGGCCTTCGTCGAGGCCTTTACCAAGAAACACGGCAAGCCGCCGGAGAACCATGCCTGGATCGAATACATCACGCTGAAAATGATCGCGCAGGCGATCAATGAAACGAAATCGACCGAGAGCGACGCGCTGATCGCCTATTTCGAGAAGCAGACGCAGTTCGACATCATGAAGGGGCGCAAGGCCTATTTCCGTTCCTGGGACCATCAGCTGGTGCAGGAGGCCTATCCGTTCACCGTAAAACCGAAGGGCGAGATGAAGGACAAGTGGGACATGCTCGTGCTCGGCGAAGCCGTCCCCGCCGCCGGCGCCGGGCTTGAATCGATCTACCCGACGAAGACGCAAAATCCCTGCAACATGAAGGCGTAGAAGCCCGATACGGGCGTCGGGCCACTGGCGTTGCGGCGCCGGCACCAAAAAGCCGGCGCCGTCTTCTTTTATCCTTGCGGATCGCACATGCAGTTCGGATTTCTGCTGGAGCAGGTGGTGAATGGCCTGGTGCTCGGGGGCTATTACCTCCTGATCGCGCTCGGCCTGTCGCTGATCTTCAGCGTCGGCGGCATCGTCAATCTGGCGCATGGCGCATTCTATGCGCTCGGCGCCTATATCTCCGTCGAGATCACGAAATATCTCGGCTTCGGTCCGGCGGTGGTGCTGTCGCCCATCGCCGTCGCGCTGCTCGGCATTCTCTTTGAGCGCTTTATCCTGCGCCGATTCTACGACGCCGATCCGATCCTCAGCCTGCTGGTGACGTTCGGGCTCGCCATGGTCACCGAACAGGCGATCCGCATCATCTGGGGCGCACCGCCGATATCGGCTGCGATCCCGCAATCTTTTCGCGGTTCGGTGTTCCTCGGTGACTTCCTGTTCTCGCGCTATCGCCTGCTGATCCTTGCGGTCGTCGCCGTCGTCCTGCTCGGCGTCTGGCTGCTGCTGCACAAGACCTCGTTCGGCCGCGTGGTGCGCGCCGGCATCCAGCGGCCGGACATGGTCGCGGCGCTTGGCATTCGGCTGCAGCCCTACATGACCGTCATCGTGATGCTCGGCGTCGGCATGGCAGCCCTCGGCGGCGCGTTCTTTGCGCCGATCACGATCGTGCATCCGGCGATGGGCGCCGAGATCATCACGGTCGCCTTTGTCGTCGTCGTCATCGGCGGTCTCGGCAGTTTCTGGGGCGTGGTGCTGGCTGCGATGCTGGTCGGCGTCGTCAGGGGCATCACCATCCATTTCGCGCCGGCGGCCGGTGAAGCCTCCATCTACGTGCTGATGTTCCTGGTGCTGCTGGTACGGCCTCGCGGGCTGCTTGGCGAACGTATCGAGAAGTTCGAATGACGAGCACCGCCGAAAAATATCGCCCGCTGCTGCTGGCCGCGCTTGGCGCCATCGTGCTGCCGTTCGGCCTCCATCTGCTCGGGTTGTCGCTCAATACCGGCACCATGGTGGTGGCGCTCGCCATCGCCGCGATGGGGCTCAACCTCTGCATCGGCTATACGGGCCTGGTCTCGTTCGGCCACGGCGCCTGGTTCGGCATCGGCGCCTATGCGGCGGGGCTGATCCAGCGCAACTGGTTCAACAACGACATCTTCCTGCCGCTGCTGCTGGCGGCCGTCGTCGTCGCTGTTATCGCGACCTTCGTCGGCTTCATCATCCTGCGCCGGCGCGGCGTCTATTTCTCGCTGCTGACGCTGGCGCTGTCGGCGCTGGCCTACACCATTGCTTTTCGCTGGACCGCCATCACCGGCGGCGAGGACGGCCTCGGCGGCTTGAAGCGCGGCAGCGTCGGGCCGCTCAGCCTCGACAATGCGCTGAACTATTACATCGTCGTCTCGGTGCTCTGCCTCGGCGTGCTCTATCTGCTGCTGCGGCTGGTGCGCTCACCGTTCGGCCATGTGCTGATGGCGATCCGCGAGAACCAGTTGCGCGCGACCTTCCAGGGCTATCCGGTCGAGCGCTACAAGCTCGGCGTCTTCGTGATCTCGGCGGTCGTCACCGGCTTTGCCGGTGGACTGATCGGGTTCCAGAACTACCTTGTGTCGGCCGAAGCCGTCTCCGTCCCCTTCTCCGGCGAACTGCTGGCGATCGTCGTGATCGGCGGCATGCGCAGCATGCTGGGCCCGGCGATCGGCGCGCTGTTCTTCATCCTGTTCCGCGAATTGTTTTCGATCTGGACGCCGAACTGGCTGTTGTGGTTCGGCCTCGTCTTCGTCGCCTTCGTGCTGTATTCGCCCGGCGGCCTCGTCGGCATCTGGGCGACGCTGGCAAGACGCTGGTGGCCGCCGCCGGAAGAAGCGGCTGCGATGAGCAAGCGCAAGATCTACGAAGGCCTGCCGCTGCCGGCCTTCCTGCAGCCGAAAGGGCTCGACGGCACCGTGCTCGACGTGCGCGGGGTCTCGAAGGCGTTCGGCGGCATTCGCGCGGTGACCGATGCGAGCCTGCACGTCGGCGCCGGCGAAATCCACGCCCTGATCGGACCAAACGGCGCGGGAAAGACCACGCTGTTCAATCTCGTCTCCGGCCTCTACCCGACCGACAGCGGCACCATCAAACTGAACGGCCGCGAGATCCAGGGCGTACCGTCGGAGGCGATCTGCCACCAGGGTCTGGCCCGCTCGTTCCAGATCACCAATCTGTTCAAGGGGCTGTCGATCTACGAAAACCTGCGGCTGTCGCTGCAGGCGCAGAATGCCGGGCGCTTCAACCTCTGGCGCGACATCGACCATTACGGGGAGATCCATGCCGAGACCGCGGAGCTGATCAAGTTCCTCGGGCTCGAAGGCATCGAGACCATAGAAGGCGGCGAACTCTCCTATGGCGGGCAGCGGCTGGTCGATCTCGGCATCGCGCTCGGCTCCAAACCGCAGGTGCTGTTGCTGGACGAACCGCTGGCGGGCCTGGCCGCCGCCGAGCGCGAGCGCGTCTCGAACCTCGTCAAAAACATCGCCGCCAATATTCCCGTCCTGATCGTCGAGCACGATATCGACCGCGTGCTCGGCTTCTCCCGCACCGTCACCGTGATGAACCAGGGCGAAGTGCTGATGACCGGCACGCCCGACGCGGTGCGCGCCGATCGCAGGGTGCAGGAGATCTATACCGGCACCGGCGTGCCCGAGGTCGAGCATGTCGCCAGCGATCACGCCAGGGCTGGCGCCGCGCCGATCCTGCGTTTCGAACGCGTCAACACGTTCTACGGCAAGAGCCATATCCTGCACGACGCCACGCTCGATGTTCGTGAAGGCGAGATCGTAGCCCTGCTCGGCCGCAACGGCGCCGGCAAGTCGACGCTTCTGAAGACGCTCGCGGGCCTCGTGCCGCTGTCGTCGGGGACGATCGAGTATGCAGGCGCCGACATCTCCCGCCTGCCCGCTCCCGACATCGCGCGCGCCGGCATCGGTTACGTACCGCAGGGCCGCGGCCTGTTTGCCGGCATGACGGTGCAGGGAAAACCTCTCGCTCGGCCGTCTGGCGCGCAAGACCGACGGCAGCAACGGCGTGGTGTGGAGCGAGGCCCAGATTCTCGAATACTTCCCGCGGCTGCGCGAACGCATGGACGTCGCGGCGGATTATCTCTCCGGCGGCGAGCAGCAGATGGTGGCGGTCGCGCGCGCGATGTCGGGCAACGTCAAACTGCTGCTGCTCGACGAACCCTTCGAGGGACTGGCGCCGGCGGTGATCCTCGAACTCTTCAAGGTGTTCGACAGGTTGCGGCAGCACATCTCCATCGTGATCGTCGAACACAATCTCGACCTCGTGCTGGCGCTCGCCGATCGCGTCTTCGCGCTGGAGCGCGGCGCGGTGTTCCATCAGGGCCCGGCGCAACCGCTGCTGACCGATCTCGAATACCGGAAGAAGATTTTGTGGCTGTAACACTCACCGCGTCATTGAGACTGCGATGCGATATCTGACGGCAGCGGGATCGATACTCTTGCCGCTGCCGGGCGCGGTAGTATATTGGATCGATGGCTGTCAGCTCGCCCGATCTGAAAGCATTCCTGCTCGCCACGCCGTTCTTCGGCGGCCTCTCGGACGCAAGCCTCGATCTGCTGGTCTCGATGCTGGTCGAGCGCCGTTTCGACGCCGGCGCCACCATCGTTGCGGAAGGCGAACCGGGGCGCTCGATGTTCATCGTTCACTCGGGCCAGCTCGTGGTGAGCAAGCTCGGTGATCTCGGGCGCGTAATCCGGATGTCGGGCCTCGAGCCCGGCGATTTCTTTGGCGAAATGACGCTCATCGAAATGCAGAACCGGTCGGCCACCGTCGTCGCGGAGAGCGCAACCGTACTCTACGAGCTTACGGCCCGATGCCTCTACACCTACTACAAGGCCGACATCCACGCCTATGTCATCGTGATGCAGAATATCAACCGCGAACTTTGCCGGCGGCTGCGCCGCGCCGACGGTCGCATTGCCGAGCTGATCATTCACGCGAGTGAATGATGCAGATAAGGTCTCGATAGCCCGCGGTTATTTCGGCGTCCTGGCTGGATTGGCCGGCCGTGCAACTCCCCATGGATCGTATTTTTCCTTGGGCTCCGGTATGCGTTGGAGTGCGGCCTTGTAAGCCTTCTCATCGACTTTCGGAGTGTTTGCTTCGTTCTTCTTATCATCGCCGCCACGATGGCGCTTGCCGCCGCCGCCAAACTGAGCGGAAGCCGGAGCCGCAAGCAACGCCAGTGCAACGATCACCGCTGTGGCGATCCTTATTACGCCTCTACCTGGCATTCGATGACCCTCGGCAAGCGTTTTGCTTTCGTGGCTTCCCCATACGGAGAGCAACATCCTAAAAGACATGAAACAAACAATTCAAGGTCTCACGTTGGCAAACGATGCGCCTCGGACCTATCCTGTCCAAACTTTAATCTCTCCAATTTGAACCAGAGAGCCGTCCACGGGCGGCCGTAGCTCGATTGTCGGTACGCGCCCTAATGCTCGTCCGGCCGTGTGCGCGCGATGATCTCGGCGGCGCCCTTGTCCAGCAATTCCAGGCCGACGGCGCGGCCGAGTTCGCGAGGACGGTCCGCCGCGCCCTGCCGCGACACCTCGATGAAGCGGTCGCCGGTTTCATCCAGCACCGCTGCCGTCAGCGTCATCTCGTCGCCCGCCAACGTGGCGTGACCCGCGATCGGCGAGTTGCAATGGCCGTTCAGCACCCACAGCACCTCGCGCTCGGCCTCGGCGCAGAGCCGCGACGGCGCGTCCTCGATCTTCGCCAGGCGCGCGCGCGTCAGCCAGTCGTTCTCGACGCATTCGACCGCGACGATGCCCTGCCCCACCGCCGGCAGCATTTCGCGAACCGAAAAATCATGAGCGATGCGCGACGTCATGCCGATCCGCTCGAGCCCCGAGCGCGCCATGACCAGCGCATCCGCAGGCCCGACCTCGCCGCCGCCGGGCAGCCGCTGCTTGTCGCCGCGATCGAGTTTTGCCACGCGGGTGTCGGCCGCGCCGCGGTAATGGATCACGGTGGCTTCCGGAAACAGCCGGCGCAGATAGGCGGCGCGGCGCACCGCGTTGGTGCCGATCTTGAAGCCCTTGCCGTTCGATGCGCGAAATTCGTCGCAGCGAAAGGCCGGGACGCAGCACCAGCGCGTCGTTGGCGGCGTCGCGCGGCAGGGTCGCCGCGATGATCAGGCCCGGCGTCTCCTCGTTGCCGGGCACGTCCTTCAGCGAATGCATCGCCGCCTGCAATTGGCCGGCGCGCATCGCTTCGCGGATTTCGGCGACGAAGGCGCCGCCCTTGCCGCCATGGCGCAGCAGCTTGCTGGTCTGGTCCTGGTCGCCGCGGGTTTCGAACTTGACGATCTCGACGTCGAGCGCGGGATCGGCCGCGCGCAACAGCCGCGCGATCGCTTCCGTCTGCGCCAGCGCCATCACGCTCTTGCGCGTGCCGATCTTCAAGGTCTGTCCCGACACGAGGTCTCCGTTCGAAGCGGTCCACCGCTGCTGCCTCGGCGGTTAGGGGATAGAGCAAGCGGCCAGTCAGAACAACGGCTTTGGCTCGCTGCGGACCGGCCAACCGCTCGACCAGGCGACCTGCTTCAATGCCCAGCCCGGACGGGCAGCCATTCCCAAAACGCGGATTGTGCAATGCAGCAGAACCGATAAAATGCCGGCCTACAACAAGGATTTTTAATTGTCCGATACCAGTGCCAATGCCTGGGCCGCTTCAGGCCACCGCCCGATGGGCTTCCCCGAATTCGTCATCATCATCGCGTCCATCATGGCGCTGAATCCGCTGGCGATGGACATGATGCTGCCGGCGCTGCCGAACATCGCTCCGCCTTCGACATCACGCCGACGCCAACCGGCCGCAGATGGTGCTGTCGATCTTCCTGGTCGGCTTCGGCGTCGGCCAGTTCGTGATGGGCCCGCTGTCCGACCGCTTCGGCCGCCGGCCGATGCTGCTCGGCGGCATGGCCGTCTATTGCATCGCCAGCCTGCTTGCGATCGCCGCGCCCTCGTTCGAGACGCTGCTGCTGGCGCGCGCGCTGCAGGGCGTCTGGCACCTCGGCGACCCGCGTCATCGCCACCTCGATCGTGCGCGACTGCTACGCCGGCCGGCGCATGGCGAGCGTGATGTCGCTGGCGATGATGGTGTTCATCGCCGTGCCCGTCGTCGCGCCGTCGTTCGGCCAGGCGGTGCTGCTGCTGACGCAATGGCGCGGCATCTTCATCGTACTGATGCTCTATGGCGTGGTGACGCTGATCTGGAGCGCGCTGCGCATGCCGGAGACGCTGGCGCCGGCCAGATGCGCAGGTCGCTCGCCGTCGGCGAGGTGCTCGATGCCTTCCGCCAGACCGTGACCAACCGCCAGACGCTGGGCTACGCGCTGGTCGCCGGCGGCGTGCTGGGCTCGCTGTTCGCCTACGTGTTCATCGCGCAGCAGGTGTTCACCGAGATCTACAAGCTCGGGCATTATTTTCCGCTCGCGTTCGCCGGCGTCGCCGTCGGCACCGCCATTGCCGGCTTCGTCAACTCCCGCTTCGTCGGCCGCCTCGGCATGCGCGTGATCTCCCACGCCGCCCTGATCGGCTATGTTGCCATCGCCGCGATCATGCTGGCGGCGGCAAAACTGCAGATGCTGCCGTTGCCGCTGTTCATGGTGCTGTCGGCGCTGATGATGTTTGCGTTCGGGCTGATGATCGCGAACTTCACCGCGCTCGCCATGGAGCCGCAGGGCCACATCGCCGGCACCGCCGTCGTCGCTGTACGGCTCGATCACCACCCTGCTCGGCATCGGCATCGGCACCACGATCGGCCAGGATTACGACGGCACGCTGGTGCCGTTCGCGACCGGCTTCTTCCTCTGCACGCTGGCCTCGCTCGGCGTGGTGCTGGTGGTGGAAAAGGGCCGGCTGTTCAGGCCGCATGGCATCAAGGTGTGACGGGCATGGCAAATGCCTTCGTCCGCGCTGGCGTCGTCCGGCGAAGCTGATAACAATTGCCGCTCATCGCATTCAAGATCGGGAATCGGAAGATGGATAACCGCAGCAACATCTGGCGTGGCGTCGACACCATCAAGCCGCGCTTCGTCGACTTGAGCGACCGGGTCTGGGCGATGCCCGAGGTCTGCTACACCGAGGCGCGCTCGTCGGCCGAACATCTGGCCGAACTGCGCCATCAGGGTTTCCGCATCACCGAGCAGGTCGCAGGCATTCCCACCGCGCTGATGGGCGAATGGGGCGAAGGCGGGCCCGTGATCGCCTTCCTCGGCGAATATGACGCGCTGCCCGGCCTCAGCCAGGAGGCCGGCGTGGCCGAACCTCGCCCGTTGGAGGCCGGCGGCCATGGCCATGGCTGCGGCCACAATCTGCTCGGCTCGGCTGCGCTGCTCGCCGCCACCGCCGTGAAGGACTGGCTCGCCGAGAACAAGATGCCCGGGCGCGTGCGCTATTACGGCTGTCCCGCGGAAGAAGGCGGCGCGGCAAAAGCCTTCATGGTGCGCGATCGGCGCTTTCGACGACGCCGATATCGCCATCACCTGGCATCCGTCCAGCTTCTGGGAAGTCGTGGTGACGCCGTCGCTCGCCAACACCCGCGCCGATTTCATCTTCACCGGACGCACCGCGCATGCCGCCGCCTCGCCGCATCTCGGCCGCAGCGCGCTCGATGCGGTCGAACTGATGAATGTCGGCGTCAACTACATGCGCGAGCACATGCCGAGCGACGCCCGCGTCCATTACGCGCTGCTCGACACCGGCGGCATCGCCCCCAACGTGGTGCAGGCCCATGCCCGCGTGCGCTATTCGATCCGCGCCCGCGACCTGCCCGGCATGAACGAACTGGTGGAGCGCGTCCACAAGATCGCGCAGGGCGCGGCGCTGATGACCGAGACCAAAGTGGAGATGAAGATCATTTCCGCCGTCTCCAACATACTGCCGAACACGCCGCTCGAGCAGGCTCTGCATGGCATCATGGAAGAACTCGGTCCCCCGCATTTCGACGAGACCGACAAGGATTTCGCCGCAAAGATCCGTTCCACCCTGACGGACAAGGATATCGAGACCGTCTACTACTCGATCGGCATGGACCCGACCGACCGGCCGCTGGCCGATTTCATCGTCCCGCTGGATGCCAAGCGTAACCCGCAAATCGGCTCGACCGATGTCGGCGACGTGAGCTGGGTGGTGCCGACCGTTCAGGTCCATGCCCCGACGGTTGCGATCGGCACCCCGTTCCACACCTGGCAGGTCGTGGCGCAGGGCAAGACCCCGGCTGCCCACAAGGCCATGGTGCAGGCGGCCAAGGCGATGGCGGGGCTCGGCGTCAGGGCGCTGACGGAACCGGACCTGATCGCCGCCGCCAAGGCCGACCTGAAGAAGCGCACCACCCGCACGCCCTATGTCAGCCCGCTGCCGGACAGCGTCGCCCCGCCGCTGGACATGTCGCTGATCTGAGTGGCCTGAAGATCTGGCGAAATTTTTTGCAGTGCAGAGCGCGATTTCGCGCGTTTTGACGCGCCGAGGCCGCCGGATTGCCAAAGCAATGTGCGCCGCAGCGTGTTTCTGCCCAAGCAAAAATCACAGACCCTTTCCATCCTGCGGATTGTCGACAGCCAGACGTTGACCTCCGGGGTATTTGGTGTGCCATCTTACCGGTGAACATCGCAACGCTGCCGCCCGGCGGCGCACCGAACCACACCAGAACCAGACACGGGGACAACGATGCTGGACAACGAACTGCGCACCATGATCGACGAAGTGAAGGACGGGCGCATGGACCGCCGCGGCTTCGTTCAGCGTATGCTTGCCTTCGGTCTCACCGCGCCCATGGCCACGCAGCTTCTGGCCATCGGCGGCGTGGCCATGGCCGAGGGCCCATCCGTCTACAAGCCGACCAAGCGCGGCGGCGGCGGCGCGCTGAAACTGCTGTGGTGGCAGGGACCGACCCTGCTCAATCCGCATTTCGCCACCGGCACCAAGGACCAGGACGGCTCGCGCCTGTTCTATGAGCCGCTCGCCTGCTGGGATCCCGACGGCAACATGAAGCTGGTTCTGGCCGCCGAGATTCCCTCGCTGCAGAATGGCGGGCTGGCCGCCGACGGCACATCGGTGACCTGGAAACTCAAGCCCGGCGTCAAATGGCACGACGGCAAGCCCTTCACCGCCGATGACGTGGTGTTCAACTGGGAATACGCCCGCGATCCCGCCACCGCCACCGTGACCATCGGCGTTCACCGCGACATCACCGTCGAGAAGGTCGACGACCTCACGGTCCGCATAACCTTCAAGAAGCCGACGCCGTTCTGGGCCGATGCCTTTGTCGGCGCCCCCAACGCCATCATCCCGAAACATCTGTTCGCGGAATACAAAGGCGCCAAGTCGCGCGAAGCCCCGAACAACCTTTCGCCCGTCGGCACCGGCCCCTACAAATTCGTCGAGTTCAAGCCGGGCGATCTGATCCGCGGCGAGCTCTATCCCGACTACCATATGGCGAACCGCCCCCACTTCGACACGATCGAGATGAAGGGCGGCGGCGATGCCGTCTCGGCCGCGCGCGCGGTCATCCAGACCGGCGAGTATGATTTCGGCTGGAACATCCAGGTCGAAGACGACATCCTGCTGCGTCTGGAAAAGGGCGGCAAGGGCAAGACGGTTTATGCGGTCGGCGGCGATACCGAATTCATCGCGCTGAACTTCACCGATCCCAATACCGAGGTCGACGGCGAGCGCTCCTCGATCAAGACCAAGCATCCGCTGTTCTCCGATCCTGCGGTGCGCAAGGCGCTTTCCCTGCTGGTCGATCGCGATGCCATCAAGAAAGTCATCTACGGCCGCGCCGGACGCGTCACGCCCAATTTCCTCAACGGCCCCGAGAAGTTCGTTTCCAAAAACACCACCTGGGAATTCAGCATCGAGAAAGCGACCAAGCTGCTGGACGACGCGGGATGGAAGGTCGGCGCGGACGGCATCCGCGAGAAGGACGGCAAGAAGCTGAAGCTGCTGTATCAGACTGCGATCAACGGCCCGCGCCAGAAGACCCAGGCCATCGTCAAGCAGGCCTGCCAGAAGGCCGGTATCGACGTCGAGCTGAAATCGGTGGTCGCCTCGGTGTTCTTCTCCTCCGACGTCGCCAATCCCGACACCTACGCCAAATTCTACGCCGACCTCGAGATGTTCCAGATCCCGATGAGCCAGCCCGACCCGGCCCAGCACATGCGCCGCTATCATTCGCGCTTCGTGGCCACCAAGGAAAACAAGTGGCAGGGCACGAATTTCCCGCGCTGGGTCAACAAGGATTACGACGCGGCAATCGATGCGGCGGAGAACGAAACCGACCCGGTCAAGCGCGCCGCGCTTTATATCAAGTGCAACGACCTGATGTGGCAGGACACGGTGTTCATCCCCGCGATGCACCGCCTGAAAGTGGAAGCGGCCGCCAATACGCTGCGCCCGGTGGTCAGCGGCTGGGCCAACGAAACCGACAATCTGTTCGACTGGTACCGGGAGGCGACGGGATAATCGCTGACGGGATTTTTCCCTCATGAGCCAGTATGTGCTGCGTCGTCTGCTGATCGCGGTGCCGAGCCTGCTCGGCATTTCGCTCGTCCTGTTCATCGTGCTGGCGCTTGCGCCCGGCGATCCCTTCAGTGAACTCGCGACCAATCCGAATGTGCCGCCCGAAGTCGCCGCCGCGCTTCGGGCCAAGTTCGGCCTCGACGATCCGATCTACCTCCGTTACCTGCACTGGATCACGGCCATGCTGCACGGCGACTGGGGCTTTTCCTTCGTCAGCCGGATGAACGTCGACACGCTGATCCTGCAGCGCCTGCCGGCAACGCTCTATGTGATCGGCTCGGCGCAACTGCTGGCGCTGGCGATCGCGATCCCGGTCGGCGTCTATGCCGCGACGAAGCCCTACTCGATCTTCGACCAGATCGCCAACACGCTCGCCTTCATCGGCTTTTCGCTGCCGACCTTCTTCACCGGCCTGCTGTTCATCCTGCTGTTTTCGATCACGCTGGACTGGCTGCCTTTCGTCTACACCACCGACATCAAGGCGACCGGCTTCCGCTGGGTGATCGAACAGGTTCGGCAGGCGATCATGCCGGTGATGGTGCTCGGCCTGTTTCAGGCGGCTTCCATGACGCGCTTCGTGCGCTCGGCCATGCTGGACGTGATCCGCCTCGACTACGTCACCACCGCCCGCGCCAAGGGCCTCGGGCAAGCCCGGGTGATCATCAAGCACGCGATGCGCAACGCCCTGATCCCGGTCGTCACCCTGGTCGCGCTGCAGATGCCCGCCGTGTTCGGCGGCGCCATCGTCACCGAACAGATCTTTCGCATTCCGGGCATCGGCTCGCTGCTGATCTCCTCCATCCTTTCCAACGACACGCCGGTCGTGATGGCCGTGACTTTCGTCTTCGCCTGTCTCGTCGTGCTCTTCAATCTCATCGCGGATGTGCTTTATGGCTGGCTTGACCCTCGCATCTCCCTCCGCTGAGCGGCGGCCGGCCTGGTCGCCCTGGCGCGAGACCTGGCGGCGCTATCGCCGCCACAAGCTCGCCGTGGTCAGCGCGGTCGTGCTGCTCGTCCTGATCGTGGCTGTCGTGTTCGGCCCCTTTGTCTGGCGCGTCAGCATCAACGACATCGATTTCAACGCGCGCCTCGAAACCCCCTCGCTCGCCCATCCCTTCGGCACCGACGATCTCGGGCAGGACATTCTCGCCCGCATGATCTATGGCGGACGCATCTCGCTCGCGGTCGGCCTCGCCGCGATGGCGGTCGCCGTCATCGTCGGCACGCTGGTCGGGGCGCTCGCCGGCATGTCGCGCGGCGCGCTCGGGCATGCGCTGATGTGGCTCACCGACCTCTTCCTCTCGCTGCCGCAACTGCCGCTGCTGCTGCTCCTGATCTATCTGTTCCGCGACGGGCTCAAGGCCGCTTTCGGCCCCGAGGGCGGCATCTTCATTCTGATCGTGCTCGTGATCGGCGGCCTGCGCTGGATGCCGGTCGCCCGCCTGGTGCGCGCGCAGTTCCTCTCGCTGCGCGAAAAGGATTTTGTCGAAGCCGCTCGCGCGCTCGGCGCCAGTCCGCTGCGGCAGGTGGTGCGCCACATCCTGCCCAATGCGCTGGGACCGGTGATCATCGCCGGCACCATCGACGTCGCCGCCGCCATCATCGCGGAATCGACGTTGTCGTTTCTCGGCCTCGGCTTCCCGCCCGACGTTCCGACCTGGGGCCGGCTGCTGTTCGATGCCAAGGACTTTCTCGACATCGCCGCCCACTGGGCGTTGTTTCCGGGCGGCGCGATCTTCGTCGCGGTCGTCGCCATCAACTTCATCGGCGACGGCATGCGCGACGCGCTCGATGCAAGGCGGGTGATCTGATGGCGCCGCTGCTCGAGATCAGGGGCCTGAAGACGCACTTTGCCACCGACGACGGCATGCTGCAGGCGGTCGACGGCATCGACATCACGCTCAACAAGGGCGAGACGCTCTGCGTGGTCGGCGAGTCCGGCTGCGGCAAGACCGTCACGGCGATGTCGATCCTGAAGCTGATCGCAATGCCGCCGGGCCGCATCGTCGACGGCCAGATCCTGTTCGAGGGCCGCGATCTCGTGCCGCTGACGAGCAACGAACTGGACCACATCCGCGCCAAGGAAATCGGCTTCATCTTCCAGGAGCCGATGACCTCGCTCAATCCGGTGCTGTCGGTCGGCGAGCAGGTGGCCGAAAGCCTTCGCCGCCACGAAGGCCTGTCGCGGAAGGACGCGCTGGCCCGCACAATAGAGATGTTCAAGCTGGTGCAGATTCCCAATGCCGCGGGCCGCGTGCACGATTACCCGCACCAGTTCTCGGGCGGCATGCGCCAGCGCGTCATGATCGCCATGGCGCTGGCCTGCAAGCCAAAACTCGTCATCGCCGACGAGCCGACCACCGCGCTCGACGTCACCATCCAGGCGCAGATCCTCGACCTGCTGCAGGACATGAAGGAACGCTTCGGCATGGCGGTGATGCTGATCACCCACGCCATGGGCGTGGTGGCTGAGACCGCGCAGCGCGTCGTCGTCATGTATGCCGGCAAGATAGTGGAAGAAGCCGATGTCGACAGCCTGTTCGAAAGCCCGCGCCATCCCTATACGCAGGGCCTGATCCGCTCGATCCCGCGCATCGATCTCGCCAGCGCGCACAAGACCCGGCTGGAGGCGATCGGCGGCACCGTGCCGATCCTGATCAATCCCGCGCCCGGCTGCCGTTTCGCGCCGCGCTGCCGCTTCGCCTTCGGTCCCTGTTCCGAAAAGGAGCCGGTGCTGCGCGAGGTCGCACCGGGCCATCGCATGGCCTGCCACCTCGGGGACACGCAGGGAGCGAGCGCATGAGCGAACCCCTGCTCCGCGTCACCGGGTTGAAGAAGCATTTTGCCGTCAAGGGCGGATTGCTTTCGCGCGAGGTCGGGCGCGTTCACGCGGTGGACGGCGTCTCGTTCGTGGTCAATCGCGGCGAAACGCTCGGACTGGTCGGCGAGTCCGGTTGCGGCAAATCCACCACGGCGCGCTGCGTGCTGCGCCTCCTCGAACCCAGCGAAGGCGAGATCACCTTTGACGGACACGACGTGCGCAGCCTTTCCGGCGGCGACCTGCGCGCCATGCGCCGCAACATGCAGATCGTGTTCCAGGACCCGTTCGCCTCGCTCAACCCGCGCATGACCGTCGGCGCTATCCTCGGCGAGGCCTTCACCATCCACGAGCTCGCTTCCTCGGCCAGCGAACGGGACGACCGCGTGGCCAGCCTGCTCGTCAAGGTGGGACTGAAGGCCGAGCACATGCGCCGCTACCCGCACGAATTCTCCGGCGGCCAGCGCCAGCGCATCGTGATTGCGCGCGCGCTCGCGGTGGAGCCGAAGTTCATCGTGTGCGACGAGCCGGTTTCCGCGCTCGACGTCTCGATCCAGGCGCAGGTGATCAACCTGCTGGAGGATCTGCAGGCCGACCTCAACCTGACCTACCTGTTCGTCGCCCACGATCTCTCGGTGGTGGAGCACATTTCCGACCGCGTGGCGGTGATGTATCTCGGCCGCATCGTCGAACTGGCCGACGCGAACGACCTCTACCGCAATCCCCGGCATCCCTATACCCAGGCGCTGCTCTCCGCCGTGCCGGTGCCGGACCCGAAGGTGAAGCGCAAGCGGATCCGCCTGCAGGGCGACGTGCCGAGCCCGATGAACCCGCCGCGGGGCTGTCATTTTCACACCCGATGCCCGATCGCCGAGCCGCGCTGCCGGGAAATCGCGCCTGAACTGAAGCAAGGCAGCGACGGGCATTTCGTGGCCTGCCATCTCGCCTGACAGCCGCGGCGTATTCCGCCGGCCATCCGCCGCGTCTCGCGCCGGCGGCGCGGCCATTATCCAAGAACTGAAATTCAACGATCAGAAATGCGGCGGCCCCGCGCCGGCAGTGGTTAAACCACTTTCTTGCCAGGGCGGGGCCGAGTTCAGGTTCAGACGTTACCTTGGGTGAACGCCGTTTTTGCGAATGATGTCAGATAGCTGGGACAAAAGCTCCCGGAGCCTTGCATTCTCCTCGATCAGCGAATGCGCTTCGTCGGCCGGCTCGTGGCGACGAAGGGCGGGCTCGTCCCCGCGCAGGGCATTCTCAAGCAGTGAAAGAGCGTCGTCGGTCGGTTCCTCAACCCAAAATGAGGGTTCTGCGCGTCGGTCTCGCTTATTAAGCTGCGGATGGTCTACTCGCATGATTGATACTCCAATTTTAAAATGCGTAACGAGCCCCCAGTCGCGTTGTCGCGCGCGGAGAATGAGTTGAGTCGAGAGGCAAATTTGCGACTAAAATTGGAATCGCGCGGGGGCGACCCCGGCGCTAAAGCGGCGTGATTGCGGCGAATCTGGAGGCGCCCGCTGCATCCCGCGCGTGCGGTTTATGGCACCTTCGAGCGAAGCGTGCTCTCGGATGCACACCGGCTCACGTCAAGAAAACACATCAAAACAATAAATTAGCGCGGGTTCTGATTCTATCGAGCCGGAAAAAAGTTTCTAGAGAAACGTCGCCAGTTGATAGAGCGCATAAAGAACTTCCAGGCCCATGAGAGCGAGCGCTGCCATCATTAGATAATAACCAAAATGCATGCCGGAATCGAAACCAATGCCTCTTGCGGCCAGTGCGGATTCGCGCCAGGCCGTAAACCAAACTCGATACGCGTCGGAAGGGTAAAGCCCCCGGCGAACGATGCGTCGGCAACAAGAAATGAAAAGGCCTCCGCCGCCGCGGAAGTGACGTCCTTATCGCAAACCTCTTCTTGAACGGAGGTTTCCTAGTTCGACGCCTGTACGCCTGCTCATACACCGTGGAAAATCTTGATTCCCCACAGAACGATGACGATGGCCAATACCAGCGTAGCCGCCGTCAGTACACTTTCTAAGGAAGCGACTCTCATACTAACTCTCCGCTTCCCAGCCCCGCATCCGGTCTAGGTGATTCGTTGATTCCCCTGCAATCACACGATCACGATGCCTTGAACGTTGCCTCGTGGTTGTGTTTTACAGGTCACACATCTGGGTATGGCGGCGCACTTCTCTACCGTCACGGCATCGCAATGCGCCTCGCGAGGCGGAAAATGCCCGCCTCTCCCGACGTTTTCGGTTGAAGCAGGTTTAGTCGGGCTGGTTTGCCGGAGCGTAGGAGCGGACCGGGACCGGAGTACTTCGGCGCTGTTCGGCGTGAGCGGCCAGGCGATCGTATTCCTCGGCCACCTTGAGCAGGCGCCCCTGGTCCTTGACGGCATTCGCGGCCAACGCCCTTGTCAGTTCTGCACGCTTTCGCCAGTGATCCGCATTGGTCAGGAAATCCATCATCGGTACGCCCCTAAATAAGGTGTTTTGCTCCCCAGCCGCGCAGACGTCAGAATGGCGGGCGATACGTCAAAAATTTGGCCTAATCCGTTCTGCCGTGTGACTCCAGGGAGGTGTGACTTTTCTGACGAGCCTCATCGTCGATCCTTTTCCGACGCAAATTTGCCGTCGACTCAAGGGAAAGCTCGTCGTCGAACCGACGACCGGGCCACCTTGTGATCAGGAATGTGTCATGAGTATCGAACATCCGCCGCATGAAGAGCAGGTCCGCCGCGATGCATTTCGAAATGTCGAACGCGCCGGCAATGTGGTGCCGCTGCGTGAAAACAATGACATGCGCCAGGCAAATGAAGCGGCGCATCAGGACGGCGAACTTCTCGCCGCCTTGTCGCCCCTGCTCGACGAAGTCGACGGACTTCGGGGAGACGAAGCGCCGCATCAGGAAACCGATAACGTGACCGTGCTGCTCGAAGAGAATGCCCGGCTTCGAAAGCTTGCG
This sequence comes from uncultured Alphaproteobacteria bacterium, assembly GCA_963815955.1. Lineage (GTDB taxonomy): Bacteria > Pseudomonadota > Alphaproteobacteria > Rhizobiales > Xanthobacteraceae > Bradyrhizobium. The sequence continues at coordinate 173,940 of CAWFIQ010000004.1, forward strand.
GTCAAGCTGTCAAACCTTCTTGGCGATCTTCCCCAGGGCAAGTGAGATCAAGATCGGGGCTGCCGCAATCGGCCCGGCGCGGCCGGATCACGTGTAGGTCGCCGTGACCCGCCCGAACGGACCGAAATCCGCGACATAGGTCTCGCCCCGCCCGCAGCGGCTCTGGCGCCAGCGAGTATGCGAACTATATCGGGGTAGCCATTTCCACTTCATACCCTCGCGTTTTCCTTTGCTCAAATCATCTGCAATCCTGTTGTTGTTGGTCTTTTTCCCGATCGGCGTTTCGGCCGGGCGCTACTGGCTTGGCGAATCCCGGGGCAATTGGCAGACGGCCGACCGCTCCAGCGCCGGCCTGTTGCCGCTGCCATCCCTCCATCCCGAGGCAGTCGTCCGGGTTTACGGTGCGCGCACGGTTCGATGGAAGGCGATATTCGCCATCCACACCTGGATCGTCGTCAAGGAGCAGAATGCTTCGACGTACACGCGTTATGACTACACCGCCTGGGGCGAGCCTGTTCGCACCAACGGATTCGCCGCCGACGCACGGTGGTTTGGCGCCGCCCCCGAAACCATTGCCGCCGTCGACGGTCCTGAAGCCAGCCGTCTAATTCCCAAAATCCGGCACGTCATCGAGAACTACAAGTTTCGTGCCTTGGGCGACTACAACGCATGGCCGGGACCGAACTCCAATACCTTCGTCCAGGCTGTGCTGGACGCGGTTCCCGAACTCAAGACTGTCCTGCCGCCGACCGCCATTGGAAAGGACTACCCCTATCGAGGCGAGTGGTTCGGGATGACGCCATCAGGTACCGGGGCATACGCTTCCGCAGGAGGTTATCTGGGTCTTACCATCGGATGGGTCGAAGGCCTGGAAGTCAATTTTCTCGGCGCGGTGGTGGGCCTCGACATTCGCCGGCCCGCGCTGAAGCTTCCGGGCATCGGCCGGCTGGGAATGACGGCCGGAATCTAGAAACGGTTCTTCGAAAGTTACGGCGTTCTTTCGAGGCATCCCTGGTGGATCTCTATTAGTGAAAACCCGTACGGCTCGTCAGGGAAATGGGCGCCTGGTAGAAGGCTTCTCCACCTTCCTCTCGCACCGCCACTCGATTTCCACGTTTCACGAAGTGAGGCTGCTCGTTCCCGATGCGATGAGCGACAAAGCAGGCATGCGTTCTCGCCTCCTTTCGGGACGAGCACTCATGCCCAAGGAAATCCCTGGCGGGGACCTCCCCGATCAGGTCGAAATAATATCGCTTCATGGCCTTCAAACGCCGGCAATTCCCGGAAGTTCCTGGACCTCTCTGGACGTCGTTCTTCACCTCTCAGACCAGGATATTTCAAAAGAACCCAGCGCACCTTTCCGGCCGCTGGGTGTCAGTTGAAGGGCAGGTTTTTAGGCTCCCGCCTGTCACCTAGATGGTTTGGACGTACTTCGCTGCAATGAGATTAAGCAAACTTAAGGTTCGGAAAGCCGATCGGCCGCAACACATGCCGCCGCGCCGAATTGGTGCATTAAACGGGACCACGGTAAAGTGAATGGAAGACGAAAGGGAGCCAGGCCGAACGATCGGCGCGCCCCGAACATGCACGAAGAAAACCCGGGTGGAAATCAATGGCAGTCATCAAAACGGTCGAGACGGGACTTTATCGGATCCCGCTGACGGTTACCCTCTCCGACAGCACACACGGCGAAATCGCCGCCTTCGAATTGGTGACATGCCGTGTTCGCGATTCGGATGGGGCTGAAGGCACGGGCTATACCTATACCGTCGGCCGCAATGGCGGCGCGATCGCAGACATTCTCCGGCGGGAGATCCCCGAACTGATCGAGGGCCGGGAAGCCGACGACACCGAGGCCATCTGGCATCACGTCTGGTGGGGCTTGCATTATGGCGGGCGCGGCGGACCGCCGGTGCTTGCGCTCTCGGCGCTCGATATCGCCCTGTGGGACCTGAAGGCGCGCCGCGCCGATCTGCCGCTGTTCCGTCTGCTCGGCGGCTTCGACGCCCGCGTGCCCTGCTACGCCGGCGGCATCGACCTCGATCTTTCCGTCGAAGCGCTTCTCAAGCAAACCGACGATAATCTTGCCAAGGGCTTTCGCGCCATCAAGATGAAGGTCGGCCGCCCGGATCTCGCGTCCGACGTCGCGCGCGTGCAGGCGATGCGCAAACATCTCGGCAGCGGCTTTCCCCTGATGGCGGATGCCAACATGAAATGGACGGTCGAGGAAGCCATCCGCGCCGCCCGCGCCTTCCAGCCATACGACCTCACCTGGCTCGAGGAGCCGATCATTCCCGATGACATTGCCGGTCATGCCCGCATCATGGCGGCCGGCGGCGTGCCGATTGCAGCCGGCGAGAACCTGCGCTCGCTGTGGGAGTTCAAGAACTATATCGCGGCCGGCGCGGTGTCCTATCCCGAGCCCGACGTCACCAATTGCGGCGGCGTCACCGCCTTCATGAAGATCGCGCGGCTCGCAGAAGCATTCAATCTTCCGGTCACCAGCCACGGCGCACACGACATCACGGTCCACCTTCTCGCGGCCTGCCCCAATCGTTCCTATCTCGAGGCGCACGGATTTGGTTTGGACCGCTATATCGAGCACCCGCTCGTCCTCGACCAGGGCATGGCATTGGCGCCGACGCGGCCCGGCCACGGCATCACCTTCGACTGGAAAGGATTGGCGCAGCTCGCACGATAACCGGAAAGACCGCGCCACCGCAGATCATCCCCGCCGCGGGATTGCCACCCGTGGATTACAGTAACCCGATACTCCGGGACGTCGCTCCCACTGCATCATGTCGCATGGCCGCAACACCGGCGCTGTTCCTGCTGTGGAACAGCAATTTATGACTCCAGTATCTGCGCTGCGTGGCGCAGTATCCCCTCGTATTGCGGCGGATCGAACGTTTTTTTATTACGGACTTATTGGGCCTAAGAGGTCGCAGTGCGAAAATGCCTGCGACCTTTTCCCTCTTTTTCAGAGGAGGAACAGGAATTCAGATGACCCATTCCATTTTTGCCCGCGACGGCGCGAGCCGCATCGTTTTGAAGCGCGAAAGTCGCGAGGCTGCCGAAAAGAAAGCACGCGAGTTGGCCGATCTGGGCTGGTTCGAAGTTCAGATTGCAGAGGAAGTGCAGACTGAAGAAACCGGAGCTCTCAGCGAAGGCGCTTCGCGAACCGTATGAGAGCCGTAGAGCTGCACAGTCTCAATCCTTGCCGAGATGCGTGAGCTCCTGCAGGGCGCCGTCATGCGCGTGGGCTCTGAATGAATCGCGATGGACCGGTACCTTCAATTCGATACGGCCGGCTAAGCGATCCTTAACCTCACTCCGCAGCAAGCCGTAACGCTCCCCACATTAACATTGCGCCGGGAATCGCCGTGCAACCTCCCCGGGCGTTAACCGCCCCTTAGACCGCCATCCGGTACATTGCCCCGCTGCCTGAGAAGCGGTGCCATGACTGATCTTTCCGTTTGCGTTTTCGCGCGCGAGAGGGTCGTTGCCCTTCCGCAGCGGACAGAGGGGGTGAACTTTGCTTCGAGTTGAACCGGGTCTCGCATACTCCATTTCGCCGGCCGACAGCGCCTCGCCACACGTCACGGCCGATGCCGAGGCGGGCAGCGCGGTCGTTCGACTGCTGCTGTCAAGCTGCCTCATGCTCTTCCTCGAGCTGGCATTGATCCGATGGCTCGGCGCGAACGTTGTCCACCTGTCGTATTTTTCGAATTTCGTCCTGCTGGGTTCGTTCCTTGGCATCGGCGCGGGCTTCCTCATCAGCAGGAAAAGCTGGTCCATATGGCCGGCATCGATGCCGCTGCTGAGCATTCTCGTCGTGGGCGTGCTTTGTTTTCCCGTCACGATCGCACGGACCGGCTCCGACGTAATCTATTTCACCTCGCTCGAAGCCAGCGGCCCGCCCGCCTGGCTCGCACTGCCGATCATTTTCGCGATGGTCGCAGTCGTCCTGGCCGGGCCGGCCGAAGTCGTGGGTCGCTGTTTCGGCAAACTGCCTCCGCTGACGGCGTACCGCTACGACCTGATCGGATCGCTTCTCGGCATCTGCGCGTTCACGGCGCTGAGCTTTCTGCATGCGCCGTCGGCGGTCTGGGGGTTCATCGCTTTCATCTTCTATCTGGTGTTGACCGCCCCGTCCCGCCGGCTCGTGACTTGCGCATGGGCGCTGATGCTGGTCGGCAAGCTGCTGCAGGAGACGCTGGCTCCCGGCGTAAGCTGGTCTCCCTACTACAAGGTCGTGACCGAGAAAGTCCCGACGAACCCGGACATGCTCGTCATCGGCGTCAACGGCGTGCCCCACCAGTTGATGGCCCCCGCGAAGTGGAAGCTGGAGCAGGGCGAAGCAATTTACGGGACGCCCTATCTTCGGCTGCCCGGTAATCCCCTCGATGACGTTCTGATCATCGGAGCGGGGTCCGGATCCGACGTGGCGATCGCGCTGAGCAAACAGGCCCGCCATGTCGATGCCGTCGACATCGACCCGCGAATTCTCCAGATCGGCATGGAGCAGAACCCCGACCGGCCATACGCCGACAAGCGGGTGAAGATGCACACGAATGACGGGCGGGCATTCCTCGAAAGCACGGACCGAAAGTACGACCTCGTACTTTTCGCACTGCCCAACTCGTTGACGCTGGTCAGCGGTGCCTCGCAGATCCGGCTCGAGTCGTTCCTGTTCACGCAGGAAGCGCTGGCTTCCGTGCGCAAGCACCTGAAACCCCATGGCGCCTTCGCCATGTACAATTACTACCGGGAGCGCTGGCTCATCGACAGGCTGGCCGGAACCGTCGCTACGACTTTCGGGCACGCGCCATGCGTCGATACATTCGACGATGCGCAAGCAGTCATCTCGATCGGGATGACGGCCGCGGACCAGCGCTGCGAAACCACCTGGACCCCGGATTCGCGCCACGGCGTGATTTCTCCGGCAACCGACAATACGCCGTTCCTCTACTTCAGGGGCGACACGTTCCCGCCGCTCTATACGGTTACGCTACTCGCGGTTCTCCTGACGTCCCTGCTCACCGTACGCACGCTGGGCGGGCCGCTGCGGGAGATGCGCCCCTATGCCGACCTGTTCTTCATGGGGGCGGCGTTCCTGCTGCTGGAGACCAAGAACGTCGCGACCTTTGCGCTGCTGTTCGGCACCACTTGGTTCGTCAACGCGCTGGTCTTCGCCGGCGTGATCGTCATCGTGCTCGCTGCGGTGGAGACGACGCGGAAGTTCCGGACGCCATCGCTGCCGGTCGTCTACACCGGTATCGCCGCATCTCTGGCCCTGGCCTGGGTCATCCGTCCCGAGTGGCTGCTGCCCCTCCCCTTCGTCCCCAGGCTGCTGGCTGCGTCCCTGCTGGCGTTCCTGCCGATCTACCTTGCGAACGTGGCCTTCTCGAAGCGCTTCCAGAACTCGGCGGACTCGCAGTCGGCATTTGCGATCAACCTGCTGGGTGCGATCGTCGGCGGTTGTCTGGAATATGCAGCGCTTATTACCGGCTACAACAATCTGCTGATCGTGACGGGTCTGCTCTACCTCGCCGCTTTCCTCATGATGCCGAGGGCCGCCGCGCGTCCCGCATGACGGGACGTCACTTCGCCCCGGCCCTCTCCAGAATCGCAACCATGTCGCGATAGGAGCGGCTTCGCGCGAGCTTGAGCGGCGTCGATCCGCTGCCATCGGCAATGTTGACGTCGGCGCCGGCCTCGACCAGAGCGCGCAAGGTTTCGGTGTGGTTCCTGCCGCCGTCGCCAAGCACGATCAATTCGATCAGCGCAGTCCATTGCAGATTGTTGACGTGATCGAGCGGCGCCTTGGCGGCGATCAGTGTCCGCACGACCTCGGCGTGACCGAGATGCGCGGCTGCAATCAGCGCCGTGCCGTCATAACGGCTGGTAACCGCCTTCGGGTTGCCGCCGCCTTCAAGCGCTATCCTGAGCATCGGCACGTCGTTGGCAACCGCTGCAATGGTGATGATGTCGTAGCGATCGGCGTCCAGCCTGTTCGGATCGGCGCCAAGCCGGATCAGGGCGCGCGCGGCATCGTGCTGCTTCTGGTAGACCGCGACATGCAGCGGCGTGCGATGACGCCCGTCGAACGCTTCCTTGTTTTCGTCAGCAGCAACGCGCCTTTCGATATCCGCGACGTCGCCACGGGCGGCGGCCGCATGCAGGCCGCCATAGGCGCGCAGTTCGGTCTCGGTCGGGGCGACCTGCGCCGACGCCGGCAGCGTGGTCAGGAGCGCGAGAAGTAAAGTGGCGATGAGATGCATCGAGAAATGCTCCGGCTCCTCCAGCGCGTTCAGCGTTTTCCTTCGATTGCGATCTCGACGAGGAACGGCCGGCCTGCCGCAACAGCCTTTGCAACTGCGCCAGCGATGTCGTCGGCTCTCTCAACCCTGACAGCCTCGACGCCCATGCCGGCTGCGAGATGCACGAAGTCGAGCGCAGGGCCGGTGATATCCATATTCTGATAGGGATGCTGGGTGCCGGCTTCGAAATTCTGACGCCAGACATCGACATTGTGCTTGAGGATGCGGTACTCGCGATTCGCAAGCACCACGAATACGATCGCAAGCTTGTGGTGTGCGGCAGTCCACAGCGCCTGGATCGCATACATCGCCGAGCCGTCGCCGGAGATGGCGACGACCGGACGGTCCGGCATTGCGACCTTGACGCCGATCGCACCCGCGAGGCCTTGGCCGATGCCGCCGCCACGGCCGCCGAAATAATCGCCGAAGCCGCGATAGTCGAAAGCGCGCGCAAGATCGAGGCTGGCGGTGATGCTTTCATCGACGATGACGACATTATCGGGCAGACCGCGACGAAGTTCCGCGGTGACGCGCGGCATCGAGTTTGGCTGGCGGTTCCAGCTCTTCTCGACGCGCGCGCGATAGGCCTCTTTTTCTTTCGCCTGCAATTCGGCTAGCGAGGCATTGCGGTTTTGCGCGGCCCGCCTGAAGTCCGCGCTCGCCTTTGCGGTTAACGCTTCCGTCAATGCGCGGAGGCTGACAGCGATGTCGCCGACGATGCCGGCATCGAGCCGGTTGTTGAGCGCGAGACGTTCGGCCGAGGCTTCAATTTGCAGCAGGGACACGCCGGCTGCAATGTGGCCGCCCGGGGCAAACCAGATGTCCTCAAAGAAGGGACCGCCAACAAGCAGCACGAGATCGGTATCGCCGAGCGCCTTGCGCACCTGCCGGGCGTCGCCGGGCAGCGACTGACGGTAGCTCGGATGGCTGGTTGGGAAGGGCGCGTGATGCCGCAGCCCTTCGAACCACACGGTGGCTCCGATCGCTTCCGCCAGCGCCACCAGCGCCCCCTCGCCGCCCGATCTCGCCACGTCGTCGCCGGCGATGATGGCCGGATTCTTCGACTTCAGAACCAGCGCGGCCAGCGCTTCTATGCCCGCCGGATCGGGCCGCGTCGATCGCCACAAATTATCCGGCGTCGACGCATTGACTTCGGTTTCCTGTTCCATGACGTCGATCGGCAGCGATACGAACACAGGCCCCTGTGGCGCATCAGTCGCGACCTTGAACGCGCGTCGCATGATCGGTGCGATCTCGTCGGCGCGCTCGATCTGCACGCTCCACTTCGTCACCGGTGCAGCCATCGCAACGAGGTCGTGGCCGAGAAGCGGATTCTTGAGCCGCATTCGCGTGTCCTGCTGACCCGCCGTCACGACCATGGGCGAATTTGCTTTCAGCGCGCCGTAGAGCGAACCGATACCGTTGCCAAGGCCGGGCGCGACGTGCAGGTTGGCCACGGTGACGCGTCCCGACGCCTGCGCGTAGAAGCTGGCAGCGCTGACAGCGACGCCTTCATGCAGCGCCATGATGTATTCGAGTTGCGGAAATGCCGGCAAGCTGTCGAGCAGCGGCGTTTCCGTCGTGCCGGGATTGCCGAAGATATGACGCACGCCGTGCGACATGAACAATTCCATCAAAACACGACGTCCGCGCATTCGCGTCCTCTCGATTGGCTCTGATCCGTTTTGTGCATCATCGGCCGGGAGGTCGCCCATGGCAACCGCGCGAGGACGGTTGGCGTCCGCGCGGTCGGCTGCGCGCAGGCCTATCTCGATGCGCGACAATTCCGTGTGCGTATCTCACCACATCTTCACACGAGACCGCGGATGCAGCGTGCACCCGGCATTCCCTGCACCCTCTGATTTCGGGGGTGAAACCGGCAAGCGTCGGACGCCATGCGCCGCGGGAACGCAGACCTGTGTTCGGCCTAAAGAAGGGAATCTGCGGTTAACTCGGGAACCGCCAGCAATCAGAAAAAGTCCTGAAAAATGAATGGCAAGAGCAAATGGTCGGAGTGGCAGGATTCGAACCTGCGACCCCTGCGTCCCGAACGCAGTGCTCTACCGGGCTGAGCCACACTCCGACTAAGAACGCGGCTTATAGCCTTGGGTTTCGGCGACCGCAAGGCGCCGATTTAAGGAAATTAATCACAGTGAATGTTGGCCTGAAGACCCAGATTTTGCCCGCCGGCGAGGCCGCCGTGGCTGCGGCTGCGCGTATCCTGGCTGAGGGCGGGCTGGTCGCGTTCCCGACCGAGACCGTCTATGGCCTCGGCGCCGATGCCACCAACCCGGCCGCGGTTGCCCGCATCTACCAGGCGAAGGGCCGGCCAGCCTTCAATCCGCTGATCGCCCATGTCGGCGATGTCGCCGCTGCCCGGAAGATCGCCCGGTTCGACACCCCGGCAATGGCGCTCGCGCAAGCTTTCTGGCCGGGTCCGCTGACGCTGGTGCTGCCCAGGACGCCGAACTGCGCCGTGGCCGATCTCGCCACGGCGGGATTAGATACGGTCGCGATCCGGCTCCCGGCGCATCCGGTGGCGCGCGACATCCTGCGGGCCTTCGGCGGCCCCGTGGTGGCGCCATCCGCCAATCTCTCGGGTCACGTCTCCCCGACCACGGCGGCGCATGTGCAAAGCGACCTTGCGGGACGCATCGACCTGATCGTCGATGGCGGGCCGGTCGCCGTCGGCGTCGAATCCACGATCGTCGGCTGCTTCGATGAGCCGATGCTGTTGCGCCCCGGCGGCCTGCCGCGTGCGGAGATCGAGCGCGTGCTGGGCCGCGCGCTGGTGCAGCCGCCGGCGGATATTGAGGCCGACAGCGAGCAACCGCTGGCGCCGGGCATGCTGGCGTCGCATTACGCGCCGCGCGCGCGCGTGCGTCTCAACGCACAGCGGCTGGAGCCCGGCGAGGCATTGCTGGCGTTTGGCCTCGGAGCAATTTCGGGAATTGACGCCGCCTCCGCAGTGATGAATCTGTCTGAGCGAGGCGACCTTGCGGAGGCTGCCGCCAATCTGTTCGGCCACCTTCGCGCGCTCGACGGCAAGGGCGTGCACACCATCGCTGTGATGCCGATCCCGGACGAGGGATTGGGCGAAGCCATCAACGACCGGCTGCGCCGCGCAGCGGTCGGACGAGAATAATCGGGCGGGAATGAAAGAGAAGACGACAATGAATATCGTTCAAGGCTCGGTACCGCCGCTCCCGCCGGAACTGATCGCGAAATTTCGCGCTGTTGTCGGCGACAAATATGCGGTGACCGATGCGGCCGATATTGCGCCTTACGTCACCGAGGAACGCGACCTGTTTCATGGCCGCTCGCCACTGGTGCTGCGGCCCGGCTCGACGGCGGAAGTGTCCGCGATCTGCAAACTCGCCAGCGAGCACAGAATTGCGCTGGTGCCGCAGGGCGGCAATACCGGCCTGGTCGGCGGCCAGACCCCGCATCATGGCGAAGTGGTTGTCTCGCTGCGACGGCTGGACAAGATCCGCGAGATCGATCCCGCCTCCAACACCATGACCTGCGAGGCCGGCGTGGTGCTGCAGATCGCGCAGCAGCGCGCGGCTGAAGTCGACCGCCTGTTCCCGCTGTCGCTCGGCGCGGAAGGAAGCTGCACCATCGGCGGCAATCTCTCCACCAATGCCGGCGGCACGGCTGCATTGGCTTACGGCGTGGCGCGCGAAATGGCGCTCGGGCTGGAAGTTGTGCTCGCCGATGGCCGGATACTGAACGGTCTGTCGAAGCTGAAGAAGGACAACACCGGCTACGACCTGCGCAACCTCTTCATCGGCGCCGAAGGCACGCTCGGCATCATCACCGCGGCGACGCTAAAAATTTTTCCGAAGCCGCGCGCGGTGGAAACCGCGTATGTCGGCCTCAAATCGCCGGCGCAGGCGCTGAAGCTGTTGTCGATCTCGCAGAACGAGGCAGCCGGCAGCCTCACCAGCTTCGAACTGCTGGCCGATATCGCGGTCGATTTCAGCCTGCGTCACGGCATCGACATCCGCGATCCCTTGACGACCAAGCATCCCTGGTACGTGCTGATGGAATTGTCGTCGTCGCGCGACGATGCCCGCGGCGCGCTGGAATCCATCCTCGCCAAGGGCATGGAGGAAGGCATCGTCGACGATGCCGTGATCGCAGCGAATCTGACGCAGCGCGCCGGGTTCTGGAAATTGCGCGACGAAATGTCGGCGGCGCAAAAGCCGGAAGGCGGATCGATCAAGCACGACATCTCGGTGCCGGTCGCCGCCGTTCCCGCCTTCATCGAGGAAGCCAATGCGGCGGTGGTAAAACTCATTCCGGGCTCGCGGCCGGTGCCGTTCGGCCATCTCGGCGATGGCAACATCCACTACAATGTCAGCCAGCCGATCGGCGGCGACACCGCCGACTTCATGTCGCGCTGGCACGAGGTCAACGAGGTGGTGTTTGCGATCGTGCTGCGGATGGGCGGATCGATTTCGGCCGAGCACGGCATCGGCGTGCTCAAGCGCGACGAACTGCCCGACGTCAAGGACAAGGTCGCGATCGAGCTGATGCGCGGCCTCAAGGCGATGCTCGACCCGTTAGGTATCATGAATCCGGGCAAGGTGCTGTGACCGCGTCCGCTGCGAAGACAATTCCCGCACTCGCCATCGCCGACATCGCGGATGGCGATGTGGCGACCGTGATTGCCCTGTGGCAGGCGTGCGGCTTGACGCGGCCGTGGAACGATCCAGCCGCCGACATCGCGCTCGCCCGGCGCGGGCCGCACTCGACCGTGCTGATCGGCCGCGACGGTAATGCGATCGTGGCGACCGCCATGGTCGGCCATGACGGCCATCGCGGCTGGGTCTATTACGTCGCCGCCGATCCCGATCGTCGCGCCAAAGGCTATGGCCGTGCCATCATGAACGCGGCCGAGGATTGGCTGCGCGCGACCGGCATTCCAAAACTGCAATTGCTGGTTCGACGCGAAAACGCCGGCGTCGCCGCGTTCTATCAGTCGATCGGCTACGAAGAGGCCCAAACCATCGTGTTCGCCAAATGGCTCGACGGTCGCGAGCCGCCGCGTTGAGCCAAGGGATTTCCATGACCGTCTCCGATCGCGTCCGCGTCAAGAACGTCCATGTGCTCTCCGACCGGCATTATCGGCTGGAGGAAGTCGAGTTCGACTATCGCCATGGCAACGGCGAATGGCAGACACAGACGCGGGAAGTTTTCGAACGCGGTCACGCCGTAACGCTGTTGCCGTACAATGTCGCAAGCCGCACGGTGGTGCTGACGCGGCAGTTCCGGCTGCCCGCCTATCGCACCGGCCATGACGGTTTCATCATCGAGGCCGCCGCGGGCATGCTCGACGACGCTTCGCCCGAGGCGCGTGTTCGCGCCGAAGCCGAGGAAGAAATCGGCTACCGGCTGGGCGAGGTCCGCAAGATATTCGAAGCCTTCATGAGCCCGGGTTCGGTCACCGAGAGACTGCACTTCTTCGTCGCCGAATACGATTCCTCGATGCGGATCGGCAGCGGCGGCGGCCTGGCCGACGAAGGCGAGGACATCGAGGTGCTGGAACTGCCGATCGAGCAGGCGCTCGCGATGATAGCGGACGGCCGCATCGTCGACGCCAAGACCATCATGCTGCTGCAATACGCCGCGCTGAGTATTTTTCGGTGAGGACCGGCTCCATCAACTTGTCGTCCCTGCGAACGCAGGGACCCATAACCACCGTCGCTTGTTGTTGAAGCAAAGCCGTCGACATCCCGCTCATACAACATCCGCCGCGGCGTATGGGTCCCCGCGCCCCGTGCGCAATTGCGCACTAGGCGGGGACGACAACCGCGCCTTAGAACAACGAGCCCTGCCCGTCGTCCTCCGGCGCCGCCGTCGCCTTGCGCGGCGCGGCCTTCTTCGCGGGCTTCGGCTCCTCCGCCGCCCGCTCCTCGTCGATGATCGGCAGCAGCAGTTGCGCGTCGTCATTGACGACGCGATTGACGCGCGTGGAAATCTCGTGCCAGGCGAACTCGCCTTCAGCCGGCCCGCCCAGCAGCGGCATGACGTCGTCGGCATCGTATGCGCGGCCGTCGAGCCAGCGTTCGAATTCCTCGGGCGCGATCGTCACGGGCACGCGGTGATGCAGCGCGGCGAGGTCGCGGCTGGCGGGTGCGGTGACGATAGCGACGCTGTCGGTCTCCTCGCCGTTCGGCCCCATCCAGGTTTCCGCGAGCGCGGCAAAGCCGACCGGTTGGCCGTCGCGACGGTGGATGAAAAACGGCCGCTTGCGACCGCCCGCATCCTGCCATTCGTAATAACCGTCCGCCGGAATCAGGCAGCGCCGCCGCTTGATGGCATTTTTGAACGCGGGCTTCTCGCAGAATCGTCTCGGAACGCGCGTTGATCAGGAGCGTAAATTTACGGGGATCTTTCACCCAGGCGGGCACCAGCCCCCAGCGCATCAGCCGGAAATGGCGGCCGCCGTTTTCCAGGAGGACAACCGGAACGGGCTGCGTCGGCGCGATATTATACCGCGGCGGGAAATTGGGCTGCTCGATATAGCCGAAGATCTGCCGAAGCGCCGCCGGCGGTGAGGTAATTACAAAACGTCCGCACATTATCTGGACAAGATAAGCCTCTGTTTAACGGGTGTTAACCCCCGATGTTAAAAGTGGGGCAGATGACGTTCACGGCCGCCACAGATGCGCGATCCGATCGCCCGATATCGCCACCGACGACGGTCCCCATGGACGAGGCGCGTGCGGAGCAATTGCGCGCGGCCAACATCAATCCCCGCACCGGGCTCGCAACCGACTACCTGAATCATTTCAACGAAGCGATCATGCTGCTCGAAATGGTCCCGGACATGCCGGAATGCGCGGAGGATTTTCTCACCTGGACACCATTGTCCTACGCCGAACATTTCTGGGCCTCCAACTTCAAGGCCCGCGACCTCGCGATCGAGGCCTATGAATCCGCCGATCCCAACCTCCGCGCCAATTTCGATCATCTCACTGCGACCATGACCTCGATCCTGATGGCGGTGGGCAAGGCGATGCGCGAAGCCCAGCAGGACAAGACCCGCGCCACGCTGGCCGAGCAGGCCACCGCCTGGGTCAAGCCGCTGGTGGCGCTGGCCGGCGGCGTCATCAACGGCAAAGCCGAGACCGACGTCGAACTGGCCATGTCGAACTAGCCAAGTCGAACTGGCCGCGCCACGCTTCGCATCAAGGCAAACATTAGACCTGCGCGGGCCGATCGGGCATGATCGTTCCCACAGCAAAGTTCCCTGCTCACCGGATCACCCCTTGGCTTCCCCTGTCCAGCCGACCCGCCCCCAGCTCGCCGTCAGCGGCGCGATTTTTCGCGACGGCAAGGTCCTGCTGGTCCGCCGGGCCCGCTCGCCGGGCAACGGCTTTTACTCGTTCCCCGGCGGCCGGGTCGAATTCGGCGAATCGCTGCACACCGCGCTCCACCGCGAGGTGGACGAGGAAACCGGCCTGAGAATCGAGATTTTGGGCCTGGCCGGCTGGCGCGAGGTGCTGCCCGGGGCCGATAGCGGCGGGCACTACGTGATCATGTCGTTCGCGGCGCGCTGGACGGCCAGAGAGCCGGTCCTGAACGACGAGCACGACGATTTCAAATGGCTGGCGCCGGATGGGCTCGGCGATCTCAGGGTCACCGGCGGCCTCCTGGAGGTCATCGAGGCCGCCCGGAAGCTGGTCTAGCGGGCCTTGCCTCGGGCGTATTGAGGGGGCATATCGGCCCTCAAATGCTCAAGCACGCGCTCGCCGCCCTCATCCTCATTTCGGCCTGCCATGTGGTCCCCGCGCGGGCCCAGGACGCCGCCGCGCCGTTTGACGGCGACCTGCAGCGGCTGGCCGAGATTCTCGGCACATTGCACTATCTGCGGGGCATCTGCGGCTCCAATGAGGGAGCGAAATGGCGCAACGAAATGCAGGCGCTGATCGACGCCGAAACCCCGTCCGGCGACCGCCGCGCCCGCATGATCGCAGGCTTCAACCGCGGCTATAACGGCTTTCAGCAGACCTACCGGACCTGCACGCCCGCAGCTTCGGTCGCGATCCGCAGATATATCGAGGAAGGCTCAAAGATCTCGCGCGACCTCACCGCGCGCTACGCGAATTGAATCATGGACGCGATCTATTTCGACCTCGACGGAACGCTGACAAACCCCAAGCCGGGGATTACCCGTTCGATCCAGTATGCGCTGCAGAAGCTCGATCATCCGACGATGCCGACCGAAGACGAACTGACCTGGTGCATCGGCCCGCCCTTGCGCGCGAGCTTCGTCAGGCTGCTGGGCGCGGAGACGTCGGCCGATCTCGCCGTGTCGTATTACCGCGAGCGATTTTCCGACGTCGGCCTCTACGAGAACGGCGTCTATGACGGCATCGGTGACGTGCTGACCTCGCTCCGCGCCTCCGGCCACAGGCTGTTTGTCGCCACCAGCAAGCCGCACGTGTTCGCCGAGCGCATCATCAATCACTTCGGGCTGCGCAATCACTTCGAGCGCGTGTTCGGTTCGGAACTCGACGGCACGCGCGTGGACAAGTCGCATCTGCTCGAATACGCGCTGAAGGAAGCATCGGTCGATCCGGCCAAAACCCTGATGATCGGCGACCGCAGCCACGACATGATCGGCGCGAAAAACAACGGCATGAAGGGCATCGGCGTGCTGTACGGCTACGGCAGCCGGGACGAGTTGCTGCAGGCCGGCGCGCACCATGTTTGCGCGACCCCGGGCGCGATCCTGGGTTGCATTCCCTGAACTTGGCGAAACTCGCGCGGTTCCGCCTGAAATTCAGGCGGCGCCGTTAACCTTTCCTAAAGATGTAGCCTAGGCGAGCCCTCCGCGCGTGCTAGAGCTTGACGCGTCAAGAAGCGTTCCGCCCTGGTTCGCGCGCAGATTTCGTTGAGCTTCATGAGCCGCCCAGCCTCCTTCCCGATCGCCCGCGACCCGCTTCCGGACCTCGACCAGAAGCAGACTGCCCTGAGCTATTTGAGCGAAGCCTGGGCGGAAGCGCGCCACGATGGCGTCGATGGCGACTGTCTCGCGCAGGCGAGCCTGTTCACGGCGCTGGCCGAACTGGTCTCGACCTATGGCGAGGACGCGGTCGCAAAGTTCGCGGAAGGCGTTCCGGGGCGCGTGCGCAATGGCGAATTTTCGCTGAAGCTGGCGAAGCAGTAAGAACTCGCGGCAAGCCTCAAGCTGTCATCGCCCGCGAAGGCGGGCGACCCAGTACGCCGCGGCTTCTCGATTCAATCACTACTGTCTCTGGAATACTGGGTCACCCGCCAGATTGCGCACAAGGCGGGTGACGACGCTTGCGTGTAGGCGACGCGGTACCCTAAGCCTTCAACGTTTCCAGAAACCGCACCGGCTCGCCGGTGGAAGGCGTCGTCACCTCACCCTGCCACATCACGCGCCTGCCGCGCACGAACGTGCCCACCGGCCAGCCGGTGACGCGCACGCCGTCATACGGCGTCCAGCCGGCGCGCGAGGCCACCCATTTGTTGGTGATGGTCTCGCTGCGCTTGAGATCGACGATGGTGAAGTCGGCGTCATAACCCGCGGCAATGCGGCCCTTGCAGGCGATGTTGTAAAGCCGCGCGGGGCCGGCGCTGGTCAGATCGACGAAGCGCGCCAGCGACAGCCGCCCGGCATTGACGTGGTCGAGCATCAGCGGCACCAGCGTCTGCACGCCGGTCATGCCCGAGGGTGAAGCGGGATAGGTCTTCGACTTTTCCTCCAGCGTATGCGGCGCGTGATCGGAGCCGAGCACGTCGATGATGCCCTGCTCGATGCCGTACCAGATGCCCGCCCGGTGATCGGCCGAGCGCACCGGCGGGTTCATCTGCGCAAGCGTGCCGAGCCGCTCGTAGCATTCAGGCGCGGCCATGGTGAGGTGATGCGGCGTCGCCTCGCAGGACGCGACATCCTTGTGGTCGCGCAGATACAGGATCTCTTCCTTGGTCGAGATATGCAGCACGTGGATGCGTTTTCCCGTTTCGCGCGCGAGATTGACCAGCCGCTGGGTCGCCATCAGCGCCGCCGTCTCGTCGCGCCATACCGGATGCGAGCGCGGGTCGCCCTCGATGCGGAGCGGCTTGCGCTCGTTGAGGCGGTATTCGTCCTCGGCGTGGAACGCGGCGCGGCGGTGGATCACCTGGAAGATGCGCCGCAGGCTTTCATCGTCCTCGACCAGCAGCGCACCGGTGGATGAACCGATGAACACCTTGACGCCGGCGCAACCGGGGGCCCGTTCGAGTTCAGGTAGATCCTGAACGTTCTCGCGCGTACCGCCGATAAAGAACGCAAAATCGCAATGCATGCGATGATGGCCGGCCTTGATCTTGGCGGTGAACGTCTCCTCGGTGACCGTGAGCGGATTGGTGTTCGGCATCTCGAAAACCGCGGTAACGCCGCCCATCACCGCACTGCGCGAACCGGTCTCAAGGTCTTCCTTATGCGGTCAGTCCCGGCTCACGAAAATGGACTTGCGTATCCATCACGCCGGGCAGGATGTGCAGGCCCTTGCAGTCGATCGTCTCGGCGGCGGACGCCTGTCCGAGCCCGCCAACCGCGGCGATCCGGCCGTTGGCAATACCGATGTCGCGGATGCCCTCGCCGTCCTGATTGACCACGGTGCCGGATTTTAGAATGGTATCAAATCGTTGATTCATCGGTCCTCGACACCCGCTTCAGGCTTTCTCACAGGCCTTGTTGGGGGCACCTTAGCGCCTTAACTTCGCATGGGATATCCGCCACCTGCGTTTCCCCAGGAACTTCAAAAAGAACGTCAAAAGAGGCTGATTTAGCTTATGAAAGCAGCGTTTCTTCCGGACCGGGGCGTGGTCAAGGTCAGCGGCGAGGATGCCCGCGACTTCCTCAATGGCCTCGTCACCACAGACGTCACGCTGCTGCAGCCCGGCCTTGGCCGATTCGGCGCGCTGCTGACGCCGCAGGGCAAGATCACGACCGACTTCCTGATCACCGAAGCCCCCGCCGGCCATGGCGGCGGCTTCCTGATCGATGCGCCCCGCGTGCTGGCGCAGAACCTCGCCGACAAGCTCGGCTTCTACAAGCTGCGCGCCAAGGTCGCGGTAGAGAACATCTCCGACAGCATGGGCGTGCTGGCGGTATGGGACGGCGAGCCTGCGACGAAGCCCGATCTGGCGTTCGCCGATCCGCGGCATGACGGCCTCGGCTGGCGTATTCTCGTGCCCGAAGATCTCAAGCAGAAGGTCGCCGATCTGATCGGCGCCGATCTCGTCGACAGCGACGCCTACGAGGTCCATCGCATCGCCTCGGGCGTGCCGCGCGGCGGGCTCGATTTCATGTACAGCGACGCGTTTCCGCACGAGACCAACATGGATCGCCTGCACGGCGTCGATTTCGACAAGGGCTGCTATGTCGGCCAGGAAGTGGTGTCGCGGATGCAGCATCGCGGCACGGCGCGTACACGGATCGTGCGGGTCACGCTCGAAGACTTCTCGCCCGAGACCGGCGTCACCGTTCTCGGCGGCGACAAGCAGGTCGGCACCATGGGATCGACCGCCGGCGGCCACGGCCTCGCGCTGGTCCGGATCGACCGCGTTGCGGACGCGCTCGATGCGGGATTGCCGTTGACGGCCGGCGGCCTTGCGATCCGCCTGACCGACCCGAACGAGGTTCGCACCCCGCCGAAGCAGACCGTCGCATGAGCAAATCTGCACGCCTGCACCCCGACGGCAAAACACGGTGCCCGTGGCCGGGCGAAGACCCGTTCTACATGGCCTATCACGACACCGAATGGGGCGTGCCGGAGTATGACGACCGGGCGCTTTATGAAAAGCTGATCCTCGACGGCTTTCAGGCCGGGCTGTCGTGGATCACGATCCTGCGCAAGCGCGAAAACTTCCGCAAGGCGTTCGACGATTTCCAGCCGGAAAAGATCGCGCGCTACAGCGACAAGAAAGTCCACGCGCTGATGAACGATGCCGGCATCGTGCGTAACCGCGCCAAGATCGAAGGCGCCATCAACAGCGCCAAGGGCTATCTGAAGATCATGGAAGAAGGCGCGGGCTTCTCCAAATTCCTCTGGGAGTTCGTCGACGGCAAGCCTGTCGTCAACCAGTTCAAGACCACGGCCAGCGTGCCGGCCTCGACGCCGGTTTCGATCAAGGTTTCAAAAGAGCTCGGCGCGCGCGGATTCAAATTCGTCGGCCCGACCATCGTCTACGCCTTCATGCAGGCCACCGGCATGGTCAACGACCATCTGGTCACCTGCTTCTGCCACGAGAACTGCAGCGGCAAACTTCGCAAACCCCGCCTCAAGGCCAAATGACGGCGCGAAAACCGGACCAGGTCGCCAACCGCGCCTGGCAGCGGATGCTGTCGGGGCGGCGGCTCGACCTGCTCGACCCCTCCCCGCTCGATATCGAGATCGCCGACATCGCCCATGGCCTGGCGCGTGTTGCGCGCTGGAACGGGCAGACCAGCGGCGCGCATATTTTTTCGGTGGCGCAGCACACGCTGCTGGTGGAAATCGTGATGCGCGAGCAGATGCCGCGCGTCGACGTCCGCTTCCGGCTTGGTGCGCTGCTGCACGACGCGCCGGAATATGTCATCGGCGACATGATCTCGCCGTTCAAGGCGGTGCTCGGCGGCGATTACAAGGTGGTGGAGAAGCGCCTGCTCGCGGCGATCCATATCCGCTTCGGCCTGCCGGCGGTTCTCGCCGATGACATCACCAAAGCCGTCAAGGCGGCCGACCGAGGCGCGGCCTATCTTGAGGCCACTCATCTGGCCGGCTTCTCGGAAAGCGAAGCAAAGCGCCTGTTCGGCAGGGATCCCGGCCTGCCCGAGTCCACGGTGCGCGACTATCTGACGCCATGGACTGCGGCCAGGGCCGAAAAGCAGTTTTTGGCGCGATTCAACCTGCTGCTTGGTTGAACGGGCGCCGCAAAGGGCGCTTTCACCGCCCGGTCACCGGGCCTATAATTACGATAAAACAAGACCTGCCAGGGAACGCTTCACAGGATCGCCATGCTCCACATCTGTTCGCTTGCCGCACTTCCCGAGACCGTAAGAACCACCGGCGCCAGCCACATCCTCACCGTGATGGCCAATGTCGATCAGGTGCAGCGGCCGGCTTCGGTGCTCGAGGCCAACCATCTCAAAGTATCGATGGACGACATCACCGAGCAGATGGATGGTTTTCTCGCACCGTCGGTCGAGCATATCGAAAGGGTGCTGAATTTCGTTCGCGGCTGGGACCGCAGCGCGCCGATGGTGGTGCACTGCTATGCCGGCATCAGCCGCTCGACGGCGAGCGCCTTTGCGGCTGCCTGTGCGCTCAATCCGCATCGCGACGAGATCGCGATCGCCCGGCAAATTCGCGCCCGCTCCGCGATCGCCTCCCCCAACCGGCTGATCGTCAGCCTCGCCGACAGGGCGCTGGGGCGCGAGGGCCGGATGCTGCGTGCGCTGGACGAAATGGGCCCCGGCAGCATGACGGTCGAAGGCCGGCCGTTCCAGCTCGACCTGGAATAAAGCGGCGTTCCCCGGATGCTGCGCAGCGCGCCGCGCTTGCGGCGTGGTGCGCTGCTGATCCGGGGTCCATGCGCTGCGATCGTGGGTCCCGGCTCTGCGGAGCAGCGCTGCGCGCCGCACCGCGTCCGGGACACGAATGACGTGCTGATGGCGCGGGCCCATTTGAACTTTTAGCGGGCAAAACTGCACTCACTGGATTGCAACCAGGCTGCGGACGTGGCCGGTTAATGCTCTGACGCGCCCGCCTGGAGGCCTGATGTTCGACGACCCCTTCGTTTTCTTTACGCTCGTGATCGCGATCGTCGCATTGATATTCGCGCGGAAGGCCATGAACCAGGTGGCGGAGCTGCGCGGGCGCCTGGAGGCGATCCAGGCGATGCCCGCAGCCGCCGCTGCGCCCGTGCCGCCGCCGCTCACGCCATTTGAAGCGTTCGAGCAGACCCTGCCGCCGGCCTCGGCCGCACCGACACCACCGCCCATCGTTCCCAACGTCGAATCCGTCGCGCCGGCTGCGCCGTCCGAGACCGCGGAACAGGCCGCCCGCACCGCGTCGCCACCACCGCCGCTGCCGCAACCCGACCGTGGCTTCGAGGAAACCGTCGGCACGCGCTGGGTGGTGTGGATCGGCGGGCTGACGCTGGCGCTCGGCGGGTTCTTCATGGTCCGCTATTCGATCGAGGCCGGGCTGCTCGGCCCCGGCGTCCGCACGATGCTGGGCGGCCTGTTTGCGCTGGCCCTGCTGCTGGCCGGCGAATGGACGCGCCGCAAGGAGAGCGTCTCTTCCATCGCCGCACTTCCGATCGCCAATATCCCGGCCATTCTCACCGCTGCCGGAACGGCGGTCGCTTTTGCCACCGTGTACGCAGCCTATGCGCTGTACGGCTTCCTGGTGCCCGCTACGGCGTTCGTCCTGCTCGGCATGGTGGCGATGGGCACGCTCGCCGCGGCGCTGCTGCACGGGCCGGCGCTTGCCGGCCTCGGCGTCGTCGGCGCCTTCGCGACCCCTGTCCTGGTCTCGTCCGACAAGCCGGACTTCTGGGCGCTCTACATCTATCTCGCGATCGTCACCGCAGCCGCCTTCGGCCTGGCGCGCGTCAGGCTGTGGCGCTGGCTCGCGGTCACCACGATTGCGTTCGCGCTGCTGTGGACGTTCCCCTGCCTGCAATGCGGCCCATCCATGGTCGGCCCGCATGCGTTCCACGTACTCGCCGGCTTCATTCTGGCCGCGCTGCTCGTGGTGTGCGGCTTCATGTTCGGTCCGCCCGCCGACCAAGGCGAGGTCGAGCCGATCTCATCCGGTTCGCTTGCGGCCTATTTGCTCGGCGCAACCTTGATCGTGCTGAACAGCTTCCATGCCGACACCGCGATGATCGTGTTCGGCCTGCTGGTGGCCGGCAGCCTCCTGGTCGCCTGGCGCAGCGATGCCGCCGCCGGCGCGGTCGGGGCTGCCGCCGCGTTGGTCTTTGTCGTATTCGCCGAATGGGCCGTTCGCGCCAATTCCGACATGCTGGTGCTGCCCGGCGGCCCGTTAGCCGGCATCGGGCCGAACGCCACGGACGGATCGGTGTCGCTGCACCTGATATCGGCCGCGATCTTCGCGGCAGGTTTCGGCGTGGCGGGATTCTTCGCGCAGGGCCGTTTCGCGGGGTCGGTCATACCGGTGATCTGGTCGGCTGCGGCGGTCTTCACGCCGCTGGCGCTTCTGGTCGCGCTCTACGCCCGCATCACGCATCTCGACCGCTCGATCCCGTTTGCGATTCTCGCGGTCGTGCTGGCCGCCGCCTATGCCGCCGCGACGGAGATCCTCAGCAAGCGCGAAGACCGTCCGGGGCTGCAGGCTTCGATCGCACTGTTTGCGACCGGAACGCTCGCTGCCTTGGCGCTTGCGCTGACCTTTGCGCTGGAAAAAGGCTGGCTGACGATCGCGCTGGCGCTGATGTCTGCAGGCACCGCCTGGGTTTCGACACAGCGGCCGATCGCGTTCCTGCGCGCGCTTGCCGCCATCCTCGCCGCCATCGTGGTGATGCGGATCGTCGACGAGCCGCGCATCGTAGGCCAGGCGGTTGGTATGACCCCGATCTTCAACTGGCTATTGTGGGGCTACGGCATTCCGGCAGCATCGTTCTGGGCGGGCAGCATCTTCTTGCGCCGTGGCGGCGATGACGCGCCGTTGCGGATGGTGGAGTCGGCAGCGATCCTGTTCACGGTGCTGCTGGCATTCATGGAAATCCGTCATGCCGTCAACAATGGCGACGTCTATCGCTATAGCGCCGGGCTCACCGAGGTTGCGCTACAGGTTTGCGTGGCTCTCGCAATGGCGATCGGATTGGAACGCCTGCGCATCCGCACCGGCAGCGTCATTCACAACGCCGGCGCGATCCTGCTCACGGCCTTCGCCGGCCTTGCTGCGCTGTTCGGGCTGATGTTGCTGGAGAACCCGATGCTCTGGTCGATCGACGTCGGCGGCATCTTGATCAACCTCTTGTTGCTCGGCTATGCCCTGCCCGCGGTGCTCGCACTGCTATTGTCCTACGCCGTGGCAGGCCGCCGGCCCGTGGGCTACGCCAACACGATCGCGGCGGGAGCGCTCGTCCTCGCGCTCGCCTATGTGACATTCGAGATCCGGCGGATCTATCACGGCCCGGTCCTCTATGCCGGCCAGACCACAGGCGCCGAGCAATACACTTACTCGGTTGCCTACCTCGCGTTCGGTGTGGCGCTGCTCGGCATCGGAATTCTCTTCAACTCGCAACGCGCGCGGCTGGCGTCGGCGGTCGTCATCGCACTGACGATCCTCAAAGCCTTCCTGATCGACATGTCGACGCTGACGGGCGTCTACCGCGCGCTGTCGTTCATGTGCCTGGGCCTGGTGCTGGTGGCGATCGGCTGGCTGTACCAGCGGATCCTGTTCCGCAGGCAGGCAGCGGCGGCGGTCGCGCCGCCCGCTCCGGCAGGAGGCTGACCGCTCAAGCTGCCCTGACCGAGTTGAGGAACTTGCCGACCTCGAGCTTGAGCCGGTTGCTCTCGCTCGACAGCGATTTCGCCGCCGAATGGACTTGCGCGGACGCCGATCCGGTTTCGGTCGCGCCGTGCTGCACGTCCGTGATGTTGGAGGAGACCTGCTGCGTGCCGGTTGCGGCATGCTGGATGTTGCGGGATATCTCCTGCGTTGCCGCGCCCTGCTCTTCCACAGCGGCGGCAATGGTCGAGGATATCTCCGACATCCGGCCGATGGTGTCGCCAATCTCCTTGATCGCCGCCACGGAATCCTGGGTCGCGGCCTGAATGCCGGATATCTGCTGGCTGATCTCGCCGGTGGCCTTCGCGGTTTGCTCGGCAAGCGCCTTCACTTCGGACGCCACCACGGCAAAGCCGCGGCCGGCCTCGCCGGCACGCGCCGCCTCGATCGTGGCGTTCAGCGCCAACAGGTTGGTCTGGCCGGCGATGGTATTGATCAGTTCGACGACATCGCCGATGCGGCTTGCCGCCTTCGACAGCTCACTGACGCGGCCATTTGTCTTCTGCGCCTGGTCCACGGCCTCACTGGCAACGCGGGAAGACTCCTGCACCTGGCGGCTGATCTCGTTGACCGAACTGGTCAGTTCCTCGCTAGCGGAGGATACCGACTGCACATTGGTGGATGCTTCTTCGGAAGCCGACGCGACTGTGGTCGCAAGGCGCTGGGAGCGCTCCGCCGCCTGCGTCAACGTATCGGCCGAGGCTTCCAGTTCGGTCGCAGCCGAGGATACGGTCTCGACGATCTCTCCAACCGCGCCTTCGAATGCATCGGCGAGTTCGTGCATATCCGCCTTGCGTTGTTCCGCCTGACGCCTTTCCGCCACGCGTTGTTCGGCGCGCAGCCGCTCCGCTTCGATCATGTTGTTCTTGAACACCTCGACCGCATCAGCCATTTCGCCGATCTCGTCGCGCCGGCCGAGGCCCGGTATAGCCATCCGGACGTCGCCACCGGCGAGCCGCGTCATCGCAGATACCATTGAGGCCAGCGCGTTTGAAATCGAGCGGCCGATCAGGAACGACAGGCCGCATACGAGGACCACTGACAACACGAACGCAATCAGCATCCATGTTCTCACGGCATCCCGCGTCGATGCCTCGGTCGCATCCGCCTCATGGTGGAGGCGTTCGACGCCCTGAGCGATCTCGACCATCAACGGTTCAAAGCCCCGAAACGTCTTCATCATGCTGGTGTCGTAAGCCGCGGTTTGCTGGGCCGTCTCGGCCCACGCTGCAAACTCTTTCTGGTACGTCGCCAACTTCGCGGTTATCTCGGCCATGACCGGCGGAGCAATCGCCACCGCTGAAAGCGCCTTGGAGAATTCGGCGGCGGACTTCTTGATCTCCGCGACATATTTCTGGTCGCGCCGCAGCATGAAGTCTTTTTCGTTCCGGCGCATCATCAGCATCCAGCTGGTCAGGCGCGGATCGTCGATCTCCTTGAGCCTGGTCTCGATATCATGGACGGCGCCGCGCAACGCGCCGGACAGGCCCAAAGTTTCGTTGAGGCCCAGTCTGGTCTCCGCACCTACCAGATTTACGAAATCGGCGGCGTATTTCCTGAAGCCGTCATGCGCGAGCTTGACCTTCTCCGTAAGCGCACCGAGGTTGGCGGCCCGGGTCATGTCCTCGAGCCGGCCGAAATCACGATCGATCTTGACCACCAGCTCGGAATGCGATTTCGCGTAGCTCTCATTGCGGCGCTGCTGAAAATTCTTTTCGTTGCGTCGGGCCTCGAGCATGTCGATCGAGAGCTGCTTGTTGAGGTCGGATATCTCCCGCGCGCTTTTCGCAACGTTGCGTGAGGCGTCCTGCGACCAGCTTCCGACCTGATAGATTGCACCGAATGCGAGGAGCCCGATCAGTCCGACAACACCGATTGCCATGACCTTGTGGGTGAGACGAACGGAAAAGCCACTCATGAGGGTTTCCTAATGTCCTAAAAATCGATGCAACCGGGGCTGGCGCAACACGCCCATGCTTTGGTCTGCGCCGTTGCGACCGCGGAAATGCCTAACCAGGAGGCAATATCAATACAGGCTGATGCTGATGATTAGTCTTAACGCGAAGGCAGTAGGACTACTGAGAAGGCGGAAAACCTTCGCTGGATCATGCGCTAACTAACGGATTCGGCGACCAGACGAATCCTGAACACGGGCTTCTTGCTTTCGTCCAGAAGCTCCATCTGCCATTCGGCGTTCTGTTTCAGGCCGCGCGCAAGGCTGCCGAGGAGGTTGCCGCAAACCTTGGTCATCTCGGTCCAGGCGGCCTCGCGGCTTGCGAATTCGGATCCCTGATCGGACGCGCCTGCGTAGCGGCCATCGCTGATACGGAAAAAATACAGCGGCATGATCGATCTCATGGGTTTGCCCGCCCCCCGGCCTCTGCCGGTCACCACTTGGAATGAGATTCGCTACCAGGACATGAATGCGCCAGCCCGTATGACTACGGGTTGGCGTTGGTCAACTGAAATGGATGGGCCAGAGCCGGGGCCGGCTTGCCGTGCGGTCAATCGGTCGAGCGGCGCAATTCCGGGGCACCTTCGGCCTTGGGCTCGGCCTTCACCGGTTCGAGCTTGGCGCTCTCGACCGCCGGGGTCTCGACCCGCGCCGTTACCTCGGCACGTGCGTCAGCCGCACGCGTCTGCTCATCGTTGCGGCGGTGCAGCGAGCGCGGCCGGGCCACGGAACGCGCTATCAGCATCTGCGACGCGCCCTGATGACGGAAATCGCAATAGGCGAAGCCCATGCCCGAAACCGAGCCGCGGAACGAGCGATCGTCACGCTTGTCGAGATTGAAACACGGCTCGAAAGGCAATCCCTTGATGGAAGCGCAGACGGCCTGTCCGCGAATTTGCAGGGTGTTGCCGGGAAGGCGTACATGGCGGGTCGGCCCGGAACCGCTGAACTGTACCGAGCCGGCTGCACCGAGATCGTCGAGGATCCGGCCGGCCCCGCGGGTGCCGTCAAAGCAGGTAAAGGCAAAGACCTTGCCGCTCACGAACCTGCGCGCCTCATCGGCATTCATGCTCCCGGCCAGCGCAGGAACGATCATCGCACCGGCCGTGACGGCCCCCAGAACCAAACGCGCAAGCATGCAGCTACTCCAACTATACAAGAGCGCGGGCGCCCGCCTTGGCTTGAGCATGAAAACCGGGCCCCCGATTTGCCGGATCACGCTGCAGGCCTCTTTACCCCGTGCTTACCATACCAACCGTGGCAACATTGGAGCAGGTTGGTTGGTAAAGTCTGAACACCGTTAGAGAATTTTTACCACGATTCGACCGCGGACCTGGCCGGCAAGGATCTCGGCACCGGCTCCGATGACCTGATCAAGGTTAATTTCCCTAGTAATGTCAGATAGTTTACCCTTGTCCAAATCGATTGCAAGACGGTTCCAGGCAAGCTTTCGCTGGGCCAACGGACACATCACGGAATCGATGCCGAGAAGGCACACCCCCCGCAAAATAAACGGCGCGACCGAGGATGGTAAATCCATGCCGGCCGCAAGGCCGCACGCCGCGATGGCCCCGCCATACTTCGTCATCGAGAGAAGATTGGCGAGCGTGGTCGAGCCGACGCTGTCGACGCCGCCCGCCCAGCGCTCCTTCGCCAGCGGCTTGGCGGGCCCTGCGAGTTCGGCGCGATCGATCACCTCAGCGGCGCCGAGGCCCTTGAGATAGTCGGCCTCCGACATCCGCCCGGTGGATGCAATGACGTGATAGCCGAGCTTCGAAAGCACGGCGGTGGCGACCGAACCGACGCCGCCGGCGGCGCCGGTCACCACGACGGGCCCGCTCGCAGGCGTCAGGCCATGCTTTTCCAGTGCCAGCACCGAGAGCATCGCGGTGTAGCCGGCAGTGCCGATCGCCATCGCTTCGCGCGTTGAGATCCCGTCGGGCAGCCGCACCAGCCAGTCGCCCTTGACGCGCGCTTTTTCGGCGTAGGCGCCGAGATGGGTTTCACCCATGCCCCAGCCGTTGCAGACGACTTTGTCGCCGGCCTTCCACTCCGGATGCGAGGATTGTTCGACGGTGCCGGCGAAGTCGATGCCGGCGATCATCGGGAAGCGTCGCACCACAGGGGCCTTGCCGGTGACGGCGAGGCCATCCTTGTAGTTCAGCGTCGACCACTCGACCGCGACAGTCACGTCGCCATCCATCAACTCGGCTTCGTCGAACTGCGTCAGTGCGGCGGTGGTGCCCTTTTCCGCCTTGTCGATCCTGATGGCCTTGAAGGTTCCCACGGCAAACTCCCCGGACTTGATCACCCACGCGTCATGGCCGGGCTTGTCCCGGCCATCCACGTTCTTGCTTACCGCAAGACAGTAAGGACGTGGATGCCCGGGACATCAAGCGCGAAGACGCGCTTCGCGCTTTTGCCCGGGCATGACGAAAAGCGCTTTGAGAGGCTGTTTACCGCATCAGGCAGGTTGTGCAACCGGGCGCGCGACCGGCTGTTCGACGATCGGCAGGTTGATCAGCGCCGACAGCACGCCAAACATGATCGAGAGCCACCAGATCGGCGTGTAGGAACCGACCTGTTCGAACACCACGCCGCCGAGCCAGACACCGAGGAAGCCGCCGACCTGATGGCTGACGAAGGCAAAGCCGTACAGCGTGGCGAACCAGCGTGTGCCGAACATCAGCGCGACCAGCGCCGAGGTCGGCGGCACCGTCGAGAGCCAGGTCAGGCCGGTAGCGGCGCCGAACACGATCGCCGAGAAGGTGGTGATCGGAAACGAGATGAACGCCATGATCGACAGCGCGCGGGCAAGGTAGATGATCGAGAGGATATAACGCTTGGGATACTTGTTCTGCAGCCAGCCGACGCTGAGCGAGCCGATGATGTTGAACAGGCCGATGGCCGCGACGACCCAGCCGCCGGTCTGCGCCGAGACGCCGCGATCGGCGAGATAGGCCGGCAGGTGCACCGTGATGAAGGCGAGCTGGAAGCCGCAGGTGAAGAAGCCGAGCACCAGCAGCACGTAGGAGCGATGACCGAACGCCTCCGCCAGTGCCGTCTTGAACGATTGCTGGTCCGCGGCGGGAACGTTCGATGACGTCGCCGCCGCCGGCGTCGCGATCGCAAGCGACAGCGGCACGATCAGGAGCATCAGGAGAGCGAACACCGTCAGCGCCGCCTGCCAGCCGAAATTGTCGATCATCGCGACGCCGAACGGCGCGAACAGGAATTGCCCGAACGAACCAGCCGCGGTGCCGGCGCCGAGCGCGAGGCCGCGCCGCTCGGGCGGCAGCAGCTTGCTGAACGCCGACAGCACCAGGTTGAACGAACAGCCTGACAGCCCGAAGCCGATCAGGACGCCGGCGCCAAGATTGAGCGAGAGCGGCGTCGCGGAATAACGCATCAGCAGCAGACCGCCGGCATAGAGCAGCGCGCCGACGATCATCACGCGCAGGACCCCGAAACGATCGGCGATGGCGCCTGCGATCGGCTGGCCGAGGCCCCACAACAGGTTCTGCAGCGCCAGCGCGAGGCCGAACACGTCGCGTCCCCAGGCAAAGTCACGGCCCATCGGCTGGACGAAAAAGCCGAGGCTCGAGCGCGGCCCGAAGCTCAACAGCGCGATCAGGCATCCGCAGATGATGACCACCAGCGGCGTCCGCCAGGTGCCGAGGCCGGAAGATGGACGGAGGTCGCCGGTCGTTACAGCCATGTCTTTCCCCTGATCGATCGGCGCCTGGAACCGCCAGGCCAAATGTTACGGTGAGTTAATGCATCTGCATGAAAAGCCCAAGGGGTGCGCAGCAAAAATTCTCGCTGCAGGGCAGCCCTGCAAAATCGGCGGGGACAATGAGTGCAATTTTGTAGGCTGACGCCCTCGCCGACACGTCGTCCCTGCGAACGCAGGGACCCATACGCCGCGTCCGTACGAATTTAGGAAGTGCCTGCCGTTCGATCTTGTTCAACAACCACCGCCGGTGGTTATGGGTCCCTGCGTCCGCAGGGACGACGGATGGCGCTACCGCTTTACGCTCGCCTGCTCGGCTGAGCTCTGTGCGGCTTCGGCGAGCTTGGCGGAGAAGGCCGCGGTTTCGGCCTGGCTTCCCCAGCTCGGCGCGTCGCTGCCGTTGCCCCAGGCACGCGGCCGATAGAAGGTGTGCACGCCGGTCTTGTACATCTTCTTCATTTCACTGACCCAGGACGGCCGCACCCAATAGGCGTGATAGTGCGTCGACTTGTCGACTTCCGGCAGCCAGAGCTGGCCGTCGAGCATCGCCTTCGCGATTTTCTGCGCGCGCTCCCACATGTCGGGTTCGCGAATGACGTCCTTGTTGTTGTCGCAGGCGAAGGTGAACTGGCAGGCCAGATGACGGTGCTTGTTCTGGTAGACCACGCCGCACACGGTTTCGGGATATTTGCCGGAGAATGCGCGGTTCAGCACCACCTGCGCCACCGCGATCTGGCCCCGCACCGCCTCGCCCCGGGCTTCGAAATAAACCACCTCGGCCAGGCACTTCTCCGACTTGGCGCGCGACTTTTCGTCGAACAGGCCGAGACGTTCGGCGGGCGTCTTGGCGTGCTGGTTGTCGGAATTGACCTCGCCCTTCGGCGCAACGCTCTCGCCCATCTCGCCGGCCCGCACCGGACCGTCGGCATCGACCGGCAGCGACGCCATCACCTTCATGTCGGGATCGGGAACGGCGCCCGGCATCACGATGACGGGCTCTTCACCGGGCTGCCAGCGCTCGATGCTCTCCGGCGAGCCGAGCGACGAACCAAAGAACAGGCTCGAGGTCTTGAAGGAGAAACCATCGCGCGGCGGCGTAGGCGTACGCAGAGCCGCCGGGCTTGCGGAACGACCTTGACGTCGTCTTGCGGTCTGGTTTCGAGCGATGGCGACAGTCGAATTGTCCGAGCGGCGGCTCGCTCAGCGCAGCCTGAAGTTCGGGATCGAGCGGCGCGCGCTCGAACGGGCGGCGCCCTCTCTGCGGTCTTGGCGCCCTGGACCAATGCGTTGGACGTTCGCGGGATCCTCGATCGGCCGGCGCGCGCTCGGCTGGACCTGCGGTTTCTGCCGGCGGAGGCGGCGTCACGACAAGACGGTCGCCTTTCAACGTGCGATCGACCTTCGGGAAATCGGCCGCAAGATAACGCGGCGGCGGCGCAGTGAGCGGATTGCGCGTCACTGATCCCGTGATGTCGATACCTTGATTGTCGAGGCTCGCCAGCCGGTAGGTCGCGGTTTGCGGCGAGAAGGTTCCGATCGGACGGCCGAAGCTGAAAGTCGCGACCTGGATCGTGCCGGCAGAGGAGAACACCCGGCTCTGCCAGCGCTCGGCGACGCCGGGCTGGCGCGCCAGCAGCGAAGCGATATCCTGATATCCGATCTCGGTCGGCATCAATGCGAAGACGCAGAGACCGAGGCCGAAGGACGCGAACCGCGCGCCCTTCGGCTGGCTACGCAACAAAAACATTGTACGCTCACGCAACGCTTACACGACCGAACGTCAGTACATCCGTGCAATTCGATCTTTTTTGTTGGTATCGAATTTAGGTTGCCGGGGAGTTAATCGGCGTGGCGCGCGTGCTACACGCAAGACATCGCGCGATTTTCGCGGATCGCATCGGAAACCTTGGTAAACGGCCGGGCGATGAAAGTGGTAAATATCCCGTCAACGAAAATGATGAAGAAATTTTGTGCGCGTGTACGCGCGAAGCTCGCTTACCCGCGACAGCTTTTGCGAGTTCCAATGCACTCTAAGCGTCATTGCGAGCGCAAGCGAAGCAATCCATCGTACGGCATAACGGATAGATGGATTGCTTCGTCGCTGCGCGCCTCGCAATGACGGCTCTCACGTGCGCGCAATGAAACGAAAATGCCCGGGACAAGCCCGGGCATGATGTCGTCGTAGAGTTCGATAGTGAGACTTTACGCCTGGCTCGCAACCGTCTTGCCGAGCGCGGCCTGGGCTGCGGCGAGACGGGCGATCGGCACGCGGTAGGGCGAGCATGAGACGTAGTCGAGACCGATCTCATGGCAGAACGCCACCGAGGCAGGGTCGCCGCCATGCTCGCCGCAAATGCCGACCTTGAGGTCGGGTCGGGTCTTGCGGCCGCGGGCGACGCCGATCTTGACGAGTTCACCGACGCCGTCGCGATCGACCGAGATGAACGGATCGATTTCCAGGATTCCCTTGCTGACATAGGTGCCGAGGAAGCTCGCGGCGTCATCGCGGCTGATGCCGTAGGTGGTCTGGGTCAGGTCGTTGGTGCCGAACGAGAAGAACTCGGCGGTCTGCGCCACATCGCCGGCCATCAGGCAGGCGCGCGGCAACTCGATCATCGTACCAACTTGGTAGCCGAGCTTCTTGCCGGTCTCCTTCATCACCGACTGCGCGGTGGCGTCGATCCGCGCCTTGACCAGGTCGAACTCGGCCTTGGTCGCAATCAACGGCACCATCACCTCGAGGCCGACAGCCTTGCCGGTGCGCTTCTCGGCTTCGACCGCCGCCTCGAAGATCGCACGCGCCTGCATCTCGGCGATCTCAGGATAGGCAATCGCGAGGCGGCAACCGCGGAAGCCGAGCATCGGATTGAACTCGGCGAGATCGCGGGCGCGATCGGCGAGCTTGCGCGGATCGGTGTTCATCGCGCGTGCGACTTCCTCGATCTCGGCCTGGGTATGCGGCAGAAACTCGTGCAGCGGCGGATCGAGCAGACGGATCGTGACGGGCAATCCCTTCATGATCTCGAACAGCTCGACGAAATCGGCGCGCTGCATCGGCAACAGCTTCGACAGCGCCGCGCGGCGCGACTGCTCGTCTTCGGAAAGGATCATCTCGCGCACGGTGCGGATGCGGGTTTCCTCGAAGAACATGTGCTCGGTGCGGCACAGCCCGATGCCCTCGCCGCCGAATTTGATCGCGGTGCGCGCATCTTCCGGCGTGTCGGCGTTGACGCGAACGCCCAGCTTGCGGACCTGATCGGCCCAGCCCATCAGGGTACCGAATTCGCCGGACAGTTTCGGCTCGATCATCGGCATCCGGCCGGCCAGCACCTGGCCGAGCGAACCGTCGATGGTGATGACGTCGCCGGTCTTGTAGGTGCGCGAGCCGACGCTCATGGTGCCGCGGCCGTAATCGACGCGAATGGCGCCGCAGCCGGAGACGCAGGGCTTGCCCATGCCGCGCGCCACCACGGCGGCGTGCGAGGTCATGCCGCCGCGGGTGGTCAAGATGCCTTCGGCGGCGTGCATGCCGTGAATGTCTTCCGGGCTGGTTTCCACCCGCACCAGGATGACGTTACGGCCGTCGGCCTGCAGCTTCGCGGCTTCGTCGGACGAGAACACGATCTCGCCCGATGCCGCGCCGGGCGAAGCCGGCAGGCCGGTCGCGATCACGTCGCGCTTGGCTGCGGGATCGATGGTCGGATGCAGCAATTGATCCAGCGAAGCCGGATCGATCCGCATCACCGCGTCCTTTTTCGAGATCAGGCCTTCATTGGCGAGCTCGACCGCGATGCGCAGCGCCGCTTTCGCGGTTCGCTTGCCGCCGCGGGTCTGCAGCATCCACAATTTGCCCTCCTCGACCGTAAACTCCATGTCCTGCATGTCGCGGTAGTGCTTTTCGAGCATCGTGTAGATGCGCGTCAGCTCCTTGAACGCCTCCGGCATCGCGGTTTCCATCGACGGCTTGTCGGAGCCGGATTCCTGCCGCGCTTCCTCGGTGATGTCCTGCGGCGTGCGGATGCCCGCCACCACGTCCTCACCCTGCGCATTGATCAGGAATTCGCCGTAGAGCTTGCTCTCGCCGGTGGAGGGATTGCGCGTGAACGCGACACCCGTCGCGGACGTCTCGCCCATATTGCCGAACACCATGGCCTGCACGTTGACAGCCGTGCCCCAGGATTCCGGAATGTCGTGCAGGCGGCGGTAGGTGACCGCGCGCGCATTCATCCAGGATGAGAACACCGCGCCGATCGCGCCCCACAATTGCTCGTGCGGGTCCTGCGGAAAGTCCTTGCCGGTCTCGCGCGCCACGGCTTCCTTGTACTTGCCGACCAGTTCGACCCAGTCGTCGCCGGTCAGATCGGTGTCGAGCGTATAGCCCTGGCCGTCCTTGAAGGTGTCGAGGATGTCCTCGAAGTGGTGATGCTCGAAGCCGAGCACCACGTCCGAATACATCGTGATGAAGCGCCGATAGCTGTCATAGGCGAAGCGGCGATCGCCGGAGAGTTCGGCGAGCGCTTCGACCGTCTTGTCGTTGAGGCCGAGATTGAGCACGGTGTCCATCATGCCCGGCATCGAGGCGCGGCCGCCGGAGCGGACCGACACCAGGAGCGGATTGCTCGAATTGCCGAACGCCTTGCCGGCCAGCTTGCCGACATGATCGAGCGCCTTCTCGACCTGTGCCTTCAGTGCGGGCGGATAGGATTTGTCGTGTGCATAGAAATAGGTGCAGACCGAGGTCGGGATGGTGAAGCCCGGAGGCACCGGCAGGCCGAGATTGGCCATCTCGGCGAGGTTGGCGCCCTTGCCGCCGAGCAAATCGCGCAGCCCCGCTTTGCCTTCCGCCTTGCCGTCGCCGAAGGTGTAGACCCATTTGCCGGATTTTACCGCCTCGCTGGCTGGCTTGCCGACCGCGGCTTTCCTGGCGGGCTTGGCGACCGGCTTCGCCGGCGCCTTCTTCAACGCCTTTCGGGCAGCCGGAGCCGCAGCGGCCTTTCGGGCCGAAGACTTTGATTTCGCTGCAGATTTCGCTGCAGCCTTCTTGGACTTCGCGACGGCTTTGGCCATGGATTCCAACTATCCGAAAAAGGGGAGAAAGATGCGCGCCTTACACCATTTTGAGGGGTTCCGCGCAAGCCGCGAAACCCTGCTTTCCCGCGCTAGAACCGGAACATCTTGAACACGCCGAGGCCGGCCAAGCCGATTACAATCAAGTAGATGGCGACGATGAAATTCAGGAACCGCGGCATAAGCAGAATCAAGACGCCCGCGATCAAGGCGATGATCGGGGAAATGTGCGCAGCGGTGATGGTCATTTGGAATCTCCGGCTAATGGGTGGGAATCGAATCGAGGGCTGCAACTTAGCCGCTGGCGTGGTTCGGGAATAGCAAGACGCCCAACACTTCCAAGACGCCTAACACTTCAACGGGTTCCAGGCTCCGCAACAATTCCCCGGAATTGCCGCGTATAAGGCCGCGATTTTCCGGAACAATGGGACGCGCGATGAATTTTCCCCGCATCGATTGCGCTGGCGAAAGCCGGCGTTCTACTCGCGAAGGAGTTGACCATGCGGAACAGAATACTTGCCATTGCAGTGATCGCCGGCGCGATGGCTGCCCCGATCGCGGCGCAGGCGCAGACCTCGATCACCACCGGCGTCGGCGGCGGCAACACGGTCGTCATCGGTGAACATGAAGGCATCGTTGCCGACCAGCGGCCGGCCTTCCGCGAATACATCGTGCGTGAACGCGTGCCGAACTACACGATTTCCGAGCGCGTGATCGTCGGCGGCGTGCTGCCGGAAACCGGCGTGACCTATTACGACGTGCCGCAATCGTTCGGCATGACGCCTTATCGCTACACCGTGGTGAACGGCCAGACGATACTGGTCGAACCGCGTTCACGTCGGATCGTTCAGGTGGTCGATTGACCTCAGTAGCCTGAACGGTTGGTCCGGGCGCCGCGCAAGCGGATGTGCGCGAGACACGACCGGACACGAAGCCCCGCCCGGTGTCCCCTCCGGGCGGGGTTTTCTTATGGTCACTCTTGTCCCGGACGCGGTGCAGCGCGCAGCGCTGCTCCGCAGAGCCGGGACCTGCGTAGCGGTGAGCCATGGGTCCCGGATCAGCAGCGCATCACTTCGTGCTGCGCAGCATCCGGGACACGAGCACCGGGCGCTATTCCCTGATTTCCAGTCCCGGCTTCTTCACCACGAGGCGGTGAATCTTCTTCCCCGATGAGGCGCTGACGACCTCTTCGTCGAGCAATACCGTTGCGCCAATCAGTTCAGCCAGCACGACCGCCGGATCGAACGCCGCGTACAGCCGTCCCTGCGGATCGCGCTGATCGGCACCCTCGGTGACGCGCCAGCTCAGATAGAGAATGCCGCTTGGCTTGACGATATCGAACAGACGGCTGGCCGACGGCGCAATCTGTTTGCGGTCCAGATGCATGATCACGGTTTCGCACAGGACGTTGTCGAAGGTGCCGACGCCGCGCAGCTCGGGCAATTCGGCATGCGCGAACTTGAACGAGGGATAACGCCGTCGGGCTTCGTTGAGCAGGCCTTCCGAGGCATCGAAGCCGACAGCCGAAAAGCCGTTCGCGTGCAGCCAGGCGACCTCGCGGCCGCAGCCGCAGCCGATATCGGCCGAAGTGCCGCCGCGCACAAAAAACCGCTCGACGACTTCCTGCAGGTCGACGGGCGACGGCTGACCGAGCCAGTCCTTTGCGAACGCCGCCGCCTCCTGGTCGTAAGCGGCGAGCGTCTGATGATCCATGAGCTAGCCTTCGATCTTGGAAAAATCCGCGACCGCGCGGGTCGCCGCACGGATCTCGTTCAGAAGCTTTAGTCGGTTTTCGCGCACTTTGGGTTCATCGTCATTGACCTTGACCTTGTCGAAGAACGCATCGACCGCCGGACGAAGCTTTGCCATCGCGCTCATCGCAGTGGCGAAATCTTCCTTCGCGACTGCAGCACCGGCTTCGCTCTTGACCTGATCGATCGCGTTGGCGAGCGCCCTTTCCTCGGGCAGATTGTACAGCCCGGGATCCGGAGCACCCTCGAACGTACGCTTGTCCTTCTTCTCCTCGATCGAGAGGATGTTACTCGCCCGCTTTGTCCCCGCAAGCAGGTTCTTGCCGTCGTCGGAGTCGAGGAACTTGCCGAGCGCCTCAACGCGGCGGACTACTATCAGCAGGTCGTCCTGGCCGCCAAGTGAAAACACCGCATCCACGAGATCGTGACGCGCGCCCTGGTCGCGAAGCTGAACCTTCAGGCGGTCGGCGAAGAAGGAAAGAAGGTCGCCCGGAAGTTTTTGGGCGTCGCCCTTTTGCGGCAAACCCGCCATCGCCGACTTCGCCACGTTCAAGATCGGCAGCCTGAGCGCATTATCAACGATCAACCTGATAACACCGAGCGCAGCTCGGCGCAGCGCATAGGGGTCCTTGCTTCCGGTCGGCTTCTCGTCGATCGCCCAGAAACCAACCAGCGTGTCGATCTTGTCGGACAGCGCGACCGCTATGCTCACCGGATCGGTCGGCACGCGATCCCCCGGCCCTTGCGGCTTGTAGTGCTCTTCGCTCGCGGCGGCGACGGAGGCGTCTTCGCCTTGCGCCAGCGCGTAGTACTTGCCCATCAAGCCCTGCAACTCGGGGAACTCGCCGACGACTTCGGTCAGCAAATCGGCCTTCGCCAGATGCGCGGCGCGCTTGGCCTTTTCGACATCGGCTCCGACCAGTGGCGCGATCTCCGCCACCAAACTCTCGATGCGCTTGATCCGTTCGGCTTGTGTGCCCAGCTTTTCGTGGAACACGATCTGATCGAACTTCGGCAGCCGCGCTTCCAGCTTCGTCTTCAGGTCGGTCTCATAGAAGAATTTTGCGTCGCTCAACCGCGCGCGGATCACGCGCTCGTTGCCGGCGATGATGGTCTTGCCGCCATCGGTGGCCTCGATGTTGGCGGTCAGGATGAACTTGTTGGTGAGCTTGCCCGTCTTGTCAGGATCCTTGGGATCGCTGACCACAAAACATTTCTGGTTGTTTCTGATGGTGGCGCGGATCACTTCGCCCGGAATCGACAAGAATTCCTTATCGAACGACCCCATCAGTGCGACCGGCCACTCCACGAGGCCGGCGACCTCGTCCAGCAACACCTGATCCTCGACCAGTTCAAAGCCTTGCGCGAACGCCAATTGCTTGGCATCGGCGAGGATGATGTCCTTGCGCGCCTGCGGATCGAGCACGACCTTGGCGGCCTTCAGCTTGGCTTCGTAGTCCTCGAAGCGGCGCACCGAGATCGCGGACGGCGCCATGAAGCGGTGGCCGAACGTGCTCTGCCCGGTTTCGATGCCGTCGACGGAAAATTTCACCACGTCGGGCTCTTCGGTCTCGGGCCCGAAGGTCGCGATGATCGAATGCAGCGGCCGCACCCAGGAGAGCGAGCCAGACTTGGCCGAACGTGCGCCCCAGCGCATCGATTTCGGCCACGGGAAGGTTCTGATGATGACCGGCAGAATCTCGGCGAGCACGTCGATCGCGGCGCGGCCCGGCTTCTCGATCAGCGCGATGTAGAAGTCGCCCTTCGGGTCGCGCTGAATCTTGGCTTCATCTAGCGATTTGAGGCCGGTCGCTTTCAAGAAGCCCTGCACGGCCGCATCGGGTGCACCCATTTTCGGTCCGCGGCGTTCGGTCTTCAGATCAGGCTGCCGCGCCGGAATGCCGTGCACGGTCAGCGCCAGCCGCCGCGGCGTCGCGAACGCCTTGGCGCCCTCATAGACGAGCCCTTCGGCGACGAGCTTGTCGGTGACCATGCGGCGCAGATCGTCCGCCGCCTTCGCCTGCATGCGCGCGGGGATTTCCTCGGAAAACAGCTCTAACAGGAGATCAGGCATCAGACCGCCCTGCCCGCTTCGGTGTGAACCCAGGCTTCGCCGCAGGCTTTTGACAGTTCGCGCACCCGCATGATGTAGCTCTGCCGCTCGGTCACCGAGATCACGCCGCGGGCATCGAGCAGGTTGAAGACGTGGCTCGCCTTGATGCACTGGTCATAGGCGGGCAGCGCCATCAGATGCTCCTTCTGATTGCCGCCCTCTTTCCAACCGGCTGCGAGATATTTCCGGCAGGCGTCCTCGGCCATCCTGAACTGCTCAAACAGCATCGTGGTGTCGGCATATTCAAAATTGTGCCGGGAGTATTCCTGCTCGGCCTGCAGGAAGACGTCGCCATAGGTGACCTTGTCGGCACCGTCGCGGCCGTTGAAGTTGAGATCGTAGACGCGGTCGACGCCCTGCACATACATGGCCAACCGCTCGAGCCCATAGGTCAGCTCGCCCGCGACGGGCGCGCATTCGACGCCCGCGACCTGCTGGAAGTAGGTAAACTGGCTGACTTCCATGCCGTCGCACCAGCACTCCCAGCCCAGCCCCCACGCACCGAGCGTGGGACTTTCCCAATCGTCCTCGACAAAGCGGATGTCGTGAACGCTGGAATCGATGCCGATGGCGGCCAGCGACTTCAGGTACAACTCCTGAAGGTCAGGCGGCGACGGCTTCATGATCACCTGAAACTGATAATAGTGTTGCAGCCGGTTGGGATTTTCGCCGTATCGGCCGTCCTTGGGCCGCCGCGAGGGCTGCACATAGGCCGCGTTCCAGTGCTTCGGCCCGAGCGCACGCAGCGTCGTCGCGGGATGGAACGTGCCGGCGCCCATTTCCATGTCGTAAGGCTGCAGGATCACGCAGCCCTGCTCCGCCCAGAACCGTTGCAGGGCAAGGATGAAGCCCTGGAACGAACGTTCCGGGCGCATATGGGCTGGAAGAGCGTCCATTGGCAGAATCGGT
The DNA here is from genome assembly GCA_963815955.1 of uncultured Alphaproteobacteria bacterium. Taxonomy (GTDB): domain Bacteria; phylum Pseudomonadota; class Alphaproteobacteria; order Rhizobiales; family Xanthobacteraceae; genus Bradyrhizobium. The sequence goes on from CAWFIQ010000004.1 coordinate 212,340, forward strand.
CTCGCGAGGGGGGTTTAAGAGCGCGGGACCGTATCGACGCGGAGGCAGGGAATCAAGGCGGTGCCGGTGGTATGGCACCGCCCATTTGGCTGTTAAGCGGCTAGTCTTAACCCGGCCGATAAGCGCCGGTGACGGGGTCGCGGCGCAGCGTTGGAATTTCACCGGTCCGGACCTCGGCGACGCGCGCCAGCCGCGCCTCTTCCAGTTCCCTGTTGATGCGGACGGCAGTCTTGTAGGCCCAGCGGACCACGGCGAGCCCTCCCAGGGCACCCGCGAATGCAATCAGCGGCGGCATCGGTCGATCCTTGTCGTTCACGTGTCGGCCCCCAATGCAGGCATTGTCGCCCAAGCCGGCCTGCGCCGCAATTCCGCTTTTGGGGCAAAATGGCGCGGCGCGTTGACTTCAAGTTGATTTCTAGAACCCGAATCTGGCCCAAATCGCCCGGGTTTCGAGCGCCGAAATCAGGTCATCCGGCAGTCCTCCGATGCCGTCGAGGGCGGCCAGTGCGCCCGCCCCCGGTGACCGCCGGCCCAGCAGCCCGGACAGCATCCCGCTTCCGGGCGCAATGACGGGTGTCAGCACCTTCTCGCCAAAGCGCGCGCGCAGCGTCGAGCGGAGATCGCCGATCTTGTCCGCGAGCCCCAGCGACACGGACCTCTCGCCCGCCCAGTACTCGCCGGTGAACAACAGGTCGTCTGTGCCGTTCAGCCGCGCACCGCGGCTGCCCTTGACCAACGCGATGAAGATGGCGTGAATCTCGCGCTGAAGCGCCTTCAGGCGCGCCACGTCTTCAGGATTTTCGGGGAGGAACGGATCGAGCGTCGCCTTGTGCTCGCCCGCCGTATAAAGCCGCCGCTCGACGCCAATTCTCTTGATCAGATCCTGAAAACCGAAACCGCCGCCAACCACGCCGATCGAGCCGAGGATCGAGGACGGATCGCAGAATATCTCGTCACCGGCGCAGGCGATCATGTAACCGCCGGACGCCGCGACGTCCTCGACGAACACCAGCACCGGCAGTTTCTTTTCCGCGGCAAGCTGCCTGATCCGCAAATAGATCTGCCGCGATTGCACCGGCGAGCCGCCCGGCGAATTGATCACCAGCGCCACCGCCTTGGCGTGCTTGGTGGCGAAAGCGCGTTCGAGCGTCTTGGCGATACCCGCCAGGGTCAGGCCGGGGCGCAGCGGCGTCACCGCGCCGATGACACCCGACAGGCGCACCACCGGGACGACGGCGGCGTCGCGCCGGAATTTTGCCGGAATGAGTTGCTTCATCCTGCCAAAGAGGTTCGGCAATCCCGCGCGATCACTTATTTGTTCACTCATGCCGTTACCTCGAATTAACCATTTTTTATCGCGCCACTGTCATGCAAAGGCCGGAACGCCTTTTGCATTGCAGACGTTAAAGCTGCAATGGCGCAGCGGAGACTGATTATGAAAATCTACCTGCTGATCATGCTCATCGGCAGCCTTCTGGCCGCGATCCACTTTACCTCGACACCCAAACAACAGTCAGAGACGCTGCCGCAATAGCGTCCTGTTCCAGAATTTGGGCGTACGCGCTACGTTTAAGGGTTCGCGAGCGGCAAGCTCACCTTCCCGGCAAGAACCTCCTGCACCCTTTTATTAGGCACGCCTGACGCATCATTGAGCATCAGGGCGGGATGAATTTGCGTCGGCGCCCGCCCCCCCTTGGTGGCACGGACCAGAATGCGATTGGCAGGCCCCCGCGCGTCGCCATGAACCGGCAGGATATGCAAGCTCCCGAAACCGTGATCGAGCGCCGAGAGCACCTCGGCAATCCCATCGGCGCGCCAGATCAGCGTCAGCGCTCCCCTCGATTTGAGAATGCGCCGCGCGGCATGAACCCATTTCGAGAGCGTCGTTGCGGTCGCCATATGCGCGATCCCGCGCGCGGTGTCCGGCGAGGACCGATGCCGCGCCGGATCGTTGAAGGGCGGGTTCATCAGCACCGCATCGATACTGTCCGGAGCTAATCCGGCAGCGGCAAAGGCTGTGGCGTCAGCTTCCACATCGAGCACGATCACATCAGCCTGAATCGCATTCGCAGCCGCATTAGCGCGTGCAAGCCCCGCCAGCGCCGCATCGATCTCGACCAGAACCAGCTCGATGCCGGCCACGCGCCTGGCAACCGCCAGGCCCGCAACCCCGACGCCGGCGCCGAGATCGGCCACGCGCTCGCCTGAACGGGCTGGCGTCGCCGCCGCCAGCAGCACCGCATCGTGGCCGGCGCGATGTCCCGATTTCAGTTGTTTCAGACGTAATTGCCCGCCGAGAAACGCATCCTCGGTGAGTTCGAGCACGGGGTCAGTCATCGGGGCGCAATTCGTGAGCCAGGCCCGCCTCGGCCAGCAATTGCCGGGCCGCGCGATTGTCGTCCTCGTGAACCAGAATGCGGCGCGGCAGGATGCCGAGCGATCCCTCGATGACGCTCATGTTCTGGTCCAATACCAGATGATGGATATTGGCGCCGTCGAGCAGCGCGCCAACCGCGGAAACCAGCACGATATCGTTGGTCCTGACCAATTCCCGCAAGGGGTACTCTCCTTTTCACCCGGGTGCGGCGACGACACCGGGCCTGTCAACCACTTCGTGCCCTTGCCGCCCTAGCCCGCACTTTCTATTGTAGAATAAGGATAGTGCGAATTGGCCAAAATTGGAGACCTGCGTGGCGGTTATTGTACCCTTCGAAAGCCCGTCGAACGCTTCCATTGACGCGCTGGTCGGGCTTGTCGCCGCCGACATGGAGCGGGTCAACGCCACGATCCTGTCGCGGACGGGGTCGGAAGTCACCATGATTCCGGAAGTCGCCAACCACCTGATCTCATCCGGCGGCAAGCGTCTCCGCCCGATGCTGACGCTGGCGATGGCAAACCTCACCGGCTATTCCGGCGACGGCCATATCAAGCTCGCGGCTTCCGTCGAATTCATGCACACCGCGACGCTGCTGCATGACGACGTGGTCGACGAGAGCGAGCTGCGCCGCGGCAAGCTGTCGGCGCGAATGCTGTGGGGCAACGAGGCCAGCGTGCTGGTCGGCGACTTCCTGCTCGGGCAGGCCTTCCGCATGATGGTCGAGGTCGGCTCGCTGCGCGCGCTCGACATTCTCTCCTCCGCCGCGGCCACCATCGCCGAAGGCGAAGTGATGCAACTTGCGGCAGCCAAGAACACCGCGACCACCGAGGACGAATACCTCGCCGTCATCCGGGGCAAGACGGCCGAACTGTTCGCCGCCGCCTGCGAGGTTGGACCCGTGATCGCCAACCGGCCGAAGGCCGAGCAGACCGCGTGCCGCTCGGTCGGCATGAATCTCGGCATCGCCTTCCAGCTCGTCGACGACGTGCTGGACTACGGCGGCAAGGCCGCAAAACTCGGCAAGAACATCGGCGACGATTTCCGCGAGGGCAAGATCACGCTGCCGGTGGTGCTGGCGTTCCGCCGCGGCAATGACTGCGAGCGCGCGTTCTGGATCAAGGCGTTGGAGCGCGGCGAGATCGGCGATGGCGATCTCGATCACGCCATCGGCCTGATGACCAAGCATCGCGCGCTGGAAGACACCATCAGCCGCGCCCAGCACTACGGCGCGATGGCCGTCGACGCGCTGGCGCTGTTTCCGGCTTCACCGATGAAGACCGCGCTCGAACAGGTCGTGGCGTTCTGTCTGGCGCGATCATATTGAGTGACGTTCGTTGATCCGTAGGGTGGGCAAAGGAGCGTCAGCGACGTGCCCACCATCCATCACCGATCCGGCTGCACGATGGTGGGCACGCTGTCGCTTTGCCACCCTACAGCACCTGCGACATCCGCCTAGCTCAGCGTTCCCGCGTGCACCCACCATCCGGGGTGATCGCGCCGGAGCTTCTCCGCCGCGCGGCCGGCTTCGGCGGTGTTCTCGTAGATCGCAAAGCAGGTGGCGCCCGATCCGGACATCCGCGCCAGCCAGGCGCCGTTGGTCGCGTTGAGCGCCGCGATGACCTCGCCAATCACGGGCTGGACGCGCATCGCGGGCGCTTCCAGATCGTTGGAACTGGCGGCAAGCGCTTCGACCCAATCTTCGAGCGATGCCTTCGCGTCGGGCCAGCGGTCCTGCAACAGCACGTCGGTGGCGCCGACCAGCAATTCGCCATGGCGCAGGCCGAGTGCCTTGAAGACGTCTTTGGTCGCGACGGGAACGCCGGGATTGACCATCACGCAGGGCATGGTCGGCAGGCTCAGCGGCTGCAGCGTTTCGCCGACGCCGGTCATGACGCAGCCGAGCGAATTGACGCAGACCGGCACGTCGGCGCCGGTCAATTGCGCAACCTCGATGATGCGGGGATCGTCGAGCGCAAGCCCGTTCAACTGCGACAGCAGCCGCAGCGCCGCCGCGGCATCGGCCGAGCCTCCGCCGATTCCGGCGGCGACCGGCAAGGCCTTGTCGAGCGAGAAACTGCCGGCCTTCATATCCGGTACGCGCTCGGCCAGGAGACGCGTGGCCTTGAGCACCAGATTGTCCGACGTCTCGCCGCAAGCCTGCGCCAGCGGCCCTGACATCTTCAAATCCAGATCCGAACCCGGCGACAGCGTCAGCCGGTCGGCGCAATCGGCGAACGCCACCACGCTTTCGAGATCGTGAAAGCCGTCCGTGCGACGGCCATACACCTGCAATGTCAGGTTGACCTTGGCGCGAGCCTGATCACTCAATACCGGCATTGCCGAACAGCCCCCAACGTCCTCGCCTCAACCGCCCTTGCCGTCTTCCTTCTTCTTGTCGGCAGAGGCCGCAGAAGAGGTGTCATCGGGCAGACCGTTGGCAATCTTGGCTTCGATCTTCGGCAATTCCTCCGCCTCGGGCTTGAGGTCGCGCGCATGCGCCCACTGGAATTTGGCTTCAAGCGTCCGCCCGACGCGCCAATAGGCATCGCCGAGATGGTCGTTGATGGTCGGATCCTCGGGCTTGAGGTCGATCGCGCGCTCGAGATTCTTTACCGCGTCTTCAAAATTGCCGATCCGGTAAAACGCCCAGCCCAGCGAATCCACGATGTAGCCGTCGTCGGGGCGCTGGTCGACGGCGCGCCTGATCATCTTCATGCCTTCGTCGAGGTTGATGCCCTGGTCGATCCAGGAATAGCCGAGATAGTTCAGGACATGCGGCTGCTCGGGCTGCAGCTCCAGCGCCTTGCGCATGTCGGCCTCGGCCTTGCTCCACTGCTTGGAACGCTCCTCGCAAATGCCGCGATAGTAGTAGGTGACCCAGGTGTTCTTGTCCGTCACCCCGGGGTTAGCGTCGATCGCCTGCGTATAGGTCCCGGCGCAATCGCCGAATTTCTTTCGGCCGCGCTCGATGTTGCCGAGCGCCATGATGGCCTCGATGTCCTTTGGAGCCTCTGACGTGACGCCCTTCAGGATCTTGATCGCCTCGTCGCTGCGGTCGGCGGCGTCCAGATTGGTGGCAAGCTGGATCTGCGCATTGCGCTTGAGCGGCGAACTGGCCGGCATGCGCTCGTAGATCTTGATCGCCATCTGGGGCTTCTTCACGGACTCGTAGAGATCGGCGAGCGACAGCAGCGCCAGCGGATGGTTGGGTTGCAGGTAGAGCGCGAGCTGCAGGTAGACCAGCGCCAGATCCTCGCCGCCGCGGCGGGTCAGCGTGGCGCCGATGCCGTACAGCGCCTCGGCCGCGCCGGCCTGCGCCGAATCGACCAGCGGCGGCAGCTTCTTGCCGGCCCTGGTGTCGCGCAGCCCTTCCTGCACCAGCGGATGCCGCGGCAGCTTCTTGTCGAACGCTTCGTAAATGGCGGTCGCCGCCGCGCCGTCCTTGTTGCGCGACAGCCAGCGCGCATAGGCGTCGGACACGCGCAGCATCGAATCGTCGAGCTTGTAGGCGCGCTCGAACCGCGTGCCGGCATCCTTGTCCTTGTTGGCTGCCTCCAGAATCATACCGGTGTGGAGATCCTTGAAGATCGGATACCATTCAGGGCCGGTCAGCTTGTCGATATTGGCGACCGCCGTCTTGGCATCGCCCGCGCCGTAGCTCGCCCAGCCCGACAGCAGCGTCGCCACCAGGTCGGTGATCGGTCCGCGGATCGACTGGTTGATGTTGACCTGCGCGGCCGTATATTTCTTCTGCTTGAGATCGCGCACGCCGACCACCAGCCGCGCGACGCGGTTCGCCTTGTCCATCGTCAGGATGCGATCGGCAAGCTTGACCGCTTCATCGATGTCGCCATCGGCAAGCGAGGAGATGAAGGCGCGATCCAGCAGCTCATTGTTCTTCGGATCGGTGCGCAGCGCGGAGCGATAGAATGCCGCGGCGGAAGCGGCGTCGCGCTCGACGCTGGCATGCCGCGCGGCGAGATAGCTGCCGGACGTCGTCAGCGATTTGAGATCGGCCTTGCTCGGGAATTGCGCCCCGTTATCGCCCGTGTGTTCGGGCGTCTGGGCCAAAACCGCAGCCGGTGCGGCCAGTGCGGCGAGAGTAATTGCGGCGAAGGTCCAACGATTCATACGAGTGGAAAGCATCACGTTCGCCTTGCTCCAGGATGTATGGCGGGATCGTTACGATCGGTCTCGAATGCAAACCCAAACGGCGGCATCTCGGGCAGCGAGCATGCCGCTTTTGGCCCTTAACCGCAAGGATACGGGTTGGCGAATCGATTGGCAGATTAGGCCCTTAGGGCCCCGATTTAGCCACCCCAACCGGGAAACGCTTTTACTATGGCGGTATCGTGGCCGGAGGCGGTGTCACCCTCCTCCACCTCACGCAATCGTGGTCTGTACCGCCTCGCTACATACCCTGGTAGTTGGGCCCACCGCCGCCCTCGGGCGGAACCCAGGTGATATTGCCGTTCGGGTCCTTCACGTCGCAGGTTTTGCAATGGACGCAGTTCTGGGCGTTGATCTGGAAGCGCGGGCCTGCGGCCTCCTCGACCCATTCATAGACGCCGGCCGGGCAATAGCGGTTCGACGGACCGGCGTAGACATCGTGCTCGGACGTCTTCTGCAGGTTCATATCGGCGACCTTGAGATGAACCGGCTGGTCCTCTTCATGGTTGGTATTGGAGAGGAACACCGAGGACAGCTTGTCGAAGGAGAGCTTGCCGTCCGGCTTTGAGTAGGCAATCGGGGTGTGCGCCTTCGCCGCATCCAGCGTCTTGCGGTCGGGCTTGGCGTGCGACTGGGTTCCGAACAGCGAGAAACCCAGCGTGTTGCACCACATGTCGAAGCCACCGAGCACCACGCCGATGATGGTGCCGAACTTCGACCACAGCGGCTTGACGTTGCGGACCCGGTGCAGGTCCCGGCCTATGGCGGAATCCCGCCAGGCGTTTTCGTATTCACTCAATTCGTCATTGGCGCGGCCGGCGCCGAGCGCTGCGGCAACATGTTCGGCGGCAAGCATGCCGCTGCCCATCGCGTTATGCACGCCCTTGATACGCGGCACGTTGACGAAGCCGGCGGCGCAGCCGATCAGCGCGCCGCCCGGGAAGCTCAGGCGCGGCACCGACTGATAGCCGCCCTCGGTGATGGCGCGCGCGCCGTAGGAAATGCGCTTGCCGCCTTCGAATACGGTGCGAATCGACGGATGCGTCTTGAAGCGCTGGAATTCGTCGAACGGCGACAGATACGGATCGTCGTAATTGAGATGCACGACGAATCCGACCGCCACCTTGTTGTCGTCGTAGTGATAGAGGAACGAGCCGCCGCCGGTCGAATTGTTGAGCGGCCAGCCGAACGAATGCTGGATCAGGCCTTTCTGGTGCCTGGCGGGATCGATCTCCCAGACTTCCTTCAGGCCGATGCCGAATTTCGACGGCTCGCTCTTGGCGTCGAGCGAGTATTTCGCGATCAATTGCTTGCTCAGGCTGCCGCGCGCGCCCTCGGCGAACAGCGTGTATTTGCCGAGCAGTTCCATGCCGCGCGTGTACGAGTCCTTATGACTGCCGTCCCTGGCGATGCCCATGTCGCCGGTCGCGATACCGCGCACCGCGCCGCTATCGTCGTAGAGCACTTCGACGGCGGCAAAGCCCGGATAGATCTCGACGCCGAGCGCCTCGGCCTTCGGCCCCAGCCAGCGGCAGACATCGCCGAGCGAGCCGATATAGCAGTGATGGTTGTTCATCAGCGGCGGCATGGCGAAGTTCGGCAGCCGGATCGCGCTGGTCGCGGTGGTCCAGTAGAAGCGGTCGTCCTTGACCTGGGTCTTCAGCGGACAATCGGCATCCTCGCGCCAATCGGGGATCAACTTGTCGAGAGAGACCGGATCGATTACCGCGCCTGACAGGATATGCGCACCGACCTCGGAACCCTTCTCCACCACGACGATGCTGAGATCGGCATTGAGCTGCTTCAGCCGGATCGCCGCCGCAAGGCCCGACGGCCCGGCGCCGACGATCACGACGTCGAATTCCATGGATTCGCGAGGAGGAAGCTCTTCTGCACTCATGATCTGATCTCAGCCCAATTGAGAACGGCTCTAAAGGCTCGTTGTTTCCGATTTTTACGCTGATAACAACCATGGAAATGCAACGCGAGGCGTTTCACGCCGGCGCGATCCATATTAGATTGGCATAATGGATTTGATCCCCGAACCCGCGCCTAATGTCAGGCAATTGCTGGCCTTTTATCTGGAGGCCGGGGTCGATTGCGCGCTGGCGGAGGAGCCCGTCGATCGGCTGAGCGAGCCCGACATCCCTGCTGCCCCCGTCCCGGTCCGCGAGGTTGCGCAACCACGCCCCATGCGGGAAATGCCCGCCGCGATGCCGGCAGTTCCGCGCAGCGAAATAGCGCCCGCGCCGGAAGCGGCCGTTGCCATTGCGCGCGACGCGGCGCGAACGGCGCCGACGCTGGAAGCGCTGCGTGCGCTGCTGGAAAATTTCGACGGCTGCGCGCTGAAGAACACTGCGACGCGGCTGGTGTTTGCCGACGGCAATCCGCAGGCCCGCATCATGTTCGTCGGCGAAGCGCCCGGGCGCGACGAAGACATCGAGGGGCTTCCTTTCGTCGGCCGCTCCGGCAAATTGCTCGACCGGATGATCGCCGCGATCGGGCTCGACCGCAGCAAGGCCTACATCGCCAATGTGATTCCCTGGCGGCCGCCCGGCAACCGGACGCCGACGCCGCAGGAGACGCAAATCTGCCTGCCGTTCATCCAGCGGCAGATCGAGCTCGTGAACCCGGACGTGCTGGTGACGCTCGGCAATCCCTCGACGCAAACGCTGCTGTCGACCCGCGAGGGCATCATGAGAACCCGCGGCAAGTGGTTCGACTACGACACCGGCACACGCACCATCCGCGCGATGGCGACATTCCATCCGGCCTATCTGCTGCGCTCGCCGTCCTACAAGCGGATGTCGTGGCAGGATCTGCGCGCCATCGCGAAGGCGCTGGAGCAAGCAGGTTCGTAGGGTGGGCAAAGGCGCTTTGCGCCGTGCCCACCATTTTCCAGGTTACGATTTCAAATGGTGGGCACGCTTCGCTTTGCCCACCCTACAATTTGAGGATTCAGCTACGGCGCCTTCGGCCTCACGATGGCCCAACCGACCCGCAGCAGCGGTTGGCGGCCGTTCACCATCCATTCGAAGGCACGCGGCACTTCCGGCACCAGGCCGGGAAAACGTTGCGCGATCTCGGGAGGCGGCGCGCCCGACGTGTCGGAGGCACGCCAGACCACGACGCCGCCGGTCTGGTTGAACTTCGCGACCGACTGCCAGGGCGTTCGTTCCGGCGTGGCGTCGAGCAACAGATGCGGGCGGCCGCGGCTCATCGCGACAAAACTCGCCAGTTGCGGATCGCCGGCTACGGCACGCAGCCGCTGGTTGGTTCGCCGCTCGTAATTTTCGCCGAAAAATTGCGCAATCGCTTTTGCCGGCAGCGAGGTTGCCACCTCGTTCGTGCCGGTCCATGGCAGGAACGCGATCGTCGCAATCGCCGCCACGGCAGGCGCCACAACCGCCACCGCCCACACGGTGCGCAGCATGCGCTGACGCCGCAGGTAAAGCAGATCGCCGGTCGCCACGATCACGGCGAGCCCGGACATCAGCAAGGCAACGCCTGCACCGCCCACGACGCGGTCGAGATTGAACAGGCCGGCCAGGAAACTTCCGAGCATCGCCGGCGCAACCGCGAAGAAATAGACGAAGTCGCGCGCCAGCGGATCGACCGGCGGCCGGTAGATGATCGGCGCGTCCCCGGCATTGCGGGCGAACCAGCTGGAATTGAGGATCGCCAGCAGCACGATGGCGGACATTGCGAGCCCAAGGCCGATGAGCAGCCAGCCCCAGTGCAGGGCGCGCGCGCCGAGATCGGAGATTGCGGGCCATGGCGGCATGGCAAGTGCGTCGGCGCGGAGCAGCCACACCAGATAGGGCAAGACCAGTACGACGATCACGAGCAGCGCATAGAGCGGATCGAGCGACATCAGCACGCGCCGCCCCCGCTCCGTGGCGACGGCAAATCCGACGAGCAGCAGCAACAACCACGGCGCAGCCGAAATCGTCAGCAGCAGGAGCCCGGCCTCGATCGACCAGGCGAACCAGGCATTGCGCCGGTTCTGGCCGATCAATTGCCAGGAATGCAGCAAAAGCAGCGCCCATAGCGGGCACGCCAGCACCAATGGTCCGAACTCGACGCCCGGCGAGCTGAAGGCCACGACCGTCAGCGAAAGCAGTACCGCGAGCACCGCCTGCTGCCCGCCGACGATCGCGCGGGCCAGCTGATAATAAATCCAGAAGGTGAGGACGGCGCAGGCCTGCGCCAGCAGATAGACGCCGAACATGCTGTTGCCGGCAGCGCGAAAGGCGATGTCGGCGAGCCAGAACGCCAGCGGCGGACCGAGCGAGGTTCCGACCTGGTATTCCCGGCCGAAAGCCAGCGCGGTTGCGACGTCGCCGGGCGGGCTGCGGTAGAGCAGCATCGGCAGGACCAGCCAAAGCGCGGCCTGGAGCAGCACCACGAGCAGGACCACCAGCCGCGGCCGTGCGCGGATCAGTTCGACAACGAGCGAGGTGAAGCGCATGAAACGTCCGAATAGCCGGGCCGAGCGGCCCGTCCCCAAGCAACCCCTGGACGTTTGATAGAGCGCGCGAGCGGCCGAGGCAACCAGCCTCAGATCGTGACCGAAATCCCGGAAGAAATTTCCCCATCGACCGTGAACAGGTCGGGTTCGACCGTCTCGGGGTAATGCTTCTGCCGCGCGGCAATGACCGGCGCGAAAAACCGGCGGTGGTGGATGCTCGGGCCCAGCCGGTCCAGCGCCTCGCGATGTTCCGGCACGGCGTAGCCCTTGTGGGTTTCGAAGCCGTAGCCCGGACAATCCAGCGCCAATGCACACATCAGGCGGTCGCGTGTCACCTTTGCGATGATCGAGGCTGCCGCGATCGACATGACAATGCCGTCGCCGCCGATCACCGCATCGCATTCGCAGTCGCAGGGCGCATCGATCTTGTCGCGGCCGTCGACAAACACGTGTTTCGGCATCTCGGGCAGCGCGCCCACCGCGCGCGCCAGCGCCCAGAGCGAGGCGCGCAATATATTGTCGCGATCGATCCGCGCCGGCGAAGCAAAGGCGACCGCAAAGGACGATGTCGCGCAGATCTCCTCGAACAATTCCTCGCGGCGCTCGGCCGTCAGCCGTTTGGAATCGTCGATCCCTTTGGGGATCCGCCTGGGATCGAGCACGACGGCGGCCGCCACCACCGGACCCGCCAGCGGACCGCGCCCGGCCTCGTCACAGCCGGCCACCGGCCAGACGCCGCGCTTGATCAGCGCCCGCTCGCGGCGAAAGCTCGGCGGCGCGACCGCGATGACGCCCTTGGGCAGCCCGGCCTGTCCCTTGCCGGCTTTCTTGTCGGTTTTCTTGGCGGTCTTCTTGGCGGACTTGTTTCGAATCATGCCGGGATGGTGCGAAAGCGCGCGCCCGTGCGCAACCGGGAACCCGGCACAATTCCCGTTATTCAATCCTCGCGTCTAGTCCGGCAGGTGAACCCGCCGGTCGCCGCCGACGTCGATGCCGGGCGCGACCACGACTTCCCAGGGATGGTTGTCGGGATCGCCGAAATAGCCGGAGTAACCGCCGTAATCCGTCTTGTGTGCGGGCTTCAATAGCGATGCGCCGCAGGAGATTGCGAAATCCAGCACGGCGTCGACCTCCTCGACGGAGCCGCAATTCCAGGCGAGCGTCGATCCGCGAAAGGTCTTCGGCCGCGGCTGATCCGGCAGCGCGGCGTCGGCGGCGAGTTGATCCCACGGGAAAAGTGCGAGCACGGTGCCGCCGGTGTCAAAGAAAGCGACGGCTTCTCCGGTTGCCTGCATCTTTCTGACAAAGCCGAGCGCCTCGTAAAAGGCGATGCTGGCCCTGATATCGCTGACGCCGAGCGTGATGACCGTGAAGCGCGGGGTTGGCGGCGGTGATTTTTCGCTCATTACTCTCTCCACGTCATTGCGAGCCAACGGGTCGCAATGACGATAACGAACTAGAACAAACTCAGTTGCTGCCCGCTGCGATTGGGCTTGACGAAATGATCGGTCGTCAGTTTCAAGCGGCGCTTGTTGAGGCCGAGCTTTTCGCAGGCGATTTCGAACCGCCGCCCGATCATCCAGGCCATCGGGCCGGTGCCCTTCATCCGCGTTCCCCATTTCGCGTCGTAGTCGCGCCCGCCGCGCATGTCGCGGATCAGGGTGAAGACGTGGCGGTAGCGGTCGGGGTAGTTCGCCATCAGCCATTCACGAAACAGGTCGCGCACTTCCAGCGGCAATCGCAGCAGCACGTAGCTTGCTTCCTTGACGCCGGCATGGGCCGCGGCATCGAGAATGCGCTCGATCTCGGAATCGTTCAGCGCGGGGATGACAGGTGCGACCATGACGGTCGCGGGAATGCCGGCTTGCGACAATTGCCGCAGCGCCTCCAGCCTTTTGGACGGCGTCGAGGCGCGTGGCTCCATGGTGCGCGCAAGCTTGGGATCGAGCGAGGTCACAGAAATGGCGACCTTGGCCAGGTTGCGTTTCGCCATCCGCTGCAGAATGTCGATATCGCGCGTCACCAGCGCCGATTTGGTGACGATGCCGACGGGATGGCCGGCTTTGTCGAGCACTTCGAGAATGCCGCGCATGATCTTGTGTTCGCGCTCGATCGGCTGATAGGGATCGGTGTTGGTGCCGATCGCGATCATGCGCGGCTCGTAGCCGGACGCCGCGAGTTCCTTCTCCAGCAGTTCCGGCGCGTCCGGCTTGGCCAGCAGTTTGGATTCGAAATCGAGCCCGGGCGACAGTCCGAGAAAGGCGTGGGTTGGCCGCGCGAAGCAATAGACGCAGCCATGCTCGCAGCCGCGATAGGGATTGATCGAACGGTCGAACCCGATGTCGGGCGAGTCGTTGCGGGTGATGACTTTGCGCGAGGTATCGAGCGATACCGTCGTCTTAAACGGCGGCAGTTCGTCCAGGCTCTGCCAGCCATCGTCGAAGGCAACCCGCGCCTCGGCCTCGAACCGGCCGCTGTCGTTGGACTGCGCGCCGCGGCCACGCCGTCGCTGGCGGTCGATGGCGACCGCAAGCTCCGGAAAAGGTGTCGCACCCGCCGGTTCGGAGGGCGCCGTGACCGGCGGGTGCTTGAGGGCATGAGAGGATGCTCGGCTCATGGAGCGAACATAACACGCAACAGGAACAAATCAAGAACATCATCGACAACAATTCACGCAAAGCGCAAACATCGGAACGGGCACCGACACCACCTGCCACAAAAAACTGCACGCAAACGGCTGCTTTGATTGTGACAAGGTGATAACGGTGCAGCGATTTTCATCGTTTGAGCCACCGAAGCCTCACCCATGCTAAGCGTGATCATTCCGACCGAAGGGGTCGAACAGCCCGCCGTCGCAACACTGGCGGCGCTGGTGCCTGGCGCCGCAGCCGGCGTCATCCGCGAGGTGCTGTTGGTCGACAGGGCCGGCAACGGCGTGATCGAACGGGTGGCCGACGTCGCCGGCTGCCGCTTTATCAGCTTTGAAGGAACACGCGCCGCGGCGCTCGCCGCCGGTGCCCGGGCGGCACGCTCGCCATGGCTGATGTTCCTGCACGCCGGCGCGGTGCTCGACAACGGGTGGATCGATGAGACCGCGCAGTTCATCCAGAACGTATCGGGCAGCGACCGGCCGCGCGCCGGCGTGTTTCGTTATGCCCGCTCGCCCTATGCCGACACGCGGCTGCGCGACGGCTTCAAATTCGTCGCCCGGATGATCACCGGGCCGTCGGCGGAACAGGGACTTTTGATCGCGCGCGATCATTATGAGCGGCTTGGCGGCTACCGGCCGGATGCGCGCCGCTCCGAGACGCGGCTGTTGCGCCAGCTCGGCCGCTCGGCGCGTACGCAGTTGCGCAGCCGGATCATGGTCGTCGCCTAGCGCGACCCAGACACAAAATATCGAAAACAACCCCATGCAAAGTAGACGGGCCCCGTGCGCATCGCCGGAAGTTTGCCATCAGAATATACTTGCCAAAGGCAAGTATATATTTGACAATGGCAAATATCGAGGTATAGCCATGCCCCAACTGGATTCCGAGCAAGAAGTCGCTGCGGTTCGCGCCTTCAACCGCTTCTACACCCGCAAGCTCGGCGTGCTGGACCAACAGCTCATGAAGAGCCCCTACTCGCTGAGCGAGGCGCGGGTGCTCTACGAACTCGCCAACCGCGAAGACCTTTCCGCAAAGGAGATCGGAACCGAGCTGGGCCTCGATGCCGGCTATCTCAGCCGGATCGTGCAGAAATTCGATGAAGCCGGACTGATCACCAGCAAGCCGCTGCCGTCCGATCGCCGGCAAAACCGGCTCACTTTGACGGCCAAGGGGCGTCAGGCATTCGCAAAACTCGAGCGCAGCATGCAGGACGAAGTCGCGGCGATGCTGGCGACATTGCCGCACGACGGCAAAGCGCGCCTGATCGGGGCGATGGCCGTGATCGAACGGCTGCTTGGTGAATCCGATCGCCGTCCTTCGCCCGCGGTGCTGCGCGAGCCGCGTCCCGGCGACATGGGATGGGTGGTGCAGAGCCACGGCGAGTTTTACGCCCGCGAATACGGTTTCAACTCCTCGTTCGAGGGGCTCGTCGCCGAGATCGCGGCAAAGTTCCTCGCCTCATTCGATGCGTCGCGCGAGCGCTGCTGGATCGCCGATATCGATGAAACGCAGGTCGGCTCGATATTCCTGGTGCGGCACACCGATGACATAGCGAAGCTGCGCCTGCTGCTGGTCGATCCGGCCGGGCGCGGCCAGGGGCTGGGTCATCGGCTGGTCGGCGAATGCATCGCGTTCGCGAAGGCCTGCGGCTATCGCAAGATCACGCTGTGGACCCAGAGCAATCTGATTGCCGCCCGCAAGATCTATCAGGACGCCGGATTCAAGCTGGTCGCCACCGAGCCGCATCGAAGCTTCGGCCAGGACCTGATCGGCGAAACCTGGGAACTGGAATTGTGAAACCGCAGCGTCGCGATCCCTCGCGGCGCATCACGCCGGACCTTCTCGATTTTTACATCAAGCGCGCCCACGCGTTGCGCGAAGAATGCTATCGCGGCATGTGGCTCGCGTTGCTGGTCAGGCTGAAGCGCCTTTGGCTTTAGGCCGGCGCAGGTGCTCGTCGAGCCGCGGCATGATCTCGACGAAATTGCAGGGACGCGTGCGGTAATCCAGCTGGGCGGCGAGGATGCCGTCCCATGCGTCGCGGCAGGCGCCCGGCGATCCCGGCAGGCAGAAAATGAAGGTCGCCCCCGCAACGCCGGCGGTGGCGCGGCTCTGCACCGTCGAGGTGCCGATCTTGGCGTGGCTCAGCATGTGGAAGGCGATGGAAAAACCATCCATCCGCTTTTCGAACAGCGGCTCGATCGCTTCCGGCGTCACGTCGCGGCCGGTGAAACCGGTGCCGCCGGTGGTGATGATCGCATCGACGCCCTCGTCGGCGATCCATCGCTTGATGATGATGCGGATCGCATCGACATCGTCGACGATGATCTCGCGCGCGGCGAGATGATGACCGGCCGCCGTCAGCCGCTCCGCCAGCGTGGCGCCGGATTTGTCATCGGCCAGCGAGCGGGTGTCGGAAACCGTCAGCACCGCGATGTTGAGCGGCACGAATTGTTTTGACTCGTCGATGGAGGACATTTCGCTTTCCCCGTGTCCCGGACGCGGTGCAGCGCGTAGCGATGCGCCGCAGAGCCGGGACCTATTTCTCAGTGGCATGGGCCCCGGATCAGCAGCGCACCGCTACGCGGTGCGCTGCATCCGGGGCACGAGACCGTCACAGCGCTCCCTGCGCAAACGTGTTGCAGGCCTGCACCGTGCCCTGCTGGTAGCCGGTCATGAACCATTGCTTGCGCTGCGCCGCGGAGCCGTGGGTGAAGCTGTCGGGGACCACCCTGCCCGTCGACTGCCGCTGCAGCGTGTCGTCGCCGATCGCGGCCGCCGTCCTCAGTGCCGCATCGATGTCGCCGGGTTCGATGAAGCCCGGACGCTTCTTCTCCTCGCGGTTGACCCAGACGCCCGAAAGACAATCCGCCTGCAGCTCGACCTTGACCTGCAGCAAGTTCGCTTCCGCCTTGCTACCGGCCTGCTGCTGCAGCCGCTGCACGCGCGGCAGAATGCCGAGCAGGTTCTGGATGTGATGGCCCGCTTCATGCGCGATGATATAGGCCGTCGTGAACTTGCAGGCGCTGCCCGAGCAGCCGCGAAACCGCGTTTCGACTTCGCGGAAGAAGCTGGTGTCGAGGAAGATCTGCTTGTCCGGCGGGCAGTAGAACGGCCCCATCGCCGACTGCGCCATGCCGCAGCGGCCGCCATTGGTGGCGTTGCGAAACAGCACGATGCGCGGCCCGGTGTAATTTTGCCCGCTGGCCTGGAATATCTCGCTCCAGCGGTCGTCGAGTTCGCCGAGAATGCCCGCGATCATGCTGCCGACTTCGTCCTTTGGCGCGCCGCTCTTGGCCGGCCCCGACTTGCGATCGGTCTGGTAGGTCGGCGCCTGGTTGCCACCGGTGAGGATTTCGGCGCCGCCGATCAGGATGCGCGGATCGATGCCGAAGGCATAGCCGACCAGGCCGAGCACGATGATGGTGCCGATGCCGAGCCCGCCACCGCCCATCGGCAGGCCAAACCCGCCGCCACCGCCACCCATTCCGCCGCCGCTGTCGTCTCGACGGTCATCGATTTCGTCGCTGCGGCGGAAATCATCGTAACGCATGGCGCTGTTTCCTCATCCCCGGGGCTGTTTGCTCGAATACCCAACGCAGCAATCACGTAAAATTTCCATTCCATTAATCAATAACCCGCCCGGCAAATATTGCCTAGTGCGAACAACCCCGCAATTTCTCTCGGCAATCTCTTCTCAGCAACAATACCGATTAAGTCGATTTTTACTTTGCCGGGTCAATGTACCGCCAGTCGGTTGTTTAGTCCCGCGTCGCCGACAGCGTCGCCTGAGTCAGAGTAATTGAGTCATGGTAGTGTCGCGTCGCGGGGCGTCTGTAAGGGCGCCCCGCACTAAATTCGAGTCTGAATCCAGCGCTCGTATCGTCGTCGGCGATTGCGTCGCCGAGATGTCGAAGCTTCCGGCCGGTTCGGTCGATCTGGTGTTCGCAGACCCTCCATATAATCTGCAGCTCAGGGGCGACCTCAAGCGCCCCGACGAATCCCATGTCGATGCCGTCAACAACGACTGGGACAAGTTCTCATCCTTCGCCGCATATGACGATTTCACCCGCGCCTGGCTGCTGGCCTGCCGCCGCATCATGAAGCCGTCGGCGACGCTGTGGGTGATCGGCTCCTACCACAATATTTTCCGCGTCGGCGCGATCATGCAGGACCTCGGCTTCTGGGTCCTCAACGACATCGTCTGGCGCAAGACCAATCCGATGCCGAATTTCCGCGGCCGCCGCTTCACCAATGCCCATGAAACCATGATCTGGGCGGCGCGCGACGAGAAGGCCAAGGGCTATACGTTCAATTATGAAGCCCTGAAGGCCGCCAACGAGGACGTGCAGGCGCGTTCCGACTGGCTGATCCCGCTTTGCACCGGCGAAGAGCGCCTCAAGGGCGCCGACGGCAAGAAAGTGCATCCGACCCAGAAGCCCGAGGGCCTCCTGGCGCGCGTGCTGCTGTCGTCGTCGAAGCCCGGCGATCTCGTCATCGATCCCTTCAACGGCACCGGCACGACCGGCGCCGTGGCAAAACGTCTCGGCCGCCGCTACATCGGCTTCGAGCGCGACAAGATTTATGCGAAGGCGGCCGAGGAGCGTATCGCGGCGGTCGAGCCGCTGCCCGAGGCAACGCTGGCGCCGTTCATGACCGCGCGCGACGCCCCCCGCGTGGCGTTCTCCGAACTGATCGAACGCGGCATGATTCCGCCCGGCACCAGGCTGGTCGACTCCAAGAAGCGCCACGGCGCACTGGTCCGCGCCGACGGCGCCATCATGCTCGGCGACAAGGTCGGCTCGATCCACCGCATCGGCGCGGTCGCGCAGGGCTCGCCCGCCTGCAACGGCTGGACCTTCTGGCATGTCGAGACCAAAACCGGCCTCAAGCTGATCGACGAGCTGCGCGCCGAAATCCGCTCCGGGATGGCGGCGGGCTAGAAGCCGCCACTTCGAGCTTTATTCACCTTAAGTTGCATTATCGCTCCGGCGCTCCGGGGAATTTTAACGGCGTTTGCTAGGCTGGCGCCGCCATGCCCATTTCCATCGAAATTATCGTGTTCGCCCTGGTTCGCTGGCCGCTGCTCTGCGTGCTGAGCCTGGTCGCCTTCATTTTCGGATTTCGGAAGCTCGCCCGCAAGGATCCGGCCGGATGGCTGCTGCTGGCGGCGGGGCTATTGATGCCCGGCTACTACGGCGCCCAGTGGCTGCAAACCAAACAAACGGCGGCAAACCGGGTGACGGAAATTGCGTCGTGGCCGCGCGTGAAGGTAGCGGCGGCTGACCGCCCGCGCGTTCTGATCGTCCGCGGCTACGGCGGCAGGCTGAACCCATTCGTGTATTTCCTTGCCGAGACAGGGCAGTTCGACGTCTACGCCGTCAACGGCCTGGATTTCGAGCCCAAGAAAATCTGGCGGATGGAAGTCGGCCTCCGCGACACCTGCGCGAAAGACCGTACCGAGCGCGACGAAATGGTCGTGCTGACGGGATGGCGGAGTTGCGCCACCGCCGTTCCAGCCGAAAGCGCACCTAAGGACGGCCTGGTCCTGTACACGACGGCCGGAGTCGCGCCGCATTCGTGGACGAAGACGCGGAAGGATTTCAACACCGAGGCGGTGTGGACGTTTGAGCTGGCGCTACGCACCGGCGATACCGAACAACTCATCGCCTACGACGAATTCGTCGCCTTTCCGGAAATGCGTTTCAACTGGCTGGCCGGTCCGTACCTGGTTCCACGGCCACCCCCGCGGCGTGCCGTTGCGAGCGGCCCGGACATTGCCGCCCCCGAACCGGGCGCTTTTGTCCTCTCCGCCCTTGGCATCGACGAACTCGCGATCGCGCCGCCATTCGCCCTGAATATCGAAGCCCAGCGCGCGATGGTCGAGAGCCTCAGCACGACGAGCCAGCCCGACGACACCAGGCGCGCACTCGACCTGATCGCGGCCGCCCCGCTCGATCCGGCATTTCGCATGACCATGAGGCGCCTTGCGTCCACGTCAGCGACATCGACGAACATGACCGTCAGGAACGGGCCGCGCTGGTGCGAAAAGGTGACGCGGCTGCTGCGGTACCGCGATGCGCTGATGGAGGGCTGTGCCAACAGCACCATTCCGGCGGACAAGTGCGCGCAGCTCGGCCATGCTGGCGAATGGCTTAGACTCTGTGCGGACAATGCAGAGCCGATCTGGCGCAGCACCGATCATCCGGCGCGGCGGGTGTTCATTGCCGACGTCTTGGGCGGCCAGAGCACCAGGGTGCTGCTGACGCGGCCGGTGCGGGCGATCGAAATCCGCGTCCCCGCGGATCGCGGTGCGCTCGATATCGTGCTGCGCAATCAGGACCCGCGCGTGTTCGTCTTCACAGGCGCGGCTTTCTGTATCGAGCGGCTGACCGTGCTGGAAAACAGCCAGACCGGGATTGCCGGTGTCGAGGCGGGCCGCGTCCGTTTCGTCGCTCCCGTGGGGACCGGAAGCTGGATCAACCCGAACGCGGTCTACTCCGGCAGCTTCGCGAAAATTCTCGGCATCAAGCCGGACGACATCATCTACAATTCCGAAGGCGACATCGACCTGGCCGACAAATTGGCAAGGAGCGGATCGGCGCCCCCATGCAAAGCATCGCCCAACGCAGGCCTCAAGAGCGGAGGTACACTGCGGCTCGACACCAGCGCCATTCTGACCACGCCCCCGCTGCTGCCATTCGTCCGGAAAGAGAGCGCCACGCCCTGACCGGGCGGCGCGGCAGGCACGCCAAAGCACCGCAGCGTGCAGATAACTTCGGTGGCGATGCCTCGAAATGCGGCTTGCTTACCCCCTGCGCAACCACCCCGATCGACCGGCATGGCAGCCGTGTCGGGCGCGCAGGTAGCTATGCGCCTTTTCGCTCCCATTTCATGGCATACTTGCAGGGTGCATTACCTCATATGAGATTATTGCCATGCGCACGCGAGGCTCCGAGTCGTTCATCGTGCTGCCATTGTTGCCGATATTCCTGATCGGCCTGTTTCCAATGCTGCTGTTGAGTTTGCTGGGTCCGGCCGGGCTGATCATCCTCGGTATCCTGGTTGCCAGCGCGGGCTTGACCGACATTCTGGACGCCAGCGGCACCTTCAGCGAGCAGATCATCGTCCACGGCTATGCGCGGGGATCGGAACGCACCGGGCAGCGAACGGCGCTGCGTTCGGAAATGCGCTTCGCATCCGTCATGATCGCTGCCGGCGCCGGCCTTGCGGTCGCCGGCATCGGCGGTCTGGTGCTGTCGTAAGCGCGAGCTTCGCCCGTATTGAGGGTACCGGCCACTGGCCCGGTGACAAACTCGTCGCTTGCGCATCCCGCAAAAATTTGAGCATGGACGTGATACCCGGCGGCAGTGTCGCCGCGTGCCGCGATAAGTTGTCGCAACAAGTTGTCTCAATAAGTTGTCCTGCAAGAAGCAATGGGAAAATTCCAAATGCTCAAATTCTACTTCAACGGATCGCCCAACCCGACCAAGGTCGCGCTCTTCCTCGAGGAAGCCGGCATTGCCTACCAGCCGGTCGCCGTCGACACCCGCAAGGGCGACCAGTTCACGCCGGAATATCTCGCCATCAATCCGAACGCCAAGGTGCCCGCGATCGACGATGACGGCATCACGGTGTTCGACAGCAACGCCATCCTGCTCTATCTCGCGGAAAAGACCGGCAAGTTTCTGCCGGCGAACACGCCGGCCAACCGCGCGCAGACGCTCTCCTGGCTGATGTTCGTGGCGACGGGCGTCGGTCCGTATTCCGGACAGGCGGTTCACTTCAAGCATTTTGCGCCGAAGGACCAGAACCACGATTATTCCCATGACCGCTACCAGTTCGAGGCGCATCGCCACTATGCGGTCCTCAACGACCACCTCGCCGGCCGCAAATACATGGTGGGTGACACCTACACCATCGTCGATATGGCGCTGTGGGGCTGGGCGCGGATGGCCGCGTTCGTGATGGGCGAGGAAGCCGTCGCGAAATATCCCAACGTCAAGCGGCTGGTCGACGAGATCTCGGCGCATCCTGCGGCGGCAAAGGCGATCGCGCTGAAGGACAATTTCAAGTTCAAGGCCGAGATGGACGACGAAGCGCGCGGCAACATGTTCAGGCATCTGAAGGTGAAGGCGGCCTGATGCACATCGATGCCGTAGGGTGGGCAAAGGAGCGCAAGCGACGTGCCCACCATCCATCACCGAGCACGTGGTGAGATGGTGGGCACGCTTCGCTTTGCCCACCCTACGCCAGCCGCTACCTTCCGCTCTGCCGGGAACGGCCCGAGCACGCGCTCGACCAGCGCGGAATCGCAATATTCCTTGATCTCCTTGATCTTGCCGTTCTCGATGCGCCAGACCATGCAATACTGGTTGTCGTAGCGAACGCCTGCCTTGGTGACATTGTCGCCGCGGGCTTCGACCACGACATGGTCGCCTTCGGCGATGAAGTTGAACGCCAGCGTGCGCGGGCGCTCGGCGAAAAACGACCGGAAATGACCCATCAGGCCGTTGTTGATGGCGTCACGCCCCTTGAACTCGTGGGACCATGAATATTGCCCCGTCACGATCCAGGTCGCGTCCTCGGCGAGGTTGTCGATGAAGGTGGTCCCGCTCCGGTTGGCGGAATCCGTATAGACCTGCTGCACAAGTTTTTTGTTCGCTGCTGCGCTCATGGCGGCTTCTCCTTTGATTTGCCTCCGGATCATCGCGCGCGCCTCGACATTCTTCCAATCGATAGTGAGTATGATATCTATTCATTCCATGAATTTGAATTCGCTTGACCTCAATCTGCTGGTCGCGCTCGACGCGCTGCTCCGCGAAACCAATGTCAGCCGCGCCGCGATGCGGATCGGGCTGTCGCAGCCGGCCGCAAGCCACGCGCTGCAGCGGCTGCGCGACCTGATCGGCGATCCGCTGCTGGTTCGCAACGGTGCGCGCATGGAGCTGACGCCGCGGGCGCAGGCGCTGCGCGCGCCGCTGGCACAGGCGCTCGATCAGGTACGCGCCCTGTTCATTCCCGACAATTTCGACGCGGCAAGCAGCGAGCGTCAGTTTCGCCTGATGATGCCCGACCTTGCTGTCGAGCTTCTGATGCCGCCGCTGATGGAGAAGGTCACGAAGGCGGCGCCGAACGTCCGGATCGACGTGGTGCCCTGGCGCGGCCCCGCGATCTTCACCGCCGAATTCGCCCGCACCATCGACATGGTGATCTCGATCGGCAACGCCTTTACCGGATTTCACCGGCAACGGCTTTACACCGACAGCGACGCGCTCGCAGTACGGCGCGGCCACCCTGTCGGCGGACGCCTGAAGCGGATCGAGACCTTTCTCGACGCGCGGCATGTCGCGGTCGTGATCCGCGGCCAGAGCGAAGACCTGATCGACATGTGGTTGCGCCCCAAGGGTATCGAGCGGCGGATCGCGCTGGTCGTGCCGGGCTATATCGAGGCGCTGCATGTCGCGGCCCGCACCGATCTCGTCGCCTTCGTGCCGCGCCGCCTGATCGGCGCGCTGTCGAAGCAATTGTCGCTTTCAACGGTTGCGCCGCCGCTCGATCCCGGAATCGACGAGCAGTTCATGTTCTACCCGACCCGGGCCCAGATGGACCCCGGATCGATCTGGCTGCGCAACATCATGCTCGGTATCGGTCGCGAGATGGAGCGCGGGAAGAAGGCTGCGTAGTTGCTGTCAGAACCCTCATGGTGAGGAGGCGCGCAGCGCCGTCTCGAACCATGAGAGCCCGTGGCCCATCCTTCGAGACGCCGCTACGCGGCTCCTCAGGATGAGGTCTGATATCTCAGTAAGCCGTAGGGTGGGCAAAGCGAAGCGTGCCCACCATTCCCAACGAATATGCGGATGAATGGTGGGCACGGCGCAAGTGCGCCTTTGCCCACCCTACAAACTCAGGCCTTCGCTTCGGCCTGCACCTTCTGTACTGCGGGCCGCTCCGACATCCGCTTGCGGTGAGCCGCTACCTTCGGCAGCGCCGCCAGATCGACGCCGTCGCCTTCGAGCCAGAGCGCAATCGTATACAGATAGGGGTCGCAGACCGTGTACTGCTCGCCCATCACCCACGGCCCCTTGATCATGTTGCGCTCGATCAAGGCAAAGGAGGCGGCCATCGTCTCCGGCACCTTGCGCTTCATGTCGGCGAATGAGGACTCATCCGCCGCCCATCGATAGCCGCGCATCTTGTGCGCATGATTGATGTGCACCGTGGAACAGAGGTAGCTGTTGAAGGACTGCGCCTGCGCAAATGCGAACGGCTCGTCCGGCATCAGCCTGGCCTTCGGAAAGCTCTGCGCGATGTAGGCGAGGATCGCCGGCGTCTCGGTAAGGGTGCCATGATCGGTCACCAGCGCCGGCACCCGCCCCTTCGGATTGATCGCAAGATATTGCGGGGTGGTCTGCTGGCTGTTCTTGAAGTCGAGCCGCTCGGCTGAATAGGAGGCGCCGGCCTCCTCCAAGGCGATATGCGAAGCCAGCGCGCAGGTGCCCGGGGCGTAATAGAGCTTGAACATGGTGATCCTCACGGTGGGAGCCGGAGGTTACCCGCGCACCTGTCCGCCGTCCATCCCCGGCGCATTCACGCCGCCGCGCGCTGCTGAAGCGTTCCCTCGATATAGAGGCTGACGATCGTGTCATCTCCCACCGGCAACCTTCGCAGTTGCCCCCTTGCCGCCTCCCATGTCATGACGGCCAGGCAGTAACAGGGGCGTAACATGACCGTACTCATCGCGGGCGGCGGCATCGGCGGGCTGACGCTGGCGCTCAGCCTGCACCAGATCGGCATTCCGGCCAGGGTTTTTGAAAGCGTGCCCGAGCTGCGGCCGCTCGGCGTCGGCATCAACGTGCTGCCGCATGCCGTGCGCGAATTGATCGAGCTCGGCCTGCACGACAAGCTCGATGCGCACGCTGTCCGCACCAGAGAGCTCGCGTACTTCTCCAAGCACGGCAAGCCGATCTGGAGCGAGCCGCGCGGCATCGAGGCCGGATACAAATGGCCGCAGTTTTCGATCCATCGCGGCACGCTGCAGCAGATCCTGCTCGATGCCGCGACCGAGCGGCTGGGAAAAGAGAACATCCTCACCAGCCATCATCTCTCCAGCTGGACCGAGACGGCGAACGGCGTGCGCGCCGAATTCATCGACAAGGCGACCGGCAAATCGAAGGGTGTTCACGAGGGCGCGCTGTTGATCGCCGCCGACGGGATCCATTCGGCGATCCGCGAAAAGCTCTATCCCGGCGAAGGCCCGCCGATCTGGAACGGGCGTATCCTCTGGCGCGGCATTACCGAGAGCGACGCGTTCCTGTCCGGCCGCACCATGATCATGGCCGGGCATGAAATCCTGAAGTTCGTCTGCTACCCGATTTCCAAGCAGGCGGACGCGTCCGGCAAGTCTAGAATCAATTGGGTGGCCGAGCGGCATATGCCGCCGACCTATCAATGGCGGCGCGAGGACTATAACCGGACCGCAAAGCTCGAAGAGTTTCTGCCCTGGTTCAAGGACTGGAAGTTCGACTGGCTCGACGTGCCCGGCCTGATCCAGAACTGCCCGCACGCTTACGAATATCCGCTCGTCGACCGCGATCCGATCCCGCAATGGACGTTCGGCCGCGTCACGCTGATGGGCGACGCCGCGCATCCGATGTATCCGATCGGCTCCAACGGCGCGTCGCAGGCAATTTTGGACGCGCGCGTCATCACCCGCGAAATCCTCGCGAAGGGAACGATCAGCGAAGCGCTGGCAGCTTACGAAGCCGAGCGCCGGCCGGCCACGACCGATCTCGTGATGCTCAACCGCCGGAATGGACCCGAGCAGGTGATGCAGATGGTCGAAGAGCGCGCGCCCAACGGCTACAACACCGTCACCGACGTATTGTCGCTGAAGGAACTGGAAGACATCGCTGCCAACTACAAGCGCGTCGCCGGCTTCCAGGTCGAAGGCCTCAACGCCAAGCCGCCGATCGTCCAGATCACGCGGGAAGCGCCGCGGGCAGCGAACTAGCGGGAGCAATGGCCTTCGCCGTCTCGACCAGCCGCGCACTGGTCGTGGCGGTCGCCAGCAGCGTGCCATCCTCGGCCGTCAGCCGCCCCTCCATGAAGGCAACGGTCTTGCCGAGCTGGGTGACATTGGCCTCGCCCGTGATCGGCCCGGGCCTGGCGGGGCTGAGAAAATTCACGGTCATGCTGATGGTCGCCGTGTAGAGCCTGCCCTCAGTCATGGCGAAAACGGCCGGTCCCATGGTGTCGTCGAGCATCGCCGAGAGAATGCCGCCCTGCACGAAGCCGGCCGGATTGCAGAAATCCGGCTTGCCGTCGAAGCCGATGCGGATCCAGCCATCGCCAGGCCGCGCGTCGAGGAGGTGCCAGCCGAGCAGCCTGGAAGACGGCGGCGCGGCGAGATTATCGAGAGCGGTTACGACCATGGGAACCTCCGTAAGGCTCCTTCCTAGCGCAGCCCTGCTGCCAGCATGGTGTCAGCAGGCCTGCAGCGCGACGTGCCTAGAGATCCAGCCCGTGCGCAATCGCCTTGCGCATCACGTTGGGCAGCGCCTCATCGGCCAGCGTCGCGACCGGAACCCAGCGCATGCCCTCCGGCGCCCGCGTGCGCGCGGCGACATCGGAGGTATAGACCACGAGTTCGAGCGGAAAGTGCGTGAACACGTGGGTGACGACGCCGGCCTTGCGGTGCCAGCGCGTTATCCCCTTGAGCACGGGCGCCTGGCTTAGCGCCGCCTTGTCGTCCTGTCCGGCCAGCCATTCCGAGCCGGGCACTTCGGTCATGCCGCCGAGCAAGCCTTTTTCCGCACGTGTGCGAACCAGCAATTCAGCGCCGCGGGTGACAATGAAGGCAGCGCCGCGGCGCAGCGTGCCCGTCTTCTTTGGCGCCTTGCGCGGAAAGCTCTCCTGATCGTCGCGTGCACGCGCCACGCAATCGTCGTTCAGCGGACACAGCGCGCAGGCGGGCTTCTTCGGCGTGCAGATCGAGGAGCCGAGGTCCATCAATGCCTGCGCGCTATCGCCGGCGCGAGACGGACCCAGCAGCGTCGACGCCAGTTCCTGTATGCGCGGCTTGGCCTGCGGCAGCGGCTCTTCCACCGCGTAAAGCCGCGACACCACGCGCTCGATATTGCCATCGACCGGCATGGTCCGGATGTCGAAGGCGATCGCGCCGATCGCCGCCGCTGTGTAAGGGCCGATCCCCGGCAATTGGCGCAGGCCCTCCTCGGTATCGGGAAACACCCCGCCATGGTCGCGCAGCACCGCGACCGCGCAGGCATGGAGATTGCGCGCGCGCGAATAATAGCCGAGCCCGGCCCACATCCGCAGCACGTCATCCTGCGAGGCCCGCCCGAGCGAGGCGACATCGGGCCAGCGCGCCAGAAACTTCAGGAAATACGGCCCGACGGTTTTGACGCCGGTCTGCTGCAGCATGATTTCAGACAGCCAGACCCGGTACGGATCGGCCCGCTCACCCGCCGGCGGCCGCCACGGCAACCGGCGGCGATGACGGTCGTACCAGTCGAGCAGCCGCGCGGGGCGCGAGGCGCCGTCTTTTGTGGCGGTCCGTTTCTTGCTGGCGACGAGTGAGGGCACGCCTCACTTTAAAATCGGATTCGTCCCATGACTAGAGTTTACAAGCCATAACGCGACGCGTTATAGTCGCGCATGATTCAAAGCTTCGCCGATCCGGAAGCAGAGCGGATCTGGTCCGGCCAGCGGAGCCGACGACTACCGGCCGATATTCAAAATGTCGTGCTCCGAAAACTTCGTCTTTTGAACCAGGCTCGGGTACTCGGCGATCTTCGCGTTCCCCCGGGCAATCGACTTGAAGCCTTGAAAGCGGATCGACAAGGACAGCACTCGATCCGGATCAACGACCAGTGGCGTATCTGCTTCGTCTGGAATGAGGGAGGACCGACGCATGTCGAAATCGTCGACTACCACGTCTAGGAGCGGGCTTCTTCAAAACCCCCATCCCGGCGAAATCCTGCTTGAGGAGTTCCTCAAGCCGATGGGACTCAGCCAGAACGGGCTGGCGCGTGCCGTTCACGTGGCGCCGCGCCGCATCAACGAAATAGTGCTGGGCAAGCGAGACATTACCGCTGATACCGATCTTCGGCTCGCGCGCTATTTCGGCCTTTCCGAAGGCTTCTTCCTTGGCCTGCAGATGGACTACGACCTGATGCAACGGCGGCGTGAGATCGACCGAGACCTGAAGACGATACGGCCGCGTGCGGCGTGACCCGGGCTGCCGCCCCGGTTATAAAGCCCCATGTACAAACCCGGCCCGATCTCCGCAAAACCGCTTTCCGTCCTGCTCAGCGACGTATTCTCGGACGCCTACGCCAAGCAGGGATTCGCCGCGCGCGAACTGGTGATCCGCTGGGCCGAGATTGCCGGCCCCGAAATCGCCGCCCATTCCGAGCCGCTGAAGATGCAATGGCCGCGGCCGGTGGAGGGGCAGCCGCAGGAACCGGCCACGCTCATATTGCGGGTGGAGGGCCCGGCGGCGCTGGAGATCCAGCATTCGTCCGACGTCATCCTGCAACGGGTCAACCGCTTCTTCGGCTGGAGCGCGGTGGGCCGGCTGGCGCTCCGGCAGGCGCCGCTGTCGCGCCGCAAGCGCCCCGCGCCACCCCGCGCGCCCGATCCGCAAGCGGTGGCCAGGGTCGCCGAAACCCTGTCGGCGGTGGAGGACGAGGAACTGCGCGCCGCACTGGCGCGGCTCGGCGCCGCGATCAAGCGAAATTGAGCCTTTTGCGCCGGTCGCCCGCCGCAACCCGCCATTGCCACAACTGGCGTTTCAAGCTAGCGAAGGCTTCTTTTGATACTTCTTTCGGGCGTGAACGCGCCATTCGGGAGCAGACTTCGATGATCACGCGCCGCGCCTTCACCGCCGCCCTGTCGCTGACCGGGCTTAGCCTGTTCGCCGGCTTCTCGCCGCTGCGGCTGATCACGGACGCGATGGCACAGGGCGCCGCCGACGTCGCCAAGCCGCAATCCTTGCCGGACATGGCGCTCGGACCCGCCAACGCCACGGTCACCATCACCGAATACGCCTCGATGACCTGCCCGCATTGCGCCGCGTTCACCGAGAAGGTGTTTCCGAAGATCAAGTCGGAATTCATCGACACCGGCAAGATCCGCTTCGTGTTCCGTGAATTCCCGCTCGACATCAAGGCCGCCGCCGGCTCGATGCTGGCGCGCTGCATCGCCAAGGACGACGCGCCGAAATATTTCGCCGTCATCGACCTGCTGTTCAAACAGCAGAATGACTGGGTGGTGAAGAACACCACGGAGACGCTGACCCGGATCGGCAAGCAGGCCGGCCTCACCCAGGCGCAGGTCGAGGACTGCCTGAAGGACCAGGCGCTGCTCGACAAGATCGCGGCCGACCAGAAATTCGCCTCCGAGGTGCTGAAGGTCGATTCGACGCCGACGTTCTTCATCAATGGCGAGAAGATCAAGGGCGAGCAAACCTTCGAAGAGTTCTCAAAGCGCATCAATGCGGTGCTGAAGAGCTGATTCGCCCGGGCGGATTCATTTGAGCCGATAAGTCCAGCAAAAGGCGCGGCGCAACCGCCTCAAATCCCTTGGGAAAAGCCCCGCCGGGCCGTTGCCCTCCAGCCCCGGCATCGCCATTGTCGCGCTCCAGAAGAGCCGCAATGGGCTATCCATCCACACCGACATTGCCTTCTATGGTACTGTCACGGCAGGGAGATTCGCGCCCGGCCAACAGAGATTTGTGTTCATGAAACTCACGCGCCTCCGCCTCCACGGTTTCAAGTCGTTCGTTGAAGCTACTGATTTCATGATCGAACCCGGCCTCACCGGGGTTGTCGGACCGAACGGCTGCGGCAAGTCGAATCTGGTCGAGGCGCTGCGCTGGGCGATGGGCGAAACCTCGCACAAATCGCTGCGCGCCGCCGACATGGATGCGGTGATCTTTGCGGGTTCCGGGAACCGTCCCGCGCGCAACCACGCCGAAGTGGTGATGACGATCGACAATACCGATCGCACGGCGCCGGCCGCGGTCAATGACAGCCAGCTTCTCGAGATCTCGCGCCGCATCGAGCGCGAGTCCGGCTCGGCCTATCGCATCAACGGCCGCGACGTCCGCGCCCGCGACGTGCAGATCCTGTTTGCGGATGCCGCGACCGGCGCGCGTTCGCCGGCGCTGGTTCACCAGGGCAAGATCGGCGAAATCATTCAAGCCAAGCCCGAACAGCGCCGCCGCGTGCTGGAAGACGCTGCCGGCGTCGCCGGCCTGCACGCCCGCCGCCACGAAGCCGAACTGCGGCTGAAGGCCGCCGAAACCAACCTCACCCGCGTCGAGGACGTGATCGGGCAATTGTCCGGCCAGATGGATGGGCTGAAGAAGCAGGCCCGTCAGGCCATTCGTTTCCGCGAAGTCGCAGCCAAGGTGCGCAAGGCCGAGGCGACGCTGTTCCACCTGCGCTGGCTGGAGGCCAATGCCGACGTTGCGGAAGCCGGGCATACCCACGACATCAACGTTCGCGAGATGGCCGAACGCACCCGCGAGCAGGCCGAGGCCGCCCGCATCCAGGCGATCCGCGCCTCCGAACTGCCCGCGCTGCGCGAGGGCGAAGCCCGCGCCGCGGCCGGGCTGCAGCGCCTCACCAATGCGCGCGAACAGCTCGACCGCGAGGAAGGGCGCGCCAAGGAGCGCGTTTCTGAACTCGACCGGCGGCTGCAGCAGTTCGCCGGCGACATCGCGCGCGAGCAGCAGCAGGCCTCCGACGCCGAAGTGGCGCTGCAGCGTCTCGACACCGAGGACGCCGAGTTAAAGGAAGAGATCAAGTCGCGCGTCGAAAAGCGCTCCGGCATTGATGAACGCGTTTCCGAAGCGGAAGCGACGCTGGCCGCGGCCGAACGCATGTTCGGCGAACTGACCACCACGCTCGCCGACCTCACCGCCAAGCGCAACCAGTTAGAGGCCGGCGTTCGTACCCATCGCGACCGGCTGGCACGGCTCGACCAGGAAATCGCCACCGTTCAGGCCGACGAGCAGAAGCTCAACGACGAGACCGGCAATCTCGGCGACCTCGAAGCGCTCGCCGCAGCCATGGAGACCGCACAGGAAACGCTCGCGGTGTCCGAGGCCACCGCACAGGCCAGCGAGACCGGCCATGTTGCCGCGCGACAAAAGCTCGAAGCCTCCCGCGCCCCGCTCACGGACGCCGAAAAGCGCGTGCAGCGGCTTGAGACCGAGGCGCGCACGATTTCAAAACTCGTCAATGGCGAGACCAAGAATCTGTGGCCGCCGATTATCGACGGCGTCACCGTCACCAAGGGCTATGAGAAGGCGCTTGGCGCCGTACTCGGCGACGATCTTGACGCGCCGGTCGATCCCACGGCGCCGATGCGCTGGACCAATGCCGGGGCGAGCTTTGACGATCCGGCCCTGCCTGATGGCGTCGAGGCCCTCGCCGCTCACGTCGAGGCGCCGGCCGAACTGGCGCGCCGCCTCGCGCAGATCGGCGTCGTGCCAAAGGAACGCGGCTCGGAACTGGTGTCGCAATTGAAGACCGGTCAGCGGCTGGTGTCGCTGGAAGGCGATGTCTGGCGCTGGGACGGTTTTGTCACCGCCGCGCATGCGCCGACCGGCGCCGCACGGCGTCTCGCCGAACGCGCGCGCCTGGTCGATATTGAGCATGAGCTGGAGCAGGCCCGCACCGACGCCGCCAACAAGCGGCAGGCGCTGGAACACGCCGAGGCTGAACTGAAGGCGGCCTCCGCCGCCGAGACCGCCGCCCGCGAGGCCTGGCGTGCCGCGCAGCGCGAGGCCGATGCGGCGCGCGAGCGCCATGCCACGACCGAGCGTGAGATCAATCGCCACGCCGCGCGCAAATCCGCGCTGACCGAAGCCCATACCCGTCTTGCCGCCGATCGCAGCGAGGCCGAAGCCGCACATGAGAGCGCCGACGCCGCGCTGGCCGAGTTGCCGCCGACCCTCGACACCGAGACGCGGCTTGGCGCCGTTCGCGGCGAGATCGACGGGCATCGCCGCTTTGCCGCGCAGGTGCGGGCCGAAGCCCAGGCGCTGGCGCGCGAGGCCGAACTGGCCGATAAGCGCGTGCAGGCGATCACGGCCGAACGCACCGAATGGCAGAACCGCAAGCAAAGCGCGGCCTCCCAGGTCGCCACCGTCGAGGCACGTATCACCGAAGTGACGGCCGAGCGGGCCGAGCTTGAAAATGCGCCGGCCGTGTTTGCCGAAAAGCGCCGCGCGCTGATCAACGAAATCGAATCCGCCGAAAGCGCCCGCCGCGTCGCAGCCGACGCACTGGCCGCCGCCGAGAGCGTGATGACCCAGACCGACCGCGAAGCCAAGGCGTCGCTCGAAGCGCTCTCCTCTGCCCGCGAGGCCTGCGCCCGCGCCGAGGAGCGCATGGAAGGCACCAAGCGCCGGCTTTCCGACATCGAGCGGGAAATCCACGACATGCTCGAAGTCGAGCCGCACGCGGTCGCAGCGCTCGCCGAGATCGAGCCGGGCGCGGAACTGCCGCCGCTGGGCGAGATCGAGGAAAACCTCGAAAAGCTGCGCCGTGACCGCGAACGCCTCGGCGCCGTCAATCTGCGCGCCGAGGAAGAGCTGCGCGAGGTCGAAACCCAGCACACCGCGCTGACCACCGAGCGTGACGATCTGGTCGAAGCCATCAAGCGTCTGCGCCAGGGCATCCAGAGTCTCAACAAGGAAGCCCGCGAGCGGCTGCTGACCTCGTTCGAGACCGTCAACGAGCACTTCAAACGGCTGTTCACGGAACTGTTCGGCGGCGGCGAAGCCGCGCTACATCTGATCGAAAGCGACGATCCGCTGGAAGCCGGCCTGGAAATCATCGCAAAGCCGCCCGGCAAGAAACCGCAGACGCTGTCGCTGCTCTCGGGCGGCGAGCAGGCGCTGACCGCGCTGGCGCTGATCTTCGCGGTGTTCCTCACCAACCCGTCGCCGATCTGCGTGCTGGACGAAGTCGATGCGCCGCTGGACGACCATAACGTGGAGCGGTTCTGCAACCTGCTGCACGAAATGACGTCGTCGACGGAAACCCGCTTCATCATCATCACGCACAACCCGATCACGATGGCGCGGATGAACCGGCTGTTCGGCGTCACCATGGCCGAACGCGGCGTGTCGCAACTGGTCTCGGTCGGCCTCGACGACGCCGTGAAGATCCTCGACCAGAACGTGGCGTGACGTCACGCTTCCGTCGCTACAATGGTTGACGTCATCATCCGCGAAGGCGGATGATCCAGTACGCCGCGCCATCTCTTGGAATTTCGACTGCCTCGGATTACTGGATGCCCCGCCGGAGCCTGTCATCGGGCTCGCCGGAGGCGAGACCCGGTGGCGGGGCATGACGACTGAGAGATGACCTCACCCGATCTTCCCGCTGAACTGAAAGCCGCGCTCGACGGCAAGCTGCGCGGTTTTTCGCGCAACGACGCCGCCGGTCGTGCGGCGTCGATCTCCCAGACCTACCGTGCCGGCGGCGGCTCCGGCGCCATCCGCTCGGAGGCCGATGCGCTCGCCTATGCGCTGGCGCGAATGCCCGCGACCTACGCCGCCGTCACGGCCAGCCTGAACGCGCTGGTCGAGATCAGGCCGGACTTCGCTCCGAAAAACCTGCTCGATGTCGGCGCAGGACCGGGCACGGCGACCTGGGCGGCTGCCGAAGCCTTCCCGTCCCTGCAAGGCTTTGCATTGCTCGACGCCAACGACGCTTTGCGCGGACTCGCGCTCGGCCTCGTCGCCGACAGCTTTCGCCTGCGTGATGTCAGCTACGAACGCGGAGAAGCCCGCGCCGCCCTCGCCAGAGCCGATACGGCCGACCTCGTCGTGGCGAGCTACATGATCGGCGAGATCGGCGATGCCGAACAGCGCACACTCGCCGAACTGATGTGGCGAAAGACCCGCGACACGCTGCTCGTGGTCGAACCCGGCACGCCCGCCGGCTATGCACGGATCATCGCGCTACGCGCCCAACTGATCGCCCTCGGCGCCCATGTCGCGGCGCCCTGCCCGCATGACGGCAAATGCCCCCTTCAAGCGCCCGACTGGTGCCATTTCACCCAGCGCCTGCAACGCTCGCGCGCGCACAAGCAGGTCAAGGGCGCGGAGCTGCCGTTCGAAGACGAAAAATTCGCCTATGTCGCGCTGACGCGTGAACCGGTTGAAACGCGCCCCTCCCGCGTGCTCGCGCAACCGGCTGTCACCAAGATTGAGATAACGGCCAAGCTCTGCACCCCCACGGGCGTTGCCGTCACAAAGGTGCCCCGCCGCGCCAAGGCGGAGTACGCCATGGCGCGCCGCTGGCGCTGGGGCGATGCTGTGGTGGAGAAGACCTGATTTATCGCTGGTCGTGCCCCGGACGCCGCGCAGCGCGCCGCATTCGCGGCGTGATGCGCTGCAGAGCCGGGGCCGACTCCGCTGCCAGAGATGGGTCCCGGCTCTGCGGTGCATCGTCACCGGACGATGCTTCGCATCGCCGGGAGGACGCTGCACCGCGTCCGGGACACGAGCGGATGAACTTATCCCGCCCCACTTCCGACTAAAGCCATGCCCCAACTGGCGGCGGGCTGCCGCCTGCCCCGCTTTTCGTCCAGGTTCCCCGCCTCTTCGTCCCACAGGAGTTGTCCGTCATGTCGACCGGCTGGATCGTTCTCGGCGTCATCGTCATCATCGTGCTGTTTGCGTTCGGCGCGTATAACCGCCTCGTCGCGCTCAGCCAGCGCGTCAGCCAGGCTTTTGCCGACATCGACGTACAGCTCAAGCAGCGCCACGATCTGATCCCGAACCTCGTGGAGACCGTGAAGGGTTACGCCACGCCACGAGCGCGGCACGCTCGACGATGTCATCAAGGCGCGCAATTCGGCGATGTCGGCGCAGGGACCGGCGCAGGTATCCGCGGCGGAGAACCAGTTGAGTGGCGCGCTCGGTCGTCTGATCGCGCTGTCGGAGGCCTATCCGGACCTCAAGGCCAACGCCAACTTCCAGCAACTCGCCAGCGAACTGTCCGACCTCGAAAACAAGATCGCAGCCAGCCGCCGCTTCTTCAACAACGCGGTCCAGGAATACAACACCGGCATCCAGCAGCTCCCCGCGGCCTTGTTTGCCGGCATGTTCGGCTTCACGCGCAAGGAATTCTTCGACCTCGGCGCCAGCCGCACCGAAGTCGAGGCCGTGCCGACCGTGAAGTTCTGAACATGAATGCTCCGCCACAACCGTCATTCCGGGGCGTCGCGAAGGCGACGAACCCGGAATCTCGAGAGTTTCGTGCGCAGTTGCACATTCCGGGTTCGCCGCTTCGCGACGCCCCGGAATGACCGTGGTGGGCGAAGATAACCATGGCCGCGTATGGTCTCTACACGCATATCTCGTCGAACAAGTTTCGTTCGATGCTGCTGCTCGCCGGGCTGTTTCTGCTGATCTATGTGCGTGGTCTTTGCCGGCGCGCTGGTTGCCGAAGTGCTGATGCACAGCGGAAAATCGGTCGACTTCTACCTGATACAGGCCCGGCGCGACCTGATCGCGGCCTTCCCCTGGGCCACCGGCGCCGCCGCGCTGTGGATCGTGATCGCCTATTTCTTCCATCAGAACATGATCGACGCCGTGACCGGCGGCGAGAGCGTGACGCGGCAGCAGCAGCCACGGCTTTACAATCTGCTCGAAAATCTCTGCATCTCGCGCGGCATCCCGATGCCGAAGCTGAAGGTGATGGACAGCCCGGCGCTGAACGCCTTCGCCACGGGCCTCAACCGGCGGCAATATTCCATTACTGTAACCACAGGCCTTCTGCAGGCGCTCAACGACCAGGAGATCGAGGCCGTGCTCGGCCACGAGCTTACCCACATCCGCAACGGCGACGTGCAGTTGATGGTGGTCGCCGTGATCATCGCCGGCGTGGTGGGTTTTTTCGGCGAATTGTTCTTTCGCATGTTCACCAACCTGTCGTGGAACTCGAGCGGCAGCGGCTGGTCTTCATCGTCATCTTCGTCGTCCTCTTCTTCATCGTCCGACCGGGACAGCAAGGGGGCCGGCGGAGCCATCATCGCGGTCATCATCGCGGTCGCGCTGATCCTGCTGGCCTGGCTGTTGTCGCAGGTGGTCAAGCTGGCGCTGTCGCGGTCGCGTGAACTGCTGGCCGACGCCGGCTCGGTCGAACTGACCAAGAACCCCGATGCCATGATCACGGCACTGCGCAAGATCGAGAATCGCGGCGAGCTTCCCGGCGCGACGTCCGCGGTCATGGAGCTCTGCGTCGACAATCCGCGCGAGGGATTTGCCGACCTGTTCGCGACCCATCCGTCGGTCGATGCGCGGGTCAAGGCGCTGGTGCAATTTGCCGGCGGTCATGATCCCGGCCCGCTCGCCTTGCCGTCGGAGGCGGCGGCCAAATCGGGCGAGCCGGAGGAATCGGCCGCCGGACAGCTCCAACCACCGGTTCCCCGCGGCCCCTGGAGCGACGCCAGCGAGCCCGCCGGTGTCCCAGGCACGCGTCCCGGTCCGTTGGAGGGCCCCTGGGGCCCGCACCGCTAGGCAACCGCCCCATCGCCGCCCCGGGATTGACGAATTCCCGTATGAAAAATGGCGGTGGCGGTCTAAGGAATTGAATTATCCCTTGTTTCTGCCATGTTCGCGCCCAAAGCAGACAATGGGACTGCCGGCCGCTCCCCGCGGTCGAATCTGATCTTCAAGGGAATTCCATGGCAAAGCCAGTCGTGATTGTGGTGGGCGCGGACAAGGGCGGGGTCGGCAAGACGACCGTGTCGCGTACGCTCCTGGATTACTTCAGCGCCAACAACGTGCCGACCCGGGCATTCGACACCGAATCGCCGCGCGGCACCCTGATGCGGTTCCACCCCGACATCACCGAGATCGTCGACATGACGACGACATCGGACCAGATGAAGATCTTCGATACGCTGAGCGCCGGGCCATCCGTCACCGTGATCGACGTCCGCGCCGGACTGCTGTCCCCGGCGCTGGCCTCGCTGCGCGACATCGGCTTTCTCGATGCGGCCAAGGCGGGTCAGATCACCTTCGCCGTGTTCCACATCCTGGGCCCCTCGATCGCCTCGCTGGACGAAATCGCCGGGACCTCGAACTTCATGCAGGGCGCCAAATACTTCCTGGTGAAGAATTTCATCAACGACACCCAGTTCTTCCAGTGGGACCAGGCCACCTACAACTCCTACTTTCACCGTATCAAGGACGCGACCGACCTCACGATCCCCAAGCTCAATGAAATGGCCTACGAGCAGGTCGAGGTTTCCTCGGTGCCGTTCCTCAAATTCGTCGCCAACAAGGGCAAGGACGACGAAGCCGCGAACTACTCGTTCGTGCTGCGCGGCTATGTCCGGCACTGGCTCGCCAACGTCTGGAGCGAGTTCGATCGCATCAAGCTCACCGATCTCGTCGGCGCCAAGCCTGGCGTGCGCGGCGGTGAAAAATAGTCGCGCACCCGCCGCGATGGGGGTGGATTAGGCGAAAAATTCCTTTGATATAGCGGGTGATGAACCCCACGCCCGTCTACATCATCTGCTCGCCTCGACCGCTGGTCGGCAAGACGCTGCTCGCGCGGCTCTTGAGCGAGTTCCTGTTGCTGAAAGACGGCGCAGTGTCCTCCTTCGACATCAACCTGAAGGAACCATCGCTACTCGAATATCTGCCGCGCCTGACCGAGACGGCCGACGTCATGGACACCTTCGGCAAGATGCAGCTCATGGATCGCCTGATCGTCCACGACGGCATCGCCAAGGTGGTCGATCTCGGCTTTCATGCCTTCGACGAATTCTTCAAGATGACCAACCAGATCGGTTTCCTGAAAGAGGCCGCGCGGCGCAGTGTCACGCCGATTTTCCTGTTCGTGGCCGATACCGACCGCGTTTCCGCCCGCACCTATCCGGCGTTGCGGGAGCAGATCCCGCTGAAAGCGCTGATTACGATCGATAATGAGTACGTCGTGCGTGGCGAACTGCCTGAGGCGATGGGCATGGGGCGGGTGATGCGAATATCGGCCCTGCCCTCGTTCCTGAAGACCTATGTCAACCGGGTGACCTTTTCCTTCACCGACTACCTGCGCAATGAGCGGGATTCGTCGACCGAACTGCACCAGTGGATCCGCAGGAACTACACCAGTTTTCGCGAGCTTGAGTTCAGCCTGCTGTCGCAGCAGTCGTGAAGCCTTCGATAAGCTCGATAATATTACCCGGGTAATATTTACGCCAAACGGCCGGCCTGCTATGGCCTCGTCAGAACCAACCCCACCCGCGAGGCATCCGGTGACGGTTTGAAACCGCGCAACCATTACTGGGGTGTCGTCCCGGCCAAGCGAAGCGCGCGCCGGGACCCATACCGCGTTGCTTTCGCGGCTTAGGACAAGATGGCAGATGCGTACCTGGATGAAGCGCAGCGCAATCCGGGAAGACCGTGTCGACCGAAAGGACATGGTCCCGGATTTCGCTTCGCTCCATCCGGGCTACGCTCTCGCTGTTGTCGTCGCCCGCCTTGTGCGCAATTGCGCACTGGGGCGGGTGATCCAGTGTTCCAGAGACAGCAGTGATCGAACCGCGAAGCCGCGGCGTACTGGATCCCCGCCTTCGCGGGGATGACGATCGGGTATTGCGTCGCTATCTCCGCGTCATTGCGAGCCAACGGGGCGCGGCGACAAGAACCTCAATGCCCCTCGAACGACATCAACGTGCGCACCGGCACGTCCATCGCGCGCAATTTGTCGGCACCACCCAGATCCGGCAGATCGACGATGAAACAGGCCGCGAGCACGTTGGCGCCAATCTGGCGCAGCAGCTTTACCGCGCCTTCCGCCGTGCCGCCGGTGGCGATGAGATCGTCGACCAGAATCACGCGCTCGCCGGGCTGGATGGCGTCGACATGCATTTCCATCTCGTCGATGCCGTATTCCAGCGAGTAGGCAATTCGCACCGTGGTGTGCGGCAGCTTGCCTTTCTTGCGGATCGGCACGAAGCCGGCGGAGACCTGATGCGCCACCGCGCCGCCGAGGATGAATCCCCTCGCCTCGATGCCGGCGACCTTGTCGATCTTCAATCCCGCCCACGGCTGCACCAGTTCGTCGACCGCGCGGCGGAAGGCGCGCGCATCCGCCAGCAGCGTCGTGATATCGTGAAACAGGATGCCCTTTTTCGGGTAGTCCGGAATGGAGCGGACGGTGGCCTTGAGGTCATGATCGAATGTCATCGGTATCTCGCAATCCTCAATTGACTGGCACGTTCAGACGAAAGGCATTTTCGACGATACGCAGTCCCACCTCGCCGCCGAGCGACATCAGCGATTCCGGGTGAAACTGTACGCCGCCGACCGGCAGGGTCTTGTGTTCGATCGCCATCGCGACACCGTCCTCGGTGGTCGCGGTGACCTCGAGAACTTCAGGCACGCTGTCGCGCTCGACATAGAGCGAATGATAGCGGCCGATCACGATCTCGTTCGGCAGGTTCTGCATCAGCCGCCCGCCGCGCACCTGGATCCGTGACGGCCGTCCGTGCGCGGGATGGGTGAGCTGCCCGAGCTGGCCGCCGAAATATTCGCCGATCGCCTGCACGCCGAGACAGACGCCGAAAATCGGCAGCTTCCTGTCGAGCGCCGTGCCGATGGTTTTCGAAATCCCGAAATCCTCCGGACGTCCCGGGCCCGGCGACAGCACCAGGAGATCCCAGTTCTTCTTCAGCATCTCCTGGGCATGGATGTGCCGGACCACGGTGACGCTGGCGCCGACCTGGCGGAAATAATCCGCCAGCATATGCACAAAGCTATCGTCGTGGTCGATCAGGAGCACCTTTCGGCCCGAGCCGGTGGCATCGGGCGCAAACGCCGACAGCGGTTTTGGCGCATCGCCGCGCAGCGCCTGGAACAGCGCGGCCGCCTTGACCTGGCACTCGCGGTCTTCCGCGGCGGGGTCTGAATCGAACAGGCAGGTGGCGCCGACGCGCACTTCGGCCAGGCCGTCCTTCATGCGGATGGTGCGAATGGTCAGCCCGGTATTGATGCTGCCGTCGAAATTCACCGCGCCGATCGCGCCGGCGTACCAGCGCCGCGACGAGCGCTCATTGTCCTCGACGAACTGCATCGCCCACAATTTCGGCGCTCCGGTCACCGTCACCGCCCAGGCATGGGTCAGGAAGGCATCGAGCGCATCGAAGCCCGGGCGCAGCATGCCCTCGACATGGTCGACGGTGTGGAACAGCTTTGAATAGGTCTCGATCTGCCGGCGCGCGAGAACCTTGATCGTCCCCGGTACGCACACCCGCGCCTTGTCGTTGCGGTCGACGTCGGTGCACATGTTGAGTTCGAACTCGTCCTTCTCCGAGTTCAGCAACTGGCGGATCTGCTCGGCATCACCGATCGCATCCACGCCGCGCGCGATAGTGCCCGAGATCGGGCAGGTCTCGACCCGCCGTCCGTCGGAGCGGACGAACATTTCCGGCGAGGCCGACACCAGAAATTCGCCGTCGCCGAGATTCATCAGCGCGCCATAGGGCGACGGGTTGATGCGGCACAGCCTCTGGAACACTTCGGCCGGCGAACGCTCGCAGGGTTCGGCGAACAATTGCCCGGGCACCGCCTCGAACAGGTCGCCGCGTGCGAACGCCGCCCGCGCGACCTCGACGGTTGCCTGATATTCGCCGGGCCCGTGGTCGGCAAAGCCCTGCCGCGACGTTTTGGCATAAACGCTCTCGGCGGTGTCGCGCGGCAGACCCTTGGTGGATTTTCCCTTCCAGGCAAAATCGTAGCTCAGCACGACGCCGCGGCCGGTGGCGCGGTCATAGGCCAGCAGGCGATCCGGCACATACAGCACGATGTCGCGCTGATCGCTCTCCCGCGCCCGCTTCTGCACGATGTCCTCGATCTGGAACACGAGATCGTAGGCAAAGGCGCCGAACAGGCCGAGCAGCGGGTCGTCGTTGGCTGACAAGGCGGCGACGAGATCGCGCACCAGCGACATCACGCTGGCGCGGCGCGTGCGCTGGTCTTCCTCGACCGGCGCGGCACCGCGAACGATGTGACCGGAGAGCCGCGTCGGGCTCTTTTCAGAAATGACCACGCAGGGTTCGCGCAGCACGTCGCCCAGAAACGCGATCAGCACCTCGCCCCGCGCATTCAGCGCCGAAAGCGAAAAGTTGGAGCCGGCGGTTTCCAGCACCAGCGGCGGATCGGCAAAGCCGAGATCGAAACTCTCGTAACGGCCGGGCACCGTGGTGCCTGAGGACAGCACCACGCCACGGCGGCGGTCGAGCAACTCGATCAGGTCATCGAGGCGCCTGGCGTTGCCGGTGAACTGCTCGACGGCACGCGAAATCGCGAGGCCGCCGCTGGTCCGGTATTCGCTGTGCTCGGGCAGGGAGAAGGCTGTCCTGTTCATGTGATCCTCTTACGAAACTTCGGGAGGGAGCGCCACACAGGACAAACGAAGGGACAAATAAACAAACCGTCGCTCGCACTGCGATGGCGACCTTCGACGATTGAAAAAATGAAATCGCACCGGCCACCTCTTTAAGAGGTGCGCCACCAAAGACGGGATGGGCTGACAGCGGTGTTCATGGACCTTTAACACCATCCGCCGTGGACGATGTCAAGGGAGGTACCGGCAGGGATGACCGGTCCGGAGCCGATCTTTAGGTGTCGGAACGTGCAAAAATTGCATAGGATTTGACCAGGCAGCGGCGCGTTTGGCGCGCAAGGAATTGCGAAGACGGAGGCAGGCGATGGCATTGCTGGGTCTGGGATATGCCGGTTTCGGATCTGATAACCTCGAGGACTGGCGGCAGTTCGGAACCGGGCTCGTCGGGCTGCAGGCGGTCGAGCGCGGCAATTCGCTGCTGGCGTTCCGGATGGACGACCGCAAACAACGCATCGTGATCGACCGCGCAGTGGGCGAAGGCACGCGCTTCTTCGGCTGGGAGGTTGCAGACAGCACGGCGCTGGATGCGCTGGCAGCACGGCTGGAAAAAGCCGGCGTGCCTGTTGTGGCCGAGCCACAGACGCTGGCCGATGCCAGGCGCGTCCGAAAGCTGATTTCGTTCCGCGATCCGGCCGGCAACCGGCTGGAGGCGTTTTACGGCGCCGAGATCGACGACACGCCGTTCGTGCCGGGGCGATCGATCTCGGGCTTTCGCACCGGCCCGCTCGGCCTTGGCCACGCCGTGCTGACGGTCGAGAACATCGATCCGATGATGGCGTTCTATGTCGACGTGCTCGGCTTCGGGCTGTCCGACTACATCTCAAAACCGTTCCGCGCCTATTTCTTCCACGTCAACGCGCGGCATCACAGCCTCGCGCTGATCGAGACCGGCCGGAACGGCATGCATCACCTGATGGTGGAGCTGTTCTCGCTCGACGATGTCGGCCAGTGCTACGACATCGCGCAGACGCAACAGGACCGCGTCAGCGTCACGCTCGGCCGGCACACCAACGATTTCATGACCTCGTTCTACGCCAAAACGCCGTCGTCCTTCATGATCGAATGCGGCTGGGGCGGCCGCGAGATCGATCCCGCGACATGGCAGCCGGTCGAGATGCATGACGGCCCAAGCCTGTGGGGCCACGAGCGCGTCTGGCTGCCGCCCGAAGACCGCGAAGTCGCCCGCGAGATGCGGATGCGCGCGGCGGCCTCCGGCTTGCGCGCGCCGGTGCAGGTGATGGAAGGCAACTACAAGCTGATGTCGGGAACGTGCGCGTGGTGGGACGGGGTGCGCGAGAAAAGTTAGGCGGTCAGAAGTGTCGCCCAACTACCTGCGTCGTCCCTGCGAACGCAGGGACCCATAACCACAGGGAGTTGTTGTTGCGCGAAGTCGTCGAACAGCATTTCCGAAAACGATAGGCCGCGGCGTATGGGTCCCTGCGTTCGCAGGGACGACGGCGAAACCTACTCCCGATAACACCCCTGCTCGATCTCTTCGATCAATCCGCGCGCGTTCGGCTTCCAGCCAAGCTGCTTTGCGCGCTTGGCCCGCACCCGGCTGTTGGATGCCATCGTATCCTCTGTCGTGCCCTCGCTCCATTCGGCGGCGGCCTCCTGCATCGACATCGCCGTGGGCGGTCCCGCAAAACCCAGCATGCGGTTGATCGATTCGCAGGTTTCGCGCATCGAACTCTCGCCGTTCTCGACGAAATAGAAGCGCCCGCCGGCGCCTTATCGATCGCAAGCGCGTAGAGCGGCACGAGATCGTCGATATGCACGTTCGACCAGACGTTCTCGCCGGGCCCGGCATGCGCCGCGTTGCCGCGCTTTTTGGCGAGCTTGATCAGCAGCGGCACCTGCACGCTGTCAGGGTTGGCGCCAAGGCCGAGGCCGTAGATCAGGCTCGGGCAGATGATGACCGGACGGCAGCCCTTGTCGCGGTGGGAGAGAATGAACTCGTTCAACGCGACCCGCGCCACGCGCGCGGGCGATGGCGTGATGGGGGTATCTTCGTCGAAGATCGCGTCGGACCGCTCGCCCTTGGCGCGCGTGCCGACGATGCTCGATCCCGACGTATGGATGAATGCCTTGCCGCTTCCTGCCAGGGCATCGAGCATGGCAACGACCGCGCCCTTGTGATCGGCGCTCGCCGCATTGACGACGATGTCGGCGGCCTGCGCCGCCTGCGCCAGGATTTTTCCGTCGTCGAGCGTTCCCAGCACAGGCTGGATGCCCCGCGCGCGAACCGCCTCGGCCTTCTCGGGCGAGCGAACCAGTCCCGTCACCTGATGTCCGGCGGCGATGAGATGCGCCGCGACCGATCCGCCGATATAGCCCGACGCGCCCGTGCAAAAGATTTTCATTTACCAACCTTTATCTGCCGTCATTGCCTGCGACAAACGCGAAGCGTTTGCGCCGGAAGCGAAGCGACGAAGCAATCTATTTCGCCGCTCGCGCCTCACGATGGATTGCTTCGCTTTGTCGCGACAATGACGAGCGAAAGCGATCAGTTCAACCCAGATGCTTCTTGAAAAACTCCGTCGCCCTGCCCCAGGCCAGTTCGGCGGCCTGCCGGTCATGCACGGATTGCCGCTGCTCGTTGACGAAGGCGTGCTCGGCGTCATAGCGGAACAGCTCCAGCGACTTGCCGGCGGCTTTCATGCCCTGCTCGAACGCGTCGACCACCTGCGGCGTGCACCAGTCGTCCTTGTTGGCGAAATGGGCCTGCAGCGGAATCTTCACATCTGCGGGCTTTGCCGCCTGCTCCGGCGGAATGCCGTAGAACACCACGCCGGCCGCCAGCTCCGGAATTTTGGTGGCGCCGATGATGGTCACCGCGCCACCGAGGCAGAAGCCGGTCAACCCGACCTTGGCGCCGTTGCGCGACAGATATTGCGCGGCGCCCCGCACGGTCTGCGTGGTGGCGTCCATGAAATCCAGCGAGTTCATCTCTTTGCCGGCCGCATCCGTGTCGTGATACGGCACCACCGTGCCCTTGTAGAGATCGGGCGCCAGCGCGTCGAAGCCCGCCACCGCGAACCGGTCGCACAGGCCCTTGATCTGGTCCTGCAGGCCCCACCATTCCTGGATCACGACCACGCCCGGCGCATTGCCGCGTGCGGCATTGGCGAGATAGCCGCCGGCATCCTTGCCGTCCGGCCGCTTGAAACTGATGCTGGTACCCATGGGTTCCTCCGCGCTGATTTCTGAACGATTGACCGCATTTTGTCCGCAGTGCGTTCCGGAAGCAATCGCTCGATCCGCGCGCCCGGACCGGTTCAGGGCCACAAGCCCGGTTCAGGGCAACAAAAAAGCCCCCGCAGGGGCTTTTCCGAAATCGCGTGCACCTTGATCAGTGGGCGTTGGCCCAGACCTTCTTCTTGGTGAAGTACAGAAGCACGGTGAGCAGGATCAGGAACACGAACACCTGCAGGCCGAGCGCCTTGCGGGCCTCCATGTGCGGCTCCGCAGCCCACATCAGGAACGTGGTGACGTCCTTGGCGTATTGCGCGACCGTTGCCGGCGAGCCGTCGTCAAAGGTGACCTGGCCGTCGCTCAGCGGCTTCGGCATCTTGATGGCGTGGCCGGGGAAATACCTGTTGTAGTGGGAGCCCTCCGGCAGGTTGAAACCGGCCGGCGGCTTCTCCTCATAGCCCTGCAGGATCGCATCGACGTAGTCCGGGCCCTGCTCCTGATACTGCGTGAAGAAGTCGATCAGGAACCTCGGGAAGCCGCGACCGTAGCTGCGCGCCTTCGTAATCAGCGACAGGTCGGGCGGAGCCGCGCCGCCATTGGCCACGCGCGCCGCCTGCTCGTTCGGGAACGGCGACGGGAAAT
This sequence comes from uncultured Alphaproteobacteria bacterium, assembly GCA_963815955.1. Lineage (GTDB taxonomy): Bacteria > Pseudomonadota > Alphaproteobacteria > Rhizobiales > Xanthobacteraceae > Bradyrhizobium. Next base: position 257,313 of record CAWFIQ010000004.1, read on the forward strand.
AGTCCGCCGGCCGGCCGGGCCGCTCGAACATCTCGCCCTGGTCGTTCGGGCCGTCCTTGACCTTGTAGTCAGAGGCAAACGCCGCAGCCTGCGCCACGGAATATCCGGGACCGCCGGCATCGGCGAGATTGCGGAATGCGATGAAAGACAGGCCGTGGCATGCCGAGCAGACTTCCTTGTAGACCTTCAGACCGCGCTGCAGGGCGCCACGATCGAACTTGCCGAAGGGACCGGAGAACGACCACTTCTGGCCGGGCGGCGAAACGCCGTGATCCTCGGCGCGCGCGTTCTGCACGCCGCCCACGAGCAGGCCGCCGGCAACGAGCAACGCGATCACCGCGGAAGCCATGGTTGCGCTCTTGCCGCGGGACTTCGCCAGCACGTCATCGGCGATCGAATTCGGCACCGGACGCGGCTTCTCGATCCTGCTCAACAAGGGCAGCAGGATCAGGAAATAAGCGAAGTAGAGGAAGGTCAGGATACGGCCGACGATCACATAGATGCCTTCCGGCGGCTGTGCGCCGAGATAGCCGAGCCCGATGCAGACGACCACGAACATCCAGAAGAACTGCTTGGCCAGCGGACGGTACTTCGACGAACGCGTTTTGGCGCTGTCGAGCCAGGGCAGGAACGCCAGGATGATGATCGCGCCGAACATCGCCACGACGCCCGCCAGCTTGTTCGGGATCGAGCGGAGGATCGCGTAGAACGGCAGGTAGTACCATTCCGGCACGATGTGCGGCGGAGTCACGGCCGGATTGGCCGGAATGTAGTTCTCGGGGTCGCCGAGATAGTTCGGCATGTAAAAGATGAACCACGCGAAGAACAGCATGAAGCAGGAGACGCCGAACATGTCCTTGATGGTCGCGTAGGGCGTGAACGCCACGGTGTCCTTTTCGGTCTTCGCTTCCACCCCGGCCGGATTGTTCTGGCCCGCGACGTGCAGCGCCCAGATGTGCAGCACGACCACACCTGCAATCACGAACGGCAGCAGATAGTGCAGCGAGAAGAAGCGGTTCAGCGTCGGGTTGCCGATCGAATAGCCGCCCCACAGCAGCGTCACGATGCTGTCGCCAACATAGGGCACGGCCGAGAACAGGTTGGTGATGACGGTGGCGCCCCAGAAGCTCATCTGGCCCCACGGCAGCACGTAGCCCATGAAGCCGGTCGCCATCATCAGGAGATAGATGATGACACCCAGGATCCACAGCACTTCACGCGGCTCCTTGTACGACCCATAATAGAGGCCGCGGAACATGTGAATGTAGACCGCGAAGAAGAACATCGACGCGCCGGCGGCATGGACGTTGCGGAGCAGCCAGCCGAAATTGACGTCACGGACGATCAGTTCGACCGATTTGAAGGCGAGGTCGGCATGCGGCGTGTAGTGCATCGCCAGGATCACGCCGGTCAGGATCTGCACGCCCAGCATCATCGATAGGATGGCGCCGAAGGTCCACCAGTAGTTCAGGTTACGCGGCGTCGGATACGCCACGAACGAGGAATGCATGAGTCCCATGATCGGGAGGCGCCGTTCGATCCACTTCAAGGCGGGATTGGTCGGCTGAAAATCGGATGGTCCGCTCATTGATGCGATCCTGAGGAAGTAAAACGACGCGACAGGTTAAGGGGTCTCGGACTGGCGTCCGAGCCCTCAGCCGATCTGGATTTTGGTGTCGGAAGCGAATGTGTAGGGCGGGATGGCCAGGTTCAGCGGCGCAGGTCCCTGGCGGATGCGGCCGGAGGTGTCGTAGACCGACCCGTGGCACGGGCAGAAGAAGCCGTCGTAAGCGCCCTCATGGGCGATCGGGATACAGCCGAGATGCGTGCAGATGCCGATCACGACCAGCCACTGGTCATGACCCGCCTTGACGCGCGCCGAGTTCGGGCTGCGGATCGGGCAGACTGGATACCTGCACGTTTTGGGCATCTTCGATCTGCTTCTTGGTCCGGTGGCTGATGTAGATCGGCTTGCCGCGCCAGAACACCTTGATGTCCTGTCCTTCGGCGATCGGGGTAAGATCGACCTCGATCGGCGCACCGGCCGCGATTGTCGAGGCATCCGGGTTCATCTGGGAAACCAGCGGCCACACCGTGGCAGCCGCGCCCACAGCGGCGACGGCTCCCGTTGCAACAAAAAGGAAATCACGGCGTGTCGGATGGTCCGCCGAAGACGCTGTCGTCACGATTCCAAGCCCTTTCTTATCTGCAGCCGGCGGAACCGCCCCGGAGGCGCCAAAAGCGCGACCCGGAAGAGGCTGCCGGCGCCCGCGGCCCCCGCGGCGGCAGAAAACCGCTTTTTCCTCCCCCAATCCGGCGGAACAAGCAGTCCAGAATCGTTCTATTGGCACCCTTGCCGTAAGAGCGCAAGCCCGCTATCGGCTCGCAAGCGTGCAATGCACTAAATCCGCATCCCGCCGTGATTTATTCAATACATTTCACCCACACTTCCGAAGCCTCGACACCATGCAGATCGCGCTTTTCCAGCCGGATATCCCCCAGAACACGGGAACGATTCTGCGCCTGTGTGCGTGCCTGGGCGCGGCCGCCCATATTATCGAGCCGGCCGGCTTTCCGATCTCCGACCGGCATTTCCGCCGGGCGGGAATGGACTATCTCGATCACGTCGCCCTTACCCGCCACGACTTATGGCAAAAATTCGAGCAATGGCGTAACGAAGCGGGTTTCCGGCTGGTGCTGTTTACGACCAAGGGAGCCGGTTCCTATCTGGATTTCAGCTACCAGCCGGACGATATCCTGCTGTTCGGGCGGGAATCCGCAGGGGTCACGGCCGAGATTGCCTCCGCCGCCGATGCGCGGCTGGTGATCCCGATCAGGCCGGATTTGCGCTCGCTCAATGTGGCCATGGCGGCGGCCATGGCATTGGGCGAGGCGCTGCGGCAGACGGGTTCCGCGATGACGAGCCAGATGCGGTCCGAGGAGAGATAGTGAGTTACGCGGTCAAAGAGATATTCCTGACCTTGCAGGGCGAAGGCGCGCATGCCGGCCGCGCGGCCGTGTTTTGCCGTTTTTCCGGCTGCAATCTCTGGACCGGCCGCGAACAGGACCGCGCCGGCGCCACCTGCAAGTTCTGCGACACCGACTTTGTCGGCACCGACGGCACGCTCGGCGGCCGCTACGCCACGGCGGACGAACTCGCGGATATCATCGCCGGGCAATGGACCGGTGAGAACACCAACCGCTATGTGGTCCTGACCGGCGGCGAGCCCCTGCTCCAGGTCGATTCCCCCTTCATCGATGCGCTGCATGCGCGCGGCTTCGCCATCGGCATCGAGACCAACGGGACGATCGAACCGCCCGACGGGATGGACTGGGTCTGCGTCAGCCCGAAAGCCGGCGCCGGGCTGGTCGTGCGCCGCGGCCACGAATTGAAGCTGGTCTATCCGCAGGAAGGCGCGGCGCCGGAAGATTTTGCGGGGCTCGATTTCGAACGTTTTTCGCTGCAGCCGATGGACGGCCCCGATGTGATCGAAAACACCGCGCGCACGGTCGACTACTGCCTGCGCCATCCGCAGTGGCGGCTCAGCCTGCAGACACACAAGACACTCGGTATCAGGTAACTTGGCATCAGATAGCTTGGCATCAGATAGGAACCAGATTTTCAAGATGTGGGAACTGACGAAATCATTTCGCTTCGAAGCCGCGCATTCGCTGAAGGGGACGACCTTCGGCGCGGACAGCGAGGAAATTCACGGCCACTCGTTTCGCGCCGAGGTGAGCGTGCGCGGCACGCCCGATCCAGCCACCGGCATGGTGGTGGATCTCGGCCTGCTCGAACGCAGCATCGAAGAGGTCCGCAAAACCCTCGACCACAAGTTCCTGAACAAGGTCGAGGCGCTGGGAACGCCGACGCTGGAAAACATTTCGCGCTATATCTTCGAGCGGGTCCAGCACGCCGGCAAGGTCACGCGCGTCAGCGTTCATCGCGACAGTTGCAACGAGAGCTGTACTTATTTCGGGCCGCAGGGCTTAGGAATGAATCTCGCCGTCATTGCGAGGAGCGTAAGCGACGAAGCAATCCATTCTTCCTTTCTTGTGGCACGATGGATTGCTTCGCTGCGCTCGCAATGACGGCAAGTATATGGATCGACCGCATGGACATGTCGCTGATCGAAGGCCGCAAAACGCGCGCGAGAGCCTGGTTCGAAGCGTTGCGCAACGACATCTGCGCGGCCCTTGAGCGGCTGGAAGACGACGCCCCGGCCTCGCTCTATCCCGGCGACGCCGGACGCTTCGTGCGCACGCCCTGGGACCGCGCCGACCACACCGGCAAGCCGGGCGGCGGCGGCGTGATGTCGATCATGCGCGGGCGGCTGTTCGAGAAGGTCGGGGTGCACTGTTCGACCGTGCACGGCGAGTTCGCGCCGGAATTCCGCGCGCAGATTCCGGGCGCGGCCGACGATCCCAGGTTCTGGGCGTCAGGCATTTCGCTGATCGCCCACCTGCGCAACCCGCATGTGCCGGCGGTGCACATGAACACCCGCTTCGTCGTCACCACCAAGGCGTGGTTCGGCGGCGGCGCGGATCTGACGCCGGTGCTCGACCGGCGGCGCACCCAGCAAGACCCCGATACGCTGGCCTTCCATCAGGCGATGAAGGAGGCCTGCGAGGGATCGAACGGCGTAGCCGACTACGACAAGTACAAAAAATGGTGCGACGAATATTTCTACTTGCCGCACCGCAAGGAGGCGCGCGGCATCGGCGGCATTTTCTACGACTGGCACGATTCCGGCGACTGGGATGCCGACCTCGCCTTCACGCAGGACGTCGGCCGCGCCTTCCTGAAAATCTACCCCGACCTCGTCCGGCGCAATTTCGCCCTGCCCTGGAACGCCGCCGATCGCGAGGAGCAGTTGATCCGGCGCGGTCGCTATGTCGAGTTCAACCTGCTCTACGACCGCGGCACCATCTTCGGACTGAAGACCGGCGGCAATGTGGATTCTATCCTCTCGTCGATGCCACCAGAGGTAAAGTGGCCATGATCGCATGATCAGCTTGTCATGACCGATCGCTAGGGTGCGATTCGTGTCGTGCAATCCGAGGAGTAATCATGGATTTGAAGCCAGGCGACGTCGTCATTCTGAAATCCGGCGGCCATCCGCTCAGTGTGGTGGAGGTCAAAGACGACAAGGTTGCGTGCGTGTGGATGGGCAATGAAGGCGATCTCTTCCGCGAGACGCTGCCATTGGCCGTGCTTGAACTCGCCGAAGCCGATACGTCCGACGACGACGAGGATGACGACGACGAAGAAGAAGAGGACACCGAAGACGACGAAGAGGCCGAGCACAGCAAGGTTGCGTAAGGGAACCTTGGCGTCGCCGGCATCCACAGCCCGGCGACGTCGTTTCCTGGAATTGGACCCCGTGCGGTGGATCTGATATTCGCGGCAAATCGGCCGCAGCTTCCCGCGGCCGGCAGCGCTGGAAGCGAAATGGCCGCAAAACGATGACCCACCTGCCCCGTGCCATGCTGATCGACATGGACGACACCATCCTGTCGGCCTATGGACGCCCCGAGATTGCCTGGCACAATGTCACGTCGGAATTTGCCGCCGAGTTCGGGCCGCTGACTTCGCAGCAGGTGGCGACCGCAGTTCTGGATTCCGCCCGCAAATTCTGGGCCGTCGCCGAGGCCGAATGGCGGCTGAAACTGGACGAAGCGCGGCGCATCACCGTCATGAACGGATTTGCCACCCTTCGCCGACGGCCACGCGCTGCCGGAAGATCTGGCGATACGGCTCGCCAACCGCTTCACCGCCTATCGCGAAGAAGAAATGTTCGTCTTCCCCGGCGCGCATGACGCCATCGACGAGCTGAAGGCGCGCGGCGTCAAGCTGGCGCTGGTAACGAACGGCGCCGCAGGTGCCCAGCGCGCCAAGGTCGAACGCTTTGCGCTATCGCACCGCTTCGATCACATCCAGATCGAGGGTGAACACGGCTTCGGCAAGCCGGAAGAGCGCGCCTATCTGCACGCCATGCAGACGCTCGGCGTCACCGCATCCGAGACCTGGATGATCGGCGACAATCTGGAATGGGAAGTCGTGGCGCCGCAGCGGCTTGGCATCTACGCCATCTGGATCGACGTGCATGGCGACGGCCTGCCGCCGAATTCCACCGTGAAACCCGACCGCATCATCCGCTCGCTGACGGAATTGCTGCCTCGCGAGCGCTGACGGCAGCGGCTGAAGTTCAATAGGCCGGCCAAGCCGGCCATTTACACGATCGCGTGTAATGTGAGTTGCCTCACAGTGCGGAGGCCGGCAATCCCAGATTGTGTCGACATTGGTCCAAGGTTGAAGTCCAGGTTTGGGGAGTTCACCGATGCCTAACGACGACACGCAAAAGCCGCCGCCCGAGGCGGACGACACCGCACCGAAATCCGCCCCGCTGAGGTGGCTCTGGAAGTTCAATCACGGGCTCGACATCGTCAAAGGACTGTCGCTGGTCACCGTGCTGAGCAGCCTTGCGGTCGGCTATCTTCAGTACCTCAATGCCTATCAGGACAAGGTCGGCAGCCAAGCCAAGGAAGACATGGCCGCGGCGACCACCACGTTCACGGAAATCTCCCGCGCTTTCTCCGAAGTACAGGCCCTGCAGCAAGCCCTGTATTCCGATTTCACGCGAGCCGTCCGGGACAGGTCGGACGAAAGCGACCAGGCACTCGTCACCAAGAATGCGCGCTTGATTTCCGAGCGCTATGAAAAGGCGCGGATCGCACTCCGCGAAAATATCGATGTGCTGACGCGAAAGGCGGAAGTCTATATCGACTGGGCGAGCGACACGTATCGCGATCCGGCCGACAAGCACAATGTCGATGGCGACCCGCTGTCACCGCAGGTTCTGCGCGACTATGTCCTTCGACTGTTCCGACAAGTACAATTTTCCGGCATTCGGGAACGTGCATGCCGAGGACGACGACGACGAAACGCCCGCCAAGCAGGTTGCCGACAGCGAATATTGCGCGATCGGCGAGAAGCGGGGCGTTGACGACAAGACCAAGCCGAAAGATGCCTTCACACGGATCTGCGCTGGCCCCAACGACAAGGACGCCAAGCGAATCTATTGGTACAGCGCCAAGCACCACGTCCTGACGATGCATTACTGCTTCGAGGCCGCGCACAACAAACTGGCGGCCGCGCGGCAATGGGCATCGAAGAGCGATCGGGACGCTGCCAAGGAAAAGGAAATCGTCAAGCGCGAGAAGGAGATCAACACGCAGCTGGATGATCTGGCCGGTCGGGTCAGCGCGTTCAGCAGCCTGTCGCTGCATCAGATGGAGCGAATCCGGGTGAAATATCGTCCGGTTGGCTTTTCGTGCAGCGTGCCGCTCGTCCGCAACATACCGAGCCTGAACTGCTTCCCGATCCGTACGGCCTCGCTCGCTCATTAAGTCGATCACAGCGTTTTCAAGCGAAGTGATGCTCTAGTGCCGCAGCGCCGTCGTGATCATCACGATGCCGCCGACCATCACGGCGGCGTCGAGGATCGCGGTGTGGATATGCACCGGCATGCGCTCGACGAAGGCCTTGGCGAGGAACGCGCCGGGTATCGCGATGACGCCGATCAATAGCGCAAAGGCCAGCACCTGCGCGGTGACGACGCCGGCCAGGCCGAACACCGAGATCTTGATGAGGCCGGTCACGACCGAGATCACGGCGTCGGTCGCAATCACCGCCGCGCCTTCGAGACCCGAGGCCATCAACAGCGACAGCAGGATCACGCCGGAGCCTGATGTGCCCCCGACCAGCACGCCATAGCCCGCCGCGCTCACGCCGAGACCAGTATCGCCGATCCTGATATCGCGTCTCCTGGCCAGCCGGCGCAGTGGCACGCTCAATATCAGCATGCTGCCGATCACCAGCGCCGCGCCCGCGCCGGTAAGCCGCGTGTAACCGTAGGCGCCGAGCGCGGTGGTCAGTGCGGCTGCCGCAACCACGATCAGGGCCCGGCGCCGGTCGGCATAACGGAAGTAGGCCACGAAGCGGCTGGTATTGGTGATGATCGCCGATATCGCGATGATCGGCACCACCGGCTCGGCGCCGACCAGCGGCACCAGCACCAGCGGCATCAGCGCGCCGGTGCCGTAGCCCGCAAGCCCGCCGACGATGGACGCAAACAGCGCCACACCGCCAACCAGCACGAGCTGGCTTGCAGAAATGTCGGCGAAGCCGGCCAGAATATTCACAGCCGGTGATCGCGGGCGAAACGGGCGGCGGCCTGGTCGGCGATCGCGGCAAGCTCGGATTCATCCAGCGGAAAATCCGCGGCCAACCAGGCGTCTTCCGCAAGCGTCAGCACGTGGCCGAGTGCGGGCCCTTCGGCGATGCCGCGGGAGATGAAATCCGCCGCCCTCAGCGGAAATTTCGGCGCGCTCCAGCGCTGCGGCAAGGTTGCGAGTTCGTGCCAGCGCGCGGCGCCATTGCCGATGCCGCCTGCCCGTGCCCACGCCAGCATCACCCGGTCGCGGTAGGGATCCTCGCCGAGCCGGTAGAGAAGCTGCCGCGCCTGCGCACCGTCCTTGGCGGCAAACCGCCACCAGCGGTGGCCCATCGAGTCCAGCGCCTTGGCTTCCGCGTTGGAAAGACGAAGCCGCGCCGAGACGCGCTTGGCGTCCTCGGTGATGGCCACCGTGAGTGCAGCAAGCCGGCGCACGGCGTTCGGCGGCAGCCCCAGCGCGTGTTCGACCGCGATCATCGCCGCGAAGGCTCTGGTGTAGGCGACGCCGCCGAAGATCGGCAGCAGCAGGCCGCCATCCGCCATCGCCTGCACCGCAACCGCTGCACCTTCCGCGACCAACAGCTTCAACATCTCCATACGCACGCGTTCGGCGGAAAGGCTCGCAAGCCCCGCGCGCCCGTCGATGCAGGCGAGGTATCCGGCACGATCGGGCTCGCCCGCCCCGTAGGCGGCATGCATGCGGAAGAAGCGAAGGATGCGCAGATAATCCTCGGCGATGCGCTGGTCGGCGTCGCCGATGAAGCGGACGCGTTTGGCTTCGATATCGGCTAGCCCGCCGACATGGTCGTGCACGATGCCGCCGGCATCGACGGAAAGCCCGTTGACGGTGAAGTCGCGCCGTTCCGCATCGCGAACCCAGTCGCGCCCGAACGCAACCCTGGCCTTGCGGCCAAACGTTTCGGCATCCTCGCGCAAGGTCGTGACCTCGAACGGCTGCGCCTCGACGACCAGCGTGACCGTGCCGTGATCGATACCGGTCGGCACGCATTTGATGCCGGCCGCCTTGGCGCGGCGGACCACCTCGTCGGGCAGCGCCGTGGTCGCGATGTCGATATCGCCGAGGGGAATTTTCAGCAGCGCATTGCGCACGGCGCCGCCGACCACGCGGGCTTCCTCGCCATCGCCGTTGAGCAATGTTAGCACGCGCGCGGCCGGACCGGATCTGAGCCAGGGTGCATCCGACAGCACGCGGGCCTCGCTCATTTCTCGACCCCGGGAATTAGCTTGCCGTCTTCGATATGCGCGGGAACGTAGGTCGAATCCGGCGGCGCGCCGGAGAATTGCGCGAGCAGGACGAAGCTGATCACGACCAGCAGCAGCGATCCCAGCACCAGTTTGGCGACCAGATGCGCCGGCCAGGAGGACGACACCAGCACGCCGGAACGGGTGGCAATCAGGAAAAGCGCATAGGCCGCGAACGGGATCAGGAAAATTGCGATTTCGGTCAGAACCGGACGGATCATGCGAGATAAATCCGCTCATACAGCACGCGCAGAATTCCTGCGGTGGCGCCCCAGATGTAACGTTCGGCGAACGGCATAGCGTAATAGGAGCGCTCCATTCCGCGGAATTCCTTGGAATGGATCTGATGGTTCTCGGGATTCATCAGGAACGCCAGCGGCACCTCGAAGGCGTCGACGACCTCGCCTTCGTTGATCGTCAGCTTGAAGCCGGGCTTCACGCGCGCCACCGTCGGCAGGATGCGAAACCCGAACGCGGTTCCATAGAGGTCGAGATAGCCGATCGGCTCGATGAAGTCGCGTTTCAGGCCGACCTCCTCCTCCGCCTCGCGCAAGGCGGCGTCGAGCGGGGAAGCATCGGTGGCGTCGATCTTGCCGCCGGGAAAGGAAATCTGGCCGGCGTGGCTGGACAGATGCGGCGAGCGCTGCGTCAGCAACACGGTCGGCTCCTGGTGATCGACCACCGGGATCAGCACCGCTGCCGGGCGCACCGGCTGCTCGCGCGCCACGATCTCGAGCATGCGATCGTTGCCCTCATCGCCGGTTTTCGGAATGATATCGGGATCGACCAGCCCGGGAGGCACGTCGAAGTTCAACCGAGCCCGGCTCCGGGCGAAGAACTCCGCCGAGTTGATCGGCGCCGCCTCCATCTTCTTCAGTATCGGCTCGTTCAAACCGCGTCCCTCACCTGCTTCGCGTCCGCCATCGCAAAGAACTCGCCGCCGGACTCGATGCCGAACATCGGCTGACCATCGACCACTCGCTCTTCCCCCATGTCAACCAGATCGTAATAGAGCGCGCGGGTTACTTTCGCCCACAGGTCGGCGCGAACGTGCAGGTAGGGCGTCAGCCCGCCGTCGGCCGCCATCTCGAATCGCAGGCGGTGTCCGGAATCGCATGGCACCCAGTCGTCGACATTGGTGCGAAAGCGCAAGAGCCGGCCATGATCGCCGGCTTCGTTTTGCATCTCCACGGCCAGGAACGGCGCGTCGTCGACTCGAATGCCGACCTTCTCGACCGGGGTCACGAGAAAGTGCTTGCCGTCCTCGCGCTTCAGGATGGTCGAGAACAGCCGCACCAGCGCCGGCCGCCCGATCGGCGTACCCATGTAGAACCACGTACCGTCACTGGCGATTCGCATGTCGAGATCGCCGCAGAACGGCGGATTCCACAAATGGACCGGAGGCAATCCTTTCCCGGCCGGGGTGGCGTTGGCGGCTTCCCTCGCAGCGACACTTAGTCCTTCGAGGCCCTGCGCGCCGGTTTGCCCTTGCTTCGCCATTGTTTGCCCTGACTCTCACGCGTCGATCCTGGCACGATTGGTGCACTTGTACCGATAAGGTACCGACAAGGTACCGGTATGTGTTCCTGACGATCTGGTCCGTAATAATGCGGATCAAGTCGCCATATCGTGATGCCGTTCATACCCCGAAACACCGATAATGTGGGGATAGTTTAATTCAACGAATACATGGCCTTTGCACAGGTTTAGCATGAGGTTCGTGGCATGACGACGCAACCAGCGGTGTCATGAAGCGGTTGGACGCTTGAAGGAGAAAGACATGGCGAGTGCAGACGGTGTCGAGAAACTCGAAGACGCGATCGTCCGGTCGGCTGAGCAGGTCGCCGGCCAGATCCGCGCCGCGAAGGAAGCGATCTCCACCGTCATCTTCGGCCAGGACCGGGTGATCGAAAATACCCTGGTGACGATCCTGTCCGGCGGCCACGCGCTTCTGATCGGCGTGCCCGGCCTCGCCAAGACCAAGCTCGTGGAAACCTTGGGCATCACGCTAGGCCTGGACGCCAAGCGCATCCAGTTCACGCCGGACCTGATGCCGTCAGATATTCTCGGCGCCGAGGTGCTGGACGAGAGCAACTCCGGCAAGCGGTCGTTCCGCTTCATCTCCGGACCGGTGTTTGCGCAGCTTTTGATGGCCGACGAGATCAACCGCGCCAGCCCACGCACGCAATCGGCGCTGCTGCAGGCCATGCAGGAACAGCACATCACCGTTGCAGGCGCCCGGCATGATCTGCCCAAACCGTTCCACGTGCTCGCCACGCAAAACCCGCTGGAGCAGGAAGGCACCTACCCGCTGCCCGAAGCGCAGCTCGACCGCTTCCTGATGGAGATCGACGTCGATTATCCCGACCGCGACGCCGAACGCCGCATCCTGTTTGAAACGACCGGGGCGGAAGAGACGCTCGCCAAGGCCTCGATGGACTCGGAAATCCTGATCGCGGCGCAGCGGCTGGTGCGGCGCCTGCCGGTCGGCGACAGCGTCGTCGAGGCGATCCTGTCGCTGGTGCGCGCCGCGCGCCCGAATTCCGAAGACGGCGGCGACAAGCTGATCGCCTGGGGGCCGGGCCCGCGCGCCAGCCAGTCGCTGATGCTGGCGGTTCGCGCCCGCGCGCTGCTCGACGGCCGCCTCGCGCCCTCGATCGACGACGTGCTGGATCTCGCCGAGCCCATTCTCAAGCACCGCATGGCGCTGACGTTCGCGGCGCGTGCGGAAGGCCGCACCATTCCCGACGTAATCAAACAATTGAAGACGCGGATCGGTTGATGGCCGCAGAGACCAGCAACGAGACCAGGGAGCTTCTAGCAATCCGACGTGCCGATGGCGAAAGCCGAACGCTCGCCGCTTCGCTCCCGCGTCTCGTGCTCGAAGCCCGCCGTATCGCTGCCAACGTCATCCATGGCCTGCATGGCAGGCGCCGCGCGGGTGCCGGCGAGAGCTTTTGGCAATACCGCCGCTTCGTCTCCGGCGAGCCGTCGCAGAACGTCGACTGGCGCCGCTCGGCGCGCGACGATCATCTCTATGTCCGCGAGCAGGAATGGGAAGCGGCCCATACCGTCTGGCTGTGGCCCGACCGCTCGGCGTCGATGGCCTTTGCCTCCAAGGGGGCGCGCGACTCCAAGCTGGAGCGCGGGCTGATCGTTACGTTTGCACTTGCCGAACTGCTGGTCTCGGGCGGCGAACGCGTCGGCGTTCCCGGCCTGATGAACCCGACCGCAAGCCGCAACGTGATCGACAAGATGGCGCAGGCGATGCTGCACGACGATGCGACGCGCGCGAGCCTGCCGCCCTCCTTTGTCCCGTCGGCGCTGGCCGAAGTCGTCGTGCTATCCGACCTGTGGTCGCCGATGAGCGAAATCAGGACGATGCTTGCAGGGCTGTCGGCCTCCGGCGCCCATGGCTCGCTGATCCAGGTCGTCGATCCCGCGGAAGAAACCTTTCCCTATGCCGGCCGGGTCGAGTTCGTCGAGCCGGAAGGCTTCGGCGTCATCACCGCCGGCCGCGCCGAGAGCTGGGCCAGCGACTACGTGGCGCGCGTCGCACTGCACCGCGACGAGATCCGCAGCGAAACCAACCGGCTCGACTGGTTGTTCTCGACCCACACCACCAGCCGTTCCGCCGCCGAACTGCTGCTGTTCCTGCATTCGGGCATGATGGCAGCCAAGGGAAGCGCGCGCGGCTCAACCGTCAAGGCGGGGCGCAGCGCATGATAGCGGGGCTTCCCCTCACCTTTGCGCAACCGCTGCTGCTGCTGGGCCTGTTGAGCCTGCCGGTGCTGTGGTGGCTGTTGCGCGTCATGCCGCCGCGGCCGAGACGGATCGAGTTTCCGCCGACGCGGCTGTTGTTCGACATCAGGCCGAGGGAAGAAACCCCGTCGCGGACACCGTGGTGGCTGACCTTGCTGCGGCTTGCCGCCGCCGCGCTGGTCATCCTTGCCGCCGCAGGCCCGATCTGGAATCCGCAGACCGGGGTCGGCGGCAGCAACGCGCCATTGGTGATCCTGCTCGACGACGGCTGGAGCGCGGCCGCAAGCTGGGACACGCGGGTCAAGGCCGCTGACGAACTGATCGCCAACGCCGACAACGACCGCCGCGGCGTTGCGCTGGTTCCGCTCTCCGAGACCGCGCGCGATATCACGCTGATGCCGGCCGGCACCGCGCGGGTCGCGCTGCGCCAGATCGCGCCAAAACCCTTTTCGGTCGATCGCGTCGACACGCTTGGCGCGCTCGACCGCTTCCTGAAGGCGACCGGCGATGCCGAGATCGCGTGGCTGTCCGACGGCGTCGACACCGGGCGCGGCGCCGACTTTGTCGAAAATCTCGGCAAGACCATCGGCGAGCGCAAGCTGACGGTGTTCGAGGGCGGCGCGGCCCCGGCACAGGCGCTGGTCGCCGCCGAAAACGCCGCGGCGAAGATGACGGTCAAGGTGCTGCGCACCACCGGTGGCGTTGCAGGCGGCGTGGTTCGCGCGATCGACGCCAAGGGCTCGCCGATCGGCGAGGCGCGCTACGCATTCGGCATGCAGGATCGCGAGAGCGAAGCGGCGTTCGATCTGCCGGTCGAACTGCGCAACGACATTTCGCGGCTGGAAATATCGGGCGAACGATCGGCCGGCGCGGTGCAATTGCTCGACAAGAGATGGCGGCGGCGCGCCGTCGGCGTCGTCACCGGCGCGACCAGCGACACCGCCCAGCCGCTATTGGCATCGACCTTCTATCTTACCCGCGCCCTGTCGCCATTCGCCGACATACGGCTCGGCGACCGCGGCGCGCCGCAACAGGTGATCGCGCAATTCCTCGATCAGCGGCTGCCGATGATCGTGCTCGCCGATGTCGGCACGCTGTCGCCGGAAATCCGCGAGCGGCTGAACGCATGGATCGATCAGGGCGGCGTGCTGGTGCGTTTCGCCGGTCCCCGTCTGGCGCAGGCCGATGACGATCTGGTGCCGGTGAAACTGCGTCGCGGCGGCCGTACCCTGGGCGGCAGCCTGACCTGGGAAAAGCCGCAGCACCTGGCTTCCTTTGCCGCCGACGGACCGTTCGCGGGCCTCGCGGTGCCGAAGGATATCACCGTGAACCGGCAGGTTCTGGCCGAGCCGGACGCAGTCCTCGCCACCAAGACCTGGGCGTCGCTGGAAGACGGCACGCCGCTGGTGACCGGCGAGCATCGCGGCAAGGGCATCGTCAGCCTGTTCCATGTCGGCGCCAACTCGCGCTGGTCGGACCTGCCGATGTCCGGCAGCTTCGTCGAGATGCTGCGGCGGCTGGTCGACATGTCCGGCTACACCGCAAAGCCCGGTGCGGGCGTCGCAAGCGAAGCAACCACTGTCGAGACCGTGGCGCCGCTGCGCACCCTCGACGGTTTCGGCGCATTTGGACCGCCGCCCTCGACCGCCAAGCCGATGCCGGCGGATTATCGCGACCGCGCCACATCGGATCATCCGCCGGGCTTCTACGGCCCGGCCGATGGGCCGATCGCGGTCAACACGCTGGCCTCGGCCGATCGCATCGCGCCGCTCGATACATCTTCCCTGCGCGCGCAACGCGCCAGCTACACCAACGCCGAACCGCGCGATCTGCGCGGCATCCTGCTGTCGTCGTCGCTGGCGCTGTTCCTGATCGACGCGGTCGTGGTCGCGATGCTGGGCGCGGGCCTTGCCGCTCTGTGGCGGCGGCGCACCGCGACGGCCACCGTTCTGCTGGCCCTGATACTATCAGCGACCTCGATCGCACCGTCGCCGACGCGTGCCGAGAGCAACGACGAGTTCGCCATCAAGGCGGTGTCGCAGACGCGCCTTGCCTATGTCGTCACGGGAAATGCCGACGTCGATTCCATCGTCAAGGCCGGCATGGCCGGACTGACGCTGTTCCTGGCGCAGCGCACGGCGCTGGAGGCCGGCGATCCCGTCGGCGTCGATCCCGCGCGCGACGAGCTGGCGTTCTTTCCGCTGATCTACTGGCCGGTGGTGCCGGGCGCGCCGAAGCCGCCGCAGGATGCCATCAACCGCATCGACGCTTACATGAAGCAGGGCGGCACGGTGCTGTTCGACACCCGCGACGCCATCGAGGCGCCGCCCGGCGAGAACGGCGCGGCGCAGACGCCGGGCATGCGCACGCTTCGCGAAATTCTCTCCTCCCTCGACGTGCCGGAACTCGAGCCGGTGCCGCGCGAGCACGTGCTGACCAAGACGTTCTACCTGTTGCGCGACTTCCCCGGCCGCTTCACCTCGGGCCAGACCTGGGTCGAGACGTTGCCGCGCGAGGATAATGACGACGACACAGCCTCGCGCCCGGCGCGCGGCGGCGACGGCGTCTCGCCCATCATCATCACTTCGAACGATCTCGCCGGCGCCTGGGCGCACCGCCCGGACGGGCAGCCGATGCTGCCGCTGTCGCCGGGTGAGCCGCGCCAGCGCGAATTCGCCTTCCGCGCCGGCGTCAACATCGTGATGTATACCCTGACCGGCAACTACAAGGCCGACCAGGTCCATGCGCCGGCCCTGATCGAGCGGTTGGGGCAATAGAGCATGCAGTACGGCATCGCGTTCACCCCCCTCGTTCCGACCATCGTGCTGTGGATCGCGCTCGCCGCGATCGTTGCGATCGCGGTGCTGCTGCTGCTCGGGCGGTCGCGCGGTGCTGCGGTGCGCGTCGCGGCGCTGGCGCTGATCCTGCTGGCGCTCGCCAATCCCTCGTTCACCCGTGAGGACCGCGAGCCGCTCTCCTCGGTCGCCGCCGTCGTGATCGACAAGAGCCCGAGCCAGAATTTCGGCACCCGCAACGACGAGACGGCCAAGGCGCAGGAAGCGTTGGTCGATACGCTGAAGAAGATCAAGGGGCTGGAAGTCCGCGTCGTCGAGGCCGGACAGGCCGATGGCGAAACCGACGGCACCAAACTGTTCGGCGCGCTGTCCTCGGCGCTGTCGGACGTTCCCGTCGACCGCGTCGCCGGCGCATTCCTGATCACGGACGGCCGGGTGCACGACATTCCGGCCAACGCCGCCGGCCTCGGCTTCCAGGCGCCGGTGCACGCCCTCGTCACCGGACGCAAGGACGAGCGCGACCGTCGTATCGCGATTTCGGCAGCCCCGCGTTTCGGCATCGTCGGACAACCCCAGACCATCACCTACCGGCTCGACGACCAGGGTGTCACCAACCAGCGCGCGAAGATCGTGGTGCGCCGCGATGGCGAGGTGATCAACGAGCGCAACATGGTCAGCGGCCAGACCGCCAATGTCGAGGTCGACATCAAGCATGCCGGGTCGAACATCGTCGAGATCGAGGCCTCACCGCTCGAGAACGAGCTGACGCTGGTGAACAACCGCGCCGTGGTTGCGATCGAAGGCGTGCGCGACAAGCTTCGCGTGCTGCTGGTGTCCGGCGAGCCGCATTCCGGCGAACGCACCTGGCGCAATCTGCTGAAATCCGACGCCAGCATCGATCTCGTGCATTTCACGATCCTGCGTCCGCCGGAGAAGCAGGACGGCACGCCGATCAACGAGTTGTCGCTGATCGCGTTTCCGACCCGCGAATTGTTCCAGCAGAAGATCAACGAATTCCAGTTGATCATCTTCGACCGCTACGCCCGCCAGGGCGTGCTGCCGATCGCCTATTTCGACAATATCGCGCGCTATGTCCGCGCCGGCGGCGCGGTGCTGGTGTCAGCCGGCCCTGACTATGCCTCCACGACCAGCATCTGGCGCACGCCGCTCGACACGGTGCTACCGGCCGAACCGGTCGGCGTCAGCGAAAAACCGTTCTATGCGCATCTGAGCGACGCCGGTAAGCGCCATCCGGTGACGCGCGGCCTCGAAGGCTCCGCCAGCGAGCCGCCGCGCTGGAGCCGCTTCTTCCGCACGGTGGAGACGCGCAACGCGGTCGTCCCGCCCGTCATGACCGGCGCCGACGGCAAGCCGCTGCTGCTGCTGTCGCGCTTCGGCGAAGGCCGCGTCGCGCTATTGCTGTCGGACCACATCTGGCTGTGGGCGCGCGGCTACGAGGGCGGCGGGCCGCATCTGGATCTGCTGCGGCGGACGTCGCACTGGCTGATGAAGCAGCCTGATCTGGACGAAGAGGCGCTCCGCCTGCAGATCCAGGGCAAGGACCTCGTGGTGCTGCGCCAGACCATGGCCGACAACGTGCCGCCGGTAACCGTGACGTCGCCGAGTGGCGCCACCAAGGAACTCACGCTGACCGCCAGCGACCCCGGCACTTGGCGCTCCACCCTTCCCGCCAACGAACTCGGGCTGTGGCAGGCGACCGACGGTGCGCTGAAAGCCCTGATTAATGTCGGGCCGACCAACCCGAAGGAATTTTCCGAGGTCACGTCGACCACCGAGATGCTGAAGCCGATGGCGCAGGCGACCGGCGGCGATGCCCGCCGCGTGGCCGATGGCGGCAGCATCGATCTCCCGCGCGTGGTGCCGGTGCGCGCCTCCGGCATCTTCCACGGCGACGGCTGGATGGGCGTCAAGATGCGCGACGCTAGCGTCGTCAAGGGCGTCGGCGTGCTGCCGATGTTCGCAGGGCTGATCGGCCTGTTGCTGCTGCTCGGCGCGTTCGCGGCGACCTGGGTGCGCGAGGGGCGGTAAGCACCGACCTCGTGGAGCCGCCTTAGACGGTCTCGTCCGCGCGGCGCCATCTCGGAAAGGGATCTGCGAGCTTGGCCCATTCCTCAAAGTGCATTCCCGTTTTTCCAGGGACAAGGCATGCATCGAGGCGTGCCTTTATCGCGTTTTGGTCCATGTTGGCGCCTATGAAGACAATCTCCTGCCGGCGGTCGCCATACACGTCGCTCCAATTCGCCTTGAGCGATTGGCGCCAGAACGGATCGTTCGGCCATCGGTCTGCAGGGACATTTGCCCACCAAAATCCCAAGCCCTCGGTTCTGACGATCGCACCCGCCTGGCTCAACTCACCGAGCCATTGCGGGCGAGTTGCGATCCAGAAATGTCCCTTGGCGCGGATCACGCCTGCCCAGCTTTCTCTGAGGAATTGATGAAACTTCGTGGGGTCGAAAGGCCGCCGCGCGCGATAGACGAAGTTGCTGACGCCGTATTCTTCGGTCTCGGGCGTATGGTCTGCAAAACCGTAAAGCTCCTTGAACCACAGCGGATGTTGCTGCGCGCGCTCAAAGTCGAATCGACCGGTATCGAGAATGCGCTCCAGCGGTGCATTGGAGAAACTGGTCTCGATGACGTCAGCCTCCGGATTCAGGGCTCGGATAATCATTCGGGCGGCATCGCGCTGTCCCGGCGATGCCGCATCGATTTTATTGAGCACAATCACGTCAGCGAATTCGATCTGCTCTATCAATAGATCGACCAGCGTACGCCTATCGCCCTCACCAAGCGACTCGCCGCGGTCCTTCAGGAAAACAGTAGAAGAGTAGTTTCTCAACAGATTGACGGCGTCGACGACCGTCACCATCGTGTCAAGCATGGCCACGTCAGAGAGGCTTTCTCCGTCTTCCGAGCGGAAATCGAAAGTCGCAGCAACCGGGAGCGGCTCGGAAATACCGGTGGACTCAATCAGCAGGTAATCGAATCGTTCAGCCTCGGCCAACCCGCGCACTTCGTTGAGCAGATCATCGCGCAACGTGCAACAGATGCAGCCATTGGTCATCTCGACCAGCTTTTCATCAGTCCGGGAAAGATTGGCACCGCCATCTCGTATCAGGTCGGCATCGATGTTCACTTCGCTCATGTCGTTCACAATCACCGCCACTTTCAGGCCCTGACGATTGTTGAGGACGTGATTCAGCAAAGTTGTCTTTCCAGCCCCGAGGAAGCCGGACAAGACGGTGACGGGGAGTTTTCGCATGGAGATCAAAAAGCCTCTTCAGCTCGCGGGACCCCAATCGAGAAGGACGGCGCATTTGGGTCCATCACTGGTGATTTTATGTTATGTTATAACATAACATTCTTTCGGTATTGTCAAATGGCAAGAAGGCGCGGTGCGCGTTGTGGCCGACGGGTCGATGTTGCGCGAATCGCACACCCAGATGAAATGTCGGGTTCGCAGACGGACGACAACGCCGACGACGATTGACACGCTGCTGCCTTCGCGACGTTATAATATAACATTGGGCGGCCAAGATGGCCTCAAAGGCACCTTGGCCGTTCGGGGAAGGCGAAACTCGTCGTGAATTGGTTCCGAAAACACCTCAAGCACGGCTCGCGGCTGGCGCTGTTTGCGCTCGCGATCCAGTTTGTGTTGTCGTTCGGGCATTTCCACGGGGATATCGCCCGCGCTGCGCCGGCTATTCAGACCGGGTCGACCGGCGCGGACGTCGCCATTGCGGCCACACAGGCTGCGCCACAGGCTCGCTCCGAAGCGGCACAGCAGCCTTCCAACCACGACTCCGACCGGCATACCTCCGACTGCGCGATCTGTGCCGTCGTCTCGCTGGCGAACAATTTCATGTTCGCCACGCCGCCGCTGCTGGAGCTGCCGCAGGCGGTCGAGCTTCTGCACCTGACCATCGGCGCCGAGTTCGCGCATCTCGGCTCGCTGCATACCGCGTTCCAGTCCCGCGCACCTCCCGTCTCCTGACCTCGATTGATTGATGCACGCCTCAAGGGGGACGCCGCGCCACGCGGCTGATCCCCCGGGGAAAAATCGGAATCGATCCGTCGTACACCGACGGAATCAGGATCGGGAAAATGAAATCCAAGAAGAAACGAACGTTCCATTTCGGTGGAGCAAGCTGCCTATTGCTGTGCGCCATCGCCGACAACGCGCTGGCGCAGAACGCGGCGCCACCCGCCTCGACACCACTGCCTGAAATCACCGTGACGGCGCCAAGCCCGATCGTGCGGCGTAAGCAGGCCCCATCGCGCTCCCCCGCGCGCGTCGCCCGCACTGCGCCAGGCCGGAACCGCGAGCGCCCGCCAGAGCCGCAGCCGGCCCCGGTCGCGGCCGCGCCCGCGCCCCAGCTCGGCGTGCTGCCCGTCGTGACCGATCAGTTCGCGACCGTCACGGTGGTGCCGAACGAGGAAATCCGCCGTTCCGGCAGCGCGACGCTTGGCGACCTCCTGTTTTCAAAACCCGGCATCACCGGCTCCAGCTTCGCGCCGGGCGCTTCCAGCCGGCCGATCATCAGGGGCCTCGACGGCAACCGCGTCGGCATCGTCGAGAACGGTACGAACGGTGGTGGCGTCTCCGACCTCGGCGAGGATCATTTCGTGCCCATCGATCCCCTCGCCACCAACCAGGTCGAAGTCGTGCGCGGGCCCGCGGCCTTGCGCTACGGCTCGACCTCGATCGGCGGCGTCGTCAGCGCCACCAACAACCGCATCCCGGAGGCTGTGCCCTCCTGCCCGGCAGCGCCGTTCCAGAGCTACGGCCTGCCGGTGAAGGCACCGCTGGCGGATGCGCAATCGGCACCTTGCGTCACCGTCGAGACCCGCACGGCTGTCAGCTCGGTCGATCGCGGCGTCGAAGGCGGCATCCTGCTCGATGCCGGCGGCGGCAATTTCGCGGTTCATGCGGACGCCTATGGCCGCAAAGCCGGCGATTACAGCATTCCCGGCTATCCCTATCTGTTCGACCAGACGCGGCCGGTGAACGGAAAGCAACCGAACTCGGCGGCGCAAGCCGACGGCGCTTCGGTCGGCGGCTCCTACATCTTCCACGGCGGCTTCATTGGCGCCGCGATCACGCAGAACGATTCTCTGTATCGCATCCCCGGCATCGACGGCGCCGATCACCAGACCCGCATCGACGCGCATCAGACCAAGTTTTCCGCCAAGGGCGAATACCGGCCCGACGCGGCGGCGATCGATGCCGTCAGGTTCTGGGCGGCTGCTACCGACTACAAGCACAACGAGATCGGTCTCGCCGATCCGGCCGACTTCTCGTCGCTGGGCGTGCGGCAGACCTTCACCAACAAGGAGCAGGAAGGCCGCGTCGAGGTGCAGATGGCGCCATTCAATGCGCGCTTTGCCGCCGTCACCAGCGCGTTCGGCCTGCAGGCAAGCCACCAGGAACTGACGGCGCCGAGCCCGGACGATCCCGGCAGTCCGCTCAACGGATTGTGGGATCCGAACAAGAACACCAAGGTCGCCGGTTACGTCTTCAACGAACTCAAGTTCACCGATACCACCAAGGCGCAGATCGCCGGGCGCATCGAGCATGTCGATCTCAGCGGCACGACACCTTCATTCATTCCGGAGTTGTTCGACCTCAATGTCAATCCGGGCGATATCGGGCCGCCGGTCGCGCGCAACCTCGGCTTCACGCCGAAGAGCGCGAGCATCGGCCTGATCCAGAATTTGCCGGGGCAACTGGTTGCCAGCATCACCGCTCAATATGTCGAGCGCGCGCCCAAGCCGGCGGAATTGTTTTCGCGCGGCGGACACGACGCCACCGGCACCTTCGACATCGGCAATCCCGATCTCGGTCTCGAAACCGCCAAGACGATCGAGATCGGACTGCGACGGGCGACCGGACCGTTGAGGTTCGAAGCGACGGCCTACTACACCAAATTCAACGGCTTCATCTATCGCCGTCTCACCGGCAACACCTGCGAGGATGTCACCTGCGTGAGCCCTGCCAATCCGGCCGCGCCGCTCGAGCTGAACCAGGCGATCTATTCGCAACGCGACGCCACCTTCCGCGGCGGCGAGTTCCAGAGCCAGTTGGACGTAGGCCCGCTCAACGGCGGTATCTGGGGCATCGAGAACCAGTTCGATGTCGTGCGCGCGACCTTCAGCGACGGCACCAACGTTCCGCGCATCCCGCCGGTGCGTGTCGGTGGCGGACTGTTCTGGCGCGATGCCAACTGGCTGACGCGGATCAACCTGCTGCACGCCTTCGCCCAGAACGATATCGCCCCGATCGGCGAGACACCGACCGCGGGCTATAATCTGTTGAAGGCGGAGGTCAGCTACAGGACGAAACTCGATCCGTCCTGGATCGGCGCGCGTGAGATGACGATCGGCCTCGTCGGCAATAACCTGCTGAACGAGAACATCCGCAATTCGGTATCCTACACCAAGGACCAGGTTCTGATGCCGGGCATCGGCGTGCGCGCGTTTGCCAATCTGAAGTTCTAGAACATTCGCTGGCGGGTGGCGTTAGCCGGTCGTACCGGCTAACGTCTGCATGACGGCGGCTGCCACGGCCGATCTTCCGTCACATGTATCTCGCACAGTGGGTGAACAAGGATCGATGCCGGCGCCGATCAATACCCACGTCTATAGTGACGTTCTTGTCTTGCTCGGCACCGCCGGCGTGGTCATTCCCCTGGTGCGGCGGTTCGGCCTCAATCCCGTTCTGGGTTACCTCGGAGCCGGCGCGATCCTGGGCCCGCTCGGATTGGGATCGTTCATCGGAAGCTTCCCGTTCCTCTATTGGTTGACCGTCGTCGACGCCAAAAACGTCGCCGGCATTGCCGACCTCGGCATTGTGTTCCTGCTGTTCCTGATCGGCATGGAGCTATCGTATGAGCGCCTGAAGTCGATGCGCCGGCTTATCTTTGGGCTCGGCGGCTCGCAAATCGCACTCTCGGCCGCGGTGATCGGCAGCATCGCGGCTCTGGCCGGCAGCACGCCGCCGGTGGCGCTCATCCTCGGTGCGTGCCTCGCTTTGTCCTCAACGGCCATCGTCATCGAGGTGCTTTCCAGGCAGGGACGACTGAACACAAGTGCGGGCCGGGCCAGCTTCGCTACCTTGCTGGCGCAGGATCTGGCAGTTGCTCCGCTCCTGCTTTTCATCTCCATCTTCGGCACCGGCGAGGCCGGGTCGGTTGCCGCGACACTCATCCTGGCTTTGACGAACGCCGCGCTCGTGCTCGGGGTGATCGTCGTTGTGGGACGCGTCGTCATGCGCCCGCTCTTCCGTCTGGTCGCATCCGCCGGCATGAGCGATCTGTTCGTGGCCACCACGCTGTTCGTGATCGTCGCAGCCGGGGTCGCTGCCGCCGTGGCGGGCTTCTCGATGGCGCTCGGCGCCTTCGTCGCCGGCCTGCTGCTCGCCGAAACCGAATTCCGCAAGGCGATCGAAACCGCCATCGATCCTTTCAAGGGTCTCCTGCTCGGCCTGTTCTTTTTTACAGTCGGCATGAACATCGATTTTCGCGAGCTTGCCCGCGATCCCGTTTGGCTGATCGGGGCCGCCATCGGGCTCATTGCCATCAAGTCCGTCATCCTCATCGCCCTCGCCCGGCTGTTTCGCCTTTCCTGGCGAGCTTCCATCGAAGTCGGCCTTCTGCTCGGCCCCGGCGGCGAGTTCGCTTTTGTCGCCATCGGCATGGCGACGACGTTCGGTCTGATCGATGCGAAGATGTCGAGCTTCACGGTCGCTTTGACATCGCTGACCATGGTGCTCATTCCCGCGCTTTCCCATGTCGCGCGGCGGCTCGCACCGATGGTGCGCGAAGACAAGCCACTCGATCCCGAACTAGCCGTTGCGCCAAGCGGGGGCAGCGGCCACGCCATTGTCATCGGACACGGCCGGGTCGGACAAGTCGTCTGCGCGATGCTGGATCGGCACCAGTTCAAATATGTCGCCGTCGACAACGATGCCGCCGCCGTGCCGGAGCAGCGCAGGCAAGGACGCACCGTCTATTACGGGGATGCGACGAAGCCAGAGTTCCTGAAGAGTTGCGGCCTCATGGAGGCCGCGGCGGTCATCGTCACCACCGGCGAAGCCAAGGGCATCGACGAAATCGTCGCCCAGGTCCGCACGCTCAGGCAGGACATGCTGATAGTGTCGCGCGCCCGCGACGCCGAGCACGCGCGACATCTTTACCAGATCGGCGTCACCGACGCCGTGCCCGAGACGATTGAAGCAAGTTTGTTGTTGTCAGAAGCAGCCCTAATCGGCCTCGGCGTGGCAATGGGATTGGTCGTCGCGTCCATCCATGAAAAGCGCGATGAATTCCGGCACGAATTGCAGCAGGCGGCGGGAGGGACCCGGTCTGCCGATGAGACGACCGGCGTCAGAAGGAAACCGTCTCCCTGACCTGACAACGAGGCCGAACAGACCTGCCGTTCCCGGATGATGTCGCGCTATCGCGCCTTGTTCCAGTCCGGCCGGATATCGCCGGAGACACCGTCGAAGGCGCCCTCGACCAGTTCCGCTACCAGGAGGCGGCTGTAGTCGACCGGACCCGGCATGATCGCCCGCCCCTTCGGTATGATCTTAAAACCGACGCGGCCGTAATAGGGCTCGTCGCCGACCAGGATGGTCAGGCGATGGCCCTTGGCCTTGGCGTCCTGCAGCGAGCGATCCAGCAGCATGCGTCCGACGCCGTGCTTTCGGAATGGCGGTTCGACCGTCAGCGGCCCAAGCATCAGGGCCGCCGTGTCGCCGATGCAGATCGGCAATTGCCGCACGGACCCGACCAGCAATGTGCCGATCCGCGCCGTGAAGGAGAGGTCGAGCAGGTGATCGACATGCTCGCGCAGACGGTAGGCGCTCAGCACGAAACGGCCGGGACCAAATGTACGCTCGTGCAGGCGTTCGATCGCCTGCGCGTCCTTTGCTGTTTCGGTCAGAATGGTGACGTCAAGTTCGCTCATGATGGGGCGCGGGATAGCATCTGGCGGCGGCGCGGTCCATCGCTGGAAGCGGCAATCCCTGTATTGCCTCAATCCTTGCCGATGGCAGGCTGGGACAGATAGGCCAAAAGCTTCATTTCGCGGCGGCCACGCGTCACCGTATCCAGCACCAGCCCCGAGGTGACCGACAGCACCGCCACGATCATCAGGCCCATCGACAGCACCGCGGTCGGCAGCCGCGGAACGAAGCCTTCCTCGAGATAGGTGATGATCACGGGGATCGCGAGCCCGATCGAGACCAGCATCAGGAAGACGCCGATAACCGTGAAGAAGCGCAGCGGCTTTTCCGACCGGTACAGCTTAAGGATGGTACCGAGAATCCGGAAACCGTCGCGCCAGGTGTTCAGCTTGCTGAACGATCCCTCGGGCCGGGCAAAATAGGGTGTCTCGATTTCCATCACCGGCAGCGCCAGCTCGAGCGCATGCACGCTAAGCTCGGTTTCGATCTCGAAGCCGTCGGACAGCACCGGAAAGGATTTGACGAAGCGGCGCGAGAACACGCGGTAGCCGGAAAGGATATCCTTGAACGCCTGGCCGAACACCGAGGAAAGGAAGCTCGTCAACATCCAGTTGCCGGTGCGGTGGCCGGGCCGGTAGGCGGCGACCGACTGGTCGACGCGAAAGCCCACCACCATGTCGAGATGGTCGTTGACCAGCGCATCGATCATGCGCGGAGCGCTCGGCGCATCATAGGTCGCGTCGCCGTCGACCAGCACATAGACGTCGGCATCGACATCGGCGAACATGCGCCGCACCACGTGACCCTTGCCCTGGCGGCGCTCGCTGCGCACGATGGCGCCGGCCGCGCGCGCCACCTCGACGGTGCGATCCCTGGAATTATTGTCGTAGACGAAAATCTCGGCCGCCGGCAGCGCCTTGCGGAAGTCGGAGACCACGGTGGCGACCGCGGCTTCCTCGTTGAAGCACGGCACCAGAACGGCAATCCGCAGCGCCGGTGTGGTCATTGCACGCTCACCGAATTTGGTCCGTCCATGGCGCGTCATACCGCTGTCAGGCATTGGCCGGTTGAGGGAAGGCCGCACTGTCCGCGACCCGTTCGCCGCGCGGATCGAGCGTTGCGAACAGCAAAGTCCAGAGCGAGAGCATGTCGATCGGAATGATATAATATGGCGTAAATATCGGATGGGTCATGAAGAAAATCAGGTTTACCGCGAGGTTCAGGGCGATCAGGACGGTGACCTGCCGGGCGTTGGCCCGACCGAAGCGCCAGAGCAAGGCGGTCCAGGCGACCGATATCGCCAGCAAGATGAATTGAACGTCAACGAGATAGCTTAACAATACGGTCAGGTTCAGCTCGGGCGGGGTGGCGTCGATGCCGCTATAGGTGGTCGAGAACGGACTACCCGCATTGATCGTATTCGCGATCAATGTCGGCGTCATCCCCATGAGGAAAGCGATGCCGAACGACACCCCCTGCAGGAAGGTCTCCTTGCTGCGCGCCAGCAGGAACGCGCCGGCAAGATACAGGCAATAGCCCGACGCCAGAAACAGATTGGGCAGACGGAAATTGACGGAGATGCCGATGAGCAATCCCACCAGCGCCCACAGGGCGAGCCGATGCCGCGATCGCTCCACGAATAGTTTCGCCGTCAGAAAACCCACCAGCGCGCACACCATCATGGTCGGCGCTACCGAATAGCTGGCCTTCGTCGGATTGATCATCAGATAAATCGCGCTGTCGCCGAACGCGGCAACGAGCATCAGCCGATAAAATGTGGACGCATAGGTCAACGCAAGGAGTGAAAAACCGACGGCGACGACCGACGTCAATATGTAAAGCGGGATGACCTGGAATCCGGCGGGAAACAGCGACAGGATGAAGCCGGTCCCGGGCGGATATTGCAGCACATGTTTATCCGCAGCGGTAATCCAGGTGTGGCAGGGCGTTCGCTTCGCATCGTCCCATCCCGGAAAATCGATCTCCTTCAGCTTGTTCTTGAGATAATGATCGTCGTCGAAGGAGATGTTGGTGTCGATGCCACGGTGACCAAACCGGTCGAACAAATGCGCCTGCCTCAGGTAGCAGATATCGTCATAGACCCCGCGGGCTTCGATCCAGCCGGATATTGACCAAATATTGCTGACCAGTACGACGAGGAATCCGATCGCGCAAAGGATCTTCAGGAATTTCATTTTTGCCTGATCGCCCCGCCTTCGATTTTGCGCTGAAGGATTACTAGCACAGGTGCCCCCTAGCGCCAGGTCTCGCCCGGCGTCGTACCGTCAAGTACTTCCGCGATTCGCAGCCGCGTCCCCCTGGTCGTCTCCTCGGGCAGCGCATTGGCCGCATAGAACCCGCACTCGACGATCTCGTGGTTGGGCTCCGGCAGGCGGTCCTGCCGGAATTGCCTCGCAACATAGACCGCGACATGGTCGCGGCGGGAGACGTGGCCATTGAAGAACAGGCCGTGCAGGACCGGCTCTCCCGTCAGTTCGATCCGCCCCTCCTCCACCAGCTCCCGCCGCAAGGCTTCGAGAAACGTCTCGCCGACCTCGACCCCGCCGCCCGGCAGGTGCCAGCCGGCGACGTAGCTGTGCCTGACCAGAAACACCTTGTTATCGCCGTCGAGCACAAGGCCGCGGACCCCGAGCGTCATGCCGCGGGCCATCCGCCAATAGAGGTGGAATGCCCGCCGCAATTGCGGCTCGAGACGCTTTCGCAGGTGCTGCAGTGCCGTCACGCAAACCTCGGATGGACAGCTATCACGTTTGATCCTTATATCGCCGACATGATCGTGCGACGGCTCTATACCACAGGGAATGCGGCGGAGCGCGAATGACCGATAGCTTCACGCTGGCGCATCTGTCCGATCCGCATCTGCCGCCCCTGCCCGCGCCGCGGCTTCGCGATCTCGCGGGCAAGCGTGCGCTGGGCTATCTCAACTGGACCCGCAACCGTCACAAATATCACCGCCGCGAGGTGCTGGACGCGCTGGTCGCCGACATGCAGGCGCAGCGGCCGGACCACATCGCGGTGACCGGCGATCTCGTCAACCTGGCGCTGGAGGCCGAATTCACTCCGGCCCAAGCCTGGCTCGAAAGCGTCGGCACGCCGCAACGGGTCACGGTCGTTCCCGGCAATCACGACGCCTATGTGCGCGCGACGCGGCACCGTTTCACCGATACATTCGAGAAATATCTGAGCTGCGACGTCGCCCAGGCGAACGGCACGCCGTTTCCGTTCGTGCGCCGGCGCGGGCCGCTGGCGCTGATCGGGGTTTCCTCGGCGGTGCCGACGCTGCCGCTGATGGCCACCGGCCGGCTTGGCCGCGCGCAGATCGATGCGCTCGATCGCCATCTGGCGCAGATGTCCGCCGATGAGGCCTTCCGCGTGCTGCTGGTTCATCATCCCCTGCACTCGGATTCGCGGATGAAGCGGCTCACCGATTCGAAGGCGCTCCGCGCCGTGCTGAAGCGGCACGGTGTCGAACTCGTGCTGCACGGCCATGACCACATCCATTCGACGATGTGGCTCGAAGGCGCCGACCGCCAGATCCCCGCGGTCGGCGTGCCGTCGGCGTCGGCGCTGGCCCACCGGCATTATCCGGCCGCGGCGTATAACCTGTTTTCGATCGCGCGCGACGGCGACAAATGGCGCTGCGTGCAGACCGTGCGCGCCATCGACACCGACTTCCGCGTCAAGGAGATCAAGCAGACGACGCTGCTCTAGAAGTTCTTCAGGCTCGCATACAGCGCCAGCCCGAACAGCGCGACCGCGCCCAGCACGAAGCCGAGCACGAAGGCGCCGAAGCCGCGGCGGCGCGGCTTTTTCTCCACGGCCGGCTCGGCGGCGGGCGTTACCATCATCGCATGTTCGCGCTCGATCATGCGGCGCGCGACATAGCCGGTGACGGCATCGACGATGACGGGCACGTCATGCGACTCGGCGATCACGATGCGGCCGAAGCGCGTGTCCTGCACGAAGCGGTAGATGCGCTTGTCGCGCCCCATCACCACATGCGCCACCACATCGATCCATAGCCGCGGCGTCTCGCCTTGGCTGACGCCGCGATCGAACAGGTCGATCCGCTCCGGCACCTGCGCGAACAACGGGTCGAGCGCCTCGTTCAGGATCTCGAGCCGGGCGACCTCGGCATCGCGCAGTTCGACCACCACGCCGGTGCGGTCGGCGGCCTCGATGCGGGCCTGGCGGAGCGCGTCGCGCAGCCGTGTCGGTCGCATGTCGCGGGCTTCACCGCCGGTTTTTTGCGCTTCTGACATCGGTAGCCGCCTTTATCCTGCAGGGGTGGGCGCTGTTAACCTATCAGTAACTATCTTGCGCGCAATGGCTGTTTATTTGCAAGGGGTTAGCGATCCACTGGGTTTCGGAGTTCGCTGGGAGAGCCCCTCACCCCGACCCTCTCCCCGTGAAGGACGGGGAGAGGGAGAGGATCGAGCACTCCCTTTGGAAGCGCAGACGGCCCCACCCGGTTTTCCGGATGGGGCCGCCTGTCCTTGGGCTTCCTCAGTTTTTATCAGGCCGAGACGCGGGAGGGCTCTTCGACGATCGAAAAGCGCACGCCGGCCTTGTGGCGGTTCTCTTCCGAGACCGAGCGCCAGGCATCTTCGGCCTCTGCGCGGGTCTTGAAGGGCCCCTGTACCTGAGCCGAGCCTTCCACGAGCTTGTGGAAGTTCATCGATCCGAACTCGCCGCCAATCACCCAGAAATTGCTCTTCGTCATGACTAGTCTCCTGCTGTCGTAGCTGTGTGTTAGCCGAACTGGTTCATCGTGTTGTGAGCGCCGCCCGCCTTCAGAGCGGCTTCACCGGCGAAATATTCCTTGTGCTCGTCGCCGATATCGGAGCCGGCCATGTTCTGATGCCTGGCGCAGGCGATGCCCTGACGGATCTCCTGGCGCTGAACATTCTTCACGTAACCGAGCATGCCCTGGTCGCCGAAGTACTCCTTCGCGAGATTGTCGGTCGACAGCGCTGCCGTGTGATAGGTCGGCAGCGTGATCAGATGGTGGAAGATGCCGGCACGCTTGGCTGAATCGGCCTGGAAGGTGCGGATGCGCTCGTCGGCTTCAATAGCCAGCGGCGTCTCGTCGTATTCCGGCTTCATCAGGTCGGCCCGGTTGTACTTGCTGACATCCTTGCCGGCTTCCTTCATCGCATCGTACACCTGCCAACGGAAGTTGAGCGTCCAGTTGAACGAGGGCGAATTGTTGTAGGCCAGCTTCGCGTTCGGAACGACCTCGCGAATGCGGTCGACCATCTTGGCGATCTGCTCGATATGCGGCTTCTCGGTCTCGATCCACAAGAGGTCGGCACCGTTCTGCAGCGAGGTGATGCTGTCGAGCACGCAGCGATCTTCGCCCGTGCCGGCACGGAACTGGTAGAGGTTGCTGGCAAGCCGCTTCGGACGCATCATCTTGCCGTTGCGGTTGATGATGACATCGCCATTCCTGGCGTTGTCGGCCGTCACTTCCTCGCAATCCAGGAAGCTGTTGTACTGATCGCCGAGGTCGCCGGGCTTGTGGCTGACAGCGATCTGCTGCGTGAGGCCGGCGCCGAGCGAATCGGTGCGGGTCACGACGATGCCGTCTTCGACACCCAGTTCGAGGAAGGCATGGCGGCAGGCGCGGATTTTCGCCAGGAACACCTCGTGCGGCACCGTCACCTTGCCGTCCTGGTGGCCGCACTGCTTTTCGTCGGAGACCTGATTTTCGATCTGCAGCGCGCACGCACCCGCTTCGATCATCTTCTTGGCGAGCAGATAGGTCGCCTCGGCATTGCCGAAGCCGGCGTCGATGTCGGCGATGACGGGCACGACATGGGTCTGGAAATTGTCGACCTTTTCGATCAGTTCCTTTTCCTTCGCCTTGTCGCCCGCCTTGCGGGCGGCGTCGATGGCGCGGAAGATATCGTTGAGCTCACGGGAGTCCGCCTGACGGAGGAAGGTGTAGAGCTCTTCGATCAGCGCCGGCACCGAGGTCTTCTCGTGCATCGACTGGTCGGGCAGCGGTCCGAACTCGGAGCGAAGTGCCGCGATCATCCAGCCCGAGAGATACAGGTAGCGGCGATCGGTCTTGCCAAAGTGCTTCTTGACCGAAATCAGCTTCTGCTGCGCGATGAAGCCATGCCAGCAGCCGAGCGACTGGGTGTACTTGGTCGGATCGGCGTCATAGGCAGCCATATCGCTGCGCATCAGCGCCGCGGTGTAGCGGGCGATGTCCAGGCCGGTCTTGAAGCGGTTCTGCAGACGCATGCGCGCCACGGCTTCGGCGGTGACGCCGTTCCAGGTCGGCTGGGTCTCGAGCAGCGCCTTGGCAGCGCTGAGCTCGCTCGCATAGGAAGCGGGTCCCTGGATGGCCTGATCGCTGATGCCGCGTGGCTGGTAGTTCATGATCGTGATCCTTTCGGTGACGCTAAATCTGCAGTCCGCCACTGATCGACATTCTTGACAGTGCGTTGCAAAACGTACCGAGAGCTAAACGCGAAACTTCCCATTTCGTATAGATAGCTTGATTTCGAATGGTGATGTCATGTAACATCTAGACTTGTCACAAGTGTTATTTTGTCAATTTTGTCACAAATCAGGTCAAGGAACCTGCCATGGCCACAGACACCGGAAAGAAGCTGTTTGTGGGCCCGCGATTCCGCCGGATCCGCCAGCAGCTCGGCCTGTCGCAGACCCAGATGGCCGAGGGGCTTGAGATTTCTCCGAGCTATATCAACCTGATAGAGCGGAACCAGCGCCCGGTGACGGCGCAAATCCTGCTCCGGCTGGCGGAGACCTATGACCTCGATCTGCGCGATCTCGCCACCGCCGACGAGGACCGGTTCTTTGCCGAACTGAACGAGATCTTTTCCGATCCCTTGTTCCGCCAGATCGACCTGCCCAAGCAGGAACTGCGCGACCTCGCCGAACTGTGCCCCGGTGTGACGCATTCCCTGCAACGGCTCTACGCCGCCTATACCGAGGCCCGCCGCGGCGAGACGCTGGTGGCGGCGCAAATGGCCGATCGCGACGAGGGCACGCGATTCGAGGCCAACCCGATCGAGCGCGTGCGCGACCTGATCGAGGCCAACCGCAATTATTTTCCCGAGCTCGAACAGGCCGCGGAAAACATGCGCGACGAACTCAGCGTCTCCGCGGAGGAGCTGTTCGCGGCACTTTCGGCGCGGCTGCGGGAAAAGCACTCGATCGTCACCCGCATCATGCCGGTCGACGTGATGCGCGAGACGCTGCGGCGCTTCGACCGCCATCGCCGGCAGCTTCTGATTTCCGAACTGGTCGACGGCTCGGGCCGCGCCTTCCAGTTGGCGCTGCAGATCGGGCTTGCCGAATGCAGCACGGCCATCGACGCCATCGTCAATCGCGCCGGCCCGCTCGACGACACGCCGCGCCGGCTCTACCGGATTACGCTGGCGAACTACTTCGCCGCCGCCGTGATGATGCCCTACCAGCCGTTCCATAGCGCAGCCGAGACGCTGAACTACGACGTGCACGTGCTGGCGCAGCGCTTCAATGCCGGCTTCGAGCAGGTGTGCCATCGCCTCACCACGCTGCAGCGGCCGAACGCGCGCGGCGTGCCGTTCTTCCTGCTGCGCGTCGACAATGCCGGCAACGTCTCCAAGCGGTTTTCCTCCGGCACGTTTCCGTTCTCGAAGTTCGGCGGCACCTGCCCGCTGTGGAACGTGCATTCGACCTTCGACACGCCGGACCGTCTGCTCAAGCAGGTGATCGAACTGCCCGACGGCACGCGCTACTTCTCGATCGCGCAGATGGTGCGCCGCCCGATCGCCCCGCACCCGCAGCCGCAGCCGCGCTTTGCGATCGGTCTGGGTTGCGAGATCCGCCATGCGTCGAAGCTCGTCTACGCCGCGGGGATGGATCTGGAGAAGACGGAAGGCACGCCGATCGGCGTCAACTGCCGGCTCTGCGAACGCGAAAACTGCAGCCAGCGCGCGGAGCCGCCGATTACGCGCACGCTGATTTTGGACGAGAATACGCGGCGGGTGAGCTCGTTTGCGTTTTCGAATGCGCGGGAGTTGTGAGGGCCGCGCGCTCTCTCAACACGTCGTCCCCGCGAACGCGGGGACCCATACGCCGCGGCCGTTGTTGTTGAAGCACGATATAACGGTCAGCGCGCAACTGCTTCCTGTGGTTATGGGTCCCTGCGTTCGCAGGGACGACCGATAGACATGACCTCGCATTCCTGCAGCGCGGATTGCGCCGAGCTATGCTTGAACTCTTGCCCCCAAAAATAAGAGGGCGCAGGGAAGACCGGGTGCTGGCACAGCGGCGCGGCATCGATGCCGGGCGGTTGTGCGTGCCGTGTCAACCGGTTCGATCCCTCTACAGATACCTCTCGTCATTGACGCAGCGCGATATCAACCGCCCTCCCTCACCGGAAAACCACTGCTGTGTCCCGCTGGTGACGATCACACTTAAAACGTGGGTATTCCTCAATTTTGCGATGGAATGGCCAAGCCGATTCGCTAGTTTGGAAT
Source organism: uncultured Alphaproteobacteria bacterium (assembly GCA_963815955.1). Lineage (GTDB taxonomy): Bacteria > Pseudomonadota > Alphaproteobacteria > Rhizobiales > Xanthobacteraceae > Bradyrhizobium. Next base: position 290,875 of record CAWFIQ010000004.1, read on the forward strand.
GAAGCGAATCCCAAGAACTCGCGGATGGATGCAGGACCGATGTTGCGACGCCTCAGACTGGTCAACCCGTTTGAAACGACTCAGGACCGGATCACGCAAGACCGGATCACCTCGGAGCGAGCGCCGCCGCTTGAGCGGAAGGTAGCGAACCTCGCTGCCCGCTCCACGCCGGTCTGCGTTGCCTGCGGCTCCGACGACATCATCTGCCACGCCACGGCGCAATGGAGCAACGAGGCGCAGGAATGGCAGCTCGCCAATACCTTCAACCAGCCGGCGCACTGCAACACCTGCCAGCACGACGGCAATCTGGTGTGGCTGACGCTGAACTGAAAGTCCTCATGGTGAGGAGGCGCTTTAGCGCCGTCTCCGGACGATGCTGCGCATCGCCGGGAGAACCATGAAGCCCCACTGGTGCCATTCATCCTTCGAGACGCCTGCTTCGCAGGCTCCTCAGGATGAGGTCTGGCAGCTTCTAAGCCCCGTCAAATCTCCGCATACACCTCCAGCAGATTCCCATCAGGATCCCTGAAGAACAGCGTGCGATGGCCGAAGCTCTGGTCCGTCGGCGGTTCGAGCAGATCGACGCCGTGCCGCACCAGTTCGTCAGCGCAGCGATCCACGTCATCACGAGCAACCCTGAAAGCAAGCTGCAGCGAAGCGCTGCCTGCGGGCGTCGGCGCATCCTTCGCCGTCCGGCTGGGCCGCGACAGCGCGAGCGTGTTGCCGCCGATCTGATATTCGATCCATCCCGCCGACAGTTCGCGCGTCAGCGGAAAGCGCAGGATGCCCTCATAGAAGCGGCGCATCGCCGCCATGTCGCGCACGATGATGACGGTGTAGTCGATCGCGCGGATGGAGTGGAAGGGTGAGGCGGAAGGGGAATTCTGATCGTTCATGATTGCTTTCACATTCGGTACGCAACAGTAGCCCGCATGAGCGAGGCGATATGCGGGTCATCTTGACGCTCTGCGTCCTGATCCCGCCGGGTTGGCTGATTTTCAAGTGAACAGAATGGCAGCCAGCGTAGGGCGGATTAGCGTTAGCGTAATCCGCCGAATGTGCGGTGGCGATGCGGCGGAATACGCTTCGCTAATCCGCCCTACGAACCGCCCCAGATCCTCTCTTCCGTCCAGCCCAGCTCCGCGAATTCCCCCGCCCGAAGCGGAGCCTCACCCACCGCGAAAAACTCATCGAGTTGCGGCGGGCTCACCGACGTGCCTGAGAGCATGGCGTGGGCCTGCCCGCGGTGATGGATGTCGTGCTGGGACAGGTGCAGCAGCAGGCGGTCCATCCGCTCACGCTGGATGGAGGTGCCGCGATGCACGGAGACGATGCGCTGCAGACCGGCGCTATCGAGAGCTTCGACGACCCCAAGCAGGCGCCGGTCGACTGCGGCTTGCGCTTGCTTCAGTGCGGCGACCGTGGCGCAAGGCTCGGGATTCGCGAAGGCGGCGGGGCCGAGCGTGCCGCCTTCCATCGCGTCGACGTAGAAGTGATCGATGATCAGGATGTGGTTGAGCGTGGCGCGCAGGCTTGGAAAGAAGCCGGTTCGTTTTGCGGTGAATTCTTCCTGTGTAAGCCCGAGACAGGCAGTGAGCAGCCGGTGGTTTGCCCAGGCGTTGTTGTACGCCATTGTGCGATAGGGAAGCAGGTCGGTCATCGGCGTTACCAGCCTGTAGCCCGCATGAGCACAGCGATATGCGGGGAACGACAATGAAGGTCCCGGATATCGCTTCGCTCATCCGGGCTACGCATCAGCGTCTGTCATTGCGAGAAGCGAAGCGACGAAGCAATCCATACCTCGACGTGCCGCACGATGGATTGCTTCGCTTCGCTCGCAATGACGGCTCGGCGATATACCGTCGTCCCCTACTCCGCGGCCTGCTGCGTCGGCGCTTCCAGCACCTCAAGCACCTTCGGCGGCGACATCGGCAGCGCGTAGAAGCGTTTGCCCAGCGCGTTATAAATCGCGTTGGCGACCGCCGCCATCACCGGCACCAGCGGCACTTCGCCGACGCCCTTGACGCCTTGCGGGTGTTTCGGGTTCGGCACTTCGACCATGATGCAATCGAGCATCGGCAGGTCCGAGCAGACCGGCATGCGGTAGTCGAGGAAGCCGGGGTTATCGACCTTGCCTTCCTTCGTATAGATGTATTCCTCGTTCAGCGCCCAGCCGATGCCTTGGGCGACGCCGCCCTGGAGCTGGCCTTCGACATAGCCGGGGTGGATGGCGCGGCCGACGTCCTGCACCGCGGTGTAGCGGATCACCCGCGCGATGCCGAGATCGACATCGACCTCGACGTCGCAGACATGCGTGCCGAAGCCGCCGTCGGCGCCCGTGGTGTTGAGCTGCACGCCTGCGCCGATCGGGCCGCCCATCGCGGGCGCCTTCTCGGCGAGTTCTTCCAGCGTCAGCGGTTCGAACTGGCCGGCGTTCGGGCTCACCGGATGCGCCGCGCCGTTCTCCCACTTTACCGCCTCGGGATCGATCTCCCAGATCTTTGCGGCGCGCTCGCGCAAGGTCTGGATGATCTTGTCGGTCGATTGCGTCACGACAATCGACGAGGCGAACAGCACGCGGCTGCCGCCGGTCAGGTTGGAGAAACCGATCGTCTGCGTATCGCCGATGATGACGGAGACGCGGCGATAGTCGATGCCGAGCAGCTCGGCGCAGATGTTGGCGATGCCGGCGCGCGAACCGCCGATGTCCGGATGGCCTGTCGTGACGACGACGTTGCCGTCTTCCGTGATGTTGACCTGCGCGGAGGATTCGCCGCCGGCGTTGAACCAGAACCCGGAAGCGACGCCCCTGCCTTGTAGCTTTCCTTGCAGCTTGCCGAGCGGGGCCTTGTAGTGATCCGAGTTCTTGGCGGCTTCCAGCGTCTCGATAAAGCCGATGCGCGGAAACACCGGACCGTGCGCGGCCTTGGTGCCTTCCTTCGCGGCGTTCTTCAGGCGGAAGTCGACCGGGTCCATCTTCAGGCGTTCTGCGACTTCGTCGAGCACGCATTCCACGGCATAGGCGCCGATCGGTGCGCCCGGCGCGCGATAGGCCGCGACCTTGGAGCGGTTGGAGACGACGTCATAGCCTTCGGAGAGCAGGTTCGGAATATCGTAGGGCGCGAAGCTGCAGCCGGCCGCGCCGCGGATCGGCGAGCCCGGCAAGGCGCCGGCCTGCAGATAGAAGGTGCCGTGCGCGGCGACGATCTTGCCGTCTTTCGTGGCGCCGATCTTCACCGTGCTCTTCGAGCCTGAGGTGGGGCCGGTCGCGCGCATCACTTCTTCGCGCGTCATCACCATCTTCACCGGCCGGCCGGATTTCCTGGAGAGCAGGGTCGCGAGCGGTTCGAGATAGACGATGGTCTTGCCGCCAAAGCCGCCGCCGATCTCGGCGGGGATGGCGCGGATATCGCTCTGCGGGATGCCGGTGAGATGCGCCGTCATCGCGCGCACCATGAACTGGCCCTGGCTGGAGCTCCAGATCGTGGTCTTGCCGTCGGGCGCCACCGAGATCAGGCAGGCATGCGGCTCGATATAGCCCTGATGAACGGGACGCGTGGTGAAGGTGCGCTCGATAACGATGTCGGCCTTCTTGAAACCATCAGCGATGTCGCCCTTCTTGTGCTCGAGGCGGCCGGCGATGTTGGACGGCTTGCCGTCGAACTTGTTGAACTCGTGCAGAACAGCCGCATCGGGCTTGATCGCGTCGTCGATCTCGATCGACCACGGCAGCACCTCGTAATCGACCTCGATCAGCTTGCAGGCTTCGGCGGCGATCGCTTCCGTGGTCGCGGCCACGGCGGCGATGGGGTGGCCGGGGAACAGCGCCTTCTCCCGCGCCATCACGTTGCGGCACATCCAGCGCATGTCCTGGATACCCAGCATGACCGCGCCCTTCTCGATCGGGAAATCGACGATGTCCTTCGCGGTGATGACGGCTTTCACGCCGGGCAGTTTTTCCGCCTTCGACGTATCGATCGACCTGATGCGCGCATGCGGGTGCGGGCTGCGCAGCACCTTGCCCCAGATCATGCCGGGCATGGCGGTGTCGGCGGCGAACTGGGCGCGGCCGGTGACCTTGTCCATGCCGTCGGGACGAATGGTGCGCTGGCCGATCCACTTGTTGTTGGTGACGAGGTTCATTGGGCTGGCTCCCGTAATCTATTGCGCGCGCATTTCGGCGGCGGTTTCCATCACTGCGCGGACGATCTTGTCATAGCCGGTGCACCGGCAGAGATTGCCGGCGAGCCAGAAGCGGACTTCCTCCTCGCTCGGCTCCGGGTTTTTCTTCAGCAGCGCGTCGGAGGCGACCAGCATGCCCGATGTGCAGATGCCGCATTGCAGCGCGGCCATCTCCAGAAACTTCTGCTGCAGGGGGTGCAGCTTTTCGCCCTGCGCCATGCCCTCGATGGTGCGGATCTCGTGGTCTTGCGATTCGACCGCGAGCATCAGGCAGGAGCAGACCAGCTGATCGTCGAGCGTGATCGAGCAGGCGCCGCAATCGCCGGAGGCGCAGCCTTCCTTGGAGCCGGTGAGCGCCAGCGGCCCGCGCAGCGCGTCGAGCATGGTGTCATCAGGCTCGCACAGGAATTCCATCGGCTCGCCGTTGATCGTGGTGGTGACGTGAACTTTGGCCATTGAGCTATTACTTCCCGATCTAGTTCTTCTGGGTCGCGCGTTTGGCGGCGATCGCTGCGGTGCGCTTGAGCAGCACGCCGGCCACCTTGGTGCGATAGGCGATGGTGCCGCGCTTGTCGTCGATCGGACGGCAGGCGGCGGAACAGGCGGCGGCAGCCTTTGCCAGCGCGGCGTCGTCGAGCTTTGAGCCGATCAGCGCCCTGGCGGCGTCTTCGACCAGCAGCACGGTGGGTGCTACGGCGCCGAGGCCGACGCGGGCGGCGGTGACAGTGCCGTCCTTGATCGTCAGGCTGACGCCGACGCCGACGACGGCGATGTCCATTTCGGTGCGCGGGATCATGCGCAAATACGCATCGCTCGATCCGGGTGGACGCGGCGGCAGCGTGAAACTCACGAGTATCTCGCCGGGTTTCAGGTTGGTGCGGCCGGGACCGGCGGGCACATCCTCCACCTTCAGCTCGCGGCGGCCGTTCGGGCCCTGCACCGTGACGATGGCGCCGGCGGCGACCATCGCGGGTACGCTGTCACCGGCGGGCGAGCCGTTGCAGAGATTGCCGCCGGCGGATGCGCTGCCCTGCACCTGCTTGGAACCGATCAGGTTGACGGCCTCGAGCACGCCGGGCCAGACCTTGCCGAACGTCTTGTGGTCGTGCAGCGCCATGCCGGAGACCGCGGCGCCGATGCGAAAGCCGCCATCGGCCGCCTGCTCGATTCCCGTCATCTCGGGGATCTTCTTGATGTCGACGATCACGCCGGGCTTGAGCACGCCTGCACGCATCTGCACCAGAAGATCGGTGCCGCCGGCCAGGATACGCGCCGCGCTGCCGGCTTTCGCAAATGCGCCGACCGCTTCATCAAGCGTGCCAGGCGCCAGGTATCGGAGTTCCGTCATGGATTCCGCAATCTCCCATTTTGTCTGCCCGCCCCATATGGACGACGGCCTTATCCTGGCCCGGCAGTGCGGTGAGCCTACACGGGGATCAACGATTGGAACAGCCTGTGAGATCAGGTTGATACGGCGGGCTCCTATGCGCGCGGTGGGGCTTGCGGGGGTGGATTTGCGCCGAGGGCGGGGGTCGTAGCCTGTAGGGTGGGCAAAGGCGCACTTGCGCCGTGCCCACCATCTCGGTTGAACTGGCGGGGTTGCTTTGAAATGGTGGGCACGCTTCGCTTTGCCCACCCTACGGCCCCTTCGAACCGGTGACATTGATGCCGCTTTCCAGATTCCTCGTTGCTGCCGCGGCCTCCCTGTCCCTTTCCTCCCTCGCTATCGCCCAACCGGCCCCCGCACCCGGTCGCCCGGCTGCGGCCCGGCCGGCGGCGGCACCGAGGCCGGCCGTCGTGCCGGGGCAGCGACCAGCCGCCGCTCCCCGCGCGTCCCGTGCGGCGGCCTGCCACAACGGCATGCCGTTCGACCGTTTCCTCGCCGACCTCAAACAGCAGGCCGTGGCAGAGGGCGTGTCGCAGCGCGCGCTGGCCGAGGCCGCGCCCTACCTCACCTACGACCAGAGCATCGTCAACCGCGACCGCGGCCAGCGCGTATTCGGCCAGGTGTTCACCGAATTCGCACGAAACCGGGCGTCCGAAGGTGCGGCAAAAAATGCGCAGGCGCGAATCCGGATGCATGCGGCGGCGTTCAACCGCGCCGAGAAGGAATACGGCGTGCCGCCGGCCGTGATCGCCGCGTTCTGGGGACTGGAGAGCAGTTTTGGCGCTGAGCTCGGTAAGCTGCATACGCTGCCGTCGCTGGTGTCGCTGGCCTATGATTGCCGCCGCTCGGAGATGTTCCAGAAGGAGACCATCGCGGCGCTGAAGATCGTCGACCGCGGCGACCTCTCGGCATCCGAGATGATCGGTTCGTGGGCCGGCGAACTCGGCCAGACGCAGTTCCTGCCGACTCATTATTTCAACTATGCGGTGGACTATGACGGCGACGGCCACCGCAATCTGCTGCGCAGCGCGCCCGACGTGATCGGCTCGACCGCGAACTACATCGCCACCGGATTGAAATGGCGGCGCGGCGAGCCGTGGCTGCAGGAAGTGCGCGCGCCGGCGAATTTCCCGTGGGACCAGGCCGACCTGACGATCAAGCTGCCGCGCGCAAAACTCGCGCAGCTCGGCGTCACCTATCCCGACGGCCGGCCGCTGCCGAACGACGACCTGCCGGCGTCGCTGCTGCTGCCGATGGGCCGCACCGGACCTGCGTTCCTGGCGTATGCGAATTTCGCCGCCTATACCGAGTGGAACAACTCGCTGATCTATTCGACCACCGCCGGCTATCTCGCCAGCCGCATCGCCGGCGCCGCCCCGATGCGGAAGCCATCCGCGCCGGTCGCGCAACTGCCGCTCCATGAACTGAAAGAGCTGCAGCAGCTCCTGGTGCGCGCGGGCTTCAATGTCGGCAAGGTCGACGGCGTGATGGGTCAGTTGAGCCGCACGGCCGTGAAGGCGATGCAGGTGAAGTATGGCTTGCCGGCGGATTCCTGGCCGACGGCGGAATTGCTGGCGCGAATGCGCGGACCCGGCGCGCAGGCGCAGCCGGCGGGCATGGCGATGCCGGCGGCGCGGTAGCCAGCCTGTCATTCCCCGCGCAGGCGGGGAATCCAGTACGCCGCGGCCTATCGGTCAATCGCAACGGCTCTGGGATACTGGATCGCCCGCCCCAGTGCGCAATTGCGCACAAGGCGGGCGATGACGGCGAGAGAATGTTCGACCGCGTTCCGTAAGCTGGGCGTTGTATTTTCCCTCCCGCCGCCCCATCTCGGAACACACCTCACCCTCCCGAGGCGTTATTCCACATCACGAAAAGAGCATCACATGTCTTTCCACGACGCCACCGTGCCCGCCTTCCTGCAGATTCTCGGCAGCCTTTCCGGCCTGCTCACCAAGGCGGAAGCGCATTGCAAGGCAAAGAACATCCAGCCCGAGGTGCTGCTCAGTGCGCGGCTTTATCCGGACATGTATCCGCTGTCACGCCAGGTGCAGACGGTGTGCGACTTCGCCATGAAAACCTGCGCGCGCCTTACCGGCAACGAGGTGCCGTCGACGCCGGACACGGAAAAGACTTTTGAGGAGTTGCAGCAGCGGATCGCGAAAGCCGTCGACTATGTGAAGTCATTCAAACCGGCGCAGTTCGACGGCGGCGACACGCGCGAGGTGACGTTTCCGATCGGCGCGGGCAACACCATGACGATGAAGGGCCAGCAATATCTCGTCAACTTCGCGTTTCCGAATTTCTATTTCCACGCCGCTACAGCGCACGGCATTTTGCGGCACAACGGCGTGGAGATCGGCAAGCGGGATTTCCTCGGGGCGAGATAACCGTCAGCCGCAATGACGCCGGCTCGCGTGCGAGCGCCGTAGGGTGGGCAAAGCGAAGCGTGCCCACCATTGCGTTCGAAGTCCCTAATGGTGGGCACGGCGCTTGCGCGCCTTTGCCCACCCTACGAAGCTACGAAGCTTACCGCATCGTGATCGCGAGACCGCTGAGATCCGCGTTCGCCATCAATCCCACCTGGTGGCCGGCCAATTCCAGCACCGCGCCCTTCTGGTTGCTCAGCACGATCGCGCGCGCGCCGCGGCCGACCGCAAGGCCTGCACCGGCCGCGCCATAGACGCCGGCGACGTCGGAGGGACGATAGATATTGCTGACGCGGCCGCGCAGCACCGTCTTCGAGCCGCCGAACACCAGGCCGTAGTCGAGCCCGCCGGTCGACAGCGGATAACGCCGCCCGTGGAAATTCAGCACGCCGCTGCCGCCGGATCCGCCGATGATCCATCCCGCCTTGTAGATCGTGAGCTGCACAAAGCCCTCGTCGGCATGCGCGGCGGAGGACAGCGCGACGCCGGCGAAGGCCGCAACCGCAAGCACGGTGGCACGAATGGCGGATGGCATTTTCATGGGTGGTTTCTCCGGAGATCTTGCAAATCGGAAGGTATCAGGCGGGGTCTGCGGCGCAGATTGAGTCGCAACTATCGGATTGTATCCGATCGGCGCAAGGGGCAAAGTTTATTCGCCGCCTTGCGCGGTGCACCGCGTACGTCGTCCCGCGCCGGGTATCCGACACAATTTCATCACGATTGCACGAACAAAAAAGCCGACCTGTGAACTGCATTACTTCCACGGGGCGCATCTCGCGCTATTTCGTGTGCGGCGAATTGGACTGACGGGCGGAACCTTCACAGCTATCGGCGGGTCGTAAGCGCCGCGCCGCTGCCTTTCCAGCGAGGCAGCGGCGCGTTAGGTTTGGGCAACGAACCATCTTGGAGGAATCCGATGTCCCCGATCCAGCACTTCGCGCCACCCGCCGGCATCAAGTCCCCGCCGCTCTCGTTCGCCGCGCGCACCGGCGACCTGCTGTTCGTCTCGGGCATTCCGGGCTTTGACGACAAGGGCGCGCTGGCGGATGGTTTCGAGGCGCAGTTCGGCTTCGTCGTCGCCAACATCAAGCGCGTGCTCGACCAGGCCGGCGCGACGTTTCGCGATCTCGTCAAGGTCAACGTGCTGCTGACGCGCGCATCCGACGTCGCCACGATGAACGTCTTGTATGCGTCGGCGTTCGGGCCCGCGCCCTACCCGGCCCGCACCACCTGCGTGGTGCAGGCGCTGCCCGATCCGAAAATGCTGATCGAGATCGAATGCGTGGCGCAGCTTCAGAAGGCGTAGGACGGATCAGCGGAAGACTCACGGCTTCGGCATCGTTTCCTTCAGCGTGGCGCCGACGAAATCGGCGGCATGGCGATAGGCGGCATCGTTGTCGCCGCGGAACGTCACCGTTCGCCGCATCAGCAATTTCTCGGCTTCGAGATCGATCAACTGGATCTCGCCCCATTGCACCAGCGTGCTCATCTTGCGAATGCCGCCATAGACCACGAGCCGGGCGCCGGCCTTTCGCGCGGCGGCGATGAACAGATCCTGCGACATGCTGTTGGCGGTGCAGGGATGATCGGGGCATTCGATCGGCACCACGCGATAGTCGCCCTGGGCCGCCAGATTGTCGCGCAGCAATGTTGCAAACGACGCCACGCGAGCGCGATGCTCCGCGCTCTGGTCGGTGACTTCTCCTGATGTGTCGAAATAATCGAAATCCGCCACCGCTACCGCGATCGGCGCGGCCGCCGGCGATGCGCCCGATTGGAACGCCAGCGCGGTTACCGCGCACAGCATGGTCAGCACAGCGCTTGCTCGACTGCGCGGGCGTGATGCCCATGGGGTTGCTGCTTGCATCATGCTTCGGCTCCTTGAACCGCGACGTTGGCGTTGCCCCTGCCGGGACCGAACCATAACAGCGTGCGGGGATTTCGCTAAGCCATTCCGCTCCACCTTGCGCCTCTGAGCCTTCCCGCTCCGCCCGTTACTCCATCGGTAACCGGGTGAGAGAGCCTGTGTTCCAAACAGAAGGTCGAAGATGCATCGCATTTTGCACGATCCTCATGGTGAGGAGGCGCGCAGCGCCGTCTCGAACCATGAAGCCCCGCTGGTGCCATTCATCCTTCGAGACGCCGCTACGCGGCTCCTCAGGATGAGGTCTGACAGTTGCGTAGGGCGGAATCCGCGTTCTTCACGGCGTCGCGGCGGGTTACGGCTTCGCCTAACCCGCGCCTACAACGATCCCTACCACCTTGTGCTAACGGGCACGCTTGCTATCCTCCGCCAAAACCAAGCAAGAGGAAACGCTTCATGCCCCTTCTCCAGAATCATATTGCCGTCATCACCGGTGCGGGCTCCGGCATCGGGCGCGCGATCGCGCTCGGCTATGCCCGCGAGGGGGCGCGCGTCGTGCTGCTCGACAGGGATGAGAAGGCGGCGGCCGAGGCCGCGAAGGAAATCCGCGATGCCGGCGGCAAGGCCGAAAGCTTTGCGCTCGACGTTGCCAACCGCGAAAGCTGCGTCGGAATCGCGAAGCAGATCGCCGACAAGGTCGGGCAGGTCTCGATCCTCGTCAACAATGCCGGCATCGTCCGCCGCAACGGCATGCTGGGTGCGGCAGAGACGGTGATCAGCGACTGGGAGGACATCATCGCGGTCAACCTCACCGGCGTTTTCAATGTGACGCACGCTTTCCTCGCGCCCCTGCGCGCCAGCAAGGGACGCATCGTCAATATCGGCTCGATCCAGTCCTTCGTGCATGTGCGCACGCCGAGTTCGCCGGCCTACACCGCCTCCAAGCACGGCGTGCTCGGCTTCACCAAGGCGCTCGCCGCCGAACTCGGCAAGGAGGGTGTGCGCGTCAACGCGATCGGCCCGGGCTTCATCGCCACGCCGTTGAACGCCAATGCGCGCGCCACCAATCCGGAGCTGGTGAAGACCTTCATGGATCACACCCCGTTGGGACGCGCCGGCACCGCCGAGGACATCGTCGGCCCCGCGATCTTTCTCGCCTCCGATCTCTCTGCCTACGTCTCCGGATCGATCGTGATGGTCGACGGCGGCTATCGGGCGGTGTGAGCCCATCATGTCCAACGCGCCGCATTTCGACATCGACGTGCCGAGCTTCTGGGCCGATCCCTACCCCGCGCTTGCGAAGATGCGCAAGGAGGCGCCGATCGCGTTCGTGCCGCAACTCGGCTCCACCGTGTTCACCCGCCGCGACGACATCTTTACCCAGGAGAAGCGCATCGACGTGTTCTCCTCGCACCAGCCGAACGGGCTGATGCATGTGCTGATGGGCCACAACATGATGCGCAAGGATGGCGACGCGCACATGACCGAGCGGCACGCGATGTTTCCCGCCGTATCGCCGCGCACGGTGCGCGATACCTGGGTCCGGCAGTTTCAGGCGCACGCCGACCGCATCCTCGACGAACTCGCGCCGAAGGGCTCTGCCGATCTCTGCAAGGCGCTGGCGCTGCCGCTGTCGGCCGAATGCCTGAAGGATATCACCGGGCTGACCAACATGCGCTTCCAGGACATGGACGCGTGGTCGCAGGGGATGATCGATGGCATCGCCAACTACACCGGCAACAAGGAGGTCGAGGCGCGCTGTCACGCCGCCACATCAGGCATCGATGCCGCCATCGACGACATGATCCCCGTGGTGAAGAAGCACCCGAACACCTCGATCCTCAGCGTGCTGCTGGCTGCCGGCCAGAACATGGAAAGCATCCGTGCCAACATCAAGCTTGCGATTTCGGGCGGGCAGAACGAGCCGCGCGACGCGATATCAGGCACGATTTGGGCGCTGCTGACGCATCCCGCGCAACTCGCGCTGGTGCGCGACGGAAAAGCAAAGTGGATCGACGTGTTCGAGGAATATGCGCGCTGGATCGCGCCGATCGGCATGTCGCCGCGCCGCGTCGCCAAGCCCTGGACCTATGGCGGCGTCGACTTCGAGCCGGAGGATCGCGTGTTCTTCATGTTCGGCTCAGCCAACCGCGACGAGGCCTGCTTTGCCGAGCCCGACCGCTTCGACGTCACCCGCAACACCCAGAAGAGCATCGCCTTCGGCGCCGGTCCGCATTACTGCGCCGGCGCGTTCGCTTCCCGCGCCATGGTGGCCGACGTCGCACTGCCGAGCACGTTTGCGCGGCTGAAGGGCCTGCGGCTCGACGAGCGCGAGTCTGTGCGGATCGGCGGCTGGGCGTTTCGCGGGCTGCTCAATCTGCCGGTGAAGTGGGATGCCGGCTGATCGTCGCAGATCGTTTTACTGGCGCGGGCATTCCCGGTAGCCGAAGCGGTCGATGATCGTGCTGCCCGGGATGCTGTGAAATTCCAGCGTGTCCATGTAGTGATTGTCGAGGACATATTGGCGCAGCTTGGCATTATAGGCGCTCAGCATCCGCTGCGTTGAGCCCGCGTTGATGTTGCGCTGGCGGTCATGGCCGGCGTGAAACAACAGCGTGGCGCTGCGCTCGACGCAGACATTGCGCAGCCCCAGGAACAGCGTGCAGTTCGACTGGCAGTGGCCCTTGATGCGAAACAGTTCGCCGCTGGCGTTGGCGCGCTCGATCTCCGGCGCAAAGTCCTTGTACCAGCCGCCCTTGGCGAATCTTTCGGAAGTAGTAGCAAAGGACTTGGCGGCAAAGGAGGTGGAGGAAATCAGGACGAATACAAGAACGGCGAGAGCTCGCATGGTCACCTGCCTGGTTCATCGTGTTTGAGGGAAAATAACAGCAACCGACAAAGGCGTCACCACCTCACGGCATCTTCCGGCCGCCGCCTTGATCGCCGTTCGGCGGAAGCAGATACATGTGCTCAAACACCCAGCGCATGGCGAGATACCAGAGATAGCCTCCGAGGGTCCCGCAGACGGCCAGCAGGATGATGTAGGCGGGATGATACTCCCCGCTCCACCACAGCATCCCGCCGCTCCAGAAGATGCTGAAGAAAACGGCGGCGAACTTCAATCGCCTGGCCTGATCCATGACAGTGCTCCGATGGCTGACATCCGACGCCATCATGGATGCCACTGCCTCGCCGCACCGTGAGCTGCATCACAGTGCGCCGGAATCGGGCGGCTATGAACCCATAAATCCAAAGTGGTTGGCGGACTTCCGCTTTGATGCGCATTCCGGACTCACGTCGTACATCGCGTGAGGTCCGAAAAGTGCCACCAAGAGACTTCCTTGAGAGGACCGAGATACGCACGGTCAAGGGCGGGCCCAGTCAAAGCGGCACCTGCACGGGGGTGCTCTTCACTCCGCTCTTGAGGCGCTGAAACACCCACAGGACAATCGGACAGATCAGAAGGACTACGGCGCCCAGTTCAAATGTCGCCGCGGCACTGCCGGCCCACGTCGCGTATGTACCGCCGAGCGACGGTCCTAGAACCAATCCAACGTATGAAATGGAAAAGAACACGCCCATGCCGAGCGCCCGCGTGTCAGGCTGCAGCACGCGAGCAGGCAAACTCATGATCGGTCCAGCGGCCAGGCCACTCAACGCCCCAAGCGCAACAAAGATAGGGATGACCGCGTCAATTCGCGTCGCAGCAAGCATCAGGGCTGCTGTCACCAGGAAGCACGACACCATAATGGCCTCGTGTCGGCCGGTCCGATCTGCCAGGAACCGCCGAGCGGCACCGACGCCGCAAAAAGCCAGAGGACAATGCTGATTGTTGAACCCGCGTGGGTGATCGACCAATCACGCTCAACCAACATCGACGGACCGAAGCTGAAGATCATCAGAAAGCCGATGTTGTACAGGCCCCAGATCAATCCGGCGCAGACTACGGCCATTGCCGAAAGAAAACCCAGACGGCCGCTGGATCGCGCGGTGCCGGTGGTTACTGCCGGAGACCGATAGGCTATGACGAGAAGACCTGTGGCAACTGCGATCAACCCGGCCACGGCGAAATCCACCGCGCCTGCGCCATAGGCCACGCCGACCGGCGGCAGCAAGACCAACGAGATTGCGATACCGATCGGCCAGGAGTTGACGAAGATCGCCATGGCTGTCGCAAGCTCCTTGCCGACAAACCAGTCCGCGACCATCTTCGTCATCAACACGGCCATGAGCACGCCGCCGGTTCCGGAGACGAGCCGGCCGAAAATTTGACCAATCCAGTGGGACGAAAAAGCCATCATGCAGCTGCCGGCGATCATGAGAAGGAGGCCAGCGATAGCTGTCGCCTTGTCGCCGAACCGCTGCCCGATGGCGCCGCCGGGTAACGCAAGAACGACACCAGGCATCGAGTAGAGGCCAACCAAAACCCCGATATCTGCCAGACTGACACCGAAATTTGCGCTGAGAATGGGGGCGACGGCGGCGACGCTTTGAAATTGCACGGCCATCGTGGCCCGAACGAAGAAGAGAACAGCAAGCACGCCCCAGCGATTGCTCATATGCGTGCCCCTGCTGCCGCCGCTTGCTTGGCTAACAATTGATCAAAATTTCCATTCGCGGGCGAGGATGAATTCTGTCGGCAATCGCGTCGGTTTGACGAGATACTGACAGCTTCCGGTTCGTCCCCCAAAAGCAGACCTCATCTCGGCCCGCTGGCATGTCTCAAAGGTGCCAACAGTGGACATCGTCGCCTCAATCGATACGTCGTCGGCAGAGTCGCGACAGTTAGCGCCATTCGATCCCGTATACGTCAACAGGCTGCAGGAAACCTTTGAGATGGCAAGGACCAATGTTTGTGACATGCAAGCGATCCCGGATGCGATCCTGAACGGCACTTGACACAAGAATGGCATCAGGCTCGGCCAACTGACACAAGCGAGCAGCCAGTTGAACCGTCGCACCAAAAAGGTCGTTGCTGTCCGCAATCGGTTCTCCGACGTCAATACCAATTCGCACCTGAAGCTTCTCCTTGCTTGCCAGATTGAAGGCTTCAAACGCTTGCTGGATGGAGCGAGCGCATTGCACTGAGGCGGCCGCGTCGGCGAAGGATGCCATGATGCCGTCGCCAGTGTGCTTCACCACATGCCCATCCTTGTCCTTCAATGCGCGGCGAACCAGCGCGTCATGTGCCCGAACCATCTCTACAGATCGAGCATCGCCAAGACGCTCTGTCATGCTGGTAGAGCCAACGATGTCGGTGAACATAATGGCCCGCAGGGCCGAATCGATTCTGACGTTGTTTGCCTCGCCGCTCGGTTCCGGATCAGACACTCTCCCCAGAAATGCCTGGACGGCTGAGAGGTCCACTTCGATCACATCTTTCGCCACCTCGCCGTGAGCTTCGTCATGAACCCGCATCGCAGTTTGGATATCCGGTGCGTCAATGAGACAGAAGCCCGTGCCGCGCGATTCATCAAACCAATACGTCAAGAAACGAACTCCGTATTGATCTTGCACTTCCAGGTCTTTTCGATGCGCCTCGGCGATATCGGAAGCTGTCAGGCCCGAGAGATCGTGTCGGTCGAGAAAAATTGGCACTGGTGTTGCTCCACCGTTTCTTCTGACGGACTCGATTGAAATCTGCACCAAGCATGGCGTTTCGCCGAAAGCGACATTTAATGTAACAGCTTGGTAAAGCTTTGGAAGCGCAGTGAGCCCGAGCCGGGGGTAATTCCTGCGCCCTGATGTCCGCTTTGGGTCCAAACACGGAAGTCGCGGTCTTGCGGCGGGACGGCCGCTTCACACCGATGAACGGACATCGTCAGGTCATCTTGGCATGTCCGAAAAGAGGCCAGCAACGGAAGCCACCAAGACTCAACTCCGATCAAAGACCGCCCACATCAAGCTGGGCCAACGGAACTTTGGCGCGCGACGGGGCGAAAGAGACGAGTTTCAGTGCTTATCAGACGCCGGGGGATGCGGTGCCTGGCCGGATTTGCCAAAGCGATACTTCACCCTCTCCCGCCATCGCTGGAAGGTCACGTACAGCAACGGCACCAGGAAAATGCCGATCGAGCTTGCCGCAAGCATCCCGCCGAATACCGCGGTACCGACCGCGCGGCGGCTGATTTCGGCTGCTCCAGTTGCGACAACCAGCGGCACCAGGCCGAGAATGAATGCTATCGAGGTCATCATCACGGCTCGGAACCGCATCTGCGATCCCAGCACCGCCGCATCTTCCACCGATCGGCCGGCTTCACGCTGCTCCTTTGCGAATTCCACGATCAGGATTCCGTTCTTCGCAGCGAGCGCGATCAACACGACGAGCCCGATCTGGCCGTAGAGGTCGAGATTGAGCCCGGTGATCTTGATCGCCACATAGGAGCCGAGAACACCCACCACGACGGCCAGCAAGACAGGGACAGGAATGGTCCAACTCTCATAGAGCGCCACCAGGAAGAGATATGCGAACAGCACGGCCAGTCCGAGGATGATGCCGGTCTGGCCCGCCGCCGCCTGCTCCTGATAGGCGGTGCCGGTCCATTCGAAGGAATAGCCCGCCGGCAACGTGGACTTGGAGATTTCCTCCATCGCAGCGATCGCTGTGCCCGAGGAAACACCGGCCGCAGGTCCGCCATTGATGGTGACCGAGCGGTAGTTGTTGTAACGCGTGATCACCTGCGGCCCGGTCACGATCCTGATGTTCGCGATGGAGCGTATTGGCACCATCTCGCCGGTGCTGTTGCGAACGTAGATTTGCCAGATGTCCGAAATGTCACCGCGATTGGCCGCCTCGCCCTGCACATTGACCTGCCATGTACGGCCGAACAGGTTGAAGTTGTTGACATAGAACCCGCCGAGGGTTGCCTGCAACGCAGTGAACACGTCACTCATGTTGAGGCCAAGGGCCTGGGCCTTTGCACGGTCGATATCAAGATAGATCGAAGGATTGGTCGCGGTGAAGGTCGAGAACACGCGCGTCAGCCGCGGATCCCGGTTCGCCACGCTGATCAAGCCACTCACCACGCTGCCGACGGCCGCAGGATCCTGTCCCTCAAGCGCCTCGAGTTGATATTCGAACCCGCCTGAGGTCGACAGACCGATAATCGGCGGCAGATTGAACGGCAGAATGTTGGCCTGGCGGATTTGCGCGCCCGCGATGGACGTCCGCTGGATAGTCGCCTGCACCGAATCCGCGGCTGCCTTGCGATCCGCGAATGGCTTCATCCGCGCGACGATGAACGCCGAATTCGGCTGGTTGCCACCATCGAGCAGCGAAAAGCCGATGATCGAGAGCACGTGGTCGATTGCGGGAATCTGCTTGAGTAACGCCTCGACCTGCTTGGTCACGTCACTGGTACGTGCGACCGACGCAGCGTCGGGCAGTTGTACCGCAATGAAGAACGCGCCCTGGTCCTCTTCGGGCAAAAACCCGGTCGGCGTGATGCGCGACACGCCAAAAATCCCGACGGCGAACACCAGCACCGCGACAAGCGCCAACAGCGCCATGCGCAGCATACGGCGGACGATGCCGGAATAGCCATCGCGAACCCAATCGATACCGCCGAGAACGCGTGCCATGATGCCGCGCCGCGGCCCGCTGTGACGCAGGAACACCGCACAGAGCGCCGGCGACAACGTCAGCGCGTTCAGCGCCGAGATAACCATCGCCGCGCTGATCGTAACCGCGAATTGGCGAAACAACGTTCCCGAGATTCCCGGGATGAACGCGATCGGCACGAACACCGACAACAGCACCAGCGTGATCGCTATGATCGGCGCGGTGATCTGTGCCATCGCCTTTTTCGTCGCCTCGGCGGGCGAAAGATCCGGCTCCTCCTCCATCACGCGTTCGACATTCTCGACAACGACGATCGCATCATCAACCACAATGCCGATAGCGAGCACCATCGCGAGCAGAGAGACCGTGTTGGCCGAATAGCCGAGCGCCAGGAGAACCGCGAAGGCGCCGATCAGGCTGACAGGAACCGCGACCGCCGGAATTACGGTCGCGCGTAAATTGCCGAGGAACAGGAAAACCACGACCACGACGAGCAGGAAAGCTTCGCCCAGCGTCGTCAGCACTTCTTTGATCGTATCCGTGACAAAGGTCGTCGAATCATACTGCACGAGGTAGGACAATCCGGGCGGAAACCGCTCCGACAATCTGGCGAGTGTGGTCTGCACGGCTCTCGCCGTCGTCACCGCATTTGCGCCGGGGGCGAGATAGATGCCCATGGGTACGCCGGGCTGCCCGTCGATCCGGGACTCGCTGTCCATATTTTGCGCGCCGATCTCGACGCGGGCGACGTCCTTGATCCGCAATACCGAGCCGTCCGGATTGGCGCGCAGCAGGATATCGCCAAACTGCGTCGAGGTGGTCAATCGACCTTGCGTCTGCACGTTGAATTGGAACTGCTGCTCGTCGCTGATCGGGCGGGCCCCGATGCGACCGACCGGTGCCTGCACGCTCTGTGCGCGGATCGCAGCGATCACGTCCGACGGCGCCAGATTGAGGCTGGTAAGGCGCTGCGTATCGAACCAGATGCGCATGGAGTAGTTCAGCTTTGCGAACAGCGTCGCCTGGCCGACGCCGGGCGTGCGGGAAATCGCATCGAGAACGTTGATAATGGCGTAGTTGGTGATGAACAGCGGATCCTGCTCGCCGTTCTTGCTGTATAGCACGATGAACTGCAGCACCGCCGAGGATCGCTTCTGTACCGTCAGACCTTGCGCCTGTACTTCGGTCGGCAGTTGCGCGAGAGCGCTCTGCACGCGGTTATTGACATTCACCGTATTGATGTCGGGATTGGTGCCGAGCGCAAACGAGACAGTCAGGGTATAGCTGCCGTCATTGCCGCTGGTCGACTTCATGTAGAGCATCTTGTCGACGCCGACGACCTGGGCCTCAAGCGGTTGGGCGACGCTCGATTCCACCACCTCGGCGGACGCGCCCGGAAAGTTGGCGCTGACGGTGACCTGCGGCGGTACGATGTCCGGGAACTGTGCCACCGGAATCTGCAAAAGCGCAAGCGCACCCGCGATTGTGATGACAAAGGCGATCACAATGGCCAGGCGTGGGCGATCTACGAAGACCGACGAAATCATGGAGCTGTGCCCGTCGGTTTCGGCCCGATCCCGCCGCTTTTCCGGCTGCTGCCACTATCCACGCTCGCGTTCAGACTCGACTGCAGCAGCGCACTCGCAGGTCCCGGCGCCACCGGCCGGCCGGGCTGCACCCGTTGCAAGCCCTCGACGATCACCTTTTCGCCTGGCGAAAGCCCACTTGTCACGGATGCAATCGTCGCTGTCGATTGCCCAAGCTGAATTCGCTGCTGCTCGGCCTTGTTGTCGGCGCCGAGGACAAAAACATACTCGCCTTGCTGATCCGAGAGCACGGCTGAGCGCGGGATCGCCACGACATCGACCGGCTGCACGCCTTCGAGCAGCACGGTGACGAACTCACCGTCGGTAAGCTCGCGCACGGTCAGGCGGCCGCCCGACAGATGCGGCAAGGGCGGATTGGGAACCGTGCCCCGCAGCATGATCGTGTCGGTGCTCTGCGCGATCGTGTTACTGACAAAATTGAGCTTGCCTACCTGATCATACAGACGGCCGTCCGTCAGCCGAAGGCGAATGACAACTGCGTTGAATCCGCCCCGTGGGGCGTAGCGTTCGCGCAGATCCAGCGCTTCGCGGACCGACACCGGAAACGTGACATACATCGGATCCTGACTGACGATGGTGGTGAGCACGCCGGAACTCGGGCTGACCACGTTGCCGTCAGTGACTGCGGTGCGTCCAATCATGCCGTCGATCGGCGAGTGAATTTCGGTGTAATCGAGATTGATCTGCGACAGGTCGACCTGCGCCTGCGCCGCCTGCACTTGCGCTTCCAGGCTCTGCTGGTTGGCGACGGCAGCGTCATAGGTGGATTGTTGACCGGCCGGTCCGCTCAGGAGCGTCCTCGCCCGGTCGGTTGTCAGCCTGGCGTTGACCAAAGTTGCCTGGAGCTGCGCGACCTGCGCCTGCTTCGACTTGAGGTCGGCCTCAAAGGGACCGCGCTCGAGCGTGTAGAGCAGATCGCCGGTCTTGACCTCGGAGCCTTCGACAAAATGGCGCTGCTCCAGAAAGGCGGTGACGCGCGCGACAACGCTGACGCGGTTGGTCGCTTCGATACGTCCCAGAAACTCGCTGGATTGGATGACGGGCCGCTTGACCGCTTCCATCACGCCGACGGCCGGAGGTCCTGCTGGCGCGACCTGGGCGTCGGCAGCTGCGATCATGCCAAAACCGATCGCCCCCAAGATGACGGCGCTTACCAGCGTGCCGCTCACTGCTTTATCAAGGTGCATGTCCGTGTGCGCCTTCCACTTTTCAGGTCTCGATCTGCTGTCGTGGCGGTAGAACGCAATCACATCCATAGCAGGACCGTGGCAAGACGTCGACGACGGACCATTCCCTGCACGCGCGGCTGATACGCGCCCCTAGCCGAACCTCGCCCGCGAGCGCTCCCTCGCGGTCGCGCGGCGGACGAACGGGCGGCTAGTGAAGCCAAAATCCAGGATGGTTGGCGGACTTCCGCGCGCCAGAGGCCATCCATGAACAAGCCGGTTCTCGCCTTGCACGGAAGCGGTATAAGCTCATCGCTCGGAGAGGTTCGCGCGGCGATCAGCCGCGGCAATCGACCGACTTGGGCGCAAGCTCGACATACCAGGCAAGGAGCACGTGGTGAAGCTACTCTATTTCGATGATTTCAAGCTCGGAGTTCTAAAAAACGACGTCGTTGTCGATGTCAGCGCAGCCGTTAACGACATCCCACATACCGGCCCGGGCGATTTGATGAACGGGCTGATCGAGCATTGGGCCAGCTACAAGCCGCGGCTCGAAGCTGCGGCGGCAAACGGCGCCGGAGTGCCGGTGTCGCGCGTGCGCATTCGCCCGCCGGTGCCAGGTCCACGCACGATCGACTGCATGGCGGTCAACTACATGGAGGATGGCCAGCGCAGCGCGCCGGCGCCGATTAATGCCTTCCACAAATCCCCGAGCGCGATCATCGGACACGGCGATACAATGGTGTTGCCCGATGTGCCGGCCACGATCTTCGAGGGAGAGGCCGAGATGGCGGTCGTCATCGGCAAGAAGTGCAGCCATGTGAGCGAAGCCGAGGCGATGAACTACGTTTTCGGCTACATGAACTTCATCGACGGGTCGGCGCGCGGCCTGCCGCCGCCGGGCAACGTGTTTTTCCAGATGAAGAGCCGTGACACATTCGCGCCGATCGGCCCCTATCTCGTCACCGTCGACGAGATCAAAGACCCGCTGAAGCTGCAAATCAGGCTATGGAACAACGGCGTGCTGATGCAGAATTTCAACACCGACGATATGGGCCACAAGATCAGCAAGTGCATCGCCTGGCTGTCGGCCATCCATACACTGCTACCCGGTGACATCGTCGCCACGGGCACCAATCACCGGGGTCTCAACCCGTTCATGGACGGCGATACGATCGAGCTGGAAACCGAAGGGCTCGGCCGGTTGAAGTTCGGCATCCGGGACGATCTCAAGCGCAGTTGGGCGCGCAAGACCCGCCTCCAGATGCACGAAGAGGCCACGGAGAAGACCCAGGGCGCTTACCCGGACATCACCCCGCAGCTTTCCGGCAAATACGCCAAGTAGCTGCCGTACATCCCTGGCCGCCCTCGCCAGCGAGCGGGGGTTGGGTGAGCATCGCTTTGGGCGAAGAATTTGCTTCGTCTCCGTCGCTAAAAGGCTTCAGCGCGAGAACTGCTGTCCGGCGGGAGACGGCAGGCGGGATTCGATCTTGGCTTGCGGCGGTTTGGGCTGCGGGGTCGAGGCGGCCTGCTGGGCCGGGGCCGGAGGCGAGGAGGACGTCTTCTGCCTGACATCCTCCTCGACAGCCCGTAGTGCCGAAATGCTCTGGGCCATCTGTTCTTGCCTGGCAGCGAGTTGTTCCACGCTGCGCCGCACGGCATCGAGCGTGGATGCCATAGGCGCAAGCTGCCGCGTCGTGTCGATGGAAGTCGCAGCCACGACTGGCGACTTCGGCGTCGAAACGGATAACAGCAAACCCAGAATCGGAGCCTGGGCTACCAGCATCTCCTTTGCTTCATCACCATAGGACTGCCAGCCAAGCGTGGCGGCGACACCGATGAGAACCGCAATGGAGAAACGGACAAGGCTGCGGAACATCCGCCTGCCGAACGAC
Source organism: uncultured Alphaproteobacteria bacterium (assembly GCA_963815955.1). Taxonomy (GTDB): domain Bacteria; phylum Pseudomonadota; class Alphaproteobacteria; order Rhizobiales; family Xanthobacteraceae; genus Bradyrhizobium. The sequence continues at coordinate 312,966 of CAWFIQ010000004.1, forward strand.
GGCCGGTGGCTCGCCGGTTGCCCCTCACCAAAGCGGTAGGAATAGGAAGAATCCATCGACGGCTTCGTGCGCCGTCTGCCCGTACGCTGATTGGATCGGACGTCCAGATCGCGTTCGAGCCCGCCAAACAAAGTTTCCTCGGCTGTCAGTGGTGGGCTTTGCGAGTATTGCATGGATACCTCCACCAACGGGACTTCCAAATTCTCACGAGAAGTGGCGATCCTGGTTTGACGGAAGGGAGGCCCGGGCGCAGCGGCCCGAGGGCGTTTGTGAGGTCGTCGCGCGTTAGCTGATGATCGATACGGCCACCGTCAGTCTGCGCCGCTAGCCAAACCTCGCCCGCGAGCGCTCCCTCGCCTTCTCGGCCTCGACCTCGCGGTCGCGCGGCGCGGCGTTGGTCTGCAGCGTAGCCAGCAGGCGCCGGGCGCTGTCGGAAACTTCGGAAACGGCGCGGTTGAACGCCTCGGCGTTTGCCTGCGACGGCGAATTGAAGCCGGAAAGCTTGCGCACGAATTGCAGCGCGGAAGCATGGATTTCGGCGTGCGTGGCCGGGGGATCGAAATTGAACAGGGTCTTGATGTTGCGGCACATAATTTTCTCCTCTGCTCCGGCCGTCGGTCAAGGACGAACGGCCGGTGCAAAATCCGACAGCTTGGCCTATTCTGTCATGGATGACGCGGCGCGTTCACCCCTGTCGGCCACCTGCAAACAGCGAGTTCCCGATGACCCATGTGACCTACAAGATCGTCGAACATGACGGCGGCTGGGCCTATACCGTCAACGGCGTGTTTTCCGAGCCCTTTCCGAACCGCGCCATGGCGCTGGCAGCCGCCCGGCGCGTGGCGGCCGAGCAGCGAGTGCCGGGCCGCACGGAGGCGATCGAATACGAAACCGAGGACGGCCGATGGCACTCGGAGACCGCCGCCGGCAACGACCGGCCGGAAACCGAAGTGCAGGGATAGGCGGCACACAGCGCCGCCTGTCTGGTGACGGAAACAGCCGGTGTGATAAGGTTCCCCAGCAAGCGGCGCACAAGATCGCCGCAGCCCCTGGGAGCCCATCATGAATTTTTCGTACGCCGCCTTATCAGCCGCCGCACTGGCCCTGACCACCGTCACGGCTTTCGCCGCAGACTATCCCGCGCCGAAACAGGGCGACTGGATCGCCAGGGATTTCAAATTCCATACCGGCGAGACGGTTTCGGAGCTGCGGCTGCACTACACCACGATCGGCGAGCCGACCGGACAGCCGGTGCTGGTGTTGCACGGCTCGGGCGGCTCCGCCGCCAGCATGCTGACGGCGGGATTTGGCGGCGAAATGTTCGGCCCCGGCCAGCCACTGGATGCCGCAAAATACTACATCATCATTCCCGACGGTGTCGGCCACGGCAAATCGTCAAAGCCCTCCGACGGCATGAAGACGGCGTTTCCGAAATACAATTACGACGACATGGTCGACGCGCAGTATCGCCTGGTCACGGAAGGCCTCGGCGTAAAGCATCTGCGGCTCGTCATCGGCAATTCGATGGGCGGCATGCACACCTGGATCTGGGGCGGCAAATACCCGCAACTCATGGACGCGCTGGTGCCGATGGCGTCGCAGCCGACCGAGATGGCGGCGCGCAACTGGATGCTGCGGCGGATGATGCTGGAGACGATCAAGAACGATCCCGACTATAATCGCGGCAACTACATCACCCAGCCGCGCATGATGAAGTACGCCATCAGCGCCTATGGCATTGCGACCGGCGGCGGCACGCTGGCCTATCAGGCGCTGGCGCCGACGGCAGCAAAGGCCGACAAGATGGTCGACGACCGGCTGGCAACGGCGATCACTGCCGATGCCAACGACTTCGTCTACCAGTGGGAAGCCTCGCGCGATTACAATCCTGCGCCGTCGCTCGATAAGATCGAAGCCACGCTGCTCTTGATCAATGCCGCCGACGACGAGCGCAATCCGCCGGAAACCGGCGTCACCGATGCCGCGCTGAAGCGCGTCAAGAACGGCCGCCTGTTCCTGATCCCCGCGTCCAGCGAGACCCGCGGCCATCTCACCACGGGCAATGCGAAGTTCTACAAGAAGCAACTGGAAGAGCTTCTGCAGAGTGCGCCGCAGCGGGCGATGTGAGCCGGAAGAGCGCCGTGCAATGTCAACCAGCCGCTTTCGCCGGACCGCACTCGCGCTCTCCAATGCGGTGGAGAGCGCACATCACGGCAAGGCTGATTTCCGGGTCGGCAAACGCATCTTTGCAACGCTGGGCCATCCCGACGAAAACTGGGGCACGGTAAAGCTGACGCCCGAGCAGCAATCAATGCTGGTCGACGCCGAGCCCGACATATTCCGCCCCGTGCCGGGCGGCTGGGGCAAATATGGCTATACCAATGTTCTTCTCATCAAGGCCGACGCGGCGACGCTGAAAAGCGCGCTGACGATGGCATGGGAGAATGTCGCGCCGAAAACGACGGTAAAATCAGGCAAGGAAATATCGCGCTGATTTCGCACCGCATCAATTCGCTGCTGCCACATGCAAGCGTCAATCGACGTTCGCAGGAAACGCCCGGAAAGGGACCGACCTACGACTTCGGGCCCCGCTCCGGCGAGGCCTCGACATATTCGATATCAGGGCCGAAACCAGCCAGCACCGTTTTGACGTCCCTTGCGCTCGCATTGGCAACGGTGAAAATCGACGCGAGTTTAGACCGCTTCTGCCCGGGAAACAGACTATGGGCAGCAAAGCCCGCGCCGCGAAGCGCCTCGATGATTTCGAGGCGCCGATCGTCGCTGATCTTCTCGCTGAACTTGAACTGGACCGACATTCACAGAATGTGAGCCGTTCCGAATGGCTTATCAAGGCAAGTTCAGTTACTTCTTCCTGGCCTTCTTCTTCGATTTCTTCGCCTTTGCGGAGGTCTTCTTGGCGGAGGTTTTCTTGATCCCCAGCGCGGCCGCGAGATCGAGCAGTCCGGCTCCGTATTCCTGTGTGAACTTTTTCTTCTTCATGGCGGGCAGTTTTCGGGCCGTGGATGTCAGGCGCTTGACGACTGCGTCGGCCGCCGCCTTGGACTTCGGGGTACTGCCATAGACCAGCACGGCGCAACCCGCCACGTGCGGGGTCGCCATCGAGGTGCCGGGCCAGGAATCGTAGTCGGTGGTGCTCGCAAAGCTCGCCTTAATGTGTGGCACTGTCGACAGGATATTGACGCCGGGGGCGACCAGGCCGATATGCGCCCCCGTGCACGAGAACGACGCGCGCTTGTCGGTTTCGTCGATCGCGCCTACGCCCAGGGCGCCGGGGTAGCCGGCCGGAAACTCCTTCGGGTTGCCCTCCTCGAATTCATTGCCCATCGCGGCCGCCACCACGACGCCGGCGTCCGCCAGTTCCTTGAACACGGCGGCTTCAGCACGGGAATGCTCGGTGCCGCCAATGCTGAGGTTGATGACGTTGATTTCCGAGTCCAGGGCGGATGCGAGCGCGCGGCTGTAAAATTCGAAATTGAAATTCTGATCGGTGCTTCCCGCTTTGGGGTCGTCAAAAATCTTCCAGCAATGGAGCCGGCAGTTGGCGACCCCCGCGATTCCGATCGAGTTGTTGACAAGGGCTGCAATGATGCCACTGACATGCGTGCCATGACCAAGAAAATCACGCGCGGTGTTGCCGTCGTGATGGTATTCCTCGATCGTTTTTTCCAGATCGGGGTGCTCTTCATCAATTCCGCTGTCCAGCACCGCCACATGAAGTTTCGCAGCATCAGGATGCTTGCCGTCGAACCAGCGAATGGCGCGCAGGCCCCACTGCCGGTTGATCATCGGATCCGCGGCGCTCAACCACCGGTTCGGCACCGGTTCAACCAGATCCACCGCCTTCGACGCCCGCAGCCGCTTCAGCATGGCTGATGTCACGTCCTTGTCCTTGACGTCGACAAGCTGGAATCCGGTCAGCGATTTTCTCGGCGGGCGGTTCGATGATCTTGCAAGTGCACCATGGATGGCGGCAAGCGCCATCACACCGGGCTGCGGAGCTTGGGTCGGCGCGTCCGTGACGAACAGCGGCCTGACGGCGGAAAGCCCGGCCTGGTTGCGCAACAGCTCAAGCGGCCCCGCCACCTCATCAGGCATGGCCTGCGCCGCCATGCGTGCACTTGCCGTCGAAGCCAAGGGACTTGCCGCGACCTGTCTTACCGCGGAGGTCTTGAAGCGAATGATCAACTGGCCTGGGACGTGTTTGTCCTGCCGTGACTGGCGTAGCTCGGGATGCCGCGGTGATCCACCGGCCGAGGCGACCTGCTGCATGTGTTTTGTTGCCATGATCAGATCCTTGTTGAAATAGCATTTAAAAAATAAAGCGCGCGAGGCGCGAAATATCTTCTCCCTCTACCTAAGATACGTCAAGCGAATTACCTCACATCTATCGATCAGAGAGCACGTCATTGCGAGGAGCTCGCGACAAAATTGCAAAGCAATTTTGCGCTGAAGCGACGAAGCAATCTATGCTTTCTTTGCCGCACGATGGATTGCTTCGCGGAGCCTGTCATCGGGCGCGCAATCGCACGACCGGGTGGCTCGCAATGACGAAGTGGAAACCTTTCCAACATGGGGATGACGCGAAAACGGCGGGATGATAATCTGGCCGAAACTGAACGGAGCCGCCTGTGACCGATTTTTCCGCCAGCGACCTCGCTTCGATCTATCCCGCGCCCTCGCCCCGCGTCATCGCAAAGGCGCGGCCGGAGATCGATGTTCATGCAAGGAAATTCATCGGCATGTCGCCGTTCTGCGTGCTGGCGACGTCAGGCCTGGACGGCAGCGTCGATGCATCGCCGCGCGGCGGCAATGCCGGCTTCATCCATGTTGCGGGACCGAACCTGCTGTTGATGCCGGATCGTTCGGGCAACAACCGCATCGACAGCTTTCGCAACATCGTCGAGGGAAGCGGCTTCGTGCAGTTGATCTTCTTCGTTCCGGGTATCGACGAGACGCTGCGTGTCGGCGGCAAGGGCAGACTGTCGGCGGATCCGGAGCTGATGGCCTCGATGGTGGAGTTCGGCAAGCCGCCCCGCGCGGTGCTGCGCATCGAGGTCAGCGAAGCCTATTTCCACTGCGGCAAGGCGCTGATGCGCTCGAAACTGTGGGCGGGCGATACGCGGGTCGAGCGCTCGGTGATGCCGAGCATCGGCGAGGTGATCCACGACCAGACCGGCCTTGGCGAACGCGAAAGCCAGGAGGCGATTTACGAGCGTTACAAGACGCAGTTGTAGTTGCGATATCTTTGCTGACCCAAATCCGATCGTCATACCCCGCGAAGGCGGGGTATCCAGTACGCCGCGGCCTTGGGTTCAGTCCCTGACGTCTCTGGAATACTGGGTCACCCGCCGGAGCCTGTCATCGGGCGCGCATTCGCGCGACCCGGTGGCGGGTGACGACAGTTGGCGCGCGTTCCGCGACTGCCGCTTCAGTCCCCGCTCTCCAGCCCGCCGACATGCTTTTGCGTGTAGAGCTCGAGCCCGATGCGCTTGATGAGGTCGAGCTGGGTTTCGAGGAAATCGATGTGATGTTCCTCGTCCTTCATCAGCCTCTCGAACAGGTCGCGCGAGACGTAGTCCTTGACGCCGTGGCAGTAGGTTGCGGCTTCCTGGTAGAGCGTGCGCGCGGCGATTTCGGAGGCCAGATCGCACTCGATGATTTCCTTGACGTTCTGGCCGATGCGCAGGGGATCGAGCACCTGCATGTTGGGAAAGCCGTCGAGGAAAAGAATCCGGTCGGTGAACTTGTCGGCGTGCTCCATCTCCTCGATGGATTCCTTGCGCCAGACCTTGGCCATCTCCAGCAGGCCCCAGTTATTCAGGAGCCGGTAATGCAGCCAGTACTGGTTGATCGCGGTGAGCTCGCTGCGAAGGCCCTTGTTGAGGTAATCGATGACTTTTGGGTCGCCCTGCATGGTGCACTCCGGTTTTTGAGGCCAAAGTCGGCCTGAAACTGTATTTAGAATGCTTCTAAATCAGTTTGGGGCCGAGAGCAACTGTTCCGCGAAAAAAGCGGCGGGAACCGGGGAAATCAAGGGGATTTGGAGGTTTTCAGCAGGCCGCGAGCGCGAAGGCCGGGGCAGCTTCCTGCGCAGGCTCGTCATTGGCGGCGTGGCGGCTGTGCGGGCAGCCGGAGCAGCATTCCTTGGCGCAGGCGCCGAGCGCTTCGTCGATGATCGTCTTGATCGTGCGCGCGCACCGGCCGCATTCGGCGCTGCAGCCGAGGCAACCGTAAATCTGTTTTGGATTGCGCGGCAGGTCCGAGGATGCGCTTACGGCATTACGGACATCGTGGTCGCTCAAAATGTTGCAGGAACAGACGATCATGAAACGGAAACAACCCTCGTGATGCGACCTCATCGATATTTAAGTGGGCGACGAGATGCAAAAGGAAAAGCTGCATTTTCAAGCAATTCCAAACTGATGCCGGAGCAAATATTGGAATGAATCTAAACAAGCATCATTGCGGTAAATTACACTGGCGCTGCGTTTTGCCGGGGTTTTCGGCGTCAATCGCCGCCACCGCCGCCGCGCAAGAGGGTCGGAAAGCATTTTGGTATCTTCGCACCGCAAAGGAGCGGGTTTGTCCGTTTTCGTCGCCCCGGCGGGCACCGCCGTTCATTGATCATTCAAGCGAAATATGGAACTTTCGCCGCGATAAAACTTAAATGCCCCTTGCTGCTCACGAGAAAGGTGAGGTCCATGAAGAAGACATTGATGGCGCTCGGCGCCGCCGCACTGACCATTTCCGCCGTTTCCATCCCCGCTCCTGCGCAAGCGCAGCGCGGCGTCGCCGCGGGCGTCGCCGCCGGCTTGATCGGCGGCGCCATTGTCGGCGGCGCGATCGCCTCGCAGAACGGCTATTACGGTCCTGGCTATTATGCGCCCGGCTACTATGGCGGCGGTCCGGCCTATGTCGCCGATCCCGGCTACGGTAAATCCTGCATCTGGCAGCGGCAGCGCTTCTGGGATGGTTATGGCTGGCGCGTCCGCAACGTCAGGGTTTGCGACTAGCGCTCGCCTCGCACTGAACAGTGCGCGTTCATCTTCATTAAATCTGCAATCAACACACCCGGGAAAGCATGGCTTTTCCGGGTAAAGTGCTGTTCCGGCCCGAAAAAACCGTTTTCTTCGATCACGGTTTCGAGACGTTTACTTTCGATTGATCCAGGTACGCTTCTGTAGCGAAACGGCAGTTCGAAACAGCGTATGAGTCACCCGTAAACCCGGCGCCTGAAGGCGTCACTCCAGGAGAATGCAGGACATGAAGAAGACATTTGCTGCCTTGGTCGCAGTCGCAACGATTGCCGGTTCGCTTGCCTCGACGCCCGCAAGCGCACAGCGCGGCGTTGCCGCTGGCGTGGCGGCCGGCCTGCTCGGCGGCGCGATCATCGGTGGCGCCATCGCCTCGAGCCGCCCGGCCTACGGCGGCCCGGTGTACGTGGAAGAAGCGCCCTATCCGGCGTGCCGCATGGTTCGCGAGCGCTTCTGGGACGGCTATGACTGGCGCTATCGCCGCGTCGAGGTCTGCAACTGATCTGATCGACTGGCGCGCGAGCGCACAGCGACTGGAAACCCGGCCTTGCGGCCGGTTTTTTTCTTTGCCGCGAGAATGTCTCGTAGCCCGGGCGAGCGAAGCGACCCCGGGGACAGTGGTGACAAAACCAACGGCTCTTCTATTTGGCTGGGACCGCTCCCGGATTTCGCTTCGCTCATCCGGGCTACGAAAACTCCAGGGGCGGGTAAGAGACTTTCAGCGCGCCCCACTCATAGAACGCAGCACCGCTTCGCTCGGCCAGCAATCGACCTTGAGCCCGGCGGATTTCTGATACGCCCCCAGCGCCGCACGCGTCTGCATGCCCGCCTTGCCGTCGAGCTTGTCCTTGTAGAGACCGATGCGCGTCAGATGGCGCTGCATGGCTTCGACATCTGCACTACGTAGTTGCGTCGAGGCGGACCACGGGGTTGCGAACGGCTGCGGGCTCGTCATGCGGTCGGCGAGATGGCCGACGAACAGCACATACAAGTCGGAGAAATTGTATTCCTTGATGACGAAGTAGTTCTTCGTGGTCAGGAACGCCGGGCCGTAGATGCCCTCGACCTGCAGCAGCGAGGCCGGCTGCGCCTGCTCCACGGCGCTCAATCGCTGTCCGCGCACCGGCACGAAGCCCGCACGCAGCCATTCGGCGAGCGGCTTCGTCACCTCGGGTACGCCCATGGTGCAATCGACATTGGCCGGCGCCTTCACCTCATAGGCCCAGCGCACGCCGGGCTGCCAGCCCTTGTTGACGAGCTGCTGCGCGGCCGCTGCCAGCGCATCCGGCACCGAATGCCAGATATCGACGCGGCCATCGCCATCGAGATCGACGCCGTGCTTGTAATACTCCGACGGCAGGAATTGCGTGTAGCCGGTGGCGCCGGCCCAGGAGGAGCGGAAATCCTTGCGCGCCACCGCGCCCTCGCCGAGGATCTTCAGCGCGAGAATGAACTCGCCCCGGTACTGGTCCTTGCGCCGGCCGACATAGGCCTGCGTGGCGACGACGCGCAGCGTGTCGTAAGGCAGCCGGTAGCGGCCGTAATCCGTCTCGCGGCCCCAGATCGCCAGCACGACGCTTGAAGGAACGCCGAAACGCTTTTCGATCTCGGTGAGCGCTGCGCGATGCTTCTGCATCAGCTTCTGGCCCTCGGCCGCCAGCCGCGCGATGGACGCTTCCTTCACATAATCGGCCGGCACCTGCACGAATTCCGCCTGCGCCGGCGCGCCGGTGGCGGGCCGGCCGGGCAGCAGGAGATCGGGCAATTTGTAATCGGGCTCAAGCCCCTTCGTCTCGGCATCGAACGTCGCGCGCGACACCCCGGCCGCCTGCGCCTCCGGCCACAGCGAGGCGATGAACTGGGTGAAGGCGGCGTCGGCGGCGTGAACCGGGCACACCGCGCCCGGCGTCATCGCTGCCAGTATCAGAACCGCGGCTATCAACCTCTGTCGCAAACCGGAATCCTGTCGGTCGACACGTCACCCATCAATGCGAGACAGCCTCTTTGGCATGCTCGGCGGAACTATTCGACAACTTGTCGACATAGGCAATGCCGATCGCCGACAGAATGAAAACCGTGTGGATGATGGTCTGCCACATCACGCCGGTTTCGGTATACGAGGACTTTCCTGACGCCAGGCCGCCGGCCTCGATGAAGGTGCGCAGCAGATGAATCGAGGAAATGCCGATGATCGCCATCGCGAGCTTGATCTTGAGCACGCTGGCGTTGACGTGGCTGAGCCATTCCGGCTGATCGGGATGTCCTTCCAGATTGAGACGGGAGACGAACGTCTCGTAGCCGCCGACGATGACCATCACCAGAAGGTTGGAAATCATCACCACGTCGATCAGGCCCAGCACCGCCAGCATGATCTGCTGCTCGCTGAAATCGAAGGCGTGGGCGAACAGGTGCCACAACTCCTTCAGAAACAGCACCACATAGACGCCCTGCGCGACGATCAGGCCAAGATAGAGCGGCAGTTGCAGCCAGCGGGAGCTGAAGATCAGCATCGGGACCGGACGCAATGCCTTCCTCTGAGCTTTGGGCGGCAAGGGTGTTTCGGGAGTAAGGGACATTCAGGAGAGCTCGCTGCGGGGATTCGAATTGCGGAAGGAGGCCTATATCTACGCAATCTGACCGCGCTGTGAAGCGACAACTGGCCGCAGGAAAGTGGCAATCGTCGAACCGGAAGCGCGGGCATAATGGCGGTGTTGCACGCCTCGGTGTGACAGTTTCCCCATGCCTTATCTCGACTATCGAGACGATCATTGGGAATGCAACGACGATGTGGGCGGCGTTCAGCGCCTGCCGAATACGGCGCGACGTCAGCCAGGCGGACCCGGCAGGCGGCGGTCGCATCACCGGGTTGTCGCGGGCTTCAGCTGCCGAGGGGCGAATGTCCGCTGCTCTCGTTGCGTGACAAATAGGCCGTGGCTGCCATCGCTGCACAAAAGGCAGCGCAGACGAACGGCTTGAGTACGAACGCCCAGTAGCCAAGTTTTGCAGGTAACAGGACTGGCGCGGGCCACCGGGAGCGACGAACCAAATTCTAGCCACATACAACAAGCTCGCGCCCGCCGTCAGGAACGAGATGATGGCCAGCAAGATGGCCAGGATGCCGCAGATCCGCATGGCCACGCGCTGGCTTGGAGAACTATCATCGGGTGGCCACGCCACACTCATTGCGACCAACATAGCCAGCGCGGTCATCGCGAACCACGGCAGGTTGACCCCAGAATTCCGAGCGAAAAGCCAACTCCCCAATGCGCCCGGCAATCATCAAAAAGGGCGCAGTCGAGCCAAGAAGAGCAATGGAACGAGGAGCCCGACAAACCCGGGAGCGCCGAGGCTACGCATGCGTTGCCAGCACGGAGCCAGCAGCGAAATCACGAAGCCGAGGATAATGATAGGTTTCAAATAACCGCCGGCAACGACGGCGAGCGCGCCCTGGCGCCGCCAACGCCGCGCGCGCCGGTCGCGATGATCAGGCCATAGAGATGAACGGAAAGCCGATCGTCAGCGCAAGGAAAATGCCGACGCGCCATCCAGCCTTCACGCCAAACTGCGAACCCGACATATAGCCGCCCATCACCGCCACCTCTTTCGAGCCGAGGTTGTCGGCGAAAAGCATGCAATTTCCGGTTAAAGAGGCGGAGTTAACCGGATTCATCATCAGATCGTTCATAACTTCTGCAGAACTTCACCGCGTCAGCTTCTTGTACTTGACGCGGTGCGGGATGATGCTGTCCTGGCCGAGCCGGCGCATCTTGTCCTTCTCATAGTCCTGGAAGTTGCCTTCGAACCATTCGACATGGCTTTCGCCTTCGAAGGACAGGATGTGCGTGGCGATGCGGTCGAGGAACCAGCGATCGTGGCTGATGATGACGGCGCAGCCGGCGAAATCCTCCAGCGCCTCTTCCAGCGCGCGCAGCGTGTCGACGTCGAGGTCGTTGGTCGGTTCGTCGAGCAGCAGCACGTTGGCGCCGGACTTGAGCATCTTGGCCAGATGCACGCGGTTGCGCTCACCACCTGACAGCGCGCCGACCTTCTTCTGCTGGTCGGCGCCCTTGAAGTTGAACGACGAGCAATAGCCGCGCGAATTGACCTCGCGCTTGCCGAGCAGGATCAGCTCGTTGCCGCCGGAAATCTCCTCCCAAACGGACTTCTTGCCGTCGAGATCGTCGCGCGACTGGTCGACATAGCCGAGATGCACGCTCTCGCCGACGGTGATGGTGCCCTGGTCCGGCTTCTCCTGCCCGGTGATCATCCGGAACAGCGTGGTCTTGCCGGCGCCGTTGGGACCGATCACGCCGACGATGCCGCCCGGAGGCAGCTTGAAGGTGAGATCCTCGATCAGCATGCGGTCGCCGAAGGCCTTGTTCAGCCCTTCGAAGTCGACGACGTTCTGGCCGAGGCGCTCGGCCACCGGAATGGTGATCTGCGCGGTCGTGGCCTGCTTCTCGCTCGCCTGCTTCAGCAGGTCCTCATAGCGCTGGTAGCGCGCCTTGGACTTGGCCTGGCGCGCCTTGGGAGACGACGCGATCCATTCCTGCTCGCGGGCCAGCGTCTTCTGGTGCGCGACGTCCTCGCGGCCCTCCTGCTCCAGGCGCTTCTGCTTCTGCACCAGCCAGGACGAATAATTCCCCTCATAGGGAATACCCTTGCCGCGATCGAGCTCGAGGATCCAGCTGGTGACATTGTCGAGGAAGTAGCGGTCATGGGTCACGATCAGGATGGCGCCGGGATAGTTGCGCAAATGGCCTTCCAGCCACGACACCGACTCGGCGTCGAGATGGTTGGTCGGCTCATCCAGCAGCAGCAGTTCCGGCTGGTCGAGCAGCAGCTTGCAGAGCGCGACGCGGCGGCGCTCGCCGCCCGACAGCTTGGTCACATCGGCATCGTCGGGCGGGCAGCGTAGCGCATCCATCGCCTGATCGACCTTGCTGTCGAGATCCCAGAGGCCCGCGGCCTCGATCTCGTCCTGCAATTTGGTCATCTCGTCGGCGGTCTCTTCCGAATAGTTCATCGCCAGCTCGTTGTAGCGATCGAGGATCGCCTTCTGCTTGGCGACGCCCAGCATGACGTTTTCGCGGACGTTGAGCGCAGAGTCGAGGTGCGGCTCCTGCTCGAGATAGCCGACCCGGGCCCCCTCGGCGACCCAGGCCTCGCCGTTATACTCCTTGTCGATGCCGGCCATGATCTTGAGCAGCGTCGACTTGCCGGAGCCGTTGACGCCGAGCACGCCGATCTTGGCGTCGGGGTAGAACGACAGATGGACGTTATCGAGCACCTTTCGGGTCGGGTAGCTCTTGGTCAAACCCTGCATGAAATAGACGAACTGGCGAGCCATCGCGATCCCTGGAAATGGTTGGATTTTACGGAGATTTGCTGCCGCTGATGTAGCGGCGCGGCCGCCAAAGGGCAACCGCGGGAACCCGTTTTCCATCCGTTCACCACGGATGAATACGGGATAGACACCATGTCCGCCGAGATCCAGACAATTGAAACTATCTTTTAATGAATCGGGCGAAAACTCGTTTTCAGCGCCGAAAAAGGCGATTTGAAAACAAGGGCCCGCGTCATGGCTACGATCAGCTCGGCATCCCTGCACGCCCCGGCGGACAGCCGCCACGAACTGGCAAAACCCTTTGCAGAATTCCGCGCCTTCTGGCGCGAGTTCATCGTTAGGGCATTCGACCCCTATCGCCCGGAACTGCACTATATGCGCGGCCCGGGACCTGCCTGGCGCGCCAAACATCCCGGCCATCAGAACCGAGCTTTTCCGGTTATTTGAGCCTGCCCTGCGTTTAGTCCGCTTGCGCTGTTCCCGATTGCGCGCAACCATGGCGACCTTCCCCGACGGCCATCCCGCCGTCATCCTCGCCATCAACGGACCCTTCCCATGACGCGGCTGCGCTGTGCAATCCTCGACGACTATCTCAATGTGGCGCTCTCGGTCGCCGACTGGTCCAAGGTCAAGGACCGCGTCGACGTCACGGTATTCAACCAGCCGTTTGCGACGGCTGAAGCGGCCGCCAGTGCCCTGAAAGATTTCGAGATCATCTGCGCGATGCGCGAACGCACGCCGTTCCCGCGCACCATGTTTGCGGCCCTGCCCAACCTGAAGCTGCTGATCACCTCGGGCATGCGCAATGCCGCGATCGACATGGAAGCCGCCAAGGACCACAAGGTTACGCTGTGCGGGACCCAATGGGGCCGCGACCCCACCGCGCCGCTGACCATGGGCCTGATCCTGGAGCTGACCCGCAATATCGGCCGCGAGAACGCCCGCATGCATGCCGGCGAGCCCTTGCAGAAATTCGTCGGCATGGAGATCGAGGGCCGGACGCTCGGCGTGATCGGCCTCGGCAAGCTCGGCACCAAGGTGTCGAAGCTGGCGCAGGCCTTCGGCATGAACGTGATCGCCTGGAGCCCGAATCTCACGCCGGAAAAGTGCAAGGAAGCCGGCGTCACCTATGCCAGCAAGGACGAGCTGTTTTCGACCGCCGACATCGTCACCATCCATGTGGTGCTGAGCCAGCGCTCGCGCGGGCTGGTCGGCGCCGCCGAGCTGGCGCGGATGAAGCCGACCGCCTACCTCGTCAACACCGCGCGCGGGCCGATCGTCGATGAAGGCGCGCTGCTGGAAGCGCTGACGCAAAAGAAGATCGCGGGCGCCGGCATCGACGTGTTCGCGGTCGAGCCGCTGCCGGTCGACCATCCCTTCCGCAAGCTCGACAACATCGTGCTGACGCCGCATCTCGGCTACGTCACCGGGGACAGCTTTCGAAACCACTACCAGCAGATGGTCGAGGGCATCGACGCCTGGTTCAAGGGCGAGGCGCCGAGGCAGGACTGGCCTGAGAACGCCGATCTCGCTCCCAACCAAAAATATCGAAAACAACCCCATGCAAAGTAGCAAGCCCCGCAAAACCGTTCGGTTCGCGGGGCTTTTTTTGATGTCTGAGACACTATCAAAAAAGGCCCGCTGAGCGGGCCTTTTCATAGCGGTCGCGTAAGACTTAGGCCTATCGCACCGTGACCGGGGCGGGCAACGGCGGCACGACCGTCGTCTGTGCGCCGGGCGCCAGTTGGGCCTGAGCCGGTCCGGGGCCTGCTGCGGCAGCCGGACCACCGGGCGACGGGGCGGCCGCCGCGCTTGCGGTGTTGGCGGGCGGCGCACCGCCGGGCAGCACCACCACGCGGGTGCCGACCTTGGCGCGCTCGAACAGATCCGAGACGTCCTCGTTCAGCATGCCGATGCAGCCCGAGGAGACGAACTTGCCGATCGTCGAAGGCTGGTTGGTGCCGTGGATGCGGTAGACGGTCGAGCCGAGATACATCGCCCGCGCGCCGAGCGGGTTGCCGGGGCCGCCGGCCATGAAGCGCGGCAGATAAGGCTGACGCTCGATCATCTCGGTCGGCGGATGCCAATCCGGCCACTCGGCCTTGCGGCTGATCTTCTGCACGCCGTTCCAGGTGAAACCATCACGGCCGACACGGACGCCGTAGCGGATCGCGCGTCCGCCGCCGAGTACGTAGTACAAATGGGTGTTGGCGGTATCGACGACGATGGTGCCGGCGGGCTCCTTGGTCGCGAAAGCCACTTCCTGGCGGCGCAGGTTCGGCGGAAGCTGCGCAGGACCCACTTCCGGCTGATCTTCCGGCGGCAGCGCTGCGAGCTGCACCGGCCTGCCGTCGGCTCCGACGGCGGGTTGCTGCGGCTGCGCACCGGCAGCGTCACCGATCGCGCCTGGCGGGCGCGTGCCAGCGCGATCGTCGTTCGGATAGACGATGCCAGCGCCGGGAATGCGGCTATCGCCGCGATCCGAATAGACCGGCTGCTGCGAGCCGGGCGGGCGGTCTGCGTAGATCACCTGCGGCGGACCGGCCGGACGGCCGTAACGCGGATCGTCGGGAGACATGACCGGGCCCGTGGGCGCCGGACCGCCACGGTCCGAATAAACCGGGGCACCGGCCGGGCGGCCATAGCGCGGATCGTCCGGAGAAAGAATCGGACCCGTGGGCATCGGAGCGCCACGGTCGGAATAAACCGGCGCACCGGCCGGACGGCCATAGCGGGGATCGTTGGGCGACAGCACCGGACCGGGCGGCGGCAACGCGGCCGAGCTCTGCGCGTTCGGGGCATCGTCATCGTCCAGCCCGTCGAAATCGGGTTCGCCGGGGCCGCGTCGTTCCTGAGCCGCATAGCCACCTTGAACGGAGCCACCTTGAACATAGCCGCCTTGAGCAGAGCGTCCCGGAGTTGTTGAATAGGGTTGATTTACGTAGGCTTGACCTTGGCCGGGCGCGGGATAGCCCTGCTGCGCATGAGCGAGCGAAGTTCCTGCCATGCCTGCGGCAACGGCGGCACAAATCGTCAGAATGCGGTTATTCATCATCGCCTTTGTATAGACCCCAAGCCCGACCGGACGGTTAACGGCAGATGCCGGAAGATAGCGGCACATTCAAGACAAGTCCGCCAATTTCGGCTCCAGCCAGTGATTTGTGATCGCCGACAGGCTGCGGCAAAGATGCCTCAGCGCGCTGGAAATCGCCTACCAAACCGCAGATTTTTGTAACAAAAAGCCGACATGCGCTGAGATACTCTCAAATCAGCCTGATTCGCCCAGCGCTCACCCCTCGCGAATCACGCCACACAGTGGTCACCGCGTTCCCTTGGCATCAATAACCCTCCAGATTCAAGGAGGGCTGGAACTCGCGTCCATGCTTCCCGGCTTTCGTTTCCTGTTCACCGCCATCGTGCTCTCGATGTCGATCCTGATTTTTGGCCTTGGCGCCGCCGCCCTGCTGCGTGCCGCGCATGAGGAGTTTGCCAACCTTCCCGCCCGACGGGCACCGCCACAGCCGATGTTTGCCCGCCAGAACGACGACCAGCCGCCGACGCTGGCGCTGCTGCGCGTCGATACGCCGGACATTGTGCAGCCGACGGAGAATGCTCCGGCCGCCGCGGTCCCGGAAGGAGCCATCGATATCCCGGCACCGGCCGAGCCCGAGAATCTGGCGGCGCTGAAGCCGGCAGAAGAGCCGGTGCAGGTCGAAGCGGCAAAGCCGGAAACTCCGGCGAAGGAGGCAAGCGCGGAGACAGCGATCGCGCCGCCCTCCGCGACAACAACTGATGCGCCCGTCGCCAATGCGGAAGTGCAGATCGCCGCCATCGCGGCAACGCCGGAACCTGCCGCGGCCACTCCGCCTGCAACTTCGCCGGAGCCGTCAGCGGATATCCCGTCGTTCGAAGCCAGCATCGCCACGACCCTGATCGCCACGCTCGGCGGTCCTGCCGTCATCGTCGACGAGAAGAAAGCGGACGCGAAGCCGGACCGCAGTGTCCTCAGGCAGCGGGCCGCACAGCGTGCCCGGGAACGGCGGCGGATGATAGCTGCGCGGCGAGCGCGGCTGGCTCGGGAGGCAGTGTTGACGCTTCAGGCGCAGCAGCCAAACCCGTTTGCGCCGCCGCTGCTGCCGGTCGCCCGGACAATGCGCTAGCGTCTGGATGTACGGATCAGGCCGGACCGGTCGCGACCGGCGGACCGTCGGCTGCGCCCCACTCCGTCCATGAGCCGTCATACAGCGCCGGGTTCTCGACGCCGAGACGATAGAGCGCAAGCGTCAGCACCGCGGCGCTGACGCCGGAGCCGCAACTCGTCACGATCGGCGCATCGAGCTTTACGCCTGCGCCTGAGAACGCCGTCCGCAAATCGTCCAGCGATTTCATCGTGCCGGTCGCGGCATCGAACAGGTTGTTGTAGGGCAGGCTCAGGCTGCCCGGGATGTGGCCGGAGCGAAGGCCCGGTCGCGGCTCGGCCACCTTGCCCTGGTAGCGCTCGTTGGCGCGCGCATCGATCACCTGCTCGGCGCGGCTGGCGAGATTTGCCTCCAGTTGCTGCATGCTGCGCGTGCGCCGCGCATCGAACGCCGCCTTGAACGTCGCAGGCTTCGGCGTCACCTCACCCTTCTCGACCTTGCGGCCTTCCGCGACCCATTTTTTCAGGCCGCCATTGAGGATGCGCACCTCCTTGCCGAACGACAGGAACATCCACCACACCCGCGGTGCGGCGACCCAGCCGCCGGAATCATAGAGCACGACGGTATCGTCATTGCCGATCCCGAGCCCGCCGACATCGCGGCCAAATTGCTCGGCGGAAGGAAACATGTGCGGCAACGGGTTGGAATGGTCGGACACCGCGTCGACATCGAAGAACACCGCGCCCGGAATATGCGAGGCGAGATAATCGTCCTTCGGCAGCGGCAGCACGCCCGGCATCTTGAACGAGGCGTCGATCACCTTGACGCCGGGATCGTTCAGGTGCGCGGCGAGCCATTCGGTGGAGACGAGCGGGTCGTTGGTGGTGGGCATAGCACAAATCCTTTCAAGCTCGTCATGGCCGGGCTTGCCCCGGCCATCCACGTCTTTCTTGTGTGCATCGTCGCAAAGACGTGGATGCCCGGGACAAGCCCGGGCATGACGGAGATAAACAGCGCGAGCTACCCCTTCTTCTTCGGCTCCCACTTCTCGACCGGACCGCCGGCGTCGCGCCAGGCGGCGAAGCCGCCGCCCATGTGCGCGACCGGCTTCAGGCCCATGTCCTGCGCGGTCTTGGCGGCGAGTGCCGAGCGAAGTCCGCCGGCGCAGTGGAAGATGAACTTCTTGTCTTCCTGGAAGATCGGCTTGGCGTAGGGGCTTTGCGGATCGATCCAGAATTCCAGCATGCCGCGGGTGCAGGAGAACGCGCCGGGGATCTTGCCGTCGCGCTCGATCTCGCGCGGGTCTCTGATATCGACGATCACGACGTTGGGGTCCTGCGCCGCCTTGATGGCGTCAGCGGCGCTGACGGTCTCGATGGCGGCGTTGGCTTCATCGATCAGGGATTTGATGCCGGTGTGGATGGTCTGGGGCATTGATTGCACCTTTGTCGTTCTTGGTCCGACCGTCGTTTTTGGTCCGTCATTCCGGGGCGATGCGAAGCATCGAACCCGGAATCTCGATCCCGCAAATCATCTCGAGATTCCGGGTTCGCGCTGTCGCGCGCCCCGGAATGACGACAATCCTACCGCACCAGTTCCTTCATCGCGCCTTCGAGGCCTTCGATCGTGATCGGGAACATGCGCCCCGACAACAGCCGGCGGATGATGGTGGTGGATTCCGAATAGTCCCAGTGTTTCTGCGCCACCGGATTGAGCCACACCGTATGCGGATAGGTGCGCGTGATGCGCTCCAGCCAGACCGAGCCAGCCTCCTCGTTGACGTGTTCGACCGAGCCACCCGGCACCATGACCTCGTAAGGCGACATCGAGGCGTCGCCGACGAACACCACCTTGTAGTCGTGCGGATACTTATGCAGCACGTCCCAGGTCGGCGTGCGGTCGGTGAAGCGGCGCTTGTTCTGCTTCCAGACGCCTTCATAGAGGCAGTTGTGGAAGTAGAAATACTCCATGTGCTTGAACTCGGACTTCGCCGCCGAGAACAGCTCCTCGACCTGCTCGATATGCGAATCCATCGAGCCGCCGATGTCGAAGAACACCAGAACCTTCACCGCGTTGCGGCGCTCGGGGCGCATGACGACGTCGAGATAGCCGTGGTTGGCGGTCTCCCTGATCGTGGTGTCCAGATCGAGTTCGTCGGGCGCGCCGGTGCGCGCGAACTTGCGCAGGCGCCGCAGCGCGATCTTGATGTTGCGGATGCCGAGCTCGACATTGCCGTCGAGATCCTTGAATTCGCGCTTGTCCCACACCTTCACGGCGCGGTTGTTGCGGTTCTTCTCCTGCCCGATCCGAACGCCTTCCGGATTGTAGCCGTGGGCGCCGAACGGCGAGGTACCGGCGGTGCCGATCCACTTGCTGCCGCCCTGGTGGCGGCCCTTCTGTTCCTCAAGCCGCTTGCGAAGCGTCTCCATGAGCTTGTCCCAGCCCATCGCCTCGATCTGCTTCTTCTCTTCCTCGGTGAGGTATTTCTCGGCGAGCTTCTTCAGCCATTCCTCGGGGATATCAGCCTTGTCCATCGCGTCCAGCAGGCTTTCCAGCCCCTTGAACACGGAGCCGAAGACGCGGTCGAACTTGTCGAGGTTGCGCTCGTCCTTCACCAGGGCGGCGCGGGAGAGATAGTAAAAATTCTCGACCGTCTGATCGGCGAGGTCGGCGTCGAGCGCCTCCATCAGCGTCAGGTATTCGCGCAGGGTCACCGGGACCTGCGCGTCGCGAAGCGATGTGAAGAATTGCAGGAACATGGGATACAGATTGCCCGCCGGACAGCGCCCGTCAAGAGCCCGCGCGGGCCAAAGGCCGACGCATAGCTGTCAGGCCTAGACCGGGAGGGTTTTTCAATTACAATTGAGCCATAAAGGGCTTATTCCGGCAGGGGAAATTCAATGAGCATCATTGCGGCGCTGATCATTGGCGGTATCGCGGGCTGGCTTGCCGGGCTGATCGTGCGCGGCGCGGGTTTTGGCGTCATCGGCAACATCGTGGTCGGCATCATCGGCGCGCTGCTGGCGAGCTGGCTGCTGCCGCAACTCGGCGTCAACCTCGGCGTCGGCTGGGTCCGCGATATCATCAACGCCACCATCGGCGCCGTGATCATCCTGGTGATCCTGTCGCTGATCAGACGCTGAGGACAGGCGCATCCATTCCAATCGCGACCGCCGGACCGGCGGTCGTTTACTGTTCAGGCCATAGCGGCTCACCAACGAACAACAAGGCAAACTGACAAAAATGAAATTTACCGGCACCAAGGACTATGTCGCGACCGACGACCTCAAGGTCGCCGTCAACGCCTCGATCGTGCTCGAGCGCCCGCTGCTGATCAAGGGCGAGCCCGGCACCGGCAAGACCGTTCTGGCGGAGGAAGTGGCGAAAGCGCTCGGCGCACCGCTCCTGACCTGGCACATCAAGTCGACCACCAAGGCGCAGCAGGGCCTGTACGAATACGACGCGGTGTCCCGCCTGCGCGACAGCCAGCTCGGCGACAGCAGGGTTTCCGACATCTCGAACTACATCAAGCGCGGCAAATTGTGGGAAGCCTTCACCCACGACAAGCGCCCGGTGCTGCTGATCGACGAGATCGACAAGGCCGACATCGAATTCCCCAACGACCTCCTGCTCGAACTCGATCGCATGGAATTCTTCGTCTACGAGACCGGCGAGAACATCAAGGCGAGCCTGCGCCCGATCGTGATGATCACCTCCAACAACGAGAAGGAATTGCCGGACGCGTTCCTGCGCCGCTGCTTCTTCCACTACATCAAGTTCCCCGACGCCGACACCATGAGCCAGATCGTCGACGTGCACTTCCCCGGCATCAAGAAGCGCCTGGTGGAAGAAGCCCTGCGCATCTTCTTCGAGGTGCGCGAAGTGCCGGGCCTGAAGAAGAAGCCCTCGACCTCGGAACTGCTCGACTGGCTCAAGCTGCTCTTGAACGAGGACATGACCCCGGAAATGCTGCGGGAGCGCGATCCGCGCAAGCTGATCCCGCCGCTGCACGGCGCGCTGCTCAAGAACGAACAGGATGTGCACCTGTTCGAGCGGCTGGCGTTCCTCAGCCGCCGCGAAGTCTAGTTCGCGAAATCTCTACCGCGCCAGAACCCTTTCATTTGGGGTTCTGGCGTTTCGTTTTCAAGCAACAAACGAAAAAAGACAGGGCAGATGAACGTTCAAACCCAGATCGACAGAACTTCGCCCCTCACGTCAGAGCATTTCGACGTCCTGATCGCCGGCGCCGGCATTTCGGGCGTTGGCGCTGCCTACCACCTCGCCACGCAATGCCCGGGGACGAGCTTCGTCGCGCTGGAAGCCCAGAAGACGTTCGGCGGCACCTGGACCACCCACCGCTATCCCGGCATCCGCTCCGACAGCGACCTGCACACCTTCGGCTACCGCTTCAAGCCGTGGACATCGGCGCCGATCGCGAGCGCCCCGGAAATCCTGAAATACATGGGTGACGTGATCGACGAAAACGATCTCGCGCCTCACATCCGCTATCAGCACACCATCACCTCGGCGAAATGGTCGAGCGAGGAAAACCTCTGGACCATCGAAGCCACGCGCACCGACACCGGCGAGAAGCTGCGCTTCACCACCAATTTCTTCTGGATGTGCCAGGGCTATTACCGCCACACCGAGGGCTATACGCCGGAGTGGAAGGACATGGCCAAATTCACGGGCCCGATCGTCCATCCGCAGAAATGGCCTGAAGATCTCGACTACAAGAACAAGCGCGTCATCGTGATCGGCTCGGGCGCGACTGCCGCGACGCTGATCCCGGCGATGGCCAAGGATTGCGCGCATGTCACCATGCTGCAGCGCTCGCCGACCTATTTTCGCACCGGGCGCAACGCGATCGAGATCGCCGAGCAGCTACGCCAGTTGCAGGTCGACGAGAAATGGATTCACGAGATCACGCGGCGCAAGATCCTGTTCGATCAGGACGCCTTCACCCGCAAGACGTTCGCGGAGCCGGAAGCGGCCAAAAAGGATCTGCTGTCGGCCGTCGAAGCCTATCTCGGCAAGGACTACGACATCGCGACCCACTTCACGCCGAAATACCGGCCGTGGCGGCAGCGCATCGCCTTCATTCCCGACGGCGACCTGTTCCAGGGCATCAAGTCCGGCAAGGCCTCCGTCGTCACCGACGAAATCGACCGCTTCACCGAGAAAGGCATCCTGCTGAAATCCGGCAAGGAGCTGGAAGCCGACATCATCGTGACCGCGACCGGCTTCAACCTCTGCGCCAATGGCGACATCGAATTCGCCGTCGACGGCAAGCCGCTCGACTTCGCCGATACGGTCACCTATCGCGGCATGATGTTCACCGGCGTTCCCAATCTCGTCTGGGTGTTCGGCTATTTCCGCGCGAGCTGGACGCTGCGCGTCGATCTCGTCGCGGACTTCGTCTGCCGGCTGCTCACGCACATGAAAGAGACCGGCGTGAGAAAAGTGACGCCGGAGCTGCGTCCCGAAGACCACAACATGCCGCTGTTGCCGTGGATCGATCCGGAGAATTTCAACCCCGGCTACATGATGCGCGGCATGAACCTCCTGCCCAAGCGCGGCGACAAGCCGGAATGGCAGCACAACCAGGACTACTGGGCGGAGAAGGACGAATTCCCGGCCATCGACCTGAAGGACAAGGCGTTCGTTTACGGCTGAGGTCTGCTCGGCGTTAAACGAATTTCGATGCGGGTGGCGAAAACTCTCTCCACACGAACGATGTGACTCCCTGCGGCGGCAAGCGGTGCTGTTCGGCTAGAGCCTTTTCGGTTCTGATTGAATCAGAACCGGGCTCTGAGATTCTTGTTTTGACGCGTTTTCTTAACGCGAACCGGTGTCCACTTCGCTCGAAAACGCTCTAAAGAACAGGCGTGTACGCGACCGCGTGGTGGCGCTTTCGCCCGACCAGCACACCGACAATCAGCAGATTGAGGATGTTGGCGCCGATGCCGACGGCGAACGCGGGTGCATAATATCCGAGATGGTCGTAGAGCAGGCCGGCGAGCCAGCTGCCGGCGGCCATGCCTCCCCCGCTGAACAGCAACAGTGTCGGGATTCTCCAGGAGGCCTCCGATGCCGGAAACAGTTCACGCACCGCCAGGACATAAGCCGGGATGATGCCGGAAAAGCCGAGCCCGAAAGCGGCAGCCACCGTGAAGAGGCCGACTTCATTCTGTGTCGACAGAAAAGCCGTCATTGATGCGGCCTGCCAGGCGGACCCGATCAGTACGGTGGCCAAGCCGCCGATACGATCGGAGATCACGCCCCAGATTTGCCGGCTCAGGAACGCGGTGCCGAGCAGTATCGACAGCATCAGAGCGCCCATCGATCGACTGATACCGAGATCGCTGCAAAAGGCGACCAGGTGACCCTGCGGCATAGCCATGGGAATGCAGCACAGTATGGCGGCGCCGCACATCGACGCGAACACGGCATTGGGCGGCCAGCCGAGGACACGCGCTTTGCCCGGACGGTCGCCGGTCACTGCCGCCGGATGAATCACTTCGGGTGGCGCCCGGAAATAAATTGCGGCAAGCGGCACGACGACAGCGATCTCGGCGAGGGCGTACCACAGCATCGCCTGCCGCCAACCGTAGTTGGCAATCACTTGCTCGAAGATCGGCGGCCAGAACGCGCCGGCGACATAGGTGCCGCTCGAGATCAGCGCCAGCGCCGAGCCGCGCCGACGGTCGAACCAGCGGCTGACGTAAATGTACAAGGGAGCATTGATGCCGCCTAATCCGACCAAGCCGATAAACAGCCCGTGGCCGATCCACAGCGGCCATTGCGGTCCGAAAGTCGAGATCGAGAGGCCAAGTCCGATCATCAGCGAACCGAAGATCACCGTCGAGCGCGTACCGACCCGCTCGGCAATTCGCGACATCAGGATGCCGCCGATTCCGGATCCGAGCCACGCCAGTGCGCCGGCAAGCGCCGGAACGGAACGCAACCCGCCGACTTCGCTGGCGATGTCCTTGAGCGCCACCGCGGTGATCCAGGCCGCGCCGAACGACATCCCAAGGATGGCCAGCGCTACAGAGGCGATGGCCCAGGAGGCCTTGGTCTCAACGGAATCCGAGGGGGATGGCAGCATTGGGTAAGGAAATCCGGTTGGCGAATCCTTTTACAGGCCGCAAAGGATTTCACCACCCGCGTCCACGTGGGGTCTGCTCTACATGCTGCATTGCAGTCATGATGCGCGCGCCACCTAGGCCTGCACAGGAAACCTGACCGCTTCCGGCGCGGTCTTGCCGCGGATCATGTCGGAGGCCTTGTCGGCGATCATCAAGGTCGAGGCGTTGAGATTGGCGGAGATCATCCGCGGCATGATCGAGGCATCGACCACGCGCAATCCCTGCAGCCCGTGCACGCGCAACTGGTCGTCGACCACGGCCCATTTGGTATCCGCCGGCCCCATGCGGCAGGTGCAGCCGGGATGGAACGTGGTGGTGCCGCGTTCGGTGGCGGCGGCCAAAAATTCATCGTCGCTCTGCACCTTTCGGCCCGGGGAAATCCTCATAGGCGTAATACGGCGCAAGCGGCGCGGATGACAGCAGCCGGCGCGCCAGCTTCATGCCGGCGACGACGACGCGGCGATCGATCTCCTCGACGAGGTAGTTGGTCTGGATGATCGGGGCTGCGAACGGATCGGCGGAGCGGATGCGGACATAGCCGCGGCTCTCGGGGCGCTGCTGCCATGAGGCGACCGTCATGCCGGGCTCGTCCTCGAGCTGGCCCTGCACGCCTTCCTTGTAGCTTGCCGGCGTAAAGGTGAGCTGCAAGTCGGAGCTCTCGGTGGTCTCGCCGGAGTGCCAGAAGCAATAGACCATGGTCGGCGACAGCGACAGCAGGCCGCGCCGCGTTGTCGCCCATTTCAGCGCCTCGACCCAGAGGCTGAGGCCGCGACGGAGTTCGTTGATGGTCTGGATGTTCTTGACGCGCGCGACCGAACGCGGTGCGTAATGGTCCTGCAGGCCTTCGCCGACTCCCGGCAGTGCGTGACGGACCTCGATGCCGTGCGACTGCAACAGTTCCGGCGAACCGACACCGGACAATTGCAGCACCTGCGGCGAGTTATAGGTGCCGCCGGAGAGAATGACTTCCTTGCTGGCGCGCACTTCGACGGGAGTACCGCCCTTCCCGCCCTTGAGATAGCGCACGCCAACCGCGCGCTTGCCCTCGAAGATGAGGTTGGTGACATGCGCATGCGTGCGCACATCGACATTGCCGCGCTTGCGCGCCGGATGCAGGAACGCCTTCGCCGCGCTCATGCGCAGGCCGTTCTCGATGGTGCGCTGGCAGTAGGATACGCCCTCCTGGATCGCGCCGTTGTAATCGGGGTTGCGCGGAATGCCGAGGCTCATGGCGCCTTCCATAAAGGCCTCGCAGAGCGGATCGTTCCAATCCATCGTGGTGACGGTGAGCTTGCCATCGCGGCCGCGAAAGGTCTCGTCGCCCTCGCCGACCCGCCGCTCCAGCCGCTTGAAATAGGGCAGGATGTCCGGATAGCCCCAGCCGCGATTGCCGAGTTGCGCCCAGGTGTCGAAATCCTGGCGCTGGCCGCGGTTGTAGATGTGGCCGTTGATCGAGGACGATCCGCCCAGCGTCTTGCCGCGCGGCGCGTAGATGCTGCGGCCGCCGGTCCATGGGCCCGGCTCTTGGCTGTAGGCCCAGTTGACGCTCTTCATGTGGAACGTCTTGATGAAGCCGGCCGGCAAATGGATGTAGGGGTGCCAGTCGCTCGGCCCCGCCTCCAGCACACAGATGCGGGCGGTAGAATCTTCGCTGAGCCGGTTGGCGAGCACGCTGCCTGCGGAGCCCGCGCCGATAATCACATAATCGAACGTTTCCATCGTCTCGCTTCTGGCGCGGCTTGCTACCGCGGCTTTTCGTTGAGTTGATAGGTGAGATGCGCCTTCACCGTCGGCCATTCGCTGGCGATGATGCTGTAAACCACGGTATCGCGCAACGTTCCGTTCGGCGCGATCTGGTGGCTTCTCAGAATACCGTCCTGCTTGGCGCCGAGGCGTTCGATGCCGCGCCGGCTCTGGTGATTGAAGAAATGCGTGCGGAACTCTACCGCGATGCAATTCAACTTCTCGAAAGCGTGCGTCAGCAGCAACAATTTGCACTGCGTATTGAGCGCGCTGCGCTGCACGCGCCTGGCGTACCAGGTCGAGCCGATCTCGACGCGGCGGTTGGCGGCATCGACGTTCATATAGGTGGTCATGCCCGCGACCTTGCCGTCGGCATCATACACCGTGAACGGCAGCATCGAGCCGGCCGCGAACAGGCCGAGGCGGCGGTCGATTTCGTTTTTCATGTTTTCGGCTGAAGGGATGAAGGTGTACCAGAGCTTCCACAGCTCGCCGTCGCGCACGGCTTCGACCAGCCCGTCGATCTGATCGTGCGACAGCGGCTCGAGCCGAGCGTATTCGCCTTGCAGGGTAACCGGTTCAAGAAAGGCCATTCAGAAACTCCGTCTCTCACCGTCATTGCGAGGAGCGAAGCGACGAAGCAATCCACCGATCGTCGAGTGGCGGCATGGATTGCTTCGCTGCGCTCGCAATGACGGACGTTATCACTTGTTCAAAAAGTTCAGCGCCAATCCCGGCCGCGCCCAGTCCATCGCGATCAGTTCGCCCTTGCCCGACAGCGTGATGTAGGCCGTTTTCATATCCGGCCCGCCGAACGCGATATTGGTGGTGACGCGATCGCCGGTCGGCACCTGCTCGACCAGCGTACCATCGGGCGCGATCACCGAGATGCAGCCGGAGATCAGCGTCGCCACGCACACATTGCCGTTGGCTTCCACCGCCATCGAATCGAACATCTGGTAGCCGCCGAGTCCCGCGATCGGTTTGCCGCGCTCGCCGCGGTAGATGACGTCGCGCGGCTTGATGGTGCCGGGTTCGGAGATTTCGTAGGCCCACAGCCGCGCGGTCGGGGTCTCCGCGATGTAGACGGTCTTCTCGTCCGGCGACAGGCCGATGCCGTTGGCGGGCAGCACGCCGTGCACGGCCTCGACGATCTCCTTCATGCCCGGCTTGAGATAATAGAACGCGCCGACGTCCATCTCGCGGGCGCGGCGCTTGCCGAGATCGGAGAACCAGAGTCCGCCGTGCTTGTCGAACACCAGATCGTTCGGCCCGCGCAACGCGTGCTCGCCGCATCGCTCGACGACGGTCTCGACCTTGCCGCTCTGCATATCGATCCGCTGGATCGAGCCGCCCTGATAATCCTCGGGCTGCGGCCCCGGCATGATCATCTTGCCGGTGGGAATCCAGCTGAAGCCGCCATTGTTGCAGATGTACATCTTGCCGTCGGGACCAAGCGCTGCGCCGTTGGGGCCGCCGGGAATCTGCGCGACCACCTCTTTCCGCCCGTCGGGATAAACCCGCGTCAGCCGCTTGCCCCGGATTTCGACCAGCACCACCGAACCATCGGGCATCACCACCGGACCTTCCGGAAATTCCAGATCGGTGGCGAGAACGCGGATATTGGCCATAAAATCCTCCCGGCTTGCTTTTGGCTGCAGGCGGATTTTTGGCTCGACCCCGCACGCGCACAATTTCGTTGCGCCATGTTATGGCAAAGCAGATCACGCTTGCCAAGCAACCGCGGGCAATCCGTCGGCGCAGGGCAGCATTGCGGCAGGTTAGGTCCGACACCAACGTAGCGGGGCGAGAGATGATGGGTATGCAAAGCGCCCGCATCATGATCGGTCGCGGCGCGCTTGATTTGACAATCCTTGCTCTCCGCTTCTGCCGCTGACAATGTATTCGCAACGCGATTGGAGGAAACCATGCTGATCACCAATGTCCGGGCACATCATATTCGCATCCCCTACGACGCGGGTGTTGCGAGCTTCAGGCAAGGTGCTTCCTCCATCGCGGCGCTGGAAATCGTCATGGTCGAGGTTTCCACCGATGCCGGCATCACCGGCTGGGGCGACGCTTTTGCCTATGTCTCCCCGCGAACCACCTGCACCGCCGTCGAGGAAATGATCGCGCCGCAGGCGCAGGGCCTCGAGGTTCCCGACGCGGCAGGCATTCCCGCCTTCATGGAACAGATCCAGCGCAACCTGCATCTGTTCGGCCGCTACGGCATCACCATGTTCGCGATATCGGGGCTCGATATCGCGTTGTGGGACATTGCCGCCAAAGCGAAGGGCGTGCCGCTGCACCGGCTGATCGGCACGGCGAAACGCACGCGGATTCCCGCCTATGCGAGCCTGCTGCGGATCGGCAAGCCTGAACTGGTTGCGAGCGAATGCGAAACGGCGCGGCGGCTGGGTTACAAGGCGATCAAATTGCACGAGACCACCGCGCCGGCGGTATTTGCCGCGCGGCAGGCGATCGGTCCCGACATTCCGCTGATGGTCGACCTGAACTGTCCGCTGGATGGCCCGGCCGCGATCGCATTCGCGCATTCCTGCCGCGACGCCGCGCCGCTGTTCATCGAAGAGCCGGTCTGGCCGCCGGAGGATTTCGCAACGCTCGCCGAAGTGCGGAGCAAAGGCGGGCTCAACGTCGCAGCCGGCGAGAACGCCTGCACGGTTCACCAGTTCAGGCAGATGATGCAGGCGGGCGCGGTGAGCCATGCGCAACCCTCCGTCATCAAGGTCGGCGGCATCACCGAATATCTGAAGGTCGTGGCTCTGGCCGACGAACTCGGCGTGCGGCTGGCGCCGCATTCGCCGTATTTCGGGCCGGGCCTGCTGGCAACGCTGCAGTTGTTGTCGCTGCGTGACGACGCAACTTTTGTCGAAATGTTTTACATGAAGCGCGCCGCGTGCCTCTGGGGCGGCCGCGTCGACGTCGATGCGAATGGCGATGTCGAGGTGCCCCAGGGGCCCGGGATCGGCTATGAGCCGGACAGAGCCGTCATGGAGCAATACCGCGTGTCGTAACCCGCGGGACGTCAGCTACTTCGCGCCGTCTTTCGCCGGCGCTGCATCCTTCGCCGGGGGCGTTGCGGCCTTCCTGGCGTCTTCTGCCGCCTTCTGCGCCGACTGCAACTCGCTGACGACCTTCTGCAGGCCAATGACCGCGCCCTTCAGCGCTTCGATCTGGCGGTTCGATGCGTCGATCTTCTGCTGATGGTCGGTGGTCAGCCTGGTGATCGTCTTCTGCAGGAAGTCGACATTGCTCTGCAGGCAAGAGGTGCGCCGCTCCATCGTCTTTTCGACGGTGCAGATCTCGATGCCGGGAACGTCCTGCGCATGAACGGTCGCCGGCAGTGAGGCCATCAGCAGCACGAAAGCTACGAAGGTGATCCTGTTCATCGGGATAATCATCCAATCCTCGTTCCAAAAGCATTCAGTGCCCGGGAACGTCCTCACAGCAATTTGCGCGAAGGCGATCCCCGACCCCAGAGATACCATACTGATACCTCATTCAGGCGTTGTGCTTCACCTCGTTAACGGTGGACTGATTTTGCCGCGAACCTCAGACCGGCATTTACCGGCCGCGGCAGTGGAGATTAATTGTATGGCAACGCGTGAAAAGCGGCTGGCGCAGTTCGACGGGAATGGGGACCCGCCGCCGGACAAGCCGGTGGAAGTTCTTTGCGAGGATCATAGCGGAACCTATCAACTGCCCTTTGCCTGCCGCTGGATCGACGGTCAATGGCGCAATGACAGAACCGGCGGCATGGTCGAGGCCACGGTGGTCGGTTGGAGACTGCCACGTTCCAGTGCGATCTGAGCCGTTCATGCGACCGGCCTGGAGCCCTTACCGTTCCGATGGAATCGGAACGGGGCTTGGATCTTTGACTGGATTTTTGATTCGACGCGTTTCTTGACGCGAACCGATTCCCGCCCCTACCCGCCCCGGATCAAGTCCGGGGAAGGCTTTCGCCGGACATACGTATCCAGTCCTCGCCTTTGTGTCAGAATGCGACGGAACCGCGCGTCATCTTTACGTTCGGAACGGCGACGGAACGAATCGCGCCCGAATCACTGATTTGGCGCCGTACTCCGTTGTTCACGGCTAGATGTCGTCCGCAATCCGAGGCGGCGCACCACATCCAGAACCACAACAATCGGCCGCAGCCAGCGACCGACGACAAAGGTTAACTCCTCAGGGGACGACATGGCGGTCACTTCCAGGGGGTCGGTGGCGGCACCTTGTCGACGGCCGGCGGCACGTCGACAGTCCTGAAATCGGCCGGGCTGACGATCTCGAGGTACTCCATGTCCTCCGAGTAGTCGTAGAGGTAATGCGTGATGCCGGGCCGTTGATGGACGACGTCGCCGGCCTGTACCAGGGTCGACTTGTCCTCATACATGAAGCGCGCCCAGCCCTTGGTCATGATGACGATCTGGAATTCGCAATCGTGGCGATGCCAGCCGGTGCCCTCCTCGGGAGGCAGGTCGGGGTTGGCCTTGACCAGATGGCAGATCACCTGCCCGCCGGTGGCGTCGGCAATGCCGAGATCGCGATACAGGAAGAAGTCGCGCAGACCTCCGCCCTTGAATTCGGTATCGCCGGGTTTGACGTGAGAGAATTTGCTGACGACAGCCTGCTGGTTCATTGAAGCCTCCACGGTTCGCGTTGGCGAGATCGCGACCGGGCGAAGTGCGTCCAAATTTTCGGCAGCGTCGCATCGTCGCGTTCACGGCTGCATGTTGCTATGCGAAATCCGCGCCAGCCGCGCTGCAACGCAGCGATCGGACCGCAGCGAGGCGTCGAAGCATTTGTCGGAAAGCTGGAATCCGCCTTCAGCGAGGCTCAGTGAACGGCAGCGGCACCGGCCGCGCGCCAGCCGAGGCTGGCTCCGGCGTGAGCATATCGTGCCCGAAGCTTGAGCCCTTCAAACGGGCAAGGCGGCGCGCGGCCTGCCTAATATTCGACCTCGAGCTCCTCGATGTCGGCGGGCTCCGCCTTGGCGGCCTCGATCCATTGCTGCATCTCGGGCATCGCCATGATGGTACTGGCGTAGGCCGCCAGTGCAGGTTCGAGCTTCACGTCATAGGTCATGAAACGGGTGACGACGGGCGCGTACATCGCATCCGCCATGCTGCGCTCGCCGAACAGGAACGGCCCGCCCGACTCGGCGAGACATTCGCGCCAGATCGTGCAGACCCGGTCGATATCGGCCTGCGCGCGCGACCAGATCTTGAAGCCCGGGAAATGGCCCTTCAGGTTGACCGGCAGCGAGGCGCGCAGCGTGGCGAAGCCCGAATGGATTTCGCCGCAGATCGAGCGGCAATGCGCGCGCTGGATACGGTCCGCCGGCAACAGCCCGGCATCCGGCATGACCTCGTTGAGGTATTCCGCGATCGCCAGCGTGTCCCAGATGGTGGCGCCGTCATGGCGCAGGCACGGCACCAGGATCGACGACGACAGCAGCAGGATTTCCGCCCGCGCCGACGCATCGTCCGGGGCGGTGACGACCTCCTCGAACTCGAGCCCCGAGAATTTTGCCAGCAGCCAGCCGCGCAGCGACCATGACGAATAGTTCTTGCTGGAGATGGTCAGTGTGGTCTTCGCCATATGGCCTTCCTCGAACCCCAAAACGCCCCCGCGCAGGCATGGGCGGCCAGCCGCGCCGCCGCCCAATGCCTGTGCGCCGGGCATTTTCGCAGCAAGCCACGTGCCAGTTTTGGAGGCGGCCAGCCCGGCTCTGGCGTCGATATTGCATGGCATCCCTGGACAGGGGCGGATGTGAATGATGTCAATGATGTACCAAGCCTATCAGAACCACATGGACCTGACGTCGCCATGGCGGACCGGGGCCGCAGCGGCCCTGAAATATCTCAACCTGGTGCCGCAGGGCGTCTCCGACAAACTGTTCGGCCGGCTCGCCGCTTCGCTCGAACTGATCTCGCGCTCCTCCCTCACCTATCACCGGCCGGCCTACGGCATCGACACGGTGCTGGTCGGCAATCAGGAACTGGCGGTGACCGAGGAGGTCACCTTCGCCACCCCGTTCGGCTCGCTGCTGCATTTCAAGAAGGAGAACGCGCCGGAGCAGCCGCGGCTGCTGCTGGTGGCGCCGATGTCCGGCCATTTCGCCACGCTGTTGCGCGGCACCGTGAAGACGCTGCTGCAGGACCACGACGTCTACATCACCGACTGGCATAACCCGCGCGACATTCCGCTTCATGCCGGCCGCTTCGGGCTGGAGGATTACACCGACCACCTGATCACCTTCCTCGACAAGATCGGCCCGCGCGCGCACATGGTGGCGATCTGCCAGCCGTCCGTATCGGCGCTGGCTGCGGCTGCCGTGATGTCGGAAGACAACCATCCCTGCGCGTCCGGCCACGCTGACCCTGATGGCCGGGCCGATCGACACGCGGATCCAGCCGACCAAGGTCAACGAATTCGCCAGGAGCAAGCCGATCAACTGGTTCGAAAAGAACCTGATCAATTACGTGCCGGTGCAGTGCAAGGGCGCGTTCCGCAAGGTCTATCCCGGCTTCGTGCAGCTCACCGCCTTCGTCTCGATGAATCTCGAGCGCCACATCAAGCAGCACATCGACCTCGCCAATCATCTGGCAAAGGGCGAGAAGGAGAAGGCCGAACTCATCAAGACCTTCTACGACGAATATTTTGCCGTGATGGACCTGCCGGCGGAATTCTACATCGAGACCGTGCGCGACGTGTTTCAGGAGCATCTGTTGCCGCAAGGCAAACTGATGCATCGCGGCCGGCCGGTGAACCCGGCCTCGATCAGGCGCATGGGCCTGATGACGGTGGAAGGCGAGAAGGACGACATCTGCTCGATCGGCCAGACGCTGGCGGCGCAGGACCTCTGCACCGGCGTGCGCGCCTATCGCAAGGTGCACCACATGCAGGCCGGCGTCGGCCATTACGGCGTGTTTTCGGGGAGGCGCTGGAACAACGAGATCTATCCGCTGCTGCGGGATTTCGTGCATGTGAATTCGTGAGGGATTCGTCGCGTCATGTGCCATGCCGTAGGGTGGGCAGAGCGCAGCGTGCCCACCATCTCGCAGCTCGATCGGTGATAGATGGTGGGCACGTCGCTTCGCTCCTTTGCCCACCCTACGGCTGAGCGATTGCTTCGCTCGCAATGACGATGCGCGGCTCTAGCCGCCACTCTCTTCGCGCGCTAACATCCTTCCCAAGGCCGACCGCTCAAGAGTCGTCCCGGGAGGAACCATCATGCGTCTTTCGATCATCTTCGCGCCTTCGCGCTCGCCATTCTCGGCGTATTCCTGCTCACCGTCACGGCCGGCGCCGCCGAGGTCCGCGTGATGATATCGGGCGGGATGACGGCCGCCTACAAGGCGCTGGTTCCTGAATTCGAACGCACCACCGGCCACAAGGTGCTGACGGCCTACGGTCCGTCGATGGGTACGACGACCAACGCCATTCCGGTCCGGCTGGAGCGCGGCGAGCCTGCGGACGTTCTCATCATGGTCGGCTATGCGATCGACGATCTCGCCAGGAAGGGAAAGACTGTCGCCGACAGCAAGGTCGATCTCGTCAAATCGCCGATCGGGATCGCCGTGAAATCGGGCGCGTCCAAGCCCGACATCTCTTCACCCGATGCGCTCAAGCGCACACTTCTGGCGGTGAAGACGGTCGCCTATTCCGACAGCGCCAGCGGCGTCTATGTCTCGACCGAGATGTTCGGCAAACTCGGCATTGCCGACGAAATGAAGGACAAGGCCCGAAAGATTCCGGCCACGCCCGTCGGCGAGATCGTCGCGCGCGGCGACGCCGAGATCGGCTTCCAGCAGATGAGCGAATTGAAGCCGGTGGAAGGCATCGACATCATAGGTCCCTTGCCGGACGAGTTGCAGAAGATCACGGTGTTTTCCGCAAGCCTCGCCAGCGTCTCGAAAGAACCCGATGCCGGCAAGGCGCTGATCAAGTTCCTCGCCTCGCCCGCCGCGCGCGGCGAACTCGTCAAGAGCGGCATGGACCCGATCGCCGCGAATTAAGTCGTCATCGCCCGGCCTTGTGCGCAATTGCGCACTGGGACCGGGCGATCCAGTACGCCGCGGCCCACATGGTGAAAAACAAACTCGTTGCACGGAGTACTGGATGCCCCGCCTTCGCGGGGCATGACAGAAACTACCGATGCATCCCGTGCTGCATGGCGAGCAGCACGATCACGGCCAGCGCAAGCGCAATCGGTCGTGCTTTTCCAGAACAGCAGCGGGTTGCGCTCGATCAGCGGTGTCGATGACGTGGCGAGATAGTTCGCGTTGGGATGACGCAGGTCGAACAAAAATTCCGAAAAACTGTCATAGCGCTTGTGGGGATTGGGGTGGACCGCCTTCTCCAGCGTGCCGTCGATCCATTGCGGCACGTCGCGATCGCCATGTGAGGCCGGACGGTAGACCAGCCCGTTGAACTGCGATCGCGTCCGTGCGTTCGCGATCTGCGTGCCGTAGGGCAGCCTTCCCGTCAGCATCTGATAGGTGATGACGCCGAGCGAGAACAGGTCGGAACGCGAGGTTACCGGCTCGCCGAGAAAGTATTCCGGTGCCGTGAATTGCTGCGTACCCAAAATCTCGTCGCTCATGCCTGACGGCTCGGCCTCGACGACACCAGTGATTTTGGTCGAACCGAAATCGATGATCTTCACGGTGCCCGTGTTATCGATCATGATGTTGTCGGGCCTCAAGTCCTGATGCAGCATCTCCTTGCGGTGGAAGGCGCGCAGCCCCTTGGCGATCTGCTCGACGATGTCGCGCACGGTTTCCAGGCTCGGCTTCGGATTGTCGATCATCCATTGCGTCAGCGTCTGCCCGTCGATGTATTCGGTCGCGACATACAGGAAGTTGCGCTTGCGCTGCAGCAGGCAGGGTTTCAGCACATGCGGGCTGTCGATCCGCCGCGCCACCCACTCCTCCATCATGAACCGCTTCAGGTAGGCGGGATCGTCGCGCAGGTCGATCGACGGAATCTTGATGGTGACCACGGCGTCGGTTTCGATATCGACGGCGAGATAAATATGACTGCGGCTGGAGCCGTGCAGTTCCCGAACGATCCGGTAGCCGTCGAAAACCGCCCTCGCCTCCAACAGCGGCGGCGGCGGCAGTTCGTGCGACTGCGCGAACACTTCGGCCGCGTCGCCGTCGGGCACCTCATCGATGCGTACGATCTGGACTGTGAGATTGTCCTTGCTGCCGGCGTCAAAAGCCTGGTCGACGATCGCCTTCGCGGCTGCGTCGAGATCGGCGCCGCCTTCGTTCACCGCCTTTGCAATGCGGCGGGCGCTGAGATGCTCGTAGATGCCGTCGGTCGCGAGCACAAAGACGTCGCCCGGCTCGACGCGCAGCATCTGGTAGTCGATCTCGATTTGTGGATTTACGCCGAGCGCCCGGCCGAGATAGCTCTGCTGCGAGGAGATGACGATGCGGTGGTCATTGGTCAGTTGCTCCAGCGTGTTGCCGGAGAGACGATAGATGCGGGAATCGCCGATGTGAAAGAGATGCGCCGTGGTCGACTTGATGACCATCGCGGAGAGCGTACAGACGTAGCCGCGGTCCTTGTCATAGGCATACTGGCTGCGCGTCTGCGAATGCAGCCAGGAATTGGTCGCCTCCAGCACGCGCTGCGCCGAGGTGCGCACCGACCAGGATTCCGAGGTGCAGTAATAGTCGGTCAGGAACCCCTTGACCGCCGATTCCGCGGCGACCCGGCTGACCTTGCTCGTGCTGATGCCGTCGGCCAGCACGACGGAGATGCCCTTGAGGCTGAGCAGCGGCTCGGCCGGAATCAGGACGCCATGGAAATCCTGATTGGTTTCCTTGGCTCCCTTATCGGAAAATTGTCCGACCGATATTTTCAGCTCGCGCGGCATTCCCGGCTTTCAAGACAATGGGCCTCTCCCCGCAAGGAGAGACCCATCCGCATCGCCAGATCAAGCCGCCAGGCGCGAGGAGGCCGACTGCTGCGACGCACCGCGCTTCGGCGCCGTTTTGATATGAGTCGAGTACAGCGTGAGCCCGGTGAAGGCGAGGCCGCCGACGAGGTTGCCCACCACCGTCGGGATCTCGTTCCAGAAGATGTAGTCGAACCAGGTAAACTGGCCGCCGAGCAGCAGTCCCGCGGGAAACAGAAACATGTTCACGATCGAGTGCTCGAAGGTCATCGCAAAAAACAGCATGATCGGCATCCACATCGCCAGCACCTTGCCGGTAACCGTGGTGGAGATCATCGCGCCGACGACGCCCGCCGACACCATCCAGTTGCAGAGCATGCCGCGGACGAACAGCGTCAACATGCCGGCTGCGCCGTGCGCGGCATAACCCACGGTGCGACTTTCACCGATATGGCCAAGGGCGATGCCGACCTTGTCGGGCGGCGACGAGAATCCGAAGGTAGTGACGATCGCCGCCATCACCGCGACCGTGAAAGCGCCGCCGAAGTTGCCGATGAAGACAAGACCCCAGTTGCGCAGTACGCCGCCGAGCGTGACGCCCGGCCGCTTGTCGATCAGCGCCAGCGGTGCGAGCACGAACACGCCCGTCAGCAGGTCGAAGCCGAACAGATAGAGCATGCAGAAGCCGACCGGGAATAGCAGTGCGCCGATGATCGGCTGTCCCGTGTTGACACTCATCGTGACGGCGAACCAGGCCGCCAACGTCAACAGCGCACCGGCCATGTAGGCCCGGATGATCGTATCGCGCGTCGACATGAAGATCTTGGATTCTCCGGCGTCGACCATCTTGGTCACGAATTCCGAAGGCGCGAGATAGGCCATTACATTTCCCCTTGTTTCCTCAGAACGGATTGAAGAAAGCGCCG
The DNA here is from genome assembly GCA_963815955.1 of uncultured Alphaproteobacteria bacterium. Taxonomy (GTDB): domain Bacteria; phylum Pseudomonadota; class Alphaproteobacteria; order Rhizobiales; family Xanthobacteraceae; genus Bradyrhizobium. The sequence continues at coordinate 349,261 of CAWFIQ010000004.1, forward strand.
GCAACGAAAGCCGCGCCGATGTGAAAGAGAGCGCAAGCCGTTCTCGCGGTCGTGCCGGAACGCTGCGCCGTGGGCGGAGCAGCGAGCTCCGCTTTGGCGCAGCGAATGGCACGGTCACGCTCGATCAGTGACAGAGATGCACAGACGTTCGCGGGAATGATCCCGATGACTGCTCCGGGCGACGCGAACAGGTCGCTTGATCCCTGCACCTTGGCCAGCGCTGGCCCTGGGCGATCCGTAAGACGGCAGTCGTCATTGACTGAAGACCAACTAAGCAATCGATGTGCCAACCGGAAATCCGGCCGCAGGCTCAAAAAAGCGCGTATTCCTGCGCGGTCATGGCCCCATCGCAGGTTGCCCGGACAGGGGCGGATGCCTTGTATTTGTGCAGTTGCACAGATGTTGGCGCGGGGCCGCGCGGGCCGGCTAATGCGGTCATTCCGGGGCGATGCGAAGCATCGAGCCCGGAATCCATTTCACACCTTGTGCAGAGGCCTGATGGATTCTCTGATGTGCAAGTGCACATCAAAGCTCGCGCTTACGCGCGCCCCGGAATGACGGTGGATCTAGTTCGTCTGCGTCCGCACCGGCCGATCCTTCAGGCCGTTGTTGTCATAGGCCTTGCGCAGCGTGCCGTTGGTGATCGCTTCGTTCAAAAACTTGACTGCGAACGCCAGCGACAGCGGATGGTTGGGCGGCACGGCCACTGCCGTCACGGTCTGCTTGAAGGTTTCATCGAGCACGCGCGTGCCGGGGATCTGTTTTGCCATGGCGTTGAGCTGGTCGCGCGACAGCGCGAACGCGTCGATCTCGCCCGCTTTGAGCAGGCCGAAGATTTCATCGTAGGTCTGGTAGCCCGTCACCTTGGCGTTCTTCAGATGCGCGATCGCGCCGCGCATCGTGGTGGTGTTGTTGACCGCGGCGACCTTGATCCCGGGCTGATCGAGCGTTGCGAAATTCGTGACCTGCGAACCTGGCTTGACGATGTAGGTCGCATCCGCAACCTCATAGATCGGCCCGAACGACATCCTGCCCTCACGTTCCGGATCTTTCGGCAGGAAGGTGACGTCCCAGGTGCCCTTCGAAACCGCATCGACGATCTGCCCGGAATTGTTGTGCGCGACAAATTCGACGGGGACACCGAGCTGCGCCGCCATCGCCTTGCCGAGATCGACCGGCACGCCGGCATAACCGGTTTCGGTCTTGGTCGACCAGAACGCGCCACCGGCCGGACTGATCGCAATCGCCACCCGCAGCTTGCCGGTCGGCGCGATCTCGTCCTTCAATGCATCGGCGGCGGCAGGCGTCGTCATCATGATTGCTAATCCCAGAATGAAGCCGGCCATTCCCGGCAGAGTTTGGTGAGACATTGGGTAGTTCCTCCCTGGCCCGTTATTGATGTCGGGCTTTCAGCGTTCACCGATGCGAGAATCAATCAGTGCTTTTTCTTCTTCGCCGCGGCGGGGCCTTTTTGCGCCGCTGGAGCTGCGGCCGGCTTCGGCTCGGCGACTTCCATCTTCCCCACCGCAATGAGCAGGACGCGCGCATTGGCTGGAGAAGCCGGACGATTGACATCCTGCAACTGTTCTTCGCCCAGACCAAGGGCCTGAAGCCGTTTCGGCGATACCTTGAAGGTGTTCACCAGGACATCCCGGATCGATTCCGCGCGCCGCTGGCTCAGGATCAGATTGTGGTCGCGCCGGCCGGCGGATTCGACGTGATCGACGATCAGATAGCGGTAGGGCCGCAATTTCGGATCGGTCAGGGCATCGGCAATGCTGCCGATCGTCTGATAGGAGGGCGGCCGGATCAGCGAAGAGTCCTGGTCGAACACGACGTCGAAACGGATTTGCGGCAGTTTCGACAGTTGCGGCGCGATCGGCGGCCGCTTCTGCGGCTGGGCATCCGCCCTCGCCTTGATTCGATCGGCAGCCTGCTGCTTCAAGGCGGCCAGATCGATATCCAACTCGGCCTCGACGGCCAGCTTCTCAATGATGTCGCCGCTCGACACGGCCGCTTGCTTTTGCGCCGGCGCGGCCGTCGGCAAGGCCAACAGCGCCAGGGCGCCCAGCACGAGAGCGATGCCGCGCAGCTCATTTCCCCACGGCATCAGCGATACCCCGCTGCGCTGATCGCCTTGTTGCAGTTCGGGGTCGCCTTTTTGGTCGAGTCCAGCAGGCATTGCAGACCCTTGACGGGATCTTCCCGAACCTCGCCGCATAGATGCTTCAATTCCCAATTGCAGAGTTTGACGAGTGAGGTGCGCGCGGTGATGCGCTGCTGGATGGCGCCCAGCGCCGTCGGAAAGTCAGCCTTGCACTTCGCCGACACCACGTCCTGGTTGCGGTTCAGGCACTCCCGCAGCCGTGTCGCATCAAAATTGACACCCCGACAGTTGTCGTCGATGTCCTTGCCACAGCTCGCGGCCAGCATGGCTGCGGCCTCCTCGAATTTCATGGATTGCTGCGCCGACGCCAGCGAAGGCGCCAATATCGCAATTATGAACAGGAAAAGCCGGATTCGTGTCATGCCCTCACCTCACACAAGGAGGGTAGCGATGGTCAAGTGTTCTGTTTGGGTTCACGGCTGGCCATGCAAATTATTGCGCCGCAGCAAATCTTCGCGGGCAGCCCAAGCATCCCGGCCCCGATATGCAATAACTCCATGCCTTGAAACCCATGCCCGCCCGCCGGCACCATGACAGAATGATGACCCCATGAGTTCAACCGTCGCGTTTGTGGCTTCCTTTGCCTCGATCCTGATCGGTGCGGCCATCGGCATGGTCCTGAAGAGGACCTTGCCGGCCGCGCTGCTCGAGGGAGGCTCCAAGGAAGACATCCGCCTCGGCGCCGGATTTCTCTCGACCCTGGCTGCGCTCGTGATCGGCCTGATGATCGCTTCGGCGAAAAACACCTACGACAACCAGAACACCAATATCCGGCAGCTCGGCACCAACGCCGTGCTGGTCGACCAGATGCTGACCAAATACGGCACCGAAGCAAAGGCGGCGCGCACCCTGCTGCGGGAAATCATCCCGTCGGCGACCGCCCGTATCTGGCAGGAAAACGTCTCGGGCAAGGCCGGCGGATCGGCCTTCGTCATCAGCCAGGCCGCCGAACGGTTCTACAATGCGGTCGAGGGCCTGAAGCCTGCCTATGCGGAACAGACCTCGCTGAAATCGCGCATCATCCAGATCACCACCGACATGGGGCGAACGCGGCTGCTCGTGTTCACCCAGAGCGAGGACGCGATACCGCTTCCGTTCTTCGTCGTGCTGGTGTTCTGGCTGATGGTGATCTTCGCAAGCTTCAGCCTGTTCGCCGAACCAGGCCCGATCGTCATCGCCTCAACGCTTCTTTTCGCGCTCTCGGTATCGAGCGCGCTGTTCTTGATCGTCGATCTCAGCCACCCCTTCCAGGGCCTGATGCAGATCTCGAATCATCATCTGCACATGGTGCTGCCGAAGATCGAGTAGAGCGAACGCAAGCCTATCCAGACCATCCCTCGGCCACTATCCTCTGCGGCAAAAGCAGATCGGGAGCGAAACGTCTTGATGCGTAAATCCAGTTTTGATGCGGAATTCGATGTCGTCGTGGTGGGCGGCGGTTCCGCCGGCTGCGTGCTGTCGGCGCGACTGACGGAAAATCCAAAAGTGTCGCTTTGCGTCATCGAGGCCGGCGGACGCGACCGTAATCCCTGGATTCACATTCCGATGGGTTTCGGCAAGCTGGTCCCGAACCCGAAGATGAACTGGGGTTACGAAACCGAACCCGAACCGGGTCTCGGCGGCCGAACCGTGATCTGGCCGCGCGGCAAGGTTTTGGGCGGCTCCGGTTCCATCAACGGCCTCGTCTTCCTGCGCGGCGCACCCAGCGACTATGACGAATGGCAGCGCCTCGGCGCGCGTGGCTGGAGCTACAACGACGTGCTGCCCTACTTCAAGCGGATGGAGCACAGCGTCGATGGCGCCAATACGTGGCGCGGCACCGGCGGCCCGATGACGGTGTCGAACATCAAACGCCCTTCGACGACAGCGAGGGCGTTCGTGGAGGCCTGCGAGCGCCTGCAGTACCAGCGCAACCACGATTTCAACGGCGAGCGCATTGACGGCGTCGGCTTCGCGCCGCTCAACGTCCACAATGGCTGGCGCCGCTCGACGGCGGTCGGATATCTCAAGCCGAACCTCAGCCGAAAAAATCTCGAGCTGATGACGAAGACCAGGGTCCGCCGCATCCTGTTCGACGAAAACCGCGCCATCGGCGTGGAGATCGAGCGTGACGGCCAGATCCAGCGCATCGGCGCACGGCGCGAGCTGATCATCTCCGGCGGCGCGATCAATTCTCCGGTGCTCTTGCTTTCCTCCGGCATCGGCCCGGGCGCAGAGCTGGCAAAGCTTGGCATCGACGTGAAATGCGATCTTCCCGGCGTCGGCAAGAATCTGCAGGACCATTATCAGTCGAGCTTCACTTTCAAGACCAACGCGACCGATACCTTGAACGAAGCCGTGATGAGCCCGGCCAAGTCGGTAAAACTCGCGCTCGAATGGTTGCTCAGGGGATCGGGGCAGCTCTCGGTCGGTGCGACCGAAGCGACGCTGTTTGCGAAATCGGACCCCGCCGAGCCGGTGCCTGACATCCAGTACCAGTGCCTCAATTTTTCGACGGACGGATTCAAGACCGGCCTGCATCGCTGGCCGGGATTCACCTTCATCTTCAGTGTCTGCCGGCCGAAGAGCCGTGGTGAAATTACGCTGCGCGACGCGGAGGGGCGCACGCCACCGCGCATCCGCGCCAATTACCTGACCGATCCCGACGACATGCGCATCATGCTGGCGGGCTTTCGCATTGCCCGGCAAATCGTCGCGACCGAACCTTTCCGGTCGCTGGTGACCGAACAGATCAGGCCCGGTCCTGATATCACCAGCGACGAGCAGATCGCCGACTACGTCAGGAAGATCGGCTCGACCGTCTATCATCCCTGCGGCACCTGCCGGATGGGCGAGGATGAAGGGGCCGTCGTCGACAGCCAGCTCCGCGTTCGCGGCATCGGTGGCCTGCGGGTCGTCGACGCCTCCGTCATGCCGGCGATGCCCTCGCCGAACATTCACCCGGCGACGATCATGGTCGCAGAGAAGAGTTCCGATATCATCGCCAGGACGCTGGCGAACTGACGCCCCGCGAAAACTAAAAGGCGATCAATTCGTCTGCGCCGCCGGCACCTTGATCTCCTGCGGCAGGATCAACGCCGCCACGATCACCAGCAGACACAGCGCGCCGAACGCCTGCAGCATGGTGACAAAGCCGCCCTTGTCATAGAGCCATGCCACCAGGCCGACGGAGGCGCCCGCCGCAGTAAAGCCGATGAAGTAGCGCACCGAATAGGCGCGCGAACGCCATTCCTCGCTGGTGTATTTGCCGACCATCGCGTCGTTGACGGTGACCTGGCCGAACGCACCCATCACGATGCCGATCGAGGCGATGATCAGCGGCAGGTTCGACAGCGTCGCCGCAAAATACAGGAACGGCGCCAGCACGAACGACAGCGGCAGCATTACCGTCTTCAGCGAATAATGGTCGATCAGCTTGCCGATCGTGTATTGCGTCATCGCGCCGAACACATAAACGCCGGCCGCGATCAGGCCGAGCGCCGCCGGGCTGCTGGTGAGGTCGGCCAGCCGCTCCGCGAACAGCTTTGGCAGCGCCACGGTGACGGCGTTGAAGGTCGTGGAAATCGCGATCACGACGATCAGGAGCGAAAGGATCACCCGCCACATGTCCTGCTTGGCGACGCGCGCCTGCGCCGCCGCCTGTTTGGAGCCGGTCCGGTCCTCGTGCACCACCATCAGCGCAAAGGTCACGCCGATCAGGATGGTGACGACGCCCGGGACGACGAAGGCCCAGCGCCAGCCGAGATATTGCCCGATCACGCCAGTGACCAGCGCCGAGGACGCCACGCCGAGATTGCCCCAGACGCCGTTCAGGCCCATCTCGCGGCCGAGCTTTTCGGCATAGGACACGATCATCGCGGTGCCGACGGGGTGATAGATCGAGGCGAACAGGCCGATCGCCAGCAGCGCCGCGCCGAGTTGCAGCGGCGTCTGCACGAAGCCGACGGAGATCATCGACGCGCCGATGCCGATAAAGAAGATCACCATCATGTGGCGGCGGCTCCAGCGGTCGCCGAGCCAGCCGGTGATCAGCGAGCCCGCGCCGAACGCGACGAAGCCCGGGGTGGCGTAAGGCAGTAGTTCCGAATAGGCCATGCCGAGCGCCGGCCCCATGATGATGACGGCGGCGGCGAAAATCAGCATCGCGTAATGGTCGATAAAATGGGCGGCGTTAACGAAGGTGATCACCCTGGAGGGGCTGTTCATGGTCGATTCCCGAATCCCGCAATTTTGCAAAATAGGTTATACGGGGATGTCCTGACGGGATGTCGCCAATGAATATCGTCGAAAAGCCAATTGCCGCCATTATCGGACGCCTCACCTCGACCGGCGACGGCATCCACATGATCGCCAACAGCTATCGGAAGGGCTTCCGGATCGACACCCACATGCACCGCGAGGCGCAGCTGGTCTATGCCGCCAGGGGCACCATGCAGGTGACGACGCCGAAGGGCCGCTGGCTGGTGCCGCCGGACCGCGCAGTCTGGGTGCCTGCGCTGTCGGAACATGCCATCGACGTGCTGGCCGATATCGAGATGCGGACGCTCTATTTCGAACTCGACTGGCTGCAGCGCGAGGCGCGGAGCCACAGCCTCGCGGCGGAATTCGTGGTGCGGGTGTCGCCGCTCCTGCACCAGACCATACTCGCCCTGTTCGACGATCGCGGCGACCGCGAGCGAACCGAGCTCCTGCTGCGGCTCGCGATGATGGAGCTGGATCGGGCCGAGGATTCCACGACCTTCATCCCGCTGCCGCATGAGCCGCGCTGCCGGCGCGCCGCCGACATCGTGCTCGCGGACCCGACCGGCAACCATGAGATCGAGACGCTGGCGCGCGAGGTCGGCACCTCGGAGCGGACGCTGTCGCGGCTGTTCTCGTCGCAGACCCAACTGAGCTTCAAGAGCTGGTGCCAGCGCGCCCGGATTGCTGCCGCCATCGAGAAGCTGTCGACGAACGCCGGCGTCTCGGTCAAGCAGCTTGCCTCGGATTTAGGCTATGCCAGCGTGCCTGCGTTTTCCCATGCCTTCCGGCAGGTTACCGGAAAAACGCCGACGGAATTCGCAGGGAAGGAGTGAATTGCGCCCACGTTAGGCATGACATATTTCCGTACGATCGATACGCTTGATTGTGATCGGCATCGTCCTAAATCTCATATAAGTTTCCACAATATCAGCTGGATTCGACCCACCGCATGGCCAACGCCTTTTTCTCCGACCTTCTCTCGACGATATCTGAGCGAGGCCGCACGCTGCTGCGCCGGGGCGAGCCGTCGGTCGCCCGCCAGGACGCCTCCGAACTGCTTGAGCTATGCAAGGCGCTGCTATCCGGCCGGGGCGAAGCCTCCGGCACCGCGATGGCGCGCGACGTGCTCGACCGCTACCACGACCTCGACCCCGCCGGCCGGCTGACCTTCTTCGAAACGCTGGCGAGGGACTTCGGCCCCGACCGCGAAAAACTGTCGCAGGCGATCGAGAGCTGGCGCAGCCAGCCGAACGACAGCGATGCAAGCGCCCTTCACTTTGCTTCCGAGCCGCAGCGGCAGGAGCTGATCCGGCGGCTCAACCGCGCGCCCGGCGGCACCAGCGACCTGGTGGCGATGCGCGCCGACCTGCTTGCCCTGATAAAGGGCAACAAGGATCTGGCCGCGCTCGACCGCGACGTGGTGCATCTGCTGTCTTCTTGGTTCAACAGGGGATTTCTCGTGCTGCGCAAGATCGACTGGTCGACACCAGCGAATATTCTGGAACAGATCATCCGTTATGAGGCCGTGCACGCGATTCGCGACTGGAACGATTTGCGGCGCCGTATCGATCCTGTCGACCGCCGCTGCTACGCCTTCTTCCATCCCCAGCTCAACGACGAACCGCTGATCTTCGTCGAGGTCGCGCTGACCGAGGCGATCCCGACCGCGATCGCGCCGCTGCTCGCCGCGGAGCGACAGCTTGTGCCGGTCGAACGCGCGCGCACCGCGGTGTTCTATTCGATCTCGAACACACAAAAAGGGCTTGGCGGCATTTCCTTCGGCAGCTTCCTGATCAAGCAGGTGGTCGAGGAGCTGCGGCGCGAATTGCCGAAACTGGATACGTTCGTCACGCTGTCGCCGGTGCCGGGCTTCATGCAATGGCTGAAACAGGCCGACGACGTGCCGGTCAGCGACGAGGAACGGACGCTGCTGGAGGCCCTCGACAGGCCGGACTGGTTCGAGGATGCGGAGCTGACCGCGCAACTGCGCGCCGTGCTGGAGCCGCTGGCCGCGCATTATTTCCTGAAAGCCCGCACGTCAAAAGGCCGGCTGGTCAACTCGGTGGCGCGCTTCCACATCGGCAATGGCGCGCGGCTGGAGAAGATCGACTGGCTCGGCGATCTCTCGCCCAAGGGCCTGCGCGAATCCGCAGGGATCATGGTCAATTATGTCTACCGGCTGGAAGACATCGAGAAGAACCACGAGGCCTACGCCAACCAGGGCGAAATCGCCGCCTCCAGCGCGGTGAAGAAGCTGCTCAAGACCGAGGGCCGGCGGCTATTGGATATGCGGCTGTCGCTGACCGGCGACTGATACATTCGCCGCTCGACTGGAATGAGGCCAGCGAGCGAATGATCCAGCAAAGTGCCGGCAAATTCGATCCTGCCCCGATCAGATCTTGTACTCATAGAGCAATCGGGCGCGAATGGTGCCTTCCAGCGCCCGGATGTCCGCGAGCACGCGCTGGCCGTCGGCTGGCGGAGGCATCTGCATCCAGAACCACATAGCCCACGTCGTGGTCGGTCTCGTAATATTGCGCGGCAATGTTGACTGCGTGGCGTGCGAGCACTTCATTCAAACGCCCCAGCATGCCCGGCAGATTGCGCTGCACCTGAATGAACCGCGTCCCCGATGGCCGCGGCGGTAGCTGGACCTGGGGGAAATTGACAGCGCCCATCGTCGAACCGGAATCGCTGTAATCGACCAGCTTGCGTGCCACTTCGGCGCCGATGCGCTCTTGTGCCTCCTCGGTCGAACCGCCGATGTGCGGCGTCAGGATAACGTTTTCCAGACCCTGAAGCGGTGACACGAAGCGATCCGCGTTCGAGCGCGGCTCGACCGGGAAAACGTCCACTGCGGCGCCACGAAGCCTGCCTTCGCGCAGTGCGTCCGCGAGCGCCTCGAGGTCAACGACTGAGCCGCGACTGTTGTTGATGAAATACGCACCAGGCTTGATCGCTGCAATCTCCTCGCGTCCGATCATGCCATGCGTGGCTGATGTCTCCGGCACATGCAACGTCACGACGTCGCTTTGTGCCAGCAGATCACGCAAGCTCGCGGTCGGCTCGGTATTGCCATGACGAAGCTTGTCCGTGTGGTCGTAGAAGATGACCCTCATTCCCAGCGCTTCCGCGAGATTCGAGAGCTGCGAGCCGATATTGCCGTATCCGATGATGCCGAGCGTCTTGCCCCTCACCTCATAGCTGTCGTTTGCCGACTTGTCCCAGCGCCCCTGATGGGCGGCGTTGGAGCGCGCGACGATCCGGCGCAGCAGGATGACGATCTCGCCTATCACCAGTTCGGCCACGCTTCGCGTGTTGGAAAACGGTGCGTTGAACACGGGAATCCCGCTGCGGCGCGCGGCATCGACATCCACCTGATTGGTGCCGACGCTGAAGCATCCGATCGCGATCAGCCGGTCCGCGGCCTCAAGAACATCCGCGGTGATCTGCGTGCGTGAGCGGATGCCCAGCAGGTGCACGCCCTTGATGGCTTCCTTGAGCGCATCTCCCTCAAGTGCCTTGGACAAGCGAGTCATGTTGGAATAGCCCGCAGCCTCTATCATCTGCGCGGCGCTGTCGTTGACCCCTTCGAGAAGCAAGACCCGGATCTTGTCCTTTGCGAGCGAGAGTTGGGGAAGGGAAAGTTTACTGGGCAAGATCGCGGCGTCCTTTGGAGATAGATGATCGGTAAGCTGACGCTGCCTCTACATCGTCATTGCGAGCGGAGCGAAGCAATCCATCTATTCCCGTGCAGAGATATGGATTGCTTCGCTCCGCTCGCAATGACGAACGATAGATCGTGTCAGGATTCAGCCTTGTCGCGGAAATACGGCTCGACCGGACCGTGCACCTTGATCGTCAGCGGGTTGCCGTAGCGGTCCTTGGCATTTCCGGCGGTGACGCGCACCCAGCCCTCGCTGATGCAATATTCCTCGACATTGGTCTTCTCGACGCCCTTGAAGCGGATACCGACATCGCGCGCGAGGATCTCGGCGTTGTAGTACGGGCTGTTCGGATCGACCGAGAGACGGTCGGGGAATTGGTCGCTCATTGCCTTGTTGGTCTCGTTCACAGCAGTGCCTCGATTTCTTTTCTCATTCCCTCGGGCACCGCGGTCGGCGCGTAGCGGCCGATCACCCTGCCCGACCGGTCGGTCAGGAATTTGGTGAAATTCCATTTGATCGACGAACCCAGCAATCCCGACTTCGCATTCTTCAGATGATCGAACAATGGATGCGCATGGCTGCCGTTGACGTCGATCTTGGCGAACATCGGAAACGTCACGTCATATTTGCTTTCGCAGAACTCTGCGATTTGTTTGGCGTCGCCCGGCTCCTGCCCGCCGAACTGGTTGCAGGGAAAGCCGAGCACCGCAAAGCCGCGCGGCGCAAAATCGCGATGCAGTTGCTCCAGTCCCTTGTACTGCGGCGTGAACCCGCAGGCGCTCGCCGTGTTGACGATCAGGAGCACCTGACCCTCAAACCGCGTCAACGAAACATCTTCGCCGGCCAGCGACTGCGCCGCAAAATCATAAACGCCTGCCATGGTCTTCTCTGTTCAGCCCGCGGGATCGATCGCCGCCGACGGCGTTCCGCCGGCTTCGATCGCCTCGCCGGCAGCAAGGCATAAATCCTCGCGGTAACGCCCGGAAACCAGTTGCACACCGACGGGCACGCGCCCGACCAGCCCGGTCGAGACCGTTAGCCCGGGAAGCCCCATGAAGGGAATGGCGATTTGCGGCAATTGCGCATGCCAGACGCGCGCAAACGACGCCTCGTCCTTGCGGTCGAGCTGATCGGGGAACGGCAATTCGCCGGATACCGGCATCAGCAGCACGGCATAGTTTTCGAACAACGCCAGCCATTCGCGGGTCAGCGTCGCGCGCCGCGTCAGCGCTTTCGACAGATCGAACGGATGCACCTTTGCGCGGTTGCCGCGCAGGCAGGCCAGCGCGCCGGGATCGCCTTCGCGCTCGGCCGCTTCCAGTTGCGCCTCATAGCCGTCGCCGAGCCAGAGTTTTGTCTGGAGATCGGCGGCCTCGCGCAGCGACGGCGTGTTGGCGATTTCCTCGACGATCCATCCCGCGCGCGCGAGCCGCTTGCCGGCATCGGCAACGGCCGCCTTCACTTCCGGCACGGGATCGAGTCCGTCCGGGTTGAGACACATCGCGACACGCTTGGGCATTGCCGGCCCTTCCAGCGGCGCCGGCACCCACCAGGGATCGCGATAATCTTTCGCCGACATCGCGGCCAGTGCGATCCTGATATCGCCAATGGTGCGCGCCAGCGGACCGGAGACGGCGCTGATCTGCGGCCCGATCGGGCGTTCAGGGAGTGCGGCGTTGAACGCCGCGATACGGCCGATGGTCGGCCGCAGGCCATGCACGCCACAGGCGTAAGCCGGATAGCGGATCGATCCGGCAATGTCCGTGCCGTGCGCGATATGGCCGATGCCAGCCGCTACCGCCGCCCCCGCGCCGCCGGACGATCCGCCCGGCGTGATGGAGGGATCGCGCGGGTTCCTGGTGTCGCCGTGAATGAGGTTGCTGGTGAACCAGCGATAGGAGAAGGCCGGGCAATTGGTGCGCCCGAGAATGACGGCGCCGGATTTGCGCAGATTGTCGATCACGGGGTTGTTGCTCTTCGCGATGGCGTCGCGCTGCAGCTTCAGCCCGTTGGTGGTGGCAAAGCCCTCCTGGTCGATATTGACCTTCACCGTAACGGGCACGCCGCCGAGCGGACCGGCATCTTCGCCGCGCCCGATGGCAGCGTCGACGGCGGCAGCCTGCGCCAGCACGTCCTCAGGCCTGTGGTCGACGACGGCGTTGATTTTGGGGTTGACCGCGTCCAGCCGCGCCAGCGCCGCGGTCGCCGCCTCCTTTGCCGAGACTTTCTTCGACCTGATTAGCGAAGCGATTTCCGCGGCCGACAGGCGCCATAGATCCTGCATGCAAAACTCCGTTTGATTGCCGCCCTTTTAGCGCCGGGCGCAGGGCAATGCCAGCGGGCTCCCCGCCCGGAATGCGTCGCGGCGGCTCTTCTCCCTCGAGGTGACTGAAAACTACCTCACCCGGGCGATGTAATAGGCGAGATCGACGATCTGCTCTGAGGTGATCGGGCCCATCACGTCGGCCATGCTGCCGTCATAGCCATGGCGGCTGTTGTCCTTGTACTCGGCAAGGGTCTTGGCGAGATAGTCCTCGCGCTGGTTGGCGATGCGCGGGACGTTCTCCTTGCCGGAAAGATCGAGGTTGTGACAGGTGTCGCAGCGGTGCTGCTGCACCAGCGCCTGGCCGCGCTGCAGCCGTGCAGGCTCGCCGGCGTCGGCCGGCGGCGCCGGCTTCGGTATCCTGGCGATGAAATCAGAGAACAGGCGAAGATCGTCGTCGGTCAGCGGCTTCGCCATCTCGTTCATCGGCTCGAAGACGCGAAGCTTTTCGCGAAACATGAAGAGCTGGATCAGCGTGTAAGGCGCCTGCTGCCCGCCGAGCGAAGGCGTGTTCTCGGTCTCGGACTGGCCCTTCTCGCCGTGACAGGCGAGACACGGCTCGATGCGTTGTTCGATTGTTTCGGCGTTGGCGGATGTTGCGATCAACGCAATCGCCAGCGCCATTATTGTTTTACGCATCTACCGATCCCAGGCAATTTCGTCATTCCGGGGCGATGCGAAAGCATCGAACCCGGAATCTCGGGATTCCGGGTCTGGTGCTAACGCACCAGCCCGGAATGACTGCTACTCGCAATGACGATGAGGCTACGACTTCCCCGCCACCTTCTGCTTGCCGTAGGTGATGCGGTAGACGGCGCCGTTCCAGTCGTCGGAAACCAGCAGCGAACCGTCTTTCATCTGCAGCACATCGACCGGGCGGCCGATATACTTGTTGTCTTCCACGAAGCCGGTCAGGAACGGCTCCAGCGACTTCACCGTGCCGTCCTTGTTCAGCTTGGCGATCATGACGTCGCCGCCGACCTTCCTGGAGCGGTTCCATGAGCCGTGCCGGGCGATGATGGCCGCGTTCTTGTAGGCTTTCGGGAACATATTGGCTGTGTAGAAGCGCATGCCGAGCGAGGCGGAATGCGGACCCAACAGGCCCACCGGTGCAGTGAAATCGCTGCAGGATTTACCCCAGCCGAATTCGGGATCGACGATGTTGCCCTGCAGGCAGTAAGGCGCGCCGAAATGTTCGCCGACCTTGGTGATGCGGTTGAGTTCGTCCTCCGGCACGTCTTCCGACATCCAGTCGCGACCGTTGTCGGTGAAGTAGAGCTGCTTGGTCTCCGGGTGCCAGTCGAACCCGACGGTGTTGCGCATGCCCCTGGCAATCACTTCGGCGCCCGAACCGTCGAGATTCATCCTGTGGATTACGCCGTGCTCGTCGTCGTGGAGCACGTTGTTGCCGGGCTGGCCGACCGGAACGTAAAGCTTGTTGTCGGGACCGATGCCGATGAACTTCCAGCCGTGGGCCTCGTCCTTCGGCAGCTTGTCGAAGATGACGGTCGGCTTCGGCGGGTTATCCAGATTGTCCTCGACCTTCTCGATCTTGGAGATCTTCGACAGTTCGGCGATGTAGAGCGTGCCGTCCTTGAAGGCGAGGCCGTTCGGCCGGTAGAGACCGGAGGCCAGCACCTTGACCTCGCGTTTGCCGTCCTTGTTGACGATGGCGTAGACCTTGTCGACCAGGCGGCTGCCGACGAACACCGTGCCCTTGTCGCCCAGCGCGAGCGAGCGGGCGTTCGCCATGCCGGCGGCATAAACCTCGATGTTGAAGCCGGCCGGAACCTTGAGCTTCGCCGTCGGCAATTTGTCCGGCGCTGCCGGGATGGGCGGCGGCGCGACTGGCGCGAGCTTGGCGGCGGCCTCGCCCGCGGGACGTCCGATCAGCGGAGATCCCGGCGGAAGCGCGGGCGCGGCCGCAGCCGGTGCGCCGGCGGCCGCAGGCGCGGCGGGCTGCTGGGCAGCGGCGCCCAGCGTGAATGCACCGAAGAAGGCACCGGCAAGCAACAGGCTGCGCGGCGTCGAATAACTTATCATGGGCGTTTCTCCCTGGCGGAAGCCGGTTCTCTGCGGGCGGCACATGAGGGTGCGAGCGCCGGTGGCTTTCCGGGCGGCAATCTCGATATTTTTCCGTCGATGCGCAACTGGAAACATGACTGACCTAATCGGCGCCAGCCGAATCAGCCGCCCGTCCGACCTCAGCGCATGTCAGTGCTTCGTGACAGAGCCGCCGGGAGCATCGAGGATCGCTTCGGCGAACGGAAACTCCAGCACGATCTCGCCGTCGTCGTCGGTCACCTCGATGGTCGCGCTCAACAGCGCGCCATCGGCGCCATCGGTCTTGAGCAGCTCCCGAATCATGGCGCGGGCCATCTCCCAGGCGCGATCGGGATCGACAAGCACTTCGCCGTCGGGATCGGAAATCAGCTCATCGCCGATACGGGTGTTGAAGTAATATCGCGGCATCGGCTGAAACCTGGCTCCGGTGGAGGCCCCGCAACCGGAGGCCGTCTCGATTTTTCACATGTTCTTTATCCGGAGCCGGCAGCGCCCCGTCACCCAGAATTGCCATTCGCGGCGGTGCTAACAACCGCGAATGGCTTGATCCCACGTCGTTTTGACCGAGACCCTTCACACAACCCCGTGAAATCTCTTTGCGGTGCAGCATAAACAAATGAGGGTTCCAGGCAAAAGATTTAGCTGGCGAACTTTTTGATCCGCAGTACCTTAACCTGCAAGGGCGGAGTTCGCCTGATAGCAGAGGGAGAGCCAAATGGCCTGGAAAGCGCCGAAAATCGTCGAAGTATCGGTCGGCATGGAAATCAACATGTATATGTGCGCCACCCGCAAGTAAGCGGCAGCGCATTTCTAATCGCACGCAGGTGGACCTCCGGACCTGACACGTTCCCATAGCGGGACTGTGTCCGACGCCGGTGTCCACTTTGCGGCGTTTGTAATTCAGTTTGTGTCTTCAAGTCTGGAAGCTCCAGGAGACGGATCATGCTTCGCGTCGTCGTCCTGGGCGCCGCGGCAGGCGGCGGTGTCCCGCAGTGGAATTGCGGATGTCCGGTATGCCGGAAAGCACGAAGCGAAAATCCCGAACTGCGCAGCACCCAGGCCTCGATCGCGGTCAGCGCCGACGGCGCGCACTGGTATCTGATCAACGCCTCGCCTGACCTGCGTCAGCAATTGATCGCGACGCCGCAGCTTCACCCCAAAGCCGGCCAACTCAGGCACAGCCCGATCGCCGGCGTGATCCTGACCAATGGCGAAATCGATGCGGTCGCAGGCCTGCTGTCGATGCGCGAGGGTTCGCCCTTTACGCTCTATGCGCATGAGCGGGTGCTTGCGATTCTGAAATCCAACAGCATCTTTAACGTGCTGGGCGAGAACAACGTGAAGCGCCGGCCGATCGAGGCCGACAAGGCATTCGAGCCCGCCCTGCCCGACGGTTCGCCATCGGGCATGGAAATCCTTCCCTTCGCGGTTCCCGGCAAGGGCGCGTGGTATCTCGAAGGCAAGGCGCATCCGGCGGGCGGCGATGCCGCGGGCGATACGCTGGGCTTACGCATTCTGGACAAGGCGAGCGGCAAGTACTTCTATTTCCTGGCCGCCTGCGCTGACGTGACCGACGATCTCAAATCGCGCCTGGCGGGCGCCGCGCTGGTGTTCTTCGACGGCACCGTGTGGCGCGACGACGAGTTGATCGTCCAGGGACTCGGCACCAAGACGGGACAAGGGATGGGCCATATTTCAATGTCGGGCGAACATGGCGCGATCGAGAGCCTCGCCGGCCTCGATATCGCCCGCAAGATGTTCCTGCATATCAACAACTCCAACCCCGCTCTGCTCTCCGGCTCGGACGAGCGAAAGGAATTGGAACAGGCGGGCTGGCAGATTCCGGCCGATGGAACGGAGATCACGCTGTGAATGTCATGGCCAAAGGGAAAATGACCGCGGAAATGACCGCGCTATCGATCGGCAAGGGCATCACGCTCGGCAATGCCGACGAACTCGAAGCGATGCTCCGCCACATCGGCGCGACGCGCTATCACAATCTGCATCCCTTCCACCGGCTGCTGCATGGCGGCAAGCTCAACAAGGGACAGGTGCAGGCCTGGGCGCTGAACCGCTATTTCTACCAGAGCACGATCCCGCTAAAGGACGCGATGGTGATCTCCCGCTTCCGCGACCGCGCCACAAGGATCGAATGGCGGCACCGCATCGAGGATCACGACGGCGACCAGGACAGCGAAGGCGGCATCGAGCGCTGGCTGAAGCTGACCGAGGGGCTCGGGCTCGACAGCGCCTATGTGGAATCGACCGAAGGCATCCTGCCGGCAACGCGGTTTGCGGTGGAGGCCTACGTGCATTTCTGCCGCGACAGGACGCCGCTGGAGGCGATCGCCTCCTCGCTCACGGAACTGTTCGCGCCGAACCTGCATGAGGAACGTATCTCCGGCATGCTGCAGCACTATGATTTCGTCAATCCCGATATCATGAGCTATTTCAGCCGCCGCCTGACGCAGGCCCCGCGCGACGCGGGCTTCGCGCTTGAATATGTCAAGGCCAACGCGACGACGCAGGCGGAACGCGAGGCAGTCTGCAATGCGCTGATCTTCAAGACCAATGTGCTATGGGTTCAGCTCGATGCGCTGTATCATGCCTATGTCGAGGGCCACATACCGCCCGGGGCATTCGTGCCCAAAGGGGACTAGCGATCGATGGCGACGAGCCGCAACATCAGTGTCAGCGAGGCGAGCCGGCCGATATTGCCGCGGCACGCCCGGCTGAAATTCGATGAAACGCGGCAGGTCTGGGTGATCCTGGCGCCGGAGCGCGTGCTGGCGCCGGACGAAATCGCGGTGGAAGTGCTGCAGCTCTGCGACGGCGTGCGCAGCGTCGGCGATATGGCCGATCAGCTCGCTGCCAAATATGCCGCCCCCCGCGAGGCGATCCTGACCGACGTCATCGGAATGCTGCAGGATCTCGCCGACAAGGGTTTCCTGACCGAAGCGCGTGAGAAGACGTCATGAGCGACATTCTCGCCGATGGCAAGACAGCCGGCGCCGCGCCCAGCGACGGGCTCGCGGTTCTGGAATCGCAACGTTCGACCGCGGAGACGTTCGGCATTCCGCTTGCCGTGCTCGCCGAGCTGACCCACCGCTGTCCGCTGCAATGCCCCTATTGCTCCAACCCGATCGAACTCGACCGCGGCGGCAGCGAGCTGACGACCGAGGAGTGGAAGAAGGTTTTGAGCGAACTCGCCGAAATCGGCGTGCTGCAGATCCATTTCTCGGGCGGCGAACCGACCGCGCGCAAGGACCTGGTGGAACTGGTGCAGCATGCGACCGATGTCGGGCTGTACAGCAATCTCATTACGTCAGCGGTACTGCTGACAAAGGAAAGACTTTCGGCGCTGGCCGACGCCGGGCTCTGCCACGTGCAGATCAGCTTCCAGGGCAACGAGCCCATGGTGGCCGACCGCGTCGCAGGGCTGAAGAATTCTCACGAGAAGAAGATCGAAGCCGCGAAATGGACGCGCGAACTCGACCTGCCGCTGACGGTGAACGCCGTCATGCACCGCCAGAACCTGCATCAGCTCTCCGACATCATCCAGATGGCGGTCGATCTCGACGCCGACCGGCTGGAGGTCGCCAACGTCCAGTATTACGGCTGGGCGCTGAAGAACCGCGCCGCCTTGATGCCGACGATCGAGCAGATCGACGAGACCAGCCGGATCGTCGAGGAAGCCGCCGTGCGGCTGAAAGGCATTCTCGCCATCGACTATGTCGTGCCGGATTATTACGCGCTGCGGCCGAAGAAATGCATGGGCGGCTGGGGCCGGCAGTTCTTCAACATTTCACCCGCCGGCAAAGTCCTGCCCTGCCATGCGGCGGAGAGCATCACCGGGCTCGAATTCGAATCCGTGCGCTCCAATCATTCGATCGCCTGGATCTGGCAGAATTCCGAGGCTTTCAACCGCTATCGCGGCACCGGATGGATGCCCGAGCCATGCAAGAGCTGCGAGTTCCGCGAGATCGATTTCGGCGGCTGCCGCTGCCAGGCTTTTGCGCTGACCGGCGATGCCGGCAATACCGACCCGGCCTGCACGCTGTCGCCGATGCACGAGCAGATCTTCAAGCAGGCCGAACGCGAGGCGGCCGCGCACCAGGACCGCTTCCTCTATCGCAATTTCGCCGGCGGCACGCTGGAGACGGAAGGCCAGCATGGCGCCTGACGCCGACGCCGGCAAATCCGTCAATCGCGCCGATCCGTTTGCACCGCTGACGTCGGAGCAGCTCGCGGTCAGCGACGGTCACGATATCTATGTCGAAAGCATCGGCCGGCCCGGCGGCGTTGCCGCGGTCTATCTGCATGGCGGACCCGGCAGCGGCTGCCAGCCGGACCATCGCCGGCTGTTCGATCCCGAACGCTTCCACGCGGTGCTGTTCGACCAGCGCGGCGCCGGCCGCAGCCGTCCCAAGGGCGGCCGCGAAGCCAATACCCTGCCGCATCTGATCGCCGACATGGAAGCGATCCGCGAGAAATTCGGCTTCGAACGCTGGATGATCGTCGGCGGCTCCTGGGGCGCGACGCTGGCGCTGGCTTATGCGCAGGCCCATCCCGACCGCGTCAGCGGCATCGTGCTGCGCGCCACCTTCCTCGGCACGATAGAGGAAATCGAGAACGGTTTTCTCAACACGCTGCCAAGGTTTTATCCCGGCCTCTACGACGACTTCATGAGCGTATTGCCGGAAGAGGAACGGGCGCAACCGATCCAGTCCTATTTTCGCAGGATCCTCGATCGCAATCCCGATGTGAATATTCCGGCGGCGCGGGCCTGGGGCGAGACCGAACGCATTCTTTCCGAACACACGCCAAACCGTACACGCATCGATCTGGCCGCGCTTAATTCGTCCCGCGGACCGCCGGCGACACCGTTCATGGAAGCGCACTACTTTGCCAACGACTGCTTCATGCAGCCGGGCCAGTTGCTGGCCGAAGCGGGTAAGCTTGGCGGCATCCCCGGCATCATCGTGCAGGGCCGCTACGATTTGCTGTGCCCGCCCGCGATCTCGCACGCGCTTGGCGCGCGGTGGCGCGAGGCCGAAATCCGCTTCGTCGAGGGCGCCGGCCACACGCTGTACGACCCCGGCGTCCGCGACGCCGTGATGAAGGCCATCGCGGACATGGCTTCCAGAACTGCCAGATAGGAAACAAGAAAATGCCAATTGCCGGAAAGGGCATGCTGCTGACGTCGATGAACGTCGACGCAAAGGATGAAGCCGAATTCAATCGCTGGTACGACCGCGAACATCTCGAAGAGCGTGTCGCCATCGACGGCTTCCTCGAAGCGCGCCGCTATGTCGCCGAGGACGGCAACCCGAAATATCTCAGCCTCTATTCCACCGAAACCTTTGAGGTGCTGGACAGCCCGGCCTATCGCACCGCGCTGGCGAACCAAACCGCGTGGTCGAAGGCCAACATCGCCCGATTTCAAGAACATGATCCGGGCGGTGGCGCGCATCACGGTCAGCCGCGGCGTTGGCCGCGGCGCGGCGCTCGGTATCATCCGTCTGCGCCCTGCGGCGGGCGGTGCCGACAAGTTTCGCGCCGCGCTGCGAGAGCTGCTCGACCCCGGCACGCTCGACGGCATCATCTCCATGCACCTGATCGAGAGCGATCCGGCGCTGTCGAAGCCGATTACCGACGATCCATCGGCGCCCAATCCCGGCGCCAGCGACTGGTTCGTGCTGATCGACGCCACCGACGTCGGTGCGGTCCCGGCTGCGACAATACGGTTTCTCGACAGTACCGCGTTCAAGCCGCTGATCATCTCCAGCGGAATCTACCGGTTGATGTTCGACCTGGCGAAGAGCGATATCGGCGGCTAGGCGCTTTCGCCGCTGCTATCGACAGCCGCGCGAAGTTGAGCGAGCGGCTGGCGGCATGATCGGAGCGTTGGCACTATCGCTCCGTAGAAACCCGGATGAAGGTGCTGTTAACGCAATGTCGGGTAAGAACGCTGGCCAAGCTTGCACCTCACAGGATCGCTCGGTCCGGAGCGGCGGTCCAACTCTTCTCGCGACGGTCGAGTGCCCTGATAGAGCAGATGAGCATTTCCTCGGAAGCCTCTAACATTCCATCCAATTGCGTCGCTAATGTTCTCTCTGAGCTGACGTCCCATTTTCAAATGTGCGATGATCGCCCCTGAAGTGACTTCATCTTCCGAGCGCTGGCAGACTGACCGGCCGTGGATGCCATATCCATCGACTTCTTTGCTAAAGCTCGTCCCTAGCGCTTGGTGACGTTTCCGGTTTCCGGTATTTTCAGCCGACGCTGGAGTTGCATTGCATGGCGGAAAAGTCCGCAGGCGCCGTGGCCGAGATTTTCGCCGCCTTCCTCAAACTGGGCCTTACCTCGTTCGGCGGGCCGATCGCGCATCTCGGTTACTTCAGGGCGGAATTCGTCGAGCGGCGGAAATGGCTGAGCGAAAGCAGCTATGCCGATATCGTTGCGCTCTGCCAGTTCCTGCCCGGTCCGGCATCCAGCCAGGTCGGCTTTACGATCGGCATTTTACGCGGCGACGGCCTGCTCGGCGGGCTCGCGGCGTGGCTCGCCTTCACCATGCCGTCGGCGATCATTCTCTTTGCCTTCGCGCTCGGGGCGACGGCTTTCACCGGCCCTGTCGCCGAAGGGGTTCTCCACGGCCTGAAGCTGGTCGCGGTGGCCGTGGTCGCGCAGGCGATCTGGGGCATGGCCAACAGCCTGACACCGGACCGCGAACGGGCTGGGATCGCGCTTGCGGCCGTCGCAATCGTGGTCTTCATCGGCGGATCGTTTGGCCAGGTCGGCGCCATCGCGCTCGGGGCCATGGCCGGGCTTTGGCTGTGCCGCGGAAACGGTCCCTCCGCGACGGGCCATCTCGGCTTTGCGGTATCGCCTCGATACGGCGCGGTCGCGCTGGTGTTGTTCGCCGCCCTGTTCCTGATCACGCCGCTGGTCGCGGCGAAGACCGGCTCGCAAGGGCTTGCGCTGTTCGACGCGTTCTATCGTTCCGGTTCATTGGTGTTCGGCGGCGGCCATGTCGTGCTGCCGCTGTTGCAGGCGGAGGTCGTGACGCCGGGCTGGGTCAGCAACGCGGATTTCCTCGCCGGCTACGGCATGGCGCAAGCGGTGCCGGGGCCACTGTTCACCTTTGCCGCTTATCTCGGCGCCATCGGACCTGCTCCCAACGGTCTGGCTGGCGCGGCGATTGCGCTCGTCGCTTTGTCTTTGCCCGGACTGCTGCTGGTCTACGGCATGCTGCCGTTCTGGGACGCGCTACGCCTGCGTCCTATCGCGCAAGCCGCCATGCGCGGCACCAATGCCGCCGTCGTCGGCATCCTCGGCGCTGCGCTCTACAACCCAGTCTGGACCAGCGCCGTGCTTACCCCGCGCGATTTTGCGGTAGCGTTAACGGGCTTCCTGCTGCTGACCGTCTGGAAGCTGCCGCCCTGGATTGTCGTCGTGCTGCTGGCGGCGACGGGAGCCATCCTGCGACTGATCTGAACACACGTCATTGCATCTGCGTAAATTCGTCATGCCCGACATGCGCGAACT
>CAWFIQ010000005.1:0-310389 GCA_963815955.1 uncultured Alphaproteobacteria bacterium
ATCTCATCACCCGCATCCGCAACGCGCAGATGCGTTCGAAGTCCAAGGTCTCGACCCCGGGCTCGAAGATGCGCGCCAGCGTGCTCGAAGTGCTGAAGTCCGAGGGCTATATCCGCGGCTACGCCAGCGTCGAACATGCTTCGGGCCGCAGCGAACTTGAAATCGAATTGAAGTATTTCGACGGCGAGCCCGTCATTCGCGAGATCGAGCGGGTCTCCAAGCCGGGCCGCCGGGTTTACGCCTCGGTGAAGAACCTGCCGCGGGTGAACAACGGTCTCGGTATTTCGGTGTTGTCGACGCCGAAGGGAATCATGGCTGACCACGCCGCGCGTGACGCGAATGTGGGCGGCGAAATTCTCTTCACGGTGTTCTGAGGAAGGATTGAAGCCATGTCACGTGTTGGCAAACGGCCCGTTCCGATCCCGTCCGGTGTGACGGCGAGCGTCGAAGGGCAGACCGTCAAGATGAAGGGGCCGAAGGGCCAGCTTCAGTTCGTCGTGCATGACGACGTTGAAGTGAAGTTCGAGGACGGCGCGGTCAAGGTCGCACCGAAGCTCGAAACCAATCGCGCCCAGGCGATGTACGGCACTGCGCGCGCGCAGGTCGCCAATCTGGTCGAGGGCGTTACCAAGGGTTTCGAGAAGAAGCTCGAGATCACCGGCGTCGGTTACCGTGCGGCGCTGCAGGGCAAGAACCTGCAGCTCGCGCTCGGCTACAGCCACGACGTCGTCTACGCGATCCCGGAAGGCATCACCATCGTGGTGCCGAAGCCGACCGAGATCACGATCACGGGAAATGATTCCCAGCGCGTCGGCCAGGTCGCCGCGGAAATCCGCGCCTACCGTCCGCCGGAGCCCTACAAGGGCAAGGGCGTGAAGTACGCCAACGAATTCATCTTCCGCAAGGAAGGCAAGAAGAAGTAACGGAGCCGGTCATGTCACTCAAGGTAACGAATGCCCGGCGCAAGCAGCGCGTGCGCAACTCGCTGCGCCGGTCCGCCAATGGACGTCCGCGTCTGTCGGTGTTCCGTTCGTCGAAGCACATCTACGCCCAGGTCATCGACGACCTGAAGGGCGAGACGCTGGCTTCCGCCTCGTCGCTGGAAAAGACCATGCGCGAGGGCGGCAACACGGGCGCCGACATCGATGCGGCCAAGGCCGTCGGCAAACTGCTGGCGGAACGCGCCGTGAAGAACGGCGTCAAGGAAGTGGTGTTCGACCGCGGTCAGTATCTCTTTCACGGGCGCGTCAAGGCGCTCGCCGATGCGGCCCGCGAGAGCGGACTGAGCTTCTAACGAACCGTTTTGGATAATTACGAGGACAGGGGATTTCTTCCCCTAAAGATTGGAAAACACCATGGCAGGTGAACGCGAACGCGGCGGACGCGAACGGAGCAGGGATCGCGAAGAGCGCGACAGCGAGTTCGTCGACAAGCTGGTCCACATCAATCGCGTGGCGAAGGTCGTCAAGGGCGGCAAGCGCTTCGGCTTTGCGGCGCTGGTCGTGATCGGCGACCAGAAGGGCCGGGTCGGTTTCGGCCACGGCAAGGCGCGCGAAGTTCCCGAGGCGATCCGCAAGGCGACCGAGTCGGCCAAGCGCAACCTGACGCGCGTCGCACTGCGCGAAGGCCGCACGCTGCATCACGACATCGCCGGCCGCCACGGCGCCGGCCGCGTCTACCTGCGCGCGGCTCCGGCCGGTACCGGCATCATCGCCGGCGGCCCGATGCGCGCCGTGTTCGAAACGCTCGGCATCCAGGACGTGGTCGCGAAGTCGATCGGCTCGTCGAATCCCTACAACATGGTTCGCGCGACCTTCGACGCGCTGAAGCATCAGGATTCGCCGCGTTCGGTGGCAGCACGCCGCAACATCAAGGTGTCCACGCTGCAGTCGCGCCGCGTCGGCGGCGATGCCGAAGTGGTGGCTGAATAACCGGCGCGATTTTTTAGCGCTCTTTGGAGTTAAGACGATGGCCAAGGCCGCAAAGACGATCAAGGTCGAGCAGACCGGCAGCGCAATCCGCCGCCATCACTCGCAGCGTGCGACGCTGATCGGCCTCAAGCTCAACAAGATCGGTCGTGTCACCGAGCTGCAGGACACGCCTGCAATTCGCGGCATGATCGCCAAGGTTCAACATCTCGTCCGCGTCGTCGACGAGAAATAAGATCGGGGCATGATCCCGAAAAGCGGGTACCAGCTTTTCGGTCAGGATCATGCTTCAGGATAAAGGAAGCTAACGATGAAGCTCAGCGATATCGCCGACAACGCCGGCTCGCGCAAGAAGCGCATGCGCGTCGGCCGTGGCATCGGTTCCGGCAAGGGCAAGACCTCAGGCCGCGGCGGCAAGGGCCAGACCGCGCGTTCGGGCGTGCGTATCAAGGGCTTCGAGGGCGGCCAGATGCCGCTGCATCGCCGCCTGCCGAAGCGCGGCTTCAACAACATCTTCCGGCTCGACTTCGCCGAGATCAACCTTGACCGGCTGCAGGAGGCGATCGACGCCAAGCTGGTGGACGCCAAGGAAACCGTGACGGTCGAATCGCTGGTGAAGGCGGGCGTGATCCGCCGCGCCAAGGATGGCCTGCGGCTGCTCGGCCGCGGCGAACTCAAGGCCAAGCTCGCGATCGAGGTGCATGGCGCCTCCAAATCCGCGGTTGCGGCGGTCGAGAAGGCCGGCGGCACCGTGAAGATCCTGGCCCCGGCCAAGAAGGAAGAAGGCGAGGCGGCGTAACATCTGCGTCATCGCCCGCCCGTTGGCGGGCGATCCGCACGTGAGACCGATGGACTTATCGAAGCCGAGCACCAAATAATGTCCGGCGTCTGCCGAGAGCCCCGCCCGGGGCATCGGCCTTGGGGGCGGCGGGAGAAAGCCTGAACATGGTCTCAGCAGCAGAACAACTTGCGGCAAACCTCAATTTCGGCGCTTTGGCGAAGGCCGACGAACTGAAGAAGCGCATCTGGTTTACACTGGGTGCGCTGCTTGTTTATCGGCTCGGCACCTACATTCCGCTGCCCGGCATCGATCCCGCGATCTGGGAGCAGGTGTTCAAGTCGCAGGCCGGCGGCATTCTCGGCATGTTCAACATGTTTGCCGGCGGCGGCATCCACCGCATGGCGATCTTTGCGCTGAACATCATGCCGTATATCTCGGCATCGATCATTATCCAGCTCCTGACCACCGTTTCGCCCAAGCTCGAAGCGCTGAAGAAGGAAGGCGAGGCGGGCCGCAAGACGCTGAACCAGTATACCCGCTATCTGACGGTGATCCTCGCGACGTTCCAGTCCTACGGCATCGCCGTCGGCCTGCAGGGCGCCGGCAACGTCGTCACCGACCCCGGCATGTTCTTCCTGCTTTCGACGACGATCACGCTGACCGGCGGCACCATGTTCCTGATGTGGCTCGGCGAGCAGATCACCTCGCGCGGCATCGGCAACGGCATTTCGCTGATCATTCTGGCCGGCATCGTCGCCGAACTGCCGTCGGCGCTGGCCAACATGCTGGAACTGGGACGCCAGGGCGCGCTGTCGACCGGCCTGATCCTGGTCGTCATCGTGATGGCGGTCGCCGTGATCGCCTTCATCGTGTTCATGGAGCGCGCGCAGCGCAGGCTGCTGATCCAGTATCCGAAGCGCCAGGTCGGCAACAAGATGTTCGAGGGCCAGTCCTCGCATCTGCCGCTCAAGCTCAATACCTCGGGCGTGATTCCGCCGATCTTCGCCTCGTCGCTGCTGCTGCTGCCGGCCACCGTCGCGAACTTCAACGCCGGCAGGGGTCCGGAATGGTTCCAGTGGCTCAATACCCAGCTCAGCCACGGCCGTCCGCTGTTCCTGTTCCTCTATTTGGCGCTGATCGTGTTCTTCGCCTTCTTCTACACCGCGATCGTGTTCAACCCGACCGAGACCGCCGACAATCTGAAGAAGCACGGCGGCTTCATCCCCGGTATCCGCCCGGGCGAGCGCACCGCCGAATATATCGACTACGTGCTGTCGCGGGTCACCGTGCTCGGCGCGATCTATCTGGCGATCGTCTGTCTGATTCCCGAAATCCTGATCTCCTACGCTTCGGTGCCGTTCTACTTCGGCGGAACCTCGCTTCTGATCGTCGTCAGCGTGACCATGGATACGGTGGCGCAGGTGCAGGGCTATCTGCTGGCCCACCAGTATGAGGGACTGATCAGGAAATCCAAGCTGAGGGGCCGCCGCCGCTGACGGGCGGACGCGCGGTCTGAAATTCAATATCGGGTGTGCGGCGTTTCGCTCACCAAGCCGGGGGGCGAAAAGTCATGAGATTGATCCTTTTGGGTCCGCCGGGTGCGGGCAAGGGGACCCAGGCACAGCGGCTGGTTCAGAAGTACGGCATCGTCCAGCTCTCGACCGGCGAGATGCTGCGTGCGGCGGTTGCAGCCCAAACGCCGGTCGGCTTGCAGGCCAAAGAGATCATGGCGAACGGCGGTCTCGTCCCGGACGAGATCGTGATCGGCATCATCTCCGACCGTCTCGACCAGCCCGACATGACGAAGGGTTTTATCCTCGACGGTTTTCCGCGCACCGTGCCGCAGGCCGCCGCCCTCGATGAACTCCTGAAGAAGAAGCACATCAAGCTCGACACGGTGGTCGAACTCCGCGTCAACGAGAGCGCTCTGCTGCAGCGGGTTGAGACCCGCGTTGCCGAGATGCGCGCCCGCGGCGAGGAAGTCCAAATCGACGATACCCCGGAAGTGCTGGCCAAGCGGCTTGCCCAGTACCGCTCCCTGACGGAACCGCTGATCCATTATTATTCGGAGCGCCGGAAGCTGCTCACCGTCGACGGAATGATGACGATCGAACAGGTCACACGGGAGATTAATCGGATTTTGGCCGCCATCGGCGCCACCGAGGCCAAGGTTGCCGCCAAAGCGGCCGCCAGGAAGGCTTCCGCGAGCAAGACCAAACCCGCCAAGAAACCTGCCAAGGCGGCCAAAAAAGCCACCAAACCGGCCCGGAAGGCCGCCAAAGGGGCGAAAAAGGCGGCAAAAAGGAAGCCTGCCAGGGCACCTAAGGGGAAGGGAGGCCGGAAGGCCTCGAAACCCGCCAAAAAAGTCACGAAAAGGCGAGCTAAACGTTAGAATCGGTTGACGAAACCCGTTTGAATCCCTTAATAAGCCCCGCATCCAAGTCGGATAGTTTTTGACGATGCCGGGCCCCGAAGCAAATAAGGGGAGGGCGTCGTGTTCGCGTTTGCGGACACTTGCCCGAGTTAGCAAGAACATAGCCCGGTCCATAGGGGATCGGCGACAGGAGTGAAGTCCGTGGCCCGTATAGCCGGCGTGAATATCCCGACCAACAAGCGCGTTCTGATCGCGCTCCAGTACATTCATGGCATCGGCCAGCGGAACGCGGCCGAGATCATCGAGAAGGTCAAGATCCCGGAGGATCGTCGCGTCAGCCAGCTGAGCGACCAGGAAGTCCTGCAGATCCGCGAAGTGATCGACCGCGACTATCTCGTCGAAGGCGACCTTCGCCGTGAGACCGGCATCAACATCAAGCGGCTGATGGACCTCGGCTGCTATCGCGGCCTGCGTCATCGCCGCGGCCTGCCGGTGCGCGGCCAGCGCACCCACACCAATGCGCGCACGCGCAAGGGCCCGGCCAAGTCGATCGCCGGCAAGAAGAAGTAATTTTGCGAATAGCGAATAGGGAGTGGCGAATGTTTTCCATTCGCTACTCGCCATTCGCTGTCAGCGTTTTTAGGTGTAGCCGCTGGCAGTACGGCGGCGTTTGAGATCACAGGAAGGTTTTAGGTAATGGGCAAGGAAGCCACCCGCGTACGCCGTCGCGAACGCAAGAACATCGCCTCGGGTATCGCGCACGTCAACTCGTCGTTCAACAACACGACCATCACCATCACCGACGCGCAAGGCAACACCATTGCCTGGTCCTCGGCCGGCACGATGGGCTTCAAGGGCTCGCGCAAGTCGACCCCCTATGCCGCGCAGGTCGCGGCCGAAGACGTTTCCAAGAAGGCGCAGGAACACGGCATGCGCACGCTGGAAGTGGAAGTTGCAGGCCCCGGTTCGGGCCGTGAATCGGCGCTTCGTGCGCTGCAGGCGGCGGGCTTCACCGTGACGTCGATCCGCGACGTGACGACGATCCCGCACAATGGCTGCCGTCCGCGCAAGCGCCGGCGCGTCTGATATCTGGTCGCGGGCGGTTCGCGCCGCCTCGCGATTGTTTTTGGAATTTTGACTGCCGCGGACTGATCCGCGATCTCCAACGCCGGTGATTTGAAGGCAAATCGACTGGCCGGTCTATTGACCCGAAGGGGTGACAAAGTGACGATCCAGAAAAATTGGCAAGAACTCATTCGACCGAACAAGCTGCAGGTAACGCCGGGCTCCGACGCGACCCGGTTTGCCACCGTCGTCGCCGAACCGCTCGAGCGCGGCTTCGGCCAGACGCTCGGTAACGCGCTGCGCCGCATCCTGCTGTCGTCGCTGCAAGGCGCTGCCGTGCAGTCGGTGCACATCGACGGCGTGCTGCACGAATTCTCCTCGATCGCTGGCGTTCGCGAGGACGTCACCGACATCGTGCTCAACATCAAGGACATCGCGATCAAGATGCAGGGCGAAGGCCCCAAGCGCATGGTCGTCAAGAAGTCCGGCCCGGGCGCCGTCACCGCCGGCGACATCCAGACTGTCGGCGACGTCGTGGTGCTCAATCCCGACCTGCAGATCTGCACGCTGGACGAGGGCGCGGAAATCCGCATGGAGTTCACGGTCGCTTCCGGCAAGGGCTATGTCGCCGCCGAGCGTAACCGGCCCGAGGACGCGCCGATCGGCCTGATCCCGGTCGACAGCCTGTTCTCGCCCGTGCGCAAGGTCTCCTACAAGGTCGAGAACACCCGCGAGGGCCAGATCCTCGACTACGACAAGCTGACCATGACGATCGAGACCAACGGCGCGATCTCGCCGGAAGACGCGGTGGCTTATGCCGCCCGCATCCTGCAGGACCAGCTCAACGTGTTCGTGAACTTCGAAGAGCCGCGCAAGGAAGTGGCGCAGGAGATCATCCCCGATCTCGCGTTCAACCCGGCGTTCCTCAAGAAGGTCGACGAACTCGAACTGTCGGTGCGTTCGGCAAACTGCCTGAAGAACGACAACATCGTCTACATCGGCGACCTCGTGCAGAAGTCGGAAGCGGAAATGCTCCGCACCCCGAACTTCGGCCGCAAGTCGCTGAACGAGATCAAGGAAGTGCTGGCCCAGATGGGTCTGCATCTCGGCATGGAAGTGCCGGGCTGGCCGCCGGAGAACATCGACGAACTCGCCAAGCGCTTCGAGGATCACTACTGAGTTTTTGTCATTCCGGGGCGATGCGTCAGCATCGAACCCGGAATCTCGAACTTCCGGGTTCGCGCTAGTTGCGCGCCCCGGAATGACTGGGGCGAACGCAGGAAGCCCACCTGAGCCAAGTGTCGCTGAACCACCGCGACAGGATTGAAAAAGGAATACTCAAATGCGTCACGGCAAGGTTCATCGTAAGCTCAACCGCACCGCCGAACATCGCCGCGCGATGTTCGCCAACATGTGCGCAGCGCTGATCAAGCACGAGCAGATCGTCACCACGCTCCCGAAGGCGAAGGAATTGCGCCCGATCGTCGAGAAGCTGGTCACCCTCGGCAAGAAGGGCGGGCTCGCCATGCGCCGCCAGGCGATCTCCGAGATGCGCGACAAGGATCAGGTCAGGAAACTGTTCGACGTGCTGGCGACCCGCTACAAGGACCGCCAGGGCGGCTACACCCGCATCATCAAGGCCGGCTTCCGCTACGGCGACAATGCGCCGATGGCCGTGATCGAGTTCGTCGACCGCGACGTCGATGCCAAGGGCCAGGATTCCGGCCCGGTGCAGGAAAAGGAAGCCGAAGCGGCGTAAGCTCTTCCGAAATCAGTTTTTGAAAAGCGGCGCTTCGGCGCCGCTTTTTTATTGGCAGCAGGTGTACAGCGATTGCGGCTGCGTCCGCAGCTTCCGATATCTCCCTCATCAATAGGGAGGTATCCAATGAACATCGATCTTTCGGGAAAAACCGCGCTGGTGACGGGCTCCACCTCTGGTATCGGCCACGCCGTCGCCAAGGGCCTCATCGCTGCAGGTGCGGACGTGGTGATCAATGGCCGGGCGCAAGCCAAGGTCGATGCCGTGATCTCAGCGCTCGGCAAGACGGCTGGCAAGGTCGGCGGCAAGATCCGTGGTGTTGCTGCGGATGTCTCGACCGCCGAGGGATGCAAGGTCCTGGTTGCGGCGCTGCCTGACGTCGACATTCTCATCAACAACGCCGGCATTTTCGAGCCAAAACCCTTCTTCGATATTCCCGACGAGGACTGGAGCCGCCTGTTCGATATCAACGTGATGTCCGGCATCCGTTTGTCGCGTGCCTACATGCAGGGCATGCTGAAGCGCAATTGGGGCCGTATCGTTTTCATCGCCTCGGAGTCGGCGCTGATGATTCCCACGGAGATGATCCACTACGGCATGACCAAGACGGCGCAACTCTCTGTTTCGCGCGGCCTCGCCGAATTGACCCGGGGTACCGCGGTTACCGTCAATTCCGTGATGCCGGGGCCGACCATGTCCGAAGGCGTCGAGACTTTCGTCGCCGACCTCGCCAGGCAGAACGGTCAGTCCGAGCAGGATGCGGCCGCGCAGTTCATCAAGCAGCATCGCCCCGGATCGCTGATCCAGCGCTTTGCCAGCGTCGAGGAGATCGCCAATATGGTGATCTACGTCAGTTCGAAAGAGGCTTCCGCCACCAACGGCGCCGCGTTGCGGGCAGAAGGCGGACTGATCCAGACCATCGCGTGATGTTGGCTGAGCCCGCCACCCGCACGGTGGTGCATGCAGTCGACTGATCAATCCCACTGACGCGTCGTTCAAAAAAGGGCCGCCATTTCGGGCGGCCCTTCTTTCGTGATTACCAACGACGGTAGTAGGCGCGATGGTATCGCGGACCATAGTAGCGCGGGCCGCCGTAGTAGCGCGGCCCGCCATAGTAGGCGTAGGCCGGGCGGACCACGCGGCGATAGCGAACCACGGGGTAGGAATCGCCGTAGTAGCCGCCGCCATAGTAGGCCGGCGCGTATCCACCGCCGTAATACCCGCCATACCCGCCGCCGTAATAGGCCGGCTCATAGCCGCCATATCCGTAACCCGAGCCGTACCCGTAACCCGGACCATACCCGTAGGCGTTCGACGCCAGTCCGCCGATCACGGCGCCCGCGATCAGTCCGCCCGCCACTGCCGGGAAAAATCCTCCTCCGCGCCAGCGGGCCTCCGCCGGTGAAGGTGCCGCTATCGCCGTCAAGCCCAGGACCGCCGCTGCGGCCAAAGCCAAAGGTACCTTCCTCATGGACCACTCCTTTCCGAAAACCAGACACTCGATCAACACATTTGGATGAAGTTCGTTGCCTGCGCCGCGGGTTCCAATGCCTTCACCCGCAGATTTAACTTTCATGAACGGGCGTTCAGGACGGGCACTGAAGCCAATTCCCTTCCTCTCTGAAGGATGGTCAATTTTTTCCCGGTTTGGAACTCAAGGCTCCGTGAGGCTGTATCCCTTCCAATCGGGCGAAGCGCGACGAAACCCGCGTTGGGGCCGCTACCACCCCTCCAGCACGATCTTGCCGCGCGACTTGCCGCTTTCCAGCAGCGCATGGGCGCGCTTCAGGTTGGCGGCGTTGATGGTGCCGAAGGTCTGGTCGAGCGTCGTGCGCAGTACGCCCTTGTCGAGGAGGTCCGCGACATCGTTGAGGAGGTGATGCTGGGCGATCATGTCGGGCGTCTGGAACGACGAGCGCGTGAACATCAATTCCCAGTGCACCGAGATCGCCTTGCCCTTGAAAGCGCTCATGGTGAATTCCGGGGGATCGTCAATCAGGCCGAACCTGCCTTGCGGCGCCATGAAATCGGCGATCGCCTTGTAATGCTGGTCGGTGAAGGTGAGGCTCGCAACCAGCGCCACGGGGGGCACCTTCAGCTTCTCGATCTGCTCCTTCATCGGTTTGGAATGGTCGACCACGGCGTGCGCGCCGAGATCGAGGCACCATTTCTGCGATTCCGGTCGTGTCGCGGTAGCGACCACCGTCAGTCCGGTCAGGCGGCGCGCGAGCTGGATCAGGATCGAGCCGACGCCACCGGCGCCGCCGGTGATCAGGAGCGTGCGCGGATCGACGCTCTTGCCCGGTACGGCGCCGAGCCGGTCGAACAGCAATTCCCACGCCGTGATCGAGGTGAGCGGCAGGGCGGCGGCCTGCGCGAACGACAGCGACTTTGGCTTGCGACCGACGATACGTTCATCAACCAGGTGAAATTCCGCGTTGGTGCCCTGGCGCAGGATCGAGCCCGCGTAGAACACTTCGTCGCCCGGCTTGAACAGCGTCACCTCGGGTCCGACCGCATCGACGATGCCGGCGGCGTCGTAGCCCAAAATTTTGGTTTCGCCCTCGGGTGGGGCGGCGCGCTTGCGGACCTTGTAATCGACAGGGTTGGCCGAGATCGCCTTGACGGCAACTCTGACGTCGCGGCCCTTCGGTTCCGGCTTGGCGGCTTCGAAATCGATCAGCGAATCCGCATCCTCGATGGGGAGCGATTTTCGGTATCCGACGGCCTTCATGCCACGTCTCCTGCCCTGTTTGAATGGTTGCCGTTTAACTGTCGCGCTGGCATCAAATTGGCAAGTACTGTAAATTAGGGGAGCTAGTCCCTGTTTGGATACTATTGGAAATTAATCCATGAAACGGCGGAATTTTGCCCATCGGCCGGGCTGCGCGGTTGAGGCTACGCTCGATCTGATCGACGGCAAGTGGAAAGGGGTGATCCTGTTTCACCTGCAAGCCGGCACCCAGCGGTTCGGGGAGTTGCGGCGGCGGATGCCCGGGATTACCCAGCGCATGCTGACCAAGCAGCTAAGGGCGCTCGAGGACGACAAGCTCGTGATCCGCAAGGTCTATGCCGAGGTGCCGCCGCGGGTCGAATACACGCTGTCGGACATTGGCGAGAGCCTGCGGCCGGTGATCGAGACGCTGCGGGCGTGGGGCGAGGGCCATCAGGAACGGCTATCCTGCGGGCCTGCGTCCGAGGCCGTCAAAACGCCCGATCGCGCGGCCTGACTGGCCAGTATTGTGTACCGCGTTATCTTCTCTCGTTGCCGCCCCGCATCTATATGTGTGGCGCCAAATTCCAGGATTTTCGCATGAATTTGATCCGCTCCTTCGCCCTGCTGCTGGCTTCAGTGGTCGTTGCAACGCCTGCGCTGGCGCAGGACCGGCGCGTGCCAACCTCGGGCGCCGAACTGCGGCTGTCTTACGCGCCGATCGTGCAGCGCGTGCAGCCGGCGGTGGTGAACGTCTATGCCGCCAAGACCGTGCAGAACCGCAACCCGCTGCTGGACGACCCGATCTTCCGTCGTTTCTTCGGCGTCCCCGGCCAGCAGCCCGAGCAGATGCAGCGCTCGCTCGGATCGGGCGTGATGGTCGACCCGGCGGGCCTTGTCGTCACCAACAACCACGTCATCGAGGGCGCCGATCAGGTCAAGATTTCGCTCGCCGACAAGCGCGAGTTCGAGGCCGAGATCGTGCTCAAGGACAGCCGCACCGATCTGGCGGTGCTGCGCGTGAAGGACGGCAGGGAGAAATTCGCAACGCTGGACTTTGCCAATTCCGATGAATTGCTGGTCGGCGACGTCGTGCTCGCGATCGGCAATCCCTTCGGCGTCGGCCAGACCGTGACGCATGGCATCGTCTCGGCGCTGGCGCGGACGCAGGTCGGCATCACCGACTACCAGTTCTTCATCCAGACCGATGCTGCGATCAATCCCGGCAATTCCGGCGGCGCGCTGGTCGACATGACCGGCAAGCTCGTGGGCATCAACACCGCGATCTTCTCGCGCTCCGGCGGTTCGCAGGGCATCGGGTTTGCGATCCCGGCCAACATGGTGCGTGTGGTCGTGGCGTCCGCCAAGAGCGGCGGCAAGGCGGTCAAGCGGCCGTGGCTGGGAGCGAAGCTGCAGGCTGTGACGCCCGAAATCGCCGAGACGCTCGGGCTGAAACTGCCGAACGGCGCGCTGGTCGCCAATGTTGCGCCGAACAGTCCGGCCGCGCGCGCCGGCCTGAAGCCGTCGGACCTGATTGTTGCGGTCGAAGGCCAGACGATCGACGATCCCAACGCGTTCGACTACCGCTTCGCCACGCGACAGCTCGGCGGCTCAGCCCAGATCGACGTGCATCGTTCCGGCAAGACCGTGAAATTGACGGTGCCGCTGGAGACGGCGCCTGACACCAACCGCGAAGAGATCGCGCTCACCGGGCGCTCGCCGTTCCAGGGCGCCAAGGTCTCCAATATTTCACCGGCGATCGCCGACGAGCTGCATCTGGATTCCCAGACCGAGGGCGTCGTAGTGATCGACGTCGCCGACGGCGGCACCGCGGCCAGCGTCGGATTCCAGAAGGGCGATATCATCCTTGCGGTCAACAACCAGAAGATCGCCAAGACCAGCGACCTCGACAAGGCTTCGAAGGCGTCGGCCAGGCTCTGGCGCATCGTCGTGGTGCGGGGCGGCCAGCAGATCAACGTGACGCTGGGCGGATGAGCCCGAAGCAACCCCGCGAGGCGACCAATCTCTTTGCTGCGGCAGGGATGGAGGAGGACGCGCCGCGTCCGCTGCCCGACCGGCTGCGCCCGCGTTCGCTCGCCGATGTCGTGGGTCAGGATCATATCCTCGGTCCAGACGGCGCGCTGACGCGCATGCTGGAAACGCGCACGCTGGGCTCGCTGGTGTTCTGGGGGCCGCCCGGCACCGGCAAGACCACGGTGGCGCGGCTGCTGGCGGATGCCACCGAACTGCATTTCGAACAGATATCCGCGGTGTTTTCCGGCGTCGCCGACCTGAAGAAGGTGTTCGATGCGGCGCGCGCCCGGCGCGAGATGGGCAAGGGCATGCTGCTGTTCGTCGACGAGGTGCATCGCTTCAACCGCGCGCAACAGGATTTTTTCTGCCCGTAATGGAAGACGGCACCGTGGTGCTGGTCGGCGCCACCACGGAAAATCCGTCGTTCGAGCTCAACGCCGCGCTTTTGTCGCGGGCGCGGGTTTTGGTATTTCATTCGCTCGATGCTGCCGCGATCGAAAAACTGTTTGCGCATGCCGAGAAGGTTGAGGGCCGAAAGCTGCCGCTCGATGCGGAGGCGCGCGCCGTGCTGGTGCGGATGGCCGATGGCGACGGCCGCGCCGCGCTGACCCTGGCTGAAGAGGTCTGGCGCGCCGCGCGCAAGGATGAAATCTTCGACGCCGCGCAGTTGCAGGAAATCCTGCAGCGCCGCGCGCCGATCTACGACAAGTCCGCCGACGGCCATTACAACCTGATCTCGGCGCTGCACAAATCGGTGCGCGGCTCCGATCCGGATGCGGCGCTGTATTATCTCGCGCGCATGCTGGATGCCGGCGAGGATCCGCTGTTTCTGGCGCGGCGGGTGGTGCGCATGGCGATCGAGGACATCGGGCTTGCCGATCCGCAGGCGCTGGCGATCTGCAACGCCGCCAAGGATGCGTTTGATTTTCTTGGGTCTCCCGAGGGCGAGCTCGCGATCGCACAGGCCGTGATCTATCTCGCCACCGCGCCGAAATCGAACGCCGCCTACAAGGCGTTTGGCGCTGCGATGCGCACGGCGAAGGAGGGCGGTTCGTTGCTGCCGCCAAAACATATTCTCAATTCGCCGACCAGGCTGATGAAGTCGGAAGGCTATGGTTCCGGCTATGAATACGATCACGATGCGCCGGACGCCTTCTCCGGCCAGGACTACTTTCCGGAAGCGCTGGGGCGACAAACCTTCTACGATCCGCCGGATCGCGGCTTCGAGCGCGAGATCCGCAGGCGGCTGGATTACTGGGCGAAGCTACGGCGAGAGCGAGGTTAGCGCGAATGAAGAGTTTCGGGAACTATCTCCGGCAGGCCGTCCGGGCCGTCGCGTGTATGATGGTGCTGGTGTCGCCGCTCTCCGCAGCCGCGGAGGCGGTCGAGGTGGCGCCGGGCGTGCAGGTGACGAAGCGAAGCTTCACCGCGCCGGTCAACGAGCAGCCGTTCTTCGGATTTGCGGCCAAGAACTCCGGAGCAGAAGGCCGGGGATGAAAAGTTTGTAAGCGCCATCGTCGCCGCCACCGGGTCTCGCGAAAAGGCCTTCGAGGAAACAACCAGGCGCGCCTGGATGGCGATACAAGCCGGCAAGGTACGGGAAGCCGCGATCCGGTTTAATCAGGCCTTTCTCATTTCGCCCGAACAGAGCACCGTCTATCACGGCTTTGCGGTGATTGCCCAAGCCCGCTTCAACGATTTCGATGCGGCCGATGAACTGTTCAAGATTGCGCTCAAGCAGCCCAATCCGGTGAAGGCGCTCAAGGCCGACTATGGCCGCCTGCTTCTGATCGCCAAACGGCCGCGCGACGCGCAGGCGGTGCTCGATGACGCCGTCAAGGAATCCCCTGATTTCAGCGATGCCTGGACCAATCTCGCCTGGGCCAGGTTCCAGAACGGAGATCCGGCGGCAGCCTGCGCCGCCGCGGAGGAGGCCGCCAAAAAGCGTCCGTCGAATAATTCCATCGGCGAACTGACGGCGGTGAGAAGCGTCGCGCAGTGCAAATAGCGGCCGATATTTCCGCGTCTTCTCGGCACGGCGGGAGCGGGACGCCAATGGACGCCCCGCTCTGAAGCATTAGCTCGCCTTTGCGGGCGGGGCCTCGCGCATCCAGCCAAGGATGGTTTCGAGTCTCGCGACCACATCGCTGGTCTCCAGGGCCTGCTGCATCTTTTCGATTCCGACTTCCATGAGCTGGACGACGACATCGGCGAGCACGCCCGGCTCGCGCGCGTAACGGTACAGCGATTGCGGCGGCGCCGAACTGGTAAAGCCCTGGTACGCCGCGAAGATTTCCCGTGTGAGCGTGAAGGCGTCGGCGTCCAAGGCACGCGTTTCTTCGATCGTCCCGACTTCGGCCGCCAGGAAGTCGCCATCGATCGGTCGCACGATAGCAGCGCGTTCAGAGCAGGAAACCTTCACGCGAAGGTTTCCTTGCGACGTCTCCACGCGGTGTATGATGTCGGCGATGACGCCGACCGAATGAAGTGCGTCGAAGTCCGGATCATCATCGTCTGGCCGCTTCTGGGTGACTACCAGAAGCCGTCCGCCGCTGCTGGCGGCGCTCTCGATCGCTCGACGCGTCTTCTCGCGCCCGACAAAGATCGGCGAAATCAATTGCGGAAAGAACACGACGTCTCGCATCGGCGCGACCGGAATGACGGTGCTGGCGCCGGGCGATCGGGCGGACGATTTGCCGGGCTGGACGGTAATGGGTCGGCTCGACTGAATGGCGGCCGACAACACGTTCCAGTCGTGAAAGCCCAAAGTCCTGGCGACCAGTTCCAGGCTTTCGCTGTGGCTGACGGAGATCGACTTGACTTTCAGCGCATCGCGCAGCGTCTGCGCCATAGCCTTGGCATCGCGGAAATCGCGCATGGGATAACCTCTGCTTCAAGCGAACGAGAATTGGTCAGGTGCTTGCGTTGCTGACTCGTTCGCCGGTGCAAAGGAGGCCGGGAGCGGCTCGATACGTTCACCAGACCCAAAGGGTGCAAGCAGCGGGTCGTATCCACCCGGCAAAAATATGCACCCGGCCCATGAGGCTGTCAACGTGTGTCGCCAGGTCGTCACACGCGGTTGGCGGCCGCTATTTTCCCGTCTTCACGAAATCCAGGATCTCGCCGGCAAGCGGTGTTTCCACCGCGTTGATCGAATACACCTCCGACATATGACTGTGCTGCGGCAGCATGGTTGCGCGGGCGCATCCGTTCGGCCCCTTGCAGGTGGCCTGCTTCAACAAATTGAATTGCTCGACGAAGCGCGGCGGGTCGAGTTCGGCGGCGGCGATCATCAGCGGGATCTTCGTTGTCAGCAACCCTTCAAGCGAGGAACGCTCGGCATAGCGCGATGGGTCGGAGCCGAAATAGGCGATCTCGGCGTCGCCAAGCGGTGACGCCGTCAGGTCGTAAATGCCTGACAGCATCACGGCCCCGGCGAGGCCGCCGTCCTTCACCTTGTAGAACTCCGGGTGCGAGACATAGTTGGCGACATGTACCGCGCCGGCGGAATGGCCCACCAGATAGACGCGCGCGGGATCGCCGCCGCGCTCGCCGATCCTGTCTGCAACCCACGCCACCACGGCGGCAAGATCTTCGGCGCCGGCCGGGTAGGGCGATTGCGGCGCGAGGCGATAGGTGGCGTTGACGCCGACAAAGCCGTTGTTGCCCGCCCACAGCATCACATTGTCGTAGAACGGACTGCCGGGCGTGCGCTTGTTGCCGGCGACGAAGCCGCCGCCATGGATGAAGATCAGCACCGGCCGCGCGGGTGAAGCGGTCTCAGGCGTGAACACATCGAGCAGATGACGATCGGCCGGTCCGTATTTGACTTCGCGCTCGGTCTTGATGCCCTGGTACGGTTCCTTCTGCTGCATCGGCGCGAACAGCGCGGCCGTCTTCGGCGGATCGACGACGCGGCCGATTTCCAGCAGCTTCCAGACCAGATCCTCCGACATCGGGGCTTGCTGCGCGGAAGCCGTGCTGGCGATGAGGATCGTTACCGCTGATAGCATCAACTTCGAAAAGGCCATCCGGGGGCTCCCTTGATTTTCCGTATTCCTCCGAAGATGGCCGATCTCGGGACTGATTTGTACTGATTTCGCCATAACGACCCGTTACCTCACGAACTGCAACGCGAAGGCGAGATGGAGCTCAAGGTCCCGGCTGAATTGGCTGCCAGCGGCGGAAATTTACCATTTACGTAAGTCGTAAATCCTGTTACCTTCGCGGCACGATGATCGTCAGCTATCGGGACAAGCGCACCGAGCGGTTTGCATCAGGACGCCTCGTCAAGGAATTCTCCGGCTTTGCACGTCAGGCCGGGA
Organism: uncultured Alphaproteobacteria bacterium; assembly: GCA_963815955.1. GTDB lineage: Bacteria > Pseudomonadota > Alphaproteobacteria > Rhizobiales > Xanthobacteraceae > Bradyrhizobium. The sequence goes on from CAWFIQ010000005.1 coordinate 16,980, forward strand.
CGCGCCTTGATCGACTGGAAGCGGCGACCAGCCTGGCTGATTTGGCGGCTCTGCCCGGCAACCGTCTGGAAGCACTCAGAGGTGACCGTGCCGGATTGTTTTCGATCCGCATCAACGATCAGTGGCGAATTTGCTTCGGTTGGCCAGAAGGATCGCCCGGCCCCGTCGAGGTGGAAATCGTCGATTATCACTGAAGAAAGAACGCAATGCCTCGGTCTCCCATTCATCCCGGCGAACATCTCGCCGAAGAACTGCAAGAGCTTGGAATCACGGCCGCGGAACTTTCGCGTCAGATCGACGTGCCGGTAAACCGGATTACGGGCATCATTCACGGACAGCGCGGTATCACCGCCGACACGGCATTGCGTCTTGGGCACTGGTTTGGCACCAGCCCGCAGTTCTGGATGAATTTGCAGCAGCTCTACGAACTACGTCTCGCCGAAAACGAAGTTGGTGCCGAGATCGCAGCGTTGCCGCGCCGTGCCGGCCGATCGCCTTCGCGACAAGTCCGGAGCTAGATTACCCATGAGCCGTCGCGTCAAGAAACCTCTCCGCCCAGCGGGCGATCGTCCCAAGGGCGCGCGTCCTTATCGAGGCTCGTCAGCCGAGCGGCCGCAGTCGTTTCGTCCGGGTGGCAAGCCGTCGGCGCGGCCTCCGGCTTCGCCGCCCCGTGCGGCAAAGCCGTTCGTGCCCGAGCCCGAGAAGGTCGTCGCCGAGCCGCCGCCGCTGCCGACCAAGGTCCAGACCGTCGTCGTCACATCAGACGAAAACAACATGCGCGTCGACCGCTTCCTCGAAGCGCGCTTTCCGGGGCTTTCGTTCTCCCACATCCAGCGCATCGTTCGCAAAGGCGAGTTGCGCGTCAACGGCAAGCGCGCCGACAGCAAGGACCGGCTGGAGGAAGGCCAGAGTGTCCGCATTCCGCCGCTCAAGCTCGACACGCCGAAGGGCGCGGGTCCGCTCTCGGAAGCTGCAACCAAGACGCTGCAAGCCATCAAGGACATGATCCTGTTCGAGGATGCCGATGTCATGGTGCTGAACAAGCCCGCGGGCCTCGCCGTGCAGGGCGGCTCCGGCATCACGCGAAATGTCGACGACATGCTGGAAGTGATGCGCGATGCCAAGGGGCAGAAGCCGCGGCTGGTGCACCGGCTGGACCGGGAAACGTCGGGCTGTCTTTTGATCGCCAAGACGCGCTTCGCCGCCACCGCCTTGACCGGCTCGTTCCGCCACCGCTCGGCGCGCAAGATTTACTGGGCGCTGGTGGCCGGCGTACCGAAGCCGAAGCAGGGCCGCATCTCGACCTACCTCGCCAAGGAGGAGAGCGAAGACGACAGCATCATGCGGGTGGCCAAACATGGCGACGAGGGCGCCAGCCACGCGGTGACGTATTATGCCGTGGTCGAGACCTCGGCGCAGAAGCTCGCCTGGGTTTCGCTGAAGCCGGTGACGGGTCGAACCCATCAGTTGCGCGCGCACATGGCGCATATCGATCACGCCATCATCGGCGATCCCAAATACTTCAACAAGGAGAACTGGGAGTTGCCGGGCGGCCTGCAGAACCGCCTGCATCTGTTGGCGCGGCGGATCGTGATTCCGCACCCGCGCGGCGGCGTGATCGATGCGAGCGCGCCGCTGCCGCCGCATATGCTGCAGTCCTGGAACCTGCTCGGGCTGGAGCATGACCGGTTCGATCCGATCGAGAACGCGCCGGAGGAATAGAGCGGCCAGCCTTTGTCGAGGCGCGTGCGCAGCAATATCGATCAAAGCGGCGTCGTACGGCCCCTGTAGCTTGCGGGATGCAGTTGTTCGGAAAGCCCACCGCCACAACCGGCATCGCAGGAGTTCGCCGCAACCTGCTCACCGGCTTTATTTGCATCCACCGGTATCGTATTGTCAGTAAATGATTATCACCGACCATTGGCTGCCGCATGCGTGAACTATTCGATGAAGTTGCCGGACACTCGCCGCTCGATCCGGAGGAGGCGGTGCGACGCGCGACGCGCGTGCCTCAACGCAAGCGGTTCTACAAGGAAGCCGGCATCGCGGCGGCGGGTGGCGGCTTTGCCGTCACGCTGGATGGCAAGCCGATCCGCACGCCCTCCGGCCGTCAGGTCGTCGCGCCGATCGATGCCATCGCGAAAGCGATCGCCGCGGAATGGAATGCGCAAGGCGAGACCATCGATCCCCTGACCATGCCGCTGACGCGCTTTGCCAACAGCGTCGCCGAGGTCACCGATCGCGTCGATGCCGTGGCCGAGGACGTCGCCAAATATCTCGGCTCCGATCTGCTGTTCTACCGCGCCGGCCATCCCGAGGCGCTGGTCGCGCGCGAAGCCGCGCATTGGGACCCGGTGCTGACCTGGGCCGCTGACGAACTCGGGGCGCATTTCATCCTGTCGGAGGGGATCGTGCATGCCGCCCAGCCGGAGCAGGCGATCAAGGCCGCCCGCAGCGTGTTTCCGGCCGACCCGTGGTCGGTGGCCGCCCTGCATGTGGTGACGACGCTCACGGGCTCGGCGCTGCTGGCGCTGGCGCTGCTGCACGGCGTCCGCGACCCCGATCAGGTCTGGGCCGCCGCCCATGTCGACGAGGACTGGAACGCCGAAAAATGGGGCGTGGACGAGGAGGTGGCGGCCCGCCGGGCCGCCCGGCTGGTCGATTTTCGGGCCGCGGTCACCATTTTGGACGCCCTGAAGGCCTGAGTGCCCGCGCCGGTTAAGGAGAGGTTTACGACGCCGGGTTAGCCTCGGTAGCGTTTTCAAGCGAAGTGGACGCCTGGCCGAGACCTCACGACATGGCGATCTCAATCAATCCCGTTCTCCCGGTGCTACCGGCCCAAGAGGCTGGCAGCGTGGCGCCCGAACTCGTGCTGCAGCCGGGGAGCGTGGTCAACGCCCAGGTCCTGAAGGTGCTGTCCGCCGATCTGGTGCGGATTGCGATCGCCAGCCTCTCGATCGACGTGGCTTCGGAAATTCCGCTGCAGCAGGGCCAGAACCTGCAGCTTGCGGTGACGCAGACCAAGGATGGCGGCATCCGCCTCGCATTGCTCGGGCAGGGTGCAGACGCCGCCGACGCCGTCACCTTGTCACCGGACGCGCTGGCCGATGTGGCAGCCAGTCAGCCGATCATCGTGTCACCAAAGAACGTGCTGACGCCGCTGGAGCGCGCAGCGGTCTCTACAGCCGCTCAGGCCGCGGCGACCGAACAGGACAGCCTGGCGCCGCTGTTTGCCAATCTCGGCGCGGCGGTTTCCTCCAGCAATTTGCCGCCGAAACTGCAAGCCGCGATCGCGCAGGTGCTGGCGCAACAGACCAGCCTCGATCAGAATCTCGACGGCGGCGACATCAAGACGGCGTTCCAGAAGTCCGGCATCTTCCTCGAAGCGTCGCTGGCGGCGGGCACAGTCCCAACGAGCGGCGTTCCCGATCTCAAGGCCGCGCTGATCGTGCTTCGCCAGACGCTGCAGTCGGCGCTCGGCGTCAATTCGGCGGCCGCGACGCCGGCGACGCCGGCCGGGGCGCAGCAAGCCGCGCCGCCACAGACCGCCGCCCCGAATCTTGCACCGTCTTCGTTGCCCGTCGTCGATATGCAGGAAATCCTGCTGCCGCAGGCGCGATCGCCCGCCACCGGGAATTTCGCGGCGGCAGGCCAGGCCGTCCGCAATCCGCTTGCGGCCGCGTTCGACGCCGGACCTTCGGCCGGTGCGACCTTGAACCTGCTGCAGGAAGCGCTGCAGGAACTCGGCAACCCGGCGCGGGGGGCGGCCACGCCCAAAGACGTCCGTGGCGCGGACATGACCTTCCACACCAACACGCCGCCACCGCCCATTCGCGGCGCGCTACCGGCGGCACAGCCCGTTGCATCGCCCACCATCGCGCCGCATGCGCCGCTCGAGGCAACCGCGCATCATCTGCTCGAGGACACGGACGCCGCGATTGCACGGCAAACCCTGCTTCAGGTGGCCTCGTTGCCGGATCGTATCGACATGTCGGTGCCGAAGGCCGACATGACGGTGCCGCGCTGGAATTTCGAGATTCCCTTTGTGACGCCGCAGGGCACGGCGATGGCGCAGTTCGAGATTTCCCGCGATGGCGCCGAACAGGAAGTCGAGGCGGCCAAGCGGATCTGGCGCGCGCGATTTTCGCTCGACGTCGAGCCGGCCGGTCCGGTTCATGCGCTGATATCGCTTCAGGGCGACAAGACCTCGGTGCGGATCTGGGCGGAACGGCCTGCGACGGCCGAGCAACTGCGCGCCGGCGCATCCGACCTGAGCCAGGCGCTGAGCCGGGCCGAATTGCAGCCCGGCGATATCGTGATCCGCAACGGCGCGCCGCCGCAGACCGCGCCCGCCGCCCGTGCCGGCCATTTCCTGGACCGCGCGCTATGAGCGTCGAGACCAAAAGCAGGCTTGCGGTCGCGCTGCACTACGACAAGACCGGCGCCCCGCTTGTCGTGGCGAAGGGCAAAGGCGTCATCGGCGCGAAGATCATCGAACTCGCCCGGGAACATGACATTCCGATCGAGGAGAACGAGGTGCTGGCCGGCGCCTTGTCCCATGTCGAAATCGGCGACGAAATCCCGCCGGATCTCTACAAGGCGGTCGCCGAAGTGCTGGTCTTCGTGCTGCGGCTGTCGGGCCGGATCCGCTAACAGCGTTTTCAAAGGAACGACTGCGCCGGGCTTGTCCCGGGGTGGGTTCCGGTTCGCGTGAAGAAAACGCGTCAGACGAAAAGTTCTCTTGTCATAGTTTTTCCACGATGCCATCAGCATCGTCTCGCCATCCCTCAACCAGTTCGGATACGACCGTGATCAATCGCCGCCATGCGCTCGGCCTTCTTGCTGCCACCACGCTCTTGCCCGCGCGCAGTTTCGCCAATGTCTCCTACCAGCGTAGCGAGTTCCGCGACGATCTGGCCAAGCGGTTTTTCGACCTCGGCACGACAGGCACCTTCGTCGGCTACAAGGTGGACGATTACCTGATCATCGCCAGCGACAAGGTCCGTTCCGGCGAGGGCAAGCTGCCGGCCTCGACCTTCAAGATCCCGAATTCGATCATTGCGCTGGAGACCGGCGTGGTCGAGGACCCCGACAAGGACGTCTTCAAGTGGGACGGCGTGAAGCGCAGCATCGAGGCGTGGAACAAGGACCACACGCTGCGCTCGGCAATCGCGGTATCCGCGGTGCCGGTCTATCAGGAAATCGCCCGCCGCATCGGGGCCGAGCGCATGCAGAAATATCTCGATCTGTTCGACTATGGCAACCGCGACATCGGCGGCGGCATCGACCAGTTCTGGCTGACCGGCAATTTGCGCATCGACCCGATGCAGCAGATCGATTTCGTCGACCGGCTGCGGCGCGGCGTGTTGCCGGTGTCCAAGCGCAGCCAGGAGCTGACGCGCGACATCCTCCCGGTGACGAAAGTCGGCGACGCTATCATCCGCGCCAAGAGCGGCCTTCTGGGCGCCGAGCTGGGCAAGCCGTCGCTGGGCTGGATGGTCGGCTGGGTCGAAAAGGGCAGCCAGCAGACTGTGTTCGCCATGAACATGGACTGCAAGGAGCAGAGCCACATCGCCGCGCGCATGACGGTGGTGCAGCAATGCCTCGCCGATATCGTCGCTTATTGATAGGTCGGCCCACGCAGGCTTTACTGGGACGCAGCCGGATGCTGAACTAGCATTGCCGGCCATGGGGCTTCGCATGCTGTCTCGCCGTTCGGTTGTGCTGGGTGGGTTGGCGCTTCCGCTTGGGCCTGCCCGCGCCTGGGCTCAGGTGCCGGCGGAAGAGAGCGTTTCCGCCATCCTCAGGGATCGGGTGGACGTAGGGCGCGAAAGCCTTGGGCTTGTCGCCGGCGTCCTGGATGGCGACCGGCGCAGCGTTTTCGCGCACGGTCAGTCTGGTTCTGAAAACAATCGACCGCTGGACGCCGACACTGTTTTCGAGATTGGTTCGATCACCAAGGTTTTCACCGCGCTGCTGTTCGCCGACATGGTGGTGCGGGGAGAGGTCTCGCCGGGCGATCCCGTGAGCAAATTCCTGCCGCGAGAGGCGCAGGTGCCGGAGTTCGACGGCAATCCCATCAAGCTGCTCGATCTCGCGACCTACACGTCCGGCCTGCCGCGCATGCCTTCCAACTTCAAACCGGCCGACAAGAGCAACCCGTATGCCGACTACACGGTTGCGCAGCTCTACGATTTTCTGTCCGATTACAAATTGTCCTTCGCGCCCGGGACGCATTACGAATACGCCAATCTCGGCTTCGGCCTGTTGGGCCATGCGCTGGCCTTGCGAGCAGGCATGAGTTACGAGGAGCTTGTCATCTCCCGCATTTGCGCGCCATTGGGGATGGAGAGTACGCGAATTACGCTGGCGCCTTCCATGAAAGAACGCTTGGCGCGCGGACACGACGCCAACCTCGCGCCGGTCGCGAACTGGGATATTCCGACGCTGGCAGGCGCCGGCGCGCTCCGCTCGACGGCGAACGATCTTTTCACGTTTCTGGATATGAGCATGGGTAACAAGCGCACGCCGCTCGCGGATGCCTTGGCGATGACGCTTGGCGAACGCCGGTCAACGGGTTTGAACGGGCCGAATGTGGCGGAAGGCTGGTTCGTCTCCTCGCGCCATGACGAAGAAATTGCCTGGAAGGATGGCGGTACCGGCGGCTACGCAACGTTCATCGGCTTTTCGGTCAAGACGCGCCGCGCAGGCATCCTTCTGTCGAATGCGGCCAATTACACCTCCAATACGCGCCTGGGTATGCATATCGTCAACGCTGCTTACGCACCGCCCAGGCTGCGCCGCCAGGTGCCGGTCGATCCGCAAATTCTCACGAGCTATGCCGGGCACTATGAATTGACGCCGAATTTTGCGCTGACCGTGCGCGCCGACGGCGGCCGATTGTTTGTCCAAGCCACGAAGCAGCAGGAATATGAAGTGTTCGCCGAGAGCGAGCGCGATTTCTTCTATCGCGTGGTCGACGCCCAGATCACCTTTGATCCCGCCGAAAATGGCCAGACGCGTACGCTGACATTGCATCAGAACGGACGCGACCGGCCGGGACGCCGGGTGCCCTGAGTATCAGCTCACAGGCGCCAGGAGTGGGTTCGTTGCAATCCAGCTCGCAGCTAACGCCGGTTCAGCGCGAGCGAGACGGATCTGATGCTGGTGCCCTGGGGCTCGATGGATACCGTCTGGTGCCCGCGACGCGTCGTCAACGATAGGTTGGCCGAGAAGGCGTCGCCTCGTGCGGCAGCCTCGAGGTGATCACCGGCCGCACGTCCGGAAAGTGTTCCTGACGCGTTATGGCTTGCTTCGGTCCACGAACCCCTGATCGCGCCGCCGCGGTATTCGACGTCGCTTGCGAGCTCGAGTCTGAAACTATCGCTCGCGCATGTCAGGTTAAGCCGGAGCTGGTCGCCGTTTCCGTCGACGTCATACGAGGCGCGGCAACGCAGCCGCTCTTGTTGTCCGTCCGAGGTGTTCACGACGCCGCCACCTGACCACGTACCCTCCATGGCGACAAAGGGCGAGGCGGGCGCGGCCAGCGCCGCGCTGCCGGCCAGCGACAACGATGCGAACAGCAATGCCGTTCGCGTGAGATTGGATCCAGACATCTCTGATGGCCTCCATTCGGTTTGGGCAATCAGCCCAAAGCTGCAAATGGGTTCATCGGTTGCGCGGTTCTACCCTGCGGCTATCACAATCTGAGCAATGCCCGCAGGAAGTCGCTCACAGCTTTGCGAGCTTCGACCGCGGTCGCCGGATTGCCGCCGACATGGGGATTGAGCGCGATGCAGGCGTCCTTGTAGGTGAATGGCGTTTTGGTGTCGTCGTTCATCAGAACGCCGCCTTCACCCTCCTTGAGATGGCAGTTCCGCGCCGACTGGGCATTGGTCGATACGCTGACCGTGCTGAGGCCGAGCAGGCCAGCATCGAAGCCATGTTCGGAATCCGGATATTCCGTCAGCACCGCATCGCGTTTGGCTTCCTGCAGGCGGGCGAGATAGGCCTTGCAGCTTGCGACGGGGTTGTAGTCGTCAGGCGTGCCGTGAAAGATCCGGATCGGGCGCGCCACGGTCTCGGTGTCGGTGGCGTAGCTGGTCGAGCAATCCGGATAGAACGGAATATAGGCGGCGAACTGCGCGCCGGACTTGTTCCACAGCTTGTGGAAGCGCTCGAGGCTGGCGTAGAGCGCGGCCTGGCCGCCGCGTGAAAATCCCATCAGCACGATCCGGTCAGGATCGACGCGCGGATGCCTGGCGAGGATTTCCAGCGAGCGGTAGATATCGACAATGAAATTGAGCCGGCCGAGCAGGGCCTGGTTGGGGCCGACCGCCGTCAGTCCGCGGCCGCTGAAGCCGTCGATCACGAAGGTTGAAATTCCCATCGCATTGAAGTGGCGTACCCACGGGTCCATGCCGGCGCCGACGCCGCTCGACCCGTGCATCAGCACCACGACGGGGAGCTTGCCACTTCCTTGCGCGATGCGGAATTCGCCGGCGACGGTGACCGCTTTGCCGTTGGCGTCGCCGGTGAGGAATTGCTGGTCGGAAATCGTCAGCGACGGTATCGCGTAGATTTCGGTGCGTGCCGCGACATCCTTCGGCATCGATTGCGCATTGGTTTCGATGCAGGTGAACAAGAGTCCCGTGCAGAAAATCGCCGCCGCAGCGGCGAGGCGCCCATCCGTCAGCATCAATCCCCCCAATTCTATTGCTGTCCTGTGGCAGCTTTGGGTGGGACTACATCAAGCGGTCAATCGGCTGTCAATTCGAAGGCTTGCCGATCCGGCCCAGATGGGTGAAGCCGAACCCGCTGGCATATTTCAGCCCGTAGCCGAGCGCGCGGTCGAAGCCGATATGGGCCAGCCAGATCATGGCGATCGATAGTATGAGCGGCGAGGCGGTGGCAAACCCGCCGGTCATCATCGCCATCGGCGCGAGATAGCTGTGGGCAGCGTTGTAGATCAGGGCGCCGAAACGCGATCCCGACAGGTAGGCCGCAAAGCTGAGATCGGGCACGAAGAACAGGATGGCATAGACCCACCAGTCGCCGTCCCAGACATAGTAAAGCAGCGTCATACCGATAAAGAGCGCCAATCCCTCCAGCCGAAGCAGCGTTCGCACACCCCCTGTAACGGCGCCCGAGGTGTCAGCACTTGCGGCATCGGTCATTCCGGTCCCCCTGGTCAGGAGGCGGATATAGGGGGCGCCAGGCGGCGGTACCAGAGGCTGGATCAGGTGTTTCCGCTTCCGAAAAGGCCGTGTTAGAACCCCCTCAAATCGTTACTCAAAAGGCGGGCGGAAGCAGCATGAAGGATATCCTGGACACCCTCGAAGAACGGCGCGCCGGCGCCAAGCTCGGCGGCGGCGAGAAGCGCATCGAGGCGCAGCACGCTCGCGGAAAATTGACCGCGCGGGAACGCATCGAATTGCTGCTCGACAAGGGCTCGTTCGAGGAATTCGACATGTTCGTCGAGCACCGCTCGACCGAATTCGGCATGGAGAAGACCAAGGTTCCGGGCGACGGCGTCGTCACCGGCTGGGGCACCGTCAACGGTCGCAAGACGTTTGTCTTCGCCAAGGATTTTACCGTGTTCGGCGGCTCGCTGTCGGAAACCCACGCGCTGAAGATCACAAAGCTGCAGGACATGGCGATGAAGGCGAGGGCGCCGATCATCGGCCTCTACGATGCCGGCGGCGCGCGCATCCAGGAGGGCGTGGCGGCGCTCGCGGGCTATTCCTACGTGTTCCGCCGCAACGTCATCGCCTCGGGCGTGATCCCGCAGATCTCCGTCATCATGGGCCCGTGCGCCGGCGGTGACGTCTATTCGCCCGCGATGACCGACTTCATCTTCATGGTGAAGAACACCAGCTACATGTTCGTCACCGGCCCCGACGTGGTGAAGACCGTGACCAACGAGGTGGTGACGGCCGAAGAGCTCGGCGGCGCCTCGGTGCACGCCACGCGCTCCTCGATCGCCGACGGCGCCTTCGAGAACGACGTCGAGACGCTGCTGCAGATGCGCCGGCTGATCGACTTCCTGCCGTCCAACAACACCGACGGCGTGCCGGAATGGCCGAGCTTTGACGACATCGAGCGCGTGGACATGTCGCTGGATACGCTGATCCCCGACAATCCGAACAAGCCCTATGACATGAAGGAACTGATCGGCAAGGTCGTGGACGAGGGCGACTTCTTCGAGATCTCCGAGACGTTTGCCAAGAACATCGTCACCGGCTTCGGCCGCATCGCCGGCCGCACGGTGGGCTTCGTCGCCAACCAGCCGATGGTGCTGGCGGGCGTGCTCGACAGCGATGCTTCACGGAAAGCCGCGCGCTTCGTCCGCTTCTGCGACGCCTTCAACATCCCGATCGTGACGTTCGTCGACGTGCCGGGCTTCCTGCCGGGCACCGCGCAGGAATATGGCGGCCTGATCAAGCACGGCGCAAAACTGCTGTTCGCCTACTCGCAATGCACCGTGCCGCTCGTCACCATCATCACCCGCAAGGCCTATGGCGGCGCCTTCGACGTGATGGCGTCCAAGGAAATCGGCGCCGACATGAACTACGCCTGGCCGACCGCCCAGATCGCCGTGATGGGCGCCAAGGGCGCAGTCGAAATCATCTTCCGCTCGGACATCGGCGACGCCGACAAGATCGCCGCGCGCACCAAGGAATACGAAGACCGCTTCCTGTCACCGTTCATCGCCGCCGAGCGCGGCTATCTCGACGACGTCATCATGCCGCATTCGACAAGGAAGCGGATCGCAAGGGCGCTGGCGATGCTGAGGGACAAGAAGGTCGAGATGCCGGCGAAGAAGCACGACAATTTGCCGTTGTGAGGTACGTAGGTTACGCCTGCTCCTGACTCGCCCTACGGTCCGCCGCCGCAAAATGCGCTACCTGATCCGCGCGTGCCTTCACGAAAGTCGGATGGCGTAGGATGGGTACCGCTTCGCTCCACCCGTCCTACGACGGCTTCGCCGCTCACTGTCCGAGCTTCGCCAGCTTGCCTTGCTTTGCGGCCTCAACCGCACGCTCCGCATCCTCCGGCAACAGCAGCCGTTCAGCCACTTGCCGTGTGGCCTCTCGACGCACCGCGGCGACATAGGCCTCGTTATCCGCGTAGCGTTCCGCAATCGACAGGCGCGGATCGTGCACTTCCTTTCGCGCCGCTTCGGTCGGCGCAAACGGCACCACGGCGCCCTGCAGCGGATACAGCGCGGTCGGCCCAAAACCTTGCGCACGGGGATTCCACGCCGTGTAGGTGGCGCGCGGCACGGCAAGCGCAAGCTGGCGAACGCCAGATATCGCCATGCCGTCGTCGTCCGCCTTCGGCACGAACACGGGGTATCGGCCGATCTCCTTGGGCGGCAGCACGCTCTGGTCGGAGAAGGCGGCGAGCGTATGGATGGCCTTGTAGGGCAGGCCGGGGATATCGCCCCGCACCGCGGCTTCGGCTGCGACCAGCGTGCCATGGGCGCGCATCGGCACGCGGCTTGAGGGCGGCGGCACACCATCGCTGATCCAGGCATTGAGATCGGTCAGCAGCGCGCGCATCGGCGCGCCCGCATGCATCGGATTTTGCGGCAGCGACATCGCAGCCAGACCCTTGCGCATCACGTCGGAGGGGGCGGCAAAATGCGGCGTGCCCGCGATCATGTAGGCGCGGACATTGTCGGGCAGGTCGAGGTGATTGCCCGCGAGATCGGTCACCAGCAGCGAGGCGCGGGAGGCCCACCATTCATGCTCGCTGTCGGTCTGCATCACCTTGGGGCAGGTCACGGACAGCGCGCAGCGGCGCAACAGGCCGTCGGTCTTGCCGGAGATCGGATCGCTCAGCGTCGCATAGGTGAACGGGAACAGGTCGGCCTGCCAGGCCGGGTCCTGCTGGTGGCGCGGGTTGCGGCCGGGCAGACCGAAGCGGACATTGGTCGCCATCCGCCGCGTGCCCGCGACATGCGGCATCAGCCCGTCGAACACGACGCGGCCCTGCAGATCCTCGTTGAAGCCGAGATAAAGGAAGTCGCGCAGGAAGCGGCCGGATTGCGAGACGCCGAAGCCGATCGCGCGGCTGGCCGACGGATGCAGGCCGTTGCAGCAGCGGATTGGCCGATGTCGTATCGCGGCGCAGGAAGCTGACGACATCGCGCACCGCGGCAAAGCCCATGCCGAGCGGCACCGGATCGCGCGCGGTGTAGGTGATCTCGTAGAGCGCGCCGGCGTCGAAACCGTCGGGCCGCGTGACCTCGACGGTTACGGGATCGACGAGGCGGGCCGAGAGGCCTGATGGCGTCTGGCGCGCATCGGCCCAGGCGGCGCGAACGGTGACGTTGAGGTTGGCGGGATCGGCCGCGGGCCAGGTCAGCGTCGCCCGCGCCGGACTTGTCGTGGTGTCGAAGACGAATTCCTCGCGCGCGGGGCCCGTCACGCCTTTCAGCACCGGCGCCGTCAGCGCCATCTGCCCTTGTTTGGAGGGGATGTCGCCCTGCCAGCCGACCCAGACCATCGTGTAGCCCTGGCGGTGCAGGAAGCCGATGCCGGCGTCGTCAGCGCCTTGCGCGTTGTTCGCGCCGGGCTGCGATGAATCGTCGAACAGTTGCGGCGCGAGCTTGCGGCCGCGATTGGGCACGTCCAGCAGCAGCGTGCCGTTGCCGCGCGTGGGATCGGCGGGACGCAGGATCACGACGTCGGCGATCGCTTCCACCTTGCCGTCGGGGCTGCGCGGCGCCTGCGCGAGATCGGTGATGACGGCGTTGCGATCGTCGGACGGATTGAGGGCGATGGTGGCGCGCGCGGTGATCCGCTCATAGGGGCCGACGTCACCGAAGCTTCGGCCGGCGAAGGCCGGCACGCGTTCCACGATATCGAAGCGAACGACCTCCGCCCGCAGCGCGACCGGTGAGAGGAAAACCGCCGCGATCGCGCCCGCCAACATCTTGCGCATGGCCGTTCCTTCCCTGTGTGGCGCGAGAGGTTGAAGCCCTCTCCGCGCTCGTTTTTGTCGCGGCCATCTATAGCATCGCAGGCGAGGGCGCGGAAAAATCTCAACGCATCTCAGCACCATGCAATTCGCATGGATGCGTAGGATGGGTGGAGCGCAGCGCGTAGGGTGGGCAAAGGAGCGAAGCGACGTGCCCACCATTCATCCCGATGACGATTGAATGGTGGGCACGCTTCGCTTTGCCCACCCTACCAAACCGATTTCTACTTCTTCGCCAAGAGCGGCACAAAATCGTATGCGCCGACCCCTTGCAGAACCAGGAAGGTGAGCGACGTCGTGGCGCCGTTGGTCACCAGATGCGGTCGCGTCGGTTTGACGACATAGACTTCGCCGGGCCTCAAATTCACTTCCTCTTTCGGGTTCTGCAGGAACAGCCTCATGTGGCCTTCCAGAACGTAGAACGTATCTGACACATGGGTGTGGGTGTGCCACGGCACCTTCTGCGTTGCAGAGAGCTGCAACTCCGTAATGCGAAAGCCGGGGCGCTCGGCGTGAAAGGCGCGACGCTCGACTTCGTAGAGGTGACTGGCGTCCTTGACTGGCTGCGGCTGGCTCATGACGGTCTCCCTCGGATCACGCGTGGTGATGCCGTGCCATGATAGCCTTCCTCCGCCATTCACGGAATGGGAGGGGTGGCTTCGTAGGGCGGGTTGCCGAAGGCGCAACCCGCCAGCCTTATCACTCCATCTCGTCTCTCTTCCGCTGCTCGCCTTCGCGAAGGCGCTGCGCGATCGCCGTTCGTCTTGCGATCAGCGCGGCTTCGTCAGCGAGACGCTGCGCGAGATCGGCGTGATATTGCTGCACGACGTCGAGCGCGGCTTCCCTGGCAAGCCTTCGATGGTGCTCGGCAAGAAATCTGTGGAGGTCAGCGAGTTGTTCATCATCCATGGCCATCGCGCCTCAGCCGCAACCCCCAAAATATACCGCAACCTGTTGATCCTGCGCCAGCTTTCGGCGCGTTTGGTTACCTTCGGTGAGCCAGGTCAGATGGCCATCGCGGCCGCGGCGCGCCGATATCGGCGGCTCGTCGCCCGCTCCGTTAACCATCTGTTAACCATGCCGGCCTAGCCTGTGGTCATTGCCAGTAACCACTAGCGGATTTACCGCCCGGTTCGTTCGAGGAGAACAGCCGATGTCTGTTGAGTTTCTGACCTATGGTGCCCTCGGCGCCCGCCTGAACATCTCGCCAGTGGCCGCCCGTTCGCTTGCCAGGCGGCTCCGCTTGCCGCGCTCGCTTTCCGAGGATGGAAAAGCCCTGGTGAGCGTTGATCTCGCCGAAATACACCATACGCCACACCCCGCGGGCCGTCGCCAGGCAGGCGACGACGCCCAGTGGGCGGCCAAGGTTGCGGCATTGGAGGCGGCGATCGTGCAGCTCGAAGCCGTGGCCGGCGGTCACCGCGCCGATTTCGAGCACGAACGCGAGCGCGCCGATCGCCTGATGGCTGATCTGCTGCAGGCGACCGCTGAGGCCACCACCGCCAGGGAGGCGGCGGCGCGGCTTGAGGGGGAGGTGGCAGTCCTGCGAGCCCGTGCCCTCACCGATAGCTCGATCGACAAGACGGAACGGCGGCTGGGGCAACTCGCCGCGACCCTGGTGAATTCAGACCGCAAGGCTGCGCGTGGGTAACTATCGCTGTCTTCTCATTCCGCAGCGTCGCGGAGCAATCGTGGGGCTAGAATGACTGGCATGACCGATATCCACGAGTTGAAGGCGCGCATTATCGTGTGCGGGGTCGGGGGCGCCGGCGGCAATGCCGTCAACAACATGATCGAGGCGGGGCTCGAAGGCGTCGACTTCCTCGTCGCCAATACCGATGCACAGGCGCTCACCAGTTCGAAGGCCGGACGTGTCATCCAGATGGGCGTGCAGGTGACCGGCGGCCTTGGCGCCGGCGCGCAGCCTGACATCGGGCGCGCTGCAGCGGAAGAGGCCATCGAGGTGGTCCGTGAGCAATTGGCCGGCGCGCACATGGTGTTCATCACCGCCGGCATGGGCGGCGGCACCGGCACTGGCGCGGCCCCCGTTATCGCCAAGGCCGCGCGTGAGCTCGGCATTCTCACCATCGGGGTCGTCACCAAGCCGTTCCAGTTCGAGGGCCAGCGCCGCATGCGCTATGCCGAAGCCGGCATCGCGGAACTGCTGAAGGAGGTGGACACCCTTCTGATCATCCCGAACCAGAACCTGTTCCGGATCGCCAACGAGAAGACCTCGTTCGCCGATGCCTTCGCCATGGCCGATCAGGTGCTTTATTCGGGCGTGGCCTGCATCAGCGACCTCATCGTCAAGGAAGGTCTGATCAATCTCGATTTTGCCGACGTTCTCTCGGTCATGCGCGAGAAGGGCAAGGCCATGATGGGCAGGGGCGAGGCTTCCGGCCCGAAGCGCGTGCTCAACGCCGCCGTGGCTGCGATTTCCAATCCATTGATCGAGGATCCCTCGATCAAGCGCGCCTCAGGCCTGATCGTCTCCATCACCGGCGGCAGGGACCTGACGCTGTTCGAGGTGGACGAGGCCGCGACCCGGATCCGCGACGAGGCCGATCCGGACGCCAATATCATCGTCGGCGCTACCTTCGATGCAAGCCTCGAAGGCATCGTCCGCGTCTCGGTCGTGGCGACCGGCATCGATAACCTCAGCACGGCGCGCCAGACGCAACCGGCGGAAAGCTCACTGACGGACCTCGCCGGCCGGCTGAGCAACGACAGGCGCCGCATCGCGGAGCGGATCGAGCGTAACGCCCTGCCGCCGCCGTCGATGCTCCCTGTGGCCCGCCACCCCGAAGCGCGACCGGCAAGGCCGATCGCGGAGCAGGCGCGGCAGCCGGCGCCACAGCGCCTCGATCCGTACGGCCGCGCCGCGCCTGCGCGCAATCCGGTCGAGGAAAAGGTTCTCGACATCCCGGCCTTCCTGGGCCGCAGGGCCAATTGAAACGCTGTTAGACCAGGGCAATTCGCTTCCAGCCGCCGGGAGCGCTGCGATGTGACTTCGAGAAGACTGCCGTCAAAGCTGTGCGCGGGCCACCTGACCGGTTCGGTTCGCATCCTCCCTGGTTGACGCCGGAATGGCGATTGCCCAAAATCAGCCTTACACTTTCCGCGCTCCAGCCTTGCTTTGGTCAAAACGGCGGTAGGGAGTGTCTACAATCCGACGATCGCCCGTTCAGTTGACGGCAAACTGGCAGGAGGCGCCCATGGATTCCTCTGGTAGCACCAGGCAAACCGATCCACACGTCAATCCGGCACTGTCCACGCAAGAGATGGAGTTGGTCGCGCGCGCCGACGAACGGCTCGCGCATGCCTATGAGCAGATCGCTCGCGCGGACGAAGAACTCGCACGGTTCAATGAACAGATTTCCAGGCTGGAGACGAAGCCCGCGAACAGGCTTCGTGAGCCATCGCGAGGCAGGCCGGCGCTACGCGGCTTGATCGGCCTGCTGTTGACAGCGGGCATCTGTACCGCAGCTTTCGCCTGGCACTCCTATGGCGAGACGGTCAGGCCGATGATCTCGCAGTGGGCACCGCAATTGGCTGCGGCTTCGTCGTTGCCGTCGGAAACATCGAAGCTTGCTGACCGAGCAGAGCCCGGCTGCCGTTCAGGTGGCTGCAGCGGACGCAACAGTTTCGCAATTGCCGCCGCCTGAGACCGCACCGCAAGATGCGGCGGCCGCCCCGAGCGCTGCCGAGCAGAGCCAATTGCTCCAGACGATGGCGCGCGATCTCGCAAGCGTGCAGCAGGAGATCGAGCAGCTCAAGGCCAGCCAGGCAGAATTGGCCCGCGAAAATGCTGGGATCGCCGAGCAGCTCAAGGCAAACCAGGAGCAAATGGCGCGGGTGATCGCCAATGCGTCCGAGCAGAATCTGCGGCCCAGGACGTCGGCAGCGACGACATCAGTCAATCCGCCTCTGCCGGTTGCCAACCCTGCGCGCAAGCCCGTGTCGGCGCCTCCCGCGACGCAAGCCAGAGCGCAAGCGCGGGCGCCGGTGCAGTTGCAGCCCAGACAGTAAGTTTGTCATCGGCGACGCCGCCTGCCGCGAAGGCGGTGTTCGCTCTTTTGCCGGTAGCCGAGCGCATGGTCATGAAGATCTTGCTGCCACTCGTGCTGTCCATGGCTACCTTCGCGCGGGAAGCCGCCGCGCAGGACGACCTGTGCGCCCGCGAACGCGCCGCCATGGTCGAAACCATCAGGGCCTACGCCCATTCCGCCTCCAGTGGTGCCGGACAGCAGCGCATCTCGGAGCGAGTCCTTGAGGCCATGGGGCGAACGAAACGCCATCTGTTCATCCCCGAGCGGTCGTGCGCCATCGCATACGCGGACATGCCGGTGTCGATCGGACGCGGCCAGACCATATCGCAGCCGTTCATCGTGGCCTTGATGACCCATTTGGCGGAGGTCGCGCCCGATCATGTCGTGCTCGAAATCGGCACGGGTTCGGGCTATCAGGCCGCCATCCTTGCGCACCTGGCGCGGAAGGTCTGCACCATCGAGATTATTCCGGCCTTGGCCGAGGCCGCCACGAAAACACTCGGAGAACTCGCGTATCACAATGTGAGCGTCAGGCTGGGCGATGGCTATGCCGGCTGGCCCGAATGCGGGCCATTTGACGCCATCGTCGTGACCGCCGCACTCGGCGAGGTACCGTCGCCGCTGATTGAGCAGCTCAAAGTGGGGGGCCGGCTCGTCATGCCGGTGGGGGCCGCTAACACCACGCAGCACCTTACGGTCGTCGAAAAAATCGCCCCCGACAAGACGACGACGCGCGCCGTTGCGCTCGTGCGCTTTGTGCCCTTTACGCGTTCACAAAATTAACGGCCAGCCAGTCTGGTCCTTGAAGTAGGCATCGGCCCGTTTACATCAACGATGCCTGAAATCGAATGGTGACCGAAGGAGCGACACGATGGCGGCAGCATCGGAAGTCAAATCCGCGGGCGCGAACATCCGCTCAAGCGTAATCAGCACCATTGTGCTCGGCTTTGTGGCCGACCCGATGGCGCGTTGGGTTTGGCGCAACTCGTCCCAATACCTCAGAGTGATGCCGCCGTTCGTCGATGCTTTTGGCGGCCGGGCTTTCGAGCATGGCACAGCCGACATCGCTGAAGGAGTTCGCGCCGCTGCCCTTTGGTTGCCGCCAGGCGTCGAGCCGGACGAAGCAAAAATGGACGCAATCATGGAGGAGACGCTGCGCCCGGAGATATCAGAGGATATTGCGGTCGTCATGAAAGGCATGGCCGAACATCATCCCCGTGAGCCGCATTGGTATCTACCTCTTGTTGCCGCCGATCCGAACTGGATCGGGCAAGGGCTCGGCAGTTTGCTGATGAAACACGCGCTTCGACGATGCGACGAGGAGGGCGTCGCGGCCTACCTCGAAAGCTCGAACCCGCGTAACATTTCCTTCTATGAACGCCATGGCTTCAAGATTGTCGGCAAGATACAAAGCGGCTCTTCTCCCGTGCTGACACCGATGCTGCGGCCCGCGTCCCGCGCGCTCTGACGAGCTATGGCGCTCGTCGCCATATTCTCTCAGGCGCAAAATCGAGTTGCAAATACCGTCATTGCACGCCTGCGAGGAATGTCAGGAACGCGCAGGTTTGAGCAATGCGCCAATCTGTCCCGGCGGCATTAGCGGGACGATGAGCTACGCTCCCTGAAAATTCAGGGAGGGAATCATGTCAGTGAAATTCAATCGTCGTCACTTCATCGCTGCCGGCACGGCAGCCGCCGCGTCGCCGTTCCTCTTGCGCAACGCCTCGGCGCAGGCCGCGTGGCCGTCGCGGAATATCCGGATGGTCTGCAGCTATCCGGCAGGCGGGCAGACCGATCTGCTGGCGCGCGCCTTCGGCGATTACATCACCAGGCAGGTGGGCAAGACCGTCGTCATCGAAAACAAGGCGGGCGCTTCCGGCTCGATCGGCGCAGCTGATGTCGCGCGCGCGGAGCCGGACGGTCATACGATCCTGTGCTCGATCTCGACCACCTATGTGATGAACCGGGTCATGATGAAGAACCCCGGCTACGACATGGACAAGGACCTGACGCTCGTCAGCGTCATTCCGGGCGCCGGGCTGCCGCTGTGCGCGAGCCTTCCGTCCGGCGTCAAGACGCTGGACGATTTCGTCGCTTTCGCGCGCAAGAAGGGCCAGGTGAACTTCGGCACCTACAGCGCGGGATCGGCGCCGCACATGACCATCAATGAACTCAACAAGCAGTACGGCCTCAAAATCGAGCCGATCCACTACCGTGGCGAAGCGCCGATGTGGACGGGTTTGCTTGACGGCACGCTCGATGTTGCGATGGGCAGCTACACGGCCGCGCAGACCGTCCTGCAAGGCAATAAAGCCGTTGTGTTCGCGGTGCATTCGAAGAAGGTCGATGCGATTCCGAACGTCAAGACTCTGCCCGAGCAAGGCGCGACATCGAAGTTCTTCACCGTGAGCGGCTTCACCGGATGGGCGTTGCCGAAGGCTGTGCCGCAGCCGATCGTCGATCGGCTGGCGGAATTGTGCGTGGCGGCCAACAGCGATCCGAAGGTGAAGGAAGTTCTCGCCACTTTCGTGCTGGAGCCGGCGCTCGGGTTCAAGGAAACCAACGCGCTGTATCAGCGGGAATTGCCGACCTGGATCGAAAGCGCGCAGGCGCTCGGCCTGGAGCCGGTCTAGCGCCAGGGGCGATCAGCGGGTAGGGTGGGCCAGGCGGAAGCCATAGCCCACCCCACGAAACTGACGCATTGGTAGCTTGATCTTGAATCCGACGGCCGATGACGACCCGATCGACGAGATTTCACTCATCGAGGAGCGGCTCGAGGCGCTCGCCGAAGTCTCCGAGCGATGCCGAAAGATCATTCTGGTTTCCAAGGCGGTCATCGCCGGCGGCGGCGTATTGCTGCTCGTCATGGTGCTCGGCCTGTTCGGGTCCAGCCAGGTCGCCGCCCTCGGGTCGATCGCCGCGGTGCTGGGCGGAATCGTGTCGCTCGGATCCAATGTCAGTACGCTGCGGCAGACCAACGACGCCATCAGCGCCGCCGAGGCGCTCCGTTCGGATCTGATCGGCAGGATCGATCTCCGGGTGGTTGGTGAGAGCACGGTGCATTGATTGGTGGTTAGTGCGTAGGGTGGGCAAAGCGAAGCGTGCCCACCATTCTAGCCTCTCGCACAAGATGGTGGGCACGGCGCGAAGAACGCGCCTTTGCCCACCCTACAAGACCCTTCACTTCATCCCCGTGCAGCTCGCATAGAACGTCGTCGTCGCCGGCCAGTCCGAGAACATCGCGCGGATGCCGACCTGTTTCGCCAGCACATCCAGCACCGTCAGCGTATCGCCGTCGCGGTCGACCGCCGATTTGATCGATTTGTGATAGAAGCCGCCGCCCTTGTGCAGCGGGCCGTCGCGTTCCAGCGACCAGCCGATCAGATCGAGGCCTGCGGCCTTCGCGGCCTTGGCGTATTCGGACGGGACGATTTCCTTTTTGTCGTTCAGCGTCAGCATGGTCCAGATCGGCGGGCCGAGGATCGCGACGCCTTGCGCCTTCAATTCCGCCATCGAGGGTTTCCAGGTCTCGGACTTGTTGGGATCGAGACCCTGCTTCTCGTAGCGGTCTTCGAGATAGACAGCCTGCCTTGCGAAACTCCGGCTCGGTCTTCACCCAATAGAGCACGTCGGCGAGATTAAAACTTTGCGCAAACACGTCGCTCGGGGGAATGCCGGCTTTCTTGTAGGCGTCCAGCATCTGGGAAGCGTATTTTTCCTGCGTGTAGTCGCCGTCGAACGGCATCGGCACTTCCGGCGCCTTCAATTCCGGCGTGAACTTGGCGCCCAGGCTCTTGATCAGCGCGATGCTCTCGTCATGCGTCATCAGCGTGCCGGAATTGGCGTAAAGATCAGTGCGCCAGCGCGGCGTGCCGTTCTGGTATTCCTCCGGCGTCTTCGCGTCCGCGTTGAAGCCGTCCATCTTGGCGGTCAACGTGCGGAATTCGGCAAGCGTGATGTCAGAGGTGCAGCACTTGGCCGAAGCCTTCCTGCCGGTGGCGGGATCGGCGGGACTGAACGCTTGCGAGCATTTTGCGGCCAGCTCCGGCACCGTCAAAATATTGGTCGTGGTGTGCAGGTCGCACTGCGAATGGCGGCAGACCAGTTCGCGGTCCTTGGTAAAGGTCACGTCGCATTCGATGACGCCGGCGCCCATCCGCGCGGCCGCCACATAGGACTCGCGTGTATGTTCGGGGAATTCCATCGCTGCGCCGCGGTGCCCGATGGAGAAATCGGTCTTGCGAAACGGCCCGGTGCACTGGCTGAGCTGTTGCTTCAGCGGGCCGTCCTTCATCTTGTCGACGAGATAGAACGGCCGCGGCCCGATCTGCGGCTCGCGCGGCAGCATCACATCGTTGGCCGCGGCGGGAAGGACCGCGGTCAGCAGCCAGAACGCGGGCAAAAAGGCGGAGCAATGGCGGATGGGCATGGGTGGCACCTCGGATAACGCGTTGCGCGCGGCCTTGATATCACGGAGCATGTGACGGTTTGAATGGATGCGTAGGGTGGGCAAAGGCGCGCTTGCGCCGTGCCCACCATTTCTTGCACCGTCGTTGATGGATGGTGGGCACGCTGCGCTTTGCCCACCCTACAAGAAGCTACAAGAACAATTCCAAGGGAGAAAAACATGCCCGCTGCCTTTTTCGTCGTCCGCGCGACCGTGGCCGACCCTGCCAAACGTCAGGCGTTCGATTCCTGGTATTCGCGCGAACATTTGCCGGATGCCGTGAAATCGTTCGGCGCCGTGAAGGCATGGCGCTACTGGAGCGCCACCGATCCGTCGCTGCACCAGGCGATGTACCAATTTTCCGACAAGGCCGCGCTCGATCGCGCGACCGAGGGGCCCGAGATGAAGCGCCTGATCGCGGATTTCAACCGCGACTGGCCGGATGTGACGCGAACGCGGGATGTGCTGGTGCTGGCCGAGGAACTCGGGGCGTAAGCGTAGTCCGGCAAGCCGGACTTGTCCGCCGGATCGTCACACGCGTCCGCGATGCAGAAATGCCGCCGCAGCGACAAATGTTCCGCGGCGAGCAGCAGCGCGCAAAAATAATCCTTGATCGGCTTCGTTCCTGACAAAGCTGAACGCGCAGTTCACCGCGCATTCATCTCGCCGCCTCGAAACTCTCTTCTTCGCACACAGCAAACGGAGGAGGAGATGTGATGGAGCGCCGCCACTTTCTGAAACTCGCCTTTGGATTTGCCGCGGGCGGTGTCGCGCTTGCAGCGAGTGCGCAGGCCGCGCCGCTGATGCCGGCGCCGCTCGCCGACGACGCCAGGCTGCCCGCCAACAAGGATGCCCAGCCCGCCGTCACGTCGGGCGAGGAGGTCGATCGCCTTGCGCCGGAAGAAGTGCGCTGGGGCCGCGGCCGTCATCGTGGCTGGGGCCGCAGGCACTGGGGTTGGCGCCGCCGCCGCTGGCGCCGCAGGCATTGGGGCTGGCATCGCCGCCGTCGTTGGCGCCGCCGCTACTGGCGTCGTCGTTATTGGTAAGTCGTCGCCAGGGATCACCTGCAATAAAAAAAGCCCCGCGCGAGCGGGGCTTTTGTGCGTTGAAAATATCAGTAGGCGCGGCAGCGTCCATTCCGCCACACGGTGCCGTATGGGCACCCGCGGCCCGGCCGTACCACCACGACCGGAGGCGCCACGACGACCGGGCCCGGACGAACCACGACGGCCCTGCGAATTGGTTGGCATCCGCCGTAAGGGCCGCGAGCCCAGCCGGGGCCGCATCCCTGCGCGGCTTCCGCCGCGCTGAAGCTGGCAACGGTGCCCAGGGCCAAAACTGCTGCGAAAAGGTATTTCATGTTTTCTCCCGTTTCCGGCCGCAAGGGCCGCACGAAACGGAACTTAGTTCCGAGAGCTGAATGGAACATGAATGTTCCCTGGTGCTACGGGGCGGCCAGGAATCCGAGCACCAGTTCGTCGTATCTGCCCGGCGCTTCCAGAAAAACCAGATGCCCGGTGTTCGGGACCACCTCGGCCCGGCCCCGCGCCATCTTCGCGGCGAGCGCCTTGGCCAGTTCGGCGTTCTGCCCCATCTTCGAACGCAGCGCCTCCGGCGCATTCGCTCTTCCCGGCGCGTTGTGATCGTCGGCGCCCATCACGAACAGCGTCGGCTGTGTGATCAGCGGGATCTCGTGCGCCACCGGCTCGCGGTAGATCATTTGCGCCGAACTGACGAAGGCGCGCAGCCAGCGCGGATATTCGGCGCTGCCCTTGATGTTGAAGCGCGCGTCGATGAACGGCGTGACCTGTTCGGGCGGCAGCTTCAGCGAGTAATTGGTCTCCAACTGCTTGCGATAGCCGTCGGCGGTGAGCTTGTTCTTCGTTCTCCAGGATCTTCTCGGTCGGCGTCGGCGGCACGTAGAGCCGGTAATCCTCCAGGCCGATCGGGGCGGTCAGCACCAGATGCGCGATCCGGTCGGGGTAGGCGCGCGCGATCCGCACGCCAAGCATGCCGCCGAGCGAATGCGCCACGATATCGGCCTTGGCAATGTTGAGATGATCGAGCAGCGTGATCGTATTGCGCGCGAGCGTATCGAAATGCAGATCGCCCTGCGGCTTCGACGATTTGCCGAAGCCGATCTGGTCCGGCACCACCACGCGATAGCCGGCTTCGTTCAGCGTCTTGATGACCGGCGCCCAATAGCTCGATGGGAAATTTCGGCCGTGCAGCAGCACCACGGTGCGTCCGTTCGGTTGCGCGGGCGCCACGTCCATATACGCCATCCGCACCTGTTCGCCGTCGTTCACGAGCGGCAGCAGGTGGACGGGGTAGGGATAGGCAAAGCCCTCGAGCCCGATGCCATAGGGCTCACGCGCGGCAGGTTCGGCTGCCTGCGCGACCGAAAGGCCGCCCATAACAATGCAAAGAGAAATCATGATCGCGCGGCGCATCGCAGGCTCCATCTGAAGGATGGCGCCTTATTGATGCGATAAACGCGCGGGGTAAAGGCTTTGCATTTCACGTTTTGGCGAGAGCATGAGTTGGCTAGCCCTCATGGTGAGCGCTGCCATGCCGCGCTGATGCACGGAGCGGAAGCAAAAGCTCACACTCCGCTTTCCAGTGATGCCCTTCCCCTGTAGCATCATGCCAAGGCGACCGGCATTAAGCGGTCGCTATATCAAGGGGAGGGATTTAATGCGTCGCAACATTATCGCCGCGTTCGTGCTCCTGTTGTGGGGAGCGGGGCTGACCGCCTCTGCGGTCGCACAGCAACCAGTCAAGCTCGGTGTCCTCAACGACCAGACGGGACTTTACGCGGATCTCTCCGGCATGGGCTCGGTCCACGCCGCGCGCATGGCGGTCGAGGATTTCGGCGGCAAGGTGCTGGGCCGGCCGATCGAAGTCATCTTTGCCGACCACCAGAACAAGCCCGACATCGGCGCCAACATCGCGCGGCAGTGGATTCAGACCGAGGGCGTCACACTCATCCTCGACGTTCCCAATTCGGCGGTGGGGCTCGCCGTGCGCGAGGTGACGCGCACGCACAACGCCGTTGACATCAACACCGGCGCCGCCACGTCGGATCTCACCGGAAAAGCCTGTTCGCCGCACGGTGTGCACTGGAGCTTCGACACCTACGGCCTTGCGGCGACGATCGGCCAGGCACTGGTGAAGCAGGGTGGCGATAGCTGGTTCTTCATCACCGCCGACTACGCGTTCGGGCATGCCCTCGAGAAAGACACCTCGGCGTTCGTCACGGCCGCGGGTGGCAAGGTGTTGGGCGCCGTGCGCCATCCGCTCAATACCGCCGACTTCTCGTCCTTCCTGCTGCAGGCGCAGGCCTCGAAGGCGAAGATCGTCGCGCTCTCGAACGCCGGCGGCGACACCATCAATGCGATCAAGCAGGCCGGAGAATTCGGCCTGGGCCGCAAAGGCGACCAGCGCGTCGCCGCGCTCCTGCTGCAGTTTCCCGACACCCACGCCCTTGGCCTCGAAGCGGCGCAGGGCCTGACCGCGAGCGAGACCTTCTTCTGGGACCTCGACGACGCGACCCGCGCCTGGACCAAACGCCTCGTCGCCCGCAACAGCGGAAAGCCGCCGAGCATGATCCATGCCGGGACCTACGGGGCGACGTTGCATTACCTCAAGGCGGTGGCGGCAGCCGGCACGACCGATGCGACCAAGGTGGTCGCCAAGATGAAGGAGCTGCCGATCGACGACTTCTACACCAAGGGCACGGTGCGCGAGGACGGACGCGTGATGCGGCCTTATTATCTGCTGCAGGTGAAGAAGCCCTCGGAATCCAAATACCAGTTCGACTATCTCAAGCTCCTCGCCACGGTGCCGGCTGAGCAAGCAGCGCGGCCGCTGAGCGAGAGCGCTTGCCCGATGGTGAAGAAAGGCTGAGGCCGGTCGCGGCGACGTCCCGGCGGCTCGCACACCCGTCGGGCGTCGCTATCCGGCTGTTCCCGGATCTCGACGCGCCGGTCGATTCACCTGCGGAATAATCCGCCCACCACGCCGCCCACGCCTCGCACTACGCCGTGCGCCGCGCCGCCGATCGCGCCGATCGGACCGCCGACACCGCGCGAATGGCGAGTGCGGCCCCCGGCGCGACGACGGTCTTTATGGTCAGATTTGCCAGCCTCGGTCGCGGCGTCCGTTAGTACCTTATGCTGGGCGGCGTTGAGGAAGCCAGTCGTAGGGTAGCCGTGTTCCTCCTGCCAGCGCGCAATGGCGGCGCGAGTCGATTTGTCGAACTTGCCATTCGCCCTGGTGCCGAACCCGAGCCTGGTTAGCCCACGTTGCACTTCACGACGCTTTGCCTTGGTGAGGCCGATCTGCTGCTCGGTCTCCTGAGTCGCTTCGTCGACAGCGATCTCTGTATCGGCGGGCGCCGACGTTTCGCGAGGCGTGCTGCTCAGACCAGCATTGGCAAGGTGCGCGCTGTCGACGATCGCAAGGATGGACAATGCCAGGATCAAGGCGCGCATGGCCTTTACTTCGCCTTCAGGTCTGCCGGTTAATCGATCTAGAGAATAGAGATACACTGCGTCGCCCTGAACTATCAACACCCGGCGGCGCACTCGCTTTGTTACGAGGGTAACTGTTGTCCGTGGCACACGGTTCCCTGGCCCCGCGCCGATTGTTACGCCGCGTTGCACGCGGGGGCATGGAATTGACGTACCGCTTCTGGCGCAACGCGGACCTGCCCCATCTGAAGTTCGCTATCTGGGATAAAGCCGGCAGGAGGCCGGCGGCACTTCGGCGATAAGTACCCGCCCTCGCGCATCATTCGGCTTTCAGCGTAGCGCGGAAATCGCCGCCGGTATCATCAGTGAAAAGATGCTTCAACTGGCCGCGGTCGTCGATCAGGAAATAATGGTTGCCGTGCGTGGGCTCAAGCGCCGCGCTAGGCCGGCTCGCTTGCGAACAGCGCGGCGAAGCGTTTTTCGCCTGACCGGGTGAAGTTGACGACGCGGCTGCCTGGCGTCGGATCGCGCGCCGCCCAGTTCAGTTCAGTGAACCGGTTCATCACAGCGGCGCCCAGTGTACCGGCGAGGTGGTGGCGGCGCTCGCTCCAGTCGAGGCAGGCCTTGCACACCGGACGGCGCGGGTGCGCCAGCGCTTCGGTGTCGATCTGCAGCGCCTGCGCCATGAAGCGCCGGCCTTCGCCGGTGAGTTCGATGTCCTGCTTGGTTTGCCGCACCAGCCGCTGCCTGCGCATGCTGTCGAGCATCTGCACGCCGAGATCGCCGGCGAGATGGTCGTAGCAGATCCGCGCCCGGCGCAGCGCCGGCTCCTTCGGCCCGGTGCGCACGCGGGTGTGGCCGGCGCGTTCGGCGAGACCCGCCAGCCCTTCCAGCACATGAGCGACGTCGGGGCCGGTGAGGCGGTAGTAGCGGTGACGGCCCTGTTTCTCAGGCTCGATCAGCCCGCCGGCCTCAAGCTTCGCCAGATGCGAACTCGCGGTCTGCGGCGTGATGCCGGCCTGTTGCGCCAACTCGCTCGCGGTCAGCGCGCGACCGGTCATCAGCGCGGTCAGCATGTTGGAGCGCGCGGGATCGCCGACGAGGGAGGCGACCATGGCAATGTCAGGCCCTGCTTTCATAGTTCGATGCTAGCCGAAGCATCGCGGTAGAGCAAGCGGGTATTGTTGCCGCGAACGTCATTGCCTGCGACAAACGCGAAGCGTTTGCGCAAGGGAGCGCAGCGACGAAGCAATCCATCGCGCGGCAAGCGGAGTCATGGATTGCTTCGCTGCGCTCGCAATGACGGCAGCAAACACCGGAGATGCGCAATGACCGTCACCGTTTTCATCCGCTACCAGCTCGATCCGTTCAAGCGCGCGCAGTTCGAGCAATATTCAAAAAACTGGCTCACCATCATCCCGAAATGCGGCGGCGATCTCATCGGCTACTGGATGCCCCACGAAGGCACCAACAACATCGCGTTCGCGCTGATCTCGTTCGAGAGCCTGGCGGCCTATGAAAGCTACCGGGCGCGGCTGCGCACGGACGCAGAAGGCATCGCCAACTTCAATTTCGCCGAGGAGAACAAGTTCATCCTCGCGGAGGAGCGGACGTTCCTGCGCAAGGTCGTGGCGTGAGGCGTCTGGCAGAACCGGCGCCGCGCTACTATCTTCGCGGCGCAAACAAACATCGAGGGAAGCGACCATGCTGACACCTGCTGACAAACGCGCCGCATTCAGGAAATTGCACGAGAGCGGATGCTTCATCATCCCCAACCCCTTTGACGTCGGCAGCGCGATAGCCTTGCAGCATCTCGGCTTCAAGGCGCTGGCCTCCACCAGCGCAGGCTTTGCCTGGACGATTGGCAAGGCCGACAACCGCGTCACCGTCGACGATGTCTGCACGCATCTCGCCGCGATCTGCGCGGCGGTCGATATCCCCGTTAACGCCGACTTCGAGGACGGCTTTGCCCATGAGCCGGACAAGGTCGGCGTCAATGTCGCGCGCGCGGTGAAGACCGGCGTTGCCGGCCTTTCGATCGAGGATTTTACCGGAGACAACGCAAAACCGCTGTTCGATCGCGCGCTTGCGGTCGATCGCATCAGGGCGGCGCGCAAGGCCATCGATGCCGACAACAGCGGCGTTTTCCTCACCGGCCGCTGCGAGGCGTTCCTGCGCGGGCAAAAGGATCTGAAGCTTGTGATCGACAGGCTCACCGCCTATGCCGAGGCCGGCGCGGATTGCCTCTATGCGCCCGGCATCTCAACGCCGGAAGAGATTTCGGCTGTGGTGAAGGCGGTCGCGCCGAAGCCCGTCAATCTGCTGGTCGGCGCGGCAGGCCCGTCGCTGAAGATCGCCGGCGATCTCGGCGTACGCCGCATCAGCGTCGGCGGCGCGCTGGCGCGGATGGCGTGGACCGGCTTCATGAGGGCATCAAAGGAGATGGCGGAGCAGGGGACGTTCGGCGAATTCGCCAACGGCTACCCCGGCGGCGAACTCAACAAGATGTTCAGCTAAGGGTGTGAACTGATCACGGTTGGTGCTTGCGGCCGCTCTGGCCTAGCGCTTCGTCTTTGCGAGCACCATCCTGCCCTGTGAAGCAATGCCCTCCCACTTGGCGGACCAGGTGACTTCCGACGCGGAGGGGTGCCCGGCAGCTCTCTGACCCCGGACCCCCTGCAATGCAAACAGGGCGCCTTGGGGATCTACACATTGCGCGATCCAGCAACTATCAGACAATTCGATCGGACCTTGGAGCGTGCGGCCTCCGCCGGCATTGACGCGCCTGGCCGCTTCGTCGATGTCGTCGACATTGAAATAATAGAGCCAGCACGACTGCTGCATGCTCGGAAGTTTCGTCAGCATGCCACCGATCGTCTGGCCGCCTGCCGAAAACAACTGATAAATGTCTGCCGTTGCGGTTTCGTCTTGAGCTTTCTGCCACCCAAAAAGGTCGCCGTAAAAATCAAAGATCTTGTTCCGGTCTTCTGCCAGCAACTCGTGCCAGCCCACGCGTCCCGGTTCGTCCGGCCCGCCGGGTTGCTGTTGGCCATATGTCAGTCCGCTGACCAGCGCAAAAGTCGCCTGTTGGGGATCGGCGACCACTGAAACCTGGCCGATATTGCTATCCGTTGGCGGCATCAGGACGGCGCCTCCACGACGCTTGATCTGAGTGGTCATCGCGCCGATGTCGTCGACTGCGACGTAGCCGACCCATCTCGGCATTGCTCCCAATCGCCGGCCCTCTTCCGGGAGGTCCATCAGCCCGGCTACCGGGACTTCGCCGGCAGAAAGCACCGTGTAGGCCAGCTCCGAAGTCGACGTATCCCTCGCGCCCCAGCCGACGACCTTGCCGTAAAAGGCGCTTGCTGCCGCGACGTCCGTGGTCAGGAGCTCATACCAGGTGAAGCTTTGGGGTTGATTGACCAAGCTAATTTCTCCGTTCAAGCCATGAGGCGATTGCGCACTGCACCAAGTCACATTCGTTGCTATCCGCCCGACTGCCGCGGACAGTTGTTGCAATGGCAAAAATGCGGCGATCGCGTTCATAAAGATGAATGCAATCTGAACGAGCGACATTACATTTTCGTGCGTGCATGAATCTTGCGTGCTTCATTTCGTCGGCGTAGGATCGGCGAGACGGATATCCTTCTTTACAATGGTGGAGGATGCGACCATGCCGCGGGTGAAGCAAGCTTCGAAAAAGAAGCGCATAACCAGAACCGCACTACCGGCGTTAGGTGCCGCCGGATTGACCTTTTCGCTAGCAGGAGGCGCATCGGCATCGGCTGTGCCGACCGGTGACGTTCAACAGGGGCAGAATTTTTCACCTGGCATGGTCATCATGCTCGGTGAGGAGGAACTAGCCGACGTCAGCCTCGCCACCTTCCAACTCTTCGATGACGAAGACCTCGGCAGCGTCGTGCAGTTAGCCCAGCGCGGACGCGGTGGCTGTCGCGGATGCGGTGGCGCCCGCGGATGCGGTGGCGCCCGCGGATGCGGTTGTCGCGGCTGCGGAGGCCGCGGATGCAGAGCCTGCCGATGCGGCGTTGGCTGCGGCGTCGGCATTGGCTGCGGTGTTGGGATAGGCGTGCCGGTTGCATGCACAGGTTGCTGTGCGTCCTGGGGCCGGTGCCGCTGGTGCTAGGCGGCAGCGCTTCCTGACCTTGTCGACACGCCACGATTTCATTGGCCGGGCTCGCGATCGACCCGGCCAATTTTCTTGTTTTCGTTGCACCGTTTGCCTGCTGGGGTTGGTAGCTTTCCGATGACAAGCAAGAACCGCGTTGCGGGCAAGCCCCGCAAAGACGTTTTGCGATTTTCGCCGAACTTCACCGCCTACGTACTTCCTCCCGATGTGGTCTGCCTCTATTCCGAGAATCGCAAGTTCTTCCTGCACGGCGAACTGTATTGTGCGGTGGCCACGGCGATCGGAAAAAATGGAAAGTCAGCGCCGGAGATCGTTCGCCAGCTTTCGAAGAGCTTTCCGACCGACAAGATAGAGGAAGCGATCAAGCGGCTGCTCGATCGCCGATACGTTGTTGCAGAAGCATCGCGCGCATTCGATGGCGCGGTCGCGGGATATTGGGCGAGCCTCGGCCTGCCTCTCGATGTCGCCGAGCAGAATCTCCGCAATTGCCCCGTGCGGGTCGAATCGATCGACGTCAAAGGCGCCAAAGAACTTGCCGCGGCCTTGAGCAAACTCGGCGTTCAGATCGCTAAACGATCGCCCAAGCTCACGATCACGCTGGTGAACGACTATCTCGACCGGCGGCTCGCCGAGATGAACCGGGAGCGCGTGGCCGACAAGACGCCCTGGCTGCTGGTGCAGCCGTCCGGCGTATTTCCGCTGGTGGGCCCTGTGTTCAGGCCGGGCGAGAGCGCCTGCTGGAATTGTCTGTTCGACCGCATGATCCGCAACCGGGAGATCAAGGGGTTTCTCGACCGCGGACCGGCGCAGGCGGTTGCCGTATCGCCCCTGGTCAGCGATACCGTGGGACATTCCGCATTTCACTTCGCTGCCGTCGAAATCACGAAAGCGATTGCTTCAGGCTTTCGCACCGATCTTAGCAATCATGTTGCGAGCCTCGACCTGACTGGTGCTGTTATCGCCAAGCACTTTGTCGCGCGGCGCCCGCAATGTCCGATCTGCGGGAGCAAGAAACTGCAGAACCCACGTCGGGCGGCGACGCCAATCGAGATCGCCGAAGGCAGCAAGCTCGTCATGACGAGCGGTGGATATCGCACCGTGACCTCCCGGGCCACCGTGGCGCGCTTCCGCAAGCATGTCAGCCCGTTGACCGGCGTGGTTACGCGGCTCGAGCGGATCGAGGTCGATCTGCCGATGAACACCAATTTTTTCGCCTATCACAATTTCTCCGCGCCGGCGCAAAGTCTCGACCAGCTCCGGTCCGGACTGAGCGGCGGCAGCTTCGGCAAGGGCTCTACGGCCGAGCAGGGCGAGGCGAGCGCGCTGATGGAGTCGATCGAGCGCTATTCGGGCATTTTCCAGGGTGACGAGATCAGGATGGCGCGTCGCTTTACCGATTTCGCTCCCGGCGACGCGCTTCACCCCAATGACATCCAGCTTTTCAGCGAGACGCAGTTTCAAAACAGGCATGCCGAGCAGACGGACGATTCACATCCGGTTCCTGCGCCGTTCGATCCTTCGATGAAGACCGAGTGGTCGCCGGTCTGGTCGTTGCGCGACAAGCGTTTCAAATATCTTCCGACCGGGCTGCTCTACTTCTTCTATGGCGGCTTCCATACCGACTCCAACGGTTGCGCGGCCGGCAACACCCGCGAGGAAGCCATCGTTCAGGGCTTCCTCGAACTGGTCGAGCGCGATGCCTACGCCATCTGGTGGTACAACCGGCTGCAGCGTGCCGAGCTCGACCTCAAGCAATTCGACAATTCCTATGTCCGGGATCTGCAAGCCCAGTTCGCCGATGCCGGGCGCCGGCTGTGGGTGCTCGACATCACCAGCGATCTCGGCATTCCCACTTACGTGGCGGTCATGCACTGGATGCAGAACGGCCATGAGAATATCGAGTTCGGCTCCGGCGCGCATTTCGATCGCCGCATCGCCCTGCTGCGTTCGCTCACCGAGCTGACCCAGTTCATGTCAATTGGCATGATGGACGGCGGCAGCGGTGAGAAGCCGTCGCTTGACGGCGTCAAGCCGCTGCGCCTGGAGGATTATCCGTTCCTGATCCCGAGCGACAAACCGATCGTTCCGCCGGCTCCAGACCTTGAGGTTCACGACAATACGCGCGACCAGGTGAATGCCTGTGTCGAGATCGCGACCCGGGCAGGTTACGATTTCCTCGTGCTCGACCAGACGCGGCCCGACGTTGAGGTTCCGGTCGTTCGCGTGCTCGTTCCAGGCTTGCGGCATTTCTATCGCCGCTTCGCACCGGGCCGGCTTTACGATGTTCCGCTGCAGCTCGGACTGCTGGATCGCCCGCGGCCGGAAAGCGAACTCACGCCGTTCCTGCCGCACACCTGAAAGGGTCTTTCGTGCGCGCTCCCCGGAAAAAGCCGGCCACGAAGATCGCGCCAGTCATCGCCATCAGATTGAACGGTCCTTTCTCCCTGCAGATGCAGGCGGACGGGAGCATCACTACCTTCGTGGACGGCTATTCCGTCAATCTGGGGCAATTGAGCCCGGCCGCGATGGACCGTGCGCGAAATCTGACCGACGGTCTGCCGCTCGCGTCCTTGGCCGGCAAGAGCGCCATCGCGAAGGAAGTCGACGCCCTGGTGCGCCGGCTGGCGCGGCACGGGCTGCTCGAATATCGCTTGTCCTTTCCGCGTGACGAGCAGGTCCTCGTGGTCATCGAACCCCAAATCCCTGAGTACTGGCCGCAACGCGCAAAGCTCGGCGAGAGTGACACCGTCGTGTTGTCGCGCTTTGCCAATCTGCGCCGGCGCGGCAACGAGATGGTGCTGGAATCGCCCCGCGCCGCCGCGCTGTTTCGAATTGGCGATCCCGCCATCGTCGCCACCCTCGCTGCGCTGTCGCGGCCTCACAAGATCAGCATGCTTCGCCGCCACGCGGCCGCCTTCAACCTCGATCTGCTCGAACTGCTGCTGGATAGCCAGTTCCTGCTCAAGCTCGATGCGAAAAGCGGCGACGGCCTTCGGGTGAATGAAGGCGACGGCAATCTCGTTCTCTGGGATTTCCACGATCTGGTGTTCCACACGCGGAGCACGGAGGGCCGGCACGCCGATCCGGTCGGCAGCACCTTCGCCTATGCGAACGTCGTTTCGCCGCTGCCCGCAGTGCGTCATCCCTGGCCCGGCAAGAAGATCGACCTGCGCAAATTCGTCACCTCGGATCCGAGCGTGCCGTTCGGAAAGCTGTTGCGCGAACGTCATTCAGTCCGGGATTTCGATGACGATCATCCGGTCACGCTCGCCGAACTCGCGCGCTTTCTCGACACCACAGCCCGCGTCCTGTCGGAATGGAAGAGCGAAGCGAATTTCGAAGGCATCCCCGAGATTGCCTATAGCACGAGACCCTATCCGTCGGCCGGTAGCGCCTACGAACTGGAATTGTATCTGGCGGTCTCGAACTGCGAGGGGCTTGCGCGCGGACTTTACCACTACGACGCGGGCGGCCACGCGCTGGTGGCGATCGAGGTCTCCGCCCAGCAACTCCAGGCGCTTGCGGCGGCAGCTGAGTTTGCCATGGATGCATCCGGTCCGCCGCAGGTTCTGATCACGATCGCGGCGCGTTTTGGGCGGATCTCCTGGAAATACAGCTCAATCGCATATTCGCTGATCCTGAAGAATGTCGGCAGCATGATCCAGACATTCTATTTGGCGGCGACCGATATGGGCCTTGGCGGCTGCGCTATCGGCACCACCAACATCGACCTGTTTGCAAAAATGACGGGGCTCGAATTCCATGTCGAGGGTCCGGTCGGTCAATTCGCGCTCGGACGCGGCAAGAAGCCGGAGGCCCCACGCTAGCGCGCGCGATATTTCCCGAAAGGCGGTGCCCACTGGTCCGCCCGGTCGCACGCGAATTGCGACGTGAGGAGCGCCGTCAGGCGGTGCGCGATCGGACGACGGATTGCGGCAAAGAGGCCACGAACAGCACGACGCAAACACAGAGCAGAACGATGTCCTTGAAGATGAACTCACCGGCCAGGTTCCAGGCCATCGGGTCGGTTGACCAACTCCATTTTACGACCCCGGGCGTCGTGAAGAAAAAAGACCACGTAATCGCAAACGTGATCACGCCCATCAGCGAACCGACTGCCGACAGGATCGGACTGAACGCACCAGCCGCAAGCAGCGCGGCGATACCAAACTCGACAACACCAAGGACGTATGCTTCTCCCCGGAGGCCGAACACCGACAGCCATGAAACAAACGGGCTGTTGCTGATGAATTGAACGATGCCCTGTGCCGACTGCAATGTGAACTTTTGCATGCCAAACGATACAAAGATGACAACCATGACCCAGCGCAGGATAGCCAGCAGACGATATGATCCGCCGCCGTTTTCAGCGACGTTGCAAGATATTTTCATGGCCCGTTTTTCTCTTTGTTCGGGATTGATTTCAACCGGCGCGCAGAAGTGCTGCCGTGATAGCCTCTACGCAGGCGCAGCGCGCACCGTTACGGTGCACCCGCCGTTGGCTGTTTCACGATTATGTGCATGCGCCCATCAATCCCGATCTAGCTGCCTATTCGAAGCCTCCACGCTCGCGCGCATAAAAAAGCAGCGGGCCTGCTCGGCCCGCTGCGCGTTGGTTCGGATATTCGAATGTTACTGCTTGGCCGGCGCGTTGTCCGCGGGCGGCGTGGTCGCCTTGTTCATGTCCGTGCTGGACGGAGCCGGCGGCGTCGGGCGGTTGGTCGCGGCGCCCGTGGTCGTGCCCGGCTGGTTGTTGCCGCGGGGCGTTACGTCACGTATGCCGGGAGACGTCGCGGGGTTGGCCGGCTGCGTCTGCGCCGTCTGGCTGTCCGGCGTGGTGCCCGCCTGGTTTACGCTCGTATTGTTGAGGCCATAGAACAGGGCGCCTAGCACCACCGCAATCGCAACGGCGAACATCGCGACCTTGCCGCCACTGGGAGAGCCTCCGGCGAGGCTGGGATCGGCTTGCAACTCAGTGTCCAGACTGTTGAGGCGGGCCTGTTGGCGGATTTCTTCCTCGCTCAGGCCGGCGCGGTAGGGATCGTTCGGATTGGGTTGGTATGCCATGAATGGGTTCCTCCGTTAGCATCCCAGAGTTAAGTGCGAAGACAATGGTTGGCGTGACCCGATGTTCCCCTCCAATGTTGCAACCCCGTAATGTTGGAACCGATGATTCCCCAGTTCCCGATGTGAGGTTGCCATGTGGAGCCTGCCGCCCGGCGATGCTGTCCTGCATATCCTGACTTATGTGGCGCTGGCCGCGCAGGCGATGACCGCAGCACTTGCGGCCGGCCGGCGCAGCATGGATTGGGCCGGCGTCTGCATGCTCGGCTGCATCACGGCGCTCGGCGGCGGTACCATCCGCGATGTGTTGCTTGGGCACTATCCGCTGGTCTGGGTGCAAAACCCGATCTATCTGGGGCTGACCGCGGTGGCCGCGTTCGTGACGATCCTGATCGCGCGGCATGTGCACCGGCTCAATGTCGCGTTTCTGGTGCTCGACGCGATCGGGCTCGTGGTGTTCACCATGGCCGGCTGCGATGTCGCCTGGCAGATGAACGCCTCGCTGCCGATCGTGATCGTGGCGGGCATGATCACCGGCTGCGCCGGCGGCGTGCTGCGCGACATCCTCTGCAACGACGTGCCGCTATTGTTTCGTTCGGAGCTATACGCCAGCGTCTCCGTCGTGACCGGATTGTTCTATGCCACCGCCTTCGGGCTCAATCTCAACGACCAGCTCTGGACCGCGCTGACATTCGCGCTGGGCCTCACGCTGCGCCTGCTGGCGATCCGCTACAAATGGGAGATGCCGAAATTCGTTTTCAACGGCGAGCCGCGCTGAGGCGGCGTTCCCCGGATGCTGCGCAGCGCGCCGCTTTCAGCGGCGTGATGGGCTGCTGTTCCGGGTCCATGGTTGCCGTGGGTCCCGGCTCTGCGGCGCATCGCTACGCGCTGCACCGCGTCCGGGACACGACTACTTGCGCCGCGCTCTCGCGACCTGATCCGCCGTCACGGACAGCGCCGCATTGCCCCAGGCGTTGCGGATATAGTTCGTCACATCGGCAATCTGCTGGTCGGTCATCTTGGCGGCATAGGCCGGCATCGATCCCTTGTTGGGCGCGCGCGGCGTGGTGACGGTCTCCGCGCCGTCGAGAATGATGCGCAGCGTGCTCGAGGCGTCGGCCGATTGCAGGTTGGCGTTGCCGGGCAGCGGCGGATAGATCCGGGGGCTGCCCGATCCATCGGCTTCGTGGCAGGCGACGCAGGCGCCGTCATAGAGTTTCTTGCCTTCCGCCATTTGCGCCGGCGAGGGCGGGGTGACCTGCGGCTCCGCAGCGCCCGCCGGCAGGTCTTTCAGGTAAATCGC
The DNA here is from genome assembly GCA_963815955.1 of uncultured Alphaproteobacteria bacterium. Lineage (GTDB taxonomy): Bacteria > Pseudomonadota > Alphaproteobacteria > Rhizobiales > Xanthobacteraceae > Bradyrhizobium. The sequence goes on from CAWFIQ010000005.1 coordinate 53,455, forward strand.
GATGGCGCGGATATCCGCATCGCTCATCTTCGAGGTCGAATTGACCACGACCTCCGACATCAATTCGCCGGCATGGCTCCTGGCGTTGCGGCCGCTCTGCAGATACTCGGTGATGTCTTCCACGCTCCAGGATTTCAGCCCGCTGCGTTCGGCGCCGTCCAGCCGCGGCGCGAACATGCCGGCGACCCGCCCGCCGCCAAGGGTCCGGCCGCGCTTGTCGGCGCCAAAGATGGTCTTCGGCGTGTGGCAGGCGCCGCAATGGGCGACGCCCTCGACCAGATAACGGCCGCGATTCCATTCCGCGCTCTTCTGCTGGTCCGGCATCAGGATGCCGGGCTTGAAGAACAGCCAGTTCCAGCCGCGCATCACGACGCGATAGTTGAACGGCCAGCGCAGCTCGGGCGCACGCGGCGCATTACTCACCGGCTCCAGCGTCGCCAGATAGGCGCGGATGGCGAGAATGTCCTGGCGCGTCAGCCTGGTGAAATTCGGATAGGGGAAGGCCGGGTAATAGCGCGAGCCGTCGCGCGCCACGCCAAACCGAAGCGCACGGTAGAACTCGTCATCGCTCCAGGCGCCCAGGCCGGTCTCGCGGTCCGGCGTCAGGTTGGGCGCGTAGATGCCGCCGTAGGGGGTGTCGATCCGCTTGCCGCCTGCGAACGGTTTTGCGGCATCGGCCGTGTGGCAGCTAGCGCAGTCGCCGGCCACGGTCAGCGCCTTGCCGCGCGCGATGTCTTCTGGCGTCGTTTGGGCGGCCGGTTCGGGCTTTGACTGCGCATGGACTGCGCCGGCCGCGAACGCAGTGCACAAAAAAATGACAGCGAGAATCGTCCGCATGATCCGGCGTGGTCCCTGCACCATCTGGCTTCCTGAGGCGTTATAGCGCGAAAGCGGACCGGGGAGGGATGTCATGCCGTTTCGCGCCGAGGCTTCCGGACGACACAAACCGAAATGCAGCGCCGTTATTCCCGGCACGAAATTGCGATCTTTGAAAGCACGGCTTCGGGAGCCAGATTTGTAGTGCGTGGCCAGGAAAATCCGACATAGACTGGTTCTAACAAGTTCAGATAACTAGCTAAAAACAGTCATCCCGATCAAGGCTCAAGAGGGTGCAATGGGAATCAACCAGGGTCCGATCAGTCTCGATCAGAAATACACCCAAGCTACAGGGCACATCTTCCTGACCGGTATCCAGGCGCTGGTCCGCCTGCCGATGGCGCAGATCCGCCGCGACCGTGCGGCAGGACTGAACACCGCGGGCTTCATTTCCGGCTACCGGGGCTCTCCCCTGGGCGGCTACGACCAGCAGCTGTTCGCCGCGCGCAAGCATCTCGAGCAGTACAACATCAAGTTCCAGCCCGGCGTGAACGAGGACCTCGCGGCCACCGCCGTCTGGGGCTCGCAGCAGCTCAACCTCTCGCCCGGCGCCAAATATGATGGCGCGGTTGGCATCTGGTACGGCAAGGGCCCCGGCGTCGACCGCTGCGGTGACGTATTCCGCCACGGCAATACCGCGGGCTCGGCGAAGAACGGCGGCGTGCTCTGCCTAGCCGGCGACGACCACGGCGCAAAGTCTTCGACCGTCCCGCATCAGTCGGACCACGCCTTCATTTCCGCGCTGATGCCCTACCTCTATCCCTCCAGCATCCATGAAATGATCGAGATGGGCCTGTTGGGCATCGCGATGTCGCGCTACTCCGGCTGCTGGGTCGGCATGAAGGTGATCACGGAGACGGTGGAGACCACCGCCGAGATCGACCTCACCGACGAGATGAAGCCCTTCATCATCCCGTCCGATTTCGAGATGCCGCCGGGCGGGCTCAACCTGCGCTGGCCCGACGACCGCTTTGCGCAGGACCTGCGGCTGCAGGACTACAAGGGTTATGCCGCGATCGCGTTTGCGCGCGCCAACAACATCAACCGCATCACCATGGATTCGCCGAACGCCCGCTACGGCATCATGGCGTCGGGCAAGAGCTACGAGGATATCCGCCAGGCGCTGCGCGAACTCGGGATCACCGAGGAGGTCGCGGCCAAGATCGGGCTGCGGCTTTACAAGATCGGCATGCCCTGGCCGCTGGAGCCGGAAGGCGTACGCAAATTCGCCGTCGGACTCGAAGAGATCTTCATCGTCGAAGAGCGCCGCGAGATCGTCGAAAATCAAGTGAAACAGGAGCTGTTCAACTGGCGAGACGACGTCCGCCCGCGCATCGTCGGCAAGATGGACGATCACGACAAGCGCTTCCTGACCTTTGCCGCCGAGCTTTCTGTCGCTTCGCTCGCAAGCTCGCTGACGGAGCGGCTGCTTCGACTTAATCTCAATCCCGAAATCGCTGCGATGCTCCGCGCCAAGGCCGACTGGTTCAACGGCCGGCAGGCGACCCAGATGCAGGCGGTCGCCCCCGTCACCCGCACGCCATATTTCTGCTCGGGCTGTCCGCACAACACGTCGACCAAGGTGCCCGAAGGCAGCCGCGCCTTTGCCGGCATCGGCTGCCACTTCATGGCGCTGTGGATGGACCGCTCGACCGAGACCTACACTCACATGGGAGGCGAAGGCGTGCCGTGGGTTGGTGTCGCGCCATTCACCAAGGAAGAGCACGTGTTCGCCAATCTCGGCGACGGCACGTATTTCCACTCCGGCAGCCTCGCGATCCGGCAGTCGGTCGCCTCGGGCGCCAACATCACCTACAAACTGCTCTACAACGACGCGACCGCCATGACCGGCGGCCAGCATGTCGACGGCGAATTGTCGCCGCAGCAGATCACCTTCCAGCTTCACGCCGAAGGCATCCGCAACATCTATCTGGTCTCGGAAAATCCCGACGCCTATCCGGCCTCCGACATCGCGCCCGGCGTCAAGGTCGCGCACCGCGACGATCTCGACACGGTCCAGAAGACCTGCCGTACGCTGAAGGGCACCTCGGCGATCGTCTTCGTGCAGACCTGCGCCGCCGAAAAGCGCCGCCGCCGCAAGCGCGGCCTGATGGAAGATCCGGCACGCCGCGTCATGATCAATCCGGCGGTGTGCGAAGGCTGCGGCGATTGCTCGGTGCAGTCGAACTGTATTTCGGTCGAGCCGCTGGAAACCGAGATGGGCCGCAAGCGCACCATCAACCAGTCGACCTGCAACAAGGACTATTCCTGTGTGAAGGGCTTTTGCCCGTCCTTCGTCACCATCGACGGCGGCAAGCCGCGCCGCCGCGCGCCGGCAAACCCTGGCGATGCAGGTGACATCGGCGATCTGCCCGAGCCGGCCTCGTTCCCGTCGCTGGAGCGGCCTTACAACATCGCGGTCGGCGGCGTCGGCGGCACCGGCGTGCTGACCATCGGCGCGCTGCTCGGCATGGCCGCGCATATCGAAGGCAAGGCCAGCATGATCCTCGACATGTCGGGGCTGGCGCAAAAGGGTGGCGCGGTGCTGAGCCATGTTCGTCTTTCCGAACATACCGCTGATGTCACCTGTTCGCGCATCGTCACCGGCACCGCCGATCTCGTGATGGCTGCCGACGAGGTGGTGGCCGCCGCCAAGGACACCATCACGCTCTGCGAGGCCAGCCGCACCGTCGGCGTCATCAACACCCACGTCATTCCGACCGCCGACTTCATCCTCAACCGCGACTTCAACTTCCAGAGCCGCAAGGTCAACCACGTGCTGGAGACCGAGCTGCGCAAGGATTCTTCGTTCTACGACTTCACCAAGCCGGCCGAAGCGCTGCTCGGCGACTCCATCGCCACCAACATCATGATGCTGGGCTACGCCTACCAGAAGGGCCTGCTGCCGTTGTCGGCGAAGGCGATACTGCAGGCGATCGAGGTCAACGGCGTCTCGATCAAGATGAACGCGCAGGCCTTCCAGCTCGGCCGTCTCGCCGCGGCCGACCCGGCGCGGCTCGAGGCCATGATGAAGGGCCAGGACGAGGTCGTTGCGCCCAAGACGCTGGATGCGATGTCGCTCGATGAGGTCATCGCCCACCGCAGCGCCTTTTTGACCGAGTACCAAAATGCCGCGCTCGCCGAGCGCTATCGGGGTCTCGTGAAGCGGGTGCGCGACGCCGCCACCGGCGGCGGCTATGGCGACGCGTTGCCGCGCGCGGTTGCGATCAACTACGCCAAGCTGCTCGCCTACAAGGACGAGTACGAGGTGGCGCGGCTGTTCACCGACGGCCGTTTCGAAAAGCAGCTCCGCGACCAGTTCGAAGGCGAGTTCAAGTTCAACTTCAATCTGGCGCCGCCCATACTCGGCGGCGGGCTCGATGCGCTGGGTCGGCCGAAGAAGCGCGCCTTCGGCGCGTGGATGATGCCGGTGTTCCGGACGCTGGCGAAACTGCGCTTCCTGCGCGGCACCCCGCTCGACATCTTCGGCCACAGCGCCGACCGCAAGCTCGAACGCGATCTGATCGCGGGCTACGAGAAGGACGTCGCCACCGTGCTCGGCCTGCTGTCGCCGGTCACGCACGATACGGCGGTGGAAATTCTCTCGCTGCCCGACCGCATCCGCGGCTACGGCCCGGTCAAGGAGAAGGCGATGCAGGACGCCAAGGCGCGCTACGCGCAGCTCGCCGCCGACCTCGTCAACCCGCCGCCCGCGCCACGGCAGATCGCGGCGGAGTAGGGCGGCTTCGCCGATCGGTCGTCATCATTGCTGTCTTGCCCCGGCCGCGCGCCGGGACAATGCGGTGGGCCGGAACAGTCGTCCGTCGCCTGCGCGCGTCAAACAAGCCGGTCGATAATCCCGAAGAGACGGTCGCAGGATGCCGCGAGACGCCTGGGCGGGGCTGTCGCGACACCCAGCAGCAAACCGGATCGCGCCGAGGCCGTCGACGCATGCCAAAGCGACAATGGCGCCGGCGCCAACCCGAACGACAGCGTTTCCCTGGCGATGATGCGATCCGGCGCGCCATCGGGCAATCGCAGCAGCACGGCCAGTCCGGCGATCGTGATATCGCTGGCGCGCGGCTGAAGATATTTCAGCAAGGCGTCGCGCTGCGCCGCATAGACGCGCTTCGTGCGCCGGAGGTGCCGCAAATAGTGGCCGTCGCGCATGAATTCCGCGGTCGCGAGCTGCACCGAGGGCCCAGGCGCCGGCGCGAGAGACGCGGCGATTTCGGCAAACCGGGATGCCAGCGTCATGGGAACAACGACAAAGCCCAGCCGCAAGGACGGCGTCAGGGTCTTGCTGAAGGACCCGATGTGAATGACGCGCCCCGCGCGATCGAGTGAGGCAAGTGCTGGCGCAGCGCGGCCTTTGAGCTGCAGCTCGCTCAGATAATCGTCCTCGATGATCCAGACCCCTTCCTGAGCGGCCCAGTCGAGCAGGCGTAGGCGCCGTGTCAGCGACAGCGTGGATCCGAGCGGCGCCTGCTGTCCGGGCGTGACGACAATCATCGCCGCATCGGGCGCATGGCGCAGGCCATAATCGACATCGATGCCGTCCGCATCCACCGGGATCGGCGCAAGCGACAATCGCGCAAGTTCGAGGCCGCGCCGGGTGAACGGGAAGCCGGGGTCCTCCACCCAGGCCTTTCTTCCCTCGAGGCCCAACGCACGCAGCGCCAATCCGAGGCCGCCGCTGAAGCCGGCAGTGATGATGATCTGGGAAGGTGAACACTCGATGCCGCGCGCGATGGCAAGATAGCCGGCGATTTCCCGCCGCAATTCCAGTTCGCCGCGAGGGTCCGGATATATCGCGGGCGCACTCGATTCCGCGCGAACGGCGTGCGAGCGAATCCTGGCGAACAGCTTGGCGGGGAAGGTCTCCTGCGCGGGCACGCCCATCTGGAAAATCGCCGGCCCGGTGGTCAGCTCCTGATACATCTCCATGAACGAGCCGGGATCTGGCGGTTCCTCCTGCCGAACGGTGACGGAAGGCCGATCCGCGACATGCGTTCCGGTCGCGCGCGAAGCGACGATGAGTTGAGCGGCGGATAGCTTTTCATACGCCGAGCGCACCGTGCCCCGGGCGACGCCAAGCTGGGCTGCGAGGTCCAGCCAGGACGGCAGACGCGCCCGCGGCGCGAGCACGCCGCTCTCGATGGCGGCGCTGATGCCTTTGCGGATCTGCTCGGCCAGCGGCGTCTTCGCAGATCGATCGAGCTCCAACCGCAGCGGCTTGGTCATGTCCCCTGGTACACGAATTTTGTGCGTTTTTGGTACTTTTCTTGAGACCAGAGAGGGGCACCTATGCGGGGCAGGGAAATTACCGAGCAAAGGAGAACGCCATCATGAAGATCCGATCCATCATCAGCGCCGCCGTTGCGGCTGCCGCCATCGCCATCGCAACCCCCGCGGCCGCGCATGGTGTCGGCGAAAAGGTCACGCCGCACTTCGCGCAGACGATACCCAACATTCCCGGCAAGTCGCTGGTCGCCGTGGTTGTCGACTATCCGCCGGGCGGAGCGTCGCCTTCGCACACCCACGCGAAGTCCGCTTTCATCTTCGGCTATGTCCTGTCGGGAGAAATCGAGTCGCAGGTCAATGACGGACCGAAGCGCGTCTATCGCGCCGGCGAGAGCTTCTACGAGACGCCGGGCTCCAGCCATCCCGTCAGCCGCAATGCGAGCAAGACCAAGCCTGCAAGGCTGCTCGCGGTGTTCGTCGTCGATACCGACGACAAGGAGCTGACCACCCCCGTCAAGTAAACCTCACCATCAAGGAGCAAGAAAATGAGCAAGCGTCTCGACTACAACCAGATCGCACCGGCCGGCGTCAAAGCGCTGGGCGGCGTCTACGGCTACGTCATGCAGAGCGGCCTTTCCGCGGTGCTGGTCGATCTGGTCTATCTGCGAATCTCGCAGATCAACAACTGCGCCTATTGCCTCGACATGCACACGCGCGACCTGCTCAAGAAGGGGCAGAAAATCGAAAAGCTCGCACTGGTGCAGGCGTGGGCGGAAGCCGGCAATCTGTTCGACGAGCGTGAGCGTGCCGCGCTTGCGTGGGCCGAAACGGTGACGCGCGTTGCCGAAACCAACGTACCGGAGGAGGCGTACGAAGCCGCGCGCGCCGTGTTCAACGAGCGCGAGCTCGTGGATCTGACGATCGCGATCGGCCTGATGAACACTTATAACCGCCTGGCGATCAGCTTCCGAAATACACCGCAGGCTGTAATCGAAAAGTAGTGCGGGCGGCTTGCGGATGCCGCCCAGCGATCACCAATCCATCCATACGTCGTCCCTGCGAACGCAGGGACCCATACCGCGTGATCTATCGATGGAGCGCGGAGGCTGATGCTCTGCGTTCGCCGATTACTGCTGTGAGTTGTTGAAACGAAGCCATCTTCCGTCGTGCCCACAACGTCGGCCGCGGCGTATGGGTCCCTGCGTTCGCACTAGGGCATGCACACATTTCTGAGGCTCCATCCGACGGCGACGGCGTGGAAGTATTCGAGACCGTGTTTCATCGTGATTGGGCCCGGTGGCCTGGACGAGGGATAGCCGTCCCAGCCGCCGAGGCGGCCGATGATCCAGGCGGCCCAGGCGAGATTGTCCGGTGGATGCGGATTCTTGAGCCGTTTGCTTTTTGCCTCGATATCTTGATTGAGGGCGGTGAGCGCCGCGACCTCGTCCCCATTGAAGGCGAGGTGGATCGGCTGTTTGCCGCGGCCATCCCGCGCCTGCAAGAGCTGGATGGTAATGACGGCGGCTTTGGCAGCGATGGCGACGAGCTTGAGGAGCCGGTCGGCGGTGGCGATTTGGCTGTCTTCGAGCCTGAAGCCCTGGGTCTTGAGGACGCGGAAGAACTGCTCGATCAGCCAGCGCCGCTTGTACCATTCGACGATACGCCAGGCTTCTTCTGCATTCATCACCGGATGGGTGGTGAGAAGCCGCCAATGCAGCGGCTCGGTGCCAGCCTGAGGATCGACCTCCCGCACATCGACCACGGTCAGCGGCAAACTTTCCGGCAGATGGCGCAGGAACTTGCTTTGCGGCCGGGCCAGGTTCACCACGCCGAAGCGCAGTGCGAGCGGAACAACCCGTTCGGCCTGCCGTGCCCGCGCAGGCAGCACGATGGCGCGCTGGTCCACGACCGCCATGGCCTCGCTGGTCACGTACAGGCCGCTATCGTCCGCGAGCTTGCGATCATGCATGCTGCGCGCGATCACGTGGAAGTGCTGCTCGGCTGCGCTGGCATAGAAGACAAAGATGTCGCTCTCCCGGTCACCCAGCGCCGTCACCATCGCGGCCCCGGCGAGCAACGGCTTGGCCGCCAGCGCCGTGTCGATCCAGCGCTGCAATTCCTTGTCCGAAGGCTCGCGCAGGTCGTGCGAGACGGTGCGGCGGCCCTTGCGCGTCCATATTTGACCGCTCAACAGACCGAGGCAGGTGCCGCCGTCGGCGTCTACCGCCAGCATCGGGTGCAGTAGCAACCCGTGGACATTGCCCTTGGCGGTCTCTCCGAGCCCGCGGCGGCGCTCGGCCGTCGTTGTGAAGTTGATCTCACTGGTGTCCTGGATCGCCAGCACGTGGCGGCCTTCTGCCGCGGCAACCGTGCCCTCGCTCCAGCTTTCGATGATGCGCTCTGTCGTCACCTTGTCATTGCCGAGAAACCGGTTGAACCGCACCTCCCGGGCGCGGTCACCCTTCGAAAGCCGGCGCAGACAGACATCTTTGCCCGCGACCATGCATTCGACAAGCGCCGCCCCCCTTTATCAAGGCGACGATCCCCGAACCGACCCAATGACCAATCGATATGTGACAGCATCCCGACACCTCTGCCAAAGCTGAAGTGCCGCTATAGGAATCACACCGATTCCCGATTCTGGAATCCCCCGCAGTCGACCCGAGTCAATCTGCCGCATCAGATGTGTGCATGCCCTAGTGCGTTCGCAGGGACGACCACGCATTGTGCGCTTGATGATGGGCACGCTTCGCTTTGCTCATCCTACGGCGCTCGTCCAAAGGCAAAAGGAATTCGTCTCCAGGAAGAGCGCGCCATAAGCCGTCAAACCATTGCGCAGGGAAGGCCGGATGCTCTCCGCTGGACCTGTATGCTCGTGTGCGCACTTGCTTGTGCACATTGCATACGAGACCGCGGGTGCAGCGCGCACCCGGTCTTCCCTGCGCCCTCTCATCCCCGAGCGGGCAAGCGAACAGGTACAACTCGGGCGCGTCGCGCCGCGAGAGCGCCTTGGCATATCCGGGCTTTGGCATATCCGGGGCGTTCCGGCCTGATACGATTTCCGCCGATAATCATCCCGAGTTGAGTCTGGTCGCTAGCTGTCTCGCCCTGCGGAATATCTCCGCGCTTGCCAAGGGAGCGGCGACAGGCCAGAAAAAAGCAGGAAGAAGAAACGCCAACGGAGAACGATTTGACCATCAAGGGCAAAGCCTACATTGCCGGGATCTACGAGCATCCCACCCGGCACGCACCCGATAAATCAACCGCGCAATTGCACGCCGAGGTCGCCAAGGGGGCGATCGAGGATGCCGGGCTCACCAAGGCCGACATCGACGGCTATTTCTGCGCCGGCGACGCTCCCGGCGGCGCCTGGCCGATGGTCGATTACCTCGGATTGAAGGTGCGTCACGTCGATTCCACCGAGACCGGCGGCTGTTCCTATCTGATCCATCTCGGCCACGCCGCCGAGGCGATCGCGGCGGGCAAATGCTCAATCGCGCTGGTCACGCTGGCCGGCAAGCCGCGCACCGGCCCGATGCCGCCGCGCGCCGCCGGTGCGGAAGTCGATTTTGAGGCAGCCTATGGGGCGACCACCCACAATGCCTACGGCATGTGTGCCATGCGCCATATGCACGACTACGGCACCACCAGCGAACAGCTTGCCTGGATCAAGGTCGCGGCGTCCCATCACGCCCAGTACAACCCGCACGCGATGCTGAAGGACGTCGTCACGGTCGAGGACGTGCTGAACTCGCCGATGATCTCGGACCCGCTGCACCGGATGGATTGCTGCGTCGTCACCGACGGCGGCGGCGCGATGATCGTCACCACGCCGGAAATTGCGAAGAGCCTGAAGAAGCCGCTGGTGCGGCTGATCGGCCATGGCGAGGCGATGAAGGGCCCGCGCGGCGGCAAGGATCTCGACCTCACTTATTCCGCCGGTGTCTGGTCCGGCCCGCGCGCCTTCGAGGAAGCCGGCATCACGCCAAAGGATATCAAATACGCTTCGATCTATGACAGCTTCACCATCACGGTTTTGATGCAGCTCGAAGACCTCGGCTTCTGCAAGAAGGGCGAGGGCGGCAAGTTCGTCTCCGACGGCAATCTCATCTCGGGCGTCGGCAAGCTGCCGTTCAACACCGACGGCGGCGGGCTCTGCAGCAACCACCCGGTCAACCGCGGCGGCATGACGAAGATCCTCGAGGCGGTACGCCAGTTGCGCGGCGAAGCCCATCCGAAGGTGCAGGTTCCGAATTGCGATCTCGCGATTGCCCACGGCACCGGCGGACTTCTCGGCGTGCGTCACGCCGCCTCAACCTGCATTCTGGAGCGCGTGTGATGGCTGAAGCGAAAAAATATCCGACGCCGGTGACCAATCCGGAAACCGCGCAGTTCTGGGAAGCGGCCAAGGCCGGCAAGTTCCTGATCAAGCGCTGCACCGCCTGCGGCGAGCCGCACTACTTCCCGCGCTCGATCTGCCCGTTCTGTTTCTCCGACAAGACGGTGTGGGAGGAGAGCTCGGGTGAAGCCACGATCTACACCTACAGCCTGATGCGCAAATCGCCGACCGGGCCGTATGCGATTGCCTACGTCACGCTGAAGGAAGGCCCGTCGCTGCAGACCAACATCGTCGACTGCGATCTGACGAGCCTGAAGATCGGCCAGAAGGTGAAGGTGGTGTGGAAGCCTACCGACGGCGCCCCGCTGCCGTTCTTCACGGCGGCCTGACGAATTGCCCACGCTGCGCGCCAAGACAATGAGGTCGTCATGTCCCCGCGAAGGCGGGGATCCAGTAAACGCCGGTGATTACTGGATGCCCGCCGGAGCCTGTCTCCGGCCGGCCGGAGGCCGGACCGGGTGGCGGGCATGACGAGAACAAATTCGGGGAGAGGACGACAAAAATGCCGATCAATTACGAACAGCTCATGGCCCTGAAAAATCTCGGCCAGAAATTCGCCTATACCGACCGCGAGGTGATGCTCTACGCCTACGGCATCGGCCTGGGCGCCGACCCGATGGACGAGAAGGAACTCGCCTACGTCAACGAAGGCACCTTCACCCCGCGGCCCCTCAAGGTGGTGCCGACCTTCGCCTCGGTGGCGTCGTGGGGTTCGGGCCCCGGCGAAATGAATCTCAACCGCGTGATGGTGGTCGACGGCGAGCGCGACATCACCTTCCACAAGCCGCTGCCGAGTGCGGCAAAAATCACGGCGGACTCGACCGTGCTCGACGTCTTCGACAAGGGCAAGGACAAGGGCGCCGTCATCCGGCACCAGACCGTGCTGAAGGATGAGAACGGCGAGAAGCTCGCCACGCTGGTTGCTTCGCGTTTCGCGCGCGGCGACGGCGGCTTCGGCGGGCCTTCCGAAGGCCAGCCCGAGCCGCACAAGGTGCCGAGCCGCGCGCCCGACAAGATCGTCGACATCACGACGCGGCCGGATCAGGCGCTGGTCTATCGCCTCTGCGGCGATCGCAATCCGCTGCACTCCGATCCCGAATTCGCCAGGAAGGCCGGCTTCCCGAAGCCGATCCTGCACGGCATGTGCACCTACGGCATCACCTGCCGCGGCGTGCTGCAGACCTATGCCGACTACGATCCGGCCGCCTTCCGGCAGCACGTCGCGCGCTTCTCCTCGCCGGTCTTTCCCGGCGAGACCGTGACGATGGAATTGTGGAAGGACGGCAACGTCGTCTCGTTCGAAGCCAAGGTGAAGGCGAGGGGCGTCACCGTGATCAAGAGCGGCAAGACGGTGCTGGGTTAGGGCTATCGTGCCCCGGACGCAGCGCAGCGCGTGAGCGGTGCGCTGCAGAGCCGGGGCCCAAGCCTGCAATAGGTCCCGGCTCTGCGAAGCAGCGTTTCACGCTGCATCGCGTCCGGGACACGAGAACAAAAACGGAGAAACCACCATGGGACTACTCGACGGCAAGGTTGCGATCATCACCGGTGCGGGCGGCGGGCTCGGTGAGGGCTACGCCAGATTGTTCGCGCGCGAGGGCGCGGCGGTCGTGGTCAACGACCTCGGCGGACCGCGCGACGGTTCCGGCGCCGACGTTTCGATGGCGCAGAAGGTGGTCAATGCGATCAAGGAAGAGGGCGGCCGGGCGGTCGCCAACGGTTCCGACATCTCGACCATATCAGGCGGGCAATCGGTGTTCGAAGACGCCATCAAGAATTTCGGCCGCGCCGATATCCTGGTGAACAATGCCGGCATCCTGCTCGACGAGACCTTTGCCAAGGCCAAGGAGGCCAACTGGGACAGGGTGATCCGGGTGCACCTCAAGGGCACCTTCTGCTGCACCCAGCCGGTGTTCAAATGGATGCGCGAGAACGGCGGCGGCGTCATCGTCAACACGTCCTCGACCTCGGGCCTGATCGGCAATTTCGGCCAGACCAATTATGGCGCCGCCAAGGGCGGTATCTGGGGACTGTCGAACGTGCTGGCGATCGAGGGCCGCAAATACAACATCCGGATCTGGACGCTGGCCCCGGGCGCGCTGACCCGCATGACCGCCGACCTGCCGCGCTACAAGGAGAACCCCGGCGCTGCGCTGGGCCCGGACGGCATCGCGCCGGCCGTGCTATACATGGTCAGCGACTTGTCGGGCGACCAGACCGGCAAGGTGCTGGGCGTTTCCGGCCCCCGTGGCGTCCGCGAGATGCGGATGATGGAAATGGAAGGCTGGACACCGCCGTTTACGGGGTGGAAGGCTGAGGATATCGTGACCCACGCCAAGGAAATCTTCTTCTCCGAGGAGGAGATCAAGAAGTCCGCGCGGCGATTTAAGTAAATTGTCATTCCGGGGCGCGCGCAGCGCGAACCCGGAATCTCGAGATTCCGGGTCTGGTGCTGCCGCATCGCCCCGGAATGACGAAAAGGATAGAGGCACACAATGACCAAACTCACCGCCCAGGCCGCAGGCACTTTTGCGATCGCACCGACCCCGTTCCACGAGGACGGCCGCATCGACGAGAAATCCATCGACCGGCTGACCGATTTCTATGCCGAAGTCGGCTGCGACGGCGTCACCGTGCTGGGCATTTTGGGCGAGGCGCCGAAGCTCGATGCGGCCGAGGCCGAGCAGGTCGCGGTTCGCTTCGTCAAGCGCGCCAAGAACATGCAGATCATCGTCGGCGTCTCGGCGCCGGGCTTTGCCTCGATGCGATCGCTGGCGAAGGCCTCGATGGACGCGGGCGCCGCCGGCGTCATGATCGCGCCGCCGCCGCACCTGCGCACCGACGACCAGATCACGGGCTATTTCAAGCAGGCGCAGGAAGCGATCGGCGACGAGATTCCCTGGGTGCTGCAGGACTATCCGCTGACGCTCAACGTCATCTTCACGCCGGCCGTGATCCGCAAGATCGTGATGGACTCGCCGTCCTGCGTGATGCTCAAGCACGAGGACTGGCCGGGGCTGGAAAAGATCTCGACGCTGCGCGGCTATCAGAAGGACGGCTCGCTGAAGCCGATGTCGATCCTCGTTGGCAACGGCGGCTTGTTCCTCGATTTCGAGATGGAGCGCGGCGCCGACGGCGCCATGACCGGCTACGCCTTCCCGGAATTGCTGATCGATGTCGTGAAGCTGCAAAAGGCCGGCAAGCGCGACGCGGCGCACGACCTGTTCGACGCGCATCTGCCGCTGATCCGCTACGAGCAGCAGCCCGGCGCAGGCCTGTCGGTGCGCAAATACGTGCTGCAGAAGCGCGGCATCATCTCGTCCAGCGCGCAGCGCAAGCCCGGCGCGACCATCACGGCGACCGCAAAGGCCGAAGTCGATTATCTGCTGTCGCGGGTAGCGCGCGTCGACCGCCGCGCCAACCTGCAACCGCAATCCAGCGCGGCGGGCTAGAAGTCCCTCATGGTGAGGAGGCGCGAAGCGCCGTCTCGAACCATGAGCCCAGATCGTGCCAGTCATCCTTCGAGACGCGGCCCAAGGGCCGCTCCTCCAGCGATAACGGCGAAGCCGTTATGCAGGGATGAAGTGAGGAGTGAAGTGTTATGGCCGAAATCGTCGTCCCGCGTCCCGCGTCCACCATCCTGCTGCTGCGCGACAGCGCGGCCGCCAGGGAGGTCGAGGTCTTCATGATGGTTCGCCATTATGAGATCGACTTCAACTCGGGCGCACTGGTGTTTCCCGGCGGCAGCGTCGACAAGGGCGACAAGGAGATCATCGCGACGCCTGAGCTGTATTCGGGCGGCGAGGGGCTCGACGAGGCGACGCTGAGCTTCCGGATCGCCGCGATCCGCGAGACCTTCGAGGAAAGCGGAATCCTGCTGGCGCGGCCGCTAGCGTCGAAAGCGCTGGTCGATGCCAAGCGCGCAAGCGCGATCGAGGCGGCGCATCGCGCCGACCTTTGCGACAGCAAGATCAGCTTTCTGAAGGTGCTGACCGACAACGGCATGGTGCTGGCGCTCGACGAACTCGTGCCCTATGCGCACTGGATCACGCCGGAGGGCATGCCCAAGCGGTTCGACACCTGGTTCTTCCTCGCCGCAGCACCTCCCGAACAGGTCGGCGCCCATGACGGCAAGGAATCCACCGACTCGATCTGGGTGTCACCGCGCGAGGCGCTGGAGGGCGGCGAGACCGGACGCTTCAAGCTGCCGTTCCCGACCACGCGCAACCTGATCAAGCTCGGCAAGCAGCCAGGCGTGAAGGCGGCCCTCGACGACTCCAGAGGCAAATCCGTCGTCACCGTGACGCCGGTCATGACCAGGAACAATGGCGGCCGCCAGCTCCGCATTCCCCTCGAAGCCGGCTATGACGGCGAGCTGTTCGAGGTCGGTTCGGTCGGTTGAATATTGCGTCCACACTTCGGCAGATAACGAAGTATCGTAGTGCCCGCCACCTGTAATGTCTGGCCCTGAATGGAACAAGGCGGGGTCACGGACATGGGCGAACTCCAACCGGCACATCCCAAAATCGCGAGCGAACTGGCGCTGCTGCTGGTGCTCGCGACGCTGTGGGGTGCGTCCTACACATTCCTGAAGGTCGCCGTCGCAACCATCCCGCCGATTACGCTGATTGCGGGTCGCACCTTGATCGCCGGGCTGCTGCTGATCGTGGTCATGCGCTGGCGCGGGATGAAATTGCCGATGGATGCTGCGAATTGGCGCCGCTTCCTGTTCCAGGCCTGCCTCAACAGCGTCATCCCCTGGACGATGGTGGCATGGGGTACGCAGGCGCTGGACGCCGGCGTTGCCACCATCCTCAATTCGACCGCGCCGATATTCACGTTTTTCCTGACCTTAGCCGTCACCCGCCACGAGGCCGTGACGTCACGCAAGCTGCTCGGTGTCGTCGCGGGTATGGCGGGCATCTGCCTGATCGTCGGGATGCAGGCGCTGGCCGGATTAGGTGAGCAATTCACGGCGCAGATCGCCATGCTGTTCGCCGCAATCTGCTACGCGGGGGCGGCGATCTTCGGCCGCGCCTTCAAGGATCTCGATCCGATGGCGCCGGCAGCGGGATCGCTGCTCTGCGGCGCCGCGATCCTGATACCGCTGAGCCTTGTGGTGGAGCAGCCGTGGACGCTGGCGCCTTCGACGAACTCACTGCTCGCATTGCTCGGGCTCGCGGTATTCTCCACCGCGTTCGCCTTCGTAATCTATTTTCGCCTGATCCAGACGCTGGGACCAATAGGCGCCACCGCGCAGGCCTATCTGCGCGTCCCGATCGGTGTCGCGGCGGGCGTGGTTTTCCTCGGCGAGCAGTTGAGTTCGACCGCCTGGATCGGGCTCACCTGTGTCGTCATCGGGGTTGCCGCGATGACGATCCCGGCGCGAAAGGCAAAGCCGGTCGGAGAGGCTGCATGACCGTGCGGATGAAAACGCACCGACCATGGCCGACGTCGCGGTGTGGGCCAAGGTGGTCAAGGAGGCCGGCATTACCGCCGACTAAGGGCGGGACCATGCGATTTCGGCCAGGTTATCCGGTTCCGATGGCCCGGAGCGATCCCGGGCTCGCGCAGCCGGCCTAGCTTTGCCCGGTTAGCCGGTGTTTTCAGCATGTTCCCCAGCCCGAAATACATCGTATATTGCGCCCCGATAGGAGCCCGGCCCAACCAACATGACCGCCGAAACGACGCCGAATTCGCTGCCGCCGCGATCGTTCTCGCTTTCGATCGGCCAACTGACATTCGGCAGTTTCATGCTGGTGCTGGCGGTGATCATCATCACCTCGACCGCCAGCGTCATCGCCATCCGCCACATCGACGCGACCTTTGCCGAGTTGCAGCGGCTGCAGGCCGTCGGCGACCTCGCCGAGGACATCGACCGCCGCATGAACGAATTGCGGCTCGCCGCGCGCGATTTCGTCACCGACCCCGGCACGCAGTCGGTTCAGGTCGGCGAAGCCGCGGCCACGCTGGGTGACGTCCTGAAGAAGACGCGGCTGGAGCTCGCGCCCGAGCAGCAGGACATGATCGACGGCGTCACCGAGCGCCTGTCGACCTACCGGACCGGCATCGAGCGCATTTCCACGCTGATCAACCGCCGCGCCGAAATGATCGTGGCGCTGCCGCCCCTGCGGGAGAAGTTCGACGCCGCGATCGCCGCGACGGCCGATCCCCATGTCGCGTCGGCACTGTTTCAGAGCCAGAGCAAGATCGCCTCGGCGCTGCTGGCGCGCAATCCGTCTGCCGCCGAACAGACCGCGCAAGGCATGCGCTCGATGACGATTGCCGAGCCGCAGCTACGCGCGGCCGTCGATGCCTATGCCGAAGGGATCATCGGCATATCGATCCGCGAACGGCAGATATCCGATATCGACAAGGAAGTACTGGGAGCGGAGGGCCGCCTGATCCAGCGCGTCACGGAATTGTTGCGCGAGGTCAGCGAGCGGCGGGGCCGTATCCTCTCCCGCGATTTTGCAAGGACGCTGACGGAAGCGAAGTGGCAGAGCATCGTACTCGGCACCGCCGGTGTGCTGATCGGGATATTCGCTTCACTGCTGGTGGTGCGCCGCACCGTGCGCCCGCTGGCCGCGATTGCAAGCTCGATCCGCGCGGTGTCCGGCGGCGAGAAGAGCGCGTCGATCCCGGCGACCGACGTGGACAACGAGATCGGCGACATTGCCCGCGCCGCCGAAGTGTTCCGGCAGACGCTGGTCGACGCCGACACGGCACGCGAGGCGGCGGTGCGTGCGCTCGCTGAACAGCGGCTGGCCGAGGAAAGTTACCGCAAGCTGTTCGAGTCCTCGGTCGACGGAATTTACGTCACGACGCCCGGCGGGGTGCTGCTGAACGCGAACCCCGCGCTGGCGCGGATGATGGGCTATGCCACGCCGCAGGATCTGATCAGCGGCATCGGCGACATCGCGGGTACGATCTACGTCCATCCCGAGGCGCGGGCGGAATACGAGCGGCTGATGCAGCGCGACGGCATGGTCCGTGAATATGAGTACCAGGTTCGCACAAGCAACGGTTCGGTGCTGTGGCTCTCCGACAGCGCCAGCGCGGTGCACAACGAGGCTGGCGTCATCGTCCGCTACGAGGGAACGGTGCGCGACATCACCGACCAGAAGCGGGCCGAGGATGCGATCGCCGAAGGCCGCCGCTTGCTGCAGATGGTGATCGATACTGTACCCGCCGTCATCAACGTCAAGGACAAGGAGCTCCGCTACATCCTGATGAACCGCTACATGGCGGGTATTTTCGGGGTCGAGCCGGGGGAAGCGATCGGCCGCACCACCACCGAGCTGATGTCGCGCTACGGCGCGGAAAAGACCGACGAGAACGACAAGCGGGTGCTGGCGGTCGGCCGGGAGCTCGGCTTCTACGAGGAGGAATACAGGGATGCGTCGGGCCATATGCGACAATGGCTGGTCAACAAGCTGCCGATCCTGGATGCGGCCGGCGAGATCGAAAACATCGTGACCGTTGCGCTCGATATCGGCGAGCGCAAGCGCGTCGAATTCGAGATGCGCAAGGCCAAGGATGCGGCGGAGGGCGCGCTGCGGAACTTGCGCGAGACGCAGAATTCGCTGATCGAGGCCGAAAAACTCGCCGCGTTGGGCCGGCTGGTGGCCGGCGTAGCCCATGAGGTCAACAATCCCGTCGGCATCAGCCTGACGGTTGCGTCCGCGCTGGAGCGCAAGACGTCGAACTTTACCGCCGAAGTCGCCCGCGGCGAACTGCGGCGTTCCAGCCTGAACGATTTCCTCGACACCAGCCGCGATGCGTCGTCGCAGCTCGTCGCCAATCTCAACCGCGCCGCCGAGCTGATCCAGTCGTTCAAGCAGGTCGCCGCCGACCGCAACTATTCCGACCAGCGCTCTTTCGACCTCGGCGACCTCACCGAGCAGGTGGTGATGAGCCTGCGGCCCGGCCTGCGCAAACACAATCTGACGCTCAATGTCGAGTGCCAGCCCAATCTGATCATGAACAGCTATCCCGGGCCCTACGGACAGGTGCTCACCAACCTGTTCCTCAATTCGGTGGCGCATGCGTTCCCGGACGGCAAGCCCGGCACGGTCGATATCCAGGTGCGGGAGTCCGGCAAGGACAATGTCGAGATCATCTTTTCCGATAACGGCATTGGCATGAGCCTCGACGTCCGCCGCCGCGCCTTCGATCCGTTCTTCACTACGCGTCGCGACCAGGGCGGCACCGGACTTGGCCTGCACATCGTCTACAGCATTGTGACGACACGCCTGGGCGGCCGGCTCGATCTCGATTTACAGCCGGGCGGCGGCACGCGCATCCAGATGATCCTGCCGCGCACAGCGCCGCTCGAGCAGGCGGCGGAATAGGGTCTAAGACCTCATCCTGAGGAGCGCGCATTTGCGCGCGTCTCGAAGGATGAAGCAACGCATCACGCTAATTGATATCAGCCAGCTTGTGCAGCGTGGCGCCGAAGATCTGGCTCGCTTTGCCGACGAGCGCGGTGCCGTTCATGCTGCCGCGGGTGTCGGTGAAGGTTCCGGATACGCCGATGCCGACAGGGTTAGGTCCGCCGAACAGCGGATTGTCATTGTCGCGCGGGGTGGTGTGGCGCTGCACCAGAACCTCGCCTTTGAAGGTATCGCCCTTCACGGTGTAGCTGCCGGTATAAAACAGATAGGCGTCACCGCCGAGAATTTGGCCGTCCCTGAACAAAATGACGCCGCTGCCCTTGCCGGTGCGCCCGTCCAGCAGGGTGACGTGGATCGAATAAAGTCCGTTCTTCATGACGCCCCAGATGCCGGCCGCCGCGCCCATGGAAGCCGGTCAAGGAGTTATGCCAAAGCGTGGCGTGCACCGTCAACGCGTCAGGTTGACTGCCAATTCCCGTAGAGGAAGCAAATCATACTCATACCACTCCGACGCGACGTGAGACGTAGCGCGCGAGCGCTGACCTGGACCGATCGTCACACGCCCGCGAAACTGGAGTCAGGCGTATTTCTTGTCGCGCTCCAGGAGTTCGATCGAAATGCCCTGCGGCCCGCGGATGAAGCAGATGCGCACGCCGGGCCGGATGGTGGTCGGCTCCTTCGTGAACTCGACGCCCTTGGCCTTGATCTCGGCGGCGACCGCGTCGATGTCCTTCACGGTCAGGCCGAAATGGTCGAGACCCTGATAGGGCGTCACCGGCGGAGTATTGACGCCGTCACCCGCAGTGACGGGCGCGATGAACACATTGGCGCCGCCGAGTTTGACGTCGATCCGGCCAGGGCCACGGACGATCTCGCCTCCGAGAATGTCTTGCAGCCATGCGGCGGTGCCCTCGGGATCGGGGCTGCGCAAATGAACATGGTCCCAGGTGACGGTCGGCATCTCGGTCTCCCCATTGTTGTTGTTGCGGCGCTGAACGCCGGTCGCGGCGCGGCCAATGTAGCCGCCGCACATCCGCAATTCCATCCCGGTTGTCCCGCCGCCGCAATATTGTCGAGGTGCCATGAAACCATTTCTGTCCTGGGTGATTGTTGACGGTCGGCGTGATCCCTGCAGCCTCGGTCGTGACAGAGCCGTACGGGAAACGCCCGTATGGCTTTTTTCGTGCGCGGCACGGTATCGCCGGCGCGCCGGGTGAGGACACCGCTATGAGAATCGCCGGGTGGTCGTTCGGAAAGTCCGAAGCTCGGCTTGCCGTGCTGCCGGCCATCGCCATCGCTGGTTGCGCCATATGGTTGATGCTGCCGCAGACGAGCGATGCCGAGGGCCATTCCACGGCGACGCCGTCTGAAGTCACCCGCGTCACGCGGGACGCATCCCGCACCGACGATACGGCCGGGACCCAGGCGACCCTGTCGAGCCCGGCGCCCACCGATGCGAACGCACCTCCCGACATCGCGCCGCCCGACATCGCGCCGCCCGCAACGGTTGAGCCCACCAAGTCGCCGATCGAGGGGCTGAAAATTGTCTCGCAGTCGTGGCGAAGGGGCGGGCTCGGCTCGAAGGCGCTGGTGACCTTCACGCTTCGCAATGCCAATGACTTCGCGGTGAAGGATATCGAGATCGCCTGCACCTTCACCCGCCGGGACGGCCGCCATCTGACCGACCGCCGGCGGATCATTCCCGATACCGTGAACATGAAGAGCCGGAAGCGCTACGCCGGCATGCTGGTCGGGTTTGTTAACGTCAATGCGAATAAGGCGAAATGTTCGCTGGTGACAGCCAGTCGAATTTAACCTTGCGCAATCAAACACGCATTCCGCACCCGAAAATGTGATTGCCGCCTTTGAACCCGGCCGGTGGGGCAGGAACTAACTGATGTGTCGCCCGTTAGGCGACTGAACTGCGCGTTGCTCGCGCGGGGGGAGTGAGACCAATGCCCGTAGCGCGTTATTTCCTGTTTGTCGGCGGAGTTCTGCTCGCGCTGTTGTTGGCGGTTGATGCGCTCGTCCCACAGCAGGCCGTCGTGGCCAGCCAGGCCACTCCTTCGGTCGACAAGACCGTGGTTCGCATTCGTTCCGACCAGAAGCCGCCGGAGCGGGTGGTATATGATACCAGCCTTCCGACCATTGTTCCGCCGCGTGTCGCGACAGCCCAGGCCGTTGTTCCGTCCGTGCCCCGGCCTCTGCTTCGGCCGACGCCAGCGCTCAGGCTCGTGTGCGCGAGACCTTCGCCCAGTTCGTGCCGGAGGAGGCGAAGAAGCCCGAGCCGCAGCGCAAGCGCAAGGTCGCCAAGAGCCGTCCGCCGATGCAGATCGCGCAGCAGCGGCAAATGCGGGTCGCGCAGCAGTCACATTTCGGGTTCTTTGGCGGCCCGAACTGGAACTCGACCTGGTAAGGCACGCCGCCTGACTTGGTTCAGCGCGGCAGTTTCGGAATCTTATCCGCAAAACCGTTATAGCAGGTCAGCCGATCGTCCTCCTCCTTGACGAAGCGGCAATCATTGACGGCCTTCGCCGCCGGCGCCTTCGGCTTGGGCTGCGGCGCGTAAATCGCGTCGTAGCAGTTTAGGCGTTCCTTGGTCGCATCGTCGATGTCCTGGCATGCCTGCAACTTCTGGGCGGGGGACAAGGGCTTTTCTTTTTCCTTCTTGCCCGCCGCCGCAGTCTTTTTCGACCCGACCACAACCAGCGGTTTGCCGCCGATGGTCGGAGGATTGGCGGGATCGGCGGGCGGTGTGCTCGTTCCCTGTGCCAGCGCCGCCGCCGGATACAGGATCGCCAGCGTCAGGATGATCTTTCTCATGTGAAAATACCCGAATAGCCGTAAGCCGAACGAGCGCGCCTGGAGAGACCAGAAACTCCCGCCTCTCGGAATGGAAATCCCGCCGCCCGCCTTCGTTCTCTAGCACCATCCCCGAGCGTCTGTCTAACCTGTTGATTTAATGGCCATTCAATTGAGCCCGCGACGGCCCGGAGGGTGTCGGCCGGGCTTTGCTTGACGTCCGGTTGTCTCCGGGCGAGGCGGCTTACGCAGACTTCATCCGCGGGCGCGGACTTTTGTGGTCTAGTGGGGGCGTCTTCGGCGGTCGTGTGGGCGCCGTCGTCGGAGCATTTCGCTGGCCCGCAGGGAGAGCATCATGTCCGATCCGCAACGCCGCGAGTTTCTCGCCGCCGCAGGCATTGCCTCGCTGGCAGCGCTGGCGGGGACCCAGCCGGCTGCGGGCGGCGATCCGAGCTTCATGAACAACGTTCCGGACCCAACGCTTGCGGGCAAGGATCTGCCGACTTTCAAATTCGCGCTGGAGAAGTCGGACGGCAAGGTCATCGGCAACAGTTACGGCAAGGAGGCGACCGTCACCCAGCTGCCGATCTCCAAGGGGATCGCCGGCGTCTCGATGCGGCTTGAACCCGGTGCGATGCGCGAGCTGCACTGGCACGCCACTGCGGCTGAATGGGCGTTCGTTCTGGAGGGCCGCGTCCGCACCACCGTCGTCGACCCAAGCGGCCTTGCCGAGACCAACGATTTCGATCCCGGCGACGTCTGGTACTTCCCGCGCGGCCACGGCCACATGCTGCAATGTCTCGGCGACAAGCCCTGTCACTTCATCCTGATCTTCGACAACGGCTACTTCTCCGAATTCGGCACCTTCAGCATCACCGACTGGCTCGGTCATACGCCGCCGGCGCTGCTGGCAAAGAATTTCGGCCTGCCCGAAACCGCGTTCGCAACATTCCCAAAGGAGGAAGTGTATTTCGCGCGCGGCAAGCCACCGCCTGCGGAACCCTCGGTGCCGCTGCAGGGCTGGAAGCTGCCGCCGGAGACCCACAAATACCGGCTGCTGGCGCAACCGCCGCATGCGACCTATCGGGGCGGCCGCGAGTGGCGCGTCGATTCCAGACGCTTCCCGATTGCGAAGACGATCACGGGCGTCATCCTTGATCTCGATCCCGGCGCGCTGCGGACGCTGCACTGGCATCCGAACGCCGACGAGTGGCAATACGTCGTCGAGGGCGAGGTGAGCGTCACCTTGTTCGGCTCTCACGGCCGTTACCGGATCGAGCAATTGCAGAAGGGCGACGTCGGCTACATACCGCAAGGATATGGTCACTCGCTCGAGAATGTCGGCAACAGACCTGCGCGAATCCTGATCGGATTCAATGCGGGCGTCTACGAAACCATCGACCTGTCGCAATGGATCGCGGCAAATCCGAAGGACGTGCTCGCCACGAATTTCGCCCAGCCGGCGGAAGCGTTCGAAAAATTCCCGGATCGGGATGTGTTCATCGCCGGCAAGGACGGCGCCTGATAGCGGATAGCCACCAGGCCCGCATTAACGCGTCGACTGATCTCGCGCGGCCATCGTATCTGCGCGGTGGTGTGTCCACCTAGCGCAGACGATAGGCGTCAAATGCGTGGGCCAGGAATACGCCGATGCTGGCGAAGATAAGGAATGCCGTCACAATCTCTGTCATAGCTTTCCTCCCTGGAATGCCATGCCGGGAAGGGCACGCTTGAGGAACTCGCGGTAGATGAGGTTAAGCACTGATACAAACATGATCTAACCCCGTCGTTTGATTGGATAACAACGTAGGGGCCCTTTGTTTCCGGAGGACTTCGCGACGAATCGAAATGGTTTCGTTGCCCCGCTGAGGGATCACGGAATCGCGACGGAACCGGACATTGATCGCGTCACCCGCCCTTTTCTCGCCATCCTAGTTGGGGAGACCAACGGCGGCGGGTGCTGCGAAGATCGTGTTCCCAAGGGGTCTGTGTGATCGTTCGACATTTGCTGCAAAACCAAACTCTTACCTCCCGGCGCGCGTTGCTGCGCGGGATTGTGTCTTCGGCCAGCGTGCTCGCGCTCGGTGGATGCGCCGGCCTGGGCGCGACGGGCGCGCGTTATGACGCAGCGTCGCTCTCGGCGGAGCCGACATTGCTCGTCGCAACCACGCGCAAGCCGGTAAACGGCGGACGGACGAAACCCTGGTTCGGGTCGGAGCGCGCCACAAGGATGACTGTCGGCCGGGCGAAGCTGGTGCCGCCCGACGAGAACCGCTTCTCGCTCGCCGCAGCCGGTCTGGGCGATTGGCGCCTCGATCGCGTCGAGCCGGTGTCGGGAGAGGTCAGCGATCTTCTCACGGAGGGTGGCGGAGGCGACGTCCTGATCTACGTGCACGGTTTCAAACAGACATTCGAGACCGCGGCGCTCGATGCCGCGCATCTCGCCGACGGCATCAAATTCCGCGGTCAGACGATGGTCTTCTCCTGGCCCTCCAAGGCGGGACTGTTCGACTACGCCTATGACCGCGAGAGCGCGATGTGGTCCCGCGATGAGTTCGAACGCGTGCTGCAATCCGCCGTAACCACGCCCGGCGTTGGCCGCGTTCACATCGTCGCGCACAGCATGGGCACCATGCTGACGCTCGAAGGCCTGCGCCAGCTCTACGCGCGAAATGGCGACGCCGTTACGGACAAGATCGGGGCCGTGGTGTTTGCCTCGCCTGACATCGACATGGACGTGTTCTCGTCCGCGGTTGTCCGCATCGGTCCGCTCGGCCGCAAGATCACCGTCGTTGCCGCGACGAACGACCGCGCGCTGGCGCTGTCGGGACGATTGGCCGGCGGGATGACCCGGGTCGGCGCCGCCGAGAAGGCGGCCATCGAGCGGCTCGGTGTGCGCGTCATCGATGCCTCCGACGCCGGCTGGGGCATCATCAACCACGATTTGTTCCTGTCCAATGCGGAAGTGCGGCGGGTGATACGCCGTTCAATCGACACCTCCGCCGCGTAAAGCGGGGCCTTGCGAGGCTGTTTCGACGCGTTTCAGTGCATTAGCGCGCCGTTAACCAGCCGCGTAGCGCCATGGAACCGGCTGGTAAGGGTTTTGCGGCACGGTCAGGGAGTTTGAATCCCTGTGGTTGCCGCATGAACAATATCGCGAAGTTATTTCGGATCGATGCCGGGAATTCCGAATTGATGGGAGCGCAGCTCGCCGCGTTTTCGCGGCAGGTCCCGTTGCTCTATTTTATCCTGAGCGTGAATTCGATCGCCTTGGCGTTTACCCATCTAGGCCTCGCGCCGGTAAGCCTGACCGTCGCGTTTCCAGGCTTTCTGGTCGGCGCCTGTGCGATCCGTTGTCTGATCTGGCTGCGGCGCCGTGACCGCGTGGTCGAGCCGACGGCGGCCGCCCGCACGCTCCGGGCGACGGTGGTGCTGGGCGGCGCACTGGGATTTGCGTTCCTGACGTGGGCGCTGAGTCTGTTTCCGTATGGCGACACTTCCCGCCATGGCCATATCCTGTTCTTTGTCGGCATCACGGTCGTGAGCTGCATCTTCTGCCTGATGCATGTGCGCCCGGCGGCGCTGATCCTGACCGGCACGGTGATCGCACCGTTCGTGATTTTCCTGATTGCGAGCGGTGATGTGGTTCACATCGCCATCGGATTGAATCTGTTTTTGGTCACGGTCGCGATGATCTACATCCTGATCATCTGTTCCGGGCAGTTCGCCGCCATGGTCAATGGTCAAATTGAGACCAGGCGTCTCAGCAACGAGAATTTCCGTCTCGCCAATGTCGACAGCCTGACCGATCTGCCCAACCGGCGCCAGTTCTTCCACCGACTGTCGGTCCTCGCCGAACGGGCGAGAACGGCGAACCACAAATTCGTCGTCGGCGTGCTTGACCTCGACGGCTTCAAGGCGGTCAACGATCTCTACGGACACGGGGTCGGCGATCGGGTGTTGAAGGAAACCGGTCAACGCCTGCTGGAGCTTTCCGACGATACGCAGTTCATCGCGCGTCTCGGCGGCGACGAGTTCGGAATCATCGTCGATGGGGGCCTCGATCCCGAAGCTGTCCTCGCGGTCGGCTCAAAAGTCTGTTCCGCCTTCGACGCGCCGTTTTCCGTCGCCGGCATCGTCGCCAAGATCGGCGGCTCGGTCGGATTTGCACTTGCACCCGATGCCGGCACGACGGCGGAACTGCTCTACGAGCGCGCCGACTACGCACTCTACCACGCCAAGGCGAGATACCGCGGCCAGCCGGTGATCTTCTCCCGGGAGCACGAAGTCGAAATCCGCAAGCTCAGCACCGTTGAACACACCTTGCGGCGGATCGATCTCGACGCCGAACTGTCGTTGCATTATCAGCCGATCGTCAATGTCGGGACGGCGCGGCTGGTCGGCTTCGAAGCGCTCGCGCGATGGCATAATCCCGAACTCGGTGACGTCGCTCCTGACGTCTTCATTTCGGTCGCGGAGCGCACCGAGCTGATCGGGACAATCACGCAGGTGCTGTTGCGCAAGGCGTTGGCGGCTGCCAGCTCCTGGCCGGAGGATCTGTTCCTCTCCTTCAATCTGTCGATGCGCGACCTGGTCTCGCAAGTCACCATCCTGCAGATCGTGGCGCTGATCGAAAGCAGCGGCATCGATCCTCGCCGCATCGTCATCGAGGTCACCGAGACGGCGCTGATGCAGGATTATGAGCAGGTTCAGGAGTCGCTGGGGATCCTGCGTTCGATGGGATTGAAGGTGGCGCTGGACGATTTCGGGTCGGGGCAGTCCAGCCTGAGCTATGTCCATCAATTGTCGCTGGACAAGATCAAGATCGACCGAGGCTTCATTCGCAATATCGCGACGCAGGCGAACGCCCGCAACATCGTCAAGACGGTGATCGATCTTTGCCGCAACCTGAAATTCGACTGCGTGGTCGAAGGCGTGGAAACGGCGGAGCAGGCCGAGATCATCGGCCGTCTCGGTTGCTCGACGATGCAGGGATATTTCTTTGCAAAGCCGATGCCGCAAAGCGAGATCGAGACCTACATCGCCGGCTTTCGCATGTCGGACAGTCCGCGAATGGCCGTCGCGGCCGGGTGAAGATTCGATCGACGCCTGACGTCGCAGCACCGTTCGTTCAGTGCAAGACCAGACGCGCAAGGCGTGGGTCGACCTGGCCAGGAATCCGTCGGCGAAGGCGACGATGGAGGCGACCTGCAAGCAGACACTGGATGCGACGAAGGCCTCGCTCACGGCCTATGGCTGCTCGTTCTGATTGGCGCGCGCCGCTGAAAGGAGTGGCGCCGAGTGGGCGTCATTCCATGACGGCGGCCGGGGCGAGACAGGGGAGCGGCCGACGATGGCCGGTGAGGCGCTCTTCTGGAACTTTGGCCGAACGACTGTGTAGCGCCGGCGCACGGTTCGCGACCAAGCGGCGCGCCTTCCGGGCGCGGTCTGCAAACCTTGCCTTGTCTCGATTAACCACTTGTTAACCATAACGCCCCAGCATCGCCTCAATAGAGAGTCGCTACGGGCTTTGGCCCGAAGGCGCTGTTGATCGTTCATCTTGGGGGCGGGCTGAGGCTCGCGGGGCTCCAAGGAGTAACGTCATGTCGACACGAGGCATACGACACCAGGCAAGCCTGCTTTCCGAATTCGTTCTGGCGATTTTCGGCGCGCTTGGCTTGGGTGTTCCGATTGCGGTTGCGATTATTTGGATTTGTTCCTGATCGGTATGCCGCTTGCTTTCTGACCGCGCGCCTCTGTGAGGGGCGTGGTGCGCTATTCGCTCGGACTTAACTCAGATCGCGGATGCGATCAGTCCGACCCGCATATCCTTGGCGAGATAGACGCAGGCGTCGTCGGCAAACACGCTGCCGTCAGCAATCCCAACAGCCAGTTTGCCGCGTCTTACCTGGCGCATACTGACCTCGTAGCGCACGCGCTTGATGGTCGGCGTTATATCCCCCCGGAACTTGACCTCGCCGACGCCGACGGCGCGGCCCTTGCCCGGTGAGCCCGACCAGCCAAGCCAATAGCCGACGATCTGCCACATGGCGTCGAGACCGAGACATCCGGGCATTACGGGATCGCCGGGAAAGTGGCAGTCAAAAAACCAGAGGTCCGGCGTGATATCCAGCTCGGCGATGACGTGGCCCTTGCCGAATTCGCCGCCGTCCAGGCTGATCTCGGTGATGCGGTCCATCATCAGCATGGGCGGGGCCGGCAGCTGGGCATTGCCCGGGCCGAAATAGCCGCCCTCGCTCGATCGGAGCAGCTCTTGTTTGGTGTAGGACGATTGCGGCGCGTGAAAGTCGCGAGGGTTGGACAAGACAAACTCCTTCGGCGTTTGGCCTACGGTTGCGAAGCGTCAGGCGACTTTGTCGCGACTGTTTTTTTCGACGCCGGTGCCAGCCGTCAGGCGCAGGGCGCCGGCCATGAAGGCCCAAATTTCATCCGTGAGTTTCTCCGGATCGGGGCGTTGTTCGCTCATCAGGGCGGCGATCAGCGCCTGGCGAATTCCGCCGATCATCAGCGCAATGGTGAGATGCGGATCGATTGGACCGGGAACGAAGCCGTCACGCTGCGCCGCCTCGATCATGCGTGCGCCGCCGGCGAGCTGTTTGCTGGTGAAAGCTCGCTCGACATCGAGCACTTCGGGCGCGCGGCTCAAGGCGCCGATGACGAGGGGAGCGAAGGGGTGGTCGTAGTGGAAGGCGATATAGGAGGCTATTCGCCGCCTTTCCCTGTTTGCCCAGCTTTCCGAGGGCCGGCCTGCGTCCTTGAAAACCACTTCATCGAGGCGGCTGTAGAACGCCTCAACAACGGCGGCGATCAGGCCTGCCTTCGATCCAAAGTGGTGATAGGCCAGCCCGACCGAAACCTGCGCCCGCTTGGCGACGGCCTGCATTTCCAGATGCCCATGGTTCCGGAGGAGCTCCTTCTGGGCCGCCTGGACCAGTCTTTCCCGTGTCGCGATCATCTATGATCCAGATATTGAATTGAATTCAATTCAGTATGCTTTTCCTGGCTGACATTCAAGCCGGGAGTTCCCTGGAGACGGTGACGTGTCGCCGAGATCCGTGCTCTTCCGCGGTTGCGGCACAGCTTTAGCGGAACTGATTTTGGCTGCGCCCGGGTGCCATGACCTTGGCCGTTTCACAGGGGGGTGGTTGTCGGATTAATTCTCTCTTAACCATCTTCCCCCGTAACTGTTGTCTGGGTGCTGCGTCTGGATTCGACCGCAGCAGCAGGAACGGAGAGCGCGATGCGGCGCGGATCAAGCCTAAGAATTGGGAAGGTCTATCGACTCACGTTTCCCGGGATTGCCGCGCGTGTAATCGAGCCGCCTGTTAACGTCGGCGGCGAGAAGTACTCTTATCTTGTCGAGAGCCTCGTTCTGAGAAGCCGCTGGTGGGTGAACGAGTTCGGCGAGCCGGACAATATCTATTCGCCACGCCTGATCGTTGCCAACTCAGATGAGGACGCGATCGTAAGCGCGCCGGCCGCCTCGGCTGGCGCCTCTATTCAGGGGTACGTTTCCGGCGGAAAGTAGCGTTGGCGCGCCAGCGAAGATGAAACTGATAACTACGTTTCCGCTGGAGCGCTTATGATATTCTGGTCGTTGGTACGCGGGCGGCGCCACGAGCATCCGAAGCGGCCGGCGCCACTACGATTGTGTATATCACTACTGGGTATGGTTGGGCCTCGCGATCGCTCGTCGGCTGTTCAGAGAAGAGCAAAGGCCGGTCGTGACCGGAAGAAACAACCGGCAGGAAAGACCGATGGACGATGCTATCGATACGAAGCTCCGCGGCATTTTCTTGACAAGCGAGAAGCCAGAGGCGACGGCGAAATTCTATGAACAGGTGGCCTCGCTTCCGCTGGAGGCCGTGGGTATGCCGGATGAATATGTCTACTGGCAGTTGGACCGTGACGGAATGCAACTCGCAATCCACGATGCCAAGGCTTTCTCGGCCTACACATATCCTCCGTTAGCGAGATCCAATCTCACCCATCTCTATTTCAAGGTCGAGGATCAGAAGGCATTTCTTGCTCATTTGCAGAGCCTCAATATTCAGCCCATGTCCGTTGATGATGTTGTGGTGACGATCATCGATCCAGACGGGCGCAAGGTCATGTTCGGAACCGCCTAGCTGCCGAGCGGCGGCTGGCCCTCGACGTCACGAACGAGATGCTCGCCACGATCCGGAAGGCGTCGGCGATATGTGGCGCGCTCGGAGAGATTTCGAACTCCCGACCCTCGGAATCGAAATCCGATGCTCTATCCAGCTGAGCTACGAGCGCCTGCGGTGGCTCGTATCAGACTTGGTCTGTGAGAGCCAGCAGCGGGAGCTAGTAGCAGGGATGCCGCCGACGGTCCTGGCCGATATAGGCCGCGGCGCCCTGGCGGCAGAGGACGGTGGAGGGCCCGTCGTAATAGGCGAAGGTGCCGGCTTGCAGGCCGGGCCCATAATTGTGGAGGTAGCTGATCGGGTAAGGCAGGCCCCAATTGTGCAGGTGGTGCCGGTGGTGGTGCCGGTTATGGCGGGCGTCTGCCAGGCTCGGGGCCAGGGCCGCGGCGGCGAGGAGGGCGGCGGCAACGAAAAACTTCGCTTTGGTCATTTCGATTCTCCGGAAAGTCCCACTGAAACAGTATCGATTTCGAGCTGAGCGGATAGCCTTGTGTGAAGAAAGCGCGTCAGAACAATAAGATAGGCGCTAAACCTCTGATTCGATCGAAGCCTGTGTTCCCTTTGGGCCGATCTGATTTTGCATTCTAGGAGAAACGGGCAGAAAAGCTGCGGAAAACCACCGTAATGCGCCTATTTTTGGCCTCAAGCGATGCTTAACCAATTCCCAACACAGTCCGGCCAAAATTCTGCTGTCCGGTCCTGACTCGACGAGCCGACTTATCCCGCGTCTGACAAAAGGCTTATCCGGTTCCCGATTGACCATGCGCATCACGTCCCTTGCCCTGCTGTCTCTCTCGGTCCTGGTGGCGAGCCCGGCGCGCGCCGACCTGCACATTACGCGTGACCACGGCGGCTTTGTCGAGGAGTACAAGACCAAGTACAAGCGCATTCGCGACCGCAAGGAGCGGGTCATCATCGACGGCATCTGCAATTCCGCCTGCACGCTGGTGTTCGGCATCGTGCCGATGAACAAGATCTGCGTCACGCCCAAGGCAAGCGTCGGTTTCCACCAGGCCTATTACGACAAGGCCTTCACCTTCGGCATCAAGGTCACGAGTGCGGAGGGGACGTCGGACCTGATGTCCTATTATCCGAACTCCGTGAAAGACTGGATCCGCCGCAATGGCGGGCTCACCACCGAGATGAAGAAGATCAAGAACGGCGGCGAGCTCTGGAAGATCGTCGATCCCTGTCCGGAAGAGTGGTAGCGCGGCGGCTGTGGTCGCGGATTGCTTTGCAACAGCTTGTTTCACTCGGCGCGTTCGTGCCGAAATTCGAAGCGGATGCACCGAGGTTGGTGACGGGAATGAAAGCACGCATCGACGTTCCGCGTTCGTACTTTCGATATCGAGATTTCCACCAAACTGCCGAAGCCTCGCCCGCATTCCGGGAATTCCAACACCGAGCGAGACGCCCAGTTCGGAGTAGGCATTTGGCGTCGGCTGGAATCCTCGACCGTTGTCCGTTACCGACATGCTCAGGATCTCGTCACGAAATGCGGCGATTACGGTAACTTTTGTCGCCGAGGAATGTCGATGCGCGTTGGCCAGCGATTCCTGAAAAATCCTGAAGACGGACCGCTGTACTTCATAGGGAAGACGATCGACCGCAGCCGCAATTCGAATTCGGCTCTTGATTCCGGTTCGGAGAGAGAACCCTTCGATGAAGGTCTCCATGGTCTTTTTCAGCCCAAGGCTGTCGAGTTTCGGAGGATGCAGCAGATAGGTGAAGATGCGTATTTCTGTTTGCGCTTCGCGCAAAGACGCCTTGATTTCTTCGTAAGCCTCGCCAGCTCCATTCGAATTGCTTGCCCCCGCCTTCAACCGCATGAGATTGATACTCGCTGCCGCCAGGTGCTGCGATGTGAAATCGTGAAGTTCTGCGGCGATCCGCCGCCGTTCATCCTCCTGGAGTGACATGAGGCGATCCGTCAAGCTGTCCACTTGCCTGCGTGTCGCGTCATGCTGGTTTTCCGCTTGCCGGAGGCGGGCCGCCGTCAACGCCGCTGTCTCTGAGAGTTTCACGATCGGCCGTTCCCAGATGCTGGCCAGGACGAAGCCTGCAATTACGCCAACCACCAGAAGACCGATACCGCCCAATGCAAGCCTCTCAAGTGCCTTTCGTTGAGGCGCACCCACCGCACTCCACGGTATGGTCACTGCTGCCGTCCAGCCGGAATTTGGGGCGCGCTCAAATGCTGCGAAATACTTGACGCCCGCACTGTCAGTCACCGCGAGCGACCCGCGCTGATCGTTTGGCGGAATGTGCGGGCTGAGCCAGTGACCTTGAGGCGGAACTTGCGGATTGACTTCAACTCGCTCGCCGACCAGTGCGCGTCCGTATCGATCGAGGACAAATTTTCCCCAATCGGCCGGTACTTCCTGCGTCTTCACGAGTGCCTGCAATCGCGTCTCCGGTATGGCCGTCGTCACAATGAACCGCTTGCCGTTGCTAAGGACACTCCGACTGATGACGACGACATAGGCTCCGGCAACGATACCCCACGTCCGCCCGGAAATGCTCCAGCCGTTCCGATGAATTCGCTCGACGGCCGCCTGTGCCTCGGGGGGAAAGTCCCTGATGTATGGCAGGGGAGCACCGAATGGTCGAAGCGTGTTGATGATCTGACGCTCGTCGTCGTACGCCGATAGAAATGCTCCCTCGGCGATCTTCGTCGCCGCAAATTGCTCGTAAAAACTCCTGTGGTCGCCGCTGTGAAGCGAAGGCGTTGAAGCCAGGCCGTCCAGCAACGCGAGGGACGCAGCGCCTCGCGTTCAACGATGTGGGCGATTGCCGCAGTTGCCAGACCGGCCCGCTCCTCGATCGCCCGGCGTTCTGCGGCGGCCTGGAGCAGCAAGATCGGCGTTGCGACGGCTAGGGCTGCAATGATTGTACGGGCGATCGCGACCGTTACACGTGCGCGTAGTCCGGCTCCCGACGATAGAGCTGTTCGTGGCGCATGAATGGGTGCGACAGTCGACATCGGGCACCTTCCGCGTCGGCAAACGCGTGACCCATCAACCGAGACCTGTCCTCACGAACCCTGGGTCGCGCAGGCGGAATTGAACCGCTAAAGTCGCGTGGAGTTTAGCCAAAATCCCGTTTTCAAAGGCTCAAGCCGGTGTTGGGCTGGGCCCAAATAGATCAGTGGTCAACGAGGTTGTTTCGAACCGCATAGCGTATAAGGTCTGCCGTTGTTGCGAGGTTGAGCTTCCGCAGCGCGGCTGCACGATGGGACTCGATTGTTTTGGCGCTCAAGCTCAGGACGTCGGCCATCTCCTTGTTGGTCCTTCCCTCGGCTATAAGCTTGACAACCGACCGCTCGCGAGCCGTTAGAACAGGCGCATCTCCGCTTTTTGCGAGGAAGGTGTCGAGCATCTTTTGCGATACCAGGCCCGTAAAAAATGGCTTGCGCAGCGAGATGGCATGCACCGCCGCAACGAGATAATCGTCCGCATCAGATTTCAGCAGGAAACCTCGGGCTCCTGCTTGCAACACCTCCTGCAAGACCGCATCGCTGTCGTGCATCGTGAATACGAGAACTTCGGTTTTGGGAAGTCGCTCGCGGATTTGCCGAGTAACTTCCGAGCCATTCAGAAGAGGCAAGCCGTAGTCGATGATAGCGACGTCCGGCTTGGTTTGTAGCGCCTGATCAACCGCCTGCTTGCCGTCCGACGCTTCTGCGACGACGCTCCAGCCAAGCCGGCTTTCCAGGATGGCCCTCAGTCCTCGTCGCACAACATCGTGGTCATCAGCGATCAGTATCCGCGTCATGCCGAATACTCTTCCATTTGCTCGGCCCGGTAAGACCAGGCGAGGGCGCGTGTCACCGAATCTCGTGGTTCACTGGAACGAACTCGCGTTCTTCCCCCAACATTACGGCAAACGTTGGCGATCTGAAAGGAGCCATTGGGCGTTTCAGGATTTCACCGGTGACCTTTCCGGATACTTCCGGATATCCGCTCGATGCTCTTCCAAGGACCATGTAAGCGAGCCCAAGCGGCAACTCGACGAGCTCTTGGGAGGTCTGTGATGAAGTCCAGTAGCCATGACAAGGAGCATCCGATGACGACCAACGACAGGAATGCCGGCGACCAGTCTTCGATCGATGATCGAAGAGATGGACGAATGAGCCGTCGCAATATCCTACTTGCCGGCACGGCGCTTGCGGCTGCATCAGCGGCAGCGTCAGCGCCATCAATTCGCACCGCGCAGGCGCAGCAACCGCAGTCTGTGCCGTCCGGGCGTCCACCAAACATACTTGTGATCTGGGGAGATGATATCGGCACCTGGAACATCAGCCATAACAGTCGAGGTATGATGGGCTACCAGACGCCGAACATCGACCGCATTGCCCGCGAGGGCGTGTCGTTCACCGATTACTATGGACAGCAGAGTTGTACGGCCGGCCGCGCGGCATTCATCGGTGGCGTTGTTCCAGTGCGGAACGGCATGACCAAGGTCGGTCTGCCGGGTGCCAAGGAAGGCTGGCAGAAGCCGGCGATCCGACTATCGCGGCGCTGCTCAGGGACAAGGGCTATGCCACCGGTCAATTCGGCAAGAACCATTTCGGTGACCGCGATGAGCATCTCCCGACGATGCACGGCTTCGACGAATACTTCGGCAGCCTTTATCACCTCAACGCTTCGACGAGGAGCCAGAGAATCGCGACTATCCCAAAAGGACCCTGCAGTTTCTCAAGAAATACGGCCCGCGCGGCGTGATCCGTTCCAAGTCGGACGGCAAAGGTGGGCAAACGATCGAGGACACCGGCCCGCTGACCAAGAAGCGAATGGAAACCATCGACGAGGAAACCCTGGCGACGGCAAAGCGACTTCGTCACCCGCCAGAAAAACGCGGGCAAGCCGTTCTTCTGCTGGTGGAATGCGACACGCATGCACTTCCGCACGCACGTAAAAGCCGAGCAACCGTGGAGATTCAGGCCAGGACGAGTACTCGGATGGCATGGTCGAGCATGAATGCGATGGTTGGAGAGCTTCCTGAAGCTGGTCGACGACCTCGGCGTCGCCAACGACACCATCGTGTTCTACCACCGACAACGGCCCGCAATACAACGCCTGGCCGGATGCAGGTACGACTCCGTTCCGCAGCGAGAAGAACTCCAACTGGGAAGGCGCGTATCGTGTGCCGGCTTTCATCCGCTGGCCCGGAAAATTCATGGCCGGCAAGACCGTCAACGGAACTCGTCGCGCATGAGGACTGGTTGGTCACATTCTTGACCGCCGCCGGCATGCCGGATGTCAAGGAACGGCTAATGAAGGGCGACACCTTTGCCGGCAGGAAATACCGTTCTCACCCGGACGGTTACAACATGCTCGACTACCTCAGTGGCAAGGCCAAGGACTCGCCGCGTAACGAGTTCTGGTACGTCAGTGACGACGGTGATGTCGTTGCCGCACGCTGGCAGGACTGGAAGGTGTGTTCATGGAGAATCGCGGCCAGGCTTTCGGCGTTTGGCGCGAGCCATACGTAGAGCTGCGGGTGCCGCTGTTGTTCAACCTGCGCCGCGATCCGTTCGAGAAAGCCGACCACAACTCCAATACCTATAATGACTGGTTCCTCGATCGGGCGTTCGTCCTTGTACCAATCCAGACTTTAGCGGGGCAGTTCCTCATGACCATGAAGGAGTATCCGCCGAGTAAGACACCAGGCTCGTTCAATCTGAGCAAGATCGAAGAGAAACTCAAACAAGCGCGTTGAGGCGGTTCGAGACTGGCCATCGCCTTCGGGCGGTGGCCGTTGTTGTTGAGTTGAAGTTTGCCGGATTGCGAGAGGTCAGGCCGATGCAACGAGGTGGGTTGGCTGACGACGCGACCTATCTGGATATGGCGCTCATTCCTGGCGGCACGTTCCGCATGGGTTCGGACAAGCACTATCCCGAAGAAGCCCCGGTCCATCGCGTCACTGTCGACAGCTTTTTCATTGATCGCACGCCGGTCACCAACCGGCAATTCAAGGAGTTTGTCCGCGCCACGGGCCACGTCACGGTTGCCGAAATCGTTCCCGACGCCAAGGATTATCCGGCGCTTTGCCGGAAATGCTTTACGCGGGATCGCTGGTGTTCTCGCCACCCAACCATCCGGTCGATCTCCGTAACTGGGGTCAATGGTGGACTTTCCTGCGCGGCGCAAATTGGCGTCGTCCCTACGGACCGAAAAGCAACATCAACGTCCTCGACAACCATCCGGTGGTTCACGTCGCCTACGCCGATGCTTTAGCCTACGCGAACTGGGCCGGAAAGGATTTGCCGACCGAGGCGGAATGGGAGTTCGCCGCACGGGGCGGACTGGAAGACGCCGAATTCGCCTGGGGCGATGAATTTACGCCCGGCAGCAAGTATCTCGCTAACACTTGGCAGGGCGAGTTTCCGCACCAAAATCTCTGTACCGATGGGTTCGCGCGAACGTCGCCTGTCGGCGAGTTTCCGCCGAACGGCTATGGAGTTTCCGACATGATCGGAAATGTCTGGGAATGGACAAGCGACTTCTACGCGCCAAGGCATGAAGCAGATGCGCTGAAGGCTTGCTGCATTCCCGAAAATCCGCGCGGCGCCCGCGAGCAGGACAGTTTTGATGCCTGTGCAACCGAACATTAGAATTCCCCGAAAGGTTCTGAAGGGCGGTTCGCATCTGTGTGCCCCAAACTATTGCCGCCGGTATCGCCCGGCCGCGCGGCATGCGGAACCGGTCGATACCTCGACAAGCCATGTTGGATTCCGATGCGTCGTTCGAAAGCCGAAGAGCATCTGACCGCAGCACCGGGAGGGTGGGGTGTTCACCGACCACTCGAGTTTATGGGTTCACGCCCTGGACCGACCGCTCTTGTGGGAAACCACGATCTGGACCCTGGAACGTCACCACGCCGCGGATCAACTCGCCGCGCTTCATCAGCTCTTCGATTATCCGGCTTCGATATATGAAATCGTGCAGGTCTCCCGGCGCGATCAGTTCTTGCCGCATGGTATATGATCGGGCAACAGGGGCGGCAAATGACTGGCGACTTTGAAAAAACGGCCGCGCGCGCGGCGCCGGCGATCTTCGTCGTGCTCTGGAGCACCGGCTTCATCGGCACCAAATATGTGCTGAACAATGCCGAGCCGCTGACCTATCTCGCGATCCGCATGGCGTTTGTGGTGGGGTTGATGGCGATCATCGTGGCGATCGCGCGGCCGCGCTGGCCGGATCGCATCGGTATCGCACACAGCGCCGTCGCCGGCATTCTGGTGCATGGATTCTATCTCGGCGGCACGGCGATTGCGATCGCACATTCGATTCCGGCGGGGCTTTCGGCATTGATTCCGGGCCTGCAGCCGATCCTCACCTCGACGATCGCAAGCCGCTGGCTCGGCGAACGCGTCACGCCGCTGCAATGGACGGGATTGCTGCTCGGGCTTGCCGGCGTCGTACTGATCCTGCACGACAGGCCGATGGGCGGGGAGGCCGGATGGGGATGGCTCGCCTCGGCCATCTCGCTGGTCAGCATCACCCTCGGCACGCTTTACCAGCGCCGCTACTGCGGCGCGATCGACTGGCGTTCCGGCAACCTCGTGCAATATGTCGCGGTGACCGTCTTCTTCGGGATCGGCGCGTGGCTGTTCGAAACCAATGTCGTGCACTGGACCACCGAGTTCATCCTGGCGCTGGCCTGGCTTGCGGTCGTTCTGTCGATCGGATCGATCGGGCTGCTGTATTGGCTGATCCGCCGATCGGCCGCGACGTCGGTGGCGAGCCTGTTCTACCTGGTCCCGGCCGTGACGTCGCTGATGGCATATGCGCTGTTCGGCGAACGGCTGGACGCGATCTCGCTCGCCGGCATGGCCGCCTGCGCGGCGGCGGTGCTGCTGGTCAATCGCCGCTCAGGTTGAAGTGCGGAGATCCCGGATAGGGTCCTTCGGACCCTTCCGGGATGACCGCTACGCGGTCATTTCGGCTGCGGCACGATCCGGATGTAGGGCTTCGGCGACTTCCAGCCCGCCGGATAGATCGTCTTGGCCTCGTCGTCGCTGACGGAGCCTGAGATGATGACGTCCTCGCCCTGTTGCCAGTCAGCCGGCGTCGCAACGCGATGCTTGGCCGTCATCTGCAGGGAATCGATGACGCGCAGGATTTCCGCGAAATTGCGCCCCGTCGTCATCGGATAGACCAGCACCAGCTTGATCTTCTTGTCCGGCCCGATGATGAAGACGTTGCGGACGGTCTGGTTGTCGGCGGGCGTGCGCGTGAGCGGGTCGCCCGACGTTGAGGCCGGCAGCATGTCGTACAGTTTGGAGACGTTGAAATCGGTGTCGCCGATCATCGGATAGTTCGGCGCCGCGCCTTGCGTCTCCTTGATGTCCTCGGACCATTTGGCGTGCCTGTCGACGGGATCGACGCTCAGCCCCATCAGCTTGACCCCGCGCTTGTCGAATTCCGGCTTCAACTTCGCGAGAGCGCCGAGTTCGGTGGTGCAAACCGGCGTGAAATCCTTCGGGTGCGAGAACAAAAGCGCCCAGCT
Organism: uncultured Alphaproteobacteria bacterium; assembly: GCA_963815955.1. Classification (GTDB taxonomy): domain Bacteria; phylum Pseudomonadota; class Alphaproteobacteria; order Rhizobiales; family Xanthobacteraceae; genus Bradyrhizobium. Next base: position 91,872 of record CAWFIQ010000005.1, read on the forward strand.
ATTGCCGATCCAGTCGTGGAATTTGATTTTTCCCTCGGTGGTCTGGGCTTCGAAATCGGGGGCGACTGCGCCTATCTGGAGTGCCATGATACGACCTCATCTTATTCTAGTTGCAGTGGAATTCGTCCTGGTGACTATAGTCCCGGGCAACGGCTAAAGGAACTGGTTCACGTAAAAGGTGAGATCCTTCTCCGCAAGTACGGAACTCCTAGCATCTTCTTTTGATCTGCGCGCCTGCGGCGAAAAGAACCGATTGCCGCAATTGTCCGGATTGCCCCGATATTGCCTTTTATGGTCCCCATCACGCCCGGCCGTTTTGCCGGTCAGGCCGCTATGGCCTGAACCGTGACCGACCTCACAGCGACCAATTGGCAACCATCTAAAAATCTCGAAATGCCAGTTTCGAAACGTTAACCGCTCGTTCATGCCCGGTATGGAAATGCTGGACCTGAAAAAAGAAATTGAGAAGTGCACCTATGCCTGCCCCGACTGCCAAGACCGCTGAAGCGTCCGCCCAAATGTCCGACGTCCCGCAACCGTCCTGCCGTAAGACCGCAGCCCACGCGCTCACTATCGTGCGCGACGGCGTGATCACCGGCGAGGGCCCGACGACCAGGGGCCGTATCCATTTTTCCCGCGCACTCGATGCCGACGACGCCGCCTGGTGCGCGCGCATCCTGACCGTCAGCGAGGTCGAGCATCAGCCGGTGAGCCGCGCCGAAGTCGAGGCGCTGTTTGAAATCAGCGACGCTGCCGCCGAGCGTACCGACGATGGTCGTTTCGACGATCTCCTGGCCAAGGCGGTCGCTCATCATGCGGCGTCCGAGTCCGGCCTGCCGGTGCCGCCGCGCACGGTTGCGCTGTCGCCCGATACCGACATCGAAAGCTGGGCGCCGACGCAGGCCGCCAAGATCGATACCAAGGTGCTGGAATGGCTTGCCAGCCAGATGCGCGGCAAGCGCCGCATCAACCACCGCCTCGCGGCGCTGGTCGCAACCCTGATCGGCGCCGCAGCGCTGCCGCTCGCGCAACTGCCGGGCATGCTGGATATGGGGATGCTGTAGGTCCATCGGGCGGATCACTGATCTGACGACGACGGCGGGGTCATTCCCGCCGTTTTTTGTTGGGCTGCTTCGTCATGCCTCTCGAAGGCGGGGCATCCAGTGCACCGCGGCCTCTCCACGTCATTGCGAGCCAACGGGTCGCGCGAATGCGCGCCCGATGACAGGCTCAGCGAGGCAATCCATCTTTCCGTGCACGAGGTGACAATGGATTGCTTCGCTTCGCTCGCAATGACGGTGGATACAGTTTCGCGATCTCGCGGCGCTCGTCGCCCGAAGTTTGTGTCGAATGCGTACTCCTCGAAAATATGGCGCAAGCTGCCAATCCCTTGGGCGGCCACCAATCACAGGCGCTCCAGCGTCGCGAGGAAAAATAAAAGCCGCCGGTAAGGAAAATGTAAGCCGCTCGTCAAGCGTCCCCTTCGTTGCCTTGGCACTCTCGGCCGTCTGCAAAGACGTCCTCCGGGAGATGCCCCATGAACACAGCTCACTGCGCGGCTAGGCAGGAACGGATGACCGGCCATGTCGTCTCGAACCGCTTTACCGATCCGCGACATATTTGGTGCAACTGGGGCGGCAGTTTCTTTGTTGCGACGCTCTGCACCGCGTGCATCCTTCTGTTCGCAAGCGAAGCCAGAGCTCAGTGCACGGCGCGTGATGTCCTGCAGAACCAATTGAGGCTGAAGAAAACTCCCTCAGTCGGTACGCCGCAAATTCCAGTCCGATCCGCCGTCGATGTGCCGGTATGGAAGACGATTACGGTAGGGACGTTTTCAGATTCGTTTGCCCTCGGTAACGCGTTGGGTGCGGTAGGTTGCGGCGTCGGAAACTCGGCTGGGGAAATTCTCGCTCGACCGGCCTTTACCCTCAGCGCTGTGAAAACAAACGTGGAGCTTTTCGCGGTATCGGCGGCCGAACTCGGCTTCGAGGCCGATACCGCATCGCTGGCTGACATCTATGCGCGCGCTCAACATCTGGGCTTTGGACTTGCGGCAGCAGAGATCGCTCCGCAACTGAGGCTTCAATATTTCGATCAACCGGCAGGTGAATTTCTCATCGTCGGAATGGCGCCCATCAACACGTGGAACGGCGAGCCCGTTATCTTAACTGTGGCAAATGGCGGAGCGGGGCTAATCCTTATCGGTCAAGATGGCAGCGCCGACGCACAAATATCCGTGGTGTCTCGTTTTCTGTTCGTGCGGCCCAATGAAGCCGACAGATGGGCTCGAGCGGACCGCAGCACTCGTGCATCCTTTCCATAACTCCGAGGCGGGGCCGGCTGCCGACAGCCATGTCTGAAACGGGTTATTTGCGTCACATCCGCGTAGGGGGAATCTCGGAAAGGGGCCGTTGTTCGTTTTTACCCGTTGAAGGCATCCGTTTGGACGTGATGAGATCAGGTTCCGGGGCTTTAATTCCCGCTCCGGCATCCCTATATTGACCTCATGGCACAATGGAAATCATCGACAACGCGGCAACCACCGATGACCAAGGATGAGTTGCGTCTGATGCTGGCCGAAGCGGTCCGCAACACGCAGCCAATCGCGGATCACAGGCCGAAACGCTCACCGGAGGCCGAGGACGATCAGTCCTAGTCGGCCGCTCGGCGTTCATTCCCACGCTCAAGAAACGGACCGAGGCGCGGTAGATGATGCCGATCCCGGTCCGTTGGCCCAATCAGAAGTTACAGAGGAGCCAGCGGATGCGGAAAGCTGCCGAGCCCACCGAACAAGAGATCATCGAGGGGCCGCAAGCGGTATCCTTTCAGATCGCGAATGGGAACGTGCGGCAGAGCTGCGTTCTGCAAACCGAGCTGCCGACGAAGGCGCTGGCGCAAAAATATCTTCTGGCCAATTGGCCTGTTATCGAGAAGATGGCGCGCGAAGCGCTCGCGGCGGGAAATCTTGAAGATGGCCAGATCAAGCTCGTCGCGGCCTGAGCAGTTTATCATGAACGCCAGTTTTGGATTGCAGGACCAGTCATGCTGAAAGATCGCGAGAATATCCTGAATGCGCTCCGCGAGAAGCCGCTCAAGGCCTACCAGCTCATGCGGCGTGCCAATCTCCCGAATGAGGAAGCCTGCCAATCCCTGCTTCTGAAGATGCGCGACGAAGGCCTGGTGAAATTCGACATCCACAAGGGCCATTGGCTCATCGGATAGTCAGATATGCGGCGGGGTTATTTCCCCGCCGTTTTCTGTTTTCACCTTCCGCATCGAGCCTGAGCGTCACGTCAGGTTCGCGCATTCGATCCGGCCGGTGCTCTGCGCCAGGTCGCAATCTTCAACGACGTCACCCCGTTCTGACCTACTTCAGATGCTTTGGCCCGCGTGGCGTCGCCGGCTGCTCGGGTGCGGACGGCGCCAGGCCCAGCGTCACCATGAACGTCGTGCTCTTCGCCCGGTTCTCGGTGACGATGTCGGCGTAGCCGCGAACGTTCAGGTAGCCGGTATAGCCTTCGCCGGCCGGGAAGAAGAATCCGATCTGCGGGCCGATGCCGGTGGCGTGCCCCTTGTAGTCGCCGAGCCTGGCCCCGAAGCCGCTGTCGCCGGTGACCTGCTGATAGACATAGCCGGCGAGGCCGACGTGAACGGTCTTGCTGACAAATTTCGACATCGCCCAGTCGACGTGGAAGTCGATGCCGTTCTGATACTGCAGGGCGGAATTGGTGCCGCTGTAGGTAAGGCCGGCGACCGCGGAGAATTCGTGCCCGGTGTGCGGATTGAGGTAGGTATAGCCGAAGCCGCTGTCGACAGCGACATAGCCGGGGCTGAGATTGGCGAGACGGGTGGAGTCATAGGTGCCGCTCGGAATGTTTCCGAGCACGTACCACATGTAATTGTTGAGCCCCTGATTCCATTTCAACGTACCGAGGTAGTAGATATCGGCCAGAGTCGTCCGATTGTCGCTCACGCCGCCCGAGAACTGATTGCCTCTCGGTCCCGTCAGCGTTGCGTTGATGCCAAGCCCGACGTTGCCCGGTACGCCCGCCGCGCCAATCGTCAATTGTCCGCCCAGCACCGGAGTTGCAAAAGTGTAAGCGGGCATGACGCCAATTGCGTCCGCGCGCGCACGAAGGCCGGTGACGATGGAGGCGTTCTGCTGAAGCTCCTGGCCGCCGTTGGCGTTTGCGTTGACGTGGAGGTAGATGGTGGCGAGGCTCCATCCCGGTTGCCCCGGGACGGCGGCAAGGCTGCCCATACCGCCCGGCAGCCAGAAGCCGATGCCGCCGGCGTCGGCCCTGGCCGCGGCAGGCGTCAATGCGACCGCGGACAGTGCACCGATCCCCGCCAAGGCTGCTGTCCACCGCCACGATGAAATTGCATGCCGGGTCATCGCGCGTTCCCTCTGATCGGCACTATCAGGCAAGTGCGACGTCGATTGTCCGCTGCTTTCCACCGAATGTGCAACCTGCCGGGGAAAACTTCCAATAGCTGTGGCACAAGAGTCACGTGCTCGATCGATGCATGCCGAGCGAAGATGGAACTTCTTCAATTCGCTTAAAGGCAACCGGTCGGCCGTCACCGAAGCGCGAGCGCGCCCGGTATGCAGTTTGTGCCACGCGAGTCGGTTGCCCAACCGATCTCGCGCGGGTCGTGAGCGGCGATTATTTCCCTGCAGTCTTCTGTTTGCCTTCGCCGGCATCGAGCCCGAGCGTGCGGCCGGGGAATCCGGCGGCGTCGAAATAGCGTTGCGAACCGACGCGCTGGAAGTTCAGCACCGTACGCAGGCCGTTCGCCGACGGTTTTGACGTCACGGTGCCGGCATAAGCTTTCGGCGTAGCGCCATTGGGCATGGCTTCGGTCATGACGCGTCCGATCAGCTTGCCCCTGGCTTTTTGCGTGAGCCCCAGGAGTTTCGCCGCGGTGGCGCCGACGTCGGCATTGCTGACGGGCAGGGGATTGACATAGCCCGATTTGAAGTCCGGTCCGATCGCCGCCGTGAAGTTCAAGGTGTCGCCGCGGCTGAAGCTGCCATGCATGCCCTGGCCCTGGCGCAGCACGGTGTCGGCAATCTGCACCGAGCAGTTGGTCGGCTCCTCGCATCCCGACGACCACGAGCGGAAATTGACCACGATGGAGGGGTGCGGCACGACCGCCTTGCCCTTGAGGCCAAGCTGCGACATCGGCAGCGTGCCGGGAAAATTTCCGAACTCGTCATCGACGAAGAGGCCGCTGACGTAATCCTGCTCCAGCAGCGCCTTGATGGTGCGATCCGCGAGCTTGCGGTCCTTGCCGGGAATGTAGATCAGGTCCGATCCGCCATTGGTGGCGACCACCAGATCGGGCTTCGCAGGATTCTTTCCGAGCACGCCGTTGCCGAACCGCGGATGGGCGTCGTCGGCCACGCGCTCGTTCTTCTTGTTGGGATCGTGCAGCGGCAGGTTCAGCGCCTTCGCCAGATCGATGGCGAGGAAGCCCAGCGGCAGGAAATCCTTCGGCGTGTCTTCATAGGAGATTTTCGCCGACGGACTGGTCTTGCTTTCCTTTGAAATCGTCGAGAAGCCATGATCGGAGGAAATGATGATGTTGGTCGAGGCGGCGAGGCCGAGTTCGTCCAGCGCTCTTGCGCAGCTGGGCAAGATTATTGTCCGCGTTCTTGATGCCGGCCATCGAGGTAGGCCCGTTGATGCCGGGGGTAATGGTGTTGAGGCTGTCGCCCGTATTGTGCTGGCTGCCGTCCGGATCGCGCGACCAGAACACCAGCACGAACGGCTTGTTGCGCGCCTTGAACATCGGCAGCACGACCTTGGCCGCGACGTCGGCCATGTAGGCTTGCTGCGCGACGTTCGCCGCCGTGGTGCCCGGTGTCTTGGCGTCACCGGCCTTGCTGTTTTCCCCGCGCGGGGTCGTCACCAGGGGGAGGCCGGCCTTGGTCAGCGCATCCTTCATTTCGTCGGACAGCGGCACGCCATTCTTGCCACCGGTGGAGTCGTCGACCACGATAGTGTTCTTGCCGCCGTCGGTATGGTCGAAAAGATAGGTCGGGCCGAGCTTGCCGATCGCAGCAGTCGAAAAACCTTGCGCGCGGGCCATCTTCAAAATGGTTTCTTCGTTCAGATAGTCGCCGTTGAAATGCTCGTCGATGTCGCTGAGCACCGCGTCGTTTTCGATGAAGGGCACGACCGTGTCGCCGGCCGGCACGGACGAATAGCCGGTGTAGATCGTGTTGCTGAAGGTACCGGTATCGCCGAGGTAATGGCCGCTGGCCATCGCCGAGCCGTTCGCCATGGTGAAGGTCGGGAACAGCGAATGCGAGTTCTTGAAATTGACGCCCTTGTCGCGGACTTCCGCCATCGCAGGTGCGGTCTGCGGCGTCACGATGCGCCCGCGCAGGCCGTCCGGCACGAACAGGATGAGGTTGCGAGGGGTGGCGTTTTGCGCGGATGCCGATCCTGCGGCAAGCGCGATCAGTCCGGCGGACAGCAACAGTGTTGTGCGGCGCATCAGGTCTCCCCACGAGAAGTTTCGGCGGATCCGCCGTCGCTTTCCGTTTAGTTTTGCTCTGCGACAGGATTGTTACACTGTGCGGAACCGGTCTCAAGAGCGGCATGGGTGGCAAGCGTCCGCGCCCCGTCAAAGGTTGGGGGCCTGAGGGAGGAAACATCGGAGCCCCGGCGTCGTTCTCCCTGTCAGGAGGCCAGCCATGAGCAAGTTCCAACAGAAAGCCGAAGCCCAGACCAGGCAGATCATCGGGCAAATGCTCGGAGATGAGCTGCTGGTGGAGGAGGGCAAGAAGCAGCAGCGCGAAGCGACGGAGCCGGGGCGCGGTCACGATGACCAAGGCGCCCGTGATGACCAAGGCGGCCATGACCAAGGCATCGTCCGCGACGAGCGTGGACAGGAGCAGCCGCGCGACAAGGAGCGCGCCCAGCGCGTCAGCAGGGTGGACCGCGGCGGCGACCCGCCGGGTAAGAGGAAGAGTTAGGTCATTCTGGGCTGTGCGCAGGGCGCATCAAATTCAAAAGTAGCGGCTTTACGCGATATTACTTCTTCGCCGCCTTCGCTTCGTACTCTTCGGCAAGCTTGATAAGGCGGGCCACGGTCTCTGGATCGTTGATCCGGGCAGCCAAGCGGCGGCACCGCGCAGCCTCTTCGAGAAAATGGATATTCTCGTCGCTCATGCCGCTTCAATGAACGGCGGGGCGAAGCTGTTTCGGGCGACGGTTTAGAAAGGCTCAAGTGTCGGCCGGACACTCGCCAACCAACTCCAGGAAGTGTGTTTGAACGTCGCGATCTTGCGCATCTGTGGGCTATCAAGACGGAGGCAGGAGCCCCTTTGAACTGACCCACTGACTGATGTGCGAGGCCGTCTCAGCCTGCCGGGCTCTGCGGATGAGATTCTCGCGCTCCACCTCCGAAGGGGTGTTCCCGGCTTCCTGACGCAGGCGCTTTGCATGTTCTTCGAGGCGTAGTTCTAAAGGGACAGTTTGTTTGAAATGGCGTCTTTGCATGGGCGCCGCTCCTGTTTGCGTCGGCGGGAGCCCAACCGGGGTTCTCATCGCCGACAAAAGCCGAAAGCCGTGCGTTCACGTTCCATTGTCCGTCAAGCGACGCAAGAAAGCGAGGATCAAAGACTAACCTTTGGCCGGAGCTTCTGGCGCGGCTTTCATCACGGTCGGCCCCGCGACCAAGCGGTAAGCTGGCACCCAGGCCGTATTCCAGCTTTCCATGGTCGTACCGCACACCGAGCATTCGAAGCTGCTTATCTGGCGTCCGGGGGCCATGGATTCCGTTCGGTTATAAACCGCACCGCATTGACATGATCGGTGATGAGATTCGGACATCCCACTTTATGCGCTCATAATTCAGAACAGGCCACCATCAATTCACACTGCGCACAAAGCGACACAGGAACCGGGAAAATCGGTCAATCGGAAGGCGATCGCGCCCTCGCTATCGCCTCGGCGGGCCGCTTGGAACGATGTCTGCCGACGCCGATTGACCGGGAGAACTCTATCTCAGGGATCATCCTCATGGAGTTGAACGGCAAGAGAATTGCGATCCTGGCCACCCACGGTTTCGAACAGTCGGAACTGGAAGTGCCGTGGTTTCCTCGGCCGATTACGATGCGGTGGTGACAGCAAAGCGAGATCACAATGAAGAGCAAGCACATCGCCGCCGATACGGAGGCGCAGATTCACGTCATCATTCTGGATTTGGGTGAGGAGGCGTTTGCAGCGCTCACTCGCTTCGCCAATGAATTGGGAATTTCCGCGGCGTCGCTGACGGCGATCGGCGCCTTCGAACGGGCAACCGTCGGCTGGTTCGACATTGCTTCGAAGAGCTACCGCAAGATCGAGGTCAATGAGCAGTGCGAGGTTCTCAGCGCGATCGGCGACATAGCCGTCGGCGACGACGGCAAGCCCAGCCTTCATGTCCACATCGTGCTTGGGCTCGCCGATGGCTCGACCCGCGGCGGCCACCTGATGGCCGGCACGGTGAGGCCGACGCTCGAAGTGGTCTTGACCGAAGTCCCGGCAACGCTTCGACGAAGGAAGCGGGCGGACCTCGGGATCGCGCTGATCGACCTTGCAACCGGGCGCGACTGAGGCGCGCGCGGTTTAGGAACATTACGTTCAATCCAATGTTGTCGGCGCACCAACAACGGAGGACGTCATGGCTGCTGAGAAAGACCTCAACGAATTATTCCTGGATACGCTCAAGGACATCTACTACGCCGAAAAGCAGATCCTGAAGGCGCTGCCGAAAATGGCGAAGGCCGCCAACTCGGACAAGCTGCGGGCGGCGTTCGAGAAGCATCACGACGAGACCGAGGGACAGGTCGAGCGCCTGGAACAGATATTCGAGCTGCTCGGCAAGGCCGCGCGCGGCAAGAAGTGCGATGCCATCGAGGGCATTCTCGATGAAGGCAAGGAGATCATGGAAGAGTATGCCGGCACGCCTGCGCTCGATGCCGGCCTGCTGGCCGCAGCTCAAGCGGTCGAGCATTACGAGATTTCACGCTACGGCACCCTGAAGGCCTGGGCGCTCAAGCTCAACAATCCGCAGGCCGCAAAGCTGATCGACCAGACCTTGGCCGAAGAGAAGAAGACCGACGAAACCCTGACCAAGATCGCGGAGACCGCCGTCAATTACGAGGCCGCGGCGTAAGTCCGAAAGCCGGCCGACGGCGCCGTGGCGAGCGCCGTCGGCCCTGCTTGCGGGGCGCGCTTAAACCATTGATGGCGCCGGTTGGAAGCACTCGCGCAGGTCGTTATTTTGCAGGTCCGTACTAATACTTGGCGGCCGGTTCCACGCGTAAGCAAACGTTTAGCCGCGGGCTGTAGAGTACCGGTGGTCAATCTGCATTTAACCCCTGGTTAATCAATGCGCCTTCTGCCGATGAAAGAGCCGGACAGGTCCTGGCGGTCGATCAAGGGCCAGTGGAAGAAGGACGCCGAAAGCGTCGGCGAGGACTATTCGACGTTTCTCGACGGGAAGCTTTTCGCCACCTATGACGCCCTGACCAGGGAAGGCGACGACCCCAACCTGTACTGCCTTTCCGACGGCGAGCGGGTTCATGCGGCCTGCCAGGTCAGCCGCCTGATGATGAGCAAGTTTCCGAACCCCATCCTGCGGGCCCGCTTCATTGTGGTGTCCCCGATCTACGAACTGGGGATCGCGAACGCCGGCCAATACGCCCAGATGATGGTGGCGCTGTTCTCCGGCATCGTATGGCTGTCGAGAGATACGATGGCCGCCAGCCACATCCGCTTCTTTCTGAAGAGCCCCGGAGATGCGCAATTCTTTGCGCCGCTGCAGGCCGCGACCGAGCTGTCGTTATTCTCGGAGTTCACGATCGGCGGGGCGCTGATCGAATGCAGCCTCAAGGAAGCGGAACTGGCGGAAACCGCCTGACTCCGTGGGGCCTTAACCTCGCGATAACTCATTTTGCTAACGCCGTTTTGGGTTGTGGTCCCTACAACAAGCGCCTGTGGGGGCGGCGGAAAATGCTGAACAATTCATCGCAAGACGTCATCGCGGAGAGCCCGCCGCTGTTCGGGGCCGGCATGCCGTGGTGGATCAGGCTGGGTGCAATCCAGTGGCTGATCTTGAGTGCGGCAGCGATCGTGATCGCGATCACGCTCGGCACCGGCTATTTCGCCATGCAATACCGCGAGCGGGCGCTGGAAGTCACCGAACGCGAACTCAACAACAGCGCACTGCTGCTGTCGCGGCATTTCGACCAGCAACTGCTGGATCTCCAGCATGTCCAGGAAGACGTCGTGACCAGCCTGCGGGCGGACGGGGTCCACACCGCCGACGATTTCGAAAGCAAGATGTCGACATTGAACGCGCACGAAATGCTGCGCACGAAGCTCTCGGTGATGCCGCATGTCGGCGCCCTGAATCTCTGGAGCGCCAGGGGCCGGCTGGTCAATTCGTCCGAGATGTGGCCGGTGGCAGACAAGTCCGTCGCGGACCGGCGCTACTTCCAGGAGTTCATGTCCGGCAAGCCGACGCCCGACGTCATCGTCGAACCGGTCGTGAGCAGGGTCACCAGGAACTGGACGACGATCTTTGCGCGAAAGATCATCGGCCGCCAGGGCGAGATCATCGGCTTTGCCGTCCGCGGCGTCGAACCTTCCCACTTCGAGGACTTCGTCGCATCGGTGGCGCTGGACAGCGACACCGCGATTTCGATGATTCATCGCGACGGCACCATCATCGCCCGCTATCCCAAGAACGACGCGATGATCGGCCAAAACGTCGCCGACACGGACGCATTTCAGCGCGTGCTGGCGCTGGACGGCAATATTTCGGGACGCTTCACCAGCGCGAGATCGTCGGAAGACAAGGTCGGCGCGGTCAAGTCGCTGATGCACTTTCCGATCCTCATCGTCGCGACCACCAGGACGGAGACCGCACTTGCCGACTGGCGGGCGCAGACCCGGCTGCAATTTTTTGCGGCCGCGCTGGCGGTCGTCGTCGTGATCGGCATGGTCTTCCTGATCGTGCGCCAGCTACGCAGCCAGCATGCCGCCGCGCAGCGCAAGCTCTCGGAAAAGAGCCAGCATCTCGACACCGCCATCAACAACATGACGCAGGGCCTGCTGCTGTTCGATTCCTCAGGGCGTCTCGTGATCTGCAACCGGCAATATATCGACATGTTCGGGCTCTCGACCGACGTGGTCAAACCCGGCTGCCATCTGCGCGACCTGATCCGGCACCGTCAGGAGCTCGGCTCCTTTGTCGGCGACGTCGACGCCTATTGTGCCCGGTTTCTCGATCCCTACGGCAGCCTGGTTCAGGATACCGTGACCTCGACGCCGGACGGGCGCACGATCCGGCTGATCTACAAGCGGTCGCCGGACGGCGGCTGGGCCACGACGCTGGAAGACGTCACCGAAGGGCGGCGCGATCAGGCCAGGATCGAACATCTCGCCCATTACGACGCGCTGACCAATCTGCCGAACCGGACGCTGTTCCAGCGCCATGCGGAGGCATTGCTTCTGGAAGCCGAGGGGCGCGAGTTCGCGATCCTCTATATCGACATCGACGAGTTCAAGCGCATCAACGATACGCTGGGACATCTGATCGGTGACGAGTTCCTTAAAGGTGTGGCGGAGCGGTTGCGCCAGTCGGTTGGTCCCGAGGATTTCATCGCCCGCCTCGGCGGGGATGAATTCGCCATCCTCCAGGACGGCATCGGGAGCACCGAGGACATTCACGGCCTGGTCGCGCGGATCTATCAGGCGCTGCGGACCCCGTTCGACTGCCACGGCCACCAGCTCTCCAGCGACGCCAGCATCGGCATCGCGATCGCCCCGCGCGACGGCTCCGACCTGTTCGATCTTCTGAAGAACGCCGACCTCGCGATGTATGCGGCGAAGGCGGCCGGCCGCCGAACCTATCGCTTCTTCGACCCCGAGATGGAGCAGCAGGCCAATCATCGCCGCGAGCTGGAGGCGGATTTGCGCGCGGCGCTGGCGCAGGGCGCCTTCGAGCTGCACTACCAGCCGCAGGTCGATCTGCGCACCGACGGCGTCACCGGCTGCGAGGCGCTGTTGCGCTGGCGGCATCCGGTGCGCGGCATGGTTTCGCCGGCCGACTTCGTGCCGGTCGCCGAGGAAACCGGGCTGATCGAGGAAATCGGGCAGTGGGTGTTGCGCACGGCCTGCGCGGAAGCGGCGACCTGGCCCGCCGATGTCCGCATCGCCGTCAACGTCTCGCCGATCCAGTTCCGGTCGGAAACGCTGTCGCTGAAGGTCGCCGCTGTCCTTGCCGAGACCGGGCTCGACCCGCGCCGGCTGGAGCTGGAGATCACGGAAGCCGTCCTGATCGCGGACGACGACGCGGCGCTGGCGACGCTGAACCAGCTCCGCGCGCTCGGGGTTCACATCGCGCTCGACGATTTCGGAACCGGCTATTCCTCGCTGCAATATCTGCAGCGTTTTCCGTTCGACAAGATCAAGATCGACCGCTCCTTCGTCAAGGAAGTGACGCGCAATTCCTCGTCGGCCTCGATCATCCGTGCGGTGGTGAGCATCGCCGCCGACCGCAACATGATCACCACGGCGGAAGGCGTCGAGACCCTGCAGCAGCGCGAGACCGTGCAGAATCTCGGATGTACCCAGATGCAGGGCTTTCTGTTCAGCGCCGCGCGCCCCGCGCAGGAGATCCGCGCGCTGCTGGCATCCGGGGAGGCCAGCGTCGAGGACGCGGCGTGAGCTGGAGGTTTCCCGGTGCTTGTCGGCGGTACACCGGAAGGCCCGGACACAAAATATCGAAAACAACCCCATGCAAAGTAGAATGGGCCCCGGTTCGCGGCACTCAGGCCGCTTGCGTCCGGGGCTCGGGATGGTCCGTCGCCTTGGCCCGGCCTGATCTCATCCTGCTTCAGCGGCGCGCTTCGGAAATCGCCTTCCTGAGGCTCCGCGACAGCAATTCGACCGAATAGGGCTTCTGGATCAGCTCGAAGCCGCGGTGGGCGTTCTCCGCCAGCACGTTGCTGTAGCCGCTGGTCAGCACCACCGGCAGGCCGGGGTAGCGTTCGCGCACGATGCCGGCGAGCTCGACGCCGTTCATCCCGGGCATGATGACGTCTGAAAACACCAGGTCGGCGGAAAACTCGTCCTCGGCAAGGATCGCGAGCGCCGCATCCGCGCTGGCGACGCGACGGACCGTGTATCCGAGATCTTCCAACAGCTCGGTGGAGAACTGTCCGACGTCGTCATTGTCCTCGACCACGAGAACGCGGTAGCCGCGGCCGCGCGCGGCGGGTTCGCTGGCGGTCGCGGCGGCCTCGACCTTATCGGCCGGCACCGCGGCCTGCGGCAGGTAGATCGTGAACGTCGCGCCCTGGCTGGGCTCGCTCGCGACCGCGATGTCGCCGTCGGACTGCTTGGCAAAGCCGAACGCCTGGCTGAGGCCGAGGCCGGTGCCCTTGCCGACTTCCTTGGTGGTGAAGAACGGCTCGAAGATCGTCTCGAGCAGTTCGGATGCGATGCCGGTGCCGGTGTCGGTCACGGTGATGGCGATGAAGTCGCCGTCGCGGGCGGGCTGGGCGCGGAGCGGGGGAATGGCATTCACCTTGCGGACGCGGATGTTCAGCCGGCCCTCGCTGTTCATGGCATCGCGGCTGTTGACGGCCAGGTTGATCAGCGCCGTTTCGAATTGCGCGATATCGGCGATCGCAAAGCAGTTGAGATCGGCAATGTCGACGTCGATCCTGATCCGGGCGCCGACCAGCGGACGGATCAGTTGCGCCACTGCCTCGACCTGGGTGCCGACATTGAACACCTGCGGCTTCAAGGGCTGCCTGCGCGCGAACGCCAGCAACTGCCCGGTCAGCTTGGAGGCGCGTTCCACCGTTTCGGCAATCGCGTCGATGTAGCGCCGGCGCCGTTCTTCCGGCAGTTCGCGGCGGCGGAGGAAGTCGGTCGCGGACCGGATGATGGTCAGGAGATTGTTGAAATCGTGCGCCACGCCGCCGGTCAATTGCCCGACCGCTTCCATCTTCTGCGACTGGCGCAGCGCTTCCTCGCCGCGGCGGCGCTCCGTGATGTCGATGGCCTCCGGCACCGCGCCGATGACCTTGCCGTGCTGGTTGCGCAGCGGACGCATTGCGAATTCGAAATAGCGGTCGCCGATCGGCAGGTGCAGCAGCATCTCGGTCTGGATCTCGTCGCCCCTCATGACGGCAACGAACGCCTTGTGGACAGCCTCGCGCATGCCGGGGGTTCCGGAAAACCATCGTGTTTCCCAGAACGGCTTGCCGATCACGTCGCGGGCCTCGGCGCGGATTCCGGCAAGCGCGGTCTTGTTGGCATACAGGAGATCGCCGTTCGTGTTCAGCACCCCCTGATACTGAAGAGTGTTCTCCAGGATTGCGCGCATCTGGGCTTCGTTGGATTCGAGCTGCGCCGTCCGCTCGGTGATCCGCAATTCGAGGATTTCGTTCAGCCGGCGCAGATCCTGCTCCGCCTGCTTGGCGGCCGTGATGTCATGGGCCACGCCGATGAAGCCGATGTGGCCTCCGGTCGGGTCCCAGCGCGGCTGGGATTCCGAGCGCAGCCATCGCCATTCGTTATCGGCGCGCAGGTAGCGCGCTTCCAGCACGAACGGCTTGAGCGACGCTTCGCCGGCGATTGATTCCTGCACCACCCGTTGCTGATCGTCCGGATGCAGCCGCTTGCGCCAGTCGAAAACGATGGCTTCCTCGAACGGCAACCCCAGGAAATCGAGATAGGCCTGGTTGGCGAAGGAACGCGTACGGTCGAGCTTGGTGACCCAGACCGGCACCGGTGCGCTGTCGGCGATAAGGCGGAACCGCTCCTCGCTTTCGCGCAGGGTGGCCTGCGCCAACGCTTGAGCGGTGACGTCGCAATCGGCGCCGACCAGGCGCAGCGCGCGGCCGTCGCGGTCGCGCTCGATCTTGGCGACGACGCGGATCCAGCGCATCGTGCCGTCATTCGGCCGTACGATGCGGTATTCGGCCGAATAGTCCTCGCTCTCGCTTTTCAATATGCCGAAGAGATGCTCGACCGTTCGCTCGCGATCCTCGGGATGGATTCGACTGACCCATTCCTCATAGGTTTCGTTGGCCGCCTCGGGCGGCAAGCCGTGAACCAGGAGATATTCGGGGGAACGGCGGTTCTTGACGCCGTCACGGAAATCGATTTCGAGACCGCCGACACCGGCGATGCGCTGGATCCGCACCAGTTCCGCTTCGCGTTCCTGCAGGGCGCGATGAGCCCTGTCGCGCTCGTCCGCGATTTCCTGCAGATGCTGCCGCAAGCCGTCGGCGGCGGCGATTTCAGGCAAGACGTTGGCAGTGTCGGAAGTGGTCATGCGTGCCGGCAACCTCTGCCGGTACTTTCACACAGGACGCGGCAAAATTTCCAGCTTCATTTGCAAGCTTCATTTGCTCTTGGCTGGTGACCGGCAGTTGTAGGCCCGGCGGAACCCGGACGCCTGCGCATCTTCCTCGGAACAGAACCAGCGATCCGGCGTGGTCAGGCCAGGGTAGGAGCGGCACGCCTGCAGATGATAGATGCCGAGGTTCCCGGTGACACGGGCGCGGACGGCGTATTTGCCCTTGATGTTGCAACCTGCCGGCATCGCGCGACTCTCGGGGAACAAGGCCTCGCGGATTTCATGGTCGCGATCGGCGCGGCACGAGCTGCCGAGCAGCTTGCCGTCCTTCCTGCCTGCGCGGAACTCGCTGGGCCTGATGAAGCAGCCTTTCCAAAGTCCCAGATGGTCCTCCATGGCTCGGCCCTGGTCGATACGGCGCTTGCTGGATGCACCGTCATTGAGGACGGCGAATCCCTTGCTGACCAGGAACTCGCTCAGGTTGGTCGTGTCGCCCTCGAGTTTGCATGCGCCGATACGCCGTTTCTTGTAGGTCGGATCCACGCCCAGATCGTCGCAGCGAACCTGTTTGCCGTCGATCAGCTTGCTCAGTTGATCGCGCGCCTCGATCCCGCACGTCCACACGTCGGCGTGCTCGTCGATGCAAAGCTGGTCGACGGGCGGGACATCGATGCCGTCGAGCCGGTAGGTGACGTTGCCCAGTTGAATCGTGCTGCCATCCCGCACGATGGCGGTGGCGGCCGAACTCTGGCTGGCCGGAAGTACGATCGATAGCAACGTCGCAACCAGAAAAATTCGTGACCGCATCTGTTTCATTTCAAACCAATTGCACTCCCGCCGCTGCCTTCTAGCACAAGGTGGCGTGATTGAACCAAGGCGCTCGCGCTAATCGCGCATGGACGCAGGTTGGGGAAAACGTCGGTGCCGTGGCGAGCGCAGGTCGAACGCACCCATTGACTTCGGGAGAACAAAATAGGAACATTAGTCGCGTCGCTCAACTCGGAATATTGCCATGTCGTCCTCTTCACATCCGAAATCCGAAGAGCACGACGAGCTGGAATTTGCGGTGGATCAGGCCGTTTTGGCCTGCGGCGGCGATCTGAGAGCCACGATCCGCGCGCTGATCGTCGCCAACGAATATCTGGAAACCGAGGTCGGCGAGCTGATGAAGGCGGTATCCCATGCCTATGCGCGGGGCCGCTTCAACTCCTATTCCGGGTGAATGGCCGCCAGGCCGCAGGGCGACGCCGATACGAGACCGTTGCCTCCATCGATTTTTGCTGTACGACGGGTGGGTTACCCGCGTCCCGCATGTCACATTGCGGGGGAGGATCCCGCCCAAAACTCAAGCAAGAAGAACATGTTCAAACGAATTCTGATCGCAAATCGCGGCGAGATCGCCTGCCGGGTCATCAAGACTGCGCGCCTTATGGGGATCGAGACGGTCGCGGTGTATTCCGAGGCCGACCGCGATGCGCTCCACGTCGAGATGGCCGATGATGCCGTGCTGATCGGCCCACCGGCGGCGGCCGAGAGTTACCTGCTGATTGATAAAATCGTGGAGGCCTGCCGCAAGACCGGCGCGGAGGCCGTGCATCCCGGTTATGGCTTCCTGTCCGAGCGCGAGGCGTTTCCGCGCGCGCTTGAGGCGGCGGGCATCGTCTTCATCGGTCCCAATCCGGGCGCCATCGCCGCCATGGGCGACAAGATCGAATCCAAGAAGGCCGCCGCAAAAGCAAAAGTCTCGACCGTGCCCGGGCATCTCGGCGTCATCGAGGACGAAAAGCACGCGGTGAAGATCGCCGACGAGATCGGCTATCCCGTGATGATCAAGGCCTCGGCCGGCGGTGGCGGCAAGGGCATGCGGATCGCGCATTCGAAGGCCGAAGTCGCGGAAGGGTTCAATCTCGCCAAGGCGGAAGCGAAATCCTCGTTCGGCGACGACCGCGTCTTCATCGAAAAATTCATCGTCGATCCCCGCCACATCGAGATCCAGGTGCTCGGCGACAAGCATGGCAACGTGATCTATCTCGGCGAGCGCGAATGTTCGATCCAGCGCCGCAACCAGAAGGTCATCGAGGAAGCGCCGTCGCCGCTGCTCGACGAGACCACCCGCCGCAAGATGGGCGAGCAGGCGGTCTCGCTCGCCAAGGCCGTGAACTACGATTCCGCGGGCACCGTCGAGTTCGTCGCCGCCCAGGACAAGAGCTTCTACTTCCTGGAGATGAACACCCGCCTGCAGGTCGAGCATCCCGTCACCGAACTGGTCACCGGCATCGACCTCGTCGAGCAGATGATCCGCGTCGCCGCCGGCGAGAAGCTTGCGATCACGCAAAAGGATGTCACGCTGACGGGATGGGCGGTGGAATCCCGCGTCTATGCCGAGGACCCGTTCCGCAATTTCCTCCCCTCCATTGGACGTCTGGTGAAGTACCGTCCGCCCGCGGAAGCGAGCCATGACGGCATCACCATCCGCAACGATACCGGCGTGCAGGAGGGCGGCGAAATCTCGATCCATTACGATCCGATGATCGCCAAGCTCGTGACGCACGCGCCGTCGCGCGCCGCTGCGATCGAGGCGCAGTCAACCGCGCTGGACGCGTTTTACGTCGACGGCATCCGTCACAACATTCCGTTCCTGTCGGCGCTGATGAACCATCCGCGCTGGCGCGAGGGCAAGCTTTCCACCGGCTTCATCGCGGAGGAATTTCCAAAGGGCTTTTCCGCGCGTCCGCCGGAAGGCGAGGTCGGGCGGCGGCTGGCGGCCGTGGGAGCCGCGATCGACCATGTGCTCGGCGAGCGCAAGCGGCAGATTTCCGGGCAACTGACCGGCCGGCTGGTGCAGCGCGAGCGCCGCCGCGCGGTATGGCTCGATCGTGAGGAAATCGCGCTCGACGTCGCGCGCGAGGCCGAGGGCATCGTGGTGCGCTTCATCGGCGCCGATGGTCTGCCCGGCAATCCGCACACTCTGGTCTCGGCCTGGACGCCGGGCGAACCGGTCTGGCAGGGCACGATCGACGGCCATTTCGTGGCGATGCAGGTGCGCGCGATCCCGAACGGCATCCGCCTTGCGCATCAGGGCTATGAAGTTGCAGTTAACGTCTTCACCGAAAGCGAGGCCGCCGCCGCCCGGCTGATGCCGGTAACTTCGGCTGCCGACACCGGCAAGAAGCTGTTGTGTCCGATGCCGGGGCTCGTGGTGTCGATTGCCGTGAGCGAAGGGCAGGAGGTCAAGTCCGGCGAGACCCTGGCCGTCGTCGAGGCAATGAAGATGCAGAACGTGCTGCGCGCCGAACGCGACGGCACGGTGAAGAAGATCCACGCCGCGGCCGGCGCCACGCTGGCGGTGGATGCGCTGATTTTGGAGTTTGCGTAACGCATAGTCTCCGTCATTGCGAGGAGCGTCAGCGACGAAGCAATCCACACTTCCTTTACCGCAAGATGGATTGCTTCGCTCCGCTCGCAATGACGGCGGACAGAATTGAGGACACCATGGCTTTCCGTCAGCGCCGAGAGAGATTGCGTTCTATCCTCAACGGCCCCACCTGCATCCGGCCGGGGTCGGTCTATGACGCGACCTCGATCCGCATTGCGGAAGACCTCGGTTTCGAGCTCGGCATGTTCGGTGGCTCGGTGGCCTCGCTGGTCGTGCTCGGCGATCCCGATATTGCGCTGATCACGTTGACCGAACTCGCCGAACAGATGCGCCGGATGTCGCGCGCCGCGACACTGCCGGTGCTGGTCGATGCCGACCACGGCTATGGCAATGCGCTGAACGTTCGCCGTACCGTGCAGGAACTCGAGGCTGCCGGCGCCGCCGGCCTGACGATCGAGGATACGCTGCTGCCGCCGGCGTTCGGACAGGCCGGAATGCAACTGATCTCGCTGGAGGAGGGCGTCGGCAAGATGAAGGCCGCCGTCGATGGGCGCAGCGATCCCTCGCTGGTCGTCATTGGCCGTACCGGCGCCGTCTCCGTCACCGGGCTCGACGACGCCATTGCGCGCGCGAAAGCGTATGAGGCCACCGGCGTCGATGCGCTGTTCTTCACCGGCATCAAGAACCGCGGGGAGCTGGAAGCCATTTCGGCCGCAACGAAGCTGCCGATCGTGCTCGGTGGCGCGCCCGAGGAGATGACCGCGCTCGACTATCTCGCAAGCCAGCGCGTTCGGATCGCGCTGCAGGGGCACGCGCCGTTCGCAGCCGCCACGCAGGCCGTCTATGAAACGCTGAAGTTTTTGCGTGAGGGAGGTTCGCCGAAGAACCTGAAGGGCCTGGCATCGTCCGAACTGACCGGCAGGGCGATGCGCGAGGCCGACGTGAAAGCCCGCAGTGGCGCATTTCTCGGATTGAAGAAGCCATGAGCGACGCCATCCGCCATGTCACGGTCCGTGGGCGGGTGCAGGGCGTCGGTTATCGCGCATGGGTGGAGGATGAGGCGATCGCGCGCGGCGTCGAGGGCTGGGTGCGCAATCGCTGGGACGAAAGCGTGGAAGCGACGTTTGCCGGGCCGGCTGACATCGTGGCTGGCATGATCGCCGCCTGTCGGCGCGGACCGACATCCGCGCGGGTCGAGGCGGTCGAGGACGAAGCCGGCAATCCCGACATGCTCAAGCTGCGGCGGGCAGGGGAGCGATTCTCGGTGCTGCCCACGATCTAACCCCGATGATATCGCCGAGACGCATTCACGAGGTCACCGAATGAAGCCGCAACACCCCGCACGCGACTGGAGACGGATCCATCATTCCCCGATCTTCTGGATCGGGGTCGTGATGTGCCTGGCCGCGATCGCGATCTATGTGCTGTCTGATGACCTCTCGTGGCGGCCTGCCGCACGATAGGCTCTGGATTCTTGTTTTGACGCGTTTTCTTGACGCGAACCGGTGTCCACTTCGCTCGAAAACGCTCTAGAAGAACCCCGGGCTCAGATCGACACCGTAGGTCAGCATCAGCAGGGAAACGAACAGGCCGGCCGCGCATAAAAGCACGAGCTGCTTGAGAACCTCGTTGTCGTTGATGGTGAGAATGGCGCGCGAAAGCGCCCGTTCGATAGTCATTTGCGACCTCCATGCGTTCGCGCCCGCGCCATTGATAGCGCGGAGGGCTGTGCATGAATGTGAACTGGCTCACTGTCAGACAATGATCGACTGAAGATGCGGTGGCGCTACTGCGCCCGTTCGCCCGGCGTAAACTCGCCGTCGTGCTGGATGGAGGCGCTCTCGACATGTTGCAGGT
The DNA here is from genome assembly GCA_963815955.1 of uncultured Alphaproteobacteria bacterium. Classification (GTDB taxonomy): domain Bacteria; phylum Pseudomonadota; class Alphaproteobacteria; order Rhizobiales; family Xanthobacteraceae; genus Bradyrhizobium. The sequence continues at coordinate 112,486 of CAWFIQ010000005.1, forward strand.
CGAGCGAGGAATACACGATGCTGCGATTGCGGCCGAGACGCTTGGCTTCATAGAGCGCGGTGTCGGCTTCTCCCACCAGCGCGGCCTCGTCGAGCGTCGAGCGGCTTCTGGTGGCAACGCCGACGCTGATGGTGATGTATCCACGGCTGGAGGCCGTGTTCGGAATGCCCAGCGCCCGAACCGTCAGCCGGATGGCTTCGGCGACTTTCAGGGCGGCTGCTTCCGGGGTGTTCGGCAGCACGACGGCGAATTCCTCGCCGCCATAGCGCGCGGACAGGCCCGAGGTATTGGCGGTCGCGTCTCCGACGGCCTTCGCCACCGCCTGCAGGCAGCGGTCGCCGGCCTGATGTCCGTAGGTGTCGTTGTAGCCCTTGAAATCGTCGATATCGAACAGCAGCACCGAAATCTCTTCACAGGATTCGTATTCGCGCCGCAGGAAGCCGTCGAAGGCGCGGCGGTTGGTGAGCCCGGTCAGTCCGTCGGTCGCGGCGAGCTGGGTGAGGCGGCGGTTGAGCTGGGTCAGCTCGTCCTCCATCCGCTTGCGTTCGGTGACATCGCGGATGACGCAGAGAAACTCCGTCCGTGAGGGGTCTTCCGTTTCCGACGCCTGCTTGAACTTGCTTTCCACCCACGCCAGCGTTCCGTCGCCGCGATAGTGCCGGAACACGACGGTGCTGACGCTGTCGACCCCGTCGAGCCGTGCAGTCGCCGATTGGACGCTCTCCCTGTCGTCGGGATGCACCAGGTCAAAGCATGATTTGCCGACGAGATCCTTCGGGCGCAATCCCAGCACCGGTTCGGCCGACCGCGAAACATAACGGAGCAGGCCGCGGGCATCGATCAGGATGATGATGTCGGCGATGTTGTCGGCCAGCAACCGATAGTGCGCCTCGCTCTTGCGCAGGGCACGCACGGTCTTCGTGCGGGAGCGGAGCTGCAGGGAAACCAGCGCGGCCAGCAGCACGATCATGCACAGCAGCACGCCGGCAACGATCGCGTCGGTCCGCAGCGTCTTCCGCCAATCGGCGAGCAGCCAGTCTTCCGACATCGCCAGCGTGACGACGGTCGGGTAATCCGGCGTTTTCTCATAGCCAATATATTTCGTGATGCCGTCGAAGGGGGAAATGATCTTGTAATACCCGACCGAACTGAGCTTCAGGTGTCTTGAAAACAGGTCGGTCCCGGAAAGATTTGTACTTCTGTCGGATAACGGCCAGCGGATCAGGACGGCACCGTCATTTCGCAGCAAGCTGATGCCGCCGTCGGGACCGATCTGGAAGGTCTTGTAGAAGCGGTTGAAGTAGTCGCTGTCGATCGCGGCGGTGAGGACACCGCGGAAGCTGCCGTCCTGCCTGTCGATGCGCTTCGACAGGATGATCGTGGACCTTCCGGTCAAGCGCGATTGCAACGGTTCGTTGATGCGGAGCGCGCTTCCGGGTGTGTCGCGATGGTAGATGAAGTAGCTTCGGTCGGAATTGTTGTGCTTGGGCGTTTCGGGCAACGAAGAATATTGCCATCTGCCGTCGACATCGAGCACGCCGATCTCGCGAAGCTGCGGTAACGAATTGACCGTGTCCGCCAAATATGGGTTGAACCGCTCCGGCAACGGGTCACGATATCTAAGGAGATCGACCATTCCAGCCATCGCGATATCGGCCGATCGGATCGTATGGGCGGCATGCTCGGCCAGTGAGTGCGCGAGGTTCTGAATGTCGGTTTGGCCGCGAGCGAGCGTAGTCGCCTTGGCCTCCAGTGATTTCCAGACCACGACGCCGAGGACGCAGGCGGTCATCGCCAGCGCAAAGGCGATCACCACTGTCGCGGGAGATATCCGGCGCAGCGGGCCGCCGGGGTCTGGGGGATTCAGATCGGGCATTTCTCGCCTTGATGGCAGCGCGCCCGGCCCCGTCGGCTAGCATCGCGCATCCGGAATCTAAGAGGGGAGAGGTGCCGAAGCCGTTAACAAATCGATCGGGAAAATAACGGCTCGCCGCGATTTTAGCCGGTTCCATTGGGGGAACTTGGGGGAGCGCAAATCCGGAGCCGAGCGCCGGTCACCGCGGCAGTTTCGCGATCGCCTGGCTGAGTTCGTGGATTTCGTAGGGCTTGCGCAGAATCGGAAAATCGCCGCGCACGTTCAGCGCGGCATCGCTGTAGCCGCTGGTCAGGAGGATCGGCAGTCCGGGCCGGACAGCCTTCAGGTGACGCGCGAGACCGAGGCCGTCCATTTTTCCGGGCATCACGATGTCGGAGAAGACGAGGTCTATTCCGTCGAACTCGATTTCGCGCAGCGCCGCTTCCGCATCCGCGACCCGGCGGACGGTGTAGCCGAGCTGTTCCAGCAGGTTGCTGCTGACGGATGCGACCTCCGGATTGTCCTCGACCAGCAGCACGATGCCGCTGCCGGCGGCTTCGACCGCATCGGCGCGCTTGGCCAGCGGTGCGATTTCCTCTCGCGGCAGCAGGATCGTGATCCTCGTGCCCTTGCCGAGCTCGCTCGCCACCCTGACCGTTCCGCCGGCCTGATGGGCGAAGCCATGAACCTGCGACAGCCCCAGACCGGTGCCCTTGCCGATCGGCTTGGTGGTGAAGAAGGGATCGAAGATCTTGCCGAGGATATCGGGCGCGATGCCGGCGCCGGTGTCTTCCACCGAGATCGCGACATGTCTGCCGGCATCGGCCTCGCCGCCAGGCATCTCGTTGTGCGCCGATATCGTGATGACGCCGCCGCCGGGCATGGCGTCGCGCGCGTTGATGACGAGGTTGACCAGCGCCGTCTCGAACTCGGCGACGTCGACCATGACCGGCCAGACGTCCGGGGCGACGTCGAATTTCAGCGTCACCGCGCTGCCGACGCCGGTATCGAGCACTTCGCGCACCGCGTCGAGGCGTTCGGCGACGTCGACCGTTTGCGGATGGACGCTCTGCCGGCGCGCGAATGTCAGCAACTGGCTGGTGAGGGAAGCGCCGCGTTTGGTCGCGCCCTCGATCGCCGATATCGCCCGCTGGTATTTGGGATCGTCTCCCACCGCTTTCTTCAGCGTGTGAACACTGCCGCTGATGATCATCAGGAGATTGTTGAAATCGTGCGCCACGCCGCCGGTCAGTTGGCCGAGCGCGTCGAGCTTCTGCGATTCCGCGAGCTGCTGGTGTATCTGCTCGAGCTTGAGCTGGGCCTCGCGGCGCTCGGTAATGTCCCGGGTGATCTTGGCGAAGCCGATGAGCTTGCCGTCCTCATAGATGGGGTCGATGACGACGCTGGCCCAGAAGAACGTGCCGTCCTTGCGGACTCGCCAGCCGTCCTCCTCGTAGCGGCCCTGTTCCCGGGCAATGCGCAAGGCGCGCAGCGGCTTGCCGTTCGCGCGGTCCACTTCGGTGTAGAAACGGGAAAAATTCTGCCCGATGATCTCGGTCGGCGAGTAGCCTTTGATCCGCTGGCCGCCGATGTTCCAACTCGTCACCACGCCGGAAAGATCCAGCATGTACAGCGCGTAGTCGGCAACACCTTCAACCAAGAGTCGAAAGTTACGTTCGCTTTCGGCCAGATCTCTTTGCTGTTGCTGATCTTTCGTGACCATCCGACTGCCTGTTCAAGAGGCCCAAACGCACAGGGCGCCGATTGGTTCCAAAAAATCGGCTTTTTAACGAAGCGGCCCGTTACGCCGCGGCGTGAGGCTCAGATGGTCGCCTCCGGCAGGCGCGCGCCGGTTGCGCCGAACACGTCTTCAAACGCCCGCCGGAGCGCGACGTCGACATCCTCCATCGTCACGGGCAGGCCGAGGTCCACCAGCGAGGTGACGCCGTAACGCGGGTCGGCAACGCCGCAGGGCACGATCGCGGAGAAATGCGACAGGTCCGGCTCGACGTTGATGGCGATGCCGTGGAACGACACCCAGCGCCGCAGGCGCACGCCGATCGCGGCGATCTTGTCCTCGTAGCCCGCGCCCTTGTCCGGACGTTTGACCCAGACGCCGACGCGGTCTTCGCGGCGCTCGCCGCGCACGTTGAAGGCGTCGAGCGTGCGGATGATCCATTCTTCAAGGCCCGCCACATAGGCGCGCACGTCCGGCCGCCGCCGTTTCAGGTCGAGCATCACATAGGCCACCCGCTGGCCGGGGCCGTGATAGGTGAGCTGCCCGCCGCGGCCGGTGGTGAACATCGGAAAGCGCGGATCGAGCAGGTCGCCTGCCTTGCCGCTGGTGCCCGAGGTGTAGAGCGGGGGATGCTCCAGCAGCCAGACCAGTTCGGCCGCCTTGCCGTCGGCGATATCGGCCGCGCGAGCCTCCATCCCGGCCACGGCCTCGGGGTAGGGGACGGCACCTGCCGAAATTCGCCATTCGACGACCTCGCCGCCGCCCTGGGCTCGCGCGAACGTCGTCAAATCAAGGCTTTGGCGGTCATTAACCATTGGCTAACCATAACGTGGTCAGGTGGAACTGCACCAATTTAGTCCCTCTTTCGCGGTTTCGAAGTGGCCACCCTCGATAAAGTCAGCGTCGATCTCATGGTGGTGCTGGGCACCACGACCATGCCCATCCATCAGGTGATGCGGCTATCCCGCGGCGCCATCATCGAGCTGGACGCCACCGAGGCGGACGAGGTCAAGATCCTCGCCAACAACCTCCCGGTGGCCTCAGGCGTCGTGCTGGTCGACCGCAACCGTATCGCGGTCGAAGTCAAGCAAATGCTGCCGAAATCCCCTGATGTCAGGTAGTTATCGGAACGCAAAACTGCCTTGTCCCCCCATCTCCGATTTGTTACATCGGCGCCGTTGATCCGGCGGGCTGCATCGCTCCAGCCGGTATCCCAAGCGCTCGTGGCGGAATTGGTAGACGCGCTGCCTTGAGGTGGCAGTGAGTAAAATCGTGGGGGTTCGAGTCCCTCCGAGCGCACCACAAAATCATGGATATTGCAGGGTTTTGGCCCGTCGTGCCGTTGTCGGCTGCGCGGGTTGCCGCGGCCTTGCGGAGCCGTGGGCTGATTTACCGGAATGTGGCGGACTACAGGGATCCTTGAAGGCGTTCATGCTCTCGTTTTTGTACGGCAAGCCCGCTCAGTGTTCCACGGAATATCGATGGCTACGGAGCAAAACAGTGAAGGTCTTTTATTGGCTGGAGAATTGGGTCGTGGGACTGGGTGGAGCTGGCAGGCGGTCGCGGAAGTATTTATTACTGACGAGCTTCATCGTCGCGCTGAGCGTGATCGGATTATCTGCGCGAGAAGTTGGCCCTTCAAGATCTCGCAAGCCAGATGTCCGACCATCCAGGCCAGGTTTTGCCTCGGCTGGTTAAACTGGCGATGGACATTTGCGGCGCTGAGTCGCAGGCATCAGCATTCTTGAGCCAGAAGAAGAACGATTTCGCTGGTTCGCACTTACTGGGGTGCTCGCCACCTTTGAGGGCGCTACGACGCCGCGTAATTTCAGTCCGTGTGGCATCTGTCTGGACAACAACGACCCCATTCAATGGAGCACCCGGAGCGGGCTTACGACTGGATCCGGGAAGCAAACATTTTGGTGCCCGAGGTCCTGTTAGTACCTCTAAAGGTTAGAGATCAACAATCGATTGGCACTTTGTGGATCATCTCAAACCACACTCAACACTTCGATGGCGGTCATGCGAGGGTGATGACCGAATTGGCTAGCTTCGCTGGAATGGCACTACGGATGATCCAGAGCGAAGAGCGCCTCAGCCTTGCCTTGCAACAGCAGGAGACGCTCACCGGGGAGATGAGCCACCGGGTCAAGAATGTGTTCGCGATCATGGACAGCATGATACGGATGAGCGCGCGCAATGCCGAGTTGAAGGAGGAATTGGCGAAAACTTTGTCTGGTAGATTGCACGCGCTCGCATCGGCCAATGCGTTGGTTCGTCGCTCTTTCTCAAATGGTGCCGCTGAAGAAGGCGTCAATTTTGCGGAATTAATTGAACGCGTCCTACGGCCTCACGATCAAGCGCAATCTACCGTAACGGGACCGGGTCTTCCCCTAGGAGAGCAGGCTACCAACAATCTCGCGCTCGTTTTTCATGAGCTTTCGACGAACGCGGCGAAATACGGATCCTTGAGCAGTGCGACTGGATTGGTAACCGTCCATTGGACGGCGGACGACCAGATGATCGAGCCTGGCATGGGAAGAAACGGGAGGACCGTCCATCCGCGCGCCGAAGACGCTCGGTTTCGGCTCGCGCCTGGTTTCGACAACGATCGAACGAATTGGCGGCCAGATCGAGCATGACTGGCGCCCGCAGGGCCTTCGAGTTCGTGTCAAATTGCCTTTATCCTCACTGAGACTGTAACGGTACAATACCTATCCCTGCCTGTTCGCCGCTCCAACGGTAACTGCTTGCTCCCACGAAGAACATTTGGAACTATCGTTCATCTAGAGTGCTTTGCCTCCATAATGATGGAGGTAGGTGATTTTTGGTGGGTCAACAGATCAAAGAGCGGCGGCCTGTGGTTTTGGTGGTCGAGGACGATTTTCTCATTCGCATGCACGCTGCCGATATCGTTAATGACGCTGGTTTCGACGCGGTGGAAGCAAGCAACGCTGACGAAGCTATCGACATCCTTCAGAGGCGCTCCGATATCGCCGTGGTGTTTACCGACGTTGACATGCCGGGTTCCATGGACGGTCTAAGGCTGGCAGCGGCAGTTCGCGACCGATGGCCGCCTATCAAGATTATCACCGCCTCTGGTCATATTCGCCTCACCGAAAAAGATCTTCCGAGCGGCAGTCGATTTTTGCCTAAACCCTACTCTGCTCGGGAAGTGAGGGCCCATCTGGAGGAGCTGACGGGTTTCGATCCGGGCTAGCCGAGTTGAGAACGACTGCCATCTCCGCAATTGAGCCCCTATGGAGAACGACCAACTGAAAGCGCTGGCAGAGATTCAGGGGCAGGTGATCGAATGCGCCGGATTGCAGCAGAGACCGCGGACCCGCGTAAGCGAAACGCCTACCTGCGCATCGCCATTGAGGCGCGGGCTCGCGAACTCGACCGATCAGCAACAACGGCCGAATAGTTTGCTTTCCACCGCAACGGTCATCGCATGCCTCGTGCTCGTTCCAAGTTCCGCTGCAAGCTTGACTAGATCTTCGGCGAATGCGAGCCATGCTTCTTGATCAAGCGGGTCTCTAGCCCTGCTGGCTTGATCGAGACACTCGCTCGCTTGTTTTCGAAACTTGACTGGGTCGCTGTCATCCATCGAACGCGGGCTAGGTTATTTGGTGGCTAGCACCTTGCCGCTTTTCCAAATACAGCGGAGGCGCACTTCCATCCGGCCTAAAAAGAGATAGCCGCGCCGCCACGGGGGCAGCGCGGCTTCTTGAACCGCAGATAGGGCAATGCGCGGTCTACTTCTTCATTTCCTTGCTGCCAGCGGCACCCGAGCCGTCTTTCGACATCTCTTTCTTCGGATTGTTCTTGGACATGGAGTTATTGGACATGCCGGACGTGCTGTTATTCATGGAGCCCTTGTCCATAGAGCCCTTTTCCATTTTGTTCATGCCGGGCTTGTTCATATCGCTCTGGGCGTTGGCGGGTGCACCGGTATTCTGAGCAAAGGCCGAGCCACACATGAGGGTGAAGGCAGTAATAGCAATAAGCTTCTTCATTGGGGTTTCCCTTGGGTGATATGTACATCTCCAACGGCCTAGGGAGAATGACGTTCCTCGGTGCGGCCTTGTACTAGAAAAACAAATTTGAAACCCATCGGCGAGTTGATCGTACAGCCCGACCATTGCTCACCTAACCCGTCAAGTCGCCCTCGCTTTATTTCGCATCGTCGGACTTTTGCTGATCGTCCCGTTCCTGTTCCAGATCGCTCGTCAGCTTATCCATGCGGTCCGTAGCGGCGCCGCTGTCTGCTTTCTGCGACATGCACTGAGATTCACCTATCTGCCGGTTCAACGCGCGTACTTCGTTCGATGGATCCTCATGCCGCAGGACGACCACCAAACGAGCGCCGCTCCAAAGTTCTATGTCGTGTCCATCTACGAGGCGCTTGGCTTTTTCGGTCGCTTCCGTATCATCGGCGCAAACGAACCCTTCAAAGCCGGTGAAATGGCCGTCGCTGCCGACGAGAAACGCGCGGTATTCGGCCATATGCTGCTCCCTTGACCAGGCGGGAGCGCTACCAAGCTCGCAGTCACCGATAGAAGCCAATGGCGGGGCGGTGATAGTTGTCTGTAGGCGCTACGTGGAGATTAAGCGAGCCATAACTTGGGACATCGCGGCCTGGAAAGGGTTACGCCTTATTGCTTTCGGGTGATCTCGAACGAGAAACTGACTTCCATCACCGGGCCGTGCTCGTCGCGCACCTCGATTGCCATTTGTTGGCCTTGCGCGCCATCCAAGCGCATCGCGTCCCAGGCGAAGCAGGCTAGCGCCCGCGCAGCCTCACCCTGCGCGGCCCGCATATCGCGTAGCTCCATACCCTCTTCATCGACGACAAATTCTTCTCCATCGCGAAGATCGAAGAAGTAAAGAGCCATTTCAGCGATCCCCAAAATGCAGCGGGAGCGCAAATCTCTCTCAGTCACCGGCGCCTACGGGACAAACCTCGGCCAGTGATGCTTGTGAACCAGCGGGTGGTTGCCTCGGTTCCTATTTGCAGGCGTCAAGCCAAGGAGCCCGGTGCCAGGCGGCCTTGTGTTTAATGGATTGTGGCCGACGGAATGATCTCGATTAGAACCAGTTTCGCATCTCGCACGGTGACGCGGCGCCCAGTCTCCCGTGCGAGTTTTAGCGCCACTTTTACGGCTTCATCTTCATCCGCCAGTTCCAGCATGATGACGCTCCCTAGCTTCGAGGTGTTAGGGCTCGATAAGTGGATAATGTGTCGGGTTTGCATAGGTGTTTCCTTTGGAGAAAGCAGGGCCACTCTCTAAGGGGCCTTAGGCCATCTTTGGCGCGTTCATCGCTTGCTCAATTTCGTCCGCCAGCATATCCAAGTGACGGTGTAATCGATCGAAGAAGTCTCGCTTGGCCTTGTCCGTAGTGAGATCTCGGATCAGCGCGGCCTCGGCCGCGTCCTTCCGCAGGCGTTCCAGTGCCGCCAGATAATCCTGCATGTGCACGACCTGGCTTACTTGTTCTGATCGGACAGCACGTTTCCCAAAGCTTTTGGGGGCTGCAATCCCGGTGAACTCACCCACTCGCTGATATGCGATGCGGTCTCGGCTTGCCGGGCACGGCGCACAGGATTTTGGGCAGGTGCCGGGAAGCAGGTTTTGAGCGGCCACTTTAAATCTCAGAGCTTCTTCGGCCAGACGTTCCTGGAAGGTCTTTTCGTGCCTGATGCGGCGTCGCTGCTGCGGCATGGCGCTGCTCCATTCCATTTGAGGAAGGCGGGAGCGCATCCGAGCGTTCTCATCACAGATAAAAGCCACGAACCGGACTGTGACAAAAGTTAACGTATTCCCTTCGCACGGGTTCCACTAGCCGCCTGAATTAGTCACCCATGCTGCCAGATCAGGATGCGAGCATTAGGAACCATCGCTTCCAGAGGGAGTCTAGCCGTACCCACTGCCACGATCGAGGAAGTCAGCGCGATCGCGACGTCGATTGGTTCCGCGATCGAGGAACAAGGCAGCAGCCACCGCCGAGATCGCGCGCAACGTCACGCAGACGGCGCAGGCCACGCAGGACGTGACGACGAATATCGGTGGCGTAAGCGTCGCCGCCACCGAGACCGGTGGCGCTGCCGGCCTCGTTCTTGCCGCGGCCTCCAATCTCTCCAAGCAGGCCGAGCAGTTGTCGGGCGAAGTCAACACCTTCCTGGCCGGCGTGCGCGCGGCCTAAGGGCCGCGACTTGGGCGAATCGAAGTTAGTCAAGTTCGTCGGGGCTACGAGCGATGATCGGGCAGGGAAGGATCTTCAGCATAGCCGCCTGTTCCGAAGCCGCCGCCCATACCGCCGCCCTTTCCGCCGGCGCCTTGTCGAGACTCCTCCTTGCCACGCTCGTTCTTGTTGCGGCCGCCGGAGGTCGATGGCCGCGTGGGCCCCTGCATTGGAATCGAAAGGTCAGATGGAATCGGATCGAGATCGAGCGCTTCGCGAATGAAGGCGCGGAGCGAGACAACGAGATCATGCGTGTGGACGGGGCGTCCGGCAACCAGCTCACGCGCAGCCCGCTCAGCCAGGCGGACATGCTCTTCTGTCCCCAGCAGGATGATGTCCGACAGGGCCGCCTCGACCGCATCGCGAATACGTCGAGTGCGGTCCGATCCCACCGCGCTCCCATCGGTTAATTCCAGGGTCTCAATGGCCTCGTTCCCGGATACGGGTTCGCCGCTGCGGCGCAGATCGCGCAGATGTGTCGGATCGACGGCTAGATTGCCGGTGAACGAGCCGCCCAAAGTCTTGTAGGCCGCAATCAGCGTCCGCAGCCGTTCGTTGATCTGGCGGTTCATGCGTTCGCGGCGCTGCTGAATCGTGAACATCGCCAGCAGACGGATGCCGACGCCTAAGAGCGTGAACAGCGCCAAGCCGATCAATGTCGCAAGCAGGCTCTGCCACGAACTAAAATCAATATTGCGCAGTGGGGCCTCCCGAAACTCGCAAAAGGTACCTCAGGTTTGATAGCCACCTTGTCATCCGGGTTGAAGTTATACCTGAAAAGCACTTTTGCGCTGGCGTTCATTTCGAACGGTAGAACAGCGCGCGTCCGGCTGGAATGAGTTGGAGCAGAATATCGTAGTCGCCGACATTCGTAGTCAGAACAACGAGGCCAAGCTTTTGCGCTTGAAGGAACAGCACGCAGTCCTGGAGCGCGCGCAGCTTGCCGTCCTTTTCGTAGCCTTGGAGACGGCAGAGTATCCCGGACAGCAGCGCAGCATGACCGAGAACGTCGGTGTCCGGCGCGAAGATACGGTGTGGTGGCATCGCTCTGATTTGCTTGCCGATCACGTCGATGACCGTGGCGGTTCGCGCGTCAGACGGACTCAATACGCCGACGTGTGCATCAGTTCCTGTATCGCGACCGTCGAATGATTGACCTGTCGCTGCGCGATCAGATCGTCCAGGATTTGAGGCGAACGGCCTTGCATCTGATCAATGTAAACGGAGGTATCAAGCAGAAGTGCTTGCCCGCCGATTGAACCCGGATTGACGAACGGCAGTTCATTGTCACGTCGTCGTGCCAGCGTTCTTTCACGGCGCGCCCACCGCCGGGCGGCAAAACAACTCCCCCAATCCCGTCACGGCTTGGCCGCGCCCGATCGAGGTGAGAGCGGGATTTGAAAGGTCCTGAATCGGGCGAGCTCAGGAAAGCTGTCTGCGGCACTGACAGAGACCAACCCGACGACCGCAGCCGGAACTTCCTTGCCGACCAGCCGATTGATCGCCGTGGTTTGCCCTGTGGTCAGTTGGACTTCTAGCGCGCCTGCCGCCACCATCGCGGTCCTGATGCGGCGGGTCGACTGTTCGGAATATCTGTCGTCAATCGCAATTGTCTTGCCGGCCAGGTCGGAGACCGATTTGACGTCGGGACCCGCCACGACGACGGCCACGAGCGCGTCGAGCGACGCATCCAGCGTCGGGGCCGACATTCGTTCCGCCACTGCAGAGGCGGCCGCCACCTGCTCCTGTGTCGTTCGGGTCTGCGAAACGTCGGTCGTCGAATGCGGGTCCGGGGTGCTTGCGCGCGTCGCCTCGGAAGCGCGCGCCGCTTCGGAAGCGCGAGCCGCTTCGGAAGCACGAGTTGCTTCGGAAGCAGCGGCATTGCCCGTCGTCTGCTGGTTGAGTTGCGGAGAACGAGCCGGAATGGGAATGGCAGGCGCGGCTTTCGCCGCGACCTTGATTGGCTTGGGTGTTCGACGGACGGCGTGGTGGTTCGCGTGAGATCGGGGCGGGCTGTCGTGGCGCCAGGCGACGGCGGGCGCAGGTTTCGCTGCGGCAGCATCGCTGTCATATGATGCAGGTTCGATCGGCACAGGAACCGCGGTCAGGCAGGCCAATGGGTTCAGGCCAACGCATGATGACTGTGCTGATTGCTGGCTGCTGCAACCGACCAGGGTCGTAGCCAGCGCGCAAATAAGAAGCGTCCTCAATCGATCCTCCTAAAGAGGTTGAGTGCGGCCCGCAATTCTTGCGGCTCGAGAAATGTTGCGCTGGTCCTCTACGAGTGAAGCAAAACTGTTAAATGCGCTTTAAGCTTGGGCCGCCGGCGGCTCGTTGCTCCGGCATGGTTAATGCTCCGGCCTGTGCAGCTTCGCGTGCATAGAAGCGGCTCGGCGCCTGCACATGGGCGCTTGTATTCACACGTTCGCCTTCTGGTTGCTTTCTTCGAATCGAGATTTCGCCACGAATCGGTCGCTATGTTCGCGCGCTTGGGGGTTGTTCATCGAGTGATGGAGAATGGCCGATGGCGATTATCGAACGACTTCACCGAACTGCGCCGCTGGATTTAGCCAAGCTTGAAGAAGATGTCGTAGGGAGCCTTCCCGCGATCAGGCCGGCCCCATCGGGTCAGATGCCAGACTACGTCGAGCATGAAGAGGGCGTTACGCGCGTCGGCGCGCTCACTGCGGAGGCTGTGGTGCGTGACTATGAAGTCGCCGCCAGGGAAATCGAAGCCATGGGAGCAGAGCTGATCGACGCGGCGAAGAAGTGCGAGGCGATGACCGCCGAAGTGCACAATGCCATTGCCTTCATGCGCGATACAGCGGCCTCCTATCGTGAGGAAGCCAAGAAGATCTTCAAGCGCATCGAAGAATGCGCAATCTTTACCGAGCACGTTCGCAAGACCTGCGAGACCGTCAAGCTCAAGATGATCGAAGGCAAAGTGTAGCCGCCGCCAGATATCCGGAACATCGATGAGTTTTGCCGTCCCGACGGGAGGCCATGTTTTTCGAATAGCGTGTGTGAATTGCGGTACACGCTGGTGCCGCGAATCAGCTTAGTTTGTACTCTCCTCCCTAAACTCGCGCCCGCCGCGAATGGCGGGCCCTTTTTTCAGTATCCGACAGTCAGAATAGCCTCGCAGCAGTACTGCGGTGGCCGCAGTTGCTGATAAGCCAGGTCCGCCCCCGTTTGTAACAGCTTCGTATATTTGGCTGATCCGGTCCTCTCCTGGCGCACCACAATGTTGCAGTTTGGGCCTGATACAATTTTGCGAGGTGTTCGCGTGTCTGCAATGCCACGGCGCACGAATCGTTTGGCGCGGCGTGCAGGTTGATGCCCCTACCGCCGCACCGTTCGCGTAAACTGGACCGGCTGGCCGGATGTTGATTCCCGCCGGCTCCGCCGCCGTTCGGCGCTTCCAGGAAGTTCGACGCTACCAAGATCACCCGGAGCATCTTCATGCTGTTTCTGAGCTACGCCTATCGATTCCTCTCCAACTTCGTGTTCCTGGCGCTGGTTTATCTCGCACTGAATTTCCTTGAAAAGTACCAGCACCGCGCGGTCGTCGCGGTTCTCGTGCTGGTCTATGCGGGCATGCATGCGGCGTCGGCGCTGCGGTCGTTTCACTTCTTTCAGCGCATCGAGCGGTTGGAGCTGGAGGCCCGTCGTCTGGTGGCGGCGCTGGGCGAGGGGCCGAATTCGACGTCGACGCGCAAGCAGGCGATCACCGACGTCAGCGCGCTGCGCCATGCCGGCGAGATCAAGTCCTATATCGACCTGCTGTTCCTCGCGATCGTCATCCTGCTCTGCATCGCCAAGATCGTGTCGAATTGAGCCCGTGTCCCAATCGCGGAGACGCCTTGGGGCTCAGGAAAACACATCAATGCAACTGGGTTAGGGGGCGGTCCTGATCCATTCGATCAGGACCGGCAGATCAGCGCTTCTTCAAACCGGCGACCCGAACCGATCGTCTATTCCGTTTGGCTTGCACCGCCGGCTTGGGAGGAAGTGCGTCGGCGCTTTGCGGTGTATGCGCCGCTTCTCCGACGGACGCCGACGGCTGGGCCGCGTGGGCGTGGCGGCGAGACTTGCCGGCGAGTTTTGCGGAGGAGACTTCGGTGGAACGCGCCTGCGCAGTCGATGTCGCCCGGCGTGCCGAAGCGGCCAGCAGGGTTACGCGCGCCGATTCCGGAATTTTGAAAAGGTTCGCCGCTGGAACCGGCAGCGCGGCCAGTGCGCCGACGGGCGGCAGCGCCGTTTGCCGCGGCCATAGCGCTGCGAGCGGCAAGGGAACGCCGCGTCCGCGCCGCGCTCCGCGTGCGCCAAGATCGGTCGTGTGCCAATCGAGATTGGACAATGCCGGCGCGGGGAGCGCCGCAGGGCCGGCGACATCGAATTTGGGAACGTTCGGCCAGCGCGATATCGCCACCATCTCCGACGGCGGATGCAACTGCCATTGCAGCGGGTCGGTCGGCGTTGCCGGCCGGTCAGGCGTTGCAGGGACCACATGCACGATCCGGTAACCGCGCACTTTCAATTCGTGCAGAATCCTCGGCAGCGCGGCGACCGTGCGCGGCTGAATGTCGTGCAGCAGCAGGATGCCTCTTCCCTTGGCCTCCAGCCGCTGGATCGCGAGATCATAGACGCGGTCGGCGGAGATGTGGCGCCAGTCGTCGGCAGGAAAATCGGCGCTCCAGATCTGCAGTCCCTTGGAAGCCGCGAACGCCTCGATCCCGTCGTTGACGCGCAGGCCGGGAATGCGCAGGAACGGCGCGGGTGCGGTGCCGTCGGCCAGCGCCGCGGTCACCGACGCAATGCCCTGTTCGATCTCCTGCCTGGCGCGGTCGAGCGGCAGCCGATGCATGCCGGCCGGATGGTTCTGGGTGTGCGTGGCCACCGTGTGGCCGGCATCGCGCACCTTGCGCACGCCTTCGGGATTGTTGTTGGCCTGGCTTCCAACCAGGAAGAAGGTCGCCTTCGCGCAATGGGCGGCGAGAATGTCGAGGATCTGGTTGCTGTATTTTGGCAGCGGGCCGTCGTCGAAGGTGAGCACCACCTCGTGGTCCGCAAGCGGCAGCGTCTTGCGATATTGCATGGTGCCGATGATGGGATGGGCGCGCGGATCGACCACGATGGTGCGGGACGTGCCGATCGCATCGGGATGACCTGGGCAATCGGCAGCCGACGCACTCTGCGCGGCGACGGAAGTCAGCAGGCCCACACACAGGGCGGTCCAAGGCCGCCGCCGAAGCTCCCCAAATATGCTAGCGATCATTGAACCCCGGCTTCATTCCAAGAGCACGCGACGACTTACATCTGGCGCGATGAATGCCGCCTTAATCACCTGAGTTCTACACTTAATTTGGCCTCAGGGCGTGATCCAGGCCATAGAACCGCGTCGGCCAAAAAGATCGTGATCTAATGTGCTTTGCCGGACACGGTTTTGGCACCTGCCGGGACCAGGTGGACCACGCGGTAGCGATTGTCGCGGAGGTAGCGCAGGAAGGCCGGCAGCATGGCAGCGGTCTGCGCCTTGGGATCGTGCAGCAGGATGATGCCCTTGCGGGCGATCTGCAGCCGCTCGGTGAGCAGCTTCAACTCCTGTGCCGGCGTCATCGGAATCCAGTCGCTGGCCCAGAGATCGGCGCCGAACACGGCGATGCCGCGCTTCTGCAGGACGTCCAGCGTCGCGGGCGTCATATCAAAAAAAGGAAAGCGAAAAAACGGCGTGCCCGGGGTCGTGGTGGCCTTTCCGTGAAGCGCCGTTTCGACCGCCGCGATGCCCTTGTCGATCTCGCCGATGGCCGCCTCCGGCTTCATGTATTTCAGATTGTGATGGGTCCAGGTGTGATACGCCACGGTATGCCCCTCGGCCGCCAATCTTCGCACCAGGCCTGGATGTTCGGAGGCCGGCTTGCCAATCAGGAAGAAGGTGGCGTGCACGCATTCATGCGCCAGCGCCGCCAGCACTTTGGGCGTCGTGGCGGGCCAAGGTCCGTCGTCGAAGGTCAACACCACCTCGTGATCGTCAAGCGGAAGCGTCTGCGGAAAGCTCTTGAGGCCGACGCGCGGGTAGGTGGCGGCGTCCACTGCGAGAACGCGTGAGGTGCCGAGCGCATCCTTGCGGCTGCATTCGGCAGCTTCTGCCGCCGTAACGAAGGTCATCAATGCTGCGACCGCCGAGCACAGCGCCGCGCGGAAATTTCGGGTCATTTGCGGTCGGGCATATTTGGCATTGCGCTGGGTGTTGCCGATTGGGTAAGCGTGCAGCGTAACTCAGACGAGTTCCCTCAATCTGTCAAACCGGCGAGGCGTGGCATGGCCGAGAATATCGACGTTGCCCAAGCCGAGGCGCAACTTGCGCAAGGCTCCGTGCTCGACCATCTCCCGATGCGGGATGAAGACGGCCAACTGCGTCATGAGTTTGTCGAGGAGATCACGCGCGCCATCCACGCCGCCGACCGGCCGCTGTTGTGCGAGGTGGTGGCGGAACTTCACGAGGCCGATCTCGGCGATTTGATCGCGGCCCTCGAACCCGACGACCGCGTCACCCTCGTCGAAATTACCGGCGCCGATTTCGACTTCTCGGCGCTGAACGAGGTCGACGACGCCGTCCGCGAGGAAATCCTCGAGGAGCTGGAGCCGGAGACGGTCGCGGAGGGCGTCCGCGAACTGGAATCCGACGACGCCGTCCAATTGCTCCAGGGTCTCGACGAGGAGGACCAGGAAGAGATCCTCGAAAAGCTGCCGCCGTCCGAGCGCGTCGCGCTGGAACGGAGCCTGCTTTATCCGGAAAATTCCGCCGGCCGGCGGATGCAATCCGAGTTCATCGCGGTGCCGCCGGACTGGACCGTGGGGCAGGCGATCGACTACATGCGCGACACTCCCGATCTGCCGGACCGGTTCTACGAGATCTACGTGGTGGATTCCGACCAGCATTGGCAGGGCGCCGTCTCGCTCGACACGCTGCTGCGGGTGCGCCGGCCGGTGCCGATCGCCGACCTGATCGACGAAGACCGCCGCCGCGTCTCGGTGCTGGACGACCAGGAAGAGGTCGCGCGGATGTTCGGCAAGTACAATCTGGTCGCGGCTCCCGTGATCGACACCACCAATCGTCTGGTCGGCGTCATCACCATCGACGACGTCGTCGACGTCATCGAGGAAGAGGCCGACGAGGACCTGAAGGCACTCGGCGGCGTCACCAGCGACGAAGAACTGTCCGACAATGTCTGGACCATCGCGCGCGCCCGCTTCAACTGGCTCCTGGTCAATCTGGCGACCGCGTTTCTGGCGTCCTCCGTGCTCGGCCTGTTCGAGGGCCAGCTCGAGAAGATGGTGGCGCTCGCCGTGCTGGCGCCGATCGTGGCGAGCCAGGGCGGCAACGCCGCGACCCAGACCATGACGGTGGCGGTGCGGGCGCTGGCGACCCGCGAGCTCGGCTCCAACAATGCGTTCCGCGTCGTCATGCGCGAGGCGATGGTTGGCCTCGTCAACGGGCTCGCCTTTGCCGTGATCACGGGCATCGCCGCCGTGGCCTGGTTCAAGATCCCGGGCCTCGGCATCGTGATCGGGCTTGCCATGATCTGCAACCTGATTGCCGGAGCGCTCGGCGGCATCCTGGTCCCGATGGTGCTGGAACGGGTGCGCGCCGATCCGGCGGTGGCGTCGGGAACCTTCGTCACGACCATCACCGACGTGGTCGGCTTCTTCTCGTTCCTCGGCATCGCCACGCTGTGGTTCGGGCTGAGGTCGTAGCGTTCTCGAGCGACGTGGATTTCCGGTTCGCGTGAAGAAAACGCATCGGAACAAGGTCATTTATCGTTAATCGGGCCTTAAGGCGCTTGGCCGATGATGTTGGCTCACGAGGTCAACATGCAGCGCTTGCGGCTGAAAGCGGACGGACGGATTGTCGAACTGCGGGACGGGCAGGAGTTCCCGCTTGCGCCGACGATGCCCGGGCCCGTCCTGGCGGTGCCCGGGCCCGCGCTGGCGGTGCCCGAACTGGCGAAGCCTTCAGCTTCGCCCGTCAAGCCTGACGCAACGCAGGACGAAGCCGGCACGCTGCCGGCCGTGCGCGACCTGCGCCGCCGCGCGCGGCTGACGCAGATCGAATTCGCGGCGCGCCTCGGCGTACCCGTCGAGACCATCCGGAATTGGGAGCAGGGCAAGCGTGTACCGCGAGGGCCGGCGCGGGCGCTGCTCGCCGTGATCGCGCATTCGCCGGAAACCGTTTTCGCCGCGCTCGCCACGGAACCGGAGCCCGCCTAGTTCGCGGTTTGACGCGTTTTCTTTCCGCGCACCGGATCAACTCCGCCGCAGGATTTCGCTCGAAAAACGCTGTCTGTTGGCACGGCTGTTTCCACAGCCCATAATGGGGCTCGGTCCGCGGATACAACCAATGCTGTTTGTCGAAGCCAATGGCGCAAAAATTCCGGCGATCGGGCTGGGCACCTGGGAATTGCGCGGACGTGCCTGCGCGCGGATCGTCGAGCAGGCCTTGCGGCTCGGTTATCGCCATATCGACACCGCGCAGATGTACGATAACGAGCGCGAGGTCGGCGAAGGCCTGCGCCTTGCGGGCGTCAAGCGCGATCAGGTTTTCCTCACCACCAAGGTCTGGCCGACGCATTTCGCGCCCCACGATCTGGAGCGTTCCGTCAAGGACAGCCTGGTGCGGCTGCGCCTGACCGAGGTCGATCTGCTGCTGCTGCACTGGCCGAGCCCGCAGGTGCCGCTGGTGGAGACGCTCGGCGCGCTGGCGCGGGTCAGGCAGCAGGGACTCGCGCGGCATATCGGCGTGTCCAATTTCACCGTGGCCCTGATCGAGCAGGCGGTGGCTTCATGTTCGGAACCGCTGGTGTGCGACCAGGTCGAGTACCATCCCTATCTCGACCAGACCAGGGTGAGGGAGGCCTGCGCGCGCCACGGCATGGCGCTGGTGGCCTATAGTCCGATCGCCAGGGGTCATATCAAGAGCGACCGCGCGCTGCAGCGGATCGGCGACCGCTATCGCAAGACGGCGGCGCAAATCTGCCTGCGCTGGCTGGTGCAGCAGGGCGTGGTGGCGATCCCGCGAACGTCGAAACTCGAGCGGCTCTCGGAGAACATCGAGATCTTCGATTTCGAGCTGTCGGAAGAGGACATGCAGCAGATTTCCGCCATGGGCAACGCCAGCGGCCGGCTTACGGATTTCGGTTTCGCGCCGAAATGGGATTGAGGAGTTCCCGCCCGACGCTATGCTGGCGGGCGTAAGGATATCGAACATCGTTCGATGCAATGGAACTGCGACGGATCATACCCTCTGACATCACGGCGTCGGCGATTGCGCATGTGTCGCTGCTGACGCTGCTCGTGCTGTTTTCCGAAGTGCACCCGTTTAGCGCGGTGACCGCCGAGCAGATCCCGGTCGAGATCGTCACCCCGCAGGAGCTTGCCGAGCAGCAGGCGCCGCCCGACGAGCCGCCCGTCGAAAGCAAGCCTGCCGAAAGCAAGCCCGAACCGGTGCCAACGCCACAGCCCGATTTCTCCCTGCTCGACAAGCCTGCTTCTGCCACTGAATCCCCGCCGGCCGCATCGCCTGCGCCTGCCGCGCCTCCGCAGAAGCAGGCCGCGCTCGCCACGCCATCCGCGGTCCAGCCGCAGCCGCCATCGCAACAGGCGGCACAGCCGCCCTCGCAGCCGGCGCCGCCGGCCTACAAGCCGTCCGAGCCGGATGTCTCGATCAAGTACCAGGTGCTGCTCGGCCTGCCGCCCGACCTCTCACCTGTCGCGCCGGCTCCCGCGCAAGGCGCCAGCAAGGGCGACGACAATTTCGATGCGCCGGCGACCGAGTCCGCCGATCTCGCGAGCACGCTGATCGCGGCATTCCGGCGGCATCTCAAGACCTGCTCGAAACTGCCGGCCTCGCTGTCGGGCGCCGACGACGTCAAGGTCAAGCTGCGCGTGCTGATGACACCGGATGGCAGGCTTGCCGCCGAACCGATCCTGATCGAGGCCAGCGCCTCCATGAAGGGACCTTTGCTGATGCAGGGCGCGATCCGCGCGCTGCAGGCCTGTCAGCCCTATGCCATGCTGCCGGCCGACCGCTACGGCGAATGGAAGGTGCTCGACCTCAGCTTCACGCCGCAGGATTTTTCCGCGTCCTGATTTCGATCATGGTCGAATGCGACACCCAGGCCGAGATCGATCGCCGGTACAGGTTGAACGCGTGCGGCGCACTATGGCAGGATGCCGGTCGCAACAGGATTTCCCCGCAAATGTTGAAACTGGTCATCGGCAACAAGAACTATTCGTCATGGTCGATGCGGCCATGGCTGGCGCTGCGCGCCAACGACATCCCCTTCGAGGAAGTGTTCATCCCGCTCTACACCGATGACAAGGCGGACAAGGACCGCATCCTGAGCTTTTCGCGTGCGGGCAAGGTGCCGGCGCTGATCGATGGCGACGTCACGGTGTGGGATTCGCTTTCGATCATCGAATATCTCGCCGAGAAATTTCCGCAGGCGAAGCTGTGGCCGGAAGACCGCGCGCGCCGGGCGCATGCGCGCTCGATTTCGGCGGAAATGCATTCGGGCTTCATGCCGCTGCGCAATGAATGCGGCATGAACCTGCACCGGCCGGTCGGCGCAATCGATCTGTCGGATGACGCGCGCGCCAACGTGGCGCGCATCCAGGAGATCTGGTCCGATTGCAACAGCCGCTACGGCAAGGAAGGACCGTTCCTGTTCGGCGCGTTCGGCGGCGCGGACGCGATGTTTGCGCCGGTGGTGCATCGCTTTCGCACCTATGCGATCGAGGTGCGGGGCGAAGCGCGGCATTATTTCGATGCGATGATTTCGTTGCCGGCATTCCAGGAATGGACCCGCGCAGGCCTTGCCGAAACGCTCGTCATCGAACGGTTCGAGACGGTCTGATTTCGGACCCGCCGGCGGCCGGGCGGGGCGCGGGGCTCTCCGCCGCCCATGGCGTCCGATCAATCATGCGATCGGGTGTCCGATTTTGGGAAAGAGGGCAGCAAGGGGGCGGGATCGCGGATTTCCCGGGAACCGCTGGGATTGCAACTTATCGCTCTGAAAAACATGCAGAATTTGCGCATTTGCTATGCCTCAAAGCTGCTGGATTTTGGAGGATCGGCTGTGCTACGTTGCCGCAGGGTTCTCAAGTCGGCCGAAAGCTAGCGGGACCGTGAGCGCGGCCGGCGTTCTTGCGTAATGGAGAGGGCGTTGAAGCATAAGTACTCCGTGGGAGAGACTGTCTATTTTACTGCCAGCAACGTTGCCCGTCCGGCCGCCACCGGCACCTATGAGGTGATCCGGCTGCTTCCGACCGATGGCGACGACTGCCAGTATCGCATCAAAAGCTCCATTGAAGCGTTCGAACGGGTTGCCAAGGAAAGCCAACTCGCGATTTCCTGAAACAGTTGTGCGCAAGCAGCCGGCTGACGAGGTTCCACTTCGACTGCCGTCAAAACGCCCCGTTCGCAGACCCATTCTGCCGAAAAGCGAATGCGACAAAGACGCATTCGTGCTTCGATCGCGTTTGATGCCGCGCTGAGGGACACCGCGCATGAATTGGGCCTGGGCTGCTTCGCTGGATCAGATCTGGCGCTCGCCGAACCTTCCATTGTACCTGACACTGGCCACCGCCGGATTTGTCGGGATCATCGTGTTGATCACGCTGCTGCGCTCGGAGAGATCCGTGGCCAACGGCGTGCTTGCACTCATCACGCTGCTCGCGGTCGGTGTCGCGGGGGTTCTGACGTTCCGCGGCGGCGGCACGGCAAACGTGGTTCAGTCGACGGAAGCTCGTCCGGTGCAGATGGCTACCGCACCGCTGCCGCAGCTATCCTGTATTGACGAGCTTGCCGGCGATGCAGTCCTCGCCGCGTGCGAGAAGGCGCTGTTCGGTTCGGCCGAGGCGGTAGCTGCGGCCGTGGGCTACGCCGCCTCGCAGATCACGCTGCTGACCTCGCTCGGAGATGTCGCCACCGCGAACAAGGGCGCCGGCTCCGACCTGTTGGCGCTGCGCCGCGCTGTCGAGCGCGACCGGTACGGGTTGATGGCCTATGTGCTGACGGTGCGGGACCGCTGCACGCCTTCGGCCTGCCGCGCGTTCCGCTCGCTGACCGAGACGCGCCAGATTGCGGCCAACATGGAAGATCACGTCTATGAAAGCCTGGTGATGCGCTACGCGGCGTCGTGGAACGCGCCGCAGGCCGCAGCGGGCATGATCGCGGCGCTGCCGCCGTCGGTCCCCACCGGCAAGCCCACCAATGCCGAATTCCCGACCGCGGCGTCCACCCCGCCGGTCAACATCATGACGCCCGAGCCGCCGCTCGGGGCCGCGCCGAAGCCGCCGCCGTCAGCCGCTGCGCCGCGTCCGGCCGCGGCGACACCGCCGGCACAGGCCGCCGCCAAGAAGCCGGCGCCGAAGCGGCCGGCCAGCGCCGCGCCGGTCCAGCTTGCGCCGTCGGCCGCGGCGCCCACAGCTGATAACAACGAGTGATCTTTTCAAAGCGCGTGCAGGCCGCTACATCGGCGGGATCATGCCGCTTCATCTCATCAAGCTTGCCGTCGGCTGCGAGTCAGTCAAGGAACTCAAGGGCTGGGTCGCCGAACGCATGGCAACCGCCAGGAAAAAGGGCCTGCCGCTTCGCCACGTCCACATCACCCGGATGACGCCGAAGCGCGACGCGGAAATCCTCGCCGGCGGCTCGCTCTATTGGGTGATCAAGGGCGAAATCGCTGCGCGCGAAAAGATCATCGCGCTCGAGCCGTTCCGCGACAAGGATGGTATCGGGCGGTGCCGCCTGGTGATGCAGCCCAAGGTGTTTGCGGTGTCGCCGCGGCCGATGCGCCCGTTCCAGGGCTGGCGCTATCTGGCCGAGGACGCCGCGCCGCCGGACCTTACCAAATCCTCAGCCGCCAGCGTGGCCGCGATGCCGGAACCGATGCGCCGAGAATTGCGCGATCTCGGGCTGCTCTGACCGAATTCCCGCGCTACACTCCGATATTGTCGATCAGGCGCGTCTTGCCGAGCTTTGCTGCGACGAGAATCCGTACCGGGCCATCCTTTACGGAAGCAATCGGCGCCAGTGTCTCGGCGTGCCGGGCCTCGAAATAGTCCAGCGCGAAGCCGGCGCCGCCGAGCAATTCGCGGCCGGCTTCCATCGCGGCCGCCAAATCCTCGCCGGCCTTCAGCCGCCTGGCGCTTTCCTTCATGGCGCGATAGAGCGTCGGCGCGATCTGCCGTTCCTCCGGCGAGAGGTAGACGTTGCGCGAGGACATCGCGAGCCCGTCGCGTTCCCGCACGGTGCGCGAGCCGATCACCTTGACGCCGAGGTCGAGATCGGCGGCCATCCGCGTCACCACCCGCAATTGCTGAAAATCCTTCTCGCCGAAGATCGCGACATCCGGCCGGACTTGCGTGAACAGCTTGCCGACCACCGTGGCGACGCCGCCGAAGAAATGCGGCCGGAAACGATCCTCGAGGTCGGCGGTGGCCGGACCTTCCGGCACGACGCGGGTGGCGAAGCCCTCCGGGTACATCGCCTTGACGTCCGGATTCCAGATCAGGTCGACCTTCTCGGCGGCGAGTTTGGCGACGTCGGCCTTCCAGGTGCGCGGGTACGAACCGAAATCCTCCGTCGGTGCGAACTGCGTCGGGTTGACGAAGATCGATACGACCACTTTCTGCGCGCGGCGCCTGGCGAGCCGCACCA
Organism: uncultured Alphaproteobacteria bacterium; assembly: GCA_963815955.1. Classification (GTDB taxonomy): domain Bacteria; phylum Pseudomonadota; class Alphaproteobacteria; order Rhizobiales; family Xanthobacteraceae; genus Bradyrhizobium. The sequence goes on from CAWFIQ010000005.1 coordinate 136,048, forward strand.
GCGACACATGCCCGTCATGGAGCGCTCCCATGGTCGGCACCAGCGCGACGGCAGCCTTTCGGATACGCAAGGCCTCGACGGCGCGGCGCAATGCGGGAACGGTACGGACGACCACGGGACTTCGCGACATCTGGCCTCGATCTCTTGCAGCTTCTGACGGGGTGAGGGGGCCGGCGGCCCCGATCCTGTTGGCGGGCGCGCCGACCTTATAAGGCCAGAGCATTGCCGCCAAGGTTGCCTGAAGTTGGCTTGGAAATGACGCACCTGCGGCAGCCAACGCGAGTCCATCAGCGACATCGCAACCGTCGCGATTCATGATTAAGACACACCGCGAGTGATTTGAATGCGTCGTCGCGCATTTCACTTGACCGTAGCCGCGCGTGGTTGAAGATATCGTGCGGGGGTTGAGTCATGTTGGTTCAAGCAAGTCAGGGTCAATTGGGTTCGGCGCATGTCGTCGTGCTCGGCAATGAGAAGGGCGGTTCCGGAAAATCCACCACCGCCCTGCACATCGCTGTTGCCCTGTTGAAGGCCGGACAGCGCGTCGCCACAATCGATCTCGATTGCCGCCAGCAGAGTTTCACCCGCTACATCGCCAACCGTAGTGCGTGGGCGCGCCGCACCGGCCTCGACCTCGAAATTCCGGTGCACTACTGCATCAAGCTCGGCGAGACGATGCAGATCGCCGACAATGAAAACTCCGAGTTCCAGCAGTTCGCCCAGGCGGTCGGCACGGTCGAGCGCGCCTACGATTTCATCGTCATCGATACGCCGGGGTCGGACTCCTATCTGATGCGGCTGGCGCATTCGATGGCCGACACGCTGGTGACCCCGATCAACGACAGCTTTCTCGACTTCGACGTGCTCGGCACCGTCGATCCCGCGACCTATTCCGTGACCGGCGAGAGCCATTATGCGGAGATGGTGCGCGACGTCAGGCGCAAGCGCCGCCAGATCGACGGCGCCACCACCGACTGGATCGTGGTGCGCAACCGCCTGTCGATGATCGGCTCGCGCAACAAGCAGCTGGTCGCCGACAGCCTGAAGGATCTTTCGCTGCGGCTCGGCTTCCGTTCGATCGACGGGTTTGCCGAACGGGTGGTCTACCGCGAATTCTTCCCGCGCGGGCTGACGGCGCTGGACGACATTGACGAGGCGACGCTGGGAACCCGGCCGAGCATGGGCCATGTCACGGCCCGCGAGGAAGTGACGAGCCTGTTGCGCCAGCTGAAGCTGCCGCTCGACGAGCGCGGCCGCCGCCGGGCCGCCAACCGTGCCGAGTGGTTCACCCAGGTCGACAAGCCGCTCGAAGTCCACGACATCATCGGCGACATCATCAGCGCCTGACCTCCAGCAAGCTGCCTGCCGGTCCTATCGCGGCTGGATCACCGTCATTCTGAAGGGGCCGCTGTGGGCGGCGGCATGCGCCACCGCCTCGTTGGCGCGGTCGAGACCGAAGGCCGTGATCTCGAAATGATCGAGGTCGACCAGGCCCGAGCGGATCAGGCCCGCCATCAGGGTGGCTGCATGCGGCGGGTACATCCATTGGCCGCGGAGCGTAATGCAGTTTCGCATCATCCACGGATAGGGCAGATCGAGCCCGGCGCCACCGGCCATGCCGACGCCGCCCATCAGCACCACCCGCCCGTACGGCCGCACCGCCATGACGGCGGTCCGCACCTGCACGGCATTGGCCGCAGGCGGGAGGATGTCGAGCACGCAGTCGATCGGGCCGGGCGCCGCCTGCAGGATGCGGGCGCGATCGTCAGCCTCGTGGCCACGCATCGGCACGGTCCGGACGCGGGCGCCGAACCGCCGCGTCAATTCATCCAGTGCCTGCTCGTTCCGCCCGGTCGCGAGCACGCAACTCGCCCCCATTCCCAGCGCGACGGCGACGGCCGCGCTGCCGAAGCTGCCGGTGGCGCCGTTGACGAGCGCGATCTCTCCGGCTTGCAGTTGCGCGGCGAGGAACCCGCCATAGGGCACGAGCAGGGTGCCGAGCGCGCACCATCGCGCCGCAGCCTTCTCGTCGATGTCGCCGATCGGCACCGCGTTTTCCGTCGGCAGCCGCATTTGTTCGGCCCAGGCCCCGTCGTGGAAATATCGTTGCAGGCGCAGGCCGCCCTCGCTGCCGCCGGTAAGACCCTGGAGGGCGATGTCGGGCGACCGCGCATTGTCGCGCGAACGTACGGTCGGATCGCAGTAGACCCAATCGCCGGGACGAAGCCGGGTCGCATCGGGGCCGGTGGCGCGGACGCGGGCGATCGCGCCGGGGCCGGGCACCACAGGCAGTTCCAGGAGGTATTTTCGCTCCCCGCTGAGAACCTCGTTGGCATAAGCCAGCACGCGGCTCGCCGCGACGTCGACGACGACCTCGCCGGTGCCAAGAAGCGGGTCGGGGACGGTTTCGATCGCAAGCGGCGATCCGAACGCATTCAGGACGGCAGCCTTCATGGGGACTCCTCATTTTCGATGAAACCGCATTCTTGCAGGCTTCATGGCCCCAACAAGACCTGGTATTATCCTAGGACTGTAAAACCCTTTCTGAGGCGCGGCGCTCCATGGCGGAACACGTCACGAATTCGAGGCAAAGCGAACTCGGCGACTTCCTGCGGTCGCGGCGGCAGAAGCTGACGCCGAAGGTGGTCGGCCTGCCGGTGGGCCGGCGGCGGCGTACGCCCGGCCTGCGGCGCGAGGAAGTGGCCGAACTCGCCGGCATCGGCGTCGACTGGTACATCCGCCTCGAGCAGGGACGATCCGTCAGCCCCTCGGCGGCGACGATCGACGCGTTGGCGCGCGCGTTGCGGCTGACCAAGGCCGAGCACCGGCATCTGACGGAGCTGACGCAAAATGCCGACCGGCGCCCGTTTGTCCGCGAGACCGTTCCGCCGGCGATCCGGCGCACGGTCGAACAGCTCAACCTGCCGGCCTATGTCACTGGACGGCGCTGGGACATTCTCGCCTGGAATGCGGCTGCGGAAGAAATCTTCGCGTTCAGCCGGCTCGCCGATGCCGATCGCAACAGTCTGCTGTCGGTGCTGACCAATCCCGCGACGCGGCGGTTATTCGGCGCGTCATGGGCGGATGAGGCCAGACGTATCGTAGCCCAATTCCGGGCGACACATGACCTGTGGGCTGGCGATCCCGCCTTCCGCGACCTGCTGGCGCGTCTGCGCGAAGGCTGTCCCGAATTTGCAGGCTGGTGGGAGGCCCATGACGTCAGCGGCGTCGCGGCAGGAAGGAAATCCTTGACCCATCCCAAGAAGGGGCGGCTCAAACTGGAGTATGCGAGCTTTCAGGCCAATGACGACCCGGCGCTGAAGCTCGTCATCTATACCAGAGTCTGAGGTCTTTGAGCGGCGTACCGGTATTCTCACACCTGAAGGCCGGCTGGTTCCCGGGAACCACTCCGACATTACTCCGTTTTCATTAGACTTTTATCCAGCCTTCGAACCAAAGCTTGATGGGAGGCGTCGTAAGGGATAACGGGTCGAATTTGTGGGGATCGAGCGGCTGCACAATGGCTAGGTGCACCGCACAACGATCAGGCGGTCAATACACAACATTTGGCCTTTATGTCACGCCACCGTGACGTATATCATTAAGAAGAGACCGGAAGAGTCTCAAACAGGGATGGCCCCTGGCGGGGCGCGAGGACGACTATGAAACGTGGAATTCTCGTTCTGCTTTCACTCTCCGTGCTGCTCGCTGTCGCGTATTTCACCGCGAACAAGTGGGCGATCCGGCATGAGACGATCGCGTTCCACGATCCCGATCGCAACAATCGTCTTGTCGCTGTCAATATCGCGGTCCGCCGCGACAAGGAAATGCAGGCCAACGCCGGCTTGATCAAACTGCCGGTTGCGATCCTCAACCACGGCAACACCGTCAAGAATACCGAGTACTCATTCCTGTCTACGGTTTTCGCGACGCGCGGCTATCTCGCGATCAGCCCGCAGCACGACCTGCCGACCGATCCGCCGATGGTGACCAAGGTCGGCGAGCCCTACGTCGGCCGTTTGCCGCAGATTCAGCGCGGCGTGGCCAACATTCATTTCGCCATCCACGAAATGGAGAAGGTCCAGCCCAACGCTGACTATGAGAAGGTGACGATGGTCGGCCATTCGATGGGCGGCGACATCTCGATGTATTTCGCCAAGGAGTATCCCGACGAGATCAAGAAGGTCGTGACGCTGGATAATCTGCGCGTGCCGTTCCTGACCGATGGCAAGTTCAAGATCCTGTCGTTCCGTTCCAAGGATACGCATTTCAAGCCTGACCCCGGCGTCGTGCCTGACGACGAGCAGTGCGAAGAGGCCGGGATCACGGTCGTGAACACCGGCTTCCAGCATAACGACATGCGGGACACCGGGCCGGACGCAGCCAAGTCCTCGATCCAGTCGATGCTCGACAAGTTCCTCGACGAGTCCGACAAGAGCGGCGCGCTGAAGCCCGTGCCGACCAAGGTGCCCGATATCCTGAGCAGCAGCCCGGGACCGGTGCCGCTGTCCGTCCCGCTGGCCAGCAATCCGGCACCGAAGAGCAAGTCGGTTACGAACTAGGCGGCTGTCGTACGTTCCCGGCAGCGTCGCCGATCAGCGCATTGACCGATCCGCGCATTGACCCCCGTCGCGCGTCGTCCCACATAGAGCTTGCTGTTTTTACCCGCGAGCGCTCATGGCCGGCGAACCCATCAAACCGAAATCGGCAGGCGACGTTGCTTCGAAGGCGGAGGCGCGCAAGGGCGGCCGGTTGCCGGAGACCAAGCCGTCGGCGGCGGAAGACATCGCAGCCTTCGTGGCGAAAGCGCGTGCAATGTCGCCGCACCGCCCGGGCGCCAAGGGAAGGCTGGTGTTCGCGCTCGACGCCACCATGAGCCGGCAGCCGACCTGGGACATGGCCTGCGCGCTGCAGGCCGATATGTTTCGCGAGGCGGCTTCGCTCGGCAGCCTCGATATCAGGCTGGTCTACTACCGCGGTTTCAACGAATGCCGCGCCACGGGCTGGATCTCCAATTCCGCGCAACTGGCAAGGTTGATGGGCAAGATCGATTGCCAGGGCGGCAACACCCAGATCGGCAAGGTGCTGTCGGAGGCGCGCCGCGAGGCGGTGGCGTCCGGCGTGCGGGCGATGGTGTTCGTCGGCGACGCCATGGAGGAGGGCGTCGACGATCTCTGCGCCAAGGCCGGCGAGCTCGGCCTGCTCAAGGTGCCGGTGTTCATGTTCCAGGAAGGCCACGATACCGTCGCCGAACAGGCCTTCCGCGAGATTGCGCGGCTCACCGGCGGTGCATGGTGCAGGTTCGATCCCGGCGCGGCCGCACAGTTGCGCGAGCTCCTGCGCGCCGCTGCTGCCTATGCCGCCGGCGGCCGCGAAGCGCTGCTGGCGCTGTCGAAGACCGCAAGCGGCGCAGCCGCGCTGATCGGCCAGATGAAGTGATTACGACTTTGGTTGCCAACGAGCAGGCGCCATGCTTTTCGGCTCCGATGCGCCTATATTAGAGCCATGCCAACCCTGATTGCCGGCGTCGTCGCCGTTGTCCTCCTCTACTTGCTGCTGCAGATGGTTCGTGCGGCCAACCCGGTCATGCTCGCGCGCGTGATCAAGATCGTGGGCGGCCTGGTGGCGCTGGCGGTCGCAGCCTTCACCGGGCTGCGCGGCGAGCTCGCGGTTGCCATCCCGCTCGGCATCTTCGGCGTCGGCCTGCTCGGCTGGTCGCCGTTCGGGCCGGGCGGCTTCAGCAATATCGGGGGGATCTTCGGTGGCGGCGCGCAGCGCTCGTCGGGACAGGCCTCGCGCGTCCGTTCGCAGTTTCTCGACATGAGCCTCGATCACGACAGCGGCGAACTGTCGGGCCGAATCGCGGACGGGCCGAATGCCGGCCGTTCGCTCGACGAGTTCGACCTGCCGCAGTTGATCACGATGACAGCGGGCTTCGACGCCGAGAGCGTCGCCTTACTTGAAAGCTATCTTGACCGCCGGTTTCCCGCCTGGCGTCAGAACGCGCAAGGCGACACGGCAGGGGGGCAGCGCCGCGCGGCGGCGAGCGGAAAAATGACGGACGAGGAGGCCTATCAGATCCTTGGCCTGCAGCCTGGGGCGGGGCGTGACGACATCAGCCGGGCGCACCGCGCCCTGATGAAGAAACTGCATCCCGACCAGGGGGGCTCGACGTACCTCGCTGCTCGCGTAAACGAGGCCAAGGATACCCTTCTTCGCACGCATCTCTAGCTAACTCCGGCTCACGCCACGGACGCTACAAACCGAGAGTTGCTTGCCTGTCATTCTCTGAAGACGCCCCATATCGCCCGCCGTTGTCCGGCGTGGTCGATCGTCCATTGCAGGAAACCTAACCGCAAATTCTTGACGAGAAGTTTGCGCCGGCCGCATCGGGCGTGATCCTGCGAGAGCCGTCGCGACTGTGCCATGAAAACAACAAAGCCGGCGCTTGCGGCGCCGGCTTTGCGAACGTCAACGGGAAGTCCGGATCAGTTGCGAACGGTCATGCAGGAAATGTCGGCGCGCTTGAGCGTACGGCATACCGCTTCGGCCTGATCGCGCTCGAGACCGGCGAAGCGGGCGCGGTAGAGCGTGCGGTGGTCCTTGGAGACGACCGTTTCGGTGAAGGGATCGGCCTTGCTGAGCAGGGCGCTGGCCTTGTTGCGGGCGAGATCGATCCGCTGCTTGGCTTCGCTTTCGCTATCGAGCGCGCCGACCTGGACGATCCAGCCGGTGCGAACCACGGCCGCCGGCACGACCGGCTTGACGGCGTCGTTCTGCTGCACGGCCTGCGGCTGGGTATGAGGTGCCGGATCGGCATAGGCCAGCGTCTGCGCATGCGAGGTTTGCGATGGGGCCTGTGTCAGGCTGGAAGCGGGCAGCACACCCAGCACGCCGTTTCCGGTGCCGTGGCCGGCCGGCTGCTGCGGCATGGCTGCCCTGAGAGCGTTCTTGGCGGCTTCGATCCTGTTCTCTGCGGCCTTTTCGACAACGGCGCTGGAGGTCTCGGCAACTTCGGCGCGGGCAGGGATGGCGTTGGTGATCGGTGGCGCGGCCGGCTGCGAGCCGCCGGCAGACGCCAGCTTTATCGGCCCGGCCTTGACCTGGACCGTCCTGACCTTGACCGGCTTCATCGGCTCAGCCGAGCCCGGGATTGTGGCTATCGCCTGGGACTGGATGACGCCGCTGGTAAATGGTGCGGGTTCGGGCTTGGCTTGCGGTTCGAACCTGTTCTGCTCGGCCTTGGTGGGCAGGGCAGCCGCGGCTGCCGCCATCAGCGACGGCTTTGCCGGCGCGATCGAGCGGGTCACGGGCATGGCTGCGAGCCCCGGCTCGGCGGCGGCGAAGGTGCTGGCGGACTGAGCCGTTTCGGCCGGACGCGAAGCGGTCTCGGCGTCGGCCACATCGACGGCGCCGTCCGCGGGATTGCGCTCGGTGATCGCGGCAACGGTACGCCTGGTCGCGCCTTTCTCCAGGTTCTCGGCCAGCAGGTTGCGCATGGTGGCGTCGCGCGAACCGCCACTGCGGCCGCCCATCACCACGCCGACGAGGTAGCGGTTGCCGCGGCGCATCGAGCTCACGAGGTTGAAGCCGGAGGCGCGGGTGTAGCCGGTCTTGATGCCGTCGATGCCTTCGACTTTGCCGAGCAGGTGATTGTGGTTGCGGATCGACTGGCCGCGATAATTGAACACGGTGGTCGCGAAGTAGCGGTAATAGCGCGGGTAGCGATCCTGGATCGCGCGGCCGAGCGTGGCCTGATCGCGCGCCGTGGTCAGTTGTTCGTCGTTGGGCAGGCCGGATGCGTTGCGATAGGTGGTCTTGCTCATGCCGAGCGCGCGCGCCTTGCGCGTCATCAGCCTGGCGAATTCGGCTTCATCGCCGGCAATCGCTTCCGCGATCACGACAGCGGCGTCGTTGGCGGAACGCGTCACCAGGCCCTTGATGGCGTCCTCGACCTTCAACGTCTGGCCGGGGCGCAAGCCGAGCTTGGTCGGCGCCTGCTCCGACGCGTGCTCGGAGACTTCCATCTCGGTATCCAGCTTCATCTTGCCGGCGTCGAGGCGCTCGAACAGCAGATAAAGCGTCATGACCTTGGTCAGCGACGCCGGGCGCCGGATACCGTCGGGATTGTTCGAGGAGAGCACCGCGCCGGAATTGCCGTCGACGATGATCGAGGAAAACTGCGGGCTATAGCTCTCGCGCACGACGTGGTGGTGTCGGCGTTGCTTGTAGCGGCGAGCCTCGGCGCTCTCGCTGCTGATCAGGATCGCGGTCGAGAAGGTGATGAGTCCGAGGGCGCACACGCGCAACGCGCGTGAGGAAGCCAAGGTTGTACGAAGCATTTACTTCCCCGTCCCAATTTCTGTCTTGATCACCGGCTCGTGAGGCAAAATTGTGCCCATCAACCGCTGATGCTTTCCCGTTCGAGGTACCGATCCGGCCATTGCGCACGGCCGGGTTGGCCGATCACGTCGCTGCTCTAGCTAAGTTGCTGTTCACAAACAGTTTTCGTGCTGTCTGTCGGAAGGCGAACAAGTCCAGGAATCAGGTTAGGCGGAGCGGGTTTCCAAAAGATTAATTAACCGTTGCGCAAGACTCCGGGTTTTTGCGCTAATTGGCCATATTTGTGCGTCGCACAATATTTGGTTGACTTTATTGTGCGTTGCACATATAAAGATGGAGGTCAGGGGGCCGGGACCTCCCGGCAATCGGTTTACACAGTCTGGGAAAAGGACTCCATTGATGGTCAAGGTTGAAGACATTCAGAACTACGGCAAAGAGCATCTCGAATCGGTTGCCGCTTCCGCGAGCAACCTGCAGAGCGGCGTTCAGGCGATCGCGACCGCCTATGGCGACTACGCCAAGAAGTCGTTCGAGGACACCAAATCGTACGTGGAAAAGCTCTCCGGCGTGAAGTCGCTGGACAAGGCGATCGAAGCGCAGACCGAATTCGCGCGCTCTTCCTACGAGACCTTCGTCGCGGAATCGCAGAAGATCGCCGGCCTCTACACCGATCTCGCCAAGCAGACCTTCAAGCCCTACGAGGGCCTGGTCTCGAAGTTTACCCCGGCCGCGCACTAACTCGTTCGCGATCTGATATTTCGACAATAAAAAAGCCCGGCCGTTGCGGCCGGGCTTTTTCTTGACTTTTTTCTTGCCGTTTCTCCTACCGTTTTTCTTGGCGTTTTTCCTGGCGCTCGAATTCCTGGCGCGCCTCGACCGGCATAGATCGTGACTGCGGCAAACGTGCGCATGCGCGTCGCGATGGTGCTCGACGTAACGGGTCCAAGAGCCAGGTCGGGCGGCTAAACAGGTCGGAAACCGGTTCCGCAAAAGACGGGTAAAAGCCTGCGCACCGTCGAGCCGGCCGCCAAAAGCGCCCGATCCTCAACGGCGCCTACGGGTGGTCGCGGTCCTTTGTCAAATCCGACAGAAACGATTAACCTTGGCCCGGATAGCCGAGCCGGGAATCGGGCCGGTCGCGGATACCGAAAGGGCAGCATCACTGCGCTTGCGGCAGTACGGCGGCAGACCCATATTCCAGGTACCGGTCCGGCCCACGGGTCGGACTGGGAGCGGCGATCAGGAAAAATGCGTAACGGGTTGCTTTGCGTTGGCTTACGCGAGAGCCGATCGCGAGTACGCCTGGATGCGCTCTCCGGTCACCCCTTTGGAATCTCGAACGCCTGAGCCATGTTGCAGTCAACCTTCAAAGCTTGTTCGTCCGCGCCGGCAAAGTCGCCTGCCTCTGCTCCCCGAATGAGCAATGACGAGAACCGCAACGCCGGAACCGGTGGACCGTCGACGTCGGTCATCACCAAGGTCAAGCCGAAGACCAAGCGTCCGAACCTGTATCGCGTCCTCATACTGAACGACGATTACACGCCGATGGAATTCGTCGTTCACGTGCTGGAGAAGTTCTTCCAGAAGGACGCCGAAGCCGCCACCAAGATCATGCTCCATGTGCATCACCACGGGATCGGCGAGTGCGGCGTGTTCACCTACGAGATTGCCGAGACCAAGGTCACACAGGTGATGGATTTTGCGCGCAAGCACCAGCATCCCCTGCAATGCGTGATGGAAAAAAAATAGCCGCGCATGGCTCTCGACCCGGCCGGAGAGCAGGAACGGGTCTTGCGTCGCCCGGAATTTAGAAGAAAACCACGTTTGCGGAACCGGTCTTTCGCCACGATCGCAGGTAACTATATGACAGGGGATGACGAAGGTTGTTGTTGCCTGACCGGGTAATGGCGATCATGATGACTTGGGGGCCATAGAGGACGCGAATGCCAACTTTTTCCCAAAGCCTTGAACAATCCCTGCATCGTGCGCTGGCGATTGCAAACGAGCGGCATCATCAATACGCGACGCTCGAACACCTTCTGCTGTCGCTGATCGATGACTCGGATGCGGCGGCGGTGATGCGCGCCTGCAGCGTCGATCTCGACAAGCTGCGCACGAGCCTCGTCAATTATCTCGAGACCGAATTCGAAAATCTGGTGACTGACGGCGCCGATGACGCCAAGCCGACTGCCGGCTTCCAGCGCGTGATCCAGCGCGCGGTGATTCACGTCCAGTCTTCCGGTCGTGAAGAGGTCACCGGCGCCAACGTGCTGATCGCGATCTTCGCGGAGCGCGAAAGCCATGCCGCCTATTTCCTGCAGGAGCAGGACATGACGCGGTATGATGCGGTCAACTATATCAGCCACGGCATCGCCAAGCGGCCGGGCGTCTCCGAAGCGCGCCCCGTGCGCGGCGTCGACGAGGAGACCGAGGCCAAGGGCAACGAGGACTCCAAGAAGAAGGGTGAGGCGCTCGAAACCTATTGCGTCAACCTCAACAAGAAGGCGCGCGACGGCAAGATCGATCCGGTGATCGGACGCAATTCCGAGATCAACCGCGCGATCCAGGTGCTGTGCCGCCGGCAGAAGAACAATCCGCTGTTCGTCGGCGAGGCCGGCGTCGGCAAGACCGCGATCGCCGAAGGGCTCGCCAAGCGCATCGTCGATTCCGAAGTGCCGGAAGTGCTGGCGGCCGCCACCGTGTTCTCGCTCGACATGGGCACGCTGCTCGCCGGTACGCGCTACCGCGGCGATTTCGAGGAGCGGCTGAAGCAGGTCTTGAAGGAACTGGAGGCGCATCCGAACGCGATCCTGTTCATCGACGAAATCCACACCGTGATCGGCGCCGGCGCCACCTCCGGCGGCGCGATGGACGCGTCCAATTTGCTGAAGCCGGCGCTGGCCTCCGGCACGATCCGCTGCATGGGTTCGACGACGTACAAGGAATACCGCCAGCACTTCGAGAAGGACCGTGCGCTGGTGCGCCGGTTCCAGAAGATCGACGTCAACGAGCCGACGGTGGAAGACGCCATTGCGATCCTCAAGGGCCTCAAACCCTATTTCGAGGATTACCACCGGCTGAAATACACCAACGAGGCGATCGAGGCAGCGGTGCAATTGTCGTCGCGTTATATCCACGACCGCAAGCTGCCGGACAAGGCGATCGACGTGATCGACGAGTTGGGCGCGGCGCAGATGCTGGTCGCCGAGAACCGGCGCAAGAAGACCATCGGCATCAAGGAAATCGAGACCACGATCGCGACCATGGCGCGGATTCCGCCCAAGAGCGTGTCGAAGGACGATGCCGAGGTGCTGAAGCATCTGGAGCAGACGCTCAAGCGCGTGGTGTTCGGCCAGGACAAGGCGATCGAGTCGCTGTCGGCGTCGATCAAGCTGGCGCGTGCCGGCCTGCGCGAGCCGGAGAAGCCGATCGGCTCCTACCTGTTCTCGGGTCCGACCGGCGTCGGCAAGACCGAAGTCGCAAAACAGCTTGCGGCCTCGCTCGGCGTCGAGCTGCTTCGCTTCGACATGTCCGAATACATGGAGCGGCACACGGTGTCGCGCCTGATCGGCGCGCCTCCCGGCTATGTCGGCTTCGACCAGGGCGGCCTGCTGACCGACGGCGTCGACCAGCATCCGCATTGCGTGGTGCTGCTCGACGAAATCGAGAAGGCGCATCCGGATCTCTACAACGTGCTGCTGCAGATCATGGATCACGGCCGGCTGACCGACCACAACGGCAAGCAGGTCAACTTCCGCAACGTGATCCTGATCATGACCACGAATGCGGGCGCCGCCGACCTCGCGCGCCAGGCATTCGGCTTCACGCGCAGCAAGCGGGAAGGCGACGACCACGAGGCGATCAACCGCCAGTTCGCACCGGAATTCCGCAACCGGCTGGACGCGATCGTATCGTTTGCCCATCTCAATGCCGACGTCATCGGCATGGTGGTGGAGAAGTTCGTCCTCCAGCTCGAGGCGCAGCTTGCCGATCGCGACGTCACTATCGAGCTGTCGGAGCCCGCCAAGGCCTGGCTGATCGAACATGGTTACGACGAGCAGATGGGCGCGCGGCCGATGGCCCGTGTGATCCAGGAGCACATCAAGAAGCCGTTGGCGGACGAAGTGCTGTTCGGTCAACTGAAGGGCGGCGGCCATGTCCGCGTCGTGCTGGTCAAGGACGAGGCGAGCGCGGAAGGCAAGGACAAGATCGGCTTCGAGTTCGTCGAGGGGCCGGTCACGCCGAAGCCGGAAAAGCTGCCCGGTGCCCGCAAGCGTACGGCGCCGCGGAAGCCGAAATCCGGCGGGTCCAGCGGCCCGGCCTCCAAGGGCCCGCTGGTCAAGGTCTGACCGGCGGATAAAGCGAGTTCGATTTGAGAAAGCCGGCGCGTCGCAAGACCGCCGGCTTTTTGCCGGGTGGCGGAGCAGGGTGCCGTTGCGCTTTAGCGCTGGTCGAGCAGATCGTTGATGCGGCGCTGGAGCTGGCGCTTCTTGATCTCGCTTTGGCGCAGCCGTTCCCCGATATCGGAGACCGGTTCGGCGGGACTTTCCGCCCTGAATGCGACGCCGACGAAATTGTCGCGCCACCAGATCACCCTGGCGAGGAAGGAGCGGCCCTTGCGCGCGATGCGCAGCGAGAGCTGTTCCTTGGGCAACGGGACGACGTCGCTGAATTCGATCGTTGCGCCGTGATCGGAAATATTGCGGACGATGCATTCGCGCGTCGCGCCGTGGTCGCCGATCTCGGCGACGCCGCCATACATCACCTTGTCGCGCACGCTCTCGCGCCGGTCCCGCATTGAATGTCTCCCAACAAAGAGGGAGACTTTTACCCCGCTTTGTTCCCCGTAAAAGACCGGTCGCCGCAAAATGCGGCATTAACGTAAATTAACGGCGATTCCGATGGCGCCCATTTCGGGACAATTGCAGCGCAAAATGGCAGCGTGCCGCGGTGGAACTGTGGATCCACCTGCTGGCCGTGGTCGTTTGACTAACACTTTAACCGTCATGCGCGCACCCGGATTGCGAACTGCCATGCAAAGAGGCCGAATTCTTCGCGCCCTGTGGTGCGCGGTGTCGCTGTTGTCCTCGGTTGCGCCTGCCGGCGCCGAGGACGCGGGCGAGGCCACCCGGTCGACCTTCGAGCCGCGCGCGGCCGCGGTCCAGAAGCCGGGCGAGGGGCCGCGGGAGAGCGACGCGCGCGAGGCGATGTGCCTGATGATCGAGTCGGCCGCGAAAGCCTCAAGCCTGCCGCTGGAATTCTTCGCCCGCGTGATCTGGCAGGAAAGCCGCTTCCGCTCCGACGCGATCGGGCCGGTAACGCGCAACGGCCAGCGCGCGCAGGGGATTGCGCAGTTCATGCCGGGCACCGCGAACGAACGCGGCCTGCTCGATCCCTTCAATCCGGTCCAGGCGTTGCCCAAATCGGCGGAGTTCCTGGCCGAGCTGCGCGACCAGTTCGGCAATCTGGGACTGGCGGCCGCCGCCTACAATGCCGGCCCGCGCCGGGTTCAGGAGTGGCTTGCAGGCACCGGACCGATGCCGCAGGAGACGCGCAGCTATGTTCTCGCCATCACCGGCTCCGCCGTCGAGGATTGGGCCAAGGCGCAAAAGGGCGGCAGGACGCCGGAGCGGCTGGCGACGTCGAACTGCCGCGAGTTGATGGCGCTGTTGAAGCAGGCGCCCAATCCGTTCGTCGCCGGGCTCGAACAGCGCATCACGCTCGGTGCCGCCAAATTGTGGGGCGTGCAGCTAGCCGCCGGCTTCAGCCGCGACAAGGCGCTCGCGATGTACGCGCGCGCGATGAAGCGGCTCAGCGCCGTGATCGGCGACCGGGATCCGAGCCTGCTCTCGTCGGTGATGCGCAGCCGCGGCACGCGCGCCTTCTACCAGGTCCGGATCGGCGCCGACACGCGGCCGGCCGCGGATGATCTCTGCAACCGCATCCGCAAAGCGGGCGGGGCGTGCTTCGTGCTGAAAAACCGGGGCGTGCCGGGGTGACGTAATCGTAGCCCGGATGGAGCGCAGCGCAATCCGGGACCGGCTTGTCCACTTGTGAGATTCCCGGATTACGCTGCGCTCCATCCGGGCTACGGGACCTCTTGCATAGCGGCCCTGAGCCTTCGCTTGCTTGACGCAGGCTGCATTCGCCAGCCCTATGCCCGCGACGACTCAAATCTCACCGGTTACCCGTGGCGCTGCCTCCGCTTACTTCTCCGCAATGGAAAAGCCCCGTTCGCGCCTTCGCATGGGGGATGAGTTCGGTCGCATCCACCGTACTGACGCTGGTGCTGTTTGCGACCTATCTCGGCATCGGCGCGCTGGCCCATGACAGCCATTTCAGCCTGGGCTGGGTGCTCGGCAGCACGCTACTGGTCTGGGCGGGGCCGGCGCAGATCATCCTGATCTCGACGCTGGGGTCGGGGGCGACCGCGGTACAGGCGGCGATTGCGGTGACGGTGAGTGCGATCCGGCTGTTTCCGATGGTGGTGTCGGTGCTGCCGCTGATGAAAACGCCGCAGACAAAACGGCGCCATCTGGTGCTGGTGACGCATTTCATCGCGGTCACGCTTTGGGTCGAATGCTACCGGCTGCTGCCGAAAGTGCCGCACGAGCGGCGGATTGCGTTCACGCATGGGCTCGGCTGCGGGCTTCTCACCGTTTGCATGGTCGCCACCACGCTCGGCTACGGATTGGCCGCCAACCTGCCGCCGCTGTTTGCAGCGGCGATCCTGCTGCTGACGCCGCTGGCGTTCCTGCTTTCGACCGCACGCAACTGCCGGCAGGTATCGGACGTGCTGGCGCTGGTGCTGGGGATCGCGCTGTATCCGCTGGTGTCGATGCTGCATACCGGCGTCGATATCCTGATCAGCGGCGTCACCGCCGGCACCATTGCCTACGGCGTGCATTGGTGGCGCGAGAGGGCGCGCGCATGAGCGAATTTTTCGGCAGCCCCCACGCGCTCTTGATCCTGGTGCTCGCCGGCTTCCTGCCCAACGAGGTCTGGCGGATGGCCGGGCTGTGGTTCGGCGCGGGCGTCGACGAGGGCTCGGAAGTTCTGGTGTGGGTGAGGGCGGTGGCGACCGCGATCCTCGCCGGCGTCATCGCGCAGATCCTGGTGCAGCCGCCGGGCGCGCTGGCCGGTGTGCCGGACTGGCTGCGCTATGGCGCGGTCGCCGCCGGCCTTGCGATGTTCATGCTGACGCGACGCTCGATCTTTGCCGGCGTGGTCTGCGGCGAGATCGTCCTGCTGGCCGGGAAATGGTGGCTCGGTTGATTGCAGGCGGCGGATAATCCGCTACTGTCCGGCGCATAAGAAACATCCGGGGAAACGAAATGAACTGGCTGAAATTATCGGCGCTGGCCTGCAGCCTTGTCTGGGCCGCGCCGCTGGCCCATGCGGCGGAATATCCGGTCCGCCCGATCAAGCTGATCGTGCCCTATGCCGCGGGCGGCCCGACCGACGTGCTCGGCCGCATGGTCGGCGAATATCTCAGCCGCGACCTGAAGCAGACGGTGGTGGTGGAGAACAAGGCCGGCGCGCAGGGCGCGATCGGCGCCGAAGCCGCGGCGCGTTCCGAGCCTGACGGCTACACGTTGTTCTTCACGGCGGCGTCGATCTTCGTGCTCAATCCGATGCTCTACAAGAAGCTGCCCTACGACCCCGTGAAGGACTTCCGCCTGCTGGCGCTGATCACCGATCTGCCGGTCGTGATGGAGGTTCATCCGTCCGTGCCGGCCAAGACGGTCGCGGAGTTCGTGGCCTACGCCAAGAAAAATCCCGGCAAGCTGAATTTCGGTTCGGCCGGCACCGGCGGCACCATTCATCTGGCCGGCGAGATGTTCAAGCAGATGGCCGGCGTCGACATGGTCCACGTCGCCTACAAGGGCGCAGGACCTGCGCTGACCGATCTGTTGTCGGGCAACATCCAGTTGATGTTCGACACGCTCGGCACCGCGCTGCCGCCGGTGAAGGGCGGGCTGCTGCGGCCGCTGGCGGTCTCTTCGGCGAAGCGTATTGCCGATCTGCCTGATGTTCCGACCATGGCCGAGAGCGGCTATCCGGATTATGGCGTCAGCGTCTGGTATGGCGTCTCCGCGCCGGCCAAGCTGCCTGACGACGTGGCGCAAAAACTCACCGCCAGCCTGAACAAGGCATTGAACGATGATACATTCCGCGCTTCGCTCGACAAGGTCGGCTTCCCGCCGCTGCGGCCGCAGAGCCAGGCGGAGATCGATAAATTCGTCGCGACCGATCGCGCGCGGTGGGCGGGCGTGATAAAGGCACTCAACATTTCACTGGACTAAAACATGGTTCGAGAAAGCGAAATCCGCGAGGGTGAACTCACCGTCGACATGCCGCCGGCCCGCGATGCCGGGCTCGTGTTCGTCGGCCGCATCCGCACGCCCTGGAAGTCGCGGCTGGAAACGCCGCGGCAGGGCCGTCTCGACGGTCCGGTGTGCCGGCTGGAGATTTTCGAGCCGTGGGTGCCCGCCATCAAGGGGGTCGACTTCTATGAAAGTCTGGAAGTGATCTACTGGCTGCACCAGTCGCGCCGCGACCTGGTGCTGCAGAGCCCGAAGAACAACCAGAAGACCCGTGGCACGTTCTCGCTGCGCTCGCCGGTGCGGCCCAATCCGATCGGCACCTCGATCGTGAAATTCGTCAAGATCGAGGGCAACGTCATTCTGGTGCGCGGCCTCGATTGCCTCGATGAAACACCGCTGCTCGACATCAAGCCCGACCGCTGCGAGTTCACGCCGCTGGCGCCGCCGCAGCCCGGCGATTTCGAGACGGAGTAGAGCCCGTCATTCCGGGGCGTCGCGTAGCGACGAGCCCGGAATCCATCGCGCGGCTTGTGAGTTGCTGAAGAAGACATGCGAGTCAGTGCCGCATATGAGCATGCGGATGAATGGATTCCGGGTTCGCGCCAATTGGCGCGCCCCGGAATGACGGCCAGTAACTGCCCGTCTACCCCAGCGCC
Source organism: uncultured Alphaproteobacteria bacterium (assembly GCA_963815955.1). Taxonomy (GTDB): domain Bacteria; phylum Pseudomonadota; class Alphaproteobacteria; order Rhizobiales; family Xanthobacteraceae; genus Bradyrhizobium. The sequence continues at coordinate 153,374 of CAWFIQ010000005.1, forward strand.
GCGACCAGCTTGGTCGCATTGTCCTCCAGCACCTTCACATCTTCCTTGCGGCTCGCGGGCGGCAGCAGGGCTACGCCGTCATGGCGCGGCATCACATGCATGTGCAGGTGAAACACAACCTGCCCGCCGGCCGGCTCGTTGAATTGCTGCACGGTGATGCCATCGGCCTTGAAGGCCTTCATGGCGGCGGCGGCGATCTTGTGCGCGGCGCGCGCGACATGGGCGTAATCGTCGGGCGTGATGTCCAGGATGTTGCGGGCAGGCGCCTTCGGGATCACCAGCGTATGGCCCGGCGAACGCGGCATGATGTCGAGGAACGCCAGCACGTGGTCGTCTTCATAGACCTTGTGGCAGGGAAACTCGCCGCGCAGGATTTTTGCGAAGGGGTTGTTGGTGTCGTAGGCGGGCATGGTGTTTCCCTCGTGGTTTGGTCTCAATTTCACGTCGCTCACCGAACAGGTCAAGCCTCGTCGGCGGCCTTGCGGAACGGGCCGGCATCGGTCAGTTCGCGGCCGACCTCCGCGACATAGGCGCGCTCGCGCTTCAGATAATCCGCGATCGCCCGGCGCAAATCGGGATCGGCGATGAAGTGCGCGGAGTAGGTGGTTTGCGGCAGGTAGCCGCGGGCCAGCTTGTGCTCGCCCTGCGCGCCGGCCTCGACGATCTTCAGTCCCCGCTGGATCGCGAAATCGATCGCCTGATAGTAGCAGACCTCGAAATGCAGGAACGGGTGATGCTCGACCGCGCCCCAGTTGCGGCCGAACAGCGTGTCGGAGCCGATGAAATTGATCGCGCCCGCGATCCAGCGGCCGTTTCGTTTGGCCATCACCAGCACCACATCGCGGCTCATGCTCTCGCCGACCAGCGAGAAGAATTTTCGGGTGAGGTAGGGACGGCCCCATTTGCGTGAGCCGGTCTCCATGTAGAACGCGAAGAATGCGTCCCAGGCTTCCTCGGTGATGTCGGTTCCCGTCAGGTGGTGGATGGTGATTCCGGCGGCCAGCGCCTCGCGGCGTTCGCGCTTGATCGCCTTGCGGTGGCGCGAATTCAGCGAGGTCAGGAAATCGTCAAACGTCCCGTAGCCTTCATTGTGCCAGTGAAACTGCTGGTCGTTGCGCAGCAGGAAGCCGTGCCCGCCCAAAAATTTCGCCTCTGCCTCGCGGGCAAAGGTCACATGCACGGAGGAGGCGTCGGTCGCGTTGCACAGCGCCATCAGTCCGCTCGCCAGCGCGGTTCCGATCTGCTCGCGATCGACGCCGTTGCGGATCAACAGCCGCGGGCCGGTGGCGGGCGTAAAGGGCACGGAGGCCTGCAGTTTCGGATAATAGCGGCCGCCCGCGCGCTCATAGGCATCCGCCCAGCCGCGGTCGAAGACGTATTCGCCCTGCGAGTGCGTTTTCAGATAGCAGGGCACGATGCCGGCGATCTCGCCGTCGAGCCGCGCCAGGAGATGCCGCGCGCCCCAGCCGGTGCGGGCGCAGGCCGAGCCGGAGGCTTCGGCGGCTGCGAAAAATGCATGGGAAACGAAGGGGTTATAGGCGGGCTTGCAGGGATCGCTTTGAGAGCCGCTGACAGCCAGCGTGTCGAGGTTTTCGAGACTGTCCGGATCCGGCTGCGGATTGGCGCAGGCGTTCCAATCCGCAGCCGATATGTCGGCAACGGAGGGGACGGCTTCGAGGGTGATTTCGGATGACGCCATCTAGAAATTCGGACCGGTCCCATCGTGCGATCAGCCATCGCGCATGGTGGCCAACACTTGAAAGATCGTGCATCGGGCGCGCGAGTTCAAGATGGCGCTGAGCGCATCAGGTTCCCGGCAGGAACCCCTCGAAGATCATCTGGTCGGCGTAGCTGGTAGCACGGGCGCGCTGTTCCGGCGTGCGCACGGTCCAACCCAGGAGCGGCAGGCCGAAGACGTTGCGGGCGATCCAGGGGGCGGCCGCGGGCAGCTCATCCACCCGATAGGCGACGAAATGCGGCCGCGTGCGGAAGGCGTGGCGCAGATGCGTCATGCCGCGGCGCTGTTCGGCCGACGCTTCCGGCCATTCCTCGGCGGTATATTCGTGCTCGGCCACGATGCCGCGGGCGCGGCCGGGGATCAGTTCACGCAGCGCCACCACCTGGTCCGGATCGAACGACATGCCGACCGCAGGTCCGGAATAGGAGGCGAGCACCTCCGCCATCCGCTTCACCAGCCGGCGGTCGCCATCGAAATGGCTTTTCACCTCGATCACCAGCGGCACGCGGCCGGCAACGAGCGCACAGAGATCGCCGAGCGTCATCATCCGCTCGTCGGTATTCCTGAACTTGATCGCCTTGAGTTCGGCCGCGCTCTTGCCGAGCAATGCGCCGGCCCCCTCGGTGAGGCGGCCGAGCGCATTGTCATGATGCACCATCGCTTCGCCGTCGGACGAAAGCTGGATGTCGCATTCGATGGTGAAATTGCCGGCGACGGCGGCCTGCGCGGCCGCCGGCATGTTCTCGACGATACCGCGCGCAATATCATGCAGGCCGCGATGGGCCACCGGCCGTGCCGTCAGCCAGTCCGGCGCGCGCATGGGGGGCACTCCGCTCAGGACACCTCGAAGATGGCGTCGACCTCGACAGCGGCATCCGAAGGCAGGGAGGCTACGCCGACGGTGGTGCGGGCGTGCCGGCCCTTGTCGCCGAAGGCGGTGACCATCAGGTCGGAGGCGCCGTTGAGCACCTTGGGTCCGTCGAGGAAGTCGGGCGTGGAATTGATGAAGCCGCCGAGCCTCACCACGCGGACCACCTTGTCCAGATCGCCCAGCGCGGCCTTGACCTGCGCCAGCAGGTTGACGCCGCAGCCCTGCGCCGCCGTATAGCCCTGTTCGATGGTGACGCCGGCGCCCAACTTGCCCTTGGCGATCAGCTTGCCTTCCGCATTGGCGCAAACCTGACCGGAGACGAACAGCAAATTGCCGGACCGCACGAAGCCGACGTAATTTGCCATCGGGGTGCGCGGCTCGTTCAGGACGATGCCTTGCGCCGCCAGCTTCTGTTCGACCGTACCCGCCATGTTTTTTCCCCGATGATTGACTGTCCTGATCCGCAATCAGGCCACATTGTTTCGCCCATCGCGCGGTCGGTTGCAAGCGAGGGTGGATCGGGCATGCATGGCCGCGGCCGGCATTGATCGCCCCGCAAGGTTACCGAAAAGCAATGCTCTCCGGCGTCAAATTCCTGCGTATCCGGGGTGTCGCCCTAGTTGCGACGCAATAGGGCCATCACTAGTGTAGCGAATCTTCATCGAGGAAAAAACAGAACATGGCTCGCTCGTTTCCGGTTCCGGTTCGTGCTTTGGTGTTCTCGGCCGCGGCTATCTTGCTCTCAGGCCCCGTAAGCGCACCGGCGCAGGCAGGCGCCGGCGGGCCGTTTCTTTCCCATCAGGCGCTGTATGAATTGAAGCTCGTCAAGTCGCGCGGCACCAACGCGATATCAGGGGCGCGCGGGCGCATCCTCTACAATTTTTCGGGCAGCGCCTGCGAGGGCTACACGTCCGAATTTCGCCAGGTGTCCGAACTCGACAGCGGCGAAGGCAAGCTGACGCTGAGCGATCTGCGCTCGCATTCCTGGGAAGACGCGGCGGGCAAGAGCTACCGCTTCAAGATCGATGCCCGGATGAACGATAATGCGTCCGCGCCGATCGACGGCATGGCGGAGCGGGTCGGCGACCACATCACGGTCAAGCTGAAGCAGCCGGTTGCGAAGACGTTCGAGCTCGACGGCAAGGTCGTGTTCCCGACCGAGCAGATCCAGCACATCATCGCCGCCGCGCGCGAAGGAAAATCGGTGCTGGAGCTGATGGTCTATGACGGCTCCGACAATGGCGAGAAGGTCTACAACACGCTGTCGGTGATCGGGCAGCCGATCCCGGGCACCCGCAGCATCGATTCTCCCGATCCCTCGACCGCCAACGACCAGATGAAGACGCTGACCCGGTGGCCCGTGACCGTGAGCTATTACGACCGCGACGCCAAGAACAAGGAAGGCGAGCAGACGCCGGTTTACGCGATGTCGTTCGAACTGTACGAGAACGGCGTCTCCCGCGCGCTGGTGCTCGATTACAACGATTTTGTGATCGCGGGCGCGATGGGCCGGTTCGACGTCAGGGATTCCAAGCCGTGTAAGTGACCGGCTAGAGGCGGCGGTCACTCTCTCGACCTGGATCAGCACCGGTCTGGCCGAAAGCGTCGGACCCGGATAGGCTTGCCCCTCCATGCACGTCAGGGAGGCGCAAACATGAGCAAGCACCAACATCTCAGGCCAAGCGGCCTTCATCACAATCCGGCTTACTCGCACGTCGTCGTCGCTTCGGGCGCGCGCACGATCTATATCTCGGGACAGGTGTCCACCGACGACGAGGGACGGGTGGTCGGCGAGGGTGATCTCTCCGCGCAGACGACCCAGGTGATGCACAATCTCGGCCTTGCACTGAAGGCTGCGGGTGCGAGCTATTCCAATATCGTCAAGATCACCACTTTCGTCGTGGGGTACAAGCCGGAGCTGCGTCCCATCATCGGCAAGGCGCGCTCAATCTTCTTCGAAGGCATGGAGCCGCCGGCGAGCACGCTGGTCGGCGTAACGGCGCTCGCGGCCCCTGAATGGCTGATCGAGATTGAAGCCGTGGCCGTCGTCGATTGATGCGACGTATTCTCTCTCCGTCATTGCGAGGAGCGAAGCGACGAAGCAATCCATTCTTTCTTTTCGCTCCAAGATGGATTGCTTCGCTTCGCTCGCAATGACGGGGAGCGGTTTACTCGTCTTCTTCTTCCTCGTCGTCCTTCGCGGGTCCCTTGTACGCGATGCCCCGGATCACCGCGGCATTGCCGAACTTCTTCCTGAGATCGTCGATTGCGCGCTCGGCGTGCGCCGAGCGGCGGTCGAGCATGTCGCTATCGTCGGCCTGCGATCCCTCACGCAGCGCGCTGACACCGGTGCCCATCAGGCGGAACGGCGTGCCGTCGATTTCCTTTGCCAGCATTTCGCGCGACACCGCAAAAATCTTCGCGGCGAGTTGGGTCGGCGCCTGAATCGATTGCGAGCGGGTGCGCTGTCTGAAATCGGCGGTCTTCAGCTTCAGCGTGATGGTGAGGCCTGCGAGATTGCCGGTCTTCAGTCGCGACGACACTTTCTCCGACAGCCGCCACAACAGCCGTTCCAGCGGGGCGAAATCCCTGATGTCGGTTTCGAACGTGGTTTCGCTTGATATCGTCTTGGCGCCGCGGTCCGGCACCACGCTGCGGTCGTCGATGCCGCGCGCCAGCCGCCACAGCCTGCGGCCTTCGCCACCGAACTGCTTCATCAGTTCGACCTCGTCGGCGCGCTGCAGGTCGGCAATGGTGCGAAAACCCCGCTGCAGCAGCTTTTCCTGGGTCGCAGGCCCGACGCCGTAGATGAAGCCGACCGGCTTGTCCGCCAGCATCTCGCGGGCCTCGACCTGGTCGAGGGCGGCAAAGCCGCGCGGCTTGTCGAGATCCGAGGCGATCTTGGCCAGAAACTTGTTGCAGGACAGGCCGACAGACACCGTGATCCCGACGTCGCGCTCGACGTCGCGGGCAAAGCGCGCCAGCACCTTTGCCGGGATCATGCCGTGGACGCGCTGGGTGCCCGCGAGATCCAGGAACGCCTCGTCGATCGACAGCGGTTCCACCAGCGGCGTCAGCGTCTGCATGGCGTGGCGCACTTCGCGGCCGACCCTGACATATTTGGCGATGTCGGGCGGGATCACCACCGCCTGCGGACAGAGCGCCAGCGCCTTGAACATCGGCATCGCCGAGCGCACGCCATAGGTTCGCGAGACATAGCAGGCGGCCGACACCACGCCGCGCTTGCCGCCGCCGATGATCACGGGCTTGTCGGCAATATCGGGGTTATCGCGTTTCTCGACGGTGGCGTAGAACGCGTCGCAATCGATATGCGCCAGCGTCAGCGAGGGCAGGGCATGGTGGCGGACGAGGCGCGGCGAACCGCATTCGCCGCACCGCCTGGCTTTGATATCGAGGTCGCCGAGGCAATCCCGGCAGAATGCGCGCGGACCATCCAAGGTTGGCGCGGGTGCGCTCACGGCACGTCGCGCTCCCACTGCGGGTCGCCCAGCACCTGGCGGGCGGCGGCGATATTGGTCGGATGCAGTTGCGAGACGTCAGCAAACGCCTTCACGGTTGCATCGTCCCGCATTACAAAATCGAGCACCGAGGCCAGAAATTGCGGGTCGGCCGCGGCTGTACGCAGCGTCTCCGGACCGATGCCGCTCTCGGCCAGGAACAGGCCCAGCCTTTCAGGATCGCCGGCAATAAAACCCAGCGCCTGAACGGCAACGATTTCAGCCACTTCGCGAGGATTGTGAACAGGCTTTTTCAATAGATGGGTTTGCCTTTCCGTTAACTTATGGTGTCTAATTTGGAACCATCATGCCCGAGTCTGTGGAGTGTGTTCAAGCAAGTGGAAACCACTCCGCAAAAGTTGGCGCATCGATTTAACGGCTTAGAGCGAAATCTGACGCTAGTTTGAATTCACTTTTCGGCAGCCCGGCGGCGGTACAGGATCGTACCGAAAGGCTTGGCCTGTTTCCTTAAGATGAGGGGAGGGACGGGATGGCAAAAACCGTCCTGATCGTGGAGGACAACGAGCTCAACATGAAGCTCTTTCGCGATCTGTTGGAAGCGCATGGCTATCAGACCTCGGGGACCAGCAACGGTTTCGAGGCGCTCGATCTCGTCCGCAAGCTGCGTCCTGATTTGATCCTGATGGACATTCAGCTTCCGCAAGTGTCCGGCCTCGAAGTGACGCGCTGGATCAAGGACGATCCGGAGTTGCGCGCCATTCCGGTGGTTGCCGTCACCGCCTTCGCGATGAAGGGTGACGAAGAGCGCATCCGTGAAGGCGGCTGCGAGGCGTATTTGTCCAAACCAATTTCCGTCGGCAAGTTTATTGAAACGGTGCGGCGTTTTATCGGGTAGGGGTAGGAGTGAGTTTCGATGTCTGCGCGTATCCTTGTCGTCGATGACGTTCCAGCAAACGTCAAGCTGCTGGAAGCCCGATTGTCGGCCGAATATTTCGACGTGCTGACGGCTTCCAACGGCGCCGAGGCGCTCGACATGTGTTCGCGCTCCGAATGCGACATCATCCTGCTCGACGTCATGATGCCCGACATGGACGGTTTCGAGGTCTGCCGCCGGCTGAAGTCCAATCCGGCCACCCATTTCATTCCGGTCGTGATCGTCACTGCGCTGGATAGCCCGTCCGATCGCGTCCGCGGCCTGGAGGCCGGCGCCGATGATTTTCTTACCAAGCCGGTGTCGGATGTCGTTCTGATCGCGCGCGTTCGCTCGCTGACGCGGCTGAAGATGATGACCGATGAGCTGCGCATGCGCGCCATCACCTCGCTCGAGATCGGCATGGAAGCGCCCGAGCGCAGCGCGATCGCCGACAAGGGCGTCGGCGGACGGATCCTGCTTGTCGAGGACCGGCCGTCGTCCTACGAGCGGCTGGCGCCGGTCCTTTCCTCCGAGCACACCGTCGACGTCGAAACCAACCCGGCGGAGGCGCTGTTTCACGCCGCCGACGGCAATTACGATTTGCTGATCGTTTCGCTCAGTCTGGAGAATTACGACGGCCTGCGGCTGTGCAGCCAGGCGCGCTCGCTGGAGCGCACACGGCAGTTGCCGATCCTCGCCATCTCCGACGCAGACAACAACTCGCGGCTGCTGCGCGGACTCGAAATCGGCGTCAACGATTATCTCCTGCGTCCCGTCGACAAGAACGAATTGCTGGCGCGGGCGCGTACCCAGATCCGCAAGCGACGCTATACCGATCACCTGCGCGACAACGTGCAGAACTCGATCGAAATGGCGATCACCGACGCGCTGACCGGCCTGCATAACCGCCGCTACATGGAAAGCCATCTCTCGACGCTGGTCGAGCAGGCCTCGAGCCGCGGCAAGCCGCTCGCGCTGATGATCCTCGACATCGACTTCTTCAAGTCCATCAACGACACCTACGGCCATGACGCCGGCGACGACGTGCTGCGCGAATTCGCGGTGCGCATTCGCAAGTCGATCCGCGGCATCGATCTCGCCTGCCGCTATGGCGGCGAGGAATTCGTCATCGTGATGCCGGAGACCGACCTGACCGTCGCGGGCATGGTCGCCGAGCGCCTGCGCCGCTCGATCGCCGGCGAAACCTTTGCGGTCAACAAGGGCACTAAGCGGATCGACGTCACGATCTCGGTTGGCCTGGCGACGCTGGATCGCAAGGGCGAGCCGGTCGCCGACGTGCTCAAGCGCGCCGACACCGCGCTCTATCGCGCCAAGCATGACGGGCGCAACAGGGTGGTTTCGACGGCGGCGTGAGACCACCTAAGTCTGGCCGGCGTCAAATCGGAAGTCGCTGCACGTCAGGTTCGCTCGAAGGCTGCCCAAACCAACTCGGCCGCAAGGCTCTGGCGCGCCGAGGGACGAAACAGGCGGATTTCGATCGGTATGGCGAGTTCAGGGTTGCCCGCCTCAACCAGCAATCCGGCCGAGATATCCTCTTCAGCCAAGGTCCGGGGCAGCCATGCCACGCCGTCTCCGGCGCGAGCCATCGAGAGCAGCGTGGCGGCGAGATGCGACGTAAAGACCGTCTCAAGCCCAAAGGCGCGATCCTTCGCTGCCCAGCGGGCTGCGACGATCCGGCCCAACCCTGATTGCGCACTATAGGCAAGGTATTTTACCGGCTCGGCACCATGAAGCCACCAGCGCGGAGCGCCGTCTCTGCCAGGCGCGCTGATCGGCACCAGTGTGTCCGCGCCAACCGCCATGCTCCTGAACTGACCGGTCTCCAGTCGGCTGCTCATGTTCTGGTGGTAGTGACAAAGCAGAAACTGCGCATCGCCCCGCAGCATCATCTGCTCGCACGCCTGCATGCTGTCGGAGATCAGGTTGAGATTGCCAAGCGCCAGCACCTTTTCATTGCCGCGGACCCACTTCGGGAAAAACGTGAAGGATAGCGCGTGCGTCGCCGCGATCGACACGAGCCGGGTGCCACGGCCGGATACTTCGAGGGTGTCGCGTCGCAGTTGGTGAAGTGCCCGCGTCAGGACCTCCGCCTGATTGTGAAAATGCTCACCTGCCGGGGTTAGCGCGACACCGTGCGTCGTGCGGATGAATAACGCCGCGCCGATCCAGCTCTCGAGCGCGCGGATCCTTCGGCTGAAGGCCGGCTGGGTGATGTGGCGTGCCTGCGCAGCCCTGGAAAAATTCAATGTTTCCGAGAGCGCCAGAAAATCCTCAAGCCAGATCAGCTCCATTGGTAATGCCGTTTCAGCATAGACAATTCCGGCAATAGCATTGGTTTTCGGTAGAATCCAGCCTTAAAAAATGCTTCGAAACAGATTGGCGATCATCCTCGGTGCCATCGTCACCGGCATAGCCAAGACGAAAAAACATCGAGAGATCGGCCCGATCGGCGTCAAATCGTTGACCAGGTCAAAAGCACGGCGTTAGCGACGCTCTGAACAAGAAACCCGCGGAAGGAAAATGCCATGCGTATCGTCGACGTCGTCGAGATCACCAAACCCATCGCTTCTCCGATCCGGAACGCCTACATCGATTTTTCTAAAATGACGGCGAGCCTCGTCGGCGTGGTGACCGATGTCATGCGCGACGGCCGCCGCGTCGTCGGCTACGGCTTCAATTCAAACGGCCGCTATGGCCAGGGCGGCCTGATCCGCGAGCGCTTCCGCAATCGCATCATCGAAGCCGAACCCGCAAGCCTGCTGGACGACGAGGGCACAAATCTCGATCCGCATCGCATCTGGGCGGCGATGATGTCCAACGAAAAGCCTGGCGGGCACGGCGAGCGCTCCGTAGCCGTGGGCACGCTCGACATGGCGGTCTGGGACGCGGTCGCGAAGATCGCCGGCAAGCCGCTGTTCCGGCTTCTCGCCGAGAAGAAGGGCCGCGAGGCCAATCCCCGCGTCTTCGTTTACGCGGCGGGCGGCTACTACTACCCGGGCAAGGACAATTCAGCCCTGCAGGCGGAAATGCGCGGCTATCTCAACCGCGGCTACAACGTGGTGAAGATGAAGATCGGCGGCGCTTCCATCGACGAAGACCGTGGGCGGATCGAGGCGGTGTTGAAGGAGATCGGGTCGCAAGCGCAGCTTGCCGTCGATGCAAATGGACGCTTCGATCTCGAGACCGGCATCGCTTACGCGAAGATGCTGCGCGACTATCCGCTGTTCTGGTACGAGGAGATCGGTGATCCCCTCGACTACGCCCTTCAGGCCGCCATGTCGGAATTCTATCCAGCTCCGATGGCGACGGGCGAGAACCTCTTCTCTCATCAGGACGCGCGAAACCTGCTGCGCTACGGCGGCATGCGGCCGGATCGCGACTGGCTGCAGTTCGATTGCGCGCTGTCTTACGGGCTTGTCGAGTATCTGAGAACGCTCGATGTGCTGGCGCAGCATGGCTGGTCACCGTCTCGCTGCATCCCGCATGGCGGGCACCAGATGTCGCTGAACATTGCGGCGGGTCTCGGCCTGGGTGGCAACGAGAGCTACCCGGACCTCTTTCAGCCCTACGGCGGTTTCCCCGACTCCGTTCGCGTGCAGGACGGTCATATCGTCATGCCGGATCTGCCGGGCATCGGCTTCGAAGGCAAATCCGACCTGATCAAGGTCATGCGCGAACTGGCTGAATAGGGGACTGTCGTTCGGGCCGCCGATCGCTCGGCTCAAGCGATAACCTTGGCGCCTTGTTTCACGGCCTCATGCGCCAGCCGCTTGAACTCGAACGAAAACGGGTGAACGAACGACATATGGCGCTGTGCCATCATCACGCCGGCCATGTTCTTCTTCGGCGAGATCCACCACTGCGTGCCCGCAACGCCGCCCCAGTAGAGTTCGCCTGCAGCATCGGGGTGATCGAACGCTGAGGGTTTTACGATCAATCCGCCGGCGATGCTGTACGCCTTGCCGGGCTGTTCGCCCATCAGGGCAAAGCGGATCCACTGGCCGTCCGGCAACTGGTTGGCCGTCATCTGCGCAATCGTCTCCGGCTTGAGCAGGGTCTGGCCGCGCGGCAGCAGGCTTCGGATCAATGCGACCATATCGGGCAGCGTTGAAACCAGCCCGCCGCCGCCACTGAGTCTTGCGATCGGGCGCAGATAGGCGCCGGGGAAGGGCGCATTGTCGGTTCGGGTCAATCCCGGCTTCATCGGCTCCATCAGGTCGGCGCCGTTGTAGTACGCGACGAGCCGTCCCTGATCCTTTTCCGGCACGACGAAGCCGGTGTCGACCATGCCGAGCGGACCGAGAATCCGCGCCTGAATGAACTTGTCGAAGCGCTCGCCGCTGATGACCTCGACCAGTCGTGCCACGACGTCGGTGGCGAGCGAATACTCCCACGACGTGCCGGGATGATAGATCAGCGGCAAGCCGGCCAGAACGTCCACCATGTCGGCCAGCGTCGTCATGGGATTGTGGACGCCGCGCTCGTTGAGCGCCTTGAAGATGGCCGTGCCCGGATCGAAAAAGCCGTAGCTCAAGCCGGAGCTGTGACTCAGGAGCTGACGGATGGTGATCGAGCTCTTCGCCGGCTCCGTGTCATCCAGTGACGTTGCGCCCGGGCGCAGGACTTTGCGATTTCCGAGCTGCGGAATAAATTTCTCGATCGGATCGTCGAGCCTGAGTTTGCCTTCCTCGAACAGCAACAGCGCCGCGCAGGAGGTGATCAGCTTGGTGTTGGAGAAGATGCGGAAGATGTGGTCGGTGCGGAGCGGTGTCTGCGCTTCCTTGTCGGCCCATCCGACGCAATTCACGTCGACGAGGTCGCGCCCCACCATGACCGCCCAGGAAATGCCTGACAGCAGGTTGTTGTCGATGTAGCGCTGCATCGCCGCCTGCGCTGGCTTGAAGTCGTAACCGCTGGCGGTGACTTTCAGGTCTTCCATGGTTGCTCCCTTTTGCAGTCAGGCTTTTCTCGGTTTTTGTCGTCCCTGCGAACGCAGGGACCCATAACCACCGGCGTTGATTGTAGAAGGTGACTACCACATCGCCTGACTGAAAAGCCACGGCGTATGGGTCCATGCGTTCGCAGGGACGACGATGGAGGTGTCACGAGGCTGACTTCGATTGTCGCTTCGCTGCCGCAGGCCTCTTCGTTGCTGCACTCCCGCCCACCTTCACCCCCGCATTCCTCAGCAGCACGGTCGCGGCTTGCTTTGCTGCTCGCGCCATCGCTGGGTCATTGCGCACCAGGTCCTGCGCGATCGAGCCGTCGACGAGTAGAGCGAGCTGCGTCGCCAGCGCTTCCGCATCGGCGACATCGAGTTGCACCAGCAGGTCGCGAAACCAGAGCCGGCGGCTTTCCTTGAAGGCGAGAGCAATTTTTCGGACCGATCGGTCTTCGCCCAGTTCGGCAACCGCATTGACGAACGGACAGCCGCGAAAATCCTTCGACGAGAAGCGCCGCTCCAGCGAATCGAAGGTGCCGAGAATCTGTTCGACCGGCGATTTGTCGGAAGGCCGCGGCGCCACGAAGCGCCGCGCCAGATAGGCCGAGATCAACGCGTCCTTGGACGGAAAATGATTGTAGAGCGTGCGCTTGCTGATGCCGATTTCGGCCGCGATGGTGTCGACGCCGATCGCGCGAATTCCCTGCAGATAGAACAGCCTGTCTGCGGTTTCGAGAATCCGGTCCTTCATGTCAGGTTTGGCGGGCAGGGTAGCCATGCGAATGCGCGGGTCAGCTCGGCTTGACAGCGGAGCCCCCTTATAGCCTAGTTACACAGGTCTGTGTACCTATTTCAGATGTCAATTGCAGCACGCGGCGTTCGAATTGCGCCACTTGGGGAGAATAAAAACAATGGCCCTGCTGCAAATCCTGCGGCCCACGCTCCCCATCCTGATCGGCGCCTCGCATGATGCTCACGCTTGAGCATGGGCCTGCGGCAGAGCTTCGGCATCTTCATGCAGCCGCTGACGCACGATATCGGAATTTCGGTGTCGCAGTTCACGTTGGCGCTGGCCGTGCAAAACCTCGCCTGGGGATTCCTGCAGCCGTTCGCCGGCGCCATGACGGTGCGCTACGGGTTCCGTCCGATCATGATCGTGGGCTCGCTGATGTATATCGTCGGCCTTGCGTTGATGGCGACCGCGCACGGGATGATCCCGATCCTGATCGGCGCGGGCGTGCTGATCGGTGCCTCGCTGGCCTGCACGGCCAATGCGATTGCAATGTCGGTGTCGGCGCGCGCGGTGCCGGCCACCGTGCGCAGCACCGTGATGGGCATGGTCTCGGCGGCGGGATCGCTCGGCGCATTGGTGTCGGCGCCTCTCGGGCAGATATTGAACGAAGGTTATGGCTGGCGCGTCGGCGTCGCCGGCTTTGTGATCCTGTCGCTGTTCATGCTGCCGGCCGCCTGGTACGCGGGCAGGGCCGACAAGATTCCGCTGCCGCCAAGGGCCGCCGACGACATCGGCGACGCTTCGGCGGCAACGGCTGCAAAGGTCGCGTTCGGCAACGCATCGTTCGTGGTGATGACCTGCGCCTATTTCGTCTGCGGCATGCAACTCGTGTTCCTGACCACGCATCTGCCGTCCTATCTCCTGATCTGCGGCCTCGATCCGATGCTGAGCGCGCAGACGCTCGGCATGATCGGCGGGTTCAACGTGCTCGGCAGTCTCTTCTTCGGCTGGGCCGGCCAGCGCTGGAACAAGCTGGCGCTGCTCGGGATGATCTACATCCTGCGCTCGATTGCGCTCGCCTGGTACTTCATGCTGCCGGCGACGCCTGCGTCCACGCTGTTATTCGGGGCGATCATGGGTTTCCTCTGGATGGGCGTCGGTCCGCTGGTTGCGGGCGCCGTCGCCGAAATGTTCGGTCTGAAATGGCAGGCGATGATTCAAGGCCTCGCCTTCATGAGCCACCAGATCGGCTCGTTCCTCGGCGCTTATGGCGGAGGCCTGATCTACGACCAGCTCGGCTCCTACACCATGGCGTGGCGGATCGGCGTCGCGCTGGGTCTGGCGGGCGGTATCATCCAGGTCGCGTTCGCGCTGATCCGGCCGAGCGGGCCGCCCCGGCAAATGCAAACGGCGTAGGGATCCAATCCATCACCAGCTGTCATCACCCGCGAAAGCGGGTGATCCAGTATTCCAGAGGCAGCAGTGGCGTAATCGAGAGGCCGCGGCGTACTGGGTCCCCCGCTTTCGCGGAGGACGACAACGGAGGGTGCAGCGGCCATGCCGGGCACAAACAAAAACGGGGCCCGCAAAGGCCCCGTCAAAATCCGTCAGCGATACGCTTACGAATTACTTGATCTTCGATTCCTTGAACTCGACGTGCTTGCGCGCGACCGGGTCGTACTTTTTCTTGACCAGCTTGTCGGTCATGGTGCGCGAGTTCTTCTTGGCGACGTAATAGAAGCCGGTATCCGCCGTGGAAACGAGCTTGACCTTGATGGTGACCGCTTTGGCCATGTTCAGAACCTCAAATAGGGGATATCAGGCGCCGGCCAAATCGGCCTGCATTTGCCGCGCAACCTAGCTTCTGATCGCCCAAAGTCAAGGTTTTCGGGGCAAAAACCGGGCAGATTCAGTGGGATTAACCCTCAAAGAACCGGTTTTTCGGCCTCGGCAGCCCCAAATTCTCCCGCAGGGTCTTGCCCTCGTATTCTTTCCTGAAAATCCCGCGCTTCTGCAGTTCCGGCACCACCTTGTCGACGAAATCGTCCAGCCCTGCGGGCAGGAACGGGAACATGATGTTGAAGCCGTCGCTGCCGCGGCTCGTAAGCCATTCCTCCATCTGGTCGGCGATGGTTTGCGGCGTGCCGACGAACGAGAGCCCGCCATAGCCACCGACGCGCTGGGCAAGCTGGCGCACGGTGAGCTTGTCGCGCGCGGCGACATCGACCAGGCGCTGGCGGCCGCTCTTGGAGGCATTGGTTTCGGGGATCGGCGGCAACTGCCCGTCGGGATCGAAGCCGGAGGCGTCGGTGCCGAGCTGTACCGAGAGCGAGGCGATGGCGCTGTCGTAATGCACCATGCTGTCGAGCTTTGCCCGTTTCTCTTTTGCTTCCTCGACGCTGTCGCCGACCACGACGAAGGCGCCGGGCAGGATCTTCAGGTGCTCGGGGTTGCGGCCGATCTTCTCCATGCGGCCCTTGATGTCGGCGTAAAGCTTTTGTGCATCGGCGAGGGGACCGCCGCCAGTGAACACGGCTTCCGCCGTTTCCGCCGCAAGCTGCCTGCCGTCTTCGGATGCGCCCGCCTGCACGATCAGCGGCCAGCCCTGCACAGGGCGGGCGATGTTGAGCGGCCCGCGCACCGACAGGTATTTTCCCTTGTGATTGAGCACGTGCATTTTCGCGGGGTCGAAATAAAGTCCGGCCTCGACGTCGCGCACGAAGGCGTCGTCGGCAAAGGAATCCCAGAGACCGGTGACCACGTCGTAGAACTCGCGCGCCCGCTTGTAGCGCTCGGCGTGCTCCATGTGGTCGTCGAGCCCGAAATTGAGCGCGGCATCGGGATTTGACGTGGTGACGATATTCCAGCCCGCGCGTCCGCCCGAGATGTGGTCGAGCGAGGCAAAGCGCCGGGCGACGTGATAGGGCTCGTCGAACGTCGTCGATCCCGTCGCGATCAGGCCGATATGTTCGGTGGCGCCGGCCAGCGCCGACAGCAGCGTGAACGGCTCGAACGAGGTCACGGTGTGGCTGCGCTTGAGCGCGTTGACCGGCATGTTCAGCACGGCCAGGTGGTCGGCCATGAAGAAGGCGTCGAACTTGCCGGCCTCCAGCTTCTGGATCAGTTGCTTGATGCGCGGGAAATTGAAATTGGCATCCGGCCAGGCGCCGGGATATCGCCAGGCGCCGGTGTGAATGGATACCGGCCGCATGAACGCGCCGAGCTTGAGTTGCCGCTGTGCCATTGCCCCGTTCCGTCGCTGTTATTGTTGGGAAAGAGATAGGGAGGCGATCAGGGGAGTGCCATCAGGCGGCATCGAGAAGAATTTTGCAATTTTTGGGATTGGGGGAGGATATTTGTCGTGACGCCAATACCGTCATTGCGAGCGCAGCGAAGCAATCCATCTCTCCGCGGAAAGAAAGAATGGATTGCTTCGCTCCTCGCAATGACGGGGAGAGAGCGGAGGCCTTACGCCCCCAGCACGTCCTTCTGCATCTTGCCGCCGTAGAAATGGAAGAACGGGACGGCTGCGTCGTGGCGCAAGGGGCCGGTGGCGAGGCGGCGGTCGAGTTCGGCGAGCACGTTCTTGGTCATGGCATGCGCGTCGGCGAGCGGCTGCGAGCCGATCTCGACCCATACCAGTTCGACGAGTTCGGCGTCTGCATGGATCACGCCTTCGACGCGGTGCGCGATGCTGGAGGCATCCGCGGTGAAGAAGCGCGTGTCGAAACGGCGGACGCGGCCCGGTGGGGTGATGGCGCGCGCGATCAGAAAGAGACTGGACGGATCGGGCAGCAGACCCGCTTCCGTGAACGGTTGCCAGGCGCCTTCGAGTTTCACCGGCTTCTCGACCTTGCGGCCGAGGCAGAGACCGGTTTCCTCGCAGGCCTCGCGGATCGCAGCGACCGCGAGCGCGCGCGCCCGCGAAGCCACGATCTTCGGGCTGCCTTTGAGCAGGTTGGCTTCGAGCTCGGCGGAAATCGGAGCGGCGACGGGAATGCGGTTGTCCGACTTGTCGACGCGACCGCCGGGGAAAACATATTTGCCCGGCATGAACACCACCTTGTCGTGGCGCTTGCCGACCAGAACCTTCGGCTTCTCGCCGGAGCGGTCGATCAGGATCAGCGTGGCTGCATCCTTGGGCCGGAAATAGGGATGGTGATCGGCTTCTTTTTCTTCTTTTACGGCAGTCGCGACGTCGCTCATTCCATCCCCATTTTGGTGATTTTGTTTGGCCCCGGTTTAGCTAGACCGGAGGAATGTCGCCAGGGGCATTCTCGTCAAAGCCGTGCATGCGCAAGGCCCATTGGAAGCCGACGACGGCGCCCTTGACCGGCTGCAACAGCAGCAACGATGCAACGAACGTGAACGGCAGGTAGATCGCCAGTTGCAGCCACACCGCGGGCGAGTAGTTGGTTTCGATCCACAGCGCCGCCGGTACCACGATGTGGCCGACGATGATGATGACGAGATAGGCCGGCAGATCGTCGGCGCGGTGCGGCGTGAAATCGAGCCCGCATACCGAGCAATTATTGGCGGTCTTCAGGAAAGCGCGAAACATCTTGCCTTCGCCGCAACGCGGGCAGCGGCAACGAAAACCGCGCTTCATCGCGGTCCAGAGGTCGCGCTTCTCGCCCTTAACGGCATCCCGGGTCCAGACTGTCGTCGCGGCGCTCACGGTTTCCATGACTTGCCTCTCTTCGATTTGCCGGGCTTGGCTTTCCCGGACTTGCCCTTGTGGGGCTTGCGAACCTTGTCGCGCGGGCTGCGGCCCGGATGCGATTTCGACACCCTTGTCGACGCTTTCGAACCGTCGCGTTTTCTGCCTCGCGGAATGACCTGGCCTTCCGACAGCAGCTCGAACCGTAGCGCACCGGCCACCGGTGCAGCTTCTACCAGACGCACGTCGACAACGTCACCCAGCCGGTGCATGGCACCGCTGCGTGAGCCGACGAGCGCATGGCGGGTCTCGTCGTAATTGTAGTACTCCGTGCCGAGCGTGCGGATCGGGATCAGCCCGTCGGCACCGGTATCTGATAACTTCACAAACAGCCCGGCGCGGGTCACGCCCGAAATACGCCCCTGAAACGTCGCGCCGATGCGGTCGGCGAGGAAATGCGCGATCAGCCGATCGGCGGTCTCGCGCTCTGCCTTCATCGCGCGGCGTTCGGTCACGGAAATCTGCGCCGCGACTTCGCTTAAGCTCTCCAGCGTCTCGGTTTCCGGCAGCGCGCCTTCGCCGAGACCGAGCGCGCGGATCAGCGCGCGATGCACGATCAGGTCAGCGTATCGCCTGATCGGCGAAGTGAAATGCGCGTAGCGGCGCAGGTTGAGGCCGAAATGGCCATAATTCTCCGCCGAGTATTCCGCCTGCGCCTGCGAGCGCAGCACCACTTCGTTGACAAGCGGCTCGTAGTCCTCGCCGCGGACCTGGCCGAGCACGCGATTGAACAGGGAAGGGCGCAAGGCACCACTCTTCGCAAACGGGAGATCGAGCGTCTTCAGGAATTCCTGGAGGTTGTGAACCTTCTCCTGGGTCGGCTCGTCGTGTACCCGATAGATAAGCGGCAACCCCTTTTTTTCAAGCATTTCGGCCGCGGCGACGTTGGCGAGGATCATGAACTCCTCGATCAGCCGGTGCGCGTCGAGCCGTTCGGGTACGACGACGCGGTCGACGGTGCCGTCAGATTTGAGCAGGATTTTTCGTTCGGGCAGATCGAGATCGAGCGGATCGCGCTCGTCGCGCGCGAGTTTTACGAGCGCATAGGCCGTGTAAAGCGGCTTCAGGATCGGCTCCAGCAGCGGGCCGGTGGTATCGTCGGGGCGGCCGTCGATCGCGGCCTGCGCCTGCGCGTAATGCAGTTTGGCGGCCGAGCGCATCAGCACGCGATGAAAGCTGTGCGAGCGCTTGCGGCCGTCGGGGCCGATCACCATCCGCACCGCGAGCGCGCCGCGCGGCTCGCCCGGCACCAGCGAGCAGAGATCGTTGGAGATGCGCTCGGGCAGCATCGGCACCACGCGGTCGGGGAAATACACCGAGTTGCCGCGCGTCAGCGCGTCACGGTCCAGCGCCGAACCCGGCCGCACATAGAAGGCGACATCGGCGATGGCGACATGGACGATGTAGCCGCCTTTGTTGTTCGGATCGGGATCGGGCGCGGCATGCACCGCGTCGTCATGATCTTTCGCGTCGGGCGGATCGATGGTGACGAGCGGCAGCTCGCGCCAGTCCTCGCGGCCCTTCAGCGCCGCAGGCTCGGCGGCCTCGGCCTCGCGCAAGGCCGAAGGCGAGAAGGCTTGCGGGATTTCGTGGGCGTGGATCGCAATCAGGCTGATCGCCTTTTCGTTCGACAGCGAACCCAGCCGCTCCTTCACCTTGCCGGAGGCAAGGCCATAGCCGCGGGTGCGCACGAGATCGACGCTGACGAGATCGCCGTCCTCGGCGCCGCCGGTATCCGGTGGTGCGATGTTCAATTCGCGGCCGGCCTGCTTCTTGTCGACGGGAACGAGCCGGCCGCCGCCATCAGGAGCCTTTCGAAAAATGCCGAGCAGGCGCGTGCGGGCGTGGTCGATCACCTTGATGATGCGCCCGCGATAGAGCGCGGCTTCCCCCTCATCCAGCTTCTCGATCCGCATCAGTGCGCGGTCGCCGACGCCGGCGGCAGTGCCCGGCTGCGGGCGGCGCGGAACGTGAATGCGGATTTTCGGCGCAGGTCCGCTTTCTTCGGTATCCCACTCGGTGGGAACGGCGAGCAATTCGCCGTCGGTGTCGCGGCCGGTGATGTCGGCGATCACGGTGGGCGGCAGGGCGGCGGGCTCGTGGATCTTTCGCCCGCGCTTGGCGATGGCGCCGCCGTCGGCGAGTTCGCGCAGGATGCGCTTCAGCTCGACGCGGTCGGCATTCTTCAGCCCGAACTCGCGGGCGATTTCCCGCGTGCCGATCTTGCCCGGATTCGCACGAATAAAGGCGACGATGGCGTCCCGGCCCGGAAAACCATTGTCGTGTTTTCTCTTCACTTATCCCCGGGCCTTGCCCGCGCTTTTCTTCGCGGGCGTTTTGGGTGCGGCGGCGGGCTTCGCCGCCGATGTCTTGGCGGCGGACGCGACCGGCGCGCGCGCCTTGCTGACGGCTTCCGATTTCGGTTTCACTGCTGCTTTCTTCGCTGCCGCCTTCTTGGCGGGCTTTGGTGCGTCGGGGTCGGCAGCTTTTGCTGCGGCCTTCTTCGGCGCGGCCTTCTTCGCTGCAGCCTTCCTGGCGCCGCGCTTCGGCTTGCCGCCGCCCTTCGCGGCGCGTTCGTCGATCAGCGCTATCGCCTCGGCCAGCGTGATCGTCTCCGGCGTCTTGTCGCTCGGGATGGTGGCGTTGACGCCGCCGGCGGTGACATAGGCGCCGTAGCGGCCGTTCTTCACGGCGACGCCGCCCAGGCTCGGATGCTCACCCAGCGGTTTGCCGGGATCGGCGCCGAAGCGGCGGCCGCTCGGGCCTTTTGCGATCTTCTCGGCAATCAGCGTCACCGCGCGATTGAGGCCGATGTCGAACACCTCGTCGCCCGCTTCCAGGCTCGCATAGGTCTTTTCGTGACGCACGAACGGACCGAAGCGGCCGATGCCGGCGGTGATCGGCTCGCCGGTTTCCGGATGTTTTCCGATTTCGCGCGGCAGCGACAGGAGCTTCAGCGCCAGTTCCAATTCCATGTCGCCGGGCGACATGTTCTTCGGGATGCCGGCGCGCCGGGGCTTCTCGCCCTCGGCATAGTCCTTCTGCTCGCCGAGCTGGATGTAGGGGCCAAAGCGTCCGGCCTTCACCGTGACGTCGAGATCGGTGTTCGGATTCTTGCCGAGAACGCGGTCGGCACTCGCCTCGGAGTCGGCGGCGAGCGGACGCGTGTAGCGGCATTCCGGATAGTTCGAGCAGCCGACGAAGGCGCCGAACTTGCCGGCCTTCAAATTGAGTTTGCCGGTGCCGCAGGTCGGGCACTGCCTGATATCGCCGCCATCGGCGCGCGGCGGGTAGATGTGCGGCCCCAGCATGTCGTCGAGGGCGTCCAGCACCTCGGCGACGCGCAGATCCTTGATGTCGTTGACGGCGCCGATAAAGCCGGTCCAGAAATCCTGCAGCACCTGCTGCCAGGAAATCTCGTTGTTGGAGATGCGGTCGAGCTGTTCTTCCAGCGCCGCCGTGAAGTCGTACTCCACATAGCGGGCGAAGAAGTTTTCGAGGAACGCGACCACGACGCGGCCCTTGTCCTCGCCATGCAGCCGCTTCTTCTCGAGCTTGACGTAACCGCGGTCTTTCAGGACCTGCAGGATCGAGGCGTAGGTCGAGGGACGGCCGATGCTGAGCTCTTCCATTCGCTTCACCAGCGAGGCTTCCGAGAAGCGCGGCGGCGGTTCGGTGAAGTGCTGGGTGACGGCGAGATCCTGCCGCTTCAGCGCTTCGCCCTGGCTCATGGCGGGCAGGCGGCGTGAATCCTCGTCGTCGCCGTCGTCGTCCTTGCCTTCCTGGTAAAGCGCGAGGAAGCCGTCGAACTTGACGACCTGTCCCGTGGCGCGCAGTTCGAGCACGCGGGCGCCGGCTTTCGCCGCGATATCCACCGTGGTGCGCTCGAGTTCGGCCGATTCCATCTGGCTCGCGATGGTGCGGATCCAGATCAGTTCATAAAGCCTGGCCTGATCGTTATCGAGGCGGCGGCGCATCTCGGCCGGCCGTCGCGACAGATCGGTCGGGCGGATCGCTTCATGCGCTTCCTGCGCGTTCTTGGCCTTGGTCTGGTACTGGCGCGGCGCGTCCGGCACATAGGCGTTGCCGTAGTCCTCGCCGATCACCTTGCGGGCCTGCGTGATCGCGGAGCCGTCGATCTGCACGCCGTCGGTTCGCATATAGGTGATGAGGCCGGTGGTCTCGCCGCCGATATCGATACCCTCATAGAGCCGCTGCGCGATCCGCATGGTGTGCGCAGGCGCGAAGCCGAGCTTGCGGCTGGCTTCCTGCTGCAGCGTCGAGGTGGTGAAGGGCGCCTGCGGATTGCGGCGCGCGGGCTTTGCTTCGACGGTCGAAACCGTGAAGTTCGCGGCTTCAATGGCCTTCTTGAGGTCTTCGGCTTCCGCGCCGGAGCCGATGTCGAGACGCTGGATCTTCTTGCCGTCGGCGCCGACGAGGCGTGCCTCGAAGCTGTCGCCGCGCGGCGTCGTCAGCGTCGCGACCAGCGACCAGTATTCACGCGGGACGAATTTTTCGATCTCGAGTTCGCGGTCGCAGACCAGGCGCAGCGCGACCGACTGCACGCGGCCGGCCGAGCGCGCGCCCGGCAGTTTGCGCCACAGCACAGGCGAGAGCGTGAAGCCGACCAGATAATCCAGCGCCCGGCGCGCCATGTAGGCGTCGACCAGCGCGCCGTCGATCTGGCGCGGCGCCTTCATCGCATCGGTCACCGCCTGCTTGGTAATGGCGTTGAACACCACGCGCTCGATCTTCTGATCTTTCAGCGCGCGCTTCTCTTTCATGACCTCCAGCACGTGCCAGGAGATCGCTTCGCCCTCGCGATCGGGGTCGGTTGCGAGAATCAGCCGGTCGGCTCCCTTGAGCGCCTTGGCGATATCGTTGAGCCGGCTGGCCGCCTTGGGATCGACCTCCCAGATCATCTGAAAATTCGCGTCGGGATCGACGGAACCATTCTTGGCGGGGAGGTCGCGAACATGGCCGAACGAGGCCAGAACCTCGTAGGAGGCGCCCAAATATTTGTTGATAGTCTTGGCTTTCGCCGGCGACTCCACGATGACGAGATTCATGTCATTCCAATGGCTTACGGGAAAAGATCAAGGCAGGTTCCGCGAGACTCGCGGCCTGCCGATTGGACCCGAACATGGGTGGTGAGGCGGCCCCTGTCAAATCAGCAAATGCCGTCAGGGAACCTTTCGGGGCCGACTTTATATCTAGCGAGTTGCGAAATGCGCCCTAGAGTTGCGCCACCAAAGGGGTTATTTCTGAAGAGATACTTTGTGTCGTTGGGATGCAAATTTTTTGAGCAAGGCTGCGGGCGGCCGGAAGCGGACGGCTTCAGGCAAGAATACGGAATCGCCAACCGAAGAACGAGCTGGGGAAGGCGGGCCGGACGAGGCCGTGGCCTTCATTGCGGAGACCGTCGCCGAATTGGTCAAGCTGGCGGAGCGACACCGGCTGGAGGTACTCAGCCACCTGCTCGGCATGGCGCAGCTCGAGGCGGAAGAGCGCCTGCGCACCCGGAGCAAACACAAGCTTTCGTGAGGGCTCCCTCAAGATCGTCATGCCGACAAGGCCGGGCATGACGAAAGTGGAAACCATTCTCTACGCTGTAACCCGCCTGCCTTGCTTCCGCGCCGGCCGTGGCTTCAGCGTGATGTCGTCCGCACTCAATAGCCGCCTGTCCTGCGAATAGAGTTCGAGCTTGCGGACCGGCCGGCCTTTTTCGCTGTCGACCAGGATGGTGGCGATCTCTTCCGGGCGCTCGTCGAATTCTTCGCTCCATTGCCGCAAGGCGACCATGATCGGGAATACGCCGCGTCCCTTCGGCGTCAGCAGATATTCCTGATACGCGCTGCCGTCGGAGGCGGGCGCGGTCTTCAGGATGCCCTGATCGACCAGCGCGCGCAGCCGCACTGTGAGAATGTTCCTGGCGAGCCCGAGCTTCTTCTGGAATTCGCTGAAGCGGCTGACCCCGAAGAACGCATCGCGAATGATCAGGATCGACCACCAGTCGCCGATCACATCCAGCGCGCGCGCGACCGGGCAGCCGTCGTGTTCAAGGCTGGTCCGTTTCACCATGGCTCTATCGAATCCTTGTTTGATCCGTTTCTTCACAACTGCGGGCGATCACAGGCTTGTGTAGTTGCAATATTAAACCAGATCCTCTAGGTAGGCAATCTAGTTTAATTATGCAACCATTGGAGGCGGCCATGAGGCTCGCGGACAAAACGGCGTTAATCACAGGTGGCAACAGCGGCATCGGTCTTGCGACCGCAAGGGTGTTCGTGGCCGAGGGTGCCAAGGTCGTCATCACAGGGCGAAATCAGGCAACCCTCGATGCCGCCGCCAGGGAGCTCGGCCCAAACGCGTTCGCGGTGGTGGCCGACGCCACCGACATCGCCGCCACTGAAGCCGCGTTCGGGAAGGGAGCCGAAAAATTCGGCAAATACGACATCGTGTTCGCCAACGCCGGTATCGCGGGCGGCACGCCGCTTGGCGCCACCGCGCTCGAGGCTTTTGAAAAGGTCATCAGCACCAACCTCACCAGCGTGTTCTTCACCGTGCAATCCGCGCTGCCGCATCTCAACGACAACGCCTCGATCATTCTCAACGGCTCTGTCATCTCCGTGCTCGGCAGTCCCGGCTATTCGGCCTATGGCGCGGCGAAAGCCGGCGTGCGCGCGATGGCGCGGATCATGGCGTCGGAATTGTCGCCGCGCGGTATCCGCGTCAACGTGGTCTCGCCCGGCGCGATCCGCACCCCGATTTGGGGCGCTGCGATCGCAACGCCCGAAGCCGAAAAGGCTTTTGAAAAACGGATGGGCCTGGCGACGCCGCTCGGCCGCATCGGCGAACCCGACCACATTTCGAAGACGGTCTTGTTCCTCGCCTCGGACGATGCCGCGCATGTGCAAGGCCAGGAGCTGTTCGTCGACGGCGGCGCCACGGCCTCTCCGAGCGGTGCGCCGATCTATCGGGGGTGAAGCGGACCTCCGCCATTGACATTCGGCCAGCCCGCCGCCCCGCGGCGGATTGGCGCTGGGCCGGAAGGTGCATTGAACGTTGGTCGCAATTGCCGGACACTCGAACGATGGGAGCTTTTTGACCAAAGAGAGCTGGAGAACAGTCATGCCGAAAAGGGCCGGCGTCTCCTCATCCGCCTCGCAGGATTCGGATACCGCTCAATTCATTTCAATTGCGCTGTTCTCTGGCGTTGGCCTTCTGATTTCCATCGTCGTCGTCATCTGCCGCATGAACGGCATTTTCTGACCCGGCTTTCGCAGTCGTGCGGAAAGCCGCTGCCGTCGGGCGCGGCAACGGCAGCAGCTCACGCCTCAACTCAGGCGGCGTTCAGATCGCCTGCGGCTTTCAGCGCGCCGGCTACGGCTTTTTCGCGATGCTCCGGGCCGACCTGGATTCCGTCGGCGGAAATGAATTCCGGATTGGTGATTCCGATGAAGGCGAATACCCAGCGCAGATAGGTTTCCAGGTGCTCGCCGACTGCGGCCGGCGTACCCGGACCATAGAAGCCGCCGCGCGAGATCGCGACGATGACGCGCTTGTTGCCCGCCAGACCTTCGACGCCTTGCGCGCCGTACTTGAACGTCTTGCCCGCGACCAGGATGCGGTCGATCCAGGCCTTGAGCTGGCTTGGAATCGTAAAATTGTACATGGGTGCGCCAAGCACGATGACGTCGGACGCCAGAAACTCCTCCAGCGCCGTCCGGCCCGCGACGATGTCGTCTTGAAGTTCGGCCTCTGGCGTAGCTCCCTGGCCAGCGGCGAGATGTGGGCCGGACAGATGAGCCAGCGGCGTCAGCGTGAGGTCGCGATAGCTGACCTCCAGGCCCGGATTGGCCTTGCGCAGCCGTTCGACGGCGGCGGCGGAAACCTGGCGGCTGACGGAGTGGGGGCCGAGAACGCTGGAGTCGATGTGCAGAAGTTTCATGAGATATCACCCTTTGGTATAGATTTGTAACTGGCGCTATATGAGTGACCGTGGCAAACCCCCGCAAGAACGCACATTTTTTACACCCGAGCACATCCATGAGACCCGAGAACAAGATTGTGCCTGCCTTGCCGCCGAGCCCGCATGCCGACGGTAGTTGCCGCGCGGTGGCTTCCGTGCTGGCCCGCGTCGGCGACAAATGGAGCGTGTTGGTGATCATGATGCTGATCGGCGGACCGATGCGCTTCAACGAGCTCAAGCGCACGATCGGCGGCATCTCGCAGCGGATGCTGACCCTTACCCTGCGCGGGCTGGAGCGCGACGGGCTGGTGACGCGCACGATCTTTCCGACCATCCCGCCGCGGGTCGACTACGAGCTGACCGATCTCGGTCGCGGACTGGCGCAGCCGGTGCAGGCGCTGGGAAAGTGGGCGTTCGAGCACTTGCCGCAGATCGAGGGCGCGCGGACCAGTTTCGACGTTCGCAACGACAAGAGCTAGAGCAGCGACACCAATCCGCCGCCGTGACGCTCCAGCCGTCCCGCTAGTTCGAGCTCCAGCAGCACGGTGCGAACGATGGTCGGTGATAGCCCCGACATCCGGATCAGATCGTCGAGGCTGACCGGGCTCGGCCCGAGCAGCGAGACGATGCGTTGCCGCTCGCTTGGGTCGGTGTCGAAGTCGAGCGGTTTGTCATGGCCTTCACGCGCCTCGAGCACGACCGGCCGCTCCAGGATCGGTTGAATGGCGCTGATGACGTCACTGGCTTCGGTGACCAGCGCCGCCCCCTGCTTGATCAGATCATTGGTGCCGGCGGCGCGCGGATCGAGCGGCGAGCCCGGCACCGCAAACACCTCACGGCCCTGTTCGGCCGCCATCCGCGCCGTGATCAGCGAGCCCGAGCGGTGCGCGGCCTCGATCACGACGACGCCGAGCGATGCGCCCGATATCAGGCGGTTGCGGCGTGGAAAGTCGCGGGCGCGCGGCACGTGGCCGAGCGGCATTTCGGAAATCGCGCCGCCGCGTTCGAGCAGCGCCGCCAGCAGATCCTGATGCTCCGGCGGGTAGATCCGGTCGTGGCCGCCTGCCAGCACGGCGACGGTGCCGCTTTCGACCGTCGCGCGATGCGCGGCCTGATCGATACCGCGTGCCAGCCCGGAGATGACGACGAGGCCGGCATCGCCGAGATCGCGCGCCAATTGGCCGGCGAATTTCAGCCCGGCCCCGGAAGCGTTGCGCGAGCCGACGATCGCAATCATCGGCCGCGCCGGCACATCGGGTGCGCCGCGCACGCCGAGCAGGGGAGGCGCATCGTCGAGCGTTGCCAGCCGCGCCGGATAGGCGGCTTCGCCGGGCGCGACCAGCGAGACGCCGATCCTTTTCGTCGCGGCGATTTCGGCTCGCGCTTCCTCCTCGCTGCAGATGCGGCCCGAACGGGAGGCGCCGCCGCGCCGCGCCATGTCGGGCAGCCGCTCCAGCGCCGCCCGCGCATCGCCGAAATGGTTGATCAGCGAGTTGAAAGTGCGTGGACCGACATTGTCGCTGCGGATCAGCCGCAGCCGGTCGATCCGGTCGGTCTCGGTGAGATGGGGTGGGGGTTGGGTCCGGTCATGCATGCGGATGCAGCTTTGCCCAACCGGAGATTGTGATCAACCTGTTTGATTGTGATGGGCGGTACGCTTGCTCCATGCCAAGGCCCTCCGTAACCTGCGCCCTCATCACAGGAAGCCCCTCATGATCTCGCTCGCCGAACTTCAGCGCCGCATCGATGCCGGCGACCTCTCCGCAGACGCCGCGATCGCACAGTCGCTGGAGGCAATCAATGCACATGAAAAGTCCATCGGCGCCTTCGTTTGTCGGGCCGAAAGTCCACGCGCGCAAAGCGCCGGGCCGCTGCGCGGCATTGCCGTCGGTATCAAGGACATCATGGATACGGCGGATTTCCCGACCGAAATGGGCTCGCCGATCTACCGGGGATTTCGGTCGCGGGGCGACGCAGCCGTGGTGATGATGCTGAAGCAGGCGGGTGCGACCATCATCGGCAAGACCACGACGACGGCGTTCGCCTCCTCGGATCCGACGCCGACGCTCAATCCGCACAATCATAGCCACACGCCCGGCGGATCGTCGTCCGGTTCGGCGGCAGCGGTGGGGGCCGGCATGATCCCGCTCGCATTGGGAACGCAGACCGGCGGCTCGGTAATCCGCCCGGCCTCGTTCTGCGGCGTCGTTGCGATCAAGCCGTCCTACCGCTTGCTGCCGACCGTCGGCGTGAAGTGCTATTCGTGGACGCTCGATACCGTGGGCCTGTTCGCGGCCGGCGTGGATGACGTGGCGCGCGGGCTTTCCGCGATGACCGGCCGGCCCGAATTGCTGCTGCCGCAAAGCATTCCGACACCGCGCATCGGCATCGTGACGCAGGATTTCGCCGATGCGCCGGAGCCGTCAGGCGGGGAGGCGCTGCGGATCGCTAGCAAGGCCGCCGAACGCGCGGGAGCTTCGGTGCGGGCGCTTGCTTTGCCTGAGATCATTGCGGAGGCGTGGCGCGTCCATCCAGTGATCCAGGAATTCGAGGCGCATCAGGCGCTCGCCTGGGAGTACCGTGAGAATTACGCCGCGTTGGCGCCGAATCTCCGCGGACGCCTCGACGAAAGCAAGGGAGGGACACCGGCCGACTATGACGAGGCCATGGATGTTGCGAACCGCGCGCGGCAGGCGCTCGCCAAGATATTCGATGATGTCGATGTGATATTGACCCTGTCGGCGCCGGGCGCCGCGCCGGAGGGATTGGGCTCGACCGGCGACGCCCGCTACAACCGCCTGTGGACGCTGATGGGCGTGCCTTGCGTCAATGTTCCGGCTTTTGTGGCGGAAGGCAATTTGCCCGTGGGCGTGCAGGTGATCGCGAGATATGGCGCCGATGCCCGGGCATTGGCGGCGGCGCGGTTCGTGGAGCAAGCGCTCGCGCGGCGATGAGACCCGTAGCCCGGATGAGCGCAGCGATATCCGGGAAAAGTCTAACACCGACCCGGATATCGCTGCGCTCATCCGGGCTACGATGATCGAGCTTCTTACTTCGCTCCGATCCGCCCTTCGGTGCCGGTCTGCAGCCGCTTGATGTTTTCGCTGTGCTTCCAGAACAACAGCAGCGTCAGCACGACGAACAGCGACGCGAGGGCAGGGTGGCCGAACCACCACAGGAACAGCGGCGTGACGAAGGCCGCGATCAGTGCCGAGAGCGACGAATAGCGCGTGGTGAAGGCGGTCGCTAACCAGATCACGCAGAACATCAGGGCCGCCGGCCAGAACAGGCCGATCAGCACGCCGATATAGGTGGCGACGCCTTTGCCGCCCTGGAATTTCAGCCAGACCGGGAACAGGTGGCCGAGGAACGCGCCGAGCGCAGCCAGCATCGCCGCATTGGCGCCGCCGTAATAGCCCGCGATGATGACGGCGACCGTGCCCTTCAGCATGTCGCCGATCAGCGTTGCCGCGGCGAGGCCCTTGCGGCCGGTCCGCAGCACGTTGGTCGCGCCAATATTGCCGCTTCCGATCGAGCGCAGATCCTGGGTGCCGGCCAGTTTGGTCAACACCATGCCGAACGGGATCGAGCCGAGCAGATAGCCGATCAGGAAAGCGACGACGAGGAATGCGTCAGACATTGCGGCAGCTCCCACCGCGGCCCGTTTCGGACGAATCAGACATGTTCATAGACCGTCCGTCCGCTCACAATAGTACGCACGACGCGGCCCGAAAAGCGGGCCTCGTCGAACGGCGTGTTCTTGCACTGCGATTTGAGATCGGCGGGATCGAGCACCCACGGCGTGTCGGGATCGATCACGACCACGTCGGCCGGGGAACCCGCGCGCAGCGAGCCGCCGGGCAGGCCCAGCAGCTCCGCCGGGCGCGTCGACATCGCCCGGATCAGCGTCTTGAAATTCATCTCGCCATTATGGATCAGCCGCAGCGCCGCCGGAAGCATGGTCTGCAGCCCGACCGCGCCGGCGGCGGCTTCCGCGAACGGCAGCCGCTTGACCTCGACGTCCTGCGGATTGTGATCGGACATCACGACGTCGACCAGGCCGGAGGCGACGGCCGCGACGAGGGCGAGGCGGTCCTCCTCGGTGCGCAGCGGCGGCGACAGCTTCAGGAAGGTACGGTAGGGGCCGATATCGTTTTCATTCAGCGTGACGTGGTTGATCGACACCGAGGCGCTGACGTCGAGGCCGGCGTCGCGGGCGCGCTTGAGGATTTCCAGCGACTCCAGCGAGGACAGCGAGGCCGCGTGATAGCGCCCGCCGGTCAGCGCCACGAGGCGCATATCGCGTTCGAGCATCACCGCTTCGGCCGCATTCGGAATGCCGATCAGGCCAAGCCGCGCGGCGAACTCGCCCTCGTTCATCACGCCTTCGCCGACGAGGTCGGGATCCTCGGTGTGGTGCACGATCAGCGCGTCGAAATCGCGGGCATAGGTCAGCGCGCGGCGCATCACCTGCGCATTGGTGACGCTCCTGTCGCCATCGGTGAAGGCCACAGCGCCCGCGGCTTTCAACAGGCCGATCTCGGTCATTTCCTGGCCGCCCATGCCCTTGGTCAGAGCGGCCATCGGGTGGATGTTGACGATCGCGGTATCGCGTGCGCGGCGCAGCACGAAGTCCACCGTCGCCGAATTGTCGATCACCGGCGAGGTATCCGGCTGGCAGATGATGGTGGTGATGCCGCCGGCGGCAGCCGCCAGGCTTGCCGAGGCAAACGTCTCGCGGTGGCTGGCGCCGGGCTCACCGACAAAGGCGCGCATGTCGATCAGCCCGGGGGCGACGATCTTGCCGGCGCAATTGATGATGTCGGTGCCTTCGGGCACGCCGGCGGCGCCGATGCCGCGCTTGGAGTCGCGGATCGTGCCATCGGCAATCAGGACGTCGCCGGGCCCGTCGAAATCCCTGGAGGGATCGACGACGCGGGCATTGGCGAGCAGGATCGGGCGGCGGTCAGTCAGCATGGTCTCACGCGTTCGGCAGGTTGCGGGCGAGCGCTTCGAGCACCGCCATCCGCACCGCCACTCCCATTTCCACCTGTTCACGGATCAGCGATTGCGCGCCGTCCGCCACGATCGAGTCGATCTCGACGCCGCGGTTCATCGGACCCGGATGCATCACCAGCGCGTCCGGCTTGGCGTAGGCCAGCTTCTTCTGATCGAGACCGAAATAGTGGAAGTATTCACCCGATCGACGGCACGAAGGAGCCGTTCATGCGCTCGCGCTGCAGCCGCAGCATCATCACGATGTCGGCGCCATTGAGGCCTTCGCGCATGTCGCGCGCGACCTCGACGCCCATCCGCTCGATGCCGCGCGGCAGCAGCGTGGAGGGGGCCACCACGCGGACGCGGGCGCCCATGGTGTTGAGCAGGAGGATATTGGAGCGCGCCACGCGGGAATGCATCACGTCGCCGCAGATCGCGATCACCAGGCCTTCCAGCCGTCCCTTGTTGCGGCGGATGGTCAGCGCGTCCAGCAGCGCCTGGGTCGGATGTTCGTGGGCGCCGTCGCCGGCATTGATCACGGAACCGTCAACCTTGCGCGCCAGCAGTTCCACCGCGCCGGAGGCGTGGTGCCGCACCACCAGGATATCCGGGTGCATGGCGTTGAGGGTCACGGCCGTGTCCATCAGCGTCTCGCCCTTGCGGATCGAGGACGAGGACACCGACATGTTCATGACGTCGGCGCCCAGCCGTTTCCCCGCCAGTTCGAACGAGGATTGGGTTCGGGTCGAAGCCTCGAAAAACAGGTTCACCTGGGTGCGACCGCGCAGAGAAGTGCGCTTTTTGTCCACCTGGCGGTTGAGCTCGACATATTCCTCGGAAAGGTCGAGCAGGCCGGTAATGTCGGCAGCGGAAAGCCCCTCGATTCCCAGCAGATGCCGGTGTCCGAGGACGAAGGTCGATTTCGATGCAGGGGTCATTAAAGCCAGAGCTATAGGCAGAGATGCCGGGTAGGGCAAGCTTCAAATCCGGCTTGCGGACTTATCCACTAACCCTTCGGCGGCAGGGTAAACGGCGCCTTCCGGTGTTCCCGGGAGGCGGTTTCCGCTAGGATGGCCCGCGATGCATCAGGCCATGAAGAACGTGCGGCTTTTCATTCAATCCGTCCGGATCACGTTGTGGGCATTGGCGATCGCCGGCAGGGGCCGGGGCAGACGGATGGCACTCGCAGCGATATTCGCGGCGGGTTGCCTGGCGAACGCCGCGGCGCAGGCGCAAAAAATGCCGGCCAACTTCGTCTATCTGCGCGACATCGATCCGACCATCATCCAGGACATGCGCTACGCCGGCGCCAACAATTTCGTCGGCCGTCCGCTCAGGGGATATCAGGCTGCCGAATGCGTGGTGAAGCGCGAGGTCGGCGCGCTCTTGAAGAGCGTTCAGGAAGAGCTTGCGCTGCAGAACCTGTCGCTGAAGATGTTCGACTGCTACCGGCCGACGCGCGCGGTTGCCGACATGGTGGCGTGGTCGCGCGACGGCAAGGAAACGCCGGCGCAGAAGCGCTACAATCCGGCGTTCAGCAAGGCCGACCTGTTTCGCCTGGGCTACATCGCTACCCATTCGGGCCATTCCACCGGCGCCGCGCTCGATCTCTCCTTGGTCGATCTGAAAGCCGACAATTCGGCCGTGTTCGATTCCGCCAAGGACTATGGCGACTGCACCGCCAACGTGAACCTTCGCGCACCCGACGGCAGCGTCGACATGGGCACCGGCTATGACTGTTCCGACGTCAAGTCGCACACGGCGGCAAAATCCATCACCGCAGCCCAGCGCCGCTGGCGCGAGAAGCTGGTTCTGGTGATGGCGCGGCGAGGATTTGTAAACTATTCGAAGGAGTGGTGGCACTTTTCGCTGCCGGGAGCGGGCAGGCAGGCCTATGATTTCCCGATTACACCGCGGAAGTAATTCACGGTTTTGGGATCAGCCATGAGCCAGGCAACGTCAGCGACCCACGAGGTCTTCGACCTGCCGTGAACACATCTGCCGCCGTCACGGCCGGCCGTGACGACAACAAGAAAGCCATCTGATGGATTCCCTTTCCCCCGCAAGTACTGTCGCAGCTCCGCCGGCGAACCCCGACCAGCCGCCGCGCGTCTGGAAATTCTGGGGCACGGTGCTGTGGGGCCTGTTTATCTTCGCGGCGATGTTCCTCGGCCAGGTCGCGGTCATCGCCTACTTTGTGCTGCGGGGCGGATCGTTCGACGTCGCCGAAGCGATCCGTGTCGTCGGCGGTGGTCTGACCATCTCGCTCTCGGTCATCCTGGGATTGCCCGCGGTGCTGCTGGCGACGTGGATCGCGATCCGTCCGACGCGGATACCCTTTACCGATTATCTGGCGCTGCGCTGGACCTCATGGCGCAATTTCTTCATCGGCGTCGCCGCGCTGGCCATCCTTGTCGGGGGCTGGGAGCTGCTGTCGCAGGCGGTCGGGCGCGACGCGACGCCGGGCTTCATGGGCGACGTCATGAAATCGGCCCAGGCCGACGGCGCGCTCTGGCTTCTGGTGATCGCCTTCTGCGTCGCCGGGCCGATGTGGGAGGAGATCTTTTCGCGCGGGTTTCTCTACCGCGGCTGGTCGGAATCGAAGCTCGGCGTCGCCGGCGCCATCTTGCTGTCGTCGCTGGCCTGGACCTCGCTGCATCTGCAGTACGACTGGTTCTTTTTCGGCGAGGTGTTTTCGATCGGCGTGCTGCTGGGATATCTGCGCTACCGCACCAACTCGACCTGGCTGACGATCGTCCTGCACGGCATCAATAACCTGGCCGCGACAATTCAAACCTTTTGGCTTGCGGGCTCCAGCTAGTACATGGCGGCCAGCGCAATCGCGATCGGCATCGTTAGCCGCCGCCAGAATCGTCTGCAGCGTGATGATCTGCGCGAGTAGCGGCGCGTCACCGCCCATTTGCCGGGCCAGGACATAGGCGCTTGACGCCGTGGGCACCGCCGAACAGACCGTCACGACGGCGAGGTTGGAGCCGGTTATCCCAAACTGCACCGCCAGCGCGACCGCGATCGCCGGCATCAGCACCAGCTTGAGCAACACCGCGACGCTGGCCGCAAGGCTCGGCCTGAACAGACCTTCGAGCTGAAGGCCGGCGCCGGTCACCAGCAGGCCGATGGCGAGGGAGGAACGGCCGAGCGCATCCGCCACCTCGTGCCACAGCCTGGGCAGCGGAACGTGGGTGACGTTGAGCGCCAGCCCGACCACGCAGGCCCAGATCAGGGGGTTGCTCACGACCGTCACGACAATCGAACCGGCCGAGCGCTTTTCAGCCGAGGCGTATTGGGCAAGCACGGTAACGCAGAGCACGTTGGCCAGCGGGACGATGGCGATCATCGCAACGGATGCCAGCGCCAGCCCGAGATTGCCGAACAGGCTGCCGGAGACGGCGAGCGCGACATAGGTCTGCCAGCGTGTTGCGCCCTGGAATATCGAGGTAAAGGCAGGGCCGTCAACGGCGGCGCGCGCGAGCAGGGGGCGCAGCGCGAGACAGACCAGCGATACCGCGAGCACCGATAGCAGCATCGCACCTCCGACGCCGCCGACCGGCACCGTGCTCAGATCGGCCTTGACCAGCGTCTGTATCAGAAAGACCGGGAGCAGCACGTAATAGGTCAGCCGTTCCAGCCCATGCCACTGCGTGTCGGGCCGTATCAACGTCCGCTTCAGGATGAAGCCGAGCACGATCAGGAAGAATACCGGCAGCAGCGCCGCAATGACGACCGCCATCCCTCAGGCGTCCCTGCGCAGCTTCGTCAGCCGGTCCAGCGCGCCCTGCAGGATGAAGATCGCGGCATGCTCGTCGATCACCTCGGCGCGCCGCGCGCGGGAAACGTCCATGCCGATCAGTTCGCGCTCGACGGCCGCCGTCGACAGCCGCTCGTCCCACAGCGCGATGGCAAGGCCGGTGAGGTTGGAGAAATTGCGGGCAAAGGCACGGGTCGATTGCGCGCGCGGACCCTCGCTGCCGTCCATGTTGATGGGCAGGCCGAGCACGAAGCCGACCGCGTTGCGCTCGCCCGATATCGCCAGCAGCCGCGCGGCGTCGGCCTTGAAGGCCTTGCGCCGGATGGTTTCGACTCCCGTCGCCAGCCGACGGTCGGGGTCGGACACGGCGACGCCGATGGTCTTGGTGCCGAGATCGAGGCCGACGAGGGCCCCGCGCTCGGGCCAATGCGTGACGGCTTCGATCAGGGGAAGGATGGGGGCGGGCATGACCCCGCATAACACCGGCCCGTCATGTGCGCAAAGCCTGTCATGGCGTGGCGTCCATGCGGGAACGCCACGCCCTCCGTCGTTATCGTCTTACCGGATTGCGACCGGGTTGATCATGCTCTGCACGCCGCCCTTGAAGCGCGGCTGGCCGAGCACGAACATGAATTCATAGGCCTTGTCCTTGGCGAGGTCGGCCGTATTCATGTTTTCGAGGATGTAGGTGCCGTTCATTGGCA
Organism: uncultured Alphaproteobacteria bacterium; assembly: GCA_963815955.1. Classification (GTDB taxonomy): domain Bacteria; phylum Pseudomonadota; class Alphaproteobacteria; order Rhizobiales; family Xanthobacteraceae; genus Bradyrhizobium. Next base: position 188,231 of record CAWFIQ010000005.1, read on the forward strand.
ACAGGATCTGGTGGACTTCGAAGATGTTCTTGGTCTCGAACGGGACCGCTTCGACGCCCCAGGTATCGGCGCCTACGGCGACGACGCCCTTGCCAGTGAGATACTTGGCGCCTTCCACGCCGAGGCCGGGTTCGCCGGCCCCGAAGCGCTTGTCATCCTTGCCGATCAGGCTGAGCCAGCCGGTATGGAAGATCACCACGTCGCCCTGGCGGATTTCGACGTTTTGCTTCTTGGCGACTTCCTCGATCTCCTTGACGTTGAAGGCGGTGCCTTCCTTGACCACATCGGTGCCGTAATGCGCGGCCATGTCGAGCAGCACGCCGCGCGTCACCATCGGTGGGATCTTTTCGACGCCGAGCTTCTTCAGCCCGGTGGGGTCGGCGAATTCGAGCAGCTTGTTGCCGTTGTAGTAGACGTGCTCGACGCCGATATGGCCGAGGCCATCAAGCTGGCTGCCGACGCCGACCCAGCCCTCGATGATATCGTCATTATAGGTCGTCTTGCTCGGTCCGAGACCTGGAATGCCGGCTTGGCCGGGCTGCACGACGGTGATCTTGAAAGCCCGCGGCGGATAGGCGGGAGTAGCGGTGTCGACGGGAATGCCGAGCGGATAGGTCTTGCCGGTCTTGATTAGCCCCGCTGCCTTCACGACCAGTTCAGGCGTCATGTAATTGGCGGCGCCGATCTCGTCGTTCGGTCCCCATTTCGATTTTGTCCAGTCTTGAGCGCTTGCCGTTCCGACCGTACCCAACAAGGCAACAGAACAGCACAATACGAACGCTGTGCGCATCGCAGTCCCTCCCAGAGTTGACGTTATGGTTTTTGGTAGCCAGCGCCTCACACTAATGGAGTAGAACGCGGCGTCGAAGAATTTCTGGAGTTAATGCGGGCACTGCGATGGAAAGCCGCAGCGCGCAAATGCTGCGGTTCAAATCGGTTTGTTACGAAAATATGGCAGAGAAAATTTCGCACAGCGGAAGGCGTGGAGCAGTTCGATGGATGCGTTGAGCCTGTTTGGCCTGGGCCGGCGTCGCGTTGCGACGCTGGTACGTCAGGCAGCGATAACCTCGCCATTGCTGCGCAGGCAGGACGCAAAACCCTGCAAGGCGCTGTATTGATGCGCGCTGCGGCGGGTGATGAAGAGCGTCTCGACCTTGGACTGCGCCGGGTTCAGCGTGTGGAGGCTCACGGTGTCATTCCGCCCGACCACGGCGCGCGGCAGCAGCGTCACGCCCATGTCGGCGGCGACGCAGCCGATCATGCCGTCGAGCGTGCCGAGTTCGAACCGCGCGGAAGACGGCCAGCCGAATTCCGAAAATATCTGCTCGAGCCGCTGCCGGTAGGTGCAGCCGGTGCGGAACACGAGCGCGGTCGGCCCCGATTCCGGTGTGCCCGCGCGCAAGGCGGCGAGGTTCGGCCAGCGCCGCGCCGTGACCAGCACCAGTTCTTCGCGGAAGGCGACCGTCGCGTCGAGTTCGGCGTGGTCGATCGGGCCTGCGACGAACGCGCCGTCAAGCGTGCCGTTGAGCACACCGGCCACCAGGTCGGCCGTCGTCGACGTCCGCAAGGACAGCCGCACCGCCGGGAAGCGGCGATGGAATTCGGCGAGCAGGGTAGGCAGGCGGACGGCCGCCGTCGTCTCCATCGATCCGATCGCGAGTGGTCCCTTCGGCTCGCCATCGTCGCGCGCGGCGAGCAGCGCCTCACGCGACAGCGCGGCCATCCGCTGCGCGTAGGGCAGCAGCCGGCGGCCGGCGCCGGTCAGCGTCATGCCGCGGCTGTGCCGCTCGAACAGCGCGGTGCCGATCTCGGCTTCCAGCGCCTTCACCCGTTGGGTGACGTTGGACTGCACGGTGTTGAGTTCGTCGGCGGCGCGGGTGATGCCGCCTAGCCGTGCAACGGTGGAAAAGGTCAGGAGGTCACTTAACTCCATAGCGCGCTCCGTTTCATTTTAGAGATGTCTGAATTCTCTAGTATTCATTTTTAGAGAATGGTAGTTCGGCCTAATCTGGCTGTCCAGACCTCAGGGAAGCGACATGCCGATATCGACACCATTGACCGCGCGTTTGGGCATCCGGCATCCGATCCTGTCGGCGCCGATGGATGTCATCGCGGGCGCGCGTCTCACCAAGGCCGTCAGCGCCGCTGGCGGTCTCGGGATTCTCGGCGGCGGCTATGGTGACAAGGCGTGGCTGGAGCAGGAGACGGCCAAGCTTGCAGATGTCTCCGACCCCTTCGGCATCGGCTTCATCACCTGGAGCCTTGCAAAGCAGCCGGCGCTGCTGGACATCGCGCTTGAAGCCGGTCCGCGCGCGATCATGCTTTCGTTCGGCGACGCAAGGCCCTTTGCGCCGCGCATCAAGTCGTCGGGTGCGCTACTGATCTGCCAGGTGCAGGACGAGGCAATGGCGCGGCAGGCGCTGGATGCGGGCGCCGACATCCTGATCGCGCAGGGAACGGAGGCCGGTGGCCACGGCGCGTCGCGCACCACGATCGATATCGTGCCGGCGATCGTCGATCTCGCAGCCGGCCGGGTGCCGGTCGCAGCCGCCGGCGGCATCGGCGATGGCCGCGGGCTCGCGGCGATGATGATGCTGGGTGCGTCCGGCGTGCTGCTCGGCACGCGCTTTTATGCCAGCCTGGAATGCGACGGCGCCGACGAAGCGAAGCGGCGCATCTGCGCGGCGTCGAGCGGCAACAGCGTCCGCGGCATCATCTTCGATCTCTCGCGTAACAATGTCTGGCCGGCGCCCTTCACTGGCCGCTGCCTGATCAACGATCATGCGCAGCGCTGGATGGGGCGCGAGGTCGAACTCCTGCAAAACGTCCAAACGGTCGCGTCCGAATATGCGGCGGCGAGGGCCGCGGGCAATTACGATGTCGCCGCCGTCATCGCTGGCGAAGCCGTCGGACTGATTCATGATATCCCGCCGGCGGCCGAGATCGTTGACAGGATCGTCACCGAGGCCGACCAGATATTGAGCGGACGGCGTAACTCGTCCGCGGCGTGAGACTTAGTCCCCATTCATTCAAGCGAGCAGAACCATGTGGCCAGACCGCCGGATCATCGACCTCTTCAAGACCGAATTTCCGATCGTGCTGGCGCCGATGGCCGGCATCATGGACGCCGAACTGGTCATCGCCGCGGCGCAGGGCGGGGCGCTGGGGTCGCTGCCGTGCGCGATGATCACGGCCGAGAAGGCCCGCGAGCAGGTCAACATCATCCGCCAGCGCATTTCTGCGCCGGTCAACATGAACTTCTTCTGCCACACGCCGGTCGCTGCCGATCCCGCGCGCGAAGCCGGATGGAAGGCCAGGCTCGGTTCTTATTACAAGGAATTGGGTATCGACCCTGCCGCGCCCGTCAACGCCGCCAACCGCGCGCCTTTCGACGAGGCGATGTGCGCCGTCGTCGAGGAATTGAAGCCCGAAGTGGTCAGTTTCCATTTCGGGCTGCCTGACGCGGCGCTGGTCAAGCGGGTCAAGGCTGCGGGCTGCATCGTGATGTCGTCGGCAACGATCGTGAAGGAAGCGATCTGGCTGGAGGAGAACGGCGCCGACGTCATCATCGCGCAAGGCGCGGAGGCGGGCGGCCACCGCGGCATGTTCCTGACCGACAATATCGCCCAGCAGCCCGGCACGTTTGCGCTGGTGCCGCAGGTGGTCGATGCGGTGAGGGTGCCGGTGATCGCAGCCGGCGGCATCGCCGACGGGCGCGGTATCGCGGCGGCGTTCGCGCTCGGGGCGTCCGGCGTGCAGATCGGCAGCGCCTATCTGCGCTGTCCGGAATCAAGGGTGATCGGACTTACGCGCACCGCGCTGGCCCAGGCGCATGACGATTCCACCGTCATCACCAACGTCATGACCGGCCGTCCCGCGCGCGGCGTCGCCAACCGTGTCATGCGTGAGGTCGGCCCGATCTCGCCGGATGCACCGGCGTTCCCGCACGCCGCCACCGCGCTCGGGCCGCTGAAGGCGGCGGCTGAAAAGCTCGGCAAGGTCGATTTCACCAGTCTCTGGGCCGGGCAGGCGGTGCGGATGGGCCGCGAGATGCCGGCGGCAGAGCTGACGCGTTCACTGGCAGGTGCCGCGCTGGCGCGGCTGGGTGCGCTGGGCGGGTAGGGCGGCGGCAGCCAGACCGCCGCTCGCCGCGGCCAAGTTGCTATCAGGTCGCTAAAGCGCGTGGACCCAGGCTTCAGGGTAAAGCGCGTAGGCGCTGCCTCGCCGCGCCAGGCGCGAGAACGCCGGGAAGTGCAGATGCATCCCGGCAATGAGCACGCCGTCGGCGGAGACGCGATCGAACATGCGTTTGCGGGCGGCGGCGGCCGCGGCGAGATCGGTGTCGAAGGCCATGCCCGCTTCGGGAAACGCGGTCTGCACCTCCGGCACGTGCACCGTGTCGCCCCAGATCATCAACTGATCGTTGCCTGAATGCGATGAGATAGGCGGTATGGCCCGGCGTATGTCCGTGGCTCGGCACGGCGGTCACGCCGGGAAACACCTCGCCCTCCCTGAACAACCGCGTCCTGCTCTTGTAGGGCGCGACCTGTTCACGGCCGGCCATGAAATAGAGCTGTGCCGATCGCTCATCGACCTTTGCCATCGCGCCATCGTCGAACCAGTGCGCCAGCTCGTTCTCGTGCATCACGAGTTCCGCGTTCGGAAACAGAAGCTGGCCGTTCGACATGTCGGTCAGTCCGGCGGAATGATCCGGATGCATGTGGGTCAGCAACACCGTATCGATCGACTTCGGATCGATGCCGGCCAAAGCGAGGTTGCGCTGAACGAAGCCGGCCGTGGGCTGCAGGTAGTTGCCCGATCCGGTGTCGACGATCGCGGTGCGCCCCTTCGAATGGATCAGGAAGGTGTTGACACTGGTTCGCCGTGCCGGCCGGAACGCGTCCGTCAGGAGTTGGCGCGCCTTCTCGACATCGACATTGCGCATCACCTCGAGGGTGCCGTCGAGATAGCCGTCGCTGATGGTGGTGACGACGATGTCCCCGATCCTGCGGTGATAGACGCCGGGTATCTGCGCTGCTGGTTGCGGCTTCATATGGAGATAGACCCTTGGAGGACTGTTGGGGGAATGGTCAGGTTCTGTCAGGCGCCGACCGATCTCAGGAACTCGTCGATGCAATCGGAGAGCAGATCGGGGGTTTGCACCGACATATAGTGACCGGTGCGGATTTCGAGGTAGCGGGCGCCGGGAATGGTCTTGGCCACGCCTTGCGCCAGTGACGGCGGGCGCACGCGATCGAGGCTGCCGCCGATCACGAGGACCGGACAAGCAAGTCTGGCGAGTTCGGCCTGCATGTCGGCTGCCGCCAGCATTCGCCAGATCGTGGCGTAGCTTGCGGGATCGTTGCCGAGCCATCGCGTCCGGAAGCGCTCGAACCGCTTGATGTCGCCGCGAAGTTCCGGGGCATAGCCGTTCAACATGGAATCCTCGACGGCGAACGCCATGCCGGCCGCTTCGATCCGCGCGAGGCGCTCCAGTGCCGGCGCGCGGCGCTCCGCAGCGATGCCGGTGGCCGGGCTGCCGACGGCCACGGCGCTGGTGCGCTCCGGATACCGGGCCGCGAAGTGCAGGGCGATCGCACCGCCGACGGCTACCCCCGCCAGCGCGACCTTGCCGGCGATGCCAAACGTTTCGAGCAGGGCTGCGATGTCGCCGGCCATCGTGTCGAGGGTCAGCTCGCCGCGAACCTTCTGCGACAATCCGGCGCCGCGGGTGTCGTAACGCAGGACGCGGCGAGATTTTGCGAACCTGGGCGCGACCTCGTCCCAGCTTTCCAGCGAGCCGCCCATTTCATGAACCAGCACCAGCGTGCGGTCGCCGCCGCCGCTCAGCTCGCAGCGCAGGCCAGCGCCGTTGGCTTCAATGAAATCCATGCTGCGCCCCCCGCGGGTTCTTTTGTTTGATCTTCTTGTTTGTCACGGCGAGCGACTGGCCGGTCAGCCCAAAATTTCGAGATCCACGATACCGGAGACGACGTGAAACTCAAATTTTTTGAGGTCGGCGGGCAGGAGGCAATATTTGCTTTCTGCGCCAGCAGGCCGCGCGAGGGTAGGGCGGCTGGCTGCAGTCGTGCTGAAGCTCCGGCCAAGCCGGCCGTTCGTACCGCTGGAAGAGGGTAAGTCTAGTGCGCCGGCTCGTCGCGCTTGACGTCGAGATGCTCGACCGCCAGCGACCGGTAATGCGCGGCCATCTCCTTGTAATGCTGCTTCGAGATGGGATCGGTCGCGCTTTCCGCGCGGCGTTCGAACATTTCCGCCTTTTCCTGCAGGATTTTAGCCTGGGACATGGCCTGCTCCGTTTATCAGGTTAGACAGGCGAGGTAGATGATCGCTACGCCGAGTACGGCCCCGATTGACCAGAGGGCGGGATCCCAGCTTTCCGATCTGGCGCTGCCGTTTTCGATGGTCGGCATGACACGGCCTCCAAATAGCTCGGCCGTGACTACATTCCCTGTCTGTTTCAGGACGACTACGTAAGGGCTAAAAATGGTTTCGTCAGGGCCCTTTTGCGCAGGAAATGGGCACTTCGCGCACGTTCTCGTGCGCTGGAGCCTGCGCCGGCCGTATTCGGGTCCCCCACGGGGATCGACCGGCTTCGGCGGTGTGTTCCCCGTGGTTGCGGCGCAAAAGCGGCCTCTGCTATACGGCGGGTGCGAATTCCCCGTTCGAGGCGTATATTTATGTCTGTTGATGCCGCCACCGTTCGCCGCATTGCGCAACTCGCGCGAATTGCGGTCACCGAGGACGAAGTTCCCCATCTGCAGGGCGAGCTGAACGCCATGCTGGATTTCGTGGAGCTGCTTTCGGAGGTAAACGTCGACGGCGTCGAACCGATGACGTCGGTGACCCCGATGGAAATGAAGAAGCGGGCCGACGTGGTCAATGACGGCGAGATCGCCGACGACGTGGTCAGGAACGCGCCGGAGACGCAAAACCATTTCTTCCTGGTGCCGAAGGTCGTGGAATAACTCCATAGCGTTTTCAAGCGAAGTGGGTACCGGTTCGCGTGAAGAAAACGCGTCAAACAAAAGAGTCCCTGGATCGGAAGTCCGATGTGTCTGCTCTGCGACGATGAAAAGGCCTATCAGGCCTACATGAACTATCTCGACGCGATGGAGCGGCAGGGCAAGGCCGCCGATCCCGACAAGGCGATGGACGCCGTGCTCGATCAGCTCGAAGCCGCCGACAAGGCCCGCGCCCAGGAATTGAATAATCCCGCCAACGACAAGACGCTTTCTCCGTTCTTCTGCAGCCCGATCGATAAATGACCGACCTGACATCGATGACGATCGCCGAGGCCAAGGCCGGCCTCGCGAACAAGTCTTTCACCTCGCTTGAACTGACGGATGCGCATCTCGCCGCCATCGAAGCGGCGCGTTCGCTCAATGCCTTCGTGCTGGAAACGCCGGACCAGGCGCGTGCCATGGCGCGCGCCGTCGACGCGAAAATCGCCAGGGGCGAGGGCGGTCCGCTGGCCGGCATTCCGCTGGGGATCAAGGATCTGTTCGCGACCAAGGACGTGCGCACCACCGCGTGCTCGAAGATCCTCGGCAATTTCGTGCCGCCTTACGAATCCACGGTGACCTCGCAGCTCTGGCGCGACGGCGCCGTGATGCTCGGCAAGCTCAACAACGACGAATTCGCGATGGGCTCGTCGAACGAGACCTCGTGCTTCGGCCCCGTGGTCAATCCATGGCGGCGCGAAGGTTCCAACACCACGCTGGTGCCGGGCGGCTCGTCCGGCGGATCGGCGTCCGCCGTCGCGGCGCTGCTCTGCATGGGCGCGACCGCGACCGATACCGGCGGCTCGATCCGCCAGCCGGCAGCCTTCACCGCGACGGTGGGCGTCAAGCCGACCTACGGCCGCTGCTCGCGCTGGGGCATCGTGGCGTTCGCATCCTCGCTGGACCAGGCGGGGCCGATCGCGCGCACCACGCGCGATGCCGCGATCCTGATGCGCTCGATGGCCGGGCACGATCCCAAGGACACCACCTCGGTCGATCGCGCGGTGCCGGATTACGAGGCGGCGATCGGAAAGTCCGTGAAGGGCATGAAGATCGGCATTCCGAAGGAGTATCGCCTCGACGGCATGCCCGCGGAAATCGAAAAGCTCTGGACCGAGGGTGCTGCGTGGCTGAAGGCGGCTGGCGCGGAGCTTGTCGAGATATCGCTGCCGCACACCAAATACGCGCTGCCGGCCTATTACATCGTGGCGCCGGCGGAAGCCTCGTCCAACCTCGCGCGCTACGACGGCGTGCGATACGGCCTGCGCGAGCCCGGCCGCTCGATCGGTGAGTTGTACGAGAATACCCGCGCCGAAGGCTTTGGCGACGAAGTGCGCCGCCGCGTCATGATCGGCACCTATGTGCTCTCCGCCGGCTATTACGACGCCTATTATCTGCGCGCGCAAAAGGTCCGCACCCTGATCAAGAAGGATTTTGAGGACTGCTTCGCCAAGGGCGTCAGCGCGATCCTGACGCCGGCGACGCCGTCGGCCGCCTTCGGCGTCGGCGAGAAGGGCGGCGCCGATCCGGTCGAGATGTATCTCAACGACATCTTCACGGTGACGGTGAACATGGCGGGACTGCCGGGCATTGCCGTGCCCGCCGGCAAGGACGCGCAGGGTTTGCCGCTCGGCCTGCAACTGATCGGCCGTCCGTTCGACGAGGAGACGCTGTTCTCGCTCGGCGAAGTCGTGGAGCAGGCGGCCGGACGGTTCACGCCGCCAAAATGGTGGTAGCGATGGCCGATTTCCGCGCCACTCTCGCGGACGCTGCGCCGGCGCCGGGCATGGAGCCACCGCTGGCTGCCTTGTGGTGGGCCGCCAAGGGCGACTGGGACCGGGCGCACAAGATCGTGCAGGACGAAGGCGACGCCGATGCAGCCTGGGTGCATGCCTATCTGCACCGTGTCGAAGGCGATCTCGGCAACGCCGGCTATTGGTACCGCCAGGCCGGCCAGCCGGTGGCAAAGGATTCTCTGGAAGCCGAATGGGAGCGGATCGTATCCGCGCTGCTCGGGGGTGGAAAAGCATGAACGTGTCAGTCAAACCCGGAAAACTGATCAAGGGCCAGACCGGCGACTGGGAAGTCGTGATCGGGTTGGAGGTGCACGCCCAGGTCACCTCGAAATCGAAACTGTTCTCGGGCGCCTCGACCGAATTCGGCGGCGAGCCGAACAGCCATGTCTCGCTGGTCGATGCCGCGATGCCGGGCATGCTGCCCGTGATCAATGAAGAGTGCGTCAGACAGGCTGTCACAACCGGGCTTGGCTTGAACGCGCAGATCAACCTGCGCTCGGTGTTCGATCGCAAGAACTATTTCTATCCGGATTCGCCGCAGGGCTACCAGATCAGCCAGTACAAGTCGCCGATCGTGGGCGAGGGCGTGGTCGTGGTCGAACTGGACGGCGGCAGGACCGCCACCGTCGGCATCGAGCGGCTGCATCTGGAACAGGATGCCGGCAAATTGCTGCACGACCAGAGCCCGACCATGTCCTATGTCGACCTCAACCGGTGCGGCGTGGCGCTGATGGAGATCGTATCAAAACCGGACATTCGCGATGCCGAACAGGCCAAGGCGTATGTGACCAAGCTGCGCTCGATCCTGCGCTATCTCGGTACCTGCGACGGCGACATGGAGAAGGGCTCGCTGCGCGCCGATGTGAACGTTTCCGTGCGCAAGCCGGGCGGTCCGCTCGGCACCCGCTGCGAAATCAAGAACATGAACTCGATCACTTTCATCGGCCAGGCGATCGAGTACGAGGCGCGGCGCCAGATCGAGATCATCGAGGATGGCGGCACGATCGACCAGGAAACGCGGCTGTTCGACCCGAACAAGGGCGAGACGCGCTCGATGCGCTCCAAGGAAGAAGCGCATGATTATCGCTATTTCCCCGATCCGGACCTGCTGCCGCTCGAGTTTACGCAAGACTACGTCGACGAGCTAAGGGCGAAGCTGCCGGAGCTGCCGGACCAGAAGAAGACGCGCTTCATCGAGAGCCTCGGTCTGTCGTCCTACGACGCCGGCGTGCTGGTGGCTGAGCGCGAGAGCGCGGTGTTCTACGAAACCGTCCTTGAGGGCCTTGCCGACAGGGCGCGCGACGGCAAGCTGGCGGCGAACTGGGTGATCAACGAGCTGTTCGGGCGTCTCAACAAGGAAGGCCGCGATATCACGGGCTCGCCGGTGTCGGCGGCGCAGTTGGCTGCGGTCGTCGGCCTGATCGGCGAGGGCACGATCTCCGGCAAGATCGCAAAAGACCTGTTCGAGATCGTCTGGACGGAAGGCGGCGACCCGCGCGAGCTGGTCGAAGCGCGCGGCATGAAGCAGGTCACCGATCTCGGCGCGATCGAGAAGGTCGTCGACGACATCATCGCCGCCAATCCGGACAAGGTGGCGCAGGCGAAAGCGAAGCCGCAGCTCGCCGGCTGGTTCGTCGGTCAGGTGATGAAGCAATCCGGCGGCAAGGCCAATCCGCAAGCGGTCAACGATCTGCTGAAGGCGAAGCTCGGCATCTGAATCGTCCCGTAATGGGACGTTCGCAACGTGCGCAACGTCGCGATCGATGCGCGCGTGCATGCATCGATCGTCCATCGCGATCGAAAATTCACCATGGCGACTGCAAGCACGCGTCCGAATCGGTGGTCGCGATTCGTCCGGAAAATTCGGTTTCGGCGAGCCTCGGCGAGGCTTCAACGCTGCCCCAGTGAAAATTTTTTTATTGCCAAACCTTGCGACTCAGAGTTCGTGCGCACGGCTTTTTCACGGCGTCATTGAGTCGCCACGACACCGATCGTTCATTGATGATCGTGGTCGTGAATCAAAAAAGTACTGCAGCAAAAGCGATTCCTGTGAAATTGATGAACGCCGACGGTCGTTGTCGCGGCACTTTTTGCATCGAGGCGGAAGCATGTTGTGGTGTCGCCGACGTCGACGCTTCGCACGCTCTCACATTGCGGCGTCAACACTTCCTTAAGCGGGACGCTGTTTTTTTGAATGCGTTGGTGTATTCGGGATGTAGTGCATTTCGATTCCCGAGTGCACGCAGCGATTAAGCCATCTCACTAACATCAGGAGGGCAACATGGCCAAGAAAGCGAAGAAGGCGAAGAAGGCGAAGAGCGCAGTGAAGAAGACTGCGAAGAAGACCCGCAAGGTCGCGAAGAAGAAGAAGTAACTTCGCTTCTCCAAGAAATGCCGGCGGCTTGATGCCGGCACGTCATTAGAGCCCAGGATAAAAGTCTGAAGGCTCTGGTCGACGAAAAGAGGGTGTCGGCGAGACATCAGGTCAACGGTCGGATCGTATTTCGGAAGAGCGTGCTTTCAAAAGAGGTTCGCTCTTTCAAACCGGTCCGGCAGAAGAAACGGGTTTTCTTCGTTCGGTGCGGGTATCCTTAACTACCCGCAGTTTCACCGGGCCAAAGCCCGGCATGAGATCTGGTCCTGACGTGTTCGCCGACGCCCTCGTTCTCCCGGAACGAGTTCGTTTCCCGGAACGCCCGCTTTAGCCGGAGCGCTCCGATAGCCCGCGCCTCAGGCGTCCGGCTCCAAAGTCCCTTCCATCATCGTTGATCGTTCGCAGGCGTCGCTCACTTCGTTCCGCCTTGCTCCAGGCGCGTCGTCGCTCGCGAATTCGGTATCCGGCACCCGGTGAACCCCGAATGGCGGCAGAAGCTGCTCGATGTCCGACCATCTGCTGGAACCCGTCCGGCGCGGCATGTCGCGGCCTGCCTGGGAGGAATGATGATGGCACCGGGCTTGCGGCAATGGTTATCGTTCTGCGAAACCGCAAGGTAAACCAAACTTCACGATTGGTAACTTCTCGCTGTGCCGCAGGCACTTCTGCGATTTCGTGTTCGACAGAACGAAGCGCGCATTTACATCCCGTTCATCGCGAACCTTAAACTGCCCTTCAAATTTGATCGGTCATGATCATCCCAACAGCAGACCGGAAAACCGGCGTTGGGGATAACAGGCGTTTCAACAGTGGACAGGGGCCGCGCTCGGGGGAGGGCGGCAACGAAAAAAAGGGGAGCTACGGATGTTTCAGGGGCAGTTTGATCTCGACGCGGCCATTCCGGTGCAGGCGACGGCGATCCCGGACGTGCTGTTCGAGCGCGGCCTTTACTGGGCGAGCGGTCGTTCCGGCGTGGTCAATCTCGTCGCGGCCCATAAATGGTTCAATCTCGCCGCGCTGAAGGGACGCGCGGATGCGATTTCCATGCGCCGCGAGGTCGCGGCGATGATGTCGGATGCCGAAATCGCCACCGCGCAGCGCGACGCCCGCGCGTGGATGACGGCGCATTGATCTCCGTCGTTTCGGGATTGCATAAGGCGGCCAGGGCGGAAAACCGCCTGGGCGGCTCTCTCTATGGCCATCGGGGGAAACACTCCGGGACCGTAGCGTCTGCCAGTTTCGCAGGCGTCCGTGTACTTGCCCGACGAACCGCCAGGACCTGATCGCCGACCGGTTTCGAAGTTCTACTTCGAAATCGAATGCCTCGTTGGCGTAACCGTCGATGTCGGTGCGGCATTCGAGATGGCGAAGGTCAACCAGACGTTCCATCCTTCCGGTCGATTTTCCGCGGCAAATTCCTTGTAACCCTTGAAGTTCAGATATCCCTGCTTGTCTCCGATCGGGAACAGATAGCCGACTTGAGGACCAACGCCGAAAACGCGCGACCTGAACCCGCCGAGGAACGGTGCTGCGCCGAAGTCGTCAGTGATCTGCTGATAGGCATATCCGACCATACCGACAAAGAGTTGTTTGGATAGAAAGTGTGATGCTCCCCAATCAAAGTGGAAGTCGATGCCATTTTGATATTGCGTAGCTGTATTCTTGAAATTGTAGGTGAAGCCGCCGACGCCGGAAAATTCGATCCCCGTCATCGGGTTGAGGTAGGTATAGCCGGCGCCGAAGTCGATGCCGCCATGCCCGATGCCTATGTTGGACAGGCGTTGGGAGTCATAGGCTCCGACCGGAATGTCGCCGAACCCGTAGACCATGTAATTGTGGACGCCCTGATTCCATTTCAGCGTCACCAACGGATAGAGATCACCGACGCCGGTCAGCGAATCAGAGATGAACCCGTTGCGTGTCGCGACGATGGGACCGACCTGCGCGGTCAGCGTACCGGCGATGCTGGTGTCAAGGTTGCCGATGATGCCGGTTACGCCGACCGCAAGTTGGCCGCCGAGCACGGGCGTCGCGAAGGTGTAGGTTGGCGCAATAAACAGCAGATCGCCACGGGCATCCAGCGTGGCGTTAAGATTGACGTTTGCCGTCCTCGGGACTTGGCCTATCGAGATTTGGCGTGCTGCCGCAACGTTGCCGGAAGCTTCCACGCTGGTGTGATAGGCCACCGTGCCGAGCGACCATCCCGGCACCGCCGGCGCGGCAGCCAGGCTTCCGAACAGGCCAGGCACCCAGAGAGAGACGCCGTTCTCATCCGCCCAAGACGCTTGCGAATGAAACGACAGTGCCACTGCCACAATCGCAGATCCGATACTGCAAGTTCGTGAGGACTCGATTTTCATCTGAATTCCCTCAAACAAAACTCAGTCGCCCCACCCAAGTAGATCATGGTTGAGAAGAAATTCTATGGTCGGCAGGTCACACCCCGCTACAAAAGTGGAATCGATGTCCACCGTTAGCGGCGTCTGGTTTGCTCGTGACTGAGCAAACGCGTTGTCGAGCTGTTTGGTGATTTCGGTGGTGGCAGCAGGCAGAGCGCAGGCTGCGCATCTGAAATATGATCGCAGTCAGACTCGTTGATCTAGATCAAGGTCGCCACTTTACCCGTGGGTGAAATCGCGCTGTCCTTGCAGGAGCGTCCCTTGCGCATCCCGCGATCACCGGGGGGACACGTGACATGACGGCGGTCTTCTCCGCCTCTGCCGAGGCTGATGTCACGGTTGATGGCTGCTCCTCGCAGCCTGACGGGATGATCTGGATACCCGGCGGTACTTTCCGCATGGGATCGGACAAGCATTATCCCGAAGAAGCTCCGGCACACCGCGTCACCGTGGACGGGTTTTGGATGGACCGCTATCCGGTGACAAACCGGCAATTCAGGGAATTCGTAAGAGCTACCAGACACATCACCGTCGCCGAAATCATACCCGACCCGAAGGATTATCCGGGGATGCTCCCGCATATGATCTATGCGGGCTCGCTGATGTTCTCTCCGCCTGAGCACCCTGTCAGTCTCCGGGACTTCAGCCAGTGGTGGACTTTCGCCAAGGGCGCGAACTGGCGGCATCCCTACGGACCCGGAAGCAACATCCGTGGGCTGGACGATCACCCGGTCGTGCATGTGGCCTTCAGCGATGCAGCCGCCTACGCGAAATGGGCTGGCGAGGATTTGCCAACCGAAGCGGAATGGGAGTTTGCGGCGCGTGGCGGGCTCGAGGACGCCGAGTTTGCGTGGGGCGAAGAATTCACGCCGGCCGGCCATCACATGGCAAATACCTGGCAGGGAGAATTCCCTCTCCAGAATGCCAATGCCGATGGCTTCGAGCGCACCTCGCCGGTCAGTGTATTCCCGCCAAACGGCTACGGGTTGCACGACATGATCGGCAACGTCTGGGAATGGACGGCCGACTGGTATTCGTCGCAGCATGAAGCCGATGCGCCAAAAGCCTGCTGCATCCCGCAGAACCCGCGCGGCGGCCGAGAGGCTGACAGCTACGACCCCCGAACGACCAATGTGAAGATTCCACGGAAGGTCATCAAAGGCGGCTCGCATTTGTGCGCGCCGAACTACTGCCGACGCTACCGGCCGGCAGCGCGCCATGCGGAGCCGGTCGATACTTCCACGAGTCATCTTGGCTTTCGGTGCATCAGGCGAGAAGCCCCCGATGCATCATAAAACAGGAGAGCGTAACCATGTTGAGTTCCATATTGCCCGACAAGTCGCCCTCTATTGCAACGCCGCCACGCAAGACGCCTGGTTTCCACACGCGGTCCTGCGCCTCGCTGCTCGGCGCGACGATGTTGATCTCACTGTCCGGGCCAGCCGGCACGACGGCAACCGCACAGCCGGCACAAAAACCCAATATCCTCTTCATCATGGGTGACGACATCGGCCTCTACCAGCCGAGCATCTATCATCGCGGCCTGATGGTCGGCGAGACGCCCAACATCGATCGCATCGGCAATGAAGGCGCGATATTCACGCATTACTATGCCGAGCAGAGCTGCACCGCCGGCCGCAACGCCTTCTTCACCGGCATGCATCCGCTGCGCACCGGCATGATTCCTCCGCAACTGCCCGGCAGCCCGTCCTATCTGCGGCCCGGTACCCCGGCGCTCGCCAAGTTCCTGCTTGATCTCGGCTACAACACCGGCGAGTTCGGCAAGAACCATCTCGGCGACCACACCGACGCGCTGCCGACCGCGCATGGCTTCCAGGAATACTGGGGCTACCTGTATCACCTCGATGCGATGCAGGGCGTGAGCTTCCCGGACATTAACAAGACTCCCCACCCAGCAGACGGTTGCCCCGCCCTGCAAGAATACGCCGATCCCCGGCATCCCGGAGGTTGCGGGCGCGGTCGATCCGAAAATGACGATTTGCCTGACGCCTCCGCGCAACATCCTGTCGTGCAAGTCGGACGGTACAGCCAGGACTCAGCAGTGCGTCGATCAGGGCCCGCTGACGCTCGAGCGATCGAAGGGTGTCGACGAGGAAATCTCGGCCAAGGTCATCGACTTCATCGATCGCAACGATCCGAAGACGACGGGCAAGCCTTTCTTCGTCTGGTACAACCCTGCGCGCATGCACATCACCACCGTGCTGAATGACAAGTATTCGGCCATGATCGGCGAGCCGGGCGGCAAGGATTGGGGCCTCAACGAAGCCGGCATGAAGCAGATGGATGACAACATCGGCTATGTGCTCAAGAAGCTCCAGGACATGGGCCAGCTCGACAACACGATCGTCGTGTTCACGACCGACAACGGCGCCGAGACCATCACCTATCCGGACGGCGGCACCACTCCGTTCAAGGGCGGCAAGCTGAGCACCTGGGAAGGCGGCATGCGCGCTCCGGCGCTCGTTCGCTGGCCAGGGGTCATCAAGCCCGGCACTATCAAGAACGACATCTTCGCGGCGCTCGACTGGCTGCCCACGCTTGTCAACATCGCCGGCGGCGCAAAGGGCGACGCGCTCAAGAAGCGCATCGAGGCCGGGCAATATCCCGGCATCGTGAAGACCACGCTCGATGGCGTCGATCAGACCGAATATCTTTCCGGGCGTTCGGAAAAGTCGGCGCGCGATACCTTCTTCTACTATTCGGGCAAGGACCCGTCGGCGGTCCGCTACAAGAACTGGAAGATCTACTTCACGATGGTGTCCGACAACCCGGCGGGCTTTATTGCCGGAGCGCTTCCCTATCACTGGGCCCAGGTCGTCAATATCAAGCGAGACCCGTTCGAGACCTCGATCGGTTCACAATACAAGACACTCATGGGCATGGGCGGCACAATCGGCTCCCCTTCTACAGCCTATGTCTACGACTGGAACATGCTGCCCATCGGGCAGGCGCTGTGGCTGAAGGAACTCGAAACCTATTCTGCGTTCCCGCCGCTGCAGGACCCGGCGAGCTACAACCTCGACCAGGTGCTGCAACAGATCAAGCAGGCCAAAATTGCCGGTCGTAGCGATTAACAGCACGACCCCAATTCGACGGGCGTCCTGTTGTGGCGCCCGTCGATCAACTCCTCCGCTCAGCGAGCAACTACCAACGAAGCGGCCCGCAAACCACAAGGTCCGATCGATCAGCCGTCTGCAGGAGATCGATGATGAATTGGCGCAGGCACATCTGGTTCGGCATGATGGCGTCGCTCGCCACCATGATGGTCGCACCCGCATCAGCACAACAGCAAAGACCGAACATTCTCTTCATTCTCGCCGACAATATCGGCTATGGCGACATCGGAGCTTACGGCGGCGGCGAGCTGCGCGGGGCGCCGACGCCGCGCATCGACCGGCTCGCTGCCGAAAGCTTGCGGTTGACACAGTTCCTGGTCGAACCGGCCTGCACGCCGTCGCGCGCAGCTTTGATGACCGGACGCTACTCCATTCGCTCCGGCCTGTCGCTGGTTGCGGTCGAGGGGACTTCAATCTCGCTGCCAGCGACAGAAATCACCATGGCCGGAATGCTGCGCGAGGCGGGCTACGCCACGGCGATGTTCGGCAAATGGCATCTCGGTGCCCAGCCTTACAGCCAGCCCCAGAACAAGGGCTTCGACGAATTCTACGGCATCCCACCCGGCGATACCTGGGATGCCTTCCTGATGATCCAGCAGGCTCGGCAGACCAAGACGCTCGATATCCCGCTCGACAAGGGACCGCAGATCGTCGAGGCCAAACGCGCGGAATCGCTAAGGACTGTGAAACCCTACACCGCGGAAGTCCGACGCGAGATCGATTGGGAACTGGTAGACCGCGGCGTTGATTTCATGCGGCGCCAGCAGGCGGCTGGCAAGCCGTTCTTTCTTTATATGGCGATCTCCCGAACACACTTCCCGAACCTGCCGTCGAAACGCTTCGAGGGCCAATCCCGCATTGGCCAGTTCGGCGATTCCCTGATGGAAGGCGACGCCATCGTCGGTCGAATGCTCGATACACTCGACCAACTCGGCCTCGCGCGCGACACCATCGTGGTGTTCGCGTCCGACAATGGCCCTGACGGCCCCGTCTCGCGCCCCTTCGGCGGCGATATGCCGGACATGGGCTCGTCCGGGCCGTGGCGCGGGGCGCTGGGTGACGTGAGTGAAGGATCGATCCGTACCGCCGCCATCATTCGCTGGCCGGAGCGAATAAGGCCGCGAACGTCCTACGCCATGTTTTCGATCATGGATTTCTTCCCGACCTTCGCGCGGATTGCCGGCGGCAAAGTGCCGGATGATCGCCCGATCGATGGCATCGACCAGACCGATCTGCTGCTTGGCGGGAACGACAACGGGCGGCGCGAACATCTCCTGACCTTCGTCGGCCCGTCTCTCGTTGCAGCGCGCTGGAAGCAGTTCCGCATCTATTTTGCCGACGTGGCGCCGGGCCGTAGCGGCTCGGGCGGCGCGACCCTATTGGGAGGAGTCGGCGCCAGCGCAGCGCCGATGAACGGCTACCCCAAAGTGTTCAACATCGAAGCGGACCCGCACGAAGAACACAACATCGGAGAGATGTACGAATGGGTGATCGGCCCGACGCTGAAGACGGTTGAGGAATACAAGGCAAGCCTCGTGAAATCGCCGAACCCGCCGGCCGCGAACATGACACGGTTTTGAACAGCGAACGTGCAGCAGCGCGATTCAACGCCGAGGAGATCGAGAATAAGCACGACCCCGAACACCTGGCTCAGTTCGCCAGCCTATAACCGCCGCACTGAGCGGCACTATCCAGACCTGGCAAGGAGGCGATCATGAATCCACAGTTTCCTCACGTGGACCGCCGCGTTCTCCTCTCGTCGCTGGCGATGACATCCTTGCTGTCTGTCGCTCTCCGCTCCACCTCCGCGCTGGCACAGGCGCAAGGCGATCCACTCCCGTCCTGGAATGAGGGGGCGACCAAGGCTTCGATCCTCGATTTTGTCGCGCGGGTCACGACGCAAGGCGGGCCTTTCTTCGTGCCGGTCGAGCAGCGCATCGCGACCTTCGACAATGACGGCACGCTCTGGATCGAGCAGCCGATGTATATCCAATTGGCCTTTGCACTCGACCGGGTGAAGGCGCTCGCGCCCATGCATCCGGACTGGAAGACCAAGCAGCCGTTCGCGGCGGTGCTGGACGGCGACCTGAAGGCGCTGGCGGCTTCCGGTGAAAAGGGATTGGTCGAACTGATTGCGGTGACGCATGCCGGCATGACGACGGCAGAGTTCGGGAAAATCGTCACGGATTGGCTGGCGACCGCGCGCGATCACCGCTTCAAGCGGTCCTATACCGAGTTGGTCTACCAGCCGATGCTGGAATTGCTCGCTTACTTCCGCGCCAATGGCTTCAAGACCTTCATCGTGTCGGGCGGTGGCATCGAATTCATGCGGCCATGGACCGAACGGATCTACGGCGTGCCGCCAGAACAAGTCGTCGGGTCATCGATCAAGACTCGATTTGAGATCAAGGACGGCGCGCCAACGCTTTTCCGGCTGCCCGAAGTCAACTTCATCGACGACAAGGCAGGAAAGCCGATCGGCATCAACGAGCACATCGGGCATCGTCCAATCGCAGCCTTCGGCAATTCCGACGGCGATCTCGAAATGTTGCAATGGGCGACGCTCGGCGCCCCTGGCGCGCGGTTCGGCCTGATCGTCCACCATACCGATGCGGAGCGCGAATATGCCTACGACCGCCAGTCGCATTTCGGGAAGCTCGACGTGGCGCTGGACGCCGCGGCGATGAACAAGTGGACCGTGGTTGACATGAAGAAGGACTGGAAGCGCATCTTTGCCTTCGAATGACGCTTGACCCTAAAAAATGGACAAACTGACTGGGCGATGGCATCGGCCACTACTGGACATCGGCGCCTACGATCATGGCATGATTGGCGATCGGACGCCCTGTGTCCCCGGGCCGGATATTTCTGGCGTTGGCGGAGCCGGAGGCTGTCGAATTTGATAGTGTAACGCATTGATTATGCTAGCGATCTATTGGATCGATTTAGTCTGATACCCCCAGAAATACCCGCAAAATCCGTTGAGAGCGGCGGCGACGTGCCAGGTCGGCGGCGCGATAGCGTCCCGATAAGTCCAAAATTATTTCACGGGCCGCCGCCCCACTTTTTGCGGAAAACTGTATTTGTTTTTGTATATCAACCGATGAGGACGATGTGCCCTGGTAGAAATACCGGGCCTTTATTTTCGGAACGGCCCCTGAGTTTTCGCGGCTCAACCGTATTTGTTTTTAGTGTTTGGTCTGCCGCGCCTACTAGTCAAATATTACACCAACCACGGGGATGCCGGATGCTTTTGCTCTAAACTATCAGACGTGACCAAGGCGACCAGCCTGGGCCGGTCTACCATATACCGACGAATAAGGTGAGGGTACGTTCCCCGCGCCGCTGGCCCTCGGGCCGGGCTGTGTCCGATGGGATGCCGACCACCTGCAGGCTGGCGAGATGCATTGCCGACCGCTGCAAACGAGCAACACGCAAGCCGGCGGTGGCTGCATGAGTCTCGGCGATATCTTGAAGGCCGAGAGGGCCCGAACCGGCATCGGGCTTGGCGAGTTGACCGTTCTATCGCCGCAGAACGATCCGTACAGTCTGGGGACGCGGGCCGATCACCATCAGAAGGCGAGGTGGTTTCAGGACGAGATGGAGCACGTCGGCAGGTTCAGGACCGCGTCGACGTATCACAATCGCGGAATTTATTACGCCATTGTTTCCGTCGGAGATGCCCGTTTGCCTGACGGCGAGACCTTATATAAATGACTTCGACCGCTGGATGTATCTCGAGGGCGCATCAAACATGGCTCGGTGGCTCGGCTATGTGCTCGTGTGTAGAAGATTGTTCGATGAGCGGAACGAGGCATCCGGTTATTAAGATAAGGGACGCGGGCAACGGGAAAGCTACGAGTGTTGAAGATCCCGGTGCTCGAGTTCTACAGACATCGACTATCGACGACCTGATGCCCTACCGTGAAGGCCGATATGGGGTGGAGCCACGGCAGGAAGTACAGAGCTAGCCTTGTATGGGGAGAAGAGCAGGGAGTTTCTTCGGAAACGTCGCTTCGAAGCCCGTAGCCAAGGATGAATATAATGCAGACCTGCTATCTATCATCAGGGGAGATGAGCAACACGCTCATTTGGCGCATGATGGCAGC
The DNA here is from genome assembly GCA_963815955.1 of uncultured Alphaproteobacteria bacterium. Lineage (GTDB taxonomy): Bacteria > Pseudomonadota > Alphaproteobacteria > Rhizobiales > Xanthobacteraceae > Bradyrhizobium. The sequence goes on from CAWFIQ010000005.1 coordinate 209,068, forward strand.
GGCGGCGTGCAGCGGAAGACAGTGAGATCAAGTCGATGCCTGTAATGTTCGCGGACTGCGACCCCGGCCGGTTATCAGATGGCGGTGTAGCATCGGCCATAAACTTCGCGCACTGCCGCGATTCCTACATTATCCCAATAGCTTTTCTTTCCGGGTGATTGCACTCCGCGCTGACCAGGTTGAGCAGGTGTCGGGACATGGTCTGCCGCATGACACCGCTGAAGGCAACGAGAGCTTCGTGCCGCAGGCTGGAAGGAGCAGCTACGGCATCGAGCAGACCGAGATCAACGCCATGGCGACACTGCGCCCCGGACGTGTTCGAGCGCCATCGCTACCGCGAGGCCCGTCGACCCATATTTCGACCATAACCTGGCCGCGCGGCATTCTCAGGCAAGGCGTGAGTGGCATCAGATGGCCCAGGCCCGCTTCGCCGAGCACTTCAACGGCGAACTCGATAACGCATGGCAGTCCGCAATCGAGGCCAGGGACAAGCTTAATGCTAGGGTTGAAGTTTTGCGCGCCCTATCTGATCGGTTTGGCGAGTTCTACCCGATCTGACCAGGTCTCAGGCTCGCGTGACAGGCGCCGGTCCAACTCTTGTATCGAGCGACATGCCGCTCGCCGAGCACGCCAAGAATTCTGCGCGACCGGAAAGGATTACTCGGCCGCCGCCTAACGCGCAATCGGCCCTTTAGCCGAGTGCACCGCGCCAAAGGGCGCAACCCCCTGACAGGGGCTCCCATGAAAATACTATCCATCCGCCCGGCACCGCCAGGCTCGTCGACGATTGCGTACTATGACCTGGAACTGAACGACCACATCAGGTTGTTCAATCTCCGACTGCGCCAGCGCGACAACGACCGGTCGTGGACCGTCTCGCCGAACGCCTTCAACGAGCGCACCGCCGCATTCGGCGAACAGTTCAACCGCGCAATTTCCGATCTTGCCCTCAAGTCTCTTTTGGAGCTTTTCCGCCAATGCAGCCCGCAGTTAAGACCTCCGCCGACCACACCGATCCCATCCGCGCGCATGTCGAGATGATTTACGACCTCGCCAAGGGTATCGATGGCGTGCTCGTTGTGTCGACTTTCAATGCCAACCTTCCCAATGACCGCGGCACCATCACCCACCACAGACCGGGTGAAGTAGACTCCATGATGGCGGCGATCGAAGCGCACGCCGGGACATCCGGTGCCAATGTCTACCTTGGTCTGCAGGTTATGCGCAGAGGAACTTCAGCGCGGCCAGCGTGGCACCGAGGCTGACATCGTTGCAGTTCTCGGCTTGGTCGCCGACATGGACGGCGACACCGGAAAGAATGCTGGCGAATATCCCATTCCACCAAACTACGTTCTCGAAACCTCGCCGGGCAACCTTCAACCGTTCTGGTTATTCGACCGGCCCGTGAAACCGGCCGAAGCTAAAGTGATTGCGCGAGGGCTTAAGGCCGCTACTGGTTCGGACCACGGCACTGCGGACACCACGCATGTCTGGCGGGTTCCCGGCACGTTGAACTGGCCCAGCAAGGTGAAACTAGACCGCGGACGCTCCGCCGACCCCGCTTCAGTGATCGTGTCCGCGCCATGGTATGGAAGTCTTACAGACCCGTTCGCGCTACTGAACGCCGCCGGTAGTCACAGTGCCGCACCTGCGCGGACGGTTGTCGCCCTTGGCGAGCTGCCGGATATCGACGGCGTTACGGTATCTGAGAAGCTGGCAGTATTGCTCGCTGCCAACGATGTGGACGACCGTTCCGACCACGCATGGAAGGTCGTTAAGCAGGCGAACTTCGACGGTCACAATGCTGAGACAGTAGCGGCATTGTTCTTGTCCGCCGCAGGCAACTGGCTGGCCCGCTATCCGACCGAGGCAAACGCCCGCAAGGACTTCGAGCGACTATGGAGAAAGATCATCGCAATGCGCGATGAGAGGCGCAACGCAAACGCGGATTTGTCGGCCGGTCTGGTTCCTCCCAAGGCGGCCAACGACAATGAGGAGCCGGGCGCGCTCAATGTCATCGATCCTTCTGACTGGGAGGGACAGCCAATCCCGGAGCGGCAATGGTATCTTGAGGGCCTGATCCCCAACAGGCAGGTGACGCTGCTCTCAGGCGATGGCGGCACGGGCAAGTCGCTGCTGGGCTACCAGGTCGGCTTGGCCGGCGTGCTCGGTGTTGAAACGCTGGGGTTTAGGCCGGCGGAGGGCGCGTTGTCTACTTTGCGGCGGAGGACGACGAGGGCGAGCTAAGGCGGCGCGGCCATGACATCCTGCGCTCGCTGGACCGCACTTGGGCAGACCTGAGCGGGAACATGCGCGATATCCCGATGGCGGGAAAGGATGCCGAACTAGTATCCGAAAAACGCCGAAGCCGCGAACTTGAACTTACCGTCCTAGCCCAGCAGATCACGGATTTGTTGACGAAGTTTCGGCCGAACCTTCTGATCCTCGACACAGCGGCAGACGTGTTCGGCGGAGACGAAATCAACCGCAAGCAAGTTCGCTACTTCGTGTCGATGCTGCGCCGCTTTGCCATGGACTTTGACCTGGCCGTGCTCCTGCTTTCGCATCCATCCGTTGCCGGCATGCAGACCGGGACCGGCCTGTCGGGGTCGACGGCCTGGAACAACTCGGTAAGGTCTCGGCTGTATTTCACCGCAGATAAGACCGACGAGGATCTGCGCCTCCTGAAGAACATGAAAGCGAACTACGGCAGGAAGGGCGCCGAGACCAAACTGCGCTGGCATGAAGGCGCTTTTGTTCTTGATGATGGCAAGCCGTCCACGACGCGCCGCGTTGGTAGCCAACCATGCCGACAAAGCTTTCTTGAGGATGCTCTCCGCCATCAATGGAAGCGGCAGGCGGGTGTCATCTTCCAGGAGCACCGCATATGCGCCGACCGTAATGGCGGCCATGCCGGAACGCGAGGGAGCGAGCAAGAAGACGCTGGAGGAGGCAATGGCGAGATTGTTTGCGGAAAACAAGATAGCGGTCGTCAAGGAGGGACCACCATCAAGACAGCGCGAGCGATTCGTGGTGGTCGAAGATGAGATCCGACAGAAGCGGATGGCTTCCGGCTAAGCCTACCAACGGTCATTCACAACGGTATACCAACGGCTACCAACGGGGTGTGTGTTCCAACCCCCTTATACCCCCCGTTGGGTTGGAACACCCAACCCCGTTGGAAGACGGGTTGGAATTCAGACCTAGAAGCGTTTGCGTTACGCGCGATGGAGACGCAGCCGGGCAGGGCGCTCTACACTCGCTGGATCATCGCGCACGCTATCCCGCAGATTTCGAGGTTATTTTTAGATTGTGTGCAGCCCGGAGCGGGCCACACCAAGACCGCTAAAGCGGCCCGAACGAAACCCTTTGAGGGTGCACTTCACGTGAATAAACCAGCAAACGACAACGCACACACCACGCCGCCCATTGTAACCCGCCTTCGTCGCGCAGGCAGGCGCAGCGACCTGGCTAATCTGCTCGGTTACGATCGGCCTGTGCAGGCGGACCTATACCCGGATAATGACAACCATCTATCCCGCGATATGGGTGTCGACAGCGTGTACGAAATCCGCCCGACACCGGCGAGATCGCCCGAGCGTGTCTTAATCCCGACGATATCGGGCTGCGGTTCGACGCTAAGGGTGCCATCACGCACTGGCGCGCGACCGACGCCAACGGTGCCCCTCGCCTGGATAAAAACGGCCGTGAACAGTGGTTTGAAGCATTCGAGCGGTATGCCCAACCCAAAGGCAAGCGCAGGAAAACCCGCGCTGAGCACGCGGACGAGAACGCTGCTTACCTTGCCACCCCGGCGACGGGCGCATTCACGCCCGCGTCTAGCTATGTTGAGCGTGGTTCGGAGGGTGAAGACTACCGTCGGCAGCGCGCAACGCGGTGGGTAGAGGCAATGGGCTGTTATTGCGACCAGCGCCGCCGCGAGATCGACCGTATGGGTGTCGGCGGCAGACATTCATTCGACGCAGCATGGGCTAGTGCGGGCCTATATCCGGCCTGCCGCTTACCGCAATATCAGACCGGTATCGCTGCCGGCGTGAGCTGGCTTGGCGGCAAGACGCGGCGCAATTCCGGTGCAACGCCTGGCAGTTTCGTGGGTGCGTCAGACGCCACGGAGAGCGCGATCGTCGCTGCCATGGACGCGCCCAGGCTGGCCACCGGCCTGGCTGAGCACGCCGCTGTGCTTGACGATGCCCAGCGGTACTAATGCCCGCCAGATGGCCGACAAGCGCGGCTGGGGCACAGGGAAGGCTGCAGAGCAACGCGCGGTACGAGCGCAGGACAGGGCGCTTGCCGCACTCGATGCACAAAAGCAGGCTGCGTAAATTATTCTGCGGCGATACTGCCTCCGCCCCCCTTCGGAAGGTTCACAAGTGAAGGCCGCAGAAATGCGGTCGGCGACGTGACGCACCTTGGCGCGCTGGCCCCCACCGGCGTCGCCGATTTTTCCAACGACGGCGGATGTACCCGCGTTGGTTTATGACGCATATCAAACTAATTCTGGAAACCGAAATGCGCAAATCAGAAGCGTGCGCCATTGTCGCGCGTCGGCTTGGCCTATCGCTGAGCCGCGTCGAGGCGCTGGTGCAGCGTGCAAGCGAGGCCGGCTTACTGCCCGTCGCCCGCGGCAGTGATCGGCCGGATCTAGGCAGTCTGGAATTGTCCCGCTTGTTCCTCGCCGCTGTTTGTGACCGCGGTCTGGGCAATGCTGGCGCCGCAGTACGCGAGTTTAAGTCCCTGCGTACGGACTCCGGGATCGCGCTCGGTGATGTGATCGACGGTATCCTCTCCGGCCGCGTCGATATCACCGGAATCGTCCATCAAGCACTGATCCTGCAGCTCCAGCCGGCCGGCGCTACCATCATATCGGGTGGCCATCACCTGCGCTTCGGCGCTCCGCATGCGGAGGGGGCTGCCAAACAGACAATCGTGCCGGGCGCAGCCCTTGCCGCAATGGCGCTGGAATTCCGGGAAGTCGCGCCTGATTCCGCGGATGAGATGACCGCCGTCGCAAGGCTGAGCGCGGCACCTCATTAATCAGAGGAATCCACATGAGACAATTTATCAACCACCAAGCGATGGCCAAAGCTGCAGAAATGGAAGTGCGCGCCGAAGCGAGCCGTCATCCAGACGCCCCCTGGCAAATGCAGTCTGGTGATACGCACGAATTCGCCAGCGCGGTTGCAGATGCCCGCAAGCGTCTTCGCAACGAATTGCTTGCGGTGCGAATTGAGCAAGTCAGCAAGGCCGCACATACCCGTGACTACTACCAGGCGAGCGGATGGGATGTCCCCATGTGGGCGCGCAATACGCTCGCCTGGGCGAGTGAGCCAAGCAAAATAACTGCTCTATATGAATTCGACGACGACAAGAATGTCGATCTCGATAGCGCACTGACCGCACTTAACGCGGCGCTGCGATAACCGCGCCGCTGGCGCAACCACAGCCGCATGGCGCGGCATTTAATGAGGACTATAAAATTGAGCGAACTACTTTCTAAAATTGGCGAAGTTGCAGACTCTCATCTCCAAGATGCGCGGGGATTTCAGCACCCGCATCAGCGAGCTTGAAAAGCGTGCAGCTCGCGAGCGCGATCCGGACGCCAACTACATTTCCCGTGGCGATTTTTTTCCACCCACAAATTGCTGCTGACGCCGGATGTACGCGCAGCGGTGACCGTTTTCACCACCAAGGAATTCCAATGACCAAACAAACGCAGGATGCGGCTATGGCGCGCGCGTCGTTCCGTGAAGCCAAGGCCCGACTTGCGGCCGTGATAGCCGAGTCACAACAGGACGACGAAAAGCTCGCGATCCACTTCGGGCGCTTCCAGACGTTGGAAGGCTCGAAATGACCGTCATTTCAACCTACTCGACCGGCACTGTCTCCGTTGCGAACGGCGACACGGAAATCGTCGGCGCCGGTGGCGCTAATTGGTCAGGTGCGAACGCCAAGTCGGGCGACGACATCGTGGTCGACGGCCATACGGTCGTCATTCTCGACGTCACCGACGCGACGACTTTGGTTATTGACGCATGGCCGTTTACGTCGGTGGCGGCGGGCGAGCCGTACAAAATCATCCAGCGCTCACCGCTACGCTTTGCCGGCGGCGATGCGATGGCCGATGTTTCTCGGATGATCGCTGTCCAAAATACCAAGGGATTTTACGTATTCGTTGGGCCGGACGAAACGGTACCGGACCCTTCGTTTGGCGAGGAAGATCAATTCGCGTTCCAGCCGTCGACGAGCAAGCTTTGGCTGAAGACTGGCGGCGCGTGGGTGCTGCAGGGCGTCTACAAAGGCTTCCAGATTCTTGGGGTATGGGACTCGGGTACTGATTACGCTGTCGGCGACGTGGTGGCGCTGGCTGGATCGTCTTATGTGGCGCTTGCCGCGGCGCTAACTAGACGCCGCCGAACGCGACCTATTGGGCCGTGCTCGCGAGCAAGGGCGATACAGGGTCGACGGGCGCAACCGGACCTGCAGCGTGGACAGCGCCCGCGGCGTGGGTGACGGCAACCGCTTACACCGCCGGGCCGCCCGCAAGCGTAGTCGTCCAAGGCGGCGAAACATATGTTTGCTTGACGTCGCACACGTCTGGCACGTTCGCCACCGATCTTGCGGCGGCAAAATGGATCAAGGTTGCCCAAAAAGGAACGGGCGATCTTCTGTCGACGAACAACCTTTCGGATCTGGCGAACGGACACACTGCGTTAGATGATAGTCTCAACGGCGTCAGTTTCGGAGCCGCGCAATCTCTTTGACCGCGGAGAAGGCACAGGCGCGATCAAACGTATTTAAGGGGCCGACCACTCGAGTCTTCACGTCCAGCTCCGGCACCTACACGACCCCAGCAAACTGCCTATGGATTGAAATTGAGCTTGTGGGCGGTGGCGGTGGTGGCGCAGGCTCGGGGACAAGCCCCGGCAACGGCGGTAACGGCGGCACTACTACATGGGGCACGGGACCGTTGCTTTCGGCGCCCGGCGGGAGCGGGGCCAACGCCAATCTCGGCGGCGCAGGTGGCATTCCATCGGGCGGCTTCCTCAACAAGACGGGCGGAGCCGGTAGCAACGGCTCAGGCGTGAATGCGACCCCAGGCGGCCTTGGCGCCAATTCGCCCTACGGTGGGGCAGGAGCAGGCGGTGCTGCGGGCGCGGGGAATGGTGTCGCTGCCGCGGCGAATACCGGCTCAGGCGGAGGCGGGGGCGGCGTGCATTTAACAACCAATGGCGGCGGGGGCGGCGGTGCCGGCGGCTTTATCCGCGCGATCATCAACAGCCCGTCCTCATCGTATTCATATGCGGTGGGAAGCGGCGGCAGCGCCGGCACTCTAGGCACGAGCGGTGCTGCGGGCGGAGCCGGCGGCTCGAGACTTTATCGAAGTTACCGAGCATTACTGATGGCCAACGATATCGCCTCGTTCAATAAGCAAATCGGCGCGCTGATCGAGCGCCAGATTGCAACGGCCCCCATTTATTCAAAAGGAATTCAATAGTGGCGGATGATCTAGTCGTTCGGCTTGGTGCAAGGCTGGATAAGTTTGCTTCCGATATGGATCAAGCCGGTGACATCGCTGATGGTGCGGTAAGCCGGATTGAGCAGTCGTTTGCAAACTTAAATCCGAGCGCGGGCGGGTTTGGCGCGCTGGGTATTGCCGCACAGGAGTTACCGGCCTGGTAGGCGGACTCCTGACGGCGCTCGCCAAGGTAAATAGCGAGCTTGCTGAACTCCAAAAGAACGCAGAATTCACCGGCCTCACGGCCGAGCGGTTCCAGCAAATCCAGTTCGCAGCAGGCCAGGGCGGCGTTTCCTCAGAGGACTCTGTTGCGGACCTGCGCAAGGTTGCTGCGTTACTGTCCGATGCTAAGGAAAACGAGAACTCGCTGACGAGGTTACTTGATGCAAACAACATCAAGTACAAGGACCGTAACGGGCAGATTATCAGCCTCAACCAGCTTCTGACGATTGCTGGTGGTCTACTCAATAAATTCGACTCGATGCCCGAGAAGACCAAGGCTGCGCAGATGCTCGGTCTTTCCGAGGGTTGGGTTGCGGCCCTCCGAAACGGCAGCAAGTCGTTTGAGGATATTGCGCAGAGCGCAGAGGCTGCCGGCGCCGTAATCGACGGGGCGACAGTCGCCAAGGCGGCGGAATTCGACAGAGAGTGGAAAAAGTCATCAGCGCAGCTTGCTGCGCAGTTCAAATCTACAGCCGCCGATATCGCCGGTTGGCTTGATGACCTGATCGACAAGGCTAACGAACTGGTGAAGACTGCGCTGGAAGCGCAGGGGTTGCAGCCGGGCAGCGGGCAGGAAACGTTCAACCGGTGGGCCGATGCCGCGGACATCTTCCAAAAGAACCTTCGCGGCTTGCCTCAAGATGTCGACCAGGTAACGCGCGCGATTGAGAATTTGCAGAAGTCGGGCAAGCCCGAAAATCTTGAGATCGCAGCCGGCCTGGAGCTTATCCGCGCCAAAGCGCAACTCGCTCGCGATATGCTGCAGGCGGTTGCCGAAGCACAGTCCAAGGCCGAGTTCCCTGGCGGCGTGCCGCTTCCCGGCGCAAGGCCCGCTGCAGCCAACAACGCCGATCCGAACGCGGCAAAACTTCCGCAACGCAAGGACGGCGAGGAGGCCGCAGACGCATACGACCGCGCGTCGGAGTCGATTACTAAACATACCGCAAGGTTGGAGGCCGACAGGCCATCGGTGGGCAAAGGTGCGTCGGCAATGGGGAAGTTGATGGAGAGTTTTCGATGAGTGCGATTAATACTTTGGTTCAGCGCGATTCCGTTCATATGGCTTGCGATGGTTTGAGCTACATTGACGGCGTGCCGTTTGAGGTGAACCTGAACAAGGCGCATCTACTTAGAGGAATGCGCGCCGCACTATCAGCAACCGGCCCAGCCACCCTCGGTGAGTTCATCGCGGAGCACGTGGAGCGTGAGTTCTCGTCGTTTGACGAACTAGCGGCGAACGGAAGCGAGCGCATCAAGCAGATGTTCAGAGAATACGCCGACACTTATCGCGATGGCGACGCCGTCTCGTGCTTGGCGTTGATCGGATGGCACGAAGAGCAAAACAGGCCTGCCGCTTATGTCATAGACATGGAAACCAAAGGGTCCAAAGCAGATTGGGTCAAAGCGAACAGTCTGCACCCAGGTGGTTTCGGTGTCGTGACAGAATTGACCGAGTTGAAAATAAGTGCCGTGCCGCCGCCAACAGCGGAAATCATGATTGCCGCGGGCTATGACCTCCTCGGCGATCTCAACGCGAAAGACGCCGCGAAGGATCTACTTCATATCCTGGAGATACAGCGGCGCATGAAAATTGACGACGTTAGCTACGTCGGCGGCCATGCCGTACTGACGTCAATCACCGCGGATGGCGTCAGTCAAAAAGTGGTGCATCGCTGGCCTGAAGATCAACCCGGGCGGAAGATTGTGCCGGCACCGATTGATTGGGCGACGTGGCGTGCATCGCCCGAGAGGCCATCCGTGGCAAAACGTCGGGCGCTGGAACGGAAGGCGCGGCGGCGGGCTGCGGTGGCGCAGCAGAGCGCTGAGCTGCCTACGCGGGTTGTGGCTGCGGCGAGGGACGCAGGACGCGGAGGATGTTGGGGTGAGGGGCGGCCCCTTGTAGGCGCACACGGCCGCACTAAAGAATCGGTTGCGCTAGAGGCTGCTTGGTGATCAAAGATTGAGCGGGGGCTGATGTATGTCGAAAGTCGGATTTCAGTTACGATACGACGGACCCGCGCTTTCCGAGCATGGGATGGACGTTGCGGACTTGGCGCCAGCTCTTTTGGCGCTCGGCGATCTAATCAAACGAGCTAATTTCGCCGTTAACGGCGATGCATCAAAGTAAATCTGATTGTTCAGTCAGATTTCGAGCACAAGTGTTTCCAGGTAAACCTGGAGCTGGTGCAATCAATCCTGAGCGCCATCGGCTCATTCTTGACGGATGAACACGCTCTTAAGAACGCTCAAACCATCGCTGGATGGCTTGGGTTGATAGGGGTGCCGACAACTGCTGTTGGCCTGTTCGCGTATCTTATTCGGCGTAACGGGAAGGAGATTGAGAGCGTCACTCCTCTGCCCATTGATCAGACCACGGATCTCAACCGCAGACTCACACGGGACGGTTGCCGTCAAGTTTAAGGGCGACGGTGACGGCAATACCGTCATCGTGAATCAGAACGTCTACATGCTTGGGGAAGACCCAGTAATTAGAGATTACGCAGCAAAGGTAGTCGCGCCCCAAGCGTCAAGGAATTGATACTCTGCAGTTCAATCCGGAAAACCCACAAAGGGGGATATTGATAACCAAGCCGGACGCCGATGCAATCATATCCGGCCGCACTCAGTTAAGGGAAGCGGAAGAGGAGACCTTTGATCCGCAGCCTATCGTGGCTCACCTGCAAGTAAGCCGTCCAGATTTTGAGCCGAAGGCGCACATTTGAGAGATTCAGGTACGGGGATAAAACTATATCGGCAGATATTTCCGACACTGAGATCGCCGATCAGGTGCGCGCGCGAGGCGTTCTAGGGCTTGCGGATACTTGGCGCGTCAGAATGCTCGTCACGGAAAAACGGACTGCAGGCGGCAATTACAAAAATGAGTATAAAATTGCCGAGGTTTTGGAATTCATTCCGGCCCTTCGGCAAGGCGCATTTCGTTTCTTTTCTGATGATGAAGACGACGCCGGCGAAGAGACTTAGGCGCCTATCAAAGCGGCGGTGGTGGGGTGGCTGCGGTTCGTCGGGCCAAGACGACGAGGGCGCTGTGAGGGCAAGCGGAGCGGTGGAGGTGAGGGTCGCGTGGCCGCCCTGGCTGCGCACAACCCCGCCGCGGCGGCATCAGTACATAGGGCCCGCATAGAAAAATACGTGCCAGATGGACCAAGCAACCAGAATGCCAAAAACTAATGTCTTTATGATCGTGGGTGGCACACGGTTCTCCAGCTTGTAACGAGGTAAGGCCGCCTCAGTTGGCAGCCTCTATTCCAGAACCTCATATGCGAAGGCCGCGCCTTCCGGGCGGCAGACCTACGCGAGATCGGTAGGCGGCTTCGCAAGATGCTCAATTGAATGAAGAATACCGGCCGGGGGCGGCGCGACCAATGCAAGATCTATCGGCCGAAGGGCGATTGTTGCCCTCGATCGTTCGTACAGCCTCTCTGAGCCTTAACACCTCGGCCATTTGCTTTCGAATATCAGCCGTCACTTTCAGGAGGCGGCCAAGTCGCGCTTCATACGACTGTTCCACATTGCACCCCTTACGCCCACACAACGCTACTATCTAAGGCTATTCTTGTTTGCGGCAGCCTGTCGACAAGCCCACATTTAGTAGAACATAGCCCATGAGTTCCGCGGGGCCGGGCCGCGTGAGGAGCGGCTCGGGAAGGAACGATTTTGACGGCCAGGAATTAGATGACTGCGCCGACCGGTCCCCCTCGGTTGACGCGGTTTCAAGGGAAGAGCAAGCCCCAGTCAGCCGGCGCTGGCTGGGGTTTTTCCGTCGAGTATCAACGTAGGAGCAATGGATCCTAGTCGGTCGTTTGTTGCCATCAAACAGAATACCGATGCTTGAACTGCCGGTAAGCGGGGGAACGCGACTACCCCTGCGTCGAGCTTTGGTCGTTGATTTATCAACCGACGCCCGGTTCGGAATTCAAGGTCACAACGATCGCCCGGTTATAAATCATTATCGCCCCGGAGTCTACAGCCTTGCGCGGATAAAATAAATTAGACCACGCTCTAATCCCGATGTAAGCGACAGTATCGTTTGCTGCATATTTACCGTCCATCGTCAACAGTTCTTAGCCCGGTGGCGACGATGGACCGGCGTATATTCACGGAAGTCGATCAGCTCGATTGGCACGTCGTCTGGACTTGCGGTTGCTCGTGATGGAGCAGCGTCGGGGCATTTATTTAGCCTTCGCGGAACTAGACAGCGCCAGGCTGCACCAGTCGCCCGAATAGCTTCGGGCCGAGAGCGAGACTCTTCCGGCTGTTTTCAGCCCATTCATCTATCGAAGCGCCAGATCATCAGGCTGGATCAGGCGCGAAAACCCATAAGGCGGGCCCTTCTCGGCCGTGCGGGGCGCCCAGTGGCTGTTTTGTTTAACAGTACTTGACTTTACTTCATACTTTTTGTATAACACGAAGGACAGGCCGCCGCCAAGCCACCAACTTGGACGACGGCCCTAACCACTAACGCGAGGTTACGCCCAATGGCTGACCAAACCAATACCATAGATGTACTAATCCGAACCTACGAGAAGACCGCCGACCTCCGGGCAGGTTGCCTGCCTGGATCGCGTCAACGAGGCCCTCGAAGAAACCGGCTACGGGGTCCTGAAAGAATTCGCTAACGCACGAGCGACCACGTGGGAGGAGTTCGCCGACAAGGTCGCAACGCTGGTCGGCGCGCTGCCGCACGATCCACTTGCCCGGCTGGCTGAACCGCTTGCGGGACTCTTTCGCGGAGGATGTCTACGCGTTGCCCGCGATGGCAGGTGTGCGATCTAGCCGAGGCGGCGGAATAGCCATGCTGATCTTCAAGGCTGGACCCGTCGAAATCTGGGCTGTCGCTCGAGGTGTGGGGCGTCGACTATTGGGTTTATGGCTTCACCGCTGACCCGCGCGTTTGCCCGTCGATCGGCATGGCTTACGAGGTAGCCGCCGCGGCGGAGTAACGAGTTCGGCGGCCATAGCTCAGGCGTAACCCGTCTATCCAACGCCGCTGAGGACGCCCCATCGAAAGGTGGGGCGTTTTCTATCTTCTCGGCCCGACCAGCAAATCCGCTGCTGGCCGCGCACCTTCCAAAATCAGATCAGCCCATTCCTGTGCAAGATCGCGCCGACGATCGATATGCAAGGCGCGGTTGTATGCGCCTTCCACTCTGTTGGCGGGCGTATGAGCCAGCATCAAATCGATAACTGCCCGATCGGCCGCAAAGCGCTCATTCATTACTGTTGAAAACGTTGCCCGCCAGCCGTGCGGGACATGGTGATGATGATAGCCGGCACGGTTGAGCAGATAGCCAATCGCATTCTCAGACATGGGCCGGTGTGCGTGGCGCTGGTTCGGAAAGGCGAGCGGACCGCGCCCGGTCATCCGGCGCAGAGCTGCGATGGCCTCGACGGTCTGAGGCGCGAGCGGCACCAGATGGTTGCGGGCGTCGTCGTCCTTCAGGTGCAGGCGCAGCTTCATTCGAACGGCCGGTATTTCCCACATGTCGCAATCCTCCGGCCATTCATCCCACGGGGTGGTGATCAGCGTTCCTGGCCGGACTGCGGTTAGGGCGAGGATGCGCAGGGCTAGCTTCGTCACCGGGTGTGCGTGTTCTGCCTCGGCCTTCTGAAGCATCTCGCGTGCTTTGGTCAGGTCGGTGATGGCCGGTTGCTTGCCCTTCTTCATCGGCGCCATGGCCTTGGCAACCATCCCAGCCGGATCTATCTCGGCGCGGCCGGTGCTGATGGCGTAGACGAAGATGCCGGACATGCGTTGGCGAATGCGTCGCGCCGTTTCCTTGGCCTTCCTTTCGACCCTGCGCAGGATGCCCAACACGGCCGGGGCAGTGATCTCCGTTACGGGCAGGCTGCCGATCACGGGGAAGACTTCGCGCTCAAGACTCTCGATAACGTCATCTGCGTGGCGCTCAACCCAATGGCCTTTGTTTAAATCAAACCACTCTCGGGCGAGTGCCTCGAAAGTGTTTGCGCTCGATGCCGCGCCAGCCAGCCTGCGAAGGCGCTTGGCAACGGCTGGGTCGCGTCCATCGCGGAGGGTGGCCTTGGCGGCGTCACGAGCAGCGCGCGCATCGGTGAGGCTTACAGCGCCGTACGCTCCGATGGAGAGCAACTTCTCCTTGCCGTGGAAGCGGTAGCGGAAGCGCCAGAGCTTTCCGCCCGAGGGCGTGACGAAGAGGAACAGGCCGCCGGAGTCGGCCACCTTAAACGCCTTGTCGCCAGGCTTCACCTTGCGGACGGCTGTGTCGGTCAGCATAAGTACCCCCAATCAAGATTCCCATACCCGCAATCTACCCGCAAAATTGTCGGCTTGCGCGGGACTGGGGCGGGACGGATAGGGACACTATACCGGCTTAAGCAGCCGTTCTATAAGCGTTTTTTGGATTGGTTGGGATGGGCTTGGAAGGGTAAGTGGCGGAGCCGGAGGGATTCGAACCCTCGATAGGGCTTTACAACCCTATAACGGTTTAGCAAACCGCCGCCTTCAGCCACTCGGCCACAGCTCCATGAGCGCGGATATGCCTGACGCGAGGGCCAGCCGCAAGCGGCAGATTCAGATTACGCCGAGGCCATGGGGCGCGCCGGCGCTTTGCCTGCATTCCTCATCCGCACGGCGGCCCGAGATCTGGCCCGAGGTCTCTTGGGATCTCTTGCCGTGGGCTGGCCTCACACGCGGCTCCGAGATCGCGTGAAATTGATTCGACGTCCTCAGCGGGCCGATACGACTCCCGCTGAAGTCGCGGTTCCAGATCGCTGCGCGCAAGCGCCGCGCTTGGCCGCACTCTATAAAAGCATTCCGCGCGGGAAATGTCGGCTTCCAGCACCTTTCGCCGGCTTTTTGCTTCGGTTGGGCGTCTGTCGACGGCAAGGCACCGCTCGTAGTCCATGCCCGCAGGCGATGAACCGCGTTCGCTGTCTCTATATTGGGGCGCAATCGGCCGCTGTGGATTCGGCGACCGCACCTTCGATTCGAGGCGAGGGGGGCGCGTTGGGGTGGGCTCAAACCCCATGCTGCGGCGCCCACAACAGCAGCGGGGAGTCAACTGAAGCTATTCGAAAATACCAAATAGAAACAATAGCTTGCAGAAAAACTTCGATCACAAACGCGTGTTATTTGTGCAACACCCTTTGGAAAAGGGGTGAAGCCGGGCCGCTCGAAGCGGTTCCTTTGTTGCGTGTGCAGAAGTCCTCGGTAATTGTGATCGGGCGACGGAGGGGGGCATCCCGAGGTCGTCCCGTTTTAGGTGGTTCGCTTAAGTCCCTCGCGTTCATGCGGGAGTGTCCGAAGGCGCGAAGCGACTAAAGCCGGGTTTCAGGGGACAAGGGAACCAACCTCGGGTGATTCACCCAGCGGATCCGGAACCTTCCCTACAGAGCAACTTGGAGGTTTAATATGAAGATGGTTAAGAGCCTTATTCTCGGCTCAGCGGCGGGTTTGATCGCCATGAGCGGGGCACAGGCTGCCGATCTTCCCGTCAAGGCCAAAGCGGTCGAGTACGTGAGGATCTGCTCCCTGTATGGCGCGGGTTTCTTCTATATCCCGGGCACTGATACCTGCATCAAGCTGGGTGGCTACGTTCGTGTCGACACCACGTTCAACGGCGGCGTCTACGGCGGACCGGCCTGGTCGAGCGATCTGGGACAGGGCAATCGCTATCGCGATTACTTCGCGTCCCGTTCCCGTATGGCGCTGACGGTTGATACCCGCACTGCCACTGAATACGGCGTTGTCCGCACCTTCGGCCAGGGCGACTTCCAGTTCAACAACTTCGCGACCAGCAACCCGACGGGCCTCGCTGCGTTCCCGGCCGGCGCCTCAAACGCGCTCAACGTCGCGGGCGGCGGTTATGTCGCGGTTGAAATGGTGTTCATCCAGTTCGCTGGTTTCACCTTCGGTAAGTCGGCTTCGGCCTATGCGACGCCCTGGAACGGTTATCCAGGCAACAACAACTCGTTCTTGATGGGCGGCCCGGACTACGTGACCGGCGTCAACAACATCCAGTACACCGCGCAGTTCGGCAACGGCGTGTCGGCCACCATCGGTCTCGATGATCCGACCGTGTTCAACCGTACCTCTGTGCTGAACTTGGGCGTGGCTGCTACACCCGCAGGGTTTGCAGCGGGTGCTATCTCGGCCACGGCCGCTGGCGCCAACGCTTACGGCGGCTCCCACATTCCGGACATCGCGGGCAACATCCGCGTCGACCAGGCTTGGGGTCTGTTCCAGATCGCGGGCATCCTGCATAACGTGACCGCTTCCTACAACATCCTCGGCCTTGGCGGCGTTCCGAACGCTCTGTCGGAAATCTCCGGTCACCCCGAAGACAAGTGGGGCGGTGCTGTGACGGCTGCGTTGCAGATCAAGAACCTCCCGACGGGTCCGGGCGACGATATCAAGATCGACGCAACGTACGCGAAGGGCAACACCAAGGCCGTGGTCTCCACGAGCGGCGGCTCGCCGAGCTTCGCGATGTTCGGCAACAGCGGCGCTGGTGCGTACCAGAGCCTCGGCTTTGGCCAAACGTCTGATGCGGTGTTCCTGCCCGGCTTTCTTACCGGCGGTGCTACCGGCGACCTCAAGCTGACCGAGGCCTTTGGTGTCCGTGGTGCGTTCAACCACAACTGGGATCCCTACTGGTCGACCAGCCTTTGGGGCAGCTACGGTGCGGTTCGGTATAATGGCGGTGCAACCGACATCCTCTCAGCAAAGGGTCAGTTCTGCGCCAGCTTCAACGCCGGCAAGGTCGTGTCTGCAGACTATAGCTGCAACCCGGACTTCAACTTTGCCCAGGTTGGTGTGGTCACCCGTTGGACTCCCGTCAAGAACCTGACGTTCTCGGCTGAAGTCGGCGCGTTCTTCCTCGACCAGAAGTTCACAGGCTCTGCTATCCTGACTCCGGCGGCTCCGAAGCCGACCGCTGTGTACGAGTTCAGGGACCAGAGCACCGTGTTCCTGAACGTTCGCGCTCAGCGTAACTTCTGATCCCGAAAGACTTGAAACACTCGGAGAACCCCTGGCAGGCAACTGCCGGGGGTTTTTCTTTGCGCCACCGGCGCAAGAGGACAGCGGTGCTCCTTTTGGCGGCCTTCAAGGAGGCCGCCAAATTGCGCGGACTATGTGCAATCCTGCCCGGGGGCACGCGGCCCCTTGCGGAGAACAAGCTGATCTTTTCGGGAGAAGCGCTATTGGACGCTGGCGCCGCGATGCAGGTCGGCTTCGATCTGCAGCCTGGTCCCGCCGCCGAACCGCGCGCGATAGACCTGCAGGTTCTCCATGATCCGCTGTACGTAATTCCGGGTCTCGGAGAACGGGATCTGTTCGACCCAATCGACGGCGTCGACCTTGGGATCGCGCGGGTCGCCGTAACGCTCGATCCACTTTCTGACGCTGCCGCGGCCGGCATTGTAGCCGGCGAAGGTCAGGATGTAGGAGCCGCGGTAATCCTCGAGCAGGCCGCCGAGCTCGGCGGCGCCAAGCGTGGCGTTGTAGACCGAGTCGGTCTTCATCCGGTTGAGGTCGAAGCTGACGCCGGCCCGTTTGCAGACATAGCGTCCGGCGTCCGGCGTCACCTGCATCAGTCCATAGGCCTGCGCCGGTGAGACCACGGCCGGGTTGAAGGCGCTTTCCTGCCGCGCGATCGAATAGACGACGCTGGGCTCGACCTCGGGTCCGATCTGCTTGAACGACGGGATGCCGTTGACGGGATAGGCGTAATGATCGAACGGCAGGCCGCGGTTGAGCGCGGCCTTGCCGAGCAGCAGCATGCCGCGGGCGTCGCCGTGGCGGGAGGTGAGCTCGCCGAGGCCGACCAGCGCTTCGGGGTCGCCATTCTCGCCCATGTCTGCGAAAATCGGGATCGCGAGCTGGCGCTCGTCGAGCTCATAGAGCAACTGCACGGCGCGTACGATCTCCAGCCGTTCAATCCCGCGGCCGCGGCCGGTCGGGACGCCGTTCAAGTCGAGCTGCGGCAGGCCAAGCTTGGCGCGCGCCAGTTGGCCGTAATAGCTGGTCGACTGCTCGGCGGCGCGGCCGTAAGCCGCGCGGGCTTCCTGCGTGCGGCCCGCGGCTTCCGCCGCGCGGCCCTGCCAATAGCCGGCGCGCGCCAGCGCGGTCGGGTTCGCACTGCCGACGCCGATGCGCGCGAAGTGCTGGGCGGCGACCGCCGGATCTTTCAGGAACCGCAAAGCAATCCAGCCCGCGGTGAACTCCTGCTCGGTCTTGTAGATATCGCGAGAGGGAAGTGCGGCGTCCCGCGCAATCAGATAGGCGGTGCGATGTTCGCCGACGTCCAGCATCTTGCGCGCCAGCAGGCGCCGCTCGATCCACCATTCGTTGAGATTGTACAGACGGTTCGGATCCTTCGGCACGGCCAGCATGAGCTGCGCGGCCTCGTGGAATTTCTCTTCGCGGCGCAGCCACTGGATCCTGGCGAACATGTAGCCGGGGTCGTTGTGCAGCTCCCGCGGCACCGCATCGAGCAGTGACTTGAGGCTGGAGGATTTCTTGTTGGCCGCGATGCGCGCCTTGGCCAGCGCGACATGCCCCGAACCCAGCCGCTTGGCGGCGCGCATGCCGCCGGCTTCCTGCTCGGTGCCGTAAAGCAGCGAATCCATCCGCGCCTTGTGATCGCCCGCCGTCAGCAATGCGCCGAACATATCGATCACCGCGGTCTCGGTGTCTTCCGACATGCCATCATGGCGCCAGGCCTCGCGCACCAGCCGTTCGGCATTGCTGCGATCGCCGCGCGCAAGCATGGCCTTCGCCAGCGCCAACTTGCCCTTTGCCGAGATCGGCGATTCGTTTTCGAACCAGGACCAGACGGCCGCGTCGTCGCGGCGGTCGTCCCAAAGCGCTGCCTCGATGCGCCGGCGCAGGAAGGTTTGCGACGGCCAGCTCGGATTGGCCGAGACAAAGGCGCGGTAGCGCTCGACGGAAGCGTTATTGTTGTCGCTGCGCAGGATCAGCCATTCCGCAAGCTTGCGGGCGACCGGATCCGATATCGCGGCCTGCGCCTGGTTTGCATCCCCGGGCTTCTGCTTGCGCACCAGTTCGATGACGTTTTCCAGTGCGTCCTTGTCGGCCTGCGACGTAGACGACGTTGCGGCTACCGCTGCCGGCGCCACGTTCTTGCGCGGATTGGGCAGGGCGGCATGCTGGCGCGTTGCAGGCGCGAGAACTGGCGGCGCAGGAGCGGGCGCAGCCGCCGTCGGGGTGTGGGCGGCGGCGGGCGCGCTGGTGTGTGCAGCGGACTTGGGAACAGCGGACTTGGTAACAGCGGATTTGGGAACGACGTTGCGGGCGATCGGCCGCGGCTTGGGCAAGGGAACTTTCGGCTTGGCCCAGGCATCCCAAGGGAAGACCGCCAGTCCGACGGCCAGCGCCAGGCTCGTGGCCAGTGCGGTCGATCGCAACGCGGCGGCGCGGACGGAAGGGATCACGGCGGTCCTCTGCGGCGTCGAATCATTCAATCGCTCGAGCCTTAGGTCTATTTGATTGAATATGTGGACAAAATGCTAAAACGTCGCGGCCACACCTGTTTGCGCCATCACCGCGGCAAAATCGCGGCTATGGCCTCTCCGAGGCGGGCGGCCCGGGCGGTGCGAAGAAAAGAGCGTCGAAACAAAGCGCTAGCGGTACACGCTACAGCCCTTTCGCCTGATCGCCAGACCCGATATGAATTGAAATCCAGTTTCGGTCGTGCCGTTTCTTAAGCGTTTGGAGGAGTCCATGGCAGCCAAGACAAAGTTCCGGGGATCGTTCACCGCCTTGGTCACGCCATTCAAGAACGGCTCGGTCGACGAGGCGGCCTTCCGCGGCCTGGTGAGCTGGCAGATCGCCGAAGGCACCCATGGCCTGGTCCCCGTCGGCACGACCGGCGAAAGCCCCACGTTGAACCATGACGAGCACAAGCGCGTCGTCGAATGGTGCATCGACGAGGCCAAGGGCAAGGTGCCTGTGATTGCGGGCGCCGGCTCCAACTCGACCAAGGAAGCGGTCGAACTTGCCGAGCATGCGGAGCAGGCGGGAGCGAATGCGGTGCTGGTCGTGACGCCGTACTACAACAAGCCGACCCAGGAAGGCATGTACCAGCACTTCAAGGCGATCAACGACGCCATCGGGATTCCGATCATCATCTACAATATTCCCGGCCGTTCCGTGATCGACATGTCGGTCGACACCATGACGCGGCTGTTCGAACTGAAGAACATCGCCGGCGTGAAGGATGCGACCGCCAGCATGGTGCGGGTGTCGCAGCAGCGTGCGGCGATGGGCGAGGACTTCAACCAGCTCTCGGGTGAAGACGCCACCATCCTCGGCTACATGGCGCATGGCGGCCATGGCTGCATCTCGGTCACATCCAACGTCGCGCCGCGGCTGTGCTCGGAATTCCATACAGCGTGGCAGAAGGGCGATCACGCCACGGCGCTCAAGCTGCACGACAAGCTGATGCCGCTGCACAACAACCTCTTTATTGAGTCCAATCCGGCGCCGGTGAAATACGCGCTGTCGCTGCTCGGCAAGATCGACGAGAAGCTGCGGCTGCCGATGGTCCCGGTATCCGACCCGACGCGGGTCGCGGTACGCAGCGCCATGGTGCATGCCGGCCTGATCAACTAGGGCGGCTTTGCCTTTGGACGAAGTGGAGGATTCAACATGCTGAAAGAATTCCGCGAATTCGCTATGAAGGGTAACGTCGTCGACCTCGCCGTCGGCGTCATCATCGGTGCGGCTTTCGGCGCCATCGTGGCTTCGCTGGTTGGCGACATCATCATGCCGATCATCGGTTCGATTACCGGCGGTCTCGATTTCTCCAATTATTACACGGGTTTGTCGAAGGCAGTGACGGCGAGCAATCTGGCCGACGCCAAAAAGCAGGGCGCCGTACTGGCATGGGGCAATTTCCTGACGCTGACGCTGAACTTCATGATCGTCGCTTTCGTGCTGTTCATGGTCATTCGCGCCATGAACCAGTTGAAGCGCAAGGACGAAGCCGCGCCGGCGGCGCCGCCGAAACCGACCCGCCAGGAAGAACTGCTGGTCGAGATCCGCGATCTCCTCAAGAAGGGCTGATGTGGCCGAGAAGAACGAGCGCCCGATCAAGGTTGTCGCCGAAAACCGCAAGGCCCGGTTCAACTACGCGATCGAGGACACGATCGAAACCGGCATTGCGCTGACCGGCACGGAAGTGAAGTCGATCCGCAACGGCAAGACCACGATTGCGGAATCCTATGCGGATACCAAGGACGGCGAGATCTGGCTGATCAACGCCAATATTCCCGAATATCTGCAGGCCAACCGCTTCAACCATGAACCCAAGCGGCCGCGCAAGCTGCTGCTGCACCGAAAGCAGATCAACAAGCTGATGGGCGCGGTCGATCGCGAAGGCATGACGCTGATCCCGCTCAAGCTCTATTTCAACGAGCGCGGCCGGGCCAAGCTGCTGCTGGCGATCGCCAAGGGCAAGAAGCTGCACGACAAGCGCGAGACCGAAAAGAAGCGCGACTGGAGCCGGGAAAAAGGCCGCCTGATGCGGGCGCGGGGATAGGATCGTCCGTCATTGCGAGCGAAGCGAAGCAATCCATTCTTCCGTCGCGCCACTATGGATTGCTTCGTCGCTGATGCTCCTCGCAATGACGGCGGATGGAGAACGGCGTCATGAACCAGAAAAACCTGCTCGAAGTCGACTGGAGCAAGATCCCGGCGCCGGCGGACGACGGCGGGGCGGCGCATCTGGCCGGCATGATGATCCCGCCGGTCACGCTGCTCGCCACCGACGACAACTCGGTGACGCTGTCGGCGCTTCCCGGCCGCACGGTGGTGTTCGCCTATCCCCGCACTGGGGAGCCCGGCAAGATCAGCCTGGTCGACGACTGGGACATGATCCCCGGAGCGCGCGGCTGCACGCCGCAGACCTGCTCGTTCCGTGACCTGTTTGCGGAACTGAAAGCCGCCGGCGCCAGGCATGTGTTCGGCCTGTCGACGCAGGACAACGTCTACCAGACCGAGATGGCGTCACGGCTGCATCTGCCGTTCCCGGTGCTGTCGGATGAGAAGCTAAAGCTCGCCCGCGCCCTGAATTTGCCGACCATGGAGGTGGCCGGACTGACGCTGATCAAGCGGCTGGCGCTGATCGTCGACGACGGCCGCATCGCTCACGTGTTCTATCCGGTGTTCCCGCCCGACCGGAATGCCGCCGACGTGCTGGCGTGGCTGAGGGCGAATCCGGTTTGAAAACCCTCATGGTGAGGAGGCGCGTAGCACCGTCTCGAACCATGAAGCCTCGCCGGTGCCATTCATCCTTCGAGACGCGCGAAGACGCGCTCCTCCAGCAATAACGGCGAAGCCGTTATGCGGGGATGAGGTCTGGCAGAATTGTAGGGTGGGCAAAGCGCAGCGTGCCCACCATCTAGATCACAGGCAGACGGTGGGCACGCTGCGCTTTGCCCACCCTACGAATCCAGATCCTTTCGCACTTTCGCAAACACGTTGCGAAACATCTCCGGCGTCAGGACCCGCGTGTTGGTGTTGTAGCGCGAGCAATGATAGCTGTCGTAGAGCGTGAAAGCGCCTGCGTCGTGCACGGCACCGTGCGCAAAGGGGGCGGCGGCATTGCGCAGGCCGAGCGCCTTTAATGTCGTGTCATGGGCGATCCGCCCGAGCGCCACGATCGCGCGAACCTTCGGCATGGTCGCAATGGTCGTGACCAGGAATTGCCGGCAGGTGTTGATCTCGGCGGGCAACGGCTTGTTCTGCGGCGGCACGCAGCGGACCGCGTTGCTGATCCGGCAATCGACCAGCTTCAGCCCGTCGTCGGGACGTGCCTGATAGACGCCTTTGGCAAAGCCGTATTCGAGCAAGGTCGCATACAGGAGGTCGCCGGCGTAGTCGCCGGTAAACGGGCGTCCGGTCCGGTTGGCGCCCTGCATGCCCGGCGCCAGCCCGACGATCAACAGTTGCGCGTCGGGATCGCCGAACGAAGCAACCGGCGCATTGTGCCAATCCGGATTTTTCGCGCGCGCCTGTGCGCGAAATTCGGCGAGCCTCGGGCAAAGCGGGCAATCGCGTCCGGGTTGGATAGAAATGTGGGCGGGGGGACTAGCCATGTTTCCAAAGCGTTTTCGGGCGAAAGCCAGCCCCGGACTTATTCCGGGGATCGATACCGGTTCGCGTCGAGAACGCGCGCCAAAACAAAAAGCCCCGGTTCTGTTTCAATCAGAACCGAGGCTCTAGCAGCGTACTGGCGCATTCTCAATCGTCGAAATCTTCGTCACCGCCCCGCGGCGCCACGGTGGTCGCGCGCTGCAGGAATTGCGGGGAGTGATGACGCGGTTCGCGCGGGGCAGGGCGCTCGGACGGATCGCGGCCGAGTTTCGATTGCAGCTCGACGAGGTCGGTGAAGACGTCGGCCTGGCGGCGCAGTTCGTCGGCGATCATCGGCGGCTGGCTCGAAATGGTCGAAACGACCGTGACGCGAACGCCGCGACGCTGCACCGCTTCAACCAGCGAACGGAAATCGCCGTCGCCCGAGAACAGCACGATCTGGTCGACATGCTCGGCGAGTTCCATGGCATCGACAGCGAGTTCGATGTCCATGTTGCCCTTGACCTTGCGGCGGCCGGAAGCGTCGATGAATTCCTTGGTCGCCTTGGTGACGACGGTGTAGCCGTTGTAGTCGAGCCAGTCGATCAGCGGACGGATCGAGGAGTATTCCTGATCCTCGATGATCGCCGTGTAGTAGAACGCACGCAACAGCGTCCCTCGGCTCTGGAATTCCTTCAGAAGGCGTTTGTAATCGATGTCGAAGCCGAGCGTCTTGGCCGTTGCGTAAAGGTTGGCGCCATCGATGAAGAGCGCAATCTTGTTGGAAGCGGGTGACATCAAATGGTTCTCACGTTGTTGTTAGCTTTTCTAGCGCAGCGGCCTTCGACCGCGCGCACTTTCCAGTTCGGTTGCCTAAAGTTCGGTGAATTGTTTGCCCCACGACAGTCACCACTGCAATTATGGTGAGGCGAGGGCGAAATACCTATACTTTTGACAGCGCAATGAAGAGATTTACTTGTCCTGTACGGCAACCTTGCCGCGTCTGGACGCTCCGGCCCATTCTGGCCCCGAAGCTGGGGTTACCAGAGCCTATTAGGAAGGCAAATCACAAATTTAGTCTTGCGAAATCGCCCCCGCCGCTATAACTAGCCCCCCATAACCGACATATTTGGCCCCAAATAACGGAGCGACAGTTTATGGCGCGCGTCACCGTGGAAGATTGCATCGATAAGGTCGACAACCGATTCGACCTGGTGTTGCTGGCGGCGCATCGCGCCCGTATGATCTCGTCTGGATCACAACTCACGGTTGATCGTGACAACGACAAAAATCCCGTCGTTTCGCTACGGGAAATCGCCGATTCCACTATTTCCCCGGAAGACCTGCGCGAGGAACTGGTTCATTCCCTGCAGAAATTCGTCGAGGTCGACGAGCCAGAGCCCGATACCGTGCCGCTGATCGGCTCGGCCGGCGCCAGCGTCGACGCCGACGACACCGAGGTTGCGGTCGAGCGCATGACCGAGGAAGAGCTCCTCAAGGGCCTGGAAGGCCTGGCGCCGCCGGAAGAGCAGCCCGAAGAGGACGAGTAATCCGGAACATCCGGACCGTCCCAAATTCCCCGATTTACCAAAGGCCCGGACATCCGTCCGGGCCTTTGCTTTTGTTGACATTTTGGCGGTTACAATGCGTCCTTAACCTGCGGGCCGCCGGGTTGGGCGTGGGCGGCCGCTGGCCCAAGCGAAATTGAACCGTTTCGCGGCCCGAGCGGCGTGCATCGCCGTTCGAAAACGCATTAGATACGTAAACAGCGGGACCCGTCCGGGTCTGGTGGAAGAAGGCAGTGATTGGATGGCGTATTGGCGCCGCAACTCCCGGCAAATGCAGGCCGCGACCGGCCAGGTCGCGGTAGCGCCGACCTCGCCTGTGACGGAGAAGCCGAAATCACGTTCGCGCATGATGCGGCAATACGATCTGGTCGAACGCGTCCGCTCGTATAACCCCGATACAAACGAAGACCTGCTCAACCGCGCCTATGTCTACGCCATGAAGGCGCACGGCACCCAAACGCGGGCGTCCGGCGATCCCTATTTCTCGCATCCGCTCGAAGTCGCGGCGATCCTGACCAACCTGAAGCTCGATGACGCCACCATCGTCGCGGCGCTGCTGCACGACACCATCGAGGATACCGAGGCGACGCGCGCCGAGATCGATAACATCTTCGGGCACGAGATCGGCGCGCTGGTGGAAGGGCTCACCAAGCTGAAGCGGCTGGAGCTGGTATCGCGCGAGGCCAAGCAGGCCGAGAACCTGCGCAAGCTGTTGCTCGCGATTGCCGACGACGTCCGCGTGCTCCTGATCAAGCTCGCCGATCGCCTGCACAACATGCGCACGCTGGAATTCGTGCCGCACGCCTCCCGCCGCCGCATCGCCGAGGAGACACTGGACATCTATGCGCCGCTCGCCGGCCGCATGGGCATGCAGGAGATGCGCGAGGAACTCGAGGACCTCTCGTTCCACACGCTCGATCCGGAAGCTTACGCGGTGGTGATGCAGCGGCTGGATGCGCTGGCCGAGCGCAACCGCAACCTGATCGGCGAGATCGAAAGCCAGCTTTCCAAGAACCTGCAGAAGAACGGCATCACCGCGCGCGTCTATGGCCGCCGCAAGCAGGCGTTTTCGATCTGGACCAAGATGGAGCGCAAGTCGGTCGGCTTCGAGCAATTGTCCGACATCTACGGCTTCCGTGTCGTCATGCCGGACGTCGAGGCCTGCTACCGCGCGCTCGGCGTCGTGCACACCACCTGGCCGGTGGTGCCGGGACGTTTCAAGGACTACATCTCGACGCCGAAGCAGAACGACTACCGCTCGCTCCACACCACCGTGATCGGCCCCGGCAACCAGCGCGTCGAATTGCAGATCCGCACCGAGGAAATGAACCAGATCGCCGAATTCGGCATCGCCGCGCATGCCTTCTACAAGGAAGGCATGGGCTCGCCGACCGAGCGGCTGAAGCACGAATCCAACGCCTTTGCCTGGCTCCGCCATACAGTCGGCATCCTCTCCGAAAGCGCCAATCCGGAAGAGTTTCTGGAGCACACCAAGCTCGAGCTGTTCCACGACCAGGTGTTCTGCTTCACCCCGAAGGGCAAGCTGATCGCGCTGCCGCGCCAGGCCAATGTGATCGACTTCGCCTATGCCGTGCATACCGATGTCGGCAACTCGGCGGTCGGCTGCAAGATCAACGGGAAGTTCGCGCCGCTGTCATCGGAGCTGCAGAACGGCGACGAGGTCGAGGTCCTGACCTCGCAGGCCCAGTCGGCGCCGCCCTCGGCGTGGGAATTGCTTGCGGTCACCGGCAAGGCCCGCGCCGCGATCCGGCGCGCGACCCGCACCGCGGTGCGGGACCAATATGCGGGGCTCGGCCGCCGCATCATCGATCGCCTGTTTGCCCGCGCCAAGATCGAATACGCCGACGACAAGCTGAAGGGCGCGCTTCCCCGGCTGGCGCGCACCTCGATCGAGGACGTGATGGCCTCGGTCGGGCGCGGCGAGCTGAAGGCCTCCGACGTCGCCCGCGCCATGTATCCGGACTACAAGGAAGAGCGGATGGTCCGTTACGGGGCCAAGAAGAGCCTCGCCGTAAAATTGAAGCTGAAGTCGGAGCCGCCGCATCCGGCGCGCAGCGCGTCCGTTATCCCGGTGCGCGGCATCAATTCCGATCTGCCGGTGAAGTTCGCGCCGAACGGCGGCGCGGTACCGGGCGACCGCATTGTCGGCATCGTCACGCCTGGCGAAGGGATCACGATCTATCCGATCCAGTCGCCGGCGCTGAAGGATTTTGAGGAGGAGCCGGAGCGCTGGCTCGACGTGCGCTGGGACATCGATGAGACCATGCCGCAGCGTTTCCCGGCGCGGATCCTGGTCCACAACGTCAACGAGCCCGGCAGCCTCGCCCAGGTCGCCACCGTGATCGCCGAGCATGACGGCAATATCGACAATATCAGCATGTCGCGGCGCTCGCCTGATTTCACCGAGCTGACCATCGATCTCGAGGTCTACGACCTCAAGCATCTCAGTGCAATTATCGCTCAATTGCGCGCCAAAGCGGTCGTCGCCAAGGTTGAGCGTGTCAATGGATGAGGGCTCACACGCCTCTAACCCTCATGGTGAGGAGGCGCTCTTGCGCCGTCTCCGGACGATGCTTCGCATCGCCGGGAGAACCATGAGGCCACAGACGGGCCTTCATCCTTCGAGACGCGCGTTCCGCGCTCCTCAGGATGAGGAACTCGCACTATAGTCCGGTACTGTTCTGAACATCCGCGAGACCGTAACATGCCCGTTCCTCCGCTCCGCCTCGGCATCAATGTCGATCACGTCGCCACCCTGCGCAACGCGCGGGGCGGTGCGCGGCCGGATCCGGTGCGCGCGGCGTTGGCCGCGATCGAGGCCGGCGCCGACGGCATCACCGCGCATCTGCGGGAGGACCGTCGTCACATCCGCGACAGCGACATGGCCCGCCTCAAGGCCGAGATATCGAAGCCGCTCAATTTCGAGATGGCGGCGACCGAGGACATGCTGCGGATCTCGCTCGCCACAAAACCCCACGCCGTATGCCTGGTGCCGGAGCGCCGCGAAGAACTCACCACCGAGGGCGGGCTCGACGTGGTCGGCCAGCACAACGCGCTGGCGCCGTTCATCGCGCGACTGAACGATGCCGGCATCCGGGTGTCGCTGTTCATCTCGGCCGACCCGCAGCAGATCGAGACGGCAGCAAGGTTGCGCGCGCCGGTCATTGAGATCCATACCGGCGGCTGGTGCGACGCCGTGGTCGACGGCCACACCGCAAAGGCCGAGGCGGAATGGCAGCGAATCGCGGAGGGCGCCGCATTGGCGCGCGCCGCGGGGCTGGAGGTCCATGCCGGCCACGGCCTCGACTACCAGACCGCGGAGACGATTTCCGCGCTGCCCGAGATCGCCGAACTCAACATCGGCTATTTCATGATGGGGGAGGCGCTGTTCGTCGGCCTCGGCGAGACGGTGCGGCAGATGCGGGCCGCGATGGACCGCGGTCGCCAGCTAGTCCCGAGCCGGTCATGATCATCGGAATCGGCTCCGACCTGATCGACATTACAAGGGTTGCCAAGGTGATCGAACGCCACGGCGACCGCTTCCTCGACCGCATCTTCACCGATGCCGAGCGCGCCAGGGCGGCGCGACGCGCCAACAACGAAAAGATGGTGGTCGCGACCTACGCCAAGCAATTCGCCGCCAAAGAGGCCTGTTCCAAGGCGCTTGGCACCGGGATCCGGCGCGGCGTCTGGTGGCGGGACATGGGGGTGGTTAACCTGCCGGGCGGCCGTCCGACCATGAAGCTCACCGGCGGCGCGCTGGCCCGGCTCGAGGCGCTGACGCCGGAGGGGTTCGAGCCGCGGATCGATCTGTCGATCACCGACGACTGGCCGCTGGCGCAGGCCTTCGTCATAATTTCGGCGGTCGTTCCCGGCAAAGCTTGAGCCGCGCAGGCGTTTGCGCCGGGGAAGCGGGACAAAACTAAAAATCGTTGATTTATCAATGGATTATGAAGTTTTTACGAGGCGCTTGATTGCGCGCCCACCAACAACCGTCTAAAACGCCGCAGCGACATGTTCGAGCCAGGGCCGATTCAGGTTAGCGCCGGAATTGGCCTTCAATATCAGTATCGAGACCATTTTCCTGACGCGAACGTTTCGGGCAATTCGCGTGCGGAAAACGTTCTGCACCGTGCGGGCAAAGGCCTGCGGGAATTGGGAAAGCGATGAGCGTGACATCCGGCACAAAATCTGAAAGCGGCTTGGGTGAAACCATCCGCGTCGTCATCCACGCTCTGCTGATCGCGCTCGTGATCCGCACTTTCTTATTCCAGCCGTTCAACATTCCCTCGGGATCGATGAAGGCGACGCTGCTGGTCGGCGATTACCTGTTCGTCTCGAAATATTCCTACGGCTACAGCCACTACTCCATTCCATTGTCGCCGCCGCTGTTCTCGGGCCGCATCTTCGGCTCGGAGCCGAACCGGGGCGACATCGTGGTGTTCCGCCTGCCGAAGGACGACTCCACCGATTACATCAAGCGCGTGATCGGCCTGCCGGGCGACCGCATCCAGATGCGGGAGGGCCTGCTCCACATCAACGACAAGCCGGTGAAGCGCGAGCGCTTGTCGGATTTCATCGGCGAGGACCCCTGCGGCTCGGACGCCACCGCGCGCGTCAAGCGCTGGAAGGAAACGCTGCCGAACGGCGTCAGCTATGAATCGCTCGATTGCGTCGACAACGGCTTCTACGACAACACCAACGTCTACACCGTGCCCGCCGGCCACTTCTTCATGATGGGCGACAACCGCGACAACTCGACCGATAGCCGCGTGCTGTCGGCGGTGGGCTACGTGCCGTTCGAGAACATCGTCGGCCGCGCGCAGATGATCTTCTTCTCCATTGCTGAGGGCGAGCATGCCTGGATGTTCTGGCGCTGGCCGACCGCCGTGCGCTGGAATCGCCTATTCACAATCGTGCGATGAACGACGAAACAGCGATCATCCCTGAATCGACGACCTCGGAAGAACCGGGCCAGCAGGTGGATGCCGGCGGCAAGGCTGCGCCGAAGAAGAAGCGGGGCAAGGCCGGCGCCAAGGCGGCCGCGGCTGCGATCGAGGGACGCATCGGCTACACGTTCTCCGATCCGGCGCTGCTGACCACCGCCTTTACCCATGTCTCCGCGCTGAAGCCCGCGACGCGGCACCGCGCCGACAGCTATCAGCGACTGGAATTCCTCGGCGACCACGTGCTCGGGCTGATCATCTCCGACATGCTGTATCGCGCCTATCCGCGCGCCGATGAGGGCGAACTGTCCAAGCGCCTGGCCGATCTCGTGCGCAAGGAAAGCTGCGCCGATGTCGCCAAGTCACTGGGGCTGCTCGACGACATCAAGCTCGGCGCGGTGGGGGCGGGGGCGGGGGCCCGCCTGCGCAAATCCGTGCTCGGCGACATCTGCGAGGCGGTGATCGGGGCGATCTATCTCGACGGCGGTTATGCGGCGGCATCGCAATTCGTCGAGCGCAACTGGCTGGAGCGGATGCGCAAGCCGCGCCGGCCGCTGCGCGATCCCAAGACGGTGTTGCAGGAATGGGCGCAGAGCAAGGGGTTGCCGACGCCGGTCTATCGCGAGATCGAGCGCACCGGGCCGCATCACGACCCGCAGTTCCGCGTCGCCGTCGACCTGCCGGGACTGACGCCGGCCGAAGGCGTCGGCGGCTCCAAGCGCGCCGCCGAGAAGGTCGCAGCCTCCGTGATGATCGAACGCGAAGGCGTCGGCGGCGGCAGCAATGACAGTTGAATCCTCACCCGCTGCCGCGCCCGCCGAAACCCGCTGCGGCTTTGTCGCGCTGATCGGCGCACCCAATGTCGGCAAGTCCACGCTGGTCAACGCGCTGGTCGGCTCCAAGGTCACCATCGTCTCGCGCAAGGTGCAGACCACCCGGGCGCTGATCCGCGGCATCGTGATCGAGGACAACGCGCAACTGATCCTGGTCGATACGCCCGGTATCTTCTCGCCTAAACGAAGGCTCGACCGCGCCATGGTGTCGACCGCCTGGAGCGGGGCGCATGACGCCGACCTCGTCTGCGTGCTGCTCGATGCCAAGGCCGGAATCGATGAGGAGGCCGACGCGATCCTGAACAAGCTGGCGTCGGTTGCGCACCCGAAAATCCTGGTGCTCAACAAGATCGACCTGATCCCGCGCGAAAAACTGCTGGCGCTGGCGCAGGCCGCCAACGAGCGGCTGAAGTTCGAACATACCTTCATGATTTCGGCGCTGGCGGGCGATGGCGTCGACGATCTGCGCAAGACGCTGGCGAAGAGCGTCCCGCCGGGGCCGTTTCACTATCCCGAGGACCAGATGTCGGATGCGCCGCTGCGGCATCTGGCGGCGGAAATCACCCGGGAAAAGATTTACCGTCAGCTCCACCAGGAGCTGCCGTATCAATCGACGGTCGAAACCGACAGCTGGACCGAGCGCAAGGACAAGTCGGTGCGCATCGAGCAGACGATCTTTGTCGAGCGCGAGAGCCAGCGCAAGATCGTGCTCGGCAAGGGCGGCGCTACCATCAAGTCGATCGGCGCGGATGCGCGCAAGGAGATCGCGGAGATCGCAGGCGTGCCCGTGCACCTGTTCCTGTTCGTCAAGGTGCGCGAGAACTGGGGCGACGACCCCGAACGCTACAGGGAAATGGGGCTGGATTTTCCCAGGGAATGATCAGGCCGCAATCGGACAATAACAAAGAAACGAGCCCGATGAGTGTACCGAAGAACGTGCTGTGGTTTGAGGCTCTCTTGTATCTGTCGCTGACGCTGGATGCGGTGTCGGTGGCGTTTCAGGACCGCACGCCGAGGGCCGACATGACCTCGCAGATGATCGATGTGGCGACCGTGATGGCGGCCGGCCTGATTCTGCTGCTGGTCTATTTCGTCTGGCTTGCGGCTCAACGCCGCAAGAACTGGCCGCGCTGGGTGCTGGCGGCGGCCCTGGTACTCTCGGTGATTTCCCTGGTGCAACTCATCGGCGCAAAGGGCGTGGAGTTCGACAGCGGCATCGAGGTGATCTCCTGCGCGCTGACCGCGGCGGGACTCTACTTTTCCTTCACCGGCGATGCCGTGGGGTGGTTCAACGCGTGATCGTCGAGGAAGCGTAGGGTGGGCAAAGGCGCGTGAGCGCCGTGCCCACCATTGAACGCGACACTGTTTGTTGATCGTCGGTGGGCACGCTGCGCTTTGCCCACCCTACATGCGTCAAAATCCTGTAAACTCCGCCCATGGAATGGACCGACGAAGGCATCGTGCTGGGCGTGCGGCGGCATGGCGAATCTTCCGCCATCGTCGAACTGCTGACGCGCGGGCATGGCCGGCATCTTGGCCTGGTGCGCGGCGGTTCGTCGTCGCGGATGCGGCCGCTGCTGCAGCCCGGCAATAGCGTTACGGCGGTGTGGCGAGCCCGGCTCGACGAGCATCTCGGCACCTACGCTCTTGAAGGTACCCGGCTGCGCGCGGCAACGCTGCTGGCGTCCTCGCACGCGGTCTATGGCGTCACCCATCTCGGTTCGCTGGCGCGACTATTGCCGGAGCGCGATCCGCACGAGGACATCTACGAGATGCTCGACCGCACGCTCGATGACTTTGACGATGCTGGCGGAGCGGCCGCCTATGTCATCAGGTTCGAACTCGCGATGCTCGCCGAATTGGGCTTCGGCCTCGATCTGGAAAACTGCGCCGCCACTGGCGAGACCGCGGACCTGATCTACGTCTCGCCAAAATCCGGCGGCGCGGTGTCGCGGCGGGCCGGCGAGCCCTACCGCGACCGGCTGCTGCGGCTGCCGCCTTTCCTGCGCGAGGGCGAGGGTGGGGTGAACGGCTGGTCGGACCAGGATCTGCAGGACGGTTTTCGGCTGACCGGGCTATTTTTGCTTCGCCACGTGCTGGAGCCGCGCGGGCAGGGCCATTCCGACGCCAGGGACGGGTTCATCAATGCGGTGACACGCCAGCGCGCGCGAATCAGCTCATCGGCCTGAGCCTGTCGTCCCTGCGCACGCAGGGACCCATACGCCGCGGCGGTCATGGAGGCGGCGGCCTGAGTTATTTTCCCAGCAAACGCCTGTGGTTATGGGTCCCTGCGTGCGCAGGGACGACGGCGGAAAATTCCACAGGGCATACGTCTTGCCGGATTTGTCAGCAGAGTTTAACCCCTCCCCATGGGAAAACGACAGCTACCGCCGGAAGAACCGGCCGAAATCCACGAGGTGATGCTGCGCGATGCGCTGGAAGAGCGCTATCTCGCCTACGCGCTCTCGACCATCATGCACCGCGCCCTGCCGGACGCCCGCGACGGGCTGAAGCCGGTGCACCGGCGCATCCTCTACGGCATGCGCCTTCTGCGCCTCGATCCCGGCACACCGTTCAAGAAGTCCGCCAAAATCGTCGGCGACGTGATGGGCTCGTTCCATCCCCATGGCGACCAGGCAATCTACGACGCCATGGTGCGTCTGGCGCAGGATTTCTCCTCGCGCTACCCGCTGGTCGACGGCCAGGGCAACTTTGGCAATATCGACGGCGATAATCCGGCCGCCTACCGCTACACCGAAGCGCGCATGACCGAGGTCGCGCGGCTGCTGCTCGACGGCATCGACGAGGACGGCGTCGAGTTTCGCCCCAATTACGACGGCCAGAGCAAGGAGCCAGTGGTTCTGCCCGGCGGCTTCCCGAACCTGCTCGCCAACGGCGCGCAGGGCATCGCGGTCGGCATGGCCACCTCGATCCCGCCGCACAACGCGGCCGAGCTGTGTGACGCCGCGCTACACCTGATCGACAAACCCGACGCCAAGTCGAAGTCGCTGCTGAAATGGGTCAAGGGACCGGACTTCCCGACCGGCGGCATCATTGTCAATTCCAAGGAAAGCATTGCCGAAGCCTACATGACCGGGCGCGGCTCGTTCCGCACCCGCGCCAAGTGGACCCAGGAAGAGGGCGCGCGCGGCACCTGGGTGGTCGTCATCACCGAGATCCCGTGGCTGGTGCAAAAATCTCGGCTGGTCGAGAAGATCGCCGAGCTGCTCAACGAAAAGAAGCTGCCGCTGGTCGGCGACGTCCGCGACGAGTCGGCCGAAGACGTTCGCCTCATCATCGAACCGAAATCCCGCGCCGTCGATCCCGCGCTGATGATGGAATCGCTGTTCCGGCTCACCGAGCTGGAAAGCAAGATTTCGCTGAACCTCAACGTGCTGATCAAGGGCAAGATCCCCAAGGTGGTGGGGCTTGCCGAATGCCTGCGCGAATGGCTCGACCATCTGCGCGACGTGCTGGTCCGCCGCTCCAACTACCGCAAGACCCAGATCGAGAACCGGCTCGAAATTCTCGGCGGTTACCTGATCGCCTATCTGAACATCGACAAGGTGATCAAGATCATCCGTACCGAGGATGAACCGAAGCCGGCGCTGATCAAGGCGTTCAAGCTCACGGAAGTCCAGGCCGACGCCATCCTCAACATGCGCCTGCGCTCCTTGCGCAAGCTCGAGGAATTCGAAATCCGCACCGAAGACAAGAACCTTCGCAACGAATTGAAGGGCATCAAGTCGCTGCTCGGCTCGGAAGCCGAACAGTGGTCCAAGGTCGGCGAACAGGTCCGGAAAGTCCGCGACATCTTTGGGCCGAAGACACCGCTCGGCAAGCGCCGCACGCAATTCGCCGACGCGCCCGAGCACGATCTCGCCGCGATCGAGGAGGCCTTTGTCGAGCGCGAGCCGTGCACGGTGGTGATCTCCGAAAAGGGCTGGGTGCGGACGCTGAAGGGCCATGTCGAGGATATCTCGGGGCTGGCCTTCAAGACCGACGACAAGCTCGACCACGCCTTCTTCGCGGAGACCACGTCGAAACTCCTGCTGTTCGCGACCAACGGAAAGTTCTACTCGCTCGACGTCGCAAAGCTGCCGGGCGGCCGCGGCCATGGCGAACCGATCCGCATGTTCATCGACATGGAGCAGGACGCCGCAATCGTGTCGCTGTTCGTCAACAAGGGCGAACGCAAGTTCCTGATCGCGAGCAGCGAAGGACAGGGCTTTGTCGTCAAGGAAGAGGATTGCGTCGGCAACACCCGCAAGGGCAAGCAGGTGCTCAACGTCACCATGCCGAACGAGGCCTGCGCGATCACGACGGTAGCGGGTGACACGGTCGCCGCGATCGGCACCAACCACAAGATGGTGCTGTTCCCGCTCGACCAGGTGCCGGAGATGGCGCGTGGCCGCGGCGTGCGCCTGCAGAAATATTCCAGCGCCAAGCTGTCCGACGTCGCCGTGTTCGAGCTCAAGGCAGGCCTGACCTGGAAGGATTCCGCCGGCCGCGAGCAGAGCATGAGCGCCAAGGAATTGGCCGACTGGCGCGGCAACCGCGCCGACGCCGGCCGCCTCGCAGGCGGCCTGCCGAAGTCGAACAAGTTTTTGCGCGGCGTGGAGTAATCTTGGTCGTCCCTGCGAACGCAGGGACCCATAGCCACTGCCGTTCGTAGTTGGCGTTCGCTGAAGCTCCAGCTCGCTTCAACAATTGAGAGCGGTGGTTATGGGTCCCGGCTCAAGGCCGGGACGACTGAGGAGATGGCTGCACCATTGTAATCTCCTCGCTGTGATAGTATTCAAGTTCTAGCGCGCTATATACCGTGACTATGGCGCACAAT
Organism: uncultured Alphaproteobacteria bacterium; assembly: GCA_963815955.1. GTDB lineage: Bacteria > Pseudomonadota > Alphaproteobacteria > Rhizobiales > Xanthobacteraceae > Bradyrhizobium. The sequence continues at coordinate 244,135 of CAWFIQ010000005.1, forward strand.
CACGCCCACACGCATGATCATTCCCATGGTCACGCCGGCCACAGCCACGCGCCGGACAATTTCGGCTGGGCGTTTGCTATCGGCGCCGCGCTCAATACCGCGTTCGTCATTGCCGAACTGATCTTCGGCTACGCCGCCAATTCGCTCGCGCTGATCTCCGACGCCGTCCACAATCTCTCCGACGTGATTGCGCTGCTGCTGGCGTGGGGCGCGGCGTGGCTTGCGCAGAAGCAGCCGACGCAGCGGCATACGTACGGCTATCGGCGGGCTTCGATCCTGGCGGCGCTGTTCAATGCCGGGCTGTTGCTGGTCGCGGTCGGCGGCATCGTTGTCGAAGCGGTCAACCGCCTCTTTGCGCCCGCACCCGTTGCAGGCTGGACGGTCGTGATGGTTGCCGCGCTTGGTGTCGCCATCAACGGCTTCACCGCGCTGCTGTTCATGCGCGGCCGTCACGGCGACCTCAATATTCGTGGCGCCTATCTGCACATGGTGGCGGACGCGGGCGTTTCGCTCGGCGTGGTGGTTGCGGCGCTCATCATCATGCTGACGGGATGGCTGTGGCTCGATCCCGCGATCAGCCTCGCCATTGCCGCCGTGGTGTTCTGGAGCGGCTGGGGGCTGGCGCGCGATAGCGTCAATCTCGCGCTCGACGGCGTGCCGCGCAGCATCGAGCTTGTGAGGGTGCGGGATTATCTCGCCGGGCTGGAAGGCGTCGCTGAAGTGCATGACCTGCACATCTGGGCGATGAGCACCAACGAGACCGCGCTGACCGCGCATCTGGTGCGGCCCGGCGGCAGCGACGACGCATTCCTGCATGGGGTCTGCGAGGAGCTCTCCCGCCGCTTCAACATCCACCACGCCACGCTGCAGATCGAGGCCGGCGCCGAGGCCTGCAAGCTGGCGCCGGCCGAGCGGGTGTAATGCGTCAGAGTTCGTAGGGTGGGCAAAGCCAACGGGTCGCGCGAATGCGCGCCCGATGACAGGCTCCGCGTGCCCACCATTCGCGATGAACATGCCGATAGATGGTGGGCACGTCGCTACGCGCCTTTGCCCACCCTACGGAACTTCGCTCCGCTCACGCCCACCCTGCAAACCGCAACGCCACGCCTGCCGCGCACGATCCCGCCAGCACCCACAGCATCCCGACGTTGAGGCGGAAGATCGCCGTCGCGGCCGCCGCCGCCAGCGCAAAGGCCGCGATATCGAGGCTTCCCCACACCGGCATGTCGAACGACAGTCCGAACGAGCGAATCGGCGTGGTCTGCCGGAACAGCGTGTGCAATCCGAACCAGATCGAAAGATTCAGGATCACGCCGACCACGGCGGCGGTGATCGCGGACAGCGCGCCGGCGAGCCCCTTGTTGCCGCGCAGCGTCTCGATGTAGGGCGCGCCGAGGAAGATCCAGAGGAAGCACGGGATAAAGGTGACCCAGGTCGCCAGCAATCCGCCGAGCGTAGCGGCTAGCATCGGCGACAACGCGCCGGGATCGCGATAGGCGGCCATGAAGCCGACGAACTGCAGCACCATGATCAGCGGGCCTGGCGTGGTCTCGGCCATGCCGAGCCCGTCGAGCATCTCGCGCGGCTCCAGCCAGTGATAATGCTCGACCGCCTGCTGGGCGACATAGGCCAGCACCGCATAGGCGCCGCCGAACGTCACCATCGCCATCTTGGAAAAGAACAGCGCGATCTGGCTGAACACATTGGCCTGTCCAAGCCCGATCAGCAGCGCCGCCACCGGGACGACCCACAGCAACAGCCACACCGAGCTTACCCTAAGTGCCCGCCGCATACTCGGGCGGATGTGGTCGGGCAATGCCTCGCCGAGCAGGCCGTCCACGGCCGCAATCTTCCTGTTGCCGCCGCCGTGTTCAACGGCGGCAAATTCCGGCCGACCGCTGCGCGCGCCGAAATAGCCGATCACGCCGGCCGCAATGATGATGACCGGGAAGGGGACGTTGAAAAAGAAGATGGCGACGAAGGCGACGGCGGCAAGTGCGATCATCACCCGGTTGCGCAACGCGCGCTTGCCGACCCGGACCACGGCATGGACCACGATGGCGAGCACCTCGGCCTTCAGCCCGAAGAACAGCGCCTCGACGAAACCGACATTGCCGTAGGCCGCGTAGATGTAGCTCAATCCCATGATGGCGATGACGCCGGGCAGGATGAACAGGCCGCCGGCCACGATGCCGCCGGCGGTCCGATGCAACAGCCAGCCGATATAGGTCGCAAGCTGCTGCGCTTCGGGCCCCGGCAACAGCATGCAGTAGTTCAGTGCATGCAGGAACCGGCTCTCGGAGATCCAGTTCTTCTCCTCGACCAGGATGCGGTGCATCACCGCGATCTGGCCGGCCGGGCCGCCGAAGCTGAGCACGGCGACCCGCAGCCAGACGCGGAAAGCCTCACCGAAGCTGATGCCGTGATCGTATGCTTGTGCGGCGCCGGCTTCGGCGGTCTTGTTCACGGTGGCATCCATTACGATTTCGCCTTGTTGGTCGGCCAATTGTGCGTCTCGCCGGTCGCGTCGCGGCACCAGCGGTAGAACGCGTCGTACAGCGTCATGCCTGCCTCGAGCTGCTCCAGATCGTCGTCGAACATCCGCGACAAGCCGAGCGAGGCGGCGAGCAGCCCGGGCGCTTCCGGCGACAGATCGAGCCTTCCGGTGTCGGCGCCGCGCACTATCGCCGCCAGCCGCAGCAAGGGCGGCGTCGCGAGGCCAAATTCCTCGATCATGACGTCGAAGGTGCAAAGCTCGCCGCGATGGCTCCAGAACACGTTCTCCACGTCGAAGGGCGCGGCGTTGAAACGTTCGCCGACCGCCAGCACTTCCGGCGGCGAGACGAACAGGTACACCGCGTTCGGATCGACGAAGCGGCGGACCAGCCAGGGGCAGGCGATGCGGTCGATCTTCGGCCGTGCCCTTGTCACCCAAACCGTGCGGCCTCGCGCGTCGCGTGCCGGGAGTTTTGCGGCCGGCACCAGTGGCAGTTTTGCCGCCCTCCAGCCTTCAAAGCCGCCTTCCAGCGCTTCGGCCGAAACATCGAGATGCCGCAGCCAGGCGGCGGTGCCCTGCGCCAGTTTCTGGCCGCGCAGGCAGACGACGATGGCCGAACGGCCGGAAAATGCCTCGCCCCAATCGGCGGCTTCTTCGTGGTTGCGCCTGATAGCACCCGGAATCAGCCGCGGGTCGGCGGCGAAATCCTCGTCGGTGCGAACGTCGATCAGGGCAGGCGTGTTCGCCGTGCCGATCAATCTGGAAAGCTTGTCTGATGATATCGTGGTGTAGGCTGACATGGCGGCGCCCTCGTAAAAACGGGACGCGATACTTGGGCATGTCGCCTCGTGGGGGGATCGCAAAGCCCCCATGTGTCGAATTATGCGCCTGCCCGTTCGGCTGTCAACCGCTTATCGGGCAGATCCTGCGCAGGGCGCTTGCGATCCGCAGGGTTCGGTCCTAGCCTGCGCTTCATCGGGGACGAAGCAGGCTCCCCGTCAGACGGTCCGCCGTCCAAGCTCTGCGCACACTCGACGTGTCGAGGATGGCGCATGGATGCTGGGATGACCGATATCGCGGCTGAACCGAAACCCTCCACCGTAAACGCGCTGACCAGGTTGCTCTATGTCGCACGCGGCCTGCGCGGCTTCGGCGACGGTTTCGCCGTCATCATCCTGCCGGCCTACATGACTGCGCTCGGTTACGACGCCATCGCCGTGGGTATCGTCGCGACGGCGTCGTTGCTCGGAACGGCGCTGTTGACGCTGATCACCGGTTGGATCGCGCCGCGCCATGACCTTCGCCCGCTGCTGATTGCGGGCGCCTGCCTGATGGCGGTCACCGGCATCGCCTTTCCCGCCGTCGAGCATTTTGTGCTCATCGCGCTGGTCGCGTTCGTCGGCACGATCAACGCTTCCGGCGGCGATCTCGGCGTGCTGGTGCCGCTCGAGCATGCCGTGCTGGCGCACAGCGCTGCCGATGAGCGCCGCACGCAGGTGTTTGCGCGTTACAGCCTGATCGGCGCGCTCTGCACCGCGGCGGGTTCACTCGCGGCCTCGCTGCCCGATCTCCTTGTTGCAGGCGGCAGCACGCAACTCACCGCATTCCGTTTGATGTTCTACGCCTATGCCGCGCTTGGCGTCGTCTGCGCGGCGCTCTATCGCTTTGTGCCGCACACACGCGGCGAGGAGCGGGCGCCGCAAACCTCGCTGGGGCCGTCCCGCGGCACCGTCTACAAACTCGCGGCGCTGTTCAGCATCGATGCCTTTGCCGGCGGTTTCGTCGCGCAGTCCCTGCTGGTGCTCTGGCTGTTCGAACGTTTTGACCTCTCGCTGTCCGCGGCTGGGTTGTTTTTCTTCTGGTCGAGCACGCTGAGCGCGTTCTCCTATCCGGTCGCCGCCTGGATTGCGAAGCGCATCGGCCTCGTCAACACCATGGTGTTCACGCATATTCCATCGAGCATCTTCCTGATCCTGGCGGCGTTCGCCCCGAACCTCTATCTGGCGCTCGGGTTGCTGCTCCTGCGCTCGGCGCTGTCGCAGATGGACGTGCCGACCCGCACTTCCTACGTCATGGCCGTGGTGACGCCGGCCGAGCGGCCTGCCGCTGCCAGCGTCACAGCCGTGCCGCGCAGCCTCGCATCCGCGATCAGCCCCGCGATCTCGGGCGCGCTCTTGATGACGTCGTTTACGGGGCTACCATTGGTGGTCTGCGGCACGCTCAAGATCGCCTACGATCTCGCGCTTCTGTTCTCGTTCCGCCATATCAAGCCGCCGGAGGAGCAGGGACGTTAGACCGGCATGGCCGCTGCAACCAGTGGCTCGCAGGATGAACTGAACCTGCGCAAAGCCGCTCCGCTCGTCCCGCGCGCTATCGTTCGTTCTTCACGGAAAAGGGGCCCATCAATCGCCGCTCATCGCGGCCATGCGACCATTGCGCCAGTTTGACTTCCGGAAAGTCGGCGGTGTTGGCATCTTCGGGGCGGAAGGCGATTTTCTGGCTGGCGTGGACCTGGTGCTTGGCGGCCTGCGCGAGCCAGTACCATTTCCTGTCGGGCTCGCTGAGCGCGTGCTGACGGCACTCGGCTTCCAGTTCGCGTAAGCGGATCACTTCATTCATAGTCAATTCCAGGACCTGGAGGCTCCGGCATACCGGAGCGTCGAACCGCCGGGTAACCGGTTCGGTGAGCCTGTCTGACAAGAACTTCTTAGCGGCAGGCTATGGAGGTACGAGGCAATTTATTGAAATTAAGGAATGGATTGATGCGATAACGGTGCGGCTTCGCGCAGACCCCTATTATTGCAGGCGTTGGCGGGGTATCGCTGCTGCTCCAGCCGGCCTGCGCGCTGAGCAACCCTGACTACACTTTCTGCATGTCCGCACCCTTGGCGTTTAGCCGGTATCGCCCTCGCTCTCCCAGCCTTGCAGCACGCGGGCGGTCGCCTCATCCATTGGAAAGAAGCTCTCGATGCGAAGCTCCTGCAACGTAATGTCCTGCGGGATGCCCAGCGTCGCGATGGTCGTGAACAGCCGCAGGTCGGTGGTGCCTTTGCGAAAATGCATTGGCAGCACCGGTGTGATCGCGAGTTCGGCGGGCGGCGCATTGACCGCCGCCTGGACGCCTTCGTAGGCCAGCAATCGATTTAGAAGAGCCGCAGTCTCCGCCGATCCGTCGGCAGCAGCGTCGGCTTCCACACTGCGGATGAAATAGCCCACGACCTCGACCCAGTTGACAAGGTGCGGCCGCAGCACGTCCGGAGCGACCAACGCGTCGGCCAGATTGATCGCGGCGTCCGGCGCCAATGGTCCGACCAGGAATTCGACCAGACGGACCGCTCCGGAATTGCTTTGCAGCAGATTCCAGTGCCGATCGACCGCGACGGCGGGAAACGGTTCCTGCTGGGCCAGCATGAAATCGAGCGCGGTGCGAATTTGAGCGAACTCGGGGGCGGCGAGGTTGGTCTGCCGCCACACCGGCGCGAATCCGGCCGCCATCAGCATCGAATTATGCTGACGCAGCGGTACGTCGAGCGCAATGGCGAGCCGTATCACCATGTCCCGGCTTGGCGATGCGCGGCCGAGTTCGAGAAAGCTCAGGTGCCGCTGCGAGATGTTGGTGCGACCCGCGAGTTCAAGCTGCGACAGGCCCCTTTTGCGCCGCCACAACCGGAGGCTTGCTGCGAAATCGTGCCGATGCGCCATGAATACCTGCCAGGTAGTTGCCGAGGCTTTGCCGGTCGGCAAGATGCCACAACCGGATTGAACAGGACATGCTGACAAGATAGGGGGACCGCGTGGGCGAATGGGTCGGCGTTGCAATCGCGCTGGTGTCGAGTTGCCTCGGCGGCACTGCCGCTGCGATCACGCGCTATCTCGCCGGCAACACCGATCCGATCACGCTTGCGATCCTGCGCTGGGCGATCGGCTTCTGTTGCGTGCTGCCCGCAACGCTGCTCCTGAAGGCGCGATGGCCGCAACAGCGTGACTGGCCGGCCGTCGCCGCGCTGGGCTTCTGCTTTTTCGGCGTGTTCTTTGTCCTCTACAACATCGCGATGTCCTACACGACCGCGGCGCGCGCCAGTCTAGCGCTGGCGACGCTGCCGCTGCACACCATGATGGTGGGTGCGCTACTCGGCATCGAACCGCTGACGAGACGGAAATCGATCGGGGTCTGCGTCGCGGTACTCGGTGTCGCGGCCGCGCTCGCAACGGGATTGTCGGCCGCGCCGCCGGGAGCCTGGCGCGGCGAACTGATCATGACGGCGGCGGTATTGTGCATGGCGTTCTACAATGTCTGGTCTCGTCCCTTCATCCAGCGATCGAGCGCGCTTGGTTTCCTGACGGTCGGCATGGGAACGGGCGCCGCGGCGCTGATGCTGGTCGGATCGTTGACGGGAAGCGTCGCGGCGTTGAGCCAGTTCAGCACGCCGCAATGGATCGCCGGCATCTATCTCGGCGTCGCCGGCGGTGCGCTGGCGTTTATCCTGTGGGTGCTGGCGCTGGAACGGGCGTCACCAACGCGGGTGGCCAATACCATGACCGTCAATCCGCTCGCGGCGGGGCTGCTGGCTACTCAGTTGGTCGGTGAACCGATCACGTCCAATCTCGTGCTCGGGCTTGTCGCGGTGTTCGCCGGGATCTGGATCGCAACATCTTCGCGGTAGCGAGCGAGGTTCCGCTCACGGCCGCGGCGGCAACTTGCGCAGCAGGAACAGCGCCAGCAGCGCCGCGATGCTGAGCGCGGAGGAGACGATCAGGACGCGGGCGCCCATGACCTCGATCAACAGCCCGAACAGCAGCGGAGCGGCGGCTTGCGCCATTCGCGCCGGCGCGCCGATGATGCCGAGGCGATAGCCGTAATTCTCCGGGCCGAAGATCGCGAGCGGCAGCGTACCGCGCGCAATCGTCAGGATGCCGTTGCCGGCGCCGTGGAACAGCGCGAACACGCTGGCCGCGCCGCCGCCGGCCAACCCGAGGATCGCAGCGCCAATCGGATGCGTGATGCAGGCGAGTTTGGTCGAGAACAGCGGATGGTAGCGGCTGAGAAAGCTCGCCTCGAAGATCCGGGCGGCCACCTGGGCCGGGCCGATCAGCGCGCCGGCGAACACCGCTTGCGTGGAGGTCGCGCCGGCCGCCTCCATGATGCGCGGCAGATGCGCGGCCATCGCCCCGGTGACGGTCCATGCGGCGGCAAATACGAATGCCAGTACGATCATGGTGCGGTCGATCGGGATGTGCGGCTTGACGGCTGCCGCCACCGCCGCCTTTGCTCCCTTGACGGCCGGCAGCATCAGGAGATTGATCGGCAGCCCGATCAGGATATGCGCCGCCGCCCAGGCAAAGCAGGTGTTGCGCCATCCGATGGTCTCCAGGCCCCACGCCGACAGCGGCCAGCCGATCGTCGACGCAAACCCCGCCATCAGGGTGATGCCGGTGATCGAGCGGCGGGCCGTATCGCCATAGATGCGCCCGAGCGCGGCAAAGGCCGCATCGTAGAGCCCTGCGCCCATGCCGACGCCGAGCAGCAGCCAGGCGACGACGAGCAGGGGTATCGACGTGGCGAAGCCGAGCAACACGAGGCCCGCCGCCAGCACCAGATTGGACATCGACAGCACGGACCTGCCGCCGACGAGGTCGATCTGGCGGCCGACGCGTGGGCCGATCAGCGCCGAGATCACCAGCGCCGCCGAGAAGGCGGTAAATATCCAGTTCGAGGAAACACTGAGATCGCGCGCGATCGGATCGGCGAGGATCGCGGGCAAGTAATAGCTCGAAGCCCAGGCCAGCGTCTGCGTCGTGCCGAGCGCCAGAATGATGGAAAACTGACTGCGGTTCACTGCGGCGCCTCTCTTCTCGACCAGAACAGCGCCAACGGTCCAAGCAGAATACCTGCCGCCAACACCGAGAATGCGGCCATCCAAGCCGATGAACTCTGAGGTCCGCCCGTCGCGTCCAGCGCCACGCCGACCGCCCAGGCGCCGAGCGCCGACAGACTAAAACCGACCGTCGAATGCATCGCCATGGTTGCGCCGCGATATTGCGGGTCCGCAGTCATCGACATGCCCGAGGTCAACGCGCCGGAATCGGCAGGGACCGTGATGGCATAGACCAGCATCAAGGGCAGCAGTAGCCACGGCGATCTGTCCGCGAACACGCCTATCAGGAGTGCCACCGCGGCGGAGGCGAGCATTACGGTTGATATGGCGCGATGGCGGCCGAACCTGAGGGCGAACTCATTGCCGAGAATACTCGCAGGCATCGCAAGCAGCGAGAACACGACACTCACAACGATGGGCGTCAGGATCGAGGCGTCGGCGTTTCGCGCGGCGACAAAGGTCCAGAACGCCACGATCCAGGTTCTGATGCCGTACAGTTCGAAACAATGTGCGCCGTAGCCGAGGACAAATCCCATGGCTTTCCGGTTCTGGAACACCGGTGCGAAATCCAGCAGACGTCCCGTCGCCGGCTTCGGCTCGACCGGCCGCAGCAGAAAGCAGACAGTGAGCATCACCAGCGGCCCGGCAGCCGTAACGAAGAATGCGCTACGCCAGCCCCAGGATTCCGCGACAAGCTGGGAAACCAGAAATGACAAGCCGACCCCGAACGAGAAGCTCGAAGTGTAAAGCGTGATCGCGCGGGATGAATCGCCCGGCGTGAGCCGGTCCGTAAGCGCCTTGAGGCCCGGCATATATGCGCCGGCAAAGCCCACGCCTGCGATCGCGTTGAAGAGCGCGCCCGACCACAGGCCGGTAGCGAACAGACCGAACAGCAAGGTGCCGAGCGCGCTGAGCGCGGAGCCTGCGATCAGGATTTTGCGCGCGTCGATGCGGTCGGTGAGCGTCGCCAAAAATGGCACGGTCAGCATGTAACCTGCCGCACCCGAGCCCGCCAGCAGGCCGGCTTGCGCTCCGCTGAGATGCCACTCCGGAATCAGGAACGCGGCAAGGATGGAAGGCACAACGACGTGCGGCAGCAGGCTGCCAAGCTGCCCCACGCACATCGCGACAATGACGGATCGGCCCTCCAGCGAGATTCCATTCACTCCCTGTTGATCAGGACGCGCAACCGCATCCCGTCTTGCCTTGCTGCTTTGCTTTCTCATCCGTGACGCAACACGCGTCAACATCCGATATCGCAGGGCCGCCGCAACAATTGCCGGCATCTGGCGCGAGCGACCGGCTGCAGACACCGGTTTCGGGCAGCACCAGTTCGACCCGCTCCGCGGCCTCGCGGTCGCCGGCGATGTCGGCGGTGATCGAACGCACCTGCTCGTATCCCGTGAGCATCAGGAAGGTCGGCGCGCGGCCATAGGATTTCATCCCCGCGAAATAGAAGCCGGGCTCATCTTGCGCCAGTTCGCGGGCGCCGTGCGGCCGCACGGTGCCGCAGCTATGCTCGTTGGGATCGATCAGCGGCGCAAGCGCGACCGGGCATTCGATCGCCGGATCGAGCTGGATGCGCAGTTCGCGCGTGAAATCAAGGTCCGGCCGAAAGCCGGTTGCCACGATGAGTTCGTCGACGATGACCCGACGGGCCGAGCAGACGGAGAGGGCGCCCACGACAAGGCGCGAACCGTCGGCGATGAGATGCGAGACGCGAAACCCACTTTCCAGTTCGACCCGGCCGGCGGTCACCAGCGCGGCAAAAGCGGCGCCCAACTCGCCACGGGCCACCAGCTTGTCGTTCGCTCCACCGCCAAAGGCCTTGGCAGGATCGTTGCCGCGCAGCAGCCAGATCGGCCGGGTGCCCGGCGCCTGTTCCGCAAGTCGCGCCAGATCGGTCAACGTGCCGATCGCGGAGTGCCCGGCTCCCAACACCGCAACGGTCTTGCCGGCATAACGCGCACGGTCGCTGCCGAGCACGTCAGGCATGCCGTAGGCGATCCGGTCCGCAGCCTCTTTCTCGCCAATCGCGCTAAGGCCATTGGCGCCCGCGGGATTCGGCGAATGCCAGGTGCCGGATGCGTCAATGACCGCGTCGGCTTTGACGAGTTTCGGGCCTTGCCCGTTCTGATAGCGGATTTCGAACGGCGCGGCTTCGCGGCCTTTTGTTTTCAGCTTGTCGAAGCCGATGCGGCTGATGCCAGTGACGCGGCTCGAGGTGTGAATATGGGGCTTGAGCGCGGCGTGGGCCGCGAGCGGTTCGATATAGCGTTCTACCATTTCAGAGCCAGTGGGGTACTGATCCGGTTCGGGAGAATTCCAGCCGGTCGTCGCCAGCAGCCGCACCGCGGCCTTGTCGGTGTTGTATTCCCATGGCGAGAACAACTGGACGTGGCCCCATTGCCGCATGGCGTGAGCGACATTGTCGCCAGCTTCCAGCACGATCGGCTGCAGGCCGCGCTCCAGAACATGCGCGGCGGCGGCGAGGCCGACCGGGCCGGCCCCGATGATGGCGACGGACTTGGCTGCGCTCATATTGTCCTCCCATGAAACTAGAAGTATCGAAATAAAGGTCGGAAAGCGCGGTGTGTTATGCCGCGGTCTTGGCATCTTTGGTTTCGGCGCTTTCAGTGCAGCATTCGGCGACCAGAAATCCCACCAGCTCCCGCATCACTTCGTAGTTGGCGTGGCAGATCAGTGTGGTCGCATCGCGCACCTGGGTTACGAGACCCACCACCACCAGCGCCTTGATGTGGTGGGAGAGGGTGGAGGGCGCGATCTTCAGTTTCTCCTGCAGGCGACCGACGGCAAGCCCGGCGCCCCCCGCCCGGATCAGCGCGCGGTAGATCTTGAGCCGGGTCGGATTGCCCAGCGCTTCGAGATGGGCGGCAGCGTCATCGATTTTCATGACGGCAACGTCTCATGTGAATCTCGAAGAGTCAACTATAGTTCTAGAATTATCGAAATATGAATCCTGCTGTCAACGACCTTAGCAACAGCACGAGCCTTTGCCGTTCTCCTGGACGGGTGGGCATGGCACAGTGCCGTAAGAGCAGAACACGCAACAGTCGCCAGGAAGTGGCTTCAGGCGCCGACCGCAGTCCGTGCAGTCGTAGAAGAACTGACACGCATCCGTAGGCATGGTCTCGGTCGCCTGGTGTCCGCAAGCGGGGCAGGTCAGGGTGGATTGCAACTGCATCATCCATCCTAAATGGAGATGGGACGGCTCCACAATCAGCTCGTGATCAAAGACGGAAGTGTCTCCGGTTGACATGAAGCAATATATCGATAAGTCTGGATATATGGAATCAGAGCAAGCCATCCTTGCGCTAGCCGCGCTCGCTCAGTCGACCCGTCTCGACGTGTTTCGTTTGCTCGCGAAACACGAGCCCGAGGGGCTCGCCGCTGGTGACATCGCCAAAAAACTGGCGGTCCCGCAAAACACGATGTCTTCGCATCTGGCCATCCTGTCCCGTGCGGAGCTGGTGACGGCGCAGCGCTTCAGCCGTTCGATCGTCTACCGCGCAGATCTCAAGGCCTTTCAGGCCGTAGTGCTGTTCATGTTGCGCGATTGCTGTGACGGACGCCCTGAAATCTGCGGGCCGTTGATCGAGGACCTCACGCCTTGCTGCCCGCCAAAGACGAGGAAAGCCCATGTCTGAACGCTTCTACAACGTGCTCTTCCTGTGCACTGGAAATACCGCGCGGTGAACCTGTTCGAACGCTATCTGTCACTCTGGGTTGCCCTGTGCATCGTTGCCGGTGTCGTCCTTGGACATCTGTTGCCAGGCTTGTTCGCAGCCATCGCGAGCGCGGAAATCGCGCGGGTCAACCTGCCGGTAGCCGGGCTGGTCTGGCTGATGATCATCCCCATGCTGTTGAAGATCGATTTCGGTGCGCTTGGCCAGGTGCGTGAGCACTGGCGCGGCGTCGGTGTCACGTTATTCATCAACTGGGCGGTGAAGCCGTTCTCGATGGCGTTGCTGGGTTCGATATTTATTGGCCACCTGTTCGCGCCATGGCTGCCATCGGCGCAAATTCCGTCCTATATCGCCGGCCTTATTCTGCTGGCGGCGGCGCCGTGCACGGCCATGGTGTTCGTGTGGTCGAACCTGTGCGAGGGCGAGCCGCATTATACCTTGAGCCAGGTCGCGCTGAACGACGTCATCATGGTTTTTGCCTTCGCGCCGCTGGTGGGCCTCTTGCTGGGTGTGGCTTCGATAACCGTGCCTTGGGCGACCCTGCTCATATCGGTAGTATTGTATATCGTCGTTCCCGTCATTGTCGCACAGCTATGGCGTCGTGCGTTGCGGGCCAACGGTCCGGCAGCGTTGCAGAGAACCCTGAATGCGCTGCAGCCGGTTTCGCTGGTTGCATTGCTGACGACGCTGATCATGCTGTTTGGGTTTCAGGGTGAGCAGATCATCGCACAGCCGCTTGTGATCGTGCTGCTTGCCGTCCCGATCCTGATCCAGGTCTATCTTAATGCGGGCCTTGCCTACTGGCTGAGCCGGCGCTTCGGTGTGGCATGGTGTGTTGCCGCTCCGGCCGCGTTGATTGGAGCCAGCAACTTTTTCGAACTGGCCGTTGCCGCGGCCATCAGCCTGTTTGGTCTTAACTCCGGAGCCGCGCTGGCCACCGTGGTAGGCGTACTGGTCGAGGTGCCCGTGATGCTTTCGGTCGTTTATCTGGTGAAGGCGTCGCGCGGTTGGTACGAGTCCGGCGCCAAAGCGCCCGCTACGGTCAAGGAGGCCCGATCATGACCGTCACGATCTATCACAACCCCGCCTGCGGCACTTCGCGCAATACGCTGGCGATGATCCGGCAGAGCGGCGAGGAACCCGAGATCATCGAGTATCTGAAGACGCCACCGAGCCGAGCCAGGCTGGTCGAATTGATGGGGTCGCTCGGCATCTCGCCGCGCGATGCTGCTGCGCGAGAAGGGCACGCCGTATGCCGAGCTTGGTCTCGCCGATCCGAAATGGAGCGACGACGAACTGATCGACTTCATGCTTGATCATCCGATCCTGATCAACCGGCCCATTGTCGTGACGCCGAAGGGCGTGCGGCTGTGCCGGCCGTCGGAACTGGTGCTTGATCTGCTCGACAACCCCGTCCAATCCTTCGTCAAGGAAGACGGCGAGGCCGTTACACATAAGGCGCGCTGACACGTTCGTGTCCCGGACGCGGTGCGGCACGAAGTGACGCTCCGCAGAGCCGGGACCCAGAGCCGGGACCGATGGCTCGGAGCGTGGACCCCGGATCAGCAGCGCACCACGCCGCAAGTGCGGCGCGCTGCGCAGCATCCGGGGAACGCGATGGGCGGCTTTCGCTCGTCACGATTGCGCGGCATAATCGGGGTATGGAACTCACGCCCCGTCTGCGCCTGATGAACTGGCTGGTCAGCCAGGGTCTTACAGGCCTGCCCGAAAACGATCTGATCCGCGGCTTTTGCGAACGCTGCTGTGCCGAAGGCCTCCACGTATCGCGCGGGATGGTCTTCATCGATACGCTGCACCCGATTTTCGAGGGCCGCGGCTTTCGCTGGAACGACGCCGAGACCAACGAAAGCGATGTCTTCGAGTACGGCTCGACCAATGAGGGCGAAGCCGCGGAAGCCTGGCGCAGCTCGATCTTCTACCACATGCTCGAAAACGGCCATCAGGAGCTGCCGATCGACCTCGTCGACGGCGGGACCCAGCGGTTCAAGTTCGTGAACGAACTTGCCGAGAAGGGTCACAAGAATCTCGTGGCCTACGTGCACCAGTTCGGCGAGGCCGGCGCCATGGGGCAGATGGACTGCGTCTATTCCTACTGGGTGACCCGTCGCGACGAGGGCTTTGGCGCGCAGGGGCTCGCGGCGCTGCGCGATCTCGTGCCGGTGCTGGGGCTGGCGATCAAATCCGCGGCGCAGGCCGACATCACCAAGACGCTGGGGCGCGTCTATCTCGGGCGCGATACCGCCGAGCAGGTGCTGCGCGGCCGGATGACGCGCGGCGTCACCGAGAAGATCAATACGGTGCTGTGGTTCTCCGACCTGCGCGGCTCGACCGCGATCAGCGAGAGTATCGGCCCCGGCGAAATCATCCCGTTCCTCAACGATTATGCGCAGGCCTCGATCGACGCCATCCATGACGCCGGCGGCGAGGTGCTGAAGCTGATCGGCGACGGCGTGCTGGCGATGTTCACGGATGAGAACATGGCCAAGGCCAAACGCGCAGCACTTCGCGCCGAGCATCGCTTCCGCCGCAACATGAAGGCGCTCACCGCCCGCCGCACCGCCGAGGGGCGCCCGGTGACGTCGGCCCATGTCGGCCTGCATGTCGGCGAGGTCTTCTACGGCAATATCGGCAGCGATGACCGGCTCGATTTCACCGTGGTGGGGCCGGCCGTCAACGAGGTCAGCCGCATCGCCTCGATGTGCCGCTCGGTCGACCGGGAGCTGTTGATGTCGTCGGCGTTCCGCGCCGGCCTCGACGCCGCCGGGCGGAACTATCTGGTGTCCACCGGCCGCTATGCCCTGCGCGGCATCGGCCGCGCGCAGGATCTCTATACGCTCGATCCGGATATTGCCGCGGACGAAGTCGTGGCGGGGAAGTACGAGCGCTATCTGACGGGCTAGGCCGCGGTGGTGCCGGCCTTTGCCCGGACGGTGTACAGGCCCAAGGCCAGCAGCGAAAACACCGTCAGCACCACGCCAAGCGCGAACAGCGCCTCATGCGAGATCGTGGCGGCGAGCCAGACCCCGATCGCGGCGGTCATCATCTGCCAGAAGCCGACGAGGGCGGAAGCCGCACCCGCCTTGTCGCCGAACGGCGACAGCGCCTGTGCGGTGCCCAGCGGATTGACGATGCCCATGCCGAGCAGGAACACGCTGAGAGCGCCCAGATAGGAAAGGAACGTGGGGCTGTACAGCGCGACCAGCAGCATCGCGACGCTGCCGGCGGCCGCCGCGACCAGCCCGCCCCGGATCGAGCGGTCGAGCCCGTAGCGCGGGGCCAGCCTGGTCGCGAGCATGCCGGCGGCGAACACGATCAGCACGGTACCTGCGAAGAACAGGCCCAACTGGATCGGCGTGAAGTGCATCGCCTCGATCAGGATTCGCGGTGCAGCCGAGAACATCGAGAACAGTCCGCCCATGATCAGGCTTACGGTTGCGGCCGGCACTACGAAGCGGCGGTCGGCGATCAGGCCGAAATAGGTTTTGGTGATCGCGAGCGGATCGAGCGGGGTGCGAGTGGCATGATGCGTCTCGCCGAATACGCTGCCGTAGGCGACGGCGCCGAGCGCCGCAAAGGCCGCAACCAGGATAAACTCGGAACGCCAGCCGAAAGCGTGGTCAAGCGCGCCGCCGAGCAGCGGCGAGAAACCGGGCGCCGCCGCCATCGCGATCATGATCAGCGCCATCGCGCGCGCCAATGCGGCGCCCGAAAACATGTCGCGGGCGATCGCGCGGGACAGCACCGACGTGGCGCAGGCGCCCGCCGCCTGAATGACGCGGCCGGTCAGGAGGCTCGTCAGGTCGGTCGCCAGCGCGCACCAGACGCTACCGGCAAAGAACACGGCAAAGCCGATCAGCACCGGCCAGCGCCGGCCGTAACGGTCCGAGATCGGCCCGACCGCGAGCTGACCGATCGCGAATACGGCGAGGAAGATCGTGATGGCCGAGGTCACCGCCGCGCTGGTGACGTTCAGGGACGACGCCATCTGCGGCAGCGACGGCAGCAGGATGTTGGTAGCGAGCGTGCCGGTCGCGGCAAGGCCTGCCAAGACGGCGATCTGCAGGACGGTGGAAGAGGCTTCCGCACGGGGGCTGGCGTCGATAGCTGCGGTTTGGTCGGTCATGGCGGGTTCCCCATTTCTATAAAATGACATATATCATATAAATGGAAGCTGGGAAGCGCTAAGAGGAGCCGACTGGGGTCATTTAGGAAGAAACATGCGCCACGGCCGTCATTGCGAGCCACGGTCGGGGAAGGCGCCGGATGACAGGCTCCGCGAAGCAATCCATCGCGCCGCGAAGAGAAAGAATGGATTGCTTCGCTGCGCTCGCAATGACGATTTTACCTAGCGGACCATACAGTAGGGGCTAACACCGCGCCGGTTCGCCCACCATGTCGGGCTGCCGGGCCAGCGAGACCGCGGGCGAAATCCAGATCACCAGCGCCTGTGCGCCGAAGATCGCCGCCGCCAGATAGAGGCATGTCTCCGCGCCATAGAGCCCGCCGACGATGGCGCCGAGCGCGGAGCCGAGCGGACGGGCGCCGTAGCTCATGATGTTGATGGCGGAGACGCGCCCGAGCAGCGACGGCGGCGTCACCGATTGCCGCAGGGTGGTGGTCGAGATCACCCACAGGATCGGACCGGCGCCGAGCAGAAAGAAGCTCAGGCCCGCCAGCCATGGCGTCGGCACGATGGTCGTCAGCGCCATCACCATGGCCGCGACGAAGCCGGTGACGGGCCCGAGCCCGATGACGGTTCCGAAGGCCATCCGCTTCATCACCCGCGTCGCCGCCAGCGCGCCGGCCACCATGCCGACGCCATACATCCCAAGCGTCATGCCGACACCGGTAGCTGACAGCCCGAGATGGCGCACGGCGTAAGGCACGAACACGGCAAGCAGCAGGAACGAGGCCGTGTTGAAGATGAACTGCGTGATGAAAACCGGCCGCAGCAGCGGATGGTGCAGCACGAACGCGGCGCCTTCCTTGATGTCCTGAAGCGGGTGGCGCCGCGGGGCGGGGGTACGCGCCGGCTCATAGATGCCTGACAGCAGCACGACGGCGATTACCGACAACGCCGCGGCGAATCCGAACGCGGGCGCGGCGCCGACCCATCCCACCAGCACGCCGCCGAGCGCCGGTCCGCTTGCGAAAGCAACGGTGCGCGCCAGTTCGATCCGCGCATTCGCCGCGGGCAATTGTTCTGACGTCACCAGCGACGGCACCAACGCGGGCGCGGCGACGCTGTAGGCGACCGTTCCGCACACCGCGATGAAGCCGAGCAGCGAAAGCAGCGGCAGCGTCATTTGGCCAAGCCAGATCAACAGCAGGATTCCGGCCAGCGCCGCGGCGCGCAGCGCCTCGGAGCCCGCCATCAGCCAGCGCCGCGAGATACGGTCGGCGAGCAGGCCGGCAGGGATCGCGAACAGGATAAAGGGCAGCGTCAGCGCGGTCTGCAACAGCCCGGTCTGGCCTTCGCCGACGCCGAGCAGCAGCACCGCGACGATCGGTGCCGCGGCGAGCGCAACCTGCTCCGCGGATTGTGCGGCGAGATTGGACCAGGCCAGGCGGTTGAACGTTGCGGGCAGGCGAGGCGTGTCGGCGGCGGACATGACAAATTTCCCTCAGGACTCGATCTGCCTTCATTGTCTGACTGCAGGACGATCGAACCCACCCGTTTCCCGACAAGGGATGCACAAGAAAAAGGCCCGCGGCGCGAATGGCAGCGGGCCTCATTCGATTTCGATTTGAACGGCGGATCAGCCCGCCGCTTCGCCTACGATTTGGGACCCAGCGTCGCCTTGCCCGTTCCCGAGATCGTTGCGGGCGGCATCACCACGTCATCGTCATCTTCGACATCAGGCGATTCGGCGGGACCTGCCAGTTGCTGCGCGGCCAGCGCGTTGGTCAGGGTGGTCAGAGCATCGGGACCGGCGGCGAAACCGCCTTCGGCGAGGATCTTGTCGATGATCGGCTTGAAGGCGGAGACCGACAGCAACTGCGCAGCAAGACCGTCGCCAAGGCCAATGCCGTTGCCAGTGGCCGTTCATGGCGCCGTTGCCGCCGCCGCGGCCGAGCATGCCACCGGTGTCGAAGATCCGGATGTCGGAAATCTTCTCGATCGGCTTGACCGCTTCGGCCAGCGCATTCGGAATGATGTTGATGCGCGCCAGCGTGAGATCGTAGTCGACCATCTCCTGGGAGAGCTTGTTGCGGGCTTCCGCCTTCAGCGCCGCCACCTCGGCCTCGGCCTGGCCGAGCGATTTGACGCCGGTGGCACGGGTGATTGCGGCGTCGGCATCGGCCTTTGCCAGCATGGTGATGGCTTCGGCCTTGTTGGTCGCGGCCTGGTTCTCGGCTTCCGCCATCACGGTGATCGGCATCGCGTCGGTCTCGGCGGCCTTGCGCGCCGCGATCACGTTGATGATCTTGTCGCGTTCGGCGATTTCGACGGCCTTGGCGGTGGTGACCTTTTCCTCGGCCGCAATCGCAAGTGCGCGCGCGGTCTCGGCGACGGTTTGCGCCTCGGACTGCTCCTTGCTCTTGGTCGCAACCGCGATCGCGCTTTCCTGCGCGACGATCTGCAGGTCGCGTTCCATTTCGGTGTTGCGGCGCTTCACCGCGAGATCGGCTTCGATCTTTCGGGTGTCGCGCGCCTGGTTGGCTTCGGTCTGCTTGTTGGCGACCGCCAGTTCCTGCTGGATGCGGTATTCGGCTTCGTTCTGCACCGCGGTCTGCTCGACCTGCGCGGTTTGCGCGCGCATGGCAGCGGTCTTGTTGGCGATGTCGCGCTGCTGCGCCAGTTCCGCCTCGCGCTTGGTGGCTTCGATGGTCAGCGTGGTCTGCCGGGCGACGAGGTCCTGCTGGGCGATGTTGACCTCAGTGGTGCGGACGATCTGGTTGCGCTCCTGCTCGCGTTCCCTTGTGATCTTGGTCAGTGTCGTCAGACCGTGGGCGTCGAAGAAATTGCTCGGGTTGAAATGCTTGATGTCGCTCTGGTCGAGCCTGGTCAGCGACACCGATTCGAGCTCGAGGCCGTTGTTCTGGATGTCGGCGCCGACCGCTTCCTGAACGGACTTGACGAAGGTCGCACGCTGCTCCTGCAGCTCTTCGAGGTTCATGGTGGCGGCGACGGAACGAAGACCGTCGACGAACTTCGCCTCGATCAGCTCGCGCAGTTCGCCGGCATTGTTGGTTCGGCTGCCCAGCGTCTGCGCGGCGAGCGCGATCGACGAGGCATCGGGTTTGACGCGGACGTAGAATTCGGCGCCGATGTCGACGCGCATGCGATCCTTGGTGATCAGCGAATCCGGCCCGCCGCGCGTGACTTCGAGCCGCAGCGTCTTGAGGTTGACCGCAGCCGTCGAGTGAAAAACCGGGAGGACGAGCGAGCCGCCGTCGAGGACGACTTTCTGGCCGCCGAGGCCGGTGCGGACATAGGCTTCGTCACGTGTCGAACGGCGATAGAGTTTTGCAAGCAGGAGACCGATAACGAGAATGACAATGACGCCAATAGCGACGGGTACTGCAAGTTCCCACATGTTTTTTAAACCCTGTCTGATCGTTGTTGTGCAATGAGGTCGGCGGGTGCGGAGATGGCGATAAAACTCCTGGCGTCCCGGTCGACCAGCAGGACGCTGGCGCCGACCGGAAGCGGCGTGGATTCCGGACTGGCGCGTGCGACGAGAGAATGCCAGTTGCCGAAGACATCCTTGAGACGGACCCGGCCGGGCAATCCCTGGTCGAGCGGGCCGATCGAAACTTCGGCGACGTGCCCGATGAAATCGGCGTCCTCCACCGCATACGTCTCGTCGCGCGGGATAATGCGGGCGATGCCGCGGCTGGTGAGGCGGATGGCGGGAATACTGCAGGCTGCGGCTGCGAGCGCGGCGATCGAGGCCGGGACCGAAATTCCTACGCCGTGCGCGAGGCCCTGCAGGAAGAATCCTGCGATCGAGAATACGCCGAGCGCGAGGATGAGCAGGATCAGCAGCGGCAGACGTCCCGCGTTGATCCACAAGAACAGGCCGCCGAGGCCGTTACCGTGGTCGGCCTCGACCGTGACTTCCTTGCCGACGAGTTCGCTGATCGAGAAGCCGACCAGCGTCGCCAGCAGTTCAATTCCACCGAGCGCCAGCATGATCGCTGCGGCCACGGCAAAGGGCCGCACGTCCGGCGCCAGCAGGATGTCGGTCAGGGCACTCATTGCTGCGATTTGATCCTTTCAAGGCGGGCCGCGATTTCCTTTTCGCGGTGCAAACGGTCGAGTTCGTCGAGCTCCTTGTCACCGGGCGCGCTGGAAGCGGGCACGCCGGTGACGCGTGCGATCGCTGCCATGGCCCGATCGGGACTCACTGTTTTAGTCGCGCCAGCCGCGCGTCCGGTTTCGTGCGGCGAATGTTTTTCGAGGCTCGCTTCGAGATCGGCGAGACGGGTTTCGGCTTCACGCCGCGCGCCAAGCATCGCCTGTAACGCCTTGGTCTGCTCGTCGATTTCGAGTTCGATGAAATCCATCGCACGTTCGAGCGCGGTGCCCTGCGATTCCAGATCAATTTGCCGTGCTACGCCGGCGCGCGCGAGATCCTCGCGGCTTTCCGCAACTGCGAGGCGAATTTTGCCGGTCAGCCCGGCGATTTCGGCATCGAGCTCCTCGCGCCGCCGCTTGAGGCGGAATTCTTCGGCGCGCGACTTGCCGAGCGCATGGCGTGCTTCGTCGGCACCGGCATCGATTTCACGGATCGCCTGCTTGACCAGCGCGACCTTGTTGCTGTTCTCGGCATTGTCGATGGTCTCGCTGGCGATGGCGGCAAGAAGTCTACCCATACGTGCAAGGATACCCTCGTGAACCATGGTCTTCTCCTCCGGTGGTGGTGATTTCGATTTGACGGCGATCTGGATTTCGTAAGCGCGGCCGTCCGAGACCAGGTGAGCCGGGAAGGGACTTTCCCAGCCGGCAAGGTAGCCCGGCACATCGAACGGCACCAAGATGCGTCCCTGGACAGTGCTAATGGTCAGTGAAGTTGGTCCCTTGATCGCAAACAACTTGTCGTCGAGCGGAATCCTGCGCACCGCCGCGCCCGCCGCGTAGCTGGCGCGGTCGCGCAGGCCGAGCGTCACGAGGCGGGCCGGCAGGCCGGTCTCGGTGCGGATCTTTTCGTAAGCCTGGGCGTGAAGCGCGACGAGGTTGGCGCCGACAGGCGCAACCTCGGCGAGGATCGCCATCATCCGGTCGTAGGCGGCGAAGGTCGCCTCGATGGCGGCGATGCCGGCCTCGTCGGGGGCAAGGGCGTATCGCAGCGTGGCCGTGGGCGTTTCGACCGGGATTTTGATCATGCCATCAGCATAAAGCACTTCCTCAGTGCTTTCCAGAGGCCGCATCGGTATCATTTTCGTGATGGCTAGATGCAGTTGCAAATGAGTTGCAATAAGAAGGGATATCGGTCATCTTGTCGGGATGGATGCCCGAACGCCCGCACTAGATCCGAAGACCCCGACCGAGAGTGTAGCTATGACGGACACGACTGCCGCCGGCTGGCGCGCTGACGCCGCTGCTGGCGCCCAGCGCAGCCTGCCTGAAGTCAATTCGACCATCGCAGTGCCCTTTGGCGGGCATTGGTCGCGGCGGCTGCTGGCCTTCCTCGGTCCGGGTTACCTGGTTTCGGTTGGCTACATGGACCCCGGCAACTGGGCCACCGACCTCGCGGGCGGGTCGAAGTTCGGCTACACGCTGCTCTCCGTCATCCTGCTGTCGAACCTGATGGCGATCCTGTTGCAGGCGCTTGCCGCGCGCCTCGGCATCGTCACCGACCGCGACCTTGCGCAGGCCTGCCGCGCCAGCTTTTCGCGGCCCGTAAACTTCATGCTCTGGGTGGCCTGCGAAGCCGCGATCATCGCCTGCGACCTGGCGGAAGTGATCGGCACCGCGATCGCGCTGAATTTGCTGTTCGGCATTCCCTTGATCGGCGGCGCGCTGATCACCGCGCTCGATGCTTTCCTGCTGCTCCTGTTGATGAACAAGGGTTTCCGCTTCCTCGAAGCGTTCGTCATCGCGCTCCTGATCGTGATCGCCGTCTGCTTTGGGATCCAGATCGTAGCTGCTGCCCCGTCAGTCGCCGGAGTGCTGAAGGGCTTCATGCCCTCAACCGAGATCGTCACCAACCCTGAAATGCTCTACATCGCGATCGGCATCATCGGCGCCACCGTGATGCCGCATAATCTCTATCTGCACTCCTCGATCGTGCAGACCCGCGCCTATGAACGTAACGACAAGGGCCGCCGCGAGGCGATCAAATGGGCGACGACGGACTCGACGATTGCGCTGATGCTGGCGCTGTTCATCAACGCGGCAATCCTGATCGTCGCGGCCGCCACTTTCCATGCGACCGGCCGCACGGAAGTGGCCGAGATCGGCCAGGCCTATGAATTGCTGTCGCCGCTGCTTGGCCTCGGCATTGCCTCAACCCTGTTCGCGGTCGCGCTGCTCGCCTCCGGCCTCAATTCGACGGTCACCGCGACACTGGCCGGCCAGATCGTGATGGAAGGCTTTCTGCATCTGCGCCTGCCGAACTGGGCGCGGCGCCTGATCACCCGCGGCATCGCCATCGTCCCGGTGGTGATCGTCACGGCGATCTATGGCGAGCGCGGCACCAGCCAGTTGCTGGTGTTCAGTCAGGTCGTGCTGTCGATGCAATTGCCGTTCGCGGTAATCCCGCTGGTGCGGTTCGTTTCCGACCGGCGCAAGATGGGTGAGTTCGTAATCCCGCGCGGCGTGGCTGTGGTCGCGTGGATCGTCGCCGCAATCATCGTGGCGCTGAACGTAAAGTTGTTGTTCGAGACGTTCTTTGGGTAGCGCCGCACATACCGCCGTCGTCGCCCGGCTCGACCGGGCGATCCAGTACGCCGCGGCCTCTCGATTCAACTACTGCTGTCTCTGGAATACTGGATCACCCGCCTTCGCGGGTGACGACGAGCGGAGCCCGCCTTCAATCCTGCGGCTCGGACGGTACTTCGCCTGATGCGTCCACCCGAAGCCAGCCTGACGGCGCCAGCCGCTGCTGCGGCAGGAAACGGCCTTTGTAGTCCATCTTCTTGGAGCCTTCGATCCAGTAGCCGAGATAGACGTAAGGCAGCCCGAGCCTGCGCGCGCGGGTGATGTGATCGAGGATCATGAAGGTGCCGAGCGAGCGGCCCTGCTGCGACGGCTCGAAGAACGAATATACCATCGACAGCCCGTCGCTGAGCACGTCCGTCAGCGCCACCGCGATCAGTTCTTCGCCGCGCCCGGTGATACCGGTATCGACGCCGCGCTTGCGGTATTCGATGATGCGGGTTTCGACATGGCTGTCCTCGACCATCATCGCGTAGTCGAGCACGGTCATGTCGGCCATGCCGCCGTGACGGTGCCGCCTGTCGAGATAGGCGCGGAACACGGAATATTGCTCCGACGTCGGAACCGCGCTGCGCTGTTCGCCGACGATGTCGGAATTGCGCGCCAGGACCTTCTTGAAGTTGCGCGAGGGGCGGAATTCGTTGGCGACGACGCGCACGGAAACGCAGGCGCGGCACTGGTCGCAGGCCGGGCGGTAGGCGATCGACTGGCTGCGGCGGAAACCGCCATGGGTCAGCAGGTCGTTGAGGTCGCCGGCCTTGTCGCCGACCAGATGCGTGAACACCTTGCGCTCGTGCCGGCCCGGCAAATAGGGGCATGGCGAGGGCGCCGTCAGGTAGAATTGCGGGGTGTCACGCGAGTGCTGGGTCACGTCGGATCGTCAGGCCTCCGAAACAAATCAACCATAGCGCCTTTGCGTTAAGAAAACGCCACAGAACGAAAAGGCGCCAGTCCGGCCCCAATTCATTTTCGGGGCCGGACCGTCTATAACATCGCGCCCCGAGGGCTGACGGTCAATTACAGTTTGCTGCTCACTCAGTAGCTGCTGCGTGCCGAAGGCACTACCTGGGTACGAACCGAGCTGTTGATGACCACGGTTCCCAGGATGATGTCGTGCAGCAGCCGGCGGCGGCCGTTGAACAGGCCGACCAGCAGCACCAGCGGCGTCAGGAACGAGATCGAGATCCAGTACAGCACGGCATGGCAGGCGCCGAGCACGAAATAGCCCGGTGCGCCGTACCAGGTGCGCACCTCCAGATCCATCGCACGCATCCCCATGGTGGCCGAATGCGGGCCGCCGATCGAGGCGCCGTAATAGACGATTGCCCACACGATGGTGGCCGGCCACGCCAGCCAGAACAGCATCCAGCCGAGCCCGAGCGTGATGACGCCGAACACGGCAATGAAGATGTAGCCGAGGATGACAGGAACCGACAGCACGACGAGGTCGATCAGGAACGCAAACACCCGCCGCGTCAGCACGCCGCGAAACAGTTCCGGCTGCACATCGGGATCGAACGCATGCGGCGGCACCCCGCCGTCGTTTCGCCAGGCGCTGCCAGCACGTGAAGGGCCGCCGCCGGTATTGCCAGAGCCGCTATAAGACATGGTCCGTCCTCCAGGCCGAATTTCCCGAACGAAACATGGGAACCGGCTGCGCGCTCGCCAAGGGCCTGCGACCATTAACACGCTGCAATATTCGGGGTGCGGGTGAGGGATGGCCCCGCTCTAACCCCGTCATTGCGAGCGCAGCGAAGCAATCCATCTTGCGGCATAACGGATGGATGGATTGCTTCGTCGCTTCGCTTCTCGCAATGACGTGGAGGGAGCGCGGCTTATCCCTGCGCCTTCAACTTCTCCGCCGCCTTCGGCGCGAAATACGTCAAAATCCCGTCCGCGCCGGCGCGCTTGAAGCCGAGCAGGCTTTCCATCATCGCGCGATCGCCGTCGATCCAGCCATTGTTGGCGGCAGCCGCGATCATCGCGTATTCGCCGGACACCTGGTACACGAAGGTCGGCATCGCGAACGTATCCTTCACGCGCCGCACCACATCGAGATAGGGCATGCCGGGCTTCACCATCACCATGTCGGCGCCCTCGGCGATGTCGAGTTCGACCTCGCGCAACGCTTCGTCGGTATTGGCGCTGTCCATCTGGTAGGTGCGCTTGTCGCCGGTCAGCGTCTTTGCGGAGCCGATGGCGTCGCGGAACGGGCCGTAGAAGGCGCTGGCGTATTTCGCCGCGTAGGACATGATCTGCACGTCGAGGTGGCCTGCCTCGTCGAGCGCCTCGCGGATCGCGGCGACGCGGCCGTCCATCATGTCGGAGGGCGCGATGATGTCGCAGCCGGCCTCGGCCTGCACCAGCGCCTGTCGCACCAGCACAGCCACCGTCTCGTCGTTCAGGATCTTGCCGTCCTCGATCAGCCCGTCATGGCCGTGGCTGGTGAAGGGATCCAGCGCGACGTCGCACAGCACGCCGAGCTCGGGAAACTCCTTCTTGATCGCGCGCACCGACTGGCAGACCAGATTGTTCGGGTTGAGCGCTTCGGAACCGGTCTCGTCGCGCAAGGACGGCTCGGTAAAGGGGAACAGCGCGATGCAGGGGATGTCGAGCTTCATCGCGCGCTCGGCATCGCGCACCGCCTGATCGACGGTGAGGCGGTCGACGCCGGGCATCGAGGCCACCGGCGTGCGCGTGTTGTTGCCGTCGACCACGAACATCGGCCAGATCAGGTCGTTGGTGGTGAGAACGTTTTCGCGCACCAGCCGCCGCGCCCATTCCGCCTTGCGGTTGCGGCGGGGGCGGATGGCCAGGTCGAGCGGGGTGGAGGCGAGGGCGGTCTGCGGCCGCGGCGCGTCGCGCATTTCGATCGGACGCCCGAATTTGATCGCCATGTGATGGGTACTCCTGAAGGCGCGGGTCAGTTTGGATTTGTTCCAGTTCTAGCACCTTGAAGGTCGCCCGTCACCGCGCCTTGATCCATCTCATCGGCAATTGATTTTACCGTGCCGGCGGGCCAAGACATGGGCCATGAGGACATTCCAGCCCGCACCGAGCCCCGATTCCGAGGTCAGCATTCCAGGTCAGCTCCCATGTCTGATACTTCGGCGCGCGATCAGGGGCGGGACAAGGGCCGGGATGCGATGTCGATGGCAGCGATGTCGTCGGAGCGGATCGAGCCCGACGACAATGTGTGGACGCGGCGGCTGGTGCTGTTCCTGCGCATCATGGCCGTCATCTCGATCCTGAAGGGCCTTTACCACTGGGCGCAGGTGACGGGATTCATCGGCGGCGAGGAAGAGGCGTTCGAGAACCAGTCGATGGCCTGGCAGACCGCCACCGTCTATTTCGCCGTGATCGAACTCGTCGCCGCGGTCGGGCTGTGGCTTGCGACGCCCTGGGGCGCGGTGGTGTGGCTGACGACCGTGGTGTCGATGGCGGTAATCGAACTGATGTTTCCCGGAATCTACGGTGGCAGTCTCACGGTGGTGGGGATCGAGGCCGTGATGCTGGCCGCCTATCTCGCACTCGCCTGGATGGCCGCGCGCGAACGCCCGCCATAGTGAAGCGACGATTCTCCCTCGCCCCGCTCTTGCGGGGAGAAGGCGAAGTGACACGTGTCAGTTTTCCGCCATAATCCAATCGCGTGCAGAAACCGCCACGCCATCCCGTACAATTTTCAAAAAATTTGCCGGTAACGCTTCAGTCACCGTTAAGGGCCGTAAAGGGTTCCACCACACCTGTTACGCGAGTGTTTCGATTTTGGGCCCACCTGTTTCCGAATGCGACAGGGCATGCAGACGAAGCGTGAACAGGCGGCCTCCACCGTCAATGAACGGTTGCGAAAAGCCCTTTATCCATGGGCTTAATCGACAATTCACTGTCTTAAATTCATGATCTCTTTATTCTCTTATTTAAGCGGATCTTCAAACCGCCCCCTTAAGTTGAGGCTATCAGGCGGGACAAAAGTTTCGTCGAAATAAGTCGATAAAAACGACTACAGGGGAAGTGTCATGATCAAAGCCGTTGCAACGGCGGTGGAAACCGCTGAACGCTCTGCCGGTCAAGCTCCGGTGCAGCCGCTCTATCTGGAAGCGCTGACTTTGGTAGAGCGGCTGCATCGCCGCCTGCTCGACGTCATCAAGGACGAGTTCGATCGCCGCGGCCGCGCCGACATCAATTCGGTGCAGGCATTGCTGCTCTATAACATCGGCGACAAGGAGCTGACCGCGGGCGAGCTGCGCACGCGCGGTTACTATCTCGGCTCCAACGTCTCCTATAACCTCAAGAAGCTCGTCGAGCTCGGCTTCCTCGATCATCAGCGCTCCCGCGTCGATCGCCGTTCGGTCCGCATTCGCCTGACCGCGCAGGGCCAGGAAATCCGCAAGATCGTCGACGCGCTTTACCAGAAGCACGTCAAGACGGTGGAGCAGGTTGGCGGCATCTCGAACGAAGAGTTCGCGACGCTGAACAAGTCGCTGCATCGCCTCGAGCGGTTCTGGACCGACCAGATCCTGTATCGGCTCTGAGATTTCTGTTTC
This sequence comes from uncultured Alphaproteobacteria bacterium, assembly GCA_963815955.1. Classification (GTDB taxonomy): domain Bacteria; phylum Pseudomonadota; class Alphaproteobacteria; order Rhizobiales; family Xanthobacteraceae; genus Bradyrhizobium. The sequence goes on from CAWFIQ010000005.1 coordinate 271,668, forward strand.
CGACTAGCGGCCAAGCCGGCCATCTGAGAAGACCGGCAGCCAACAGCGGACAATGAACTGGCAAGGCAGTAAGCCCTGCTCGAGACGCATCGGCTCCGGTCTTCCGGGTCCGGTGCGTTTTGCTTTTTGGCAGAACCTCAAGTTGAAGTTTTGCAAGAGCGTCCGGTGATGACTCTCTGCCGCACAATCCGGATTGACTAGCCTTCGACGCCCCGCCCATACTCCCTGGAACTGGAGGTTTCACGCACGTACCGGCCGCAAGAGTCGTGACGGCTTGATGCAGGTGGGGAAAACCGGCGTGTCGGCATCGCGGCGTCCCATGTTCGGCGAGCAACAGCGGTTCATGCTGTTTCTCATTGCGCCGGCGGCATTGTTGATGCTGCTGTTTCAGGTGTTGCCGATTGCGATCGGCGCCAATGCCAGCTTCCGCGACTGGGCGCTCTATAATCCCAAAAAGACCTGGGTCGGCCTCGACCACTATCAGTCCGTGATCACGGACCCGGCGTTCCTCTATGTGGTGCTGCCCAACACCTTCATCTTCATGATCCTGAGCGTGGCCGGTGCGCTGGTGGCGGGGCTGGCGCTGGCGCTGCTGCTCAACCGTCCTTTCCCCGGGCAGAAGCTGGTGCAGACCATCCTGCTGGTGCCGCTGATGGTCGCGCCCGTGATCGCCGCGATCATGATCCGCTGGATCTTCAACGACCAGTTCGGCATCGTGAATGTGGTGCTGGAAGCCATCGGCCTCGAAGGCCAGCCCTGGCTGGTGCAGCGCTGGAGCGCCTTCGGCATCATTCTGCTGACCGACATCTGGCTGTGGACGCCATGGTTCACGCTGCTGCTGCTCGCAGGCCTGCAGAGCCTGCCGAAGGAGCCGTTCGAGGCGGCGGCGATCGACGGCACCACGGCCTGGCGCGTGTTTCGGTTCCTGACGCTGCCGATGCTGAGGCCGGTGATCGTGGTCTGCGTGGTGATCCGCGCCATCGACGCCTTCCGCACCTTCGACATCGTATGGACGCTGACCGGCGGCGGGCCCGGCCGCTCGACGGAGTTGTTCAGCCTCTATGCCTACGTGCTGGCCTTCCTCAATCTCGATCTTGGCCGCGGTTCGGCGGCGGCGATCGTCGGCGGGCTGATCATCCTCGTGCTCGGCGTGGTGATGTATCGCCTCGTCGACCGCATCGCGAAGGCTTGATCCCATGCCGATGGTGACCCGCCCGGATTTCCTGCCCGGCCTGCCGAACTGGAGCCGCAAGACGTTCTTTGCACTCGCGCTCGCCGCGATCTGTTTTGCGTTTGCCTTTCCGGTGCTGTGGCTGATCCTGACGTCGTTGCGGCCGGAATCCGGCGTCTACTACGTTCATCGCGGCACCGAATTCACCCTCGGCAATTTCAAGGACGTGCTCGGCCAGGAGCGCATCGTCGAGGCCTTCATCAACAGTGCTGTCATCTCGACGCTCGCGACCGTCTTTTCGCTGCTCGTGACCGTGTCGAGCGGCTACATGTTGTCGCGCTTCACCGGACCCGCGTCGCGCTTGTGGTTCGGCACCATCTACGTGTTCCGCTGCGTGCCCTATATCTCCTGGGTCTTGCCGCTCTATTTTGTGGTTCAGAGCTGGGGCATCTACGACACCTATATCGGGCTGCTGCTTCCGCACATTGCCGTGCACATCTGCTTCTTCTCCTGGCTGATGAAGGGTTTTTTCGACGGCATCGATCCGTCGATGGAATATGCCGCGATGATCGACGGCTGCAGCCGCTGGGGCGCGTTTATCCGCGTTGCCATCCCTTCGGCGCTGCCGGCAATCTCTGCGCTCGCCGTGCTGTGCTGGCTGTTTACCTGGAATGAGTTTCTGTTCGCGCTGATCCTGACCGGAAATCGCGTGCCCGTGATCACGGTCGTCATGGCACAATTCGTCACCGAGATGGGACTGCACTGGAATTTGATGGCGGCGACCGCCGTGATGGCGCTGCTGCCGGCCTTTCTGGTCGCGCTGTTTGGCCAGAAATATGTGATCCGGGGTTTGCGGATCTGACCGGGAGAGAAGGCGAAAGTGTAGGCTACCAACACAACGACAAAAACGAGGGAGGAAGAGCCGTGCAGGGAATCGCAAGATGGGGGTTGGCGGCGGCTGCCGCGATGATGGTCACAACGGCCAATGCGCAGGTGAAGGAACTGCGCATCGGCTACCAGCCGAGCCCGATCCAGGATGCCTCGATCGCGATGTTCGAGGCCTGGGGCGCCAAGAATGGCGTCAAGATCGTCAAGGTGCCGAACTCCTACGGCGTCTATGTCGAGAAGATGACGGCGTCGCTCACTTCCAACTCAGATCAGTACGACGTGATCTGGCACAATGACGACTGGGGCCAGACCTGGGCGCACCTGCTCGAGCCGACCGACGACGTCGAGGCCAACAAGTTTGCCGAGAAGTGGGGCATGGACAAGATCGTGTTCGGCAATGCGCAGGGCCAGAACACCGTCGTGCCGATGGGGCAGACCTTCAGCGTGTTCTTCTACCGGTCCGACCTCGTCAAGCCGGAGGAGGTGCCGAAGACGCTGGAACAGCTCGTTACAACAAGCAAGAAGCTGCAGGCGGACGGCAAGGTGAAGTTCGGCTATGTCGGCGGCATGTCGATGAACCATAGCTGGTTCAGCTGGTTCTGGTCGATGTGGGGCAACAATTGCGACGTGCTGCAGCCTTTCTATGAGCGCGACAACAAGAAGATCGCGGCTGCCGGCTGGAAGTCGGGCATGACCGATCCCTGCATGCAGCAGACCGTCGAATATTGGTGGGATGCGATCAACACCCACAAGATCGCGCCGCGCGGCATGCCCGCCTATGACCGCAACGAGGCCAACGCCATCTTCATGGCCGGCGATGCCGCGTTCACGGTGGCGGACACGTTATGGTGGGGCACCTTCAACGATCCCGCCAAGTCGAAGGTCGCGGGCAGGATTGCCGCCGCGCGCTTTCCGCTCGGGCCGAACCGCACGAAGCCGTTTGCCTGGGATGACATCTGGGGCTGGGCGATACCGAAATCAATTCCGGAGGAGCGCAAGAAGCTCGCCAAGCAGATGCTGAACGCGATGATGCTCGACGAGGAAGGCCAGACAAAGATGTTCAAGGCGACCGGTGCGCCGCCGCCCAACACGCAATTCTGGCCCAAGATCGCCGAGCAGGATCCGTTCATGAAACTGTTGAAGGAGGCGGTGCTGGATTCCCCCGACAAGGTGCGCGGCGCCTATTACTTCCCGCAATGGCCCGCCGTGCACAAGGCGTTCAACGACACCGTCACCAGGGCCGTCACCGGCAAGCGCGAGGACATCGCAAGGGTGCTGGCCGAGGGTGCGCCGCTGGTCAGCAAGGCCGCGCAATAATCGAGAACGCGAAGCCCGCCGCACCGTTCGCGGCGGGCTTTTTGCAACAGGCATCATCAGGTTCGGTCACGGCGGGGCAATGGCAGCAATTTCACTGAGCAAGCTCAACAAGCACTATGGCTCGCTGTTCCACGCCGTGAAGGACGTCGATCTCGAGATTGCCGACAAGGAGTTCGTGGCGCTGGTCGGCCCGTCCGGCTGCGGCAAGTCGACGACGCTGCGCATGATCGCGGGTCTGGAGGACATTTCGAGCGGCGATATCCGCATCGGCGGCAAGGTCGTCAACCATTTGCCCCCGCGCGACCGCGACGTCGCGATGGTGTTCCAGAACTATGCGCTCTACCAGCACCTCAGCGTCTACGACAATCTGGCCTTCGGTCTTCGCAACAAGAAGACGCCGGAAGCCGAGATCAAGGCGGCGATCGACCGCGCCGCCGGGATGCTCGGACTGCACGAACTGTTGCAGCGCAAGCCGAAGCAATTGTCAGGTGGACAGCAGCAGCGCGTCGCGCTTGGCCGCTGCATCGTGCGCAATCCCCAGGTGTTTCTGTTCGACGAGCCGCTGTCGAATCTGGACGCCAAGTTGCGCGCGCAGATGCGCATCGAGATCAAGCGTCTGCATGCGGAGATTCCGACCACGTCGGTGTTCGTGACCCACGACCAGGTCGAGGCCATGACGCTGGGTGACCGCGTTGTCATCATGCGCGACGGCAGGGTTCAACAGATCGGCACGCCGCTGCAGGTATACGGCAAGCCGGCCAACAAGTTCGTCGCGGGTTTCATCGGCGCGCCCGCGATGAATTTTATCGACGTCACCGTGCGCTGCGAGGCGGGTGCTGTGTTGGTCGAGACCGAAGGCCTTCGGCTGACGGTCGGGCCAGCGGAAGCGTCGGCGCTTGCGGCCCATAACGGTCGCCGTGTGATCCTGGGCATGCGGCCGGAGCACCTCGTGCTCGGCAATGGCGCCCCGGGCCTTGGTTTCGATGCCCGGGTCGAGGTGGTCGAACAGCTCGGCTCCGAGATATTGCTGGAGACGAGGGTGGGCGGCGCCAGCGTCACCGCCGCGCGCGTGCCTGCGGAAACCGCGATCGCGCGCGGCGATCAGGTCCGTCTGTCGGCGCAGGCTGGCCGCCTGCATTTCTTCGATCCCGAGACGGAACTGCCGATCTCCCGGTGAAATCGAGCGGGAACGCTCTGTTTTTACTGTCAAATCCCTGGGGGTTCCAAAAGCGATGGAACCATCCCCGGCCTTGCGCATTGTCGGACCTGTCACGGAAAAGGTGAAGCATGCTGGTCGAGCGCGGAATTCAGGTCATGAACTTCGAGGTGGTGGGCGATGCCTATGCCATCGCGTCGAACTACCTCCGCAAGACCGGCGCCATTGCCGATTCCTTCGCCACCGATGAGCGCTTGCTCGAAATCATCGTGAAGATGATCCAGCACGGCGAATTCAACAAACTCCGGCTCGCCAACAAGGCGATCGCCGAATACGAAGCGCGTATACCGGCCTGAACCGCATCACCCGCATCACGCAACTCAGGAGAAATCCATGGAAGCCGCGATCGACCGTATCATGCACACCTATGATCTGCTTGTGAACCGCACCGCCGCGGCCAACGACGAGGCCCGCGTCAAGGTAACGGAATATCTCACCACGCTGATGGAAGCGGGCGAGAAGGATCCGCACCGGCTCACCGTGTGCGGGCTGACCTATCTGCGCCAGCTCGACGGCAGCACAGATCCGGTGAAGGCGGGATTTACGGGGCTGTAGGCAGAAGAACTCCATTTGTTTGCGCGGCACGCTCTCGCCCTATCACACTCGTCATGCCCCGCGCATGCGGGGCATCCAGTACGCTGCGGCTCCTCGGTTCAATCATCGCCGTCTCTGCAATACTGGGTCACCCGCCGGAGCCTGTCATCGGGCGCGCATTCGCGCGACCCGGTGGCGGGTGACGACGGGAGAGTGTGACGTGCAAGAGGGCCTTGCTGGCATTCCTGCTTCGCCATAGATTTGCTGATCCGCTCGACGGAGGCGCGCCATGACCTCAATCAGCCGTCGCCTGTTCCTGTCGCTGGCAGCCAGCCTTGTGCCGGCTTCGGCCATCGCCCATCACGGTTGGGGCGGGTACGATACGTCGAAATCGTTCACCGTCACCGGCAAGATCCTGAAATCGGCCTTCGAGAATCCGCATTGCGAGATCGAGATGGAGGTCGACGGCAAGCATTGGCACTTCATCCTGGCGCCGCCGTCGCGCATGCAGGCGCGGGGCGCAACCGCCGACCTGATCGCCCCGGGCAAGACCTGCACGGTGTTCGGCTATCCCCATATGAGCAAGCCGGACGAGGCGCGGATCGAATATATCGTGCTCGACGGCAAGCGCATCGAATTGCGGTAGGGCGGCGTGGAGCACCAGGCCGCCCCATCGATATTCCTGACCCTGCAGGAAAGCGCGCTGGGCCATACGATGCGCTCCTCGCTTGCGCTTTATCCCGCCGTCGAGATTTTGCACATCATCGGCTTCGTCGTGCTGGTGGGGTCGATCCTGGCGCTCGATTTGAGAATGCTGGGACTCGGGCGCACGATCGCGATCCAGCCGATGGCGCAGTTGTTGTTGCCGTTGTCGCGCGTTGGCTTTGTGCTCGCGATCTGCATGGGATTTTTGCTGTTTTCCGCCGATGCGTCGCACGTCGTGAAAAACCCGGCGTTCCAGGCCAAGGCGTTGCTGATTACGGCGGCGCTGGTCAACGTCGTGATCGCGCATGTTGGCCCATGGCGTCATATTGAAAGCTGGCGTGACGAAGCCCCCGGCGCAGCCAAAGCCACCGCGCTGATCTCGCTTGTGCTGTGGCTCGGCGCGATCTGCGCCGGCCGCCTGATCGCGTATTTCTGATGGAGGCCGCCATGCGTCACATGCGCGTCGTCATCTTCGCTTTCCTTCTCGGCTTCTGCAGTACGGCGCAGATTGCCGCAGCCGACGAGGCTGCCAGTGCCTGGAAGGCGCTGCGCGCTGGCGGTCACGTCGCGCTGATGCGCCATGCCGATGCGCCGGGTGGCACCGGCGATCCGCCCGGTTTTCGCGTCGATGATTGCGCCACCCAGCGCAACCTCAGCGAAAAGGGGCGGGCGGATGCGGCAAAAATCGGCGAGCGCCTCAAACAGGAAGGGATCGTGTTCGAAAAAATCCTGAGCTCGCCGTGGTGCCGTTGCATCGACACGGCCAATTTGCTGAACCTCGGCGCGGTCGAAACCGAGGTGACATTCGGTAATGTCGTTGTGCTGCGCGATCAAAGAGAGGCGCTAGCGGCAGGCGCCCGCGCGCTTATCGCCAAATGGAATGGGCCATCAAACCTGCTCGTCGTGACGCACGGCGCGAATATTGCCGCACTGACGACGCTTTGGCCGGCCAGCGGCGAAATCATTGTGGTGCGAGGCGATAGCGGCAGCGTCGTACCTGTCGGTCGTTTGATGCTCGATTGAGCTGGAACTACCGCACTTCCGCCTGCAACGCGCCGCGAGAATGCGACGTCATGTTCAGTCGTCGTCACCCGCCTTGTGCGCAATTGCGCACTGGGGCGGGTGATCCAGTATTCCAGAGGCAGCAGTGGTTGAACCGAGAAGCCGCGGCGTACTGGATCCCCCGCCTTCGCGGGGGACGACGGTCGTGTGATGCTTCAATATTTCATCGTCATTGCGAGCGCTGCGAAGCAATCCATGCCTCCACTCGCTGCGCTATGGATTGCTTCGCTGCGCTCGCAATGACACTCTCAGGCCAACCACGCCACCCAATAACAACGAGGAAACCCCATGCTCACGCTTCATCACCTCAACGACTCCCGCTCGCAGCGGATTTTGTGGCTGCTGGAGGAGCTCGGGCTTCCTCACGAGATCAAGCGCTATCAGCGCAACGCCGAGACCCGGCTGGCGCCGCCCGAACTCACGAAGATCCATCCGCTCGGCAAGTCACCCGTCATCACCGACGGCGATACGACGATCGCCGAGTCCGCCGCCATCGTCGATTACATCATCCGCCGTTACGGAAAGGGCGCGATGATGCCTGCGCCGGGAAGCGCGGACTATGAGGCCTACAACGAGTGGCTGCATTATTCGGAAGGCTCGGCGATGCTGCCGCTGATGCTGAATCTTTACGTGTCCCGGCTGAAGGAGGCGGGCGCGCCGCTGCATCCGCGCATCGACAGCGAGCTTGCCAACCATCTCGGCTATGTCGATCGTGCCCTGCAGGGGCGAGACTTCTTCATCGGCCCGTCGCTGACCGGCGCCGACATCCAGATGAGCTTTGTCGGCGAGATGGCAAAAGTGTTCGGGAAGCTGGAGCCATACCCGAACCTCGCGGCCTGGCTGGGGCGGATGCACGCCCGGCCGGCGTTCCAGCGGAGCATCGAAAAGGGCGGGCCGTACCGGTTTGCGTAACTCTCCGTCGTCCCGGCCAAGCGAAGCGCAAGCCGGGACCCATACGCCGCGGCCGTGGGAAGGGGGCACCCTGGCCGACGCCTTCGTCCCCCAATGACCTTTCGGGGGTATGGGCCCCGGCTCAAGGGCCGGGGCGACGAGGAGCGGGGCTTCCTCCCCACCATATCTTGCATAAATATGGGGCCGATACCGCAAATGCTTGGCCAATTCCGGCCGATGTGGTATCTCGCAGGCTTCTTTCGACCGCCACACCAGACCCGCCCGCTTCACCCGTAAGGGCCTGCGGCGTTGGAGATATTTCGGCCAATGACCTCCTCATCCTCCAGCTCCAAGACCGGTTCCGCCCCCAACTCGTTCTTCACGGCCACACTCGCCGAGGCCGACCCGGAAATCGCCGCCGCGATCAAGGGCGAACTCGGGCGCCAACGGCACGAGATCGAGCTGATTGCCTCGGAAAATATCGTCAGCCGGGCCGTGCTGGAAGCGCAGGGTTCGGTGATGACCAACAAGTACGCCGAAGGGTATCCGGGCGCGCGTTACTATGGCGGTTGCGAATGGGTCGACGTCGCCGAGACGCTGGCGATCGAGCGCGCGAAAAAACTGTTCGGCGCGCAGTTTGCCAACGTGCAGCCGAACTCCGGCAGCCAGATGAACCAGGCGGCGTTTCTGGCGCTGCTGCAGCCCGGCGACACCTTCATGGGCCTCGACCTCGCCGCCGGCGGCCATCTCACCCACGGTTCGCCTGTCAACATGTCCGGCAAGTGGTTCAAGGCTTCGCACTATACGGTGCGGCGCGAGGACCAGATCATCGACATGGACGAAGTGGCCAAGCAGGCCCAGCAGGTGAAGCCGAAGCTGATCATCGCCGGCGGTTCGGCCTATTCGCGCTCCTGGGACTTCAAGCGCTTCCGCGAGATCGCCGATAGCGTCGGCGCCTACCTGCTGGTCGACATGGCGCATTTTGCCGGCCTCGTCGCGGGCGGCGTCCATGCCTCGCCGGTGCCGCATGCGCACGTCACCACCACGACGACACACAAGTCGCTGCGCGGTCCGCGCGGTGGTCTGATCCTCTGCAACGACGAGGCGCTCGCCAAGAAGCTGAATTCGGCGATCTTCCCGGGCCTGCAGGGCGGTCCGCTGATGCACGTGATCGCGGCGAAGGCGGTGGCGTTTGCCGAGGCGCTGCGGCCCGACTTCAAGGTCTATGCGAAGAACGTGGTCGAAAATGCCAAGGCGCTGGCGGAAACGCTGCGCGGCCACGGCTTCGATATCGTCTCCGGCGGCACCGACAACCACCTGATGCTGGTTGACCTCAGGCCGAAGGGGCTGAAGGGCAACGTGTCGGAGAAGGCGCTGGTGCGCGCTGCGATCACCTGCAACAAGAACGGCATTCCGTTCGATCCCGAAAAGCCGTTCGTCACGTCGGGACTGCGTCTCGGTACGCCGGCGGCGACCACGCGCGGCTTCGGCGTTGCCGAATTCCAGCAGGTCGGCGGTATGATCGCCGAGGTGCTGAATGCGCTGGCGCAGTCGGAGGACGGCAAGGCGCCGCTGGTCGAAGCCGCGATCAAGGAACGCGTGAAGGCGCTGACCGACCGCTTCCCGATTTATCAGTAAAGGCCTCATTGGATGCGCTGTCCCAGCTGCAACAGTCTCGATACGCAGGTGAAAAACTCGCGTCCGACCGAGGATTCGGCCGTGATCCGCAGGCGGCGGGTGTGCATCGCCTGTAACTTCCGTTTCACGACCTTCGAGCGGGTGCAGTTGCGCGAACTGACCGTGATCAAGCGCAACGGCCGCCGGGTGCCGTTCGACCGCGACAAGCTGGTCCGCTCGCTGCAGATCTCCTTGCGCAAGCGGCCGGTCGACCCTGAAAGGGTTGAGAAGATGGTTTCCGCGATCGTGCGCGAACTCGAAAGCGGCGGCGAGGCGGAAGTATCCTCGGAGGCGATCGGCGAGATCGTGATGGAGCATCTGCGCCAGCTCGACGACGTCGCCTATGTGCGCTTTGCCTCCGTCTATCGCAATTTCCGCGAAGCCAAGGACTTTGAGGCCGTGCTCGGCGAACTCTCCGCGGAAGACGACGCGCGGGTCGCCACGTTACGCAAATGATCTTCCGCATTCTGGAAGACCAGTACGCGCAGAAATCCAAAGAAGCCAAAGCGGCGGACCAGCGCTTCATGCAGCTTGCGCTGTCGCTCGGCCGGCGCGGGCTGGGGCGCACCTGGCCGAACCCTGCCGTCGGTGCGGTCGTGGTGAAGGACGGCATCATCGTCGGCCGTGGCTGGACCCAACCCGGCGGCCGGCCGCATGCCGAGCCCGAGGCGCTGAGACGTGCCGGTGAAGCCGCGCGGGGCGCCACGCTCTATGTGACGCTGGAGCCCTGTTCGCATTTCGGCAAATCGCCGCCCTGCGTCGATGCGGTGATCGCGTCAGGCATTGCGCGGGTGGTGTCGGCGATCGAAGACCCCAACCCTGAGGTGGCCGGGCAGGGGCACGCAAAGCTTCGCGCCGCCGGCATCACGGTTGATGTCGGCCTCGGCGCCCAGGAGGCCGCCCACGATCACGCCGGGCATTTCCGCCGTATCCGCGACAAGCGTCCCCATGTGATCCTGAAGCTCGCCGTCTCCGCCGATGACAAGATCGGCGCCGCCGGCCACAAGCCGATTGCGATCACGGGCGAGGCGGCGAAGACGCGCGTGCATCTGTTACGCGCGCAATGCGACGCGATTCTGGTCGGCATCGGCACCGTGCTGGCGGACGATCCGGTTCTCGACCTGCCGCCTGCCCGACATGGGGCGCGGTCGCCGGTGCGGGTCGTGCTGGACCGCGCGCTGCGGCTGCCCGGCACCAGCAGGCTGGTCCATTCCGCGCGCCAGACGCCGCTCTGGGTCATGACGTCGGACTTCGCCGAAGCCCCCGCAGCCATGAAACTCGGCGCGGCCGGCGCGCAGGTGATGCGCGTTGGCGACTACTGCGCAGCCACCGGGGCTCGATCTGCCGGCGGTGCTGTACGCGCTGTCTGACAAGGGCATAACAAGGCTGATGGTGGAAGGCGGCTCGCGGGTCGCCGCGTCATTCGTCGCGAGCGGCCTGGTCGATGAAGTCTGGCTGCTGCGCGGGCCGCAAACCATCGGGACCTCTGGCATTCCCGCGCTGGACGCATTGCCGCTGTCGGCTCTCACCGGGTCGCCTGCCTTCAAAACACGTGCTAGCGAAATGCTGGATAAGGACACTCTTACGATTTACGAGCGCGCCTAATGTTCACCGGAATTGTCACCGACATCGGCGAGATCGCAGCCCTGACGCCGACGGCGCAGGGGCAGTTGCACCGTATGCGCATCGCCTGCCGTTACGACCGGACCACGATCGCCGATGGCGCATCGATCGCCTGCAATGGCGTCTGCCTGACCGTGGTCGCTTCCGGCGTCGAAGGCGGCAAGACGTGGTTCGACGTCGATGCCGCCGCCGAGACACTCGGCATGACGACGGCCAGACACTGGGTCAAAGGCACAAAACTCAACCTCGAGCGTGCGCTGAAGATCGGTGACGAACTCGGCGGCCATATTGTCGCGGGTCACGCCGACGGCATTGCGACCATCGTCAGGCGTGACGATCTGCCCGACATGGCGCGGTTCGAGCTGCGCACCACGCGCGAGCTGGCGCGTTTCATCGCTGCCAAAGGGTCGGTGACGCTCGACGGCGTGTCGCTGACGGTGAACACGGTCGAGGATGTCGTATTTTCGGTGCTGATCATCCCGCACACGCTCAGCGTCACCACGCTCGGCGGCTGGCGCGCCGGCAGCGAGGTCAATATCGAGGTCGATCTGATGGCTCGCTATGCGGCGCGGCTGTCGGAAATGAAGTGACAGGCAGACATACGGCGCTTAAAACGCCGCCAATCCCTCATGGTGAGGAGGCGCTTGCGCCGTCTCGAACCATAAGGCCCGGAGACGCGGCCAAGGGCCGCTCCTCCAGCAATAACGGCGAAGCCGTTATGCGGGGATGAGGACCGAGTAAAACTGAAAGTATTCTGATGGCAGACGCACGGCGCGCCCCTCTGAAAGACCAGACCGACATTTCAGGCGCGCGCGCGCTGATCGTCGAGGCGCGGTTCTATGACGACATCCAGGATGCGCTGCTGGAAGGCGCCGTCACCGAACTCAAGGCGGCCGGTGTGACGCACGACCTCATCACGGTGCCCGGTGCGCTGGAGATTCCGGCCGCGATCGCGATCGCGCTCGATGCTGCCGAAAACAACGGCAAGCCTTATGATGCGGCAATCGCGCTCGGCTGCGTGGTGCGCGGCGATACCATCCATTTCGAAATCGTCTCGATCGAATCCTCGCGCGCGCTGATGGATCTGGCGGTGGTGCGAAAAATTCCACTCGGCAATGGCATCATCACCGTCAATACCGACGCACAGGCCTGGGCGAGGGCGCGCGCCAGCGAATTGAACAAGGGCGGCGACGCCGCGCGTGCGGCGCTGGCGATGCTGCGGATCAAGCGACGGCTGACAAAGGCTTAGGCGATGGCAGATCAGAAGAAGCCAGCGAAAAGCCCGGACAAGAAAGCCAACCGCCGCGGTGCGGCGCGGCTGGCCGCCGTGCAGGCGCTCTACCAGATGGATATCGCCGGCGCCGGGATCAACGACATCTTCGCCGAGTTCGAAAGCCATTGGCTCGGCAACGAGGTCGAGGGCGACAAATACCTGCCGGCGGAAGCCGCGTTCTTCCGCGACGTGGTGTCTGGCGTGGTCCGCGACCAGGCAAAGCTCGATCCCCTGATCGATGAGGCGCTGTCGAAAGGCTGGCCGCTGAAGCGGATCGACGCGATTCTGCGCGCGGTGCTGCGGGCAGGCTCCTACGAACTGGAGCACCGCAAGGACGTGCCGGGCCGCGTCGTCGTGTCCGAATATGTCGACGTCGCGCACGCCTTTGTCGAAAAGGACGAGACCGGCATGGTCAACGCCGTCCTCGACCAGATCGCGCGCCAGTTCCGCGCCGATGAGTTCGCGCGTGGCTAGCGCCAAACCCGCGTCCGGCGAGGACTCGCTGATCGCGCGCTACTTCCGGCCGCTTGCAACCGATCCCGGCGCCTTTGGTCTCGACGACGACGCCGCGGCGCTGAAGCCTGATGGCAACGACGTCGTGGTGACGGTGGACGCCATCGTCGAGGGCGTGCATTTCCTGCCCGACGATCCTCCCGACACCGTCGCGCGCAAGGCGCTGCGGGTGAACCTCAGCGATCTCGCGGCGAAGGGCGCCGTGCCCGCCGGTTTCGTGCTGACACTGGCGCTCCGCAGCCTCGACGAAGCCTGGTTGAAACCATTCGCAGCGGCGCTCGGCGAGGATGCCGCGCAGTTCGGCTGTCCGCTGCTGGGCGGGGACACGGTGTCGACGCCGGGGCCGCTGATGGTCTCGGTCACCGCGTTCGGCCGGGTGCCGCCGGGCAAGATGGTCCATCGCAGCGGCGCAAAGGCAGGCGAGCGCGTGATGGTGACGGGCACGATCGGCGACGCCGCGCTGGGGCTTGCCATCCTGCGCGGCGGGAAAGTGCATGCCGCCGCCTCCGACAAGGCCGTGCGGGAGGCGCTGATCGGGCGCTATCGCGTGCCGCAGTCGCGCGTGTCGTTGGCCAGGATCGTTCGCGATCATGCCAGTGCGGCGATGGATGTGTCTGATGGCCTTGCCGGCGATCTCGCCAAGCTGTGCGGGGTGTCCGGCGTATCGGCGGTGATCGATCTGCTATCGATTCCGCTGTCCGACGCGGCGAGGGATCTCGTGTCTCGTGGCATCGTTGGACTGGAGGCGCTGATCGCCGGCGGCGACGATTACGAGATCCTGTGCACCGTAGCGGAGGATCGCGTCGAGGCGTTCGCACACGCTGTGCGGGAGGCCGGCGTCGCCGTGAGTTCCATTGGAACAGTGGTCGCCGGAGGCGCGGTTCCGAAGTTCATCGACGTGGAGGGCAAGGAAATCGCGTTGGAACAGCTCTCTTACAGCCATTTCTGAAGGTCGCTCGTTAACGCTGTCGGTTTTATTCGCCCTCAGCCATTGCTATTTCGCGGAAAACCTGTAGCTGTATTGCCATTCGATTACCGTCGTGCCTTTTTGAACGCGCCCCGAGGGGCTTCTTCCAGAGACATCGTCGAGAACGGATTTGAATCCGTGCGATCGCCGCGCGGAATTAAAAGCCCATGTGCTTTGGAGAAGAGAAAATGGCTACGGGAACAGTGAAGTGGTTCAACGGTCAAAAGGGTTTCGGTTTCATTGAGCCGAGCGATGGCAGCAAGGATGTGTTCGTTCACATCTCCGCCGTCGAGCGCGCCGGCCTCGGCGGTCTGGCCGAAGGTCAGAAGGTTCAGTTCGAACTCAAGACCGACAAGATGCGGGGCAAGGTGAGCGCGGAAAACCTGTCGCTCGCCTAAGGCCTCGAAACGGTCGTTTCACGGATGTACTGGAATGGCTTGTGAGCCCGCTCGATCCCGTTGGGATCGGGCGGGCTCTTGCATTTTGGAACGGGCCCGATGCCTGTCGCCGCGCAGGCGACAAACTTGCCAGGGCCGTTTACCGGTGAATCCTTTCAAAAATCGACGGATTCTGGCCTCCACGGCGTTGCGCCGGAGAGACGATTTTGGCATGGTCCCGCCGATTTGAGGTCGCCCTTCTGGGCAGGGAAGACCTCCACAATATGCGCCGGCCGCGCTCGCGGGATGGCGTGGGGCGGAAAACCAGCATCTGAGGCAACTTCTATGACAGCATTATGGGTGATTGTGCTCTGCGGAGCGCTTTCGATCGTTTACGCCATCTGGGCGACATCTTCCGTCCTGAAAGCGGACGCCGGCAACGCGCGCATGCAGGAAATCGCAGCCGCGGTGGCCGAAGGCGCGCAGGCCTATCTCAAGCGCCAGTACATGACGATCGCCATCGTCGGCGTCGTGATCTTCGCGCTGCTGGCCTACTTCCTCGGCATGCTGGTTGCGATCGGCTTCCTGATCGGCGCGGTACTGTCGGGTGCGGCGGGCTTCATCGGCATGAACGTCTCGGTCCGCGCCAACGTGCGCACCGCCCAGGCCGCGACGACTTCGCTGGCCGGCGGCCTCGAGCTTGCCTTCAAGGCGGGCGCGATCACCGGCATGCTGGTCGCGGGTCTCGCGCTGCTCGGCGTCACCATCTATTTCGCCTACCTCACGCATGGCTTGGGGCTGAAGGCCAACGACCGCGTCGTCATCGACGCGCTGGTGGCGCTCGGCTTCGGCGCCTCGCTGATCTCGATCTTCGCCCGTCTCGGCGGCGGCATCTTCACCAAGGGTGCTGACGTCGGCGGCGACCTCGTCGGCAAGGTCGAGGCCGGTATCCCCGAGGACGATCCGCGCAACCCGGCGACCATCGCCGACAACGTCGGCGACAACGTCGGTGACTGCGCCGGCATGGCGGCCGACCTGTTCGAGACCTATGCGGTGACCGCGGTCGCCACCATGGTGCTGGCCGCGATCTTCTTCGCGACCTCACCGCTGCTGGTGAACATGATGACCCTGCCGCTCGCCATCGGCGGCATCTGCATCATCACCTCGATCATCGGCACCTTCTTCGTCAAGCTCGGCGCCAGCCAGTCCATCATGGGCGCGCTGTACAAGGGTCTGATCGCAACCGGCGTGCTGTCGCTGCTCGGCGTTGCCGCCGTCATCAACTGGCTGATCGGCTTCGGCCCGCTCGAGGGCGTCAAGTACACCGGCATGGCGCTGTTCCAATGCGGCGTCGTCGGCCTCGTCGTTACCGGCCTGATCATCTGGATCACCGAATACTACACCGGTACCGAATATCGCCCGGTCAAGTCGATCGCGGCGTCCTCGGTCACCGGCCATGGCACCAACGTGATCCAGGGTCTGGCGATCTCGATGGAATTGACCGCCGGTCCGGCGATCGTGATCATTGCGGGAATCCTCGTCACCTACAGCCTTGCCGGTCTGTTCGGCATCGCGATTGCGACCACGACGATGCTGGCGCTGGCCGGCATGATCGTGGCGCTGGACGCCTTCGGCCCGGTCACGGACAACGCCGGCGGCATTGCCGAAATGGCCGGCCTGCCGAAGGAAGTCCGCAAGGCCACCGACGCGCTCGACGCGGTCGGCAACACCACCAAGGCGGTCACCAAGGGTTACGCGATCGGCTCCGCCGGTCTCGGTGCGCTGGTGCTGTTCGCGGCCTACAATGAAGATCTCAAGTTCTTCATCGCCAACTCTGCGAAGCATCCGTACTTCCAGGGTGTGCTGCCCGACTTCTCGCTCAACAACCCCTACGTGGTGGTCGGCCTGCTGTTCGGCGGTCTGCTGCCGTATCTGTTCGGCGCGATGGGCATGACGGCGGTGGGCCGCGCAGCCGGCGCGATCGTCGAGGAAGTGCGGCGCCAGTTCCGCGAGAAGCCCGGCATCATGCAGGGCACCGACAAGCCGGACTACGGCAAGGCCGTCGACCTGCTGACCAAGGCGGCGATCAAGGAAATGATCATCCCGTCGCTGCTGCCGGTGCTGTCGCCGATCTTCGTCTACTTCGTGATCTACGCGATCGCAGGCGGTGGCGCGGCCGGCAAGTCGGCGGCGTTCTCCGCCGTCGGCGCCATGCTGCTCGGCGTGATCGTGACCGGTCTGTTCGTCGCGATCTCGATGACCTCGGGCGGCGGCGCCTGGGACAACGCCAAGAAGTACATCGAGGACGGTCACTACGGCGGCAAGGGCTCCGACGCCCACAAGGCGGCGGTGACCGGTGACACCGTCGGCGATCCCTACAAGGATACGGCGGGTCCCGCCGTCAACCCGATGATCAAGATCACCAACATCGTGGCGCTCCTGCTGCTGGCGATCCTGGCGCACTGAGCCGGCGAGAAGCTGATCAAAATGAAAACCCCGCGGTGCGAGCCGCGGGGTTTTTGTTGGCATGAACCTCGTCCGATGCGCTGCTGGATGCACGGCCGATTCTGCAAACCTGACCGCGGAAACCAGACGCGAACAATACGGAGATCAATCCATGTCGCTCTCATCTGCCCGGAATTATGCGCTCCGCGCCTCGAAGTCGCAGGACCAGAAAGAGGCCATCGAACTGCTGTCCAAGGCGATCCTGGAGCTGGCTTTGTCGATTGAAGCCACCGACGCCAAGGTCAAGAAGATCAACAAGTCGTCCTAGTCTAGCCAGCGCCTGAGACCGCTTGCTGCTCTTGTCCCTCGCGTAGCCCGGATGAGCGCAGCGAAATCCGGGCTACGGGAGTTACGCGATCAACTCGCGTCCATCTGCAAGCCTTCGCGCTTGATGATCTCGGCGAACTTGGTGGTTTCCGCCTGCACGAAATCGGAAAACTGCTGCGGGGTGCCCCAGTCGGGCGTCGCGCCCATGCTGCCGAGCGTCTTCTTGACATCATCGCGCGCCAGCATCGCCTTGATCTCCTTGTTGAGCGCCTCGACGGCGGGAGCGGGCGTGGCCTTCGGCAGGAAGATGCCGAACCAGGATGAGACGTCGAACTTCGACAGTTCGGGTGCGCCCTCGCGCATGGTCGGGATGTTCGGCGCCGCCGGGGTGCGCTCGGGCGTGGTGACGCAAAGTGCGGTGAGCTTGCCGTCCTGGGTCTGCGGCAGCGAGGGATAGAGGTTGTCGAACAGGATCTGGATATCGCCCGCGAGTGCTGCCTGCAGCGCAGGACCCGCGCCGCGGAACGGCACATGCACCATCTTCAGGCCGGTGAGCTGGAGGAACCAGGCGCCGGTGAGGTGAGGGCTCTGCCCGACACCGGAGGAGGCGTAAGTCAGCTTGTCCGGATTGGCCTTGATATAGGCGATCAGATCCGGGATCGACTTGATGCCGGTCGAGGGATGCGCCGACACGATGTTCGGAATCCGGATGATGTTGCTGACCGGCTGCAACTGGTCGGCCTTGTAGGTCATGTTGCGGAAGATGCTGTAGGCGATCGCATTCGGGCCGGGATTGCCGACCAGGATGACATGGCCGTCCGCTCTTCCCCGCACGACTTCGGCGGTGCCGATGGTGCCGCCGCCGCCGGAGCGATTTTCCACCACGGCGTTCTGGCCCCAGGCTGTCTGTAGATGCGCGGCCAGCAGCCGTCCCATCACGTCGGTGCTGCCGCCGGCGGCCGCCGGCACGATGATGCGCACGGTCTCGGTCGGCCGCCAGTCGGAGCCGTAGCTGGAGCGGGGCAGGATTGCGGCGGCCGAAACGGCTGCAGCTCCGGTCAAAACGCGGCGTCGAGAAATAGCTTTAATCGTCACAAGTTCGCTCCCTGCTGAATCATTATTTGCAGGGAGCGTAGGCACCGCGCGCGCAGAGGGCAAGCGGGCTACTTGGCGCAGGATTTCCGCGTCGCGGAATAGAGTGAATCAGGACTGATGGAATTTAGCTAAAACCCAGCCTAGTTAAAGCTGAGTAGCTTGAACAGCGGCGTCAGGTAGCTGAGTTCCTGGCCGGAAGTCGGTGTGGTGCGGCTGATGAAGTCGAAGATCTTGCCGTCCTGCAATCCGTAGTTGGCGAGCCGCTGTACCTGGCGGTTCTTGTCGAAATAGATCGCGATCACGCGCTGGTCGACGACCTGCTGGTTCATGAAGGCGACTTTGCGCTCGGAGCGTTGCGAGATGTAGTAGAATACCTCACCGTTCAAGGTGGCTACCGTGGAGGGCGTTCCCATCACGATCAGCACCTGATCCTGGCTCGCGCCGATCGGAATCTGCTCCAGCGCGTTGGGCGGCAGGATATAGCCCTTCTGGAACTGTTCGCCGGTGCATCCGCCCAGCGCCGCGCAAAGCAGTGCCACGGCCGCAGCCGCGCGAAAACCGCTCCAGCGCGCGCTCAGGCGGCGCGCCAAGGGCACGCAGGTGCTCAGATGGCTCATCTCGGTCATCTCGGGAATTAGCCTGTCCTCTTGCATCGTGCGGTGCGTTGACGTACCGGGCAGCACGCTGAATTGCAACATGCGCGGCCCGGGAGGGCTCGCTTGCGGAACCCACAATGCTTTGGCCGTTCAATCACTTCAGGAAACCCCGGACGCCGTTGCGCGGCACCATCGAAGCCATCTATGGCATGATCGTGACGCAGGCGCGAGAACCGTCGTTTTATCGGGACTTTGGGGTTCCCGACACGGTTAACGGCCGTTTTGACCTGCTTCTGCTGCATTTGTGGCTGGTGCTGCGGCGGCTGAAGTCGGCGGAAGATGGCACGGCCCTGTCGCAGGGACTGTTCGACCATTTTTGCAACGATATGGACGATAATCTGCGCGAGATGGGGGTCAGCGACCTCAAGGTGCCGAAGCGCATGCTGGCCTTCGGCGAAGCCTTCTATGGCCGGACGACGGCCTATGATTTGGCGCTGACCGAGGGGCGCGAGGCACTGGCGCAGGCAATGTGCAAGAATATCCTGAGCGGCGAGAACATTGAAAAGGCCCGCCTGCTTGCAGCCTATGCCGCGGCGGCGATGGCCGCCCTGGACCGCCTCGACGAGGCGGCGCTGGTGAGCGGTTCGGCCTGGTTTCCCTCGCCGGAGAATGGCGCACAGCAATGAGCAAGAACGAAGCAATCGAGAAGCCCGACCCATGGCGCGTCCCCGTCGCGGTGGCGCAGATACCGGAGACGGGCCTGCATCGCGACATCGAGGCCGATCAGGCCATCCGCAACGCGGTGGCCGATGTGGGAGGCTTGCGCGAGGTGCTGTCGGTGCAGGCCTCGTTCGACGTCACGCCAGCGAGCGGCGGCCGCTTCCATGTAGCGGGCCACGTGCGGGCGCGGGTCGGGCAGACCTGCGTGGTGACGCTGGAGGAGATCGAGAACGACATCGACGAGCGGATCGATCTGACCTTCGCACCACCGGAGCAGGTCCCGCAGATGGCGGCGCTGGTCGATGAGGCCGAGGAAAGCGACGAGGAGACGCCCGATCCGCCCGAGCCGATCGAGAACGGCATGATCGATCTCGGCCGGGTCGCTACCGACGCATTGTATCTCGCGGTCGATCCATATCCACGCAAGCCCGGCGTCGTATTTGCGCCGGTGGTTGAAGCCGCTGATCCCGAGGATCATCCGTTCGCGGCGCTCAAGGCGCTCAAGGCGGAACCGAAAAAATCGGGCACGAGGAAGCCCAAGGGCAAGTAGCCGGCCGTTAAAGCGGTCGGCGAGGCTGCCATCGGTTTGAGGTGGCTGCGATGTCTCGCCAGGAATCTGACATAAGACACTGAATTATATAGAGATATCTCGCATTCTTGATTTCGGGTCACAGCGCGTGTCTTTCGCCAAAAGACCGGGGTCAAGAGGTTGTGTCGGGACGGGGACACGCTATTGTCGCGGCCCGGCGGAGGCGCGGGGATGCGCCTTTTGCCGAGCACCGCGTAGCGGTGCCATTCCAGTGCGCGGCCGCGTTCTCCGAGGGCCGCAAGACATCAGGTTTCCGGGACGTTCATGCCGCAAAAGGTTCGAATTGCGCTTGACGCCATGGGTGGCGATGTCGGCGCATCGGTCGTCATTCCCGGCGCCGCCATCTCTTTGAAACGGCATCCCGACAGCGAATTCCTGCTCTATGGCGACAGCAAGCAGATCGACGAGCAACTCGCCTTGCATCCGGCGCTCAAGAAGGCCTCGCGCGTGGTCCATACCGACGTCACCGTCAGCATGCACGACAAGCCGAGCCAGGCGCTGCGCCGCGGCCGCAAGAACTCGTCGATGTGGCTTGCGATCGACGCGGTGAAGAAGGGCGAGGCCGACGTGGCGGTTTCCGCCGGCAATACCGGCGCGCTGATGGCGATGGCGCGCTTCCATCTGCACACCATGCCCGGCATCGACCGGCCGGCCATTGCCGGCGTATGGCCGACGACGCGCGGCGATTCCGTCGTGCTCGATCTCGGCGCCAGCATCGGCGGCGATGCGCATCATTTGGTGTCGCTCGCGATCATGGGCAGTGCGATGGCGAGCGTGCTGTTCGACCTGAAGCGTCCGACCGTGGGATTGCTCAATATCGGGGTCGAGGAAGTCAAGGGCGGCGAGGAAATTCGCAAGGCGTCGGAACAACTGCGCGCGATGAATCTTCCAGAACTCGACTATGTCGGCTTTGTCGAGGGCGACGGGATCGGTGCGGGTGCGGCTGACGTGATCGTATCGGAAGGTTTCAGCGGCAACATTGCGTTGAAGGCCGCCGAAGGGACCGCGCGCCAGATGGCGGATTTTCTGCGCAATGCGATGGCGAGCAGCTGGCAGTCCAAGATCGGCTATCTGTTCGCCCGCAGCGCGTTCAAGGCGCTCCGGGACAAGCTTGACCCCAATAAATCCAATGGGGGCGTGCTGCTTGGATTAAAGGGTGTGGTTGTCAAAAGCCATGGCGGAATCAACGCCGAAGGCTTTGCCTACGCAGTCGATGTTGGCTATGAGATGGTCCGCTGCGATCTCCTCACCAAGATCAGTGCGCTGACACAGGCGCAGATCGCGCAGGAGGTTGTCTCGTGAGTGCGAAACGTTCGGTCGTGCTGGGCTGCGGCTCCTATCTGCCGCAGAAGGTGTTGACCAATGCGGAACTCGCCGCCCGGATCGATACGTCGGACGAGTGGATCGTACAACGGACCGGCATCCGGGAACGCCACATCGCGGCCGAAGGCGAGTTCACATCGCATCTGGCGATCAACGCTGCGCGCGCGGCGCTGGAACACGCCGGCCTCGACGCCCAGGCGATCGACCTGATCGTGCTGGCGACCTCGACGCCGGACAATACCTTTCCGGCGACAGCGGTTGCCGTCCAGAACGGGCTCGGTATCCATCATGGCGCCGCCTTCGATCTGCAGGCGGTGTGCTCCGGATTCGTCTTCGCGCTCGCGACCGCCGACAATTTCCTGCGCTCCGGCGCCTACAAGCGCGCGCTGGTGATCGGCGCAGAGACGTTCTCACGCATTCTCGACTGGAGCGATCGCGGCACCTGCGTGCTGTTCGGTGACGGTGCCGGCGCGGTCGTGCTCGAGGCGCAGGATCAGCCCGGCAAGCCGACGGACCGCGGCGTATTGACGACGCATCTGCGCTCGGACGGCCGGCACAAGGCGAAGCTCTTTGTCGACGGCGGTCCGTCGACGACCCGGACCGTCGGCCATCTCCGGATGGAAGGCCGCGAAGTGTTCAAGCATGCGGTCGGCATGATCACGGACGTGATCGTGGATGCCTTCAATGCGACCGGCACGACGGCCGAGGACATCGACTGGTTCATCCCGCATCAGGCCAACAAGCGAATCATCGATGCTTCGGCGCACAAACTTCATATTGCACCGCAGAAAGTGGTGCTGACCGTCGACCTGCACGGCAATACGTCGGCGGCATCGATCCCGCTGGCGCTAGATGTCGCCGTCAAGGACGGGCGCGTGAAGAAAGGCGATCTGGTGCTGTTCGAAGCCATGGGTGGTGGCTTCACCTGGGGTTCCGCGCTCGTGCGCTGGTAAGCGTTGCCTGAAGGTACCGATTAAAATTGTACACCTGTTCCATGCGTGTGCATGATGGTGGCTGTTGACCATTGCGAGCTAACCTCATAATTTCAGGGAATAAATTGTTCGCCGAGAGTGCGGGGCAGGCGATGACCGGGAACGGAAAGACAGTCACACGTGTCGATTTGTGCGAGGCGGTCTACCAGAAGGTGGGCCTGTCGCGGACGGAATTGTCGGCGTTTGTCGAGCTCGTTTTGAAAGAGATCACCGATTGCCTGGAGAAGGGCGAGACGGTGAAGCTGTCATCGTTCGGCTCCTTTATGGTGCGCAAGAAGGGTCAGCGGATCGGACGTAACCCGAAGACTGGTACCGAAGTGCCGATCTCGCCGCGTCGCGTGATGGTGTTCAAGCCGTCGGCCATTCTCAAGCAGCGGATCAACGGTCATGCGACCGGCAATGGCGAAGGCAAGGCTGAATAGTAAGACCGAGTACTGGGGATCGTGTACGAAGGCCGCGTAGCAAGACCGCGTAATCGTCTTCACTGACAACACGAGTTGAGAGGAGCGAGCATTTGGACAAAGCGCCGGATGCGTTCCGTACCATCAGCGAAGTCGCTGAAGAGCTCGACATTCCCCAGCACGTGCTGCGGTTTTGGGAGACGCGGTTCGCCCAGATCAAGCCGATGAAGCGAAGCGGCGGGCGGCGTTATTACCGCCCCGACGATGTCGACCTGCTCAAGGGCATCCGCCGTCTGCTGTACGGCGAGGGCTACACCATCCGCGGCGTGCAGCGGATCCTGAAAGAACACGGCATCAAATCGGTGCAGGGGCTTGCCGACCAGGCCTCCGCCGTCACCTTCGGCGCGGTGGAGGAGGCGATCGGTCTCAGCCTGCAGGAGCCCGAGGAGGGCGGAGCGCGAGACGCCGATCGTCGGTGCCGACGACGAGGATTATGAGACCGAAGAGAAGGAAATCGACTACCGCTTTGTCGATACCGACGATGACGGCATTTTGCTGCCGTTCGCCAAGGGCAAGCCCGGGCCCTCGGACGAAGACCGCGAACGCCTCGAGCGGGTGCTGCAGGATCTCGTCTCCTGCCGGCAGTTGCTGGATAACGCCATGAAGGACGGCTGAGCGGGAACTGGCTGGCTGCGGGCCTCAAAGAGGCCGCTCGCGCGCCTTGCGCCGGGCCGTGATCGCAGCTAATGGAACGGCATCGGAGCGTGGCGCAGCCCGGTTAGCGCACTAGTCTGGGAGACTAGGGGTCGGAGGTTCAAATCCTCTCGCTCCGACCAATTAACCTACTGATTCCCCTGAGTTTCTGTTTCGCGCGTTGGCTCGCCCGTTCTTCCGTATGTTGGCGCTCTGGGCTTCCGCAGCTTCGCGACGATCTCCTTCGCGTGTCGCCTTAAAGGCCTCGCTCGATCTGCCAGGCCCAGCCGCCGCTTCAGCCCGCCTCGGCTTGCGGTCGTCCAATTCTCGTCCATGTCCGCGCCAGGAGAGGCGCTATCGACTTGCCCGCTCTGATCGACGGCGCTTCGACAAATCGATATGACAGCGCGGCGAGGCCAACCGCGATGATTACGGACGTCACCGTCACCGCCAGATTCCCCCAGATATGGGTCGGGATGATCGGGCGGAAACTAACAGCGAGCAAGGCGCAGACGTAGAAGATCGGCCAGTGCACCAGGTACAGGCTGTAGGAGATTCGCCCGAGGAACCGCAACGGCGCAACCGTCGTCCACTGCAGCAGTTCGCGCGATGCCACCACCGCGCCTATCATCAGCGCCGCTGCGATCGCTGACGGGATGACGATGCCGACCGCATAGAATTCGGAGTTGGTGCCGGCCATCTCGAGGCCGATCAGGCCGACGACGAACGTGATTGCTGCAAGCCGCCGCCGCCCCGCCAGCAACGTGGCAGTCTCGTTGGCGAGAAAGTAGCCGAAATAGAACCACAACAGCGTGCGATAAGGGCTGATCGCGAGCAGCGTCGCGATCGCGATGAACAGCGCCCAGCGCCACCGTGACGCGATGCTGACGTGCGCAGCGACCACAAACGGCAGCATCAGGGCGCCCATCAGTTCCGGAAAGAGCGTCCACGTCGGACCGTTCACCTTGAACGAGTTGAGAAGCAGGTTATCCCATAGCGCATCCCAGGTCGGCTGCGGCCAGAACATGCGCTGGATGCCCGGGTTCAAGCCGGACGGTATGGGATCGATACGGAAGAGCCGTTCGCAGGCGAAGGCGAATAGCACCATGACCACGAAGGCCGGAAACAACCGGAACAGCCGCCGTACCAGATAGGGCACCAATGCGCTGTCGCGCTCCAGCGCACGGCCGAGCACGTAGCCGCTCAGCACGAAAAAGAAGATCACCGCCGCCGCCGAATTGAACGCAAGCAGCATCGCGTCCACGGCAACAAGACGCGCACTGTCTGTGAACACGCTCATCCCGTGGTTCACGCACACTATCAGCGCCGCGAGGCCACGCAGGCTTTCAAGGCGCGGATCGAACGAGGACGCGACCGGCGGCTCCGTCGGCATGAGCGGTGGGGAAGTCATCAATGGAGCGCGGCCGTGACCGCGCGATCCCGGGACATCGCGAGTTGATTTTGTGGGTTTAGGCAGGCTTTTCGAGCCATAGCGCCAAACTTGCGCGCAACGTTACGAACGCCGCACGACGAAGCCACAAAGTTGGCAGCATCCTCAACCATGCGAGTCCCCAATTCATTGAGACCCCACAAATAGTGCGAGACTGTGAAAGGAGTATTGATCTCGCCTTGCACCTTTAAAGCACTCGGATCAATAATCTCGCATTTAGAGGTTTTTAACTATGCTGGTTGTGGCAACGAGTTCACGTGCCGCGATCTGACAAGGCCGGTCATTGAATAATCGCTGCGCGGCCCGGAATTCAGCTCTCGCGCCGACCATTCTCTTTGAATAATTTGATAGCAGCTTTGAGCGCCGCTAGATCCCGAGAAGCCAAACGGCAAGGACGGTTCCGAGAACGGCTGCTCCGCTGATGGTCCAGCCTGTCAAATAAGCCGGGCCGTCCGTCTCCGGTCGATCGACCATGGTATCGCGCCAGTGGGTCATGACGACCTCCTGCGAGAGTGTCTCTCGGTGAGTCGCGGCCGGAGGCTCCAGGTTCAAACAGCGGCGTCCGTCGTCTCCGATGGAACGCTCCCGGGGTGACCCGGCGGCGTCATACGCGAGCTTGCGAAGGACTTTTCGGCCGCCACCGCCACCACCGCAGGCAAGTTCGGGTCGCCAAGGTCATCCCGAGTCGGCTGTGGCGTGTCGGCTCGACCTGACGGGCATATGTTCGGCATTTTCGCTGATCAGCCGTGTCGATATCGCATCTGGATTGCTCCCGGGCGCTTCAGTAGGCTTGCCGGCAAGTGGGGGAAACACCCCACCATATCGGATGGAAACCGCGAGGGCAGGCCCCATGAAAATGCGTCCCACCGGCGTGATACCGCCGATGACCACGCCGTTCCGGAAAGACGGCGAGATCGATTTCAAACTCGTTGCACCCCAGGTCGACTGGCTGATCGGCGCCGGCAGCCACGGCATGGCGGCCGGCGGTTCGACCGGTGAGGGGCATACGCTCGATCACGAGGAGTATCGCGACCTGATGGCGGCGACGGTGGAAGCTGCGAAAGGGCGCGCGCCCGTCATCGCCGGCATCATCGTCGATTCCACCCGCGACGCGATCCGCCGCGGCAAGCTGGTGCGCGACATGAACGTCGCAGCGCTCCAGGTGACGCCGGTGCATTATCTGTTCAAGCCGGACGAGCAGGCGATGGTCGATCATTTCCGCCGCATGGCCGATGAAACCGGCATGCCGATCATCATTTACAACGTGGTGCCGTGGTCCTATCTCTCGCCGGCGCTGCTGACGCGGATCATGAACGAGGTGCCGCTGGTCGTCGGCGTCAAGCAGAGCGCGGGCGATCTGAAACTGTTTGCCGATCTCATGATGATGGCGCCGGACAAGCTGATCTACAGCGCGGTCGACGCGCTGATGTATCCGTCCTACGCGCTCGGCGCGCATGGATCGATTGCGGCGATCCTGAGCGCCGCGCCGCACGCTTCCGTGGAGCTCTGGAACGTGGTCAAGGCGGGCAATCATGTTCGCGCGCTGGAGCTGCACAAGAAATTGCTGACGATGTGGAACGCCATCGTCTCGGACAATCTGCCGGCGTGCACGCGCTATGCGCAGTCGCTGCAGGGGCTGCCCGCGACATTCTCTCGCGCACCGATGCCGGAAGCATCGCCCGCGCAACAGGCTGCGATCAGAAAGGCGCTGGAGGGATTGGGCGCGCTGGCTGGCTCTCGCCAGGCGGCGGAGTAATTCCGCCGCGCGAAAACGCCCGCGAAACTATCGAACCGGCTGTCTCGCACGCGGCTTTACCCGCATTCGCGAACTGTTACTGTCCTGCTCGCACGGGCTCCATTGTCATGAGGGCCTCAACTCAAAAATTGAAAACCCGGGGTAGCGATCTCAATGAAGGACTTTGCCGGAAAGTTTGCCGTGATCACCGGAGGCGGCACGGGCATGGGCCGCGAACTCGCGCGCCAGCTCGTCGCCGAAGGCTGCAATATCGCGATGTGCGACGTCTCGATGGAGGCGATGGCCGAGACCAAGCGGCTGTGCGAGGCGGAAAAGCTGCCGCAGGGCCTTCGCGTCACCACCCATGTCGCCGATGTCTCGATCGAGGCCCATCTCCAGCGTTTTCGCGATGAGCTGATCGAGCAGCAGGCGACCGACAAGATCCATCTGCTGTTCAACAATGCCGGCATCGGTGGCGGCGGCAGCCTGTTCAGCAACACGCGCGAGCAGTGGGAACGCACCTTCAACATCTGCTGGGGCGGCGTCTATCTCGGCGTCCGCACCTTCCTGCCGCTGATGATGAAGGCGGACGAGGCCCACATCGTCAACACATCGAGCGTCAACGGCTTCTGGGCATCGGTCGGCATGGGGGCGCCGCATACCGCCTACAGCGCCGCCAAGTTCGCGGTGAAAGGGTTTAGCGAAGCGCTGCAGATCGATCTCGGCCTCAACGCGCCGCACATCAAATGCTCGGTCGTGATGCCCGGCCATATCGGCACGTCGATCGTTTCCAATTCGCGCAAGATCCAGAGCGGATCGGAATCCGAAGCATTGAGCCCGAATGAAATCCTGGCGACGCGGCAGCGCCTGAAAGGCATGGGCATCGACACCGCGCCGATGTCGGACGACGACATCCAGAAGATCGCGCTCGACCGTGCCCGCAATTTTCTCGAGCAGGCACCGACCACGGCGGCGGCCGCTGCCAAGATCATCCTCGACGGCGTCAAGGCCGAGCGCTGGCGCATTCTCGTCGGCGACGATGCCCATAAGCTCGACGAGCGGGTGCGGCAGGCCCCGGAAAAGGCCTACACGCCGGAGTTCTACAAGAGCTTTACGGAAGAGGTCGGCTGGCGGCTTGGATAGGGCCCGTCGGTTCTGATGGAATCAGAACCGACGGATTCTCTTGTGTTGACGCGGTTGATTCACGCGAACCGATTGCCTGAATCCCGCACAACGCGCTGGCGCGAGCCCGGACGGTAGGCGAGGCGATGGTGGCCCGAGCAATAGGGCATGCCTTCCACCGGCGTATTGCCGCAAAAGCAGAAATCCTCGGCGCCCGGCGTGCTGATCGGCCAGCGGCATCGCTCATTGCTGAGTTCGAACAGCGAGCAGCGGCGCTCGCTGGCGATCGGGTCCTCCTGGAGCGGCAGCGCATTTTCGTAGACGGCCTGCAGGATCTGATATTGCAGGCGCGGAATCGATTTTCGGGAGCGCTCCCTGGCGGCCTTTTCCGGGCGCGGCTTGGCCCTTGCGGGTCCGCGCGTCAATTCCAGGCGAGCGAGCTTGCCGATCACGGCGTTGCGGCTGACCCCGATGCTGGCTGCGATCTCGCGGCAGGTGAGGCCGGCTTCAAAATGACTCTTCAGCAATTCGACGCGGTCGGTGGTCCAGGTCGGTCTATTCGTAAGCATGTTTCTCGGTTCCACATTCTGTGTGAACCGCCGCGTTCCGAAAATTCCCGTCAGGACGCCTTTCCGTTGTCGCGGATCGCAAGCAGCCCGTCCTTGATGGCGAGCCGAATGCCTTCCTCGATCAAAGTCCTAGCGACGCCGGGAACGCTGGTGCCGTGGGTACCCTGTCTCACCAGTCTTTCGAGATAATTGATGGTCGAGAGCGCCAACGTAACGGGAACGCGGTCGGTTTCGGCTTTTTCTGTAGCCATGGGGGAACGCTAACTTTTAAAAGGTGTACTGAAAAGTTACTATTTCGACTCTATTTAGTTTTGCACACAAGAGTCAAACATCTTGTGGATAGCTGTCTATCCATTTGAAAAAGCGTTTGAAATTCTAGCGCTGGATCTGTGGATTGGCTGCGCCCGTGGTGCGCGGAGCGCCCGGCGCGCCTCGGCCGCATTCGTGGCCGCGGCGAAACGATCCAGGCGCGCGTCCATTTCTTGATTGCCTCGCGCCACCGGGAATGCCGATGATGTCCGGGGACGACGGCAAGGGCGCAATGACGGTAACCAACGGTCTCTACACCATCCAGATCGAGATGAGGGACGGCGGGCATGGCCGCGCCCACGGCGTGATCGTGCTGCACGACGGCAAGATCGCCGGCGGGGACTCATACTTCTATTACACCGGCTCCTATCGCGCCGATCACGGCAAATGGCGCGGCGAACTGATCACCAACGAGCACACGAAGTCTGTCGGCAGCCGGCCGCTGTTTGGCGGGCGCGAAGTCACCTGCGGCTTTACCGGCGCCTATTCCGCCGACGCGGCGGAAGTGAATGGAACGGCGCTGGTTGGAAAAACCAGCGTGGTGTTTCACGCCAGATTGAAGCTGCTCTCGGAATTCTAGGCGCGGCCTCAGCCGTGCACGACCGCCTTTGCGATCATGCAGTGAATGCCCTTGGAGCCGTTGACGGTCTGCGTCACCCGCAAATCGGCGGCGAGGCTGCAGAGCGTGTAGGCGTCCTCGCGTGACAGGTTGCGCTTCTCGCCGAGCAACACGATCATGTCGCGCAACGCGCGCACCGCGCATTGATCGAGATCGGGGTCCATCGCCATCGTGATGTAGTGATCGGGCGTTTCCGCGCGCGGATAGGTGAAGCGCAGATCCTTGCGCAGCGTCAGGCGGAAGCGGCCCTGCAGCGCGGTCTCGATCGCGGTGACGCAGACCTCGCCATCGCCCTGCACGCCGTGGCCGTCGCCGCAGGAGAACAGCGCGCCCGGCACGAAGACCGGCAGATAGAGCTTGGCGCCGGCGCCCAATTCCTTGTTATCGAGGTTGCCGCCCATCGCGCGCGGGATCAACGAGGTGATGCGGCCCCAGGCGGGCGGCGGCGACACGCCCATCACGCCGAAGAACGGCTTGAGCGGCAGATCGAGGCCCCATGGCATCCGGCCCACCATGCGTTCGCGGTCGAGCGGAATGTTCAGGATTCGTGTTTCGTGGAAATCGTCGGGCAGGGTGCCGGAGAGCGGGCGGATCAGATTCCAGCCCCAATCCTGCCTGAGCTGGACGTCGAGGATGTCGACTTCCAGCACGTCACCCGGTTCGGCATCGGCGACCGCAACCGGGCCGGTGAGGATATGGCCCTGCAGTATCCGCTCGCATTTCGTATGGATCTCCACGAGTTCGGGCGGGACGTGAAACCTGCTTTTGTCCGGCACGACCTCGGGACCGCCGCTGACGGTCTCGATGGTGACTTCGTCGCCGCTGGCGATGGTCAGCACGGGCTTCAATTTCGCATCGAAGTAGCCCCAGTGGCAGGTTTCGGGGCTGGAGCGCAGGTGATGATGGGGCATGACGAGGCTTTTGGTTGCTGCAATGGCGTCGTATGACGCTGTATCAGACATTGTCCGAGGCTTCCCTTGTTTTTTGTCCTCTCCAAGACGATCGGCTATTTGCTGTTGCCGACGAATCTCCTGATCGGCATCGGGCTGGTCGGCGCCATGCTGATGTTCACGCGCTTTGCATCGCTCGGCCGCAAGCTGGTGATAGCGGCCGTGCTGCTGCTGGTGATTTGCGGGCTGTCGCCGCTCGGCAAGATCTTGCTCTATCCGCTGGAGCAGCGCTTTCCGCCATGGGATGCTTCGCGGGGCGCGCCTGACGGCATCATCGTGCTCGGCGCCTCGATCGAGCCCGATCTCTCGGTTGCGCACAATACGCCGGTGGTGCGCGGCGCGCCGGACCGGATCATCGCGGCCGCCGCGCTCGCCAAGCGCTATCCGAACGCGCGCGTGCTGTTTTCCGGCGGCAGTGCAAACCTCATCTCCAACGACGCCAGGGAAGCCGATTTCGCCGGCGCCATCTTTGAAAGCCTCGGCGTCGACAAATCACGGCTGATCATGGAACGGGCATCGCGCAACACCCAGGAGAACGCCGAATTTTCCAGGGCGCTGGTCAAGCCGAAGCAAGGCGAACGATGGCTGCTGGTGACCTCGGCCTTTCATATGCCGCGATCGGTCGGCTTGTTCCGAAAAGCGGGATTTGCGGTAGAGCCCTATCCCGTCGACTGGCGGGTCGGCGGCCGCGACGACCTGATGGCGTTTTCAAACATCGCTGTCGATGGGTTCGGACGGACCGATCTTGCGGTGCGCGAATGGATGGGCCTCATCGCCTATCGGCTCACCGGCAAGATCGACGAGTTGCTGCCGGGACCTGTGCCGAAGTGACCTGCGCCGAAGTAAGAGGTCGCAACCCCCATCCGGCCGGGCTACAATCGGGCAAGGCGCCGTTCAGCGCGCCGATTTTGGAGTTGACGCCATGCAACAGCAGACGCCGCGGGAACCGCTCGATTTGGCCGGCATGGTCGCCGACCTGAACAGCCTGCTTCGGCTCAAGACGACGGTGATCGGCATCAAGATGTTTGCCAGCGTCGAGGAGATGGCTGCGATCCCGAAAATTCGCCGCCCGTCGGCGGTACATACCACCGACCAGATCGTCAGCATGGCCTCGCGGCTCGGCTGGACCGTCGGCATCACCGGTGAAGATCTCGTCGGCGCGCAATGCCGCGCGGTGATCGGGCTGGCGCCGCAGGACGAAAAATTTCTCGCTGGCGAAAACTACGTCGGTGTCTGGCACGGCACGGCCGAGGACGCGCGCAAGCGCCAGGAGGCGCTCGACGTCGTGCCTTTCGGACGGTACCAGGCGATGGCGGTGAGCCCGCTCACCAGCGGCCGGCTCGACCCGCCGGATATTTGCCTGGTCTACGCCACGCCCGGCCAGATGATTATTCTGATCAACGGCCTGCAATATACCGGTTACAAGAAGTTCGAATGGGGCGTGGTCGGCGAGACCGCGTGCGCGGATTCGTGGGGGCGGGCGATCAAGACCGGCGAACCGAGCCTGTCGCTGCCGTGCTTTGCGGAACGGCGTTACGGCGGCGTGCCCGATGAAGAAATGCTGATGGCGCTCAAGCCTGAGCATCTTGCCAAGGCCATTGTCGGCATGAAGCAACTGGCGAAGAACGGTTTGCGCTATCCGATCGCGCCCTATGGCATTCAGGCCGATGTCCGCGCCGGCATGGGCGTTTCGTACGCCAAGAAATAGGCTTGCGAAATGCGGCCGAAGCCGTCATTGCGAGCGCAGCGAAGCAATCCATGCCGCAGCAACAGGAGAGATGGATTGCTTCGTCGCTTCAGCGCAAAATTGCTTTGCAATTTTGTCGCGAGCTCCTCGCAATGACGAGTCGAAGGGAAAATCGAATATGTCTTCGTCGAAATTCGACATCGTCGTCTACGGCGCCACTGGATTCACCGGCCAGCTCGTTGCCGAATATCTGGCCGAACATTACAAGGGCGACGCCAGCCTGAAATGGGCGATGGCCGGGCGCAGCAAGGACAAGCTCGCCGCCGTCCGGGATGCGATCGGTGCGCCCGCGGATACGCCGTTGATCGTGGCCGATTCAAGCGACGTCGGCTCGCTCAAGGCGATGGTCGCCCAAACCAGGTCGGTAATCACCACCGTCGGACCGTACCAGCTCTACGGCAACGAATTGATCGCGACCTGCGCGGAGACCGGCACCGATTATCTCGATCTTTGCGGCGAGCCGGTCTGGATGCGGCAGATGATCGAGAAGCACGAGGCGACCGCGAAGGCGAGTGGCGCCCGAATCCTTTTCTCATGCGGGTTCGATTCGATTCCTTTCGAGCTCGGTACGTTCTTCGTGCAGGAGGAGGCCAGGAGCGCATTCGGCGCGCCAGCCTCCCGCGTCAAGGGTCGTGTGCGCGACATGCGCGGCACGCTCTCCGGCGGGACCGCAGCAAGCGCGCGGGCCCAATTCGAGGCCGTGGCGCGGGATCTCAGTCTCGTTGCCATCCTCAACAACCCGTTCGCACTGACTCCGGGATTTGAGGGCGCCAAGCAGCCGCGCGGCAACAAGCCGGTCTATGAGGAAGACCTGCAATCCTGGACCGCGCCGTTCATGATGGCCTTGATCAACACCCGCAACGTCCATCGCTCCAATCTTTTGATGGGATTTCCTTACGGGAAAGAGTTCGTCTATGACGAGATGGTGCTCACCGGTCCCGGCGAGAAGGGCCAGGCCAACGCCAAGCTCGTGATGGCCGCGAACACCGGAAAGACCGGTCCAAACGCACCGAAGCCGGGCGAGGGGCCGTCAAAGGAAGAGCGCGAGAACGGACTCTACGATCTCCTGTATGTCGCGATTGCTCCCGATGGACGGCAGGTCCGCGCTGCGGTGAAGGGTGACCGCGATCCCGGCTACGGCTCGACCTCGAAGATGATCTCCGAATGCGCGATCTGCCTGCTGCGCGATACGCCTGACGTCCCGGCGGGTTTCTGGACGCCGGGGGCGGCGATGCAGCACAAGCTGATCAAGCGTCTGGTCGATCACGCGGGCCTGACGTTTAGCGTTGAAAAATAGTACTTCAGGAAACCCTGGGCGGCTTCCTGAGCGCGGGATTGGCGCCCGCCTTCCAGCGCTCGGCGGCGACGAACATGCCCCACATCGTGCCAAGCATCAGCCAGTAATGGCGCCAATGGTCGGTATCGATGATAAAGCTCTCGCCGACGGTGCCGAGGAAGGCGGAGAAGATAGCCAGATAGGCCGGCTGCCAGGGCACGCGGACGAAGACATAGCGGAAGCTCATCAGCACCGTGACGAACACCAGCGCCGGATAACAGATGCCGGAGAGCCAGCCGCCCGACATGAACGCGTTCAGGTAGGAATTGTGGGTGTCTTCGGGAAAGAATCGGTTGAACTGCAGCGGCCCGATGCCGAATGGCAGCCCGAGCGCCATCTCGGCGCCGAGGATATGCCGGCCGAAGCGGCCGAAACGGCCCTCATCATAGCTCTGGTCGAAACTGGCGCGCTGCTTGAATAGCTGCGAGATCGAGTCGAACGACAGCAGTACCGCGACCAGCGCGGCCGCCAGTACCATCACGACCAGCGCCATGACGATGATGCGCGACCGCTGTGACTGCGAGCGGCTGGTCAGCACCATCAGTGCCAGCATGACGGCGGAGGTGATGACGAGCATGCCCCACGCGGCGCGTGAGAATGCCAGCAGGATCGCAAACGATATGATGCCGAAGGCGATCGCGCTGCGGAGCGATTTGCCGAGCTTGTCTGAAACGACGCTTTGCAGGGCGAACAGCGCCGGCAGGATCAGGAACGCGCCGTACACGTTGGGGTCCTTGAACGTGCCGCGGGCGCGGTCATACAGCGTCAGCAGGTCGCGACCGCCGGGAACGAGATTGAAGTAGCCCGCTATACCGGCGAGCGCCGCAATCACGGCGCCGACGACGAGGCCGCGCCGGAGCATGTCGAGTCGCGCCGCGGTATCCTCGGAGATCACCATCGCGAAGAAGATGACCGTGACCGCCATGTACCAGGAGGTCGCGATCCAGTTCGGAACATTGGGCCGGTCCATCACGGCGACAGCGGCAATGCTGTAGCCGATATTGATCAGGAACAGCAGCAACAGCAGCGGTACAAATACCAGCCGCATCCGCAATCCCGTTGCGAAGAAGATCAGCGCGGCGGCAAGCGTCGCCAGTTCGTAAGGGCTGGGTTCGATGAACACGATGGCGCCGGACGCGCCGACCAGCCACACCATCGCGCGCTGCAAGGCAAGCACGCCGGGCGCGGCCGTCATCGTTGGTAGGGAGCCCCCGGCTGTCGCCGCATACGCCATTACACACTCACGCAACACACAGGACAACGCAACAAGACAACTGGACGATAGCTTGCGTCATAGCGAGCGAAGCGACGACGCAATCCATCTGTCCCAGCGCTGCGATAATGGATTGCTTCGCTGCGCTCGCAATGACGGCGAGGTCTCCCTCAATAACTCAGTACGCGTTCTCGTTCTTGGTCATCAACGCCAGCGGCGTCTTGAGCAGAATGTAGAGGTCGAACAGCACCGACCAGTTCTCGATGTAATAGAGGTCGAACTCGACACGCTTCTGGATCTTCTCGTCGGTATCGATCTCGCCGCGCCAGCCGTTGATCTGCGCCCAGCCGGTGATTCCCGGCTTGACGCGGTGGCGTGCGAAATAACCGTCGACGGCTTCGTCGAACAGCCGGCTCTGCAGCTTGACTTGCACGGCATGCGGGCGCGGGCCGACCAGCGAGAGGTTGCCCTTGAACACGACGTTGAAGAGCTGCGGCAATTCGTCGAGGCTGGTCTTGCGGATGAAGCGCCCGACGCGGGTGACGCGCGGGTCGTTCCGCGTTACGAGCTTGGAGGCGGTCGGGTCGGCCAAATGATGATACATCGAGCGAAACTTGAAGACGTCGATGCGCTCGTTGTTGAAGCCGAACCGCTTCTGGCGGAACAGCACCGGCCCGGGGCTGTCGAGCCTGACTGCCAGCGCGACCAGTCCCATCACCGGCAACGCCAGCATGAGGATCACGAAGCCGACGACGTGATCGAACAGCCACTTCATCACGAGGTCCCAGTCGGTGATCGGCGCCTCGAACACGTCGAGCGTGGGCACCTCGCCGAGATAGGAATAGGAGCGGGGACGGAAGCGCAGCTTGTTGGTATGGGCCGAAAGGCGGATATCGACCGGCAGCACCCACAATTTCTTCAGCATCTCCAGAATGCGCGTCTCGGCCGAGATCGGCAGCGCGAACAGCACGAGGTCGATACGGGTACGGCGCGCCAATTCGACGATGTCGTCGACCTTGCCGAGCTTGGGGCTGCCGGCGCAGGTATCCATCGCGCGGTCGTCGTTGCGGTCATCGAACACGCCGAGCACCTTGATGTCGGAATCATCCTGGGTCTTGAGCGCCCGGACCAGCTCTTCGCCGCTCTGGTCCGCGCCCACGACGATGGTGCGGCGATCGAGCCGGCCTTGACGGGCCCAGCTGCGTACCAGCGAGCGCAGGAACACCCGCCCGGTCACCAGCGCCGCAAGGCCGCTGAAGAAGAACGCCGTAAGCCAGAGCCGCGAAATTTCGCCGCCGAGCTTGACGATGAAGGATACACCGATGAACAGCAGGAACACGAACGCCCAGGATGAAATCATCCGGGTCATCTGGCGCAGATGGCCACGGAATAGCTGCACCTGGTAGATATCGGCGGCCTGGAAGCAAATCACGGCTGTTGCCGCCACGCCGAAGATCGCCGCGAGAAATGCCCAGTAGAAGCCGGAGAGGGGGACGACATACGCGAAATAGAGCGCGATGCCGATCGCACTCAGCATCGCGAAATCGATGAGGCGAACCGCGCCAGCGATCACGATCGGCGAATAGGCGCGGCCGACTTTCTGGTTGCTGACGGCAAGGGCGGCGGGAGTGAGCCTGCGGCGTCGTTCGACTCGCGGGCGATCGGCGGTGGGGGCTGTCGCGGCCGTTGCCGCGGAGTCGAGCATCAAGCGTGCGTTAATCGGTTCCACTGGTCCACGTCCGTTCTGGAGCATGCACATAGGAACGTGCCTGCCGGTGCGGAATTCCCCACACCCCCGGCTTACGGGACAAATCGGAACAAACAGTTACGTTGGTAAAGAACGGTTAACGATTGGCAAATGCGTCGCGGTAGCCGGCAAAGACGCCCTCGACCATCGCCTTCTGCGAAAAATGCTGGAAGATTCGCTCGCGCAGCGATTTGGCCCGCTCGCGCGCCGCGGCCGGATCCTTCAGCGCGGCTTCTATCGCATCGGCCATCGCGACTGCGTTGCTGGGAGCGAACAAGGCATCGCCATGCTCACCGAAAATCTCGGGGATGCCGCCGATATTGGCGGCGACCATTGGAATGCCAGCTGCCGCCGCCTCGATCACGACATAGGGCATTGAATCCCCGCGGGAGGGAACCACCAGCAGCGAGCCCTTTGAGAAGCCGAAACGCGCTTTGACGTGGCCGATGAACCGCACGGCGTCGCCGAGGTGGAACTGTTCCACCTGGGCCTTGAGGGTTGCGCTTTCCTCGCCGTCGCCGGCGAGCGTGAGCGTCACCGGACGGCCGCCGGCGCGCAGCCGTGCCACCGCGTCGATCAGGAGGTCGGCGCCCTTGATGTGCCGGAACTCGCCGACATAGATCAGGTCGGAGGCGTCTTCGGCCTTCACGACCGGATCGAACTCACCGGCGGTGACGCCGTTGAACACGCATCGCACCAGCCCCTTCGGCGTGCCGATGGTGCGCTGATAGGTGTCGCGCGCAAACGCGCTTTCGAACAGGAACAGGTCGGTATCGTTCATCAGCGCGCGCTCGACACGGGCATAGACGTTGCCCTTCAGCGTCGACAGCGGATAGTGCAGCGAGCCGCCATGGGGGGTGTAGACCCGGATCCTGTCGCGGGAAGCGGTCCACAAGCGCATGAAGGCGCCGGCCTTGGCGCCGTGGCCGTGCAGCACATCCGGCTTCAGCTGGCGGATCATGCGCTGAAATCGGGCCCACACCAGCATGTCGCCTGGCAGCGGTTCGCGGCGAATGGCCGTGCGGTGAACGCCGAGTTTCAGACGCGGGGCGATTTCCGCCAGCGCCTGCTCGGCGCGTTCGCCACCGGTGAGGCTGTCGGCGATGATGCCGACGTGATGGCCGCGGTCTGCCTGGCCGTTGGCGAGATCGAGGATATGGCGGAAAATACCGCCGACAGGCGCGCGCGTGGCGTGCAGGATACGGAGTGGCTGACCGTCAACGAGAGGCATGATTCAGGACCAGCATTCAGAACCAGCGCTCGCCGACGAGCACGGTGTCGCCGGGACTGAGGGGAATGAAGAAAGCATCCTGCGATTAGGGGTGCTTATGGTTAACAAAAAATGACCGAACGCCTGCGGCTCGCCATCTCGGGCCTCAACAGGCCAAATTAACCCAGCGGCAACCATAATGAAGTGTACTCGGGCAGGGTTCGAGTGGACCAACAGTTTAAGTCCGCGGGAGTGTGCGATGCGTTTGGCGTTCTGGCGTGCAGGCAAGGACAAGCCGGTGGTGCAGCGGGCGATGGCAAGGCCTGCGCCTTCGGCCCCGAAGCCCGTCGCCGCATCAGAATCCGGCGATCTCGACCTGCATGCGCTCGGTCAGGCGCTGATGCGCAAGCGGAACTGGATCATCGTCCCGACGGTGCTGGCGCTGGTGGCATCGCTGGCCGCGGTCAACATGGTCACGCCCCGCTTCAAGTCGGAAGCGCGCATCCTGATCGATGGCCGCGAGAGCGTATTCCTGCGTCCGACCGGCGAGCGTAACGAGGAGCGTGGCGCGCTCGATCCGGAAGCGGTGACCAGTCAGGTGCAACTCGTGCAGTCGCGCGACCTGGCCCGCGAGATCATCAGGAAAAACAAGCTTGCCGAGCGCCCCGAATTCGATCCGGTGCTGCGGGGAATTTCGCCGCTGAAGTCATTGCTGGCGATGATCGGCATCGGGCGCGACCCGTTCTCGCTGACGCCGGAAGAGCGTGTGCTGGAAGCCTACTACGATCGCTTCACGGCCTACGCCGTCGACAAGTCCCGCGTCATCGTCATCGAATTCCAGTCGCGCGATCCCGAACTTGCCGCGCGCGTCGCCAACTCGATCGCGGAAGGTTATCTGGTGCTGCAGCAGGATGCGCGGCAGCAGCAGGCAAAGTCGGCCGGCCAATGGCTGTCGGGTGAAATCGAGAGTCTCCGCAAGAAGGTCGCCGAATCCGAATCGCGCGTCGAGGATTTCCGTTCCAGGTCGAGCCTGTTTGTCGGCACCAACAACACCACGCTGTCCAACCAGCAGATGGGTGAGATCAACACGCAACTGAACAACGCCCGGGCCTTGAAGTCGGATGCGGAGTCCAAGGCACGCTTGATCAAGGAAATGCTGCAGGGCGGCAGGTCGATCGAGGCTTCGGAGGTGCTCAATTCCGAGCTGATCCGCCGGCTCTCCGAACAGCGCGTGACGCTGCGTGCCCAGCTTGCCGAGCAGTCGTCGACATTGCTTGGCGGCCATCCCCGCATCAAGGAATTAAGGGCGCAGCTCGCCGA
>CAWFIQ010000006.1:0-65575 GCA_963815955.1 uncultured Alphaproteobacteria bacterium
TCTCGATCGGCAGTTGCGCGAGGAGGCGGGCAAGGTGTCCCGCTCGCTGGAGAACGATGCCCGCATCGCCAGCGGCCGGGTCGAGGGCCTGTCGAACAGCCTCGATCAGTTGAAGAAGCAGGCGTCCTCCAGCAACGGCCAGGACGTGCAACTCCGTGCGCTCGAACGGGAAGCGAAAGCGCAACGCGACCTGCTCAAATCCTACCTGGCGAAATATCGCGAGGCGAGCGCCCGCGAGAATATCGAGGCGGCGCCGGCCGATGGCCGGATCATCTCGCGCGCTACCGTCTCCAACACTCCGGCCTATCCGAAGAAGCTGCCGATCGTTCTGATTGCGACGCTGGCGACCTTGCTGCTCACCTCGGGTGCGATTGCGACGGGCGAATTGCTGCGCATGACCGCGCCGCGGAGACCCGGTGCAGCTTCGCCGGAAGTCGAGCGCGAAATCGCGCCTGAAATCATCCTGATGGCTCCGCCGGAACTGGTGCGGGCGCCGGCGATGGCGCCCGAACTTCCGGTGGCGGGCCACGTTGACGCGGATCACGTCTCGGAGCCGGTGTTGAATGAGCCGCACGTAGACAGCCCTCGCATGGATACCGCGGCGGAAATCGGAGAAATCGAGCGAGTGGCGGACGCCCTGGTTGGCGTAGGCTCCGCGGCGCGCAAGGTCACCGTGCTCGGCACCGCATCGGGCGAAGGCATCACGCTGACCGCGCTGACGCTGGCGCGGCTGATGGCGCAGCAGGCAAAGATCGTGGTCGTGGATCTCGTGGCATCCTCGCCCATGATGACAGCGGCGTCGGCCAATCCGGTCGCGCCCGGGCTTGCGGAACTGATGCAGGGCGAGGCGTCGTTTGCGCAAATCATCACCAGGGACCGGCTGTCGCGC
This sequence comes from uncultured Alphaproteobacteria bacterium, assembly GCA_963815955.1. Classification (GTDB taxonomy): domain Bacteria; phylum Pseudomonadota; class Alphaproteobacteria; order Rhizobiales; family Xanthobacteraceae; genus Bradyrhizobium. The sequence goes on from CAWFIQ010000006.1 coordinate 890, forward strand.
GTTCACCTCGTCAGCGCCGGACGCCCGGGTTTCGATCGCGCGCAACTCCAGTCGCCGCGAATGATACTCGCGATCGATGCGCTGCTGCGGGTCTACGACCATGTGCTGCTGGACGCCGGCGCGGCCTCCGATCTGCCGGCCGAACTGCTGACATCGCAGGCGCGGGCAGTCGTGGTGCCCGAAGCGTCGATGACGTCAGAGGCGCGCGCGCAGATGTGCGACCAGCTCAGGGCGGTCGGCTTCTCCGAGGTGACGATGCTGAGCGAGCCGTGCGAGGCTTCGGACGCGGTCGAGCCAGATCCGCACGTGGTGGCGGCGTGAAGGAATCGTAGGGTGGGCAAAGCGAAGCGTGCCCACCATTCAGGATGACGCCGTAAATGGTGGGCACGGCGCTACGCGCCTTTGCCCACCCTACAAGAGCTACGCAGGCTCCTCAGGATAAGGTCCGACACCGACCTAGCTGAATGCGTTACGCAGCTTCTGCGCCATCTCCAGCAGCGCCGGATTGTGCTTCACCAGCCGCTTGGTGCGGTTGAGGCCCGACATGACGCTGGCGGCAAGCTTGCCGCGCTGGCTCAGCGGGATGAAGCTGTCGAAGATCGGCTCGTCATCCTTGCAGAACAGCCGCTTGTAATCGTCCGATCCGATCCCGAGGTCGAGGGCGCGATAACCTTGTCCGGCGTAGTGATCGATGATGTCGCGCATCAGGATCAGGCCGGGGCTGTATTTCGAATTCGCCGACATCGTGTAGGTGTTGAACATCATCGAGAACCGATGGCCGTCGGCGACGCCGGCGAAGATCGCGATCACTTCCTCGTCGCATTCCAGCGCGTGGATATCGATGGCGTGCTTGCCGCCACCGAGCGGCGCGGTGCAGGCGCTGCGGACGAAATCCTCGATGCCGGGATCGGCGAAGACGTTCGGCAGCTTCTGTTCGGCCATCCGCAGCGGCTTGACGCGGAAGAACCAGTCGAGCAGCCGCGTGATGTCGGCCTCCGACGACGCAACGTGACTGCGATAGCCGGGCAGGGACTGCAGCTTGCGTTCCTTGCCCTTGAGGCGGCGCCGGAACGAGTTGCTGACCAGCGCCGCGGGCGCGGCGCCAGGCTCCATCACCAATAGCGGGCAGTCATTCGCGGATGGCTGATGCGGCAGCAACGCAAGCGGATTGGGCAGATCGCGCCAGCGAGAAGGTTGCTGATGCAGCGCGAGGACGTCGGCTTCGGATCGCTGCGCTATCGCCGATATCAGGCCCTCGAGATCGGCCTGCGTTACACTTGCGGCGAAATCGCGATCGAACAGCGCCATGTTGAAGGTGGAATGCTTGCCCCCCATGAAACTGGCGCAACGCGCGCCATAGGCGTGCCTGAGCGCGAGCGGGAGCAGCACCAGCGGGCGGCGGCTCGCGTCGTAGCCGACCACGATAAAGGGAACGAGGCCTTCGCGCTCGCCGACCTGCCGCTGCCAGGCACTGAGGAAGTCGAAGCGCTGATACGGTGTGAAGAAGGTTTGCGCGCCTTCCAGACTGCGCCAGACGCCTTCCGCGGCAGTGAGGTCGTGAACGATGTCGATGCCGGCGATGCGGTTCGCCTTCGACCACGCATCTGCATCCGCCGTCCTGTCTTCAATCGCGGCAGCCATGGTCATCGCAGAGCCCGTGCTATATGAAATTGTTTACAATTTTCAGCTTTGGCGGACCTTCGCAGGGAATTGTCAACAAAGGGTAATACAATGCGGCCGCGGCGGGGCAGCGCGACCGTATGTTGGGGGCGGGACGTTGACTTCGGATATCGGAATGTTGCGGCGAGCCTGGATGGAGCTCGGCTATTTCAGCGGCTATTTCAGGCTGAAGCAGCGGGAGACCGGCGGCGCCGGCGTCATTTTGCGGTTCGAGCGCGTGCGGCCGCGCGATTCCCGACGGTTTCAGCCTAACCAGTGGCGGGAAATCACGCCGCAATTTCTCGACCGGACCATTCGTGCGCTGAAGCGCTGGAACTTCGATCTGATCACGATGGACGAAGTGTGCCGGCGCGCGGTCACGCTGCCAAAGGCCAATCGATTCGCCTGCCTGACCTTCGATGGCGGCTGCAAGGATGTCATCGAGCAGGCCTATCCCGTGCTCTCGAAGCACGGCGTGCCCTTCACCATTTACCTGCCGACCGCGTTTCCGGACCGGCTCGGCGAAGCCTGGTGGCTCGCGCTGGAAGACATGATCGGGCGCGAGGATCGCATCAGCCTGGTGATCGACCGCAAGGAGCGGCGTTTCGCTACGGGCGGCACGCGGGAAAAGTATGACACTTTCGAATTTCTGACGAGCTGGATGCGGACGCTGCCGCCGCCGGATCTTTCATTCGCGATCCACGACCTCTGCACGCGCTACTCCGTCGATCTCGCGGCGCTGTCGCGCGAGGCGTCGATGGATTGGGACGATCTGGCGAGGCTCGCCGCCGATCCGCTGGTGACGATCGGCAGCGCAACGGTGAATTATCCGGCGCTGTCCAACCTGAAAGCGGTCGACGCGCAACGCGAAATGACGATGGGCAAGGCAGTCGCGGAAACCGCCTTGCGCCGCGACCTCAGGCATTTCGCCTATCCGTTCGGCGATCGGCAATCCTGGCGCCGGGAGCACCTCGTCATGGGGCAGGAGGCGGGTTTTGCCAGCGCGGTGTCGACGATCCCGGGCATCGTCGAGGCCAAGGGCAATACCAACCTGCATGCACTGCCGCGCATCGCCTGGGACGGACGGCAGCGTTCGCTGCGCATGATGCGCGTGATGCTGTCGGGAATCATGTTTCCGCCGGTCAGGCCGACCAGGGACAATTGGGCCTAGATGTGAGCTTTCAAGCAGCGCGGTCGGGCCGCGACATCCAGCTCACGATCGGCATCGCCGGCAGCACCCATCCAAGCCCCGCCACGACATAGAAGATCGCCTGCAGCAGGCCGGAACTGGCCAGCCACGGCGTCTGGGCAATGGTCATTCCCAACAGCGACCACACCACGACCAGCACCAGAAGTGCGATGGTTCCGAAGAATTTACGGGTGCGTATCGTCATGGCGGATATGTCAGGCTCGTTGCGGGTTGCGCGCGGGAAGGGGCGGACTATAAGGGGCGCGCCAATTCAATCAAGCGCGTCTTAGGGCGCGCGCCAGGACAGCTTTCAAGACGGCTTTATGACCGGTAGTTCCGCAGAGCAGGCCCCGCATGCCGCCGCCGTCAGATGGTGGCTGATCGCGGTCGCCGCGCTGATCGCGGTCATGGTGCTGGTCGGCGGCGCCACGCGGCTGACGGAATCCGGATTGTCGATCGTCGAGTGGAAGCCGGTTACCGGCACGCTGCCGCCGCTCAACGAGGCGCAATGGGCGCAGGCGTTCGAAGGCTACAAGGCGATCCCGCAATACCGCGAACTCAACGCCGGCATGAGCCTTTCGGAGTTCAAGACCATCTTCTGGTGGGAATGGAGCCACCGGCTGCTCGGGCGCGTGATCGGCGCGGTCTATCTTTTGCCTTTCCTGTACTTCCTGTGGCGCGGCGCGTTCGGCGCGGAGCTGAAGCGGCGGCTGTGGATGATCTTCGCCCTTGGCGCGCTGCAGGGCGCGGTCGGCTGGTGGATGGTCGCTTCGGGCCTCACCCAACGGACCGAGGTGTCGCAATATCGGCTGGCGACGCATCTGATGCTGGCCCTGATCATTTTTGCCTCAATCGTCTGGACGCTGCGGCGGATGAGCGCGCGTCCGCGGCCTGCTGTCCCTATGCGGCTGAAGATTTCCGGCGTGGCTCTGCTCGCCCTGACTTTCGTCCAGCTTTATTTCGGCGCGCTGGTCGCGGGGCTGCGGGCGGGCAGGGTGTACAACACCTGGCCCGAGATCGACGGCGCCTTCATTCCGTCGGCGGCGCGGCTGTGGTTCGAGGAGCCGTGGTGGCGCAATCTGTTCGACAATACGCTCACGGTGCAGTTCGAGCACCGCATGACCGCCTATGCGCTGCTGATCCTGGCGGTGCTTCACGCCATCGATGCCATGCGGTCGCGGGCCGGAGCGGCCGTAACGGGCGCGTGGTTGCTGGTGGCGGCGATCACGCTGCAGGCGGTGCTCGGCATCCTCACGCTGCTGCATCAGGTGCCGATCGACCTGGCGCTGGCCCATCAGGCCATGGCGATCGTGGTGCTGACGCTTGCGGTCTTGCAGACCGAACGGCTGGTTGCAGGCCAGGTCGGGCATCGGCAGAAACTGGTTCTGCCGCTCGGCCAGCCCGGATGAAATTGAGCAATTCTAATCTGCCGGCAATCCGGGAAGTCCCCGATTTGCAGGGATTTCCTGTAGCACGGCGCCCTTGACGTGTTTGTGTGGGGCCACACCGCTTTACTTGAATGGCCTGCGCGATAAAACGATCCAAAACAGGTTCATTCCATGTCCTCAGCATTCATCCAGGCCGCCGTCATTCTGCTCCGCGAGGGGCTCGAAGCCATGCTGGTGATCGCAGCGCTGGCAGGCTATCTGACCAAGGCCGGCGCCGGTCATCGCATCAAGGCGCTATATGCCGGCGCGCTCGCCGCCGTTGGAGCCAGCTTTATTGCGGCCTGGTTGTTTGCGGTGCTGAACTCGGGCGACCACAGCGACGTCCTGGAAGGCTTTATTATTCTGCTTGCCGCCGCCCTGATGCTCTACGTCAGCGGCTGGTTGATGGTGAAGCAGGATCCGCGCGGCTGGCAGGAATATCTCGCGCACAAGGCCGATCAGGCCCTGTCGCAGGATACGATATGGGCGGTCGGCGCGCTCGCCTTCTTTGCGGTGTTCCGCGAGGGCGCCGAAACCGTGCTGTTCATCAATGCGCTGGCGAAGACCGAAGGCGGCTGGAGCGCCGGCTTGTTTGCCGGCCTTGCCGCCGCGACGGCGGGCCTCGTCGTGCTGTTCTATTTCATCAACCTGATTGCGCGGAAGCTGCCGCTGCGGCCGCTGTTCATCATCACCTCGGCGTTCCTGTTTGCGATGGCGATCAAGTTCATCGGCGAGGCGGTGCAGGAATTCCAGGAACAGGCGATCATCACGGTCACCGAGGTCAAGGGCTCGGCGTTCCTGACCGCGATCGGCCTCAATCCTTCCATGGAGGCGCTGTCGATCCAGGGCCTGGTGATCCTGTTTGCGCTGGCGACCTATTCGGTGGTCCAGCGCAACAACCGCCTGATGCGCCAGGACAAGGCCGCGGCTCGTCCTGCCGAGTAGTCCGGCATCTGGCGGCGCACTCGCTCTTTCCATGAAGGAGCCGCCCGAAGGCGGCTTCCGGCTTTCAACTTCGGCCAACACGCTCAGACGAGCTTTGCGGGCGTGAGCAGATCGGCCAGGCCGACACGGTGCAGCATTTCGGCCCGCAGGCGGTCGAGCACGGTGAATCCGACATCCGCACCATCCTGCGTCGGGTCGTAGTGAATGCGGAACGGCCGCTTGCCGAAGGGCGTATTCACGATATCGACGATGGCGTCTGCCACGCCCGCAACATCGGCGTCGTCAGGCACGATGGCCGCAAACGCTTTCTGCACTTCCTCGCCGAACCCCTTGTAGGGACCTGCTTCATATTCTGCGAGGCGCGCTTCATCGGCTGGACGGCCCGAATGCGCAAAGTGGTTGGTGCCCTTGGTGAAGGCGCCCGGCACCACGATCGAGGTCTCGATGCCCCAGCGTGACAATTCACGTGCATACTGAACGGCAAGCGCATCCATCGCGGCCTTCGCGGCGAAGTAGGGCGAGAGGTAAGGCGGCGTGCCGCCGGCCGAGCTGCTGCTCGACACCCACACCAACAGGCCCTGCTTCTGCTTGCGCATATGCGGTAGCACCGCGCGATTGACGCGCTGCGTGCCGAGAACGTTCACGTCATACTGCTGGGCGAATTGCTCGGGCGTGAACGATTCCGCCGGGCCAAACATCATGTGGCCGGCGTTATGGACCACCACGTCGATGCGGCCGCTTTCGGCGATGATCTGTTCGGCGGCAGCGTTGGCGGACGGCTCCGACTGCACGTCGAGTTCGATCGCGCGCAGATCGACGTCGTCATGAGCGGAGGTCGCGGCCATCTCGGCGGCATTCTTCGCGTTGCGGCCGGCGACGTCGCGCATCGAGGCGTAGACAGTGTGCCCGGCCTTCGCGAGCGCCTCGGCGGTCAGGCGGCCGAAGCCGCTGGATGCGCCGGTGACGAGGACGACGGCCTTTTTGGAAGTGACGGGATTGCAGGGGCTTGCGTTAGACATGACACAATTCCTTTTGAGTGGCGTCCGCGCTCAGGGCGGACGCTGCGTTGAGACAGGGTTGAAGAGCGTGTTGAGGGTGATGGTCAGATGATGCCGCCATTGGCGCGCAGCACCTGGCCGTTGATCCAGCCGCCGTCAGGTCCGGCGAGGAACGCAACCGTGTTGGCGACGTCCTCGGGCTGGCCGAGCCGTTCCAGCGGCGCAAGCTTGGTGAGGTGATCGATCACCTGCTGCGGCTTGCCGTCGAGGAACAGTTTCGTTGCGGTCGGTCCGGGGGCGACGGCGTTGACCGTGATGTTCCGGCCGCGCAGTTCCTTGGACATCACATGTGTCATCGCCTCGACGGCGGCCTTGGTCGCGGCGTAGACGCCGTAGCCCGGGTGAAGCAATCCCGTCTGGCTGGATGACATGTTGATGATGCGTCCGCCATTGCCCAGCCGCTTCGATGCCTCGCGCAGCGTGTTGAAGGTGCCCTTTAGGTTGATCGCGACATGACTGTCGAACAGCTTGTCGTCGTTCTCGGCGATCGGGGCCAGATGCATGATGCCGGCATTGTTCACCAGCACATCCACGCCGCCGAACGCCGCATCCGCCGCGTCGAACATGCGGGCGACCGCCGAGGGGTCGCTGACGTCGGCCTGCGCGGTGATGGCCCGGCCGCCGGCTTTCTCGATCTTGCCGGCCAGCGCTTCGGCCTCGGCTGCGCTGCCTGCGTAATTGATGACGACGGTAAAACCATCGGCGGCGAGGCGCTCGGCGATGGCTGCGCCAATGCCGCGGGAAGCGCCGGTGACGAGTGCGACCTTGTTGGTGCCGGTGTTCATTTTGATCTCCTTCGTTTGCCAACGCCCGATATCGAGCTGATGGGAAGGAGATACGCCTTTGATTTCTCCATATAATCTGGCTAAAAGCGGTAATACTGTTCGTGATTATAGAACAATGAGGATGCCTTGGATCGACTGGAGGCCATGCGGCTATTTACGCGGGTGGTCGACCGCCGCAGCTTTACGCAGGCGGCCCATGACCTGGATATTCCTCGCTCCACGGCCACCCAGGTGATCCAGCAGATGGAGGAGCGCCTCGGTGTGCGGCTGCTCCAGCGCACGACGCGCACCGTGATGCCGACCCTCGATGGCGAGGCCTATTACCGGCGCTGTCTTACCATTCTCGACGATGTCGAAGATGCCGAAGGCGCGTTCAGCGGCGCTGTTCCCAAGGGTACGCTTCGCGTCGAGGTTCAGGGCACGATCGCGCGGCATTTCCTGATGCCGGGCCTGCCACAATTCTTCGCAAAGTATCCCGACATCGAAATCGCCATGAGCGAAAGCGATCGCTGGGTGGACGTGGTTCGCGAAGGCGTCGATTGCGTGCTGCGCTACGGCGCGCTGCAGGACAGCGATCTCGTCGCGCGCACCGTCACCACGCTCGAACGCATCACATGCGCCGCGCCCGCCTATCTCGAACGCCATGGCTGCCCGCAAACGCCTGATGATCTCAAAAGCCATCGCGCCGTCGGGCTGCGCTCGCTCACGTCAGGCGCGCTTGCGCCGTTCGAGTTCGTGCAGCCACAGAGCCTCGTCCGCATGGATGTGGCGGCGCCGTTTTCGGTGACCGGCACCGAAAGCTTTCTGGACGGCGTGCGCCTCGGCCTTGGGCTCGCGCAATTGCCGGTATTCCATGTGGAGCGCGACATCGCCGAAGGCCGGCTGCAGCGCATATTGCCGGAGTATCCGGTGCCGGCCGGGCCAGTCGCGGTGCTGTATCCGCGCAGCCGTCAGCTCTCACCGCGCGTGCGGGTATTCATCGACTGGATCGTGCAGCGGTTTTCGGCTTCTGCCGCAGCCGAAAGATGGTGACGGCGGCGGTCGAAGGAGCCCCTATCAGCTTTTGGCGGAACTGAATTCCAGATAATCCAGCCCGATATCGAGCGCGGCGGAACTGTGGGTCAGCCAGCCGGCCGAAATCAGGTCGACGCCGGTAGCGGCGATCGCTTTGGCGGTCTCGGCGGTGATGCGGCCGGAGGCTTCCGTGATCGCGAGGCTGCCGGTCATGGTGACCGCCTCACGCAATTGCTCGACCGTCATGTTGTCGAGCAGGACGGCATCCACGCCGATCGCAAGCGCCTGTTCGAGTTGCGACAGCGTATCGACCTCGACCTCGATCTTGACGAGGTGGCCGGCATGCGCCTTTGCGCGCGCGATGGCGGTTTTGACATCGCCGGCCAGCGCAACGTGGTTGTCCTTGATCAGGACGGCGTCATCGAGGCCGAAGCGGTGATTGCTGCCGCCCCCGGCGCGCACCGCGTATTTTTCCAGCGTGCGCAATCCAGGCGTGGTCTTGCGGGTGCAGACGATGCGCGCCTTGGTGCCTTGCGCGGCTGACACCAGCGAGGCCGTCGCGGTGGCGACGCCGCTGAGGTGGCAGAGAAAGTTCAGCGCCGTCCGCTCGCCGGTCAGCAGTCCGCGCGCCGGCCCCTCGATGGCGGCGATCACGTCGCCCGGTGCCACCACGCTGCCATCAGGCCGCTCCACGGTGAGCCGGATGGCAGGATTGACGAGCTGAAAGACACAGCGCGCGATGTCGAGCCCGGCCACGACGCCGCGGCTGGCGCGCGCGCAGCACCAGTGACGCCTGCCGGTCGGCCGGGACGATCGCATCCGCGGTGATGTCGCCGGCGCGGCCCAAATCTTCGAGCAGGGCGGTGCGAACCAGCGGCTCGTACATGAGGGGCAGAAGCGGCGTAAGCGTCACGGCTGGGCACTCCTTACAGACAGGGATCCGGTTTCAACGATGTCGCGTGCGGCGTCGAGCGCTTCCGCGAGCGAGATGGAAGCTGGCACCGCCGAGGGCAGGGTGTCGGGAAAATCGCTGCGGTAATGTCCGCCGCGGCTTTCCTCGCGCCGCCAGGCGGCGACCGCGATCATCAGTCCAACCAGCGCGGGATCGGAAGTCGCATTTCTGCCGCGGGCAATCGGATAGAGGCCCCGGATCGCCCGTTCGATGCCGTGCCGGTCGCGGAGGACGCCAAGGCCCTGCGACAGGATTGCGCGCACAGCCGAAGGATCGGACGCGGGCGCGGGCGTGTCGGCTGCGCGCGCTTTCAATGGGCCGCGGCTCGCGCCCTGGATGCTGTCGGCAACCCATTGCGCACAGACGATCGCTTCCATCAGCGAATTGCTGGCGAGCCGGTTGGCGCCATGCAGCCCGGTACGGCTGACTTCGCCGCAGGCCCACAAGCCGTTCACGGTGCTGCGGCCTTCGATATCCACCGATATCCCGCCCATGTGGTAGTGCACCGCCGGCCGGACCGGTATCGGATCGGTCGCGGGATCGATCCCTGCCATTCTGCAGAACGCGGAAATGACGGGATAGCGTTTTGCAAATTCCGCTCCCGGATGTTTCCGCGCGTCGAGGAACACGCGATGTCCCTCCGCGCGGCGATGCCAGACCGCGCGCGCGACGATGTCGCGGGGCGCGAGTTCGGCGCCGGGCTGGTCCGCCATGAAGCGTTGTCCGGTGTCGTCGATCAGGATCGCGCCGTCGCCGCGCACGGCCTCGGTCACCAGCGGCATCGGACGCGATGGCCCGTCGAACGCAGTCGGGTGAAACTGGATGAACTCGAGATCGGAGAGCAGCGCTCCCGCACGCGCCGCCAGCGACAGTCCCTGGCCGAAGCAACCGGCCGGGTTGGTACTGTCGAGAAACAGCCCGCCGATGCCACCGGTTGCCAGCACGACGCGACCGGTATCGATCACCAGCGGACGACCCTGCGCGTTCACCGCGAGCACGCCCTTGATGGCATTGTCCTCGACGATCAGGCTCCGCGCCTCGACGCCTTCAAGCAGGGTAATCGACGGACAGCGGCGCACGGCTGAGATCAGGGCGCGCATAATTTCGCGTCCGGTGCCGTCGCCGGTGGCGTGCACGATCCGGTTGCGGCCATGCGCCGCCTCCAGGCCAAGCCGCCAGCCACCGTCGGGCCGCCGGTCGAAGGCGACGCCAAGCCTGGCGAGATGTTCGACGGCCGCAGGCGCCGCGTGGACGACGCGGCTCGCGACGGCTTCGTCGCACAGGCCTGCACCTGCGGCCAACGTGTCGGCCAGATGCAAGGCAGGGTCGTCGTCATCGCCCATCGCCGCCGCAAGCCCGCCTTGTGCCCACAGGCTCGAGGCTTCCGCGCCCAGCGGCGCCTTCGACAGCAGCACGACCGGCTCGGGCGCCAAACGAAGCGCCGTCATCAATCCGGCGGCGCCGCCGCCGATGATGACGGGACGGTTGTTGAGCGCTGAAATCTCCGTGCTCATAGCGCCAGCATCCTTTCGACGGCACGCCGTGCCGATACGGCGATGGCGGGATCGATCGTCACCTCGTGCCGGCCGGTCTCCAGCGCATCGCGGATGTTCTTCAGCGTGATCCGCTTCATGTGCGGGCACAGATTGCAGGGCCGGATGAACTCCACATCGGGGTGGAGTACCGCGACGTTGTCGCTCATCGAGCATTCCGTCAGCAGCACCACGCGGGGCGGCCGCTGCTTGCCGACGAAGTCCGACATCGCCGCGGTCGATCCGGAGAAATCGGCTTCCGCGACCACGTCGGGCGGGCACTCCGGATGCGCCAGGATGGTCACGTCAGGGTGATTTTCGCGCAGTTGCCGGACGTCTGACGCCGTAAACAGCTCGTGCACCTCGCAATGGCCCTTCCATGCGATGATCTTCACGTTCGTCTGCGCGGCGATGTTCTGCGCGAGATATTCATCCGGCAGCATGATCACACGCTCGGCGCCGAGCAACTCCACGACCTTCAGCGCGTTGCCCGAGGTGCAGCAGATGTCGGATTCCGCCTTCACTGCCGAGGAGGTGTTGACATAGGTGACGACGGGAACGCCGGGATAGCGCTGCCGCATCAGCCGCACGTCCTGCGGGGTGATGGAGTCGGCCAGCGAACAGCCCGCCGCGAGATCGGGGATCAGCACGGTCTTTTCCGGGTTCAGCAGCTTGGCCGTCTCAGCCATGAAGTGCACGCCGGCCAGCACGATGATGTCGGCATCGACCTTGGTGGCTTCGCGCGCCAGCAACAGGCTGTCGCCGACGATGTCGGCGACGCCGTGAAAGATTTCAGGCGTCTGGTAGTTGTGCGCGAGGACGACGGCGTTGCGGCTTCGCTTGAGTTCTAGGATGGCGTCGACATCCTCGGCGAAAGCCGCCCATTCAGGCGGCGGGATGACCCGTTTGACGCGGTCGTAGAGCGCTGCGGAGCGGGCGAGTGCGGCGGGGCTGAGGTTGGCCATTTATACTCTCCTTGAGTATATCTTGGCTTATACTTATCCTGAGCATAATCGATGTCAAGTGCGCGAAAGCGGGAGCTTGGTTCCGGCGACCGCCCGTTCCGCCAGTACGGGATGGCGGAACCGGAACAATTTGGCGGGGCGGCCGACGGTGTCGGCGGCGATTGCGCCAGTTTCCTCAACGAGTTGCTGCTGCTCGATCAGGCGGCGAAAATTCTGCTTGTGCACCAGCCGGCCTGCAAGCGCCTCAACGCTGCGTTGCAGTTGCAGCAGGGTGAATTCCGCCGGCATCAGTTCGAACACCACGGGGCGGTATTTGATCTTGGCGCGCAGCCGCGCGATCCCGGTCGCGAGAATGCGGCGGTGATCTCCGCTCATCGGCCGGCCGGGAATGACCGCGGTGGCGCTTGCCCCGTCACGCACGGCTTCCGGAATCAGGCCGGCCTCGTAGAGCAGTTCATAGCGCTGCAGGACCAGTTCCTCGTTCCATTCGCGGTCGTCGAGGCCAAAGGTGATGGCGGCGCGCTGCCAGCGTTCGCGCTGCAGGCTTGCGGTGGCTGCTGTCTTCGACCACGCCCGAAGCCGGGACGCCAATGTCTTCGCCAGCATGGCGGGAAGACCGGACCGTTGATCCTCCCAGGGGAAGTAGTCGTACCAGCCGGACCAGTGCGCCTCAAAGCCCGCGCCGACCTTGTCTTCGCGGGTCAGGCCCAGATAGCTGATCGAGATCGAATGCGGCGAGCGGGCATCGCCGGCCCGGCCGCGATCGGCGAAGGTATAGAGCTGCTCGACATAGCCGAGCGGATGGCCGGTCTGCGCCTCAACCCATGCCCGCAATCCCGTCTGCAGCGATCGGTGCGCAAATTCGAAAGGACCGCTCGGCAGCGCGCCATCGTTTGCGATGGTCATGATCTTGGGCTCGCCGTCGGTGACGGCGACGAGGACGGCGACGAGGTCCGCCGTGATCGCATTGGCAGCGCCCGTCTTGCTGGCTTTCCGCGGTGCCCCTGCCACGTCGGTGGTCCGTCTCCGTTGTTCGCTAGTGCGCGTTTAGCAATATCCGTACACGCCGCAAGCATACGGCAGACGGTTCCAAAAGGGTCCATAGGACGGACCGCCGTAATAGGGGCCGTCATAGCTGTAGGAATGGCTGGTGCCGTAATAGCCGGGCAGCGTCGACGAGCCTGGCAGCAGCGGCGTGCCGTAGACGCGCGGTGCATAGGGCACGACGCCCACCGGCGTGAACAGAACGTCGGTATCCTCTTCCTCGACCACCAGCGTGCGACCGCGGCGCACGTAAAGGGGAGCCGCGGTGGGGGCAACGGTGGTCCGGTATTTGTAATGAGGACGGGGCAGGCCTGGCGGCAAACTGCGGGCGGCGCGAACCGTGGCGCGCTTGGTGGCCGCGGGGGTGTTGGACGGCTTCACTGCGGCGGCGCTTTTGGCTGACGTGGTGGCGGCTGGGCTGTCCGCAGGCTTTGCCGCTGCGGGGCCATCGGCGGGCGTGGCTGTCCCCGCGCTCTCGGCGGCAGCGGTTCCGGCCGCGAAAATCGCGACCAGAATTGGCGTCATCCAGCGCAGCATCGTTTGCTCCGAATCATCAAGGGCGGCTCAGCGCCACTTTATGCCGGATTGAGCGTTAACGAGAGGCTTGTGATTTCGGGACCTTGGAACTGGCCAGACCTCACTCGGACGTCATCGCCCGCCTTGTGCGCGATTGCGCACTGGGGCGGGCGATCCAGTATTCCAGAGCACTATCGGTTCGGCCGCGGCGTACTGGATACCCGCTTTCGCGGGTATGACGACCTTTTGTGGGGCGTCCCAATAGCGCCCTTTGCACTCAGGCACTCAGCGCCTGCTCCAGATCCGCGATCAGGTCTTCCTTGTCCTCGATGCCGATCGACAGGCGTACGACGTCGGGTGCAGCGCCGGATTTCACCTTGGCGGCGTCGTCGAGCTGGCTGTGGGTGGTCGATGCCGGGTGAATCACCAGCGAACGGGTGTCGCCGACATTGGCCAGATGCGAAAACAGTTTCAGGTTCGACACCAGGTTGACGCCGGCATCGTAGCCGCCCCGCAGGCTGAAGGTGAACACCGCACCGGCGCCCTTCGGCGCGTATTTGCGCGCGAGCTTGTTGTACTTGTCGCTGGCGAGGCCGGCATAGTTCACCGACGCCACCGCAGAATGGCCGGCAAGAAATTCCGCGACCGCCTTGGCGTTTTCGCAATGCTTCTGCATGCGCAGCGGCAGCGTCTCGATGCCGGTCAGGATCATGAAGGCGTTGAACGGCGAGATCGCCGGGCCGAGGTCGCGCAGGCCCAGCACGCGGCAGGCAATCGCGAAGGCGAAATTGCCAAAGGTCTCCTGGATCCTGATGCCGTGATATTCCGGCCGCGGCTCGCTGAGCATCGGGTATTTGTTGTCCTTCGACCAGTCGAAGGTGCCGCCGTCGACGATGATGCCGCCGATCGAATTGCCGTGGCCGCCCAAAAACTTCGTCAGCGAGTGTACGACGATATCGGCGCCATGGTCGATCGGCCGGATCAGGTACGGCGTCGCCAGCGTGTTGTCGACGATCAGCGGTACGCCGGCCTTGCGGGCCACTTCCGCAATCGCCTCGATGTCGGTGATGCTGCCGGCGGGGTTGGCGATCAATTCGATGAAGATCGCCTTGGTGCGCGGCGTCACCGCGCGTTCGAAACTGCCGATATCGTCGGGATCGGCCCATGCCACGTTCCAGCCAAAGCTCTTGAACGCGTGCGTGAACTGGTTGATCGAGCCGCCGTAGAGTTTTCGCGCAGCGATGAATTCGTCGCCGGGCATCAGGAGTTGCTGGAGCACGACGACCTGCGCCGCGTGTCCCGAGGCGACTGCAAGCGCCGCGGTGCCGCCTTCCAGCGCCGCAACGCGCTCTTCCAGCACGGCGTTAGTGGGGTTGCCGATGCGGGTATAGATGTTGCCGAACGCCTGCAGCCCGAACAGCGAAGCGGCATGGTCGGCATCGTTGAACACGAAGGACGTGGTTTGATAGATCGGCGTCGCCCGCGCGCCGGTGGTGGGATCGGGCTGCGCGCCCGCATGCACCGCAAGGGTCGAAAATCCCGGAAGACGGTCGGTCATCTGTGGGTCCTGTTCTTTGGCGTACTCGAAAAAATGCGGGGGGATGCTGATCGGCGCCGCGTCCGGCGTCAAGGCGAGGGGATCACATATCGTGAATTAGAAACGCGTCTGCTTCTTCTTGCCGCGTGCTCGAAACGATCGTTTCGTATTGCATCAGGTCGGTTCGCTTTTGTTCTTTGCGGCGCGATCCGATGCGGCCGTTGCGCCGCCACCGACGCTCATCCGGTTGAGCGACAGCCGCATCCCCTGGGTGGGGACCGGCGCGCGCTTCGAGCTCAGCGTGCGCGAATTGACGCCCATCCATGAAATTTCCGATGACAGCCGTCCATATTCGATCTTCGGGCAGCGGTTCATCACGACCTTGAGGCCGGCGGCTTCGGCTTTCGCGGCAGCCGCGTCGTCGCGCGCGCCGAGCTGCATCCAGATCACTTTCGGCGGCGGTGACAATGTCAGTGCTTCGTCGACAACAGGCATGATGTGGCTCGAATTGCGGAAGATGTCGATCATGTCGACAGGACGGCCGATATCAGACAGCGAGGCGACGAAGGGTTTTCCGAGCAGGCTTTTGCCGACGTGACCCGGATTGACCGGGATCATGTCATAACCCCGCTGCGCCAGATATTTGAAGGCGAAATAGCTCGGCCGCACATTGACCGGCGACGCGCCGACCATCGCGATCGACTTCACGCCGTTGAGGATGCTGCGGATGTAATTGTCGTCGTAAGCGTCGTGGTTCATCTGTATCCTCTTTCGTCATTGCGAGCGCAGCGAAGCAATCCATCTTTCCGTTCTGCCGCGATATGGATTGCTTCGTCGCTTCGCTCCTCGCAATGACGGGTCACTTATCCTGCCACTTCGGGTCGCGCTTCTCGATAAAGGCGCCGATGCCTTCCTCGGCGTCGCGCGCCATCATGTTCTCGGTCATCACTTCCGCCGCATAGCGGTAGGCGTCGGCAAGGCTCATTTCGGCCTGGCGATAGAACGCTTCCTTGCCGAGCTTGATCGTGTAGGCGGATTTGAGCGCGACCTTCTGCGCCAGCGCGATCGCCGCATCGCGTTCGGTGCCGGCGGCGACCACGCGGTTGACGAGGCCGATATTCCTGGCCGTGGACGCCGAAATCGGTTCGCCCGTGAGCAGCATCTCCATCGCCTGCTTGCGCGGGATGTTGCGCGACAGCGCCACCATGGGCGTCGAGCAGAACAGGCCGATATCGACGCCGGGGGTGGCGAAGCCTGCAGCCTCGGAGGCGACCGCGAGATCGCAACTCGCGACGAGCTGGCAGCCGGCGGCCGTCGCGATGCCCTGCACGGCGGCGACGACGGGCTTCGGCAGATGCACGATCGCCTGCATCATGGCGCTGCAGGCGTTCATGATCTGGCCGAAATAGGCGCGGCCGCGATCGGCATCGCTGCGGCGCGCGGTCAGTTCCTTCATGTCGTGGCCGGCGGAGAAGGCCGGGCCATTGGCCGCGATGACGACGGCGCGGACGCTGTTGTCGTCATGGATCTGCTTCAACGCGCTGTGCAATTCGGCAATCAGGCCTTCCGACAGGCTGTTGCGCGCCACCGGGCGGTTGAGAGTCAGCAGGCGGATGCTGCCGATGTTTTCCTGCAGCAGGATCGGAGGTTGCGGCGTGGGTGCGCGAGCAGTCTGGGCGGGCATTTCTGAGCTTTCCCTCCGAGATTTTCGTTTGGGTTTTGATGACAACCTAATGTAACAGGCAATTCTATAGCGTTTTCAAGCGAAGTGGATACCGGTTCGCGTCAAGAAAACGCGTCAAAAACAGAAGCAGGAGCCCGGCTCTGATGCAATCAGAACCGGGCTCTGAATTGAGGGCAGGAGTGGCATGGCGGCAGCGAAAATGAGCGTGGCTGAGCTGGAGAAGTTCCTCCGCGAGGAATTTCCGCAAGCCTTCAGCGACGGCGACATCACCATCGAGAGCGCTGACGGCCAGACCTGCCTGCTGCGGCGGCGCTTTGACGAGCGCATGCTGCGTCCGGGCGGCACGGTGTCGGGGCCGACGCTGATGGCGATGGCGGATTTCGCGATGTACGTGGTGCTGCTCTCGGCGATCGGCCCGGTGGGGCTGGCGGTAACGACCAATCTCAACATCAATTTCCTGCGCAAGGGCATGCCGGGGCAGGATGTGCTGGCCGCGGCGAAGCTGTTGAAACTCGGCAAGCGGCTGGCGGTCGGCGAGGTGAACCTTCTGTCCGGCACGTCGCCCGATCCGATCGCCCATGTGACGGCGACCTATTCCATTCCAAATATGTAAGGTTTTGGATGGTAATATCACACCATATTTATAAGCCTTTGTTATTGCATATATAATTTGTACGCTTTGGCGTTGACGATCAGCGCGCCGTTCTCTAGAAACCCGCCAGTTCGGCGCATCTGGCGCCGATTTCCATTTTCACGGATTTCCTCACATGAAAACCTATTCGGCAAAGCCCGCCGAGGTGACGAAGAAGTGGGTGCTGATCGACGCCAAGGGTCTGGTGGTCGGCCGGCTCGCCACCCTGGTCGCCATGCGCCTGCGCGGCAAACACCTCCCGACCTATACGCCCCATGTCGATTGCGGCGACAATGTCGTCATCATCAACGCGGCGCATGTCGTGCTGACCGGTCGCAAGCGCGACAACAAGGTCTACTACAAGCACACCGGCTTCATCGGCGGCATCAAGGAACGCACTGCGAAGTCGATCCTCGAGGGTCGTTTCCCCGAGCGCGTGGTCGAGAAGGCCATCGAGCGCATGATCCCGCGCGGCCCGCTCGGCCGCGTGCAGATGGGCAATCTGCGCGTTTACCCCGGCGCCGAACATCCGCATGAAGCCCAGCAGCCCGAGAAGGTTGATATCGCTTCGATGAACCGCAAGAACATGAGGGCCGCATAAGATGTCGGATACCATGCAGTCGCTCGACCAGTTGGCGTCGTTGAAGACGGCCGCTCCGGAAGCGCCGAAATACGTCAAGAAGGTCGACAAATACGGCCGCGCCTATGCCACCGGCAAGCGCAAGGACGCAGTCGCCCGCGTCTGGATCAAGCCGGGCGCCGGCAAGATCGTGGTCAATACCCGCGAAGTCGAGGTCTATTTCGCCCGCCCCGTTCTGCGGATGCTGATCCAGCAGCCGCTGGTCGCCGCCGCACGCGCCGGCCAGTACGACGTGATCTGCACGGTCGCCGGTGGCGGTCTGTCGGGCCAGGCCGGTGCGGTGCGTCACGGCATCTCGAAGGCCTTGACGAACTTCGAGCCGGATCTGCGCGGCGTCCTCAAGAAGGGCGGCTTCCTTACCCGCGACTCCCGTACCGTGGAGCGCAAGAAGTACGGCCGGGCGAAGGCGCGCAAGTCGTTCCAGTTCTCGAAGCGCTAACAGCTTCGCTAAAATTTGCAGCGCTTGCTGCATTCACGACGCGAAAAGGGCACCCAACCGGGTGCCCTTTTTGCTTACTATTTAGTGATGGGTTACCACGGATTTTCGTGAAAACTTGCTTACCCGCACAAACGAAATTGGAACACGGCGCTCCTAGTGTCCCCAATGCGATGGCGCGAAATTGCATTTTCAATTTGCGCCGAACAAGTTGCATCACACGCGTCCGGGTGAGCCCATGTCGTTCGACACTTCCACGCTATATCTGTTCGCCACGATGGTCGCAGGCATGCTCGGGGCCATGCTGCTGCTGTTCGGCAGGCAGGAAAACATTCCAGCCTTGAAGTGGTGGGGGACGGCCTATCTGCTTGGCGCATCGTCGGTGGCGATCTGGACCATCGGCGGCACAGCACTCGGCGAGCCGCTGGTGCTGGCGCTGCATGCGCTCGGCTTCGTGGCCTGCGGCATGGTGTGGAACGCCTCGCGCGTATTCCATGGCCGCAAGCCCAATCTGCCGGGGCTGTTCCTTGGCGGGATCGTCTGGATCGGCACGGCGCTGGCCGTGCCATCAATGAATCCCGCCACGCGCCTGATCGTCGGTGCGGCGATCGTCGCGATCTATGCAGCGCTGACGGCTTCCGAATTGTGGAGCGAACGGCGGCGGACGATGCACAAGCGCTGGCCGACGATCGTGGTGCCCGTGATGCATGGTGGCGTGCTGGCGCTGCCGATCCTGCTCGGCAGCCTGCTGCGCCCGCACGACGAAACCTTCACCAGCAGCATCTGGGTGACGGCGTTCTCGATCGAACTGGTGCTGTATGCGATTGGTACCGTGTTCGTCATCTTCATGCTGGTGTCGGACCGCGCCGTGACGGTGCACAAGACCGCGGCTTCGGTCGATCCCCTGAGCGGAATGCTGAACCGCCGCGGTTTTACGGAGGCCTGCAACCGGGTGATCGAGCGCGAGGCCGTCGCGGGGCGGCCGGTGACGGTGCTGATTTTCGACATCGATCATTTCAAGAGCATCAACGACCGCTTCGGCCATCCCGCCGGCGACGAGGTCCTCAAATTGTTCTCCACCGTCGTGATCAGCAGTTTGCGCGTCAGCGACCTGTCGGGGCGGATCGGCGGCGAGGAGTTCGCGGCGCTGTTGGCGTGTCCGCTGGACGAAGGCGTGATCGTGGCCGAGCGCGTGCGCGAGGCGTTCGAGCGGTCCAACATCGTCTGCGAGGAAGGCCCGGTCGACACCACCGTCAGCATCGGCGTCGCCGGCGGGCCCGCGGGCACCGAGCTCGATGTGTTGCTGGCGGCGGCCGATACCGCGCTCTATCAGGCCAAGCGCGGTGGCCGTAACCGGGTCGAGGCTGCCGCCGAACTGCCGCTCTCGCTGGAGAACTGGCGGCGCAAGACCGCCGGCCGCACAGCCTCGCAGCGCCAGGTACCGGCTGCGACCTGAACGCCTCGTGCGAACAAGGCGATATGTCAGGGGATTGATCCAGCACTTCCGGATCGATCTCTCGCGGCAAGAGCGTGCGGTAACCTCCCATTTACCATTCCATTCATATCATCTGCGTCATGGATTCACCTCGCAGAACCAACCCGCAGGCCGCTCTGGTGTCGCTGGAAGCGGCGGCGGCCTCGGCCCGCGGTGGTTTTGGCTGCATGTTCTCGACCTCGGAAGAATTCGAGATGGCGCTCATCACGGAGCGTCGTGCGCAGGGGCGTTATGATCAGCGCAGAATGCGCTGGCCTGCCATCCTGTTCGTCGGCTGTGCGCTGATGGTCGCCGGCACGGTACTGCTGTTCCGCTGAGTTGTCGGGCGAAGCGCTGATATCACGGCGCCGCGAGGCGCCTTTTGCTTTTGGCGCGGCCGGGTTAGATACGCTTATCCTCATCAGAAGGCGTATCCCAGATGATCACCGAAATCGCGCAGATCGACGTCAAGCCCGGCACCGAGAAGGATTTTGAGGCCGCCGTTGCCAAGGCGCGTCCGCTGTTCCTGCGGGCCAAGGGCGGCAAGGGCTTTGAGCTGCACAAATCGATCGAGAAGCCGCAGCGTTACCGGCTGATGGCGCAATGGGAGACGCTGGAAAACCACACCGTGGATTTTCGCGGCTCCGAGGATTTCACCGCCTGGCGCGGCCTGGTCGGTCAGTATTTTGCGGCGCCTCCCGAGGTCGAACATACCGAGACGGTGCTGACCACGGCCGGCTGAGCAATCAATCAGCCCGTCGCGATCGGCGCGGCTTCCGCCTTGAAATGGTCGATCATCACCTTGGCGATCGCCATCAGCGGCAGCGCGAGCGCCAGCCCCCAGATGCCGAAGACGACGCCGAGCAGGATCTGGAACGCAAACAGCGTCGCCGGCGGAATGTCCAGCGCCTGCCGCTGGATCAGCGGCGTCAGCACGTAGCTTTCCAGCGCGTGCACGCCGAGGAACAGGATGAAGGCGGAGAGGGCCGCGACCCATCCCGAGGCAAGGCTCGCCAGCACCACGATCAACCCGCCGAGGATCGCGCCGACCGTCGGGATGAAGGCGAGAAGCCCAGCTTGGATGCCGAGGATGAACGAACTCTGGATGCCGATGATCGAAAGCCCGATCCAGGTCACCAGAAACACGGCGACCATGGTGATGATCTGCGCGATCAGCCAGCGTTCCAGCGTCTCGCCGATCCGGTCGACGATCGCGACCGCCCGGGCGCGGTGTCTGGCCGGCGCGATGAACAGCAGTCCGTCGCGGTAGACGCCTGGCTGGGTCGCAAAGGCTATTCCCAGAAACAGCACGATGAAGAAGTTTCCGACCGCGCTTGCGGTGCCGAGGATCAGTTTCAGGCTCTGGCTGAAGATGGCGCCGCCGCTGGCCGCAATCGCGCCGGCGCTGGGAAGCGTGTGGGGTGTCGGCGCAGCAGTTGCCGGCGCGGCATCTTCCGACGGCGAGGACAGGCTGCCGAAGTCGAAAAAGCCGGTGTCGATGCCGTTCCGCTCCAGGAAATCCCTTGACGTTGACGAGTTGCGATTTGAGCGTGTTGCTCAACGCCGTCGTCTGCTGGGCGATCGTGGTGCCGCCGAGAAAGACGATGCCCGACAGCATGCCCGCGACCGCCAGGCAGACCACCGTAAGCCGCAGCGCATGCGGCAGCCGCACCACGCGCCCGAGCAGGTTGCTCATGGCGTTGAGGGCGACGCCGAGCAGGACGCCGGAAAATATCAGGAACAGCGTCGCGGCAAACTGCCATGTGAACGCGAGCAGGGCGGCGAACAGCACGACGCCGATGCCGCCGACCGATATCGCCCACGCCAGATCGTTGCGAGCCTGAAGGCGATTGTCAGCCGGACCTGTCACGTTGATTCCCTGTCACGAATGATTGCCCGGCCAGTCTTTGGCCAAAACGCCCCCGGGATCAAGCGGGTGCACACGCGCCGGTTTGACGCTGCCGCATCCGGTATGCCAAGCGGGGCATGAATCTGATATTGCGGGCCGGTGAGGATGAGATGAATTTCAAATGGTTCGGCCCGCTTGCGCTGCTGGCAGCGCTGGTGATCGGCGACCAGATCAGGATCAACCGGCCTGCCCACAAATATCGGCTGACGGTCGAGGTCGAGACGCCGCAGGGGCCCAGATCGGCCTCCGGCGTGTTGGCCGTCCATCCCGATCGCAGCTACACCCGCCGCGGCCAGACCCGCACTTTGGGTGACGCTGTTTTCGTCGAACTCGGGCAGGGCAAGAACCTCGTCGCGCTGCTGGCGCATGTCGACAGCAATCTCGTCCTTGACGACATGAACTACGTGGCCCTGCGGGCCTATGCGGAAGCCTCCGGCAAGCGCGTGCCGTTCAGCCAGATGAGCCGGATGACCGGCACCGTGCCGGTCAAGGGCGCGCTGATCCCGGTGCTCGTCAGCTTTACCGATCCGGCCACGCCCGGCAGCGCGAAGGTGGTGCTGCCCGACGATGCCGAGGCGGTGCTCGGAAAGGGCTATCGGTTGCAGGGGCTCGCCATTGAGGTGGTGCCGAACGGATACTGGCCGCTCGATTTCGGCGGCGCGCTGGGCCAGCCCGTGACGCGCGGAATCCAGGCGAAACTGCCGTGGCTGAGTGGTGCCGGCAATTCGG
Organism: uncultured Alphaproteobacteria bacterium; assembly: GCA_963815955.1. Lineage (GTDB taxonomy): Bacteria > Pseudomonadota > Alphaproteobacteria > Rhizobiales > Xanthobacteraceae > Bradyrhizobium. The sequence goes on from CAWFIQ010000006.1 coordinate 23,016, forward strand.
CGGCCGCGGCGCTCCGGGCGGCCGGTTTGCCCGGGGTCGAGACGATCGACGCCCGGGAGGCCTTCACGCGCAAGTAGCAGGGCAGCCCCGCGCAGAGTAGCGGGATATTGATCCGGCACGATCTCGCAGGCATTATCTTCTGCAATCATGGCCCAACCCAGAAGATTCTTGCACAGGACGATGACAGCGGAATTTTTGCGATGAGACGGCCCGTGGTCGGTGTGATCGCGAACGCCCATCGCGTCGAAAATCGTTTTCAGACCCAGATGGTCGGAGAGCGCAATCTGCGCGCGGTCACCGACGTGGCGGGGGCGCTGCCGCTGATGTTTGCAGGCTCGCCCGAAATTACCGACATCGGCGCGCTTCTCGACGTCGTCGACGGGGTGATCCTGACTGGCGCCCGCGCCAATGTTCATCCCACCCGTTTCAAGACCGAGCCGCATGAGAAGCACGAGCCCTACGACATCCACCGCGACGACGTCGCGCTGGCGCTGACGGAGGCCTGCGTCGCCCGCGGCGTGCCGATCTTCGGCATCTGCCGCGGCCTGCAGGAAATGAACGTCGCCTTCGGCGGCTCGCTGCACCCGGAAATCCGCGAGATCCCCGGCCGCATGAACCACCGCATGCCGCGGCTGGAGAACGGCGAAATTCATCCCGACCCGACGGTGGTGTTTGCCGATCGTCACGACGTCCACCTCACGTCCGGCGGCACCTTTGCCAGCCTGCTCGGCTGCGAGACCATCCGGGTGAATTCGCTGCACGGGCAGGGCATCCTCGAACCCGGCGCGCGCGTCGTCATCGAAGGCATCGCCGAAGACGGCACCATCGAAGCGATCCGGATCGCGGACGCCGCAAGTTTCGCGCTCGGTGTCCAGTGGCACGCCGAGTACGACCCGCAGCGCAACCCGATCAACCGAAAGCTGTTCGAAGCATTCGGCGAAGCGCTGAAGGCGCACAGGCGGGCAGCGTAGGCAAATTGTAGGAACTCGTCATGCCCGCGAAGGCGGGCATCCAGTACGCCGCGGCTTATCAATTCCATCACTGCTGTCTCTGGAATACTGGGTCACCCGCCTCCGCGGGTGACGACAACGGAATATGACTTCGCGATCTCGCGACATGTTTTGTCCGAGGTTTGCTATCAACTTCCTGCCCTCCAGATCAGAGGGCGCAGGGAAGACCGGGTGCTTGCTGCACCCGCGGTCTCGCGTGCGATTTTGCGCAAACAAAAACTGCACACGAGCATACAGGGCAGCGGGAACACTCCGGCCTTCCCTGCGCAATGGCTTTACGGCTTACTTCGTGCTCTTCCCGGAGAACGGCTCTTTTGCCTCCGTTATCCCAAAGAAGCTTCGCTTCTCCTGAACGTAATGCCAGCACCGCGACATCAGAACCACACGACTTCGCCGTACGCTTGAGCCACACACGTCAGTCGCAGCGCTCGCGTCCATCGCATCTCACCGCGCGTTCGTGACGATGGCCAACGCCCCTCATCTGCCGTGAGACGGGCGGAGTTATGCCGGTGATTTGGGTGAGAACGAAAGCGGAATATTTTTGCAAGCGGGACTGGACAGGTTTTTGCTGATTTGCCCGACAAGTGAAATCGGCAGGCTGCACTCGCGTTCCCCCGCTATTTCACGACGACAATACGGTATCGGTCAGTCCTCAACGGATCAGCAAAGCCCGCCGCTCGATGTCAGCTTCTGACCCCGATCCGGACATCGAGTAATACGGTGCAAACGGAGCGCGGACGAAGTATTGTGCGGAACGCCATCAATGCGGAGGCCGTGATGAAATCGTTGGCATTAGCGCTGTGCTTTTTGTTTGGCACTTCCGGAATAGTTGCGTTTGCGGGGCCTGCAGAAGAGGCCAACGCCGTGATCGATCAATGGTCAGTCGCGTACAGTGCAAACGACCGCGACGCGCTCGTAAGTCTATACGCCCCGGATGCAATTCTGCTCGGCACGACAAGCCCGGTGATTTCCGAAGGCACGGAGGGCATACGAAAATATTTTCAGGAACTGCCAGGGAGTGGTCGCAAAAACGCGATTGTCGAGAGACGAACGATCGTTCTCAGCGAAACTTCCGTAGTGGGGACCGGATTTTACAATTTTGCCCGGGCGACAGAAAACGATACTCCCCGCCCATCACGCTTTACCATGGTCGTCGTAAAACGCGACGGTCGATGGACGATCACACACCACCACTCGTCACCGCTGTCGGCCTCACGCCAATAACTATCCGAAGTTTGAGGAATATCCTGCGACGATTGGGTTAAGTGTCCGCTCATGGCACTTGCCCAACATATCGAGCGTAGCTCGAACTTCACGAAGTTGTCCGCCATGGCGAACCAGATCTGCCGCCGCACTGATCCTTGAACGGGCATGTGCGGCACGCCTTCGTCAAGTAAATCCGCATTTTCTGGCCATCTTCATCAGCCGTGAAGTGGTGCGCCAGCTTCTCGCCGGCCGGGCAGCGATAGACATCGTCCTTGGCCAAATAGACAAAATCAGGTTTCCCAAAGCGGCCTGCCGACTTGGCTCCCGAGGTTTGCGGCTTGGGTAGCGTGACCGCGACCCCGGCCTGTTCGCATGCCAGGATTTCCTCACCTTTAAAGTAGCCCCGATCCGCAACGACGTCCAAGTTGTCGCTGCGCAGCGCGGCTTTCGCCGCCTGCGCCATCGTCGCCAGTTGCGATCTATCGGTGCCGACGTTGGTGACCTCGTGCGCGACAATCAGATGGTTCGTGGTGTCGACCGCACTTTGTACGTTGTAGGCGACCATGCCTGAGCCGCGCCCGCTCGTTGCCATCGAGCAGCAATCGGGATCGGTCAGCGATATCTGCTTGTCGGGCGAGGCGAGCAATGCCTTTTCAATCGCGGCCAGCCGTTTCACTTCTTCTTCGAGCTTCGCCAGCTTTTCCTTAAGCCGCGTCTTGGTCAGCAGCACCGTTTCCGACGGCTCTTCTCCTGCGGCAGTCTGGCGGTCGGCGGTGTCCAGTTGGCTCATGTAGCGCGCCACGCTCTCTTCGATCTGCTTCTGGCGACGCTGGATCTTGCCTTGCGTGAAGTTGTTGTCGCGACTGTTCACGGCCTTGAACTTGCTGCCGTCGATGGCAACGCTGGCCTTCGTCAGTAGGCCCATCTTGCGGCACAACTCGACGAATTGCGCGCAAACCTTCTTGATCGCTGGGCCATTGTTCTTGCGGAAGTCGGCGATGGTTTTGTGATCCGGCGCGAGCCGTCCGGTCAGCCACATCACCTCGAGATTGCGGCCAGCCTCGCGCTCCAGCCGCCGGCTCGATTGGACCCGGTTGAGATAGCCGTAAATGTAGAGCTTGAGCATCGGCGAAGGATGGTACGCCGGCCGGCCGGTCGCCGCAGGATCAACGCCTTCGAACCCAAGGTCTCGAAGTTCCAACGCATCCACGAACACATCGACCGCGCGAATAGAATTGCTCTCATCGACCCAATCATCGAGGCATTCCGGCAACAGCTCGTCTGCTGGCGATCCGCCCCTTGAACGAAACCCTGCATCACTTCCCCCGCCGATTCAGCAAGGAATCATAGCATCGACGGGGTTTTCACACAGCCTGGACCCAGAGCGGAAATCGCGAGTGGATATGGCAATCGAAATGAGTGGGGGCTAACAACGCGCAAAAAGGCGCAGGTATTCTGACGTCGCTTTCGCAAGCGAGTCGACCAACGCGCCGGCAGTGGTGTCGCTGGCGAGTGCCGCGGATTGACCGGCAAACAATGCTGTAAGCTCCCTGTCTCCCGTGCCCCCAAGCGGCGCGGTAAGACTGAACTGGCCGGGAAACGCCACCGGCCTCAGCTCCGAGGCCACGAGGTCGTCAATCAGTCCATTTTTCACATAGCGCGCCGGCCGCCCGGTAATCACGTCCGTGACGACGGTGCAGGCGTCGGTGGGCTCGCGCACCGCCGCGCGATGAGCATCGAGCACGTTGGCCTCCTCGCAGCGCAGGAAGGCCGTGCCCAACTGTACGGCGCTCGCACCGAGGACAAAGGCCGCAGCCACCGTTCGCCCATCGGCCACGCCACCGGCGGCAATGACGGGAACCCTCACCGCATCCACCACTTGCGGCAACAGCGCGAACAGGCCCGGTTGCATGCTGATGTCGACGCCGGTGAAGGTGCCGCGATGTCCGCCGGCTTCGGTACCTTGCGCAATGATGGCGTCAACACCGCGCTGCTCAAGCATCCTCGCCTCGGCCACGGTCGTTGCGCTGGAAATAATGAAAATTCCGGCGGCTTTGATCGCATCGATGACCTCCTGATGAGGCAGGCCAAAATGGAAGCTCACCATCTGTGGCTTGGCTCGCATCAGCATCGAAAGGTGTTCGCGGCTCACTTCACCCGCCCCACCTTTCGGTTTGGGCACCGCTCCCAAGCCCTTCGCGTCGAAGTGCGCCTGCAGACGCGCCCGCATCGGCTCGCTGACATCCGGCGTAATTCTGGGCTCCGGCCAGAGCGGATAGTTTACGTTGAGGCTGCCGCCGCTCAGCTGTTGGAAGCCAGCGATCCGTCGCTCAGCCTCCTCGGCTGAAAAACCCCACATGCCAAGGGCCCCCAGACCACCAGCATTGCTGACCGCCGCGGCGAGTGCAGGCGTACTGATCGAGCCCATCGGCGCCTGAAGGATCGGCCACTTGAGATTGAGTCTGTGGGTGAACGCGTTTTGGGACCACATGAATTGATTTCCCGTGACATGGACAACGGGCTTTCAGAGTACGCCCGCCTGATCCGCTATAACCGTGGTAAGTATCCGGTAATTGGCCAAAAGTCTCTCACAATCCGGTGCGCGTCTGGGTGCGATCGCTGCCGCGGCACGCGCCGTTTCCTGGTCCAACGTAGACCTGGCACTCTTTCGCGGTTCGCAAGCGTCGCTTCGATACTTGGTAGCGCCGACAAGGTAACCGATGAACCGAGTACTATGACCGCTTCTGGCACTTATCGGAAGTGCCGCACCACACTAATGATGTCCGTTTATGAGGGCAAAGCAGACCTCGCGCTCGGGTGCGTCGAGGTCCCAGTTTGACCCAAGGCAGACCTTGCGCCTCACATTGGCGCGATGCGCCCTAGTACGGACGATTGGGCGCGATCGCCTCACGACACCTAAGGTCTGGCCGCCTAGATTCCCGATCTTGGCAATCGCGCGTTGCGGTCGGCGTGACAGTGGTGCCGTGCAATCGTTTGAACAGAAACCAGCTGAAGGAGGATAAAATGGTGGAAATGACCGGTCGCTGTCTGTGCGGCAAAGTCAGTTACGCGGCGAATGCCGATCCAGTTTTCGTCGGGGTGTGCCACTGTACGCACTGTCAGAAGCAAACTGGAACAGCTTTCTCTGTCCTTGTTGGGATTCCGAAACCAGCAATGTCGATCCAGGGACAAGTTAGGACATTTCACGATACTGGCGATAGTGGTCAACCCGTTGAGCGTAACTTTTGTCCGGAGTGCGGGTCTCCAATCTTTACGGAGGTCGCCGTTATGCCAGGCATCACCTTTATCAAAGCTGGCACTCTAGACGACACGACTTGGCTCGATCCCAATGTTCACGTCTATTGCGACAGCGCTGAGCGTTGGATGCCAATACCCCAAAGCACTCAAAGATTTGCCAAGATGCCTGCTTAGCTGGGGTCTTACTCGATCGTGTAGTTAGGATGCTGCGAGCGCCTTATCGGACGTGCCGCACTACACTAATGATGTCCGTTCATGAGGGCAAAGCGGACCTCGCGGTTGGGCGTGTCGAGGTCTGAGTTTGACCCAAAGCCGACCCCGACCCGTGTTGGCATAGCGGCCCATTCAGGAATTGGGTGGATCGATCCGTGCGAGATCCTATCGTGACTCAACACATGTAGGAGCACGACGTGCACAAGTTTCATTCTATCGCCGCTCTTTGTGGAGACGGTCTCCGGCCAGAATTGCGAGCGCTGTTTGAGCGGCTGGCGATCGATCCTTACTCCGGACTGCGTATTCGCCACGACGGCATGATCCAAGCCGGCCCAGACCCCGCTTGTGAAGTGCCAGATGTCGTTGAGGTAAAGCCTAAAAGAGTGGCCTGATTTGTCTCGACCCTTATTGAGTTGGCGCGGTCAGCTTCTGACCCTCAGCGGCCCCCGAAGAACATCAGCGGCTGAGCTTGGCTTTGGACCCGTTGCAGAAGTCAGGTCACCAGACTTCTTGTGACGCACAACGTTGCCTCTGCGGTTTGATACGGCAAGCATCGTCGGCCTAGCTAGGACTGGTCCATGGGCAGATGAGGGATCAGGTGAGTCAGGTCAACCGCTTCCGAAGGTGGACGGGTCATGAGTTCTAATCGCCTCCGGAGGTAAGGGCGGATAACCTGGAAACTTGTAGCAGTTCGGAGGGACGCACATACCTTGGCTGGGCCGAATGATGAGATGATGACTCGTGCGGAAGTGATGCGCCGTTTCGGCGTCGGCAGAAGCACACAGGGTGATCAGCAGGCCGAAGGCCAAAGTGAAACGCATGCTAGTCAATCCGTATCGAACGAGCTCCCTTTCACGTGCATGCGAGCGGCCGCGATCCCAAGGTGTAGCGGCTTCACGACCCATCAAATTAGCGGGATCATGGGGCACGCCGCGGATGCGAGAGGAGATGTCACTGATGGAAGCTGTCGATTTCGCTTCTGGCCCGCAGCCGACATCCACGCCTGCAGCCGAAGCTGACGTGCGTCGGTCGCAGCTTGCACCGGGGTGCTGCAGCGCCGTTGCGTCCCGGGGCCTGACATTGCGGTGTGGAGCGCGCCCAAGACGAACTCAACTTTGCTAACATCCGCCGGAACTCGTGATCATACGGCGCGCTGACCTCGCGCGTCGTTGAAGCGATGTGACGAAATATTCCTTTATTCGGCCGATCGCTTCTCCATCTCCATAGAAAGCACAGGCGCTGCTTTTCATATCCGATGGAGAAATTGAATGGGCAAACCCAAACTTCTCTCGACCGCACTTATCGCCTCAGCCTTGCTCGCAACTCCTGCTCTGGCTCGCGACAAGCTCATGGCTTCGCGGCACCTCACCGAGAACGTCGCCGCAAAAATCATTGGCGTGGATCATAAGGAATGGTGTCCATGCTACGGTAGCGGTTTGCGTGGAGAACTCGGCAACTACGGGGACCACGATATGTGGGGCCGTTGGGGTGGTTACTACGGGCCTATGGTTGGCGTGCGCTGAGGTGTTCGGCCTGCCGGGTTTTCCGCTGCAATCTCCCAGGATACGTACCAATTGAAACAGGACCGGCAACTGCGCGGTGCATGAGTCCGCTACCGTTAACAGGAGCAAAGCGGAACTCGCGCTCGGGTACGTCATGGTCCGCGTTTGACCCAACGCGGACCAAGCGATTGCTTCAATCTACGCGGAAGTTTGATTGGTCGTTTTCATCGATGATTGTAATTGTGCGCCCGCTTTCGAACAGGGAGACGACTTTGCCCCCGGCAGCAGTGTTTTCCGTCTGGTAGTCTCTGAGACGAGGGCCGATGACGCCGGAAATGGCACCCACATCTACGTGAGGATATTCCCAACCCTCGCTCGCAACGCTCCACGGGTTAGGCTGCCCCTCCGATTGCCGCCAGATTATCACGCCGCAGTCGAGGACGAGTTTATGCCAAACGCCCGCGAAGCAGACGTGAACGACATTGGCGTTTGCTATGAGCGCTCCGTTGTGAGCAACCCCTCACAGACAAATGCGTCACACCGAAGCCCCGCCAACACACGTGGTTGTCCGTTTATCTCCAAGCGCCTTGGGCCCCTTTGCCGATTTAGGACGTCTTGTATATCAAGACGAGGCCGACAATGTCGCCCTTGGCACTTTTCAGACCTGACGGCCCGGCTGACGATGTCTGTTCTTGAGGGAAAAGCCGGACCGCCCAGTTGCGCGCGCGGACTTCCGACGTGGACCCATGGCTGACTGCCTGAAGCACCGCCGGCCGCGAAGACCCGGCGGTTGTTGCCGGCAGCATCCTATGCCACCATCCAGACATTAGGTTTATGTTTAAGGGTTCCTATGCCGCGTCGGAAATATGCCTGGGAGAAGCTGTCGGATGATCAGTTGCTCGAGCAACGCTTCAGCAGTCTTCGGGTCAAGGTCGAGGGCACCTGGCTCGAGGATTGTCTCGGCTACTCTGAATGATGAGCTTCAAAGCCGGGGCATCCGGCTGCGGCCGCACGCATGGATATCGAGCGAATGGTTCAGTCCGGCAGGTGTGCCCGGCATTGCTATCCCGTTCTATCTTGCACATCCCCGCCTGATGAAACTCGAGAAGAAAATGATGCTTGAGGTCGAGGGCAGCACCTGGTCCGAGTGCATGGCCATTCTCCGCCACGAGACAGGCCATGCCGTGCAGCACGCCTACCAGTTGCAACGCCGCCGGCGCTGGCAACAATTGTTCGGCGCGTCCTCAAAGCACTACCCGAAATACTACCGGCCGAATCCGGCCAGCCGGCGTTACGTCCAGCATCTTCGGCGCTGGTATGCGCAGAGCCATCCGGATGAGGATTTTGCCGAAACCTTTGCGGTATGGCTGCGGCCGCGGTCGAACTGGCGGACACGCTATGCCGGCTGGCCGGCGCTGAAGAAGCTCGAATATGTCGAAGAGCTCATGGGCGAGATCGCGGGGGAGCCGCCGCCGGTTTTGACAAAGGAGCGTGTCGAGCCGCTGTCCAAACTCAGCCAGACGCTTGGCGAGCACTACCAGAAAAAGCAGGCATTCTACGCCTTCACGCCACCGAAGACGTATGACCGCGACCTCTCCAAGCTTTTCTCCGCCGATCCACGACATCGACGGGCGCAGCCGGCCGCGGTCTTCATCAGGCGGCACCGCGCGCAAGTCAGGCAGCTGATCGCGCGATGGACGGGCGAGAACCAGCTTACGCTCGATGCCGTTCTTGATGACATGATCTTTCGCTGCCGCGAACTCGATCTCCGTGCTCCCGGCTCCGAACGGAAGCTTGTGATCAACTTCACCATCCTGTTGACAGCCAAGACCATGCACGCGCTGTTCGGCCCGTCGTCGCGGCGCAAATGGATCGCGCTATGAGACGCCAGCGCATTCTAGTGTTGATGCATCCGGATTTCATGCCGCCGGACTCGACCGACGGACACACTGCGCAGGAAATCAACGTATGGAAAACGGAATTTGATGTCGTAAGCACATTGCGCGCGGCCGGCCATGACGTTCGCCCGCTCGGCGTGCAGGAGGAAATCAAGTCGGTACGCGACGAGATTGAAAGTTTCAAGCCGCACGTGGTGTACACGTTGCTGGAGGAGTTTCATTATACGACCGCGTATGACCAGCACATCGCGAGCTTTCTCGAGTTGATGAAAATCCCCTATACCGGGTGTAACCCGCGTGGCCTGATCCTGGCGCGCGGCAAGGATCTGTCCAAAACGCTGGTGCACCATCGCCGGATTGCCGTACCGGCCTTTGCCGTGTTTCCGATGCGCCGCAAGGTCAAGCGACCGTCGCGGCTTGCCCTGCCGCTGATCGTCAAGAGCCTGAGCGAGGATGGGTCCTTTGGGATCTCGCAGGCATCCATCGTCGATACGGACGAGAAACTCGCAGAGCGCGTCGCCTTCGTTCACGATCGGCTCAAGACCGCCGCCATTGCCGAGCAGTACATCGAGGGACGTGAACTTTATGTCGGCGTGCTCGGCAACAACCGGCTGCGCGTTCTGCCGGTGTGGGAGTTGAAATTCGGCAACCTGGGCGGCCAGGGGGCGCGGCAAATCGCCACCGAAAAGGCCAAGCACGATACCGATTATCAGGCGCGCGTCGGAATCGTGGACGGGCCGGCCAAAGACCTCGCGCCTGACGTGACCGCCCGTATCCAGCGAGCAGCGAAACGTATCTACCGAACATTGGGGCTCGATGGATATGCACGTATCGACTTTCGCCTCTCTGCCGACGGCACTCCCTATTTCATCGAAGCCAATCCAAATCCCGAAATCGCAAAAAGCCAGGAGTTCGCGACAGCGGCCAAGCATGACGGACTTGAATACACGGACCTGCTGCATCGCATCCTGGCGCTCGGCGTAAGCCGGGCAAAGGCAGGCGCGTCTGTCGGCTGAAGGGCTATACATTCGCCTGCATCATGGAGTCATGCCGCTGCGCCTGTCCGGCCACGCTTGACACCGGCGCATGGTATCGGTTGGCTGCGGGCCGCGCCGATGCAATGCGGTTCCTTGAACTTGCAGTCTAATGGCGGCCGGAAAACCGGTCGCGGCACCATGGGAGGATATGATGCGGAACCGCAAATGGTCGAGACGCGACCTGCTCAAGGCGTCGACGGTTTCCGCCGCGGGTCTTCTGTTTGCCGAACCGCTGAAGGCCGCCGCGCCTCCGGCGGCGCAAGTGACGCCGGCCCTGATCGAGGCGGCGAAGAAAGAGGGCAAGCTGTCGTTTTATTCGGCGCTTGAACTCAACACCGCCGAACGCCTGGCGCGAACGTTCGAGGCGAAATATCCCGGGATCGCCGTGCGCGTCGAGCGTTCCGGCGCGGAGCGGATTTTCCAGCGCATCGCGCAGGAGCAGGGCAGCGGCATCAGCGCTGTCGACGTCGCCAACTCGACCGATCCCGCGCATTATCTCGAGTGGAAGAAGAACGACTGGCTGGCGCCTTACATCCCTGAGGATGTCGCGAAGCATTTTCCGGCCGATCAGATCGATCCCGACGGCATGTACGCGACGTCGTGCGCCTGGATGGAGGTGATCGGCTACAACACCAACCTCGTCAAGCGCGAGGACGCGCCGAAGAGCTATGCCGACCTGCTCGATCCCAAATGGCAGGGCAAGATGGTCAAGGGCCATCCCGCTTACAGCGGCGCCATCATGACGGCAACCTTCGTGCTGGCGCGCGATCTCGGCTGGCCGTATCTGGAGAAACTTGCGCGGCAGAAGATCATGCAGGTGCAGTCGGCCGCCGATCCGCCCAAGAAGATCCTGCTCGGTGAACGCGCCGTCATGGCCGATGGCAACGACTACAATCTGGTGCTGGCGAAGGATCAGGGCAAACCGGTCGAAGTGGTCTATCCGGCCGAAGGTTCGCCGCTGATCATCGTTCCCTCAGGCATTTTCCGCGGCGCGCCCAACCCGAATGCGGCCAGGCTTTTCCAGAGCTACTTCTTCAGCGCCGAGGCCCAGCAGATGCTGGTCGATGTCTTCGCCCACCGCTCGTTCCACGGGCAGGTCAAGGAGAAGGGCGAGCATATCCCGCTTGCCAGCCTGAAACTGCTCAAGGCCGATCCCGCCCAGGTGCAGGCGCAAAGCGAAGAGATCAAGGCGCGTTACGCCAAGGTATTCGGGGTGTGATGCTGGCGCTCTTCCGAACAGGAAAGCGGCTGGAGGCAAGTGCAACTTTAAAGGACTATATTTTAAGTAAACAACCCTAGACTTTCCTGACGAATCGTCAGGGCGACCCGTACCCAGCGTCCTCCGTACTTCTACGGGGGTGGAAAGTGTGGGATCGCAAAGGCGGAGTCGGGTAAGCAACGAACAGACGCTGCAGCATTGCCCGCTGCAGCCGAAATGGCCTGAAAAGCCGGTCCATCAACTCGAGATCCGGGGGAGGCTATGACGGTATCAAGCCGCCTCGCGCTCGCGATGGTTTTGCTGGTCGTGCTGACGTCCTGCGTCGTCAGCGCATTCGCTTACTATTTCGTAGCCGAGGCGTCTCCCGGCGCGGTGTCGACGGCGATCATCAGCGCCGCGCTGGCCGGTGGTCTGGTTGCGACGGTGTTCGCGATCGGCCTTGCCGCCGGAATCGCGAATGGTTTGCGCAAGCCACTGCTCGGCATCAGCGGAACTGCGAAGGTTGCGGATATCGGCAACGAGCCCGAGCACGACCGGGCCTACCAGGCGCTCGTCGATCGCGAGAGGATGGCGCAGGCCATCGTCGAAAGCGCGCTCGACGCCTTCGTCCAGACCGACGAGCGCTGTGTCATCCTCAACTGGAGCCCGCACGCCGAGGACCTGATGGGATGGACGCGCGCGGAAGCTGTCGGCAGGAGCGTGGAAGAATTGGTCTTCCCGGAAGCGCAACGCTCGGTGCACCGGCAATGGGTCGACCGCTTCCTGAGCGAGGCCGAGGGCGACGCGGTCGGAGGGCGCTACGAAACGCCGCTGGTGCACAAGGACGGGCGCGAATTCTTCGCGGAGGTGTCGCTGACGGCGCTGCGCCGCCGCGAGGGGTACATCATCAACGCCTTTGTCAGGGACATCACCGCGAAACGCGCTGCGGAAGAGCAATTGTTCCAGGCGCAGAAGATGGAATCGGTCGGGCAATTGACTGGCGGCATCGCCCACGACTTCAACAACATGCTCACCGTGATCACGGGCACGATCGAGATCCTGGCCGACGGCGTCAAGCATGATCCGGCGCTGGCGTCGATCGCCAGGATGATCAATGACGCTGCCGACCGGGCGTCGCAACTCACGGCGAACCTGCTTGCCTTTGCCAGAAAGCAGCCGCTGCGGCCGCTGGAGACCGACGTCAATGACCTGATCGAGGAGGTGGTCAAGCTGCTGGCGCCGACGCTCGGAAGGCAGATCGAGATCGAGACCGCGTTGAGCGACGAGGCCTGGCCGGCGCTGGTCGATCGCAGCCAGCTCACGTCGGCGCTGGTCAATCTCGCCATCAACGCCCGCGACGCCATGCCCGATGGGGGCAGGCTGCTGTTCAGGACGAGCAATTTCACGCGCGATGCTGATGACGCGGAGGTGGACGATCTCGGCGCGGGCGACTACGTCGCCATCGAGGTCATCGATAACGGCGCCGGCATTCCCCATGCCATACGTGACAGGATTTTCGAGCCGTTCTTTTCGACCAAGCAATTCGGCACCGGCACGGGGCTCGGATTGAGCATGGTGTTCGGATTTGCAAAACAGTCCGGCGGCGGCGTCGTGGTCGACGGTGAGGAGGGGAAGGGCGCTTGTTTCCGTATCTATCTGCCGAAGGCCGATGTGGAAGCTTCGGACGCGATTCCGGCAAGCGATGCCTCGCCGCCTGAATTGCGCGGGGGATCGGAAACCATCCTGTGCGTCGAGGATGACGATGTCGTGCGGGCGCATGTTACCGGCCGTCTCGAAAGTCTTGGCTACAAAGTCGTCACCGCTTCCAATGCGGCCGAGGCGCTCATACTGGTAAATTCCGGCGCAGCGTTCGATCTTCTGTTCACCGACATCATCATGCCCGGCGCCATGAACGGCCGGCAGCTCGCGCAAAAAGTCGCCGAACTGCGCCGGCCGCTCCGGGTGCTCTACACCTCGGGCAACACGTTCGGCGCATTCGATTCGAGCGCGCGTCTCGGCGATGGCGTGCTGTTGCTGGCCAAGCCCTATCGCAAGGCCGAACTTGCACGCATGGTGCGCCTCTGCCTGGATCGCGCGATCGACCACATGGGCGACCCGATCCCGTTGCCGTATTCCGTGCAGCCGGACCTCGAGCGTTTCCTGAGGGAAAATCCTCCGGAGAAGAAATAGCTTTTGGCCGCGGCCCAGCGGACGGCAAAGGCTTGGCTGGGAGCACGATATGCGGGGGATCGGCGAAAATCCCGGATGTCGCTTTCGCTCATCCGGGCTACCTTGCTTTGCCGAGACGCATAATGCGTTCCACGGTCACCGATCACGGCCAGGGACCCATTCCTCCGCGGTTGAGTCCCAATGATGGGTGTCGTCGAAATGTTTCCAGGGTGGCTGCCTTGGTTTGCTTTCACCCTTCTGTCGTTTTGCATTCAGGGCGCTTAGTTGGACGATGAGCGCCCCAGCCATCGTCACCCATTCGCGCGAGTTATATCGGGAGTTCCATTTGATGGTCGCGAGCATCGGATGCCTCCTTCAAAGCAAGAAGCCTCCGTCATCTTAGCCCGGGCCAGGAACACAGGGGTGTAAAGTACTTCACAGTCAGCCAACATCTTCGACACGGCCGCGCGTGGCGAAGCGCAATTGCGGCGACGCTGCATTAGCGCAAACCCAGGCTCTGCAGGAACCCCGGTGGCTGGGAATTTTGCAGCGACTGCTCCTGTGCCCGGGGATCTGGTACCGGCGCGATCGGTACCGGCACATTTGGCTCTTCGCGGACCCTTGCTCGATGATTTCGATGGGGCCGGATCTCTGCCCGCGCATTTTGTACGGACCGGGCCCGGCGGTGCTTTTTCGTGGGCCGGACCTGGGCCGGGGCATCCTGCACAACCTGTACCGGGGCAGCTTGCGCGGGCCGTACGGCCTCGACCTTCGCCCGTGCATCTTCGTCGGCCGCCCAGGCCTGGAATTGCTGAAACAGGGCTTCAGTGAGTGGCTGGCCGATCTCGGCCTGGCTCTGACCGGTCTCTGCCTGGGTCTGACCGGCCTGGCCCTGATCGGCAGGTTCCACAGCCGCAGCAGCAATTTCTTCGCGCGCCGGCGCGTCGCTTGCCGGCGGCAAATCCTGCGTGCTGGCGACTGATTGCGTTGTCGAGGTCGACGGATCGGTGGCAGGCTGAATTGCCGATTTGTCAGCCCATAAAGCCGTGACGTTCCCAAGGAGCTCGACTGGATCTGCCATCGACAGAACAGCGATAGCGATCGCTGTCGCTGTCAGCGCCGAAATGCTCGTCTTGAGGATTCGCGACGAGATGGTGGCTCGATTCAAAGCCTTATCGATATCGAACCGCTCGGCTTCTTCGGCATGTTCGGAGAGAAAGAGAGGAGAACGATCCGCCCGGAAATCGTCATTTGTCGCCATTGGTTGAGGTCGCCCCTGGTTGCTCCCGTCCACCACTACGCTGCCAGCAAGGTCTAAAAGCGGCAATCGCCGACACGATTTGGGAGAAGTTTTGGTTTCACTGGGATTCGGGAACCGCCGGCTTACGCGGAGCCCGGTTGGCTCCAGGCGTGAGGGAAACGGTCGCCACTAAAATAAAAGGCGCTTCCATCGGAAGCGCCTTTTGCATTTCTCGGTCGATGATGTCGGCGGGGAACCCCGCCGGCGCTTACAGCGAATAATACATGTCGAATTCGACCGGGTGCGGGGTCATTTCGAAGCGCTCGACCTCGGTCATCTTCAGCTCGATATAGCTGTCGATGAAGTCGTCGTCGAACACGCCGCCGTTCTTGAGGAACGCGCGGTCCTTGTCGAGGTTTTCCAGCGCCTCGCGGAGCGAACCGCACACCGTCGGGATCTGCTTCAGCTCTTCCTTCGGCAGATCGTAGAGGTCCTTGTCCATCGCCGGACCGGGATCGATCTTGTTCTTGATGCCGTCGAGGCCGGCCATCAGCATCGCGGCGAAGCCGAGATAGGGGTTGGCCATCGGATCGGGGAAGCGGACTTCGACGCGCTTGGCCTTCGGGTTCGCCGTGTAGGGAATACGGCAGGAGGCCGAGCGGTTGCGCGCGGAGTAGGCGAGCAGCACGGGGGCTTCATAGCCCGGGACCAGGCGCTTGTAGGAATTGGTCGACGGGTTGGTGAAGGCGTTGATCGCCTTGGCGTGCTTGATGATGCCGCCGATGTAGTGAAGGCAGGTTTCCGAGAGGTCGGCATATTTGTTGCCGGCGAACACCGGCTTGCCGTCCTTCCAGATCGACTGATGGCAGTGCATGCCCGAGCCGTTGTCGCCATAGACCGGCTTCGGCATGAAGGTGGCGGTCTTGCCGTAGATGTGCGCGACCTGGTGGATGCAGTATTTGTAGACCTGCATCTGGTCGGCCATATGCGTCATGGTATCGAACTTCATGCCGAGCTCGTGCTGGGCGGAAGCCACTTCGTGGTGGTGCTTCTCGACCTTGACGCCCATCTTGGACATGGCGCCGAGCATTTCCGAACGCATGTCCTGCACCGAATCCTGCGGCGGCACCGGGAAATAGCCGCCCTTGGTGCGGATGCGGTGACCGAGGTTGCCGCCTTCATATTCGGTGTCCGAATTGGTCGGCAATTCCGACGAATCCAGCTTGAAACCGGTGTTATACGGGGTGGTCTGGTAGCGGACGTCGTCGAACACGAAGAACTCGGCCTCGGGGCCGAAGAACACGGTGTCGCCGACACCGGACGATTTCACCATCGCCTCGGCCTTCTTGGCCATGCCGCGCGGGTCGCGGTTGTAGGGCTCGCCGGTGGTCGGCTCCAGCACGTCGCAGACGATGACCATGGTGGTTTCGGCGAAGAACGGATCGATCGTCGCGGTGACCGGGTCGGGCATCAGGCACATGTCGGATTCGTTGATCGCCTTCCAGCCGGCGATCGACGAGCCGTCGAACATGGTGCCTTCCGCAAAGATTTCCTCGTCGATCATGCTGATGTCGAAGGTCACGTGCTGCCACTTGCCGCGCGGATCGGTGAAGCGCAGGTCGACGTATTTTACGTCGTTGTCCTTGATCGATTTCAGGACGTCTTTGGCGGTCTTCATGAATACCCCTTTTGGCTACTACGGACTGTTTCCAGGACAAGACATTTCGCAGACGATCGATAGGGAGGATCGCGAACGAAATCGGCTGCGGAAGCAGCCGTTTTTGTTATTTTTCAATCGCAAAATCCGGATACCACCCGGCTCAGATAGCGTCCAGCCCGGATTCGCCGGTTCTGATCCGGATCGCTTCCTCGATGTTGGAGACGAAGATTTTGCCGTCGCCGATGCGCCCGGTCTGGGCGGCGCGGCGGATCGCGTCGATCGCCTTCTCGACCAGCTCGTCCGAAATCACGATCTCGATTTTCACCTTGGGCAGGAAGTCGACGATGTATTCTGCACCGCGATAGAGTTCGGCGTGTCCCTTCTGCCGGCCAAAGCCCTTGGCTTCGGTGACCGTGATGCCCTGCAGTCCGACTTCCTGAAGCGCCTCTTTCACCTCGTCGAGCTTGAATGGCTTGATGATGGCTTCGATCTTCTTCACTGAGCGCCTCCCGGGCATTTCCAAATTGCAGAATGCAGATAGTTTCGATGTCGCAGCCTGGCGAATTCCCTGGCGCCGTCTGGTTTGATCCTTGCATCCGGCAGAACCGGACTGCTCATAATTGCCGCTAACTGCGACGATCATAAGCTCGGGTTGTCCAACCGGCTTCCTCAAAAGCAGGGTCTATGCCAAGTTGTTAACGCGGCTGATTTCGGAACATTATCAGACTTTTAACAGGCAAGTGGAAGAGGTCGAGCCGAACGGCGCATGATAGCGAAGCTTATAAAATAGGCAAATCGATCAATTCGTGTGCAGGTGAGGTTACTCGGGCCGCGGTGTGCGAGGGCGATATGCCTTCAGAAGAGGCTGACGGATCGGGGGTTCGGCATGGAAGTTCTGACGACGACTGAGATGGAGCGTGCCGACCGGCTGACGATCGCCGCCGGCACGCCCGGCTTCGCGCTGATGATGAGCGCAGGGCAGGCCGTGGCCAAAGCCGCGATGGATCTCGTCGAGGAGGGACCGATCGTGGTGGTCGCCGGCCGCGGCAACAATGGCGGCGACGGTTTCGTGGCGGCCGCCGAACTCGCCGCGCGCGGCCGCGACGTGTCGATCATCCTGCTGTGCGAGCGCGACAGCCTGCAGGGCGATGCCGCGCTCGCCGCCCGCGGCTGGAAATATCCGGTGCTGCCGTTCAATCCGCAGGCGATCGGCAGGCCGGCGCTGATCATCGATGCGCTGTTCGGCGCCGGGCTCAATCGTCCCGTCAAGGGCGACCCGCTCGAGATGATCGAGGCGGTCAACGCCAACGGTGCGCCGGTGCTCGCGGTCGACCTGCCGAGCGGGATCAACGGCACCTCGGGCGCGGTAATGGGCGCGGCGATCAATGCCGTCGAGACCGTGACGTTCTTCCGCCGCAAGCCGGCGCATCTGTTGATGCCGGGGCGCAAGCATTGCGGCCGCGTCCGCGTCGCCGATATCGGCATCGATCCGCGCGTGCTCGAGGAGATCCGGCCGCAGACGTCGGAGAACGTTCCGCAGAGTTGGCAGGGTTTCTTCCCGGTGCCGCAGATCGACGGCCACAAATATGCCCGCGGCCACACAGTCGTGCTGTCCGGCGAACTGGCGTCGACCGGCGCGGCGCGGCTCGCGGCGCGCGGCGCGTTGCGGGCAGGGGCCGGCCTCGTCACGGTGGCCTCGCCGCGCGACGCGCTGGCGGTGAATGCCGCGGCGCTGACCGCGGTGATGGTTCGTCCCGTCGATACCCCGGTCGAATTCGCCGATATGGTCAGCGACAGGCGTCTCAATTCCATCGTGATCGGGCCGGGCGCCGGCGTCAGCGAGCGCACGCGCGATCTCGTCCATACCGCGCTGTCGGCGAAACGCGGCCTCGTGCTCGATGCCGACGCGCTGACGAGTTTTGCCGAAGCACCCGAGCGGCTGTTTGAATCGATCAAGGCTGCCGAAGGTGGACAGGTCGTCCTGACCCCGCATGAAGGCGAGTTTCCGCGCCTGTTCAGCGATATCAGCAACAAGCATCCCGGCCGCTCCAAACTGGAGCGGGTGCGCGACGCCGCCGAACGTTCCGGCGCGGTGGTTCTGCTGAAGGGACCGGATACGGTGGTGGCGTCGCCCGACGGGCGCGCGAGCATCGCCTCCAACGCGCCGCCCTGGCTCGCCACCGCCGGCGCCGGCGATGTGCTGGCGGGGATGATCGCAGGGATGCTGGCGCAAGGCGTGCCGGCGTTCGAGGCCGCCTGCATCGGCGTCTGGCTGCACGGCGAAGCCGCGGGCGAGGCGGGACCGGGCCTGATCGCGGAAGATCTTCCGGAGGTGCTGCCGGCGGTGTTCAGGCGGCTCTATGACGGGTTCGGGATCGAGTATTGAGTTCGTAGGATGGGTGGAGCGCAGCGATACCCATCGCTTTTCGCGGTTGCAGGAATTGATGGGTATCGCTGCGCTCCACCCATCCTACCCGGCTACGTCACCAGATATTTCGCCACCGCCGTCTCATTCCATTCCAGCCCCAAGCCAGGCCCTCTTGCCGTCACCGTGCCATCGACGATCTCGGCCGGGTGGGCGAGGATGGCGCCGGCGAAGTCGAGATATTCGAGCCAGTGCGCGGTTGGCGTCACCGCCAGCATATGGGCGCTGGCCTCCGCAAACAGATGGCTCGACATCGGAATGTTCGCGGCCGCCGCTTGGGCTGCGACCTGCAGCCAGCCGGTGACGCCGCCGCACTTCATCAGGTCGGGCATGATGAAGTCGCTGGCGCCGGCTTCGATCGCTTCCGCAAAGCCGCGCGGAAACCACCAGTTCTCGCCGGCCTGAATCGGCGTCGGCGACATCTCGCGCACTTGTGCGTGACCCGACAGGTTTTCCTGCGGCACGGGCTCCTCGATCCAGTGCAAATCGTAAGGCGCAAGGCGGGCAATGCGGCGCGTGGCTTCGGCGGGATCGAGCGACTGGTTGAAGTCGATCATCAGCGCGACATCCGGGCCGAGCAGCGCGCGCACGCCCTTGACCATGCGCTCGTCGTTGGCGGCGTCGCCGTCGCCGCCCTTGATCTTGATGCCGCGAAAACCTTGCTCCAGCGAATGGCGCAGCGCGCGTTCGTCGGCGACCGGATCGACGACGCCATAGCTGTCATAGGCCCTGATCGGTTTCGCCGTGCCGCCGAGCAGTTCGACCACCGGCTTGCCGGCCAACTGCCCGAGCGCATCCCAGAAGGCCATGTCGAGGCCCGACACGGCCATGCCGACGAGACCCTGCCAGCCGAGCAGTCGGAATTTCGCATCCATCGCCGACATCAGCTCGTAAGGCGCGACCGCCCGTCCGGCAAACTCGCGGCCGATTTCCTCGACCAGGTGAACCAGTGGCTTCAGCGTCAAATTGCTGTAGGCGAAAATGTAGGCCCGGCCAGTCACGCCCTGGTCGGTCTCGACATCGATCAGGACCAGCGGCCCGGCATTGAACACGCCGAACGCGTTCTTCAGCGGACGCTTGAGCGGCACGACGATACCGCGCGCCTTGACGCTGCGGATGGCGGGAACCGGTTTGCTCATGGCTTTCTCCTCATTCGACAGCGTACCACCGCACCAGCCGCGGCGCGGCCCAGTCGGTGGCGATGGATTCGATCAGGTAGCGTCCGGCGTATTCGGCGGCGAAGGCGATGCGCTGGGTCTGGCCGGGCTCGATTGCCAGCGTATCCAGCCAGAACGGCTTCCAGCCGTCGTCGAGCCGGTCCAGCAGGCGGAAATGGTGTCCGTGGAGGTGGAACACGGTGGCGATGGCGGCGCGGTTGGTCAGCGCCAGCACCACGGTGCGGCCGGCCTTGGCGCGGAAGGCGGGCGGGGCGGTGGCGATGAATTTGGCTGGTGTCACCCAGTCGCCCGGTGGCCCGCCAAGCGGCAGATCGACCCGGGTGGCGTTCTTGAGGTCGAGCCGTTCGGGGAGGCCGTTGGAGGGCAATGGCGGTGCCGGGGGCAGGGGTAGGTTGCGGATCGGCGGCTCGCTGGAGACAACGAATTTGCCGATCGGACGGGCTTCCTTGCCGTCGTGCAGGAGGATCGGGCTCACGCTACCCGCCGGGCGCCGTCAGATCGATGAAGGCATCGACCCGGCCGCCGGGCGCCAGCACCAGCGCGCCGTTGCGGGCCTGGAACGGCTCGGATGGCTGGCCGTCGATGGCCATCACCCGAACCTCCATCCCTTCCAGTTTGAGAGCAATAACAGAGCGTTGGCAGCCACTGATGATGCGGAGCCTGACCCGTTCGTTGGTCCGGGCTGAGAGATCGAGCGAAGTCCGGCCGTTAATCGTATGGACCGGCACGGTGTCTCCCGGGTCGGTCCCCGGTGCCATCGCGGTTCCATCCGGCTTGACCCGCCAGTCCTCGATCAGGAGAACCTCGTCGCGGTCGACGGCGACAGTTTCGGTCTCCCGGACGATCAATGGCCGCGGCC
This sequence comes from uncultured Alphaproteobacteria bacterium, assembly GCA_963815955.1. Classification (GTDB taxonomy): domain Bacteria; phylum Pseudomonadota; class Alphaproteobacteria; order Rhizobiales; family Xanthobacteraceae; genus Bradyrhizobium. The sequence goes on from CAWFIQ010000006.1 coordinate 43,869, forward strand.
GGGATGGGTGAGCCTGGCCATCGCCGAGCAGGCCGGATTCGCACAGGAATGTCCCGGCGTGGCGCAGCGGCAGTTGCAGGCTGTCCTTGCCGCCGCCTGCGAGCGGGGGGCGGCCGGTCAGCGGTTCGGCCGCCGGGGCGCCATCGATCCCGCGCCAATTGAGGACGACTGGCACCGGGAGCTCGTTGCCGAGGGCGATATCGAGGGTCTCGCCGCGCTTGAACCTGAGTTCAGGCCCTTGCAGCGCCCAGACCGGCGTGGCCGCGCTTCCCGGGCGGAGTGCGATGCTGTCGGCTCTCGCCTGCAAAGCCAGCGGAGTTCGGCTTTGGGAGTTACCTTGGCCCCGGCTCGCCGCGGGGCACATCGGGGCCAGCGCGGCCGCCCCCAACCCAGCCATCAGCGCGCGTCGATTCAGCGGGAATTCGGGGCTTGCCATCGGGCCGGTGCGGACCATTTTTTGTTGTGTCTGTCCTAGCTGTGACGCCTTGCCCCGGTGCTGTCAAAAAGGGCCATTTTTTTGCTGCGGAGGTGTAGGCTCATGTTATAAGCCCGCCGCCCGCGGCATCGCGGCCGGGTATGGATGCTTTTCACGCGGGCGTGGCGGAACTGGTAGACGCGCTGGATTTAGGTTCCAGTGACGAAAGTTGTGGGGGTTCGAGTCCCTCCGCCCGCACCAAGCGCTCTATCCAAGCGTTTGCATGACGAATACTGGAGGGCCTGCTTCCCCGTTTGGGGAGACAAGGTCCGCCGAACCACCGGCGCAGGCTGCAAGGCGACGCCTCGAACATTTGACACTGCCGGGCCTGTTCGGCCCGGCGCAAGCGGAAGAAGATTGACACCATGCAGGTCACCGAAACCCTCGCCGAGGGATTGAAGCACGAGTTCAAGGTCAGCGTTCCCGCATCGGATCTCGATGCCAAGGCGGATGCCAAGCTGGTCGACCTCAAGGACAAGGTTAAGCTCAATGGCTTCCGTCCCGGCAAGGTGCCGGTGAGCCACCTGAAGAAGGTGTATGGCCGCTCTGTCATGGCCGAGACCATCGACCAGACCATTCGCGATACCAACACGCAGATCTTCACCGACCGCGGTTTCCGTCTCGCGACCGAGCCGAAGATCACCATGCCGACCGAGCAGACCGAGGTCGAGGAGCTGCTCGCCGGCAAGACCGATCTGACCTACACGGTTGCGATCGAGGTGGTGCCGACGATCCAGCTCGCCGATTTCAAGACCTTCTCGGTCGAGAAGCCGGTGGTCGAGGTGACCGATGCCGAGGTCGATGAGGCCATCAAGCGCATCGCCGACCAGAACCGTCCCTATGCGGCGAAGGCCGAGGGTGCCAAGGCCGAGACCGGCGATCGCGTTACGATCAGCTTCAAGGGCAGTATCAATGGCGAACTGTTCGACGGCGGTACCGGCGAGGGCATCGCGGTCGTGATCGGCACCGGACAGTTCATTCCGGGTTTCGAGGAACAGCTCGTCGGTCATCGGTGCGGGCGAGACCCGCACGCTGAAAGTGTCATTCCCGAAGAACTACGCCAGCGAGAAGCTCGCCGGCCAGCCGGCCGAGTTCGAGACCACGGCAACCCTGATCGAAGCGCCCGGTGAAACCAAGATCGACGACGAGTTCGCAAAGACGCTCGGCCTGGAGTCGCTCGACAAGCTGAAGGAGGCCGCGCGCGAGCGTCTGGTCGCCGAGTTCGCCGGTGCGACGCGTCAGCGCGTCAAGCGCGCGCTGCTCGATCGTCTCGACGACAGCCACAAATTCGAAGCGCCGCCGTCGCTGATCGACGAAGAGTTCAACCTGATGTGGAACTCGATCAAGGCCGAGATGGAATCTTCGGGCAAGACGTTCGCCGACGAAGACACCACCGAGGATGCCGCCAAGGAAGAGTACAAGAAGATTGCCGACCGCCGCGTCCGGCTCGGTCTGGTGCTGTCGGAGATCGGCGAGAAGAACAAGATCACCGTGACCGACGACGAAGTCAGCCGCGCGGTGATCGAGCGCGCGCGTTCGATGCCCGGCCGCGAGAAGGAAGTCTGGGACTACTATCGCAACAATGCCAATGCGCTGGCCCAGCTTCGTGCGCCGATTTATGAGGACAAGGTGGTCGATTTCATCCTCGAACTCGCCAACGTGACCGAGAAGAAGGTGTCGCGCGAGGACCTGTTCAAGGACGATGAGGCCGAGAAGAGCGCAGCCTGACCGCTTTGGTCAGGCGGACATTAATGATGAACGGTGAAAGCGGCATAGCGACGGTATCCGTCGCTATGAGGCGGCCTCCGAATCAGCTTGAACTCGTCTAATTCGGCTTGCCATTGCCCGGTCTTGTCGCCGGGAAATTGGCTCATATCTGTGAGCGGCTCGCTACCCGCGAGTTCTGAGCCGAAGTCCTGCATCACGGGACGTTCGTCCGCGCGCGGCAATCATGCCTGCCTTGCCGATGGATGTTCGCCCCGCTTGTTCTCTACCCAACCCTCTACCTAACCCTTGGGGTGACTAATGCGCGATCCCGTTGAAACCTACATGAACCTCGTGCCCATGGTGGTCGAGCAGACCAACCGCGGCGAACGCGCCTACGACATTTTCTCGCGGCTGCTGAAAGAGCGCATCATCTTCGTGACCGGTCCGGTCGAAGACGGCATGTCGACGCTCACCGTCGCGCAGCTCCTTTTCCTGGAGGCGGAAAATCCGAAGAAGGAAATCTCGATGTACATCAACTCGCCCGGCGGCGTGGTGACATCGGGGCTTGCGATTTACGACACCATGCAGTTCATCCGTCCGCCGGTCTCGACGCTGTGCACGGGGCAGGCGGCTTCGATGGGCTCGCTGCTGCTTGCAGCCGGCGAAAAGGACATGCGCTTCTCGCTGCCGAATTCCCGCATCATGGTGCACCAGCCGTCCGGCGGCTTCCAGGGCCAGGCGACCGACATCATGCTGCACGCGCAGGAGATCCTGAATCTCAAGAAGCGCCTCAACGAGATCTACGTGAAGCACACCGGACAGACCTACAAGGCGATCGAGGATGCGCTGGAACGCGACAAATTCCTGACCGCCGAAATGGCCCGCGACTTCGGGATCGTCGACAAGGTGATCGAAAAGCGCCCCGAAGAAGCCTCGGCGGTGAAAACCCCGTAAGGTCACGGATAAAGACACCCCGCGTTGACCTTAACGGTTGTTGAATCGGTAAATATGGTCGAAAGCCGCGTGCCTGTGCCCCGCACAGGCCGAAAGTTCCGCTTTCGTGCCGGTTTTGCTGCGTGGCAGTTGCGCAACGCTCGGTCGATTTCGTCAACTTCTCCCCGTGCGAATGCCTCAAATCACGGTATTGTCACGGGTAGCCATTCCGACCCCGATTAGCGAATTCTTGATAGTCGGGTGTCAGCATGGTTGGCTGTGTGGGTTGGGTTAACATCGCGGGATTCGAGAAACCGTGATTCGCATGGTGCGTAATTGAGTTAGGGTCTTTTCTGGTACGGAATTTGCTCTATCTACCTTGAGGCCCGGCGCGAGTGCCGGATTGGGTCGATCGGGTAACGGATCGAACGGCGGACGGAGACAAGAATGAGTAAGGTTGGCACAAGCGACTCCAAGAACACGCTGTATTGCTCGTTCTGTGGAAAGAGCCAGCACGAAGTCCGCAAACTCATCGCAGGTCCAACTGTATTCATCTGCGACGAGTGCGTCGAACTCTGCATGGACATCATCCGCGAGGAGAACAAGTCTTCGCTGGTGAAGTCGCGCGACGGCATTCCGACGCCGAAGGAAATCTGCAAGGTGCTGGACGATTACGTGATCGGCCAGAGCCATGCCAAGAAGGTGCTCTCGGTCGCCGTCCACAATCACTACAAGCGGCTCAATCACCAGACCAAGCACAACGACGTCGAACTCGCGAAGTCGAACATCCTGCTGATCGGTCCGACCGGTTCGGGCAAGACGCTGCTGGCGCAGACGCTGGCGCGCATTCTCGACGTGCCGTTCACGATGGCGGATGCGACGACGCTGACCGAAGCCGGCTACGTCGGCGAGGACGTCGAGAACATCATCCTGAAGCTGCTGCAGTCGGCCGACTACAATGTCGAGCGCGCGCAGCGCGGCATCGTCTATATCGACGAAATCGACAAGATCAGCCGCAAGTCCGACAACCCGTCGATCACCCGCGACGTGTCGGGCGAGGGCGTGCAGCAGGCGCTGCTGAAGATCATGGAAGGCACGGTTGCCTCCGTGCCTCCGCAGGGCGGCCGCAAGCATCCGCAGCAGGAGTTCCTGCAGGTCGACACGACAAACATCCTGTTCATCTGCGGCGGCGCCTTCTCAGGGCTTGAGAAGATCATCTCCGCACGCGGACGTTCGACCTCGATCGGTTTTGCCGCCCAGGTTCTGGCGCCCGAAGACCGCCGCACCGGCGAAATCTTCCGCCATGTCGAGCCGGAAGACCTCCTGAAGTACGGCCTGATTCCGGAGTTCGTCGGTCGTCTGCCCGTGGTCGCGACGCTGGAGGATCTCGACGAGGCCTCGCTGAAGAAGATCCTGACCGATCCGAAGAACGCGCTGGTGAAGCAATATCAGCGGCTGTTCGAAATGGAGAACATCGAACTCACCTTCGCCGACGAGGCGCTTGGCGCGGTCGCCCGCAAGGCGATCGAGCGCAAGACCGGCGCGCGCGGACTGCGTTCGATCCTCGAAAGCATCCTGCTCGAGACCATGTTCGATCTGCCGGGTCTGGAAGGCGTCGAAGAGGTCGTGATCTCGCGCGAAGTGGTCGAAGGCACCGCCCGTCCGCTCTACATCTATGCGGACCGTTCGGACCGGGCCGTCGAGAGCAGCGCCAGCGCCTGATCGCGCTCGCCATAACTCGCTTGGACTACCCAGATAGTGACGGCTGCCGGACGTGCCGGCGGCCGTTATTGCGTCAGCGTTTTGCGCGCGTTTGGCCCCAATTTGTGGGCATTTTTCCGTGACTTGACACCCCCATACCCGATAGCCACCTAATGCTGGCGGTGGCGGAAATCACGTTCGAGATTCGTCGCAAAATCATCCGGCGAGAGGCGGCAGCGAAGGCGGCCGAGTGACCCGGAACTCAAGGCACCTTGTGGCGGTTGCGCAAGCGCGGACTGCGTGCGAGGGGGCAAAACATAAGGATAAGGCCATGACGACCCCAAAAACCCGGCCAACCATCGTTCTCGGCGAAAGCCACTCGTATCCGGTACTGCCGCTCCGCGACATCGTCGTTTTCCCGCACATGATCGTGCCGCTGTTCGTCGGCCGCGAGAAGTCGATCCGCGCCCTCGAAGAGGTGATGAAGAACGACGCGCTGATCCTGCTCGCGACGCAGAAGAACGCGTCCGACGATGATCCAAACCCGGATTCGATCTACGAGGTCGGTACGCTCGCCAGCGTGCTGCAGCTCCTGAAGCTTCCCGACGGCACCGTGAAGGTGCTGGTTGAAGGGCTCGAGCGCGCGCGCGTGGAGAAATATTCCGATCGCACCGAATATTACGAGGCGACCGCGGTTGCGCTCGCCGACACCGACGCCAGTTCGGTTGAAGCCGAAGCCCTGTCGCGCTCGGTCGTGTCCGACTTCGAAAGCTATGTGAAGCTGAACAAGAAGATCTCTGCCGAAGTCGTCGGCGTGGTTCAGGCGATCACCGATTTCGCCAAGCTCAGCGATCAGGTCGCCCAGCATCTCGCCGTCAAGATTGCCGATCGGCAGGCCATCCTGGAAACGTTGTCCGTCACGCAGCGCCTGGAGAAGGTGCTGGGGCTGATGGAGAGCGAGATCTCGGTGCTGCAGGTCGAGAAGCGCATCCGCTCGCGCGTCAAGCGCCAGATGGAGAAGACCCAGCGCGAATATTACCTGAACGAGCAGATGAAGGCGATCCAGAAGGAACTCGGCGACGACGAAGGTCGCGACGAGCTGGCCGATCTGGAAGAGAAGATTGCCAAGACCAAGCTTTCCAAGGAAGCGCGGGAGAAGGCGCAGCACGAATTGAAGAAGCTGCGCCAGATGTCGCCGATGTCCGCGGAAGCAACCGTCGTGCGCAACTATCTCGACTGGCTGCTGTCGATTCCGTGGAACAAGAAGTCCAAGGTCAAGAAGGACCTCGAGGCGGCGCAGGCCGTGCTGGACTCCGACCACTACGGGCTCGAGAAGGTCAAGGACCGCATCGTCGAGTATCTCGCCGTGCAGACGCGCGCCAACAAGCTGACCGGACCGATCCTGTGCCTGGTCGGACCTCCCGGCGTCGGCAAGACCTCGCTCGGCAAGTCGATCGCGAAGGCGACCGGGCGTGAGTTCGTGCGCGTGTCGCTCGGCGGCGTGCGGGATGAAGCGGAAATCCGCGGTCACCGCCGCACCTATATCGGCTCGATGCCCGGCAAGGTCATCCAGTCGATGCGCAAGGCGAAGACCTCGAATCCGCTGTTCCTGCTGGACGAGATCGACAAGATGGGCGCCGATTTCCGCGGCGATCCGTCGTCGGCGCTGCTTGAGGTCCTCGACCCCGAGCAGAACTCGACTTTCAACGACCACTATCTGGAGGTCGACTACGATCTGTCGAACGTCATGTTCATCACGACCGCGAATACGCTCAATATTCCGGGCCCGCTGATGGACCGCATGGAGATCATCCGGATCGCCGGCTATACCGAGAACGAGAAGGTCGAGATCGCGCGCAAGCATCTGATCCCGAACGCCATCGCCAAGCATGGTCTCGATTCCAAGGAATGGTCGATCGACGATGAAGCCTTGTTGCTGATGATCCGCCGCTACACCCGCGAAGCGGGCGTGCGTAACCTGGAGCGTGAGCTTTCGACACTCGCCCGCAAGGCGGTGAAGGAGCTGATGATCTCCAAGAAGAAGTCGGTCAAGGTCACCGAGAAGACTCTCGAAGACTTCCTCGGCGTGCCGAAGTACCGGTACGGCGAGATCGAGAGCGAGCCGCAGATCGGTATCGTCACCGGCCTTGCCTGGACCGATGTCGGCGGCGAGCTGCTGACCATCGAAGGCGTCATGATGCCCGGCAAGGGCAAGATGACGGTCACGGGCAACCTGCGCGACGTGATGAAGGAGTCGATCTCGGCGGCGGCGTCTTACGTCCGCTCGCGGGCGATCAACTACGGCATCGAGCCGCCGCTGTTCGACCGGCGCGACATCCACGTCCACGTTCCGGAGGGGGCGACCCCGAAGGACGGACCGTCGGCGGGTGTGGCGATGGCGACTGCGATCATCTCGGTGATGACCGGCATTCCGGTTCGCCACGATGTCGCGATGACGGGCGAGATCACGTTGCGTGGTCGCGTGCTGCCGATCGGCGGTCTGAAGGAGAAGCTGTTGGCTGCGGCCCGCGGCGGCATCAAGACGGTGCTGATCCCCGAGGACAACGCCAAGGATCTCACGGAGATTTCCGATGCGATCAAGGGCGGCATGGACATCATCCCGGTCGCAAGGCTGGATGAAGTGCTCGCCACGGCGCTGGTCCGCACGCCCGTGCCGATCGTCTGGGAAGAGGACACCAAGGTGGACGTGAAGCCCGACGCCTCGGACGAAGCGGCCGGTGGCCTCACCGCCCACTAAGCGGATCGAACTGAACAATGATAAAACGGCGCCTTCGGGCGCCGTTTTTGTTTGTGCGGACCGGATCTCCATTGGACGGGCGGAGTTGAGGCGTATGGAAATCGACGGGCAATGCCATTGCGGGCGGGTGACCTACCAGGCCGACATCGACCCTGCGAAAGTATCGATCTGTCACTGCACCGATTGCCAGAACCTGACGGGCTCGCCGTACCGGGTGACGGTGCTCTGTTCCGCCGCGCAGATCCGGATGACGGGCGCGACACCGAAAGTTTATCCAAAGACCGGCGACAACGGCCGCACGCGCTTCCAGCATTTTTGCGAAGCCTGCGGTTCGCCGCTGTTCTCCACGGCGAGGGCGGGCCCGACGACTGGGGCATCCGCTGGGGCAGCATCCGCCAGCGCGACCAGCTCAAGCCCGTGCGGCAGATCTGGTGCAAGTCCGCCGCGCCGTGGATCAACGATATCAAGGACTTGCCGGGAAAGCCGGGTGATTAACGCCGTCCGCCTTCGCGCTTGGCTTCGGCGTGACAGCCTTCGCCATCATGCCGTTGGCTCGCCGAGCCGTAGCGCTCAGTGCGAAGGCTGGTAGGCGGCGAGAGATTTCGAACTCCCGACCCTCTCGGTGTAAACGAGATGCTCTAACCAGCTGAGCTAGCCGCCCTTGTGCCTCTGTTTAACCCTGCGGCCCCCGTTCGTGCAAGGTCGGCCGGCAAGCCATCGCTCCCCGGACATCCCCGATCAAATGAGAGTTGCGTAGATGGAAACCCCTCGAGGCCACGACCAAAACGCCGATCAGATCGCCTACTGGAACGGTCCGGCCGGACAGCGCTGGGCGGAGCGGCAGACGGCGCAGGACATTGTGCTCAAGCCGATCGCCGACCTCGTGATCGATCGGGCGAAGCTGAAGCCGGGCGAGCGCGTCATCGATGTCGGCTGCGGCAGCGGCGCTACGGCGATCGCGTTCGCGCGAGAGGTCGCGCCGTCAGGCCATGTGCTCGGCGTCGACATATCCGGCCCGATGCTGGAGCGGGCGCGGCAGAGCGCGCCGAAGGAACTGCCGGTCGATTTCGTTCTCGCCGACGCCACCGTCTATCCGTTCGAGCCGGCCAGTTTCGATGTGCTCGCCTCGCGCTTCGGCGTGATGTTTTTTGCCGATCCCGCGCTGTCGTTTGCCAACATGCGCAAGGCGCTGCGGCCCACAGGCCGGCTGGCATTCGCCTGCTGGCGCGAGCCGCGCGAAAACCCGTTCTTCATGGCGCCGCTGCAGGCCGCCTACAAGCATGTGCCGAAACTGCCGCAGCAGGGACCGGACGATCCCGGGCCGTTTGCGTTCGCCTCCGAAGCGCGGGTCCGCCGGATCCTCGATGCCGCGGGCTTTACGGGCGTCGAGATGGAGCCGTGTCCGCTCTCGCTCGACGCCGCGATCGGCCGCGGTCTCGACGGCGCCGTGCAGGGCGCCTTCGAAATCGGCCCGGTGAGCCGTGCGCTGGAGGGCCAGCCGGAAGAGCTCCGCAAGGCGGCCGCGGCGTCCATTCGCGAAGCACTCACGCCATTCGCCAAGGGCGATGCGGTGTTGCTGCCGGCGTCTGTCTGGATCGTCACGGCGCGCGCGTCGTAGAACGAGAGCTGCGAGCGCAATCCCTTGTCGCAATGACGGGAGAGGGAGTTTCGCGATTCCGATTGATCGCCGGTTCGCCACCGCCACGCCACTAAATCGCCTAACGAATCAACGATCAGTTGCAATGGGCTGGCGGCGGTGCGCGTGGGTGTAGCAATGATGCGCTTGTCCGATCTGCAACTGACTCCAGCCCGGACCGGGCTGATGATCGTCGCAGCATTGCTGCTTTCCGCGACTATCGTTCGAGTGATCACTCTGTCCGAAGCCAGCAATGTCCGCACGGACACCGCGCCTGAGAACGGTGGCCGGGTCACCTTGGATATTGGTATCGCGGACCTGAGAGGATCGCTGCCGTAACAGAGCGTGTCAGACGGCAACGCACGTCCGCGACGCAACGGGCGCGAGGAACGCTATTTGATCGTTGCCTGCACAGTAATTACCGATGTGCCGGAAGCCGTCGGCCCCTGACCCGTTGCCTTGATGGCAAAGCTATCGCTCCCCTTGTATCTGGCCTTCGCCTTGTATTCGTAAGTCGTTGCGTTGAGCTTTTTCAATTTGCCGCGTGCCGGCTTTTGCAAAATGTCCGAGCTATTCACCGTGCCGCGCATCTTGATCGAAAATTGGCAGCTTTGTCCGGACGCGACGCTGACGTCGCCGGCCGGGTTCTCGCCCCAATCCGCCAGTTCTATCAATATTGGACAGTCAGCAGCGGCCTGCGCTGCAGACGCTGACATTGAGCCTGCAGCTCCGACGATAAGCGCCAAAGCGGCGAGTTTTGACAACCGCATGGTGGACGTCCTCGCTTTCCACGCGAAAGCTACACTGACGGCCGCGGTTGGACAAACCGCTATGCCCGCTCTTCCCAGATCATCGCCAGATGCACGATCGTCTCAGCGGCCTTTTCCATGTCCTGGCGGCTGACCCATTCCAGCCGCGAGTGGAACGCGTGTTCGCCGGCGAAGATGTTGGGGCAGGGCAGGCCCATGAACGACAGCCGTGAGCCGTCGGTGCCGCCCCGGATCGAGCTTCGCACCGGTGTCAGTCCCGCACGTCGGATCGCCTCGATGGCGTAGTCGACGGTCTCGGGGTGGCGGTCGATGACCTGCTTCATGTTGCGGTATTGCGCCTTGACGTCCATCCGGTACGTCGAGCGCGGATAATCCTTCATCACCTCTTTGACGATGCCTTCGAGCAGGGCTTCCTTTTCCGTCAATCCCTCGTCGGTGAAATCGCGCACGATGAAGCCGATGGTGGCCTTCTCCAGCGCGCCCGTAATGCCGATCGGATGCAGGAAACCCTCCTTGCCTTCGGTCGTTTCCGGCGAGCAGGTATCCCTGGGCAGGCGGTCGACGATGGCGGCCGCGATCTTGATCGCGTGCTCCATCTTGCCCTTGGCGAAGCCCGGATGGGTCGAGACGCCCTCGATGGTGATGGTGGCGCCGTCGGCCGAAAAGGTTTCGTCCTCGATATGGCCGGCGCTTTCGCCGTCCATCGTATAGGCGAAGTCGGCGCCGAGTTTCTTCAGATCGACCTTGTCGACGCCGCGGCCGATCTCCTCGTCGGGCGTGAACAGGATCTTGATGGTGCCGTGCCTGATCTGCGGATTTTGAATCAAGAACCGCGCCGCATCCATGATCTCGGCGAGGCCGGCCTTGTTGTCGGCGCCGAGCAGCGTGGTGCCGTCGGTCGTGATGATGTCGTGCCCGATCTGGTCGGCGAGCGCGGGATGGTCGGCGGCGCGGATCACCTGCGTGGGATCAGCCGGCAGCACGATGTCGCCGCCACGATAGTCCTTCACGACCTGCGGCTTGACGTTAGCACCGGTGCAATCAGGTGAAGTGTCCATGTGCGAGCAGAAGCAGATCACCGGAACCTTCTTGTCGGTATTGGCCGGGATCGTCGCATAGACATAGCCGTGCTCGTCGAGATGGGCGTCTGCGAGGCCTATCGCCAGCAGTTCCGAGGCGAGCAGTCGGCCCAGATTCTTCTGCTTCTCGGTGGAAGGGCAGGTTGGAGACGCCGGATCGGACTGGGTGTCGATCACGACATAGCGCAGGAAGCGCTCGGTGACGTCGTGGGTGAAGGTGAGGGGCGAGGCCAGCATGGACGATCCGCAAAACGATGAGCAGGGAAGCGCTCTATAACAGAAAAGCGCCATTCCGGGTCCCCGCCGGAATGACGCTTTTGCTGCCGTCAGGGAAAGCTTGGGTCAGACCGCTTCCTTGAGTTCCTTGGCGGCGCGGAAGGCGACCTTCTTGCTGGCCTTGATCTGGATCGGTTCGCCGGTGGCGGGGTTGCGCCCAATGCGGGCGGCGCGCTTGCGGACCTGGAGGATGCCGAGCCCCACGATACGGACCCGCTCGCCCTTCTTCAGGTGTTTTGCGATCCTGTCGACCATGTCGGTCAGGATCGCCTCGGCGGCCTTCTTCGACAGCTCATGTTCCTCGGCCAGCGCGGCCGCCAGATGTTTGAGTGTGATAGTGGCTGGAGATGCTGCTTTCTTCGCCATAACTGGCTCTCCTCGTTGGTTGAATGGCTTGAGGCGCGTTCGTCAACACCGGTCCGCGCCCGGAAAAACGCCTTGCGTGGTAACTCGAAACCCCGGGGGCCGGTGCGACCCGAGCGGGGAGGGTTTCAAGAAACCCAAGCGTATCAGGCGTTGAACGATTCGGGCGATGGCCGCCTGCGCAGTTTTGCCTGAAAACAGGCCATTATTTGCATCGGAATCGCAGAAACGCCCGTCTGGCGCGGGGATTCGCAACGTCCTTGACTAAGCGGGGGCGGCCCTTTATGCCCTCGGTTCTGCGCGGATCAGAACATGATTGCGGCATCCGCGGGAGTAGCTCAGTTGGTTAGAGCGCCGCCCTGTCACGGCGGAGGCCGCGGGTTCGAGTCCCGTCTCTCGCGCCAGTTATCAATGGCTTGATACCGATCGCTTCACGTCCTGCCGCAAACAAAAAGGCCGCCCGAGGGCGGCCGTTTTTATTCCAATAAAATCGATTTCGTTTAGCGCACCGTCGAGGTGTTCGAGCTGGTGACGATCACCGGCTTGCCGGCCTTCACGACCTGCGCGGTCTGGCTGTAATCCGCGCCGGTCCGGGCGGAGATACCGAGGACTGCAACCGCGATGCCAGCCACGAGGGCGACAACCACGATCTTCAAATGGGTGCTGCGATCTGCTGAATGAATTGAGTGGTTCATATGATGCCTCCCGGACACCTTTGGCGTCCTGTGTTGGTTAGCGGTGTAAGCCCGAACTGTTTCAGGAAGGTTTCGCGGTTCCGGCAAAATGGTTTCATTCCGCCGGTTTCTGACCTGCTTTCTGCCAAGTATCCGTGATGTAGATCACTTAAAGGTCGTCTGACCGGCAGCATCGCGGTCCGCGCGGACGCAGGCCGGGGATCAAAACAATAATAAAAACAAAGGGACGGTGCCGACGGTGAGCCGATGGATCAGCTCGCCCGCTGGATATCGGCGCGTATCGACCGTGCCGCCCAGATGAACAACAGCGCCCCGACCGTGGTCGTGACCGCAGCCGACAGCAGCGAATACCGCACGGCCTGGGCGCCAAAATCGTTCTTCAGCGCGTCGTTGAGCATGCCGACCGCCAGCGGCCCGACGCCCTGGCCAAATCCGGCGGCCGTCAGCAGCATGATGGCGGATGCCAGCGCCCGCATGCTCGGCTTGGCGACGGTTTGCGCGATCGCAAAGATCGGGCCGAGATGAAAGCCGACCAGGAACGAGGTGGCGGCCAGGGCGGCCACCATGGTGGTGAAGTCCGGTGTCAGCATGCACAGCGCGAAGACCGGGACCGGCGAGGCCTGACGTCATCGCGGGCGCCCACAATTTCCAGCGATCGTCGCGGCGGCTGATCTGGGCCACCACGAACCCGCCGAGCAGCGTGCCAGCGATGCCGCACAGCCCCTTGAAGGTGCCGGCATAGGTGCCGATCTCGGCGCTGGAGAGGTGATGCACCCTCGCCAGGAACGGCGGAATCCAGGCCGACGTCGCGTAGTTGGTGTAGGTCGTCAGGCAAAAGCCTGCGAGCAAAATCACAAACGTGCGCTGCGAGGCGAGGAAGCCAAGCGTCGGCCCGATCGGCTCCGGCGTGAACGTTTCCGCCATCGCCCCGCGCTTCGGTTCCGAGATCGTCAGCCACAGCACCGCGGCCAGCGCGAGGCCGGGCAGGCCGGCGACAAAGAACGCCGTCCGCCAGCCGTAGTACTGGTTGATATAGCCGCCGATGAAATAGCCGAGGAATACGCCGAGATAGGTGCCGATGGCGTAGACGCCGAGCGCGCGGGGACGCTCGTTCTTGTTGAAGAGGTCGGCAACGATCGACTGCGAGGCGGGTGTGCCGGCGGATTCGCCGATGCCGACGCCGATACGCGCCAGCGCCAGCGTCGTGACGCTTTGCGCCATGCCGCAAAAGACCGTCATGGCGCTCCAGAACGCCAGCGCAATGGCTACGATGTTGCGGCGGTTGAAGCGGTCGGCGAGGCGCGCGATCGGGATGCCGAGCAGCGAATAGAACAGCACGAAGCCGAAGCCCGCCAGCAGCCCCATCGTGGTGTCGCTGAGCGAAAATTCCTTTTTGATCGGCTCGATCAGAACGTTGAAAATCGTGCGGTCGAGGAAGTTCAGCGCATAGATGACGGTCAACAGCGCCAGCACGTAATATCGCCGGATCGAGGGCCCTGCGGCGGTGTCGGCCGGTACGGTCGCCTGCGGTGCCAAATCGACCATGGTTTCCCCCTCGATATTTTCTTGTTGTACGTGCCGGATCACGTTTCGCGTATGAAATTCCCCGCTTCGAATTCAACCGGCGGCGCGTTTTTCTCGAAAGCTATGCCGATCGGGTCGCGGCCCGACGCCAGGGCCTCAAGCTGCTCGCTCAGCATCCGTCGGATCATCAGGATGCCGCGGTCGCTCTGGCCGAAATGCTCTTCCGAATGCAGCGTGACCGGACCCTGGCCGACCTGCGCCTCGTAATCGCCGGGGAATTGCTGGTGCTCCTGTTCGGTCATGTCCCACCAGAACTTGCCGTTGAATTTTGAGCGCATCCGTCCGATGTCGCCGGTATTCTTGACGCGGCCCGCGACATAGATGCGAAAGGACGTATCGTCGATCGGCAAGGTCCAGCCGATCGACTCGACCCGGGCGAATTGCGCGACCCGCGGATTAGGTACCACGCGCAGCGTGGGGAGGGCGGCTTCCGTCACCCGGTAAAATACCTTGCCGTCGTCCTGATGCCGGATCGAGCGCACGGTGACGCCGCGCGGCGACATCTCGAACTTCACCTCCGGCATAGAGGCCATCATGTTGGTGAATTGCGGCCCCGAGAACGATCCGTGCAGCACCGGCACATGATAGGGATCGACCACGTTTTCGAAATGCTGCAGCCAGTTGCAGGGAATGACGGCCGGACCGCCGCCGCCGATGGAGGAATCATCGGCTTCGACGAACTCGCCATCGTCCATGTTCTCCAGGCATTCGTAGCGCGGCAGCACCGGCGTTTTCTCGGCTGGACCGAGATAGGCGAAGATCAGGCCGTAGCGCTCCTGCAGGGGATACCAGGGCTGCCGCACCTTGTCCTTGAAAAGGCCGCCCTCGGGCTCGCAAGGCTGGTCGAGGCAATGGCCCTCGGTGTCGAACTTCCAGCCGTGATAGCAGCAGCGGATGCCGTCCTCCTCGACCTTGCCGTAATAGAGCGTGGTGCCGCGATGGCAGCAGCGCGCATGCAGGAGGCCGGCGCGGGCGTGTTTGTCGCGAAACAACACCAGATCTTCGCCGAGCACGCGCACTTTTCTGGGGATATCGGTGGCGTCGGTGACGAGGCCGACCGGGTGCCAGTAGCGCCGAAGCAATTCGCCCATCGGTGTGCCGCGGCCGACCGAGGTCAGCTCGGTCCGGGTCATGGACGGCTTCATGGCGTAGCCGGTCCCGAGATCGCGATCCCGCTGCGTAATGTTCATGCCGTTTCCTCCCGCCACGGCTTTGGCGCCGCGGTCGTTTGACCTCTTCGGGAAGTGGAAGCGAGATGGATGACAATGTCAACGATCTCGATTACCTTATCCGATGATCCTGTTCGACAGCCTTATTCCGATAGCCCGACGCCTTGGCACCGGCCCGCTTTGTTGGCAGAGGTTTGCAAATGAGCCAGAAACCCCGAAAGCAGACTTTGCCTCGATCAGCTTCAGCGAACGATGCGGGGCTGGCGCCGATCACCGCAATGATGTCGTCGCGGCTGATGGTGCTGGCCAATCTGCTCAAACGCGGTGCGGTCCTGCGTCATAAGCGGCTGGCTGGGGTCTCCTCGGTCGAATTCGGCCTGGTGGCCTCGCTCGGGCGGCGGCCGCCGATGAGCGCCATCCGGCTGGCGGAAGCGGTCGGCATGGACAAGGGGCAGATCAGCCGGGCGCTGGCGGAACTGGTCTCCCGCAAGCTGGTGGCCAAGGAGGTCAATCCGCAAGACAATCGCGAGACGCTGGTCAGCCTCACCAGGGCTGGGCTGGCGGCGCATGACACCATTGTGGCGGGCGCACAGGAACGTAACCGCCGCCTTCAAGAACAGCTTGGCAAAGACGAACTGGCGGTGCTGCTCGACCAGATCGATCGCCTGACGGATACCGCTGCCCAGATGCTCGCAGACGAGAAGAACCTGGGCTGAATTACCGTCCATTCGGCTGGCCCCGCGGTCGCCGGGCGAGGCAGGAACGCAACACTTTTTCAGGTTCTGCCGACGCACCGAGGGCGGGAAGAGAGGTCAATATCGCTTGTCTTGCGCCCTCTGTTGCGCTGCGCTAAGCCAAGAATAATTCCAATCAACAAATCTGCGGCCCTTCGAAAACCGCAGGAAAAGGCACCGCCGATGAACGGCATCCTGCAGAATTACCTTCCTCTTGTGGTGTTTGTCGGGGTGGCGAGCCTGATCGGTCTGGCGCTGCTGATCGCGCCGTTCCTGGTCGCGTTCCAGCAGCCGGATCCGGAAAAGCTCTCCGCCTATGAATGCGGATTCAACGCATTCGACGACGCCCGCATGAAGTTCGACGTCCGCTTCTATCTGGTCGCGATCCTCTTCATCATCTTCGACCTCGAAGTGGCATTCCTGTTCCCGTGGGCAGTGGCATTCGGCAAGCTCGGCGCCACCGGCTTCTGGTCCATGATGGTGTTCCTCGCCGTCCTCACGGTCGGCTTTGCTTATGAGTGGAAGAAAGGGGCGCTCGAATGGGATTGAGCCCGACAGCAATTTCCGGTTCTTCGCCCGCGATCGCGCAGGCGCCGAAGGGCATTCTCGATCCCGCCACCGGCAAACCGGTCGGCGCCAATGATCCGTTCTTCCTCGAGGTCAATCACGAACTGTCCGACAAGGGCTTCTTCGTTGCCGCCGCCGACGATCTGATCACCTGGGCGCGCACGGGATCCCTGATGTGGATGACGTTCGGCCTCGCCTGCTGCGCGGTCGAGATGATGCAGGTGTCGATGCCGCGCTACGACGTCGAGCGCTTCGGCTTTGCGCCGCGCGCCTCGCCGCGGCAGTCCGACGTCATGATCGTGGCGGGCACGCTGACCAACAAGATGGCGCCGGCGCTGCGCAAGGTCTACGACCAGATGCCCGAGCCGCGCTACGTGATCTCTATGGGATCGTGCGCCAATGGCGGCGGCTACTATCACTATTCCTACTCGGTCGTGCGCGGCTGCGACCGCATCGTGCCGATCGACATCTACGTGCCCGGGTGCCCGCCGACGGCGGAGGCGCTGCTCTACGGCGTGCTGCTGCTGCAGAAGAAGATCCGCCGCATCGGGACCATCGAACGCTAAGGTTTAGATAATGGACGACGGCAAACTCGACGCCCTTGGGCAGACGATTGTTAGCGCGCTTGGCGGCGCGGCCAGCGCCCATGCGGTCGCGTTCAACCAGCTCACCGTCACGGTCGATGCCGGCAGGATCGTCGAGGTGATGAAGTACCTGCGCGACGATCCCGATTGCCGCTTCGTCAATATCACCGACGTGACCGCGGTGGACTATCCCGGCCGCGAGAGGCGCTTCGACGTTGTGTATCACCTGATGTCGCCGATCCTGAACGAGCGCATTCGCGTCCGCGCCGAGGCCGACGAGACCACGCAGGTGCCCTCGATCATCGACGTGTTTCCCGGCGCCGACTGGTTCGAGCGCGAGACCTACGACCTCTACGGCGTGATCTTCACCGGCCATCCCGACATGCGGCGGCTGCTGACCGATTACGGTTTTGACGGCCATCCGCTGCGCAAGGATTTCCCGCTCACCGGCTTCGTCGAGGTCCGCTACGACGACCAGGAGAAGCGGGTGCTCTACGAGCCTGTCCGGCTCAACCAGGAATTCCGCAAATTCGATTTCCTCTCGCCATGGGAAGGCGCGGACTATCCGCTGCCGGGCGACGAGAAGGCGGAGCCGAAGGCCTGACCATGAACGAACAAAATCTTCGCAATTTTACGATCAACTTTGGCCCGCAGCATCCGGCGGCGCACGGTGTGCTGCGTCTTGTTTTGGAGCTCGACGGCGAAGTCGTCGAGCGTGTGGACCCGCATATCGGCCTGCTTCACCGCGGCACCGAAAAGCTGATCGAGCAGAAGACTTATCTGCAGGCGATCCCCTATTTCGACCGGCTCGATTACGTCGCGCCGATAAATCAGGAGCATGCGTTCTGTCTCGCTGCGGAAAAGCTGCTCGGCATCACGGTGCCGCGCCGCGGCCAGTTAATCCGCGTGCTCTATTGCGAGATCGGCCGCATCCTGTCGCATCTGCTCAACGTCACCACGCAGGCGATGGATGTCGGCGCCTTGACCCCGCCGCTGTGGGGCTTTGAAGAGCGCGAAAAGCTGATGGTGTTCTATGAGCGCGCCTCCGGCTCGCGCATGCACGCGGCCTATTTCCGCGTCGGCGGCGTGCATCAGGACCTGCCGCCGAAACTGATCGACGACATCGAGGCCTGGTGCGATCCGTTCCTGCAGGTCGTTGCCGACCTCGAAACGCTTCTGACCGGCAACCGCATCTTCAAGCAGCGCAACGTCGATATCGGCGTGGTGTCGCTGAAGGAAGCCTGGGAGTGGGGCTTCTCGGGCGTCATGGTGCGCGGCTCGGGCGCCGCCTGGGACCTGCGCAAGGCGCAGCCGTACGAGTGCTATGCCGAGATGGATTTCGACATTCCGATCGGCAAGAACGGCGACTGCTACGACCGCTACTGCATCCGCATGGAAGAGATGCGCCAGTCGGTGCGCATCATGAAGCAGTGCATCGCAAAACTGCGCGCGCCCGATGGCCAGGGCCCGGTGGTCGTCGATGACAACAAGATCGCGCCGCCCCGCCGCAGTGAGATGAAGCGCTCGATGGAAGCGCTGATCCATCACTTCAAGCTCTACACCGAAGGCGTCCACGTGCCGGCCGGCGAGGTCTACGCGGCGGTCGAGGCGCCGAAGGGCGAGTTCGGCGTCTATCTGGTCGCCGACGGCACCAACAAGCCCTACAAGTGCAAGATCCGCGCGCCGGGTTTCGCCCATCTGCAGGCGATGCATCACATCTGCAAAGGCCATCTGCTCGCCGACGTCTCGGCGATTCTCGGCTCGCTCGACATCGTGTTCGGAGAGGTCGATCGGTGATGGTGCAGGCGCCCATCCAGTTTGACCGCGCTTCAGGCGTACTTGCGGGTGCGAACCCGTGGGAGCGTTTTGCCGCGCTGGCGCTGGTGCTGGGGTCGAAGGTGGCGTCGAATTTTTCGCACCGCGGCTACAATATATGCGCCAATTTGTTGCGCACGACGCTGCCCGAGCGCGGCATCCAGATCAAACTCAATTCCGACGCCACCTTCGAGTTTCCCTATGGCGACGGCTACTGGAGCAAGCTGCTCAACCGCACCTACCAGTACGAGAACGAACTCGAACTGCTGTTTCAGGACTCCGCCGACGTCGACTACACGCTGCTCGATTGCGGCGCCAATTACGGCTACTGGTCGGTGCTGGTGTCGAGCAAGCCGTTCGGTTCGCACAAGGCGATCGCGATCGAGCCGTCGGGGCAGAATTTCCCGAAACTCGCCAACAACGCTGGGATCAACGGCAATCGTTTCGAAGCCCTGAAATGCGCGATCGGCGCCACGCGCGGAACGGCGCGGCTGTCCGGCACCAAGCATGAGGCCTTCAGCATCGCCGGCGACCAGTCTGATGGCGAGGAGGTACCCGTCATCGCGCTCGACAATTTGCTGGACGACGGCAAGATCGCGCCCGGCGGCAAATATCTGATCAAGCTCGACGTCGAAGGCGTCGAGATCGAGGCCATGAAGGGCGGCGCGCGGCTGATGCAGGCCGACAGCGTGTTGCTGTGCGAGGAGCACGGCAACGATCCCCAGCATACCGTGTCGCGCTACATCCTCGATCAGACCCCGCTGAAGCTGATCGTCTACGATCCGCGCAGCAATCGCCTTGAAACCGTGACCGACCTGTCGATTCTCGATCGGATCAAGGTTTCAACCCATGTCGGCTACAACGTGTTCGGCACCGCAAGCGCATTCTGGCTCGCCCGGATCGATGCGCTCAATGCGAAAGCCGCGCGTCGCGTGCAATGAGAGACTGAACGATGTCCGTCCGCCGCCTTGCCCCGAAGGAATTGCAGCCCGCGAGCTTCACGTTCACGGACGAGAATCTCGCCTGGGCCAAGGCGCAGATCGAGAAATATCCGCCGGGACGCCAGGCCTCCGCCGTCATCGCGATACTGTGGCGCGTGCAGGAGCAGCACGAGGGCTGGGTTTCGGAAGTCGCGATCCGCGCGGTCGCCGACCTCCTCGATATGCCCTACATCCGCGTGCTTGAGGTGGCGACCTTCTACACGATGTTTCAGCTCCAGCCGGTGGGCAAGAAGGCGCATGTGCAGGTCTGCGGCACCACACCGTGCCGCCTGCGCGGCGCCGGCGACCTGATCGACGTCTGCCAGAGCCGCATCCATCACGACCCCTTCCATCTGTCGAAGGACGGCAATTTCAGCTGGGAAGAGGTCGAGTGCCTCGGCGCCTGCGTGAATGCGCCGATGGTGCTGATCTGGAAGGACACCTACGAGGACCTGACCAAGGAAAGTCTTGGCAAGGTGCTGGACGGCTTTGCGTCGGGCAATCCGCCGAAGCCGGGACCGCAGATCGACCGTCAGTTCTCGGCGCCCGTGGGCGGGCCGACGACGCTGAAGGAATCCACATGAGGCGCGATGGCACATTGCCCATGGACGGGCCGGGGAGGGTCAGTGCGATGAAGAACTGGCGCTATATCGCTATGCATACCGTCGCGGCGGCGGCGTTCATATTTCTGCTGCAGCGTTACGGGCTGAACGCAACGCTCGAATCCAGCCTGTTGTGGGCGCTGACCTTCGGCGGATGCGCCGCGGGGCTGGCCTACGCACAGTCCAATCGTTGATCCGCTAGAAAGCTTCAAGTCATGCTCGACGACAAGGATCGCATCTTCAAGAACCTCTACGGCCTCCACGATTGGGGGCTGGAGGGCGCGCGGCGGCGCGGCGCCTGGGACGGCACCAGGGCGATCATCGACAAGGGCCGCGACTGGATCATCAACGAGATGAAGGCCTCCGGCCTGCGCGGCCGCGGCGGAGCGGGCTTTCCGACCGGCCTGAAATGGTCGTTCATGCCCAAGGAATCCACCGACGGCCGGCCGAGCTACCTCGTCGTCAATGCCGACAAGTCCGAGCCCGGCACCTGCAAGGACCGCGAGATCATGCGGCACGATCCGCATCTCCTGGTCGAAGGCTGCCTGCTGGCCAGCTTCGCGATGAACGCGCACGCCTGCTACATCTATGTGCGCGGCGAATTCATCCGGGAGCGCGAGCACCTGCAGGCCGCGATCGATCAGGCCTATGACGCCAAGCTGGTCGGCAAGGACAACATCAATGGCTGGCCGTTCGACATCTATGTCGCGCATGGCGCCGGCGCCTATATCTGCGGCGAAGAGACCGCGCTGCTGGAAAGCCTCGAAGGCAAGAAGGGCCAGCCGCGGCTGAAGCCGCCGTTCCCGGCCAATGTCGGGCTTTATGGCTGCCCGACCACCGTCAACAATGTCGAATCCATTGCGGTTGCCCCCGACATCCTGCGGCGCGGCGCGGCGTGGTTTGCCGCCATCGGCCGGCCGAACAATGTCGGCACCAAGCTGTTTTGTATTTCCGGCCATGTCGAGCGGCCCTGCAACGTCGAAGAGGCGATGGGGATTCCGTTCCGCGAGCTGATCGAACGGCATTGCGGCGGCATTCGCGGCGGCTGGGACAATCTGAAGGCCGTGATCCCCGGCGGCTCGTCGGTGCGCATGGTGCCGGCCGAGCAGATCATCGACACGCCGATGGATTTCGACAGCCTCAGCAAGCTGCGCTCCGGCCTGGGCACCGCCGCCGTGATCGTGATGGACAAGTCGACCGATCTGATCCGAGCGATTGCGCGCATTTCCTATTTCTACAAGCACGAGAGCTGCGGCCAGTGCACGCCCTGCCGCGAAGG
>CAWFIQ010000007.1:0-93545 GCA_963815955.1 uncultured Alphaproteobacteria bacterium
GCCGAAGTTCAGGGCCTGCGCTTCGTCGCCGACAAGCTGCTCGCGGTACAGATGCCGGTACTGGGCTGGTGGGCGATCGTCACCGTCATCACCCGCGCCTCCACCACCATCACCGTGCTCGCGATCTTCACGGTCGGCATCTACTTGCACGGAAAGGGAGAGACCACGGTCGGCGAGATCGTGATGTTCGTAAGCTTCGCGACCATGCTGATCCAGAAGCTCGAACAGGTGGTGAGCTTCATCAACAGCGTGTTCATGGAGGCGCCTCGCCTGCAGGAATTCTTCGACGTGCTGGACGCGGTGCCTGCCGTGCGCGACCGCTCCAACGCCATGGACACCGGGCGGCTCTCCGGCCTCGTCGAGTTCAACGACGTCTCGTTCTCCTATGACGGCAAGCGGCCCGCGGTCGAGGACGTTTCGTTCACCGCGTTGCCCGGCCAGACCATCGCGCTGGTCGGCCCGACCGGCGCCGGCAAATCCACCGCGATCGCGCTTCTGCACCGCGCCTTCGATCCGCAATCCGGCATCATCAAGATCGACGGCATGGATATCCGCGGCCTGAAGCTGACCGCGCTGCGGCGGAACATCGGCGTGGTGTTCCAGGAGGCGCTGCTGTTCAACCGTTCGCTCGCCGACAATCTGCGCGTCGGCAAGCCGGACGCCACCGACGAGGAAATGCGCATCGCCGCAGGCCGCGCGCAGGCGCTCGAATTCATCGAACGCAGCGACAAGAAATTCGAAACCCATGCCGGCGAGCGCGGCCGCATGCTGTCCGGCGGCGAACGGCAACGCCTGTCGATCGCGCGCGCCCTGTTGAAAGACCCGCCGATCCTGATCCTCGACGAGGCGACCAGCGCGCTCGACGCCGTCACCGAGGCCAAGGTCAATGCCGCCCTCGACGAAGTGATGAAGGGCCGCACCACCTTCGTGATCGCGCACCGGCTTTCGACCATTCGCAATGCGACCCGTATCCTGGTGTTCGACAACGGCCGCGTGATCGAAAGCGGAACTTTTGATGAACTGGTGGCCAAGGGCGGCCGATTTGCGGAACTCGCGAAGGCTCAGTTCATGGTGCAGGAGAATGCGCGCGCCGGACTCGAGGCCAAATAGGGCCTTACGTGAGCGCGATCACGGTTTAGACATCGCCGAATTTGCGACGGTTTCGTCCACGATTTAATTGCCCGGGCTCTGTTCTGGCCTGCCAAGCCGGTATAGGTTTGCGCCTGCCGCAAAGCGACGGCGCCGGACACGCTTGAAACCCGAACGTCAGCTTCTCAAGGACCTCCTTTTCGAAGGCGGGTCTCAAAGGACCGGAACGGAAAAGTGCACCTTCATCGCCTGCTGCCCCGCCTTTCGTCGTTGAACTGGATTTTCCTCGTGGCGGCGCTCGCCGTCGTGACGCCGCGCGCCGTGCACGCCGAAGCGCTGCTGGTCGTCGAAGCCGATACCGGCAAGGTGCTGCAGGCCGACAACGCCACCATGCCCTGGTATCCCGCCTCGGTGACCAAGATCATGACCGCCTACGTCACGCTGAAGGCGGTGAAGGAAGGGCGTCTGACGCTCGACACGCTGCTGACGGTGTCGCCGGTCGCAGCCTCGCAGTCGCCGTCCAAGATGGGCTTTCGTCCGGGCATCCAGCTCACCGTCGACAACGCGCTCAAGATGATGATGGTGAAGTCGGCCAACGACATGGCCGTGGTGCTCGCCGAAGGCGTCGGCGGCTCGATCGACGGTTTCTCGGCGATGATGAACCAGACCGCTCAGAAGCTCGGCATGACGCAGACAAGCTACGTCAATCCGAACGGCCTGCCCGACGACAGACAGGTGACGTCGGCGCGCGATCTCGCGATCCTGACGCGCGCCTTCATTCGCGACCTGCCGGAATACGAATACTTCGCGCACATTCCCTCGATCCGCTACGGCCGCAGGGTGACGCAGAATTTCAACAAGCTGATCGGACGCTATCCCGGCGCCGACGGTTTCAAGACCGGCTTCATCTGCGCTTCCGGCTACAATCTGGTCGCCTCCGCAACCCGCAACGGCAAGCGGCTGATCGCCGTCGTCCTCGGCGCCTCTTCCGGGCAGATGCGCGCGGTGCGCGCCGCGCAATTGCTGGAGCGCGGCTTCGGCAACGGGCTGGGCTGGCTGAAGCCCGCACTCGGCACCGTCGAAAACCTGGTTCCAATCGATGCGACGCCGCCGAACCTGCGCGAGGAGATGTGCAGCGCCAAGCGCAAGCGGCCGGCCACCGATGAGGACGCCGACATCGTCGCCGCCAATGGCAGCGCATCGACCGGCGAGAGCCCGGTTGCGTTCTTCACCGCCGGGCTGCAGCCGCCGACGGCCAAGCCCTCGGACATGATCGCCGCGGCGGCCGCGGCCTCCGAGCCGATCCCGGTCTATACCGGCCCGACCAAGACCGGCGCCGCCTTGATCGCGGCCGTTGCGGCGGAGGCCGAGAAGCAGACGCCGGCAAAGCGCGGCAAGAAATCGAAGATTGCAGCGAAGAAGCCTGACGCCGCGGCATCCAAGACTCCGACACCCAAGGCTGAGGCTGGCGCGAAGCCGGCGGCCAAGCCTGCCGCGGCCAGGCATGCGAGCGCCAAGCCGGATGCTGCCGCCAAGCCGGCCGCTTCCGCCGAAAAGAAGCCGGGCGCCAAGCCTGTCGCGACCGGAGACAAGGCCGCGCCGAAGCCGGCCAAGCCGAAGGCCGCCGCTAAACCCAAGGGCGAAAACAAGCCGGCTGGTTAACGGGCCGCCAAGCCGCGTAATTAGGCAGCTTTCCTGTCGTTCGGCCGAGCTATTCCAGATCGTCGAAATGCGTCGATAGCGCGCAGCCGCTTGCCATCGGCGGCGGCATTCACAATACTGCCGAAAACAAGGCGTGTCCGGCGTTTTCGAGCGAAGCCTGTCCTCGGACTTGATCCGGGGACGGGGTACCGGTTCGCATCAAGAAAACGCGTCAAAACAAAAATTTTGAGCACGTATCTGATGCAATCGGAGCCGCGCTCGGAACCAGAGGGGAAATATCATGGAGCGGATCTGGCTCAAGCAATATCCGGCCGGCGTGCCCGCCGATATCGACGTTACCCAGTACTCATCGCTGGTCGAGTTGCTGGAAGAAAGCTTTGCGAAGTTCGCGGACCGCAAGGCGTTCATCTGCATGGACAAGTCGATCAACTACCGCGACCTCGACGAGATGTCGGCTGCACTTGGCGCCTATCTGCAGAGCAAGGGCCTGCAAAAGGGCGCCCGCGTCGCGCTGATGATGCCGAACGTGCTGCAATATCCGGTCTCGACCGCCGCCGTGCTGCGCGCCGGCTATGCCGTGGTGAACGTCAATCCGCTCTACACGCCGCGCGAGCTCGAGCACCAGCTCAAGGATTCCGGCGCGGAAGCGATCGTCGTTCTGGAGAATTTCGCCACCACGGTGCAGCAGGTGATCGCGAGGACCGCGGTCAAGCACGTGATCGTCGGCAGCATGGGCGACCTGCTCGGCTTCAAGGGCGTGATCGTCAATTTGGTCGTGCGCAAGGTGAAGAAGATGGTGCCGGCCTGGTCGATCCCGGGCGCGGTGTCGTTCAACGATGCGCTCGCCGCCGGCCGCGGCAAGAAACTCGAGAAGCCGAAGCTGACGCTCGATGACGTCGCCTTCCTGCAGTACACCGGCGGCACCACCGGCGTCTCCAAGGGCGCCACGCTGCTCCACCGCAACATTCTCGCCAACGTGCTGCAGAACGATGCCTGGCTGCAGCCGGCGCTGAAGAAGCCGCCGCATGTCGACCAGCTCTTCATCGTCTGTGCGCTGCCGCTCTATCACATCTTCGCGCTGACCGCGTGCTTCCTGCTGGCGATGCGGGCCGGCGGCGTCAACCTTTTGATCCCGAACCCGCGCGACATGGCGGGCTTCATCAAGGAGCTGATGAAATACCAGGTCAACAGCTTCCCGGCGGTCAACACGCTCTACAACGGCCTGTTGAATTCGCCCGGCTTCGACAAGGTCGACTTCTCCAAGCTGAAGACCTCGTTCGGCGGCGGCATGGCGACGCAAAAACCCGTCGCCGAGAAATGGCTGAAGGTGACCGGCTGCGCGCTCTCGGAAGGCTATGGCCTGTCCGAGACCTCGCCGACGCTGACCTGCAACCCGGCCGATACCGACCAGTTCTCCGGCTCGATCGGCATCCCGGTGCCGTCGACCTACATCTCGATCCGCGACGACGACGGCAAGGAAGTGCCGCTTGGAGAGGCCGGCGAAATCTGCGCCAAGGGTCCGCAGGTGATGACCGGTTACTGGAACCGGCCGGACGAGACCGCGAACGTGATGACCGCCGACGGCTTCTTCCGTACCGGCGACATCGGCGTGATGGACGCGCGCGGCTACACCAAGATCGTCGACCGCAAGAAGGACATGATCCTGGTCTCCGGCTTCAACGTCTATCCGAACGAGATCGAGGAAGTGATCGCGAGCCATCCGGGGGTGCTGGAATGCGCCGTGATCGGCGTCGCGGACTCGAAATCGGGCGAGGCGGTGAAGGCGTTCATCGTCAAGAAGGACCAGAACCTGACGCCCGAGGAAATCATCAAGTACTGCGGCACGCAGCTCACCGCCTACAAGGTGCCCAAGCAGATCGAGTTCAGGACCGACCTGCCCAAGACCAATGTCGGCAAGATCCTGCGCCGCGAGCTGCGCGACGAGAAGAAGGCCGCCGCCTAAAGGCGCAGGGCTTCCTGTCGTGGTTGAAGCTTCGCTCACGCCGGCCGGCATTCTGGCGTTCTGGCGTGACGCCGGCCCCAAGCGCTGGTACACGCCCGACGACGCCTTCGACGCGGATGTGCGCCGGCGCTTTTTCGGCCTGTGGCAGCGCGCGGCAGCCGGCGAATTATCGTCATGGGAAACGAGCGATGACGGCGCGCTGGCGCTCGTCATCGTGCTCGACCAGTTTCCCCGCAACATGTTCCGCGGCGATGCGAAGACCTATGCCAGCGATGCCCTGGCGCGCGAGGTGGCGCACCGCGCCATCGAGTACGGCGTCGACGCACGGATCGATCCTTCCTTGCGCGAATTCCTCTATCTGCCCTTCAACCATTCGGAGCACCTCTCCGACCAGCTCCGCTGCATCGAGCTGACACGCGCCGCAGGGAATGCCGAAAACCTGAAATGGGCCGAGCACCACGCCGATATCATCCGCCGGTTCGGCCGCTTTCCTCACCGCAACCGCCTGCTGGGCCGTGCGACCACGCCGGAAGAGCAGGCCTTCCTCGACCAAGGCGGATTTGCGCCCTGATGACGCAAGCGTGAACGGCGTTTTTTGGCGTTGCCGTTTCGAGCCGGGTCAATATTGTGCCGCCGAGCCGCAGGGGCTACAAAACAGCGCTCATTGAGGGAGAATTGACGATGACGATCCAAGTTGGCGACAAGTTGCCGGAAGCCAAGTTTCGCGTGATGACGGCGGAAGGTCCGCAGGTCAAAACCACCGACGATATTTTCAAGGGCAAGAAGGTGGCGCTGTTCGCGGTACCCGGCGCCTATACCGGCACCTGCCACAAGATGCATCTGCCGAGCATCTTCCTGAACGCCTACGCCATCAAGGACAAGGGCGTGAGCACCATCGCCATCGTCTCCGTCAACGACGCCTTCGTCATGAACGCCTGGAAGCGCGACACCGACCAACGCGATGAAGCCGTGTTCCTCGCCGACGGCAATGCCGACTTCACCAAGGCGATCGGCATGGAGCTCGACGCCTCCGGCAACGGCCTCGGCATCCGCTCCAAGCGCTACTCGATGCTGATCGACGACGGCGTCGTCAAGAAGCTCAACCTCGAGCCCGCCCCGGGCAAGGTCGAAGTCTCCGGCGGCGATACGCTGCTGGGACAGCTGTAAGAGCTACACCCGTCATTGCGAGCGAAGCGAGGCAATCCATAGGGCGGCAACGCAGAAAGCTGGATTGCTTCGTCGCTTCGCTCCTCGCAATGACGGTTGTTGGCATTCGCCCCAACCACAATCGTCATCGCCCGGCTTGACCGGGCGATCCAGTACGCCGCAGCTTCTCGTTTCATCGTAAATGCCTCTGGAGTACTGGATCACCCGCCCCAGTGCGCAATTGCGCACAAGGCGGGTGATGACGGCCGGGAGATGCCGTTCGCTTTCTTCCCTTCACCCACAAGGGGAGAGGGGAAGAGCCGCTTCCCGACTGATTACTTCAACCGCGCCATCGCCACGCCCTCGCGCGCGAACTGATCGGCGCGCTCGTTTTCGGCGTGGCCGGCGTGGCCCTTGATCCAGTGCCAGCTCACCTGGTGCGGCTTCAGCGCGGCATCGAGCCGCTGCCATAGTTCGACATTCTTGACCGGCTTCTTGTCTGCGGTGCGCCAGCCGTTTTTCTTCCAGCCGTGGATCCAGGCGGTGATGCCCTGGCGGACGTACTGGCTGTCGGTGGTGAGGTCTACCACGCACGGCTTCTTCAGCGCTTCCAGCGCCGAGATCGCCGCCATCAGCTCCATGCGGTTATTGGTGGTGTGTGCCTCGCCGCCCTTCAGCTCTTTCTCCTTGTCGCCGAATCTGAGAATAGCCCCCCAGCCGCCGGGACCGGGATTGCCCGAGCAGGCGCCGTCGGTGAAGACTGTCACGTGAGGGGTTTCGCTCAAGCGACGCACCCTGGCTGGGTCAGGCCGTAATCGCGCACGCTCGCGACATTCTGGTGGAAGCGCAGCTTGCGGACATATTCGAGCGGGTCTTTTGGTTTCACTAACGCGCCCGGCGGCACGTTGAGAAAATCGACCAGCCGCGTCAGCAGGAAACGCAGCGCCGAGCCGCGCGCCAGCAGCGGCAGCGCCTCCTGCTCGGCATCGGACAATTGCCGCTCACGGCCATAGGCGTTGAGCAGTGCGCGGGCCTTGGTGACGTTGAAGGCATGATCCGGCTCGAAGCACCACGCATTCAGGCAGATCGCGACGTCGTAGGCCAATATGTCGTTGCAGGAAAACGGGAAGTCGATCAGCCCTGACAATTTATCGCCGAGGAAGAACACGTTGTCGGGAAACAGGTCGGCATGGATGACGCCGAGCGGCAGATCTTTCGGCCAGCACGCTTCGAGATGATCGAGCTCGCGCGCGATGAAGTCCTGCAAGCCGGGCGCGACGCTATCGGCACGCGGCGCGGCGAGATCGAACAACGGCCGCCAGCCCCCGACCGACAGCGGGTTCTTGCGAAACATCGGAAAGTCGCGGCCAGCCAGATGCATCTTCGCGAGTGCCTCGCCGACGCCGGTGCAATGCGCCGCGTTGGGCCGCCGCGGCCACACGCCCTCGAGAAAGTTGATGATCGCGGCGGGACGGCCCGCAAGCTCGCTATAGACCTCGCCCTTGCGATTCCTCGCCGGTTGCGGGCAACGCACGCCGCGCTCGGCCAGATGCGCCATCAGCGACAGGAAATACGGCAGATCGTCCACCGCCACGCGCTTTTCATAGAGCGTGAGGATGAACGCGCCCTTGCTGGTATGCAGCAGGAAGTTGGAATTCTCGACGCCCTCGGCGATGCCCTTGTAGGAGAGCAACTCGCCGATGTCGTAGCCTTTGAGGAATTCCGCGAGGTCTTCGGCGGCAACGTCGGTGTAAACCGCCATGGGGAAACCTTAGTGACAATACCTTAATGGAAAAACCTCAGGCGGCGTCGGGTCGCAGCGAACGCGGCAGCGGGAAGAACTCGTTCTCTTCCGCGGCCGAGACCGTTTCCACATGCAGTTCATAGCGCTCGGCGAACGCGCCCATGATTTCCTCGACGATCACTTCCGGCGCGGACGCGCCCGCCGTGATGCCGAGGCTCTTGATGCCCTCGAAGCGCGACCATTCGATATCCGAAGCGCGCTGCGCCAACACCGAGACCGGGCAGCCTTCGCGCTCGGCGACTTCGCGCAGCCGCTGCGAGTTCGACGAATTCGGCGCGCCGACCACGATCAGCGCATCGACCACCGGCGCCACCTTCTTGACCGCGAGCTGGCGGTTGGTGGTCGCGTAGCAGATGTCTTCCTTGTGCGGCCCGTTGACGTTCGGGAAACGCTCCTTGAGGAGAGCAACGATCTCCGCGGTGTCGTCGATCGACAGCGTCGTCTGCGTCACGAAAGCGAGGTTATCCGGATCCTTTGGCATGAAGGTCTTGGCGTCTTCCGCGGTCTCGATCAGCGTCACTGCGCCCGCCGGCAACTGGCCGACCGTGCCGACCACCTCGGGGTGATGCGAATGCCCGATCAGCAGGATTTCGCGGCCGCGCTTGAAATGGATCGCAGCCTCGCGGTGCACCTTCGTGACCAGCGGGCAGGTCGCATCCAGCGAGAAGAAATTGCGGGCGCGGGCGTCGGCCGGAACCGATTTGGGAACCCCATGGGCCGAGAACACCACCGGGGCGGTGGTATCGTCCGGAATTTCGGCGAGTTCCTCGACGAAAATCGCGCCCTTGGTCTTCAGGCTGTCGACCACGTAGCGGTTGTGCACGATCTCGTGGCGGACGTAGACGGGTGCGCCGTAGATGGCGAGCGCCCGCTCAACGGTATCGATGGCCCGCACCACCCCGGCGCAGAAGCCGCGGGGAGAACAAAGCACGATTCTGAGGTCTGGTTTGGCTGGCATAGGGCTATCTCGGGACCGAATCACCCCTTGCCGGCGGGCAGGGAACGGCCAATTCGAATAAGGACTTGGGACTGCTTTGGGCCTCTGTCAAGGCACTTTAGCAGACCATTGCGCCAAAGGGGTGGGAAGGCGTATATAGCCCCGTAATTCCCGTCATCACCGATGACCATAGGCTTCGCCTCCAAAAGAGGTGGGCGAGGCACAAAGGAGATTTGCCATGAGCAATGCACCGCTGATGCCAAAAGCGACTGCCGTGTGGCTGGTTGATAACACCGCGCTGACCTTCGACCAGGTGGCCGATTTCACCAAAATGCACCCTCTCGAGGTCCGCGCCATTGCCGACGGCGACGCCGCCCAGGGCATCAAGGGCATGGACCCGATTTCAACCGGGCAATTGAGCCGCGACGAGATCGAAAGGGGCGAAAACGACCCGAATTACCGCCTCAAGCTCGGCGAGAGCAAGGTCGTGCTGCCGCCGGCCGCCAAGAAGAAGGGCCCGCGCTATACCCCGGTGTCGCGCCGGCACGAGCGGCCGAGCGCGATCCTCTGGCTGGTCCGCAATCACCCCGAGCTGAAGGACGCGCAGATCATGCGTCTGGTCGGCACCACCAAGACCACCATCGCGAGCGTCCGCGACCGCACCCACTGGAACGCCTCGACCCTGACCCCGATGGACCCGGTGACGCTCGGCCTCTGCTCGCAGATCGAGCTCGATTTCGAAGTGCAGCGCGCGGCCAAGGAAAAGCCGGTGCCCGCGGCCTACGGCGGCGCCACGCTGCTGCCGGCCTCCGAGACCACGAAGAAGGAGCCGGAATTCGAGCCGAACGAGAAGAAGGAAGACGACCTCAACGTCGACGCCGTGTTCGCCAAGCTGAAGACCATCGGCGGCAAGAAGCAGGACGACGAGGAGGAGTAGGGTTATCGGCTACGGCTGATGCCGAACGCGGCAGGGCAACCTGCCGCGTTTTTTGTTGAGACGAACCTCAATGCAACGCGCACCTGTCATGCCCCGCGAAAGCGGGGCATCCAGTACGCCGCGGCCTGCTCAATTCAAAACTGATTTCTCTGGAATACTGGATCACCCGCCTTCGCGGGTGACGACAGCTGTGCGGATGATAACGGCTGTGCGTTAGCCAAGCTCGATCTCGTCTGTGATCTCATGCGAGAGGCTGACGCCGCCGACGGTCAGCACCATCTTTGCCGGCAGCTTTTCATTGCCCTTGAGCTTGCCGGCATCGATGGCATCGCGCACGGCTTTTTCGATTTCGCGCTGCGAGGTGACGCCGACTTGCTTAAGAAACTTGCGCAGGCTGGAATTGAAGACGTCTTCGTTCATGAGAGCCTCCTGATCACGGTCTCGTCGGATTGTTCAGCATCTGCTCGGCGAGATTGCGCTGAGCGCGGTCGGTGCGGGCGTTGGCATTGCCGCGTTGCACGTCACGGTTCTTGCGGCAGTTGACGTAGTCGTTAGAGCCGACAGCGACATTGTTGGCGCGGCAGAACGCGTCGTCATCCGCGCTGGTGTCGGTCATGGTCGGCTGGCCGCGCTCAAGGCAGCCGGCGAGCAATGGGGCTGCAAGCAAAAGGGCGATGACGTGCTTTGCGGGTCCAAATTGCATTGGAGACCTTTCGTTTTCTATCTCGTTATTGCCGGGCTTGACCCGGCAATCCATCGAAAAGATGGCAAATTGCACCAAATGGAGCGGAACTGTGGCTTCTCGTCGCCATTGCGAGCGAAGCGAAGCAATCCATTCTTTCTTGGTGTGGAGAGATGGATTGCTTCGCTTCGCTCGCAATGACGAAGACCTACACCCTGCCCTTCAGCGCGTCGCCGATTTCCTCCAGCACCTTCGGGTCCTCTATCGTGGCCGGCATGGTCCAGCTTTCGCCGTCGGCGATCTTCTTGATGGTGCC
Source organism: uncultured Alphaproteobacteria bacterium (assembly GCA_963815955.1). Classification (GTDB taxonomy): domain Bacteria; phylum Pseudomonadota; class Alphaproteobacteria; order Rhizobiales; family Xanthobacteraceae; genus Bradyrhizobium. The sequence continues at coordinate 10,537 of CAWFIQ010000007.1, forward strand.
GCGCAGGATTTTGCCCGAACGCGTCTTCGGCAGGCGGCCGACGGTGATCGCGAGCTTGAAGGCGGCGACGGGGCCGAGCTTGTCGCGAACCAGCGCCACGATTTCCTGTTCGATCACGGCAGGCTGGCGCGAGACGCCGGCCTTCAGTACCAGGAAACCGCAGGGCACCTCCCCCTTGATCGCGTCCTTGATGCCGAGCACGGCGCATTCGGCGACGTCGGGATGCGAGGCCAGAATTTCCTCCATGCCGCCGGTGGAGAGCCGGTGGCCGGCGACATTGATGATGTCGTCGGTGCGGCCCATCACCCAGACATAGCCGTCGTCATCCTTGTAGCCCGCGTCCGATGTCTTGTAGTAGCCGGGAAACTCCGTGAGGTAGGCTTCCCTGAAGCGCGCGTCCTGCTCCCACAGCGTCGGCAGGCAGGCCGGCGGCATCGGCAGCTTGATGACGATCGAGCCCATGGTGCCCGCAGGCACCGGCCTGGATGCCTCGTCGACCACGTCGACCTGATAGCCCGGCATCGGCACCGTCGGCGAACCGTGCTTGACCGGCAGCATGCCCAGCCCCACCGGATTGCCGGCGATGCACCAGCCGGTTTCGGTCTGCCACCAGTGATCGATGACCGGCACCTTCAACTGCGCTTCCGCCCACTCCACCGTCGGCGGATCGGCGCGCTCGCCGGCCAGGAATAGCGTGCGGAACTTCGACAGATCGTATTTGCGGATGAACGCGCCGTCCGGGTCCTCCTTGCGGATGGCGCGGAAGGCGGTCGGCGCGGTGAAGAAGGCGACGGCCTTGTGCTCTGAAATCACGCGCCAGAACGCGCCGGCATCCGGCGTGCCGATCGGCTTGCCTTCATACATGATGGTAGTCGCGCCATGAAACAGCGGGCCATAGACAATGTAGCTGTGGCCGACCACCCAGCCGATGTCTGAGCCGCACCACCAGACCTCGCCGGGCTTGACGCCGTAGAGGTTGAACATCGACCACTTCAGCGCGACCAGATGCCCGCCATTGTCGCGCACGACGCCCTTCGGGATTCCCGTGGTGCCTGACGTGTAGAGAATATAGAGCGGATCGGTCGCGAGCACCGGTGTGCACGGCGCGGCCTTGCCCGCAGCGAGCGCGGCGCGGCGCAACGCTGCCCAGTCGTGATCGCGGCCGGCCGCGAGTTCACAAACCTGCTGCGGCCGCTGCAGGATGACGCAGCCTTGCGGCTTCACGCTGGAAAGCCTGATCGCCTCGTCAAGCAGCGGCTTGTATTGCACGATGCGGCCGGGCTCGACGCCGCAACTCGCCGAGAAGATCAGCTTCGGCTTGGCATCCTCGATCCGGCTCGCAAGCTCTTTCGCCGCGAAGCCGCCGAACACCACCGAATGCACCGCGCCGATCCGCGCGCAGGCCAGCATCGCAAACACCGCTTCCGGCACCAGCGGCATATAGAGGATGACGCGGTCGCCCTTGGCGACGCCGAAATCGGCCATCACGGCGGCGAGCGTCTGCACCTCCTTGAGCATCTCGGCATAGGTGAATTTCGAGATGGTGTTGGTAAGCGGCAAATCGTGGATCAGCGCCACCTGGTCGGCGCGTCCGCCCGCGACATGGCGGTCGAGCGCGTTGTAGCAGGTGTTGACGACCGCTCCGGCGAACCAGCGGCCATAGGCGCCCATCGAGGGATCGAATATCTTTTTGGCCGGCTCGATCCAGTCGATCTCGCGCGCGGCCTCGGTCCAAAAGCCTTCCGGATCGGTCAGCGAGCGTGCATGGACCTCGTGATACCTGCTGTTGTTCTGAACGTTCATGGCGCACTCCCGGTCGTTCGCCGATCGTCGTCATGCCCGGGCTTGTCCCGGGCATCCACGCGCTTGCTTCACCTGGGAAACGACAAGGCGTAGATGGCCGGGACAGCCCGGCCATGACGGCTGGGCAAGCATTTATTTCAGGCATTGTCACGGGAAGTTGCGCCAGATCAAGCCGGAACAGCTTGGCCGTCCGGCTAAACCCTATTGCCGGGCGATGGTATTGAGCTTCGCCAGCCGCTCCTCCATGGCATTGAAGCTCGGCAGGTTCTTCTGCTTCGGTGCCGCGTCGGACTAGTACCCGTCGATGCCGTTAATCTTGTGCAGACGGTCGCGCATGACTTTCTTCAGATCGTAGCCGGGCCGGCCGTAGTCCGCATTGCGTCGGGCGATGTATTCCTGCTGCTGTCGCCGCAGCGTGCGCCCCTGCTGCGGGGTCATCTTCTCGGCAACCGCCCGGTCATACGACCCCTGGACCTCGCGGTCGAGATCGGCCAGTTCGGGATTGGCGCAGATCGCCTTCTCCACCTTGCGGCGCGCGGTGGCGCAATTGAAGCTCGGCTTGCCGGCGATCGCTTTCAACGCGCCCTGCCGCTCCGCCTCCTGCGCGAGCGCCCGGTGGTTGGCTCTTGCGGCAACGTGATTCGGATTCAGCTTGATCGCCGCGGCAAAGTCCGCCACCGCCTTGGGCAGATTGCCCTTCCTGCGCCAGAGTTCGCCGCGCGCGTTATGAACATCGGCCTGCGCCGAATCGAGCCGCAACACGCCGTCATAGTCGGCGATGGCGCGGTCGATCATGTCCTTGCGTTCATAGGCGGCAGCGCGCGCGATCAGCGCCTTGATGCGGTCGGCTCTTCTCGGTCTTTGCGTTGTCGATCAGCGCACCGCAGGTACTCACCGTCCTGTCGTGATCTTGCGCAAGGGCGGCGGCGAGACAGGCCGCAGGATCGACACGCAAATCCTTGTCCGGTTCGACGCTGGTTGCCGATGCATTATGTGCAACCGCGGTCCACAACAGCGAAGCCACGACCAGATTGAGGATGGCGGAATAGCTTCGCATCAGTTTATCCGGGATCATTTTTGTATTGCGGTCTGATCCTAGCAAGTGATGCGCTTTTCCGACAACGGCCTCCAGCGAATTTCATTGCCGACGGATTCAGTCTGAATCGTGACGCACGGGCAATCGAAACCTGCTGCACGTGGATGGATATGTCCGGTTGAAGAAAATTTATCTTGAACCTTTCGCGGGCTTCACAGACTCAACATCCATGACCACATTGACCGACTTCAATCCGCCGCGCGCCATCGCGCAATCCCAATCAGGCTACTTCTATTTCTACATGGCGCTGGCCTGCATGGCCGTCGCCTTTATAGGCTTCGCGCCGACCTACTGGTTGCCGCTGGCGAAGCGGTCGTTCTCGGCCTCGCCGGTCGTGCATTTTCACGGGCTGCTGTTTTTCGCCTGGTCGCTCTACTTCGTATTCCAGAGCTGGCTTGCCGCGTCAGGCAGGGTCGCGCGGCACCGCGCCATCGGCATGATCGGCGTCTCGCTGGCAACCACGATGACGATCTTCGGCTTCCTGGTCGCGGTCAACGCGATGAAGCGGTCCGCGGCGGCCGGACTGACCGACGACGGAATCGCCTTTGCGATTGTTCCGCTTAGCGGAATTCTGTTCTTTGCAGTGGTCTTTGCGCTTGCCATAGCGGCCATCCGCCGGCCGGAAACCCACAAGCGGCTGATGCTGCTGGCCGGCATCTCGCTGCTGGATGCCGCGGTGGCGCGCTGGTTTCTCACCTTCCTCGCACCTCCCGGGCCGGTCGGCCCGCCGCCGGTGCCGGTGACCATTCCGCCCGCCTTCGTCGCCTATCTCCTGCTGGTCGCCGCCATCGTCCACGATTGGCGCACGCGCGGCCGGCCGCATCCAGTCTATGTCTACGGCGGCATCGCGCTGATCGCGATAAAACTCCTGAACTGGCCGATCAGCGTCTCCCCGCTCTGGCATTCCTTCGCCGGCGGCATCCTGGCGATGGCGCAGTAGCCGAATTGCGCGACTGACAAGCCTGGGCTGCCTTTTCGAGTCCAGGACAAGCTTTTCAGCCGAGAAGACTTGCCGGGTTTGGTGCTAGATTGATGGGAACATCGATCTCGGCCGGCAGGAATCCCAGATTTGCTGACATTCCAATGGATCATCGGGCTTCTGCTTGGTGCGGTGGCGCTGTCCGCGCTGGCGCGGCGGCTCCAGGTGCCCTATCCGACATTTCTTGCGATCGGCGGCATGCTGCTGGCCTTCGTGCCATCAGGTCCGTCGTGGGCGTTGCAGCCTGAGCTGGCGCTGGCGCTGTTCGTGGCGCCGGTGCTGCTGGATGCGGCTTTCGACACCTCGCTGCGCGACCTTCGCAACAACTGGCTGCCGGTCTCGACACTGGTGCTGGTCGCGGTCGGGGTCACGACCACAGCCGTCGCTGTCGTCGCCCACTGGCTTCGCCCGGACATGCCATGGGCGGTCGCGATCGCGCTCGGCGCCATCGTGGCACCGCCCGACGCCGCGGCGGCCACCGCGGTCCTGCGCCAGGTCAACCTGCCTTACCGTATCCAGAAAATCCTCGAGGGCGAAAGCCTGCTCAACGATGCCAGCGCACTCCTGATCTACCGCGTCGCGGTCGGCCTGGTTGCCGCCGAGCACATGAAGGTGCACGAGTTCGTGCCGTCCATTGCGCTGGCGCTGTTCGGAAGCCTCATTGCCGGCTTCCTGTTCGCGCGGGTCTGGGCGCAGATCACCCGCCGCATCACCGAGGCGCCGAGCGCAATCATCACGCAATTCGCCGGCACGTTCATGGTGTGGATCGTCGCCGAGCATATCGGACTGTCCGGCATTCTCACCATCGTCACCTATGCGATCACGATCGCCCGCACCGCGCCCGAGCGTACCCCGGCGCGGCTGCGCGTGGCCTCCTATGCGGTGTGGGAAACTATCGTGTTCGTGCTCAACGTGCTGGCGTTCATTCTGATCGGCATGCAGCTCAACCCGATCTGGTCCGGGCTCAACGACGAGGTGCGGCTTAGATATTGCAGCTTTGCCGCAACGATCCTCGCCGTCGTGGTCTTCGCCCGCATCGCCTGGGTGATGCCATATGGCGCCTTCCTGCGCGCCCTGGACGCCCGCGGCCTGCTTCCTTCGCATGTCTCTCCCGCCGTACCGACCTTGGAACGCGGCATCATCGTGTCCTGGTGCGGGATGCGCGGCATCGTTACGCTGGCGGCCGCCTTCGCGCTGCCTGAGGGCTTCCCGTACCGCGATCTGATCCTGCTGACGGCCTTTGCCGTGGTGCTGGGAACGCTCGTGGTCCAGGGCCTGACGCTGCGGCCAGTAATCCTCGCGCTCAAATTCGAGGAGGACGATCCGGTCGCGCGCGAGGCCGCTCAAGCCCGCTGCATCGCCTATCGCGCCGCGCTCGAGGCGATCGAATCCGATCCATCCGAAGAGGCCGAGATCCTGCGGCTCGAATACCGCGCCGTGCTGCTACGTGCGGAAACCGAACCCGAACTCGGCGTCGCGAGCAGCGAGCTGCCGGCCGATCCGCTGCGCCGCCGCGCCATCGGCGCGGCACGAGAGGCGCTGTTGAGGATGCGTCGTTTCGGGGAGATCAGCGACGACGCCTTCCACCAGGTGGAAGAAGAGCTCGACCGCGCCGAACTGAGCGCGCAGGCGTGACTGAGCAATAGCGCGTCAGGCGCCCGACTTCACCGTAATCCCGCCGTCGACCACCAGTTCGATCCCGGTGACGTATTTCGATTCATCGGAGGCGAGGAACAGCGCGGCATTGGCGACGTCCCAGGCGTCGCCCATGTGCCCCATCGGCACCTGCGCGTCGCGCGCCCGCCACATCGCCTCGACGTCGCCGGCCGAATAGCTGGCCGCAAGCCCGGCGGAGTGCGCGACCATCGGCGTCTTCATCAGGCCCGGCAGGATGCAGTTGACGCGGACATGGTCGCGCGCGAATTGCACGGCGGTGGTCTTCGTCATCTGGTTCATCGCCGCCTTCGAGGCGCCATAGGTGACGTAGGAAATGCCGAGATGGCGGATCGAGGCGATCGACGAGATGTTGATGATCGAGCCGCCGCCCTGCTTCTGCATGACGGGGATCGCGTGCTTCATCGCGAAGTAGGCGCTCTTGAGGTTGACCGCGAAGACGTGGTCCCAGCTCGCCTCGTTTACCTCGACGACATTTCCCATCTCGGCGATGCCGACATTGTTGTCGAGCACGTCGATGCGGCCATAGGCCTTGAGGCACGCCGCCACCATCGCCTCCACCTCGGATTCACGCGAGACGTCGGCGGTGAAGGCTATCGCCTTGCCGCCCTCGCCCGTGATGATGTCGGCGGTCTCTTTTGCCGCCGCTGCGTTGCGGTCGACGCAAAATACCTGCGCGCCCTCGCGCGCGAAGGTCGCTGCGGTCGCCTTGCCATTGCCCCAGCCGGGGCCGATCGAGCCTGCGCCCACCACCATCGCCGTCTTGCCCTTGAGCCGTTCCATCGACTTCTTCTCCCTTTCGAACTATTTTCTTGTAGCCCGGGTGAAGCGAAGCGCAACCCGGGATTCCTGTTTGGCAGTTTCCCCGGATTGCGCTTCGCTCCATCCGGGCTACGGATTGGCGGCCGCTCCGGGTCGAGCCGTCCAATAAGCTGAAAAGATGCCCGCGACATACGCCGACAAGGCCCTTGCCACGGTTACCCAAACTGGGGTGAATGCGCGCCGAAACAGGCCCGCTGGAAGCCGGGTCAGGGTGGTTAACGGGTCCCCGGGGAACGCATGGCAGACAAGACAACGCCGCTCAATGACGAGGTCGTCGCGGTATCCGACGAGGCCCTGCAGAAGGCGGAAGCCTACATCGAGGCCGACGAAGGCGCCGCCAACCGCCTGATGGGCTGGGCGGGACGGATCTCGACCACCATCGCTGTGGTGATGAGCCTGTTTCACCTTTACGCGGCCTACGCCATCGTCCCGACCCAGGAACTGCGCTACACCCACGTCGCCTTCACGCTGGTCCTGAGCTTCCTGCTGTTTCCGCTGGCCACGCGCTTTCGCAACCGCGTGCGCTGGTGGGACGTCGTCCCCGGGATTTTTGCGGTCGCCACCATCGCCTATGCGCTGTGGGGCGGCGACGATTTTACCGACCGCGCCACTTCGCCCGACCACTGGGACGTCATCGTCGGCGTCATCTTCATCGTGCTCGTGCTGGAGGCGACGCGACGCACCACCGGGCTTATCATGCCTGTGGTCGCGGTGCTGTTCATCGCCTATGCGATGCTTGGTCCGCATCTGCCGGCGCCATGGACCCATCGCGGCTACGATCTGCCCCGGCTGGTCGGCCATCTCTTCATTACCCTGGAGGGTATTTTCGGCGTCGCGGTCGACGTGTCGGCGACCCTGATCATCCTGTTCACGATCTACGGCGCGTTCCTGGCGCAATCCGGCGCCGGCAAGTTCTTCATCGATTTCTCGCTGGCGCTGATGGGCGGCAAAGCGAACAGCGCCGGCAGAACCGTGGTGCTGTCGTCGTTCCTGCTCGGAGGGCCCTCTGGATCCGGCGTCGCCACGACCGTCATGATCGGCACCGTGGCCTCGCCGATGCTCGCCAAGGCCGGCTTCGAGAAAAACGCCGCCGGCGGATTGCTGGCGGCGGGCGGACTGGGTGCGATCCTGTCGCCGCCGGTGCTCGGCGCTGCCGCCTTCCTGATCGCCGAGTTTCTCAAGATCAGCTATCTCGACGTGATCTGGATGGCGACCATCCCGACCTGCCTCTATTACATGTCGCTGCTGTTCATGGTCGAACTCGACGCGAAGAAGTTCGGCGCCAAGGACGTCAACTTCACGCCGGAGATGTCGCTTGGGCAGATGACCCGGCGTTATGGCTTTCACTTCATCTCGCTGCTTGCCGTGGTCGTGTTCATGGTGATCGGCTATTCGCCGTCGCTGTCGGTGTTCTATGCCATCGTCGTTACCTTCGTGCTGAGCTTCCTGCGCAAGGAAACCGCGCTGGTGCCGAGCAAACTGGTGAAGGCGCTGGCCGACGGCTCGATCGGCGCGTTGAACGCCGCAACCACCTGCGCCTGCGCCGGCATCGTCGTCGGTATCGTCACGCTGACAGGCCTCGGCCTCAAATTCTCGTCGATCGTGATCAGCTACGCCGGTGGCAGCCTGCTGCTGACCGCGATCTACACATCGCTGATCGTGTGGATCATCGGCCTCGCGGTGCCGGTAACCGCGTCCTACATCATCTGCGCGGTGATTGCGGCGCCCGCGCTGATCAAGCTCGGCGTGCCCGACTACGCCGCGCACATGTTCATCTTCTACTATGCCGTGCTGTCCGAGGTATCGCCGCCGACGGCGCTTTCGCCGTTCGCGGCCGCCGCCATTACCGGCGGCGACCCCTACAAGACCACGCTGCAATCGTGGAAATATACGCTGCCGGCCTTCCTGGTGCCGTTCGTGTTCGTGCTCGATCCGCAGGGTGTCGGCCTGCTGCTGTCGATTCCCAAGGGCGGCTCGTGGATCGATATTCTCGAGATCACGGTCAAGACGACCCTGGGGCTGCTGGCCCTGGCCTCGGTCGCCCAGAACTGGGCGCTGCGACAAAATACGCCGGTCGAGGGCGCCCTGCTTCTGCTATCGGGATTGCTGCTGGTGTTTCCGAGCTTGATCGAGGCGATCATCGAATGGATGATCGGCCGCGATATCAGCTACACCTATGTGCCCGGGCTGATCATCGGCCTCGGTGTGTTGCTGTGGCAGTCGAGAACGCGGGCGCCGAAACGACCGGCGCTTACAACTTAAGTTTTAGGGAGTGATTATGATGACAAGAATGAAGAAGACCGCGGCGGTTCTGGCTGTAACTGTTGCAGCCGGGCTCGCCTTCGCCGGCATCGTCCACGCGCAACAAAAGACCATGTCGATCGGCACCGGCGGAACCGGCGGCGTATACTATCCGCTCGGCGGCGCCGTCGCCAACGTACTGTCGAAGAGCCTCCCCAACGTGCAGGCCACAGCCGAAGTTACCGGCGGCTCGGTCGATAATCTCAAGCTGATCGGCACCGGGCAGAGCGAGATGGGCTTCACCATGGCCGATGCCGCGCTCGATGCGTTGCAGGGCCAGGACAAGTTCAAGAGCGGCAAGCTGCCGCTGCAGGCGCTGCTCGTGGTCTACCCGAACCGCATGCATGTCGTAACCATCGAAGGCACCGGCATCGAGACCATGGCGGACCTGAAGGGCAAGCGCGTCTCGACGGGATCGCCGGGCGGCGCCACCGAAGTGATGGCGTTTCGCGTCATCGAAGCCGCTGGCCTCGACAAGGACAAGGACATGAAGCGCGAGCGGCTCGGCGTCGCCGAATCCGTCAACGCCATCAAGGATCGCAAGATCGACGCGTTCTTCTGGGTCGGCGGCATTCCGACCGCGGCAGTGACCGATCTTGCGGCAACGCCGGGCCTGAAGATGAAGTTGATCGACCACGGCAATCTGGCCGAGAAGATGAACGCCAAGTACGGCAAGCTCTACACCGCCAGCAAGATCAAGGCAGGCTCGTATCCCGGCTACGACAAGGACAATTCCATCACCGAGGTCTGGAACCTGATCGTCACCGGCGACAAGATGAGCAACGAGGACGCCTACACCATCGTCAAGACGCTGGTGGAGAAGAAGGCGGACATCGTCGCCGTGCACAAGGAGGCCGAGAGCTTCTCGCTCGACAACCAGGTGCAGGAGCGTTCGCCGATTCCGTTCCATCCCGGCGCGCTGAAATACTTCAAGGAAAAAGGTATCGGCGGCTAGGCCTCCCGATACTTCCAGCCAGGCAAACAGGCCGCGGTCCATCATGGGCCGCGGCCATTTGCTTGCGCAGTTCTATCCAGCGGGAACCGGCCCGGCAGAAGGCCGTTGGCTGACGGGTTGGAACCATGCGAGCAGGCTTTGGGCACCGTCAGGACACAGACCGTCGAGCGGGCGCTGGATGCGCTGAATTTCTTTCTCGCCGACGTACGGGACGGCCTCGGCCCCTATCTTGCGATCTACCTGCTGACAGAACAGAAATGGGACGAGGCCTCGATTGGCATTGTGATGTCGGTGGCCGCAGTCGCCGGTATCATCGCCCAGACACCCGCGGGCGCGCTGATCGACCGCTCAACGGCCAAGCGCGCGCTGATGGTGGCGGCCGCCATCCTCGTCACCGTTTCCTGCCTCGCCTTGCCGCTGATCCACCGGTTTGAGCTGGTCGCGGCAACACAGGCGATCGCGGCCGTTGCGGCTGCGATCTTTGCGCCGGCGATTGCAGCGGTGACGCTCGGCATCGTCGGCCCGCGCGCCTTTGCCCGCCGCACCGGCCGCAACGAAGCCTTCAACCATGCCGGCAATGCGGTCGCTGCCGCCATTGCCGGCGTCACGGCCTATTCGTTCGGGCCGATCGTGGTGTTCTGGTTGCTGGCCGCGATGGCGGTCGCGAGCATCTTCGCCACGCTGTCGATCCCACCGGGCGCGATCGACCATCATGTGGCGCGCGGCCTCGACGACACGACGGAAAAGCGTGGCGGCCGGCACGACACGCCGTCCGGCTTTCAGGTGCTGCTGACCTGCAGGCCGCTGCTGATATTTTCCCTTGCGACGGTTGCGTTTCACTTCTCGAACGCAGCGATGCTGCCGCTGGTCGGGCAGAAGCTGGCGCTCGTCAACCGCGACCTCGGCACCACGCTGATGTCGGTCTGCATCATCGCCGCTCAAATGGTGATGGTGCCGGTCGCAATGCTGGTCGGGCGCAAGGCGGACGTATGGGGACGCAAGCCGATCTTCACCGTCGCGCTGGCCGTGCTGATGCTGCGCGGCATGCTCTATCCGCTCTCCGACAATCCCTACTGGCTGGTGTCGGTGCAGCTGCTCGACGGCGTCGGCGCCGGGATTTTCGGCGCGCTGTTTCCGCTCGTCGTCGCCGACCTCACGCGCGGCACCGGACATTTCAACATCAGCCAGGGCGCGATTGCGACCGCCGCCGGCCTTGGCGGCGCACTCAGTACCACGGCCGCAGGACTTATTATCGTCAAGGCCGGCTACAGCGCGGCATTCCTGTTTCTGGCGGCAGTGGCCGGTGTCGGGCTGATCGGATTTGCGATCATGATGCCGGAGACATTGCAGCATAAGCAGGCTGACGGAGGCGGATAAAGCAGTTGTGCGTCGCGTCATTGCTGCTCCTGCGAAGAAATGCGGGAAGCGGTGCTCAAGCCGCGAACATCGCGGCGCCGACAAGCGACCACAGGCGTTAACACGCGGGACTGATCAGATATCACCCAGGCGAAGCATCAACTCACGGAAAGCCTATGAAATGGATGGGCTTATCCGGACTCGCGGCAGCGGACCGATGAACCAGGGAGACTTCCTAAAATTTTATTCCTCTCGGCGGCTTTAACCCTACTGAAGTAATCATGTGAGCTTCCGGAAAATTCCATTATTGCGACCTCAACGTGGATGTACCACTGGCGCCGGGGTATCTGTCGGGAGGGCGGCATGGAGCAGGTCAACGTTAGCGAACATTCGCGCGCAGCACATTTCGGGCATCGGAAGCTGACACCGAGAGCCTGCGTGGTCGACAGCAAAAAGCACCTCCGGCTGTTCCTTTCCGACGCTCTCGAGGATCTCGGCTTCGTGACCTGCGAATGCGGTCAGGCCGGCGATCTGGCAGGCGTGCTGCAGGCGGAGCAGCCGGACCTGATCGTGCTCAGTGTGTGCGTCGACGGGATCAATGTCGGCGAGATTCTCGAAGCCATCGTCCGCAGAAACTTCGGCGGCAAGGTTCTCGTCATCGGCCAACCGGACTCGATTATGGTAAAGGCCGTCAGGCAAATTGGCGAGGAATACGATATTGCCATGCTGCCCTCTCTGCAGACGCCTTTCGGCGCGGCGAGCCTGCGCGCCAGCGTCGCTGAGCTGCTGCCGGCCGAGCCGGCGCCAAGCCCCGCCGTCGATGTCGCCGAGGCATTGAAGGCCGGCTGGCTCGAATTGTGGTATCAGCAGAAGATCAACACCCGCTCGCTGATGCCCAGCGGAGCGGAGGCGCTGGTGCGGATGCGGCATCCTGCCTGGGGCGTGGTCCCGCCGGCCTATTTCATTCCCGACGACAATGATCCGCATTTTCGCAAGCTCTCCGAATTCGTGGTCGGCCGCGCCATCGAGGACTGGCGTTATCTGCTGGAGAGCCAGGGTCCGGTCGACCTCTCGATCAACCTCCCGCTATCGTTTTTCAACAATGCTCCGGCGGTGCACGACCTGTGCCGCGCCATGCCCGCCCACCCCGCATTCGGCGGCCTCCTGATCGAAATCAACAGCAGCGAAGTGATCGAACATCCGGACCTGGCGGTGGACGCCGCAAGACGGCTGCGCCTGCACAACATCGCGATCGCCATCGACAATGTCGGCGCGGAATGGCCCTCTCTTCTCGAACTCCGCAGCTTCCCGTTCGCGGAGTTGAAGGTCGACCAGCAATACGTCAACGGCTGTGCGGACGACCGGCTGAAGCAGACGGTATGCCGGCGCATCGTCGAGCTGGCCCGGGACAACGGCGCCCGCGCCATGGCACAGGGCATCGAGACCCGCGCCGATTTTCTCGCCGCGCAGGACATGGCGTTCGATCTGGTCCAGGGCTACCTGTTCGGCAAGCCGGTGGCGGTGCGGAAATTTGCCCGGACGCGGCCTCAGCTCGCAACCGGCTCCGACAAGATGTCCTGAACGGGACCTACTCGAACTTCATGTCGATGCATTTCGCGATGTCGGAGCCAAGGCCGGACGAGATGATGATGCAACCACGCACCTTCGGATTATTGTTGTCGCTGGCCCACACCGCATAGCCGCCGGGACCGAAGAACGAATTGGTGTTCGGCGGTTCGGTCTCGGTCGCGTCGAACGAATAGTCCCCGTCGGTATCGAAGATGCGCGGTTTCTTGGTGCAGCCGCCGTCGGTCTGCACGTTGATGACTTCCTTGTTGTCCCGCGTCAGCGCCAGCGAAACCTGGCAGCGGAAATATTCCGAGGTCTTGGCATTGAACACATAGGCATAGGATTTGCAGGTCGCGGTGTTGAGCTTGCCCGGGGCAAGACCACGGCTGCAGGCAATACGCTGATTATTGCTGATCTTGAAATTGTCGGCCTCCGCCGCGGAAGCCAGCGTCATGAGCGACAGCGCAACACCCAAACCGATCTTCATGACGTGGTTCATCCTGACCATCCCTATGACGTTTTTCGCAATGCATGCTTGTAGCCGGAAAGGCGAACATAGTCGCGAAGTCGAACGCGGGGAATCACAAAGTCTCAGGGGCGGCGTGATGCGTCGAAGGTGCCAATTGACTGAACAACACCGTTCGTGATTTGTTCAAAGCATGGGGCAAGAGGCCGAATGGCCGTGGGGAGGATGGATGATGACGAGCATTTTAATGAAGAAGGTTCTGGCGGTAGCCGCCCTGGCGGGATTTTCGACGGGCGCATTTGCGCAAGGCGCTGCGCCGACTCCCTGGGAGCTGAGGTCGGACATGGGCTACGCCTACGGCAAGGACAGCAAGACACTTTCCTACAAGATGGGCACCAACAATGCGGGCCTGCTGCTTAAGGGCGCCAAGAAGGTACCGAAGGGCACCTTGTTCTTCATTGGCCAGAACGGGCAGCTCTATATGCGCTCCGGCCCCTATCTGGAAGGCGACGGCAAGTTCATGTTCGGGGCGGACTGAGAGGCGATCAGCCACAGGCAGGATGTCATCATCCGCGAAGGCGGATGATCCAGTACGCCGCGCTGCTCGTGGTCTATCCGGACTGCGCGGGTTACTGGATGCCCCGCCTTCGCGAGACGTGGCTGCACAGCCCAACTAAAACGCCGCCGCCAATTCCTTCGCGCCGGGCTTGTTGCTGTTGAAATCCATGCGCTCGTCGGTGACCGCCAGCAGCTTCGCCACCGTGTTGTGGCGAATCGCGACGGGGTTGCGCTCATAGCCGCCGCGCTGGAAGAAATTCGAGGTCGGCACCTGCTCGCGCATCGCCTGCGGCATGGTCACCATGTCGAGGCCGGTGCCGTCGCCGGTCAGGTTCATCATTTCGAGTTCGGCGGCCGAGAGCGGGCGATTGTAGCCCTTGGCGCGCGCGAAGATCACGGATGTCAGCAGCTTGTGGGTCTGCAGCATCGGCCCGACGTCGATATCGAGCACCATGGCGTGCACCGCCCAGCCCTGCGGTGTATTGGCGAGCTTCTCATGCTCGGACCAGGTGTCCGGCACGGTGCGCGAAAAGGCCACCATCCTTTTCAGCACGGCAAGCTTGTGATCCATCGCCTTGCGCGGCGCGCCCGACAACGTCGCAGCCTTGGCCGTCAATTCCTTGATCAATTCGTGGCCCTGCTCGGCCAGCAATTCGACGCTGTTGGTGGTGAGCAACTGGTTGTAGCCGATCGCAGTCGATATCGCGCGGGAGCCCGGCCGCGAGGCGCTCAAGCCCGACTGCATGTCGTGATTGCCGTTGCCGCCGGTCTCGAACGAATAGACCCGCACCGACTGCTCGCGCGTCAGGCCGGCGGCCAGCGCGTAGCGGGCATAGGCGCGCTTGAAGTCGATCTCGGCGGCGGGCCGCTGCGGCACGAACTGGAATTGGTCGGCAGCCGCTTTCAGGAAATCGGCAACGACCGGGATCGGCTTGCGCTCGCGCGACGGCTTCTCTTCTTCCGGCTCCGGATTCACCGGGCGCTTCGGACCGGTGTAGGCCGGCGGCTGCGCCAGCACGTAATCGTTCGGCGTGATCGCCTGGCGTTCCCGGCGCTTGGCGTTGCGGCCCTTTCGTTTCTCCGAGATCGAAGACCAATAGGCCCCCGCCTCCTCCTCGAACGCGGCGCGGGCTTCCTGGTACTCCTTCAGCTTGCGGCGATATTCGGCGATCGCCTGCGGCGAGGCCGCTTGCGCCATCGCATTGGCGGTTGCCGGAGGGAGTACGTCAGTTTCGAGCGCCATGGCGGGCGCGCCCGCGAACAGCGCGAGTGTGAGGAATCCGGAACCCATGCGAATCAATGGCAGGCGCATGGCACCGTTGTACCAAGCGCGCCCGCGAAGTCAGCCCCGAAACGATGCGGCCTTTTTCCCTTCACCCCTTGTGGGAGGAGGGAAAAAGAGCCTCTCGCCGCCTACTCCTGCTCGACGCCGCTGGCCTTCACGAGCTGCGACCACTTCTTCTCATCCTTGTCGATGAAGTCGGCATAATCTTCCGGCGTGCCCGGCGTGATTTCGGTGCCGTCGTTGCCGAGCTGTTTCTTCACCTCGTCGGAAGCGAGCGCGTCGCGCAGCGCCTTGTTGAGCTTGTCGATGATCGGCCGCGGCGTGCCGGCTGGCGCGACAAGGCCGTAATAGAGCGAGGCGTCGAAATTGGGCAGCCCCGCTTCGATCATCGTCGGCACGTCGGGCAACAGGCCCGAACGGGTGATGCTGGTCACCGCAAGCGCGCGTAGCTTGCCGGCGGAGACATTGGGATGCGAGGCCGGGATCGGCGCGAATGCCATCGGGATGTGGCCGCCGAGGAGATCGGTCAGCGCCGGGCCGGTGCCCTTGTAGGGAATGTGCACCAGCCTGATGCCGGCGGTGCGGGCGAAATATTCGCCGGTGATATGGCTGGCCGTGCCGGCGCCGGCCGAGCCGAAATTGACCTTGTCGGGATTGGCCTTCGCATAGGCGATCAGTTCTGCGACGGTTTTCGCGGGGAATGACGGATGCACCACCAGCGAATTCGGCGCGTTGCCGATCATGCCGATCGGCGCAAAATCCTTGCGCGGATCGTAGCCGGGATTTTTGTAGAGCGAGGGGCCGATCGCCAGCGTGCCGGTGTAACCCAGCAGCAGCGTGTAACCATCGGGATCGCTCTTGGCGACCGCCTTGGTGCCGACCGTGCCGCCGGCGCCGGGGCGGTTGTCGACCACGACCTTCTCGCCGAGCACGTCGCTGATCTTGTCGGCAATGGCGCGGCCGACGATCGAAGTGCTGCCGCCGGGTGCGAACGGAATGACCAGCGTGATGGCGCGGACGGGGTAGTTTTGCGCTCGCGCAGAATCGATCACTACGCCTGGGCCGAGCAGTGCAGCGGCGACGAGAAACCCCTTGATCCACGTGGACATGATGAACGCGCTCCCAGAACTGTTCTTATTGTTGGCTTGGCCATCGTTGCTGAAACGATCGGTATTCGCAAGTTGACTTCCGGATGAGACGTTCACGTCGTCATTACGATCCATAGTATCTCACATCGTGAGATGGATGCGCGATCCTACCGCCATGCGAACACCGGCTGTTCCAACTCCGCGACACGGGTGTTTCTTCCAGCCAGCACTTCGGCAAATTGATAGATCAGCGCCGCCGTCGGCGCGTGGATATGCTGGCCGGCATGGCGGAAGCGGATCACGCGCCGCGTGCTTTCAGGGATCGTGGTGAAGCTGAAGGCGTCGCTTCGTTCGATATCGTCGAGCGCTATGCGATGCACCGAGGCGACCTCCGCGGGATTTGGCACCAGGTCGGCGCTGCTGCTCACCCAGACCACGACAGGGGTGATGAGATAGCCTGATCGCGTCGGATAATCGTCGAGCAGGCCGAGCACATCGCCCTCTCCAAGCCCAACGCCGAGTTCCTCGTGAAGCTCGCGCAGCGCGGCCTGCGCCTGCGTCTCGCCGAGGTCACAGCGCCCGCCCGGCAGCGCCCATTGGGCGGCGTGCGAACGCAAGGTTGCCGCGCGCCGGGTCAGGAGAAACGCCGTTTCCCCGCCGGTCTCGGCCTCCGTCAGCGCCATCGCCACCGCAGCGCGTTTCAGCTCGGGCACCGCCTCGCCTGATGACACCCGCGGAAATGCCGCGCAGAGCTCTGCGATATTCCGCCGGGTGGTATCGTCAAATGACCGTGCCATCCCGCTTGACTACAACACAAGCGCATCAGATGAAATGACCCGGACCGCATGACGACCCGCAGGGATGGACACCACGACATGACGAACAAGGCCGCGGACAAACTCAAATCCGACGGCTGGAAGATCGTCGAAACATCAGGCTTCCTGCACCTGGTCGGCCCGCTGTGGCAGCGCGTGGTCGACGGTACGCACGAATACGCGCTCGCTACCGAGGACAAGCACCACAACCGGCGCGGCCTGGTGCAGGGCGGCGTGATCATGACCTTCGCCGACCGAACCTGCGGCATGACCGCCCGCGTCGTCTCCGGCAAGCCGACGCTGGCGACGGTGCAGCTCGACACGCACTTCGTCGAAGCCGGCAAGATCGGCGAGGTTTTGATATCGAAGCCGCATGTGGTGCGCTTCACCCGCAGCCTGATTTTCATCACGACAGAGGTGACCGTCGACAAACGCTGTATCGCGATGGCGAGCGGTGTGTTCAAGATATTGAAGAATGAGAATTGAGGCCGCCGCCCTTTCCACGTCATTGCGAGCGAAGCGAAGCAATCCATGCTTTCTTCGCGGATAGATGGATTGCTTCGCTTCGCTCGCAATGACGGTGTCTAGCCACGATGCTTCCCGCATCCCGCAGAGGACCCACCCGATGCAATACCGTCACCTTGGCCGCAGCGGCCTGAAGATTTCGCCGATCTGCCTGGGCACCATGATGTTCGGCGGTCCGACCGACGAGGCGACATCGTCGCGCATCGTCGCCAAGGCGCGCGAGGCCGGCATCAACTTCATCGATTCTGCGGACGCTTATAATGGCGGCCAGTCCGAGCAGGTGGTCGGCCGGGCCATCTCCAACAACAGGCACAACTGGGTTCTGGCGACGAAGCTCGCCAACCAGATCGGCGACGATCCCAATCGCGGCGGGCTGTCGCGGCGCTGGGTGCTGCAGGCGGCGGACGAAAGCCTGAAACGGCTCGGCACCGACTTCATCGACATCTATTACCTGCACAAGGAGGACCACGCGACGCCGCTGGAGGAGACGGTGCGCGCCATCGGCGACCTGATGCGCCAGGGCAAGATCCGCTATTTCGGCGTCTCGAACTACCGCGCCTGGCGCGTCGCCGAGATCTGCAACATCTGCGATCGCAACGGCATCGATCGCCCGATCGTCAGCCAGCCCTATTACAACGCCATGAACCGCATGCCCGAAGTCGAGCACTTCCCGGCCTGCGGCTATTACGGCCTCGGCATCGTGCCCTATAGCCCGCTGGCGCGCGGGGTGCTGACGGGCAAGTACCAGCCCGATGCCGCCCCCGACAAGGAGACGCGCGCCGGCCGCGCCGACAAGCGCATGATGCAGACCGAATGGCGGCCGGAATCCCTGCAGCTCGCCCAGGAGATCAAGCGGCACGCCGAAGCCCGCGGCATCACCGCCGGCGAGTTTGCAGTCTCATGGGTGCTGAATTCATCGTTCGTCTCGGCTGTCATCGCAGGCCCGCGCACCGAGCAGCAATGGGACGATTACCTGAAGGCGCTCGACTATCGCTTCACGGCCGAGGACGAGGCGCTGATCGACCGCCTGGTGGTGAGCGGCCACCCCTCGACGCCGGGGTTCAATGACCCGGGCTATCCGATCGAGGGCCGGCGGGCGCGGACGGAACAGCCAGGCCCGATGAGCTGATGGAGCTCCCTTCCGGCAGATCACCACTTTGCGTTGTATCGGGGCTGGATTGTACGCCGACGGTAACGGGATAGTAACTTCGGCCGCCGAAAACTGCCCTGTTCAAGGCGGAGGTCCAGGTGATGGACGAGCACAGAACAGCGCCACGACGGCGGTTTTTGAAGGCGGGCAGGATTTCGTTCGGCGGCGGCGCTGTCTTCAGTTGCACGATCCGCAATTTTTCCGAAACCGGCGCCGCACTCGAAGTTGGTTCCCCCGTCGGCATTCCCGAACGCTTCATGCTGGTGATCGAAGCCGACCACCTCCATCTGCCGTGCCGCGTCATCTGGCGCAAAGAGAGGCGGATCGGGGTTCATTTCGAAACCTGAGCAGCGCGGGCGCCATTTGCACAATCGCGGCAGATCCGGCCTCGTGTCGCGTGACCGGACCCGCCGCAAAATGATCGCTTCCGCAAGCGTCAGTGCCTGGTTTCGAGGCTGACGATGACGCCGGTGGGCTCGGGCTCGTGCGGCGACAGTTTCGTCAGCGTCTCATCGCTCCAATAGGCAAGGTTCACGATCATGCCGACCGGCGCTTCCGGCTCGGAAGTCTCGGCCGGTTCCAGAACGTTGAGCCCGCCGCTGTCGATGAAGAACGTGTGATCGCCAAACATGCTGGCCAGTTGCGGGACCACCGGATGATCGTCGGGGAGCGCCTGGGCTTCGAATTGCATCAAGGCGCGTTCGACCTGTGCCGAGTTCAATTTCATGCACGACTCCTTAAACTAGCTTTCTGGTTGATTGAGGACCGCGCAACGGCCTGACCGCACACGGCTGCTCCCTGCGGAGGATAACGAAAGGCGTCAAGGGTCTCGGATCCTGATCGCTCGTTCCACCAGCGCAGCGCGCTGGTTCGCAAGGCCTTCTTCAATTCGCGAGCACTGCGAATTGAACCCGGGACAGTGGTGCCTGTTTGCTCCCGTTCAACCCGGCAACGAAATTAAATTGGCAATGTTCCGCAGAAAGGCGTGTTCGAAATCCACGGCCGCACGGAACCTCAGGGAACACCGGCTCACGAAGCCCCTGTTATTTCGCGCCGGGAATCGGATGCCGCCTTGCCAATTCGTCGAGCGGCAGATGCTTTTCCTCGTCGCTCAGCGTGAAGCGAACGATGACATCCTGACGGCCGACCTGTCCCCATAGTCCGTCCGACGACCATTTCTGCGGCATGGGCCCGCGCAGACCTTCGACCCAGACAAAATACCATTCCGTCATCGGAACACCTCCAGCGTGGGTGGGTACGGCGACCCATCGCTTCTTTCTTCCCGGGCGGTCCTTTGGTCCGCGGGAAATAATCTACTCTGCAGGGATGAGCTGGCTCCTGACAATGGCCGCCTCGGCCGGATGTGAGAAGACCGTTCGCAGTATGCGGGACGGTCACCACCCATCTCCCCCGATTTCGCGGAGCCCTGTCATCTCTGCGCGAGCGCAATTGCGCGCGTCGCCGGCGCTCGCTGTCACCGTGATCCCTGGGCGTCTTTCGTGCCGCTGCGAGACCGGCACTCGGGCCCGGATCTTGTTTTCCAGGTCAGAATGAATCCACCGCGCTGCCGGATTTGAGCCGCATTGTGACCTAGGTCACGGCCAAAGGTCGTCTCCGCGGGGGCGCAGCACCGGGGGGTTTCCATGTCCGGGCATGTGCGATTTTGCTTCGCTGCCTTTGTTCTACTCGCAGGTCTCTCGGTGTCACCTGCGTCTTCGAATCCGATTGCAGACTTGTTCAGCGTCACTCCGCGGCAAGCGCCTGAGCCCGCTCCTGCGGAAGAGGCGTGCCTGTCGGAGCCCGGCAAGTCGACGGCGGCCGGCCAGCACTGGGTCTATCGTCTGGAAGGCGGCCGCAAATGCTGGTTCCAGGCCGCTGAAGAGATCGCGGTAAAGAAGAAGCAGGCTCGTTCTCGCGCCGCAAAGCCTCGCACCGCCGCGCCCGAGGAGAACGATGTCGCGCGACCCAAGCGGAAGGCGGTCGTGGATGCGCGTGCGGAGATGCTGCGCTCCACACCAGTGGAAACGCCTCAGCCGACGCAGCCCGCGCCCGAGCTCAAGATGGCTGATGCCGCTTCCGTCCCGGCTATGGGGACCGCGGCCTTCATGTCGCCGGCACCGATCGAAAACCTCAAGACCGATCGACTCACGCCCGACCAGCGCACGCCGCGCCAGGTCGACGTGGAGAAGCTTCTGATGGCCGCACCGGCCGCCAGAGACGCGGTCGCCGTCTCCGTGCCTGCGGCCGCGCCGGTCGTATTTCCCACCGCTGAGGCTGCCGGCGACGGGCAGGGCTGGATGGCAACCTGGCTTGGCGTGTTGCTGATGGTGCTGGGGCTCGTCTCCGTCCTGGTCTCGAGCCGCCCCCTTCGGGAGGCCGTGCTGTTGCGCGGTTGATGCGCGGGCGGAGTTGGCGGCCATCGCCGGCGCCACCGATGTTAGCTTGGGGTCAAAACGCGACGTACAATCCTGGCAAGTAGCCCGCGTGAGCGAAGCGATGTGCGGAACGGCAGAACCGTAAGGCGGATGTTGCTTCGCTCATCCGGCCACGCCTGCTGCTTTCCCCTAAGCCCCGGCGCCGCTGACCGCATGACTTATCGGCGCCTTGTCCTGCCGCTCCCTGATCGGATCAACCGGCGGGAAGATGCTGTCATATATCGCGCGGGCTTCTCGCACCAGGCGCGCTCGCTCGCGCTCGGCTTTAGAAACAAATTGAATAACTTCGCCCATGTCCACTCCGATCTACAGAACGATTTCGCTTTTTAGATGATGATAATCATTCAATAGCTATATAGGATCTCAACTCCGGTTTTGAAGCTGCGCTGCTGGTAACGAGGGCATAAAAAACCTGTGATGGACGGAGTACCAACCCCCTGGCAAGTAGCCCAGCGGCTCATCCCGGCCAGATCTGCTGGATTTAGGCCTCTCGAGACGTTAGGATCGGAACGGCTCGCGCCTTTCTCAGGAGGTCCGATCATGACACGGCACCTTTTCTTCGCGATTGCGCTCATAGGCACCGGAGCGCTTCTCACGTCCCCGGCAGAAGCACAGAAATGGCAATGTGAAGACAGAGCCGCGAATTGCCTGGGCACGTGTACCGACAGGGCGGCAGGGATCAGCGACTGGGGGCGTCTGGACAAATGCTGGCGCTGCGACCGGCGACTGATCAAATGTGTGCGCAACGCGAGCATGCGCCGGTATGGTTCTTACTGAACTCGATGGCATGCCCGCGCGGGCGCGCCTGGAGGCGGTATGAGACCCTGGACCGCAAGTCTCGTCACAGTCTTGCTGGTGGCGTCTTCTGCCGCTGCTGACGCGCAGATGAATTGCGAGACAATACCTCGCGGACCGGCACGCACCGATTGCTACCTCGCCTTGAGCCAGTACCACCGTGCGCAATCGGACCTAGCCGCTGACCGGGCGCTCGCGCAATCAGACGCCGCGTGGTTTCGCGCAATTACCGGAACAGATCCTCCGAAGTCCAAACCGCATCGGCGACGATCGAACAGCAAGTAGCCCGCGCGGGCCAACGTCGCTTCCGCCTTCGCTCGCTGAGCGACGGCGGAAAAGCCGCTCATGCGGCTATGCGTGTCGCTGGCTGTTCCTCGCCGAACCCAGCAGCTACAAGCGATCCACCTAAATCATCGGTCGCTGCCCTGGGCGGGGCGACCGGCTAACAACAAGAAAAAGGGTGGAATGTCATGCATCGCAAGGTCGTCGCGCTGGTTGCAGCAGTAGTCGGGGTCGCAGCTTGCGTACCAGCCTGGGCCGGATGGCCGGACGACAAGCCGATCGAAGTCGTCATCGGGTTTGCTCCCGGCGGCGGCACCGACGTCATGGCGCGCAAGCTGCTGCCGTTCGTCGAGCAGCGATTGGGTGGAAAGGTCAAATTCGTCGTGCTGAACAAGCCTGGCGCCGGCGGCGAAATCGCGTTTGCCGCGATTGCGCGCGCTGCGCCCGACGCTTACTCGATCGGCGTGGTCAACGTGCCCGGCTATAATTTCATCCCAATGACGCGGAAGACCCAGTACAGCATGGACGAAATCCGCCTGATCGCGCGCGTGGTGGACGACCCGAGCGTGATCGTGGTGCCTGCGGAAAGCAAGTTTGCAACGCTTGCCGACGTTCTGGCTGCGCTGCGCAGCAAGCCGGGTTCGGTAACGTTCGGTCATAATGGTGCGGGCACCAACGGACATCTGGCGATCCGCATGCTGGCGAGCACCGCCAAGGTCGAGCCCAACGAAATTTCCTATCGCGGGACGGCCGCGCAGAGGACCGATCTTCTGGGCGGCCATCTGGAAGTTGGAATGGTCAGCCTCAGCGAGATCCCCGAGCTGCACGGCACCAACAAGGGGCCGCTCCGCGCGATTGCCATCCTGTCGAAGCAGCGTTTTCCGTCGCTGCCCGACGTGCCGACGGCGGAGGAAACCGGCATCCCGGTCACGATGACCGCGGAACGCGGCTTCGCCGCACCAAAGGCCGTTTCGGACGAGGTCGCCAAGAAGCTCGAAGCCGCCATTGCGGATGGCCTGCGCGACCCGGAATACATCAAGAGCTCGCCCGGCGACGCCCCCGTTCTCGCTTTCATGCCCGGCGCAGAATGGCAAAAGCGTCTCGACGAGGCGACGCAATCCCTGCGGCCTCTGGCGGAGGAGATGAAGGCGCAAGAGCAGAAGTGAAGCGCGCCACGGTGGGCGCCACTCAAATCGGAAGCGACGTGATGCGCAAGAAGCATGCTTGTCCAGTGCCCCTCGGGGAGGGCAAATCTGGCGACAAGCATGCTTATTTTGGCGGAAACATTTCCGGTATGCTTAGATCGCCGCCAACAGAGCAGGTGCGGTCCGCGAATGCAGTGGTACGTGATCTTTATTTCGGTGGCCATGATCGGCGCATTTGGGTGGTTTGCGCTCGAACTGATCGGCCGGCCTATTCGAACTTTCTTCGATCTACGGCGGTCTGTGCGCCATCAAATGCTTTCCCTGGCGAGCGTACCGACGCCGCAACCTCGCGAGACCTGCGTCACGTCCGAGCAGATACGGCAATACGATAGAGATTTGAAAAATGCTCGCGAGGCACAACGCATCCTGCGTGATCTGGCCGCTCAGATGCTCGCGTTCGCCGAGAACGAAAGGGCGGCTTGTATTGCAATCAGGCCGTTTGGCTTCGATCCCTCGTCGGCCGGCAGCGGCCTGATCGGACTTTCGAACACGCTCGACCGCCATGGGCCCGACCGCGACAGATTTCACAAGAAAGTCGAACGGGCGCTACGGTTTGGCCAGGCCGTTTGGTCATTGAGTTTGAGTAAGTAGCCCGCATGAGCGAAACGATATGCGGGGAATGTACTAACCAAAACCCGTTGCTGCAGCAGCTTGCATGGCAAGTCTTATCGAGCGGGCTGGTGAATTCCGGGGTGAGAAGACTTCATGAGCACGTCAGCAGTAGAACCGTATAAACGAACCCCTGTATTCGACGAGAATACCCTGCCCGCCGGACTGCGTAAGGAACATCGCACCAAGCCCGGTGTATGGGGCATTATCCGCGTGCTTGAAGGGCGATTGCGTTATCAGGTCATCGATCCGCCGTGCGAAATGGATCTTGAACCTGGCCGGCCGGGCCTTGTGCAGCCGGATCAACCGCACCGCGTTGAACCTCTTGGTCCGATGCGGATGCAGGTTGAGTTCTACAGTGAACCGCCCGCGCTTTAGCGAAGCACATCATTGCAGACCGCAAAACTGCCCAGCCATCTCTGGAATTACGGTGATAGAAGACCTGCTCGCGCCGCAGATCAGGAAGATCGCGTCCTACGAAGTGGCGTGAGCAAGTAGCCCGCATGAGCAAAGCGATATGGGGCGATCGGTACCAACCAAAATCCGGGTATCGCTTCGCCCATCCGGGCTACGCTTGCGTGTCACTTCGTCGCGCCAAGCGTCGGCCTGGACCGATGGCGGCTCTCTAGCCGCCGGCGACCACAAGCTGCTAACCTGGGGCTCTGCTACCGAGAATTATTTCCATGCTTAGGCGATCATGGAGGAACTGCATGTCCGCAGCTACCGACGTCATGGCCGAACTGGCCTCACTGGAAAATCCAAAGCTGCGGGCAGCCAATGAAGAGCGCGGCGACGATCATGGCGTCAATCTTTCCACTATGCGCGCGGTCGCCAAGCGGCTGAAGACCCAGCATGACCTAGCAAAAGAGCTTTGGGCCATCGGTGACACGGCTGCACGGCTGCTGGCGACCCTGATCGCCAGGCCAAAAGCCTTCTCCGTCGATGAACTCGACGCGATGATCCACGACATTCGCGCGCCAAAGCTCCTCGACTGGTTTATCACCAACATCGTCAAGCTTGGGAAGCATGCTGAAGAGCTGCGCGTGCGCTGGAAGGACGACACGGATCTGATCGGACGGGCCGGCTGGAGCTTGACGACTGACCGCGTGGTCAAACGTGCCGCTGGATTGGACCTGGACGGCCTGCTCTCTCAAATCGAGATGGAGATGAAGGATGCGCCTGCACCCAAGCAGTGGTCGATGAACCACTGCCTTGCCGAAATTGGCATCCATCACCCCGCGTACCGCGCGCGCGCCATCGGCGTTGGTGAAAAGCTCCAGGTTCTCATCGACTATCCGGCGTCGCCGGGCTGTACGCCGCCTTACGCTCCCGTCTGGATTACCGAGATGGTGCGTCGCCGGAAGGCGTTGGCCTAGCTAGAGGCTTGCTCGTAGAATTGGAGCAAGTAGCCCGCATGAGCAAAGCGATATGCGGGAATCAGCGCGAACCAAACTCGGATATCGCCTTGCTCATGCGGGCTACGCTTGCTCAAGACGAGCGGAAGCGCTTGAAGACTTCTTCGGCGGGGATGGTTTGCGGGTTCGGCGCGACAAGGCGCCGTCGTACCTCCGCGGCTTGCTCGTCGCTCAGCCGCAGCGCGCTGCCGTCTTGTTCTTCCATCAGTTCGACCATATGCGCGCCATCCGCCTGCCGCTCCGGCGGCCAGGTCAGCACGCGATCGAGGATTTCCTTCAGCTCGGCTTTGGTCAATGCTTGCATGATATTACATCCGCCATCTGGCTCACAGCCGGTCGAATTGGCTTCGCCCTCGGCTACGCCGGGACAAGCCTTCAGGCGGCAGGCGCTTTCAGGAGGCGGGTCAAACAAAAGTTGAATGGTGCCCAGGGGCGGGATCGAACCACCGACACTGCGATTTTCAGTCGCATGCTCTACCAACTGAGCTACCTGGGCATACTCGGACGGCCCAAAGGCCTAGGCGAGCGGGCGGTTTATAGAGAGGTCGGAGGGTTGTGTCCACCCGGCTTCGCCTTTGGCTACGCCGGGCGCAGCCCGGCTTCGACGCTCTCCCCAAATATTTGGCGAATCACGGCTATTCGGCGTCTTCGGGGTCCGTCTCGCGGCCGGGGATGACGTACTTGCCGGATAGCCAGCGGTTCAGGTCGACGTCCCGGCAGCGTGGGGAACAGAACGGCGCCGTGGCCGGGCTCGCGGGCTTGCCGCATTCCGGGCAGGGCTTCGACGGCGGCTTGGCGCCGCCGGAGCCCGCATCCTCGGGCGGCTTAGCTGGCATTCAACCAGCCGAACCGGATCGGAAAGCCCTCGCCGCCGAGCAGCGTGACCAATTCGTAGAGCGGCAGGCCGACGACGTTGGTGTAGGAGCCGACCATCTTGACCACGAACGATCCGGCGATGCCCTGCACGGCGTAGCCGCCGGCTTTGCCGCGCCATTCGCCGGAACCGATATAGGCCTGGATGTCGTCTTCGCTGAGCCGCTTGAAGCGCACGCGGGTTTCGATCAGGCGCTGGCGGAACGCCTCCTTCGGCGTCACCAGGCAGATCGCGGTGTAGACGCGGTGATTGCGCCCCGACAGCAGCCGCAGGCACTGCGCGGCTTCATCCACCAGATTGGCCTTGGGCAGGATGCGGCGGCCGACCGCGACCACCGTATCGGCCGCGAGGATGAAGGAACCGCGCAACTCGTCGTCGAGCTGCACGGATTTCAGCGCCGCATCGGCCTTGGCGCGGGCGAGACGATTGGCGCAGGCGCGCGGCAGCTCGCCCCGCTTCGGCGTTTCGTCGACATCGGCCGGGCGCAGCGCGTCGGGCTCGATGCCGGCCTGGTTAAGCAGGCTGAGCCGTCGCGGCGAACCGGAAGCGAGAACGATTTTGGGACGGCCAAGCATGCGGGATTTGTCGCGGGAAAAGGATTCGGATGGGATGCGCGCGCGGAACCTATCGGAAGGCACTCCATTCCACAACCGGGGAACAAGTGGTTGAGCGGATTACCAATCTTCCGTCGTCCCTGCGAACGCAGGGACCCATAACCACAGGAGGTCGTCGGGGAAATGACAGGGGCGACTGGCAGTGCCTAAAATCGCACGGCCGCGGCGTATGGGCCCCCGCGTTCGCGGGGGCGACGGAAGAAACCGATCTACCCGCTCGCCGCGCCCGCCTTGGCAAAGCGCCGGCGGATGCGCATGAAAAGGCCGTCACAAACTTCGCGATAGGCGGCGAGCTTCTGCTCGCGGTTGCCTTCCATGCCGGTCGGATCGGACGTCGGCCAGTATTCGACATCGGCGGCCATGGTGCGCGTCAGCTCCAGCGCCTTGTGATGGGCTTCCGGCGACAGCGTGATGATGAGATCGAAATTGAGCCCTTCCCAATCCTCGAGCTCCTCGAACGTCGTGGGCTTGTGGCCGGAAATATCCTGGCCGAGTTCGGCCATCACGGCGACCGCGAACGGATCGAGCTCGCCCTTCCTGACGCCGGCGGATTTCACATAGAGCGCCTGCGGGAACATCTGCCGCAACAGGCTCTCCGCCATCGGCGAACGCACGCTGTTCAGCCCGCATGCGAACAGCACGGCCTGCGGATTGCGCGCGCGGGGCGCATCCATGCGGTCACGGCTTCTCTCGTTTGGAACGAGACCTCGCTGCGCCTCAGCCGTCATGCGTCCTGCCCCTTCCAGTGCAGCACGCAGATCAGCGTGAACAGGCGCCTTGAGGTTTCGAAGTCGATCCGCACCTTGCCCTTCAGCCGCTCCTGCAGCGTGCGCGAGCCTTCGTCATGGATGCCGCGGCGGCCCATGTCGATCGCCTCGATCTTGTCGGTCGTGGCGGTGCGGATCGCCTGGTAGTAGCTGTCGCAGATCATGAAATAGTCCTTCACGATCCGCCGGAACGGCGTCAGCGACAACAGATGCGCCACCACCGGCGCGCCGTCCTCGCGGCGGATGTCGAACATCAGCCGGTTGCCGGTAATCGCGAGGTGCAGCGTGAACGGCCCCTGCGCACTGCCTTCCGGCGCGAACAGGTTCTGCTCGATCAGATCGTAGATCGCGATCGCCCGCTCATGCTCGATGTCGGGCCCGGAACGCCCGATCAATTCCTCGTCGAGCGTCACCGCGACGATGCGGTTGTGCTGGTCATCGTCTGGTGGCGGCTTGTTCATGGCAAATTGAGGCGCAATCCGACGGAGCGTGAATGGGCATCCAAACCCTCGGCCTTGCCCAAGGTCATCGCGGCGGGCCCCAGCGCGCGCAACTGGTCCGGCCCGCATTTGAGAATCGAGGTGCGCTTCATGAAGTCTAGCACGCCGAGCCCCGACGAAAACCGCGCCGAACGCGCCGTCGGCAGCACGTGGTTGGAGCCGCCGACGTAATCGCCGATCGCCTCCGGCGTATGAGGCCCAAGGAAGATCGCGCCGGCGTTGCGGACTTTTGCCGACAGCGCCTCCGCATCGACGGTCATGATTTCCAGATGCTCGGCGGCGATCGCGTTCGCCAGCTCCACCGCCTCGTCGAGATGGCTGACCATGATGATGGCGCCGAAATCGTTCCACGAGGCCCGCGCGATCTCGGCGCGGGGCAGCGTCGCCAGTTGCGATTCCACCGCGCGCGCGACGTCGGCGGCCAATGCCGCACTGTCCGTGATCAGGATCGACTGCGCGCTCGCGTCATGCTCGGCCTGCGCCAAAAGATCGGCGGCGATCCAGCCGGCGTTTCCCGTGTCGTCGGCGATCACCAGCACTTCCGAGGGCCCGGCGATCATGTCGATGCCGACCTTGCCGAACACCTGCCGCTTGGCGGCGGCGACATAGGCGTTGCCGGGGCCGACGATTTTCGCCACCGGCGCGATGGTCGCCGTGCCGTAGGCGAGCGCCGCCACCGCCTGTGCGCCGCCGACGCGGTAGATCTCGGAGACGCCGCCAAGCTGTGCCGCGGCCAGCACCAGCGGATTGAGCTTGCCGTCCGGCGACGGCACCACCATGACGACCCGCGGCACGCCGGCAACCCGGGCCGGAACGGCATTCATCAGCACCGAGGACGGATAGGCCGCCGTGCCGCCGGGCACATAGAGGCCGACCGCATCGACCGCGCTCCAGCGCCAGCCGAGCTCGACGCCCAGCGCATCGGTGAAGCGCTCGTCCTTCGGCAATTGCCTTTTGTGAAACGCCTCGATCCGGTCCCGGGCGAATTTCAGGGCATCGAGGGTTGCGCTGTCGCAAACCCCGACCGCGGCATCGATCTCGGCCGCGGTCACGCGCAGCCCGGTGGCCGCGATCTCGAGCCGGTCGAATTTCTTCGTCGCCTCGATCAGGGCCGCATCGCCGCGCGCGGCCACGTCATCGACAATGGCGCGGGTGGCGCGCTCGACATCGGCCGAGACCTCGCGCTTGGCGGCGAGGAATTGCTTGAAGCGTGGGTCGAAATCGGCGCTGCTGGTATCCAGGCGAACGGGCATGGCGGCTTTCTGAGAGACAGCGAAGGCCCCTGCTCAATGGCGCGGCGGCCCATGGCCGTCAACCCTTGGCGGCCGCCAAAATCTCGTCGTCCCGGCCAAGCGAAGCGCGAGCCGGGACCCATAACCACCGATGTCCGTGGGGGACCAGGTTGGGGCGGCAATCCGCTTCGCAGCCCACAGCGGTGGTTATGGGTCCCCGCGTCCGCGGGGACGACGATAGGGGGTGCGTCCCCTATCCCTCCCTACCCCTCCGGCGCGGTGGCGAGGTCGCTGGCGCCGAGGTCGTCGGTACCGAGGTCGGTCAGCTCGCATTCCAGGCATTCGACGTCCAGCCGCAGCGCCTCGCCATGGCTGAACAGGAGAAGCGCGCTGCCGCCCGGGGCCTCGCCGGGATGGAATTCGATCCCGATCAGTTCCAGCGTGGCCTCGGGCTGCTCCAGATCGATGTTGCGCGACTTGCAGGCCAGAACGCGGTCGAAGCGCAGTGCCGAGATCGAACGGCGCGGTTCGGTTCCGCCCGACAGGGTCTGCTCCCAGTCCAGCCGGTTCAGGCCGACCACCAGCCGCTTTTCGTCCTGCCGCCAGACGATGTCGGACGCCTGGACGCTGGCGTCCTGCACATGGGCCGATATGACCGCGAGATCGTCGGCGTCGAGCGCAATCAGTTTGAGCGGATCGGGCGCCGGCATAGGTCCTCGATGTTCCTTTAGTCGCTGATGCGCTGGATCGACGCGCCGCAGCCTGAGAGCTTTTCCTCAAGGCGTTCGAAACCGCGGTCCAGGTGATAGATACGGTTGACCATGGTTTCACCCTCGGCGGCAAGCCCTGCGATGACCAGCGACACCGAGGCGCGCAGGTCTGTCGCCATGACAGGCGCGCCGCGGAGCCTCGCGGTACCGTCGATGGTCGCGGTCTCGCCGTCGAGGGATATACGCGCGCCGAACCGCGCAAGTTCCTGGACATGCATGAAACGGTTCTCGAAAATCGTCTCGGTGATCTGCGAGGAACCGCCGGCACAGGCCATCAGCGCCATCAATTGCGCCTGCAGGTCGGTCGGGAAACCCGGGAACGGCGCGGTCGACACCGTCACCGGCCGGATCCCGGCACCATTCCTGGCAATCCGAATACCATCATTGTTGACGGTGATGTCGGCGCCGGCCTGCGCCAGCACGTCCAGCGCCGACTGCAGCAGCTCGGGCCGCGCGCCGGAAAGCTGCACGTCGCCGCCGGTCATGGCGACCGCCATCGCGTAGGTGCCGGTCTCGATCCGGTCGGGCAACACGGTATGCCGCGCGCCGTGCAACTTCTCGACGCCCTCGACCACGATCCGCGGCGTGCCGGCGCCGGTGATGCGCGCACCCATCTTGTTCAGGCAATCGGCGACGTCGGCAATTTCGGGTTCGCAAGCGGCGTTGGTGATGATGGTGGTGCCCTTCGCAAGCGTTGCCGCCATCAGCGCGACATGGGTGCCGCTCACCGTCACCTTGGGAAAATCGATTGCACCACCGCGCAGGCCGCCGGGCGCCTTCGCGACCACATAGCCGCCGTCGATGGTGAGCTCGGCGCCGAGTTTTTCCAGCGCCATAATTAGAAGGTCAACCGGCCGCGTGCCGATGGCGCAGCCGCCCGGCAGCGAGACCTTCGCCTCGTGCATCCGCGCCAGCAGCGGCGCGATCACCCAGAAGCTGGCGCGCATCCGCGACACCAGGTCGTAAGGCGCGGTCGTGTCGATGATGTCGGCCGCCGAAATATGCAGGGTCTGGCCCTGGTATTGGCGGTCGCCGGAACGCTTGCCCACCGAGGTGATGTCGACGCCGTGGTTGCCGAGGATGCGCTGCAATTGCGCGACGTCGGCGAGCCGCGGCACGTTGTCGAGGATCAGCGTTTCCTCGGTCAGCAGGGCTGCGATCATCAGGGGAAGCGCGGCATTTTTTGCGCCCGAAATCGCAATGGTGCCATTGAGCTTGCTGCCGCCAACAATACGAATGCGGTCCATGCCACCCCCCTTGCGACGCGCAATTTTGCGCCTCCATGGGCAGAAGCCGTGACATTTGCGGCGATTTGATGGGGTGCGCGGTCAGTCACCGCCGTCATTCCCCGATGTGCAATTGCACATCGGCTCCGGAATGACGGGAGAGAGACAACGGACGCCTAGAACGTGTTGATGTCAGCGCTCTCCAGTATCGGCCTCGGATAGCCGTCGCGCGCCACCTTGATCATGGCGCGGCCGAGCCGTTCGCTGGTCGTCATGTAGTTCGGCGTCGCGCGGACCATGACAGCCAGCAGCGGCGCGGTGACGGCGTAGACCGCGTTGATCCAGCCGGTTTTCGAGCGCACGCCATACAGCGGCTGGATGCCGGCGGGCCGGAACATGTAAGCCGCCTTGAACGGCAGCTTGAGCAGATCGTTCTCGGTCTTGCCCTTCACCCGCGCCCACATCAGCGAGCCCTGTTCGGTCGAGTCGGTGCCACGGCCGGTGACATAGGTGAAGACCATGCCGGGATTTAATCGCGCCAGCGTCTGCGCCGCCGCCATGGTGAGGTCGTAGGTCAGATGCCGGTAACGCTCGGCGTCCATGCCGATCGAGGAAACGCCAAGGGTGAAGAAGCAGGCGTCGTAACCGGCAAGCTGCGGCTCGACCGTGGAATAGTCGGTGAAATCCTTGTGGAGGAGTTCACGCAACTTCGGATGCGCAACGCCGAGCGGGCTGCGTCCGACCGACAGCACCGCCTCGACGCCGGAATCGATCAGGCATTCGCGCAGCACGCCTTGCCCGACCATGCCGCTGCCGCCGAACAGGATCACTTTCATGACTTGATGAAGGCCAGCAGGTCGGCATTGATGGTGGCGGCTTCCGTGGTGGGCATGCCGTGCGGAAAGCCCTTGTAGGTCTTCAGCGTGCCGTTCTTCAAAAGCTTCGCCGACAACGGCCCGGAGTCTGCGTAAGGAACGATCTGGTCGTCGTCGCCATGCATCACCAGCACGGGCACCGTGATCTTCTTGAGGTCTTCGGTGAAATCGGTCTGCGAGAAGGCAACGATGCCGTCGTAATGCGCCTTGGCCCCGCCCATCATGCCCTGACGCCACCAGTTCTGGATGACGGCTTCCGAGGGCTTGGCGCCCGGGCGGTTGTAGCCATAGAACGGGCCCGACGGCAGCACGCGATAGAACTCCGAGCGGTTGGCGGCGAGTTGCGCCTGCAGGTCGTCGAACACCGATTTGGGCAAGCCGCCCGGATTGGCCGGCGTCTGCACCATCAGCGGCGGCACGGCGCTGACGATCGCCGCCTTCGCGACCCGGCTCTCGCCGTGGCGGGCGATATAATGCACCACCTCGCCGCCGCCGGTGGAGTGACCGACATGAACGGCGTTCTTCAGGTCGAGATGCGCCGTCACGGCCGCGAGATCATCCGCATAGTGATCCATGTCATGACCGTCGCTGACCTGGCTGGAGCGGCCGTGGCCACGGCGGTCATGGGCGATGACCCGAAAACCGTTGTTCAGGAAGAACAGCATCTGCGTGTCCCAGTCGTCGGCCGACAGCGGCCAGCCGTGGCTGAACACGATGGGCTGACCCTTGCCCCAATCCTTGTAGAAGATTTCGACGCCGTCTTTGGTGGTGATGGTGGGCATGGGATTTCTCCTCTTGCTGGGTTGCAGTCAACGGCACACGGTCCGGCGAACGCGCGTTCGCCGGACCGTGTGCGAAATTCAATGAGCTCCGGTCACGCCGGCCGGAAGCGCCGCCACACGCCGATGATCATGACGGCGAAAAACACCAGAACGATGCCCTGGGCCACCGCGAATGCCGGCCCGGCGGGCGGGTTGCCCGGCGCCAGCGCCGTCAGCACGGGTATCTTGAGGAAGCTCTGAACCACCAGCACGAACACGTTGAGATAAAGCGAGGCCAGGGCGGTGACCACATAGATCCAGCGCCACGCGCCAGCGAGCCTCATGCCGTACAGCGCGAGGCAGGCAATCGTAAGCAGGATCAGGGAGAGGATGCCGAACAGATGCGACGGCAGCAGCTTGTCGAACAACAGCGGCGGAATCACAAAACCCGTGGCGCTGGTCAAAATGGTGAACAACAGGAAGATCGCAGTCAGTCCCGGCATCCGGTTGGAGCCGAGCATTCCGAACATCACGATCAGGCCGGCGACAATGCCAATCAGGCTGATGATCACATGGACCATCACGAACGTCGCCACACTCATACCCAGTATCATGATGGTGCCCCCTCCGTTGGAAACTTTCTAAAGACTACGACGCCGCGCGGAAAATTTCCACATGCTTCGCGCGCGGCGCCGGCAAAGCAGGCATGTGCGTGAATGAAGACACATCAACGAAAGTTGTATGATGCACGAAATCTTTGCACGGCCGTGACATATGACAGCAAGCTTCAGTCGAGTTTTAGCGATCGAGAAATTCGACCAGCTTGGGAATCACCTGATCGGGCGCCTCCTCCATCAGCCAATGTCCCCGTCCCTTCACCAGCACGCCCTCGACGTTGGTCGCGACCATCTTGCCTTGCTCGATCAGGAAGGGACCGCCGGCTTTCTCGCCTGACAGCACCAGCATCGGCATCGATAATTTGGTCTTCGCAAGGTCCGCAAACTCGGCGGCGTCCTGCGGGAATGCGCGGAAAACCTCCATCCCGGCCTTCATGTGGCCCGGCCTGGCATACTCCTTGGCATAGAATTTACGATCGGCCTCCGGCACGGATTTCGTGGCATCGGCGGCAAAGTCGTTCCAGAAATGTTCGAGATAAATGCGCTCGCGGCCGGTGACCAGCGCAAGCGGCGTCGTGCCGAAGAAGTGGAAGTGCCAGAGATCGCGCAGCAGAAAGACATTATTCCATTCGCCGACGCCGGGCAGGAACGCTTCCATCAGCACGATCCGGTCGACTTCGCTCGGGTACTGCGCCGCATAGGCGTAGGCGACCATCAGCCCGATATCATGACCGACCAGCCGGATACGATCGTATTTGAGGCTTTTCACCAGGGCGTGGATGTCTTGCGCCATCGCCTTCTTGGTGTATCCGCCCTCCGGCGCCGACGACTGGCCGAAGCCGCGCAGATCGGGTGCGATCACGGTGTGCTTGTCGGACAATTTTGCGATCAGCGGCCGCCACATGTGGCTGGTTTCGGCAAAGCCATGCAGCAGCACGACGGGATCGCCCTTGCCGGCAACCAGATAGTGCAACTTGACGCCGTTGACGTCGGCAAATTTGCTTTGCGGCGCTTGCGCGAATGAGCCGCTCGAAGAGATCAATGCGACCGATAATGCCATCCAGATGACAGAAGCGATGGCGCGTAGCGTTCTCGGCACAGATTGCACGTGAGATTCCTCATTCTTCGTTGAAAGAGGATCAGTCGTAGCGCGGTATCGGCCCGTTGTGTGGAGTTTTTCGCTCCGACAGATCGAACAGCACTTCGTCGACATAGCACCAGCCCCAGCCTTCCGGCGGATCGTAGCCTTCGATCACGGGATGGCCGGTGGCATGGAAGTGCGCGGTCGCGTGCTTGTTCGGCGAATCGTCGCAGCAGCCGACATGGCCGCAGGTGCGGCAGATCCGCAAATGCAGCCACCTGCTTCCGCTTTTCAGGCACTCCTCGCAGCCAAGCGCGCTCGGCGTCACCGTTTGAATGCCAGCAATATGGCTGCAGCCCTTTTTCGTCATCGGTTCACCCCAGGCCACATCAAAGCGATGGCTTCATCGCATCGGCGAGATAGAAATGCAATGCGGCCACCACCTGCGCCCCCTCGCCGATGGCGCCGCCGACACGCTTGACCGAGCCGGAGCGCACGTCGCCGACCGCGAACACGCCGGGCACCGACGTTTCCAGCGGCGATGCCAGTTGCTCATCCTTCTGTTTGCATTGCGCGCCCGTCACCACGAAGCCGCCGCGATCGACCATCACCCCGCAGCCGTCGAGCCAGCCGGTGGCGGGATCGGCGCCGACGAACAGGAAGACGTTGCGGATATCGAGCGAGTGCTCCTCCGGCCCTAAGCGGCTGCGCCAGCGCACGCGCGCCAGCGCGGCGTCGTCGTCGCCTTCGAGGCCGACCACCTCGGTGTTGAACATCAGTTCGATGTTGTCCGTCGCCTCGATGCGCTCGATCAGATAGCGCGACATGCTGGCCCCGAGCCCGCCGCCGCGGATGATCATGTAGACCTTGCGCGCATGGGCGGACAGGAACACCGCGGCCTGGCCGGCGGAATTGCCGCCGCCGACCAGCACGACATCCTGGCCGGCGCACAGCTTGGCCTCGATCGGCGAGGCCCAGTACCAGACGCCGCGCCCCTCGAATTGTTCGAGATTTGCGATCTCGGGCCGGCGATAACGCGCCCCGCTCGCGACCACGATCGATTTGGCGCGCATATTCTTTCCGCAGTCGGTCGCCAGCGCGAAGGCGCCATCGGTGCGGCTGCAATCGAGCGACCGGATCGAGACCGGGATCAGCATGTTGGCGCCGAACTTTTGCGCCTGGTTGAAGGCGCGCCCGGCCAGCGCCTGGCCGGAAATGCCGGTCGGGAAACCCAGATAGTTCTCGATCCTGGCGCTGGCGCCGGCCTGGCCGCCGAACGAGCGCGCGTCGAACACGGCGACCGACAATCCTTCGGAGGCCGCATAGACGGCGGTCGCGAGCCCCGCAGGACCGCTGCCGACCACCGCGACGTCGTAGAGCTTTTCATGGTCGTGGTCGCCAATCATGCCGATCGCGTAGGCGATCGCCGCCTCCGTCGGATTGCGCAGCACCCGGCCGTCCGGGCAGACCACCAGCGGCAGGTCCGCGCGCGAGGTGACATAGCGCGCGACGAGATCGGCGGCGTCCTTGTCGGTGGCGGGATCGAGCACGTGGTGCGGCTGGCCGTTGCGCGCCAGAAAATTCTGCAGCCGCGCCATCTCGCCGAGCGAGGCCGGCCCGATCAGAACCGGGCCGCCGGCGCCGTCCTGGATCAGGTTGACCCGGCGCAGGATCAACGCGCGCATGATCCGCTCGCCGAGTTCGGCTTCGGCCACCAGAAGCGCGCGCAACTGATCGGGCGGGATCAGAAGCGTCTCGACATCGCCGTCGGCATGGCCATCGACCAGCGCGAGGCGACCGGAAAGCTGGCCGATCTCGGCGATGAACTGCCCCGGCCCCTGATCGATGATGGGCGTGACATGACCAAGGCCGTCGCGCTGGGTGATGGCAACCGTTCCCGCCAGCACCACGAACATGCCGGGGCCGACCTTGCCGGTCTCAAACAGGGCTTCGCCGTCCTTGTGGCTTCCCAACACGCCGAACCGGCGCATGCGCTCGATTTCCTGAGGCGTCAGGGCCGGGAAGGTCTGCTCGTGACGCGGAAACGCGGAAGCATTGACGCCGATGGCCGGAGCGGTCGTGATATCTGCACTCATTGTCGTCGCCCCAAAACAGAAACAGAACAGTGCAGAGAGCATGCCAGAACGACGTGAGCGAATTTTGTCGCGATGCTACGCTTCCGGCTTTTCTCCGCTGGCGTCATCTAGGGAAGCATCGGCGTTTTCGGAAGATGCCCCGGGATCGCTGCGCCCGCGGGCCTGCGACTTCCGCCGCTTGAGATTTTCGCGCAGCGCCAGCTTTAGCCGGTCGCGTCGTGAATCCTTCACATCGGTGTCGGTCTTTGCCGGTAGCCCGTCTTGATCGCCCTTCATCGTCCGTCCGCCGAATATCCTTGATTGAGCCGGGCATCGCGCCGCCTGCAACGCCGTCATCAGACCATAGCGGGTTTCGCGGCCCCTCGCCGCAATGACCGACGTGCGGCGACGGGGCCATGCGAGGTCATGATTCGGCGTCCTGAATGCCGGCCACGGATGGCTGGGAACCGGTCAACCTGGAAGTTTCCTTGTGGGTTGAACGCCTTGAAGGAGCATGCCGGGCAACACGCGCCGGTTTTTGACGATTTTGGACCCTTTCCGGCCCGCCCGCGTGCTTGCGCCAGCGGAGCCCTTATGGCAAGAACCGGCCGCCTAGTGGGCGGACATTTGGGCCGATTCCCCAATACCGGGCATGCTGCCGTAGCTCAGTGGTAGAGCACTCCATTGGTAATGGAGAGGTCGACAGTTCAATCCTGTCTGGCAGCACCAGTTTCCTTCGAAAACCTCAGCCTTCGATGTGCTCGCGTTCAAACGCCCAGACCCGCTCGAATCCCATCAGGCGGGAGAAGTCGTCGAACGGGTAGAGTTCTCCGCTCCACGCCTTGCTGGAGCCCCTGGACTGGATCTCACCGTAGACGGAGCGAAGTGCTGCGCCTGCGGCCAGGAATCCGGCGGTGGGGAAAATCGCGAGCTTGAACCCGAAGACTTCCAGTTCCGCGCGCGAGAGAATCGGCGTGCGGCCGCCTTCCACCATGTTGGCGACCAGCGGCACACCGGCGAAGGTCCGGCCGATCTTCGCCAGTTCCGCCTCGCTCTCCGGCGATTCGATGAACAGCATGTCGGCGCCGGCCTTCAGAAAGGCTTCGCCGCGGCGCAGCGCCTCGTCGAGGCCCAGCGCGGTGCGGGCATCGGTGCGGGCGATGACGAGAAAATCCTTCGACGCACGCGCTTCGACCGCGACCTTGATGCGGCGCGCGGCATCGGCGATCGGCACCACCCGCCGGCCGGGCGTATGCCCGCATTTCTTCGGATATTCCTGGTCCTCGATCTGGATCGCCTGCGCGCCGGCCTTCTCATAGCCGCGCACGGTGAAATCGACGTTCAGGAGTCCGCCATAGCCGGTGTCGCCATCGGCAATCAGCGGCGTGGACGTGCCCGAGGCGATCTGGTTCACGCGGCCGACCATCTCAGTGTAGCTCGCCAGCCCCGCATCCGGCAGGCCGAGATGGGAGGCGACCACGCCATAGCCGGTCATATAGAGCGCATCGAACCCCATGGTGTCGGCGATGCGCGCGGAAATCATTTCGAACACGCCGGGCGCCGAGATCAGGCCGGGCTGTTTCAAGCGGGCGGAGAGGCTTTGCGTCATCGATCCTATACTTCCAGGGGTTGTCGGGCGCCTTCAGGCGACGCGGTGGTGCAAGCGACGGTCGAGCCAGAGCAGCGAGGCGCTGGCAGATACGGCAACGATCGCGAGCAAAAGGATCGT
Organism: uncultured Alphaproteobacteria bacterium; assembly: GCA_963815955.1. Classification (GTDB taxonomy): domain Bacteria; phylum Pseudomonadota; class Alphaproteobacteria; order Rhizobiales; family Xanthobacteraceae; genus Bradyrhizobium. Next base: position 48,841 of record CAWFIQ010000007.1, read on the forward strand.
CGCCATGATGGTGGGCACATCATGCAGGCCGATGGCGTTCATGATGAGGTAGCCGAGCCCGCGCTGTGACGCGAACATTTCGCCGATCAGCACGCCGAGCAGGGTGAGCGAGAAGCCGATGCGCAGGCCCGACACGATCTCGGGCATGGCGCCAGGGATCACGACGGTCAGCAGCGTCTGACGGCGCGACAGGCGCATCACCCGGGCGGTCTTGAAATGGACGGCGGCGACGTTGCGCACGGCGTTCATCGCGAAGATCGCGATCGGGATGATGCCGTGCAGGGTGCCGAAGGCGATTTTGGCGGGGACACCGAGCCCGAACACCAGCAGGATCAGCGGATACAGCGTCACCTTGGGCAGGCTGTAGACCGAGACCAGGATCGGCTCGGCTACTTCGGCGCTGGTGCGGTTGAGGCCGAGACTGAAACCCAGCGCGAGGCCACCGACGACAGCCAGCAGCAGCGCCCAGGCAAACGCTCGCGCGGTCTCAGTGGCGTGCGGCCAGAAATTTGCGCTTGATAGCATCTGCCAGGCGCGCGCCACGGTGCCGGCCGGCGAGGTCAGCGCAAACGGCGCCGCCCAGTGCATCGCCTGCCAGATTGCGAGGCCGGCAAGCATCAGCAGCACGGTATCGAGGGCGCGCCTCATGTCAGCGCCCCCAGCGACGCAGCAGGCGCCGCTCATAGCTGTAGAACAGCGCGTTGACGATCGTCACCAGCACGATGACGAACAGCATCAGCGCATACATCGTCCCGTTGTCGAAATTGTTGAAGGCATAGGAGATGGCATAACCAAGCCCGGAAGAGGCCATGATGAACTCGGCCGCGATGACGCCGATGAAGCAATAGGCGATGGCCAGCTTGATGCCGGTGAACAGATACGGCACGGCGCTCGGCAGTTTGATCAGCAAGGCGGTGGCTGCGGGGCTCATGTGGTGGACGGCGGCGGTGCGCAGCAGCACGCGCGGGATGCGATCAAAACCGTTGAGCGTGGCGATGATCATCGCGACCACGCCGAACAGGAAGCCGATCGCCACGATGGCGCCGCGTCCCAGACCGAACAGCACGATGAACAGCGGATAGAAAGCAAAGAACGGCAATGCGTAATAGCTGGCGAGGAAGGGATCGATGGCCGCACGCAGCCGCGGAAAGCCGTGGATCAACGCGCCGATGGCAAAACCGCCGGTCACCGACAGCACCAGCGAGATCGCGACATTGCCAAGCGTCTCGACAATGTCGGCGGTGGCCTTGCCGGAAGCGAGCAATTTTGCCAGGCGCAGCGCCATGTCCGACGGCGCCAACAGCACGCGCGGGCTGATCGCGCCGGTTCGGCACAACAGCTCGAGTGCTGCGATGAAGCCGCCGACCACAAGCAGGCGGATCAAGCCGACCCGGCTCATGACGGCTTCCCTTGCCGCATCGTCTTCAGCGATTCCTCGCGCAGCACCGACCACAGCCGTGCGGTAATCGCGCCGAAGGCCGGATCGGCCGCGACGCGCGAATCCCGATCGCGCGGCCAGCCGGTTTCCAGTTCCTCGATGATCCGCCCGGGCCGGGCCGACATCAGACCGATCCGGTCGGACAGCATCGCGGCCTCGTCGAGGGCATGCGTGATCAACAGTACGGTCGCGCCGGTGGTCCGCCAGACCTTCAGCAGTTCGTCACCCATGATCAACCGCGTTTGCGCGTCGAGCGCGCCAAAGGGCTCGTCGAGCAGGATCATGCGCGGCTGCATCACCAGCGTCCGCGCGATGCAGACGCGCTGGCGCATGCCGCCCGAAAGCTGAACCGGATAGGCCTTGGCGAAATCGACCAGACCCATCAGCCGCAGCGCATCGTCGAGCCGGCGCGCGATCTCCGATGCCTCGACGCCGTCGCGGCGCAGGCCGAACACGATGTTGTCGGCGACGTTGAGCCAGGCAAAGGACGCATCCTCCTGGAACACGACGCCGACGCCCTCGGGCACGCGGCCATCGAGCGGGCGACCTTCGAACAGCACCTCGCCGCTGGTCGGTTGCGACAGGCCGGCGAGCACGTCGAGCAGCGTCGACTTCCCGCAGCCGGACGGGCCGATCACCGAATAGAATTCGCCCCGCCGCAAGCGCAGCTCGGTAGCGGCGAGCGCGTGGACGCCGCCGGCATAGACGCGGGTGACGCCCCGCATTTCGGCGTGGAGGTCGTCCCCGGAAGCCTCGCGCACCGCACCGTCCATCGTGCGCGCGGCGGCGCTCATTTCAGGTAGCTTTCGTCGACGACCTTGCTCCACTCGACCTTGCCGTCGATCTCGCCGACGATTTGCAGCCCCTTCACCATGTTGATCCATGGCGTCGTACTCGAATGCGCCGTCGCTCCAGTATTTCATCGCGATCAAATTGTTGACCGCGGCGAGAATGGTCTTCTCGTCGGCCTCATAACGCTTCGCCACGATCCTGGCTGTCTCCTCCGGGTTGGCGTAGAGGAAGGCCACCGCCCTTGCGCGCGCCTGCACCAGCTTGCGCAATTTGTCCTTGTTGGCCGCGGCGTATTCTGAGGTCGTGACGCCGACCGTCTGCACCATCGGCGGCAATTCGTCCTTGGCGAAAAATACCGGCTTGAACTTGCCGGATACCTTGGACCAGATCGGATCCATGACCGGGGCGGCGACCACGGCCTTCTGCTCGACCATCGTCAGCCCGGCGCCGATGCCGCCGGCCGCGACGGTTTCCGACTTGATGCCGTGCTTGTCGCTCACCATCGTCAGCAGCATGTCGGTGACCGACTTCGGCGACGTGAAGGCGACCTTCTTGCCGGCGAGGTCCTTGACCGACGAGATGCCGGAATCCGGCATGGTGACCCAGAGAATCTCACCGGCGGTGCGCACGCCGGTATGGATGATCTTCAGATCGATGCCCTGCTTCATGGCGGCAAGCGCTGCCGACAACGCCACCTCGCCATAGGGCAGGCTGGAGGCCATCACATTGCGCATCGTGGTGCCGCCACCCTTGGAGGTGAGCACGCCGTCGATGTCGAGGCCGGCCTCCTTGTAATAGCCCTTCTCGATCGCGATCGCGTAGGGCGCGCCGTACATCAGCACGCCCCAATGCGTGACCGTGATCTGTTCGGCCACGGCTGGACGCGGCGCTGCCCATGCCGCCAGGGTCAAAGCGCAACCCAGAACCAACTTGTACACAATACGCATGATCGTTCCTCCACCCGGAATGATTGCTTGATCAGCACAATCCGACAAATATCGGAAATATTGCCGCCGCTCCCTATTTTCTCCAATCATATTGTATACAATGAGCTCTCGTGTCCAGCGGGAAGATAAGGCCATGAACCGACCTGAGCGCCTGCGCGCGTCCGATGTCGCTTACAGCTCGATCCGTCAGGGCCTGGCGGCCGGTCGCTGGGCACCCGGTTCGCATCTGCGCGAAAGCGAACTCGCCGCAGAACTGGGTATCAGCCGCACGCCGGTGCGCGAGGCGCTGCGCAAGCTTGCCAGCGAACAGCTGGTCTCGTTCGAGCCGCATCTCGGCGTCCGGGTGCCTGGCTGGTCCAATCACGACATCGAGGAGATTTTTGCGCTGCGCGTCGAGCTGGAAAGCTACGCGGCGGGACAAGCGGCGCGCCATGCCACCCCCGCGCAGGTGGCCGAGCTACGCGAACTCGCGGGACAGATCGAGAAAGCCGCTTTCGGCGGCGAGGAGCCGGACTATGTCCGGATAACCGAGCTGAATAATCGCTTCCACGGCCTGATTGTCGTTGCGGCCGCCAACCAGCGCCTCGTCAGCCTCGTTGTCACACTCGTCGAAATCCCGCTCGTGGTGCGCACTTTCACGCGCTTCGACCGGCAGGAATTGGCGCGTAGCGTCAGCCATCATTACGATCTGGTCGAGGCCATCGATGGCCGCAATGCCGATTGGGCCGTGGCGGTGATGCGCGCACACATTCACGCAGGGCGGCAGGTCATGCTCCGCACGTCCGCGGCGGAGACGATGAGTTCTCATCGAAGTAACTGACGCCCGGCCACGAGGGCAATTATCGCAAGCCGCGCCTGTGCTGGGTGACGATGGCGGGCTTTCCCCCTTGCCGGCCTCAATAAGCCAAATCAGCCGGGATCGCGATCATTCCGCGTGGATCACAGGCCCGCGTTTGTTCACGACGCGAGCGCGACCTTGCGGAACGCCTTGACCAGCGCCCCCTCCAGCTTCCCCTCCATGCCGCAGAGGATCTGGTAGGCATCCTGCCGGGCCATTGGCGGCCGGTATGGCCGTGACTCGACCAGCGCTGCGAAGATGTCCGAGATCGTCAGCAACCTGACCAGGTCGGAAATCTCCGAGGCTGTCAGTCCATCCGGATAGCCGGAGCCATCGAGGTATTCGTGATGATGCCTAACGCCATCGAGAATATCCGGACTGATGCCCGATACGTCCTTCAACAGGTCATACCCGATCGCGGGATGACGCCGGATGATCTCTTCCTCCTCGGGGTCGAGGCGTCCCGGCTTGTCCAGGATCGACAGCGGGATGCGCGCCTTCCCGATGTCGTGGAGGGTCGCCGCCAGACCGAGCCGCGAGACGTCCCCGCCGGAGAATCCGACATCCAGCCCAAAGGCGACCGCAACACCGGTCACCAGCAGGCAGTGCTGAAACGTGCCCTCGTGATAGCGGCGCACCTCGTCGAGCCACGACGTAAGCCCGTCCTGCCCGACGCGGGTGATGATCTTCGACGTCGCACGCTTCGCATCGACAAGCTTCAGCGGCCTGCCACGGCGCACATCCGAAAACATCGAGGCGAAGGCGGCGACACCTTCGTCCATCTCCACTGCCGGATCTGCAGCGTTATCTTCCTCGGCGGCTTCAGCGTCTTCGATCTGCGCGACCTTGAGAACGGCTTCCTTGGGGCGTGAAATCACCGCGGTCGCGCCGAGCGCGTGAGCCTGCGAAACCATCGAACGGGAGAGATTGTGAACGACGAACAGCTTCTCGGGGATGCTCCCAAGCTGGTCCAGAACGAGCTTGAGCTGGTCGACGCGCGGCATCTGGCGCAGGTCGATGTCGACCATCAGCACACCATGCGACCTGAGCCCGGTGCCGTCACTGCCCAGCACCCAGGGCACTACGGCGTGTTGCGGTTCGAGCATCGCACGAATCGCTGGTAACTTCGCCGGTTCGTCTGTGACAAAATAGACGAGCATTCAGGAACTTCCATCCGCCGCAATATCGAAGTAGCAACTCTTCAAAATTGAAGCATTGAAAAGAAAGCGAGCCATCATGCCGGCGGCCTGGACGACCGAGCCCACACTCGGCATCCGCATCCCAAGCACTTTAACGCGCTTCAGTATTCGATATCAGGACTACCTTGCCGTTAAGTATCGAGCCCGTATAACTACGTAACCCGAATGGGCTATGCATATCGGCCGGCCTCCGCAAGACCTGAGATTGAGGGCATCGTCAGTGAATGACCTCCTGTCGTCTCGAAGCGAACCGGTAACCGCGAAATTGACGCTGTACGCCTTAGTTTTAGTCACTGCCGGCTGTGTCTCGGCCGGTTGTCTGTTCGCCGCCGTGCCCGCGTTCGCGCAGGCCGATCTCGCCGGCGCGACGACCAAGCTCACACTGCAGGTCGCGACCGCCATTCTCGGCGAAAAATGCCGCCGCGTCGAGGCCCCGAACCCCGCATCGTTCGCATCGGTGTCGCTGCACCGGACCTTCCACGACGATTTCGACGCACATCCGCTGCTGGACGCCAGATGGGCGCCATACTACGCGGGCGGCGCGGCCTGGCCGGAAGCGCGTTACTGGGGTGGCGAGGGCTCCGACTTCAGGCGCAAGAGCAGCTACAACGGCGAACAGCAGATCTATGTCGATCCGCGTTATGGCGGGCGCGACACAACGCCGCTCGGCCTCGATCCGTTCAAGGTCAACGACGGCATTCTCTCAATCGTCGCCAGCCGCACCCCGCCGGCGCTGAAAACCGTGCTGTTCAACAATGAATATATCTCGGGCATCCTGACGACGCAGAGCCGGTTTGCCCAGAAGTACGGCTATTTCGAAATCCGCGCCAAGGTACCGGTCGGCACCGGCGTGTGGCCGGCGTTCTGGATGCTCGCCGATGACGGCGGCTGGCCGCCCGAAGTCGACATCATGGAGGGCCGCGGGCAACGGCCGGGCGACCTCGTGATGACGACGCATTGGCGGATACCGGAGACGCAGCGCGTGGAACGCTGCGGGTTCGACTTCCAGGTGCCGGACGCGGCGGCCGCGTTCCACGACTACGGCGCGCTGTGGCAGCCGGATCGCATCACCTATTTCATCGACCGAAAGCCGGTCTCCGAGATCAAGGTCCCGGTCGGCTTCTACGAACCGATGTACATGATCGTGAACCTTGCGATGGGCTCGAAGACTCTCGAGGGCGTAGGATTCGTCGATGGCGAATCTCCCAATATCGTCGCCTTCGAGATCGACCGTATATCCGCCTACCAGATCGACGAACGCTGACCGGAGATGACGATGTTCGGAAAATTCTCGCGCCGGCATTTTGCAAAGTTTGCAGGCTTGTCCGCGCTTGGCATCGGCGCGGCGCCGGTCGACGCCGCCGCGCAACCGGCAGCCGAGCGGCCCGGGCCTGCGAGTTTTCCGAAAGACTTCGTGTGGGGCACCGCCACGTCGTCCTATCAGATCGAGGGCGCGGTGAACGAGGACGGCCGGGGCCGCTCGATCTGGGATACGTTTACCCACACGCCCGGCAAGATCGAGGACGGCACGACCGGGGATCGTGCCAATGAGCACTATCACCGCTACAAGGAAGATATCGGCCTGATCAGGGAATTGGGCGCCAAGGCCTACCGATTCTCGATCGCGTGGCCGCGGGTGTTTCCGGAAGGAACGGGCAAGCCGAACCCCAAGGGGCTCGACTTCTACGACCGCCTCATCGATGAGTTGCTCAAGCAAGGCATCGAGCCATATGCGACGCTCTATCACTGGGATCTGCCGCAGGCGCTCGAGGACAAGGTAGGCGGCTGGCGATCCAGCGAAACCTCAAAAGCATTCGGCGATTATGCCGGCCACGTGGCAGCGCGCATCACCGATCGGGTCAAGTCGATCTTCACGATCAACGAAGCCGGAAGGTTCGTGAATTTCGGCTATGGCTGGGGCGTCGACGCCCCCGGCCTCAAACTGCCGGACGCTGATGTCAATCAGGTCCGCCACCATGTAGCCCTGGCGCATGGCCTCGCGGTACAGGCGATCCGCGCGAATGGGCGCGCCGGCACCAAAGTGGGCCCGGCCGAAAACATCGCGGCCTGCGTGCCGGCGTTCGACACGCCGGAAAACGTTCGCGCGGCCGAGATGGCGACGCGCGAATTGAACTCGGGCTTCCTCGGCGTCATCCTGGAAGGCAAATACACCGACGGCTTCCTGCAATACGCCGGCAAGGACGCGCCGAAATTCACCGCCGAAGAACTCAAGATCATTTCACAGCCGAACGATTTCGTCGGCCTAAACATCTACGCGCCGCAGTTCTATATCGCCGCTTCCGACAAGGCGCCGGGCTGGCGCGTGCTGCCGTTTCCCGCCTCGTTCCCGCACATGAATTCGGAATGGCTGCGCGTGGGACCGGAGACGATCTACTGGGCGCCGCGGCTGGCGGCCAAGGTCTGGAACATCGAGACGATCTACATCAGCGAGAACGGCACCTCGTCGGAAGACAAGCTTCACGCCGACGGCCAGGTCTACGACCTCGATCGCATCATGTACCTGCGCAATTATCTCCGGCAGTTGCAGCGCGCGACGTCGGAGGGCGTGCCGGTCCGCGGCTATTTCCTCTGGAGCCTGATGGACAATTTCGAATGGATCTTCGGCTACGAGAAGCGTTTCGGGCTCTACCACGTCGACTTCGAGACGCAGCGCCGGACGCCCAAACTCAGCGTCGCCTTCTATCGCGACGTGGTGGCGCGGAATGCGATCGGCATCTGAACGCCGTCAGTACCGCACAGCCTGCCGCAGCGGCGCGGCGATCTCGCCGATGGAGCGCGGCTGGCCGTCGATTGCCACAGTCGTGACCGGTTGCTGCGCCAGCTTGCGCGGTGATTCGTGACCGACGAATACGCCTGCCGCGGCGAGCAGCAGCACGGTATAAAGTGCGAACATGCCGCCGACCCATTTCCAGTAGATCTCGCGGGCCTGGGGCGTGAGGCTTTCAAGTAATCCACGCATGGTTGCCTCCTCATCAGGAAACCTTATGCCCTGCTATAACCCCGGCGGCCGGTGTGGTGTGTGATGTACTTCACAGAAGTCGTTTTGTAATGGAGAACCCGTGACCGGAGCCGAACTGAAGAAACTTCGCGCGCATCTCGGTGAGGCCATCGGCCAGCCGCTGTCGGTGGCCGACATGGCCAAACTCTGCGGGCTGCCGCCTTCCGATGGCGCCGACACCATCCGCCGATGGGAGGTCACCGGACCGACCGGGCCGGTGGCGGAGCTGCTGCGCATCCTGGCGATGGCCAGCGACCACTATCCGATCCTCGAAATGTTCAACGTATTCGACCGCCATGACGTGCCGGTGAAAGACCGCCCCGCCCGCCGGCAGGCCTTCCGCGAACAGATGCGAAGCGACGTGCGGCACCGCATTGGTTAAGCAAAGCTTGCCGGGAGGCCCCGGCGAGGGTTGAAAATTAAGCCTTTCCTTACCTTTGATTAGGCCTTCATTAAGTACGAAAAACGTTTGCCCGCCAATGGGTTGGGTTCGCAATCGCTGTGACCTCAGGGTGACAGCATTTTAGTCAAATGCCGTCTAAGTGCGTGGCCATGGAGGCGCCCCGCACGGGTGTCGCCGAACAGTTTTCGGAGACAACAGACATGAAGAAGATCCTGCTCGCCGTTGTGGCCCTCGCAACCATCACCGCCGCTGCACCGGCGGCCGGCGCCGATCTCGGCGCCCGCCCCTACTACAACAAGGCACCCGTCTTTGCGGCGCCGCTCTACAACTGGACCGGCTTCTATATCGGCGGCCATGTCGGCGGCGCCTTCAGCGGCAGCAACGACTTCAACGGCGCCGTGCTGAGCAGTTCCAGCGCCCGCTTCCTCGGCGGCGTTCAGGCCGGCCTCGACTGGCAATTCGCGCAGAACTGGGTGCTCGGCACCGAGGGCCAGTATTCCTGGCTCGCCAAGAACAACCTCACCGCCACCTTCCCCGGCGGCTATGTTTACACCAACGATCAGCGCGGCCTCGGCTCGGTCACAGCCCGCATCGGCTACACCTGGGGTCCGGGCCTGCTCTACGTCAAAGGCGGTTACGCCTATGCCGACAACAGCGAGGGGCTGACCCTGGGCGGCTTTCCGACCGGCTTCGTGATCCATGGCAACCACAGCAACGGCTGGACCGTCGGCACCGGCCTCGAATACATGGTCGCCCCGAACTGGTCGGTCAAAGGCGAGTACATGTATTACGACTTCGGCAGCAGCCGCTTCGTGACCCCCGTCGCGCTGGCGCCGTTCGGAAACTTCCGCAATGACGACCACACGCTGAAGCTCGGCGTCAATTACCGCTTCAACTTCGCGAGCCCCGTGGTGGCGCGCTACTGAACGATTTCAACCGTGAATTGCAGAAGGCCGGCGCTCACGCCGGCCTTTTTGTTTGGGCCCGCGTTTTCCGATGTACGGAAAAATCCGGGCAGAAGCCGTCCCGCAGCTAAAATTATGGCGAAAAAGGCTCCGTTTTTCCCAACTTGTTAACCGGGTATCGCGATACTGCCGCCCGAGGAAACATCTCAAGGTAGCGTAGACGGGGCAGCGGGCAGATGGCACGACTCAAATTGCGACACAAAGGTTTCCGCTTCGGCGTCAGGGGCAGTCTGTTTGCCGCCTTCGCCGTCATCGCCGGCATGGCGATCGTCATCTCGGCCGGCGCCGGCCTGATGCTTGGCCGGCTCGGCGGGACCATGGTCGATCTGAGCGGACGGGACATTCCCCGTCTTGCAGCCAGCCTGCAATTGTCGGCGCAGAGCGCGAGCCTCGCCAGCCAGGGGCCGGCGCTGCTGGCCGCGCGCAGCGAAGAGGCGCTGAACGATCGCACCAGGCAAATGAAGGAAACCCAGGCGGTCGCGCTGCAGAAACTCGGCGAGATCGTCGAACTCGGTGCCGACAAGGCGGTCGTTGCTGCCCTCACCGAGAACATGAAGAACATCGACGACGTGATCAAAAGCCTCGGCTCGGCCGCGCGCGAGCGGCTCGAACTGGGCGCCCAGCACGAAAAGCTCTACGATGCGATACGCAAGGCCCAGCGGCATTTCATTGCCGCCGCCGGCCCTGCCGCGATCGACGCGCAGACCGAACTGCAGAGCATCTATGCCTCGCCCCGGTTCTCGCAGGACGACGCGATCAAGTCTCACAAGACGGCCGACCGGCTCAGCGACATCGCCGCCAGCGGCAATCTCATGGCGTTCGATCTGATCGCCGCGCTCTCGACCAACAGCGCCGGCACGCTCGAAACCATCGGCAAGGAATTTCGCACCGCGCAGGCGCGCGTGAAGTCGAACGTCGAGCAGTTGCCGAAGACCACGGCGATGAACGCCGTTCGAAACGCAACCCTGGACCTGCTGTCGACTGCCGAGGGCAAGACCGGCATCTTCAAGGTCCGCCAGCAGGAACTGGACGCGGACGATTACGGCCAGACCATCCTGGAGGAAACCCGCAAGCTCAACGTCGGCCTCGGCATCAGCGTGCAGCAACTGGTCGACGGCGTGCAGAAGGAAACCGACGCCGCGACCTGGCAGGCGCGTCAGGAGATCTCGTTCGGAACCATGGTCATGCTCGCCCTCGGCGTCATGACGCTGGTCGGGTCGATCCTGTTCGTCTGGCTCTATGTCGGCCGCAACATCCTGCGGCGGATCAGCAACCTGCAGCATTCGATGCAATTGCTGTCCAGCGGCGACCTCGAATCGGAGGTCTTTCAGACCAAACACCAGGACGAAATCGGCGTCATGGCCGACTCGCTGCAGGTGTTCCGCGAGAGCATGATCCAGAGCCGCGCGCTCTCGTCCGAACAGGACAAGGACCGCGTTGCCAAGGCCGACCGCGCCAACCGCATGGAAGCACGCATCGTCGAGTTCGAAAGCACCGTTCGCACCGCGCTCGACAGCCTGCAGTCCGCCGCGGGCTCGATGCAGTCGACCGCGCAAAGCATGTCGGCGACCGCCGATCAATCGAACGCACTGGTGACCGCGGTGGCGACGGCCGCCGAACAGACGTCGGCCAACGTGCAGACCGTGTCGTCGGGCACCGAGGAATTGTCCTCCTCGATCGAGGAAATCGGACGTCAGATCGTCACCTCGTCGGAGATCGCCCGCAAGGCGGTCGACGACGCCGGCACAACCGACGCCACCATGCAGGGGCTTGCGGATAACGCCGCGCGGATCGGCGTCGTTGTCGATCTGATCCAGACCATCGCCTCGCAGACCAACCTGCTGGCGCTGAACGCCACCATCGAGGCGGCACGCGCCGGCGATGCCGGCCGCGGCTTCGCCGTGGTCGCCTCCGAGGTGAAGAGCCTCGCCAACCAGACCGCAAAGGCGACCGACGAGATTCGCCAGCAGATCGTCAGCATGCAGACGGTGACGACATCGGCCGTCAGCGCGATCCGGAACATCAGCACCACGATCAGCGAGATCAACGAGGTGACCACCGCGATCGCGGCCGCGGTCGAGGAGCAGGGTGCGGCGACGCGCGAGATCGCGCGCAACATCCAGCACGCCGCCGGCGGTACCAGCGAGGTTTCCACCAACATCGTGGGTGTCTCCAGCGCCTCGTCGCAAGCCGGAACCGCGGCCGGCGAGGTTCTGACCGCCTCCGGCGCGCTGCGCCGCGAGGCCGATGTGCTGCGCGAGGAAATCGACGCGTTCCTGTCGAATATCCGGGCGGCGTAAGCCAAACACCGTCATTCCGGGATGGTCCGAAGGACCAGACCCGGAATCTCGAGATTCTCAGGGGCGCAAGGGCGCCCCGTAGTTCTATGCTTCGCATAGCCCCGGAATGACGGCTCGACCCAGCACCCCATGCTTTGCCCGATAGCCCCCACTTTTTCGGCTAGCGCGGCGCCGCCTCTACCGCTAAGCCGGTGGCATGCATTCGAAAACCGACATGGTGCAGTCCTCGGCCGAGGCACTGCGATACCCCTGGGAAAACCACCCCGGCCACGATCAGGTCGTCGAGGTAACGCCCGGCGTGCTGTGGGTCCGGCTCAAGCTGCCGTTCCGGCTCAATCACGTGAACATCTACCTGCTGGCCGACGGCGACGGCTGGGCGATGGTCGATTCCGGCTTCGGCAATGAGGAAACCATCGCGGCGTGGACGACCCTGTTCGAGGGGCCGCTGCGGCATGTGAAGGTCACCCGGCTGATCGTCACCCATTCGCATCCCGATCATGTCGGCCTTGCCGGCTGGATCACGGAGCGCTTCGACTGCCCGCTGCAGATGTCGCAGGTCGAATATCTGCAATCGGTCTATCACCAGAACCGCGGCACCGAAGAGCGGAAAAACGCGCAGCGCCTGTTCTTCCGCCGTCACGGCATGGACGAGGATCTGACCGACAAACTGCTCGGCCGCGGCCAGGATTATCTGAAACGGGTCTCGGTGCTGCCGCCTGCCTACCACCGCATCTCCCATGGCGACGAGGTCGTGATCGGCACCCGCCGCTTCAAGGTCATCACCGGCGGCGGCCACGCCCTCGATCAGGTCATGCTGTATTGCGCAGCCGACAAGCTGTTTCTCTCCGCCGACCAGGTCTTGAGCAAGATCTCGCCCAATGTCAGCGTCTGGGCGGTCGAGCCCGAACAGAACTCGCTGGGCGAATATCTGGCCTCGCTCGCCAGCCTGACCACGACGCTGCCCTACGACGTCATGGTGCTGCCCGGCCACGGCGTGCCGTTTTACGGACTCAAGACCCGCATCAAGCAGCTCGCCGACCATCACGAGGACCGCTGCCGCCTGATCGCGGAAGCCTGCCGCGAAGTCCCGCAAACGTCGAGGGAACTGGTGCCGGTCGTGTTCAACAAATACCCGCTCGATGTGCACCAGATGGGCTTTGCTTCCGGCGAACTGATCGCCCACGTCAATTACATGCTCAACGAAGGCCGCCTGACCTCTGAAGTGACCGACGGCGTGCTGCGGTTCCGGACCACCTGACGCGCAGAGGCAGGTTGCGTTTCCGGAATGAAATACCGGGACCGCAAATCCCGCCTAGCGCCTTGATCCCGATCAACATTTGCTCTGTCTCCGGTGCATCCCGGAGCCCGATCAAATGTGGGAAACCGCATAGACATCAAAGCTGGAAAGGCTCTAAAAAGGCGCGAAGCCAATCCGGCTCGTTCCGTTCCAGGTCTTGCGATGGATTACAGCAAATTTTTCAGTGCCGCCCTCAACCGCCTGCATGACGAGCGGCGTTACCGGGTTTTCGCCGATCTCGAGCGGATCGCAGGACGCTTTCCGCATGCGGTCTGGCATTCGCCGAAGGGCCCGCGCAATGTCGTGATCTGGTGCTCCAACGACTATCTCGGCATGGGCCAGCACCCCAAGGTGGTCGGCGCCATGGTCGAGACCGCCACAAGAGTCGGCACCGGCGCCGGCGGCACCCGCAACATCGCCGGCACCCATCATCCGCTGGTGCAGCTCGAGCAGGAACTGGCCGATCTGCACGGCAAGGAAGCCTCGCTCCTGTTCACCTCGGGCTATGTCTCGAACCAGACCGGCATCTCGACGATCGCCAAGCTGATCCCGAACTGCCTGATCCTGTCGGATGCGCTGAACCACAATTCGATGATCGAAGGCGTCCGCCAGGCCGGCTGCGAGCGGCAGATATTCCGCCACAACGACGTTGCACACCTCGAGGAGCTGCTGATCGCGGCAGGCCCCGACCGGCCCAAGCTGATCGCCTGCGAGAGCCTCTATTCGATGGACGGCGACGTCGCCCCGCTTTCGAAGATCTGCGACCTCGCCGAAAAATACGGCGCCATGACCTATGTCGACGAGGTCCATGCGGTCGGCATGTACGGCCCGCGCGGCGGCGGTATCGCCGAGCGCGACGGCGTCATGCACCGCATCGACGTGCTGGAAGGCACGCTCGCCAAGGCCTTCGGCTGTCTCGGCGGCTATATCGCCGGCAAGGCCGAGATCATCGACGCGGTCCGCTCCTACGCGCCGGGCTTCATTTTCACGACCGCGCTGCCGCCGGCGATCTGCTCGGCCGCGACCGCTGCGATCCGGCATCTGAAGACCTCGAACTGGGAACGCGAACGTCACCAGGACCGCGCCGCCCGCGTCAAGGCGATCCTCACCGCCGCCGGCCTGCCCGTGATGTCGAGCGACACCCATATCGTGCCGCTGTTCGTCGGCGATCCCGAGAAGTGCAAGCAGGCGTCCGATATCCTGCTGGAGGAGCACGGCATCTACATCCAGCCGATCAACTATCCGACGGTGGCCAAGGGAACCGAGCGCTTGAGGATCACGCCCTCGCCCTACCACGAGGACGGCCTGATCGATCGGCTCGCGGAAGCGCTGCTGCAGGTCTGGGACCGCCTCGGCCTGCCGCTGAAGCAGCAATCGCTGGCGGCCGAGTAACCCTACCCCGCCAAACCCTCGCAAATTGGGCCGGTAGCGCGATGCGCTGCCGGCCCAAAGCGTTTATACTGTCCTCCTCCGGCCCCGGCGGTTTTGAGCGTCCGGTCGGCGTCAGCCGGACCCGCTCCAAGGCCGGGAAGGGAGACAAGCAGCGATGCTGCACGACTGGGGCGTAATCGCCGCCGCGTTCGCCTATATCGGACTGCTGTTCGGCGTCGCCAGCTATGGCGACCGCCTGTCGCCGAGCCAGCGCGGCCGCGCCGGCATGCTGATCTATCCGCTGTCGCTGGCGATCTACTGCACCTCCTGGACCTTCTTCGGCTCGGTCGGCTTCGCCACCCGCACCAGCGTCGATTTCCTGGCGATCTATGTCGGCCCGATCCTGATGATCGGGTTTTGCACGCCGCTGTTGCGGCGCGTGATCCAGCTCGCCAAGTCGCAGAACATCACCTCGATCGCCGACTTCATCGCCGCGCGCTACGGCAAGAGCCAGGCGGTCGCCGCCACCGTGGCCATGATCGCGATCGTGGGCTCGGTGCCCTACATCGCGCTGCAGCTCAAGGCCGTGGCATCCTCGCTGGAGACGATCCTGAGCGAGGACAAGCTGTTTTCCTCGATCCCGATCATCGGCGACATCGCGCTGGTGGTGACATTGGCGATGGCGGCATTCGCCGTGCTGTTCGGCACCCGCCAGACCGACGCCACCGAGCACCAGCACGGCCTGATGCTGGCGGTCGCCACCGAATCCATCGTCAAGCTGGTGGCGTTTCTCGCCGCCGGCGCCTTCGTCACCTTCTGGATGTTCACGCCCGTCGAACTGATCGAACGCGCGATGAAAACCCCGGAGGCGGTGCGCGCCATCAGCTACGTGCCGTCGATCGGCAATTTCCTGACCATGACGCTGCTGTCGTTTTGCGCGATCATGCTGCTGCCGCGGCAGTTCCACGTCAGCGTGGTCGAGAATTCCAGTCCGGAGGAGATCCGCCGCGCCCGCTGGCTGTTTCCGCTCTATCTGGTCGCCATCAACCTGTTCGTGATTCCGATCGCGCTCGCGGGCCTCATCACCTTCCCGTTCGGCGCCGTCGACAGCGACATGTATGTGCTGGCGCTGCCGATCGAGGCAAATTCCTCACTGCTCAGCATTGCCGTGTTCGTCGGTGGCCTGTCGGCCGCGACCGCGATGGTGATCGTGGAATGCGTCGCGCTCTCCATCATGGTTTCCAACGATATCGTGTTGCCGATGGTGCTGCAGGGAAGCCCCGCGGCGCGCGGCGGCAGCAAGGATTTCGGCGACTTCCTGCTCAGGATACGGCGGCTGGCGATCTTCGCCATCATGGTGATGGCGTATTTCTACTATCGCGCACTCGGCAACACCCAGCTGGCGGCGATCGGCTTGCTGTCGTTCGCAGCACTTGCCCAACTGGCGCCCGCCTTCTTCGGCGGGTTGCTGTGGCGGCAGGGAACCGCACGCGGGGCGATGAGCGGCATGCTGATCGGCATCGCGGTGTGGGTTTATACGCTGTTCCTGCCGAGCTTCCTGGAAGGCAATACCGCCGGTCTCCTGCTATTGCAGCAAGGCCCGTTCGGCATCCTGGCGCTGCGTCCGCAAGCACTGCTCGGCACCGATCTGCCGCCGCTGATGCACGGCGTGCTCTGGTCGCTCTCGCTCAACATCCTGACCTATGTCCTGATGTCGCTCGCGCGCGAGCCGTCCTCGATCGAACGGTTGCAGGCGGACCTGTTCGTGCCGAACACGCTGGCGCCGATTGCCCCGACCTTCCGGCGCTGGCGCTCCACGGTGACCGTGCAGGACATCCAGAGCACGGTGGCGCAGTATCTCGGCCCCGAGCGTGCCGTCCAGGCCTTCGAGACCTTTGCCGCGAGCCAACCCGGCAATCTCGATCCGACCGCGCCGGCCGATTTCGAGTTGCTGCAATTCGCCGAACGCCTGATCGCCTCCTCGATCGGGGCGGCGTCCTCGCGCCTCGTGATGTCGCTTCTGCTGCGCAAGCGCACCGTCTCCGCCAAGGCCGCGCTGAAGCTGCTCGACGATTCCCATGCCGCGCTGCATTTCAACCGCGAGATCCTGCAGACCGCACTCAACCACGTGCGCCAGGGCATTGCGGTGTTCGACGCCGATCTGCAGCTGATCTGCTCGAACGCCCAGTTCGGCGAAATTCTCGCGTTGCCGCCGCATCTGGTGCAACTCGGCATCCCCCTGCAGGAAATCCTCGAATTCATGGGAGCCGTCAGCCCGGCCGACTTCGGCGACCCCGATGGGTTGCTGCAGCGACGGCTGGATGCCTACACCACCGAAGGCGAGCCCTATCTGGAGCGCCTGCCCGACCGTCACATGGTGATCGAGGTCCGCTCCAACCGGATGCCGGGCGGCGGCGTCGTCATCACCTTCTCCGATGTGACCCCGAGCTTCGAGGCCGCCGAAGCGCTGGAGCGCGCCAATGCAACGCTGGAAAAGCGCGTCCGCGACCGCACCGAGGAACTCACTCGCCTGAATTCCGAACTGGCGCACGCCAAGAGCACCGCCGAGGACGCCAATATCTCGAAAACGCGATTCCTGGCGGCCGCCAGCCACGACATCCTGCAACCGCTCAATGCGGCGCGGCTCTATGTGACGAGTCTGGTCGAGCGGCAGAGCGGCGGTGAAGATTCTGCGCCTGGTCGAGAACATCGACGGCTCGCTGGAGGCGATCGAGGAGATCCTCGGCGCGCTGCTGGACATCTCGCGGCTCGACGCGGGAGCGATGACGACCGCGATCACCAGCTTCAAGATGGCCGACCTGATGCGCTCGCTCGAAATCGAGTTCGCGCCGATCGCCCGCGCCAAGGGGCTGAAGCTGACTTTCGTGCCCTGCTCGCTGCCGGTGCAATCCGACCGCTTGCTGCTGCGACGGCTGTTGCAGAATTTCATCTCGAACGCCATCAAATACACCCCGCGCGGGCGCGTGCTGGTCGGTTGCCGCCGCCACGGACAATCGCTGCAGATCGGGGTCTACGACACCGGCGTCGGCATTCCCGTGACGAAACGCGGCGAGATCTTCAAGGAGTTTCACCGCCTGGAACAGGGCGCGCGGATCGCCCGCGGCCTCGGTCTCGGCCTGTCGATCGTCGAACGGCTGGCGCGCGTGCTCAACCATGGCATCGCGATCGACGCCACGGCCAGCGGCGGCTCGGTGTTTTCAGTGACGGTGCCGGTCGCGGCAGCGATCAATCATACCGCCGCGGTCACCAGCGCCACGCCGCTTTCCAGGACCCCGATGAGCGGCGCGCTGATCGTTTCGATCGAGAACGATCCGGCGATCCTCGACGGCATGAAGACGCTGCTGACGGCGTGGGGCGCCGAGGTGATCGCAGTGACCGATCCCGAAGCCGCGATCGCGGCGATCGAAATCCTCAGGCGGCAGCGTGACGGGCCTTCTGGTCGACTACCATCTCGACCGCGGCAACGGCGTCGCCGCGATCCGCGAGATCCGCCGCCGCTTCGGCGAAAACATCCCCGCCATTCTGATCACGGCGGATCGCAGTCCGAATGTCCGTGCGGCGGCGCGCGAGGAAAACATCGCGATCCTCAACAAGCCGGTCAAACCGGCTTCGCTCCGCGCCCTGCTCGGCCAGTGGCGGGCGCAACAGATGGTGGCGGCGGAATAGAAGCGGCGCCTTGTTCGGGCCTCACCAGCCCATCGTCTCCGCGACCAGCCCGAGCAATTTCTCGTCGTCAAAGGCGCTGGCGGTGCAGACCGCGCCGGCCGCGACCAGATCGTCATGCGCAAGGCTCGTCCGTATTCCAATCGTCGCGATGCCGGCAGCGGACGCGGATTGAACGCCGGAGCGGGAATCCTCGAACGCAAGAGACCGGTCGGGCGCGGCGCTCGCGGCGCGCAAGCCTTCCAGATACGGCATTGGATGCGGCTTGCCGTGCGCAAGCTCGTCTCCGATGATGACAGCTTTGAACCTTTTCATGATCCCAAGTCCGGAAAGCATCAGTTCCGCGTTCAAGCGAGGCGCGTTGGTCACCGCCACCATGGGGACATCGGCACGATCCGCCAGGGCGAGCAACGTCATCAGACCCGATAGCGGCTTGAGTTGCCCCGATGCGAGTTTGCGAAAGGCCTCTTCCTTCTGCGCCATAATGGCGGCCTGTCGCTCCGGCGATTGGCCCGGCAGGAACCGCTCGCTGATCGAACTATTGGAAAACCCCATCAGCTCTTTCGAGGCGCGGTCGCGGTCGAACACATGGCCGTGGGGCGCGAACACTTGATTGAACGCTTGCAGATGAAGCGCATCGGTATCGGCCAACGTACCGTCAATATCGAACAGCAGCGCTTTCCCGAATCCCGGCATGAGTGGCGCTTACGTCGTCGGCGTGCCCTGGCGCCATTGGCCGCCGGAGATTTTCGC
The DNA here is from genome assembly GCA_963815955.1 of uncultured Alphaproteobacteria bacterium. Classification (GTDB taxonomy): domain Bacteria; phylum Pseudomonadota; class Alphaproteobacteria; order Rhizobiales; family Xanthobacteraceae; genus Bradyrhizobium. The sequence continues at coordinate 67,847 of CAWFIQ010000007.1, forward strand.
CGCGGCGATCACGGCCTGCGTCCGGCTTTCGACGCCGAGCTTCTGCAGGATCGCCGAGACGTGCGCCTTGATGGTGGCTTCCGACACGCCGAGCTCATAGGCGATCTGCTTGTTGAGCAAGCCCTCAGACAGCATCATCAGCACGCGCACCTGCTGCGGCGTCAGCGTCACCAGGCGGTCGCGCAGCCGCGCCATGTCGGGATCGTCGGCCGACGAAAGATCGGTGTCCGGCGGAACCCAGACGTCGCCCTCCATCACCTTCATGATGGCATCGCGCAGCGTTTCGACGCCGAAGCGCTTGGGGATGAAGCCCGAGGCGCCGAAATCCAGCGACCTGCGGATCGTGCCGGCATCGTCGCTCGCGGACACGATGACCACGGGGATCGCGGGAAACTGCGCGCGCAGGTAGATCAGGCCGGAGAACCCCGAGATTCCCGGCATGGTGAGATCGAGCAGGATCAGGTCGATGTCGGAGTCCCGTTCGAGCAGGGCGGTGAGATCGTCGAACGAGCCGGCCTCGCTGATGACGGCCGATGCCACCACGCTCGCGACCGCCTGCCGCAACGCGTCGCGGAACAGCGGATGGTCATCGGCGATGACGAGGTGGGTATTGGCGGCGTTCGTCATTCATCTCTCTTGCATAGGCTTGCGGCCGGCCCCTTCACTTTGTCCCCCGTTGGGACGTCTTGTGCAAGCGCCCGATACTATCATGTTTGAAAGCGGTTAACCCCACGACTTGTGCGCTGCAACACGCGCCGCCTGACGGGCGCGATCCCGGACCGGGTTAAAGGCGCGGGCGGGATGCCCGCGCGCAAAATGCCCGTTCAAAGGGCCAAAAGTCGTATTGGGGGTGGTTTCACGGCGATGTTACCTTGACGCGAAGCCCACAGCTCAATCCGGCCAGGTTCGGCGTGGGGCGGACTTTGCATCAATCATTTTGGGGAGTGTTGAAATGTCCACTATGACTGCCACATCCGGCAAGGCCGCAGGGATGACGAAGGACGAACGTTTCGTCATCCTCGCATCCTCGCTCGGCACCGTCTTCGAATGGTACGATTTCTACCTCTACGGGTCGCTCGCCAGCATCATCGGCGCACAGTTCTTCTCGGACTATCCGCCGGCCACCCGCGACATCTTCGCGCTGCTGGCGTTCGCCGCCGGCTTCCTGGTGCGGCCGTTCGGCGCCATCGTGTTCGGCCGCGTCGGCGACATCGTCGGCCGCAAATACACCTTCCTCGTCACCATTCTGATCATGGGCCTGTCGACCTTCATCGTCGGCCTGCTGCCCAACGCAGCAACCATCGGTATCGCTGCGCCGATCATCCTAATCGCATTGCGCCTGCTGCAGGGCCTCGCGCTCGGCGGCGAGTATGGCGGTGCGGCGACCTACGTCGCCGAACATGCCCCGATGGGCAAGCGCGGCTACTACACCTCGTTCATTCAGACCACGGCCACGCTCGGCCTGTTCCTGTCGCTGCTGGTGATCCTGTTCACCCGCACCGCGCTGGGCGAGCCTGAATTCGCCAAGTGGGGCTGGCGCATTCCGTTCCTCCTCTCGGTGGTCCTGCTCGGCATCTCGGTCTGGATCCGGTTGCGGTTGAACGAGTCACCCGTGTTCCAGAAGATGAAGGACGAGGGCAAGACCTCGAAGGCTCCGCTGACCGAAGCCTTCGCCAACTGGAGCAACGCCAAGCTCGTCATCCTCGCGCTGGTCGGCGGCGTGATGGGCCAGGGCGTGGTCTGGTACACCGGCCAGTTCTACGCGTTGTTCTTCCTGCAATCGATCCTCAAGGTCGACGGTTACACCGCCAACCTCTTGATTGCATGGTCGCTGTTGCTCGGCACCGGCTTCTTCATCGTGTTCGGTGCACTGTCCGACAAGGTCGGCCGCAAGCCGATCATCCTGGCGGGCTGCCTGATCGCGGCGCTGACCTTCTTCCCGATCTTCCGCATGATTACCACCAACGCCAACCCGGCGCTGGAGAAGGCGATCGAGAACGTCAAAGTCGAAGTGGTCGCCGATTCCAAAGGCTGCGGCGATCTGTTCAACCCGGTCGGCACCCGCGTCTTCAGTGCACCCTGCGACACCGCCCGTGCCTATCTGGCAGGACAGTCGGTCAAATACTCGACCAGCTACGGCGCGGCAGGTTCCGGCGTGAAGGTCGTGGTGAACGGCAAGGATGTTCCCTATACCGACGCCAAGACCTCCAACCCGGCGGTACTGGCAGCAGTTCAGGGCGCCGGCTATCCCAAGGCTGGTGACACCGCCATCGTGAAAATGTCGAGTCCATTCGACATTTTCCGTCCGCAGGTCGCGGCGGTGATCGGACTGCTGTTCATCCTGGTGCTCTACGTCACCATGGTGTACGGGCCGATCGCGGCGATGCTGGTCGAACTGTTCCCGACCCGCATCCGATACACCTCGATGTCGCTGCCCTATCATATCGGCAACGGCTGGTTCGGCGGATTGCTGCCCGCGACCGCATTCGCGATCGTGGCCTCGACCGGCGATATCTACGCGGGTCTCTGGTACCCGATCATCTTCGCTTCGATCACCGTGGTCGTCGGCTTCTTCTTCCTGCCGGAAACCAAGGACGTCGACATCACGAAGTAACCGGTTTCGTTCGAAACGAAATCACGAACCGGCCGCGGAGCGATCCGCGGCCGGTTTGCTTTTGTAGATGCCTCAATCCGTCATGCCCGCGAACTGCAGCACGATCTCGCGCCGGTGCGGCCGCACGCGATGCTCGATCAGATAGATCGCCTGCCACGTGCCCAGCGCGAGCGCGCCCTGCAGCACCGGAACGTGCAGCGAGGTCGCGGTCAGCATGGTCTTGATATGCGCCGGCATGTCGTCCGGCCCCTCGGTATCGTGGCGCCAGCCGGCGTTTTCGGGCGCGAGCCGGTTCAGCGCCGTCGTCAAATCGACGAGCACGGTCGGATCGGCATTTTCCTGGATCGTCAGCGACGCCGAGGTGTGGCGGATGAACAGCGTCACCGCGCCTTCGCGCGCCCGGGCGTCGCGCACGAATTTGGCGACCTCCGAGGTGAGATCGGTGAAGCCCGCGCCTGAGGTCTGCACGGTCAGCAGCGAGGATACGATGGTAGTCGCGCTGACGGAGGAGAGAGCGGTGCGGGAGAGGGATTTGGGTGCGGTCATGAAGAAATCTCTCCGCGTCGTCCCTGCGAACGCAGGCGATCTTTGTAGGGTGGGCAAAGGCGCGTTTCGCGCCGTGCCCACCAGCTCTTGCGTTGATAAAATTGGTGGGCACGCTTCGCTTTGCCCACCCTACAAACTCAAATCTTGCCGTTGACGTCCCTCTGCACCCGGTTGGCCATCTCGATCAGGCGCCGCCAGGCCCGCTCCAGGAACGACATCATGCGATCCATGTCGCGGTCGCTCGGCAGCGGGATTTCGATCTTGCGCTCGCCGTCGGCCACCTTCGGCTCGCTCTTCTTCAGCGAGTCCGATTTCGGCAGCGGCTCCTCGATCTTGCCGGGCACGGTAGGCTCGCGCGCGGCGAGGTCTGCCTTGAGCTTTTCATTCTCGGCCTGCAACCGGCCAATGTCAGCCTGCAGCCGGCCGATTTCCGCATCCATCGCCGCGCGCTCGTCGGGCACGGCATAGCAGGCCCAGCCGGCACCCGAATTGCTGCAGGTCGAGACCGCACCGGTGCGGGTGTCGAGGCGAAGCACGCCATCGCCCGTCGGTGACAGCGTGTAACGGCCGTTCTCGGTATCGGGCGCCGCGCCCGCGATGGCGTGACCGCCGACCGTAAGACAAAACGCCAGCACGGTGATGGCTGAAAATTTCGAGGACGATTTCGCTGTGCGCATGGGCTTGCTCCCGCCTCAGGACAGTATCGGTTTCGTCGACCGCCGGGGCGCTTTCAAGGCGCGCCCCTAGACCTTTGAGCTATAGGGCGTGCGGCCGGACTTCAACGCATCCCCCAGCAATTCGATTCGGTCCTGTCCCCAGAACACCTCGCCCTCCAGCACATAGACCGGCGAGCCGAACACGTCGGATGCCAGCGCGTCCTGCCGGTTCTGCTCATATGCTGCGCTGATTTCCTCCGAGCCGGAGCGCTCCACCAATTGCTTGCCGGGCAGCCCCGATTCATCGGCAAGTTTCGCGATCGTTGCGGGATCGGTGAGGTTGAGCTGATCTTGCCAGACGGCGGCAAAGGCCCGGCGCAAATAGCGGTCGGGATCGTGGCCGGCCTCGAGCGCCGCGATCACGACGCCATCGGCCAGGCGCGCATTGAATGGCCAGTTCGCCGGCTGCAGATGAAATTTCAGTCCGCGCTTGTCGCGCCAGCGCTGCAGTTCGACCATCCGGTAGCGCTGTCGCACCGGATGGCGCTTCATCAAGGGCAAGCCGCCGGTCTCCGAGAACAGATCGACCAGCACCACCGGCTTGTGATTTACCTTGAGATCATAGGTACTTACCAGATCGCGAAAGGCCTGGTGCCCGATATAGGCCCAGGGCGATTGGAACGAGAAATAGTAATCGACCTGACGCGGCATGCGGGCTCCGGGAACGAGAATTTTCACTTCACTCGGAGCATCCCAACAGACCGCCCAAATCGGCGCAAGATCGATCCTTGCGACAATAGCTGCTGCACTGCGATGACGGGTCCACAGTGTCGCAGGCAACTCCTGAATAAATTCAATCGAATCAAAGAACTAACTGGTTACGGCCTAATCTTGACTTGATTAGACGCGGTAAGTATGGTCCGCGCGGCTTTCAAGGGTGACGGGCGTAATTTCCATCCACCGTTGGCATCGTTTACTGTCTTGGGCATGGCCGAAGACAAGAACGACAACGCAAGTGGAAATCGCGACCAGCCGTCGTCTGACGAAGCTGCGCTTTCCGCAAGGCTCGGAAGTCTGGATCAACGGTTGTCCGAAATTCGTGACAGCCGCAAAATCAGGACTGATCAACCCGGAACTGAAAGCGGAGACAGAGCTGCCAGGACTTCTGCCATGGCGCTTGGTTTCCGGCTTTCCTCGGAATTGGTCGCGGGCGTTGTCGTCGGGGCGGCGATTGGCTGGGGGTTCGACCGTTTATTGTCGACATCGCCGTTCGGTTTCATCGTGTTCCTCCTGCTCGGCTTCGTCGCCGGCGTGGTCAACGTGGTGAGAACTGCAGGCGCAGGTCCAGGCAGGCGCTGAGCGTCGACGGGAAGTCACGACATTTGAAATTCGATTGCCGGCCAGGCCGGTGGATAAAGAGCCGCGCGGATGAAAATCGACCCGATCCACCAGTTCAATATCGAACCCATCTTCACGATCGGCCATATCGGCAACCACACGATCGCCTTCACCAACTCGTCGCTCTACATGTTCCTCTCGGTAGCGGTGATCTCGCTATTGATGATCGGCGGCATGGGGCGGCGCCAACTGGTCCCCGGGCGGCTGCAGTCGATCGCGGAAATCTCCTACGAGTTCGTCGCCAGCACGATCCGCTCTACCGCCGGCTCGGAAGGCATGAAGTTCTTCCCGCTGATCTTCTCGCTGTTCATGTTCATCTGCATCTCGAACCTGATCGGCATCATCCCCTACACGTTCACGGTTTCGAGCCACATCATCGTCACCGCGGCGCTGGCGCTGCTGGTTTTCTTCACCGTCCTGATCTACGGGATCTACAAGAACGGGCTGAAGTTCTTCAAGATTTTCATGCCCTCCGGCGTGCCGATCTACATCCTGCCGCTGGTCATGTTCATCGAAATCCTGTCGTTCTTCCTGCGGCCGGTCTCGCACAGCGTCCGTCTGTTCGCCAACATGCTGGCCGGCCACATCGCGCTGAAGGTGTTCGCGGGCTTCGTCGCGATGCTCGGCGTCGGGCTCGGCGCGCTCGGCTGGGCCGGCGGCATGCTGCCGCTGGCGCTCACTGTGGCGCTGACCGCACTCGAACTGCTGGTCGCATTCCTGCAGGCCTACGTGTTCGCGATCCTCACCTGCATCTACCTCAACGACGCCATTCATCCGGGACACTAAGCGGTCCGGGGAATTTCCACCCTCACTTCGTCTTATCCTCAAGGAGCTCTAGAAAATGGAACCGGCAGCAGCAAAACTTATCGGCGCGGGCATCGCATGCATCGGCATGGGCGGCGCGGGCGTCGGCGTGGGCATCATCTTCGGCAACTATCTCGCCGCAGCGGTGCGCAATCCTTCGGCAGCCCAGGGCCAGTTCGGCAACCTGATTTTCGGCTTCGCCGTGACCGAAGCGCTCGGCATCTTCTCGCTGCTGATCGCGCTGCTGCTGCTGTTCGTTCCGCTCTGAGCTGCACCCTATCGCGCCGCCTGTTCCGGGCGGCGCGCTGACAGCAACAGGAGACCCCCCCGTGGCTGAGAAAAGTCATGGTACCGGCGCCCACACCGGGGCTGACGGCGGACACAGCGGAGGATTTCCTCCGTTCGAGTCGAGCACGTTTGCCTCGCAGCTGGTATCGCTCGTCATCGCGTTCGTCGCGCTTTACGTGATCGTGTCCCGCTTCGCGCTGCCGCGCGTCGAAAGCGTGATCGACGCACGTCAGAACGCGATCGAAGGCGATCTGGCCCAGGCGCAGAAGCTGAAGGACGAGTCGGACGCTGCGCTGAAGGCGTATGAGACCGAACTCGCTTCCGCCCGCTCCCGCGCACAGGCCATCGGCAACGAGACCCGCGAGAAGCTGAACGCGGCCGCGGAAGCCGAACGCAAGACGCTGGAAGACCAACTCGCCGGCAAGCTTGCCGCCGCCGAGAAGCAGATCGCGGCGACCCGCGAGACCGCGATGAGCAACGTTCGCGGCATCGCCGCTGACGCGGCCGGCGCGATCGTGCAACGGCTCACCGGCGTGCTGCCCGACGGCAAGACGGTCAGCAAGGCCGTCGATGTTTCGTTGAAGGGATAGAGACAGACCGATGTTCACCCAACCGGAAACCTGGGTCGCGATCGCCTTCGTCATCCTTATGGTGCTGTTTGCCTATCTCGGCATCCACAAGACGGTGCTGACGGCGCTCGACCATCGCAGCGAGCGCATCAAGGCCGAACTTGACGACGCCCGCCGTCTCAAGGAGGAGGCCGCCAAGCTGCTCGGCGAGTACAAGACCCGCCGCGCCAGCGCCGAGCGCGAAGCCGAGGAAATCATCGCCAACGCCAAGTCCGAAGCCGAGCGCATCGCGACCGAGGCCAAGGCCAAGATGGAAGACTTCGTCGCCCGTCGCACCAAGACCGCCGAAAGCAAGATTGCGTTGGCCGAAGCCCAGGCGCTGGCCGACGTCCGTGCCGCCGCCGCCAACGCCGCGGTCGAAGCCGCCTCGACCATCATGTCGCAGTCGGTCAAGGGCTCGGTCGCCGACGACCTGCTCGCCAAGGGCATTGCCGAGGTTCGCGCCAAGCTGAACTGAGCGCTTTCAACCACCAATCAAAAGCCGGCGCGAGACGATCGCGCCGGCTTTTTTTAATGCTTCTTCTTTTTCGGCGCCGGGCGTTCGGGCTTCAGGGACTGCGGGTCGAAGCCAATATAGAAGATGTAGCTGTCGCCGACGGCGCCGGGAGGCGCCGGATAGGTGAGATCTTCGGCCACCAGCGTAAACGGCTCGCTGCCGCCTTCCGTCATGGTGACCGTGGTCTGGTAGGCCTTGGTGGCGATGGTCTTCTCGGACACGCCGCCCTGCACCACCGCGACGCGAATCGGGACCTGGACCGACGACGGGGCGCCGGCGGGGCCGGCAATGACACGGCCCTGAATGCCGATCCGCGCGGTGATCACGCCGCCATTGACGCTGCATTCGCGGGCCATCTTAGAGATCGTCGCCTGAAAGCGCAGGTCGTTGCCGACCGGCTGCTTACCGGGCGCGCCCACGGCATAGGTGGACGCACCGGCTCTGACCGTGACCGGTGGGCAGGTCAGATCGCCCGTGTCCTGGGGCACCGCCGGCGCATTGGTGGCCGGCTCCTCGTCCGACTTGCCGCCGAACAGGCTCTTGAAACGATCGGTGATCGATTGCGCCGATACCGGCGCCACCGTCAGGCAGGCCAGACCGCCCGCAACCGCTGCCACCGCCATCACCCTGGCTAAACGATTGTCACCCATGCGACGTCCCAAAATCCCATCATCCGCGTCAGTGTTCAGGGCGGCGTTATAGCAGCCCAATGGCGGCGAACCCAAGGCACCCAAAAGGCTTAGGAATCAACGGTTCAGCCGCGGAAATCCTCATGCAGCAGGCCGAACAGCAAATGGTCCTGCCAGACGCCGTTGATGCAGAGATAGCGCCGCGCCAGTCCCTCGCGGGTGAAGCCGCATTTCTCCAGCACCCGGATCGAGGGCGAATTGGAGGGAATACAGGCGGCCTCGATGCGGTGCAAATTGAGCTCGCCGAACAGCGTCGGCAGCAGCACCCGGAGCGCCGCGGTCATGTAGCCGCGCTGGGCATGGGGCTCGCCGACCCAATAGCCGATGGTGCCGGCCTGCACGATGCCGCGGCGGACATTGGCGAGCGTGATGCCGCCGATCATCGCGCCATCCACCTCGCGGAAGATGATGAACGGATAGGAGCGGTCGGCGGCGATATCCTCGGCGTAGCGGCGCAGCCTTCGGCGAAAGCCGGCGCGGGTCAGATCGTCCGACGGCCAGATCGGCTCCCATGGCGTAAGATAAGCGCGGCTATATTCGCGCAATTGCGCCCATTGCACGAAATCGGCCATCTGGGGGGCGCGCAGCAGGAGGCCGTGGCCGCGCGGCATGAGCGCGGCTGGTCCGCTGGTTGGCAATCGAAACAGGGCCATGCCCATTACTCCCCGCCCTTTAATTATCGGAGCATGATCCTGGCGGAAAACCGGCGTCCACTTTTCCGGGATCATGCTCTAATGCAGGAGCGTCTTCGCCTTCGACCTCGTCAATCCTTCCGCAAAAGACACCGCCGTGTCCAGACCCCTGCCGCTGCCAAGCGCGACAACCGCCGGCCGGCTGCGGGACAACAATGCGTGCGCGGCATTACGGGTCGATTCGACGCTGACCGCGTCGATCCGCGCAACCAGCTCTTCCACCGTCTGCGGCCGACCATAGGCCAGCACGTGCCGCGCGAGCTGTTCGGCCCGGGAGGAGCAGCTTTCCAGCGCCATCAACAGCCCCGCCTTCATCTGCGCCTTGGCGCGGGCAATCTCGGCTTCGGTCAAGGTTTCGACGGCGTCATTGATGACGTCGACGATCACTTCCATCATCTCCGGCGCGTCGTCGGGATCTGTGCCGGTGTAGAGGCCGAAGAAGCCGGTGTCGCTATAGGGGGCGTGGAACGTGTAGATCGAGTAGCACAGGCCGCGCTTTTCGCGCACTTCCTGGAACAGCCGCGACGACATTCCGCCGCCGAGCGTGTTGGTGAACACCTGCAGCGAGAACAGCGACAGGTCGGTCTGCGGCACGCCTTCGAGCGCCAGCGTCAGATGCGCCTGCTCGAGGTCGCGGTGAACCACGCGCGAGCCGCCCTTGCCGAACATCGCCGGTTGCGGCTTCGGCGCGGGCGTGGCGTCGAAGCTGGCAAATTTTTGCGCCGCTTCCTCGACCACGCGCTTGTGGTCGACCGCGCCGGCGGCGGCCACCACCATGTCGGGGCCGCGGTAATGCGTCGAGAGATAGCCGCCCAGCATGTCGCGATCGAAATTCTTCAGCGTCTTCGCAGTGCCCAGCAGCGAACGGCCGATCGGCTGGTCCGGAAAGCAGAGCTCGTTGAGATGCTCGAACACGACGTCGTCGGGCGTATCCTGCGCCGCGCCGATTTCCTGCACGATGACGCTCTTCTCACGCTCGAGTTCGTCCGGCACGAAGGACGGATTGGCCAGGATGTCGGAGAGCACGTCGAGCGCGAGCGGCACGTCGGCCTTCATCACCCGCGCATAATAGGCCGTGGTCTCGGTCGAGGTTCCGGCATTGAGATCGCCGCCGACCGCTTCGATCTCCTCGACGATCTCGCGCGAGGAACGCCGGGTCGTGCCCTTGAAGGCCATGTGTTCCAGCAGATGCGAGATGCCATGCTCGTTCGGCTTCTCGTCGCGGCCGCCGACGCCGGCCCAGACGCCGAGCGCCGCGGTTTCCAGATGCGGCATGGTGTCGGTGACGACAGTCAGGCCGGACGGCAGCTTGGTCACGTCAACGCTCATCCGGCTACTCCCTGCTTCGCGGCACGGCTCACCGAGCGCACGAATCGCTCCACTTCGGCTGAATCGTTTTTCATCACCGTGATGTGTTCGGATTTGGTCATGAGGCCGTCGAGCCATGCCGGCAGTTGCGGTCGCACGCCGCAGGCGGCTTCCACCGCATCGGGGAACTTGGCCGGATGCGCGGTCGACAGCACGATGTTGGGTATCCCTGAATCCGAGGTGTCGCGGTCGGCTACCGCCAGCGCGACCGCGGTATGGGGATCGACGAGGTCGCCGGCCTCGCGCCAGGCGGCGCGGATCGCGGCCGACGTTTCGGTCTCGTCGGCGCGGCCGGCGTCGAACTCCTCGCGGATTGCAGCGAGCATCGCGTCCGGCAGCACGAAGCGTCCGGACTGTTTCAGCGAGCCCATCAGCCGGCGAACGCTATCGGGGTCGCGGCGGCTCGCCTCGAACAGCAGCCGCTCGAAATTCGAGGAGATCTGGATGTCCATCGAGGGCGAGGCCGAGGCGTGCACCTCGCGCACCTCGTAGATGCCGGTCTTGAGCGTGCGCGGCAGGATGTCGTTGACGTTGGAGGCGATGCGCAGCCAGCGGACCGGCAGGCCCATTTTCTTGGCGACATAGCCCGCGAAGATGTCGCCGAAATTCCCGGTCGGTACGGTGAAATCGACCGTGCGCGCCGGCGCACCGAGCGCTACGGCGGAGGTGAAGTAATACACCACCTGCGCGACGATGCGCGCCCAGTTGATCGAATTGACCCCGGACAGCGAGACCGAATCGCGAAAACCGTGGTGGTTGAACATCGCCTTTACGATCGCCTGGCAATCGTCGAAGGTGCCTTCGATCGCGAGCGCATGCACGTTGGACGCGCCCGTCGTCGTCATCATCCGCCGCTGCACGTCGGAGATGCGCCCGTTCGGAAACAGCACCACCAGATCGACATTGTCGAGACCGGCGAACGCATCGACCGCGGCGCCGCCAGTATCGCCTGAGGTCGCCACCACGATGGTGGTGCGTTGGTTACGCTTCGCCAGCACGTGATCCATCAGCCGCGAGATCAACTGCATCGCGACGTCCTTGAACGCCAGCGTCGGGCCGTGGAACAGCTCCAGCACGAATTGATTGGGTCCGATCTGGTCGAGCGGCACCACCGCAGGATGGCGGAAGGTGGCGTAGGCTTCGTTCGCCATGCGGCCCAGATCGGCGTCGGAGATTTCACCCGCGGTAAACGGGCGGATCACGTCGACCGCGACCTCCCAATAAGGGCGTCCAAAAAATCCGGCGATGGTGTCATGCGAGAGCTGCGGCCAGACCTCAGGCACGTAGAGGCCGCCGTCGCGGGCAAGCCCGGTCAGCATCACATCGCAGAAACCCAGGACGGGGGCCTCCCCCCGCGTCGAAATATAGCGCGTCAAACCACCCTCCAAAGGCACAAGCCCCATGCCAAGCCTTTGATATTCATCATGTATTACACTCCGCCAATCGCGAAGCGAGGGCCACCATAAAGCGTTTTGCGACGAAGGGGAAATGGCATGGTGATGAAAAGATGAGAGGTGGCGGGACGTGACTACTGGTGGGGTCCGGAGCCGGGCTATCTCACCGTCATTGCTGTGACGTTGAGGTAGCGACGCACACACCATCGTCACCGTCGTCCCCCGCGAAGGCGGGGGATCCAGTACGCTGCGGCTTATCGGCTTAATCACTGCAGCCTCTGGAATACTGGGTCACCCGCCTTCGCGGGGGACGACAGAATAATTCGCTATTGCGCTCTAACCATAGTCTTACGGGCCGCGTTTGAGGTATGATTGCTCCATATTCAGAACTCATCATGACGACGCACACGCCCAAAATCATCTTCGGCGAAATGCGCGCTTCCGACGTTTGTGCTGATCTACTGCCGCGATCACCGATGCAGCCATCACGTTGAGACTAACGCTAGCGGCCGGGCCGATGACGTCAGACTCTCCGACATCAAGCCGACCGGCGTACCCATGAAGTCGGCCAGAGAAAGTACAGGATTGCAACGCAGCGCCCATTGCGGTGGGCGTCACGGTGCAATTACGCACCAAGGGAGGGAGTGGAAATGAAACGTTCCGTTTTATTGGCATTGTGCATCCCCCTTATGTTTACGACACCGGCTTCTGCCGATGACTTCAAGCAGGAAGTCAGCAAGATCGCCCTGTCCTACATGGATTGCTTCGCCAAGCAGGACCCGGCGTGCGTCGCCGCGCTCTACACCAAGGACGGCGTTTTTATCAACCCGGCCGGGAAGCATGACGTCGCGACCGCTTATGCCGGTACTTTCAAGGCAGGTTTTAACAAGCTCGATGCCACCGTCGATGAGGCGTGGCAGGTCGATAATGATACCCCGGCCGCGGTGGGCAAATTCCACATCACCGGCAAGAACGACAAGGGCGATGCGCTGGATGCATCGGGTACCTGGACCGCCGTCTATGTCAACGTAGACGGAAAATGGAAAGTCCGAATGCTGACAGCAGCTCCGAATCCACCCAAGAAAGACTGACCGTTAAAGCGAAGCGCCCACCTCGCAAGGGGTGGGCGTTACGTTCGACCATCGCACTACGACAGAAACTTCGATGGTCTGCTGCGGCCGCTGATTTGGTCTTCGCGTTAAGCGTACCATATCGAACACGCAGAGCACGCGCACGGCCAACTAACCATATCGAAGCGCTTCGACCGGATCGAGCCGCGCCGCGCGCCACGACGGATAGAGGGTCGCGAGGAACGACAGCGTCAGCGCCATGGCCACGACGGCGGCGGTCTCGCCAAAATCGATCTCCGCCGGCAGCTTCGACAGGAAGTAGAGTTTTGGTGGAAACAATTCCGTGTTGGTGACCCAGGACAGGAATTGCCGGATCGATTCGATATTCAGGCAAACCAGCATTCCGACCAGAAGCCCGCTCAGCGTGCCGACCACGCCGATCGCAGCACCCGCGATCAGGAACACGCGCATGATCGATCCTCGCGAGGCGCCCACGGTGCGCAGAATGGCGATATCGCTGCCCTTGTCCTTTACGAGCATGATCAGGCCGGAGACGATGTTCAGCGCGGCGACCAGCACGATCAAGGTCAGGATCAGAAACATGACGTTGCGTTCGACCTGAAGCGCGGCGAAAAAGGCCGAGGTGCGCCGTCGCCAGTCGACAAGGAATATCGGGCGCCCGGCGGCGTCTGCCACCGGCCTCCGGAATTCGTCGACCCTGTCGGGACTGCCTTCGATGAAAATTTCGATCGCGCTCACGTCATCGGCGCGGTTGAAATAGGCCTGCGCCTCGGCGAGCGGCAGAAAAACCATCACGGAATCATATTCAGACATGTCGAGGCTGAACACCGCTGCGACCTTGTACGGCTTGATACGAGGCGCCGCACCCTTCGACGTCACGGCTCCGCCAGGCGCGACCAGCGTGATGTTGTCGCCGGCACGCAGCGACAATTGATCGGCAAGCCTGCGTCCGATGGCGACCCCGCGCCCCTGCTCAAATGCGTCCAGCGAGCCCTGCTGGATGTTACTCGTGATCGAGGCAAGCTTGTTGAGGTCCTCCGGGCGGATACCGCGAACGAGTACGCCGGATGCATTCTGCGCCGACGAAGCCAGCGCCGGACCGTCCACCACGGGAACGGCAAGCCGTATGCCGGGCACCTGGCTGATGCGCTCGGCGACGTCCTCCCAGTCCGTCAGCGGCGCCTCGATCGGCTGCACCAGGAGGTGACCGTTGAGGCCGACGATCTTGTCGATCAATTCCTTGCGGAAGCCGTTCATGACGGCCATCACGATAATCAGCGTCGCAACGCCGAGCATGATGCCGAGGAAAGAGAAGCCCGCAATGACGGAGATGAAGCCTTCCTTGCGACGCGCCCGCAAGTAGCGCCCGGACAGCAGCCATTCGAATGCCGAAAACGGCAGGGGGCGCGGGACTTTCTCCATGGCGCCACTTTAGCGCGTTTTCGATACGATTCGAGCGCTCGCTTCGATGAGCAATCTTCATCCACCGCCATATTCCCGCCATGCCGCGGAAAACCACCTTCCGCCCGGCAACGCGATGCGGCATCGCAAAGACGCGCAAGATTGCAAATTAGTCAATTCACAACCGTGACCAGGGATCAAGGGAGATGTCTCTCTGCCGGGTCGCGTCAGCGAGAGATTTCCTCGATGTCCTCCTCCAGCTTTCCGACGGCGCAGCCGGCAACTCCCGAGGAATTCAGCAGTGCCGTTTTCTCCCGATCCATAGGACGCGATTTCGGCGCCGCGGCGGGCGGACTAATCCTCCGGGAGCCCTTCCAGCCCCTTGAGATATTTGAGCCCCTCGACCGCCAGCAGTTCCGTGTCGGTCTGGCCCGCTTCGCAGCGCTGGCGGATAAAGCGCTGGAGGCTTGCACGGCGTGCGTCGTTCTCATCAATACCGCTGTGGATCAGCCGGTAGACGCTCCAGGCTCGTGCAAAGGCGGCTTCTGCGATATCCGGACCGTTCATCCAGCTCTCCCTGCAAATCATCGCGATCCCGATTTGCCATTTTTTCCCGAAAACTTCCATGCAGATTTTGAAGACCAAGGCGATCGGGCGCCGCGTACCGGAACGATTCCAGCCTGTGCGGCCTGCCGGCCGGCCGTCGTACCGGCGGGAATACACGGCAGCCGATGCCGAAATATCCCACGGAGGATTTAGTTTCATGACAACGGAACAAACCCATTCGTCGGGAAATTGTGCCTGATCGCGATCACGCGATTGGGAGATAAAACGGATGAGACGTTTCGTTCTGATTGGTGCCGCGCTGCTTGCTTCGCTGGCGATGACCGTATCGGCTTCCGCCAGGCTGGGCATTGCCCCGATGGCAGCGCCGGATGGTGGCGTGATCGAGGTCAAGCATGGGCGCGGTCATGGCCACGGACACCGTCACCGCGGGCGCGGTCACCATTATGGATGGCACCGAGGCCGCGGTCACCACAAATGGCGCCACCATCGCCGCTGGTGAGGCTTTCGCTGTATTCGCTTTCGTCATTCCCATTGCCCGGACGACAGGTGAATAGCAGCGATGCGAACGGTCGCGCCGTGAGGCGCGGCCGGTTCAGCGATCCAGGAGTGAACGATTACAGCCGGCGGTCAGCCGAGCCCCATCTCCACCGCGATCCGGATCAGATCCGAATGATTCTTGGCGCCGAGCTTCTGCTTGAGCAGCGAAGTGGTGTTGGCCACCGTCTTGTAGGAAATCTCCAGCGCATTGGCGACTTCGACGATCTTGTCGCCGCGGCCCAGCAGCCGCAGAATTTCCAGCTCGCGCGCCGTCATTTGCGACGCCGGATTGGCCTTGATCGAAGCGCCGGAAAAGGTCACCGCCTCCGCCAGTTGCGGTGAAATGAAGTTGTCTCCCGCGGCCACCTTGCGGACCGCCTTCACCAGCATCCGGGGATCGTCGCCCTTCGAGACGTAGCCCTGCGCGCCCATCTCGATGGCGCGAACCACGAACGCCGGATCGTCATTCATGCTGAACATGATGATCCGCGCGTCCGGATCGTCTTTTCGAATGCGGCGCATCAGTTCGAAACCGGAAACATCCGGAAGCTTGATATCGATCACCGTGACGTCGGGCTTCCTGGTCAGGTAGGCACGGTGGCCGGACCTGGCGTCGGTGGCCTCCTCGATCTTCACCGTGTTGTCCGACGCAAACAGCGACCGGCAACCCGACAGGACCACCGGATGGTCGTCGACGATCAGGACCTTCGTTGCCGATCTGGCGGAATTCTGCATCATCCAACCCCTTTGGGGAATAAATAGGCGGTTAGCGGTATTTGAAAAGAGAAATCTTGGGTTGCGGGGATTAGAATATTCAATATGTGGGAAAGACTTTCTCTTCGAACGCGGCTGTTGTTGCCGCTCGGCCTGATGTTCGTGGCCGCTCTGCTGGCTGGCGGCGTTTCGCTCCAGATTTTTTCCGCGGCGCAACTTATGGAGGAAACCGAGCCGGCGGCTCGCTCGGCCAAAGCGGTGGCGGCTGCGCTCAACGGTGCGCTTGGGACCTCCACCAATCCGCAGGCGACGCTGGAAGCCTTCGAGCGATCGCTGGGAGTTTCCGAAACCATCCGGTTTCGGCGCCTCGGGACCGACCTCGACGTTCATCCTGCCGACGTGCAGACCCCCTTGGGCACGGTACCTGACTGGTTCGTCCGCCTCCTCGCCATCCCCGAATTCAAGGCAGCCTTCCCCGTGATGATCGAGGGAAAGCAGGTCGGCGACATCGTATTTGCGCCCGACCTGTCCGCCGACGTCTACGAGAAGTGGATCGGATTTCTGGCGATCGCCTGCTCCGGAATAGCCCTGATGCTGTTGACGTGGGCCATTGCCCATTTCGCCGCGCGTTCCGCATTGCGACCGCTGCAGAATTTGGGCGACGGCCTGACCCGCATGCGAACGGGCGATTACGAGCGGCCGATTCCTGCCGCCGGCCCGCCCGAGATCCGCAAGAGCGCGCAGGAAGCCAATGAGCTTGCCCGCACCCTCAATCGGCTCAGCCAGGACAATCGCAGCCTGCTGCGCCGGATCGTATCGCTGCAGGATGACGAGCGGCAGGATATGGCGCGCGAGCTTCACGACGAACTCGGGCCGCTGCTGTTCGGGATCCGCGCCAACACGGTGGCGCTGCTGGAATCAATTCCCCGCGGCGAGGCAAAGTTGACGAGTGCCGCCGAGGGCATTCTGCAGTCGGTCGAAACGTTGCAGCAGGCAAACCGCCGCATCCTCGACCGCCTTCGGCCGCTCTACATCCAGGAGCTCGGCCTGGAGAGGAGCATCCAGACGCTGCTGCAGAATGCGAAGGCGCAAGCCTCCGGCCTCAAGGTGACGTCGCGGATCAACGCGACACTGAACGGGGTCGACGGCCTGCTGTCGCAGACCATCTATCGCGTGATCCAGGAGGCGGTGACAAACGTGCTTCGCCACGCCAGGGCGAACGCGATGCACGTCTCGGCTGATATCAACGACCGCGAAGTGACGGTGGAAATATCCGACGACGGCATCGGCTTTGCGGCGGACCGGATGTTCGGCCGGGGATTGACGGGGATGCTGGAGCGCGTTCGCGCGCTGAGCGGGACGCTTGAACTGGTGCGCAAAGAGGGCCGCACCTGCGTTCGTTGCCGGCTTCCCGCGGGAGACTCCGCCTCACATGGCCGAGACGCAGAACGGGGTAACGGTCAGCCGGCCTGATCCGGAACGCCCACAACTTCCTGGCGCAATGCCCGCTCCATGGGCAGGCAAGCGCTCCGCTGGATCTTGGCGTCGCGCGAAAAGGTGAAGGCTATGCGCACCGGCTTGCCTTCGTGGCTCAGATAATCCAGCACGACACCCTCGGTGGTCGGGATGATTTCCTCCAGCCCGAAAGCGGTGGATGCGACCGCATCGAGGCGCGGCCGCCAATAGGATTCGAGTTCGGCGCGGCCTTCACTGACCTTGGCCTCACCGCACCGGCATTCGAGCGTGGCGTCGTCGGCATAGAGGTCGAGCAATGCCGCCAGGTCGCGATTGCGGCACGCGTCCAGCCAGTCGACCACCAATGCGATCTGATCGAAATCGTCAGCCAAATCCGCGATCCCATCCACGTCACTATGCCCTGTCCCGGGTGCTGACGCGGGTGACGGAGTATGGCGCTCGTCGTGAATGGACACTGAACGGCCTGTTGTCCGGTACGCACCGTGGAACCCAACGATTTTGCGGAACAAACGTTCCTGCAAGCTAGTCCGGTTGAATACGGGGACGGAACTTCAGGCGCGGCGCTGGGTGCGCCACCAGACACCGAAGGCGATGACGACCGCAAACGCCAGCGTAAACCAGGTGATGGCGTATTGCAGGTGATCGTCCTTGAGATGCACGGAGAGCGGGCCGGGTTTTGGAATGCCGCTCTCGGGCGCGGGCGTTTCCAGGTCGATATAGAACGGCGCGACAGCCTTGCCGGCCTCACCCCAGCCCAGCGCGCGAGCCATCGCGAGATGATCGCGGGTGAACCACAGCCGTTTCGCCACGCTCTCCTTCGGCGTCAGCGTTCCCGCGCTTTCGGGAAAACGGATGTAGCCGGTGAGATCAACGGGATCACCGGTAATCAGCCGGCCTACGGCGCGGTCCTGCTGGTTGCGATCCTGCATCGTGTTCTGGACGAAGCCGGTATTGACCACGACGGTGTTGCCGTCGGGGAGTTGCACCGGCAGGAACGCCCAGGTGCCGGGGCCGGAGACGTCTTCGCGAACCGCGGAGCCGGAGCTGTAGACCATCGCATCCGGCAACGGCGCGTAGGTCGCGGTAAAACTGACGCGGCGGAATTCGTCCCTGGCCGGCGTCAGCGCATTCCATTGCGCTCGCGCCGGCAGCGCCTCGGGCGCAGCCGCAAGCCGCTCGTTCAGCAGGGCGATCAGCGCGTGCTTCTCGACCCGGCGCTGCAATTGCCAGATCCCGAGGCCGGTGAAGGCCGCCACCATCAGCAGCGTGAAAATCGCAAAGCCGGCAACCGCCGGCCGCCGTGACAATGGCTCGGTCATTTCGGCTCGCGGTCGATCAGCCGGCCGGGCGCCGCCTTGTGATGAAACTGCAGCGCGATCAAAAGCGACTTCATCGAGCGCAGCGGCAGAAGCGTGGTCGCGAGAATCAGCGGCAGCCACAGCGCCGCATGCAGCCAGAACGGCGGCTGATACTTGATTTCAACGATCAGGGCGGCGGTGACGACGACGGCGCCCGCCAGCATGATGATGAAGATCGCCGGCCCGTCGCCGGCATCGATGAAGGCGTAGTCGAGCCCGCACGCCTCGCAATTCGGCCGCAGGTCGAGGAAGCCCGCATAGAGCTTGCCCTTGCCGCAACGCGGACAGCGGCAGGCGATGCCGCGTATCGCGCTCTGGGTTACCGTGGATTGCGTCTGATCCATTTATTTCCTTCCCTCTTGGGAGAGGGGGCTGAGCGTCCGTGTCCCGGACGCGATGCGGCACGAAGTGACGCCTCGCAGAGCCGGGACCCAGCCGATGGGCCCCGGACCAGCAGCGCATCACGCCGCAAGAGCGACGCGCTGCACTGCATCCGGGGCACGCGCGAAATGCAAAAAGGGGCGGTCCTTCCGACCGCCCCCTTGTAGCACGTCAAGTCTGTATCAGTGCCCGCCGGCCACGGCCCCCGCGCCGCGGAACCAGACATAGATGCAGATGAACAGGAACAGCCACACCACGTCGACGAAGTGCCAGTACCAGGCGGCGAACTCGAAGCCGAGGTGCTGGGTGGGCGTGAAGTGGCCGGCATAGGTGCGGATCAGGCAGACCAGCAGGAATATGGTGCCGACCAGCACGTGGAAGCCGTGGAAGCCGGTCGCCATGAAGAAGGTCGCGCCGTAGATGTTGCCGGAGAAGTGGAAGGTGGCGTGGGCGTATTCATAGGCCTGCACGCAGGTGAAGGCAGCGCCGAGCAGCACGGTGAGGATCAGGCCGTACTTCAGGCCCTTGCGGTCGTTCTCGAGCAGCGCGTGATGCGCCCAGGTGACCGTCGTGCCCGAGGTCAGCAGCAGGAGCGTGTTGAGCAGCGGCAGGTGCCAGGGGTCGAAGGTCTCGATGCCGTGCGGCGGCCAGGTGCCCGGCACGCTGCAGGCGCCCATCGCCGTTCCCGGACCGCAGCCGAACACGGCGTCGCGGGTGGCGTGGACCGCGTCGGCGGGGAACAGCGCGGAATTGAAGAAGGCCCAGAACCAGGCGACGAAGAACATCACCTCGGAGGCGATGAACAGGATCATGCCGTAGCGGTGGCTGATCTGCACCACGCGGGTGTGGTCGCCCTTGTACTGGGCTTCGCGGATCACATCGCCCCACCAGCTCGCCATGGTGTAGAGCACGCCGATGGTGCCGATGCCGAAGATGACCGGCGCCGCGGCGAACAGGTGATGCATCCAGGTGATCGCGCCCACCGCCATGATGAAGGCCGAGATCGACCCGACCACCGGCCACGGGCTCGGATCGACGAGGTGGTAGTCGTGGTGCTTCGCGTGCGCCGTAGCCATTGCGGTCTCTCCGTTGGATGTGCCGTTCCCTTCGGCACATATTCGTCTCAAATTTCAAATCCGAAATCCCGCCAGATACGGGATTCCCGGTTCACAGGTTTCCCGTCACAGGTTTCCCTTGCGCTTGTCGCCTTCGCCGGCTGCGACCGGCTTCGGCGCCGGATCGCGCACGGGATAGAAGGTGTAGGACAGCGTGATGGTGTTCAGCCCGTCGTTCTCGCTGTCTTTCGCCAGCGCCGGATCGACATAGAACACCACGGGCATTTCGCGCTTCTCGCCCGGACCCATGGTCTGTTCGGTGAAGCAGAAGCAGTTGATCTTCTGGAAATAGGCGCCGACCGTCAGCGGCGCGACGTTGTAGGCCGCCTGACCGGTGGTGGTGCGCGCGGCCTGGTTGGTCACAGTGTAGAACACGGTGACGACCTCGCCGATCCGGACCTCGATCTCGTTCTGCTCGGGCTCGAACTTCCAGGGCAGGCCGGGGCCGACATTGGCGTCGAACCGCACGGAAATCTTGCGCGCCAGCGGCGCGCCCGACGGCGCCGAGGTCGCGACCTGGGTGGTGCCGTTGAAACCGGTGGCGCGGCAGAACCAGTCGTAGAACGGCACGGCGGCGTAGGACGCGCCGACCATCAACACCACCACGAAACCGCAGATCGAGGCCACGACCGCATCGCGGGTCAGCCTACGGCGCGAAGCGGTCTTGCCGCTTCCCGTTCCGTCCTCGCGCATCTGCGGTTTGTTTTCCATCTCAGCTACATTCTGCGATTACATGGGCCGGACGAGAACGGCCGGGCCCTTGACCAGGGTGACCGCGAAGAACAGCACGACCAGCACGCCGAGCGCGAGCGCAATGGCGATCGAGCGCTGGCGGCGGCTTCTTTTCTGCGCCTCGGTGAGGACGATTCCTTCTGGCTTCCGATTGTCGTCCATGCGTTCGCCATGCGCCCCCTACCCGAACACTGGAGCGACGGCGCGGACGACCACTTCGAGAAGGAGGGTCGCAAACAGCGCGAACAGATACAGGATTGAGAAGGCAAACAGGCGGCGCGTCGCGCGCAGCGCGTGCCTGCCCTCGCGGTGGCGATAGACCTCGATGGCCAGCCACATCATGCCGGCGCCGAGCACCAGCGAGGTGACGCCATAGACCGCATCGAAGTAGCCGAGCGGCCAAGGAGCCACCGCAACCGCGACCAGCACGATGGTGTAGAGCAGGATCTGCAGCCGGGTCGCATCGGGTCCGGCGACCACGGGCAGCATCGGCACACCGGCGCGGGCATAGTCGTCGCTGCGGAACAGCGCCAGCGCCCAGAAATGCGGCGGGGTCCAGAAGAAGATGATGAGGAACAGCAGCAGCGGCTCCATCGACAGCGAGCCGGTGGCCGCGGCCCACGCCACCACCGGCGGCAGCGCGCCCGCGGCGCCGCCGATCACGATGTTCTGCGCGGTCCAGCGCTTCAGCCACATGGTGTAGACCACCACATAGAAGAAGATCGTGAACGCCAGCAGCGCGCCGGCCAGCAGGTTGACGAGGATGCCGAGCGTCAGCACCGAGAAGAACGACAGGATCAGGCCGAACGCCATGGCTTCGCCCTGCGTGATGCGTCCACGCGGGATCGGCCGGTTGGCGGTGCGCGACATCAGCGCGTCGATGTCGCCCTCATAGGCCATGTTCATCGCGCCCGAGGCGCCGGCCCCGACTGCAATGCAGAGGATCGAAGTGAACGCCAGTACCGGATGAATGTGGCCGGGCGCGATCACGAGGCCGACCAGCGCCGTGAAGATCACGAGCGACATCACCCGCGGCTTCAACAGCGCGATGTAATCACCGACTTCCGCCTCGGAAATCCGGGGGAGAGCATCGATGGCGTTGTGATCGACTACCGACAAGATCTATCTCGCTTCATCAAAGCCGCGGCGCGCAAATGAAGCGCGCCGCGAAAGACGTTACTGCACGCGCGGCAGCACTTCGAACTGGTGGAAGGGCGGCGGCGACGGCAGCGTCCATTCCAGCGTGGTGGCGCCGGGGCCCCACGGATTGGCCGCGGCCGCCTGCTTGCGCGCGAAGGCGTCGACCACGCCGTAGATAAAGATCAGCACGCCGAAGCCCGAGATGTAGGAGCCAACCGACGACACCAGGTTCCAGCCGGCGAACGCATCCGGATAGTCGACATAGCGGCGCGGCATACCCGACAGGCCGAGGAAATGCTGCGGGAAGAACACGAGATTCACGCCGACGAAGGTGAACCAGAAGTGCAGCTTGCCGATCGTTTCCGAATACATGTAGCCGGACATTTTCGGGAACCAGTAGTACCAGCCGGCGAAGATCGCGAACACGGCGCCGAGCGACAGCACGTAGTGGAAGTGCGCGACCACGTAATAGGTATCCTGCAGCACGCGATCGACGCCGGCGTTCGCCAGCACGACGCCGGTGACGCCGCCGAGCGTGAACAGGAAGATGAAGCCGATCGCCCACAGCATCGGCGTCTTGAACTCGATCGAGCCGCCCCACATCGTGGCGATCCAGGAGAAGATCTTCACGCCGGTCGGCACCGCGATCACCATGGTGGCGGCGACGAAATAGGCCTGCGTCGCCGACGACATGCCGACGGTGTACATGTGGTGCGCCCACACCACGAAGCCGATGCCGCCGATCGCGACCATGGCGTAGGCCATGCCGAGATAGCCGAACACGGGCTTGCGCGAGAAGGTCGAGACGATCTGGCTGACCATGCCGAAGCCGGGCAGGATCAGGATGTACACCTCGGGGTGACCGAAGAACCAGAATAGATGCTGGAACAGCACCGGATCGCCGCCGCCGTCGGCAGCGAAGAAGGTGGTGCCGAAATTGCGGTCGGTGAGCAGCATGGTGATGGCGCCGGCGAGCACCGGCAGCGACAGCAACAGCAGGAACACCGTCACCAGGATCGACCAGACGAACAGCGGCATCTTGTGCAGGGTCATGCCCGGCGCGCGCATGTTGAAGATCGTGGTGATGAAGTTGATGGCGCCGAGGATCGACGAGGCGCCGGCCAGATGCAGCGACAGGATCGCGAAGTCGACGGCCGGCCCCGGATGGCCCGAGGTCGACAGCGGCGCATACATGGTCCAACCCGTGCCGACGCCGTTGGCGCCCGGCTCACCCTCGACAAAGGTGGACATCAGCAGCAGCGTGAAGGAGGCCGGCAGCAGCCAGAACGAGATGTTGTTCATGCGCGGGAACGCCATGTCCGGCGCACCGATCATCAGCGGCACGAACCAGTTGCCGAAGCCGCCGATCATCGCCGGCATCACCATGAAGAAGATCATGATCAGGCCGTGCGAGGTCACGAACACATTATAGGTGTGGGTTTCGTGGAAGAACTGGACGCCGGGATACATCAGCTCGATGCGGATCGCGATCGACATCGCAGCCCCGATGACGCCCGCGCAGATCGCGAAGATAAGGTACATCGTGCCGATGTCCTTATGGTTCGTCGAATAGAGCCAGCGCCGCCATCCGGTCGGATTGGCATGGGCGTGGTCATCATGGGCGTGATCGTGGTGTGTCGCTGCGGTCGTTGCCATTTTGAAATCCTGCCTTGCAGTCCCTTTTCGGACCCTTTCGGGTCCCGTCGCCCTTGTCGCCTGGCCCGCGCCTTACTGCGCGGCGGCCTGACCAGCCGAAGCGAAGGTGTTCGCCGGGTTGGTCGCATATTTCTTCTTCGCCGCCTCAACCCAGGTCGCGAATTCCTGATCGTTCACGACCCGCACCGCGATCGGCATGAAGGCGTGATCCTTGCCGCACAGTTCCGAGCACTGGCCGTAATACATGCCGACCTTGGTGGCCTTGAACCAGGTCTCGTTGAGACGGCCGGGGATCGAGTCGATCTTGATGCCGAACGCCGGCACCGCGAAGGCGTGGATCACGTCGGCGCCGGTGGTCTGGACGCGGATCACCTTGTTGACCGGCACCACCATCTCGTTGTCGACGCCGAGCAGGCGCGGCTGCTTGTCCTGCGCCAGCAGCGAATCGAACTCGAACTTGCCGTTATCGGGGTACGAATAGCTCCAGTACCACTGCTTGCCGGTCGCCTTGACGGTCAAATCGGCCTTGGGAATGTCGAGCTGCTGGAACAGCAGGCGGAACGACGGCACCGCGATGCCGACCAGGATCAGCACCGGGATCAGCGTCCAGGCCACCTCGATCAGCGTGTTGTGGGTGGTCCTGGATGGGACCGGATTGGCCTTGGCGTTGAACTTCACCGCCACGATGACCAAAAGCACCAGCACGAACAGGGTAATCAGCGTGATGAGCACCAGCAGCAGGTTATGGAAGCTGATGATGTTTTCCATCACCGGAGAGGCGGCTGGCTGCAGCGTCATTTCCCACGGCTGCGGCTGCGCCGCCAAAGCCATCCCACCGGAAACGAGCGTCATGCCCGCCACCGCTAACCCCAGCAACCGCCGGCCGATCTGGCCACTCGACATCTTCATGCCGCTCGCGCTCCCTTGAATAAGTCCCCAAAGCACTCCCGCCGAATGGCTGGAAATGCCGCACGATCCGCCCTTACAAACGGCCTACCGGAGGTACTTTAGAAGTATACCTTCGAAAGTACCTGCAACAGCATTGCTGCAGTACCCCGGGCCAGATCGTTAGAACGCGTCGAAATCCAGCCTCTCAAACCATAATTCTAAGGCTCTCGCAATGCAGTAGTAGGGCGCAACGCCATGCGTCACCTGCTATTCGGCGGATGTCGGATTTTCCCGACAAATCAGCAAAAACCTGCCGTTTCGCAAGCCTTCGCCGCTTGACAGCCCGGTTGCCGGATGTAGGCACAGTGACGGCGCTCCCAAGCAGCCTGATTCGCACGCGCCCGGACCGGCCTCGACGGCGCGGATCGGCTTCGGACTGCCTTCAAGGCGCCGTCATTGCGTATCAGTCCGGTATGCCCAGTCACAATGTGGTGTCGGCCCGGCGGGTAATGTCGCCGACACGACCGGAAAAGGTAAGAGGATCGACCCGGATGGGGCGTTCGAAACATCAGACAGGAATGCGTCAGACGGGATTTGGCCTGGAACCGGCCCGCTGGCTCGGCGGCCTGCTCGCCGTGGCGTTCCTGCTCGGCCTGACCCAGGCGGCCAGCGCGCAGGGCGCGGTGCGCTCGGTCCATGGCGACTGGCAGATCCGCTGCGACACCCCGCCGGGCGCGCAGGGCGAACAATGCGCCCTGATTCAGAGCGTGGTGGCCGAGGACCGCTCCAACGCCGGCCTCACCGTGATCGTGCTCAAGACCGCCGACCAGAAGAGCAAGCTGATGCGGGTGGTGGCGCCCCTGGGCGTGCTGCTCCCCTCCGGCCTGGGGCTGAAACTCGACAACCAGGACGTCGGCCGCGCCGGTTTCGTCCGCTGCCTGCCCAATGGCTGCGTGGCCGAGGTGGTAATGGACGAGAAGCTGCTCGGGCAGCTCCGGACCGCCAAGACGGCAACTTTTATTATTTTTGAGACGCCCGAAGAGGGAATTGGCTTTCCGCTCAGCCTGAA
>CAWFIQ010000008.1:0-96792 GCA_963815955.1 uncultured Alphaproteobacteria bacterium
CCGGCGCATCCGATCAAAGGATCGGCGGGCACGGACGGGTGGTGAAGAGACATAGCAGCGAGCGTTGGCCCACGCTTATTGTCCTCATCGACCAACGACTTTCAGCGCGACGCGATCGCTGGTATGGGGTAGCGGAAATTCGAGATCGCGTTGGCTTTCCGCTGCATGCGTGAGGTATCGAAAGCCAGCGATATCGGCCGGTTTCCCGACCAGATATCCCTGAATTTGATCGCATCGCTCCGTGCCCAGGAAGCGCAGCTCCTCGCGAGTCTCAACGCCTTCCGCCAAGACCGGTAATTTGAGCCCGCGACCGATGCCAAGCACCGCTCGGACGATTGTCGCGACCTGTTCGTTGGTGTCGACCGCCTTGATGAAGGAGCCATCGATCTTGATCTTGTCGAATGGAAATGCCCGCAGGTTTGACAGCGACGAGTAACCGGTCCCGAAATCGTCCATTGCGATCCGGACGCCGAGCGCCTTGAGCTGACGTAACGTCGTCAGCGCCCGATTGAAATCACGGACCAGCGCGGTTTCCGTGATCTCCAGTTCAAGCCGCCCGGGGTTCAGACCGGTTTCAACAAGGATTCTGTGAACGAGCTGCGTAAACTGCGGATTATGCAGTTGCATCGCCGAGACGTTGACGGCAACTCCGAGCGGGTTGGTCCAGCCACTGGCTTCCGCGCATGCCTCTCTCAGCACCCATTCGCCGATCTGCTGGATCGTACCACTTTCCTCCGCGACGGGAATGAACAAGGCCGGCGAGACCTGCCCGCGCTGCGGGTGACGCCATCGCAAAAGGGCCTCGAAGCTTGTGATCTCACGCGTATCGAGCCGGACTTGCGGCTGATAGGCCAGTTCAAATTCTTGGCGGGCGATGGCGGTGCGAAGATCGTGTTCCAGCATGCGGCGATCGCGAACCTCAACGCCCATCGCGGCTTCAAAGAAGCGATAGACACCGCGGCCGTCGGTCTTTGCGCGATAAAGCGCGGTATCCGCGTGGGTGAGAAGGCCCCGTCCGTCCCGGGCGTCGTTCGGGAAAATCGCGACGCCGATACTGGTGGAAACGAAGGAGGCCGTGGTCGATGATTCGTCTTCGATCCGCAATGCTTCAATGATATTCTCGGCGATGCGGCCCGCTACAGATGGACTGGAAAGGTTTGTCGCGATAATCGCAAATTCATCGCCGCCGAGCCGCGCCATCATCTGGTTCCGATCGAGAACTGAGGTAACGCATTTTGCGACCCTTCTCAGCAACGCATCGCCGGCGGCATGCCCGAACAGGTCGTTCACTTCCTTGAAGCGATCGAGGTCGAGGCAGAACACTGCAAACGACCGGCTAGAAGCCTGATGCGCCTCGATTTCCTTTTCGAGCCGGGCGTTGAAGCTGTTTCGGTTCGGCAAGCCGGTCAAGGCGTCGTGGTGCGCCAGAAAATGAATATGCTCCTCAGCTTTCTTCCGGTCGCGCAGATCGCGGACAGCGATGGCGTAATGCAGCTGACCAGCGAAGTCGATCGAGCGAAGGATAAACTCAGCGGGAATGAATTGACCATTCACGTCGCGCAACTCGGCCTCGATACGCTCGCGCGGCCTCGCGACCAGTTTGCGCCTGACGGACTCCTCGGGCAGGCACATCGCCAGCGATTCCCCGATCACATCGTCAGGGACATAGCCCGTCAGTTCCGTCAAGCTCGAATTGATCGAAACAATCTTGTCGCCGTAGCAGACCAGCAACCCCTCGGCCGACGCATCGGCAAGGCCGCGCATGCGATCGACTTCCAGTTCGGCGCGATGACGTTCGCGGATATCGAGCGCAAGACCTGCGCAAGCGAGAAACAAGATCGTCAGCGACGCAAGCGCGACGCCGAGTGCAAGCCAGCCAGTCGGAAGCGCCATTTGCGAAACCACGACCGTCGGGTCGGGGATGATCGAAACCGCGCCCATGGCAGTGAAGTGGTGACTGCAAATTGCCAGCGTGAGCAGCACCGCCCCGATCGCCTTCCATTTCATCGATCCGTCGCGTAACCCGGCTGGCAGCGCGGTTGCTCCGATCGCCGCTCCCAACACGATGGAAGCAACAACGAGAACGGGATCCCACTGGATCCGTCCGGCGATCTCGAAAGCCGCCATTCCGGTGTAGTGCATCGCCGCGATGCCGCCGCCGACGGTCGCTCCACCGATCCAGCGCCCAGCGGGCACCCTGTTTACGGACGCAATCCAAAGGCCCACACCGGTGAGCAAGATGGCCGCGACGAGCGATAGCAAGGTGAGGATGATGTTGTATCCGCTCGGGAGGCCTGGCGAGTATGCGAGCATGGCGATGAAGTGTGTCGCCCAGATGCCGAAGCCGCTTGCGGTGGCGGCGACGCACAACCAGACATCGCGCATGTAGCCCGTTGTCTTGCGGACGTGATTGAGGAAGTTGATCGCCGCGAAAGACGCGAGTGCACATACGAGGGCCGCCAGCACCACCAGTCGTAGGTCATGTTCGTAGGCGATGCAGTTATAGATGGTAAACATGCGGGTCACGTCCCCGTAAATATCTTGCACAGTACAATTTTGCCCGGATCCTACGGCTGCCGCCGTTGCGCAATCCTGAAAAAGACTGACACAGTTGACACTGTGGTTATTTTTCGATGACCTGCCCGCCTCCTGTTCGTCGATTGAATGGTGAACGATCCGACACCGAAGAGAAATCCTGATCGGCGTGGCGCAAGCTCGCTGTGATTCGGCGGGGCTAGTCGAGAATTTTGCCGGAGGCAGGAAATGACCCGCACTTCAACCATTATGGTTCGTCTTTCGGTCGGTACGGTGCTCGGAGCCGCCGCCTTGCTGTGGAACGGGAAATTGCCTATCGATCCGCAACCCTCGAAAAAGCGGTCGCGGACGTGCTAATGAAATCCAAAGGGCTGGCTTTGGCCGCCCCAAGACGGCTTTTGCCGAAGGAAATCTCCCGGATGCACTATTGATCCAATCGGTGGTGCGCAACTACAGCTCGAAACGCTCCGGCGACGTCTTTGTCGTTTAACCGTATCATATATGATGTCTGATGGGTTGATCGTCACGTCAACCCACGGCTCGCCTGGCGCCATGATGCGTTCGCGGCGGTCGTATTCGCCGGCCGCCACCTGACAGCCCGGCATATTTGCCGTTCGATCGAGACCGTGGATGTTGCTCCTACGCTGGCGGCCGTAGTTGGCACCAAATCGCCCTCAGGCGCGCGCAGTGGGCCGCTGCTGGAAGTCCTGAATGGCTAAAAAATACCTGACGTGCACGGCAGAGGACCGAACCTCTTGGGCGCACTAGGCGCGGGCGATCAGTTAGCATACTCTTGACCCAGCGCGCCCTGCTCG
The DNA here is from genome assembly GCA_963815955.1 of uncultured Alphaproteobacteria bacterium. Taxonomy (GTDB): domain Bacteria; phylum Pseudomonadota; class Alphaproteobacteria; order Rhizobiales; family Xanthobacteraceae; genus Bradyrhizobium. The sequence continues at coordinate 3,351 of CAWFIQ010000008.1, forward strand.
CGCTGAACCTGTCAATCGGCTCCCAAATTTGACCCCGGATCGGCGTCCAATTTTGACCCCTTCGAGCGGCGGGTTTTGACGGTAGCGCTCGCCTCGTCGGAGCTGGCCGGGGTTGCGGAGACGTGGCGAGCGCGGGCTGCGTGATCGTCGTCGCGGCTTTTGAAGCGCCAGCTGTCGTTTCCGGTTTCCACGATGTCACAATGGTGAGTCAGGCGGTCGAGCAGCGCGGTGGTCATCTTGGCATCGCCAAACACGCTGGGCCATTCGCCGAACGCAAGGTTGGTGGTAACGACGATCGACGTGCGCTCGTAGAGCCGGCTGACGAGGTGGAAGAGCAGCTGGCCGCCGGATTGAGCGAACGGAAGGTAGCCAAGCTCGTCGAGGACGATGAAGTCCATCCGGGTCAAATGGTCGGCGATGCGCCCCTGCCGTCCGTTGCGGGTCTCGATCTCCAGGCGGTTGACGAGGTCGACCACATTGTAGAAGCGGCCGCGGACACCGGATCGGATGCAGCTTCTGGCGATGGCAATAGCGAGATGGGTCTTGCCGGTACCGGTGCCGCCGACCAGCACGGCGTTGCGTTGCTGGGCGATGAAGCCGCCGCCGGCGAGGTCATTGACCAGCGTCTGGTTGATGGGTGTTCCCTCGAACTGGAAGTCCTCAAGGTCCTTGGCGAGCGGCAGCTTGGCAATGGTGAGCTGGTACTTGATCGAGCGGGCCTGCTTCTCGTTGATCTCGGCGTTGAGCAGGTCACCGACAATGCGCTGGGGTTCGTGCTGACGCTTGACGGCGGTCGTCATGATCTCGTCGAAGGCAGCCTTCATGCCATAGAGCTTGAGTTCGCCCATGAGATCGAACAATTGAGTGCGCTCCATTAGTTGGTTCTCCTGAGGTTGTCGTAGCGGGCACAATCGGCGATCGGGGCATGGCGCAATGTCAGCGCAGCCGGGGTAAGGATGTTGGCTGGCGGCGCAGGATCACGCTGGCGGGCCAGGATATTGAGAACGACATCGGCGGAATGGACGCCGTGGGCGATCGCCTCGGCACAAGCCGCCTCGACGGCAGGCAGGCCGTCGGTCAGGACCGCGTTGAGGATGTCGACCATCTGCCGATTGCCGTCGTCGGCACCGGCGAGCTTGCGCCGTACACGTTCAATTGCCGCCGGCAGTACCCAGTCCTTGAAGGGAGCGCCGTTACGCAAGGCACCGGGCTTGCGAGCCAGCACCGGGACGTAATGCCAGGGATCGTAGATCGTCTCGCCGCGGGCAAATGAGCGCGGATGCTCAGCAACGATGCGTCCGTCCTGGCGGATCACGATGCGGTCGGCATAGGCATGGACCTCAACCGGGCGCCCGACGGCGCTGGCCGCGACCGAGTATTTGTTGTTGTCGAAGCGCACCAGGCAGGTCTTCGAGACCGATGCCGGCACCGCGTGGAATCCGTCGAACCGGCCGGCATAGGGAACGAGCTTTGGCCGTTCGGCCTCGAACACCTCCCAGACTGTCTGTTCACTCAGTTCCGGATGCCGGTGCGCCTTGGCGTAGGCGATGCACTTGTCCAACAGCCATGCGTTCAGCTCGTCGAGGCTTTTGAACCGCAGCCGTGGCGTGAAGAAGCGCTCCCGGACAAGCCCAACCTGGTTCTCGACCTGGCCCTTCTCCCAGCCCGACGCTGGCGTGCAGGCAACTGGGTCGACCAGGTAATGGCTGCACATCTGCATGAAGCGGCGATTGTAGAGACGCCCTTTGCCGACGAAGATGGTCTCCACCGCGGTCTTCATGTTGTCGTAGATGCCGCGGCCGCAGGTGCCTTTGAACAAAGCGAACGCCCGGTCATGGGCGTCGAACACCATCTCCTGTGTCTCGCGCGGGTAGCACCGCACAAACAGCATCCGGCTGTGGCAGAGCCGGACATGGGCGGCCTTCACGATCACCGTCACGCCATTGAGCAGGACGACCTCATGGCTCCAGTCGAACTGATAGGCTTCTCCAGGCGCAAAGCTCAGCGGAACGTAGGCCGCTGCCGTCGATTGCCCGCGTTCCTTGCTCCACCGTCTGGCGTAACGGCGCACGGCATCGTAACCGCCATCATAGCCACGCCCGCGCAGCTCTTCAAAGATCCGGATCAACGTCAACTGCTCGCGAGCAGCCTTGGCTGCGTTCACTGCCAGCAATCCGTCGAGTTCTGCTGCCCATCGTCCCAGCTTCGGCCGCGGTTGGACAGCACGCTCGTACTCGAAGGAGGTCTCGCCCGACCTCAGCACCTTCCGGACCGTGTTCCGCGATACCTTCAGGTCCCGGGCGATCTTCTTGATCGTCTTGCCCTTGATGAAGTGCTCGCGTCGTATCCGGGCAATTGTCTCCACGACCAGCATCCCCGACCACCTGCTTCATGACAAAGCAGGCAGCGCAACAGACCAACCTGTAGGGGGTCAATTTTGGACGCCGATCCCCCGGCTTAGGGGGTCAATATTGCAGGCCGAATGACACGCCGAAATCGATCTTGTGAATGTACCCCTCGGTGACACTCGCCCTGGAATGCCCAATCAGCGCCTTGATGGTCGGGATCGAATATCCGAGATCCCCATCCCAGCGTCTTCGGCGCTCAGCCAATTTCTGGGCTCTCGCGGGCGCATATCCGCCCGGCCACACTTTGGTGGCCAAGCCGTTACGGTGGATCTCCCGGCTGATTGTCGAGACATGCCGTTTAAGGCTGCGGGCGATCTCCTGCATCAATTCACCGGCTGCATGCAGACGATAAATCTCGATCCGCTCTTCAAGGCTGAGCTGGCAATAACATTGTCCCATCGCAACAACACCATAGCAGGTGTTGCACTTGTTCTGTGAACTCAGGGACTACCGGTTCGCGCAAAGGGGTCGGTCATTTTTGCGGCTTGGCCTGAACGGGAATACGTAACTCGCGAAGGGCGGCATAGAGATCGTTGGCCAGGTAGGGCTTGCCCACGAAGGCGATTTGCTTCTCATCCCGAAATAACTCGCGGACGTTCTTGGCACCTTGACCTGAGGCAACGATTATCGGCAAGGAAGAATGCATAGACCTGACCTCACGTACTAAGTCGTCACCTGTTCGATCGGGCAAACCAATGTCGACCACTACCGCCGCGAACCGGCCAGACATCAGCGCCAGTTTGTTTAATGCTTCCCTGGCTGTTCCGGCAGTATCGACTTTAAGCCCGGCGTCTTCGAGGAATTCCACAGCTAGCATCTGAATAAGGGGCTCGTCTTCCACCAGCAGAATGCGGCTCGGACCCTCGCTGAAATCGATTATGTCCCTCAATTTAGTGGACAGCGCCGCTTGGGTGTATGGCTTTGTGATCAGTTCAACGCCTGGATCCAGCCGGCCGCCATGCACGATCGCGTTTCGAGCGTAACCGGTTGTGAAGAGGACTTTCAGCTGTGGTTTTCGCCGACGCGCCTCATCCGCCAGTTGGCGTCCGTTCATCCCGCCCGGCAAACCGACGTCGGTGAAGAGAACCTTTACGTGCGGATGTGACTCCAACAGCTTCAAGGCAGCGTGGCCATCCTTCGCCTCGATCACGTCATATCCTAGTTCCCTCAGGCTATCGCACCCGTAGCTCCGAACGTCTTGGTCATCTTCGACAACCAGAATCGTCTCGGTAGCGGAGCCATGGGCAACCGCGGGGGTTGCGTTGGTCTGCTCATGTGACACCGCGGCATGAACACGGGGAAAATAGAGCTTGATCGTCGTGCCGTCGCCCAGCTCGCTGTAGATCTTGACATGACCGCCCGATTGCTTGGCGAAACCGTAGACTTGGGACAAACCCAAGCCGGTCCCATGCCCTACGTCCTTCGTCGTAAAGAACGGATCGAAGGCTTTGGCAATCACGTCTGGCGTCATCCCGAAGCCACTATCGGTGACGGCAACCATGACGTACTGACCGGGAACGACCTCGACCTAACTCGCCGCATAGATGTCATCAAGATAGACATTCGCGGTTTCAATCGTGAGTTTTCCGCCTTCGGGCATCGCATCGCGTGCGTTGACAGCCAGATTGATGATGGCGACCTCAAGCTGGTTGGGATCAACATTCGCGCGCCACAAGCCGCCGCCAAGGACCGTCTCGACCGTCACCTGTTCGCCCAGGGTACGACGAAGCAAATCGGAGAGCCCGCCAACAAGATGGCCAATATCGATCGGCTTGGGTTCGAGCGGCGTCTGACGCGAAAATGCGAGAAGTCGCTGGGTCAGAGATTCAGCGCGGCGTGAGCCGCGCATCGCGTTGTCGGCAAAGTGCTTCAGCCGTTCAACTGGCGGCAGTGGCGCCGTGTTTAGGCTTCGTTGCAACGTTTCCAGATTTCCGATGATGATAGTCAGCAAATTGTTGAAGTCGTGCGCCACGCCCCCGGTCAATTGCCCGATGCCTTCCATCTTTTGCGCCTGCCGCGCCCGCTCGTCGGCCGCGCGTCGCTCTGTCAGATCGCGTGTAATCTTGGCAAAGCCTATGAGTTCGCCATCATGGGACTTGATGGCGTTGATAACGACACCCGCCCAAAACGTGCTGCCGTCTTTGCGGACGCGCCAGCCCTCCGCTTCGTACTTACCGGTAGCCGTAGCGATCGCCAGCGCCTTTTTGGGAACCTCCGCGACGCGTTCATCGGCGGTATAAAACGTCGAAAAATGGCGACCAATAACTTCTTCCCGCGCATATCCCTTGATCCGCTGGGCTCCCGCATTCCAGTTCACCACTTGACCTTGCGAGTCCAGCATGTAGATCGCGTAGTCGGTGACGCTCTCGACCAAGAGTCTAAAGCGGCGCTCTGTTTCTTCAAGTTTCGTTTGACTGTTGGCCAGTTGCAGCGCGCGCTCTTCTGCCCGTTGTTCGAGCGTCTGATTTACCTGTTGGAGCTCTGTCTCAGCCCGCCGCCGAAATTCGATCTCCTGCTGGGTTGCTCGATGAAGACGCGTATTGTCGATTGCGACAGCGGCCTGCGCCGCAAGACCCGTGACGATATGTTGGGCGCGATCGGTAAAAACGCGGGGCTGCGAATGGCCGAAGAAAAGGCCACCCAAGACTTCGCCGGATCTCGAAACAACCGACACCGCGAGGTAGCTTCGAACCGGCAGATGGCCTTCAGGCATGCCCTTGTGGGGCGCGTTCTTGCCGTACCGCGGGTCAGCCAAGATGTCATCGGAACGTACTGGACCGCGACCACGAAATGTCGGCTCGAAGATAGCCGTGTTGCGCGGCATTGGAAATTTCTCGAAAGCAGCCCGCGGAACACCGGAGAGCGTATAGAGGGTATAGGCGTCCCCATCCTCCCGCAAAACATTGTAGAAAAATGCTCCGAACTCCGCATGGGTCAATTTTACGCCTGCATCGGTCACTTTTTGAACAAGGGTCGGAAGATCAAGCTCGGCCGCAACCGCGACACCCGTGTCGTTGAGAATCTCAAGGCTTTTTGCCTCTTGCCGGAGTTCTGCAATGCGCGCTTCCAGCGTCTCGTTGAGGGCTAACAGGCGAACTTCCAGCGCCTTCCGATCGGTAATCTCATAGATGGCGCCGCGCAGCAGTGGATGGGGCGCGACTACGGCGATCTGTCCCTTGGCTGCGATCCAATGGAGACTTCCGTCATGGTGTCTCGTTCGAAACTCCACATAGAAGTTTCCGCCCTGCTTTGTCGCCTCAAGCGCGGTTTGGACTTTTAAGACATCGTCGAGGAATACAATCTTTTCCCAACCTTCGGCCGTCTCACTAGGTGTGCCAAGAATCGGAGCCGCCTGCGCGCTCCACCTCCAAACGCAACCGTCGTAATCATATTCGAACGTCGCGATTCCACCGGCGATTTCGCCAAGTCGAAGCCGCTCTTCGGAGGCGCGGAGACGCTCCTCGTAGCCCTCATCGCGGTCGGTGGCGCGCATCGGATTATCTGTTTCCACTCAAAATGGCTTTTGCTTCACTCATCGCGCGAAGTTTACCCAACGCGATATGCCTTGGCAGATGGTTGAATCCGCAAGAGCTGGTTATGACGATTTGTTCCGGCGCCAGCCAGCTGTGGGCCGTGATCCGATCTGCAACAACTTGTCCGGCTTCAATGTTCGGCGCCTGCACGTCAACAGCGCCGACGCCGAGTTGCTTGTCGCCAAGTAAGCCATGGTAGTGCGGGGTCATATCATGTTCGATGAGATAGAGGTCGCACTCGATCTGACAAATGAGATCGGCCTTGTAGCGGCCCGTATCGAAATAGCGGTGTCCGATTTGTCCGTCGTAATCCGGCCCGACGGCATAGTTGCCCTGGCAAATATGAACGCCGACATGCACGTCTCCGGGAATATCCTCGATCATCTGATTGATCACGCCAATAGCCGCCGCAACGTCACCCTCCGTCGAGGCGGTGAAGTAGGGTTCATCGATCTGAATATGCTTGCAGCCGGCGTCCACCAGCATCTTGAAGTTTTGCCGCAACAATTTGCCGAAGTCGGCCATCATGCGATGCATATCATCATAATGTTCGTCATAGGCCACGGCCGCTAACAGGTGAGGTCCCGTCATGGTTACCTTGACCGGCTTGCGGGCAAATGAAGACACGGTCTTAAATTCCTCCGCGAGGCCCAGATCAATGGAATCGAGAATAGGTCCTCGGCAAATAGCCGCCGGATGAAACACATGCGGATCATGTCGAGTAATAGGCTTAGGCTTGGTCTCTCCCTGAAAGGCAGGAATTTTCTGCCAGAAATGGTTGAGCATCGCGTTGGGTGGAGAGTGGCGATTATGAGTCCTTCGATGCATTTCACCGCCGGTGATGACGTCGATCCCCGCGATCTCCTGCTCCAGAATAGCGGCTTGCGTGGCCCGCAACTGCGCGTCCGTGAAGTCACCCGGTGCCAATTGACCGGAACTCACCAAGCGGTCCATGGCTTCATACCAACGCGGAACACTATGTGCACCGATCACCGTGGTCGTATACTTTTCATAGTGCGGCACGCCCGTCTCTCCCGTGATGCCTTACTGGCACCTCATGGGTTGCCGGCATGAGTGCACATTACAAACGCGCCAGAGGAAAATAAAGAGTGGCGGCCCGGCCCAATTAACCAAGGCGAGATAACGCGAAGTCGGGACGTTGGTTCCTCTTGCGGGCTAGTGTTTATAGGTTTTCTGTCCTTCGCTGACGTCCGGCTTCTACTCCTCAATCTTTCTGGAAGACCTATACGATAGGTCGCGCCCGGACATGATCTCCGGATATGTCCAAGGACTCCTTGACGGCATTGAGTTCAAGCAAACCGCCTACGCGTTGGACCGCGGTTCACGAAAGCCTGCACCCTCAGGGCTAGCCTCCCACGCAATGCAATATAGGCGTCAGAAAGCCTTCGAAAAGCTAGGCAAGGAGCCCAGCGGGACCAGCTGTCCGGCCATCGACGGTATCATCAAAGAGGCCGACGAGACGGCTGGTGAAATCGCGGACAAAACCGTGTTGGACGCGGCCATCGTAGCGAAATGCGCAAGCCGTCGAGCACTACGAAATCTGTCGTTACGGGACGCTGATCGCATGGGCCGAAGAACTCGGCCATGACGACATCGTGCGCTTTCTAACAACGAACCTTAACGAGGAGAAGGCGGCGAACACCAAGCTCAACACGGTGGCGCTGCGCAAAGGCGTCAACACGAAAGCTTCGACCGCGGCCTGATGTCGACTAATTTTGCAGGCCGGCTTCGCGTAAGCGAAGCCGGCCCTCTCAGGAGAGCCGTCAGGGGGATAGCTGGCTGCTGATTTGAGAGGGGGCCCCAGAGAGGTCACTCCGCCGAAGTCGATAAAAATTCGTAAGAAAAGTTGGGCGTCCTGCCGGATGGCACGCTTCGGAAAGTTGTAACTGGTGTGCTCATGGTCGGCCGGGATCTCGGCTCGTTTGCTAAGAAACGTTGCCTCAGCATCTCATTTGCAATCAAACATCGGCGACATGTGCGATGTGGTGCCCGCCGGAATAACCTGACCGCCTTCCTCGTCCGCTATCGGAACGTCGGTGACAAAGCCTTCACTCAACGCGGCCTCCCAACCTCTTGCTCGGTTGGGAACGGGTTTCCGATCTGCTTTTCGCCTTTAAACAAAGCATCCATTGATATCCCTCGTTGTGGCGGGTCTATGCCAACATCGGCGACCATCGCATTCTGGCGCTTGCCGCCGGCATGACGTACTACAGCATCCTCGCGATCTTTCCGGCGCGGCCGCACTCGTCGCGATCTACGGAATCTTCACCGACGCCGGCAGCATCGCTCTCGACGACATCTCCGGCTTCGTGCCGGGGGGCGCCATCGACGTAGCCCGCGAGCAGCTCACCCGCGTGAGTTCCAGAAACGACCGCACCTAGGACTGACTTTCCTGCTCGGGCTCATCATTTCGCACTGTTCGACACGCTCAACATCGTCTACGGCGAGCAGGAGAAACGGGGCTTCTTCAAGCTAAATGCCATCTCGCTCTCCTTCCATAGCCGGCATCGTCTTCGTGCTGTCGGCCCTCGCCGCGGTCGTCGCGGTGCCAGTGCTCCTCAACTATCTCTACCTTTCGAACTTCTCCGACCTGCTGATCCGGATCGCCCGGTGGCCGGCCATGTTCATCGCCCTCGCGCTGGCCATCGCCTGCATCTACCGCTTCGGCCCCAGCCGCGCGGCGCCGCGTTGACGCTGGATCACTTGGGGCAGCTCGGCCGCGGCGCTCCTCTGGCTAGGCGCTTCAGCGCTGTTCTCATGGTACGGGGCGAACTTCGGCACCTTCAACGAGACCTACGGCTCGCTCGGGGTGGTGATCGGCTTCATGACCTGGCTTTGGATTTCCGCGATCGTGATCCTGCTGGGCGCCGAGCTCAACGCCGAGATGGAGCACCAGACCGCCCGCGACACGACTATCGGTGCGCCGAAGCCTCTCGGAGCGCGGGGCGCCCGGATGGCGGACACGGTCGGCGCAGCGGAGGGCGCATGACATGACGAACTTTCTCAAGCTTCCCACCTGGGACGATAACGGCCACATCCATACCGTCGTCGAGACGCCACGAGGAAGCACTTGCAAGCTCGATTTCGACCGGATCTCGGCGTCTTTACGCTGGCAAAAGCCCTTGGTGGCCGGCCTCATCTAACCCTTTGACTGGGGCTTTATCCCCTCCACGAAGGCTCCGGACGGCGATCCGCTCGATGTTCCATCATTCACGACGCCAGGACCTATCCCGGCCTCGTCCTGAAGTGCAGGCCGGTCGGCGTACTCGAGGTCGAGCAGACGAGTGGTGCCAAAAGAGAACGCAACGATCGCATCTTCGCCGTGCCCGACCGCTCTCCCCTTGAGACCGATCTGAAGGACATCCGCAATCTTCCCTCGCGCGCCCGCAAGGAGCTCGAGGAGTTCTTTTGCGCCACCAACGCTCTCGAGAACAGGGACCTGAAATTCCTTGGATGGCGCGGCCCGAACCACGCTGCCAAGACGATCAAGCACCTGTCGACCTAGCGGGGGTCGATGCCGAGGTCGATGCGCAGAACGGTGAGCAATCCGCCTCTGGACTACGTCCAGCGCACGACGCTGGGCGACGGCATTCCCATCGGTTAAGGCCTATGCGCGACGGCTGACAGCCTTGCGACCCTGGTTGAGCCCCTAGAAAAGCATTGCGGAGGGGCGCTCAGTACCGCAGCCGTGGCCCTCTGGACGATCTTGTCCTCAAGGGCGGCGACCGCGATGGGCCGTTGCCGACCATCCGGCTCTATCCGATGAGCAAGACGGTTACGTACTCGGTAAGGTAAAACTCACAGAAACCTCCTTACACATTCTTTCTGACACGCTCCACGATGTGCATCGCAGCTTATGGTTCCCTGATCTCGAGCGGGAGACGAATCCCCTCCCAACACCTCATCGCGCCGCGTCGTTCAAGACGCCTGCTCCACCCTAAGCTGTCGACCCAGAGGATCCCCCGCACGGCCTCAACGAACTCGATCGCAACCATGCGCAATCGCGCGATCAACGCGCTTAGAAGAAATTTGTACAACTCGTTGCGGTAGAACGGCGCAAGATGCAGGCGACTAAATTATGACGCAGCACGATTAGAGGAAGCTACCTTGCCGCCTCTCACCCAGAACATTCGTCCTTCCGCTCCTGTTCCTGCCGTTCTGATATATTCCCCAAGAAGTTGACTTCCGCTTACATAAATTCTCAATTCGCACCACGCCGTTCCTGGGAATGTGCGGCGCTGAACAGTCAGGCAGCCAAACTTAAGAAGCAAATGCGATTGAAGCCTGCTTTTAGGCTGCTTGCCTTTCTCTCCGCCAAAGATGGGGAAAGCAAGGAAATGGCGAACTTGCTACCCACAACGGCCTTCCATATAAATGACGGCGAGAGAGCTCCCGTCGGCGCCGAATGTCAAATGCGAGGTCCCGAAAATGGCTGAGCCTGTCGCGCCGGTTCCATCATCCCCGGCCTCTCCCGCGGGCTCTTCCTTGTTGATTGCAGGTGGGTTCCTTCTTGCAATCGGAGGGCTCTACCTCGGACGGGAGTTCTTCATCCCGTTCACCTTGGCCATTCTTCTGGCCTTTGCTCTTTCTCCGATTGTCAACTGGCTACGACGTTGGCGGCTACCACACGTCGCTGCAGTTCTCATTGCCGTGGCTTTCGCATTCGGGATGATCGGTGGCGTGGCCTACATCGTTGCTCCGCAGGTCGTCAAGCTTGCGAGGGATATTCCGACCTACCATCAAACGATGGCGACCAAGATTAAAGGGCTGCGAGGATCAAGCTCGTCGGAAGGAGGCATTCTTGATAGGGTGACTTCGACGATAGAGGGCCTTGGCAAGGAGCTAGGAGGATCAGAAAAGCCAACGGACCCGGTCTTACAACGATCAGGGGAGACGCCAGCGACGCGCCAACCAATCCCGGTCACCATTGAACCGGCTGCGCGTTCACCTCTCGACGTGTTCAGCGCGGTTGTTGGCCCTCTAGTCGAGTTCTTGGCGACTGCCGGTATCGTGATTGTATTCGTGGTCTTCGTTCTCCTTGAACGAAATGATTTGCGCGACCGCTTGATTAAGCTCGTTGGCGCAGGGGACCTCCAGACCAGCACGGAGGCTTTAAGCGAGGCCGGCGCCCGGGTCAGTCGCTACCTGTTGATGCAGCTAATTGTGAACGTTACATACGGGGTGCCTATTGGCATAGGGCTCTATCTCATTGGCGTTCCCAATGCCGCCCTGTGGGGCTTTATGGCGGCAGTCCTTAGGTTCGTCCCCTTCCTGGGTCCCTTTCTCGCGGCGCTGTTCCCGCTTGCCCTGGCCTTTGCGGTTGATCCAGGCTGGTCGATGTTGCTGTGGGTCATCGGGCTGTTTCTGGCAATGGAACTCGTCAGCAACAACGTCGTCGAGCCTTGGCTATACGGGGCCAGCACGGGTCTGTCCTCCCTCGCTATTATATCGGCCGCGATCTTTTGGACGTCCCTTTGGGGGCCGATCGGACTCATTCTTTCAACCCCCCTGACGGTCTGTCTGATCGTAATCGGACGGTACGTTCCCCAACTTCAGTTTCTTGGGGTTCTCCTGGGCAGCGAACCGGTGCTTAGGCCTGAGGAGCAGCTGTATCAGCGGCTGCTTGCAGCCAATGCCGAAGGGGCCACCGAAATCGCCGAGGATTACGTTGCTGAGCACTCTGCGCGTCAGTTCTATGATCAGGTTGCCATACCCGCTCTTCGCCTCGCCGAAAATGATCGTCAACGAAGCCTGGGCGATGCAAGCTACAAGCGAACCGTAGCGGAAGGCCTGATAGCCGTAGTGCGAGAGGTGACAGACGATGCGCGCGAGCGCGCGCGCGGAAAGGCGGGCGGCACGGGGAAGCAAAACGCACTCATTCGACGCGCCTTGGGAATTCCAGATCTTTGCATCGGTGGCAGGACGGACCTCGATAGCGCGGCGGCCGAGATGGTGGCGCAAGTTGTAATGGAGCGAGGCATCGGGGCGCGGGTTCTGCCGCCAATTGCCATCAGCCAGCATGGGATTGGCCAACTTGATCTGGCTGGCGTCGAAGTCGTTTGTCTCTCCTACCTCGCATCCGAACCGCAGACCTTTGCCAAGTTTGCGTGCCGACGCATCAAGCGACGGGCTCCGCAAGTTAAAAATCTTGTCTGTTTGTGGAATCCTTCACCTGCCCTGCAGCAAGCAACTAACCTGACGGAACAGATGTCAGCGGATGCTGTCGTTTTCTCGGTTGAAGCGGCAGTTGCTCAGATCGATGCCTGGGTCAGCCCCCATCCTGTGGATCCCATGCAACCTGCTCGCATTCCAGAGAACGAACAAGAGCGCATTGCTGCTCTTCGCAGACTTGGTCTGACCACCAGCCAGAGCAAACACTTTGACGACATAGCATCCAGGGTCGCCGCCGCTTTTGAAACACCGATTGCACTCGTGACTGTGATTGACGACGAGCACCAGCACTGGCCGGGAGCGGTAGGGTTACCGCCCAAGCTGGATGCATGCCGGATGGACGCGCGTGAGACTTCGATCTGCGGGCATGTGGTGGCTGCCAACGATATTCTCGTTATTGACGACGTGGGCAAAGACCCCCGCTTTGCCAACAATCCGTTTCTAATTGAAAATGGAATTAGATTTTATGCGGGCGCCCCTCTTCGAGTAAGCTCCGGACATGCAATTGGTTCGTTGTGCGTCATCGACACGAAGCCACGCACGTTCAGCGACCAAGATCGCAATATCCTGCGGAAAATCGCTGATGATCTGATGGTGAGCGTGGAAATCGAGTGCCAGCGCCATCAAATGCTTGGCCCCTTTGGCAGTCCGGTGGATGAGCCGATTCCTGACAACATCAGCCAAGTTATCACTCGCTTGGCCGCACAACCTCCGTGATGCGCCTGATCGCGGTGCAGAAGTTTCCCATGCCAGCTTCGACTTTGAGGCGCAACCGTCGATCGATCCAAAGCAGATCCGCGATCTGGCCGCGTCACGATGGATCGCCAAAGGCGACAACGTACTGCTGCTCGGACCGCCCGGCGTCGGTAAGACGTACTTGTCGATCGCGCTCGGGCGAGAGGCGATCCTGGCCGGATACACGGCGCCGAGCGCCTCGGCCAGCAGAGGGCCGGTCCAGCGCGCAAACCCTTGCGGGGCCAACTTATCCAGCACACCTTCAGAATCCGTTTGTCGGTGACCTTCGGGCCGCGGCTTGTCTTGCGGTCCTTCAAGGCCATGATCGGCATAGCGGTGCCGCCAAAGGCTGACGCGGCTGGACTCCGACTTCTTTGGCGATCGAGCGGGTGCTGCGCCCGTCCGCCGCCAACAGAACGATCCGCGCCCGCTTCAAATCGCGCTGCAACGTCACAGGCGATCGACAACACGCCTCAAGCACCTTGCGATCTTTCCGCGAAAGGAGGACTTCTCCGGCTTCGGGAATTATCCAAATCTTCCGGCGGGAGACGAACAGCATTTGGACTTTGCGAGCTCATCAATGCGCGCTTTGATGTCGTGGGAACTTAACGACTTTAGTCCCGTTCAACGTTGTTACTCCTTCGAAAGGAATGCCCAATGGCCAACAACAGAAATCCAAATGAGAAGCAGCCCGGCGAAAATCCAGAAGGTAAGTACCATTTCAATCCCGGCAATATGGCCGGAAAAAAGCCTGGAGATCCTGAGCAAACGGCCGAAAACCGTGGCGAGCCGCATGAGAACAAGGAGAAGCCGACGGTTAGGACGGGTTAAAGAGGTTGAAAACTGAGGCGGCCACTCGTGGAGACAGATAAACGCCCGAGGTGTCGAGCCTCGAGAATGACCGGCCGCAATGCACGCCTCGACGACCCGCTCGAACATGTGGCGGAATACATCTCCATTGCGGAAGCGCTCGTTGCGGGCGCGCGAGAACGCCGAATGATCCGGGATAGCGTCCTCAATCGATGCAACAAAATCCGCCATGGCGCAGGACGCATCCTGCGAAACCAAGGCGGTGGGCAAGGACAGCAAGGCGCTGTCGGGCGCCGCCAAGACCTCTTTCATGAAGAAGTGCATGGCCAAATCCTGCGCGACCAAGACAGTCAGTTCCGACGGCAAGAAGCTGGCGGGCGCGGCCAAGACCTCGTTCATGAAGAAGTGTGAGAGCGGCACCTGATCGTCCGCGCTTGAATCGATAGTCGAAGCGGTCGCCGTCGGCCTTCAGCAGGCCGAAATGCACCGGCAGGAGCGGCGTGTCGGTGTCGGCGACCTCGGCAAAGAATTTGCGGCGTGACTTGGAGCTGCGCAATGCTCTGTAATGGCCTTGAAATCTACATATCAATTATAGGCCCCTCGGAGTCAACGATCCGCGGTTCTGCGTCTGATTGGAAAATTCGAAATTGCCTCCATAGAAGAAGAAGCTGCGCTGGTCCGTCGGCCCCGGGGCATCGTATAAGCAACCGCAGGCTTACCATGGAGGAGCTGCGCCGCGCTCGATGGGATTGATGCGCAATTAGTCCCATGCTCGGCACGACCAACCGTGAGGGGCCAGTAGCGCATCGCGATCCGAACTCGATCGCCCTGCCGTATCTGGCGCGGTATTTCTCGGCGAAGACCTCGATCGCCGCTTCAGCGCCCATCGCGTGCCCAAACGTCGCTCCGGCACACGGTCGCTCGGCTGAAATCTTATTGCTGTGTCTCAAGGACAAACTTCTGGAAGGTTTCGATCTGTTCGCTTGTGTGTCGCCGGGCCCGACCCGAACGCTTGCTTCCCCTTTGCTACCCAGAGCGCTCGCGCCCGTTCGCTTTGATCGCTTTGCAGCTTGTCGGCGATCCAGAGCAACGCGCCGAGAATGGTGGCGCGGTCGTCGCCGGTCAAGTCCACAACGCCAGCTTTCACGATGAGGCCGCCGAGTTCGATGAGGTGCCGCGTGCGCTTGCGGCGCTCGACCTGCCACATGCGCATGTCATGTCGCGCCCTTGCGGCCTGATGCCGGTTGCGCGCCGCCCGGTTGGCCTGGAGTGCTGTCCGTGTCGCGGTCAGTTGCCGGTGCATTTCGCCGCAGCCGTCCCTGAAAGAACGCAGCCCCGCGTCTTGCCCATGCCTCCCTCTTTCCCGCTTCTTTTGTCTCGCCCAGCAGGATCAGCGCACCCACCAGTTCATTGGTGGTGAGGACGTCAGCCCCTGTGGCGATGACCAGTTCTCCGAGCTGTTGCACTTTCCGCGTTTTCAGCTTGCGCGCCTTGTCTTCGAGCGCTTTCAGTTCTGCGTCAAGGTCTCTTGGCTTTCGCATGATGTTCTCCGTAAGCTGTCGAGGAGCAATGATAGTCGAGCAGCCGGCGGAATGCTGTAAGGCTACCGGGACAGCCTGGGACGGAGCAATCCCGCCCGAGACTTTTTCGAGGGAGGGCGCGCTTATACGTCGTTCCGACGTGCGCTCTGGCGTGCCACTGATCTGATCGCGATGGCGATCTATCATCTTCACGTCAAGGTCATTGGCCGCAAGTCTGGCTCCAGCGCGCTGGCGTCAGCCGCCTACCGCTCGGGCTCGCGGCTGCGCGACGAGCGGCTTGATCGCAGCCACGATTTTTCCGCAAAGCGCGGCGTCGTCCATTCCGAGGTGATGCTGCCGGAGCATGCGCCCGAAGCCTGGAGCGACCGCGAACGGCTGTGGAACGATACCGAGGCGTTCGAAGTCCGCAAGGATGCCCAGCTTGCCCGCGAGGTCGAATTCGCCATCCCGCGCGAGATGAGTGAGCGCGATGGCATTGAACTCGCCCGCGACTTCGTTCGGGGCGAATTCGTCGATCAGGGCATGATTGCCGATCTCAATTTGCATTGGGATATGGCCGAGGACGGCATGCCCAAACCCCATGCCCATGTCATGCTGACCATGCGCGCGGTGGACGAGAACGGCTTTGGCCAAAAGGTGCGGGAGTGGAACCGCACTGAGATGGTGGAGCGCTGGCGCGAACGCTGGGCCGAGCTTGCCAACGAGCGCTTGGCCGCACTCGACATCGACGCACGAATTGACCATCGCAGCCTGGAGGACCAAGGCATCGCGTTGGAGCCGCAAAGCCAGATCGGTGCGTCCGCCAAACGTATCGAGGATCGGCGCATCGAGGGCGAAGGGCTCGAAGCCGACCGCGCCGAACTGCACCGCGAGATCGCGCAAAGCAATGGTGAACGGATCATTGCCGATCCTTCCGCCGCACTGGACGCGATCACCCAGCAGCAATCGACCTTCACGCAGCGCGACATGGCGAAGTTTGCGCACCGGCACAGCGACGGGATCGACCAGTTTAACGACGTCATGGGCGCGATGCGTAGCGCGCCAAATCTGGTCGAACTCGGCAAGGACGCTCGCGGCGAGGATCGTTTCACTACGCACGAAATGATCGAGGCCGAACAGCGCCTGCATCGCGCGGCCGAACTGATGGCGGAACGGAAACGCCATGAGGTCGATGATGCTGACAGACAGGCCGCACTCTTACGCGCCGAACAGCGCGGGCTTGTGCTTTCCGGCGAGCAGGCCGACGCGCTGGCACACGTCACGGACGGGCCCGATTTAGGCGTCGTGGTCGGCCATGCCGGCACCGGCAAGAGCGCGATGCTGAGCGTGGCGCGGGAGGCCTGGGAAGCGGCAGGCTACGAGGTTCGGGGCGTGGCGCTGTCCGGCATTGCTGCTGAAAACCTCGAAAGCGGATCGGGCATCGCCTCGCGCACCATCGCCAGCATGGAGCATGGCTGGCACCAGGGCCGCGACCTGCTCACGTCGCGCGATGTCCTGGTGATCGACGAGGCCGGCATGGTCGGCACGCTGCAGTTGGAACGCGTGCTGTCCCAGGCTGCCGATGCTGGCGCCAAGGTCGTGCTGGTCGGCGATCCCCAACAACTGCAAGCCATTGAGGCGGGCGCGGCGTTCCGCTCGATCTACGAACGACACGGCGGCGCGGAAATCGGCGAAGTGCGCCGCCAGCGGGAAGACTGGCAGCGCGAAGCGACTCGCGATCTCGCCAATGGCAAAAGCGGTACTGCGCTCGAAGCCTACCGCTCCCATGGCATGGTGCATGAGGCCCAAACACGCGAGCAGGCGCGCGCCGATCTGATCGACCGCTGGGACCGCGACCGGCAGGTTTCGCCCGACAAGAGCCGGATCATCCTCACCCATACCAATGACGAGGTGCGCGCCCTCAACGAGTCTGCGCGCGAGCGGATGCGGGCTGCGGGTGATCTGGGGGATGACATCCGCCTGACCGTCGAACGCGGCGCGAGAAATTTTGCGAACGGGGATCGCGTCATGTTCCTGCAGAACGATCGCGGTCTTGGCGTGAAGAACGGCTCGCTCGGGACCATCGAGCTGGTCAGCAGGCAATCGATATCCGTGCAGACCGACGATAGCCGATCCGTGCAGTTCGACCTGAAGGACTACAACAAGATCGACCACGGCTATGCGGCGACCATCCACAAAGCGCAGGGCATGACGGTAGACCGCGCCCATGTGCTGGCGACGCCGGGCATGGATGCCCAAAGCTGCTATGTCGCCCTGTCGCGGCACCGCGACGGCGTGGAGCTGCATTATGGCCGCGACGATTTTGCCAATCAGGACCGGCTTGTCCGCACCCTGTCGCGCGATCGCGCGAAGGATATGGCATCGGACTATGAGCGTGCCGATCCGGTACAGAGCTACGCCGAGCGGCGTGGGATCACCTTCCGCGAGCGCGTGGCCGAGATCGTGCGCAAGGTCGTGCCGGAAAAGCTGCGCGACATGTTCGACGGCCTCCGCTTTCCTGGAGATGTGCCCTGCCCGGATGGCGGACGGAAGCCGGAGCGGGAAACGCCGGAAAGGGAAAAGAGCGGTACGGGACCCGAGCGGCGCGAAACCGAAGCGCCGGAAAGGAAGGTGGCGGAAGACCCGGAAAAGGAATTGCGTCGCATGCGCACCCGAGCGCTCGTGCGCCATGCCCGCTCCGTGGATGCGATCTTCGAGGCGCAGGAGATGGGCGGCGAGGCAAGTCCCGAGCAGGTGAAAGAACTACATGAGGCCCGCCAGGTCTTCGAGGAGGTGCGACCTTTTGGCTCGCACGACGCCGAAGCCGCCTACAAAAAGAACCCGGAACTGGTCCGCGAGGCGGCTGGCGGCCAGGTCAGCCGCGCCATCCGCGCTCTCCAGCTCGAAAACGAACTCCGCACCGATCCGGGTCGGCGCGCCGACCGCTTCGTGGAGCACTGGCAGAAGCTCGACCAGGCCAGTCTGCGCCAGTATCAGGCGAGCGACATGTCCGGCTACAAGGCCACGCGCTCGGCGATGGGGGATATGGCGAAAAGCCTCGAACGCGATCCGCAACTGGAGTCCATCCTCGCCAATCGCAAGCGGGATCTCGGCATCGCGTTCGAATCAGGCCGCCGACTCGGCCAGGAATTGGCCTTCGCCCATGGCATCGACCTTGGAAGAGGCCGGGGCATCGGAATTTGACCCACCCTATTTGCCGCCGTCTCTCCGCCACGCTACGACGAGCCGAAAAATCCTCTTGCGCGCCTTTGAACGCCCGCCTGTCTGGTCTCAGCAGCCGTCAGAAACAGCCAGCAGGAGGCAGCGCGGCCATGCGCGAACCAGACCGTATCATCCGCTTGAGAACCGTCCTCTCCCGGACCGGGCTGTCCCGATCCACCATCTACCGCAAGATCGCCGAGGGCACGTTCCCGCCGCAGATCAAGATCAGCGTCAACGGGACCGGCTGGCATGAATCCGACATCAACCGCTGGGTCGCCGATCCCGTCTCGTGGCGCCCGAAACGCGCGTTCGATCAGGTCCAGTGAGGTCGGTGTTTGCCAGCCTTCGGCCAGACCATCCGGCGGCATGTCCTTTTGCTGCTGACAGCATTGAACCGGACCGGCCTCAGGCCGTAAAGGCTGACGCTGTCGCGCCCCCGCTTCGCGGCTTCGGCCTTGACGGCCTGACGCCGCCCCCGGTTTGGGCTCTCCAAGCAGACAAAGGCGGATCGGGGGCGCACAGCGCTCCCAACCCGGACCGCTATGCCTGCACCAACCATGTGTTTGGCAACGGCTGCGACAACGCCCGCGCCGTGGACCGCAAGGCTCTGGAAAGCCGCGTGCTGACCGGGCTGCGCGAGCGCATGATGACGCCGGAGATCGCCGCCGACGCCATGCGCGCCTATACGCAGGAAACCAATCGGCTCAACCGCCAGCGCCGAAGCTCATCGGAATCCACCCGCCCCGAGCTTGCCGAAGCCGCGAAAGCCATCGCGGAGATCGTGCGCGTCATCGAGCAAGGCGGTTGGCGTCGCGCCGTGTCCGACCGGCTGACCGAGCTTGAGGGGCCAAACAGGACAGTCTCACCGCCCGCTGAGGGGACGCCATAGCGTAGCACAGCGCAGACTTGGGCTGTTCATTTACGCCAAGACGCGTGACACAATGCGTACCATGGCTCACCCCCGCAAATCCCATGACCACGTTTCGACGAACAAAGCAGTGTCGAGTGTGGACAACGGTAAGAGCACCGGAGTTGATCCGATCGACCATTCGGCCCTCGGTTTTACGAAAGTAGCGTACGCGGTCGACGAGACACTTGAGTTGCTCAGTATCGGCCGCACTGCGCTGTACGCAGCGGTCAAACGAGGCGACCTCAAACGCGTCAAGTTCGGCAAGAAGACGTTGTTTTACGCTGCCGACCTTGCCGCGTTTCTCTCACGGCTCCGGCACCTGAGCGAATCGGATGAGAGCCAGGTCGATCACGGGCCTCGCTAGATATTATCGCCGAAATGCAAGATTGACCTTCCAGGCTCTTGAAGAAGTATTCCACTGACTTTGAGAACGGCTACGTCGCCGTCGTGATAGGCGAATCCGATCTCGATCAAGCCGTCGTCGAGCAATCAGTTGATCCGTCGCACCGTCCCGTCGGCGAATGTAGTGTCGCCAGAATTTCACTTACATGCATGCGGATAGTCAACAGCGGGTAACCGGCTAACGCGAGCTTCAAGATCGACGTAACATAGAAGCGATTTGGAACTTTCATCCCATCGCGAGGCAGTTTTTTTGACGACCTGCTAGAGCCAGCCGTGGCACCGACAATCGACCGGCCCGTGCCGGACCAACGTCAAAAATACCTTCCCGACCTGATAGCGATCGAGCTACCTTCGTAGTTCGATCGGACGCGATGGACAACCAGAGCGCGGCAGGCCACTGCACGCCGGCGGACCGATCTTCTTCCCCTTGGCAACTTTGTTGGTATTTTTGTTGGTACTCGTTGGATCAACATCTTGATAAAACCAAGAACTCCCTCAAGAAAAGCAGCTTCATATGGCGGCTGCCGGGCCCACCAGTAGATCAATGGCTTAGCCGTCTTTCATTTCACCGCCTGTTGGCCACCGCACCAGAAAGGCCTCGCTTCGTTGCTCCCAGCGCGTGCTTAATCGCAGCCATCAAACTAACAGCTCGATAAAAGCTAAAGTGGAGGAAAACGCGGTTCACGCTTTTCCATGAACGCCGCCATACCTTCCTTCCATTCGGGCGAATCGATAAGCATGGCCAGATTTTCCAGTCCGATGTTTCTGGCTGCGGTCAAGTCGCTGTCTCCGCACAATCGTACGGCCATCTTCGATTGCGCCACGGCACGGGGACCGAGCAGCCTGAACTTCGCCGCCAGCGTCATTGCCGCCGGCAGCAGGTCCGCCGCAGCGTGCACACTGGTCAGCAAGCCGTGCAGCAGCGCGTCAGCCGCTGTGACATGGCTACCCAGCAAAATCCATTCAAGCGCTTTGCCACGGCCAACCAACCGATGCAGTTTTTGCACGCCACCGGCGCCAGCCAGCGCTCCGATTCGCACTTCCGGCACGCCAATTTTGGTGTGGTCGGCCATCAGACGGAAATCGCAGGCGAGCGACATTTCGCAGCCGCCGCCGAGCGCAAACCCGTTGATCGCGGCGATCACCGGGATTGGCAAGGTCTCGATCCGGTCGAACAGCGTTGCTATCGGCTGCAGGTATTTGTCGCGCAGTGCGAACGAGCCCGAACCGATCCGCGGGTCTTCCTGGGTAAAATAACGGAGATGCGCGCCGGCGCAGAACGCCCGATCCTTGCCGGTGATAATCAGAGCTCTCGCGCCGCCGGCAACGCTTGCCGTCAGTGCGGCGTCGAGTTCCTGGATCAGCTCGAGGCTTAGCGTGTTCATTTCCCGATCTCGGGTCATGGTGACAAGCGCGATGTCGGCCTCGGGCCAGGTCAAGGTCAGCGCTTCGCCCCTTGCGGTCTTTCCACTATCGGCTGCGGGCATCGGCGAGTTCCTTCCGGTCGGGTTCAATAGCTTCTCGTCAGTTGATTTTGTTTGGCGCGAGCACCAGCCGTCCGGTGGAGCGGCCAGCCTCGACCAGGCTATGGGCCTTCGCAGCACCGTCGAGACCGAACACGTCGTCGATCACCGCCCTGAACTCGCCGGCGCGCGATCAAGTCGAGTGAATCGGCGAGTTGCGCCCGCGATACCCCCTTGGCGGTCAGAATCGAGACGTTACGCAGAAATAACTGGGCCGGATTGATCGGGATGAAATCGCCGGTGAGCTGCCCGACCAGCACAATCCGCCCATCGTCGGCGACCGAGCGCCGCACTGACGGGAACATCGGCGTGCCGACATTGTCGATCACGGCATCCACGCCCCGTCCACCCGTGAGTTTGCGGACCTCTCCGGAAAATTCCGCGCCGCGCTCAACGACGATGACTTCGTCCGCGCCGGCCTCGCGGATTCGCGCCGCCTTGGCCGGCGACGTCGTCACTGCGATGGTGAAGGCGCCCGCCAACCGCGACAGTTGTACGCCGTGCAAACCAAGCCCGCCCCCCGCACCAGTCACCAGCACGCGCTCTCCAATCCGGACGCGGCCGACGTCGCGGATCGCATTGAGCTCGGTGCCAATGGTGCAGGCGGCGACGCAAGCCTGCTCCGGCGCGATACCCGCCGGCACCTTGACGGCGGCATCGGCATCGACACAGACCAGTTCGGCGTAGCCGCCATTGAGGCCCGCATCCCCGAGAAAGACCCGTTCCGAACACGATGTCTCGTGGCTACCGCGGCAGTGCCGGCAACAGCCGCAGACGTGGCTATACGTCGTGGTGGCTACCCGATCGCCCGGAATCAGGCCACGCACTTCGGAACCCAATTTCTCGATCACGCCCGCCACCTCATGGCCGAGGATAACAGGCATCCCGACGCCGCGGCGAAAGGTGCCGTTGCGCACCACGACATCGTGAAAACACACCCCGCACGCTTCGACCGCGATCCTGATTTCACGCGGCCCCGGCTCGCGCGCCACTACATCAGTGACGCGCAAGACCGACGGTGGACCGGTGTTCTCGACAACGACGGCGCGCATGGCAAAGCTCGGCGCCTAGTTTGCAGCGAGCCAACTGGAAATGATCTTCCACTTGCCACCCTCGGCCTTCATGATTGCGGCCGCCTGCCCGCCGGCATGCTGATCCGGCGCAAACGTGATCGGCGCCATCAATCCGGTGTCGTAAGCCTTGAGACTCTCCAGCGCACTGACGATCGATGCTTCGTCCGTCTTGCCGCCTGAACGCTTGATCACTTCGGCAAAAATCTTGCCGGCCTGGTAGCCGTGCATGCTGTAGGTGGTCGGCTTGGTATTAGGCTTGTATTTCTGCTGCGCCGCCAGGAATGCCTTAACCGCGGGCTTGTCGGAATCGAGCGGTTCCATGACCGCGATTGCAATGGCACCTTCGGCCAACGGGCCCGCAAGCTGGAAGGTCTGAGGATCGCCGAGCGCGTTGTGGCCGCTGAATTGCGGCTTCCAGCCGAGATTGTTGGCCTCGCGCATCACCAGCGCGGCGTCCTTGGGAATCCCGAGGAAAACCACATGCTCAACGCCGGCGGCCTTGGCCTGTGCGACCACGCCGCTGAAATTGGTTGTGCCTCGATCGAACGGCAGTTTGACCAGCGGCACCTTCGCCTCGCCAAAGCGCGCATCGAGGCCGGCCACGGCGTCCTGGCCGAAATCATCATTCTGGTAGATTGCAGCGACCTTGGTCTGCTTGAGCTCCTTCAGGATGTAATTGGCGAGCACCAGCATCTGAACCCGCACCTCTGGCAAGGTCGTAAATACATCGCGGTTCAAGGGCGTCGTCAGCGAATGCGCGAATGCATAGGGAAACAATAACGGCGTCTTGCTCTCGGTCACGAAGGGCAAGAGCGCCGCCGACGGCGCGGTACCGGTCACCGCCAGCAATGCCGCTACCTTGTCCTGCTCGACCAGTTTGCGCGCCGATGCGATGGTGCGCATCGGCTCATAGCCGTCATCCTCGGCGATGAATTGCAGCTTTCGGCCGTTGACGCCACCCTTCTCGTTGATTTCACCGAAGGCCACTTCGACACCGTCACGCACGCTCTGTCCGAGCAGCGACAGCCCGCCCGAAAATGGTCCGCTCATGCCGGCCTTTACCGGATCCTCGGCGCGGGCCGGCAGCGTGGCCAACGCCAGCATCGCGCCCGCGGCCAGAATTGCGCGCACCGGCAATAACCTCTTCGCATTTTTCTGTCTCATGGTCGTCTCCTCTGCATTTTGTTTTGTATTTTGATAGAATGGATTGTTGTCGTTAGCGCTCGAGCTTCAGCCCGAGTGCTTCACGGTCCCACAACGCCTCCCGGTTCTGCTCTGCCCATGTCTTGAGCTTGTATTTCTCGATCTTCTCGCTGGCGGTCTTGGGCAACGCATCGATGAAATGGACGAACCGCGGCACCATGAAATGCGCCATGTTCTGGTTGGCAAAGCGCACCACATCTTCCGCGCTGACGCTGCAGCCCTCCCGGCACACGACATAGACCATGACCTCATCCTCGCTGAGCTCGGACGTCACCGGCACAGCCGCGACCTCCAGCACGGAAGGATGCCGCGCGATCAGCATCTCGACCTCATAGGCCGAAATGTTCTCGCCGCGGCGCCGGATCGCCTCCTTCTTGCGATCGACGAAATAGAGATAGCCGTCCTGATCGATCCGGCCGCGATCGCCGGTATGAAGCCAGAGGTTTCTTGTATCGCGCACGGTGGCTTCAGGCATCTTGTAATAGCCGGACATGACGATACCCGGCTCACGGGGCCGCACGCAGATCTCGCCCACTTCGCCGATCGGCAGCGGATCATCCTCGTCGCTGACGATCAGAAGTTCAGACAGTCCGCGCGGCTTGCCGGCTGACGAACCTTTGCCGACGGGATCATCCGGCGTGAACATGGTCACGGCAAACGTCTCGGTCATGGCGTAGAGCGAAGTGACCTGCACACCGAAGCGCTCCGATACCTCGCGATAGACGTCTGGCGATAACGGCACCAACATGGCCTGGCGGACGCGATGTTCACGATCGCGCGGCGACGGCTGCGCCCGCAACAGTATATTGGTCATGGCGCCAAGCGCGTTGAACTGAGTGGCGCCGGTGGCACGGATCTCATCCCAGAAACTGCTGGCCGAAAATCGCGCGGAGACTGCCAGGGTGCAATCCGCCCACAACGCCGCGTAACACGAGTACCACAGCGCATTGCCGTGAAACAGCGGCAGGCAGGTGTACACCACGTCGTCGGGCCGATAGCCGAAATTCTGCGCCAGCGAGCGGCCGACGCCATGAGCCTGGGAGTGCGGGCTGATCACGCCCTTCGACGGCCCGGTCGTTCCCGACGTGTACATGATGTATTGCGGATCGCTGGCTAGCACCGCCGATGGATCGGGCTCTTCGGGGCTGGAGTTGGCGAACTCAGCCAGATCAACCAGGGCGCGGCGGCAATTCGCCAGCCCGCTGGCGCCACCGAGCGTACAGAACGCCCGCACATTGTGATCGCTGCCAAGCGCTTCGGCGACACGATCGGCCAATTCCGCGGACACCACGACCGCAATCGAATCCGATTGGGTAATGAAATATTTCAGTAGTTCACCACGCGCCGCCGTGTTGAGCGGCACCGCCACGGCACCGAGCTTGGCCAGTCCCCAGATCGTCCAGATGAATTCCGGGCAGTTCGCCATCATGACCGCGACATGCTCGCCCTTGCGCACGCCGAGCCCGCGAAAGCCGTTGGCGTAACGGTTGGAAAGATCATGCGCCTGCGCATAGGTATAGCGCCGCTCACCGAAGATCAGCCAGGTTCGACCGCCGATCCGCCTGGCCTTGTCCGCCAACAAATGACCTATAGTGCGTTGTTTCAGTGGATAATCATGCATCGTTCAAACACCAAGATAAGCATCGACCAGAGCGGCCGAATGTTCGAATTCCGACCGCGGTCCTTCCATCACCACGCGTCCGTACTTGAGCACGTAGAGGTAGTCGGCGAATTTCATCGCGAGCCTCGCATTCTGCTCCACGACCAGCACGGTGATCCCGGCCTTACGCACCTCTTCGAGCTTGGCAAACACCTGCTTGACGATGATCGGCGCCAGTCCGAGGCTGAGCTCGTCGGCGAGCAGCACCTGGGGTGCTGCCATCAGCGCGCGGCCGATCGCCAGCATCTGCTGTTCGCCGCCGGACAGCGTGTAACCGAATTGGCGCTCGCGACGCGCCACCGGCGGAAACATTGCGAGCACACGGCTGTAGTCGGCGGAGATTTTATGACTACGCCGCGCATAGGCGCCCATCATCAGGTTTTCCTTCACCGTCAGATCGGGAAAGATGCCCCTGCCCTCCGGCACGTGCGCCACGCCGCGGCGCACGATCTCTTGCGGGCCGAGGCCGCTGATGGTCTTGCCCTCCAGCGTAATGGTGCCGGCGGCCGATCGCGCGATGCCGCTGATGGCCCGCAACAACGTCGACTTGCCTGCCCCATTGGCGCCGAGTATTGCGACCAGGCTGCCGGTGCCGACCTTGATCGAAACGTCGCGCAACGCTTCGACCGCACCGTAACGCACGCTAAGACCGCTGACTTCAAGCATCGGCGGCCTCGCCGAGATAGGACGCCATCACCTTGGCGTCCGCCAGAACATCGGCCGGCGGACCGTTGGCAATGAGCTGGCCAAGGTCGAGTACCACGAGGCGATCGCATAGCCGCGACACGAACGGCATATTGTGCTCGACAACGAGAATGCCAAGGCCGAACTCCCGGCGCAGGCTGAGCAGGATTTCGGCAAGCCGCGCAATTTCGGCATCGTTGAGACCGGCGATCGGCTCATCGAGCAGCAGGAAACGGATGTCCATCAGCAGCGCTCGGCCGAGATCGATCAGCTTGCGATGGCCGTAAGGCAGACTGCCGACCCGCTTGTCGGCGCTGTCGGCAATGCCAAGCCGCACCAGCACGTCGGCGACCTTGTCAGCGGCGGCGCGCTCCTGCTGCCTCACATTCGGCAGCCGCAACAGTTCGCCGATCAAGCCGTAATTCAACGCGCGGTGACAGGCGACCAGCAGGTTGTCATGCACCGATAATTCCGTGACCAGCTCGGGATGCTGAAACACCCGACCGACACCGTGATGCGCGACGCTCGACGCCGACAGGACCGAGAGTGTCGTGTCGTCGAGCCGGACGCGCCCACGCGACGGCCGCGTGATGCCGGAAACGCAGTTGAGCAACGTGCTCTTGCCTGCGCCGTTGGGTCCGATCAATCCGACGATCGATCCGGATTGCAGCCCGAAGCTGACATCCGTCAACGCGCGGATGCCGCCGAAATCGACCGAGACGTTTTCGATGGAGAGGCTGCTGACGGGACGGGTCATCTCAAGCCCTCCCCACCAGTCGCCGCGCCAAGCCCCACAGACCCTGCGGCATGAACACCATCACCAGCACCAGCAGAAGGCCGAACACCAGGCCCGGCGCGTCCTTGATGCCGCGCAGCAACTCTGGAACGATGACATAGAACGCCGCACCGACGATCGAGCCGCCGATGGTGCCGAGTCCGCCGATCACCACCATGCTGAGGAATGAAATCGACAGCCCGACGCTGAAGCTTTCCGGATTGATATAGCGCACCAGGTACGCGAACAGGCCGCCGGCGATCGCCGCGTAAAACGCGCTGATGGCAAACGCGATCACCTTATATCGTGGCGCGTGGATACCGAGCGAGCCGGCGGCGAGTTCGCTGTCCTTGATCACCAGCAACGCGCGCCCGGTGCGACCGCGACTGACATTCCAGGCACCGAACAGGCCGAGCGTCATCAGCGCCAGCGTCAGATAATACAGGCCGGTAGCACCGAGTTCGTAGCCCGCGATCCTGGGCGGCGTCAGGGCCAACCCGCCGCCACCGCCGGTCAGGCCGCGCCACTCGAAGATGATCTTCTGCAGCACCACCCCGAAGCCGAGGGTCGCAATCGCCAGGTAGATGTTTTTCAGGCGTAGCGCCGGGATCGCGACAATAGCGCCAATCGCAGTGGTCAGCAGCGCGCCCGCGAACAGCGATAACAGATAGGGAACGCCCGCCTTCTGGGTCAGGATCGCGGTGGCATAGGCGCCTACACCAAAGAACGCGGCGTGACACAGGCTGATCTGCCCCGCGAAGCCAGTCAGGAAATTGAGGCCGAGCGCAACCAGCGTGAAAATTTCAGTCAAGGTCAGGAGATAGAGGACGTAGCCATTGACGCCAAGCGGCGCCGCGCAAGCCAGCACCAGGCACAAGCCGACCAATGCCGCCCCCCAGGCCGGCGACGGCCGCGACGCGCGGAGAATTTCGACCGCGGCGCTCACGCCTTTCGAACCTTGACGCGGCCAAAAATACCTTCGGGCCGCAGCACGAGCACGGCGATAATGACGATGAAGGTCGTCGCTTCGGCGAACGACGGCGACACATAGGCGCCCGCCAGATTTTCAGCGACGCCAAGCGCAAGGCAGCCGAGGAACACGCCAACCAGACTGTTGAGCCCCCCCAGCACGCCACCGGCAAAAGCCTTGATCAGCAGTGCACCCATCAGGTTGGTGTCGAGGAACAGCGACGGGGCGACCAGAACGCCAGCGATGGCGCCGACCATGCCGCCGAGTCCCCAGGCAATCGCGGATGTTCCGGTGATCGACACACCCATCAGCCGCGCCACGGTTTGATTCTGGCTTGCCGCCCGCAAGCCGAGGCCAATCCATGTGAAGCGAAGAAATAACGTCATGCAGACGATGATGACGAGACCGACCAGGATGTTGACAACGCTGTCGACTGCGATCGGCACTCCGCCCAACATGAAGGGGGCAGAGAACGCAAATGGCGAGGGGAAAGTGTAGGTCTGGTGGCCCCAGATCATGCCAGCGACGCTATTGAGGACAATGTTAAGTCCGAGCGTCGCGATGATCGCCGACAGCACCGGGCCGCCGATCAATGGCCGGATTATCGCCTGCTGGATTACGATGCCCTGTACCAGACCGAACACGATCGCGATCGACACCGCCTGCCACCACGGCAGCCCGACGCCATCCATCAGCCAATAGGCAAAGAACGTCGTCAGCATCGCCATCTCGCCCTGGGCAAAATTGGCGATATCGGTGATGTTGAGCACGATCACGATCGCGATGCCGACCATCGCATAGAGACAGCCGGCGGCGAGCCCTCCAACAACCAGATTGGCAATCATGGCAATGACGCCCCGGCGTTAATGCGATGAAGAAAAATGCCGGCGCAGTTCCGCGAGTCTCTTCTTCATGGTTTTCCTCCAACTTTTGCTTTTTTGGTTTGTACAGCGCCCGGCGCCACGGCGTAGGTCAGCACGCGCTTGCCCGGTGAAACCGATTTCGCCGGCTCTGCCGGCGCCGAGACCGGCACGTCGCCGACGTCGCGCGGCAATGCGGCGGCGGGCGTGGAAGACAACGCGCGCTCGAAAATCTGGCTGAGCGCGACCGTCAGCTGCTCCGGCGTCCAGTCTCCGCTTGGCCTGAACCATTTCGGCACCCAGTTCATGGCGCCGAGGATGACGAAGATGGCCAGCTTGGGATCGCAGGGCACCACGCTGCCGTCTTCGATGCCCTCCTTGACCAGCGCCCGCAGCGCGCGTTCGAACTTGTCGCGCTGCCGCACCAGCTTGACGCGGTCATCCGGCTCGAGCGCGTGCTCCTCCATCAGCACAACGCAGCAATTGAGCTCGTCGATCAGCTGCGACACGTAGCCGGAAATCGTCAGCATCAGCCGGTCGCGGCCGTTCTTGCCCTGCTTGCGCCCGCGATCGAGGCTCGCAAAGGCAACGTCCATCGCCTGCTCGAAGCAGGCAGCCAGCAAACTGTTTTTGTTGGGGAAGTAATGATAGAGCGCCGCCTTGGTCACGCCGAGACTTGCCGCGATCTCGTTCAGCGAGGTCGCATGATAGCCCTTGAAATTGAACGAAGCGGCGGCCTCGCGCAGCACTTCCTGGCGTTTTATCCCGTGCACATCTTGTTTGGTGGGGAACAAGCCCGTCTCCCTGATCGATCTTGCCCTCAGGCTAGCCGTTAGTGTACCGTCTGACAAGTCGGTTTGCTAACCGTCCGGTTAGTTGATACCAAATGTCGCTGTTCGGCGGCAAAAAGCCGGGCGAAAGACAAGGAGCGCGCGTTGGGGCTTTATCTCGAAGACTTCGTACTCAATTCGACGCAGCGCACCCGCGGCCGCACCATCGGCGAAGGGGACGTGTCGCTGTTTGCAGGCCTGGTCGGCGACTACAATCCGCTGCATGTCGACGAAGAATTCTGCAAGGCCAGCATCTTCGGAAGCCGGGTCGCGCACGGCCCGCTGGTGTTATCGACCGCCATCGGACTGATGTCGCAGATGAACTGGATCGACGGCACGGCGCTCGGCCTGCTCGGCGTATCCTGGGAATTCCAGGCGCCGGTAAAGCTCGGCGATACCGTCAGCGCCAAGGTCACGCCGCTGGAGGCAAGGCCAAGCAAGACCGCGCAGCGCGGCGTGCTGAAACTCGGCTTCGAGGTGCTGAACCAGAACGAGGAGACGGTCCAGACCGGCTCGATCGTGCTGCTGATGCAGCGCCGTCCCCAACACGCAGATCAATAAAGACCGGCAAACCCAGTATGGCGACATTATCGAGTTCGATTGACTTGCGATCCCAGACCTATCAGGCCAATTCGGCGGTTTATGACGGGTTGCTGAAGACGTTGCGGACGCGGCAAGCATGGTCGCTGGCCGGCGGCGGCGACCGGATGGTACAGCGGCATCGCGATCGCGGCAAAATTCCGGTGCGCGAGCGCATCGACCTCCTGATCGACCCGTTGAGTCCGTTCCTGGAGCTTTCACCACTCGCGGCCTGGGGGCTTTACGATAATGCGGTGCCCGGAGCCGGCCTCGTCACCGGGATCGGCACCATCCGCGGCGTGGTCTGCATGATCATCGCCAACGACGCCACGACAAAAGGCGGTTCGTTCTTCAAGGAGACCATCCGCAAGCACGTCCGCGCCCAGGACATCGCGTTCGAGAACAAGCTTCCGGTCGTCTATCTGGTCGATTGCGGCGGCGCCAATCTGGCGCAAGGCGACGAAGTGTTCCCGGACCAGGACCATTTCGGCGGCGCGTTCTACCGGCAATGCCGGATGTCGGCCTCCGGCATTCCGCAGATCGCCGCCGTGTTCGGCGAATGCACCGCAGGCGGCGCCTATATTCCGGCGCTGTCGGACGAAGTGGTGATGACCGCAGGCAACAGCAGCGTGCATCTCGGCGGCCCGCAGATCGTCAAGGCGGCGATCCGCGAGATCGTCGACCGCGATACGCTCGGCGGCGCCGAAATGCACTCAACCGTCTCCGGCGTGTCCGATCATTTCGCGCGCGACGAGATGGAGGCAATCGCGAAAACCCGGGACATCGTCGGCGCGCTCAACCGGGTGCAGCCGGTCTATGGCGACATTCGCCCTGCCCGCGCGCCGTTGTTCGACATCAAGGAGATCCCGGGCATCATCGGTGCCGACCTGACGATTCCCTTCGACCAGCGCGAAATCATCGCACGACTGGTCGACGGCAGCGAATTCCACGAATTCAAGCCGCTGTACGGCGCGACCCTGATCTGCGGCTTTGCGCATATCGAGGGCATGCCGATCGGCATCATCGCCAACAACGGCGTGCTGTTCTCGGAATCATCGCTGAAGGGCGCGCATTTCATCGAGCTGTGCGACCAACGCAACGTACCGATCCTGTTCCTGCAGAACATCACCGGCTTCATGGTCGGTTCGAACGCCGAGCGCAACGGCATCGCCAAGAACTCGGCAAAGCTGGTCTATGCGGTGTCGAACGCACGGGTACCACGCTACACGGTGGTGACCGGCGGCTCCTACGGCGCCGGCAATTACGGCATGAGCGGTCGCGGCTTTCGTCCGCGCTTCATGTTCATGTGGCCGAATGCGCGGCTCGGCACCATGAGCCCGGATGTCGGAAGCTCGGTCTTGATGGACCTGCGCCGCTCCAGCATCTCGCGCAATCCCGCCACGGAGGCCGACCTCGCCGAGCACGAGCAAAAGCTGCGCAGGATGTTCGACGAACAGTCCGACCCCTATTACTGCACCGCGCGGCTGTGGGACGACGGCCTGATCGACCCGGCCGACACCCGTGAAGTGCTGGCGTTGTGCCTGGCGGTCGGCGCCATGGAGCCGCCGGTGACCGGCGTCCGCCCCGTCTACCGGATGTAGGATTTCAACTGTGCCCCTGCTCAACTCTCCCCGGCCCATCCGCTCGGTCCTGATCGCCAATCGCGGCGAGATCGCGCTGCGCGTCATGCGCACCTGTGCCCGGCTCGGGATCCGCACCATCGCGGTCTATTCCGACGCCGATGCCGATGCCCTGCACGTCAAGCTCGCGGACGAGGCGGTGCGCATCGGACCGCCGCCAGCGCGCGCCAGCTATCTCGACATCAACGCGATCCTCGCAGCCGCAAAGCAAAGCGGCGCCGACGCGATCCATCCCGGCTACGGCTTTCTTTCCGAGAACGCCGGCTTCGTGCACGCGTGTGAGACCGCCGGCCTGATCTTCGTCGGCCCCTCACGGGTGGCGGTCGAGAAGATGGGCTCGAAGATCGAGTCCAAACGGATCGCCGAGACCGCGGGCGTGCCTACGGTGCCCGGCTATCACGGCGACGCGCAAGACGATGCAACGCTGGCCCAGGCGGCGGCGAAGATCGGCTTTCCCGTGTTGATCAAGGCTTCGGCGGGCGGCGGCGGGCGCGGCATGCGCCGCGTCGATCACGCCAGTGATTTCGTCGCCGAACTCAACGCCGCGAAGGCCGAGGCCGAGGCGGCGTTCGGCGACAATGCGGTGCTGTTGGAGAAATTCATCCTCAATCCGCGTCATCTCGAAGTGCAACTCGCCGGCGACCGCAACGGCAACCTCGTACATCTGTTCGAGCGGGACTGCTCGGTGCAGCGCAACAATCAGAAAGTGCTGGAGGAAGCCCCGGCGCCCAACCTGCCTGAAAGCGTCAGGCAAAAGCTCTACGACGCTGCACTGAAACTCGGTCGCGCCATCGGTTATGATTCCGCCGGCACGGTGGAATTCATCATGGATCAGGACAGCGACAGTCCGTTTTTCCTCGAAATGAACACCCGGCTGCAGGTCGAACACCCCGTCACCGAGTTCATCACCGGCATCGACCTGGTCGAATGGCAATTGCTGGCAGCGGCCGGCGAAAAACTGCCGTTGACGCAGGATCAGATCCGCTGCCACGGCCATGCGATCGAGGCCCGCATCACTGCCGAACGCGCCGATCTCGGCTTTCAGCCTGCGACCGGCGAATTGTCCGTGGTCGATGCACCGCGCGGGCTTCGCTTCGACACTGGCGTAGCCGCGGGCTCTCAAGTCAGCCTCTATTACGATTCCCTACTGGCCAAACTGATTGCGCATGGTCCCGATCGTAACGCCGCGCTGGCGCGACTCGATAGCGGGCTTTCCGATCTGACATTGCTCGGCATCACGACAACGCAGGCGTTCCTGCGCGACGCGGTCCGCCAGCCCCTGTTCGTCGACGGCAAGGCGACCACGCGCTTCATCGAAACGTCCTTTCCCGGCGGATGGAAGCCCAATGCTGACGATCTGCTGCGGCTGCGCGCTGCCGCATCCGCGGTATGGTCGCAGCTTGATACGGCGACGGACACACCGACCTGGATCAGCCCGTGGCAACGCCGCATCGCGACCCGGGTGACGTCAGCGGTACGGCCGGCAAAGGTGTTGCTTCAGATCGTCGACGAATATGGCGCGGCCGAAGCCGAGCTGCACGCCAGCCACGGGCGTATCTCGATCGAAATCGATAGCGTTGCCATCAGCTTCGAGCCCTCGAAAATCTCCGGTGATGCGATCACGCTCACCGCGGAAGGGCACGACGTACCCTTCGTGGCGCGGCTTCACGGCACGACGGTCAGCATCGCACATCAGGGCCTGACGCTCACCGCCGCGATCCGGCCCCGCATCGATATCCCGCGCGATGGCGGCGGGCTTGAACGTTCCGGCAATGCGGTCGAGGCGCCGCTGCACGGCGTTGTTGCCAAGCTGCACGTCGCCCTTGGCGATGTCGTGGAAAAGGGCACGCCGGTGCTGCAGATGGAAGCGATGAAGTTGATCCACACCCTGAAAGCTACGGTGCCGGGCCGCATCGAACAGATCAATTGCAACGTGGGGGATACCGTTCCGGCGGGCGCTATCCTGATTGAAATCGCGCCGGCTGAAGTCGAGGAGAAACCCTGATGGCGGGTCTTTGGTTCGAACAATTCGAAGACGGGATGGTATTCAACCATGAATGGTCGCGCACGATCACCGAAACAGACAATGTGTGGTTCTCGCTGCTGACCATGAATGTGCAGCCGCTGCACATCGACGCGCACTACGCCGCGAAGTCCGAATGGGGCAAGCCGCTGGTCAACAGCCTGTTTACCCTGGGCCTCTTGATCGGCATGACCGTCAATGACACTACGCTCAACACCACACTCGCCAATCTGGGCATGACCGACGTGCGGTTTCCGAAGCCGCTGTTCCAGGGCGATTCGGTCAAGGTCCGCACCATCGTGCGCTCCAAGCGCGAGAGCAAGTCGCGTCCGAACGAAGGCATCGTCAACTTCTATCACGAGATGACCAACCAGAATGGCGACGTGGTCGCGACCTGCGAACGCGCCGCATTGATGCGCAAGCAGGCCAAAGCGGCCTGATGCGCTCGCTGCTGTTCGTTCCCGGCAATTCGGCAAGAATGATCGACAAGGCGTCGGCAAGCGCGGCCGACGTCGTCATCCTCGATCTCGAGGATGCCGTTCATCCCGACGCCAAGCCGGAAGCGCGCAAAGTCGTCGTCGGGGCGCTTGCCACGGCGAGCGCGGGTTGCCGCCGGTATGTCCGCGTCAACGCGCTCGATACGGCCTGGTGCGCCGAAGACCTCGAAGCCGTCATCCCCGCGGGGCCTGACGGGATTTTGCTGCCGAAATCATTCGGCCCGGAGGATGTCGAGCGTCTCGGCGACCTGATCGAACGTCTCGAGCCGACGGCCCGCAAGGGCAAGACCGGGATCATCGTGGTGTGCACCGAGACCGCCGCTTCGACGCTGTCGCTCGCCGCGAAATCCTGGCGCCACCCCCGCCTCACCGGCCTGATGTGGGGCGGCGAGGATCTGTCGGCCGCGATCGGCGCCACCGCCAATCGCGACGATCAAGGCCGCTACACCGAACCGTTTGCGCTGGCGCGAAGTCTCTGCCTGTTGGCGGCGCGCGCCGCCGATGTCGCGCCGATCGATGCGGTATTCACCGATTTTCGGGACAATGACAGCTTGCGCCGCGAGGCAGACGCCGCACGCCGTGACGGCTTTTCGGCCAAGGCCGCGATCCATCCATCGCAGATCGAGGTCATCAACCGTTGCTTCACGCCGACTGAGGACGAGCGTCGCCGCGCCGAGCGCATCATCGCCGCCTTCGAGGGCAACGCCCAAGGCGCGATACAGCTCGACGGCGTCATGCTCGATGCCCCGCATCTGATCCAGGCTCGCCGCATCATGGCGTCGTTCGGCACCGGCTGATTTTTTAGCGCAGGAAGGCCGCCAGCAAACCCGACGTCAGGTGAAGCGGCAGCCCCTGTTTGGGATCGTACCACTCCAAAGACCAGTTGAGCGCGCCGAGAATGGCAAGTCTTGCGGCGGCACGATCCACGCCGGGCGTCAAGGCGCCTTGTTTCGACGCATCGTCGAGCAGGCGGCGCCAGACTTCTTCGTATTCGCGTCGTTCGCCGCTGAGCTTGCGCCGCAATCCCTCCGGCACGTAGGGAAAACAATGAATATGCGCCGAAGTATAGTCGCTTTCATCGAGCAGGGTTTCGAGATGGGCGGCCATTGCCGCGCGAACGCGTGACTTCGCGGCGGCATCTTTTCCAAGAGCCTCGACCGCGACTACCACGGCATCGTGAACCCGCCGAACGCCGATTCGCAGCACTTCGGCAGCCAGATCTTCCTTCGATGTGAAGTGGTAGTAGAGACTTCCCGCCTTCATGCCGACCTGCTTGCCGATGTCGCGCAGCGAGGTTTCGGTATAGCCGCGCGCGCGAAACAGTTTGGCCGCAACATCGAGAATCTGCTGACGCGAGACATCCGACCGCTTGGCGCGCTTGCCGGCGTCACCGTCTCCTGTTTCCACGATCGCTTCAGCCATATTGCGTCCTGTGGGCACGTTAACTGGAATGTCTATTCGGCGGCAATCTGGACGACATCGTCACCCGGCCAACGCCCGAGCAGTTCGGCCTGACGTCGTCCAGCCTTATCCATGGCTTCCGACTTCACGTGGCCATATCCCCTGATCGCGAGCGGAAGGCCCGCGATCTCGGCGGCCAGGGTTCGGTTATGCGCAACCAGCCCGGGAATGATGCGTTCGCCGATCAGACGCTCATAGTCATCGATAGCACGACGTTCAGCCCGGCGTTCGGCGGTAGCGCCGAACGGATCGGCCCACGTCCCCCGGAGAAACTTCAGCCGGGAGAGAATTCGTAGCAGCGGGAGCACCCAGGCGCCAAGCCGCATTTTGCGTGCATGACCCGTCAACGGGTCGCGGCCCGCGAACAGCGGTGGGGACATGTGGAAGACCACCGATCCGCCGCGGTGATCCTCCGCAAGCCGCGCCAGAAAGCCGCTGGTGACATGGAGCCGCGCGACCTCATACTCGTCCTTGTAGGCAAGCAATTTGAAGAACGACCGTGCGACCGCCTCGGCGAATTCTGTCGACCCGGGAACGGCCCTCTCCTCCGCCTTCGCGGCGCGCAGGACAAGCGAGCGATAGCGCGCGGCGAGCGCCTCGTTTTGATAGTTGGCGAGTTCGGCGGCGCGGACCTTGACGACGTCGTCGAGCCCGACGGCGACATTCCGATCCGGCATAGCGAGCATCAACTCGACGGTATCAGGATCGGCGACCAGCGCGCGTCCCCAGGCGAACGCCGCTTTGTTCATCGCGACCGCCGCGCCGTTGAGTTCGATCGCGCGGAAAATAGCAGCTTGCGATACCGGCACCCGGCCCTTCTGCCACGCCATGCCGAGCGCCATCATGTTGGCGCCGGCGGCGTCACCGAATTGCCGGACGGCCAGGCCGGCAAGATCGGCGAATGTTGTCTTGGCGGCGCGACCGATTCGGCGCTTCATCTGCTCGAGCGGAAAGATCGCGTCGGGATTCGAGGTGAAGTCACCGGTCATCACCACGTGGTCATTGACGACGGCGACGGCATCGGTTGCGAGCAGCGGCATCACGTCCGGATTCGAGGCCATCGCGATGTCGCAACCGATCAGGGTATCGGCCTCCCCCGGCGCGAACCGCACCGGGCCGAGCGTGTCCATGCCTTGCGCAATCCGGATGTGGCTGGTGACCTCACCGCCTTTTTGCGCAAGCCCGATCTGGTCCATCACCGAGGCGGCGCGGCCGTCAAGATGCGCCGCCATGCCGACGATGGCGCCGATGGTAACGATGCCGGTACCGCCGATGCCCCCGATCAGAATATTGGCGGGACGCTGCAGATCGATCTCCGGCGCCGCCACCGCGGGCGGCGCAAGATCGTTGGCCGCGCGTTTGGCCGGCGTGCCGCCTTCGACGGTTACAAAGCTCGGACAGAAGCCGTCGACGCAGGTGGTATCCTGGTTGCAGCTCGTCTGGTCGATCCGGCGCTTACGGCCGAATTCGGTTTCGACGGGAACGACCGAGACGCAGTTGGATTTGCGTCCGCAATCGCCGCATCCCTCGCACACCAGTTCGTTGATGAAGACGCGCTTGCCGGCATCCGGCATCTGGCCGCGCTTGCGGCGGCGACGCTTTTCGGCCGCACAGACCTGGTCGTAGATCAGGACGGAGACGCCTTGCGTTCCGCGAAGCGCACGCTGGGTCGCGTCGAGACGGGCACGCGGCTCGATCATGACCGCAGATGGCAAATCGGTGCCGCGATGGCGCTCGGGCTGTTCCGCGACGATATAGATCTTGCGGACGCCTTCGGCCGCGAGTTGGCGCGCGATCTGCGCCACGGTGAAGCCGCCTTCCGCCGCCTGTCCGCCGGTCATGGCGACGGCGTCGTTGAACAGGAGCTTGTAGGTGATGGTCACGTTGGCCGCTATCGCGGCGCGAATCGCCAGCAGTCCGGAATGCGCGTAGGTGCCGTCGCCCAGATTGACGAAGACATGCGGCGTTGAAGTGAACGGTGCCTGGCCGATCCAGCTGGCGCCCTCACCGCCCATCTGTGTGAAGGTCGTGGTGTCACGATCCATCCACTGCGCCATGTAATGGCAACCAATACCCGCGAGCGCCCGACTGCCTTCGGGCACGACGGTAGAGCGGTTATGCGGGCAGCCGGAGCAGAAATAGGGAAGCCGTTTGGTGAGTGCGGTTTCCGGCGGCTGTGTCGCTGCGCGCAACCGACCGAGCCCGTCAGCGAGCTGTTCCTCCAAGCCAAGTCCCGACAGGCGCTGGCCGATGACAAGCGCCAGATGATCGACCGCGAAGGCCGCGCGCGGCGACAACAGAGGCTCGCCGCGTTCGTCGAGCTTGCCGGCGAGCCGCGGCCGGCGGTCGGCATCGATGGTGAACAGGATGCGTGCGACCTGATCCTCGACCAGCGGCCGCTTCTCCTCGACTACGAGGACTTCTTCGGCGCCGGCACATGCAGCGCGAATGAACTCGGCGTCGAGCGGCCAAGGCATGCCGATGCCGCAGAGCCCGATCCCCAGCTCCTTCAATCGTTCGGTCCTAGCCCAAGCAGTTCGAATGCCTGCATGACATCCGGTTGCGATTTGCCGACCGCGACGATCATCAGCCGCCGCCGGCCGGCACCGGGATCGATCAGGTTCCGGTTAAGCCCGTTGGCGCGGCCAAAGGCGACGGCTGCGGGCAATCTAACATCGAACAGCCGTCGCTCCTGCTCGAGAGGACTGTCCGGCCACCGAATGGAAATGTCGGTCGGGAAACCATCGGGCGTGATGATCGTGGACGCGATGCCGGCAAGATCTACGGTCGCGGCCGAATCCATCGTGTCGGCCAGCGCCTTCATTCCGACCCACACGCCGGACGCGCGCGACATCGCCCAGCCAAGAATGCCGAAGCGAAGCACCTCGGCCACGTTCGCCGGCTGCAGCACCGGGATCGACGCATCGAGAAACGCGTAATCCGATTGCGACGGCAGGCTCGCCGACTTGCAGGCATGGTCGTCACCGGCGATCGCCAGCACACCGCCAAATCGGGCGGTGCCGGCGGCGTTGGCATGCTTGAGCACGTCGCCGGAGCGATCGACGCCGGGGCTCTTGGCGTACCAGATCGAAAACACGCCATCACGCGTTGCGCCGGGCGAAAGCCCGAGCTGCTGGCTGCCCCACACGCTGGTTGCCGCCAGATCCTCGTTGAGGCCGGGCTGAAACACCACGTCGTCGCGGTCGAGATGGCGCTTGGCCGCCCATAATTCGCGGTCGAAGGTGCCCAGCGGCGAGCCACGGTAACCCGACACGAAACCTGCGGTATTCAATCCGGCCGCGCGATCAAGCCGCCGCTGCATCAACGGCAGCCGGACCAGCGCCTGCACGCCCGTAAGATAAATGCGACCGTCGTCGCGGACATACTTGTCATCGAGCGAGATATCGGAAAATTCCGCGACAGCCATGGTGACCCTTCAGAGGCGCTTGGCGACTTCTTCGAGCATCACCTCGGAGGCGCCGCCGCCGATCGACTGCACGCGCGCGTCCCGCGCCATCCGCTCAATGGTGCTTTCGCGCATGAAGCCAATGCCGCCGTGGAACTGCAGGCAATCATACATCACGGCATTCACGAGCTCGCCACAATACGCCTTGGCCATCGATACTTCGCGGGTGACGTCGTGGCCCCGGGCATCGCGCCACGCCGCAGAATAGACCAGCTGTCGCCCAGCCTCGACTTCGGCGGCGCGCATGGCGACCCGCTGACGGATCGCCTGCTTCTCCCACAGCGGCGCGCCGAATGCCCGCCGTGTCTTGAGATAGTCAACCGTAAGGTCGAGCGCGGCCTGCGCCTCGCCCATCGCCATCGCGCCGATCACGGTGCGTTCGTTCTGGAAATTCTTCATGATGGCGTAGAAACCCGCGCCTTCCTCGCCCAACACGGCGTCGTGCGGGACCAGGCAATCCTCGAAGATCAGTTCGGCCGTGTCCGACGAGCGCCATCCATGCTTGTCGAGCGCGCGCCCGACGCGGAAACCAGGCATGCCCTTCTCCACCAGAAACATCGTGACGGCCTTGCTGCCGCCGTCGAGGGGGCCGGTCTTGGCAGCAACGCAATAGAGATCGGCGTGGACGCCGTTGGTGATAAACATCTTGGCGCCGTTGAGCACATAGCCATCGCTCGTGCGGCGCGCAGTTGTCCTGATCCCCTTCACGTCGGATCCGGCATCGGGCTCGGTGACGGCGACCGCGCAGATCGCTTCGCCGCTGACGATCTTGCGCATCCAGCGCGACTTCTGCGCTTCGCTGCCCGCGTTGAAGACGTGCACGGAAGCCATGTCGGTATGCACCAGTGCGGTAATGGCAACGCCGGAAAAGGTGGATCGGCCGAGTTCCTCCGCGAGCACGACGCTGCCGAGGGTATCCATGGCCGAGCCGCCATAGGCCTCGGGATAGCGGATCCCGAAAAAGCCCAGCGTGCCCATCCGCCGAAGCACTTCACGCGGCACGAAGCCTTGCTTCTCCCAGGCTTCGCCAAACGGCTTGATCTCTTCTTCAACGAAGCGCCGCAGCTGATCGCGCAGCATTTCGTGCTCCTGGGTGAAGAACGGCGAGTTCGAATCCGACCCAAAATCGTGCCGCTTGGTGGCGTCGTCCATGTGTCCTCCAGGGGCCGCACGTCATTAGCCCGGCTTGACGGCTTACCTGATTTCCATCTTAATACCTAACATACGTTAGGTAGATTTCAATCGAAGTCAATCGGACGATAAAACGAGAGAGAATTGAACCGGTTCCAGCAGAGAATCGGCAGCAAAACGGATCATCAGGGGAAGCAGGAATGTCCAAGCCACTCAAAACCGTTATGTCCCGCAGAGCCGCGCTCGGTTGCTCGCTTGCCGCAGCGGGAGCGGCCGTCGCCTCGCCCGCGGTGGCGCAATCGCAGCCGGCTCTGAAATGGCGCCTGATCACGAGCTATCCCAAGAGTCTCGACACACTCGACGGTGGCTGCCGACTGTTCGCCAAGCTCGTGAGCGATCTGACCGATGGGCAGTTCCAGATCCAGGTTTTCGCCGCCGGCGAAATTGCTCCGGCATTGGGGGTCATGGATGCCGTTCAGAATGGCACCGTCGAGATGGGGCATTCCGCAAGTTACTATTATGTCGGCAAGGATCCGGCGCTTGCCTTCGATACCTGCCTCCCATTTGGCCTCAACGCCCGTCAACACATCGCGTGGATGACACATGGCGGTGGTGCCGCGTTGGTGCAGGAGGTGTTCTCCAACTACAACATCCGCGTTTTTCCCTGCGGTAACACCGGCGCACAGATGGCCGGCTGGTTTCGCAAGGAGATCAAGACCCTCGATGACTTCAAAGGCCTGAAATTCCGCACCGGCGGTCTCGCCGGCCAGGTACTCGCAAAACTTGGCGTAGTGCCGCAGCAGATCGGGGCGGCCGATATCTATCCTGCGCTCGAGCGCGGCACGATCGACGCGGCCGAGTGGGTCGGCCCGCGCGATGACGAGAAGCTCGGCTTGCAGAAGGTTGCCCAATATTACTACGCGCCCGGCTGGGCTGAAGGATCGGCTCAGGTTTCACTCTATGTCGGTCAAAATCACTTCGACAAATTGCCTGCCACATACAAGGCCGCGGTTGAGAGCGCTACCGCAACGGTCAATTCGTGGATGCTCGCGAAATACGATCACGACAATCCAATGGCGCTGAAGCGACTGGTCGCGGCAGGCGCGCAGGTACGCATCTATTCAAAGGATATTCTGAGCGGAGCATTCGACGCCGCAGAACAGATCTATGCCGAGATCAACGCACAGAATCCGCGGTTCAAGAAGCTGTATGATTCATGGGACGCCTATCGGCGCGAGGAGTCGCAATGGTTCCGCGTCAACGAGCTCTCCTTCGACAGCTTCGCGGCAGGACGTTACAGCCGCTGACGAAGTTCGCTAACCGCACCAGTTTCGCACCAGAAACAACCTCCTCAGAACGCAACGAGCGTAATCGAAATCGAACGAAAACGATGCAAAATCAACGAACCCGATCGATATCCTCCCGCTCATAACGGCCTGGTTGCAGGGTCGAGCGCGCCAATAAATCAGTCGCCGTCCGTTGGAGCGGCTCGGCACAATGTCAGCGACCGCATGCGCATGACCTTCAGCTTGACTACCGACAAATCAAGGGTTTATCAGGTTTCATTGCTCGCCGTTGAACAACCCCGAAAGGCGGGACCATCATTGTCCCAAGCCTGTCACCCGCCTCAGAATTACTTCCGGATCGACTTCGCCATCGTTGGACGTCCACGCGACGAATTGATCCGGTCGAACAAGTAACAGCGTCGCCTCGTAACGCGCACGTTCGCCGGCGCGGCGGTCCTCGATCACCGTGAGAGGCACACCTAGTGCCTTCGCCGCTTTTACAAACGCTTTTACCACGGCATCATCAGCATCCAGCGCCAAAAGCGCGAAGCCTTTTCCCAGTTCATCATAGACATCGCGTCCGCCGGACAACGGCGCGGGAGCCAGATGATGACCGGGACGCGCCGTGAATGAATGTGCGCCAATCGCACTGCAGTTGGCCTCGGCGGGGCCGTACACAATCGGCGAGCCCTCGTAATTTGGCTCGAACGCATTGAC
The DNA here is from genome assembly GCA_963815955.1 of uncultured Alphaproteobacteria bacterium. GTDB lineage: Bacteria > Pseudomonadota > Alphaproteobacteria > Rhizobiales > Xanthobacteraceae > Bradyrhizobium. The sequence goes on from CAWFIQ010000008.1 coordinate 45,461, forward strand.
TTCGGAGACAGCGCCAGAGCTTCGATCCTCCCACTTTCGTTCAAAGGCGCTCTTGTCACGCTCAGGACTGTATTCCGCGAGAAATTGCCGATCCGTCTCGATAGCCTTCTCGATGAAGTCCCGCGCAGTCGACTGGAAGACCGGCCGTCTCTCCTCATCATAGGAACCGAGAAGTTTTTCTCCGCCCCATCCCTCAAACACGGCAGCGAGCTTCCAACCGAGGTTCCTCGCATCCTCCAGACCAGTATTGACCCCATAGCCGCCGTAGGGCGGGTGGCTGTGAGCTGCATCGCCCGCGACGAATATCCGCCCCTTCCGATAGGTGTCTGCGACGGCAACCCGCAGTTCCCAGAAGCCGATATGTTCGAGCTCAAGATCGAACTTTGCGCCGACGGCGGAATGGAGGTACTCACGAAAATTGAAATTGTCCTTCGTGGTGCCGAGCGGCACAGGCGCGTGGAAGAACCAGGTGGTTCCAAGATCCACGCGTCCGAAGAACTTCCAGTACCCCTTAAGTTCGGGGTCGAGAACGTTGTAGTACGACTTGCCGGGATAGCGCTCCAGGAGCCGGTGCAACTCGTGCGACTTGAAAACGAGGAGCACCATGAGCCTGTCATGTTCCGAACGGGTTTGACTGATACCGGCATGTTCCCTGACAAGCGAACGGCTGCCATCGCAACCGGCCACATAGTCGGCTCTCAGCGTTCGGCGCTCGCCCCCTTCCCGTTCGACCACGACGATATCGACGCCATCGGCGTCCTGGACCACACTCTCTGCGGTCCATCCGTACAAGGTCCGGATGGCGGGTATCTCGCTGGCGCGCTCTCGCAGAACGGCTTCGGTTGCGTATTGTGGCAATCTCTCGTTATCAGTGAAGTAGAAGGGACGAACGAGCTCTCGCTGCATCCAGTCATACGTATAGTGGCCGAGGAGCGTCTTGTAGGCGGTCAGCCCGCCAATTCCATATTCGCGCGGAATCGTTCGCGCAGCCCGCAGCCGCTCCTCCATACCCCAGAAGTGAAAGTGCTCCAGGGTGCGCTGGGTAAGATTTTGGCCTTTAGGAATGTGTTGCGGCTGCTTGTAGCGCTCGACAATAGTGCAGCCGATGCCCTTCTGACCGAGCTCGATTGCCAGTCCCATTCCGACGGGGCCGCCGCCGACGATAACGACAGGTTCGTTGCTCATCGGCGCAGCCTCAAGGCTCTTTGCGGGCAATACAAGGCGAACGGGTCTGACTCGGTGTTCGTGTGGCCCCTCAACTCTTCTCCTCCCTCGTTCCCAACCGCCGTCACATCTTGACACGAAGCAACAGCTCCGTTCACTCTGCATCAATCTGATTTTGATGTCCATTCTACGGACATCGGCACCCAACCGAACCCAGGATTGTGGCGCGAATTCGAACCGCCCTCCGTCTGAGCTAATTCCGACGGAAGAAGGCGCGGCGCATTCGATCGGTATCAAGGAGCGACGGGGATGGATACGGAGCGCGCAGATCGCAACCCTCAGTCTACAAAATCAAGCGATCCCGGAAAGGCCGGCAGAGAAGGCGAAGCTGGCTTTCTATCGGGGGCCGAGGCATTCCTTTCGCAATTGAAGGCAAGCGGGATCGAGTACCTGTTTTCGAACTCAGGGACAGATTTTCCGCCAATCATCGAGGCATTTGCCCTGAGGTCAACGACGCAATTGTCGTTTCCCACGCCACTTCTCGTATCGCACGAGGCTGTTGCGATGGGCATGGCGCATGGCTTCTATCTTGCTACAGGCCGTCCCCAAGCCGTCATGGTTCACGTCAACGTTGGGCTTGCGAATGCCACCATGGGGATCATCAACGCCGCCTCGGACAACATCCCGGTAATCGTCTGCTCGGGGCGGACACCCATCACGGAGCGAGGACGGGCAGGCAGCCGCACAACTCCTATCCATTGGGGGCAGGAAATGCGCGATCAGGCCGCCATGGTGAGGGAATTCGTCAAGTGGGACTATGAGCTTCGGTATGGAGACCAGGCCAATGATGTCGTTGCCCGCGCCATTTCACTGGCCACCAGCGATCCACCCGGCCCGGTGTATCTCAGCCTTCCAAGGGAGCCACTTGCGGAGGTCGTTGCTCCCGATTTTCGAAGCCGCAAGTCTGTAGCCGCGAAATTGGGCCGACCGCCCGGCGAAGCTGTCGAGAGAGCTGCAGAACTCCTTGCGAATGCGAAGTCTCCCCTCGTCATTTCCCAGAGAGGTATCGGCTCCGAAAGCTTCGAGCCGTTATCGGCGTTCGTGGACCGGTATGCCTTACCCACCTGCGAGTTTTGGGCGACACGGAATTCGCTTTCCACCAGCCATCCAATGCACATCGGGCGGGATCCGGCCGACTGGCTGCGCGACGCAGACGTCGTGCTGGTGCTGGATTCGATGGTCCCGTGGATTCCCGACCAGGTCGCACCGCCGGCGAGCTGCAAAATCATTGCGATTGGCTCCGATCCATTGTTTTCCCGCGTTCCAGTGCGCGGCTATTCCTTTGATGTCTTGCTGACGGGTAACCCCGCCGAGACACTGATAGCCCTGGACGATGCGTTAGCAACGCGCAACGAACTGGACAGCGCCCGGATCGCCGATCGGCGTCGCGATGTGCATGCCCGCCGCGATGCACTCCGCAAGCAAATTCGAACCCGGATTGACGCGGGCAGCGGCTCGCCGATGAGCCCGGCGTGGGTAAGTCACTGCATTTCGCAAGCCAAGGATCCTTCAGCAGTCGTATTTACCGAACTGGCATGTGACCCTGCCGCGATGATGTTCGAGAAGCCCCGCACCCTCTTCAACGTTCCACCATCGGGTGGTCTCGGGTGGGCGCTGCCGGCGGCGCTCGGCGCGCAGCTTGCCGATCCGGCCAGCGAGGTCATTGCCTGCGTCGGCGACGGATCGTACATCTTCTCGAACCCGGTCGCCTGCCACCACATGGCGGCGGCGCACCGGTTGCCCGTGCTCACGATCGTGTTCAATAACGGTATCTGGAACGCGGTCCGGCGCGCCACGGTGAGCATGTATCCGAATGGCGCGGCGGCTCAAGCGAACAAAATGCCACTTACGTCATTAGAGCCGGCTCCCGACTACTGTGGCATTGCGCGCGCGCATGGCGCGCACGCCGAGCGGGTTGAGCGGGGCGACGAATTGCCGGGTGCGCTGAAGCGCGCACTCGAACACGTGCGGACCTCCAGGCAGCAGGCATTGCTTGAGGTCGTCGTGTCATATTGAAGGGACTTCCCTTCCAAAGCAGATCAATCCATGGCAGCTACGACGCGGGTCGATCATTAATCGAGATGAACGTTCGCCGATTTGGCTATGGTACTCCACGACTGCAGCTCAGACGCGATCCTCGCGGCGAACTCCGCGGACGTGCTGCTCGCGGCCTCCGTGGCAAGGCTGCGAAGACGTTGGCGCACCTCGTCCTCTTGCATTACTTTACGCACCTCGGCCTCAAGGCGTGCCGTGATGTCCTTGGGGGTGCCTTTGGGGGCGAACAGTCCTGACCAAAAGATGGCTTCGGCACCGGCAACTCCCGCTTCCGCGGTCGTGGGAACATCCGGCAATTGCGGAAGTCTGGCAGGCGCCGTCACCGCCAAGGCGCGAAGTTTACCGTCCTGGATCATCGGCATGGCAGGAAGGGTGTCCGTCATGGACGCGGTCACCTGCTTGGATAAAACCGCGACCACTGCATCGTTGGTGCCCCGATACGAGACACGCTGCAGCGTGGCACCCGTCTTAAGCTTAAAAAGTTCAAACGCGAGCGTGAATGTCGGAGAGGCGCTCGCATAGTTTGCACTTGACGGGTTCTTCTTCGTCCACTCCACGAAATCAGGCAGCGACTTGAAGGGCGCATCCGCGGGAACGACCAATACCAGGGGGAAAGTCGCCAGTATGCTGATCGGTTCGAAATCGCGCTTGGTGTCATAGGGCGTCTGCGCCGAGATGGCAGGGCCCACAACCATCGCGCCGCTTGCTCCAACCATGAGCGTATAGCCGTCAGGCTCCTGGCTTTTGACGAAGCTTGCTGCGGTGACGCCGCCCGCTCCAGGCTTGTTCTCCACGATCACCGGCTGGCCAAGCACCTTTTGCAATCTTTCGGCCAGCACACGTGCCAGAATGTCGTTGCTGCCGCCGGGAGCAAAGCCGACGATAAGACGTACCGGCCGGTCTGGATACGAGGATGATGCTTGCGACTGCGCCTTGGCGGTCAGCAGCGACAAAGCAATGGCGGCCACTGCTGCAAGGCCCAGCAGCGACCGGGCGCGACGAAGTCTTCCATTCATGGTCTTCTCCAAATATTTGCGCAGCAGCGTCATGCGATGGTCAGCCACCGTCATCAACTCGCTTACAGCGCCTGTCCTCTGTTATTCGCGCCAGTAGTTTCAGCCTGCCCGGACAAGATCGCGCATCCTGGCTGACTCCCTCTCGAGAAAAGCCGCGAACCCCGCCGAGTCGAGATAAGCATCAACGCAGGAAATTTGACGCACCCGCTCACGCACGACGTTATCGGCGAGCGAGGTCTTGATCTGTTCAGACACCCGGACGACGATTTCCTTTGGAATACCTGCCGGGCCGAGCATGCCGAGCCATGCCGAAACTTCGAAGTTCGGCACCCCCTGTTCTGCGACCGTTGGAATATCGGGGGCCAGGTCAACCCGTCGAGCCGACATGATCGCAAGGGGCACAACCTTTCCCGCCTTGATGTGCGGATGCGCCGAGGTCAAGTCCACGGAGCACAACGGGATTTGGCCGCCGAGAACGTCTGTCATGGCGGGAGCACTCCCGCGATAAGGCACATGGACAAGGTTTGCTTTGGTCGCCTTCTTGAGAAGCTCGATCGCAAGATGCTGCGCGGAGTTCACGCCCGTCGAGCCGTAGGAAAAGCCGTCGGTCTTCTGTTGCGAGCGCTCGATCAGCTCTTTGAGCGATCTAACGCCGGCGTCCGGATTAGCGACAAGCACCAGAGGAATATCAACCAGCTTTGCGATTGGAGTCAGCTCGCGCAGAGGGTCGAAGTTCGCGTTCGCATCGGGCACATGGGGATTGATAACGAGCGCGCCCGTCGCTCCAATTCCGATTGTGTGACCGTCAGCGCCCGACCGCGCCAAGGCGACCAGCCCCGTCGTTCCGCCGGCGCCGGGCCGGTTCTCAACAACGACGGACTGTCCCAGGAGCTGCGCGAGCTTTTCTCCAACGATGCGCGCGACCCCATCGCTGGACGCGCCGGGGGCGAACGGCGTGATGATGGTAACCGTCCGGGAGGGAAAGTGCTGGCCGTAGGCCATCGTCGGGACCAGCAGTCCCGTCAACAAAATCGCCCGGCGCGAGATCGTATCCATCCGTCTTCTCCCTCACGTCATTACTCCAGACGGCCAGCCCGGAGCTGTGTCCATTAGATGGACATCATTTTCACTATGAAGGCTAAGCGGTCGGATGCGAGGCGTCAAGGTGGGCGATCTAGACCTAAGGGCGAGGAACCATTCGAATGCGGCCGTCGTCTCCTAGAGCAAGCGCTCTCCGGAGAGACGTCGCCAGCGGACATGCAGCAGTTTGACCGAGGCTGAGACGGCCGATACAAAGAAGATCCTCCAACCCGTGACCGTCCGTGAAACGCAAGCCCAGAAAAGCCGCCTCATCTTCCAGCGCGAACAGCCCGGTTCGTGAGTCCCGGCGCACCGGGAAGTCCGGTGCTGGCGAATCGCTATCGACGGTCAGGGCTGTGGATCGGGCAATCGCAGTCCTGCAGTGCTTTACGGCCGAAACGCCAGTGATGAGCGTCCTCGAAATCCAGCGCCTCGTCGGGCTGAGCCGGCCGACCCTGTACCGGCTGTTGCAAACCCTCGCGGGTACCGGGCTGATTACCGCCGAAGGCGATCCTCAGCGCTTCAGGCTCGGCCACGGCGTCATGCACCTCGCACATGCGTGGCTTTCCGGCATCAAGCTGATTGACGTGGCCAGGCCCATCGTCACAGGCCTTCGCGAAAAAACCGGCGAGACCGCCGCGCTGTTCGTCATGCAGGACGATCATCGCATCTGCGTTCTCGAGCTGGAGAGTCACCACGTCCTGCACATTGCGCGAGGCATCGGCGACAGGGGCGGGCTCACCGTCGGCGCAACCGGCAAGGCGATCCTTGCCTTTCTTGATAAGGACAGGCAGACCGCGGCGGTCAACAGGGCTCTCAGCAAGGCGCGACAAAGCGAGTTCGTCAGCACGCTGAAGGCGATTCGGACCCAGGGGTTTGCTACGAGCAGAAGCGAAGTCATCCTTGGCGCGGTCGCGGTGGCGTCTCCCTTTTTCAATCACAACGGCGAGGTCGCTGGATCGATCGGCGTCTTCGGGCCGACAGCACGCATAAACGACGCTGACGTTCCGAAGATTGCCAGGCTTGTGGTAGATGCGGCAGCCACTCTGTCAACGCAACTTGGATACCGATCCAAACGTCTCGGGAGCGTGGCGCCTGAGCCTGAAAGCACCCGCAAAATTCGGCAGAGGCCCTGATTACCTGGCGGCCACGGTCAAACCGCCGGGTCAGAATCGCCGGACGAGGAAGTCGTCCGTGAATTCCCCAAGGGAAATCTTTACGGGAATCTCGTCTTCCGTACCCAACTCGATGATCTCGGATCCCGATTTGTTGTGCGCGGAGGTGAGAAGCTCAATACGGCCGGCGATCTCCCTGGCCTGCCAGGCGTTCAGGCCCCACCGGAAACTGCCGGGCCCATCAGGCCTTAGTCCATAGTTGCCCGTCTCTCCTTCTTCCGGAACAACGGTCAGTTTCACTTTCGAACGGGAACCCACCAGGTGCTCACCGACGTCGAGCGGCCTCGGTCGCTCTGCGAATGTACGAAGGAGACCAGCTAACGCTGTAAGGTCTTCGCGCTCACCCAAAAACAGGAATAGCGGGTGAAAGTCGCTTTGCATGTAATCGAAGCGCAACATAGATCGATTCCCAAGCCTCGACATTGATCAGGTCGCGCTCAATATCTTTACGATATCTTCCGCGTGGCAGAGCTCAATGGCGCCAATCTCTGCAGGGTTTCGCGGGACTTCGAGGTAGCGGACCTGAACCCACATCCCGTCTTCCATATTCTCGACAACCTCGGCGATCGTCGCATCCTCAAGCTTGAGGCGGTCACCAGCTTTGAGGATCAGAACATCGATCATTACCGCTCCCTAGAAAAATACCGACAGGTTCTTTGCAAGGAGAATGTTCTGGTCCAGGATTATCTCGCGCCGTGCAATCTTCCAGCCGTCGTCCGTCATGCGGAGCACGTCGGTGCGCTTTCCGACGAACGTATACGTCTCGTACTCGACCCGGTTCTGGTAAACCAGGAAACGGCACCGCGTTTCGACCTCGCGCGGAGCATCCAGGGATGGCAGCACTTTCCTGATCTGCACGTTGCTTACCATATGGCAAACGCGCGACAGCGGCTCTTCAGCAAAGTGGACGCCCGTCAGGATCTGATCGACACGTTTTGTCAGCGTCCACTTGTCCTCGTCAAACCAGCTGATACCGATCCCTGAGCGGGTGTTCTCTCGATCGTCATGCTGCCCGAATTTCACATTGCGGCGGATCGGCATGAAATAGGTGATGTCATCGGCGAGGAGATTGAGCCAGTCGCGAAACCGGCGCTCATCGAGCAGATCAGCTTCCGAATAGAGGAAGTCTTCCACATCCGCCCTAAGCCGATAGTAAGCGTCGTTGCGAGGAAGCCCGGCTGATCCAGTCGGCGACGATAAGGCGGTTTCAAGCACGGCGGCCATGCTGTTCTCCTTGAGCACTTAGATGGTGTGGGTCGCGGGCTTTGCCGGTACGGGGCCACCCTGATCGGCAAAGCAGCCTACATCGATGATCGTTCCGGAGATCGTCTCCGCCTCCGGCGATATCAGGAAGGCAACGACGTTGGCGATGTCTTCTCCGTTCACGGCGCGGCCGGCTGCTGTCCCGGGCGCCCCCTGACCGAACCGCGACCGATCGCCGCCGACCCGACCGAGACTCATCCCGGTCACAATGCCACCTCCGCCCGGTACGACCGTGTTCACGCGAATGCGATGGTGCAAAAAATCGTATGCCGTCGCCGCCCCGAGAGCAACGAGTTCCCCCTTGCTCGCGCTATAGACCGCCATGTTTGGCTTTCCCCAGCCGGCGCCGGAGCCCACGTTGACGATTGCGCCGCCGCCTGCCTCGATCATATGCGGGAGCACCGCGCGGCTGCACAGATACGGCCCCTTCAGATTCACGGCCATGATGCGATCGAACAAGGCTTCATCGGTGTCGAGCACGGTACCGAGCGGACCAATCGCGGCATTGTTCACGAGCGCGTCGATTCGCCCGTACTTCTCGAGCGTCTTGTCGACCACCCGGGCGACGTCCCCAGCATTGGAAACATCCGCCTCCATCAGCGTCGCCTGAAGACCACGCTCCTTGAGTTCAGCCTCCAGGCCGGGAATGCCGTTGGCGGCGGTGCTCGAAACCTGCGGTGTCTCGAGACCGAACGCCACCACCGAATGCCCGCGTGCCGCAAGGCTGAGCGTGACGGCGCGTCCGATCCCGAAGGTTCCGCCCGTCACGATAACGACGCGCGCCGGATTCATTCTGCCGCCCTCTGAGGCAAGTTTGCATCCCCGCCGAGCAGTTCATCCCAGCCGCGCGCCCCTGAGGTAAGACTTCCAGCGCGTGTAGTAACCGCGCGCGATCTCCTCGGTGATCTGGAGACTGACCGTACCGCCAAGCGCGTGATCTCGCGTCCAGGCGCCCATCGACTGCTGATAGTTGAACGGATAGCGGCGAGCGACCGTCCCCATGCTGGCTGAGGTCGCATAGAGCCAGTTCTCCATGTCGTCCTGCTCGGTCATCCCGGCCGGACCCGAATAGCGCATGTAATAGCGGCGCAGATAGTCCTTTGCTTCCTGAGGCGCATCAGCATCGACCAGGAAGAAGCGCCAGCCTTCGGTGGAAGTCGGGCTATGCGGGTGCCAAGCGCAAAGCCCGCGAGGTTGCCGCCCGTGATAGGACGTGTTGGGGAAAATCGTACCCACGAACGGCAGGAGCCTCGCCTGTTCTCCAAGGCGCCGTTTGCGCTCCTCGAAGCAGTGGCGGAAGTATTGCTCCAGTATGGGCTGATCGAGAAACGATTCGATATATTCGTTCGCCTCGGGTTGGATCGCGCTGTGAACGCCGTGTCCTTCCGGAAAACTGATCCAGACGTGCTGGGCTTTCTCCAGTTCGTCATCGCGGCGCCCCTTCTTTCCGGCCGCGGCACTCGGCCCGATGCCGATAAGATCGACGGAGCGGTGGCTCGGGTTGTGGTAGGTGTCGCCGAGGAAATTCTCGGCGGCGAACTTCCAGTTCGCCGGGAAAATCCACTTGTGTACGCCGATCACCTCCGATCCCCCGCTCCGGCCATCGCGGCAGTCGAGCGCCTGGTCGAGATGAATCTTCGCGTCGCCGAGATAAGTCACGAAGTCGGGCGCATCCTTGTCCCAGGTGGCCCAGATCGTTCCCTTGTAGATCGCGAGCTTGGCAACCGAGACCAGCGAATTTGCCTCGCGATCAAGCCCTTCATACAGGGTTCTGAAATGCGGCACGCCCTGGAGCTTGCCGTCAGTCGTGTAGGTCCAGCTGTGGTAGGGGCAGGTGAAACAGCGAGGTATTCCCGGACTCATAGCGGCACACTTTCATGCCGCGATGACGGCACGAATTCAGAAACGCGTGCACGACACCCTGCTTGTCCCGGCAGAGAATGACCAACTCCTCGCCCATTCGGGTTGTGTAGAAGTCGCCCGGGTTGGGGATGAGGCTCTCGTGGCCGATGAACAGCCAGGCACGCGTGAAAACCTTCTCCAGCTCCTCCTTGTAGAGATCGGGATCGACGAAAATTTCGCGGCTGATGAAGCCCCTGTCCGTGTCAACGAGCTTGTCAGGATCATCAAAGCGGCTGTTCAGGGACATGATCGTGTTCTCCACGTAATTGGGCCGAGCGGCCAGACCTGGCCGGCAGAATGAAGTCAGTCTGTCGAGAGCTTGGCGTCCGTGACGACGTTGCGCCACTTGGTGAGGTCCTTGACGATGTTGGCCGCATAAGCGTCCGGCGTGTCGGCAGCAGGCCTCAACCCTTGCTTGGCCAATCTCTCCGTCACGTCGGGAGAGCGAAGAATTTCGCTGATTTCCGAATTGTACCTGGCGACGATTTCGACCGGCATACCCGGAGGCCCAAGGACTCCGTAGCGGATATCTGCATCGAAGCCGGAGAACCCAAGCTCGTCCAGCGTTGGCTGATCGGGAAGCTGAGGCGTTCGCGCTTTCGTTGCCACGGCAAGAATCCTCACTTTTTCCGGCGCGAGAGGAAGCGCCACGTGAACCGGCAGGAACATCGCGCTGACATGACCGCCAATGAGATTGGAGATCGCTCCAGCCAAGTCGCGGAACGGCACGTGCATCAAGTCTATCTTTGCCGTGAGCTTGAAGAATTCCATCGCGAGATGGTGCGGTGTGCCGACCCCGGGCGAGGCATAGTTGATCTCGCCTGGACGGCTCTTCGCGTAGGCGATCAGTTCCTTGATCGAATTTGCGGGCAGAGACGGATGCACAACAAGCGCAAGCGTCCCCACCGCGGCCTCAATGATGGGAGTGAAGCCCTTGACGGGGTCGTAGATCACCGACTTCATCAGGCTGACGTTAGCCGTGAATGGTGGGTCAGCAGTTACCATCAGCGTATGGCCATCCGGGGCGGCGCGCATAACCGCTTGCGATCCGATGCTGCCGCTGGCCCCGGTCTTGTTGTCAACGATCACCGGCTGCCCGAGCCTGGGCTGCAGTTTTTCGGCAATTATTCGCGCAATGATATCGGGCCCGGTTCCAGGCGAAAACGGCACGACGATCGTAACGGGACGCCGCGATTCCTGCGCCTCACCGTGCGCGCCGGCCAGCACAGTGAACAGCGCCGCCAGAAGGCTCACGATGCTCCAACGCCGCGGGGCCCACCATGATGAATTAGACCGCGGCCGGGCGAGACCAGCAGGGCAAAATTCCAACAGATCGGGCGCCACCATCCGACTTCTCCCTGCCTTTATGTGTCCACCTAGTGGACGTTGTGTTCAATTTTATCATGCCAAAGAGGTGGGTCAAGTAGCGCCGGCTTTCGAAGCAGCACCGGTCATTTTCCACACGATGTGAGACAGATGTCCGAGTGATGGACATCTGTCTCACATCGGCATAAAGTTATCGACGCTTGTCGTGAAGGCCGCACCGGAGAAAATTGAATGAAACAGACCGGCGGAGACGCCCTTGCGCGTCAGCTCGCATTGGAGGGGGTCACCGATGTCTTTGGCGTGCCGGGCGTCCAACTCGATTGGGCCGTCGATGGGCTGCGCAAGATGCAGGACAGAATTCGCTACCTTGTCGCGAGACACGAGCAGGCGGCCTCGTACATGGCCGACGGATACGCTCGGTCCAAAAACGGGATCGGCGTTTGCATGGTGGTGCCAGGTCCCGGCCTTCTAAACGCAATGGCGGGCCTTGCCACCGCCTATGCCTGCAACTCACGCGTCCTCTGCATCAGCGGCGACATTCATTCGTCGGCCGTGGGGAAAGGGCTCGGACTGCTCCATGAGGTTCGCGGCCAGTCGAAAATATTGAGCACGGTAACAAAGTGGAATGGGCGCGCCTCCCGCGCCGAGGACATACCTGGTCTCGTTAGACAGGCATTCCACCAGTTGAAGAACGGAATCCCCCAACCGGTCGGGATCGAGATCTCGCACGATCTCTTGAGTACAATGGCCGACATACCGCTGGTTGATCCTGCGGAAGCGATCGAGGCAGATCATGTTCCCGTTGCGGAGATCGAACGCGCCGCCGAACTGCTTTCGACCTGCAATTTTCCTGTACTGTATGCGGGGGGCGGCGTGATCGCGTCGGGGGCTTCGCTCGAACTGCAGGCCCTCGCTGAAAAACTTCAAATGCCGATCGTCGTGAGCGAAAACGGCAAAGGCGCGGTATCTGACCGGCATCCCCTGGCATTCAGTACGCTAGAAGGCCGCGATCTCTTTCCTTTGGCAGACGTAGTTCTTGTCGTTGGCAGCCGCTTTGTCGAGACTGCAATGGGTAAGCCGGCCTGGCCGCCTGACGACAAGACCTACATTTTCATCAACCTCGACGAAGACGTGTTCGGAGCGCCGAGACGCGCCGACATCACAATAAAGGCCGACTGCCGGACAGCGCTTGCCGCACTCGAGGCAGCCTGTTCAAAACGCCAGCCCGATAATATCGACTTTGAGAAACTGAGATCCTCCGCACGCGAGCAGATGTCCGGCATCGAACCGCAGGGCGCGTGGGTTCGGGCACTGAGAGCAGGGATTCCCGATGACGGCGTACTGGTCAACGAACTCACGCAGGTCGGTTATTTCGCCCGGCTCGCCTATCCGGTGTATCAACCGCACACCTTCCTGACACCCGGCTATCAAGGCACGCTCGGATACGGATTTCCGACGGCGCTCGGAGTCGCCGCGGCAGACCCCAAGCGCATAGTCGTAAGCATCAATGGAGATGGCGGGTTTGGCTGGGGCCTACAGGAGCTATCGACGGCCAGGAAGTACGACCTCAATGTCGCAATTGTTGTCTTCAACGATGGTCACTTTGGCAACGTGCGCAAGATGCAGCAGGATCAGTTCGGAGCGGAGTTTGGCGTTGAGTTGTGTAACCCAAGATACGATCGGCTCGCGGCCGCCTTCGACATTCCCTACAAGTCTGCGGAAGCGCCGGCTGATCTGGAACGATTTCTGGTCGAACGCCCGTCGAATCCCGGGCCGGTATTGATCGAGGCCAAGGTCGGCCCAATGCCAAGTCCCTGGCATCTGCTTCGGCTCGTACCGCCCCCCTTTGCTGCCAAGAGGTAATCCCCGCGTGCCCATGACGTTTGACGTACTTATCGTGGGCGCAGGTCCGGTAGGACTGACGCTGGCGCTCGATTTGGCTTCCCGTGGAATTGACGTGGGGATCATTGAGCGACGCCCCGCCGGCGAACCGCCGAGCGTGAAATGCAATCATGTCTCTGCTCGCTCCATGGAGATATTCCGGCGCCTCAAGGTCGCACCAGACCTGCGAAATGCAGGTTTGCCGGAGGATTATCCCAATGACGTCAGCTACAGGACCACGACCCTCGGCCTCGAGTTGACGAGGATCAAGATCCCCGCCCGGAAGTACCGCTACAGCGACAAATCCGGCCCCGATGGCTGGTGGCCGACGCCTGAACCGCCGCACCGCATCAATCAGATATTTCTTGAGCCCATCCTGTTTCAGCGAGCCGCTGCCACCGACGGCATCACCATTTTCAATGAGACTTCCTATTCGGGATTCAAGGAGGATCAGTCCGGCGTAACTGCGTTTGCCACATCGTCATCCGGCGACGAACAGCAGTTCCGCGCGAGGTTTCTTGTCGGTTGTGACGGCGGCGGTTCCGCAGTGCGCAAGGAGATTGGCGCCACGTTCAAGGGCGACCCCGTCGTTCAACGCGTTCAGTCTACATACATCGAGGCGCCGGACCTCATCGGAAAGATGGCAGTGCCACCGGCCTGGGCGATGTTTTCACTCAACCCAAGACGCAGCGGGAACGTATATGCGATTGACGGCAGGCAGCGCTGGCTCGTCCACAACTATCTGAAGCCTGACGAAACCGATTTCGAAAGCGTCGATCGGCACGCATCGATATGTACGATTCTCGGCGTAGGTCCCGACTTTCACTACAAAATTCTCAGCAAGGAGGATTGGATTGGGAGGAGATTGGTTGCGGATCGATTCCGGAACGGTCGCGCCTTCATATGTGGGGACGCCAGTCACATCTGGGTACCCTATGCAGGGTATGGCATGAACGCCGGAATTGCAGACGCCGAGAACCTGGGGTGGGTTCTTGCTGCCCATCTGAAGGGATGGGCCAGCGAAGCAATACTCGACGCCTATGAAGCCGAACGCATGCCGATTACGGCTCAGGTCTCTCACTTCGCCATGAACCACGCGCACGCAATGTTTGAGCAACGAAGCGCGGTGCCCGATGACATTGAGGCAAGCGGACAGCGGGGCGACGAACTAAGGGAAGCTTTGGGCAAGGCCGCCTATGAACTGAATGTTCAACAATACTGCTGCGCCGGCCTGAACTTCGGGTATTTTTACGCGAGCTCACCGATCATCGCATATGACGACGCAACAGCGCCGGAATACACGATGGGAAGCTTCACTCCGTCGACGGTGCCTGGGGCGCGACTACCGCACTTCTGGCTGGCCGAGGGTGAATCCGTCTACGACAGCCTGGGTCCTTACTATACGCTGGTCCGATCGGATCCTGCCGTAGACGTGGCCGCCTTTTTGAAAAGCGCAGAGGCGCAGAGCGTGCCGCTCGTGCTTCTTGACGTTGGAGGAGAGCCATCCGAGCTGGACCACAAGCTGATCATTGTTCGCTCTGACCGGCACGTAGCGTGGCGGTCCAATACGTCGCCCACGGATGCGTCAGGCCTTCTTGAAAAATTGACGGGCAGAGCATTAGTCAACGCCCTGCAATAATCGGGCGTTTCTGCGCTACGCGGAAATCGCGCGACGTTTCCGGCACCAGACCCGCTTCCCCGTTCGCGCCGAGTTGAACGGATGTGAAGATTCTGCCCCTTTTAACTTCGGCCGGCCATTCCACCTTCTCGCGAGGGAGCCAAACGTTCAGGGATTCTCACATGTAAGGAGATACTGAATGACTACGATCAGACTGCTCTCGGCTGGACTAGTCGCTACAGCCATGTTCATCGCCCCAGCTATGGCTCGCCAGCACCACGTAACTCCGCGGCATCAGACCGAAAGCATCGACGCCGACGCCCCAGAGGGAGCTCGCTACTCCGGGGGAGCCTATGGACCCTATGGAGCTTATGGAGCCTACTGCAACCCCGCTCCTCGCGTGGGTGCATTTGCAACGCAGCCCTGGGATCAGGCTCCTCCTTGCGAACCCACGTATTATGGATACTGAACCGCGCGCATCGCGTCGAGCTTTCTGCTGTCTGCCAGGCAGCGAAACTGCCTGACGCCTGCGCGTAGCGCATAAGACTACAGACATCGAACAATGCCGGGCTGAAGGACACCCATCAGCCCGGCATCTTTACGCGTGGCGCTTGAAGGGACTGCTCCGGCGACAAAAATTGCGATCGTAACGCATTATTCCAGATGGGTGATGCTGACGTAATAGACGAGCTTCATGGTGCCCTCGGATGTTACCGGAGCGTTCGACGAAAATGCTCTGTTTGGAACAAGACAGGGGTGCGCGGATGACGATTTCGGATGTTGCCTATGATCTTTGCATGGTCTTCCATGCCCTTCGCCTCGTTTGCTATCTGCCGCAGATCTGCACGATTGCGCGTGATACCACCGGCGCAGTGGCTATTTCCTATTCGACCTGGATCCTCTGGGCTGCGGCGAATAGTTTGACGGCACTCTACTCCGTCACCGGCCCCGGCCATATCATGCTGGCATGGTCCAACGGGCTTAACGCGCTGTGTTGCACCACAGTGATCGTGCTAACGGCGTTCAAGCAACGCCAATATCAAGCGCGAATGATCTCATAGAGATATCCAAAAGCATTCAATTGCACCTCGGCCCGTCAATGACGCGCTACCTGCAATTTCAGCCATAGCTGTAACTGCTCCTTGCGAAGGACGCCGCCAAACACCGTGATAGTGCGCCGGCAAGCTCCCCTGACACGAGCGGGTGATGGACAAGTTCCGTTATTCCGGAATCCGCCAACAAGGGTGCTCCCAAATCCGCGGTCGACGGCGCCGCCAGAACGATCGGTAACGCCGGCGCGGCATCATGCAGTGCTGCTGCGAGATCCAGGGTGGCGCCTCCAGGCAGGTGACAGACCAGCGCCGCATCGAAACGCGCCCGCGCCGTGCGAAGGGCCGTCACGGCATCGGAACTTTTTGTGAAGCCGACCGGCTCGTAGCCGAGTGCCGCCAGAATCTCCTCGTGACGCAACAAACGTCTGCGGTCCGTCTCGAGCACAAGTACGGTTTCGCCCGCGCCGCGAAGCGCCAGCTCCGGCGCGTGCTGAACCGATATCGGTTCGTTGACCTCAAGAGATGGCAGCCAGATATCGAATCGCGTTCCGGCGCCGACCGCGCTTTGCACTTCGACCGCCCCGCCATGGTCCTCGACGATCTCACGGACAGTTGCCAGCCCGAGACCGTTGCCGTCGGGGCGCGTGGTGAAGAACGGCTCGAATATCCGCTCGACCGTTGCCTCATCCATGCCCGCTCCCGGGTCGGAAACCGAAACAATCAAGAATCGGCCGGGACCTACCTCGCCTCGCCCAAGGCGCATGGGCTGTGCAATTTCTCGCGCCTCGATGCAAAGTTCGATCAGGCCGGGTTCATTCATCGCCTGCGCCGCGTTGTTGCAGAGATTTAAAATAACCTGCTGCAATTGCGCCGGCTCGGCCCAGACGGTCGTCGCCTGAGTTTTCTCGCTCACGGCGAATTTGACATGCGAAGGCAACGAGGCCGCAAGCAGTGCTCGCGTTTCCGCAACCAATGTCCTGAGACACAGCCGCTCCCGCCTGCCCTCGCCGCGGCGGCCAAACGTCAAAATCTGACCGACGAGTTCCCTCGCTCTTTCGCCGGCACGACGAATTTCCGCAAGACTGGCAGCAGGGCCACCGCTCGATCTGAGGCGAGCATCGGCTATCTCCGTATAGCCGAGTATGGCACCCACGATATTGTTAAAGTTGTGCGCGATGCCGCTGGCGAAGGTGCCGATCGTCTCCATCCGCCGCGCCTGTTGCAGCTTCACCTGCAACCGCTCCTTCTCCTGTTCGAGCTTCACACGATTGACGGCGTTGGCGATGGCGTCAAACGCCATGCGAAACAGCGGGAAGTCAGCCCATGGGATGAGATCGCCGGCCCGCACCACATCGAAACCGAGGATCGCTGCCCTCTCTCCGCCTAAGGCCGGGATGCACAACCAGCCGCGAACCCCTGCATCCGCGAGCAGGTTCATCGTAATGTGCCCGCGAGCTGGCCTGACCCTGGGAATGCAAATGATTCCGTTTTCGTCCCGGTCAAAGCGCGACACAGACTTTAACGCGAGATCCGGCCAGCCCTGCGGGAACCCGACACCCTCGCGGGCCCATCGGCAGGCTTTTGCTGTACTTACGAAATACGCTCGATCCGCACCGATACATTCGGCCAATTGCTGGAGCGCACTCTCGACGTGGCCCGCGATGTCATCGGGACGCGAATTGATAAAGCGCGTCGAGATACTGGCGGTCACATGCTCAAAAGCCGCACGGCGACGCAAGGCCATGGCTCCCGCACGCAGTCGTACTCCGAGATACACCAGCCCGGCCAGCAGCAGCAACGATGTGGCGTACGACAAAAGGCGGTTTCTTCGGGCCAAAGCCCGCGCATCGAGTTGACGTTCTGTGATCGACGCCAGAATCGCGTCCTGCTCGCGGTTGTTAGCCTCCGCGATCAACGATTTCAGGATGGCATCGACTCCGGGAAGAACGTCATGCAACATCCGCCCGTGCCCAAGAATCGCGCGGATCGAATCAGCTTCGCCGGGTGAGTTTTGCAGGCGCGACAACCCTTCCAGCTTCGCTTCGACATCGCGTGCCGCCGCCGCAGACGTATCGAGCGTGAGATGCAGCATCGCGGCTGCCAGCGCTGAAGCAGCTACGACAACCGCCTTGTCATCTGAAGCAGCAAGCCGTGCGCCGAACAGGCCAAAATAGGCAAAAGAGTTCTGCAGTAACGCGTTCTTGGTCTTGAACTGCTCGATCAGCTCCTGGTGCCGGCGCACGCGCGCAGCCAGAACCTCGACGGCGACACTTTCCTCGGGATCCGAAGCGGTGGCTTTGCGCAATCGGGACAGCGCGTCATCATAGGCGTCTGCCAACTGCACAAGTCCGTCGTAGTTTCGCGACAGGCCGGCACGCGCGGTCAGCACTTCCCGGCTGATCCCGCGCTCGAACCTGGTGAAATCGCCAAGCGCCTTCAGCTCGCGATCGAACCGGACCGAATTCATGTTCAGCCCACTCCACAATAGCCAGGTCAGCAGCGCGAGCAGACACAACGCGCCAACTGCGAGGGCCCCCTTCATGGCGAGACTCCAACCGGCGTGCCGCGATAGTTGCCGGTCAGGCTGTGAAGAAAGGCGACGATCGCCGTCACCTGCGGATCCGTCAGCATCGTGTTCAATTGGGCCCTGCCCATTTTACGTACCGCATCATCGAGCGTTGGTGCGCTGCCATCGTGAAAATAGGGTGGCGTTGTCGCGACGTTGCGCAAACTCGGCACGCGCAGGATTGCAGGATCTGGCGACGCCAAAGGATGGAATATGCCGTGGCGCTGGAACAGATTGCCGCCGATATTCACGCCCTGGTGGCAGGAGACGCAGCCCAGAGATTTGAACAGATCGTATCCGTCCAGTTCGTCGGTCGAGAGCGCGGTGGCGTCTCCGGCGAGCCAGCGATCGAAACGGCTTCCCGGCGTCACCAGTGTCTTCTGAAAGCTTGTGATGGCGTCGATGATATTGTGGGCGTCCGGGCCGTGGCCATAAGCGACAATGAACTTGTTGCGCATGTCGGGATCGGCGCCGAGTTTTTCGGCGACCTCGTCAGGGCTGCTGGCCATAATCTTCGGGTTTTTCAGCGAGGAGCTGACGTCCGACTCGGCGGTACGGATTTTTCCTTCCCAACCGAACCGGAAGCTGAGCACTGCATTGAAGACGGTAAGCGTGTTGAGCGGCAGCTCCGCGCCGTCGAGGCCGACGTCGCGTCGTCTCGGGCTGGCGCCGTTTGTACTGAGGTCGTGGCACGACGAGCAGCTGCGCGAGTTATCGTGCGACAGGCGGGGATCATCGAACAATCGCTCCCCGAGCTTGGCCTTGAGCGGATCGATCCTGGGCGGGCTCGATATGGCGGTGATGGGCTCGTCGGTGCCGTTCGATGCAGGCGCCGGCCCGAGCGCCTGCGACCGCGCCCACGAAACCTGCAAGCAACCCAATGCGAGGGCAAAGACCGCAACTGCACGCAGCCAACTTACGCTGCGAACAATTCCGGTCTCACCAGGTTTGGGCAATTGCCGCAAAGGCGTTACGCGCAACATATTGCCCAATATGTGTGCTGACGTGAAATATGCGGCCCTTTTCAAGATTTCTTGATCGAGGCGGGGCGGTTTCGCTGGAACGGGCGCCGTCCTCGGATCCAGGCTTGCGGCACAAGGCCGGCCACATCAACCTTCGATCTGCTGGAGAAAATCGACCGGCCAGCGGCATGACAGAAGTCGATTCCGGCCAAGGCGAGATAAACCGCATCAGCAATCATGACAATACCTCACGACCTGCTCGATCTCGGATCGGCCGGAAATACCCATATCTCGCAGCGATCGGTCATCGAATTGCGTCAATGCCGCGACGGCGTTCCTGATCTCCCGTTCCCGGCGCCAATGAGCCCAGAACGCAGCGGCCGCGCCGTAAATCGATGCCGGCAAATTCCGGTACCATGGCGGCGGCGCATCGAGCGTCGAACCGCCGCCAAATCGGATGCTCTCCGGCAGCATCTCGGCCCCATGCGCGTGCCCGGTCACGGCCGGCGGCGCGATTTTCAGGATGCTGCAGGGATTCCCTTCTTTCTACGAGAATGGCCTGAAGCGGAAAGTCCGCGGTCGGATACACCGCCATGCCATATGCGCCGAAGCCCTCCGAGAAAGCGGCCAACACCGACAAGCAAAGCGACGTCCGCGCGTAGCCGGTTCTCGCGGTCGTCGATACCGCCATCGGGCTGGACTCCGGCAATTCCGACTTCGAAGCCGGGGTTTGGCGGGCCATGCCGGAATCATCCGACGGCACAATACGGATCGTTGCGTCCTTACGCGTGTGCAATCCAGCGAAACCGTTCAAAGTTCGAAACGCGCGCTTCGTCAGCATGAAAGCTCTCCTACAACTTGTTTGCAGGAGAACCTTGAAGCCCCGCTGTTACATCGTGGTCACCGCTACGAGAAAAACGGTTACAGCTGCAGTCCAGTGCCGCCTTCGTTTTGCCATCGCGAGCGGGATTGCCGCTCCGAAAAGCAAGCCGGATTGGAACGGTTCTAGAACGGCTCCACCGGCAATGCGAACACGTAGCCTATTCCGCGCTCGGTCTGAATAATGCGTGGCGCGCTCGGATCGGTTTCCAGCTTGCGCCGCAGCCGCAGGACCTGGACGTCGATGCTCCGGTCGAAAATATCCTCATGGACACGCGTTGCCTGCAGCAGGTGTTCACGGGTCAGCGGTCGCTGCGGCGCCTCGAGGAACGCCAGCAACAGGGCATACTCACCCTTGCTCAGCGCAACCTGTTTGCTATCGGCATCGAGCAGTTTTCGGCCACGGCGTTCGAGCGTCCAACCGTTGAAGCGGTATCCGCCGCGTTCGGGATCGCGGGCGCGAGCGACCCTTCCCATTTCCTGCCGCCGCAACACCGCGCGGACGCGGGCGAGCAGCTCCCGAAGGCTGAACGGCTTGATGATGTAATCGTCCGCACCGAGCTCCAGGCCGACGATGCGATCGATTTCGTCCGGACGATGGCCGGTGGTGATGATGACCGGTACATCGGAATAGGAGCGAATTTCCCTCAGGAGATCGAGCCCGTCGTCCTGACCAAGCCTTAGGTCCAGAATGATCAGGCTGGGCTGCCCGCCTTCAAGATGACGCTTCAGTTCTTCCTTGCTGGATGCTGCCCTGGTCGGGACATCGTGATCCTCCAAATATCTGATCACCATCTGTCGTAACGTGGAATCATCGTCGACGACGATTATGTGGCCGGCTTCTGCTGACATGAATTGATCCCGCAAACTCTTCGTCGCTAACCGAGTCGTGATGTCTGGATTGGTACGAACGTCTATCATCGCCAGTAGCTCTCTGATCGATTGAAATAGGATTCCGAAAGGCAAACGACGTTCTCGACAGATGCGCTATTGGCACTGGCCAAGACGCCGAGGGACCTTCAGATCTAGATTTTTCTTACGGGGTTACCAGCGAACTCTCATAGTTGTGATGGACCGTGATGCTACCCGTGATCGTCCGCTTAAGAGCTATTTGACGACGATCACACAGTAGACGTCAATAAAGTGGCCGACACCAGGCAATCGGAATTCTGCCGTCACGGACGGGTTGGCATCGTCTCCATGTGACTACGGAGGCCGGGTTACCGAGCCGCTTCAGCGTCGGCCGCTCGGGTTACAATTGTAATCACGCTTCCAGGCAGAGGCTTTAATCCGCCAGCGTTTTGGCACAGCCATCATGCGCTGCAGCCGTAACAGGTTAGCGCCGGTCGGAAGCCGCAGTGTAACAGCAATGCCCGCACTCTTGTCCCGCTTCAGCCAATCGGCCGGAGGGACCCGGACAAGCCGGACGTCCTCCTCCCGCCATCAGAGGACAGGACCTTATGAAAATTCTCATCGCATCGACTCCCGCGACGGGCCATCTCAATCCGCTACTTGCGATCGCGCGCATCTTGATGGGTGAAGGCCACGAGATCACCTGCCTGACCGGGACCGCATTGCGCCGCCGGGTCGAAAGCAGCGGAGCGAAATTCCGCCCGCTGCCCCCGGATGCGAATTTCGACCCGAATGATGTCTTCGCGCGGGCTCCGGCACTCAGGACCATTCCGCCCGGACCGGAATGGATACGCGTCGCCCTGGAGCGGCTCTTTGTCGACAGTGTCCAACCGCAACACGAGGGCCTGCAAGACGCTCTGCAGGACTTCGCGGCCGATGTCATCGTCGGCGACGACATGTTTTTCGGCGTGCTGCCGATGCTGCTCGGCCCGCGCGCGAAACGACCGCCCGTCGTTCTTTGCGGCACATCGTTTCTTCACTGCCGTCGCCAGGACGGCGCTCCGCATTTCACCGGTCTGCCGCCCGCAACGACAGCGGCGGAGCGCGACGAATGTGCTGCCATCGCGAAAGAATTCGACAGGGTTGTCGATCAGCCAGTCGCCCGCCGCCTGAATCCGATCCTGAGGGAGCTGGGGGTTGGGCCGCTGTCGGTCCCTCTCTTCGAGTCCGTGGTCGAACTCGCGGACGCCTATATGCAACTGACGATCCCGAGCTTCGAGTTTCCACGCGACGTTATCCCGCCATCCGTGCATTTCGTCGGCACGCCTCCCCTGATTCCGAACCAGGCTCCGCTGCCGCCGTGGTCACATGAACTGGACGGCTCGCGCAAGGTCGTGCTGGTCACGCAGGGAACGGTGGCAAATCACAATTTCGGCCTCTTGATTGGACCGACCCTCGCGGCTCTTGCAAACGAGCCCGACGTACTCGTCATCGTCACCGCCGGCGGCCGAGCGGTCGAGGCGATACCCGGCTCAATTCCCTCCAATGCGCGGCTTGCAAGCTATTTGCCGTTCGAGTGGTTGTTGCCGAAGGTCGACGTGTTCGTCACCAATGGCGGTTATGGCAGCGTCAACCAGGCCATGAGCTTTGGCATCCCGCTCGTCACGGCCGGGTTGACGGAAGACAAGGCCGGCGTCAATGCGCGCGTCGCATGGTCCGGCGTCGGCATCGATCTCGCAACCAACGAACCGACGCCGGAGGCACTGCGCGGAGCGATCCGGACCGTGCTCGACCAACCCGGCTATCGCCTGCGCGCTTCGCAAATGGCCGCCGAGTATGCCGCAATCGACACACGATCCGAGATCCTTGGTATCATCGATCAAGTCGCCGTCAATGAGTCGACCAGAATTGTCGTGCAACGCCGCGGCCCAATGGTCGCTACCCGAGGTCGGCGCGCCGCCCGCTAACGACGCCCCTGATCAACACTGACGGAGGGGAGACAATTCTCCCCTCCACCCCGTCGAAGGATCAAAAACCCGCCGGGCGGTAACTCCAGGAAAATTCAGCCGGCGCCCTTCACAGCGATGCGCGGCGAGAAACCCTCAATCCGGCGGCATCGGATAACACATCGGACCCTGCCGCCGACCAGGAAGTGGCGAGCCGTATTACGGTTGTAACCAAATTTCCCTCGATTGACACAGATTGGTAGTACAGCACCCGGATCCTGCAGCGGGGCAGCGCGGAGGTTTGCATGAAACAGTTCAATTCGGCGTGTCGCTCACCCGACGTACGTATCACAGGTCGGGGCGGATTGAACGGTGAGCACGACATCAACACGATTGCGCTGTCCGTGACGACCAAGGCGTCATTATTGCCACCACACGCGAACGCCAGGATTGGGGCGCGATGAGAGGTGACTCTCCTATCACGGCTACTTGTGCTGGTGGCTCTCGCGCTGCTGCCTGCGATCGGCATCCAGGCGTACAATGAGTACGAGCTGCGTCACACCCGCCAGATCGAAGTGCAGAACCAGGCTCTCAACCTGGCTGAACTCACCGCAGCTGAGCAGCGGCAGACGGTTCAGGGGATCCATCAGGCGCTGATTGCGCTGTCGGAGCTTCCGGCGATAAAGGCAAAGGACACCCAAGGATGCAATGCTTATCTCGCCGAGATCAAGCAACGATATCCGGGATTCATCAGCTTTATCGCGGTCGACATGAATGGCAGCTCGTTCTGCGACGCGACCGACGATCATAGGCCCTCGACCGCGGCCGGCAGGCCATATCTCGCCGATGTTCTGAGAACCCGCAAATTTACAGTCGGCGTGTTCGCGATTGGTCGACAGACCGGGCGTAACGTCCTTCACTTCGCGGTACCATTCTTCAGCGACGATGGCGGCCTCGGCGGCGTCGTTATAGCCGCGCTCAGCCTGGATTGGCTCGCCAACTCGCTCGCTCGGCGGAATGTGCAGCCTGGGGCAGCGCTTGCCATTGTGGACCGGGAAGGCACGTACCTTGCCCACTACCCCGACAACGCCCGCTTCGTCGGCCGGAAGATGGCCGGTGACAAGGATCCAGGCCGTGACGATGGGAACACAGCCGACATCGTCGACATCGATGGCGTGGAGCGGATCGTCGGCTATTCGGCGCTGCGAGATGATTCCGGAGGGCTTCTCATCAGCTTTGGCCTGGACAAGGCCCGGGCATTCGATGAGATCCAGCGCGGCACGCAGCGCGGCATCTTTCAGATCATGCTGAGTACCGCGCTGGTTCTGGTCCTGACGTCATTGGGCGCCCGGCGATTTATCCGTCGTCCGCTTGGGCAACTGGTGGACGCCGCCAATCAATGGCGGTTCGGTGAATTTTCCCAACGTGTAGAGATCCGCGGAACATCCGAAATCGCACGGGTTGCCGATGCGTTCAACAGCATGGCCAATGCGCTGGAATACCGTGAGCACGAATTGTCCGAGGCAAAGGAGAAGGCCGAGGAAGCCGCAGCCCGGATCACGATGATCTTTGAGAGCACCACCGACAGCGTGCTCATCATCGATCGCGACTGGCGCGTCAGCTATCTCAACGGGCCGGCCAGGTTGCGGCTCGCCCAGGACCGCGACATCATCGGCCTGCTACTTACGGAAGCCTTTCCAGCCGCCGCCGACATGGAAGTCCTGAAGCAAATCCGTGAGGCAACGTCCGAGCAGCGTCCGACCTTCGTCGAAATACTCTGTCCACGTACCAAGGCCTGGTACGCGATCAATGCGTTCCCTTCGAGCCAGGGTCTCGCGGTCTTCCTCCGGGATATCACCGAACACAAGCATGCCCTGGAGGCGCGCCGACTGATGGAAGAGCAACTCCATCAGAGCCAAAAGATGGAGTCCGTTGGACAGCTTACGGGCGGCGTCGCGCACGACTTCAACAACCTCCTGACGGTGATTTCCGCAAACCTCGAACTCATCGAAGGTGCAGCGGATACCGACGAGGTCCGCCGGGGCGCTGCGGCCGCGCGACGCGCCGCTGATCGGGGAGCAAAGCTGACGGCGCAACTTCTCGCCTTTTCCCGGCGGCAGGCGTTGAAGCCCAAATTGGTCAATGCAAACCAGCTCATTTCCGAATTCAAGGGACTTATTCGCCAGGCTGTCGGCGACGGATGCGAAGTCAAGCTGCAGACTGATGAAGAGTTGTGGCTATGCCACGTCGATCCTTCGCTGCTGGAGACGGCTCTCCTTAATCTCGCTCTGAATGCGCGCGACGCCATGGCGGATGGCGGTATTCTCCGAATCGAGACGCAGAACATCGAGGAACAGGAGGACAGCGTGGCCGGGTGCTCACCGGGATCGTACGTTCGGCTCTCCGTCGCCGACAACGGCAGCGGCATGCCTCCCGAAGTGCGAGACCGGGTGTTTGAACCGTTCTTCACGACCAAGGAGGTTGGCAAGGGTACCGGACTTGGCCTCAGCATGGTCTATGGCTTTGTCCGACAGTCCGGAGGGCACATTGCCATCGAGAGCGCACCCGGAGCCGGCACCACGGTCGCTCTGTACCTGCCGGCGACTGCACGGGAGCCCGATGCCGAGCAGGACACCATCGAGACTCAAGCCTTGCCGACAGGCTCCGAGAGAGTCCTTGTGGTCGACGATAACGAGGACCTCCTGAACGTCACGTCGACAATGCTGTCCACCTTCGGGTATCAGGTTTCTTGCGCCCACAATGGCGCGGAAGCGCTTCGAACGCTCCAGAGCGACCAACCGTTTGAACTTCTATTCAGCGATATCGTGATGCCAAACGGAATAAATGGCATTGAGCTTGCCCGCGAGGCGAAACGGCTGCGCAAAGACATCAAGATACTGCTCACCTCGGGCTACGCGGAAGGAGTGCTGCAGCGAAACAAGGCCGTGGGCGAGTTTTCCATTATCGACAAACCCTTCAGCCTGGCAGACCTGGCGCGACGCGTTCGGTCAACCCTGCATGAGGCATGATCGCTGGAGCATTGCACTGGCATGACATTCGTCGAGTATCCACTGGGCATCGCTACAAATCCCTCGGCGCGTCAAGGCACCGGCATTCTGAGATGTTTTCGCTCACCCCTGCTTTCCGATATCGTCGAGGCGATCTGGGACTGCGATATTCCGGATGGGGATTTCGCAAAGACGGTTACAATCAAGTGCGCGCCCGGCACCTCTCTTCAGTTGATCGGTCAATATCGAAAGCCGGCACAAATACAGCAACGAACGGAACTTCTGCCGGCGAAGTGTGCGACCCATATTCAGTCTCATGCCGTTACGCTACGTCCCACGGGGCCACTTGGCCTCGTCATTGTCTGTCTCAGGTCTGACGCTGCGAGCCGCATAGTCCAGGCTCCGCTCCGGGAGTTCGCGAACGCCAATTTGCATCTTGGAGAACTGTTCAACGCTTGCGAAGTGGCAATGTGTGACGACATGCTCGCAGCGGCACAGACAAGCGAAGAGCGGATTTCCGGCGTGCAATCCTTTTTGCTTCGACATCTTCGTCCCCACGCCGACAGCCTCGCCAACCGCGCCGCGCGGCACCTCAGACACGACCCAAACATGCAGGTGCACTCCCTCGCTGCACGACTGGACTCCAGTCCGCGTCATCTTTCCCGCGCCTTCAAGGCTGTTTTTGGCATCAGTCCGAAGCGGTTTTCACGCCTGGCGCGCTTTCAAAAGATCCTGGCGGCACGACGGACCGGCCGGTCGTGGGCGCAGGTCGCCCAAGCCTGTGGCTTGACCGATCAAGCACACCTCGTCAGCGAATTTCGGGACATCGTTGGCGAGTCGCCGACAGATTTCTTCACGCGCGAGCTTTGCACCGGCGCGCAGGGGATGGAAGACGCCAACCTCATAATCCAGCGCACCCGCACGACGGATCGTTCGGTCACGAAAAGCTGAAGCAGGTGTCCGAAATCGCCAATACGAGTTGCGCGGAGATCGTCAGATTGATCCCCAGGATCCTGGTCGATTTTCAGCAAGGGCGGCGCGATGAAATCCAGCAGAGAAAGTTGCCATCGTAACGGGGGCGTCTCGAGGGATTGGCGCTGCAATAGTCCGGCAATTCCTCGCCAGGGGCTACCGTGTGGTCGCCTGTTCGCGAAAGATCAAATCCACCGATAAGCCGAACCTGGTCGAAGTCGCCGGTGATATCTCACAGCCGGAAACGGCCTTGCTGGTCATCCAAACAGCGAAAGAACGTTTTGGACGCGTGGACACCCTGATTAACAACGCGGGCGCTTTCCTGCCCAAGCCCTTCACGGAGTATACCGAGGGCGAGTTTGCGACACTCCTGCAAGTAAATCTCGGAGGCTTCTTTCACGTCTCGCAAAGGGCGATAGCTGAAATGCTCTGTCGGGAGAGTGGACACATCGTCAACATTACCTCCAGCCTCGTGGCGGAGCAGCCATTGAAGGTCCTGCCGGCGGCTTTGACGGCGATCACCAAGGGCGGAATCAACGCGGTGACTCGCGCACTCGCAATTGAATATGCGGACAAGGGTATCCGGGTGAACGCGGTGGCTCCCGGGGCAATCCGCACGCCTATGCATGCAAGTGATACGCACGCCTTCCTTGCAACGCTGCATCCGATGGGTCGCATCGGAGAAATCCAGGAGATCGTCGACGCGGTGCTCTATCTCGAAGATGCAGCCTTTGTCACCGGAGAGATCTTGCACGTCGATGGCGGCGCCCATGCAGGGCGCTGGTGAACAGTCAGAGCCTCCAGTCGAACCAAACCAGCGCGAGACAAAAATGAACGCCTATCCTCGATCCATCACCGAGCTATTCGGAATCGAAGTGCCGATCATTCAGGCGCCCATGCTTGGCGTCGTCACGGCATCCATGGTTGTCGGAGTTGCAGAAGCGGGCGGACTAGGCTCGTTGCCGCTTACCCATCTGAGCCGGCAAGCCGCCTGGACGATGTTTTCCGAGATTCGGCAGCGGACATCGAAGCCTGTCAACGTGAACTTTCTTTGCCATCAAGCGCCTGAGAGGAATCCGGCGTCGGAAGATGCCTGGACCGGGTGCTTGATGCCATACTATGCCGAACTCGGCCTTACCTGCGACCAAAGCCTCCGCGGCGTTCTTGTTCCGACGTTCGGGGCTGCCCATTGCGATCTTCTGGACGAAATCAAACCGGAAGTCGTCAGCTTTCACTTTGGCCTTCCGCCCGCCCCCCTTCTCGAGCGTGTACGCAAGACCGGCGCAAAGATCGTATCGTCGGCCACCACCGTCGAAGAGGCGGAGTGGCTGGAGCAAGCCGGTTGCGATGCCATCATTGCTCAGGGTCTTGAAGCAGGCGGGCATCGAGGAACATTCCTCCACGGCCAAGTCGACGCGCAGGTGGGCACGATGGCGCTGGTGCCGCAGATCGTCGATGCGGTGAAAGTCCCGGTCATAGCAGCCGGAGGCATCGGCGATCAAAGGGGCGTTGCTGCCGCATTCGCACTGGGCGCGTCGGCGGTACAGGTCGGCACGGCATTTCTGTTTTGTGAGGAGGCAAATGTCTCTCCCTTGTATCGTCAGGCGGTGAGAGCTACGCGGCCAGAGCAGACGCTGGTCACGAACGTCTTTACCGGGCGCCCTGCCCGCGTGCGCGAAACCCGGATCGTTCGAGAACTTGGGCCGATCGCAAAGAACCTCCCCGCCTTTCCTCTCCCCGCAACGCCACTAGCTCCGTTGCGCGCAGCATCTGAGCCGAACGGCTGCACGGACTTCATACCGTTATGGTGCGGTCAGGCCGCGTGCCTCAGTCCGGAGCTATCAGCCGCAGAGCTGACAAGATGGCTGTCGACGCCGCAGGGCCAGCCTCTGTAGCCATCGGAAGCCCCTGAATCGCCGATCCCTCGCATGGAGCGACACAATGTCTCACAACTTTCTGGTGGCATCCTGGGGAGGCCCGGGCCATCTCGGTCCAACTCTGACTGCGGCGCGGCAATTGCGCGCGCATGGTCATGGTGTTCGCTTCATCGCACGTGCAGACGCGCGCGAGCCGGTCGAGGCGGCGGGCTTCAGCTTCGCTACCTGGCAGCGGCAGCCGCGTTTCTCTCCGATCGCACAGCGCAGCGCGCCCCTTGAGAACGCGTATGATGACCTCCTTTTTGGTCCGGCTGCCGCGCGAGGCGCAGACACGCTGGATGAAATCAAGCGCGCCCCAACCGACGCCCTGTTGACCGATTCCGGTCTCTTCGGTTCGGTGCTGGCTGCGGAAGCCGCACGCGTTCCCTGTGCACTGCTTTCGCCAACGATCAGCTTGCGACCACTCCCGGGAATACCGCCGATCGGCAGCGGCTTGGGGCCGCCTCGTACACCTGCAGAGCGTGTCCGGGTCGGAGCTGCAAATGGCCGGTTCGCCGCCGTCATGAATAAATGGCTGCCGATGCTGAACGAGGCGCGCGCAAGCCTGCAGCTTGCCCCTTGTGCCAATGTGCTTGAGCTGTTCGACCGGCCCGCCCGGCTCCTGATCGCAATGAGCGCAGCATTTGATTTTCCCGCCGACTTCCTGCCCGGCAACGTTCGGTATATCGGGCCTTTGCTGGACGCCTCGGATTGGTCCAAGCCGTGGATTTTCTCCTGGCCCCACGGATCCGATCGTCCTCGCGCACTGGTTTCTTTCAGCACGACAAATCAAGACCAAACCGATGCACTGCAACGCACCATCAACGCAATCGGACGAATCAAGATGGATGCGGTTGCAACGCTCGGACCCGCGCTGGAAGACGACAGCCTGCACGCGCCTGCGAACGTAACCTTGCTGCCCAGCGCTCCGCATGATGCGGTCATGAAGGAGGTCTCGCTGGTTGTTACCCATGGGGGCCACGGCACGGTGAGCCGCGCACTGCTGCACGGCCTGCCGCTTTTGGTCATGCCGATGGGACGCGATCAGAACGACATTGCCGCGCGTGTCGAAGCCTGCGGTGCAGGCTTGACCTTGGCGCCCACCGCCGCCGAAGCGGAAATCGGCACCGCGATCAGCCGTCTGATCGAGGAGCCGCAATTCCGGGCCGCGGCCCACCGGTTGGGAGACATTACTACCGCCGAGGTCAGCGAGACCCGTCTCGTTAACGAGCTTGAACAGGTCGTCCATACAGTGAAGCCATAGCCGTCGCGAATCGTAGCTCGACAGGGCTGGCGCTGGCTGCGCGGTACAGTTTGTCGCACCGGTATGGAGCAGTGAGCGACGCGTCACCGCTTTGATACTCTATCGACCACGACACACCGCAAGCCCGCCCCCGGTTTTGCCGGGGATTTCCCCCTCGCCTTGACGGTCCGGAGCAACTCAGAAAACCTGTCTCCTATTCGGCGAACTGGCTTGAGCGCTGTGCTTTCGGCACGGTTTCGGCTCGATAGGCCCGCTCGGCAAGCGTACGGTTGCCGGAAGTGGTACGTCTATTGCTTCCCGGCAATAGGCGTGCGAGGGGAAGGACATATTATGATCCGCGTATTTCTTGATCGACTCTACCTTTTCTCCGGCTACCTCGCCGGACTTTTCCTCATCGCGATTTTCGTGCTGATGATGCTGCTGTCGGCTGGCCGGCCGCTCGGCCTCAATATTCCGGCGGGCGATGATTTCATCTCCTGGTGCATGGCTGCGACGGCCTTCCTCGGGCTCGCGCACACGTTCAAGCACGGCGAGATGATCCGCGTCGGCCTTTTGATCGACCGCCTCGGCGACAACGCCCGCCATTATGTCGAGATTGTCGCGCTCCTCATCGGCGTCGGCTTCATCGGCTTTTTCGCTTGGCATGCCGTGATCATGACGTGGCAATCGCTTAAATTTTCCGATATTTCGCAAGGCGTCATCGCAGTGCCGCTGTGGATTCCGCAACTCGGCTACAGCGGCGGCCTCGTGATTCTCTTCATCGCTTTCGTGGATGAACTGGTCCATGTCCTGCGCGGCTTCGCGCCGCGCTACGAATTGCCGAAGCCGACGAGCGCCGAGGAAATCGTCGAACGCGCCATGCAGAGCGGGGTCTGACATGGAGCTGCTCTCCATCGCCGCTATCCTGCTCGGAGTCCTTGCGCTGCTGCTCGGCGCCGGCGTCTGGATCGGCGTCGCCTTGATGGCGACGGGATGGGCCGGCATGCAGTTCGCCGGCGGCGCCATTCCGGCGGGCAGCGTGCTTGCGACAACGGTGTGGGGCAACAGCGCGTCGTGGTCGCTCGCGGCGTTGCCGCTCTTCATCTGGATGGGCGAAATTCTGTTCCGCACGCGCCTGTCGGAGGAAATGTTTCGCGGATTTGCGCCCTGGCTGAACTGGCTGCCGGGCCGGCTGATGCACGTCAATGTGCTTGCCTGCGGCGTGTTCGGCTCGGTGTCGGGATCGTCAGCAGCGACTTGCGCCACGGTTGCCAAGATTGCCTTGCCGGAATTGAAGAAGCGCGGCTACGACGAAAATCTGAGCCTCGGCTCGCTGGCCGGTGCGGGCACGCTTGGCATTCTCATTCCGCCGTCGATCACCATGGTGGTCTACGCCGTGCAGGCGAATGTCTCCATCATTCAGGTTTTCCTCGCCGGGTTTCTGCCAGGCCTGTTGGTGATGATGCTCTATTCCGGCTACATCGCGATCTGGTCGATCGCCAATCCAGAGCGCACGCCGCCGGCCGATCCGGCCATGAGCTTGCGCAAGCGCATTGCAGAATCGCTCAATCTCATTCCGTGCCTGCTGCTGATCGTTTTCGTCTTTCTGTCGCTGCTGATGGGCTGGGCGACGGCGACAGAATGCGCGGCCTGGGGCGTGTTGGGATCGCTCGCGATCGCATGGTGGCAGGGCGCGCTGAGCTGGCAATCGTTCTGGGCGAGCGTCATGGGCGCGACGCGGGTCAATTGCATGATCCTGCTGATCCTGGCGGGCGCCTCCTACATGGGCACGTCGATGGCCTATACCGGCATCCCGATGGCGCTCGCGACCTGGGTGAACAGTCTGCAGCTCAGCCCCTATGCGCTGATCGCGGCGCTCACCGTCATGTACATCGTGCTCGGCACGGCGCTCGACGGCATTTCCATGATCGTGCTGACCACGGCAATAGTCATTCCGATGGTGAAGCAGGCCGGCTTCGATCTCGTCTGGTTCGGCATCTTCCTGGTGCTGGTAGTGGAAATGGCGGAAGTCTCTCCGCCGGTCGGCTTCAATCTGTTCGTTCTGCAGACCATGAGCGGCAAGGATTCCAACACGGTCGCCAAGGCGGCCCTGCCGTTCTTCTTTTTGCTCGTTCTGGCGGTTGCCATCATCACGGTATTTCCTGATATCGTGATGGTGCTGCCGCGGATGGCGTTCCCTGGCTAGAGAGAGGTATTTTCATGTTCAGTTTTACCAAGACGTCTGCAATCGCCGCCTGTGTCGCGGTGCTTGCCGTTCCCGCGCTTGTCGTTCCCGCGATGGCGCAGACCAAATGGAATCTTCCGGCGGCCTATCCGGCGGACAATCCGCATTCGGTGAACCTGATCGCGTTTGCCAAGGACGTTGCCGATGCCACCGGCGGCAAGCTGCAGATCACCGTGCATCCCGCGGCATCTCTGTTCAAGGCGCCGGAAATCAAGCGCGCGGTCGCAACCGGGCAGGCGCAGGCGGGTGAGGTTCTGATCTCGCTGCATGAGAACGAAGATCCGATGTTCGGCATCGACGTTGTACCCTTCGTGGCGACGAGCTATCCGGCATCCAAAAAGCTGTGGCTCGCGTCGAAATCCGCGATCGAAAAGAAGCTCGCCTCGCAAGGTCTGATGCTCCTGTTCGCGGTGCCGTGGGGACCGCAGGGTATCTATGCCAAGAAAGACCTCAACACCGTCGAGGATATGAAAGGCTTGAAGTGGCGCGCCTATAATGTCGGCACCGCGCGCATCGCCGAACTGGTCGGCGCGCAGCCGATCACCATCCAGGCGGCGGAACTGCCGCAGGCGCTCGCGACCGGCGTCGTGAACGCCTTCATGACCTCGGGCTCGACCGGCTACGACAGCAAGTCCTGGGAAACCATGACGCATTTCTATGATACGCAAGCCTGGATTCCGAAGAACGTAACCTTCGTGAACAAGGCGGCCTTTGACGCGCTCGACAAGCCGACCCAGGACGCGATCCTCAAGGCGGCGGCGGTCGCCGAAGAACGCGGCTGGAAGCTCGCGGAGGAAAAAGCGAAGTGGTATCTCGAACAGCTTCAGGCCAACAAGATGAAGGTACTGCCGCCACCGCCGGCGCTGAAGGCCGGCCTCGAGAAAATCGGGGAGCAGTTGACGGCCGATTGGCTCAAGAAGGCCGGCCCCGAAGGTGAAGCCGTGATCGCCGCCTACAAGAAATAAGCCTGTCGCATATCTGGTAGAGCCCGGCAGTCGATTGCCGGGCTCTACTTTTGTGACGACGACGAACCCTACAGCGTGCGATAGCGCTCGATCGATGCGAGGTCGGGCGTTATTCCAAGGCCCTGCTCCTCATCGAGGGTAACCGTGCCGCCGGTGATATCGAGGACCGGTCCGCAGCATTGATCGCGCAGCGGATTGTCGTTGACGTCCACTTCCAGCCGGCCGTCGCCTCCGGCGCCGGCAAGCAGATGTGCGGACGCCAGCAATCCTATTCCGCCACCGAGATAATGCGGGCAAAACGTCTTGCCCGACTTCAGGATGTCATCCGCCAGCCCGCGGCAGACCGTCAGCCCGCCCCATTTGGCGATGTCCGGCTGAACGACGTCAAGCACGTCCTCCGAGAGAACCTGTTCGAAGCCTTCGCGGCTCGCAATATTCTCGCCGGCCGCAAGCGGCATGCCGGCGCTTGTGCGCAACCTCCGCCACTCCTCTCGGGGACGATCGGCACGAAGCGGCTCCTCCAGCCAGCGCAAGCCAAACTCGCCAAGCCGCGGCACGATCTCCAGCGCCTGATCGATCGACCAGCCCTGATTGACGTCCGCCGCCAGCATGCCGTCGCCGACGACGGCGCGCAGCGCTGCCAGATTGGCGAGATCCGTCGCGATATCGAATCCGATCTTGAGCTTCAGCGCGCGATGCCCGCGCCTCATGGCCGCCTCAGCGGTCTGCCGCGCGCCGCCGGGATTGATGCCGCTGGCGTACACCTTGATCTTGCCGGAACGGCCGCCAAGCAGGCGCCACAGCGGCTGCTTGTGCCGGCGTGCATGGAGATCCCACAGCGCAAGATCAATTCCGGCGATGGCCTGGGCGAACGGCCCGGGCTCCCCACACTGCAGCGCCAGCACCGCGGTGCCCTGCGTCAGGGTCTCGAACGCCTGCGCGGGACCCTCAAGCGCGCGCCCGATCACCGCAGGCGCGAGCACCTCGTTGACGAGCCGCGCCCGATGTTCGGCGCCCGTCGAAGGAAAGTTCGCCCAGACCTCACCCCAGCCGACAATGCCGTCTTCGTCTTCGGCGCGCACGAACACCGCCGGACGGTCCAGCATGCGGCCGAACGAGGTCACCACCGGTGTCGACAGCGGGTAGCGATAGCAAAACGCCTGGATTGTGCGAACGGTGAAGGCCATTCAGCGATCTCACTTACTAGCGAACAAGGTTGCCTAATACGCGCGCGCGAAATCGCCTTCCTGCTTGATCTCGCCAAAGGCGGGAAAGCGCGCCTTCCATCGTGTGCCCTTTGCCCTTGTCAGCGCATTGAGGCTTTCAAGCACCGCAACGCCGTCCTTGCGCAGGCTTGCCGCGACCGCCGCACGATCCGGGAAATGCTTGCGAACGGCATCAAGCCAGATCGTGCGTCCCGCAAGGAAGCCGCCGGCCCCTGCCGCATAGGCAAACTCCAGCACGCGCTCGAATTTCTCCGGTGCCGCGCCGCCTGACAGCAGCACCCAGGGAATGTTCCGCTCGCGGCAGATCGCGCCGATGGCGTCGAACTCCTTCTGCGCGGCTTGCGCCGCCGCGCTGCCATCCCGCGGCGGCAGGCTGTTGGCGGCGAGCGGGCTCTCCAGCTTCAACAGGTCGACGCCATATTCCGGCTTGGCGAACTCGCGCACGCTGTCGATCACGAGGTCCGGGCAGCTTGCCGGGCGATTCCACATAATCGGCGGTGTGGTTGGCGCTACCGAGGAATGGATAGACCAGCAGCTCCAGCACATAGGGAATATCATGGTGCGCGCACTCCTGCCCGATCTCGCGCACGAATCGCTTCTGGTGTTCGTTGACACCGGGGTCGGCGTCGGGACGGTACCAGGCGAGCACCTTGACCGCGTCACCGCCGATCGCGCGGATCTTCTCGACGCTCCAGTTGGCAATGGCGCGCGATTTGCGGCCGCCCGCGGTCTCCTCGACGCGGTGTTCCTCGAGCGTCATGATGAGGCCGCAGCGCGCGGGCAGCAGGTCGATCGCGGCCGGGACCGCAAAATTCGGGTCGAACAGCATCGAGCTGCAATGCGGCGAGAGGTTTTCCACCAGCAGCCGCTTGGCGGCGGTTACGTCTGCGTATTCGACCTGCTCGCGCGTGATGCCCCTGGCCTGCGCGATGGCGTCGAACAGCGGTGGCCGCTGGTCCAGCGCAACCATGCGAAAGTGGCCATCCGCATCCGCCAGGCGCGCGATGCCGCGGTTCTTTCCGATCGTTCTCATTGGTGCGTCCTCATGAAGGCAAGACAGTCATTGATGGAGGGAATTCCGGCGCGGCCGCCCGAACGGGTGCATTTCAGCGCGGCGGCCGCAGATGCGAATGCCATGGCATCCTGCACCTCGAGGCCCGCGCCGATCGCAAGGACGTAGGCGCCGTGGAAGACGTCGCCGGCGCCCGTCGTGTCGACGACGGAGACAGGATATGCGGCGCGCTGCTGCAGGCGGCCGTTCTCGTACCAGCTCACCCCTTCGCTGCCGCGCGTAACCGCGATGACACGGCAATTGAACCGCGCGAGCCCATTCAGCGCTGCGCCATCGGCCGATCCGGCAAAGGAAGCGAGCGCAGGTTCGGAGAAAATGGCGTGATCGGTGAGCGGCAGCAGGCGCTCGAACACCTCGGCGTCGGCGACATCGCCATCGAGCACGGTCGGAATACCAAGCGCGCGCGCCTTACCGAACAGCGCGACGGCACCTTCGACCCAGCGCGGGTCGGCAAGCACTGCGGACACCTGCGCTACTTCATCCAGCGGCAGCCAGCCGGCGGCCTCGGGAAAAGCCCCGCGAAAATTCACGATCTGCCGTTCGCCTGATCGATCGACGATGATCCCCGAGACCGAGGAACGTCCGTCCGGGAATAATCTGAAATTTGCGACGTCGATCCCTTCGGCAGCGAGCGCGGAGCGCATTTCGTGCCCCGCGGCATCGTCTCCGGCGCGGCCCCAGAACGCGATCGCGCCGCCGAGCCGCGCACCGGTCACAGCAGCGTTTGCCGCCATTCCGCCGCCGAGCGTCGAATAGTCCAGGCTCCTGATCTTCTCGCTCTGCCCTGAGAAAAACCGGTCAACGCGCCAGACCTGATCGAGCGCAGAGAGCCCAAGGCAGACGATACGCGTCCGCGCCGCGTTCGACGCGATATCGACGTCGCCTCGCGCGCGGTCACTGCAGCACCCGGCCGTCAGTGCTGTCGAACAAATGGGTTTTTCCCGGCTGCGGGCGAAGGCTAAGGACCTCACCGACCTTCGGCCGCAGCGACGGATCGACGCGCGCAATCGCCGACGCACCTGCGAGGTCGAAATGAATCAGCGTGTCCGAGCCGAGCGGTTCGACCAGCTTGATCGTCACCGCACTGCCGTCGGCCGGATCAGCCGCCACGGCGAAGTGCTCGGGACGGATTCCGAGCACGCCACTGCCGGCCCTGCGCAACGGGGTGCAGCTCTCTTCGGGAAGCGGCACCGTCGCGCCACCTTGCGAAAACACCACGCCCTGTCCGCGCCACTCGACCGGAAAGAAATTCATCGCCGGCGAGCCGATGAAGCCCGCGACGAACTGGTTGGCCGGCCGCTCATAGACCGCCTCCGGCGTGTCGTATTGCTGGACCGCGCCGTTTTGCAGCACCACGATGCGGTCGGCCATGGTCATGGCCTCGATCTGGTCGTGGGTGACGAAGACCATCGTGGTCTTCAGCTCCTGCGACAATGCCTTGATTTCGGCCCGCACCTGCCCGCGCAGCTTTGCATCGAGATTGGAAAGCGGCTCATCGAACAGAAACGCCTTCGGATTGCGCACGATGGCGCGTCCCATCGCCACGCGCTGGCGCTGGCCGCCGGACAATTCCTTCGGCTTGCGGTCGAGATAGGGCTCGATATGCAACAGTGCCGCGGCGCGCTTCACCCGCGCGTCGATCTCGGCCTTCGGCGTGCCCCGCAGCTCGAGCGCAAAGGACATGTTTTCGTAGACGCGCATATGCGGATAGAGCGCGTAGTCCTGGAACACCATGGCGATATCGCGCTGCGCCGCCGGAATGCCGTTGACGCGTTTGTCGCCGATATAGACTTCGCCCGCCGTGATCGGCTCGAGCCCTGCGATGATCCGCAGAAGCGTGGACTTGCCGCAGCCGGAAGGGCCGACAAAGACGACAAACTCGTGATCGGCGATCTCGAGGTTGAGATCGGGGATCACGGCAAGGTTGCCGTAGCGCTTGACGAGATTGCGGATCGAGATCGAGGCCATGATGGTCAGTCCAGCGCCAGCACGGGCTTGATCAACTCGCCCTTGGCGAAGCGTGCAAAGTTTTCCGGCAAGCTCGAAAGGCCGAACTCGCCGTCGACGAGGACGCGATACTCGTCCTTGTAGCGGCGCAGCAGCGCGACGTTCGGCTCGAAATCGGCGATCGGGAAATAGAAGGTGCGGATCATGTAGAAATCCTTGCGGCGAAACACCTTGCCTTCCTCGATGGTCCAGGGCGCGGCGTTCTCGCCGACCAGCACCAGCGCGCCGCGTGGCAGCACGAGCTCGATTCCGAGATTGCGCGCCGCATGCGCGCCCGAGCATTCCATGATCAGCGCAAAGCGCTTCGAGGTATCGCCGACCGGATGCGCTCTTGCGCCAAAGGATTGCGCGATGGCAAGCCGCGCAGCGTTCGGATCGGCGACATGGATATCCTCATAGCCGAGGCTGCGCAGCGCCAGCACGACGCCGAGCCCGACCGGTCCCGCGCCCATCACCAGAACAGGGCCAGCCTCCTGCGGCGGCACCACGCGGCTGACAAATCGCACGGCGTGGCCCGAGGTGCCGATCACGTCGAGCAGCAGCGGCGCGAGGCTGTCCTCGATATCGTCAGGGACTTCGAGCAGGCAGTTCTCCGGCACCGGCACATATTCGGCATAGCCGCCCGGCCGGTTCCAGCCGATCAGGCTCGACACTTCGAGGCACATCTGGGTGTCGCCGCGCCTGCAGGCGGCGCAACGGTCGCAATGCAGCGGGATATAGACCGCGCAGCGGCGGCCATGCAGGCGATGACCCGGCTGCTCGACCACGCCGAAGATTTCGTGGCCAGCGGTGAATTCCGCGCCCTTGTGCCAGAGCTTGAAGTCGGAGCCGCACAGCGCCGTGCGCGAGATACGTACCAGAACCTCGCCAGCAGCCACTTCCGGTATCGCCACGCGCTCGATGGTGATGCGTTCGTGACCGTGGAAGACGGCGGCACGCATGATCGAATTGGCTGATGGAGACACATTCATCTGATCACCTAACCCTTTACCGCGCCGAGCGTCAGCCCGGAGACCAGCCAGCGCTGAACCAGCGCTGCGAGAACGAGCGGCGGCAGCGCGATCAGCGTCGCCGCCGCCATCAGCGCGCCCCACTGCGTCGAGCCTTCGCCGATGAAGTTGAAGGCGGCCGCGATCAGCGTCTTGCTGTCGCCGTTCGACAGCACCAGCGCGAACAGGAAGTAGTTCCAGGAAAATACGAAGGCCAGGATCGCGGCAACCGCGACGCCCGAACCGACCAGCGGGAGCGCAATGCGCCAGAGGATCCGCGTCACGCTGCAGCCGTCGACCTGTGCGGCTTCGTACACGCTGCGCGGGATGCCGTCGAAGGACGGCATCAGCACCCAGATCACGATCGGCAGCGTGATGACGGCGTGGCTGAGAATCAGCGCCGTGTAGGAGCCGATCATGCCGGCCTGGCGGAACATGACGTACCACGGCAGCAGGAACAGCGTGCCGGGCGCCATGCGCGCCGCCAATGTCAGGATGGCCGGCCATGAAATCCGCGTCCATGAGACGGCAAAGGCCGCGGGAATTCCGAACAGCAGCCCGAGGCTGGTCGAGCCGATGGTGACGATCAGGCTGTTGACCGCATAGCTCATGAACGGTGTCTTCTTCATGAGTTCGACGTAGTTCTCCAGCGTCGGGGAGAAGACCACCGTGGGCGGATAGGCCGTCACCTCGAACGAGGGCTTCAGCGACGACAGCACCATCCATACCGTCGGCGCCATGATGATGATTCCGGCGATCACGAGCTGCAGCAGGTTGAGGTGGCGAATCCAGCGGTCGGTGGTCGGTGCGTCGGTCATCGCTGCATCTACCAGGCGACCGCGCCGCGCAGGCGGTTGAACGCGAGCACCGCGCCGAACACGATCGCGGTCAGCGTCAGCATCAGCGCGCTGGCATAGCCGATATTGAAGAACTCAAAGCCGACCCGGAAACCGTAGATGTTGAGCGTGTTCGACGCATTGCCGGGACCGCCCTGGGTCGTGATGTAGATGATGTCGAAGAAACGCAGGAGATCGACGCTGCGCAGGATGGCCGCGGTGACGATGGTCGGCAGCAGGAGCGGCAGCGTGATGCGCTGGAAGGTCTTGAACGGCGAAGCGCCGTCGATCTGGGCCGCTTCATAGACGCTCGGCGGCAGCGACTGCAGCCCGCCGAGCACGATCAGCGCGACATAGGGCGT
Organism: uncultured Alphaproteobacteria bacterium; assembly: GCA_963815955.1. Classification (GTDB taxonomy): domain Bacteria; phylum Pseudomonadota; class Alphaproteobacteria; order Rhizobiales; family Xanthobacteraceae; genus Bradyrhizobium. Next base: position 85,099 of record CAWFIQ010000008.1, read on the forward strand.
CCATTGCCAACTGTCGATCAGCGCGACGGTCGGAATGACCCAGGTCGGCGAAGCCAGCCAGTCCGATGGCGGCAGGCCGAGTGTTTGCAGGATGTAGTTTGCCGCCCCGAGCGACGGATCGAGGATCACGAGCCACATCATGCCGGCGACCACCGGCGGCATCATGAAGGGCGAGATGAACATCGACCGCACGATGCCGGGCAGCCGCTTGGCGTGAAACAGAACCAGCGCCAGCCAGACGCCGAACACGAGCTGCAGGACCAGCGAGAGCACGTAAAGCGCGATGGTGACCCAGAGCCCGTTCCAGAACTCGTAATCGGAGGCGAGCTTCGTGTAGTTCGCCAGCCCCGCAAAGGACTGCTGGCCGGTCGACGAAAAGCTCTGGAAGCTGAGCCAGATCGTGTAGACGACCGGGAACGCGATCATCGCGACAGTGAAGATCACTGCCGGCGCCGAGAGCGCCGACAGTTCCAGCCTTTGCCGGTCCTGCGTCAATGTCGCAGCGGCATCCGACATGCTTGCGCTTCCTTTCAGATTGCAGTCATCGATCTGGCGCCGGCCGCCTTAGCCTGGCCGGCGCGCGCGACCGCTACTTTTGCGCGATCAGCGCATCGAGCGCCTTGTCCGCATCGGCACAGGCCTGATCGACAGTCTTCTGCTTCAGGATCAGATCCTGCACCGCCTGGCCGATGAATTCGCGCGATTGCGGATTGGCGACGATCGGATATCCGACCTCGGAGGATCCCTTGGTTGCGAGCACGTCGAGCGCGGCCTGCCATTCCTTGCGCACCGGCTCGGCATCGATCCACTTGCGGTATTCGGGGTCGTTGGCGACCGCCGGCCGCGGCGGCGCGATCCCCTGCAACGCCATGCGCTTTTGAATCTCCGGGCTCGTTGCCCATTGCACGAAATACCAGGCCGCATCCGGCTGCTTGCTGTAGGCGGACACCGCCAGGCCCCAGCCGATGGCGGTCGGCACCTGCCCGGCCTCGCCCGCCGGGAACGGCGCCAGGCCGGTATCCTTGAGCCGCTCGCCGCCGTCCATCACGGTGCGCAGTTCATTGGAGGATTCGAACGACATCGCCGCACGGCCGCCGCGATAGAGCGCCGATATCTGCTGGAAGCTGTAGTTGACCACGCCGGGCGGACCATAATCGCGCAGCAGCCGGCTGTAGGTATCCAGCGTCTCCTTGCCCTTCGGCGAGCAAAGATTGGATTTTCCGTTGGCCATGTACGTGCCGCCGATGTTGTGCAGCATGTTGCTGAAGGTATAGGCGACCGCGGGCTTCAGCCCGCGCGAGACGAACGGCGTGATGGTGGAGTCGCAGGCCTTGATCTTCTGCGCCGCGGCTTCGAGATCCTTGATGGTCGCCGGCTTCTCGACACCGCATTTCTTCAGGATGTCGGTGCGGTAATAGAGGATGGGACCCTCGATATTCATGGGCATGCTGGTCAGCTTGCCGTTGTACGTCCCGGCCTTGAGCAGCGCCTGGCTCAAGCCGGCAAGGTCGTAATCCTTCGCCGCGTCGTTCTTCGACATGGCCGACAGATCGGCATACCAGCCTGACACGGCGAACTGCTCGCCTTCACGCGACGGCAGCGTCATGAACACATCGACCTCGTCGCTGCGCGCATTCATGACGGTAACCAGCCGCTGGCGCATCTGCTGCTCCTGGTAGCCATCGACCTTGAGCGTAATCCCCGTGAGCTTCTCGAAATCGGCCTTGTAGCTCAGCAGCGCCTGCGACACGGGGTTGTTGTTGGCGAGGAACGTGACGGTCTTGCCCTGGAATTTCTTCCAATCGAAGTCGGCCGCACCCGCCTGTGCGCTGACGGCGACGACCGCGAGAACCGGCAACGCGACGCGCGCCGTAAACATCCTGGCGTTCATTGAACTCCTCCCTAACCCGGCTTGTCCGCCTGCTTGGCAGCGCCATTACTTGAAACCGGTTACATCCTAAGCGCTGCCTTCTACCTGTCAAGAGAATGGGTAATCCGCAGATGATTTGCAGAATTGCCAAAATCGCGTACGTTGTCCGCTCTCCTTTTATGTAACGTTACATCGATCACCCATGAACCCGCCCGCGACCAGATCATTGAAACAAGGCATTCGTGCCGTCGCCGCGCGGGCCGGCGTATCGACGGCATCGGTCTCGCGCGCGCTCAACAATCCGGAAGCGGTGAGCCCCGACTTGCGCGCACGCATCTCGCAGGCGATCGATGCGGTCGGCTACATTCCGCATGCGGCGGCCCGCATCCTGTCGTCGCGACGCTCGCGCACGCTCGGCGCCATCGTGCCGACCATCGACAACACCATGTTCGCGCGCGGCATCGCCTCGCTGCAGAAATATCTCTCCTCGGTCGGCTATATGCTGTTCCTGACCACCAGCGGCTACGACCTCGACGCCGAACTGGAGCAGGCGCGCAACCTCATCAGCCGCGGCGTCGACGGCCTGGTGCTGCGTGGCGACTGCCATCACGACGCCTTGCGCAAGTTGCTCGCCGACAACGCAGTGCCCTTCATCAATGTCGGCGTCTATCGGCCCGATCGTCCCTACCCTTGCGTCGGCACCGACAATGAGGCCGCGGCCTACCGCGCCGCCGCACATGTCGTCGAACTCGGACATGCCAGGATCGGGATCGTCTCCGCGCTCCAGCGCAACAACGACCGCGCCAGCGCCCGCGTCGCCGGCTTCCGCCGCGCGCTTGCCGAGGGCGGCATCGAACTGCCGGAAAAATGGCATGTCGAGGTGCCCTACACGCTCGACGATGCGCGTGAGGCGGCGCGCTATCTGCTGAGCCTCGATGACCGCCCGACTGCCGTCGTCTGCGGCAACGACGTCATCGCCTACGGCGTGCTGCTGGAAGCCGAGCGCAGCGGTTTCTCGGTGCCCCGCGATCTCTCCGTCGTCGGCTTCGACGATCTCGACTGGAGCCGGCATTTGCGGCCGAGCCTGACCACCATTCATGTTCCCACCGGCGAGACCTGGCAACGCGCCGGCGAATACCTGGTCCGGCGGCTGGCCGGCGAGCAGACCATCATGCATCACGAGATCGACTACTCGCTCGTCGTTCGCGAGTCGACGGCCCCTCCCCCGAAACGACACGGACAATCGCGATGACCTCGACCTTCTCGCTGGCTCAGGGCTTTCATGCCGTTGTGATCGGCGGCGCCGGCGATATCGGCGCCGCCATCAGCAGCTTGTTCTGCGAACTCGGCGCGACTGTCACCGCTACCGCCGTCAACGATGCCGACCTTGCGCGAACCCCGCTCAAGCCGCGGGAAGGACTTGAACTCGATGACACTTGACGTCACCGACGATGCCGCGGTCACAGCGCTCGCGCAACGGCATGGCCGCGTCGACGCGCTGGTCAATTGCGCCGGCATTCTCGCGCGCGACAAGGAATATGAGATCGAAACCTTCATGAAGGTGCTCGATGTCAATCTGACCGGCACGTTCCGGACCTGCATGGCGTTCCGCCCGCTGCTGGGCAAAAGCAAAGGCTCGATCGTCAACATCGCCTCGATGAACGCAACGCTGGCGCTGCCGCGCATTCCCGCCTATTGCGCCAGCAAGGGCGGCGTCGTGATGCTGACCAAGGCGCTCGCTTTGGCCTGGGCCGAGGAAGGCATCCGCGTCAATGCCGTGGCGCCGGGCTACATCGAGACCTCGATCAATGCCGCCGGGCGGTCCGACCGCGCGCACTACCAGCGCATCGCCGACCGCACCGCCTTCAAACGATGGGGGCAGCCGGAAGACGTGGCCGGCGCCGTGGTTTTCCTCTGCATGCCGGCGTCGCAATATGCGACCGGAACGGTGGTCGCGATCGACGGCGGCTTTCTCGCCGGATAGCGGAGCGTCGACAAGAAAAATCAGTGAAGCTTGTTTCCTCCGGCCGACGACGACCGGGTTACCGGATCGCCGTTGCCTGACAGGACCTGGGCGGCGCCGCCGATGCCGCGCCGGAACACCCGGGCGCGTCACGCCGCTCGGTTGGAGGCCGCGGAGCGGCCCCATCGAGACGGCGGCTCTTGCGAAGGTTCAACCGGCACTTCAGCCGCACGCTGGGCATGGGTTCGAGTCCTGCGTCACCCATCAGTGAAATCAGAGGCTTATTGCTTCGTCTTCACGGCCCGCGATGCAGAATTACCGCTCGCAAATCACTGCAAGTCTCGTCGCGGCGCAACATGCAAAATGAGACTACCGGTCAAGTTGCGGCCGGTGAAGTTGCGCGCGCCGCCTCAGTCATCAGCTAGGTTTTCGTCCGGCGGTTCCGGCCGCAATGCATTCCGGCTGCGCGATATGCAGCCGGCATCGGCCGCATGGCGATTTCTGGAACGACCCGACGATACAAGACCTGACGATACAAAAACCGGCGATACAAGGGAGGGGTTCGATGTTTAGAAGCTGTGCGGGACTGGTCGCGCTGAGCAGCCTTTTGCTTTCCGGCGCCGCCTTAGCTCAAGAGAAGATCAAGGTCGGCGTCACCGCGACGCTCGAAGGCACCTATACGGTGCTCGGCGAGGACGGAATTCGCGGCTTTCAGACGGCGATCAATACGCTTGGCAAGAAGATCGGCGACAAGGAGCTCGAATTCATCATCGCGTCGACCGATGCCACGCCTGACTCGGCCATTCGCGCCGTGCGTAAACTGATCGAGCAGGACAAGGTCCAGATCCTGCTCTCGCCGCTGTCCGGCGACGAGGGCATCGCGGTCAAGAACTTTGCCAAGACGCGCCCCGAACTGACCTTCATCAACGCCGCCTCCGGCGCACAGGAAACGACTTACGTCGATCCCGCGCCGAACTTCTTCCGCTACAACATGGACGGCGCCCAGTGGCAGGTTGGCCTCGGCAAATACGCGTATGAGACCAAGGGTTATCGAAAGATCGCAACCGTCGGCGAAGACTACTCGTTCATCTACACGCAGGTGTTCGGGCTGGTGCTCGAGTTCTGCGGCGCCGGTGGGCAGGTCACGAACCGGCAATGGGTGCCGCTCGGCACCAAGGACTTCGCGTCGGTCATCGCCGCGCTGCCCGACGACGTCGATGCGATCTATCTCGGTCTTGGCGGCGCGGACGCCGTCAACTTCCTGAACCAGTATCAGCAGGCCGGCGGCAAGGCCCATCTGATGGGCGGCTCGATCATGGTCGACCAGACCATTCTCTCCGCCAAGGGCAACGCCAAGAATGCCATGATCGGCACCATTGCCGCGAGCGGCCAGGCCGACACCTGGGAGGATCCGGGCTGGCAGAAGTTCGTGAAGGCCTATCAGGACGCCTTCCCGCCGAACAAGCGTTTCCCCAGCCCGTCGCTGCTCGCCACCAATTATTACGGCTCGACCATGGCGCTGATCCTCGCGCTGCGGCAGGTCAACGGCGATCTCAGCAACAACCAGGCGAAGTACAAGGAAGCCCTCGCCAAGATCGAGCTCGACGCGCCGAACGGCAAGATCAAGCTCAACTCCAACCGGCAGGCGATCGGCACCAACTTCGTCACCGAAGTGGTGGATGACGGCAAGGGCGCCTTGTTCAGCAAGGTCGTGAAGGTGATCCCGAACGTGAACCAGACCCTGGGCTACGATCCGGCCGTCTTCGCCAAGATCGGCCTGCCCAGCCGGACGGTCCCTGAGTGCAAGAAGTACTGAGTTCTTCGCATTTGCGAACGGGCCCCGGTCAACGCCGGGGCCCGACCGCGACATGATCTTCCCTTGCATTCTCGCGGCGGATGTTGAACGCTGGTCGAAAAAGACAAGAACATCCCGCGGGAGGGAAGGCATGAGCAAGGCTCTCGCCGTCTTCCACGGCCGGTTCGGTCGCGCGACGGTCTATCAGTTAAATCGCCCCTTCAACATGCACGCGCATCGTGAAGGGCATCTGATTTTTCATGTCGGTGGAACGCCCGCCCGCATTGATGTGTGCGATGAGCGCTGGCTTCTCATGGAAGATTCCATTGTTGCCATCAACCCTTGGGAACCACACAATTTTGTCCCGACGGATATGGAGAACGGGGCGATCTTCTTCGTCCTCTACGTCAATGCCGAATGGTTCGCTCCCGATGCGGCGCGAGCCCACGGCCTGCGGTTCGGCCGCACCTGTTTCAAGCGCTCGGTTGCGCTCGACAAGCACATCCGGCGATCCGCTGCGCTGGTTTGCGGCGCACCATCATTAAGCAGCCTCGATTGCGAACTCAGGCAGTTGATCGACAGTTGCTATGAGGAGAGCTGGCAGATATCCGAGGCGGTTCAGGAGGCACGCACCGCCGCCGCCGTCACTGACTTTCGCGTCCGCAAATCCATCAAGCTGATGTCCGAAAGCCCGGGCGCCGAGATCGAACTGGATTCGATCGCGCGGGCCTCCGGCCTGTCGCGTCCGCACTTCTACCGGCTGTTCCGGACCCAGACCGGCGTCACCCCGAACCTCTACCTCAATACACTCATCATGGAACAGGCACTCGACGCGCTGGTCGCCACCGAGGTGCCGATCGCCGATATCGGCTTCGATCTCGGCTTCTCCTCCCAGAGCGGTTTCACGCGCTTCTTCGCCGCCAATGTCGGGATGGCACCGACCGAATACCGCCGCGCCGCCAAAGTCTTGCGCCCCTGAGCGCACAGGCTGCGAAAAGATACTGACAATCAAGTGCGCCGTTTGCGACGCCGTTAGGATGCCCAAAACGCGAGCCGAAACGGCCGCGGCGTCTGGGAGGACGGTATGGCGACGGCCGGGCTTTTGCCGTGACACAATTCATCGAACGCCATCCGGCATGGGCGCTGATCATCCTGATCGCGGTCGCCGTGATGCTGTGGCTGATCCTTGCCGTGTGGCCGCCCGGCCTCGAAGAGACGATCGGCAGGAAGCGGGTCTTTCTCAACGCCGTCTTCAACGGCATCACGCTCGGCAGCCTCTACTTCCTGGTGGCAAGCGGCTTCACCCTGATCTTCGGCCTGATGCGCAACGTCAATCTGGCGCATGGCTCGCTCTATCTGTTCGGCGGCTACATCGGTTACGCCATCAGCACCTGGACCGGCTCATGGGTGCTCGGCTTTATCGTCGCGTTTCTCGGTGTCGCGCTGGTCGGGATCGTCCTGCAAATCGTCGTCTTCCGCCGCATGGAGGGCGAGGATTTGCGTCAGACCATGGTCACGATCGGGCTCTCCATCGTGTTCGCGGACTTGATGCTGTGGGTATTCGGCGGCGACTTCTATCAGATCCAGACCCCGAGCTGGCTGGTCGGCCCGATCGAATTGCCGCTGGTCACCGCGGTCAGATCGTCGGGCGAGGCCGTCTACCTGCGCTATCCGATGGTGCGGCTGGTGATCTTCGTCGCAGCAGTGGTTATCGGCATCGCAATGTGGCTCGCGCTCAATCGAACCCGCGTCGGGATGATGGTGCGCGCCGGCGTCGATGACCGCGACATGCTGGCCGCGACCGGCGTGCCGATCCAGCTCGTCTTCGTCGTCGTGTTCGCGCTCGGCGCCGGGCTTGCCGGCATCGCAGGCGTCGTCGGCGGAACCTTTCAGTCGCTTTCGCCGGGCGAGGATACCCGCTTTCTGCTGGCTTCCCTCGTCGTCGTCATCGTCGGCGGCATGGGGTCGATCCCGGGCGCGGCGCTGGGCGCGGTCATCATCGGCCTCGCCGAGCAGCTTGGCTCCGTCTACATCCCGACCTACGCGATCGTGGTGACCTTCCTCATCATGGTGTTGGTGCTGGCGCTGCGGCCGCAGGGCCTGTTGGCGAGGCGCTGACATGTCGCTGGTCCAGGGCACGCATCAACAGACCAGTCAGCCGGCAGCAGCGCGCGCGACATTGCTGGCGTGGCCGGAATTCAACAAGCCGGCTGTCTGGCTGGTGGCGGTGATCCTCCTGATCATGCCGTTCATCGCCAACGGATTCTTCCTGATCGAGGTCTTCGCTACGACGCTGATCCTCGGCACCATCGCGCTCAGCCTGATGTTCCTGGCGGGCTATGGCGGCATGGTCAGCCTGATGCAGCTCACCGTGGCCGGTTTTGCCGCCTACATGGTCGCGGTGTTCGGCATGAGCGGTAACGCCAATATCAGCCTCGGCTGGCCGTGGTGGCTCGCAACGCCGATGGCGCTGGTGCTCGCGACCATCTTCGGTACGCTCGGCGGCGCGCTGGCGGTGCGCACCGAGGGCATCTACACCATCATGATCACGCTCGCGATCGGTGCGGCCTTCTATTATTTCACCAACCAGAACTGGGCGATCTTCAACGGCCACACCGGCATCAACACCGTCGCCACGCCGAAATTCTGGGGCGTCGACTGGCGTTCCGACGTTCCCTATTATTACGTCACGCTGGGCGTCGCGGCGCTTTGCTATTTCGCCGTTCAATATGTCTCGCGCGCCCCGTTCGGCCTCGCGCTGCAGGGCGTGCGCGACAATCCCCGCCGCATGGCGGCGCTCGGTTTCAATGTCAACGCGCACCGCGTCGCGGCCTACGCCTTCGCGGCCTTCATCGCCGCGCTCGGTGGCGTGCTGCAGGTCTGGAACTACCGGCAGATCTCGCCCGGCTCGGTCAGCGTCGGCGCCTGCATCGATATCCTGATTATCGCGGTGGTCGGCGGCATCACCCGTCCCATCGGTCCCTTCATCGGCGCCTTCATCTTCGTCCTCTTGCGCACCTTCGCGCTCGATCTGCTGGTCAAGTTCGGGCTCGATGGCAATCGTTTCCGGCTGCTGATCGGGCTCGGTTTCCTCGCCATCGTGTTCTGGTCGTCCGATGGCGTGATCGGGCTCTGGGAACGGTGGCGCCGCCGCGCGACGACCACCGGCAAACGCCCGGGCGGAGGCCATGGTCATGGCTAGCCCCGCGCCCCGCTTCTCGACCGTCGGCGCCGGCGCGGCGCTGGAGCTGCGCGGCGTAACTCGGATGTTCGGCGCGCTCGCGGCGCTGACCGACGTCACCATCACGGTTCGTCCGGGGGAACGCCGCGCCGTCCTCGGCTCCAACGGCGCCGGCAAGACCACGCTGTTCAATTGCGTGACCGGCGACTTTCCGCCGTCATCCGGCACCATCCGCTTCTTCGGCGAGGACATCACCCACTTCCCGCCTTACGAACGCATCCGGCGCGGCTTGCGCCGCACCTACCAGATCTCGGCGCTGTTTCCCGGCCTCTCGGTGCGGGACAATGTCTACCTCGCCTGCCGCGGCGTTTCCCGCGGGCGATTCTCGCCGCTGCGTCCCGGCGCGAACGACGCCCTCATGCATGCGACGGAGGCGCTGATCCAGGCGGTGCATCTGATGCCGGTGAGGGAGCAGCGCGTCGCGGAACTCGCGCATGGCCAGCAGCGGCAGCTCGAGATCGCACTCGCGCTCGCCGGCGCGCCGCGCTTCATCCTGTTCGACGAACCGGCCGCAGGGCTATCCCCCACCGAGCGGCGCGAACTGATCGAAATCCTGACGTCGCTACCCGCCCACATCGGCTACATCATCATCGAGCATGACATGGACGTCGCGCTGCGCGTCGTCGAAAGCGTCACGATGATGCACAATGGCCGCGTCTTCAAGGAAGGCCTGCCGCACGAAATCGAAGCCGACCCCGAGGTGCAGGAACTCTATCTGGGGGCCGGTCATGGCTGAGGTCCGCCGCTCCGCGCCCGCCCTCGAAGTCAGGGGCCTCGACGTCTACTACGGCCACTCCCATGCGTTGCAGGGCGTCGATCTGACGCTGGATTCAGGCGTGTTCTCGGTGGTCGGCCGCAACGGCATGGGCAAGACCACGCTTTGCAAGACCATCATGGGTTTGCTGCGGGCGAGCGGCGGATCGGTTCGCGTTCGCGGCGAGGACATCACCCGCCTCAGCCCGGCGCGGATCGCAAAGGCAGGCGTCGGCTATGTCCCGCAAGGCAGACGGCTGTGGCGCTCGCTCAGCGTCGCCGAACATTTGAGTCTCGCAGCTGGGATGCGGCGCGGTGCCTGGACCATCGATCGCATCTACGAGACGTTTCCCCGTCTTGCCGAACGCAAGGACCATGGCGGCGGCCAGCTCTCGGGCGGCGAACAGCAGATGCTGGCGATCTCGCGCGCGCTGTTGACCAACCCGCATCTGCTCATCATGGACGAGCCGACCGAGGGCCTTGCGCCTGTCATCGTCGCCCAGGTCGAGGAAATGCTGGTGCGCCTCGGCGAAGACGGCGACATGTCGGTACTCGTGATCGAGCAGAATATCGGCGTCGCCACGGCTATTTCGAAGAACGTCGCGATCATGGTCAACGGCCGGGTCAATCGCATCATCAACTCCGCGCGCCTTTCGGCCGACCGTGAGCTGCAGCAACGGCTGCTTGGCGTCGGCGTTCACGCCGTGCAGGACGCCGATATCGAAGCCGCCGATGCTGGTATCGCGGCCGAGGCGCGCCCCGCACCGGCGAGCGCCGCGAGCACGGCGCCAATCCGGATCTACGTCTCCAATCCCACGCTGCCGACGCGCTGGTCGCAGCCGGCCCCAATTGCGCGCATCGAGGCCGCAGCGCGCACGCTGTCGACCGGCGTAACGCGGATCGAAGACGCTGCCCGGCAAAGGCGCCCGGCCGGCGCTTCCGTACAGAGCGCATCCGGCCCCCCCGTCGTCCTCGTCGCCGGCACGCTCGATACCAAGGCCGAGGAACTGCGCTTCATTCGCGACGTCATCGCCGCACAGGGCTTGAGGACGCGGCTGGTCGACGTCTCCACCAGCGGCAAGCTCTCAACCTGCGACGTCTCTGCCCAGGAAATCGCGCTGAACCACGGGCGCGGCGGGTCAAGCGTATTCGGATCCGACCGCGGCGCGTCGGTGACGGCGATGGCGGACGCCTTCGCGAACTGGCTGCTCCGCCAGGGCAATGTCGCAGGCATCATTTCGGCGGGCGGTTCCGGCGGCGCCTCGCTGGTCGCGCCCGCCATGCGTGCCCTCCCCGTCGGCGTGCCGAAACTCATCGTCTCATCGGTCGCGTCGGGAGATGTCGGTCCCTATGTCGGACCTGCCGATATCACGATGATGTATTCGGTCACGGACGTGCAGGGCCTCAATTCGATCTCGCGCGCCGTGCTCGCCAACGGCGCCAACGCCATCGCCGGCATGGTAAAGGCGCGTCTGGACAATCAGGCCAGACCCGAGCGCAACGCGCCGGCCGATCTGCCGGCGGTCGGCATCACCATGTTCGGCGTGACGACGCCGGCCGTGCAGAAGATCGCGGCCGACCTGCGCGGCGATTTCGAATGTCTCGTCTTCCACGCCACCGGCGTCGGCGGCCGCTCGATGGAGAAGCTGGTCGATTCCGGAATGCTCGCCGCCGTCATCGATCTCACGACGACGGAGGTCTGCGATCTCCTGATGGGCGGCGTGTTTCCCGCCACCGACGACCGCTTCGGCGCTGTTATCCGCAGCCGCGTGCCCTTCATCGGTTCTGTCGGCGCCCTCGACATGGTCAATTTCGGTGCGCCGGACACGATCCCCGAGCGTTATCGCCAGCGCAAATTCCACGTTCACAATCCGCAGGTGACGTTGATGCGCACCACGCCCGAAGAGAACGAGCGTATGGGCCGCTGGATCGGCGAGAAGCTCAACCGGATGGACGGGCCGGTGCGCTTCTTCCTCCCGGAAGGTGGCGTCTCCGCGCTCGACGCGCCCGGCCAGCCGTTCCGGGATCCGGAGGCCGACGCGGCGCTGTTCACCGCGCTGGAACGCAGCGTC
>CAWFIQ010000009.1:0-401039 GCA_963815955.1 uncultured Alphaproteobacteria bacterium
CGGGCTCGGCGAGGGGTATGACAAGCTGCCGTGAAGGGGCCTCCCCTTTCGTTGCGGTCATGACTATCTTCGGGCCATCGTCGTCCCTGGTGAACGCGAGGACGATGCGGCATTTGCGCTGAATCGGAGTCTGTATGACCAATCCCGCCACAACCTCCCTCCTCGACCGCGCCAATCTCGACCGCGATGCCGTCAGACGCGAGATTACGCGGGGGCTGGCCGGCGCCGACGATGGCGAGCTGTTTCTGGAGTACGGCCAGACCGAAGCATTGGGCTTCGACAATGGCCGGCTGAAGCAGGCGACCTACGACACCAGCCAGGGATTCGGCCTGCGCGCGGTCAAGGACGACGTGGTCGGCTATGCACATTCCTCCGACGTCTCGCTTCCGGCGCTGATCCGGGCGGCGGATGCGGTGGCCGCCGTACGCGGCGGCTACAGCGGCAATTTTTCCGCTGCTCCCGCGCATACCAATGTGCGGCTCTATGGCGACGAGAATCCGCTGGATGCGCCGGGGTTCGAGGCCAAGGTAAAACTGCTGGCCGAGATCGACGCCTATGTGCGCGACAAGGATCCGCGGGTGCGGCAGGCTTCGATCAGCCTTGGCGCCACCTGGCAGGTGGTGGAAATCTTGCGCCCCGACGGCGAGAGCTATCGCGACATCCGCCCGCTGGTGCGGGTCAATATTTCCGTGGTTGCAGGCCAGGGCGACCGGCAGGAAAGCGGCAGCAAGGGCTATGGCGGTCGCGAGGGCTATGCGCGCTTCATCGAGACCAAGGCGTGGCGCGAGGCCGCCGACGGTGCGATCCGCGAGGCGCTGGTCAATTTGGAATCGGTCCCCGCCCCCGCCGGTGAAATGGACGTGGTGCTGGGCGCCGGCTGGCCCGGCGTGATGCTGCATGAAGCGGTCGGTCACGGGCTGGAAGGCGACTTCAACCGCAAGCAGACCTCGGCCTTTGCAGGCCTGATGGGCAAGCAGGTCGCGGCCAAGGGCGTCACCGTCGTCGACGACGGCACCATGGCCTCGCGGCGTGGTTCCCTTTCCATTGACGACGAGGGCACGCCGACCAACCGCACCGTGCTGATCGAGGACGGCATCCTCGTCGGCTACATGCAGGACCGGCAGAACGCGCGGCTGATGAACATGAAGCCGACCGGCAACGGCCGCCGCCAGAGCTATGCGCATGTGCCGATGCCGCGCATGACCAACACCTACATGCTGGCCGGCCAACGCGACCCCGCGGAGATTTTGGCCTCAGTGAAGAATGGCATCTACGCCGCGAATTTCGGCGGCGGCCAGGTCGACATCACCTCGGGTAAATATGTGTTCCAGTGCACCGAGGCCTACAAGATCGAAAACGGCAAGCTCGGCGCGCCCTTGAAGGGCGCGATGCTGATCGGCAACGGGCCGACCGACCTGCACAGAATCACCATGGTCGGCAACGATCTCGCGCTCGATACCGGCATCGGCACCTGCGGCAAGAACGGCCAGGGCGTGCCTGTCGGCGTCGGCCAGCCGACGCTGCGGATGGAAAAGATCACGGTCGGAGGAACGGGCTAGTGAGCGACGAGAAGATAGTGAGCGAAAAGGAAGTCGCTGCCGCCAAACCGATGAGCTGGCGCGCGCAGGCCGTGCAGCTCGCCGCGATCGTGGCCGTCGTGTTCGTTGCCAAGGGCGCGCTGGCCGAGCCGTTTTACGTGCCGTCCGGCTCGATGGAGCCGACGCTTCTGATCGGCGACGCGCTGCTCGCCTCGAAGTTTCCTTACGGCTACGGCGCAGCGTCGCTGCCGATCCAGATCACGCTGCCGGAAACCGGCCGCGTGTTCGGCGAGACGCCGAAGCGCGGCGACGTCGTCGTGTTCCGCTGGCCGGGCGACCGCTCGCAGGCCTGGGTCAAGCGCGTGGTGGGATTGCCGGGCGACCGCATCCAGTTGCGGCAGGGCCAGCTCTTCATCAACGACCACGCCGCGGCCTTGAAGCCGGACGGGGTCGGCGAAGCGGAAGACGATCGCGGCAATACCGAACGGGCCTACCGCTTCATCGAGACGCTGCCGAACGGCGTCAGCCACGCGATCTTCAAGATGCGCGACAATGGACGGCTCGACAACACGCCCGAGGTGACGGTGCCGGCGGGCCAACTGTTCGTGCTCGGCGACAACAGGGACAATTCCGCCGACAGCCGCGTCCCGCTGCGCGAGGGCGGCGTGGGACTGCTGCCGATCGACAATCTGATCGGCCGCGCCGACGCCGTGGTCGGCTCGTGGGATCTCGGCATGCGCGGCCAGCCGGTCTGGACCTGGCTGTCGGGTTTTCGGCTGGCGCGGTTTTTTACATCCGTGCATTGAGACGAGACGGCGTAGCCCGGATGAGCGAAGCGACATCCGGGACGGTGCCGATACCGGCCCCGGATTTCGCTGCGCTCATCCGGGCTACATTCTTCATCAGGCGCGAGCCGTGACCTTCGACGACATCCGAAAACTTGCGCTCGCCTGGCCGGAGGTCGAGGACGGCACCTCCTACGGCACGCCGGCGCTAAAGGTGCGCAAGAAGATGCTGGCGCGCTTGAAGGAAGATGGCGACAGCCTGGTGATGCCAGGCGTGCCGCAGGACGAGCGCGAGATGCTGGTGGAAAGCCAGCCGAAGGTATTTTACTTCACCGATCACTACCGCGATTATCCGATGGTGCTGATCCGCCTGTCGAAGGCCAACCGCGCCATTGTCGAGCCGTTGCTGCGGCGGCACTGGCGCACGCTGGCGTCGAAGAAGGCGGTGAAGGAATTCGATACGACTTCGTAGGGTGGGCAAAGGCGCGCAGCGCCGTGCCCACCATCTTTCAACGATCGTAAGGGAATGGTGGGCACGCTTCGCTTTGCCCACCCTACGGCGGTACCGATGGACCGAGACCAATTCCTCACCGCCGCCTTGCAAAATCCCGCCAACGAAATCATTGCCGAGGAACTGTTTCGGCTGGCGCTGCCGGATGCGTGGCTGGTCTCCGGATGCCTGGTGCAGACGGCCTGGAACGTGCTGACGAAACGCGCGATCGATTACGGCATCAACGATTACGACGTGTTCTATTTCGATCCCGATACGTCATGGGAAGCCGAGGACAAGGTCATCCGCCAGCTGACGGAGCGGCTCGCAAGCCGCGGCATCCAGGTCGAGGCGCGCAACCAGGCACGCGTTCATCTCTGGTACCCCAGGAAACACAGCCTGCCCTATCCGCAATTGCATTGTTCGACGCAGGGCATCGACCGGTTTCTGACTGGGAATACGCAGATCGGAATCCGGCGCACGCAGGATGGCTACGAGGTATACGCGCCGAATGGCTACGACGATGTCGCCGCACTGATCGTGCGGCCCAATCCGGGGCCGAATTTTTCCGCGGCGAATTACGAAGCGAAGGCTGTGCGATGGAAGGCGCTGTGGCCGGAGATCACGGTGCTGCCGGCGGAATGAAGCCGTAGCCCGGATGGAGCGCAGCGAAATCCGGGGCAGTGTTGCAGCTGGATAAACTCCCCCGGATTGCGCTTCGCTCCATCCGGGCTACGTTCCGCACCCTACCGCACCACGCCCGAGGTAAACCCCGCCTTCCGCCGCGGCGGCTTGATGTCCTTCTTCAGGAAGCAGTGCGCTTCCTTGCCGGCGTAGCCCGGCCGCGCATAGGTCCAGGCGCGGCATTTGTTGTCGGCGGCGCAGGCGGCCTTGCAGGCGTCGTCACCGTCGCCGCTCTTGAGATCGAAGCTCTTGTAGTCGCCGCCGAAACGGTCGATCGAGGTTTCGATGGCGTCGTTGCGCCGTTCGACCACGCCGGCGCCGCGCACGCCGGAAACGCAGCAATCGCTATGCACCCGCGGCGGCACGTTGCTCTTGAGCCAGCACACCGCACGGTTGGCGAGGTCGGTCGGATAACTGAAGGTCCAGGCCCGGCAGCGACGGTCGCGCTCGCACACCAGCGCGCATTCTGCCGGATCGCCTGAAGTCACGGGCGAACTGAGATAGTCGCCGCCGGGACGGTCGAAGTTGGCCTGCGCCAGCGCCGGGCGCGCGCCTGCGGCCGCCGCCAAAAAGGCGAGCATCACCACACACGCCCTGAGCAGGCGAACAGTCCCCATTCGCGGGTTGCTTTCGAGTACGCGTTTCCAGCGCGGGATGACCTTTCTTTCGAAAAGTCGTCCCGCCCCAGCCCTTTGATTCGAGCATGATCTCCGCACAAACGCGTTTCCGCGTCTGTCGCGAGGGAAAACCGGTACCGGCCTTCCGGACCACGCTCCATCCGGCCGTCATTTGAGCGCCATCAACCTGTACGGTGGATGAACAGCCCAAAAGCGATGCAACCCTTTTAATTAAAAAGCGTATTCCTGATAGGCGGGCTCCACGGAGCCGGCCCATGCGCCGTTGAACTTGTCCAGCATCTCCTCCGCCGGCGTGCGGCCCGATTCGAGGATCTGCTCCAGCGGTTCGAGGTAACGGCTCTCGTCGCGGCCGGAATGGTCGACGTGGTTGCGCCGCCGCAAGCCCGCGTGGGAAAGCTTCAGGCATTCCCGGGCGATCTCGAACAGATAGCGGTCCTTGATCCGGGCCTTGAAGCCAAAACGCGGCACGTCGTCGCGCAGCGCCTGACGCTCCTGCGCGGTCCAGTGACGGACCAGATTCCAGGCCGCGTCGAGGCTGTCATTGTCGTACAACAGCCCGACCCAGAACGCCGGCAACGCCGGCAGCCGGTCCCACGGCACGCCATCGGCGCCCCGCATTTCCAGATAACGCTTCAGGCGGACTTCCGGGAAAATCGTCGAGAGGTGGTTGGCCCAGTCCGACAAGGTCGGACGCTCGCCGGGAAGCGAGTTGTTGCGGCCCTCGAAGAAGGCGCGGAACGAGGAACCTGCGACATCGATATAGTTCTCGCCGCGCTTGACGAAGTACATGGGCACATCGAGCGCGTAGTCGACCCAGCGCTCGAACCCCATGCCGTCCTCGAACACCCACGGCAACATGCCTGATCGCGCATTGTCGGTGTCGCGCCAGATCTCGGAACGGAACGACAGGTACCCGTTGGGCTTGCCTTCGGTGAAGGGCGAATTGGCAAACAGGGCGGTCGCGATCGGCTGCAGCGCGATCGACACGCGCAGCTTCTTGACCATGTCGGCTTCCGAGGAGAAGTCGAGATTGGTCTGCACCGTACAGGTCCGGTACATCATGTCGATGCCGTACTGGCCGACCTTCGGCATGTAGTTGGACATGATCTTGTAGCGGCCCTTGGGCATCACCGGGATCTGCGACCGCGACCACGACGGCGTCATGCCGAGCCCGAGAAAGCCGATGCCCAAGGGCGTCGCGATCTCGCGGACCTGCGCCAGGTGCGCCATCAGCTCGGCCTGGGTCTGGTGCACGGTCTCGACCGGCGCGCCTGACAATTCGAACTGGCCGCCGGGCTCCAGCGAAATCGCACCACCGCCGGTGACGTCATAGAGGCCGATGATGTTGCCGCCCTCCATGATCGGCTCCCAGCCGAGCAAAAGCTGCATGCCTTCGAGCAGCGCACCGATGCCGCGCGCGCCTTCGTATGGCACGGGCTGAAGGCCCTCCAGCGTGAACGGGGTCTTCTCGTGCTCGGTACCGATGCGGAACTCGGACGGCGGTTTGCTGCCCGCCTCGAACCACGCGACGAGTTCGTCACGCGATTGCAGCGGCGTCATATCGATCTGGTCACGCGCCATGAAAAAATCCGGATAACTGGCGATTCGACCGAACGCGCCTTGTGGCCAACGGAATGCGGACGACGGCGTCCGCAACAACGAAACGTATCAGGGTAGTCATCGCGCCGGCACGCCGTCGCGGGCGGCGGCCACCTTGACGTCGGAGCAGGAGCAGCCCAGCCGGTCGAGCAGACCGCAAAGCTTCATGGCGTCGACATCGGACAGCTTGGAGCCGACGTGCTTTTCAATCGCCGCCGAATAGGCGCTCCACATTTTCTTCTGCAACTCGCGCCCGGCCTCGGTGATCTCCACGAACTGGCCGCGCTTGTCGATCTTGCATTCGCGCCGCGCCGCCAGGCCCTCGTCGACCAGGCGATCGATCAGCCGCGAGGTGGAATATTGCGGGATCAGCATCTGCTTTTCCAGTTCCACCGGACGCATCTCGCCGGAGGGCGCGCGCGACAGTTCCAAAAGCGCGTCGTACCAGGCCAGCGGCGGAAAGCCCGCTTTCTTCAAATCCTGTTCGACGGCATCGAGCACCCGGCTCTGCACCCGCATCAGGCGGATCCAGGCGGCGGTCGCCTCGGTCGATGGTTTGCGTTTCATAATCCAGTCCGTATCTGTCACAGATCAGTGTAGCGCACTAAATGCAGCTGCATCAATCTTGACTATTACATGCAAATGCATTTAGTCAGTCCGCCAATAAATTGCGAGGGAAGGAAAAATCCGATGAAACTTTATTATTCCCCAGGCGCCTGCTCGCTGTCTCCCCATATCGCGCTTCTCGAGGCCGGTCTGCCCTATGACCTGGTCAAAGTCGACCTCCGCGCCAAGAAGCTGGAGAACGGTGACGACTTTTTGAAGATCAACCCGAAGGGCCAGGTACCGGCCCTGGCGCTCGATTCGGGCGAACTGGTCACCGAGGGGCCGGTCATCGTCCAGATGATCGCCGACAAGGCCGCCGGCAAGAACCTGGCGCCCGCCCGCGACAGCAGCGACCGCTACAAGCTGCTGGAGTGGCTCAACTTCATCACCACGGAACTGCACAAGAATTTCGGCCCGATGTTCTCGCCGGTGCTGGCCGACGAGGCCAAGGCGTTCTTCAAGGACCGGGTGATGGGCAAGTTTAGATATGTCGACAGCCAGCTTGCCGGGCGCGACTATTTGATGGGCAGCCAGTTCACCGTCGCCGACGGCTACCTCTTCACGATGCTGTCCTGGGCGGACCGGATGAAATTCGATCTGTCGGCGATGCCCAACCTGTTGGCCTACAAGGCCCGCGTCGCGGCGCGGCCGAAGGTGCAGGAAGCGCTGACCAAGGAAGGCTTGATGAAGGCGGCGTGAGTTCTTGCGAATAGCGAATATGAGAAGGGCCGGATCGATGATCCGGCCCTTTTTATTCTGTACCGTCCTTCCGGGGCGCATGCGAACGCAGGGTCGTAACCCGGAATTCGTTGTTCCCCGAGGCGCGATCGCGCCTCATCGAAGGTCTGGTCCTGCGGACCATCCCGGAATGACGAAAGATTACGCACTTACGCCGCCGCCTTCTTCGGCGGGAAGCGGCCGTAGAACGTCTCGCCCCTGGCCGCCATGTCTTCCAGCAGTTTCGGCGGGGTGAAGCGCGAGCCGTATTTGGCTTCGAGCTTGTGGCAGAGCTCGACGAACTTCCGCGCGCCCATGAAGTCGATATAGGACAGCGTGCCGCCGGTGAACGGCGCAAAGCCGAAGCCGAGGATCGAGCCGACATCGGCCTCGCGCGGATCGGTGATCACGTGATCCTCGACCGTGCGCGCGGCTTCCACCGCCTGCACCACCAGGAAGCGCTGCTTCAGCTCCTCGATGTCGAGCGTATCGGGATCGAGCTGCTTGGGCTGCAGCGCCGACAGGCCCGGCCACAGGCTCTTCTGGCCCTTGCCCTTCTCAGGGTAATCGTAAAAGCCCTTGCTGTTCTTGCGGCCGAGGCGGCCCTGCTTCTCGACCAGCTCCACCATCAGCTTCTTCTGATCCGGGTTGATCGAGTTGGGACCGAGATCGGCTTCCGTCGCCTTGATGACCTTCAGGCCGAGGTCGAGGGCTACTTCATCCGACAGCGACAGCGGACCGACCGGCATGCCGGCCATCTTGGCGCAGTTCTCGATCATTGCCGGCGGCACGCCTTCGAGAAACATCTCGTTGCCTTCGGCGATGTAACGGCCGACGCAGCGGTTGGCGTAGAAGCCGCGGGAATCGTTCACGACGATCGGCGTCTTGCCGATGATGCGGACGTAATCCAGCGCGGTCGCCAGCGCGACGTCGCCGGTGTTCTTGCCGAGGATGATCTCGACCAACATCATCCTGTCGACCGGGGAGAAGAAGTGGATGCCGATGAACTTGCCCTGCTCCTTGAAGCTCTCGGCAAGCGAGGTGATCGGCAGCGTCGAGGTGTTGGAGGCGAAGATCGCGTCCGCCTTCAGGTATTGCTGCGCCTTGGTAAAGGTGTCCGCCTTGACCTTGCGGTCCTCGAATACGGCCTCGATGACGAGGTCGCAATCCCCGAGCGCGGCATAATCAGCGGTCGGCGTGATGCGCGACATGATGGCGTCAGCCTCGGCCGGCTTGGCGCGGCCCTTGGCGATCAGACCGTCGATGACACTCTTCGCATGCGCCTTGCCCTTGTCGGCGCTTTCCTGGTCGCGGTCGATCAGCACCACGTCGAGACCGGCGCGGGCCGAGACGTAGCCGACGCTGGCGCCCATGAAGCCGGCGCCGATTACGGCGACCTTCTTGATCCTGGTCGGCGGCACGTCCTGCGGGCGCCGGGCGCCCTTGTTCAGCTCCTGCATCGACAGGAACAGGCTGCGGATCATCGCCGCCGCTTCCTTGGAGCGCAGCACTTTGGTGAAGTAGCGCGACTCGACGCGCAGCGCGGCGTCGATCGGCAACTGCAGGCCCTCATAGACGCAGCTCATGATGGCGCGCGCTGCCGGGTAATTGTCGTAGGTCTCGCGGCGGTAGATGGCGTTGCCGGCCGGGAACATCATCATGCCGGCCTTGGAGAACACCGGGCCGCCCGGCAGCTTGAAACCCTTCTCGTCCCAGGGCGCGACCGCCTTGCCGCCGCCCTTGATCCAGTCTTTCGCCGCCTTGACCAGATCGGCTGCGGGAACGATGGCGTGGATCAAATTGAGCGCCTTGGCCTTGTCGACCGTGACCGGATCGCCCTTGAGCAGGATCGTCATCGCATCCTGCGGCGGCACGAGGCGCGGCACGCGCTGGGTGCCGCCGGCGCCGGGGAACAGTCCGACCTTCACCTCGGGCAGGCCGAGGCGAGTTTTGGGATTCTCGGCCGCGACGCGGTAGTGGCAGGACAGCGTCACCTCGAAACCGCCGCCGAGCGCCAGCCCGTTGATCGCGGCGGCCCACGGCTTGCCGCAGGTTTCGATGCCGCGCAGCACCAGCGAGAAGCGCCGGCTCTGGTCGAACAGCATCTGGTTGGCCGCGACCTCGCCCTTTTCCTTCAGGACCCTGGCGTATTCCTTGTTCATGCCATCGAGCATCGAAAGGTCGGCGCCGGCGCAGAACGCTTCCTTGGTTGAGGTGATGACGACGCCCTTCACCGCGGCATCGGCCGTGGTCTGCTTCAATATCTCTTCGAGCTCGCTGGTCGAGGTCTCGTCCAGCACGTTCATCGAACGTCCGGGGATGTCCCAGGTGACCAGCGCAATGCCGTCGGCGTCGGTTTCTACCTTGAAATTCTTGAAGGCCATGTTGGTTGCTCCCTCGATGCCGGCAGCCGATGTCAGGCGCGGCGGTTAAGCTTCGTATCTCGTAGGGTGGGCAAAGCGCAGCGTGCCCACCATTGCTTGCGGAGGTCGTAGTGGTGGGCACGCTTCGCTTTGCCCACCCTACGAATGGCGTCGGGTTACACCCGTCTCGATGATCGTCGCCGTCCCCATGCCGCCGCCGATGCACAGCGTCACCAGCGCGGTGGACTTGTTGGTGCGCTCCAACTCGTCGAGCACGGTGCCGAGGATCATCGCTCCCGTCGCGCCGAGCGGATGGCCTAGCGCGATCGCGCCGCCATTGACGTTGATCTTCGCATTGTCGATCTCGAACGCCTGGATGTAGCGCAGCACCACCGAGGCAAAGGCCTCGTTGAGCTCGAACAAATCGATGTCCGACTTCTTCATGCCGGAGCGCTCGAACAGCTTTTCGGTGACGTCGACCGGACCGGTCAGCATCATCGCGGGCTCCGAGCCGATATTGGCAAAGGCGCGGATTTTTGCGCGCGGCTTCAATCCATGTTTCGCGCCCGCTTCCTTGCTGCCGAGCAGCACCGCGCCGGCGCCATCGACGATGCCGGAGGAGTTGCCGGCATGGTGGACGTAATTGACGCGCTCGATTTCCGGATGCGACTGGATCGCGACCGCATCGAAGCCGCCCATCTGCCCGACCACCGTGAACGCCGGCTGCAGTTGCGCCAGCGACTGCATGGTCGTGGTCGGGCGCATATGCTCGTCCTTGGCCAGGATGGTCAGGCCGTTGATGTCCTTGACCGGCACCACCGACTTGTTGAAGCGGCCCTCGTCCCACGCCTTGGCGGCGCGCTGCTGGCTCTGCACGGCGTAGGCGTCGACGTCGTCGCGCGAGAAACCGTATTTGGTCGCGATCAGGTCGGCCGAGACGCCCTGCGGCATGAAATAGGACGGCACCGCCATCGAGGGATCCATCGGCCAGGCGCCGCCGGAGGCGCCGATGCCGACGCGGCTCATCGATTCCGCGCCGCCGCCGATCACAAGCTCATGCTGGCCGGCCATGATCTGGGCGGCAGCGAAATTCACGGCGTCGAGGCCGGAGGCGCAGAAGCGGCTGATCTGCACGCCGGGGACGGCTTCGCCAAGCCCCGCCTTCAAGGCCGCGAAGCGCGCGATGTCGCTGCCGGCTTCGCCGACCGGGTCGACCACGCCGAGCATCACGTCGTCGACCACGTCTTCGGCAAGATTGTTGCGTTCCTTCAGCGCCTGCAGCGGCACGGTGGCGAGCGCCAGCGCGGTGACCTCGTGAAGCGCGCCATCGGCCTTGCCGCGGCCGCGCGGGGTGCGAACGTGATCGTAGATATATGCCTCAGGCATCGTTTTCTCCCGGTTCAGTCTCGGCTCCGATCGAGCCAGACGAATTTCAAATCATTCCGCCGTCATTGCGAGCGTAGCGAAGCAATCCAGACTTGCTTTGGCGCTCCATGGATTGCTTCGCTTCGCTCGCAATGACGATAGAATTTTGCAGGACGCCTCAGAACGCTTCCGCCGCCAATTCCATGGTGGTCGCGCAGCCGGTCTGGATGCGCGCAAGATGGACATGGGTTTCCGGCAACATCCGCTCCATGAAGAAACGGCCGGTCACCAGCTTGGTCGAGAGATAGGGCGTGGCGCCGGTGGCCGCAATCTTGTCCTGAGCTACCTTGGCCATCCGCGCCCACATGTAGGCAAAGGTGACGAGGCCGAACAATTGCATGTAGTCGGTGGCGGCGGCGCCGGCATTGTCGGGCTTGGTCAGCGCGTTCTGCATCAGCCAGCCGGTGGCCTGCTGCAGATGGCCGAGGCCAGCCGAGAGCGGCGTGACGAACGGCTTCATCGCCTCATCGCCGCCGTGCTCCTTGGCGAAAGCGCCGACTTCGGCAAAGAACGCCATCACCGCGCGGCCGCCGTCGCGCGGCAATTTGCGGCCGACCAGGTCGAGCGCCTGGATGCCGTTGGCGCCCTCATAGAGCATGGCGATGCGCGCGTCGCGCACGAACTGCTCCATGCCGTGTTCGGCGATATAGCCGTGGCCGCCATACATCTGCTGCGCCAGCACCGCGTTGGAGAAGCCGACATCGGTCATCACGCCCTTCATGACCGGCGTCATCAGGCCCATGTGGTCGTCGGCCTCCTGGCGGTCCTTCGGATCCGACGAGCGGTGGGCGACATCGCTCTTCAGCGCGGTCCATACCACCATGGCGCGCGCCGCCTCGTTGAAGGCGCGGATGGTCAGCAGCACGCGGCGCACGTCGGGATGCACGATGATCGGGTCGGCCGGCTTGTCCGGCTCCTTTGCGCCTGTCAGCGAACGGCCCTGCAAACGCTCGCGCGCATACTGGACGGCGTTCTGATAGGCGACCTCGGACTGCGCGAGACCCTGCACGGCGACGCCGAGGCGAGCCTCGTTCATCATCACGAACATGCCCTGCATGCCCTTGTTTTCCTCGCCGATCAGCCAGCCGGTGGCGCCGTCGTAGTTCATCACGCAGGTTGAATTGCCGTGGATGCCCATCTTGTGCTCGATCGAACCGCAGGACACGCCGTTGCGCGCCCCCAGCGAACCATCGGCGTTGACCAGGATCTTCGGCACCACGAACAGCGATACGCCCTTGATGCCTGATGGAGCGCCTTCGATGCGCGCCAGCACCAGATGGATGATGTTGTCGGCGAGGTCGTGCTCACCGGCCGAGATGAAGATCTTGGTGCCCGTGATCTTGTAGCTGCCGTCGGCCTGCTTCACCGCCTTGGTGCGCAACAGGCCGAGATCGGTGCCGCATTGCGGCTCGGTGAGGTTCATGGTGCCGGTCCACTCGCCCGCCACCATCTTCGGCACGAACATCTTCTTCTGCTCGGGCTTGCCGTGCACCAGCAGCGCCGCGGTGGCGCCCATGGTGAGACCGCCATACATCGAAAACGCCATGTTGGCCGCGCTCTGGAATTCGGTGACGACCTGGCTCAGCGTCACCGGCAGCCCCTGCCCGCCATATTCCGCCGGCGCCGAAAGGCCGAGCCAGCCGCCCTCGGACACCTGCTTGAAGGCTTCCTTGAAACCCTTCGGCGTCGTCACCGAGGCATCGTCATTCCGCTTGCAGCCTTCGAGATCGCCGACACGGTTGAGCGGCTGCAGCACCTCTTCGGAGAGTTTTGCGGCCTCGCCCAAGATCGCCTCCCGCACATCGGCGGAGGCATCGGAGAAGCCGGGCAGATTGTCGTAGCGATCGATCTGGAACACGTCGTTGAGCAGGAAGGTGACGTCTTCCACGGGGGCTTTGTAGATCGGCATGGTGTTCTCCCGGCAGCGGCTAATGTGGCGAAGGCGTTTGAAATGAAATTCGTTGTGGCGATCCGGACGCAGAGCTTATCCGGTTCCGGAGACTCTAGGGAGTGAGCACGCCGTCAATATCTCATCGGCCATTGCGACATAAACGGCACTGGACATCGTCGTGGCCTTGGCTCCCTCACCCTTTGGCAAGTTGCTCCCCCATCAAGCGGTGCAGCAGATTCATTCCCTTCAGCGGGCGCACCATCACCTTGAAGTGCGTGATCTTGCCGTCATCGCTGAAGGTGATGATGTCGACGCCGTTGATCCTGATGCCCTCGATCTCGTTTTCGAATTCGAGGACCGCGCCGTTGGCGCTGCGCCATTCGCCGGTGTATTTGAAGCCGGGGCCGCCAAGGACCTTCTCGGCGCTCGCCAGATACTTGAAGGTGATGTCGCGCCCGCGCTGCGGCGTGTGGACGACGGGGCTTTCGAACACCGCATCGGGGTGCAGCAGGTCCCACAACGCCGCCGTATCATGGGACTTCATGTAGCCGTACCACTTGTCGAGGCCGCTCATGGTCATCATGTCTCCTCTGGCGGGCGATGACGGGCTGGCGCCGGGGATTGGACCTCTCCCGAGCCTATGCGCATTGACGCATATGCAACTTTGTGCATAATGTCAATCACTGTTAAAATCCGGAGGCCGGTGTTGTGGCGCTTGGTGACGCGATCCTTGCCTGCCTGACCGAACGTCCGATGACGGGCTACGAGCTCGCCAAAACGTTCGACAACTCCATTGGATTCTTCTGGAAGGCGGACCACCAGCAAATTTATCGCGAGCTCACCAAGCTTCGCGACCGCGGCCATATCCAGGGTCGCGAGGTGGTGCAATCGGGCAAGCCCAACAAGCTGGTCTACACGCTCACGCCGGAGGGTCGCGCCGCGCTCAGGCACTGGGCCGCGCGGCCGAGCGTTCCGGCCTCGATCAAGGACGACCTGCTGGTGCGGCTCTACGCGCTCGACAGCGTCGACGTCGAACCGTTGCGCACCGACCTGATGGCGCGGCTGGAACACCACCGCGACCGTTTCGCCCGATACGAGCGCCTGCTCAACAAACGTTTTCCCCAAGGCACCGCGCCGCCGGCCGATGTCGGCAAACTGCTCGGACTTCGCATCGGCCTCGCCCACGAGCGCGCCGTGGCGGAATGGTGCGAAGAGGCGATCGAGGCGTTGTCAGCGCTGTCTGCCGGCGCCGAGCGGACCAACGTGGTGTCCCTGGAGGACGGCCCTCGCGGGAATAGCGGCTAGAACCGGCCAATTTTGCGTCGGTAACTTTTAGGGCCGCCCGTCCAATTCCTTAACCCGTTATTTACCGTAAGGAACAAAAGTCAGGTTCTGAGGCAGACGACCTGCGCGAAATTCGATTGTCTCCTCACGGGGACGCGCGGGGAGGCTGATGGCGCTGGCGGAGCGCCGGAGCGGAACCGGACGAGAGCATGAATTCGCGCGTATCGTGGAGTGTTGACGGCATCGATCCATCCGTCCGCGACAGGGCGGAGGCCGCCGCGCGGCGCGCCGGCATGACCCTGAGCGACTGGCTCAATTCCACCATCGGCGCACCGGCCCCGCCCAGCTTCAGCGCGTCTTCCAATCAGCGGCCGGCGATGCCGGCCCGGGAGAGCCGCGACGTTGCCGACATTCACCAGCGGCTGGATTCGATCACACGGCAGATCGAGCAGATTTCGCGGCCCGCGCCGCGCGCCGACACTCCCCGCGGCGACACTCCGCATGGCGAAGCGCCTCGTGGCGAGCCGACGGTGGCCCGCCAGCTCAACGACGCCATTTCGCGCCTCGATGCGCGGCTGTCGCAGATTTCCAATCCCGCGCCGACCCGGCAGGTCCAGATGCAGGAAAAGCAGCGTCAGACCGAACTGGTCGAACGGGCCGCAGCCCAGGTCTATCGCCCCGCACCGCCGCTCAGTCCGGCCTCGATGGATTTCGCGATTGCCGAAATCACCGCGCGCCAGAACGAACTCGACGGCCCGCCGCCGCGCCAGATGCCGCCGCGCAATGGCGCGCCGAGTGCCGCCCCCGCGCAGCCCGCAGCGCCGGCCGGCCCGGATTTCTCTTCGCTCGAACGGCACCTGATCCAGATCACGAGCCAGATCGAGGCGCTGCAGCGTCCCGATCACGTCGAGGAGTCGATTGCCGCCTTCCGCAGCGAACTCGCCGAAATCCGCCAGGCCATCACCGAGGCGGTGCCGCGACGGGAGATCGAATCGCTCGAGAACGAAATCCGCTCGCTGTCCCGCCGCATCGACGACAGCCGCGAGCACGGCAGCGACGGCCAGACGCTGACCGGCATCGAGCGCGCGCTCGGCGAAATCCGCGAAGCGTTGCGCTCGCTGACGCCGGCCGAACAGCTCACCGGCTACGACGAAGCGATCCGCAATCTCGGCGCCAAGCTCGATCTGATCCTGCGCTCGAACGAAGATCCGTCGACCGTGCAGCAGCTCGAGAGCGCGATCGTGGCGCTGCGCGGAATCGTCTCCAACGTCGCCTCCAACGACGCGCTGTCCCGGCTCGCCGAGGACGTGCACACGCTGTCGGCCAAGGTCGACCAGCTTTCCCGCTTTGACGGCAACAGCGATGCCTGGGGACAGCTCGAGCAGCGCCTCACCGCGCTGACCTCGACGCTGGAAACAAGGCAGGCGCCGGCCGCGAGCGACAATTCGGAATTTCTCGAAAACGCGTTGCGCACGCTGTCGGAGCGGCTCGACCGTATCCCGGCCGGCGACGACAATGCGTCGGCGTTCGCCCATCTCGAACAGCGCGTATCCTACCTGCTGGAGCGCCTGGAAGCTTCCAACGACCGCTCCGCCGCGCCGAGCATCGACCTCGGACGGGTCGAGGAAGGCCTGCACGATATTCTGCGTTCGCTCGAACGCCAGCACGCCAGCCTGGTTGCGCTCGCCGAAACCAGCCGTAGTTCCGGCGACACCGCCCAGCCGATGGACTCCGGCATCGTCGATCTGGTCAAGCGCGAACTGTCCGACATCCGCTTCAGCCAGTCGGAAACCGACCGCCGCACACAGGACTCGCTGGAGACGGTTCACAACACGCTCGGCCACGTGGTCGACCGCCTGTCGACGATCGAAGGCGATCTGCGCGGGGCTCGCGCCACACCGGTCGCGGCCCAATCCAGCCGGGCACCGTTCGAAATGCAGGGCGAGGCCCCGCGCGCGGCGACGCCGCAGGCGTTTACGCCGCCGCCCGTGATGCAGCCGGCGGCGCCACCGCTGAAACCGGAATTGCCCAATCCCGCCGCGCTGCAAGGGGATCCTCAGGAACATTTTGACGCCGCGCCGCGCGAATTCCACGCCGCTCAGCCGACCGCCCCGATCGCCCCGCCTCTGCCACCGCGGGCGATCAGCGAAATCCTGGAGCCGCTTGCCGCAGCTCCGCGTACTGCAATCGCGCCGGGATTGCCGCCGGATCATCCGCTCGAGCCGGGCACGCGGCCGACCGCGCGCCTGTCCTCGCCGTCGGAACGGATCGCGGCTTCCGAAAACGCGATCAGCGAGATTGCTTCCGGGCCGAAAGAGCCGGTGAACTCGTCGAGCTTCATTGCCGCCGCGCGCCGTGCCGCGCAGGCCGCGGCCGCCGCGCCGCCCCCCGAGAAAGCCGGGCGTTCGGCGAAGGCCGCGCCCAGGGACAAGGGCGGCGACAAGGCCAAGGCGAACGACAAGACCCCCTCGAACATGTCCTCCAGGATCCGCTCGCTCCTGGTCGGCGCGAGCGTGGTCGTGATCGTACTCGGCACCTTCAAGATGGCGATGACGCTGCTCGATACCGGCAGCGA
The DNA here is from genome assembly GCA_963815955.1 of uncultured Alphaproteobacteria bacterium. GTDB lineage: Bacteria > Pseudomonadota > Alphaproteobacteria > Rhizobiales > Xanthobacteraceae > Bradyrhizobium. Next base: position 16,596 of record CAWFIQ010000009.1, read on the forward strand.
GCTCCAACCGCCGACGATGGGACAGTCCAGCGAGCCGGCCGCGCACGCTCGCGCGCCCGCGCCCGCGGAGAACTTTGCCAAGCCGGCAATGCCCGCAATGCCTGCGGCGCCCTTGATGATTTCGCCGACGCCGGTCGAGAAGCAGTCGAACAATTCTTCCGGACCGAACACGCTGGATAGCGCGCGGATCCTGGTTTCGCCGCCGGCCACGCCGTCGCCTGCTGCAGCCAGTGACGTCACCGGCGCGATCCCGACGCTGCCGCCCACCGGGGGCAAGCTCGCCATGATCGCGGTGCCGCCGACCGAGCGGCTGCCTGACGGCATCGGCGGTCCGGTGTTGCGCGCCGCGGCGCTGAAGGGTGACCCGGCCGCGGCCTACGAGATCGGCATGCGCTTTGCCGAAGGCAAAGGCATTGCCCCGAACCTCGACGAAGCCGCCAAATGGTACGGCCGCGCGGCGCAGGCCGGCGTGGTGCCGGCAGTTTTCCGGCTCGGGACCTTCTACGAGAAGGGCCTCAGCGTGAAAAAGGACGTCGATATCGCGCGGCGTTATTATGCGCAGGCGGCCGAGCGCGGCAGTGCCAAGGCGATGCATAACCTGGCCGTGCTCGACGCCGATGGCGGCGGCAAGGGCGCCAATTACAAGAGCGCGTCGATCTGGTTCCGCAAAGCCGCCGATCGCGGCGTCGCCGACAGCCAGTTCAACCTCGGCATCCTCTATGCCCGCGGCATCGGCGTCGAACAGAACCTCGCCGAATCCTTCAAATGGTTCAGCCTCGCCGCGGCCCAGGGCGATGCCGACGCCGGCCGCAAGCGCGACGATATTGCCAAGCGCCTCGACGTCCAGTCGCTGGCGGCAGCCCGGCTTGCGATCCAGACCTTCACGCCGGAGCCGCAACCCGACGACGTCCTCAACGTCGCGTCACCCGCCGGCGGCTGGGATTCGGCACCGACGCCGGCACCGGCCGCCGCCAAGCCCGGCGCCAAGCCGGCTGCAGCCTCCAAGCGCACCGCCGCCGCTCACTAAACGCGTTCGCGACGACAAGGTCGCGATGCCGCCGTCCCCTTGGACGGGTCGCATTCACCGCCATATCCTCGGCCACAAACTCGTATAATGCTTCGGGCCAGCCTGATCGGAACGGGCCGGCTTGCAAGAGGACCGATTGTCGACCGAAGACAGCCAGGGTGGAGAAAATCGCTTCCGCAGGTCGCCGACAGGCCCTGCGATCGCGCCGCCACGCATGCCGGCCGGTCAGGCCCCGCCTCCGCCCGCCAGTCAGGCACCCCGGCGCAAACGGCATTTCTGGACGATCGCCATCTTTATCCTGCTGGTTTCCGGTGTCGTCATTCGCGCCTACCGCGACCTGTCACAACCGGATGCCTGGGACTACTGGAAGGACCAGTACGTCTCGCCAGGCCTGACATCCCAGGTGATCGACACGCTCCATCTCGATGGTTCGAGCCAGGGGCGGCGCGCGCTGTTCGTCAGCGGGACGATCGGCCCCGCCGCCGCGAACTGGTTTCGCAGCAGGCTGGACCAGGCCAATCTCGCGGCGGGCGACATCGTCCTGCTGGCCTCTCCCGGCGGCGACCTGAACCAGGCCGTGATTATCGGCGAGATCATCCGGCAGCGCTCGCTCGCAACCGCGGTCGGCAGCGCCGACGCCTCGGGCCGCATCAAGCCGGCCTATTGCGCCAGCGCCTGCGTGCTCGTCTATGCCGGGGGCAAGACCCGCTTCGGCGTCCTGGGCTCGGCCTTGGGCGTTCACCGGTTTGTCACAACCAAGCCCGCGGACGATCCTGTCGCGGACACCCAGCGGATTGCCGGCGCCGTGCTGGGCTACATGACCAAGATGGGGGTGTCGTCCTCGATCGTGGAAGCGATGTCGGAAACCCGGGAGATTCGCTGGCTGAGCCCCAAGCAGGCGCTGGCGATGAACCTCGTCACCGACCCGCTCGGAAAGCCCTGAGCCGGCCGAGCGCCGCGCTTGCGCGAACCGCGCCTGCGCTCTGCAGATTTGTAACGTTTCAACGCCCTGACGGATGCGCGGGCGTGTACGGCAAAAATTTGCCTTCCCGGGCATTTTTAGTCCCTCACGCTGCCGAATTCAGTTATGCAAAGACGCGGGAACCGGCCCTGCGCACGCAAAGGTGCATGCACAAACCGGCTTCCACTGCCGGCAAATACAACAGAAACCATGCCCTGAGCGGCCGCCCGGCCGTCTCTTGCGGCTAAGCCATAAAAAGCAGACGCGCGTGCAGCTCTACCTCCCGATCGCCGACATCCCGGTCAATGTTTTCCTCATCCTGGCGATGGGCGCGGCGGTCGGGTTCGTGTCCGGCATGTTCGGGATCGGCGGCGGCTTCCTGATGACGCCGCTGTTGATCTTCGTCGGCATTACGCCCGCGGTCGCGGTCGCCTCCGTCGCCAGCCACATCGCCGCCTCCTCGTTCTCAGGCGCGATCTCCTATTGGCGGCGGCGCGCCATCGATCCGCTGCTGGCGGCGGTGCTGTTGACCGGCGGCAGTATGGGTACTGCACTCGGGGTCTGGACCTTCACGCTGCTGCGCTCGCTGGGTCAGCTCGATCTCATGATCGCGCTGTCCTACGTGATCCTGCTGACCACCGTCGGCGGGCTGATGTTCTGGGAAGGCCTGCGGGCGCTGTTGCGGGCCCGCCGCGGCGGGCCGGTCACCACGCGCCGCCCGGGCAGCCATGTCTGGATCCATGGCTTGCCGCTGAAGATGCGCTTCAAGCGCTCCAAAATCTATCTGTCCGTCATTCCCGTCGTGGCGATCGGCCTGATGATCGGCTTCATCGGCGCCGTGATGGGCATCGGCGGCGGCTTCATCCTGGTGCCGATGTTGATCTACGTGCTGCGGGTGCCGACCTCGACCGTGATCGGCACCTCGATGGTGCTGACCCTGGTCACGATGGTGTTCGCCACCATGCTGCACGCCGTCACCAACCATCTGGTCGATGCCGTGCTGGCGCTGATCCTGATGATCGGCGGCGTCACCGGCGCGCAATTCGGCGCGCGCGCCGGGCAGAAAATCCGCGGCGAACATTTGCGGCTGCTGCTCGGGCTGCTGGTGCTCGCCGTCGGCGTCCGCTTTGCGGTCGAACTGGTGCTCCGGCCCGAGGATCTCTTCACCATCCGCCAAACCGGGGTGACGGGATGATCGCACGCCTCCTGCTCATACTTGGAGGCCTTGCGCTCGGCGCCACGCTGGCGGTCACGCCCGTGCGGGCCGAAAAGCTGATCGTGTCGGTGTCGAACCACCGCGTCACCGTGACGCCGAATTATTCCGGCGAGGAACTGGTGCTGTTCGGCTCGGTAGAAAAGGATGCCAATACGCCGGCCAATCGCGCGTACGATCTGGTGGTGACGGTCGCCGGCCCGCGCGCCGACATGGTCACCCGCCGCAAGGAGCGCCGGTTCGGGATCTGGATCAACACCAACTCCCGGCAGTTCCTGAAAGTGCCGTCCTATCTCGCGCTGTTCTCCAACCGGCCGTTCGACGCCATCGCCTCGCCCGAGGTGCAGCGGCGGCAGCAGCTCGGGCTGAACAACGTCCTGCTGACCCAGCGCGTCGGCGGCGATTACGCCGACGTGGTGCCGGACGACGCATTCCGCAGCGCCTTCGTGCGGCTGCGCCGCCAGCACGGCCTCTACCGCGAGGAGACTTCGGCGGTGACGTTCCTGACGCCGACGCTGTTTCGCACCGGCATTCCGCTGCCGGCCGAGGTGCCGATCGGTCTCTATAATGTCGAGATCAAGCTGTTCGCCGACGGCGCGCTGGTGGCCAAGACCGAGACCGCGTTCGAAATCGTCAAGGTCGGCTTCGAGCAATTCGTCGCCACCACGGCACAGCAGCACGGCTTCGTCTACGGGCTGATCACCGCCTTCATGGCGCTGATGACGGGCTGGATGGCGTCGATCGTGTTTAGGAAGGATTGAGTTGAATTCGTAGGGTGGGCAAAGCGGAGCGTGCCCACCATTCCGACAACGAATTGGATAGATGGTGGGCACGGCGCAAGTGCGCCTTTGCCCACCCTACACATCCGCCATCACGACTTCCCGACAAAGAACCCCACGCCCATCGCCACGACGCTCAGCATCATCGCAGCCGTCGACAGCCAGCCCAGCCAATAGAGCGGACCCGTGACGACGAAGCGGCCCATCACGTCCTTGCGGCGCGCCATGAACATCAGCAGCACCATCACGGGCACGGCGAGCACGCCATTGATGACGGCGCTCCAGTACAGCGCCGAGATCGGGTTGATCGGCGTGAAGTTCAGCGCAATGCCTATACCCGCCGACAACGCCAGTACAGCGTAGAAGGCGGCCGCTTCCTTCGGCTTGCGCGCAAGGCCGACCGGCCATTGCCGCCCCTCGCCGACGGCGTACGCCGTGGCGCCGGCGAGCACCGGGATTGCCAGCAATCCGGTGCCGACGATGCCGAGCGCAAAAATCACTTCCGCAAATGCTCCGGCGATCGGACGCAAAGCTTCCGCCGCCTGCGCCGAGGTCTGGATGTCGGTCTTGCCGGCCGCATGTAGCGTTGCCGCGGCGGTGATGATGATCGACAGCGCGATCAAATTGGAGAACGCCATGCCGACGATGGTATCGGCGCGGATGCGATGAAATTCCTTCCGCGCGCCGTAGTGCTTTTCGATCAGGGGACGCTTCGTCGCGTCGACGCGCTGGTCCTCGGCTTCCTGCGACGCCTGCCAGAAAAACAGATAGGGCGAGATCGTGGTGCCGAAGATCGCGACGATGGTGGTGAAGTAATCGGCGTTCCAGCTCAGGCGCGGAACGAGGATGCCGGCGAGCGCATCGCCCCACGAGACCTTGGCGAAGGCGAGCGCCGCGACATAGGCGAACAGGCTGAGCGTCAGCCATTTCAATACCGAGACGTAGCGGCTGTAATCGAGGAAGATCTGCGCCGCCACCGACGTCACGCCGAACAGCAGGACATAGATGATGGTGTGGCCGCCGATCAGCAGCTTGCTGGCGTCCGCCATCGCGCCGAGGTCGGCGCCGATGTTGATGGTGTTGGCGACGAACAGCAGCGTCACCATCACATGAAGCAACCAGGACGAATAATGCCGGCACGCATTGCCTGAAATGCCGTGGCCGGTGACGCGGCCGACCCGCGCGGAAATTTCCTGGATCGCCACCATCAGCGGAAACGTCAGCATCATGGTCCAGCCGATGCCGTAGCCGAACTGCGCGCCGGCCTGGCTGTAGGTGCCGATCCCCGACGGATCGTCGTCGGATGCCCCGGTAATCAGGCCGGGGCCGAGCGCCTTCAGCGCATCGCGGAAACGGAATGAGCGGGATGGTGCCGGCTTTCGCCTCCGGCCTCGCCTGCGCTACGCCCGCCTTGCTGCGATGCTTCGATTTCGATGTCGTCTGATCCATGCAGCCGCAATAACGAAACCGGATGGCGCAAGTTCCAGACTGCGGAACCCGTCGTTACACGGGGTCATGTCGCACTCCTCTTGGTCAGCGCTGACGCCGCGGGACGGGTCACCAGGTAAATGCCGAGCGCCACCGGGACGATGCCGAGCAGATCGCGAAACTCGACATGTTCGCCGAGCACGAGGAACGCAAACAGCATGCCGAGCGGCGGCATCAGGAAATGATAGGCGCTCGCGGCGGTCGCGCCACACACTTTCAGGAGATGAAACCAGAGCAGATACGCCAGGATCGAGCCGCCGAACACGAGGAACGCGAACGCGCCCAGGAGCCGCGCGCTCGGCACGATGTCGCCGACATCAGCCAGCGTGAAGGCAAACGGCAGCAGCACGATGCCGGCTGAGAGATTTTGCACACCGTTGCCGACCCAGAGCGAGCCCTTCGGCGCCAGCACCTTGAACAGGATGGTCCCGAGCACGATGGAAGCCAACGACGCCAGCGTGAACAGGATGCCGTGCCAGTCATCGGTGCCAACAGACATGCGGTGCCAGACGATGAAGCCGACGCCGGCAATGCCGAGCAAAAGTCCCATGACCTTGCGCCAGGTCAGCGCCTCACCGAGAAAGGCCGCCGCAAGCACCGCGGTGAACACCGGATTGGCGCTGACGATCAGCCACCGAGACCGGCGGATACGGTCTGCAGCCCGGTATAGCCGAGGCCGAGATAGAGCGCGTTGTTGGCGATACCGAGGATCGCGAAAATGCCGGCGTCGCGCCAGGTGAGCGAGGACCACGCTTCGCCGCGCAGCGCCGTGATGCCGAGGATCACGACACCGGCCAGCGAAAAGCGCGCGGCGAGCAGGATCAGCGGCGGGCAATCGGTAACGCCGATCTTGCCGGCGACGAAGGCAAAACTCCAGAGCAGGCAGAACAGGCCGATATAAAGCGGCAGCGGATTGAAGGCGGCGCGGGGAACCGCAACCGAGGGCGCGAGCGACATGGGAAGTCTCCTTTCCCCATGATCTAGGCCCGCGCCTTGATATTTGGAAATTAAATGATAAACTAGCAATCAGTGGATTTATAAATGGAGCATTCGCATGCTCGATCTGGAGCTTTTGCGCAGTTTCGTCAGCGTCGTCGATGCCGGCGGCTTCACCCGCGCCGGCGAACGCGTCCACCGCACGCAATCGACCGTCAGCCAGCAGATCAAGCGGCTGGAAGACGATGTCGGCCAGCCGCTATTGAACCGCAACGGCAAGGATGTGACGCCGACGGAAGCCGGCGAGCGGCTGTTGTCCTATGCGCGGCGGCTGCTGGCGCTGGCCGAGGAAGCGCGCGACGTGGTGGCGCGCCCCGAGAGCGAGGGCGCGGTGCGGCTCGGCGTGCCAGAGGATTTTGCCGCCTATCGCCTGGCGAAACTGCTGGCGGCCTTCTCGCGCTCGCATCCCGGCCTGCGGCTCGACGTCCGCGCCGACCAGAGCGCCAACCTCAGGCGGGAGCTCGAACGCGGCGAACTCGATCTTGCATTGTTCAAGCGCTCCGCGGGGGAAAAAGGCGGCATCGCGATGTGGCCGGAGCGCGTGCACTGGGTCACCAGCAAAAGCCATCCGCGCGATACGCGCACGGGCTCCGTACCTCTGATCGGCTTTCCTACCGGCTGTCTCTACCGGGCAGGCGCGATCCATGCGCTGGAAAGCGCCGGGCGGAGCTGGCACATGGCCTATACGTCTTCCAACCTCTCAGGCATCCAGGCCGCGGTCGCCGCCGGCATGGGGCTCAGCATCCTGTCCGAAATCGCGATCCAGGCCGACCACCGCGTGCTGACCGCGAAGGATGGCTTCGCACCGATCGACCGGACCGAAATGGCATTGGTGGCGGCCCCCGATGCCGGCCCCGCGACATTGCGGCTGGCGGATCGGCTGGCCGAGTTCTGCAGCACGGTGCAGGCGAAGGCGGCGTAGTTTGTCCCGATGGAATCGTGGGGTGCGGCGAAGGCGCGCTTGCGCCGTGCCGCACCATCGCTCCGAATCCGTTGGGCGAGATGGTGCGCACGCTTCGCTCTGCCTCACCCTGACGCCGTCATGTGTGCCGCAGCTAATTCAATAACACCTTGACGCCGCGATCGCGTGCACGCGGTTGTCACCGAGCACATGCGCCAGGAAGCCGGGCGCGCCAAAGATTTTCGCGAACGCCACATCGCGGATGCTCAGGCCGCCGGTATAGGCGCCGAACGCCGGCATCACCGCGCGCTCGCCATCGGAAGCAAAACATCGCCGCTCCATAGATCGTCCCCTTGTGGCGACGCGGGCCTTCGGATGCAGATGGCCGGCGATTTCGCCCACAGCTCCAGTCGGCTCGTGGCGGAATACAATCGGGCCGATCGCGACTTCGCTCGCCACCACGCCGCCGAGATCGGACGGCAGCGCCGGATCGTGATTGCCCGAGATCCAGATCCAGTCGCGCCGCGTCTGCATCGCCGAGAGCGCCTCGCGGTCGGGCGCCGACAGCCGCTCATGCGCGGCGCGGTCATGAAAACTGTCGCCGAGCGCAATCACCATGCGCGGGTCATGCCGCGCGATCACGGCGGCGAGGCGGCTCAGCGTCGCCACCGTGTCATAGGGTGGCAGCAGCACGCCGCGCTTCGCGAAGCTGGAGCCCTTTTCCAGATGCAGATCGGAGACGACGAGCAGGCGCTGCTCCTGCCAGAACAGCGCGCCGGAGAGGTCGGCAACGAACGTCACGTCGGCAACCATGACCTTCGAGGCGCGCATCTGCTGATCGTCTCCCGAAGATTGCGCCCCTGCCGTCACGTGCCTTCCCGTTATCCCATCGCCTCTTTGACGAGTTCATCGGCGGCTTCCGCCAGCAACTCATCCGATGCTTCGCCATAAACTAACTCGCGGCCGATTTCCAGCATCACGGGCACGGCGAGCGGCGAAACATGTTCGAGTTCCCGATGGGTAATTCGCCCCTGAATACGCGAGAGCATATCACCCAGACGCTTGAGATCGAGCAGGCCGGCAGCGGCGTCCGCGCGCGCGGCGCGCAGCAGCACATGGTCGGCCTGGTGCTTGCGCAGCACGTCGTACACGAGATCGGTCGAGAACAGCACCTGACGGCGGCTTTTCTCCTCGCCGGTGAAGCGGCGCGGGATCAGGCCCGAGATCAGCGCGCAATTGCGGAAGGTGCGTTTCATCAGTGCGGATTCAGCGAGCCACGCCTCGAGATCGTCGCCGAGCATGTCGGGCGCGAACAAGGCGGCGAAATCGAGCTTGCCGTGACGAACCATGAAGGAGACGTCGCCAAGCCCCCAGATCGCCAGCGCATATTCATTGGCGACGAAGCCGAGCGGCCGGGCGCGGGCGCGCTCCAGCCGGCGCGTCAGCAGCATGCCGAGCGTCTGGTGCGCGAGACGGCCCTCGAAGGGATAGCACACCATGTAATGCTTGCCGCCGCGCGGAAAGGTTTCGATCAGAAGCTCGCGCACGGCCGGGCACGCGGGAAAAATCCCGCTGCAGCGACAGCCAGTCGCGCACCTGCTCCGGCAGCGCATTCCACTGCCGCCGGTCGTCCAGCAATTTCCGCACGCGCTCGGCCAGATAGGTCGACAGCGGAAACTTGCCGCCCATGTAGGACGGCACCTTGGCATCCCTGTCGTTGGCACGGGAGACATAGACCTGGTCCTCGACCAGCGCCTCGTAACGCACGATCTCGCCGCCGAACACAAAGGTGTCGCCGGCGACCAGCCCCTCGATGAAATATTCCTCGATCTCACCGAGCATCCGTCCGCCGCGGCCGATCATGCCCGTGGAGCCCGCACCGCCGCTGCGTCCGCGCACCAGCCTCACCTTGAGCATGGCCTCTTCGACGATGGTGCCGACATTGAGGCGATAGCTCTGCCGGACCTTTGGATTGGCGACGCGCCAGCGCCCCTGCTTGTCCTGCTTGATGCGCGCAAAACGCTCGTAGGTTTTCAGCGCGTAGCCACCGGTGGCGACGAAATCGACCACGTCGTCGAAATCGGTTCGCGTCAGCGACGAATATGGCGCCGATGTCAGCACCTCCGCATAGAGTTCGTCTGATAGAAACGGCTCGCCGCAGGCGCAGCCGAGAACGTGCTGCGCCAGCACATCGAGCCCACCGGTGCGCAGGGGCGGCGTATCCTGCGCATTTTCGGCGATCGCATCGATCGCGACGCGGCATTCCAGCACCTCGAAACGGTTCGCCGGGATCAGCACCGCGCGCGAAGGTTCGTCGAGCCGGTGGTTGGCGCGGCCGATCCGCTGCATCAGGCGCGAAGAGCCCTTGGGCGCGCCGACATTGACGACGAGATCGATATCACCCCAGTCGATACCGAGGTCGAGCGAGGACGTGCAGACCACGCCGCGCAGCTTGCCGGCCGCCATCGCGTCCTCGACCTTTCGGCGCTGTGCAACGTCGAGCGAGCCGTGATGGAGCGCAATCGCGAGGCCGTCGTCATTCATGCGCCAGAAATCCTGGAACAGCATTTCGGCCTGGCTGCGGGTATTGACGAAGATCAGCGTGGTCTTGTTGCGCTTGATCAGCTCGTACATTTCGCCGAGCGCATGGCGCGCGCTGTGCCCTGCCCATGGCAGGCGCTCCTTGGTGTCGAGCATCTCGACAACGGGCGCCGCCGCGCCACCGGCGACGACGATGTCGGCGGAGACTTCCTTGCCGTCGCGCTGCGGCACCAGAAAGCGTGCCAGCAATTCCGGCTCGGCGACCGTCGCCGACAATCCAATCGCCCGCATCTCGGGCGCCAGCCGCCACAGCCGTGCCAGTCCGAGCGACAAGAGATCGCCGCGCTTGGAGGTCACGAGCGCATGCAGCTCGTCGAGCACGATGCGCTTGAGCGAGGAGAACAGAAACGGCGCATCGTCCGACGACAACAGCAGCGCCAGTTGTTCCGGCGTGGTGAGCAGGATATCCGGCGGATAGCGCCGCTGCCGCTGCCGCCGCGACCCCGGCGTATCGCCGGTGCGGGTCTCGACCTTGATCGGCAGCCCCATCTCGGCAATCGGCGTTTCCAGATTGCGCGCGATGTCGACGGCGAGCGCCTTCAGCGGCGAGATGTAGAGGGTGTGGAGGCCGCCGGTGCGCTTCACGCTGCGGCCGGTGGAGATGAGGCTCTTCTCGCCGGCCTCCTTCGGAGCGGCAGAAAGCTCCACCAGCGTCGGCAAAAATCCCGCCAGCGTCTTGCCGGCGCCGGTCGGGGCAATCAGCAGCGCGGAAAGGTCGTCGCCGGCTTTGGCGAGCAGCGCGAGTTGATGCTCACGCGGCGTCCAGCCGCGCGCAGCGAACCAGCGCCGGAAGCGGTCGGGCAACAGCGCAGCCGTTTCAAGCGGCGTGGAGGGTAATGGATCGGGCGACGGCACGCCGAGAGAGGTAAGCCGTCAGGGCCGGTTCGTCGAGGGGCGCCTAACCTCGCCCCGCTTGCGGGGAGAGGTCGGATCGCCCTTGCGATCCGGGTGAGGGGGTACAGGGCTTTCGGCTCGCACCGCCTGGTGGAGTGAGCCCCTCACCCCGACCCTCTAAGAGCGAGCGTCGCTCGTCTCGACCCCGCAAGTGCGGGGCGAGGGAGAAGAACGCCTACTCCGTCACCGGCTTGTCGGAGATATCCCAGTCCTTGCCGTTGAAGATGGAGATGTAGAGCGTCTTCATCGGCGTATAGTCCTCGGGCGTATAGCTGAAATTCACGCCGTCGAGGAAATAGGGCGAGTGGAAGCCCGCCAGCGTCGTCGCGTGTTTCAGCACGTTGGCGCGGGTGAGTTCGTCGCCGCAGCGGCGCAGGATTTCCGCCATGCTCGCGACCTGGCCATAGCCGGCAAAGGCGATGGTGTTATCAGGGTCGACTGTGGGCAGATATTTCTTGCGCAACTCCTCGAACGCCATCACGTCCGGATCCTTCTCCCAGCGCGGGACACCGACTTCCTTGGCGTAGCGGATCGCGACGATGCCGGTGGCATTATCGAAACCGGCGGCACTGAGGATCGAACGTCCGGTCGATCCCGCCGAGAGCAATTGCAACGGCTTCCAGCCGAGCTCGACCACCTTGCGGACCGACTGCGACGTCGCCTTGCCGGTGGTGATGTTGTAGAAAACGTCGGCGCCCGACTTGGAGAGATTGATCATCTGCAAATCGATCGTCGGCTCGGTCAGGTCGTAGGTCTGCTCCATGATCACCTTGGCGGTGCCGCCGGCATCGGCCAGCACCTTCTTGAAGGGACCCAGGAAATCGCGGCCGAAATCGTCGTTCTGGTAGAGGATGCCGACCTTGGCGTCCGGCTTCACGCTCACGACATGCTTGGCGAGAATGCGCGCTTCGGTCGGATAGAGCGGCAGGCCCGCCATGGTCCATTTGAAATTCTTCGGATCGTTCCATTTCGACGCGCCGGTATTGAGCAGGAGCTGCGGCACGCCCTTGGAGTTGAGATATTTGTGCACGGCGGTCTGCGGCGCGGTGCCGAGCGAGCCGAACAGCGCCAGCACTTCCTCCTGCTCGACCAGCCGACGCGTCGCCTCGACGCATTTCGGCGCGCTGTAGGCGTCGTCCATGGTGAAGAACTTCACCTTGCGCCCATTGATGCCGCCCTTTTCGTTCAGCATCTGAAAGTAAGCCTCGCCGACGCGCCCCAACACACCATAGAGCGAGCCGGGACCGGAATGCGGTACGGTCTGTCCGAGCTTGATTTCGGTGTCGCTGGCGCCCGGATCGTATTTCTTCTCGGCCGCCCAGACAAAGGGCGCGGGCATCGCGGATGCGAGAGCGGTGGCAAGTGCGGTGGCGCCGAACTCGCGGCGGGTCTGTTTGTTCTTCATTGTTGTTTCTCCCTTATGGGAGCTTTGATCCGGCATTCCGGCGCCACTGGCAATAGTAGACATGTCGCACGCAATGCCGCCATTCGGCCATCGCGTAGCGTCTAAACTCAAGTTTTCGCGGCGACGACGACCAGGCCCGGTACGGGAGTGTTGTCCTCGTTGCGGGCTGCTCGTCCCGACCATCGAGTCCGGACGACCTCGCAGATTCCATGCGTAGGCAACTCGAAAGATGCGATGCGCGGGTCAAGCCCGCGCATGACGGCTAAACATCGCACGGCTAAACATCGCAGGGAGAGCGCCTATATAGAAGGCATGCGTCCGCAGGATATCCTGATCCCCGCTCCCGCCGGCCTGTGTTGCAAGCCGGGCGGTTTCCACATCGACCCGGTGCGCCCGGTCGAGCGCGCCGTGATTACCCACGGCCATTCCGATCATGCCCGGCCCGGCCATGGTGCGGTGCTTGCCACGCAGGAAACGCTCGACATGATGCGGCTGCGCTATGGCGACAATTTCGCTGCGACCACGCAGGCGATCCGTTATGGCGAAGAAATCCGGCTTGGCAACGTCGCGATCAAATTCCATCCCGCGGGCCACGTGCTCGGCTCGGCGCAGATCGCCGTGACCTGCAAGGATACCTGTATCGTCGCCTCGGGCGACTACAAGGATGCCGCCGACCCGACGTGCACGCCATTCGAAGTGGTGCCCTGCGACGTCTTCATCACCGAGGCGACGTTCGGCCTGCCGGTGTTTCGCCATGGCGATGCGGCCGATGAGGTGAAAAAACTGCTGGCATCGGTGGCGCTGTTTCCGGAGCGCGCGCATCTCGTCGGGGCCTATTCGCTCGGCAAGGCGCAGCGCGTGATCGCATTGCTGCGCGAGCAGGGCTACGACGCGCCGATCTATCTGCACGGCGCGATGGAGGCGATCACACGCTATTATGAAAGCCGTGGCATCGCGCTTGGCGAGCTGCGCCTGGTCAAGGGCGTGAAGAAGGCCGATCTCGCTGGAACCATCACGCTGGCGCCGCCGTCGGCCACCTCTGACATCTGGACGCGACGCTTCCCCGATCCGGTCACCGCATTCGCCTCGGGCTGGATGCGGGTGCGGGCGCGCGCCCGCCAGCGCGGCATCGAACTGCCGCTGGTGATTTCAGATCATGCCGATTGGAACGGCCTGACCACGACCATCGAGGCGACGGGCGCCGGCGAGATCTGGGTCACCCATGGCCAGGAAGACGCGTTGGTGCATTGGTGCAAGGCGCGCGGGCTTGCCGCGCGGCCGCTCGATCTGGTTGGCTATGGTGAGGAAGAGGAACATGAGGCGGTTGCGGCCGACGAGGCCGAAGCATGAATCGCTTTGCCGAAGTGCTCGATCGCCTCGCCTACGAACCTGGACGCAACAACAAGCTGCGGCTGATCACGGCCTATTTCCGCGACACGCCCGATCCCGACCGCGGCTATGCGCTGGCGGCGCTGACCGGCGCGCTGTCGTTCAAGCACGCCAAGCCGGGGCTGATCCGCGATCTGATTGCCGACCGCACCGATCCGGTATTGTTTGGGCTGTCGTATGATTATGTCGGCGATCTATCCGAGACCGTCGCGCTGATGTGGCCGAAAGCCCCGTTGCCCGGCCACAACAACCCGCCTCCCCCCACCCTCTCCGAGGTCGTCACCACCCTTCGCACGCTCGGCAAGACCGAACTGCCAAAGCAGCTTGCGCGCTGGCTCGACGAGCTCGACGAGACCGGCCGCTGGGCGCTTCTAAAACTCGTCACCGGCGCGATGCGGATCGGGATTTCGGCGCGGCTGGCGAAGACCGCGGCGGCAGCGCTCGGCGGCAAGGACCCGCACGAGATCGAGCTGATCTGGCCGGGGCTGTCGCCGCCCTATCTCGACCTGTTCGCATGGCTGGAGGGCCGGGGCGACAAACCAGTCAACCGCGATCCCGCGCCGTTCCGGCCTGTGATGCTGGCGCATGCGATCGAGGACACGGATTTCGCCAATCTCGATCCGGCGGACTTCATCGCGGAATGGAAATGGGACGGCATTCGCGTGCAGGCGGTCGCGGGCCGCGACGAGCACGGCCACATGCAGGCGCGGCTCTATTCGCGCACCGGCGAAGACATCACCAAGAGCTTTCCCGATCTGGCGCCATCGCTGCACCTGCCCGGCGCCATCGATGGCGAGCTGTTGGTGCTGCGCGAGGGGCGCGTGCAGACCTTCAACGTGCTGCAGCAACGGCTGAACCGAAAAGTCGTCTCGCCGAAGCTGATCAAGGATTTTCCGATTCATCTGCGCGCCTACGATCTGCTGGGCGACGATGCGAACGATCTGCGCGAACTGCCGTTTGCCGAGCGCCGCGCACATCTCGAGAAGTTCGTCAGGAAGCTTGGCGATCCGCGCATCGACCTGTCGCCTACCATTGCCTTCGATAGCTGGGAGGCGCTGACGGCCGCACGCGCCGATCCCTCAAGCGCCGGCGCCGGGGACGACGCCGAAGCCGTCGAGGGCGTGATGCTGAAGCGGCGCGACGCGCCCTATCTGCCGGGCCGTCCGAAGGGCCAATGGTGGAAGTGGAAGCGCGATCCGCACATCATCGACGCCGTCCTGATGTATGCGCAGCGCGGCCACGGCAAGCGCTCGTCCTATTATTCGGACTACACCTTCGGCGTCTGGACCTCGGGCGACGACGGCGAGCAACTGGTGCCGGTTGGAAAAGCCTATTTCGGCTTCACCGATGAGGAACTGTTGCAGATCGACCGTTTCGTCCGCCGCAACACCACCGAAAAATTCGGCCCGGTGCGGCATGTCGTGCACGAGCCGGACCAGGGACTTGTGCTGGAAGTCGCCTTCGAGGGGTTGCAGCGCTCGCCGCGGCACAAATCCGGCGTCGCGATGCGGTTTCCGCGCATCAGCCGATTGCGCTGGGACAAGCCGCCGCGCGAGGCCGACCGGCTGGAGACGCTGGAACGGATGCTGAAGGATGTGGCGGCAAATTAACATTCCTGGGGCGAATGGCTGCCATTGACTGAGACGAGCGGGTTCCCCATGTGCCCCGCCGTGCGTATAATGCGGGCGACCGCGAGGAGACACCGATGCCAAACGACGTCAGAGACCTGCCGGCCAGCAATGACGGCCTGTACCGCTTCCTCGGCGGCTCGCCGCTGGCGGTGGCGTTCCGGCTGATCCTGCTGTCGATCCTGGTCGGCGTGGTGCTTGCCGCCATTGGCTTCGATCCCTGGAATATCCTGCACAGCATCCAGATGCTGTTCCGGCGGCTGTGGGATCTCGGCTTCGACGCCGTCAACTGGCTGTGGCGCTACTTCCTGCTCGGCGCTGTTATCGTGATCCCGATCTGGCTGTTGTCGCGGCTGTTCGGTAGTCCACGCGGGCGATAATCACACACAGGCGGTAAGCAGCCGATGCAATTGCAATTTGTCGGCTGCGGCGATGCGCTGGGGTCCGGCGGCAGGTTCAATACCTGCTTCCATGTCACGGGCGCCTCCGTCAATTTCCTGATCGATTGCGGCGCGTCGTCGCTGCCCGCGCTGAAACGCCTCGGCATCGCGCGCGACGACATCGACCTGATCCTGATCACGCATTTCCACGGCGACCATTTTGCGCGGCCTGCCGTTCCTGCTGCTCGACGCGCAGTTCACGCGGCGCACCCGTCCGCTCGTCATCGCCGGGCCTGATGGCATCGAGACCAGGCTTGCCAATCTGATGGAAGCGCTGTTCGAGCATTCCTCCAAAACGCAACAGCGCTTCGACCTCTCGGTCGTCGCGCTCGCGCCGGAGCAGAGCCGGACGTTCGGCGAGATCAAGGTGACGCCGTATCCGGTGGTCCACGGCGAGTCCGGCGGGCCGTTTCTGGCCTATCGCATCGAGGCCGAGGGGCGCGTCATCACCTACAGCGCCGACACCGAATGGACCGATACGCTGGTCCTGGCGGCGCGCGGCGCCGACCTGTTCATTGCCGAGGCCTATTACTACGACAAGATCGTCAAGAACCATCTCAGCCTGAAGACGCTCGAAGCGCATCTGCCCGAGATCAGCGCCAAACGGCTGGTGCTGACGCATATGAGCGACGACATGCTCGCCCGGCTGGGCGAACTGCCGTACACGGCCGCCCATGACGGCATGGTCGTCGAGCTCTAGGCATGCATTCGCCCATAGCGCCATCCAGGGTCACGACGGCGCAGGTATTCGCCATCGCAGGTCCCGCGATGGTCGCGAACCTGACGACGCCGCTGATCGGCATCGTCTCGACCACGGCGATCGGCCGGCTCGGCGATGCCACGATGCTCGGCGGCGTGGCGATGGCCTCGGTGCTATTCGATTGCATGTTCTGGCTGTTCGGCTTCCTGCGCATGAGCACGGTGGCCTTCACGGCACAGTCGCTGGGATCGGGCGAGACCTCGGAATTGCGCGCAATCCTGCTGCGCGGGCTGATCGTCGCGGCGCTGGTTGGCGCGGCGCTGATCGCCCTGCAGGTTCCACTCGCCGCTGTTCTGCTCAACGCGATGGGCGGCAGCGAGGGCGTCACGCGCGCGGCCAAAACCTACTTCATCATCCGGATCTGGTCTTCGCCGCTGGCGCTCGGCAATTATGTCATGCTGGGATGGTTGATCGGGCAGGCCCGCGCCAAACTGGCGCTCGGCATGCAGATTACCATCAATCTCATCAACGTGGCGGCAACGGTCGTGCTGGTGCTGGTGTTCGACTTCGGAATTGCCGGCGCTGCCATCGCGGCGCTGATCGCGGAGGCCGCGGGCCTCGTACTTGGCCTGCTGATCGCGCGCCATCTTTCGAACGGACAATTCGCGGCCTCCCGCGCATTGCTGTTCGATCGCACCAAGCTGATGCGCATGCTCGAGGTCAACCGCGACATCATGATCCGCACCGCCTCGCTGATCGCGGCGTTTCTGTTCTTCACCGCACAAGGCGCCCGCGCCGGCGACACGACGCTCGCCGCCAATGCCGTGCTCAACAATTTTCTGCTGTTCGGCGCCTTTTTCCTCGACGGCCTCGCCAACGCCGCCGAGCAACTCTGCGGCCGCGCCTATGGCGCCCGCGACAAGACGGCCTTCGCAGGCGCCGTGAAGCTCGTCGTGATGTGGGGCTTTGGCTTCGCGCTCGCGGTCGCCGCCTGTTTCCTGCTGTTCGGGCCTGCGTTTATCGACATCATGACGGCGAGCGTGGAGGTGCGGCGCATCGCGCGCGATTATCTGCCGTTCGTCGTCTTTGCGCCGCTGCTCGGCGTATTCGCCTTTGCCTTTGACGGTGTCTATATCGGCGCGACCTGGGCGCGCGACATGCGCAACCTGATGGTGGCTTCGCTGGCCATCTTCCTCACCGCATGGTTTGCGTTGCGGTCGTTCGGCAATGCCGGCCTATGGGGCGCGCTGCTGGTGCACTACGCCGCCCGCGGCGGACTGGAGGCGCTGAGATATCCGGCGCTGCTGAGGAAGTCGTTTGCGGTAAAGAACTAGACCACTGCTCTCGTGTCCCGGACGCGGTGCGGCACGAAGTGACGCTCCGCAGAGCCGGGACCATCACCGGGCATGGGCCCCGGACCAGCAGCGCACCACGCCGCAAGAGCGGCGCGCTGCGCTGCATCCGGGGCACGAGATCACACCACCGGCCAGTCCTCGGCTGTGATCGTCGCGGCATCGGCGCCGACGATTTCCGACAGCGAGTCGCGTCCCGTGCGCAGCAAGGTGGAAGCCAGATCGTTCTTGATGTCCTCGACCAGGCCGAGGCCCTTGTAGACCAGTGACGAGTAGAGCTGGATCAGGCTGGCGCCGGCGCGGATCTTCGTCAGCGCCGCGCCGCCGGAATCGATGCCGCCGACGCCGATCAGCGGAAACGCGCCTTCGGTGCGGACATAGGTCTCCGCCACCATGCGGGTCGACAAGCCGAAACAGCGGCCGTCCGGACAATCCGCCCTGCTCTTTCGTCCTCGCCTGTTCGCGCAACGTCGAGGGACGCGCCAGCGTGGTGTTGGCGACGATCATGCCGTCGACCCGGCGCGAGCGCGCGATGTGCACGACGTCGTCGAGTTCGGAGAGGCTGAGATCCGGCGCGATCTTCAGCAGCACCGGGGAATCGCCGGCATTCCTGCGCACCCGTTCGCGCGCATCGATCACCTTGGCGAGCAGTTCGTCGAGCGCTGCGGATTGCTGCAGATTGCGCAGGCCCGGCGTGTTCGGCGAGGAGACGTTGACGGTGAAATAGCTCGCGACCGGCGCAAACGTCTCGATCAGCTTGACGTAGTCGGCGACGCGGTCGGTCGAATCCTTGTTGGCCCCGACATTGACGCCGACGATGCCGCCATGGTTGGCGCGCGCCGCAAGCCGGCGCAGCACGGCCTCGGCGCCGTCATTGTTGAAGCCCATGCGGTTGATCACGGCTTCATCGCGCTCCAGCCGAAACAGCCGCGGCCGCGGATTGCCGCCCTGCGGCTTCGGCGTCACCGTGCCGATCTCGACAAAACCGAACCCGAGCCGCAGCAGCGCATCCGGCACCTCCGCGCTCTTGTCGAAGCCCGCGGCCATGCCGATCGGATTGGGAAAGTTCAGGCCGAAGGCGCGCACCGCCAGTTTCGAATCGTCGGCCCGCGGCTTGACCGGCGGCAAGAGCCGCAGCCCCTGGATCGCCATGCGATGGGCGTCTTCCGGGTCGAACCAGCGCAGCAGCGGCAGCGAAAAGGCATCGAAGGCGCGGATCACGGGGTAAGCTCCGGGATATCGTGATAGCCGTCGGACCGCGCGCGCAAGTCGAGGATGGCCGTCACCGCGCCGAGATCGAGTTCGCCGTAGAGATGCGGGAACAGTTCATCGTTGCGCGACGGCTCCCAGCGCAAGGTATCGCCCAGCGCATCGGCGTCGATCGCGATCAGGAACAGGCCGGTCTGGCCGAAATAATGCTTTCGCGCCGTCTCGGCGACCTGGGATGCCGTGGAGAAATGAATGTACCCGTCGCGCAGATCGTCCGAACTGCCCCGGTAAACGCCCTGCCGTTCGGCCTCGCGCCAGGCCGAGGCGGGAGTGATTTTGTAAATGGTCCTCGGCACGGCTTTCCGGGCTTGTCGTTGAGACGGTTGGGATTTTCCCGGAAATGGCCGGGATGGCGGCCGACCGTAAAGGCGGCAGACCGCCAACTCAAGCGCGGCCGCGCGGGCACAGGACGAAGATTTGCGCGAAAGGGCCGGATGAGGCAATAATTCCTAGCAATTCCGGGATTTTCGATGGCCAGGCATTCCAAGGCGCAGCGTATTTTGACCCATGGTCAGGTCTGGACCGCGCTCGACCGGCTGGCCGAACGCGCCGGCATGTCGCCCTCGGGGCTGGCCAAGCGCTCAGGCCTCGACCCCACCACCTTCAACAAATCCAAGCGCATTACCGCCGACGGCCGTGAGCGCTGGCCCTCGACCGAATCGGTTTCCAAGGCGCTGGCCGCGACCAATTCGTCGATCGACACCTTCGTGCAATTGATCGGCGACGGCGCGCGCGGCCTGCAATCGGTGCCGATGCTTGCGCTGGCGCAAGCCGGCAGCGGCGGCCACTTCGACGAGAGCGGTTTTCCCGCCGGCAAGGGCTGGGACGAGCTGGCCCTGCCACAGGCCTCTGACGAGCACGCCTACGCGCTGGAGATCTCGGGCGATTCGATGAAACCCGCTTATCGCGACGGCGACATCATCGTGGTGTCGCCGGGAACGCCGATCCGGCGCGGCGACCGCGTGGTGCTCAAGACGTCGGACGGCGAAGTGATGGTCAAGGAACTGAAGCGCCGCACCACCAGGACGCTGGAACTGCAGTCGCTCAACCCGGCCCAGGCAGATCGCACGCTCGACGCCGAAGACGTGGCGTGGATCGCTAGGATCGTGTGGGCGAGCCAGTAGGGCCGGCGCTCCATGACGGACGTGCTGAGCGACCTGCTGCAACATTCCCTTCGCATCGTGTTGTGCGGGACCGCCGCCGGGACGACATCCGCCGCCGAGCGGGCCTACTACGGGCACCGGCAAAACAAGTTCTGGAAGATTTTGCACGAGACAAGGCTCACGCCGGAACTGCTGCAGCCGCATCAATATCGCAGCCTGCTGCAACATCGGATCGGCCTGACCGATCTGGTGAAAGCGGGCGCGGGGACGGACCGCGCCACGCTTCCAAAACTCACGGCGGCGGATCGCGCCCGGCTGAGCCATGCCATCGCGACATTTCGTCCGCAGTTCCTCGCATTCACCAGCAAGACGGCCGGACAGAAATTCTTCGACGGCAAGCGCGACTATGGCGAGCAGTTCGAACTGATCGGCGATACCAGGGTGTGGATATTGCCGTCGACCTCGGGCGCAGCCAATGGAAGCTGGCGCCTGGAGATCTGGCACCGGTTTGCGGATGAGGTGAGAGGGGCACGCTGAATGTCTTCCTTCTCCCCCTTGTGGGAGAAGGAAGCAGCAAACTACGTCGCGTAATCCGGCTCTTTGCGGTCCAGCATGCGCTTCAGTGCATCGAAATGCCGCTGGGCCGGCGTCGGGCCCTTGTAGAGATGATCGTCCCGGTAATCGCGCTGGGTTTTCTCGACCACGGGGGCCGGAAGCTGCTTCAGCTTCTGTCCCGTCCACATGGCGTAAATCTGCACCTGCGCGGCGCGTTCGACGTAATAGAGCATGTCATAGGCATCGGCGACGGTCTGACCGACCGTCGAGATGCCGTGATTGGCCATGAACAGCACCTTCTTGTCGCCAATGACCCCAGCCAGCCGCGCGCCTTCGGCGGGATCGAGTGCCGGGCCGGTATATTCGTCGTCATAGGCGATGGCGCCGGAAAGGCCGACCTCGGTCTGGCCGATCTCCTTGATGCGGGGATCTTCGAGCCGCGTCAGCGCGCTGGCGTAGGGCATGTGGGTATGAAACACCGCCTTGGCCTGCGGCAGCGCCTTGTGGATCGGCGCGTGGATGCAATAGCAGGAGCGCTCCACCTCGCCCTCACCGCGCTTGACCTCGCCGTCGTCGATGCCGACTTCCATGAAGCTGGAAGCCGTGACCTCCGACCAGTGCGTGCCGAACGGGATCTGGTAGTAACGGTCCGTGCTGCCCGGCACCACGAAGGTCAGGTGGTTGAAGATGCCTTCGGAAAACCCCTGGTTGAAGGCGAGCCGGTGCGCCGCTGCCAGATCGACCCGCGCCTGCCATTGCTCGGCGCTGCTGTTATCAAGCGCTTTCGGCGAAACCCTGAACTGCATGAGCTTTCTCCCGCTATGTTGCCTGCCCCTCGGCGGAGGCCTTGACGGCTGTTATGCTGAGTATTGTAGCGCAATCCGGCGCGGCCGTGGCTGAAATTGCGGCGGGCCTGCCATCCCGGTTTGCGGCACCGGGCCGCACCCAAGCTCTCCGATGTCGTCCCGGCCTTGAGCCGGGACCCATAACCACAGGGATTAGTTGTTGCATCGAACTGGAGCCACAGCGAGGCGAACATCGGCGGCCTGTGGTTATGGGTCCCTGCGTTCGTTCGCAGGGACGACGGCGAGAGTTACGCCGACCTTGCCAGCGCGCCGTCGATCATCGCCACCGCATTCGTCACGCCATACACCGCGACGAACGAGCCGAAGCGCGGGCCCTTTTCCTGGCCGAGCAGCACCTGGTAGAGCATGTTGAACCAGTCGAGCGAAACGCCGGGCCGGCCGTCCTTGCCCTTCTTCACCGGGTCCAGAAACGGCTCGCGGCGGCCGATCTCGTAGACCACGTTCTGGATGTCTTCGGCGCTCGATCCCGCCGGCAGTTGCGACAGCGCATCGCGCAGATCCTGCAACGCGGCGCGCTCGCCCTCGGTCGGTTCGCGGAATTTTTTCGTCGGCGCCACGAAGTCGCGATAGTAGTTGATAGCGTAGCCGACCATCGCATCGAGCTTCGGATGGCTCTGCGGCGTCACGCCGGGACGGTAGCGGCCGATGAAGCCCCACAGCGTCTCGGCATTTTCCGCATTCGACGACGACACCAGCGTCAACAGAAGCTGGAACGTCACCGGCATGTCCGCCTTCGGCGGCTTGCCGGAATGGATGTGCCAGACCGGATTGGCAAGCTGCTGCCTGGCGTCCTGCCGCGTGAACCCGTCGAGGAATTGCTGGTAGTCGTCGACGTTGCGCGGGATCACGTCGAAGTACAGCCGCTTCGCCGCCTTCGGCTCGCGGTACATGAACAGCGACAGCAATTCCGGCGAGGCATAGCGCAGCCATTCGTCGATGGTCAGCCCGTTGCCCTTCGACTTCGAAATCTTCTGGCCCTTGTCGTCAAGGAACAGCTCGTAATTGAACCCCTCCGGCGGCGTGCCGCCGAGCGCCGCGCAGATCTTGCCCGACAGCTTGACCGAGTCGATCAGGTCCTTGCCGGCCATTTCATAGTCGACGCCGAGCGCGAACCAGCGCATCGCCCAGTCCGGCTTCCATTGCAGCTTGCAATGTCCGCCGGTCACCGGGAGCGTCACGCGCTCCTTCGTTTCCGGATCATCGTAGGAGACCGTTCCGGCCTTCACGTCATGGGCGACGATTGGCACCTGCAGCACCACTCCGGTGCGCGGACAGATCGGCAGGAACGGCGAATAGGTCGCCGCGCGCTCCTCGCGCAGGCTCGGCAGCATGATCGCCATCACCGCATCGAAGCGCTCCAGCATGCGCAGCAGCGCCGCGTCGAACTTTCCCGAAGTGTAATAATCGGTCGAGCTGGCGAATTCGTAGTCAAAACCGAAGGTATCGAGAAACGCCCGCAGCCGCGCATTGTTGTGCGCGCCGAACGACGGATACTCATTGGAGAACGGATCGGGTATCCGCGACAGCGGCTTGCCGAGATGCGACGCCAGCATCTCCTTGTTCGGCACGTTGTCCGGCACCTTGCGCAATCCGTCCATGTCGTCGGAAAACGCCAGCAACCGCGTCTTGATCTTGTCCTCGGTGAGCACGCGGAAGGCGTGCCGCACCATGGTGGTGCGCGCGACCTCGCCGAAGGTGCCGATATGCGGCAGGCCCGACGGTCCGTAGCCGGTCTCGAACAGCACCTCGTCCTTCGGGTTTTTCTTCAGCCGCGCGACAATCGCCTTGGCCTGCTCGAACGGCCAGGCGTTGGATTGTTCGGCGAGCGCACGCAGATCGCTCGGGCTGGCGGCAAGATCGATGACGGACATTTAGGGGTCTCCAAGGGCGCGGAAACTAGCGCTTCCGCGTCAAAAAGCAAAATGACGGTTGCGGTCCGTAGGGTGGGCAAAGGCGCATTTGCGCCGTGCCCACCATCTCACACCGATCTGCGGCCTGAATGGTGGGCACGCTTGCGCTTTGCCCACCCTACGAAGCTACGAAGCAACTCCTAGAACGGGCTGACGGAAAAATACCGCAGCCACAGATCGGTGTAGCGGCCTTTTTCCCAGAGCCGGAACAGCGCCCAGTTCAGCGATGTCCGCAGCAGATCGTTGCCCTTGCGGACGGCGATGCCGACGCCCTCGCCGAAATAGCGGCTCTCGACAAAGGGGCCTCCCGAGAAGGCGCAGCATTCGCCCGAGTCGGTGCCGTTGATCCAGAACGCCAGCGAGATCGCATCGCCGAAGATGAAATCGACCTCGCTTCGCCGCAGTGCCAGCCGCAGCGCATCGTCGTTGGGATAGGACTTGATCTCGGCGTCGGTGAACATCGCCTTCAGATAGGCCTCGTGCGAAGTGCCCGCGATGGCGCCGACCTTCTTGCCTTCGAGATATTCCGGGCGGACCTCCGGCAACACAGCGTCGCGCCGCGACACGAAGCGCGCCGGCGCGCGGTAATAGGGATCGGTGAAATCGAGCCTGTGCGCGCAACGCCGGCGTCACCGCCATGGAGGCGATGATGGCGTCGCCGCGGTTGCTGGTGATGGCATCGACCAGCGTCTCGAACCGGCGCATCTGGATGGTGCAGCTGATCTTGATCTCGTCGCACAGCGCGCGCGCCAGATCGACATTGAAGCCTGCGGGATTGCCGTCGGCGCCGGTGAAGTTGAACGGCGGGTAGTCGGTCTCGGTCAGGAACCGGATCACGGTGAGGCGCGACATATCCGGCCGGTCCGGACGCCGCCGCGGGTCCCAGAAGCCGGGAACCGCCTGCGGGGCCGCCTCGACCGCCGGGCGGGGCTGGGTTTGCGCCTGCGCCGCGGCACCGCCAACAGCCATCAATGCTGACGCGATCGACAACCCGGCCAGCCACGCGCGGACGGTGCGACGCAGTCTGGCATTGGTTAACAGGGCGTCAGGATATGGCATTTCGGCAATGCTTGCGGAATTTCATGGCCTTATAGACCATCCGGCCCGCGATGCGAGGGCCGTTTTCGGGCTTTTGGCGGGCTTGCCGCTCAGAGATAGCGCTTCAAATCCTTGGCGGCTTCCTCGGGGGTCCGTTTCAGGTTGAAGGGCGCTACGAAATGGCCGTCGCGATCCATCAAATAGATCAGCGCGGTATGGTCCATGGTGTAGTCGCCGTCCTTGAGCGGGACCTTTTTGGCATAGACCCGGTAGGCCGAAATCACCTTGGCCACCGCCGCAGGCTCGCCGGTCAGCCCCTTCAAATGCGGATCGAAACTGGAGAGATAATCCTTCATCGCGGCCGCCGTGTCGCGCTCGGGATCGACGGATACGAACCAGGCGTTGACCTTGTCGGCATCCGTGCCCATCGCCTTCAGGACCTCGGAAATCTCGAACAGCGAGGTCGGGCAAACATCGGGACAATGGGTAAAGCCGAAGAAGATCAGTGTCGGCTTGCCCTTTAAATTCTGCTCGGTGACGGTCTGGCCGGCCTGGTCGGTCAGTTGAAAGGGCCCGCCGATGGCCGCCGGCGCGGTCACGGTGCGCAGGCCGCCCAGCGCCCACAGCATGATTACCAGCCCGACCACGAGGCTCGCGGCAAAGGCAGCGATAATCACGAGCGGGCGGGTCGTCCGGTCCATCGTCGATTTCCTTTTCGCCGGATCAGAAGCAGGCCGAGATGCCGGCGGCGATCATCTCGAAAAACACCGCGGTGCCGTAATGGAACCACAATGCGGCCGCGCCGAGCACGGCCAGCGTGCCGAGGCCGGCAGCGCCCCAGACAATCATGGACGCCACCCAGCCCTGCGGCCGGGTCGCCGCAATCATATCCTGGTGGGTGGAAGCCGGCTGAGCCATGCGTTTCAGATAGGGCCAGTTCCCCGGGCAGGCAAGCGGAATGGCCGCGTCTGACATCACGTCATGCGGAGGCGCAAGCCAGGGGAGCGAAATGCACGAAAAGTAAATGGCCGGGACGGCCCGGCCACGACGTCACTTTTCGGCGAAACGGCCGCGCTTGTTCAGCGCTGTGCCGGCTTGTTGGCGGAGGCTTGCGCGTCGAGGTAGCAGGGCTTGTACATCGACTGCAGTTGCTTGCCGCGCAGGAAGATCATGCGCGGGGTCAGGCCACCGCGCGCTGTAATCCACTTCCGGACCGGCGGCGGATACATCGAATACAGCATGTGGGTCGCTTCGGAGTTGGTCACGGCGCGGCCGTTGGCGCCGAAATCCCAGGCGGCATGGAAGCCGAGATTGGCGTGCGAAGTCACGCAGATCCGGTCATGGGGAACCGCGCCGAGGACGATGGTGCAGGCCGAGGCGCACAGGCCATCGATGATGACGGTTTCGCCCGAGGTGCGCAGGCCCTGGTACTTGTCGACATAGGTGCCGATCCGGCCGCCGCGATCGTCGGCTATCCGCACCACCGCCTGGCTCGCCCCTACTCCCGCCAGCAGCAGCACCGCGGCAAGCAACCCCGTCAGCAGCTTCATATCCCAGCCCCAGTCGAAAAATGGCGAAACCGAATCTGATCATCTTGTGATGCAAGACAGGATGTAGCGTCGTTTGAGATCGTGATTTTGTCTAGGCGGCGAAGGTCTATCAAAACAAATTCAAATCAAGTGTTGCCGAGCCGCTGCACCCTCCGCGCGAAGAGGTCCCATACTGGAACAAGCAGCCATGCCGAAGTGTCGGCGCGGTCACAGACAGGAACCCATTTGCCGTTGACCGCGCGCGAGGACGCGGGCTTGAATCAAAAATGGCACGGGGGAGGAAACGATGGCCGATGATGCAGATGTAATCGTGGTCGGCGGTGGCCTGGCCGGGCTGGTCGCGGCGACCGAAATCGCGGATGCCGGCAAGCGCGTCATCGTCGTCGACCAGGAAGGCGAACAAAGCCTTGGCGGACAAGCCTTTTGGTCGTTCGGCGGACTCTTCCTGGTGGACTCTCCCGAACAGCGCCGGCTCGGCATCAAGGACTCCTGCGATCTCGCACTGCAGGACTGGATGGGCACCGCGGGCTTCGACCGCGACGACGACCATTGGCCGAAGCGATGGGCGGAAGCCTATGTCGCGTTCGCGGCCGGCGAAAAGCGCAGCTGGCTGCGCGCGATGGGACACCGTATCTTTCCGGTGGTCGGCTGGGCCGAGCGCGGCGGCTATGACGCGATGGGCCACGGCAATTCGGTGCCGCGCTTTCACGTCACCTGGGGCACCGGCCCCGGCATCGTCGAGCCGTTCGAACGCCGCGCACGGGAAGCGCAAAAAAACGGCCGGTTAACGTTCAGGTTTCGCCACCGCGTCGACACACTCGTGATGACGAACGGCGCAATCGAAGGCGTCGGCGGTTCGGTGCTCGAACCTGACGGCGTCGAACGCGGCAAGAGCTCCTCGCGCAAGATCGTCGGCGATTTCAGCTTGCGCGCCCCGGCGGTGATCGTCGCCTCCGGCGGCATCGGCGGCAATCACGAGATGGTCCGGCAGAACTGGCCGAAGCGGCTGGGCGAGCCGCCGAAATTCATGATCTCCGGCGTGCCCGAACATGTCGACGGACGCATGATCGGGATCACGGAAGCCGCCGGCGCGCGGCTGATCAACCGCGACCGGATGTGGCATTACGTCGAAGGCATCCGAAACTGGAATCCGATCTGGCCACGCCACGGCATCCGCATCCTGCCCGGCCCGTCCTCGATGTGGTTCGACGCGTCAGGCAAGCGGCTGCCCGCCCCGCTGTTTCCGGGCTCGGATACGCTCGGCCAACTGCACTACATCATGTCGACCGGCTACGATTATTCCTGGTTCATCCTGACCCAGAGCATCATCAAGAAGGAGTTTGCGCTCTCCGGCTCCGAGCAAAACCCCGATCTCACCGGCAAGAGCTGGCGCATGACCATCAAGCGCGCCACCAACAAGGGCGCGCCTGCGCCGGTGGAAGCGTTCAAGCAGAACGGCGCCGATTTCATCGTGCGCAACGATCTCAAGGAATTGGTCGGCGCGATGAACGAGCTCGCCGGCAACGATCTGCTCAAGCACGACCACATCAAGGCGCAGATCGAGGCGCGCGACCGCGAGATCACCAACCCCTACGTCAAGGACGCGCAGGTGATGAACCTGCACAATGCGCGCCGCTACATCGGCGACAAACTGATCCGTACCGCCAGGCCGCATCGCATTCTCGATCCCGAGCACGGCCCGCTGATCGCGGTCAAGCTCAACATCCTGACGCGAAAGACGCTGGGCGGCTTCGAGACCGATCTCAACTCACGCGTGTTCGGCACCGACGGCGAGATCATCCGGGGACTATATGCCGCAGGCGAAGCCTCAGGCTTCGGTGGCGGCGGCATGCACGGCTACCGTTCGCTGGAAGGCACCTTCCTCGGCGGCTGCCTGTTCTCGGGCCGAAATGCAGGCCGCGCGGCGGCGAAGGCTGTGGGGTGACGCCTTCTCGTCATGGCGGCCCGCAGCCGCCTGAAGGTCGGCCAAATAACGCAGTAGCCCTCAAGGCGTGAGCGCGCTAAGAAACCGCCGCCCCTTATCAGGAGAACAACATGACCATCCAGCGCTTCGAAACCGGACCTCGCATGAGCCAGGTCGTCGTCCACGGCAATACCGTCTATCTCGCGGGCGTCGTCGCCGGCAAGACCGCCGGCAAGAGCGTGACCGAGCAGACGCAGGACATCCTCGCGATCATCGACGGCCATCTCGCCAAGGCAGGCACCGACAAGTCGAAGCTGCTGTCGGCCACGATCTACATCACCGACATGAAGACGTTTCCCGAAATGAACGCGGTGTGGGACGGCTGGGTGTCGGCCGGCAACACGCCGGCGCGCGCCACCGTCGAGGCCAAGCTCGCCGCGCCGCAGTACAATGTCGAGATCATGGTGGTCGCGGCGAAGTAGGCCCATTCACTGCAAAGAGTCTCGCCCCGGATTGCACGCGCAGTCCGGGGCATTTTCATTTGCATCTCACGCGCGGATCCTGGCCCCGGTGACATCGCCGATATCGGCCTGCAGCCACCGTGCGATCCGGCGCCAGGAATGGCTTAAGGCGCGGCGCCCCATGAAAAGGCTGAGGTGGCCGCACGGCTCGCAGGCCCGTTCCAGCCACGCCGGCCGCGTGCCAAGCAGCCCGGCGGTGGCGAACGCCTGATCCCGCGGAACGACGATGTCGTCCGCTCCAGCCAGCAGGAAGACCGGGACGTGCACCTCGGCGAGATCGATCCGGCGGCCGAGCGCGACAAAGCGGCCCTCGGCGATCAGGTTCTGCCGAAACACCTGGTCGGTCACCTCGAGATAATAAGTCCCCGGCAAATCCAGCGTCGCGCGATCCCAGCGCTCGAAACGATCCAGCAGCATCTGCGCCTCGTCCGATCCATCGCCGAGATTCCTTTGCAGCACGGTTTCCACGTCACGCTGGCTGAACGGAGTGTTCCAGAATCTCAGCATGTGCTCGCCGCTGACGAGGCCGTCGCCCTGCTGCACCATCTGCTCGAAAGCCGCTTGCGGAAGTGCGGCGACCATCTTCGAGAGTTCCGACGGCGTGGAGATATCGACAGGCGCGCCGGCGAGCACGAGCCGCCGTACCTTGCCGGGAAAACGCGCGGCATAGACCAGCGACAGCCATCCGCCCTGACACAGGCCGACCAGATCGACGGGCGTGCCGATCTCGTCGATCGCCACATTGAGATCGGCCAGATAATTGTCGATCGACAGATAGCGCATGTCCGGCGTGGCCGTTCGCCAGTCCGGAACATAGATCCGGCTCACGCCGTCTTTTTGCAGCGCCTCAATGAGACTATGACCCGGCGCGAAGTCCACGAGCAGCGCACCGTGCAGCGCATACGGCGCGCAGACGACAACCGGCTGCTGCCCTGCACCCCGGTGCGAAAACTCCCGCAGCCGCATCGACGGAAGCTGCAGTGCCACCGCATTCGGCGTGGTCCAGGCCAGCGGCATCTGGTCCGGCTCAGGCGAAGGCGGGGGCTTCGGATCGGCGAACCATTGCGCGTAGGAGTGCAGCGCCAATCGCGTGGCTTCCAGCGGCCACAGCCAGACATGCTGCGGCCAATCGGCGCCCGCATGCTGCTCCGGCGTCTTGTTTTTCTCTGCCACCAATTGATCGCCCCATATGATGAGGACGGCAAGGGCTCAAGCTTGATCAAGAACCGACGAGATCGAGATCATGCTTGTACGCCAAATCCGGCGCAGGCCCCAGCCCGATCGATGGTCACGCTCCCGCGATTGCGGTGCGGCCGCGGCCTCTACGCCGCCCGCGCCGCGCTCCCTTCCGCCTCGATCCGTCGCGCCAGCAGCCAGCGGAAATAGGTCAGCGCGGCATCGGCGCCGATGGCGAGCAACTGATAGTTCGGATCGGCGTCGAACACCTTCTGCTGCGCCTCGATGATTGCCAGATCCTCGTTAAATGCCTCTTCGAGGCTGTTGCGCAGCGACAGCGCGATGTTCGGGTTGTCGAGGTCGAAATCGTGCAGATAGTTCCAGAAGAAATGCGTGGTGCTGCGCGTCTCCGGCGTCATGAACTGCGCGTTGCGATATTGCCGTGTGCCCGGAACCTGCACGCCCTTCTCCGCGCCCTGGCCTGCCGGCGCAAACATCGTGTCGAGCAGGAAGATGCCCGGGATCAGCATGCGGCCGATATTGCGGCGATCGATCTTGTCGGTCTTGTTCGCGATCACCTTGCAATGATAGGGCGGCGGATCGGCGCTCATGTGCCAGCGCTCGACACGGAAACCGTCGTCGAGCTTCTCGATCGTCACCGGCTTGGTCTTGTAGGCGTATTCCTCGGAGCCGCCGAGCGTATGCGTGTGCACGAAGGCGAGATGGGCGAAGTCGCTTAGATTATCGACGATCAGCAGCCAGTTCGCCTTGTAGTGCATATAGCCGGGCAGGCCCCGCCATTTGGGATCGGCGAGCGGCGGATAGTCCACGATCAGGTTCGGATCGGCTTTTTCGATATCGCCCATCCAGATCCAGATCAGGTTGTAGCGCTCGACCACGGGATAGCCGCGCACGCCGAGCTTTGGCGGGATCACGTCCTGGCCCGGAATCTGGATGCATTTGCCGCCCGGCTCGAATTTCATGCCGTGATACATGCAGCGGATATCGTCGCCTTCGATCCGGCCCATCGAGAGCGGTGCCGCGCGATGGCAACAGCGGTCGTCGAGGGCTACGACCCTGCCGCTCGTGCCGCGATAGATCACCACCGGCCGTTCGAGAATGGTGCGGGCGAGCTTGCGGCCGTCGATCAGCTCGTGATTCCAGGCCGCGACATACCAGGAATTGCGCAGAAAGATTCCGTCATCCGACATGCCGTTTCTCCCTCTGGGTGTTTTGCGAACCGCGGTTCTTTTGTGCCATCTTCTAGGGCATCGGCGGTTAGCCTTGATATCCGGATTTCCTGGACACACTTTCCCGCCACATGGACGATTGCCCCGATGGACTGGCGCGATTGGGAGCTGTTTTGCGAGGTGGTGCAGCATGGCGGCTTTAGCGCCGCCGCGCGCGTGCTCGGCCACCCCAAATCGAGCCTCAGTGCTGCGGTGCAGCGGCTGGAAGCCAATCTCGGCCTGCGGCTGATCGAGCGAACCACCCGCCATTTGCGCCTGACGGATGCCGGCGACACCGTCTATCAGCGCGTGAGGCCGCTGTTCGCTGCCCTGCACGATACGCAT
Organism: uncultured Alphaproteobacteria bacterium; assembly: GCA_963815955.1. Taxonomy (GTDB): domain Bacteria; phylum Pseudomonadota; class Alphaproteobacteria; order Rhizobiales; family Xanthobacteraceae; genus Bradyrhizobium. The sequence continues at coordinate 47,856 of CAWFIQ010000009.1, forward strand.
GGCGAGGCGCTGGCGATGAGCAGCGCCATATCGGGCACGCTTCGCATCAAGTCGCCCTACGAATTCGGCGCGCACCATGCCGGCCCCGTCGCGATCGAATTGATGGACCGCTACCCCGACCTCACCATCCGGATCGACGTCGAGCACGAGTTCGTCAGCCCCGTAGCCGAGAATTACGACATCGTGTTTGCGATGCTGGAACAGCCCCTGCCGTCGACCGGGATCGTGATCCGCAGGGTTTCCTCGCTGGAACGCGGCCTGTATGCGGCGGCTGCGCTGCTGGAAAAATTCGGCGAGCCCCGCACGCTGGAAGAACTCGCCCGCCTGCCGATGCTGACCGGTCCGCACGACGCGCCCTGGGCGCTCACCACGCCGGCCGGCGTCACCGAACATCTCACCATGCAGAAATCGCGGCTGGTCAGTTCGAATGCCGACATCCGCTTGCAGGCCGCGCTCGCCGGGCTCGGCGTGTTGCGGGTGACGGCGAGCTTTACCAAAGCGGCGGAGGAAGCGGGATTGCTGCGGCGGGTCCTGACCGATCACGTCTGCGAGCCGCTCAACATTCATGCGCTGCTGCCGGCCCGCCAGTTCGTGCCCGCCAAGGTGCGATGTTTCCTCGATGCGCTGGACGCCCACGGCCGCGGCAGCCGATCCATGACGGTCGTTCAGGGCGGGTAAATATTTCGGGAACCTGTTTCCTTCCGCCGCATCCAACCCCAATACCCTGTTATTGGTGGACATCATGCGCCAGGCCCAGATCCCGCAAATAGCGCCTCACGATACCGGCGATGCCGAACTGGTGCGGCGGGCGCTGGCCCGCGACGAAGCCGCCGTTCGCGCCATCATGCAGGCGAACAACCGCAGGCTCTATCGGCTCGCCCGCGGCATCCTGCGCAACGATGGCGAGGCCGAGGATGTGGTGCAGGAAGCCTATGTCCGCGCCTTCACGCATCTGGAAAGCTTTCGCGGCAATTCCAGCCTGTCGACCTGGCTGTCGCGGATCGCCATGAACGAGGCGCTGGGGCGGCTGCGGCGCCAGCGGCCAAGCGTCGACCTCGACGCATTGCCACAGGGCGCGCTCGAAGCGCAAATCATTCAGTTCCCCCTCGCCGCGTCAGACGATCCGGAAAAATCCATGGCCCAGCGTGAAATCCAGCATGTCGTCGAGCATGCGATCGACGAGTTGCCGGAGGCGTTTCGTCTCGTCTTCATCACCCGCGTCATCGAAGGCATGAATGTGGAAGAGACCGCCGAAATTCTCGGGCTGAAGCCGGAGACGGTGAAGAGCCGGCTGCACCGCGCCCGCACGATGCTCCGCGACATCGTCGAGAAGAAGATCGGCCCCGTGGTGATGGAAGCATTTCCCTTTGCCGGCAAGCGCTGCGAGCGGCTGACGGACGCCGTGCTGAAGCGGCTCGCGTACTAAGGTAAGGAGAGTGGGGGCTTTCATCCTTCGAGACGCGCGCATGCGCGCTCCTCAGGATGAGGTCTAAGACCCTCATGATGAGGAGCACGGCAACGCCGCGCGTCTCCGGACGATGCGTTGCATCGCCGGGCGAACCATGCAGGCCCGACTGCCGCCACACTCAAGTTTTCCGGGGACCTTTACGCGTTCCCGCCATCCAACTCCTGTGCATCAACAACGCGCGGCCTTAAGCGCCGCGCCACAGGAGGGTCAGACATGTTCGTTCGATTGAGCGCGGCGATCGCCGCATTGAGTATCCTGGGGAGCGCCGCGCTGGCGCAGGGCGCAAAGCCCACCGATCCCCAGATCGCGCATATCGCCTACACCGCAGGGGTCATCGACGTCGCCGCCGGCAAACAGGCGATCGAGAAGGCCGGCAATAAGGACGTCAAGGCATTCGCGCAGGACATGGTGCGCGACCATGAGGCCGTGAACAAGCAGGCGCTCGACCTCGTCAAGAAGCTGAAGGTGACGCCGGAAGACAACGACACCAGCAAGGCGCTGTCGAAGCAGGCCGCCGCCAAGCTTGCCGAACTCGCCAAGCTGAAGGGCGCCGACTACGATAAGGCTTATGTCGCCAACGAGATCGCCTACCACAAGGCCGTCAACGGCGCGCTGGAGACGCAATTGATTCCGTCGGCCAGCAATGCCGAACTGAAGAGCCTGCTGCAGACCGGTCTGAAACTCTTTCAGGGCCACCAGCAGCACGCCGAACAAATCGCCGCCAAGCTGAAATAAGGAGCAAGCCATGCGTTTGGGACGCTATCTGCCTGTCATGGCCGCCCTGCTGTTCGGCATGATAGCCGTCCCGGCGCAGGCGGCGACGATCCAGATCACGCTCGAAAATCTGGGGTTCGTGCCGGCCGAAGTTTCGGCCAAGGTCGGCGACACCATCGAATGGATCAACAAGGACGTGCTCGCCCACACCGCGACCGCACGCAACGGCGATTTCGACGTGACCACGCCGCCGAAGAAAACCGTGACGTCGGTGCTGAAGAAGGCCGGCAGCGTCGAATATTATTGCCGGTACCATCCGAACATGAAGGCGGTGTTGACGATCGCGCCGTAGCGCGTGGTTACTGGCCGTCAAGACCGCAGCGCCATCACGAGGCGCACCGCGACCCCCGCCTGCCAGATCGGATAGAGAAACGATATCTGGTCAAGCCCGAGTGCGTTGTCGAGCGCCAGCAGCGTGCCGGCGAGCGCGCCCGTCATCAGCATCGGCCACCACGCGGCAGCCGTGCGCGGCCCTGACGGCAGCACGCCGATCCCCAGCGCCATCACGCCTGCGCCGACCAGACCGCCGGTCAATCCGGCAAGCAGATAGCGCATGGCCGTGGCCGCACCCGTGGTCTGTCCCTCGATAAAGATGGCCGCGTTCACCGCGCAGACAAAGGCGACCATGGTGACAACAGCGGCAAGCCCCGCCGCCCAAAGCGGATTGGCGCTGAAGCGCCGCACCAGAATGAAGACGAGCACGGCGAACGGCACCGCGATCAACGAAATGCGAAGCTGGCCGGGCAAGCCGACGATATGGTCGATCAGCGTCGGCAACAGCGGCGTGAGGATGCCGGAGACGATGCCGCCGGCGGCGACCATCAGCAGGTGGTTGCGGGAGGTGTCGGCGGAAGCGATCGCCTGGGTCAACGCTCAACTCCATGGATGGCGATCAGAGAATCGCCAGCCTATGCTCCGCTATGCCGCGAATTCTTCTCGCGAAGGAAGGCTTCCACATCCAAGATGCAGGCCTCGTCTTCGTCCAGTGACTGGGTGCCCTTGTCTATCTCAATGCGAATCGCCCTAAGCTTTTCGACATGCGTGAGCAGTTTTCGGCCGATCTGTTCCTGATCGGCGTCCGGGAGCCGGGAAATCTGCGCGATAGCTTGTTCGAGGGTTCTAACCATGAACCCAGACTAGCACGGCAGCGACGGAAATTGAAGGCAACGGGCGAAGCGTAGGCCGGGCCACAAATAAAAGCCGCGCCAGCCCGAAGGCTGACGCGGCGATGGCCGTTCTGTTGCTAGGTGGACCAACCCCGAACGGTTACGCCGCGAGGCGCACTTCGTTCAATGCAACGTTATCGTTTGCATTTAGGTTTTTGACCCGATAACGGCGGTATCATGCCGAGCACAATTCAGAGTTTCTTTGCGACCATCGATCCTGGTTCGCCCCCGCCCTAGCAGCCCTGGGATTCGGCCTTCCGGCAGAATCGATCTCACCGGGATGAGACCTTTAAGCTCAAGCTGCTAAGGTGGAGGCGCCGGGTACTGCCCCCGGGTCTGCCCGCAGTCCACTCTAAGGTTCAGCGCCATCGTCTTGCGACGAGGCGACCCTACGCGAGATCGTCGGTGAAAGATAGGCTGCTGTTGCAAGCCGGAACCGATGTTGGAGCGGGCGAAGGGAATCGAACCCTCGTATGCAGCTTGGGAAGCTGCCGTTCTACCATTGAACTACGCCCGCATTTGCGCCCCATGATTAGCCGACCTCGCGCGATCCGCCAAGCTGTTCCGTTCGCTATCTCGCCTCACTGTTAACTTCGGAAAATTTTAGATGCGCCCTCTCCGGCCAGCGGGGCGATCTCCAAGCGGCGGCGGCTCTTGATCGAGGGCGCCAGCCCGGCTGCGAGCAGGACGCTGTTCGACGTGCTGATGCCGGTTGCGCCGCCCCGCGCGCATCCCTAGATCTGCGGGATGACAGCGATCAGGCTTCTCGAACGCAAATCCATTTCCGTTTCCGACTTTCGCTGCACCGCGGGGCCCGGCGACAAGCCGTTTGCGGAGCAGCACTGCCATCACTCGATCTCCTATGTGCGCAAGGGCAGTTTCGGCCTGCATTGCCGCGGCAAGTTCAGCGAGCTGGTGGCGGGATCGGTGCTGATCGGCCATCCCGGCGATGAATATACCTGCACCCACGAGCACGTCTGCGGCGACGAGTGCCTGTCGTTCTTCCTCGCGCCCGAACTGGTGGAAGCGATCGGCGACAGCCAGTCCCCCTGGCAGATCGGCTCCGCGCCGCCATTGCCGGAACTGGTGGTGCTGGGCGAGCTGGCGCAATCGGCAGCAGATGGCAGCAGCGACATCGGCCTCGACGAGATCGGTCAGGTGCTGGCGAGCCGCTTTGTCGAGGTGGTGTCCGGCAAGCCGCGCAAATCCGGCCCCGATGCTCCGCGCGACCGCCGCCGCGCGGTAGAGACCGCGCTGTGGATCGACGCAAATTCCCACCGCCAGATCAATCTGGAGGATGCCGCCGCGCAAGCCGGGATCAGCCCGTTCCATTTCCTGCGGCTGTTCTCGGAGGTGCTCGGCGTCACCCCGCACCAATATCTGGTGCGCTCGCGGCTGCGCCACGCCGCGCGACGGCTGGCCGACGACGACAGCCCGGTCACCGATATCGCCTATGACGTCGGCTTCGCCGACCTCTCCAATTTCGTGCGCACCTTCCATCGCGCCGCCGGCGCCTCGCCGCTGAAATTCCGCCAGGCCTCGCGCGGCAAGCGCAAGATTTTCCAAGAACGGCTGGCCCTCCACTGACTAGGCTTTCTCCATGCCGCGCGAATTCGCGCGCTTCTGACTGGAGAAACCCATGTACGACCACATCGGATTACGCGTCGGCGACCTCGACGCCAGCGTGCGCTTCTATACGGCAGCGCTCGCGCCGCTCGGCTTCGTGCTGTGCTCGCGCGACGATTCCGGCGCGGGCTTTGGCCCGAAGGGCGAACCGGCGCTATGGCTGCATCTGCACAAGGGCAAAGCCGCCACTGGCGCGCATGTCGCGTTCCGCGCCAGGGATCACGCCGCGATCCAGAAATTCCACACTGAAGGCCTGAAGGCCGGCGGCCGCGACAATGGCGGCGCCGGGCCGCGGGCGGACTACAGCCCGACCTATCACGCAGCGTTCCTGATCGACCCCGATGGCAACAATGTCGAGGCGGTTTGCACGTAGCGCGCTGCTCTCTCCACGTCATTGCCTGCGACAAACGCGAAGCGTTTGCGCAAGGGAGCGAAGCGACGAAGCAATCCATGCCTCGGCAAGCGGACAGATGGATTGCTTCGCTTCGCTCGCAATGACGACTGAACTTTCATCCTCTTTCAACAAGGACTCATCATTATGGCTTCCATCCAGAAAGAAATCATCATCGACGCATCGCCCGACCACGTCTGGGACGCGCTGCGCGATTTCGGCGCGCTGCATACGCGGCTGGTGCCCGGCTTCGTGACCGACACCAGGCTCGACGGCGACGCGCGCATCGTCACGTTCGGCAACGGCACGGTCGCGCGCGAAATCCTGGTCGATTGCGACGACACGAAGCGGCGGCTGGTCTACGCCATCGTCAGCGAGCGCATCAGGCAGCACAGCGCTTCCGCACAGGTCTTTGCCGAAGGCGACGGCCGCACCCGCTTCGTGTGGATTGCGGATGTGCTTCCGAACGAGATCGCGCCCTACATGGACGCGCAGATGGATCTCGGCACGCAGGCCATGCAGAAGGCATTGGGACGCAGCGCCGCATGATATCGGCATTTCTCGACGCTCTCGGCGCGGACGGCCCCTCGGCCGACCGCGCCGGCAAGATGGATCTCTACGGCCGCTTCGTCGGCTCCTGGGATCTCGATGTCAGGCAATTTTCCGAAGACGGCCGCGAACGCCGCCGCACCGGCGAATGGCATTTCGGCTGGGCGCTGGAGGGGCGCGCGATCCAGGATGTCTGGATCGTGCCGCCACGCGGCGAACTGCGGCACGGCGATGCCGCGGCCAATTTCAATTCGTACGGCACCACGCTGCGGGTCTACGATCCCGATATCGACGCATGGCGGATTCAGTGGACCGATCCGGTGACGCGGAATTTCCTGCAGATGATCGGCCGCGCCGAAGGCCGCGACATCGTGCAACTGGGCACGCGGCCGGACGGCCAACTGGCGCGCTGGAGTTTTGCCGACATCACCGCCGATTCATTCCTCTGGCGCGGCGAAGTCTCGGCGGATGCGAGCGCAACATGGCGCGTCGTCACCGAGTTCACTGCCCGCCGCAGGCACGCGTGATCTTTCGCACAGATCGGCCGACATCCCTTTCCTAGCCTCCCCGCATGCGTCCGAACGGCGCCGCGCCCGCGGCGGCGAGCGCATGAGGAGTCGAACCATGACGGGAGCTGACAAGGTCGTCTGCCACGCAGCCACGCTGCTTTTGCTGTTTACCCTGACATCGATGCCGGCAAAGGCGCAGTTTGGAGGCGGCGGAGGCGGTGGCCAGGACATGATGACGCAGATGGCGCCGATGCTTGAAATGATGAAGGCGAAGATGGGCAAGCGCCGCTTCGGCCAGATGATGCAGACCATGGGGCCGATGATGAGCCGCATGATGGAAGGTGGCGGCGGTGGCCTTGGCGGCATGATGGGCGGCGGTGGAATTCCAACCGGCTATGGTGGCGGCGACTTCATGCTCGGCGGCGGCGGCGGCGAGCTGATGACCATGGTCCCGCAATTGATGCGCATGGCCAATGTCGGCAGCGGCCATGGCCGGCGTCAACGGCGGAGGTAGTCATTGCCGTCATTGCGAGCGAAGCGAAGCAATCCATCTTTCCGCACGCGAGGATAGATGGATTGCTTCGTCGCTTCGCTCCCTTGCGCAAACGCTTCGCGTTTGTCGCAGGCAATAACGATCAAGACAACGCCGGCTTCACCACCGGCACGGGCTGCTTCGGCCCCCAGCGGGTCAGCATCACGCTGATGCATGACAGCACGCCGAGCAACACCATGGAGGCCGCGGCCAGCTTGAAGAAGTCCTGTGCGGTCGCATCGTGCGTGGACAGCCACCAGCCGCCGGTACCGATAAACAGCAGCCGCGCGGTCTGGGCCAGCACCGGACCGATCACCTTGGCCGCGCCTTGCGATGAGAAATAGCATGTCGTGGCAAGGCCGAGGAAAGCATACATCGGCGCCGCCGTAGACAAATACTGCCGGCTGGCGGCGCGCACGCTCGCGTCGTCGGTGAAGAGATTGACCCAGATGTCAGGGAATACGGCGATGAAGCTCGCGACCGCACCGACCGACACGAATGCAACGAACCCCGCGATCCAGCAGATCCTGCGGGCCCGCACGATGCGGTCCGCGCCCATGGCCATGCCGACCATCGGCACCGAGGCGATGCCGACGGCGAATGCGATCGAGGTCAGCATGAATTCGAGCCGCGCGCCGATGCCGTAGCCGGCGAGAATCTCGGTGCCGAAACTCGCCAGCATGTGGGTGAAGATGCTGATGGTCAGCACCGACTGCAGCGGCGAGAAACAGGCAATCGCGCCGACCTTGAGGATGTCGATGAACATCGGCATGCGAATGCGAAGGCCCCGGATTTTGGGAGCGACGCGCGCGCGGCCGGAGAACAGATACCAGGACATCACGGAGATGCTGATCAGATAGGCGATCAGCGAACCCGCGGCGACGCCGCGCATGCCGAATTGCGGAATCGGACCGAGGCCCAGGCCCAGCGTGCCGCCGAGAATGATCTGGCAAATCGCCGACGACAGCATCATGAGCGACGGCAGCTTCATGTTGCCGGTGCCGCGCAAAATGCCGGACATCGTGTTCATCAGCCACGGCACGACGGCGCCGCCGAAGAAAATCTGCGTATAGGCGACCGCCTGCTCCAGCACGTTGCCGCGCCCGCCGAGCAATTCCAGCAGCGCGCGGCCGAAGATCAGCATGCCCAGCATGAAGGTCAGGCCGAAGCAGAGGCCGATCAGGAGCGCATGCGCGGCCAGCGTCGAAGCACGTTCGCGGTCGCCGGCGCCGAGCGCACGCGCGATGGCCGATGCCACGCCGCCGCCCATGGCCCCGCCCGACATGGTCATGGTCAGGATCACGGTCGGAAACACCAGCGCCATGGCGGCCAGCGATTCCACGCCCAAACGGCCGATATAGGAGGTCTCCGCGATCACGACGCAGGTGCCGGCGGTGAGCGCGATCACGTTCGGCCAGGCCAGCCACAACAGCGTGCGCAGGATCGGGCCGTCGACCAGCGCGTTCTTCAACGGCGCTTCCGGCGGCGGAAGCGGGCGCTCCTTCTCATCGACAGGAATTTCGGCCACGCCGAGGTCGGACATTTCTGCTCCCCGCGCGCGGACCTGGGTAGCCGCGGCGCGGCTGCTTCCTAGCATGGTGGGGGGTGATTCCACGTGCGAAAGGCGCAATGGGCCCCTGCTGGATTGCAGGCGGGAGGCGCCCACCACTTGCGCGCGCGGTGCGCCTGGCCAGCCATTTCACGGGGAATTCATGCCGTCCCCGCGAACGTTTAGGCCGGCATCGCATTGGTAAGGCGACACCCCCTAAGGGAACCCTGCCATGCGCAAGTACATCCTCCTGGCAACGTGCGTCGGCGCGCTGGCGCTGCCGCTTGCCGCCTGTAACGACTCCAAAGACACCGCGACCGTGGCGCAGAGCTATGGTCCTTCGCCCACCCTGCCGCAGCCCGAACATTCGTGGATCCCGACGGTCGATATCGCCTCGGTCAACCGCTGGCCCGAGGGCGCCAAGCCTGTCGCCGCCAGCGGCATGACGGTCAACGCCTTCGCGACCGGGCTCGAGCATCCGCGCACGGTCTATGTGCTGCCGAACGGCGACGTGCTGGTCGCCGAGAGCAATGCGCCGCCGAAGCCGGACGACGGCACGGGCATCAAGGGCTTCATCTACAGGCAGGCGCAGAAATGGGCGGGTGCGGGCGTGCCGAGCGCCAACCGCATCACGCTGTTGCGCGATGCCGACGGCGATGGCGTCGCCGAAACGCGCAGCGTTTTCCTCAGCGGGCTGAATTCGCCGTTCGGCATGGTGCTGGTCGGCGAGGATTTCTATGTCGCCGATTCCGATGCAATCATGAAATTCCCCTACCACGAGGGCGACACCAAAATCAGCGCGCCCGGCGTCAAGCTGGCAGACCTGCCGGCCGGTACGATCAATCACCACTGGACCAAGGACCTCACCGCCAGCCGCGACGGCACCAAGCTTTATGCGACCGTCGGCTCCAACAGCAATGTCGGCGAGAACGGCATGGAGGCCGAGAAGGATCGCGCTGCGGTGCTGGAAGTCGACCGTGCCAGCGGGCAATGGCGCGTGTTCGCCTCGGGCTTGCGCAACCCGAACGGCCCGTCATGGAATCCGAAGACCGGCGAGCTCTGGGTCGTCGTCAACGAGCGCGATGAACTCGGCAACGATCTGGTCCCCGACTACATGACCTCGGTGAAGGACGGCGCGTTCTATGGCTGGCCGTACAGCTACTATGGAGACCATGTCGACACCCGCGTCGAGCCGCGACGGCCCGATCTCGTTCAGAAGGCGATGGCGCCGGATTATGCGCTCGGCGCGCATACGGCTTCGCTTGGGCTCACCTTCAACACCGGCAAGCTGTTTCCTCAGGAGATGGAAGGCGGCGCCTTCATCGGCCAGCACGGCTCGTGGAATCGCAAGCCCCGCGCCGGCTACAAGGTAATCTTCGTTCCGTTCAAGGACGGCAAGCCCGCAGGTCCCCCGCAGGACGTGCTGACCGGCTTCCTCAACGACAAGGGCGAGGCGCAGGGCCGCCCGGTCGGCGTGCGGCTCGACAAGCAGGGCGCGTTGCTGGTCGCCGACGACGTCGGCAACACGATCTGGCGCGTGACGCCGGCGGCGAAATCGGCGGCGCGGTGAGCAACACCGTCATTGCGAGGAGCATAGCGACGAAGCAATCCATTTCTCAGCTTGCGGCGCGATGGATTGCTTCGCGGAGCCTGTCATCCGGCGGCGCTTCGCGCCGACCGGGTGGCTCGCAATGACTGCACTACACCCGGAAATGCTTGCTTAGCTTCAACCCCTGCGCCTGGTAGTTCGAGCCGATACGCTGGCCGTACATGGCCTTGGGCCGCGACAGCATCTTCTCGTAGACCAGGCGGCCGACGATCTGGCCGTGCTCGAGAATGAACGGCACCTCGCGCGAGCGCACTTCAAGCACGGCGCGTGAGCCCTGCCCGCCGGCGCCGGCATAGCCGAAGCCGGGATCGAAAAATCCCGCATAGTGCACGCGGAATTCACCGACCAGCGGATCGAACGGCACCATTTCGGCGGCGTAATCCGGCGGCACCTGCACGGCTTCCTTGGAGGCCAGGATGTAGAATTCGCCGGGATCGAGAATAAGGCTGCCGTCGGGACGCGCCGGAATCGGCTCCCAGAATTCACCGACCGCGTAGCCGCCGCGGCGATCGATATCGACCACGCCGGTGTGGCGCTTGGCGCGGTAACCGACGAAGCCCGACGTGTTCTGGCCGGAGAGATCGACTGACAGCGCTACGCCATTGGCCAGATCCGCATCGTCGATATCGACCAGCCGCTCGGCGCTATGCAGCGCGTCGAGCTCGTCGGCGTTGAGGATGGCATCGCCGGTGCGGAAGCGCACCTGGGAGAGCCGCGAGCCCTCGCGCAGCAGCACGGGAAACGTCTTCGGGCTGATCTCGGCATAGAGCGGGCCGTGGTAGCCCGCGCCGATCATGTCGAAGCGGCGCGTGCCGTCGGCGATCACGCGGGTGAAGACGTCGAGCCGCCCGGTAGAACTCTTCGGATTGGCGGCCGCCACGATCTCACGCGGCAGTGCAAGGCTTTCCAGCAACGGGACGATGTAGACGCAATTCGTCTCCAATACCGCTCCGTCGGAGAGATCTATTTCGTGCAGCTTCAATTCGTCGATGCGCTCGGCGACGGTGGCGCCGGGACCGGGCAGAAAACTCGCGCGCACCCGGTAGGCGATGTTGCCGAGCCGCAGATCGAGGCTCGCCGGCTGGATCTGGCTTTCGACGAAGGGATATTCCGGCAGGATCAGGCCCGCATCCGCCATCGCCGCGATCATGCGGTCCGGCAGAATTCCGTTGGCGTCGGGCGGAAGCGTGAACGGCACGGCGCGATCCTCAGAGGGGCCCAAATGTCATCCAAACCTCTTAAATATGGGCTTTTAGGGGTTATCCGATGGCCGCCTTGACGGGAAGGGCGGGAGGGAATATCAGCATGACTTATCCCGTGGTGATTTGAGCCGGCCGGCTTGCAGCCACGTTAAATAAGTCGCTAAACAGGCCGGGGACACGTGTGATCCCGGCCTGTGGAAATTTTTCCAGGCCGGTTTTTTGTGACCATTTCAATGGTGGTCACGACGGAGGTCACATGTCTGAACTCGTTCCACCAAGAACTATCGTCCCGAAACCCGCCTTGTCCATGGCGGCACGCTGCGCTCGCAATTCGGCGAGACGTCGGAGGCGCTGTTCCTCACCCAGGGCTACGTCTACGACAGCGCGGAGCAGTGCGAGGCCCGCTTCAAGGGCCAGGATCCCGGCTTTATCTATTCGCGCTATTCCAATCCGACGATTGATATGTTCGAGCGCCGCATGATCCAGCTCGAGGGCGCGGAAGCCGCGCGCTCGACCGCGACCGGCATGGCCGCGGTGACGACCGCGATCCTCGCGCCACTCCGGGCCGGCGACCACGTCGTCGCTGCGAAAGCTCTGTTCGGCTCCTGCCTTTACGTGGTGCAGGATCTGTTGCCGCGCTACGGCATCGAGACGACGCTGGTCGACGGTCTCGATCTCGACCAGTGGCGGCGCGCATTGCGGCCAAACACCCGGTCCTTTTTCCTGGAGAGCCCGACCAATCCGACGCTCGACGTGCTCGACATCCCGGCGATTGCCGAGATCGCGCACAGTGGCGGCGCACGGTTGATCGTCGATAACGTCTTCGCCACGCCGATCTGGCAGAGCCCGCTTTCGCTCGGCGCCGACGTCGTGGTCTACTCCGCGACCAAGCACATTGACGGCCAGGGCCGCTGCCTCGGCGGCGTCATCCTGTCGTCGGAAGCTTTCATTTCCGAGCACATCCACAACTTCATGCGCCAGACCGGGCCGTCGCTCTCGCCGTTCAACGCCTGGGCCCTGCTCAAGGGCCTGGAGACGCTTGGCGTGCGCGTGCGCGCGCAGACCGAGACGGCGGGCAAGATCGCCGATGCGCTCGCATCGCATCCGAAGATTTCGCGGCTGATCTATCCCGGCCGCGCCGATCACCCGCAAGCCGAACTGGTGAAGAAGCAGATGCGCGCCGGCTCGACGCTGGTCGGCTTCGAGGTCAAGGGCGGCAAGGCCGGCGCCTTCCGCTGCCTCAACGCGCTGCAGATCGCACGCATCTCCAACAATCTCGGCGACGCCAAGAGCCTCGTCACCCATCCCGCGACCACGACGCATCAGCGGCTGGCACCGGAGACGCGCGCCGAACTCGGCATCAGCGAAGGTTTCATTCGCTTCTCTGCCGGGCTTGAGCATGTCGATGATCTGATCGAGGATTTTACGGCGGCGCTGGAGAAGGTGTGAGGGGCGAATGTGTAGGGTGGGCAAAGCGAAGCGTGCCCACCATCTCACAGCATGTATTCGGATAGAATGGTGGGCACGGCGCTAGCGCGCCTTTGCCCACCCTACGCACTGCGTTCGCAGGGACGACGGCAGTGATGGCGTTCGGCCTCACATCGGCCGGTACGCGCGCACGTCCGCAGGCACGTTGACGCCGAGCTTGATCTGGCCGACCGACTTGATGATATCGTCGCCGAGCAGTTGTGCGAAGCAGGCGTAGCCCCAGTCGCTCATGTGCAGGCCGTCGGCGATCACGAAATTCTCGATCGGGATCGACTGCTTCTCGTGCCAGTCTTTCATGACTGCGAAGCGCGGGAAGATGCCGACCTTGCGAAGCTCGGCGACCTTGTTGAGCAGGCCCATCATCTTGCCGGCGCTTTCCGCGTGCTCGTTGACCCGCGGCGAATATTGCGGATCGATCAGCACGACGTCGGCGCCAGCAGCCTGAATGCGCGCGATGCCTTCCTCGACGTGCTTTGCCGTCTCACCCGGATCGAGGTTGCGCAGCACGGCGTTGGTGCCGACCTGCCAGATCACCAGATCCGGATGCAGGTCGATGACGGCCGTCTGCAGCCGCTTCATCATTTCCGGCGCATCCTCGCCGCCCTTGCCGGCATTGGCGACGGAGATGTAGGCGCCCGGATATTGCCGGCGCAATTGCGCGGCGAGCCGGTTGGGGTAATTGAAATCCGGCGAGGTCGCCCCGAAGCCGGCGGTCGACGACGATCCGAAGGCGACGATCACCACCGGCTGACCGGCGGCGAGCTTGCTCGCGACGTGCGGCAGCGATCCCATCGATTTGGAGCCACCCTTCGGCGGCAGGCACGGCACGCGGCTGAAGATGTCGCCGGCCGATTTCGCGACCTCTTTCACCTTGTCGATCGCCTTGCCGGCGATGCCCTTCTGCGCCGCTGGATCGACGGCAGCGTGCTGCGCGCCGTCTTCAGCCGCGGGCTTCTGTTCAGTCTTGTTTCCAGCCTTGTTTCCAGTCTTGGCGCTATCGGAAAGAGCCGCCTGCTGCGGGGCCGTCTGGGCGTGCAGGAACGAAACCGAGGCGGGCATCAATAGCGCCAGACTCGCGGCAAAGACGGTCGGCAATGTCGACAAACAAAAAGGGTAGTGACGGCTCATTAACGATAGTTCCCTAATTCTGCTGCGCCTGATCGAGGCGGGCCGCATCGAGCACAAATTTCGACAGCGCGCGGCCAAGACAAGCATGAACCCGTTTCGCCATGTCCGTGCCGTGAACGGTGCTGAACAGGTCGAAATTTCCGGCGTCGTTCCAGTGACGCATAATGGCGAACCGGTCGAACAGCGGAACGTCGTGCTGCTGCGCCGCCACGCGCATATTATCTAGGTATGGCGGCGCAGAAATCATCGTCTCCGTGCGCGGGCTGTATTGCAGATTGATCAGAACCACATCGGTCCCCGCATTTTGCAGCGCAGCAATCCCGTCGCCGACGGCGCCGCGAAAATCGTCAGGATCGACGGATCGCACGGCATCGACGGTTCCGGTCTGCCAGATGACCAAATTAGGCCTTTTTGCTTCCACCAGCTTAACGAGGGTGGTGTCAGTTTCCTCCGCGGTTTTCCCGGGCTGTAGTTCTACGGATAGATTGATCTGGATCGAGGGCAACTTCTCCTTCAGCGCGGCCTGAAATTGGGCGGGATAGGCGCTGTCGGCCGAGGCGGCGATGGTCGAGGAACGGCTGCCCACCACGAGGATGTTCAGCGGCCGGCCGTTCTTGACGGCCTCGGTGACCTTCGGCAGCAGGCTTTCGGTGTTCAGAAGATAGGCCGGCACTTCGCAGGCCTGCGGGGAGGCTTGGGAGGCATCCTCGGCGCGCGCCAAACCGGTAGCCGCAGCAAGACCGGCGAGCAGGGACAAGGCTACTACGGCTCCAGAACCGGGCCTCATACGCTCCCTCCCGCCATATCCGCATTGCCGCCCGTGCGCTTTGTCCTGGGCGCATCTTTGTCGGCCGAATGCTTGTACCACGAAATCACCCACGCCACGCCCCACATGATGAGGATTCCGGAGAGGCTGACCAGGGCGTGCGTGAGAGCACCCCCGCCAACTTCGGCCAGCACGAAGTGCCCTGCGAAGGCCAGGAAGACGCCAAGACAGAATATCTCAAGGGAGTGCTGGCCACACAGGATCAATGGTCGCAGCCAGGGCGATTTCAGGCCCGACCAATCCTTGGGCAGGAAGCGCACGGTGAGCGCCGCCAGCGCCAGAAAATGGGCAAATCGCAGCACGTCCAGATCGGTCTTGGTGATCGGATACATCCACTGTTCGAGCCGCTTCGGCATCAGGAAGCTGAGCTGCGGGATGTGCCAGGTCAGCGTGACGAAGAATGAAAACACCAGATAGGCAATGCAAATCCACATCGTCACCGGCGAGGACAGGATCCGCGACATCCGTGCGGCGCCACCCATCGCGCACCAGGCGCCGAACACGAACAGCAACTGCCAGGCGAACGGGTTGAAGATCCAGAAGCCGCCGGGATAGGCCGTCAGGTACCAGTCGAACTGCCAGGCCAGCGCGTACAGCAGCACCGACAGGCCGAGCGTCACGTCAGGCCGCCATTTCATCAGCCACAGGATGATCGGCAGAAACAGCATCAGCACGATGTAGAGCGGCAGCACGTCCATGTTGACGGGGCGGAATCTCAACAGCAGCGCCTGGACGATGGTGACGTCAGGCTGCTTGAGAAAATCCATGATGCCCATTTCCTCGCTGTAGAGCGGGTTCTCGAAACGGGTGGCGACGTAGGAAATTTCGGCGAGGAAGATCGTGAACAGGAACACATGGGCGACGTAGATCTGCCAGACCCGGCGCATGATCCGCGCGGTCGCCACCACGAAGCCGGCCTGCAGCATCGCGCGGCCGTAGACGAACGCGGCGGTGTAGCCCGAGATGAAGATGAAGATTTCGGTGGCGTCGGAAAATCCGTAATTGCGGATCGTGAACCAGGTCAGAATGTTGGCCGGCAGATGATCGACGAAAATCAGCCACAGCGCCATTCCGCGAAACAGGTCGAGCCGCAATTCGCGCTCACCGGCCACCGGCAGCGCGATCGCCGGCGCGGAAGGCGCTGCCGCCTTGCTATCGCTGAGAGGCGTTGCGGCAGCTGGATCGGCAATGGACGACATCGGGCACCGTGAGTTGAGCTTTTACGCGTGCACTGTCCGGGAAGGATAATATCGGCCCGCACCTTGCGCACAAGATACGCAAACAGATACGGGGCCGGACCGCGCGCGGGTGCGCTCTAGACTGGAACTATGTTGAAACCGCGATCAAACAACTGGCAACCCCGGCGGAGCGGAGATTGTTCCGCCGGCATTCTTGGCTATGATACGGCACAGGATTTCCGGAAGCTTACCCGCATGTACCGCGCCGTTACCCGCCAGATCGAAGTCACCGTCGAGCCGAACTTCCTGCCCGAGCGCTCCTCGGTCGACAAGGGTCAGTATTTCTGGTCCTACAAGATCGTGATCATCAATACCGGCGCCGAGACCGTGCAGCTGCGCACCCGGCACTGGATCATCACCGACGCCACCGGCCGCAAGCAGGAAGTCCGCGGCGAAGGCGTGGTCGGCGAACAGCCCGTGCTCGCGCCGGGCGAGCGCTTCGAATACACCTCCGGCGTACCGCTGCCGACCGCGTCGGGCTTCATGACCGGGCGCTACCAGATGGTCAACGAAACCGGCGAGCGCTTCGAGATCGACGTGCCGACGTTCTCGCTGGACAGCCCGGATAACAAGCGGGTCTTGAACTAGGGGCAGCGCGGTCCTCTTTCGTAGCCCGGATGAGCGAAGCGACATCCGGGACGCAACTAACACCGGCCCCGGATATCGCTTCGCTCATCCGGGCTACGGATTTTCCTACGGCACTGCTCCCTCGCAATGACGTAGAAATATTGAAGCGCCACACGGCCGTCGTCCCCCGCGAAGGCGGGGGATCCAGTACGCCGCGGCTTATCGGTTTAATCATTGACGTCTCTGGAATACTGGATCGTCCGCCTTCGCGGACGATGACAGTTGAATATGACTTCGCGATCTCGCGGCACGATGCGCCCGAGGTTTGCGGAGAATTTCGTTTGCCCTCCTTGAAATCAGAGGGCGCAGGGAAGACCGGGTGCTTGCTGCACCCGCGGTCTCGCGTGCGATTTGCGCAAACAAAAACTGCACACGAGCATACAGGGCAGCGGGAACACTCCGGCCTTCCCTGCGCAATGGCTTTACGGCTTACTTCGTGCTCTTCCCGGAGAACGGCTCTTTTGCCTCCGTTATCCCGAGAACTTCCCGCCGACGTAATGCCAGCACCGCGACATCAGAACCACACGACTTCGCCGTACGCATCCGGCGCGTACGTCTATCGCGCCCTCTGCGTCCATCGCATCTCACCGCGCGTTCGTGACGATGGCCAACGCCCCTCATCCGCCGTGAGACGGGCGGAGTTATGCCGGTGATTTGGCCTGCAAGTTAAGCGGAATATTTTTGCAAGAGGGACTGGACAGGATTCAGGTGATTTGCCCGACAAGTGAAATGGCCGCGAATTGTAGGGTGGGCAAAGCGAAGCGTGCCCACCATTCAGCAGCAATGTCGTGGATAGGTGGTGGGCACGCTCCGCTTTGCCCACCCTACGAAACTCAATCGCCATTCGGGAGGGAGCGCGCCGGGCGTGCGGCGACAGCGCACGCAATAGACCGCCTACTCTTCCACCCCCGCCTCGCCATCCCCGACATCTCGGTGCGGTCTCCGCGGCGTAGCGCTTGCGCATCGACCACGTGCCATTAGTCACAATTAATAGCCCGCTGCAGGAACCATTGTCCTGCCAGCCTATTGGCTTCCCGACACAACCACATTGGAAAAAAGATACTATGAAAAATCTCGCAATCTATTTCGCCGCCGGCGCAAGTGCCCTTCTTGTGACAGCCGCTTCCGCTGCACCGCTTTCCGCCGATGTATCAATCGTCCCGGAGAGCAACATTCAAAACGTCCGCATGGTCTGCAATGAGTCAGGCCAATGCTGGCGTGAGCGTGGTGAACGCCGCGTCATCATCCGTGAGCGTGATTCATACGGATATGCTCCCCGCCGCGAGCGTTATATCGAGCGCCGCGGCTATGGGGACGGTGGCGGCATCGGCATCCACGCCCCCGGCGTCAGCGTCGGAATCGGCACCGATCGCTACTGAGAAAGCCGACAACAGTCTGAATACGAGCAAAGCCGCGGATTTCTCCGCGGCTTTTTTTCGGATGCAAACTAAACTCGTTCGGAGCGGGTAATCAGCCGGCATCGAACCGGCTCCGACACGCGGCGCGCAACTTGCGCCGCTCTTCACACGTGAGGCGCGCTTGCTCCGCGCAGCCGCTCCACGAACCAGAACGCCCAGATCGTAACGAACGAGAGAACGAAAAATGCTCCGCAGGCCAGGAAAGTCGACGCTGTGCTTTTATCCATGACATCCTCCAGGGGGTTGGCCGATTGCAGCTTCTCTTCGCGACGAACGAGCACCCGCGCCGGGTCTGCCACGTCGTCTCGCTCAATCAGATCAAAGGCGCTCCGTTTCAAAAATCTGCGGCGACCAGATCGTAAGAGCCCCGGCTTCCACGGACGTAAACCTTTGCAGCCGCCGCGCATATCACATCACGGTTGCAATCGAACGCGTTCAGGAAACCGGACTCGTCGGATTGGGCATCGGGTTGAATTCGCCTCAATGCGCTCTCGTCTATGAAGAATGTCGCTTCCAGCGCACTGTCGTGCCCCCAGAACCGCACGGCTCGCCGGGTCTGGTCATATGAGCGGCTATGATTTGGAAATTCAATCATGGGGTGGCCACCGATCGGATTATCAGCCGACGAACCGCGCGTCTCACGGCTTTCACACGGCCTGTGTCAGGCCTGGTTCAACGGTCTCCGGACGCGCGCATCGAAGCGATGTGCGGTTGGTCAGTGTCGTTGACAAGATTTGGTGTGGCTAAGCTTCGCGCTGCCGTAAGGGCGATGCTGAAGCAATACGATGGCGCTAGTATTCAGGTGGCTACTCGATGACGCATTGCAAGCCTGGCAGGCAGCCCACAGAAAACAAATCGCGATTCTCCTCGCTATTCGGCTGATAGTCGCTATAGCTGGGATATCACCGCGCGCCCCGGGCTGTTTATCGGTGACTGAGAGCGTTGCGCTCCCGCCTTAACCGAAAGGGCGGTCAAATGCCCAAACTCCCCGCATTCAATCTTCGTGAGCGGCTGGTACCCCCGCTATTGATGCCGATCTTTCTTGTGCTGCTGGTCGCCGCTGCGATGGTTATTCAATGGTGATCGAGCGCAGCGCGCTTTCACTGCAGGACGGGCTATCTTCGATCAAACAATCCCAATCGTCACTGGTGCACGATCTGGACGACAGGGCGGTGATCGCGCTGGACGAGGCTCGCGAGATGCCGCCGGGGAATGAGCGCACCGAGGCTTTTCACAAAGCAATCGTCCTTCGAAATGCCGTCGAGATTCACAAATTTCTCTGCGACAAGCGAGGCGCGCCGGCCGCATGACGGCAGCTTATCCCGCAAGTTTATTGTGTGATTGTTAGGCCGGCGAGGGATCAAATGGACAGCGAGGCGCTTGTCCCAGATCGAACGCCTGTCCGATCGACGGCCGTTTCCCGCGAGCGCCCTTAAGATGGTACTTGATCATTCATGCCCTCCCGCCGTCGTTCTCATTGTCGAGGACGAGATGATGCTTCGTATGCGCGCGGTCGACATGGTGGAAGACGCCGGATACATGCCACTCGAGGCACTGGATGCCGCCGAAGCCGTCGCCATCCTGGAATCCCGATCCGACGTCGCGCTGATGTGCACCGATATCCAGATGCCCGGCCAAATGGACGGCGTCGGACTTGCGCATGCCGTTTATGCGCGCTGGCCGGCGATCGGGATCATCGTGGTATCGGGGCAATTGGACCTGCCGCACCTCGACCTTCCACCCCGCAGCAGGTTTTTCGGCAAGCCACTCAATGCCGGCGAAGTGATCGCCGAAATGCGCGAAATGATCGGATACGCCTGAGACGTCGGCAGTTGACGCCGAATACAGCCCAAATCGCCTGATTGTGCACAAACTGAGCCACCGAAGATTAGTACGGCACCCAGCTCATGATGATACCATCAACAAATGTCTGAAGCCGACCTCCGGACGGAACCGCGTCCCGCAAGCAGCGCAGCCTCATATCAAGACGAACTGGCGGCAGAAAATGTCAGCCTGCGGCTTCTGCTCGCGCAGGCCGAGATCAATGCGCAGAGTTTGCTGGCCACGGCCGGTATCGACGCCAGGGAGCGCGAGGCAGCCGACAAGCTGCAGAAGCTGATCCTCGAGGAGCTGCACCACCGTATCAAGAATACGCTCGCAACCGTCGGCGCCATCGTCTCGCAGAGCCTGCGAGACCTGCCCGAAGCCAAGCACGCGCAGCACGCCATCGAGGGCCGGCTGCTGGCGCTCGGACGCGCGCACGATTTGCTTTTGCAGGCCAGGTGGAGCAGCGCGAACCTTGGCACGATCGTCCGCAGCGCTACCGAAGCCTTCGATAATCCCGACGAGCCGAAATTCTCGATTTCGGGGCCTGAAATCCGGATGATGTCGGGCGCCGCCATCGCCATCGCGATGACGCTCAACGAGCTTTGCACCAACACGACGAAGTTTGGCGCCCTGTCGGTCCCGCAAGGGCGCGTCGACATCCGCTGGACGCTGGATCAGCAGGCGCAGCGTCTGCACCTCACATGGATCGAGACGAACGGCGCGGCAGTCCACCCGCCCCAAAAGCGCAGCTTCGGGACACGGCTGATCGAGACACTCGGCAGACAGCTCCGAGGCGACGTGCGGTTAACCTATGAGCGAACCGGGTTTGTCTACACGTTCGACGTACCGATGGCTTCTCTGATTTCGGCGGCGGCATAAGCCTGAATTCGGGTATTGCGCAAGCCACATCGCAACCTGATCCGCTCGGATTGCTACGATCTGTCAGGAACGGCTTTTGCCCGGCGATCGATGACGTGGTGATTTGTCGCCGGCGCTCGTTATTCGACGGACTGCCGAGGTAAACCAACGTCGGCAACAGGAAGATTCCTCGCCTCGTACGCCTGCCCTTGCCGCCGGAATTTCTCAGGCTGGGTGAGCCCGGTCGGCCCGGCGAGGCCCTGACGGTATCAACCGGAATCAGAGCAGCACCTTTCGACGTTCAGCATGCCGTGGCATGTCCCAACAAGGTCCGCACGATGTTGAGCTAGCAATCCGGCTATCCTGGGGATCGCGGCAATCACCTTCACGCTGGTGGTCGCTTCCTATTCTTCCACGCCGGCCTCGTGCGGCGTGAACTGGTAGACCGAGGAGCAGAACTCGCAGGTCACCACTACCTTGTCGTCCTTGACCATCTCGGCACGGTCCTTCGGCGCAAAGGTTTTCAGCATCGCTGAAACCGCCTCGCGCGAGCACGAGCATTGCGCGCGCAGGGGCAGCGGAGTGAACACGCGCACGCCGCGTTCGTGAAACAGGCGATACAGCAGGCGCTCGCCCGACAGATCCGGATCGATCAGTTCGACATCCTCGACGGTGCCGATCAGCGACTGGCCCTCGACCCAGGCGTCATCCTCGGCAACGGAATGCGTCACCGCGCCATCAGGCGCATCGCCGGGATGCAGGTCGGCCTGCCGCGCCCGCTCGGGCGCTTTCGGCAAGAACTGCAGCAGCATGCCGCCGGCGCGCCAGCGGTGTTTTCCGCCATCGCCGCCGCGCCATTCCTCGCCGACCGCAAGCCGCACGCGGGTCGGGATCTGCTCGGAGCGCAGGAAATATTCATGCGCGGCGTCTTCCAGATTGCCGCCGTCGAGCGCCACCATGCCCTGGTAGCGGCTCATGTCCGCGCCCTGATCGATGGTCATCGCAAGATGGCCCTTGCCGAGCAACTGGCCTGAATCCTGGCCGTCCTTGAGCCGCTTCGCGTCAAAGCGCGCATAGGCGCGCAGGCGGTCGGGCAACTGGAAATCCACGATCAGAAACGACACCGGGCCGTCGGTCTGCGTCTGCAGGATGAAACGGCCGTCGAATTTCAGCGCCGAGCCGAGCAGCGTCGCCAGCACGATCGCTTCGCCCAGGAGCTTGCCGACCGGTGCAGGGTAATCGTGCTTGGTCAGGATGTCGTCGAGCGCGGGGCCGAGCCGGGTCAGCCGTCCGCGCAGATCGAGCGCCGCAACCTCGAACGGCAGCGCCGCATCATCGACGGGAACGGACGACGGCGCGCGAACGGGCGCCTCGGTCGTGATTTTCGTGTCGGGGGATTCTGAAACCATGGCGCTCTATCTGGGGTCGGAGGGAGCAAAGTGAAAGGGGGTTGAAGGGCGGCGAAACTCTCCCCGCGAGTCGTCCCTGCGAACGCAGGGACCCATAACCACAGGTCATCATTGTTACGAATAATGTCTCCCATATCGCGACAAACGAGAGATCACGCGGTATGGGTCCCTGCGTTCGCAGGGACGACGGCATCGTAACGGGTTCGAACGCAGCTACGCCACTTCGTTAAAGCACCAGGCCAGAATGCCCTTTTGCGCATGCAGGCGGTTTTCGGCCTCGTCGAACACGACCGATTGCGGGCCGTCGATCACCTCGTCGGTGACTTCCTCGCCGCGATGCGCGGGCAGGCAGTGCATGAAGATCGCATCCGGCCTGGCCAGCGACATCAGCTTCTCATTGACCTGATACGGCTTGAGCACGTTGTGGCGGTGTTCGCCGTCCTTGTCGCCCATCGAGACCCACGTGTCCGTGACGACGCAGTCGACGCCGCGGACGGCTGCTTCAGGGTCGTTGCCGAGCACGATGGGTGCCTGCGTCGCCTTGATCCAGTCCTTCATCGCCTTGTTCGGCGCGAGCTGCGGCGGGGTCGCGACATTGAGCTTGAACTTGAACCGCTCCGCCGCATGCGCCCATGACGCCAGCACGTTGTTGTCGTCGCCGGTCCAGGCCACGGTCTTGCCCTCGATCGGCCCGCGATGCTCCTCGAAGGTCATCAGGTCGGCCATCACCTGGCAGGGATGCGAGCGCCGCGTCAGCCCGTTGATGACGGGCACGGTGGCGTGCGCGGCGAGCTCCAGCAGCGCATCGTGATTGAGGATGCGGATCATGATCGCATCGACATAGCGCGACAGCACGCGCGCGGTGTCGGCGATGGTCTCGCCGCGGCCGAGCTGCATCTCGGCCCCGGTCAGCATGATCGACTCGCCGCCGAGCTGGCGCATGCCGACGTCGAACGACACCCGCGTGCGGGTCGACGGACGTTCGAAGATCATCGCCAGCGTCTTGCCTTCGAGCGGCTTGCTGGCTTTTTCATGCGCCTTGAGCTTCGCCTTCATGCCGGCGCCCAGCGCCAGCATGTTGCGCAACTCCTTCGGCGGCAATTCGTTGATGTCGAGGAAGTGACGGACGGATGTGCTCATTATCCCGCCGCCTTCTTCAACTGATTACCCGACAGCACGACGCAGGCGCGCTCGAGCATCTGAACGGACTCGTCGAGTTCTCCCTCGGTCACGATCAGCGGCGCCAGGAAGCGCACCACATTGTCGCCGGCGCCGACCGTCAGGAGTTTCTGGTCGCGCAACGCATTGACGAGATCGCCCGAGGGCACCACGGCCTTGACGCCGACCAAAAGCCCCTCGCCGCGCACTTCCGAGAGCACGGCGGGATAGCGATCGACCACGGAGGCCAGCTTCTGTTTCAACAGCAGCGACATCTTCTGCACATGGTCGAAGAAGCCGGGCTTCAGCATCACGTCGAGCACGGCGTTGGCGGATGCAATCGCCAGCGGATTGCCGCCGAAGGTCGAGCCGTGCGAGCCCGGGGTCATGCCGCTTGCCGCTTCGGCGGTGGCCAGAACCGCGCCGATCGGAAAACCGCCGCCGAGCGCCTTTGCCAGCGACATCACATCCGGCGTCACGCCGACGCGCCTGTAGGCAAAGAGATCGCCGGTGCGGCCCATT
Organism: uncultured Alphaproteobacteria bacterium; assembly: GCA_963815955.1. Classification (GTDB taxonomy): domain Bacteria; phylum Pseudomonadota; class Alphaproteobacteria; order Rhizobiales; family Xanthobacteraceae; genus Bradyrhizobium. The sequence goes on from CAWFIQ010000009.1 coordinate 71,730, forward strand.
CCGGTCTGCACCTCGTCGAACGCCAGCAACAGGCCGTGCTCGTCGCAGAGCTGGCGCAGCGCCTTGAAGAAGGATTGCGGCGCGGAGCGCACGCCGCCCTCGCCCTGCACCGGCTCGATCAGGATGCCGGCGGTGTGCGGTCCGATCGCCTTTTTCACAGCTTCGAGATCGCCATGCGGCACTTGGTCGAAGCCGTCCAACGGCGGCCCAAAGCCTTCGAGATACTTGGCGGAGCCGGTCGCAGCGAGCGTACCGAGGGTGCGGCCGTGGAACGCGCCCTCGAAGGTGATGAGGCGATAGCGTTCGGGATGGCCCTTGGAGAATTGATAGCGGCGCACGAGCTTGATCACGCCTTCCATCGCTTCCGCGCCGGAATTGCAGAAGAATACGAGGTCGGCAAAGCTCTGCTCGCACAGCCGCGCAGCAAGCTTCTCGCCATCCGGGCTCTTGAACAGGTTCGACATGTGCCAGAGCTTCGTCGACTGTTCCTGCAGCGCCTTGATCAAATGCGGATGGCAGTGACCCAGCGCATTCACCGCGACGCCCGAGGTGAAGTCGAGATAGCGCTCGCCATTGGTTGCGGTCAGCCAGCAGCCCTCGCCGCTCTCGAAGCCGAGATCGACCCTGGCAAAGACGGGGAGCAGATGCGACGTGGCGCTATGGGTCATGGCGATCACAATGGTTTGCACTGAAGGTTTGACCGGCCGGGGACACGCGTACATCGACGCGAACGCGGCAGCAGCCGGTCTGGCGAAAACGAAACGTGCCGCCTCTTAAGGGCGGCACGTAACAGGTATTCTATGTGGGCGGGGGGCGCTGTCAACACGCCACGAAGCCGCCTTTCCTGCACTGCAAGATGGGCTAAATCCGTAAGATTGCGGTGTGGTGGAAAACACGCACTGCAATGCATAGATGTTCGGAACATGTGGACGCGCGGCCCCGAACTCTGCGCCCGAGTCACGCCATATTGTAGCGTCTGGGCTGTCGGGTACGACATCTCGTGCGGCGGTTCTGATCCCTTAAGTCCATTTTGTAAGGCGTACACGTTCGGGCGCGGTTTTCGCGCCCGGCGAGGGCTAAGGGATTCTGCCCGCTGGGATTTTTGAGACGAATGACGTCGCCTGCGCTGCCCCTGATCGGCCGGCGCCAAGCGAAGGGAAGATTACGATGACGGTATTGACCTGGTCAGATGATCGCGTCGAGCAGCTGAAGAAGCTCTGGGAAGCCGGATTGTCGGCGAGCCAGATCGCAGCGGAACTCGGAAATGTGACGCGAAATGCAGTGATCGGCAAAGTGCACCGGCTGGGCCTGTCCGGCCGCGCCAAGAGCCCCTCCTCGGCCGCCCCGCGGCAGCGCAAGGCGCGTCCGGCGCAACAGATGATGCGGGTGTCGCGTCCGGTTTCGCGCGGCAACACCGCGCTCGCGCACGCCTTCGAGGTGGAGATGGAGCCCGATCCCATTGCCTTCGACAATGTGGTGCCGATGAGCCAGCGGCTGACGCTGCTCGAACTGAACGAGGCGACCTGTCACTGGCCGGTCGGCGATCCCTCAAGCCCGGAATTCTTCTTCTGCGGCGGCAAGGCACTCAGCGGGCTGCCCTACTGCGCGCATCACTCGCGCGTCGCCTACCAGCCCGCCGCCGACCGCCGCCGCCACGCGCCGAAGCCGACAAGGTAAGAACGAACTGCCTCGACAAGGTCGTCCCTGCGAACGCAGGGACCCATAACCACAGGTGCGTGTGGTTATTCCTCGCTGGGGCACCAGCGCATTTCAACAATCAAGATTTGTGGTTATGGGTCCCCGCGCCCCGTGCGCAATTGCGCACTAGGCGGGGACGGCGGCTGAGTTTGCCGAGACAACAGCAGAGCGTTTACGGCTCCACCTTCGCGAACCGGTCATCCAGCGCATAACCTGCGCCGCGCACGGTGCGGATCGGGTCCTGCTCGCGGCCGGGATTGAGCAACTTGCGCAGGCGGCCGATATGGACGTCGACAGTGCGCTCGTCGATATAGATGTCGCGGCCCCAGACGCTGTCGAGCAACTGCTCGCGGCTGAAGACGCGGCCGGGATGTTCGAGGAAAAATTCCAGCAGCCGGTACTCGGTCGGGCCGAGATCGATCTGGCGGCCGGAACGCGCGACGCGGCGCTTCTCGCGATCGAGTTCGAGGTCGCCATAGGTCAGCACGGTGGCGAGCCGTTCGGGGCTCGCGCGCCGCAACAGGCCCTTCACCCGCGCCAGCAGTTCCGGCACCGAGAACGGCTTGACGATGTAATCGTCGGCGCCGGTCGCCAGCCCGCGCACCCGCTCGCTCTCCTCGCCGCGTGCCGTGAGCATGATGATCGGCAATTGCTTGGTCTCCGGCCGCGCCCGCAGGCGACGGCAGAGTTCGATGCCTGACAGCCCCGGCAGCATCCAGTCGAGCACGACGAGATCGGGAATGCGCTCCTTCAGCCGCGTATCCGCATCGTCGCCGCGGGCGACGGTTTCGACATCATAACCTTCGGCGTCGAGGTTGTAGCGCAACAGCGTGGTCAGCGCTTCCTCGTCCTCGACCACCATAATGCGCGCGGTCATTCTGCTTGGCCTTTTAAGTTTTGACGCGTTTTCTTCACGCTATCCACTTCGCTTGAAAACGCTTTGTCAACTATTCGGTACCGTGGTGGCAAACGTCGTCATGTCGCCCTTCGGGCGCTTGTCGAGCATCTGCTGTCCCTCGATCATGTAGAACACGGTTTCGGCGATGTTGGTGGCATGGTCGCCGATCCGCTCGATGTTCTTGGCGCAGAACATCAGGTGGATGCAGAACGAGATGTTGCGCGGATCTTCCATCATGTAGGTGAGAAGTTCGCGGAACAGCGAGGTGCAGATCGCGTCGACTTCCTCGTCGCCCTTCCACACCGCCATTGCCGCCGGCAGGTCGTGCGCCGCATAGGCGTCCAGCACCGACTTGACCTGCGACTGCACCAGATCGGTCATGTGTTCCAAGCCTCGCATCAGCTTGAGCGGCTGGAAATCGTTCTCCAGCGCCGCGACGCGCTTGCCCATGTTCTTGGCAAGGTCGCCGATCCGCTCCAGGTCGGTGGCGACCCGCATGGCGCCGACGATTTCGCGCAGATCGATCGCCATCGGCTGGCGCCGCGCAATCGTCAGCACCGCGCGTTCCTCGATCAAATGCTGCAGCCGGTCGATCTCGACATCTGAGGCGACGACGCGCTTGCCGAGCGCGACGTCGCGGCGGACCAGTGCGTCGACGGATTCGGTGATCATGCGCTCGGCCAAGCCGCCCATCTCGGCGACGAGACGGGTCAGTTCCTGGAGATCGCTGTCAAATGCCTTGGCGGTGTGCTCGGAAGCCATCTTTAGTCTCCTTAGCCGAACCGGCCGGTGATGTAATCCTGCGTACGTCGATCGCTTGGCGAGGTGAAAATCTTGTTGGTTTCGTCGAACTCGATCAGCTCGCCGAGATACATGAAGGCGGTCTTGTCGGAGACGCGGGCCGCCTGCTGCATGTTATGGGTGACGATGGCGATGGTGTAATCCTCCGCCAGCTCCTGGATCAGCTCCTCGATCTTGGCGGTCGAGATCGGATCCAGTGCCGAGCAGGGCTCGTCGAACAGGATCACCTCGGGCCGCACCGCGACCGTTCGCGCGATGCAGAGCCGCTGCTGCTGGCCGCCGGACAGCGACAGACCGCTTGCGTTCAGCTTGTCCTTGACCTCGTTCCACAGCGCGCCGCCGCGCAGCGCCTTTTCAACGCGGCCGTCCATCTCGGACTTCGATATCTTTTCATAGAGGCGGATGCCGAAGGCGATGTTTTCGTAGATCGTCATCGGGAACGGCGTCGGCTTCTGAAACACCATGCCGACGCGGGCCCGCAGCAGATTGAGGTCGAGCTTGGAGTCGAGAATGTTGGTCTGGTCGAGCATCAACTGGCCGGTCGCCTTCTGGCCCGGATAGAGGTCGTACATCCGGTTGAAGATCCGCAGCAGCGTGGACTTGCCGCAGCCCGACGGGCCGATGAAGGCGGTGACGCGGTGGGTGCCGAGCGTCAGGTTGATGTTCTTCAGCGCGTGATGCTCGCCATAGTAAAAGTTCAGGCCGCGGGCGGTGACCTTGGGCGCGGCCTCGGGCAGCGCAACCTGCGGAACGGGCCCGCTCGCGTTACTCACGGATACAGAGAGTTCGGTCATTTGGATGTCCTCTCGGCGACGAGAATGCGCGCGCCAATGTTCAGGGCCAATACGGTGAGCGTGATGAGCAGCGCGCCGCTCCAGGCGAGTTCCTTCCAATAGGCGTACGGGCTCTGCACGAAGTTGTTGATGGTGACCGGCAGGTTCGCCATCGTCTTGGTCAGGTTGAGGCTGAAGAACTGGTTCGAAAGTGCGGTGAACAACAACGGCGCGGTTTCGCCGGCGACGCGGGCGGTCGCGAGCAGCACGCCGGTGATAAGACCCGACCGCGCCGCGCGGTAGGCGATCCGCCGGATCACCAGCGAGCGCGGCAGGCCGAGCGCGGAGGCTGCTTCGCGCAACGGATTGGGCACCAGACCCAGCATATCCTCGGTGGTGCGTACCACCACGGGGATCACGATCACGGCCAGCGCCAGCGAGCCGGCGAAGGCCGAGAAGCCGCCCATCGGCACCACGATGGCGCCGTAGATGAACAGGCCGATGATGATCGACGGCGCGCTCAGCAGGATATCGTTGATGAAGCGGATCACCGAGGTGAGCTTGTCGTGCTTGCCGTATTCGGCCAGGTACGTTCCGGCAAACAGGCCGAGCGGCGCGCCGATGCCGACCCCGATCGCGGTCATGATGATCGAACCGACGATGGCGTTGCGCAGGCCGCCATCGGTCGAACCCGGCGGCGGCGTATCCTGGGTGAAGACGGCGAGGGTGAGGCCGGTGAGGCCGTTGTAGAACAGCGTGAACAGGATCAGCGCAAGCCAGGTGACGCCGAACGCCGCGGCGCCCATGCACAGAAACTTGACGATGATGTTGGTGCGGCGGCGGGATCAGGTAAATCGGGTTCATGTCAGTTCCCCGCCTTCTTTTCCAGGCGCATCAGCATCAGGCGCGCGCCGGCGAGAACGAAGAACGTCAACACGAAAAGCAAGAGGCCGAGCAGGATCAGGCCGGATTGATGCAGCCCGTCGCTCTCGGCGAATTCGGAGGCGATGGCGGCCGAGATCGTGGTGCCCGGCGCGAAGATCGACGACTGGATCTTGAACGAATTGCCGATGATGAAGGTGACCGCCATGGTCTCGCCGAGCGCGCGGCCGAGCGCCAGCATGATGCCGCCGATCACGCCGACCCTTGTGTAGGGGATGACGACGTTGCGGACGACTTCCCAGGTGGTGCAGCCGACGCCATAGGCGGCTTCCTTCAAAACCGGCGGCACCGTCTTGAAGACGTCGACCGAGATCGCGGTGATGAAAGGCAGCACCATGATCGCCAGGATCAGCGAGGCGTTGAATAGGCTGAGATAGGAGGGGGGACCGGCGAAGATCGTGCCCAGCACGGGGACGCCGTCGAACACGCTGATCATGAACGGCTGGAAGGTGTTGGCCAGGAACGGGCCGAGCACGAAGAAGCCCCACATGCCGTAGATGATCGAGGGAATGCCGGCGAGCAGCTCGACGGCAAGTCCGATCGGACGACGCAGCCAGATCGGGCAGATTTCGGTCAAGAACACCGCGATGCCGAGTCCGACCGGAATGGCAATCAGCATCGCGATCACCGAGGTGACCAGCGTGCCGTAGATCGGGCCGAGCGCACCCAGCACCGGCGGATCGGCCGACGGCGCCCAGCGCTGCGTCCACAGGAACGCCGCGCCATATTCGCGGATCGCCGGCCAGGCGCCGACGATCAGCGAGATGATGATGCCGCCGAGGATGAGGAGAACCGAGATCGCGCAGGCACGCGTGATCCAGTAGAAGGTGACGTCGCCAAACTTGAAAGCGCTGAGGGCCCGTGCTCGATCGTAGGGTCCGGCAGCATCCATCACATCGCTTTGAACCGCCATATCTGCCACGCCAATCCCCTGTACTTCTACTTGATCCAGCTTGATCCGTCTCGCGCCCCGGATGCAGCGCAGCGCGCTAGCGGTGCGCTGCTATTCCGAGGCCCGTCTCGTTTGGGCGACGCGTGGCTCCCGGCTCTGCGGTGCAGCGCAAGAGCGCCGCACCGCGTCCGGGACAAGAGACGTCAGCTCTTGATCTCGGCGGTCCAGGTCTTTTCGATCAGCTTGACGACCGCGTCCGGCATCGGGATGTAGTCGAGCTCCTCGGCCATCTTGCCGCCCTTCTCGAACGACCATTTGAAGAACTTGATGGCTTCCTGGGACGCCGCCTTGTCGGTCGCATCCTTGTGCATCAGGATGAAGGTCGCCGCCGTGATCGGCCACGAGGCTTCGCCGGGCTGGTCGGTGAGGATCACGTAATAGCCGGGCGCCTTGGCCCAGTCGGCGTTGGAGGCGGCCGCCTGGAACGCTGCGATGGTCGGCTGCACGGTCTTGCCGGCCTTATTGATCATCGCCGCATAGGTCAGCTTGTTCTGCTTGGCATAGGCATATTCGACATAGCCGATGGCGTTCTTGGTCTGGCCGACATTGCCGGCAACGCCTTCATTGCCCTTGGCGCCGACGCCGGTCGGCCACTCGACCGCAGTGCCGGAGCCGGCCTTGGCCTTCCATTCGGCGTTCGACTTCGAGAGATAGTCGGTGAAGTTGAAGGTGGTGCCCGAGCCGTCGGAGCGGCGGACCACGGTGATGGCGTCCGCCGGCAGCTTCAGCTTCGGATTGAGCTTGGCGATCGCGGCATCGTCCCACTTCTTGATCTTGCCGAGATAGATGTCGCCGAGCACTTCGCCCGACAGCACGAGCTCGCCCGGCTTGATGCCTTCGAGGTTCACGACCGGCACGATCGCGCCCATCACCATCGGCCACTGCACCAGGCCGTCCTTCTCGAGCGTCTCATGCTTGAGCGGCGCGTCGGTGGCGCCGAAGGTCACGGTCTTGGCCTGGATCTGCTTGATGCCGGCGCCGGAGCCGATCGACTGGTAGTTCAGACCGTTGCCGGTCTCCTTCTTGTAGGCGTCGGCCCACTTCGAATAGATCGGGAAGGGGAACGTGGCGCCCGCGCCGGTGATATCGGCAGCGAAGGCCGACGTCGAAGCGGCGACCAGGCCGGCAGCGACGATTGTCCTGAGGAAATTCATGGTTGGTCTCCATCTGGTGAGCGAAGCGCCTGTTGCGCCCGATCGCGCTCACACCCGCTCGTCTAGGAGCGGTCGATAGAGCTTTTACGAAGGTTCGATGACACTTGGATGACACAATCAAGCAATTGAAATCGCTTGGATTTAATGCGCGGACGGGGTGTTCGCCTGGGGAAAACAGGCGGTAAAGACAGCGCCGTTTTTCGGCACGCTTTCGATCAAAAGCCGGCCGCGATGACGGTTAAGAATATGTTTCACCAGCGATAAACCGAGCCCGGTTCCACCCTGCGCCCGGCTGTCGCCGACATCGACCCGGTAGAAGCGCTCGGTCAGCCGCGGCAGGTGTTCCGGCGCGATCCCGGGACCGAAATCCCGGACCATGATACGAACTTCCGGCGCGCCCTCGCCTGACATGGCCTGGGTCAGGGAGACGATGACGCGGCCGCCGGATGCGCCATATTTGAGTGCGTTCTCGATCAGGTTCTCGAACAGCCGCAGCAGTTCCTCGCGATCGCCCGCGATCGCAACCGGCGTTTCGGGCAGGTCGATCTCGATTTCGACCTGACGTTCCCTGGCGAGCGGCTCCAGCCCGTCGGCGACCTGGCGAATGATCGGCACGATATCGACGCTGGCGTCGGGCCGGACATGGGCCGACAATTCGACCCGCGAGAGCGACAGCAAATCGTCGATCAGCCGCGCCATGCGCGTCGCCTGCGTATGCATGATCGACAGGAAGCGCTCGCGCGCCTTGGCGTCTTCCTTGGCGGGGCCCTGCAGCGTATCGATGAAGCCGGACAACGCCGCGAGCGGCGTGCGCAGTTCGTGGCTGGCATTGGCAACGAAATCGGCGCGCATTTCCTCGACCCGCCGCAGCGGCGTCTGGTCGTGGAAGGTCATCAGCATGCATTTCTCGGTGCCGCCGAACAGCGTCGGCACCGGCACCGGCGTGATGATCAGTTCCATCCAGCGGTCGACCGGCACCTGGTCCAGATAGGTCGTCCGGCGCGGTTCGGTGGTTGCGATCGCCTCGCGCAGCGCGGTGATGATTTCGGGCGAGCGCAGCGCGAACTGGGCGAGCTCGTTCTTGCGCAAAGCCGGCGCGAGCTGGGCAGCCGCCGTGTTGAGATGCAGGACGCGGCCGGCGCGGTCGAGCAGCACGGCCGGATCCGGCATGCCGGCAACGACGGCGCTGACGGCGGCCGACTCGACCGGACTGACGGCGCGGACGTCGTCACGGGAGGTCACCACATGGTGCAGCCGCCAGGGCACCAGCGCGGCGGCGGCGATACAGATGAAAACAGCTATGGCGCGCGCCAGCGAGAGATCGGCTAACACGACAAGCGCGCAGAGCGCGAGGCCGGCGGCGAGCAGGATGATGGCGGAATGCCGCAACCGGTCGGGCCACGGTGCAAAGAAGGTGGAAGAGCTGGAACCGTCTATCGCCATGGCGCAGGCCTTCTTCTATTCGCGAGGCGCCCGCCGCGTCATCCGGTGCCCGTGTCGCCACGCTCGCGCACGTAGATGGCGGCCTCATGCCTCGTCGGCTTGGCGTCGGCGCCAGGCGCCAACTGGCGCAGGCGCTTCGATCGCGCGCCGATGATAATCTCCCGAAGCGTCAGCAAGATTACAGATATGACAAAGGGCCCGATATAATAGAGGACGCGGAACAGCAGCATGCCGGCGAGCAATTCCTCCCGGTCCATCTGCCAGAGGCCGACCAGCATGGCGGCATCGAAGACGCCGAGCCCGCCCGGCGAATGGCTGGCGAACCCCAGCAGGGTGGCCGAGACGAAGATCACCGCGACGACGACAAAGCCCAGATTGGGCTCGTCCGGCACCAGCACATACATCGCCAGCGCGCAGAAGCCGAGATCGATGATGCCGATGGCGATCTGCAGCAGCGTCAGCGGCCCGCCCGGCAGCGTGACCGTCCATGGCCCGCGGCCGACGCGGCGCGGCTGGGTCGAGACCCAGACCACATATCCGATCAGCGCCATGATGATGCCGAACGCCGCGACGCGGTTGAACCAGACCGGCAACTGATCGATCGAGGCGGCGGCTTCCGGGTGATAGGCGATGCCCAGTCCCAGCACCGCGGCGTTGCCGAGCCAGAAGGTGAGCCCGGCGAGGAAACAGATCTTGGCGACGTCGATCGCATTCAGCCCCCAGGCCGAATAGATCCGGTAGCGCACCGCGCCGCCGGTGAAGACGCTGGCGCCGACATTGTGGCCGATCGAATAGGAAGTGAAGGCGGCCAGCGCGTTGACGCGATAGGGAATGTGGCGGTGGCCGATCGCACGGACCGCGAACCAGTCGTAGAAGGTCAGCGTGAAATAGCCTGCCGCCACGAACAGGGCCGCCAGCGCGATCTGGCTGGGATCGGTACCCTTGATGGCGTCGATCACCTCGTTGGTGTCGATGCCGCGGAGCATGTGATAGAGCACGTAGCACGCAACGGCGATGACCGTGATGCTGATCAAAACCCCGAGTTTGTGCAGGACCTGCTTCTGGCGCAGAAACGACATCGCCCTGCGTATTGCTTCCAGCATCTACACCTCGAATTGCGCTTCTGCGACAACGGCAATGGCGTGAACCCCGCCGGCACTACGCTGCTCCCCGTTCCCTCTGGTAGCGCGTTTTGAGCCGGAGTGGAATTCGCCTGACGACGATAAAACGCGCTTCTTCAACATATTAGGCCGCGGTTGGTGACGGTAGAAGTACGGTTTTGCAGGCAATCCCGCCGCCCGGCGGCGATTCGGGACCATAGCCGGCACCGGTCAACAACCTGTGACAATGACGGCGGTGAAGCTGGGGTGAAGCCGGCCGGCTCATGGCGCGGTCAGGCCGACGGCGCGCTGCGCGACACCACCCAGTCGCGCAACCATGCCCCCACCACACAACCGCAGAGATAGAGCGCGAACATGACCAGGCCGAGATCGAGCCAGTAGCCGAAGCGGCCGGGCACGACATGCGCGAGCGCGGCTGCAATCAGCGCCACGACCAGCGCCGAAAGCCACCACCGCAATGTCCGCGAGACACCCTCGCCGCGCTGAACCACGGATATCCAGCCCATGGCGAAGCCGAGGAGCGCCGATCCCAACAGCCAGCCCCAGTAGAATGTGGTCAGATAGGCCATGCTCACTTCACCACGAATTCGATGCGGCGGTTCAGCGCCTTGCCCTGGTCGGTATCGTTGCCCGCAATCGGCTGCGTCGCACCATAGCCGACCGCGCTGAACCGCTCGGCCGGCAATCCCGCCTTGACCAGGTAATCGGCGACCTCCTGGGCCCGCTTCTCGGACAGCGCCTGGTTGCCGGCCTCGTCGCCGTCGGTATCGGTATGTCCTGATATCTCGATATTGGCGTTCGGACAGCGCAGCGCGGTTTCGATCAGGCGATCAAGCAGGCCGGCAGAATCCGCGACAATTTCAGCCTTGCCGGATTCGAAGCGGATCCGGGCCTTGCCGAGCAGTTCGGAGAATAATTGCTGGCAAACCGTCGCATCCACCGGCGCCGCGGCCGGCTTGACCGAGATTTCCGGCTTGAACTGCCAGCCCTGCGGAAAGTCCTTGCCGAGGCCGGCGCGGATCTGGGTGGCGGCGGATTCATAGAGCGCATCGCCCGACAGCTTGACCTCCCGGTCGGAGACGACGAGCGTGCCGGTCGACAACCGCGACAGCGCGCCGAGCGCGGGCACCACCGCGTTGGCAAAGCCCGCCGGGGCGCCGACGCTTGCCTTGAGGCTGTCGACGACCTTTTCGCTGAAGAATTTGCGTCCCGCCGCCGCTACCAGCGCGGCGTGGACGTTGTTGTCGGGCACATTGCCGGTCAGCGTCAGCGTCACCGCGACCGGATCCTTGTAGGCCTGGAAGATGTAGGGCGGCGCCTTGACCTCGTTGGCTGCAACCGAAAAGCCCTCGGGCAGATTCTTCAGCGCGGCGGCGATGGCTTCCCGGCCGCCGAGTTCGCGCGCCATGCCGGACAGGCTGACCTTGGTGTCCGACAGCGTGATCTTGCCCTCCTTCAGCTTGCCGACCTGGTCGAGCAGCAACAAAGCGGCATTATCGAAACGCGGCGGCGCCCCGCGCGACAGATTCATCCGGTCGAGCACTTCGACGCCGCCAAGATTGGTGCGAGCCGCCTCCATCAACCGACCCTTGCTCGCCGGCAGGGGCGAACTGCCCGACAGCGTCACCCGCAGCACGTCGCGTTCGGCCGACCAGACAAACGGCTTGGCCTCGGGAACGAGCCGGGTTTCATCGTTGACGAGCCGCACGCCGGGGACCGTTTCCACCGACGCCACCGCGCTCTGCCGGCCGTCTTCGGAGAATGCGTCCGCCGCAAGGGTCACGTCGCGGCCTGCGACCGAGATACGCCTTTTGTCTAGGATGGTGTCCTTGAGTGCGGCGGTCGAACGCTGCACCAGGTCGGCTTCAAGCGGTTCGGTGCTCGTCCAGGCCGCGATAGCCCAAAAGATGACCAAAGGAATGATGCCCGGCCACCATTTGCCACTCCACCTGAAAAGTCCGTGCATTCGAGTTCCCGCCGGGGTCTGGAACGCAGAGAAAACAAACCCTTGCGAGGCTGTCAAACCCGAAATGCCGCAGGGGCCGGAGGGCTCTGAAATTGGTCCGGCTAACTGTTTGTTCAGCGGTCTTTCGTTAATTTCTCCCCGTAAATGACCGGGCAGCCCCCCATCTCAATGAAACTGCTTCGCAACACCGTCATTCGCGCCGGACTGGAAGCGCTGTACTTCTCCGGCGCGCATTACCTGCTGCGACCAATCTTCGCGGGTGTCGGCACCATTTTCATGCTGCACCAGGTCCGCCCCCGCCGCGACGGCGGGTTTCAGCCCAATCATCATCTCGAGGTCGAGCCGGAATTCCTGCGGGCGATGCTGTCGCATCTTCGTAACCTCGATGTCGACATCGTCACCATGGACGAGGTGCATCAACGGCTCCAGGAGCGCCAATTCGCGCGCCGTTTCGCCTGCTTCACCCTCGACGACGGCTATCGCGACAACCGCGATTTCGCCCTGCCGGTGATGCGCGAGTTTGACGCGCCCCTCACCGTCTACGTGACGAGCGATTTCGCCGAAGGCACCGGGAGGTTGTGGTGGGTCGCGCTCGAGCGGGCGATCGCAAAGGCGTCCTCGATCGAAGTCCCGATCGGCGGCACGGACATCCGCCTCGATACCTCGACGCCATCAGCCAAGCAGGCGGCCTTCGACCGCATGCACGACTGGCTGCGCCTGCTGCCGACGGAACACGACCTGCAGCGCGAAATCTCCGCGCTATGCACGCGACATGAGGTGGACGAGACCCCGATTGCCCGCGAGCTCTGCATGTCCTGGGAGGAACTGAGAGCATTCGCAGACGATTCCCTGGTGACGATCGGCGCGCATACGATCACCCATTGCAATCTGGCGCGGCAGAGCGAGGAGACCGCCTCGTTCGAACTGGCCACCAGCCGTGCACGGATCGAAGCAGCCTTGCAGCGGCCGGCGCTTCATCTCGCCTATCCCTATGGCGACCGGATCGCGGCAGGCCGGCGCGAATTCGCCCTGGCGAAAGCGGCTGGATTCAAAACGGCGGTCACGACGCGGCCGGGCATGATTTTTCCGGAAAGCGCCCAGCACATGACGGCGCTGCAGCGGGTTTCGCTCAACGGCAATTACCAGGATGCGCGCATCCTCCCGGTCCTGACCTCCGGCGCCGCCACCGCCATGTGGAACGGTTTTCGCCGCATCGACGCGGCGTAGGGTTTCTCCACGAGTCGTCCCTGCGAACGCAGGGACCCATACGCCGCGGCCCATCCGTTGGGCGATGGAGCAGCCACCTTCCGCAACAATCGAAGCCTGTGGTTATGGGTCCCTGCTTTCGCAGGGACGACGACCACGAGCTTCCTTGACTCAGCCCCCTGCCCCGCTCAAAACCGGCGGCAAAGCAATGGAGGAACGCATGTTCAAGGATCTGTTCTCGCTCAAGGGCCGCATCGCGCTGGTGACGGGTGGGTCGCGCGGTATTGGCAAGATGATCGCCGCCGGTTTTCTCGCGCAAGGCGCGGCAAAGGTCTACATCACCGCGCGCAAGGCCGGGCCTTGCGAGGCGACCGCGAAGGAACTTTCCGCCGCCTATGACGGCGAATGCATCGCGCTGCCGATCGACATTTCGACGGTCGAAGGCTGCGACAAGCTGGCCGCTGAAATGATCAAGCTGGAGCCGAAGCTCGACATCCTCGTCAACAATGCCGGCGCTGCATGGGGCGCGGAGTTCGACGACTTCCCGGAAAGCGGCTGGGACAAGGTCATGGACCTCAACGTCAAGTCGGTGTTCTTCCTGACCAAGGCGCTGGCAAAGCCGCTGCGCGCGGCGGCGTCGCACGAACGGCCCGCCAAGGTCATCAACATCGCCTCCGTCGACGGCATCTTCGTCAATCCCGGCGAAACCTATTCCTACGCGGCAAGCAAGGCCGCCGTGATCCACCTGACGCGGCGCATGGCGACCAAGCTGGTCAAGGACAACATCAACGTGACCGCGATCGCGCCGGGCGCGTTCAAGTCGGACATGAACCGCGCAGCCCGCGACCACTCGGATGAAGTTGCGCAACGCATTCCGGCGAAGCGCATTGGGACCGATGAGGACATGGCGGGGATCGCGATCTACCTCGCCTCGCGCGCCGGCGACTATGTCGTCGGCAACACCATCGCGGTCGACGGCGGCGTGGTCTACGCGAACGCGGGGCTTGAGATCGCGGGGTAGGTCGAGCGGCGCCACCGGTTGTCATACCCGCGAAGGCGGGTATCCAGTACGCCGCGGCTCCAATTGGTTGGCCGCGGCGTTTCTGCAATGAACGCCGGTGTTTACTGGATCACCCGCCTTCGCGGGTGATGACGGTCTGGATTAAGAGCGCGAGCTCTCCTCACGTCTCGATCTTCACATACTCGAAATCGCCGGGCTTGTTGTCGATGCCGACTTTCGGCGGCGAGATCCAGTTGGCGTAGACGCCGGCTTCGGTGACCGGCTTCATCAGGGAAGCGATGAAGTCGCCGTCCTGCGTCGACGGCAGCCATTCGCCCTTGCGCTGGTTCCAGGTGGCGTCGTCGATCAGGAGGCCCTCCGGCGTGGCGTGGATATCCCTGAACTCGCCGATCTGGCGATGGAACGCGACGTTCGGCAGCGTCAGCTTGTACTGATAGCCGGCGGTCGAAATCACCTTGTTCCAGCGCAGCATGCCCTTGACGCAATCCTGCGTGTAGTCGTCGCGCAGGCGCATGTTGAGCGCGGTCAGCGCCGGCTCGTCGACGCGCTTGATCACGCCGTCGACCAGCTTGAGCACCGGATAAATGGCGTTCTTGAGCTGATGATCGTCGTCGATCTGGGTTTCCTTGTAGCGGCCCTTGATGCCGGCGTTGAAGGCATTCGCCGCGTTGGTCGAGACTTCAGAGCCGAAGAGATCGAGCGACAGCGAATAATGCAAATGCAGCTTCTTCTGGATGGTCGGCAGGTCGATCACCCCTAACGCGCGCACCTTGGCGATATCGGTCGGATCGGTGATGCCGGCTTCCTTCATCGCCTCGCAGGTGCGCTGCACGACGCGGCTGATACCGGTCTCGCCGACGAACATGTGATGCGCTTCTTCCGTCAGCATGAAGCGGCAGGTGCGCGACAGCGGATCGAAGCCGGACTGCGCGAGGCTGTGCAACTGCATCTTGCCGTCACGGTCGGTGAAGTAGGTGAACATGAAGAACGACAGCCAGTCCGGCGTCGCTTCATTGAAGGCGCCGAGCATGCGCGGGGAATCCGCATCGCCCGAGCGGCGGCGTAACAAATCGTCCGCCTCCTCGCGGCCGTCGCGGCCGAAATATTTCTGCAGCAGGTAGACCATCGCCCAGAGATGACGGCCTTCCTCGACATTGACCTGGAACAGGTTGCGCAGATCATAGAGCGAGGGCGCGGTCTTGCCGAGATGGCGCTGCTGCTCGACGGAAGCAGGCTCGGTGTCGCCCTGGATCACGATCAGGCGGCGCAGCGTGGCGCGGTGTTCGCCGGGGACTTCCTGCCAGGCCGGCTTGCCATAATTCTCGCCGAAGGGAATGACACGGTTCTCTTCCTGCGGCGCCAGCAAAATGCCCCAGCGATAGTCCGGCATCTTGACGTAGTCGAACTTGGCCCAGCCGCGCGGATCGACCGAATAGGCAGTGCGCAGGTACACCAGCGACTGCTGGAAACCTTCCGGCCCCATGTCGCCCCACCAATCCATGTAACCGGGATGCCAGCCTTCGAGCGCCTTAAGCACCTGGCGATCCTCGCTGAGATTCACGTTGTTCGGAATCTTGGTGCTGTAGTCGACATTCATGAAATTCATGGCGTGCTCCTTTGTCGGTCTCATGTCCCGGACGCGGTGCAGCGCGTAACGCTGCTCCGCAGAGCCGGGACCTATTCCTGGCGGTCCATCCGGGTCCCGGTTCTGCGAAGCAGCGTACCGGACGATGCTTCGCATCGCCGGGAGCGCGCTGCATCGCGCCCGGGACACGAACTAAACCCGCGTCATATCGAACTGCGCCTTCTGGCCGGTGCCGTAGCGGCGCAGCGCGCCGTCTTCGCCGACTGCGTTGGGGCGCTGGAAGATCCAGTTCTGCCACGCCGTGAGGCGCGAGAAGATTTTCAATTCCATGGTCTCCGGCCCGACGAAGCGCAAATTGGCTTCCATGCCGGTGAGGCCGTCGGGCGAGAAGGACGTGCGCTCCTCCAGGAACACGCGCACCTCGTCGTCCCAGTCGATGTCGTCGAGCGCAAAGGTGACGAGGCCGAGTTCTTCGGCCGCCTCCGCATCGAGGGTGGTGCCGATGGTGGCTTCCGCGCGCTCCAGATCGGACGGATCGGCCTGGAAGCGCGATTGCAGCCGGGTCAGGCCGTGGCTCATCGGATAGGGACCGAAATTCATCGATGTGAGCTGGATCGCAGGCGGCGCGCGATTGTCGCCCTGCCGCGAGCCGATCAGCATGTAGGAGCGGTCGGCGGCGAACACGAGTTCGGCAAGCGTACCGGCAAAGCAGGAGCCGGGCTCGACCAGCGTCACCAGCGTGCGCGAGGTGACGTCGATGCGCTTCAACACCCGCTTCCAGTAATGCCTGATCTCGTTGACCAGCCAGTGCGCCTTGTTGGCTTCGAGGAAGGTGTCGCAGGCGACCACATTGGCGGCATCGCCATGCGACTTGAACACCAGCATCGCGATTTCGAGTTCGTTGATGCGCAAGTGAAGGATCGCATCATCGAGCTCGCGCGCCACCTGCAGCGGCCAGAACGACGCGCCCTGCGCGATCAGGCCGTCGATGTCGGCCGGCGGGGCCGCTTCCGGCGCCTTGATCGAAATGGTCGCGATCCGCGCCGCGCGGTCGATATCGACATTGACAAAGCCGTAGCGGATGCCGCTGTCGTCGATGGCGCGATTGAGCGGCGCAAGCGCGATGCCTTTGCTGTTGCCGTTGCGCTTCGAGGCGGCGGCAAATTCTTTTGCCCGATCGGCGACCTTGGCCTCCAGCTTGCTGTTGGGCACGATCTCGTCAACCAGCCGCCATGCGACGGCGCGCTTGCCCTTGATGCCTTCCTCGATGGTGCAGAAGAAATCAGCATGGTCGCGGCGCACCTTGCGCTTGTCTACGACGCGGGTCAGGCCGCCGGTGCCCGGCAGCACCGCGAGCAGCGGCACTTCCGGCAGCGACACGGCGGCGGCGCCATCGTCGGCCAGCATGATGTGATCGGTGGCCAAAGCCAATTCGTAGCCGCCGCCGGCCGCGGTGCCGTTGACGACCGTGATGAAGCGCTGTCCGGAATTTTCCGATGAATCTTCCAGGCCGTTGCGGGTCTCGTTGGTGAATTTGCAGAAGTTGACCTTGTGGGCGTGGGTGGCGCCCGCGAGCATGCGAATGTTGGCGCCGGCGCAGAACACGCGGTTCTTGGCCGATCGCATCACCACGGCTTTCACTTCCGGATGCTCGAAGCGCAGCCGCTGCACGACGTCCGCAAGCTCGATGTCGACGCCGAGGTCATAGGAGTTCAGCTTGAGCTGATAGCCCTCGAACAGGCCGGCATTCTCGTCGACGTCCATGGTCAGGGTTGCGACATCGCCCTCGACGGCGAGCTTCCAGTGCCGGTAGCGCGACGGATCGGTTTGAAAATCGATATATTTTGCGCCGCCTGCGAGGACGCGATCTTCGCCGGCCATGAGCCACCCTCTGTCGTTTTCTCTGATATCGCTTGATCAGCGAGATGCACAATAATGCATGTTTTTGACGCAAGTCTAGCCTAAAACGCCTGAACATGCATTTTGTTTCATGTTCGGCTGGCGGCCGCCAGGGCCACGCCATCGGCTTTCCCGAGTTGCGGCTGGGCCAATCGGGACTTGATGACCGCCGCCAGCGCCGCGACCGGAAAGCCGTCGGCAAATCCGTCGCGAGGGCCACTGCGCACGCCCAGCGCCTCGAATTCAGCGAGCGCTTCGCCGAGCAGGCGCGACGCGACATGCGGCTTCTGCATGCGCAGCCGCAAATTCGCGGTCGCGATCAGGATACAGGCGCGCAACAAGATCCGTTCGCGGCCGCCCTGCGGCGCTGCCGCCCACACCGCTTGCAGTATCTCCTGCGCCTCCCAGTAGTAACCGCGGTCGTTGAGCATGATGCCGTAGCGCAGCGCCGGATGCCGCGCCGGCACGTAACCGCCAAAGCGCGGCGGCACCAGAGCAGTGACCTGCGCCAGCGTTTCGTAATCGGCGCCGGTTTTCCCGGACGCGCCGGGAACGTAGGCCCATCGCGGCAGCGGCAGGTTGCCGGCGCCTGACGGCGGCGTGGTCATCAAGACATCGCCCCCAGAATATCCAAGAATAAATAATCAAATATGTTACGCGGCCCGTCCGTGCGAGCCGTCGTCGGCGTGCAATACCGCGTTGGCGAATTCCGAAATCGCATCGAGCGTCGGCCCCGGCGCTTCGCGATGCGGCTGATGTCCCGCCCCCGGGATGACAGTCACATCGACCGGAGAGTAGCACTCTTCCTGCGCGATCTCGACCTGCCGCATGGTCCCATACTGGTCGTCCACACCCTGCAGGATCGCCACCGGTACGCGGATATAGGCGAGGTACTCGGAAATATCCCAGTTGCGGAATTCTGGATCGAGCCAGGCGTCGTTCCACCCATAGAAGGCGTTGTCGACATCCTTGTGCCAGCGCGAAAGCTTTCCCTTCAGGTTCGTGGTCTCGTAGGCGGTCCGGATCTCGGCAATCGAGGCCACCGAAATATCCTCGACGATGAAATGCGGCGCGATCAATACGAGCCCCTGCACGCGGTGATCCTGATGGGACCCCGCATAGATCGCCGCGATCGAGGCGCCATCGGAATGTCCGAGCAGGAGGCCGCGGCGAAAGCCGATCTTGTCGAGCAGCTTCGGCAATACATCGAGCGCCTCGACATGCATGTAGTCGAGCGGCCGCGGCAATTTCACCGGCGTCGATGCCCCGTAGCCCGCGCGCGAATAGGCGAACACGCCGACACCCGTCGCGGCCTGAAGTTTGTCGGGAAAGTCGCCCCACAGTCCGGCCGATCCGAGGCCCTCATGCAGCATGACAATAACAGGCGCGCTCTCGGGCGACGGGCCGATCATGCGGTATTCGAGATGCGAGGCGCCGACGGTGAGGAAGCCCGAGGGGGTAAGGGTTGTCATGTCCTAAGCTTTCCGAAAGTGATCCAGACGTCGCATCCTCAAGCTGGTCGTCCCGGCCTTGAGCCGGGACCCATACTCCGCGGCTTCTCGTATGGGGCAAGATGGCCAGCACCTCCTAAACCAATAGGGGCCGCGGCGTATGGGTCCCTGCCCGTTCGCAGGGACGACGTGAGAGAGGTTACGATGCACCATCCCGCAACTTGAACCGCTGAATCTTCCCCGTCGCCGTCTTCGGCAGACTGTCCACCACGTCGATCCAGCGCGGATATTTCCATGGGCCGATCTTCTGCTTGACGTGCTCCTTCAACGCCTCGTGCAACCCTTCGGTCCTGGCATCGGCGCGCAGCACGACGAAGGCCTTTGGCTTCAGCAATCCTTCCGGATCGGCTTCGGGCACGACTGCGGCCTCCAGCACGGCCGGATGGGTGATCAGCGCGCTCTCGACCTCGAACGGCGAGACCCAGATGCCGGAGACCTTGAACATGTCGTCGCTGCGGCCGCAGAAGGTGTAACGGCCCTCGGCGTCACGGATGTATTTGTCGCCGGTGCGGGTCCAGTGGCCTTCAAAGGTCGAGCGGCTCTTGGCGCGCTGGTTCCAGTAGCCCTCGCCGGCCGAGGGTGCATCGACCAGCAATTCGCCGACCTCACCGTCCGGCACCTCAACGCCCGCCTCATTGACCAGCCGCACCTTGTAACCCGGCACCGGACGGCCGGAGCAGCCGTATTTGATGTCGCCGGGCGCGTTGGACAGGAAGATATGCAACAACTCGGTCGAGCCGACACCGTCGAGAATGTCGACGCCGAAGCGGGCTTTCCAGGCGTTGCCGACCGATTCCGGCAGCGCTTCGCCCGCGGAAGTGCAGATGCGAAGCCGGCTGCCGCCGCGCGCATCCTTCACCGTCTCGTCGTTGAGCATGGCGGCGAACAGCGTCGGCACGCCGTAGAAGATGGTCGGGTTATACTTGTTCATCAGCGCGAACATCGCCGCCGGCGTCGGCCGGTCAGAGTGCAGGACCGTTGACGCGCCGACCGACATCGGAAAGGTCAGCGCATTGCCGAGGCCGTAGGCGAAGAACAGCTTTGCCGCCGAAAGGCAGACATCGTCCTCGCGAATGCCGAGCACCTGGCTGGCGTAGGTATCCGCTGTCGCCGCGAGATTGGAATGCAGATGGCGCACGCCCTTGGGCATGCCGGTCGAGCCGGATGAATAGAGCCAGAACGCGGGCTCATCGGGATGCGTCGCGGCGGTCGCGAATGTGTCGCTTTCGCGCGCCAGCTCGTCGGAGAGTTTTTTGTGGCCGTGCGCTTCCTTGCCCGACACGACGACGTGCTCGAGATCGGGCAACCGTCCGACCACGTCCTTCACCACAGGCAGCAGCGCTTCGGAAATGAACAGGACGCGCGCGCGGCAATCCGCCAGCACGTAGGCATATTGATCCGACGTCAGCAGCGTGTTGAGCGGCGCCGGCACGATGCCGGCGCGGATCGCACCGAGAAAGACGGCAGGAAAGTCTGTCGTGTCGAGCATGATCATCGCCACGCGCTCTTCGCGGCGGACGCCGAGACGGCGCAGCATGTTGGCGGCGCGGCGGCTCTGCCGCTGCAACTCGCCATAGGTGAGTTCGGAGACGGTATCGGTGAAGGCGAGCTTGTCCCCGCGGCCCTCGTCGACATTGCGATCGAGCAGCCAGGTCACCGCATTGTACGAACCGGACGTGCCGCTCACGACGCTTCTCCCCAGAGTTTTAAGAATTATAATTCATACAAAGACATCGGTGGCGCTTGCTGTCAATCCTCGTCGGCACTATGTTTCCGAAATCCGTTCACCAGCAGAAAAAGCCGAACGAGGGAAATGACCGAGGCCAGCGACCCCGAAACCGGCTTTCTCGAACAGCTCGGCCAGCGTGTGCGCACCATGCGGGCGCTACGCGGCATGTCGCGAAAGGTGCTGGCAAAAGTATCGGGAATTTCCGAGCGCTATATCGCGCAGCTCGAAAGCGGCAAGGGCAATGTCTCGATCGTGCTGCTGCGTCGCGTGTCGAACGCGATGGGCGCGCATCTGGAAGACCTGATACCCGCAACCGAACCGGCGCCCGACTGGGCCATCATCCGCGACCTCTTGCGCAAGGCGACGCCCGCCCAGATCGCGCAGGCCAGGGATGCGCTCGCCGGCGGCGGCCCTTCGGCGCAGCGGCGGATCTCGTTCTCCGGCATCGCCTTGATCGGCCTGCGCGGCGCCGGCAAATCCACCCTCGGCAAGATGCTGGCGAAGAAGATCGGCTGGAGCTTTGTCGAGCTCAACAAGGAAGTCGAGGCGCAGAACGGATTATCCGTCGCCGAGATCATCGCGCTGTACGGCCAGGAAGGCTTTCGCCGCATGGAACAGGCGGCACTTTCGCAATTGCTGGCGCGCAAGGAATTGATGGTGCTGGCGACCGGCGGCGGCATCGTCTCCGAGCCTTTGACCTTCGACCTGATCCTGTCGTCGTTCTACACCATCTGGCTCAAGGCCGAGCCGGAAGAACACATGGCCCGCGTCCGCGGCCAGGGCGATCTGCGCCCGATGGCGGACGATCGTTCGGCGATGGCCGAGCTGCGCAACATCCTCGTCAGCCGCGAGCCGCTTTATGCGCGGGCTTCCGCCGTGGTCGATACCGCCGGGCTTTCCGTCGATGTGGCGGCGGCGCGGCTGAGCGACGCGGTGGCGCCGGTGCTGCACGACAAGCACGCGTTCGGACTGCACAGCGCGGCGTCCTGAATATTTCGGCGGAACGGCTACCTGCAACGCCTGAGGCTTGAGTCACGCGGCGCCGTGCGCCCGACGGCTGCGGCCGGCAGACGAGCGCCACCGTTAACCACCGCACAAGTTACATGCGAGCATGCGCTCCAATACACCCTCCAAGTGTGTTACCAAATCGTTAATCGCATGGAGGACAGACGATGCTGGAGCGCCGGCAGTTTCCCAGAGACCGCGTCTATTACGGCGCAATGGTCGCATTCAACGCGCGCAGTTCGACGCTTGCCTGCGTCGTGCGCAATTTCAGCCCACGTGGCGCAAGGATCGAATTCGAGAATTCAGCCGCGATGCCCGAACAGGTCGATTTCGAGATCGCGCGCCGGGGCCTGTCGTGCCTCGCCCGCCTCGTCTGGTGCGACCGCAACGCGGCCGGCCTGGCGTTTTCAAACGTGCGGGAGAGCCAATGCACAGCAGACGGGCGAAGTCATTCCGCTGGACTGGGCGCGCAGGCTGCGCGCGACCGAAAAGGAAAACTCGAAACTCCGCTCACGCCTCGATCAGATCCTGTCCGAGCCCTAGATCGCATGAGCACAGCTGAAGGTGAAGACGCCCGCCATCCTTGCCGCCGCCAGGCCGCCGAAAGTCCGGCGGCGCCGGTTGCGCAGCGATACTGCTGGCGTTGACGACGCAGTACGTCGATCATCGCGACCATCGTCGGCCTGTCGGTCGCCGCGACGCTGCATTATCTGGTGACGCCGCATGTCGTCGCCCAATTCGAGGCGATCGAAGCTGCGTTCAAGCGCCTGCCGCCGCGATAGCGCGTCATACCAGCAGTGACTTGACCGACGCTGCGGCCTCGCGCAGCCTCGGAAGAAAGCTTTCGACCATCTCGGCTGACGACACGCGGTCGACATGCGCACCCATGTTGATGGCGGCGACGATCGCGCCGTCATAGCGGCAGACCGGCACGGAGATCGAGCGGAATCCCGACTCGGCCTCGCGATCGACCAGCGAATAACCTTCCGCGCGATCGGCGATGATCGTCTTCAATAACAGCTTCCTGTCGGTCACCGTGAACGGCGTCAGCGGCGCGAGGTGCATCGCGGTGAGCGCCTTCGCCAGTTCGTCGTCGGACAATCGCGACAGCAGCACGCGGCCGACCGAGGTGCAGAACGCCGGCAGCCGGTAGCCGATATCGAGGCCTGCGGAGAATATCCGCGTCGGACTGGCGCGCGCGATGAAGACGACGTCATTGCCGTCGAGGATCGCCATCGAGGAAATTTCCTGCGCCTCGCTCGACAATCTATCGAGCGCCGGCTGCAGCACCGAGACGACATGATTTGAAGCGAGAAAGGCCGACGCCAGTACCAGCACGCGCGGCGTGAGACGAAACAGCTTGCCGTCGCTCGCGACAAAGCCGGCACGCTCCAGCGTGAACAGGATTCGCCGTGCGGTTGCTCGCGGCAGGCCTGCCGCCTTGGCGAGGTCGCTCAGTGTCATCGGCTGCCCTCCGCTGCCGAACATCTCCAGCACGCGCAGGCCGCGATCGAGGCTTTCGATGAAATCGGTCCCGCCACGATTGTCGCCATCGCCTGGGCGCTTCAGTTTGGGCATCGCGGCCTCCAAAATTTACTTGCCGAACGCCCAGCCTACGTTAAAATCGCACAAAAGTTCAATAGGCGAACAAATTTGATCCGGAGACCCTCGCCATGATGAGCCAGGAAGCGAACGACCTGATCACCCGCACCGGCCGCAAGGACCCCTGCGGCAAGCTGATGCGGATGTACTGGCAGCCGGCGGCGCTGGTGGATGAGTTGGAGGGACCGCGGCCGGTTCGGCCCGTCAAACTGCTCGGCGAAAACCTGGTGCTGTTTCGCGACGAGGAAGGCCGCTACGGCCTGATCGACCGCCACTGCGCACATCGCGGCGCCGACCTCGCCTTCGGCCGCCTGGAAAACGGCGGGCTGCGCTGCGCCTTCCATGGCTGGCTGTTCGACATCAGCGGCCAATGCCTGGAGACGCCCGCGGAGCCGAAGGACTCGAAACTGTGCCAGGGCATCAGGCAGCGTTCCTATCCCGTGATCGAGAAGAGCGGCATCCTCTGGGCCTGGCTCGGCGAAGGCGAGCCGCCGGCGTTTCCGGAGATCGACTGCTTCGTCGCGCCCGACAGCCATACGTTTGCATTCAAGGGCCACATCAATTGCAACTGGCTGCAGGCGCTGGAAGTCGGCATCGATCCGGCTCACGCCTCGTTCCTGCATCGCTTCTTCGAGGACGAGGACACCTCGACCGCCTACGGCAAACAGTTCCGCGGCGCGTCCGCCGGCAGCGACATGCCGATGACCAAAA
Source organism: uncultured Alphaproteobacteria bacterium (assembly GCA_963815955.1). Classification (GTDB taxonomy): domain Bacteria; phylum Pseudomonadota; class Alphaproteobacteria; order Rhizobiales; family Xanthobacteraceae; genus Bradyrhizobium. Next base: position 95,747 of record CAWFIQ010000009.1, read on the forward strand.
TCTTGCGCGAATACGACAATCCGATCATCAATGTCGAGCACACCGAATATGGGCTTCGGCTGATCGCGCTGCGCGAGTTAGATGCGGAGCGTACCCATGTGCGCGTCACCAACCAGCTTTTCCCGCACGGCTTCGTCATCCCGATGAGCCAGGAGATGACGATCACGCAGTGGCATGTGCCGGTCGATGACGAGAACTGCTACTGGTACGCGGTCTTCACCAGCTACGCCGCGCCGGTCGACAAGAAGAAGATGCGCGAGCAGCGCCTCGAATTGTACGAGCTGCCGGATTACACCTCGCGCAAGAACAAGAGCAACGATTACGGTTTCGATCCGCACGAGCAGGCGACCGAGACCTATACCGGCATGGGCACCGACATCAACGTCCACGACCAGTGGGCGGTGGAATCGATGGGCGCGATCCAGGACCGCACCAACGAGCATCTCGGCACCTCCGACAAGGCGATCGTGCAGTATCGCCGCCTGTTGCGGCAGGAGATCGAAAAGGTTGTCGGCGGCGAGAAGCCGTTCATGTTCCTGGACGCCGCGCATGCGCGCAGCATCCAGGGCCCGGCGACGATGGACGGCATCGGGCCGACGCGCGGCTGGGAAATCTACTGGATGGAAGTCGACGTCAAGCGCCGCCGCGGCGCACCGTGGGCGGCGCCGGTGCCGACCGAGATCGCGGGAAAGATCCGGCATTTGTCGGCGGCAGAGTGATGGTCTCTCCAAAGGCAGCTTGGTCACCTCGCCCCGCTTGCGGGGAGAGGTCGGATCGCGTTTGCGATCCGGGTGAGGGGGTACAGGTCCATCAATCGACATCGACTGCGCGGAGAGAGCCCCTCACCCCAACCCTCTCCCCGCAAGCGCGGGGCGAGGGGGTCTTTCCGCGCTCCAGCCTCGAACCGGGAGAATGACGCGTTGAGTTTCGTCGAACGTCACGGGCTGTGGTCGAAGGAGCAGCAGGAGGCGGCCAGCCGTCTGCGCAGAATCGTCGAAGAACAGAAGCTCGAAGTCATCAGGCTTTCATTCCCCGACCAGCACGGCATTTTGCGCGGCAAGACGCTGGTGGCCGGCGAAGCGCTGGCGTCGCTTGAGAGCGGCTGCTCCATCACCACGACGATGCTGGCCAAGGACACCTCGCACAAGACGGTGTTTCCGGTGTTCACGGCCGGCGGCGGCTTCGGCATGAAGGAGATGGAAGGCGCCGCCGACGTGCTGATGGTGGCAGACCCCACGACCTTCCGCGTGCTGCCCTGGGCGCCGACGACGGGATGGCTGCTGTGCGACCTCCATTTCAGCGACGGCCGCGCGGTGCCGTTCGCCACGCGGCATCTCTATCGCTCCGTTCTCGATAAGCTCGGCCAGCGCGGTTACGATTTCGTCGCGGGGCTGGAAGTCGAATTCCACCTCTTCAAGCTCGAAGACGCGCATATGGCGCCGGAAGATGCCGGCCAGCCGGGGCGGCCGCCTTCCGTCAGCCTGCTGTCGCACGGCTACCAGTATCTGACCGAGCAGCGCTACGACCAGATGGAGCCGGCACTGGAAATCATCCGCCGCGACGTGCTGGCGCTCGGACTTCCCCTGCGATCGGTCGAGGTCGAGTTCGGCCCGAGCCAGTGCGAATTCACCTTTGCGCCGAGCACGGGACTTACGCCCGCCGACAACATGGTGCTGTTTCGCTCCGCCGTGAAACAGATCGCGCGCCGCCACGGCTATCACGCCACCTTCATGTGCCGGCCGAAACTGCCCAACCTGTTCGCCTCGGGCTGGCACCTGCATCAATCGCTGGTGTCGCGCGCGAATGGTGAGAACGCGTTCATGGCGAGCGACAAGGGCGAGGCACTGAGCCCGTTCGCCAAACATTATCTTGCGGGGCTGCTGGAGCATGCGCGTGCCTCGACCGTGTTCACGACGCCAACCATCAACGGCTACAAGCGCTACCGCTCCTACTCGCTGGCGCCCGACCGCGCGATCTGGGGCCGCGACAACCGCGGCGTCATGATCCGCGTGCTCGGCGGACCGGGCGATGCCGCGACGCGGCTGGAAAACCGCATCGGCGAGCCGGCGGCGAACCCCTATCTCTACATGGCCTCGCAGATTCTCTCAGGGCTGGATGGCGTCGACCGCAAGCTCGATCCGGGACCGTCGGCCGACACGCCCTATGAGACCAAGGCCGCGCTGTTGCCGAAGAGCCTGCGCGAGGCGGTGTTCGCGCTGCAGGAAGATCCATTCTTCCGGCAGGCGCTGGGCGCGGAGTTCGTCGACTACTACGTCCATATCAAGAACGCGGAGATCGAGCGGTTTCAGGCCGAGGTGTCGGACTGGGAGCACCGCGAATATTTCGAGATGTTTTGAGGGATAGCGTGGCGCTCTCTCGTCGTCCCTGCGAACGCAGGGACCCATAACCACCGGCGCCAATAATTAGGCGAACGCCGTCGACCACCACCGTAAATAACAACGGCCGCGGCGTATGGGTCCCTGCGTTCGCAGGGACGACAACAGACTCGTAGGGTGGGCAGAGCGCAGCGTGCCCACCATTTCCCGGCGTGCTCGGTGATGGATGGTGGGCACGTCGCTTCGCTCCTCTGCCCACCCTACGGTTTCCGAGTCAAATCCCCAGATACCTGTGCTGCAGGTCCGGCTCCGCGATCAACTGCTCGCTCGTGCCGTTCCACACCGTCCGCCCGCGCTCGATGATGTAGTGGCGGTCGGCGATGCGGGAGAGATTGGCGACGTTCTTGTCGATGACGAGCACCGATTGCCCCCTGCCCTTCAGCATCGACAGGCAGTTCCAGATTTCCTCGCGGATCAGCGGCGCAAGGCCCTCGGTGGCTTCGTCGAGGATCAGCAGTTTCGGATTGGTCATCAGCGCGCGGCCGATCGCCAGCATCTGCTGCTCGCCCCCGGAGAGCGTCACGCCCATGTTGTCGTTGCGCTCGGCGAGCCGCGGAAACAGCGCGTGGATCTTGTCGATGGTCCACGGATCGGCGCTGCCCAGGCGGTTACCCGAGGCCGCGACCAGATTTTCGTACACCGTCAGGTTCGGAAATATCTGGCGGCCTTCCGGCACCAGGCCGATGCCGAGCTTTGCTATCCTGTACGACGGCAGGCTGCGCACTTCCTCGCCCGCGAAGCGGACCTTGCCCGCGCGCGCCGGCGTCATGCCCATGATGGAGCGAATGGTCGTGGTCTTGCCCATGCCGTTGCGGCCCATCAGGGCGACCATCTCACCCGCCTGGACCTTCAACGAAAGCCCGAACAGCACCTGGCTGAGGCCGTAGCAGGTTTCGATGCCGTCGATTTCGAGCAGGGTTTCAGCCATGACCGACCACCACGTGCTGCTCGCCGAGATAGGCGCGTTTTACTTCCTCGTTGCTCCTGATCGCGTCGGGATCGCCTGAGGCGATCACGCGGCCATAGACCAGCACGGTGATGCGGTCGGCGAGTGCGAACACCGCCTCCATGTCGTGCTCGACCAGCACGATCGTCACTTCCTTCCGCAACTCCTTCAACAGCGCCACCATGCGCGCGGATTCGGTGACGCCGAGGCCGGCCATCGGCTCGTCCAGCAGCAGCAATTGCGGCTTTGTCGCCAGCGCCACTGCGAGTTCGAGTTCGCGCTGTTCGCCGTGGCTAAGTTCCGACACCGGCACGTCGGCGCGTTTTGCGAGCCCTACCCGCGTCAGCGCCGCCTGCGCCGCGTCGCGCAGATGCTTCTCCTTGCGGGCCGCGCCCCAGAAGCGGAACGAGTGGCCGTCATGCGCCTGTGCGGCAAGCGCCACATTGTCGGCAGCCGTGAAATCCGGCAGCAGGCAGGTGATCTGGAACGAACGCGCCAGCCCGAGCCGGCTGCGCTGGTAGGACGGCAGCCGGGTGACGTCGCGGCCGGCAAAATGAACCGCACCGGAATTCGGCATCAACTGCCCGGTCAACTGGCTGATCAGCGTGGTCTTGCCGGCGCCGTTCGGGCCGATGATGGCGTGCAGTTCGCCCGGTAGAACGTCGAGCGACAGATTGTCGGTGGCCTTGATGCCACCGAAGCTGCGGACGAGGTTTTCAACGCGGAGCAAGGGATCAGCCAAAGAGTTAGCCACGGCTCAACCTCCCGAGCACGCCCATGATGCCACCGCGCGCAAACAGCACGATCAGCAGCAACAGCGGGCCCATGATCAGCGCCCAGTATTCGGTGAACTGCGACAGGACTTCTTCCAGCAGGAGGAACACGATGGTGCCCAGGACGGGACCGAACAGCGAGCCCATGCCACCAAAGACCACCATCACCATGAGTTCGCCAGAGCGGGTCCAATACATCCCGGCCGGGCTGATGAAGTCGGTATTGTTGGCGAGAAGTGCGCCGGCAAGGCCGCAGATCGTGCCTGAGATGACGAAGCAGACCAGCCGATAGCGGTTGGCGTGAAAGCCGATTGCCTGCATGCGCTGCTCGTTGGAACGAACGCCCTGCACCACCATGCCGAACCGGGAATTGATGATCCGCCAGATCAGATAGACGCCGCCGAACAGGCAGAAGAGGCAGAGGTAGTAGAACTGCACGCGGTTCGACAGGTCGATCAGGCCACCGAAAGTGCTGCGCTTGTAGATGGTGAGGCCGTCGTCGCCGCCATAGCGCGAAAGACCCGATGCGATGTAATAGGCCATCTGCGCGAAGGCGAGCGTGATCATGATGAAATAGACGCCGCGCGTGCGCAAGGACAGCGCGCCGATGACGAGCGCATACAGCGCCGACGCCGCCAGCGCCACCGGCCACTGGATGAAACCGGAGCCAAAGCCCTCAAAGGCGAGGATGCCCACCGCATAGCCGCCGATGCCGAGATAGGCGGCATGGCCAAAACTCATCATGCCGCCATAGCCCATGATGAGGTTGAGGCTAGCGGCGGCGAGCGCAAAGATGACGATGCGCGTGAACAGCGTCAGGATGAAGATGTTGCCGGACAGCGCGGAATAAAGCGGGAGCAGCAGCAAGCCAAGCACGACGAGCGCCACGACGACGTTGCTGGCGTTGATCCGGGATTTCATCGCTTGGCGGCCGGAAACAGCCCCTCCGGCCGCACCACGAGCACGATGGCCATCAGGAGATAGATCAGCATCGAGGACAATGCGGGGGCGGCGGTGGAAGCTGCGGCAGAACTCAGCACCATGCGCAGGAGATCCGGCAGGAAGGCGCGGCCGAGCGTGTCGATCATGCCGACAAAGATCGCCGCCAGGAACGCGCCGCGAATGGAGCCGATGCCGCCGATCACAATGATGACAAAGGCGAGAATCAGGATGTTCTCGCCCATGCCGATCTGCACCGTGAGGATCGGCGCCTGCATCAGGCCGGCCAGGCCGGCGAGCGCGGCGCCAAGGCCGAACACCAGCGTGAACAGCAGCTTGATGTTGATGCCGAGCGCGCCGATCATTTCGCGGTTCGACGCACCGGCGCGGATCAGCATGCCGACGCGGGTCCGCATCACGACGATATAGAGCAACGCGGCGACCGCCAGCGCGACCACGATGATCGACAGTCGATAGGCCGGATAGAATACGCCGGGGACGATCTGCACCGGCACCGTCAGCCAAGCCGGCAGCGGCAGCGACAGGCCGGCCGGTCCCCAGATCAATCGCACCGCATCATTGAAAAACAGGATCAGCCCGAAGGTCGCCAGCACCTGGTCGAGATGGTCACGGCCATAGAGATGCCGAAGCGCGATGAATTCGAGCGCGATGCCCAATAGCAGCGTAGCGCCGAGCGCCAGCAGGATGCCGAGCACGAAACTGTTGGTCCAGGCCACGAAGGTCGCGGCGAAATAGGCGCCCATCATGTAGAGCGAGCCGTGCGCCAGATTGACGAAATCCATGATGCCGAACACCAGCGTCAAGCCGGCGGCCAGCAAAAACAGCAGCAGGCCGAACTGCAGGCCATTCAGCGATTGTTCTACGAGGACGAGCATGAATCCCAAACTCAAGGCCTAACAAAACAGCGGCAGCACATCTGCGCCGCCGCCATTTTTCTTGTTGGGCGGATGATCTGTCGCAAACTGCCCCCGGGTCAAGCCCGAGGGCGTGCCGGCGAGATCATGCACCGGCCATGCCAACAATCACTTCATCGGGCATTTGTCGTGGAAGCGATCCTGGTCGTCCTTGACGATGGTGGCCACCGTCTTGAGCGCGAGTTGACCGTCGGCGCCCTTGACCACGTCCTGCAGGTAGAAGTTCTGGATCGGGATCTGGTTGTTGCCGTACTTGAACGGGCCGCGCACCGATTTGAAGTTCACTTTCTTCATCTCGGCCCTCATCTCGTCCTTCTTCGAGGTGTCGCCCTTCACGGCCACCACCGCGCTGTTGATCAGGTTCGCGGCGTCATAGGACTGCGCGCCGTAGAAGGTCGGGCGCAGGTTGGTGTACTTCTTGCGATAGTCCTCGACGAACTTCTTGTTTTCGGCGTTCGGCAGATCGTTGACCCACTGCTGGGCACCGGGAACGCCGAGCGCGTTTTCCTTCTGCAGCGGCAGCGACAATTCGTCGATGGTGAATGCCGTGTACAGCGGGATCTGCGCCTTGATGCCGGCCTGGGCATATTGATTGAGGAACTGCACGCCGGCAGCGCCCGGATAGAACACGAAGATCGATTCGGCCTTGGAGTTCTTCGCCTTGGTGAGTTCGGCGGAGAAGTCGAGCTGGCTCGGCCACACCGTGTATTCCTCGCCCACCACCTGGCCCTTGAATGTGCTCTTCACGCCGGCCAGCATGTCCTTGCCCGCGGCGTAGTTCGGGCCGATCAGGAACACCGACTTGACGCCCTTCTGGTTCATGTAGGTGCCGACCGCCTGCGGGGTCTGGTCATTCTGCCATGAGGTGGAGAAGACGTAGGGCGAGCAGAGTTCGCCGGCGAGCTGCGAAGGGCCGGCATTGGCCGAGATCAGGAAGGTTTTGGAATCGACCGCGGTCTTCAGCGATGCAAGCAGCACGTTCGACCAGATGTAGCCGACAATGAAATCGACCTTGTCGGACTGGATCAGTTTTTCGGTCTTCTGCTTGCCGACGTCGGGCTTCTGGCCGTCGTCTTCATAGATCACCTCGACCGGCTTGCCGCCCATCTTGCGGCCGATATGGTCGAGCGCCAGCTCGAACGAGTTGCGCATGTCATTGCCGATCACAGCGGTCGGGCCGCTGAAGGTCGAGACAAAGCCGATTTTGATGGTGTCGCCAGCGGATGCGGGCTGCGCCAGCGCCAGAACGGTTGCGCCCGCCAGCCAGAATGCCTTTTTCATAATCACTCCCCTCCTCGTTATCGAACCAGACCCGGTCAACCGGGCGACCGCGCGTGTCTCGCGCGCCTCATTATCAGGTGAGGTATTTTGTGCGCGAAACAGCCGGCCTGCGGCAAGCATGAACCGCCGGCCCGGCTTTGGACCTTCGGCTCATAACTCAATAGCCTGCACCATAATTCGTGGATGGAGGGAATAGCAAGAACTATAGTTCCGGTTGCCGGGGCAACAATTGTCGCACCACGGCGAGCGGTTCAGACCGAATATTCCGCGCCTTCGATCGCATAGGACGCGTGGCGGAAATCCCGGATGGTCGCGACCTTGCCGGCGGCCCAGCCCAGCATCATGAAGTATTTCGGCCCCGCATTGGGCGCGTTCGGATCGAACACCAGGATGGCGGGATGCCCCTCCACCAGGCCCGCGACCAAACGCCAGTCGCTCACCGCGTCGTAATTGCCGAAATATCTGAAAACTTCGGCCTTTCCATGCAAGCGGGTGCGGCTGACGAGATCGAGCCTGACATCATCTGCGATCATGGCGCGGATCGCGTCGAAGTCGCGTGCGTTGAAATGGGCGACGTAGGCGCCGAGCCGCGCGCGATCGGCATCGGATAGTTTTTGCTGCGGCGTGTCCTCGGGCTCATCGGCGATTTCCCGCAACTGCATGCGTCCACGATGCAGCGCGCCCTTGGCTGCGGGCTGGCTGCACGCCATGATTTCGCAGATTTCCTGAAGCGAGCAGCCGAGCACATCCATCAGGATCACGCTGGAGCGCTGCGCCACCGGCAGGCGCATGAAGGTGCGCAAGGAAGTGGCGGCGATCTGGCGGCTCTCCACGGCATCGAGCTGGTCAACGATCATGTCCACCTCCGCCGGTCCCCGGAGCGCCTCCTGGCGGTTGCGCCGGCGCAGGAAATCCAGCGCGGTGTTGTGCGCGATCCGGAACAGCCAGCCTTCGGGATTGCCGACGTTGTTGGCGCCAGCCTGCGCCTCCATTGCCTTGGTCAGCGCGTCCTGCAGCACGTCCTCGCCGTCGATGACAGAGCCGACCATGCGCGCGCAATAGCGATGCAGCCTCGGCCGCATCGCTATCAGCAGGCGTTCGAGGTCGAAGGCCTCGGACATCTCTGGCACCACGCTCATTCCACCTTCTGCAAGCGGGTTCAGCTCTCACCCAGCATGCGATAATTGCCGACGACAGTGGCGCCCTTGGGTATCGGCGGTTCGACGCAACGCTCGCGAATGCCACTCTGGAACGCAACAAATGCCGGAAGCTTCGGCAGCGGACTGGTGCCGTCATCGGCCGTTTCGACGACATGGATGAAGGTGTCGTCCTCCAGCCGCAGCGACATATAGCGGAGCCCTTCCGGCTGCACCGCCTTCAGTTCGGCGAACACCGCCGCGACCAGTTCGGCATTCCTGTCAGCCATGTCAGGCTTTGCCCTGTACCTTATCACGGTCCGTCTCATCGCATTCTCCTCGTTGGCGGCTGCGAAGGCAGCGCTTCGATCACAAGGACGTTTGGAACCAGCCAAAGGATGCGGTCCCGAAAAAAATCTTTTCGCATCGTTGCGCGATACGCATCCGTTATCGGCCGATAGGCAAACGCGCCTTGGACCGGAGAGAAAAATGACTACATAATCCGACGTCTTGAGAGATCTGAAACCGAGGCCGCATGCCATGACCACAGCGCCGAAACAGCCCCCCCACGTGGTGATCGTCGGCGCCGGTTTCGGCGGATTGGAGGCTGCTTTCGGCCTCGCCGGTGCGCCTGTTCGGATCACGCTGATCGATCGCCGCAACCATCATCTGTTCCAGCCGCTGCTCTACCAGGTCGCGACCGCTTCGCTGGCGACGTCGGAGATTGCCTGGCCGATCCGCTACCTCCTGCGCGGACGCAAGGAGGTGGCGACGCTGTTCGCCAATGTCAGCGGCGTCGATGCCGCGGGCAAGCGCGTGCTGCTCGATGACGGCGATGCAATCGCCTACGACACGCTGGTGCTCGCCACCGGCGCCCGCCACGCCTATTTCGGCCACGACGAGTGGGAGCCGTTCGCGCCGGGCCTGAAAACGCTGGAGGACGCCACCACGCTGCGGCGGCGCATCCTCGTTGCCTTCGAGCGCGCCGAGCGCGAGACCGATCCGGCGAAGCGCGCGGCGCTGCTGACCTTCGTCATTATCGGTGCCGGGCCGACCGGCGTCGAAATGGCCGGAACCATCGCCGACCTCGCCAAGGACACGCTGCCGCCGGACTTTCGCAGCATCGACACCCACAAGACCCGCGTGGTGCTGGTCGAGGCCGGCCCGCGCGTACTGGCAGGCTTTCCCGAGGATCTCTCCGCCTACGCGCAGCGCTCGCTGGAGGAGATCGGCGTCGAGGTGGTGCTGGGACAGCCCGTCACCGAATGCGCCATCGATGGGGTCGTCTATGGCGGCAACAGGCTGGAGGCCAGAACCATCGTCTGGGCCGCCGGCGTGCGCGCCTCGCGCGCTGCGGAATGGCTGAACGCGCCCGCCGATCGCGCCTACCGTTTGAAGGTCGAGCCTGATCTCACCGTGCCCGGCCATCCCGATATCTTTGCCGTCGGCGACACCGTGACGATCGCCGGCCCCGACGGCAATCCCGTGCCGGGCATCGCGCCGGCCGCCAAGCAGCAGGGGCGCTACGTGGCGGCGCTGATCAAGGCACGCCTCGGCGGCGGCACGCTGCCGCCGTTCCGCTACAAGCATGCCGGCAGCCTCGCGCAGATCGGCAGGAAAAAAGCGGTGATCGATTTCGGCTGGATCAAGCTGCGCGGCAATCTCGCCTGGTGGATCTGGGGCCTCGCCCACATCTACTTCCTGATCGGCCTGCGTAACCGGCTCAGCGTCGCGCTGAGCTGGCTGTGGATCCACGCCCGCGACCAGCGCGCCGCGCGGCTGATCACGCAGGGCTCGAGCAAGGTCACGGGATAGGTTTTCGTCACTTCACCAGCGAACAGCCGCCGTCCGCGAGCGGTCTAAAGGCCTGATCGGCCGAAATGGTCGAAACCAGCCTGTAGTAGTCGTAGGGGTACTTTAACTCCTCCGGCTTCTTCACCTCGAACAGGTACATCGGGTGAGTGACGCGGCCGTCCTGGCGGATCGCGACGTCGCCGAACAGTTTGTCCTTGCCTTTGAACTTCTTCATCTGCGGCACGGCGTCCCTGGCGTGGTCGCTGCCGGTCGCCGCCACCGCGTTGAGATAGGCCAGTGTGGACGCATAGACGCCGGCCTGATTGCCGCTCGGCATCTTGCCGTTCATGCCCGGCCGCGCTGCGAAGCGTTTCGCAAATGCGCGGGTGTCGTCGTCCATGTCCCAGTAAAAGGCTTCGAGAAGCTGCAGGCCCTGCGCGACCTTCAACCCCATGCCGTGGACGTCGTTGACGAACAGCAGGAACGCCACCATGGTCTGGCCGCTCTGCTGGATGCCGAACTCGTTGGCCTGCTTGACCGCGTTGATGGTGTCACCGCCCGCATTGGCGAGCCCGATCACCTTGGCCTTGGAGTTCTGCGCCTGCAGCAGGAAGGAGGCGAAGTCCGAGGTGCCGAGCGGATGCTTGCTCGAACCCAGCACCTTGCCGCCGTGCTTCTCGATGTAGTTGGTCGCTTCCGCCTCGATGCCCTTGCCGAGCGCGTAGTCGACCGTGACGAAATACCAATCCTTGCCGCCGCGCCCCATCATCGCCGCCGCGGTCGTGTTGCCGGTCGCCCAGGCATCGTTGACCCACTGAATGGTGTTGGGCGAGCAGGCCTTGCCGGTGAGATCGGAACTGGCGGTGGATGACGCCAGGAACGTCATGCGCGAGTCGCGCAACAGCGAGTTGATGGCGAGACCGACGGCCGAATTCGGCACGTCGACGATGGCATCCACGCCCTCGACATCGAGCCACTTGCGCGCGATCCCCTGTCCGACATCGGCCTTGTTCTGGTGATCGGCGTAGACGATCTCGACCTTGATGCCCTTGCCGCCGCCGTTGAAATCCTCCGCGGCCATGCGCGCGGCTTCCACCGAGCCCATGCCGTTGGTGTCCTGGAAGATGCCGGAAATGTCGTTGAGCACGCCGACGCGGACGACGTTGTCGGAAATCTCTGCATGCGCTGCGTTCGTCGCGAACGACAACGCCAGTGCCAGACCTAATCCTGAAACCCGCATTGTTTTCTCCTCCGATGTTGATTGAGCGTTCCCGGACTTTCGCCGGGTTTGCGATTGGCGCGACGCGCCGCTAGAGCTGCCCGATCAGATGCCGGGCATGGTATCCGTCAGGCCGCGGAAATGGTGATCGGGAGGCTGTCCAGACCACGCAGCGTGTTGTTGTAGCGGCGCTTCACGGATCCAGTGATCTCGATGTTGCCGACCCGGCGGGCGATCGCCGCCATCATCACTTCGCCTTCGAGGCGCGCGACAAGCTGGCCGACGCACATGTGAATGCCCGAGCCGTAGCCGACATGGCCCGATGTGCGGCGGGTGATGTCGTAACGATCGGCATCTTCCCAGCGGCGCGGGTCGCGATTGGCGGCGCCCAAGGAACATCAGAACCTTCTCGCCCTCGCCGATCACGTGCCCGCCAAGCTCGACTTCGCGCGTCGTGGTGCGGAAGAAGGTCTGCACCGGGCTTTCGAAGCGAACCGCTTCCTCGAAGGCATTGCGTGCCAGCGTGGGATCGCTGCGCAGCTTTGCCAGTTGGTCCGGAAAACGCGCGAGGCAATAGACGGCGGCGCCGATGCCGTAGACGGTGGTATCGAGCCCGGCCGACAGCAGCGAACGCACCAGAAGCGGGGCTTCCTCATGCGGTGATCTCGCCGGCATCGGCGCGGGCATGGATGCAGGCGCCGAAGCCGCCGGGCGCGAGATTCTCGCGTTGGCATTGTTCGGCGACATAGGCCTGATGCGGCGCTGAGCGCTCGATCGCCTCCTGGCGCAACTGGTTCGGCGGTCCGAACGCGTTGAACACCAGGCTGGCATAGGCCAGCAGATGCTCGCGCCCTTCCTGCTTCAGTCCGAGCGCATCGGGAAACACCGACAAGCGGATAGGCTTCCGCAAGATCGGTGATGGCATCGAAGCTGCCGCGCGCGAGCAGTTCATCGACCTTGGCTTCGGCCAATGCGGTGAAATGAGCGCGCAACGGCTTCATGGCGGTCGGCCGACAGCACCTGATTCAGCACCGCGCGTGTCCGGGTGTGCGCCGGAGGGTCCGCCTCCAGGATGATGCTTTGCGGACGCCACGGCTTCTCCTTGGCGAAATCGCTCAAGCCCACGCCACGGCCCGAGCAGAACGTCAGGGGATCGTGGAGGACGCGCATGCACCTCGGCATAGCGCGCCACGCCATAGATGCCCCACTTGTCGAGCTACACCACGGGTCCGGCCTCGCGCAGGACCTGGTGAGCCGCATGCAGATCGTCGAAGAACTCGGTCGAGAACGGGTCGACGTCGAGGCTCGGGCACGCCGTCCGGCGCTGCTTGATCGGTCGCGCTCATATCGGCCTCCTGCATAATGTTCTTGCGGAGCGGCGTGCGCTGTCTCTATGTCTGGAATGCTGGAGCAGCTTCGGAAGAGCATGAGCAGGAACAGACAGGCGCGCGTCCCCCGCGCGGGCACGGCGGGCAAGAGCGGACGCGCCGAACAGGTGCTCGACCTCGACCGTTATGTCCCGGCGCTCATCACCTTCATCGCCAACAAATTGTCGCGCAGCGCGACCGTGGTCTATCAGAAGCGTTTTGGCGTCAACGTCACGGAATGGCGGATCCTGTCGCTGCTCGCGATCGAGCCGGAAATTTCGGCGGCGCGCATCTGCCACGTCATCGGCTTCGACAAGGGACCGGTCAGCCGGACGCTGGCCGCGCTGGAGGAGCGCGGGCTGGTCAACATCCGGGCCGACCGGCAGGACGGGCGCACCCATTCGATCTCGCTGACCGCGAAGGGATTTACCACCCACGACCAGGTCATCGCGGTCGCGCTCGAGCGTGAACGCCGCCTGCTGTCCTGCCTGAGCAAGCCGGAGCGTGAAACCCTGATCGGGCTGCTGCTGCGGGTGCACGGCAATCTCGACGCCGTGAAGGGCGCGGGCGAAGTCGACGATCGGGCTTGAACGGAACGCATCGGCCAAACCGCGCTGAACGAAGCCGCCATCGCGCCGCTGTGCGCAGCACCGCACTGTGTCGTGACGATCCGACACGCCCAAACATCCGTTTCTCCCTGCGCGGCCCGGCAATCTCTTGCTCTGCGAGAGGCCGCTTGTTGAGGAGAAGGCTCGCATAAATTAGTTGCCTTGGCAACATAGACGGCGGGCTTCAGCGATTGATTTTCGGCCCGCGTCTCAGCCGGTGCAGCCGATCCATTCGACCGACGAATTGTCGTCCAGCGTTGCCACCGCGCCCGCACGCCGCGTCAGCACCGCGCGCTGGTTGATATAACCCTTGTCGGTAATTTCGCCGCCGTCGACCGAGGCGACCTCGGCCAAGAGCAGCGCGCGCGTGGCGTGACCGGATGAATTGCCGCTCTGCGCCTTCAGCTTCGCAAGGCCTTGCGCGATCGCGCTGCGAACCTTGTCGTGGCCGATCACGTCTTTCACGTCGGCGCTGTCGGGCAGACCGGCATGCGCCCGGCAGGCCGCGATGTTCGGAAATACCAGGAAGCGAACTTCGTCGCCGCCATGGCCGGTCACGACAATGTCCTGCGCCAACGGCGCCAGCGCCGCGATACCCGCGACGCGCAAGGTTCCGACGCTGACCCAGGTGCCGGAATTGAGCTTGAAATCTTCCGCGACACGGCCGTCGAAGAACAGGCCGAGTTCGGGACGCGCCGGATCGGCAAAAGTCACGGCGTCGCCGATCAGATAGAAGCCTTCGGCGTCGAACGCCTGCGCGGTCAATTCCGGCGCCTTCCAGTAGCCGGGCGTAACGTTCGGACCGCGCACGCGCACCTCCAGCTTGTCGCCCGACGGCACCAGCTTCAGCTCGGTGCCCGGGATCGGTACGCCGATATTGCCGGAACGTTTGGCCTGGAAATGGCAGTCGGTCGCCAGCGGCGACGTCTCGGTCGAGCCCCAGGCCGACACCATCGGCATCGCATGGCCGACGGTCCTGATCGAAAGTTCTTCCAGCGCATCCCAGAGGTTTTGCGGCAGCGCGGCGCCCGCATAGAAGGCGAACTTCACCTCGCCGAAGAATTTCCTGCGCAACGCCTCATCGCTTCGAAGTGCTGCGATCAGCATGTCAAAACCGCGCGGCACGTTGAAATAGACCGTCGGCATCACGCTGCGCAGATTGGCCAGCGAGGTCGCGAACAGCCCGGGCGCAGGCTTGCCGCCATCGACATAGAGCGTGCCGCCGTTGCGCAGCACCAGATTGAAATTGTGGTTGGCGCCGAAGGTGTGGCTCCACGGCAGCCAGTCGAGGATGACCAGATCCTCGCCGCCATCTTCGAGGAACGACCAGGTCTGCGCCTTGGCCTGCTGGCTCGAGGTCAGCATGCGCTGGGTGTTGATGACGGCCTTTGGCGTGCCGGTCGAGCCTGACGTGAACAGGAATTTGGCGATCGTGTCCGGCGTGATCGCAGCGAATGCCTTTTCGACTTCAGGCGTTTCCGGCGTGGCTGCGATGGTCCGGAAAGGGATCGCGTCGCTATCGTCCGCAGCGCCGCTGATGATGGCGGCCGAATGCAGCGGCTTGATCGCCGCCAGCGCCGCCGCGAACGGTTTTGTGCCGGAAACATAGATCGCGCCGGGCCCGAGCAGCTTGATCATGCTCTTGAGCTTGTCGAAGTCTTTCGACATCAGCGAATAGGCCGGCGAGATCGCGGCCGATGGCACGCCGACATGCTGGGCCGCGAGCGCAAACAGCGCGTGCTCGACGCTGTTGTCGGACAGGATCACCAGCGGACGTTCGGCGCTCAGGCCCTGCGCGAGGATCCACGCCGCGCTCGCGCGCACCTGCTGCAACGCGTCCTTGTAGGTGACCGTCGACCACGGCGCATCGGCGCTGGCGCGATCGGCGAGGAAAACCCGCTCCGGCGCCTGCCGCGCCCAATGCTCCAGCCAGTCGCCGATGCATCGCGCACCCGGCTGAAGCGGCGTGGTCGATTTCACTACGATGCTGCCGTCGGCGCGGCGATCGGCGAAAATCGCAGGCGTCGCGAACAGGCTGCGGGAATGGTCACCGCTTGCGGCGCCGAGGGGCATGGTTTCCTCCTGTCCCCGCTGGTCCGGGATTGCCGCGCATCAAGCCGGCGTGCAGCTCGAAGGGCTGCTTATCCCTAATGTTGAGCACAACAATTGTTGTCGTCAACAACAATCTTCCCCTGAAGTCGGCGAAACGCTAGAAGGGAAACGATGGCGGGAAACAGTCGAATGCCAAAAACGGCCAAATCGCGCGCAGCCGCACGCCCGCGTTCCGGCCGGCCGCTACGTCGAGACGGCGCCGCGCAAAGCGAAGTCATGAATGACGAGATCGCCCTCGACGCGCTGGCGGGCCACGCCGGCTATGCGGTGCGGCGCTTCCAGATCTGGATTTTCCAGGATTTTATCCGCACGCTTTCCGCCGTCGACATCCGCCCGACGCAGTATTCCGTTATGACGGTGATCGGCGCCAATCCCGGCCTGAGCCAGATGGCGGTCGCCAAGCGGCTCGGGATCGAGCGCGCCAGGCTGGTGCACCTGCTGGACAGTCTCGAACATCGCGATCTCGTCAGCCGCATCCGATCGGCCACCGACCGGCGCTCCCACGCCTTGCACCTGACCGCGCGCGGCAGGACCGCACTGGCGCAGTTCAGGCGGCTCGCCGCCGAACATGAGCGCCATGTCGCCGATAAGATCGGCAAGGAAAACCGCGAGCGGCTGCTGCAGATTCTTTCCGCGTTCACCTGATCGCGGCAGCCGCCTCGCCTTCGGTCTCGTCGCCTATATTTTAAGCATCCACGCGACCGTGCCAAGCTCGCAGAGCAACCCTGCTCATCCCATAAACATTTGATATTACGTGTCTATCCTTTGAGATCGACTCCACCCTGCCATTGTACACAATGGCACATCGCTTGCTTCATCCACGGTAACCTTTGCTCGCTGGAGTTTTGTTCGCCATGGGGTCTGACGCGCCTGAAACCGTTGCCGCCATCGTCGCCGCGCACCGCGCCGCGACCATGACCCCGGCGCAGACCGTTGCGCGCAGCTATCAGCGCATCCGCGCCCATAACGATCCCGCCGTGTTCATCAGCCTCCGCGACGAGAAGGATGCGCTGGCGGAAGCGGAAGCGCTGGCCTCGAAGGACGCCGCGACGCTTCCGCTTTTGGGCGTGCCGGTGGCGGTGAAGGACAATATCGACGCGCTGGGCTTGGCGACCACGGCGGCCTGCCCGGCTTTCGCCTATTCGCCCGCGCAGGATTCCACGGCGGTCGCAAAGTTGCGGGCGGCCGGCGCCATCATCATCGGCAAGACCAATCTCGACCAGTTCGCGACCGGCCTGGTCGGCGTCCGCTCGCCCTACGGCATTCCCGTCAATCCGGTCCGCGCCGATCTCGTTCCGGGCGGATCGAGTTCGGGATCGGCGGTCGCGGTTTCCGCAGGGCTGGTGCCGCTGGCGCTCGGCACCGACACGGCGGGCTCGGGCCGCGTGCCCGCGATGCTCAACAATATTGTTGGCCTGAAGCCGAGCCTCGGGCTGATCTCCAACGCCGGCCTGGTTCCGGCCTGCCGGACGCTGGACTGCATTTCGGTGTTCTCGCTCACCGTCGACGATGCGATGACCGCGCTGGCGGCGATGGCGGGAGCTGATAGCGCCGATCCGTTCTCGCGCGACCGGCCGCTGGAGAAGATGTCGCCGTTTCCCGGAAACCTCCGGCTCGGTGTGCCGCGCGACGGCCAATTGATCTTCTTCGGCGACCGCGCCGCGGAGAAAGCCTATGGCGAGGCGCTTGAGCGCTGGACATCGCTCGGCGCGACGCTGGTCGAATTCGATCTGGAGCCGTTTTATGAGACCGCGCGGCTGCTCTACGAAGGTCCATGGGTCGCCGAACGTTATCTCGTCCTCCGCGACCTGCTGGCGTCCGCGCCGGATTCGATTCATCCCGTGACGCGCGAGATTACCGCCGCCGGCGCGCGGCTGACGGCCGCCGACACCTTTGCCTCGCTCTATCGGCTGCAGGCGTTGCGCCGCGTGTCCGAGCGCGCTTTCGCCAATTTCGACGCGATGGTGCTGCCGACCGCGCCGACCGCCTATTCGACCGCGCAGGTGCTGGCCAATCCGATCGAGTTCAACTCGAGGCTCGGCACCTACACCAACTTTGTGAATCTGCTCGACCTCTGCGGTCTCGCGCTGCCGGCCGCGATGCGCGCGGATGGCATTCCATTCGGCATCACCCTGCTGGCGCCCGCCGGCCACGACGCGGCGCTCGCCAGCATCGGCCGCGTCTTTCATGCCGACACCAGACTGAAGATGGGAGCCAGGGATCTGACGCAGCCCGCGCTCGCGCCATTGCCGGCCGAGACGGGCGGCGACGAAATCACCGTCGCCGTGGTCGGCGCGCATCTCTCCGGCATGGCGCTCAACGGCGAACTGCAGGCGCTCGGCGGACGCCTGATCGAGGCGACCGCGACCGCGCCCGACTACAAGCTCTACGCGCTCGACACCACGCCGCCGAAGCCCGGCATGCTGCGCGTGGACGCAGGCACAGGCAGTTCGATCGAGCTGGAGCTATGGGCGCTGTCGGCCGCAGCCTTCGGCAAATTCGTCGCCGCGATCCCGCCGCCGCTCGGGATCGGCACGGTGCGGCTGGAGGATGGCAGGGGCGTAAAGGGATTTGTGGTGGAGCCCGTGGCGGTCGAAGGCGCGCGCGATATTTCGGCTTACGGGGGGTGGCGGGCGTTCATGGCGGAGAAGGCGAAGGTGTGATCCTCATGGTGAGGAGGCGCCCTTGCGCCGTCTCGAACCATGATAGCCCCGATGCCGCCATCCTTCGAGACGGCCGCGTTGCGGCCTCCTCAGGATGAGGACCTTTTTTACACCGACACCGCGTAGAGTTCGTATTCGCCGCGCACCAGTTCGATATGCGCGCGCATCGCCGCCGCCGCACCCGCCTTGTCGCCGCGCATGATCGCGACCACGACGCGGTCGTGCTCGGCGTGCGATTTCGCCAGCCGCCCGAGGTTGCGGAACTGGGCGCGGCGGAACGGCTGCACGCGTACCCGCGTCGCCAGCGTCATCTCGGCGATGTATCCGTTCTGCGAGCCGGCATAGATCGCGTTGTGAAAGCGCTCGTTGACCTCGTGAAAGCGTTCGGGATTGCCGGCGTGGCTCAGCACCCGCAATTCATCGTGGATCGCTTCCAGCTTCTGGCGATCCCCCGGCGGCATCCGCTCTGCCGCCAGCCCGGCGCACAATGCTTCCAGTTCGGCCATTGCCTCGAACATTTCCGTCAGCCGGTCGAACGACGGCTGCGCCACCACCGCGCCGCGGTGGGCGCGGGCTTCGACCAGGCCGCTCGCCACGAGCTGGCGCAACGCCTCGCGCACCGGCGTGCGGGACACGGAAAAGCGCCGCGCGATGTCGGTCTCGTCGAGCGCCGACCCCGGCGGCAGCACGCCGCGCACGATCTCGTCGGCCAACTGCAGCCGTAGCTCCTCCGCACGCGTGACCTTGTCGCGATGCGATGACGGGCGATCGACGCGGCGCACCGTGGTTTCCGGGAGATCCTCCAGGCTCATGCCTTCTGATCCTCGATGATGCTGACATGGGCCGCGACGATCTTCCATCCTTCGGGAAACCGCACCCAGGTCTGCATCTGCCGCCCCACCCTGCCCGGTGCGCCCTCGCGGTAGAACAGCGTCGAGGCGACCGCGGTATCCCGCCCATAGGTCGTGATGACAGTCCTGTCGGTCCGGCGCATCAGCCCGACCGGCGAGCGCGCGGCGCGGAACGCCATGATCGCGTCGTAGCCGTATAGATTTTCACCGATGCCATAACGCAGCGTGCGGGAATCGTTTCGGAACAGCTCATCGAGCACCGCGACATCGTTCGACACCAGTGCCTTTTCATAGCGCGCGAACTGCGCAGTCACTTCGGCGAGCACGTCGGGAAGGTCGATTTCCATCGTCATAGTCCTCTCGGCGGCGGCGCGGCGGCAACGCCCATCTGCTCAAGTGCATGTGCGACGCGCAGCGCGATATCCTCCCGCCAGGGTGCGGCGATGATCTGCACGCCGATCGGCATCGGCTCCAGCGGAACCGGCACCGCGACAACAGGCAGGCCGATGAACGAAATCGGCTGGGTGTGGATGCCGATATTGGCGCGCACCGGCAGTTCGACGCCATCGAGCACGAAATTCACCTGACCGAGCTTTGGCGCGATGCAGGGCGTGGCCGGCGCGATGATCACGTCCACCGACCTGAACAGCTCCAGCACCTTTGCGCGATACCAGCGGCGAAATTTTTGCGCGCGGTCGACCAGCGGCGCCGGGACCATGGCGCCGGCAATCAGACGATCGCGCACTGCCGGATCGAAGTCGTTCGGGCGCTTGCGCAGGCGATCGAGGTGCAGCGACGCGCCCTCGGTCGTGCTGATCACGTAAGCCGCAGCGCGGGCGCGCGCGGCCTCGGGAATTTCGATCGTGGCCGTCGCATCCAGCGCCTTGGCAACGCGCGCAACGGCCTCGACCGCTTCGGGAAAGACGTTCTTCTGGAAATAGCCGCCGGCTACCGCGACCCGCAGACCGTCCATGCCCTGCGCCAGTAGCGGTGTGGCTGGCTCGACCGGCCGTGTCGTGCAGGCCGCATCATCGGCGTCAGGCCCCTGCATCGCGTCATAGGCCAGCGCGAGGTCGCCCACGCTGCGCGCGAACGGGCCGAGATGATCGAGGCTTGCGACAAAAGGAAACGACCGCGCCCGCGACAGCCGGCCGTAGGTCGGCTTGAGACCAAAGATGCCGCAGAACGATGACGGCACGCGGATCGAGCCGTTGGTGTCGGATCCCAGCGCAATCGGAACGAGTGCACCGCCGACCGCGCTTCCCGAGCCGCCGGAAGAGCCGCCGGTCATCCGCGTCGGGTCGTGCGGATTGCGCGACGGGCCGTCATGAACATTCTCGCCCGTAAAATCGTAGGCGTATTCGCCCATGTTGAGCGCGCCGACCAGAACGGCGCCGGCAGCTTCCATGCGCTCAATCAGCGTAGCATCGCGCGATGACGGCGCGAGATCGCGGTTGATCTTCGAGCCGGCGCGGGTAGCGAGCCCTTTCACGTCGAACAGGTTCTTGACCGCGAACGGTACGCCGGCGAGTGGCCCGACCCTCTGGCCTGCGGCGATCGCGGCATCGATTGCTTTGGCTGTGGTACGTGCGCGGTCGGCGGTGACGTCGGTGAACGAGTTCAGCACTGGATCGTGTTTCGCGATCCGCGCCAGGGCAGCCTCGGTCGCATCGAGCGCAGAGAGCTTGCGGTCCGTGACCGCCTGCGCGATTTGTTGGGCTGACAGCCCGTCGGTGTTTATGGTCATGGCGCGGTCAGGCTGTGAAGACACTGGCCGGCTCGGTCTCGTCCGGCAGCGGGAATTCATCGACCAGCCGCGCCAGCCTCAGCGACACTTCGAGGTTCGCGCGTACGGCGGGCCGCCAGGCGTCCTCGACCGGCAGCGCCAGCGCCTTTGCGACAGCATCGATGTAACTATCCAGATGATCGGCGGCCATTTCGCTCCCACTCGATTTCTAGTGAACCGGCAACGGCGGATGCGGGATCGCCGTCAGCAGTTCCTTTGTGTAGGCATCCTGCGGATCGCCGAGCACGCGTTCGGATGAGCCCTGCTCCACGATTCGCCCACTGCGCATCACGATGACACGATCGCACAGCAAACGCACCACATTCAGATCGTGCGACACGAACAAATAGCTCATGCCCATAGATTGCTTGAGGTCCTGCAGCAGATTGAGCACGACGGCCTGCACGGAGACGTCGAGCGCCGCGGTCGGCTCGTCGAGGATCACGAGTTTTGGATGCAGCGCAATCGCCCGCGCGATGCCGACGCGGGCCTTCTGGCCGCCGGATAGCTGGTGCGGGAAGCGATCAAGCAGGTCGAGCGGAAGGCCGACCATGTCGGCGAGCTTCTCGCAGCGGGCGCGCACCGCGTCGCGTCCCCTGATATCGCCGAGCTGCAGAAGCGGATCGGCAATGGCGCGCGCGGCGGTAAAGCGCGGGTTAAGGCTGTCGGTCGGGTCCTGGAACACCATCTGGATGCTCTTGCGCTGCGGCAGCCGCGCAAAGGCCTGCGGCGGGATGGCGCCGATCTCCTCACCATCGAACAGGATGCGGCCGGAGGTCTGATCCAGCAGGCGCATCACCATCATCGACGTCGTCGACTTGCCGCAACCGGATTCACCGACAAGACCGACGCTCTCGCCGTGACCGACGGTGAAACCGATGCCATCAACCGCGCGGAACACTTCCGCCTCGACCGGCGGCTTGCGGGAGAACAGTTTACCGAGAACGGCGGTCGCGCCCTGGCGCGGATATTCCTTGACGAGCTTTTCGACGAGGAGGAGAGGCGATTTATTCTCGTCACCCCCGGGCTTCTCCCTCGCCCCGCCGGCGGGGGAGCGGGGTGAGGGCTCTCTGCACGAGCCAGCGCTTGGAGAGAGCCCCTCACCCGCCGCGCTTCGCGCGTCGGCCTCTCCCCGCAAGCGGGGCGAGGCTGAGACGCCTCCTCCTCCGGCAGCAGATCCCGCAACGAGACGCCGATCCTCGGCGTCGCGCGCATCAGTTTCTTTGTGTAGGCGTGCTCGGGCCTGGCGAAGATATCCGCCGACTTCGCCGTCTCCACCACCCGGCCTTTCTCCATCACCACCACGCGGTCGCAATAGGCGGCGGCGAGGCCGAGGTCATGGGTGATCAGGATCGTCGACATGTGGCGGCGCTTCGTAAGCTCCACGATCAAATCCATCACCGCCTTCTGCGTGGTGACGTCGAGGCCGGTGGTCGGCTCGTCCGCGATCAGGAGCTGCGGATTGCACGCCAGCGCCAACGCGATCACGACGCGCTGGCACATGCCGCCTGAGAGTTCGAACGGATAGGCATGATAGCGCTCGCGGGGACGGGCGATCTTGACCTGCTCCAGCGCCTCGATCGCCTTCTCGCCGCGGTCGCTGGCCGCGCTCTGCACATGCTGGCGCAGCACGTCCTCGATCTGGTCGCCAACTTTCCGGATCGGGTTGAGCGCGGCGCGCGGGTTCTGAAAGATCATCGAGATTTCGCGGCCACGCAAATCGCGCATCTCGTTCTCGCTCGCGGCCTTGACGTCGATGCCGGAGAACATCACCGAGCCCTCGGCGATCCTGCCGGCGCGGTCGAGGATCCGCATCACGGCATATGATGTCACGGACTTGCCGGAGCCGGACTCGCCGACGATGCCGAGCGTCTCGCCTTTGGCCACGGAGATGTTGACGTGCTGCACCGCTTTGACGATGCCGCGTCGCGTCGTGAATTCGACGGTGAGATCGTTGACGTCGAGAAGAGGCTGCGCGGTCATGAACATGCCTCCGCGGAGAGATAGTTCGAAATACGAGGAGCCCATGACAAAGTAGAACGGTCAAAGCAATCTTGTCGCTGAAGCGACGATATCGATCTCACGCCTCGGCGCGGGGAGAGATGGGTAGCTTCGCTTCGCTCGAAATGACGGACCATCACGTCCTCCGCTGCGGGTCGACGATGTCGCGCAGGCCGTCGCCGAGCAGGTTGAAGCAGAACACCGCGATCATCAGCGCAAGGCCCGGGAACAGCGCGATCCACCATTCGCCCGAGACCATGAAGGTGGCGCCTTCCGCGACCATGATGCCCCACTCCGCCGTCGGCGGCCGCACGCCGAGCCCGATGAACGAAAGCCCGGCGGCGTTGAGGATCGCGTAGCCCATCGTCAGCGACATCTGCACGATCATGATCGGCATGATGTTGGGCAGGATGTGCACCAGCAGAATTCGCATTTCGCCGTTGCCCGACAGCCGCGCCGCCTGCACGAAACCGGCATCGCGGCGCACGTTCGCTTCGGCCCGTGCGACGCGGGCATAGAGCGGGAAGTTCACGATCGCGGTCGCGATGATGATGTTCTGCACGGTATTGCCGAGCGCCGCCACGATGCCCATCGCCAGCACGAACAGCGGAAACGCCATGATGGTATCGGCGATGCGGCCGACGATGCGATCGGTCCAGCCGCCGAAATAGCCGGCGGCGATGCCGGCGAGCCCACCCATCAGGAACACCAGCACCACGGAAGCAACCGCGATGAAAGTATCGAGCCGGGTGGCGACGACGACGCGGCTGAAGATGTCGCGGCCCAATTGATCGGTACCGAACCAGTGCGCCGCGGACGGCGGCTTCAGGGCCGATGCGGTATCGCTGGCCAACGGATCGTAGGGCACGATGTAGGGCCCGAAGATCGCGGCGAACAGGATGATGACGAGCAGGCCGAAGGCAAAGGCCGTGACGCGGTTCTCGCCGAGCACGTAACGCGTGTGTTCGAAAATCGCAGCCAGTCCCGAGGTACGCGCGGGTCCGACGGGTTCAGCGGCAGGCGCAACGCTACTCATCTTCCAACCTCACCCTTCCAGCCGCACGCGTGGATCGATCACGCCGTAGAGAATGTCGATGATCAGATTGAGCAGCACGTACATCACCGCCATCGTCAGCACGAAACCCTGCACCGGCGCGAAGTCCGAGGAGATCAGCGCTTCCACCGCGTAGGAGCCGATGCCGGGCCAGGCGAATACTTTCTCGACCAGCACATTGGCCCCCAGCAGGAACGAGAACACCATGCTGAGCGTGGTGATGACCGGCAGCATCGCGTTGCGAAACGCGTAGGTGACGATCACGGTCGACGGCGACAGCCCGCTGGCGCGCGCGGTGCGGACGAAATCGGACGACAGCACCGCCAGCATCGAGGCCCGCGTCATGCGCGCGATCGGCGCCAGCGAGAAGATCGCCAGCGTCGCCGCCGGCAGGATCAACTGGCTCAGCGCCGAGCGGAACGTCTCGAACTCGCGCGCGATCAGCGCGTCGATCAGATAAAGACCAGTGATGGTCGGTGGCGCGCTGTAGAACACGTCGAGCCGCCCGAGCGGCGCCGGCGACCAGCCGAGCTTGAAATAGAAGACATAGACCAGCACCAGCCCCGTAAAGAACACCGGCAGCGACACGCCGGCCGTCGTCGTGATCCGGCAGAGATGGTCGATCCAGGAACCCGGGCGCGTCGCCGCCAGCACGCCGAGCGGGATCGCGATCATGACCGAGACGACGAGGCCGAGCAGCGTCAGCTCGGCGGATGCCGGCAGGCGGTTGCGGATTTCGGTCGCGACCGGCTGGCCTGTTGTCAACGAGTTGCCGAAATCGCCATGCGCGAGATCGTTGGTGTAGCGGAAGAACTGCTCGATCAGCGGCTTGTCGAAGCCGAGCTTCTTGCGGATCTGTTCGATGGCTTCCTTGGTCGCCGCGGGCCCGGCGAAATAGGCGGCGGGGTCACCAGGCAGCGCGCGCGTCAGCAGGAACGTGACGATCACGACCCCGATCAGCGACGGGATCGCAAACATCAGCCGCTTGCCGATCATGGTCAGCATGGCGCTCGCCTCTTATGCTTTTACGAGCGCGCGATAATCCAGCCTGCGATGGAACCAGTATTGATAGCCCGAAACGTTCTTCTGCATCGCGACGTTGACGTAGGGCTGATACAGCGGAATACGCGGGATATCCTTGAAGGCGAGATCGACAAAACCCTTTACATCGGTGTCGTATTTGGCGGTGTTGCCGTTCGCGGCGGCATCGACGGCGCCGCCGATGAATTCGTCCATCGCCTTCGACTGGTAGCTCATGGTGTTGAAGATCGAATTCTTGCCGTCGTAGCACCAGATGAAGAAGTACTCGGGATAATCGAGCCAGCCGGAGAACACGTTGGTGTAGAGCGGCAGCACCTTCTTGTTGAGTTCGGTGCGCCAGTTGGCGCCGGGGATCTTGTTGATCGTCGTCTTGATGCCGATCTGCGCAAGGCTCTCCTGCACCAGCACGCAAAGCGGCTCGTTGACGCCGGCAAAGCCGAGGTCGAACGACAGCGTGGTCTCGAAACCGTTGGGATAGCCGGCCTCCGCCAGCAGCGCCTTGGCTTTCGCGATGTCAGTGACGTATTTGGTCGGCTGCGGCCACGCCACCTCGGTTGCCTTGTCGGCAGCGGCGCCGAACATCGGCTTGGCCAGGCCGAACAGCACCGCATCCATGATCTTCTGGTAGGGGATCGCGCAGGCGACGGCCTCGCGAACCCTGGGGTTGTCGAACGGCGGGACCTTGACGTTCATGCCGATATACTGGACGCCGTTGGAATACGGCACCGAGACGATGTTGAGCTTGCCGTTGTCCTTCAGCTCGACGAAATCCTTGTTCGGCAGATCGTAGGAGATGTCCGCATCGCCGCGTTCTAGCAGCGCGCGGCGGTTGCCGGCCTGCGGCACCATGCGCCAGATCACGCGCTTGACCTTCGGCAGGGGACCACCGACCCACGCATCGTTGCGCTCCATGACGACTTCGGTGCCGGCGGTCCACTTTGTCACCTTGTAGGCGCCGGAGCCCGCGGTCTGCTGCTTGGTATATTCGAGACCCCACGGGTCCTTCTCGCTGGCGTTCTTCTTCACCAGTTCCGAGTTGACGACGCAGGGCACGATGACTGCGAGATCGGGAATGGTGAGGCGGTCCTTCCTGGCGAAATCGACCCGCACCGTGTTGTCGTCGACGACGACGAACTGCTCGGTCTTGGTCAAGGAGCCTGCGCTCATCTGGAAGGTCGGAAAGCCGCCGACGCTCACCGCGCGATCGAGCGACCATTTGACGTCCCTGGCCGTGACGGGCGCACCGTCATGGAATTTTGCGTTCTTCTTCAGCTTGAAGGTGACCGACATGTCGCCGACGTTCATGTCCTCGGCGAGTTCGGGCTTGAACTTGTCGCGGTCGTAGTACGGCACGCCGCCGGGACCGCTCTTCATCTCGTGGCTGATCAGGCGGTCGTAGCAATTCCACGACACCTCGTAGCCGGGCACGTTGGTGCCGACGCCATGAATATCGAGATTGTTGGGGCCGCTTTCGGAGACGATCAGCAGCGTCTCCGAGCGCGCATCAGCCTTGGCCGCGGACCAGATCGCCGGCGCGGGCACCATCGCGCCCGCGGCAACTCCGGTGACGGATTTCAGAAAATCGCGACGCTTCATGGGTGATGCTCCAAACGCCTGAGGGAAAACGGCTTTGGAACTGGAATCGCAAGGTTTGTGCCAATCCTTAAGAAAAGCTTTCTATCGTACTAACCGATTGATTTTGCTTGATAATAAGATCAACCGAGACATCGCCGCGGGGCTGCGACATACTGGCCGGTTGCATACAAAGAGGCATATTTGCCCAACAATTAGTCAGAAATCCTGAGCGCTCCATTACTGTGCGACGTTGTCCAGCCGGCTCCGCGCCTCGCCGGCCTGCCCGGTCATGAAGGGCTCCGGGCCGGAGTCGCTTCGCTCGCAATGACGGAGTGAGACTACCGGTCCGGATTGGCCCGCTCGAACTGGCGCAACAGGCGATTGCCGCGCTCGACGGCAACATCGAGAACTGCCTGCGCGGGCTGCTTGCCGCTGAAAACCTGTTCGAGTTCATCCTCGATCACGCCGCGTATCAGCACAAAGGATCCAAGCCGGATTCCCTTTGAATTCTCCGTCGGCAGTTTCAAGGTCAGTTGCTCTATCCCTATCGCTGCACCGGGGTTGCGGTCGTAGAAGCCTTGCGCGCGGGTGAGGTCGTAGGCGGCGCGGGTGATCGGCAGGTAACCTGTGTTCTGGTGCCAGGCGGCTTGCACTTCCGGCTTGGAGAGAAAGGCGAAGAACCGCGCGACGCCGGCGTATTCGGCGCGCGGCCGGTCGCGCAGCACCCATAGCGTGGCGCCGCCGATGATGGAGTTTTGCGGGGCGCCGGTGATTTCGGGCTGGTACGGGATCATGCCGTAACCGACCTCGAATTTGGAATTGGCCTTGATGTCCGCGCGCGTTCCGGACGAGCCGATGAAGATGGCACATTCGCCTTTCTGAAAGCGCGGCTCGGCCGATTGCCCGCGGCCGCTATAGTCGAACACTTTCGTCGCCTGCCATTCCGCCAGTTGCGCGATGTGCTGCACCACGTGCTGGTTATTGAAGGTCAATTCCGTATCCAGCCCGCCAAAGCCATTGGCCCGGGTTGCCAGCGGCAGATTGTGGAACGCGGAAAAATTCTCGACATGAACCCATGAGGGCCAGGATGTGGTGAACCCGCAAGGCGAACCGGCGGCGCGCAAACGCTTCGCCGCTGCGCCGACCTCGGCCCAGGTCTTCGGCGGCACTTCCGGATCGAGGCCCGCAGCGCGGAACATATCCTTGTTGTAGTAGAGGATCGGCGTCGAGACGTTGAACGGGAACGACAGCATGTTGCCGGCGACATCGGAATAATAGCCCGTCACGGCCGGCAGATACGCTTCGGGCGAGAACGGCTCCGACTGATCGCGCATCAATTCGTAGACCGGATAGATCGCGCCCTTTGCCGCCATCATGGTGGCGGTCGCGATCTCGTTGACCTGAACGATGGCGGGCTGGCTTCGCGAACGGAAGGCAAAGATCGCCGCCGTCACCGTCTCGGTGTAGCTGCCCTTGTAGGTCGGCACGATGCGGTAGTCGGACTGCGACGCATTGAAATCGGCCGCCAGCTTTTCGAGCTGCTTGCCGAGTTCCCCCGACATCGCGTGCCACCACATGATCTCGGTGGCGGCCTGCGCCGGAGTCGCCAGCGCCGTAACGGCGAGCGCTGCGATTTGCAGGAATCTCAAGGCCAATTTCACGGGTGATTTCCCTGCTCTGCCGCGCGGCGATTTATCTGCTCGCTGCGCTCTCATAAATCGCCGCGGCGACGGTTTCAATCCAACTCGGCCTCACCGCAGCGCACAACACAATCCAAGATTGTAGAAAGATTATCGAGATTACTCGCTGCAGGCAGCGTAACATCGGCAAATTCTGCTAAAATGCTTGAACCTTTTTCCCCCGCAGCAGACTCCTTCTCTAAGGGGATTTGTCGCCTGTGTATCGCCGCGCCGACCTTTGGCGGACCGTCGTAGTTGTTGTCGCGCTGTTGCTCACGGCGGTCTCAACGGGCGTTTTTGCGCGCGAATTTCGTAGCCCCGGCCCCCAAAACGGGAGGCATCAGGTCGACGCGTTCCCTTCCCGCCGGCTCGCCGCCGAAAAGGACCCTCTCGAAAATATCAGGACCGGCGCGATCGGCCTCCACCGTACCATCGTCGCATTGATCGGGACGATGCCGCCGGTATTGATCGCGCGCCTTCGTAGAGTGGAGTTGATTTGACGGGCGAACCGCAACAGGACCGAGCAGCGGAACGGCCGGCGAGCTTCGCCGCGCGCGGCCGTTTTCGCGTCGTCCAGTGGCTGCGCGCGGTACCCATCCGCTGGCGCATCCTCTCGATCGCGGCATTGAACTCCGCCGTCGTCGTGGTGCTCGCCGTGCTGATCTGGAACGGCGCCAAGGTGCTGGGTTCGGCCTGGGACGACGTCCGGCAGGTGCGGGATTCCGACAAGATCCTGGCGCTGCTGGAAAGCGAAACCAGCCGGCTGCAGAACCTGATCCACCGCTACATCAACCAGCCGAGCCCCGAACTGTTCGCCGAGATCCTGCTGTTGCGTGAAGCCGTGCTCGGCACGCTGACCACGCGCGCCGCGAACGACCCGATGCTGTCAGGGTCGGTCGAGCGGCTCGAGCACGTCACCGACCGCTTCCTCAACGGCTTTGGCGAATTGCGCGCGGTGCAGGCCACCATCACCAAGACCTATGAGCAGCAGGTGCTGGGCCCGGCCCGGGAAATGGCCGGGCTGTATTCGATCATCGAGGGCGCCACCGGGCATCGCGACGCGCAGATCTGGCCGGCGCTCGGGAGATCCCGCGAAGCATTTACAGGCATGCTGGTCGCCGCCAACGCCTATTATCTGTCACCCGGCTCGGCGTCCGCCGAGGACGCCCGCAGGAATACCGAGACGATCGAGAAGACCATCCCCGTGATGGCCGACTTCGCCGACAACGATCTGCAGCGCATGGCGCTGACGCGGCTAAAGGCGCGGACCGTGGCGCTCCGCGAGGGGATGGCCAAGCTGACCGAGCAGCTCGCGATCCGGACAGACCTGTTGCGCAACACCATCGACGCCAGCCAGGCCGAGGCGATCGGCGTCATCGACGAATTGTCGGTCAAGATGCGCCAGCGCGAGCAGAAGGCGCAGGAGACGTTCGACAGGACGCTGTCGGCCATTTCCCGCCGGGTGCTGTCGATCGCCGTGATGTTTCTCGGCATCATCCTGTCCGCCGGCGTCCTGATCGCGCTCTCGATCCGCCTGCCGCTGCAGCAGATCCTGGCGGCGATGCATGCTATCACCTCGGGCAACTACAATCGCCGTGTGCAAGGCACCACCGCCCGGGACGAGGTCGGCGCCATGGCGCGCGCGGTGGACGTATTCCGCGAAAATGCCATCGCCAAACGCAAGACCGAGGACGAGTTGCGCGCCTCGAAGGAGAAGGCCGAAAGCGCACTGCTTGAGCTCAACGCCGCGCAGCAGAACCTGATCGACGCGGAACGGCTGGCCGCGCTCGGCGGGCTGGTCGCCGGCGTCGCCCATGAGGTCAACAACCCGATCGGCATCAGCCTGACGGTGGCGTCGAGCTTCGCGCGTCGCGCTGAAATATTCGAGCAGGAATTGCGCACCGAGCCGCTGCGCCGCTCCAAGCTCGACGAGTTCGTCAAGTCCTCGCGCGACGCAGCAGGGCAGCTGGTGGCGAACCTGCACCGCGCCGGCGAGCTGATCCAGTCGTTCAAGCAGGTGGCGGTGGACCGTTCGCACGCCGAGCGCCGGCAATTCAACCTCAGCGAAGCCACCGACCAGATCGTCGCGAGCCTGAGGCCGGTGCTGAAGAAAGCCGCGATCACGCTGTCGGTCGACGTGCCGGAAGGGCTTGTCATCGACGGCTATCCCGGCTCCTACGGCCAGATATTAACCAATCTTTTCCTCAACGCCGCCAACCATGCCTTTGCCGACGGCCGGTCCGGGGCGATCTCGATCTCGGCCCGGGCGCGCGGCAGCGAGGATGTCGAGATCATTTTTGCCGACAACGGGGCCGGAATGACGCCGGACGTGCAGCGGCAGGCGTTCGACCCCTTCTTTACGACGCGCCGCAACGAAGGCGGTACCGGGCTGGGCTTGCATATCGTCTATAATCTTGTCACTCAACAGCTCGGCGGCCGGATGATGCTGGAGTCAAGGCTGGGACAAGGCACCACCTTCCGCATTATCATGCCGAAAGTCGCCAGGGGCGAACCGACGATTACAGACCAGCCAGCAGCCGACGGAACTTCTCAATGGCCGAACAGGACGATGTCCTCCACCTGATCGACGATACCGGGGCCGCTCCGGAGGACTCGTCCATCCGCAAGTGGAAGATCGCCGTGATCGACGACGATGCCGCGGTGCACGAGGGCACCCGCTTTGCGCTGAGCGACTACAATCTCCACGGCGCGACGCTGGAAATCCTGTCAGCCTATTCCGCGGCCGAAGGCCGCATCCTGATGCGCGACAATCCCGACGTGGCGGCCGTGCTGCTCGACGTCATCATGGAGACCGACGTCGCGGGCCTGGAGCTCGTCGAATACATCCGCAACGAGATCAAGAACGAAACCGTCCGCATCATCCTGCGCACCGGCCAGCCGGGACAAGCGCCCGAGCGCCGCGTCATCGTCCAGTACGACATCAACGACTACAAGGCCAAGACGGAGCTGACGGCCGACAAGCTGTTCACCTCGCTCACGGCGGCGCTGCGCAGCTATCAGCAGCTCGAGCGCATGGTGCAGACCAGGCGCGGGCTTGAAATCATCATCGACGCGGCCTCGACGCTGTACGACTTCAAATCGATGCAGCGGCTTGCCGAAGGCGTGCTGACCCAGCTCGCCTCGCTGCTCAATGTCGACTGCGCCGGCATCCTGGTGCTGCGCGACGACGGCGCGGCGGGGAGCGAATTCTCGGTGCTGGCGGGCTCGGGCTGCTACAGCCGCTTCATCGGCACCACGAGTTCCAAGGCGCTCGATCCGGATTTGCGGGCGATGGTGGAAGCCGCCTTCCTGCGCCGCAAGAACGAATTCGCCGACCACCGCAGCGTGCTTTATTTGCGCACCGGCTCCGGCCGCGAAGTGGTGGTGCTGCTGCAGGCCGAGCGCCAGCTCTCCGACACCGACCGCGCGCTGGTCGAGATTTTCTCCAGCCGGCTTTCGATCGCGTTCGACAACGTCATTCTCTACCGGCAACTGCACGAGGCCAATACCCAGCTCGAGGACCGCGTCGCCCAGCGCACGCGCGCACTGATGCAGGCCAACCGAAGGCTCTCGGCGCAGTGGCTGCGGCTGCAGCGCGCCAACGGCTTCAAGAACGAAATTCTCGGCACCGTCGCCCACGATTTGAAGAATCCGCTCGGCGTGATTCTCGGCCGCACCGAAATGCTGACCGAGCTGATCGGCGCCAACTCGCCCAAGGAGAACGTCACCGCCCAGGTCGAGCATATCAGGGACGCCACCAAGCGCCTGACCTCGATGGTCGACCACCTGATTTCGGATGCGATGGCGGATGCCTTCGACATCACGATCCGCCGCGAGCCGGTCGATGTCGCAGCGCTCGTTGCCGAGGTTGCCGATTCCAACCTGCCTTCGGCCGTCAACAAGCAGCAGGCCATCACCGTGTCGGCGCCGCCGAATATCGTCACCATGTGCGATACCGACCGGATACGGGAGGCGATCGACAACCTCTTCAGCAACGCCATCAAATATTCACCGATCGGCGGCAAGATCACGGTGACCGTCACCCATGAGGGGGGCGACACGGTGATCCGCATCGCCGACCAGGGCGCCGGCCTTTCGCCAGAGGACCTCGGCCGGCTGTTCGGCCG
The DNA here is from genome assembly GCA_963815955.1 of uncultured Alphaproteobacteria bacterium. Lineage (GTDB taxonomy): Bacteria > Pseudomonadota > Alphaproteobacteria > Rhizobiales > Xanthobacteraceae > Bradyrhizobium. Next base: position 128,030 of record CAWFIQ010000009.1, read on the forward strand.
GTTCCAGCGGCTCTCGGCCAAGCCTACCGCAGGCGAAAGTTCGACCGGCCTCGGCCTGTCGATCGTCAAGCGTATCATCGACATGCATGGCGGCCATGTAGCCGCGGAGAGCGCCGGCCCCGGACAGGGATCGACATTCACCGTTACACTGCCTGGGACAGAGGCGACATGACCCAGAACCCGCACATCATCATCGTCGATGACGAGGCACCGGCCCGCGAGATGGTCGGTGATTACCTCAAGATGCACGGTTTCGGCGTCACGCTATGCGACGGCGGCAAGAGCCTGCGCGCCGTGATCGAGACCAGCGTGCCCGATCTCGTCGTGCTCGACCTCAACATGCCCGAGGAAGACGGGCTTTCGATCATTCGCGACCTGAAGAGCCGGATCAACGTTCCCGTCATCATGCTGACGGCGACCGCAAGCCCGATCGATCGCGTCGTCGGCCTCGAACTCGGCGCCGACGACTACATCGCAAAACCCTGCGAGCTGCGCGAACTGATGGCGCGCATCCGCTCGGTGCTTCGCCGCAGTACGCCGCCTAAGGCGGCTGCAGCGCCTGAGGCGGCGGCTGCAAAGTCGGAGAAGGAACAGTTGGTGCGGTTCGGCACCAAATGGCTCGACCTCGAAGCCCAGGCGCTGCGCGACGACGAAGGCAACGAGCATCCGCTGACGGCGTCCGAATTCGGCCTGTTGAAAGTGTTCGCGGCGAATCCGAAGCGCGTGCTGTCGCGCGAGCGGCTGCTCGAACTGGCCAATGCGCGCGACGCCGAAGCCTTCGACCGCGCCGTCGATCTCAGGATCATGCGCATCCGCCGCAAGATCGAGATCGATCCGACCAAGCCGGCGGTCATTCGCACGATCCGGGGCGGCGGCTATCTGTTCTCGCCGACGGGTGAGAAGGGCTAGGCCGAGCATACCGTCGTCGTCCCTGCGAAAGCAGGGACCCATAACCACCGTCGCCGATTGTTGAAGGAAAGCCGTCGACCATCCCGGCAAGGCAACATCTGCCGCGGCGTATGGGTCCCGGATCGCGCTGCGCTTGTCCGGGACGACGGGATTCGTTCCAAGGCCCAATCCTCCATCCCCTCCAATTTTCCGTATATTGAAATTATTGGCGATTTTGCCCCGAATGTTTCGTCGCAGGCCCCCCGACGAAACAATTCTCTCCCGCACGAAACCATTTTTCCCTTTTGGTGCAGACATCCCGAAACCGAGCCTAATTAACAATTCTCCTAACGAAACGCCGCTGGGCGTCGGAATTGGGAGCCTGTCATGTCGAACGTCGTCGCCATCAATGCTGCAGCCAAGAAGTCGATCGCCGCCGCCCGTGCGACGTCAGACGAAATGCTTCTGCAGAGTATTGCCAGGGGCGACCGCACCTCGATGCATGTGCTTTATTCCCGCCATAACGTCCGGGTTTACCGCTTCGTGCTGCGCATGGTGCGCGATACCACCATGGCGGAAGACCTCGTCAGCCAGGTGTTCCTCGACGTGTGGCGGACCGCCAGCCAGTTCGAGGGCCGCTCGCAGGTGTCGACCTGGCTGCTGTCGATTGCCCGTTTCAAGGCGCTGACCGCGCTGCGCCAGCGCAAGCATGAGGACATCGAGCAGGAAGACGTGCTCGAGATCGCCGATGACGCCGACACGCCGGAAGCCTCGCTCGACCGCAGCAATACCAGCGCGATCCTGCGTGCCTGCGTCGCCAAGCTGTCGCCGGCCCATCGCGAGATCATCAATCTGGTCTACTACCACGAGAAGTCGGTGGAAGAGGCCGGCGCGATCATCGGCATTCCCCAGAGCACGGTGAAGACCCGGATGTTCTATGCCCGCAAGCAATTGGCCGAGTTGCTTAAGGGCGCCGGCGTGGACAGCCTCGCTGCTTAAATCGTAGCGATTTCAATAGTTTAGATTGGTATCGGGAGCGAAAAACGGGTCGATTTCGGCGGACAAAGATTACCTCCGACGAAACAAATGAAACAATCGGCGACATCACCCGGAAAAACTCAGCCCCTATACCTGTCGTCAACAACGCAACGCCAACGCCGAACAGGAGAGCGAACAATGCTGAAGCCGTCCTTCCGCCTTTTCATCGTCCCGCTCGGCGCCGTCGCAACGCTCGCCACCCTGTCGGCCCAGAACGTACAGCCCCGCGCCCATCGCGACGCCGGTTCGACGTTCGTGCGTGAGCAGGTGGTGGATTGCGGCACCAGGAGTCCCAAGGAGGTCTGCGTGATCTCCTACGACAGCGAGACCCCCCGCTGAACTTCCTCTGACCTACCAAGCTCCAGCCTTCCAGGCTCTATACCTCCCAAGTAACCTCCAACGACCCGGCCGGGATGCCCCCCAAGCCGGGTCGCTCTGTTTTTGGCGTTACGATTCCGTGCGCGCGACACAAAAGCCGCACGAAGAAGTGACGCCGCCCGCTTGGCCGCGGACGCAGCGTCCTGTCGTCTGCCTCGATTCAACCGCTATTGGACGGCGCAATACGCAGGTATCGTCGACCAGAACGGCAGGATCGCATGCCAGTACGAAGACATCGACCGCGCCCTCGCACGGCTGGCCGCTTGACGCGGCCACGCCGCTCGTGATGTTTGCCGCCGACGATGGATACTGCCGGCGAGGATGAAGTCAGGCTACGCAAGGGCACGTCGCTCAATGAGCGGCTCGTTCTCGCAGGCATTGCCGTAGTTTTGTGTTTGATCGCCTTGCCCGGCCTTGCTCACCTCGCAAACGACCAGTGGCTTGGCATCGCGGCTCTGTTTGCGTTGCTGTTGGGATGCCTCCTGCTGGGCGCAGCCCTCCTTGATCGCAACGTCGTCTGGATCATTACAGCAGGCGAAATCCTGATCGGCGAGCAGCGTCCATTCGGGAAGTTGCATCGAAGATTGATCAGGGATGATGAAATAACGGGGATGCGTCTGCGAAAGAGCATCGGCAAATCAGTGGAGTTCAGCCTCGTATTCGAGACCGAATCAGGAAATTTGCTCGCCTCGCCTCCGTTGCCGGACGTTACCCAGGTGCACGAAACCGCCATGCGGATTTCCCGGCTGCTGCGGCTTCCCGATCCCGAACCGGCCGAGAACCCGCTCGACGCCGTCAATGCCGGGATACGACTGGGTAAGCCGATCAGTTCCAAACGCGTCCGGGCATACAGGGCTCTTCTCGTGCTGCTCGCCTGCTCGCTGAGCCTCCCATTCATCTATGCGCTCTGGAGCGGAAAATTGTCCGCCCTTGGAATCGCCGTCTGGTCTCTCGGCGCGATCATGGCATTCGTGCTGATCAGATATCTCTATCGGACCAGTGCATTCTGGATTGTCCACGACGGCGCCATCAGGTTTGAACGGCTGTCGTTAAGGGGTACGATAGAGGCGGACACGGTCGGCGATGACGATGTCGAGCGCATCGATGTCGAAAGCGGCGGCCGGAGGGGCAGTCACTACGCAATCGCGATCCGGCTCCGCACCGGGAAAAAGATCCGCAGTCCAGTGCTGGTCGGCAAGGACCAGACCCGTGCGGTGCAGGCCGAGATCGTCCGAAGGCTGGGACTGAATCCATCGGGTGCCGGATAGGCTGCACGGCTGTCCCACGCGGCATGCAGGTATAATCGTCGCATCGGGCGTGGTAGGGTACACGCCTGGTTCGGGCGCAATTTTTCGAAAACTGTAGTTCCGTTTTTGAAAGATATCGCGACCGGTAAAACTTGCGACAGGTGGTGCCGATGTTCGAAGGCTGGGATGCGGTCGTATTGGCCCGGGCGCAGTTTGCTTTCACGATGTCGTTCCACATCATATTCCCCGCGTTCTCGATCGGGCTGGCGAGCTATCTGGCGGTGCTCGAAGCACTGTGGCTGGCGACCGGGCGCGAGGTCTATATCAACCTGTTCAATTACTGGCTGAAGATCTTTGCCGTCGCCTTCGGCATGGGCGTGGTGTCGGGCATCGTGATGTCCTACCAGTTCGGCACCAACTGGTCGGCCTTCTCCGACAAGGTCGGACCGGTGATCGGCCCGCTGATGGCCTATGAAGTTTTGACCGCGTTCTTCCTCGAGGCCGGCTTCCTCGGCGTGATGCTGTTCGGCCTGCAGCGCGTCGGTCCAAGACTGCATTTTCTCGCGACGCTGATGGTCGCGATCGGCACGCTGATTTCGGCGTTCTGGATTCTATCGGCCAATTCCTGGATGCAGACGCCGACGGGTTACGCCATCAATGCCGACGGGCAGTTCATCGCCGCCGACTGGCTGAAAGTGATCTTCAATCCGTCATTCCCCTACCGCCTCGTGCACATGGTGCTGGCGGCTTACCTCACCACCGCGCTGGTGGTCGGCGCGGTCGGCGCCTGGCACCTGCTGCGCGACCGCCATCTCGCTGGGCCCCGCGTGATGTTTTCGATGGCGATGTGGATGGCCACGCTGGTGGCGCCGATCCAGATTCTTGCCGGCGACCAGCACGGGCTCAATACGCTGGAGCACCAGCCGGTGAAGATCATGGCGATGGAAGGCCATTTCACGAGCCACAAGGACGGTGCTCCCCTGATCCTGTTCGGCCTGCCCAACCAGGCCGCCGGCAGGGTCGACTATGCGATCGAAGTGCCGAAGCTGGGCTCGCTGATTCTCAAACACTCGATCGACGCGCCGATGGCCGGCCTCGACACCGTGCCGCGCGAAAACTGGCCGCCGGTGCCGATCACGTTCTGGTCGTTCCGGATCATGGTCGGGATGGGACTGCTGATGCTGGCGCTCGGCCTGTTCAGCCTGCTGATGCGCATACAGGGCAAGCTCTACGATTCCCGGCTGCTGCACATGTTCGCGGTCGCGATGGCGCCCTCGGGCTTCATCGCCGTGCTCGCGGGCTGGATCACCACCGAAACCGGACGCCAGCCGTTCACGGTGTACGGATTATTGCGCACGGCTGACTCCGCCTCGCCGCTGGCGGCGCCTGCGGTCGCCTCCTCGCTGATCGCCTTCATCATCGTCTATTTCATCGTGTTCACGGCCGGCGTGATCTATCTGCTGCGCCTGATGGCAGCCCCGCCGCATCCCGGCGAACAGGGACCGAGCAAGGACGCCCCTGCCCGTGCCGCCGGCATCACGCCCGCCGCGGGTGCGGTAGCCGAGGGAGCCGCCCAATGATCCCGATCGACCTTCCCACCATCTGGGCCTTCATCATCGCCTTTGCCGTGTTCGTCTATGTCGTGATGGACGGCTTCGACCTCGGCCTCGGCATCCTGTTTCCGCTGTTTCCGGAAAAACGAGACCGCGACGTCATCATGAACAGCGTCGCGCCGGTCTGGGACGGCAACGAAACCTGGCTCGTGCTCGGCGGCGGCGGCCTGATGGCGGCGTTCCCGCTGGCCTATGCCGTGCTGATGCCCGCGCTCTACACGCCATTGATCGCGATGCTGCTGGGACTGGTGTTCCGCGGCGTCGCCTTCGAATTCCGCTGGCGCACGACGAAGGAACGAAACAAGTGGGACGTCGCCTTCTTCGGCGGCTCCCTGCTGGCAACGCTGGCGCAGGGCATTGCGCTAGGCGCCATCCTGCAGGGCATCCACGTCTCGGGCCGCCAATATGCCGGCGGCTGGTGGGACTGGCTGACGCCGTTCAGTATCCTGACCGGCGTATCGCTGGTGATCGGCTATGCGCTGCTCGGCGCGACATGGCTGGTCATGAAGACCGAAGGCGAATTGCGCGACCGCGCCTATCATCTGAGCTGGGTGCTGTTGTTCGCGATGCTCGGCGCCATCGGCGCGGTCAGCATCGCAACGCCGTTCCTTCACGTGCAGTACACCCATCGCTGGTTCGGCTGGCCGAATATCCTGCTGACGGCGCCGGTGCCGATCGCGGTGGCCGCGATCACCGTGTTGTTGCTGCGCAGTCTCGCCAGGAAATACGACTACCAGCCGTTCTTCCTGACGCTGGCGCTGTTCGCGCTGTCCTATGCCGGGCTCGGCATCAGCATGTATCCCTATATCGTGCCGCAGAGCATCACGATCTGGCAGGCGGCATCGCCGGAGAACAGCCAGATCTTCATGCTGTTCGGCGTCGCCGTGCTGATACCGCTGATCCTCGGCTACACCGCCTGGGCCTATTGGGTGTTTCGCGGCAAGGTCAAACCTGAGAGTGGGTATCATTGACCCGGATCAAGCCAGAACAGCGCCCGCTGACACAGCGCTTGCTGTGGTTCGCCGCGCTTTGGCTCGGCGGCGTCGGCACGGTAACGCTGATTTCGTTTTGCCTGCGGCTCTGGATCGCGCCGAAATGAGCCAGGCCAAGGCACCCCATCAATTAGGCAGGCGACGAAAATAGAAGACATTTCAGTCACCTGTTCGCCCCATTCGCCCTAAACTTGCCATCAAGCTGGCCCTGAGATTTGATGGTTCCGCTGGATTGGCCAAACCGCCCACCATTTGGCCGATACGCCAACAAGGAGAACTCCGCGATGACGAAGTTTCGGCACCTGATCTGGATGGTGATCGCCGCAAGCGGTCTGGTCCTTTCGACCCCGCAGAGCCAGGCCCAAACGCGCCAGCCCGATGTCGGCGACCAACCGGGACTGCTCGCGGACGATTCCGTCGAACTCGATCCGCAGTGGCAGAAGACCGCGGTGCTCTATCGCACCAATGAACCGCCGGGCACCATCATCGTGGTCACCGCCGAGCGCCATCTCTATCTGGTTCAGGGCAACGGCCGCGCATTGCGCTACGGCATCGGTGTCGGTCGTGAAGGATTCACGTGGCAGGGTCTCGTCAACATCACGCGCAAGGCGGAATGGCCGGACTGGACGCCGCCGCCGGAGATGATCGCGCGCCAGCCCTATCTGCCGCGTTTCATGGCCGGCGGCCCCGGCAATCCGCTGGGCGCACGCGCGATGTATCTCGGCACCACCGTCTACCGCATCCACGGCACCAACCGGCCCGACACCATCGGCACCGCCGTCTCCTCCGGCTGCTTCCGGCTGGTCAACGCCGACGTCGCCGACCTCTACGAGCGCGTGCCTGTCGGCACCAAGGTGATCATCCGGCAAAAGCCGGCACTGTAATTACGACGCGATTCCTTCAGCCGATCCATTTCCCTGAAATTGTGAGTTAGAAAATGCTACGGACATTTCGAGGCGGCCTCCTGATCGGGCTGGCGGTCGCAGCCGTGATCGCGGCTATTGCCATCACCTATGAGCGTTACGACACTAAAACCCTGAAGCGGACCATCCGCCGCGGCGACGTGCTGTGCGGCGTCAACAAGGGCCTGCCCGGCTTCTCGATCCCCGACGACAAGGGCGACTGGACCGGCTTCGACGTCGACTTCTGCCGCGCGGTGGCCTCTGCGATCTTCGACGACCCGAAGAAGGCGAAATTCGTCCCGCTCGACGCCAGCGAACGCTTCAAGGAACTGCAGAGCCGCAAGGTCGACATCCTCTCGCGCAATACGACATGGAGCATGTCGCGCGAGACCAATTTCGACCTCTATTTCCCGGCCGTCGCCTATTATGACGGCCAGGGCTTCATGCTGCCGCGTTCGCGCAACATCAATTCCGCGCTCGACCTCAACAACAGCAAGGTTTGCGTGCAGGAGGGAACGACGACGCTGCTCAACCTCGCCGACCATTTCCGCGCCAACAACATGAAATATACCGAGGTCAAGTTTTCCAAGCTGGAAGACGTGCTCAAGGCCTATAAATCAGGCAAGTGCGACACCTTCACCGCCGACGTCTCCCAGCTCTACGCGCTCCGCTTGAACCTCATTCAGCCGAGCGACCATGTCATCCTGCCCGACGTCATCTCCAAGGAGCCGCTCGCGCCCGTGGTGCGCCAGCGCGACGACGACTGGATGATGCTCGTGAAGTGGACGCTGTATGCGATGATCAATGCCGAGGAACTCGGCATCACCTCGAAGAACATCGACGAGGCGCTGAAGTCGAAAAAACCGGACGTGATGCGGCTGGTCGGCACCGAGGGCAGCTATGGCGAAGACCTCGGCCTGAGCAAGGACTGGGCCGCCCGCATCATCCGCCACGTCGGAAATTACGGCGAAGTCTACGAGCGCAATGTCGGCGAAGGATCGAAGCTGAAGATCCCGCGCGGACTGAATTCGCTCTGGAGCAATGGCGGCATCCAGTACGCCCCGCCGATCCGGTAAATTTTTCAGCCGTCATTGCGGAGATAGCGCCATACCCGACTGTCATCACCCGCGAAGGCGGGTGATCCAGTACGCCGCGGCCCGTCGGTTGAACTCTGCTGCCTCGGAGTACAGTATCCCAGAGACAGCAGTGATTGAACCGATAAGCCGCGGCGTACTGGATCCCCCGCATGCGCGGGGGATGACGATCGAATGTGGCCTCGCTATCTCCGCGTCATTGCGAGTGCAGCGACGCAATCCATTCTTTCTTTGCGCGGCAACGTGGATTGCTTCGCGGAGCCTGTCATCGGGCGCGCATTCGCGCGACCCGTTGGCTCGCAATGACGTGGGTAGAGAGCGAATGACCGCCCCCTCACCCCACCTTCCCCAGCCGCCCCGCCTCGATCGCATCGATCTGCGCGGCGATGTAGCGGCTGTAGATTCGCGCCTGCGAGAATGCGCCGCCGGTGAACCACAGCCCCGGCTTGCGGCGTGCGCGTCCACATGTTGCGAAGCTCCTGCGTCGCCTTCGTCAAAACCCCAGACGCGGCCGACGCGTTTCGCGACACCGCGCCGAACAACCGGGTGAGCAGATGGTCGGGGCCCTTGTAGCCGGTGGCGAGCACGAACAGATCCGCCTTGCGCGTGGTGCCGTCGCGCATCCGGATGCCGTCGGTGACATAGGCTTCGATATCGGCCGCCTGGATCAGCTTGATCCTGCCGTCGGCGATCAGCTCGGAGGCGCCGACGTTGAAATAATAGCCGCCGCCGCGCGTGCGGAATTTCAGCGGCCAGCCGGTGCCGTCCTCGCCGTATTCGAGCCGGAAGCCGGCAGCCTCCAGCCGGCCGAGCAGATCAGCATCGAGCCGCTTCACTTCGTCGGTGACAAGCTTGTGCGCCACCTTCATGACAGGCAGCGGAACGCCGGAATTGAGGATGTCCCTGGACGCGATCGGCGGGCCGTCGCCGAGATAGGTCTTGTCGTAGAGCTGCGCCGGCTCGACATTGACGACCATGGTCGGGCTGCGCTGCACCATGGAGACGTCGGCGCCCGCGGCCTGCAGCTCCTGGCAGATGTCATGCGCGCTGGTGCCGGTGCCGAACACGATCACCGGACGGCCGGCCCATTGCCTGCCCGCCTTGAAGCGGCTGGAGTGCAGCACCTCACCCCCAAAATTCTCGATGCCGGCAATCTCAGGAATGTTCGGCGTGCCGCTGACGCTGGTCGCGAGCACGATGTGCTTCGGATGCAGCGTGCGCGCAGCACCCTCGCGCGTCAGCCGCGCGGTCCAGCGCTGCGTGGCCTCGTCGTAATCGGCGCCCTCGAACGCGGTGCGCGTCCAGAAATCGACCTCCATGATGTCGACATAGCTTTCCAGCCAGTTCGCGATCTTGTCCTTCGGGATGTACTCCGGAAAAGTTGCCGGGAACGGCAGATAACGCAGATGATTGACCGGCGTCTTGTTGTGCAGCTTCAGCCCACGGTAGCGCAGCCGCCAGTTGTCGCCGATGCGCGCCATGCGGTCGACCACCAGCGCGGTGAGCCCGATACGCCTCGCCTCCACCGCCACCGAAATGCCGGCGTGACCGCCGCCGACAATCAGTACGTCCGGATCGCGGCCGTCATAGCTCGCGGAGGCCTGCCGCTGCTCGAGCCAGTCGGGGCCGGCGAAATCCCTGACGTGGGATGTCGCGGCGGCAGCGTCGCGTGCGGCGCAGAGGGAATCGAAATCGAGCGAGGTCGAAATCGTCCAGCCGCGCACCGCGCCGTCGGCTTCGCGCAGCAGCCGGATGGCGCCATAGCCTGGGCCGTTGACGGTCTCGAAGGCGAAGATCGCTTCCACGACGTCGCGGCCGCCGACCACGGCCGCGCGCGGCGCAAGCCGGCCCGCGTCGATGCGGAACTTGCACGCGCCCACCTCGGCCGAACGCGCAAGCAGTTCGGCCGTGACCGTCGCGTTGCCGCTGAAGGTCGCGAAATGCCAGGTGATGCCGAAAAGATTCCGCCAGTGGCTGTCGGCCACGAAAAGCTGCGATAATTCCGCCGCCGACCGGCTCAAGAGCGCCGCGTCGAACGCCGCGAGCCAGGCTTCCGTAGTTTCACGGAGGCTTTCCTCAGGCAACACGCCCGGTCGGTCCAGCATGGCGGTATTTCCCTCGAATTCTTGTCGTTATTGCCCATCAGACCGCAGCTTCCGCGTCCGCACAACCGGGCATGCGCGGGACGCTGACCCGCACTTCGTACCTTTTGGGCCCCATTCCCGCCCCCGCGCGACCCCAATGGTTTACGCAACGTTTAGTACTGGTCCCTATTCTCATCGTTCTGCTGCCAGAACTGGCTTCAACCGCTCAGGACGAGCGATGCTCGAACGATCAATCGCCGACGAGGTCGAGGCGGCCATCAAGGCCGGTTCGACCGAAAAACATCTGGATACGCTGAGGCAGGTCACCGACCTGTTTCTGGTGTCCGCCGACGGCTATACCGGCGAACAGATCGAACTGTTCGGCGACGTGCTGGAACGGCTGATCAGGACCATCGAGCTGCGCGCGCTGGCCGATGTCGCCGCGCGCATCGCGCTCGCCGAGATGAGCACGCAGTTCGCCTCGATCAAGCAGGCGCCGGCCGCCGTGGTGCGCCGCCTCGCGCAAAATGACGAGATCACGATCGCCCGTCCCGTGCTGGCCGAATCGGCGCGGCTTTCGGCCGAAGATCTGGTGGAGCTGGCACAGACCAAGGGCGAGCAGCATCTGCTGGCGATTTCCGGGCGCTGGTGGCTCACCGAAATCGTCACCGACGCGCTGCTGAAGCGGCATTATCCTTCCGTCAGCCGGCGGCTCGTCAGCAATCCCGGCGCGCGGATGTCGGCGAACGGCTATGCCATCGTGCTGAAGCAGGCGGAGAGCGATCCGGATCTGGCGGTCGAGACCGGCATTCGCGTCGACCTGCCGGCCGATCAGCGCCATCAATTGTTGAAGAGCGCAACTGAAGCCGTGCACACGCGGCTGCTGTCGCGCGCGCCGCCGCATCTGTTCGAGGAAATCAGGGACGCGATCGCGGCCGCCGCCGCCGGCGCCAGCCGCGAAATGTCGCGCACGCGCGATTTCGGCGCGGCCCGCCGCTTCGTCGCAGCACTTGCCAAGCACGGCAAGCTCAACGAGCCGGCGCTATTGGCCTTTGCGAAAGAGCGGAAATACGCCGAGACGATTGCCGCGCTGGCCGAACTGTCACGCTCGAGCATCGAGGTGATACGGCCCGGTGATGCAGAGCCTGCGCGACGACGGCGTGCTGATCCCCTGCCGCGTCGCCGGACTGAACTGGGAAACCGTCGCCGCCGTGCTCGACAGCCGCTTCGCCTCGGGGACCATGGGCCGCCATGAACTGGCGAAGGCAAGAGAGCAATACGCCAAGCTGACGCTGGAAAACGCCCGCCGCCTGCTGAAATTCTGGCAAGTCCGCGCCGCCGACGCCCCGCCGAAGCCGAATTGAGGGATAACGGCGCGACCGCCTCAGCCGTCATTGCGAGCGCAGCGAAGCAATCCATCCATCCATTATGCCGCGCTATGGATTGCTTCGCTTCGCTCGCAATGACGTGGAGAGAGCGGAGGACGAAGAATGTAGCCCGGATGAGCGCAGCGAAATCCGGGGACATCTCACACCGCCCCGGATGTCGCTTCGCTCATCCGGGCTACGAAGCGGTGTGCACGCGCTACCGCGTCCCGAACGTCGTCGCGCCGAACAGCGCCTTCTGCGTCGAGGGCTGCGAGCGCCAGTATTGCGGCGGAGCCGACACCTCGCCGCCGAGTTCGGCCGCCGCATGCCAGCCCCAGCGCGGGTCGTAGAGCATGCCGCGCGCCAGCGCGACCATGTCGGCCTTGCCGGAGGCCACGATCTCCTCGGCCTGCTTCGCTTCCGTGATCAGGCCGACGGCGATGGTGGTCAGCCCGGTTGCCTCGCGGATCGCCTGTGCGAACGGCACCTGGTAGCCCGGGCCGAGCGGAATTTTTTGCAGCGGCGACACGCCGCCCGAGGACGCGTCGATCCAGTCCACGCCACGACCCTTCAATTCGTTCGCGAATTGAATCGTCTGCTCGAGGTCCCAGCCGCCCTCGACCCAGTCGGAGCAGGAGACGCGGATGCCGACCGGCTTTTGTTGCGGAAACGCATCGCGTACCGCGTCGAACACTTCGAGCGGAAAGCGCATGCGGTTCTGCAAGCTACCGCCATATTGATCGGTGCGCCGGTTGGCGATCGGCGACAGGAACTGATGCAAGAGATAGCCGTGCGCGGAGTGCACCTCGATGGCGTCGATGCCGAGCCGCTCGGCGCGCTTGGCCCCTGCCACGAAGGCGTCGCGCACGCGCTTCAGTCCCGCCGCGTCGAATGCTACCGGCGGCGTCTCGCTCTCCTTGTGCGGGATCGCCGACGGCCCCTCCACCCGCCAGCCGCCTTCGGCCAACGGGATCAGTTGCCCGCCGTCCCATGGCGTGTGGCTGGAGGCCTTGCGGCCGGCATGCGCGAGCTGGATCATCACCGCCGCCTTCGAGCGCTTGCGCACCGAGGCGAGGATCGGCTTCAAGGCGGCTTCGGTGGCGTCGTTGTAGAGGCCGAGGCAGCCCGGCGTGATGCGGCCGGTGGCCTCCACCGCGGTCGCCTCGATGCAGAAGATCGAAGCCCCCGACAGCGCCAGCGAGTTGATGTGGGTGAAGTGCCAGTCATTGGCCTCGCCATTGACGGACGAATACTGGCACATCGGCGCCACCATGATGCGGTTGGCAAGGTTAAGGCCGCGCAGCTTGATCGGGGTAAACAGAGCGCTCATGGGCTAAGGGATCCGGACCGGAGGGAAAGCGACCCGCAATGTCTAGCGAGCCGCGCGGCGCTGCTCAACCCGTCCCGGCTGCAACCCTCCCCCTACCGGGAGCCGCGCGACGGCCTGATCGCTTCCGCCCCTCTGCCGGGAGGGATCACTCCACCAGCGTGAATTGCAGCAGCAGATTGCGCTGGATCATCGAAAAATTGTCGTCGGAAACCAGCGTGAGCACCGTGTCGCCCTCCGGCGTGACGTGGGCGTCGATGCCTTCCATGTTGTCGATCTCGTCGCCGAGATCGGCCTCGAAGATCGACGGCCCGTCGATGACAGCGCCGGGGGCTATGGCGGCAAGCGCAACGCGGCGGATGCGGATGCCGACGCCGCCGACCCAGGAAAATTTTCGCTCCAGCAGCAGCAACCCGCCGGATGGCAGCAGCACCGCATCGCTGATATCGAAATTGTCGGTGCGGCGGATGGCGAACTGCCCGGGCGATCTGCCGCCGAGCAGGAAACCGAGGATGTTGCCCTGCGCGTCGAGGCCGCGCTCGGAGATCGCGATCAGCGTTCCCGCCGAAGGCAGGCCCTTCGGCACCACCACCAGCGCTTCGATGCCCTTGTTATAGGGCAGCTTGCGCGCCGCCGCCGGCAGCGGAACAAGTTCGCCTTGGGCGCGGGTAAAACCCTTGGCAAAATCGAAGCGCAGCACGTTGTGTACACGCTCGATACCGACATAGACCAGCGAGCCGTCGAGCGCGAGCGCCTCGGTGTCGAACCAGCCGCGCGAGGTGATCGGCCTGCCGTCGGGACCGAGCATCGGCGACGCCTCGACGTCATCGAGCCCGGTCATCTCGCGGCCCTTGTAGACGATGCGCCCCGTGAACCAGCCTCCCTTGTCGCTGATCGCGATGAAGCGCTCGCCTTTTGGATCAAGGCGGAGGCCCGACAATCCGCCGAAGCCGCGAAACCGGGAGGTCAGGATCAGGCCGCTGCGGTACTCGAGTTCGCCGAACCGCATCCGCGACCGGTCGCGGGTGTCGAACGAGGGCAGCGGCCGGGCATTGACCTCGATCGAGACAGGCGCGGTGACCGAGAATTCGTCGGGAACGGTCGGCTTCGGGGGCCGCTGAACAGCCGTTTGCGCCAGCCCCGCCCCGGGCACGACCGCCGCCGAAAGCGCCGCCGCGGCATATTGCAAAAGCCGGCGGCGAGAGAGGTGGTTGCTCCTCATGGTGAGGAGCGCATCTTGCGCGTCTCGAACCATGAGGCCACGACACGGGCCACGTCCTTCGAGACGCGGCGAAGACGCCGCTCCTCAGGACGAGGGGATCCATGCCCGCATGCGCTCATCTCATCACGGTCACGAGTGCAGGCGGCGCGGCCGGCGGTGGCCCGTGGTTGGCGCGGCGCCTTGGGTCTCGCTGAACAGTTCGGCGAGCTTTTCGGTGATCGCGCCGCCGAGTTCCTCGGCATCGACGATGGTGACCGCGCGGCGGTAATAGCGCGTGACGTCGTGACCGATGCCGATCGCGATCAGTTCGACCGGCGAGCGGGTCTCGATCTCCTCGATGATGTAGCGCAGATGCCGCTCGAGATAGTTGCCGGGATTGACCGACAAAGTGGAATCGTCGACCGGCGCGCCGTCCGAAATCATCATCAGGATCTTGCGCTGCTCGGAACGGCCGAGCAGCCGCTTGTGCGCCCAGTCGAGTGCCTCGCCGTCGATGTTTTCCTTCAACAGGCCCTCGCGCATCATCAGGCCGAGATTTTTGCGCGCACGCCGCCAGGGCGCGTCGGCGGACTTGTAGATGATGTGGCGCAGATCGTTCAGCCGGCCGGGAGTGGCCGGCTTGCCGGCGGCAAGCCACGCCTCGCGCGACTGCCCACCCTTCCAGGCGCGGGTGGTGAAACCCAAAATCTCGACCTTGACGCCGCAACGCTCCAGCGTGCGCGCGAGAATATCGGCGCAAGTCGCCGCCACCGTGATCGGCCGGCCGCGCATCGAACCGGAATTGTCCAGCAGCAGCGTCACCACGGTATCGCGGAAGGTCGCTTCCTTTTCGTGCATGAAGGACAGCGGATGATAGGGATCGGTGACCACGCGCGACAGCCGTGCGGGATCGAGAATGCCTTCCTCCAGGTCGAACTCCCAGGCGCGATTCTGCTGCGCCATCAGGCGGCGCTGCAGCCGGTTGGCGAGCCGCGCGACAATGCCCTGCAGATGCGCGAGCTGCTTGTCGAGATAGGAGCGCAGACGCTCCAGCTCGTCATGGTCGCAGAGATCTTCGGCCGCGATCACCTCGTCGAACTTCGGCGCAAACGCATGATATTCCGGCCCGCGCGGCTCGTTGGCGCCGCGGGTGTTCGGCCGCGTCGCCTCGCCCGGCGTCTCGTCGTCGCCGAGTTCGCCGTCGTCGAAGGTGTCCGACGTGGAGGCCTGCGCGCTCTCCATCGCGCTCTCGGACATTTCGTCGGTGGAAGCCTGGGCCTGGTCGGCGCTCATTTCCTGCGCGGCGTCGGAATCGGGCGAGCCTTCAGCGCCGGACTGGTCGTTCTCGCCGTCCTGGTTCTCGTCATTCTCGTCGTCATCGGCGTCCGCATCGCGATCGTCGCCGAGATCGAGCGCCGACAACAGGTCGTGCACGAGATCGCCGAACTTCGCCTGGTCCTCGGTAACCCGGCTGAGCTTGTCGAGTCGGGCGCCGATCTTGTCTTCCAGCGCCGGCCGCCAGAGGTCGACCATCTTCTTGGCAGCCGCAGGCGGCGCAAGTCCCGTCAACCTTTCGCGCACCAGCATCGCCAGCGCATCCGACAGCGGCGCATCGGCGCGGTCGGTGATCTCGTCATACTTGCCGCGATGAAAATGATCGTCGAGCATCGCGGTCAGGTTTTTGGCAACGCCCGCCATCCGGCGCGAACCGATCGCCTCGACACGCGCCTGCTCCACCGCCTCGAACACGCCGCGCGCCTGCGGATTGCCCGGCATCAGCTTGCGGTGCACCTTGGGATCATGACAGGCGAGCTTGAGCGCGATCGAATCGGCATGGCCGCGCACGATCGCCGCGTCCCGCCTGGTCATCTTGCGGGCGGGCTCCGGCAGCCGCGCCTTGCCGGGCGCGAGACCGGGACGCTCGGCCGCGAACGTCACCTCGAGTTCCGGCGCTTTCGCGATCGCGCGCAGGCACGACGTTACTGCGCGCTTGAACGGCTCGGTTGGTGCTTCCTTGGATCCGGTGCGGAATTTGGAGTTGGATGTCGTCATTACCACCTCACCGCCGTCGTCCCTGCGAACGCAAGGGACCCATAACCACCGGCGATTGTTGTTCTACCGATCTCTAGCACCATCATCCTACCGGAACGCCGCGTCGTATCGGTCCCCGCGCCCCGTGCGCAATTGCGCACCAGGCGGGGACGACGACTACGAGAGCGCCACGTTCACCGAACTCTCGGGCAGTTCCTGGTTGAAGCAGCGCTGGTAGAATTCGGCCACCAGCGGCCGCTCCAGTTCGTCGCACTTGTTGAGGAAGGTGACGCGGAACGCGAAGCCGATGTCGGAGAAGATATCGGCGTTCTCGGCCCAGGTGATCACGGTGCGCGGGCTCATCACCGTCGACAGATCGCCGTTGGCGAACGCGTTACGGGTGAGATCGGCGAGGCGCACCATCTTGTTGACGATGTCGCGGCCCTCGGTCGTGCGATAGTGATGCGCTTTCGCCAGCACGATCTCGACTTCCTCGTCATGCGCCAGATAGTTCAGCGTGGTGACGATCGACCAGCGGTCCATCTGGCCCTGGTTGATCTGCTGGGTGCCGTGATAGAGGCCCGAGGTATCGCCGAGGCCGACCGTGTTGGCGGTCGAGAACAGGCGGAACGCCGGGTGCGGCTTGATCACCTTGTTCTGGTCGAGCAGCGTCAGGCGGCCGGAAACTTCCAGCACGCGCTGGATCACGAACATCACGTCGGGACGGCCGGCGTCGTACTCGTCGAACACCAGCGCGATATTGTGCTGCAGCGCCCAGGGCAGGATGCCGTCACGGAATTCCGTGACCTGCTTGCCTTCCTTGACGACGATCGAGTCCTTGCCGACCAGATCGATACGGCTGATGTGGCTGTCGAGGTTGACGCGCACGCAGGGCCAGTTCAGCCGTGCCGCGACCTGCTCGATGTGGGTCGATTTGCCGGTGCCGTGATAGCCGGTGACCATAACGCGGCGGTTATGGGCGAAGCCGGCGAGAACGGCGAGCGTGGTGGCGCGATCGAAGCGGTAATCGGAATCGACTTCCGGGACATGCGGGTCGACTGCGGAATAGGCCGGCACTTCGAGATCTGTGTCGATACCGAAAACCTGCCGGACCGACACCTTCATATCGGGCAAACCGACGGGCTCCTGGACTTTGGTCATGGCGGCGGTCGTCATCAATCCTCCGAGGTCCCGGGCGTTACCGAAACCAGATTTGTTGAATGGCTGCGGATGGGTGCTAGGACGAACCTAGCAGAGAGCAACGGCCGGCAGAAGCCCGCGGCGCAATCAAAGTTCCGTTGCCAGATCATTGAGATAGGTGGTGTATCAGGTTTTTGGAGGGCTGCCCTGCGAATCACGCCGCACTTTTCCCGGTCTGGCCACCCGGGCCGGCACAAAACCGGAGATCTGCGGCACTTTCAGCCCCAGGACGAGCTTGGTAGCTCTGAGTTCAGGCCCACCCATTGGACAGCAAGATTGTGACTTCATTCCTTGATCCCGTGATTGCGTTCGTTTCGGCCCATCCGTGGCTGGCCTATCTGACGCTGTTTCTCGCAGCCCTGCTGGAGGCGATCCCAGTGGTGGGGGCGCTGGTGCCGGGCTCGACCATCATCCTTGCCCTGAGTGCGCTGGTGCCCGGCGGCGACCTGAAACTGTGGGGCGTGCTGGCGGCCGCGATCGCCGGCGCCGTGATCGGCGACGGCTCGGCGTTCTGGGCCGGCCATCGCTCGCAACGCGAAATTCTGGGCGCGTGGCCGATGTCGGGATATCCGGGCGTGATGGCGCAGAGCGAGGCGTTCTTCCACCGCTGGGGGACGCTTGCCGTATTCTTCGCACGCTTCGTGCCGCCGATCCGCGCCTTCGTGCCCGTGACGGCCGGCGCGCTCGGGATGCGACCGGTGCTGTTCTTCGGCGTCAATATTCCGGCGGTGCTCACCTGGGCTTTGGCACACGTGCTGCCCGGCGTCCTCGCGGTCTCGGCATTGCATGAATATGCCGGCCTGCCGCATCACCACGGCGCCATCAAACATCTATGGATACTGGCCGTGTTCGCCTCGGCGATCATCGCATTCGGCGTCTGGAAGCTGCGCCGCCGCCGGATCGCAAAGGCCCCCTCGGATCAGGCCCGGACGGGACGCCCGGGCGCCGGGCCGACATAGCGGGCGCGCGGCCGGATCAGCCGGCCATGCCGCAATTGCTCGCAGGCATGCGCGATCCATCCCACCGTGCGGGCCATGGAAAACAGCACCAGTTCGTGTCCGGGCGGCCGGCCGAGCGTATGCACCAGCACCGCAAGGGCATAGTCGATATTGACGAATTCGCCGGTCGCCTCCGCGATACGGTCAGGGATTTCGTGGGTGAGCTTGCGGTCGGCGCCCGAGCGCGCCAGCGCATCGAGCAACGCCCGCGCCCGGGGATCGCCATGCTTGTAGACGCCATGGCCAAAGCCCGCGAAGCGTTCGCCGAGCGCGACGCGCTCGCGGATGACGGGGGCGACCTCGCCACTGGCGAGCGTCTTCAGGAGTTGCGCCGCGAGCACGCCGGCGCCGCCGTGCTTCGGACCCTTCAGCGCGACGAGACCGGCGATGATCGAGTCATAGAGATTCAAGCCGGTCGAGGCCGCACAGCGCACGGTGAAGGTCGAGGCATTCAACTCATGATCCGCCAGCAGCACCAGCGCGCGGCGGATCAGATCGGCGGCGTGATTGTTGTCCGGCGCCCATACGCGCGCGACCTGCAGATGCAGCGGCTTTGCCGAGGATTTGGCGTTCAGCATGGTCGCGACCACCAACCGCATGATGCGGCCGCCCAGCATCGCGCGCTCTTCATCGGCGCGGGTGAAGGCCCTGGGGTCGGCTCTTGCGGCGAGCGCCAGCACCGCAATGGCGCGATCGATCGCGTTGGCCCCGCGCGCCGCCTCGGCCACCGCGCGCATTTCGTCCGACACCACGGGACAATTGTCCTGCTCGAACGGATCGACGCCGGTGACATCCCATAGCAGCGTCGCGGCATGTTCGAGCGTGTCGCGCTCGGCGAGGTCCACGCAATTGACGCCGCGATAGATCGGGCCGTCCTCGGTGATGGTCGCGACCGCCGAATCCATCACAGGCAGATCGGCGTCGAAACTGCGCATGCCGCGCGGCTCGGGCGCCGGGGTGCGCCGCTCCTTCAGCGTGCGGACGTCCTCCGCCCGGTAGCGGTGGCTGCGCGAATCCTGCGACGGCTCCGAGCGGATCAGCCCGCGGCTGACATAGGCGTAAAGCGTCGCCTGCGAGATCGCGAGTTCGGCGGAGGCCTCGCGGGCCGAGAGATAAAGGCCGGCGGATTTTTTCATATTGATTGACATAATCAAGATTGATCAATCTGTCGAGAGGCCCGACCTTTACAGGCGAAAAGGAGAGCCCTCATGAACATGCAGCTTTCGAAGACCCCGATCGGCCTGGACGGAATTCCGGCCGCCGAAACCGTGCTCAGCCATGTCGACGGCGAGCGCGGCGAACTGATCATCGCCGGCGAGCGGGTCGGCGACCTCGCCGGCAAGACCGGTTTTGAGGGCGTGACCGCCCGGCTGTGGAGCGGCGGAACCGGCCAGCCGGTCGGCGAAGCCGCGGTGCGGGCCGCCCTCGGCGCGGGCCGCGAGCGCGCTTTCGCCCGGTTGCCGGACCTGCTCGGCATCACGCGCGGCCTGTCGGTCGTCGACGGATTTCGCGCGGCGGTTGCGGGGCTGCGCGCCGAAGCGGGCCTTGCGCACGAGGCCACGATCGTCGGCGCGTTTCCGGTCATCGCCGGCGCCCTGGTCCAGCGCGTGAGGGGCAACGACCCCATCGCACCCGATCCAACGGCGGGCCATGCCGCCGATACGCTATCGATGATGCTCGGCCGCAAGCCCAACGCGCGCGAGGCGGCGGCACTGGACGCCTATTTTGTCACCGTGTGCGACCACGGCATGAACGCGTCGACCTTCACGACGCGCGTGGTGGCCTCGACGCAGGCGGATTTGTTCGCAGCCGTCACCGCCGGCTATTGTGCGCTGACCGGGCCGCTGCATGGCGGCGCACCCGAACCGGTGCTGGAAATGCTTGACGCGATCGGCTCGACCGAACGCATCCAGCCGTGGGTCGACAGTGCGCTGGCCCGCGGCGAGCGGCTGATGGGATTCGGCCACCGCGTCTATCGCGTCCGCGACCCCCGCGCCGATGTGCTCAAGGGTGCGATCGAGCGGCTTGCCGGCGACGGCACCGACCTGCCGTTCGCGGGCGAGGTCGAGGCCTATATCCGCGGCGCGTTGCGGAAAAAGAATCCGGAGCGTCCGCTCGACACCAATGTGGAATTCTTCACCGCCATCCTGCTCGACGCGCTGAAAATCCCGCGGCAGGCGTTCACGCCGATCTTCGCGGTGGCGCGCGCCGCCGGCTGGACCGCGCATGCCCGCGAGCAACAGCGCGGCGGCAGGTTAATCCGGCCGAGTTCTGCGTATGTTGGTCCGATGCCGGGGTAATCGAAAACCGTAGCCCGGATGAAGCGAAGCGAAATCCGGGGCCGGTCGATCCGCAGGTGAAAGAGTCCCGGATTGCGCTTCGCTCCATCCGGGCTACGAGCTGTCGTCCCTGCGAAAGCAGAGACCGGCCTGAGTGATTGCGCGAAAGTCGTCGACCAGCTGATTAAATCGAAAAGCCGCGGCGTATGGGTCCCTGCTTTCGCAGGGACAACGCGAGACTTTTGCTACGCGCCGCGCACCACGGTCTTCAGGTAATTATACGCCTTGATGATCTCGATCAGGCGGTCCTCGGTGGAGCGGTCGCCACCGTTGGCGTCGGGATGGTGCTGCTTGACCAGCGCCTTGTACTTGGCCTTGACCTCTTCGAGGGAGGCTTCTGCGGTGAGGCCCATCACCTGCAGCGCCTTGCGCTCGGCGTTCATCACCTTGCGGGTTTCGGCCTTGGCCTCGGCGCCCGGTCCCGGCCGCCAGCGGCCGCGGCCGTTGAGCTCGGAGAACATGCTGAAGGGATCCGAGGCGCCGTCAAAATCTTCGGCGGCCTGCTTGCCCTTCTTGCCGGCGGTGTTGGCGCCCATCTTCCAGGTCGGGCGATGGCCGGTCAGCGCATCCTTCTGGTAGCGCGCGACGGCGTCGGCATTCATGCCCTGAAAGAAATTGTAGTTCTGGTTGTACTCTCGGACGTGGTTGAGGCAGAAGTGAAAGTACTCCCGCGAATTCTCGCGGCCCTTGGGCGCGCGGTGCGGCCCCTTGTTCTGGCAGCCCGCCCATTCGCACATGGCGGCTTCCTCGCGCGCCTGCGCCTGCTGCTTCGCGCTCAGCTTGTTGGGCTTGATGCGAATGGAATCGAAGAATTTGGATGAATCAATTGCCATGGCTGACTTTGACTACGCAATGCCCGAGGCTTCAAGTCTTGACATTGCGAATACCTCTGTTCGGATGCGCCATTGACGGAAAGCCGACAACAGAATTATCTGCCGCCATCATGAGCACTAGGGACGCTATCATAAACAAGTTGCGTGAAGCTTTCTTGCCCGAAAGCCTCGACGTCACGGACGAATCTCATCTGCATGAGGGCCATGCGGGTCACCGGCCGGGCGGCGAAACGCATTTCAGGGTGTATATCGTATCTCCGGCCTTCGAAGGGAAGAGCCGGATCGAGCGCCATCGTATGGTAAATGCGACGCTTGAAACGGAACTCAAGGGCTCCGTCCATGCGCTCGCCATCAAGGCGCAGGCGCCGGGAGAAACCGCCGGCCGGTAATTTGGTCTGCGGCAAGAATTTGCACGATGGGGTCGTCCGATGCACTATTGGGCACGCTTCCGATGGGCCGCCGCCGCGGCACTGCTGGTTGCGGCCTCCCCGATCAGGGCGCACGCGCTGGATATGCCGAGCCCGTTCGTCCAGGAAGTGCTGATCAAGAGCATTCTCGTGACGCTCAACGATGCGGTCGCATCGGATAATTTCACGATACTCCATGCCAAGATTTCAAAGCCGTTCCGCGATCAGTTTCCGCCCGACAAGCTGCGGACCGTCTTCAAGGACCTGGTCGAGAAACACGCCGTGTTCGACGCGGTCGTCGCCAGCCCCGTCGTTCCGGACGAAGACGCCAGGATCGACGACAAGGGCGTGCTGCGCCTGAACGGCCATTTCGACACGGCGCCTAAGAAGGTGAAGTACCAGCTCGGGTTCATCCCTTCCGATGGCCAGTGGAAACTCAGCGGCATCACCATCGATATCGAATAGCGGCCCGGGTGTTCAGAACGCCGTACCCGCCCGCTTCGGCTTCGGATCCTCGCCGTCGGCATCGCGCGGCAGCGGCGTGATCTTCAGCGCCGTGATGCGGTTGCGCTCACGGCGCAGCACACGGAAGCGGCAGCCGTAGAAGGTAAAGCTCTGCCCGCGCTCGGGGATCGAGCGGGCTTCGTGAATCACGAGCCCGGCAACAGTGGTCGCCTCCTCGTCCGGCAGATGCCAGTTCATCGCGCGGTTGAGATCGCGGATCGGCACCGAGCCGTCCACCACCACCGAGCCGTCGCTCTGCGCGCGGACACCGGCCACCACGACGTCGTGCTCGTCGGAAATATCGCCGACGATCTCTTCCAGAATGTCCTCCAGCGTCACCATGCCTTCGACCTCGCCATACTCGTCGACGACGAGCGCGAAGTGGGTCTTGCGGCGGCGGAACGCCTTGAGCTGTTCGGACAGCGGCCGCATCTCCGGCACGAACCATGGCGGCAGCATGATCGCGGTAACGTTGATGCGCGTCATGTCGCCCTCGGAGGCGCGGATCGCGCGCAGCAGATCCTTGGCGTGCAGCACGCCGATGATGTTTTCCGGCTTGTCGCGCCACAACGGGATGCGGGTATATTCGGTCGCCAGCACCTCGCGCACCAGCTCCTCCGGCGGCATGTCGGCATTGATCATCATCATCGCGGTGCGGTGGACCATGACGTCGGAGACCGCAAGGTCGCCGAAGCGGAAGACGTTGTGGATGTACTCGGCCTCGCCGCTTTCGATGCCGCCATGTACGGCCGATTCCTCCACCAGTCCTTCGATCTCGGAGTCAGTGAGGATTTCGTGCTGCGAGGATTCCTTGACGCCGAGCAGGCGCAGAATACCGCGTGAGGCGGTGTTGAGCAGCCAGTTCAGCGGATAGAAGACGAGATAGGACAGATGCAGCGGGTAGGCGATCCATTGCGAGACCGGCATCGGCTGCCGGATCGCGAGCGTCTTCGGCACCTGCTCGCCGATCACGATGTGCAGCGAGGAGAACACCAGAAAGCCCGCCATGAACGACACGAAGTGCAGGGTGCGCTCCGACAACCCCAGCGGAATCAGCACCGGTTCGAGCAGCGCCGAAACGGTGGGTTCGCCGACCCAGCCGAGGCCGAGCGAGGCCATGGTGATGCCGAGCTGGCAGCAGGCGAGATAGGACTCGATGTTGCCCATCATGCCCTGCAGCAGGCGCGCGCCGAACCGGTCCTGCTCGACCATCGCCTTGATGCGAAAGCCGCGGCTCTTGACCAGGGCAAACTCGGCGGCCACGTAAAACGCGTTGGCGGCGAGCAACAAGATCGCGAGCAGCAGGTTGGACGCGGTCGAACTCATATATGCCTCGTGACGGCCCCGGCCCCGCGCGACGCCTGCGCCAAGCTGCGTCCCGGCAATTCCGTTCTCATCCCGACAACTTCTGTTGCAGGAAATCGCGCACCAGCGCCGGCTCTACGTCGTTTGCGACCACCGCGCGGCCAACCGCCTGCAGCAGGATAAAGGTCAGCCTGCCGCGCTTGACCTTCTTGTCCTGCGCCATCAGCGCCATCAGGGCGTCGGCATCCGCAAGCCCCTCCTGGGCGAAGCCCGCGATGTCCTGCAAATGGGTCGGCAGGCCGACGGCAGCAAGGTGGCGCTCGACGCGGGCGGCATCGGCCTCGGAGATCATGCCGAGTTGGGCGGAAAATTCCGCCGCCAGCACCATGCCGACGGAGACGCCCTCGCCGTGGAACAGGCGATCGGAAAATCCGGTCGCGGCTTCCAGCGCGTGGCCGAAGGTGTGGCCGAGATTGAGCAGCGCGCGCTCGCCGTTCTCGCGCTCGTCGCGGGAGACGATCGCGGCCTTGGCGCGGCAGGAGGTCGCAATCGCGTGCTCGCGCGCCGCGCCGCCGGAGAAGATATCGGCGTGGTTGGCTTCGAGCCAGGTGAAGAAGGCTTCGTCGCCGAGCACGCCATATTTGGCGACCTCGGCATAGCCGGCGCGGAACTGGCGCGGCGACAGCGTGTCCAATACCGACGTATCGGCGATGACAAGCACCGGCTGGTGAAACGCGCCGAGCAGGTTCTTGCCCTGCGGCGAGTTGATGCCGGTCTTGCCGCCGACCGAGGAATCGACCTGGGCCAACAGCGAGGTCGGCACTTGTACGAAATCGACACCGCGGCGCAGGATCGCCGCCGCAAAGCCGGCGAGATCGCCGACCACGCCGCCGCCGAGCGCGATCACCAGATCGTTGCGCTCGATCCTCGCCGCGATCAGTGCCTCAGAGACCTTTTCGAGACCGGCATAGGTCTTCGACACTTCGCCTTCCTCGACGATGACGCGCGAGGTCGGGATACCGGCTTCGGCAAGCGAACGCTCGGCTGCCTCCAGCCAGTGCTTTGCCACGGTGCGGTCGGTGACAACAGCGGTGCGCACGCCGGGGCGCAACGCGGCCACGCGCGCGCCGAGCGAGGCCAGCACGCCACGGCCGATGACGATGTCATAGGCGCGGTCGCCGAGGGCGACGTCGACCATGATATCGGCGGAATGTTTCAGTGGCGCAGTCATGGCGTAACGCTGATCCCGTCGGTTGTCGGCTGGGCAGAAGGGTCGCCGGCGCACAGCCGGGCACGCAAAGCATCGATACACTCGTCGACGATGCGGTCGTGCGGCACGTCGCGCGAGCCTATCGTCAGGTCGGCGGTCCGGTAGACCGGTTCGCGCGCCTCGAGCAGACGGCTGACGGTCGCGGCCGGATCCTCGGTCTGCAGCAGCGGCCGGTCGGCGCGGCGCTTGACGCGCTTCATGATCACGTCGACATCCGCCTTGAGCCAGATCGAGACCGCCTTGTCGCGGATGCGGTTGCGGGTCTCCTCACGCATGATCGCGCCGCCGCCGGTGGCGATCACGGCCGGACCGCTGTCGAGCAGCCGCGCGATCACCCGCGCCTCGCCGTCGCGGAAATGCGGCTCGCCATGGGTTTCGAAAATGTCCGGGATCGACATCCCGGCCGCCGCCTCGATCTCGATATCGGCGTCGAGGAACGGCAACCGCAGCCGCGCCGCCAGCCGCCGGCCGATGGTGGACTTGCCGGCGCCCATCATGCCGACCAGCACGACCGAACGCCTTCCCAGAGCCGACGTGATGTCGGTCTCCTGGGGGGTATTCGCCTGTGCCGGTGCGGCGGTCTCGGACATCGAAAACCTGCGGTTTTGCGGGACTTGCCCGCGGCTGCGACACCTATACTACCCCCTGTGACGCCGTTGCCAGAGCCTCTTGCCACGAGGGAACGAACATGTTGGGTGATTTCATTGGTTAATTCGCCGCCCTGAGCCCCCCAATGCCCAGTTTGTTCCGCTTTCTGACGGTCGTCGGCATCCTCGCCGGGATGATCTATGGCGTGATTTTTTCGCTGGCGAACTTCGTCAGTCCAAAGCCCCGGGAAATGACGGTCACCATCCCCGCAGACAAGTTCCTCAAGAAATAGCCGCTATCGTCTGATTTGTGAGAGACGAACTCGGGGAGCGGCATCTCGTTTGCGGGATGTCGAGGACAATGCGTTCCAGCAAGACAGCAACAGATACGAAACTGACCAACCTGTTCCTCGACATGCTCGCGGCGGAACAGGGGGCGGGCGACAACACGCTCGACGCCTATCGCCGCGACCTCACGGACTTTTCCGAATTTCTCGGCCGCAACGGACAAAACTTTGCCGGTGCCGGGACGGACGCGTTGCGCGACTACCTCGCCGACCTCGATGCCAGAGGCTTCAAATCCTCCAGCGTGGCGCGCCGGCTGTCGGCGATGCGGCATCTGTTCCGCTTCCTGTTGAACGAGCGCATCCGCAGCGACGATCCGGCGGCGATCCTGTCCGGCCCGAAACGCGGCCGGGGCTTGCCGAAGGTGCTGTCGATCGCGGATGTCGACCGCATGCTGACGCGGGCCAAGGAATTGACCGAGGCCGAGAACGCTTCGCCGCAGCAGCGGCTGCGCGCGATCCGGCTGTATTGCCTGCTGGAGGTGCTCTACGCCACGGGCCTGCGCGTCTCGGAACTGGTGGCGCTGCCGCTGTCGGCCTCGCGGCGCGACGCCCGCATGATCGTGGTGCGCGGCAAGGGCAACAAGGAACGGCTGGTGCCGCTCAACGAAGCGTCGCGGCAGGCGATGGCCGATTATCTCGCCGCGATGGAAGCGCTCAAACCCGAGAACAAGAAAAACGCCGCCAGTTCGAAATGGCTGTTTCCCTCCTTCGGCGAGAGCGGCCATCTGACGCGGCAGCATTTTGCCCGCGACCTGAAGGAACTGGCGGCGGCATCGGGGCTCGCGCCGCGGCTGGTCTCGCCGCACGTGCTGCGCCACGCCTTTGCCAGCCACCTGCTGCACAACGGCGCGGACCTGCGCATCGTGCAGACGCTGCTTGGCCATACCGACATCTCCACCACGCAGATCTATACCCATGTGGTCGAGGAGCGGCTGAAGAGCCTGGTCCGCGACCTCCATCCGCTCGCGGAGAAGTAGGCCGCGGCGTGGCCGCGTAGCCCGGATGGAGCGCGGCGAAATCCGGGTTCTTGCAGCAAGCAGTCCTCCCGGATTGCGCTTCGCTCCATCCGGGCTACGGAAATGCATTCGGCGATCAGGTCTGACTCCCGCTTGACTTCCGAGCCATCTCCCCCGAAACAGCCGTCTCCCGCCCGCGGCCTTGCCTGGCGCGCCTTCGGCAACCGGACCACCGGACCGAATGTACGCTAAATCATTGAAGCTGCGTGCTTTCCTTAAGCGAATCGAAACCGCTTCGCCTCAAAGCACGTTGTTACCTATATTGCCTTGATGCCGGATCAGATGCGCAGCTATCTCGACTTTGAAAAACCCGTCGCCGAACTAGAGGCCAAGGTCGATGAACTGCGCGCGCTGGCAGCGTCCGGCAGCGACATCGGCGATGAGATTTCGCGCATCGAGGACAAGGCGTCGCAGGCGCTGACCGACCTCTATGCCAATTTGACGCCATGGCAGAAGACGCTGGTGGCGCGCCATCCGCAGCGCCCGCACTTCACCGATTTCGTCAGCACGCTGATGACGGAATTCACCCCGATGGCGGGAGACCGCAAGTTCGCCGAGGACGAGGCGCTGGTCGGCGGCTTCGGCCGCTTCCGCGGCGAGGCGATCTGCGTCGTCGGCCAGGAAAAGGGCGCCACCACCGACAGCCGCATCAAGCATAATTTCGGCATGGCGCGCCCCGAAGGCTATCGCAAGGCCGTACGGCTGATGGAGATGGCCGACCGTTTCGGCATTCCGGTGCTGTCGCTCGTCGATTCCGCCGGCGCCTATCCCGGCATCGGCGCCGAGGAACGCGGCGTGGCGGAAGCCATCGCGCGCTCGACCGACACATGCCTCTCGCTCGGCGTCCCCAATGTCGCGATCATCACCGGCGAGGGCATGTCGGGCGGCGCCATCGCCATCACCACCGCGAACAAGGTGCTGATGTTCGAACACGCAATCTACAGCGTGATCTCGCCGGAGGCGGCCTCCTCGATCCTGTGGCGCGACGGCACCAAGGCGCAGGAAGTCGCCAACGGCATGAAGATCACCGCCCAGGACATGTTGCGCTTCGGCGTGATCGACCAGATCCTGAAAGAGCCCTCGGGCGGCGCCCACCGCGATTCCGCCGCCATGATCTCGGCCACAGGCGATGCCATCGCCGAGGCCTTCAACGACCTCCGCAATCTGGACGCGGCCGGTATCCGCCAGCAGCGGCGGCAGAAATTCCTCGATATCGGCCGCAAGCTCGGCTGATTGGCCCATACCCCTTCTGGAGGGAGGTCGGCCGGCCGGCCTTCCAATCGTTACCGCTGCCTTAAAGGTGCTTTATTTCGCCGAACCACGTGATTCGGCCCTAATTAGGCCCCGACCCCGGTCTTTAAACTCTGTTGACCATGCCTGCCGTGGAAGCGGCTGGCGCATCGCGTTCGGGTTGCGGCGCGGAGGGTCAAAGGATACAATTTTATGCAGTGGCTTCAGGGCGTGTTCGCTGTGATTTGGGGTGCGAATATGCCCGGTGGGTGTGGAGCTTAGCCTTTGATTAACCGCTCGCTGCTTCGTGCGCTCATCACGTCGGTCGCCCTCGCGGGCGCAGGCGCGCTGCTGGCCAGTTGCAACGGCGACGACATCTCACTTGCCAACAACGCCAAGGCCAACCAGCCGGTCCCGCCAAAACTGGTCGCCGACATGACGGCGAAAGACATGGACCTGCAGTCGCCGATCCTGGTTCGCCTGTACAAGCAGGAAGCCGAACTCGAGATCTGGAAGCAGGACCGCTCCGGCCGCTTCGCGCTGCTCAAGACCTATCCGATCTGCCGCTGGTCGGGCGATCTCGGACCCAAGGTCCGCGAGGGCGACCGCCAGGCGCCGGAAGGCTTCTATGCGATTTCGCCGGCGCAGATGAACCCGCAGTCGGCCTACTACCTTTCTTTCAACACCGGCTATCCCAACGCGTTCGACAAGGCGCTCGGCCGCACCGGCTCGCAGTTGATGGTGCATGGCGACTGCTCCTCGCGCGGCTGCTACGCCATGACCGACGAGCAGATCGCGGAAATCTATTCGCTGGGCCGCGAATCCTTCTTCGGCGGCCAGAAGTCGTTCCAGTTGCAGGCCTATCCGTTCAAGATGACGCCGGCCAACATGGCCAAGCACCGCAACAACCCGAACATGCCGTTCTGGAAGATGATCAAGGAAGGCAATGATCATTTCGAGGTGACGAAGCAGGAGCCGAAGGTCGATTTCTGCGAAAAGAAGTATGTGTTCGATGCGATCAAGAAGCCGGGCGCCACGCGTGATCTGGTGTTCGACGCTTCGGCCAAATGCCCGGACTACGCGATCTCCGACGAAATCGCCGACGCCGTGCGCGGAAAGCAGGCCACCGACCTCGCCGAGACCGCGCGGCTGATTGCCAAGGGCACGCCGGTGGCGCGGGTCAATACCGGCGTCGACGGCGGCATGAACCGGATATTTGCTGCCCGGGTGCCCGACGGCAACACAGGCCTTTCGGAGCCCGGCGACGGTTCCTTGTCGCTGATGGCGCGGGCCCCCGGCACTATTCCTTCCCACGTCAATCCGCCCCGGGCGCCGGCCGAGAGCCGCACGCCTTCGGAGAATCTGCTGACGGGCGCACCGGAACAGCCGAAGCTTGTTGCCGCGCCAGCGGCTGCCCCCGCCCAGGCTCCGACGCGGGTCGCCAATGCGGCACCGGCCGCTGAGAATGACGGATTCTTCTCCAATCTCGCCCGCAAGGTCGGCCTCGGCCGCGCGGCCGATGCCACCGCCAGCACACCGCCTTCGAAACCGAAAGCGGCCGAGGCCAAGCGAAGCGAGCCGCCGCGGCCGGAAGCGCCGAAGGCCACGGCGCCGAAGCCTGCTGACACCAAGCATGCCGCCGCCAGCCGCCCGCCGCTAAAACCGCCGGTATCAGATGCGCCAGCCCCTGCCGCCAAGGACCATCTGGTCTCCGGCTCCGCGCCGATCGTGTCGACGAACTCGTTCGACAGCCGCTTCGGGGCGGTAAAGTAACGCCGAAACACTTCCGTCATCGCAAGGCTGGGTAAAGGCGCGCTTCACGCCGTGCCTGCCGATCTTGACGAATGGCAGTCGCACGCTTCCGCCTTCGCTCGTTGCGCCACGGCGGACAAGTCGCTTTGCCGATCCTGCGTCTTACCGTCGGCATCCAGAAAAACTCGCCCGAGCCTTGGCGTGAGTCTTGGCGCTGAAGTCTTGGCCCGAGCGAGTTTCTTCATCGTCTCAAATCAATAGGAGCGATAGCAGACGTTGATCGGGCCGTAGGGACTCCATTTCCAGCAGCTGTTGTAAGCGTAGAAGCGGTGGCCGAAATGACCATGTCCGAAATGACCGTGGCCGAAATGACCACGCCCAAAATGGCCGTGGCCGTGACCACCGTGATGGCCGTGACCGCCATGACCGCCGTGGCCATGACCGCCGGCGAAAGCCTGACTCGAGATGGCGAAAGAGGCAGTGGTCAGCGCCAAAGCCGCAATAGCGGCGGTAATCGTGCTCTTGATCCTGGGCATGAACGTCTCCTGGTTGGGCAGCGCGAGGATCGCTCTGCGATGATCCAACCTAGAGAAGGCGAACGCGATACGATGTGACTTTCGTCACGCAGACGCTGCGACCCGCGGGCGAGCGCAATCGCACGGTGCCTATCGTCTGTACCTGCTTGTCATGTCGATTGATGGGCGCGCATCGCGCGTTCGCTCACGAGCTGCGGCGGACAAGTCGCTTTGTCCGCCCAGCAGACGCTTCAGCGCCAGCTCAGCCGTATTTGCCGTGGCAGTGCTTGTACTTCTTGCCGCTTCCGCACGGGCAATCCTCGTTGCGGCCGATCTTGCCCCAGCTTGCGGGATTGTTGGGATCGCGATCGGCGGCGCTGACTTCCGGCACCAGCGAGGCGTTGGCAAAGGCCATCTCGTCTTCGCCGGTGTTGGGATCGAACTTGTGCGCCTCCATCGCCGGCAGCGGCTGCTGCTCTTCCGGCGGCACGATCTCGACGCGCATCAATTGCGCCGTCACCGCCTCGCGCAGATGCGCCGTCATCGCCTCGTACAGGCCGAAGGCTTCCGACTTGTATTCCTGCAACGGATCGCGCTGGCCATAGCCGCGCAGGCCGATCACCTGGCGCAGATGGTCGAGCATGATCAGATGCTCGCGCCAGAGGTGATCCAGCGTCTGCAGCAGAATGGTCTTCTCGACGTAACGCATCACGTCGGGGCCCCATTGCGCCACCTTGGCCGCCATGTGCTCGTCGACGCGCTGCTCGATGCGTGTCAGCAATTCCTCGTCGGCAATGCCCTCTTCCCTGGCCCATTCGTCGACCGGGAGATCGACGTCGAGCACGCGCTTCAATTCTTCCTTGAGTCCCGCGACATCCCACTGCTCGGCATAGGCATGTTCGGGCACGTGCTTGGCGACGATGTCGTCGATGAAGTCATGACGCATGTCCGTGACCATTTCGGCCACGCTGTCGCTCTTCATCAGGTCGACGCGCTGGTCGAAGATCACCTTGCGCTGGTCGTTCTGGACGTTGTCGAACTTGAGCAGATTCTTGCGGATGTCGAAGTTGCGGGCCTCGACCTTCTGCTGCGCCTTCTCCAGCGCCTTGTTGATCCAGGGATGGATGATGGCCTCGCCCTCTTTCAGGCCGAGCCGCTGCAGCATGCTGTCGAGCCGGTCTGAGCCGAAGATCCGCATCAGGTCGTCTTCCAGCGACAGGAAGAACTTCGAGCGGCCCGGATCGCCCTGACGGCCGGAACGGCCGCGGAGCTGGTTGTCGATGCGGCGGGATTCATGCCGCTCGGAGCCCATGATGTAGAGCCCGCCGGGCTTGGTCACCGTCTTGGCCGGCCTGGAGCCCTTGGCAGGCTCGACCTCGACCACTTCCTCGGCCTTCAGCACGATCTCGCGGAAGCGTTCGATGTCGGCCTTGATCTGCTCGATCTTTTTGGCCTTCTCGGCCTCGTCGGCGATGTTGGCAGTCTCCTGCTGGATCCGCATATCGAGCGAACCGCCGAGCTTGATGTCGGTACCGCGGCCGGCCATGTTGGTCGCGATCGTGATCGCGCCGGGGACGCCGGCTTCGGCGACGATATAGGCTTCCTGTTCGTGGAAGCGCGCGTTCAGCACCGCAAACAGTTTTGCTTGCTTGCCCGCGCGCGCTGCGGCGTAAAGCTTCTCCATTCCGGATTCCGAGCCGAAATCGATCTGCTTGTAGCCGTGCTTCTTCAAATAATCGGCCAGCACTTCCGACTTTTCGATCGAGGCGGTGCCGACCAGCACCGGCTGCAGCCGCGAATTGGCGCGCTCGATCTCGGCAAGGATCGCGGCGTATTTCTCGTTCTGGGTGCGGTAGACCTCATCGTCCTCGTCGAGACGCGCAACCTGAACGTTGGTCGGGATTTCCAGGACCTCGAGCTTGTAGATGTCGAACAATTCGTCGGCTTCGGTCAGCGCCGTGCCGGTCATGCCCGCCAGCTTTTCGTACATCCGGAAATAATTCTGGAACGTGATCGAGGCCAGCGTCTGGTTTTCCGGCTGGACCTGGACGTGCTCCTTGGCTTCCAGCGCCTGGTGCAGGCCTTCCGAATAGCGGCGGCCCTGCATCATGCGGCCGGTGAATTCGTCGATGATGATGACTTCGCCGTCGCGAACGATGTAATCCTTGTCGCGGTTGAACAGCGAGTGCGCCCGCAGCGCCTGATTGATGTGGTGCACGACGGAGACGTTCTCGACGTCGTAAAGCGACTCGCCCTTGAGCTGGCCGGCGTCGCGCAGCAGCGTCTCGATCTTCTCCATGCCGGCTTCGGTCAGCGTCACCGTGCGCTGCTTCTCGTCGACCTCGTAGTCGGTCTTGTCGAGCTGGGGGAAGAAGGTGTCGATGGTGTTGTAGAATTCCGAGCGATCGTCGAGCGGGCCGGAGATGATCAGCGGCGTGCGCGCCTCGTCGATCAGGATCGAGTTCGACTTCGTCGACGATGGCGTAGAAATGGCCGCGCTGGACCATGTCCTCCAGCCGGTACTTCATGTTGTCGCGCAGATAATCGAAACCGTATTCGTTGTTGGTGCCGTAAGTGATATCGCGCGTATAGGCTTCCTTGCGCTCGGCATCGTCGAGGCCGTGGACGATCACGCCGACGGTCAGGCCGAGGAAATTATAGATCTGGCCCATCCATTCGCTGTCGCGGCGGGCGAGGTAGTCGTTGACGGTGACGACATGGACGCCCTTGCTGGCCAGTGCGTTGAGATACACCGCAAGGGTCGCCACCAGCGTCTTGCCTTCGCCGGTCTTCATCTCGGCGATGTCGCCCTCATGCAGCACCATGCCGCCGATCAGCTGGACGTCGAAATGCCGCTGGCCGAGGGTGCGCTTGGCGGCCTCGCGCACGGTGGCGAAGGCCGGAACCAGGATGTCGTCGAGCGTCTTGCCGTCGGCGAGCTGCTGGCGGAATTCGGCGGTACGGGCCTTGAGCGCCTCGTCGGAAAGCGCGGCGACCTCGGGCTCAAGCGCATTGATGTCGTTGACGCGGGACTGGTATCCCTTCACCCGCCGGTCGTTGGCGGAGCCGAAAAACTTGCGGGCGAGCGCGCCGATCATGCCAATTCCTGCCTTTGCCGTTACTTGCGATGCAAGCCGTGACGTGGTCCACCAGATTGCCTATCAACTCACCGTGACGCATCCGGCAAATACCCGTTTCCGGGCATCGTCCGCCTGATGAGTGGGATTTAAGCAATCCAAGGTTCAACGGCAAAAAGCGCAGCAAAATAAGCGCTATCGCCGCCGTACGATCCGGCACAGATATGGCTGGGTTCTGACCTTGTCAACGTGTGGCCATCTGTCAAGGAATTCATCATTTTGACAGACTTTTCGCGTTGCCAAGGCGGCATGATTGGGCGAGTGTCCCGCCGCCTTTGCCGCCCCCCTCTTCAAGACAAGGATTTTGCATGACCACCTCGTTCCCGGAAACGAAAACCGGCCTGCGTTTCGGCCTCGCCTCCCTGGCCACAACGGTCTGTCTGGCTGCGGTTCTGGCCGCCGGCCTGCCGGTTCGTGCCCAGGACAACCCCGTTCTCGCCAAGGTTAACGGTGTGGA
The DNA here is from genome assembly GCA_963815955.1 of uncultured Alphaproteobacteria bacterium. Classification (GTDB taxonomy): domain Bacteria; phylum Pseudomonadota; class Alphaproteobacteria; order Rhizobiales; family Xanthobacteraceae; genus Bradyrhizobium. Next base: position 162,089 of record CAWFIQ010000009.1, read on the forward strand.
GATCCGCCAGAGCGACGTCGCGCTCGCGGAAGAGGAACTCGGCCCCAGCCTCGCGCAGATGGACCCGGCGACCAAGAAGGACAACGTGCTGGCCTTCCTGATCGACCTGAAAATCGTCGCCAAGGCCGCCGAGGACAAGAAGGTCGAGAATTCCGAAGACTTCAAGAAGCGCATGGCGTTCACCCGCAGCCGCCTCCTGATGGACAGCCTGCTCGCCTCCGAGGGCAAGGCCGCCACCACAACTGAGGCCATGAAGAAGGTCTACGAGGAGGCTTCCAAGCAGATTACCGGCGAAATGGAAGTCCATGCCCGGCATATCCTGGTCGAGACCGAGGACGAGGCCAAGGCGGTCGCGGAAGAGCTGAAGAAGGGCGCCGACTTCGCCGAACTGGCGAAGAAGAAGTCCAAGGATCCCGGCGCTTCCGATGGCGGCGATCTCGGCTTCTTCACCAAGGAACAGATGGTGCCGGAATTCTCCGCCGTCGCCTTCACGCTCGAGCCCGGCAAGATCTCGGACCCCGTCAAGTCGCAGTTCGGCTGGCACATCATCAAGGTCGAGGAAAAGCGCGCCCGCAAGGCGCCCGACTTCGAGCAGGTCAAGGCCCAGATCGAGACCTATGTGACGCGCAAGGCCCAGGCCGAATACGTCGCCAAGCTGCGCGAAGCCGCCAAGGTCGAGCGCATGGACAAGCCGGCCGAAGCCGCCAAGAACGACATCAAGCCGGATGCCGCCAAGCCCGCGGACTCCAAGATGGCGCCACCGGCGAAGAAGTAAAAAATCGCTGTCACTTCTTCGAGACCGATAGTATCTACCATCGTCATGGCCGGGCCGAAGCGCCCGGCCGTTCCATGTCCGGGGACTGGTTGGCAGGCCTCGAAGACATCGATGCCGGCGCAGTTCCGGCTATGGTTGATCTGGTCGAAGAAGGTGCACCCATGTCCACTGCCGTCTCTCCCCTCGCCCCGACCGATGTTCCCGACATGCCCGCGGTTGCCGGCGTCAGGCTGGCGACCGCCGCGGCCGGCATCCGCTACAAGGGACGCACCGACGTGCTGCTCGCCGTCATGGACAAGGGCACCACGGTCGCCGGCGTATTCACCAAGTCGAAATGTCCGTCCGCCCCCGTCGAATGGTGCCGCGCCAGGCTCGGCCGCGGCGGATCTTCCAAGGCAGGATTTGCGCGCGCGCTGGTGGTGAACTCCGGCAACGCCAATGCCTTCACCGGCAAGACCGGCAAGCAATCGACGGCGCTGACCGCGCAGACCGCGGCAAAGGCGGTCGGCTGCACCACCGGCGACGTGTTCCTCGCCTCCACCGGCGTGATCGGAGAGCCGCTCGACGCCACCAAGTTCGACGGCGTGCTGGCGACGCTGGCCGAGGCCGCCACGCCGGACCACTGGATGGACGCCGCGAAGGCGATCATGACCACCGACACCTTCCCGAAGGTCGCGACCGCCACGGTGAAACTCGGCAAGGCCAAAGTCACCATCAACGGCATGGCCAAGGGCGCCGGCATGATCGCGCCCGATATGGCGACCATGCTGTCCTTTGTGTTCACCGACGCGCCGCTGTCGGCATCCGTGCTGCAGTCGCTGCTCAAGAACGGTGTCGAAGACACTTTTAACGCCATCACCATCGACAGCGACACCTCGACTTCGGATACGCTGCTGGCCTTCGCCACCGGCGCGGCCGCGGCCGACGGCGCGCCGAAGATCAGCCGCGCCAGCGATCCCAGGCTGAAGGCGTTCGCCAAGGCCTTCCACACGGTGCTGGCCGACCTCGCCGAACAGGTGGCCCGCGACGGCGAAGGCGCGCGCAAGCTGGTCGAAGTGATCGTCGAAGGCGCGACCACCAAGGTCTCGGCGCGCAAGATCGCGATGTCGATCGCGAATTCGCCGCTGGTGAAGACCGCGATCGCCGGTGAGGACGCCAATTGGGGCCGCGTGGTGATGGCGGTCGGCAAGGCCGGCGAACCCGCCAACCGCGACAAGCTTTCGATCTCGTTCAACGGCATTCGCGTCGCAAAAAGCGGCGCGCGCGATCCGTCCTACAACGAGGCCGAGGTTTCCGAGGCGATGAAGAACCCGAAGATCCAGATCAAGGTAGCCCTTGGCCTCGGCAAGGGCCGCGACCGCGTGCTGACCTGCGACCTCACCAAGGAATACGTCGCGATCAACGGCGATTATCGCTCATGAGCGAGACAGCAGCCCATGGCTGACATCAAGCTCACCCTCGTGGTTGCCTGCGCGCTGGTCGATACCGACAAGCGCGTGCTGATCGCGCAACGCCCGCCGGGCAAGGCGCTCGCGGGCCTGTGGGAGTTTCCGGGCGGCAAGGTCGAGCCCGGCGAACGGCCGGAGCAGACGTTGATCCGCGAACTGCATGAGGAGATCGGGATCGACGTCAGCGAGCCGTGCCTGGCGCCGCTGACCTTCGCGAGCCACGCCTACGACACCTTCCATCTCTTGATGCCGCTCTACATCTGCCGGCGCTGGGAAGGCATCGCGATCGCGCGCGAGGGCCAGCAACTGGCCTGGGTCCGCGCCAACAAGCTGCGCGATTATCCGATGCCGCCCGCGGACATTCCACTGATCCCGCATCTGATTGATTTGTTGATGTAGAGGGCTCCGACCTCATCCTGAGGAGGCGCGAAAGCGCCGTCTCGAAGGATGGCCACATCGGGGCTTCATGGTTCGAGACGCGCCTGCGGCGCTCCTCACCATGAGGTCAGACATCAAGTCTTCTTCCCCTTCACCGCCGCCTCCAAACTCACTTTCGCCGAACCCGGGCGCAACGGCTTCTGCTGGCTTTCATGCGGCGCCCAGCCGGACAGCCAGACAAGATCGAAGGTGGCGCGGATGCGGCCGTCCGCGTCGGCGAAACGTTCGCCGTAAATCTGCGCCATCCGCAGCATGGTGGCACGACGGGTCGGCATTCGCCGCCGCTCGAGCAAAATATTGGTCCCGCCCATTCGCCTGAGATCGGCCATCAGCGCGAACGCGCTGTCGTAGCGCACCACGACGCGATCGACATCCGTAACTGGCAGCGCCAAGCCCGCTCGCTGCAGCAGCGCACCGATGTCGCGCAAATCCGCAAACGGCGCAACGCGCGGCGACACTCCGCCTTCGCACTCGGCTTCCGCCGCCGCAAAGGATTGCCGCAACTCCGTCAGCGTATCGCCACCGATCATCGCCGCCAGCAACAATCCGTCGGGCTTCAGCGCGCGGCGGATCTGCGCCAGCACGCCGGGGAGATCGTTGACGAACTGGAACGCGAGCGCGGAGACCGCGAGATCGAGCGAGCCCGGCTGCACCGGCAGCGTCTCGGATTGTTCGAGATCAATGCGCCTGACCGACTGAAAGCGGTCAGCGATGGGCTTTCGCAGCAATTCGCCCGGCGTCCAGATATCGGCGACATCGGCAAAATTCCGCATCACCGCCTGCAGCCGCTCCTCCATGTCCTCCCTGACGCGATCAAGCAGGAACGTCGCCGGCCCGCCACGCCGCGCGCGTTCCATCCGCGCGCGCAGCAATGCGCGGTCGAACAGAATGGGTGCAGCTGTCGGGTTCGAGGCCATGCCGGTTGGTACGCTGGCTTCCCCATCTCTGGCAATCCTGCTTGAGCCTGCTACCCGCCAGCGCTAGCCTCGTTTCCATGGACGCCGAGGCATCACCATCACGCTCCATCTCCAGCCATCTGCGTAGCGCGTTGAGCGCCTGCTGCGACGCGTTCGCGCATCTTCCAAAACTCGCGCTCGACATCGCGCTGCCGACGCTGTGCGTGTCCTGCCGCGAGCCGGTCGATGGCGAGGGCGTCTGCGCGGCGTGCTGGGCGAAACTGTCGTTCATCGCACCGCCGTTCTGCCCGCGGCTCGGCATCCCCTTTGTCTACGATCCCGGTCCGGAATTGCTGTCGATGGAGGCGATCGCCAACCCACCCGCGTACCAGCGCGCCCGAGCCGCGGTGCGCTATGACGATGTCGCCCGCACGCTGGTGCATTCGCTGAAATACCAGGACCGCACGGATCTGGCGCCCGCGATGGGCCGCTGGATGGCCCGTGCGGGGAAGGAATTGCTCGACGAGGCCGATGTGCTGGTGCCGGTTCCCCTGCACTGGCGGCGCGGATGGAGCCGCCGCTACAACCAGTCCGGCGCGCTGGCGCGGGTGATTTCGCGCCAAAGCGGCGTGAAACTGGCCACCGAGGCGCTCCGCCGCATCCGGGCAACCGAGCAGCAGATCGGGCTGTCCCGGCCACAGCGCGCCGCGAACGTCCAGGGCGCCTTCAAGGTCGCGCCCGAGCGCAGCGCGGATATTGCCGGCCGCCGCGTCGTCCTGATCGACGACGTCCTGACCTCGGGCGCCACGACGGATGCCTGCGCTCGGGCGCTGCTGCGCGCCAAGGCTGTACAGGTCGACGTGCTGGTATTCGCGCGGGTTGTGGACAGCCACCGCGCTCCCATATAATTCAAATACTTGTCAACCAGAGCACGCCATGACTGCTGCCATTGAAATCTACACCCGCCCGGGCTGCGGCTATTGCACCGCCGCCAAATCGCTGTTGACGCGCAAGAACGCCGCATTCACCGAATTGAACGTGGCGACCGACCCGGCGTATCGCGAGCAGATGTTCGACCGTGCGGGCCACGGCTCGACCTTTCCTCAAATTTTCATCGGCACAACCCATGTCGGCGGCTGTGACGAGCTTTACGCGCTGGACCGCGCGGGCAAGCTCGATGACCTGCTGGCAGGAGAAAAGGCCTCCTCATGAGCGCTGGTTCGACCTTTACCGCCGCGATGGTGCAGATGCGCACCGGGCTGTTGCCCGAGCCGAGCCTTGAGCAAGGCACCAGGCTGATCCGCGAGGCGGTCGCCCAGGGCGCCGACTACGTGCTCACGCCCGAAGTGAGCAACATGATGCAACTGAACCGCAAGGCGCTGTTCGAGCATCTCGCGTCACAGGAAGACGACCTCTCGCTGAAAGCCTATCGCGCGCTGGCGGCGGAATTGAAGATCCATCTCCATATCGGCTCGCTGGCGCTGCGCTTCTCGCCGGAGCGCGCGGTCAATCGGTCCTTTCTGATCGGGCCCGACGGCAATGTGCTCGCCTGCTACGACAAGATCCATATGTTCGATATCGATCTGCCCGGCGGCGAGAGCTATCGCGAGTCCGCCAATTATCAGCCGGGCGAGACGGCTGTGATCTCCGATCTGCCATGGGGCCGCGTTGGTCTCACGATCTGCTACGACGTGCGCTTCCCCGCGCTCTATCGGGCGCTGGCCGAAGCCGGCGCATCGTTCCTCACGGTCCCGTCGGCATTCACGAAAAAGACCGGCGAGGCGCATTGGCACACGCTGCTGCGCGCCCGCGCCATCGAGAACGGCTGTTTCGTGTTCGCCGCCGCACAGGCCGGCATGCATGAGAACAAGCGCGAGACCTACGGCCATTCGCTGATCATCGCACCCTGGGGCGAAATTCTGGCGGAAGGCGGCGTCGAGCCCGGCGTTTTCCTTGCCGAGATCGATACCTCGAAGGTCGAGGCGGCGCGCAGGAGCGTGCCGTCGCTGCAGCACGGACGGCGCTTCGGCATCGCCGATCCCAACGCAGGGCCTGAGCATCTGCATCTGGTCCGGGGTTCGGCATGATCCGCTACAACCTGCGCTGCGATAAGGGCCATGCGTTCGAGAGCTGGTTTCAAAGCTCCGCGGCCTATGAAAGCCAGGAAAAGCGTAAACTTGTGAGTTGCCCGGCCTGCGGTTCGGTCAAGGTCGAGCGCGCCATCATGGCCCCGCAGATCGTGAGCAAGAAGGGCCGCGAAGTAGCCGCGCCAGCACCGGCCGCACCCACTGAGGTGACGGCGCCATCCGAATCGACGCCGCTTTTGATGGCGCAGGAGCGCGAGCTGCGCGTCAAGCTGAAGGAATTGCGCGATCACATCGTCAAGAACGCCGACAATGTCGGCGAGCGTTTCCCCAACGAAGCCCGCAAGATGCACTACGGCGATATCGAACACCGCCCGATCTACGGCGAGGCCTCGCCGGATGAAGCGCGCGCGCTGATCGACGAAGGCGTCGAGGTCTCCCCGCTTCCGGTGCTGCCCGACGACCGGAATTGATGCGCGGTGTCATGCCGTAGGGTGGGCAAAGCGAAGCGTGCCCACCATTTCACGAAGATATTTCGAGGCTAAAGATGGTGGGCACGGCGCAAACGCGCCTTTGCCCACCCTACGATTCCTGAATCAAACCGCTATCAGCAGCGCCACGCCGATCACGATCAGCGCGATCCCGGACAGTTCGCGCGCCGAGATGGGTTGCTTGAACGAGTAATACGCAACGCCCTGCGCGAACAGCACCTCGACCAGCGCCAGCGTGCGCACATTCGCAGCCGCCGTCAGCGCGAATGCCAGGAACCAGAATTGCGAAGCGAATGCGCCCATGAAGCCGGCAAGCATCGAGGGCCGCCACAGGCCGAAAATCTTCCTGAGCACGTCCGGCGCGCGAAACAGCAGATAGACCGTCAGCACCAGCGTCTGCACGAACAGGCCGAACACCAGCGTATAGGACGCCGCCGTCACGAAGGAGACGCCGGGCACCGTGATGATGGCGCCGCGAAAGCCGATCGCCGAGAGCGCAAAGCAAGCTGCGGCAACCAGGCCGATGATGGTCGGCTTCAGCTCCGCAAATCCCTTTTCCCCACCCGGCCGCAGCGCGGTGATCACGACCCCGACCGTCGCAATCAGGATCGCGACCACTTTCAGCACGGTCAAATGATCGCTGAGGAAGATGAAGCCGAAGATCGCGGTCTGGATCGCCTCGGTTTTCAGATACGCCGTCGTGACCACGAACGAGCGGTCGTTCATCGCCAACAGCATCAAGCCCGTCGCGACGATCTGGCTCAGCGCGCCCAGCAGCAGCCACGGCCAGAACGCCGCCGTCGGCCACGGCACGCCATCGCCAGTCACGGCCACCACGACCACAAAGAAGATGATCGAGAACGGAAAACCAAACAGGAAGCGGATATTGGTCGCGCCCCAGGTCCCGAGCGGCCCCGTCAGCGAGCGCTGCATCGCATTGCGGGCGACCTGGCCGAGCGCAGCGACGATCGTGAAGGGAATCCAGAGCGAGGCGACGGTGAACATTTTGGGGGAATCGGGGGTGCGGCTGAAACTGGCGCCACCGTGCCGGGTGGGATGCGTCAGGTCAACAGAACCGGCGTCATGACAGGATTGCGATTAAGCTAAAATTCTCTCGTCGTCCCTGCGAAAGCAGGGACCCATACGCCGTGCTCTCTCATGTGAGCACGAATGGTAGACGTCTCGTAACCCAATCAGCGCCGCGGCGTATGGGTCCCTGCTTTCGCAGGGACGAACGACGCGCAAAACTCCTAACATCCCCTCGGCCACCACCATGTAGTTCACGTCCATGTCGGACGAGATGCTCCATCGGTCGGCGAGCGGGTTATAGACCACGCCGGCCTGCTCGGTGATGGTGAGCCGGTTGCTGGCGAGATGCTGGGCGAGTTCGTCGGGCGTGACGAACTTGTCCCACTGATGGGTGCCGCGCGGCAGCCAGCGCAGCACATATTCTGCGCCGACGATCGCGAGCGCAAAACTTTTCCAGTTACGGTTCAGGGTCGAGACCACCATGATCCCGCCTGGCTTGACCACTGCCGCACAGCGGGCGAGGAACGCGCCGACATCGGTAACATGCTCGATCACTTCCATCGCCAGCACGATGTCGAAGCGCTCGCGCACGTCCATCTCCTCGACGGTGGTGCAGCGATAGTCGATCGACAGGTGCCCCTTGTCGGCATGCAGCCGGGCGGCGGCGATATTGGTCGCCGACGGATCGATCCCGATCACCTGCGCGCCCAGCCGCGTGAACGGCTCGCACAACAGCCCCGCGCCGCAGCCGATATCGAGGATGCGCAGGCCCGACAGGCAGCTCAGGCTCCTGGCGTTGCGATCGAACTTGCGGCAGGCCGCGTCGCGGATATAGCCGAGCCGCAACGGATTGATCTTGTGCAACGGGGCCATCTTGCCCTTGGGATCCCACCACTCGTCGGACAGTTTTGAAAACTTCGCGACTTCGGCGGGGTCGACCGTGGAGCCGGTAGCGGAAACGCCGGCGGAAGAATTTTGCTGCATAGCCATGATTTAGGTGCCGGCCGGTCGTGCGGTGATGGCATTGCGAAACGACAGTGGCGAAGAGATCATATCGAGGGTCTTTCCACCCTCGCCGACCCCCAGGACCGTCACGTCGCCGTAGTCGAGGATGCGACCGAGGATGCTCTGGTTGACGTCAACGCTCTCAACCTTGTCCACACTCATCTCGAACGTCTGCCGTTTAACAAAGCCGGTCTTGTGGACGACGCGGAAATTCGTGACGTCGGTCTCGGTGGTCCAGCGGTGGAACCAGGCCGTCACCGTCCAATATAGTGCCGCAAGGGCCGCGATGGCGGCCAGCGCCCAGCAGACCAACATCAAGGCGTCGGCGGTAACCAGTCGCGACAGCACCAGGAAGACGATCGCCACGACCCAGGCCGCGATCGCGGGCAGGAAGAACATCCAGTGCGCGTTGGTCGAATACAGCACCCGCTCGCCGGGCTGCAGTATCTCATCGATGTAACGCCCCATACGCTCGCCCTGAATTAACCCGTTACTACAGTAATTTGCGTCATTTTCGGTCGAAAACGGAACCCGGGGTGCTTGCCCCGGACCGCGCCGCTATGTATACGCCGCTTTCGGCCCGGACGCTCTCATTTCCGTGCGGGTCACCTGACTTATCCTCACAGGGAATGCACGCGTCGTCATGGGCCGCCTCGTGATGAAATTCGGCGGTACGTCCGTCGCCAATATCGACCGAATCCGCAACGTCGCGCGTCACGTCAAGCGTGAAGTCGATGCCGGACATGATGTCGCTGTCGTCGTGTCGGCCATGTCCGGCAAGACCAACGAACTGGTGGAGTGGTGCCGCGACGCCTCGCCGCTGCATGATGCGCGCGAATATGACGCCGTGGTGGCATCCGGCGAACAGGTGACCTCGGGCCTGCTCGCGATCGCGTTGCAGGGCATCGGCATCCAGGCCCGCTCCTGGCAGGGCTGGCAGATCCCGATCAAGACCTCCGACGCCCACGCCTCGGCGCGGATTCTCGATATCGACGGCACGGAGATCATGAACCGTTTCGCGGATCGCAAGGAAGTCGCCGTCATTGCCGGCTTCCAGGGCATCAATCCGCAGACCAACCAAATCACCACGCTCGGGCGCGGCGGCTCGGACACCTCGGCGGTGGCCATTGCGGCCGCGATTCGCGCCGACCGCTGTGATATCTATACCGACGTGGATGGCGTCTACACCACCGACCCGCGGGTGGTTCCCAAGGCGCGGCGGCTCGACAAGATCGCCTTCGAGGACATGCTGGAACTGGCTTCGCTGGGTGCCAAGGTCCTGCAGGTGCGCTCGGTGGAACTCGGCATGGTGCACAACATGCCTGTGTTCGTGCGTTCCAGCTTCGACAAGCCCGAGGATATCGACCCGCACGGCACGCCGCCGGGCACGCTGATCTGCAGCGAGGAGGAAATCATGGAAAGCCACGTCGTCACCGGTATCGCCTTCACCAAGGACGAAGCCCAGATTTCCCTGCGTCAGATCGAGGACAAGCCCGGCGTTGCCGCCGCAATCTTCGGCCCGCTGGCGGACGCCAACATCAATGTCGACATGATCGTCCAGAACGTCTCCGAGGACGGCAAGACCACCGACCTCACCTTCACCGTGCCGGCCTCCGACTATAACCGCGCCCGCGACACCATCACCTCGTCGAAGGGCAAGATCGGCTATGTCAGGCTCGACAGCGCCACCGACGTGTCGAAGGTATCCGTGATCGGCAGCGGCATGCGCAGCCATGCCGGCGTCGCGGCGAAGGCGTTCAAGGCGTTGTCCGAGCGCAATATCAACATCCGCGCCATTACCACCTCCGAGATCAAGTTTTCGGTGCTGATCGACGCCGCCTATACCGAACTTGCGGTGCGCACCCTGCACACGCTCTACGGGCTCGACCAGGCCTAGAACGATTTTCTCTCGGATTTGGCGCATGGTCTGATCGCCAAACCGGCTGCGTTTCGGCAGACCATACGCTTCGCTGGCGCAGCATCGGTATTGACACACACGTTATTGCGTCTGGCAGGCGTTTTGCTTGGCAAAGCAAGCCTCGATTGGCTATACGGCCTGTGAGGCGGGTCGCCGCAAACTGCGCCACGGCGATCCCGATTCGGCCGGGATCAGGTGCCTGCGGCCGCGCCGAACGAATAAAATTGTAGTTTTTCGTGCGTTTCACGCCAACCGCCGGCCACCCGGCGGGTTGGATTCGCGGGGGAGGATACCAGCACATGCGGAGCGCGTCGGGAGGCCCCCGCGTCTTGTTGAGACGGCTCCGCGAAACCATGGCGGAGCAGGTCTCGGCGCAGGAGCGCCTGGACAAGATCGTGGTGCTGATCGCGGCCAACATGGTGGCCGAGGTCTGCTCCTGCTACGTGCTGCGCATCGACAACACCCTCGAACTCTACGCCACCGAAGGTCTGAACCGCGACGCGGTGCACCGCACGGTCCTGAACTCGCATGAGGGCCTCGTCGGGCTCGTGTCCAGCGAGGCGAACCCGCTCAACCTGTCGGACGCGCAAAGCCATCCGGCCTTCTCGTTCCGCCCGGAAACCGGCGAAGAGATCTACCATTCGTTCCTCGGCGTGCCGATCCTGAGGGCCGGCAATACGCTCGGCGTTCTGGTCGTCCAGAACCGCGCCAAGCGCACTTATGTCGAGGAAGAGGTCGAGGCGCTGCAGACCACCGCCATGGTGCTGGCGGAAATGATCGCCTCCGGCGAACTGGCGGCGCTGGCGCAGCCCGGCGCGGAACCGGCGGCGCGGCATTCCCTGCACAAGACCGGCGCGATCCTCTCCGACGGCATCGCGCTCGGCCATGTCGTGCTGCACGAGCCGCGCGTCGTCATCACCAACTACATCGCCGAAGACCTGCCGAAGGAAATCAAGAAGCTGGATGCGGCGCTGACCAAGCTGCGCGCCGATCTCGACCGCATGCTGGAACGCGGCGACGTCGCCGATGGCGGCGAGCACCGCGAGGTGCTCGAAGCCTACCGGATGTTCGCCAACGACCACGGCTGGTCGCACAAGCTGCACGAGGCGGTCGCCACCGGCCTCACCGCCGAGGCCGCCGTCGAACGCGTGCAGTCCGATACCCGCGCGCGCATGCTGCGCTCGACCGATCCCTATCTGCGCGACCGCCTGCACGATCTGGAAGACCTCGGCCATCGCCTGATGCGGCAATTGGTGGGGCAGGATCACGCGCCGTCGCGCGAGCAGCTGCCCGAGAATGCCATCCTGATCGCGCGCGCGATGGGGCCTGCGGCGCTGCTCGACTATGATCGCAAACGGCTGCGCGGCCTGGTGCTGGAGGAAGGCACCGCAAATTCCCACGTCTCGATCGTGGCGCGCGCGCTCGGCATTCCCGCCGTCGGCGAGGTGCCGAACGCTCCCGGCATCGCCGATCCAGGCGATGCCATCATCGTCGACGGCACCTCGGGCTCGATCTATGTCCGCCCCTCGGCCGAGATCGAATCGGCCTATGCCGAGCGGGTGCGGTTTCGCGCGCGGCGGCAGGCGCAGTATGCCGCGCTGCGCGACAAGCCCTGCGTGACCAGGGACGGCCAGCCGGTCGAACTGATGATCAATGCGGGCCTCGTGATCGACCTGCCGCATATCGACGATACCGGCAGCGCGGGCATCGGGCTGTTCCGCACCGAACTGCAGTTCATGGTCGGCCAGAGCCTGCCGCGATCCTCCGACCAGCTCGCGCTCTATCGTACGGTGCTGGATGCCGCCGGCTCCAAGCCCGTGACGTTCCGGACGCTCGACATCGGCGGCGACAAGGCGCTGCCCTACATGGAGACCGTGATCGAGGAGAATCCCGCACTCGGCTGGCGCGCGATCCGGCTCGGGCTCGACCGGCCGGGATTGCTGCGCGGCCAGATCCGCGCCCTGCTGCGGGCCGGCGGCGGGCGCGCGCTGAAGATCATGTTCCCGATGATTTCGGATGTCTCCGAATTCGACCAGGCCAAGGCGATCGTCGAGCGCGAGCTGACATACTTGCGCCAGCACGGCCATGCGCTGCCGGAACGCATCGACGTCGGCACCATGGTGGAGGTGCCGGCGCTGCTCTATCAGCTCGACGAACTGCTGAAGAAGGTCGACTTCGTTTCGGTCGGATCTAACGACCTGTTCCAGTTCCTGTTCGCGGTCGACCGCGGCAACGCCAAGGTTTCCGAGCGGTTCGACACCATGTCCGCGCCCATCCTGCGTGCGCTGCGCGACATCGTGCGCAAGGCCCAGGTGGCGAAGAAGTCGGCGTCGCTGTGCGGCGAGATGGCCTCGAAGCCGCTCGGCGCGCTGGCGCTGATTGCGCTGGGTTATCGCTCCCTGTCGCTGTCCGCCACCGCGCACGGTCCGGTGAAGGCGATGATCCTGGACCTCGACGCGAAGAAGGCCGAGGCCGCCATCATGCCGCTGCTCGACGCGCCGGCCGGCAGTGTCTCGATCCGGCAGAAGCTGACGGAATTCGCCGAACGCGAGGGGCTGTCATTGTAGCGAGGCTCGGCCCCGACAATCTAAGCCGTCCGCATCCGCTGCCCTGAGAACAACGCCATGCTCCCCGAAGCCAAACTCGATATCCTGCTCGCCCACCACGCCTCGCTGGAGGCCGAATTGCTGGGCCAGCTGAATTCCGAAAAATACGTCCAGATCACGCGCGAGCTCGCCGAACTCAATCCGCTGATCGACGCGGTGAAGGCCTATCGCGCGGCGCGGGCCGAGATTGCGGGCGCCGAATCGCTGCTGGCGGATTCCGCCAGCGATCCGGAATTACGCAGCTTGGCCGAAGCCGAGCTCGAAACGCTGCAGGCACGCGTGGCCGAACTGGAGCAGAAGATTCGCGTGGCGCTGCTGCCCAAGGACGCCATGGACGACCGCAACGTGGTGCTGGAAATCCGCGCCGGCACCGGCGGCGACGAGGCGTCGCTGTTCGCCGGCGACCTGTTCCGGATGTATGAGCGGTTTGCCTCCCTGCAGGGCTGGAAGGTCGAGGTGATCTCGGCCTCCGAAGGCACCATGGGCGGCTTCAAGGAAATCGTCGCCGAAGTGCAGGGCCGCGGCGCGTTCGCCAAGCTGAAATTCGAATCCGGCGCGCACCGTGTGCAGCGCGTGCCCGACACCGAAACGCAGGGACGCATTCACACGTCAGCGGCAACCGTGGCGGTGCTGCCCGAAGTCGAGGATGTCGACGTCGACATCAAGAATGACGATCTGCGGATTGAGACCATGCGCGCGCAGGGCGCCGGCGGTCAGCACGTCAACAAGACCAAATCGGCGATCCGCATCACCCACATCCCGACCGGCATCGTGGTCATGATGCAGGACAGCCGCTCGCAGCACAAAAACCGCGCTTCCGCGATGAACATCCTGCGCTCGCGCATCTATGACGCCGAGCGCCAGCGCGTCGACGCGGCTCGCTCCGCCGACCGCAAGGAGAAGGTCGGCTCCGGCGACCGAAGCGAGCGCATCCGCACCTATAATTTCCCGCAAGGCCGCGTCACCGACCACCGCATCAACCTGACGCTCTACAAATTGCCGCAGGTGATATCAGGCGAAGCGCTGGGCGAATTGATCGACGCGCTGACGACCGAGCACCAGGCCGCGCAACTTGCCGCCCAGGGCGCGGCGGCGTGAGAGAACCCTAGCGCTCTAGCGACCGCCGGAGCGAGCGCAGGATCTTGCCCAGTGCCGGACTGACCGATCGCAGCTCCTCGATGTGGATCCTGGAGAGCGCCTGCAGCTTCTGCTCGCCCTTTTTTGTCAGCTGCACCAGCACGCGCCTGCCGTCGTCGCCATCGACCAGACGCGACAGCAATCCGAGCTTCACCATCCGGTTGACCAGTTCGACCGCGGTGTGATGCCGGATCAGCAGAAAACGGGCAAGATCCCCGACCGAGGCCGGCGCGGGACCGGAGAAGCCCTTGATCGCAAGCAGCGCCTGATGCTGCTGGGGGGTCAGACCGGCCTTCCGGGCAGCCGTTTCGCTGAAGGCCAGGAACAGCCGAAGCTGGTACCGGAACCGCGCAAGCGCCTGATAGTCGACGGAAGCCGGCGGAGCACGCCGGCGGCCCGGGCTTGTGGGGCCTGCGGTCTGGTTTCGCGGTCGCCGCGTTGGCTGAGACATCTCGTTTCCCGGCAGCGACCACCCTGTCTGACTGCCGGAAATGACGCTATCAAGCGCGGCGCCGCCGGGCCATCCCGCGCCGGTGTTTTCAACGGTTCGATGAAGCGGCGCGCAAGCCGCTACTCGTACGTGGAACTCAGGATCTTCAGGAGAATGATCTGGAAGGCGACCGGAATGCGGGCACTCCTGCGCCGGATCGATCTTTCCAGTGCCGCGGTGATTTCGACCTTGGTTAATTTTCCGCTCGACGCATTGGCCGCCAGCTCTTGCCAAACGGCCGACAACGACTTGTTGGTGCGGGGCAGCGGCTCGATGTGAACGCCTCGCGTGCCGGCCCACGCAATGATCTCGCGCGTCGTCCGCGGACCGCAATTCCGCGCCATCGCAAGATGCTTCGCCGTAAGTTTGCGGAGCAATTCATCTGGCGGATCCCACGCCCCCTTGGGCGGAATCTCTTCGGTCATTTCGGCTGACAACACTTTCAACACGTTGAGCGCCCGCCCGCTCAGGCCGGCGGAACGCGGCGCACCCGGACGGGCCGCCGGCGCCGATTGCGCCGCATCCTCGTGCGGCGTGTTGAATTTCCAACGCTGTAGATTCATGAAGCGGACCCATCGAGACCGGAAAGGAAGGGCGCAGGCGGCGCGTAGCTCCGACCCGCGATATATATCGTACTACGATATAGTTCGACGAAAGTGAAATTGACTCAAGGTGCAGGAACGTCATGGTGGCGTCCAGAAGGCTGCAAAATGCAGCCCGTGCTCGCCCGGGGGCCGCGCAGGCATTTGCCTGTTTGCGCGGCGCGTTCCCGCGCGAGCTATTTCTTGAGAATTTCCGGGAGGATTTGACGATGAAATCGAGAATATTCGAACGCGCCAATGAAATGAACGTGTCGCGACGCACGCTGCTTCGGGGCAGCGCGGGCATCATCGGCGGCTCGCTGCTGCCTGCCATGCCGGCGTTTGCCGAGGACAAGCCGGCGATCGGCTCCTATCCGGCCGGCGTATCCGGCTCCACAGCCTTCATCGGCATTTCCGTTCCGCGCACCGGAACCTACGCCGTGCAGGGTGAAGACGAACTCAAGGGCTATCAGCTCGCGATCGAACACATCAACTCCGGCCACGAGCTGATCAAGAAGATCTCGCCAAAGACCAGCAAGGGCGTTCTCGGCAAGGAACTGAAGTTCGGCGTTGCGGATTCGGCGGCGAAGCCGAATGAAGCAGTCCAGGCACAGCAGCGCTTCATCAGCGAAAACAAGGCAATCATGATCACGGGCGGCACGTCGAGCGCGGTCGCCGTTGCGCTGAACAAGCTCGCACAGCGCGAAAAGGTGCTGTTCGTGTGCGGCATCTCCGGTTCGAACGACACCACCGGCAAGGACTGCGTCCGCTACGGCTTCCGTCAGAACTTCTTCGGCCAGACAGCGGCCGCGGCGATCGGCCCCGTCATGGTCAAGGAGTTCGGCAAGAACAAGAAAGCGGCCTATCTCACGCCGGACTACACTTACGGGCACACCGTCACCAAATCGATGCAGGATTTCCTTGCAGCCGCCGGATGGACCACCACGACCAATCAGGTCGCTCCGCTCGGCGCTCCCGACTACTCCTCATATCTCCTGAATGTCGCGAACTCCGGCGCCGACGTGCTGATCAACGTCAACTGGGGGCACGATGCGGTACTGTCGACCAAGCAGGCCAAGCAATTCGGCGTCCTCGACAAGATGAAGCTGGTCGTTCCCTATCAGGTGCCGTTCCTCGCGCGCGAGACCGGCGGCCTGATGCAGGGCGTTTTTGCCGCCACCGACTACTGGTGGACCCTCGAAGACAAATTCCCGCTCGCCAAGATGTTCAACGAGACCTTCGAGAAGAAGTACGGCTACAAGCCGGAATGGGGCGCCGAGAACGCCTACATCAGCTTCGCGCATTGGGCCCGCATGGCCGAGGAAGCCGGCAGCTTCAATCCGCCTGACATCATCAAGACCTATGAGAAGGGCGAAACTCTCCCGTCCCTGGTCGGCGACGTGCACTACCGCAAGGAAGACCATCAGTGCGTCCGTCCCGTCATCATCGTCAAAGGCAAGATGCAGAAGGACATGAAGAACAAGGAGGACTACTACGACGTCGTGGAGGTCGTTCCTGGCGAAGGGTTGATGCAGAAGCCGGACGCCTTCGGGTGCAAGCTCGGCGACTATTCCTGAGCAGCTTCTTGATCTTGGCGCCGCGGGCTGAAGCACATTGCCCGCGGCGCATGTTTTAGCTGCAACCGGCGCGCATCTGCCGCCAGGGTCCAATGAATTTTCATCATGATCAATTGGCCGAACCTCGTTTCACAACTTTTCAACGGGCTCGCACTCGGTGCGCTGCTGGCCCTGATCAGCTCGGGGCTGACCATCATCTATGGCACGCTCGGCGTGCTGAACCTTGCGCATGGCGCGATGTTCATGCTCGGCGGTTACGCCGGCCTGGTGGCCTATAACTACACGGAGTCGTTTATCGTTGCGGTGATCGCCGGTTCGCTCTTCGTGATGGTGCTCGGGGTGGCGATCGAACGCGTCATCATCCGCCACTTCTATAACCGGCCGCACGAAGACCAGCTTCTGGTCACTTTCGGCCTTGGCATCTGCCTCGTCGAGACCGTGCGATTCTTCTTCACAAGCCAGTCGCAGATTGTGCCGCCGCCGGCCATATTCCAGGGCATTACGTCGCTCGGCTTCCTGTTCTACCCGACCTACCGGCTCGCCGTCGTCGGCATCGTCGCGGTCGCGCTCGGCGCGCTGTTCCTCGTGCTCTACCGGACGCGGCTCGGCCTGATCGTGCGCGCCGGCATCGAGGATTCGGTGATGGTCGATTCGCTCGGCATCAACGTATATCGCGTTTTCATGATTGTATTCGGCATCGGCGCCATGGCGGCCGGATTTGCCGGCATCATCAATGCGCCCGTCGTCTCGCTTACGCCGGGAATCGGCGACGATATTCTGGTGCAGACCTTCGTCGTCGTGGTGATCGGCGGTGTCGGCTCGTTTCCAGGCGCGATTATCGGCGGCCTGATCGCGGGCGAAATCATCAGCATCACTTCGATGTTCAACCCCGGTTATGCCTACGTCATGCTGTTCGCGGCGATGGCGCTTGTGCTGGTGCTGCGGCCGCATGGGCTGCTCGGCACGCAGGGCCGCGAATGAGATTGTTTGTCCAATGCTGAAGCAACGTCCCTACCTGATCGAAATCCTCACGGCCGCAGGCCTGATCCTGGCGCCGTTCGTGCTGCCCTCGCTCGGCTTCGCGCCCGGCACGGTGAACCGTATCCTCGTCTGGGGACTGTTCGGCCTCGGCTTCGACATCCTGTTCGGCTTCACTGGCCTGCTTTCGTTCGGCCAGTCGGCGTTCTACGGCACCGGCGGATTCGTCGCCGCCTATCTGCTGACCCGCGCAGGCTTTCCCAACGTGATGCTGGCGCTGGTGATCGGCATGATAGCAGCCGCCGTCACCGGTTATCTGGTCGGCCTGATCGCGCTGCGGCGGACCGGCATCTATTTCGCCATGATCACGGTCGCGATCGCGCAGGTATTCTACTTCGTCGAGTTCAATCCGCTCTCCGAATGGACCGGGGGCGAGAACGGCTTGCCCGGCGTACCGACGCCAAGCTTCAATCTCGGGTTCACGACGCTGCACTTCACGACCGGCTGGTCGCTCTACCAGTTCCTGGCGCTATGCTATTTCGTCGGCGTCGTGATTGCGCTGCGCATCGTCCGCTCTCCGGTCGGCGCTATCTTCAGCGCGATCCGTGACAATCCGCTGCGCGCGGCGGCCGTCGGCCACAACATCCACGGCTACAAGCTCACCGCCTTCGTGATCGCCGCCGCCTATGCGGGATTTGCCGGCGGCCTGCTCGGCGTGCTGCAGGCTTTCATGCCGCCCGATGCCTTCACCTTCGATACGTCCGGCCAACTCGTGATGCAGACTGCGATCGGCGGACGGGGCACACTATTCGGTCCGCTGGTCGGCGCGGCCGTCTGGCTGTTCCTGCAGGATTTCCTGCAAGGCGCACTGGGGCTGGGTGCCGCCTGGAAACTGGTGCTGGGGGTGATCTTCGTGTTGCTGGTCTGCTTCCTGCGCCGCGGTATCATCGGCGGAATCGCCGACCTGTTCGGTTTCTTTGCGGGCAAACGGGCCGTGCATTCGCAGGACAGCGTCGCCGGCGAACAGGCTGCGGCGCCGGTGCGCGCCGGCAGCGCGCCGGCATCCGCAGCGGTGCCTGCCTCCGAGCCGAAAAGGCGTCGAACCTTCCGGGCCAATCCTGCGCGCAACGGGCTTGACCAAGCGCTACGGCGGCCTGTTGGCCAACAGCGACATCGATTTCACCGTCAACCATGGCGAACTCCGCGGCATCATCGGTCCGAACGGCGCAGGGAAATCGACCTTCTTCAAGATGCTCACCTGCGAAATCCACCCGACATCGGGTTCGATCGTGTTCGAAGGGCGCGACATCACCGGAATGAATGTCACCGACGTCTGCCAGCTGGGCCTGACCAAAAGCTACCAGGTGAACCAGCTTTTCATGGGATTGACCGTTCGCGAAAACCTCACCATCGCCGCACTCTCGAAACTGCGGGGAAGATTTCGTCTCGATCTCTTCCGCAGCATCGACGGCATTCCCGGTCTTTCCGACCAGGTCGAGCACACATTGGAACTGGTCAACCTTCAGGCCCGGCGCGACACGCCCGTGTCCGAGCTTGCCTATGGCGAGAAGCGGCGGCTTGAGATCGGTTTGGCGCTCGCTACCTCACCCAGCCTGCTGTTGCTCGACGAGCCGCTGGCAGGCATGAGCCCACAGGAGCGCGTCGAGACCGTTCGGCTTCTCAAATCGATCAGCCAGGGCCGCACCATGATCGTCATCGACCATGACATGGATGCCCTGTTCGAACTGGCGGGCCGCGTCACCGTGCTGCAGGAAGGCCGGGTGCTGGTCGAGGGAACGCCGGAGGAAATCAAGAACAACGCGATCGTTCAGGAAGCCTACCTCGGCGGCGTACACGGAGTGCTGGCCGCATGAGCCTGCTCGAAGTCAACGGACTCAACAGCTACTACGGGGATTCCCACATCCTGTTCGATGTCGCGCTACGCGTCGAACGCAATGAAGTGGTGGCGTTGATGGGCCGCAACGGGGCCGGCAAGAGCACGACCCTGAAAAGCTTGATGGGCGTCGTCACGCCCCGCGCAGGCTCGATCCTGCTCGACGGGGTCGACATTGCCGCACGCGCGAGCCACAAGATTGCGCAGGCCGGCATGCAACTCGTCCATGAGGAACGCAGGATTTTCGGCAGCCTTAGCGTCGAGGAGAACATCGTCATTGCCGGCCTCACCGCTCCGAAGCGCTGGCCGCTCGACCGAATCTACGAGATGTTCCCGCGCCTGCGGGAAAGACGGGGAAATCGCGGCAATGAATTGTCCGGCGGGGAGCAGCAGATGCTGGCAATCGCCCGGGCGCTGGTCCGCGACCCAAAGATCATCCTGCTCGACGAGCCCTTCGAAGGGCTTGCTCCCGTGATCGTGCGCGATCTGATGAAAGCGTGCCGCGATCTGGCCGACGCCGGGCAGACCATCGTGCTGGTCGAGCAAAATCTCGCCGCGACGCTGTCGCTGGCTCAGCGCATTTATATCATCAATAACGGCCATATCGTCCACGAGGGACCGTCCCAGGAGCTCAAGGCGCAGCCGGAATTGCTGCAGCGTTACCTGGGGGTCTAGTTCGCCAGCGCGCGATCAGCCGCCGAGCGCGGCGATCATCCGCCTGGCGTGATCCGAGAGGACGGCAGGATCTTCCTTGCGGGTCTGCGCCGGCAGCAAGTCAATGCCCGCCTTCATCGGCATGACATGCATGTGCAGGTGAAACACCACCTGGCCGCTGGCGGGCTCGCTGAATTGCTGGATGATGATCCCGTCCGCGTCGAACGCCTTCATCGCCGCAATCGCGATCCGCTTCGCCGACCGGACAACTTCGGCAAGGTCATCCTCGGCAATGTCCAGGATGCCGCGCGCCGGCGCCTTGGGGATGACCAGCGCATGTCCGGGTGCGCGCGGCATGATGTCGAGGAAAGCGAAGGTACGTTCGTTCTCGAGGATCTTGAAGCACGGAATCTCGCCGCGCAGGATCTTTGCGAAGACGTTCTGGTCGTCATAGGCCGTCATGGCTTTCACCGTGCCTCTCGAAACGGATCGATCAAACGCGACCAGGTCCGTTGACGCAAGCATGCGCGCCAGCCTATCCACGATGGCAGGCAAGATGGGCACATTGGTGACAGATCCCGGACCAAGCATTGAAAGCGCGCGCCGGACGCTGGCGGCGCAATTGAGGTCGGCCGGCGACGAAGAAGCCGAACTCGACGCACGCATTCTTCTGGGAGCCGCGCTCGACCTCGACCTCACCGGCATGATCGCTCAGGCGAGCCGGAAGCTCACCTCAGCCGAGGCTGCGCTGCTAGCGCAATATGCGCAGCGGCGAGTAGCGGGCGAACCGGTCGCACGTATACTCGGGCAAAAGGAATTCTGGGGGCTGCCCTTACAGCTCTCGTCCGCGACGCTGGTGCCGCGGCCGGATACCGAGACGGTGGTCGAACTGGCGCTGCAGCTGCTGCGCGCCGGCGGAGACCTCGATCGTCCGTTGCGCATCGCCGATCTCGGCACGGGCTCGGGTGCGATCCTGCTCGCGCTGTTATCAGAGTTGCCAGCCGCGGAAGGATTCGGCACTGACGTCTCCGAAGCAGCCTTGCAAACCGCCAGGGTCAATGCCGCGCGCACAGGACTTTCGGGACGCGCGACATTCATCGCCTGTGATTATGCGAGCGGACTGGCGGGTCCATTCGATCTGATCGCTTCAAATCCCCCGTATATCCGCTCGGCGGATATTGCCGGATTGGCAGAAGAGGTCCGGAATCACGATCCCATGGCCGCGCTCGACGGCGGCGCCGACGGGCTCAACGCCTACCGCACGTTGATTCCCCAGGCGGCTACACTCCTCGCGGCAGGTGCGGCCCTCGTTGTGGAGGCCGGGGAGGGTCAAAGCGCCCAGATTCAGGCTTTGATGACGGCCGCAGGGTTAATGCCCGCGATCGCCCCCAAAGCCGATCTGGCGGGCATTCCGAGGGCCGTCGCAGGCCACAAAACGGCCCGATAAAGTCCTTTTGGAACGCAAAAAAACCCCTTGGAATATTCCCCCGGAGCGACTACGTTCCGGCCACAACATCGGTCCAGGGTTACTGGCCCCGTAAGGCGATGCGGGTGAGGCCAGAGTTCTCGAAACGAGAGCCCGCCGAGTGAAAGGTTCCAAAACGCAGGTCGAATTCGAGCGCAATAGCTGGAGCTGTGCTGCTCTCGACCGCAAAGTGAACGAAAGCCTGATATTGCGCTTGAAGACTTACGCAAAAACTGGTCACGCGAAGCCGTCACGCAAGACGATTAGGCTGATTTTGGCAGGCTGAACGATTTGGTCCGGCGGGCGAATGTACACCGTCGGTTGGGGAACGCGTCTTTGCTGAACGCGATGGTTGGCGAAATCGACGACATGAATTTGAACGGCATCGTGATTCGGTGCGCTTCAGCGCGCGCCGGGTCGGATCAGGCTACGACGGCAACTGCATAACTTCAGGGCTGGAATAAAGGCGAGACATGAGAAACGGTCAGAACAACAACAAGCGGATGCGTAACCGGAATAACAATAATAGCAATAACAACAACAATAATAATAACCGGCGCGGTCAAAACCCGATGACCCGGGTGTTCGAATCGAACGGACCCGATATCAAGATCCGCGGCACCGCTTCGCACGTCGCCGAAAAATACGTCCAACTGGCGCGTGACGCGCGCTCTTCCGGCGACCCGGTCGCGGCCGAGAACTACTACCAGCACGCCGAACATTACTTCCGCCTGATCGCAGCCGCCCAGGAGCAGTTCCGGCAGAACCAGCCGCAGCCGCGCGTCGACAACGAAGCGCCGGCGACGGAAGACGGCGACGACGAGGGCGAGAGCTTCTCGCATTTCGGCCAGGAGCCGGGCTTCGTCCCGCAGCAGCAGCAGCCCTACGTCCGCGACAATAATCCGCGTGAACAGCGCGGCGACGGCCAGCCCTACCAGCGCGACCAGCAGCCGCGCGAACATCATCGCGAGCGCGAGCATCGTCCGCAGCCGCAATATCAGCCGCAACCCCAGCCGCAGCCGGTGATTGCCGATGCTGGCGGCGTCGATCGCCTGCCCTCGTTCATCACCGGCCCGCAGCCGCAGGTGAATGGCGCGCCCGGCGGGTATGAAGAGGGCCGTGGCGGCGAGCGTTTCCCGCGCCGGCGTCGCCGGCCGCAAGGCCCGCGTCCCGACGGCATGGCCGCGCCGGCCGCCCCCAGCGAAGATTTCAATCCGGGGAATGAGTAGGTAGTTCGCTCAGCTTTCGTAGGGTGGGCAAAGCGAAGCGTGCCCACCAACTTTCTTGCAAAGTTCATCGATAAGATGGTGGGCACGGCGCATACGCGCCTTTGCCCACCCTACGATTCTGCGTTCGCGGGGACGACGAGCCGAGAGACTGCGCCTACCCCCTCGTCGCCGTCGACGACGGCACCAGCACCGGCTCCAGTGACGGAATCAGCCGCGTGCGCTCGCGGCCCGCGGGGATCGCGCGATAGACCTGCTTGGTCGCTTCCACGATATGGACGCCCGCGAACGGCAGCGACAGCGCGGCGCCGACGCGCTCCCACGCCACCGCCGAGCGCAGGAACCAACCGTTGCCGACCGGCGGCATGAACAGCGCCTCGCCCCACGACGCCGGCGTAAACCAGGTCTGCCGCAGCAATTGCGTGATCTGGGCGCGAGAATACGGCCGGCCGTGACCGAACGGCGTGTTGTCGGTGCGCGTCCACACGCCGCGCCGGTTCGGGATCACCGCGATCAGCCGCCCGGACGGCGCCAGCACGCGCCACACCTCGCGCAGCAGGCGTTCCGGATCGTCGGACATTTCCAGCGCGTGAACCAGCAGGATCCGGTCCACCGCGGCGTCCGGCAGCGGCATCGAGAATTCATCGATCAGGGTCGCCAGCGCGGGCCGCGCCGTCGGCCATTTCAACACGCCTTGCGCCGCCGGCATGAAGGCGATGCAGCGCTCGGAATCCTCGCGAAACAGACCGAGATAGGGCGTCGGGTAGCCGAGCCCGAGCACGCGCTGCCCTGTGGCGTCGGGCCAGCGCGCCCGGATGCCGCGATTGATCAACTGCCGCGCCACGATGCCGAGGCGCTGCGAATAGAAGTCACGGAGATCGATGACGTCGATGGTCATGGGCGCAATCTACCACACGGCGTTTCGTTGCGGCGCGCCGAAAATGGCATTGCCGCGTGAGCGTTAACGCCATATTTCTTGATATCCAACGGGGCGCAAAGCCTTAACCACGGAGCTATCATGGCCGCGGAAATTCGCACCTTCACCTGCCTCAACGACAATTTCGGATATTTGATCCACGATCCCGCGACCAAGGCCACCGCGTCGATCGATGCGCCGGAGGCTGCCCCCATCATCAAGGCGCTGGAGCGCGAGGGCTGGACGCTGACCGATATTCTCGTCACCCATCATCATCACGACCATGTCGGCGGCGTCGCCGAACTGAAGCAGAAATATAATTGCCGGGTCGTCGCGCCGCACGACAAGTCCACCAAGATCGCCAATGTCGATCTGCGCGCAAGCCATGGCGATGTCATCAAGGTCGGCGGCCTTCTGGTGCGGGTGCTGGAAACGCCCGGCCATACGCTCGATCATATCTCCTACGTGTTCGATACCGAGAAGGCGCTGTTTGCCGCCGATACGCTGTTCTCGATCGGCTGCGGTCGGGTGTTCGAGGGCACCTATCCCATGATGTGGGATTCGCTGTTGAAGCTGCGCGCGCTGCCGGACGATTTCAAACTCTATTGCGGCCATGAATACACCGCTTCCAATGTCAAGTTCGCGCTCACGGTCGACGGCGACAACCCCGCACTGAAGGCGCGCGCCGAAGAAGTGACGCGGCTGCGCGCCGAGAACAAGCCGACGATCCCGGTGCTGCTGGGCGATGAGAAGAAGACCAACGTCTTCCTGCGCGCCGACGAACCTTCGGTGGCGGCGAAGCTGCACATGAAGGGCGCCGATGCGGCCGCGGTGTTCGGCGAACTCCGCGAACGCAAGAACAAGTCCTGATGGCGCTGCCGCAACAAGCCGCCGACATCATCGCGCGGCTCGACCTGAAGCCGCATCCGGAGGGCGGCCATTACCGCGAAACGTTTCGCGACGAAAGCGTGGATGCCGACGGGCGGTCGCGATCGACCGCGATCTATTTCCTGCTGGCGCGTGGCGAGCGCTCGCACTGGCATCGCGTCGATGCCGTGGAGACCTGGCATTATTACGCGGGCGATGCACTGACGCTGCGAATCGCCGATGAGAGCGGCGAGCGCAGCGTCGCGCTCGGCGCTGATCTCGCCGCAGGCGAAATCCCCCAGGCGGTCGTGCCCGCGCATGCTTGGCAGGCGGCCGAGGGCACCGGCGACTGGACACTGGTTGGCTGCACAGTGGCGCCCGGATTTGAGTTTGCGAAATTCGAGATGGCGCCGAAAGGTTGGAAGCCGACGTAATTTGTAGGGTGGGCAAAGCGCAGCGTGCCCACCATCGCGCAGCGCACTCGACGATGGATGGTGGGCACGTCGCTTACGCTCCTTTGCCCACCCTACTTTCTCCACACCATGTCCTTCGCCGCGATCAAACCGCCGCCGGCGATCAGGATCGCGGCGACCGCGATGGTGGCGGTCGGCTGCGCAAAGCCGGCCAGTATCAGGAACAATGTCGACAGCAATGGCGTGGCGTAGGACGCGGCACCCAGCACGCGGATATCGCCGCGTTTCATACCGATGTCCCAGACAAAGAACGCGGCCCCAACGGGGCCAACGCCTAGCGCGATAATGGCAAGCCACTGCCCCATCGTCTCCGGCCACACCGTGGTCTCGACCATGCCATGCACGAGCGCAGCCAGCAGCGCAGTGGCGAGACAGAAGCCGGCAACCGCGTCGGTCGGCACCGCCTTGAGCTTGCGCGACATCACCGAATAGCCTGCCCACACGAAAGCGGCGACAAAGGCTGCGGCCAGTCCCGGGATCTGGCCCGGCGCAAAGCCGCCGATGTTGCCGGCGAGCAGGAGCACCGTTCCGGCCAAGCCCAGCACGGCGCCGATGATGTGATGCGATGCCAGCCGCTCACCGGGCAGCAGCGAGGAAAACAGCACGATCAGGAGCGGCCAGAGATAGTTCAACAAGCCCGCTTCCGCCGGCGGCGCGAAACGCAGCGCAAGGAAATACAGCGCGTGATAGCCGAACAGGCCGCCGACGCCGACGACCCAGGCGACCAGCGGCTGTTTCAATGCGCCGAACGCGGCGGGACGGAACAGGAAGCTTGCAAACGCCACCGCCGCGCCGATCGCAAACGTCATGGCGGCGAGCTGGAACGCCGGGATCTTTCCGGTCGCGACCGTCAGCACCGACAGCAGCGACCACATCAGGATCGCGGTCAGCCCGATCAGTGTGGCGGTACGGGGAGTCATTGGGCCGTCATTGCGAGCGAAGCGAAACAATCCATCCTTGCTACATAGCGGAATTGGATTGCTTCGTCGCTATCCGCCTTCGCTTGTCGAGCTATGGCGGACAGGGCGTTCCTCGCAAAGACGAGCGCGCCGTTACGTCATGTATTGCCCGCCATTGATCGTCATCGTCGAGCCGGTGATCCCGCCCGCCTCATCGGCGGAAAGGAACACCACGGCACGGGCTATTTCCTCGGGTTCGCCGAGACGGTTGACCGGGATCAGCGGCAGGATGTTCTTCTCCAGCACATCTTTCGGCACCGCCTGCACCATCTCGGTGTTGATATAGCCGGGGCAGATCGCATTCACGGTGATGCCGCCCCTGGCGTTCTCCAGCGCGAGCGCCTTGGTGAAGCCGATGTCGCCGGCCTTGGCCGCGGAATAGTTGACCTGGCCGAACTGGCCCTTCTGGCCGTTGATCGAGGAGATGTTGATGACGCGGCCGAATTTGCGGGCGCGCATGCCTTCGATGACCTGGCGCGTCATGTTGAACAGCGAGCCGAGATTGGTGTTAATGACCGCGTTCCATTGATCGAGCGTCATCTTGTGGAAGGCGCCGTCCTTGGTGATACCGGCATTGTTGATCAGCACATCGACCGGGCCGAGATCGGCTTCGACCTTCTTGACGCCGGCCGCGCAGTCGTCGAACGAGCTGACGTCCCATTTGTAGACGGGGATGCCGGTCTCGGATTTGAATTTCTCGGCGGCAGCGTCATTGCCGGCGTAGCTCGCCGC
Source organism: uncultured Alphaproteobacteria bacterium (assembly GCA_963815955.1). Taxonomy (GTDB): domain Bacteria; phylum Pseudomonadota; class Alphaproteobacteria; order Rhizobiales; family Xanthobacteraceae; genus Bradyrhizobium. The sequence goes on from CAWFIQ010000009.1 coordinate 188,728, forward strand.
AACCTTGTAGCCCGCAGCCTTCAGCGCCTTGCTGATCGCCGCGCCAATGCCCCGCGTACCCCCCGTTACCAATGCAACACGTGCCATGTCGTAGTCCTCCTTGGTGGTCTTCTTTATAAGCCGGAATTGTCCCGGTCTTTTGACGAAGCTCAACCTGCAGGTTTGAAGCGTTCCTGAAAACGCTCCGGAGATGAAAATGCCCGGCGCGAGACCGGGCATTTCATCTTTAGCAATTCGGGCTGCGGGTGACAGATGATCTTTTCATCATTCAGCCGGTCACTTTGCCTCAGGATCAGTCGCGTGCGATGCACATGGCGATGCCCATGCCGCCGCCGATGCACAGCGTGGCGAGGCCCTTCTTGGCGTCGCGCTTCTGCATCTCATGCAGCAGCGTCACCAGCACGCGCGCCCCGGACGCGCCCACCGGGTGGCCGATCGCGATCGCGCCGCCGTTGACGTTGACCTTGCCGGTATCCCAGCCGAGATCCTTGTTCACGGCACAGGCCTGCGCGGCGAACGCCTCGTTGGCCTCGATCAGGTCGAGATCGCCGATGTTCCAGCCGGCCTTCTTCAGCGCGGAGCGGGAGGCCGGGATCGGCCCGGTGCCCATGATCTTGGGATCGACGCCAGCCTGGCCCCACGACACGATGCGGCCGAGCACCTTCTTGCCTTCCTTGGCGGCCTGCCTGGCGGTCATCAGCACCACGGCCGCGGCGCCGTCATTGATGCCGGACGCGCTGCCGGCGGTGACGGTGCCGTCCTTCTCGAAGGCGGGCTTCAGCTTCGCCATCGCGTCGACGGTCGCGCCATGGCGCGGATATTCGTCGTCGCTGACGATGATGTCGCCCTTGCGGGACTTGATGGTGACGGGGACGATCTCGTCCTTGAACTTGCCGGCCTTCTGCGCGGCCTCGGCCTTGTTCTGCGAGTGAACCGCGAACTCGTCCTGCTGCGCACGGGTGATCTGGTACTGGCGAGCGACGTTCTCGGCGGTGTTGCCCATATGGTAGCCGTTGAAGGCATCCCACAGGCCGTCCTTGATCATGGTGTCGACCAGTTCGAGGCCGCCCATCTTGACGCCGCCGCGCAGATACTGCGCGTGCGGGGCCATGCTCATGGATTCCTGGCCGCCGGCGACGACGATCTCGGAATCCCCGTTGAGCAGCGCCTGGTAGCCCAGCGCGACGGTCCGCAGGCCGCTGCCACAAAGCTGGTTGACGCCCCAGGCCGGGCTTTCCACCGGAATGCCGGCGGCGATCGAGGCCTGGCGGGCCGGGTTCTGGCCCTGCGCCGCCGTCAGGATCTGGCCCATGATGACTTCGGAAACGCGGCCCGGTTCGATGCCGGCCCGCTCCAGCGCGGCCTTGATGGCGATGGCGCCGAGGTCGTGGGCCGGGGTGGTGGCGAACGCGCCGTTGAAGCTGCCGACCGGGGTGCGGGCGGCGCTGACGATGACGACATCGTCTGACATGGACATCTCCTGAGGTTGAGGTTTCTTTTGACGGCGGGCGGCCGGACGGCGTGCCTGTCTCTCACCTTATCCTGTTAACCTCGATGACCCCTGTCAATCGGCCAAAGCTTAAATTCCTGCCGCGGCGCATTCAAATTGATCCCCATGAGGGTTTCCGTAGCAGCGTCCATGCCTTGGAATTAACCGTGCCGCACAAAACGGTAGCCGAACCGCATTGAAAATGCTTACTTTGCTGCGTTGCGTTGCTCGTCTGCCCTGCGGCGATGCCGTCGGGTTCCCCGCTCTCGGTGTATTGTGTGAGCTTATGGCAAAGTCAGACCAACCTACGACCATCAAGAAATACGCCAACCGGCGGCTCTATAATACCGGCACCAGCACCTATGTGACGCTCGAGGATCTCGCGGCGATGGTGAAGGAAGGCGAGGACTTTCTCGTCTATGACGCCAAGACCGGCGACGACATCACCCGCTCCGTGCTGGCGCAGATCATCTTCGAGCAGGAAAACAAGGCCGGACAAAATCTGTTGCCCACCACTTTCCTGCGGCAGTTGATCCGCTTCTACGGCGACAGCATGCAGATGGTGGTGCCGAAATATCTGGAGCAGTCGATCGACACGTTGACGCGCGAACAGGAAAAATTCCGCAAGCAGCTCACCAACACGTTCTCGGGAACGCCGTTCGCGCCACTCGAGGAACATGTCCGCCGCAACATGGAATTGTTTCAGCAGACGTTCTCGATGTTCAAGCCGTTCGTGCCGCCGCGCCCCGGCGCGAGCACGACCGAGTCCGAGAAGGTGCCGGAGCCGGCGGCCGACGAAGATAATATCGACGACCTTCGCCGCCAGATGAAGGACATGCAGGAACGCCTCGAGCGCATGTCGAAAGAGCCGAAGAAGGAAGAGTAGACAGGCGTTCACTCTCTCGTCGTCCCCGCCTAGTGCGCAATTGCGCACGGGCGCGGGGACCCATAGCCACTGGCGGTTATTGTAACTCAAGGTCTCTACGTCGATCGTCTCACCGATGGGCCGCGGCGTATGGGTCCCTGCTTTCGCAGGGACGACGGTTCATCCCGCCGCCGGCAGCATCGTCTCAGCCTGCGCAGCCCACGGCCGCTGCGGCGAGGCCAGCCCGATCAGGCGGCCCTGGATGTAACTGCAGCCCCATTCGCGCAGCATCACGGCGGCTTCCTCGTCCTGCACCCATTCCGCCACCGTCTTGATATGCAGGCGGTTCGCAAGATCGATCAGCGTATGCACGAAGGCGCGATCGTCCGCGGAACGCGCGATGTTCTGCACGAAGGCGCCGTCGATCTTCACGATATCGACGCCGAGCTTGCGCAAGTTTCGGAATGAAGTGTAGCCGGCGCCGAAATCGTCGATCGCGATCTGACTGCCGAAATTCTTCAGGCGGGTCACAAAGCCGCGGACATCGTCGATATCCTGAATCGCAACCGTTTCGGTGATTTCGACGATCAGCCGCTCGCCGACGCCGGGATGGGCCAGCATCAGCGATTCGATTCCGGCCCACCAGTCCGGATCCATCGTGGTGTCGGGCGAGATGTTGAGGCTGAGCCGCACGTTCGGCGATGCCGCAAGTTCGGCGACCGCGAGTTCGAGCACGCGGTGATCGACCAGCCGGATCAGGCCCAGTCGCTCGGCGACCGGAACGATATCGGGCGCCAGCAGCGCTTGCCCATCCGCCTGTTCCATCCGCACCAGGCACTCGTAGAACGCCGGCTGCCGCGAGCGCGCTTCGACCACCGGCTCGAACGCCGTGACGATGCGGCGCTCGTTCAGCGCGGTGACGATCTCGTCGGTGACGCGGATGTTGACGCGGCGCTGGGCATCGCGCGCGACATTCGGACGCCACAGCGAGAACGACCCGGCGCGGCGGCGCTTGGCGGCATCGAGCGTTTCCTGAACGCGGTTGACGGCCTCATCGGCATTGCGGGCGAAGCGCGGGATGCTGATCGCGCCGATCGAAGCCGTCACCGAGACGGGGCCGGATTTGGTCGGGATCACCTCGTCGCGGATCCCGGCCAGGAAGCGCTCGGCCGCGACATTGGTGTCGTCGACCGTGCTGTTCCTTAAAATCAGCCCGAACTTGTTGCCGGAGAATCGCCCGAGCACGTCGCCGCCGCGCAGCTTGGCGCGGATGCGTTTTCCGACTTCGGCGATCACGGCGTCGGCAACGTCGAAGCCGAAGGCGTCGTTGACGCGCGCCAAATGATCGATGCCGATCAGCATGAAGGCGCAGGACGATCGGAAACGCGCGGCCTCTTCGATCGCTTCCGCCAGCGCGGCGACGAGATGCGTGCGATTGAGTTCCCCGGTCAGCGGATCGTGCCGCGACAGCCGCATGAGCTGTTCGTCGCGGGCATGGCGCTCGTTGTTGACGCGGACGATGCCTTGCGCGCGCGCCGGCTTGCCGTCGGATCCGGCAAACCAGCAGCCGGTCTCCTCGATCCAGATCACGGGCGCGGAGGTCGAGGCCCGCACGCCATATTCGATCCGGTAGGCGACGCCTTCGCCGCCCCGCGCCGGCGCCGGTTGCGCGAGCGCCTCGTTGCGGATCGAACCGGAGGGCTCGATCAGTCCGGCGAAGCCGGCGCCGCTGGTCAGCGCCTCCGGCGGAATATCGGTGAAGACCGCGCCGGCATTGTCGCTCCAGGCGATCGTGTCCGCCGTCAGATCCCAGAGGAAAGCGGCCTGACCTAGCGAGGCCAGGATGCCGGAGGCTTGTGGGACAGGAAGCATCAGGACGCCTCGATTCGGGACACCGCCGGGTGATTCCCGCCGTCTGAGGATAGTGGCTGTTTCGAACACGAGGCTACGCCAAGTTCATAAACAATCTGGAAACCACGTTTCCAGGACTTCCGGGACCCTTGGGGAACGAACCGGGAGGGAGCGGCATAGACCTTGCGAGGTCAGATCGCAGTGGGGGCGTAACGTCCCAAAACGTGACAGTTCAGGTTACGGTGTGCGATGCTTGATATCGATCGACCAGACGAAATTTTGGACGGCGAGTTCGTCAATCTCGACGAGCCGGCCTGCACCGAGCTGGTGCCGGTGATCGAGACCGTGCGCTGGGCACCGAAAACGGCGCCGCGGCCCGATCCAACCTTCGTCGCGCAATTGATCGCGACCGCCGACCAGGCGCCGCAAACCCGCAGCTTGCGGCGGGCTTCTCTGGCAGATGCACAGACCGCCTACGGCGCCAGCCAGAGCCGGCGCTGCGGCACCGGCTTCCGGACGCGGCAAACCATTTAGAGCCTTCCATCTAGAGCCTTGCTCGAAAACGCGATGGATCAGCGCTGAGGCTTGTCGGGCGGCAGCGGAAAGCCTGGGCCCGGCTGCAGTCCCGGCGACGGAACCTCCGGTGAAGATACTTCCGGTGACGAGGCTTCCGGCGAATGAACTTCCGGTGACGGCGTTTTCGGCGAGGCTGCCTCGGGCGTGACGGCGGGCTGCACCGGTTTCGGCTCGGAGTGATCCTTCAACACGGATTCGGCAACCGAGGCTGCCGGCGGCACCGATGGCGCGGCGGGCGCAGGCGCGGCTGCCGGCGCAGGGTCGATTTTTGGCTCGACCACCGGTGCCTCGACTTTTTCGACGACTTTCGGCGGAGGTTCGGCGGCTTTTGGCGGCGGCACAGGCGCGGCCGCTACCGCAACGGCACGGCGCCGCGTTCGCAACGCAAGGCCGGAGATGAAATCCACCAGCGCCAGCGCCGTCAGCAGGAAATAGGTCGACGTGCCGAATTTCTGCCACAGCACGAATTCGGCCGCCGCCGCGCCGAAGACGATCAGCGACAGCAGATGGTCGGTGAGATATTTCGCACCGGGACGCGCGCCCTTGATGACTTCGGCGAGCAGCAGCAGGATGGCGAGCGTCAGCAGCACGTCGCTCAGCGTCACCGTCCATTCCGCACCCGACATCAACGTCAGCTTCACCAGCGGATCGGTGAACGACACGCTGGGCATCAGGAAGACGATGATGTTGTAGATCGCGAGCGGAATCAGAAGCAGCGGAAAACCGACCATGGGTATCGCGCCTTCCTAGGATAACCGGAATGTCCCCGGGCAAAGCATAGATTCGCCCCATGGAACCGTTGGCCCACTCGTTGGCCAAATTCGGGCAGACGCCGCAAAAGGCGGCGTCTTATTCCCTATCCGATCAGGATTCCTTCTTCTTCAGCACCTGCCGGCCCTTGTACATGCCGGTCTTGAGGTCGAGGTGGTGCGGACGGCGCAGTTCGCCGGAGTCCTTGTCTTCAGCGTAGGTCGGCTTCTTCAGCGCGTCCGCCGAGCGGCGCATGCCACGCCGCGAGGGCGATGTTTTTCTTCTGGGAACGGCCATAACGGTCCTCTAGGGGTCTTGTCGGAGGCATCGTCCGAAGCCGGACGGCCCAGCGCTTAAGCGCACGGACTGCGATGCCGATAAGGTCGCGCTTATAGAGGATGGGATGGCGTAAAGCTAGGCCGGCTTGCGGTTAAAGAGGCCGAAAATTGGCTCAAAAGGAACGATTCTCGCGCCAGCAGCGCTGTACTGCGCCTGCCCGCGCCATATAGGTCCCGGCCAGACGGCGCACGCCGGGGCCGGGGTTGCGGGCGCTGCGTCTGACGGGATTGGGCAGGATCGCCGCCAGCAGGCCCGCCTCGCGCGCGGACAGCGTCGCGGCCGGGTGGCCGAACGCATACATCGACCCGGCCTCGGCCCCGAACTGCCCGGACGGGCCGAGCTCGGCGATATTGAGATAGATTTCCAGGATCCGCTGCTTGGGCAGCACGAGATCGATCCACATCGCCAGCGGCAGTTCCAGCGCCTTGCGAACCACGCTGCGGCCTGGCCACAGGAACAGGTTCTTGGCCACCTGCTGGGTAATGGTCGAGCCGCCGCGGCCTGGTTCCCCGTCCTCGGCATCGTCGATCGCGTCCTGCAGCGCGTCCCAGTCGACCCCGCGATGGCTGCAGAATTTGGCGTCTTCGGAGCCGACCACCGAGCGCGGCAGGTAAGGTGAAATCGCGTTGAAATCGACCCACTGCCGGGACACAGGCGCGCCCTTGAGCCAGCGCCAGGCCATCAGCGCCGACACCGGATGGCCCGTTCGGTAGAGCGGCGTCAACAGATAAGGCAGCAACAGCACCGCAAGCAGGATCAGCACTAAAATTCGGACAATGCGCAAATTGGATGCTTCCGGTTCAGCCCAAGCCGGCCCAGGACCGATGAACAGGCCCCACCCACGTGACATCTCCATGATATTTCGTGCGTTTTCCAGCGCTTTTGTGACCGGGGTCATGGAATTGACGAAGCCCTTGCCATCAACGATTGTCCGGCCAACTTGATCTGGAGCTATTCTTGATGACGACCGCCACTGCCGATTTTGCCAAACGCCTGGACCAGACCGCGGAGGACACCGAAGCCCTGCTGGCGAAACTGTTGTCCGATACCCTGTTGCCCGACGAGATCGCCCGGCCGAAGCGGCTGATGGAGGCGATGCGCTATTCCAGCCTCAACGGCGGAAAGCGGCTGCGCCCTTTTCTGGTGGTTGAAAGCTCGGCCGTGTTCGGCGTCTCCCGCGAGGCGGCCCTGCTGGTCGGCGCCGCGCTGGAATGCATCCATTGCTATTCGCTGGTTCACGACGATTTGCCCGCGATGGACAACAGCGACCTGCGCCGCGGCCGGCCCACGCTACACAAGAAGACCGACGACGCCACCGCGATCCTTGCCGGCGACGGGCTCCTGACGCTGGCGTTCGACATCGTCACCCGCGACGAGATCCATAACGACCCCACGGTGCGGCTGTTGCTGACGCGCGCGCTGGCGCGCGCCTCCGGCATCGGCGGCATGGTCGGCGGCCAGATTCTCGACCTCGCAGGCGAAGGCCGTTTCGGCGACCGCGAGCCGGTCGACGTGGCCCGGCTGCAGCAGATGAAGACCGGCGCGCTGTTGCGCTATGGCTGCATCGCAGGCGCGATCCTGGGCCAGTCCACGCCGAAAGAGTATCAGGCGCTCGACGATTACGGCCGCGCGCTCGGCGAGGCCTTCCAGATTGCCGACGACCTGCTCGACGTCGAGGGCGACGCCGCCGCGCTCGGCAAGCCGGCCGGCGCCGATGCGGCGCTCGGCAAGACCACCTTCGTCACCCAGCTCGGCATCGACGGCGCCAAGCAGCGCGTGCGCGATCTGCTGGCGCGCGCGGATTCGGCATTATCGATCTTCGGGGCAAAGGGCGACGTATTGCGGGCAGCCGCGCGCTTCGTCGCGGAGCGCAAGAATTAGCGCGCAGCAAAGGCAGCGGATGAACAAGGAATTCGACGAGCATCTTGTTCGGTTCCGCAAGCTGCCGCTGCCGGTCCGCGTGGTCTACGGGAGGCCGCGCACCTTCATCGCGCTCGCAGTCGGCGTCGTCGTATTCTTCCTGCTGCCTGATGCGCGGCGGCTTGTGACACGTCTCGTGGTCGCCTGGGATGTCTTCGCCGCCCTGTATCTCATCCTTGCCTACTCCATGATGCTGCGCTGTGACGTCGGCCATATCAGGCGCAGCGCGGTGTTGCAGGACGACGGGCGTTTCCTGCTGCTGCTGTTGACCGCGTTCGGCGCGCTCGCAAGCATTGGCGCGATCGTATTCGAACTGGGCGCATCGAAAGGCAATCCGGCCGGGCTGGTGCTGGCGACGGTGACGATCGTGCTGTCATGGGTGCTGGTGCACACCGCCTTCTCGCTGCACTACGCGCACGACTTCTACCGCGGCAGCAAGCCCGGCGGCCTGCAGTTTCCGAGCGGCGACGCGCATGCCGAGGCCGACTACTGGGATTTCGTCTACTTCTCGTTCGTGATCGGCATGACCGCGCAGGTTTCCGACGTCGGCATCACCGACAGGATCATCCGCCGTACCGCGACCGTGCACGGCATCATCTCGTTCGTGTTCAACACCGCGCTGATCGCGTTGATGGTCAACATCGCCGGAAGCGCGATCTGAGACCTGCCGTCCGGCTTTGAATCCGGCCCCCGCGGCTCCCTGCCGCAGGGGTCCAGACACAAAATATCGAAAACAACCCCATGCAAAGTAGAACGGGGCCCGGCTCGCAGCCTACGGGCACACGCCCGACATGATGGACGCGTAGCCCGTGCAGCCCTGCTGCCGTTCGAGGCCGGTGAGCGGGCGGCCATTGGCCCCGATGCTCGGATCCCGTCCCTGAGAGCGCGTGATATAAACTCTCTTGGTGGATTCCGGAACTCGCCTTGCTTCGGGCGCGCGTCGTGACTCCGGCCTGTCGCGCGTTGCCACCGGCTTTTTGGCGCGGCGCTTCTCGCATTCATTGTCGTCATTGAGGGACGAGCCCTCGGCGCAGGTGATCCTGGTGCAGCGGTCGCCATCGGCCTGGAAGCCGTGCTCGCAGACCAGCGGGCACACCCGTGACGACTTCAGCTTGATCGTGTCGAGCGTATCGACGCTGGCGACCTTGGTGTCGAGCCTGGTTCCGGCATAGCGGTTGAACTGCGTCAGCGACCGCTGCGAGGCGTTGTTCCAGTTGCCGTCGGCGCTGCCGCTCAGGCAGCCGACGCGGCGAAGTTCGCTCTGCACCGATTTGGTGACGTCAGCCTGCGGCGGCCCCGCGTTGAGGGCAGCCACGTTCACGGCCTTGTCCTTGTCGGCGGGCGCCGGAACAGCCTTGTCGGCGGCGGCGCTTTCGGCGACGACGCGCTTCTGTTCGGCCGCAGCCGCCTGGTCCTGTGCCAACTGCTTGGCCTTTTCAGCCGCGATGCGCGCCTGCTCGGCAGCCTTGGCTTCAGCATCGGCCTTCGCCTGCTGCGACCTCTGGGCGCCCTCGGCGGCGAGCCGCACCCGCTCCTGTTCGGTCAGCCGGGCTTTTTCGGTCGCTGCGACACGCGTCTCCTCGGCAGCGATCTTGTCGAGCTGAAGCTTGGCAAGGCTCGCGTAGAAACCATCGGGATACTGCACCAGGAAGGCGTTGAGCGCGCTCTTGTTGCCGATCTGCAGCGCGAGTTCGTAATCGCGGCGGGCTTCGGCCTGCGCACTGAGGGCTGGCGTCGCAGGGGCGGCCGCCGCGGGCGCCTGACGAGGCGCCGGCACCAGGGGCACGTCTTCGCCGCCGAGCGAACCATACACGAAGGGTTCCTGCTTGTTACCCGTGGTCTTGAGAACCTCGTCGCGCACGAAGCCGAAGGCACGGCGCACGTCGAGCCCGGGCTTCGTCAGATGGTGCGACAGCGCTGCCGTAAACGGGCTGTTCTTGCCGTCACCATCGGCCGCGGTGGAACCGGCCTTGGCCGAATAGGCGATCAGGACGTTCGGGCTGGTCGGCTCGACCTTGGCCAGGCCCTGCCCGATCGCGCGCGAGGCGACCGTGCGCTTCATGGTCCGGGCGAACGGGTTGTCGCGGCAGGCGTCGAGAATCACCAGCCGCAGCTTCTTGGCCGGTTCGATCGCGATCAGGATGCGGTCGAGCGAGAGGCCTTCGTCATAGATGTCGGTGTCGCGTTCCAGCCGCGCATCGACGGGAATCAGGTAGTTCCCGCCGTCCACCTCGATGCCGTGGCCGGCGTAATAGACCACCGCGATATCGGCATCGCGCGCGCGATCGGCGAAATCGCGCAACGCGCGACGGGTTTCGGCCGCCGGCAGGTCACGGCGGGAATCGACGACGTCGAAACCGGCGTCCTTCAGCGTCGCCGCGATCCTGGCGCTGTCGTTAACCGGATTGGCCAGCGGTGCGACATTCTGGTAGTTGGAATTGCCCAGCACCAGCGCCACGCGCTTTTCGGCAAAGGCCGGCTCGCTGACCAACAGGAAGGCCGCCGCTGCAGCGGCCCATCGAAGCAATTTTAACGATCCACACATCATCATGACTCCTCCGGAGCCTCGTACTTTTTTACCACACCGGCCTGCCTACCAGAAGCCGCAGCCCGGCTTTGTGAGCTAAGTCACGATCCACAACCGACGTGGATCACGCCCTCGCTATACCCTTGGTCAGGCGAACAGGCCGCAAGGTTCGGGCGGCCGCCGATGCCGTTTCCGCCCGGGTTCCGAGGAAATTGACAGCAGGGGTGGCATCCCCCGCAGGACACACGCATTCTTCGGCAATGATGCGAGCGTTCGCCTTTTCTCAATAGCGCAATCGGCCGGTTCATGGCTTAATTTGCCTCGAACAATTTCTCGTTTATCCGGGAGGAAAGCCGTGAGTGCTGATCGATCGACTGTCGAAGCCGTGGTGAAGAACTATTTCGATGGCCTGTATGAGGGCGATGCCGACAAGCTCGGCGCGATCTTCGACACCACCGCCGATTTGCGCTGGCTGGAAAAGGGCGAGTTGCAGGTGCTGACCGTGCCGGACTGGCTCGATCGCGTGCGCAAGCGGCCATCTGGCAAGGCCGAAGGCAAGCCGCGCGAGGATTTCATCGTCACGATCGACCGCTCCGACGATCAGACCGCCTTCATCAAGGTGCGCTGCCAGCTGCCGCCGCGCTATTTCACCGATTATCTGGTGGCGATGAAACTCCGCGACGGCTGGAAGATCGTCTCGAAATCCTACCGCTACGATCTGCGCGAGTAATATCCGCCCAGGCTTGTGTACGTTCCGGCCGCGCGCCAACGGGCCATGCGCATGGCGGCCCTGCGGCACGCCCTTGCGGGCAATATCCGACTGCGGAAACATATCGCGCTCCAGCACGAAACCGCTGCGCCCCACGTCCGTGAGCGCGTGCGCCTTGCGCATTGACGTTGCGGTTTTTCCCTGCGAATGGGGCCCATCATGGAAGCCAAGTTTCAGATCTTTTTGATCCTGCTCGCCGTGTTGGCAGGAACCGCGTTGCTGGCGCGGCGAACCAACATCGCGCCGGCCATCCTGATGCTGCTCGCCGGCATCGCGCTCGCCTTCGTGCCGGGCATGCCGATGGTGGAATTGCCGCCTGAAGTGGTGCTGCTGCTGGTGTTGCCGCCGCTGATCTATTCGGCGGGCGTCGCCATGAGCTGGCGCGAATTCAAGGCCAACCTGCGGCCGATCGTTTTGCTGGCGGTCGGCTGCGTGATCTTCACCGCCTTCGCGGTCGCCGCCGCGACGCATTACCTGATCGGGCTGCCCTGGACGGTGGGCTTCCTGCTCGGAGCCATCGTTGCACCACCGGACGTGGTGGCGCCACTGGCAATTGCGCGCAGGCTCGGCATACCCCGCCGCATTCTCGTCGTGCTCGAGGGCGAAGGGCTTGCCAACGACGCCACCGCGCTGATCCTCTATCGGTTCACGGTGGCCGCCATTGCGACCGGAATGTTCTCGCTGCCCAAGGCAACCGGCACCTTCGCGCTTATCGTTGTCGCTGAACTTCTGTTCGGTGTGGCAGTTGGCTGGCTCTCCTTGCGCGCACGGCACCGCGCGCGCGATCCGCAGGTCGAGATCACGCTGTCGCTGATTACCCCCTACCTCGCCTACTGGATTCCTGAACATCTCGGCGGCTCCGGCATTCTCGCGACCGTGGCATGTGGCCTCTACATCAGCTGGAACGGTCCGCTGTTGATCTCGTCGGCCACGCGTCTGCAGGGCATTTTCTTCTGGGACTTCGTGATCTTTCTGGTCGAGGGCCTGCTGTTCCTGCTGACGGGATTCCAGATGCGGCTGCTGTTCGAGAAATCGAAAGCGTTTCCGCTTGACGAGATCCTGCTCACCACAGCGCTGGTCGCGGCCATTGTCGTCGTCGCGCGTTTCGCCTGGGTTTATCCGGCAGTCTATTTGCCGCGCCTGGTCAGCAAGCGCCTTCGCCAGCGCGATCCGGCGCCGAACTGGCGGACCACCTTCGTGATCTCGTTCACCGGCGTGCGGGGCGCGGTATCGCTGGCTGCGGCGCTGGCATTGCCGCTCGCGCTACCGAGCGGCGAGGCCTTTCCCCATCGCGACATGATCCTGTTCGTCGCCTTCGGCGTCATCTTCATCACGCTGGTCGGAATGGGTTCGGGATTGCCACTGGTGGCGCGATGGCTCGACGTCACAAAGGACGGCCGCGACGAGCATCGAGCCGAGCATGAAGCGGAGATCGCGGCGCGCCGCGAGGCGCTCGATATGGCGCTCAAATCGCTGGATGCCATCACCGACGACCGCGAACTATCCGATGAAGTCGTCAAGCTGCTGCGTGCCCGGCACGAGGTCCGCACGAACCAACTTCCTGGTTCGCTCGATCCCGACGCTCACGACGTCTCGGCGGCGGGCACCGAATTGACGCGCGAGTTGATCGTAGCCGAACGGAAATTCATCCACGTCCTGCTCCGCGACGGCAAGATTACCGACGAATCCAGGCGGCGGATCGAGCGCGACCTCGATCTGGAAGAAGCGAGCCTGAGCAACCGGGAGTACCGGAAGGTACCGTTGTAGCGGTCGTCCCGGCCAAGCGAAGCGCGAGCTCAGATGTGCAATTGCACATCGGGGGACCCATACGCCGCGGCTTATCGATAGGACGATGGGTAGACACATTCTGACGCAACGAACATCGGTGGCTATGGGTCCCCCGATGCGCAATTGCGCATCTGAGCTCAAGGCCGGGACGACGTGGTGAGAGTGTGCTCCCTACTCCGCCGCCGCGTTCCTGCCGGGACCGCCGACATAGCCGGCCGCGTCGCCGAACCGCTCGATCATGACCGCGGTCAGGTCCTTTGCCTTGTTCGTAACGCAGGCGCCGGAGCGGACCGTGTAGCGGTCCTGATGCTTGAGGTGCGGCGGCGCCTCGCCCTTCTGCAACGCGCGGGCGGCATCCATGACCAGCTTGCGGAAATGCATGATGCCGAGATCGGTCGGGCCGAGATGTTCGCGGGTGCGGTCGGCGATCGGCCCCTGGCTGTCCTGCACGGCGGCGTCCTGCTCCGACACGCCCTTGATGCCCGTATAGCTGGTGGTCTTCTGCAGCTTGCGGTCGATCAGATAGTCGTTCGACTTGTTACGCAGCGGCACATAATTCTCGTCGACCACGGCCATCACGCCGTTGCCGCGATCGTAACCGTCGCGCTCGGCCTGCGTCAGCGGGCGTTCCGGATTCCACGCATAGGTGTAGATCCAGCAATTGGTATCCGTGACCGGAACGAAGCTCTGACCGAAAATGTTCTCGCCGGGCATTGCGCTCGGCGCATAGGCATGCACCGGCATCAGGAACTGGGCGATACGCCAGTAGATATTGTCGGAGCCCGTCAGGCGCCCGCCTGCGACCGTCAGGCCGGCCTCGTGCGGATGGATCTTGATCACCGGGCGCGGATCTTCGGCGATCCACCGCATGTGATCGGTCGCAACCCGTACAAGCGGATTCACAAAGTGCTTCTTGATGTCGAGGATCTCGTTCTCTTCCTTTTCAAAGGAGAGGTGCGCAAAGGTGAAATGCGCGGTGTCGATCGAGCCTTCCAGCGCCTGCACCCAGTTGCAGTCCTGCCATTTCTTGGTGACGTAGCGATGTGAAGCCGGCACCAGCGCCATTTCCAGATCGGGCAGTTCGGGCACCTGATCGGCCGGACCCATATAGGCCCAGATCATGTCGCCCCATTCCCGCACCGGATAGGACTTGATGCGGATCAGGTCTTTTGCGTTGAGGTCGGGATAGGAGGTCGGCATGTCGACGCAGCGGCCGTCGGTGTCGAACTTCCAGCCGTGATAGACGCAGCGGATGCCGCATTCCTCGTTGCGTCCGAGCCAGAGATTGGCGCCGCGATGCGGGCAGTATTGATCGATGACGCCGACAACCCCGCGGGTGTCGCGGAAGGCGAGCAGCTCCTCGCCCATGACGACGATCTTCTTCGGCGGGCCGTCGGGCTCGGGCAATTCCGCTGACAGCAGCACCGGCATCCAGAACCGGCGCAGCAATTCGCCCATGCCGGTGCCTGCACCGCTTTCGGTGAGGAATTTGTTGTCTTCGGCGCGGAGCATGGGGTGTCCTCCGGATGTTGTTTTATTTTTGGCGAGCTTGGCGCAGGCTAGCCGAGGCGTCAACGCGAATGCGTCAATAGCCGTAATGCAACTCCGTAGGGCGGATTAGCGAAGCGTAACCCGCCGCCTTTGCGATGAATGGCGGATTACGCTTCGCTAATCCGCCCTACGAAATTACACCGGCCGCTCCCCCTTCACCGTCACCCGCGTGCCTGATCTTGTGTGCGGCCAGTAATCCCACATCGCACGGTGCTGCGCGCAGCGGTTGTCCCAGAAGGCGATGGCGTTTTCCGTCCAGCGGAAGCGGCATTGGAACAGCGGATTTTCCGCGTGCTGGTAGAGATAGGCCAGCATGGCGTCGCTCTCGTCGCGGGGGATGCCTGATATGAAGCGGGTGAAGCCGCGGTTGACGTAGAGTGCTTTCCTGCCGGTCACCGGATGGGTGCGGACCACCGGATGTTCGGCGCGCGGATATTCCGGACGGTCGGCAACGCCGTAATTGGCATAGAGCCCGCGATAGGTCTGCTCGCCGTCATGCAGCGCGGTCAGCCCATCGAGATAGGATTTCATGCGGTCCGACAGCGCCTCGTAGGCGGCATACATGTTGGCGAACAGCGTGTCGCCGCCGCGCGGTGGGCACTGCCTGATGTAGAGGATCGAGCCCATCGGCGGCTCGACGTCGCAGGACACGTCGGAATGCCAGCCCTCGCCGTTGGCGCGCGGGCGAATCCTTGTCGGCATAGATTTTCATCAGCGCCGGGTCGCCCTCGTTGGGCGCTGCCGGATGCACATGCAATTCGCCGAACTTGCGGCCGAAGGCGAGATGCTGGTCGGAGCTGATGTGCTGGTCGCGGAAGAAGATCACGAGATTTTCGGCAAGCGCGCGATGGATCTCGTCCATCTGGCGGTTGGAGCGCGAATCGTCCGAGACGAGCTTGCCGATATCCACGCCGGAGATTTCCGCGCCGATGATCGGGGTGAGTTTCTCGACGGCGATGGTCTCGTAGGGCTCGGTGTCGCCGGCCGTGTGGCGATAACGCGGACCTTGCTTGCCGGACAGCGAAGACATGGGCGGTTCTCCCAATCGTTATTGATTGGGACGCATCGTAGCTCACGCAAACCGAAGCGCAATGTCTCCACGAGGTCGTCCCTGCGAACGCAGGGACCCATAACCACAAGAGGTTGTTGTTGAAGAGGCTGGAGCTGCAGCGCGGCATAACCACAAAAGCCTGTGGTTATGGGTCCCCGCGCCCCGTGCGCAATTGCGCACTAGGCGGGGACGACGAAAGAGCTTTACTCCGCCGCTGTCGTCTCGGGCGCCTTGGCACCGCTGCCATAACGCTGGTCGATATAGTCGATCACCAGCGCCTTGAAGTCGGCGGCGATCGCCGGCCCGCGCAGGGTGCGGAACTTCTTGCCGTCGACGAACACGGGGGCTGCCGGCGCTTCGCCGGTGCCGGGCAAGGAGATGCCGATATTGGCGTGCTTGGATTCGCCGGGGCCGTTGACGATGCAGCCCATGACCGCGACGTTCAGGGCTTCAACGCCGGGATATTGCGTCTTCCAGCCCGGCATCTCTTCTCTGATGAAATCCTGGATCGAGCGCGCCAGTTCCTGGAACGTGGTCGAGGTGGTGCGGCCGCAGCCGGGGCATGCCGCGACCAGCGGCACGAAGGTGCGGAAACCCATGGTCTGCAACAATTCCTGCGCGACCTGAACTTCCAGCGTGCGGTCGCCGCCGGGTTCGGGCGTCAGCGAAATGCGGATGGTGTCGCCGATGCCTTCCTGCAGCAGGATGCCAAGCGCCGCGGACGAAGCCACGATGCCCTTCGATCCCATGCCGGCTTCGGTGAGGCCGAGATGGATCGCGTAATCCGAGCGCTCCGCGAGCACCTCGTAAACCGCGATCAGATCCTGCACGGCGGAAACCTTCGCCGACAGGATCATGCGGTTTTTCGGCATGCCGAGCTCCTGGGCGCGGGCCGCCGACAGCAGCGCCGACTGCACCATCGCTTCGCGCATCACCGCCCGCGCATCACGCGGGTTCGGCAAGGCCGTGTTCTCGTCCATCAGCTTGGTCAGCAGTTCCTGGTCGAGCGAACCCCAATTGGCGCCGATGCGGACCGGCTTGTCGTTCTTGTTGGCGATCTCGATGATGTCGGCGAACTGCGTGTCGCGCTTGCTCTTGAAGCCGACATTGCCGGGATTGATGCGGTACTTGTCGAGCGCCTCGGCGCAGGCCGGATATTCGGCGAGCAGCTTGTGGCCGATATAATGGAAGTCACCGATCAGGGGCGTGGTGATGCCGCGCTTGCGCAGGCCGTCGCGGATGTGCGGAACGGCGGCGGCGGCCTCATCGCGATCGACGGTGATGCGGACCATTTCCGATCCGGCGCGCGAAAGTGCGGCGACCTGCGCGATCGTGCCATCGATATCGGCGGTGTCGGTATTGGTCATCGACTGCACGACGATCGGGGCACCCCCGCCGACGGCAACGTTGCCGACCATGACCTGGGTGGTTTTATGCCGGGCCTTCGGGCCGGCGACGTCGTCTTGCGGAATTATTTCGGGCTTGTTCATGGGGCCTCGGATATCAGGTTTTGGTGACATTCACCAAGCGGGAGGCGAAAGCGCTGTGCGCCTCGTCACATAGGTATTTTTACGCTGCATATTCAATATCTTAGGCCTGCCATCGCGGCCAAAAGCCGGGCAAAAGACCCCGCCTTCCGTTATCCGCTATATTGGACAGGAATCGCGGAAATGAAAGGGCGAGCGCACTTCCGGGCTGCCTTTTCATGGGCCGATGCGGGGCCTAGCATCGGCCCAAAGTTAATGGGAGGCCAACAAATGTCAGGGCGTAACGGGCTCATCTCCACGGCGGAACTCGCCGATATTCTGCGCCAGGCCGACCTGCGCCTGTTCGATTGCACCACTTACCTCGAACCCGCGCCCGAAGGCAGTTCAGCCTGCCCTATCTCGCCGTGCCCGGGCGGCACACTTTTGAAGCCGGGCATATTCCGGGGGCAGACTTTCTGGATTTGCAGGGCGAGTTCTCCGATCCCAGCACCGAGCTTCGCTTCATGATGCCGGATGTTGCACATCTCGAGCGGGCGTTCGGCCGTCGCGGCGTGTCCAGCGAAAGCAAGGTCGTGCTGTACAGCATCGGCACGCCGATGTGGGCGACGCGGTTCTGGTGGATGCTCCAATCGCTGGGCTTTGAGAACGCTGCGGTGCTCGACGGCGGCCTCGACAAATGGAAGCTCGAAGGCCGCCCGCTCGAAACCGGACCGGCGAAGGGATATAAGCCGGCGACGTTCACGGCAAAGCCGAGGGACGGATTTTTCGTCGACAAGCAGCAAACGCTCGCCGCCACGTCCGAGCGGGGCACCGTCGTGGTCAACGCGCTCGGCCCGCAATTCCACAAGGGCCTGGAGCCCAGCCGCTACGGCCGGCCCGGCCGTGTGCCCGGCAGTTGCAACGTATCGGCCGCGACATTGCTCGATCCCAAGACCAAGGCCTTCGTTCCGCTTGCGGAAGCCGAAGCCAGGTTCGAGGCGCAGGGCATTACGAAAGACAAGCGCGTGGTCGCCTATTGCGGCGGCGGCATCTCGGCAACGGTCGACCTGTTCCTGCTGCACCGGCTCGGCTACGACAACCTCACGCTCTACGACGGCTCGATGGGCGAATGGGCCAAGGATGCGTCGCTGCCGATCGAGACGGGGTAGCCATGCTCTCTC
Source organism: uncultured Alphaproteobacteria bacterium (assembly GCA_963815955.1). GTDB lineage: Bacteria > Pseudomonadota > Alphaproteobacteria > Rhizobiales > Xanthobacteraceae > Bradyrhizobium. Next base: position 206,851 of record CAWFIQ010000009.1, read on the forward strand.
CGCGTCATTGCGAGCGAAGGGTCGACGCGAATGCGCAGCTCGATGACAGGCTCGCGCTGAAGCAATCCATGCATTGTAACGCTCCGTCATTCCGGGATGGTCCGCAAGGACCAGACCCGGAATGTCGCAGATTCCGGGTTCGCATCTTCGATGCGCCCCGGAATGACGAAGCAACCATCACGCCGGCACGTTCGGATCCGGCGTGACCTTCGGGTCCGGCTTGTTGACGAGATAAAGCCCCGCGATGACCAGCAGTGCGGCGACGCCGAAGGCGATGGTCAGCGTATCGTGCATGATGAAGTAGGCGGCGACGACGCCGAACAGCGGCGTGATGAAGGTGAACGACGAGAGCTTGCTCGGCGAATAGGTCTTGATCAGCGCGAACCACAGCACGAAGGTGCAACCCACCACCCACACCGCCTGATAGGCCAGCAGCGAGATCGACAGCGCGCTCGGCATGTGGGTGATCTTTTCGCCGAACAGCCATGATGCGCAGGCCAGGATCGGGATCGACACCGCGACCTGGTAGCCGAGCGCTTTTTCCGGCGCCGCATTACGAAGCTTCGTGCCCTTGGCGATCAGCGTGGTCGCGGCCCACAGCGAGCCGCCACCGACCACCAGCAGGTCGCCCAGCAGCACCTTGGCATCGACATTGGCCTGCGGCACGCCGATCGCGAGCGCGACGCCGGCAAAGCTGAGCCCCAGCCCGCTCCATTGCAGCATGCTCAGGCGCTCGCCGAGAAACTGGTAGGAGCCGAGCGCGACGAAGAACGGCGCGGTGTAGAGGAACACCGCCGCGCGCGACGCCGAGGTGAACACCAGCCCGGTAAAGATCAGCACGAATTCAAGACCGAACAACGTGCCTGCCAGCAGGCCGGGAACCAGCGAACCGTCACGCTCGAAGAATTTGACGCCGCGCAGCCATCCGGCGAAGAGCATGACCGGCAGCGCGCCGGCGGAACGGATCAGCGCCTGCATCATCGGGGGGACATCGGCCAGCGCAAGTTTCACCGCGATCTGGTTGAAGCCCCAGCTCAGGCACAGCATCAACATCAAGGCGATAGCGACCGGGGTGAGCGCACGCCCGGTGGAAGACTCTGCTGGCTTGGAAGACATTGATCCTCGTGGCAGGCCTCGCCGCCGTGTTCTTGTTATTTTTGACAGTGAGCGCAGGTGCCGGCGATCTCGACGACGGAAAGCTTTGGCGCAAAGCCTGACGCACGCGCCGCGGCATTGAGGCTTTGCGCCACGGGGGCCGCGGGAATTTCGCCGACCGAGCCGCAATGATCGCAGATCAGGAACGCCACCATCGAGGTCTCGTCATGGTCGTGCGCGCAGGCGAGAAACGCGTTGCGGCTCTCGATCCGGTGGACGAGGCCGTTCTCCATCAGGAAATCGAGCGCGCGGTAGACCGTGATCGGCGCCGGCCGCGGCATCGACTTGGCGAGTTCGTCGATCACCTCATAGGCGCCGAGCGGGCGGTGGCTCGACAGCAGCGCCTGCAGCACCTGGCGCCGGATCGGGGTGAATTTCTGCGTCCGCCGCGCGCAGACCGCTTCCGCATGCGCCATCGCTTCCGCGGTACAGCGGCCGTGATCGTGGTCGGGTGCGGGAAATGTCGGCTTTGTCAGGGTCATCGCAGGTCTTTGGTAGCATTTTGGCAACCAAACCCAAAGCCCCGCGCGCAACGGATTCCAGCCATGTTCTGGCAGCGGGTCACGTCATTGTTAACGCCCGATGCGGAATTAATAAGCTAGCTTATTATATGGCAAGCTTATGGAGGCGAAGCCCATGCGCGGTTCCGTGGATATGAACTTTCTGTTTACGCTCGGCGAGGTGCAGCGGATGATGCGCGCCTATGCCGACCGGCAGGCGGCGCGCTATGGCATCACCCGCGCGCAATGGGCGGTTCTGGCCAAGGTCGAACGCACCGAGGGGCTGAAACAGTCGGAACTCGCCGAACAGATGGAGATGCAGCCGATCACGCTGACGCGGCTGATCGACAAGCTCTGCGACAATGGCTGGATCGAGCGCCGCGGCGACGAGAACGACCGCCGCGTCAACCGCCTCTATCTGCGCAAGGCCGCGCGTCCCTTGCTCGGCAAGCTGGCCGGGCTTCGCTCCGAATTGACGACCACCGCGCTCGGCGGCATCAACCCCGCCGACGCCCACCGCCTTCTCAACCAACTCGACCTGATCAAGGAGAACGTTCGCAACGCGATCCAGCATCCGGTGAACGAACCTCCGCGAAAGGAGCAGCGTTATGGCTGATCCCGTACTCAAATTCCCGCCCGAGCAGAAGGGCAATCCGGCATCCCCGGAGTCGCCGCCGAAACTCGCGGCCGAGCCGCGCCGCCGGCTGATGGCCGGCATGCGCCGCTACCGCCGCTTCCTGCTGCTGGTGGTCATTGCCGCTGGTCGCGCTGGTCGCCGGCGTGACGTTCTATCTCAACGGCGGCCGCTACGTGACCACCGACGACGCCTATGTCGGCGCGCAGAAGGTTCTGATCACCCCCGACATCTCCGGCAAGATCGAGAAGGTCGTGGTGAAGGAAGGCCAGCAGGTCGCTCCGGGCGACGTGCTGTTCGAGATCGATCCCGTGCCGTTCCGCCTCGCCGTGGCGCAAGCCAAGGCCAATCTCGCGCAGACCAAGGTCACCTATGACAATCTGATCGCCGACCTCAGGATCTACGGCCAGATGGGCGAACTTTCGCAGCAGGGCATGGACCTGAAGCGGCGCGACGTCGACCGCAAGTCTTCGCTGGTGAAGAGCAATTTCGGCTCGCAGCTCGACCTCGACAATGCGTCCACCGCCCTCGTCACCGCGAGCGCGCAGTATCAGTTGCTGCAGCAGAAGATCGCGACCGCCAAGGCGCAACTGCTCGGCAACCCCGAACTTCCGCTCGAGGAATTCCCGCCTTATGCTCAGGCCAAGGCGGCGCTCGACCAGGCCCAGCGCAACCTCGACCACACCGTGATGCGCGCGCCGATGGCGGGCATCGCCACGCAGGTCGAGCAGATCCAGCTCGGCCGCTTCGTGCCCGCCGGCACGCCCGTGTTCAGCGTCATCGACACCTCCACCCCGTGGGTCGACGCCAACCCGAAGGAATCCGATTTCACCTATGTCGCGGTCGGCCAGGCCGTCACGCTCGAGGTCGACGCCTTCCCCAATCATTTGTTCAAGGGCACGGTCGGCTCGCTCTCGCCCGGCACCGGCGCGCAGTTTGCGATCCTGCCGGCGCAGAATGCATCGGGCAATTTCGTCAAGGTGGTGCAGCGCGTTCCGGTGCGGATCTATTTCGACAAGAACGACAAGTTCGTCCGCAAGCTGAAGGCCGGCATGAGCGTCTACGCCACGATCGACACCAACCATCGCCGTTCGCTGTCGGCCCTGCTCGGCACGTCGCCGGCGGTGGCGAACCAGGAACATGAATAGGCCGCCATGACGACGCCGGGCACATCATCGGCTGCCGTTCCCGGCCTGCGCCGGAACATGGTGACGATCTGCGCCATGACGGCGACGATCATGCAGGCGCTCGACACCACCATCGCCAACGTCGCGCTGCCCTACATGCAGGGCACGCTGTCGGCGTCGCAGGACCAGATCAACTGGGTGCTGACGTCGTATATCGTCGCCGCCGCGATCATGACCGCGCCGGTCGGCTGGATCGCCAACCGCTTCGGCCGCAAGCGCATCTTCATCATCTGCTCGGCCGGCTTCACCATTGCTTCCGTGATGTGCGGGCTGGCGCAGGACATCACCCAGATGGTGCTGTTCCGCCTGCTGCAGGGCGTGTTCGGCGCGGCGCTGGTGCCGCTGTCGCAGGCGGTGATGCTGGACTCCTACACCCTGCAAGAGCGCGCGAAAGCGATGGCGATCTGGGGCATGGGCGTGATGATGGGGCCGATCATGGGCCCATCGCTCGGCGCCTGGCTGACCGAGACCTATTCCTGGCACTGGGTGTTCTTCGTCAACCTGCCGTTCGGCGTCTTTACCGTGCTCGGCCTCATCATCTTCATGGACGAGACGAAGAAGGCCATCGAGCTGCGCTTCGACTGGTTCGGCTTCACCGCGCTCGCGATCGCCATCGGCTCGCTGCAGCTCGCGCTCGACCGCGGCGAGCAGCTCGGCTGGCTGGAATCCAACGAGATCATCGCCGAGTTCATCATATCGGCCATCGGCTTGTACTATTTCCTGGCGCATTCCCTGACCACGCAGCGTCCGTTCATCCAGTTCGCGCTGTTCAAGGACAAGAATTTCGTCGGCGGCTGCGTGTTCATGGCTGTCATGGGCCTGGTGCTGTTCTCGACCATGGCGCTGTCGTCACCCTTCCTGCAGAACGTGATCGGCTATCCGATCATCACGGCAGGTCTTCTGCTGGCGAGCCGCGGCTGCGGCACGTTCGTGGCGATGATGCTGGTCGGCCGCATGATGCGCTACATCGAGGCGCGGACACTGATCATCTCGGGGCTGAGCATCACCTGCATGTCGCTGTTCTACATGACCGGCTGGACCGACCAGACCAGCGGGACCGAGATCGTGGTCATCAGCGTGGTCCAGGGCTTTGGCTTCGGCCTGGTGTTCGTTCCGCTTTCGACGGTGGCGTTCCTGACGCTGCCCAATCATCTGCGCACCGACGGCACCTCGATGCTGACCCTGATGCGCAACGTCGCAAGCTCGATCGGGATCTCGCTCGTCATCGCGCAACTGACGCAAGGCTCGCGCTACACCTACGCGATCCTGTCGGAGCACATCAACCCGTTCAATCACGCGCTGCAGATGCCGAACGTGCGCGGCATGATCGATCTCGCCACCGACCAGGGCCGCGCCATGGCGGACTTGCTGGTCAAGGTGCAGGCCCAGATCATCGCGTTCTCGCACGACTACCAGATGGTGATGATCTTCACCGCCTGCGCGATCCCGCTCGCCATCATGATCGGCTCGACCAAGGTCGCCCTGCGCGCCCAGTCGTCCGCGCCCGATCATGCCGTGATCGATTAGAATTCAGGGTTCGAGCAATTCCTTGCTAAGCACTGTCCGCCACGCTGAGGGATCAGGGCTCATCTCCGGGCCAATCGCATAGGACTTCAGCGCGCCTGAGATGATGTGAGCGTGCCCTCGAGCCGCACGTAGCTCGCTTCCATGCCGTGCTCCATGCCGGTCGACAGCATGGCGGTCCGCGTCGCGGCGTCGGGCAAGGTCATCCGCATGGTCATCAACGTACCGGTCCCGTCTGGTGCGAAGGTCGTTTCAACGTGGTTGTCCGGCGTCGCATCGGGCATGTGCATGCGCTCGACATGAACGAGCCGGCTGAATGGCACCAGTTCGATATACTCGCCGGTCACATGAAATCCGGCGCCTTCGCCGTTTGTCCACTCGTAGCGGATATTGCCGCCCGGTCGCGCCTCGTTGATGCAGACCGGCATTGTCCAGCCGTCCGGACCGAGCAGCCATTTCTGGATCAGTGCCGGCTCGGTATGCGCGCGATACACCGCTTCCGGCGGAGCGGCGAAGCGCCTGGTAACAACGACATGGCGATCGCCTTCGGTCTTCAGCGTCATCTTGCTCATGGGATTTGCCTTTCACTCTTCGGTTTTCATGGCGGCCAGAACGTCGTCGAGCCGGTTGTAATTTGCGGACAAGGCTTCGCGGAGCATCGCCAGCCATTGGTCGATCTCGCTGACGGCTGCCGGCGCCAGCCGGCACGGCCGCTTCGTGCCTTCGACGCGGCGGAGGATGAGACCCGCGCCTTCGAGCACCTTGAGGTGTCGGGAGATGGCGGGTTGCGTCATCTCGAAGGGCTCGGCCAGTTCCATGACGGTGGCCTCGCCCAGCGCGAGACGCGCCAGGATCGCCCGGCGAGTTGGGTCAGAAAGCGCGGAAAAGGCGGCATCGAGGTTGGACATCAGTGCATCTCAAATCGGCTATATAACCAATATATTATATAACTGATCTGTTACTGTCAAGTCGATGCGGGCAGCCGCGTTATGGTCGCGCGCCGCTCTCCTTGGCCTGCAGGCTCAACCACATCCCGCCAAGCGACAGCGCGCCACCGATCAGATGGATGATCGTCGGCGCCTCGCCAAGAAAGAGCATCGACAGCACCGCGCTGACGATCGGCCCGAGATAGAGGCTGAGCGAGGTCGACACCGCGCCGAACTTGCCGCCGAGATAGGCATAGGCGGAGTAGGCAAACAGGCCCGGGACCAATCCCGCGAAAAGATAGACCAGCGCCGCATGCCCGCTGAACGCGGCTGATGGCGCGGCCCACATTTCGTGGATGGCGAAGGGCAGCGAGAACAGCGCGCCCACGGCCGCGAACAGGCCGATCCGCGCCAGAAAGCTGACGCCACTGCCCACTCGATTCTGCAGCAGCGTGTATCCCGCCCAGGCCAGCATCGCCATCAGGACGAGCAGGTCCCCCAGCGCCACGCCTGAACCAAGGGTGCCCTGCCCCCTGAAAATGATCAACGCAGCGCCCGCCAGCGAGAGCAGCATGCCGATGATCTGGCTTCGATGGACGGCTTCCTGGCCAGACACGAAAGAGAACAGCAACACCACCAGCGGCGAGAGCGCCATGATCAGGGAAAGATTGATGGCGGAGGTCGTTACACCAGCGATATAGACCGGCCCGCCGCAAACGAACATGCCGAGGAAACCGGCCACGACGATGCCGAGCGTCTGGCCCCGCAACACGCCAGGCTTTTCCCGCAGCGCCATCACGACGACCGGCAGCAGGCCGAGCGCCACGATGCTCCAGCGGAAGAAGGCGATCGAGAACGGCGGAACGCTGCCCGCAACGCCGCGCGCCAAAATCATGTTGGAGACCTGCGCGGTGGCGACCAGCAGAAAGCCGAACAGGCCCAGCACTTCGCGCGTCCGGTCAGTGGCGCCATGGCTCGGTGGTTCGGTCAAATTCCATCCAGTACAAGCGAAGCCGCGGCAATTGTCGTCATGCCGCAGGATACCGGCTTGCCATGACGCCGTCGAACGCATTTCCGATCGCCGCGACCGATGGCTTCAGACCGGTAAACAGTTCGAAGGCATCGGCGGCTTGATAGACAGCGAGGTCGCGCCCGGTCATGACGCTGGCGCCCTTCTCTTTCGCGGCGAGAAGCAGCGGCGTCCATAGCGGCGTATAGACCGCGTCCGCCACCCACAGCCCGCGATGCAGCAGCGCCTCCGGCACCGCCATGCCGCGGTCCGGCAGCATGCCGACCGGCGTTCCGTTGACCACGCCGGCGACGCCATGCAGCGCGCCAGCGACATCATCGGCAACCCGCGCCGTCAGCCGGCCATGCAGTTGCGACGACAACGCCTCGGCCTTGCTGCGATCAGCGTCGAAGATATTGAGTTCCGCGACACCCAGTTTCGCAAGCGCGAAAGAGATCGCCTTGCCGACGCCACCGGCGCCGATCAGCGCGACCGCAGCAGATTTCGAGCCGCCGACCAGATCGCTTATCGCGCGCGCGAAGCCGGTGCTGTCGGTGTTGTGCCCGACCAGCCGTCCGTCGCGGACGACGACCGTGTTGACCGCGCCGATGGTGCGCGCATCCGGCGACATCTCGTCGAGCAGCGGAATCACGGCTTCCTTGTAGGGGAAGGTGACGTTGACGCCGGCGAAGCCAAGACGCCTGACGCCATCGAGCAGCGCGCGCAGGGTTGCCGCATCGGCGTTTGCGACTTCGATCAGTTGATAGTGGCAGCGAACGCCCAGCGCGTCGGCGGCCTGCTCATGCATTGCCGGCGCGGCAGACTGCGCGATCGGCGCTCCGATCAGCCCGGTCAGATATTTGGCATGCTTCGTGATCAAGGCCTACCATCCCTCAACAGGCGCACTGCTTGCTTCACCCGCCCCTTGAGGGGGCGGGTCGGCTCACATGGAGCGCAGCGTAATGTGAGACGGGGCGGGGTGATAGTCTTTCAACTCGGACGCTGTCGGACGTGGGGAGACCTTCACCCGCCGCCGCGCGCTTCGCGCGCGTCGACCCGCCCCCTCAAGGGGCGGGTGAAAGCCGCACCAACATTGGTCAGACGTCGAAGAACACCGTCTCTTTGTCGCCCTGCAGATGAATGTCGAAACGATAGACCGCACTGCCGCTGCCCGGCTGGCGCGTCGCGATCAGCGTCGCGCGGCGGTCGGCGGGCACCAGCGCCAGCACGGGATCGGCCGCGTTGGCGGCTTCACCGTCGAAATAGATCCGCGAGTAATTGTGCAGCAGCATGCCGCGCGCGAATATCGCGAGCACGATATGCGGCGCCTGCGGCTTGCCGTCGGGATCCGGCACGGAGCCCGGCTTGATGGTGTCGAACGCGTAGCCACCTTTGGCATCGGTGCCGACGCGGCCGAATCCCTTGAACGATGAGTTCGGCAGTGCGCGTTTGTCCTGCGGGTCGGAGAAGCGCCCTTGCGCGTCCGCCTGCCAGATTTCCAGCATGCAATCCGGCACAATCGCGCCGTCACCGTCAAACACCTGCCCCTCGACGCGAATCCGTTCGCCCGACGTATCCGGCGTCACGAGGTTGTTGCCGAACGCGTCGTTCCAGTCGTATTTGCCGTTCGAGGTCAGCCCATAGGCGAAATACGGCCCGACGGTCTGCGACGGGGTGACCCCGTCTGGCTTGGTCTGTTGCACTTACTTTTTCTCCATCGGCGTGGCGTTGCGCCCGCGCAGCACAATGTCGAAGCGGTAGCACAGCGCCCAATCCGGCTTGGTGTTCTCCAGATCGAACGAGGAAACCATGCGGTTTCGCGCCTTCTCGTCGGTCACCGAGTTGAAGATCGGATCGAACGGAAACAAGGGATCGCCGGGGAAATACATCTGCGTGACGAGACGCGAGACGAAGGAGTGTCCGAACACCGAGAAGTGGATGTGGGCCGGCCGCCAGGCGTTGTGGTGATTGCCCCAGGGATAGGCGCCGGGCTTGATGGTGACGAAGCGGTAATAACCTTCCGCGTCCGACTGCGCGCGGCCGGCACCGGTGAAGTTCGGATCGAGCGGCGCGGGATGCTGATCGACGACATGCACGTAGCGGCCGCAGGCATTGGCCTGCCAGAGTTCGACCAGCGTGTTCGGCACGCCGCGGCCGTCCTCGTCGAGCACATGGCCGTGCACGATGATGCGCTCGCCGAGCGGCTCGCCCTTGCCCTGAACGGTGAGGTCGTGATCGTTCTCGCGCACCGTCTCGTGGCCGTAGACCGGCCCGGTCAATTCCGACAGCGTGTGCCGCATCGGAATCAGCGGCTTCGACGGCGAGCGCTTGACCGTGCTCTTGTAGCCGGGAGACAGCCGCGGCGGATGCGCCGCGAGACTTTGCACTGGATAGACCAATGTCATGACGAACTCCTCCCTCGCATCGCGCTGGCGGCGCGACGACGGATCGTTATGCGGCATAATAATGTTGCGAAAGCCGCGTCCGCCAGATCATTCCGTCATTCGGGCGCGCATAACCAACCGGGAACCTCGAGATTCCGGTTCGATGCTGCGCATCGCCCCGGAATACGTTGTGGGCGTCAATTAATCTTTTCGATCGCGATCGCAACGCCCTGGCCGACGCCGACGCACATGGTTGCCAGGGCAAGCTTCCCGCCCCGCTTCTCCATGCCGTGCACCGCCGTCAACGCCAGCCGCGCGCCGCTCATGCCGAGCGGATGGCCGAGCGCAATCGCGCCGCCATGCGGGTTGACGAAATCGGCGTCGTCCTTGACGCCCAGTTGCCGCAAGCACGCTATGCCCTGCGAGGCGAAGGCTTCATTGAGCTCGATCAAATCGAAGTCCGAAATCTTGATGCCGAGCCGCTCCATCAGCTTTTTCGTTGCCGGCACCGGGCCGATGCCCATGATGCGCGGCGGCACCGCGGCCGAGGCCAACCCGAGAATGCGCGCCCGCGGCGTCAGCCCGTGCTTCTTCACGGCAGCTTCGGAGGCGAGGATCATCGCCGCCGCGCCGTCATTGACACCGGACGCATTGCCCGCCGTCACCGTGCCGGGATTGCGCACGATCGGCTTCAATTTCGCCAGGCCCTTCCAGCGTGGTCTCGGGGCGCGGATGCTCGTCCTTGTCGACCGATGATGGGGCCGGCCTTGCCGCCCGGCACCGACACCGGCGTGATTTCCTCGGCGAAATAACCTGATGCGATCGCGGCGCCCGCGCGCTGCTGCGAGCGGATCGCCATCGCATCCTGGTCGGCGCGCGACACCTGGAATTCCTCGGCGACGTTCTCGCCGGTCTCCGGCATCGCGTCGACGCCGTATTGCGCCTTCATCAGCGGATTGATGAAGCGCCAGCCGATGGTGGTGTCGTAAATCTCGGCCGAGCGCGCAAACGCTTCCGGCGCCTTGCCCATCACGAACGGCGCGCGCGTCATGGATTCGACGCCGCCGGCAATCGCGAAATCGATCTCACCGGCGCGGATCGCGCGGCCCGCGGCGCCGACCGCATCGAGGCCCGAGGCGCACAGGCGATTGAGGGTCTGGCCGGGAACCAATTCCGGGATGCCCGCCAGCAACAGCGCCATCCGCGCCACGTTGCGGTTGTCCTCGCCGGCCTGGTTGGCGCAGCCGAAAAACACCTCGTCCACCTGCGACCAGTCGAGATTGGGATGCTTCGCCATCAGCGCCTTGATCGGGACCGCCGCCAGATCGTCGGCGCGCACCTTGGCGAGCGAACCGCCGAAACGGCCGATCGGGGTCCGGACGGCATCGCAAATGAATACATCACGCATAGAATCTCTCCCTGAATGCCGCGCTTTAGGCGTTGACCCGCTGGAACTGTTGGCGAGTTTTAGGAGCGTGCCCGCGGCAGGTCAATTGACACCCGTCGTCCCGGCCTTGAGCTCAGATGCGCAATTGCGCATCGGGGGACCCATACTCCGTAGCAGCAGTTGTTTGGAAGGTATTGTCACCGTTGTCCCACCGTGAGGCCGCGGCGATGGGTCCCGGGTCAAGCCCGGGACGACGGGGAAAACGTGGATTTCGGCTGCAAACCGATAGGACCCGGACGGCGAAATTTTGTAGTTTGCCGCCCGCATGACGATCCAGCAATCCATCCCCGCCCCCGCGCCCCCCGAAGCTACGCCGGCCGCTGACGCAAATTCGCGCGTCACGCCGATGATGGAACAGTATCTCGAAATCAAGGCCGCCCATCCCGGGCTCCTGCTGTTCTACCGGATGGGCGATTTCTACGAGCTGTTCTTCGAGGACGCCGAGATCGCCTCCAGGACGCTTGGCATCGTGCTGACCAAGCGCGGCAAGCATCAGGGCATGGACATCCCGATGTGCGGCGTGCCGGTGGAGCGCTCCGAGGACTATCTGCATCGCCTGATCAATGCCGGCCACCGCGTCGCCGTCTGCGAGCAGACCGAGAATCCGGCTGCCGCTCGCGCCCGCGGCAACAAGGGCCCGGTCGCCCGCGGCGTGGTGCGGCTGGTGACGCCGGGCACGCTGACCGAAGAGACGCTGCTCGATGCCCGCACCAACAACTATCTGCTCGCCATCGCGCGCGCCCGCGCCTCCTCCGGCGGCGACCGCATCGGCCTGGCCTGGATCGATATCTCGACCTCGGAATTCATGGTCACGGAATGCTCGACCGCGGAACTCGCGGCGACGCTGGCGCGGATCAATCCGAACGAGGTCATCGTTACCGACGCGCTCTATGGCGATGCCGATCTCGGCCCGCTGATGCGCGAACTGCCGTCGGTGACGCCGCTGACCCGCGACGTCTTCGATGGCGCCACCGCGGAACGGCGGCTCTGCGACTATTTCGCGGTCGCGACCATGGATGGCCTCTCCGCGATGTCGCGGCTGGAAGCAACCGCGGCGGCCGCCGCCGTCACCTATATCGACCGCACGCAGGTCGGCAAACGTCCGCCGCTGTCGCCGCCGTCGCGCGAGGCCGCCGGCACCACGATGGCGATCGATCCCGCCACCCGCGCCAACCTCGAACTGACCCGCACGCTGTCAGGCGAACGGCGCGGGTCGCTGCTCGATGCGATCGATTGCACCGTTACCGCGGCAGGCTCGCGGCTATTGGCGCAACGGCTCGCCGCGCCGCTCACCGAAAGCGCGGCAATCGCGCGGCGGCTCGACGCGATTACGGCTTTCGTCGCCGACAGTGCGGCACGCGACGATGTCCGGACGACGCTTCGCGCCGCGCCCGACATGTCGCGCGCATTGGCGCGGCTGTCGGTCGGACGCGGCGGCCCGCGCGACCTTGCAGGTCTTGCGCGACGGCATCCTCGCCGCCGATCAGGCGCTGGCGCGACTGGCGCAGCTCGAAGCTCCGCCGCCGGAAATCATCGCCGTGATGGAGGCGCTGCGCCGCCCCTCGCGCGACCTCGCCCGCGAATTCGAACGCGCACTCGCCGAGCAATTGCCGCTGATCAAGCGTGACGGCGGCTTCATCCGCGAGGATTATGAGCCCGCGCTCGACGAGAGCCGGAATCTGCGCGACGCGTCCCGCCTCGTCGTCGCCGCGATGCAGGCGCGCTATGCCGAGGACACCGGCATCAAGGCGCTCAAGATCCGGCACAACAACGTGCTCGGCTATTTCGTCGAGGTGACCGCGCAGCACGGCGACAAGCTGATGTCGCCGCCGCTGAATGCGACCTTCATCCATCGCCAGACGCTGGCCGGGCAGGTTCGTTTCACGACGTCCGAGCTCGGCGAGATCGAGGCCAAGATCGCCAATGCCGGCGACCGCGCGCTCAATCTGGAACTGGAAATCTTCGAGCGGCTTTGCGCTATGGCGCTCGCCGCCAGCGACGATCTGCGCGCCGCGGCGCATGCGTTTGCATTGCTCGATGTCGCGACCGCGCTGGCAAAGCTTGCGATGGATGACAATTACGTGCGGCCCGAGGTCGACGGCTCGCTCGGCTTCGCCGTCGAGGGCGGCCGGCATCCCGTCGTCGAACAGGCGCTGAAGCGCGACGGCCAGCCGTTCATCGCCAACGCCTGCGACCTGTCGCCGGGACCTGCGCAGAAGTCCGGCCAGATCTGGCTGATCACCGGCCCGAACATGGCGGGCAAATCGACCTTCCTGCGCCAGAATGCGCTGATCGCGCTGATGGCGCAGATCGGCTCCTACGTGCCGGCGTCTCGCGCGCGGATCGGCGTCGTCGACCGGCTGTTCTCGCGCGTCGGCGCGGCCGACGATCTCGCGCGCGGGCGTTCGACCTTCATGGTCGAGATGGTCGAAACTGCTGTGATCCTCAACCAGGCCAGCGAACGCTCGCTGGTCATCCTCGATGAGATCGGCCGCGGCACCGCCACCTTCGACGGCCTGTCGATCGCGTGGGCTGCGATCGAGCATCTGCATGAAGCCAACCGCTGCCGCGCGCTGTTCGCGACGCATTATCACGAGCTGACCGCGCTCTCGGCCAAACTGCCGCGAATGTTCAACGCCACCGTCCGCGTCAAGGAGTGGCAGGGCGACGTCGTATTCCTGCACGAGGTGCTCCCCGGTTCGGCCGACCGCTCCTACGGCATCCAGGTCGCGAAACTCGCTGGTCTCCCGCCGGCGGTGATCACACGCGCCAAGTCGGTGCTGGCCAAGCTCGAAGCGCAGGACCGCGGCCAGACCGCCCGCGCGCTCGCCGACGATTTGCCGCTGTTCGCCGTCCCCTCCCGCGCCGCCGCCGAACCGGCGCCGCCGAGCGAAGCCGAGCAATTGATGGACGCCGTGAAGGCGCTGCATCCCGACGAGATGTCGCCGCGCGAGGCGCTGGAGGCGCTGTATGCGCTGAAGGCGAAATTGCCGAAGGGGTAAGAACGTCTCGCCTCGTCATTGCGAGCGAAGCGAAGCAATCCGACCTATCCGGACGTGCGGACAGATGGATTGCTTCGTCGCTTTCGCTCCGCGCAATACGATCTAGCGCGCTAGCCTTCCTCCGCCCGAGCCACCACAGGCTCAGATTCCACCCCACACACGTCGCGAGCGCGAGGCTGAGCCCGATCACCGATCCGAACTGCAATGCCGCAACATGCAGCACCGCGATCGCGATGCCGAGGCCGATCAGGCCCCAGGCGCTGTTGGCGAGCACGGCGGCGGTCGGCGGGCCGCCGATACGGGGATGCAGGATCAGCATCATCGAGGTGAAGACGATGGGGAACAGTGCGATCATGCCGCTGATCTTGGGGCCGACCCAGCTCGACGTCGTGACCACCGTCGCCACCAGCGTCGCGACCAGCGACGCCCGTAGCGGGATGTCGTACCAGCGTCGCCGGATCGGCGGCATTTTGGCGTGGCGATAGCGCGCCAGCAGCGGCACGCAGATGCCGAACGCAATGGCATTCACGATCAACCCGCTAGCGAGCGACCATTGCACCGAGCGGATGATAGCGGCGAACACGAGCCATACGGCGACGGCCGCAAGGCAACTGAGCAGCGCGCCATGGCGCTGCGCCAGCACGACATAGGTCAGCCCGAGGAATATCGTCGCGGCGTTGATCGGCAGGCTCGCCAGCGCGCCCTCGGCGATGAAGGCGGCGTCATGATCGAGCGCGAGGAATACATAGGAGGGTCCGGCCGAAATCGGCAGCGTGGCGATCAATGCCCCGATCACCGGGCCCGATCGTTCGGTGACGATCGAGGCCGTCACCACGAACGCCGCAGTGATCGCCATGCGCAGGCCGAGCGTCAGGATGAAGGCGAGTTCGGGGGACATTATCGGTCGTCCCTGCGAACGCAGGGACCCATACGCCGCGGCTTATCGTTTTTAGGAGGTGTGGGCTGACACTTCCCGCACCAATGAACTTCGGTGGTTATGGGTCCCTGCGTTCGCAGGGACGACACCGAGTTGATGCGCCTCACACCCGCTTCATCGACACCGAAACTTTCGGGCCGTTCTTGATGGTCTGATAGACCACGCAATAGCGCTCGGTGAGTTTCAGCAGCAGGTCGAGCTTGTCCTGCGGCGCGTCGGTGCCGACTTCGAAGCGCAGGCGGATTTCCTCGAAACCGACCGGGGCTTCCTTGTCGACGCCAAGCGTGCCGCGAAAATCCAGATCGCCTTCGGCAATGACGTTGCCGCGTCTTGAGCGGCACTTCGACGGCGGTGGCCACCGATTTCAGCGTGACGCCGGCGCAGGCGACCAGCGCTTCCAGCAGCATGTCGCCGGAGCACAGCTCCAGCCCGGAACCGCCGGTGGCGGGGTGGAGCCCCGCGACTGCCAGTGCGCGGCCGGTCTCGACCTTGCAGGCGATGCCTTCATTGTCGATCGAACCCTTGGCTTTGAGGGTAATGACCGCGGCCGAGGGGTCGGACTTGTAGCGTTCCTTGATCGGGGCCTGCATCGCGCGAAGTTCGGCGGCGTCCATCTTCGTCTCCCGGTTTTTCTTTATTCCACGCCGGATTTAGTGCGAAATCGGGCCGCTGTCACCACCACATCGCTTCGCCGGCCATCGTTTTTGGGTCGGCGTCGGGCACATTGCGGTCGAGCGAGCGGTCGAGCGAGGTCAGCACGTGGCGCTTGAAATTTTCGAACAGTGGCGAGGCGCGGTCGCGCGGCCGCGCCAGGTTGATCCTGATCACCTCGAACAGCCGGCCCGGCCGCGGCCGCATCACCAGCACGCGATCCGCCAGCACCACGGCCTCGTCGACGTCGTGCGTCACCAGAATGAGGGTCGGCCGCGTGTCGTTCCAGAGGTCGAGCAGGTGATCCTGCAGGTCGCGCCGGGTGAAGGCGTCGAGCGCGGAGAACGGCTCGTCCAGCAGCAGCACTTCCGGCTGCGGCACCAGCGCGCGCGCAATCGCCACCCGCTGCGCCTGCCCGCCGGAGAGTTCGCGCGGCCAGGCTTTTGCCTTGTCGGCAAGGCCGACCCGCGTCAGCGCGCGCGCCACCTTCTCGCGCCGCTCACCGGCCGAAAGGTCCGTCAGGCCGAAGCCGATATTGTCGGCGACGCTGAGCCAGGGCAGCAACCGCGGCTCCTGGAAGATGATCCCGATTTTGGCGTGCGGCGCCGAGATCGTGGCGCCGTCCAGCGTCACCGTGCCCGTGCTCGCGCGGTCGAGGCCGGCGATGGCGCGCAGCAGCGTCGACTTTCCGCAGCCGGAGCCGCCGATGATGGCGACGATTTCGCCGGGCTTGATTTCGGCGGAAAAGCGCTCCAGCGCGTGGACGCCGTTGGGATAGGTTTTGCCGACCCGATCCAGTGCCAGCATCAGGCAGCTCCGCTCTGGCGGCCGAACGCATCCTGCCAGCGCAGCAAGGGCGCGGTGGCGATTTCGATCAGCCAGTCGGTGGTCTTGCCGAGGATCGCAAAGATCACGATCGCCGCCAGGATCTGCGCCGGCTTGCCGAGCTGCTGGCCGTCGATCAGGAGATAGCCGAGGCCTTCGGACGCCCCCATGAATTCGGCCGCAACGACGAACATCCAGCCCAGGCCAAGGCCGACACGCAGCGAGACGACATAGGCCGGCAGCACCGCGGGCAGGAGAATGCGGCGGATCATCGCCGGGCCGCTGAGGCGGAAAATGCGGCCGACCTCGACGATCTTGCGGTCGACGGCGAGGATCGCGCCCATCACGCCGAGATAGACCGGGAAGAACACGCCGACCGCGATCAGCGCGACCTTGGAGGTCTCGAAAATGCCGAGCCACAGGATGAACAGCGGCACCCAGGCGATCGATGGAATCGCGCGCAGCGCCTGCACGGTCGGATCGAGCAATTGCCGCGCCAGGCCCCAATAGCCCGAAATAGCGCCGAGGATGGTTCCGGCGACGACGCCAAGGCCGAAGCCGGCGGCCACGCGCGACACCGTCGCAATGATATGGCGCAACAGCTCGCCGCTCTTCGCCAGCTCCATCACGGTCGCGAAAATTCGGGTCGGCGGCGGCACCAGCCGGCCGTTGGAATAGCCGAGCCCGACCACAGAGCTTCCCACAAGATCGCCAGCCCGACCGGCAGCAACAGCCCGAGCGCCGGCCGCGCATAGCGGCGCAGCCGCGCGGACGAGGGCTGCGGGACAATCGTGTCGGTCCGTTCGAGCACGGGGAGTTCAACGGTCATGGCCATAGCAAGAACGCTTCTCGCGCGGGATTGCAAGGTGGGGACACCCTCCCCTGGAGGGGGAGGGTCGGTCCGCATGGAGCGAAGCGAAATGCGAAACGGGGTGGGGTGAGGTCTCTCCACCGATGCACTGTCAGACGTGGAGAGATTGTCACCCCACCTCGCCGCGCGCTTCGCGCGCGTCGATCCTCCCCCTCCAGGGGAGGATAAGTCAGCTCAATTCGTCGGCAGCGGGACCTGGTCGTCGATCAGTGCATCCAGCGTCGCCTTGACGTCGACCTTGGCGTCGACGACACCGGCCTGCTGCAAAGCGAGGCCCGCGGCGAGGATGGATTCGCGCTGCGGCTGCGCCGATGCGGCTGTGGGTCAGCTCGGTGCGCTCCTTGAGCTGCTTGTCGACCACCGCTTCCGGCAGTTTCGTCACGCCGATGAAGGTCTTCTTCAGGTCGTCGTAATTGGCCAGCGAATATTTGCGCGCTTCCTCGTAAACTGCGAGCACGCGGCGAACGGCGTCCGGATGGTCCTTCAAAAACTGCTCGCGCACATTGAGGATGCCCCAGGTGTTGGCGTCCGCCTTGCGGAAGAACAGCTTTGCGCCCTCCTCGACTTCGGCCTGCGCCATCATCGGATCGAGGCCGGCCCAGGCGTCGACATCGCCGCGGATCAGCGCGGTCTTGCCGTCGGCATGCTGCAGCAGCACCGGCGTGATGTCCTTTTCCGTCAGGCCGGCGCCGAGCAGCGCGCGCACCAGGAAGATGTGCGGATCGGTGCCGCGGGTCACCGCGACGCGCTTGCCCTTGAGATCGGCAACGGAAGCGATCTTCGAATCCTTTGATGTCACCAGCGCGGTCCATTCGGGCCGCGAATAGACGTAGACCGACTTGATCGGGTTGCCGTTGATCTTGGCGACCAGCGCCGCCGAGCCCGCGGACGATCCGAAATCGATCGAGCCGGCGTTGAGGAATTCGAGCGCCTTGTTGGAACCGGCCGACTGCACCCAGACGATGCTGATGCCGTCCTTGGCGAATTCCTTCTCCAGCAATCCCTTCTGCTTGAGGATCATCGAGACGGGATTGTAGGTTGCCCAGTCGATGCGTATCTCCTTGAGCGCGTCGGCGGCAAAAGCCGCGCCGGGCAGCAAGGCCGAGACCGCGATGATGGCGGCTATCGCGCGCCGTGAAATCCTGGGCATGGTTGTCCCTCCTGATGCCGTTAAAAACATCATTGTTTTTCAGCAAGTTAGGTGGCAACGCAATAAGAAAATACGTGCCGGCAACGGGCCATGGTGAGGACGGCTTTGCCCAAACGGATCGAAATGCAGCATGAAACTGCTGTTGACCTACAATCATCAGTGACAGCCCCTGCGCCGTCCGATATCGGGATAGATCATGGATAGCGTCGTAACCGAGGACCGCTCCGAAGCGGATGAACGTTTCGATACCGCGCGCATCACCGCAGCGGTCGATGCGCTGGCCGAAAAACATGCCGGCCGCGAGGACGTGTTTCGCTCGGCGCTGGCCCAGCTCCTGAAGGCCGAGATGATCGCGGCGCGCGCCACCGCGCAGGCCGTGCTGCTGAAGGATCGCCACGGCCGCCGCTGCGCGGAGCGGCTGTGCTTCATGCAGGACGAAATCATCCGCATCCTCTACTCGGCCGCCACCCGGCATCTCTATCGCTCGCACGTGCCCTCCGGCGCCGAGCGCATGGCCGTGGTCGCCACCGGCGGTTACGGCCGCGGCCTGATGGCGCCGGAATCCGATATCGATCTCTTGTTCATCCTGCCCTACAAGCAGACCGCCTGGGGCGAGCAGGTCGCGGAAGCCATTCTCTATTGCCTGTGGGACATGGGCTTGAAGGTCGGCCACGCCACGCGCTCGGTCGACGAATGCATCCGCCAGGCGCGCGGCGACATGACGATCCGCACCGCGATCCTGGAGACGCGATTTCTGACCGGCGACCAGCCGCTCTATGACGAGATGGTCATCCGGTTCGACAAGGACGTGGTGCAGGGCACCGCTTCCGAATTCGTCACCGCCAAGCTCGCCGAGCGCGAAGAACGCCACCGCCGCGCCGGGCAGTCGCGCTACCTGGTCGAGCCCAACGTCAAGGACGGCAAGGGCGGCCTGCGCGACCTGCACACCCTGTTCTGGATCGCCAAATACGTCTACCGCGTGCGCGAGACCGACGAGCTGGTCGAACGCGGCGTGTTCGACGCGCAGGAGTACCGCACCTTCCGCCGCTGCGCCGACTTCCTGTGGTCGGTGCGCTGCAACCTGCATTTCGTCTCGGGACGCGCCGAAGAGCGGCTGTCGTTCGACATGCAGCGCGAGATCGCGGTGAGACTCGGCTATACCTCGCATCCCGGCATGCAGGATGTCGAGCGCTTCATGAAGCACTACTTCCTGATCGCCAAGGACGTCGGCGACCTGACCGCGATCCTGTGCGCCAAGCTGGAAGACGAGCAGGCCAAGCCCGCGCCGGTCCTGAGCCGCATGGTGGCGCGGCTGCGGCCGGGCACCAAGCGGCGGCGGGTGCCCGACAGCGACGACTTCATCATCGACAACAACCGCATCAACCTCGCCACGCCCGACGTCTTCAAGCACGACCCGGTCAATTTGATCCGGATCTTCCATCTGGCGCAGAAGAACAACCTCGCCTTTCACCCCGACGCGATGCGCACGGTGACGCGCTCGCTGAGGCTGGTGAACACCCAGCTTCGCGAAAATCCGGAAGCCAACCGGCTGTTCATGGAGATCCTGACGTCCGATAACGCGGAGACGGTGCTGCGGCGCATGAACGAGACCGGCGTGCTCGGTCACTTCATCCGCGCCTTCGGCAAGATCGTGTCGATGATGCAGTTCAACATGTACCACCATTATACGGTGGACGAGCATCTGATCCGCTGCATCGGCCACCTGCAGGAGATCGAACGCGGCGGCAATGACGAGTTCACGGTCGCAAGCGACCTGTTCCGCAAGATCCAGCCCGAGCATCGCGCGGTGATCTACATCACCACCCTGCTGCACGACGTCGCCAAGGGCCGCCCGGAGGATCATTCGATTGCCGGCGCCAGGGTGGCGCGCCGATTGTGCCCGCGGCTCGGCTTCAACACCGCCGATACCGAGCTGGTGGCCTGGCTGATCGAGGAACACCTCACAATGTCGACGGTGGCGCAGTCGCGCGACCTCTCGGACCGCAAGACGATCGAGAATTTTGCCGCCGTCGTGCAATCCGTCGAGCAGATGAAGCTGTTGACCATCCTGACCACCGCCGACATCCGGGGCGTCGGCCCCGGCGTGTGGAACGGCTGGAAGGCGCAGTTGCTGCGCACGCTGTATTACGAGACCGAGCCGGTGCTGACCGGCGGCTTCTCGGAAGTGAACCGCGCGCAGCGCATTGCGGTCGCGCAATCCGAATTCCGCGCCGCCTTCACCGAATGGCCGGACGCCGAACTCAACGCCTATATCGGGCGGCATTATCCCGCCTACTGGCTCAAGGTCGATCTGCAGCGCAAGATCCGCCAGGCGCGCTTCATCCGCGCCAGCGAACAGGCCGACGACCAGCTCGCGATCAATGTCGGCTTCGACGAGGCGCGCGCCGTCACCGAACTGACGATACTCGCGACCGACCACCCGTGGCTGCTGTCGATCATCGCGGGCGCCTGCGCATCCGCCGGCGCCAACATCGTCGACGCGCAGATCTACACCACCACCGACGGCCGCGCGCTCGATACCATCGCGATATCGAGGGAATACGACCGCGACGAGGACGAGGGCCGGCGCGCGACCCGCATCGGCGAGATGATCGAGCAGGTGCTGGAAGGCAAATTGCGGCTGCCCGAGGTGGTGGCGCGCAAGGCCGCCAGCCGCGGCAAGGTGCGCGCGTTCGTGGTCGAGCCGGAAGTCACCATCAACAATCAATGGTCGGACCGCTACACCGTGATCGAGGTCTCCGGCCTCGACCGCCCCGGCCTGCTGTATCAACTGACGACCGCGATCTCGAAGCTCAACCTCAACATTGCGTCGGCCCACGTCTCGACCTTCGGCGAACGCGCCCGCGACGTGTTCTACGTGACGGATTTGCTCGGTGCCCAGATCACCGCGCCGACCCGGCAGGCCGCAATCAAGAGCGCGCTGCTTCATCTGCTCGCCAGCGAAGACACCGTCGCCCAGCCGGCGGCGTGAGGAGCGTGCATTTGCGCGCGTCTCGAAGGATGCAGATCCTGCTCTCTCGGCGTCATTAGCTGTCATGCCCGCGAAGGCGGGCATCCAGTACGCCGCGGCTTCTCGGCTCAATCGCTACGGCCTCTGGAATACTGGGTCACCCGCCTGCGCGGGTGACGACGACTGAATATGTGTTCGCGATCTCGCGACGCTGGCTCTACCCGTTTTACGCGATCGCCACGCCCTCGTGCTGCAACAGCCAGCGCTTGCGCTCCAGCCCGCCGCCATACTTCACCAGCGACCCGCTGGCGCCGATCAGGCGGTGACAGGGCACGACCACGCTGATCGGATTGGAGCCGTTGGCGTGCCCGACGGCGCGGACCGCGCGCGGCATCGCCAGCTGCGCGGCCAGGGCGCCGTAGCTCAGCGTGGTCCCTGCGGGAATCCGGGGCAGCGCGTTCCAGACCTTCTGCTGGAACGGCGTGCCGGCGACGCGCCATTCGATCGCGGCGAGGCGGTCGAGGTCGCCCTTGAAATAGCCCGTCAATGCGGCGCGCAGCTCGCGCGGCGCCCGCGCATTCTGCAGATCCACCGCGCCATAATGCAGACGCAGCAACTGCTTCATGCGCGGCGCATAATCCTCCCAGTCCAGCGCACGGAGAAGGCCGTCCGCATCGGTGACCAACAGCGCCATCCCGATTGGCGTTTGCAGGCGGTCGAGGTTGAAGCTCTCTGGCATCGTCATTCCCGGAAAAATATCGGCTGGCGTCCCCGCATTTTTCACGCGCCGCGTGCTAGCGTCCACCCGAATTCCGCTGCCGGTTGGGGGGACCGCAACATGATCTTCATTGCCAATTTTCTGGTCGCGGTGGTTGCCGCGCTGCATGCTGTTCTTTCTGGTGCTGGAGATGTTTCTCTGGACCAGGCCGCTGGGCCTGAAGATCTTCCGCAACGAAATCGAGAAGGCAAGGGACTCCGCGGTGCTTGCCGCGAACCAGGGCCTGTATAACGGCTTCCTCGCCGCGGGCCTCGTCTGGGGCCTGTTCCACCCCAACCCGGCCTTCGCCTTCCAGATCAAGGTGTTCTTCCTGCTCTGCGTGATCGTGGCAGGCGCCTATGGCGCGGCGACCGTCAGCCGCCGGATCCTCTACGTGCAGGCCGCGCCCGCGGCGCTCGCGCTGATCCTGCTCTGGCTGGCGTGAGAGGTTCACCTTTTCGTCACTGCCTTGCGCCGCCAAATCCGTTCCGCCACACTCCCTGACAACGATGACGGCTGGCCATCCGCGCAGATGACCGGGAACGATCGTCGGTCAACACAACGGAGGCAGCGACATGAGAAGCGGCATTCTTCACCTGCTTGCAGGCGCGGCGGTTGCGGTCGCGCTATCGGCGATATCCGCAAGCGCGCAGAAGAAATACGATACTGGCGCAAGCGATACCGAAATCAAGATCGGCCAGACCGTTCCGTTCTCAGGCCCGGCGTCGGCCTATGCCGGCATCGGCAAGACGCAAGCCGCCTATTTCAGGATGATCAACGAGAAGGGCGGCATCAACGGCCGCAAGCTCAACCTCATTCAGTATGACGACGCCTATTCGCCGCCGAAGGCCGTCGAGCAGGTGCGCAAGCTGGTCGAGGGCGACGAGGTTCTGTTCACCTTCCAGATCATCGGCACGCCGTCGAACGCCGCCGTCCAGAAATATCTCAATTCGAAAAAGGTACCGCAGCTATTGGCGGCGACCGGCGCATCGAAATTCACCGACCCGAAGAACTTCCCCTGGACGATGGGCTACAATCCCAACTACCAGTCCGAGGGGCGCATCTACGGGCAATACATTCTGAAGAACCATCCCAACGCCAAGATCGGTGTCCTCTATCAGAACGACGATCTCGGCCGCGATTATATCACCGGCCTGAAGGAAGCGCTCGGCGGCAAGGCGGCGACCATGATCGTCGCCGAAGCCTCCTATGAACTGACCGATCCGACCATCGACTCGCAGATCGTCAGGCTGAAGGCGGCGGGGGCCGACTTGCTCTACGACGCATCGACACCCAAATTTGCCGCGCAGGCGATCAAGAAGGTTGCCGATCTCGGCTGGAAGCCGGTCCACATCCTCGACATCAATGCGAGCCCGGTCTCCGCCGTGCTCAAGCCCGCCGGCCTCGATATCTCCAAGGGCATCATCTCAACCAACTACGGCAAGGACCCGGGCGATCCGCAGTGGCAGGACGATGCCGGGATCAAGGCCTATTTTGCCTTCATGGACAAATATTACCCGGAAGGCGACAAGCTCAACACCGTCAACACGTATGGTTATGCGACCGCCGAATTGCTGGTGAAGATCCTGCAGCAATGCGGCGACGATCTCACGCGCGAAAACATCATGAAGCAGGCCGCCAATCTGAAAAACGTCACCGGCAGCCTGTCGCTGCCCGGCATGGTCACCAATACGTCGCCGACCGACTACCGCATCAACAAGCAGATGCAGATGATGAAATTCGACGGCGAACGCTGGGAGCTGTTCGGCCCGATCATCGAGGATACCGGACCGGCCGGCTAGCCCGCGGCCTTAAGACAGCAGCCGCCGGCGTCCTCATGATACCGGCGGCGTTTCCTGGTTTCGTTTTCGCCGCCCGCAACCCCGTGCATCATTTTGCGGCTGACACAAGCCATGGATTCTTTTTGAGCAGCCGGAACCTGACACCCCTGCTCACCCGACTTTCAGATGCCTTGCATTGCAATATGCCATCCGCCACTATTGTGGCAGCGACGATAGCGCACGGCCGGGACCGGCCCGCGGCACGATCAACGCCAATCATAAACACACGAGGAACGCAGTATAATGAGGAAGAGTTTTTTCCATCTGGTTGCCAGCACGGCGCTTGCGGTTGCGCTGTCGGCGTCGTCGGCTTACGCGCAGAAAAAGTACGATACCGGCGCGAGCGACACCGAGATCAAGATCGGCCAGACCAACCCATTCAGCGGACCGGCCTCGGCCTATGCCACCATCGGCAAGACCCAGGCGGCCTATATGAAGATGATCAACGATCAGGGCGGCGTGAACGGCCGCAAGATCAACCTGATCCAGTATGATGACGCCTACTCGCCGCCGAAAGCCGTCGAGCAGGTTCGCAAGCTGGTCGAAAGCGACGAGGTGCTGCTCACCTTCCAGCTTCTCGGCACGCCCTCGAACGCGGCGGTGCAGAAATATCTCAACTCCAAGAAGGTGCCGCAGCTGTTCGCCGCGACCGGCGCATCGAAGTTCACCGACCCGAAGAATTTTCCGTGGACGATGGGCTTCAATCCCAACTACTTCGTCGAGGGGCGCATCTACGGCCAGTACATCATCAAGGAACATCCGAACGCCAAGGTCGGCGTGCTCTATCAGAATGACGACCTCGGCAAGGATTATTTGAACGGCATCAAGGCGGGCCTCGGCGACAAGGCCGCGAAGATGATCGTGGCGGAAGCCTCCTACGAAGTCTCCGACCCGACGATCGATTCGCAGATCCTCAAGATCAAGGATGCCGGGGCGGACCTGTTCTTCTCGGCGACGACGCCGAAGCAGGCGGCGCAGGCGATCAAGAAGATCCACGAACTCGGCTGGAAGCCGGTGCACATCCTCGACATCAACGCCACCTCGGTCGGCGCCGTGATGAAGCCGGCGGGGCTTGAAGCCTCCAAGGGCGTGATCAGCGTCAACTACGGCAAGGATCCGCTCGATCCGACCTGGAAGGACGATCCGGGCATGAAGAAGTATTTCGAGTTCATGGCGAAATACTATCCCGACGGCGACAAGGACTCGAGCTTCAACTCCTACGGCTACTCGACGTCGCAGTTGATGATTCATGTGCTGCAAAAGTGCGGCGACAACCTCACCCGCGAGAACGTCATGAAGCAGGCGACCAGCCTGAAGGACGTCGTGCTCGATCTGTCGCTGCCGGGCATTCTCGCCAACACGTCGCCGACCGACTATCGCGTCAACAAGCAGTTGCAGATGATGCGGTTCAACGGCGAACGCTGGGAACTGTTCGGCCCGATCCTCGAGGACGCCGGCCCGGCAGGCTAGTCGCGACGACCCATTCGAAACGATCGGCGGAAGAAGCGATCGGCGGTCCCTCGGGACCGCCGATTTTTTTGGGACGATATCTGTAGGGTGGGCAGAGCGCAGCGTGCCCACCATTCAGGACGAGATGTACTGAAGCATGGTGGGCACGCTACGCTTTGCCCACCCTACGAATCGCTGCCAGACCTCATCCTGAGGAGCGCGTCTTCGCGCGTCTCGAAGGATGAATGGCACCATCAGGGCTACATGGTTCTCCCGGCGATGCGAAGCATCGTCCGGAGACGGCGCTTCGCGCCTCCTCACCATGAGGATTTAGCGGTTGAGCCGAACTGAGTTACTTCGGAATCTCGCCAAACGTCTTGCCGACCGGCAGCACCGCGTGCCGGATCAGGCGGGAATCCTCGACGGCGGCCTGGCGGTGCTTCACCGCTTCGCGATAGGCGGGATCGCGGATCATCTCGGCGAATGCCGCTACGCCTGGATATTCGGCGATGAAGCAGTGATCCCAGCGTTCCGTCTCGGGGCCGATCAGCATCAATTCGAATTTGCCCTGCCAGACGATGCGGCCGCCCAGCCGTTCGAACACCGGGCCACTTTCGCGCCCATAGGCCGCGTAGGCTTCCGCGCCCGTCGCCTTGCGGCCGTCGGGATAGGCGGCCAGCGCGCGCAAGCGCACCAGATTGAGCATGTGGATGGGACCCGGCCGGTCATCGGCCTTGAATTGCGCGAACACTTCCTTGGTCGGATCGATGTGGCCCATGCAAATTTCCCCTGAGAGTGCTGTGGTTTGCATCCATCCTAATATGAGCCCGCCGCACCTCCTAATCCCGCGTTAACCTTTCCGTAACCGACCCTTAAACAGCCCCCGCTACCCTGCGGCGGGACGGGTGTGAACGGCGTTTGTCATGGCGTGGGGACGGAAAAAGAGCGGCGGACGCAAGGAACCGCTGTTTGGGCTTCCGGCAGCGCTCGCGGACTTGCGGCTTTCACCTGAGGATCGCATCCCAGCCGCCGTCAACGACGACAAACCGAAGAAACCAGTGCCCAGGCGCAAGCACGAAGAGGACGACGACGAGCCGCCGCCGCGCGAGCGCAAGCCGCGCGCAGCTAAAGGCGGCGCCAAGCGGCGTGCGAAATCGCGCGGCCGGTTCAGGTTCGGCCGGCTGATCTATTGGGGCGCGGTGCTCGGCCTGTGGGCGGCGATCGCCATCATCGGCGTCGTGGTCTGGGTCGGCGCGCATCTGCCGGCGATCCAGTCGCTGGAAATTCCAAAGCGCCCGCCGACCATCCAGATCGTCGGCGTCGACGGCAGCCTGTTGGCTTCGCGCGGCGAAATGGCCGGCACCAATGTCGCGCTGAAGGATCTGCCGCCCTATCTGCCGAAGGCGTTCATCGCCATCGAGGACCGCCGCTTCTATTCGCATTACGGCATCGACCCTGTCGGCATCGCGCGCGCGGCCGTGGCCAACGTCCTGCATCGCGGTGTCTCGCAGGGCGGCTCGACGCTGACGCAGCAGCTCGCCAAGAACCTGTTCCTGACCCAGGAACGCACGATGGCGCGCAAGCTGCAGGAAGTGGAGCTGGCGCTGTGGCTGGAGCGCAAGCACTCCAAGAACGAAATTCTCGAACTCTACCTCAACCGCGTCTATTTCGGTTCCGGCGCCTATGGCGTCGAGGCGGCGGCCCAGCGCTATTTCGGCAAATCTGCCAAGAACGTCACGATCGCGGAAGCCGCGATGCTGGCGGGCCTCGTCAAGTCGCCGTCGCGGCTGGCGCCGAACCGCAACCCCGAAGGCGCGGAAGCGCGCGCGCAGATCGTGCTGGCGGCGATGGCGGAGGGCAAATTCATCACCAGCGCCCAGGCCAAGGCCTCGATCGGACATCCCTCCTACAAAGTGAAGCCGGCCGGCGCCGGCACGATCAATTACGTCGCCGACTGGATCGGCGAAGTGCTCGACGATCTCGTTGGCCAGATCGACCAGAGCATCGTGGTCGAGACCACGATCGATCCGAAGCTGCAGAGCGTCGCGGAAGCCGCCATCATCGACGAGCTCGCCGCGAAGAGCGTGAAGTTCAACGTCACGCAAGGCGCGTTGGTGGCGATGACGCCTGAGGGCGCGGTGCGCGCGATGGTGGGCGGGCGGAACTATGCCGACAGCCAATACAACCGCGCGGTCACAGCCAAACGCCAGCCCGGCTCGGCGTTCAAGCCGTTCATCTATCTGACGGCGATCGAAGGCGGCCTGACGCCGGAAACGATCCGCCAGGACGCGCCGCTCGATCTCAAGGGCTGGCGCCCGGAGAACTACACCCATGAATATTTCGGCGCGGTGACGCTGACACAGGCGCTGGCGATGTCGCTCAACACGGTCGCGGTGCGGCTCGGCCTCGAAGTCGGACCGAAGAACGTGGTCCGGACCGCGCACCGGCTCGGGATTTCGTCGAAGCTCGATGCCAATCCCTCGATCGCGCTCGGCACTTCGGAAGTGTCCGTCATCGAACTGGTCGGGGCCTATGCCCCCTTTGCCAATGGCGGGCTCGGCGTCTCCCCGCATGTCGTGACCAGGATCCGCACCAATGAGGGCAAGCTGCTGTATGCACGGCAGCCCGACCAGCCCAGCCAGGTGATCGAGCCGCGCCATGTCGCGATGATGAACACGATGATGCAGGAAACCCTGCTCTCCGGCACCGCGCGCAAGGCGGAGATTCCGGGCTGGACGGCCGCCGGCAAGACCGGCACCAGCCAGGATTTCCGCGACGCCTGGTTCATCGGCTACACCGCGAACCTCGTCACCGGCGTCTGGCTCGGCAATGACGACAATTCGCCGACCAAGAAGGCAACCGGCGGCGGCCTGCCGGTGGAAGTATGGACCCGCTTCATGCGGTCGGCCCATCAGGGCGTTCCGGTGGCCGCACTGCCGAACACGCAGCGCGGCGGCTTCATGTCGAACCTGTTCCAGACGGCATCGCAGGCCAGCGCGGCGCCAAGTCAGCCGGCGCCGAATCCCACAGGGCGGTGGATATCGGCCGCAGCCGGCAAGAGCATCCGCGCCGCCATCCAATCCGTCGGCGCGGCCGGAACCCGCGGCAGGAACTCGATGGCTGGCTGGTGGACCGGCTGTTTGGAAGATAGGCAGTCAAAAGCGGGCGCAGGCTACGGATCCGAATTATTCGCCGTCGTCCCTGCGAAAGCAGGGACCCATACGCCGCGGCCTATCAGTTGGGCGATGGTATCGGTTGTCTTCGTAAATAATGGGCGACGGTGGTTATGGGTCCCTGCTTTCGCAGGGACGACGAGACATCCGCGACAGTTAGCTGGCAAAGACGACCCGCGTTTCCACCGAAACGCGCCGGTACAAATCCTCGACGTCGTCGTTCACGAGCCGGATGCATCCGGACGCAACCAGATGGCCGATGGTCTTGGGTGAGTTGGTGCCGTAAATCAGCAGCCCGGGCTTGTCCAGCAACAGCGCGCGTGCGCCCAGCAGACTGCCAGGACGGCCGGCGGCCGCGAGCAACGCGTCAGCGTCTTTCGTGTTCGCGCCCGAAGTCCGCCAGTCAGGCCATTCAAGCTTGTTCATGACGCGAGAGAGGCTGCCTCCCTTCAGGCATTCCTGCGCAATCCCGATCCCGTAACGACGCGCGGAATTGTTGGCGTCGATCAGATAGAGAAAGCGGTTTTCCCGATCGACCACGATCGAGCCGGGAACGACGGTGGTGCGGTAGAACACCACTTGCCGCTGCAGCGCGAACGGCAGGACTTCGCCCGAAGAGCCGCCATCGACGCCGGGCTTCAGGTCCGCCATGACGACATCTTCGCGCCCGCGTTGCGCGTTCGGCGATGAGGTCTTCACGCTCGCCGCCACGATGGCGGGGCCTTTGGTTGCGACAAAGCCGTAGACCACAGCCGCGAGAGCGATGACGGCAGCGACCGCGCCGGCGCCGATGAGGAGCGGCTTCCAGTTCCTGCCGGTCGACAATGTTTCGCTGATTGCCGCCGCGGAGTTCGCTTCCTCGGCGGCGATCTCATCCTCGATCCGCCGGATGGCGTCTTCGAGCGCGGCGGTATGAGATGAGGCGGCCTCGCGCGTGAGGTGGGACCTCGTGATGAGGCTCAAAGCCTCCTGGTAGATCTGGTCGCGCGCGACGGCGTCCTTGCCTGCAACCGCTTTCATCAACAGCGAATAATAATCCACGGTCATGATCTGACCCCTGAAGAACTACCTGACGGGAGGCGCGTATTGAATTCCACCCTGGGTCCAGAGCGCATTCAGTCCGCGCGGAATGCTGAGCCTGGACTGCGTTCCGACGTTTCTTTCATAGATCTCTCCGTAATTGCCGACCGCGCGGACGGCGCCCGCGGCCCAATCCTTCGCAAGGCCCAACTGCTCGCCAAATTCGCCCTCGGTACCGACCAGCCGCCTGACATTTGGGTTGGTCGATTTCACCGCATCGTCGATCGTCGCCGACTTGACGCCCAGTTCCTCGGCATTGATCAACGAATAGAGCGTCCACTTGACCAGGTTGAACCACTGGTCGTCGCCTTGCCGCACCGCCGGCCCGAGCGGCTCCTTTGAAATGACTTCCGGCAGGATCATATGGCTGTCGGGCGCTGACAGCTTGAGGCGCTCGGCGTAAAGCTGCGAAACATCGCTTGTCAGCACGTCGCATTTGCGATCGTCATAGGCCTTCAGGCTCTCTTCCGCGGTGCCCAGCGCCAGAACCTTCAGCGCCATGTCGTTGGCCCGGAAATAGTCCGTCAAATTCAGTTCGGTGGTGGTGCCGGTCTGGGTGCAAACCGTCTTGCCGGCAAGCTGCAGGGCGGTGTCGATCCCGGCATCCCGGCGCAACAGGAAACCCTGGCCGTCGTAATAGGCGACGCCGGCGAACATCAGGCCGAGCGAGCTTTCCCGTGACATCGTCCATGTCGAGTTGCGCGACAATACATCGATCTGGTTCGACTGCAGCGCCGCGAAGCGGGCGGATGCATCGAGCGGCACGAACGTCACCCTGGCGGGATCGCCGAAAATCGCCGCAGCCACGGCGCGGCAAATGTCGACGTCGAAGCCGGTCCAATTGTTCTTGTCGTCCGTGCTGGAGAAGCCCAGCAATCCCTGGCTGACGCCGCAATTGAGCGTGCCGCGCTCCTTGACGGCTTTCAGGGTCTGCGCGCCGGCCGGAAGACCCGCGAGGATGAAGGCCAGCAATGCGAGGAGCGGGAGGATCACGGGCCGTTTCTTGAAATCAGGCATTTGGATCTCGCGATCAATGGCAGTTTCGGCGTCCTCCAGCCAAAGGACTGTCGGCAGGCTAACATAACCGGCAGGGTTACCAATGCATTCCTGGGTGGGCCGGTGCGCGCCCCGCTCAGGCGGTGCCGGAAGCCGGCGCTTCGGCGACCGTTACTTCACCTCTTCACGTGGGGCGGCGCGAGGATCAGGCGCGAGCAACACGCGCGCCTCCGCGACAATCATTTCGATGATGGCGCGCTTCGCCTCCGAGTAAGCGAGCAGCATATCTGCGCCATTGCTGACGGCATGCCATTTCGCCGAAGCGTAGTTCCGGGCAGCCTCGGCATCCGCACGCAGGAGGTCCCGGACTGCGAGGTTGAGCTGCCACCACTCGCCTTCGTAAGCGACGATCGCAATATTGCTGGGCTGCGCGACATCGCGCCTCCGCAGCGCCCATCGGCCGGCCACACCGGCTTCGCCGAGGCTTTCGTAGCCGAGCCTCTCCAGGCGCTCCACCACCTCCGCAATTCGTCCCGGCTCGTCTATTCCGACCATCAAATCGACGATGGGCTTGGCATCGAGGCCAGGGACCGCGGTGCTGCCGATATGCTGGATCTCCGGAACGAGATCGCCGGGCAGTGCGCTCCGCAGCCGTGCCGCCTCTTGCCGGAACCAGTTTCGCCACGACGGCTCGGCCGTGCAAACCGTGACGCGTTCATCGAGCACCGCACGCGCCGTCGGCTTGCGGCTTTCGCCAAACAGCACGAAGGACGCGTGCGCGGCGGCATCGAGGCCCTGCATTCGCGCGGATTCGTGCTCTGGCTTGCTCATGGCCTCTCGGGGCGTCGAACGCCGGTCGGGTTGGCGTTCGGACGGGCTTGGCCCGTCCTAATCCTCGACCCCATAGCGATGCAGGTCGTTGCCGTAGGTGTCGAGCCAGCGCTTGGCGCGTTCGACATGGTCGCAGATGCGGCCGACGACGCGCCAGAACCGCGGCGAGTGGTTCATCTCGACGAGATGGGCGACCTCATGGGCGGCGAGATAGTCCAGCACATAGGGCGGCGCGAGGATCAATCGCCAGGAATACGACAATGAGCCGGCCGAGGTGCATGAACCCCATCGGCTCGACTGGTCGCGGATCGAAACCCGCCTGACCCGCACGCCGAGATCAGCGGCATAGGCGAGCGACGCCTTGTGCAGATCCTTGCGCGCTTCGCGCTTGAGAAAATCGTGGACGCGACGGTCCATGTGCCCGGCGTCGCCGGCCACGCACAGTATCTTCTCGCCGCTGTCGCGGGTTTCGGTCCACACCGTGCCGCGCTCGCCGGCGCGATGCACGATCCGGTGCGGCACACCGCGCAGCGGTATGACAGTGCCAGCCTGGAACGGCGCCGCCTTCGGCAAACGACCGAGACGCGCGGCGATCCAGCCGCCATGAAGCCGCGCAAAGTCCTTTGCTTCCACCAGCGTACCGCGCGGCGGCATGGTCAGGATGGCTTCACGATCGGTTGGATGAATGCGCAACGTATAACGCCGCGCCCGGCGATGCCGGCGCAGCCGGATCGCAAAGATTTGCGAGCCGTGTTTGACCAGAAGAGTCGCGGGTTCGGCGGGCCGCCGATAAAGGAGGGCGCGAGTAGCCATGTCTTGGAGTCCGGGGAGCAGGAGTGCACCCGGATTCTGCCATATCCGCTGCCAAGGGAATCTCATCTAAATCGCCCGGCGCAAAAACAAATCATTTGCCCAATATACAGGGGCTGGCGGCCAAATAACCTCTACCGGCAGGGGCTGGAACCCAAATTTTTGACTGGAACCAGGGGTCCAAAACGGCCTCAAGGAGTGATTCTGAACTCACCCCTTGATTCGACCGGAATCTGGAATGTCCGAGTCTATTCAGCAACTTACCGTCGGCACGGAATCGATGCCGCCGTCGCTGTTATTCGGCTGCACGGACCAATGTTGGCTTGGTATTGGCCGCTGGCACCTTGGGATTGGCCGCCGACAGCATGAAATCGGAGATGCGCGGCACGATTTCTGAACGGAATCGCGATCCGTTGAACACGCCGTAGTGACCAACGCCCTTTTGAACGTAATGAACGCGGCGATGATCGGGAATATTCGGGCACAACGCATGCGTCGCTTCGGTCTGACCGAGCCCGGAGATGTCGTCCTTCTCGCCTTCCACCGTCATCAGCGCCACGCGGCGGATCTGCGAGGGATCAACCAGCTTGCCGCGGTGAGTCATCTCGCCCTTGGGCAGCGCGTGCTTGACGAAGACAACGTCGACGGTCTGCAGGTAATACTCCGCCGTCAGATCCATCACCGCGAGATATTCGTCGTAGAATTCGCGGTGCTTGTCGACCATGTCGCCGTCGCCCTTCACCAGATTGTTGAACAGGGCCTTGTGCGCGTCGGTATGGCGATCGAGATTCATGGTGATGAAGCCCGAGAGCTGCAAAAAGCCCGGATAGACGTCGCGCATCACGCCGGGATGCGGGAACGGCACCTTGGTGATGACATGGTTGCGGAACCAGTCGATGCCGCGCTCGGCCGCCAGGTTGTTCACGGACGTGGGATTGCGCCTTGTATCGATCGGGCCGCCCATCAGCGTCATCGACAGCGGCACGAAGGGGTCGTGTGTAGCTTCCATCACGGAAACCGCGGCTACCACAGGCACCGAGGGCTGGCACACCGCGATCACATGCATGTTGCCGCCGAGCGCGTGCAGCATCTCGATGACGTAATCGACATAGTCGTCGAGATCGAAACGGCCCTCGGTGAGAGGGACCATGCGCGCGTCGGACCAGTCGGTGATGTAGACTTCATGCGTCGGCAGGAATGCCTCGACCGTGCCGCGCAGCAGTGTCGCGTAGTGGCCGGACATCGGCGCCACGATCAGCACGCGCGGCTGCGGGCTGCGCAGCGGCCGGGTCAGCTTGCGATCGAAATGCAGCAGACGGCAGAACGGCTTCTCCCAGATCGAGCGGACTTCGACCGGCGTGCGGACGCCGTTGACCTCGGTGAAGTCGAGCCCCCATTCGGGCTTGCCGTAACGGCGCGTGGTGCGTTCGAACAATTCGCAGGCCGCGGCGATCGATTTGCCGAATTGAGTGTGCGCCCAGGGATTAAGCGGGTTTTGAAACAGGATCTTGGTGGCATCGGTCACGGCGCGTGCCGGGTTGAGCGACGCGTGGCCCAGTTCGTACATCCAGTACATCGGCGTCGTGAGCGCCGGACTGCCTTCGGCCACCAGCGGCGGTGCGCCGCCAAACTCACCAATCGGCATTTTATTTCTTTACCTCTGTTTGCGCCGCAGCATAGTGCCGAATGGGTAATTAAGCGTCAATGCGCGGTTCGGTAGATGTATGTGGTTAAAAGGCCGAAAAGCCCGCGAATCCACGGGAAAATAGTGACTTATTCGCCACCCCCGAGCAGGGATCCGACATGTTTGGCGCTGCGCAAAAGGGCAAGGAAGATCGCAAATGAGGCAGCGAACAGCACCGCGTTGATGGCAAGGGACCAGACCATCAGGTCGGCCCTGAAGACGTGATCGATCAGGAGCGCGCGCATGCCCTCGAACACATAGGTCGGCGGCAGCACCCAGGCGAGCCATTGCAGCCAGCCGGGCAGCACCGCGACCGGGTAGTAGACGCAGGCGAGCGGCATCAGCCCGAACATCAGCGTCCAGACGATGCTCTCCGCGCCCAACCCGTTGCGAAGCACCAGGCCCGAAACAAAGATCCCGATCGACCAGCTCGTGAAGATCAGGTTGCAGAAGAACGCGATCAGCGGCAGCCCGATCGCGAAGAAGTTGAAATCGAAGAAGAACAGCGCCAGCAGCGTCATCGGGATGACGCCGATCGCCAGCCGGATCAGGCTCATGATCATCAGCGAGATCAGGAACTCGATCGGCTTTAACGGGCTCATCATCAGGTTGCCGAGGTTGCGCGCCCACATCTCCTCGAGAAACGAGATCGAAAAGCCGAGCTGGCCGCGGAACAGGATGTCCCACAGGATCACCGCGCCGATCAGCGAGCCGCCGGCGCGCGCAAAGAAACCGTCGTTCTGCGAAATGTAGCTCTGCAGAAAGCCCCAGGTGATGATCTGCAGCACCGGCCAGTAGATCAGCTCCAGCAGCCGCGGCCACGACGACATCAGGAGATACCAGTAACGCAGCACCATCGCATGGATGCGCTGGGCCGAAATCCCATGATGCCTGGCGATCCCGACCTCGCTCATGGCGTCCCCTCGGCCACCCGGCCGCGCGCGACGTCGAGGAATACGTCTTCCAGCGTGGTGCGGTTGTAGCGCAGCATGATCTGGTCGGGGCTGCCGTCATCCTCGATGCGGCCGCGCTTCATGATGATGACGCGGTCGCACAGCCGCTCCACTTCCAGCATGTTGTGCGATGCCAGCAGGATGGTGGCGTCATGGGTCCTGCGGTAGTTCGCCAGATGCTGCCGCACCCAGTCGGCGGTATCGGGATCGAGCGAGGCCGTCGGCTCGTCGAGCAGCAGCAGCTCCGGCTGGTTGATCAGCGCCTTCGCCAGCGCGACGCGGGTCTTCTGCCCGGCCGAGAGCTTTCCGTTGGCGCGATCGAGGAATTCCTTCAGGTCGAGGTCGGAGGCGAGCTGTTCGATCCGCTCGGTGAGATCCTTCACGGCATAGAGCCGGCCGAAAATCGTGAGGTTCTGCCGCACCGTGAGCCGCATCGGCATGTCGACATAGGGGCTCTCGAAATTCATCCGGCCGAGCACCTCGGCGCTTCTCTCCGGCATCGCATGACCGAGCACCTGGACACGCCCCGAGGTCGGCAGCACCAGGCCCATGATCATCGCAATCGTCGTGGTCTTGCCGGCGCCATTGCCGCCGAGCAGCCCGGTGATGCTGCCGCGCGCGATCCGGAACGACACGTCATCCACCGCGCGGGTGGTCTTGTAGAGTTTTATCAGATGCGCGACGTCGATCGCGGCGGAGCTTTCCGGCCCGACCGCGGGCGACTGCGCTGGCGTGGCGTCGCTGTTGACCATTTCAGGGACGTTCATTGAGCCATCAGGGAGGTGAGTGCAAGGCTTGCGCTCCTGGCGGCGTCCGGGCCTGCATGGTTCGAGACGGCGCTTTGCGGCTCCTCACCATGAGGGTCGAACGACCTCCACGCGGCGATGGCAGCCTTTCCCCTTATCCTGAGGAGCGGCCCCTTGGCCGCGTCTCGAAGGATGCGGCCCCGTGCAATCGCGCGAATTTGTGATCGCGCCCCCACACGGCTAAACTCCGGCAATGTCCGACGTTGCAGCCTCCGATTTCCGCCTTCGACACCGCTATGTCCGTCTCGATACGATCCTCCGGCTGCGCTGGCTGGCTGCGCTCGGCCAGCTCACCGCGATCTTCATCGTTGGGCAAGGGCTGGAATTCGAATTTCCGATCATCGCCTGCGTTGCCGTTGTCGGCCGTTTCGGCGATGCTCAATCTCGCGCTGCAGATTGCCTTCAACCCGATGCAGCGGCTGGAACCGCTCTATGCGGCGGCGCTGCTTGCGCTCAACATCGTCGAACTGGCTGCGCTGCTGTTCCTGACCGGCGGCTTGCAAAATCCGTTTTCGTTTCTGTTCCTCGCCCCGGTCCTGATCTCGGCGACGGTGCTGCCGATCCGGATGACGGTCGGGCTCGGCCTGCTGGCGGTCGCCTGCGCCTCGGCGCTGGTGTTCTTCCATCTGCCGCTGCCATGGGACAGCGAAGACCCGCTGGTGCTGCCGCCGATCTATCTGTTCGGTGTCTGGCTCTCGATCATGCTCGCGATCGGCGTCACCAGCCTCTATGCGTTCCAGGCGACCGAGGAGGCGCGAAAACTTTCCGATGCATTGGCTGCAACCGAACTGGTGCTGACGCGCGAGCAGCATTTGACGCAGCTCGACGGCCTCGCCGCCGCCGCCGCGCATGAACTCGGCACGCCGCTGGCGACGATCTTCCTGATTTCGCGGGAACTGGAAAAGACCGTCGACGGCAACGACGTGCTGGCGTCCGATCTGAAAACCCTGCGCGAGCAGGCGCAGCGCTGCCGCGACATCCTGGCCAAGATCACCCAGCTTTCCTCCTCCGGCGCGCCGTTCGACCGCATGCCGATCTCGACGCTGATCGAGGAAACGGTGGCGCCGCATCGCGATTTCGACGTCGCGATCAAGGTGCGGCTAGCTGTCGCAGCCACGCGGGAACCAGTCGTCGCGCGAAACCCGGCCGTCCTGTACGGGGTCGGCAACATCCTGGAGAATGCCGTCGATTTCGCCCGGACGACGGTCGAGGTTAACGCGTGGTGGAACGCGGAGACGGTCGAAATCGTCATCTCGGACGACGGCCCCGGCATCGCCCCCGATATGCTGAAACGGATCGGGGAGCCCTATTTATCAAGGCGCCGCAGCGCCGATGAGGCCCATCGTGAGCGCACCGGGCTCGGCCTTGGCGTGTTCATCGCCCGCACGCTGCTGGAACGGACCGGCGCCAAGGTATCGTTCTCGAACCGGACCTTTCCCGATCACGGCGCCGTGGTGCAGATCGCCTGGCCCCGCGCCCGCTTCGAGGCCGAGGAAAGTACTGCCGGGCCAGCGGATTAAGGGAAAGCGCGCCAACCTGCCTAGCCAATCGACTTACGACCCTTGGCAGTGCAAAACTGCGACGCCATATGGTGTATATTGTGCTTTGTATCCGCAACCGGGGGATAGCCGACCTTGAACGCCATTGCCGAACTGAACGATCTCGCTGACCGCTCGCTGTTGATCGTCGAGGACGACAAACCGTTTCTTGAACGCCTGTCGCGCGCGATGGAAACCCGCGGCTTCGCGGTGACATCCTGCGACACCGTGTCCGACGGGCTGGCGCAGATCAACAAGGCCGCACCCGCCTTCGCCGTGGTGGACCTGCGGCTCGGCGACGGCAACGGGCTCGACGTCGTGTCGGCGCTGAAGCGCAAGCGCCCCGATGCGCGCACCATCGTGCTGACCGGTTACGGCAACATCGCAACCGCCGTCACGGCGGTGAAGATGGGCGCGGTGGATTATCTCTCCAAGCCCGCCGATGCCGACGACGTGGTCGCAGCATTGCTCGCCAGCGGCTCCGAAAAATCCGAGCTGCCGTCAAACCCGATGTCGGCGGATCGCGTGCGCTGGGAACACATCCAGCGCATCTACGAGATGTGCAACCGCAACGTCTCCGAAACCGCCCGGCGGCTCAACATGCACCGCCGAACGTTGCAGCGGATTTTGGCGAAGCGCGCGCCGCGGTAATGCTCCCTTCCTCATGGTGAGGAGCCGCGACAGCGGCGTCTCGAACCATGTAGATCGTAGGGTGGGCAAAGCGAAGCGTGCCCACCATTCAAGACAACGGTCGCGGATACATGGTGGGCACGCTGCGCTTTGCCCACCCTACAAGACCGTCTCTCAAAACTCCCCATGCCCTTGCGGGTCGATCAGCCGGTTGATCCGTTGCGCAGCGGCCATCGCAAAGCGCACCGTCATCGATTTGCGGGTTGCGGCCGGCAGGCGATGCTCGGGCGCCTCGCAATGCAGATGGGCGCCGTAGGCGTCGGCGATGATCAGGCCGGTGTCTTGCGGAAAAATCTCGCACGGCAAATCCTGCGTGAAGGCGAAGAACAGCCGGTCGCAATGCATCCGGTAGTCCTGCCATTTCTGGTCGGCGCGCAGATCCTCCACCGACGACTTGATCTCGACGATCCAGATTTCGCCGCGCTCGTTCAGCGCCACCAGGTCGGCGCGCCGCCCCGACGGCAGCGGCAGCTCGCTGACGCAAGAAAAACCCAGCGACCGTAACAGCCGCGCGGTGCCGCGCGCGATCGCCAGCGCCGTCTCCGACTGACGGCGGTCCGGTGCGGGCACGAGGGCGATCTGGCGAGCGGGTGATTCCATGGCGTTCGAACCATAACCGATTTCGGACCGTCCAACACGGACCAGCGCAACGTCAGCCGCAATTTCGACCCTGACCTCCTTGTTTTCGGCCAAAGCGGACCGCGACGCCGGTGGAACTTGGGTTCCGAGGGGACGAAACATCTGGAGGAGATCCATGAAGTCACGCATCACGCTTCACTCGCTCGCATTCGCTCTCGCCATCCTTCCCCTGTCCGCCGGACTGTCACAGGCAAACGCAAAGCCTGCCGTCGAAGTCGCCTTTGTGCTCGACACCACGGGCTCGATGGGCGGATTGCTCGAAGGCGCCAAGCGCAAGATCTGGTCGATCGCGACCGCGATCGTCGATTCCAACCCCGAAGCCGACATCCGCATGGGGCTGGTCGCCTACCGCGACATCGGCGACGAATACGTCACCAGGAAGATCGAACTCACCACCGATATCCAGGATCTCTACGCCCATCTTCTGGAACTGAAAGCCCGTGGCGGCGGCGACTGGCCGGAGAGCGTCAACGAGGCGCTCGATGTCGCCGTCAACAAGCTGCAATGGACCTCGAGTGGCGACGTCAGGCGGATTGTGTTCCTGGTCGGCGACGCGCCGCCACACATGGATTACGCGCAGGACACCAAATATCCAGTCACGCTGTCGGTCGCCAGGCAGAGGGACATCATCGTCAATGCGGTGCTGGCCGGCAGCGCCCAGGATACCGCGCGGATCTGGCGCGACATCGCCCAGAACGGCAATGGCCGCTTCATTCCGATTCCGCAGGACGGCGGCGAGGTGGTCCTGATCGAGACGCCGTTCGACGAGGAGATCATCATCCTGCAGCGGGAGATCAACGGCACCGTGATTCCTTACGGACCGAAGCAGCTGCAGAAGCGCACCGAGGGCAAGACCAAGCAACTGTCCGAGGTCGCCGCCGCAGCGCCGGCGCAAGCCTCGGAGATGGCGAGCTATCTCAATAAGCGTTCCAGGGCGACATCCGAAGCCGTGACCGGCGACGGCGATCTGGTTGCCGATGTGACCGCCGGCCGCAAGAGCTTCTCCGCCATCAGTGACGAAGACCTGCCCGACAATCTGCGCGCGTTGAAGCCCGAAGCGCGCATGGACGAGGTCAACAAGCAGATGGGCCAGCGCAAGGCGCTCAACGAAAAACTGTCGGCGCTGGTGGCCAAGCGCGACAAATACGTCGCCGACCAGCGCGCCAAGGCGGCGCCGAAAGCGTCGTCGTTCGACCGCGTCGTTGAGGATACGCTGAAGGCGCAGATCAAGCGGTGAGCGACACCCTCTCCACGAGTCGTCCCCGCGAACGTGGGGACCCATAACCACCAATGCGTGTTGTTGTGCCGGGCTGGAGCTACAGCCTTCGCACAACACACGCCTGTTGTTATGGGTCCCGGCTCGCGCTTCGCTTGGCCGGGACGACAGAGATCAGGCGTGCCGACCGACGGCGAGTTGATAGATCGTGATAATCACCTCGAACAGGATCAGCAGCACGATAATCACTTCGAGCCGGAGCGAGCGCCGCGTGTCGATGATATCGGTCAACACCTGCGCGCTTTCGGCGATCACGGCGAGCTTTCGGTTCAGCAATTCCGCGCGCTCCTTAAGCTCGTACTCGTCCTCCAGCCGGGCATACAGCCGCTCCAGATGCGGCTTGTCCCAGAGCACATCGGGTTTTTCTTCCACTTCGACCGGCCCCGACACCCGGTGCCGTACCAGAAGCGCGCTGCCGATGTTTTTCAGGATCGAACGACGGCTGCCGCGCATACGCCCGCTCTGCGCCAGTTCCCGCGCGAACGGTTCGGTCGTGTCAAAGACGCTGGCGACCTCGCGTTCATGCCGGGCCAGAACGACGCTCTTCGCCAGCGCCTCGCTGATCAGGATCAGCCGGTCAGGCGACAG
Source organism: uncultured Alphaproteobacteria bacterium (assembly GCA_963815955.1). Lineage (GTDB taxonomy): Bacteria > Pseudomonadota > Alphaproteobacteria > Rhizobiales > Xanthobacteraceae > Bradyrhizobium. Next base: position 247,135 of record CAWFIQ010000009.1, read on the forward strand.
GCTTTGCAGGCAGATCGGGCCGCCGGGAGGAATCTGGTCCTCCTTTTCCGGGGCCAGTTCGATGATTGCGATTTCTTCGTCGCGCCGCGCAAACTTCCGCGTCATGCGGTGGTCCAGGCCGCGAAGGAATTCGTCCTCTTCCAGAGCATTCAGCCCGATTAGGACCACCACGCCATAGCGGAAGAGAACCGCGACGCCGCTTTCATTGACGCGAAACGCCAGCGGCATGGTTGCCAGCACGTCGCCGCGCTCAAGGCCCGACGTATTGAGGCGATCGCTGACAAAAAACGCCCGGACCGTCGTTCGGGTCCCGCCGAGCGGCGATTTGGAGGCCTGGTTCATCAACTGCGCATCCCGGCCGAAATCGCGATCCGACCGATGCGATTTCCGGCGTTCGCCACTAAATATTCTGATGTGCAAATCCTATCACGGACTGAAACGGACCACATATCAGTTCCCAGCCGTGTTGACCCCTTTTCAAGGTAGAATATGGTGCCAGCCATGGATGACAAAACCGAGACCCAGGCCGAGAATCAGGCGAAGGCCGGCGCGATGATCGTGCCGGTCACGCTGTTCGAGCAGAACTGCACCATCATCTGGCACGAGCCTTCCAAGAAGGCCGTGGTGATCGACCCCGGCGGGGACGTTCCCAAGATCCTGGAGGCGATCAAGCAGACCGGCGTCACGGTCGAGAAGATCTGGCTGACGCACGGCCATATCGATCATGTCGGCGGCGCCGCCGATTTGCGCGACGCACTGCAGGTCAAGATCGAAGGCCCGCACATCGCCGACAAATACATGCTCGACAATGTCGTAAGCAGCGGCGAGCGCTTCGGCATGACCGATGTGCGCAATTTCGGGCCCGACCGCTGGCTCGACGAAGGCGATTCTGTCTCGATCGGGGATCTCACCTTCGACATCCTGCATTGCCCCGGCCATTCACCTGGAAGCGTCGTGTTCTTCAACAAGGAATTGCGCTTCGCCCATGTCGGCGATGTCCTGTTCAACGGCTCGGTCGGGCGCACGGATCTGCCGGGCGGCAGCCACGCCACGCTGATCAACTCGATCAAGGAAAAGCTGCTGCCGCTCGGCGACGATGTCGGCTTCATCTGCGGCCATGGCGCGGGCTCCAGCATCGGCCAGGAGCGGATGACCAATCCGTTCCTCACCGGCGAGATCGAAACCTAGCTCCGCTTTGGCCGATGGAAGCGGCTATTTCATCAATCCCGCCGCCGTCAGCGCGCGGGTGATGACGGCGCCGACATCGATGCCGCGCTTCGGTTCGCTCGGCGCCGGCTTGTGTTGGCGAACCGGCTTGTGAACCCTTGACCAGAGCGTGGCGGCGAGATCGGACGACTGCAGGGTTTCCGTGGCAGCGGATGGAACAGTCTTCGACGCGGGTGCCGGCTTGGCCGCTTCGCTGGCCGGACTGACGCGATCGGTGAGGCCGAAAAAGTTCGCGATGTGATAGGACGAGGAAATTCCCGCCTCGATCAGGAATGCGCCCTCCGCCCCATAGGGCTCGTCGTTGCCCGCGAGCCCCAGCGGCGTGCCATGGGCCATGTCTGATATCGTGTAGGATTCGACGACGGTCTCGCCGTCGGCGTTCCACCAGACCTCGCGCGGGTGACCGTCGACGTCGACGGCCGACATCGGCGTGGCCGGCAGACCGTGGACGTCGAGCCATTGCTTGACGATCTCATTGGCGTTGCCGGGGTTGACGGTGCGATCGGCGCTGCCGTGCCACACCGACACTTTCGGCCACGGGCCGTTGTGCTTGGAGGCCTTGCGGACGAGATCGCCCAGTTTGTCGCCGGGGCGCGACGTCGACTGCATCATGCCGCCGAGCGCTTCCCGGACATTGCTGGCAATGCCGTAGGGCAGACCGGCGATGATGGCGCCGCCCGCGAACACTTCCGGGTAGGTCGCCAGCATCACCGACGTCATCGCGCCGCCGGCGGAAAGGCCGGTGATATAGATGCGACGGGAATCGATATTGTGATCGGCGACCATCCGCGCGACCATCTGCCGGATCGAAGCGGCTTCGCCGCGGCCGCGCACGACGTCGCCCGGATTGAACCAGTTGAAACAGGTGTTGGCGTTATTCGCCGACTGCTGTTCGGGCATCAGCAACGCAAAGCCGTAACGGTTGGCAAGCGTCGACCAGCCGGTGCCGACGTCATAACCCGTTGCGGTCTGGCCGCAGCCGTGCAGGACGACGACGAGCGCGGACGCACGCGGCAACTGTTCCGGCACATGGGCGAACATCTTGAGCGCGCCGGGATTGGTGCCGAACCCGTCGATTTCAACGAGTGGACTCCCCGCCTCCGCCGATGCACTTCGGCCATAGATTCCAAAGCCGTTGAACCCGTTCAGCTTCGGGAAATGGCGCAAGAATTCGACGTTCTTTGCGAGCGACAAATAAGGCTCCTGAGGCGATTGTTCTCAACGCTACCCTGAACAGATAGTTGCTGCAGTGCAAAATAAAAAGACCGTGCACTGTCATTCCCCACAATCAAATTTTGCCAGGTGACGTTATTGTGTCATCCCGTGACGCGTCGCATCCATGTCAGGAATGCGGCACAGGCGATAATCGACAACGTAAACAGCACACACGCGGCAAGCAGCGCCAGCCGAGCCGATTGATTAGATTCGATCGCAAAGAACACCGCACCGATCGCAGCCACGCCGGCCGCGTTGGCGATTTGCGCCGTCGTGCCGTACATGCCGGAGCCCGCGCCGGCACTGGCCGGCTTCACGGTCGAGAGCACCGCGCTCGACAGCGGCGCCATGACGAGCCCCTGGCCGTAACCGAAGGTCATCAGCACCAGCGCCAGCATTATTGCGGACGGCGCAGCGATCCATTCGATCGCCGCCACCAATGCTGCAAGACCCGTAATCTGCACCGCGCAGCCCTCGATCAGCACCAGCGTGCCGCGATGTTTGGCGCGCATTCCGCTGTGCCGCGAGGCGACCACGAAGGTCAGCGCCAAAGGCAGGAAGACCAGCCCGGCCTGCAGCGGCGGAATATGCAGCCCCTTCTGCATGTAGATCGTCATGACCAGGTAGAACGACAAATTGGCGAAGAAGAAAAAGAACACGGCAGCGAGCCCGCGCATGAACGCCTCGTCCGCAAGCAGCGAAAGATCGATCAGCGGCATGCCGCCGCGGCGGGCGACCGCGCGCTCCAGCCATAGGAAGGCGGCGATGATGACCGCGCCCACCGCCATCACCAGCCAGACCGTGGGCGACCAGTGCACATCATGGCCGAACAGCAGCGGACCGATCAGACACAGCAGGCCGAGAAACAGCACGATGGCGCCTGCTATATCCAGCCGCGTGCCGGCGCGGTGCGGCACGGTCGGCATGATCCTGAAGGCCGCGGCCATGATGACCGCGCCAAACGGCACGTTGACGAAAAACACCGCGCGCCAGCCGAGCCCCGCCAGATCTGATGTCACCAGAATGCCGCCGAGCAGGAAGCCGGCAGCACCCGCCAACCCGAGCACGATGCCGTAAATGCCGAAGGCGCGGGCGCGCGAGGCGTCCGCGAACAGCAGGTGAATGGTGGCAAGCACCTGCGGCACCATCAATGCCGCGGTCGCGCCCTGCGCCAGCCGCGCCGCGATCAGTTCGGGTCCGGATTGCGCCAGCCCGCACCACAGCGAGGTGACGGTGAAGCCGGCCACGCCCGCGATGAAGACGTTTCGCGTGCCGTAGATATCGCCGAGCCGCCCGCCGGTGACGACCAGCGTGGCATAGGCAATCAAGTAGATCGCGATGACCGCCTCGATCTGCGCGGCGCTCGCATGCAGCTCCGCTGCAATGGTCGGGATCGCGACGTTGACGATGAAGGCATCGACCCCGAACATGAATTGCGCGGCGACGACGGTCGTGAGCACCCACCAGCGGCGTGAAGTATCGACGGGAGCTGAGACGATCTGATGCATGAAGGATCTTGTCCGGGAATCGTTGCGCCGGATGATCTCAAGCTTCGGTCATGCCGGCGATTACCTGGCAGGTAGGTGATGGTTCGCTCCGCTATCGCGAGACGCAATCGTCGACGCGGCGGCCAGAGCTTTCGCTGTTGAGCGGCCGCGACCGGAACGTACCAGGCTGCAATTTGCACAGGTTGCGGGCTAATGCGGTAAATCCCGCGCCAATTGTGATATCTGCGATACATTCCGGAAAATTTGCGAGATAATAGGCGTGAAACGGTGAAGAGCCTTTCGGAGCCCACGGAAGACCCGTCAAGTTCCGGAAGACGTGCAGCGAGGCACGCCAATGGCAAGACTTGATGACACCGACCGGCAACTCCTGATGCTGCTGCAGGAGGACGACCGCCAGTCGCTGGCGGCTCTCAGCGAGAAAACCGGCGTCGCCGTTTCGACGATCAACGACCGCATCAAACGTCTGGTTCGATCCGGCATGATCTCCGGCTTTCATGCCCGCATCGCGCCGGAGGCAATCGGGCTGAACCTGCTCGCCTTCATCATGGTGAGCTGGAGCAATCCGAAGGTCGAGGCGACCTTCCTGGAAAAGGTGAAGGCGTCGCCCGACGTGCTGGAGTGTCATCACATTACCGGCGCCTGGAATTATCTCCTGAAGGTGCGCGTCGGCACCACGCGCGATCTCGAACGTTTTCTCACCGACACGATCAAGGCGGTGGATGGCGTGGAGCGAACCGAGACGCTGATCACGCTGTCGTCAGCGAAGGAGACGTGGACGGTTAGTCTCGAGGCCCCTCTCTTCTGATCCCGGCGAAATCGGCGCACGAGCCGTGAGGGACGCCTAATTCCGGGCCGCGGCACGTGCCTGACTTTGCGCAACAACCATGCGCTGGCGTCCCGGCTTCGAGCATTGCCTTGCCCCTGCCCTCCCCGTAACTTGTGACCCGAGCAAATCCAAAGAACAATAAATCCGGAGAAAACCACCCATGTCGCGCCTGAAATTCGGAGCCTTTCTCGCCCCGCATCATCCGATCGGCGAAAATCCGTTGCTGCAGTTCCGCCGCGACCTCGATTTCGTCGAGCAGATCGACGCGCTCGGCTACGACGAATTCTGGTGCGGCGAGCATCATTCCTCGGGCTGGGAAATGATCGCCTCGCCGGAAATGTTTTTGGCCGCCGCCGGCGAACGCACCAAGCGCATCAAGCTCGGCACCGGCGTGGTCTCGCTGCCCTATCACCACCCCTACAACGTAGCCCAACGCATGGTGCAACTCGACTGGATGACCGGCGGCCGCGCGATCTTCGGCTCCGGCCCGGGCGCGCTGGCATCCGACGCGCACACGCTCGGCATCGACCCGATGACGCAGCGCGACCGCCAGGACGAAGCGATCGCGATCATCCGCCGCCTGTTCAAGGGCGAGCGGGTCACCGCCAGGAGCGACTGGTTCACGATGAACGACGCCGCGCTGCAGCTATTGCCGCTGCAGGAAGACATGCCGTTCGTGGTGGCCTCGCAGATCTCGCCCTCGGGCATGACGCTGGCGGGCAAATACGGCATCGGCATCATTTCGCTCGGCTCGATGTCGACGCAGGGCCTGATGGCGCTGCCGACGCAATGGGGCTTTGCCGAGGATGCCGCGAAGAAGGCCGGCACCACCGTGAGCCGCTCCGACTGGCGCGTGCTCTTGAGCTGGCACATCGCCGAGACCCGCGAACAGGCACAGCGCGAGGCCGGTCCCGGCCTGATGCGCTGGCACAACGAGTATAATGTCGGCACCCTGCAACGGCCGGGCCTGGAGCCGTTCACCTCGCCCGAGGATGCGGTCGAGAAAACCGCGGGCGGCGAGAATGCTGCGTCCACCATCGGCACGCCTGACGATCTCGTTAAAACCATCAAGAACCTGATGCACGTCTCGGGCGGCGTCGGCACCATCGTCGGCTTCGTGCACGACTGGGCCAATCCGGAGAACACCCGCCGAAGCTGGGACATGGTCGCGCGCTACGTGATTCCCGAGATCAACGGCTACGCCGCCAAGCTGCGCAAGTCGCAGAAATTCCTGATCGAGAACCGCGCGGTGTTCGAGCGCGCGGGTCAGGCCGTGATGGCGAAGATCATGGAGAACGAAAAGGCCGCGGCCGCGCTCGCCCATACCGGCCCCGGCCGCGTGGCGATCCCGACCATCAACGCGCCCGACCTGCAGAAGGAAGCGGCGAAGCGCAAGGCGTGATGGGCTAGCTCACAAGCAACGACGATCTATCCGCGTCATTGCGAGGAGCAAAGCGACGAAGCAATCCATCTATCCCACGCGGAGTGATGGATTGCCCAAAGGCGAGACCCCGAAGCGCCTCCTACTTCCCGTAATATTCCTGCACGGTGTCCCACGCCACGTGCTGCAGGAATGCCGCGGTCTGCGCGTCGATATTGGCGAGATAAGTATTGCCGACCGGCGAGCGCCCGGTCAGCGCCGCGAACACCACGCAGGAGGCGAGATAGGTGCCGGCCGCGCTCGGATGCCGCTTGTCGATGGCGTAGAGATTGACTTCGGGCTGCTTGCTGACCGCCTTGGCAAAGGCGAGGCCCGCCGGGATCACCAGCGCATTGTTGTCATTGCCCGCGATCGTATAGGCCTCGGCGAGCTGCGCCGTCATTTCCGGCTTGTCGGCATAGGCCCAGGACATGAAGAACACCGGCTTTGCGCCCTTGGCGCGCACGATGTCGCTGTCCTTCTTCGCATATTCGGTGAACACCGACTTCAGGGTGGGATGGATCGGGCACTGGCTGCAATCCATCATGATCGCGACGTCGAACAATTTGTCGAGCTTGTTGAACACGACGTTGTTCTGGTCGTCGAACGAATAAGAGCCGACCGCCTTGGGCCGGAAATAGCTTTCGACATCATGCCAATCGATGCCGGAGCCGCTGATCGTGACCGAAGTAGCGCGGTAGGCCTGCTTGTTGGCGGGGTCGGCGGCGCGCTGCATCGCCAGCACGTGGCTGTGCATGCTGTTGTTGTAGTAGAAGAAGCTGTTGCCGATGAAGATTTCGGTCTTGGGAAAATCCGGCCCCAGCGTCGTAACGACGGGCCTGGTCTGGGCCTGCGCCAACGAGATCCCGCCCAGCGCAATGAAGGCGACCGCGAGAACACGTAACAATTTCGGCATGACTTCCCCTTGATACGCTTGATTTTGGAACACGATAGCACGCCTTTGAGCACTGTGTTTGCCAATTGCACCGCCCCCGGGGCATCCCGCCACACGTTCGTGCTATTTGCTGCAACGAAAGAAGGCTTTATTTACGGGAGGCAGGCGATGCCCGCGGCGATATTCGGGCCGCGACAAAGCCGCCGCTACGATGGATAATGTCTGGGAATCCGAGATCTAAACCGGAGCAATTACCATGTCGATTCAGAGTGTTGCTTCTCCCGTCTACAGCTTCACCAAGCCGCGGCGCAATTCGCTGACGCATATTCCGGGCGACGAAGGCTGGCCGCTTATCGGCAAGACGCTGGAAGTGCTCGCCGACCCGAAGGGACAGGTCGAACGGCAATCCAAAAAATACGGCCTGGTCTATCGCAGCCATCTGTTCGGCGAGACCAGTCTCGTCCTGCTCGGGCCCGAGGCCAATGAGCTCGTGCTGTTCGATCAGGCCAAGCAGTTCTCCTCGACGCTCGGCTGGGGCCGGATTCTCGGGCTGCTGTTTCCGCGCGGGCTGATGCTGCTCGATTTCGAGGAGCATCGCCTCCACCGCCGCGCGCTGTCGGTGGCGTTCAAGTCCGGGCCGATGAAATCCTATCTGGCCGACCTCGACACCGGCATCGCAGCGCGGGTTGCGCAATGGAAGGCACAGCCCGGACCGATTTTGTTCTATCCGGCAATGAAGCAGCTTACGCTCGACCTCGCGGCGACGTCCTTTCTCGGCGCCGGCATCGGTCCCGAGGTCGACGAAATCACGCGCGCCTTTGTCGACATGGTGGCGGCTTCCGTCGCCGTGATCCGAAAGCCGCTGCCCGGCACGCCGATGGCGCGCGGCGTCAAGGGCCGCAAGCGCATCGTCGCCTATTTCTCCGAGCAGATTCCGATCCGCCGGGCGAAGGGCGGCGGCGACGACCTGTTCTCGCAACTGTGCCAGGCAACCCATGAGGACGGCGCACTGCTCTCGACGCAGGACATCGTCGATCACATGAGTTTCCTGATGATGGCGGCGCATGACACGCTGACCTCGTCGCTGACGTCGTTCGTCGGCGAACTGGCCGCGCATCCGGAGTGGCAGCAGAAGCTGCGCGACGAAGTCAAAGGCCTCGGGCTTGCCGCCGGCGCGCCGATGAACTTCGACAATCTCGAAGCCATGCGGCTGACCGAAATGGCCTTCAAGGAAGCGCTGCGGCTGAAGCCGCCGGTGCCCTCGATGCCGCGCCGCTCCATCAAGGACTTCACCTTCAAGGGCTATGCGATCCCTGCCGGCACCATGGTCGGCGTCAATCCGCTGTTCACCCACCACATGGAGGAGATCTGGCCCGAGCCTGAAAAATTCGATCCGATGCGCTTCACCGACGAGGCGCAGCGCAACCGGCACCGTTTCGCCTGGGTGCCGTATGGCGGCGGCGCGCATATGTGCCTCGGCCTGCACTTCGCCTATATGCAGGCGAAATGTTTTGCGCGGCACTTCCTGCAAAACCTCGAAGTGTCGCTGGAGCCAGGTTACAAGCCGGACTGGCAGATGTGGCCGATCCCGAAGCCGCGGGATGGTCTGCGCGTGGTGTTGAAGGCGCTGTGAGTCAGCGCGTAGGGTGGGCAAAGCGCAGCGTGCCCACCATCTCTGCGGATCGCGGCTTGGAATGGTGGGCACGCTTCGCTTTGCCCACCCTACGATTCAACCCTCAGGATGAGGTCTGACATCTTCACTTCACCAGCGTCGTGAGTTGCGCGCCCTCGTCGGCCACGAACACCGCGATCAATTCGGCGGGCTCGGTCATGCTGGCATTGGCCGAGACCAGATGCGTCGCGCCGGGCGGCTCGAAGAACGACTGACCAACCCCGAACGTCTCGACCGGACCGCCCGCCAATTGCGAGCGGATTTCGCCCTTGGTGATATAGGCGGTGACCGAACCGGCATGCCGGTGCGCAGGCGTGAACCCGCCGGGACCGTAGAACACGCGCACGATCGTCACGCGCTTGCCCGGCACGTTGGGCAACGCATGCGAGCTGATCGGCTCGACGACGTCCTGTGTCGAACCCGCCGGATCGCCGCTCATGCATAGCGGCTCGATCACCGCCGAGATCGCATCCACGGTCGACGGCAGCGCCTTGCCGATGACGAAGGCGCAGGCCAGGCCGGCGATAATGGCGAGGTAGAATGGACGGCCTTGCGATATCGGTGACAGGCCGAATGCTGCAGACATTTGCGTCTCTCCTTTGCGTTGTCGCGCCGTCTATCCCGCACCCTGATCGAACGCCTTCTTCAGCGTGACGTACCCCTGCTGCTGCTGGCTCCAGTTGCGGCCGCCGGTCATCGCGCCATCGACCACCAGATCATGGCCGTTGATGAAGGAGGATTCGTCGCTCGCCAGAAATACCGCAGCATGCGCGATGTCCTCGGGCATACCGGCGCGCGGTATCGGCTGGGCCGACTTGAAGGCCTCGCGCATCACGGCCGACGTCTTTTCCGCGGCTTCCACCGGCAGGCCAAGCGCCTTGCCGAAGATGCCGGTCGCAATCGCGCCCGGTGAAATCGAGTTGACGCGGATGTTGGCTTCGCCGAGTTCCATTGCCACGCATTTGGTGAGATGAATGACGGCGGCCTTCGCCGCGCCATAGACCATCGACGACGAAAAGCCGGCCAGGCGGCCGGCGATGCTGCCGTTGTTGATGATGCTGCCGGAACCCTGTTTCCGCATCTGGGGGGTCGCATGTTTCATGCCGAGCATCACGCTGCGAATCAGCGTCGCCATCGCGGCGTCGAAGTGCTCGACCTCGAGGCCTTCGATGCCGCCGGTCTGGGCCGGGCCGCCAGCATTGTTGAACAGGCAATCGATACGGCCGAATTTCTCTACCGAAAGGGCGATCAGCGCCTTCATCTGTGCTTCCACCGTGACGTCGGTCTGGCGAAAGATGCAGTTGGCGCCGAGCTTTTTGGCCAGCGCCTCGCCCTCCGGCGCGCGGCGCCCGGCGATGACGATTTTCGCGCCTTCGGCGACGAATATCTCCGCGGTGCGCAAGCCGATGCCGCTCGTCGCACCGGTGATCACCGCTACCTTGCCATCCAGCCGTCCCATGTCGTTCCCCCGTCGATATCAGCTGACGTCAATATTCCCGCCTCTTGCCGACAACGCAAGCGAGCGGTTCCACTGCGATCCCCAGGCAGCGGACCAGCCTTGCTGCCATCGGCCGCCACGAAATCCCCCGTTTTCGGTATGCTCGGCCATATTTTGGATTCGCTGATCACGTGAAGTGACAACTCCGATGAAGAAATTGATCGACGAGTTCCGGCGCGGCTGGCAGGGAATTTCCCAGCCCTCGCTGCTGTTCAGCACGGCCTTCGCGGCCGGCTGCCTCGTTTTGTCGACGATCGCCCGGTGGGGCATCGCCCAGATCCGTCCCGACGTATTCTTCACGCCCTATTTTCCGGCCGTGTTCCTGGCTGCCGCCGTCGGCGGCGCCCGGATCGGGATCGCAACGGCAATCGCGGGAGGCGCGCTCGGCGTTATCATCAATTTCAGCGGCGCGATTGCCGATTCCGCGCGGTTTGCGCTGCTGCTGATGTTCTGGGCGGTTAGCGGCTTCGCCATCTGGGGCGTCGACCACTACCGCAGGATCGTGACGCAGCAGCGGGAAGATTCAAAACGGCTGATCCAGGAAGAGGAATATCGCAAGCTGCTGGTCGAGGAACTGCAGCACCGGCTCAAGAACAAGACGTCGACAATCCACGCTGTGCTGCATCAGGTGCTGCAGGACCAGCCGCAGATCTGGGACAGCATCGATCGCCGCCTCCGCGCACTATCGGCGACCGACGATTTGATCGCCCGGCTCGACGGCAACGGCTGCGACATCAAGGACATGCTGCATTCCGAACTCGGGCCGTACGGGCATGTCCGGTTCAATTTGAACGGCGATCCACTGTTCCTGCCGGCCAAGCTCGCGGTCAGCCTGGCGCTGATCTTTCACGAACTGGCCACCAATGCGGGCAAGTACGGCGCGTTTTCTTCGGCGCGCGGGCTGTTGCAGGTGTCGTGGTCGGTGTCGGAGGATCGGCTCCACGTCACCTGGGATGAAACGGAAGGTCCCGTGGTTGAAAACGTCGGTCCCTCCGGGTTCGGCACCAAGCTGTTGCAATCGGCGCTTCGCGCTTTCGACGGCAAGACCGATATCCGCTATCTGAAGACCGGCGCGCATTGCACGATGCAATGCCGGCTTCCGGCCGCCTAAAGCGTCCCTCTCGATCGGCGTTGACACTCTGTTAATGACGATCAAGCCCGGCGCCGTCGGAAATCGCCGACTTCTACGGTTGTCCCGGTTTTTCGCAGTTCCACTTAACCAATACTACAAGGGACTTTGCCAAGCTCCGTGGCATGCATAGTCCCAACAAGCTCGACTTTCAGGCGGCGACGCAGGCCGGCGATGAAAGCATATTTGAATCCGAACTGAACATCCTGCGGGATGTCCTCAAATTGCTTCCGGCCGGCGTGACGGTTCAGGACGAGCACGGCGAGTTCGTGCTGATGAACGATGCTGCGACTGCTCTGCTGGCGGCGGCCGCCGCGGCGCCGTCAGCTTCGCAACTGAGCGATCGCCGCGAAACCTGTCTCGAATTGCTGCGTACCGGCCGCTCCGCCGTAGTGGAAGAAGCCATTGCCGGCGGTCCGGCCAAACAGGTGTTTCTCACCTCGCATCGGCCCATTCAGGTCGCTGGCCGCAATTTGCTGATCTCGAGCTCGACCGATATTTCCGAACAGAAGGCGTTCGAGGATCATCTGTTTCGCTCCGCCTATTACGACGAACTGACCGGCCTGCCGACGCGGCGCGTGATCGAGCATCGCGTCAACAGCCTGCTGAAGTACGACAACGGACAGGGCCGTTTCGCGCTGGCGTTTCTCGACATCGACAATTTCAAGCACATCAACGACTATTACGGGCACCCGGTCGGCGACGCGCTGCTGGTGGAGATGGCCAAGCGGCTCGGGCTGGACCTGCGCGACTCCGACATCCTGTCGCGGATCAGCGGCGACGAGTTCGTGCTGCTGCTCAACCCGATCCAGAGCAACGCCGAGGTCGAAGAGTACATCCATTTCATCCTGCAGCGGTTGAAGGCGCCGTTCTTCATCGATCAATCCGAGATATTCGCCTCGACCTCGATCGGCGTCAGCCTCTATCCCGAGCACGGGCGCAGCTATGAGGTGCTGCGCCAGAATGCCGACATCGCGATGTACCGCGTCAAGAACAGCAGCAAGGGCGCCGCGGCGTTCTTCGATGCCAGCATGGAGCGCGAGGCGCTGGCGCGGATGAAGATCGAGCAATCGCTGCGGCTGGCGATCCTGGAAAAGCGCTTTTGCTGCGCCTTCCAGCCCAAGGTCGATATCCGGACCAAGGAAATCACGGGCGTCGAGGCGCTGGTGCGCCTGCGCGACGACGAGGGCGTGATTCAGGCCCCCAGCACCTTCATCAACCTCGCCACCGAACTGGGCCTGATCGACGAACTGACCCATCTGGTGCTGGCGGAGATCGTCAAGTCGATCGACCTGATCAACGAGACCTTCGGCCACGACACCACCATCAGCATGAACGTCGCGGCCACGCAGGCCGGCAATCCCGAATTCATGCAGCCGTTCGCCGAGGCGCTCGAAGCCACCGGATTTCCAAACCGCTTCATGATCGAGGTGACGGAGGACGCCTTCGTCGCCAAGACGCAGTTCCAGGACGAGATCCTGCCGATCTTCCGCAAACTCGGCGTCAGGATCTCGATCGACGATTTCGGCATCGGCTATTCGTCGCTGTCGGCACTGGCCGACATTACCGCCGACGAGATCAAGATCGACCGCTCCTTCATCACCGACATCCATAAGCGTCCCCGCAGCCAGGGCATCCTGCGGGCGATCGAATCCCTGAGCGAAGCGCTCGGCATGACCGTGATCGCCGAAGGGGTCGAAAGCTTCGAGGAACTGGCCTATCTGCAGGCCGCGACCAAGATCCGTTACGCCCAGGGCTACTACTTCTCGAAGCCGTTCTTCCTGGAAGAACTCAAGCTGGCGACCCCGCGCGCCAGCGAGGCGCGCGCCGGCAACGTCAGCCGCCCCGCGCCGGAAACCCGCGCCGCCTACTCGCGCGGCGGCGGCTATCGCCGCTGAAGGGATAGGACGCTTGCCGCGGACAGGTGCTTGATCTTCGCCGGCAGCATGGCGGAAGCAGCAGAATACCGCTTCATCTTGCGATCGTGCCTACAGGACAGGCAATTAAGCCCCGGGTAACCGGATTTCCTAACCGCTTATGGCATCTGCGCATCGTATGCATGTTCCCGGGAGAAGGGAGAATGCGCGATCTGTTTCACCACCTGCAAAACATGAAGGCCCGAACGGCAGCCACCGGGCGGCACCTTGCCGCGACGGTCCGGGGGCCGGTGCTGTGGCTGACGCTTTGCGGCGGCTTGCTGGTCGCGGCGATCTTCGTCGGCACCATCATGATGGCCGGCCAATTCCGCGAGCGCGCGCTCGTCAACAGCGAGCGCGAACTGGAGAACACCGTCCTCCTGCTCGCCCGTCATTTCGACCAGCAATTCGAGGATTCCGACACGCTCGCCGACGACGTGATCTCCCGGCTGCAAGTCTCCGGCATCGCGTCGGACAAGGAGTTCCGGCGACGTGCCGGAAGCGCCGAAGCGCACGAGATCCTGAGATCCAAGGCGGGCGTCCTGTCCTATCTCGGCGACATCTCCATCTTCGATTCCAACGGCGACATGATCAACTGGTCGCGGTCGCTGCCGGCACCCGTCCTCAACATTTCCGGGCGGGCCTATTTCAAGAGCTTCAAATTCAATTCGCGATCGCCATCCATACAGACCGAGTCGGTTCGCAGCTATCTGAGCGGCAACCTGAATTCCGTCATCGCCCATCGCTTGCGAGGCGAGGACGGCGTCTTTCTCGGCGTGATGACGCGGCGCGTCAACCCGATCAACTACGAAAGATTCTTCGCTTCCGTCGCGCTCGGAACGGGCGCCGCCATCTCGATGTTTCAGGCAGACGGCACCATGCTGGCGCGCTATCCGCGGGTCGACGAACAGATTGGCCAGAACTTCGCGAAGGCGCCGCTGCTGCAGCGGGTGGGGGAAACAGGCGGCCCGCAGACGCTGCGCGTACAAAGCCCGATCGACCAGACGGACCGGCTGGGATCGGCAGCCCCGCTCAGCCGCTATGCGGGCGTCGTGGTCGCAACCAACACGGTTGCCGCCGCGCTCTCCGACTGGCGCGAACAAACCAGATTCCTGGTCCTGGCGGCAACGCTGGCTGCCGCGGTGATCGCCTTGATCCTGCTCCTGATCATTCGGCAGATCACCCGGCAGAACCGCGAGGCGCAGCAACGGCTGGAAGCGGAACGCGGCCGGCTCGATACCGCGCTCAACAACATGATCCAGGGACTGGTGACGTTCGACGCCTCGGCGCGCGTCGTCACCTTCAACCGCCGCTACATCGACATGTACAATCTGTCGACCGAGATCGTGAAGCCAGGCTGTCATTTCCGCGACCTGATGCAGCACCGCAAGGACTGCGGATCGTTCGCCGGCAACGTCAACAAATTCTGCGCCATCGTCCTCCGGAACATCGCGCGCGGCCGGGTCGATCACAGCATCATGGAGTGCCCGGACGGGCGCGCCTTCATGGCGGTGAGCAAGCCATTGGCGGACGGCGGCTGGGTCGCCACCATGGAAGACATCACCGAGCGGCGCAATCTCGAGCAGGAGCGCGACCGCAACTACGCCTTCCTGAGCCAGATCATCGATCACATCCCCTCGCAGATCACCGTGAAGGACGTGAACGACCGCCGCTACCTCCTGGTCAACCGCGTGGCGGAAACCCAGTTCGGCATTTCGCGCGACCTGATCATCGGCAAGACGGCCCACGACCTCTTTCCGGAAGCCGCGGCCGAACTCATCGCGGCCGACGAAGAGAAAACGCTGCAATCGCCCGACGGCCTGTTCAAGGACGAGCATGTCTGGGAAACCCAGGGGATGGGCCCGCGCTACATCACCTCCAGGCGGCTCGGAATCCGCAATTCGGCGGGCCAGGCGCGCTACATCATCAACGTCGTCGACGACGTTACCGAGCGCCGGCTTGCCAACGAGAAGATCGCGCATCTGGCGCATTACGACGCGCTGACCGACCTGCCGAACCGTGTGCTGTTCCGCGAACAGATCGAACGCGAGCTTCGCAAGGCCGTTGGCGGCCCGCAGTTCGCGCTGCTCTATATCGACATCGACGAATTCAAGGGCATCAACGACTCGCTTGGACACCATGTCGGCGATGAGCTTTTGAAGGCGATTGCAACCAGCCTCAAGGATTGCACCAGGCCGGGCGATCTCATTGCCCGCCTCGGCGGCGACGAATTCGCGGTGATCCGGACCGCGGTCAGCGGCCGCGCCGACGTCGAGGAATTCGTAACCCGCCTCTACGAGGCGATACGCCAGCCTTATCAATGCCTCGGTCATCACCTCTCGACGGACGCCAGCATCGGTATCGCGCTCGCGCCTGATGACGGCACCGAACTCGATCAGTTGATCAAGCACGCCGACCTCGCGATGTACGCTGCCAAGGCCGAAGGACGGCGCACCTACCGCTTCTTCGAGCCCGCCATGGACGCCCGCGCCAAGGCCCGCCTCACCATGGAGCAGGACCTGCGGCAGGCGCTGGCCGATGACGGCTTCGAAATCTACTACCAGCCGCTGCTCGATCTCACGAGCGGTCAGGTGACGGGCTGCGAGGCGCTCCTGCGCTGGCGCCATCCCGAACGCGGCATGGTTTCGCCCGCGGAATTCATTCCGGTCGCCGAGGACACCGGCCTGATCAACGAACTCGGCGACTGGGTCATGCAGACCGCCTGCGCCGAGGCGGCCGGCTGGCCGTCGCGGGTCAGGCTCGCCGTCAACGTTTCTCCGATCCAGTTGAAGTCGCCTACGCTGGCGCTGCGGATCACGGGCGCGCTTGCCGCCTCCGGCCTGCCGCCCGACCGGCTCGAGATCGAAATCACCGAGGCGGTGCTGATCCATGACGACGAAACCGCGCTTGAAATCCTGCATCAGCTCCGCGCCATCGGCGTCCGCATCGCGCTCGACGATTTCGGCACCGGCTTCTCCTCGTTGAGTTATTTGAAGCGGTTCCCGTTCGACAAGATCAAGATCGACCGCTGCTTCGTCAGCGACATCGAGGTCGACGGCTCGGCCGCGATCGTGCAGGCGGTAGTGAATATCGCAACAGCCCGCAACATGACCACAACAGCGGAAGGCGTCGAGACCGAGCAGCAGCGCGAGATGCTGCGCCAGCTCGGCTGCACCCAGATGCAGGGTTACCTGTTCAGCGCGCCCAAGCCCGCGGCTGAGGCGAGGCGACTGCTGGGCGCGCGATTGGAGACGGCAACCGCCGTCGCCTGACGCCGTTCCGGCGCGCCGGCGTCGAGTATGGCCGCGATGGCCGAACTGTCTCCCGCCTCCAGGGCCGCAATGGCCTCTTTGGCCCAAAGGTAGGAGGCATCAAAAATTTCGGTGTGGCGGTCGAAATCCGTCAGTTCGACCCCTGGCGGAACCGGCGGCCGCATCACCGTATCGAACGGCCCGACCGGCAACGTGTCATAACGCTGATGCGCCACCAGGCTTCGCCACAATACGTTCACTGCGCTCGGCGCCATCGGGAGCAGCTTCTTGCGGAACGGCGTCAGCATCGCGGCGATCAGCTCAAACCGCCCCGGCAGTGCCGCATAATCGACGTCGAACATCTCCGCCGCCGGCTCGCCGAAATGCACGACCAGATTGGGACCGCTCTTGAGCTGGTGCATCGACGTCAGCGGGACGTTGTCGATGAGGCATCCATCGACCAGCATCGCGCCCTCCGGCGTGTAGAACGGCGGCAACAGCCCGGGGATCGCACTCGATGCGCGCACCGCCTGCCAGAGCGGCCCCGTCCGGATCAGTTCGAGATTATGGGTCGAAAGGTTGGTTGCCACCGCAGCGAAAGGCCGCCAGCAATCCTCGATCCGGCAGTCCGGGCCATACTGCTGCGCGAGCGCGCGATCGAACGCCTTGTGATCCAGCAGCGAATAGCGCGGCCAGGTCGGCCGCCGAAAGCTTCGGCTCCTGACGAAGATCTCGTGCGTCCCGCGCTCGAGATGCTCGGCCTCGAGATTCTTGGCAAAGCCGGCCACCATGGCGGAGCCGACGCTGGTGCCGACAAAGATATCGAACATCACGTCGCGTTCGCGAAACGCCTTGTAGATTCCGACATGCGCGGTTCCAAAACTGCCGCCGCCGGCGGCGACGAAACCGACCGCCCGGCCGCACAGGAAACGGATCAGGCTGTCGATATCGATCTGGTCTTCGAGGGCGACATGGTGATGCATGAAGGCCGGCAGCCGGGCCAGCCACGCCGCCGTGCCGCTGACCTCGCCGCTTCGCTTGTCATGAACGCGAACGAGGCGCCGGGCCGAGACGGAATGAACCTCGCAGGCAAAGGTCTCGATGTCAGTCAAGGCTGCCACGGGCGCATCCCCGCGGCAGGCGAGCACGACCATGTCGGCCTGCCGGATCGCCTTGCGCGCCCAGGGCGAGGCCTCGCGGCCACCGAGATAAACCACCAGCGGCGCGGTGTGCTCAAGCTTGTTGAGCCATTCGGTGACTTCGTGTGCATCGAGCGCGCGGCCGGGAAACATCGTGTCGAGGCGGGCGGCGTCGACGATCTCGGCATCGATCGCGGTGAGGCCCTCGCGTATCCGGCGGTCGAAAGTGCCCGGCAGCGGCTCCAATCCGGCATCGATCAGCGCCACGGTGCGCGCCTTCGGCGAGGAGGGGAACGGGGCGATGCGCGCGGTCTCCCTGGCGAAACGCCGCGCCAGTGCTGCGAGCAGCGCCTCGACGATGGCGGGCGCTTCCTCGACGAGCTTCTGGTAGGCCGGGCGCGTCAGCGCCAGCACGCTGGTGTCGCGGATGGCGATCACATCGGCGGTGCGCGGCACATCGGCGAAGAAGCCGATCTCGCCCACCAGTTCGCCGGCCCGAAGCTCGGCGATCGGTTCGAGATAGCCGGTCTTGCGCACCGCCAGCGCACCATGCAGCACCAGGAAAAGCGAGTTCGACGGACCGCCTTGCGCGACCAGCAGCTGCCCGCGCACCAGATCCTGGCGGACCATGGCGTTGAGCACCTTCAGCCGCTGTTCGGCACTGAGCGTTCGAAACAGCGCGAATTCCTCCAACGCGGAGTTCCACGCAAGCACCGAACTCGATCCACTCATTGACGGTACCTAGAGCGGCATGACGATTCTTTAAATCGTCATGCCGCTCTACCCCTTTGATCTGAGCATGATCTTTTCGGAAAACCGGTATCCACTTTTCCGGATCATGCTCGAGTTGAATTCTCGAGCCCAAGTTTAGCGCCCGGCCCACACCACCGCGAGTGATATAAAGACCGGGCACGAGCGCACCGCAGCAATGCGGCCGGCGTCAAACGGACGCACTGCAGCATGGACGCTGTATCCATCCCTGCGCTACGCCGCCCACCGGCCGCGATTGTTCTCGGCGAGAATGGGACGGATCAGCCGGCCGAAGCGCTCGGCCTCCTCGTCATGCAGATAGCCGGACAGGCAGAAGGAATGGCAGCCGGCATCGATGAATTGCTGCAGCGTGTCGGCGCACTGGAGGGGATTGCCGACGACGGCGATGCCGGCGCCCGGACGAACCTTGGTGATGCCGGTCCACAGATGCGGCAGCAGGAGATCGCCATGCTCGCGGGCAAGTTGCTGCACGCGCAGGTTCGCTTCCGACTTGTTGTAGAGCGTCTGGATTTCCTGCCTCTGCCGCTCGGTGGCGTGCCGCACCAGTTGATCGGCGGCCTCCCAGGCGTCCGCTTCGTTCTCGCGGCAGATCACCTGCAGGCGCATGCCGAAGCCGATGTCGTCTTCGCGGCCATGCACGCGCGCCATCTCCCTGATCTCGGCGATATTCGAGGCGATCTTTTCCGGCAGATCGCCCCAGAACAGATGCACATCGGAATGTTTCGCCGACAATTCCCACGCCTGGCGCGAGCCGCCGCCGAGATAGAATTTTGGAAACGGCTGCTGGTGCGGGCGCGGCCGGATATGCGCACCCGACAATTTATGAAACTTTCCGTCGAAGTTTACCGGTCCGCGCGTGGTCCACAGCGCTTTCAGGATCGAGACTTCCTCCTCCATCAGCGCGTAACGCTCTTCCTTGGCGTAACGCACGCCCTCGCCTTCGACCTCGCTCTCGTTCTGGCCGGCGATCAGATTGATGCAGATGCGGCCGCCCGACATCTGGTCGAAGGTCGAGATCATCTTCGCCAGCAGCACCGGGTTGATGTAGCCGGGCCGCGCCGCAATCAGCGGCTTGATGGACGACGAACGCGCCGCCATGAACGCCCCCGTGATCCACGCTTCCCAGCATACCGAGCCGACCGGGATCAGGAGATACTCGAAACCGGCCTGTTCCGCGGCCTGCACCACGCGGTCGCAGAGTTCGGGAGAGCCCGCAATCTGCGCATCCATCAGCCCATAGGCCGTGGTGTCGCCATGCGTGGGCAGGTACCAGCCGAATTCGAGCGGACGCATGGACTAATCTCCTTGTCGACACTTGTTGCCGGGTCGTTCAGCCCGGAGTTTAGCGCCTGACGAGCCCGGGGCAAATCGGGTTCCCTTTGCCGGGCGGTTTTCGATTTCAATCGCGCGCGCGGCAAGATAGAATTTTCGTCATGTCACCAGTCTCACTGCTGCTCAATATCATCTGGATCGTTCTCGGCGGCGCGTGGATGGCGTTCGGCTGGCTGGTTGCCGCCGATCGTCATGGCGATCACGATCATCGGGATTCCCTGGGCGCGGGCCGCATTCAACATCGCGGCCTACACCCTGTTCCCGTTCGGCTTCACGGCGATCTCCCGCGACGCCTATACGGGCCAAGAGGATACCGGCACCGGGCCGCTCGGGGTGATCGGCAACATCATCTGGCTGGTGCTGGCGGGATGGTGGCTGGCGCTCGGGCATGTCGTCACGGCCGTGCTGCTGGCCGTGACCATCATCGGGATTCCCTTTGCCTGGGCGCACCTGAAGCTTGCCGGCATCGCGCTATGGCCGATCGGCAAGGTCATCGTTCCCACGGCTTGAGTTCAGGTCAGCCTGGAGGCCAGCCTTGGACTATCCCTGGGCCGCCGTTTCCGCCGGCTTCAGCCGCTCGAACTCGGCATCGCTGATCTCGGTCTGGGCCACCAGCACGCTGCAGCGCAGGCGCTTGACCAGATAGCTGCCGATCGAGCCGAACCACCGCGCCAGCGCGCCTTGCGGGCGGTGGCCCACGACGACGAGATGCGCGCCGATTTCTTCGGCAACCTCGGCGATTTTCTGCCCGGCATCGCCGACCTCGAGCCGCGCGATCGGCGAAAATCCCAGCGCCTTCAGCCGCTCGGTGCCTTCGTTCAGGATGGCCTTGTAATCCTCGGTCTGCAGTTCGATCGGGATCGTAAGCCCGGCCTCGGGCGTCATGATCGAGGAAACCTCGACGACCGCGAGCAAAAAGACCTCGGAACGGCAGAGTTGTGCGAGCTTTGCGCCCTCCCGCAACGCGCGCCGCCCCTCGACCGAACCGTCATAGGCGAGAAGAACCTTCTTATACATCGGACGTCCCCATCGATGGCGAGAAGATTAACGCACCAAGATTAGCACCAATTGAGGAGAACAGATCGGAATTTTGCACGGGGAACGCCGTCCGCGGCATGCCACCTTCGTCGCCCCACCCCCTGCGAGGGCCGTTGCCCCTGCCCGGCCAATCGGCTAAATGAAGCCCCGAAGCACCCGTAGCTCAGCTGGATAGAGCGTTGCCCTCCGAAGGCAAGTGTCAAGCCGGCTGGTGCAAAAAGTGGGGAAGAAAGAGTATTGAAGTGCAAAGGCTTGCGAGGACTGCGCGCTGGGGTTAACTCATACGCGAAATCTGCGTAAGCACCGCGTAAGCAGTAAGCACCCGTAGCTCAGCTGGATAGAGCGTCGCCCTCCGAAGGCGAAGGCCACACGTTCGAATCGTGTCGGGTGCGCCAAATTTCTAAGTCATGCCGAACTAGCGGTCTTGCTATCAAGCATGTATCGGTGCCCTTAGGATAGCCAGCGCCACTTGCCATCCCGATAGCTCCAGTTATTCGATGTGGACGCTGAAGAAGATGCAGTCGGGCGGCTTGAGCTTTACCCCCACATTCTTCATCGCGAAATCCGTCCTCCGACCCCATCTCGGAGGCTACGGTTTGCGCGGTGACTACGGGTGACGTCGCGTAGCTGACGGCAACGGCCTTTGTCGCACCCCTCATCTGTTTTGCCGTCGATCCGAACGATCGAATACAAGGGAGAACAGTGCGGTGGCGGAGAGGGAGTCAGTTAATCCCCGTTGAAAGATAATGCATTTTCGATCTTCCTAGACCAAAACCCACCGTTTCGGCTACGGCCGGGAACATCTGCATGCCGGCCTTGGAGAAGGTCAGACCGCCCGGCAGCTCTCACCAGCGATCCAGTGGCTTAACCGCGCGCGACGAATGTGACCGCTCATTTTTACCTAAGCTTTGGCTAGCGGAAGCTTAAAGGAGAACACGGCCCCGCGGGTACGGTTCTCAGCCCAGAGCTCGCCGCCGTAGCTTTCAAGGATCGTTCGCGCGATTGGGAGTCCCAGCCCCGTCCCTTGCGGCTTCGTCGTGACAAACGCATTAAAGATGCTGGCTAGCTTGTCGTTGGGGATACCCGGGCCGGAGTCGGATATTCGGGCCTCGACGTTGCCGATATCAGCCAGGTTTGTTCGGATCGTCAGATTGTGCGGGCTGGCCACCTCTTCCATCGCGTCAACGCCATTCATCACGAGGTTGATGATGACTTGCTGCAGATGAATCGGATCGCAGCGCACCCGTAATGGCTCCGTGGCAAGAATGGTACGTAAAATCACTCCCCGCCTTGTGACTTCAGGAGACACGATCTTGACGACGTCGCGCACGGCGTCATTCAAATCGAGCGTCCGCAGATCAGCTTCCGTTCTGTTGTTGAGCAAATTCCGCAGGCCGCTGATGATCTCGCTCGCACGTTGCTCATCCCGAACGATATCGGAAAGGATTTCGCCGAGCTGAGCCATGTCGAGTGGATGAGCCTTGAGCAACATCTGCGCGGCCTCGGTATTGCTCAAGATAGCTCCGAGCGGCTGATTGAGTTCATGAGCGATCGAGGACGACAGAACGCTTGCGGTCGTGACCCGATTCAGACGGACGACCTCCTGACGGCGACTGGTCGCCTCCGCTTGGGCGACAAGGCGTCGCCGCCGCTCGACGAGCAGCAACGCAATGATGCCCGCCTGCAGCAGGATGGCCGCCATAACGGCCGCCAGTTGCGGTCGATACTGCTCCCAGATGCTGGGCACGCGAAAGACAACTTCGCTGCCTGGCGGCAACTGGCTTTCGCTGATATTCCAGCGCTCCAGCTCCCTCCAGTCGTATCTTGGCGATGCCGCTGGAATCGGAGCCGTCTTGATGCTGCCCGGCGACTCTCCGCCCAGAATGCGCACGGCAACTGCGGCGGTCTGGCGGCTGACGTCGGATATGTTCGTCATCCGACCGCCCACGATCCCTCGGCCGAAGAACGTGTCCTGTTCTGAAAAGATTGGCGCATTGGCGACCGCATGAATTCGGTCTATGGCTCGACCGCCTTCGTGCACGACGCCGGCGGCGTCCACCAACATCTGCGCGTAGATAATGATGGTCCGGGGTGGCAGCACAGCCACCTGCTTGACGATTTCTTCCAGCGACAGTTCATTGGAATAAGTGATCTCGACACGACTTGTGAGCGGTTGGAGCAGCTTGCGAATCTCCACCAGCCACTGCTTCTCGATCGGAGAGTTGCCGATGCAAGATGAAAACCTTGGTCGTCTCCGGAACCAGCTTCAGGATCTGGTCGACAGTGCCGAATACGTCGATCGACACGGAAACCATCGCATCGGTCGCCGGCGCGTTCGGAGAAATCCGCTGTTCGAGGGCCGCGTACAAGGTTGGGATCGACGGAAAAATCCGCTGACGGTTTTGCTGAAAGAATCGTGCCGCGGGACCGCCAATCGTCATGATCAGGTCGAGCTTGCGCTCGGAAAACACTGCATTCAAATAGTCGACAAAGGCGTCCTCGTTCCCGTCAGGGAAGCGAGCCGTCGACAGCGACACCTCAAAGATATCGATGGGATCTTTCGACTGAAGCCTCAACTCTTCGCGGATCTTTCTTGCGTAGTCATCCCACGGCGAAAAATCGCGACCGACGGAATGAACGATCAGCACCCGCTTCGGCTGGGAAAAAGCCACACTGGTCATCGCCAGGAGCAGAACGATCGAACTGAAAAATATTCTAGTTATCATGCAATAGGGCGGCCGTTTACGTGGGATGTCACAATATGACCCAGAACCCAATCCTACGCGATTTGCCCAGCATCTGGCATAGCTATTATGAACATCAACTTCCGCGACAATTCCCTGCAATCGTTAAGGAATTGGGGTGCTTTCCTCAGGGAATCCTGCCGATCGCATCGATAAGCAGTTTTGACAGAAACGGCTTCTTCAAATACGCAACGCAGCCCGCGTCGAACGCCTCTTGCCGGGTGACCGCATTATCGATGGCCGTCATCATAATGACCGGTAATTCCCTACCTGACGAGATCAATTGCCGTTGCAGGTCGATGCCGGAGATTCCACCAAGGTGAATGTCCAGGAGCAAACAATCCGCTTCGCACTCGACATAGGCCTCCAAAAAAGCCTCCGCCGATCCAAACGTCCGGACGCAGAAGCCATGGGCCGACAGAAGGCGGTTTAGACCTTGCAGCATGCTGGGATTGTCATCGACGACAGCTATGGTGCGCATGACGAAACGATCATTGGCCGTTTGCAGTTATCCCCTCGGCAAGAAAAGCAAGTCCAGATACGGACCGCGATCAGATTAGCTCCAGCGCGCGGCTTGCAAACAGCAGTTCTGCACCGATGTCCTTTTGGCACTATGCAAATCCGCCCCCGTGGCAAAGGGCGCCCAGATGGCAAACCGCCAGATTTCAGGGCTTCATTTCATCCCCAGCTTCGCCCGCATGTCCTTGAACACGACGGCGACCGCCTCAATGATCAATTGACCAGGGTTCGCCTTGCAATAGACGATGATCTCATGCTCCGCCTCTTTTGATTTGACGATATCCATATAATGCTTGCGAGCGAGTCCGTTGTACCAGCCGCTATACCAGGCCGTCAGCCGGTCGGCGTCGCCCTGCCAGGTCCCGGCGAGTTGAGCGCATGTCAATTTCTGGACATTCAGGAGCCCGTTGGCGTCGGCATAGGTGCTGAGGTCGACCTGGGCGCGGGCAACTGGAATCGCCGCCGCAGACAATATCGTTGCGAAAATTAGGGCCCTGTACATCTTGCGCTCCATTCCGTTTTAGTTGTGGGATGAGACGCCGGAGCCGAAGTGCCGACGCCCCCGCTGGTTCAGGCGACTTTCTTCACCGGCGGAATCTTCCAGGATCCATTGATGATCGAAGGGTTCCTCTCGCTCGGCCAGTAGAGCCGCATCATCAGAACAAAGTCGCCCGCCGGTGCGGGCAGCCAGTTGGATTCCCTGTCTTTGCCGGGTGAGTCCTTCTGGATGTGTAGATCCGTCGAACCGTCCGGATTGGATTTCAGATTTTGCCGCGCGCTGATCGAATAACGGTTGAGCGGATTGTTCACGAAAAAATAGTCCGCGTCATACATTGTCAGGGACCAGAAGCCGAGGGCCGGTGGCAACTGCCCCTTGGCGAACCGGATTACATACTTGTTCGCGCCGTTGTATTTCCGTCCATCTGCATCCTTCAGAGAGGTCGGATAAACCGCATCCTGGGGCCGGTTAGCGCCGAGGCCGATCGCGGTGACAAGCGCCCGCATCAAATAATCCGTGCCATAAATGCCGGTCTTGGTCGTAAAGCCCCAGCCGCTCTCGTCCTTCATATCCTTGTTCACTTTGAACTGGAGCATGATCCGGTCGAAGGCGACCTCAGGCACACGCTTGAGGAAATCGGCTTTGAGCTTGTTTGCATCAAATTCCTGGCCTGGAACGATGCCGATCTTGGCGAATTTGGCGAGCTGCGGTGCATCCGCAGCGGTAGGCGGATTATCCTTCATCAGCTTGCACAGCAACGTAAAATACGCCACCGCGTCCATCCGGTTGACTTGCTCGCGCACCGCCGTCTTCATATCGATTGACGGATCGACCGTGTGTTCGGGCGGAGTGTACGGTTTGCCGTAGGAACTCAGCGGAACGAGCTTGAACTCGTCCTGCAACTTGTGGACTTCAGCGTAGTCTTCCGGCGTGCCGGTGCAGTAGATGCGGCCGAGCAACCAGACAAGGCTGGTCGGCGACTTGTACTCCTTGACGTCGGCGGGCAAGGAGCCCTTCCAACCCGGTCCAGTGATTGCATAAGTCTGCGCACCAGTGCCTGTCGTGCGCTTGCCAGGCACCTGGAATACCGTGGTCCAGCCGTCCAACATCGGCAGCAGGGCATAGCGACCCTTCATGTCGGGGATGCTGAGCACCCACGGTTCCTTGCCGACGTCGAAAAAGCTGGTGGTATAGAGCGTGTCCGCGTTGGGCGCGGTGACGTCGCGATAGGAGGCGTTCGGATACGCCCTTACCTTGACGATCTGCCCCATCGGGCCGCGCGTCGCCTCCACCTTCGGGACATTGGTGAAAACGCGCCGCGTCATCTCCATGGTCACGAGCGGATAGCCATAGACATAGGCGTCGGTGGCGAGCCAGAAATCTTCGAGACCTTCGCCTAAACCAAGGGCCTCGCCGAACTCGGCGCGGCTCAAGGTGCTCATCGAGGTGCTGGCGAGAAGGCTCAGGCCGCCCATTGCAAGGCTACGGCGGGTGAAATTCATTGCAATCTCCATTTTGCCGACCGGCTTTTTGCGTGGGGTCATCGATCGAAACCGAAAATCGATTGAAAGAGGGGAAAGATGCGCCTCCCCGCCTCCTCTCGTCTCAGTAACAGGGCGGATAGGGGTAATAGCCGCACACAGGTCGCGCGTACGGATAAGGCGCAGCATACGCGGCCGCGCCATAGGCGGCGGCACCAACGGCGCCGGCATACATCGCGCCCCGGAATGCCGAACGCCGTGCGACGCCGGCAAACGACATTGGTGTGAACGGCCGGCCGATGATGTCAATGAACAGCGCCGCCCCACCGTCCGCGCCGGCGATATCCCCTTCGAGGGTCTGAACTGTAAACGTCAGCTTGTCGCCCTCGAGCTTCGGATTCTTCAGCACCACGACTGCATCCTTAACCGCGCCATCCTTGCCGAATACGGACAAGGTCGCGTTCGGAGGGTTCTTGGCAAAGCTGTCGTCGCCCGATCCCCATTCCGCGATGACGTCGGCGGTGGGCTGATGGCCAGCGGATCGCACCGGGCGGTCGGCAAATATGATGGAGCTCGGGGCAATGCCCGTCAGCACCAGCGTCTCGCCCTGCAACGTCGCCGCACGGGAATTGAGCACGAACAGCGAGGGGACGATCTCAGGCTTGGCTGCGGCGGCCGGCGTACCAATCGTTTTCAACGCGGGCGGCGCCTGTGCGGTTTGGGCACTGGCCGTTGCCATGCAGGCCAGTATCGCCGTCACCGCGATCAGCCCGGCCATCTGAACAAATCTTCCACTCGTCATGTCTGCTTCTCCTGCTGGAATTCGTGTTATCGCTAATGTGATCAGCGGTCGGTCGCGCTAACTATGGGTGCCCGATGAAGCATCGACTATGCAAAAACGAACCAACCGGAAAACATAACGCGAGCCGCCTCGCTGCCGGACGACACATCGAAATCCGACATGACTTGTCGGCGTAGCGACAGCTTCGGCATGCCGCGCGGCAGCGAGCCTCCCGTGAGTGCCACGAAGGCCCGCTTCACTGAACGCATCGTTCACAACAGCAAGACATGACCTCCCATACTCAGTTCACGAGTTCGATCTCGCCGGGCCGCCAGGTCTTGTTGAACCACGGTTCCAGCGGTCCGTAGAGGCGAAGGATCATGAACCAGCCCTTGCCCGGGATCGTCTGCACCCAGTTGTTCTCCATTCCCGCAGGAGGCTTCGGTCCGAAGTAGACATCCACCGAGCCATCCGCATTGGTCTTGACGCCCTTACCCTGGCTACTGACGCTCGGGGCCTGTTGGTCGGTTTGCACCATCGAGCGGGTCTGGTTGTCGTAGACGATGACCGACCAGAAATCCTTGACCGGGATATTTGGCGGCAGGCGCATTTTGTAAGTCTTGCCGCCATCAAAGGGATTGCCCTTCGCATCCTGAACCGACCAGGGATATTGCGAGCCCCGGCCCACCATCTTCTCCTCCATCGCCGGCGTGACGCCGATGGCGAAGTAATAGTAGAAGACAGCACCATCCAGGTTGCTGACACCGGGCGCCACCTCGAACTTGTAGCCGCCGAAAAACGGCAGGCGCCACGTACTGTCTGGATAGAAATACGCATCCTTCGCGCGAACCTTGAAGGCGATCGTGCGTGCCGTCACGGCGCCGATGTTGGCGGCGTCGGTGAGGATCTTCTTCATCCGCTCATCGGGATTGAAGGGCTGGCCCTTGACGATGCCGATCGAGGCGAACAGGCCCAAGGTGGTAGGATCGGAACCGTCCGCCGGCTCTTCCTGGATGACCTGATTCAACAGGGTCCAGAACGAGTAGTCGCCCGGTGCGACGAAGTTGGATGGAATTCCGGAGGCATTGACGAATTTCATCGGCGGAGGACTGGCGGCCTCGGCCAAAGGATAAATACGCAGGCTCTTCTTGACCGCATCGACTGCGGGTTTGGTGGAGCCGTCCACAAGGAAGGCGCGAAAGACGAGGTAGCTGCCGAAGGTGCTCGGCCGCAGGACGTGATAGCCCGGCGGTATGTCGCCCTTGAATCCAGGTGGCAACAGGAGGTACTTGCCGCCCTCGCCCTTGTCGGCCCCGGTGATGCCGATGTCGGCCACCCACTTGTACCAGAAGTCGTCGACCATCCCCAGCACCTTGGGCGGGATCTCGGCCACCAGCGGCCCCTTGCTCGTGTCGACCCAAACGAAGTTATAGATCGTGTTATCGTTGGCCGTCAGCTCTACGCTCCTCGCATCGACCAGATTTTCCCAGATCACGTCGGTCTGGTTATCGGGTCCGAACTTACGTATCGAGTCGCGCATGCCGGCCTGATTGACGATCGGAATCGCCAGCAGATAAGCCTGTAGCGCGCGCGAACGGTCCAGGTTGTCGTAGATTTTTTCAACGGTATCGGCCGACGGGTAGCCGTAATTGAGGTTCAGCGTCCCGATCGAGGAGTCGATCTTGTCCGGCACGGCGACGCCTGACGAGAAAGGCGTCGTCATCTTGTAGGTCTGTGCGGAAGCGGCGCCCAAGCCCGTCAGTACCACCGCGACGGTGGCGCAAAGCAGTCTCGCCGTGCGTATCATTGCTCTCTCCTCATCAACATCCGACGCCATGCATCAGCATGGTCGGGGATGCTTCATGGTCGGAATAAATTATTACGCTACCTTGATCGCGGGCGGCTGCCAGGTGCCTGAGCCTGGTGGCAGAATCGATGGTGCCTCGGTCTTTGGCCAGTAGAGCCGCATGACCAGGTAGATTTCGCCATTCGGCGCCGGCAACCAGTTGGACTCCTTGTCGGCGCCGGGTGACTCTTTCTGGAGATGCAATGTGAGAGAGCCATCCGCATTCTTCTTCATGTTCGGCAGCATCGGCGAGTTGATCAAATAGCGGTTGATCGGATTTTCGATCAGCAACTGTGTCTTGCCGTCATACATCGTCACCGACCAGAAGGCTTCCACCGGCGGATACTGTCCGGCGGCAAACGTGATCGAGTATTTGTGCTTGGAGCAATCGAGCACCTCGCCGTTGGCGAGCGTTCTGGTGAGCGGGTAGACGGCCTCGACGGCGTCGTTGCCGTAGATGCCGCCCTTGGCCGCCGCAGCCCGCTTCAGCCAGTCGCCGCTATAGAACAGCCGGTCGCCGAACAGCGACCCGACTTTCCAACCGTTGATGTTCTTGCTGCCGCTCGCGAGATACTTCTCGACCTTCTCCTCGCCGTCCTTCATGCCGAGGCCGATTTCGAGTTTATGGGTGAGTGGAAGATCCTTGAAGGCGAAGGTCTTGCCCGCGCCGACACCGATGCGCGCGAGCTTCTCGCGAATAGTGCGTTCTTCCGGCCCCGCCGGCGCGAACTGGAGCGCGAAGTCCAGATATTCGAAGAAATTCTTCTTCACGAGTTCCGCGTCGACCTTGGGAAAGTCGATCGTGGGCGCCGCTGGTGGCGCGGGCTGCTTGAGATAGGCCGACAGCGGCTGCGCCTTGTAGCCGGCCTGAACCTTCTCGACATTCGGCATGTCTGCCGGGTTAAACAGCTGGGTGCGAATGGCAGCGAAAGCAAACTGCGTCGAGGACTGGAAGACCTTCTTGATTCCAGGTGGAGTGGCTCCCTGCCAGTTCGGCCCGACGACCATGTAGTCTCCGGCGTCGCTCCCGGTCGCACGGCTGCCGATATAGCCAAAATTGAACGTGTTGCCGTCGATCAGCTGCACCGTGTAATAGCGCGTCTTCTCCACGGCCGGCACCGAAACAACGAGCGGCTCGGCGCGCAGATCGAACCATAGCGTGGAATATGGCGTGTCGCTGTTGGGCGTCACGACAGCGGTGTCCTTGTATGTCGCGACATGCGCCAGGTTTTTGATCTGATTGAACGGCGCCTTGAACTGGCTGTTCCTGGTGTCCACGGAGAACTCGTACATGACAGCGTAGTTCATCACGATGGGCAAGCCGTAGATGAAGCCTTCTTCGGCGATGTCCTTGGCCTCGATGATGCCGGGGTAGCTCTGCGCCATCAGGAGGCTTGGCTTCGCGATTGCGGCGCCTGCGGCGATCGCCGCGGTGGAGCGAAGTAAATCTCGCTTCGTCAACATTTTTCATTCTCCTTACTGCTCGACTGAGTTATCGAAATCGATCTGCATTCGGACGTCAGCAGTATTGCTGCTTCCTCAATCTGACTTTCCGATTGCTGGCCGACCTTGACCAATTCATTCCGATCCCGTGTGATCCTCTGGGGTGGGCAGGAGCGCAATCGCGATGCCGATGCCGGCCCCAGATCCCCGGGGTCTTGACCGATTACCGAAATATTTGCGCATTGTCTGCTTGCCCATGCTTCAGACTTCGCCAACGACGAAGTTCGATCACTGCTTCATTTTGATGCCCTTCTCGGCCCTGTACTCCTTGAAGACGACGTCGATGGCTTCAATGACCTTCTTGCCGGGATTTGCCTTGCAATGGACAATGACCTCGTGCTCGAGGGATTTCGCCCGATCGACCTGCATCATGTGCTTCTTGGCGAGGCCGTTGTACCAGCCGCTGTACCAGACAGTGAGGTAATCAGCGTCTTCCTGAAAGGTGTTCGCCAACTGGGCGCAGGTCAGTTTCTGAACATCGACATAGCCATCGCGATCCGCATAGGTCTTCAGTTCGACCTGGGCCAAAGCCGGTCCCGCAATAATAGCCGTCGCGCAACACAAGATGAGTTTCTTTGCGATCATTTGGATGGTTCCCTTGCTGTTCTGACTTCGCAACGCTCGATCATGGCAAGCCACAGAGGCAGGCGGCTGCGCGCGTTCCCTTGAACATGATCGTCGCTGCGAAAATGATTGATTGAAATGATGGAGCGCGACGCTACCGCGCTCCGGAGCGGCATTCTCGGGCAAACGGCGGTCAAAGTGACCTCGACAAGTCTATCGCCTGCCAACTCGATTGACCGGACCACCACGATTCATCGGTGTTCCCGGTCGCACACCCACACCCGGGGCGCCGACGCCGGGGGTCACCACGGCGCGCGCGACCGGCCGTGGCCGCAGCACGACACCGGGCCTGACGACGCAACCAGCAGGATACGAAATATACTGGCAGTAAACTACGGCGCTGGCCCGTTCACTGCTGGCCGTCACAAATCCAACCGTCAGCAGGGCTGATAGTGCAATCGAACGCTTCATGATTGCCGCCTCCATTTGATTGATTGTCGGATATGGGTCTGATTCACCGGCAAACGGTGGCGATCCGTCCATAGACGTCCACCACCTGCGTGCACGCGGGTGCGACCACCACGGGCGCCGCCACGACGGCCGCACCGGCTGCCACCGCGCCGACGGCCACGGCTCTGCGCGTAGTCCGCCGGGCGACGCCGGCGTAACTCATCGGCGTCAGCGGGCGGCCAATACGGGCTTCAGCGGACGAAAGCAGCGATGACTGCGGATCCTGCGGCAGTTGCCCATTCCACAACAAGGCTGCGCCGCCGAGAATGATCCCTATGGAGAGATGGAAGAAGGTTTTTGATATCCGGGTCATTTCTTTGCTCCTGTTTTCGCAACGCCATGCGGCACTTCGTCGATGTCGCCGAGATCGCCGAGCGCGATCTTCTTGGCGGATGTATCCTGCTTGAATGCAAAGGCATCCGCCGGCAGGTCTGCCTTCCATTCCTTGATGCGCAGCGTGTATTGCGGCGCCTCGCCGATGCCCTTGCTGGTAATCACGTATTTGCGCGGGATCGGCTTGGCGCCGGACTCGATCCATATCTGCCAGTCGGTTTCCGTGTTACGGAACGCCAAATGATCGCATTCCACGCCATCGATGACGCCCTTGCCTATCACGGCGGCCTCAACAACGTCGGCCATCATGACGTCATAGACGTTGGAAAGCAGGAGATCGACGCCCGGAGCGACGACGCCGTGCTTGTCCCGCAATACGTCGATCAATTGATCGGCCGTCCCCGCGGCTTCGATCTGGGCGTAATTCTTGGTATCCTTGTCGTTCACCGTGACGAGCTTGCCATCAAACACGACTTCGACGTCCCGGTAGCCGCCGGTGCGCGTGGCGCGAAGCTTGTCCGGGCGGCTCAGTTGCACCTGCCCTGAGCTGGTGAACTGAATCTTCTGCAAGGTGGAGGTGATGACTTCGGTGTCGGAATCGTAGGTGACTGATATGCTCTTCTGGCTCGCCACATAGTCCGACATGGCCTTGAGAAGTTTTCCCGCGCCATCTTCCTGAGCATGTGCGTGTGGTATGCTCGAAACAACCAGGGCCAACGCCAACCCGGCCGCAAGGCTAAGCGCCCCGGCTTTGCATATCGACGCCTGCCTCATAACGCTCTCCTTGCTGGTCACGATGATTCCGGCGAATGGTTTCGCTCGCGGGCCACCATGGAGAAGTCGCGCTGCATCGACTATGCAAAAACCGCACGGCGACTGTTTGGTACGAAGATTTTTCACCTCACGGATTTTGCATAGCGCGCATTGATAGATTGCCGGCTAATGGCGATCTCGTACCCGAACGATGGGGATCCGCCGTGCTCATTATCCTGTGCCTTTATGTCGCTGCGATGTGGGCGGTATTCTCCAGGTTCAAACTTGTGCGCTGGGGCTGGTTGTCGGGGACAATTTCGATACTGATCGGCGGGTTTATCCTCGCAACATTTCTTGCGCTTTTTAACTATCTCACGCCGTCGGGGCGCGTGACGGTGACCGGCCGCGTGGTGGAAGTGACGCCGAACGTGACGGGGCAGATCGTTGCAATCCCGGTCAAGCCGAACGTGCCGGTGAAGCAGAATGACGTGCTGTTCCAGATCGACCCGGCACCTTTTCAGTACAAGGTCACGCAGTTGCAGGCGTCGCTCGCCGCTGCAAAGCAGAACGCCGAAATATTGAAATCGAATTACGAACAGGCGACGGCGAATGTCGCGGGGCTCACCGCGCAGGCCGCCTACAACAAGAAGCGCCTCGCGGACATCGAGACGCTTGCCGCCGACGAAGCCAACACGCAATTCCAGGCGCAGGACAAGCAGGTGCAGTACGAGACGGTGTCGGCGCAACTCGTCGCGGCCAAGGCTGCGCAGCAAAGCGCCAAACTCGCGCTGGATTCCGAGATCGGCGGCGTCAATACCACGGTCGCGCAGCTCCAGGCGCAAGTCGATAACGCCAACTGGGAATTGTCGCAGACGGACGTTCGTGCGCCCGCCGACGGCTATGTTACCGTGGTCGCATTAACGGTCGGCGACCGGGCGCTGCAGGCGCGTTCGGCGATGTCGTTCATTGTCGAGAACGAGATCACGCTGGTCGGCATGTTCTCGCAAAACGGATTTCAGACCATCAAGGAAGGTGCGGCCGTCGATATCGTCTTCGACAATGTGCCGGGCCGCATCTATCACGCAAAGATCATCGGAATTCCGAAAGGCATAGGTCAGGGGCAGATCGCCGCGTCGGGGACGCTGGCGCGCACCACCGCGATCGGCGGTGCGACGGTGTTTCCGGCGGTGATTTCCATTCCGGACGAAATGAACCGCGACTCGCTCCGACTGGGCATGTCCGGAAGCGCCACCGCGTTCGCCGCAAATGCCGGCGTTATTGGCCTGCTTGCGTCCATTCTGGTCTGGGTCAGCGCGTATACGGCTTACCTCTGAGCAGCACGGCAAATAACGGTACTTAGGTAACGACGCTTTGGTAGAACTGCGTATTGGCGCCGCCGCACGGCGACCGAGCCTCCGCGTTGACCTCTTCGGCGCGCCCCGGTTAATCTCCCGACAACCCAACGTTTGACTGGCTTCAGCTTGCCCGCGGCTGATGTCGTCTAATGGGGCTTACGCAGAGTGGAAGTTTAGTGCCGGAATGACAGCGGCGCCTGTAATACATATCGTTGACGACGACGCATCGTTTCGCGGCGCGCTCTCGCGCGTGCTGGAAATCTCGGGCTATGCGGTGGCGGATTATGATTCTGCGAGTTGCTTTCTGCGGTCAATTGATAATGCCAAACCAGGTTGCATCCTGCTCGACGTGAACATGCCATCGGTTGACGGGTTACAGCTCCAGGAAGAACTCGCGAAGCTGTCGATGCGTTGGCCGATCGTCTTCATGTCGGGCCGGGGTGACGTTCCCACCAGCGTACGGGCGATCAAGGCCGGCGCCGAAGATTTCCTGCTGAAACCCGTAGCCAAAGAGACCTTGCTGGATGCGATAGGTCGCGCGCTGGCCAGCTTTGCCGCAACGAAACAGCAACAGGACCAGATCAATTCGCTCAGATCCCTGATTGCGACCCTGACGCCCCGGGAAAGCGAGGTCTTTGCGCTGATGGTTCGCGGCAAAATGAACAAGCAGATTGCCTTTGAGCTCGGCACCTCCGAGCGAACCATCAAGGCGCATCGACGTATGGTGATGGAAAAGCTGCAGGTTCAGACGTTTGCGGAGGCCGTCTCCGTCGCCGAGAGGATCGGACTGTTGGCG
Source organism: uncultured Alphaproteobacteria bacterium (assembly GCA_963815955.1). Classification (GTDB taxonomy): domain Bacteria; phylum Pseudomonadota; class Alphaproteobacteria; order Rhizobiales; family Xanthobacteraceae; genus Bradyrhizobium. Next base: position 281,656 of record CAWFIQ010000009.1, read on the forward strand.
CCGTCGGCCGCGACGAATGCCGAAAATCCCCGATAGGGGATTTTCGAGAATGCCCCGCCAACCATCATCGCGAGACGAACCATCGTCCACGTCGGTCTCAAAGGCGGCGGCTGCCCAATTTTGCATAGGCAGTTCGCAATCGCTCTCCTAGGGTTCTCGCTCAAGATAAACCTCAGTTGATGCTGACGGCATGACGCTTGCCAGCCAAGGAATAAGATTTTGAAGCTGAACTGGATAACAACGCTACTTGTTCTCGGCACTATCCAATGCCCGGCAAGCGTATATGCGCAGGTTTCGACCCGATTCCCGTTCTGCCTGCAAGGTGATGATTATCCGGGCTGGAGTAACTGTAGCTTCACCAGCTATCAGCAATGCCAAGCCTCGGCGTCCGGCACGTTCGACGAATGTCTGGCAAACCCGTGGTACCAGGCTGGCGACAATGCCGCGCCGGTCCCCGATCAAAACGCGGGCGGCCCAGGTATATCTCCCCTGCCCGTCGGCCCCCCACCCAACTGAGCACCACTTCAGGGAGTTGGAATGCTTGCTCTGGAAATCGGCCACGACGAGGCCAGCGGCGTGCCGTTCTGAAACGGCCGCGCTGCCGCCACGTTGCCCTCAAGGACAATATGCGGGGATATCGAGCTGTGGTGTTTTGGCGCCGGGCAGAACTTTCTGCCGTGTTCTAGCGAGATGCGGGGCCACGATGAGAATCCATCTGTCAGCCAATATGGGGACGCAAACTCTCAGTGCCCAGCCCGTTAGCCCCTTTCGAGACCTCGTTGAACGGGCTGAGGTTCTGGCGCTCGCCGAAGTTGACCAGCCCCTCCAGATCTCGGCTCTTTGCGCCGCTCTTTCGGTGAGCGAGTGCAGGCTTCGCAAGGCATTTCGCAGGGTCCGTGGCCTTCCGCCCTGCCGGCATCTTCGAATGCTGCGATTGTCACAGGCAAGACGCGCGCTGATGGACACTGACAGCGGCCTCTCGACTGTAACAGAGATTGCTACCGGCTTTGGGTTCCTGGAATTGGGACGCTTCTCGGTTGAGTACCGAAGAGCGTTTGGCGAAAGCCCCTCTCAAACCCTGCAACGCGCATCGAGTGCAAGTGCGCACTTGGTCCGGACCGCTGAGCACGAAGACCGCGTCGAATGTTATGTGTGAGAATTCGCGCGGCGCATCTTGCGCCCCAAGCCGCGACAACCTAAGCGTGACATTAGAGCCACAGCCAGAAACCGAGGTGGATGGACGAGCGATTTTGCATAGTCATTGCCAGCACTCGGATGCTCAATTGCGACCCTGGGAACGGTGATATTGAGAGTGACATGCAGATGGCGAGCTATCTCCCCAAACAGGCGTCCACCCATCGGCTCGCGCACTCCGCCGGCCTGGCCATGTTGGTGTTTGGCTCGCTGTCTGGCGCGGGCTATGCGGATGAAAGCGGCGTGTCATACTGGCTGCCTGGGCGGTTCGGCAGTCTGGCTGCCACACCCCAGGTCCCAGGCTGGTCTTGGGCCGAAGTCTACTATCATACCTCGGTCGGAGCATCCGGAGGCGTGGCGGCCGCAAGGCAGATCCAGATCGGAAGGATCCCCGCGAACGTCAACGTCAGCCTGAATGCAAGTCTTAATGCCCAGGCCGACCTCGTGCTGCTTAACCCGACATACACGTTCGCTACGCCCGTGCTGGGTGGACAATTGGCCATAGGTGTTACCGGCCTGTTCGGTCGAGCCAGCACCGGTATCGACGGCACGCTCACGACGGCGGTTGGACCCCTTGTGACGACCCGGACGGGAAGCATCTCAGATTCGCTTACGTCGGTTGGAGACCTGTATCCGCAGGCCACGCTGAAGTGGAACGCCGGCGTGCATAATTTCATGACCTACGTGACCGGAGACATCCCGGTTGGCGCCTACGATCCCAATCGTCTCTCCAATCTCGGTATCGGTCACGGGGCAATCGACGGCGGTGGCGGCTACACCTTTTTCAATCCAGCGGCAGGACAGGAATTTTCCGCCGTCGCCGGCTTTACCTACAACTTCAAGAACCAGGACACGCAATATCAGAACGGCATCGATTTCCACCTTGACTGGGGCGTCTCCCAATTCCTCTCGAAGCAGGTTTTCGTCGGGTTTGTCGGATACGCCTATCAGCAGATCACCGACGACTTCGGTCAACACCCCATTCTCGGTGGATTCCGGTCCCGCGTTGCGGGCATTGGCCCACAAATCGGAATTCTGTTTCCGGTTGGAGATATGCAGGGATATCTCAACCTGAAAGGATATGGCGAATTCGCCGCCGAGAACCGGCCGTCGGGATGGAATACCTGGGTGACGTTCTCGATCTCCCCAATGGCGCCGATCAGCACCGTGACGCCGACGCGGCGGGCGGTGAACAAGTGAAGCGAGCTAGGCAGGTCCACGGGAGCCGCGGAGTTGTCGTATCCCTGTGCACTTAATCTAACTTGCGCAGCATGGTCCGGCGATGGCTCATCAAGTATTGGAGCCTGTGGGCTGTCAGACTTAGCGCGGCCATAGCGGGGCTGTCGGCTTCCTCGCCATTCGCGTTCCTGGCGAGTTCAGACTTCAGGATATCGTCGATACGCTTTTCTATTTCTTCCAGCTCGGCTTCGCTCTTGGCGCCCTTGATCTCGTTGCCGAACTCGTAGAGCGGTTCGAGCATGCTTTGCGGGGTGCTCCCAGAACCTGCGAAGCGCCAAGCTGCAACCACGATCGAGATCAACGATCCCAGCAGCAATGACCCATAATACAGCTTGTCGTCATACTTATCGAGAAAGCTCTGCTGGTTCCCGTTGTAGTACGTAGCGGCTCCGGGATGGATAGGGATCAGCGCGTCGGCGTCGGTGCTCGGTGCGGCAGCTTGCGCCAGTATCGGATACTGTGACAGCAGATCTCTTCGGACGTCGACCAGAGACTGCGCTAGGTCGGTGATAGTGCCGTTATTCACCGACTTGTTGGCAACAAGGAAATATGAAACGCGCAGCGAGGTAAGATCATCGGATGGAACAGGTGGCGCGCCCCGCAAGGTCCCCTTTGGAATGTCGTAACTCTCGTAATACTGCGCGACGTTCGCCACGGCGCCGGCCAATTCGATTGCAATCAGTTTCGGAGCCGATCCTTTCGAGTGCTCCTGCTGAAACAACTGTCTGGCCTTGGCCAGATACTTCTCGGTAAGGGGAACGACAGCAAGAAGGACGTGAACCCGCCCGGATGAAAGCGCGGTCGCGCCGTCGGCAATTGAGACATCCTGGAAAATGACCTTGGCGCGATCAAACGGGTAAACTTGCTTCAGTGCGTCTACCGTGGGCCTGTTGACCGCACCTCCGATAACGCCAATCGTTGTATTGCGAAGGTCGCCGAGACTATCGCCGCTCACCGTCGAAGGCGCCATGAGCAGAACCACGCCGTGGGTCAGGAGGAGCACGCTCCTGGCATCCTCCAGACCGCCGGTATCGCCGCGAACGACGGCAAGGTCGGCCTTGTGCTCAGCCAGAAGTTCCGATGCCTTGGCTGACGTGTTGGTATCTACTACCTTCAATCGGACGTGGGCGTTCGACGTCGTTAGGCGCGCCGCGACTGCGGAAATCAACGATAAGGCCTCTCCATCAATCGAGCCGACCGCCACTGTCAAAACGACTGGCTTGGCGAAGTAGCGATAAGACAACCACCCGCCGCTTATGATAGCCGCGGCAGCAGCTCCCACTATCGTTAACCTCAGCCATCGCGGCCACAGGCTGATCGCCGGACTAGCCATCGGGTTCAGGGCGCCAAAGCCAGCGTGAGGCCCGACACGCCCAGCGACACCTTCAAACCCGTCTGCCCCTCGACCGATAATGGTTGCAGGGCAATCGTCCGGTTTGAGCCGCCAAACAGGACGTTTGCTCCAACCCCTACCCCGACCGCGATGTCGCCGCTGGCGCCGACATACTCGCCCGCCAGCGCCCCGATCGGCGCCCCCTGAGTTGGAGCAAACACGCCCCACGCCATTACCCCGCCCGCGGTGATCCCGAGTTCGAGGCCAACGGTATTCATCACACCGTTATAGTTCTGAGGGGGATACGGCCCGTTTGGTGCATATCTGCAACTCATCCGCTGGCTTTCGGCGACGATCAGACCGATGCTCGGAGCAAGGTTGCAGGTCAGCATGCCAGCCTGGACGCCCGGAGGCGGCTGCTGAGCCGACGCAAACGCGGGAGCCAGAAGTATCGTCGCGGCGAGGCTCATTACCCGAACGAAATGGTAGCTGGGCATGATCGATCACTCCCTGCGAGGCTCACACCGCTCGCTGTTACAGATGAGCCCACTCGGGCTGATGTGCCGGAGTAGCTTTACGAACCGGCGTAGTCATCTGCCTATGCAAAAACGGACTGTGATCGAAGCGCAACGCTGATTATCTTTCCCAATGAATCGGCGGCTCAATGCAGACGACGCCGATTTTGCATAGTCGATCCATCGGATGGTGCGTTACGTGACGGCGAACAAGTCGGGCGGCCTAAACGACGCGGCCTGATCCTGAACCGGAAGCCCGCTCAATGTTGACAGATACGCCATCGGTAACTCAGCTATCTCACGTCATCTCGCAGTCAGCGGCCCCCGCGTTCCTGCTGGGCGCACTTGGCGCCTTCATCGCTATCCTGATCTCCCGCCTGAACCGGATCGTTGACCGGACGGTGATCCTGAACGGGATCCCCGATGACGATACGGTCCGATGCCGGCTGAAGGCCGATCTGCCACGACTGATGCAGCGCGCGGCGATGATGAACCGGGCAATCTTCTGGGCAGTGATCGCAAGCATCTCGGTGACGCTTCTCGTGATCGTTGCTTTTGTAACGGCGTTCTTTCAGATACAGCACGAACGCGGCGTCGCCATCTTCTTCATGATTTCGCTCGGCGCGTTCACCATCTCGCTGGTAGATTTTGCCCGTGAAGTCCGGATCGCCCTGAGCGAATATGATCACCACGGCTGAGCTGCTACCGCGCCCACTGTCCCAATTGGAGGCAGGTCTGTAAACTAACATAACTCGGCGTGCCGCCAATGCTCTCTTGCGAGACACAACTTGCCCTGCTCGGCGCAGGGAATTTCGACCACCGGCCCGCGAGTTGTTGCTTGGCTTTCTGTTCGTCATTGATACAACTCTTCAGGGACTGATCGTCGGAAAGGCCGGCGGTCGCAGCGAGGTCGAGCTTGCAGCTCCGCGCGATATCGAACTTCGGCACACCGTCAGCCACGGGCATTACCAGCTGCGAACTCAGAATAATCATTGAAATCGAGATGGGCATCTCCTGGATCCTCATTCGTGTTTTGGCTCAACGGCCATGACGAGACCGCTTTCGCCAATCATGGCTATTTAGGCATGGCGTCGTCTATGCAGAATCCGACCACAGGACGATGGCTCCCGCGATATCGACCTTGCAAGCATGACGAGCTCAATCGCACAGAGGACGGTGGCTTTGGAACGTATCCAAACTATCTTGTCCGCCGATGACATCATCCAGGAGCGCGCCGATGCCACAGACCGCGGCCGCGCCAAGGGTGCCATCACATTCGACCATGTCGCCTTCGGCTACGGTGACGATGCCCCGGTGTCGCTGCCGCGAAAATTGCCAACGCAGACGAGTTCATAGTCGCATGCCGTATCCTGTCGTCCAGTTGACGCTGAACGCACAAGTCAAGCCAAGCGAGAACCGACGCCGTAAAGCAACAGGTTCTGGATCGAATCGGCGCTTTGGTCGCCGGAACTCCAGACCCCCGCAGACCGGTCGCGCGAAAACAGCACAAACGCAGAAGGGCCAGCACGAAGCTGAGCTTTCAGTGGTCCTTCTGAGACAAAAAGCACGGAGCCGCACGACACAATGCCCACCGCATAATCGCAGCATAGTGCACAGAAGCTTCTTCGCGCTTGCAGCGACATGAAGCGATCTAATGCGCTCGGCTGACGTGCCTTGCCGCGCATCAACGATCTGTGCGCATGTGCGTCGCCGGGTCCGCCTCAAACGCTTGCTTTCCCTTTGCGGTCCACAGCGCTCGTGCCCGTTCGCCTTGATCGCTCTTGAGCTCGTCGGCGCTCCATAGCAGCGCGCCGAAGATCGTGGCGCGGTCGTCGCCGGTCAGATCGACGATCCCGGCCTTGACGACAAGGCCACCGAGTTCGATGAGGTGCCGCGTGCGCTTGCGGCGCTCGACCTGCCACGAGCGCATGTCATGCCGCGCCCTTGCGGCCTGATAACGGTTGCGTGCCGCCCGGTTGCACCGGAGCGCCGCCCGTGTCGCGGTCAGATGCCGGTGCATTTCGCCGCGACCGGCTTTGAAAGAACGCGGCCCCGCGCCTGGCCCATGCCTCCCTCTTTCCCGCCTCTTTTGTCTCGGCAAGCACGATCAGCGCACCCGCTAGTTCATCGGCGCTAAGCGCGTCGGCCCCGGTAGCGATCACCAGTTCGCCGAGCTGCTGCACCTTGCGACCCTTGAGGTCGCGCGCTTTGTCCCCAAGCGCCTTCAGTTCGGCATCAAAGTCCCGCGGCTTGCGCATCATCGTCTCCTCAAGTGTTGATGGAGAAATGATAGTCGAGGGCCCGGCGCAATGCTGTAAGGTCGTCAGGACGGCCTGAGAGGCGGCAGTCCCGCCCGAGAATTTTTCGAGGGAGGGCGCGCTTATACGTCGTTCCGACGTGCGCCTCGCCGTGTAGATGATCTGGTCGCGATGGCGATCTATCACCTTCACGTCAAGGTCATTGGCCGGAAGTCCGGCTCGAGCGCGGTGGCGTCAGCCGCCTACCGGTCGGGCTCGCGGCTGCGCGACGAGCGGCTTGATCGCAGCCACGATTTTTCCGGCAAACGCGGCGTCGTCCATTCCGAGGTGATGCTGCCAGAGCATGCGCTCGAAGCCTGGAGCGACCGCGAACGGCTGTGGAATGATGTCGAGGCCTGCGAAGTCCGCAAGGACGCGCAGCTTGCCCGCGAGGTCGAATTCGCCATCCCGCGCGAGATGAGTGAGCGCCAAGGCAGCGAACTCGCCCGCGACTTCGTTCGGGGCGAATTCGTCAATCGGGGCATGATTGCCGATCTCAACGTGCATTGGGATATGGCCGAGGACGGCATGCCCAAACCTCATGCCCATGTCATGCTGACCATGCGCGCGGTAGACGAGAACGGTTTTGGCCAGAAGGTGCGGGACTGGAACCGCACGGAGATGGTCGAGCGCTGGCGCGAACGCTGGGCCGAGCTTGCCAATGAACGCCTGGCCGAACTCGACATCGACGCGCGCATCGACCATCGGAGCCTGGAAGCGCAGGGCATCGCGCTAGAGCCACAAAGCCAGATCGGCGCGCCCGCCAAACGTATCGAGGAACGGGGCATCGCGGGCGAAGGCCACCAGGCCGACCGCGCCGAGATGCACCGCGAGATCGCGCGCGGCAATGGAGCGCGGATCATCGCCGATCCTGCCCTCGGGTTGGACGCGATCACGCATCAGCAATCGACCTTCACGCGGCGCGACATGGCGAGGTTCGCGCACCGGCAGAGCGACGGTCTCGACCAGTTCAACGAGCTCATGGGCGCGATACGCAATGCGCCCGATCTGGTCGAACTCGGGAGGGACGCTCGCGGCGAGGATCGGTTCACCACCCGCGAGATGATCGAGGCGGAACAACGCCTGCACCGTGCCGCCGAACTGATGGCTGAACGGGTGCGCCATGAGGTGCGTGACGCGGATCGCCAAGCCGCTCTGGCAAGCGCCGAAGCGCGCGGTCTTGTGCTGTCGGGCGAGCAGGCCGACGCGCTGGCGCATGTCACGGATGGTCACGATTTGGGCGTCGTGGTCGGCCATGCCGGAACGGGAAAGAGCGCGATGCTGGGCGTGGCAAGAGAGGCCTGGGAAGCGGCGGGCTACGAGGTCCGGGGCGTGGCGCTGTCCGGCATTGCGGCGGAAAATCTCGAAAGCGGATCGGGCATATTCTCCCGCACCATCGCCAGCATGGAACATGGCTGGCAGCGGGGCCGTGACGGGCTCACGGCGCACGATGTTCTTGTCATTGACGAGGCGGGCATGGTCGGTACGCGCCAGTTGGAGCGGGTACTATCCCATGCTGCCAAGGCTGGCACAAAGGTAGTGCTGGTCGGCGATCCCGCACAATTGCAAGCAATAGAGGCGGGCGCGGCGTTCCGGTCGATTCACGACCGTCACGGCGGCGCGGAAATCGGCGAGGTACGCCGTCAACGTGAGGACTGGCAGCGGGACGCCACGCGCGATCTCGCCAATGGCAGAACCGGCCATGCACTGGAAGCCTACCGCTCCCGCGGCATGGTGCATGGGGCGGCAACACGCGAGCAGGCGCGCAGCGACCTAATCGACCGCTGGGATCGCGACCGGCAGGCAGCCCCGCAGCGCAGCCGGATCATTCTCACCCACACCAACGACGAGGTGCGCGCGTTCAATGAAGCCGCGCGGGAACGGATGCGTGCAGCCGGCGATCTGGGCGATGAGGTGCGCGTGATAGTCGAGCGCGGTGAGCGCCACTTCGCCAGCGGGGACCGCCTCATGTTCCTGAAAAACGAACGCGGCCTTGGCGTGAAGAACGGCACGCTCGCGACCATCGAACAGGTCAGCGCGCAATCCATGACCGTGCAGACCGACGATGGCCGATCCGTTCGCTTCGATCTGAAGGACTATGACCGGATCGACCACGGCTATGCCGCGACGATCCACAAGGCACAGGGCATGACGGTGGACCGCACCCATGTGCTGGCAACGCCGGGCATGGATGCCCATGGCAGCTATGTCGCTGCGTCGCGGCACCGCGACGGTATGGATCTGCATTATGGCCGCGACGATTTTGCCGGACAGGACCGGCTCACACGCGCCCTGTCGCGCGATCGCGCGAAGGATATGGCATCGGACTACGAGCACCTCGATCCGGCCCAAAACTATGCCGAGCGGCGTGGGATCACCTTCCGCGAGCGCATGGCCGAGATCGTGCGAAAGGTCGTGCCCGAGAGGGTGCGGAGCATGTTCGATGGCCTGCGCCCATTTGCCGAACCTGTGCCTGACACGGATGCCTCGCGGAGGCCGCATCGGGAGGCGCCGGAAAGGATGGTGGAAGACGCGGAAGCGGCGCTGCGCAAGGCCCGTACCAGGGCTCTCATCCGTCATGCCCAGGCCGTGAATGCGATCTTCGACATGCAGGACCGGGGCGGCAAGGCCAGCCCGGAGCAGGTGAAGGAATTGCAGGAGGCCCGCAAGGCCTTTGAGGAGGTGCGGCCCTGTGGCTCGTACGATGTCGAAGCCGCCTACAAGAAGAACCCGGAACTCGCCCTTGAAGCCGCTTCGGGCAACTCCGCCCGCGCCGTCCGCGCTCTCCAGCTCGAAACCGAACTGCGCACCAATCCGAGCCGCCGCGCCGATCGTTTCGTGGAACGCTGGCGAAAGCTCGATCAGAGCAGTCAGCGCCAGTATCAGGCGGGCGACATCTCCGGCTACAAGGCGACGCGCTCGGCGATGGGCGACATGGCGAAAAGCCTCGAACGCGATCCGCAACTAGAATCCATCCTCGCCAACCGCAAGAAAGAATTCGGCATCGCGTTCGAATCGAGCCGCCGACTCGGCCAGGAATTGGCCTTCATCCACGGCATCGACATCGGCAGAGGCCGGGGCATCGGAATTTGATCCATCCATCTGCCGCCGTCTTCACGCTAGGCTATGACGAGCCGAACAACCCTCTTGCCCACCTGCAACTGACTATCTTGTCTGGTCTCAGAAGCCATCAGAAACAACCAGCAGGAGGCAACGCGGCCATGCGCGAACCAGATCGTATCATCCGCTTGAGAACCGTTCTTTCCCGGACGGGGCTGTCCCGGTCCACCATCTACCGCAAGATCGCCGAGGGCACGTTTCCGCCGCAGATCAAGATCAGCGTTAACGGGAGCGGCTGGCATGAGTCCGACATCAACCGCTGGATCGCCGATCCCGTCGCTTGGCGTCCGAAGCGCGACTTCGATGCGGTAGTCGCCTCCTGCTGACGACAGTGAACCGGACCGGCGTCAGGCCGTAAAGGCTGGCGCTGTTGCGCCCCCGCTTCGCGGCTTCGGCCTTGACGGCCTGGCGCCGTCCCGGTTTGAGCTCTCCAAGCAGACAAAGGCGGATTGGGAGCGGTCGCGCTTCCGATCCGAAACAGAGAGGCAGCAGAGCGCGCCGACGAAAAATTTCCCCAGACTAAACGTAAATTATAGTCTGGGGACATTATAGGCCTTTCTGAAAATCGATGACATAGAAGTATGAGCGCCCGGAACGATTCGAACGGCCGACCCTCAGATTCGTGGTCTAACGGTCGAAGCCTTCCATAAGCTATTGGCGACTTTCTCTGTTCAGCAAGGCTCTGCACATCGTCGATCTCCGTGCGATGTTCACCAATCGCCTTACTCAAAAATCGAGCCAAGGACTTCTTTCCGCGAATCACTATCCAATGCGTAGGCCATCTGCTTGAATCTAACGCCATCCAAGAGCCCTTGACATAGAGGCGCGAGCAGCCCGGGCTTGTTACGCAGTTTCGGCGGCGATGTGATAGAATTCGGTCATGACTGAGTCTGAGTCCATGAACGAGAACTCGGAGGAGCCTGGCATCCTGCTGGGAAACGGAGGCAAGCCGATCAAACTGTCCGGCTTGCAGTTGGATGGCGTATCTGCGGAAGCGGGCCGAGCCGGCGAAGCCATCAAGGTCTGGACGCGCCTTGCGCTGACTTCGGACGACCGCTTTTTTCATCGTGTGGCCGAAGGCCTAAGCAACGCCATCGAGCATATCGCGCGCCAGTCAGGGCACGTTGTCAATCTCAAGAATGCGGGATACATCCTGGTTGTCGTACATCCCGATAACACCGGCGAACTCTGGGTAGATGCAGCGGCGGTTGCACTCCGAATTATGCCAAAGCGCGACATGGCCGCCGGGACCGTTCTGTTCCAGAACGATATTGCCGATGTGACGGGAATGTCCTTTCCGCGCGTCGACATTGGCGAAAAGGATCGCATCATCTGCATCTTTCGAGAAGGTTGGCGCTTTGGGCTCTTCTTCGATTTCAACCCGGACGGACAGCTCGGTATTCCGGAGATGCAGCGCGACCTTGGCACCCTGTATCGGCGGCTAGCCCATCGCGACCCTATGATGCTATCGCGGATCAAACGGTCTTTTCTCGGCTACTGACCGCAGGCTGGTTTCCGTTCATTGAAATACCCAGCGGCTCTTCGTGTATCTTCAGGCCGGCACCGTGGCCCGGTCGAGGGCCGCGATCAGCTTTGCCGCCAGGGGATGATCTGAGCGCGGGTTCTGCCCGGTGATAAGCTCACGGTCCTCGACGACATGAGGATCGAAATCGACTGAGTTGATGCTTACGTCGCCACCCGCCGCCTGAAGCGCGTCCGGCATCGTGAAGTATAGCTTCCCATGGAGGATATGCTGTTCGATCGGCTTCTCTTCTGAAGCCGAGAACACAGTCATCTTATATCCGGCATACTGCCATCCCTTTCCCAACTCTCGTACCTTGGCTTTGTCGCCGGCGATCATAGCAGCGCGGTAGCCCTTGGCATTTGGCAGGGCGGCCAGCGAGGCTATCGGCCCGTGGCAGAGAAACGCAGTCGGCCTCTTGTGCGCGTGGAAGTATCGCAGTATCTCGCCGAGTTCTGCATCCTGCATCAGGTCGACGACCGGAGCCTGACCGCCGGGGATAAAAATGCCGACGTAATTGTCCAATCCCCCATCAATGACCGCGCGCAGTGTACGGACGTTGTTCATCGACGCATCGCCGTCGAAGAATGCGCGCGACCGTTGATAGGTTTTCTCGTCACCACCGAAGTGTTGGGCAGAATCCGAGGCTGGATCGATATGCGGCTTGGTTCCGTCTGGCGTGGCCAGCACCACTTTGTAGCCGGCATCAATCATGGCCATGGCGGGCACCACCGTTTCATTGAGGTATTGACCGGTTGGTCCCGTGCCTCCTCCCTGGATCTCAATTCGAGTGGCATTGGAGCCGATAACGAGCACCGTTCCTTTTGACATGCAATCTCCTGTCGGTTCGCCTGCATCTCTTCGTAAGACTTCATCAGAGCCCTTGTCTTATGGCCGCGGCATAGTCTTGGACGCGCGTTAAAGCGAACTCTGTCAATTCGGACAGGGTTGTCCGGCGGCTCCCCACAGCGCCATGTCCTTGATGTGATCCTCGAAGCTGCCTGGGGGCGTTGCGCGGCCTGCTCCGGGCTCCCACGCCCGAGGGATGAAGCCATTCAGCGAGGCGTCGTGCCGCAAGTGTTCGAGGAGAGCGACGGCGTCACGACCGCCATTGCGCTTGGGATCCTTCAATTGCGCGCAGATCTCGGCACCGCTCTTGCCGAACCAGATATATTCCACCGGGGCAAGCTGCCAGTCGATGCCGGCGCGCAACGGCGCCGGTGCGGGCTCGTTCGGCTGGGTCGAGGTCATATGACAAGTCGAACAGCGGATCGTCTCGGCTCCAATTCGGCTCTTTCCGCCATGGATATTCATGCCATGCACCCTGGGCTTGGTTTCGCCGGCCGGCGTCCATATCGGAATGGCCCTGGCGTCGACATGACAGTTGGCACAGCGGGGATGTGTCACCACGGCTTCGATTCTCTTCCAGGCTTTCAGCCCGCCGGCACGGCTGACGCTGCCCCGCGGCAGCACGTCTTTCGCGGCCTGGTCCTTGGCCTCGTCCTTGGCCACGACAATTCCCGTGAGGGTCACTATGGATGAAGCGGCGAACGCCAGCGCGATCAGAACTTTCTTCATGGCTCGCCCTCACACGAAATCGATGAACTTGTTGAAGGGCATTTCGCGGATGCGCTTTCCGGTCGCGGCGAAGATCGCGTTGGCGAGCGCGGGCGCGGCAGGAGGGACGGGCGGTTCGCCGACGCCCCTCACTTTTGGATCGTTCTCGAGCCCGCGAACTTCGATTACGGGGCACTGGTAGAGCCGCATCGCTTCGTGGTGGTTGTAGTTGGTCTGCTGCGCTGCGCCCTTTGCGTAGGTGAGCTCGCAGTTGATGGCGTGGCCGAGCCCCCAGATAACGCCGCCCTGCACCTGGTTTTCGAAATTGACGGGATCCATCACCTTGCCGACATCGGCCACGACCCAGACCTTGTCGATCCTGATGCCCCGGTCCGTCATGGTTACGTCAACGACTTCGGCTGTCGGTGTCCCGAAGGATTCGACGAAAGCCACGCCGCGTCCCCTGCCTTTACCCAGCGGTCCCTTCCAGTTCGACATCTCCGCGAGCGTTTCCAGCAGCTTGCGATAGGTGGGGACCGAGCACATCTCGATACGCGCCTTCATCGGATCGAGGCCCGCAGCGTGGATCAGTTCGTCGATGAAGCTTTCGGTGAAAAAACCGGCCGTGGAGGCTCCGACCGATCGCCACGTCGTGCAGGGCGATAATCCCTGCGCCTCATAGCTGGTGGCCCGGAAATTCGGGATGTCGTAGTACATATTCCACATCCCGGCGGCGAGTTGCGGGTCCGGGTCCTTCGAAGGGGAGCCCATACGCTCGAGCAATCCCTTGAAGGGAGCCGTCGCCGCCAGTTTGAAGTCGGCCGCAACGATCTTTCCCTTCTTGACGCTTCCTGCATATCGCGCGACCGAGATCTGCCGCGGAATATCCTGCATAAAATCCTCTTCGCGGGAAAAGATCAGCTTGATCGGCGTTCCGCGCATCTGGTTGGCGATCTCGGCGAGGACACGGACGTTCTCGAATTCGAGACGGTGTCCAAAACTTCCGCCGGTCCATTGATTGTGAAAGATCACCTGTTCCGGCTTGATGCCGATCGCCGCCGCCGCAATGGACTGCACGGCTTGGGGGCTCTGATGGCCGACCCAGATTTCCAGCCCCCTGTCGGATGCAATAGCAACCCCGTTCAATGGTTCGAGCGGCTGATGTGCCACATAGGGTGCGCGATATTCCGCCTTGACTGGCGTGCCATCCTTCAGGCCGGCGTCGATATCGCCGATTTTGCGCCACTCCTTGCCGAGGAATTGGGGCTTGAATGATGCCTCGAGCTTCTTCCAGTGGTCGGCCTGTTCGGCGGGATAGGCCGAGGGCGCCCATTTGCAGTCGATCGCATCCACCGCCTTTATCGCGTACCAGCTGTTCGTTGCGATGACAGCGACGCCATTCTTGATTTCGAGGATCTTCTTGACCCCCGGCATCGTCTTCGCTTTGTTTGCGTCGTATGATTTCAAGGGTTGTCCCTTGCCGGGATTCAGCTTGACGGACGCGAACAACATCCCGTCCATCTTCATATCAATGCCGAACTTCAGTTCGCCCATGGCTTTCGATCTGACATCGAGGCGCATCATCGGCTTGCCCAGTATCCGCCACTGGGAGGGATCGCGCGGCTTCGCATCCAGCACCGCCGGAATCTTCGCAGCCTCTGCGGCGAGTTCGACATAGGGAATCTTGCTGCCGTCCGGCAGGATCACGTGGCCGGATCGGGTGCGAACATCGGCGACAGCCACACCTGCACGCTTTGCCGCCGCAGCCTTCAGCGTCTCGCGCGCCACAGCGCCGGCCACGCGTAACTTTTCATAGGTGTCCGGGACCGTGCTGGAGCCGCCCGTCATCTGCAGGCCGGATTTTCTCAGGGATTCGAGCGCGGCGGCCCGCGCTTCCTCTGCGGCCGGACTTTGGTCGGCTGACAGAAACGGCGCAAGCTCATCCGCGAAGCCGGTGTTGAAATAGGCGGGACTGGGCCCTGCGAAGCGGATCTCGAACTGGCCGGGATCGAGGTCCATCTCTTCGGCGATCATGATCGGCTGCACCGAACCGACGCCCTGACCGATGTCGGCGTGTTGTGCAATGAGCGTGATTTTTTCCGGGCTTATCTCGACCCAGGGATTGAAGCTCACGGAGTTGGGCCCGAGGCCGGCCATCAATGGATTGCCGTTGGCAGCCAGAGCAACCTGCTGAGCCTCGCTGTAAGAACCGAAAGCGATGCCGCCGGCTACGGCGGCCGAACCGACTAAGAAGGCTCGACGGGAAAGGCTCTGTCGCATTTCACTTCCCCGCCATCTTGGCCGCAGCCGCATGGATCGCAGTGCGGATGCGCGGATAGGTTCCGCAGCGGCATAGATTGCCGGACATCACCGCATTGATCTCCTCGTCAGTGGGCTTTGGGATCAATTCAAGAAGAGAGATGGCCTGCATGATTTGGCCGGTCTGGCAATAGCCGCACTGCGGCACCTGGTGTTCGATCCAGGCCTGCACGACCGGATGCTGGTCTTTGTTGCCCAACCCTTCGATCGTAACGACCGACTTGCCGGCAACCTCGCCGATATGCGACTGACAGGAACGAACAGCCTTTCCGTCAATCTGGACGGTGCAAGCGCCACATTGTGCCACGCCGCATCCGTACTTCGGGCTTGTTATCCCGAGTTCGTCGCGCAACACCCAGAGCAAAGGCATTTCAGGAACCACGTCAGCCTGGCGCTTGACCCCATTGACTGTCAGCACGATCATGTCGATACGCCCCTAAGCGGATGTTGTTGTCACCATCAGAGCAGCGTATGCCTTTCGGCGTTTGATCCGATGATCAGGACTGCTCGTTTTGCTCACGCCAGTCCAACCGTCTGACGTTGGCCGAGGTATCCAGTTCGCTGGCGCGGCAACACTGGCTCATCTGCGCGAAGCGGTATTTGCGAATCCTGCGGGATCATGCGCAATCCCTGCTGATTTCAGCACCGCAGTGGACAGCTTTGCTATCGACCCGGCCGGAGCACAACTCGCGATATTGTCCCGGAGTGAGACTCGTGGCCTTACGGAACACACGCGTGAAGTTGGCTTGAGAGCCGAAACCGAATTCCAGGGCAATTTCGACCAGGGAGAAGTTGCCGCGTGCCAGTTCCTGCCGCGCAGCCTGGACGCGCCGATCGATCACATAACGGTTCGGCGATAGTCCGGTCGCCTCACGAAACAGCCGGGAAAAATGATAGGGGCTAAGGCAAGCCTGGGCCGCGAGTTCCTCGAGCCTGATGTCGACATTGAGAGAGACCTCGATGTAGTCCAACACACGCTGCAGCCTTCGCGGATCGAGCGACGGTGACTTTTCAGGCGGGCGCCAGCGGTCAACCGTATAGTGTCCTAGAAGGTGGGCTGCGAGGGCGACCTGAAGCCCCGCCACAAACAGCGCATCGGTCGGCTGACGAGGACGATAGAGCAAGTCACGAAGCGGCAGGCAGATGTGGAAGAGCACGTTGTCTGTCAAACCGTCGGCATAAGCGATCTGCAACTTCGCCGGATCGACATCAAGGTCGGCAAGGTCGCTCTGGTCCAGCAGGGTTGGAGGGAGAAGGAGATGGAGACATTCCATCCGGTCCGAAAGCTCGAGATGGCCCTCCTGCGTTCCCACTGGTATGAGATAGCTCATGCCCGGTCGGGCAACGCTCTTCTGAACCTCTCCATTGCCGGCGCGGCAAACCATCCCGCCGCCGGACAGCAGCAGAATGACCTCCGTACAAATCGGGACGGACGTTGCTTGGCGCCCCGCCTCGAACTTCCGATGTTCGATGCTCAGAGCGCGCCAAGAGGCCTCCGCGAGTTTCTCGCTGTTCTGATATCTTTGATCTCCATGTGTGGCGAGCATCATCACGACCTCCGCTGGCTCCCGTATGCGAGCGAGCGTTGATTCTCGGTGGACAGTCGAAGTCTTGATCGCTGCCACATCGACAGAGACTCACAAGCTGCCGCAGCGGAGTCCAGAGGTACAGCCGTTAAAAGAGGTAAAAGACAAGCAAAGCAAGGCCTTGCAACGCGGCCGATTGACCTTCGCCAAGCTGGCTTGCGCCGGATGAGCAAGATGCGTCCGTCATCGCGCAGGAATCGGAAATACCGGAATGCGCGCGTGGCCTAGGGAAGGCTCATCGAGCGGCAATCACGCCGCATCCGGGACCGGAGTTTCATATGAAGCCGATTATCTCCGCACTTGCCGCCATATCGATCGCAACCGCCCAAGCCGGCCCTGCGGCTTCGGCTGAGAAGACGCTTTCCATCGTCCTCGTCCATGGCGCCTTCGTCGATGGGTCTGGGTGGAAAGCCACCTACGACATACTCTCGGACGCCGGCTATGAGGTGCTCGTCGTCCAGCAACCGACCATCGCGCTTCGTGACGACGTCGCTGAGACCGAACGCGTGATTGCCAAGGCGCGACATCCGGTGATTCTCGTCGGGCATTCCTACGGCGGAATGATTATCACCGAAGCGGGCGACAATCCGAAGGTTCGCAGCCTCGTCTACCTCGCGGCATTTGCTCCCGATGCCGGGGAGTCGGTGAGCACACTCGCAGAAGCGCCTGTGCCGGCGGGCGAGCACAAAGCTCCGCTCGTTACTGAAGGCAATTACCTGCTCGTCGACCGCGATAAATTCTCCTCGTCCTTCGCGGCAGATGTCGATGTCGCCACGACGCGCTTCATGGGTGCCGCGCAACTTCCCTGGGGACTGCAGGCGGTGCAGACCAAGGTCAATCGTGTAGCCTGGAAGGCGAAGCCGACCTACTACATGGTGACGAGCGAGGACCATATGATCCCCCCGACAGCGCAACGCAACATGGCCCGACGGTCAGGCGCGAAAGTGGCGGAGCTGAAAAGCAGCCACGCGGTGATGCTGTCGCATCCGCGCGAGGTCGCGGCGTTCATCAAAAGCGCAGACACGTCCGCTGCCGACTGACGCAAATCGCGGCACAGCATCAATCGATCGCGAGGCGACGTCTCGCGATTGCTCGCGCCCCGATGGTTTCGCCTGCCCAAGACGACGAAGGAGATGAGGTATGGCACTCAAGGATGTTCTGCCGGGCAGGCTGGGCTTTGGTGCGGCGCCGCTCGGCAACATGTTTCGCGACATCCCGGAGAACGAAGCGCTCGCGACGGTGCATGCGGCGTGGGACGACGGCATCCGCTATTTCGACAACGCGCCCTTCTATGGCGCAGGCCTTGCGGAGATCCGCATGGGCGCTGCCCTCGCCGGCAGGCCTCGTGATGAATATGTCATCAGCACCAAGGTCGGCCGCGTGATCCTGGACGAGATTGAGGATGTAAGCGCCCGCGACCTCGGCGAGAAGAGCGATGTCTTCAAGTTCGGGCGCCCCAACAGGATTGTAAACGACTATTCCACAGATGGGACATTGCGCTCGATCGAGGACAGCCTCAGGCGGCTGGACACCGACCATATCGATATCGCTTTCGTGCATGACGTGGCGCAGGATTTCTACGGCGACGAGTGGCTGGCAATCTTCGAAAGTGCGCGCAAAGGCGCGTTCAAGGTGCTTGACCGGCTACGCGACGAGGGCGTGATCAAGGCCTGGGGTCTCGGCGTCAATCGCGTGGAACCGATCGAACTGCTGCTTGCCCTCGAAGGTCCCCGCCCTGACGGCTTCCTGCTCGCGGGCCGTTACACGCTTCTCGATCATGCCCGAGCGCTCCAGCGCGTGATGCCGATGGTTGCGGAGCATGAACTCGGTATCGTCGTTGGCGGCCCCTACAGCTCGGGTGCGCTCGTTGGCGGTCCAAATTTCGAGTATGCGCCGGCGCCTCCGGAAATCCTGGGCAAGGTGGCGCGGATCAAGGCGATCGCTGACCGCTACGGCATCAGCATGAAGGGTGCTGGCTTGCAGTTCGCGCTTGCAAATCCGGTGGTTGCCGCCGTGATCCCCGGCGCGAGCCGTCCGGGCCGCATCGCTGAGGATCGTGCTGCTCTCGAAGAATCCATACCGGTCGATTTCTGGCGCGAACTTCGTTCGGCGGGTCTCGTCAATCCCGCCGCTCCGCTTCCCATGGCCGATTGAGCGGCCCGAGAGCAGCTTCGGATTCGACCGGCAGGATTGCGCACGCAAAGTCAACCCAAGAACCATGGAGATGGAAATGACCGATGAAAGACACAATGCTCCCGAAGTGGACCGCCGGGCCATGCTCCGAACGGCCGGCGCGGCTGTGATCACGGGCTTGGCAGTCGGCGGCACACCGACAGCTGCAGCGGTCGCTGTACAGGACAGCGACGGCATGTCGGCGGCCGAGCGCAACGAGGCGCCGCTTGGCGCACGGCTGCAAGGGGTCCAGCATTTCGGGCTCACCGTCCAGAACATGGAGCGGGCCTACGAGTTTTATACCGCGGTGCTGGGCGGCACCGAGGTTTTCCGCCACGGCGACTTCCAGGGCGATGGGGTGCAGAACACGCTGCTGGCCGACCAGGAAATCGAGGCGAACGCCCGCGGGGTCAATCCCCGGACGATCGGTGTTCCCGACCTGCGGGGCGGAGCGCAGCGGCTCGATGTCCGCTTCATCCAGTTCGACAACGTCGTGATCGAGTTGCTCCAGTATCGCGACGCCGATCAGCCCATGGGTAGTCCGAAGAGCTTTGCTGAACCGGTGCAGCACATGAGCCCTGCCTTTCCACGCATGATGCACATCTGCTTCTATGTCCGCGACGATGTCGACTTCAACAAGTTCATCGCCGACCTCGAGGCCGAATCCGACCGCCGCGGCATGACGCAGGTGAGAGCGAACCGCACAGTCCGGGTCATGACCGAGCAGGACCGCAAGGCCGCTCCCCGCAGCGCCAACACGAACCGGGTGGCTGAGGCCCCGTCGGACGGTTGGGAACTGATCTATTGCAAGGGTCCCGAAGGCGAGCAACTCGAGTTCGTGAAAGCGCTCGGCCCCGTACAGAAGCGCTTCAGCGAGGCCCTGACGAAACGGCAACAGAAGATCGTACGCTGATCCGGAAGAGCCGGTGGCCGATCGGCTGCCAGTATTGCGGTCGCTGCCCACTCGCCCCCGACGACGTGTTCATGACCATCAATGCGAAGGAATTCATCATGCAGACCCAAATCCGCGGTTCGCTCGCCGCTATCCTGTTCGCGGCCTCGCTCTCCATGACAGCACCGTCGGCGGTCGCCGAGCAGGCGTTGCACGTGCGCTACCGGGAGATTCGGGAAGGCGCCTATTCGGTGGTGGCTCAAGTGCGAGCCAAGCCTGGGAAAGAAGACGCGCTGCGCGCGGCCACCTTGCCGCTTATCGCTCTGGTTCGGCGCGATCCCAAGAATTTGGTCTATTTTCTCCAGGAAGACCGCGCCAAGCCGGGCCACTTTATCTTCTACGAGATTTTCGCCAGCCAGGCGGATTTCGAGGCGCATAACGCCATGCCCTATGTTCAGGAATGGTTCACCAAGCTGCCCGAGCTTGCCGATGGCGGCGTCGAGGTCTTACGAATGAAGATCCTCAGTACGTCCGAAAAATAACGGGAATGGCCGAGAACTGAACTCCGCAGCTTGCAAATGACCAAAGCGTCGGCTGGCAAGCGAGAGATTTTACCGGTCCAAGGCCGCGATCTTCATTGCGGCTCTGCTGCGGCGAATGCCGCCTCTGTCGGGTTACCGCTTGGCCGATAGCCCTTCTGCGTGTAAACTCCGGGTCAAACGTTTTTCGAATAACTCTTGCGAATTTCTGATTCCAGCATTGGTCGAACGACGAGATGTGCTCACTAAGCGGCGCTGGCTCATAAGACGAAATTACTGAGCGTGGCTGCCTGACCCTCTGGCGGTTCGCCTCTGCTGCATACGGGGTAATCCAGTGAAGGCGGCGTCTCGTTCAATCGTTTCAACGACCTCAATAAAACACCGATCAGCCTCCTGCGCATGGGCCTGAATCGGAGATTTTATTCGGCCCATATCGGTTCCATCGAGATCGGCGAATGTTGTGGGAAGGAGATACCCTATTGCAGGTTGGGGCTCGCGCGTTGGCTATTCTGAGTGCGCTCACCGAGACACCCGGACGTCTTGTGACGAAACGCGAACTACTGGAGCGGGTATGGCCTGATGGCCGCGTCGACGAAGCGAACCTTAAAGTACAAATTTCTACCTTGCGAAAAGCACTTCGCGGCCCCGAAGGATTGATCAGGGCCGAAGCTTCTCTGGGCTATCGCTTTCTGGGAGAAACGGTGCCGAGCGATCCGGATCGTAACATTCCCCGGCGGCGCTTCTCAATGCCACGGCTTCTCACCGAGCCTATTGGTCGCGACAATGTGGTTGCGGATATAGTCAGGCTTCTGAAAGAAAACCGCCTGGTAACGGTCCTTGGTCCCGGCGGTATCGGGAAGACGACGGTCGCGCTCGCGATTGCACATCGACTACCCGATACCATTGCGGATGAAACCTGTTTCGTCGACCTCAACGGGATTGCGCGCGATGATCAGCTTTATGAAGCAGTCATGCGTGCGCTCGACTTTACGGTCGGGGAAGCGCCTACTCTCGAGCAGATACAGATTGCGCTGCAGGAGCGAAACCTTTTACTGGTATTTGACTCCTGCGAACACGTTACCGATGCCGTCGCGTTGATGGTTGAGCATGTTCTAAGCTTCTCCGATCAGGTCCGGATCCTGGTAACGTCCCGAGAGTCGCTGCGGGTCGGAGCTGAATTCGTCTGGCACCTAGAGCCGCTCGAAGTACCGCCGCCCTGTTTGATCGATACCGCAGCGAATGCTGCACGATACTCCGCCGTTCAGCTGTTCACGAGGACCGCCGCCGACGTTTCGGGCGACTTTACCTTCGATGACGAGAGTGCCCCGGCTATCGTCGAGCTATGCCGGCGTCTGGACGGAATTCCACTGGTCATCAAAACTGCGGCTTCCATGGTCGGCACTCTCGACATTGGCGAGATTTGCCGCGGCGTTGATCAGCGCTTGTCCTTATTAAGGCCCGATCGGCAAGCCGCCAAACCCGGGCAGCGCTCCGTGTTCTCGACCCTCGAGTCGAGCTACGGTCTTCTGCCGCTCAACGAGCGAGCGGTGCTGCGCCGTTTGGCGCACTTCGCCGGTGCTTTCACCCTCGATGCTGCGGTCGCGGCCGTCGGAGATGACACTATGGATGCATCTGTCGTTCGCGAGGCGGTTGTCGCACTCGCCAATAAATCCTTCCTGATCGTAAATCATCAGAGCAGTCCGCCGGAATACCGCCTTTTCGAGACCGTGCGAGCGTACGCGGCGATGAGCTTCAGGGCTGGCTGATTTCGGCGAGGATAGATCGAGCGCGGATGAGAAACGGTACATGCGTTCTGTCCCCGACATTAGATAGAAGATCGACGATTGCATCGCGAGCTGCCGACCGTCGCCCCACCTCAAGCTCAAGCTCGGCGAGGCCGACGGTAGCCTCGCATTCATAGAGATAGAAGTCGTGCAGCTTGCTGAGCTCGATTGCTCGTCCAAATAGTTCGCGCGCCGCATCAACGTCCCCTGGTCGGTTGCGAGCAATGAGTACCTTGGCGAGGATTGGGTGGTGCTTGCCGATGAGACGAACATCGGAAGGGCCCAAACACTGGCTCATCGCCTTCTTGAGTGCAGCGTCCGCACCGTTCAGGTCGCCAACCATTCGTCGTGCATCCGCGAGTTCGACCCAAAGAATCGGATGAAGCGAACCGGTTTTGACGATAAACTCGTCCGCCAGACAGGAAGTCAGGATGCGTTCGGCGGATTCAGCGTCTCCATCGGCATACTTGAGGAGAAGCGCTCGAAATGCCTCGGCAACTGCATGCCAGGGCCGGTACTGTCGTGACACTTCCTCCAGTCTTTGCAGATAGCTGCGCGCACGCTGAAACTCCGCTGAGGCTATGTTCACCCATGTTGCGCCCTGGGCGAGAACAAAATAGGTGGTTGTCAGGTGTCCCTGCGCTTCGGCTTCGTCCACCGCTGCGTTCGAAAGCGACAATGCCTGATCGCAATACCCCATGTAGTACTTGGCAAGTGACAACCCGATCTTGCAGGAGATGAACGAGTTGATTCCTCCGAAATACAAATAAGAGCTTCTCGAAATCGACGGGCAGTCGTGCAGGAACGTCTCGAACCTGAGCTCGGCTGATCGTATGGCAGAGGTTTCGAAATCGTTGAATGCGGCTATCCGCTGGAGAAGATAGTGCACATCGGGAGCGTTGGATCGCTCTGCTGCCTTGGCAAAGGCCTCGAGATAGTGTGTCGCCTCGCGGCGGGTGAGAAGCAAATTCTGAATGATGCCGTAGAGGGCTCGCAGCTCCAGGAAATCGTTTTCTGCAGCTTGCGCGGCGTTCCAGGCGCGCTCGTACAAGCTCGCTCCCTCGAACCCCGGAAGGTATACCTGTGCGGACGCAAGCGATACCAGCAAGCGAGGTCGCACAGCGGCATCAAATTCTGAACTACCATCGACGACCTGAAATGCCTTGGTCAGATAAGGCACCCCTTGAACCAACGAGGTGAGCGCAAGCCAAAGCCGTTCCGCCGCGAGTACGAGTTTTACGCCGAGGTGGGCATCCGAGGAAAACGCCCAATCAAGAGCCACCCGGACCTCGTCCAGGTAAGCCCGCATCTTCGCGTCCTCGGATGTGTCGTCATAAAGGTCCCAGTCGATGCCGTCGAGCAGACGGAGGAAGTATTCCGCATGGCGCCTCTGCGCCATGTCTCGACCGGAGATGTTCAATTGAGCTATGTAGGCTCTCGTCGTATCCAGCAGACGATACTCCGCATGCGTCGCGTGCGGGTCGGAGGAGAGAAGCGACCTGCGTGACAGTCCAATAATGGCATCGTGCGCAACGGATGCGCTGAGTTGATCGCCGCTTGCCACGGCGGTGCCAGCGTCAAGCGAGAAGGTCCCGGCAAAACAAGCGATTTGTTGAAGTGCGGATTGCTCCGCCTTGGACAGCAGATTGTAACTCCAGTCTATCGTCGAGAACAGCGATCGCTGACGGGGAACGACGCTTCTTCGATCCATGTTGATCAGCGATGACTGTTCGTCCAGGCTGCGTAGTGCTTCCTCGAAGCCAAGCACCGCGGTCACCGAAGCGGCAATTTCAATTGCCAGCGGAATACCATCGAGCCGTCGGCAAATCTCTGCGACGGCGGCAGCGCTGCGATCATCGAAATGCAGCTTTGCCGCGCGCCGATGGAGGCACTTCAAGAACAATTGGACTGACGAATAGGTCTCGACGTCGCCGGCACGTTGTTCGGCAGCCTTCGGGGGAATCGCAAGGGGAACGAGTCGCCAGACGGCCTCGTCGTCAAGCTGCAGCGGCTCTCGCGTCGTAACGAGAATATCCACATGCGCCGTGTTGACGAGCAAGCTGTCGACGAGTTTCGCCACCGGGTCGAGCACATGCTCGCAACAGTCCAGGATCAGAAGCATCCGCCTGTCCCGGAGGGTCAGAACGATTTGCTCAATACCCGGCCATTCTGTCACCCTTAAGCCGACCGCGTTCACCAATGCGGTGTGGACGAGGTCAATCGACGATATTCGACCAAGATCGACAAAATAGGCGCCATCGGCGTAGTTGGCGGCCCGCTCGTTTGCCACCTGCAATGCGATCGTCGTCTTCCCGATACCACCCGACCCAAGGATCGTCACAAGTCGTCGGCGATCAAGAAGCTCATGAATTCCAGCCGCTGCCGCCTCGCGCCCGATTGGCTTTCCAACAAGCCTGGGAATGCCGAACCGCGGTTGGCTTTCAGAAGGACGCGCGATCGGCTCTTTCACAACCACGTCACCGTCGAAACGGTAGCCCCGAGATGGATCGGCTTGAATTGCGCCGCCGTATTCACGCAGTGCCTTTCTCAACCCTGAGATTTGGACGCGCAAATTGCTCTGATCAACGTGCAAGCCTGGCCATGCACGTTCGATCAGGATACTCCGACCGACGGTTGCGCCAGGCGTTTCAAGGAGGACGTGCAGGATCGCCAACGCGCGAGCGCCAAGCCGAACTGGAACGCTCCCGTCCCATAGTGTACGGGTAGCTGCATCGAAGCGGAACGGTCCGAAGAGTATCTCTCGGTTCACCATTGGACCTGCCCGGAACCAATCTCGCGGCGTACTATAAGAGTATTGCCTCAGATTTGCTTACCAGATTTTCCGCAAGGTTTCGAACAGGCAGGCTGGTCGCCTGCGGAAAGTCCATGCCATGAACGTGCTCGCGCGCTCCATCATCGGCTCCCCCGATACGGTTCGTTCGAGCATCGATGTGCTCGTTGCGGAAACCGGCGCCGGCGAGCTTATGATCGTTTCCGATGTCTACGAGCACGCCAATCGGCTGCGCTCCTTCAAAATCATTGCCAGTACCGGCAAGGATTGCCTCCTAACATTACCCCTGCCTCAGCGTACAAGGTTTCCGGAGCGTCGGTTTCGCGCCAAGAGGCAGCCGTTCCAAAACCCCACATTGCGGCTCAGGATTATGCAGCTAGGCGGCGATCCTCGTCGGTTGCCTCTTGATCACGACCCGAAGCGCTTTTCAAGAAGCGGGCCAGGGCGGCCTTGCGTGAATCACGGTCTAACGCGTAGGCGGTCTGCTTGAACTCAATGCCGTCGAGGAGCCCTTGAATGTAACCCGAGATCGTGTCCGCGGCCATGATAAGTGCGGTGTCAAGCGTATGGATGTACTTGCTCGTCACCGAACCTTTCGCGTGACCGACCAGAGCCGCGATGGTCACCTCTGTAAAGCCGAGATCGTTGGCAATGCTCGCGAAGCTGTGACGGAGGACGTGCGGTGTCACATCCGAAAGCGGGGAGTTCTCGAAGATATGCTTCCAATGGCTCGGGAAGCTGCCGAACGCGTTGTCCTCGCCCTGCCCCGGGAAAACGAATGTGCCGACATCATCGGTACGCCGTCGCTCTAGATACTCGACGACAGGCAGCCCAATGGGACGGATGGACTCACCCTCCTTACTGTCTTCTAACCGCAAGCAGCTCGCCTCAGTGTCTGCCTCCGTCCATTTCAGGCTAATCATCTCGCTTCGCCGGGAGCCGGTCAGCGCGATTTGACGGATGATATCCACGGCCGTAGTGTATTTCTCCTGCTTAGCGCCGTCGCGGAGCAACCCACCCAAAATTCGATACTCCGCCTCCGACAGCCGACGCTTTCGCACGTTGTCCTTCGGCTTGCGGATGCCATGTGCCGGGTTGCTCTCGATGACCCCTGAACTCGACGGCGTAGGTAAGAATGCCGCCGAGAAGACCAACGGTACGCGTGGCCGTTCCAGCGCCGCCTCGGACGATGGCCTTTCCGCGCAGCTTCTTGGTCTTGACCGAAACCCGCGTTTTTCCGGCCATGATGTCCTTGAGGACCTTGTTGATGTCAGTCTTCGTCAGATCCTTGACCCGCCGGGTCCCTATGAGGGGAATGATGTGACGCTCGATACGGCCAGTGTCGGTGACGATCGTTGAGGCCTTCTTCGGTCGCCCGCCCTTTCCGAGAATAAGGCCGGCCTGGAGGTCGGCAAGATAGCGGGTACACAGCTCCTTCACAGTGATCGCCTTGTGATCGAGCTGGCGATCTTCGACGGGATCATCGCCCCCAGCGACCCGACCGAGTTGCACCCTCGCCTCGCGGCGTGCAGTCTCTGGCGCCCAGGCTCCGTGAAGGCCAATTGTGTATCGACGAGACCGACCTCTCGTTCGATACTGGATGACGTAGCTGCGCTTTCCGGAACTGAAAACCCGAAGTCCAAAGCCCGGCAGCTCGTCGTCCCAGACTAGGTAGTCCTTCTCTCGGGCATCCGCCGCCTCAACAACCCTTTTTGTAATCTTGACCATGACGTTCCTTCGTTCCGGGCGCGATCTCCCAAGTAAGCAACACGCAAGCAGGCGGGAGAAAATCGGTGCGGGGTTTCGGATAGGAACGTCGCTGTTGTTGTTGAGAATATCCAGTTGCTTCAGGTGGATAGCGTAGCATAGCGTGCCCTATCGCATTTTTCGGATGGGTACGTTATCTTGCTCCGAAGGCAAAGGTCACACGTTCGAATCGTGTCGGGTGCGCCAATCGGTGACGGGACGACTTAGCTGGAAGTTCAGTGCGCCGGCAGTCGCGAAGTACTGATCCCGCAATAAAAACCCGGCTTTGGCGAACTGGCCCCATGGCCCGTCGTTCAACTCAACGGCTTGCCAATAACGGCATCAACAGATCGGGCATAGCGGGCGTAATCATCTTCGGGGGCTGATCGTTTCGGAGTTCGATATGCAGCCGGGCCGCATTCGTCAGCGCCGCTGAGACTGATCCCCTGTTGTGGTCCGCGACAACGGCCAGAAGGGCATCTGCTGCTTCGCCGTCCTGCTCGATCTTACGGACGCCCCGCTGGGGACGGCCGGACCGGCGATGGAGCATCGGACCGAGGACAGCCTCGCGAAACAACGCAATCAGTCCCATCGCCTCGAAAAGTTCGCCCCGCTGCAATTTCGTTGCGCCGTAATGCAGCCAGATCCAGGCGCGCTCTTCGAACCATTCCGGCGAACGCTCAAATCAGCAGAATGCTTTCGCTTCAGCAGAATGCTTTCGCTTCGCCACGTCAGATGGAAATTGCTCCGTCGGTGGCATTGGTAGTTTTGCTTAGGCCCGAGATCGCAAAGATTAACGCAAAATATATGGTTTCACTGCAATTCTGCAGACCAGCACTGATTTTTCGCCGCGGCCATACGTCGGACGGTTTCCGCCGGCCCCGCCGAAGCAAAAGTTACGAACCGAAACCCAAGGAAATTTCCCCATGCGCGCGTCGTTAAGAATTGCTCCGATTGCGCTGGCTGCATTTATCACCATTCTCCCCGCGGCCCAGGCCGAGGACGGTGTTTCGACCGACAGAATTGTACTTGGCCAGGCCGCCGCACTGTCCGGTCCGGCAGCGGCCCTGGGTCAGAACATGAAGGTCGGGCTCGAAGCCGCCTTCGCCGAAGTCAACAAGGCCGGCGGCGTCAAGGGACGCAAGCTCGAACTCAAGAGCGTCGATGACGGCTACGAGCCGACACGCTCGATCGGTGTGGTCAAGAAGTTGCTGGAGGAGGACAAGGTATTCGCGATCATCGGCACCGTCGGCACGCCGACCGCCGCCGCGATCCAGCCGATTGCGACCAATGCCGGCGTTCCCATGATCGGCGCGTTCACCGGCGTCGAATTTCTCCGCGAGCCTTACAAGCCATTGGTGATGAACGTCCGCGCCACCTACTATCAGGAGACCGAGGCGATGGTGGAGCATCTCACCAGGGATCTCGGCGTCACCCGTATCGGCATCATGTATCAGGACGACGCCTATGGGCAGGCGGGCCTCGCCGGGCTGCAGCGCGCGCTGGAAAAACGCAACATGAAACTCACCGGCGAGGGGACCTACGAGCGCAACACTGTCGCGGTCAAGGGTGCGCTGCTCGCCGTGCGAAAGGCCAAACCCGAGGCTGTGGTGATGATCAGCGCCTACAGGCCGGCGGCCGAGTTCATCAAACTGGCGCGCCAGATCAAGTTCGATCCGACCTTCGTCAATGTCTCCTTCGTCGGCTCCGACACCCTCGCCAAGGAGCTGGGCTCGGCTGGGGCGGGCGTCGTCATAACGCAGGTGGTGCCGTTCCCGCTGGATGGCAAGATACCGGTGGTCGGCCGCTATCAGGCTTCGCTGAAGGCAGTAGCGCCGGATGCGCAGCCCGGTTTCGTGTCGCTGGAGGGTTATCTGGCCGGCCGCACATTGATCGCCGCGCTTGAGAAAATCGACGAGGCGCCCACGCGCAAGGCGTTGATCGAGGCGGTGCAGAAGGCCAGCCCGATCGATTTCGGCGGCCTGAAACTGTCTTACAGCGCCACCAGCAATCGCGGTTCGGACCAGGTGTTCCTGACGGTGATTCAGGGTGACGGCAGCTTCAAGGCTGTCGACCGCCTGCAAAAAGCGGAAATGTGACGACGGCCGCTGTCAGCCGACACGGAACGATGGGTAAAGCCGACTTTAGGGGAAATCATGAAGCCAGCGACGTCGAAATTGCATTTCGGTTTGCGGGGCCGTCTGTTCACGGCGTTCGGATTGGTTGCAGCGTTGACTGTGATCGCAAGCCTCAACGCGATCTTCTCCTATGACAGCCTTGGCAATTCGCTGGGAGTGATCGCCGAGCGCAGCCTGCCCGAAATTACACGATCTTCAAATGTCATCAAGACGGCGGGCGATGTCGGTTCGGCCGCGCCGAGCCTGCTTGCCGCGGCAAATAACGCCGAGCGCAGCGACGCCTTCAAGGCGCTCGCGGCGGCGCGAGAGGAGATGAAACGCGCCCTCGGCTCGCTCAGTGTCGAAGATGCCGCCAAGCTCAACGGCACTGCCGGCCGCATTCTCGATAACCTGACGCGGCTCGAGCAATCCGTGACGGAGCGCCAGCGGATCGCCGACGCCCGTATCGCGCTGATCGGCGAACTGCGCAAGACACATCAGAAACTCGCCGAAAAAATGATCCCGATAGCGGACGACGTCGCCTTCACGCTTGCCATGGCGCTGGAGACCGCGGCCGATGGGCAGGATCCCGCGGCCATCCACAAAACCCTGATGGGGCTGGCCGACAACGAACTCGGCGCGCTGCAGGCAGTGCTGGCCCTGCGCGCCGAATCCAACCTTACGCTCGGCATCCTCGTTGAGGCCGCCGACCTGGCAACGGCCGACCTGCTGCCGCCGGTGAAGGATCGCTTCATGGCCACCGCCAATCGCATCGGCAAGGCTGCTGTGATTCTCAAGGACGCCGAAATCACCAAGCTTGTCGATCAACTGGTCGCCATCGGGCGCGGCAAGGACAATATCTTCGATCTGAAGCAGAAGGAAATTGCCGCAACCAAAATCGGCATGAACGTGGTCGCGGAGAACCGCGTGCTGGCAACCGAGTTCGAAAAGGAAGTATCCGGACTTGGCCAGCGCAGCCAGGCCGCGGCCGCAGACGCAGTGCAGAGCTCGCAGGCGGAAATCCGCCAAGGCAGGGTGGTGCTGGTCGTTATCGCTCTCGCGAGCCTGCTCGCGGCGCTCCTGATCGGCTGGTTCTACGTCGGCCGTGGCGTGGTGCGCCGTCTCGTCGGATTGCAGGGCAGCATGAAGGCGATCGCGGCCGGTGACCTCGCGGTGGAAGTTGCCACCAGGGGCTCGGACGAAATCGCGGCGATGGGCGAAGCGCTTCAGGTGTTCAAGGACAACATGGCGGAATCCAATCGCTTGCGTGCCGAGCGCGTCGAAAGCGAGAAGCGCGCCGCAGCCGCGCGACGAACCGAAATGCATCAACTCGCCGATGAATTCCACGCGGCGGTCGGCGAGATCATACAAACAGTATCGTCAGCTTCGACCGAACTCGAAGCTTCGGCCAAGACACTGACCGACACCGCGACCAACACGCAGCAATTGTCCTCAATGGTGGAAATCGCGTCGGGCGACGCTTCCCGGAATGTCGATTCGGTCGCTGCCGCCACTGAAGAGATGACCGCCTCGATCGCCGAGATCAATCGTCAGGTGCAGGAATCCAACCGCATCGCCTCCGACGCGGTGCAACAGGCCGAGATTACCGATGCCCGCATCAACGAATTGTCGAAGGCGGCGACGCGAATCGGCGATGTCATCAACCTCATTACCAGCATCGCGGAACAAACCAATCTGTTGGCGCTGAACGCGACCATCGAGGCGGCCCGTGCCGGCAAATCCGGCAAGGGATTTGCCGTCGTTGCTCAGGAAGTCAAGACGCTGGCGACCCAGACCAGCAAGGCAACCAACGAGATCAGTTCGCAGATCGCCGGAATGCAGGTGGCGACGCAGGAGTTGGTCAGTGCGATCAAGCAGATCAGTGTCACCATCGGCCGCATTTCGGAAATTGCCCTGGTCATCGCCACCTCGGTCGAACAACAGGGGAGCGCTACGCAGGAGATCGTTCGCAGCGTTCAAGGTGCGGCAGAATCCACCGGTCAGGTGGCCAGCAACATCACCGAAGTGAACAAGGGCGCGAACGAAACGAGTTCTGCCTCCTCACAGGTGCTGTCGTCGGCGCAGTCCCTGTCCGGCGAGAGCAATCGCCTCACGCTCGAGGTCGATCGTTTCCTGGAGACCGTACGCGCCGCCTAGAATGGCGCTCTGATCGAAAGTGCCCGAAGAGAACTGGCTTCCATAGGTGGCCACGAGGGCGATAACTCGCCCGGAGCGCGCCGAAGTTTCAGGTATCCTTAAGATTTGCCAAAGCCGCCTGAATTGGTCAGCTTTGATGCGTCGATGGCCAAGGCTGAACGCGCTGCCGGGAATTTCGATCGCATCGCCATTGATGACGGAGGCTCGATCGATCAAGGCACTCGCCGGGGACGGCGACGGCACGCAACTTGCGGCCGATCTGATCTCGCCACCGCAATTCCCGGCGAACTCCAGGCGCGCCCCTTTCCGGAGCGCCCGCGGTCAGCTCAAGCTGCACAGCTCGCGGAGTGCTGGGAATTGCCGGAAGCCGCGTAACAGAAAGCGTCATAGTAGGCTTCCAGCTCGGCAACGGCGCGATGTTCCCATTCCCTGGCTTGCGCCAGCAGGGAGCAGCTGTGAAGCGGCCGGAAGGCCGCGGTCTGGCGGTACAGCGACGCGATGGTGCGGTATCGGCGAACGTTTTCCATGATGGCCATGCTGTTCATGTTCGGATCTCCCCTTTCTTTCCCGGACACGAATTTGCGGCAGAACGATTTTCGATTAGTTAGCGGGATAGGAAGAGAGATCCTGTGGTTTCCGAACTGTTGATGGCGGACGCTCATGGATGAACACGGGGCGGCCTTTCTCGGATCCGGAAGCCCGACCGCTTTACTCGTCCGGGCGAGCTGTCTGCGGCGAGGTCGAAGAACTCCCGCTCGAACAGACGACATCCGCCGGCAAGAAAGATGCGATGCCCCCATCGAGCCCCCATGCTGGCAACAGCGTACGGGCACAATATGCCAGCCCGATCCCGAGAAGTGCTGCGCATAAAATCGTGACAACGAATGGCGAGGCCAGTCGCCTTCTTGGCGATGATGGTCGCAGGCTGGCGGCTGCCACAGCATAGATTTGGTTCGAGCTGGACACTGGTCAGATCCCGGCTGGAGAAAGAAGAGTTCGAGACGAGCGATCGCCGATCGCGATGGCCCCCCCCCATGTTGGTCCGGCGCACGACGCAAAATAGAGATCGCCGTTGCAGCTCACGGACATCGCGCGATCTACCTAGAGCCTGTTCGATGCTCAAGGGCGGGGAGTCCTTCCCAGGCAGAACGCGCGAGGCCGCACCTCTAATGGTGCTTGTGCTGCATGACACCGCTGACCGCGGCGCCGGGATTTTCCTCGACGTTGTAGACGATCTCGACAGGCCCGGCCTTCTCGAACACCAGCCTGCCCTTCACCTTCTGGCCGAGCTGGAATGGCTCCTTGAGGCCGAGCAGCAGGATACGATAGGAGCCGGGCTTGAGCTCCACGGTCTTGCCGGGCTTGATCTCAATGCCGTTCGCGAGCGCGCGCGTCTTCGTCATGCCGTCGACTTCGACCACCTCGTGCACCTCGATCTGGCCCGCCGCGGGTGAATCGCCTCCAATCAGGCGATCCGCAGTCTTTCCCTTGTTGGTGATGGTGAGATAGCCGCCCGCGATGTTGGCGTCTTTCGGGGTCGGGCGCGACCAGGGGTGCCCGATGTCGATGGCGCCAACCTTGAACTCGTGCGCGCCGGCCACGGTCGCAATGAGCAAACTCGCAGCGACGAAAATGGCCGCGGTGACAAACACAAAGATATCTCTGACGATGGTTGTCATAATAGTCCTACTCCGATACGCGCGCTGGACCATCAGGCGTGTAGAGAAGCAATCGGACGCGAATACGGCTGGTGCTCGCCGCGATTGCGGCCACGGCCGGACGTGATTGCGACTACCGCTGCGCGGCGCGAGAACAATCGAACGCACAACCGGCAATCGCGATCGCCTCTTTCGCCATTCGCTCAACACGCGACAGCCACACCGATGCCGCGCCCGCGATGACGTCTTCGCTTTTCCGCTTCCCTTCCGTCGCGAGCAGGCCGTGCTTCTCGCACGATCCAGTCAATCTCGCGCCTGATTGCGATGGCTAATCGTCACCCGTAAGTAAATGGGGGCGTATGTGTGTGCGTATCTTGCAAGGCCGGTAGCCGGTGTCTTTTCATCCATGATGTTTTTTCTTGCCGCATCGGCAGAAGCCCACCATCCCGGCGGCGGCGGCAATACCGGTAGCGGCGGCGCCATCAACACCATCTCGGCCGACACGCTTTCCGAAGGACTGATCGCCGCATCGGTCCGCTACGAATTCATCCGGCTGGGCCAGCTCAGCGACGCCGACCTGATCGCCGCCGCGAGCAATGGCACCCACGCGCATTCGATCCGCTCGATCGACGCCGTCTCGCTTTCAGTCGCCTACGGCATCACCAACGACCTGACCGTTGCCGTTCGCGCCGCCGGCGTCCGCCGCTCGGGTATCAGCGAACCCGCGGAAGATATGCTGAGCGGCGGCCATATGGGCATGATGAATGCGAACGACATGAGCAGCCTGATGAGTCCCGACGGAATCAACCGGCGCGGTAATTCCGCAGGTTTCGGCGACGTCACCATGCTTGGCCAATATCGCTTCCACAACAACGCGCAGACGGGAACGTCGGCCGCCGTGCTGTTTGGCTTCAAGGCGCCGACCGGCAACACCAACCAGCGCGACGCTGCCGGTCAGCTCTTCCAGGCCGAATTTCAGCCAGGCTCAGGCTCGTGGGACGGCCTGATCGGCGCGGCCTTTACCAAGCGCGCGGGACGCTGGGCGTTCGACGTGAGCGGCCTCTATTATCTGATCAGTACGGGCACGCAGAACACCAATCTCGGCGACCGATTCCTGTTCGGCACCGCCGTGTCATATCGCCTGGTCGGCGCCACCGGCTCGTCGAAAGAGGTGGAGCTGCACGAGTACTGCATGCAGCCCCGCAACCAGTTGCAGGAGCATTGCCTCTATCACGCCAATCACGACCATAGCGACATGATGAAGACGCCCTACACGCTCGACCTCGTTCTCGAGCTTAATGGCGAGTGGCATGACAAGCAGCGGATCGCCGGCATTCCCGATCCCAATTCGGGCGGCACCACGGTCTATCTCTCACCCGGCGTGCGCGTGGGCTTCGATCGCTTCTCGAGCTTCCTCTCCGTCGGCGTACCGGTCATCAACCAGCACAACGGCGTTCAGTCCAAGCCCGATTTCCGCGTGCTCACGGGGATCGGCGCGCGGCTGAATTGAGCCAGAGGCGACCTGAACGGTGCCCAGAATTGCCGGGCTTCCGGCAGTTCCTTCCGTCATGGCCGGGCTTGTCCCGGCCATCCACGTCTTCTCGCTGAAAATGAACTAGAACGTGGATGCCCGGCACAAGGCCGGGCATGACGAGTGGATTCGTCGATCGCTCGAATCCTTACTACTCGGAAGCGGGGACGACAGATCAAGCCGCGCGGATGCTGCCGAGGAATTTTCCGGTTTCGCTCTTGAGCTGCTCGGATTGCGAGGTGAGTCGCGCGGCGGCATTCAGGACCAGGGTCGCAGCAGCGTCGACCTTGCTCGACGCTTCGCGTACGCCCGTGATGTTTTGCATCACCCCCTGGGCGCCCTGCGCCGCCTGCTGCACGCTGCGGGCAATCTCGTTGGTCGCAGCGCCCTGCTCTTCGACGGCGGCCGCAATGGAGCCGGTGATTTCGTTCATCTGCCCGATCGTGGTGCCGATCTCACGGATGGCGTTCACGGTAGAGCCGGTCGCATCGCGGATTTCCTGAATCTGGCTGGTGATTTCGTCGGTAGCCTTGGCGGTTTGCGACGACAGCGCCTTGACCTCGTTTGCCACGACGGCAAAACCCCTGCCGGCTTCGCCGGCCCGGGCGGCCTCGATGGTGGCGTTCAGCGCCAGCAGGTTGGTCTGACCCGCGATGGTCTGGATCAGCGCCATGACCTCGCCGATCTTTTGCGAGGCCTCGACCAGGCGCCCGACCATGGCCTCGGTTCGGTTGGCCTGCCCGACCGCGTTCTGGGCAATGGACGAAGACTGGGTGACCTGCCGCGAGATCTCCTGGATCGAGGACGACAGCTCCTCCGCCGAAGCCGCAACGGTCTGAACGTTCGATGCGGTCTGCTCGGCCGCGGCCGCGACCTTGGCGCTCTGATCCGTCGTCCCCACCGCGATCGTGGACATCGATGAAGCCGAATTCTGCAGTTCGTCGGCGGCGGTAGCGGTACCCTTGATCACCCCGCCAATGCTGCGCTCGAAGTCGTCGGCGATACGGGAGAGATCCGTCCGCCGTTCCTCGACGGAACGCGTCTTCATCGCTTCCTGCTCGGTGCGAAGCTGCGTCGTTTCGACCAAATGATCCTTGAAGACCTGCAAGCTTCGGGCAATCCGGCCGACCTCGTTGGTCTGGTCGACGAACGGAATGTCGACCGCAAGATTGCCCTTGGCCAGCTCGTCCATCACCGAACAGGTTCTGCTCAGCGGACCGACCAGGCCGCGGCCGAGCCAGAACGCAGCAAATGCCGCGATCGCCAGCCCGGCCAACCCGGCGATCCCGGCCCAGATCATCCGGCGAAACACCACGGCGTCGATATCGTCGACATAGGCGCCCGCCTGCAGCGCCAGAAGCTTGTCACCCGCGCCAAAAGCCCCGACATAGGAGACCTTGCGAAGTTCGGCGCCACCGGCCGACCGGGGCGCCAGATATTCGACAAAGCCGCCGCCGGCGCGCGCCGTCCGCACGATGTCCTGGATTAACAGCTTGCCGCTCTTGTCCTTGAACTCCCAGCGGTTGACGTTGATGTATTTTGGATTGGCATGCACGTAGGTAACGCCGGCGTCGGCGCTTCCCGTGCCGTAGACGCCGATATAGTCCGAATATTCGCCCCAGCGCATGGAGCTGATCGCGGCAAAAGCCATCTGGCGCGCCTTGTCCGGCTCGATCCTGCCGGCCTTGGCCTCACCCTCATAGTGGGCGAGAACCTTTGTCGCCGCCTCGACGAGATCGCGGACCGTGGTGCGCCGCTCGTCCAGCGTCGCATCGCGCAATACCAGGATCTGCAAGGCGGAGACGGCAAAGAGTACGATCGTCAGCGCCGCGATGATCATCGCAAAACGCTGATATACGGAGAGGTTACGCATGCCGCTGTTCATCCTGTTGGTTGTTGGTTCGTAGCAATACAACGTTAACCGACGGTTATCGGCGGTACGCGGATGAGGCCCGCGGCGACCGATCGCGGAGAATCGAGCTTGAAATGACCGCGCCGCGGCGACACAATGGCGCCTATCCTTCAAACATGACGCGCCGATGATCCCCCCGCACCGTACGGATGGCATGGTGCGGTAAAGAGTGACTCATAATGGCTGAAGCCGATCTCGACGTTCTCATCCGGCAAATCGCAAAAGCGCAGAACAAGAGCCTGATGGCCGCCGTCAAGAAACGGCGCGGCCAGATCATGGCCCGCGCTGCCAAGGCAAAGGACAAGGAGACCCGGGACCAGTTCCGGCTGATCGCCAAGAGCACGATGTTGCTCGGCACAGCCGCAGCCAAGCGGCTGCAAAATTCGGCGGAAAACACCGCCGACAGCTATGCCAGGGCGATCAGGAACGCAGCCGAGGAAGCTGCGGCTGCCAAGGCCGCGAAAAAGCCTGCCAAGAAGAAGGAAGCCTAGCCACCAGGCTAAACGTCGCGCCGCATCGCGAATTTCAAGGGGCGGTGATTTCGCGCGGCTCTCTCAACATGTCGTCCCTGCGAACGAAGGGACCCATACGCCGCGGCCCTAATAACTAGAGGTGGTGGCTGACGCCTTGCTTGAATTACTACGCCCTGTGGTTATGGGTCCCTGCGTTCGCAGGGACGAACTCGCTGATGAATCTCGCTCTAGCCCGGCTCGACGCCCAGCATCTTCTTCAGCTTCTGCACCGCGCTGTCAGGCGTGGTGAGGACCGGCCGTCCCGTTGCCTCGGCGACCTCGGCTACGACCGGCGCCATGCTGTACTGGGCGAGCGCGATCAGATCGCAGCCCCGCAGGTCCTTTGACGCCTCGACCACCAGGCGGTCATGGGTCGTGCGATCCCCGCGATCGAGCGCGGCCATGGCGCCTTCCACCAGTTTCGGCACCAGTTCGATCGACAGCGGAAACTCGCCCGGCATCGAGGCGAGCGTCGGCGGAAATGTCGACAGCAGGCCGATCTTGCGGCCGCGCGCGGCGGCCTGCTCGATCATCGCCTCATTGGGCTTGAGCACCGGCATCGGCGTTTGCGCGCGCGCAACCGCCTCGATGCAGGGGCCGAACGCCGAGCACGTGAACAGGATCGCGTCCGATCCGGTGCCGGCCGCATAGCGGCCGAGCCGGAGGAAGCGCTCGGTCATGGCGTCGGTGAGCCCGCCGTCGCGCGCCAGATCGGCCGACAGGCTGTCGTCGAGCAGGTTCATCAGGCGGGCGTCCGGCCAAAGCCTCGCGAAGGAGGCCTCGATCGGCACAATCGAATGTTTCAAGGCGTGGATCAGGGTGATGCGCATGCGGAACAGTCTGGCTGCCGCGCGGCTGGTGTCAACCCGCCGCGCCGCAGCGTGATTTTTATTTGAACGGCAGGGCCAGCAATTTCACCACGCGCATACGGTTGGGCAGGATTCCCTTAGCTACACCTTCACCAGGCTTTCGAACCCGCCATAGATCATCCGCTTGCCGTCGAACGGCGGCTTCGATTTCGGATCCATCATCGCGTTGAGCCGCGGGTCCGCCATCACCTTGGCATTGATCTTGTCGCGCTGGGCACGTGACTTGTAGGTGATCCAGGAGAACACGACGGTTTCACCCGGCTTGAGCTTGACGCTGCGCGGGAAGGACGTGAGCTTGCCGACCTTGACGTCCTCGGCGACCCATTCGCGGTAGTCGATCGCGCCATATTCGCGCCAGAGCTTGCCGCACTTCTTCGATAGCGCGGCGTATTCCGCGAGCTTTTTCTTCGGCACGGCAACGATGAAGCCATCGACGTAAGGCATGAGAAGTTTCCTCTTTTCCTCCGGCGTCATTGCGAGCGTAGCGAAGCAATCCATCTTTTCTTGAGGCCCGATGGATTGCTTTGCTGAGCCTGTCATCGGGCGCGCATTCGCGCGACCCGTTGGCTCGCAATGACGGCCAGGCGATTTCAACCATGACAGCAAGATGCCTGAACCGGCGCCGGTTGGTATTGGTCACGTAGCCGCACCCAGTCCATCGGATATGGCAGGCCTTCCTCATGACGCCCGAGCGGGGTGAGGTCGAGGTAGTGATAGGCGGCATTCATCATGTCGAGGCCGCGCGAGTAACATGAATAGGTGTGGAAGATGTTCCCGGCCTCGTCGCGATAGAACACGCTGATTCCGGGTGCTTCCTCGCTGTCGAACGGCGTGGTTCCGAAATTGTAGTTGCCGCCTCTCTCGATTTGCTCCGGCGTGAACGAAACGCCGTAGTCGTAATTGAACGTGTTGTCGCCTGACGACAGCCAGTCGAAGGTCCAGCCCATCCGCTGCTTGAAGGCGGCGAGCTTTGGCAGCGGCGCGCGCGCGATCGCAACCATGGTGGTGTCGCGGGCGGCAAGATGCGGGATCATGCGCTCGAAGCCGTCGGCCCAGAACGAGCAGCTCTTGCAGGCCTCGTTCCAGTCCGGCGCGAACATCACGTGCTGCACCACGAGCTGGCTGCGTCCCCTGAACAGGTCGGCCAGCGACACCTTTCCATCGGGCCCGTCGAACACGTAGTCCTTGTCGACCTTGACCCATGGCAGCGCGCGGCGCTCCTCGGCCAGGCGCTCGCGCGCCCTGGTGTATTCCTTCTCATGCGCAAGATGCGCTTTGCGGGCGGCGATCCATTCCTCGCGGGACACCACGGTGTGCATGGGCGACTCCTGTGTTCAGGCCAGCTAGCTTTCGAGATAGCTTTCGAGTTTGCCGAAGAGCTCCGTCCATCCGCGCTCGTGATTGTCGCGGGCGGCCGTATCGGCGAACTGTTCGTGCAGGAACGTTAGCAGCGTGCCGTTGCCTTCCGGTTTCATCGAGATCGTCACCAGCGATTCCCGTTCCGGCGTCGAATGCCACGCCCAGCTGAACACCAGCCGCTCGTTTGGAACGATCTCGCGATAGACGCCGCCGACCTCGTTGTAGGTGCCGTTGGCGTTGAAGCTGATGCGATAGCGGCCGCCGACGCGCAGATCGATGTCGGCCTTGACCGAACCTTCCTCGACCGGTCCGGGACCGAACCATTGCACTAGCTTTTGCGGGTCGGCCCACGCGGCGTAGACTTTTTCGGGCGACGCGTTGAACCGGCGCTTGAGCGTGAGGCTGGGGCGCTCGACGGGTTCGGCGTCGCGGGCGCTGGACTTGATCGGGCTTGACTGGGCGGCCATGGGTCTTCCTCCACAAAAGCGGCAAGGCGGTCGAGAGCGTCGGACCAGAAGCGCTGGTAGCGATTGAGCCACTCCATCGCCTGCTCCATCGGCTGGGCGGTCAACCGGCATGCGACGGTTCGGCCGGTCTTTTCGCGCGCGATCAGGCCGGCGTCCGACAGCACATCGAGGTGCTTCATGACCGCGGGCAGCGACATCGAGAACGGCTGCGCCAACTCGCTGACGGAAAGGCTTTCGCGGTTGCCGAGCCGCGCCAGCAGCGCGCGCCGGGTCGGATCCGACAGCGCGGCAAAGGTGCGGTCGAGAACTTCTTCCTGATACTTAACCATAGAGTTTAGCATAGACGCAAACGAAACGCCGTCAAGCCGGCGCCCGCATCACGTATCCGAGAGTTGTGACATCTGAAAATGCAGATGGCCGGATCATTCAATCCGGCCATCCGACAGGAATTCGCGAGACCGATCAGTAGTCCCGGTAAATCCGCATCCGCCGCTGCGGCTGTTGTCCGAAGGCAACGCGCGGATTGATGTTGCAGTAGAGGGCGCGGCCGGACGCCGACGCCATGCACTGGTTATAGCTGCTGTAGGAGCAGTCGCCGGGGATGCCGATGCCCCTGCCCTGGAGGCAATAGGGATAATCGTACGCCGCCGCCGGCGAGCTGCCCGCCACCGTGGCGACTGTCGCCGCCGACAGTGCCAATATTGCTAACATTGCATTGCGCATCATGGATCTCCTCCGCGGGACGCAAAAGCCAGGTCGCTTCTGAAGTCGCCTCTGCCATAAAACACCGCGACCGGGCCAATGTTCCGTGAGGTAGATCACTGCACCTTTGCGACCTTCGCTTCCTCGATCACCTTCTTCCATTTGTCGGTTTCGGCCGCAATCATGGCACCAAAGGCTTCCGGCGTGCCGATCAGCGGCTCGCCGCCGAGATCGATCAGCTTGGCCTTGATCCCGGGTTCGGCCAGCACCTCGTTGATCTCCTTGTTCAGCTTGGCGATGATTTCCTTCGGGGTATTCTTCGGGGCGCCCATGCCGAACAGCGCGGTTGCCTCATAGCCGGGGACGGTTTCGGCGAGCGGCGGAACGTCGGGCAACAGCGACGACCTCGTCGTGCTGGTGACGGCGAGCGCCCGCACCGAGCCGGCGCGGACATGCTGGAGAATGGAAGGCATGTTGTCGAAGATCACCTGGACCTGACCGCCAAGCAGATCGGTAATCGCGGGCGCGGCGCCGCGATAGGGCACGTGCTGCATCTTGGCGCCCGACATCGCCATGAACATTTCGCCCGACAGATGCACGGAGGTGCCGTTACCCGACGACGCCAGGTTCACCTTGCCGGGATTGGCCTTCACATAGGCGATGAACTCGGCGACCGTCTTGGCCGGCACGTCCTTGTTGATCGTCATCACGTTCGGAACGCGGTTGAACGCCGCGACCGGCGCGATGTCGCGAACGACGTTGAATTTCAGGTTCGCATAGAGCGAAGCATTGATGTAGTTCGCCGGATTGACCAGCAGCACGGTGTAGCCATCGGGCTCGGCGTTGATGACGGATTCGGTGGCGATATTGTTGCCGGCGCCGGGCTTGTTCTCGATCACGAATTGCTGGCCGAGCTTCTCCGAGAGCCGCTGGCCGATAAGCCGCGCAATGATGTCGGTCGCACCGCCCGGAGGATATCCGACGACCCATTTCACCGGCCGGGTCGGATAATCCGCCGCCGAAACGCTGCCGATCGAAGCGGCCGTGGAAAGGCCGAAGACGGCCAGACAAATCGCAGTGCGACGTGAAATCATAAAAACTTCTCCTTGGAGGCCGGGATTCAAAGCCCGGTCCGTTTCTATTGAGGTGCGGCACTATTGAACCAAACGCGGCCCGCGTTGTAACAAACAAAGCCAGGTGCGACCAGTGCGACCGGGCGCCGCCGACCGCGACGAAAGGATAAGGCATGTCTGTCAGGGTTAACGCGCTCGATCATATCGTCATCAACGTGTCCGACGTGGCGCGTACCACCGAGTGGTACCGGAAGATTCTCGGCATGGAAGTCAGGGTATTCGATCCCGGCCCGGGCAAAACGCCGCGGACCTCGCTGATGTTCGGCAATCAGAAGATCAACGTGCGGCCGCGCGGCGCCGACAAGGTCGAGTGGTTCACGGCCGACCACGAAATCGCAGGGAGCGACGATCTGTGCTTCCTGACGTCAAGCGCGCCGGACGAAGTGGTGGCGCACCTGAAAGCCAACGGAGTCGCGATCGAGGAAGGCCCGGTGGCAAAGCAGGGCGCCCGCGGCACGTTGCGCTCGGTCTATTGCCGCGATCCGGATGGGAGTTTGATCGAGATTTCGTCGTATGAGGATGGGGCGAAGTAAGTCGCCGTTCTCTTCATCCGCCGTCATTCCGGGATGGTGCGTTAGCACCAGACCTCAGGTGCGCAATTGCGCACCGGGGAATCTCGAGATTCCGGGTTCGATGCTTTGCATCGCCCCGGAATGACGTGGACTCCAACTCCCGATTTGCCCATCGCGCCTTCCGATGGCAGAACTACTCCCAAGCAAGATCAAAAGCCGCCGTAAGACTGCACGGGAGGATCCATGACCAGTTCACAGGCAGCGCCGGGCATCGTCGGACCATTCGCAGGCCTCGACGTGCCGTGGCTGCTGCGGATGCGTGCCGAGAGCCGCCGCAACCATCCATTCCTGATCTGGGCGCCGTTCGAGGCGCCGGCACGGACCTGGTCTTACGGCGAATTCCATGAACGCGTCGGCGCGCTTTCCGCCGGCCTCGTCAAACGCGGCGTCAAGCCCGGCGAATATGTGCTGATCCATCTCGACAATTGCATCGAGGCCCTGCTGGCCTGGTTTGCCTGCGTCGAACTCGGCGCGATCGCGGTCACCACCAACACCCGTTCGGCGGCGGCCGAAGTGGAGTATTTCGCCGGCCATTGCGGCGCGGTCGCCGCCATCACCCAGCCCGCTTATGCCGAATTGATCTCGGCCAATTGCCGCGGCCTGCGCTGGATCGCCGTGATCTCGCATGACGCCGGCAGCACGCCGGCGCAGGTTACACCCCGCAGCGACAGTTTCGAGTCACTGTTCGCGGACAGCGCGGACCGGCCGTGCCGCACGGCCGATCCGTTCGCACCGTGCAGCGTGCAATACACCTCCGGCACCACGTCGCGGCCGAAGGCGGTGCTGTGGACGCACGCCAACGCGTTGTGGGGCGCCAAGATCAACGCTGCGCATGAGGATC
This sequence comes from uncultured Alphaproteobacteria bacterium, assembly GCA_963815955.1. Lineage (GTDB taxonomy): Bacteria > Pseudomonadota > Alphaproteobacteria > Rhizobiales > Xanthobacteraceae > Bradyrhizobium. The sequence continues at coordinate 324,092 of CAWFIQ010000009.1, forward strand.
TGCACGCGGATGACGTGCACCAGACCTATCTGCCGCTGTTCCATACCAACGCACTGGCCTACTCGATGCTGGCGACGCTGTGGGTCGGCGGAAGTTGCGTGATCCAGCCGCGGTTTTCCGCGAGCCGCTTCTGGGGCGTGGCGCTCGAGCACAACTGCACCTGGACCTCGACGATCCCGTTCTGCATGAAGGCGCTGCTGGAGCACGAGATTCCGAAGAACCACAAGTTCCGGCTCTGGGGCACCGCGGTATGTGAGCCGCCGCCATTTGCCGCGTTCGGCGTCAAGACCATCGGCTGGTGGGGCATGACGGAAACCATCACCCACGGCATCGTCGGCGAGGTCGACCAGCCCAATACGCCGATGTCGATCGGGCGCGCCGCGCCGGAATATCAGATCCGCATCGTCGAAGACGACGGCCGGTCTACGCCTGTCGGCGGCACCGGCAATCTCCTGATCAAGGGCATCCCCGGCCTGTCGCTGTTTGCAGAATACCTGCACAACGAAAAGGCCACGCGCGAAAGCTATGACGAGCACGGCTATTTCATCACCGGCGACCGCGTCACGCTGCTCGAGAACGGTTTCATGAAGTTCGGCGATCGTACCAAGGACATGCTCAAGGTCGGCGGCGAGAATGTCGCGGCATCCGAGATCGAGCAGGTGATCGCGGTCGTGCCCGGCGTGCGCGAGGCCGCCGTGGTGGCGAAGAAACATCCGATGCTGGATGAAGTGCCCGTCGTCTTCATCATTCCGCACGCCGGCGTCAAGGACGCACCGGCCGATCTGCATGAAACGGTGATGGCCGCCTGTCGCAAAGGGCTGGCGGACTTCAAGGTGCCGCGCGAGATTCACTTCGTCGACGACATGCCACGTTCGACGCTGGAGAAGGTGGCGAAGGCGGAGTTAAGGAAGATGCTGGGGTGAGAGACGCGGTTATCGCGTAGGGTGGGCAAAGCGCAGCGTGCCCACCATTCATCGACGACTGTGCATGAAGATGGTGGGCACGTCGCTAACGCTCCTTTGCCCACCCTACGCGATCCCTCAATTCACCTCGAACCTTATCGGCAGCTTTTTCGGGCCATTCACGAAGTAGGCCTGCGTCATCTTGACCTCGCCGTCGAGCGCAATCGATTTCAGCCGCGGCAATAGCTCCTCGAACAGGATGCGCATTTCCAGTTTCGCCAGGTATTGCCCGAGGCAGAGATGCGCGCCGTAGCCGAAGGCGACATGGCGGTTCGGCTTGCGGTCGCAGCGAAACCTGTACGGCTCCTCAAACACCTCCTCGTCGCGATTGCCGGACGCGTAGCACAGCATCAGCCAATCGCCTTTGGCGATCTTGCGTCCGCCGAGTTCGGTATCCGATGTCGCCGAACGCATGAAATGCTTCACGGGCGTCATCCAGCGGATGGCCTCGTCGACCAGACCCGGGATCAGTTCGGGGCTGGCCTTCACCTTCGCGAACTCCGCGGGGTCTTCCGCCAGAGCCCAGATCGCGCCGGCGGTCGAGGATGACGTGGTGTCGTGGCCGGCGGTGGCGACGATCATGTAATAGCTCGTCGCGTCGTGATCCGGCATGTAGTCGCCGCCGATCCTGGCGTTCGCGATGACGGTGGCGAGATCCTCCCGCGGGTTGCGGCGACGGTCCTCGGTGATGGCACGGAAATAGGCGCCGAAATCAGCCACCACCGACTGCATCATCCCGGAGAACTGCTCCGCGGTGAGCTGTTCCCTGATCCGCGCCGTATCGGGATCCTGCGGGCCGAACAGCTCCTGCGTCAGCTTGAGCATGCGCGGCTCGTCCTTCTCCGGCACGCCGAGAATTTCCATGATGACGTGCAGCGGATAGCCAAGAGCGACGTCCTCGACGAAATCGCAGGCGCCCCCCTTGTCGAGCATGCGCTGCACGGTGGCGCGCGCGATCTCGCGCACGCGGCCCTCGAATTTCCCGAGATTGGCCGGCATGAACCAGCCCTGCGTCAGCGCGCGGTATTTCGGGTGATCGGGCGCATCCATCTGCACCAGAGATCGCACCAGATTAGGTCCCCCGGTGATCTTGCGGACGCGTTCTTCCACCGCCCGGTTCGTCAGCGTGGTCGGGCGGTCGGCATTGTGAAACAGCTCGTTCTGGCGGCTGACGGCCTGGATATGCGCGTGTTTTGTTACGACCCAGAACGGGTCGAATCCCTCCGGCCTGGCAATGCCGAGCGGATTGTTGGCGCGCAGCCAGCGGTAGCTGTCATGGATGCGACGGTCGGCATAGGCGGCCGGATTGACCAGCGCTGCCGCAATATCGGCGGGAATGTCGACGTTGCTGCTCGTATCCATGGCTTCCCCGTTATCATCTGACGCGCGCTACAGGCGCCGATGAGCAACGAGAACTAGGCAATTGCAGGGCTTGAAGCTTGTGTTGAGCGGCTAACCGCTCCTCCGTCATTGCGAGCGAAGCGAAGCAATCCATACTACCCTCGCGGAGGCATGGATTGCTTCGTCGCTTCGCTTCTCGCAATGACGGCGTAGCGTTCGAAAATCAATAATGCCCGAACGCCACCGGACGAAAGGCGTGCAGCAAATGCTGGTCGAGCTTTTCGCCCATTTCTTCCATCATGCCAAAGGCCTTGGCATGGGTGAATTGCAGCCGGTAGGCGCGCTTCTCGACCAGGGCTGCATAGATATCCACGATCGTGGTCAGCCTGACGATGTCGCTGATCTGCTTGCCGTTCAGACCGTTGGGATAGCCGGTGCCGTCGAGGAACTCGTGATGGTGCAGCACCACGTCGAGCATTTCGGGCGGGAAGCCGCCCTGCTCGGACAGCGCGTCATAACCGCGGCGTGGATGCTGGCGCATCAGTTCCATCTCTTCCAGCGTCAGCGGGCCCGGCTTGTCCAGCACCGTCACCGGAATGAACGCCTTGCCGACGTCGTGCAGCAGGGCAGCGCGGGCGAGGCGGCGCTGGTCATCCTCGCGCATGCCGAGTTGCTGCGCGTATGCAACCGCAAAGCCGGTGACGAACAGACAATGGCGATAGCTGCCGGCGTGATGGCAGCCGACGGTCGTCAGCCATTCCCGCAGGGACGAATGCTTGATCGCCTTGAGAATCTTGTTCTCGGCCTCGACGATGTCGTTGAATTTCAGGGGAACGCCGGCCGGAATCTTCTCGAAGATCTTGACCATCACGGCATGCGCCGCCTCGACGCCCCTGTTGAGGGCTTTGCCGCGATCGGTCTCGTCAAATCCATCGCTGTCCGGAAACGCGGCGCGGATCCGCTGCAGGATGCCCTGCGCATCGAACGGCCGCGCAATCGTGTCGGTGGCGCCGAGCGCCCAGGCCTGCATCGATCCATGATGCAGCGCATCGGCCAGCACGAACAGCCGCGGCATTTCGCGATAGGCTTCGGCGCGCAGCTTGTTGCGCACCAGCTGCACGCTCTCGGCGGAGCGCAGATTGATGTCGACCACGATGCCCGCCAGGTCGCGCTCCGGCGCGTCGGGAATGTCGGATGTCGCGATGGTGTCGACCTGGCCGACGGATCGCAGAATGCTGGCGAGTTCGCTGCTTTGATCGCTCCGATCCGAAGCCAGCAGCAGCCGACGCTTGGTCGAAGTCTTGTTGGTTGCCGTTGTCATGAAACCCCAGACCCGTAGCCGTGATGATCTGCAACCGAGGCTAGCGGATAATCGGTTCCTTGGGGCTTAAGAGGCATCCTGAACATGAACTACCGCGGACGTTACAATTTTAGCGATCTCGTTCGTGATGCGCCGCACCCGCACTGTCATCATCCGCCTTGTGCGCAATTGCGCACTGGGGCGGATGATCCAGTACGCCGTGAAGGCTATGAGGATCGCGCGGCCGCGGCTTACTGGATGCCCCGCCTGCGCGGGGCACGACAGCGCGGGGTGCCTTGCGTCTGTCAATCGCACGCGCGGGCCGCGGGTGCATCCTCCAATTCCGCATTTCCCAACCCCGAATGGATCGCGCTAGGATGCGGGCAGGCGATGACGGCGTGGGCCGGAATTTCGCAGCATCTGCTTTGGGAAATCGAGCATGCCGACAATCGATCGTGACGGGGTCAATATCCACTACGAGGTTCACGGCGCCGGCCCACCGCTATTGCTGACCCACGGCTATTCGTCGACCAGTGGGATGTGGCAGGGCCAGATCGCGGCCCTGTCGAAGCATCACAAGCTCGTGTTGTGGGACATGCGCGGCCACGGCCAATCCGGTTACCCCGAGGCTGGTTCAGCCTATAGCGAGGCGCTGACGGTGGCCGACATGGCGGCGTTGCTCGACGCCGTCGGCGCCGAGAAGGCGATCGTCGGCGGGCTCTCGCTTGGCGGCTACATGTCGCTGGCATTCTACCGCGCCCATCCCGACCGGGTCCGCGCACTCCTGATCATCGACACCGGCCCGGGCTTCAAGAAGGACGAGGCCCGTGAGGTCTGGAACAAGCGCGCGCATGACACCGGCGACCGCTTCGAGCGCGAGGGGCTGGAGGTTCTGAAATCCGCCAGCCGGGAGCGTTCCAGCGTCACCCATCGCGATGCGTCGGGACTGGCGCGCGCCGCGCGCGGCATGCTGACCCAGCGCGATGCCCGCGTGATCGAATCCCTGCCCGACATCAAGGTGCCGTCGCTGATCGTGGTCGGCGCCGACGACACGCCGTTCCTCGCCGCCTCCGACTACATGGCCGCCAAGATTCCCGGCGCGCAGAAGGTGGTGATCCCGGCCGCCGGCCACGCCGTCAACATCGACCAGCCGCAGGCCTTCATCGACGTCGTGCTGCCGTTCCTCGACGGCCTGGATACCAAGGCGACCACGAAAGCCGCGTCATGAAGACAACCGCGGTGGCCCTCGCTTTGATCGCAAGCGGCGTCACCAACGCTGCCGCGCAAAAACTGCCGCCGATCGGCGGCCCCTACCCGCCGCCTTTCACCGAAACGCTGTCGAACAACACGCCGCTGGCGTTCGGCATGGACGCCGAGGAAGCCGCGCGTGCGCTGGGCACCCCGCTCAATTATGTCCGGGGACGACTGGGCGAGGAAATCTACCTCACATTCCGCAACAACGGCGGCAGCGGATTGTTCTACAAGAAGGACCGGCTGTTTCTGCAATTCCGCAAGGGCAGGCTGGCCGGCTGGAAGGGCGACTGGGGCCACAACTGGATGTGGCAATAGCCGCGGCTCCGCACATTCACGCAACCGACTTCGTACAACCCAGAACAAGAAGGGATGACCCGTGGGACAGGATATCAAACTGACGGCTTCGGACGGCTTCAAACTCGGCGGCTATCGCGCCGATCCAGCAGGCAAGCCGAAGGCGGCCATTGTGGTGATCCAGGAAATCTTTGGCGTCAATCACCACATCCGCTCGGTCTGCGATCGGCTGGCGGCCGAGGGCTATGTCGCGATTGCGCCGGCGATCTTCGATCGCATCCAGCCGGACTTCCAGTGCGGCTATTCGCCCGACGAGATTGCAAACGCGCGAAAATTCATCGCCAATCCCGATTGGGACGCGATGCTGCGCGATACCCAGGCCGCGATCGATGCGGTGAAGGATGTCGGCCCGGTCGGCATCATCGGCTTCTGCCTCGGCGGCAGCATCGCCTATGCAGCCGCGACCAAGCTGTCCGGCCTGTCGGCTGCGGTCGGCTATTACGGCGGCGCCGTGGTCCGCTTTGCCGACGACAAGCCCAGGGTGCCGACGCAATTGCATTTCGGCGAAAAGGATGCGGGCATTCCGCTGACCGACGTCGAAACCATCAAGACCAAGCGGCCTGATGTCGAAGTCCACATCTATCCCGGCGCGCAGCACGGCTTTCATTGCGACGAGCGCGCAAGCTACGACAAGGCCAGCGCCGACATCGCCTGGCCGCGCAGCCTGGCGTTCTTTGCGAAGAATTTGAAGTGATGCGCGAAGGGCGTCATTCCGGGATGGTCCGAAGGACCAGACCCGGAATGACGGAAGACGCTTAATACCTCACTCGCCCTTGACGCCGGTGACCTTCACGACATCGGCCCACCGGTCGTAATCGCGGCGCAGCGCTTTCTCGAACGTTTCCGCCGATCCACCCACCGGGATGAGGCTGAGCGCCTCGATCCCGGCGACGCCCTCGGGCGAGGCAAATGCGTCGCGCGCTAGAACCAGCGCTCGCTGACGAGCACGGTGTCGCCGGGGCTGACCGGGCTGCCGGGCGGAACGACGAAGCGCGCCGGTCCCGAGGCATCGGTGTGGGTGACCGTGACGCTGTCGCGGCGCGCGCGCGGCGAATAGCCGCCGGCGATCGCCACCGCGCTCTCGACCGTCATGTTCGGTACATACGGATATTGGCCGGGCGCGGCGACCTCGCCGAGAATGAAGAACGGCCGATACGCTTCGATCTCCACCGCGACCGACGGCTCCCTGATGAAGCCGCGACGCAGCTTCGCCGATATCTCCGCCGCCAGTCCCGCCGTGGTGCGGCCGCGCGCCGGCACCCAGCCGATCAGCGGCATCGTGATCGAGCCGCCGGCGCTAACCGCATAGGTATTGGTGAGACCTTCCTGGCCATAGACGACGACGCGCAGCCTGTCGCCGGCATCGAGATGATAGGCCGCGTCGTATCGCACCGGCACGGGCTCGACATGGGCGACGGGTCCGGCAACGATGACCGGTGGTGGCTCTGCGCGTGGCGCCGCGGCAAAGGCCGCGCGAAGCGCGCCGACGGCGCCGCCGCCGCCGTAAGAAGCGACCGCCTGAGGCGGCGGGCTGGCGGCCTGGCCATAGGCCATTGAATTGAGATCGCCCTGCGGCACGGCCGCAACCGGACCGGTCGTGCGCATGCAGCCCGACAGAGCGAGTGCGGTGATGATCGCAGTGATCGGTATTCGAAACGCGCGCGCAACCCGCACCGGAGCCATCCCTCAAAGCGAGACAGCGATAGTCTTGTACCGGGTATGGTTAACAAAGGGTGTTTTGCGAGCGAAGGTAGAGCCAACGAGCATCCCCGCCCCGCGTTTGCGGAGCGGGGAAACAAGACAGCCGATCAGGCGGTTACGCCGACGCCGATCGGGCACGACACGCCGGTGCCGCCCAATCCGCAATAGCCCGCCGGGTTCTTGGCGAGATATTGCTGATGATAGTCCTCGGCGAAATAGAATTCGCCCGATGGCGCGATCTCGGTGGTGATGGCGCCGAGACCCTTCGCCGCCAGCGCCTTCTGATATGTTGTCTTCGACGCGTCGGCGGCTTTACGCTGCGCGTCGCCAAAGGTGTAGATCCCCGAGCGATACTGGGTGCCGACATCATTGCCCTGGCGCATGCCCTGCGTCGGGTTGTGATTTTCCCAGAACGTCTTCAGGAGCTGCTCGTAGGCGATCTTCTTCGGATCGAACACGACCAGCACCACTTCGGTATGAGCGGTGCGGCCCGAACAGACCTCTTCATAGGTCGGATTGGGCGTATGTCCGCCGGCATAGCCAACGACGGTCGCATGGATGCCGTCACGGAGTTCCCAGAACTTGCGCTCTGCGCCCCAGAAACAGCCGAGGCCAAACACCGCCTGCTCGAAGCCGGCGGGATAGGGCGGCTGCAGCTTGCGGCCGTTGACGAAATGCGTGGTGGCGGTCGGTATCGGGCTGGCACGGCCCGGCAGCGCTTCGGCTACACTCGGCAATACGGTGGTCTTGCGCATGAACAACATGGCGTACCTCCAGGCGAGACATCGGCGGACGCAACAACGGCGTCGGCCCGGTCGGACTTCTATATATGTCTTTACGCCGGATGCCGCAGCCCTGTTACGCGGCCCCCGGGCGGGAGAGCCCGGTCAGTCCCGCGAATAGCCGATCAGCCGCTTGCGGGGCCGGAACAGGATCATGAGCAGAATGCCGACCACGCCCAGCACGGCGAAAACCGGCTGATCCAAAAGGACCTTGATCACGCTGTTCCAGAGCCAGGGCGCGGTACCCTCGACCCAGGTTCGGAACGCAAGCTGGCTGGACTGATGGATGTCGTTCCAGAACTGGCCAAACCGGGTGAACCGCAGGGTCTGGTCGGCGACGAAACGGGCGCCGTCATAGACCATGAAGATAAATCCGCCGGCCAGGAGCAGCAGGCCGATAAGCCGGAAAAAACCGCGGATCATGCGTCACCTTGACATTTGTCGCCCCAAAGCGCCGTCAGCCAATACCGGGGACACCCCGGAAATTCAACCTCATCAGCACCTTACGCACCCATTTCCGCCCGCTTTCCGGCCTTTCGGGAAGGTCGGAAAGCGTTGACGGTGCAGGACTCGCCCTCTATAAGACCCCCAATGGCGGCGGGCGCAATCCCGCCGCCGCTGTTCTTTGCGCAGCGCCGCTTTCGGGAGCATTTTGGCTTCCGTCCATGGCGCCCTCAAGAACGGCTTAGGTTAAGAACACCCTGGAAAATACAACCAGCGTCGATCACGCAATTTGAACGGCCGGCGCGCTCAAGCCCGACCACCCGAGCGATGACAGCCGAAGGATAGTTGAGAACATGGCCAATACCACTTCCGCCAAGAAGGCGACCCGCAAGATTGCCCGCCGCACCATCGTCAACAAGTCGCGCCGCACCCAGATGCGTGGTGCGGTCCGTACCGTCGAGGAAGCGATCAAGAGCGGCGATCGCAATGCAGCGCTGGAAGCGATGAAGCACGCGGAACCGGAACTGATGCAGGCAGCACAGCGCAACATCATTCACAGGAACAATGCGAGCCGGAAGGTGTCGCGCCTGACGCACGCGATCGCCAAGCTCGCGAAGTGAACTGATAGAAATCGATATTCGTCAAAGCCCGGCTTCGCCGGGCTTTTTCTTTTCGGTCACGCCGGGACGTGCGAGCCCGAAATCCATTTCACCACGCACGGTGCATCCTGTTGCATTTCGGGCTCACGCTGAAAGCGTGTGCCGCGGATGGGCTGTGACAATTCAATGTCTCGTTGCTGAACGCCGGTTTACGTGTCACATTTCTAGCGCCCGTAATTTTACGAGGTGCAATTTGTTGCACCGGCGTTGTCATGCGCAATTATGAGAAGCGCGCCTGCATCGGCTTACCGATCGGTCAACCCCGGCCTCTTCCGCCCGCATCGCTCCGGCGCAGGTTACCCTGAAAAACAATTCGGAAAAGCTTCGTCTCGCTAATCACTTATCCACATAGCGAGTGCGAGCGTTTTGAAAAATGGTCCCGGTAACCACGATTGTAACGGTTTCTTAAAATATTTTGCGAGTGCAGCGAAAATTGTCACGCTTGTTCGCGCTGCGCGATTCTGCGCGCTGATTCAAAAACTTGGTGTGGAGTGTCGCAATTGCAGCGTTGCAACACCGGCGAAGAGTCCGGCAGTGATGTCGAATCACGCATTGTCAGAAATCGCGCTTGGTGTATTTGTTACTCGTTCGCGACGCTCAAGGCTCTCCTGACCAGCGCGGTATGAGACCCAAGAGCGGACGTGCAAATCGGCGGCGGTGTGCGCGTTAGCGACGCTTTCCAAGCGAAGCTGAGTTGGTAACTCATAGCAATATGGGAACGGCTGTTCTGTGTCTAAATTTCCTGGCGTGGCGCTAAAACATTCAGCGCGCACCGGACAAGGGAAATGAGATGCTTGCCGACGATGCAGCGATTGGGAACGTGGAGTTCGTGAACGTGTTGAAGACGACAGACTGAGGGTACGCGGCGGCGCGGCGATCGAACAAGCGGATGTTCGGCAGCGGCAGACTGGCTTTGAAACACTTACGATGTGATTGCTCGCCGTACGTTCTTGCGGCGAGAGGGGGAGGTACTATGCTTTACGGAATCAACGCGACATTCGGCACGCTCATTACGCTCATTTCCATCGAGACCGCTTCTGAATCCCTGAACGCCGTTTTCGGCCGACCTATCACGCGAGCTCCGGGTAGACCGTCGAGTACGCGCTGACCTCGCGGCAGCCTCCCACTCCATCCAGCCTTCGATCTGAGCAACGGCGGTTCCGCCGAACGCCTGATCTATGTCTGGTGGCAGTGAAGCGCCGCATCGAGGTCACGTCTGGCAGGAACCCTGCAAGGCGCCCGCCAGCCGATTTCGCAAACACCATTACTTACTCATTCAGAAAAGTTCTCAGGCAATGACAAATACGGAACAGGATCGTTGGTCGCGGGTGAAGGGTCGGTTGCGGACGAGTGTCGGCGAAGACGTCTATACAAGCTGGTTTGCGCGCATGGACCTGGAAGCGGTGCAGGACGAAAGCGTGCACCTGTCGGTGCCGACCCGGTTCCTCAAGAGCTGGATTCAGGCGCATTACGCCGACCGCGTCCTGACCTGTTGGCAGGCCGAGATGCCGGAAGTGCATCGCATCGACCTCACCGTTCGCACGGCGATGCGCAGTATCGCGCCCGCCAAGGAAGCCACCGCACCGGCCGATCAGCGCCGCGTCGAGCACGCCAATGGCCGGCCCGCGATCGAGTTGCGCGCGACCGCAACCGCGCCGGTTTCCGCCAGCCATGATGCGCTCGGCGGTTCGCCGCTCGACCCGCGCCTGACCTTTGCAAGCTTCGTGATCGGCCGCTCCAACACGCTGGCGCATGCGGCCGCACGCCAGGTCGCCGAAGGGCGCCGCGGCGATCCCGTGATGTTCAACCCGCTCTATATTCATGCCGGCGTCGGCCTCGGCAAAACCCATCTGCTGCAGGCGGTGACGTGGGCCGGAAATTCCGGCAGCGAGCGCAAGGTGCTGTATCTCACCGCCGAGAAGTTCATGTATGGCTTCGTCGCCGCGCTGAAGACGCAGACGGCGCTGGCCTTCAAGGAAGCGCTGCGCGGCATCGACGTACTCGTCATCGACGACCTGCAGTTCCTGCAGGGCAAGTCGACCCAGGCCGAGTTCTGCCACACGCTGAATGCGCTGATCGACGCCGGACGCCAGGTGGTGATCGCCGCCGACCGACCGCCGTCCGATCTCGAGAGCCTCGACGATCGCGTGCGCTCGCGGCTGGCCGGCGGCCTCGTCGTGGAAATGGGTTCGCTCGGCGAAGAACTGCGGCTCGGAATCCTGAAGTCGCGCGTGGCGGCTGCGCGTGCGCATCACGCAAGCTTCGACGTGCCGGAGGCGGTGCTGGACTATCTGGCGCGCACCATCACCCATAACGGCCGCGACCTCGAAGGCGCCATCAACCGGCTGCTCGCCCACTCCAAGCTCAACGCCCAGCCGGTGACACTGGAAATGGCCGAGCGCGAGGTGCGCGACCTGATCCGTCCGCAGGAACCGAAGCGGATCAAGATCGAGGACATCCAGCGGGTAGTCGCGCGGCAATACAACGTCAGCCGTTCGGACCTGCTGTCGTCGCGGCGGACCGCGAACGTGGTTCGGCCGCGTCAGGTCGCGATGTATCTGGCGAAGACGCTGACGCTGCGCTCGCTGCCCGAGATCGGCCGCCGCTTCGGCGGACGCGACCACACCACGGTGCTGCACGCCGTGCGCAAGATCGAGGCCCTGGTGTCGCGGGATATCGCGCTGTCCGAAGAGGTCGAGTCGCTGAAGCGGCAATTGCAGGAATAGCGGCTATCGCGCTTCCGAGCGAGGCATGCCCTCGGACTTGATCCGGGGGGTGGACACCGGTTCGCGTAAAGAAAACGCGTCAAAACAGGAATCCAGAGCATCGGTTCTGATTTACTAAGAACCGGATGCTCCGGCAGGAGCAGGACCGGGCTCCTCCCCGCCTCTCCCTCCCCTGATCCCTGCGCCTGGAAAAACGGGGCGGGAGAATTTTTGCCGCGATTTTTCGCCGCAAAAGTGGGGAACGGGGGGCTGTTTCCCTTGCACCGGCGGCCCATCCGCGCCACCTTGCGGTCCCCCGGGGGCTCGATCAAATCCGATCCTGGTCCGGCTTTTCGGGTTTCCAATGCCGCGGCGCTGCCTTGACAGGCCGCCCGGCTTTTCCATCTCTGGCGGGTATTGCAATGAAGGTCACCGTCGAACGCGCGCAACTGCTGAAATCGCTCGGCCACGTCCATCGTGTCGTCGAGCGCCGCAACACCATTCCAATTCTCGGCAACGTGCTGGTCCGCGCCGAAAACGCCAGGCTGTCGCTGAAGGCGACCGACCTCGACCTGGAGGTGACCGAAACGCTGGCGGCGGAAACCGCGACCGGCGGCTCCACCACCGTGCCGGCGCATATGTTCTACGACATCGTCCGCAAATTGCCCGATGGCGCGCAGATCGTGCTGGAGGCCGACGGCGACCGTTCGGTGATGGCGATCCGCGCCGGCCGCTCGCGCTTCACGCTGCAGACCCTCCCCGAAAGCGACTTCCCGGACCTTGCCGCCGGCGACATGACGCATTCGTTCTCGCTTGGGGCTGCCGAGGTCAAGCGCCTGATCGACCGCACGCAGTTTGCAATCTCGACCGAAGAGACCCGCTATTATCTCAACGGCATCTATCTGCACACTGCCGGCAGCGCCAAGGCTGCGATGCTGCGCGGGGTGGCGACCGACGGGCATCGGCTGGCGCAGATCGATCTGGCGCTGCCCTCCGGCGCCACCGGCATGCCCGGCGTGATCGTGCCGCGCAAGACGGTGGGCGAGGTGCAGCGGCTGATCGAGGACAATGAGGCCGAAGTCAAAATCGAACTCTCGCAGGGCAAGATCCGCTTCACCCTCGGCAACGTCGTGCTGACCTCGAAACTGATCGACGGCACCTTCCCGGATTACGGCCGCGTCATTCCGCAGAACAACGACAAGGAGTTGATCGTCGACAAGAAGGATTTCGAGGCGGCGGTAGATCGCGTCTCGACCATTTCCAGCGAGCGCGGCCGTGCCGTGAAACTCGCATTGTCTCCCGGCAAGCTGGTGCTGTCGGTGACCAATCCGGATTCCGGCAGCGCCACCGAAGAGCTGGAAGTCGAGTACGCTTCCGACGCGCTCGATATCGGCTTCAACTCGCGCTATCTGCTCGACATCGCCGCCCAGATCGAAGGCGAAGTCGCCGTGCTGCGCCTCGCCGATCCCGGCTCGCCGACACTGGTGCAGGACAAGGAAAACAAGGGCGCGCTCTACGTGCTGATGCCGATGCGGGTGTGACGGTTTCTGGCGACACGGACTCTGATTCCCCCTCTCCCCTTGTGGGAGAGGGTGGCGCCCGACGAGAACGCATCTGTCATACCCGCGAAGGCGGGTATCCAGTAATCTCCGGCGCCAGTGAAAAAATCGCGCAGCTCGGCGTACTGGATCATCCGCCTTCGCGGATGATGACGACAGAGGTTGCCGCCACTTTTTCGACTGCTCGGCAGTAACAACCGGCCATGACCCCCTCCCGCATCCATCGCCTTAACCTCACGCACTTCCGCAACTACCGTGCGGGAATCGTGCAGGCGCGGGGTGATGTCGTGGTGCTGGTGGGGCCGAACGGCGCCGGCAAGACCAATTGCCTGGAGGCGATCTCGTTTCTTTCGCCGGGACGCGGCCTGCGGCGCGCGACGCTGGAGGATGTCGCTGATAACCAGGGCGACGGCTCCTGGGCGGTGTCGGCAGAGGTCGAGGGCGCGCTCGGGCTTGCCACGCTCGGCACCGGTATCGATCCGCCCGCCGCGGAGGCCGCGTCAACCAGCCGGCGCTGCCGGATCGACCGCGAGCCCGTGAGTTCGGCAACCGCCTTTGGCGATCACTTGCGCATGGTGTGGCTGACGCCTGCCATGGACGGGCTGTTTCTCGGCGCGGCATCCGAACGGCGGCGCTTCTTCGACCGGCTGGTGCTGGCGATCGACAGCGAACATTCCAGCCGCGTCTCGGCGCTGGAGCGCTCGTTGCGCTCGCGCAACCGCCTGCTCGAAGTGCGCAATTATGACGATCATTGGTGCGACGCGATCGAGCGCGAAACCGCCGAGCTTGCGGTCGCGGTCGCCGCCACCCGCGGCCAGACGGTAACGCGACTGGCGGCGATGCTGCGCGAACGTGGGCAAGCTTCGGCGTTTCCGTCGGCACAGATCATGCTCGACGGCTGGATGGAGAACGCGCTGGTCAACGAGACCGCGACCTCGGTGGAAGATCGCTACCGCGAGATCCTGCGTGCAGGCCGCGCCCGCGATGCCGCGGCCGGCCGGACGCTGGATGGTCCCCACCTCACCGATCTGCAGGTGGTGTATGCGCCCAAAAACATGCCGGCGCGCGATGCCTCCACCGGCGAGCAGAAGGCGCTTCTGATCGGGCTGGTGCTGGCCCATGCCACGCTGGTTGCCGAAATGACCGGCATCGTGCCGTTATTGCTGCTCGACGAAGTCGTCGCGCATCTCGATCCTTCCAGGCGCAAGGCACTGTTCGATGAACTCGCAAAGCTCGGGGCGCAGGTCTGGATGACCGGCGCGGACCCCGCCGCCTTCGTCGATATCGGCGCGACCGGCGAGATTTTCGACGTGGAATCCGGCCAGGTAAGCCGCCGCACGTAAAGGCTCCTCAACGCCCCTTCCCTGCGGACGCTTTACCGCCGAGCAAGCGGTCGATGATGGATGCGATCAGAAAGACTGATGCCTTTTCGGTGATGTGCACCTGATCGCTGACGGTGATATCCGCGGCCGCATCCCCAATGCGCGTCAGGCACCCCTGCGCGTTGCAGAAAACATCCGACGCCGAGATGAATTCCGCGCCGAGCGGCTCGAGCCTGGCGCGCATCACGGCATCGTAGGCGCTGGATGGTGCAGCGCCGGGCGAACGCTCCGGTATCAACGTGCGGTGAAGCATGAAATACCTCATCACCTCGGACGGAAGCCCGCGCCGCCACGCCGGCACTCCGCCGAGAACGACGACGCGCGCATTGGTCTCCTTCTTCAGCGCGACAACCGTCTCGGCCACATTGTCGAGATGTTGTTCCCAGGTTCCGTGCAGCAATACGATGTCGGGCTTGATCTGCCGGATGAGTGCGAAAACCCTGTCATTCATCGCGCGGCAATTGGGCGTGCTCACGATATCGGCGTTCAGCGCAGGAATGCAGGAGTTGGAGGTAAGCTGGGCGATACCGAAGTTTCGCGTTTCCTGAGCCTTGCGCAGGCCGGGCAGCAGGGCTCCTGCGGTTGAATCGCCCCACATCAGGACCAGCGGGCGCCGATCGCGCTCGACGCATGCGTCGGCAAACGCCGTTTGGTGGCTGAGATCGAGCAGGCATTCGCCAAACCTCCACTTGAAGCTCTCGGTCTGCACGCTGGCCATCGCGCGGATTTCCGGCGGCAGCCGGACGTCGAAGCCGCGTCCCCAAATGACGGCAAACCCAGCGATCGCGACCATCGCCATGCCGCCTCCGAGGCTGAACATCTTGCGCCGGCTCGGGAGGCCGAAACGAAACGGTATCTCGACGAACCGGTAGGTCGCCCAGGCCAGGAGCGCGCTCGCAAGCAATATCAACTCGCGTTCCGGCAGCGTCAGCGGACCGAATTTGATGATTCCGCCGAACACCAATAGCGGCCAGTGCCAGAGATAGAGCGGATAGCTGATCAGCCCGATCCACACCAGCGGCGGGCTTGCCAGCGCGACCCGATTCACCCACGCCGCCGGCGCGGATAGCAGAAGCGCGCTGCCGGCGACCGGCAGCACCGCCCACCAGCCCGGAAAGGCGCGGTGGCTGTCGAGCATGACGGCCGCCACAGCGATCAGCGCCACGCCGATCCAGGCGCGCCGGTTGCTCGCCGCACTGGACGGATTGACGTTGATCCAGCCGAAGGCCAGCACCGCGCCGGCCAGCAATTCAAACGCGCGCGTGAACGGCAGATAGAACGTCGCGATCGGATTTGAGCCGATCAATGCCACGTTGAGCAGGAAGGAGGCGATGCCGAGCAGCGCAGCGGTCGCCATGACGCTTGCTCGAAAGCGGGTTGCGAGCATCAGGAGCAGCGGCCAGAACAGATAAAACTGTTCCTCGATGCCGAGCGACCACAGATGCAGCAGCGGTTTTTTGGCGGATTCGACGTCGAAATAGCCGGACTGCAGCAACAGCGCGATATTGGCCAAAAACGCCGCGCTGGCGAAGGTGTCGCTGCCGAGCTGCGTCAAGGCCTGTGGCAGCATCCAGAACCAGCCCAGCACCAATGTGACACACAGCACCACGATCAGCGCCGGGAAGATCCGCCGCATCCGCCGGTTGTAGAACTCGACCAGGCTGAAGCGGCCGAGTTCCAGGTCGCGCGAGATGAGGCTCGTGATCAGGAAGCCCGAAATCACGAAGAACACGTCGACGCCGATGAAGCCGCCCGGCATGGCGTCCGGGAATGCGTGGAAGTTCAGCACCAGCATCACAGCGATGGCCCGGAGGCCGTCGACATCGGGCCGATATTTTGGTGAAGGCTGGGACAATGGAGAGCTTAACCCGGGATCACTGCGGACGGCGGACAACGACTACAAGCTGCCGCGCCGCCTTTCTCTAGCAGGTCCGCGGCGGACTGCCATTTCCCGCCGCGACGACAGTCGAAAATCCGGTGGTCAAGGGTGCGGAATCAGCGCTCGAATCGCGCTTTTCGAAGCCTTCAGAATCGGCCATTGGAGGCCTTGAAAAAGAGTAAAAAATCACCACTTTTTCAATGACTTGTTGATAGAGAGATTGCGCTAGGCGCGATGCCTCTTTCATGGCACAAATAGATCAATCAGCGCCTCAAATTGCGCAGCTGATTCGGGACACCCTCGAAGGCCTCACATGACAGAACCTGCCCGGCAGACTCCTGCCGAAACTGAGCATCCCATTCCGGTCGAATATGGCGCGGAATCGATCCGGGTGCTGAAGGGGCTCGACGCCGTGCGCAAGCGGCCGGGCATGTATATCGGCGACACCGATGACGGCTCCGGCCTGCACCACATGGTCTACGAGGTCGTCGACAACGCCATCGACGAAGCGCTCGCGGGCCATGCCACCGCAGTCGAAGTCATCCTCAACGCCGACGGCTCGGTGACGGTGCGCGACGACGGCCGCGGCATTCCGGTCGACATTCACAAGGGCGAAGGCATTTCCGCAGCCGAAGTCATCATGACCCAGCTCCACGCCGGCGGAAAATTCGACCAGAACTCCTACAAGGTTTCCGGCGGCCTGCACGGCGTCGGCGTCTCCGTCGTCAACGCGCTGTCGAGCAAGCTGCAGCTCCGGGTCTGGCGCGACGGCAAGGAGCATTACATCGAATTCGCCCACGGCGATGCCGTCGCCCCGCTAAAGGTCGCTGGCGACGCCAATGGCAAGCGCGGCACCGAGGTGACGTTCTTTGCTTCGGCCGAAACCTTCACCAATATCGAGTATGATTTCGCGACGCTGGAGCATCGCCTGCGCGAGCTCGCGTTTCTCAACTCCGGCGTCAACATCCAGCTTTCCGACATGCGCCACGCGGTCGAAAAGCGCGAGGTGATGCAATATGCCGGCGGCGTCGAGGAATTCGTCAAATATCTCGACCGCAACAAGAAGGCGATCGTGCCCGCCGCGATCATGGTACGAGCAGAACTAAACGACATCGGCGTCGAAGCGGCTCTGTGGTGGAACGACAGCTACCATGAGAACGTGTTGTGCTTCACCAACAACATCCCGCAGCGCGACGGCGGCACCCATCTCGCCGGCTTCCGCGGCGCGCTGACGCGCCAGGTCAACGGCTATGCCGAGGCCAACGCGAAAAAGGAAAAGATCGCGCTGACTGGCGACGATTGCCGCGAAGGCCTCACTGCCGTGTTGTCGGTGAAGGTGCCGGACCCGAAATTCTCCTCACAAACCAAGGACAAGCTGGTGTCCTCGGAAGTGCGCCCCGTCGTCGAGAACGTCCTCAACGAGGCGCTGGCCGCGTGGTTTGAGGAGCATCCCGCCGAAGCGAAAGTCATCGTCGGCAAGGTGATCCAGGCGGCTGCCGCGCGCGAAGCCGCCCGCAAGGCGCGCGAACTGACCCGCAAGAGCCCGCTCAGCATTTCCTCGCTGCCCGGCAAGCTCGCCGATTGCCAGGAGAAAGACCCTGCCAAATCCGAACTGTTCATCGTCGAGGGTGACTCGGCAGGCGGCAGCGCCAAGCAGGGCCGCAACCGCGAATTCCAGGCCGTGCTGCCGCTGCGCGGCAAGATCCTCAACGTCGAACGCGTCCGCACCGACAAGATGCTTTCAAGCGAGCAGATCGGCACCCTGATCACCGCGCTCGGCACCGGCATCAGCGACGATTTCTCGGCCGACAAGCTGCGCTACCACAAGATCATCGTGATGACGGACGCCGACGTCGACGGCGCCCATATCCGCACGCTGCTGCTGACCTTCTTCTACCGGCAGATGCGCGAATTGATCGACCGCGGCCACCTCTATATCGCGCAGCCGCCGCTCTACAAGGTGACACGCGGCAAGTCCGAGCAGTATCTGAAGGACGAGCGCGCGCTGGAAGATTATCTGATCACCACCGGGCTTGACGACTGCGTCTTCAAGCCCGCGACGGGATCGGAGCGCGCCGGCCGCGACCTGCTGTCGCTGGTGGAGGACGCCCGCATCATCCGCGGCATCCTGAACAATCTGCACAGCCGCTATAACCGCAAGGTGGTCGAGCAGGCGGCAATCGCCGGCGTGTTGAGCCCGAAGATCACCAGCGACATCGCGACCGCCAATGCTGCCGCCGACTACATCGCCAAGCGCCTCGATGCGCTGGCCGACGAGGTCGAGCGCGGCTGGATCGGCCGTTTCACCGAAGGCGAAGGCTTCTTCTTCGAGCGCACCATCCGCGGCGTCAAGGACGTCGCCATTATCGACGACGCCCTGCTCGGCTCCGCCGACGCACGCAAGCTCGACGACTATGCCGCCAGACTTCAGGAAGCCTATCCGAAGCCTGGCGTGCTGCGCCGCAAGGATGCGGAGACCGCGATCCACGGGCCGGTCAGCCTGTTCGAGGCAGTGACCGACGCCGGCCGCAAGGGCGTGGCGTTGCAGCGCTACAAAGGTCTCGGCGAAATGAACCCGAGCCAGCTCTGGGAAACCACGCTCGACACCAACGAGCGTTCGCTGCTGCAGGTGAAGATCAAGGAGGTCGACGAGGCCGACGACATCTTCACCAAGCTGATGGGTGACGTGGTCGAGCCGCGCCGCGAATTCATCCAGGATAATTCGCTCAGCGCCAATGTCGACGTGTGAGGCGGGGAGCGCCCGTGCCGCCAATTCAATACATCGTTGAAGGCGGCCACCGGCTCGCGGGAACGATCGAACCGTCCGGCAACAAGAATTCTGCGCTGCCGATCATCGCCGCCGCGCTGCTCACCGAGCATCCGGTCACGCTGGAAAACGTGCCGCGCATCCGCGACACCGAAACGCTGGTCGAGCTGATCCGCTCGGTCGGGGCCTCGGCCGAGTGGAAAGCGCGCAATACGCTTCATATCCACGCCAAGGACGTCCGCGCCGCCGATCTCGATCCCGAACTCTGCGCACGGATCCGCGCCTCGATCCTGCTGGCCGGGCCGCTGCTCGCCCGCTGCGGCGAGGTCGCGCTGCCGCCACCCGGCGGCGACGTCATCGGCCGCCGGCGCCTGGACACGCATTTCCTCGCATTCGAGCAGTTGGGCGCGACCGTCACCGCGACGCACCGGCTGGAATTCCGCGCGACCAAATTGAAGGGCGCGGACGTCTTCCTCGACGAGCCCAGCGTCACCGCCACCGAAAACGCGCTGGTCGCAGCTGTTGCCGCCCACGGCACCACATTCTTGCGCAACGCCGCCTCCGAGCCGCATGTGCAGGATCTCGCGCATTTCCTGGTCGCGCTCGGTGCCAAGATCGAGGGCATCGGTACCAACACCATCATCGTACACGGCCCGGCGACGCTTGGCGGCGCGAGCTATTCGATCCAGCCCGACCATATCGAGGTCGGGTCCCTGATCGGGCTCGCCGCAGTGACGCGCTCGCCGCTGCGTATCGCGAAGGCCGGCGTCGAGCATCTGCGCTCGATCCGGATGGGCTTTGAACGGCTCGGCATCGTCTGCGGCGTCGAAGGCGACGACCTCGTGGTGCCGTCCGGCCAGACCATGAAGATCCACGACGATTTCGGCGGCCATGTGCCGAAGCTGGAGGACCAGCCGTGGCCGGCCTTCCCGGCGGACCTGATGTCGATTGCGATCGTCACCGCCACGCAGTGCGACGGCGTGATCCTGATGTTCGAGAAGATGTTCGAGTCGCGGATGTTTTTCGTCGACAAGCTGATCTCGATGGGCGCCCGCATCGTGCTGTGCGATCCGCATCGCGCGATCGTGGCCGGCCCGAGCCGGCTGCGCGGCGCGCCGATGACCTCGCCCGACATCCGCGCCGGCATGGCCATGCTGCTGGCAGCGGTCGCCGCCGAAGGCACCTCGACCATCAACAACGCCGACCAGATCGAGCGCGGCTATGAGCGCATAGAAGAGCGGCTCAATGCGCTGGGCGCCCGAATTACGCGCGTGCCGGCGCGAGACGCCCGATAGACTGCGGCGGCGCGCGTCACTTTTCAACCCTCGGCCGTGTTAGTCTGTTGCAATGACCTCGCTCGACAAGATTGAACGCGCAAGCGTTGCGCCGTGCCCTTCTGCGGCCGCGCCCGGCCGTCACCTCGCAATTGAACTTTCCGAGACGCTGAAGCTCGCGATGCCTATCGCGCTGACGCAGCTCGGGCAGATCGCGATGATGACGACCGACATTGCCATGATCGGCCGCCTCGGCGCCGAGGCGGTGGCTGCGGCGTCGCTGGCGCACACCGTGCTTTTCGTGAGTTTCACCGTCGGCATGGGCCTGGTGGCTGCGGTCGCGCCACTCGCCGCGCAGGCCTTCGGCGCACGCGACCCGCATCTGATCCGCCGCTCACTGCGCGTCGGCCTGTGGGTCGCGCTGTTGATCTCGCTGCCGCTGATGGCGCTTCGCTTCTGGGCGGAACAGATACTGCTCAAGCTCGGCCAGTCGCCCTCGACGGCGCATCATGCACAGGAATACCTCGCCGGCCTGGTCTGGACCATCCTGCCGGCGCTCTGGTTCATGGCAATCCGCGGCTTCATGAGCGCGATCAACCGTCCGGAGCCGGTGCTCTGGATCACACTGGCTGCGATCCCGGCCAACGCGCTGCTGGTCTATCTCCTGCTGTTCGGCGCGTTCGGCGTACCGCAGCTCGGTCTGTTCGGCGCGGGGCTGGCGACCTCTATCGTCAATGTCGGCATGTTCATCGCCGCCGTATGGTTTGCTACGTACCGTCGGCCGTTCCGGAAATATCATGTGTTCGGTCATTTCTGGCGCATCGACGGGCCGCTGATGTGGCGGCTGATCGTCATCGGCGCGCCGATCTCGCTCTCCTTCCTGCTCGAGTACGGCCTGTTCGGCGCTGCTGGCCTCTTGATGGGCCTGATCAGCACGACCGCGCTGGCAGCGCACCAGATCGCACTGCAGGTCGCCGCGGTCCTGTTCATGGTGCCGTTCGGCATCAGCATGGCCGCCACGGTGCGTGTCGGTCACGCCATCGGTCGCGGCGACGCCGGCGCGGTGCGGCGCGCCGGCTATGTCGCAACCTGGCTCGGCATCGTGCTCGCCGCCATCCTGACGCTCGCCGTGATCGTCAGCCGCTTCGGCATCGCTGAAGTTTTTCTGGGTGAGAGCACCGACGCGACCGCCGAACTCTCCGCAACGCTGCTGCTGGTCGGCTCGACCTTCTTCATCGCCGACGCCATCCAGACCATTGCCGCCGGCGCGCTTCGCGGCATGAACGACACGCGGGTGCCGCTGTTGTTTGCGATCCTCAGTTACTGGCTGATCGGCTTCGCCTGCGCCTGCTGGCTCGGATTCCGGACGCCGGCAGGCGCCGTCGGCGTCTGGATCGGGCTGTCGGTCGGAACCGCTGTCTATGCCGTGCTTCTGCTCTTGCGCTTCCGCTCGCTCGCACGCAAGCTCACATTCTGATGACCGTTCGTGAGATCACGCCTGCCGTCGATGCCGATGCGCTGCTGGCCGGCGCGCAATTCGCCGACGCCTTCTGCATTGAAATCAGCGACCGCGATCTCGACGCCCGCCGCGCGGCCGAGCGGATGATGGCGCGGCAGCCGCGATGGGCCGAGGCGCTGTTGTCGCTGCGCAATTTGCTGGTCGCGCCGCTCGGGCTGAAAACGTCGGGCGCGGGGCTGGCCGCGCCCCGCGACATGATCGGAATCTTTCCGGTCGTGAGCCAAACGCCGGACCGTCTGATCGCCGGCTTCAACGACCGCCATCTCGACTTTCGCGTCGTGGTGGACGTGACGCCGCCCGGCAGTGTCAGGCAGGTCACCGCCACGACGCTGGTCAAGACACACAACTGGCTCGGCCGGACTTATCTGGCGATCATCAAGCCGTTTCACCGGCTGATCGTGCCGGCCCTGCTGCGCCAGGTGAGTTGAACGTCATTTGGTGCATGGAAACAGGGGCCTGACGCGCCGCTAGCGCGTCGTGCCGGCCGGTTTCGTTGCCTCTGTCTCGCACCACTCGGCATGGCAGCGATCGAGGTCGTTCAAATTTTGCCGCATCTGTTCGAGCGAAAATCCCAGCGCAAAGAATCGTTCCGCGACATCGACGGGCACGCCGCGGATCAGGCCCTCGCTTCGCAGCACGGCGACCTCGGCGGCATAGGCCTGCAGCGCGGCATCGACGGGGTGAATGTCCACCGTACCGCTGCCGTCGCGCAAGGAGTTGGCCGCCGCACGCATATAGTCGACGATCGCCTTGCTGACATCGGACAGCGGCCGCGCCAGCCTTGCCTGCACGTTGGGTGGCAGCGGCACCACGCTGGCGCGCCCGATCATCACGACATCATGGCGCAGGCGCTGGATGGTGCGCAGCAACGGGCCGGTATCGGGTCCCGATGACAAATGCGTCGCGCGCTCGCGCTCGGCCTCCAGGCCGGTCGCCTGGAGGCTGCCCAACGCCGTGCCGATGCCGTCCTGGATGCGGTGCAGGGCGTCGTTGTCGAGGCCGCGCGTCAGTCCCGCCAGCAGTTCGGCGAATGCCGCAGCCAGCAGTTCCAGAAGCTGCGCCGCATTGATGCGGATCTGGCTGACCGCCCGCGACGGCAACACCAGGAACGAGACCGCGAGCCCGGTGAGCGCGCCGACGGTGACCTCGAACAGCCGGTCGATCGTGGAATCGAGCGGATTGGCGTGGTTCATCGCCGGGACCAGCAGCACGATCACGGCCGTCACCGTGGCAGCGCTCAGGCTGGGATTGATGGCGCCGATGAACGCCATCGGCGCCACCGCCAGCACCAATAGCGCCAGCAAGCCACCCTCGCCGGAATGCGGGATCAGCATCGCGATGGCGCCGCCATAGACCGCGCCGCCGACCGTACCGAGCATATAATCGCGGGTCGCCTTCAACGACCGGCCGACGCTCATCTGGGTGACGATGAGCGAGGTCAGCACCGCCCATAGCGGCAGCATCAGATGCAGCGCCCGGGCGATCGCATAGGCCGCCACCGCGGCGACCGCGAGCCTGACGGCCAGCGACAGTTGTGTCTTCCGGCCCTTGAGCGATCCAAGCATGCGTTTTGCGAAGGCCATCATGCGCCGCATTCCAGAATCCGAAGACCGTGCCTGTGCTAGACGACGCCAGCATGGCTGATGCCCGCGACGGGGAGGCGGCTTGAAAGGTCAAGCCCGGCCGCCTACCCTAACCGGCAAATACGAGGAAACACGATGGCCAACGAAACCGCAACGCTCGCAGCCTATGTCGCCGGCCTCAAATTCGAGGATATCCCGCCGGAGGTGCTGGAACGCGCCAAGGTGCTGACGCTGGATTTCCTCGGCAGCGCGATCCGGGCGCGGCGCGACGCGGAATCCACCCCCTCGCTGCTTGGGATGCTGGAAGCGCTGGCGCTGGACGGCAAGGGTGAAGCCACCGTGTTCGGCGATACCAAGACCTGGACGCCCGCGGTGGCGGCCCTGCTCAACGGCGCGCTCGGCCATTCCCTCGATTTCGACGACACCCATGCGGACTCCTCGCTGCACCCAAGCGCGCCCGTGGTGCCGGCGGCGTTTGCGGTCGGCGAAATGGTCGGCGCATCGGGGCGCGACGTCCTGACCGCGATCGTGGCTGGCTATGAGGTGTGCTGCCGCCTCGGCAACGCGCTCGATCCGACCTCGCATTATGCGCGCGGCTTCCACCCGACCGCGACGGCGGGAACCTATGGCGCGGCGGCGGCCGCCGGAAAACTGTTTGGTCTCTCGAAGGACCAGATCATATCCGCTTTCGGCGTTTCCGGCAGCCAGGCCGCGGGCTCGCTGCAGTTTCTCGTCAACGGCGCCTGGAACAAGCGCTACCAGGTCGGCGCGGCGGCGATGAACGGCGTGGTCGCCGCCACGCTGGCACGCAACGATTTTATTGGATCGAGCGAATCGGTCGAGGGCAAGCACGGCCTGTTGGTTGGCTACAGCGACGACGCCCATCCGGACAAGGCGACGGCCGGCCTCGGCAAGACCTATGAGACGCTCAAGATCGGCGTGAAGCCGTATCCGAGCTGCCGCTACACCCATGCCGCGCTGGATGCGCTGATCGCGATGCGCAGGGAGCACAATCTGACGCCGGACCAGATCAAGCGCGTCGAGATCGGCCTGCACCGCAACGGCATCACGCTGACCGGCGATGCCGCCACCAAGCGGCATCCGACCTCGATCGTCGGCGGACAGTTCTCGATGTTCTTCACCGGCGCGCTGGCGCTGGATCAGGGCCGTTTCGGCTGGGATGATTACGGGCGGCTCGGCGATGCCGCGGTCAATGCGCTGGCCGACAAGTTCGACGTGGTGCAGGACGATCGCCTGGAGATCGGCCGTACCCACCCCTTCGGCGCGCGCGTCTCGATCACCACCGAGGACGGCGTGCATGAGCGGCTCTATGCCGATCCCTCCGGCGAGCCGGATACATTTCCGGACGCACAGGCGATGCAGCAGAAATTCCTCACGCTCGCCCGCCCCGTGCTGAACGGCCGCGCCGATCAGCTCGCAGACGCGATCCTGTCGCTCGAGAGATTCGATCGCGTCGCGAAGGCCACGCAATTGGGACGGCAGTAGCAGTTGCGCTGCGCTGACGGTATTCCCCTCTCCCCTTGTGGGAGCGGGAGACGAGGACGCTCTCCGAAGCCGCGGATCAGCCTTTCCATGTGTCCCGCGAGCTAACCCAGCGCTCATTGGTCTTGCCCGACAGATCGACATCGCCATCATGCCTTGCCCCCAGCCGTCGTGCGACACTCTTTGACGGTTCGTTGCTGGCTTCGATGCAATGGATGATTTCATCGATCTCGAAACTCGCGAACGTCCAGTCGATCGACGCCCGCGCCGCCTCCACCGCATAACCCTTGCCGCGGTATGCGCGGTCGATGCCCCAGCCGACTTCAAAACCCGGCCAGCCCGGCGGGCACCACGGCCCGACGCGGCCGATATAGCGGCGGCTCGCTTTTTCCTCGACGGCGAACATGCCGAAGCCGTGCAGCGCCCAATGTCCTGAGATCACCGCGGCGTTGCGCCAGCCGCCGATCTCGGTGGTGATGGCGATACCGTCAGGCGTGATGTAGCGCGCGGTATCGGGATCGGACAGCATCGCCGTATTCGCGGCGATGTCGCTGCTGCGCCATGGCCGCAGGATCAGGCGTTCGGTCTCGATAACGGGACCATCGACCTTCAGCAGTCTTCGCGCCTGGCTTGAGCGGAGGAATCATGGGTTTCCTGCCTCTGCCCATTGTAATCTCTATTCAACTGCTTACCGTCGTCATTGCGAGGAGCGCAAGCGACGAAGCAATCCATCTCTCGGCAGGCGGTGCTATGGATTGCTTCGCTTCGCTCGCAATGACGTGGCTAGGTCGTTGCCCGTGGTCCATCCCGCAATTGCTGTTATACTCGCACAAATTTTCAAGGAGTCCCCCATGAGCTGGCAACCCTCCAACGATCCCGTGCTCGGCGATGCCAAAACCTGCGACGCGCTCGACCTCATCATCGTGCCGCGCACCCGCGATCTCGGCGACGGATTTGAAGTGCGGCGCGCGCTGCCGCATGGCAAGCGGCAGATGGTCGGGCCCTTCATCTTCTTCGATCATTTTGGCCCGGTGCAGTTCATGGCCGGCAAGGGTATGGACGTGCGCCCGCATCCGCATATCGGGCTTGCCACCGTCACCTACCTGTTCGACGGCTCGATCATGCACCGCGACAGCGAGGGCAACATTCAGGAGATCCAGCCCGGCGCCATGAACCTGATGACGGCGGGGCGCGGCATCGCGCATTCCGAACGCACCCCGGACGTGCAGCGCCGCGACGGCCAGAAGATGCTGGGCCTGCAAAGCTGGATCGCGCTGCCGGCCGGATCGGAAGAGATCGCGCCGTCGTTCCAGCACTACGCCGCCGAAGCGCTGCCGACCGTGAAGGAGAGCGGCTTCACCGCGCGCATCATCGCAGGGCACGGCTTTGGGGTGAAATCGCCGGTGAGCATGGTGTCGCCGTGGTTCTATTCGGAAGTGACGGCACAGGCCGGGACCAGCGTCCCGCTTGATCCCGATCACGAAGAGCGCGCGATCTATCTGGTCGACGGCGAGGTCGAGATTGCGAACGAACGCTATGAAGGCCCGCGCCTCCTGATCTTCCGGCCGGGCGACCGCATCACCGTGAAGGCCGTGAGGCCGACGCGGATGATGTTTCTGGGCGGCGACGCGCTGGAGGGGCCGCGGCACATCTGGTGGAATTTCGTCTCCTCCAGCAAGGAGCGGATCGAGCAGGCCAAACAGGACTGGAAAACCGGCCGGTTTGCGCATGTTCCCCAGGAACACGAGTTCATTCCGCTGCCGGAGTGAGCTAATGCTGCGCTTTCACATTTGCGCCCTTGCGCCCGCGCGAGGCCGCCTGCCCGAAGGCAAGACCTGATGAACGCGATGCTCGCCAGCGATTTGCCCCTGCCGCGGATCGGCCGCGGCAAGGTGCGCGATATCTATGCCGTCGGCGACGACCGCGTGCTGCTGCTCACCACCGACCGCATCAGCGCGTTCGACGTCGTGATGGCCGAGACCATTCCGATGAAGGGCGCGGTGCTGACCCAGATCAGCGCCTGGTGGTTCCGCCAGCTCGAAGGCGTGGTGCCGCATCACATGATCAGCGCCGATGCGGACGAGATCATCCGCAAGGTGCCCGACCTGAAAGATCACCGCGCCGATATTCTCGGGCGCGCGATGCTGTGCCGGCGCACCACCGTCTTCCCGGTCGAATGCGTGATCCGTGGCTACATCTCGGGCTCGGCCTGGAAGGAGTATGCCGCATCCGGCACGCTCGCCGGCGAGGAGCTGAAGGAGGGTCTGGTCGAAAGCGAAAAGCTCGACGCGCCGATCTTCAGCCCGGCTACCAAGGCCGAGACCGGCCATGACGAAAACATCACGGTCGCGCGGGTGCGCGAACTGCTGGGCGACGACGTCGCCGGGAAGCTCGAAAGCATGGCCCGCACGGTCTACAATTTCGGCGAACGGATTGCCCGTCATCAGGGCATCATCATCGCCGACACCAAGTTCGAGTTCGGCCGCGCGGCGGACGGCCGCATCATCCTGATCGACGAGGTGATGACGCCGGACAGTTCGCGGTTCTGGGCGGTCGACGTCTACAAACCCGGCCGGCCGCAGCCCTCCTTCGACAAGCAGCCGCTGCGCGACTATCTCGATGCCGAGCGCCGCGCCGGCCGCTGGAACGGCGACGCCCCGCCGCCACCGCTGCCGGACAGCGTGGTGGACGCGACGAGCAAGCGGTATCTCGAAGCGTATCGGCGCATGACGGGCGACGAGCTTCAGGTCTAGCACCGTCATTGCCTGAGTGCGTAGCCCGGATGGAGCGAAGCGCAATCCGGGGTTCTCGCAAGTGGATAGGCTTGTCCCGGATTTCGCGGAGCCTGTCATCGGGCGCGCATTCGCGCGACCCGTTGGCTCCATCCGGGCTACGACGACGGAGTTTGACGGCTACACGCCCGCCATCATCACGTATTTGATCTCGACATATTCTTCCATGCCGTGATGCGAGCCTTCGCGGCCGAGGCCCGACTCCTTGACGCCACCGAACGGCGCAACTTCGGTCGTGATCAGCCCGGTGTTGACGCCGACCATGCCTGACTTCAGCGCTTCGGCGACGCGCCAGACGCGGCCGAGATCGCGGGAGTAGAAGTAGGAGGCGAGGCCGAACGGCGAGTTGTTGCACATCGCGATCACTTCGGCCTCGTCCTTGAAGCGGAACACCGGCGCCAGCGGGCCAAAGGTTTCTTCGTGCGCGACCAGCGCATCCGGCTTCACATTCGAAAGCACCGTCGGCTCGAAGAAGCTGCCGCCGAGCGCATGGCGCTTGCCGCCGGTGACGATCTTCGCGCCGCCCTTGACCGCGTCGGCAATGTGCTTCTCGACCTTGTCGATCGCCTCCATGTTGATCAGCGGCCCCTGCACCACGCCCGCTTCCGTGCCGTCGCCGATCTTCATCGCCGCGACCTTCTTCGAAAGCTTTTCGACGAACTGATCGTAGATCTTGTCCTGGGCGTAGAGGCGGTTGGCGCAGACGCAGGTCTGGCCCATGTTGCGGTATTTCGAGACCATCGCACCCTCCACCGCGGCATCGATATCGGCATCGTCGAACACCACGAACGGCGCGTTGCCGCCGAGTTCGAGGCCGAGCTTCTTCACGCCGACGGCGGCCTGCTGATAGAGGATCTTGCCGACCTCGGTCGAGCCGGTGAAGCCGACGAAGCGCACGGCCGGGTGCTCGCACAGCACCTTGCCGATCGCCGACGAATTGCCGGTGAGGATGTTGAACACGCCCTTCGGCACGCCGGCCTTTTCGGCGAGCGCGACCAGCGCCAGCGCGGTCAGCGGCGTTTCATTGGCGGGCTTGAGCACGACGGTGCAGCCCGCGGCCAGCGCCGGCGAGACCTTTCGGGTGATCATCGAGCACGGAAAATTCCACGGCGTGATGGCGCCGCAGACGCCGATCGGCTGCTTGATCGCGAGCAGGCGCGCATCGGGCCGCTGGGTCGGAATGGTTTCGCCATAGACGCGGCGGGCTTCCTCGGCGAAGAACTCGACATAGGCGCCGCCGATATCGACCTCGCCCAGCGCTTCCGCGAGCGGCTTGCCCTGCTCGGAGGTCAGGATCAGCGCGAGATCCTCGCGGTTGGCGATGATCAGGTCGAACCATTTGCGCAAGATGTTGGAGCGCTGCTTTGCCGTGAGCTTGGCCCAGGCCGGGAATGCGCGCTCGGCAGCCTCGACCGCCTGGGTGGCTTCCGCTGCGCCGAGCTTCGGCACTTTCGCCAGTTCGACGCCGTTGACCGGATTGGTGACGGGGTTAGCTGGCGTGCCCACCCAGGCGCCGTCGATGTAGCAACGATCTTTCAGCAGCGACGAGTCCTTCAGACGGTCGTGCAGCGAGGGCTGGGAGGCTTGTGCGCGAGCGGCGACGGGCGGGTTCATGGCGTGCTCCTCGGGATTTTCTGGAAGTTCCCCGGAGTATAAGCCGAAACCAGCCGCAGTACACCGGCCGCGGAAGCAGCCCTGCTTCAATGCTAAGTTGAGGGCGATGGGGACCACTGTCATTCCGGGATGGTCCGAAGGACCAGACCCGGAATCTCCAGGTTCTCAGGGGCGCAAGGGCGCCCCATAGTTCGCTTCGCGCCCCGGAATGACGGCGTCGTTAAGCCGCGCCGCTCATATAGGTTTCGCGGCGGCCGATCATGCGCTGCGCCGCCGCCTTGGCGTCGGCCTTCGAGGAAGTCGCGCAGGTCCGGTATTCGAGGTCGGGCAATTTCGACGCATCGCGGCGGCTGAACCATGATTTGGAGCCGACCGAAAGTTGCGCCAGCGCCTGGGCGACGTTGTCGACCGCCTCGAAAGAGTACAGCGCGCCGGTTCCGGCAATGCGGACTTCATAGATTCCGGGGGTAATCGGCGCTTCGATGTTTTCGCCACGTCCGGGGCGGGGATATCGCTTCCATTCACTCCAGGTCGAAATCATCGCGTGATGCCTCGCAGCGTTGGAAATACGGCTATTTCTGGTTAATTCGTCCAGCCTACGAGTAACGTTTCTGCTGGAATCAGAACGCATTACTGAAAAAATACGGCTTCGGGAATCGTGGCGAAATCACGATATCGTGGATGGTTAAGGCGGTCACCGCCGTAACGCTTCGTCCACTGCCGATTGCGGCCAGGTGTTGCAGTTCTGTACGCAGGCCCCGCACCCGTTACCCACGCATCTCGCGCCTGCCCATCACGAGATCGCGACATCGGCCGCTTGCCGGATCGCACGGCCGGGAGGAAGATCGCACCACTCCATAAAAATCAAAACGGGAGGTGACCCATGCAAAGCAAAGCCCAGATCGATCAGGTTCTGCGTCAGAAGTGCGAGGCCAAGGAGGTTCCCGGCGTGGTCGCGATGGCGGCGACCGGCAGCGAGGTGATTTATCAAGGCGCGTTCGGCAAGCGCGACCTGTCCAAGGACGATGCCATGACCACGGACAGCGTGTTCTGGATCGCCTCCATGACCAAGGCGATTACGACCGCCGCCGGCATGCAACTCGTGGAGCAAGGCAAGCTCTCGCTCGATGAGCCGATCGGCAAGCTGCTGCCCGATCTCGCCAACCCACAGGTGCTGGACGGGTTTGACGCCAGGGGCGAGCCGAAACTGCGGCCGGCCACAAAGCCGATCACGCTGCGGCATCTGATGACCCACACCGCGGGCTTCGCCTACGACATGTGGAACGGCGACATGGTGAAATATCTGGAGAAGACGGGAACGCCCGGAATCATCTCCTGCCAGAACGCGGCGCTGAAGACGCCGATCATGACCGATCCCGGCACGCGCTGGGAATACGGCACCAATATCGATTTCGTCGGCAAGGCCGTCGAAGCCGTCAGCGGCAAGAAGCTCGACGCCTATCTGCGCGACAATCTGTTTGCGCCGCTCGGCATGAACGACACCGGATTCAAGATCAGCGATTCCATGCGCAAGCGGCTGGTCGGCATGCATGCCCGCGCGCCTGAGGGACTGGGGCCGTTCCCGTTCGAGATGGAGCAGACCCCGGAATTCCATATGGGCGGCGGCGGGCTGTACGGCACGGCGGCCGACTACATCAAGTTCACCCAGATGATCCTCAACAAGGGCAAGGCGAACGGCAACCAGGTGCTGAAGCCGGAGACCGTGGCGCTGATGGGCCAGAACAACATCGGCGCGATCGAGGTCGGCAAGCTGCCGACGGCGTTGCCGGCGTTCACCAACGATGTCGATCTCTTCCCCGGCATGGTGAAGAAATGGGGGCTGAGCTTCCTGATCAACACCGCCAAGACGCCCGAAGGCCGCAGCCCCAACAGCCTGTTCTGGGCGGGCCTCGCCAACACCTATTTCTGGATCGATCCCGCGCGCAACGTCAGTGGCGTGATCCTGATGCAGTTGTTGCCGTTCGCGGACCACAAGTGTCTCGAAGCCTTTGCGGGCTTCGAGCGCGGGGTGTACGCGGGATTGAACGCCGGGCAGCAGGCGGCGTGAGGCGTATCAGCTAGAGATCGTCATTGCGAGCGCAGCGAAGCAATCCATCGCGCCACAACAAGGAAGAATGGATTGCTTCGTCGCTTCCGCTCCTCGCAATGACGATACGGAAATGGCCTCTCGATCCCGTAGCACGCCTACCTGATGCATGGAGACCCCACCTTGACCGACACCACCAACAGCTACGTCTCCGGCACCGCCGACGCGCCGCTGCTCGGCGACACCATCGGCGGCTGCCTCGACAAGGCCGCCGCGCGCTGGAGCGATCGCGAGGCGCTGGTTTCGCCAAGCCATGACGTGCGCTGGACCTGGAAGGAATTTGCCGAACGCGTCGAAGCGCTGGCGGCGGGCTTTCTGGCGCTCGGCCTGGAGCGCGGCGCGCGGATCGGCGTCTGGTCGCTGAACCGGCCGGAATGGGCGCTGACGCAATTTGCCGCCGCCAAGGCGGGGCTCATTCTCGTTACCATCAATCCCGCCTACCGCCTGAGCGAACTCGAATTCGCGCTGGCAAAAGTCGGCTGCGCGGCGATCGTCACCGCCACCGCGTTCAAGACCTCCAACTACATGGAGATGCTGAACACGCTGCTGCCGGAGCTTGCCACATCGCAGCCGGGCGAATTGCAGGCGCAGCGGTTGCCGAAACTGCGCGCGGTGATCCAGATCGGCGGACCCAAATGCGCCGGGCACCATCGCCTTCGAGGACGTGACAAAAATGGGCGGCGCGCGGCACCGCGAGCTGCTTGCCGAACTCGGCAAGACGCTGCAGTTCGACGATGCGGTCAATATTCAATTCACCAGCGGCACCACGGGTTCGCCCAAGGGCGTGACGCTGACGCATCACAACATCCTCAACAACGGCTATTTCGTCGGCAGCGCGATGCGGTTGACGGAACAGGACCGCATCTGCATTCCGGTGCCGCTCTATCACTGTTTCGGCATGGTGATGGGCAACCTCGCCTCCGTCACGCTCGGCGCGACGATGGTCTATCCGGGCGAAGGCTTTGATCCGCTGGCGACGCTGCAGACCATCGAAAAGGAAAAATGCACCGCGCTCTATGGCGTGCCTACCATGTTCATCGCCGAACTCGACCATCCGGAGTTCGCGCGCTTCAACCTGAAATCGCTGCGCACCGGCATCATGGCCGGCGCGCCCTGCCCGATCGAGGTGATGAAGCGCGTCAACAACGAGATGAACATGGGCGAGGTGACGATCGCCTACGGCATGACCGAAACCTCGCCGGTCAGCTTCCAGAGTTCGACCGACGATCCGCTGGAGCGGCGCGTGTCGACCGTCGGCCGCATCCATCCGCATGTCGAGGTCAAGGTGGTCGATCTCGAGGGGCGCGTGGTGCCGCGCGGGATGCGCGGCGAACTCTGCACCCGCGGCTACAGCGTCATGCTGGGCTATTGGGACGAACCTGAAAAGACCGCCGACGTGCTCGACGCCAATGGCTGGATGCACACCGGCGACATCGCCATCATCGACGCCGAGGGCTATTGCAACATCGTCGGCCGCATCAAGGACATGGTGATCCGCGGCGGCGAAAATCTTTATCCCAGAGAGATCGAGGAATTCCTCTATCGCCATCCAAAGATCCAGGACGTGCAGATCTTCGGCGTCGCGGATGATCGCTACGGCGAAGAACTCTGCGCCTGGGTCCGCACCCGCCCCGGCGAGACGCTCACCGCCGACGACGTCCGCGCCTTCTGCCAGGGCCAGATCGCCCACAACAAGATCCCGCGCTATGTCGAATTCGTCGACGAATTCCCGATGACGGTGACGGGAAAGATCCAGAAGTTCCTGATGCGGGAAGCGGTGGAAGCGAAGCTGGGGCTGAAGGCGGCGAAGACGGCGTGAAAAGGAAGGATGAGGGCGGCGCGGCGTTGCGTGGCACGCCCTCGCCCCACCCACAGTCGTCATGCCCCGCGCAGGCGGGGCATCCAGTACGCCGCGGCCTATCGGTTCAATCATCGCTGTCTCTGGAATACTGGGTCACCCGCCTTCGCGGGTGACGACGGGAGAGTGTGTGGCGGGGTCATTGCTCATCAAACACATCTTCGCGATCTCGCAGCGCGTTTCGTCCGAGGTTTGCATCTTCGTTGGCGCCTCCTCACCATGAGGGTCGAGAGCAACTCACACCGCCAACCCGTTCTGCCCCGCCAGTTCCTTCAGCGACACCTGCGGTCTTGCCCCGATGTGCTGGATCACTTCGGCTGCCGCCAGCGCGCCGAGGCGGCCGGCGTTTTCATAACCCGCGTTGCGCACCAGCCCGAACAGGAAGCCTGCGGCGAAGAGATCGCCGGCGCCGGTGGTGTCGACGAGCTTTTGAATCGGGGATGCCGGCACGGCCGTGACGCCGTCCTTCGCGGCCACCACGCAGCCCTTCTCGCTGCGGGTGACTACACCGAGTTTGGCATCAGCGCGCAAGTTGCTTCAGCGCCCCGTCGAAATCCGAGGTCTGGTACAGCGAACGCAGCTCGGCCTCGTTGGCGAACACGAGGTCGACGGTGCCCTTGCGCATCAGGTCGAGAAACTCGTCACGATAACGATCCACGCAGAAGGAATCCGACAGCGTCAGCGCCACCTGGCGGCCGGCGCCGTGTGCGATGCCCGCGGCCTTGACGAAGGCTTCCTTGGCGTTCTTCGGGTCCCAGAGATAGCCTTCGAGATAGACGATCGCAGAGGCCGCGATCTGCGCTTCATCGATATCCGAGGGCCCGAGATCCTGCGCCGCGCCGAGATAGGTGTTCATGGTGCGCTCGCCGTCCGGCGTCACCAGGATGTAGGAGCAGCCCGTGGCGGGGCCGCTTTCGGCTGCCCTGGTCTCGAAGGCCGCGCCGGCAGCGCGGATGTCGTGGGTGTAGAGACCGCCGATCTGGTCGTTCTTGACCTTGCCGATGAAGGCCGCGCGGGCACCGAAACTGGCAAGGCCGACGATGGTGTTGGCCCCCGAACCGCCGCTCATCTCGGTCGCCGGGCCCATATCGCTGTAGATCGCGGCAGCCCTGGCCTCGTCGATCAGCGCCATGCCGCCCTTGGTCATGCCGTGGCGGGCGAGAAAACCCTCGTCAGTCTGCACCAGCACGTCGAAAATCGCATTGCCGATCCCGAGAACGTCGTATTTTGCGTCAGTCATCCGTCCGTCCTGTTTACGGCGTTGTGCGAAGTAGCCGAGCGCGGCTAAGAAGGTTGCGGCCTACCAGATCGGCCCCGGGCCAGCAAGGGAAGCGGCTGCTATAGAACCTGCAATGATCCGCTCCTTTCTCACGGTATCTTCGGGAACGCTGGCCTCGCGGCTATTGGGTTTCGTGCGCGATTCGGCGCTTGCCGCGCTGCTCGGCGCCGGCGCCGCCGCGGATGCTTTCCTGGCGGCGTTTCAACTGGTCAATGTCATCCGGCGGCTGCTGACCGAGGGCGGGCTGAACGCCGCGCTGGTGCCGGCATGGCTGCGGGTGCGTGAAACCGGTGGGGCGACAGCCGCGGCGGCATTTGCGGGGCGCGTGCTCGGCACCGTGACAACAGCGCTGATCGCAGCCGCAGCGGTGCTCGCACTCGTGATGCCGCTCGTCATGACAGCGTTGGCGCCGGGATTTTCCGGGCGCGAGACGCTGCAGCTCGCTACCGATAACGCCCGCCTGATGCTGCCGTACCTCGCCTTTGCAGGTCCCGTGACCGTCATGATGGCGCTGCTGAACGCGCAAGGCCGCTTTGCGCTGACGGCGTTTTCGCCGCTGCTGTTCAACATCGCGCTGATCGCTGTCATGGCCGTGCTGCTCGCCGTGCGGCCGGATGCGGTGCAAGCCGCGCAAATCGTCGCCGCGACCGTCGGTCGTTGCCGGACTGTTACAGCTATCGGTGCTGGTGCTGCGCCGTGGCGAGAGCATCGCTGCGCCATTGCGGGTTTCATTCGACAAGGAGATCCGCGGCTTTCTCGGCAAGGCCGCGCCCGGCATGATGGCATCGAGCGCGCCGCAGTTGCTGATGGTGGCCGGCGCGATCATCGCCTCGTCGTCGCCGTCGGCGGTGTCGTGGCTCTATTTCGCCAACCGGCTGGTCGAACTGCCGCTCGGCATTGTCGGCGTCGCCATGGGCACGGTGCTGATCCCGGAACTGACGCGCGCGGTGCGGGCTACGGACCACGCCGGCATTGCGCATGCGGAATCGCGCGGCCTCGAACTCGCGGTCGGGCTGGCGCTGCCGGCGACGCTCGGGCTGATCGTGCTCAGCGAGCCGATCGTGCGGCTGCTGTTCGAGCACGGCGCCTTCACCGCTGCCGATACGGCCGCGACGGCGCGCGCGCTGATGTGGCTGACGCTGGCGCTGCCGGCGCATGTGCTGGTGAAGGCTTTGTCGCCGGCGTTCTTTGCGCGCGAGGATACGATGACGCCGCTGGTCTCCGCGCTGAAGGGGATCGTGCTGGCGATTGCGGCGGCCTTCCTGCTCAGCCATTGGTATGGCGCCGACGGCATCGCGGCCGCGATTGCGCTTGGCGCGTGGAGCATGGCGCTCAGCCTGATCCGCCGCGGCGGGGAGACGTTCGGCTTTTCGATCGATGCAAAAGCGAAGCGGCGGCTGCCGCGCATCGTGCTCGCGGCGCTCGCCATGGGCGCGCTGCTGTGGCTGGCCACACGGTCGCTGCCGGCGCTCAGTTCGGGCGCGCATGGGTTGGTGCAGGCTGCCCTGCTGCTGGCCGTGATCGCGGCGGGAATGGCGGTTTACGGCCTGTTCTTAAGGCTTTTCGGCGTCACCGGCTGGCGCGAGGCGGTTAACGCCTTCAGACAAACAAGCGCGCTAGCCGCTTGCGCCGATAGCCCCTGCGTGGCAAACGACAGCGCGAAACAGGCATCCGAAATTGGATCCTTGGGGAAGCTGGCTATGGCTTTTGTTGAAAAAGTATTTTCGGGCGTTCAGCCGACGGGCAATCTGCATCTCGGCAATTACCTCGGCGCGATCGTCAACTTCGTGAAGATGCAGGAAACCCATGACTGCATCTATTGCGTCGTCGACATGCACGCGATCACGCAAGGCATCGACGTCTGGGGCGGCCCGGCGGAGCTTGCCCGCAACACCCGTGAGGTGACGGCGGCGTTCATCGCCTCAGGGATCGATCCGAAGAAGCACATCGTGTTCAACCAGAGCCAGGTTACCGGCCATGCCGAGCTGGCCTGGATCTTCAATTGCGTGGCGCGCGTCGGCTGGCTGAATCGCATGACGCAGTTCAAGGAGAAGGCCGGCAAGGACCGCGAGAACGCGTCCATCGGGCTGTACGATTATCCGGTGCTGATGGCGGCGGACATCCTGCTGTATCGCGCCACCCATGTGCCTGTCGGCGAGGACCAGAAGCAGCATCTCGAACTTTCGCGCGACATCGCGCAGAAGTTCAACAACGATTTTGCCGATTCGATCCGCGGCCACGGCGCCAATGACGGCCTGTTCTTTCCGCTGCCGGAGCCCTTGATCACGGGGCCGGCGACGCGCGTGATGTCGCTGCGCGACGGCACCAAGAAGATGTCGAAATCGGACGCCTCGGACAATTCGCGGATCAACCTGACCGACGACGCGGATACGATCGCGCAGAAGATTCGCAAGGCGAAGACCGACCCGGAACCGTTGCCGTCGGAGGAAAAGGGGCTGGAGAACCGCCCCGAGGCCGACAACCTCGTCGGCATCTACGCGGCGCTGTCCGACCGGAACAAAGCCGACGTGCTGCGCGAATTCGGCGGCGGGCAGTTCTCCAGTTTCAAGAACGCGCTGGTGGAACTTTGCGTGGCAAAGCTCGCGCCGATCGCTTCCGAGATGAAGCGGCTGGTTGCCGACCCCGGCCATGTCGACAAAATATTGATCGACGGCGCCGACCGCGCGCGCGTCATTGCCGACGAAACCATGCGCGCGACCAGGGATATCGTCGGTTTCATCCGAAAGAGCTAGGCGTCGTCATCTTCCGATAGCAGCGACGCCGCTTGTCGAAGACGGCTGCGCCGTGGCAGCATGCGGCGGTTTGGCGCAGCACCGGGACATGCATGACCACCCAGCGACGAAGCTACGAGACGGGTCACAAGCCAAAATGCCTTGTCATTGTTGACGAGACCGCGGAATGGGACCGCGCGGTGTACTACGCGAGCCGCTGGGCGATACGCGTCGGCGGCGGCGTGGTGATGCTGCGCATCATCGAAATCGAGAACCAGAACCAGCAATGGCTGGGCGTTGCCGACATCATGCGCGCCGAGGCCGAGGAAGCCGCCAACGAGGCGCTCGACCGCGCCTCGGGGCGCGCCAACGGCATCGCCGCGATCACGCCGGAACGGGTGATCCGCGAGGGCGACCCGACCGCCCAGATCCTCGACGTGATCGAGAAGGATGTCGATATCTCGATGCTGGTGCTGGCGGCCAATCCCGGCCCCGAAGGCCCCGGCCCGCTGGTCAGCATGATGGCGCAGGTCGCGGGCTCGTTCCCGATTCCCGTCATCATCGTTCCCGGCGATCTCAGCGATCCCGACATCGACGCCCTGTCTTGAACGGCATGGGCCCCGGCCTGGCAGCGCACCGTTCCACGCTGCGCTGCATCCGGGGAACAGAGATCTCCGGAATGCTCCATTTTCGTGTCCCGGACGCGGCGCGGTATGCAATGACGCGACGCTGAGCCGGGACCTATGCCATTCCAAAGTAACTGATTTCTCCCCTTGATCGTGCGTCCGCGGTCGCCATCTGCTATGGAGACCCTACGCGCCGGCCTTGAACCGGCGACGCCGGAGAAAAACCATGTTCATTCAGACTGAAGCCACGCCCAATCCCGCCACCCTGAAATTCATTCCGGGCCGCACCGTGCTCGACACCGGCACGATGGAATTCGCCAACAGCGAAGCCGCTGCCCGCTCCCCGCTTGCCGAACGTCTGTTCGGCGTGGCCGGCGTCTCCAGCGTGTTCTACGGCTACGATTTCGTCACCGTGACCAAGGCGGATGGCGACTGGCAGCACCTCAAGCCCGCGATCCTCGGCGCCATCATGGAGCACTACATGTCCGGCGCGCCGCTGCTGGCGGACGGGACGGCCGGCAATGACGAAGCGGCCGACGAGGAAGACGAGTTCTTCAACGAGGCCGACGCCGATACGGTGGCGACCATCAAGGATTTGATCGAGACGCGGGTTCGGCCTGCGGTCGCCAATGACGGCGGCGACATCACCTTCCGCGGCTTCAGGGACGGCGTCGTCTACCTCAACATGAAGGGCTCCTGCGCCGGCTGCCCGTCCTCGACGGCGACATTGCAGCACGGCATCCAGAACCTGCTGAAGCATTTCGTGCCCGACGTGGTCGAAGTCCGGCCGATGTAAGCAGGCGCCGTAGGGTGGGCAAAGGCGCGTTTGCGCCGTGCCCACCATTATCTAGCCGTGCAATCGCATGGTGGGCACGCTTCGCTTTGCCCACCCTACACTTCTACTCGCCATTCGCCGTTCACGTTTACGCCGCCAGCCCGATGCTGGCCGCTTCGGCGGCCGCCTGCTGCATGCCGTTCGACATCTCGCTCGTGACCGCGCTCTGCTCCTCGACCGCGGCCGCGGTCGACGTCACGTACTCGCTGACTTCCTGGATCGCCTTCTTGATGGAAGTCAGGGCTCCAACCACGTCGCCCGAAATTCCGTTGAGATTGCCGATTTCCTGCTCGATCTTGTCGGTCGCCTGTTTGGCCTGGTTGGCGAGGTTCTTGACCTCGGAGGCAACCACGGCAAAGCCGCGGCCCGCCTCGCCGGCGCGCGCCGATTCGATGGTGGCGTTGAGCGCCAGCAAGTTGATCTGGCCGGTGATGTCGCCGATCAGCTGCACGATACTGCTCATCGACTCCGCCGCCTCTGACAGGCGCTGCGCCTGCTGATCGGCGACCCCGACCCGTTCGACCGCGGTAAGCGCCGTTTCACGGGATTTCGACATCGCTGCCGAGATCTCGCGGACCGAGGCATTCAGTTCCTCGGCTCCGGCCGCGACCGATTCCATCATGCCGCGCACCTTTTCGCTGCGCATCCGCGCGATCACCTGCGCCGTCGTGTCGGAGGCGTATTTCACGACCTTGCAGGGCTTGCCATTGAGGTCGCGGATCGGATTGTAGGACGCCTGGATCCAGATCTGCCTGCCGCCCTTGCCGACGCGTTCATATTCGCCCGACTGAAACTCGCCGCGGTTCAGAGCGGCCCAGAACGCGCGATAGGCTTCGCCGTCGCGCTGATCCGACGGCACGAACAGGCTGTGATGCTTGCCCTGGATTTCGGCGAGCGAATAGCCGAGCGCTCCAAGGAAATTCTCGTTGGCCGTCAGCACGTGGCCGTCCATGCCGAATTCAATCACCGCCTGCGACTTGCCGATCGCCTCGATTTGCCCGGCGTAGTTCGCTGCCTTTAGTTTTTCAGCGGTGATGTCGGAGGCGAATTTCACCACCTTGAACGGCTTGCCGGCATCATCGAGGATCGGATTGTAGGAGGCGAGAATCCACACCTCCTTGCCGCCCTTGCCGAAGCGCTTGTACTCGGCCGACTGGAATTCGCCGCGGCCGAGCCTGGCCCAGAATTCCCGATAGGCGGCGCTGTCGCGCTCACCGGGCGCGACAAACATGCTGATGATGCTTGCCCTGGATTTCCTCCAGCCCGTAACCCAGGGTGGCGAGGAAGTTCTCATTGGCGGTGATGATGGTGCCGTCGAGATTGAATTCGATCACGGCCTGCGCACGGCCGATGGCGGAAATCTTGCCGGCATCCTCCATGCTGCGGATTTTCTTCGCCGTGATGTCGGTGGCGAATTTGATGACTTTGACGGGCCGGCCGCCACCGTCCAGAATCGGATTGTAGGACGCCTGGATCCAGACCTCGCGGCCGCCCTTGCCGATGCGCTTGTACTCGGCCGACTGGAATTCGCCGCGGCCGAGCCTGGCCCAGAATTCCCGATAGCCGGCGCTGTCGCGCTCGCCGGGCGCGACAAACATCTGATGATGCTTGCCCTGAATTTCGTCGAGACGGTAACCCATCGCGTCGAGAAAATTCTTGTTGGCGGCGATGATCGTACCGTCCATCTTGAACTCGATCACCGCTTGCGACCTGCTGATCGCAGCGGCCTGCGCCAATGCATCGCGCTCGGCCGAATTGCTTTTGAACAAAGGCATAAAATAAACCCTTCAATGCAGGAACGGGCGTGGCTTGAATTGCCGAAAATGCACCGTCCGGATCCCCATTGATCCGTATTTCCCTGGAACTCAGGTTCCCACCAGTTGGTAAAGAAAACCCTAATTACTCATGATATCAATAACTTAGCATCCCAGAAGTTGCATGACGATGCCCACGCGTCGAAAATGGGGCGCGAGCCATTTTGCCGGTGTCTCCACAGGTAGAGCCACCGCAGATAGCACCACGCAGCGACTGTTCCGCGATGGATGTAATCGCGGAAATAACGCAGCGACGCATTCAACCGGCGCTGAAAAACCTCTACGCTGGCGTCATGCTCATCCTCGCCATCGATACCGCGCTTGATGCCTGCGCCGCGGCCGTGCTCGACACCAGCGCAGGCGTCATCGCGCAGGAATCGCTGGCGATGAAGCGCGGCCATGCCGAAGCCTTGATGCCGCTGATCGCGCGCGTGATGAAGGCATCGGGCGTTGCGTTCACCGCGCTCGACCGCATCGCCGCGACGACCGGTCCCGGCAGCTTCACCGGATTGCGCGTCGGCCTTTCCGCCGCGCGCGGCATTGCGCTCGCCGCCGGCAAGCCGGTCATCGGCGTGACGACGCTGACCGCGTTTGCCGCCCCCATGGTCAGCGAGAACGACGAACATCCTGTCATCGCCGCGATCGATGCGCGGCATGACCACGTCTATTTCCACGTGGTGGCCGGCGACGGCCGCTCACTGATCAAGCCGAAGGTCGCCCCGATCGCGGAGGCGATCGACGCGGCGCGCTTCGGCGTGCCGCATCTGGTAGGCAATGCGGCGAAGATTCTGGCCGACCGCTGGCCGGCCGATGCGCCCCCGCCTTTCAAGATCGATCAACTGGCTGCGCCCGATATCACCTGGGTGGCGTGGCTGGGTGCTGCGGTCGATCCCGACAGTTCACCGGCACGGCCGTATTATCTGCGCGCGCCCGATGTCAAGCCGCCGAAGGATCCGCTGTCCGGCGCAGCGCGGCCCTTGGCGTCATGATGACATGGCTCTCCGATTGGTGGAGCGGCGGCACGGCCGTGATCGAACCGGCCAGCCCGCGCGACGCGGCACGTCTGGCGCAACTGCATGGCGCATCGTTCCATCGCGGCTGGGGCGAAGGCGAATTCGAGGTCATGCTGATCGAGCGCAATACGCTCGTTCACCGGCTGAGAGTTGGGCGCAAGGTCATCGGCTTTGCGGTGTCGCGCATGGCGGCCGACGAGGCGGAGCTATTGTCGATCGCCATCGATGCGACCCAACGCGGCCGCGGCCTGTCGCGCACCCTGCTGCTGACGCATCTCGGCCATCTCGCGGGCCGCGGCGTACGCAAGGTGTTCCTGGAAGTCGAAGAAAATAATCGACCGGCGCGGCGTCTGTATGAATGGGCCGGATTTGAGGTCGTTGGCCGCCGGGAACGCTATTATCAGCAGCCCGGCGGCGAGCAATTGAACGCACTTCTGATGCGGCGTGACTTGTCGTAATATGCGGGCGGTGGCAAAAGACCCCCGACCTGCGTCCGAAAGCCTTGAGACCATGCCCGCATTAAAATCCCCGTCCGAGCATAAAAATACCGGCATCGAGGCCCGCTGCGCCGCCACCGGCATGCGCATGACCGAGCAGCGCCGGGTGATCGCGCGCGTGCTGGCCGATTCGGTCGACCATCCGGACGTCGAGGAACTTTACCGGCGCTGTGTGGCGATCGACGACAAGATTTCGATCTCGACCGTGTATCGCACCGTCAAGCTGTTCGAGGATGCCGGGATCATCGAGCGGCATGATTTCCGCGAGGGCCGGGCGCGCTATGAGCAGATGCCCGACAGCCATCATGATCATCTGATCAATCTGCGCGACGGCAAGGTGATCGAGTTCACCTCCGAGGAGATCGAGAAACTGCAGGCCGAGATCGCCCGCAAGCTCGGCTACAAGCTGGTCGATCACCGACTCGAACTGTATTGCGTCCCGCTCGACGAAGACAAAACCTAGTTTTCGTGAATTTCGATCTCGTCATTTTCGATTGCGACGGCGTGCTGGTCGACAGCGAAGTCATTTCATGCCGCGCGCATGCGGAGACACTGACGCGTCACGGCTATCCGATCACATCGGAACAGGTGTTTCATCGTTTCCTCGGCCGCTCCACGCGCCAGGCGAATATGGAAGTCGAGGCTGAACTCGGCCGCGCGCTGCCCGACGATTTTCATGTGCAGTTGCAGGACGAATTGTTCCGGTCTTTCGAAGCCGATCTGGAAGCCGTGCCTCACATCCATTCAGCCCTCGATGCGATCACCCGGTCTGTCTGCGTCGCGTCGAGCGGATCGCACCAACGCATGCGCGTGACCCTCGGCCGCGCCCGCCTTTACGATCGGTTTGCGCCGAATATCTTCTCGGCCTCGCAGGTCATTAACGGCAAGCCCGCGCCCGATTTGTTTCTGTTTGCCGCCAGTCAGATGAACGTCCCGCCGGAACGCTGCATTGTAATCGAGGATAGCGCTGCCGGCATCGCAGGCGCCCTCGCTGCGGGGATGCCCGTGCTCGGTTTTCACGGCGGCAGCCACTGCCGCCCCGGCTACGGCGACGGCCTGCGCGCGGCCGGGGCCACCGCAACGTTCGACGATATGCGGCAATTGCCTGGCTTGATCGCACAAATGGGCCAAAAACCGGGCCTGATCGCTGGATTTTCAGCGTCTTAGCCTATAACTAAGCCTCGCGCCGGATTGGCGCCATTCAACCCGATATCCAAGGTTCCATGAAGCCGCCGCGCAAGCTGCATATCAAGTCCTATGGCTGCCAGATGAACGTCTACGATGCGCAACGCATGGTGGACACGCTGGCACCTGAGGGCTTTGTCGAGACAGCCAACGCCGAGGATGCGGATCTGGTGATCCTCAACACCTGCCACATTCGCGAGAAGGCTTCTGAAAAGGTCTACTCCGAACTCGGGCGGCTGCGCGTCGCCAAGGACGAAGCGGCCCGCAATGGGCGCGAGATGCGCATCGCGGTCGCGGGCTGCGTCGCGCAGGCCGAGGGCGAGGAGATCATCCGCCGCGCGCCGACGGTCGACGTCGTGGTCGGGCCGCAGAGCTACCATCATCTGCCGCAACTCCTCGCGCGCGCCAAAAGCGAAGGCCGTGCGCTGGAGACCGAATTCCCGGTCGAAGACAAGTTCGGCTTCCTCCCCGCCCCCAAACCGGATGCGATCCGCGCGCGCGGCATTTCCGCTTTCGTCACCGTGCAGGAAGGCTGCGACAAGTTCTGCACCTTCTGCGTCGTGCCCTATACGCGCGGCGCGGAAGTCTCGCGCCCGGTGGCGAAGATCGTCGACGACGTGAAGCGGCTCGCCGACAACGGCGTGCGCGAGATCACCCTGATCGGCCAGAACGTCAACGCCTATCACGGCGAGGGTCCCGACGGACGGACCTGGCCGCTCGGCAGGCTGCTGCATCGGCTGGCCGAAATCGACGGTATCGTGCGCCTGCGCTATTCGACCAGCCACCCCCGCGACGTCGACGACTCGCTGATATCAGCCCACCGCGACCTCCGCGCGCT
The DNA here is from genome assembly GCA_963815955.1 of uncultured Alphaproteobacteria bacterium. Lineage (GTDB taxonomy): Bacteria > Pseudomonadota > Alphaproteobacteria > Rhizobiales > Xanthobacteraceae > Bradyrhizobium. Next base: position 368,250 of record CAWFIQ010000009.1, read on the forward strand.
GATGCCGTTCGTGCATCTTCCGGTGCAATCCGGCTCCGACCGGATCCTGGCCGCCATGAACCGCAAGCATACCGCCGATGATTATCGGCGCGTCATCGACCGTTTTCGTGAGGTCCGCCAAGATATTGCTTTTTCATCGGATTTTATCGTCGGCTTCCCCGGCGAAACCGAGGGAGAATTTGCCGCGACCCTCGCGCTTGTCATGCAAATCGGATACGCTGGGGCATATTCGTTCAAATATTCGCCTCGGCCCGGCACGCCGGCGGCGGACATGCGGGAGACGGTGTCAGCGGCTGAAATGGACGAGCGATTGGTGCGGCTCCAGGAATTGATCGACAGCCAGCAGTCGGCCTTCAACAAGGCCATGATTGGCAACACCGTCGATGTGCTGTTCGAACGCGCGGCCCGCAATCCCGGCCAGATCGTCGGCCGCACCGCATACCTTCAGCCCGCGCATGTGTTTGCCTCACCTGACATCATCGGACAGGTGCTGCCGGTTACCATCGGGAGCCTCGAGCGCTACAGCCTGCTTGGCGAACTCGCCGGCGCTGCCGCGCGGCCGATCTCTTCAACGCTTTCATCCATGACCCATTCTCTCTCAAGAAACCCAGGGAGCCTGAACCCTTGCCAAAAAGCGCATCGGATTCACCTTCGCTCGCTCCCAGCCGCAAATTTGACCGCGACATGCAAATTCCGCCCGAGACCCAGGTCGTCATCGACTTCGACGACAACCGCGCCGCTTCCGCGCTCGTCGGCCCCTACGGCCAGAATCTCGCGCTGGTCGAACGGCGGCTCGGCGTCGTCGTCGATTCCCGCGGCAACCACATCACCATCGCAGGCACCCGCGACGGCTGCGACGCCGCGCGGCGCGTGCTGGAAGCGCTCTATGCGCAGGCACTGCAAGGTCACGATCTCTCGCAGGGCGAAGTCGAGGGCGCGATCCGCGCCGTGATCGCGCAGGGGTCGCTGTTCGAATTCGACGCCAAGACCGCCAAGACCTCGTTCGAAACCATCAATTTGCGCAAGCGTCCGGTGCGCGCACGCACGGCGGCGCAGGATTCCTACATCCGCGCGTTGAAGCGCCACGAGATGGTTTTCGGCGTCGGCCCGGCCGGCACCGGCAAGACATGGCTTGCGGTGGCGCATGCCGCGCAATTGTTCGAGCGCAAGGAAGTCGATCGCATCATCCTGTCGCGGCCCGCGGTCGAAGCCGGCGAGCGGCTCGGCTTCCTGCCGGGCGACTTGAGGGAAAAGGTCGATCCTTACCTACGGCCGATCTACGACGCGCTGTACGACTTGATGGATTCGCGCATCGTGGAGCGCGCGCTGCAGGCCGGCGAGATCGAGATCGCGCCGCTGGCATTCATGCGCGGCCGCACGCTGACCAACGCCGTCATCATCCTGGACGAAGCGCAGAACACGACTACGATGCAGATGAAGATGTTCTTGACCCGGCTCGGCGAGAACAGCCGCATGATCATTACCGGCGATCCATCGCAGGTCGACCTGCCGAACGGACAGGCTTCGGGGCTTGCCGAGGCGGTCAAGCTGCTCGACGGCGTCGAGGGCATCGCGCAGGTGAAATTCACCGCGGAAGACGTCATTCGCCATGAACTGGTGGCGCGGATCGTCGCCGCCTATGAGGGATTGCCGCAGAAGCCGGCAACCGGAAAATCTTGACCCAGAAATTGTCGGCGCCGGGCCTGCTGCAGGCAGGCCCGGGCCGTAACCCGAACATTGCAATGCAAGGCGCTGGAACGCTCGTGTCTTCCGCTCTTCCCCTCACCGAAGTTCTCGTCGTCGCCGATTGCTGGCAGACCGAGCCGGACGCCGAGGCGGTGATCCATCGTGCCATCAATGCCGCAGCCGAAATCGCCGATGCCGATGTCGGCGAGGCCGAAATCGCGGTCATGCTGACCGACGATGCCGGCATCCGCACGCTCAACAACAACTGGCGCGGCATCGACAAGCCGACCAACGTGCTGTCGTTTCCGGCGTTGCAGCCGACCGCAAGCGCGCCTGCCGACGTGCCGCGGATGCTCGGCGATATCGCTGTCGCCTATGAAACCACGCGGAAAGAGGCCGATGACGAAGAAAAGCCGTTCGATCATCATCTCAGCCATCTGGCGGTCCACGGCTTCCTGCATTTGATCGGGTACGACCACGAGAATGACGACGACGCCGAAGCCATGGAAAGTCTCGAACGGGAGATTCTCGCGCAGCTTGGCATTCCCGACCCCTATGCGGACCGGGAGCGGGTGGACTGAAATGCCGGACTCCGACCCCATACAGGACAACCCTCGCGACACGCCAAACCTGCCGGTGTTGGTGAAGGAAGGCGAGGTGCTGCGCCCGGCCGCCGAAAACTGGCTGCTGCGGGCGATCCGCACGCTGTTCGGCTGGAAGGCGGGCTCGGTCCGCGCCGATCTTCAGGTCGTGCTCGACGCGTCTGCACCGGACGAGGTCGGCTTTTCCGCCATCGAGCGCACCATGCTGCGCAACATCCTCGGCCTGAACGAGCGGCGGATTGCCGACGTGATGGTGCACCGCGCCGATATAATTGCGGTCAAGCGGGATATTCCGCTCGGCGAGCTGATGAGCCTGTTCGAGAGCGCGGCGCATTCGCGGCTCGTGGTCTACAACGAAACGCTCGACGACCCCGAAGGCATCGTTCACATCCGCGACCTCCTGGCGTTCATGACCGTGAAGGCGCGGATCGGCGATACGACCAAGCCGAAGCGCAAGAAGCCGTTCCCGGCGGGCCTCGACCTGCGCGCGGTCGACCTCGCGTTGCCGCTCGCCGACGCCAACATCATCCGCAAGCTGCTGTACGTGCCGCCTTCGATGCGGGCGATCGACCTGCTGGCGCAGATGCAGGCTTCGCGCATCCACCTGGCGCTGGTGGTCGACGAATATGGCGGCACCGACGGGCTGGTGTCGATCGAGGACATCGTCGAGCAGATCGTCGGCGAAATCGACGACGAACACGACAGCGACGAACCGCCGTCGATCGTCCGGCAGGGCGACAATGCATTCATCGCCGACGCCCGCGCCACTCTCGAGGATGCGCGCACGATGATCGGCGAGGAATTCGTGACCGGCGAGGCCGGCGAGGAAGTCGAGACGCTGGGTGGCTACCTGGTGGCCCAGGTCGGTCGCCTGCCGGTGCGCGGCGAAGTCATCGCGGGCCCGGGCAATTTCGAGATCGAGGTGCTCGATGCCGATCCACGGCGGGTCAAGCGGCTGCGGATCGGGATCCGGAAAGAGCGCCCGGCGCCCCGCCCGACGCGAGACCGAAGCCGCCGCGAGGCCGCGGCCGATACCAACGCGCCGCCGACCAATGACAATACGCCGCCGCCGATCCCCGGCGATGGAGCCGGCTCGCAGTGATCGCATCCAGCAAACTCCGCCTCGCGGGACTTTCCATCATCCTGGCCTGGGGCTGGAAGCGCGCGGTGATCGCGCTTGTCGCGGGCATGCTGTCGGCGCTTGCGATGGAGCCGTTCAATGCCTGGCCGGTGCTGTTTATAACCTTTCCAATCGCGGTCTGGCTGATCGACGGGTCGGCGGCCGGAAAATGGCGCGGCGTGCCGGCGGCGGCGATGTCGGGCTTCTGGTTCGGGCTCGGCTATTTCGTGCCCGGGCTCTACTGGATCGGCAACGCGTTCCTGGTCGATGCGCCGACCTTTGCCTGGCTGATGCCGTTCGCGGTGCTCGGCCTGCCGGCCTATCTGGCCCTGTTTCCCGCGCTTGGCTTCGCGCTGGCGCGCCTGATCTGGACGCGGGATGCCTCGCGGGTGCTGGCGCTCGCGATCGGGCTCACGGTCAGCGAATGGCTGCGCGGCCATGTGCTGTCGGGCTTCCCATGGGATGCCTTCGGCTACGCGCTGTCGGAGCCCCTGGCGCTGGCGCAGACGGCGTCGCTGATCGGCCTGTGGGGCATGACCTTCCTCAGCGTAGCGATCTTTGCCAGCCCGGCGGCGCTGATCGACGGGTCTTCGCGCGGTCGAAAGCCCTGGATCGCGCCGGTGGCGGCGCTGTCGCTGCTGGTGGCGATGGGTGTCTACGGCGCCGTGCGGCTGTCGCTGCGGCCGACCGAGTTGACCAAGGTCAAGCTGCGCATCATGCAGCCGAACCTGCAGCAGGACGTCAAATTCAATTACTCCGCCAAGGCGGAGGTGATGCAGAAATACCTGGCGCTTTCCGACCGCGCTTCGGGGCCGCAATCCACCGGCGTGCGCGACGTGCAGATCCTGATCTGGCCGGAATCGGCTTTCCCGTTCTTTTTGACGCGCGAGGCGGACGCGATGGCGCAGATCGCCGAGCTGCTGCCGAAGGGCACGGTACTGATGACCGGCTCGGTGCGCGCCCCGGACGGCCCGCCCGGCGCCCGCGTCACCCGCGCCTACAACTCGATATATCTGATCGACCATGACGGTGGCGTGCTGTCGGTCTACGACAAGCTGCATCTGGTGCCGTTCGGCGAATATTTGCCGTTCCAGGACTGGATGGAAAAGCTCGGTTTCGTGCAGCTCACGAAGGTGCATGGCGGCTTCATTCCGGGCACGCGGCGCCGCGTGATGGAGATACCGAACGCGCCGCCCGCGCTACCCTTGATCTGTTACGAAGCGATATTTCCCGGGAATATTGCCGCGCGTGACGAACGCCCCGGCTGGATCATCAACCTGACCAATGACGGCTGGTTCGGAAATTCGACGGGTCCCTACCAGCACCTGCAACAGGCGCGGCTGCGTGCGATCGAGGAAGGGCTGCCGATGGTGCGCGCCGCCAACACCGGCATCTCCGCCGTCATCGATCCCTCCGGGCGTATTGTCGCACGGCTCGGCCTCGGCATCGAGGGCGTACTGGATGCCAACCTGCCGTCTCCGCTGCCGCCGACCATTTATGCTCGTTTCGGAGATATCCCGGCCGGAATCATCATGGCCGCCGCCCTTCTGTTCATCTTCAGGCGCCGCGCTGCCAAGCACGCTGCCTGAGATTTCCTCATCGCCGGTTGAGATTTCTTCATCGCTTGTTGTTGCTGGCTTGCTAAAAAACGCCAACTGCGCGGTTCCACCAGTTGACAGACAGCCTGCGATTCGCTTTCTGCGGTTGCAAGCCAAGAACAACAACCAGTCACTTCGTTGCTCTGATCGTCCCGCAATTCCACCTGATCCTTCGAGCAGGATTTGACGGTACCGGCGCCTGAGGCACAGCCTTCCACGGCCTCATTCCCGGCGCCCCTCTAGGAGTGACGCAAATGTCCACTAAAGCGCCCAATCCGGTCGACAAGTATGTCGGCAGCCGCGTCCGGATGCGCCGCATCATGCTGGGCATGAGCCAGGAAAAACTCGGCGAAGCGCTCGGCCTCACTTTCCAGCAGGTTCAGAAATACGAAAAAGGCACCAACCGGGTCGGCGCCAGCCGCCTGCAGCAGATCTCCGAAATACTTCAGGTACCTGTGTCGTTTCTATTCGATGGCGGACCGAGCGGCGCGGTGAATGGCGAGGGCTTCGGCGAAGGCGCCTCCCCGGCCTACGTGTCCGATTTCCTTGCTACATCGGAAGGTCTCGCCCTGACGCGCGCGTTCACGCGCATCGCCGATTCCAAGATGCGGCGTTCCATCGTGGATCTGGTCGAGCAGATCGCGTCCCGCGACGGCCCGGATCCGCGCTGACATCTATCAACTACCCGTTTGATAATGCTGCCATCTATCAACTACCTGTTTGATAATTTCGTATTCTGGAATATGCCATAATTTCCTGTGTGTCAGCGACCGGCCTGGCGGGCTTATGGCGTGCGGCCACAATGCCACAATTGCGCATCGGGGAATGACGGCGTATCGGGTACGGCAGACAGATGACGACAATCAATCCTTTCGATCCCTTGCCGATCCTCGAGGGCATTCGCCGCTGGGTCGAGATCGAGACCCCGACCGAAGCACCCGGGCAGGTCAACAAGCTCGCCGACCTCGTCGCCGAGGGCTATCGCGGCCTGCCTGCGACGGTCGAACGCGTCGCCGGGCATTCGGGCTGCGGCGATCACCTGGTCGCGCGCTCCTCATGGGGGCAGGACGCACCGGGAATCCTGGTGCTGAGCCATCTCGATACGGTGCATCCGCTTGGTTTCATCGAGCGGCTGCCGTTCCGCGTCGCGGGCGACAGCGCCTTCGGTCCCGGCATCTACGACATGAAGGGCGGCGCCTACCTCGCCTGGCATGCGTTCCGGCAGGTCTGCGCTGACGGCGTGCGGCTGCCGCTCGGCATCACCCAGCTCTATGTGTCCGACGAGGAGATTGGCAGCCCGACCTCGCGGGCGCTGATCGAGGCCGAGGGGCGGAAGGCGAAATACGTGCTGGTCACCGAACCGGCGCGCGACGGCGGCAAAATCGTCACCGGACGCAAGGGCGTCGGACGCTTTGAGGTTTTCATCAAGGGCGTGCCTTCGCATGCCGGCACCAGGCCCGAGGACGGCCGCAGCGCTATCCGCGAACTCGGCAATGTCATCCAGACGCTGGAGGGAATGAACGACCTTGCACGCGGCATCACCGTCAATGTCGGCGTCGTCAGAGGCGGCACACGGCCGAACGTAATCGCGGAGGAGGCCTATGCCGAGGTCGATTTGCGGGTGCCGACGATATCGGATTCCGACGAACTCACCGCGAAAATCCTCAATCTGAAATCGCGCACCGAGGGCGTCACCGTCAAGGTGATCGGCGAGCTGAACCGCCCGCCTTACGAAAAGGGCAATGCCGGCGCGGCGCTCTACGAGCATGCCAAAACGATCGCGGCCGAGATCGGTTTCGATCTGGTGGATACGTCGACCGGCGGCGGCTCCGACGGCAATTTCACCGCGCCGCATACCGCAACGCTGGACGGGCTCGGCGTTGACGGCCAGGGCGCGCATACCCATTACGAGCAGATGTACATCTCCTCGATCGAGCCGAGGGCACGGCTGTTGTACCGGCTGTACCAGACGCTGCGATGATGACCGTCCCGCGCGATACCGGCGACCACGACGCGCCGCCGGATGACGGCGCGTCGGCACATGCGCGCGGCTCGTTCTTCGGCCGCCGCAAGGGCCACAAGCTCCGCATTCACCAGGCCGACCTGATCGACAATCTGCTGCCGCATCTGGCGCTCGATATCGCAACGGGAGCGCCGCCGCACCTCGCCGAACTCTTCGAAGGCGACATCGAGGATGTCAGGCTCGAAATCGGCTTCGGCGGCGGCGAACATCTGATCGCGGAGGCGCAAGCCTTTCCGAACATCGGATTCATCGGCTGCGAGCCCTATGTCAACGGCATGGCCAAGATCCTGACGCAGATCGAGGCCCACAACATCGGCAATATCAGACTCTATGCCGGCGACGCCGCAGAGCTGCTGGCCTGGGCGCCGCCACGATCGCTGGCGCGGCTCGACCTGATCCATCCCGATCCCTGGCCGAAGCGGCGGCACTGGAAACGGCGCTTCGTGCAGGACGCTACCGTCGACGCGATGGCGCGCATCCTGAAAGACGGCGGCGAGTTTCGTTTCGTCAGCGACATCGACGATTACTGCGCCTGGACGCTGGCGCATGTGATGCGCATCGCCGGATTTTCTCTGGACTGCCGAGCGCGCCGCCGACTGGCGACAACCGTGGGACGGCTACACCATGACGCGCTACGGCCGCAAAGCCGAGCGTGAAGGACGGGTGGCGGCGTATTTGCGATTTCGGCGGGTGGGATAGCCGTCATTCCGGGGCGCGCCTCTTGGCGCGAGCCCGGAATCCATGGAGCCGCATCACAAGTGGGGAAATGGATTCCGGGCTCGCGCTACGCGCGCCCCGGAATGACACAGAAACTATCCCTTCACCTTCGCCTTCCTCGCGTCGGTCGCTTCCCACACCATGCGCTTGCCGCGCTCGCGGCCCAGCAGCTCGATCGGGTCGTGGTTGTCGATGTGGCCGAACTGTCCCTTGTAGACGCTGTAGCCGCATAATTCCTGCAGGCGACGCGGAAAGCGCTTTGCGGTCTCAAGGGGAATGCCAAGCTGCAAATTCTCCTGCTGCCGCATCCAGCCCCAGCAATAGGCGCAGGAGAATGCGAAGCGCCGCTCATCCGAGTTGTTGGCGCCGCCGCCGTGCCACAACGCGCTGTCGAACAGCATCACGGAGCCGGCTTTCATCGTCGCGGTGACGGCGTCATATTCCCTGCCGTACTCCGGCGAGGAATCATATTTGTGGCTGCCCGGTATGATCCGCGTCGCGCCGTTATCCTCGCGGAAGTCCGACAATGCCCAGATCGCATTGATGGTGATCGGGATGTGCGGACGCGGCAGCGGAATCAACTGCGTGTCTTCGTGGATCGGCTGCGCCTCCTGCCCCGGTCCCAGCACCAGCGAGCAGAACGACGACAAGCAGGCACTCCTTGTCCAGCACCCGTTCCACCACCGGCAGCACGTTGTCGTGCAGCGGCACTTCGCAGAACATATCGTCATAGGTGAGGAGGTTGTTGATGCGGACGGTCTTGAAGCCTTCAAACGAGGTTTTGGCGGGGCCGAGATGATGCTCGCGCTCGATACGCTGCAGCGCCGCTATCAGGCCCTCGACCAGTCCGGGACTCGCCGCACCTTCGATGACGGTAAATCCGTCGCCGCGGATCCTGTCCGCATGGGCTTGAACCTGCGCGTCCGTGAGCATGTCACGCTCCCCTGATTTTCGACGCTGTGTCGCGTCTTCAATCCGCAGGATAGCGCGGCGGTTTTACGTTTGGGAGGTATTTCCGATCATGCCTGCAAGCCGCGATTACCGCGTCTTCCAGAACGCGACGACGCGCTGGGCGGTCGAGGGCATCAGGCGCATGTAGTTGACCCGCGCGCTTTCGATGTCGGCGGGGGATGCCGGCCGGTTCGGACCGAGCCGAAGCAGGATCAGCGCGCGCACGGTCGCCCATTCCAGATTGATCGTCTTGCCGGCGATCAGGATCGGATCGTAGCGGTCGCCGCTGATCAGGCGATCGAGGGTTTCGATCTTGACGCCGGTCAGCGCCGACAGCGCCGCAACCGCCTCCTCGTATTTGAAGGCCGTGGCGAAGTTGAGCAAGGCGCCTTCGCCGAGCATGCCCTCGCGGCGGAGCTTCAGCACCGTGCGCTGCGCCGGCAAAAAGTCGCGCCGCTCCTCGCGTTCGGACGGGGTGTTGATGGCGGTCATCGCCTGCTTGATGTCGGCCTGCCGCTCGGGCTTGACGACCTGGAACAGGCGGCGACGGATGACGTCGATCGAGCCGGAGAGCAGCTCCTTCAGTTGCGCAGGCGACAGATCGTCGCGCTGGCCGAGCCTGATCGTCAGCACGCCATCCTGGCCGGCGCGCTTGATCAGCGTCGAATAGCTGGTCGACGAGAAGGCGGCGCCCGCATTGCCGGCGGTGCGCCTGACAACGTTGCGATCGCCGCGGTCGACGAGGACATCGGTGAGATCGGTCGAAAGCATGGGTCGTTCCGCCATCGCCAGCAGGTGATCCTGGCCCATCGCGGACGCAATTTCGATCAGCATCTTTTCATCGATGACCGGCGAGCGTCGCAGCAGCGGGCCTGCGATGGCAATTTCTTCCTCATGCGCGAGCTGGCCGACCAGACCGCGCGGCGCATTCGCCAGCATCGACAAGCGCTCGGCCAGATCTGCGCGCGCCGCAATCTCGGCATGCGGGACCAGACTGGTCAGAACACCGTCGAACAGTTCGACATGATCGGAGCGGAAGCTCGCCGCCCCCTGCAGGAAAAGCTCGCTGATACGGCGCGCGGCATCGGCGCGGCGCTCGGGGTCGCCACGATTGATAATGTCGTCGAGTTCCGGGATCAGCGATGGTGAAATTATCATAAACCCACTCAAACCGGCCGAATTGGCCGATTTTCGCGAAATCTAGGCAGCGTTCATGAATGAAGGGTTAGGCTAGGTCCCCCTGTCGAAGCTTGGCAAAATCAGACTTAACGGGATCGCGGGCCTTGTCGGATTGCGGGAAAACCGCTATATCCGCGGCAACTTATGGTTCTCATACGATCGCGTATTGAGAGTGGGCCCCCCGGGACCCGCTCTTTTTTATTACCTGAACCTGCCCCGCCCAGAATGGGATGTCGGGCGCGGTTCGGAAAAGCCGGCCGGATCGCCGGTTAAGGCCCGGCCTAAACCCATGCAAGTAAGACGATTTTGACCCTGGACATGACCGATCCAACTGCTGGCTCCGTGGATACCGACCTCTTGGCCGAGCCCCGTCTCGTCGTCGAGCCGGGTGCGGCCGCGCGGGTGTCGGCGGTGGCGGGACCGGTTTTGCAGGGAATGGGCTACCGGCTGGTCCGGATCAAGATTTCAGGCGAGGCCGGCTGCACCGTCCAGATCATGGCCGAACGGCCCGACGGATCGATGCAGATCGAGGATTGCGAGGCGATCTCGCGGGCGCTGTCACCGGTGCTCGACGTCGCCGATCCGGTCGACCGCGCCTATCGGCTGGAAATATCCTCCCCGGGCATCGATCGTCCCCTGGTGCGCCGTTCCGATTTCGAGCGCTTCAGCGGTCATCTCGTCAAGATCGAAATGGCGGTCGCCCATCAGGGCCGCAAGCGTTTCCGTGGTACACTCGGCGCCGTCGAAGGCAATGCCGTGCAGTTACATCGGGATGACATACGCGCGGACGAAGATGCCGACGTGCTGCTGGTGATGGAAGACATTTCCGATGCACGGCTGGTTCTGACCGACGAATTGATTGCGGAATCGATGCGGCGCGGCAAGCAGGCTGAGCGCGAATTGAAGCAGAATCTCGGACTGGCGCCACAGCCTCCGCCGCACGCAAAGAAGAGCGATCCGGCCAGGAGCGCCAAACCAAAGCCCAAGATCGCAAGCAAGGCCGGCAAGAAGCCGGAGCCGACCAATACCAAGAAACACCGCCTCGCCGCAGAAAGACTGCGCAGAGGCGAGATCGATCCTACCGAAGGAGACTAGGCCATGGCCGTCAGTGCCAACAAACTCGAACTGCTGCAGATCGCAGACGCGGTCGCCCGCGAAAAGTCGATCGACCGCGGGATCGTGATCGCGGCGATGGAAGATGCCATCGCCAAGGCGGCCCGCGCCCGCTACGGCAGCGAGACCGACGTTCACGCCGAGATCGACGCCAAGAAGGGCGAGCTGCGACTGTCGCGCCACATGCTGGTCGTCGAGCTGGTCGAGAACTCGTCGAACCAGATTTCGCTGGCGGATGCGCAGCGCGCCAATCCGGGCGCCCAGGTCGGCGACACCATCGCCGACACCCTGCCGCCGCTGGAATACGGCCGCATCGCCGCGCAATCCGCCAAGCAGGTGATCGTGCAGAAGGTGCGCGAGGCCGAGCGCGACCGGCAATATCAGGAATTCAAGGACCGCATCGGCGACATCGTCAACGGCGTCGTCAAGCGCGTCGAATATGGCAGCGTGATCGTCGACCTCGGCCGCGGTGAAGCCATCATCCGCCGCGACGAAATGCTGCCGCGCGAGGTGTTCCGCAACGGCGACCGCGTCCGCGCCTACATCTTCGACGTCCGCCGCGAAACCCGCGGACCGCAGATCTTCCTCTCCCGCACCCATCCGCAATTCATGGCAAAGCTGTTCGCGCAGGAAGTGCCGGAAATCTATGACGGCATCGTCGAGATCAAGGCGGTGGCCCGCGATCCCGGCTCGCGCGCGAAAATCGGGGTTATTTCCCGGGATTCCTCGGTGGATCCGGTCGGCGCCTGCGTCGGCATGCGCGGCTCGCGCGTGCAGGCCGTGGTGAACGAACTGCAGGGCGAGAAGATCGACATCATTCCGTGGTCGCCCGACATTGCGACCTTCGTCGTCAACGCGCTGGCGCCCGCCGAAGTCGCCAAGGTCGTGATCGACGAGGACCGCGAAAGGATCGAGGTCGTCGTTCCCGATACCAACAACCAGCTCTCGCTGGCGATCGGCCGCCGCGGCCAGAACGTGCGCCTCGCCTCGCAACTGACCGGCTGGGATATCGACATCCTGACCGAGCAGGAGGAATCGGAGCGCCGCCAGGCCGACTTCGAGAATTCGACGCGGGTGTTCATGGAAGCGCTGAACGTCGACGAGGTCGTCGGCCAGTTGCTGGCGTCGGAAGGCTTCACTTCGGTCGAGGAACTCGCGCTGGTCGACGCGCAAGGAATTGGCCGGGATCGAAGGCTTCGACGAAGAAACCGCCAACGAGCTGCAGAGCCGGGCGAGAGAATATCTGGAACAGCTCGAAACAGAGCTGGAAAACAAGCGTAAGGAGCTCGGCGTGGAAGATGATTTGAAGACGGTGCCCGGCGTGACCTCGAAGATGCTGGTCAAGTTCGGCGAGAACGACATCAAGTCCGTCGAGGACCTGGCGGGCTGCGCCACCGACGATCTGGTCGGCTGGACCGAGCGCAAGGAAGGCAGCGAGCCGACCAAGCACCCCGGCATCCTCGACGCCAACGAGATCTCGCGTGACGATGCCGAGCGCATGATCATGCAGGCCCGCGTCCTTGCCGGCTGGATCACCGAGGCCGAACTCGCCACGCAATCCGAGGCGGCCGAGGCCACCGAAGACCAGACGGCGTAGTGCGGGTGTTCCGCAAAACCGAAAATCTTTTCTGCGCGCAGACCGTGCGCAGATGACCGGAGCCACTAGACAGGCATGCTCGCTTTGGCTGACCCCGATCTCGACCATGGGCCGCGGACCGACAGGTCCGCGACCATGCGGATGTGCGCGGTCAGTCGCGAGGTGCGGCCGATCGACGAGCTGATCCGGTTCGTGGTCGCCCCGTCGGGCGAAGTGATCCCCGATCTGAAGCGCAAGCTGCCCGGCCGCGGCCTGTGGGTTTCGGCCTCGCGCCGGACCGTTGCGGAAGCGGTGCGGCGTCACCAATTTAGCCAAGGGTTCAAGCGCGACGTCCGCGTCGCGGCAGACCCTTCCTGCCGATACCGAGGCCCTGCTGGAACGGAGCTGCACCGAGGCGCTGGCCATGGCCGCCAAGGCCGGCCAGGTCGTTTCCGGCTTTGCCAAGGTCGAGGGCCTGCTCGAACAGGGCAGGGCCGGCGCCCTGATCCACGCTTCCGACGGCGCGGCCGACGGAATCCGCAAATTGGACGCTATCGCCGGGCAAAGGAGCGGAAATAACGGTGAATCGCGAGGTTTACCGATCGTTACCGCTTTAACCTCGACACAATTGGATTTGGCACTGGGCCGGTCAAATGTGATACATGCTGCGCTGCTCGCGGGCCCGGCGAGCAAGACGTTCCTGTCGCGCTGCCAGACCCTGGTTCGATACCGGCTGGACGATGACGACAAGACCGGGGATGGCGGCGAGAAATTCTGACGGACGAAGTTCCGAAAGCTTTGCTTCAACGAATGTGCGGATGCGCACAATGTAACGAGATTAGGACTGCTGAATGGTTGATACCAAAACGCCTGGCGACAAGACGCTGAGCGTTCCGACCAAGACCTTGACGCTCAAGCCGCGGCGTCGAGACGGGCACCGTGCGCCAGAGCTTCAGCCATGGCCGCACCAAGCAGGTCGTGGTCGAGAAGCGTGGCAAGCGCCGCGTCGGCGGCGATGCGCCCGCAGCCGAAACGCATGCGCCCGAGCCGCTCGTCGCCAAGGCCGGCGCCCGCTGCAAAGCGCCGCGCCGCTCCGCCGCCCGCGGCAACGCCGTCGGCCGCGCCGCGTGCGCGGTCGGCGTGGTGCTGCGCACGCTGACGGAAGACGAGCGTACCGCCCGCGCCAGCGCGCTGGCCGACGCCAAGGTGCGCGAAGTCGAAGAGCGCCGGATGGCCGAGGAAGAGGCCAAGCGCCGCGCCAGCCGCGAGGGCATCGAACAGGCCGAGCGCGAAGCCGCCGAAGCCCGCCGCAAGGCCGAGGAAGACGAGCGCCGCCGTCACGAAGAGGAAGCCAAGCAGAAGGCCGAGCCGAGGCCAAGAAGCGATTTGGCGAGGACGAGGCCAAGCCCGCGGCGGCTGCGCCCGCGCAGCACGCCCGCCACGACGACGGCCCGCCCGGCGGCAGCCGTCCGGCGTCGTGCCGCCCGCGCGCGTCCGGCGTTGCCGCCGAGGCCGACGAGGACGAAGGTCCGCGCCAGGTCCGCCGCGGCCCCGGCGGCGCCGCGCGCCCCGCGGTGCCGCCCAAGACCGACCCACAAGCCCGGCCCGCAGAAGCAGCGCGGCCGCCTGACGCTGGTCACCGCGCTCACCGCCGACGACGTGCGCGAGCGCTCGGTCGCCTCGTTCCGCCGCCGCACCCAGCGCCTGAAGGGCCATGCCAGCCGACGAGCCGAAGGAAAAGCTCATCCGCGAGGTGACGATTCCGGAAGCGATCACCATCCAGGAACTCGCCAACCGCATGTCGGAGCGCGCGGTGGACGTCATCCGCCTGCTGATGAAGCAGGGCGCAGATGGTGAAGATCACCGACGTGATCGACGCCGATACCGCGCAGCTCGTCGCCGAGGAAATGGGCCACACCGTCAAGCGCGTCGCCGAGTCCGACGTGGAAGAAGGCCTGTTCGACGTCGCCGACGATTCCGACCGACACCGAGCCGCGCTCGCCGGTCGTCACCGTGATGGGCCACGTCGACCACGGCAAGACCTCGCTGCTCGACGCGCTGCGCCACGCCAACGTGGTGTCGCGGCGAAGCCGGCGGCATCACCCAGCATATCGGCGCCTATCAGGTGACCTCGCCGCACGGCGGCAAGAAGATCACCTTCATCGACACGCCCGGCCACGCCGCGTTCACCGCGATGCGCGCCCGCGGCGCCAAGGTCACCGACATCGTCGATGCTGGTGGTCGCGGCCGATGACGGCGTCATGCCGCAGACGATCGAGGCGATCAATCACGCCAAGGCGGCGAAGGTGCCGATGATCGTCGCGATCAACAAGATCGACAAGCCCGACGCCAAGCCGGAGCGCGTGCGCACCGAACTGCTGCAGCACGAGGTCCAGGTCGAATCGCTGGGCGGCGAAGTCGTCGACGTCGAGGTCTCGGCCAAGAAGCAAGACCAATCTCGACAAGCTGCTCGAGATGATCTCGCTGCAGGCCGAACTGCTCGACCTCAAGACCAATCCGGATCGTCCGGCCGAAGGCACCGTGATCGAAGCCAAGCTCGATCGCGGCCGCGGCCCGGTCGCGACCGTGCTGGTCCAGCGCGGCACGCTGCAGGTCGGCGACATCATCGTCGCCGGCGCCGAAATGGGCCGCGTCCGCGCGCTGATCTCCGATCAGCGGCGAGCACGGTCGACGAGGCCGGACCTTCGGTTCCGGTCGAGGTGCTCGGCTTCAACGGCCCGCCGGAGGCCGGCGATCGTCTCGCGGTCGTCGAGAACGAAGCGCGCGCCCGCGAGGTCACCGATTATCGCGCGCGCCAGAAGCGCGAGAAGCGCGGCCGCCGCGACCACCGGCATGCGCGGCTCGCTCGAGCAGATGATGAGCGCAGCTCAAGACCGCGGGCCGCAAGGAATTCCCGCTGGTCATCAAGGCCGACGTGCAGGGCTCGCTCGAAGCGATCATCGGCTCGCTGGAGAAGCTCGGCACCGACGAAGTCGGCGCGCGCATCCTGCATGCCGGCGTCGGCGGCATCACCGAATCCGACGTGACGCTGGCGGAAGGCTTCAACGCGGCGATCATCGGCTTCAACGTCCGCGCCCACAAGGAAGCGCGCGAGCCGGCCAAGCGCGACGGCATCGAGATCCGCTACTACAACATCATCTACGACCTCGTGGACGACGTGAAGAAGGCGATGTCCGGCCTGCTCGCGCCGACGCTGCGCGAGACCATGCTCGGCAACGCGCAGATCCTGGAGGTCTTCAACATCTCCAAGGTCGGCAAGATCGCCGGCTGCCGCGTCACCGACGGCAACGTCGAGCGCGGCGCCAATGTCCGCCTGATCCGCGACAACGTCGTCATCCACGAAGGCAAGCTGTCGCAGCTCAAGCGCTTCAAGGACGATGCGAAGGAAGTCACCGCCGGCCAGGAATGCGGCATGGCCTTCGAGAACTACCAGGACATGCGCGCCGGCGACGTGATCGAGTGCTACCGCGTGGAGACGATCCAGCGCTCGCTGTAAGTCCAAATCTCACGAAGCGCCTGGATCTCTGATCGAACTCGGTGCATGCCCGGCCATTGTGCCGGCGCATCCACGTCGCTCCGAGTCAACGCGGATCAACTGGACAATGCTCGATGCGCCGCGATACGCCGGGCATGACGAGCAATGGATTGTCGACAATGCCGCGCAAACATCAGCACAGAGAATTCCGCGCCCGGCGCGCTCGCAGCGCGCAGCTGCGCGTCGGCGAACTCGTGCGCCACGCGGTCGCGGAGATTCTCGCGCGGGCAACGTGCATGATCCGGTGCTGGAGGGTCATCTCGATCACCGTGCCGGAGGTGCGGATGTCGCCCGACCTGAAGCTCGCGACGGTCTACGTCATGCCGCTCGGCGGCCGCGACATCGAGCGACGTGGTCGCCGCGCTCGAGCGCAACAAGAAATTCCTGCGCGGCGAGATCGCCCATCGCGTCAACCTGAAATTCGCGCCCGACGTCCGCTTCCGCGCCGACGAGCGATTCGACGAAGCCGAACGGATCGAGAAGCTGCTGCGAACGCCTGCGGTGCAGCGCGACCTGGATCAGGACGACGATGACGATGACCGACGATCCGAAGACGAGCCTCGACTCGACGCCGGCGACGCGAGCGCACGGCCGCGCGAGCAGCGCCGCGCGCCAAGCAGCAGCAGCAAAGCGCGACAAGCGCGACGTGCACGGCTGGGTCATGCTCGACAAGCCGGTCGGCATGACCTCGACCCACGCGGTCGCCGTGGTGAAGCGGCTGTTCTCGGCCAAGCGCGCCGGCCATGCCGGCACGCTCGATCCGCTGGCCTCCGGCGGCCTGCCGATCGCGCTCGGCGAGGCGACCAAGACCGTTCCGTTCGTGATGGACGGCCGGAAGCGCTACCGCTTCACCGTGCGCTGGGGCGAGGAGCGCGACACCGACGATTCCGAGGGCCGGGTCGGTCGCGAGCCGACGACGCGTCCGACCGCGCGAGGCCATCCGGGCGCTGCTGCCGCGCTTCATCGGCATGATCGAGCAGGTTCCGCCGCACTATTCCGCCATCAAGGTCGCAGGGCGAGCGCGCCTACGACCTGGCCCGCGAGGGCGAGATCGTGGAACTGCGCCGCCGCCCGGTCGAGATTCACCGAATTAATTCTTGTCGAACAACCGGATACCGACCATGCCGTGTTCGAGGCCGAATGCGGCAAGGGCACCTATGTCCGCTCGCTCGCCCGCGATATGGGCCGGATGCTCGGCTGTTTCGGCCATGTCTAGCGCGCTGCGCCGGACCGCGGTCGGCCCGTTTCGCGAAGACGACATGATTCCGCTGGAAGAACTGGAGGCTTTATGTCATAGAGCCGCGTCCGGCGAGGGGAAGCCTCGCCGACGCGCTTTTGCCCGTTGAGACCGCGCTGGACGACATCCCGGCACTGGCCGTCACACGGGCTGATGCGGCAAGGCTCCAACGGGGCCAAGCCGTTTTGTTGCGCGGACGGGATGCGCCCACTTCAGCGGCACGGTCTATGTCACGGCGTCCGGGCCGACTTGTCGGCCCTTGCCGAAGTCGGCAATGGCGAACTCGTCCCCAAGCGCGTGTTCAACCTGGACGGCTTGACTGGGTACGCCGGTCGCTACGAGAAGGTATTTGACGATGTCGATTACCGCAGAGCGCAAAGCGGAAGTCATCAAGACGAATGCGACCAAGGCCGACGACACCGGCTCGCCCGAGGTTCAGGTCGCGATCCTGTCGGAACGCATCAACAACCTCACCGAGCATTTCAAGACCCACGTGAAGGACAACCATTCGCGCCGCGGCCTGCTTGAAGATGGTGTCGCACGCGCCGCTCGCTGCTCGATTACCTGAAGAAGACCGATGAGGCGCGCTACAAGGCGCTGATCGAGCGGCTCGGCATCCGCCGCTGAGCGATCTTCGCGCGCGGCGCGCGTTTCTGCGCGCGTTTGTGAGCGGACGCTATTCGCGAGCTCCGGCACGTTGCGAGTTGTCGGCGCGGCGATGAGCACGCTGCCGCGCGTCGAGACGTCCGGCGCAATCCGGCGCGGGCGTGCAAGTACCCGATGCCGAAAGGCTGGCCGCCATCCGACATCGAAGACCATGGCAGGATCGCCGGATGCTGATCGACGCGCTGCCGATCAGCGTCCAGCCTCTCGCCGTCTTGCTCATGGCTTTCGCCCTTCCGCGAAACCATGAAAGAAGACGCAATGTTCAATATTCATCGCGTAGAACTCGACTGGGGCGGGCGCACGCTCAACGCTCGAAACCGGCAAGATCGCGCGCCAGGCCGACGGCGCCGTGCTGGCCACCTATGGCGAGACCATGGTGCTCGCCACCGTCGTCGCCGCGAAGACAGCCGAAGGAAGGCATCGACTTCCTCCCGCTGACCGTCAACTACCAGGAAAAGACCTACGCCGCGGGCCGCATTCCCGGCGGCTATTTCAAGCGCGAAGGCCGTCCGACCGAGAAGGAGACGCTGGTCTCCCGCCTGATCGACCGCCCGATCCGCCCGCTGTTCGCCGACGGCTGGCGCAACGAGACCCAGGTCATCATCACCGTGCTGTCGCACGACATGGAGAACGATCCCGACATCGTCGCGCATGGTGGCGGCCTCGGCCGCGCTGACGCTCTCCGGCGTGCCGTTCATGGGCCCGATCGGCGCCGCCCGCGTCGGCTTCGTCAACGACGAGTACGTGCTCAACCCGACCTCGACGAGATGACGGAGAGCCAGCTCGACCTCGTCGTCGCCGGCACCGCACGACGCGGTGATGATGGTCGAATCCGAAGCCAAGGAACTGACCGAAGACGTCATGCTCGGCGCCGTGATGTTCGGCCACCGGCACTTCCAGCCGGTGATCGAGGCGATCATCGAGCTGGCCGAGAAGGCCGCGAAGGAGCCGCGCGACTTCAGCGCGCCCGACAACTCCGCGCTCGAAAAGGAAATGCTCGGCCTCGTCGAGCAGGATCTGCGCGCGGCCTACGCGATCCCGGGCAAGCAGGAGCGCTACGACGCGGTCGGCGCCGTCAAGGCGAAGGCGATGGCGCACTTCTTCCCGGACGGCAGGCAAGCCCGACATCCGACAAGCTGCAGCGTCGGCGGCGTGTTCAAGGAGCTCGAAGCCAAGATCGTTCGCTGGAACATCCTCGACACCGGCAAGCGCATCGACGGCCGCGACCTCAAGACCGTCCGCCCGATCGTCGCCGAGGTCGGCGTGCTGCCGCGCACCCACGGCTCGGCGCTGTTCACCCGCGGCGAGACCCAGGCGCTGGTCGTCGCCACGCTCGGCACCGGCGAAGACGAGCAGTACATCGACGCGCTGGAGGGCACGTACAAAGAAGACGTTCCTGCTGCACTACAACTTCCCTCCCTACTCGGTCGGTGAGACCGGCCGCATGGGCGCGCCCGGCCGCCGCGAAATCGGCCACGGCAAGCTCGCCTGGCGCGCGATCCAGCCGATGCTGCCGCCGAAGCACGAATTCCCCTACACGCATGCGCGTCGTCTCCGAGATCACCGAGTCCAACGGCTCGTCGTCGATGGCGACGGTCTGCGGCGCCTCGCTGGCGCTGATGGATGCCGGCGTGCCGCTGAAGCGGCCGGCCGCGGGCATCGCCATGGGCCTGATCCTCGAAGACAAGCGCTTCGCGGTGCTGTCCGACATCCTCGGCGACGAGGACCATCTCGGCGACATGGACTTCAAGGTGGCCGGCACCGAGCAGGGCATCACCTCGCTGCAGATGGACATCAAGATCGCCGGCATCACCGAAGAGATCATGAAGGTCGCGCTCGCCCAGGCCAAGGACGGCCGCATGCACATCCTCGGCGAGATGGCCAAGGCGCTGACCACCGCCCGCGCCGAGCTCGGCGAACACGCGCCGCGCATCGAGATCTTCAAGATCCCGACCGACAAGATCCGCGAAGTGATCGGCACCGGCGGCAAGGTGATCCGCGAGATCGTCGAGAAGACCGGCGCCAAGATCAACATCGAGGACGACGGCACGGTGAAGGTCGCCTCCGCCAACGGCGAGGCGATCAAGGCCGCGATCAAGTGGATCAAGTCGATCGCCTCCGATCCGGAAGTCGGCAGATCTACGAAGGCACGGTCGTCAAGGTGATGGAGTTCGGCGCGTTCGTGAACTTCTTCGGCGCCAAGGACGGCCTCGTCCACATCTGCCAGCTCGCGTCGAGCGCGCGTGCAGAAGACCTCCGACGTCGTCAAGGAAGGCGACAAGGTCAAGGTCAAGCTGCTCGGCTTCGACGATCGCGGCAAGGTGCGCCTGTCGATGAAGGTCGTCGACCAGGAGACCGGCGAAGACCTCGAAGGCCAAGCAGAAGGCGACGGCGAGCAGGCCCGCGCGAAGCGGCCGGCGAGTAATCGCTCCGCGACCCCAGAAACACGAAGGGCGGCCTCGCGGCCGCCCTTTTTGTTTGTCGCTTGCTGTGTGCCGGCGTCACGCCGCGAGGTCGAAGCGGTCGAGGTTCATCACCTTGGTCCAGGCCGCGACGAAGTCCTTCACGAACTTCTCCTTCGCGTCCGACGCTGGCATAGACCTCGGCAAGCGCGCGCAGCTGCGAGTGCGAGCCGAAGATCAGGTCGACGCGGGTGCCGGTCCACTTCACCGCGCCGGTCTTGCGGTCGCGGCCCTCGAAGACGTCCGTCGGCCGAGCCGGCTTCCACTGCGTGCCCATGTCGAGCAGGTTGACGAAGAAGTCGTTGGTCAGCGTGCCCGGCCGCTCGGTGAAGACGCCGTGCTTCGGACCGCTCGGCATTGGCGCCGAGCACGCGCAGGCCGCCGACCAGCACCGTCATCTCCGGCGCGGTCAGCGTCAGCAGCTGCGCGCGGTCGACCAGCGCCTCCTCCGGCTGCATGAACTGCGGCGCTTGCCGACGTAGTTGCGGAAGCCGTCGGCGCGCGGCTCGAGCGCGGCGAAGGAGTCGACGTCGGTCTGCTCCTGCGAGGCGTCCATGCGGCCCGGCGTGAACGGCACCTTGACGTCGTACGCCGGCGTCCTTCGCGGCCTTCTCGACGCCGGCGCGCCGCCGAGCACGATCAGGTCGGCGAGCGAGACCTTCTTGCCGCCGGCGCCGCGTTGAACTCCTTCTGGATCGCCTTCGAGCTTCGCCGAGCACCTTGGCGAGCTGGGCCGGCTGGTTGACCTCCCAGTCCTTCTGCGGCGCAAGGCGGATGCGCGCGCCGTTGGCGCCGCCGCGCTTGTCGGAGCCGCGGAAGGTCGAGGCCGAGGCCCAGGCGGTCGAGACCAGCTCGGAGACCGACAGGCCCGAGGCGAGGATCTTGGCCTTCAGCGCGGCGATGTCCTGCGTCGTCGATCAGCGGGTGGTCGACGGCCGGGATCGGGTCCTGCCAGATCAGCGTCTTCCTTCGGCACCTGCGGGCCGAGGTAGCGCACGTTCGGGCCCATGTCGCGGTGGGTGAGCTTGAACCAGGCGCGGGCGAAGGCGTCGGCGAACTGGTCCGGGTTCTCGAGGAAGCGCCGCGAGATCTTCTCGTAGGCCGGGTCGAAGCGCAGCGACGAGGTCGGTCGTCAGCATCGTCGGCGCGATGCTTCTTCGACGGGTCGTGCGCGTCCGGGATCGATCGGCGTCGGCGCCTTCTTGGCTGTCCACTGGTTGGCGCCGGCCGGGCTCTTGGTCAGCTCCCATTCGAAGCCGAACAGGTTCTCGAAGAAGTTGTTGCTCCACTTGCGTCGGCGTCTGGCGTCCAGGTCACCTTCGAGGCCGCTGGTGATGGTGTCGGCCGCCGATGCCGCGTGCCGTGCTTGCTCGTCCAGCCGAGGCCCTGCTCCTCGAGCGCGCCGCCTTCCGGCTCCGGCCCGACCAGCGACGGATCGCCGGCGCCGTGGGTCTTGCCGAAGGTGTGGCCGCCGGCGATCAGCGCGACGGTCTCTTCGTCGTTCATCGCCATGCGGGCGAAGGTCTCGCGGATGTCGCGCGCCGCGGCGACCGGATCGGGCTTGCCGTTCGGGCCTTCCGGGTTGACGTAGATCAGGCCCATCTGCACGGCGCCGAGCGGCTCGGCGAGCTCGCGGTCGCCGCTGTAGCGCTCGTCGCCCAGCCACGTGCCTTCGGGACCCCAGTAGAGCTCTTCCGGCTCCCAGACGTCGGCGCGGCCGCCGGCGAAGCCGAAGGTCTTGAAGCCCATCGACTCCAGCGCGACGTTGCCGGTGAGGATCATCAGGTCGGCCCAGGAGATCTTGCGGCCGTATTTCTGCTTGATCGGCCAGAGCAGGCGGCGCGCCTTGTCGAGGTTGGCGTTGTCCGGCCAGCTGTTGAGCGGCGCGAAGCGCTGCTGGCCGCGCGCCGGCGCCGCCGCGGCCGTCGCCGATGCGGTAGGTGCCGGCGCTGTGCCAGGCCATGCGGATGAAGAGACGGCCGTAGTGGCCGAAGTCGGCCGGCCACCAGTCCTGCGAGTCCGTCATCAAGGCGCGTGCAGGTCCTTGATCACCGCTTCGAGGTCGAGGCTCTTGAACTCCTTGGCGTAGTCGAACGTCCTTGCCCATCGGATCGGACATGGCCGGAGTGCTGGTGCAGCATCTCGAGCTGCAGCTGGTTCGGCCACCAGTCGCGGTTCGACCGGCCGCGGGCTTGCCGTCCGAGAACGGGCACTTTGCCGTGCGTCGTCCATGATTGCCTCCTCTGCGTGTGCGTCGAGCTCGCGCGCTTTGACCAGGTAGAGCCACTCTAAGCGCAGCCATTCGATCAGGTTAAGTTGACTTTAATGATCGCTGCGATAAGATTTTCTGATGATCAACCTGACGCTCAGGCAGCTTCGCTATTTCGAGGCGCTGGCGCGCCATGGCCATTTCGGACGCGCGGCGGAAGCCTGCGCGATCTCGCAGCCGGCTTTGTCGATGCAGATCAAGGAACTGGAGGAAGAGCTCGGCGCCGTGCTGCTCGAGCGCGGCGCGCGGCAGGTCGCGCTGACCGCGTTCGGCGAGGAAGCTCGCCCTGCGCGTCCGCGACATCCTGCGCTCGGTCGACGAACTCGGAGACTTCGCGCGCGCCTCGCAGGACCGGCTTGCGGGCCGGCTGCGCATCGGCATGATCCCGACGATCGCGCCCTATCTGCTGCCGACGATCATCGAGCAATCTCACGCGCATGCATCCCGAGCTCGACATTCACGTGCGCGAGACGCTGACGCCGAAGCTGATCCAGGAGCTGGCGGAAGGCCGGCTCGACACGGCCATCGTCGCCCTGCCGGTGTCCGAGCCCTCGCTGACCGAGGTCGCCCTGTTCGCGGAGAAATTCCTGCTGGTCCGGCCGGGCGAGGATGAGGGCAAGCCGGTGCCCGAGCCGCGAGATGCTGCGCGAAATGCGGCTGCTGCTGCTGGAGGAGGGGCACTGCTTTCGCGATCAGGCGCTGTCGTTCTGCAACATGCAGTCGTCGCCGCCGCGCGAGGTGCTGGACGCCAGCTCGCTGTCGACGCTGGTGCAGATGGTCAGCGCCGGCATCGGCGTCACCTTGATCCCGGAAATGGCCGTGGCGGTGGAGACGCGCTCGGCGTCGGTGTCGGTCGCGCGCTTCAAGGATCCGCAGCCCTCGCGCACCATCGGCATGATCTGGCGCAAGACCAGCCCGCTGGCCCGGCAGCTGCTGCAGATCTCCGAGGTGGTGTGCCTGTCGGCCGGCAAGGCGCGCCCGCGGCAGGCCTCCGCGCAGCCAACGGGCGTGAGGCTCGATGTCTGATCTGATCATCCGCCCTGCCCGCGCTGACGAATATGACGAGATCGGCCGCGTCTGGATGGAGAGCTGGGTCTCGACCGGACTTGCCGAGGCCAGCGAATTCCTGCTGGCAAACCTGCGTGCACGCATCCGGCGCGAGATGGAGAGCGGCTGGAGCCTGTTCGTCGCCGATGACAACGGCACCATCGCCGCGATGCTGGCGCTGCATCTGCCAAAACTCTATCTCGACATGCTGTTCGTCGGGCCCGCCTATCAGGGGCAATCGCTGGGGCGGAAGCTGCTCACCTTCACACGCACGCAGATGCCGGATGAAATGTATCTGCGCTGCATTCGCGAGAACGAGAAGGCTTGGCGCTGGTACGAACGCGAAGGGTTTGTGTTCGAGAAGGAAGAAGTCGAGCCGTCCAACGGGTTCGTGATGAAGTACTACCGGTGGAAGCGGCAGGCTGCCGGATAGACGGTGATCTCCGGATGCAGCTTGCGGTTGTCACAATCCCAACCTAGTGTGGCGCGTCCGATCTTATTCCGTAGCCCGCCGCCTTGGAATCCATGATTCGATTCGCTGTTTCCGTAGTCGCACTGCTGTGCCCTTTCGTCCTGGCAGCAGCTCAAACCCCTCCTTCGACCACGCCTCCCTCAAAGCCGGCGGTCAAGAAAGCGGCGACGAAGCCGAAGGCCGCGGCAGTCAAACCGGCCGAGCCGGCAAGCGCCGGTCCGTGCCGCCTTGGCGTGATCTCGGTGATCGGCGAGCACTACTCCGTACAGAAATTTGGCGTGACGATCTTCGAGGCTGAGGAAAACGAGGTCCCAATCGACTGGGGCCTCGACGATCTTGTTTTCGCACGCGTGCGTGCGGCAACGAACAACGATTCCTCGGTACGCAGGATCGCCTATCCCAAGGGCGCCTTCGATCCCTTCTATCATGCGAAGGCGATCTTTATCCCGGACCCAAAGAGATTTCTGCCGGTGATCGTGAAGGGCTTCACCGCGAATGCGAGTTGCGATCGCTATCTCGTCGCAACCACATTCAAGACGAAGCTGCCGAACTCGAACATGACGCTGAACGGAATCGGCACCTACAATCAGGGGCTTGGCAAAATCATCCGGCACTCGCACATTTTCGCCAATGTTGCGATCACGCTGATTGACGGCCGCAGCTACGAGCAGATCAAGCGCCCCCTTACGGATATCGGCGCGAATCTCGCCGCAAATATGCGTCTGTTTGAAGACCCGATCACCAAGCTCGACAACTCGCTGTTCCCCGATCCGCCCGAGACGGCTTCGACCAACGCGGCGCTGCGCGATAGAACGCGCGCGCTCGTCGTAGAAAGGCTTGACCGAAGCCTGCCGGGCTATCTCAAGGAAGACTGAGCCGGAGCGGCCCGTACCTGGGCGTAATGCATTGCGGAAATGCGGCCGCGCCATGAATTGCGCGCCGTTCACCTCCCTCCGATGAAAGGTCCGCTCCCATGATCAAGCTCTATTGGTCGCCCCGCTCGCGTTCGTTCTCGGCGCTCTGGCTGATGGAAGAGAGCGGCCTTCCCTATGAGCGTGTGCTGACCGACATTTCGACCGGTGCGCAGAAGGCGCCGGACTATCTGAAGGTCAATCCGATGGGCAAGGTGCCGGCGCTCGCCGACGGCGATGCAGCGCTCGGCGAAGCCGCCGCGATCTGCGCCTATATCGCCGATCGCTATCCCGAGACGAAGCTCGCACCCGCCGTGACCGATCCGCGCCGCGCGCGCTATCTGCAATGGCTGTTCTTCTCGCCGAGCTGCATCGAGCCTGCGATCATCCAGATCTTCACCAAGATCGAGGTGCCGACCTCGACCGCGGCCTGGGGCAGCGCGACGCAGGTGTTCGACGTGCTGGAAGCGGCGCTCGAAAAGGGGCCGTGGATTCTCGGCGAGGAATTTTCCGCGGCCGACATCACGATCGGCTCGGGCCTGAATTTCGCAGTGCGCCTGTTCAAGATGGTGCCGACACGCCCGGCCTTCGATGCCTATATTGCGCGCTGCATGGCGCGGCCGGCGTTCCAGCGCGCGGAGAAAATCGCCGCGGGTTAGAGCATGATCCGGAAAAGTATGCAGCGGTTTTCCGAAAAGATCATGCTCACACTTCAGCCTTCCGTCTTCAAATCGTCCGGCCGCGGCATCGAGATGATGTTGTAGCCGGAATCGACGAAATGGATTTCGCCGGTCACGCCGCCCGACAGATCCGACAGCAGATAGAGCGCCGCGCCGCCGAGCTCCTCGAGCGTCGACGCCGCGGCGCGAGCGGCGAGTGCCGCTGCTGGAAGTTGAACATGCAGCGCGCATCGGCGATGCCGGCGCCGGCCAGCGTGCGCATCGGGCCGGCCGAGATCGCGTTGACGCGGATGCTGCGCGGGCCGAAATCGGCGGCGAGATAGCGCACCGACGCTTCGAGCGCGGCCTTGGCGACGCCCATCACGTTGTAGTTCGGCATCACGCGCGTCGAGCCGCCGATAGGTCAGCGTGATCATCGCGCCGCCGTTCGGCATCAGCGCGGCGGCGCGCTTGGCGACCTCGGTGAAGGAGAAGCAGGAGATCACCATGGTGCGCGAGAAATTCTCGCGCGTGGTGTCGGCGTAGCGGCCCTTCAGCTCGTTCTTGTCGGAGAAGCCGATGGCGTGGACGAGGAAATCGAGCGTGCCCCATTTCTCGCTCGAGCGCGGCGAACACCGCATCGACCGATGGCGATGTCCTCGACGTCGCAGGGCAGCACGAGTTCGAGACCGACCGACTGCGCCAGCGGCTTGACGCGCTTGCCGAGCGCCTCGCCCTGATAGGTGAAGGCGAGCTCGGCGCCGTGCGCGGCCAGCGTCTTGGCGATGCCCCAGGCGATCGAGTGGTCGTTGGCGACGCCCATGACCAGGCCGCGCTTGCCCTGCATCAGACCTTCATCGTCGCAATCCGTTCCGCTGTCGTCAGCCTGTGCGCATGCTGGAGCTCGGATCGTATTCCAGGCATGTCATCGCGAAGACGCGCATCGCCGGATCGCCCGGCTATGCCAGATTATGCGCGTCCGGCAATGACGATCACGCGTCGAGCCGCTTGAACACGAGCGTGGCGTTGGTGCCGCCGAAGCCGAAGGAGTTCGACAGCACGGTGCCGAGCTTCGCGTTGTCGATGCGCTCGCGCACGATCGGCATGTCGGCGAAGGCCGGATCGAGCTCCTCGATATTGGCGCTCTCGCAGATGAAGCCGTTGTTCATCATCAGCAGCGAGTAGATCGCTTCCTGCACGCCGGCGGCGCCGAGCGAATGGCCGGTCAGCGACTTGGTCGCCGCGATCGGCGGGCACTTGTCCCGCGCCGAACACGTCGCGGATCGCCTCGATCTCCGGCGGATCGCCGACCGGCGTCGAGGTGGCGTGCGGGTTGATGTAGTCGATCCGGCGCCTTCACCGTCGACAGCGCCATGCTGCATGCAGCGCATCCGCGCCTTCGCCCGACGGCGCGACCATGTCGTAGCCGTCCGAGGTCGCGCCATAGCCGGCGATCTCGCCGTAGATGCTCGCGCCGCGCGCCTTGGCGTGCTCGAGCTCTTCGAGCACCAGCACGCCGGCGCCGCCGGCGATGACGAAGCCGTCGCGGTTGACGTCATAGGCGCGCGAGGCCGTCGCCGGCGTGTCGTTGTACTTCGACGACATCGCGCCCATGGCGTCGAACAGCACCGACAGCGTCCAGTCGAGCTCCTCGCAGCCGCCGGCGAAGATGATGTCCTGCTTGCCGCATCTGGATCGTCTCGTAGGCGTTGCCGATGCAATGGTTCGAGGTCGCGCAGGCCGACGAGATCGAATAGTTCACGCCCTTGATCTTGAACCAGGTCGCGAGCGTCGCCGAGGCGGTGGACGACATCGCCTTCGGCACCGCGAACGGGCCGACGCGCTTCGGGCCCTTGCTCGCGCGTGATGTCGGCGGCCTCGACGATGGCGCGCGTCGAGGGGCCGCCCGAGCCCATGATGATGCCGGTGCGCTCGTTGGAGACGTCGCTCGGCTCGAGGCCGGCGTCGCGGATCGCCTGCTCCATGGCGACGTGGTTCCAGGCGGCGCCGCCGCCGAGGAAGCGCATGGCGCGGCGGTCGACCACGCTCGTCGGGATCGAGCGTCGGCGCGCCGTGCACCTGGCAGCGGAAGCCGAGCTCGGCGTATTCCTCGGCGCGCGTGATGCCGGACTTGGCCTCGCGCAGGGTCGCCAGCACTTCCTGGGTGTTGTTGCCGATGGACGAGACGATGCCCATCCCGGTGACGACGACGCGTCTCATGCCTGCCTCACTGCGCACTCGATTGTTCGCGCTCGCCGAACTTCGAGGCCATCGGCGCCTGAACTCATACGCGGCCGCGCTCGAGCCATGCAGAGCCGGTCAGCGCCGGCTGGATCGCCGCGTCTGCGAACAGCCCGACCTTCAGGTCCTTGGCGCGATAGATGATCTCGCCATCGGCCGACAGCCAGCCGTCGGCGATGCCGAGCACCAGCTTCGAGCGCATCACGCGCTTGAAATCGATGCCGTAGACGACCTTTTGCACGGTCGGCAGCACCTGGCCGGCGAACTTCACCTCGCCCAGGCCGAGCGCGCGGCCGCGGCCTTGCGACGCCGAGCCAGCCGAGGAAGAAGCCGACCAGCTGCCACAGCGCATCGAGGCCGAGGCAGCCCGGCATCACCGGATCGCCCTTGAAGTGGCAGGCGAAGAACCAGAGGTCCGGCTTGATGTCGAGTTCGGCGCGGATCAGGCCCTTGCCGTGCGCGCCGCCATGTCTCGGAGATCTCGGTGATGCGGTCGAACATCAGCATCGGCGGCAGCGGCAGCTGCGGCATTGCCCGGGCCGAACAGTTCGCCGCGCCCGCAGGCCAGCAGGTCTTCGTAGTCGAAGCTGCTGCGCCGTTCGCTCATCGTCGCTGAATCCCGTTGACTGCGCCGCCGGCCGAATCGCACGGTTCGCTAACATCAGTGCCTCGCACGCGAACGATGGCGCTGACTGCGGCCGCTATCCGCTACGCAGATCGGAAGCCCTGCAGCGCTTCCAGGCCAGTTGCGGAATAGCTTGCATCAAGCCGCAACCTGGTCTTGCTGATAGTCGCAAGCCATTTGAGCGGCATTGCATCATGTATATGGCAGATCATCTGTACGCGGCCGAGTTCGACATGAGTGAACGATCGCCCGTCAGCCGAAGACGCCATGCGGAGCCGTCAGCCGCGGCCGCCAGCCGCGCTGACCGGCTGCCCGTGGCACGACGTCAAGACGATGCTGCGGTCGGTCGGCCTGCGCCCGACCCGCCAGCGCATGGCGCTCGGCTGGCTGCTGTTCGGCAAGGGCGACCGCCATCTCACCGCCGAAATGCTCTACGAGGAAGCGACGCGCGCCAGGGTGCCGGTGTCGCTCGCGACCGTCTACAACACGCTGCACCAGTTCACCGAGGCCGGCCTGCTGCGCCAGGTCGCGGTCGACGGCTCCAAGACCTATTTCGACACCAACGTCATCCGACGCACCACCATTTCTTCGTCGAGGGCGAGGACGAGCTGGTCGACATTCCGGACCCGATGTGATCGTCGAACGATGCCGGACGCGCCGGAAGGCTACGAGATCGCCCGCATCGACGTGGTCGTGCGTCTGCGCAAGAAGCGCTGATCGTCCTGCAGATCGAGGCTTGTCGGCCGGCATCGAAACGGCGAGCATCGTGCTCGAGCGACTTACTCCGACCGCAGTTCGTTCGATAGGTCACGCCTGCAGCGAGTCCGGACGCTAGTCGATCTTCTCGTCGGATAGACGCCCCAGAGCCGCTCCTGCTGGATCCAGCCGTCGAAGCCGTTGCCGGCGACGCGGCACCAGTCGCCGGTGCACTGCTTGACCGTGCGCGAGCACGCCGGGCTGCAGCTTGCGCGATCACCGCGCTCGTCGGGATCGGCGCGGTCGTACGAGCGGCGCCAGCTCGTCCTTGGTCTTCAGCGGTGACCACGCGCGGTGCGCCGGCCCGACAGCAGCGAGTGATAGACCCAGCCTTCGGCGCCTTCCGAATCGCGGATGCGGCGCCAGTTCTCGAACTCGGCGGTGATCTCGACCGGCAGGCCGGCGCGGGTGTAGACCCAGCACGTCGTGGTCCTTGGTCGGGCCGCCGCGCACATTGACCTGGTCGGACTTCAGGCTGACGAAGCGCGGCACCGGCAGGCCGCTGCGCGGTCGGTGCATCCTTGGCCGAGCTCGCGCCGCCATGGCGCAATCAGGCGGCGGCCGAGCGATCGCCGGGCAAAAGGCCCCAAGTCGCGACGCCGCCGCGATCCACGACCGAGCCCGATACCCCGAGTCGCGAGCCACCTGACACTGCCGGCGCGCCTCACGCGTTGTGCCGGCGTGCTTGTCTTGGCCCGGCCTTCTGCTAGAGAGGACCGACGTCGACCGCGGATCCGCTAATGGCGACTGGACAGCGAATGACCGCCGGCAGTGTCGAACAGCCGGGTTAATGAGGCCTGAACGGCCAGCCTTGATGACAAGCGGCCATGGCAACGCTTCATGAGGAGCGGACATGTCGGCCAAGCAAAAAGCCTCTGGTCGTCGTCACGCGCAAGCTGCCCGACGCGTCGAGACGCGCATGCGCGAGCTGTTCGACGCCCGGCTCAATCTCGACGACAAGCCGATGACGCCGGCCGAGCTCGCCGAGGCGGTGAAGACCGCCGACGTGCTGGTGCCGACCGTCACCGACGCATCGACGCCGCCGTGCTCGCCCAGGCCGGACCGCAAGCTGAAGCTGATCGCCAATTTCGGCAACGGCGTCGACAATATCGACGTCGCGGCCGCGCATGCAGCGCGGCATCACCGTCACCAACACGCCGGGCGTGCTGACCGAGGACACCGCCGACATGACCATGGCGCTGATCCTCGCGGTGCCGCGCCGGCTCGCCGAAGGCGCGCGCGTGCTGACCGGACGGCGACGACTGGACCGGCTGGTCGCCGACCTGGATGCTCGGCCACCGCATCTGCGGCAAGCGGCTCGGCATCATCGGCATGGGCCGCATCGGCCAGGCGGTGGCGCGCCGCGCCACGCGCCTTCGGCCTGCAGATCCACTATCACAACCGCCGCCGCGTCGCGCCGCAGATCGAGGAAGAGCTCGAGCGCGACCTATTGGGAAAGCCTCGACCAGATGCTGGCGCGCATGGACATCGTCTCGGTCAACTGCCCGCACACGCCGGCGACCTATCACCTGCTGTCGGCGCGGCGGCTGAAGCTGATGCGGCCGGACGCCTACATCGTCAACACCGCGCGCGGCGAGGTGATCGACGAGAACGCGCTGGCGCAGCTGATCGAGGCCGGCGAGATCGCGCGGCGCCGGCCTCGACGTGTTCGAGCACGAGCCGGCGGTCAATCCGAAGCTGCGTGAAGCTCGCCAAGGCCGGCAAGGTGGTGCTGCTGCCGCATATGGGCTCGGCCACGCATCGAAGGCCGCGTCGACATGGGCGAGAAGGTCATCATCAACATCAAGACCTTCATGGACGGCCACAAGCCGCCGGACCGCGTGCTGCCGAGCATGCTCTGAGTTTCAACGACTGCGTGATAAGCCCCTCCCGTCCTCATCCTGAGGAGCCGCGAAGCGGCGTCTCGAAGGATGGCCGCGGGCGAGAGCCGGGCCTGCATGGTTCGACGCGCGTGCGGCGCTCCTCACCATGAGGATCAACTATTTCCGCTAGTCCTACGCTTGCGCCAATCCGCGACGAAATCGATGAAGGCGCGCAAAGCCGGCGGCGTCTGGCGCCGGCTCGGATAGTACAGGAACAGGGCCGGGAAACGGCTCGCACCAATCTTCCATCAAGCTGACCAGCGCGCCGGACGTCACGGCATCATGGACATAGCCATCGAGCGTTGCCCAGATGCCGACGCCGTCGAGCGCGGCGCGCATGGCAGAGGCCCATATTGGTCGAGATCAGCTTTGCCGGCGGATCGACTTTCACGATCTGGCCGGCTTTCTCGAACTCCAGATCATGCATGACGCCGCTCGAATAACAGGCGCGGATACAATCGTGCTCGAGCAGATCTTTCGGATGTTTCGGCGTGCCGCGGCGCGCGAGGTAGGCAGGCGATGCGACGACGACATAGCTTGCTGACCGCTCAGCGGGATCGCCACCATGTCCTGCGCGAGGTGCTCGCCATAGCGCACGCCGGCATCGTAGCCCGCGCTGACGATGTCGAGCGGAAACCACTTTCGGAGACGATGTCGAGATCGACCTGCGGATAGCGTCGCGAGGAAACGGCGCCGACCATCGGCGCCAGCACGAGGTCGCACCGCCGGCGGCGGCGCGTTGATGCGCAGGCGGCCCGAAGCCACCTCGCGCAGGCCGCGGACCTGATCCAGGTGCATCGCCGACGTCCCGCAGCGCCGGAGCGATGCGGGATAGCAGAAGCTCGCCTGCCTCGGTCAGGGCGACGCTGCGGGTGGTGCGGTTCATCAGGCGGACGCCAAGGCGCTCCTCCAGGTCCCGCAGCCGCTGGCTAAGGCTCGGCACCCCGACACGCGAATTTCGATCGCCGCACGCCGGAAATTGCGGGGTGCGGGCGACCGCCACGAAGTGCGTCGAGGTCGCGCAGGTCGGGATCGGTCATTGTTCGCTAATGATGAACAAGCTATTCCGGATTGTCCAGCTTATCGGCCTAATCGGGCAGTGCGCATATCTGGCCTCGTCACGCGGCACAATCAGCCTCGCCGCTTTTCGAGGAGAGACCGTCATGGAACAGCGCAAACTCGGTTCAACCGGCCCGAACGTCTCCGCCCTGGGCCTCGGCTGCATGGGCATGTCGGAGGTCTATGGCCCCGCCGATCGCGGCGAAAGCATCGCCACGGTTCATTCCGCGCTCGATGCCGGCATCACGCTGCTGGACACCGGCGATTTCTACGCCATGGGTCACAACGAAATGCTGGTGCGCGAGGCACCTGAAAGATCGTGTCCGCGACAAGGTGCAGATCAGCGTGAAGTTCGGCGCGCTGCGCGGTCCCACCAGCAACT
>CAWFIQ010000010.1:0-322318 GCA_963815955.1 uncultured Alphaproteobacteria bacterium
GATCGCGGTGGTGCTGTCGAAGCTGAAGCCGGAGCACGCCGCCCGCGTGCTGGCGATCCTGCCGGAGGACCTCGCCCTCGACGTGGTCGGCCGCATGCTGAAGATGGAAGCGGTGCAGAAGGAAGTCATCGAGCGCGTCGAGCAGACGCTGCGCACGGAGTTCATGTCCAACCTGTCACAGACCCGCCGCCGCGATGCGCACGAGGTGATGGCGGAAATCTTCAACAATTTCGACCGCCAGACCGAAACCCGCTTCATCACCTCGCTGGAAGAGGAAAACCGCGAGAATCCGCCGAGCGCATCAAGGCGCTGATGTTCACGTTCGACGACCTGTCAAGCTGGACAACGCGTCGGCGCAAACCCTGATGCGCAGCGTCGACAAGGACAAGCTAGGCATCGCGCTCAAGGGCGCCAATGAAGCGGTACGCGACTTCTTCCTCAAAAACATGTCATCGCGCGCCGCCAAGATGCTGATGGACGACATGGCAGCGATAGGCCCGGTACGGCTCCGCGACGTCGACGAAGCGCAGCCGCTCCTCGTCAACCTCGCCAAGGACTGGCCGCCAAGGGAGAGATCACCTGACCCCGAAGCGCGGTCGAAGAAGAGCTGGTGTATTGATGGCCTCGCCCGCGAAATTCCTGTTCGACGCCGACTTCGCGCGCCCGACAGGCGCGCGAGCGTGCCGCAACTGCAGCCGAAATTGCGCAGAAGGTCGCGGAGGCCGAAGCACGCGCCTATCGCGCGGGCTACGAGGCGGCCCGCACGAGGCCAAAGTCGAGAGCGACCGCAGTTCGGCGATGGCGCTGGAAGGGATCGGCAACGCCTCCAAGGCATCGCCGCAAGCTTCTGCGGCATGGAAGGCAAGCTGGAGGCCGAAGCCGTCGAGCTCGCGGTCGCAGTGGCCAACAAGCTTGCAGCGAACTGTGGCCCGCGAGCCAATCGCCGAGATCATGGCGCTGGTCACGACTGCTTCTCGCATCTGGTCGCTACCCCGCATCTCGTCGTTCGCATCAACGACCAGCTCTACGAGGCCGCACGCGCGAACATCGAACGGCAGGCCGCCCAAAGCGGCTTCGAAGGCAGGCTGGTGATCCTGGCCGAGCCCGGCATCCCACACGGCGACTGCCGGATCGAATGGGCCGATGGCGGCGTGGTGCTGGAACGCGCGACCAACGAAGCGAAGATCAGCGAACTCGTCGGGCGCTATCTGGCATCCCGCGATCAGGCCGAACTGTGAAGGCCATGAGGGCTGACCATGGTGACACCGACGCACAGGTACCGCTTCCCGATCTCAACGCCCGGATGCGCCGCCGATCGACGATCTGGCCTACAACGAGGACGAACAGGCCTCGCGGATCGCGGCCGACCTCGAGGCCGTGTTCGACGTGCCGGTGCAGGTCTCGGCCGTGCTCGGCCGCTCGAAGATGGATGTCGGCGAACTGCTGAAACTCGGCCCCGGCACCGTGCTCGAACTCGACCGCCGGGTCGGCGAAGCCATCGACATCTACGTCAACAACCGCCTGGTGGCGCGTGGCGAGGTCGTGCTGGTGGAAGACAAGCTCGGCGTGACCATGACGGAAATAATCAAGGCGGAACGCACCTAACAATTTTGGCGATACGCGCCTTGAAAGCGCGAACAGACGGACAGGAGATAAACATGCGGCTTCTCATCGTTGGCACATTGAAGGGCCAGCTCACGACCGCCACCAAGATCGCGATGGAAAACGGCGCGTCGGTGACCCACGCAGAGGCGATCGAACAGGCGATGGCGGTGCTGCGCGGCGGCAAGGGCGCCGACCTGCTGCTGGTCGACGTCGCCCTCGACATCCGCGACCTGGTGATGCGGCTGGAAGCCGAACACATCCACGTGCCGATCGTGGCCTGCGGCATCTCCAACGACGCCCGCGCCGCGGTCGCCGCGATCCACGCCGGCGCCAAGGAATACATCCCGCTGCCGCCAGATCCCGAACTGATCGCCGCGGTGCTCGCCGCGGTCGCCAACAATTCACGCGACCTCGTCTATCGCGACGAAGCGATGGGCAAGGTCATCAAGCTCGCGCAGCAGATCGCAGCCTCCGACGCCTCCGTGCTGATCACCGGCGAGTCCGGCACCGGCAAGGAAGTGCTGGCGCGCTATGTCCACTCGCGCTCGACGCGCGCCAAGCGGCCGTTCATCTCGATCAATTGCGCGGCGATCCCCGAGCACCTGCTGGAATCCGAATTGTTCGGCCACGAGAAGGGCGCCTTCACCGGCGCCATCGCGCGCCGTATCGGCAAGTTCGAGGAGGCCACCGGCGGCACGCTGCTGCTCGACGAAATTTCCGAAATGGACGTTCGCCTGCAGGCCAAACTGCTGCGCGCCATTCAGGAGCGCGTGATCGATCGCGTCGGCGGCACCAAGCCGGTGCCGGTCGATATCCGCATCATCGCCACCTCGAACCGCAATCTCTCCGAAGCCGTACGCGAAGGCTCCTTCCGCGAAGACCTGCTGTTCCGCCTCAACGTCGTCAATCTGAAGATCCCGCCGCTGCGTGACCGCCCGGCCGACATCCTCGAACTGGCGCAGCACTTCGCCAAAAAATACGCCGATGCCAATGGCGTGCCGCTGCGCCCGATCTCGGCGGACGCACGGCGCGTCCTGACATCGAACCGCTGGCAGGGCAACGTCCGCGAACTGGAAAACACCATCCACCGCTCGGTGCTGATGGCGCAGGGCGACGAGATCGGCCCCGAAGCCATTCTGACGCCCGACGGCGACCGTCTCGACCTCGCCAAGACCGCGCCCGCGGTGGCGCACGCCACCTTTGCCGCCGAACAGGTGACGCGTGCCCTGGTCGGCCGCACCGTCGCCGACGTCGAGCGCGATCTGATCCTGGAGACGCTGAAACACTGCCTCGGCAACCGGACCCATGCCGCCAATATTCTCGGCATATCGATCCGCACGCTGCGCAACAAGCTGAACGAATATGCCGACGGCGGCATCCCAATCACGCCGGCGGGCGCCGGTGAGCATCAGCGCTTTGTCGCGGCGGGTTAAGCAAAGGTCCCCCGCCGTCATTGCAAGCCGACGGGTCGGGCGAAGCGCCGCCCGATGACAGGCTCCGCGAAGCAATCCATAGCGCCACAAGCCGGGAAGTGGATTGCTTCGCTACGCTCGCAATGACGTTGAGAGGGCCGAATAACTCGGCGCGTCAAGCTTGCGAAAAATGCGAATGGGATCGCCGGGCTGCAGATCGCGTCCGGTGAAAACAGCGTAGGCATACAGCGCGAGATAGGCAATCGCGATCGCGCCGACTGCGTAAAAGGCCCAGGTTGCGAGACGCTTCATGCGCCGGGTTTAGATCGGCCACAGCGAAAAAGCCAGCCCGGCAGGGCCGGACAACCGCAGAGCCCTTACGTCATACCTTCCGTGCGGCTTTCCGCGCCGGCACGCTGACTTCGGCAAGCTTCGCCACATCTTCGTCCTGATCGATGGCGACATAGCGCCCCTGCCAATAGGCCAGCGCCGCGGTGCGCGCCGACACCGCAACATCCAGCACGCGGCCGATGACGATCGCATGCGAATGCCGCTCGACGATGTCCTCGACCTCGCAATCGATCGCCGCCAGGGCGCCCGCGAGCAGCGGCACGCCGGAGGCGCGCGTCATCCACCGGGCGCCGGCAAAGCGATCGGCGCCCTTCAGGCCACCCTTGCCGGTGAACCGGTCGGCGATATCGATCTGGTCCGACGTCAGGATATTGACGCCGAAGAAGCCATAACGCTTCACCAGCGGCCAGGAAGAGGCTTCCCGGTTGATGCTGACGATCAAGGCCGGCGGATCGACCGAGAGCGACGACACCGAGGTAACGGTCATGCCCGAGATATCCCGGCCCCTGCCCGCGGTGATAACGCTGACGCCGCCCGTCAATTGGCGCATCGCACTGCGAAAGTCGCCGGAGGCAACCTCAGCGTCGATCGACACGGAACGGACAATGGAGTTCATGGGAACCTCACAGGTCGGAAGTATCTTCCGTGCCTTCCAGCAAATTTTTCAGGATCGCGCCTTCCAGCGCCGCCAGTTCGGCCGAACCGCGCTGCCTCGGGCGCGGAACATCGACGCTGAAATCCTCGGCGATGCGACCGTCCTCGATCACAAGCACGCGGTCGGCCAGGGCCACGGCCTCGGCGACGTCGTGCGTCACCAGGATCGCGGTAAAGCCCTGGTCGTGCCAGACCCGTTCGAGCAGCCGCTGCATCGAAATGCGCGTCAACGCATCCAGCGCGCCGAGCGGCTCGTCGAAAGCAAGCACGCGCGGCTGGCTGACCAGCGCGCGGGCGAGCGCCACGCGCTGCTTCTGTCCGCCCGACAGGACCGCCGGCCACTGCGCCCGCTTCTCGGTGAGACCGACCTCGGCCAGCGCCTTCTCGGCGCGGGCCTGCGCATCGGCGGAATTTCGCTCGCGTCCGAGTCCGACTTCGACGTTCGACAGCACCCTTGCCCACGGCAACAGCCGCGGCTCCTGGAACATGACCCGCACGTCCTCCGGGCGCGCGTCCTCGCCGAGGCTGATCGTGCCGATGTAATGGTCTCAAGGCCGGCGATCAGCCGCAGCAATGTGCTCTTGCCGCAGCCGCTGCGGCCGACGATCGCCACCGACTGGCCGGCGGGGATATGCAGGTCGATGCCGCGCAGCACCTCGTTATCGCCAAAGGATTTGCGCAGACCCCGTATGGTCAGTGACAGTCCGCGCGAGGACGCTTCCGATCCGCGTCGAAGCTGCCGCGCCTGCTCGACGAAGTCGACGCGACCCACCGGCTCGGCACCGGGAGAAAGAAAACGAAGGGCTTCTTGCATTTCTGTCCTCAATGTTTCTGGAAAGCCGGATGCCAGGACAGCGTCAGCCGCTCCAGCGCGCGCGAGGCGCTGTCGGCGAGCTTGCCGAGCAAGGCATAGATCAGGATCGACAGCACCACGACGTCGATCAGCATGAACTCGCGCGCCTGCATCGCCATGTAGCCGAGGCCCGACGAGGCAGCGATGGTCTCGGCCACGATCAAGGTCAGCCACATGATGCCGAGCGCGAAGCGCAGGCCGACGAAGATCGACGGCAACGCGCTCGGAAAGATCACCCGGCGGAACAATTCGCCGTTGGTCATGCCGTAGATGCGTCCCATCTCGATCAATTGCGGATCGACGGTGCGGATGCCGTGCAGCGTGTTCAGATAGATCGGAAAGAACACACCGAGCGCGACCAGGAACAGTTTTGCCAATTCATCGATCCCGAACCACAGGATGACGAGCGGGATCAAGGCCAGATGCGGAATGTTGCGTATCATCTGCAGCGTCGTGTCGGTCAGCTTGCTGGAAAGCT
This sequence comes from uncultured Alphaproteobacteria bacterium, assembly GCA_963815955.1. Classification (GTDB taxonomy): domain Bacteria; phylum Pseudomonadota; class Alphaproteobacteria; order Rhizobiales; family Xanthobacteraceae; genus Bradyrhizobium. Next base: position 5,354 of record CAWFIQ010000010.1, read on the forward strand.
GCGACAGCCCGTTGGCAAGGCCGAGCGCGAAGCCGATGCCGCCTCCGATCAGGAAGCCGACGCTGGCGCGCCAGAAGCTGACCCAGATGTTGCGGAGGAGTTCGCCTGAAAGCAGAAGCTTCCATCCCGCCAGCGCGACATCACTCGGCGCCGGCAGCACGCGTGCGGACACGAAGCCGGTGACGCAGGCAAGCTGCCATATGAGGATGATTGCGAGCGGCACGATCCAGGGGATCAGGCCGTCGATCCGCGGCAGTTTCGGTGCGCCGACGCGCGGGAGGCTGTCGATGAGACTCATGATTGCGATGCCTCTTTCTGCGGGCGGTATTCGTTGCCGATGGTCTCGCCGAAAGGCCCGGTGTTGACGCGGATCGGCGTGACGTTGCCGGTCTTGTCGAGCGACAGCAGCGGGAACACCAGTTCGGCAAAGCGATAGGCCTCTTCCAGATGCGGATAGCCCGACAGGATGAAGGTATCGATGCCGACATCCTGGTATTCCCTGATCCGCGCCGCGACGGTTTCGGGATCGCCAACGAGGGCAGTGCCCGCGCCGCCGCGCACCAGGCCGACGCCGGCCCACAAATTCGGGCTGATCTCGAGCTTGTCGCGACGTCCGCCATGCAGTTGCGCCATGCGCTGCTGGCCGACCGAATCCATCCGCGAGAAGATCTTCTGCGCCGAGGCGACCGTCTCGTCGGTGACGTGCTGGATCAGCTCATCCGCGGCCTTCCAGGCTTCCGCATTGGTCTCGCGCACGATCACATGCAGGCGAATGCCGAAGGAGAGCTTTCGCCCGCGCGCCTCCGCGGCAGCCTTCACCCGGTTGACCTTTTCGGCGACCTGCGCCGGCGGCTCGCCCCAGGTCAGGTACTTGTCGACGGTGTCGACGGCAACATCGATGCCGGCATCCGACGATCCGCCGAAATAGAGCGGCGGCCGCGGCGACTGCACCGGCTGGAACAGCAACCGGCCATCCTCGATATGAATGTGCTTGCCCTCGACATTGACGGTCTTGCCCGCGAGCAGGTCGCTGTAGACGTTGAGGAACTCGCGCGTCACCTCATAGCGCTCGTCATGCGACAGGAAGATGCCATCGCCCTTGTTCTCGACGGGGTCGCCCCCGGTGACGACGTTGACCAGCAAACGCCCGTTCGACACCCGGTCGAGCGTAGCCGTCATGCGCGCGGCGACGCTTGGCGACTGCAGCCCGGGCCGCACGGCCACGAGATAGCGCAGCCGCTCGGTCCATGGCGCGATGGCCGAGGCGACCACCCAGGAATCTTCGCAGCTTCGCCCGGTCGGCAGCAGCACGCCGAAATAGCCGAGTTGGTCCGCGGCCTGCGCGATCTGGCGCAGATAGTTGAAGTTGACCTCGCGTCCGCCGGTGGTGGTGCCGAGATAGCGGCCGTCACCATGGGTCGGCAGGAACCAGAGGATGTTGGCGTTGGGTTGCGTGCTCACGATCCGGACCTCCGGGCCACGTCAGAAATCTTGATTTGCTTCGGGATGAGGCCGAGCGCGAAGAACGTGTCTGCGACCTGCTGCTGGTCGGCGATCACGCTCTCGGTGATCGGCTTGATGCCGTAGGACTGCCGCTTGAGCGCGACTTCAACGACGGGAACGGAAAGCCCGATCGCCGGCGCAAGCTGCTCGGCGACGGCATGGATGTCACCCTTGGCCCAGTCGTCGACTTCGCTGAGTTGAGCCAGTACCAGATCGACGATCTTCGGATCGCTCTCCACGAACTTCTTCGATGAGAAATAGAACTGGTAGTTGGAGACGATGCCGGTGCCGTCGGCGAGCGTGCGCGCGCCGGTGGCGGCTTCGGCGGCGGCCTGGAACGGATCCCAGATCACCCAGGCATCGACCGCGCCGCGCTCGAACGCCGCACGGGCGTCCGCTGGCGCGAGAAATACCGGCTCGATCTCGGAATATTTGACGCCGGCCTTCTCCAGCGCCTTCACCAGGAGATAGTGAACGTTGGAGCCCTTGTTCAGCGCGACCTTCTTGCCTTTCAGTTCGGCGACCGAATTGAGCTTGCTGTCCTTCGGCACCAGGATCGCCTCGCCCTTCGGCGCCGGCGGCTCATAGGCGACGTACTGGATCGGCGCGCCCGCGGCCTGCGCGAAGATCGGCGGCGCTTCGCCGGTGTTGCCGAAATCGATCGCGCCGACATTGAGGGCTTCGAGCAGCGGCGGGCCGGACGGAAACTCCGTCCACACCACCTTGTAGCCGGCGGTCTTCAGTTTCTCCTCCAGCGTGCCCTTGCTCTTGAGCAGCACCAGCTTGCCGTATTTCTGGAAGCCGATGCGGACGACCTTGTCCTGGCCGTAGGAAGCGCCGACGGTCGCGGCGACCATGCCGATCGACAGCACGGCGCTGGCGATCAAGCGTTGAATCAAACGCGTCATGAGTTACGTCCCTCTTCTTGGAATTCAGGTTTGCGTATGGCGCCAGACGATGTCGCGCACAGCGATCGGCTTCGGAATCAGGCCCAGCTTGTGGAAACGGTCGGCGACGGCCTGCTGCGTCGTGACGATCTCGTCGGTGACCGGGCCGATCAGGAATGACGCGCGGTTGGCGGCGACGGTCTGGATCTCGAGCGGCACGCCGGTGACCGCGGCGAGCGCGGCCGCGACGTCGGCGCGATTGGCCTCGGCCCAGCGCGCGGCTTCCGCCAGGCCGTCGATCACCTCGCGGGTTTCCCGCACACGGGTGTTCGCGAAATCGCGGTTGGCGAGATAGAACGAATTGGTCTTGGCGACTTCATAGGCGTTGACGAGAATCCGGCCGCTCTGGCGCTTCTCGCCGATCGCAAAGTATGGATCCCAGACCGCCCACGCCTCGATGCTGCCATTGGCGAATGCCGGCCCTGCATCGGGCGGCGTCAGATAGACCGGTGTGATGTCCTCATAGGTCAGCCCGGCCTTCTCCAGCGTGGCGATCACCACGTTGTGTGCGCTGGTGCCTTTGGTAAATCCGACGCGCTTTCCCTTCAGGTCGGCAATGGTGCGAATGCTTGAGTTGGCAGGAACCAAAATGCCCTGCCCGTTGGTGATCCGAGATCCCGCGACATAGACGATATTGGCGTTGGCAGCCTGCGCGAAGATCGGCGGCGTATCGCCGACGGAGCCGAGATCGACGCTGCCGGTGCTCATGGCTTCCAGCAAAGGCGGCCCCGACGTGAACTCGATCCACTTGATGCCGATCTGCTTGCCGGCGAACCGTTTTTCAAGCACCGCCTGCTGCCGTGCGATCACCAGCACGCCGGTCTTCTGGTAACCAATACGGATTTCCTTAAGAGACGCTTGCGCACGCACCTCCGGCGACAACGATGCCGCCGCCGTTGCACCAAGCGACAGTTTAAGGAACTCACGACGCTTCATCACAATCTCCTGAACGATCGCCTCTTTGCCAGATGCGATAGGGGAATGATGATGACGCTTCGAACGAGTGTCGAGTGCTCTGCAAAAATAACAATGACAGCACTGCGCGCTTGGCTGCTGCGACAGGTTTATTGCTGGATTGCGATCCGACGCGACGCATTTTTCTTTGCTGACGCGGAATGCACATTGCTCGATCACACGCATTCAGTCTGCACGGTGTCGCGATCGACGTAGCAATGAATCGATGAACGGCAGAACACCTGAAATTTTTCATCTGCAATCCGAGCTCGACGTAGCACGATTGCACTCACGGCTCTTCGACAACGAATTGTGGTTCTATTGACTGAAGCTGCACGCACCTTAGCCTGACTGAAGTCCATTCAATTCCATCAGGCAGACCATTTCATGAGCTATCGGATCAAGTCGCTCGGCATCGTCGCGGCAGCAGCGATCATTTCAGCAAGTTCCGCAAACGCGCAAACGCCAGCCTCCGATACTGTCCGCATCGGCTATCAAAAATCATCGACATTGACGGCGATCCTCAAGACCAACGGCGAACTCGAAAAGACGCTGGCTCCGCTCGGCGTTCGGATTTCCTGGCATGAGTTCACCAGCGGCCTCCCGCTGCTGGAAGCGATCAACACAGGCAACGTCGATTTCGGTGCCGACGTCGCAGATACCGTGCCGCTGTTCGCGCAGGCCGCCGGCGCCAAGCTCGCCTATGTCGCGGAGGAAGCCGCATCGCCTTCGGCGCAGGCGATCCTGGTGGCTACGGAATCCCCGGTCCGGACCGTCGCCGACCTGAAGGGCAAGAAGGTTGCCGTCACCAAGGGCGCCGGCAGTCATTTCCTGCTGCTTGCGGCGCTCGCCAAGGCGGGGCTGAGCTTCAAGGACATCTCGCCGGCCTACCTTACGCCGGCGGACGGACGCACGGCCTTCATCGGCGGCAATGTCGATGCATGGGTGGCGTGGGATCCGTTCCTCACCAGCGCGCAGCGCCAATCCAATGCGCGGGTGTTGTCCGATGGCAGCAACGGGCTTGCGAGCTACAAGCGCTATTATCTGTCGTCAGCGGCATTTGCCGACCGGCGCAGCGATGTCCTGAACGCGATCTTCGGCAAGCTCGAAGAGACCGGCAAATGGGTCAAGTCGCATCCCAAGGAAGCCGCAACGCTCCTGTCCGGCCTGTGGGGCATCGACGTAGCCACTGTGGAGGAAGCCAACAGCCATCGCTCCTACAAGGTGGGAGTCGTGACAGCCCCCGGTCTCGGCGAACAGCAGCGCATCGCCGACGCCTTCTTCGCCGAAGGATTGCTTCCGGTGAAAGTCGATGCCGGCGCCGCCAGGATATGGACGCCGAAGCGGGACTGACGGCCAAGCCGCCCTCTGCTGCGCAGCCTCGATCGAAATCCGTTCCTTTGAATGGACGTGACCCGCGCCACGGGCGCGGCGCGATCCCTCCCATCGCGCCACGCCCGGCTCGCCATCCGCCGAAACACTATCCTGCCGCCACCTTCGCCGGTGAGACGCTCACCGCCAGCTTGCCGTAACGATCCTTGAAGGCTTCGGTGTCGATCTCTTCGAGCTGGATGGCTCCGCTCATCACGCCTTTCTTCCAGGCGTCATGTTCGGGGTCGTTCTGGAATTCCGGCATCACCTCTTTACCGAACAGCTCAAGCGACTCGCAGATGTGCTCATGGGTGTTCTTGCCTGCCTGGTTGAGCAGGATCACCTGGTCGATATGGGAGGCGCGGAAGCGCCGCAGTTTCTTGCGGATGGTTTCCGGCGATCCGATCAGGCCGCCGCGCAGCGCCGCCTCCTGCGCCTCCGGATTCTCGCGCTTCCACTTGTTGTATTCGTCCCACATGTTGACCGTGCCGGGGTCCGGTCGCTGCCGGTTCTGCGACGCGCCGTAAAAGCGCAGCGCGAACTGGAAGAAGGTGGCGCCGTCGGCACGGGCGCGGGCTTCCTCGTCCGTCTTGGCGCACATGAAGAACGACACCAGCGCCATGTTCGGGTTGATCTCGTAATCGGCGAGCTTCTTCAGCCGCTTGGTGATCGCATTGTAATAGGCGTGTACCCAGGCATGCGCCGCATCGGCGCTGACGAACTGGAAGCCCAGCGCGCCAAAGCCGTTCTCGCCGGCGCGCTCGATGGTCTGCAGTTGCGAGCACGCCATCCACAGCGGCGGATGCGGCTTCTGGACCGGCTTCGGCACCACGTTACGCAGCGGGATATCGAAATGCTTGCCGTGATGCTCGGTGCCCACTTTCGTAAACATCGGAAAGATCGCCTGCACGGCCTCTTCGAACACCTCGCGCTTGGTTTCCATGTCGCGGCCGAACGGCGTCAGTTCGGTGATCGACGCGCTCTCGCCCATGCCGAACTCGCAGCGGCCGTTGCTCAGGAGATCGAGCACTGCGACGCGTTCGGCGACCCGCGAGGGATGATTTGTCGTGAGCTGGAAAATGCCGTGGCCGAGCCGGATCTTTTTGGTCCGCTGGCTGGCCGCGGCGAGAAAGGATTCCGGCGCGGGCGAGTGCGAATATTCTTCGAGGAAATGATGTTCCACCACCCAGGCGTGGTCATAGCCGAGCCGATCGGCGGTTTCGAGTTGTGTCAGCGCGTTCTGATAGAGCCGCAGTTCGTCGCCCTCTTCCCATGGGCGCGGCAGTTGCAGCTCGTAAAAGATACCGAATTTCATAACGCGTCTCCCAAGGACCGCTTGTTGTTTTCAGGCAGTGTATTCGCGATCCGCTGCAAGTCCAGCCTCGGCCGCGAATCAGCAATTCCGTGGCGCGGAAGCAGCCTTGCATGGAACGCGCGAATGGTTAGCTTTACGCTTCCGTTGAGTCGCGGCCTCACCGCCCGCGCTTCTCTCCATCTGGACCTCATGACCACGTTTACGCCGCACCAGGATTCCGCGCTGAAAGCCGTTGCCGACTGGCTCAAGGCCAAGCCCGGCCGGAATGGCACGCCACCGGTGTTCCGTCTGTTCGGCTATGCCGGCACCGGCAAGACCACGCTGGCGCGCCACATCGCCGACGGCGTCGACGGCGAGGTGAAGTACGCGGCCTTCACCGGCAAGGCGGCGCTGGTGATGCGCAACAAGGGTTGCGACAACGCCTCCACGATCCACTCGCTGATCTATCGCGCCAAGGAATCCGGCGTCGAGCAGCCGAGCTTTGAGCTGTGGGACGACGCGCCGGCTTCCAAGGCAAAGCTGATCGTGGTCGACGAATGTTCGATGGTGGACGCCGAACTCGGCCGCGACCTGATGTCGTTCGACTGCCCCCTGCTCGTGCTCGGCGATCCCGCGCAATTGCCGCCGATCCAGGGCGGCGGCTTCTTCACCAATACCGAGCCCGACGCGATGCTGACCGAGGTGCACCGCCAGGCCCAGGACGATCCGATCGTGCGGATGTCGATGGATATCCGCGAGGGCCGCGAGCTCGAAATCGGCCGCCATGGCGAGAGCGAGGTGGTGCCACGCAGCGAACTCGATCCGGACCGCGTGATGAGCGCCGACCAGGTGCTGGTCGGGCGCAACAACACCCGCCGCGCCTACAACATGCGGGTACGCCAGAAGCAGAACATCGAGGATCCCTTGCCGGTCGCCGGCGACAAGCTGGTCTGCCTGCGCAACAACCGCAAGAAAGGCCTGTTCAACGGTGGGTTGTGGCGGGTGAAGTCACGCACCCAGCCCCGGGCGAAATCCAGGATCCTGACCATGCGCCTCTCGCCCGACGAGGAGTTCGGCCACAAGGTCACCAAGGTCTCGGTGCGCCAGGACTGCTTCGAGGGAGGCATCGAGGCGATCCCGTGGGAACAGCGCAAGCCGTATGACGAGTTCGACTTCGGCTACGTGCTCACCGTGCACAAATCGCAGGGCTCGCAATGGGACGACGTGGTGCTGTTCGACGAGAGCTTTGCGTTCCAGGAGAGCCGGGCGAGATGGCTCTACACGGGGATCACGCGAGCGGCGAAGCGACTGAGCGTGGTGGTGTAACCTGAATATGGCGGCGTTCCCCGGATGCTGCGCAGCACGAAGTGATGCGCTGCTGTTCCGGGGTCCATATCACCCCACAGGTCCCGGCTCTGCGGAGCAGCGTTGCACGCTGCACCGCGTCCGGGACACGAGACCTTACTTCCCCGCCACGAAGTAAAAATCCTCGCGCCTTGCTTAAGGCCTTGCGCGGGCGGGCTTTATTCACGAACTCGTGTGGCGGGCGCCGTAACAATCCGCAAGCTGCGCCGTATTTTGGGCATCGGTGCGAGAATTGAGCCGATTGCGAAACGCCGGTCTCGCTCTAGACTGCCCCCAACCATTGCCGAAAGAGGAAACCATGTCCCCTCGCCATCTCAGCCGCCTGTCGCTGTGCGCTGCCGCCATCGGCGCGCTGGCCATCGCCGCTGTCGCCACCAGCCCCTCGCGTGCGGCGGAGGAAGCCGTCATCATTCCGCCGCCCGCCGTCGACGTTCAGGCGGCCGACGGCATCCAGACCGCCGTGATCGCCGGCGGCTGCTTCTGGGGCGTCCAGGGCGTGTACCAGCACACATCAGGCGTGCTCAACGCGGTGTCCGGCTATTCCGGCGGCAGCAAGATGACCGCGAACTACACCATGATCGGCACCGGCACGACGGGACACGCCGAGTCGGTCGAGATCAAATACGATCCGAAGAAGATCAGCTACGGCAAGATCCTGCAGATTTTCTTTTCCGTCGTGCACGATCCGACGCAGTTGAACCGCCAGGGCCCGGACACCGGCACGCAATATCGCTCGGCGATCTTCACCGCCAATGACGAGCAGAAGAAGGTGGCGGAGGCCTACATCGCCCAGCTCAACGCCGCCAAGGTCTACAAGAAGCCGATCGTGACCAAGGTCGGCCCGCTGCAGGCGTTCTATGCGGCGGAAGACTATCACCAGGACTACCTGACGCTGCACCCCAACCAGCCCTATATTGCCTTCAACGACATCCCGAAGGTCGAGAACCTGAAGAAGATCTTTACGGAGAATTACATCGAGAAGCCGACGCTGGTGAGCAACGCCAAGGCTACCAACTGATCCTCGTCATTGCCTGCGACAAACGCGAAGCGTTTGCGCAAGGGAGCGAAGCGACGAAGCAATCAATCTTTCCTTTGCGGAAGTGTGAATTGCTTCGCTTCGCTCGCAATGACGATCAACTAGAGGAGATTGCATGTCCGACACCAAAGAATCCGGCAAGGTCGTCAAGAGCGAGACCGATTGGCGCAAGGAACTGACGCCGATGCAGTACGCCGTACTGCGCGAGAAGGCGACCGAGCGGCCGTTCTCCGGCGAATACGAGCACGAGCACCGCAAGGGCACCTATACCTGCGCCGGCTGCGGCCAGACGCTGTTCGAATCGGATGCCAAGTTCGACTCCGGCTGCGGCTGGCCGAGTTTCACCGCGCCCGCGATAGACAGCCATGTCGACGAGGAGCGCGATGTCAGCCACGGCATGGTCCGCACTGAAGTCTTGTGCTCGAAATGCGACGGCCATCTCGGCCACGTCTTCAACGACGGCCCCGGCCCGACCGGCCTGCGCTACTGCATCAACTCGGCGTCCTTGAAGCTGCAGCCGAAATAGTTTCGGCGACGGTCGAACTTGTTCCATCCCCCGTGCGACCAAGAGCAGGTCGCGCGGGGTTTCTGTTTGGCGGGAACGTTTCTCCCGGTTTGCCCGGCGCGCAAATCAAGGAAAATTTCGAAATGCACATTTCCAAGCGTCTGCTGCTCGGTGTCGGCGCAGCCATCCTCATCATGGAGAACGTCGTGATCCAGCCAGCCTTTGCCGCCGACAAGGTCGCCCTGTTCAAGGTCATCACCACCAAGGACGAGATCGTGATCGGGATCAGCGAGGGCGATCTCGCCCAGATGGAAGGCCAGAACGCCGGCGGCGTCGCCAAGATGCTGGTCGCCAAGGGCTCGATGAGCGCGTGGCAATACGCAGTGCGCAAGTCATCCAGCGGCGATCTCGAACAGGCGCCGTTGCACAAGATCGGCCTGATCGCCCGCGATAGCCTTCGCGTCGAGCCCTATGCGACGCCGCTGAAGGTGCTGCCGATCGACGAGACGAAGAAATGACGGCGTAGCCGTCATCCCGGGATGGTGCGTTAGCACCAGACCTCAGGTGCGCAATTGCGCACCGGGGGATCTCGAGATTCTCAGGTGCGCAATTGCGCACCGTAGTTCGATGCTTCGCATCGCCCCGGAATGACGATGTGAGCTTCGGCGGATCGACCAAGGACTCGCGGCCCGGAATATGCTTTGATCCGGGCTGCGGGAGCGTTTTAGGGGGAGGCGCCCGCGGGGCTTCGGGGGAGCGCACCCATGTCGCTTGGAACGATACTCGTCATTATCCTGATCATATTCCTCCTCGGCGGCTTCTCCGGCCGTTTCCGCGGCTATGGCTACGGCTACGGCCATTCCGGTATGGGCCTCGTCGGGGTAATTTTGATCGTGCTCCTGATCCTGCTGCTGCTCGGCAAGATTTGAGCGATTTGGCGGATAAGCTACTGAAAAAACTTGATTAAATTTGTGTTCCCCGCAGCCATGCGTGGATTCATCATCACCCCCGATGTCCGCCTTCAGGGGTCGCATTTTTGTCAAAGAAGCCTATATTGGGCACTGAAATGATGTGCACGGGGCGGCCCGCCTGAGTGGCCCACCGTCATCCAATCCCCATTGCTCACACGCAAGAGCCGAAAAAGATTGAGGTCATCGTCCATGCGTCCCTTCAGCTACAACACCTCCGCCGAACTCTTTCCCGCCGCGATCCGCAAGAAGAAGCGGGCCGGGTTTGCCTATCGGCGTTTTGGCACTGCGGCCGAAGCGGTTCGCTTCGCGATCGAGGAGCTGCCGGCGGATTCGCTGAACGGCGCGTATCTGCAGGTCGAGGAAGCCCGCTTCGACCAGAGCGGCATCCGCACGCTCTATGAAAGCGAAGCCTTCCCGCTGCCGCGCCGCCCGCGCGCGACCGCCAGCGCCGAGGACAAGGCCGACGCGGCCTAAGCCTCTATATATCGTCAATTGTCGAATAGCGCGCCCCCGGCACACCGGGGGCGTTTCTGCTAGCGCGGGTGCCGGTCGAGCCAGCGCTTGAGCATACGCACGTTGCGGACATTGGCGCGAAACATGACGTCGAAGGCATCGCCAGCGATCGGCACCAGGCCGACCACGCCGTCGACCGCGACATTGGCGAGCATCCGCGCGGTGATGTGCCAGGGCGCCCCCAGCGCGCGCGCCTCGCGCACCAGCCACAGTGAAATCGCCGTCGTGATGATGTCGCCGACCACGGGGATCAGCCCGATCAGCCCGTCGATGCCGTAGCGGAATTTGGTGCCGGGCACGATGAATGCGACATCCAGCAGTTTGGCGATGGCGTCGAGCCGCGCCAGCCGCTGCTCGTGCGTCAGATTGCCGAACGGATTGGCGGCGGAATGACCGAAGTCGAACCGCAATCCCTCGAACTGCGCGTGCGGGTTCGCCTCGGGGAGTTCGCGCCCCTCCTCGTCGATGACAGGACCGCGCCCGGCCGCGCGTGCACGGGAAGACTGCCCGGAACGTGAACGGGGCGGCATGTAGATATCGTCGTTTGACATGCTCATCAGATGGTAACGCGAATGCGAGCTGCAAGTTGCGTCAAATTATCGCTTTCACTCTCGACGCCCTTGATTTTGCCGCGTTTTCTTCACGCGAACCGGTTTCCACTTCGCTTGAAGGCTTCATCTCCCCCGCGCCGCCGTCGGCGTCAGGCCGAAGCGTCGGCGGAAGCATCGGTTGAAGTAGGACAGATCGTTGAAGCCGCAATCGAAGGCGATGTCGCTGACGCGCCGCTCGCCCGCATGCGCCAGCAAGTCGCCCGCCTTGCGCAGCCGCAATTCCAGCAGCCGCAGGGTGAAGCTGGCGCCGGCCTCATAGAGCAATTCGTTGACATAGCGCTCCGACAGGCCGGCGGCGGCGGCAAGTTTCTGCGCGGAAAAATCCGACTCCGTGAAACGCTTTTCCAGGATCGTCAGCACGGCCTTCAGCCGCACCGCGCGCACGCCGCCGCGCCGGGCCTGCATGGCGACATCGTTGCGCGCGCCGAGGCCCAGCGCGGCCAGGTCCATCAGATGGCTTGCGATGGCAAAGCCCGCCTCGTCGACGGCGCCGGGATGGCGCAGCAACAGATCGCTGTAATCCATCGCCAGCGAAAGCGCCCCACCCGGCTCCAGCTCGCGGGCGACCAGATCGTCGACGTCCCGCACCAGGGCTCTCAGGGTCGCCATCGGCAGATGCACATTGGTGAAGCGCTTTTCGTTCATGCCGTCGGCCGCGAAGAAGGGCTCGTCGAGCTTGAGCAGCGCCATCGATCCCGGCCGCATCACGAATTCGCGGCCGCGATGGGTGACGCGGGATTCGCGGCTGCCGGTATTGCGCGCCAGGCAGTAGCGGTCGTCATTGGTCGCCAGCACCTGGCGCTTTTCGCGCCGCACCGTGGTGAAGGTGCCGTCGCAGCGGCCGAGCAGGGTGGTGCCGACATGGATCGAATTCATCGTCGCCCGAAACGGCACGTCCTCGGCCGGGTCGAGCTCGCCGGTATTGGAAAAATGTTCGAACAGCTCGGCGAAGAACACGAAGCGTTGCCGCTCGCTCAGGCCCTGAGGCAGCATGTCGGTCGACAGCATTTTCTTGAGGACGGGCATCGGGGGGAAGTTCTGGTGGCAGGCAGTACAGTCTGGCCACAACCGGATGAACCCCGACTGAAGGCCCCGCAACCTAGCAATACCCCCTCGTGAAGAAAACAGCGCCGGACAGTCCAAATCGGCAATCTTCCGGCGCCTGCCAGTCCAAGACACGGCCTGCGGCCAGGCTTAACCGTGCGGCGGCAACGGCCGCCGGGGCCGGCAGCCGCATTCCCGCACGGGAATAACCAGCGCGTGGAAACATCAGAGGAGACCAGGAGATGACGACATCTTTCGCCCGCAAGGTGCTGCTCGGCGCCGCGATCGCCGCCAGCATGGGCATCGGCTACGCCATCGGCGCGCAGCCGCACATGACCGCCAGCATCGGCCTCTTGCAATCGGCCCGCGCCGAACTCGGCGCTGCGACGCCGAACAAGGGCGGCCACCGCGAAAAAGCGATGCGATTGATCGATCAGGCAATCGGCGAGGTCCGCGCCGGTATCGCCTTTGTCGGCGGCTGATAAGGCCGCTCGTTGACCAGATTGGAGAGAGATTTCATGAACAGATTGATCACTACCGCTTTCGTTTTCGGCATGATGGTCGGCGCTGCCAACGCGATGCCGATGGCGCCGCTCGCGCCGGCAACCGACAGCGCCGTCATCGAGGTCGCCGGCGGATGCGGCCGCGGCTGGCACCGCGGCCCCTATGGCGGCTGCCGCCGCAACTACGCCAACCCGGCCGCGCACGCTTGCCCGCGTGGCTGGTATCCCGGCCGCTACGGCCGCTGCCGCGCAAACGGGACCTGAACTTTCATCACGAGAAGATACTTCATCACGGACGGCGGATCGAAAGGTCCGCCGTTTTTGCTTGGTGGGCTCGTCTCGACGTAGAGCAGGCCCGCGCTGCACTCGCAGGAAGTCGCAACCGCCGACAGAATCCCTCCCCTGACAGGATTTTCCTGACATCCGTGAGCCGGGCAGCACATTCTAATATACCGCATGCACGCAGCGGATGAATCCGCGCCACGAGACCGATCCAGGTCAGAGCCATCTTCGAGCGTATCGGCAGCACGAGGTGCATCCAGGTGAAGAAGTTCGTTCAATCCGCAATCACATTGCTTCTTGCGTTGAGCAGCGCCGCGTTCGTGGCGTACGCGATCGCGCACATCGCCCACTACAATCTCGGCATTCCCGGTTCCGCACTTCGCGAGCAGGCGCTGATCGCCGCAAGTCTCGTCGTCGGCCTTGTCACGATCGAACTCCTTGCCAGCAAGGAAAGGTAGAAAAGTGGATCCCTTGAGGATCATCGATCGGGCTGTTGCTCTCATCTTCTACGTTGGCAGCGCCGGCGTGACCGCATTTCTGACGACGCTCCTGGTCTACTACGGGCTGGGCGTCGCCCCGGGGGTATTGAGGCTCGACGCCCTCATCGCGGCGGGTCTGCTTGGTGTTGCATTCCTGCTTGCGTTGGCAATTTCTCACGGCGGGGAGGAATAGTTTCGCGAGCAATCGCGAAATCTGCATTTCATTATCGGGGGGCTTTGAAATGTTCAGCGGCAAGACGGCCGAGCATCGGCCATTAGCGTATTGCGTTCCATGTTCGGAGCGAACGCCGCATCGTTACGAGCGATTGGGCGTCAATGGCCGGCAAATATCCAGGGCCATCTGCCTGGTTTGCAACAACGATTCGCGCGGTGACAACACCCGGCAAGAGGCAACCCAAATGTCTCCATAAGCGGGAGAGGACCTCGTTTCGACGACTGACAGGTTTTTCCTGACGCGCGGGCACGAGATTGCACTTTAGTATGCAGGCCGGTCGACAAACAGGCCAATCGAAGGGACCAAGGAGTACGAAGGGTGGGCCAAACCAAATGCAAATCGATCAAGCCATCCCGAACCGAACAACTGCAGGAGCGGGCAGTTTTCTTCAGGCGGCTGGCAGACGGCGCAGGCAACCTGAAGTTTGCGGCAAAGCTTCAGGTGCTGGTGGACGAATATGAGAGAGAGGCCAGGCTAGCCGCATCACAAATCGAAGCGCCTGGCACCCGGCAGGAATTCGAAGGCGCTTCCGGCACTTATCCGGAGCATCACACCGATCACTGATTCCGCCGTCCCTGGCACCCGGTTTTCCTCGATCACACAACATCAGCCTGCGGCATGGCAACGCAATACGTCCCCGACGAGATCAGGGACTTCATATTGAAACACATCGTTTCAGTAGCACAAATCGAAGCGCTCCTTCTGATCTGGGCCAGCCCCAAAGAGCGATGGGCGTTGCGTCAGATTGCAGCCCGCATCTACGCCAGCGATGCCGAAACGGCAAAGGCGCTCGGTGGACTCTGTGCCGAGGGATTGCTGGTTTGCACAGATGGAATTTTTGGCTTGAACAGGTCAACAGAGAACGTCGAGATGATTCGAAAACTTGAGGAAGTCTACGCCCGCCACCTCATTCCGGTGACCGACGTCATTCACGGCAAGTCTCGCAGCGCTGCATCGACCGCCGGGACTCTCCGGCTTCCGAAGGACTAATGGCAATGCCCGCGATCATGTTCGGTCTGTCCATCGGAGATCCCGCGTACACTGTGCGAGCGCAGCGTGTCTGGCACAGGATGGTTGGCCTCGGCGCGTTTCTCACCGCCCTTTGCCTGGCGCAGCCATCTTTCGCGCAAAAACTCTATCCCTACGAACCGCTGATGATGGACCCCTACTCCACGATCTATGTCAACGACGGTTCCTGTTCGGCCGGCAAGGTTTTGAAGGTGCAAGGCGCACCACGAAATCAGCGCCGGAAGAAGAGCTGCGTGCCAATGAGCGATCTGCGGGGCGTGCCGCATACGGACACAGCCAGATAACCGGCATCCATCCAGGACGTGAACCCATAAATTCAGAGTGGCCGGCGAACGTCAGCCTTGGTGCGCATTCGAACACGGGCCTCTCACCGGCGCAAAGCCGGACATCAGCCTTGCTTGATATCCAATCGACGTCCAGATCGATCGACTTCGCGTCCGCAAACGCCATCACACGTTGTAGATCCCCCATGCCATCAAGCAGGCATTGAATTTCGAAGCAGATGTACTATGATCTCCCCGGTTGTAGGCTTGAATTCCTTGCGGATGGCTGGCCGCGAAAATGAATCCCGAACTGAACAAGCGACTTGAAACCGGGCTTTCGATTGCGAAGACGACGCGAAAACGGTCCGCGCTCCCGCTGTCGAGCCAGTAACCCGTAAGGTGCGTTCGAACGGCATGTTTGCACTGCCAACTGAACTGAAGGAGGAGATGGCGAAGAAGCGCGCGGAGGTTGGTCCTCGCTCATAAGCTTATCACGGGAATGCAGCCCGCCTGCTTGTTCAACGCGGACGCGATAATGGATGGTAGCAATTTCATGCGGGGAGCGCGATTGCTCGGGTTCCTCGCATTGATGTGGGGCCTGAGCTGGCCGATAACGAAGATTGCGCTTTCGCAAATCGATCCTTGGACGATGCGAGCGGTTGGTCTCAACCTCGGCGGAATTGGGTTACTCGTCGTCGCCCATTTTCAAGGCTATCGCCCCTTCGTCGAACGCGGTGAGGTCAAGTACCTTTTGCTGGTTGCGCTTTTTAATGTGACACTTTGGTCAATTTCCGCTGCTTACGGCCTTACTCAAGTGGCCTCCGGCCGGGCGATAATCATCGCTTACACCATGCCTATATGGTCATCGGCCCTTAGCGTGGTGGTGCTTCGTGAATCGTTTGGTCTTCGCCGCCTGTTCGGCCTGGCTTTAGCTGTCGCGGGCCTCGCGGTGCTCGTCACACCGGCATGGAAGAACCTCGAGGGCGCTCCGGTCGGCGTTGCATTGCTTATGTTCGCCTCTCTCTCCTGGGCTATCGGAACCGTCGCTTATAAAGCGGTGCCCTGGCGCAGTCCGGCAATTGTGCTGGCTGGATGGCAATTGATATTGGGTGCCATACCCATCACGATTGGCATGATGGCCATCGGAAATCCCGCTGTCCTGGCCACGGTGAGCCTGAGAACAGCCGCGGCACTGGCATTTGTCTTCGTCGTGCCGATGTTCCTGTGTTTTTACATGTGGTTCAAAGTAGTCGAGCTTCTTCCCGTTGGTGTCTTAACAATCGGGGTAACTGCAGTTCCAATCATCGGTGTCTTGGCCGGCGCTCTGATTTTACAGGAGCGCGTCGGTCCTGCCGAAGGTATTGCGTTGATATTGATTGCTTCTGCACTCTGGGTGGTGCTGTTCAAGCCGCTTCAGCACAAAAAGAAGTCTTCGTAGTGACCCGAACAGGATGGACGGCGAAGGCGTTCGCGTCCCTGCGCAGCAAGGGAAAATCCAGTCAGTTTGGAGCCGCGAGCCAGCCTTGCTTGATGCCGTAGCGGACGATGTCCGCGCGGCTGTGCAGCCCCTTCTTCTCGGATGCCCGCGCCTTGTAGGTCTCGACGCTCTTGACGCTTATTTCCAGTTCGCCGGCGATTTGCTTGTTGCTGAATCCCTGAGCGACGAGCCTGAGCACGTCCTCTTCGCGCCGGCTGAGTTCGCCGCTGTCGCTGTCGCCGGCCGACGCAAGTTCGGGAGCGCTCATCGACGCCTTTTCGGCAATGGCCGGATCGAGGTAAATCGCTCCCTGATTGACCGCCCGTATGGCACGGAGCAACTCATCTGCGGCCGATCGTTTCAAAAGATATCCCCGCGCTCCCGCTTCGAGAACCGGATGAACATAGGCGCGATCCTCGTGAACGGTCAGGGCAATGATCTTGACCTCCGGGCAACGCCGGCTCACCCGGCGTGCGAGTTCCATGCCGCTGATATCAGGCAGCGATAGATCGATGACCGCAATATCGGGCGCGCATTCGCAAATGGCCTTCAGGCCTGTCGCCCCCGTGTTCGCCTCGCCGACGAGCTCGACTTCGGGCACGCCCTGCAGCAGCGCGCGTATGCCGGCGAGCACGACCGGATGATCATCGACGAGCGCGATGCGAATGGGCGTCATGCGCCGGTCTCCTGCACTTCAAGCTGCATTTCGAGCGGGATCTGCACGAAGATCGTGCTCCCTTTTCCCGGCGTCGATTCCACCGCGATCGTGCCGTCGAGCAGGGCCACGCGCTCCTTCATGCCGGAGAGGCCCAATCCCGAAGCCTTGCCCGCGCCCGAGGCATTCCGGCCAACGCTGTCCGGGTCGAAACCTATGCCGTCGTCCTCAAGAACGAGCGCCAGCCCTTCGGGTTTCTTCTCAAGCACAATGCTGACCTTGCTGGCGCGCGCGTGCTTCAGGACGTTGGTCAACCCCTCCTGAACGAGCCGGTACAGCACCGCGGCCACATCGGGAGGCAGCGGATGGTCGCGTCCGAAAGTCTGGATATCGACACGAACGTCATAACGCTCCTGCCACTCCGCGACATAGGCTTCGATCGCCCTGAAAATTCCGAGATCGTCGATCGCCGTCGGCCGCAGGTCCGATGCCGTGCGATGGATGTCACGGCCGATCTGTGCAGCGAGCTGTTCCAGCCAGCGCAGCTGCGCGGTCGCCGCCGCTGCGTCGCCCTTCGCCAAACCCTGCTCGAGCGCTTTCAGGCCGAGAGACAATCCGGTCACCGTCTGGCCGATCTGATCGTGCAGCTCGCGCGAAATCCGGCGCTGCTCCTCTTCCTGGGCCGAAGCCAGCCGACGAAGCAAATGAGAACGCTCGGTCTCGGCGCGCTTGAGGATATCGATGTCGGCCAGCACGCCGTGAATCACATGACGACGGTTGGGCGGACCTTCCGCCCTCCCTGCCGCACGCAGCCAGTACTCGCCGCGATCGTCGGATTGAACCGGAAATTCCACGTTGCCCGATTTGCCGCTCTCGAGGCAAGCGCCGCCAAACGACGCCAAAGCCGCGCGGTGCGGCGGCTCCAGCAACGCAAAAATCCGGTCCGCGGACCATCTGGTTTCGCCCGATCGGGCTCCCGGCAATCCCAGCAATGCGCCAAAACGGTTGCAACCGCTGAACTCGTTTGCGGTCAGATCCCAGCGCCAGGTACCGAGTTCGGCGGCATCGATGGCAAGCGCCCCGCGTTTTTCGCTGTCCAGCAGCGCTGCCGCCAACTCAAGCGCTTCCATGCGGCGTCGCTGCGCGATTTCGCGGGCGATCACCAGTCCAAGCGCAATAGCGAGCCCGACACTCGCCGCCGTTCCTCCAACCAATAACTGCAACGAGCGGGATACGGGAGCATTCAGTTCAGCGACGGGAACGCCTACATGGACAGACCACCCTTCCGTGCCCGCAAGGGCGCGGTGGACGGTTTCGACATCCATTCCCTCCCGCGTCTGGGTGCGCAGCGAACTCGTGCCGCCGCGGGCGATGGCTTCCTGCACGGCCGGCGTTTTCGTACTTGCACTGACGGCCCTGGCGTCGGGCGTCCGCGCGACAATCTCGTCCTTGGCGTCAATCACGGTGCCGGCCCACCCGGCGGGCAGCCCGGCCTGACCAAGAATGGTGCCGATCTGATCGGGCAACAGCCCGACGGTCAGCACGTAGCGAAGCTCACCCTCGCGAACCACCGGCACACCCAGTGCCACCAGCCGCTTGCCGATAGAGGCTTGGTACGGACCCAATCCGCCAAGGACAGGCTTTCGTGTGCGGAGGACGGCGTTGAAGCTTTCCGTGTCGGTCACCGGTCCGAGCGGCGCCCCGAGCGGCCGCAATACGTTCAGGACTTCCTGCCGGTCCGGCTTGGTCAGGAAGGCGGTCTCCCACAAAGGACGGGCGGCCACTATTCGTTTCGCCTCGCGATAGAAATCGCTCAAGTTCCCGTCGTCGAGCGCGGCCGAACTTGCAAGCGTCTCCGCGACCTGTATTTCATGGGAGATCTCGCCCTCGATCCGATGCGCCACTTGCGTCAGCGCCTCCGTAGCGGCTTTGCGGGCGTAGCTTCGTTCCTGGTCTGCGGTGATGTAAGCCATCCAGCCCCCGAGCAGCAGGACCGGAATGGCAGCCGTCAGAACCAGCGCGGTGAAAAGCCAAGCGGCTTCCTTGCTTCGGCCCGAACCGGCGGAAAGCCTGTTACTCAACTCCGCTATCCTGGACGCGCGCATGTTCTTTCGCCGGCGAAAACTGACAACGTTGCAGGAGTTCCTTACGTTGCATTCCCCGATCGGACCAGCCTGACATTAGTCTGCCAAGCGCGATGTTGGCGGCTGAGGTCAGGTAAACCCTGACATGCGCAATCGCGATGGCACACGGTTCCGATCAGGTGGCGCAGAGGAGCGGCGCGGGCCGCGCCTATGTCGAATGTACCGCTTGCGGCGCATCGGAATATCGGTGCGCGAGCCACGACGACAGCATCGCAGGCACCATCCCGACGAGACCATAAAGCAAAAACTGCATCACGCCGGTATCCGGCCCACGCGAACCATAGAGCAATGAGGATGCCGCGAAGCCGATGGCAGCCACGATCAGCGTACGCATCACGGGAGAAATACGCCTGACGTGATAGAGAATGTCGTCGATTGCGCCGACCATCAGCATCGGCACGATGCCGAACAGATAGCTGTAGTGCAGCGTCTTGAAGAACGCGCCGAGAAACTTGCCGATCTCCGACCAACTGGTGTCGCCCCAGTAGCCCGAAGCCACCGTGGTCGCGAACAGCATCAGAAACCCGCCGACGAACGGGCCGATAATTCCGAAGATCAGATAGCGCTTCATGGCGATCTCTGCGTTGACTCCATGTGTCGAACCAGAGGACTCGCCACCGGACCAATCGCACGCTTCCGTAACCGGACATGATCCGGCTTCTCGTCAGCGCCCTGGCCGCACGCAATTTCAAATCGAGTCAGGGCTGAAGTCAAGAGGCCAGCGGATTCATGCGTCGTCGGCAAAGCCGTTCTCAGGCAGGCTGGTTCGCCTTCTTGCCCGCCGCAGGCGCGCTCTTCTTGCCAAGGATCCGGTCAGACCCCCACCGGACCGTCCATTGCGCCACCGACAGCAGCAAGGACTCATACACCGCGACGCATTGTTCGAGTTCCCGGTCGCTGGATGGCGGGCAATTCGGCCGGTTGCGGACGATCATCGTCGTTGTCGACCAGCTCACCTGGGCGGCCTTGCAGGCGACGATCAGTCCATACACCCGGTCGGGGTCGAGCAAGGGTTCGATGGCCTCGACCTTGACGTCGGCCTTCAAGGCGAGCGCTGCAACCACGTGGGTGTATTCACCCCTAACCGCAAACCGGTTGACGATCGAGTCGTTGAGCTTGCCGGTGCGATTGAGCGCCACGACCTCGCTTTGCGCCTGGGTATAATCAATCGCCTTCCGGGCCGCCTGTCCGGCGGTCGCCGCAGCGGAATTTTGGGCTTTGCCGCGCGCGACGGGTCGCGACCCCGTCAGGAACCGCGCGCGGACGACGTCGGCAACCTTGCCAATGAGCTCCCGCAGCAAGCTGCCGGGAATGTCCAGGCGGGCGCCGAGCTTTTCCGCCAGCCCTTCGTCACGCTCCGCCCGCCCCACCAGCGTCGCGTAGCCGCATTCGGAAAAACGCGCCCCTGCGTTCCGGGCGAGCGCGTTGGAGACATTGACGTCGCCGAATCTCATCAGCGCGTCGGTCAGCGCTTCGTTCAGCGTCTTCCGGTCACAGATCGCCAGCAAATGCTTTTGGCTGCAGCTTTTGACGACTTCAAGAAGGTCGGCGTCCGACAGACAGCTGGAGCTTCTCAGAACCGGCGCGGCCAGCAGGGGCTGCTCATGGAAAGCAAGCTTGCGGATCGTCTGGCGCGGAGCCCGGTCGATGACGGACAGGGCCTCGCTGAGCTGGATCACGGTCGTTGCGTCCACCCGGTCGATCAGGTGGGCAAGGACGCCATCGACCGCAGCAATCTGCGAGTCGCCGAGGCGACCGACATTGGACAGGAAGAGGTCGGTGACCTCCCCGAAAATTCGAGCATCATGCTCGGGTCCATCCTCTTCGGCGCCGTTCAATTCCTTGCGCAGATCCGACGATGCGGCAGGCATGGCTATGCCACCTCCGCGCCGGTCATCCCGGCTCGCCGCATGACCTCATTTCCGCAAGCTCGCGTCATGCCTTCAGGCCCACGGTTCGGAACGCTTCCAGCAGCCGCCGCTCCATCGCACGGACGGCCGGGGGTCTTCGTGGATTCATCGGCAGCGGAGTGAACAAGCATGAGAGCGCCAATCGAAAGGCCGGTTTCGGCGGCCTTTTAACTCCAACGAAAGCAACAAGGCGGGTGCGAGCATAGCGACTAATCGTATTCAGGTTTCCCTAACGGGTGGTTGTTTCCGACCCGGAATTTTCCGCATTTGTACGGAGTTTTGCGGGAAACGGGAGGCGAGCCCGGCCGACTGGGACAACCGGGCCGCGCAACGGGATCACGGATCGCAAGGATCAGGGAAGCCGAACCGCGGGGGCGTGGGTTAGCGACTGCGCAGGACGGGCTGCTTGATCGCGGTCGAGGATGGCGACGCTGAGTCTACGCTTCGATCGACGTGGCGCGCACGCAACAGTCCAGGAAGTGTTGACGCGAGCCATTGCAGCTTCGCAACATTGGCGCATAATTCGTAGCGGGGCAGCGCAGCACTTTTGATTCGAACATCGGCAGAATTCGAGCAACCACACCGGGTGACTCCCGCGTGATGGATGACGCATGCGGCAGCGCAAACCGCGTGCAGCGCCCCCAACGAACAGCGGCCAGCACCGCGCGCAACCTTGGGGAACGCATCGATGACTTTCCATCGTACCAGCAGGATCGCACTTCTCTTCGCCCTCGCCTCCGCGGCGACAGTACTTGCCGCACGCCCGAGCCTCGCCTTCTCGTCGGAGGCGCAGCAGATGTGCACCGGCGACGCCATGCGGCTATGCGGCCATGAAATCCCCAACGTCCAGAGAATCACCGCCTGCATGCACAAGCTCCGCGCACAGGTTAGTCCGGGCTGCCGCGCCGTGATGGAGCGCGACAACACCACGCGGAGGCGAGCCGCCGCCACCGCCGAGTGATCGGTCGTTTCACGCGAAGACGAACGCAGGACGGCCCCGGCCGGATGATGTGCAGTGCTGAGGCTGTTTTTCTGCTGGACTCTTTCGCTGCGCCGCGAGCGATCGAATTAACGATCGATTTCCTGGCTCAACGGAGATCAGCTCAGGCTTGAGAGCGCATCCATAGCGCTCCCGGCAGCTACTCGCCCCATGTCGCGAACGCGTCGTTGAACGCGCGTTCGCCGGGGCCGCCCTTTTCGATCGCGATGATGGCGCGGCGCTGGTTGACGTAGACCAGCGGTATGTCGAACCAGGAGCGCTCCTTCAGGAGCTGCAAATTGCGGGCGCGGTCGGAATCGACGTTGGAGAGACCGACCAGGAAGAAGCCGTCGGTGACTTTCACGGCAAGACCTGCCAGCGGCGTGCCCCGCGCCTGCTCGTTGGACTTCATCAGGATGCCCGGCACGTTGCTGACGCCGCCGCCGGAGAAATCCTGCGGCAGGATGAAGGTCAGTTCCGCAGTGTGGCTCGCCGGCAGCGAGGTGTCGGTGTTGCGGCGGAACGACATCGTCATCTTGAACTTGCGGTCGGGAATTTCGATGTCGGCGCGCACGGCGATATCAGGCTTCTGGTTGCCGCTTGCCTTGATCGGTTCGGTACGCCAGATCACCGAGCCGACATATTGCTTGCCCTTGGGATCGGACGGGTCCTCGTCATACAGCACGACGCGCTGCGCCACGGGCGCCACGTTCTCGCTCGACGAGGGCTGGCCGACGCGATCGGGTATCTTCGGGCGCGACTGCGGCGCCGCCGGATCCTTCTGCGCTTCCACCACGGGGGAGGATTTGAACAGGCCGCTTACGGCCGTGACGGCCGACTTGCCCCACAGGATGCCGGCCCCGACCAGAATGAGCACGATGCCGACCGCAATCGCGCTCTTGAACGGAAACACCGCGCCTGTGCGGGCGCTCTTCTTCGGCTCGCGGTCGCGATCCTGCGAGAGCCGCGGGCGATCGCCGCGCGGCGGCGGCGGCGGCGCGTAACGGTCGGCCTCTTCCACCAACTCG
The DNA here is from genome assembly GCA_963815955.1 of uncultured Alphaproteobacteria bacterium. Taxonomy (GTDB): domain Bacteria; phylum Pseudomonadota; class Alphaproteobacteria; order Rhizobiales; family Xanthobacteraceae; genus Bradyrhizobium. The sequence goes on from CAWFIQ010000010.1 coordinate 28,452, forward strand.
TCATACGAATAGGGCGTCTCGGGATCGGCGCCGCGGTTTTCCATGCTCGGCTCGAGCCGGTCGAATTCCGGCGAGGGCGACGGCACGTTGGCGTATGTTTTCCGCGCGGCCCGGTTGGCTTGCGCGGCGGCGCGGCCGAGATCGTCGGCGTCGGCGGCGATGTCGCGGAACCCGCGCATGCCCGGCGGCTGCGGCGGCATCGGCGGCGCGCCGTTGTCAGGTCCGCGGCGGGGACCGCGATTCGGCGGCGGGCCGGCATCCTGCATCGGAATCTGCGGCGGCTGCGGGCGCGGCGCGCCGGGCGGCGGTGCATCGGCGCGCAGGTCGCGCGGCGGACGTTGCTCACTTTGGCCGAGCGGCGGACGCGCATCGCGCGAGGGACCTTGACCGGGCGGACGCGGACGAGGACCTGGCGAGGGGGCACCGGAAGGAGCGTCTTCCGGCGGACGCGCATTGGCGCGGCGGAAGGCGTCGCCGCCGCGCGCCGCAGCGCCACCGCCGGGCCGCGAGGCCTCGCGGGCGCGCTGGGCGGCTTCTGATTCGACCTTGCGCACGGCCTCTTCCAGCGACAGCCGCTCGCGGGTGATTTCGGATTCGGAAAGCGGCGGCTGAACGCTGCGCAACTGCGCGATCAGCGCGGTGCGCGCCCGCTCATAGAGCGCACGTCGGCTCTCGCCCGGAGCATTGGGGTCCAGGCCGGCAATAGCGCGTGCAATCAGCGGGTAATAATCAGCCATTTCTCTTCAATACTGCAGGCTCGACGGTAACATCTCGTTAAGCCTCGAACGGGTTCTGTACCAGAATAGTATCCTCGCGTTCGGGGCTGGTGGAAAGCAACGCAATGGGACAACCCACCAGTTCCTCGACCCGGCGAACATATTTGATCGCCTGGGCCGGTAAATCTGCCCAGGAACGTGCGTTGGCGGTCGGCTCCTTCCAGCCTTCGATGGTCTCATAAATGGGCACCACCCGGGCCTGGGCGCCCTCGCCCGCCGGCAGATGGTCGATTTCCTTGCCGTCCAGCATGTAGCCGGTGCAGACCTCGATGGTGTCGAAGCCGTCGAGAATATCGAGTTTCGTAAGTGCGAGCCCGGTGATGCCGCAGGTGCGGACAGTCTGCCGCACCAATACAGCATCGAACCAGCCGCAGCGGCGCTTGCGCCCGGTGTTGACGCCAAACTCCTTGCCGCGGCGGCCGATCTCCTCGCCGATCTCGTTGTCCAGTTCGGTCGGGAACGGCCCCTGGCCAACGCGGGTCGTATAAGCCTTGCAGATGCCCAGCACATAACCGACCGCACCCGGGCCCATGCCGGTGCCGGTCGCCGCCTGCGCCGCCACCGTGTTGGACGAGGTGACGTAGGGATAAGTGCCGTGGTCCACATCCAGCAATGCGCCCTGCGCGCCCTCGAACAGGATGCGCTTGCCCTCGCGGCGCTTGATGTCGAGCAGCCGCCACACCGTTTCGGCGTAGGGCAACAGTTTCGGCGCCAGCGCGGTGAGCTCCTTCAGGATGCCGCCGCCATCGATCTCTTCCAGATTGAGCCCGCGGCGCAGCGCGTTGTGATGCGCCAGCAGACGGTCGATCTTGTGCGGCAGCGTGTCGAGGTCGGCGAGGTCCATCAGACGAATGGCGCGGCGGCCGACCTTGTCTTCGTAGGCCGGTCCGATGCCGCGGCGTGTGGTGCCGATCGCGGTGTTGGCATTGGATGATTCGCGTAGCGCATCGAGCTCGCGGTGCAGCGGCAGAATCAGCGTGACGTTCTCGGCGACGCGCAGGTTTTCCGGGCTGATGGCGACGCCCTGGCCCTTCAGTTTTGTCACCTCATCGAGGAAGGCCTGGGGATCGAACACCACGCCATTGCCGATGACGGCGAGTTTCGACGGCCGCAGCACGCCGGAGGGCAGCAGCGCCAGCTTGTAGGTCTCGCCATTGATGACGAGCGTATGGCCGGCATTGTGGCCGCCCTGGAAGCGCACGACGATATCGGCCTGCTCCGACAGCCAGTCGACGATCTTGCCCTTCCCTTCGTCGCCCCACTGGGCGCCGACGACGACAACATTGGCCATTTCTAACGTGTTCCCTGCAAATCTGATGGTCCCAGCATGACCTCTCCGGAAAACTGGTCTCCACTTTTCCGGATCATGCGCTAGCCTGCCCAGCCAAAATTACGGCCGGGCCGTTCGCATGCGAGGCATGCCCCACCGGATAAAGGAAGAGGGTGCTCTAGGCAAGCAAGAAGGCGGCTTCAGGGGGGTCTTAGAACAGCTCCAACCCATTGATATCCCCGGAATATTTGTATCCACCCCGGAGCGGGCGCATTAACATCCGGCAATGACGGAAGGGCCATGTCGAAAACCACCCGTGCGACCCAGGCGCTGGAAAAGCTTGGCGTGAAATTCACCCTGCATGCTTATGACTACGATCCGGATGCGGCGAGCATCGGGCTGCAGGCGGCGGAGGCGCTCGGCGTGCCGCCCGCGCGCGTGCTCAAGACGCTGATGGCCGAGGTCGACGGAAAGCCGGTCTGCGCCGTGGTGCCGTCGGACTGCGAAGTCAGCATGAAAAAACTCGCCAGCGCCTTCGCCGCCAAGGCGGCGAAGATGATGCGGCCGGCGGATGCCGAACGGCTGACCGGCTACCATGTCGGCGGCATCTCGCCGTTCGGGCAGAAGAAGCGCGTGCCGGTCGCGATCGAGGAGGCGGCGCTCGGCCATGCAAGCGTGTTCCTCAATGGCGGCCAGCGCGGCCTGCAGGTCGAACTCGACCCCCACGACGCGGTGAAGGCTGCGGGCGCAATCGCGCGCGCGCTCATGGCATGAGCGGCATTCGCTTCGGCAGACCCGCCCTACCCGGTGAGCTTAGGCTGCGTCTGCGCCCATAACATCGCCGCGATGATGGCCTCGCGCAGTTTCGGGCGCTGCTCCTCTTCGCATTCGACGAACGCCAATATGGAATTGGCGCGAACGGCGAACTGGTGACGCGCTTCTGCTTCGGCTTCTTCGGCCGACATCGGCTTGCTCAAGGATTGACCCATCATCTAGAAATTAGAATTCGACCTCACGGAGAGAGAAAGCCGCCGAAAGCGCAGCCGCCCGCAGAGCCGTGGTCCCAATGATCGAAGGACGCCCGATTACTTGAAAATAACCCGTAAAAAACTGGCATGCGACCCTAAAAAACAAACCAAGGTTGGGTTGCATACATCAATCGTCTTATGATTGCATATTCGCCTGCCCGCTGGCAACCCCAAACAACAGGCAGGGAACGTACAAGGGGACAGTCGAGCCGGGCTGCATGGTCGCGATGCATCCTGCACCATTGATGAGCAAAGCAAATCCGTGTCTGTGACAGGGGCCGGGCTATATTTCCGGCCCGGCGACATCGGCTGGGCGGGCCGCGGCGCCATGAACCGGGCCTTATCCTTCAATGACGGCTACCGACCAGACCTCATCCTCCCCGTCCGGGAACTGGCTCGCCAACCAGCCTTATCTGCTGCTCAGCATCACCGCGCTCTGCTGGGCCGGCAACGCCATCGTGGGACGGCTGGCCGCCGGCCATATCGCGCCGGTGACGCTCTCGTTCCTGCGCTGGTCGTTCGCATTCCTGATCATCCTGCCGTTTGCCTGGAAGCACCTGGTCCGCGACTGGGCCGCAATTCGCAGCCGCCTCGGCATCATGATCCTGCTCTCCATCACCGGCATCGGCGCGTTCAATACCCTGCAATACTGGGCGCTCGAGCACACCCAGGCGCTGAACACGCTCCTGTTGCAGTCGGCAGGCCCGCTGGTGGTCGCGGTGTGGTCGCTGCTGCTGCTCGGGGTGCGGCTGACGCTGGCGCAGGCCGCGGGCGTCATGCTGTCGATGGCCGGCGTGCTCATCATCCTGATGCATGGCGACCTCACCAAGCTTTCCAATATCGAGTTCAACCGCGGCGACCTGATCTTCATCGTGGCGCTTGCGATCTTCGGGATCTATTCGGTGCTGTCGCTGAAACGCCCGGATATCCACGGCCTGTCGTTCGTCGCCTTCACCTTCGGGGCCGGCGCGGCCTGCCTGATTCCGCTGTTCATCTGGGAACTGTTCTCGCGGCCGTCGATGCAGATCGACACGGCGAACCTGCTGACGCTGTTCTATGTCGCGCTGTTTCCCTCGACGATCGCCTATCTCTGCTTCAATCGCGGCGTGCAACTGATCGGCGCCAACCGCGCCGCGCCGTTCTTTCACGTGGTCCCGGTGTTCGGAACCATCATGTCGATCGTCTTCCTGGGCGAGCATCCGCAAGCGTTCCACTTCATCGGCTTTGCGCTGGTGCTGACCGGGGTGTTTGTGGCGTCGCGAAAACAATCCGGCTGACGGCAGGACCCTTCTCCTTCTCCCCGTTCTTACGGGGAGAGGGTCGGGGTGAGGGGCTCTCTCCGCAGATGCGAATGCCTCAATACCTGTACCCCCTCACCCGGATCGCATCTTACGATGCGATCCCACCTCTCCCCGCAAGCGGGGCGAGGTTTAAGAGAGCCGCGGTGACTCGGCCCGGTAAATCCGCTATTTCTGGAGTCTGCTTCGGAAGGTTTCGATGAAGGTTCGCGCCAGCAATCTGATGATCGGCAGCCTGACCCTCGCCCTGATCGGGGGATCGCTGGGCGGGTATCTCGGCTACCAGAAATTCGTCAGCGCCAAGCAGAAGGTGCCGTTCCGCGTGATCTTCGAAGGCTCGGCGTCCGGCCTTCGCAACGGCGGCAGCGTGAATTTCGCCGGCATCCGGGTCGGCGAAGTGGTGTCGCTCAAGCTCGACCATCCGCGCCGCGTCGTAGCCCTCGCCATGATCGACGGCAACACGCCGGTGAAGAGCGATACCCAGGTCGGCCTCGAATTTCAGGGATTGACGGGTATTGCCGCGATCTCCTTCACCGGCGGCTCGGATGAGGCGCCGCCGCCGCCAAAAGGCACCGATGGCATTCCGCAGTTGACGGCCGACAAGGACGGAACGCTCAACACCCAGGAAAAAATCCGCGTGGCGCTGCGCAATGTCGACCGGGTAATCTCCGACAACGAGGTGGCGGTCAAGGATACGCTGCGGAATTTCGAGACGTACACGGCCTCGCTGTCCGGTGACGGCGAGAAGATCACCAGTATCATCTCGACCGCTGAATCCAGCGTCGATGCGGTCGACGGCGCGCTGACCAAGACCAGGGATTTCCTCGGCAGCCTCGCCAGCGACAAGTATGACGGCGAACTGCTCCCGACGGTGATCTCGATGCGCGAACTGATCGAAAGTTTCGACAAGAAATCCGGGCAGTTGATCGCCGAGACGCGAAAGATGCTCGGCGACGTCAGCGCGTCCGTCAACAAGGCCGGCCAGAAATTTGGTGGACCACCGCCCCGGCGTTAACCTGCCTCCTCATAACAACCAAAAAAATGGAACGCCCGACGTGCTCGACAAATCTGCTGGCCTGACCGCGCCGCCCGCGACCGTGACCCGTGCCCAGAGCGCGGTGCCGCGCGCCTTGCAAAAATATCTGTCGCTCGACGATTTCGAGCCGACCGCCCGGCGCCGGATTCCAAAATTCCTTTACGGCTACATCTCCGGCGGCGCCGAGACCGACGCTGCGCTGCGCGACAACCGCAAGGCCTTCGACGAATACGGCTTCGTGCCGCGCGTACTTAACGACGTCTCCGGCCGCGACCAGACCACCACCCTGTTCGGCAAGACCTATGCCTCGCCGTTCGGCATTCCACCGATGGGCTCTTCCGCGCTGTGCGCCTATCGCGGCGACATCGCGCTGACGCAGGCGGCGAAAGCCGAAAACGTGCCGATGATTCTCAGCGCCTCGTCGCTGATCACGCTGGAAGATGTGCGCGCCGCCAATCAGGCCGCGTGGTATCAGGCCTATCTCGCCGGCTTGCCGGAGCGGATCGAGCCTCTGGTCGATCGCGTGGCCGCCGCCGGCTACGACACTTTCGTCGTCACCGCCGACGTGCCGGTGCCGCCGAACCGCGAGAACAACATCCGCAACGGCTTTCAGGTGCCGCTCGCGATCACGCCGCGCGTGTTCTGGGACACGGTCAGCCATCCGCACTGGCTGTTCGGCACCTGGGCCCGCACCGTGAAGAATTTCGGCATGCCGCATTTCGAGAACATGGACGCCAAACGCGGCCCGCCGGTGATGGCGAAAAACCTGATGCGCAATATCGGCGCCCGCGACCAGCTTGCCTGGAAGCACGTCGAGCTGATCCGCAAGCGCTGGAAAGGTAAGCTCGTCGTCAAGGGCCTGGTCTCGCCGGCGGATGCGCGCATTGCGCGCGAGAGCGGCGTCGACGGCGTGATGCTCTCCAATCATGGCGGCCGCCAGCTCGACTACACGATGTCGGGCCTGCGCACGCTGCCGGAGATCGCGGCGGAAGCAAAGGGCATGACGATCATGATCGACGGCGGCATCCGCCGCGGCACCGACGTGATCAAGGCGCTCGCGCTCGGCGCGCATTTCGTCTGGGTCGGGCGTCCCTTCCTCTATGCCGCGATCGCCGGCGGCGAAGCCGGCGTGCAGCGCGCGATCACGCTGCTGAAAGCCGAGATCGACCGCGACCTGGCACTATTGGGCATCCGCTCGATCAGCGAGATCACGCCGGACCTCGTCAGGAAGTTTTGAGGCGCTAGTTCTCGGCGGTTAACTGTCGTCACCCGCCTTGTGCGCAATTGCGCACTGGGGCGGTTGACCCAGTATTCCAGAGACCGGAGCTGGAGCCGAGAAGTCGCGGCGTACTGGATGCCCCGCCTTCGCGGGGCATGACGAACCGTGGAAGTTTGATCCTGCGCATTCAAGCTCACCCCGGCTTGAACTTGCTGTAGGCCTCCTTCGTCGCGATGATCACGTGCTCGGCGCAGCCGTTGATGCGGTGGGGATCGCAGCGCTGCTCGTAATCCTGCGACGTCATCATGTCGATGAACGCGGCGACATCAGGATAATACACCAGCGCCAGATAGTCCCATTGATTGTCGTCTTGCCGCCCGAGCGCGACCGCCTTGGCATCGCCGGTCCACAGCAGCGTGCCGCCGCGCGCCTTGATCATCGGGACGGTGAGCGCGCTGTAGCGTAGATAAGCATCCCAGCCCGAACCGTTGCCGTCGAGCGATTGCTCGCGGAATCGCATCAGGTTCACCATCACCACCGGGGCCGATGGATCGAGCTTCTGCAGGCCCTTCACGTTCAGCAAGTCCACAGCCATCGACGATACCTCGCGATAATTCAAGAACATTGTAGCATTGCATGCCTGGGACTTGTCGCGCGGCGGAAATCCGGCCTATCTCGCCCTGCGACCATGACCCAACCCGCACCAGCGCCGCCTGCCTTCCACCCGGTCCGGTGGTTGACCAATCAACCTTATCTGCTGCTGAGCCTGACCTCACTGTTCTGGGCCGGCAACATCGTGCTGGCGCGCCATGTCGCGGGCCATGTGCCGCCCCTGACGCTGTCCTGCGTCCGCTGGATCGGGACCTTTCTGATCCTGCTGCCCTTTGCCTGGCCGCACCTGAAGCAGGACTGGCCGGTGCTGCGCGCGCATCTGCCGATGATGCTGTTTCTGTCGCTGGTCGGTTTTGCCTACAACAACGCGATCTCGTACTGGGCCCTGCAATATACCGAGGCGCTGAACGCGCTCCTGATCCAGTCGGCCGGGCCGCTGTTTGTCGCGCTGTGGTCGCTGGCGCTGTTCGGCGTCCGCCTGACCGGCGCGCAACTCGCCGGCATCACCATCTCGCTCGCAGGCGTCCTGACCATCATCCTGCGCGGCGACTGGAGCGCGCTCGCCGGCATCAGCTTCAACCGCGGCGACCTGATGTTTGCGAGTTCGCTGGTGTCGTTCGGGCTATATTCGGCGCTGATCCCGCGCCGGCCGGTGACGCATGCATTGTCGCTGATTTCCTTCACCACCTGCTGCGGCGCGCTGATGCTGGTGCCGTTCTCGATCTGGGAGTATTCGACCGGCGCGACGCTGAAATTCGACGTGATCTCGATGGCGACGCTGGCCTATTCAGTGATCTTCCCCTCGACGCTGGCCTATCTGTTCTTCAACCGCGGGCTGGCGCTGATCGGGCCGAACCGCGCCGCGCCGTTCTTTCACCTGGTGCCGGTGTTCGGCTCGGCGATGGCGATCCTGCTGCTCGGCGAGCAGTTGCGGTTATTCCACCTGGCAGGCTATGCGCTGGTGCTGGCCGGCGTCGTGATCGCCTCCAGGCGGGCTTCGGCAAGGAAGGCTTGAGCCGCCTGCGGCGTGGCGTCATACCGGCTTCCCCTTTCGATCCCGGCAGGCTAGCGTGCCGGCCAATTCAACACGAAAATAGCTTGAGGAAACAACGATATGTTCGCGTTATGGAAACGGTACCGGCACGTCGCCGCAGCGGCTCCCCTGATGCTGGCGATGATCGCCACGGCTTCTGCGCAGGCGCCCTACCCGAACCGCAACATCACGCTGGTGCTGCCATTCGCCGCCGGCAGCGGCACCGACACCACGACGCGCCTGATCGGCAAGGAGCTCGGCACGGCGCTGGGCGTCAGCACCGTCATCGAAAACAAGGCGGGAGCCAACGGCTCGATCGCGGCGAGCTATGTCGCGCGCACCCCGCCAGACGGCTACACGCTGTTCGTGACCACCAACACGACGCATTCGGCAAATCCATATCTGCTGAAGACGATGAGCTACGATCCGATCAAGGATTTCACCCCGATCGCGCGGACCGGCGACCTGCCCTTCATGCTGGTGATCCATCCGGACGTCCCCGCGAATTCGGTGGCCGAACTGATCGCGCTCGCCAAGAAGGAGCCGGGTAAATACTCCTACGCCAGCGGCAGCTCCTCGGCGATCGTGTCGGGCGCAACCTTCGCCCGTCTCGCCGGGATCGATCTGCTCCACGTCCCCTACAAGAGCTCGCCGCCGGCCCTGACCGACGTGATCGCCGGCCGCGTTTCGATGATGTTCATCGACGTCCCGACCGGCCTGCCGCATGTCAACGGCAAGGCACTGAAAGCGCTTGCGGTCACGACAAAGAAACCTTCGGCCTTGTTGCCGCATTTGCCCACCATGGACGCCACGGTGAAAGGTTTCGACATCACATCGTGGCAGGGCTACCTCGGCCCGGCCAATATGCCGAAGGAAATCGTGGTCAGGCTGAATGCGGAAATTCGCAAGGTCATCGAGCGGCCGGATATCAAGAACCAGCTCGCCGAGCGCGGCATGGAAGCGTTCTCAGGCACGCCGGAAGAGTTCGACGCCTTCCTGAAAGAGCAGTTGGTGCTCTGGGACAAGCTGATCGCGGATGCCGGGATCGAGAAGCAGTAAAGGAAGCGGGCCCTGGCGCCGCCAAAGGCCGTCATCGTCCGCCTTGTGCGCAATTGCGCACTGGAGCGGACGATGACATACGCTGTACCCGTTGGGGTTGATCGCTAACGGCGGGGCGCACCGTTAACCGGAAGTGTCCTGATTGATTCCGTAAACCCGGAATTGGTTGCCGCTTTCTTCTTCTGTGCTCTCCGCTTTTTGGTTGCGGTCTCGAGCGACCTCAGCGGCTGCAGGTTCGTGTTGAGGACGCTCTTGAGCAAACTCTCGAGACGTTCCTGATACTCACGTTCGCCAATACGATCTCTGTACTTCATCGCCTCATTCCCACTGCGTTACGCAACGCACTTCACGACGACCATCCGCGCCGAGAGAAAGGCCGGGGTATTGCAGAACACGGAGCCGTGCGGGCCATCGCACTACACACACAGGTTGTAGTCAATCAGCCGGCGCTGCTTGTCAAAATTACCGTCCGGTTCAAACCTGCAACGCAAGGCTGGATGCACGATCTGCGACAGCGTCGCTGCCCGATCATCACGCCAACGCTGTTCTCGTGAAGTTCGCCGATGTTCGCGAATCCTTTTTGGGCGCATTGTCAATCGGAGTGAAAAGTTATCGCAAAAAAACAAAATCCATCACGAAGTCAGATTGTTGGATTGTGATTTGATGTGGAAGAGATTTGTGTTGCCTGATTGCACTGTGAATAACCAGGCGAAGGGTGAACATCTCTCGTACTTCCGTGCGCTCATGTGCCCGCTTGCGGTCGTAACCGCTCTCCACGAATTTCCAGGCCTCAACTTGCTGCGCGTTCAGCGGCGCGTGTCTGCTGGTGGCCCAAGCGGACATGCCGACCTTCCCGACTTGCGTCTGCTCTGGCGCCAAAGCTCACGGGCAACCGCACGAACGATTGTCCGAAATGCGCGAGTACACGCCCTACGCCGCCCGCACCTTCCCCAAAAATTCGTCGACCGCGCTGCGCAGCATGCCGGACTGGGTGTCGAGTTCGCGGGCGCTCGCCAGCACTTCGGACGCCGCCTTGCCGGTCGCAGCCGCCGCCGTGGTGACGCCGCCGATATGGGCCGAGATCTCGTTCGATCCGGCCGCTACCGACTGAATGTTGCGGGCGATTTCGCGGGTGGCGCCACCCTGCTGCTCGACGGCGGTCGAGATCGAGACGGTGATCTCGCTCATCTGCGCGATGGTCTCGGTGATGCCGCCGATGGAAGCTACCGCTTCGCTGGTCGAAGCCTGCATGGCCGCCACCTGCGAGGAGATTTCCTCGGTCGCCTTTGCCGTCTGGTTGGCGAGCGCCTTCACTTCCGACGCCACGACCGCAAAACCGCGGCCGGAATCGCCGGCGCGTGCCGCTTCGATGGTGGCATTGAGCGCGAGCAGATTGGTCTGGGCTGCGATCGAGTGAATCAGCTTGACCACTTCGCCGATCTTCTCGGCGCCGGTCGAGAGCGCGCCGACGGTGGCGTTGGTGCGCTCGGCGTCGCTGACCGCCTTGCTGGCGATCTCGCTGGAGCGCGCCACCTGACGGGAAATCTCGGTCACCGAGCCGGAGAGCTCTTCCGCGGCGGAAGCGACCGTGCCGACATTATCGGACGAGCGCTGCGATGCCGCGCCGACGGTCGCCGCCCGCGCGCTGGCATCGCTGGCGGTCGTGGTCATGGACTGCGCGGTGGTCTGCATGCCGGCGGCCGCCGTCGACACCGAGCGCACGATGCCGGTCACGCTGCGTTCGAAATCGCCAGCGATGCTTTCCATCGCCGCCCGCCGTTCGGCCTCGGCCCGCGCCTGCACCTCGGCTTCCTTCCGGTCGAGCCCGCGGATGCGCGCCGCATTGTCCTTGAAGATCTGGACGGTGGCGGCCATCGCGCCGATCTCGTCGCCGCGGCCGAGGCCGGGAATTTCGCCGTCGAGCCGCCCCTCGGCCAGGTCCTGCATGCGGGCACCAAGCTGAACGAGCGGCTTGCTGATGCTGCGACCGATTATCCAGGCGATGCTGCCTGCAATCACCCCGATGCCGAGGATGGCAAGCCCGAGCACCAGCGCGATCGGCTTCATCTTGGAATCGAGATCATCGAGATAGGCGCCGGTGCCGACGAACATATCCCAGCCGGGAATCGGAACCGCATAGGAAAACTTGCGGATCAGCACGTCTTGTCCCGGCTTGCGGTATTCGTAGCGCAGCGTGACTTCGCCATCCCTGGCGATGCCGTCGCGCAGCTCGCGCACCAGCTTCCTGCCGCCGGTATCGACGTCCATGCGGTTCTGGCCGATCTGGCCGGGAACCGGCGCCAGCACGGCGATACCATCCATCGTGTAGGCGAACACATAGCCGTTGCCATTGTCGAAGGTCAGCGTATTGCCGCGCTTGCTGAACTCGGCAATCGCCGCCTCCTTGGTCATCTGGCCCGCGGCAACCTGCTTCTGCAACCCGAGCGCCATGTTGCGCGCCATGTCGACGATCGCCCTGGTCTGCTCGATCCGCGCATTCAGCATCTCACGCTGCATCAGATAGCCCGCAAGCACGCCGGCGACGCAGAGGCCGAGCAGGGTCACGCCCAGCAAAATGCCGAGCTTGGGGGTGATCTTGAGATTGGTGAACTTCACGGGGATCTCCGGAAAATAGGCGCGTGGCACGCGATTGGCCGATTGATTCGGCGCACGGTATCGTGAGACCCTTTAGCGCTTTGTTACGAAGACCCCGCAAGCCCGTGTTTTTGTTCAATTAAGCAACCGATGATTGTAGCAGGTAGCGGTCAGGTCGCGTAAAAGGTGAAGTCACAAATAAGAACAGGGCGGCGCCCGCCGCCTCAAACCAACACCGACGAATAAAATCGGGAGCAGGAAATGCCGAAATACAGGGTGGTGACGCCGAAGGGCGCGAGCTTCACGGTCGCCGGCGGCGGCTACGACTACGAGAAGGAAGCGCTCGATCCGATCGGCGCCGAAATCATCGAGGCGCCGGCCAACGAGGCGGAATTCATCGCCGCTGCAAAGACCGCAGATGCGATCTACGCCAAGGGCATGCCGATCACGAAGACGATCATCGACGCGCTCGAGAACTGCAAGGTGATCACGCTCGGCAGCGTCGGCGTCGACTCGGTCGACGTCAAGGCTGCGACCGCCCGCGGCATTCCCGTCACCAACATCCCCGACACCTTCATCGAGGAGGTCGCCGACCACGCCATGATGCTCCTGCTGGCGGGGTTCCGGCGGCTGGTCGAGCAGGACAAGATGGTGCGCACCGGCCGCTGGTCGGAGGGCCGCCCTGCGCTGTTGAAGATCCCGCGGCTGATGGGACAGACGCTCGGCTTCGTCTCCTTTGGCCGGGTGGCGCGCGCGGTCGCCAAGCGTGCCGCCCCGTTCGGCTTGCGCATGATGGCCTACGATCCCTTCATCCAGGAAACGCTGATGTACGATCACGGCGTGATTCCCTCGACGCTGAACGAGGTGCTGTCGCAATCCGATTTCGTCTCGATGCACGCGCCGGCGCGGCCGGAGGTGCATCACATGCTCACCGAGAAGCATTTCCGCCAGATGAAAAAGTCCGCCGTCTTCATCAATACCGGCCGTGGCGCCACGGTGGACGAGGAATCGCTGATCAAGGCGCTGCAGGAGGGCTGGATCGCGCACGCCGCCCTCGACGTGCTGGAAAAGGAACCGCCGTCGCACAACAACCCGATGCTTTCGATGGAAAACGTCACCCTGACGGCGCATGTCGCCTCTGCGTCGGCACGTTTTGACGAGGCGCGCAAGCGCCGCGTAGGCTACGAATTGTCACTGGTCCTGTCAGGGCATGTGGCCGGTAAGCTGTGTCAATCCGTCGGTGCTGCAAGACACCGCGCTCCGCCGCTGGCAGCCTGTCAGCATGGATCGCGGCCCGAACAGCTAAGGCGGCAAGAAGGGCGTCTTCGGGCGAAGCGGAGAACGGTTCGCGCCCGCAAGACGTAACAATAACAGAGGCAAAAAGCCCCGGTTTCGGCTGGAACCAGGGGCTTGAGAGTTCACCGTCGGTGCAACGCCGGGAACAGGAAAACAGGGAGAGTTTCTAAATGACGACTAACATTACCCGCCGTGACGCGCTGGCTTTGGGCGTTTCCGCCGCCGCGCTGGCGGCCACCGGCGCTTCGGCCCAATCCGCCATCAAGGCCGCCGACGTCGCTGCCCCCAAATTTGCGATCGAAAAAGGCGCGAGCCTGCGCATGCTGCGCCCGGTGCGCTTCGTGCAGGCGGACGAGGACGTGTTCCGCGCCAATGCCGCCAAATTCACCAAGGAAACCGGCGTCGAGGTCAAGGTCGACTTCGTCGGCTGGGAAGACATCAACCAGCAGACCGCGGTGACCTCGAATTCCGGCGCCGGCCCTGACATCATCATCGGCTTCTCGGACGCGCCGCACATCTATGTCGACAAGCTGATCGAGCTGACCGACGTCGCCGACTATCTCGGCAAGCGCTATGGCGGCTGGCTGCCGCTGGCGCAGACATACGGCAAGCGCAGCAAGAGCGACGCCTGGATCGGATTGCCGTTCGGCGCCACCGCCGGCCCCCTGATCTACCGCAAATCGGTGTTGAAATCGGTCGGCTTCGACAAGGTTCCGGAAGACCATGCCGGATTTCTGGACCTGTGCCAGAAGCTGCACAAGGCCGGCAAGCCGGCCGGCTTCGCGCTGGGCAATGCCAAGGGCGACGGCAACGGCTTTGCCAACTGGGCGCTGTGGTCGCACAACGCTTCCCTGCTCGATGAAGAGGGTAACATCGTCATCAACAGCAAGGAGACCATCGCCGCTCTGAAGTGGGTCAAGGAACTTTACCCGACTTTCATTGCCGGCACGCCGTCATGGAACGACGTCAGCAACAACCGCGCCTACTCCGCGCAGGAAATCTCGCTGACCGCCAACGGTGTCTCGCTGTATTTCTCGCTGAAGAACGATCCGGCCACCAAGGCGATCGCCGAGGATAGCGAGCATCAGCTTCTCCCGAAGGGCCTCGCCAAGATTTCGCCGATGGCGGGCCTGACGCTGAACGCGATGGTGTTCAAGCACAGCCAGTACCCCAATGCTGCAAAGGCGCTCCTGCAGTTCATGCTGGAAAAGGACCAATACGAGCCCTGGCTCAATGCCAACTCGGGCTATTGGTCCCAGCCGCTTGCCGCCTATGCCGAAGCCAAGGTCTGGTCCGAAGATCCAAAGGTCAAGATCTTCAAGGACACCATGAACAGCACCTATTACGACGGCTACAAGGGGCCGATCTCAACGGCGACCGGCGCCGTCAGCGCCGATTACGTGCTGGTGCAGATGTGCGCTGCGGTTGCGACCGGCGCCTCGACCCCGGAAGCCGCGGCTGCGGAAGCGGAGCAGCGTGCGAAGCGGTATTTCCGGCGGCAGGCCCGGTAAGAACCGTCATTGCAGAGCGTTGAATTCCGTCATTCCGGGATGGTGCGCGAGCACCAGACCTGGAAGTCTCGGATGCATTCCGGGTTCGATGCTTCGCATCGCTCCCGGAATGACACTGACAGAGCCAGGACAACCATTCAATGTCTGTAACGACTCTATCAACGCGCGCCGCAGCCGCCCGGCAACCGGGCTGGATCGCACGCCTGCTCGACTACAAGCCGTTCCTGATCGTCATGTGCCTGACGCCGGCGATCGGGCTGCTCGGGGTATTCCTCACCTACCCGCTCGGTCTCGGCGTCTGGCTCGCCTTCACGGACACCACCATTGGCCGGCGCGGCATCTTCGTCGGGCTGGAGAATTTCCAGTATCTGTGGACCGATCCCTTGTGGTGGGGCGCGGTGTTCTACAGCGTGTTCTACACCGCGGTCGCGACCTTCGGAAAATTCGCGCTTGGCTTCTGGCTGGCGCTGCTGCTCAACAACCACTTCCCGTTCAAGAGCCTGCTTCGCGCCATCGTGCTGCTGCCGTGGATCGTGCCGACGGTGCTGTCGGCGCTGGCGTTCTGGTGGATTTACGATCCGCAGTTCTCGATCATCTCCTATCTGCTGGTCGACGTACTGCACGTCCGCACCACCAACGTCGACTTCCTGGGAACGCCGTGGGCGGCGCGGTTCTCGCTGATCGTGGCCAACATCTGGCGCGGCATCCCCTTCGTAGCGATCTCGCTGCTGGCAGGACTGCAGACGATTTCGCCCTCGCTCTATGAGGCGGCAATGCTGGACGGCGCCAGCGCCTGGCAGCGTTTCCGCTACATCACCTTCCCGATGATGTTGCCGATCCTCGCGATCGTGATGACGTTCTCGATCATCTTCACCTTTACCGACTTCCAGCTCGTTTACGCCATCACGCGCGGCGGGCCGGTCAACTCAACGCATCTGCTCGCGACGCTGGCGTTCCAGCGCGGCATCGCCGGCGGCGAGCTCGGCGAGGGTGCGGCAATCGCCGTATCGATGATCCCGTTCCTCGTGTTCGCGACAGTGTTCAGCTACTTCGGCCTCGCGCGCCGCAAATGGCAGCAGGGAGAAGCCAATGACTGACGTAGCCGCCTCACCGGGCAACAGCAATGTCGCCAGCGCCACGCCGGACACCATGTCGTGGGATTCCCGCGCGCGGCGGGTGATGATGATCTATCTGCCGCTGTCCTGCTTCGTGCTGATTCTCCTGTTCCCGTTCTACTGGATGGCGATCACCTCGTTCAAACCGAACGCGGAATTGCTGAACTTCAAGGATCACAATCCGTTCTGGATCACCTCGCCGACGCTCGCCCATATCAAGCACCTGCTGTTCAATACGGCGTACCCGACCTGGCTGTGGACCACGATGATCGTGGCGGTCTGCTCGACCTTCCTGTCGCTGTTCGCCTCGACGCTCGCGGCCTATGCGATCGAGCGGCTGCGCTTCCGTGGCAGCCCCTATGTGGGCCTCGGCATCTATCTCGCCTATCTCGTGCCCCCCTCGATCCTGTTCATCCCGCTCGCCACCGTGATCGTGCAGTTCGGCCTGTTCAACTCGCCGTTGGCGCTGATCCTGGTGTATCCGACCTTCCTGGTGCCGTTCTGCACCTGGCTCCTGATTGGCTATTTCAAGTCGATCCCGTATGAGCTGGAGGAATGCGCGCTGGTCGACGGCGCGACGCGGCTGCAGATCCTGTGGCGAATCACGCTGCCGCTCGCCGTGCCCGGCCTGATTTCGGCCGGCATCTTCTCCTTCACGCTGTCGTGGAACGAGTTCATCTACGCACTCGCCTTCATCCAGAGCGGCTCCAACAAGACCGTGCCGGTCGCGATCCTGACCGAGCTCGTTACCGGCGACGTCTACCAGTGGGGCGCGCTGATGGCGGGCTCCCTGCTCGGCTCGCTGCCGGTCGCGCTGTTTTATTCGCTGTTCGTGGATTACTACGTGTCGTCGCTGACGGGCGCGGTGAAGGAATAAGCTACGGCTTCATGCCGCCTAGCGGGGCTTGAATTCCACAGGCACGTTAAAGGGCATCGTCCCGTAAGCGATCTCCGGCGGAAATGCCGGGAATGGTGCGGCCTGGCGGATCATCGCCATGGCCTGCGAATCGAACGCCGGAACGCCCGAGGAGCCGCCGAGACGGCTCGACCGCACCTGACCATTGCGGCCGAGCGTGAAGACCAGCCGGGCGACGCCGCGCTGACCATTGCCACTCGACGGATATTGGTGGAAGCGCATTAGATGCGCGCGAACGCGCTGGCTATAGGCGGCCATCGCAGAGGCCGCCGCGCCCGCGCTGATCGCCGATGCCGCAGGCGCCTGACGCTCGGCGCGCGGTGGCGCGCTGGTGCGCGGCGCAGGTGGCGCCTCCGAAGGCTTTTTGGCGTCCGGCCGGACGACCTTCGGCTTGACCGGCACCGGCTTCTGTTCGGGAACGACCTTGGTGGGCTCGGGCTTTTCCGGCGTCGGTTGCTGCTTCTGCTCCGGCGGCGCCACCACCTCCGGCTTCTCTTGCGGCGGGGTCGGAGCGATCTGCTCCTGCATGGGCTCTGCGGCCGCTGGCTCAGGCGGTGACGCATCCGCCTGCTGCATCTCAGGTCCCGGCGTCATGTCCATCGGCGCCGCCTCGGGCGACGACGTAATGGGCGCCAGATCGACCATGATGGCGGGCATCGCCACGCCGGGCTCCGGCCGCTGGGTGTACCAGTTCATCGCCAACATGATCAGCGCCGCATGCGCGGCCACGATCGCCATCGCCGAAACTCTCCAGCGCCGGAGGACGGCCTGGTCGGAGACGTCATGCAGGGCGAAGGCATTCATGACAATTCAACTGCGGCCGTCGAGGCCGACCAGCGCGATCTTGAGATAGCCGGCGTTGCGCAGGAGGTTCATCACCTCCATCAGGTCGCCATAACTGACCGCCTTGTCGGCGCGCAGATAGATACGCTCGTTCTTGTCGCCCTTGGTGGCGGCATCGATGGTGGCCGTCATCGTATCGCGCACGATGACGTCTTCGCCGACCGCAACCGAAAGATCCGGCTTCACCGTCACGAAGACCGGCTTGTCCGGCCGCGGCGACGGCTCGACGGCGCTGGCAGGAAGATTGACACCGAGATCGACGGTTGCAAGCGGCGCGGCCACCATGAAGATGATCAGGAGCACCAGCATCACATCGATGAACGGCGTGACGTTGATCTCGTGGGTCTCGACAAGATCGTCGCCGCCGCGCGCCCGTCCGCCGATTGCCTGACCGAGCTTTGCTCCCATCGCTCACACTCCGTCGTTTACTCGGCGGCGCGCGCGAGGCGGAATGAGCCGCGGTCGCCTTCGCGGCTGATCAGCAGCAGCACCATTGCCGAAGCGTCGCCAAGCAGCGCGCGGTGGGCCGCGATGGTGCGGGTCAGATGATTGTAGATCACGACCGCCGGGATCGCAGCCACAAGGCCCAGCGCAGTCGCCAGCAGTGCCTCGGCGATGCCGGGCGCGACGACGGCGAGATTGGTGGTGTGGGCTTCGGAAATGCCGATGAACGAGTTCATGATGCCCCAGACCGTTCCGAACAGGCCGACGAACGGCGCGGTGGCGCCGATGGTCGCGAGCACGCCGGTGCCGCGGGCGATCTGCCGCGACATCGCGGCCTCGACCCGCTCCAGCCGCAATGCCACGCGCTCCTTGAGGCCGTCGTCGAAATGGCCGCCGGAGATGCTGGCCTCGCGCGCGGCGGACTGGATGATCTGGGCCACGGCATCGTTTCCGCCGCGGGTTTCCTGCTCGGCCTTCGCGAGCACGGTATCGGTTTCCAGGAGGCCCAGGCGCCGCCGGGCGGTCGTGCTCTTGCGGCGGACCTCGATGGTTTTCGCCAGCCAGATCGTCCATGTCACCAGCGAGGCGAAGGCGAGCCCGACCATGACCGCCTGCACCACGATGTCCGCATTCACGAACATGTTCCAGGGCGACAGGTTGCGCGGCAGCAACGCGACGTCGGTGGCGGCGCGCGCCGCACCGGGGAAGGCGGCCACGGCGGCCGCGCCACACCAACGGATCATAACATCAGGCACTGTTCGCTGCATGATCGTCTCCCGTGCTGACAATACGGATCGGCTACGCCGCGCGGGCGGGCGCGATCCTCTCGCTAAGCGCGTGAAAGCGCTGCAGCTGGTCGCCGCGCAGCGCGCGCGCCTCATCGCGGCCGACGAACACCTTGAACATGATGCCGCCGTCCACATTGACGAACGCGATGAAGGCCGACGATTTGCCCATGAACGGACGCTCGACAAAGGCAATGGCCGCGCAGCGCTCGTGCCGGAGATGGCCGTGAAGCCCCTTCGGTTGCATCAGGTTGAAATAGCCGCGGCCGACCTCTCCTGCCGGGATCGAGCCAGTGAATTCGAAGATCGCGTCGTCGGTATGGACGATCAGCGTCACCTCGCCCCATTGCGCGACATCGTTCATCGCAGCGCCAAACTCACTGCCGCCGCCAATGCGCACCATCGCTTCCGGCATCGCCTCCAGGACGGCGCGCGGGGTGACCTTCCGCTCCCGCGCCACATCCTCGATTACCGCGCCCGGATTCTCCGCCATATACGCCTTGAGGTCCGCAAGCTGCGTGCTCAACATCGCACCCTCCCCTTACGCGGCGGCGCTGGACTTGCGCTCGCTCAGGATCACCTCGAAACCTTCGAACTTGGGATGGCCGAGATAGAGGCTTTCGCCGGTCTTGTTGTCGGCGCGGGCATGGGCGCGGCGGAACTCTTCCGATTTGGTCCAGGCTTCGAACGCGGCCTTGTCGACCCAGGTCGTATGCGACGAATACAGCGTGTGGTCTTCGAGGACGGGACCCTTGAGCAGGTGAAACTCGACGAAGCCTGCCATGCTGCTGAGGTAGGATTCGCGCGAGCGCCAGACGGTCTCGAAGGCCGCTTCGGAGCCAATCTTCACCTGGAACCGGTTCATTGCGATAAACATTTCAAAAATCTCCTTGCTGGGTTGCTGGGGTGCGCCTGGCGTACCGTTTGTTGGTTAGAAACATGAACGCACCGCAGCCGCGCTGGAGCATCAGCGCGGCCCGGTGTTTGGAGGTAGTGGCCTCGCGCGAGACCGTGGATCTTGGTGTCAGGTTCCTCCGAAGTGATATCTGAGACCGCCCTTGAAGACGATTCCGGCGGCGGCGCTGGCCCATTTGACGTCGTTCTGCGTGTCGCCGGTGCTCCCGATCGGAATAGCGTAGGGCCGATAATACTGGTTGAGAAGGTTCTCGACCGACAAATTGAACGTGAGATCCCGCGTCGGCTGGTATTGCAAATACAGATTGACGAGGTCGTACCCCGTCGCCGGCGTGTAGGTCGGAGGAATGTTCCTGTTCGCAATCGCCGACGTCCACAGCATGGAAAGAATGAGCGTTCTGTCGAGCAGCCTGATACCGGCCGTCGTCGTGATCTTCTGCGGCGGGACGCTGTACAGTCCAAATCCCGTCTGCAGGTTCTTGCCATCCTGGAAGGAGCCGGAAATCCCGGCGTACCAGAGGCCGGCGTCGTACATCGTCTCGGCCTCGAAGCCCTGGATTCGTGCCGCAGCGACGTTCTGATACTGCAGGAAAGGCAGGACGCTCGCGCCCGGCGCAAAAAAGAACGGCGTGCCGAAGGCAACCTGGTCGATGAAGTCGCTAATATCGTTGCGGAAGAAGTTGACCTTGCCGCGGAAGCTGTCACCGGCGATGAACAGATCGTTCTTCCTGAGGTTGAATCCGATCTCCTTGTTCTTGCCGACCTCGGGACGCAGGTTCGGGTTAGGCAGGAAACAGAAGGTCGAGTTGGCGCCCGGGCCCGGCGTACCCGACGGACAACGGAAGAATGAATCGAAGGGGGTAGCGCCGGCATGCGGCCCGTTGACCAGCGTTTCCGTGATCGACGGAGCGCGGTAGCCCTCTGCATAACTGGCATAGGGCGTCACCACCGCCACTGGCATCAACGCCACCGTGATCTTCGGCGACAACCGGTCGCCCCCTGAAGACGTTGCTCCCGACGACAGGCTGTAATTGTCGTAGCGAAGTGCGCCGATCGTCTCGAGAAGGTTGCTGTAAGTCGCCTTCCATTGGACAAACCCGCCGGACACCGTGCGCTGGCCGCCGGGAGTCGTGACATCCGACGTACCGCGCAGGTCGGCGGTCTTCACGTTGTCCTGGAACGCATCGGCTCCGTAGGTGATCGCGTGCCGCCAATCCGCATACTCGAAGCGCGAGGTGTTGTGTACGTCGAAACCGACCGTATCGAGCAGATAACCCCGGTTGTCACCGATACAGCCGGAGACCGCATTGCCCGGCACGCCGCCACAGAAGGCGGAGGCAGTCGCGCTGGTGTGACCCGTCTTGATCTGGTCATTCTCGGTGCGGTTCCAGTAGACCTTCGCATCCCAGTCGAACCATTTGTCGTCCGGCTGTGAATATTTCCAGCCGAGCGTCGTCGTGTAGTTCTTCACGTCGGAACGATAGATCGACGTGCCGTTCCCGCTAAAGACCCCGTTTGGGTTGGTGGAATTGGGGTCGCCGGCGCGGCGTGGCGGCTGACCCACGTTGTAAAGGTCTTCCTGGAATACCGTGCCAAGCTTGACCTCGTGCCCGTCAGCGGGACGCACCGTCACCTTGGCAATACCGGCAGAGAGCCGGTTTCCGGTATTGGCGACTTCGAAGCCTGTACCGTCCTTGTAGCTTTCCTGCGTGCTGTAGGTGCCGCCAGCGAACACGTCGACGTTCGGGTTGACGCGAACGCCGCCGAATACCGAACCAAGGGCGCGCCCCTGATTGGTTCCGAATATCGTCTTTGCGTCGACACCCCAGCGCTCGCCTGCGCGAACAACATCGTCGATGTCCTTGGTGCGGAACGACGCCACGCCACCGATCGCACCCGACCCATAGATATTCGCCGTCGGGCCGCGCACGATTTCGATGCTGCTGACCAGTTCCGGGTTGAGGAAGAACGAGCCGTTCGCGAAATGGCCGGTACGCTGATAGTTCTGCCGCGCGCCATCGACGATCACGGCGACACGACCGAAATCCTGCAGGCCGCGGATGTTGATCGAAGTCGACGGCTCATCGCCGCGATCCTGCACCCAGACGCCGGGAATGTTGTAGAGCAGACCGCCGAGGGTGCTGGCCTGGCGACCCTGAATCTGCTCCAGCGTCACCACGCTGACTGGAGCCAGCGCGTCGATCACGCGCTCCTCGGTCCGGGTCGCAACTGCCGTAATCGTGTCGAGCGATTGCACCGGCGCGGCTCCGATCTGCGCCATCGCGTTCATGACAGGTGCCGGGGCTTGCTCAGCCTGCTGCGGCTTGGCCTGCTGGCGTTTGGCCTGCTTCTGTTTCTTCTGCTCGGCCGTACGCGCAACCGTCTCCGCTTCAAGCGCCTGAGCGAACGCTCACGCCTGACGACATCAACGCTAACGAAAATGCCGACGCGCCCAAAACCAAGGCGCGCGAATGCCTGACTCCGAAAGCCATACTGCCCCAACCTGTTGTTCTGTCTTTTGGTTGGCTGGCGGGCGCCGCGGTGATGAACGGCTGCTTGCTGGCTAAAAATCTTCGCGACCGGGCCCCCCGGCTCGTATCGCCTCTGCCTTGGTTACGCCGCGTTGCGGAACCGGTCAATAATGGCCCGGCGCACTTTATATCGATTGTAAAGTGCAGCGGTTGGATTGCGCGTCGATCAAATTATACAAGCAGCTAGTCAGGAACATTGGGACACAACAATAATTATGGCGGCACCTTCAGGAGACAATGTCGGAGGCGCCGGAAACCATGCCGAAAAGCGGTCGTCGGCGACGCGCCTTCTCACCATGAACGGCAGCCGGATCGACAGCCGCGAGCTGTTTGCGGCGGAGCGCGAAATCATCATCGCGCATGGCGAGGACAATTATCGCCTGCGGCTGACGTCGCAGAACAAGCTGATTTTGACCAAGTGAACCTGACCTGGAGAACCTACAGGTGAACCGGCAATGACATTTTGTCGAACGCTCGCATTGTCGGCCGGCGCGGGCTGTTTCCTTCTCGGCGGCGTCGCACTCGCTGCGGGCATTACGGTGCACGATGCCCGTAACCGCGACGTCACGATCTCGGATCCCGCGCGGATCGTCTCGATCGGCGGCGCCGATTACGGAAATCCTCTACGCGCTGGGTTTCGAGGACCGTCTCGCCGGCGTCAACTCCACCAGCTTCTATCCGCCCGCAGCGCTGCGCGACAAGCCGAACGTCGGCTACATGCGTCAGCTTTCGGCCGAGGGCGTGCTCGGGCTCAATCCATCACTGGTGCTCGCGGTGCAGGGATCCGGGCCGAAGGAAACCATGGACGTGCTGGAGGCGGCCAAGGTGCCGCTGGTGCTGGTGCCCGAAACCTTTTCGGAAGCAGGACTGATCGACAAGATCAAGCTGGTCGGCCACGCGATGGGCGCGGACAAGCGGGCCGAATGCCTGACCGACGTCGTCTCCGGCGATCTGGCGCAACTGCGCGAGCTGCGCGCCAAGGTGACCAAGCCGGTGCGCGTGATGTTCGTGATGTCACTGCTGAACGGCCGCGCGATGGCCGCGGGCCAGAAGACCGCCGCCAACGAGATCATCGCGATGGCCGGCGCCGTCAACGCGATCGACGGCTATGACGGCTACAAGATCATCAACGACGAGGCGATCGTGGCTGCAAAGCCCGACGTGGTGCTGTCGATCCAGCGCGGCAAGGACTCGGTGGACGCCGAGGCCGTCTACGTCCATCCGGCCTTTGCGCTGACCCCCGTCGCGGCCAACAAGACCTTCATCTCCATGGAAGGCCTCTATCTGCTCGGCTTCGGGCCCCGCACGGCGGCAGCCGCACGCGATCTTTCGATCAAGCTCTATCCGGCACTGGCGCCGCAGGCCGAGAAATTCAAGCCGGCGGCACTCTCCGCAAACTGCCGGCTGTGACCACCCTGGCCGACAGCACGGAACGGGCGAAGCGCCGCAGCGGATACGCGTTGCGCCCTCCTGCTTCGCTGACCCTCATCTGTCTGTTGGCCGCACTTGCCGGTGCGGCGCTGGTCGCACTCACGATGGGCGCCGCCGGAATTCCGCTGGCGCGACTGCCGGCTGCACTCGGGTTATGGGCAGACGCCGCACCAGGTCCAACGCTCGCGCGCGACCAGCTCGTGCTGTGGTCGATCCGGATTCCGAGGATTGCGGCGGCGGCGATGGTGGGCGCCCTGCTCGCGGCATCCGGCGCCATCATGCAGGGGTTGTTTCGCAATCCTCTGGCCGATCCCGCCCTCGTCGGCGTGTCCTCAGGCGGCGCGTTTGCAGCCGCCGCGGCGATCGTGTTCACCGACAGCCGGTACGGCCAGAGCCTCCACTTCATGCAGAATCAATTGCTGCCGCTCGCGGCCTTCGTCGGTTCGCTGGCAACGACGATCATTCTCTACTCGATCGCCAGCCGCTCGGGACGGACGTCGATTGCGATCTTTCTGCTCGCAGGCATTGCCATCGCCGCCATCGCCAATGCCGGCATCGGGTTACTCGTGTTCATCGCCGACGACCGCCAGTTGCGCGACATCACGTTCTGGATGCTGGGCTCGCTGAGCGGCGCGACCTGGCCCAAGCTCGCTGCGCTGGCGCCGGTGCTGGGGCTCGCTTTGATCGCCTGCGTCTCGATCGCGCGTGGGCTCGACGTGCTGGTGCTCGGCGAGGCCGAGGCGTTTCACAGCGGCGTCGATGTCGAACGGCTGAAGCGGATTTCGATCGTGCTGGTGTCGGCGATGACGGGGGTTGCGGTTTCGGTCTGCGGCGTCGTCGGCTTTGTCGGCATCGTGGTGCCGCATCTGCTCCGGCTGGTGATCGGGCCCGCGCACCGGCTGCTGCTGCCGGCCTCGATGCTGCTGGGTGCGGTGCTGATGGTGGGCGCCGATACGCTGGCGCGCACCATCGTGGCGCCGGCGGAAATGCCGATCGGCATCCTGACGGCGGCGATCGGCGCGCCGTTCTTCTTAGGCATGCTGTTGCGCCAGCGCGGGCTGGTTTCGCTATGACCGCCATTCTCGAAGCGCAGACGGTGTCGCTGGCGATCGGGCGCGCCACGCTGGTCGACGCGATCGATCTGCGCATCAATGCCGGCGAGATGGTCGCGATCGTCGGCCCCAACGGCGCCGGCAAATCGACGCTGCTGCGGATGCTGTCCGGCGACCTCCGCCCGACAAGCGGGCAGATCAGGCTGAAGCAGCGCGACATCCAGGCCTATTCGCCGCGGCAACTCGCTTATCACCGCACGATGCTGTCGCAGCATGTCAACGTCACCTTCCCGTTCACGGTCGAGGAAATCGTCCATATGGGCGCGGGCGACGCCGGCCGCGCCGCCGCGCAGCGGCTGGTCGATGCCGCGCTCGGCGAAGTCGATCTGACACCGTTCGCTCACCGGCAATTGCCGACGCTCTCCGGCGGCGAGCAGCAACGCGCGCATTTCGCCCGCGTGCTGGTGCAGCTCGCCTGCGGTGAAGCGCAGCACGGCCCCGGGCTTCTGCTGCTGGACGAGCCGACCTCCAGCCTCGACATGCGCCATCAGATCGATCTGGTGGAAACGGCGCGGCGGCGCGCGCAGAACGGCACGGCCGTTATCGCCGTACTGCACGATCTCAATCTGGCGATGCGCTTCGCCGACCGGATCGTGCTGCTGCATCGCGGCAAGCTCGCCGTCGACGGCGGCCGCGCCGACGCGATCACGGCCGAGACCATCCGCCGGATTTTTGAGGTGGACGTGACGATCGACTACACCGATCAGGGCGTGCCGTTCCTGCTGCCGCAAACCATGCGGCCCACCGGCGTGCCAACGGCATAACGCCGCAACCCTTATCCAATGGCGTTACAGGTTCGTCACAGAACTGTCAGCCGACTGTAACAGCTCCTCCGCAAGACACTCCGCATCGCCATTCACAGGAGATCCGCCATGCGCGTGTCATTGCTCTGCTCCGTCGCTTCAGTCTTTCTGGCCAGTGCCGCATTCGCGCAAGGCGAAGGCGAATTTCCCGCCACGCTGAAGGGCCACGCCGTGCTGCCGGCGGAGACCTTCATCGATGCGCCCGCCGACGCGCCTGATGATCTCAAGACCGCAGGCAAATACACCACCGGCAGGCGCACCGACGCCGTCGGCAGCGTGATGGGTAAATCCTACGAGCGGCCGACCGGCGTATCGCTGCCGTTCAAGGGCCAGCCGCTGCAGGGCCATTCCGGCATCAAGGTGATGCCGGACGGCTCGTTCTGGGTGCTTACCGACAACGGCATGGGCTCGCGCTACAACTCGGCGGATTCGATGCTCTACCTCAACCGCCACAGGATCGACTGGGCGAGCGGCAAGATCGAGCGGCAGGAAACCATCTTCCTGCACGATCCCGACAGGAAGGTGCCGTTCCGCATCGTGCATGAGGACACCGCCAGGCGCTATCTCACCGGCGCCGACTTCGACACCGAAGGCTTTCAGATCATTGGCGATACCTTCTGGATCGGCGACGAGTTCGGACCCTATGTGCTCAAGGCCGACAAGACCGGAAAGATCATGGCCGTGTTCGAGACCACCGCCGACGGCAAGCCGGTACGCTCGCCTGACCATTGGTCGGTGCAGTCGCCGGCAGCACCGGGCGCGAGCTACACCACGGTCAATCTGCGCCGCTCCAAGGGTTACGAAGGGTTTGCTTCATCGAAGGACGGAAAGTTCCTGTACGGCCTGCTCGAAGGCCCGCTGTGGGATGCCGAAAAGAAGGACTTTGAGAAGGTCGACGGCAAGGAAGCCTCGCGGATTCTCGAATTCGACGTCGCCGCGGAAAAATTCACCGGCCGCTACTGGCAATACGTGTTCGAGCAGAACGGCAACGCCATCGGCGATTTCAACATGATCGACGCAACGAGCGGCCTGATCATCGAGCGCGACAATGGCGAAGGCACCGCCGACAAGGCCTGTCCGCAAGGTCAGCGCGGCGAGAACTGCTTCGCGGATCTCGCCAAGTTCAAGCGCGTCTACAAGGTCGACCTGTCAGACGCCAATGTCGGCAAGCCGGTCCGCAAGATCGCCTATATCGACCTGATGAAGATCAGGGATCCCGACAAGAAGGCGCGCAAGCCGCTCAATGACGGCGTCTTGGCTTTCCCGTTCTTCACCATCGAAAACGTCGATCGCGTCGATGAGGCGCATATCATCGTCGGCAACGATAACAATTTGCCGTTCTCCTCCAGTCGCGATCCTAACAAGGCCGACGACAATGAGTTCGTGCTGCTGGAAGTCGGTGAATTTTTGAAGGCGAAGTGAAGTTGGAACTCAAGCGCTTCTACACCGTCATCGCCCGGCTTTGACCGGGCGATCCAGTACGCCGCGGCGCCTATCGTATGCACACTTTGGCGCTGCGGAGTACTGGATGCCCCGCCGGAGCCTGTCATCGGGCTCGCCGAAGGCGAGACCCGGTGGCGGGGCACGACGGAGAAGATGCTTGAGTTCGCGCCCTACCCCGCCGGCGCCATCACGACGCCCTTGTCCTTGGGCCAGCGTATCCGCCAGGCGAAGTTGATGTCCCTGACTTCGCCCGCCTTGGCCTCAAAGGCCCATTCCAGAACGCCGCGCTTGTCGCGCAGATTGGTCGCGGTCGGCGGCGTGGTGGATGACAGCATTTCGACCTGGATTTCCTCGTTCTCGCTGACCGGCAGCTGGTCCTCGATCGCGATCCTGATCGGGAAGTCATGGCCGTTGCGCACGGTGGTCTTGAACGCGCGTTCGTCGGTCTTCGACGTCGTCACGATCAGGCCGGCCGATCCCTCGTTGCGCTTGAGGACGATACGCTCGATCTTGATCTTGTCGTCCGCGCCGAAGCCGAGCCGTACGGTTTCGTCCTTCGCCGCAGCAGCCATCTGCCCGCGGCCGACGAAGACGCCGTCGCGATAGATCGCGACCCGACCCGGCAACAGCGGCGCGTCCTCGGTCTGCTTGAAGCTCGCTTCGAGGAACGCCGTCGGATCCTTCACCGGGGCAGCGCGGACAGCGAGGTCCGGGGCGATGCTTGTGGTGGAAACACGCAGGCTTTTGGCGCCTTCGCTGGCAGTGAGGCTGACGCGGCCGGGAATTTTGAACACCACCTGGAAGCCGCTGACATCGGCCGTGGCCTGTTGCTCGTCCGCGCGCTCCATGACCGACTCCGCCATCTTGGACGCCGGAGCCGGCGCCGCACGCAGTATAGTCCTGTTGCTGTCCATCGCGCCACTCGCCGACGCCTGAGGCCGCGGCAGTTGCGGGTACTGCACGATCAGCGAATTGAGATCCGGCGCGCTGCCGCCGCGCGCGGTGCGCACGGTGGAAACGGCAAGCGCGACATTCGACCAGTCCTCGCCGGTGGCCTGCGTGATTTCGGCACGGCGCACCAGTTCGAGCGCAGGCTTGCGGTCTTTCGCGCCGGTGTCGAGACGCGCATCGTAGAGTGGCAGCCAGCGCGCGTTGCGCACCGCATAGGTCACCCGCAGCGTTGCTTTAGTCGCAACGGCGGCAGCGAGTTCGATCCGGACTTCCAGCTTGCTCGGCGGCTTCTGTGCCCGGTCCTGTTCGAGCCGCGCGATTTCGCGGTCGAGTTCACGCTGCTTGCGCTTGGCATCGCGGATCGCAGCATCGGCGCTGGCGATTTCCTCGCCGACCGCGGCAAAGGCCGTGCGCCATTCGGCGATCGGCCGCGCCTCACCCTTGTCGCCGATCCCTGCCGGAGACGCCTCCGCAAATCGCTCGGCGAATTTGCGCCGGGCGGTCGCCGCATCGATCGCACCTTGTAAGTTGGCCCGCTCGTCCTTCAGCGCCTCGATGCGCTTGTCGAGTTCGGGCAGGTTGACCGGCGGCGCCGCGCGCGGCGGCTTTGCGTCGATCGCCCCGATGGTGAGTTTCGCGCCCGCCTCGCCCTCGACCCGCAACGATGACGGATCCAGTGTCAGCGGAAAATCCCTGAGAACGGCCGTATTGTCACCCGCGGGAAGATCGACCGTGAGGATGCGGGTAACACTGGCGCCATCGGGATAGACGGTAACCGCATCCACCGCCGAGCGGGCATCGACATCGGCCGCCTGCGCCTGGCCTGCAGCCAGCGCCGTCAGAGCGACAAGGCTCGTCGTTAAAAATCTGTTTGCATTCAATCGCATGGATTCTCTCCTGAACCATTCGCCGGACGGCGACGCGCCTAAGCGCCCATCACCCCTGGTGGTGAGACGCAGCGAGGAAAGAACCGGTTCGATCGGGATTTGTGGCTTCGCCGCGGCAAAACCGCGGCGAAGGTAAAGTGCAATCTCCCCGCAGGGAGAGCGGACGTCTTCTCAGAACACCAGCGCCTTGGCCTGCTTGACCTGCGGCAGCGCCTGCACCTTGGCCAGCACGTCGGCGGGCACGGCGCCGTCGATCTCGACCAGCGCGATGGCGTCGCCACCTTGCTTGACGCGGCCCAAGTGGAAGGTGGCGATGTTGATCTTGGCGGCGCCGAGCAGGCCGGCGAAGCTGCCGATGAAACCGGGCTTGTCCTCGTTGGTAATGTAGATCATCGACTTGCCGAACTCGGCGTCGACCCGGATGCCCTTGATGTCGACCAGCCGCGGCTTCCCGTCATGATAGACGGTGCCGGACACCGAGCGTTCCTGCCGTTCGGTGATGACGTTGACCGTGATCAGGCTTTCATAGTCGCTCTGCGCCGCGCGCACGATCTCGTCAACCACCATGCCCCGCTCTTTCGCTACCACCGGCGCGGAGACGACGTTGACGTCGCCCAGCATCGGCCGCAGCAGGCCCGACAGCACCGCTGAGGTGATCGCCTTGATCTTCATCCCGGCGACATTTCCCTCGTAGGTGATCTGAACCTTGAGAATCCCGCTCTCGGTGAGCTGGCCTGCGAACGAGCCAAGCTTTTCGGCGAGCTCGATGAACGGCTTCAGCTTCGGCGCTTCTTCCGCGGTGATCGAGGGAAAATTCACCGCGTTGGAGATCGCGCCGGTCAGCAGATAGTCCGACATCTGCTCGGCGACCTGAAGGGCGACGTTCTCCTGCGCCTCCGTGGTAGAGGCGCCGAGATGCGGCGTGCAGATCACGTTGGGGTGGCCGAACAGCACGTTCTTGGTGGCGGGCTCCTCGACGAACACGTCGAAGGCGGCGCCCGCGACATGCTTCGAATTCAACGCGTCGACCAGCGCCTGCTCGTCGACCAGGCCGCCGCGGGCGCAGTTGACGATGCGCACGCCCTTCTTCATCCTGGCAAGCGCCGCCGCATCGATGATGTTCCTGGTCTTCTCGGTCAGCGGCGTGTGCAGCGTGATGAAATCGGCGCGCTTGAACAATTCGTCGAGTTCGACCTTCTCGACGCCGATATCCTTGGCGCGCTCCGGCGACAGGAACGGATCGAACGCCACCACCTTCATTTTCAGGCCGAGCGCGCGGTCGGCGACGATCGAGCCGATATTGCCGCAGCCGACCACGCCCAGCGTCTTGCCGGTGATCTCGACACCCATGAAGCGGTTCTTCTCCCACTTGCCGGCCTGGGTCGAGGCGTCGGCCTGCGGAATCTCACGCGCCAGGGCCAGCATCAGCGTGACCGCGTGCTCGGCGGTCGTGATTGAATTGCCGAACGGTGTGTTCATCACGATGATGCCCTTGGCGGTGGCCGCGGGTATCTCGACATTATCGACGCCGATACCGGCGCGGCCGATCACCTTCAGCCTGGTGGCCTTGTCGATGATCTTGGCGGTCGCCTTGGTCGCGGAGCGGATCGCAAGGCCGTCGTAATTGCCGATGATCTCGGCGAGCTTGTCCTTGTCCTTGCCGAGATTGGGCTGGAAGTCGACGTCGACGCCGCGATCCCTAAAGATCTGCACGGCAGCGGGAGAGAGCGCGTCGGAAATGAGAACTTTGGGTTTGGACATTGGTGCGATCCTTCACACCCTCCCCTGGAGGGGGAGGGTCGGCGCACAGCGCCGGGGTGGGGTGAAACTGTCGATGCGAACTCTGCGTGCGTCGGGTGCGGAGAAATCACCCCACCCCGACGCACCCTTCGGGTGCCATAGCCGAAGCTTTGCTTCTGCGTATCTTAAGAACGGCCGCCGAAGGCGGCCTATGCCTCCCCCTCCAGGGGAGGGTGACGAGTTAAGCCGCCTTCGGCAACGCGGCCCTGGTTTCGGCGAACGCCCAGTCGATCCACTGCGTCAGCAGCGCGACGTCGGAAGCTTCCACGGTGGCGCCGCACCAGATCCGCAGGCCCGCCGGCGCATCGCGGTAATAGGCGAAGTCGTAACCGGCGGCTTCCTTCTCCACGAGAGCCACAAGCTTCTTGGAGAACTCAGCCTGCGCATCCGCCGTCAGCGAGGTGATCGCGGGATCCGTGAACTTCAGGCACACCGAAGTGTTGGAGCGGGTCGACGGATCCTTCGCCAGGAAATCGATCCACGGCGTCTTCGCCTTCCAGTCCGACAGCGCCTTGGTGTTGGCGTCGGCGCGCGCGATCAGCGCCTTGAGGCCGCCGATCGATTTCGCCCAGTTCAGCGCATCGAGATAGTCCTCGACGCACAGCATCGACGGCGTGTTGATGGTTTCGCCCTCGAAGATGCCCTGGTTGAGCTTGCCGCCCTTGGTCAGGCGGAAAATCTTCGGCAGCGGCCAGGCCGGCTTGTAGGTCTCGAGCCGCTCCACCGCGCGCGGTGAGAGGATCAGCATGCCGTGCGCGGCCTCGCCGCCCAGCGCCTTCTGCCAGGAGAACGTCACCACATCGAGTTTTGCGAAATCGAGCGGCTGCGCGAACGCGGCTGACGTCGCGTCGCAAATCGTGAGGCCTTCGCGGGTCGCGCTGATCCAGTCGGCGTTGGGCACGCGCACGCCCGAGGTCGTGCCGTTCCAGGTGAAGACGATGTCGGAAGCCTGGTCGACCTTGGAGAGATCGGGAAGATCGCCATAGCCGGCGTGCAGCTTGGTGACATCCTTCAGCTTCAATTCCTTGACGATGTCGCTGACCCAGCCTTCGCCGAAGGATTCCCAGGCGATGGTAGTGACGGGGCGCGCACCGAGCAGCGACCACAGCGCCATTTCGACCGCGCCGGTATCGGACGCCGGCACGATGCCGATCTTGTAATCGGCCGGCACTTCAAGCACTTCGCGCGTCAGTTCGATCGCGAGCTTGAGCTTGGCTTTGCCGACCTTCGCGCGATGCGAGCGGCCGAGGGCGGCATCCTTGAGATTTTGGGGGTTCCAGCCGGGGCGCTTGGCGCAGGGGCCGGAGGAAAAATGCGGCACGTTCGGCCGCGAAGCGGGCTTCGCTACGGTCATGATCTATCCTTCCAGATAGCAAGCCTCCCGTTGGGGGGAGGTGTCCCGCCGCGGTGATTAAGGGAATCGGGCCCAACCGTCAAGGAAGTTCAGGCGCTTCACGCTCGATTGATCGCTGTTCGTCCTCGGAAGACGCCGGCCTTTGCTGCAGAAGTTCGGCGGCCGCCGTGACCAGTTTGTCGGCCGCCTGTCGGCTCGAGACCTTCAAAATGCTGGTCGCTCCGGCCTGCACGACATATTCGCTTCCAATCTGGACGATTGAATATTTCTTCATTGGAAATCCCCAAAGCTGCCCGAGCCCCATGGGAGACGTCGGCATAGCGGAGACGTTCCGATCCGTAAAATCACGGACGCACGCGTAGTTTATCGGTTGTTAACCGGATCGCATAATGACGACTACCTCAGGCATTCGTCGCAAATACACTTCAACCGCCGAAAACACTGCGGCTATCAAAATCGCACGGTCATGCCGACATGGCTGCGCGCAAAGCCCAGCCGCTCATAAAACCGTTGCGCATCGACGCGGGAGTGATGCGTCAGCAATTCGACCAGTTTGCATCCTTTGCTTTGCGCTTCCGCAACCGCCCACTGCACCATCTGCTCGCCGATGCCACGGCTGCGGCAGTGGCGGGCGACGCGGACATCCTCGAGCAGGCCGCGCGAGGCGCCCTGTGAACTCAACCCCGGCAGGATACATAGCTGCAGGCAGCCCACCACGGCGCCCTCGCCGTCCTCGGCGACGACGAGTTGAATGCTCGGGTCGCGGTCAACTCTCTCGAACGCCATGAAATAGGATTGCGGCAGCGGATCCTCGATCCGCTCACGACCGCCGCCGAGCGGATCGTCCGCCAGCATGGCGATGATGGGACCGACGTCCTCGCGGCGGGCGCGGCGGATGGTGACCTCTGACATGACAGACATGACGATTTCCAGTGAAGTCAGCGCACGGGCGGCAGGCCGAGCGATTTCTCGGCCGCGCCGATCCAGCGGCGCACCGAGGTATAGCCGTCGAGATCGAAGCCGCCCTCATGCGCCAGGCGGGTATAGGCCAGCAGCGATATGTCGGCCAGCGTAATGCCGTCGCCGACAAGAAACGGCGTGATGGCGAGCTGATGCTCCATCCGCGCCAGCGCCGCATGGCCGCGCTTGACCTTGTCGGGATCGAGATCGGAGGCCGGCTTCTTCAGATAGAACATCAGGAAGCGGCAGACGGCGATATAGGGCTCGTGGCTGTACTGTTCCCAGAACAGCCACTCGTCCATCTTCCCTTCCGCGAACGCATCCTGCGGAATGAGACGGGAGCCGCGCGCGAGATAGCGGATGATGGCGTTGGATTGCGCCAGCGTACGGCCGTCGTCGAGTTCGAGCGTCGGCACCTGCCCGGCGCCGTTGAGCTTGAGGAATTCCGCCGTGCGCGTCTCGCCCTTGAGCGTGTCGACCGCTATCCAGCTATAGGGCAGAGCGAGATGGTCGCACACCCACTTCACCTTCAGGCAATTGCCGGAATTGGTATCGCCGTAGACCTTCATGCGCCGCCCTCGTCAGGGCGACACTGCAACAGGCGGCGGCGAATCTGTCAACGGCGCCGGTCAGCGCCGCCGCGGGCAGGATCAGAATTTGTAGCCGAGGCCGGCGCGCACCGTGTTGATGGTGGTATCGACCTTCGTCACGAAGCGGAGATACTCCCACTCTGCGCGAAGGAACAGGCCCGCATACAACATCACGTCGACGCCGACACCGCCGGCGAAGCCGGTGATGAAATGAGAGTTGGCGTTGTCCGTCAGGCTGTAGGCTACCGGTCCGATATCGGGCAGCGGCGGAATAGCCGTGCCGGTGTATGCAGAGTAAATTCCCACATCGGCCCTGCGGTTGATATTCGCCTGCCCCATTGCAATGCCGGCAAATCCATACGGCAACCAGTTATCGATCGCGTATCCGCCGCGCACCCGCAGCGAGCCGTAATCGGTGACCTTCATCGAGGCGCTTGAGGAGGCTGTTACCGATGAAATGTAATCGGCTGGGTACATGAACGAGCGAGCCTGGGAGCCGCTGTTGGCTCCAAAAAAATTGCCGTGCGTATAGTTCAGTTCGAGAGCAACAACGGCATCGGTCCACTGCCAGTTATAGCCGATGAACCCGCCATAGCCGCTGCTCTGCATGTGGGTCGTAGAGAGCAGCGGCCACTGCGAAATGTTGAACTGCGATTCCAGATCGACATTATTCAGAAGCTTGGCGAGCAGGTCCTGGCCGGAATTGGTGAAGTTCATATCCGACGCACCGTGAGAAGCGTGGGCGCCGATATAGCCGCCTTCCCAGTTGACCCTGCCGGTGCTCAGCCCCTCAGTGAAACTGCCGCGGAGAAACGGCAGGTCCGCAGCCTGGGCGAGACTCGCCGCTCCGCACATCACAGCCGCCAGCAAAAATCGACGCATCGCAACGCTCCATCTCAACTCTGAACTTGCGTCGATCATCGCCTGTTAACCTTAACCAATCGTTGTCGCGCGCACCGATTGGGCACGATCTTGCCGAAAAGCCGCCAAACTTTTTCGCTCGCCGCATGTCGCGCGCATCGCCACGCGCAAAAGCAAACGGCGCGGGAAATGTCCCGCGCCGTTCGGCAACCGTTAACGAATGGCAGTCGCGATTAACCTTTGGTGATCAGCGGCGGCGGTGCGTAGACCTGCGGGCTGGTCAGATCCCAACGCACGCCGAGCTTCAGATCATGCGAGGTGATGTCCTTGAATCCCATTTTATTGTTGTTCGCGAACCCGGTGTAGTCGGAGACAACTCCGGTCGTTGCATTTCCAAGATTCACGTAGCTATAGCCCAACTCCACCGTAAAGTTCGGAGTTACCCGGTAAGCCAAACCAGTGTGCAGAGCCCAGGCAAAATTCCACTTTGATGCGGACGGGGCGGTGGCAACACCTAGAGCCGGCACATTGGTATCGACATAATGCGAGATCGTATTCTGTGCAAAGCCGACGCCGGCCCCGATGAACGGCGTTACGCACCACCACGTACCGAGATCCGCGTAAGCGTTGGCCAAAACCAGCCACTCGGATTTGCTGCCGGTATAAGTATCCACACCAGGCGTGGGTACGCCGCCATCGTTGAAGACGAACCTGTCTGTCGAGTGGAAGTTGGATTTGCCGCGGTATTGCCCGATCACGTCGGTCCGGAACCAGTTGTTGAACCGGTAGCCCACACCAACGCCGAAGATACCTGCGGTATCAAAGCCATTGTCCTGCTCCAGCGACAACAAGCTGGAATAGGAATGCCATTCCTTGGTCTTGACGCGCTGATTGCTGAAGCCGATATCGCCGCGCAGATACCAGCCGCCGAAATCTTCGACCACCGGGGCCGCATAGGGAGGCGGCGCGATCGCCATGTCGGCAGCGAACGCCGCCGAGGACAACAGAGTCGCCGCACCGGCGGCAATAAATGACTTAACGCTACGCATAAGCTTAGTCCTTTTGTCCGGTGAGGCTGACTGAAAAATCCTCACTTCAAAAACTCACGGACGGACGATGGCATTAAATGTTTAAGCGGCGCTTAACCCTAATTATTAAGGTTGACAATCTGTGACCTTCTTCATGCGGCTATTTTCAACGCAAGATAACGATGCGTTTGCACACCACGAAAGCAAGGGGCGGAAACCGCCACACGTCCTAACGATGTATTGAGAAAGATTCGTCCGCCGCAACGCCGTTAAGATTTTGTTGATGCGGCTGACGGCGCCCTCGCCTCCATGGCAACTCGCCGGCGCGCGCTCAGCGCGCGTGCTTCAACGTACGTGCTGTGGCATCTTCGGCAGGAACACCGCGAGCAGGCCGAGCGCGGGCAGGAACGAGCAGAGGTGATAGACGAAGGTAATGCCGGTGTGGTCAGCGACCCTGCCGAGCACGGCAGCGCCCAGTCCGCCGATGCCGAACGCAACGCCGAAGAACACGCCCGAGATCATCCCGAAGCGATGCGGCATCAGCTCCTGCGCGAACACGATGATCGACGACGTCGCCGACGACAGGATGAGGCCGATGATAACTGTCAGCACCGCGCTCCCGGCAAGGCCGGCATACGGCAGCGCCAGCGTGAACGGCAGCGCGCCCAGGATCGAGAACCAGAGAACGTATTTGCGGCCGTAGCGATCACCGAGCGGGCCGCCGAAGAACGCCCCCGCCGCGTTGGCGGCGAGGAAGATGAAGAGATAGAACTGCGCCGCCTGCGTCGACACCTGAAACCTGTCGATCAGGTAGAAGATGTAATAGCTCGACAGGCTCGACACGTAGAGTTGCTTTGAGAACAGCAGCGCGACCAGCACCGCGAGCGCGATTTTGACGCGCCGGGAATCCGGGTGATCCGGATGGCGCTCGACCGCCACCGATTTCCTGGTCGCGATCTGCGGCTTGTACCAGACGCCGATCCGCCACAGGATCACGATCGCCAGAAACGCGATCGACGAAAACCAGGCAATGCTCGGCTGGCCGAACGGCACCACGATCAGCGCCGCCAGCAGCGGCCCCATCGACGTGCCAAAACTGCCGCCGAGCTGAAACACCGATTGCGCCATTCCATAGCGGCCGCCCGAGGCGAGGCGCGCGATCCGCGCCAACTCCGGATGGAACACCGCCGAGCCAAGCCCGACCAAGGCGGCTGCGATCAGGATGATGGGATAAAGATGCGCGACGCTCAGGAGCAGCAATCCGAAGAAGGTGAAGCCCATGCCGATCGCGAGCGAGAACGGCTGCGCCTTCTTGTCGGTGAAATGCCCGACCAGCGGCTGCAACAGCGAGGCAGTGAACTGGAACGCCAGCGTGATCATGCCGATCTGCCCGTAGTCCAGCGCGTAAGCGTCCTTCAGGATCGGATAGACGGAGGCGATCAGCGACTGCATGGTGTCGTTGAGGAAATGCGAGAAGCTGATCCCGGTCAGCACGACATAGGCCGGCCCGGCCACAGCCGCCCTGGCGGCGAAGCCCGGCGCCACATCCTGCACCACGACCGGCGCAGTCGACATTTCCTCTGAGACGATGACGGGCTTGTTCAAGGGCGCATTTCCAAAACGGATTCGCCCGAAAAGGATTCGCGGACGGGCGATGCCTGCGTTTTACGACCGCACCCTCGTCGCGACCAGCATCAATAGCTTATGGCTGCGATGCGTTGCCGCACCACCGATCAGCGATCCCTTGCCGTAAAAATAAAACGCGCTTATGCGGCCGCGGCGTGGCCGAGCGCGTTGACGATCTGGTCGACGACGTCCTCGACCAGCAGGCGATCGTCGCCCTCGCCCATCACGCGGATCACGGGCTCGGTGCCGGACGAGCGGACCAGCAGCCGGCCGTGGCCGTTGAGGCGGTTCTCGCCGTCCATGATGGCCGATTTCACTTCGGCATGATCGAGCGGCTTGCCGGAGCGGTAGCGCACGTTCTTGAGGATCTGCGGCAGCGGATCGAAGCGGTGGCAGACTTCCGACACCGGACGGCGAAGCTTCTGCACCACGGCCAGCACCTGCAGCGCGGCGACGAAGCCGTCGCCGGTCGTGGCGTAGTCGGAGAGAATGATGTGGCCCGAGGGCTCGCCGCCGAGATTGTAGCCCTGCTTCAGCATCTGCTCGAGCACGTAGCGGTCGCCGACCGGCGTGCGCACCATGCCGAGCCCCTGCCCTTCGAGAAAGCGTTCGAGCCCGAGATTGGACATCACGGTGGCGACGATGCCGGGCTTGGCGAGACGACCGTCTTCCTTCCAGCTTTGCGCGATCACCGCCAGCAACTGATCGCCGTCGACCACGTGGCCGCGCTCGTCGACCAGGATGACGCGATCGGCGTCGCCGTCGAGCGCGATGCCGATATCGGCGCGCATCTCGCGCACTTTCCTGGCGAGCGCCTCCGGCGAGGTCGAGCCGCATTCCTTGTTGATGTTGAACCCGTCGGGTTCGACGCCGATCGCGATGACGTCGGCGCCCAGCTCCCACAGCGCCTCCGGCACCACCTTGTAGGCGGCGCCATGCGCGCAATCGATCACCACGCGCAGGCCGTCGAGCGAGAGCTCGCGCGGCAGCGTGCGCTTGGCGAACTCGATGTAGCGGTCATGCACGCCGTCGATGCGGCGGGCGCGCCCGAGGCTGGCGCTCTGCGCGAGACGACGGTCGATCGGCTCATCGAGCAACTGTTCGATCTGCTTTTCTACTTCATCGGAAAGCTTGAAGCCCTGCGGGCCGAACAGCTTGATGCCGTTGTCCTCGAACAGATTGTGCGAAGCTGAAATCATTACGCCGAGATCGGCGCGCATCGACTTGGTGAGCATCGCAACCGCCGGCGTCGGCATCGGGCCGAGCAGCAGCACATCCATGCCGACCGAGGTGAAGCCGGCCACCATGGCGTATTCGATCATGTAGCCGGAGAGACGGGTGTCCTTGCCGATCACGACGCGGTGGCGGTGATCGCCGCGCTGGAACACCAGGCCGGCCGCCTGCCCCACCTTGAGCGCGAGCTCCGGCGTAATCAGACCATTGGCACGGCCCCGAATTCCGTCGGTACCGAAATATTTGCGGCTCATGTGACCCCCAGCGGGACTTCATTCCGGCCATCACGGCCGAATCCCCGAACACCCACCATCGTAGCGTGTACCGGTTATAATCCCTCGGCCGCCTAAATGGCTTCAAAAAATATGATGAATCATTACGGCCGGGGGCGGCCGCGACTGGCATATAACCATTTGTAATAAATGGATATTTCCCCGGAAACGACCACGCCCGCGTGAGATTAGTTCCCTCGCTTGAGGTGCTGGTCCCCCTTCGAGGGCGCTGGCTGGGTGACATTGACCGGGTCGGACGCCGGAAAGGTCTCTTTCAGGCCCTGCTCCAGGGCTTCGTCGAGGCGGCGCTTTTCCTCGCGATCCGCCGAGTTGGTTTCGACAGGGGCAACACTGCGCGGTCCGGTCATGCGATGTCCTCCGTCGGCAACGGCGCCCAAAGATACGATGAGATGCGATTTGGCTCGCCATCCAACCATGCTAGATGACAACGCAGCGAAGAAGTTCAAGAAGGGGCCGGGACGTCCATGAAGCACATCACCTGCATTGAGGATCTGCGCCAGTTGCACAAGCGCAGGGTTCCCAAGGCGTTTTTCGACTACGCCGACCGCGGCTCCTACACCGAAGACACGCTGCGCGCCAATTCCGAGGATCTTGCGCAGATCAAGTTCCGCCAGCGCATCCTGGTCGACGTCTCCAAGCGCGATCTTTCCACCACGATCATGGGCGAACCCGCCGCGATGCCGGTGATCCTGGCACCTGTCGGCCTGCTCGGCATGCAGCATGGCGATGGCGAGATTTACGCCTGCCGCGCAGCCCAGGCCGCCGGCATTCCCTTCACCCAGAGCACGATGTCGATCTGCTCGATCGAGGATATCGCAGCTAGCGTCGACAAGCCGTTCTGGTTCCAGCTTTACGTGATGAAGGACCGCGGCTTCATCAAGGCGCTGATCGAGCGCGCGATCGCGGCCAAATGTTCGGCGCTGGTGCTGACCGTCGATTTGCAGGTGATCGGGCAGCGCCATCAGGACATCAAGAACGGCATGACGGTGCCGCCGGAATGGTCGCTGTCGAAACTGCTCGACTTCGCCAGCAAGCCGTCATGGGTCGCCGGCGTGCTGCGCGGCAAGCGCCGCAGCTTCGGCAACATCGTCGGCCACGTCAAAGGCACCGAGGATCTCACCAAGCTTTCGGAATGGACCGCATCGCAGTTCGACACCTCGCTGAACTGGAAGGACATCGACTGGATCCGCAGCATCTGGCCGGGCAAGCTGATCCTGAAAGGCATTCTGGACGTCGAGGACGCCGAGCTCGCGGCCAAGACCGGCGCGCAGGCGCTGGTCGTGTCCAACCATGGCGGCCGCCAGCTCGACGGCGCGCCGTCCTCGATCGAGGTGCTGCCCGAGATCGTCGACGCCGTCGGCTCGAAGATGGAGATCATGTTCGACGGCGGCATCCGCTCCGGCCAGGACGTGGTGCGCGCGCTCGCGCTCGGCGCCAAATCCTGCATGATCGGCCGCGCCTATGCCTATGGCCTTGGCGCCGGCGGACAGGCCGGCGTCGCCAAGGCGCTCGACATCATCGCCAAGGAAATGCTCACCACCATGGGATTGTGCGGCGTCAACACCATCGCCGAGATCGACGACGACATACTGGCGGTGTGAGGGGCTTATTCGGCACAAACCCCTCAACCAGTCGTCCCCGCGAACGCGGGGACCCATACGCCGCGGCCCTTCGGTAAAACGATGTGGTGGACGCTTTCCATCCACAATAGACATTCGTGGCTATGGGTCCCTCGCGTTCGCAGGGACGACCCGTTGAGAGAGTTCGCTAATAGCCTTTAGCCAGCCTTACATCGGCGGCGTGATCCCGTCTCGGCCGACATTGACGCGGTTGGCCTCCAGCGTGCCGTCGTCTTTCTTCACCGCGCCGAAGATGATGATCTTCGCGCCCGGCTTCAGTTCGGACTTGTCGCCGGCGACGAAGGTGACCACGGGCGTTCCCTCCGGCACCACGACTTTCTTTTCACCGTCCTTGTATTTGACCAGGATGTTCTGGCCGTCGGTACCCTTCACCGTCTGGGCGACGGTGGCATTGGTCATGGTCGAGTTCGGCCGCTGGTCCCAGGGCCGGAAACCTTCGGCCGCGCCGCGCTGGTTCTCCGGGAAAATATGCACCGCGACCGCCTTCTGGGTGCCGTCCGGCTCCGGCACTCCGGTGACGCCGATATAGGAGCCTTCCTTGATCTGCGACAGCTCGGTCTTGGCCACGCCGAACACCGCGACATTGTCGGTGACACGCACCTTCATGTCGGTCCCTTCGCGCGACTTGATCGACAGCATGGGTCCGTCGACCGCCTCTATGGTGCCGCGAATGCGGACCGTCGGCGGCTGCTGTGCCCACACCTCCGTTGCAACAGAGCAGCAAGGCCCAGCGAGGCCGCGAGCATCCGCGGCCATGAAGAAGATTTCAGCATGGTATTCCTCCCGAGGTGTATTTGGCGCCCAACTCAACGCAAACACCGCACGGGAGCAGCTATTCCCGGGTGCACCGCTAGGTCTTCACTTTCCTTATCCCCTTGTGGGCGAGAAGAAGTCACATCGGCGGGGTCAGCCCGTCGCGGCCGACGCTGACGCGGCTGGTCTCGAGCGAGCCGTCCGGCAGCTTCTTCATGAAGGCGATCACCTTGGCGCCGGGCTTGAGGTCGGACTTGCCGGCGGGAACGTAGGTCACGACCGGCGTCTCGGGGGAGACCGCGACTTTCTTCTCCCCGCCCTTGTACTTGATCATCAGGGTGTGGCCGTCATTGCCGACCACGGAATCCGCCACCGTGGCGTTGGTCATGGTGGAGTTGGGGCGCAAATCGTAGGGCCGCGAACCCTCGCCGGTGCCGCGCATGGCTTCCGGAAACACATGCACCTCGACGGCGTTCTGGCTGCCGTCCGGTCCCGGCACCGTGGTGGTGCCGATGAAGGAACCGACCTTGATGTCGGATAGAGCGATTTTGGTGATGCCGACGATGTTGACGTCGCCGGTCATGTGCAGCCTGACATCCTCGCCGCCCCGCGACTTGACGGCAAGCACGTCGCCGTCGACGGCTTCGATGGTGCCGCGAACGCGCGTCGGCGTGGGCGGCTGCTGGGCGATCGCGTAAAGCGTGGAGCCGGCGACCATTGCGGCGGCGACAAGGGGGCGAACGAACTGAAAGCGACGGATGGGCATGCTGGGGATCTCCGGTGGGCGGCACTGACGTAGCCATTGACCCCGGCGTTTCAAAAAAATTCCGGCTCACGTCTCCGCGATCAGCCGATCATGTACTTGTGAGATCGGCCTCGACGAGCGCGCGAAGTTCCGCCGTCACCTCGGGGCGCCGGCCGAACCACA
Organism: uncultured Alphaproteobacteria bacterium; assembly: GCA_963815955.1. Classification (GTDB taxonomy): domain Bacteria; phylum Pseudomonadota; class Alphaproteobacteria; order Rhizobiales; family Xanthobacteraceae; genus Bradyrhizobium. The sequence goes on from CAWFIQ010000010.1 coordinate 70,427, forward strand.
ATTCGAAGCCGCGCACCGCCTGGTGCAGCAGCATGCCGAGCCCGTCGGCCGTCTTCAGCCCGCGCGCGCGTGAAGCGGCCAGCAATGGCGTATCGAGCGGCACGTAGACGAGATCGGCGACGACGGCGTGCGGCGGCAACCTGCCGACATCGAGTTCGAGCGGCGGCTGGCCCTTCATGCCGAGTGAGGTCGTATTCACCAGCAGCCCGGCGCGCGGCAAGAGATCGCCGAGCGCGTCCCATTCAACGGGGACAACATTCGCGCCGAATTGATCCGCCAGCGCGCGGGCGCGCGCCATGGTGCGGTTGGCGAGATGCACGCGCTTGATGCCACGATCGAGCAGGCCATACAGAACCGCGCGCGATGCGCCGCCGGCACCGAGCACCAGCGCCTCCTCGCATGTCGTCCCATCCATCAGCGCAGGCGTCGAGATTGTTGATAAAACCTTCGACGTCGGTGTTGGTCGAGCAGAGCTCGCCATTCTCGAACCACAGCGTATTGGCCGCGCCGACCGCGCGGGCGCGCGCGTCCGGCTTCGACAGCGAAAGCGCGCGCTCCTTGTGCGGAATGGTGACGTTGGCGCCGACGAAGCCACGGTGCGACAGCCGAAACAGGAAATCCTTGAACTCGTCGGGCGGTACCGCCTCGATGACGTAGCCGCCCTCGATGCCGAGCATCCGCAGCCAGTAATGATGAATCAGCGGCGAGCGCGAATGCGCGGCCGGCCATCCGATCAGGCAGGCGGCGGGGGTTTTGTTTGCACTTGTCATGCCTGTCCAATCGGACAAGCGACGGACGCTGTCAATGACCATGGTCCGGAGACCACGATCATCGACGCCTCACAAGCCACATCTCAGGCAGCGACGCGATGCGCGGCGATGATCTGGTCGGCGGCGCGGCCGGTGACCTCGGCCATGCGGTCGAAGGCCCGCGTAAAGCTGCCGGCGCCGGCGGTGGCCGACCGCAGCTCCACGATCAGGTCGCCGATCTCGGCCTCCGGCATGGTGGCGCGCACGCAATCCCAGCCCGGCCAGTTCTCGCGGGTGTCGAAGCCCAGGATCTGGCCGCGCCGCGCCGACAGGATGGCGTTGATCTTCGCCGTCGCCTCGGTCGGACAGACGATCTCCACAATATGGATCGGCTCCAGCAGCACCGGCTGGCACTGCGGCAGCGCTTCGCTCATGCCGGCCCGCGCCGCCGTACGGAACGCGAGATCGGAGGAATCGACGCTGTGGTAGGATCCATCTGTCAACGTAACGTGGATGTCGATAACGGGGAAGCCGAGCGGCCCGCGCGCGAGACTGTCGGCCACGCCCTCTTCGACCGCGCCGATATAGTTGCGCGGCACCGCGCCGCCGACGACCTTTTCGTGGAATTCAAAGCCCGCGCCGCGCGGCACCGGCTTGATCTCCAGCACTACGTCGCCGAACTGGCCGTGGCCACCGGATTGCTTCTTGTGCCGGCCGCGCTGGGTGACCGATTTGCGGATGGTCTCCAGATAGCCGATCGCCGGCGGCTGCGATTTGACGTTGACGCCGAAGCGGTCCTTGAGGCGCTCGAGCGCGACGCGCAGATGCATCTCGCCCTGCCCCCATAATACGGTGTCGTGGGTGCGCTGGTTCTGGATCATCGTCAGCGACTGGTCTTCCTCGTTGAGCCGCAGCAGCGCCTGGCCGAGCTTGACGTCGTCCTTGCGATCGGTCGCCGAGAGCGACATCGCCAGCACCGGCGGCGTCGGCTCGAGACGCGTCAGCGCCGCCGGCGCGGTCTTGCCGCTCGACAGCGTATCGCCGGTCTTGATCGCGTCGAGCTTGCCGAGCGCGATCGTCTCGCCGGCCTCGGCCGCGGCCCGCTTGGTGTCGTGCGCGCCGTTGACGGCGAGGATGCCGGAAACCCGCCCTGCTTCGCCGGAGGAGGATTGCAGCGTCGCGCCGTCGTCGAGATGGCCGGCGAGCATCCGGGCCAGCGACAGCTTGCCGCCGTGCTGCAAATGCAGGGTCTTGAACACATAGGCCAGCGCATCCTTCTGCGACGACGCGCCGAGGCGCTTCGCCGTCTCGGTAATACCGGGCGCTTCATGCCGCAGCGCCTTCATCAGCCGCAGCACGCCGTTTTCGCGGCTCGCAGCGCCCAGCAGCACCGGGCAGATCAGGCCTTCGCGCAATTCGCGGGCGAGATCGTCGAACACTGCGTCGCGCGGCGGCTGGATATCCTCCAGCAGCTGCTCCATCAGCGCGTCGTCATGGTCGGCGAGCTTTTCCAGCATCGAGAAGCGCGCTTCCTTCTCGCGGTCGAGATTGCCGCCTTCCAGCGCCACGACTTCGGAGGACTTGTGCTCGCGATAAACAAAGGCGCGCTCCAGCGCGAGATCGACAAAACCTTCGATCAGGTCGCCGTTCCAGATCGGGATCTGCCGCAGCACCAGCGGCACGCGCGAGGCCGGCTGCAAGGTCGCCAGCGTCTCGCGGATGCGCTTGTTGGCGCGGTCGATCTTGTTCAAAAACAGAAAACGGGGAATGCCGAGATCTTCCAGCTCGCGCAGGATGATCTGCAGTTGCGGCAGCTTCTTCTCGTCCGCCTCGCAGACCACGACCGCGGCATCGACCGCGGGTAACGCGGCGCGCATGTCCTGCGCGAACTCGATCGAGCCGGGACAATCGATAAAGGTATAGCTATCGCCCATGAAAGTGGTGGTGGCGGCGCTCAAGCCGACGCCCATCTTGTGACGGCGTGCTTCGGGGCTGGCATCGCCTACGGAAGTTCCGGCATCGACGCTGCCGGCATTCTTGATGGCACCCGTTCGGGCCAGGATCGCTTCGAGAAGTGTGGTTTTACCGCTTTGGAAAGGGCCCACCAGCGCAATGCACCGTGGACCGCGGGGACTTCTGACGTCTTGTCCCATTGCCGCCTCCTTATCTCTGGAGCTCGGCCCGTGATTGGGTCGGCGGATTGGATGCTCCGCCTGTCCCGGGATTTTGGCAAGCGGGAAAAATTCGCTGCAGTGCATCCAGTCGAAATGTTGATGTCGGCCTGGTGTTGGGTCTGCTCACCGTCCTCCCAACGTGGAACTCAAGAATTAATTCCGATCAGCCGGCCGCGGCGTCCGACCGCGGATCGAGCATGATCCGCAGCGCGACGGCGAAGCGCTCGATATCGACGCGCTCGTCCCAGGCAAGCTGCAGCGAAATGCCTTGCAGGACCGCGACCATGACACGGGCAGCCGAAGGCGGATCGAGATGCCGCGGCCAGCGCCCCTGTCGTTGTGCCTGCGCGATCATCGGCGCCAGCACATCCACGGCCTGGGAGACTCCCGCCAGCGCTTCGCGCTTCAAGCGTGGATTGGAAAGGCTCTCCGCCCAAAGCTGCACGGCCAGATGGCGCCATCGCCTTTCCTTGGGGTTACGCAGTTCGAGCACGAATCCTTCGACGAGGCGCTGCAGGCCGGTGTCGATGTCAGGCGCGGCCAGCGCAAATTCCATGCGCCGGCGTTCCATCGCATGGCGTTCGGAAGCGATCGCCATCGCGATCTCGGTCTTGCCCTTGAAGTATCCGTAGATCGCGCCGGGACTAAGCCCCAACTCCTCGACGATGTCCTGCACGGTCGCGGCATGAAAACCTTCACGCGCAAAACATGTCAGCGCGGCATCGAGGATACGCCCGCGCTGCTCGTTGGCGCGCGCCGCCGATATCCTAGGCATCGCCGACTTCCGCAAGCACCGTGTGATAGAAGCTGTAGCCCTGCATGTGGCGGCCGGCCTGCCCCATCACCCGCTCCCGGTATTGATCGGCGCCGAGATCGCTCACCAGTCTCAGCCCGCGCTCACGCAGGAAGTTGGACAATTCGTCGGGCAGCAAGCCGAACCGCCAAGGTTCCCCCGAAACGACGACCTTGGCGATGACCTTGTCCGCGCCATCGAACGCGACGCTGCCGTCAATCGCGCCCTCATGGACATAGGTGAAGATGAACCGGCTGCGCGGTGCGAGCCGGCCCGCCCAGCGCATCACGCCGCATACCGCGTCGCCGGTCAGATATTGGCTGACGCCTTCCCACACGACGATCGTCCGCCGCGCCGGATCGAAGCCGGCATCGCGCAGACGTTGTTCGAAATCGTCGATCTCGAAATCGACGGCGACAAACGTCACCCGGTTCAGATCGGCGCCGGCAGCCTGCAGCCGCTCGCGTTTCACCTTTGCGGTTGCAGGATGATCCACTTCAAAAACCTTGACGGAATCCAGCGCAGCGAGCCGCCAGGCCCGCGTATCGAAGCCCGCACCGAGCAACACGACCTGCTCGGCCTGTCCGATCGATTCCCCGATCCAGTCGTCGATCAGCCGGGTGCGGGCGATGCCGGAGGTTCGCGCGCCCGGCCATTGCCGGTCGATGTAGCGGTTGAGCATTTCGCCCACGGGACGCACCGCGAGCAGTCTGGCTGATAGCCGCAAGCTTCCCGGCAACAGCGCAACCGCCAGCGGATCGGCAAATACGCGTTGTCCGGCACCTTTCGCATGTTCTGACGCCCGGAACATCGCCATGTATTCGGCGGTCCGGCTTGGCTGATGCTGCAGCATTTGCGGCTCTCCATAAAAAGAACGTTTATTCTTTTTAAGACCAAGCAGGTCCCAGGTCAAGACGCCCCGTGATGAAAATGAGGTGCGGTTAACTCAGCGCCCCGGACGGAGCTCCAGGCTTTCCAGTCCGGCAGCAATGCTGATGCCGACCTGGCCCTGCACGCTCAACGGCTGCAATGCGATCGAATTGGCGGAGCCGCCGACCAGCACGTTGCCACCGGCGCCGACGCCGAGGGTGGCACTGCCCTGCGCGCCGACGTAATCGCCGGACAGGCCGCCCGGCCCGAGCTGCGCGACAGGTGCGAACACACCCCAGGCCAGCGCGGATTCCTGGGTGATGCCGAGATCGAGTCCGACTTTGCGGATGGTGGCGACGTAGCGGTCCTCCGGCATGCCGTCGGCACGCAGAACGCAGCCGAGATTGGTGACGGAGCCAACGACGAAGCCGACGCTGGCGCCGCCGCGGCACTCCAGCACGCCGACCTGCACACGCTGCACCTGCTGCGCATGGGCGCCGCCATGGAAGTAGCCAGCACGGCGAGGGCAAGAAGGAAAGAACGACGCATGAAAAGTCTCCGGCTGAAAAACTGTGATGCGAGCAGACAATCGAAAACAAGACCGTGCCCGTGGCGCATTTCGATCTATGCCACAACATATTGGGCCGTGCCAGAATTTGACGCCGAGGCTGAAGTGAGCCATCTCCATGCGCTCGTCATTCCGGGGCGGCGCGAAGCGACGAACCCGGAATCTCGAGATTCCGGGTTCGATGCTGCGCATCGCCCCGGAATGACAGTCCAATGATCCAACAAAAAAGGCCCGCTTGCGCGGGCCTTTTCCTTAACGCGTCATCTCTCAACCGCGACGGTGGTGGCGGCGATGGTGGTGCCGGCGCGGGCCGAAATCGACCGGCTGCAGTTCGAGGCCGGCGATGCCGGCAGCGACGTTCAGTCCGGTCTGTCCCTGCAGGCTGATCGGCTGCAGCGCGTAGGCGTTGGCGGGACCGCCAACCAGGAAGTTTCCGCCGCCGCCGATGCCGATCGATGCATTGGCGCCGACGCCGCCATAGCTGCCGGCGAGTTCGCCGCGCCCGAGCCGGCTGTTCGGCGCGTTGACGGCCCAGGACAACTGGGTCTGCGCGGTGACGCCGAGATCGAGACCGATGCGCTGCACCTTGGCGATGTAGGGTTCAGGCCGGCGACCTTCGCTGCGGAACACGCATTCGAGACTCGTCACCGAGCCAACGACGAAGCCGACATTCTGGCCACCCTGGCATTGCAGGATCCCGGCGCGAACCGGCGGCGCAGCGTTGGCGCTTGCGATCGGCGCGATCAGTCCCAGCGTGGCGATAGTCAGTGTCAGCAGTCGCATGTGTCCCGGTCTCCGCATGTTGATAAACAAATTTAGCGGAGCGGACAGGATGGAAGCGCCGTGTCGAAAACAAGGCGCTTCCTCGATAAGTCGTCAATACATCGCGCTGTGCGTCACGCGCGAAGTGATTTGACTATCTCAAATTACCGCAAAAGCGCTGGATACGCTTGCAGGCGTCTTCGAGATCGGAGGTTTTGGTCGCATAGGAAATCCGGAACGCCGGGCCGAGTCCGAACGCGGAACCCTGCACGACGGCGACGCCTTCGCTCTCCAGAAGTTCAGTGACGAAGTCCTCGTCATTGGCGATCACCTTGCCGGACGGCGAGGTCTTGCCGATGGTGCCGGCGCAGGACGGATAGACGTAGAACGCGCCCTCGGGCCGCGGGCACTCGATGCCCTTGGCCTGGTTCAGCATCGACACCACGAGGTCGCGACGCTCCTTGAACACCTTGTTGTGCACGGGGATGAAGTCCTGCGGACCGTTCAGCGCCTCGACCGAAGCCCACTGCGCGATCGACGACGGATTCGAGGTCGACTGCGACTGGATCGTCGACATCGCCTTGATCAGGTCGGCGGGGCCGCCGGCATAGCCGATGCGCCAGCCGGTCATGCAATAGGCCTTCGAGACGCCGTTCACCGTCAGCGTGCGCTCGTACAGCTTCGGTTCGACCTGCGCGGGCGTTGCGAACTGAAAGTCGTCGTAGACCAGGTGCTCGTACATGTCGTCGGTCATCACCCAGACGTGCGGATGCTTCACCAGCACGTCGGTGATCGCCTTGAGCTCCGTGCGCGAATAGGCGGCGCCGGTCGGGTTCGACGGCGAGCACAGGATGATCCACTTGGTCTTCGGCGTGATCGCCTTTTCGAGGTCTTCTGGCCGCAGCTTGAAGCCGCTCGACGCCGGGCACACCACCGACACCGGTTCGCCGCCGGCCAGCGCCACCATCTCCGGATAGCTCACCCAGTACGGTGCGGGGATGATGACCTCGTCGCCGGGATTGAGCGTCGCCATCAGCGCGTTGTAGAGCACCTGCTTGCCGCCGGTGCCGACGATGATCTGGTTCGGCTTGTAGCTCAGGCCGTTCTCGCGCTGGAATTTTGCGATGATCGCGTCCTTCAGCTCGGGAATGCCGCCGACATCGGTGTACTTGGTCTTGCCGGCCTCGATGGCGTGGATCGCCGCCAGCTTGATGTTGGCGGGCGTGTCGAAATCCGGCTCGCCGGCGCCGAGGCCGATGACGTTGCGGCCCGCCGCTTTCAGCGCGCGCGCTTTATCCGTGACCGCGATCGTCGCGGACGGCTTCACACGGGCGAGCGCAGCGGACAGGAAGGGCATCATCATCTCCTGGCAAACGTCGTGACCTCAAGAATTCACGACTCTTTTTGATGGGAACGCCGCACCCTAAGGCGCTGCGCGCTGCATCGCAAGAAGCTTGGCCGGATACGGGTCAAACTTTAGGGAACACCACACAGGCTCGGTACGATCGGAGCAATACCGGCGCAATATTCGCAAAGTTCCACGGCGAATTGACTCATATCTGACAAGGCGCGGGCAAGGCCGCCGCTCCGGCTGGGACCGCGATGCCGGGAGCGGTTGACGGCCCCCGAGGCCACTGACCTGCATGGCCAAAGCGGAAGGCCGCCCGGCAGCGGCCCGGCTCTCACCAAGCGGTTGCGGATGGCGTGGCGCGCGCCTCTTCGCGTCTCACACCGATTCAAACGCCAAGGCTTCCAAACGCCAAGGCGTCTCGTTCGTGATTCGGCTGCGCCTTCGATCATCCCTGAAGCGGACGCAGGCCGCTTCGTCGCGAAAGCTTAAATCAATTTGCGGCTCCGCTCTCGACCGCGTGATCCCAGCGCTGTGGCATGACATGCTGCGCGTGTGCAGTGCAGTAGAGGTTTTCGACTTTTTCCATTCTGCAGGCCTTGCGACGCATTCGTATCGGCATCATTGTTTAGCCGCGTTGCGGCGCGAGAGCTTTCCGCAACTCGCCCACCGCGTGCACCATTCGACCCAAGTGAACTTAGACCCGAGAACTTAGACCCGAGTGAACTTAAACGACGATGTACAAGCTTTATTCGATGCAGCGCTCCGGCAACAGCTACAAGGTCCGCCTTGCGCTGGCGCTGCTCAACGCGCCGTATCAGGCGATCGAAGTCGACATTCTCCGAGGCGAGAGCCGCACGCCGGATTTTCTGGAGAAGAACCCCAGCGGACAGGTGCCGCTGCTGGAAGTCGCCGACGGACGCTACCTCGCCGAGTCCAACGCCATCCTCTGGTATGTCTGCGGCGGCACTTCGCTGGCTCCGGAGTCGCGGATCGAACGCGCCGAAGCACTGCAATGGATGTTCTTTGAGCAGCATGCGCTCGAACCCAATATCGGCGCCGCCTATTTCTGGCTGTCGCTGGTCAAGGGCGGCCGCGATCTGCAGACGCATGCGCTGGAGGACTGGATGGAGCGTGGCTATGCCGCGCTTCAGGTGATGGAAAACCATCTCAAGACCTGCGCCTATTTCGCCGCCGGACAACTGACGGTCGCCGATATCGCGCTGTACGGCTACACCCATGTCGCCGATCGCTGCGACTACGATCTGGCAACCTTCCCGGCCATCCGCGCCTGGCTGCGGCGGGTCGAGCAGACCCCCGGTTTCGTCCCTATGGACTGGCAACCGGAGGCCGAGGTCGACGACCACGCCGGTGTTGCCGCCAGCGCTTAACGGCCGCCGCGCCTGCAAGCGGCCCGCTCACTTTTGCGCGAGAACGCCGTCAAAAGTTAACAATAGCGGGCACAGCGTTAACCTTTGCCGTGATTTCGCCATTTTCGATCGATCCGCCGCCGCATTATTGCCGGTGATCGTTGCGAGATCTTCCTGACGTCGTCAGTCGCGGGTGATTCGTCCCGCGTTACAAGGATCCTGGACCAATGATGCGGTCACCCGGCACGGTCGGCTTCGAAGGCAACCGTGCGCCCGTTGCATCTTCCCGACTGCTTGGCGCCATCGCCACCTCGCTGGCGTTCGGCACGCTGTCGCTTTGCCTCATGGTCACCCTGACGGTGCTGTCGATCAGGGCCACCGTCGCAATGCCCATTCCGTGACGGCTGCGGCCTTTTTAGTTGCACCAATAGCCAACGCGCGGTGATCGGCATCGCGATGTGGAACAGGATGAAAACACCTGTCGGCCTTGTGACTGCCGCGCTGGCGGTAGCCATCCTGCTTGCCGCCTCGTTCCTGATCGCCACCAGCACCCGCGGCGAACAGCTCGGGTTCAACTCGTCGGCGGGCGAACTCGAGCTTCGGACCGTCGCAAGGGGCCTCGTCAATCCGTGGGCGCTGGCGTTTCTCTCAGACGGAACGATGCTGGTGACCGAGCGTCCGGGCCGCATGCGGATCGTCACCGCGGAAGGACGGGTCTCGCCGCCGCTCAAGGGCGTGCCTGAGGTGTGGGCGTCCGGCCAGGGCGGCCTGCTCGACGTCGTCGCCGACAAATCCTTCGCGCAGAACAAGACCGTCTATTTCTGTTTTGCCGAGCGGGCCGACGGCGGCGGACGCACCGCGGTCGCACGCGCCAGGGTCAACGATGGCAGGGGCCGGCTCGACGACGTCAAGATCATCTTCCGCCAGCAGGGGCCACTGTCTTCAGGGAATCATTACGGCTGCCGCATCGCGCAGGCCGACGACGGCAATCTGTTCGTCACGCTGGGCGAGCATTTCGCCTTCCGCGACCAGGCGCAGTCACTCGGCAATCATCTCGGCAAGGTGATCCGGATCGCGCCTGACGGCTCGGTGCCGTCAGGCAATCCGTTCGCCGGCCGCGCCGACGCCAAGGCGGAGATCTGGAGCTACGGCCATCGCAACGCGCAGGGCCTCGCCATCCACCCCGCCTCCGGCGAACTCTGGGAAATCGAGCACGGCCCGCGCGGCGGCGACGAGGTCAACCTGATCGGAAAAGGCAAGAACTACGGCTGGCCGGTGATCGGCTACGGGATCGATTACTCCGGCGCCAAGATCCACGACGCCACCGCCAGGGACGGCATGGAGCAGCCGCACAAATACTGGGTGCCGTCGATCGCGCCATCAGGCATGGCCTTCTATACCGGAACGCTGTTTCCGAAATGGAACGGCAGCCTGTTCACCGGCGCGCTGCGCGGCGCGATGCTGGTGCGGCTGACGCTGAACGGACACGCGGTGACGTCGGAGGAACGCCTTTTGCAGAACCTGCACGAGCGTATCAGGGACGTCCGCCAGGGGCCGGACGGCGCGCTGTGGCTGCTTACGGATAGTTCGAACGGACGGGTATTGCGGGTGGCTCCGGCCGCGAAGTGACGATCCCACGATCATTACCGGGCAATATTAACTCACCCCCCATTTGTGAAAAATCAGAAACGCGCCGATAGCGATAAATAGAAAACCGAGCGCGTGATTCCACCCCAGCGGCTCCTTCAGATAGAGAACGGAGAAGCCGGCGAACACCACCAGCGTAATCACCTCCTGAATGGTCTTGAGCTGCGCCGCCGAATAGACCGCGCTGCCCCAGCGGTTGGCCGGCACCGCCAGCCAGTATTCGAAGAAGGCGATCCCCCAGCTTGCCAGCACGACCATCGGCAGCGGGCTCTGCTTGAATTTCAGATGACCATACCAGGCGAAGGTCATGAAGACGTTGGAGGCGAACAGCATCAGGATCGGCAACAGCGTCGGGGAAATAGTGGGCATCGATGTCCTCTTGCAAAATGTCGTGCGGCTCAATCGTCGGGTACGGTACCCCGTTCCCTGTTTCGATAGCATTTGATTACAAAAATGCGAAAGCCCGGCGTATCCCCGCAATACTCCCTTAAGACTGGCGGCAGAAAGGCGTGCACAATCGCAACAATCAGGCATGCTCGCGCCTTATTCCCGGCAAGTGACGAGAACGGGCATGCAGTTAAACTGGCACGCAATCTCTGGTCCGGCTCTTACGACAGCGACGGCGCTGGTCGCCTTCCTTGTCGACCGGCATTTCTTTCCCGTTCCCAATCCCGCGCCACTGTTCGTCTGCATCGTCGCTCTTGCCGCTTCCGTCAGCGGCATCGCTTCCGGCATGGCCTGCGCCGTCATTGCGGTGGCCTCGTCCGCGCTGTTTTTCCTCAACCATCGCGCCACGCCCGGCTACGACATGTCGGACCTGGCGCGCATGCTGCTGCTGGCGGTAACCGCCGGCGGCACCGCGCTGATCACCGGCCTGTTGCGGCAGAAATGGGTCGATGCGTTCGCGTGGGAGAAGAAGCATCATGCCACCGCGGACCGGCTGTCGGCCGCGCTCGATCAGGTCGACATCGGCATCGTGCTGCTCGATTCCGATACCCGCGCCGAATTCATCAACCGCGCCTTCCGCGATTATTTCGCACTGTCCGACAAGCAGGCCGACAGCAACCCGCCCTTCATCGCACTGATGTATCACGGCCGCGACACCGGCGCCTGGCAACTGCCGGAGAACGAATTGAGCGCGTTCATCGCCAAGCGCACCGAAATGATACGGACCGGCAATTCCACGCCGATCAACATCAATCTCGCCGACGGACAGGTGCTGCGCTTCATTTGCACGGCGCTGCCCGACGGCGGACGCATGCTGAGCTACACGCCGGTCACCGACCTCGTCCGCCACAGCGACGATCCCGGCAGCGCCGACTACTATCGCGGTCTGCGCGGCAGCTATCGCAGCCTGGCCCAGCAGCTCGGCGCTGCGGAATAGGCCGGCAACGCTGGCGCCGCTACGACATTGATCCCCTCCTGCCCTGTCTGTAGTAATGAACGGACATCCCTCCTGCGCGTCCCGCGCGTCACCTCCAGCAAAACGGAATCGCTTAATGTCCGGCGACCTCACCATCCGCTTCGTTACCCGTCAGGACTACGGGCAATGGCTTCCGCTGTGGGACGGCTACAATGCCTTCTACGGCCGCTCGGGCCCGACCGCGCTTGCGCCCGAGATCACGGCAATGACATGGGCGCGCTTCTTCGACGCCTACGAGCCGGTGCATGCGCTGGTCGCCGAGAGAGGCGGCGAGCTGCTTGGGTTGACGCATTATCTGTTTCATCGCTCCACGACGATGATCGAGCCGAATTGCTATCTGCAGGATCTCTTCACCGGCGCGGCGACGCGCGGCAAAGGCGTCGGCCGCGCCTTGATCAACGGCGTGTACGAACAGGCGAAGCTCGCCGGATCTTCCCGCGTCTACTGGCAGACGCACGAGACCAACCAAACCGCGATGCAGCTTTACGACAAGGTCGCGGAGCGTTCCGGCTTCGTCGTCTACCGCAAGCTGCTCTGACACGCATTCGTGAAACACGGTGCGGCCCGACCGCCTGTGGATAAGTCCTGATGTCACGGCGGCGTAACACAGCGCGGCTAGGTTGCATCCGCGTCTGATCAGGCCCCCCGTCTCGGATCACGCGCCCCCAAGCGGCCCCCGTCAGTCGCCGCGTCTGACCGGGGCCGCATCTTTTTGTGCCGCATAGCTGCCAAGCGCGGCCGCCGACAGCCTCGCTGCTTGCAGGCTTGAGGCCACGCGGGCCACAATGCCCGCCTCCTCCCGCGCCATTCCCACAGGATCATCCATGCAAATTCGCAACCTCGGCGGCTCCGGCCTGCGCGTTTCCGCCGTCGGCCTCGGCTGCAACAATTTCGGCCAGCGCACCGATCTGGAGACCTCGCGCAAGGTCATCCATAAGGCGATCGACCTCGGCATCACGCTGTTCGACACCGCCGACATCTATGCCGGCATGGGCGGCTCCGAGACCGTGCTGGGCACCGTGCTCGGCGACCGCCGCAAGGACATCGTGCTGGCGACGAAATATTCCAAGCCGATGGCAACCGACGGCACCAGGCAGGGCGCCTCGCGCCGCTACATCATGTCCGCGGTCGAGGCCAGCCTGACGCGGCTGAAGACCGACTACATCGACCTCTACCAGCAGCATGATTACGATCCCCTGACGCCGATGGAAGAGACGCTGCGCGCGCTCGACGATCTCGTCCGCCAGGGCAAGGTCCGCTACATCGGCAATTCGAATTTTCCGGCGTGGCGGATCGCGGAAGCGGAAATGATGGCGCGGCAGATGAACGTCAGCCGCTTCGTCTCCTGCCAGGACGAATACAGCCTCGTCGTGCGCGGCATTGAAAATGATCTGCTGCCCGCCGCGCAAGAGTACCGGCTCGGCCTGCTGCCGTTCTTCCCGCTGGCGAGCGGGCTCCTCACCGGCAAGTACAAGCGCGGCGCCGCCGCGCCCTCCGACACCCGCTTCGCCAAGGCGCCCGCCTTGAAAGACCGCTACGTCACGGCGCGCAACGAGGACATCGTCGAAAAACTGCAAGCGTTCGCGCAAGCCCGCGGCCACTCCATGCTCGAACTTGCCTTCTCCTGGCTCGCCTGCCGCCCGCAAGTCTCAAGCGTCATCGCCGGCGCCACCCGCGTCGAACAGGTCGAGCAGAACGTCAAAGCCATCGGCTGGACGCTGAGCGCGGAGGAGATGGCCGAGGTGGATCAGATTACGAAATGATGGCACTCGTCGCCCCCTCTCCCCGTTCTTCACGGGGAGAGGGTCGGGGTGAGGGGCTCTCTCCGCGAGTCCTGAACGACGTGAGACCTGTACCCCCTCACCCGGATTGCTTCGCAATCCGACCTCTCCCCGCAAGCGGGGCGAGGTTAAGCGAACAGCGCTGTCCTATTTCAGAAGCTCGGCTTGAATCGTAATCAAGACGCCCGCTCTCTCCACTCCCTCTCCCCGTCCTTTACGGGGAGAGGGTTAGGGTGAGGGGCTCTCTCCGCGAGTCCTGAACGACGTGAGACCTGTACCCCCTCACCCGGATTGCTTCGCAATCCGACCTCTCCCCGCGAGCGGGGCGAGGTTAAGAGGAGCCAGCGGCTTGATCCGAGAGCTCAGCTTGAATGACGGTCAGAACGCCTTCGATATTTCCCAGCACATCATTATTCCAGAACCGGAGAACTCTGTAGCCTTGCTCAGTCAAACGACGATCGCGTGCGGCATCCGACGCTGATTTATTGTGTTGGCCGCCATCGACCTCGACGATCAGACTTAATTCCCGGCAGACGAAGTCGCAGATGTAACCGCTGATCGGAACTTGCCGTGCGAACTTATGTCCGTCGATCTGCCGGTTCCGGATGCGATTCCAAAGGACCGTTTCAGCGTCTGTCTGATTGACACGCAGCCGTCTAGCGATTCGGATGGTCTTTTCATTGCGGCCACGCATTGCCCTGCCCCTCACCCGCCGCGCCAGAGCGCGGCGACCTCTCCCCGCAAAAGGGCGGGGAGAGGTTAATAGCTCAGCCCATCAATCCCTGCATCGGCTTCACCGCGGCGCTGTCCGGAAACACGCTCTCCGCCAGCACTTTCTCCGCCAGCCCTCTTGACGCAGCCGCGCGGATCGGATGCCGCGTTGAGAAAATCGCCCGAGGCTCCGCCGCGCGCGCCTAGTCCGAAGCGATTGAGCGCAACGAGCGCAGCTTGCGAATCGCGGGCCATCGGATTTCCCTCAGAATTTTCCGGGCGTATAGTGTGGTGCCGAGTATAACGCGCTTCAGCACGAACCCGGGATTAATTCCGCGTCAGGATGCGGCCTCGTTGATGACAAATGGTTTGGAAAATCAACCGACGCGCCGCCTCGCCTGCGCCGGATGCGGAACCGAATTTCGTTGCAACCTGTCCGGCTCCTGCTGGTGCCGCGACGAAGCCTTCCGGCTGCCGATGCCGGTAGACGGCGGCGATTGTCTTTGTCCGGACTGCCTGCGCAAACTCGCAGAACAGCACGCTGGCGCAGGTGTGACGTGACCGCGAAGTGGAATGTCAGCGCCGTCCTGCTCGACATGGACGGCACACTGCTCGATACCGAGAAAGTCTATTTCAACAGCCTGGTCGCCGCGCTGAATGCATATGGCTACACCGACGACACCGTGACGCTGTGCCGGGCAATGGTCGGTCTGCCGGGCCCGGATTGCGAGGCGATGCTGCACGCGCACTATGGGGAGAGCTTTCCGCTTGCGGACATCAGCAGGGCCTTCATCACCAATCGGGATGAATTTCTCAGCGCAGGCCTGCCGCTAAAAAGCGGCGCTGTCGAATTGCTGGATGCGCTGCAGGCCGCGGAATGTCCGATGGCGATCGTCACCTCCTCGTCGCAGCGCACCGCCGATGCTCATCTGACACTTGCGGGAATTCGTCACCGGTTCGAAATCGTCCTGACCCGCGACGACGTCACGCGCGGCAAGCCAAGTCCCGATCTCTACCTTCTGGCGGCGTCGCGCTTTGGACTGATGCCGGAAGTTTGCGTGGCGGTGGAGGACTCCAATCACGGCGTGACCGCCGCCCACGCCGCCGGCGCCATCACGATCATGGTGCCGGACCTGGTATCGCCAACGGAAGAATCGCGCGCGCGATGCGCGGCGGTGCTGCCGGATCTTGGCGCGGTGCTAGCAATGCTGCGCGAGCTTGGCGTGTTGTAGCCGCCATCGCGAGATTCGTAGGGTGGGCAAAGGCGCAATTGCGCCGTGCCCACCATTGTCACCGCGCTCGTGATGGTGGGCACGCTTCGCTTTGCCCACCCTACGAAACGATCGTCGTTGCGAGCAAAGCGACGGAGAGCTATCGCCCTCGCCGCGCCGCCCGCCCGCTCCGCACAGGAAGCGCGGCCTCGATCAACGCATGCGCCGCCTCACCCGCCGTCTCCATATAGCTGGGATCGCGATGCAGCAGCACGACCGCGAACGACCCGTCGAGCAGCAGCAGGATTTGCCGTGCAAGCCGCAAGGAATCGGCAATGCCCTCCGCCTCGAAGGTCGCGCGCAGCCATTCCTCGAACTTCTTCTTGTGCGCGGCGCCGATCCTGATCGCGGGGTGACCGGGCATGTTGGCGAGTTCGGCTGATGTGCGCAGGAATCCGCATCCCTTCCACTTCGGATGCCGCGCGGAGCGCGCCAGATTGCGAAAGATCGCCTCGACCTTCGCCGGCAAGCCGCCCTCGGCCTCCGAAAACCATTTCCGGAACAGCGCGAGATTGGGTTGATCGCGCGCGGCGAGATACGCCGCCACCAGATCGTCCTTGCTCCTGAAATGATAATATAGCGTCCGCTTGGTGACGCCGGCCTTCTCGGCCACCGCGTCGACGCTGACGCCGCGAATGCCGTCATTGTAGAACAGGGCGTTCGCCGCCGAGATGATACGTTCGCTTGTCGGGACTGCAGGTCGTGCCATGCGCGTTATGTATACCGACCAGTGAATATACTCAATGCGGACGCTCCTCTACCGTGCCGGCAACACGCCAACGGCTCCCGGAGACTTTCGAATGTCCGACTCCCTTCTGCTTGAAATCAATGACGGGATCGCGCTGATCACGCTCAACCGCCCCGACAAGCTCAATGCGCTGAATTTTGCGCTGATCGACCGCCTGATGGCGGCGCTGGATGCGGTCGAGACCGACGACGGCGTGCGTGCGGTGATCCTGACCGGCGCCGGCGAACGCGCCTTTTCCGCCGGCGCCGATATCCATGAATTCTCGGGCAGCGTTCGCCAGGGCCGCGAGACGGCCGTGCGTGACTTCGTCCGGCGCGGCCAGGCCATGACCGCGCGGCTCGAAGGCTTCAGGAAACCCGTCATCGCCGCGGTCAACGGGCTGGCGTTCGGCGGCGGATGCGAGATTACCGAGGCCGTGCATCTGGCCATCGCCAGCGAGCACGCGCGTTTCGCCAAGCCGGAAATCAATCTGGGCATGCCGCCGACCTTCGGCGGTACCCAGCGGCTGCCGCGCCTCGTCGGGCGCAAGCGCGCGCTGGAACTGTTGCTGACCGGAGACTCGTTCACGGCGGCGCGGGCGCTGGAGATCGGCCTCGTCAACATGGTCGTGCCGCACGAGATGCTGCTGCCGGCGGCACGCGAACTGGCGGCGCGCATCGTCAGGCATTCGCCGCTTGCGGTCGGCAGCGTCATCACCGCGGTCACCCGCGGACTGAACATGGGCATCGCCGAGGGGCTGCAAGTCGAGAGCGAGCAGTTCGCTGCGCTGGTGCCATCAAGCGATCTCGGCGAAGGCATCAACGCCTGGATCGAGCGCCGGCAGCCACTCTATCGCGGCCGCTGACGCCGGGCATGAACGCCACTGCAGGTTTCCTTGCTACAGACTAAGCGGCGTCTTTGGTCGCAATCATCGTCCGAATGTCGTTCGCAAGTTCGCGGTAATGCAGGCCGAGACGCAGGTACAGCTCGCGCTTGGCCCCATCCGTCGTCAACTTGCCAATCAAATCGCATTCGGCAGCGAGAGTTTCAAATCGCTCCAGTTTGGCTTCAAGGTCGGTCATGACCCGCCTCCCCCTAACGGCTAACAGAGGGCAAGCTTACGCCTTCGTTTTACGTCACGGCTAACATCATTATCGGATAGAACTAATTTACAGCCTCGGCGAGAGCACGGACACGCCCGCGACTCGCAATTGACGGTGGGAGCCGGAGCATCGCCAGAGCGAGGCCATCTCTGGAAGGTATGCGACTGCGCGACTTGCGCCGCGCAATCGCATCGTTTGAACATGACGCGCCTAGACCGTCGAAATGCCATCGATCGGGCTGATGTCACCGACGAACCTCAGAAGATCGGCCATGGTGAAATCGCCCGGAGTCCTGGACGGCAGCGTCGGCTTCCAGTCCTTGCCCTTCAGCCACAAATACGACTGACGGTCGCCGTGCACGAGGCCGACGAACACTTCTGCGATGATCGTGGCCCCGACCGGTCCGAGCTTTTCGCCGCCGCCGCGCTGCTCGGCCTCCTTGAGGATGTAGTACCAGAGCGGCGTGTGCTCGTGCAGGCCGTGCTTCCTGGCGATCGCGCCGTCCGTTCCCTTCGCGATCTCGGCCGGCGTGAGCGGGTTCTTGATCTTCATCGCCTTGGCGACATCCTGTCCCGACGGCAGGCCCAGCATGACGCCGCGCTTCAGGTTGCGGAACGGAAGGCTGCTGCCGTCGCCCGGCAGCTCGTGCAACTGCGGTATCAGGAACGGATCGATCTTCCGGGAGGGATTGAGCCGCACGTTGGGAGGATTGGCCGCCAGCACTTCATGGTAGCGGCGCCAATCGATGATCCAGTTGCTGGAAAGCACCGGGATCGGCAGCGGCGGCTGCACCGGATCGGGCGCGAGATCGCCGATGATTCCGCCCGACAGGCCAGTGAACCTGAACAGCAGATTGAGCGAGGCTGGAATGCCGCCGCCCGGCGTGAACTTGCGATTGTGGCTGTAGACCTCGCGCACCATGCTATGGCCGAACCGGTACGCCGCCGCGGAGAACTCGACCGGCATGTAGGGCGTCTTCTTGAAGCGGTAGAAGCGGCGCCCCTGATCGAGGATCCTGGCGACGATTCCCTTTTCGGTGATGCGCTCCACGAAGTCATGCAGCACCATCCACTGGTAATGCCAGGTCACCATCTGGCGTGCCTGTACAAATATCTCGCCGGTCGGAACCCCGGACGCCGCGAGTTGATCGCAGACCTTGTTGTGAAACTTCAGCATCGCCAGGTGGGTCTGCGCGACGACGAGATTTTCGTCATTGCGATGATCGCCGATCAGCGCAAAACCTTCCGGGTTGCGCGGCAGGTCGTTGCGCGGCGTGATGGTTACATCGTCGACGCTGATGGTCTTGCCGATCAGGAGTTTCGGACCGGGCGACTTGCCGTTGGCCTCGCCGGGATTGCGCGCGTAAAGCTGCCGGCTGCCGTCAGGACCAAGACCGTAGACGCTGTCGAGATCGAGCGCCGGCGTGCGGAAGTTCTCAACCGCTAACGGATCGGCTTCCTTGTCGCCGAACGAGGTGAGATCGAGCGTGATGTCGTGATCGACGAACTGGCCGAGATAGGTAAATCCCGCGGGGACCTTGTCGTTGTTGCCGGCCGCACCGCCCGGATCAGCGTCCTTCATCGCTTCGGCAAGTTCCTTCAGCGGACCGTCGTTGACGGCGAGCGGTTCGAGGTTCGGGAACATTCGCCCGAACATTCCGGGATCGTCGTGCCCGGAAAGCGAATCCAGAAATTGTCGGGTCGGTTGGCGGCCAGCTTTGCCATGGCCAGGCTGGACATTCACTTGTGTTGCCATCACTTCCTCCAATTCGAAAAAATATTGGGAGAAGAGGGGTACCGGTGTGTCGCGACGTCAGGTGATTAAGGTTCAGGAAATTTCGATCGACACCCCTCCAGAGGGTTCAGTCAGCAAAACCCATCCCTGGATTGTGAACCAATCGGAGCGCGGTGCCAGCGGTTTATTTTTCGACTTGTGTGAGCAGCTTCACTGACTGGATGCGATGTCGAACTCTTTGCGCAACTCGGCGTCGGTGTAGAAGCACACGCCGCCATCGAGATCCCGCACCAGCCATTCTTCCAGATACACGATCTGCGTCCCGCTTTGCCTTTCATGCCGAAGCTCGAGCTGCCCGTCCTCGCTTCGCTGCAGCGAGCAACTGGATTGTACCCAGTTCGGCCATTCGTGCAGCGGCTGTCCGGTGAACTGCCAGGCGATCAACGCCACGTTGGCTGGACGTGGTTTCAACTTCAGTGTGGTGTCCACAATCGTCTCCGAACAATGAGTTCCTGCGGTCAGACAACGCCCCGGCCCGGCAAAAGTTGGGCAGCTTCGAACGATTCTCGCTGCGATTCGCCGATATTGCCTATGCGTCTTTGGGATAGATATCCGGGATTGAACGGAGGAATCCTTCGGTCCCGTCTTGCCGGAGCGATGGTACGCGGGTCCAGCCCGCGCACCCCGATGGCTTGCAGCGCGGGCGCAGCCTACCGCACCACCGCCGCGGTCTGGCCGAACAGGATTTTGCGCTCCTCCTCGGTGCGGTTGACGGGCTGGCCGAAATTCGGATTGACCTCTTTCGCCTTGGCGTAGGCGCGCACCGTGGCGGGCCGCGCCTGAATCGTTTCCAGCCAGCGCTTCAGGTGCGGGAAATCGTCGATGTTCTGGCCCTGGTTGTTGTGGCCGACGACCCATGGATAGCTCGCCATGTCGGCGATCGAGTAATCGCCGGCGACGAATTCGCGATCGGCGAGGCGCTTGTTGAGCACGCCGTAGAGACGGTTGGTCTCGTTGACGTAGCGATCGATGGCGTATTTGATTTTCTCCACCGCGTAGTTGCGGAAGTGATGGTTCTGCCCGGCCATCGGCCCGAGCCCGCCCATCTGCCAGAACGTCCACTGGATCGCGTCGTAGCGGCCGTAGAAATCCGACGGCAGGAACTTTCCGGTCTTCTCGGCGAGATACACCAGCATCGCGCCGGACTCGAAGATCGAGACCGGCTTTCCGCCGCCCTTCGGCGCATGATCGACCATCGCCGGAATGCGGTTGTTGGGCGCGATCGCCAGAAATTCCGGCGTGAACTGTTCGCCCTTGCCGATGTTGATCGGAAATATCTTGTAGGGCAGCCCGGTCTCTTCGAGGAACATCGTGATCTTGTGGCCGTTCGGCGTGGTCCAGTAATAAAGGTCGATCATGGGGCGATCCTGCCATGCGCTAGATTGTTGCTGTCGCAAGAAAGATGCGATTGCATGAACTTGCGCGGAACGCCGGCGCAAGTCAATCGGCGCCGGCCCCGCACGCGCGAATGTGAAGGCGCCTCACGCGAGTCAAACTCAGAATGCCATCGCACTCGTGCGCGTGAACAGCAGCCAGCCGCCGTAAAGGATGTAGTAGCCGGCGACCGTCGTGATCAGCCGGTTCGCCCAGGTGCGGAACTGCGCATCGCTCATCGCTTCCAAAATGCGCCGCGCCAGCGTGGTGCCGAGCATCGAGGCGGCGATGGCGACCGCCGCCAGCACCGGATCGAGCGTCGCCGCCTGGTCGACGATGCCGCCGAAATAAATCAGTTTGGTAAGATGGCTGGCGACCTGGCAGGTGGCCTTGGTGGCGACCACCTCGCGGCGGCCGAAATTGCCGCCGAGAAAGAACGTGTCCATCAGGGGGCCGGAGACGCCGGTCATCAGCATCAGGCCCATGCAGATGAAGCCGTAGAACGAGCCTTGCGCGATGCTGTCGGGATTGGGCTTGATATTCTTCGGCATCAGCCGCGCCATGAACGGTGTCACCCCGAGCAGCAGCAGCGCAATCGGCTTGTCCGGCACGTAGCGGATGATCGACCAGGCGCCGAGCGCAAGCGCGCAGCCGATCAGATAGACGAACACCGGCCGCCAGCGGATATGCTCGCGCCACAGAAGGGCGCGCCAGCCATTCGACGCCATCTGCGTGATCGCATGCAGCACCATCGCGGTGGGCAGCGGCATCAGCATCAACAGCACGCCGATCAGGATCATCCCGCCGGCCATGCCGAACAGGCCGGACAGAAAGGCTGTCCCGACCATCAACACACCGAGGGCTGCGATCATCAACGGCGTCACCGGAAATCTCCTTCGCCAGGCCCAGGCTGAAAGCGCCTTTCACACCAATTCAGCCTGTCAACACGCTATTCTTCTGCCTCGCTTGTGGCAGCGGCGCAAACTGAGTTATCTTGCTCTGGCATCAGTTTTCCTGAGGGTTATGTGCGGCGGCTGCTCTTTCTCAACGGCATCAAGGCGTTCGAAGCCGCGGCAAGGAGCGGCAGCTTTGCGGCGGCCGGCGCCGAGCTCAACGTCTCCGCGGCCGCGGTCAGCCGGATGGTGCACCTGCTGGAGGAGCGGCTCGGGGTGGCGCTGTTCGAGCGCAAGGCCAACCGTCTCGTCACCACGGCGGCGGGCCGCGCCTATCAGAGCGGGCTGACGCCGATCTTCGACGCGCTGGCGAGCCTGACCGCCCAGGTCACCGCCCCTTCCAGCGTCCGCGTGCTGACCATCGGCGTCGGTCCGACGTTTGCGATGAGATGGCTGATCCCGCGGCTGGCGGATTTCCGCAAACAGGAACCGGATATCGACGTCCGCATCACCACCGGCGGCGCCGCGGTGCCGTTCGGCGAGGACTGGAGCTGCGGCATCAGGCTCGGCGACGGCGAATGGCCCGGCCTGATCGCCGAACCGCTGTTCGCCGCCGACCTGCTGCCGGTGTGCGCGCCGCGGCTTGCCAGTCAGCTCAAGCGCCCCGCCGACCTGAAGGGGCCGACACTTCTGCGGGTGGCGCATTCGCCCGACGATTGGCCGTCCTGGCTCGAGGCGGCCGGCACCGGGCGCATCACCGCGCGCGGGCCGGAGTTCGCCCAATACGGCCAGGCGCTGCAGGCCGCGGTCGACGGCCTCGGCATCGCCATGGGCATCCGCCCCTATATCGACGACGACCTCGCCGCCGGCCGGCTGGTCGCGCCGTTTGCGTTAAGCGTGCCGAAAGGCATGCGCTGGTATCTGATATATCGGGGCTTCAGCACCGGGCAGCGCGATTTCGCTGCGTTCCGGCGCTGGATTATCCGCGCGGCGGTAGAGCCCGCCACACGCCGCAGGGGCCAGCGACATGCCGGATGAGAAAATCGAGACGCTCGTGATCGGCGGCGGCCAGGCTGGCCTCGTGATGAGCCACCGGCTGAAGCAGCGCGGGCTTTCGCACCTGGTGCTCGAGCGCCACCGGATCGCCGAACGCTGGCGCAGCGAGCGCTGGGACGGGCTGAAATTCCAGTTTCCGAACTGGTCGGTGCGGCTGCCGGACTTCCCGTTTCCGCACAGCGATCCGGATGCGTTCTCGGCTACGAGCGACATCGTCAAATACATCGAGGCCTATGCCGAATTCGTCAGCCCCCCGATCCGCTGCGGCGTCGCGGTGACGCGGCTGGCCCAGCGTGGCGGCGGTGGCTTCGTTGCCAAGACTGCCGACGGCACGATCGCCGCTGATAATGTCGTCGTCGCCACCGGTCCTTATCAGCGCGACATCGTCCCGGACCTGCTGCGCGATCATCCCGTGTTCCAGGTCCATGCCTCCGGCTACAGGAATCCCGAACAGCTTCCGCCGGGCGCGGTGCTGGTCGCCGGCGCCGGCGCGTCGGGCGCGCAGATTGCCGAGGAATTGTTGCAGGCCGGCCGCCGCGTCTATCTCTCCGTCGGGAGACACCGCCGCCTGCCGCGCCGCTACCGCGGCCGCGACCTGATCTGGTGGCTCGCCGATATGCGCCTCGATCAGATGACGCCGGAGGAGCGGGGCTCGGCACGATTGGGCCCGGTCATTTCGGGGAATTATGGCGGCCGCACCATCGACTTCCGCAGCTTCGCCGCCGACGGCCTGATCCTGTTGGGACGCATCGAGGCGGCACATGATGGCGTGCTTGAGATTGCACCCGACCTCGCTGAAAATCTTTCCAACGGCGACCTCGTCTATCGGCACCTTCCTCAATACGGTCGACGAATATGTGAAGCGCCGCGGCATGGAGATGCCGGAGGACCCCGCCGCCCACGAGAAGCTGGCCAACCCGCCTTGCGTCACCGCGCCGCTCACGCGGCTCGACCTCGCCGCCGAAGGCATCTCCGCGGTGATCTGGGCCACCGGCTACGGTATGGATTTTGGCTGGATCGATGTCCCCGTGCTGGACGAGCGCGGCGACGCGGTTCACCGCAACGGCATCTCGGCGGTGCCGGGCCTGTACTTCCTCGGCCTGCAATGGCTGTCGAAGATGAACTCCTCGTTCCTGTCCGGCGTCGGCGACGACGCCACCGTGCTCGCCGATCATATTGCGGGGCGGCGGTGAGGTCTCTCGTGTCCCGGACGCGGTGCAGCGTGTAACGCTGCTCCGCAGAGCCGGGACCTACAGCCGCTCACCGAACCGATGGACCCCGGAACAGCAGCGCACCACGTCGCAAGAGCGACGTGCTGCGCCGCATCCGCAGGAACGCAATCCACAAAAATCACCCGACATGTGAACCCGTTCACATCTGCCTTTGCCGGACCATGCTGTTCTTTCGCCCTGGGCAATTCCGGGGGACGCGCCAATGATCTATGGCGGCTTTGAAATTCAGTCGTTCGAAGCAGGGAGAGGGCTATGGCACGCCAGGATTCAACGGGCCGATCAGGAACCGGTGGTGATCGATGGCCTGGCGTTTCCGACCCTCGAAATCGGTTTCGCCTGGTCGGACCCGGAGGCCGCGATCGCGGATGCGAAAGCCCATATCGATCGTTTCAAGCCGCGGTTCGCCAATCCGTGAGCGCCAACGACGCAACCGCCGGCCGCGCGCTGGCCGGCCGGCTCTCGCTGCCTTCGCCCGAACAAACCCTGCAGGCGACACCGGTGCTCTCGACCTGTCCGGATTGCAGCGCCTCGCTCGCGGTCCTGCGCATCATCCCCGGCCGCGCCGGCGCCGAATACTGGACCATGCGATGCACCCGCTGCGGCGGGATCCATCTGGATATCGTCAATCGCTCGACAGGCCCGCTGACGGCATAAGGCGTGGCGGTTCCGAATCGGCTTGCTGACATCTGCTGACATGATGACGGTCAGCATCGCACACGAGACCGTTTGCCCTTTTCTCGCTGGCTAACTCATCCCATATTCGCGGGATGGCGAAGAAACCTGACACTCCAAAAAAGCCCGGCAAAACCCCGAAATCCAAGGCGCATCGGCCCGACGTTCAGCCGATCGGACCTGCGCTGGCCGAACTGCTCAATCCCGCGCTCAACCGCGGCGATGCCGGCATGGGTTCGGGCACCGGCCTGCAGCCGCCGCCGGACAATTCCTGGGACCGCCGCGCCGGCGGCGAGGCCGCCGCGCATCGGGCGCGCGCCTCGACCCGCGGAACCAGCGATGATGTCGCCAGGCGCGATGCATCCAGCCAAGGCCTCCAACAAGGCCTCGAAGAAGCCCCGCAAGCCAATTACGGCACCTCGGCCACCATTCCGACGCTCGATCCTGAACTCGCGCGCCAGCTTGGCCTGCCGACGGCGGAAGACGACGAGGAGGCCCTGGCCCGCCCGCCGCGCAACAAGATGGAAGCGCTCGGCGTCAAGGCCACCGCCGACGCGCTGGAGAATCTGATCCGCGACGGCCGCCCGGAATTCAAGGGTGATGACGGCCAGGTGAAGAATCTGGACGCCGCACCGCCCGCCGCGCCCCGAAAAATCCGAAGGCGGCGTGCGCTTCGAGATCAAATCCGAATACGAGCCGAAGGGCGACCAGCCGACCGCGATCAAGGAACTGGTCGAAGGCATCGACCGTAACGACCGCACGCAGGTGCTGCTCGGCGTCACCGGCTCCGGCAAGACCTACACCATGGCCAAGGTGATCGAGGCGACGCAGCGCCCTGCCATCATACTGGCGCCGAACAAGACGCTGGCCGCCCAGCTCTACGGCGAGTTCAAGAGTTTCTTCCCCGACAACGCGGTCGAGTATTTCGTCAGCTATTACGACTACTACCAGCCCGAAGCTTACGTTCCGCGCACGGACACCTACATCGAAAAAGACTCCTCGATCAACGAGCAGATCGACCGCATGCGCCACTCGGCGACGCGCGCGCTGCTGGAACGCGACGACGTCATCATCGTGGCCTCCGTGTCGTGCATCTACGGTATCGGTTCGGTCGAGACCTATACCGCGATGACCTTCGCCCTGAAGAAGGGCGAGCGCATCGACCAGCGGCAACTGATCGCCGACCTCGTCGCACTGCAATACAAGCGCACCCAGGCCGACTTTACCCGCGGCACCTTCCGTGTGCGCGGCGACGTCATCGACATCTTCCCGGCGCACTATGAGGACCGCGCCTGGCGCGTGAATTTGTTCGGCGACACCGTGGAAAATATTGAGGAATTCGATCCGCTCACCGGTCACAAACAGGATGAGCTCGAATTCATCAAGATCTACGCCAACTCGCACTATGTGACGCCGCGCCCGACGCTGGTGCAGGCGATCAAGTCGATCAAGTCCGAGCTGAAGCTGCGGCTGGACGAACTCCACAACCACGGCCGCCTGCTGGAAGCGCAGCGGCTGGAGCAGCGCACCACCTTCGATCTCGAAATGATGGAAGCGACGGGAAGCTGCGCCGGCATCGAGAACTATTCGCGCTACCTCACGGGCCGCCGCCCCGGCGAGCCGCCGCCGACGCTGTTCGAATACGTGCCTGACAATGCGCTTGTTTTCGCCGACGAAAGCCACGTCACCGTGCCCCAGATCGGCGGCATGTTCAAAGGCGACTTCCGCCGCAAGGCGACGCTCGCCGAATACGGTTTCCGCCTGCCCTCCTGCATGGACAACCGCCCGCTGCGGTTCGAGGAATGGGACATGATGCGCCCGCAATCGGTCGCGGTGTCGGCGACGCCGAGCGGCTGGGAGCTGAACGAAAGCGGCGGCGTGTTCGTCGAGCAGGTGATCCGCCCCACCGGCCTGATCGACCCGCCGGTCAACATTCGCCCCGCCCGCACGCAGGTCGACGACCTCGTCGGCGAAGTCCGCGCCACGGCGCAGGCCGGCTATCGCAGCCTCATAACGGTGCTGACCAAGCGAATGGCGGAAGACCTCACCGAGTACCTGCACGAACAGGGTATTCGCGTCCGCTACATGCACAGCGATATCGACACCATCGAGCGCATCGAGATCATCCGTGACTTGCGCCTCGGCGCGTTCGACGCGCTGGTCGGCATCAACCTGCTGCGCGAGGGCCTCGACATTCCCGAATGCGCGCTGGTCGCGATCCTCGACGCCGACAAGGAAGGTTTTCTGCGCAGCGAGACCTCGCTGATCCAGACCATCGGCCGCGCCGCGCGTAACGTCGACGGCAAGGTGATCCTCTACGCCGACCAGATGACCGGCTCGATGGAGCGCGCCATCGCCGAAACCGACCGCCGCCGCGAGAAGCAGGTCGAGTACAACACGGCGCACGGCATCACGCCGGAGAGCATCAAGAAGTCGATCGGCGACATCATGAACAGCGTCTACGAGCGCGACCACGTGCTGGTCGAAATCGGCGACGGCGGCATGGCCGACGACGTCATCTCCATCGGCCACAATTTCGAGGCGGTTCTCTCCGACCTCGAAACAAGAATGCGCGAAGCCGCCGCCGATCTGAACTTCGAGGAAGCCGCCCGCCTCCGCGACGAAGTCAAACGATTGCGCGCCACCGAGTTGGCCGTGGTCGACGACCCCACCGCCAAACAGCGGAACGTGCAGAAACAGGCCGGCGCCTATGCGGGGACGAAGAAGTACGGCGAGGCCGCGAATTTGCCTGTCAGCGCGATGAAGAAGAAAAGCGTGTCGTCGGCGATCAAGGCCAGCGGCGGCGATCGCTCGGGCTCAAAGGTCCACAAGCCATACCTCGACGAAATGCACGGCCCGGAGTCACTGCCTTTCCGCCCCGATGGCGCCAAACCGCGCAAGCCCGAGACCGGCAGCGGCAGCAAAATCTTCCAGCCCACCGACTCCCGCCAGTCCGGCCCCGAGTTCGGCCCTGCCCCGCGCTCAAGCGGCGGCGCGCCGGGACATCGCGGTGGGTGGAAGAAGCGATAGATTCAGGCTGCGCAAGCGTGAATGAGTTGACGGCATGAGCCGTCATTGCGAGCGAAGCGAAGCAATCCATCCCTTCGCGAAACAGAAAAGAATGGATTGCTTCGTCGCTACGCTCCTCGCAATGACGCTTGACGCGCGCCCTTCCAACTCAATCTGATATCGTCATACTCCATCAATTCTGAGTAATTGTGCTACGCTGGCGCCATGAAACTCGGCTTCGAAGAATCCCAATCGCTCTACACCAGCGGCACACAGAAGGCGCGCGCGTGGACCGAAGCCTGGGTGAGTGCATGGGCGTATTGCCCGCACTGCGGCAATGCGAAGATGTCGCAATTTCCGAACAACAGCCCGCTTGCCGATTTCCTTTGCGGATCGTGCAGCGAGGAATTCGAACTCAAGAGCCAGAAGAGCAAATTCGGCGCGAAGGTCGCCGATGGCGCCTACAAAACCAAATGCGAGCGGCTGGCGGCCAGCAACAATCCCAACCTGCTGCTGATGAACTACGACGTCAAATCGCTGTCGGTCATCAATCTCCTGATCGTTCCAAAACATTTCTTCGTCCGCGAGATCATCGAAGAGCGCAAGCCGTTAGCGGCTACAGCGAGAAGGGCCGGCTGGATCGGATCGAACATCATCCTGTCCCGCGTTCCCGAGTCCGGCAAGATTCACATCGTGAAGGACGGCGCCGTTCGCCCCAAGGACACCGTCCTCGAAGAGTGGCAAAAGACGCTGTTTCTTAGAAATGAGTCGCCGGAGACCCGGGGCTGGTTGCTGGACGTGATGAAATGCGTGGAGTCGCTCGGCAAGCGTGATTTCACCCTTGATGAGGTTTATGCTTTCGAACGACATCTTGGCGACCTCTATCCCGGCAACCAGAACGTCAAACCCAAGATACGCCAGCAGCTTCAATATCTGCGCGACCGTGGATTTATCGAATTCGTCTCTCGCGGCAGTTATCGTTTGCGATCCTAGGAGACTAGCATGGCGTGGTTTCTCAATCTCTACAAATGCGACCGTTGCAGGCGCCGATGGTCCGATGAATGGTCCTGCATGTGCGACGACGAATGTCCGTATTGCGGCGCGCGCGACATGACGCCGTACGCGAGTGAGGAACTGACCACCTTGATCAAGGAAGAACGCGGTGAGTTCGTGGTACTTTGGTCGCCAGAGACAGCCGAGCACGATCCCGACTACCGCAAGCTCGGGCGCTTTCCGACCCGCGAAAAGGCGCTGGAGTTTTTGTCTGCCGACGGATGACCTGAATGTGCGTCATTCCGGAAGCTATTTGAGCGCCAGTCCAGTGGTTCCCTTATGCCGCCCTACACCCTTTGAGGTTGGGCGACGAGATCGATGCCGAGCGCGTGAAGAACCTTGATGACGGTGCCGAATTCCGGCTTCGCTTCTCCGCCTAACGCCCGATACAAGTTCTCCCGGGAAAGTCCGGCTTTTTCCGCCACCGCGCTCATGCCCCGCGCGCGGGCGACTGTGCCGATGGCGATCACAACGGCAGATACGTCTTCGGATTCGAATGCTTCGTTGAGGTAAGCGGCGATCATCTCGGGACTGTCGAGATATTCGGCTGCATCGAACGTTTTTGCCGTTCTCTTGATCGTAGGCACCTGTAGCTTATACGCTACAGTACCCTTTCTTGTCAACGAGACGACTTGCTCGTCGTGCTCGGATCAGGATGCGCGATGGAGCATCGGGGAATGACGACCGACAGATCACCCCATACTCACCACCGCCAACGCCAGCAGCGCCAGCAACAGTTCGCTCGTCACCAGTTGCACCGACGTCGTCGGCCGCTCGCGCCACTTCTCGATCTTCTCGGCGAAAGACAGGTTCGCGTTGAAGAACAGCGGCTCGTAGCCGTGTCGGAAAAATCTTGGAAATTTGGGCGCGAGCCAGGGCGTGAACAGGCCGTGGAGCACCGAGGTCAGCACGACGAACAACACCACCCCGCCGGCGATCTCGTGGCGGGCGAGTTTCAGGAGAAGCGCGGTAGCGGCGAAGGTCGGGAAGCCTTGCAGCAGGGCCGTCAGTGCGAAACCTTCGAGGCGGTTCTGCGCTGACGATTTTGGGGCGGCAATCGCGGTCATGGCAGCGGCTCCTGCGCTTTACGTCCCCGGCGAGGACGGTGATGCGCGGGAGAATGAAAAATCGGGAGCAGCTATGTCGTGATGGAGATCACGCTGCCTGAAGGGCGCGGGAGCACTACTACCGGTCGCGTTGCCCGACGGGCAAATCACGCATGGGCTTGGTCCAGTGCTCTCGGCAAAAATATTCCGCTTCGCCATTACCCCAAATCACCCCTACAACTCCCGCCATCCCGTGCCCATGAGAGGGGCGTATCGCGATCGTCACGGACGTTGGGCGCGGGATGCGATGGACGCGGCAGCGTCGGGCGCGAACGGGATCGCAGGGCGGGCTTCGGCTTGTGAGCGATCGACCGGCGCGCAGACGACCGGCGCTTAAACGCCTTCGCCGGAATCTTGGTCGGCAGCACATGAGCCGGTCGAGGTGTTTTGGCGGAGGAAGCCGCGTACGGCAAAAGCGTGTGGTTCTGGCACCCGTGGCTGGTGTCAAGCTGATGGAGATTTTTCGGGCCCAACCGGGTGTCGGAAAATCGCCAATCCGTCAGCGACGGAGGCCAAAGGAATTCGGCTCCGGGGAGAGCGCGCCATAAGCCGTAAAACCATTGCGCAGGGAAGGCCGGGTGTTCCGGCGCACCTTGCGATCACCCGTGTGCATTTTTGCGCACGATCGCGGGTGCTTGAGGGCACCCGGCTTTCCCTGCGCCCTCTTCGATTTCGAGGGCATCGCCGATCGCATCACTTCGGGCGCTTCGCGCCGCGAGAATGCGAAGCGTGTCTTCGTTGTCATGCCCCGCGAAGGCGGGGCATCCAGTACGCCGCGGCCTCTCGGCTCAAGGCGCGAACACCTCTGAATACTGGATCACCCGCTCCAGTGCGCAATTGCGCACAAGGCGGGTGATGACAGCGAACTGGCTGTTTGACATTCGAATCTGAAATGAGCGCCGTGGCGCCCCCTCACCCCGAGCGGCGGTTGCTCGTGTTCTGCGTCATGTTGCCGTGCTCGGCCTGTTCGCGGATGTTGTTCTTCTCGTCGTCGCGATGGCCCTTGGTGGTGTCGAGCGGAACAGTGGGTGCGCTGCCGGGGCCCTTGTGGCTCTGGTTGTCTTGCGGGATGGGAGGAACGGTCTTTGTCATCATGATCTCCGTTATCACTCACAGAGACAACGTCGGCCATAGCCGAGTCGTTCCCCAGGGAACGGCGGGCATGCTCGTCTCCTGCGGCAAAAACCGGCTTGGTGCGCCGCCCTTGCGCCGCGGTGACGGCGGTGAACCTTTTGGAAACCACCACGTCACATACTGTGAGTCCTTTTGCGATTGATCCCTCTGCCGATCCCTTCACGATGGGTCCGCCGCAAGCGCCAGGTCGAGCACAGTCAGGATGGGCGAATGACTGCCGGATCAAATCGTCAGCACGTGCTGGATTTCCTCAACGTCCTGTATTCCGGCGACATCGAAGGCGCGCTGCAGCGCTGCACCGACGACGTCGAATTCCTC
Source organism: uncultured Alphaproteobacteria bacterium (assembly GCA_963815955.1). Taxonomy (GTDB): domain Bacteria; phylum Pseudomonadota; class Alphaproteobacteria; order Rhizobiales; family Xanthobacteraceae; genus Bradyrhizobium. The sequence goes on from CAWFIQ010000010.1 coordinate 101,365, forward strand.
GCCAATGCCCCGATCGATATCCTGCCGCACATGGGCCATCGCCGCGGCAAGGCCGAGATGCGCGAGATGTGGGACGCGGTGCGCGCCCGCTATTCCGAGCTGCGCTGCGAGGTGCCGGTGCTGGTTGCCGAGGACGACAAGGTGTCCGCGTTCATTCGCGTGTTCTTCCGCAAGAGCATCAACCAGCGCATGGTGCAATTCGACGTCGCTGGCTTCTACAAGCTGCGCGACGGCAGGATCAGCCATATCCGGGAAGTCATCGACACCTTCGACCTGGTGCAGCAACTGCTCGAGCGCGATATCGCCGCGATCCTGACCGGCAAGCGGCCGAATCCGATCTAGCGATTGTGTTGGGTCGTCATTCCGGGGCGATGCAAAGCATCGAACCGGAATCGAGATTCCCGATGCGCAATTGCGCATCTGAGGTTCGCATCTGCGATGCGCCCGGAATGACCGCCGGATATTTCCGCGCACCGTTGAACCTCGTTGCATCAGCCATGACACATCACAAGGCTGCTTCCGGATACGTAGAACGCAGGAAGATCGCGCTGCCGGCGTTGTCTGGTTCGGCGCTGGGGTTGCCGGGAGCCGCGGCGCTGGGCATCGGAGCCGGCATCGCCTGGGTGGAAATTCTTCAAAGCCACGAGTTTAGAAGGCGATAGCGGGAGGCTGGTGTTCTTCACCTTCTTGCCGCGGGACGCCGCGATCGGCGGTATCGGCATAGCCCTGCTGTCCGGTATCATCGCGATCGGCGACGCCGAAATCGCCATCGAGCGCGGGCCGGTGCGCGGCCATGACCGTTAAGTGATCGGAAAACCGCCAAAATCGCCGCATTTGTGCAATGCAAAAACGACAATTGCATTTCGGTCGATCTGCACTATTTCTCGCTGCAACAGTAAGCGCAGCATTTCAGCCCGGCGTCGATGATGACGCTCATTAGGGCGTGATTGCTGTTTTGCAAATCCAGTTTTCAAGGACCAACTTAAAATGACAGAGCATAGTCTCTGGCGTTTTTCGCGCGCGTTTCATCGTGCGATCAATGAACGCCAGCCCGCCGATCTCGAAGCCCTGCTCGACGAGGATGTCGATTGGGCGATCTACGGACCGATCGACATGTATCCGTTCTTCGGCGCGCGCCGCGGCAGGGCGGCCGTGATCGATGTGATCAGGCAGATCGCCGACAACTTCCGCGTCCACCGCTTCGACCGCGAATCGATCATGCTGGGGGTGGATTCGGCCGCCTCGATGATGCGCTATTCGCTGACCGCGCTGGACTCGAACAAGCCGATCTCCCTGCGGATCGCCCACTTCGCTCAGTTCAGGGCCGGCCGCCTGACCAACTTCCGCGTGCTGGTCGACACCTTCGACCTGGTCGAGCAGACCGTGGGCTATCCGATCCACCTGCCGCGGATCGCAGTCTAGCTCACCTCCAGCGATTCCAATCGTCATGTCCGGGCAGCGCGAATCACATCGTCGCGCCCGGGCATCCACGCCTTCCTTCGCCAGCCCCAAGGGGGCGTGGATGGCCGGGTCGTCTGGCGCGGCGACGCGCTGTGCCCGGCCATGACGTTCGTTTGAAGTAAGCAAAATCGTCCGCGCCATAATTTCGCAACAGAGCGAACGCATTCTGGGCACGAGCTTGGAATGCGGGCGGGCAATGATTCCGAAAATGCGATTTGGCTGGGCGCGGCTGCCAATGCTGGCGGCCGGCATCACCTTGGCTTCGATGGTGGCGGCAGCGGCACAAACGCCGCCCGAGGACGACGATCCGGAGATGCCTGCGGCGGAAGAGTCCGAGGCGGCGCCCAGCGTCAACGACGTCGACATCATGAAGGACATCGACGTCAGCAAGCTCGACTGGAGCCTGCTCAATGTCGATGCGTACACCCTCCTGACCGAGACGGCGCCGAAAGCGAGCGGCGCGCAGAAGAGCGTCGCCAGCGCGGAAACCGCATGGTCCGCCAATGAACGGCCGAACGGCACCTCGGCAGTCTCGGTCAAGCAATCCATCACGCCGTTCTGGGATACGCGCATCGGCGCCGACATGACGGTCGCACGGGAGGGCACGGCGACGACGTCCGAACTGCTGTCGGAAAAACTCGCCAATGGCGGCAGCCTGCCGCAATCGTCCGGCACCGCCTGGGCGGCGATCACGGCCCCCGGCGTTGCTTCGATTTGGGACCAGACCGCAATCGAGGCCCGAGTCGATCCCGGATCCGAGCAGAGCAAGCTCGGAACCTCGTTGAGCAAATCGGTGCCGCTCAGCGAGCAATATTCGCTGACCCTGAAGAACGACTACAACCTGATCCAGCAAGGCATCGTGCCGGTGCCCGGCATCGTCAGCCATCCGGCGCGCAGTTCCGAGACCGACCAGTCGGCAAGGCTCAGCATCGCCGATACCGGCACCAGTTTCATCGCGGGCCAGACCCTCTCGACTTCGGACGACAAATGGCTGCGCAAGGTCGGCGCCGAGCAGAAGCTGTTCGACGGCGTCACCATCTCGGGCTCGATCGGCGAAACGTCCTCGGGCGCCGCCAGCAAGAGCCTCAGCGCGGGGTTCAAACGTAGCTGGTAAAGGCCTGAGTTGTCCTGATTTGACGCAATTTACCCGGTCCAAAGGCCCTGCTCCCGAGAATGATCCACCATTGCCGCAGATTGGCCTAGATGCGGCCAAAATCGGCAGGGCAGATGGGAACACTCCACTTCGTCGTGCGGGGGACGTCCGCGCTCGTCTGAAATCGAAACAGAGGAATTGCCGATGAACGCCACCAATCGCCCCGAACAGGTTGAAGAAACCCCGGAGGTCGACAACGATCTCGCCGCCGTCTCCGAAGTCGAGGCCGGCATCCGTGATTTCGTTCGCAACGACATCGCCTACCTGCGCCGCCCTGCGGTCGCCCCGGACACCGCGCCGCTCGATCCGAACGCGGAAGCCACCGTCAACAACGTCAATTCGCTGATCCAGCGGGTCGCCGGCACCTCGCTTGCGGAAATCGAGAAGCTGATTTCCGAACTCGAAAGCCTCCGCGACCTCCTGCATGCCGAAGGCCAGCGCGTCCAGCGCGAGATCTCGGGCTACGCCCAGCTCAGCCAGGCCGCGATGAAGTCGACGCGCATGATCTCCGACAATGTCACGCAGTGGAAGCGCGCTGCCGACGGCCTGCGCAACAGCTAAGCGCGATCGTTAGCTAAACACGATCGTTGCAAAAATCTGACACTCCGCCGCGTTCCGTATAGGAGCGCGGCGGTTTCGTTTGGCAGGATTCGATCTGAACTTTATAAACACGGTCGCGTCCAGGGACGGATGTCGTCACGTGGCGACAGGCACCTTTTGGGAACACACTGGCGATGCAAAACGTCCAGCCAGACAACATGAATTCAGTGCCGTTGCGGCAATCGTCGCATAGCGTGGGCACGATCGTGATCCGCTTCGTCGGACTGCTGACGCTTGCGGTCGTTGCAATGGCGCTGCTCTGGAGCCGCTGAACTTCGTCAGCGCTGACGGTTGTCCGATCCGCAACTACTGGCGAACGAACGCGGTGTCCTCGATCGTGTAGATGCCGTCGGCATAGGATTTCACCACCATCGTAGCGGTCAGCATCACCGCCATCGTGATGGTCGCGAAGATAAAGCCGACGAATTTCAGGCTGCTGCGATCTGCCATGGTCATCCCCTCGGTACGTCCCTATGACGCTTATGGCAGGCAGAAAGTTCAAATTGCGTTAGCAAAAAATCCGTTCCGTGGAGTCATGGATTACAATGACCTAACGGAACAAATCGCTAACCATGGTCCGGCCCCCGGCCCCGTCATGGCCGGGCATGACGCGGGTGAGAGCAGGCTTCCCTCAACCCGCGTTCCGGCGCGGCACGAAGGCGGTCGCCAGGAACGAGTACACTATCTCGCCGCGCTGGTTGATGCCGGTATTGCGGATCTGCAGGATGCCCCATTCGGGACGCTTCGCCGAGGTTCGCCTGGTTTCGACCCGGTTGGAAAAACTTATGGTATCGCCAGCCAGCACCGGCTTGATCCAGCGCAATTCACGAAAGCCCGGCGAGGGTCCCCCCACCGCGACCTTCTCGCCGCGCGCGGCAGCCTCCGCGGCCAGGTGCTTGCCGTCGGCGACGAGGAGCTTCATGCAGACCGCGGCGACGTGCCAGCCCGATGCAGCCAGCCCTCCAAACAGGGATTTGCGTCCTTCCTCCTCATCGAGGTGAAAGCGCTGCGGATCGAACTGCGCGGCAAACTTCTTGATGTCGCCGGCGGTGAAGGTGAACGAGCCAAACTCGCGCTGCGCGCCGATCTCGATGTCCTCAAAGAAACGCATCGCTATTCCGCTCCCGCCTCAAGGCGCCGGCGCACGATGATCGGCAACTCCATCTCGCACAGCACCGTGCCGGTCGCGTTGCGGATCGTACCCTTGAAGGTGACGATGCCGGTTTCAGGACGGCTCTTCGAAATCCTGGCCTCCGCGACGTCGACATCCAGCGTCAGGTCGTCCTCCGGGCGCAGCGGCGCCATCCAGCGCATCTCGTTGACGCCGGGCGAGCCGAGCGAGGCGGTACGGCCGATAAAGCCATCAAACAGCATCCGCATCATGATCGAGCCGAGGTGCCAGCCCGAACCGGACAAGCCCTTCAGCATCGATGCGTTGGCGGCGGCCTCGTCCAGATGCATCGGCTGCGGATCGAATTCGGCGGCAAAGGCCAAAATCTCCTCGCGCGTGACGTGGCGCGGTCCGAACGTGCCGAAATGGCCGGGCGGGAAGTCTTCGAAGGTCAGCGTTGTCATCTATCGGCGATCTGGACTGAGGATTGCGACGGGGAAGCCTGAATGTGGCCGTTATTTGCGGCAATCTCAACCCGTACATGGCTGGTTCGCCAGAGGCGAGTACCGCCACCGGCGCTCATCCCTCACTTGCCCAAAGCAATTTTCGGAGCTAGCCCTGTGCCATCTGGAATCAGGTCTTTTAACTCGCCGGAGAACCATCGATGCTCGATTTTCAGGATCTGTTTCAGTGGGACCGCTTCATCACGCCCACGATCATCAAGACCTTCTACTGGCTGGTCATCGGCTTGATCGTGCTGTTCGGCCTGTCCGGGATCTTTTCGGCGCTGGCCGCGATGGCGATCAGCCCGTTCGGCGGGTTCATCCTGCTGTTGTCCTCGATCGCCGGAGTCGTGGTCGGCGTGGTGTTTTCGCGCATCGCCGCGGAATTCATCCTGATCGTCTTCCGCATCAACGAGCATCTCGGCGCGATCCGCGATCAGGGGCAAATGCGGTAATTGCGCCGGAATCGTAGGGTGGGCAAAGCGTAGCGTGCCCACCATTTCTCGCGCTGGTGGAAGATGGTGGGCACGGCGCGATGCGCCTTTGCCCACCCTACGGCACCAAATATCTCAGTTATTGAACCTGAAATGCATCACGTCGCCGTCGGCGACGACATATTCCTTGCCTTCCAGCCGCAGCTTGCCGGCATCGCGGGCGCCGGCTTCGCCGTTCAGCGCGACGTAATCGGCATAGGCGATGGTCTCGGCCCGGATAAAGCCCTTCTCGAAATCGGTATGGATCACGCCGGCGGCCGCAGGCCCCTTGGTGCCGCGGTGGATGGTCCAGGCGCGGGCCTCCTTCGGGCCGACGGTGAAATAGGTGATGAGATCGAGCAACTGGTAGCCGGCGCGGATCAGGCGATCGAGGCCGGCCTCTTCGAGACCCAGCGTATCGAGAAATTCAGCGCGCTCCTCGCGTGACAGCGTCGCGATCTCGGATTCGATCTTGGCCGAGATCACCACCGCGACGGCGCCTTCCTTGCTGGCGTGCTCGAACACCTGCTGGGAGAAGCTGTTGCCGTCCTTGGCCGAGCCTTCCTCGACGTTGCAGACATAGAGCACCGGCTTCGACGTCAGCAGGCCGAGCATGCCGAAGGCGCGCTCTTCCTCCGGCTTGCGCTCCAGAAACCGCGCCGGCTTGCCGTCGCGCAGCAGTACCAATGCGCGGTTGACGAGGTCGAGCTGCTCCTTGGCGTCCTTGTCGTTGCCCTTGGCCTTCTTGGCGAGGTTGTCGACGCGCTTTTCCAGGCTGTCGAGGTCCGCGAGCATCAGTTCAGTTTCGATGGTCTCGATGTCGGCCAAGGGGGCGATCTTGCCTTCGACATGGGTGATGTCGAAGTCTTCGAAACAGCGGACCACATGCGCGACCGCATCGACTTCGCGGATGGTGGCGAGAAACTGGTTGCCGAGGCCCTCGCCCTTCGAGGCGCCGCGGACGAGGCCGGCAATATCGACGAAGGTCAGCCGCGTCGGGATGATCTGCGCGGACTTGGCGATATCAGACAGCTTGTCCAGCCTGGGATCGGGCACGGCGACCTCGCCGACATTCGGCTCGATCGTGCAGAACGGATAATTCGCCGCCTGCGCCGCCGCCGTCTCGGTCAGCGCGTTAAACAGCGTCGACTTGCCGACATTGGGCAGGCCAACGATACCGCATTTGAATCCCATTTCGTCCTCAACGATTTCTCTTCGTCATGGCCGGGCTTGTCCCGGCCATCCCGTCTTTGTTTCGCTCCTGGCAAGGAAGACGTGGATGCCCGGTACAAGGCCGGGCATGACGGCGGAGTATGTATTTCGCGCCGGCAGCAGAAATCAGTCCTGCTTCCCGCCGTCTTCCTCATCGAAAATTCCCTTGGCCTGCAGCGCCAGATGCACCTTGTTCTGGAACGTCGAAATCCTTGCCCGTCACCAGCAGCCCGGCATTGTCGGCCACCGCCTCGCACAACGCTTCCACCCAGGGGCGGTCGCTCTTGGCAAAATCCGACAGCACGTGGCTGTGCACCAGCTCCTTGACGCCGGGATGACCGATCCCGAGCCGCACCCGGCGGTAGTCGTTGCCGATATGCGAGGAGATCGAGCGCAGCCCGTTATGACCGGCGATGCCGCCGCCGATCTTGACCCTGACTTTCGCCGGCGGCAGTTCGAGCTCGTCCTGAAACACGGTGATGTCGGAGGCCTCGAGCTTGAAGAAGTTCGCGGCTTCCTGAACCGCGCGCCCGGACTCGTTCATGTAGGTGGTCGGCCGAAGCAGAACGACCTTCTCGCGATCGAGCGTGCCTTCGGAAGTCTCGCCCTGAAAACGGCGGCGCCACGGTGCAAAACCGTGACGCCGCGCAATTTCATCGACGGCCAAGAACCCGATGTTGTGCCGGTTGTTCGCGTATTTCGAACCGGGGTTACCGAGACCGACAAACAGGCGCATGACGCGGCATCCCGCGTTCGCTTACTTCTTCTTGTCGCCGCCAGCCGGCGCTTTCGCGCCAGCCGCCGGAGCCGCAGCACCCGCCGCAGGTGCAGCAGCCGGCGCCGCGGCACCCGCCGCCGGAGCGGCCGTGCCTGCAGCCGCAGCAGCCGCTGCAGCCTTCTGTTCCTCGGCGTAGCCGGACGGCGGCACGATGGTCACCAGCGTCGCGTCTTCACGCGACAGCGACTTCACGCCGGCCGGCAGCTTGATCTCGGACAGATGCAGCGAGTGGCTGATTTCCAGCGCGCCGACATCGGCCTCGATGTACTGCGGAATATTGTCGACCGAGCATTCGAGATCGATGGTGTGGGTGACGATGTTGACGGTGCCGCCACGCTTGACGCCGGGCGAGGCTTCGCCGTTGACGACGTGCAGGGGAACGCTGACGCGGATGGTCGCGCCTTCGCCGAGCCGCATGAAATCGACATGCAGCGGGAAGTCACGCACCGGATCGAGGTGGAAGTCGCGCGGAATCACGCGGTGCTTCTTGCCCTCGAGATCGATGTCGTAAATCGTGGTCAGGAAGCGGCCGGCCAGGATGCGCTGGCGCAGTTCCTTGTCGTCGACCGAAATGGTCACGGGGGGCTGGTTGTTGCCATAGATCACTCCGGGCACTCTCCCGGCGCGACGCTCTGCCCGGGCGGCCCCCTTGCCGCTCTGCGGACGCGCGGTCGCCTTCAATTCCTTGACGGTCGCCATCGTGTTAAGTCCTTGTTTTCTAAAAAGTTAAAGGCCGCATCGCGGCCCGTTGCCGTCCTACAGCAAGCCTCCAGGGGTGCGGGGGCTGCGGACGTGGCGGGCTTTTAGCCCCAAAGGGGCGAAATGACAAGGAAATGGAGGGATTTTTCTGCGATTTTGGGTCCCAGGCCCGAAGCGCTTGTAGCCCGGATGGAGCGCAGCGAAATCCGGGGAGCACCGTATCAACCGTAAAACTGCCCCGGATTGCGCTGCGCTCCATCCGGGCTACAGGGCAAGACCCCTATCCGTCCGTCTTCGTGCTGCCGGCATCCGGCGCGGCCGGCGAAATGCCGAGCTTGGCTTCCAGCGCCGCGATCCGGCCCTTCAGCGCCTCGTTCTCCTCGCGCGCCAGGCGGGCCATATCCTTGACCGCGTCGAACTCCTCGCGCTTGACGAGGTCGAGATCGCGCAGGATGCGTTCGGCCTGGTTGCGCACGACCGTATCGACCTCGCGCTTGACACCCTGGGCGGCACCGGCGGCGTCGTTCATCAAACGGCCGATCTCGTCGAAAAACCGATTGCTGGTCTGGGTCATCTGGAACGCTCCGGTCGCTGCAAATTGATCGTCACGACATGACAATGGCGATCCCTAAGGAAAGGTTCAAGAGCGCCGTTCAAGGCCAACGTGATGCCCCTTTGCCTTGTCATGCTCCGGTTTCCTTGCAATCGTATCAAGCGCTTAACCAGAAACCAAAATCACAACGCAAGAAGAAACGCCCATGATCGACCAGCAGATCGATATTGCGACCAAGGACGGCAAGACCACAACCTTCATCACCCATCCTGAACGCGGCGGACCATTTCCGGTCATCATCTTCTACATGGACGCACCGGCGATCCGCGAGGAACTGCGCGACATGGCGCGGCGGCTCGGTACATCAGGCTATTACGTGATGCTCCCCAACATGTACTACCGCTCGGGGGTCATGGAGCTGGGACCGATCCCGCCGGATCCGGAGGCGCCTGAGCGCAAGCAGATGTTCGGCTACATGAACTCGATCAACATTCCCATGGTAATGGAAGACACCAAGGCCCTGCTCGCCTTCGCGGAAACGCAGGAAGCGGCGAATACAAAGATCGTCGGCACCGTCGGCTACTGCATGAGCGGCCGCTACGCGGTCAATGCGGCGACGCATTTTCCGGATCGAGTGAAGGCAGCGGCTTCGATCTACGGCACGCATCTCGCAACCGACCAGCCCGACAGCCCGCATCTCGCTGCAAGCAAGACCAAGGCTCAACTCTATTTCGCCTGCGCCGAGACCGACATCTATGCGCCGCAGGAGATTATCGACAAGGTCGCGGCCGGCATGAAGGGATCGAACAACGAGGTCGAGGTCTATCCCGGCACCCATCACGGCTTCGCCTTCCCGAAGCGCCCGGTCTACCATCGCGACGCCGCCGAGCGACATTGGGAGCGGCTACTGACGCTCTATCGCCGCAACCTTGTGCCGTGATCGCGGGATGACGATGGCTGCAATCCGGCTCAGAAATTACGAAAGTGCAGACGCGGAAAACCTGAACCGGATTGCGATATCGGCCTTTGCCGATCATTGCGCTCCACACCAGTCCGATCATGTCGGTCGCCCTGCCGATATACCTGAAGATGGGGTTTGCTAAAGCCTATGACGCTCCGCCGATCTTCGGCGTTGCCTACGCGGTCTACACCAAAGCCCTGTGAGCCAGATGCAATTCCTCACCATCACCTTTCCGCTATTCGATCCCGTTGCCATCTCGTTCGGGTGGATCGTGATCCGCTGGTATGCGCTGGCCTATATCGGCGGCATCGTGCTGGGATGGCTCTACGCCCGCTCGCTGGTCAAGAAGGAACGGCTATGGGGCGGCCCGGCGCCGATCACACTGGTGCAACTCGACGACTTTATCCTTTGGGTCACCATCGGCATCATCGTCGGCGGCCGCACCGGATACGTGCTGTTCTACAATCCCGCCTTCTTCATCCAGCACCCGGCCGAGATTCTGCAATTGTGGAACGGCGGCATGTCGTTTCACGGCGGCTTCCTCGGCTGCGTCGCCGCGGTGATGCTGTTTGCCCGCAAGAACGGCATCCCGATTCTCTCGCTCGGCGACATCACTACCGCGGTCGGACCGATCGGGCTGTTCCTGGGGCGGCTCGCCAACTTCATCAACAGCGAGTTGTGGGGCCGGACGGCGAATTCCAGCGTGCCATGGGCGATGGTGTTCCCCAATGGCGGGCCACTGCCGCGGCACCCGAGCCAGCTCTATGAGGCCGGGCTCGAGGGCATCCTGCTGTTTACGATCCTGGCAGTCATGATCAGGATGGGTGCCCTGAAGCGGCCGGGCCTGATCCTCGGCAGCTTCATCACGATCTACGCGCTAGCGCGCATTACCAGCGAGTTTTTCCGCGAACCGGATCCACAGCTCGGATTTTTGTGGGGCGGGCTGACCATGGGTATGCTGTTGTCGGTGCCGATGATCATTGCCGGAGCTATCCTTATTGTGATGGCATGGCGCCGCAAGGCGCCGGAGCATATACAGAAGTCGATTTAAGGCAGGCCGTGACCGAATTTTCACCGTTGCAGGCAGAGATCCACAAACTGATCAGATCGTCAGGACCGATGCCGGTCTGGCGGTACATGGAATTGTGCCTGATGCATCCGGAGCACGGCTATTACGTGTCGCGCGATCCGCTGGGCCGCGAGGGCGATTTCACGACGGCGCCCGAGGTCAGCCAGATGTTCGGCGAGTTGCTCGGTCTGTGGACGGCTTCGGTGTGGAAGTCGATCGGGTCGCCACCGATGCTGCGGCTGGTCGAACTCGGCCCTGGCCGCGGCACCATGATGGCGGACGTACTCCGCGCGATGCGCGTGCTGCCGCCGCTCTATCAATCGCTCAGCATCCATCTCGTCGAGGTCAATCCGGTGCTGCGCGAGAAGCAGCGCGCGACGCTGTCCGGCGCCCCCGACATCACCTGGCATGACAGCATCGACGACGTGCCCGAAGGCCCCGCCGTCATTCTCGCCAACGAATATTTCGACGTGCTGCCGATCCATCAGGTGGTCAGACGCGAGACCGGCTGGCACGAGCGCGTGGTCAACCTCGACGACAGTGGCAAGCTGGCATTCGCCGCCTCGGACGAGCCGATGCCGCGCTTCGAGGTGTTGCTGCCGCCACTGGTGCGCGCGGCGCCCGTCGGCGCCGTGTTCGAATGGCGGCCGGACACCGAGATGATGAAGATCGCGACGCGGGTGCGTGACCAGGACGGCGCGGCGCTGATCATCGATTACGGCCATCTGCGCAGCGACGCCGGCGACACCTTTCAGGCGATCGCACGTCACAGCTTTGCCGATCCCCTGAAGAATCCGGGCCAGGCCGACGTCACCGCCCATGTCGATTTCCAGGCACTGGCGCGCGCGGCGGAAGACGTCGGCGCGCGCGTTCATGGCCCGGTGACGCAGGGCGAATTCCTCAAACGGCTCGGCATCGAGACGCGGGCCGTGACGCTGATGGGAAAAACCACGCCGGAAGTTTCCGCCGATATTTCCGCCGGGCTGAAGCGCCTGACCGACAGCGGCCGCGGCGGCATGGGATCGATGTTCAAGGTGCTTGCAATCACCGAACCCAATCTCCTCTCGGTCGCAGGCCTCAGCGACGAACCGCCGGCGCCCGGAGATGAAACAGCATGACGTTCGGATCGTCGCTGCTCGCAGCCATTCCCGGCCTGCGCCATGCGTTCTTCACCCGCGAGGGCGGGGTGTCCGATGGAATTTACCAAAGCCTCAATGGCGGGCTCGGCTCGAACGACGATCCGGCCAGTGTCGCGGAAAATCGCCGCCGGATGGCTGAGCAGATGGGCGTTGCACCCGAGCGCCTGCTCAGCGCGCACCAGATCCATTCGCCCGACGTCGTGGTGGCGACCGGACCGTGGCAGGGCGAAAAACCGCGCGCCGACGCGCTCGTCACAAGCACGGAAGGCATCGCCATCGGCGTCACTGCCGCCGATTGCGGCCCGATCCTGTTCGCCGACGCAAGCGCGCGCGTGATCGGCGCAGCGCATGCCGGCTGGAAGGGCGCGCTGACCGGCGTGCTGGAATCCACCATCGAGGCGATGGAGAAACTCGGCGCCGACCGCACCGGCATCGTCGCCGCCATCGGCCCGCTGATCCGCCAGCATTCCTATGAAGTCGGCAGCGAATTCGTCGAGCGCTTCATGGATGCCGATGCAGAGAACGGCGTTTTCTTCATCCCCTCCACGCGCGCGGGTCATTCGATGTTCGACCTCGCCGGCTTCATCCGCATGCGGCTGGAGAATGCCGGCGTGCTGATGATCGACGACATCGGCGTCGACACTTATTCCGACGAGCGTTTCTACAGCTACCGCCGCTCGGTGCACCGCAAAGAGCCGGACTACGGCCGCCACGTCCACGCGATCGCGCTGGAGCGCGAGTAGTTACTTCACGCGCAACACCGCGCCCGGCCGGCTCAAGCCGGTGATCGATCGCGAATTTGCCTTCGAGCAGCCATCGAGAACACGGCTCGCATGGATCATCCTGCCGGGTCGAAGAATTCTGGCAACAACAAGGTGAATCGGGCGGAGCCGGGCGCAATCTTTTTGGCGAGCCGGTGCACCCGCTGCCCTAGACCTTAACGCATTTTAACGATATCGCAGGGAGCAATGAGGGATGCCCCGATAGCTCCGTGCCTGAAAGCGCCGCGCGCCATGATCGCCGCGGCGCTGTTTGCTGTTTCCTGTGCGCTGGGCGGTTGCGCCGGCGGCGGGGCCAACAGCGGCGCGTACGCGATGGCTTCGACGGGCAGCGGCGGTCCCACCGTGGCGTTCGAATCCATCGACGGTCCGCCGCCGCAGGTGTTCGACCGGATGGTCGGCGTGCTCGACAGCGAATCGAAGCTGCGCAACCTGTCGATCGTCTCCCGCGAGGGCGGGGCTTCCTACCGCGTGCGCAGCTATCTGTCGGCACAGGTGGTCCGCGGCAAGGCCGTGATCGCCTGGGTCTGGGACGTCTATGACAACAACCAGCAGCGTGCGCTGCGGCTTTCCGGCGAAGAAGCGGCCGGCAAGGCCGGACGTGACGCCTGGACGGCGGCGGACGACCTCGTGCTGCGCAAAATTGCGCAGGCTGGCCTCAGCGGTCTCTCGGGCATGATCAATGGAACGCCGGATGCAGCGCCCGCCCCGGCCCCGGCCGGCCGCGGCCCGGCGGTCGCGAGTGCGGAAGAGACCTCACCCGTCCAGGGTGCAACAAGCGTCACGGCGCTCGGTTTCAGCGCCCAATAAACGGCCCCGTAAGAGCCCGTATTGGGCCGATTTTTGACCGGGAAAACGACGTCAACGGGTTGCCAGCCGGGCCCCCCGCCTGTATTTCCTCGCTCATCAAAACGCGCCGGCTCCCGAGGGTTTCTCGATATGCTGAACATCGTATCCAGCAAGGCGCGAGGAGAAGCGTCGATGTCGGCCAAGAACGGCTCCATCAAGCTCGTCGCCGGCAATTCCAATCCTGCCCTGGCGCTGGAAATCGCCAATTGGCTTCGCCTGCCGCTGACCAAGGCCGTGGTGCGGCGTTTCGCCGACATGGAAATCTTTGTCCAGATCCAGGAAAACGTCCGCGGCTCGGACGTGTTCATCATCCAGTCGACGTCGTTTCCCGCCAACGACCACTTGATGGAATTGCTGATCATCACCGATGCGCTGCGCCGGGCGTCGGCGCGCCGCATCACGGCGGTGATCCCTTATTTCGGCTACGCCCGGCAGGACCGCAAAGTTGGTTCGCGCTCGCCGATCTCGGCCAAGCTGGTGGCCAATCTGATCAGCCGCGCGGGTGTCGACCGCGTGATGACGCTCGACCTGCACGCCGAACAGATCCAGGGCTTCTTCGATATTCCGACCGACAACCTCTACGCCTCGCCGGTGATGGTGCGCGACATCAAGGAGCGCTCCGACCTCACCAGTCTCATGGTGGTGTCGCCCGATGTCGGCGGCGTGGCCCGCGCACGCGGCTTCGCCAAGCGTATCAACGCCCCGCTGGCGATCATCGACAAGCGCCGCGAACGCGCCGGCGAATCCGAAGTCATGAACGTGATCGGCGACGTCGCCGGCTACACCTGCATCCTGGTCGACGACATCGTGGATTCCGGCGGCACGCTGGTGAATGCGGCCGACGCGCTGATCGCCAACGGCGCCAAGGAAGTCTACGCCTATATCAGCCACGGCGTGCTCTCCGGCGGCGCCGCCGCGCGCATCGCCTCGTCGAAGCTGAAAGAACTCGTCATCACCGACTCGATCCTGCCGACGGACGCGGTGAACAAGGCCGCCAATATCCGCACGCTGTCGATCGCGCCGCTGATCGCCGAAGCGATCAGCCGCACCGCGTCGGAAGAATCGGTGTCGAGCCTGTTTGATTGAGTGTCAGACTTGTAGGGTGGGCAAAGCGCAGCGTGCCCACCATCTTATCCTCGAATTGTTAGTTGAATGGTGGGCACGCTTCGCTTTGCCCACCCTACGCACCTACGCGCCGTGACGCGCTTCACTCAAATCCCGGCCGCGGCACCAAATTCATCAGCATGTTGGCGTAACCGCCGTCGACCATGATCTCGTCGCCATTGACATAGGACGCGCGGTCGCTCGCCAGGAACAGGATGGCATCGGCCATGTCCTGCGGCATGCCGACCCGCCGCATCGGCACCACGGCGGAGCGCCGCTCGGTCACCCCAGGCGTATCGTAAAAGGCCTGGCTCATCGGCGTGATCACCATGCCGGGGCTGACGACATTGCTGCGGATGCCATGCGGTCCCCATTCGTTGGCGAGCTGCCGCGACAGCATGATCACGCCGGCCTTGCTGACGCTGTAGGCGCCGCTCTGCCCCTGCGCATTGCTGCCGGCGATCGAGGCTACGTGAACGAGACTGCCGCGGCCGAGCTTGCGCATCTGCCGGCCGAAAATCTGCGCGCAAAGGAAATAGCCGGTGAGGTTGACGGCAAGAACGCCGTTCCACTCGGCTAGCGACAACGTATCGAGCGCGCCGGGACGCAGAATGGCCGCGGTGTTGACCAGCACGCTGCAGGGCCCGAGAGATTTCTCGATCGCCTCGGATGCGGCGGTCACACTCTCGGCGCTGGTGGTATCGCAGCCGACGACGAGATGGCCATCGCCCAGTTTGCGCAGCGCCGCCTGCGTCACTTCAAGCCCGCGTTCGTCGCGATCAATCGCCGCCACGCGGGCACCCGCGCTGGCAAAACTGAGGGCCGTGACGCGGCCGATGCCGCCGCCCCCGCCTGTCACCACGCAAACGCGGCCCGACAGGCCGAGCCAATCCGATGAATCCGTCCCGGTCATGTGTGATCACTCTTGGTTGGTGAACTGACGCCGAACAGCTTAGCCGAAAGCGCAGGTTGGCCAACGGATGTCTACGCACCTCAGGTGCGTCCGGAACGCACAAGTCAGTTGGCGAACTTGATGCCGGCCTCCTTGATCACCTTGGCCCACTCGAGCGTCTCCCTCCTGGTGAGCGCCGCAAACTCGGCCGGCGTGTTGCCGACCGGTTCGAGTCCAAGTTCGTCGAACTTCTTGCGCACCACCGGCATCGCCAGGGTCTTGACGGTCTCGCCGTGCAGTTTGTCCAGAACATCCTTCGGCGTGCCGGCCGGCGCGACCAGGCCGAACCACGGCACGGCCTCGAAACCGGGGAATCCGGATTCCGCCATGGTCGGCAGGTCGGGCGCCAATGCCGAGCGCTTGATCGAAGTGATGGCCAGCGCGCGCAATTTCCCTTCGCGCGCCAGCGGCACCACGTTGACGATATTGGCGAACGACATGGTGATGCGGTTGGCGAGCAGGTCCAGCATCAACGCCGTGGTGCCACGATAGGGCACCGGCGCGATATCGACATGCGCCATGTACTTGAATAATTCGGCACCGAGATGCTGCGACGTGCCCACGCCGGCATGGCCATAGGAAAGCTTGCCGGGCTGCGCCTTGGCGAGCGCTACCAGTTCCGCCACGGTCTTGACCGGCACCTCGGGCGGAACGGCGAGCACGTTCGCCGCGATGAATACCTGCGAGATCGGCGCGAAGTCCTTGATCGGGTCGAACGGCAGCGCTTCAAAAAGGCTCGGATTGATGACGAGCGCCGAGTTGCCGCCCATCAGCAGCGTGTAACCATCGGCCGCCGCCTTGGCGACGCGTTCGGTGGCGATGTTGCTGCCGGCCCCGGGAACGTTCTCGACCACGAACGGCGTGCCCCAGACTTCGGCAAACCGGTCGGCAAGAATGCGCGCCGCAAGGTCCGGCGCCGTGCCGGGCGTAAAGCCGACCAGGATTTTCACCGGGTGGTTCGGATAATTCGATTGAGCGGATCCCGCCTGCGCGGTCAGCAGCACAAGCAACACGGCGAACAGGTCCGCAACGAGCCTCATCGTTCCCTCCATGGTCCAGCATGCCCGTTTGGCCGGGCTTTACTGCTGGACTTGGAGGGAAGTCTGACACGTCAATCGCGCGCGGTATAGTTCAAGGTTTAGCTCCGCAGCCCATCCGCGTCATTGCGAGGAGCTCGCGACAAAATTGTAAAGCAATTTTGCGCTGAAGCGACGAAGCAATCCATCTACCGGCTCTGCCGTGGCATGGATTGCTTCGCTTCGCTCGCAATGACGGTGAAGTGACGGACGCCTTCGAATTGCGGCGGTTAGACCGCGCCGGTCAGCTTGCCCAGCCAACCCTTGGGCGCGGCTTCGTCAGGGGCGGCGGCATCTCCGCCGACAACTTTCCCAAACGAAGCAAAGAATTCGCCCGCTATTTTCTTTGCGGTGGAATCGATCAGCCGCGCGCCGAGTTGCGCGAGCTTGCCGCCGATCTGCGCATCGACCTCGTAGTGCAGCACGGTGACGTCAGGCCCCTCGGCTTCGAGACGCACGAGCGCGCCGCCCTTGGCGAATCCGGCCACCCCGCCGGAACCCTCGCCCGAAATCCGATAGCTGTTCGGTGGGTCGAGATCGGACAGGGTCACCTTGCCGCCGAAGGTCGCCTTCACAGGCCCGACCCTGAAGACGACGGTTGCGGTCATCTCGGTCGGTGAGGACATCTCGAGGGACTGACAGCCGGGGATGCACTGCTTCAAAATCTCGGGATCGTTGAGCGCCGCCCAGACCGCTTCCTTCGCGGCCAGGATGCGCTGGCTGTCGTTCATCTGCATGGTCAGTCCTTAACTTTCTGCGGGGTTGGTCGTGCGCTGGCCGCGCCGGCGTTCGACGGTGATTTCGGCGAGGATCGACATCGCGATCTCCTCCGGCGTGATCGCGCCGAGATCGAGCCCGGCCGGCGCCTTGACGCGATCGATCGCAGCCGTCTCCGAGCCGCCGGCGACGAGCTTTTCATGCAGCGCCGCCATCTTGCGGCGGCTGCCGACGAAGGCGTGATACTCGGCCTTGATGGCGAGCGCCGCGCGCAAGGCCGCCTCATCGCCCTTGCCCTGGGTCGAGACCACGACGAAACGCCTGGCTTCGTTGAGGTAACGCGGCGTGAAGCCGTCGATGATGACATGGGCATCGGGCTCGGCGGTGACATCCGCGGCCGGCGCAGCCAGCGTGACGTGATAGCCGAGTTGGCGGGCCTGCGCGGCCAGCGACATCGCGACCGGGCTTGCGCCGAAGATCACCAGCGATGGATGCGGCAGCACCGGCTCGACGAAAATGTCCATCGTCCCCTTGCTCGGACACATGTTGCTGGCAAAGCGGATGCCCTCGCGATTATCGCCCGGCTTGACGCCGAGTTCGGCGAGGAGATTTTCGGGCTGCACCGACACCATGCGAGGCTCCCCATCCAGAAGCGCTTCGCGCGCGGCTTTCAGCACCGCGCCCCGCGCGCAGCCGCCGCCGATCCAGCCGGCAACGATGGTGCCATCAGGGCGAATGATCGCCTTCGCGCCCGCTTTCGCCGCGGTCACCGACACGGTACGCACGACGGTCGCCAGCACGAACGGCTGCTCGGCGGATTTCATCTGCGCGACCAGATCCATCACTTCGACATGCGCGCTCATCGTGTGGCCCATCTATAGTTTCGCCAAGTAGGGTTCGAGCGCAGTCAGGCTATTGAGCGTATTGGCCGGCGCGTAGAGATCGACATGCGGCAGCGCCGCCTTGATGCCCGCAGCTTCGGGAGCGTAGCCTTCCCACGCCATCATCGGATTGAGCCAGACGATGCGGCGGCAGCGGCGGCCGAGCGCCGCCATCTCGCGGCCCAGCAGCACGGCATCGCCGGTCTCGTAGCCGTCCGACACGATCATCACGACAGTGCGCGAATGGATCACGCGCGCCGCGTGCCAGCGGTTGAAGGTCTGCAGGCTCTCGCCGATCCTGGTGCCGCCGCCGGCGCCCTGCGCCATGATCGAGAGGCGATCGAGCGCGCGCGCCGCGTCCTTTTCCTTCATCGCGTCGGAGACATGCGCCAGCCGGGTGTGGAACAGGAACGCCTCGGCCTCGCGAAACTGGTCGAGTATCCCGTGGATGAAGCGCAGGAATACACCCGTGTACATGCTCATCGAACCGGAGGCATCGAGCAGCATGACGAGCCGCAGCGGCTTGGCCTTGCGCTGGCGCTTGACGAGGTCGATCGGCACACCGCCATGGCTGATATTGCCGTGAATGGTGCGCCGCAGGTCGAGCCGATAGCCGCGGCGGCGCGCCAGGTCGCGACGGGTCAGCCGCGTTCGCATCGCGCGCGCGAGCCGCGCGGCCGCTTCATGCGCCTGCTCGATTTGCGCAGGGTCCGCCAGTTTACGGAAATCCACCTCGGCCAGATTGTCGGCGCGCGAGGCCCCTTCCATACGGCCCTCGCCGGCACGATCGGCGTCGACATCGTCGGTGGATGGAACCTGATCCATTGCCGCCTGGCCACCGGGCTGCTGGCCGTCGGCCAGCGTCTTGAGCGACGGATTGCTCGCGGCCTTCGAAGAGCCCATCGTCATCGACCGCGACCGAACACGCTTTCCGAGCCAGAACGCGTCAAAGATGCCGTCGAATTTTTCCCAGTCGGATTTGCGCGCCGAGAACAGGTGCTTGAAAGCCGAACGCAACAGCCCCGGTTTGGCCGCATACCCGGCCGCCATCAGTTCCGCCGCATCCTGTCCTTCGGCAAGGCCTACGGCGAATCCGCTGCCGCGCAAGGTTTTGAGAAACGCGGCGAGCTTTGACGAGACGAGGCGCGAGACCTCGTCGAGTTCTTCGTAACCGGGACTGGTGCCGCAGCAACTCATGCGACGTTCCCCAACAGGCGTTCGCTGACCTCCCGCGTGACCCGCGACTTGTCCTCATGGGTCTTGAGCAGGCACATCAGGGTTTCGTGGACCGTCTCGGGCGCGTCGTGCAGGTCGCGCACATCGAGTCCGACAAGGGCAGCCGCCCAGTCCAGCGTCTCCGCGACGCCGGGCACCTTGCGCAATTCCTCTTTGCGGATGCTTTCGACCATGCGCGCAATCTGCAGCGAAAGCGATGCGCTGGCGCCGTCGATGCGCGCCATGATGATGCGCGCCTCGCGGTCGGCATCGGGATAATCGACGTAATGATAGAGGCAGCGGCGGCGCAACGCGTCGGAGAGCTCGCGCGTGCCGTTGGAGGTCAACACCACATGCGGGATCGCGGTGGCCTTGATCGTGCCGAGTTCGGGGATCGAGACCTGGAAATCGGACAGCAGTTCGAGCAGGAAGGCCTCGAACTCGTCGTCGGCGCGGTCGATCTCGTCGATCAGCAGCACCGGCGGCTTGTCGCGGCGGATCGCCGCCAGCAGCGGCCGCTCCAGAAGATATTTCTCGGAGAATATCTGGTCCTCGACCGCATTGGCGTCATCGCCGCGATGGGCCTGGATCGAGAGCAACTGCCGCTGGTAATTCCACTCGTACAGGGCCGCCGATTGATCGAGCCCCTCATAGCATTGCAGGCGGATCAGTTCGGTCTTGTGTACCGTGGCAAGCGCCTTCGCGACTTCGGTCTTGCCGACGCCCGCCTCGCCTTCCAGCAGCAGCGGACGTCGCAGCAATTGCATCAGCGAGATCGCGGTCGCGAGTTCGCCGTCGGCGATATAGCCCGATAACGCTAGTGCTTGCGCGATCTCGTCACGATTCTTCATTGCTTCTCCGGTGGCCTCATGGTTCGAGACGCGCGAAGACGCGCTCCTCACCATGAGGGTCCAAGACCTCATCCTGAGCTGGTAGACCTCATCCTGAGGAGCGGCGCCTTCGCCGCGTCTCGAAGGATGAAAGCCCCCGCTCTGGCGCTACGCGAGCACTCCCAGATCCTTGGCTGCCTTCCAGTTGCGCCAGTAGTCATGCGGCATCTGAATGTGCGTGCTCCCAAGGAACGAGAAAGCGTCGTTGACGGCATTGGAGAACGCCGGCACCCCGCCGACATTCGGGCTTTCGCCGACACCCTTGGCGCCGATCGGATGATGCGGCGACGGCGTGACGGTGAAGTCGGTCTCCCAATGCGGCGTCTCAACCGCGGTCGGCATGAAGAAATCCATGAACGAGCCGGTGACCACGTTGCCTTCGTCGTCGTAGCGGATCTCCTGGCCCATCGCGATCGCAAACGCCTCGGTCAATCCGCCATGCACCTGCCCTTCGATGATCATCGGGTTGATGCGGGTGCCGCAATCGTCCAGCGCATAGAAGCGCCGGACCTTGTAGACCCCGGTATCGACGTCGATGTTCATCACGCAGATATAGGCACCGAACGGATAGGTCATGTTGGGCGGATCGTAATAACTCACCGCCTCAAGTCCCGGCTCCATCCCGGGCGGAACCGAGTTGTACGCCGCCCAGCAGATGTCCTTCATCGACATCGTCTTCTCCGGCAAGCCCTTGACGCGGAAGCCGTCGATATCCCATTCGAGATCGCCTTCGTGCACCTCGAGCTTGTAGGCCGCGATCATCTGCGCCTTCGCCTTGATCTTGCGCGCAGCCATGGCGATCGCGGCACCGGCCACCGGCGTCGAGCGCGAGCCGTAGGTGCCGAGCCCGTAGGGCGCGGTATCAGTATTGCCCTCCTCGACCATGATGTCGTCGGCGGGAATGCCGATCTCGGTGGCGATGATCTGTGCCCAGGTGGTCTCGTGGCCCTGGCCCTGGCTCTTGGAGCCGACCCGCGCGATTCCAGCACCTGTCGGATGCAGGCGGATTTCGCAGGAGTCGAACATCGCAATGCCGAGAATGTCGCAGTTCTTCGAAGGCCCGGCGCCGACGATCTCGGTGAAGAACGACACGCCGAGGCCCATGATCTCGCGGGTCTCGCCGCGCTTGAACGCCGCGCGCTGCGCCGCCTGCTCCTTGCGCAGACCGGCATAGTCGACCGACTCCATCATCTTGCGCATGGCCGTATGATAGTCGCCGGAATCGTACTCCCAGCCGAGCGCCGAGTGATACGGGAACTGCTCCGGCTTGATGAAATTCTTCAACCGCAGTTCGGCCGGATCCATATTCAGTTTCTGCGCCAGAATATCCATCGCGCGCTCGATGCAGTACGCCGCTTCAGTAACGCGGAACGAGCAGCGGTAGGCGACGCCGCCCGGCGCCTTGTTGGTGTAGATGCCGTCGACCGCCAGATGCGCCGTCGGGAAATCGTACGAACCCGTGACGATGTTGAAGAACCCGGCCGGCCATTTCGACGGATCGGCGCAGGCATCGAACGCGCCGTGATCGGCGAGCACGTGGACGCGCAGGCCCGTGACCTTGCCCTCCCTGGTCGAGGCGATTTCGGTGGTCATGTGATAATCGCGCGCGAACGAGGTCGCGGTCAGGTTCTCGATGCGGTCCTCGACCCATTTCACCGGCTTGCCGGTGACGATCGAAGCCACCGCCGCGCAGATATAACCCGGATAGGCGCCGACCTTGTTGCCGAAGCCGCCGCCAATATCAGGCGCGATCACGTGGATCTTGTGCTCCGGGATTTTCGCGATCAGCGCCACCACGGTGCGGATCACATGCGGGGCCTGGAAAGTGCCCCAGATCGTCAGCTCGCCCTTGATCTTGTCGAACGAGCAGACGCACTGGCAGGTTTCCAGCGGCGACGGATGGGTGCGGTGGTAGGAGATCATCTCCTTGATCGTCACCTCCGCCTTGCGGAAGGCAGCGTCGGTCAAATCCTTGTCGCCGACGGTCCACTCGAAGACGTGGTTGTGATGCTTGCGCGGGCCATGCGCGCCCGTGGTCTTGCCGGCAAGATCCTCGCGCAGCACCGGCGCATCCGCATCCATCGCCTTGAACGGATCGATCAAGGGCGGCAGCGGCTCATATTCGACCACGACCTTGTTGATACCGTCGTCGGCCGCGTAGCGATCGGTCGCGACGACGAAGGCGACTTCCTGATTCTGGAACAGCACCTTGCCGTCGGCCAGCACCATCTGCACGTCGCCGGCGAGCGTCGGCATCCAGGCGAGGTTGACGGTCTTCAGCGTCTCGGCGGTGATCACCGCGAGCACGCCCGGCACCTTCAGCGCCTCGGTGTCGTCGATCTTCTTGACGCGTGCATGGGCATGCGGCGAGCGGACGAAATCGCCGTGCAGCATGCCCGGCAATTTGACGTCGTCGACATAGTTGCCCCTGCCCTGGGTGAAGCGGATGTCCTCGACCCGCTTGCGTTTGCAGCCCATGCCTTCGAGCTTGGCTTCACGTTGTTCCCGCGTGGGAGTCATATCGTTCATTCCGCAGCCTCCTGGAATTCAACGCCATTGATCTTGGCGGCGGCGTACTGGATCGCCTTGACGATGTTCTGGTAGCCCGTGCAGCGACAGATGTTGCCGGAGATGCCCATGCGGATTTCCGCTTCCGTCGGTGACGGATTTTCCTGGAGCAGGCGGTGTGCGCGCAGGATCATGCCGGGCGTGCAGAAGCCGCATTGCAGGCCATGCATCATGCGAAAGCCTTCCTGCAGCGCCGACAGCGAGCCGTCGGCATTGGCCATGCCTTCGATCGTGGTGATGTCGGAGCCGTCAGCCTGCACCGCGAACATGGTGCAGGATTTCACCGACATGCCGTCGATATCGATGGTGCAGGCGCCGCAATGGGTGGTTTCGCATCCGATATGGGTGCCAGTCATCTGCAGGTTTTCGCGGATGAAATGCACCAGCAGCGTGCGCGGTTCGGCGAGGCCTTCGACCTCGGCGCCGTTCACCTTCATGGTGATATGGGTCTTTGCCATTTGTAATCCCCTCTCAGCTTGCGCGGCCGGCGGCGCGCTGCAGCGCGCGCATCACCATGATGCCGCCGACATGTTTGCGGTATTCGACCGGGCCGCGGGCGTCCGCGGCGGGCGACATGATCGCTTCGGCCGTCGCGGCGGCCTTTTTCAGCGTGGCCGGATCGAGGCTGGTGCCGATCACGGCTTTCGCAGCGTCCTCGGCGAGCAGCGGCGTTTCTGCAAGATTGGTCAGGCCGATCCGGCAGGTCGCGACCTTGCCGCCCGCCATCGTCAGCATCACGGCGGCCGCGGCCGTGGCGTAATCGCCGACCTTGCGCTTGAGTTTTTCGTAGGCATAGCCGTGACCGGCTGGCGGGACCGGGATCGAGATCGCGGTCAGGAGTTCGCCCGGCTCGAGTGCGGTAAAATAGGCGCCCTGGTAGAACTCGCCGGCTGGGACCTCGCGTGCGCCGGACGGACCTTCGAGCCGGTAGCTCGCGCCCAGCGTCATCATCAGCGCCGGCATGTCGTTGCCGGGATCGCCATTGGCGACGTTGCCGCCGATGGTGCCGCGATAGCGTACCTGGGGATCGGCGATCAGAAGCGCGGTTTCGTCCAGAATGGGCAGGAACTTGCCGATCTCGTCGGACGCCAGCAATTCGTGCTGGGTGGTCATCGCGCCGATCACGATTGCGTCGCCGTCGCGGCGGATGCCCTTGAGGGCTGCGACGCCATGCAGGTCGACCAGGTGCTCCGGCGTGGCGAGCCTGAGCTTCATCATTGGAACCAGGCTGTGGCCGCCGGCCAGCGGACGGGCCTCCTCGCCCAGGCTCGAGAGCAATTTGATCGCGTCGGCCACCGTCGCCGGGCGATGATAGCTGAATGGACCAGGGATCATGCGTTTCCTCCACTCGTCCTTTGCGGACGTTGGAGCCGAAGCTGATTGGACCCGTTCTAAAGCGCAATCGCAGGGGCACAAGGCCGGGAAAATCGCACGAAATGCGGATAAACGCGCACGAAATGCGTCAGCTTTTGCGACCTAACGGCGATGGCACTCTATGCGTGGCGCCGCGCCAGCCCGAGACGGGCCTTCACCTCGGCGATTTTGGCGCGGCTGACCGGCACCCGGTGCGGCGTTGGGCCGTCGAGTTCGATGATCGCGCCGTCGCCCTCCTTGCGGACGAAGGTGACATGGGCCATCGCCACGATGTGGCTGCGGTGCACCCGGACGAACAAACCAGGGTCGAGCTGAGCCTCGGCTTCCGAAATCGACCACGGGCACATCCGCTCCCGGGTGCCGTCATGCACCTTTGTATAGTGAGCGTCCGCCCGGACACTCCTGACGTCGGCGGTGTCGATGAAATGGGTGCCGTCGGCGCCTTCGACCGGCAACCGTGGCGCCGGTGCGGCGCGGGGTGGCTGCCCGATGCCGCCGAGCGGCGTCGGCCGAAGCCGCGGGCTGGTGGTGCCGGCGTTGGAGTCCACCGGCGGGATAGTTGCCACGAGTGCGGCGGCCTCGGGGGCGGCTTCCCCGGTAATGGCGGCAGCCGCATCTGTCATCGCGGCCCTCTTGCGCGGATCCGGCACCAGCGACAGCAGGAAACCCGCGGCAATCACGAAGCAGAGCAACGCCACGACCAGTGACAGTATTTGCGGCGACGCGGTCAGCCCTCCGACGTGGTGGTGCGATCCTTGCGCCGGCGGAACCAGATGCATGCCGGCCATCGCGGTGTAGTGCATGCCTGACACCGCAAAGCCGTAGACGACCGCGCTCAGCGCAAGCTGCACGCCACCCTGCCGCGCCAGGAATACCCGCAGGCCGCCATAGGCCGTGGCGATCGCAATCAGGACCGACAGCACGACCATGGTGGCGTCATGCGTCATGGCGAAATTGCCCCACAGTCCATGCATGCCGACATAGTGCATGCTGGCGATGCCGACCCCGAGCAGCACGGCCGAGGAGACCACGCGCAGCATCGACGGCTCGCCGACGCTGACGAAGAACAGGGAAACACCCACGACCAGCGCGCAGATCAGGAACGACACGATGGTCGGCAGCACCAGATAGACGGCGCCCGCCGGCAACGGTGCGGCCAGCATGCCGACGAAATGCATGGTCCAGATCCCGATGGCGAGAAAGAATGCGGCACCTGCCAGCAACAGGCGATGACTGGCGTCCGGCGTCCCGCGGATGCGCGCGGCGAGGCCGAAGCCGGTGTATCCTCCCAGAATCGCGATCGCCACCGAAAGCGCGACGAGATAGGGATCGTGTCCTTCGAACATGATCGTCTCGGCCGCCCGTCTCCACGGGCGTGCCTCCTCCCACCGCCGAGTTTATAGACGCGGCGGGGGAATTGACAATCAGCCGATTGTGACTTCGGCCCGCGGTCCAGCCGAGCCGGACCGCGACTTCGTGTTTGACGCGTTTTCGTTCGAAATCGTGACGATCTTACACGATCCCCGCCGCCACCTGCCCGCGCAGCCGTTCCAGGCTGTGCAGCGTGTCGGCGCAGGCTTCGGCGACCTCGACACCCTTGATGACGAAATGCTTGCGGAAGAAATCGTGGTGCACGGCGCTGTCGTGGAATTGCTGCGGCGTCAGGACCGCGGAGAATATCGGCACCTCGGTCTTCAGTTGCACGTCCATCAGCGCCTTGATCACGGTGTCGGCGACGAATTCATGGCGGTAGATGCCGCCGTCGACGACGAGACCCGCCGCCACGATCGCGGTGTAGCGCCGCGTCTTGGCGAGCAGTTGCGCATGCAGGGGTATCTCGAACGAACCGGGCACCTCGAACAGATCGACCTGCGCGCGGGTGATATGGCGCGCCTCGATCTCTTCCAGGAACGCGATGCGGCACTCCTCCACCACATCGCGGTGCCATGAGGACTGCACAAAGGCGACGCGCTGCGGCTTGACGAAACGCGGATGTACCGGCGCCGGCGGACGTTCGGGGACGTCAGGAACGCCGCTCGATTCGACAGTTTGGGGTTCAGATTGGACTTCAGGCTCTTGCAACATCTAATTCATGGCTTTCCTCTTTCAGGACCAGAATCAGGGCATACGGAACGACGTCGGCCCACGCGCAAACGTGCGAGGCCGCCGCAAACCGTTCTCTTTCATCCGGACTGTAACCGTCGGCTTCGGAATCGCACCGAATCTGCTGACCCTTCTTCTCGGGAGAAGAAGAAGGCGCTCGCGGGCTTGGGCTACGTCACCCTTACCGCCGGTGGGGATTTTCACCCCGCCCTGAGAACATCGGCCGCCCGGAATGGACGACCTGCCGAACAATATGACCAACGCCGGGGCGTCAGCAAGCACCTTTGGCATGGGGAAAAGGCATGTCCCCATGCCGCGAGAACAGGGCGCGCACGCGTGATCCGCGGACGGCTTTACTCGGGCCGCCGCAATTGGGATAGCTTGCTGCCAACAGGGGGGCGCTCGACATGAAACTTCTTCTTCGCCGGAATTTCCTCAAGCTTGCCGGTGCACTCATTGCTGTGCCCGCGTTGCCGCGACTGGCGGCCGCGCTCGATTATCCGACGCGGCCGACGAAAATCGTCGCCGGCTTCGCCGCCGGCGGCGGCGTCGACATCACCGCGCGCCTGATCGGCCAGTGGCTGGCCGACCACCTCGGGCAGCCCTTCGTCGTCGAGAACCGGACCGGCGCCGGCGGCAATATCGGCACCGAGGCGGTCGTGAACGCGGCGCCCGACGGATATACGCTGCTGCTGGCGACCGTCCCGAATGCGGTGAACGCCTCACTCTACGAGAAACTCAGTTTCAATTTCGTCCGTGACATCGCGCCGGTCGCCGGCGTCATTCGCGTGCCGATGGTGGTGCTGGTCCACCCTTCCGTGCCTGCGCAGACGCTGGCCGAATTCATCGCTTACGCCAAAGCTAATCCCGGAAAGGTCAACATGGCCTCGGCCGGCAGCGGCAGCGCACCGCATATGGCGGGCGAGCTGTTCAAGATGATGACCGGCGTCGACATGGTCCATGTCCCCTATCGCGGACAGGGGCCCGCGCTATCGGATCTGCTCGGCGGCCAGGTGCAGATCCTGTTCGCCGCAGCACCAGGCACCGCCGACCACGTCAAGACCGGCAAACTGCGTGCGCTCGCGGTGACCACGGCCGCGCGTATGCCTGACCTGCCGGAGGTTCCGACGGTGGGGGATTCCGTGCCGGGTTATGAAGCCAGCCAGTGGTACGGCTTCGCCGCGCCGAAAAACACCCCGGCCGAAATCGTCGACAAGCTCAACAAGGAAATCAATGCGGCGATAGCCGATCTCGGCATGAAGGCAAAGCTTGCCGCCATCGGCGGCGACCCGATGCCGGGATCGCCAGCCGATTTCGGCAAGCTGATCGCCGACGAAACCGAGAAGTGGGGCAAGGTGGTGCGCGCGGCCGGACTCAAGCCGGAGTGAGCGTGCGGTTGATGCGGCCTGAACAAGCGTCTCGCAACATGATCGCGGCCGTCTGCTGAACGATCATGATCGCGCGGCCCGGCCGCGTAGCGAACGCGTAACATCTGATTAATTGAGATAGTATAACTTTCGAAAGCCAAACGCGCCCGTTCGGGCTCCCTCGACGATTTTGTAAAGGTCGTGACGTCGCTTTAATACTCGATTAAGGCGAGTAACTTTAGGTCGTCAGGAAAATTCTGGAGTATTCGCGCCATGGCCGCGAGGATCGGCTGATCTCATGCTACGCTACGCACGTCAAACGGCTCTTCAGCCGGTGACTGGCGCGAAGTCGTCGGCGGAAGTCGCAAGGCTGTCGCGGGCGGTCTGGTTGCAGATCGCTATCATGACGAGCATCGTAGCGACTGGATTGCCGCTGCTCGGCCTTTCAATCAGCTTTACTGGCAGCTTATCGCTGCTTGGGTTCGGATCGGCTTTCATCGGGCTAACCTGGTTCTATCGTCGGGTTCGCTGCGACGATACAATCGCCGGACCACTCGAAGCGGTGGGGCAGCTATTGGCCATCATGCTTCTCGGCCTTCTGCTGACCTACATCGCCACAGCGACGGCTTTGCCGTATCGCGATGCCGAACTGAATGCCATAGACCGGTGGATGGGCTTCGAGCGGCATCAGTTCCGCTCGTTGATTGCGTCTATGCCGGGACTGCCGAACCTGCTTGACCTCGCTTATACGTCGATTCAGCCGCAGACGGTGATCGTCCCGTTCATCCTGGTAGTGGCTCGTCAGTTGCCGCGACTGCTTCGGTTCGTTTTCGCATTTGGTATCGCGCTTACAATGACATCGCTGATCGCCATCTTCGTACCGGCAATCAGCGCCTCGATCTATATCGATCTCGCTCCGCTCAGGGAGGCCGGCATCCCGCCGGGGATGTACACGCACATCCCAACACTGCAAGCTTTGCGATCAGGCGCGATGACGGTAATCCATCTTAATGATTTCGAGGGCCTGATCACCTTTCCGAGTTTCCACACCACGATCGCAATCCTTTTCACCTGGGCCCTTTGGCGGGTGCCGGTCGCTGGGTTCTTCGGCCTCATTGTGAATGGCCTGATGATCTTGAGCACCCCGCTGTCGGGCTCACACTATGTCATTGATCTCGTTGGCGGCGCGACGGTGGCGATGATTGCGATTGGCATCGCGAATCGTATCGGTCGGTACGACGAGAGCGGGATGCCGAGTCCATCCATAGAAGGCGCACTTTCCAAAATCTGAAAGGTCGAGTTCAAGACAAACGACTTGGACGTTAAGACCGGAGAAAGCTTTTGGCTTTCGGATCCGTGAAACGCGCCATTTGCAAACCGCCCGCGGCCTCGCGATGTGCAACGAAACATTCACGAATCCTTAAAGCCGGCGTCCTAGAGGTGTCTATCGTGCCCACTCCAGATCGGCCCGGGCGACGCACGGGGAATAAGCGTGACACACGCCGCTGACGTTGCCGGCACAGATGCAGCAAGGCCCACGGACCGGGCCTGGCAAACGCTGCTTCTTCAAACCAATGTCCGGGTGCCGATGGCGATTGCGCTCGGCGCGTTGCTGGCCGGCGCGATCTACACCTGGTTTGTCGGCGAGGACGTCAACTGGGACTGGCAGAATTACCACGAGTACAATGTCTGGGCCGTCATCACCGGCCGATACGGCATCGATGCCCTGCCGGCCGGCTTCCAGACCTATTTCAATCCGACCGTCTATTTCCCGGTTTATTATCTGCGCCATCTGCTGCCGCTGCCTTACGGCCTGATGATCCTCGGCGCCGTGCACGGCCTCAATCTGCTGCTGATCTATTTTCTGGTCCGCGTCCTGCTGCGGGAAGCGGCGACGGCGATCGCGATCGGGGCGGCGATCCTGATTGCCGCGGTCGGGCCGATGACGCTTTCGGAAGTGGGCACGAGCTTCTCCGACATCCTCACCGCGCTTCCGATTGTCGCGGGCTGCATCCTGATCCTGTCGGCGGAAGAACGTCATGGACGCTACATCCTCGCCGGGCTGCTGATCGGCGCGGCCGTTGGGCTGAAGCTGACCAACGTCGTCTACGCGCTCGGTGCCGCCGCGGCCGTACTCGCCGCCGGCCGGCCGCTGCTGGCAACGCTCTGCCTCGGAGTTGGCGGCGCGATCGGCGCCGTGGCGACAGGCGGTGTATGGGGGCTGATGCTCTGGCGCGAGATGGGCAATCCGATCTTCCCGCTCTTCAACGGCATCTTCCAGTCCCGGGAATTGATCCCGATGAACATCATGGACTGGCAGTTCATGCCCCGGGGCTTCCTCGATGCGCTCGGCTATCCCTTTTATTGGCTGGTCGGCGACAACAGGAGTTCGGAGTATCCGTTTCGCGATGCCCGGTTTGCGGTCGCGACGCTGCTCATTCTGCTCGGCATCGGCAGATCTCTCGTCACCCGCGTTACGGTCTTCACGCAACGCGACATCCAGTTCCTGCTGTTCTTCGTCGTCTCGTATGCGGCATGGCTCGCGGTGTTTTCGATTCAGCGCTACGCCATCGTGCTGGAGCTGTTGTGTGCGCCGCTGATCGTCCTGTTGATTTCCCGCAGTCTCGCCGGGCCACATGGATCGTTCACGCAGGGCGCATCGTCGCTGCGCGTCAATTCGGTGATGGCTGCAAGCGCCCTGCTGATCGCATTGTGGTCGCAACCGGGAGACTGGTTCCGCCGCCCCTGGTCCAATCCATTCAGATCAGCCATTCCCCAGCAGCTTCGCCAGCCTGCGGACTATTTCATTCTCGACAAGCCGATCGCCTACATCGCTCCGCGATTGCCGCCGCAGTCGCGGTTCTATCAGATCGCCGACATTGCCATGCCCATCATGCCCGACGGCACGTTCGACCGTCGCATTCGCGCCGGGCTGAAATCTCCGTTGCCGGGCGGCGCATGGGAATTGCACATGCGGGGCAAGCCGGTCCGTGAACAGCTACTCGAGCGATATGGTCTCCGGGTAGATGCCTCAAGGCCCTGCGTCGAAATCGAGGGCGCGCAGCTCGGAACCGCTATCGAGGCGTGTCCATTGGCTGCACGCGAGAAGTAGGCCGCGGTTGTCGCGGGTGCCTGAACCGCTATCCGGAAAGAAACCACTCCGCTCGCGTCAGGCCAGGACGCCTGCCAAACACAATTTAACCGTCCGTTAACCATTGTGGCGTCAAGATTTGTTTGTTCCGGAATCCGATTCCGGTTTGTTCTCAAATTTGTATTTGTTGCCCCGAACACCTGTGGACGACGTCGCTTTGGCCTGTGGACGGACTCAGGGGTGAGTTGCGCGGATTCCGCAAATCACATCACTTGAGCTTCGGCAGTCCCGGAGCGAGCAGCGATCGGGGGGTTGCAGTCGGCGCCGCTGGGTGAATTCAGCGCGCGCCGTGTGCGTATCAGAAGAATTCAAAAACAAGGTCGAGACGGCATGTCCCTCCTCGAAGGCATTATCGATTCCCGGAACAACCCGCTCGCGGCGGTCGAGGACATTGCCGCCGAGAACAACTGGCCGTTCGAGCGCTCCGGCGAAGACGAAGTCACGATCGTCTCCAAGGGCAGCTGGACCGATTACCAGCTCTCGTTCACGTGGATGGCGGAGATCGAGGCGCTGCATCTGGCCTCCGCCTTCGACATGAAGATCCCGCCTGCGCGCCGCGCGGAAGTGCAGCGGCTGATCGCCGCGATCAACGAGCAATTATGGGTCGGCCATTTCGACATCTGGACCCATACCGGCATGATCATGTACCGGCAGGCGCTGGTGCTGCCGGGCGGACTGACCGCCTCGGCCGCGCAATGCGGGGTCATGCTGGCCGGCGCCATCCACGCCTGCGAGCGCTATTATCCGGCGTTCCAGTTCGTGGTCTGGGCAGGAAAGAGCGCGCCGGAGGCGATGAGCGCGGCGATGTTCGATACCGAGGGCGAGGCTTAATTCTCCCCGGTCGTCTCCAGACATTCGGGGTCGTCCCTGCGAACGCAGGGACCCATACTCCGTGACCTCCGGGCTCAAGCAAACTGCTTGTAGCCCTTCTCTCGCTTCACTAAAAACTCCTGTGGTTATGGGTCCCTGCGTTCGCAGGGACGACAGCAAGCGTATGGTGGCTTCGGTGAGCAACAACAACGCCCTTCAAAACACCCACGGCACCATCGCGCTGGCCGGTGCCGGCAAGATGGGTGGCGCGATGCTGACCGGATGGCTGGCTGGCGGCCTCGACGCCAGGCGCGTGGTGGTGATCGAGCCGCAGCCCTCCTCCGAGATCAGTGCGCTCGCCGCCAACGGCGTTCGTCTCAATCCGAAGGACGCCGGCACGGCCGATACGCTGGTGGTCGCGGTGAAGCCGCAGATGTTCCGCGAAGCGGGTCCGGCGCTGAAGAAGCTCGTCGGACCGAATACGCTGGTCGTCTCGATCATGGCGGGCACGACGATTGCGGCGCTGGAGGAAGTCTGCGGCGGCATGGTGGTTCGCGCCATGCCGAATACGCCGGCGGCGATCGGCCGCGGCATCACGGTTGCAGCACCGGCAAAGAATGTCAGCGCCGCGCAGCGCGCCACCGCCGACGCGCTGCTGCGCGCCACCGGCTCGGTCGAATGGGTCGACGATGAAAGCCTGATGGATGCCGTGACTGCCGTATCCGGCTCCGGTCCGGCCTATGTGTTCCTGCTCGCCGAAGAACTCGCGCGCGCCGGCGTCGAGGCCGGCCTGCCGGCGGATCTCGCCACCAAGCTCGCACGCGAAACCGTCGCCGGCTCCGGCGAACTGCTGCATCGCTCGGACCTTCCTTCCGCCACGCTGCGCCAGAACGTCACCTCACCCGGCGGCACCACGGCGGCCGCGCTGGAAGTGCTGATGGGCAAGGACGGAATGCAGCCGCTGATGATCCGCGCAATTGCCGCGGCGACGAAGCGCTCGAAGGAATTGGCGAAGTAATTTCGCAGAAGCGTAGGGTGGGCAGAGCGAAGCGTGCCCACCATTGCAAGCACGGTGCTAGATGGTGGGCACGGCGCTTCGCGCCTTTGCCCACCCTACGGCTGTTAATCCTCATGGTGAGGAGGCGCGCAGCGCCGTCTCGAACCATGTAGCCCGGATGTCGCCCGCGGCCATCCTTCGAGACGCCGCTTCGCGGCTCCTCAGGATGAGGTCTGAATTCGCCGCTACTTCCCCGCAAGCCTCTTGGTGAAACTCTCGGCATTGACGAGACCGCGGGCGTGGCGGCCGTCGCCGATCTTGCGCTCACCCTCGAAGGCCTCGACCTCGAAGCGGATCACGCGACGCTCTACTGCTGCGACTTTTCCGGTGACGCGCACGGTCGCGCCGACCAGCGACGCGCCGAGATGGCGGATGTCGACCTCGGTGCCGACGGTGATCCAGCCCGGCTGAAGGTAAGGCCTGATGGCGTCGCTGGAGGCCAACTCCATTTCCAGGATCATCATCGGCGTCGCATAGACCATCGGCATGCCGGGCACGAAATGCCCGACCGTGCGCTCGGGCGGCACGACCAGCGTCCGCTCCGCGCTCATGCCGATCTTGATGAAGTCGCGTGCGTCCATGGGATTCTCCGGAAGCGCGAACAACTCCGCTGTCGTCCCGGCGAACGCCGGGACCCATAACCACAGATGTACGCCGTAAGGCCAAGCTGGAGCTCCAGCTTGCTTCAACAACTAACATCGGTGGCTATGGGTCCTGCGCGTTCGCAGGGACGACGATGGAGAGCTACTTCTTCGCCGCCGCCGGCGCGCTCCACAAAGGTCTTGCCGCCCTTCATCTTGTGGGCCAGCGGCGCTTCGTTGATCTGGATGACCACCGCATCGGCATCGACGCCGAGGTTCTTGACCAGCGCCTGGGTGATGTCGCGCATCATGCCGGCCTTCTGTTCGTCGGTGCGGCCGGCGGCCATGCTCACGGTGATCTCAGGCATTGTTGTCTCCTCGTTGCTTTTCTTTTCGTCGTGACCGGGCGTATCCCGACCATCGGCGATCCTCCGTATCAAACAAGACGTGGATGCCCGGGACAAGCCCGGGCATGACGCGTTGAATGAATGGCTATCCCCACTTTACGTCATGGCGCGCCAGCACCTCGCGCACGGCATCGACGAGCTTGTCTTGGTCGACCTCGTATTGCGCCTCGGCCTGTTTCTTCAAATACTCTTCGCGGTCCTTGATCTCGGTAAGCCCCGCGCCAAGGATGAGATCCTTGATCTGGATCTTGCCATTCGCCCTTTCGTCCGATCCCTGGACGATCGCGCAGGGCGCGTTTCGCCTGTCGGCATATTTCATTTGCTGGCCAATGCTGTGTTTTGGATTTCCAAGATACAGCTCGGCGCGGATATTGGCGTTGCGAAGAGCAGCGACCATCTTTTGATAGTCCGCGATTTCACCTCCGAACACCGTGACGACGACCGGACCAAAGGCCGGCTTGCGTATCGAGCTTGCCGAGCATCGTCAGCGCCGCTTGCAGCCGCGACACGCCGATGGAAAATCCCGTCGCCGGCACCGGCTCGCCGCGGAAGCGCGAGACGAGGCCGTCATAACGGCCACCGCCGCCGACCGAGCCGAAGCGGACCGGGCGGCCTTTTTCGTCCTTGGTTTCGAGGGTGAGTTCTACTTCGTAGACTGGGCCGGTGTAGTATTCGAGGCCGCGCACGACGGAAGGATCGATCACAATTTGATCCGGTCCGTAGCCCGATGCGGTAACAAGCTTGCTGATCGCGTCGAGTTCGTCGCGACCTTCCTGTCCGATCTTGCTGTCGCGCAGCCGCGCATCAAGTTGCGCGCCCTGCTCGATCGCGCCGACCACCAAAGCAATGTCTTCCGCCTTGAGGCCCGCGCCCTTGGTGAAATCGCCCGACTCGTCCTTGCGGCCATCACCCAGCAATTGCTGCACGCCGGAGATACCTAATCGATCGAGCTTGTCGATCGCCCGCATCACGGTCAGCCATTGCCCGTCATCGGCGATGCCGAGTGCGTCGCGCACCCCATCAAGCACCTTGCGGTTATTCACCTTCACCACATAGCTGCCGCGGGGAATGCCGAGCGCTTCCATCGTGTCGGCCGCCATCATGCACATCTCGGCGTCGGCCGCCGGCGAAGCCGAGCCCACCGTATCCGCGTCGAACTGCATGAACTGGCGGAAGCGGCCGGGGCCGGGCTTTTCGTTGCGATAGACGTAGCCCGCGCGGTAGCTGCGATACGGTTTTGGCAGCGCGTCGAAATTCTCCGCCACGTATCGCGCCAGCGGCGCGGTCAAATCGTAGCGCAGCGAGATCCATTGCTCGTCGTCGTCCTGGAACGAGAACACGCCCTCGTTCGGCCGGTCCTGGTCGGGCAGGAATTTTCCGAGCGCGTCGGTGAACTCCATCGCCGGGGTTTCGACCGGCTCGAATCCGTAGCGCTCGTAGACCTCACGGATTTTCTCGACCATCTGGCGCGTGGCGGCAATCGCCGCCGGGCCACGATCTTCCAGCCCGCGCGGCAGGCGGGCGCGGAGTTTCTGGGGTTTTTTGGGTTTTTCAGCCATGGGCGGCGTTGGTACCAGCCAAGGCCCGGCCGGGCAACCGTGTGCATCTATCGGGTAGGCCGTCATTCCGGGGCGATGCGAAGCATCGAACCCGGAATCTCAGTATTCCCCGATGCGCAATTGCGCATCTGAGGTCTGGTCCTGTCGACCATCCCGGAATGGCGGCGCCGGTCACAGGACCTTTCTGATCCAGTCGTGCGGGTCTTCAGCGCGACCGTACTGGATGTCGACCAGCTTCTTGCGCAGCCCCATGGCGACCGGGCCGGCCGCGCCGCCAGAGATCAGAAAATCGCCGCTCGCCGAACACACCTTGCCGATCGGCGAGATGACGGCCGCGGTGCCGCAGGCGAACGCCTCTTTCAGCTTTCCGCTCGCGGCATCGGTACGCCACTGCTCGATCGTGTAGGTCTCCTCGCGCACGCGCGTGCCGGCATCCTTTGCGAGCGCGATGATCGAATCGCGGGTGATGCCCGGCAGGATGGTGCCGAGCGGCGGCGTCAGCAGCGAACCGTCGTCGAACACGAAGAAGACATTCATGCCGCCGAGTTCCTCGATGTAGCGGCGCTCGACCGCATCGAGGAAGACGACCTGGTCGCAGCCGTGCTCGATGGCTTCGGCCTGCGCGCGCAGGCTCGCGGCATAATTGCCGCCGCACTTGACGGCGCCGGTGCCGCCGATCGCGGCGCGCGTGTAGTTCTCCGACACCCAGATCGAGACGGGCGCAGGTCCGCCCTTGAAATAGGAGCCGACCGGCGAGGCGATGACGGCGAAGATGTATTCCGCCGACGGCTTCACGCCGAGGAACACCTCGCTCGCGATCATGAAGGGCCGCAAATAGAGACTGCCCTCGCCGCCAGGTATCCAGGCGCTGTCGATGCGCACGAGCTGCTCGACCGCTTCGATGAACACAGCCTCGGGCAGCGGCGCCATGGCCATGCGCTCAGCCGAATTCTTGAAGCGCCTTGCATTGGCGTCGGGGCGGAACAGGTTCACGCCGTTGTCGCGCTTGTAGGCCTTGAGGCCTTCGAAAATCTCCTGTGCGTAGTGCAGGACGGCGGCGGCCGGATCGAGCGGGAAATTCGCGCGCGATTCGACACGCGCGCCATGCCAGCCCTTCGCCTGATTGTAGCGGACGATCGCCATATGATCGGTGAAAATCCGGCCGAAGCCGGGGTCGGCGAGCTTTGCCGTGCGCTCCTGCTCGGACGTCGGATTCGCCGCAGGCTGGATTTCGAATTTCAAACTCATTCCCTTGTTTCCCCGCCCTTGCTTCCCGCTGTCGGAACCGACGCGATGTCTGGCGCAGGCCGGTTTCTCCGGGCCCGCTGACTTAAAAGGTCTGGACTTCACCACCACCGGCCTTGCGGCCGGCTTCCATCGCCGTCATGCCCTTGAGGACATGCTTTTGCGGGATGCCGAAGTCCAGTATGTTTGCCGATATGCCGCTCGACAATTGCACGGTAGTTCATTTGCGGCGGCCGTTGCCGCCATCGCTGGCTTTTTCCGGCTGCCTGACACGTCACCAGGTTCGAAACGACTTAAAGTTTCGTCGTGGCTGGCAGTTTTGTAACATTGAACCCAAGATATGTCAACATGACTGACATAAATTTCTCAAGGGGCCCGGCCGACCCCAATTCGCAAGCGGCCGCCGGCGCGTCCCCTGTCCTGCGGACCGGAGAATTGCGCTGGGACATCATCGAACTGTTGTTCTTCGCCTATCGCGACTTCGTGGGCGATGCCGACCATGAGCTCGAGGCGTTCGGCTTCGGCCGCGCCCATCACCGCGTGATGCATTTCGTCTACCGCTATCCCGGCCTCAAGGTCGCCGACCTGCTGGACGTATTGCGCATCACCAAGCAGTCGCTTGGCCGGGTGCTCAAGCAGTTGCTCGATGAGGGCTATATCGTCCAGAAAACCGGCAATAACGACCGCCGGCAGCGCCTTCTTTACGCCACCCCCAAGGGCGAAGCCTTGGTGGCAAAGCTCGCAGGGCTGCAGACCGACCGCATCACCCGCGCGCTCCGGGACATCAATCCCGAAGGCGTTGCGGCGATCGGCCAGTTTCTGCGCGCGATGATCGATCGCGACGACCCCGACAAGGTGCTCGAAGCGATCTTCGGGATCGGCAGCAAGAAGCCAAGGGAGTGACCGTGGCGCAAGGAGCAACCATCGCTGCAACCACTGCGCGCGCGACGCCGCAGATGGCCGACGACGCCCCGCATCTGCTCCTGGTCGACGACGACCGCCGTATCCGCGATCTTTTGTCGCGGTTCCTGTCCGGCGAGGGCTATCGCGTCACGACCGCCTCGAGCGCGGACGACGCCCGCGCCAAGCTGCTCGGCCTGCATTTCGACCTCCTGATCCTCGACGTCATGATGCCCGGCGAAACCGGCTTCGATCTCGCCCGCTTCATTCGCACCTCCTCCTCGGTGCCGATCATCATGCTGACGGCGCGCCATGAGGCGCAGGCACGGATCGAGGGCCTGCAGATCGGCGCTGACGATTATGTTGCAAAGCCGTTCGAGCCGCGCGAGCTGATCTTGCGGATCGGCAACATCCTCAAGCGCAGCGCGCCGCCGCCGG
Organism: uncultured Alphaproteobacteria bacterium; assembly: GCA_963815955.1. Classification (GTDB taxonomy): domain Bacteria; phylum Pseudomonadota; class Alphaproteobacteria; order Rhizobiales; family Xanthobacteraceae; genus Bradyrhizobium. The sequence goes on from CAWFIQ010000010.1 coordinate 139,100, forward strand.
TGGAGGCGCTGGAGCAGATTGCGTTCGGCCCCTACGTTTTTCATCTCGATCGCGGCGAATTGCGCCAGAGCGAGGAGATCATTCACCTGACCGACCGCGAGCGCGAGATGCTGCGCATTTTGTCGGCTGCGCCCGGCGAGACCGTGCCGCGCGCGGCGCTGACCGGCGGCGGCACGGTGAACGAGCGCGCGGTCGACGTGCAGATCAACCGCCTGCGGCGCAAGATCGAGCGCGATCCCGCCAATCCGCTGTTCCTGCAGGCGGTACGCGGCATCGGCTATCGCCTGGTCGCGTCGCCCTGAGCCGGCAACGATGAGCACGCTCGACACCGGCCTGACGTTCATCCGCAATGCGTCGCGACGCGTCTCCAGGGCCAATGGCTGGATGGGCAATGCGTTCAAGGGCTGGATGCCGACCGGCCTCTATGCCCGCGCGCTCCTGATCATGATCGTGCCGATGGTGATCCTGCAAACGGTCGTGGCGTTCGTATTCATGGAGCGGCACTGGAACACGGTGACGCGGCGCCTGTCGGCAGCCGTGGTGCAGGACGTCGCCAGCCTGATCGACATCTACAAGTTCTATCCGCAGGACAAGGACCGTGCGCAATTGCGCCGCATCGGCCAGCGGCTGCAGCTCGTGGTCGACTTCCTTCCCGTCGGCGACATGCCGCCGCCCGGGCCAAAACCGTTCTTCTCGCTGCTCGACCAGACGCTCTCGGTGCAGATCGGCCGCCAGATCGGCCGCCCGTTCTGGATCGACACCGTCGGCAAATCCAACCTGGTCGAAATCCGCATCCAGCTCGACAATTCCGTGATGCGGGTGTTCGCGCAGCGCAGCGCCGCCTACGCCTCGAATTCGGAGATCTTCATCTTCTGGATGCTCGGCACCTCCTCGATCCTTCTGATCGTCGCGGTATTGTTCCTGCGCAACCAGATCAGGCCGATCCTGCGGATGGCCGACGCCGCCGAAAGTTTCGGCAAGGGCCGCGAGGTGCCGAACTTCCGCCCGCGCGGTGCGCGGGAGGTGCGGCGCGCAGCGCAGGCGTTCCTGGAAATGAAGGCCCGCATCGAGCGCTCGATCGAGCAGCGCACCGCGATGCTGGCCGGCGTCAGCCACGATCTGCGCACCATCCTGACCCGCTTCAAGCTCGAGCTCGCACTGATCGGCGACAGCCCCGAAGTCGACGGCATGCGCAAGGACGTCGACGAGATGTCCGGCATGCTGGAGGCCTATCTCGCGTTTGCGCGCGGCGACAGCGGCGAGATCGCGCAGCCGACCGACATGGCGAAGGCGCTGGAGGAGCTGCGCAGCGACGCCGAGCGCAACGGCCACATCGCGACGGTAACGTTCCACGGCCTGCCGGTGGTGACGGTGAAGCCGGCCTCGTTCAAGCGCTGCATCGCCAACCTCGTCTCCAACGCGGCGCGCCACGCCAAGACGGTCGCCATCACCGGCCACCGCGATCACCGCTATCTGACGGTGACCATCGACGACGACGGGCCGGGCATTCCCGCCAACATGCGCGAGGAAGTGTTCAAGCCGTTCCTGCGGCTCGACGATGCCCGCAACCAGGACGAAGGCGGCACGGGCCTCGGGCTCGCCATCGCCCGCGACATCGCCCGCTCGCATGGCGGCGACATCACGCTCGGCGACAGTCCGATGAGGGGATTGAGGGCGGCGGTAAGGGTGCCGGTGTGAGAAGGGCCGGTTGACTTTCGTAGCCCGGATGGAGCGCAGCGCAATCCGGGATTCTTTGTGCGCGGGGCGAACTGTCCCGGATTTCGCTGCGCTCCATCCGGGCTACGAATACCTTACTTCCCCGACTGCTTCGGAATCAGCGCCTTCAGCTTTTGCATGTCCTTGATGTTCATCTTCATGCCGCCGGGCATCATGATGTCGCCGGGCTTCTGGTCTGACTTGCAGGCGCCGATCCACTTCGCTTCGATCGTCGAGGTGCTGTCGCGCGGGGCGCCGCCCATCCCACCCTCGGTATGCGAAGTCGATTTCACGGTGTAGGCGGAATTGAAATCGCCGTTGATCTCGGCCTTTGATTTGATCGTCATGCCGGCGATGCCGCAGACGGAATCGGTGACATAGCCGGTCGCCGTCTTCTGGATGTCCTGTTTCGAGCACATATCCTTGGCGACCGGCGACATCGCAGTGCTCATGTCCTTGTCCGTGGTCTCGTCGGTGCACTGCTGCATGGTCATCTCGGGGACCGACCCGCCGCTCAGCACCTTCATCTCCCACAAACCGGCCTTGCGCACCGGCAGCTCCACGGCGAGGGCGCCGCTCACCGGCAACAGGGCAAGCAGACCAACGGCCGAACAAGACACAAGAAGCAGTCGTCGCATGCGTGAACTCCCCTGAATTCTTCCACGATATCGTGCGCGCGCGACGTGAACACACGCTTCACGTGGCAAAAACATGTCCAGCCGGAAAACCAGGGTAGCGGCAGCGCTCAGTAAAGCGTGCGCAGCGGCCGCTCGGCGGCGCCATAGGGCACCCAGCGGCAGGCAAAGGAAACGTAGCCGCCATAATTGGCCTGCACGCCGAGGAATTTCACCACCTTGCCGTAGCGGGCGCAGTGGTCGACAGCGAGCTGGCGGGCGTCAGCCTGCATCGCGAGCGGATAGGCGATGATGCCGCCGGTGTCATTGCCCTTGAACGGCGGTACCGTATCCAGGAATGCCTGCGCCGGCGTACCCGCCAGCACTCCGCCCATGACTACCAGGCCCATGGCAATCAGGCTCGCGGCCAGAATTCTTCGCATCGCAAACTCCATTTCGCTCGAACCCCACCATAGTGTGCGCCGATGGCCGTGAAAAGAATGGTTACGGCGCGAGGCGGACTTGGCCGTCAGGTGTTGCCGCGCTGCACTTGACCTTGTCAGGGCTTCGCGTCACCGTCTCGCACGTTGATTTACCGGCGGATTCCCCATGCGCAACCTGTTCACATCCTTGAGAGCACTCGGCCTCCTGACGGCGGCGCTCGCCCTGCTGGTCTTCAGTCCTGCCGCCCAGGCCGCCAACCCGTTCGAGCTGAATTTCTGGCTGTCCGGCCCCCGCTATGACGGCCGCGTCGCCGAATGCGAGCGGGCGCTGTCGACGATCGCGTCGCAATTCCAGGAAAAGGAGAGCAAGTTCTGGAATTCGGCGCTGACGATCACCGGCTATGGCCGGATCCACGAAACCGCCTTCCGGCCCTGGCAGTCCGACAACATTCCGCGCCGCTTCTGCAGCGGGGAAGTGATGCTGAGCGACGGCAAGATGCGCACCGTGCACTACTCCATCATCGAGGATGGCGGTTTTGCCGCGTTCGGCCAGGGGGTCGAATGGTGCGTGACCGGGCTTGACCGCAACTGGGCCTATAGCCCCGGCTGCCGCGCCGCCCGCCCCTGATTCGTTGATCCGCCGATCGAACGGGCTTCCGGGTCCGCGGCCGGCACCCGACCATAAATTTTGTTCTTGAAATGTTCTTGCTCCCTGCTAGCTTCAGGTAGTCGAGTAGAGGGGCGTTCGATGTACCGATCCGTCATTATTTCGCGGCTTCTGATTTCGCTGGCGCTTGTCGTCGCCTCCGCCGGGTTGGCGTCCGCGCAGGACCGCCGGCAGAACGCCTCGGGCCAGTTCGATTTTTACGTCCTGGCCCTTTCCTGGTCGCCCTCGTTCTGCGAGGCGGCGGCCGAGCGCGGCAATCGCGGGCGCTCGCAGGTCCAGTGCGAACGGCCCTATTCCTTCGTGGTCCACGGCCTGTGGCCGCAATATGAGCGCGGCTTTCCCGAATATTGCCAGCGGCCCTCGCCGCGTCTCGACCGCAACATCATGACCTCGATGCTGGACCTGATGCCGGCGCCCGGCCTGATCTTCAACGAGTGGGACAAGCATGGCACCTGCTCCGGTCTGGGCGCGCGGGCCTATTTCGAGAGCGTCCGCAAGGCGCGTGCGGCCGTGAAAATCCCTGAGGAATTCCTGCAATTGTCGGAGCAGAAAACCATCGCTCCGGCCGATCTCGAGGCGGCCTTCATCAAGGTCAACCCGGGCCTGAGCAGCTCGGCGATTTCGGTGATCTGCACGAGCCGGCGCCTCAGCGAAGTGCGGGTCTGCCTGAGCAAGGACATGCAATTCCGCGCCTGCGAGGAAATCGACCGCCGCGCCTGCCGGCGTGACGAGGTGGTGATGCCGCCGGTGCGGGGCGGCTAGGTCCCGCGCCGCAAGTCCGAACGGGGATTCGCGAGAGCGGGATCCTTTGATACGCGGTCAGCCCAGCAGGTCGAAGCGGACAGCCTTGGCAACTGCCTGCTCCATCGTCGCACAACCGAGCTTCCGCCGCCCCGTTCGCAAATAGGTATGAACCGCGCTTGCGGACAGGTTCAAGGTAGCGGCGATCTGGCCGGGCGTTTGACCGAGCATCAATTGCTGCAGGCACTGTTGCTCGCGGCGTGACAACGGCCGCATGGCGTTGTCAGCCCGAAAGCCCGCCAGCCGCATGGCGCGGTCGTGAAGATACTGCGCCGCCAGATGGAAATCGCGCAAATAGCCCAGTCGCCAGCGATGCCACTGGTCGTCGGTCGCGTTCGCGGTGATCGTGAACAGCGCATGCTCCCCGGCGATCCCGCGAATCGGGAGGGTAAAGCCATGGCGGCCGACGCCATAGCTGCGCGCCTCAGCAAAGAAATGGCGCGCATCCATGGTCTCGTGCTCAACGGTCAGCCAGTCGATCGGCAGGAACCCCTTGCGGCCGGCCCGAAGGACCGGGTCGATCTGAAAGTAGTCACGCTCCACGTAACGCTTCACCCAGACATCATCATAGGTCGGCAGCAGCAGCGGGTTGGGCTTGCCGGAGGCCGGGACCTGCACGGCATGATAGACGAGGTGCGCAACGCCGCTCTCGTCGCGCCAATCGAACAGCATGGCGGACAATTCAGCCATGTTTTTCGCGCGCTCGATCGCCGTGAGTGCCTGCTCAAGCTCCATGCGTTTCTCCTCAGCAGAATCTACCGGTCGAGGCCGAGAACGCAATCCGGGAGATTGCCGCGATCGTGCAAGCACCGCGGTGCTGCCGCGTCACGAATAAACGGAAGAGCCGCTCGCGCAAGCGGGGGATTTGCGCGAGCAAACTGGCCGGCCGGACGTGACGTCAGGCGCTAATATCCACGCTGGTGTGATCGGCGAAGCTCAGCCGCGCCGATCCACTGCTGCCGAGATTGAAAACAAGGGAATCGTCGGAGCCCTTAAAGTTCACAATGGTCTTTCCGTAACGCTGGGTAACGGTGACATCATCCCGCGAATAGCCGCTGATCGAGAAATCGACGCTGTCGCTGCGGTTGTCGACCTGAACGAGATCGTTGCCGTCACCCTTGGCAAAATTGATCGTCGTATTGTCGCCCGTTACCCTGATGTGGTCGTTGCCAGCACCGCCCGTCACCGTCGAAGAACCGCCGACCTGGATCGCATCGTTGCCGGCGCCGCCATCGACGACGGAATGATCACCGGTCAGCACATAGTCCGCGCCGTCGCCGGCTGAGACGGTTGCATGTGAATAGGTGGTGACGATGTCGTTGCCGGTACCGGCATCGACCACCGCATTGTCATAGGCGTCGATCCGATCGTTGCCGGCGCCGCCGCTCAGATTGGCCTGATCGTAGGCGCTGAGCCGGTCGTTGCCGTCACCGCCGCGCAAGGTGGACTGACCGTAGGCGCTGAGAACGTCATCCCCCGAGCCTCCATCAAGTGTGGCGTTGTCGTAGGCGTTGAGCTTGTCGTTGCCCGTACCGCCATTGAGGCTTGAATTGGCACCGGCGCTGAGGACGTCGTCACCCGCGCCGCCATCAAGGGTGGAATTGCTGTAGGTTTCTAGCCTGTCGTTGCCGTTGCCGCCCGAAACGCTGGAATCCCCATAGGTCTGGATGCGGTCATCGCCGTCACCGCCGGTGACCGTTGAATGAGCGTAAGTCGAGATCCGGTCATTGCCGGCGCCGCCGTCGACGGTCGAATGGCCATAGGTGCTGACGATATCGTCACCGTCGCCGGCGACAACGTTGGCGTGGCGATGAGTATCGATCACGTCGTTGCCTGCACCGGCATCGATCGTGGCGTTGTTGGCCTGTACCGTGATGCTGTCGTTACCGGCTCCGGCGATAATCTTGAAGAAATCCAGGCCGCCCGACAGATCGTCGCCGGCACCGTTGCCGCGAAACGCCGATGCAGGACCCGTTGGAGCGAAAGGCATCGACCTGCGCCCGCAGCCGGTCGGCAACCGATTGTTCCGACGACGCCCGCGCCAGCAACAGCTTGGCGCGGTACGAGATGGTGACCGTGGTGACGGAAGCGCTGGACGCCGATGAAGTTGTCGCGCCGAGCGTACCTGCCGTGGCGCTCCCGGTGTCGGCATCCATGGCCGCGGTGCCGGACTGCGAAATCGACCAGGTGGTGTACGATGAATAGGCAGCAGCGATCATACTCATGACTGACTTCCTCAACTGTTCTAGTTGCGCATCCTCAGATTGAAAATTAGCAACTGCTTCCAGTTGCAGCAATCTGCTGAAATACAAGTGTTTTGGCCGTTTCTATGAATGATCGGTTAAAATCGTCTCGCGATGGTTGGAGACGTCATCGGCCACACGCACGTTCGACGATATGGGTTACTTTCCTCGCCCCGATGTCGTAACCCTTCTTTCATGAATTACCGACACGCCTTTCATGCCGGCGGCTTTGCCGATGTCATCAAGCACATCGTGCTGGTGCGCATGCTGACCTATCTGCAGGAAAAGCAGGCCCCGTTTCGCGTCATCGACACCCATGCCGGCGCCGGGCGTTACGATCTCACAGGCGAGGAGGCGCGCCGCAGCGGCGAATGGCTGACCGGGATTGCGCGGGTAATGCAGGCGCGGTTTTCGGAAAAAGCGCTGCCGCTGGTGACCCCCTATCTCGATATCGTCAGGGCCTTCAACGTGCCGGGCAAGCTCGAGGCCTATCCCGGATCGCCCCTGATCGCCCGGGCGCTGCTGCGGCCGCAGGACCGCCTCACGGCTTGCGAAATCGAACTTGGCGCCCGCCGGCAACTGATCGACGCGCTGCGCCGCGACAGCCAGGCGCGGGTGGTCGATCTCGACGGCTGGACGGCATTGCCGGCCTTCGTGCCGCCCAACGAGCGGCGCGGCCTGGTGCTGATCGATCCGTCGTTCGAGCAAAAGGACGAATTCGACCGGCTGGCCGACGGATTCGCCGAAGCCTACGCAAAATGGCCGACCGGCAGCTATCTGATCTGGTATCCCGTGAAGAGCCGGCGTGCCACCGACACCCTGGCGCGCCTTGTCGCGGGCGCTGCCGCCGCCAGCAAGCCGGCCGGGAAATGCCTGCGGCTCGAATTTTCCGTTGCGCCGCAGGTGCCTGGCGGCCCCCTCACCTCCACCGGGCTCCTGATCGTCAATCCGCCATGGACCCTTCCGGGCGAGTTGAAGACAATTCTACCCGAACTCGAAAAACCGCTCGGCCAGGGCGGGGCTGGCCGGTTCAGGCTGGAGACGCCCAAGCCGTAAGGGGTGCGGCGCTTCGGGTGAAAAGTGCGAATCGCCGTAGGCAACTAGCGCGAAACCGTATTATGCTCAGGCCGTTGGGACTGGCTTTACGTTCCGCTTCCGCGAATGGTTGCGGCGGAGTGATCAAGGCCGAATAAGATCCAGGTCGGTCGGTAGTGTGAACCGGATCGACTCAGGTGGCCAAGCTTCCGGCAGCGAAAGTCCGGTCGGCCGATACGCGAGATGCGCGTAGCGGCGGAGCAATACGGGGGAGGACTTTCCCGATGGCCATGACTGGTACAGTCAAGTTCTTCAATGGAGAACGCGGCTACGGCTTCATCAAGCCCGATGACGGCGGCCGCGATGTATTTGTTCATATTACTGCAGTCGAGCGGGCCGGATTGAAGGACCTGACTGAAGGACAGCGCATTACGTTCGAGGTTGAGCCCGACAAGAAGGGTAAAGGCCCGAAGGCAGTCAACCTTGTGATTTCATCGTGAGCTGACGCTCACGCGGGACACGGACTGGATTCCTGATGCGACGACCACGCTGGGCACGGCATCGCCGCCCGGAGCGGAGAAGTGCGCGGCGCCCGCGCGTAACCCCGGCATAAAGGCAAAAAAAATCCCGGCGGCTTACTGCCGCCGGGAGGCAATGGTCGACAGTTTCTTTTTCTCAGAAGCGATAGTTCACGCCGGCTCGTATCAAGCCGAACCGGTAACCGTTCGACGCGCCTGTAATGACGAAGTTGCTGTTGGCCAGATCGACATAGAGATATTCGACCTTGGCGCTCCAGTGCGGGGCGAAGGCCATCTCGGCGCCGGCGCCGAGCGTCCAGCCCGCGTTGGTATGGGACTCCGTTACGCCGAAGGTGGTGGCGCGCAGCTCGCCGAAGGCGAGACCGCCGGTGCCGAAAAACAAGACGTTGTTGAAGGTGTAACCGACGCGGCCGCGCACCGTGCCGAACCATGGATTGGAGAACTTCCACGGCGCGAAGGTGTCATCGGCGCCGGTCGCCTGGATGTCGCCCTCAAGGCCGAACACCCATGGGCTGTCGAGCTGCTGCCAATTGTAGCCGGCCTGAACGCCGCCCACGAAACCGGACGGCTTGGTCGGATTGTTGGCGACCGAGCCCCAGGCATAGCCGAGGGTGCCGCCGATATAGGGGCCGGCCCAGCTATCGGGGCGGAGCAGCGTCTGGTTGACCGTCAAGGGTGCGCGCGACCCGTAGAGGTCAGCAGCCTGTGCCGACACGGTCCAGTCTGCAGCGATCAGCGCCAGTGCGCCCCATACAAACCTGCTCATCACGCAACCCCACGCAACACCCGCGACCTCACCGGGCGAGACACCGGTCTGGTTACGGAACTCCACTTTATTCCGGTAAGATTTATCGAGAGTTTTAAGTTAAAGGGTTGTTAAGCCGGGTTACCGCCCGCTCATCAGTGTTAAGAATGCGTTACCGGCGCCGTCCCCGGGAAGCGCCGCGAGCGCTGGCGATGCCGCCTTGCAGCGCTTAAATTCGGGCCCATGGATCACGATTCTACCGACCAACCGATACCCCCGCGCAAGGCGCGGCAAGGTTCCCAATCGGATTTGCCGCCACAGGACCCGACCGCCGCTGACGTCGATCCCGCGACATCCGCCGCCGAGGAGGAGGACGAAGCACGCCTGCCGGAAGCCCCCGAGGAGCCGGCCGAGGCGATCGCCGAAGGCCCGCTGGCGGTCGGCCACGCGGCCATCGAAAACGCGGTGCGGCTGGCGCCGACCTCTCCCGGCGTCTACCGCATGCTCAATGCCGGAAGCGACGTGCTTTACGTCGGCAAGGCGAAAAACGTCCGCAAGCGGCTTGCTTCCTACGCCCGCGTCAACGCCCCGCTGCCGGCGCGCATCCTGCGCATGATCGCTGCGACCGTAACGGTCGAGATCGTCTCCACCACGACCGAGACCGAAGCGTTGCTGCTGGAAGCCAACCTGATCAAGCAGCTACGGCCGCGCTTCAACGTGCAACTGCGCGACGACAAGTCGTTTCCCTACATCCTGATATCCGGCGACCATTGGGCGCCGCAGATTCTCAAACATCGCGGCGCGCAGACCAGGCCCGGACGATATTTCGGGCCGTTCGCATCCGCCGGCGCCGTCAACCGCACCATCACGGCGCTGCAGCGCGCCTTCCTGATCCGCTCCTGCACCGACGGCTTCTTCGAAAGCCGCACCCGGCCGTGCCTGCTGTACCAGATCCGCCGCTGCTCGGGCCCCTGCACCCGCGAGATCGACTTCCCCGGCTATTCAGAGCTGGTGCGCGAGGCGAACGATTTTCTTTCCGGCCGCAGCCGCGCCGTGAAGGAGTTGCTCGCCGGCGAGATGGAGAAGGCGTCCGGCGAGCTGGAGTTCGAGACCGCGGCGCTCTATCGCGACCGCCTCGCCGCGCTGTCGGCGATCCAGTCGCAGCAGGGCATCAATCCGCGCACCGTGGAGGAAGCCGACGTGTTCGCCATCCATCAGGAAGGCGGCTATTCCTGCGTCGAAGTGTTCTTCTTCCGCACCGGCCAGAACTGGGGCAACCGCGCCTATTTCCCGCGCGCAGAGAAGTCGTTCACGCCGGAAGAGGTGCTGGGCGCGTTCCTCGCGCAATTCTACGACGACAAGCCGCCGCCAAGGCTCATCCTGCTGTCGCATGAGATCGAGGAAAGCGCGCTGCTGGCGGACGCGCTCTCGGTCAAGGCCGGCTTCAAGGTTGAAGTCTCCACGCCCAAGCGCGGTGAAAAGAAGGAGCTGATCGCGCACGCGCTGACCAACGCACGCGAGGCGCTCGGCCGCAAACTGAGCGATACCGCAACCCAGAGCCGCCTGTTGCAGGGCATGGCCACCACGCTCGGCCTTCCGCAGGTGCCGAAACGCATCGAGGTCTACGACAACAGCCACATCCAGGGTACCAACGCCGTCGGCGCGATGATCGTGGCGGGGCCGGATGGCTTTATCAAAAACCAGTACCGCAAGTTCAACATCAAGTCCGAGGGACTGACGCCCGGCGACGACTACGCGATGATGCGCGAGGTGCTGGAACGGCGCTTCAAGCGGCTGCTGAAACCGCCGGAGGGTGATGCCGTCAAGGCGAAGGCCGACGACGATTCGTTTCCGCAATGGCCTGACCTCGTCGTCATCGACGGCGGCCGCGGCCAGCTCAACGCCGTCAGGGGGATTTTCGAGGGGCTCGGATTGACCCAGGTCTCCCTCATGGCCGTGGCCAAAGGCCCGGACCGCGATGCCGGGCGGGAAACCCTGTTCATGCCGGACCGCGAAGCCATCAAGCTCGAACCGCGCGATCCGGTGCTGTATTTCATCCAGCGGCTGCGCGACGAGGCGCATCGCTTCGTGATCGGCTCGCACCGCAAACTGCGGAAAAAAGACATCAGGGAAGCCGGCTTGCAGGAAATCCCGGGCATCGGCCCGTCACGCAAACGTGCCTTGCTGCATCACTTCGGAACGCTGAAGGAGATCGAGCGGGCCTCGATCGCGGACCTCGGCAAGGTTCCGGGCGTCAGCGCCGAAAGCGCCCGCAAGATTTTTGAATTTTTTCACGCACAGGCGGGTTAAGGGGACTTCAACTCGAGGCATGTCATTTGGGCGTCGCCTGCGACAGATGATCTAGATCCGCACGGTTGACCTTCACGCTCCAGCGGTATTGGTAAGACGGATGAACATCGCAACAACCAGGGGACAGGGCAAAACCCTATCCCTGCCGAATGTCCTGACCTACGCGCGCATCGCCGCCATTCCGGTGGTGGTCGGCTGCGTTTTTGCCCATTCCATCCTGGACGGCCCGCTGTGGCTGCGCTGGGTGGCCCTGGCCGTCTTCATCGCCGCCGCGGTGACGGACTACCTCGATGGCTACTATGCGCAAATCTGGGACCAGCAATCCGCCTTTGGCCGGATGCTCGACCCGATTGCCGACAAGCTCCTGGTGGCGTCCTGCCTCTTGATGCTGGCCGCCGATAGCAGCATCCATGGCTGGACGCTGTGGGCCGCCATCGTGATCCTCTGCCGCGAGATCCTGGTCTCGGGCTTAAGGGAATATCTGGCGGCGCTGCGGGTCAGCGTGCCCGTGACCAAGCTGGCGAAATGGAAGACCACCATCCAGCTGGTTGCGATCGGCTTCCTGATCGCAGGCGAAGCGGGCGAGCAGATCCTGCCCCAGACCACCCTGATCGGGATCGCCCTGTTGTGGATGTCGGCACTCTTCACGATCTACACCGGCTGGGATTATTTCCGCGCCGGCATCCATCACCTCATCAAGGAGGATGAGGGATGAGGGTGAAATATTTCGCCTGGGTACGCGAGCGGGTCGGCGTCGCGGAGGAAACCGTCGAGCCGCCGGCCGACGTGCGAACGGTGAACGATTTGATCGGCTGGCTGTCCAGCCGCGGCGAGGCCTACGCCTATGCCTTCGAGAAGCCGAAGGTGATCCGCGCCGCGATCGACCAGGCCCATGTCAAGCCGGACGCCGTGATATCAGGCGCGCGCGAGATTGCATTCTTCCCGCCGATGACCGGCGGTTGACAAAGCGTTTTCGAGCGAAGTGCGGAGCGGTTCGCGTGAAGAAAACGCGTCAAAATAGAAGATGACCCAATCGATGTCTGTCACCGCGACCATTCGCATCCAGGAAGCGGATTTTGATGTCGCGCAGGAAATCGCGGCCCTCACCAAAGCCCGCACCGATATCGGCGCCGTCGTCACGTTCAGCGGCATCTGCCGCGGCAGCGACAACGGCGAGCCGATCGCCGCGCTGACGCTCGAGCATTATCCCGGGATGGCGGAGGCCGAGATCGCCCGCCACGCCGACGAGGCGCTGTCGCGCTGGCCGTTGCAGGGGCTCACCATCATTCACCGGTTCGGCCGCATCGCGCCGGGCGAGAACATCGTGCTGGTCGTGACGGCGTCGCCGCATCGCCAGGCAGCCTTCGAAGCGGCGGAATTCCTGATGGACTATCTGAAGACCAGCGCGCCGTTCTGGAAGCGCGAGGAAAGCAAAAAAGGCACCAGTTGGGTCGAGGCGCGCGACCATGACGATGCCGCCGCCGCGCGCTGGACCAAGCCCTGATGGCCAAACGCGCAAAACCGGCGGCGAAGCGCGGCGCCAGCGCGTCGAAACTCCCCAAGGTCGGTGCGGGCGAATTGCTGACGCTGCTCGATTTCGTCCGCTATGCCGTGAGCCGCTTCACCGAGGCCGAACTGGTGTTTGCGCATGGCACCACCGACCCGGCTGCCGAGGCCGCCTTCCTGGTCTGCGAGGCGCTGCATCTGCATCCTGACCAGTTCGAAGCGTTCGCCACCGCGCGCGTCACATCAGCCGAAGGCCGAAAGATCCTCGATCTGATCGCGCGGCGCGTCACGACGCGTACACCCACGGCCTACCTCGTCAACAAGATCTACATGCGCGGCCTGCCGTTCTATGTCGACGAGCGCACCATCGTGCCGCGCTCGTTCATCGGCGAATTGCTGGAGCAGCATTTCGGCGGCGACGGGGATGAGGAGGCCGGTTCGCTGATCTCGGACCCGGTCGCGGTCGAAAGCGTGCTCGACCTCTGCACCGGCTCGGGCTGCCTCGCCATTCTGGCCAGCCGGAATTTTCCGAATGCCGAAATCGACGCGGTGGACATTTCAAAGGATGCGCTCGACGTCGCCGCGCGCAATGTCCGGGATTACGGGCTGGAGGATCGCCTCACGCTGTACCGCGGCGATCTGTTCAAGCCGCTGGCCGGCAAACGCTACGACCTCATCATTTCCAATCCGCCCTATGTGGATGCGCGAGGGCATGGCCGACCTGCCGCGCGAATGCCGCGCCGAGCCGAAACTCGCCTTCGACGGCGGCGCAGACGGAATCGACATCGTCCGCCGCATCCTCGAAGAGGCAGAAGCGCATCTGACGCCGCAGGGCGGGCTGTTATGCGAGATCGGCCGCTGTCGTCCGCAACTCGAGGCCGCCTATCCGCAACTGCCGCTGCTCTGGCTCGATACCGAGGATTCCGAGGGCGAAGTATTCTGGATCTCTGCGGCGGACCTTTGATCCGGCGTATTGCGCGGAAATATCACGCCGCGCCGGCGTTCCTGTTCCGCGGCAAAACTGATAGTTTGGCGCTAGCCCACCGCCCCAAACAGAAGAGAGGCCGCCCATGCTGGACAAGAGCCCCCGCCCCAACTCCGTCAACGTGCCGAACGATCTCGCCGCGCACTGGATGCCGTTCACTGCGAACCGGGCGTTCAAGAAGAACCCGCGGCTGCTCGCCGGCGCCAAGGACATGCACTACTTCACCGTCGACGGCCGCAAGATCATCGACGGCGCGTCCGGCATGTGGTGCACCAATGCCGGCCATGGCCGCACGCAGATCTCGGCGGCGATCGCCAAGCAGGCCGAGGCGCTGGATTATGCGCCGCCGTTCCAGTTCGGCATCCCGCAGGCCTTCGAACTCGCCAGCCGCATCGCAGAACTGGCGCCCGCAGGTCTCGACCACGTGTTCTTCTGCAATTCCGGCTCGGAGGCGGCCGACACCGCGCTCAAGATCGCGCTGGCCTATCACCAGATCAACGGCCAGGGCAGCCGCATCCGCCTGATCGGCCGCGAGCGTGGCTATCACGGCGTCGGCTTCGGCGGCACCTCCGTCGGCGGCATCGTCGGCAACCGAAAGATGTTCGGCTCGCTCCTGACCGGCGTCGATCATTTGCCGGCGACCTATGACCGCGACAAGCAGGCCTTCAGCAAGGGCGAGCCCGAATATGGCGCGCATTTCGCCGATGAGCTGGAACGCATCGTCAATTTGCACGGCGCCAACACCGTGGCTGCCGTGATCGTCGAGCCGATGGCGGGATCGACAGGCGTGCTGCCGGCGCCGAAAGGTTATCTCAAGCGGCTGCGCGAGATCACCCAGAAGCACGGCATCCTCCTGATCTTCGACGAGGTCATCACCGGCTTTGGCCGGCTCGGCTTCGCCTTTGCCGCCGAACGTTATGGCGTGACGCCCGACATGCTGACCTTCGCCAAGGGCATCACCAACGGCGCCGCTCCGATGGGCGGCGTGCTGGTGCGCGACACCATCCATGACGCCTTCATGAGCGGCCCGGAACATGCGGTCGAACTGGCCCATGGCTACACCTACTCGGCCCATCCGCTGGCCTGCGCGGCGGGTCTCGCCACGCTCGACATCTACCGCGACGAAAAGCTGTTCGAGCGCGCTCATGGGCTCGAGCCGAAATTTGCGGAAGCGGTGATGTCGCTGCGCAAGGAGCCGGATGTCGTGGATATCCGCACCGTCGGCCTGACCGCCGGCATCGATCTCGCGCCGGTTGCCGACGCGCCGGGCAAGCGCGGCTTCGCCGGGCTCAACAGCGCCTTCCACGACAATGATCTGATGCTGCGGGTTGCCGGCGACACGCTGGTGCTGACCCCGCCCCTGATCATGACCGAAGACGAGATCGGCGAGATCATCGAAAAAGTCGCCAAGGTGATCCGCGCCACGGCTTGAGCCGACGCAGGAACATTCGAAACGACCCGGCGTTCATTCCACCGGCGGAGGCGATCACGCCTCCGGCGATGGAGGCATTGCAACGAGATGCTCGCGCCCTCGATCGACCTGCTGCGCGCCGGGATCGGACTGAAGCTCAGCCAGGTCAAGCTGGCGACACGGTCGTATCTGCGCGACCGGACCAACCAGGCGACCGGGACCATGGCGTCCTACGCCATAGCCGCCGGGTTATTCACTGCAGCCGGCATTTTCCTGATCGCCGCCTGCCTCGTCGGCGCCATGGCGCTGTTTCGCTGGATCGCAATCAACTACGGACAGTTCTGGGCGTTCGGCGCGATCGGCGCGCTGTTGCTCGCGATCGCCGCGATCTGTGCCGGTCTGGCCGCCGCCAAACTGAAACAACCATCGCCGCATTTTCCCTCGCTCACCAGCCGCCTTCGCGTGGCGATCAAGTCCAATCCGCTCGCTTCGAACCAGATCGAAGCCGCGCGGGATACCGCCGCGTCGATCCTGCTGACACCTTCGGCGCCACCGTCTGGCGTCCACCCCGCGCGGCGGTCGCGACCCGCGCGGAACAACAGGAACATACAGGCCGGCCTGATCGTGATGGCGACGCTGCTGGGCTGGGCGGCAACGCGACGGCGGTCGCAAGCGCGACAACCGTACGTCTGATGTCCCGCGCGCGATCAGGCTCCGGCGACAATCTGCGCTTGATGGCGGCGACCGCAATTCTGGTCCTGAGCGTGCAGTATTTTTTTCAGGCCGGAGCAAAGGTCAGTTCCTCCGGAAAATTGATCGCGCAACCCGGCCCGCCCGCGCGCGAACATGTTTGGGAACCCGATGCCCGAACTATTAGCCCCCGTACGATCAATTGGATCGCGCTTCCCTGGGGAGCCTGGAAACATATTCTGTGGCGCGTCTACGAACGCGCCAATGACGACCGTTTGCTCGCCACCGCGGCCGGCGTGGTGTTCTTCGGATTGCTCGCGATATTCCCGGCCGTGACGGCGCTCGTCTCGTCCTACGGACTGTTCGCCGATCCCAAAACCATCAGCGACAATCTGCAAGCGCTGGCGCTGATGCTGCCCGAAGGTTCGTTTCAGATCGTGCAGGACCAGATTGCCCGCGTGCTTGCCAAGGGCAACGCGGCACTCGGCGGGACGTTTCTGTTTGGCCTCGCCCTTGCTCTCTGGAGCGCCAACGCCGGCGTCAAGGCGATCATCGACGCACTCAATGTCGTCTACGAGGTGCGGGAAACGCGCAACTTCCTGAAACTAAATCTGCTTTCGCTCGCCTTCACGACCGGCGGGATCGTGGCCCTGCTGTTGATGGTCGGCGCGGTCGTGGCGTTTCCGCTGCTGTTCAATCATCTCGGCCTTCCGCCGGAGATCGGGTTCATCCTCGGCCTGGCGCGATGGCCGTTGCTGGTCGTGGTCCTGCTCGTGGCCCTGAGCCTGCTCTATCGGTTCGGGCCCAGCCGGCCTACGGCGCGATGGGAATGGCTGGGCGCAGGGACGCTGGCCGCGGCCCTGCTCTGGATCGGCGGCTCGGCCGCGCTGTCCTGGTACCTCTCGAATTTCGGCAACTTCAACGCGACGTACGGCTCGCTTGGAGCCGCGATCGGCCTGATGATGTGGATGTGGGTGTCAACAACGATCGTGCTGTTCGGGGCCGCGCTCAACTCGGAGATCGAGCGCCATATGACCGGCGCCCTCGGCGCCAAACGGGCAGGCAACAGCCAAGGGTGATCGCCGGCACGCAGCCAGTTCCCGGCCGTTTCAAAAGAACACTAGCTCTGCGAATCAACATTGGTGCTAAGGTTGTTGCGCCTGGGGAAAGCGCAAACCGGACTGTGCCTGAAACTTCCGTGTTTTCCCGGGGGAATACAGTTCCGACCTGAGGGCGTAGCGCGCGACATGATTCGCATTTCGACGATTTTCATCGCCATCTGCATGGTGCTGGTCGCAGCCTCCCTCGGCCTCGTCCTGCATGCGGTAGCCGGCTTCAACGGCACCGAATCCGCGCTGGTGGCGCTCACCGCGCTGACCTTCCTGGTCCTCTACAACGCGGTGTCGATGCGGCTGCGCGATCGCTCCGATGTCGGCGGCCAGATCGCCGATCTTTCCCGCGGCACCGCCGACCTCGCCCGCCAGGTCGCCGAATTCGGCCGCCGGCTCGCCGCCGTCGAGGGCCGGGTGGTGTCGGCGAACTCGACAAGTTCCGACCGCATCCATGCCGTCCTCGGCGAGATCAACGAACTCGGCGTGCTGGTGAAGCAACTCGCCGTCTCGGTGTCGAGCCATGAAGATCTCCTGGCCTCTGGCGCGGCGGCCGCGGCTCCGGCTCCCACGGGCAAGCCGGCTTTCGAACCGCAGATCGAACCGGCGATCGCCACCGAGCCGGTGACCCCAGCCATCGCCAGGCCCGCGCCGGCTGCCGCTGCCAAGCCGGCTGCGGCGGAAGCCGCCTCGCCCTCGCGCAACCAGCCGCAACTGCTTGCCGCGGTAAAGAACGCCGTCGAGGAAAGCCGGCTCGATATCTACCTGCAGCCGATGGTGACGCTGCCGCAGCGCAAGGTGCGTTTCTACGAGGCGGTGACGCGGCTGCGCGACGAGAAGGATCAGATACTGGCCGCCGACGATTTCATCCCCACCGCGGAAGCCGGCGGGCTGATCGGCAAGATCGATCACATGGTGATGCTGCGCTGTGTCCAGGTGTTGCGCCGCCTGATGGTGCGCAACAAGGACGTCGGTGTGTTCTGCAACGTTTCGGCGGCGACGCTCGGCAATCCCGTCAATTTCGCGCAATGCCTCGACTTCCTCGAGGCCAACCGGGCGCTGGCGCCTTCCTTCGTGCTCGAATTCAAGCAGGCGACGTTCCGCCGCCTAGGCCCGACCGAAACCGAAAATCTCGCCGCGCTGTCGCAGCGCGGTTATCGCTTCTCGATCGATCATGTCACCGACTTGCGGATCGAGCCGCGCGACCTTGCCGACCGCGGCGTCCGTTTCATCAAGGTGCCGGCGGCGCTGTTGCTCGATCCCAGGCAGAGCTCGACCTCGGACATCCACCCTTCCGACCTTTCCGACCTGCTCGGCCGCTTCGGCATCGACCTGATCGCCGAAAAGATCGAGGGCGAGCGCGCCGTGGTCGATCTGCTCGACTATGACGTACGGTTTGGGCAGGGCTTCCTGTTTGCGCCGCCGCGGCCGTTGCGGCCCGAGGGAGCATCTGCTACCGGCGGGGCACCCCCGAACAAGGAATCCGGCAGTTCCAATGGCTCCAGCAACACCGTTCCCATTGCCAGCCCGGCCGCAGAGCCGCCGATGCGGGCGACCGGCAATGCCGCGCTGGCGCGCCGCGCCGCGGGACCGGGCTAACAGGCTTCCGAACTCATGACCTCATTGCGGTTCATCGAGCGGCTGCGCGACCTCGTGGACGGCGTGGAGGTCATCCTCTCCGACATCTGGGGCGTGGTGCATAACGGGCTGGAGTCGTTTCCCGAAGCCTGCGAGGCGCTGCACACCTATCGCCAGCGCGGCGGCACGGTCATCCTGATCACCAACGCGCCGCGGCCGGCCGATTCCGTGCAGCGTCAGTTGCGCAAGCTCGGCGTCGCCGATGAAACCTATGACGCGATCGTCTCTTCCGGCGACCTGACCCGGCACTTCGTCGCCGACCACCCCGGAAAGAAAATGTTCTGGCTCGGTCCGGAGCGCGACTCGTCGATCTATCGCGGACTCGATGCCGTGACGGCGCCGCTGGAGCAGGCCGACTACATCGTCTGCACCGGCCTGTTCGATGACGAAACCGAATCCGCGGAAGACTATCGCGCGATGATGCTGCAGGCGCGCGAGCACAAGCTGCCGCTGGTTTGCGCCAACCCCGACATCGTCGTCGAACGCGGCGACCGGTTGATCTATTGCGCGGGCGCGGTCGCCGAACTCTATCGCGAGCTTGGCGGCGAGGTGATCTTCTACGGCAAGCCGCACCGGCCGATCTATGAACGCGCCATGGCGCTCGCCGCCGAGCGTCGCGGCCGGCCGACCACGCTCGACCGTGTGCTGGCGATCGGAGATTCGGTGCGGACCGATCTCACCGGCGCGCTCGGTTTCGGGATCGATTGTCTTTTCCTCACCCGCGGCATCCATTCCGAGCAGTTCGAGGGCATCGATCAGCTCGACCCGGCCTCAGTGAAGGAGCTGTTCGGCCATCCGCCCCGCGCGCTGATGCGGGAGCTTAAGTGGTAGCCCAAACGAGAAATGCCCGGGCTTGACCCGGGCATTTCTAAATTCACGAACGGCTGGAAATTTACGCCGTCGCCATGTCCGGGAAGACCGCCTCGATCTTGGTCTTCAGCGTCGCCGCATTGAACGGCTTGACGATGTAATTGTTCACGCCGGCCTTCTTGGCGGCGATCACGTTCTCGGTCTTGGATTCCGCCGTGATCATGATGAAGGGCGTGGTGGCCAGATTGGGGTCGGCACGGACTTCCTTGAGGAGGTCATAGCCCGTCATCGGCTCCATGTTCCAGTCGGAGATCACGAGCCCGTATTTCTTGCCGCGCATCTTGTCCAGCGCCATCGAACCGTCGCTGGCATCGTCGATGTTGTCGAAGCCGAGCTGCTTCAAAAGATTTCGGATGATGCGGATCATGGTGCTGTAGTCATCAACCACCAGAACCGGCATGGACAAATCAACCGCCATCTTTTCCCCCACTCAACGCTTACGCCACAAAAAGCCCACAGGCCTGCGCGACCCGCAGTCCTCGCCTCACGTCTAGCATCTGCCGTTAAACAGCCCGTTAATCGGAAACAGGCGGATTGTAACCGTTCTGGGCCGACCCGCCCCGCTTGACTTCGACGGGGGCACCGCGTCACGGTCCGGCCGCGCTCCTCGACCAAGATTCCCGAAGAATCCGTGCAGCATTTCTGAAATGACACCTGGTTTTAACGTTATCCGCGACACCACCCCTGCCGCCGAGATCCCCCGCGGGGCCGTGGTCGCCATGGGCAATTTCGACGGCGTCCATCTGGGGCACCGGGCTGTGATCGACGCGGCCTTACGGATGGGTCGCGCCCACGGCAAGCCGGCCTTTGCCGTCACCTTCGAGCCCCATCCGCGCAGCTTTTTCAGCCCGAACAGCCCGCAATTCCGCCTTTCCGACGAGACCAACAAGCTGCGGCTGCTGGCCGGGACCGGACTAGACGGCGCGGTGGTGATGACCTTCGACAAGACCCGCGCCGGAACCTCGGCGCAAGATTTCATTCACCATGACCTGATCGAGCGCCTCGGCATCAGCGGCATTGCGGTCGGCTACGACTTTCATTTCGGCAAGGGCCGCGCCGGCTCGCCGAGCCTGCTGGTCAGCGAGGGGCCGCGGCTCGGCATCGAGGTCGACGTCCAGGCCCATGTCGATATCGAGGAGCGGCCGGTGTCTTCCAGCGCGATCCGCATGGCGCTGGCGGAGGGGCAGATCGACGAAGCCACCGCCATGCTCGGCGGCCCATGGTTCGTGAGCGGCGAAGTGATCCATGGCGAGAAGCGCGGTCGCGATCTCGGCTACCCCACCGCCAATATCCGCCTCGACAAGAATTGCAGCCTCAAGCACGGCATCTATGCGGTGCGGGTCGGCCGTGGAGCCGAGCGGTTCGATGCGGTCGCCAGCTTCGGCCGCCGCCCGACCTTCGACAACGGTGCACCGCTGCTCGAAGTGTTCCTGTTCGGCTTCAAGGCCGACCTCTACGGCACCGTGCTCGACGTCGCCTTCATCAGTTTCATCCGTGACGAGCTGAAATTCGACACCATCGAAGCGTTGATACGCCAGATGGATGACGACAGCGCCAGGGCGCGCGCGGCACTGGCCGCGGCGCCGGACGCCTTTCCCAGGCTCGGAGCGATTGGTTGAACAAGACGGAAAAACAGAAAATGCTCGCGGGCGAACTCTATCGCCCTGATGAGGAACTCGGCGCAGAACAGGCTGCCGCCAAGGCGTGGATGGTGCGTTACAACGCGGCACTGGCGGCGCCGGCATCAGAGCGGCTCGCCTTGCTCCGCGAACGCCTCGGCCACGTGGGCAAGCACGCCGTCATCCGGCCGCCCTTCCACTGCGACTATGGCTACAACATCAGTATCGGCGACGGCGTGTTCCTCAATTTCAACTGCGTCATTCTCGACGTCGTCGAGGTCGTGATCGGCAACGGCACCCAGATCGGGCCGGCTGTGCAAATCTACGCTGCTGATCACCCGCGCGATGCCGAAACGCGAAAGACCGGCCTTGAGTTCGGCCGCCCGGTGCGGATCGGCCGCGATGTCTGGATCGGCGGCGGCGCCATCATCCTGCCCGGCGTCACGATCGGCGATGGCGCTGTGATCGGCGCCGGCAGCGTGGTCACGCGCGATGTCGGCCCGGGCGTCACGGTCGCTGGAAACCCGGCCCGGCCACGACGGACCTGACACCGCGCCCGGCAGCCTTTGCGATTTTCCCGGCCCCCTGCTATGGAAAGCTCCCATGTTTGCGCGGCGCACCATTAGCATTAGCGGCCCGGCTTCCGCCTGAGCGCTCAGCTCGGCGCAAGACCGGGATTGTCGTGTTCACCCGCTATTCCCCGCGCCTCTCGCGCCGCTTACGAGCCAAACCAGAGCGTTCATGTCCCAGAATCCGCAAAAGTCCGACGTCACCGATTATTCAAAAACCCTGTTCCTGCCGCAGACGGAATTCCCGATGCGTGCCGGTCTGCCGCAGCGCGAGCCGGAAATCCTGAAATACTGGAACGAGATCGATCTCTACGGAAAGCTGCGCGAGGAAGCCCGCGGCCGCGCCAAATTCGTGCTGCATGACGGCCCGCCCTACGCTAACGGCAACATCCATATCGGCCACGCCCTGAACAAGATCCTCAAGGACGTCGTCACCAAGAGCCAGCAGATGCTGGGCTTCGATTCCAACTACGTGCCGGGCTGGGATTGTCACGGCCTGCCGATCGAATGGAAGATCGAGGAAGAGAACTACCGCTCCAAGGGCAAGCCGAAGCCCGATTTCCGCGACTCCACCGCGATGGTGGCGTTCCGCAGAGAGTGCCGCGCCTACGCGACGCACTGGCTCAATGTGCAGCGCGAGGAATTCAAGCGGCTCGGCATCATCGGCGACTGGGATCATCCCTACGCCACCATGAGCTATCCGGCCGAAGCACAGATCGCGCGCGAACTGATGAAGTTCGCCGCCAACGGCACGCTCTATCGCGGCTCCAAGCCCGTGATGTGGAGCGTGGTCGAGAAGACCGCGCTGGCCGAAGCCGAGGTCGAATACGAGGACTACACCTCCGACATGGTGTGGGTGAAATTTCCGGTCACCTCGCCGGCCCATGGCGCGCTGGCCGAGGCGTCCGTCGTGATCTGGACCACGACGCCGTGGACGCTGCCCGGCAACCGCGCCATCTCGTTCTCGCCGAAGATCGCCTACGGTCTTTACAAGGTCACCGATGCGCCCGCCGACAACTGGGCGAAGACCGGCGATCTCCTGATCCTCGCCGATGCGCTCGCTGAAGAAGTATTCAAACAGGCGCGCGTCACCGCCTATGAGAAGGTGCGCGACTTGCCGAGCGACACGCTCGACGCGGTGGAGTGCGCCCATCCGTTGAGAGGCTTCGGCGGCGGATACGAATTCATGGTGCCGCTCTTGCCCGGCGACCACGTCACCGACGACACCGGTACCGGCTTCGTGCATACCGCCCCCGGTCACGGCCGCGAGGACTTCGACGTCTGGACGGCGAACTCCCGCGACCTCGATGCACGCGGCATCAACACCGCTATCCCCTACACCGTCGACGAGAACGGCGCCTACACCGACCATGCACCGGGCTTCATCGGAAAACGCGTGATCAACGACAAGGGCGAGAAGGGCGACGCCAACGAGGCCGTGATCAAGGCGCTGGTCGAGGCCGGCAAGCTGCTGGCGCGCGGCCGGCTCAAGCATCAATACCCGCATTCCTGGCGCTCGAAGAAGCCGGTGATCTTCCGCAATACGCCGCAATGGTTCATCGCGATGGACAAACCTATTGTTGACGCCCCGGGCAAGCCCGGGGCTATGGACATCGCGGACAACGGCAAGGCGAAGCCCGGCGACACGTTGCGCGCCCGCGCGCTGCATGCGATCTCGGTGACGCAATGGGTGCCGCCCGCCGGCCAGAACCGCATCAACGGCATGATCGCCGGACGCCCGGACTGGGTGATCTCGCGACAGCGCGCCTGGGGTGTGCCGATCGCCGTGTTCGTTCGCGAGAAGGGCGACGGCTCCGCCGAGATCCTGCAGGACGAAATCGTCAATCAGCGCATCGTCGAAGCCTTCATGGAGGAAGGCGCCGACGCCTGGTACATGGACGGCGCGCGCGAGCGCTTTCTCGGGGATCGCGCCAGCGAGGACTGGAAGAAAGTCGACGATATCTGCGACGTCTGGTTCGATTCCGGCTCGACGCACGCCTTCGTGCTGGAGGACCGCCAGAACTTCCCCAATCTCGGCAACATCGTCCGCAAGATCGATGGTGGCGACGATACCGTGATGTATCTCGAAGGAAGCGACCAGCATCGCGGCTGGTTTCATTCCTCGCTGCTGGAAAGCGCCGGCACCCGGGGCCGTGCGCCGTACGACGTGGTGCTGACCCACGGCTTCACGCTGGACGAGAACGGCCGCAAGATGTCGAAATCGCTCGGCAACACCGTCGAGCCGCAGAAGGTGATGAAGGATTCGGGCGCGGACATTCTCCGCCTCTGGGTCTGCGCCACCGACTATGCCGACGACCAGCGCATCGGGCCGGAGATCCTCAAGAACACCATCGAGACCTACCGCAAGCTGCGCAACTCGGTCCGCTGGATGCTCGGCACGCTGCATCATTTCGATCCTGCCGATGCGGTCGCCCATGCCGACATGCCCGAGCTGGAACGCTTGATGCTGCACGAGCTGGCGAAACGCGCCTCGATCGTGCGGCAGGCCTATGCCGAGTTCGACTACAAGACGGTGGTCGCGACGCTTGCGACGTTCATGAACACCGAATTGTCGGCGTTCTATTTCGACATCCGCAAGGACGCGCTCTATTGCGATCCGCCGTCCTCGGTCACGCGCAAGGCGGCGCTGACCGCGATCGACATCATCTGCGATGCGATCCTGCGCTGGCTGGCGCCGGTGCTCAGCTTCACCTGCGAAGAGGCGTGGCGGATGTACAGGCCGAATGCGAAAGCCTCGGTGCATCTGACGCTGTTCCCGGAAGGCTTCGATGAATTCCGCGACGATGCGCTCGCCGCCAGGTGGGAAACCATCCGCGACGTCAGGCGCGTGGTCACCGGTGCGCTCGAACTCGAGCGTGCCGCCAAGAACATCGGCTCCTCGCTGGAGGCCTCGCCGCTGGTCTATGTGTCGGACAAGAACATCTTCAGCACGCTGTTCGATCTCGATCTGGCTGAAGTCTGCATCACTTCGAACGCAATGGTGAGCAACGACGACGCGCCGGCCGGCGCGTTCACCCTCCCCGACGTTCCCGGAGTCGCCGTCGTGGTGGAGAAGGCCGTTGGCACCAAATGCGCGCGGTCGTGGAAGATCCTGCCGACCGTCGGCGAGGACGCCGAGTATCCCGACGTCTCCCCGCGCGACGCGCAGGCCCTGCGGGAATGGAAGGCGCTTGCCGAAGGCGACAAGCCGGTCGATGCCGTCGAAGCGCCCGCCGAGCCTGTCGCGTTGATCGAGACGCAGCACGTGGAGCCAGCGCGGTATCGAAGGAAACGCCTGAGCAAGCCGGTTCGCGAAACGTGACGGCTGCCGAGCCCGACAAGGCGAAAGGCACGGAGGCTGAGCGGAAGCCGAGGAGACCAGTCAAGGCCAGGAAGGTCGCGGCCGCCAAGAAGGCGGTCGAAGCCGAGAAGGCGATTGAAGCCGAAGCCAACAAGCCCAAGGCCAAAAAGGCCAAAGCCAAAGGCCAAGACGCGAAAGCCAAGAAGGAAACCACGGCCAAGAAGGCTAAAGCCAAGAAAGCCGTAGGCCAAGAAAGCTGCCAAATCCAAAAAGGCCTCTTCGGCAACGAAGGGAGCGAAGAAGCCGGCTGCAAAGAAGGCAGCTACCAAGAAGGCAACTGCAAAGACCGCTGCCAAAAAGGCGAAGAAGAAAAAAGCCACCAGGAAGCAGGCAAGAAAGCCGCCGTCGGCCAAGTCGAAAAAGAAGAAAAAGAAGGCCAGATAAGTGTCTGGCCTCGAACACTCACGTACCCCTCACCTGCGCGCCGGCATCATTGCCGCGATCGTCACGCTGGTGATCGACCAGGCCTCGAAGCTCTGGCTGCTCTACGTGTTCGACCTCGCCCATCGCGGCGCGGTCAGGGTCACGCCGTTCTTCGACCTGGTGCTGGCCTGGAATGTCGGGATCAGCTTTGGCTGGTTCCAGACCGACAACCAGCTTGCCCAGGTCGCACTGATGGCGATCAAGGCGATTGCCGTGATCGTTCTCGGGATCTGGATGGCGCGCTCCAGCACCCTGCTGGCGACGCTGGCGCTGGGCCTGATCATCGGCGGCGCAATCGGCAACGGCATCGACCGCTTCCTGCATGGCGCGGTGGTCGATTTCGCCCTGTTCCACATCGCGATCGGGGGAAAAACCTTCAATTGGTATGTGTTTAACCTTGCGGATGTGGCCATTGTTGCCGGGGTAGCGGGCCTGTTGTATGACTCGTTCCTGGGGGTACCCGCCGCAAAAGCGCCCTGATCCCGGCCGATACGGACCCATGCGGTATGGAGCCATCACGCCCTTAAGCCGGCCCCCGCATGTTGCAGAAATTGTGAATGGGAACAGCGCGATGCGCGAGACCGAAGCCCGCTTCTGGATGCTGCAGACAACCTCGCTGAGCCGCGCCCTGCGGTTCGCGGCCATTGCCCTCGGCATCGGCCTCGTGATGGCCGCCGGCCCCGTGCGCGCGGCGGATGACGAGGACGAAGACGACAAGACCTTCGAGGAAAAGATCATCGAAGGCATCATGCGCGGCATCGGCGGCACCAACATGGAGAACCGCGGCATCGAGTACCGCGAGCGCTCGCCCCTGGTGGTCCCTCCCAAGCTCGACTTGCCGCCGCCGGCCGGAACCGCGGCTGAAGTGAAGGCGCCGAACTGGCCCAAGGATCCCGACGAGCAGCGCCGCAAGGCGGCCGTTGCCGCGCGCAAGAAAGAGAACAAGGACCCGCGCGAAGCGGCCCGCATCCTGACGCCGGCCGAACTCGCGGTGGGCAAGACCGCGGCGCCATCGCGCAAGGACAACGATCCGGTGCAGCCCGGCACCTCGAACAACAATCCGATCCTGAGCCCGTCGCAGCTCGGTTACAGCGGCGGCTTCAGCGGCCTGTTCGGCGGCAGCAAGACCGAGACGGCCCCGTTCAAGGGCGAGCCGACGCGGGATACGCTGACCCAGCCTCCGCCCGGCTATCAGACACCGTCGTCGAACTTTGCCTACGGCACCGGGCCGAAGGAATCGCTCAACAAGGAATACAATCCGTCCCAAGGGAAGTATGGCGAATAGTTAAGCTGATCTCTCGCCTTCGTGACGATTGCCGGCGCGGCCGTAGTGTACGTTGCCGCGGCTTTACCCCGAATGGATTTGTCGGGTTATTTTAACATTTGCGCGAATTCCCGTCGCAGGACCGGTCACTCGTTTTGCGGCATACGCGCCAGATAGGTCATGATGTCTTCACACCGATTTGCCGCTTCGCTCGTTGCAGCCCTCATCTCGACATTTGCTTTCTCCGCCGGTAGCGCATTCGCCCAGACCACGGTCACGTCGGAACGTCCCGCCAGCTTCACCCTCGACAATGGTCTGCAAGTGCTCGTGATCCCGGATCACCGCACGCCCGTCGTCACGCAGATGATCTGGTACAAGGTCGGCTCCGCCGACGAGACGCCGGGTAAATCCGGACTGGCGCACTTCCTCGAACACCTGATGTTCAAGGGGACGGCCAAGCATCCCGCCGGTGAATTTTCCCAGACCGTGCTGCGGATCGGCGGCAACGAAAACGCCTTCACCTCGTTCGACTACACCGGCTATTTCCAGCGTGTACCGCGCGAGCAACTGGCGAAGATGATGGAGTTCGAGGCCGACCGCATGACCGGCCTCATCCTCAAGGATGAGAATGTACTTCCCGAGCGCGACGTCGTGCTGGAAGAGTTCAACATGCGCGTCGCCAACAATCCGGATGCGCGGCTGACCGAGCAGATCATGGCGGCGCTGTATCTCAACCATCCCTATGGTCGCCCGGTGATCGGCTGGCGCCAGGAGATCGAGAAGCTCGACCGCGAGGATGCGCTGGCGTTCTACAAGCGCTTCTACGCACCGAA
The DNA here is from genome assembly GCA_963815955.1 of uncultured Alphaproteobacteria bacterium. Classification (GTDB taxonomy): domain Bacteria; phylum Pseudomonadota; class Alphaproteobacteria; order Rhizobiales; family Xanthobacteraceae; genus Bradyrhizobium. Next base: position 166,491 of record CAWFIQ010000010.1, read on the forward strand.
CAACGCGATCCTGGTGATCGCAGGCGACGTCGACGCCAAGGAAGTCCGCCCGATGGTGGAAAAGGCCTATGGCGGCATCCCCGCCCAGCCTTCCATTGCCGCGCATCGTATCCGTCCGCAGGAGCCGGTGCCCGCGGCGCCGCGCACGGTGACGCTGTCCGATCCGCGCGTCGAACAGACCAGCCTGCGGCGCTATTATCTCGTCCCCTCTTCCGCGACCGCTGCGGCAGGTGAAGGCCCGGCGCTCGACGTACTCGCCCAACTGATGGGCGGCGGCTCCAACTCCTATCTCTACCGCGCGCTGGTGATCGACCACCCGCTCGCGATCAGCGCCGGCGCCGGCTACCAGGGCACTGCGCTGGATCCCTCGCAGTTCTCGATCTCGGTTTCGCCAAAGCCCGGCGTGGAGTTTTCGCAGATCGAGCAGGCGATCGACGGCGTGATTGCGGGGGTCATCCAAAATCCCGTCCGCGCCGAGGATCTCGAGCGGGTCAAGACCCAGTTGATTGCGGAAGCGATCTACGCCCAGGACAATCAGGCCACGCTGGCGCGCTGGTATGGCGGGGCGCTGACCACGGGCCTTTCCATCGACGATATCAGGAGCTGGCCGGACCGGATTCGCGCCGTTACCGCCGAACAGGTCCGCGACGCCGCGCAGAAATGGCTCGACAACAAACGCTCGGTGACCGGCTACCTGATCAAGGATGCTGCGCCGAAACGCGAGGAGAAGCGTTCGTGATCCGTCTTTCGATTGGCGCGCAGCGCCTCGCATCCAGCCTGATCGCCACCGCCGTGCTGCTGGCGCTGGCGGCGACGCCGTCGCACGCTGCGGCAAAGATTCAGCGGCTGGTGTCGCCGGGAGGCATCGAAGCCTGGTTCGTGCAGGACGCCACCGTGCCCCTGATCGCGATGGAATATGCCTTCAGCGGCGGTGCCGCCCAGGACCCGGACGGCAAGTCCGGCGTCGGCAACCTGGTCGCCGGCCTGCTCGATGAAGGCTCCGGCGAGCTCGATTCCAAGACCTTTCACGAGCGCCTCGAACGCCGCGCCATCGAGCTGAGCTTCTCGTCGACCCGCGATACCTTCCGCGGCTCGCTCCGCATGCTCAAGGACAACAAGGACGAGGCCTTCTCCCTCCTGCACTCGGCGCTGACCTCGCCGCGTTTCGACGCGGCCGACGTCGAGCGCATTCGCGCGCAGGTACTCTCCGGCTTGCGGCGCGATACCACCAACCCGACATCGCTGGCGAGCCGCAAATTCCTCGAAGTCGCCTTCGGCAATCATCCCTATGGCAGGTATGGCAACGGCACGCTCGACAGCGTGCCGAAGATCGACGTCGCCGACATGAAGGATTACGTTCGCCGCGTCATCGCAAAGGATACGCTTCGTATCGCCGTGGTCGGCGATGTCGATGCCGACACGCTCGGCAAGCTCCTCGACAAGACGTTCGGCGCACTGCCGGCCAAGGCCAGCCTGACGCCGGTCCCTGAGGTCGAGGCCACAAAGCCGCCGCAGCGCGCGTTCGTTCCGCTCGACGTGCCGCAGACCGTGGTGACGTTCGGCGGCCCCGGCATTCGCCGCCACGATCCGAATTTCATGGCCGCCTATGTCGTGAACCACATCCTCGGCGGCGGCGGATTGTCGTCGCGGCTTTACAGGGAGGTGCGCGAAAAGCGCGGCCTCGCCTATTCGGTCTATGAATCGCTGCTCTGGATGGATCACTCCGCCCTGTTCATCGGCAACACCGGCACCCGCGCCGATCGCGCCGGCGAGACCGTCGACGCGATCGACAAGGAAGTCCGCCGCATGGCCGAGGAAGGCCCGACCCAGAAGGAACTGGACGAGGCAAAGTCCTACCTCAAGGGCTCGCAGATGCTGGCGCTCGACACCTCATCGAAGCTCGCCCAGGCGCTGCTGCAATACCAGCTCGACAAGTTGCCGATCGACTACATCGAAAAGCGCAACGCCATTGTCGACGCCGTGACGCTCGACGATGCCAAAAAGGCCGCGAAGCAACTCTGGGGCCAGGGCCTGCTCACAGTGATCGTCGGCCGCGCCCCGCAGGCCGCCGCTCAACCTGCCGCAGCGCCGCCCAAGGCGAACTAAAGCGCACCACATTCTCCGTCATGGCCGGGCACAGCCGTCCAAAGGACGGCGTCGCTTCCGCTCGCCTATTCCCGGCCATCCACGTTTTCTATACGCTGATAAGACGTGGATGCCCGGGACAAGCCCGGGCATGACGACTTTTGGTGCCGCCATGCTGCGGGTTTCCCGCGACCTTACGATTGACGAAAACGACATCGAGATCGGCTTTGTCCGTGCCTCCGGCCCGGGCGGGCAGAACGTCAACAAGCTCGCGACGGCCGCCCAGCTCCGCTTCGACACGCGCAAGATCACGCTGCCGGAGGACGCAAGGCTGCGGCTGAACCGGATTGCCGGCCAGCGCATGACCAAGGAAGGCGTCATCGTGATCCACGCCCAGCGCTTCCGCACCCAGGAACGCAACCGCGCCGACGCGATCGACCGCCTGCTCGAAATGCTGCGCGAGGCCATGGTAAGGCCGATACCGCGGCGCGCCACCAAGCCGACCTTCGGCTCCAAGCAGCGGCGGCTGGAAGGCAAGAAACGCCGCAGCGACGTCAAGGCAAAGCGCAACACGGCGCGCTTCGACGATTGATACTGCCGCCGATCTTTTGGTTGACGCGTTTTCCTGACGCGAGCCGGTATCCACTTCGCTCGAAAACGCTCTCCGCCTCAGCCGCGGATCGGATATTCCCCGGACCATCAATCGCGGCCAGAAACAAAAAACTCCGGCCGCATCGCGACCGGAGTTCTGTTTGGAGAGCAACCCGCTGGAGGACGCGGGCTTCCTCCAGACGGCAGTTACCGGCTGGTTGCCGGAGGGGTGGCCACTCCGCCCGTGGTCTTGGCAGCTCCGTGGGGCGCGCCGCTACCGGCTCCGACGGTGCCCTTCATGCCCGTCTTCGCGCCCGCCCGTTGGCCGGCGGCGCCCGCCGGCGCATTGGTCTCCTCGTCGATGCTGCCTGACGGGGCGCCCTGCATCTGGGTTTTGCCCTGTGCGCCGCCGCGGACCTGCGTACCGGATGAGGCGCCTTGCGCCAGTACCGGACCGGCAAGCAGCGCCGAGATTGCAATCGCGACCGCCGAGGTTTTCACTAGCTTCATCCATTTCTCCCAAGTTTGGTTGGCGACAAGTTTGGTTGGCGACGAGCCGTTCGGTTCCTTCAGCGCCGTTCGGGTAGAGCATGCTCGTCGCCGGATCGCTCATGTCGCGAACGGCGCGCTCGCCATGCAAGCCGCGCGGTGTGGTGATCGTGCAGGGATTTCGGGGTCATTTTGCGAATCCTTGGCCACGGACCGACCGCATATGCGGCACCGTGGAACCGGCGTGAAGCCGTTCGCGGGCGGTCAGATTTTCGCACATGCGATCGGGAGCGCGCCGCTTTTGTTCTGCCGTGAAACAGCCCGCTACTACCACCGCTGATTTTCCGCGACCTACAGTCTGCGTGCACACCAATGGTGAAGCCACATGGCGAGGCTGCGCGCGACACGGTCAATCGGGCTGGGATTTGGCGTCACGCTGCTTGTCGTGACGATGGCCGGCGCGCAGATGCCGCTGCCCGCCGCCAAGCCGCCGGATGGGACGACGCTGTTCAAGCAGCAATGCGCGACTTGCCACACCATCAACCCGGCCGACGCGGTGCGCCAGGGGCCGTCGCTGTCTGGGATCGTCGGCAGGCCGGCAGGCAAGGCGGACGGTTTCCGCTATTCGGCCGGCTTCACTGACGCCAACTTCGTCTGGGACGACACCAGGCTCGATGCCTATCTCGCCGATCCGCAGGCGATCGTCCCGGGCTCCATCATGGCCTACCGCCAGCCCAGGGCGGAAACCCGCGCCGCCATCATCGCTTATCTGAAGGAGCTGAACTGAATGGCAAAGCCTGTTCACTCGATGATCCGCGTGTTCGACGAGGCGAAAGCGCTGGACTTCTACGCCCGCGCCTTCCGGCTCGAGGTCGCCGACCATCTCAAGTTCGACGGATTTCGCCTTGATCTATCTGCGTCATCCCTCCTCGCCGTTCGAGGTCGAACTGACCGTCAATTTCGATCGCAAGGAGCCTTACGCGCTGGGCGACGGCTACGGCCATCTTGCCGTCGTGGTCGATGACGTCGATGCCGAACACGCGCGATTCACGCGCGAAGATCTCGCACCCGGGCCGCTGCGCGACTTCAAGCATGACGGCAGGACACTGGCGCGCTTCTTCTTCGTCGCCGATCCCGATGGCTACAAGATCGAGGTGATTCAACGAGGTGGCCGCTTCGGTTAATCGCAATCAACAAGCATTTAATGGAGGACACCAATGAGAGAAGTCGATCGTCGAAGCAAATATGACCGTCGCGCCTTCCTGAAGGGCGCAGCTACGGCGGTGCCGACCGTCGCGATCGCGACCAGCGCGGGCTTGAGCGTCAGCGACGCCTGGGCCGACGAGGCGACCACGCTGAAACCGGCGACGCTGAAGACGCTGGTGAAGGTCGCGCGCGATATCTATCCGCACGATTTCCTGGGCGACAGCTACTACATCACCGCCATCAAGCCGTGGGACGGCAAGGCGGCGAAAGATCCGGCCACAAAGACGCTGATCAACGACGGCGTCGCGCGCCTGGATCAGGAAGCCAACGATCGCCACAAGGTTCCCTACGCGCAGGTGCAGTGGGAGACCGACCGCGTGGCGCTGTTGCAGCGCATCGAGCAGACCGCCTTCTTCCAGAAGGTTCGCGGTGACCTCGTCGTCTCCCTCTACAACCAGAAAGAGCTCTGGCCGAAGTTCGGCTACGAGGGCTCCTCTGCCGAGCACGGCGGCTACATCAAGCGCGGCTTCGCCGACATCAACTGGCTCCCGAAGGCTTAACGCCGCGGTCAACGAACAGCAGGGAGGAATTCAACATGGCTAAATTCGATCTGAATGACAGCGGCGTGGTCGTGATCGTCGGCTCCGGCGCGGGCGGCGGAACGCTCGGCAATGAACTGGCGCAAAAGGGCGTCAAGGTCGTGATCCTTGAAGCCGGCTCGCGCATCGAGATGCAGGATTTCGTCAACGATGAATGGGAGAGCTTTACCCAGCTCGCCTGGTCGGACATGCGCACGACATCCGGAAGCTGGCGTGTCGCCAAGGACTTCGCCAACCTGCCGGCCTGGATCGTCAAGGCGGTCGGCGGTTCGACAACGCACTGGGCCGGCGCATCGCTGCGCTTCGACGAGCACGAGTTCAAGGACAAGAGCACCTACGGCAACATCCCCGGCGCAAACCTGCTGGACTGGCCGATCACGCTCGCCGAGATGGAGCCATGGTACGCCAAGGCCGAGGACAAGATGGGCGTCACCCGCACCAACGGCATTCCGGGACTGCCCGGCAACAACAATTTCAAGGTGCTGGAAGCCGGCGCGAGGAAGCTCGGCTACAAGGAAGTCCACACCGGGAACATGGCGATCAACAGCGAGGCACGCGACGGGCGCGGGGCCTGCCAGCAGATCGGCTTCTGCTTCCAGGGCTGCAAGTCGGGCGCGAAATGGTCGACGCTCTATACAGAAATTCCCAAGGGCGAGGCGACCGGAAATCTCGAGGTGCGTCCCAACAGCATGGTGATCAAGATCGAGCACGATGCGGCCGGCAAGGTCACGGGCGTGGTCTATGCCGACCAGAGCGGCGCGATGCAGCGCCAGAAGGCGCGGGTGGTGGCGGTCGCGGGCAACTCGATCGAGAGCCCACGGCTATTGCTCAACAGCGCCTCGACCATGTTCCCGGACGGCCTTGCCAATTCGTCCGGGCAGGTCGGCCGCAACTATATGCGGCACATGACCGGCAGCGTGTACGCGGCATTCGAGAAGTCGGTGCACATGTATCGCGGTACCACCATGGCCGGCATCATCCGCGACGAAGCGAAGAACGATCCCAAACGCGGCTTCGTCGGCGGCTATGAGATGGAGACGCTGTCGATCGGCGTGCCGTTCATGGCGGCGTTCCTGAACCCCGGCGCGTGGGGACGCTCCTTCACGTCAGCGATGGAGTCCTATCCGCGCATGGCCGGCATGTGGCTGGTCGGCGAGGACATGGCGCAGGAAACCAACCGCATCACGCTGGATCCGAAGGCCAAGGACAAGTTCGGCATGCCGGTGGCGAGCGTGCATTTCGACGATCATCCCAACGACGTCGCGATGCGCGATCACGCCTACAAGCAGGGCGCCGCCGTCTACGAAGCTGTCGGCGCCACCGTGACCTATCCGACGCCGCCCTACCCGAGCACGCATAACCTCGGCACCAACAGGATGAGCGAGAAGCCCAGGGATGGCGTGGTGAACAAGTTCGGCCAGAGCCACGACGTCAAGAACCTGTTCGTCTCCGACGGCAGCCAGTTCACCAGCGGCGCCGCCTGCAATCCGACGCTGACGATCGTCTCGCTGGCGATCCGGCAGGCGGACCACATCGCTGGTGCGATGCAGCGCAAGGAGATCTGATCGAATCCTTCTCCCTCAAACTGAATCGGCTCTGCCCGGAACCGGGCAGAGCCGCTTTCGTTCGATGATCGAAATGAGGATCTATTCGGCCGCGTCGAGGATAGCGGCGGCGCCGCGAAATTCCTGGACCGGAACAGCGCTCTTGGCGCGATAGATCAGGCACGAGCAGCGCAGCAGCGAGGCGAAATTCTTGACCTCGCCGTGGTGGTCGAGAACCTCGTCGTGCAGCGTGGTAAGGAACTTTGCGAGGCTCATCCCCTCCTTCGCCGCAATCTCCTCCAGCGTGTCCCAGAACGACATTTCCAGCCGGATCGAGGTGCAATGGCGGCCCATCCGCAGCGACCGGGTCTGCGATTCATAGTCGCGTTGGGGCTGGTGCGCGAACAGATGGCACATGGCTTCCTCCCGTCAGTTTATAATTTTTCTAAACGATATACCTGACCGCGCGACCTCACAATCCCAATCCCAAGCCGCCGCGAACGAACCTCAGCATCTTCAAGGCGATAGTCCGCCTTCATCCCCAGCCGGGTATTGATTCGGCTTCTTCCCATGCATTTGCTACCCCGAGCGCCTAGAATGGCCGTTCAGCCTCGAATCGACGCATCACACCCGCCCATGCCCGTCCGCCAGCTCCCCGAACAGGTCGTCAACCGCATCGCCGCCGGCGAAGTGGTCGAACGCCCCGCGAGCGTGGTCAAGGAACTGGTCGAGAACGCCATCGACGCCGGCGCCAGCCGGGTCGACATCTTTACCGACGGCGGCGGCAGGCGGCGGATCGGGATCACCGACGACGGCAGCGGCATGACCCATGGCGACCTTGCGCTCGCCGTCGACCGCCATGCCACCTCCAAGCTCGACGACGAGGATCTCCTGCGCATTCGCACGCTCGGGTTCCGCGGCGAGGCCCTGCCCTCGATCGGCGCGGTGGCGAAGCTCGGCATCACCACACGCCACGCCGGCGAGCCGCATGCCTGGTCGTTGTCGGTCGAAGGCGGTGCGAAATCGGCGATCATGCCGGCGGCGCTGTCGCAAGGCACCCGCGTCGAGGTCAGCGATCTCTTTTACGCGACGCCGGCGCGGTTGAAATTCCTCAAGACCGATCGCACCGAGGCCGAAGCGATCCGCGAAGTCGTGCGGCGGCTGGCAATGGCGCGGCCCGATATCGCCTTCACGCTCGCCGGCGAGGAACGCGCGCCGGTGACCTGGGCCGCAGCGCTGCCCGGCGCCGCAGGCCGGCTGACACGGCTTGGCGACATCCTGGGCAGCGATTTTCGCTCGAGCGCGATCGAAGTGCGCGCCGAGCGCGAAGGCGTCGTGGTCGAGGGCTTTGCCGCCGCCCCGTCGCTGACGCGCGCGAACGCGCTCGGGCAATATCTCTTCGTCAACGGCCGGCCGGTCCGCGACAAGCTGATCCTCGGCGCGGTGCGCGCAGCCTATTCCGATTATTTGCCGCGCGACCGTCATCCAGTCGTGGCGCTGTTCGTGACGCTGGAGCCGCAGGAGGTCGACGCCAACGTGCATCCGGCCAAGACCGAGGTGCGATTTCGCAACGCCGGCCTGGTCCGCGCGCTGATCGTGCACGCGTTGAAAGACGGCCTCGCCCGCGAAGGCCGGCGCACCGCCGCCAATACCGACGGCGCGGCGCTCTCGGCATTCCGTCCCTCCTTTGCGCCGAGCCCGACCAACTGGGACTGGCGAAGCTCGCCGGCCTATCCGGTCAGGCCGGCGTCCTCGTTCGAAGGCGCGGCGGCAACGGCATTTGCCGAAGCAGGCCAAGCCGCCTTCGACGTTGGCGCCCCGACCGCCGATGTGCGCTTCGAGGCGCAGCCCACTGCCGACCTGCTCGACCGCCCGCTGGGCGCCGCACGCACGCAGATCCACGAGACATACATCGTATCGCAGACCCGCGACGGACTGATCGTGGTGGACCAGCACGCCGCCCATGAGCGCATCGTCTATGAGAAGCTGAAGGCGTCACTGGCGAAGAACGGCGTACAGCGGCAGATTCTGTTGATCCCCGAGATCGTCGAACTCGATGAGGCAACGGTGGAGAAGCTGCTCGCACGCGCCGACGAACTCGCCTCCTTCGGTCTCGCCATCGAATCGTTCGGCCCCGGCGCGGTGGCGGTGCGCGAGACGCCGTCGCTGCTCGGCAAGGCGAACGCGGCCGGCTTGCTGCGCGATCTCGCCGAGCACATGGCCGAATGGGACGAGGCGTTGCCGCTGGAGCGACGCCTGATGCATGTCGCCGCCACCATGGCCTGCCATGGCTCGGTGCGTGCCGGCCGCCGCCTCAAGCCGGAAGAGATGAACGCGCTTCTGCGCGAGATGGAAGACACGCCGAATTCCGGCCAGTGCAACCATGGCCGCCCGACCTATGTGGAATTGAAGCTGAGCGATATCGAGAAGCTGTTCGGGCGGCGGTGATCAATTCGACGCGCTCGCTTGTCGTCACCCGCGAAGGCGGGTGACCCAGTATTCCAGAGACATCAGCATTCGAATCGATAGGCCGCGGCGTACTGGATCGCCCGGTCAAGCCGGGCGATGACAGTTAGGGTTGTGGAGGCAGCGCGCTCACTGCTCCGCAAAAACACGAACTCCGTATCGTCGTACGCCCGCCGCTCCAGCTCCTCGAAGCCATCGGACGCCGCAAAGCCCGCGGCTTTCGCCTCCTCCACCACCAGCAGCGCACCCGGCGTCAGCCAGCCGCCATCGCGCAGCGAGGCAAGCGCCTTGTCCGCAAGTCCCTTGCCGTAAGGCGGATCGAGAAACGCCAACGAAAATGGCTCGACCGGATGCGCCGGGCCGAGATTGGTGGCGTCGCGGCGATAGACTTTTGTCACGCCGCCCAGGCCCAGCGCTTCGACATTGTTGCGCAACAGCGCACGGGATTCGGCGCCGTTGTCGACGAACAGCGTGAAAAGAGCGCCGCGCGATACCGCTTCAATGCCCAATGCGCCGGTGCCGGCGAACAGGTCGAGCACGCGCGCGCCTTCGATCGGATTATCGTAGGCATGGATCAGGATGTTGAACACGGACTCGCGCAGGCGGTCCGCCGTCGGGCGGATCGCCTGCGAGGAAGGCGAAGCCAGGTTGCGGCCCTTCAATCGTCCACCGACGACACGCATCGCCCGACTACTCGTCCTGCGGCTTCAGATCGCGCTTGCCGTGATAGCCGCGCTTGGCGCGGCGCGGCGGGCCGTAGCCGTTGGCCTCTTCCTCGTTGCGCGCCCGCGCCTCCTCGCTGCCGGTGCGCTGCACCAGCACGCGGCGGCCCTTGCGGTCGGCAATCAGCGCGCTTTTTCCCGCCGGCTTGAACGGCTTCTCGCCGCGCGGCGCGTCGTTATCGTCGTCGGATTTTTCGCCTGATATCGGCCGGTTGAAATCGGCACCGGCAAGGCCCGCGATCTTTTCGCCGAGCTGCTCGCGCAGCACCCGCGTCTTGACCTCCTCGACCGTGCCTTCGGCGAGTTCGCCGAGCTGGAACGGCCCGTAGGAGACGCGGATCAGCCGGTTCACCTCGAGGCCGAGATGCGCCATGACGTTGCGCACTTCGCGGTTCTTGCCCTCGCGGATCGCAAACACCAGCCAGACATTGGCGCCCTGGTCGCGCTCCAGCGTCGCATCGATCGAGCCGTATTTGACGCCGTCGACCTCGACGCCCTTCTTCAGCGCATCAAGCTGCGCCTGCGTGACCTCGCCATGGGCGCGGACGCGATAGCGCCGCAGCCAGCCGGTGTCGGGCAATTCAAGCGCGCGCGCGAGCCCGCCGTCGTTGGTCAGCAGCAGCAGCCCCTCGGTGTTGAAGTCGAGCCGGCCGATCGAGATCAGCCGCGGCAGTCCTTCCGGCAGGTTGTCGAATACGGTCGGCCGCCCCTCGGGATCGGCATGTGTGGTCATCAGGCCGCGCGGCTTGTGATACATGAACAGCCGCGTGCGCTCGCGCGGCGGCAGCACCTTGCCGTCGACCGCGATCACGTCGTTGGCGGTGACGTCGAGCGCCGGCGAATTGATGACGCGGCCGTTGACGGTGACGCGGCCCTGCGTGATCCATTCCTCGGCATCGCGTCGGGAGGCGAGGCCGGCGCGAGAGACCACCTTGGCTATGCGCTCACCTGATTTCTTGACGCGCGGCGGCTGCGGTGCGCGCCTGTCGAATTCAGGTTGGCGTTCGCGATAGGCGCCCCGTCCGCCGAACGCCGGACGCTTTGCAAAAATCTTGCTGTCGTCCTCGTTCTCGCGGCGCGGCCGATCGTCACCCGCTTCACTGCGCGGATGCTCCTGCCAGTCGGTCCGGCCTGCCGGCCTCTCGCGCGGGCGGTCGAATTTCGGGCGATCCTCGCGCGAACGCGAAAAGCGCGGACGCTCCTCGCCACCACGATCATCGCGGGACCGGTCAAAGCGCGGTTTGTCAAAACTCCGCGCGCCGTCACGGGCAGGACGGGTGTCGCGCTCGCCCCGATCCTCGCGCTTCTGCCAAGGTTTTGAATCGCCGCGGTCCCGGCCACGATCGGGACGGTCACCGAAATCCTTTCGCGGGCCTCTATCCGGCGCACCGCGCGAGAATTTCTTGTCGCCGCCAAATTTTCTCTCGGGCCGATCACCACGGGGACGATCGCCATCACGCGAGGGCCGGGCACTAAATGGCCGATCGCCGCGCGGACGGTCGCCGTCTTTACGAAAACCTTCGCCACGCGGCGTATAGGGCCGCTTCTCGCCGCCGCCTTCGCGCGGGGTATAGGGCTTCCTGTCGCCAAACTTCCTGTCGGAAGAACGCCCCGCCGGACGCGCATCGTCGCGATTGAAATTCGGACGGTCACCACGCGGCTTGAACGGGCGCTTGTCGCCACCGCCACGATCCTCACGCGGCTTGAACGAACGCTTTTCACCATCGTCACCGCGTGACGGACGGCTAGCAAAGGGCCTGTCGCCGCGCGGACGCGGTGCATCGCCAAAGTCCCGGCGCGGCGGACGATCGTCGCCATCGCGCTTGCCGGCGTAAGGTTTTCCGCCGCCGGAATAAGGCTTCTTGCCGAACGACTTCGCCCCGTCGGACTTCCCGGCATAGGGCCGCCGCTCGCCGTCGCCCTCACCCTTTCCGGCAAAGCCGCGCTTGGCGAATTTCTTCTCCGGCCCCCGCGCCGCCCCCGAGCGGCCCTTACCTCCGTCGGCGCGGCCTTTGCCTCCGCCGGCGCGGCCCTTGCCGGCGCCGGGCCGGTCACGCCGGCCGCGGGAATCGTTGTTTTTGTCGTTGTCGCGGGGCATGAATGTTCTCTCGGGTACAGATGAAATGGCTATCAGGCGGATGCAGATGGGCTGTCATAGCGGTAACGTGCGCGCACTTCGCTCAAGGCGCATTCTCACGCAAAACCGGCATCCACGTTTGCTGAAGGCGCAGCTAGTAGCAGGTTTCTTTCGATGATACGAGGCATGACGACCCCTTCTTTCATGGATTTGGCGCTGAAAACGGCCGAAAACGCCGGAAAAGCCGGCGAAGTTCCGATCGGGTGCGTAATCGTCAGGGATTACGAGGTGATCGCGACCGCCGGCAACCGGACGCTGACCGACCGCGACCCGACCGCCCATGCCGAGATTCTCGCGATCCGGCAGGCGGCCGAGGCCATCGGCACCGAGCGGCTGGTCGACTGCGACCTCTACGTCACGCTGGAGCCCTGCACGATGTGCGCCGGCGCGATCTCGTTTGCGCGGATCCGGCGGCTCTATTACGGCGCCGCCGATCCCAAGGGCGGCGCGGTGGATTCCGGGGTGCGGTTCTTCGCGCAGCCGACCTGCCATCACGTGCCGGAGGTCTATTCGGCGGTAGGCGAGAACGAGGCGGCGACGCTGCTCAAGGAGTTTTTCAAGGTGCGGCGGTAGGCGCGACCCTACCAACCACACCGCTGTCATCATCCGCGAAGGCGGATGATCCAGTATTCCAGAGACAGTAGTGATCAACCGAGAGGCCGCGGCGTACTGGATACCCGCCTTCGCGGGTATGACGAACAGTTGGATTCGCTACGCCGCCAGGAAAAACTCCCGCAACAACTTCGCCGTCACATCCGGATTCTCTTCCGGCAGGAAATGCCCGGAATCCACGGGCGCCCCCTCTACATTCGTCGCCCACTTCTTCCACGTATCGAGCGGCGTCGTTGCCGCGCTCGCGACACCGGCATCGCCCCACAGCGCCAGCAGCGGGATCGTGATCTTCTTCCCCGCATCCAAATCGGCCTTGTCGATCTCGTAATCGGCATAGGCGCCGGCGCGGTAGTCCTCGCACATTGCGTGGATGCGGGCGGGATCGCGGAACGGCGCCAGATAATGTTCCAGCGCGCGCGGATCGATCGCGTCGAGCGTGCCCGTCTTGGTCTGGCTCGCCATCTTTTGCTTGAGAAAATACTCTCCGTGCCCCGAGATCAGCGTCTCCGGCAGCGGGTGTGGCTGCGCCAGAAACGCCCAATGGTAGATCTTCAGCGCGGAGAGCCGGTTCAGCTTCTCCCAGTAATCATAGGTCGGCGCGATATCGAGCACCGCGAGCTTCGACAGCCGGCCGGGATGATCGAGCGCCAGCCGATAGGAAACACGCCCGCCGCGGTCGTGACCGGCCAGCGCGAAATGCACATGGCCGAGTTGCTCCATCGCCTCCACCATTACCTTCGCCATCGCGCGCTTGGTGTAGGGCGTATGGTTGTCGTCGCTGCGGGGCATGTCGGACCAGCCATAGCCCGGCAGATCGGCGATGATCAGCGTGAAGCGGTCTGCAAGCTGCGGCGCAACCGGGTGCCACATCACATGCGTGGACGAGAATCCGTGCAGCAGCAACAGCGGCGGCCCCTTGCCGCCAACGCGGGCAAAGATGCGCCCCGAGGAGGTGTTGATCCACTCGGAGGCATATCCGGGAAACAGATCGGCAAGATCAGGCATCTTCGCACTCCCGTCATCATCCGCCTTGTGCGCAATTGCGCACTGGGGCGGATGATCCAGTAAACACCGGCATCGCGGTCAACAACGAACGCCGCGGCATACTGGATACCCCGCCGTCCGCGGGGTATGACAGCGTTTGCTGCTTCAAACTTTGTTTGCCGTTGCCGCTGGCAGGTCGCAGGTTTATGCCATCCCCCAAGCCCGACCAACAGTAAAAGAACCGAGGAAACCAGATGTCGATCGATTTCGAAATCCCGGCCGAAGCCAAGGCGATCCGCGAGAAAGTCCGCAAATGGGTGCATGACGAGTGCATCCCCGCGGAGAAGGAACTCGATACCAAGCCGCTCGCCGAAGTGCTGGGCCCGCTGCGGGCCAAGGCCCGCGCGCGCGGCCTGTGGTGCCCGTGGGTGCCGAAGGAATATGGCGGCATGGGCCTGGGCCCGCTGGCGAACGCGCTGGTGCAGATGGAGCTCGGCGAGAGCATGCTCGGCGCGCTGTCGATGAACACGCAAGGCCCCGACGACGCCTCGATGATGACGATCCTTGCCCACGGCACGGAATATCAGAAGGAGAAGTTCCTCAAGCCCCTGCTCAATGGCGACAAGCGCATCTGCTTCTCGATGACCGAGAAGGCGGCCGGCGCCGACGCCACCGGCATGCAGACCACCGCGGTAAAGGACGGCAACGAGAACTATGTCCTCAACGGCGAAAAGTGGTTCTCCTCCTCGGCCAGCGTCGCCGACATGGCGCTGGTCATGGCCAAGACCGATCCGAACGCGCCGCGCCACAAGCAATATTCGACCTTCCTCGTCGAGCTGCCGAACCCCGGCTACAAGATCAAGCGCAACGTCGCGAACATGGCGATCGAGGGACCGCATGACCATGCGATCCACGGCGGCCACTCCGAGATCGAGATCAAGGATCTGAAAGTATCCGCCGATAATCTCGTCGGCGGCGAAGGCAACGGCTTTGCCATGGGCCAGCACCGGCTCGCCTACGGCCGCCTGCGCCACGGCATGCACAACGTCGCCAAGGCGCAACGCGCGCTCGACATGGCGGTCGGTCACATCACGAAGCGCTCGACCTTCGGCCAGTTGATCGCCGACCGGCAAGCCGTCCAGTTCATGCTCGCGGACTGCGCCGAGCAACTCTACATCGGCCGCCTGATGCTGCTGCACATCGCCTACAAGGCGGAAAAGGGCCTCGATATCCGGCAGGAGAACTCGATCGCAAAAATCTTCCACGCGCATATGGTGCACAAGGTGATCGACACCGCGATCCAGCTCCACGGCGCGCTCGGCTTCAGCCAGGATACGCCGCTTGCCAAATGGTACACGCAGGTGCGCGCGCAGCGGCTGGTCGACGGTCCGGACGAGGTGCACAAGTGGAAGATCGGCAAGAACGTCATCAAGGCGTTCCGCGAGCACGGCACCACGGCGAGCGCCGTGGGCGGGGACTTGCTCTAACGACTACGTAGGGTGGGCAAAGGCGCGAAGCGCCGTGCCCACCATTGCGGAGTTCGTGACTTCGTCCCTCTTAACACGGCAGGGTAAGTCACACCCGCTGACCCTTATCGAGCCGTGCAGTTCCTCAGATACTGTGGCAAGCTCCGCGCGCGACTTCCTCATCCCAATTGTACAGGTCCTAACCGGGGAGGACGGCCATGGTAGCCTACGTCGTGCTGGCGAATTTCACGGAGCAGGGAATCCGCAACGCCAAGGAGTCACCGAAGCGCGCCGAAGCCTTCAAGGCAATGGCGAAGACGTTCGGAGTGACGGTGAGAGAAATCCTCTGGACACAGGGGCGATATGACATTGTGACCATCCTCGATGCGCCAGATGAGCCATCCTTCATGTCGCTCACGCTGAGCCTCGGTGCGCTCGGCAATGTTCGCACCAAATCGCTGCGGGCCTTTTCCGCAGATGAGATGACAAAGGCCGTCGGCAAAATGCTTTGACGACCGCATTTCGCTTGGCTGGCAGTCTGCA
Source organism: uncultured Alphaproteobacteria bacterium (assembly GCA_963815955.1). Taxonomy (GTDB): domain Bacteria; phylum Pseudomonadota; class Alphaproteobacteria; order Rhizobiales; family Xanthobacteraceae; genus Bradyrhizobium. The sequence continues at coordinate 181,935 of CAWFIQ010000010.1, forward strand.
GCGAAGCCGAGGAGATCTGTGTGACCGTCATTGCGAGCGCAGCGAAGCAATCCACTTCTCCACGCGGGGATAGATGGATTGCGTCGTCGCTTCAGCGCAAAATTGCTTTGCAATTTTGTCGCGAGCTCCTCGCAATGAGGGGGAGAGGTTAGTTCGTCGCCCTCTCCGCCTCCACCGCCTGCCAGGCGATGTCGCGACGGCAGAAACCATCTGGCCATCTGATGCGGTCGACAGCTTCGTAAGCACGCTGCTGGGCTTCCAGCACGGTCTTCCCCATCGCGCAGACATTCAGCACACGGCCGCCATTGGCAAGGATGGCGCCATCCTTTGCCACCGTGCCGGCATGGAAGATTTCTACGCCTTCGATCCTGGCGGCGTCATCCAGGCCGTCGATCTGCGTGCCCTTCCTGTAGTCGCCGGGATAGCCCTTCGCCGCCATCACCACCGTCAGCGCAGGCTCCGGATACCAACGCAGGTCGAAATGCTTCAGTTCGCCGTCACAGGCCGCCAGAAATGCCGGCACGATGTCGGACATCATCCGCAGCATCAGCACCTGGCATTCAGGATCGCCGAAGCGAACGTTGTATTCGAACAGCTTTGGCCCCTGCTCCGTCAGCATCACGCCGGCGTAGAGCACGCCACGAAACGGCGTGCCGCGCCTCTTCATGCCGGCCACGGTCGGCAGGATGATGCGCGCCATGATCTGGTCGTGGATTTCCGGCGTCACGAACGGCGTCGGCGAATAGGCGCCCATGCCGCCGGTGTTCGGTCCCTCGTCGTGATCGAACACGCGCTTGTGGTCCTGGGCGGTGGCAAGCGGGATCGCGGTTTCGCCATCACACAGCGCGAAGAAGCTGATCTCGCGGCCGGCGAGAAATTCCTCGATCACGACTTCGGTGCCGGCCGAACCGAACGCGCCGTCGAACATCATGGCGATGGCCGCCTCGGCTTCATCAAGCGTCTTGGCGACGACAACGCCCTTGCCGGCGGCCAGGCCATCGGCCTTGACCACGATCGGCGCGCCCTGCGCGCGCACGTACGCCAGCGCATCGTCAGCCGTCGTGAAGCGGCCATAAGCGCCGGTCGGAATGTTGAACTCCGTGCAGAGCGCCTTGGTGAACCCCTTGGAGCCCTCGAGCTGCGCCGCCTGCCTGCCCGGTCCGAACGCCTTGATGCCGGCCTTCGCAAGATCGTCGACAATGCCGGCCGCCAGCGGCGTCTCCGGTCCGACCACGACCAGATCGACCGCATTGCGCTTGCAGAACTCGATCACCGCAGGATGATCGGCAACGTCGAGCGCCACGCACTCGGCCTCGCGCGCAATCCCGGCATTGCCCGGCGCACACCAGAGCTTGGTCAGCAGCGGGGAAGCCGCGATCTTCCATGCGAGAGCGTGTTCGCGGCCGCCGGAACCGAGCAGGAGAATGTTCATGAGAAGTGCAGCCAAATGGAGGGTTGCCGGCTATCGCGCGAGGGTTTAGCACGACACGGGCCGGCCGCAACAACGTGTCTATTCCTGTGTGGATATGTGTCCTGACACCTCCGTCAAGGCCTCGGCACCTTGCGGAAGCGCCAGAAAAGGCCGATTCTAAGTACCGATATGCCTGCTGCCGAAAACCTGATCAACGCGCCTGAATTCACCGTCTCGGAACTGTCCTCCGCCCTGAAACGGACGGTGGAGGACGCCTACGGCCATGTCCGCGTCCGCGGCGAAATCTCCGGCTTTCGCGGGCCGCACTCCTCCGGCCACTGCTATTTCGCGCTGAAGGACGAGAGCGCCAAGATCGAGGCGGTGATCTGGAAGTTCGCCCACGCCCGGATGCGCTTCAAGCCGCAGGAGGGCCTGGAAGTCATCGCCACCGGCAAGCTCACGACCTATCCGGGCTCGTCGAAATACCAGATCGTCATCGAATCGCTCGAGCCCGCCGGCATCGGGGCGCTGATGGCGCTGATGGAGGAGCGCAAGAAGAAGCTCGCGGCCGAGGGCCTGTTCGACGAGGCGCGCAAGCAATTGCTGCCCTGGCTGCCGGAAGTGATCGGCGTCGTCACCTCGCCGACGGGTGCGGTCATCAGGGACATCCTGCACCGGCTGGAGGACCGCTTCCCCCGCCGGGTGCTGGTGTGGCCGGTGAAGGTGCAGGGCGAAGGCTCGGCCGAACAGGTGGCCGCCGCCATCCGCGGCTTCAATGCGTTGCCCGAAGCGGGAAAGATTCCGCGGCCGGATCTCCTCATCGTCGCGCGCGGCGGCGGCTCGCTGGAGGATCTGTGGTCGTTCAACGAGGAGATCGTGGTTCGCGCCGCCGCCGAGAGCATGATCCCGCTGATCTCGGCTGTCGGCCATGAGACCGATATCACGCTGATCGATTTCGCCGCCGACAAGCGCGCCCCGACGCCGACGGCCGCCGCCGAAATGGCGGTCCCGGTGCGCAGCGAATTATTCGTCGAGGTCGAGAGCCTGGCGCGACGCACGATGGTGTGCTGGCAGCGCGGGCAGGAGAGCCGCCGCAATGAATTGCGCGCCGCCGCTCGCGCGCTGCCCGGCTTGAGCGAACTGCTCGCGATCCCGCGGCAGCGGCTGGATCATCTCGGCGCCGCCCTGCCCCGCGGCCTGAAGGCCAACACGCACGCCCACCACCGCCGCTTTTCGCATCTCAGCGCCGGCCTGACGCTGAAGGTTCTGCGCGGACAGGTAGCCCAAGCCAATCACCGCCTCACGGTGTCGGGCGAACGCATCCGGCTGTCCGCCCGCGCGCTGCTGCGCAACCGGCGCGAACGCTTCGCCGGGCTTGAGATCAGGCTGAAGGCTTCGAAACTTTCCAACGCGCAGGCGCAGCGCAATGCGATCGCGCGCGACCGCGAACGCACGCACCGGCTGGCCGAGCGCGCCCGCCGCGCGCTCGAGACTGCCATGCAGCGTCTCGACGCGCGCGTCGCCCATAGCGGTCAATTGTTGTCGGCGCTTTCCTACCGCGGCGTGCTCGCGCGCGGCTTTGCCCTGGTGCGCGATGCGCAGGGGCACGCGGTGCATGCCGCGACGTCTGTCGGACCGAACGCGCGTCTGACGATCGAATTCGCCGACGGCCGCGTCGGCGCTACCGCGGATGCGGATCGTCCGGCCGCGACGACCACCGCCGCCAGCCCGGCCCAGCCAGTTTCATCCGAGACCAAGCCCGCCGCCCCGAAGCGTGTGGCCAAGCCGGTGGATCAGGGGAGCCTGTTTTAGCGCGCCAGCCACTCTGCGACGCGCCGTTGCGCGTCCTTGCGCGCATCCGTATCGGAGCCGATATGACCGCCTTCAGGCAACTCGGCGTCGGAGCCTGCGATTGAACGCAGCGGCAGGTTGGCGCGGTCGAAATCGTGGGAGGCGCCGGGATAGACCACGATCCGCGCGAGCGCGCTGCGGCCGCGGGCGCCCTCCACCATCTGGCGGCAGGCCAATGGCGAACTGACATCGTCCTGCGCGCCGATCAGCAGCAGCGTCGGCACCCGCGTGCTCCAGCCGAGACCGGACGAGATCCGGCAATCCGGATAGAACGCGATGGCCGAGCGGAAATCCGGCGCAATACTGCGCGCCGCCAGTTGCGGACGCACCGCCCACAACACCGCGCTGGCGCCGTTCGCCCATCCAATCAGGCTGATCCGGTCACGCGCGGCCCACGGTTGCTGCAACAGCCATTGCCGCGATGCTTTGACATCGGCCACCCGCTCGCGGCGGGCAAGCAAGGGGCGCTCCTTGACCCGGCATTGGGGGCCGAGTTCCCGTGAACCGTAACTATCCGGCAACAGCACCGCATGGCCGGTCTTCAGCAGTTGCTCGGCCCAGTCGCGGTAGCGCGATAGCACGGGCTCGGACTGCCCGCCCAATCCGCCGCAGCCATGCAGCGCGATCACGGTGGGAAACGGACCGTCACCATCGGGCTTGTAGAGCTGGGCATGCAGGGTCAGGCCGGTCGCCGGGATATCGACCTGGCGCGGGGCCGGCAATGGCGCGGCGCCGGCCGCGCAGGCCACAGCAAGGAGCGTCAGGGATAGCGTTGCGGACAACAGGCGCATCGTTCTCTGTCGGATCGGTATGACGCTGCGGGCATGGTAAAATTGACGCTATCATGCGGTCAGGCACAAAATCATCACAAGTAGGTCAGTTTCCGGGGCGGACAGTACGACCTATTTATGATAGATCGAAATCGGAAAATATACTTAGGGCCAGCCCGTGCGGGCCGGCCAATCGGAGAGTTTGACGGTGCTCAATAAATTCGGTCCCTCGGGCCATGGCGAAGCGCAGGTGCAATATCTGGACGGCGATTTCCGCGTGATCTCGCCCGGGACCTATGTGCGTTGCGCCATCACCGACGTGCGGATCCCGCTCGACGAATTGAAATACTGGAGCGTCGATCTGCAGGAGGCCTATTCAGTCCCGACCGCCGTGCTGCAGCGGCATTTTCCAAGCGCGCTGAAGACGCAGGGCTAGAATCGCTTCGTAGCCCGGTTTCGTAGGGTGGGCAAAGGCGCATCGCGCCGTGCCCACCATCTATCGTCGAGCATTGTCTTGAATGGTGGGCACGCTTCGCTTTGCCCACCCTACGCAGTCTTCCGCTCGCGCGCCTTGAACAGCCGATCGGCGACGAACTTCCGCAGCAGCGTTGGATCGTCGAACTCCAGCGTCACCCTGAACGGCACTATTTGCTGCGCCCGATCACGCAGCCGCGCCAGATCCTTTTCCGTCGTCACCAGCGTCAGCGCCTCGCGTTTGGCCTCGGCGATCAGGCTTTCGATCTCGGCTTGCGAATACGCATGATGATCGGCGAAGGCGCGCTGCCCGGCGACTTCGATACCGCTGGCGCGCAGCGTGTTGAAGAATCGCGTGGGATCGCCGATGCCGGCGAACGCCAGCACGCGCTTGCCGCGAAGCGAAGCCACCTGCGCCTCATCCGGCTTCAGATGCGCCGATAAGACCGGCTTGCCTTGCGCCGCGATCTCGGCCGCAACGTGTTCAGCAGCACTGCCGCTGCCAACGATGATGAGCGCGTCGGTGCGCGCCAGTTGCGGCTGCAGCGGCGCGCGCAGGGGACCGGCGGGAAATACCTGCCCGTTGCCGAGCCCGCGCTCACTGTCGATCACGATCAGGGACACGTCCTTGACGATCCCGGGATTCTGGAAGCCGTCGTCCATCAGGATCACGGTCGCGCCTTGCGCGCGCGCCAGCGGGACACCGTCCGCGCGCTTGCGCGAGACCACCACCGGCACCGCGCCTGCCATCATCAGGGGCTCGTCGCCGACATCGGAAGCCGCGTGCCTGACAGGATCGACCCTGACCGGCCCGGCCAGCTTTCCGCCATAGCCGCGGCTGAGCACGACCGGCGTCTCGCCGAGGTCGCGCAGCAGCTTCGCCAGCGCCAGCACGGTCGGCGTCTTGCCGGCGCCGCCAACGTGATAATTGCCGACACAGAGCACCGGAATCCCTGCATGCAATCCCTGGCGCTGCAGACGCTGTGCGGCAACGGCGCCATACAATGCGGCGAGCGGTTTCAGGAGATGCGAATTGAGCGAGGCCGGGCCGTGCCAGAAGCCCGGCTCACGCATTGGCGGCTCCCATCTCGATCCGCAACTGCAACAGATACGGCTCGAGCGCAGAGAGCGTTCGCTCCAGCGCGCCGCCGAGCTGCCCGACCACACGCTCGGACGCGGTAAACACGGCTTCGCGCGCCTTGGGATCGTCGAGCATCTGCCCGAACTGATTGACCAGCGCTTCCTGGGTATCGGCGAGCCGCGCGCCGCCGGCGGAATCGAGGGCTTCATAGACGTCGGTGAAATTGAAGACGTGGGGCCCGTGGATGATCGACGCGCCGAGCTTGATCGCCTCGATCGGATTCTGGCCGCCATGCTCGACCAGCGAGCCGCCCATGAACACGATCGGCGCCAGCCGGTAGAACAATCCCAACTCGCCCATGGTGTCGGCGACGTAGATGTCGGTCGTGGCGGTGGGCAGGTCCTCGTGCGAGCGCAGGGTCGGATTGAGGCCGGAATCTGCGATCATGCGCGCGATGGCCTCGCCGCGATCGGGATGCCGCGGCACGATCACGGTCAACAGCTTTGGAAAATAGGCGGCAAGCGTACGGTGCGTTTCCGTCAGGATCTCTTCCTCGCCGGGATGCGTGGAGGCCGCGAGCACGACCGGCCGGCCGCGTGTCATCGACATCAGCATATCCAGCTTGTTGCCGTCGGCCGGCGGCGCGGGAACGTCGAGCTTGAGGTTTCCCGTAACCACGACGTTGCGGCTGCCCAGCGCCGCGAAGCGATCCGCGTCGGTTTGTGACTGTGCCAGGCAGACGTCGAACTTGCCAAGCAGCGCCGAGATGGTCCCCTGGACCCGCTGCCAGCGCGGAAACGAACGCTGCGACATCCGTCCGTTGATCAGCACCATCGGCAGCCGCCGCGCAGCGCTCGACAGGATCAGGTTCGGCCACAGATCGGATTCGATGAACAGCGCCAGCGACGGCCGCCAGTGGTCGAGGAATCGCGCGACGTAGCGCGGCGAGTCATAGGGTACATATTGATGGATGACGTCGGACGGGAACCGCTTGGCGACGATCGCAGCCGAGGTCACCGTGCCCGAGGTCAGGAGGATGCGCAGGTTCAACGCCCGCAGCCGCTCGATCAGCGCAGCGGCCGCCAGCACTTCGCCGACGCTGGCGCCGTGAATCCACACCAGCGGACCTGGGGGGCGAACGTCGGCGCTCATGCCGCGGCGCTCGCCGACCCGCTCCGGGTCTTCCTTGCCGAGCTTCAACCGCCGATTGATCAGCGCAGGCGACAGCGGAACCATCGCGGACGACAGTTTCCGGTAGACGCGTAGCGTCATCGGCAGCGTATTAGCCAAGAGCGGCCTCCGGACGCCCGACCGCCGCGTAGGCGCGACGAGTCGCTTCGTTCAGTAAAGCTTCTACCTGAAGGCGCAGCTTTTCCATAGTCTCGGCGTCGGCATCCGGCGGCACGTATACATGTTCAATGCCTACCAGGGCGCCGCGTCCGAATGGCAGATTGATGGTGGTAGAGTCCCAGTTCTTCAACCGGATGAACCTGGAGGTCACCATCGCAAACGGCATGATCGGCCGGCCTGATTCGCGCGCCAGCATGATGATGCCGAGCCCCACCACCCGCGCGCGCTTCGGCACATCAGCGGTGGTTGCAACGTTCCACTTGTCCTCCAGCGCCACCAGCATCTCGCGGAAGGCGCCGACGCCGCCCTTGCGGTGAAAGGCGCCGCCATGATCGCCGGAACCCCGGATGGTTCCGATGCCGAGCCGCTCGGCGGCGATGGCATTGAATTCGCCGTCGCGATGCCGCGAGATCAGGACCTTGGCGCGGTAGGTTTCCTTGGTCTTGATGAACGGCGTCATGAAATGCTGGCCGTGCCAGAACGCGAAGATCGCCGGCATCTCCGGCTCGACCCGCTCATAGACGTCGGCCGGCTCACGGCTGAAGCGGTTGGTCAGCCAGACCAGCCGCAGATATTCGGCCGCGAGCACTCCCAGCGCGCGCTGAACCCAGCTGCTGCGCAGCAAATCGCGAAGGAATCGTTTCAACTGGAGGACTTCGTGTCTTGACCTGGATCGAGCAGCCGGTGGAGGTGAACCACGAAGTAGCGCATGTGGGCGTTGTCCACGGTCTGCTGCGCCTTCGCCTTCCAGGCCGCGAGAGCGGATGCATAATTGGGGTACACGCCGACGATATCGACCTGGTCGAGATCCTTGAACGTGATGTGTTCGAGATCGGTCAACTCGCCGCCGATGACGAGGTGAAGCAGTTGCTGCGGGGCACTATCTGGCATGATGGTCTTTCCTAACGAGGTGCCCGGCAAGGAGGAGCGACAGCTGATATCGCGGGTGAATGGGATGATCTGTGGCGCGGATTTCGGCCAATTCAGGGTAACCGATGATTTCGGAAATGCTCGACAATGCGCGCATGTCGATCGTGTCCCGCCGCCACCAGCACCCCGTGCACCACCTCCCGGCGATTATACTCAATCGCATCCCCCGAGAGTGCGGTCATTCTACCATTCGCTTCCTGCACGATCAAATTCGCCGCGGCAAGATCCCAGTCGCGGCTCTGGCCGCCTGCAAAAGCGGCATCGAGGCTGCCATCGGCAACCCGGCACAGCCGAAGCGCCAGCGATCCGATCCGCGGATGCAGCGCGATCTCATCCGGTGAGGTACTCAGCCGCTGCACCAGCGGCTTCGGACCGGCCATGCGGGAAAAATCGAGCTCCGTGCCGGTGGCCGCCCGCACCGGCTTTTCGTTGCGCGTGGTGCCCTGGCCACGGATCGCGAAGAAGAATTCATCGCTGGCGGGCGCAAACACCGCCGCCAGCACCGGCGCCGAACCCTTGACCAGCGCCACGCTCACGCACCAGTCTTCGCGGCCGGCGAGATAGGCGCGGGTGCCGTCGATCGGGTCGACGATCCAGACCAGTTCCTTGCCGAGACGCGCATCGTCGTCGACGCTCTCTTCCGACAGCCAGCCATAATCCGGCGTCGCCGTACGCAACCGCCGCTCGACGAGGTCGTTGACGGCGATGTCGGCCTCGGAGACCGGCGACGAGGCGCCCTTGGTCCAGTTCTTCAGCTCGGTGCGAAACAGCGAGAACGCCAGCGCGCCGGCCTCGCGCACGGTGTCCTGCAACAGCGCGGCATCGCGCGCCCAGATCGCGTCGGCGATATCAGCGTCCGCCAAGCGTCAGGCCCTCGATGCGCAGCGTCGGCGCGTTGACGCCGTAGCGGAATTCGAGATCGTTGGCGGGAACCAGCGATTTGAACATCGGCAGCAGATGGCCCGCGATCGTCACCTCGCTGACAGGGTATGTGATCTCGCCGTTCTCGATCCAGAATCCGGAGGCGCCGCGGCTGTAATCGCCGGTTACCCCGTTGACGCCGGAGCCGATCAGGTCGGTGACGTAGAATCCCTGCTTGATGTCGGAGATCAGCTCCTTCGGCGTCATCGCGCCGGCCTCGAGATGCAGATTATACGATCCCGGCGACGGCGAGGACGAGACGCCGCGATGGGCATGTCCGGTGGTGGCCAGGCCGAGTTCGCGCGCGGTCGCGCAATCGAGCAGCCACGTGGTCAACACGCCCTCGTCGATCAGCGCGGTCTTCTTCACTCTCACGCCCTCGGCGTCGAAGGTCTGCGATCGCAGGCCGCGCACCCGCAGGGGATCGTCGATGATGCGGATGTTCTTCGCAAACAGTTGCTCGCCCATCCGGTCTTTCAAAAAGCTCGTCTTGCGCGCGATCGAGGCGCCGTTGATGGCGCCGACGAGATGGCCGACCAGCGATCCCGACACCCGGGGATCGTACACGACCGGCACCTTGCAGGTCTCCACCTTGCGCGGATTGGACCGCGCCACGGTGCGCTCCCCTGCCCTGCGGCCGACGCTTTCAGGCGACGCAAGATCGGAGGCATGCGGCGCCGAGGTGAAATCGTAATCGCGCTCCATGCCGGTGCCGTCGCCCGATATCGCGGTCATCGAGATGCCGTGGCTGGAGCGCAGGTAGGAGCCGTGGAAACCGGTGGAGGTCACCAGCACCATGCCGCCGATGCCGCTCGAGGCGGACGCGCTGCCTGATTTGGTCACACCCTTGACCGCAAGGCCCGCGGCTTCCGCTTCACAGGCGCGGCGTTCGAGTTCGGACGTCGAGGGAACTTCGCGGTCGAGCAGATCGAGATCGGCGAACTCGCGCGCCAGCAGCGCGGGATCGGCGAGACCGACATATTTGTCGTCAGGCGCGACGCGGGCCATCGCAACCGCCCGCTCGGCAAGCTTGGCGATGCCATCGCCGGAAATATCGTTGGTCGAGACCACGGCCTGGCGTTGCCCGACCAATACGCGCAATCCGACATCATCGCCTTCGGAGCGCTCGGATTCCTCGACCCGGCCATCGCGCACTTCGACGCCCTGCGAAACGCCGCGCACCGCCACCGCGTCGGCGGCGTCCGCGCCCGCGCGTTTTGCGGCCTCGACCAGCCGCTGCGCCAGCGTCGAGAGCGCCGATTGATCGAACAGGTCGGAGGTCGCGTCGGGAGTCTTCGAAAGCTGTGAAGTGCTGGATGGTGAAGAGTTCACAAACAAAATCCCTGACATTGAAGAGAGCGGGAAACGCAAGCCGGCAAGGCCCCTCAGATGTGCCTGATTCACAGGGATTTCAAGCATTTTACGCTGCCAAATGCCAAACATTTTCGGCATTTGCGCAAGGTCTCGTCAATCATGCGCGCCAAGGTCTTGTCAATCATGCCGGGAGATCCAGGGCGGGTGACGTCTCCTTAACCAGGCTTTTTAAGGCGAAACGGAAATCGCTCGGCTAAGGTCTCGCGTATCGACCGGGAACATAATCCCGGCGGGGAGATAAGAGCCGTGGGGCGTCAAACAGCAATAAGCGGGATCAATCCCGCCGGGTCGAGCCGTGTCATGCGGCTCGACCCCCTTTCTCTTCCGCTCAGCTTCCAGGCGCACGACACCCGTGCGGACGGCGGCGTGCGAAGAATTGAACTTCATCGCGAACGCGTCGTGCTGCACCGTGCCATCAAGGGCATGCGGATGGCGATCAACGTCCGCGTCCGCGACTTTCTCGGCGTCGCGCGGCGCGGTCTCGACGACGCGCAGGCGCTGGTGCTGGTTCATCGCGATCCCTCGCTGAACATTCCATTGTGCGTAAGCTCCGATTCCGAGGAGATTGCCTCCGCGTGGACGGTATGGAGCGACATCTTCGCGCTGCCGCAACTGCTGGAAGAGATCCCGTACGAGCCGGCCACCCGCCGCCGCCGCCACAACGCGATCCGCGCCCGCCGCCCGAAATTTCTGGTGCGCCGCCGGAGCGGTAATTTGCTCAACACCGAGACCGTTCATCGGGACGAGCGCGAAATCGTCGCGCGGGACTGAGTTCGTCATTGCGAGCCACCCGGTCGGCGCGATGCGCCGCCGGATGACAGGCTCCGCGAAGCAATCCATTCCTCAATTCGGGGATAGATGGATTGCTTCGCTGCGCTCGCAATGACGTGGAGATAGCGACGCAACACACCCTCGTCATCCCCGCGCAGGCGGGGGATCCAGTACGCCGCGGCTTCTCGGTTCAATCATTGACGTCTCTGGAATACTGGGTCACCCGCCTTCGCGGGTGACGACATTGGATATGCGTTCGCGTTCTCGCCACACCATCTGTGCGAGGTTTGCCAGCAACTTCCCGCCCTCCAAATTAGAGGGCGCAGGGAAGACCGGGTGCTTGCTGCACCCGCGGTCTCGCGTGCGATTTGCGCAAACAAAACTGCACACGAGCATACAGGGCAGCGGGAACACTCCGGCCTTCCCTGCGCAATGGCTTTACGGCTTACTTCGTGCTCTTCCCGGAGAACGGCTCTTTTGCCTCCGTTATCCCTGAGAAGCTTCGCTTCTCCAGGACGTGATGCCAGCACCGCGACATCAGAACCACACGACTTCGCCGTACGCATCCAGCGCGTACGTCTATCGCGCCATCAGCGTCCACCGCATCCCACCGCGCGTTCGTGACGTTCGCGAGCGCCCCTCTCGTCGGGTGAGACGGGCGGAGTTATGCTGCTGATTTGGGCAAGAACGAAAGCGGAATATTTTTGCGCGGAGGGCTTGACGCGATTTCTGATAATCAGAAGTGATTTGCCCGTCGCGTTAGCTTGTCGCAGGCCGTCGCATGAAATTGCGCTTGCGTGCGAAGCAAATCAATTCGCAGTGCGTGATGAATTGTAGCCCGCATCAGCGCTAGCGATATGCGGGGACACTGTCCCGGGGTCGCTTCGCTCGCCCGGGCTACGGCTCGTCGTCATCCCGCGCGCATCGCCGCATCGACCAACAGGCCCGCAAACAAAAGCAGCCCCGCATCGCGGTTGGACTTGAAGACCTGCAGACATAGCGCGGGATCGCCGATGTCCAGGCGCCTGATCTGCCAGACGAGATGCGCCGCGAATGCGATCAGCCCGATCCATGCCGGCCAGCGCGCGCCGCCGAGCACCAGCGCGATACCGATCAAGACCACCGCAAGCGAATAAAACACCGCGAGCGCCAGATGGGTGCGCGCACCGAACAGGCGCGCGGTGGACTTGATGCCGATCAGCGCGTCGTCCTCGGCGTCCTGATGCGCGTAGATGGTGTCGTAGCCGATCACCCAGGCGATCGAGCCGGCATAGAGCACCAGCGCAGTCAGGTCGATGCGGCCGAGCGTGACCGCAAATCCCATCAGCGCGCCCCATGAGAACGCCAGCCCCAGCACCACCTGCGGCCACCAGGTGATGCGCTTCATGAAGGGATAGATGGCGACGATGACGAGCGAGGCGATGCCGGTCAGAATCGCGAAGCGGTTGAACTGCAGCAGCACCGCAAGTCCGATCAGTGCCTGCAGGACGAGAAAGGCAAACGCCTGCGGCACGCTGACCTGCCCGGCGGGCAATGGCCGCGACCGCGTCCGCTCGACTTTTGCGTCGAGATCGCGGTCGGTGATGTCGTTCCAGGTGCAGCCAGCGCCGCGCATCACGAATGCGCCGATGAAGAACAGCACGATCACGAGCGGCAATTGCGAGACGTCGCGTGCGACGCCGGCGGCCAGCGCCGCCGACCACCAGCACGGCATCAGCAGCAGCCACGATCCGATCGGACGGTCGAAACGGGAAAGCCGCAAATAGGGCCGCGACCAGGCCGGCGCGTGCGTATCGACCCAGTTGCCGGTAGCGTCGGCAACGCGGGCGGTCGCGGCGCTCATCGGATCGCGATCATCGCGTGAGAACGTTGCCGTTCAGCGTATCGAAGGTGCTGCCGCCCTTCTTGACGGTCTGCGCCTCGGGCATCGCCGCCGAGGAGCCGAGCACCTCGCTCAGGCTCGGACCGGCCGGCCCTCGCGTAGCGGCCTGCTGCGCGACGTTACAGACCTGATTCTGCATTTTCTCGGTGTTCTTGTGGCCGTTCTTGAGCTGGTCGGCGATCTGCGGCGGAATTCCGCATTTCTCGGAATTGGTCTGGACATAGGCGATCATCTTCAATTCGGCATGGCCGAAATTTTTGATCAGCTTGCAAGCCTCGTCCGGGGGCGCCTTGCGGTCGCTCGCGGCCTTGATCAGCTTGCCACGCTTCTCGGCTTCCTCGCGCAGCGGAACGAAGCCCTTCATGCAGGCGTCCGCCGAACCGCTGGCCTGCGGCGGCGGCGCGCTGAACCCCCTGGAAACCGGGGCGGCGCCCTGCGACGGAAACGCCGACGGCGCGCCGACCGAGGCCGACGGCGCAGCGCCATTCACGGGCGGAAACGGTGAGGCATTCGCAGGTGCGGCGCTCTGGTTGGGCAATGGCGCCGGGAACGCGCCTTGCGCAAATACTTGCCCGGCTTGAACGATCACGAGAGCAGCGGTTAGCGGCACAATCAGGCGACGGATCATCAAGGGTTGTTCTCCGGCAAGGTCAGGCAGCCCCGGCGTCTTCCAAACGACGCATATTCGCGATGGGCATTTTTACAATTCCTGCCGCCGTTTAACAACCCGTTGATTGGGGCAGCAGCGCGGCGCGGGGCCGCATCGAGAGCTAAAAATAGCTCCGGATTCTAGCGCTTTAGGCTAAAAGCGCCCCGGAAACGGAACATTACAGATGCCTGAATTCGATTTTCGCGCCCCTCGCCTGTTCGTCGACGCCCCCTTGAAGGCGGGCGACAAAATCGCGCTGGAGCGGAACCAGAGCAATTATCTCGGCAACGTGATGAGGCTTGCCGCCGGCGAAAGCATCCTGGTGTTCAACGGCCGCGATGGCGAATGGCAGGCCGCGATCGAGGGCCGCAAGCGGCCGGACGGCCTGACGATTGTCGCGCAGACAAGGCCGCAGGACCGCCTGCCCGACATCGCCTATGTCTTTGCGCCGCTGAAGCACGCGCGGCTCGACTACATCGTGCAGAAGGTCGTTGAGATGGGCGCGTCCATGCTGCAGCCGGTGTTGACGCGGCACACCCAGGTCTCGCGGATCAACGTGGAGCGGATGCGCGCCAACGTCATCGAGGCCGCCGAGCAGTGCGGCATCCTGAGCCTTGCTGCGGTCACTGAGCCCGTTGCGCTCGACCGCTTTCTCGAAAAGCGCGAGACTAGGCGGCTATTGGTGTTCTGCGACGAGGCGGCCGACATCTTCAACCCCGTCGAGGCGCTGCAACAGGGATTGACGGCCGCCGACGGGATCGACGTCGTGATCGGTCCCGAGGGTGGATTTGCCGAGGAGGAACGCGCGCTGCTGCTGCGGCAACCCAGGACGTTGCGGCTGTCGCTGGGCCCCCGCATCCTGCGCGCGGATACTGCCGGGGTCGCCGCGCTGGCGCTGGTGCAGGCCGCGCTGGGGGACTGGCGGCGTTCGGGATAGCCGTGGGAGGGCTGACCGGGCGGGCGTCCGCCCAAGCCACCGCCTATTAAGTCAGTTGCCCAATCCCTGTCGAAACCCCGCTCTGGCCATGCTAAGGCCTGCCGCCAACAAGGCCCTGGAACCCCGGGCCCCCTTAACGAACCGTGGAACCCGGCTTTTCCCGGGTATTTGGACCTGAAATGACTACGACCGCCGCCGTCAGAGGTGCTGCCGGATCCGCCGCCTGGGCGGATGCACTGCTATTGTCGTTTGCACAGGGCGGCTACGTCCAGGCCCACCCCGGCATCCTGCAGCCGGCGGAGCCGTTCCTCGACCTCTCCGGCGAGGACATCCGCAAGAGCCTCTATTTGACAACCGACGCGTCAGGCGAGGAGCTGTGCCTGCGGCCCGACCTCACCATTCCGGTGGCGCGTGACTATCTCGCCTCGGGGCGCGCCGGCCAGCCCGCGGGCTTCAGCTATCTCGGGCCGGTGTTTCGCTATCGCGGCGGCCAGCCGAGCGAATTCCTGCAGGCCGGCATTGAATCCTTCGGCCGGCAGGACCGCGCCGCGGCGGATGCGGAAATGCTGGCGCTGGCGCTGGAAGCGACCACCGCGTTCGGATTGACGGATGTCGAAATCCGCACCGGCGACGTCGCCTTGTTCACCGCGCTGATCGACGCGCTTAATCTCTATCCGGTCTGGCGGCGGCGGCTGATCAAGGACTTCAACCGCAAGGTCAGCCTCGCCGACGACATCGAGCGGCTGACGCTTGCGACCGCGCCCGGCCGCAACGAATATGAGGGCGTGCTGGCCGCACTTGCCGGCTCCGACCGCAAGGCGGCGCTGGCGCTGGTTACCGATTTGATGTCGATCGCGGGCACCACCAATGTCGGCGGCCGCACGGTTGCCGAAATCGCCGACCGTTTCCTCGAACAGTCGACGCTGAAGGGCGGCGCGCTGCCGCGCGACGCGCTTGCCATCATCAAGCGCTTCCTCGCGATCGCCGGCGACCCGGATGAATCGGTGGCGCAACTGCGCGCGCTCGCCGCCGATGCCAGGCTCGATCTCGCAGCCGCGATCGACGAGCTCGAAAGCCGCGTCGGTTTCATGGCCGCGCGCGGCATCGACACAAAGCTGGCGCGCTTCTCCACCTCGTTCGGCCGCGGGCTCGATTACTACACCGGCTTCGAGTTCGAGCTGCACGCCAAGGGTAACGGCGTCGAGCCGCTGGTGGCGGGCGGGCGCTATGATGGCCTGATGACGCAGCTCGGCTCGTCCACGCCGATCCCGGCGGTCGGCTTCTCGGTCTGGATCGAGGCGCTGAAACAACTCGGCAAGCCCGCCTCGCAAGGGAGCGCCGCATGACCGCCCCCTTCGTCCTCGCTGTTCCCTCCAAGGGCCGCCTGCAGGAAAACGCCGAAGCGTTTTTTACCCGCGCGGGGCTAACGCTGGCGAAGCCGCGCGGCGCGCGCGACTATCGCGGCACCATTACGGGCCTCGACAATGTCGAGATCGCCTATCTCTCCGCCAGTGAGATCGCCTCGCAGCTCGCGCGCGGCATGGTGCATCTCGGCGTCACCGGCGAGGATCTGCTGCGCGAAAGCATTGCGGACGCCGACAAGCGCGTGCTGCTGATCGACAATCTCGGCTTCGGCAGCGCCAATGTCGTGGTCGCGGTGCCGCAGGCCTGGATCGACGTTCGCACCATGGCCGACCTCGACGACGTCACGACAGGTTTCCGCGCCAAGCATAACCGGCGGATGCGGGTCGCGACCAAGTACATCAACCTGACGCGCAATTTCTTCGCCGCCCACGGCGTGGTCGATTACCGCATCGTCGAAAGCGCCGGCGCCACCGAGGGTGCGCCGGCCGTCGGCACCGCCGAGATGATCGTCGACATCACCACCACGGGCGCGACCCTTGCCGCCAATGGCCTTAAGGTGCTGGACGACGGCGTGATCCTGCGCAGCCAGGCCAACCTCGTGGCGTCCCGCGACGCCGACTGGTCGGCGGACGCCCGCGAGACCGCGCGCGTCATCCTCGACCACATCGCCGCGCGGGCGCGGGCCAGCAAATATCGCGAGGTGCGAACGCGTTTTGCCGGCTGCAACGATGCGTTGCTGGCGGAAGCGCATAACCGTTTTGGCGTGGTGGCGCCGTTCGGCGAGCCGACCTCGTCGGGCATGATCACGCTGCACTGCCCACCGGTTCAGCTTTACGCGCTCGGCAGTTTCCTGCGCGAACACGGCGCCGACACGGTATCCATCGCCTCGCTCGACTATGTGCTCGACCGGGAAAACCCGCTATTTGCCAGGCTCGAGGCGTTCTTGCGGCAATAAGGCTGCCGTTTCGTTCATCGTTGCGACAGCTTGCGACAGGTAGCATATACGGTTGGATAATCTGGGACCTGATCGATGACGCTCGGCTCTGACGTTTCCCGCCTGTCGACGACCGCAGCCAGCGCCGCGGCGCAGGGCCTGTCGATTGTCGTGCCGCTGTACAACGAGGCGGCAGGGCTCGCCTTGCTGCACGGGAGGCTGGTCGGCCTCGCCCGCACGCTGAAGGCACGTTACGGCCTCGAAAGCGAAGTGATCTATGTCGACGACGGCAGCGCCGACAACACGCTTGCGATCGCGCGCACGCTTGCCGCCGACGCGCTTGACGTCCAGGTGGTGTCGCTGTCGCGCAATTTCGGCAAGGAGGCCGCGCTGATGGCGGGGCTCGACCATGCCCGCCGCGGCGCCATGCTGTTCATGGACGGCGACGGCCAGCATCCGCCGAGCCTCATTGAAAAACTGGTCTCGCACTGGATCGATGACGGCTACGACGTCGTCTATACGGCGAAGGCGAACCGCGACAATGAATCGTTCCTGCGCCGCAAGGCGGTGCACGGCTTCTACTCGCTGATCAATTGGGGCGCGCGGCAGAAGATCCCCGAGGACGCCGGCGATTTCCGGCTGCTGTCGCCGCGCGCGGCCGCCGCGCTGCGCCAGCTTCCCGAACGCAACCGCTTCTTCAAGGGCCTGTCGAACTGGATCGGCTTCCGCCAGATCCGCGTCGACTACGAGCCGGCGGCGCGCGCGCATGGCGTCACCACCTTCAGCCCGGGCCGGCTGATCGGCCTGTCGATCGAGGGACTGACGTCGTTTTCGGTGGCGCCGCTGCGCTTTGCGAGCCTGCTCGGCGTGCTGCTCGCGTTCACCGCCTTCATATTCGGCCTGACCATCCTCTGGGAGGTCTGGACCACCGGCAAGCAGGTCCCCGGCTATCCCTCGCTGATGATCGGCCTGATGACGATCGGCGGCGTGCAGCTCATCATGATCGGCATCGTCGGCGAATATATCGGCAAGATCCTCTCCGAGCTGAAGGCGCGTCCGATCTACTTCGTCGCCGAGCACACCGAAAAGCGTGCCGAGGGCGAGACGGCGGCGAACGGCGCTGAACGGACCGCCGCCGAATGAACGATGCCGCGCTGCGCCGGATCTGGCTGTGCGCCGACGATTACGGGCTGGCCGAAGGCGTCAACCGCGCCATTCGCGATCTGATTTCGCGCGGCCGCCTCAACGCGACTTCGGTGATGGTGGTCGGCGCGGCGATCGGACGCGCCGAGGTCGCCGCGTTGCAGGAAGCAGCAGCGAACAGCTCGCGCTGCGCGATCGGCCTGCACACAACGCTGACCGCGCCGTTTCGTCCGCTGACGATGCACTTTCGCCCCACCGACGGCGGCTTGTTCCTGCCGTTTCCGAACCTGTTGCGCTCCGGCCTGTTGCGGCGGCTCGACCCTGAAATGATCGAGGACGAAGTTTTGGCCCAGCTCGCGGCGTTCAAGGAGCTGTTCGGCCGCGCGCCCGATTTCATCGACGGCCACCAGCATGCGCAACTGTTCCCGCAGGTGCGCGACGCCTTCCTGCGCGCGGTGAAGGAAGCAGCCCCCGACGCCTGGGTCCGCCAGGGCGGACGCCTCAAGCCGCTGGCCGGGCTGCTCGGCGCGCCCAAGGCCGCGGTGCTCGACGTTCTCAGCGCGCAATTCCGCAAGCGCGCCGCCCGCACCGGCATCGCCTTCAATCCCGCCTTTGCCGGCGCCTATGATTTTTCGAAAGCGCCCGATTTCGGCGTGCTGATGGGTGAGTTCCTTGCCGGGTTGCCGGAAGGCGGGCTCGTGATGTGCCACCCTGGATTCGTCGACGAAACGCTCGAAAGCCTCGACCCGCTCACCACCCAGCGCGAGGCGGAACACGCGTATCTCGCAAGCGACCGATTCCCGGCATTGCTGGCGGCGAATAAAGTTACATTGGGGTGATGCTGCCCGCCAAATCCCGGCGTTTTGTCGCATACCAAAATTTAATTCGGCCACCCACTATTGGCGACACAAAGCCCGCCCTACATCTTGCCGGCGCGTCGACGATTTGACGTGAGGGAGAGGGCCATGACACCGCAAGAACGCCAACTGATTGACGATCTTTTCGACCGGCTCGCCAAGCTGGAAAGCGCCAAGCGCGATCCGGAGGCGATGTCAGCGATCATGCAGGGCCTGCGCGCCGCGCCCAATGCCGTCTATGCGCTGGTGCAGACGGCGCTGGTGCAGGACGAGGCGCTGAAGCGCGCCGACATGCGCATCCAGGAATTGGAAGCGGTGGCGGGCCAGCAAAATCAATCCGGCGGCTTCCTCGATTCGATGCGCGATGCGATCTTCGGGCAGAACCAGTCGCCAGGTTCGGTGCCCAACGTCCGCGCGCCCGACATGGGCGGCAATTCGGGCGGCGGCCGGCCGGCCTGGAACACCGGGCAGGTGCTGCAGCAGAACCAGGCGCCCGGATCCTACAATCAGCCGGGCTACGCCCAGCCCCAACCCTATGGCGCGCCGCAGCAGCAGCAGCCGGCGTTCGGCGGCGGTGGCGGCTCGTTCCTCGGAACAGCGGCAGCGGCCGCGGCCGGCGTGGTCGGCGGCTCGCTTCTGGCCGGCAGCATCCGCTCGATGATGGGCGGCGGCAGCAACCAGCAGGCGTTCGGCGATACCGGGAGCCATAGCGGCGGCGTTGAAGACCGCCGGCCGTGGAGCGATCAGTCCGGCGGCAATCTGGCGCGCGACGCCGGCGTCAACGACATCGGTTCGTCGAACCGGCGCGCCGACAACAACGATAACGATTCCGGTTCGCGGCAGGGCTTCTTCGATCAGGCCTCGCATGATGACGACGACCAGGATCACGATTCCGACGGCTTCGACGGCGACGATGGCGACAACGACGGCGACAGCGACTACGCCTGAGCGACGCGCGATGTGCGAAAAGAAAAACGGCCGCCCGATCGGGCGGCCGTTTTGATTCCATCCGTTCGCGTGGCGGCCGGCTCAGATCACGATGACCCTGGCGCCGACGCCGACGCGGCCGTAGAGATCGATCACGTCTTCATTGCGCATCCGGATGCAGCCGGAGGAAACGTTGGTGCCGATGGTCCAGGGCTCGTTGGAGCCATGGATGCGATAGAGCGTCGAACCCAGATACATCGCGCGTGCGCCGAGCGGATTTTGCGGACCGCCCTCCATGTACCGCGGCAAATCGGGGCGCCGCGCCAGCATTTCCGGCGGCGGCGTCCAGGCCGGCCATTCTTTCTTCGCCGAGATCGTCTTGACGCCCGACCAGGTAAAGCCGGGGCGGCCGACACCGACGCCATAGCGCAGCGCCTTGCCGTCGCCCTGCACCAGGAACAGGAACTTGTTCGGGGTGTCGATCACGATGGTGCCCGGACCTTCCTTGCCGTGATACTCGACCACCTGCTTTTCGTATTTCGGATCGAGCAGGCGCTGCGCGGGATCGGGCGCCTCCTCCTGGCGCATCGACTGCTGCGGATCCATCTGCGGCAGCAGCATGCGCCGCCCGCCATATCCGTAATCGGGCTGCGTCTGATAGGTCGGCGCTTGCTGATAGCGCCCGCCCTGCGGCGCATCGCCGAACAGGAATTGGATAAAGCCGCCGCCCATGTTGGAGCGTTCGGTCGAAGCGACAAGCTTCCGCGCGGGCTCCACGGGCTGGCGGGCGTAGATCACGGCAGGCTCGCCGATCGACGAGGCGTCGATCGCATCGGCCTCACTGGCGAAGCAAAGACAAGACACGCTCGCAAGGAGCGCAAAATAGATTTTTCCTGACATCGACGTACTCTGTACTGTTCGTCACTGCGGGTTCGCGGCAACGGATCGACGAGCGCCGCTGCACGCGATCAATACAAATCAAAACCTAATCGGTTTGGTAAACGGAAACGGCGTTTCGATTCACCACGTCGGCAATGGCGCGCTGATTCGGCCGGTAGCGTTTATTTTGCGTGAACGCGACCCGCCCATGGTTAATCATTCGTATGCGGCCGCAGCCAAACCGCTCTCACGACGTGTTCCCGCGTGAACCTCACGTTAAATCGCATCGGTCTAGAACACACGTGAAGTGAAGGGGTGGGAAAATCTCATGTCGGTCAACCGCAAACGTTTTCGTATTGAACAATCCATTCTGGGCGACGCGCCAATCATGATGCCTGCCGTCGAAGGCGGCGAGATCGGCCCGATGCACCGCGAGATCATGGCGGAGCTGCGCACGATCCGCGCACAGATGGCCGGCTTCGGTCATGCCCGCACCGGTTCGACCGAGCCGGTGGATATCGCGCGCGAGACCGCCGATGCCCACGCACTGCTCGAAACCTATCGCGCCCAGATCGAACAGTGCGCGAAGCTGAAGGTCGAGCTCGACCTCATTCACGACGCCATCAACCGCACCAAGCGCGAAATCGCGACCCTGCACGGCACCAGCTTTGACGGCCAGGAAATGGCCAAGGTCAATGGCGAACTCGGCGCCGTCGTCGGCGGCACCGAACAGGCCACGCAGCAGATTCTCGAGGCCGTCGAGGCGATCGACCAGGCCGCCACCGCGCTGTCCAAGAACATTTCGCCCGACCAGCAGAAGCTGCTCAGCGAGGATATCCAGGAACGGGTCGTCGCGATCTTCGAGGCCTGCAACTTCCAGGACCTCACCGGTCAGCGCATCAGCAAGGTGATGACCACGATGAAGTTCATCGAAAAGCACATCATCGAGATGATGGACATCTGGGGCGGCGTCGATGCCATCAAGGCGCACGCACCGCCGATCGTCGATTCCCGCGAAGGCGACGCCAGGCTGCTCAACGGTCCGAAGCTGGCCGGCGACGACGGTCACGCCTCGCAGAACGACATCGACGCCCTGTTCGATTGATCGAACTGGTTAACGCAAACTAAACAAAACGCCGGCCTTCGGGCCGGCGTTTTTTGTTTAATCGGCCATCTGCACCTGTCATCATCCGCGAAAGCGGATGATCCAGTATTCCAGAGACGTCAGCGAACTAGCGAAAGGCCGCGGAGTACTGGATGCCCGCCTTCGCGGGCATGACGAGAAGGGTGTCGCCCGCCTCAAGCCTTCGGCGCGCAGCGGACATAGACCATGTTGCCGTAACGGACCGCGGCATCCTTGTCGATGAAGCGGGTGATCAGCACGCGGCCGTCGAAGGACACGATCTCGCGGTCCTGTTCGCCGCCGGCCGGACCGGCCGGACCGATATAGTTCTTGCCGCTCGGGCTGCCCTTGAGGCGCAGTTCCTGCGGGGTGGCCTGGTCGGCCAGATGCATGACCACGCCGCCGTTCTGGCCGGCGCCGATCACATAAGGCTGCTTGCACTGCCCGCGCGCCGCGGCTTCGGTGCGGGCGCGGTCGTTGGGATTCTGGAACGAGGCGAGGCCCCAGCGGCCGACGATCTCGTCGGCGCGGATGGTCGCCGGCATTTCCGGCGCTACCCCAGGCTCGGCGTCGGGAGACGGACTGGACGAGAGCGACGGCAGGCTGCCGCTGCACGCCGCAAGCAAGATCGTCAGCGCCGATGCGATCGCCAGATGGGCAACCGTACGCGCATTACGTGAGCTGATCATCGTATCCCCCCGAACAATTCCTGAGCCGCTCCCGTCAAGCAGCCAACCGCAAAAAGCCTGCCGGAGCAATGACGTCCGATAAAATTACGCCGCCGCGCCGATTTGGTTTCCGTGGGAGCATCCTATATTGGCCTCACCAAGGCTTTAACCCCCTTGTTTGCTTGACAGGATCAGCGCCAAGCCATATTTCCCGGCCCCACGTTTAGCACTCAAATAAGAAGATTGCTAAGGGTCATGCTGTCCCGCCCGGGGCGGCTTCGAATACCGGCATTATCAGCCATTCTTCGATGGCACAGACCTGAAACCACGCCTTCCAACGGAACTTCAAGAGGAGACGTCATGGCTAAATCCACATTCCGCCCGCTCCACGACCGCGTCGTAGTCAAGCGTATCGATGCCGAAGAGAAGACCAAGGGCGGCATCATCATTCCCGACAGCGCCAAGGAAAAGCCTTCGCAGGGCGAAATCACCGCCGTCGGCCCGGGCGGCCGTGACGAGGCCGGCAAGCTGATTCCGATCGACCTCAAGGTCGGCGACCGCGTGCTGTTCGGCAAATGGTCGGGCACCGAGGTCAAGCTCGACGGCGAGGAACTCCTGATCATGAAGGAGTCCGACATCATGGGCGTGCTGAGCCTAACAGCGCGCTCCCTCACCCTGAGGAGGCAGCGAAGCTGCCGTCTCGAAGGGTCTTCGTTTCACAAGCTCATCCTTCGAGACGCGGCCAAAACGGCCGCTCCTCCAGCAATAACGGCAAAGCCGTTATGCAAGGGATGAGGACCGTTTTTCAAGGAGTCCAAAACATGGCTGCCAAAGACGTTAAATTTTCCGGCGACGCCCGCGACCGCATGCTGCGCGGTGTCGACGTTCTCGCCAACGCGGTGAAGGTGACGCTCGGCCCGAAGGGCCGCAACGTCGTGATCGAGAAGAGCTTCGGCGCTCCCCGCATCACCAAGGACGGCGTCACCGTCGCCAAGGAAATCGAGCTCGAGGACAAGTTCGAGAACATGGGCGCGCAGATGCTGCGCGAGGTCGCCTCCAAGACCAACGACACCGCCGGTGACGGCACCACGACCGCGACCGTGCTGGCGCAGGCGATCGTGCGCGAAGGCGCCAAGTCGGTCGCCGCCGGCATGAACCCGATGGATCTGAAGCGCGGCATCGACATCGCCGTGACCGCCGTGGTCAAGGACATCGAGAAGCGCGCCAAGCCGGTCGCCTCCTCCTCCGAGGTCGCCCAGGTCGGCACCATCTCGGCCAACGGCGACACCGCCATCGGCAAGATGATCGCGCAGGCGATGCAGAAGGTCGGCAATGAAGGCGTCATCACGGTCGAGGAAAACAAGTCGCTCGAGACCGAGGTCGACATCGTCGAGGGCATGAAGTTCGACCGCGGCTATCTGTCGCCCTACTTCATCACCAATGCCGAAAAGATGACCGCCGAGCTGGAAGACGTCTACGTGCTGCTGCACGAGAAGAAGCTCTCCGGCCTGCAGTCGATGCTGCCGGTGCTGGAAGCCGTGGTGCAGTCCGGCCGTCCGCTGCTGATCATCGCCGAGGACGTCGAGGGCGAGGCGCTGGCGACGCTGGTGGTCAACCGCCTGCGCGGCGGCCTGAAGGTCGCCGCCGTCAAGGCGCCGGGCTTCGGCGATCGCCGCAAGGCGATGCTGGAAGACATCGCGATCCTGACCGGCGGTCAGTTGATCTCCGATGAACTCGGCATGAAGCTCGAAAGCGTCACCGTCAACATGCTCGGCCGCGCCGGCAAGGTGGTGATCGACAAGGAAAACACCACGATCGTCAAGGGCGCCGGCAAGAAAAAGGACATCGAAGCCCGCGTCACGCAGATCAAGGCGCAGATCGAGGAAACCACCTCGGACTACGACCGCGAGAAGCTGCAGGAGCGATTGGCCAAGCTCGCCGGCGGTGTCGCCGTGATCCGCGTCGGCGGTGCGACCGAAGTCGAGGTCAAGGAAAAGAAGGACCGCGTCGAGGACGCCCTCAACGCGACCCGTGCGGCCGTGCAGGAAGGCATCGTGCCGGGCGGCGGCGTGGCGCTGCTGCGCGCCAAGAAGGCCGTCGGCCGCATCAACAACGACAATTCCGACGTCCAGGCCGGTATCAACATCGTGCTGAAGGCGCTGGAAGCTCCGGTTCGCCAGATCTCGGAGAACGCCGGTGTCGAAGGTTCGATCGTGGTCGGCAAGATCCTCGAGAACAAGTCCGAGACCTACGGTTTCGACGCCCAGACCGAGGAATATGTCGACATGGTCGACAAGGGCATCATCGACCCGGCCAAGGTGGTGCGGACTGCGCTGCAGGACGCCGCTTCCGTGGCCGGCCTGCTGGTGACCACCGAAGCCATGGTCGCCGAACTGCCGAAGGAGCCGGGCCCGGCGATGCCCGGTGGTGGCGGCGGCGGTATGGGTGGAATGGGCGGCATGGGCTTCTAAGCCCGGCTTTCCTCACGCAAACAGATCGAAGGCCGCCTCCGGGCGGCCTTCTTTTTTGGCTCTTTTGACGATAATGCGCGCCCGGTCGGTTCAGGACGTGCCTGGCTCGAAAATGCTGCCGGGGTTTGCTACTAGGACGTCACCGATGGAACGCTTCAGGGAATTTCAAATGCGCGCGCTTCTGCTTTGCCTGCTCGGTCTGATCACGGTTTCCCCGAGCCTTGCTTTCGCCCAGATGAAACTCCCCTCCAAGACGGCGCCCGGCGCCATCGAGACGCGCTATTTCACCGCGATCGACGGCCTGATGGACGGC
This sequence comes from uncultured Alphaproteobacteria bacterium, assembly GCA_963815955.1. Taxonomy (GTDB): domain Bacteria; phylum Pseudomonadota; class Alphaproteobacteria; order Rhizobiales; family Xanthobacteraceae; genus Bradyrhizobium. The sequence goes on from CAWFIQ010000010.1 coordinate 207,016, forward strand.
AATGCCGACGTCGTGCTGAAGGAAACCCGGCAGGGCAAGAACGTCACCGCGGCCGTGCTCGACGTCTGCTACCCCACCGCCAAGGGCGCCGACCGCAAGGACCGCTTCGTCGCCAACCTCACCGTCAGCGGCCAGAGCCTGACCGGCACCGCGCAGAGCCTCGGTGACAAGCTGCCGGTCACCGTCAAGCTGACGCGCAAGCCTGCCGGCGACACCTTTGAATTCCGCGGCCAGATCACCATCGGGTCGAACGTGACCGAAGTGACCTCGACGGACAATTCCGATCTCAGCGAGAAGGAATTTTTGGACAACCAGACCAGCGACGATGGCATCACCCCGGCGCCGAAGGATTTTACCGACGTTTCACCTGAGGCGTTCGGCGTGCGGGTCAAGCTCGACGCCGCGCTCGATTTCCTCAAGAGCCTGAAGGGCGAGGCCGTCGAGGTCGGGCTATCGAGCCTTTCGATCTCCTGCGATGCGCTGCGCGCCGGCGAGCAGACCATCAACCTCACGGCCGATCCGGAGCGCACGGCTGCACTGATTGCGAAGGCCAAGTCGATGCCGGGTGTGGTCGCGGCGGGATGGACCAGCGGCTCTGTCGAAATGGACCGCACCATTCGCTTTGCGGCGGCCGAATGGCGCGACGGCGACAAGATCAACCGGGACAAGATCGCTTCGGCAATATCGGGCGTGCTCACGCGGACGCTGGCCGCCAAGGCGGCGGGCGTCGAATGGAACGCCAACACCGGAAAGCTGAAACTGACCTTCAAGCGGCCGAGCCAGGTCTATCCCCAGCTTGCGCTTACCGAGAATGTCGAGATCACCGCGCTGGTGTCGCCGGACAAACCGGGCGCGTCCGACCGGCTGATGCTGTGGATCTCGAGCCCGGTGATCACGACGTCAGATGAAGGCACCGGCCCCAGGCTGAACCTGTCGGAAGAGTCCACCGGCGACGAGGAAGGTGGCGAACCGAAGGACGACAATGGCTCGGTCGAGGCGCTGGCCAGGGAGTTCAAGGGCCAGCGCTGGGACGCCGACAGGAGCGTGTGGAAATGATCCGCATGCCGGCACGATAGAGCGACCGGCAGGCTGCGCGCGTATCGATGCCTTCCGCCGCGGACCAGCGCGCAATGATTTGCGTGCCGGGCTTTGATTATTAAGGTTCGATTCAGCTTAGAGGAACATCATCGGTTCTCCGAATGCTGGATCACGCCATGCAAGACCGCGAGCCGAGTACCTTTGAAATTTGGTCGGGGAATGTGGTTGGCGGTCAGCGGCCGGACCAGCCCGTGAACCTGCGGAACTTCCTGAAGACCGATCGCGACGGCGTATTGCTGGTGCGGGAGCCATTTGGCGCTCGCGCACGCCCCGCTTTGCTGGTCGCTGCAGCACTGGTAGCGAGCTTTGGACTGGGATGGGCCGGCGGCCTGAGCTGGCCCCAGTTCGCAAGCGAACTCGGGCTTGTCGAAGTTGCGCAGAAGGAAGCGCCCTCGCCGCGAATGTCCGAAGCACGATCGGGCGGCAAGATCGAAGGCGCTCGAAAGACGGCATCCGCGACCGATGCGCCGACCATTGTCGGAAGCATTCCCAAGCCACCCGCCCTGTTGCCGGTTGCACGCCCGTCTACCAGCTCGGCCTCCCAGGCGAATGTGGGCCCTTCCGCCGCTGCGATCGCGCTGCGGCAGCCCCTGGTGGCGGCGCCGGAAACCAAGCCGGCGACGATACCCGGCTGGACGGTTGTCGATGTTCGGGACGGCACCGCCGTTCTCGAAGGTCCTGATGGTATCACGATGGCCGCACGCGGCGACACCATTCCCGGACTCGGACGCGTGGAGTCCATCGTGCGATGGGGCAGCCGCTGGGTCATTGCCACCGCCGGCGGATTGATCGCGACGCCGTAACTTCCGGCCTAGTTCGTGTTGATGCGAAACCGCAGCGTCTTCGCGCCCACGAACGACACGAAATCGCCCTGCCGCTTCCAGGTGCCTGCTTCCGTCAGCGCCGCGATCAGCTCGTCATCGGCCTGAGCGCGGTCCGGCGCACAGGGGCGGTTTTCCATCGCACCGGCGACGAAGATCACGGTGTTGCCGGCGACCGAAAACTGGCCCTTGCCGCCTTTGCACCAGAGTTCGAACACCACCTCGCCGGCATCGCCGATCTCTAGATTGGGGATGCGCTTGGAGCCAGGCTGGCGGCCGACATCGAGCTGCATTTCCGTACCGAACGGAAAGCCGTCATCGGCAGAGGCCGGGGTGACATGCAGAACGGTGACGATCAGCATGACCGTCGCGACGCCGGCCTGACACATGCGAGCGAGTGAAACCATGCAACCTCTCGAAATCGAACAAACGGCACCGGAAAACGTTCTATTGAACAACAATGCAATTGGCTAGGGTATGGCCTCATGAATTCGATTGCCGTGATGCGCGTATAGCAGGCAACATTTTCCCTTGTGCATTGCCGATGGGCCTTGTTGTCCATCTCGTGACGAAGCGATTTTAAAAAAAGGATTCCCTCGCGGTGAAGCAGCGAACCGTCACTGTGAACGACCGGATGCAGCGCGGTTACCGCTACGTTCTTGTCGCGCCTGCCGGGCGCAAGTTTGATCCAGCCTTCCAGCCGGATCTTACGCCGTCGGAAATGCTGCGCCTTGGCGTGTTCGGTGGAAAATACATGACGGACTGCCGGAAAGAGTTTCCGCGTAGCTGGTTCGCCAAAGCCAAACTCTCGCCGGAGCAAGCCGACGCAAGCGTGAATTTGTTTGGTGTTGCCGCCAGCCAGCCGCTCTCGGTCTGGCGCAAGAAGGGTTGGATACATCAGGATGATCCGCGCGGCTGGTTTCAATGGTACTGCCGCTATTATCTGGGCCGGCGACTTCCGGACGAAGATGCACGACAGATCAAACGCTGGAAGGCGATCCAGCGGCACGTGCGTCAACTTCAGATGAACTGCGAACCGGGAGACATTTTCTGCCGGAAACGCCAGCGGCAAGCGCTGCTGCATTGGGCGTACGACAGCCGCAAGCTCTGACGTGGCACACAAGCACGGCACCAGCCAGGAAAAACCCCGCGGCACCGGCCGCGGGGTTCGTTCGGTGGATCGCCTCGACGGCGGCCCTATTTCAGGACCATCTCCGTGAACGGATAGACATAGGCCTGCAACATGACCAGGAGGCCGACGAGACAGGCCAGCGCGATCGAATGCTTGAACACGAAGCGCAGGATCGTGCTTTCGTGCCCATACCAGTTGGTTGCGGTGGAGGCGACCACGATCGATTGCGCGTCGATCATCTTGCCCATCACGCCACCGGAGGAGTTGGCGGCGGCCATCAGCACCGGAGACAGACCGAGTTGTTCGGAGGTAATCTTCTGCAGATTGCCGAACAGGATGTTCGACGCCGTATCCGATCCCGTCAACGCCACGCCGAGCCAGCCGAGCAGCGTCCCGAAGAAAGGATAGAGCACGCCGGTTGCAGCGAAGGCGAGACCGAGCGTCGCATCGACGCCCGAGAGCCGCGTCAACGTGCCGATCGCCAGCATCGCCGAGATCGTGATCAGCGAGATCGCGCACAGCTTGATGGTTCGGCCATATTCCCCGATCATCCTGGCCGGACCAAAGCCTGCCAGCACGCCGGAAACGATCGCGGCAATCAACATGCCCGTACCGGTGAACGACAGGTAGGTGAACGCGAACACCGCCCCTTCCGGTGTCGGCTTGGCCGCCACCGGCGGCACCTTGTTGATCATGTTGTGCAGGTCGGGAACGGGATAATTCCAGGTGAAGATCGAGTTCGCCCAGGTCTTGAACGCGCCATTGCCCCAGACCAGCATCACGACGCAGACGATGATCCACGGCAACAACGCGCTCCAGAGCTGGCTCCGGGTCAGCGGCGTCGTGTCCATGGGTTTCGGTGCGGTCATGGTCGCCGTCGATTCGTCCCGGCCGCGCAGCGCCGCCGACAGCCAGAGCTGCTTGGGCTGCCACACCCTGAGGAACAGGATCAGGCAGCCCATCGAGATCAGCGAGGCGCCGATGTCGACGATCCAGGGGTTGATGAAGTTCGAGATCACGAATTGCGGGATCGCAAACGAAAGGCCGGTCACCAGAATGGCCGGCCAGACCTCCTTCATGCCCCGCCAGCCGGCGAAGGCCCATACCACCCAGAACGGCACGATCAGCGAGAATACCGGCAATTGCCGGCCGACCATCGCGCCGAGGATGTAGGGATCGAGTCCCGTGACCGAGGCGAGACCCTGGATCGGCGTACCGAGCGCGCCATAGGCCACCGGCGCAGTATTGGCGATCAGCGACAGGCCGGAGGCGGCCAGCGGAGAGAAGCCGAGGCCGATCAGGACCGAGCCGGTGATGGCGACCGGCGTACCAAAGCCGGAAGCGCCCTCGAAGAACGCACCGAACGAAAACGCAATCAGCAGCAGTTGCAGGCGCCGATCCTCGGTGACGCCGCCGACGGCGCGTTTCAACAATTCGAATTGGCCGGTTGCAACCGTGAGCTGGTAGAGAAAGATGACGTTCAGCACGATCCAGCCGATCGGGAAGAACCCGGAAACGACACCGAGCACGGAGGCACGGATCGACATCCCCGCGGGCATGGTGAAGATGAAGATCGCGATCAGGTTGGTCAGGATCACGGCGACGATGGCCGCGATGTGCGCCTTGACCTTGCCGCTGGCGATCAGCACCAGCAGCGTGACGACAGGCACGGCGGCTGCGATCGTCGACAGCGCGGCGTTGCCAAGCGGATTATAGTGTTGGTCCCACATTTGCGATTCTCCCCGACGTTGTTATTCAGTGCGGCCGCCGGCGCGGACTGCGCCGGCTCGCTCGGCGATGGGGGACAACCCTCTCAATGGCGGGATTGGGCGCCTCTGGCTTCGCCAAAGGTCCTCTCACAACCTCGCGAAGTTTGATGGCCACCGCCCCTCGCCGTTGCGGCCATGCTAGGCTCCCGGCAATGGATGCGACAAGCTGCCGCAGACTGGAAATCACATAACCTTTAGTCGCACACCCGACAATTCTTCCATTCCTTCAAGGCCTTGAGGGCCTTTCTCCGGAGACGGTGAATCTGTGAACAACATTCGCTCGACGCTCGCGACGGTGTGGCGCATCGCCGTGCCGTATTTCAATTCCGATGACAAATGGGCCGGCCGCACGCTGCTGGCGTCGGTGATCGCCATTGAACTGGCGATCGTCGGAAACAGCGTGCTGCTCAACCAGTGGCGCAACCGGTTCTACAACGCCTTGCAGGAGAAGGACTGGGACGGGTTTGTCCGCGAGACCATCGTCTTTGCCGTGCTGGCGGCTATCCTGGTCGTATTGTCGATCTATCAGCTCTATCTCAACCAGTGGCTTCAGATCCGCTGGCGGCGCTGGATGACCAGCAAGTATCTCGGCGAGTGGCTGCACGACGCCCACCACTACCGCATGCAGTTGCAGGGTGAAGCGGCCGACAACCCCGACCAGCGCATCAGCGATGACGTGAAGATGTTCGTGGAGCAGACGCTCACGATCGGCATCGGCCTGCTCAGCTCCATCGTGACGCTGTTTTCCTTTGTCATCATCCTGTGGGGATTGTCCGCCGCGGCGCCGCTGCTGCTTTTCGGCAGCGATTTCTCGATCCCCGGCTATCTGGTGTGGGCGGCACTGATCTACGCCATCTTCGGAACGGCGCTGACGCAGTGGATCGGTTCGCCGCTGGTTACTCTCGACTTTCATCAGCAGCGCTTCGAGGCCGATTTCCGTTTCAGCCTGGTGCGGGTGCGCGAAAATTCCGAACAAATCGCGCTGCTGCGTGGCGAGAGCGCCGAGCGAGAGCGGCTAACGGAGCGCTTCAACCGCGTCATCAGCAACTGGTATGGCATCATGAGCCGCACCAAGCGGCTGATAGCATTCACCCAAAGCTATTCGCAGGCCGCCGTGGTGATCCCGCTCCTTCTCACAGCCCCCGCTTTTTTCGCCGGCAAGATCCAGCTTGGCGCGCTACTGCAGACCTCGGAAGCGTTCGGCAGCGTGCAACAAGCGCTGTCATTCTTCGTGAACGTCTATCGAACGATGGCTGAATGGCGCGCCGTCGTCGCCCGTCTCGACGGGTTTGAGAGCTCGATCAGGAGCGCCGAAAAGCTCGCGGCCGATCCGGGCTCGATCCACAGCGTGGCCACGCCCAAGAGCGAGATCACCCTGCCGCAGCTCCTGGTCAAGCTGCCGAACGGTGCACCGCTGGTCGCGGCCGACCATTTCAGCCTGCGTCCCGGCGAACGCACGCTCGTCACCGGCCCGTCCGGCGCCGGCAAGTCGACCTTGTTCCGCGCCATCGCCGGCATCTGGCCGTTCGGCGAGGGCGCGATCGAGGTTCCCGCCAACGCCACCCTGATGATGCTGCCGCAGCGTCCGTACCTCCCGATCGGAACATTGCATGCGGCAATCGTCTATCCCAGCGAAGGCGCAAGCTATGGCGCCGACAGGGTCAGGCAAGTCCTCGAGGAGGTCGGCCTGCCGCGATTCGCAGCGCGATTGGACGAAGAGGCGCACTGGAATCGCATGCTCTCGCTCGGCGAACAGCAGCGGCTGGGCCTGGCGCGGGCGCTGTTGCACACGCCGAGCCACCTCTTCCTCGATGAGGCCACCGCGTCGCTCGACGAGCCCTCGGAGGCGGCGCTGTACACCATGCTGACGGAGAAATTGCCTCAGACAACCATCGTCTCGATCGGTCATCGCGCAACGCTGGAAGCCTTCCATGAGCGCAATGTGACGCTGGTGCGCGACGGCGACCACTTCACCTTGCGGGAAGGCAAGCCGGCGTGACGGCGCGTAGCCGCTTTTGCAGAGAGGGACTTACAACCAGCGCCGCGGCCATGGCTGGCGGCGCACGCCGCGGTGCCAGGCATAGGAAAACGCGGTCAACAGCACCGCGCCGGCCAGCACCGGCGCCAGCAGGAACGTCGACGGCAGATTGCCCGACACCACCAGCAGCGGGTTGATGCCCGCCGGCGGGTGAAAGGTCCCGGTCACATACATCGCCAGAATGGCAACGCCGACGGCTGCGGCCGCGGCCCAGGCTTGCGGCCCGGTCAGCTTCAGCACGGCGAGGCCGACCAGTGCCGATATCAGGTGACCGCCGATCAAGGCGCGCGGCTGCGCCGGCTCCACGTCCGGCGATCCGATCACCAGCACGATCGAGGTCGCGAACGGAATCACCGCGAGCGGATAGTGCGCGGCGAACGAGAACAACTCCATGACGCCGATGGCAATCGCGCCGCCCAGCCCTGCGACCGCGCCCGCCACGACGCTGCGGTGATCGTTGCGGGAGATCGCATTCCGCAGCTCGCGCCGTCAATCCCGTTTCATCAGCTCCACTCAAAAAGAAAGGGGCGGCAGATCGCTCTGCCGCCCCTCGTCTTCGACAGGAAAATCTTACTTCAGGTTGGTCAGCGCGGTCAGGTCGGCCGACAACTTGACGATGCCAGCGGCGCCGCACCAGTTCGAACCGACGCCCGACGGATTGATCGGGGTGATGAAGGTGCCCGACGAGACCGTCAGGTTGCCGCGAGCCGAGAAGTCGCTGGTGAAGGCGTTGCAATCGCCTTTCGACAGGTTGGTGTCGGAGTAACGGAAGTCCAGCGTGAACACCTTGTAGGTGAAGCCGATGCCGACGTTCCAGGTGTTGTAGTCGGCATAGTTGATGCCGTTCGGGAATATCGCGGTGCCGTAGAACGAGTCCGAGGTGCCCAGCCACTGGCGGCCGAATTCACCGGACACGTACATGCCGATGCCACTGGCACCGAACCAGGTGCTCGGCGCAATCGCCTTGCCGACGATCGAGGCGTAGGTGCCCTCGGCGCCGCTGTTGAGGAAGCTCGGCGTATAATAGACGTTGCCGCCCATCGAGAAGTTGTCGTTGAAGGTGTAGTTCACCTTGCCGTAGACCTCGAAGAAGCTGACATCCTTCTTGAGAACGTTGGTGTTGAGCAGCGCGTTCGCCGCGCATTCGTCGCCTTGAAAATTGCCAGCAAAATCGAAGCCGGTACCGCCGAATTGGCAGGTTCCACCCGGATACATGTAGCCCCAGGCGCCGACGTCGAACGCGAACTGGCCGACCGTCAGGCGCGCGCCGCCGTAGGCGTCGACTTCAGCCGCCGCACGGTTCGGGAACGAGATGCTCGCGCCGCCCACGCCGACATAGAGCTGGAAGTCCTTGGTGACGTTGTAGCGCGGCTCGAAATAGACGTTGACCGAAGGCTTGTGGTTGGACTGCGTAATGCCGCGGAAGATGTAATCGTTGGTGATGCCGCCGCCGAAGGCGATGTCCCATGGATCGAACGGAGCCGGCGGCGGAGCCTTCACGGCCTTGAAGGCCATATCCGCAGCGAGAGCCGAACCCGATACCATTGCCAGCGCCGTTGCTAACAAAGCCAGTTTCTTCATAACGATCCCCATCACCTTCTTGACAGTCCCGTTCCGGCGCCCCCCAAGGGCAAGCGATAACCGACTGCGGCCAAATGCCTTAGTGTGGCTACACAGTGGTCCGCAGTGTCATGATCGTGAAAGCAAAAAAGGCAAGCATCTGCCGCCTTTTTAGGCGTTCCAGCCTTTCCAATAAATGTTCTCCGCCTGTGTTGCATTCTCACAACAATTTTTAGGGCGTTGGTTTTGCCGTACGGCATGCGGAATCGGAAAAAGCAGCACCAGCGACAGAGCGGAGCAACGCTTGTTTTGCGAATCAACCTGCCCGTGAAAATACGGCTACGGTCGCCTCGGACAGCCCCAACGAAAAAGGCCGCAGCGGTAGACGCTGCGGCCTCGAGAAACCTGGTCAGGCAGGCGACTGCCTAGTTGTGGTCGCCGCCGTTGGACGAGCCAGCCCCCCATGAGGGTGTGGACGGCTCCGGGCTCGCCCAGCTCGGCGCGGGTGCGGGTTCCGGCTCTGGCGCAGCCATTGCGGGCTCCGGCGCGGGAGCGGCGGGCTTGGCAGCCGCCTTCCTTTTCTTTGCCGGGCTCTTCTTTGCTGCCTTCTTCGGCGCAGCAGCCTTTGACTTCCTGGCAGCCTTTTTGGCGGATTTCTTTGCGCCCTTCTTGGCGGCTTTCTTGGCAGCCTTCTTCGCCGATTTCTTCGCGGCCTTCTTCGACGCCTTCTTTGCGGACTTCTTCTTCGCCACTACGGCCTTCTTGGCTTTCTTAGCCTTCTTGGCCTTCCCCTTCTTACTCTTCTTCGCCATCTGGTCCTCCTGTTGACGCTGTCCATGTGTGTCGAGCGCTTCGAATAGTCCGTGGGCCAGACCGGGGCGGCACTTCCCAGAAGTGCCCTCCCGCTCCATCCCTTGTCCGGGCGCTATCTTCGGGCAAACGCCTGGCGTTTGTCCCGAGGAAACCGGATGCCGATCCCGCCATCCACACACGGGGGGCGCCGTTCCGGATCATGCCCGCAGGCCGATCGATCAATTCAGTCCTGGCCGATCGATCCAGGCTTGGGACCTCCTGTCGCCCAATCGAGAAGCTCAATCGTGTGCACCACAGGAACTGACGTACCGCCGGCAATCTGAACCATGCATCCAATATTGCCTGCAGCGATCATGTCCGGTTTGACTGTCGCAATATTGGCGATCTTCCGATCGCGCAATCTGCTCGCAATGTCAGGCTGGAGAATGTTGTAGGTCCCCGCCGAACCGCAACACAAATGGCTCTCCGGCACATCTTTCACCACGAATCCATTCTTGGAAAGCAATTCTTTCGGAAGGCCTGTGATTTTCTGTCCGTGCTGCAGCGAGCAAGCCGAGTGATACGCCACTGTTACGTCGCCTTTCTGGCGCGTTGGCGCGAGCTCGAGGCCTGCGAGATACTCGGTGATATCCTTTGCCAGCGCGGAAATTCGCGCCGCGCTCTGCGCGAAATCGCGGTCCTCGCGCAGCATGAAACCATAGTCCTTGATGACCGTGCCGCAGCCCGACGCCGTGACCAGGATGGCATCGAGGCCGCCTTGTTCCGCCTCCTTTTGCCACACGGTGATGTTGCCGCGCGCCCGCGCCAGCGCGTCGCCGTCCTGCCCGAGGTGATGGGTGAGCGCGCCGCAGCATTGCTCGTCCCTGACGAGGACGACCTCGATGCCATGGCGCGTCAGGAGGTTGATGGCGGCCTGGTTGATGCGCGGCGCCAGCACCTGCTGGGCGCAGCCCTGCAGCAGCGCGACCCGGCCGCGCCGCTCGCCGATGGCCGCAAAGACGCTGCCGCCCGACGGTCCCGGCGCCGGCAGGCCGTTCGGCGCGAGCGCCAGCATCGCCTTGATCCGCCGCAACAGGCCGGGTGTCGCGGCCGCATCTGACGCCGGCAACAGGGCCGCAAACGGCCGGGCGAGCCGCGCCATGATCATGCTGGCGCGAAACAGGTTCGGCCGCGGCAGCACCAGCGCCAGCACCGCGCGCAAGGCCCGCTCGGCGAGCGGCCGCGAATAGTCCCGCTCGATCCGGACCCGCGCCTGATCGACCAAATGCATGTAGTGCACGCCCGACGGACAGGTGGTCATGCAGGCGAGGCAGGACAGGCAGCGGTCGATATGCTTGACCACCTCCGCCGTCGGCGGGCGGTCCTTTTCCAGCATCTCCTTGATCAGGTAGATCCGCCCGCGCGGGCTATCGAGTTCGTCGCCGAGCAGCACATAGGTCGGACAGGTCGCGGTGCAGAACCCGCAATGCACGCAGGCCCGCAGGATCTTGTCGGCTACGGCGATATCGGGATCGGCGAGTTGCGTGAGCGAGAATTCGGTTTTCATGTCGCAGCTATCAGCAGCATCCGGCCGCGGTTGAGGATGATCTTGGGATCGAAGCTGTGGCGCACGCGCTGGCCCAGCGCGGCGACGCCGCCGGCCTGCGGATGGAAGACGTCGACCTTTCGCCTGATCTCTTCGGACGCCCGGATCAGCGAGGCGTGGCCGCCGGCGGCCTCGACGCGCTGACGAACCAGAGCCGCCTGCGCGTCCGGCTTCGGCGGCAATGCCGCCCAGAGCAGGCCGCCGCCCCAGTCGTAGATCACGTCGCCGCCGGTTTCGCGCGCCATCGCCTGGCCGAGCGCGCCGCCTGTGGCCGGCGGACAGACGATCCGCCACACCGGCCAGGCACCCAGCGCGCCGCCTGCGGCAAAGGGCTCGACGTCGCGGATGGCGCCCCACGCCGCAGCCGAGGCTGTGTCCTGCAGCATTTCCACGGACCCGAATGGCGCAAGCGTCCTGGCCAGCGAATTGGCGCGGTCCGCAACCGATGCCGCGATGCCCTCGAGCCGCAGCAGCGTGACTGCCCGCCCCTGCGCGGCAAGACCCACGAGCGCCCCTGTCGCGGGCCGGAACGCCGAATTGGGCAGGTGCGCTGCGCCCGAGACGTCGTAGGGCGAGCCAAGGGCTGCGGTCATCGCCTTGTTCGCGGCGACGTCGTCCAGCCCGGAGAGCATCAGCGTGCGCTCGCTTTCGGGTTTGGGCATCACCTTCAGCGTCACTTCCGTCATGACCGCCAGCGTGCCCCAGGAGCCCGCCAGCAGCTTGCAGAGATCGTAGCCGGTGACGTTCTTCACCACCCTGCCCCCGGTCTTGAAGCTGTCGCCGAAGCCGGACACCGCATGCGCGCCGAGCAGATGATCGCGCGCGCCGCCGGCCCTGATGCGGCGCGGACCGGCGAGCCCGGCGCCGATCATGCCGCCGATGGTGCCGTTGCCGGACGCGCCGAGCAGCGCGGAAGTATCCATCGGCTCGAACGCGAATTGCTGGTTCTTGAAATCGATCAGCGACTGCACGTCGGCCAGCGGCGCGCCGGCCTGTACCGTGATGATCAGTTCGTTCGGCTCATAGGACGTGACGGCGTTGAGATCAGACACATCGAGCACCGCATTGGTCGCCATCGGATGGCCGATCGCGCGCTTGGTGCCATGGCCGATGATTTCAAGCGGCTGCTCGCTGGCGATCGCCGCGCGCACGACTTCTTCGACGTCTTTGGCGTCACGAACTTTCAGGGTGTCCACGGTGTTACGCCTGTCCGTTGCCGTCATCGTCCGCGAAGGCGGACGATCCAGTAACCGCAAACGCTGAGGTCTGGTCCTGACAGCACGGCTTACTGGATACCCCGCCTTCGCGGGGTATGACGACTGGAAAGTGGGCGAAGCTCATCATCAAAATCTCGGAATATCCGGAAACGCCAGCTTGCCGCCATGCACATGGACGCGGCCGAGTTCGGCGCAGCGGTGCAGCGTCGGAAACACCTTGCCGGGATTGAGCAGGCCCTGCGCGTCGAAGGCGCATTTCAGCCGCTGCTGCTGGTTGAGGTCTACTTCGGAAAACATCTCCGGCATCAGGTCGCGCTTCTCGATGCCGACGCCATGTTCGCCGGTGAGCACGCCGCCGAACTCGACGCAGGCGCGCAGGATGTCGGCGCCGAAGGCTTCCGCCCGTTCGATCTCGCCCGGCTTGTTGGCATCGTAGAGGATCAGGGGATGCAGATTGCCGTCGCCGGCGTGAAACACGTTGGCGACGCCGAGCTGGTATTTTTCCGAGAGGTCGCGGATGCGGGCCAACGCCTTCGGCAGCGCCCCGCGCGGAATGGTGCCGTCCATGCAGAGATAGTCCGGCGAAATCCGCCCCACCGCCGGGAATGCCGCCTTGCGGCCGGCCCAGAACAGATTGCGCTCGGCCTCTGACGTGGAAATCTGGCACGTGGTCGAACCGCAGCCCTGCGCGATCGCCTCGACGCGCTTGATCAGTTCGTCGACTTCCACGCTCGGACCGTCGAGCTCGATGATCAAGAGCGCCTCGACATCGAGCGGATAGCCGGCATGGACAAAGGCTTCGGCAGCGTGGATCGCGGGCTTGTCCATCATCTCCATGCCGCCCGGAATGATGCCGGCGCCGATAATCCGCGCCACACATTCGCCGGCGGCCTCGACCTCAGCGAAGCCGACCATCAGCGCCCGCGCCGTCTCCGGCTTCTGCAGAATCCGCACCGTGATTTCGGTGATGACGCCGAGCAGGCCTTCGGAGCCGGTGATGATGCCCATCAGGTCGTAGCCTGAGTTCTCCGCCGCCTTGCCGCCGATCGCCAGGATCTCGCCGGACATCAGCACGATCTCGCAGCCCAGCACATTGTTGGTGGTCATGCCGTATTTCAGGCAATGCACTCCGCCGGAATTCTCCGCGACATTGCCGCCGATCGAGCAGGCGATCTGCGACGACGGATCGGGCGCGTAGTAGAAGCCGGCATGCGCCACCGCCTGGCTGATGGCGAGGTTGGTGACGCCGGGTTCGGTCACCACCACGCGGTTGTCGAAATCGATCTCGCGGATGCGCTTGAACTTGCCGAGCCCCAGCAGCACGCCGTCGGCCAGCGGCAGCGCGCCGCCTGATAGCGATGTGCCGGAGCCGCGCGGCACCACCTTGATGCCCTGCTCGAAGCAGTATTTCAGGACCTGCGAGACCTGCGCGGTGGTGTCGGGCAGCACCACGACCATCGGCGGTTGCCGATAGGCGGTAAGACCATCGGACTCATAGACCTGCATCTCGGCGGCACTGTCGATCACGCCCTCGCCCGGCACGATCGCGCGCAAGGCCGTCACGATTTCACCGCGACGGTTGAGAACCGCCTGATCGGCAGCCGGCATCATGATGGCCATGCACGTCCCTCCAAGGAGCTTCCTTCAACAAGCCCCTTCCTTCAACAAGCCGCTTCCTTCTAGTCTCGCGGAATAACGATTTGTGGTGGCAAATCAAGCACGTCTACCGAGGTTTGGGTAGGCCATCCGAAGGTCGGATTGCCAACCTTCAACGATCACTTCTCTCTGGCAAACCATCAGTTCGCTCTGGGACAAGTCGGCAATGGTGAAACCTGTCAAGGTTTCGTGGGTTGTCCCGTCCAGGCGAGCCTGCCACAAGAAATCTGCCACTATCCTTGGGAAGAAATAAAGAGCACCACATGAAAACATCGACTTTGAGCGCGCTGGTTGTCGTTACCTCATTGGCCGCGGCAACGGGCGCGCTGGCGCAGGACGCTGCTGCCGGCAAGACCTCGTTCAACAAATGCCTGGCCTGCCACGCGATCGGCGAAGGCGCCAAGAACAAGGTCGGCCCGGAGCTCAACGGGCTCGATGGCCGCCATTCCGGCGCCGCCCCGGGCTACAACTATACCGACGCCAACAAGAATTCCGGCATTACCTGGAACAAGGACCAATTCCTCGAATACATCAAGGACCCGAAGGCGAAGATTCCCGGCACCAAGATGGTGTTCGCCGGCATCAAGAACGAGACCGAGGCCAACAACCTCTGGGCCTATGTCTCCTCGTTCGACAAGGACGGCAAGCCGAAGTGAGATTCTCGGCGGCTCTGCGCGTCGCGCAGGACCGCATCCTCTCGCGTTGTCGCATTCGCCTCATCAAGCCAGCGTGTGCACGATCACGGGTCCGGCCATCGCGGTGGCCGGGCCTGTCAAAAGCGGCGCCAGATCATGCTCGATCCATGCCAGCGCACGCTTGTTGGATTCCTCGGCCGCCGCGAAATTGTTGAACAGGCTGATCGCGATCACCGTGTCGTCGGGCGCATAGACCACGTAATAGCCCATGAAACCGTCGACCCCGCTGATGACGGGGACAGCGCCTTCCTTGATCCTGCGTGTGATCTCTTCGGCCTTGCCGGCCTTTGCCTTGCCCTGACGAATGGCGGCGTACATGGCGCTCTCCCTTGAGGTCGGCTGCCCATTGTCGCAACTCTCACGTCTCATTCCTTCACGGGACGAGCAGCGGAATCCCGCATATACCGATGTTAGCTCATCCGCAGTCACCCGGCCACGCGCACGCATCAACGCGGCACAGCTTCCGCCACATCAGGCGCCAGCGCGCCGGTCATCGCCTCGACTTCGGCAATGACGAGATCGGGAACCGCGTTCTGAACCATGTGGCCGACACCCGGCAGCACGATCAGTTTCGTGTTCGGAACGGTAGCCGCGAACGGCCGTGAATGGATGTCGGTCGACACCGTCTTGTCGGCGTCGCCGGTGATGATGGTGACCGGCGCCTTGATCTCGCTATAGCGCGGCGCCTGCTCGGCGACGGCAGCCTTCAGCGTCACCAGGTCGTGCGCATTGGCGATGAATTCGCGCGGCCGCAGCAGCAGCGGCGTTGCGGTGTTCCGGACAAATCCGTCCGGCATGGTCTGCGGCAGGAAGACGCCCCGCGAGCCCGATTCCACCAGCAAGAGGCCGAGCGGCAGGGTGATGGTGTGGGCAAGCAGCGGGCCAACCACCGGCGTGGCAATGATCTTGTTGTAGCGTCCGACGCCGCCGGGCCACGGATAGGCGACCGGGGCCAGCATCACCAGGCCGGCTACGGATTGCGGGTAATCCAGCGCGATACGCGCGCCCAGCGCGCCGGCCCAGGAATGCACCACAAAAATCGCCCTGTTGACGCCGAGCTTCGCCAGCGCCTCCTCGATCATGCGGGCCTGAATTTCGGGCGTCGAAATCCTCGAGCCGGACGCGGGTGCTCCAGCCATGCCCGGGACGGTCGATCAGGATCACGCGATGCCTTCCGGCAAGCCGCTCGCCGACCGGTTGCCGCATCACTTCGAGATTGGAACTCGCGCCGTGGAGCATCACAATCGGCGGCCCGGCCGCATCGCGGGGACCGATATCGAGGATATGGAGGGTTCCGCCCGCCACCTCGACCATCCTGCCCCGGGCTGGATGGGCCCGCTGCGCCAGCAAGACGCCGGCTTGCGTGACCAGCGTCAGCACCGCCAGCGCCGCCACCACGATCACTGCGATCATCGACAGTTTCCGGCTGATTTTTGGCACCAGCGAGCTACGGCCCGCCTCGGCGCCGGTTTCGGAGGTTGTCCACAGACGTCCGTACCTGTGGATAGCGGGGTCATAGTGATGTCATCGACAAATTTGTACAGTGGCGCTGACACTTTCGCCATGTGTCGACGTGCCTGATTGGGGAGTTAGTCGGACGCCTGCACTGTACCCAACATCCACAGGAACAGGGGCGCTCACTACAAATTGTTCCAGCGTATCTCGGAGGACTACCCATGATTTCCGACGCAAGCGAAGCCGCCATCGATCAGATCGTAGCGAGTTGCAATGGCGACATCCGCGGCGCACTCAAGGCGCTGCTGCGGGTAAACGAGCAGCTCGAGGCGGAACTGGCGCAGTTCTACGCGGCGGTCGGCCTCGACGGCATGGCGCGCGGCAGCAACGCCGTACACTAAAAGCGTGCAAGATCGACGCGTTTTCCAGCCGCGAAACGGCTCGAAAAAACGGCTCTAATCGGATTTGTTTCTGGTCATCCTGCGTGTCTGCGGGCTTGTTTCGCCGGGCAATCGCGGATGGTCGAACGGGCCAGATGGGCATCGTCGAACGACCTGCTTATCGGTGTCCGCTGTTGGGCTCGCGCGGCCCTTCGGATCATGCGCTTTTCAGATATCGCGGCCTTCGACCTTTTCGGTCAGCGTCTTGACCAGTTCCGGCACCTTTTCGAGGTGCGGGTTGACGGCCAGCGCCTTGCGGAACGCCTCAAGCGCGCGCTTTTCGTCGCCGATGTCCTGCATGATCATGCCGAGCCCGGCCAGCGCGCCGAAATGCCGGGGCTCGCGGATCAGCACCTGCCGGATGTCCTCCAGCGAGTGGGCATAATCGCTCTTCAGGTAATACAGTGTCGCGCGCCGGTTCCATGCCTCGATATAGTCGGGACGCAGCTTGATGACGGCATCGAGCAGTTTCAGCGCGACGTCGACCTTCTGCGCATCCATCGCCGCCTTGGCGCGCAGCATCAGCAGCGCAGCGGTGTCGCTCGAGGTCTGCATCCACAGCGCCCAGATCCGCGCCTCGACGTGCTTGGCGCTGGCCTCATCGGGGGCGGCCTTGAGTGCGCCGAACAGGAAGTCCAAGCCGCGGGTGCGATCGGCGCCGACCTTGGGAAGCTTGCTCGGCGCTTCCGGCAGCTTCTTCTGGCCTTTCGGCGGCGGAACAACCTGGGTGTTGCTCTGGGCAAAAGCGGCCGCCGGCACGGCTGTCATCACAGCCGCGAGGACCACGATCCGGCAGTTACGGGCACCCGGGAATCTCAAGATCATGGGCCAAGTCTAGACGCGTAAAATCGCGCCGCAAAGCCGCGCGTCGTCAAAGACCTGTGAAACGAGCAAGAAAAGCCGGCTCGGCCCCGGGCTTAGCCCTGGCGGGCCTTGAAGCGGCGCTGCACCTTGTTGATCACGTAAACCCGGCCCTTGCGGCGGACCAGACGGTTGTTGCGGTGACGGCCGCGCAGCGATTTCAACGAGTTACGGACCTTCATGGGACAATCCTGATGCTTTGAAAGGCCGTGTTGAAGGCCGAACCTGAGCTACCCGAAAGTGGCAAAATGGGATTTATCCCGCCAGCGGCAACCGCCCGGGATGGGGCGGTTTCTAAGCCATCCCATGGCCGGATGTCAATGAACCCCTTGCGGGATGGGAGATCCGTGCGACGGAACCGTTAGGGAACTGATTCCAAAGATATTTTTCGCAACGGCCTGCGCCAAATAGCCCCAAATTTTTGGACCCGAAACAGGGCCTGCCCGTATATGAAGCATCAGCGCTGAGCTTTACCCGCCAGAGCGCCTCATCAAACACGGAACCCATTCCGGTATGACGACCGCCCGCCGGCCAACAGCAAGAACTGCGGTGCTAGACACCGACGCTTCGCCTCTCCCGCTCGCGGGATCCCGAATTTCACTACCTGCGGGGGTGCGGCCGTTCAAGCTGAACTGGCCCTACATCATCGTCATCGGCGCCTATCACGCCCTCGCCGTACTGGCGTTCATGCCCGGCTATTTCAGCTGGAGCGGCCTGACCGTGGCCATCCTCGGCACGCATCTGTGCGGACTCTTCGGCATCAACCTTTGCTACCACCGGCTGCTCACCCATCGCGGGCTGAAATGTCCGAAATGGCTCGAGCACGCGATGGTCGTCATCGCGATGTCCTGCCTGCAGGAGACCCCTGCCCGCTGGGTCGCGATCCACCGCCGGCATCATCAATACGCCGACGACCAGCCGGACCCACATACGCCGCTGGCCGGTTTCTTCTGGAGCCATATCGGCTGGATCCTGGTGCATCAGCCTGAATTGTCGCGGCTCGGAATTTACGAGCGCTACGCCAAGGACATTCTGCGCGATAAATTCTACGTGGCGCTCGAACGCCACAACTGGCTGGTCTGGATCAATCTGCTGCAGATGCCGCTGTTCTTTGCCGCGGGCTACGCCGCCGGATGGCTGTTCGGCCAGACGCCTGCCGGTGCGGCGACGACCGGCCTCAGCATCCTCTTGTTCGGCGTGTTCGTGCGCACGGTGCTGGTCTGGCACATCACCTGGGCGATCAATTCGGTGACCCATGTGTGGGGCTACCGCAACTACGAGACCGACGAGGACAGCCGCAACAACCTCGTCGTCGGGCTGATCTCCAACGGCGAAGGCTGGCACAATAACCACCACGCCGATCCGCGTTCGGCGCGGCATGGCCATCGCTGGTGGGAGATCGACAACACCTGGCTGACAATCCGGTTTCTGGCCTTTGTCGGTCTCGCCAGCGATGTCGTTGCGCCGCGCGCGCATCTCGTCACGCGGTCCACGGGAGGCCGGGTGACGACGCGCGGAACGACCGGCGTCCCGGAAGAGTGATCCCTACGCCGTTTCGGAGGGGAATTCGACCATCGCCTCGCCCGTGGCCACCTTCTCGCCCTCCTGGTTTTTCACCATGACGTCGATCAACACCCAACGCGAATTCCTGGTCACCTGCTTCGACTTGATGATTCCGGTGGGCTGGATGGTGTCGCCGGGCCGAACCGGCTTGACCCACCTTGTTTCCAGCCGGCGGTGGATCGCGCCCGCGGGATAGGCCCAATCGGTGATCATCCGGGAGATCAGCCCGAAATTGTTCATGCCGTGCATGATGATGCCGCCGAAATTGGTCTTGCCGAAATTGCCCTTCATGTAGTCGTCGTCGAGATGCAGCGGGTTGTAATCGAGCGAGGCATCGCAGAACAGGCGGATCGATTCGCGTGAAACCGCGAATTTCGGGCCGTCGATGACGTCGCCGGCGGAGAGATTGTCGAACGTAGTCGTCATTGATCGCTCCCCTCTTACACTGGCCGAATCGTCCAGCCGCGGCCGGAACAGATGACATCGCCCTTCTGGTTGAAGAAGACGTTGTCGTGCACCACGAACAGCCGCTCGCGCTTGATGAACTTGTCGAGCGCGCGGGCCTGCAAGGTGATGACGTCATTGGGCCTTGCCGGAATGTTGTAGCTCCAGGACTGCCCGGCATTGACGGTGCCCGGTGAGCGCATCCAGTCGTCGGCCGGCGTGCAGGAGAACATCAGGAGGATATGGATCGAGGGCGGCGCGATCAGCCCGCCATAGCGGGTGGTTTTGGCGTAGGCCTCGTCGAAATAGATCGGGTGATCCTCGCCGACCGATTTGCAGTAGAGTTCGATCGCCTCTTTGGTCAGCGTGTAGGGAATGGTCTTGCGCGGCTCGCCGGGGACGATGTCGTCCCAGACCTTGCGCAAATTGGCCTCTTTCCAGAAATCGGTCTCGAAGGCTTCGGTGCCTTCAGACGAGACTTTGGCCATGCCACACTCCCCTTATTTTCTGCCTTTTGTTTCTGCCGCCTTGCGGAATTCGTTATATAGTATAATCAATTTTCCAGATCCAGAAATCAAGCCCGGCGGGAAACCCCAATGCCCAAGCTCAAGCTGCCCGATATCGAGAAGGTCGTCGCGATCGACATCCACACCCATGCCGAAGAACCCTGCGGCATGCATGGCGACGACGGCTATGACGATTTCCAGGAGCGCATGGCGGAATATTTCAAGTCGCCGCACAAGCATCCGCCGACCGTGCCGGAAACCGCGGCCTATTACCGCTCCAAGAATATCGCGGCCGTGATCTTCCCGGTCGACGCCGAACGCGAGACCGGGTTTCGCCGCTACAACAATTACGAGATGCTGGAGGTCGCCTCCGATCATCTCGACGTCCTGATCCCGTTTGTCTCGATCGATCCGCACAAGGGCAAGCTCGGCGTGCGGGAAGCGCGCAAGCTGATCGAGGAATACGGCGTGCGCGGCTTCAAATTCCATCCGACCATGCAGGGGTTCTACGCCAACGACCGCATGGCCTATCCGCTCTACGAAGCGATCAATGAAGGCGGCGCGATTGCGCTGTTTCACACCGGACAAACCGGCGTAGGTTCCGGCATGCCCGGCGGCATGGGGATGCGGCTGAAATATTCCAACCCGATGTATATGGACGACGTCGCGGCGGATTTCCCCGACCTGAAGATCATCCTCGCGCATCCCTCCTTCCCCTGGCAGGAGGAGGCGCTGTCGGTCGCGACCCACAAGCCGAACGTCTATATCGACCTCTCCGGCTGGTCGCCGAAATATTTTCCGCCGATCCTCGTGCGCTACATCAACTCGATTTTGCAGGACAAGATGCTGTTCGGCTCGGACTGGCCCGTCATCACGCCGGACCGCTGGCTGGCCGATTTCGCCAAGCTCGAGATCCGCGAGGAGATCCGGCCGAAGGTGATGAAGGCCAACGCAAGGAAGATTTTGGGGATCTAAAGGAGTATCATCGGCGACCAGCCTGCGAGGTGGTCCATGATGAACTTCGCCAGAATTGCCGCTCTCCTCGCCGCGCTCCCGATCTGGGGCACCGGCGTGAACCTTGCCCTGGCGGCCGACAAGGCGCCACGCCTGGTCGAATTCGAAAGCCCGCTGGCAGGCCCACAGGCGTTGCAGGGTCTCCTGCGATTGCCCGACGGTTCCGGTCCCTCGCCCGCGGTCGTGCTGTTGCACGGCTGCGGCGGCGGTTGGCGGGGGATCGACGAGCGCTGGGGCAAGCGGCTTGCGGAGTGGGGCTACGTCACGCTGACCATGGACCGCTTCGGAACGCGCGGCATCACGAGCGCCTGCACGGGCGGACTGCCACCATCGACACTGCACGACGCCTATCGCGCGCTAAGATTCCTTGCCGAACAGTCGTCAGTCGATCCGAGCCGCGTGGCCGTGGTGGGATTTTCCCAAGGCGCCATGCTGGCGTTGCTCTCGGTCGAGCGCGGTCAGATCGAACGCAGCGCATCCGAAAAATTCCGCGCGGCAATCGGTTTCTACCCGCCCTGCCTTGGCCTGAAGGGCAACATGACGGTGCCGACGCTGATCCTGATCGGCGAACTCGACGACTGGACGCCGGCAACAGAGTGCCGCAACCTTGCCGAAGGCCGCGACGACTGGGGTATCTCGCGCGAGAAGGGTCAGGGAATTCCCATCGAGATCATCGTCTATCCCGGCGCCTATCATGATTTCGATGTCCCGAGCTTCGCCACGCCCGTGAAGATGCTCGGCCATCACCTCGAGTTCAACGAGGCAGCACGGGACCAGTCCATCGACGCGCTCAGGAAATTCCTGTATGCGACGATCGGCGGAAAAGAGAAACAACCGTGATCATCAAAGCTGTCGTCTTCGATGCCTATGGCACGCTTTACGACG
Organism: uncultured Alphaproteobacteria bacterium; assembly: GCA_963815955.1. Lineage (GTDB taxonomy): Bacteria > Pseudomonadota > Alphaproteobacteria > Rhizobiales > Xanthobacteraceae > Bradyrhizobium. The sequence continues at coordinate 228,568 of CAWFIQ010000010.1, forward strand.
TCCAGTCGGTGGCCGATGTCACCGAGGATGCGTTTCCGGGCTATGGCGACATCATCACCCAGACCTGGCGCATCAAGCAGCTCGAATATTCCTGGCTGCGCTCGCTGATGCGGCGCTATCAGGATTTCTCCGAAGTGACGCGCGACTCGCTGGCGTACACGCTTGATAGTCTCGGGCTGCAATATGACGACGACACTTTCGCGCGCATCATCGACAAATATTTGCATCTCGATCTCTATCCCGACGCGCTCACGGCGCTTTCGGCGATGAAGGATCGCAAGCTCGCGATCCTGTCCAACGGCAGCCCCGACATGCTCGACGCGCTGGTGCGCAACAGCGGGCTCGACCGCGTGCTCGATGCGGTCATCAGCGTCGACGCCAAGAAGACTTTCAAGCCCAGCCCCGAAGCCTACATGCTGATCGAGGAGGTGCTGCACGTGCCGCCCGCCGAGGTGCTGTTCATTTCCTCCAATCCATGGGACGTCTGCGGCGCCAAAGCGTTCGGGCTCAACGTCGCCTGGATCGAGCGGGTGACGCCGGAAGCGATGGCGCTGGCCTGCCTCGAAAGCGAGACGCTGCCGCCCTTGACGATGTTCAAGATTTTGCGCACCCAGATGGACGAACTCGGCGTTGCGCCGGACCATCGCATCCACGCCCTCGCCGAGCTTCCCGCCCTGGTGTCTGGCATAAGGTCCTGAAATGAGTTCTGAATCCGTTCGCGCCTTCTTCGCCGAGAAGGCGCCCGACATTGCCGTGATCGAATCATCGATGAGTTCGGCGACCGTCACGCTGGCCGCGGAAGCCTATGGCGTCGAGCCGGCGCGGATCGCCAAGACGCTAAGCTTGCGGATCGGCGAGCGCGTGGTGCTGATCGTCGCGGCCGGCACGTCGCGGATGGACAACAAGAAGGTGAAGGCGCTGTTCGGCGGAAAGCCGAAAATGCTCGGCCTCGATGAGGTCGCCGAGATCACCGGCCACGAGGTCGGCGGCGTCTGTCCGTTCGGACTGAAGACGCCGTTGCCGATCTATTGCGACGTGTCGCTGAAGGCGTTCGACATCGTCGTGCCGGCCGCGGGCTCGACCCACAGCGCAGTGAAGATTACGCCCGAGCGCATGGCTGAACTGACCGGGGCCGAGTGGGTCGACGTCTGCGAGCTCAGGCCGGCCGAAGCAGCACCGACCTAATCCTCGTCCTCATAATATGGCCTGTCATAATATGGTCGCTGCGGTGGCGGCGCTTCGCGCGGCTGCATCTGTTGCTGCGCGCGGCCGCGTGGCCCCTGCTGCGAGCCGCGCTGCCCGCGGTAGGCCTGCTGCTGCTCGGCGCTCGTTTCGAACACCGCGCGGCAGTTGCTGGAAAGCTGCGGCGTGTTCTGCCGCAGGCAGGCGACGATACGGCTGACGTCTGGAACCGCGTCGCCGCAAAGACGCCAGACATCGGGCGTGCAGGCCATCTGCTGCTCCCAGGTTCCGCGATTTTCCTGCGCTGACGCAGAAGCGATGATTCCTGTTCCGCCAATGACGACAGCAAGGCCGAGGACAATCCGCTGCGTTCGCATGGATGAAGTCCTTTCGTTCGATTTCAAGTTGACGCGGAACTCCGCGCGGCGATGGGCATCAAGCCTGCCGAATGAATGCGGCCACGCGACGTTGGTGCAAACAAAAAAATGTGAAGCGGGTTCCGCTACTCCACCTTGCCGATCTTCTTCACGGCCGCGACCAGCCGCGCGCTGTCTTCCGCGACGAATTTCGAGAATTCCGGCGCGTCAAGATAGGCGACCGGGCTGCCGGCGGTCTCATATGTCTTGATCACCTCGGGAGCCTTCACCGCTTCCGCCATCGCTTCGCGCAGCCGCGTCATGATCGGCGCGGGCAAGGCTGCTTGCGCGAACAATCCGGCCCAGATGTAGAACTCGACATCCTTGTAGCCGAGTTCCCTGAAGGTCGGCAGGTCGGGAAAACTCTTGACGCGCTCCGCGCCCCAGCCGGCGAGCACGCGCATCTTGCCGTCATCGACCTGCTGCTTCAGCGTGCCCGGCGCTGACGCCACCGCCTGTATGGTGCCGCTCAACAGCGCGGTCAACGCAGGGCCGGCGCCGCGGAACGGCACGTGCAGCAGCTTGATGCCGGCGCTCGCCGCGAACATTTCCATCGCCACGTGCAGCGTGCCGTAGGGACCGGACGAGCCGTAGGGAATCTGTCCGGGACGCTTCTTGGCATCGTCGACGAATTCCTGCAGCGTCTTCCACGGCGCCGAGGCCGGCACCGCGAGCAGCGTCGGATCGGCGAGCACGCGCGCAATCGGCGCGAACTGCGAAACTTCATACGCCACCGGGCGGTCGAACAGCCGGTCGGCTTCGGGCAGCACCGCGAGCGAGGACAGCGTCATCAGCAGCGTATGGCCATCGGGCTCGGCGCGCGCCGCCGCCGCGTTGCCGACCGACCCGCCACCACCGCCGGCGCGGTTGTCGACGATCACGGGCTTGCCGAGGATCCGCTCCAGCGCCAGCGCGACGGGGCGCGCCGCCAGATCGGCCTGCCCGCCCGGCGGGAATGGGACGATCATGGTGACGTTGCGCGAGGGATACGGGCTTTGCGCTGACGCGGCGTGCGAGAGCGTGGCCTGCGCCAGCGGCAGTGCGGCGGCGGCCTTGAGAAGTTCGCGGCGGTTCATTGGTGGTTTCTCCCCGGTGATTTTGTTTTGGTTGTTGGAATGCAGCCTAGCCGGAAGCTGGCGACGTTGCGATAGCCGGGCTCTCCACCCTCTGGAGAGGTCCGAGACGAGCGTAGCTCGCTCGTGGATCGTTCACGAGGAGCGCCGCGGATCAGTCATCGCAGGAGCTTAGTGACGTCCATCACAGTCTGAAGAACCCATCTCCCCTAGCGTCCTCGCATCATCAACTGACGGGATCGCTTGATCGAGGAAGGGGAGGAAGGGCTGTGGGCGCATTCGCGAGCGAACTGAAGATTGCACATCTCTCCGGTAAGGATCTATACGGCCGGCGCCGATGGCGCCTGGGAGAGCCTCTCATCTACGAGGTCGGAGGCCCCGGCTCCGGTCGCGTCATCCGCGTGCCGAACGACTTCGTCACCGATGGTCCATCCATTCCACGAAGACTGCGGCGGATCCTGCCAGTTTGGGCAATCTACAGCCCCGCGGGCGTCATTCATGACTACCTGTGCTACCTGATCGCACGCAACAATCCCCACCCTGAAGCGCCGACGCGCGACGATGCCGACCGAATTTTCTTCGATGCCATGACGGCCCTCAATGTCGGCCGGGTTGAGAAGTACGTGCTCTACTGGGGCGCTCGCCTGGGGACTTTGCTTAAGTTGAGGACCACCATGATCGACTACAACGCCGCCCTCAACGCTACGCAGATAGTTTGGCGGTAATAAAACCTCCCTCCGTGGCAGGGTGAAAGCGAACTCGCCGTTACTTCCGCTTCTTCGCCTTTGCGAAATGCTTGGCGAGAAAATCCGCCAGCACTTCCACGCGCGCAGGCCGCGGGCCGCCCGGTGGAGTGACCAGATGCACCGCGCCTTCCGGCTGGTGCCAGCCTTTCAGGATCACCTCGACTTCACCCGATGCAATCGCGTCGCCGATGATGAAGTCCGGCAGGTCGGCGATGCCGAGGCCGGCGACGACCGACGGCAACAACGCCTCGCCATTGTTGACGCGGAGCTGGCCCGCGGTCCGCACGCTCGCCTGCTCGCCCGCCGCATTGGTATAGTGCCAGACGTTAGGTGTGGAGAGATAGGCGTAGCCGAAGCATTTATGCTCCGCGAGATGCATCGGATGCGTCGGCCTGCCGTAGCGCTTCAGGTATGACGGCGCCGCTACCGTGTAGCGCGGCATCGCGCAGAGCCGCCGCGCGATCAGCGAAGAGTCCGGCAACCGCGCGATACGCAGGCCGGCATCAAAACCCTCGCCGATCAGGTCGACCGTTGCGTCGCTCAGATGAAGGTCGATCGAGACTTCCGGATAGGCTGCGAGAAATTCCGGCAGGATCGGCGCCACGGCTTTCACCCCGAACGTCATCGGCACCGCGAGCCGCACCAGCCCGCGCGGCGCCATCGATTGCGACAGCGCCTCGTTCTCGGCGTCCTCGCCATCGGCCAGCAGCCGTGCGGCGCGCTCGGCGAGCTTTTGCCCGGCATCGGTCAGCGCCAGCCGCCGCGAGGTGCGGTTGAACAGCCGCGCGCCGAGCCGCTGTTCAAGCCGGCTGACCGCCTTGGACACCGTGGCCTTGGACAGCGCCAGCTCGGTGGCGGCGGCTGCAAACGACCGCAATTCCACGACTTTTGCGAAAATCGCGAGCCCCTCGAAATCGGGCAGTTTCGCCACTCGGATCGTCTCCGTGTCTCATTTTTGGAAACAATGAGTTTCAATAGTTTCTATTTCTATACCACGCCGGGCGGCATATCCAATGGCCATCGGAATTCAAGCAACGGAGAAATCCAATGACCAAGAAGCTCTCAGGCAAGGTAGCCCTCGTCACCGGCGGTTCGCGCGGCATCGGCGCGGCAAGCGCCCGTGCCCTCGCCGAACAAGGCGCCAATATCGCCATCAGCTATGTGGCATCGCCCGACAAGGCCGAGGCTGTCGTCGTCGAACTGAAGGCCAAGGGCGTCAACGCCCGCGCCTACAAGGCTGACCAGGCGTCCTCCGTCGAGGTCGACCAACTGGTGAAGAACGTCGCGAAGGATTTCGGACGGCTCGACATCCTCGTCAACAATGCCGGCGTTGCCGTCGGCGGCGCGGTCGACGATCCCAACGCGGATACCGCGGCATTGGCCAGGCAGAGCGCCGTGAACGTCGATGGCGTCATCACCGCGATCCGCGCGGCAGCGAAACTGATGGGCGAAGGCGGCCGCATCGTCACGATCGGCTCCGATATCGCGACCCGCGCTTCGTTCCCGGGCCTGGCCGACTACGCCGCCACCAAGGCTGCCGTCGTCGGCTACACCAAGGGCGCGGCGCGCGACCTCGGCCCCCGCGGCATCACCGTCAACGTGCTGCAGCCGGGATCGATCGACACCGACATGAATCCGGATGACGACCGCGACTTCGCCGACCTGCAGCGCAAACAGCACGCGCTGCAGCGCTTCGGCAAGCCGGAAGAAATCGCAGCCGGCGTGCTTTTCCTCGCAAGCCCCGAAGCCTCGTTCGTGACCGGCACGGTGCTCAACGTCGATGGCGGCTTCGGCGCGTAACTCAATAACTTTCAAACGATAAGGAACACTCCAATGATCGAACTCAGACCTTTTGCAAAACTCGGCGGCGCCGACCACGGCTGGCTGAAGGCGAAGCACCACTTCTCGTTCGGCAGCCACTATGACCCTGATAATATGGGCCACGGCGCCTTGCGGGTGTGGAACGATGACGAGATTGCGCCGAACACCGGCTTTCCCGCCCATCCCCATGCCAACATGGAAATCATCACCTATGTCCGCGAAGGCGCGATCACGCACCAGGACTCGCTCGGCAACAAGGGCCGGACGGAAGCCGGCGACGTGCAGGTGATGAGCGCCGGAAGCGGCATTCGTCATTCCGAGTACAACCTGGAACCGTCGAACACCAGGATCTTCCAGATCTGGATCGAGCCGACCACGAAGGGCGGCCAGCCGACCTGGGGCGCGAAACCGTTTCCGAAGTCGGATCGTTCCGGCAAGCTCGTCACCATTGCGAGCGGGATTGACGGCGACGAGGACGCACTGCCGATCCGTGCCGATGCGCGGGTGCTCGCCACCACGCTGAAGGCCGGCGAGAGTGCGGAATACGAGGCGCAGAAGGCGCGGCACCTCTATCTGGTGCCGGCGGCCGGCAGCGTCGAGGTCAACGGCGTGCGCGTCAACGCCCGCGATGGCGCCGCGATCCGCAACGAAGCGAAGCTGACGATCACTGCGCTGGAAGATTCCGAACTGGTGCTGGTCGACGCGGCGTAGCCAATACACTCCCCGCCGTCATGGCCGGGCCAAAGCGCGAAGCGCGTCTTAGCGCATAAGTCCCGGCCATCCACGCCTTGAACGAAGGAAGACGTGGATGCCCGGGTCAAGCCCGGGCATGACGACTGATTTTTTCTCGAACACCTCACATCAAACCCAAAGGAAAGCCATCATGGCCAAAGTACTCGTGCTCTATTATTCCGCCTACGGTCACATCGAGACCATGGCAAATGCGGTCGCCCAGGGCGCTCGCGAAGCCGGCGCCACGGTCGATATCAAGCGCGTGCCTGAGCTGGTGCCCGAAGCCGTCGCCAAGGCCTCGTACTACAAGGTCGACCAAACAGCGCCGATCGCAAAGATCGAGGATCTCGCCAACTACGACGCGATCATTGTCGGCACCGGCACGCGCTTTGGCCGGATGGCCTCGCAGATGGCGAACTTCCTTGACCAGGCCGGCGGCCTCTGGGCCAAGGGCGCGCTGCACGGCAAGGTGGGAGGCGCCTTTACGTCAAGCGCGACCCAGCATGGCGGTCAGGAAACCACGCTGTTTTCGATCATCACCAATCTGCTGCACTTCGGCATGACGGTGGTCGGCCTGAACTACGGCTTCGCCGGCCAGATGAAGCTCGACGAGGTCACCGGCGGATCGCCCTACGGCGCGACCACGATCGCCGGCGGCGACGGCAGCCGCCAGCCGAGCGAGAACGAACTCGCCGGCGCGCGCTACCAAGGACGCGTGATCGCGGAGACCGCCAGCAAACTGCATGGCTGACGCGAAATGGGCGGCATTCTCTTTCGGGATTGCCGCCCCTATCCCGTCCCGCAAGGGCTGCCCGGCATGCACGAAATCGTGAGGCGCGGTCTCTAAACGCCTTCTGGATTCGTGATAGGCCTTCAGCCTCCTGGCGAACAAGGTTCAACCATGAGCAACAATTCGCAAGTCCCGTGGCCGGAATTGCCGATCGCCGCGTGGCGTGACACCGCTGCGACCGTTCAACTCTGGACCCAGATCGTCGGCAAGATCAGGCTGACGAAGTCTCCCTGGCTCAATCATTCCTGGCATGTGGCGCTCTATGTCACGCCACGCGGATTGACGACATCGCCGGTGCCCGACGGCACGCGGACGTTTCAGATCGATTTCAATTTCGTCGATCATCGCTTGCGCATTACCACCAGCGACAGTACGCAGCGGCACTTTGCGCTGCCGGGTCACTCCGTCGCCAGCTTCTATGCCGCCACGCTTGCCGCCCTCGCCGAACTCGGCATTGCCGTTACCATCGACGAGATGCCGAACGAAATACCCGATCCGGTACGATTTTCAGAGGATAATGCACACGCCTCCTACGACCCGGAGGCTGTGCGACGCTTTTTGCAAATCCTCGTCAATACCGACCGCGTCTTCAAGCAATTCCGCACCGGCTTTCTCGGCAAGGCCAGTCCGGTGCATTTCTTCTGGGGCAGCTTCGATCTCGCGGTGACGCGCTTCTCGGGCCGTCGCGCGCCGCGCCATCCCGGCGGCGTGCCGCATTTGCCGGATGCAGTGGCACATGAAGCCTATTCACACGAAGTCAGCAGCGCCGGATTCTGGCCAGGCGGCGGCGCGATCGATTATCCCGCGTTCTATTCCTACGCCTATCCCGAGCCGCCGGGTTTTCGCGCGACGAAGGTATCGGCCGGATGCAGCGTTCTTCAGCGAAGCGCTCGGCGAATTCATTCTGCCCTACGACGCCGTGCGAACGGCTGCCGATCCCGACAAGGCGCTGCTCGATTTCCTGCAAAGCACCTATGAGGCTGCGGCGGTCGCAGCGAAGTGGGATCGTGAGGCACTCGAATGCGATCCCGGCAAACCGGGTGTGGTGCGGCAGGTTTGATTTAGGTTCGTAGGGTGGGCAAAGCGAAGCGTGCCCACCATTCAGAAGACGGTGGGCACGGCGCAAACGCGCCTTTGCCCACCCTACGAATTCACCGCCTAATGCCGCACTTCCGGCTTCACGACGGTTCGGCGAACTTCGGCGCCGCAGTCCGCGCATTCATAGGTGAAGTCGATCTTCGCCATGCTCCAATGCGGCTCGACGTCGCGCAGATACATGGCCAGTCCGACGCAGCTCGGACAAAGGACGAAGGCCGTTTCGATATCGTCGTGATGATGGATATAGGCTGGCATGTCGGCTCTCCCCAAGAAGACACACAAGAAAGCATTCACCAGTGGTCCCTGACCCGGCGGAAACATACGCCTCTGCCGCAAAGGCGATCATGAACTCTCGCGAACACAGGCAGAACGTCCCCACAATCCTGGCATGTGTTGCATATCTGCACGACCTTGGAACCGCGCCATAACCCGTCAATTTCTCTTCGCGTGACAGGGGTTTACCCAGCGTGCGTAGCGGAGGCGATACGGTGCGCCCGCGCTTAAACGCTTTGTTTGACATTTCGGGGAATAGTCCATTGGCGAGTATGGCTAATTTTCCCTGTTGCGTTTATTCAGCGCTTTTTTCAGTGCCCGTGGCGTGACCCGAAGAGCGCGCTTTATCTGATATTGAAAAGGAGCCGACCGACAGACATCGGCGGCACATATAAATCATGAGCAAACGCCCAGCGATCCTTGTTACCGGCGGCGCCGGCTATATCGGCTCGCATTGCTGCAGGGCGTTGGATGCGGCAGGCTACCAGCCCGTCACCTACGACAACCTTTCGACCGGCCACCGCAGCTTCGCCGCGGGCACACTGGTCGTCGGCGACATCGCGGACAAGGCCACGCTGGCGCAGACCTTTGCCGAGCATGACATCGTGGCCGTCATGCACTTCGCCGCGTCGAGCCTGGTCGGCGAGTCCGTTGCCGATCCGCAGAAATACTACGTCAACAACCTGGCCGGCACGCTCTCGCTGCTGGCGGCCATGCGCGAGGCCGGCTGCAATCGCCTGGTGTTTTCGTCGACCGGCGCGGTCTATGGCAATGCCGACAGCAAGGCGCTGCGCGAAGACTATCCGTGCATGCCGATCAACCCCTATGGCGCCTCGAAATGGATGATCGAGCGCGTGCTCGCGGACTATCGCGCGGCCTACGGCTTCGGCTCGTTCGCGCTGCGTTACTTCAACGCCGCTGGCGCCGATGCCGCCGGCGGCATCGGCGAGCAGCGTGACGTGGAGACCCACCTGATCCCGCGCGCCATGATGGCGTTGCAGGGGCATGTGCCTGATTTTGCCGTGTTCGGCGACGATTACGATACGCCCGACGGGACGGCGATCCGCGACTACATTCACGTCACCGATCTCGCGGCGGCCCATGTGCTGGCGCTCAAGCTGCTGCTCGAGGGACATTCCGGCGGCGCACTCAATCTCGGCACCGGCAACGGCTTCTCGGTGCGCGAAATCCTCGCAGCGATCGCGGCCGAGACCGGCCGCGAAGTCCCGCATGTCGTCAAGCCGCGACGTTCAGGCGATCCGACCTATCTGGTCGCCGATCCCTCCGCCGCACGCGCGACGTTGAACTTCCGGCCCGCCTACTCGGATCTGGCCACGATCATCCGCACCGCCTGGGCGTGGCACAAGAAGGCTCATCCGCTAAAGACCGGTGCACCGGTTCGCGATTGAGACCAGGCAATCTCCTGCTGCCTGAGCGCCGGCCTACAGCGGCTTGATCTGCACCTTGCGCCACTTCATTACGCCCGAGCCGTATTGCAGGGCGATCGGGCCGCCGGCGTGCTTTGAATCCTGCACGTCGACGGTCTTCTGTCCGTTGAACATGACGACGAGATGCGGACCCTTGGCCGTGATCTCGAAGGTGTTCCACTTGCCGCCGGCCTTCGGCATCGGGTCGACCTTGGCCACATCGACGATCGCGCCGGTGCCGTAGGTCGGGTCGGGCCGCTTGTCGAAGATGTTGACCTCGTAGCAGATCTTGGCGTCGATCTTGGCCGACTGGTCGCAGCGAATGAAGATTCCGCTGTTGGCGTCGTCGTCGGCCCAGAACTCGGCCTTGATCTGGAAATCCTTGTAGGAGTTCTTGCTGACGAGATAGGAAGGATCCTTGCCCTCGGTGATCTTGTCCGCGACCAGCGCCCCGTCCTTCATCGCCCAATTGGCTTTGCCGACCTCGGTCCAGTCGCCCATCTTGGTGCCGTCGACGAGCGTCATCCAGCCATCGCTCTGGCCCGACGCCACGCTGGAAAATTGAATGGCGGCGGCGCCCATCAACAGACCGGCCGCAAGTATCGAAAAACGCTTCATGAACGTAGCCCTCCCATGGCTGCTTTTTGTTCGGCGGCAACCTAGCATCACAACGCACGGCGTAAATCCGTTTTTCATGCTGCAGTTGCGTTGTGCGGCATCTCCTTTGTCGCTGCCGCCGGTCACGCATGCGTCCGCGCGCCTTGCTCCGCGGGAACGAGACCGGTTAGCGTTGCGACAACACAGATGAGCGCATCTCAGCTCACGAGACGACAACGGAGGAGACCATGAAGGTGGCAATCCGGTCCTGGCGATACCTCATGACACCGCTGGTTCTCGCCGGCATGGTGAGCATCTCTTCCGCCGCGGAGCTCAATCCGGCCGCGGTCACCTACAAATTGCCGGACCAGATACCCTGGGGCCCGGTCAACGCAGCCGGCGCGCAAAGTGCTGTAGTCGTAGGCGATCTTGCCAAACCCGGCTTTTACATGGTCTACAACAGGTGGACCAAGGGCAATCATTTCAGCCGCCCGCACTTCCATCCCAACGACCGCTACATCGTTGTGCTGCAGGGCACGTGGTGGGTCGGTACGGGACCGAAATTCGATCCCGCCAACACGACGCCGATGCCGGCCGGCAGCTTTGTCACCCACATCGGCAAGCAAGTTCATTGGGACGGCGCCAAGGACGAAGACACCGTTCTCCTCATCATGGGTGAAGGACCGGCGACGTCAACGGCGGCGGAAGAGAAATAACCCCGGCGCGCGCGATCTATTCCCGCAATAATTTCACACGGTCCGAACCATGCTGTTTCAATGCAAAGTCTGCGGCCCCGCGACCGATCACGGCGCCGCACCGAAACGTTCGGGTAACAAGTCCAAACCGTGGCGCACCATCGACATTCATTGCCACTGCATGGTGCCCGACGCGAACGCCATGGTGTTGAAGGCCACCGGAATTCCCGGCGGCGGCATGACGCCGAACGCGAACGCCCATGTCAACGCCCTCACCAAAAGCATCCAGCCGCAGCGCGGCAAGATCGATTTTCCGAAACTGACCGACCTCGACACCCGCCTCGCCGACATGGACCGCGACGGCATCGACGTGCAGGTGGTCTCGCCCTACCCCGGTCATTTCGTGTACGCGGCGCCGCCCGAAGTGGCGCGCGATAGCTGCCACATGGTCAACGATCACATCGCTGAAATGGTGGCGAAACACCCCGACCGGTTGATGGGCATGGGCACCGTGCCGCTGCAGGATCCCGGCATGGCCGTCGCCGAGCTGAACCGCACCGTCAAGGAGCTCGGCTTCCGTGGCGTCGAACTATGCACCAATGTCAGGGGCGTCGATCTTACGCGCGCCGGGCTCGAAAAATTCTTCGCCCGCGTCGAGGAGCTCGGCGTGATGATCTTCCTGCATCCGTTCGGCACCAGCCTCGTCGGGCGCATGGAGGATCATTATTTTCCGAACACCGTCGGACATCCGCTGGATTCCGCGCTGTGCGTCGGGCACCTGGTTTTCGACGGCTATCTCGAACGCTTCCCCGAACTGAAGATCTGCATCGCCCATGGCGGCGGCTATATCCCCGGCTACTGGGGCCGCTTCGACCACGCCTTCGCGCATCGCGAGGATAGCCGCGTCACCATCAAGAAGAAGCCGTCGGAATATCTGAAGAAGCTCTATTTCGATACCGTGGTATTCGACGAGCGCGAACTGAAGCACCTGATCGAGATCTGGGGCGCCGATCACATCATGCTCGGCACCGACTATCCATTCGACATGGCGGAACCCGATCCCGTCGGCTTTCTCGGCCGGGTCAAAGGCGTCAGCAAGGCGGACATGGCACTGGTGGCCGGGGGCAACGCCGCTCGGCTGTTGGGCTTGCCGGCGAAAGCGAAATCGACGGCCTAGCAACCATTTCGGCAGCGACGCGTTTCATGTCCTCAACCACCTTGAGGATACGAAACATGGCTGTTACCGAACAGATCAAGGAACATATGGACGTCATCTCGTCGGACAAGAAGACGGTCGGCAAAGTCGACCATCTGGAAGGCACCGACAAGATCAAGTTGACCAAGCAAAGTTCGCCCGACGGGCAGCACCACCACTTCATTCCGGTATCGTGGGTCGACCATGTCGATCAGCATGTCCATCTCAACAAATCAGGCGCGGATGTGACCTCGCACTGGCAACATGGCCGCCAGTAACCGCCTGACGCGCATTGCGCCGCGCACGGATGCAGATATCATCTGATTTCAGGAGATAGGATGCATCCGGCGGCGCGACTGCAATTTGAACGCATGATCGGCGAATACGGCCGATGGCGTACCGTTCCCGAAACGGAACGATCACCGGCGCCGGCCTGGTGGTGGGGTCCGGCGATGGAGTTGCGCAACGCGCCGCAATCCCTGCCGGTGGAATGGTGCGCAAAGCTCAGACTGCCCGATAACGCGACCTATGCTGCAGGCGTGGCGATCTTCCTCGGGGCCTTCGCGGGTCAGACGTCGCTTCCCTGGCCTGACGACTTCCCCCGCAAGACTGAAATCCCGGATCCGGCGGTCCGTGAACTGCATCCGCAGCCGTCAGACGACAGCGCCTTTCAACCCTGACCCGGCTTCCGGCTGCAACGGCGGCGAGACGAGCCGCGATTCGGTGCGAAGCAGATCGGCCATCTGCTTTGCGGGCAGCGGCCTGGAGAACAGAAAACCCTGCATCTCGTCGCAGGCGTGGTTCCGCAGGAAGGTCTCCTGCTCCACGGTCTCGACTCCCTCCGCAATGACGGTCATGCCGAGCGCCTTGCCCATGCTGATGATCGCCTGCGCGATGGCCTGGTCTTCGGTATCGACAGGCAGGTCGCGAACGAAGGAGCGATCGATCTTGATGGTGTCGATCGGGAACTGCTTCATCAGCGACATCGACGAATAGCCGGTTCCGAAATCGTCGATCGCAAGGCGAATGCCGCGGCTCTGGATCGCATCCAGCACCTTGATCGCGCGCGACACGTTCCGCATCACCATGCTCTCGGTGACTTCAAGCTGCAGCAGCACCGGCGACATGCCGCTTGCGAGCAACGCCTCGTCGACATCCTGCAACAAATGCGGATCGGCGAATTGCCGCGGCGACAGGTTGACCGCCACCGTCACCGGCCGCAGGCCACAGCGCTGCCAGGCCATGTTTTGCGCGCAGGCTTCCTTGAGCACCCAGCGACCGATCGGAACGATCAGGCCGGTTTCCTCGGCCAGCGGAATGAACTGCCCCGGCGACACGGTGCCGAGATCGGGATGATTCCAGCGCAACAGCGCCTCGACGCCGGTGATCTGGCCGCTCGCCATGTCGATCTTGGGCTGATAGTGCAGCGAGAACTGGTCGCGCTCCAGCGCGCGGCGCAAGGCGCTCTCCAGCCTCAGGCGCTCGATCGACTGCGTCTTGATCTCCTTGGTGAAGAAGCGGAAGCCGTTCTTGCCGTCCTCCTTGGCGAGATACATCGCCATGTCGGCATTCTTGGTCAGCGTCTGGATGTCGGCGCCGTCGGACGGGTACATCGCGATCCCGATCGAGGCGGTGGTGTGGCATTCATGGCCGCTGAGCTGCAGCGGCTGGCTGAGTACGGACAGCAGCTCGCCGGAAATGCGCTCGACCTCGTGACGCTCGGCGGCCTCCTCCAGAATTACGACGAACTCGTCGCCGCCGAGCCGCGCCACGACATCGCTCGAACGCAGCGCGCGGCGCAGCCTGCTGCCGATCTCCACCAGCAGCATATCGCCGGCGTCGTGTCCGAGCGAATCGTTGATGACCTTGAAGCGGTCGAGGTCGATGAACAGCAGGGCGAACTGTCGCTGATAGCGCGCGGCGGAATCGATTGCGCGGCGAAGCATGCCGTTGAACATTTCCCGGTTCGGCAGGTCGGTCAGGCTGTCATGCGACGCCAGATATTCGATCCGCTCGTCGGCCTTGGTCTTTTCATCGGCGCGATCGAAATTCTCCAGCGCGAAAGACACATTGTCGACGAGCCGCTGCAGCAGTTCGGCAAACTCGGGTGTGAAAGTTTCCTTCTCGAGGGAAATGAAAATCATGATGCCGACCACGCGCCCCTGCACGAACAGGGGGAACGCCCCGCCGGAATTGGCGCCATCGCTGCGCGCTCTGTCGTGGAACATTTTAACGCTGGAGTCGGCAAGGTAATCGTTGACGATGCAGGCCTGCTGCGAACGGATCGCCCTGCCGGAAAGCCCGTGCCCCTCGGGACGCGCTTCGCTGGCCGAGACACGCACCTGCAGCGCGCTGGCGGCGGTTGGACCGGCGGCAGCGACGACATCGAGGAAATCGTCATCCGGCTTCATCAGCATGATCGAGGTGGAGGTAAACTTGCCGCCTTTGGCTGCTGCTTCGCACACCAGTTCGAACAGCTCCGCCCGCGAAGTCGCGCGGATGATCGCCTCGTTGGTTGAGCTCAGCGCCGCCAGCATGCGCGTCAGGCGCTCTTTCTGCACCTCAGTCCTTGCCTTGTCGTCGGCGCGGTCGAAATTATCCAGCGCGAACGACACGTTGTCGGCCAATCGTTGCAGCAGTTCCGAGAATTCGGGCGTGAAGGTAGCCCTTGTCGAGGGACATGTAAATCATGACGCCGACAGGCTCGCCGCGCACCAGCAGGGGAAACGCGGCGCCTGACTGAGCGCCGTAGGTACCGACGATGCCCTGGAAAGCGGCGACGCGCTGGTCGGCCATATAATCGTTGGTGATGCAGGGCTGCCTGGTCCGGAACGCCGTTCCGCTGAGCCCGCGGCCCTCGGGACGGTCTTCGTCCACCGAAAGCCTGACATGCCGCGTCGTCTCGGCAGCCGGGCCGGAGGCGGCGACGATCCTGAGCAGGTCGCTGCCGGGAGTGGCAAGTGCGATGGTGGCCGAGGTGAACCTGCCGCCGCTCGCCGCGGCTTCGCACACCATGTCAAACAGCTCTTCACGGGATTTGGCCCGCATGATGGCTTCGTTGGTCGCACTCAGCGAAGCGAACATCCGCGTCAGGCGTTCTTTCTGGCTTTCGGCCCTGACCTTCTCGTCGGCCCGATCGAAGGTTCCGATCGCAAACGAGACGTTGTCGGCGAGCCGCTGCAGCAGTTCGGCGAATTCCGGCGTGAACGTGTGCTTCTCGGAGGAAATGAAAAACATCACGCCGACCGCCCGGCCCGAAACCATCAGCGGGAACGCCGCCCCCGACATCGCGCCGTCGCTGTGAATGAATTTGTGAAACGCCGATCCGCGCGGGTCAGCACGCAAATCGTTGGCGATGCAGGCCTGGCGGGAACGGAAAGCGTTGCCGCACAGCCCGCGTCCGTCCGGACGATCCGCGTTGGTCGAGACCTTCACCCGGCGCATGTTGGCGGCCGTCGGTCCGGCCACGGCCACCATGTCGGTATAGTCGCTGTCCGGCCGCGCCAGCAGAATGCTGGTCGAGTTGAAGCGGCCGCCCTTCGCGGCAGCTTCGCATACCAGTTCGAACAGCTCCGTCCGCGACGTTGCACGAACGATCGCCTCGTTGGTCGCACTGAGCGCCGCCAGCATGCGCCCGAGACGTTCCTTCTGGGCGTCGGCTCTCGCCTTCTCGCCGGCGCGCTCGAAATTATCCAGCGCGAACGATACGTTCTCCGCGATCCGCGCCATCAGGGCGACGATCTCTTCGTCCTCCGCCCACAGCTTTCCGACAAAGAACAGCAATACGCCGACGCTCTCGTCGGCCTTGATCAGCGGAACGGCGACGCAGGCGGTGACGCCGGTCTCGCGTGCGGCCTGATGCCAGGGCTGCCCCTGCGTCGAGTTGAGGATATCGTTGTTGACGGCGGGCCTTTGCGTTCGGAATGCCCTGCCGCAGACGCCTGCTCCATAGACGTTGCCGGCATCGATCGAGAACGGCGCCTGCATGATCTGCTGGACGATCGCGCCGGTCCCGGCGACCGGCTTCAACCAGATCGAGTCCGGCTCCGCGAGCAGGATTACGGTGGCCGCGGACTTTCCGCTGTGCACCGCGGCGTCGCAAACCCACTGATAGAGATCCTGTTCGGTCTTGGCGCGAAGAATGGCTTCGTTGGTGGCGCTGATGGCGCCGAACATCCGGTTCAGCCGCCGCATCACGCGTTCGCCGCTTTTGCGGGCGGCCTCATGTTCGAAATTGTCGAGCGCAAACGAAATATTTGCCGAAACGCGCTCCAGCATCGAGACGATCTGCCCGTCGATCGAATGTGGCTCGCGCCGTGAAACCAGCAGCACGCCGACACTTTCGCCATTGCGGATCAGCGGCAGCGCCGCCGCCGCGCCTACCTGACCGGCTTTGGCTCCGCCGCGCCAGGGCAGCGAGCGCGGGTCGTTCAGAAAATCATTGCTGACGCAGATTTTCCGGTCGCGGAAGGCCTGCCCGGAAACCCCGGAACCCTCCGGCGTACCGGCCACGATCGAAATGTCGATGCTGCGCAGGCGGGGAACATCATCGCCAAAGCCAGCGGCGAAGCGCAGGAGATTGGTTTCCGGCTCAAGCAGGAAGATCGCAACAGCCAGGAAGTCGCCGACCGAGAACGCGGCTTCGCACACTTTCGTATACAGCTCTTCGGGCGATTTGGCGTACAGAATCGCTTCGTTGGTCGCGTTCAACGCCGCAAATGTGCGCGCGATATCGGTCTTCACCGTCCCCAAGCTCCCTGCCGGCAGAGTCGCTGCCCCGCGGATTTTATGCGTGCAGGGGGCCTAAATGCTCGTTATTGGCGGCCGCGAGTCGCAATTCAGAGTAAATGTCAGACCAATGGGCAGCGTCATCGCTCCGAAGAACTACGGATCATTTCACGATTTGTCAGCCATACCGCCGGCGTCCGCGGGCCGGGGTACCGGCCGCTGAACGCGTTCATCGAATTTTGCAGGATGAAATTTGAAAGCCATCGAGGGCCGTGCCTGCGCATGGCTAGCAGGATATTTCCACGCTTGCCCTGCCGCCGCCGCTTTGCCAGCATGACGGCCCGCGGCAACAAGCAAGACCCGCCGTTCGCGCGGGCGTTAGAAGCTAGAGGAAATCCCCATGCCGAAGGTTCAGGCCGACCGTCTCACCCGTATCGGCGCGGCGCTGCTCAGGGCCGCCGGGGCGTCAGAGGAGGAAGCCGAGGCGGTAGCCGTCGGCTGCATCAACGCCAATCTTGCCGGCCACGACTCGCACGGCGTGATCGCGATTCCGACCTATATCGACCGCGTCAAGGCCGGCCATATCGTGCCCGGCGCCAAATGGACGCATCGTCCAGGAATCGCCGACCACGACCGTGATCGACGGCCATTGGGGCTTCGGTTTTCACGTCAACGCCAAGGCGATGGCGCTGACGATCGAAAAGGCGAAGACCGCCAATGTGGCGGCCTGCACGGTGTTCCGGCAGAGCCATGTCGGGCGGCTCGCCGCCTATCCGATGATGGCGATGCGGGCAGGCATGATCGGCATTGCCGCCGCCGATTCCGGCCGGTCGCCGAAGCACGTCGCGCCGTTCGGAGGCCGTGAGGCCCGGCTCGGCACCAACCCGATCTCGATCGCGGTGCCATCCGATCTCGAGGCGCCGTTCTATCTGGACATGGCGACCTCGGCGGTGGCGGCCGGCAAGATCGCGCTGTCGGTGGCGCGCGGCCAACAGATTCCGCAAGGCTGGATCATCGACGCGGAAGGCCGCCACACCACCGATCCCACGCAATATCGCAAGGGCGGCGCGCTGCTGCCGCTTGGCGGCAGCGAGGGCTACAAGGGAAGCGGTCTTGCCGCCATGGTCGAAGTGCTGTGCGGCCTGCTCACGGGCCTGGGCTTTGGCGTCGAGCCGACCGGCCGCCACAATGACGGATGCTTCATGGCGGTGTTCAATGTCGCCGCGTTCCGTCCCTTGAAGGATTTCGAGAAGGAGGTCGGCGAGTTCGCCCGCTATCTGAAATCGACGCCGCCGTCGGAAGGCTCCCCCGGCGTTTTCTATCCCGGCGAGATCGAGTATATCCGCGAGCAAGAGCGCAGGCGCGACGGCATCGAGGTCGAGGACGCCACCTGGGACAAATTGAAGGCGCTGGCCACCGACTACAAGCTCGCCGCCGAACTCGACCTGAAATGAAATCCAATCCCCCGCGCACAAGGAGAACGGCATGACACGGCAAATGGCGCTGGTGGGATTCCTGCAGGCGCAGAACTGCACCAACCTGCCGAGTTCATGGCGGCATCCGGAATCGCGCGACGATTCGATGTCGGCCGACTACTACCAGGAGATCGCCAGGATTCTCGAAGCCGGCAAATTCCACATGGCGTTCTTCGACGACCGCCTGGCGATGCCGGACCGCTACGGCAACGACCACGCCCACACCGTCGAATACGGCATCCGCTGCGTGAAGATGGATCCGCTGATCGTGCTGACCACGATGGGCATGGTCACGACAAAGCTCGGGCTGGGATCGACCGCCTCGACCACCTATTTCGAGCCGTTCGACGTCGCGCGCCGCTTCGCCACCCTCGATTTGATGTCGGGCGGACGCGCGGGCTGGAACGTCGTCACCTCGCTCAATGACGGCGAAGCCCACAACATGGGCAAGGACGCCCATCTCGAACATGACTACCGCTACGACCGCGCCGACGAATTCATGGAAGTCGTGCTCGGCCATTGGGACACCTGGGAAGACGGCTCGCTGATCATGGACAAGAAGAGCGGCCGCTTCGCCGATCCGGCCAAGGTGAAGCGGCTCGACCACAAGGGCGAATACTACAAGTCGCGCGGGCCGTTCACCGTGCCGCGCTCGGCGCAGGGCCATCCCGTCATCATCCAGGCCGGCGCCTCCGGCCGCGGCCAGCGCTTTGCAGGACGATGGGGCGAGGTGATCTTCACCGCCGCGCGCAACGTCGCCGCCGCCAAGGAAGGCTATGCCGCGGTCCGCAACGAAGCAGCGAAAGCGGGCCGCGATCCGGACCAGATGCGCCTCTGCAACCTCACGACGCCGGTCTGCGCCGCAACCAAGGCCGAGGCCGAGGACAAGATGGCCGTGATCAACAAGCTGCCGCTGGAGATCGACGCGCTGTCGCTGCTGGCGGAAGCGCTGAACTTCGACTTCGCCTCCAAGCCGCTCGACGAGCCACTGACATCAGAAGACCTCAAGAGCATGCAGGGCATCCTCGGCATTCGCGACGGCGTGCTCAAGAATTCAGGCAAGTCCAATCCCAGCGCGCGCGATTTCGTTACCTTCTCGGGCCGCGGCCAGGTGCACGACGCGATCGTCGGCGGCCCGAAGGAGGTCGCGGACAGACTGGAAGAGATGTTCGTCGAGCGCGGCTGCGACGGCTTTGTCATCGCAGCCACCATCGTGCCCGGCTCTTACGCCGATTTCGTCAGGCATGTCGTGCCGGAGTTGCAGCGCCGCGGCCTGTTTCACAAGGATTATGCCGGCAAGACGCTGCGCGAGAATCTCGGCCTGCCGCGCCCCGCCGCCGGCGCCTGGAAAACCAGCCCGCAGGCCGCGGCCGAATAACAAGGGGACATTTCATGCGTTGGCTCAAATTCACCGCCTCTGGCAAGACATCCTGGGGCATCGTCGAGGGCGACAACGTTATCGCCGTCAATGGCGATCCCTTCGGCGAATGGCAGCGCGGGACACAATCGCTCGCGTTGAAGGATGTGAAGATCGAGCTGCCGCTGATCCCGCGCACCTTCTATTGCGTCGGGCTGAACTATCTCAAGCATCTCAAGGAAGCCGCCGACAAGGCCGGCACGGTGCCCAACGTGCCCGATCGGCCCGAAATCGGTTATCGCGCGCAGAACGCGCTGATCGCCCATGACGAGGATGTGGTGATCCCGGCGACCGCGACCGAGAAGATCCACTACGAGGGCGAACTCGCCGTCGTCATCGGCAAGAAGGCAAAGCATCTCACCGAAGCCAACGCGATGGATTGCGTGTTCGGCTACACCATCGGCAACGACGTCAGCGAGCGCACCTGGCAGAAGGCCGACCGCGGCCTGTGGCGTTCCAAGAACGCCGACACCTTCAAGCCGATGGGCCCGTGGATCGAGACCGACGTCGACCTCGACAGGATGGAAACCGTGATCCGGGTCAACGGCAAGGAGACCGGCCGCTTCCATACCAACGACATGATCTTCGGCATCGTGCCGTTCCTCGTCGAGCTGACCAAATACTTCACGCTGTCGCCGGGCGACGTGATCTGGATGGGCACCGACGGCGCCTCGCCCAACCTGAAGGCCGGCGACGTCGTCGAGATCGACATCACCGGGATCGGGACGTTGCGAAACAAGTTCGTTGCGGAGAAGGTCTGAGGCGACGCTCGTCATGGCCGGGCTTGTCCCGGCCATCCACGTCTTCCTCGCCCTGCTGTTCATCCAGAGCACCGATGCCGGCGTTCCCGGCATCCAGCTTCCGGTCGCGCTTGGTGCGTCGAGCAAGCTGCCGGTCGGCCTCGAGTTCGATGGTCCCTCGGGGGTGATCGCAACTTGCTTGCGGTCGGCATGACGATGGAAAAGATATTCGGCCGGCTGCCACCGCCGTCGCGCTAACTCGCCGTCTCGTTAGCGCCGTGGCGATTTTTTGTTCAGGTGATCGGGAGCATTTGCATACGGAGCGCGTATGCCGGGCTGAGGCGGGTTTCTCCCGCCTCTTGTCGTTGGTGCATTAAAAATCCTCGTTCCAGCGCGATTAATCCTCAAACCGGCCACCGCTTGCCCGGCTCTCTGCCGCCTCTCTCTTACGTTCGGTGGCGA
Source organism: uncultured Alphaproteobacteria bacterium (assembly GCA_963815955.1). Classification (GTDB taxonomy): domain Bacteria; phylum Pseudomonadota; class Alphaproteobacteria; order Rhizobiales; family Xanthobacteraceae; genus Bradyrhizobium. Next base: position 249,435 of record CAWFIQ010000010.1, read on the forward strand.
TCCAATCCTGGAGGTCGGCCTTGGCCTTGCCGAGAGCATCGATAAGCCCCGGTGTTTGATTGATCGGAAGCTGCTCGAGGAGTTTGAGCCGTCCTTCCAGCTTCGTTGCAAGCGATCCGCTCCAGCTCCACGGACGTAAGCGTCGCACGATCTCTTTCAATACGACATGAGGATCTGGTGCCTTGTTGAGAAGCTTCGATGCTAGTGGAAGCCACTCATGCGGCTCGTTGTTCGCAGGACGCTTGAACAAGCCTGCCGATGCAGCCACGAGAGGATAACGGACCGCTGGATCGGCGTCGCACCACGCCAAAATGACATCGTCAGGGACCACTACGAGCGGGTTCTTATGAAAACGCTGGAAATCGACGAAAACCTGCACGGCGTTTGCTCTCGCCTTCGCATCACCCGAAAACATCTCATCCAGCACGATGGTGGGATGCGCCTGAAGTAGACCTGTTACGAAATCATCGTGATCATAAGCGTGTATGTCATAACGACTGGCCGCATCCATCAAATTTCGCACGATCCGCCGTGCGATAGAAATGCCTCCTTCGCCCGCCAGCGAGACCTTCGCGATACGCCCGAGCTCGCGATCTTCCCGATCGGTGCGGCCGTCCCTTTCGTGGAATTCAAACGCATCGAGAAGAACACGCCCGGCTTCTGTCACTTCGGGCGCGGTCGTTCGCTTGTCGGTCGCGTCCGCGAACAGGCGCATCGACAGGATTTCCAATGCGACTGTCACGCCACCCGCCTTTGACCCGATCGCAAGCAGAAGGTCCCGCAGATCGAGACCCGGAATATCATCGCTGGCCCGACCGTAGGACAGCGCGTAATACTGGGTGATGTCCGCTCTGCCGAGTTCGAGCGCCTGGTGCAAGCGCTTAACCCCTCGATCGCCAACCGTGACCCGGGCCTGCAGTTGCGGAAAGTATGCTGCGACTGAGGCGTGCTCCACAGCCTCATCCAGCATCTTGTCGGCTAGCGCGGCATCCCGCTTTTGCAGACCTGTCAAGAAACCGCCCAGCACGCCCGTATCGGGCTTGTCCGTTGCCGCGAATTCGGTCACGAGCGCCTGCCAGATCTCATAGGGCTTCTCCGTGTTGCTCGCGAGACCGTGGCCGAACAATGGAACGCGCGAGCCGCCCCGCACGAGGCTCGGCAACAGGGTTTTGAACGCCTCATCATCGTTCGCCACATCATTTCCCAGATTCTCGACCGTCCGGTTCATGCGCGTCATCGCGCCTTCGTAGTCTTCGTTTTCGATCTCATCGAGATCGTCGAGGTCGACGCTGCCGCCAGACCCCAAGACCACACCTTTGACTTTATCGACGAGGTCCTTGGGACGCAGATATTCCTCCAACGCCGTCAGCCGCTCGCGTATGTTAGCTGGCATGTGCTCGCCATCGAAAATCCGTGCCTGGCGCACCGCCACCCAGCCTTCTCGCCAGAAACCGTTCGCCGCAATCTCTCTTGCGAGATTCTCGACAGCATCAAACTGATCGGTATTGGACCAGAGCCCCCTGAACTGTCGCGCGATAGAAGTTCGCACGCCCGCCGCGATCGGATCGCCAGACAGGGCCAAGGGCGAGACAACCTGCAAGACCGCGCCAAACCAGTCCTTCACATCCTTGCCCGTCGGCGGATAGTAGCCGTAGTCACGCGAACGCGCGCCGAACTCGAAGCCGTAGGCCGAAGAGAAATGGTCAGTCTTGAGGACGGCATCGAGCGATTTCAATCCCAGCACTCGCAACGCAGGGGCATCGGACTTGAGCAAGCCTTCCAGCACCTTAAGCCGCATGGCGATGGGCGCATGTGTCCCGGAAAGAAGGATGTAAAACAGCGACGGCACTATACCCGCGGCGCCGTTGTCATCGTCGGCGTCCGCCGCGCCAGCGAACTTGATGAGAAGGGTGATCGCCCGCTCAAATTGCTTCGGTTCATAGGCGAGGGAACGAAGAAGCCGCCCCACATGCGTGCTCTTGGCCAGCGTGGGTTCATCGGCGTTCTTCAAGGCACGCTCGATGGCTGCCAAGGTCTCATCCGGCATAACGGGCGCGACGTTTTCCAGCATCGTGCGTTCATCTTCCCCGAAATTGGAGATGTCCGCGAGCATGCCCCCCGGGGCGAGCCAAGCCTGCACGATGGCCCGCGCCACTTTGCTGCCGTCGAGGTATCCAAGGCGCCGCGAGAACGAGCGCTTAAGACGTGGAGGCGCATGGATCACCAGCGCGTCCGTGATCGTTGCCGCCGGAATGTTCTGCAAGGCCAGCGCAGCAAGGCGATTGGCAATTGCATGCGGAAGCACCGCGCGCCATTCCGCGCGCTCCTGCAACAGATCGCGCCGTTTCAGTTCTGCGACTGCAGCGTAAATTTCCGATACGGGCTTGCCGATGAGCCCGGCGAGGATAGGCAGCTCCGCGCCGTCGCCTTGGGTTTTGACACCCTCGAACGAATATACGAGCGAACAGGCCTGCGCGATCAGGAGAAGGTCCGGGTCATGCTCATGCCGTTGCTGAAAGAGGCGCTTGAACAAATCCGCATCGCTGAGCTTGCTGATGGAATTGTTTTTTCCCACCGTGGCGGCCAGCGCGAGGGCCACGCGCGCGTTGCCGCCCGAGAACTGCGCGATGGTTCCCGCGTCGATTTGCGAGACTTGAGGATAGCGCCGCGCGATGAGTTTCTCGATCAGAGCCAACGATGACGTATCCAGCGCGAAGACATCGGTGCCTTCAGGCTGATCATCGCGGATATCATACTCGACGGTGATTACACTAATGGTCGAGTTCGCCTCACGAGCAATCTTCGTCAGCTCGCCGTGAAGCTCGAAGGGGCAGTTATCGATGACGAGGATGCCACGCCGGCGCGCGACAATTAGGTCAGAGGCAAGACCGATCGGGGGCGGGTTCGGGTCTTCAGCTACGTTCGTATAGAAGGCCTGCGAGGGGTCGAGGCTGGCTTCACCGACTTTATCGTCGAACAGCGCCTCACAAAGCCGCGTCTTCCCCACACCCGACAGCCCGACCAGCCGAACCACTTGTCCCGGTTGGCGAAGAACGTCACGAATGCGGTTGATGCCATCGACTGCACTGAGCCCTTCGCCCTCCTTTTCATCACCCGTCTTAATACGGGCCTCGGCGTCGAAGAGATATGAGTTATCCGCGCCGCCTGGGGCACGCGACCATGAGGCGAATGACTGCCAGCCCGGGATTGACTTGCCGATCAAGGACCGAGCCCACGGAATAAGGCCGGGATGATCGCGGAGCCATGTCGCAACGCGGTTGCGATCATAGAATTCGAGCGCGAGCTTCGAGGCATCGCCGATTTCGTCAACCGCCTCTGCCATGGCCTTCTTGCGGTTCTCCAGTGCCGAGAACGCCGTAGATCCCTTCGAGCTTACGATGACATACGCGCCCGAAACCTTGGCAAGATCGACGATTATGGGGCGCGCGACGCCGTCTGGCTTCATTTCATCGAGGATTTTCCCGCGGGGCATATCCGGTTTCTTGACCTGAAACCCTGTCTCGGGGCGGGGAATGAAACCGCCGATGCTGGTACCCGCCGGAAGCGCCACATGCACATCGAGTCCGCCGTCCTTCGCGGTCTGGTTGCCGCCCCACGTCGCGTGTGAAACCGAATGCCCTTGCCGGCGCAGCTCGGCTTCGCACAGCCGACCGATCAGCGCGCGCAGGTCCGTATCATTGAGAAGGGAAATATCGTCCCCGGTGATTTCAAACATGGTTCGAAGCTAGGTAAGCCGCGGAGTTAGGTCAATCACAGATAGAAAATGCCGTTGGATATCGCGGGCGTCCATCCTTGTGTGGCGCGGCAAAGCTCTCCCTATTCCGCTCTTGGGAAGTCGGGATTGCGACACGTGCCGAAATGCAGGTAGGCATCAATATGCGCTAAGCGATAGGTGCTGGCTGTGCCCCGCTCGTTGCACAGGCTCTCGGTGCGCTGGACATGCAGGCCGTCGCGGGCACCCGGCTCTCGGAACCGCTCGCATAAATGCGGGCCATCCTAGCGCGCGCAACGCGATCAGGGAAACCGATGGGAGGGCCCTACTCGATCTTGATCCCGGCGTCCTGGATTACCTTGCGCCAGCGCGTCTCCTCGTCCGCAAAATAGCGGTCGAGCGCGGCCGGTGGCTCCGCCACCATGACGAGACCTTCGTTCTTGCCGAGCTTCTTGAACGCTTCGGACTGGACCGCTTTCGCGGCCGACTTGTTGAGACGCTCGATGATCTCGGGCGGCGTTTTGGCGGGCGTGTAGAGGCCGTACCAGGCCTCGGCGGCGTAGCCGGGAACGCCGGCTTCCGACACGGTGGGAAGTTGCGGAAAAGCCGGCGAGCGTTCGGCCGACGTTACGGCGATAGCCCGCAACTGGCCGGATTCGACCAGTGACGCGGCACTGGCCACCGTCGTGAACATCACATCGATCTGTCCGCCGATCAGGTCGGTGATCCCGGGCGCTGCGCCCTTGTAAGGCACCGTCGTCAGATTGACCCCGGCCATGTGCTTGAACAGTTCGCCGGCCAGATGCGCCGAAGTGCCGGTGCCGTAGGTGCCATAGGTGAGCTTGTTGGGCTCGGCTTTTGCCGCAGCGATCAGGTCCGCGATCGATTTGATCGGCGACGCCGGATTGACCACGACGAGATTGAAAGAGCGCGCCAGCAGCGCGACCGCGGCAAAATCCTTGTGCGCGTCGTAGGGCAGCTTCGCATTCAGGCTGGGATTGACGGCATTGGCAAACGTTCCCATCAGCAGCGTGTAACCGTCCGGCGCGCTGGCCGCGACCATCTGGGTGCCGAGAATGGTCCCGGCTCCCGGCTTGTTCTCGATGATGACGGACGCGCCGAGCTCTTTTGCCATCTCCTGCGCCAGCGTTCGCGCCACCACATCAGTCCCGCCGCCCGGCGCAAACGGCACCACGATCTTGATGACGCGATCGGGATAGGCGGCACGCGAGGGCGTGCTCGAAATCAGGGCGCACGCTGCGAGAAGGAGCAGTGCGGAGATAATCCTTGTCATGCCACAAGCTCGCATTTTCTCACGCCATTCAAGGCATCTGGTCCATCTAGATCGTCCGCGCCACGACCGGAATTCTCCGCAACAGCGCCGTGACCGTCCAGCTCAGCGCCAGCGTGCCGCCAAAGACGATAGCGAACTTGACGAAGGCCGGCCATGCAATAATCGTAAACTGCGTATTGCAGCCAGATGATGAAGACGTAGTGCGTCACAAAGATTCCGTAGGCCTGCGGCCGCATGGCATCGAGCAGCTTCATGCTCGATGAGGCGAAGGCCGGGAACACGGCCAGTACCGTGAACGTCATTGCGGCGCTGAATAGCGCAAAGGCAAGGCTATACCCGGCTTCCCAGGATAGCGGCGGCGAATCGAAATCCGCGATCCAGTTGTGACGGACATAGACCAGCAGCAGGATCGCACCATAGAACAACGACGCAAAGGCAAGCCAGACCGGCCAGCGCCGGGCCAGTTCGCCTTCCTCGCGCAGGATTCCAGCCCGAAGGCTGACCACGCCGATACCGACACCGGTCAGGAAATAGCCGGCATAAAGCAGGATCCGGCTGGTCTGGATCGGCAGCGGGTAGCCGCCCGGCTCCAGCCAGCTCGCTTCGCCAAAGAGCAGCCGCATCGGCACGTAGATGACGACCGAGGCTGCGAGAAACGCCGCAAACGCCGTCCATGGCCGATCGCGCAACGAAAAGATCAGCAAGCCAAACATCTTCAGCATGCGAGGCGCCAGCGCCCACAATGCGGCAGCAGCGATGTCGAGCGCGAGCAGCACCCACAGGAACCATGCCGGACCCGACGGCCAGGGACCGATCGTCAGCGTATGCCACCAGAAATGAAAGAAATTGAAGTCGGTGGTGCCGGGCAGATGGTAGCGCAGGAAGGTCGGATAATACGCAATCGGCATCAGCACGAAGATCGAAATCAGAAAGGGAATGCCGAGCCGCCACGCGCGATGCTGCAGGTAGTTCGACGCTCCCCTGCGCGTCAGGCTGTCGTGGACGAACAGGCCCGAGATCAGGAACATGCAGGCCATGAAGAAGCTGTCGTTGAACAGCACGACCAGATCGAACCCCAGCCAGCGCATTTTGTCGCCGCTGCCGAAATGAGTGTAGTTGACCGCGGAGTGATGGATCAGGACCAACAGCGTGATGAACGTGCGCGCGCGGTCGAGCGCCATGATCCGTCCGGTGACCGCTCCGGACCGATCGCCTGTTTCCGGCTTGCAGAGCATTTCAATTTTTCCAATCACGTCCGCGTCCGATCATTTTTCGAACGCATCGTAGATCAGCTTCTTGACGTTCACCTGAACATGCAGACGGCCGGACGGCGCGTTTTGCAGCACGACAAAGAACATGTCCTGAGCGCGGTCGACCACGAGGTAGGCGCCGGTGGCGCCGTCCCATTTGATCTCGCCCGGCGAGCCCGGCGGCGGCGGTACCGCATTGCCGGGATCGGTGCGGACGCCGAAGCCGTAGCCGAACCCAAAGCCGTCACCCGGAAAATAGAAGTAATTGCGTTCGACGCCCGAACCCGGGCCGATGTGGTCGGTCGTCATGGCCGCGAACGTGTTGGAGCCGAGATAGGACTTGCCGCCGAGCGTTCCGCCGTTCAGCAGCATCTGCCCGTAGCGCGCCATATCGGCGACCGTCGAGACCAATCCGCCGCCGCCGGATTCCCAACGCGTGACATCGAGTGAATTGCGTTCGGTATGGCGATCCTTGCGCAGCGGCGTGGCGTAGCGCGCCCGCTCACCGGGGTCGGTCAGGAAAAACCTGGTCGTCGTCATCCCAAGCGGATCGAACATCTCGGTTTTCTCGAACTGATAGAGCGACTGGCCGGAGGCGACCTCGATGACGCGGCCGAGCACGTCGATGGAGTGTCCGTAGTCCCATAGTGTGCGCGGCTGCTCGGCGAGCGGCAGCTTTGCGATCCGTTCGGCGAATCCGGCATTGTCGAAATCGCCGAGGTAGATCCCGTCATAGGCGGCCTTCACCAGGCTCCTCTTGCCGTAGAAGCCATAGGTGATCCCCGACGTATGCAGCAGGAGATCCTCGATCGTTACCGGCCGGCGCAATGGCACGAGATCGAGCACGGCCTTGCCGAACTCATCCTTGCGCTCGACGCCGACCTTCATGCCGGCGAAGGATGGAATGTACCTGGCTACGGGATCGTCGAGCCTGATCTTGCCGCGCTCGACCAGCATCATCGCGGCAAAGCTCGTGATGGTCTTGGTGAGCGAATGCAGCGGAAAGATCGCATCCGGCGTCATGTCGATCCCGGCATCGACATCGCGCTTGCCGAACCATTTGAAATAGACCGGCTTGCCGTGGCGCTGGATCAGGACGACCGCGCCCGGAATTTCGCCTTTTGCGACCTGGTCGTTGAGAAACTCGTCGATCCGGGAAAGCTTCTCCAGCGACAACGGCGCGTTCGGCGGCGGGCCGAAGCCGGACGCCGAGAGCTGGGCCGGCGCGGAAACAAGGATAGCAACCAGCAGCGCGACGTACCGGCTCAATGATGCGACCCCGCCTGTGAACATCGTATTCCCCTGCCCGAACCGGCAAAAACCACAATACAGCATCACGAATACGGATTGATCCGCTTCTGCTGCTCACTGCTATGATGCACCAGCATGTCGATGAAGGTCCGCACCTTCGCCGAGAGATGATGGCGATGCGGATAAACCGCATTCATGGATAGCTCGATCGGCCGGTATTCCGGCAACAGCCGCACCAGCCGCCCGGCCTCGAGATCGTCATGAACCATGAACCCGGGCGCCATACAAATGCCGACGCCCTGCAGGGCCGCCACGACCAACGCCTCGCCGCTGTTGCTGACCAGACGTCCGGAAGTCTTGACCGAAGCGGGCTGGCCCTTGCGATCGACGAAGCGCCACTCGTCCTGGTAGGGGTAGTTCACGTGGCGGATGCAGTTGTGTTCGGAAAGCTCGACAAGCTGATGCACGCGTCCATGCTGTTCGAGATAGCCGTGTGAGCAGCACAGCACGTGCCGCCAGGTGGCAAGGCTGCGCACGATCAGGCTTGAATCCGGCGGCGGCACCAAACGCACCGCGACATCGAAGCCCTCATCGACCATGTCGACATTGCGCTCCCCCATCAGGAATTCGACCCTGGTGTCTGGATAGGATTTCAGGAAGTCGGCGACGACGGGCGCGACAAACGGCACGGTGTGGGTATGGGTATAGACGCGCAGCGTGCCGCGCGGCGTCGACTGCAATGCGCCGGCGATGTCGTCGGCCTGCTCGATGTCGGCAAGGATCTGGATGCAGCGGTCGTAATAGGCTCGCCCCACTTCGGTGAGGCTGACCTTGCGGGTGGTGCGGTTGAGCAACCGCGCGCCGAGCCGGTCTTCGAGCGCCTGCACGTGGTTGCTCACCATGGTGGTGGACATGTTGAGTCGGCGTCCGGCGGCGGAGAACCCGCCGCTATCCGCCACCCGGACGAAGGCCGTCAGACTGGTCAGCCGGTCCATCGGCAAGCCTCCGATTATTTGCTCTCACTTGATAATGCTTCCGATTTTTCCGGGATTATCACATCGGAGCCGACATTGCATCTTCACGGCGTACCGGTGCGCTCCCTGGAGGGGGCGCCCAAGCCGCAACCGAGGATGCCATGTCGATCACGTCGTATGTCTCTGACATCAAAGAGAAAACTACCATTCGCCCGTCCCGGAAGGCGGTCAAGCGCGCCGCGCTGTTACTCGCGGTTACGCTCGGCGTCGGGGGTGTCGGCCAGTTCAGCTACGATTATCTCACCACCGGCCGCTACCTGGAATCGACCGATGACGCCTATGTGAAGGCGGATTCCACGATCATCTCGCCGAAGGTCTCCGGCTACATCGCGCGGGTTCTGGTCGGCGACAACCAGCCGGTCAAGGCCGGGCAGCTCCTGGCCGAGATCGACAACCGCGACTTCAAGGCCGCGCTGGCGCAGGCCGATGCCGACGTCGCCGCATCCGAAGCCGCGGTCCGCAACCTCGATGCACAACTCGCCCTGCAGCAGCCGATCATCGAGCAGGGTACGGCGGATGTCGCCGCCGCCGACGCCAATCTCAAATTCGCGCAGGAAGAACAGGCCCGCTACGACGGCTTGATGAAGACCGGGTCCGGCACGGTACAGCGCGCGCAGCAGACCGACGCGGCGCTGCGCAGCGGCACCGCGCAATTGCAGCACGCGAAGTCCGGCCTTTTGGCCGCCCAGCGCAAGATCGATGTGCTCACCACCGAGCGCGCCAGGGCGGTGGCGCAGGTCGACCGCGCCCGCGCAGTGGAGAGCCAGGCAGCACTCAATCTCTCCTACACGCAGATCAAGGCGCCGGTGGACGGCACGGTCGGCGCTCGCTCGCTCCGGATCGGGCAATATGTGCAGGCCGGCACGCAGTTGATGGCGATCGTGCCGCTGGATGCGGTCTATGTGATCGCGAATTTCAAGGAGACGCAGCTCACCAACGTCCGCAACGGCCAGCCGGTCGAGGTCGAGATCGACAGTTTCCACGGCAGCAGGCTGCGCGGCCATGTCGACAGCCTGTCGCCGGCCAGCGGTCTCGAATTCGCGCTGCTGCCGCCGGACAACGCCACCGGCAACTTCACCAAGATCGTGCAGCGCGTGCCTGTCAAAATCGTGCTGGACGACCAGCGCCTGAAAGGCCTGCTGCGTCCCGGCATGTCCGCGGTGCCGACCGTCAATACCAAGGCGACCGTTCTCGCCGAGCGCGAGACCAAAGCGCGATTGGTATCAGACACCGCCGTCACCCGGCCCAAGGCCAGCAAAGGTTCATGCCTGGTCAAGACTATCAATCCTCGCTGGACAATCCTTTCGCGCCTTCCCGGATTATCGAAACAAACCGCCTGATGCATCCTCCACTTCTCTGAGCAAGAGGAGCCGCCGATGAGCACACTGCAGCCCACCCTCAACGCCGCTTCCTCCGCTGACCTCCCGGAGGCCAAGCCCGCGGCTATCTCGGCCAAGACCTGGATCGCAGTGATCGGGGCGACGCTCGGCGCCTTCATGGCGGTGCTCAACATCCAGATCGTCAACGCCTCGCTCGCCGATATCCAGGGCGCGATCGGCGCCGGCATCGATGATGGCGGCTGGATCTCGACCTCCTATCTGGTCGCCGAGATCGTGGTGATCCCGCTGAGCGGCTGGCTCGCCCAGGTGTTCTCGATCCGCAAATATCTGCTGACCAACGCCGTCCTGTTCCTGCTGCTCTCGGTGGCCTGTGCCTTCGCGCAGAATCTGCCGCAGATGATCGTGTTGCGCGCGATACAGGGATTTACCGGCGGCGTGCTGATCCCGATGGCGTTTACGCTGATCATCACGCTGCTGCCGAAGCCGAAGCAGCCGATCGGACTTGCGCTATTTGCCCTCTCGGCCACCTTCGCGCCCGCGATCGGCCCGACCATCGGCGGCTATCTGACCGAGAACTGGGGCTGGGAGTACATCTTCTATGTCAACCTGGTGCCCGGCGCGGTCATGGTCGGCATGCTCTATTACGCGCTGGAAGCCAAGCCGATGAAGCTGTCGCTGCTGCGCGAGGGCGACTGGGCCGGCATCGCCACCATGGCGATCGGCCTGTCGGCGCTGCAGACCGTGCTGGAAGAAGGCAACAAGGACGACTGGTTCGGCTCGCCCTTCATCGTCAAGCTATCCGTCATCGCGGGCGTCGCGCTCTCCGCCTTCATCGCGATCGAGCTTACCGCGAAGAAGCCGCTGCTGAATCTGCAGCCTGCTGGCACGCCGCAATTTCGGCTTCGGCGTGCTTGCCAACTTCCTGCTCGGTATCGCGCTCTATGGTTCGGTGTTCATCCTGCCGGTCTACCTGTCACGGATCCAGGGCTACAATGCCGAGCAGATCGGCATGGTGCTGGCCTGGACCGGGCTGCCGCAACTCCTGCTGATCCCGCTGGTGCCGCGGCTGATGCAGCGCTTCGACCCGCGCCTCATCATCGTCATCGGCTTCTCTCTTTTCGCCGCCTCCAACTTCATGAACATCTACATGACCAACGATTACGCCACCGATCAGCTGTTCTGGCCGAACATCGTCCGCGCACTCGGCCAGGCGCTGGTGATGGTGCCGCTGTCGGCGGTCGCCACGTCAGGCATCGAGGCGGAGAATGCCGGCTCGGCTTCCGGGCTGTTCAACATGATGCGCAATCTCGGCGGCGCCGTCGGCATCGCCCTGCTGCAGACCCTGCTGACCAAGCGCGAGCAATATCATTCCAACGTGCTGACGCAGTCGGTCTCGCTATTCGAGCACGCCACCCGCATGCGGATCGAGAAGCTGACGCAATATTTCGTGAACCACGGCATCGTCGATCACGCCGCAGCCACCCACCGCGCCGTCGTAGCCATCGGCAAGATCGTGCAAAAGCAGGCTTTTATCCTGGCCTTCAGCGACACCTTCTATCTGCTCGGCGCCGCATTGATCGTCGCGCTGATCGCCGTGCTCTTGCTGAAGAAGCCGGGTACGCTTGCCGGCGGCGGCGCCCACTAGGATCATCCAGTCAACCCAGAGGAGAACGACCATGAAGCCCCGCATGAACTACTACCAGGCCGCCCCCGACACCATCAAAGCGCTCGTCGCGCTGGAGGAGCAGATCAAGGCTTCCGGCCTGGAAAAGTCGTTGATCGAGCTGGTCAAGACCCGCGCCTCGCAGATCAACGGCTGCGCTTTCTGCATCAACATGCACACCCAGGACGCCCGCAAGCAAGGCGAAACCGAACAGCGGCTTTATCTGTTGAACGCCTGGCACGAGTCGCCGCTGTATACCGACCGCGAACGTGCCGCGTTGGCATGGACCGAGGCGTTGACGCTGATCGCCGAGACCCATGCACCTGACGATCTCTACGAAGACGTGCGCGCCCACTTCTCGGAAGCGGAGACCGTCAATCTGACCATGCTGATCGGCGCCATCAACGCCTGGAACAGGCTGGCCATCGCCTTCCGCGCGGTGCATCCCGTGAAGGCGAAAGCGGCGGTGGCGTAATCAACAAAAGGGAGGACGCCATGACACGATCGATTCACGGCATCACGGCAATCGCCCTGCTCGCGCTGGTCGCGGGCGGCACGCCGGCCGCACATGCCCAAGGCGACAACGTGACGCCCGTGCGTTCGGAAAAGCTGCCGAACGTTCCCGGCAAGAGCGTGACCACCGTATTGGTGAACTACGCACCCGGCGGCAAGTCGGTCAGCCACCATCACGCCGGCAGCGTGATGGCCTATGTGCTGACGGGCCAGATCCGCTCGGAGAACTCCGCGACCGGACCGGCCAAGGTCTACAAGGCCGGCGAGGCGTTCTTCGAGCCACCCGGCAGCGAGCATCTCGTCAGCGAAAACGCGAGCACGACCGAGCCCGCAAGCCTGCTCGCGATTTTCGTTGCCGATGACGGCGCGCAACTGACGACGTTCGGGAAGAAATGAGGGATGCTGTGGTGGCGAGCCGCGCGCCCCCACACACTGCTGTCATGCCCCGCGCATGCGGGGCATCCAGTACGCCGTGACCTCAATCGGATTCGAGATGCCGGCGTGTACTGGATCACCCGCTCCCGTGCGCAATTGCGCACAAGGCGGGCGATGACACCTTCGCGAATTAAACCGCCGTCGCCTTGGCGAACTCGACATAGATCTCGCGCAGGCGATTGGTCATCGGGCCGGGCTTGCCGTCGGCGACCTTCTTGCCGTCGATCGACACCACGGCCTGCACGAACACCGTGGCGCTGGTGACGAAGGCTTCCTTGGCGGCCAGCGCCTCCTCGACAGAAAACGCGCGCTCCTCGACGCGGAGCTGGCGTTCTTCGGCGAGCGCGACCACCGCCTTGCGGGTGCAGCCCGGCAGGATCGCGCTGCCGTTCTGCCGCGTCACGATCACGTCGTCCTGGGTCAGGATGAAGCACGACGACGAGCCGCCCTCGGTCACCTTGCCGTCCTCGATCATCCAGGCTTCGCCGGCGCCCGCTGCCGCCGCGGCCTGCTTGGCCAGCACCTGAGCCAGCAGCGCCACGCTCTTGATGTCGCGCCGGGTCCAGCGCAGGTCGGGCACGGTAATGACATTGATGCCGGTCCTGGCTGACGGCGCGCCGACGATGTCCTTGACGGACGTGAACATGATCAGCGTCGGCTTGACGCCCTTGGGGAACGCGAAGTCGCGTCCGGTATCGGCGCCGCGCGTCACTTCCAGATAGACCATGCCGTTGACGAGGTTGTTGCGCTTGACCAGTTCCTGCTGGATCTCCTGGATGCGTGCAGTCGTCTCCGGCAGCGCCAGTTCGATCTCGCCGACCGAGCGCTCCAGCCGCGCCAGATGCGAGGCATTGTCGATCAGCTTGCCGTCGAGCACGGCGGCGACCTCATAAATGCCGTCGCCAAACAGGAATCCGCGGTCGAGGATCGAGACCTTCGCCTCTGAAAGCGGGACGAACGAACCATTGACGTAAGCGATCTGTTCCAAAGTAGAGTCTCCTGGAGGTAGTCGAAGGCGGCTGCGGCGGACGTTATAGGCAATTTGTTAATGGTAAGGAACCCTCAGCGCGTCGTTGTGGGGCAGCTCCCTCTCTGTCGTCATTGCGAGGAGCGAAGCGACGAAGCAATCCATTCTTTCCGTGCGGCGCTATGGATTGCTTCGCTTCGCTCGCAATGACGTGGATAGGCCGTCCCTAACCTAATGCGAGAAAATCTTCGACAGGAATTTCTGCGCGCGCTCGCTGCGCGGACTGCCGAAGAAATCGGTCTTCAGCGCGTCCTCGACGATCTCGCCCTGGTCCATGAAGATCACGCGATTGGCGACCTTGCTGGCAAAGCCCATTTCGTGGGTGACGACCATCATGGTCATGCCTTCGTGGGCAAGATCGACCATGACGTCGAGCACCTCGCTGATCATTTCGGGATCGAGCGCCGAAGTCGGCTCGTCGAACAGCATCGCGATCGGATCCATCGCCAGTGCGCGCGCGATCGCCACGCGCTGCTGCTGTCCGCCGGACAGTTCGGCCGGGTATTTGTTCGCATGCATCGTCAGCCCGACGCGCTCGAGCAACTTCTCGGCCTTGGCCATGGCCTCGCCGTGCGAGCGGCCCAGCACCTTCTCCTGCGCCAGGCACAGATTCTCGATGATGCGCAGATGCGGAAACAGCTCGAAATGCTGGAACACCATGCCGACGCGGGCGCGCAGTTTCGGCAAATCGGTCCTGGGATCGTTGACCTTGATGCCGTCGAGGATGATCTGGCCTTCCTGAAACGGCTCCAGCGCGTTGACGCATTTGATCAGCGTCGACTTTCCCGAACCTGATGGACCGCAAACCACCACCACCTCGCCCTTGGCGACGCTGGTGGTGCAGTCCTTCAGCACCTGGAAGGTCGGCCCGTACCATTTATTGACGTGGCTGATTTCGATCATGGGTTCTCACCGGACAATGGCAATGCGCGCCTGCAGGCGCCGGACGCCATAGGACGCGAGACAGGAAATCACGAAATAGACTACTGCCGCGAACAGGTACATCTCGACCAGCCGCCCATCGCGCTGCGCCACCTTGCTGGCGGCGCCGAGAAAATCCGGGATCGACAGCACGTAGACCAGCGAGGTGTCCTGGAACAGCACGATGGTCTGCGTCAGCAGCACCGGCAGCATATTCCGGAACGCCTGCGGCAGCACGATGTAGCGCATCGACTGGCTGTAGGTCAGGCCGAGCGCGCTTGCCGCCGCCGGCTGCCCCTTGGAAATGGACTGGATGCCGGCGCGCATGATTTCGGAGAAATACGCCGCCTCGAACATGATGAAGGTGACGAGCGAGGACGTGAACGCGCCGACGCGAATGGGCCGCGATGCCCCCGTCAGCCACTGACCGATATAGGGCACCAGGAAATAGAACCAGAAGATCACCAGCACCAGCGGCAGCGAGCGCATGAAGTCGACATAGAGCCCGGCGATGCGGCCGAGCAGCTTGTAGCTCGACAGCCGCATCAGCGCGATCATCGTGCCGAAGACAAGGCCGCCCAGCGCCGACAACCCGGTCAGCATCAGCGTGAAGCTCATGCCGTCGAGGAAAAGATAGGGCAGCGAGCGGCGGATGACGTCGAAATCGAGACTGCTGAACATCGTCATTTCCCCGTGATGTAGCCGGGGATCGCCACGCTGCGCTCGAGGAAGCGCATGCCGGTGACGACGACGATATTGATCGCGAGATACATCACGGTCGCGGCGGTGAAGGCTTCGAACACCTGAAACGAGAACTCCTGCATCGCCCGCGCCTGGCCGGTCAGTTCGATCAGGCCGATGGTGATGGCGACCGAGGTGTTCTTGATGGTGTTGAGGAATTCGGACGTGAGCGGCGGCAGGATGATGCGGAACGCCATCGGCAGCAGCACGTAGCGGTAGGCCTGCCCGGTCGTCAGCCCAAGCGCGGTCGCGGCCTGCTTCTGGCCGCGCGGCAACGAGGCGATACCTGCGGCGAGCTGCACGGCGACGCGCGCCGACATGAACAGCCCGACCCCGATTGCGGCGGTCCAGAACGGCGCATTGGGAAGCTGCTTCATCCACAGCCCGGCGGCGCGCGGCAGCAATTCGGGCAGCACGAAGAACCAGAGGAATAGCTGCACCAGCAACGGCATGTTGCGGAACAATTCGACGTAAGCGAAGCCGATCCAGGACGCGGTCTTCGACGGCAGGGTACGCAGGATGCCGATGATCGTGCCGAAGATCAGCGCGATGATCCAGGCGAGCAACCCGGTCTTGATGGTCAGCACCAGTCCCGACAGCAGCATGTCGAGATAGGTGCCGGCCCCGGTCGGGTTCGGCTCGAAGAAGATATGCCAATTCCAGTTGTAATTCACGGGCCCCCACCGTCCGTCATTCGCCCCACCGGAGTACGCTCATGCAATGGCCGGGCCATTCTCCCCATGAAAATGGCCCGGTCAAATCATCTCTATCCTCATCCTGAGGAGCCGCGCGTCAGCGCGGCGTCTCGATGGATGAAGGCCCGATTGCGGGCCGCATGGTTCGCCCGGCGATGCGGAGCATCGTCCGGTGACGGCGCTAGCGCGCCTCCTCACCATGAGGAGATAGAATTCTATTTATACGAATCCGGATCCGGCGAGTCAGACGGCTTGGCGAACTCGTTCTTGAGCTCGGAGCTGATCGGAACGTTGAGGTTCAGGTTCTTCGGCGGGATCTTCTGCGTGAACCACTTGTCGTAGATCTTCTGACCCTCGCCGCCCGTGTAGAGCGCCGCGGTTGCGGCATCGACCACCTTCTTGAAGGCCGGGTCGTCCTTGCGCAGCATGATGCCGTACGGCTCCGGCTTGGAGAACGCATCCTTGGAGATCACATAATCGCCCGGCGCTTTCGAGCCGGCGACCAGGCTCGCCAGCAGGATGTCGTCCATCACAAAGGCTACCGCGCGATCGGTCTCGACCATCAGAAACGCCTCGGCGTGGTCCTTGGCCGGGATGATGTTGACGTTGAGGCTGCGCGCGGCGTTGGCTTCGGTGAGCTGCTTGATGTTGGTGGTGCCGGCGGTGGAGACCACCGACTTGCCCTTGAGATCGTCGATCGCGTTGATCTTGGCCGCCTTCTTGGTGACGTAGCGGCTCGCGGTCAGGAAGTGGGTGTTGGTGTAGGCAATCTGCTTCTGACGCTCGGTGTTGTTGGTGGTCGAGCCGCATTCGAGATCGATGGTGCCGTTGGCAAGCAGCGGAATGCGGGTCGACGACGTCACCGGATTGAGCTTGACTTCAAGCTTGTCGAGCTTGAGCTCCTTCTTCACGGCATCGACGATCTTGTAGCAGATGTCCATGGCGTAGCCGATCGGCTTCTGGTTGTCGTCGAGATAGGAGAACGGAATCGACGAGTTGCGGAAGCCGAGCGTGATGGCGCCGGTGTCCTTGATGTTCTTCAGCGTCCCGGTGAGTTCCTGCGCGTTCGCCTGGCCCGCGGAGAGCGCCGCCGCCAGCGCGAGGCCCATCATGGTCGTCCGTGTCATGCTTTTACTCCCTGTTTGGTTTGCGTCGATTGCTTGAGAATTTCGTCGAGGACCGGCGAAATGTAGCGGCGAAACTGTTCGGGATTTTCACTCATCGGAAAATGACCGAGCTGCTCCATGATGGTGACACTGGCGCCCTCGATAGCGGCAGCGGTCCGTTTCGTATCTTCCGGCGTGCAGGAGAAATCATACTCGCCGGTGAGCAAAAAGAGCGGGCATACTTTAGTATCGATCCTCGCGACCCGTCCGCGCAGATCGCCGTCGACCCGATAGAAATAGAGATCGCCCTTGAAGACACCGGGGCCGCCCTGCTTGTAGGCCCATAACGTTTCGGCCCGGGACGCATCCGGGCTTTGCGGCGCGATCAGGCCGGACACCAGCGCGGCGCAGACTTCGCCGCCATGGACGTCGGGACGGTTCAGCCAGGCCGTGTCGTACCACGGCGCCTGGAAGTCGGCGGCTTCGAGGCCGATCAGCGCGCGGAATTCGTCGGCATGATCGATCGCCAGATTGAGAACGATGCGACCGCCGATCGAGCAGCCCATCACCACGGGTTTGTCCATTTTCAATGTACGGCAGAAAGCGCGGATGGTTTCGGTATAGCGCGCGGTCGTGAGCTGATATTCCGAACCGTCCCAACTTTCCGGCGGATTGGACTTGCCATGCCAGGGCATGTCGAACGCGATGATGCGAAAATTCTTCGTAAACTCTTCATCCGCGAGCAGATGCCGCCATTGCCTGCCGTCGGCGCCTGCGGTGTGCAGACAGACCAGCGGGATGCCCGCGCCGCTTTCCTCGAAATAGATCCGATGCGTCTCGCCGCCGATATCGACGTGGACGTACCGGCCGACGATCGGCTCGATCGCACCGTTCATGATCCGGCACCGGCGAAATGATGGCGCGGCAGCGCCAGCAGATCCTTGAAGTACTGCAGGTGCGCCATGAACGGATGCAGGTCCCCTTCCAGCGTTGCCTCTCCACGCTTGGTCAGCGCCAGCAGATCGTGGAAGCCCGGCCGCGGCGGCGCCTGCCAATATTCCGCCCACGCCACCGTTGAAGCGCGATAGGAAAACCGCCATGAGCGCATCAGGACCGGCGCCGGTGTCAGGTCGACGACCCGCCCGGCGCGGATCGTGGCGTGAAATGGATGGTTGATCGGCCCGAGCAGGCACTCGCAGTCGAGGAACCGGCCGCGCGCAATCAGCGCCGGCGCCCGGTCGAGCAGCGCAGGAATTGCAGCAAACGCCTTCACGATCGCTGCGTCGGTGACATCAGAAGCTGAACTCATGCACCCCAGGCGGCTGCTGCTATGCCGGCATTGGCAAAGGAGCGGAACCGGCCCTTCCGATTAGCCTGCATGATGGCCCGAAACCCTCCCCGGTCGCAAGGTACCCCGGTCTTGAGCCGGCCTTGATTAATGCGTTAGCCGACCCTGACTGCCAACCCCGCACCCCGGGACGTCGAACAAATTCCGCCACTCGGGATCACCCGGCAAGGCCAATTGTCGCACGCGCTATTTCCGGGCAAAATGCTGGTGCCATTGCATTTATCGATGTGCTCAATGCTTTTCTTATGGCGCATCTTCGGGGAAGATCGCGCGAAACAACCAATCGTCGACCCGGGAAACGGGATCGCAAGGGAGATTTTCATATGACTGGACGTGGCCGTTTGACCATCGCCTTCGCTGCCATCGGCATGCTGATTTCAGCAGCCGCCGGCGCGCAGGAATACCCGACCAAGCCGATTACCCTGATCGTCCCCTGGCCCGCGGGGGGCTCGACAGATATCTCGATGCGGGCGATCGCCGAAAGCGCCTCCAAGCTGCTCGGACAGCCGGTCGTCATCGACAACAAGGCCGGTGGCGGCGGCACGGTCGGCCCGGCCACCATGGCGGCGGCGGCCAAGCCGGACGGCTACACCATCGCGCAGATTCCGATCACCGTGTTCCGCCTGCCGCTGATGCAGGAGGTTTCGTGGAATCCGGACAAGGATTTCAGCTACATCGTCCATCTCACCGGCTACACGTTCGGCGTCACCACCAGCGCCGAGTCGCCATTCAAGACCTGGCAGGATGTGGTCGACTACGCCAAGCAGAATCCCGGCAAGGTAACCTATGCGACGCCGGGCGCCGGCACGTCGCTGCATATCGGCATGGAGCAGATCGCCGGCCTGGCCGGTATCAAGCTGACGCAGGTGCCTTTCAAGGGCGGCGCGGAAACCAATGCCGCGGTGCTGGGACAGCACACGATGCTGCAGGCGGACTCGACCGGCTGGCGGCCGCTGGTCGACGCCGGCAAGCTGAAACTGTTGATGGTGTGGACCTCGGTGCGCTCGCCGAACTATCCCAATGTGCCGACACTGAAGGAGCTCGGCTATCCCATGGTCTATGATTCGCCGTTCGGCATTGCCGGGCCGAAGGGCATGGACCCGAAGATCGTCGCCAAGCTGCACGACGCCTTCAAGAAGGCGCTGGATGATCCGGCCGTGATCGCCACGCTCGCCAAGTTCGACATGGTGCCGAACTACAAGAACACCGAGGACTACAAGAAGTTCGTCGTCGAAGTGACCGAATCCGAGCGCAAGGTGATCGACAAGCTCGGGCTGGCGAAGAAGACGAACTAGCGTCGGCTGTGTCCCGGACGCGGTGCAGCGCGCAAGCGCTGCTCCGCAGAGCCGGGACCCACTGCATCCGCAGATACCCGCAAATCATGGACCCCGGCTCTGCAGCGCACCGCTTCGCGCTGCGCAGCGTCCGGGGAACAGCCGAGAGAAACACATGAGCAATGACACCAACGTCAAACTCCGCCTCAACAATTCCGAACTGTGGGGCGGGCTGATCGGGCTTGCGCTCGGCGGCTTCGTGATCTGGTCAGGGCTCAAGCTGAAGCTCGGCACCATCAACGACCCCGGCCCCGGGTTCGTGCTGTTCTACACCGGCATCCTGATGTGCCTGTTCGCCGCCTCGATCATCATCGCCGCATTGACCGAGGGCGGCCCGACCTTTGGCTCGCGCTGGGTCGACACGCGCTGGACCAAGCCGCTGCTGGTGATCGTCTGCCTCATCGCTTTTTCCTTCGCTCTCAACCCGCTCGGCTTTCTGCTGTCCTCGATTCCGCTGATGCTCCTGCTGTTGCGCCTGGTCGATCCAGTGCGCTGGCCGCTGGCCGTTCCGATTGCAGTGCTGGCTCCGCTTGGCATGTGGTGGGTCCTCAAACGCCTGCTCCTGATCCAGTTGCCCTCCGGCATCTTCGAAATCGGCTGACCGCACCATGGACACACTCGTCAACGTCGCGCATGGTTTTGGCGTCGCGCTTTTGCCGATCAACCTGCTCTATTGCTTCATCGGTGTTTTCATCGGCACGCTGGTCGGCGTACTGCCCGGCATCGGCCCGATCTCGGCGATGTCGCTCTTGTTGCCCGTCACGCTTTCCGGCACGCCGGAATCCGGCATCATCATGATGGCGGGCATCTACTACGGCTCGATGTATGGCGGCTCGACCACTTCGATCCTGGTCAACATTCCCGGCGAAGCGGCTTCCGTCGTCACCTGCATCGACGGCCACCAGATGGCCAAGCAGGGCCGCGCGGGCCCGGCGCTCGGCATCTCCGCGTTCGGCTCGTTCTTCGCCGGAACCTTCGCGCTGATCGCACTGATGCTGGTGGCGCCCAAGCTCGCCAGCGTCGCGATCGCGTTCGGACCGGCCGAATATTTCAGCCTGATGGTGCTCGGGCTCGTGGTCCTGACCTTCCTGACGCAGGGCTCGATGGCGAAGGCGCTGTTGATGGCCTGCATCGGCGTCGTGCTCGGCGTGGTCGGGCTCGACAGCATCACCGCGCAACCGCGCCTGACCTTCGGCCGGATCGAGCTGATCGACGGCATCGGCCTCGTCCCCGTGGTCATGGGTCTGTTCGGCATCGCCGAAGTCCTGCTCAACACCGAGCAGGTCATCAAACGCGACATCATCAACACGAAGATCACGCACCTGTTTCCGAGCAGGGAGGACTGGAAAGCCAGTACCGGCCCGATGGCGCGCGGAACGGTCCTGGGATTTTTCCTCGGCATTCTGCCGGGCGGCGGCGCGGTAATCTCGTCGTTCGCGTCCTACGCGCTCGAGAAGCGGCTGTCCAAAACCCCCGAACGGTTCGGCAACGGCGCGATCGAGGGCGTGGCGGGACCCGAAGCCGCCAACAACGCCGCAGCCGGCGGCGCCTTCATTCCGCTGATGACGCTTGGCATTCCGCCGAATGTGGTGATGGCGTTGTTGCTGGGCGCCTTCGTCATTCATGGGCTGCAGCCCGGCCCGCTGATGATCACGCAGAACCCCGGGCTGTTCTGGGGCATCGTCGCCAGCATGTATATCGGCAATCTGATGCTGCTCGTGCTCAATCTGCCGATGATCGGAATGTGGGTTCAGCTTCTCAAGCTGCCCTACAACATCCTGTTTCCCCTGATCATCCTGTTCACCATCATCGGCGTCTATTGCTCCAGCAACAACGTATTCGACGTCTATGTGATGATCGCGTTCGGCGTGATCGGCTATTTCATGCGCAAGCTCGGCTACGAACCGGCGCCGCTGGTGCTGGCTTTTGTGCTCGGGCCGATGCTGGAGAACAATCTGCGCAAGTCGCTGATCCTGTCGCAGGGCGATCTCATGACCTTCGTGCAGCGGCCGATCTCGGCCGTCTGCCTGGCATTCGCCTTTGTGCTGCTCGTCGCGCCGCTGCTGCCGGCGCTGCGCAAGAAGCGCGAAATGGTCGCGCTGGATGAAGGGGTGTGAGCTCCTTCCTGTAGCCCGCATGAGCGCAGCGACATGCGGGGAGACCGTTCCCGGGTATCGCTACGCTCACCCGGGCTACGCCTTCTTGCGAGCTTACGGCGCCTTCTTCATCTCGCCGAGATCCCAGAACAGCCCCGCCATGATGGCGAGCGCCTCCTCGGTCACGGGCAGGAGGATGTGCTCGTCGGGTGCATGCTGCGAGCAGCCGGGATAGGAGTGCGGCACCCAGATCGTCGGCAGCCCCAGTCCTTCGGCGAATACGTCGTTGGGCAGCGAGCCGCCGAAATTCGGCAGGATCGCCGGCGCCTTGCCGGTGGTCTTGAGGATGGAGTTCGCGGTCCAGTTCACCCAGGGGCTGTCGACATCGGTGCGCGAGGCGGCGAAGCGCTGCGCGCCGCTGACCTCCACCATCGGAAAGCCGTTGGCATGCAAATGCGCGCGCACGGCGTCGATAACCTCTTCGTATCTGGTGCCGACGACGAAGCGGAGCTGCAGCACGGCATTGGCGCGCCCCGGAATGGCGTTGGCCGGCTTCTCGACATTGCCTGAGGACATCGCCAGCACTTCCAGCGTATTCCAGGCAAACAGCCGCTCTGCCGGCGTTAGTCCCTCCTCGCCCCAGTCGGCCGCCAGCGCCGGCTCGTCCGCGGTCGGCTCGATCTTCACGTCCGCGAGCGCTGCACGGACGGCGTTCGAGATCCGCGGCGGCTTGAGCGCGTCGAGCTTCATCCGCCCCTTGCCGTCGACCAGGCTCGCGATAGCGCTGCAAAGGATCGTCGCGGGGTTGGCGAGGACGCCGCCCCAATTGCCCGAATGGTGCCCGCCCTCGCGCAAATTGACATCGAGATGGATACGGTTGCCGCCGCGGCAGCCGAGGAAAATGGTCGGCCGGTCGGCCGAAAGCCGCGGCCCGTCGGAGGCCAGGAACAGGTCCGCCTTCAGCTCCTCGCGATGGGCTTCGCACACCTGCCGCAGGTCGGGCGAGCCGATCTCCTCGCCGGTCTCGATGATGAATTTGGCATTGAAGCCGAGCTTGCCACCGCGGGTCTCGCGCACGGCGCGCAACGCCGCGAGGTTGATGCTGTGCTGGCCCTTGTTATCGGCGGTGCCGCGGCCATAGACGCGCTCGCCTTTGGTCGTGGTTTTCCAGGGATCGAGATTGTCGCGCCATTCGCCTGCCATGCCATCGACGACATCGCCATGGCCATAGGTCAGCACGGTCGGCAGCGAGGCATCCTCGCGATAATCCGCCAGCAGATACGGACCTCTGCCGGTCGGCGATTCGATCAGGCGCGTGGAGAAATCGAGCGCGGCGAAGGCGGGCTGGAGATCTTCGACGAGATAGGCGCGCAACGCCTCGCCGCTGCCGGGATTCTGGCTTTCGGTCCGATAACCGACCCTGCGGCCGAGTTCGGCGAGAAACGCGCCGGAATTCAGATGCTCGCGTACCCGCGCAATCGCGTCGGCTCTATCAGCCATATTTTTTTCCTTGTTCGCCAATTTTGTGGAGCGCAACCTATCGGGATAAGCCGCCCGCTGGAAGTGGCACAACGTGCCGAATGGGCCTTGCCAAAAGCAGCGAGAATGCAGCAGTTTCAGGCAACAGCCCGGCGCCTGACCGGGCGAACGCGCGGGGGAGCCCTGTGCGCATTTCGGGGTTCGCGTCATGAGAAAACAAATCCGGCTCAACGCCTTCGCCATGAACTGCGTGGCGCATCAATCGCCGGGGCTCTGGACCCATCCGCGCGACCGCACGCTCGGCTACAACCGCCTGCCCTATTGGCTCGATCTGGCTAAGACGCTGGAGCGCGGGCGGTTTGACGGGCTGTTTCTCGCCGACGTGCTCGGCGTCTATGACGTGTTCGGCGGCAGCCCGGACGCCGCGTTGCGCAATGCCGCACAGACGCCGGCCAATGAACCGCTGATGCTGATTCCGGCGATGGCGGCGGTGACGCAAAATCTCGGCTTCGGCGTCACCAGCAACCTCTCCTTCGAGCCGCCCTACCCGTTTGCCCGCAGAATGTCGACGCTCGATCACCTGACCGAAGGCCGGGTCGGCTGGAACGTGGTGACCGGCTATCTCGACTCTGCGGCCCGCGGCGCCGGCAAGGACAAGCAGACCGCGCATGACGACCGCTACGAGATCGCGGACGAATACATGGAGCTGGTCTACAAGCTCTGGGAAGGAAGCTGGGAGGACGACGCCGTTCTCCGCGACCGCGCGCGCGGCATTTTCGCCGATCCGTCGAAAGTGCATCGGATCGAGCACGAGGGAAACAACTACCGGCTCAACGCCATTCATCTCAGCGAGCCGTCGCCGCAGCGGACGCCGGTGCTGTATCAGGCCGGCACCTCGCCGCGCGGGCGGCAATTCGCCGCCCAGCACGCCGAATGCGTGTTCATGTCGGGCCCGTCGGCCAAGATCATCGGGCCGCGCGTGGCGGCGATCCGCGCGGCGGCAAAGGAAATCGGGCGCAATCCGGCCGAGATCCTGATGTTCTCGATGATGACGATCATTCTCGGCCGCACCGAGGCCGAGGCCAAAGCAAAATACGCCGACTATCGCCGCCATATCGCGCCCGAGGGCGCGCTGGCGCTGATGTCGGGGTGGACCGGCGTCGACTTCTCGACCTACGACCTCGACCAGGAGGTGCGCCACGTCCAGAACGACGCCGGGCGCACCGCGCTCGACAACGTCACGCGGGCCGATCCTGACAGGGTCTGGACCGTGCGCGAGGTCGTCGAGCATGTCGGCATCGGCGGCGCCGGCCCCGTCGTGGTCGGCACGCCCGAGAAGGTCGCCGACGATATCGAGGCCTGGTTCGAGCAGACCGATGTCGACGGCCTCAACGTCGCGTTCGCCACCTCGCCCGGCGATTTCGAGGATATCGCCGACATGCTGGTGCCGGAACTGACCCGGCGCGGGCGTTACAAGAGCGAATACGCGAAGGGCACGTTGCGGGAGAAGCTGTTCGGCGCGGGACGTGCGCGGCTGACGGAGCAGCATCCGGCGGCAAGGTATCGCGTGAAGTCACGCGCTGCGGCGGCGGAATGAGATGCGTAGCCCGGATGAGCGAAGCGACATCCGGGAAACCCTCTAACACCGGCCCCGGATGTCGCTTCGCTCATCCGGGCTACAAGCAACCAGAATCAATTCACCGAATTGCTTACGACCACTTCGATCAGCTTCGCGCCGGGGCGGCTGAAGGCCGATGACAGCACGGACTTCAACTGCCCGGGATCGGTGACGCGTGTCGCCTCCAGCCCCAGCGATTTCGCCACTCCGGTAAAGTCCACCGGCGGGTCGATGAAATCCATGCCGACATAATTCTCGTCGCCGTGGAAGGCGAGCAATCGCTGCTTGATGATGCGATAGCCGCCATTGTTGACGATCACGAACGTCAGCGGCAGCTTGTGGTTCGCGGCCGTCCATAGCGACTGGATCGAATACATCGAACTGCCGTCACCGGAGTAACACACGACCGGCCGCTGCGGATTGGCGAGGCTGACGCCGACGGAGGCCGGTAATCCCCAGCCGATGCCGCCCGAAGCCAGCGCATGATAGCCATAGCGGTCGCGATGCGGGCGCAGCGCGATCATCTGCCGCGACGACGTCAGTCCCTCGTCGACCAGGATCGCGTTATCAGGCATCGCCTCGACCACCTGCAGCGCCAGCCAGTCCGGATCGATCGGGGAGGTGCCGGCGTGTTTCGATATCTGTTCGACCAGCGGCTTGCGCCTGGCTGCCCAGTTCTTCGATGCCAGCGCAGCCAATCCCTGCTTCGCCCGCGTCTCGAGTGCACCGCCGCCCGCCGCCTTCAGCGCCGGCACCAGCGCGCGCAGGGTCTCCCTCACATCGGCCTTGAGCGCGATGTCGGCGCCGTAATTCTTGGCGAGGTCCCAGTCGACCAGTCCGACCTGCACGATCGAAAGCCCGTCCGGCAACGGGTCGGTCTCGCTGTAGACCGACATCCGCAGCGGATCGCCGCCGAGCGCGATGATGAGATCGTAAGGCGCGAGCGTGTCGCGGGCGATCTTCTGGATGCGCGCCAGTGCACCCATGAAGCACGGGCTCTCGGACAGGAATTGCGCGCCATACGGCGTCGACGATTGATACGCCGGACAGCCCAGCGTCTCTGCCAATTGGGCCGCCTCCCGCAACGCGTCGCTCTTGACGATCTCGTCGCCGACGATGATCACGGGCCGCTCGGCCTTGAGGATGCGCGCGGTCAGCGCCTGCAGCGATTCGTCCGACGGTTTGACGCGGGTATCGACGCGGGTGGAGCGGCCGAGTTCGATGCCGGCCTCGGAATTGAGGATGTCGCCCGGCAGCGAGATGAACACCGGCCCGGTCGGCGGCGTGGTCGCGATCTTGGCGGCGCGGCGCACGATCCGCGGCAGGTCCTCCAGCCGCGTCACCTCGACAGCCCATTTCACCAGCGGCTCGGCCATCTGCACCAGCGGGCCGTAGAGCACCGGCTCCGTCAGGCCGTGGCCCTGCTCCTGCTGGCCCGCGGTCAGGATCAGGGGCGTGCCGGTGAAGCTGGCGTTGTAGAGCGAGCCCATGGCGTTGCCGAGGCCCGGCGCGACATGGACGTTGCAGGCCACGAGCTTGCCCGAGGCGCGGCTGAAGCCGTCGGCCATGGCGACAACAAGGCTTTCCTGCATCGCCATCACATAGGTGAGGTCGGGGTGGTCCTTCAGCGCATGCATGATCGGCAATTCGGTGGTGCCGGGATTGCCGAACAGATGGGTGATGCCCTCGTCCTTCAGCAGTGCCAGGAATGCGGAACGGCCCGTGATCTTGTTTTTCATGCTTCCTCCCGCCCGCCGCTTCGTTGACGCGCGGGACAAAAGCAGATGACCAAACTTGGTGCGCGTAAGCAATGGAGCGCGGGTTATGGCAGCCCTGCACCCGCATTTTCCGTGTCCCGGACGTGGTCAACCAGACCCGGACACAAAATATCGAAAACAACCCCATGCAAAGTAGAATGGGCCCCGGCTCAGCAGTGCGGCACTTCGCGCCGCACTGCGTCCGGGGAACGCAAGCCGGCTAGGCCATCCCTTCGCGATCCGCGCGCTTCTTCTTTTTCGAGCGCTGCCAGACCACGCCGGGATAGCCCTTCAGCGGCACCAGCGGTTCGCCGGTGTACGCCCATTCCTGCAATTCCTCGATCGCGATGTGATAGAGCGGCTGCCGCCCGGTGCGGCCCGAAAACAGCGAACGGGGGATGTTGACCATATGCGGCGAGCGCGGGCGTTCATAGATGACCGGCGTGCCGCAGCTCGCGCAGAAGCTTCGTGCGGTCTTCGTCGTCTTGTCCTCATAGCGCATGAGGCTGGTCTGGCCCCTGGTGATGCGGAAGCGCTTGCGCCAGCTTCCGACATAGGTTGCATAGGCAGCACCATGCGCGCGGCGGCTCGACGGCGAATGATCGTGCCAGGCCCAGCGCGCCGGCACGTCGATCTCGAAGGCGACCTTGCCGCACAGGCATTGGCCGGCGGCGGGCTTGCCGAGCGCGACGGCTTTGGTTTTCTTCTTTTCTCTTCCAGTTCAGGAAACATGTGGTGCAACCTTTGCCGTCATTGCGAGCGAAGCGAAGCAATCCATCTTGCTTCGAAGCAAGTATGGATTGCTTCGTCGCTTCGCTCCCTTGCGCAAATGCTTCGCGTTTGTCGCAGGCAATGCCGGGAGCCTTGTAGCCCGGATGAGCGCAGCGACATCCGGGAAGGCTGTTGATACCGGCCCCCGGATGTCGCTTCGCTCATCCGGGCTACGAAGCTACGAAGCGATCACGCCTGCTCCAGTTCGCTGTGCTCCGGATAGTCCGTGTAACCCGCCACGTCGCCGCCATAGAAGGTCGCGCGATTATAAGGCGTGAGCGGGAAGCCACGCTGCAGGCGACGCGGCAAATCCGGGTTGGAGATAAAGATGCGGCCGAACGCGATCGCGTCGGCATGGCCGTCCCGGATCGCCGCATCCGCGGCGTCGCCGGTGAATCCGCCGGCGGTGATCAGCACGCCTTTCCAGATCGGACGGAACAGCACCATCGCCGACGGCACGTTCTGATGGTTGACCTCGGCGCGGCCGGCGCCGGAGGAGCGCGGCTCGATGAAATGCAGGTAGGCCAGACCAAGCGGATTGAGCTGCTCGATTGCATAGGTGTAAAGCGGCATCGGGTCCGGCTCGCCGCTGCCATTGGCGACGCCATAGGGCGAGAGCCGTACGCCGACGCGGTCCGCGCCCCAGACTTCGACCACGGCCTTTGTCACTTCCATCAGGAAGCGCACGCGGTTCGGAATCGAGCCTCCGTATTGATCGGTTCGCAGATTGGTGTGCGACTGCAGGAACTGCTCGATCAGATAGCCGTTGGCACCGTGAATCTCGACGCCGTCGAAGCCGGCCTTGAGCGCGTTCGCCGCGGCCTGCCGATAGGCTTCGACCACGCCGGGAATTTCGACAGTCTCGAGCGCCCGCGGCGTCTCGTACGGAACCGCCTTGCCGTCGGCCGTACCCGTCTTGAGATCAGGGATCGGCACCGCCGAGGGCGCGACCGGCAGCGCACCGCCCGGCTGGAACGAGGAATGCGAGACGCGCCCGACATGCCAGAGCTGCAGGAAGATGATTCCGCCCCTTGCGTGAACGGCGTCGACCACTTCGCGCCAGCCCGCGGTCTGCTGCTCGGTATAGATGCCGGGCACGCCGGGGCTGCCGAAGCCGGTTTCGGTCACCGGCGAGGCTTCGGCGATGAGCAACCCGCCCGGGGTCGCGCGCTGGGCGTAATATTCCGCGTTCAGCGGTCGCGGCGCCAGCGACGGCTTGGCCGCGCGCATCCGCGTCAGCGGCGCCAACGCCAGGCGGTGCTCGAGTTGATATGGACCGACCTTGAGCGGCGAAAACATCGATGGATAATTCATGTCTATTCTTGAACCCCGTGTTGATACGGATATGTAACTGCTTCAGCTTGTTCGTAAAAGGCTCCGGTGGCAATCTTGCCGCGCTGAGCAAGAAAGCAAGCCGTCCATGCCGAAATCGAACGCCAGATCGCTGCCTTCCCTGAGCGTCCGGATCGATCTGGCGGACGAGGGACGGATCGGACCCGGCAAGATCCAGTTGCTGGAGAATATCGAGACCTGCGGCTCGATCTCGGCGGCCGGCCGCGCCATGGACATGTCCTACAAGCGCGCCTGGGATCTGGTCGACGAGATCAACCGCATCTGCCGCCAGGCCGCGGTGGAACGGCAGACCGGCGGAAAGAACGGCGGCGGCGCGGTCCTGACGCCGTTCGGCACGTCGTTGATTGCGCGCTACCGCAAGATCGAGCGCAACGCGACCAGCGCCGCGCGCAAGGAGCTTGAAGCCCTGCGCAAGGACATCGGGCGGCCAAAGAAAGCCGCCGGCCGATAGATCACCCCATAAATGGAAAACGGCGGCCGAAGCCGCCGTTGCCACATTCACTGATCGGGTAGCGTCTCAGGCCGTCTTGATCCAGACCGCCTTGACGTTGAGATACTCTTCGACGTGCTGCTTGCCGGACTCGCGGCCATAGCCGCTCATCTTGTAGCCGCCGAACGGCACCGCCGGGTCCATCGCCTGATAGCAGTTCACCCAGACCGAGCCGGCGCGCAGCGCTTTGGCGACCTGGTGCGCCTTGCTGACATTGGTGGTCCAGACGCCGCTGCCGAGGCCAAAGGTCGTGGCATTGGCGCGCTTGATCAGCTCGTCACTGTCCTTGAAGGAAATCGCGGAGATCACGGGGCCGAAAATCTCCTCCTGCGCGATCCGCATATTGTCCTGGACATTGGCGAACACGGTCGGCGGCACGAAATAGCCCTTCGACAGCGCGCCCTCGGTCAGTCTTGAACCGCCGGCGAGCGCCTTCGCACCTTCCTTCTGGCCGATGTCGAGATAGCCGGAGACGCGCTCGAGCTGATCCTTCGACACCAGCGGCCCGATCTGCGTGTTCGGATCGAGGCCGTTGCCGACTTGCAGTTTCTTGCCGAACTCCGCGACGCGGCCGACGAACTCGTCATAGACCTTCTGCTCGACGAACAGTCGCGTCCCGGCGCTGCAGATCTGCCCTGAATTGGCGAACACCGCCATCGCGGCCCCCGGCACCGCCGCATCGAGATCGGCATCGGCGAACACGATGTCCGGCGACTTGCCGCCGAGCTCGAGCGAGACGCGCTTGAGGTTGCCGGCGGAGGCGCGGATGATGGACTGACCGGTGACGTGCGAACCGGTGAAGGCGACCTTGTCGACGCCGGGATGCGAGGCCAGCGCCGCGCCCGCGGTCTCGCCATAGCCCGGCACGACATTGACGACACCCGGGGGAATGCCGGCTTCCATGCAGAGTTCGGCGAGCCGCAGCGAGGTGAGCGGCGCTTCCTCGGCAGGCTTGAGCACCACCGTGCAACCGGTTGCGATCGCGGGGCCGATCTTCCAGACACTGGCACCCAGCGGACCGTTCCAGGGAATGATCGCGCCGACGACGCCGATCGGCTCCTTCAGCGTGTAGGAGAAGATTTCGCCGGGCAGCGAGTTCTCGATGGTCTCGCCATGGATCACCGTCGCCTGACCGGCGTAATAGCGCAGCATGCCGAGCACGCGAAGCTTGTTGCCGCGGGTGCGGCTGATCGGCGCGCCCATGTCGACGGTGTCGAGCTGCGACA
Organism: uncultured Alphaproteobacteria bacterium; assembly: GCA_963815955.1. Lineage (GTDB taxonomy): Bacteria > Pseudomonadota > Alphaproteobacteria > Rhizobiales > Xanthobacteraceae > Bradyrhizobium. The sequence goes on from CAWFIQ010000010.1 coordinate 279,910, forward strand.
GTTCCTCGAAATTCTTCTCGACGATATCGGCAAGCTTTAACAACAGGGCCTGCCGCTCATACGGCTTGACCTTGCTCCACGGCCCCTCGAAGGCGCGGCGAGCGGCGGCCACGGCGCGATTGATGTCCTCCGCGTCGCCCTCGGCGACGGTTGCCAGCAACTCGCCCGTCGCCGGATTGTGCGTCTCGAACCGCTTGCCGGAGGCCGCGTCGACCCACTGACCGTCGATCAGCATCTTCTTGTAGGAACCATCCGCATAAGGATGGCGCGTGATCGGAATTGCCTGCGTGACAGCCATGTCTGCTCTCCCTTGTGTTATTGCGATCTGATGTTTTGGAGGGATTGTTATCTACGAAGTTTTACAACGTGGGCCTGGTTTCGTAAATTGGCGGGACGACGAACCTCCCATGCGAACCTGACGGGACGCTTCGCCGCTAGTTCGATCGTGTCGTCACCCTCGGAGCTGGAGCCGTCAACGCTTCGCCGAGTTCGCTTTGTTGCTCGCGCGGGATCGAGAAGCAGACGCTGAAGCCATCACTCGTCCTTAATGTCATCATGCCGTGTTTGGGGTCTGTGGATTGTTCGATCACCCAGGAGTTGAGCGGATAGGCATAGCGCAGGCTATGGTCGCCGAAACGGGTCTGCAGCGCCTTGCTGATCAACCCGGGCAGGGTCATGACCAGCGCGCCAACCTGGTTGACCGACAGCCGGATCGTCGCGGGCTCCCCCTTGGAATCCACGAATCCCAGCGAAATGGCGCGGCCATCGGCTGCCACCTCGCAGGTGGTGAGCTCCTGGGTCTCGATCTCCATACCGGCGCTCCAATCGTTATATTCCAAAGAATATATCGTTGCCGGAGGCTACGTCCAGACACTTCCGGCCATGGCAAGGTCGGCGCATACGTGATATACCATCAAATATAACCTGATCCTCGAGCTCCGCTCGCGGCGCAACGCCGCCGCGGTCGTCACATCAACCGAACAAGAGGCGTATCATGTTCGACGCCCAATGCGACCTTGCCGCCCTGGTCTATGACGACGGTGAAGACCCCGACGCGCTGCTGCGCGACTTCGCGGCAAAGCTGAATGCACATGGCGTTCGCGCCGTCGGCATGGTGCAGGCCGGCCAATGCGCCAACTCCAGCCTGTCGGCGGTGCTGGTCCACAGCGGAGAAACAATACTGCTGGCGCAGGATTTCGATCCGCGCGCAAGCGGCTGCCGGCTCGATCTCACAAGGCTCCAGAATGCGGGCGCGCGTGTCGGCGAGGCGCTCGAAGCCGGCGCCGACCTTCTCATCGTCAACCGCTTTGGAAAGCGGGAGCGCGATGGCAAGGGTCTCGGCCACCTGGTCGAACGCGCACTCAATGCTGATATTCCGGTGGTGATCGCGGTATCGAGCCATCGCTTCGCGGACTGGGTCAGGTTCGCGGGCGGCATGGGCGTGAAACTGCGATGCGACCGCGCAACGCTTGAGGCGTGGTGGAATGGCGTCTCCGGCAGCCACGCTCGCGCCGTCCCGCAGGTTCCCGCGACGGTCTGCGAAATCCTCAAATAAGTCAGCCGTCATCCCGCGCGTGCGCCCCTCATCGATGGCGCGCGCCGAAAGATTTCGGAACCCTGCGTGCGATCCCTGCTTTACACGCGCATGGGACGATGGCTTGTGGCCGGCAAGCCAGTAAAGTCCGAAAGCCCCGATCGACCGGAGAACCGATATGCCCCATCCCGCGATGTCGCCGAACAATGTTGCCGTGATCACCGGCGGCGCGTCCGGCATCGGGCTTGCCGCCGCCACACGTTTCGCCGCCATCGGCATGAAGGTCTGTATCGCCGATATCGGGGCGGACCGGCTCGCCGAAGCGGCTACCAAACTGGCATCTGTTGCAAAGGGCGGCGCCGCCGATGTCATGACCGCCCCGGTCGATGTCAGCCGCTTCGACGACCTCGCGGGCCTGGAAGCCGCCGTGCAAAAGCGGTTCGGCGGCACCGATATCCTGATGAACAATGCCGGCATCGGCCCCGACAGCAACAGTTTTGGCCCGCTGGAAAACTGGCAGCGCATTCTCGCGGTCAACCTTTGGGGCATCATCAACGGCACGCAGGCGTTTGCACCCCACATGATCGAGCGCGGGCGGCCCGGGCTCATCATCAACACCGGCTCCAAGCAGGGCATCACGACGCCGCCCGGCAATCCCGCCTACAACGTCTCAAAGGCCGGCGTGAAAGCGCAGACGGAAGCGCTGCAGCACGAGCTTCGGAACATGCCGGGCTGCAGGATATCAGCGCATCTGATGATCCCCGGTCACGTCTTCACCGCGCTGACGGCGCGGGGCCGCACCGAGAAGCCGCCCGGCGCCTGGACGGCCGAGCAGACCGTCGACTTCATGATCGCGCGCATCGACGCCGGCGACTTCTACATTCTCTGCCCGGACAATGACGTGCCGAGAGAACTCGACGAACGGCGCATGCTGTGGGCCGCCAGCGACATCGTGGAAAATCGTCCAGCACTGTCGCGCTGGCATCCGGATTATGCGGATGCGTTCGCGAAGTTCGTGAAGGGATCGTAGGCAGCTGTCATACCCCGCGCATGCGGGGTATCCAGTACGCCGTGCCGTCAAGAATAGCCGAAACGCCGCGGGGTACTGGATCATCCGCCTACGCGGATGATGACGGCCTTGGTTAAGTTCGGTGGGCAAAGGCGCGCTTGCGCCGTGCCCACCATTGTTTTTCGCGGAAAGAAATGGTGGGCACGCTGCGCTTTGCCCACCCTACAAACCGCGAAACCCTACAGCGTTACCTGCTTGTCACCGCATTGCTTGCAGACGTATTTGACGCGGGTCGCGCCCTTTTCCGCCTGGACGCGGTTTGGCGCGCCGCATTTGCCGCAGACCGCCTCGATCCGGGTGTTGCCCTGTTTGACGACGAGAGCCTTCTTTTCCATCGTCTCGCGGATCAGGCGCTCGGCCTCCTCGCGCATCGCTTGCTTCGACATCGGCCTGCCCCGTCATGAACGCTACGGCGGCGGTCTTATCACAATCAGGATGCATTTCGTAAGCCGGGCGGGAAAATTTGCGCGACGAAATGTCAGATGGTCTCGGGCGTCAGCGCCAGCAGGCGCCGCACCAGCGCCAGCGCGGTTTCCGTGGCCGGATCGGCCGAAATCACGGGAACCGCGAGCACGATGACGTCAATCGGATCGTGCGACAGCACGATGAGATGCGTCGCGCCGTTGGCGGCCAAGAGCGACATCACGCGCTCGACGGCGGGATCGGACAATGAAAGGCCCCACGGCGCATCAGGCCGGCGCAGCACCCGTACGCCCGACAGAAAATCGCGCAGCAGCCGCGGATCATAGGCCTTGAGTTCGTTCTCCCGATAACGCCGCGCGCTCTCGAAGATCGGATGACGCGCGAGTTCCGCGATCAGCGCATCACGTGTTCTCGCCGGCGACGTCGCGACGGAATTGAGAACACCTGGCACCTGCAACTCGAAGTGCGCGCGCAGCGCGTCCACCATCAAGCCGATGGCGAGGACGCCCGCAATGGCGATGGCGCAAAACCGCATGACCTGCGCCGCACCGACATCCGGCGCGACGAATGCCGCGGCGATGCCGAGAAGCGCCGAACTCGATAGCCGTAACGCCGTCATCAGAAGCGCCTGACGCTGCGTCTCCGCGCCGCGCTCCGCGATCAGGATCGCGGTGACGACGAGCAGTGCGCCCAGTGCCCCGAGCCTGACCGGGATATCCGGCATCAGCACCCTGAAATCGGTGACGATGAAGGGAATGACGAGGACGGCGCCGACGGCGAGGCGGCCGATGCTGCGGTTCTCCGATGCCATCAGCGTGGTCCGGTCGCGTGTCGCCAGCAGCCAGGCGCAGACGGCAAAGCCGCCGAGCTGGAACAAGGCGAGCAGGACGGCAAAGGGTGCGGCGAAACGCTCCGATCCGACAGCGCCGGCAAGACCGAGCGCAATGCCGCCGGCCAGAATCAGGATCTTGGCCGGACGCGGCGCATGACGCCGCAGGATCCCTTCGGTAACGATCAAGGCGCCGAGCGGAATCAGCGCGGCCGGGATCATCGACAAATTGTCGAGCACGCCGCTGCCGCTCCACCACGCCGTGCCGCGCACCAGGAACAGCAACGCGATGACGCCGAGCGCGACCAGCAGCCGCCGGGTCAGCGGGCTTTTGGGATCGCGCCGGTAGAGCGTGGCCATGGCGACGCCAAGGCCGATCGCGCCGCACAGGTTGACGATGGAATCGGCGATCATCGCCGGCGTCATGGGCCGCTCCCGTTTCCGGCCGTCCGCGGCCGCAAGATGCCGAAGGGCCGCGTATCGTCCATCCAGTGAACGGCGGGAAGCACCAGGCGCTGCAAGGCCAGCGCGGCGCCGGTTGCGAGCAGTGCCGGTAGCGAACCAGGAGGCACTTCACTCAGGAGATAGCGGCGCGCACCCGCGAGATCGATGCGGCCGATCTGCAGGACATCGTCGCCCCTGGCGTAGTCCAGTTCCCGTTCGCAAAACGCGTTGTACTGCTCGTCGCGATGTTTTGGCGCGGCTTCGAAGGTTTTCTTGAGCGCGTCCGATCCGCCGGTATAGGCATTGGTGATGACGAATCTGGCTTCATCGAAGCCGGCCTCCTCACCCACGCCGAACACGGCGCGATGACGCGACATGATACCGCGCGCCAATTGGAGATGCGCAAAGCTCTGCCGTGAGTCCGGATGCGGCGACGGAAACACGTCCGAAAAGGTCTGGCTGACCATGCCGACCACTGACGGCACCTGGGTGACGTTCGAAATCCATTTCAGACGCAACCCGTCGCGGACAAAGAGAACGAGCGCCGTCAGACCATAGAGAACCCAGGACAGCCCCTGCCCGCGCTCGTCGGGATCGACCATGACAAGCCCGAGATGGGTGACCTCCGCAGGCTCGCCATCGAGTTCGACATCCATCACCGACAGCGCGTTGAAGGCAATCGGACGTCCGCTTGTTTCCTCAGATATCAGCGTGACGACGGCGCGCGACAGTCTTTCACGGTCGCCGGAGAATATGCCGTAGGTGAGGCTTTCCTCGGGCAGCGTCTTGGCGGCCACGACGCGCAGTTGCGCGACAAGTGCGCCGAGTTCGGCTTCGGAAAGCGACAGGCCGGGAAATTCGACGATGCGCGTGATCAGCCCGGCATGGGTGCGAATGGTCAGGTCGATGGTCCGCTGGCGCAGCGCCTTCAGCCAGAACACGCCATAGCCACTCAGGCGTCCGGCCGCGGAGCGGACCTGCCCCAAGGCACGACGGATCGCCGAATTGCCGCTCGAGATAAACGCCATGCCACTTGCCCGCACTCGGTTTCGGATCTGTGCGCCGGGCCTGTTAAGGAGCCATGAGTGCGACACGTTACGGTGGCGGGAGGGTAAACGATGTGTTGGCGACGTCAAAGGTTCCAACAAGGCAGGAAAACGGCGGATGCAAGAACATCCGCCGCCCGCCTTCGCCAGCGCCGCGTCACAGGTTACGCGGCCTTGGAAACTATGAAGCCTCGCGCCAGTTAAGGAGAGATGACTGGAACATCCTCAGGTTGCGCGAGGGTAAACGACGGATTGAGCGGCAGCGTCAAATGATTCATGACAGCGAATGGCGCAAGCCCGCCGGGCCGGGCCAGCCGCTTTCTCCCGGGCTGGCCGGCACGATCGAAGGCCCTTGCCGGCCGCCGATAGTCTTGCGACAACAACGAACAGGCGCCCATCACGATTGCGCCTCCAATGGCGAACGACATCAGCAGCCACGATAGCGACGTTGACGGCGAAAAAATCCCGGTGAAAAAAGCGTAGGCTAGGATCCACGCAATCATCGCTCCGACCGACGCTGTCACAAGCGTTCGCAGACGTATCGGCAAATCACGGGCGAGACATCCATCAACGAGACCCGTGATTGCCGCAACAAGGAACGTGAAGATAAACAGCACCGTCGCGACGAAGTCGACCGGGCCCCTCAGGCCATCGATCGCGGCGATGAAAATAAGCCAGGGCACGACGACCAATGCCGGACCCAGCAGCAGAAACATCAGAGCTCGCTTCATCGACATCATCCTTCCCATATCTTCTGTCCGGGACAGGCGGCGGATGCCGAAGCACCCGCCGCCCGCCTTCACCAGCACCGCGTCACAGGTTACGCGGCCTTGGAAATCAGGCAGCCTTGGAAATCAGGCAGCCTTGGAAATCAGCGCCTTGGAACTTCCATCAGCAGCCGTTCGGCCTTGGCGTCTTCGATGCGGTTCACCAGCTTGCCGCCCTCGTGCATGTCGCGCACGGTCTTGGTCAGGGTGACGCAGGACTGGACGAGCATGACGATGCCCATCGCGAGATAGCCCTTGATCCAGAGATCGAGCGGCAGGAAGAACACGCCGATCGCGACCATGAAGGCCGAGGCGGAAAACGAAACATAAGTAAAGGTAACCCAGGCACCGCTGTGGGGTTGGACGTTCTGGTTCATGATAATCTCCTGTTGAAAATAATTTAATCGATCAAGTTCAGTTTCAGGCAGCTTGCGTGCGTTTGGTGTTCAGCCGCGCGAGCACGTCGTCCGCGGTTGATTTCAGACGAGGGCCAAAGCCCTGTTCGGCGAGTTTCTCGGCGGTCGCCTGCGGTCCGCTGGCGGCATCGAGTTCGATCAACGCGTCGGCGGCGGCCTGGGCCTCGATCTGCCGGTCGCGCAAGCGCTTCAGCGTGTTCTCCGCTTCCGGCAGCGTGGATTCGTAGGGACGCGCGGCTTCGATGCCGCCCCTGCGAAGCGCGCGAACCGCTTCCGAGGCGCGGGCGATGCGACGGCCGCGATCGAGCTCGGTGATCCGTGCCTCGGCATTGGAAACGTGGCGCTTGAGCCGCGCGATTTCCGACGCGAACAGGGTTCGCGCGGTCATCGCGGCGTCGCGGTCGGCTTCGAGGTTGGCGATCGACTGTGCCGCCTCGCGGGCGAGATCTTCCCGGCCGGCATCGAGTGCTGCGGTGGCGCGGACTTCGAGATCGGCGATGCGGGCATTGGTGGCGTCGAGACGACGGCCCTCCTGCTGGTCACCTGCGATCGCCAGCGCCAGCGAGCGCTTGGAGCGGTCGACGGCGGCCGCCGCATCGCGCATCTGCTGGTCGAGAATGAGCAGCGCCGTACGGTCTTCCAGTTCTTCCCCCGCGGCAGCCACGCTGCCCCGGAAGAGCGTCAAAACAGTTTTGAACATTGGTGGCTCCCTGTGTTATGAGCAATGCTCATGAATCAGTTGTAGCACCGCCGTGAGCGTTGCTCAAGAATTATTTTGAGCGCCGCTCAAGAAATTGGTAGATAATGTCTAAGACGTTGGAACGACGAGCGAAATTTCGGGAAGAACTGATCCTGGCGGCGGAGCGAAGCATGTCCGCAGGCGGATTGGCCGGGCCTGAAGACGCGGGAGCTGGCGCGGGAAATCGGCGTCGCCAACGGCGCGGTCTACAATCTCGTCGAGGACGTCGACGAACTCATCCTGCGGGTGGGGTCGCGCACGCTTGGGCGGCTCGACGCCGCGCTCACTGCAGCAGAAAGCAATGGCCCGGCCTCACCGCGGGAGACGCTCGTTCGAATTGCCGTGGCCTATTGCGACTTCGCCGCTGAAAACCTCGAACTGTGGCGTGCGCTGTTCGAACATCGGATGGCGCCGGGCAAGCCCGTTCCTGAATGGGCGATCAGTGAACAGATGGATCTGTTCCGCCATATCTATCGTCCGCTCGCCGAACTGTTTCCGGAACGGACGCCGGCTGAGCTGGGCGTTACGGCGCGAAGCCTGTTCTCCGCCACTCACGGAATGGTGCTGCTCGGGCTTGAGCAAAAGCTGATCGCGGTGCCGGTCGAGGCGTTGCGCAAGGAGATCGGGGCCATCGTGCGCGCGATGATCGACGGGCTGACGGAGAAGGCCGCTTGATCGCGGCGATGCTGTAACCATGTTGTAACTTGTCTGCTCGCCGCTCTTAAAATTTCTTTTAGTCGGGCATCGCGAACAGTTGAGCGGCAAACGCATCGAGTGCGATAGCGATTTCAAAACATCATCGCCACGTCAGAGTATCGCGGTTGGGAGCGACATCTGATGACGGAGAGTGATTATGGTGCGTAAGAGTTTGATCGCGTTATTGGCGGTGGCGGCCCTGGGTCTGGTTTCACCGACGATGGCGTTGGCGCGTGGCGGCGGAGGTGGAGGCGGCGGCGGCCATGGCGGCGGCGGTTTTGGCGGCGGTGGCGGTCACGGCGGCGGCTTTGGTGGCGGTGGCTTCCATGGTGGTGGCATGGGTGGTGGCGGCTTCCACGGTGGAGGTTTTGGCGGCGGAGGCTTTCATGGCGGAGGTTTTCGCGGCGGCGGTTTCGCCGGTGGATACCACAATGGCGGCTTCGGCCGTGGATTCCATGGTGGCTTTGGTCGCCGCTTCGCGTTCGGCTCCGGGCTAGGCTACGGCTACGGCTATTATCCGTACGACTACTATGACGATTATGACTACAGCTACATCCCTACTGCCTATAACGACGGTGGCGACAGTTGCTATGTCGTGCAGCGACGCGTGCACACCAGTCACGGCTGGCGGCATCAGCCCGTTCAGGTCTGCGGTTGATCCGCGTATCGGCTGATATCATCAGGTGACCTCGGCGCGGACTCGCGCAGAGGTCACCATCTTTGAGCGCGCATGGGACATGGCGGACGCGCACTGAAGCGGATCACACGGTCAGAACCGTCGACCCCGTGGTTTTGCGCGCGGCGAGATCGGCATGCGCCTTCGCCGCGTCCTTCAGCGGATAGGTCTGATGCACCTCGATCTTGACCGCGCCCGACTTGACGACATCGAACAGTTCCTTCGCCATCGCCACGAGGTTTTCACGCCCGGCTGCATAGGTGTTGAGTGTCGGGCGGGTGACGAACAGCGATCCCTTCTGTGCCAGCAGGCCGAGGTTGAGCGGATCGACCGCGCCGGAAGACGCGCCGAACAGTGCGGCGACGCCGAGCGGCGCCAGGCAGTCGAGCGATTTGAGGAACGTGTCCTTGCCGACGGAATCATAGACCACCGGCACCTTCTTGCCCCCCGTGATCTCGTCGACGCGTTTGACGAAATCCTCGCGTGAATAGACGATGGTGTGGGCGCAGCCATGGGCCTTGGCCAGCTTGGCCTTGTCGTCGTTGCCGACCGTGCCGATCACGGTGGCGCCGAGATGCTTTGCCCATTGACTGAGGATCAGGCCGACGCCGCCGGCCGCGGCGTGGAGCAGGATGGTGTCGCCGGATTTGACGCGATAGGTCTGGCGGATCAGGTACTGCACCGTGAGGCCCTTCAGCATCATGGCGGCGGCGGTCTTGTCGTCGATGCCGTCGGGCAGCTTGAGCAGGCGGTCGGCCGGAATCAGCCGCGCTTCCGCATAGGCGCCGATCGGCGCATTGCCGTAGGCTATGCGATCGCCGGGCTTCAGATCGGTCACGCCGGATCCGACCTCCTCGACCACGCCGGCCGCCTCGCCGCCCAGCCCGCTCGGCAACTGGCCGGGATAGGCGCCGGAGCGATTATAGATGTCGACGAAATTCAGTCCGACCGCGGTGTGGCGGATGCGCGCCTGCCCCGGCCCGGGCTTGCCGACCTCGACCTCTTCCCAGACCAGAACTTCGGGGCCGCCGGTTTTGTGAAAGCGGATGGCGTGCGTCATGGAATACTCCTTCGGGTGAACTGAAGTGGATTGAAACCGGCCTTTACGCCTCGACGATGACGTAGCTGTCCTCGACGTGCACCGGGAATGTCTCGGCTACATAAGGCCCTTTGGCAAGCGTCTCGCCATCCTCGATCACGACCGGATAGGTCCTGATCTTGACGCGCTGGGGGTCGAACCAGGATTGGCCGTTGCGCATGTCGAACTCCCAGCCATGCCAGGCGCAGCGGAGCAATTCCCCGACCCGCGAGCGTTCGTAGACGCCGGGCTCCTTCGACGTCAGCCGCGCCACGCAGGCGGCCTTTTCCAGCGGCGCGCCGGCGTGCGGACAGCGATTGAGCAGCGCGAAATATTCGCCGTTGACATGAAACACGACGATGTCGCGGCCGTTGATTTCGACAACCTTGTTGCCGCCGGGCGGAATCTCCGACGTACGCGCGATGATGTGCCGGGCCATGCTGTCTTTACTGCGATCAGAACTTGTAGATTGCGCGCGCGTTGCTGTTGAAGATCTTCCGGCGCTCGACGTCCGTCAGCGGCGTCTTGAAGGCGTAGCGCGGATCGTCGAAATCCCAGTGCGGATAGTCCGACGAGAACAGCAGGCGGTCGACGCCGACCCATTCGATCAAGTTGCGCAGATGTTTTGCTTCATCCGGCTCGTCGATCGGCTGCGTGGTGAACCAGAAATGCTCCTTCACATATTCCGAAGGCCGGCGCTTGAGATGCGGCACCTCGCTGCGGAAGGCCTCGAAGTGCCGGTCCATCCGCCAGGTGGCCGACGGTATCCAGCCAAAACCGCCCTCGATGAACACGATCTTGAGTTTCGGGAAGCGTTCGGGAATGCCTTCGAGCACCAGGCTGGTGAGTTGCGCCGCCATGGTGTGCGCGTTCGACTGGTGCTCCTCGGCGTAATAGGACGGCCAGCCGCCGCCGGTCGGCGCATGGCCGCCATAGCCGCCGACATGAATGCCGAGCGGCAGGCCTAATTCCTGCGCGCGTTCATAGATCGGCCAGTAGCGGCGGCGGCCGAGCGGCTCGTTGGCGCGCGGGCAAACGTTGATCTGCACGTAGCGGCCGATCTTGGCGCAGCGCTCGATCTCGGCGATCGCGAACTGCGTATCGTCCTGGCCGGCGAGGATCGAGGCCTTCAGCCGCGGATCGCGATCGGACCAGAACGCGAGCTGCCAGTCATTGATGGCGCGCTGGATCGCGGCGCCGAATTCCAGGTTCTGCTGCGAGAAGATGAAGAGATCGAGCACCTGCAGAATGCCGAACTCGACATTGAGCGGATCGAGGTACTGCTTGCGCATGAAATCGAGATTGGAGCCCGGAGGCCCGCCGGTCGGCGGCCAGGCGTCACGGCGCGCGATCAGCGGCGAGGAACGCGGATACGGCGTGGTGCCGATATAGGGCGTGCGCAAATGGCTGCCATAGGTGCGCAGATGCTCCTGCCAGCGTTTCGGCATGAACTGCTCGATATCGGAATGCGCGTGGATGCTCGGATGCACGTCGCAATCGATAATGCGCAGCCGGCTTTTGGCGGCTTCTTCCTCTGCAAGAATCGGGCGGTCGATGACGTCACTCATGCGATCCTCCTTGTATTGTTCAAGCGGCGAGTTTCAGCCGCGGAAAAGTTTCTAACGGATTGTCGGCGCACATGCGCGAAACGATGCTCGCGGGCAGATGCGGCGGCATCGGATCGTCGCCGTCGAACTGCCAGTGCGGATAGTCCGACGCAAACAGGAACATCTTGTCGGAGCCGATCTGCTCGATCACGTCGGCGATGCCTGCGGCATCCGGCGGGCCGTCGAACGGCTGCATGGTGACGCGGATATGGTCGCGGATGATCGAGGCCGGCTCGCGCTCGACCCACGGCACCTCGACGCGCACGCCGCGCCAGGTCTTGTTCGCACGCCACATGAAGGCCGGCAGCCAGCTCACGCCCGACTCCATCAGCACGACCTTGAGATCGGGGAATTTGCCGAACACGCCTTCATAGACCAGGCTCAGCACCTGCGCCTGAAACGCCTGCGCTTCGGCGAGATAATATTCGTATCGATAGGACGGCCAGCCGATCGAACTCGGCGCACCGCGGTAGGCGCTGCCGGCATGGATCGCGACCGGCAGCCTGTGTTTTTCGGCGGCCTGCCAGACCGGCCAGTAATGCCGGCGTCCGAGCAGCGTCTCGCCCTGCGCCAGCACCAGCACGGAGACGAAGCGATTGTCGCCCGCGCGCCGCTCGATTTCTTCCACCGCCAGATCCGGCGCCTGCATCGGCACCACGATCGAAGCACTCAGCCGCGGATCCTTTGAAAGCCATTCGGCCGCGATCCAGTCGTTGATCGCCTTGCAGAAGCCGGCCGCCATGTAGGAATCGAACACCGCCTGCGCGCCGTAGACGACATTGCAGATCGCATGGCTCGAACCGAGCTGGTCGAACGCGCCGCGCTGCACCATCGCCAGTTCGCTGCCGGGCTTGCCTGTCGGCCGGCCGCCAATCGGCGCGGCCCGAGAACGGCATGTTGGGAGGATAGGAGTTGAGATCGAGGCCGTCGATGGCGCGGCTGACCACCTGCTCTTTCCAGTGGTCGTCGAGATAGGGCAGCAGCGTGGTGCGGGTTCCGCCCACCGCGGGATGGATATCGCAGTCAATCCGCGTGGCCGCCATGGAGCTTCCTCAGGCTTTCGTCTCGGCGATCTTGCGTCGCACCCGTAACTGTGCCGCCGATGCGAAGGCGGCGCAAGCGCTTTACCGGGGGGCCGCCCTGCCTTGGATGCACGACGCATTTCCCTCTCCCCTCATGTCCGCCGAAGCCTTGGCGAAGGCGTATGTGGGAGAAGGAAGAAGTTGCGGCGCGATTGACAGACAAATCGAACCCCATCCAAATGGCCGGGTAACGCGCGGCGAATTGGAGGATAAAATGAAAATGAAATCCGGCAGGCTGGCGATTTTCGCCGTCTCGCTTCTTACCGCCGGCGCATCCACCGCATCGGCCGGTCCGGCAACAGCCAACGGCCCCGCGGCGCTGGCGCTTGCCGGCGTCGTGGCGCTGTATTCACCACTGCTGACCGCGGATGAGCGGGAAGCCGTCACCGCGTTTTTCGTCGGGCAGACCGGCGTTCGTTACGCCAAAAAGATTTCGGTCACCGCGGACAAGATCGTCTGCCGCGTCAGCAATGTCGACATCACCGCGCGCTTCTGCGAACTGACCTTCAAGGGCGTCAAGCAGACCGTCAACGGACGGCGGGCCAGCGAAATCTTTGCGACCGAAGCGATGGCCGGCGTGCCATCCGACGGCTCCGTCGGATCGGTGACCGAAAGCCTCTCGAAGCTTAACTGCACGCTCGATCCGGCCGAGATCAAACAAAAGGCCGGCGGCGGCGCCAGTTGCTCGTTCGAGACGGGGAATTGAGTCTCCTCCTTCCTCCCTTGTGGGAGAAGGAGATCGGGAAAGAGAAGCCGCCCGGCGGTAGGTGCCGGACCATTTGGCACGGGAGCATAACGCTGGTCAGTGAAGGCGGCGTTCCCAACACAGCAGCCACTCTGGCTTCACGTCGAGCGCATGACATAGCTTTATGAGTTCGCTCGGATAGAGCCGCGCACGCCCGCGCTCCCACTTCACGATCTGTGCCTCACTGTAACCCGTCAGCGCGGCGAGTTCTCGGCAATCCATGTGGGCCTTAGCCATCGCGCGCGACAGGCGCTCGCCGATCCGCTGTTGTTTGGCGACGTAGTTCTCCTTGAGCATCGTCACCTCCCTCGTCTCAGTCCAGCCTACACCTAAATCGCGAATGTTTCACACACAATTCGCGCAACCTCAGACGCTGTTCCTGAGAAGAAATCGTCGATCGTGGATCAAATTTTCGAGGCGGTGCGCGGTAACGTTCAAGGTTGCAGCATCCACGGCGGTCTCATCACCCGCAGCGGCCCTGCCGCGTTGGTCCTTCAGGATGTCGTCGATTTCGTCTTCGATCATCCCGAGTTCGGCCTCGCTGTCCGCTTTCCGTATCCGGCGAACCAACGCGTATAGCGCGTCCAGCGGACCATCCTTCACAAAAGGCCCAATTCCCAGAAACTTCCATGCCGCGGCGAGCACCGTTGCCATGCCGCCCAAAATCATCGGCGTCAGATAAATCCAGTTCCCATATTCGTCCATGAAGGACTGTTGGGTGCCATTATAAAAGGCTGCGGCGCCCGGATGAAGGGCGAGATGAGCATCCGCATCAGTGCTGGGAGCGGTCATTTGCGCAAAGATGGGGTCCTCGACCAGGAGGTCCCGCCGCACAGTCATAAGAGCCTCGGTCAGACTTGCGATCAGGTCGGAGCCAAGCTTCTTGTTTGCGACCAGGTAGAGGGCAGTTCTCAGCGTCGTAAGATCGTCGTCCGGGACCGCTGGAGCACCACGCAGAGTGCCCTTTGGCACGTCAAAGCTTTCATATGCGCGCTCGGCTTGTGCTATCGCCGCGGCAGAATCGATGGCGATCATCACCGGCGACGACTTGGGACCCTGCTGAAACAATCCTCGTATCAACGCGAGGTATTTCCGCGACAGCGGCATCACAACGAGCAGCGCGGCGATTTCCTTCGACTGCAGCGCGCGCTGGGCGTTGGCGGGCGTCAATTCCTTGAATGTGCTTGACCTGTCGAGTCCATACTCCTTGCTCAGGATATCAAGGATTTTCGAGTTCACCTCTGCTCCGACCACACCGACACGACGCCCCCTGAGCTTGTCAATTCGATCGATCGGCGAACCCGGCGGGGCGATCATCAATGCAACGACATAACTAACGACAACGACGGCCCGCGCTTGTGACAGATCGCCGACATCGCCACGAACGACGGCGAGATCCACTTTGCCAGATGAAAACATTTCACCCGCGGCCAGCGCGGTGCCGGAGTTGATAACCGTCAGTCGCACGGGGGCATTGATCGCAACGAACCGGTTAGCAATCGCAGACATTACCTTGGCCGCCTCACCATCAATTGAGCCGACCGCCACCGTCAACGTGACTGGACGCGTATAGTACTTGTAACCAAAGAGACCCGCACCTGCTGCAAGAATGGCCAGACCGACAACCAGGGCTGTGCGGAGCCAAGGCGGCAACTTGACCAGAATTCGGCTGACCGATTGCGCGCCTTGCAAAGTGCCTGTCGGATCCGTCATAAGAAGTTGGTCCTTGAACTCCAATGAAGACCTGCCGGACCGTAACCGTGCGCTCCGCGATGCAGAACCGCTAAGCTCGAAGATCGTTGTCGTGAAGCGCGATGCTGGCTTCGCGCGCCAGATCTATTAACGACAAGCAAAATGCAACCAGAGCTCCCACAAACAGGAGCGCCACGCCGTACTCGTGAGCAAAATTATAGTAAGCGCTGATGAAGGCGACGATAATGATCAGCGCGGTCAGCATTGCGGACAAGATCGAATAACGAAGAGCCCGGTGTAACAACTCCGCTCGGCGTCTAAGGCGCGGGAGGTCCGCCTTAAGATAGGACCTCGCGGCGTCATCATCCTTGATTGCGTCAATATAGTGCGCTCGGTCGATCACCCGATTTATCTGAGAGAATAACACCGAGATAAAAGATGCGACGGCGCCCAACAGAAACGCCGGGGCCGCAACGCTGCCGATGATGCGAGCGAGTTGCTCCATCGACGGGGTAACGGGCAGGAGCTCAATCGCGCTTTGCATTTGTCTGGGGCCGGTGTCCAACCATCAACAAATCCGTCACTCGCCCTTCTAACAATGATTTTCGCGGCGGTCATATCAAATCGACGTCCGCCGGCCATGAATCTGGACGGCGAACTTTGCTTAATCGCGATCAGTTGCTCGCGACTTTCTTTGCGGGCGGCGGAGACCAGCTTCCATTGATGATCGAGGGTGACTTCGCGTTCGGCCAATACAATCGCAACATCAGGACGAACTTGCCCGCGGGTGCCGGGAGCCAGTTCAATTCCTTGCCGGCCCCGGGCGAGTCCTTCTGGATGTAGAGATCGACAGAACCATCCGGATTCGATTTCAGATTCTGGCGGGCACTGATCGAATAGCGATTGAGCGGGTTGTCTACGAAGAAGTAGTTCTCGTCGTACATCGTCAATGACCAGAAGCCGCCGACGGGCGGGAGCTGTCCCTTCGGGAAGTGCATTACATACTTGTTACTGCCCAGGTAATCCTTCCCATCGACATCCTTTTGCGACGTCGGATAGCAGGCATCCTCAATTCGATTGGCGCCGAGCCCGATGGCTGTGATGAGAGCACGGTTGAGATAGCCGGTCCCGTAAATTCCGGTCTCGGTGTCGAACGCCCAGCCGTCAATGTTCTTGATCGCCTTGTTGACCTTGAACTGCAACATGATCCGGTCGAAGCCGACTTGGGGAATCCGCTTGGCAAAGGCGGCATCGAGTTTGCTGGCGTCGAAATCCTTGCCGGCAATGAGGCCTATCCTGGCAAATTTCGCTAACTCCGGCGCGTCGGCAGCGGCCGGCGGATTTTTCTTCATCAACTGCGCAAGCAACGTGAAATATTCAACCGCGTTCATGCGATTGACCTGCTCCCGCACCGCCGTCTTCATGTCGATCGACGCATCGACCTTGCCCGGCGCGGGGGTATAGGTCTTGCCGTATCCGCTCAACGGGGTGAGTTTGAACGCATCCTGCGCTGCATGGACCGCGGCATAATCTTCCGGCGTTCCGGTGCAATAGATGCGCCCAAGGATCCAGACCATGCTGGTCGGCGATTTATACTCCTTGATACCCGCGGGCAACGTACCCTTCCAACCCGGCCCGGTAATCGCGTAGGTCTGCGCTTTCGTACCTGTCGTGCGCTTGCCCGGCACCTGAAATACGTTGGTCCAGCCATCCAGCATCGGAAACAGGAAGTAGCGGTCCTTCATGTCGGGCATGTCGAGAACCCAGGGCTCGTCTCCAACATCGACCCACGCCGTGGTGTACAGCGTGTCGGCGTTCGGCGCCGTCACATCCTTGAAGGTCGCGTCGGGATACCTCTGCATCTTGATAAATTGTCCCATGGGACCGCGCGTACCCTCGGGCGAAGCCACGTTGGTCATGATCCGGCGTGTCATTTCCATCGTCACGAGCGGATAACCGAATACGTAAGCGTCAGTGGCGAGCCAGAATTCTTCGCCGCCGTCGATGGCGCGAAGCACCGGTCCGTCGAAGTTCGCTTGGCCGGATGACTGCAGAAGCGCCGCGAAGGAAGTTCCCAGGGCGGCAATGATTAGATTGCGGCGAGTGATGTTCATCATCATGTTTCCCAAATGAGACGGAGCTTCTTGTTGCAACTGGCGGTCGGATTTTTTTGTCGCCGACAAATTTCGGACGACAGCGCCGTCAAGGCCGCTCCCGGGCAAATCCAGACGGATCTCGCGGGCGCGCCTCTGTTCGCGGCTAGTAGCATGGCGGATAAGGGTAGTAGCCGCAGACTGGTCGGGGTGCAGCGTATACCGCCGCGGCCCCTACCGCGGCAGCCGTGCCTACCGCCGCCGCGGCACCGGCATAATATGCTCCACGAAAGGCGGTTCGCCGTGCAACGCCCGCGACAGAAAGCGGTGTGAACGGCATACCGATAATATCGATGAAGACGGATGCGGGACCGTCGGCGCCCTTGATGTCCCCCTCCAGAACATCGACGTCAAACGCAAGATTCTCGCCTTCGATTTTTGGGCTCTTCAAGACGATGACCGCGTCTCGTACGCCACTGCCATCCCTCTGAAAGACGGATATCGTCGCGTTCGGCGGATCCTTCGCGAAATTATCGCTGCCCGCCCCCCAATCCTCCACGATGCGGCTGGTGAGTTCGTGACCTGCTGAACGAACGGGTCGATCGGCAAACACGATCGAATTTGGTGCTATGCCGGTCAGAACGAGCTTCCCGGACTGCAACGTTGCGCCTTTGGAATTGAAGACGATAAGCGAGGGAACGACCTGCGGCTTGGTAGCCCCAATCGTCTTCTGCAGCGGCACATGTGGCGGCGCGGCATTCTGCGCAAAAGCGCAATTTGTGAAGATCAGAGCGACCGGAAGGAATAGAGCACGCACGGCAGTGGGGGACATTCACCATCTCCTTGTTCGTCGAAATTTGCACGACAATCGCGGCACACCTGGTTCGCGACGCAGGCTCAATCGGCCTTCATCTGGATTCCCAGCCTGGCCCTCTCGTCCTTGAACACGACGGCAATCGCATCGATGATGAGTTTGCCCGGGTTGGCCTTGCAATACTGGATCACCTCATGCTCAACGACTTTTCCCTTGCGAAGGTCGAGGTAATGCTTTTTGGCCAAGCCATTGTACCAACCGCTGTACCATGTGGTCAGCGCGTCCGCGTCTTCCTGAAAAGTACCGGCCAGCTGCGCGCAGGTCATCGTCTGCACATTGATGAAGCCGTTGCTATCGACATAAGCGGAGAGCGGCGTTTGGGCGAAAGCGTTTGAGCAGATCATCGTCGCGGCAGCAGCAAACACGAAGCGATATCGCATGTTGGATTTCCCTTGTTTCTTGTTCTGTTTCAGTGGTTGCACTTCAAGTCCGTTGGCTGCTTTGTCGGCAGCCGCCGCCTTAGGCAACCCAGCGCAAATTGAAGACACGACAGGCGAAGCGTACGTCCTGCGCGACCAAGCCCTCTATCAATGTTTTGCTGTTCATGGCGATCTCACTAACAACCGGTTTCAAAATCGATAGTTGATGCCGGCGCGCATGGTGTTCAGCTTATCGGTGCTCACGCCGGTACCGATCATCTTGGTGTAGAGATATTCACCCTTCACGGACCAGTTGGGCGTGAAGCCGTATTCGAGGCCAAGGCCGGCAACGACGCCTGGACGCCATTCGGACGCCGAGCAGTTCGGAAATACGCCAAGCGTCCCGCAGGCCACACCCGCGATCGAAGTGCCGTCTGCGCTGGACTTCACAAGCGCCGCACCGCCGGTGACGTAGAGAAGCAGGTTGTTGAAGGCGGCGCCGGCGCGCAGACGCGCCGTTCCGTACGCACTGATGTTGGAATTTACGTTGAGCGCAATTCCGGGCCCGATATTGGCTCCGAGGATTGTCGGGGTCGTCGTGTAATTACCCTTGATGTTAGCCCAGTCCAGATCACCCTCGACGCCCAGGACCACATAACCTTGCTGGATCTGAGCTCCTACCGTACCGCCGATCATTCCGCCGCTCATGCTCATGCTTGAGCGGTCAAACCTGTTTCCGAAAAGAACGAGCGGATCCTGATTGCCCCAGCCATACCCGCCGTTCGCGCCGATATAGAAGCCCGACCAGTTATACATCAGGGGCATCGCGACTGGAGGCGCCCGATACGGTGGCGCCTGCGGGAGATCAGCACCGCTTGCTGCGCCGCAACTTACTATCGAAATCGCCGTAGCGGCGACATACCAACCAAGCTTCTTCAAAGTCTCATCCCCCAATCAATCAAGCAATGCGGGGATTAACTGACATAAAGCATCGTGGGAGCGTTATGCAGAATCTGCCAACGCCAGCCCGATCTTCAGCTCTTCGCGCGCATCATGCTGCGCCGCCAAAAACGGGCTCTGCGTTCTTTCGGCGGCGCCTGAATGCCGAGCGCCCGTATTATTCCCGGTATAATTTTTCTGGCCGCAGGCTCAAAATTCCCGGCGCCGGACCGTTTCTGCGACGTAACGTGGCTGGCCAAGCAATCGCGCATATTGCTTGGCCTATTGCGCCGGATTGGACGATTTCAATGACTGATAATTTTGGTGGATACGCCGACAAGATCCAAGCCGCAACGGTAAGTTTTCTCAAATCCGAATCGTCGGTTTGGCCGTGGGAGGTGAAACAAATCCCACTTGATCGAACGGTGCTGCAATTCGGCATGGACGGGGGTGCCGGCCTGGTTCACGGAGTTACAGATCCAAATCTTTTCTCGCTGATTATGCAAATCACCGAGTTTGACGATCAGGTTTGGCTGGATGGCGTGCCGTGTCCAAGTCGCACCTTGATTACGCTCCCGCCCGAAACTCACTTCACCTTTGTTCGCACCGGTCCCGACAAGTGGTTGTCATGGTCGATGCCCAAGGACGATGCTTTAGCACAACGGCTCCGACCACCGGCGCGGTCGCTGCACGCGTTCAAGACGGAGAAGCATATGATGATGCTGTCGATGAGGGCGGCGTCAGCATTCAGGGCCATTGCCGATGACGTTTTTGGCAAGGGCATCGAATACTCTCCGGACGCCGGCCTCGAAGAGGCAATGTACCATCATGTGGCGCAGGCTTGGGAGAAGAACGACGGCATCGTCGCCCTACCCAGCGGGACTACGAGGTCCTCGGAGCAGATTGTTTTTCGAGCGCTTCGCTATGTACAATCCCGCGGTGATGAGAACGTAGAAATAGGCGACCTCGCACGTGTAACCAGAGTCACCTACAGGACCTTGCTACGTGCGTTCGAAAGGTATCTGAAGATTTCACCAAAGCGTTATCTGAAACTTCGGCAAATAAATGCCGTGTATCATGCAATCCGAAGAAGCGGCAGAGGGCTTTCGCTTGCAGATATTCTCGCTACGAATGGCGTGTCCGAGTTCGGGAGATTCGCCGGAGAATACAGGGCTGTCTTCAACGAAGTGCCGTCAGCTACACATCAGCGTCAGATGAATACAATCGCCACCGGTGCAGCTAATGCAAGCAACGGCCGTGCCGGAGCCATATCCGCTTAGATCATCGATCAACCTCGGCTCCGGACAATCCGATTTACCTTGCTGGGCTCGATCGCTTCTGTGAGGGCATGCGCCTCGCTGGCGTGCCGGAGAGGTGAAGGTCGGCTTCGGGTCACACGCACCCTGCCCGCACGATTGACAGGCCAATCGATCCGCATCCAAATGTCTGCCCAAAAACAAGGAAGCAGGGACGGATCGCGTGGCGGGCAACGAACAGGAAACTTACGAATGCGATGCGCTGGTGGTGGGCTCGGGCTGCGCCGGGATGTCGGCGGCGGTCACCGCGGGGCATCACGGCCTCAATGTCCTTGTTGTCGAGAAGGAGCCGCGCTTTGGCGGCACTACCGCCCGCTCCGGCGGCTGGCTCTGGATTCCCGGCACCTCGCTGGCGCGCGACTGGGGCATCACCGAAAGCCCCGACCAGGCGCGGACCTATCTGCGGCATGAGGCCGGCAACAGTTTCGATGCCGCGCGCGTCGATGCGTTTCTTGCCCACGGGCCGAAGGCCGTCGATTTCTTCACGAGCAAGACGGCGGTGCGCTTCGACATGCCGCTGACGTTTCCGGATTATCACGCGGAAGCCCCCGGTGGTGCGCAGGGCGGCCGATCGATGGTGACACGGCCGTTCGACGGCCGTGAACTGGGCGAGCACGTCAAGACTCTCGGCAGTCCCCTTCCCGAACTGACGGTGTTCGGCATGATGCTGGGGTCGGGCAAGGACATCGTCCACTTCATGCGCGCGACCAAATCGCTGACCTCGGCGATCTATGTGGCGAAACGCCTGTCGAAGCATGCGATCGACGTGATGCGCAACGGCCGCGGCATGACGCTGACCAACGGCAATGCGCTGGCCGGGCGCCTCGCCAAATCGGCGTTCGACCTGAAGATTCCGCTGTGGCTGTCCTCGCCGGTGCACGAGCTGATCGTCGAGGACGGCGCGGTGCGCGGCGCGGTCGTCGAACGCCAGGGCAGA
Source organism: uncultured Alphaproteobacteria bacterium (assembly GCA_963815955.1). GTDB lineage: Bacteria > Pseudomonadota > Alphaproteobacteria > Rhizobiales > Xanthobacteraceae > Bradyrhizobium. The sequence continues at coordinate 301,271 of CAWFIQ010000010.1, forward strand.
CTGGTCCGCATCAATGCAAAACGCGGCGTCGTGCTGGCCTGCGGCGGCTTTCCGCACGATGTCGCAAGGCGCAAGGAGAAATTCCCGCACGCGCCGAGCGGTACAGAGCATTTCTCGCCGGGCCCCGTCGGCAACACCGGCGATGGATTGCGACTGGCGGAAACCGCCGGCGGGCGCATCGAGGACGATTTGCCGAATGCCGCGGCCTGGGTGCCGGTCTCGATCACCGAGCGCAAGGACGGCAGCAAGGGCGTGATGCCGCATTTCATCGACCGCGCCAAACCCGGCGTCATCGCGGTGATGCGCGACGGCAGGCGCTTTGCCAATGAGGGCAATTCCTACCACGATTTCGTGCAGGCGATGGTGAAGGCGGCAAAGCCCGGCGAGGAGATCACGGCGTTTCTTCTGTGCGATCATCGCGCCTTGCGCAAGTATGGCCTCGGATGCGTGCCGCCGTTTCCGATGCCGCTGCGCCATCATCTCGCGACCGGCTATCTCAAGCGCGGCGCCACGCTGGCCGAACTCGCCGACCGCACCGGTATCGACCGGCAAGGGCTCGAGGCAACGATCGCCGAGTTCAACGCATCAGCCGCGGAAGGACGCGATCCGGCCTTCGGCAAAGGCTCTCGCGCCTATAACCGCTACCAGGGCGATGCGCTGCATGGCCCGAACCCCTGCGTCGCGCCGATCAAGGACGGACCGTTCTATGCGATCAAGATGGTGATCGGCGATCTCGGTACCTATGCCGGCATCAGGACCGACGAACACGCACGTGCGCTGGACCAGCACGGCCAGCCGATCGCGGGGCTCTATGCCGCCGGCAACGACATGGCGAGCATCATGGGCGGCAACTATCCCGGCGCCGGCATCACGCTCGGCCCGGCGCTGACGTTCGGATATATCGCGGGGAAGCATATTGCGGGCAACGATAGCCAGGCGATCAGTTGAGTTGGGTCGCGTTTGCCTGTGCGGCCCGGATCATGAGGCGATGCCCGAAAACTCAAGACGCTCGTCTTTCCGATCGAGAACGCGCCGGGGTCGCGAGCACTGCGAAACATGCGCGTGGAGCGTGCTGGACAGTCCGCATATAGCGCCGCAATTATCAATAATGATGAGGAGAACTGAGAGAATCTTGCAAGAATGCGATCGGGGTATGTACACATCGTCTACCGATTGTATATAACCGCGCCAGCAAAAAACCCGGGCCATCAGAATGCGCCGGCAAGAAAAGGGAAACGACATGAAAAAAGATCGTGGGGCTTCTGTCACAGACGTCGCTGGCGCCAGCAAGAAAAAGCGACAAACCCGACGCGAATTCCTGATCAAGACCGGCGCCGGTGCGCTGGCGTTTGGCGCCGTACCGCTCCGCGGCTGGGCCGCCCCCATGATCAATATCGGCGCACTGTATCCAACCACCGGCAGCATGGCCCAGATCGGCGTCGGCTGCGTCGCCGCCGCAAAGCTCGGTGTCGACATGGTCAACGAGGCCGGCGGCATCAAATCGCTCGGCGGCGCCAAGCTCAATCTCATCATTTCGGACGTGCAGAGCGACACCACGGTGACCCGCACCGAAACCGATCGCCTGATTACCGGCAACAAACTCTCCGCGATCCACGGATGTTACGCCAGCGCGCTCACCATGATCGCGAGCGAAGTGGCAGAACGCGCCAAGGTGCCTTTGATTACCGGCTCGAGTTCGGACCAGCTCAACAAGGGACGCACCTATACGTTCACGCCATTCGCGCGCGCCTCGCAATTCGCGAAGGCGCAATTACAGATGTCGAAGCTCGTCAGCGAGAAGCCAAAGGTCGCCGTGATTTACGAAAACACGGCGTTTGGCACCTCGACATCGAACGGATTGAAGGAACTGGCGCCCGCTGAAGGCGTCGAGATCGTGATGTTCGAGCCCTATTCGGCAGGATTCACCGATGCGAGCCCGCTGCTCAACAAGGTCAAGGCATCGGGAGCCAATACGCTGTTCTCGTTGTCGTACCTGAACGATCTCATCCTCATTGTTCGCACGGTACGCCAGATCGGGATCAAGATCGCGATCAATGGCGGCTCGGGCGGCTTCGTGATGCCCGATTTCTTCAAGAACGTCGGCAAGGCGGCCGAAGGACTGCAAGGCGTCGGGCACTGGAATCACGACCTGAACGAGGACGCCCAGAAGGTCAACGTCGAGTTCAAGAAGCGCACCGGTGAATTCGCCTTCGAATACGCAGGCGGCCTGGTCGCACAGACGTTCATGCTGGCCGATGCGCTCGAACGCGCAGCCTCGACCGATCCGCAGAAGGTGCGCGAGGCATTGTCGACACTCGATGTCTCGTCGGGCTTCGCGGCGATGGCGCCAGGCGGCAAGGTGAAGTTCGGGCCCGATGGCAAGAACGTCTACGGCCGCCCCGTTGGCGTGCAGTGGCAGAACGCCGACCTCGTCAGCGTCTTCCCGAAGGAAGATGCGCGCGCTCCCCTTCTGAAAACCTGAGCGCGGCCGGACCCAATGTTGGAGACAGTCGCCCAGGCCGTTATCAACGGCCTGCTCATCGGTGGTATCTACGCGCTTGTCAGCATCGGCGTGACGCTGATTTTCGGCGTGGTCAAGATCGTGAATTTCGCCCAGGGCGAATTCGTGATGATCGGGATGTATATCAGCTTCTATCTGGCCACGCAGTTCGGCATCGATCCGCTGGTTTCGCTTATCGTCTCGATGCCGGTCTTGTTCGTCACCGGGGTCCTGATCCAGCATTTTCTGATCCGCAGGGTTCTCGGCCCCAACGACATGCCGCAAATCTTTCTGACGTTCGCGCTGTCGCTGTTGCTCCTGAATCTCTCGCTTATGCTGTTCACGGCGAACTATCGCACCGTGCACACATGGTATTCCGATGAAGCCTTCCACTTCGGCGGCCTGTATGTTCCTTACGCGAAACTGATCGCCTTCGTTGTCGCGATGGCCCTGAGCGGCGCGCTGTGGGTGTTCCTGCACTCGACCGACCTCGGCAAGGCGATGCGGGCGGCATCCCAGAACCGCGACGTCGCGTCGCTGATGGGGATCAATCCCAACCGCGTTTTCGCAGTCGCTTTCGGTCTGGCGCTTGCGCTGGCGGGCGCCGCCGGCTCCTTGTTGATGCCGTTCCAGTCCGCTTATCCGTTTGTCGGACAGGTATTCGTGCTGATGGCCTTCGTCGCCGTGGTGCTGGGAACGCTGGGCAACGTGATCGGCGCCCTTGTCGCCAGTCTCATGATGGGCGTCGCCGAATCGCTGGGTATCCAGTTCGTCGGCGCGGACTCCGGCCTGATTGTCGTATTTGCAATGTTCCTTTTGACACTTGTTTTCAAGCCCAACGGCCTCGGCGGCGGGAAGGCGCGCTGATGAAATATCTCGGCACGCAAAGCGCCCTCTGGCTCGCGATCGGCGCCATTGTCCTGATCGCCCTGCCGCATGTGGTCACCAGCTCGTTTGCAATCGATATCTTCGTCCGGATTTTGCTGTTTTCGTTCATCGGCGTCGCCTGGAACCTGATGGGCGGCTACGCCAAACAGCTCTCGTTGGGACACGCGGCCTACTTTGGATTGGGTGCCTACACCTCCACGATCCTCCAGATCAATTACGGCATTTCGCCGTGGATCGGAATGGTCGCGGGCGGCGGCGTGGCCATGCTGGCGAGCCTTCCCATCGGCTGGCTTTGCTTCCGCCTGCGCGGGCCTTATTTTACGATCGCGACGATTGCGACCGCCCAGGCGCTGATGCTGGTGTTCCTCAAGTTCCGCGACCTGGCCTGGGGTGCCGAGGGCACTACCATTCCGAATCTCGGCAATGCGCCGCTGATGATGCAGTTCGAGGCCAAGGCCGGCTATTACTACGTCGTGCTTGGCCTGCTGGCGCTCGCGCTGGCGATTACCTACAGCATCGAAAAATCCCGGATGGGATATTACCTCGTCGCGATCGGCGAGGATGAGGATGCGGCCGAGGCCATCGGCGTGAACGCGCCGCGCATCAAGCGCGACATCTATCTGATCAGCGCATTTCTCACGGCGCTCGCGGGAACGTTTTATACCCAGTACATCTATTTCATCGATCCTGCGACCGCGTTCAGCTTCAACATCTCGATCGAGGCAGCACTGGTATCGATCGTCGGCGGGATCGGGACGCTGTGGGGACCCGTGATCGGCACTATCCTGCTGGAAACAACCTCCGCGCTGCTGCAGAGCTGGCTTGGAAGCGCGATCGGCGGAATTCAGCTCACCGTCTACAGCCTCATTCTGATGGCCGTGATCCTGTGGCGGCCGACAGGGCTCATGGGGTACTTCTCGGAAGTCTACGCGCAGCGGCGCGCGAAAGCGGCGAAGTTCTGACCATGGCCGACGCATTGGTGATCAAGAATCTCAACAAACGTTTCGGCGGCCTGCGCGCCGTTCAGGATGTCACGTTCACCGTCCGGGAGAACGAGACGCTGGCCCTGATCGGCCCGAACGGCGCCGGCAAGACCACGGCCTTCAATCTGATCATGGGTTTTCATCGCCCGGATGAAGGATCGGTGATGGCTTTCGGAAAGGAAATCGTCGGTCTGCGGCCGCACGATGTCTGCGCCCACGGTCTGGCGAGGACCTTCCAGGTCGCAAAGCCATTCGGTGCCATGACCGTGCTCGACAACGTCATGACCGGTGCGTTCCTGCACCATCGCAGCCCCGATGCCGCCCGCGAGAAGGCGCGCGAGGTCATCGAATTCGTAGGCCTGTCGGCGCGCGAGACGATCGCGGCGAAGGATCTGACGACGATTGATCAGCGGCGCCTTGAAATGGCGCGGGCCCTGGCCACGCAACCCAAACTGCTGTTGCTCGACGAAGTGATGGCAGGCCTCAATCCGTCCGAGGTCGATCAGGCCGTCGCCTTGATCGACAAGCTGTCCGGTCGTGGCTTGACGATCGTGATCGTTGAACACCTGATGCGCGCCATTATGGCTGTCGCCAAGCATATCGTCGTGCTCGACCACGGACAGAAGATTGCCGAAGGAAATCCGAAAGAGGTCATGGCCAACCCGGAAGTTATCCGCGCCTATCTCGGCTCGTACGCCCATGCACCGGCCGGACCAGCGTCATGATCGAACTATCGGGCATCAGTGCTTCTTACGGGACGGTACCGGCGATCACCGAGGTCACCATCAACGTCGGCGAAGGCGAAGCGGTCGGCCTGCTCGGCACCAATGGCGCCGGCAAGAGCACGACGCTGCGCGCGATTTCCGGACTGGTCAAACTGACCGCCGGGAATGTCACCTTCATGGGCACGAACCTCGCGGCGTTGCCGCCGCACAAGATCACGGAGCTCGGTATCGCTCACGTGCCGGAAGGACGTCAGGTTTTTCCGGAAATGACCGTCCACGAAAATCTCGAAATCGGCTCTTATGCGCCCCGTGCCAAAGCGGATCGGGCAAGCTCGCTCGATCTCGTCTACGGCATTTTTCCGCGTCTCGCCGAACGCCGCAAACAGCTCGCCGGCACGATGAGCGGCGGCGAACAACAGATGCTCGCCGTGGGCCGCGGCCTGATGCTGAAGCCACGCCTTCTGATGCTTGACGAGCCTTCGCTTGGGCTCGCGCCTGTCATGTGCGATGTCACCTTCGAAAAAATCCAGGAAATCCACAAGATGGGAACGGCCATTTTGCTTGTGGAACAGAACGTCAGCCGCGCACTGTCCCTGGTTCAAAGGGCCTATGTGCTGGAGAGTGGCCGCGTGATCATGCAAGGCACCAGCGCTGAACTGGCCGGCAACAAGCAGGTGCAGGCAGCCTATCTCGGCATCTAGCCAGGCCAGCCCCGCTGGCTGCCCGCGGTCAGAACCGTCTGACAACAACCTCCCATAAAGACTCTGTTCGCGGCCGGCGGTTCGCTTGTCGCGGGACCGATCCATTCGGCAGGTCTACTTTCGTCGCACGAAATTTGCCGGCGCGCGCGACGCCACTTGTGTTTAGGCGTCGTACACATGCTGCGCGCTGTATGTGATCGCAGATCACGTGGCGGCTTGCATTGCCTCCGAAAGCGGGCGAACATCCGCGGCAAAAGATCGCATAAGAGAATCCGGGATGGGAATCAGGAACATCGGCCAGCAGGGCATCGTCTTTGCGGTTTTCGCGGCGCTGTTCGCGATCTTCGCAATTGCCCTTCCCGGCTTTCTGACGGCGGCGAATATGCTGACGCTGCTGCAGAACGTGGCGGTGCTCGGCATTCTCGGGCTCGCCATGGCGATCGTCGTGATCGGTCGCGGCATCGACATATCGCTGATTGCGGCGCTGGCTGTGCCGCCGGGACTGGTGCTGCAGATGGTGCAGGACGGCCACTCGCTTCCAATCTCGCTGGCCGCCGCCTTCGCATTGACCGCAGTGTTCGGCCTCGTCAACGGATGGCTGATCGCCTATGCCGAGGTGCCCTCGCTGTTCACGACACTGGCCTCCGGATTGTTTCTCGCCGGCCTCGGACAGGCCGCCTTGTTCAAGCTCGACGTCGTGCAATGGAGCCCGGGGCTCGACGGATTCGAACATCTCGGACAGGGCAATCTGCTCGGCATCCCGATGCCGGTCGTGATGTTTGCACTCGCCTGCATCGTGGTTGCCTTCCTGCTGCGGCAGACCCGGCTCGGCGCCTATATCTATGCAATCGGCGACAATCCCAACGGCGCGCGCGTCACCGGCATTCCGACCCGTCCCATCATCGTGCTGCAATATGTCATGGCGGCGCTGATCGGCATGCGCCGCCGGCCTGATCATGGCGTCATCCGTCAACAGCATGCCGACGCGCATCTTCAATTCGACCCTGATCTACGACGTCATCCTGGTGGTGGTGCTCGGCGGCATCGGCCTGTCAGGCGGCCGCGGCGGCGTGGTCAACGTGGTCATCGGAACGCTCCTGATCGGCACCATGCTCAACGGCATGACGATCATGGACGTCTCCTATTCCGGCCAGAACCTCGTCAAGGGCGTGGTGCTGCTGATCGCCGTCATTACCGACTCGTTCCTCAACCCACGCAACGAGGAAACGGCCCAACAAGGCGACATTTGATCGCCGTGCAAAAACGCAACGCGAGCCAAAACCGGGAGGACAACATGATAATTTCTGGACGTACACTCAAGACGACGGTCTTCGGGATCGGCCTGATGACCGCGGCATGCGCGCCGGCACTGGCGCAGAAAGGCCTCGACGAGCCGTTCCAGGCCGCCTTCAAGCAGGCCCTCGCCGGCAAGACCGTCGCCTACATACCCGTCGCGATGAATTTCGATCTCACCGAAGGCTGGTTCGCAGGCGTCAAGAAAGAACTCGAACCTTACGGCATGAAGGTCGTCGTGCGCGATCCGAACTGGAGCACCAATGCCGGCGCGCAGGCTTTGACCACGCTGATCTCGGAAAAGCCTGCCGCGATCATCGTTCACAATCCGGACGTCCAGACCTATGCCAAGCTGATGCAGCGCGCCGAGAATGAAGGCATCTACATCATCCAGGTCAACATGGGTTCGGTTTATCGCAGCTCGGCCTTCGTCGGCGCCAACTGGATCGAGATCGGCGAACGCGACGCCGAGGCCGTGGTGAAGGCCTGTGCCGGCAAGTCCAACAAGATCGCGATCGTGCAGGGTGCCTTGTCGGCGGCCGCCAGCGCCTACACGCTCAAGGGCGTCGAGAACGTGCTTGCCAAGCATCCCGAGATCAAGGTGGTGTCGAGCCAGGCCGCTGACTGGGATGCAGCCAAAGCCAAGGCGATCACGCAGACGGTGTTGAAGCAAAATCCGGATCTGTGCGGCATCGTCGGGTTCTGGGACGGCATGGACATCGGAACCGCCGCCGCGGTGAAGGAAGCCGGCCTCACCGGCAAGGTCTTCGTCGCGACTTCCGGTGGCGGCGAGCAGAAGGGGCGCCTGCGAACTCGTCAAGTCGGGCGCATTCGACCTCAACCTCAGCTACGACGTCCCGACGCAGGCCGAGCAGATGGCCGGCATGATCAAATGGCTGGTCTCCTCGGGCGTGAAGCCCGGTTCGGTGAAGGGATCGATGTATACGACGCTGATCCCGATCACCAAGGAGAACGCCGCAAGCGACGTCGCCTGCTGGAATCTCAGCGACCTCAAGAAGTAAACCCTCCCCAGGGTTGACCGGCGAGCGGGCCGTGCGATGGCACGGCCGCTCGTACCGGGTCGACGTGCGTCCCTCGAATTCCTCCCTTCCCGAGCATCCGATGCAAGACGCCCTAATTCGTTTCCGATACCGCTACTGGCCGGATCATCTGCTCGGCGAAATCCTGTCCAAGCGCTGGACCGAAACCGCGATTCCGGTGATCGTGCTGCATGATCATCACCATTCTGCTGAGCCGCGCGATCCCCGGCTTCCTGTCCGCCGGCGGACTGGCCGACACCGGACGGCAAGCCGGCGAAATCGGCTTTGTCGTGCTCGGCATGGCGCTGGTGGTCATCGTCGGCGGCATCGACCTTTCGGTCGGCTCGATGTTCGCGCTGTGCGACTTCTGCGCGCTGTTCTGCCTCAACGTCCTCGACTGGCCGGTGCCGGCCGTGATCGTTGCGACAATTGCGTGTCGGCGCGGCGCTCGGCGCCGTCAACGGCCTGCTGATCGGCTATCTGCGGCTGCGGGCCTTCATCACCACCCTGATCACGCTCATCATCTACCGGTCGACCTACGATCTCCTGCTGTTCGACTATTCGAACAAGATCGCGGCCGCCTTCCCTGACATTCCGTCCTGGAACTTCATCGGCGGCGGCGTGGTCCTCGGCGTACCGAGCGTGGTGCTGGTCTACCTCGTCGTCGCCATCTTCGGGCATGTCTTCCTGACACGCCTGCGGCCGGGCTGGCATATCACCGCGATCGGCGGTTCGCGCCGCTCGGCCTACAATTCAGGCATTCCGGTGCGGCGCACGATTGCGCTCTGTTATGTCGCGAGCGGCGTGCTGACCTCGATCGGCGCGCTGCTTTTTCGCCGCGCGGCTCGGCACCGTCGGCGGCGACGTCGGCGTCGGCCTCGAAGTGACCGTGCTGACGGCGACCGTGCTCGGCGGCATCAGCCTCGGCGGCGGCAAGGGCTCGGTAACCAAGGCGCTGGTCGGCACGCTGATCGTGTTGTTCCTGATCAACGGCATGACCACGCTCTCGGTCAGCGGCGGCGTCAATCGCATGGTGCTCGCCGCCGTCCTGCTGGTCGCCGCCACCATCGACATTCGCTGGCTGAAGAATCGCACACGCATCATCAGCAAGGTCTATGTCAGCCCGACTTACCACGCGCTGGCGCCCGCGGCATCGACGGCTCCGGGCAGTGGCGCGTTTGCGCAGAACGACAAGCTGCGCGATGTGACGCTGATCGGCGTCGGCCGCATCGAGGCGCCCGAAGACGTCATCCTCGACCGCAACGACAATCTCTACGCGGGCTCGCGCCACGGCGACATCATGCGTTTCATGGCGCCCGACTACAAGCGAGATGGAGGTCTACGCACATATCGGCGGCCAGCCGCTCGGCATGGCGTTCGACCGCAACGACAATCTCTATGTCTGCATCGGCGGCATGGGGCTCTATCGCATCACGCCCGAACGCAAGATCGAAAAGGTCACGGACGAGACGAACCGCAGCCTCTACTCGGTCAACGACGACAGCCGCCTGCGGCTTGCCGACGACCTCGACATCGCCGATGACGGCCGGATTTTCTTCTCCGAGGCGACCGTCCGCTACGAAATGCACGAATGGCCGGTCGACGGCCTCGAGGCGCGCGGCAACGGCCGGATCATCTGCTACGATCCGAACACCGGAACGACGCGCACGGTGCTGCGCGGGCTGAAATTCCCCAACGGGATCTGCATCGCGAGCGACGGCCAGTCGATCCTGTTCGCCGAAACATTCGGCTGCTGCATCCGGCGCTACTGGTTCGACGGCCCGAAGGCCGGCAAGACCGAGATGGTCATCGACAACCTGCCGGGTTATCCCGACAACATCAACCTGGCCTCGGACGGCAACTACTGGCTCGCGATGGTCGGCATGCGCAGCCCCGCACTCGATCTGGCCTGGAAGATGCCCGGCTTCCGCAAGCGCATGGGCAAGCGCGTTCCGATCGACGAATGGCTGTTCCCGAACATCAACACCGGCTGCGTCATCAAGTTCAACGAGCGCGGCGAGGTGCTCGAAATCGTTCTGGGACCTGCGCGGCGAAAATCATCCGATGATCACGTCGATGCGCGAGCACCGCGGCCATCTCTATCTCGGCGGCATCATGAATAACCGCATCGGCAAATACAAACTCACCAATGCCGATCCCGACTTCGTCCAGTACGACCGGCGCTGGGGGAAGCGCACATGATCGGAGCGGTGAAGGAGTTTGCCGACCGCCTGCTCGGGCGCGGCGACGCGACGATCACGGTGCCGCTCGTTCGACGGCGCGCTGAAACCCAACCAGGCCCTGGAGAAGGCCGAGACGATCGCGCGGATCGATGCGCCGGAAGACCTCGCCAGCGACGGCAAGGCGCTGTACATCGCCGACGGCGCCGTCATCCGCCGCCTCGACGGCACGGTTGCAACGGAATTGCGACGCTTCGATCGCACGATCACGGCGCTGTGCTTTGCTGCCGGACGGCAGGATGGCCGTCGCGCTCGACGGATGCGAGGTGCAGGTATTCGCGACGCCATCGGCGCCGACGTCTCAGTGTGCGCTTTTCCGATTCCTCGCTGACCGCCGTCAACGCACTTTCGGCAGGCCCTGCGGGCACGCTGATCGCGACCGATGGTTCGAGCGCGCGGCCCTACGGGCAATGGGTGCATGATTTGATGGAGCGGGGCCGGACCGGGCGGGTGCTGGTGCTCGACATCGCCAGTGGCCGGGTCAATACCATCGCCTCGAAAGCGCAGTACGCGTTCGGCGCATGCGCCGCGGGTGACAATGTCCTGTTTCAGCGAGAGCTGGCGGCATCGCCTGGTGGCGATCCGGCCGGACGGGCGCCAGCAAGCCGTGCTCGACAATCTGCCGGTCTATCCTTCGCGCACTGTCGCCCGCGGCCGCCGGCGGCTTTTGGCTCACCGCCTTCACGGCACGTACCCAACTCGTCGAATTCGTTCTGCGCGAGAGCGCCTATCGGCGGCGCATGATGGCGGAGATCGACCCGCAATACTGGATCGCGCCCAAGCTGAAATCCGGCCAGTCGTTTCTTGAGCCGATGCAGGGCGCCCACCTCAAGACCATGGGCGTCGTCAAGCCGTGGGCGCCCCCGCGCTCCTATGGCCTCGTCATCCGGCTGAATGCCGATGGCGCGCCGCTTTACGCGCTTCATAGCCGGGTCGACGGCGTCAACCACGGCGTGGTCGCGGCGGTCGAACTGAATGGCGCGCTATATGCGATCGCCAAGGGGCCGGGCCGGCTGCTCCGCATGCCACTGGCCGTCATCGACGAGGAATTGCGCCCATGAGCGACATCGTCCTCAGGCTCGGCCAGGCGACCAAACTCTATGCCGGCGTTCCCGCGATAGACCGCGTCGACTTCGAACTTCGGCGTGGCGAAATTCATGCCCTCGTCGGCGAGAACGGCGCGGGCAAGTCGACACTGACCAAGGTGATGGCCGGCGTCGTCACGCTCACCTCGGGAACGATGCAGGTCAACGGCGTGGACGTTGCGCCGAGGACGCCGCTGGAAGCGCGGCATCTTGGCATCGCAATGGTGTTTCAGGAAAACAGCCTGGTGCCGACCATGACCGTCGCCCAGAACCTGTTTCTCGGACAGGAGCGTTTCTACAACCGGCTGCGCGGCATTTACATCGCCGCCCAGCAATTCCTGCAATCGCTGAATTTCGACGTGACGCCGACCGCGACGGTGAGCCTGCTCGGCGCGGCCAAGAAGCAGATGGTCGAGATCGCGCGCGCCGTGCTGCACGAGGCGAAGGTCATCATCTTCGACGAGCCCACGGCCACGCTGACGCCGGAAGAGAAGAAGTACTTCTTCGACCTGGTGCGCGACCTCAAGCGGCGCGGCGTGTCGATCGTGTTCATTTCACATGCGCTGGAGGAAGCGCTGATCCTTGCCGACCGGATTACGATCCTGCGCGACGGAAAGCATGTGGTGACCGACGACGCCGCCAAATTCGACCGGGCCCGCATCGTGCAGGCGATGGTCGGACGCGACCTGTCGAACACGCTCTACGGTTCGCGAAAGACCACGATGCGGCCTGCCGGCGCGCGGGTTCTGACGGTGCAGAACCTGAAGATGGCGCCGATGGTCAAGAACAATTCGCTTTCGGTGTTCGCAGGACAGATCACCGGCGTGTTCGGCCTGGTCGGCGCCGGCCGCACCGAGACGTTCAAGGTCGTCGCCGGTGTCCTCAAGCGGGATTTCTTTCACGGCGGCGAAGTCATCCTTCACGGCAAGCCGGTTCGCTACCGCGTACCGGCGCCGGCCGTGCGGGCCGGCATCGCCTATGTCACCGAGGATCGCAAGGTCGAGGGATTTTTCGAGACCATGTCGGTCGCCCGCAACATCTACCTGGGACTGCTGGCGAAGATTCCCGGCGGCCGATTTTTCCTGTCGCGGCGCGAGGCTGACAAGATCGGCACCGAATGGGTCGAGCGGCTCAAGGTTCGTACGACGGGTAACGGCATGAAGGTCGTCGAACTATCGGGCGGCAACCAGCAGAAGGTGGTGATCGCGAAATCGCTGGTGCAGGAACCGGACCTGATCATTTTCGATGAACCGACGCGCGGCGTCGACGTCGGCGCCATTGTCGAGATCCACGAACTGATCCAGCGGCTCGCTGACGAAGGCAAGGCCGTCGTGGTCATCTCGTCCTACCTGCCCGAGATCATGGCGCTGTCCGACCGCATTCTGGTTTCGAGACAGGGCAAGGTGGTCGAGGAATTTTCCGCGTTCGAAGCCACGGAAGAGAAGATCATGTACGCAGCGGTCCACTAGAGGCCGCGCCCGCATAACAGGAACGGAACCCAACCGGGGGCGGATTGAGTGTGGCTTGCCGAGCCGTAGCTTGCGAAGCAAGCGAAGGCTGGTGGGCGCGACAGGGATCGAACCTGTGACCCCTACCATGTCAAGGTAGTGCTCTCCCGCTGAGCTACGCGCCCTGGAAATGGGATGGTAACGTCCATCCCGCTCCAGCTTTGATCGTATTGGGTGGGGTCCGTATATCGGCTCCAAAGCGCCCCTGCAAGGATGCTGGGACGTAATTTCCGGAGTGTTTCGGACCAAAAAGGCGACCGAATCAGGCCGCCAGCATCTTGTTCACTTCGCTGACCAGTTCGCGGAGGTGAACCGGCTTGGCCAGCACCTTGGCGTTCTTGGGGGCTTCCGAATCCGAATTCAGGGCGACCGCGGCAAAGCCGGTGATGAACATGATCTTGATGTCGGGGTCGAGTTCCGAGGCGCGGCGCGCCAGCTCGATACCGTCCATTTCGGGCATCACGATATCGGTGAGCAGCATCTCGAACGGCTCCTCGCGCAGCCGCTGATAGGCCGACATGCCGTTGTCGTGGGGCGAGACCTGAAACCCGGCGTTTTCCAGCGCCTTGACCAGGAAGCGTCGCATGTCGTTGTCGTCTTCGGCGAGCAGGATCTTGTGCATGGCGGTCGGTCGTCGCTTCCGGCTTGGAGGATCATTCCGCCCACTAAGCCCGACAGAGGGTAAATTTCAGTTAAAGGTAACGGCTTCTTGCTTGTAGCGGGCGGCGCTATTTCGGTAGACGAATGTACCAAGATCGATCAAGGCGGCGCTTTTCAGGCGTTTGCGGCGCGTTCCAGCAGGACGGCGGCTTTTTTCGCTTGGCAGAATGATTACGATTACGGACAATACATCCTTACACGCCCTGCCCTTCGGCAGAATCGGTCGCGTGATCGACCGGCCGAAAGGGAAAGCGGACATTCAAGGGACGGCGCCCGACGATGACCCAGTTTGATGGCGAACTGCCGCCCCCGTTCGAGATCGTGGAGCCGGCGCATTGGCGGGCGCCGATCATCTTCAACTCGCCCCATTCCGGGTCGGTCTATCCGCTCGAATTCCTCAACGCCTCCCGGATCGACCTCGCAGCACTACGCCGCTCCGAGGATTCGTTCATGGACGAGTTGATCGGAGACCTGAGCGAGCAGGGCTTTCCGACGGTCCGGGTCAATTTCCCCCGCTCCTATGTCGACGTGAACCGCGAGCCTTATGAGCTCGATCCGCGCATGTTCACCGGACGCCTGCCGAGCTTTGCCAATACCCGCTCGATGCGGGTTGCCGGCGGCCTCGGCACCATTCCGCGCGTGGTCGGCGACGGGCAGGAAATCTATCGCGAGCGGCTTTCCGTCGACGACGCGCTGGGACGGATCGAGGCGCTCTACAAGCCATATCACCGGGCGCTGCGGCGGCTGATCAACAAGGCCCATCAGGCGTTCGGAACCGTGATCCTGGTGGATTGCCATTCGATGCCGTCGGTAGGCGTCTCGCGCGACGAGCCGCGGCGGCCCGACATCGTGATCGGCGATCGCTACGGCACCAGTTGCGCGAGCCTGCTGCCCGACGTGGTCGAGGAAATCATGAGCAAGCTCGGCTATTCGATCGGCCGCAACAAGCCCTATGCCGGCGGCTTCATCACCGAGCACTACGGCAACCCGGCGAGCGGACTGCACACCGTGCAGCTCGAACTCAACCGGGCGATCTACATGGACGAGCGGCGCCGGGAGCGCAGCCCGCGCTTTGCGCAGGTAGCCACCGATTTCGCCGCGCTCGCGGAAGCGCTTGCGAAGGTGCCGCTCGGGGATCTCGGGCCGTTCCAGGCGGCGGCGGAGTAGACTCTCTCCTCCGTCATTCCGGAGCGCACGCGAAGGGGCGAATCCGGAATCTGGAGATTCCGGGTTTGATGCTGCGCATCGCCCCGGAATGACGCGGCAAGAAATTCGGAATGACAAAACTCCCAAAGAAAAAAGGGCCGCTTGAATGAACAAGCGGCCCAAGTCTAGGGAGGAAACGCCCAAGGAGGGCAGCGATAGCGCGAGGCGCTACCGCACCGCAACAATATGCGGCCGCGCTGCACAAAAGGCAAGGTTTTTTGGATCATTTCCCGCGCAATGTGGAACAAGCTGGCAGATCGGCCACAGGGTCGAAGCAAGACAATTACTATAATAAAATCAATATGTTACATCAACACCAAACAGAGACCCGGCCAGGCCGCAGTGCTGGTATGCCAAAAACTCGCAACTTCGTGATGCCAGGACTAACCAAAAATCCACGCTTAAACGAAGCTCAGGCGAAAGCGATTCGAAAGCCGAGACTTCAAGGTGAATGGGATAACGCGCCGTTGGCCGTGCGCGGCAGCGCGGATTGAGCTAGGCAAGAGACGGCATTTTCATTTCCGGTAAAGGACAGCCGTGACGGTCATCGATTTCACAGCCTTCATCGGCCGCCTCGCGACCGCGTCCGGCGAAACCATCCTGCCGTTCTTCCGGACCTCGCTCTCCGTCGACAACAAAAGCGCGAGCGATTTCGATCCGGTCACGGAAGCCGACCGCGCCGCAGAAGCAGTGATGCGCCGCCTGATCAAGGCCAACTTCCCCCAGCACGGCATCGTCGGCGAGGAATTCGGCAACGAGCGCGAGGACGCCGAATATGTCTGGGTGCTCGATCCCATCGACGGCACCAAATCCTTCATCGCGGGATTTCCGATCTGGGGCACCCTGATCGCGCTGTTGCACAAGGGCACGCCGGTGTTCGGCATGATGCACCAGCCCTATATCGGCGAGCGCTTTTCCGGCGATAGCGGCTCGGCACATTATTCGGGGCCGTCCGGCGAGCGGCGGCTGACGGCGCGGCGCTGCACATCGCTAAAGGAAGCGACCTCTTTCACCACCAGCCCGCTGCTGATGAACGCGGCCGACCGCGAGGTCTTCGGCCGGGTCGAGAGTGC
The DNA here is from genome assembly GCA_963815955.1 of uncultured Alphaproteobacteria bacterium. GTDB lineage: Bacteria > Pseudomonadota > Alphaproteobacteria > Rhizobiales > Xanthobacteraceae > Bradyrhizobium. The sequence goes on from CAWFIQ010000010.1 coordinate 317,173, forward strand.
GGTGAAGTTGTCGCGCTATGGCGGCGACTGCTACTCCTACTGCATGCTGGCGGCCGGCCATCTCGACCTCGTGGTCGAGACCGAGCTCAAGCCCTATGACATCGCGGCGTTGATCCCGATCGTCACCGGCGCCGGCGGCATCGTCACCAACTGGGAAGGCAAGCCCGCCCAGAGCGGCGGCCGCATCGTCGCGGCCGGCGACGCCCGCGTGCATGAGGCGGCGCTGAAACTGCTGAACAGCTAGAGGCGCAGCCGCACAAAATTTCGATGGATGCATTGATCGTCGTCGACTTGCCTTGACGCGGCTTGTTTTGAGAACCGGCTCCCGCTGCAACCGGCAGGACCTTGCATCGAGCGGTTCATCGCGTACGATGCAAGGCAACGCACGCTATAGATGCGGATCGGGGAGTATTCATGGGACTGCTGGGCAAGCTGCTGGCTGGACTGACACTGCTATTGTTGCCGGCCCTGTTGCCAGCCTTGTTGTTGCCAGCCTCGGCCGCGGCGCAGGATTTTCCCGCAAAACCGATCAAGCTGATCGTGCCGTTCCCGGCCGGCGGGCCCAATGACATCATCGCGCGCGTGATCGGCCAGCGCATGTCCGAGATTGCGAAGCAGGCGGTGCTGATCGACAACCGCGGCGGCCAGGGCGGTGTGCTCGGCACCGACGCGGTCGCAAAGGCCGCCCCCGACGGTTACACCATCGCGATCTCGAGCGCGGGCGCGCTTGCCATCAGCCCGAGCATGGAAAGGGTCGCCTACGATACGCTGAAGGATTTCGCGCCGGTGACGCTGGTCGCCACCGTTCCCGAGATGCTGGTGGTCGCGACCAACGTTCCCGCCAGGGACATGAAAGAACTGGTCGCGCTCGCCAAGGCGCAGCCGGGGAAACTGAATTTCGCCTCGTCCGGCCCCGGCAGCCTGCCGCATCTGGCGGGCGAACTGCTCAAGCTGACGGCCAATATCGACATCGTGCACGTCCCCTACCGCGGCGCCGCGCCGGCGGTGAACGACCTGCTCGGCCAGCAGGTGCAGATGACATTCCTCGATCTGCCGGTGCTGTTGCCGCAGATCAAGGCAGGCAGCTTGCGGCCGATCGCGATCGGCGCACCCGAACGGGCGCCAACGGCGATGGAGGTGCCGACCACCGCCGAGGCTGGGATGCCCGGCATGATCATCGAGAACTGGTATGGCATGGTGGCGCCCGCCGCCACGCCGCCGGCGATCATCGCTCACCTGCACAAGATCACGACCGAAGCGATGACCGATCCGACCGTGAAGGAAAAGCTCGCGGCCCAGGGCGCGACGCTGGTCGGCGATACGCCGGAACATTTCCGCACCTTCATCGACAGCGAAACCAGGAAGTGGGCGAAGGTGATCAAGGACGCAGGGGTCGTGACGGCGAAGTGAACATGAAGCAGCGCGTCGCGATTTTGCGTATTGCTGGACTAGAGGCGTGAAATAGCCGGGATACCCGGCAAAATAGCGGGAACACCGGCGCGCTTCGCGCTGGATGTGGCCGTGATAAAGTTACGGGAGGCTTCATGAAGGCTCTTCGCGTGCTTCTCACCGGATTGTCGGTGCTGCTCCCTGCCGTAGCGGCAGCGCAGGATTTCCCGAGCAAACCGATCAAGCTGATCGTGCCGTTCCCACCCGGCGGCCCCAACGACATCATCGCGCGCCTGGTCGGCCAGCGCATGTCCGAGATCACGAAGCAGCCGGTTGTGATCGAGAATCGCGGCGGCCAGGCCGGCGTGCTCGGCACCGATGCGATCGCAAAGGCTGCCCCCGACGGCTACACGATCGGCATCGTGAGCGCGAGCGCGCTGGTCATCAACCCGACGATGGAGAAGGTGCCCTATGACGTGGCGAAGGATTTCGCGCCCGTCACGCTGGTGAGCACGGTGCCGGAAATGCTTGTTGTCGCCAGCAACGTGCCCGCCGGCAACATGAAGGAGCTGATCGCGCTCGCCAAGGCCCAGCCGGGGAAACTCAATTTCGCATCCGCCGGCGTCGGCGGCCTGCCGCACCTTGCCGGCGAACTGCTCAAGCTGACCGCCAGCATCGACGTCGTGCATGTGCCCTACCGGGGCGCGGCGCCTGCCATCAACGATCTGCTCGGCCAGCAGGTACAGATGGCGTTCCTCGATCTGCCGGTGCTGCTGCCGCATATCAAGGCCGGCACCCTGCGCCCGATTGCCCTCGGCGCCCCGAAACGCGCGCCCACTTCGCCTGACGTGCCGACCACCGCGGAGGTCGGCATGCCGGACCTCCTGATCGAAAACTGGTACGGCATGCTCGCGCCGGGCGGAACGCCTGAGCCTGTCGTCGCCACCCTGAACCGCATCGCCAACGAAGCGATGAACGATCCGCAGGTGAAGCAGAAGCTCGCCGATCAGGGCCTGACGGTCGCCGGCAACACGCCAGGCCAGTTTCGCGACTACATCGCAGCCGAGACCCAGAAATGGGCGCGCGTCATCAAGGCCGCCGGGCTCGCAACAGGCAAGTAACGCCCGGCTCCCTGTCAGTCATCAAGCAGGCGTCCACTTCAGCCTCATACCCATGTTCAACGCGGCGCAGATCTGCGCAGATGCTCCGCCAGTTGCTGCGCGGACTTCGGCAGCGCGCGAAAACTCCGCGCACAGATCACGAGCTTCCGGTTGGCCCAGGAATCCCTGATCCTGATGACATTGATCTTCATCGATCGCGCGCATCGCTTTGCCGCGACTTCAGGCATCACGCCAATCCCGATGCCGGCGGCGACCATCTGGCCGATCGCATCGAAACTGTTGAGCCGCGCACGAAAGCGCAGGCGCGCGCCGAGACGGGCCGCATGTCCGCTGATATGGGCATGCAGCGCGAGCGAGCTGATCAGCCCGACGAATTCGCGCTCCACCACTTCGCTGAAATCGACCAGCCGCCGGTTCGCAAGCTCGTCATCCCGCGCGGCGACCAGCACCAGACGGTCTTCGCTGAACGGGATCCGCTCGATATTGACTGCAAGCGCGTGCTCGGCGGCCAGCCCGAGATCGGCGGCGCCGGTTACGATGGCGCGGGCGATCTCGGCGCTTTCGCGCTCCTCGACGTCGATCGAGATGTGAGGATGGGCGGCAAGGAAGGCGGCCAGCGCCTTCGGCAGATATTCCGACAGCCCCGACGTGTTGGCGAGGAAGCGGACCGTGGCCTTCGCACCCCGGGCAAAGGCCGCCAGATCGCCACGCATCGCCTCGACATTGTGGAGCACGACTCTCGCATGATCGAGCAGGCTCTCGCCGGCCGGCGTCAGCTCGACGCCACGCCGGCCGCGCGTCAGCAGCGAAACGCCAAGCGCTACTTCCAGCCCCTTGATCCGCTCACTCGCCGAGGCCAGTGCAAGATGAACCTTCGCCGCGCCATTGGTGATGCTGCGCGTCTCGGCCACCGCGACGAAGAGCTGAAGATCGACCAGATCGAAACGCATCGGGATTTCCTTGGGCGTGATCGGCGAAAGGCGTCATTGCGAGCGCAAGCGAAGCAATCCATCTCGCCACAGCAACCAAGAATGAATTGCTTCGTCGCTTCGCTCCTCGCAATGACGGAGAATTTCTGCCTTCGTTTCAGCCGAAGGCTATCTCCGTAATCTCCAGATTGTGCCCATTATGCCGATAGGTCAATGTCGCCCCCATGTTCGATTCCTTGCTTATCCTCGTCGCCGCTACCTTCCTGCTTGCGGGTTTCGTGAAGGGCGCGCTCGGGCTCGGCCTGCCGACGGTATCGATGGGCCTGCTTGCAGTGTCGATGCCGCCGGCCCAGGCGATCGCCATCGTCATCGTGCCGGCGATCGTCACCAACATCTGGCAAACCTTCGGCGGTCCCTATCTGCGCGATATTTTCCGACGGCTATGGCCGTTGCTGGCCGCAACGGCCGCCGGCGTCTGGCTGAACGCGGTGTCGCTGACCGGGCCCTATGCGCGCTACACCACGATCGCGCTCGGCCTGTTGCTGGCGATCAATGCCATCATCGGCCTGAGCAAATTCAGTTTCACCGTTGCCCCACGAAACGAAAAATGGGTCGGCGGTATCGTCGGGCTGATCACCGGCATGATTTCGGCGGCAACCGGCGTGCAGGTCATTCCGTCGGTGCCGTTTCTGCAGGCAATCGGCATGGAGAAGGAAGAGCTGATCCAGGCGTTGGGCGTGTTCTTCACGGTCGCGACCCTGGCGCTTGGCCTCAACCTCACCGGCGCCGGCCTGCTGACGGCTGCAACGGCACTGCCGGGCGCGGTCGCCATGGCGGCTTCCTTTGCCGGCATGTTTATCGGGCAGGCGGTGCGGATGCGGCTGCAGCCGGATATCTTCCGGCGCTGGTTCCAGATCGGCATGATTGTTCTCGGCCTCTACCTCGCCATCAATGCGCTGGCGAAGTTGATGTCGTGACTTCCCCGAGCCATGCTGGAATCTACTCATTCCTTGTCAAGGAATATGCGGCTTGACCTCAGCGGCCCTCCAGCATCGCAACGCGGATGCCGAGATAGACGAACAGCCCGCCGAGCATGCGGTTGATCCAGGCCATCACATTGGCTGATTGCCTGATCCGACTGGCCGCCCTCGCCGCGAACGCTGCGATCCCAAGGCACCAGAGCGTGCCGGTGGAAATGAAGATCATGCCCAGGATCAGAAAGGCCAGCGTCTTGTGACTTAAGTCCGCGGCCACGAATTGCGGCAGGAAGGCCAGGAAGAACAGCGCCACCTTCGGATTGAGCACGTTGGTCAACGCACCTTGCCAGAACACCCGGGAAAGCGAGGTCTCGGCGCCCGATGCCGCCTCGGCAATCGGCTGCGGGCGCGACAGCAGCATCTGTATGCCCGCAAACAGGAGATAGGCCGCGCCGACCCATTTCAGAACCGTGAAGGCGGTAGATGACGCCATCAACAGCGCCGACAGGCCGATGGCGGCGCCGAATACATGGACCAGACAGCCGCAGCAGATACCGGTCGCCGCCGCCACCCCGCCGCGCCACCCGAACTGGATGCTGCGGCCGATAATGTAGGCGGTGTCCGGCCCCGGGGTGACGTTGAGCAGCAGCCCGGACAGGATAAACAGCCAGAGTTCGTGAATGCCGAGCGTCTCTGTCATCGTCTGTCCGGTTCCATTGGCCCCCCTCGG
>CAWFIQ010000011.1:0-293615 GCA_963815955.1 uncultured Alphaproteobacteria bacterium
ACCCAGCTCCTGATCCAGCTTCTGGTCAACGGCCTCGTAGTCGGCACGCTCTACGGCGTGGTCGCGATGTCGTTCGTGCTGATCTACAAGGCGACGCAGGTGGTGAACTTCGCGCAGGGCGAACTGCTGCTGGTCGGCGCCTGGGTGTGCTGGTGGCTGCTCACCAAATATCAGGTGCCGTTCTATCTGGGCATGCCGATCACGCTGGTCTTCATGTTCCTGTTCGGAATCGCCATCCAGATCGTGATCCTGCGCCCGATGATCGGCGAGCCGATCATTTCCGTGATCATGGTGACGATCGCGCTGTCGACGGTATTTTCGGCGCTGATGAAGTGGATATTCGGCGTCAACCTGCAGCCCTTCCCGCGCATCTTCCAGACCCAGAACGTCAACATCCTCGGCCTGCAGGTGCAGACCGTCTATCTGATGAGCCTCGCGGTCTCGGTGGCGATGATGGTCGGCATGGCGTGGTTCTTCCGCTTCTCCAAATATGGTCTCGCCATGCGCGCCACCGCCTTCAACCAGCAGGTGGCGCAATCGCTCGGCATATCCGTCAAGAGCGTATTCGCGATGGCCTGGGCGATCTCGGCTACCGTCTCCGCCGTCGCGGGCGTGGTGGTGGCGGTCGTCAACGGCGTGTCGGCCGGGCTTTCCGCCTATGGCGTCAAGGTGTTTCCGGCCGCGATCCTCGGCGGTCTCGACAGTGTCGGCGGTGCGGTGCTGGGCGGCATCATCATCGGACTTCTCGAGAACGTCGCGCACTTCCTCGACAGCGAATATCTGCACTGGGGCAATCTCTACGAGATCGCGCCGTTCTATGCCCTCATCATCATCCTGATGATCAAGCCGTACGGCCTGTTCGGCACCAAAGACATCGAGCGGGTGTAAACAATTATGGCAGGCCAGACCCTCATTCCCGCCGGCGACTTCCGCACCAGCTATGCGGCCGATACCACCGTGTTTCCGACCGCGACCAGCCGCAACGCCATGATCGCCGGCATCGTCCTGATCTGCCTTGCGCCGCACATCGTCAACGAATACGTCCTCAGCCTGCTGATCCAGATCGGCATCTTCGGCATCGCCGCCTTGGGCCTCAACATCGTTGTCGGCTTCACCGGCCAGATCTCGATCGGCCACGCCGCCTTCTTCGGCTTCGGCGCCTTCACGTCGGCCTATCTCTCGAACCGGTTCGGCATTCCCGTCTTCTTCTGCATTCCGCTTGCGGGCGTGGTGACGGCCGCCGTCGGCCTGGTGTTCGGCCTGCCCGCCGCCCGGCTGAAGGGGCTCTATCTCGCGATCGCCACGCTGGCGGCGCAATACATCCTGCTCGACTTCTTTGCCCGCGCCGAATGGTTCACCGGCGGCAGCGTTCCCGCCAGCGCCGAGCCGTTCTCGATCTTCGGCTACATGCTGCGCGGCGATAAACAATATTTCTATGTCGTGCTGGCCTATGTCGTGGTCTGCTATCTCCTGGTCACCAACCTGATCCGTTCGCGCGACGGACGCGCGCTGGTCGCCGTGCGCGACCATTATCTGTCCGCCGAGATCATGGGCATCAATTTGACCAAGTACCGGACGCTGTCGTTCGGCCTTGCGGCCTTCTTTGCCGGCGTCGGCGGCGCGCTCTACGCGCATTACAATCAGGTGGTCTCCAATGAAGGGTTCGGCATCGACCGCTCGATCATCTTCCTGGCGATGATCATCATCGGCGGGCTCGGCTCGATCATGGGCACGCTGATGGGAACCGCGTTCATGGTGCTGCTGCCGGAATCGATGGAATGGCTCAGCGTCGCACTGCGCGGCAGTCCGATCGACCAGTTCCTCGGATTGAAGAACAACATCGCCTTCCTGCGCGAGATGGCGATCGGCCTGATCATCATCGTCTTTCTGGTTTTCGAACCGGACGGACTCGCGCATCGCTGGCGACAGATCAAGGCATACTGGAAACTCTACCCGTTCTCGCATTGAGGTCGGAACGGGACCGACAACGAAGACCTCGAGAAATAACCGGAGGATGACGTCATGACGATGAAGACTCTACTGAGTACCGCCTCACTGGCCCTGCTGCTGGGGACCGCCGGAGCGTCAGCTCAGGCACCAATCTCGCTCGGGCATCTCGCCGACTATTCGGGCGCAACCTCGGACGTCGGAACGCCGTTCGGACAGGGCGTCGCTGATGCCTATGCGTGGATCAACAAGAACGGCGGCATCAACGGCGCCAAGGTCAATGTCGACACCGTCGACTATGGCTACCAGGTGCCGCGCGCCATCGCCCAGTACAAGAAATGGTCGGGCTCCGACAAGGTCGCCGCCATTCTCGGCTGGGGCACCGCCGACACCGAAGCGCTGACGGGATTCCTGGCCCAGGACAAGATCCCGGATATTTCGGCATCCTATGCCGCAGCGCTCTCCGATCCGACCGGCGCCGGCGGCAAGGCCAAGCCCGCGCCCTACAACTTCTTCTACGGCCCGAGCTACTCGGACGCGGTTCGCGGCATGCTGACCTGGGCCGCCGAGGACTGGAAGTCCAAGGGCAAGCCCGGCAAGCCGAAGTTCGTTCACATGGGCGCCAACCACCCCTACCCGAACGCCCCGAAGGCCGCGGGTGAAGCGATTGCCGCCGAACTCGGCTTCGAGACTTCTGCCGCCGATCGTTTTCGCGTTGACGCCCGGCGACTACAGCGCGCAGTGCCTGACCCTGAAGAGCTCGGGCGCCAACTACGCCTATCTCGGCAATACCGCCGGCTCCAACATCTCCGTGCTCAACGCCTGCAAGGCCGCCGGCGTCGACGTGCAGTTCCTCGGCAACGTCTGGGGCATGGACGAGAACGCTGCGAAGGCCGCAGGTGCTGCCGCCGACGGCGTGGTGTTCCCGCTGCGCACCGCGGTGGTGTGGGGCGGCAACGCGCCGGGCATGAAGACCTTCATGGAAATCTCCAAGATGTCGGATGCGGCCGGTACGGCCTACCGCCCCGTGCATTACCTCGCCGGCGTCTGCACGGCGCTCTACATGAAGGAAGCCGTCGAATGGGCCGCCAAGAACGGCGGCGCCACCGGCGAGAACGTCAAGAAGGGCTTCTATCAGAAGAAGGATTGGGTGCCCGCCGGCGGCGAAGGCATCTGCAACCCCTCGACCTTCACCGAGAAGGATCACCGCGGCACGCTCAAGGTCGATCTCTATCGCATGAAGGTCGCAGGCGCGACCGACGCCCCGCTCAACGATCTCGTCAAGAACGGCGGCATCAAGATGGAGAAGGTGAAGACGATCGACCTGCCGCGCAAGCCCGAGTGGCTCGGCTGGTAATTTCGCGGATCGCCTCCGGGCGATCCCGACACTCCGTCGTCATCCCCGCGAAGGCGGGGATCCAGTACGCCGCGGCCTCTCGGTTCATCAGAGAGGCCTCTGGAATACTGGATCACCCGCATTCGCGGGTGATGACGACTAGAGGCGGTGAGACGAGACATGACTGAAGCAACCGAAATCAATCGCCCTGCACCGGCAGCGCAAGCCGCCGCCCCGCTGCTCAGCGTCAGCAACATCGAGGTGGTCTACGACAAGGTCATCCTGGTGCTGCGCGGCCTCAGCCTCGAAGTGCCGAAGGGTGCGATCGTGGCGCTGCTCGGCGCCAACGGCGCCGGCAAGTCGACGACGCTGAAGGCGATCTCGGGGCTTCTCAAGACCGAGGATGGCGAAGTCATCCGCGGCGAGATCCTTTTCGACGGCGCGCGCATCAACGGCATCGATCCCGACAAGATCGTCCGCCGCGGCATCTTTCAGGTGATGGAGGGCCGCCGCATCATATCGGACATGACATCGATCGAAAATCTGAAGCTCGGCGCCTTTACCCGGACCGACAACGAGATCGCCGGCGACATCGACATGGTGTTCAGATATTTCCCGCGGCTCAAGGAGCGAACTGGCCTTGCCGGCTATCTCTCCGGCGGCGAGCAGCAGATGCTGGCGATCGGCCGCGCGCTGATGGCGCGGCCCAAGATGATCCTGATGGACGAGCCGTCGATGGGCCTGTCGCCGCTGCTGGTCAAGGAGGTGTTCGCGATCATCAAGGAGATCAACCGCGACCTCGGCGTCACCATTTTGCTGGTCGAGCAGAATGCACGCGCGGCGCTGTCGGTCGCGAGCCACGGCTACATCATGGAACAGGGCAAGGTGGTGCTCGACGGCACGGCCGACGAATTGCGCGACAACGAGGACGTCAAGGAATTCTACCTCGGCGGCGCCGGCGACCAGCGCAAGAGCTTCAAGAACCTGAAAAGCTTCAAGCGGCGAAAGCGGTGGCTGTGAGCGCCACCCACCATCTAGCCGATCACTTGCTCCGCTTCCGCGACCGCGCAAAGCACATGGTAGAACGAAGACGCAGGGATAGTGGCGACCAGCGAGTTGCCGTCGCGATCGAACTGGTCGTACCAGCCGCCCGCCACGGGATGGCTGAGATAATGCCGTTCGAGCCGCGACAACGCCGCGCGCGCTTCGTCCGCGGCCCCCGCCTCGCCGGACTCGGCCTGCGCGATCCACGCCTTGGCGATTTCGGTCTGCGGCCACAGCCGGCGCGTATGCCGCCTGATATTGCCGTTGGCGTCGCCCTCGTCGATCAGGCAGCCGGTCGCCTCGTCGCGATAGCGCAGCGCCGATGCCAGCAATTCGCCGCGGTAGCGCCCCGTCGGGCAGCCGGTGATGCGTTCAAAGCCCTTCAGCAGCCACGCCCACTCCGCCTGATGCCCCGGCTCGACGCTGACGGGCTCGATCTTCGACCAGTCCTCCTCGAAATATTCCCCGAGCACCTGCCGCTGCTTGTCGTAGAGGTTGGCCAGAAACAGGCTGAAGAAATTTCCGGCCCGGTTCTGGAACACGGTGTCGTGCGTCGCGTCGAACGCCGCGATCATCGCTTCGAACAAATGCATCTGCGGATTCTGCCGCCGCGGCATCGATACCGGCAATCCTTCGTGAACGCCGCCGTGCGGCGAGCGCAACTCCGTCTCGATGAAGTGACACAGCGCATCGATCTCGGCGCGGATCTGCGCATCGCGATCGAGCCCGTAGACGGTTGCAAGGGCCAGCAGCACGAAGGCGTGGTCGTAGGAATCGCGCAACGGATCGAGCACGGCGCCATCAGGCGTCAGCGTGTGGACGAAGCCCGGTCTGCCGTCGGGCGCCTTCGCCTTGGCGAGCAGATGCTCCAGCCCCTTCAGCGCGATCGCGCGGCCGTCGGGATACCAGCCCATTTGCGCCGCCTTGGCGTAGCAATAGATCTGGCGCGCCTGCACCAAAACCCGGCGCGACGCCAGGCGGTCTGCATGGCCATCGCTGTCGAGCCGTTCGATAAAGCCGCCCGCTTTGTCGTCCCAGCCTTCGGTCGACCACAGCGGCAGGCAGTGGTCGACCATCCGACGCTTCAGCCTGGCAACGATATCGGCCGAAACGGCACCGTCTCCTGCCGCAGCGGTATGTCCTTCAGCCATTGCGTCCTCTGGAACACGAGCAACACCGGTAGCCGCCGTCTGATAGCACGCCAGCGGCAGCGCGCAATCGGCCCTCATCTGCGGGATCATCAGCCATGACCGATCACTATGACGCCCTTGAAACCCGCGAGCCGGCCAAACGCGAGGCTGAGCTGTTTTCACGGCTGCCGGACGTCCTGCGCAAGGCGCTGGCCGCGCCGGCCTATGCCGAGCGGCTGAAGGGCATCGATCCCGCTTCCGTGACGAGCCGGGCCGCGCTGGCGCGCCTGCCGGTGCTGCGCAAGTCGGAACTCCCCGCCCTGCACAAGGCCGCGCCGCCCTTCGGGGGATTGGTGGCCGGGCCTTTGGGGTCGTTCGGGCGGCTGTTCACCTCGCCCGGGCCGATCTTCGAGCCCGAGCCCGTTCACACCGACCCCTGGCGCGGCGCGCGGGGGCTGTTTGCGGCGGGCTTCCGGCCCGGCGACGTGGTGCTCAACACCTTCAGCTACCATCTGACGCCGGGCGGCTTCATCTTCGACGCCTCGGCGCGGGCGCTGGGCTGCGCGGTGATCCCGGCCGGCCCCGGCAATACCGAGCAGCAGTTCGAGCTGATCGAAGCGTATCGACCGGTCGGCTATAGCGGCACGCCGGATTTCCTCAAGATCCTGCTCGATGCCGCCGCAAGCGCAGGCCGCGACGTCTCCTCGATCAGGCGCGCGCTGGTATCAGGCGCGGCGTTTCCGAAATCGCTGCAGGACGAAGTCACGTCGCGCGGCATCGATGCCTATCAGGCATTCGGCACCGCCGACCTCGGCATGGTCGCCTTCGAGACGCCGGCGCGCGACGGCATGGTCGTCAACGAGGACCTGATCATGGAGATCGTGCGTCCCGGCACCGGCGATCCCGTGGCGCCCGGCGACGTCGGCGAGATCGTCGTTACCTCGCTCGACCCGCAGCATCCCTGGATCCGGCTCGCGCTCGGCGACCTCACGGCGGCCCTGCCGGGCGCAAGCCCGTGCGGACGAACCAACATGCGCATCAAGGGCTGGATGGGCCGCGCCGACCAGACCACCAAGGTCAAGGGCATGTTCGTGCGTCCCGAGCAGATCGCCGAGATCGGCAAGCGCCATCCCGAACTCGGACGCTTGCGCCTCGTCGTGATGAGGTCCGGCGAGAGCGATCTGATGACGCTGAAGGCGGAAACCGCTTCGTCTGCCGGAAATCTTCAGGACGAACTCACCGCGACGCTCCGTTCGGTGACGAAGCTCGGCGGCAATGTGCAACTGGTTGCGGCCGGCTCGTTGCCGAACGACGGCAAGGTGATCGCGGATGAGCGCAGCTAGCCCTCCGGACGTCGGCCTGCGGCCAAGAATGCGGGGAAAGACGAAGGGATATTGCGCCCGGAAGAGCGAGAGCAAACAAGCAGCGACCGGGACGACAATTTTGCGTTGTTTGTGGCCGCGACCGGATATCTGCGGCGTATTGGCGCAATTTTCGGCGGGCCGGCACGTCGCATTGGGAGGGCAACCTTCCTCCCGGCTACGCTCCACTAACAGCTCCGCGCGGCGGCTGCCGTCGCGAGGCGCGCAAACTCGCCACGCGCGATGGTAAGACCAGCCGTCAAAGGCTCCCGGCGAGGTTGCAATCCGCCTTTATGGACAATCCTACTCAAGCGGGAGTGCACGCCAGTGGTCATAGCGGGCCGGGAGCGCAAGGGCAACGACCAAAGGCCGAATCCATATTCATGCCGATGCGGCAGGAACCTGTGGCCGAGCCCTCGGTTGCTCCATTGCGATTCGTGCGGCTATACTAGGCATATCGTTGCATATCGTTCGATTGACCTCCAGATCGTCGCTCGCAAGATAATGCGGCCGGAAATTCAGCGGAAAGTGAATATCTCTGTGCGGACGGTCTCACCAGCGATGCCTGCTCACGACCCGGCCGACACGGAACTGCGTTCCGCCGCGTCTGGCGCGTGCAAGAGTCGCGACAAGGAAAAGCCCAGAGTGCTTGTCACAGGCGCCGACGGGTTCATCGGACGGCACCTGGTTCCCTTTCTTGCCGCGCGAGGATACGGGGTGATTGCCGCATCGCGGGCGACAACCACTTTCGAAAATCCGAACGTCGCCGCGGCTCCGTTGCCGGACCTCTCGAAGATGTTCGACTGGCTCCCTCTTCTGGACCAATGCGACGCTGTGGTCCATCTTGCGGGCATCGCTCACAAATACGCCGGCGACGCCCTTTACGATCGCATCAACCATCGTGCAACGTCGGCGCTGGCGCGGGCCATCTCTCGCGACCGGACGAAACATCTGGTGTTCATTTCGTCCATCGCCGCCCAGTCCGGTGCTTTCGCGGATCATGACCTGACTGAAGATGATTTTCCGACACCAAGCAACGCGTATGGACGATCCAAATTTGCCGGCGAACAGGCCATTCGCGCGGCCGACATTTCTTTCACCATCCTGCGACCGGTCGTAATTTATGGCGAAGGCGAAAAAGGAAATTTCGCTATCGTTCACCGGCTTTCACGGCTGCCGGTCCCGCTGCCGCTCGGAAGCCTGACCGCCCAGCGATCCATATTGTCGATCCAGAATTTCAACTTGGCGGTCGAGACCGTCTTGAGCAACCCGCGCGCACGGGGAGAGACCTTTATCGTGTCGGACCCGAAGCCGGTCACGGTCGCAAATCTCATCGCGCATCACCGCGCCGGCCTCGGCAGATCACCCAGCTTGATATCCCTGCCCGAAAGCTGGATCGAGGCAGGCCTCAAGGCGGTGGGCCAGGCTTCGATCTGGGAACGAATTGGCCGGCCATTGGTAGCTCCGCCTACGAAGCTGCTTGCGATCGGCTGGCAACCATCTTGAGCGAATTGCGCTCGTGGCAGCCAACATGTTGGCCCAGACATTGGCGAGCCATTTTCATTCTTGAAAGAGTTCGGAGCCAGGATCTTTCCTGGCATAGCGCCTTGGCATGACGGTACTCCCCGCGCTAAGGCAGTGAAATGAAGAGACCAGCAATTTTCTTTGATCGGGACGGCGTGCTGAACGAAGATAGCGGCTACGTCTTCGAAGTCAGCAATCTAAAGTGGGTGGATGGCGCACACGCCGCGGTAAAGGCCGCCAACGATGCCGGATATTTCGTATTCGTGATTACGAACCAATCAGGCGTCGCCAGAGGCTACTACGAGGAAAGTCATGTTGAAGCGCTGCATGCCTGGATGGCGGAAGATCTGGCCAAAATCGGGGCTCACATCGACGCGTTCGAGTACTGCCCTTATCATCCCGAAGCGCCGATAGAGCGGTATCGTCAAGCAAGCCATCGGCGCAAGCCCGCACCAGGCATGATTACCGATCTCCTCGACCGCTTTCCGGTGGATGTCAGCCGAAGCATTCTCATAGGCGACAAACCCACCGATCTCGAAGCGGCACGGGCGGCAGGGATCAGAGGATATTTGTTTCAGGGTAACAACCTCGAACATTTCTTGAAATCAATCTTGTGACCGTACGCGGATCGAAAGACAGCCCTCACTCATGCACAACTCTGCAAGGCTGATCCTCGCTACTCAGTTCTATCCTCCGGATACGAGCACGACGGCGGTGTACCTGGGCCAGATCGCCGATACGCTTGCGATGGACAACCAGGTCGTCGTTATCTCCGCCGCGCCCAACCTGGATTCGCCAGGCGCGGACCGGCGCAACAATCCGGCCGTCATCGAAATAAGAAACTGGAATCCGCGCAAGTCCGCGCTCGTGCAACGCGCGGCGGCGGCCTGCCTGCTGGCCGCGCGGATGTTCTTCTCGGTCCTGACGCGAGCAAGATCCAGCGACGTCGTCTTCTGCGTAACGTCTCCCTTCACGCTGCCTTACACCGTGCTTCTGGCGGCGAAGCTGCGAGGCGCGGCGACGCTGCTCCTGATCTACGATCTCTATCCGGAAGCGCTCGAAGCGGCCGGCCTGATACATTCCAGGTCCTTTGCGGCCCGGCTCATCCGCTTCGCCAATACACTCCTGTTTCGAAGCCTGGACGCCATCGTCGTCATCGGACGCGATGTGCCGCCCCTCCTCCAGAAGTATCCAGGCGTCAAACCGGACAAGCTTCACATCATTCCCAATTGGCCGCTGATCCCGATCGGGTATCGCGAGATCGACCCATCCAGTCGTTTCCGCGCTCCGGATGCTTCCAAATTCTTCGTCGGGCTATCAGGCAATCTCGGATTCACCCACTCCCCCGCAACGGTGTTTGAGGCGGCAAGACTGCTGGAATCGGAGAGCGACATTCATTTCATCCTGTCCGGATGGGGCGTTGGCTGGCGGGAATTGAACGATCTGTTCGCACAGCAAAGGCTCAGCAACGTCACGATCCTGAGCCCTGTACCTGAGGATGAACTTATCGAGTTCCTGTCCGCGGCGGATCTATGGGTCATACCCTATCGCCGAAATATCGCCGGCGTGTCGATTCCGAGCCGGCTCTACAACCTCCTGGCCGTCGGCCGGCCCATCGTTGTCGCATCGGAGAAAAATTCTGAAGGCGCCCTGGTGCTCGGTGAAGAGGCCATCGGATGGGTCGTGCCACCCGAGGACCCGGTCGAGCTTGCCCGGGCTATCCGGGAGGCCGCACGAGACCGTCGGGCGACGACAGAAAAAGGAATCCGAGCGGCCAGCGTAGCCCACAAATACCGCGCAGAAGCCGCGCTTGCCCTCTATCGCCGCGTCGTCGACGACGTCAGGCAGGCAAGGATGGGCCGCGGAAACGGCCCAACGACCTGACAACGCCTTGAGCGCAGGACTCGGCGCCGCCGCCCGTCACGCACGCCTGCTCAAGACAGATGCCTTGGCGAACAGGCTTATACAAATCGATTGCGAGCAGAGGCCGGGCACGGCACCTTGCCTGACCGTGGGGCTTGGGGTATCCACCGCCTGCTTTCGCTACAGGAGAAAAATGCGATGTCGAGCACTGGCCAAACGCTCTACCGGCGCGCGCGCAAGGTCATGCCCGGCGGAACGCAACTGCTCTCCAAGCGGCCCGAAATGTTCCTGCCCGGGCAGTGGCCGACCTATTTCAAATCGGCCAAGGGCGCCGAAGTCGTCGACCTCGACGGCAAGACCTTTCTCGACATGAGCTATTGCGGCATCGGCGCCACCATCCTGGGCTTTGCCGATCCCGACGTCGACGCCGCGGTGAAGACCGCAATCGACATGGGCTCGATGTCGACGCTGAATTGCGCCGAGGATATCGAGCTCGCCGAACTCCTGATCGAGTTGCATCCCTGGGCGGACATGGTCCGCTTCGGCCGTGCCGGCGGCGAAGCGATGGCGATCGCGGTCCGCATCGCGCGGGCGGCCACCGGCCGCGACATGGTGGCATTCTGCGGGTATCACGGCTGGCACGACTGGTATCTCAGCGCCAATCTCGGCGAGACCACCGCGCTCGACGGCCATCTGCTGCCGGGCCTGGACACCAAGGGCGTGCCGCGCGGTCTCGCCGGGTTGATGCACCCGTTTCACTTCAACAAGCTCGACGAGATCGAGGCAATCGTTGCCGCGAACGGCGAGCGGCTCGCCGCGATCGTGATGGAGCCGGTACGCTCCAGCGAGCCCGAGCCCGCCTTCATCAAGGGCATCCGCGCACTCGCCGATCGCTGCGGCGCAGTGCTGATCTTCGACGAGGTGACGTCGGGCTTGCGCATCAATTCGGGCGGCGCGCACCTCGCCTATGGCGTCGACCCTGATATCGCGGTGTTCGCCAAGGCCATCGCCAACGGTTTTCCGATGGCGGCGATCGTCGGCCGGGCATCGGTGATGGATGCCGCGCAGGAAACCTTTGTCAGTTCGACCGCGTGGACCGAGCGCGTCGGACCGGTCGCAGCCCTTGCCACTCTGCGCAAGCATCGCGAGCAGAATGTCGCCAGGCACCTGATGCGGATCGGCACCCGCATCCAGAACGGCTGGACCGAGGCGTCACAGGCAACCGGCCTGCCGCTGCATGTTTCCGGGATCTCGCCGCTCGGGCATTTCGCGTTCGACCTGCCTGACGCGCAGGAAGTGCGCACATTGTTCACGCAGATGATGCTCGACCGCGGTATCCTGGCCACC
Organism: uncultured Alphaproteobacteria bacterium; assembly: GCA_963815955.1. GTDB lineage: Bacteria > Pseudomonadota > Alphaproteobacteria > Rhizobiales > Xanthobacteraceae > Bradyrhizobium. The sequence goes on from CAWFIQ010000011.1 coordinate 11,553, forward strand.
GGCTCGTTCTATGCGATGTGGGCGCATACCGACGCGCATGTCGACCGCTATCTGGAAACCGTGAACGAGGTGTTCCGCGAGCTGCGCACCGCGGTGGACCAGAAGGCCGTCAAGCAATTGCTGCGGGGCCCGGTCGCCCATTCCGGGTTCAAGCGGCTGACCTGATCAGGCGTCCACCCCGAAAATATCGCGCCTGACGTTGCGCGACGTCGACGAGCGCGCGGCCTTCGGATAGATGCCGTGCAGTACGCTGTCGGCCGCGAGCGCGCCGCCATCGATGATGATTGCTCCCGTCGACACGAAGGTGTTGTCGCCGACGGCGGTCTTCCCGATCACGCGGCTGCCGCCATACATCACGATGCCGCGGCCGAACGACGGATAGTCGTTCTCGAGGTTCGCGCCGACCGTGCAATTATGATAGCAGATGAAGTAATCCGAATAGCTCGCGCGGCCAAGCACGGTCCCGACCGGATGCTGGACCGCGAACACGTCCGGCAGCTCGACCTCATAGAACGCATCCAGCGCGTGCAGCGCCTTGTTGAGCGCATAGGCCTTGTCCGCGATGGGATGGCCGGGCCGCTCGCGGAACGCGCTGTTTGCGAGGTAGTAGAGAAAGATCGCATACTGGTCGGAGTGCCAATGCGAAAAACGCGCCTCGCCATTGGCGAAAAAGCCCTTCAGCCTGACGCGCGAGAAGCAATGCTCGATCCGGTCCAGCGCGAGATCGACGAACTTCGGCAAGTCGCCGAGATCGGCGCCATCCGGAAACAGGTTCTCGAACTGCTTCCGCACATAGAGGGCGAGATCGTTGCGGGCAAGCGAGAGCTGCACGGTGCTAGTTCCTGCTGGAGGAGCTTGCGCGCACGTCGAGGCCGCGCGAGAAGAGGTGGCTGCGCAGCTTGATCGGGCTGTGATCGGTAAACAGGAACATCGAGGAGATCGCCACGGCCGACGCGCCGGCCTCCAGTGCATCGATCGCGTGCTGCAGTGAGCCACAGCCGCCGGAGACGATCAAGGGCACGCTCAGCACGTTGGCGGCCTTATGGATCAGGTCGAGATCGTAACCGCTCATGGTGCCGTCGCGGTCGATGGAGCCGAGCAGCACCTCGCCGCAATGCAGATCCTCGCAGCGCTGCGCCCATTCGATCGGGTCGAGGGCTGCATGCTCGCGGCCGCCGTCGATGAACACGCTGGCATGGTTGGGGCTGATCCTCTTGTAGTCGATCGACACCGTCATGCACTGGTCGCCGAAAATACGCGCCGCCTCGCGCAGGAGTTCCGGGCGCCGTACCGCTTCCGAGTTCACCGAAACCTTGTCGGCGCCGGCGCGCAGCAGCATGTTGACATCGTCCAGCGTCTTGACGCCGCCGCCAACCGTGAACGGCATGAAGATCTCTTCCGACATCCGCTCGATGATCTCGACGACGCGGCTGCGCGAGGCCGCGCTCGGGACGATGTCGAGCACGATCAATTCGTCGACGCCGTAGTCGTTGTACACCTTCGCGGTCGTCACCGGATTGCCGGCGGCACGCTCGTTCTCGAAGAAGCGGACATATTTGACGAGCCTGCCGTCGCGCAGCAGGAATTTCGGGATCAGGCGTTTCTTCAGCATCGCGGGCCAGCGCTCAAGGATTCCAGCGCAGGAAATTGCTCATCAGCTCGATCCCGCTGTCCTGGCTCTTCTCGGGGTGAAACTGCGTGGCGGCGATATTGTCCTTGGCGATGATCGCGGTCACCTGCTGGCCATACTGGGCATAGCCGACCACGTCGTCCGACCGGTTGCATCGCATGGCGAAGCTATGCACGAAATAGAACGCCAGATTGTTCTCACGGATATTGGTGAGGATCGGATGGCTGCGCTCTTTCGCCACCATGTTCCAGCCCATGTGCGGAATCTTCAGCGCCGGGTCGTTCGGCATCAACCGCACGACGTCGGCATCGAACCAGCCGAGCCCGCGATGCAGCACGCCGTCATCGGTATGCTCCTCGGAGCTGTTGGCGAGGAGCTGCATCCCCAGGCATACCGCAAGGAACGGTTTGCCCTTCTCGCGCACATGGCGCTCCAGGAGTTCGTCGATGCCGCGGGCGCGGATATTGATCATGGCGTCGCCGAACGCGCCGACGCCGGGCAGGATCACGTGGGACGCATCGGCGATCGCATCGGCCTCATGGGTCACGATCGGGTCGAAGCCGCAATATTCAACGGCGTTGCGCACCGACCGCACATTGTTGATGCCGTAATCGACGATCGCAACGTCTGACATCGCCCGTTCCCCCAGCGCTTTTCCGCAAGCGCCCGCGATCAATCCCCGACTATCCCTTGCCGCCACCGATCTCGACACCGGGATGGTTCGGCCACGGCACGTGAGTGTTGTTCCACTTGTCCATGTCAGGCATCCGGCGGCCCGGCTCCACCGTGTTCGGCGAGAACTGCCACGGGCTGACCTCGTGCTTGATCGCAATGCCGAGGAACTGCTCCTCGGATAGCTGCAGATAATCGAGGAACAGATCAAGGCTTGGCGGCCGCTTGCCGTCAAATTCGCGCACCAGGGCCTCTCCCTCTTCGCGGGTCATGCGCCTGTTGCGGATGTCGATATTGGCGAGGTGGTTGGTCCGCCCCATGCCGCGCTTGATGAATTTCAGGTAGTCGCGCACGCCCTGGAAGAAGCACTCGATCTTCTCGTAGTCGTATTCCGGCGGAATGCCCTCGACCTCCTGGCCCTTCCAGCCGAGCTCGCTCTTGATGATCTCGACGTGCTTCTTGGTGTCCCACTTGATGTAGCTGCCGAGACAGACCGAGCGGCACTTGATCCGCATCAGTTCCTTGCGCGGCGGATAGACGAACGGATAGAGGTCGCGCTTGGCGACGCGGCCGCCGAGGAATTCGTACATGTCGTCGGCGGTAATGCCGAGGTTCATGGCGCGGTTGAAGCGCTTCTCGTCGACCTCTTCCATCTCGTCGTAGGAATAGAACGACTGGTATTCGGCGAGACTCTCGCCCCAGATCAGAAGCGGCGTCTCGTAGCGGATCGCGATCTGCATCGTGTGGGCATAGATGCCGGTATGGCAGTGCCAGCAGAAGTCGCCGCGGCGCTTCAACGACTCCAGCATCAACTCGCGCACCACGTGCCAGTTCGGCGTGAAGTTCAAGACGTCGACGCCGAGCTGCTTGAACACGCTGGTGTTGTTCTCTTCGATCAGCGGCCGGTAGAACCAGTGGTCGAAGCGCACCACCAGCGGCTTCAGGCCGAGCTTGCGCACGACGTACCAGAGCTGGAACACACTGTCCTTGCCGCCCGAATAGGGCAGGATGCAGTCGTAAAGGCCCTTGTCGCGGTATTGGCCGACCAGCTCCATGAGCTGTTTGTAGCGATCGTCCCAATTGATCTGGGTGTCACGGACCTCGATCTGAGCGCAAACGCTGCAGGAACCGGCTTCGTCGAACGATGTCGCCTCGGCCGTTTCCGGCAACAAGCATTTGCTACAGCTCAACATTTCAGAGATTCTCGCGATTGCATGATTTGCTGTCGGCTTACCACGCCGTCCACCCCCCGTCGACCGCAATGCACTGGCCTGTGACATAGGCCGACAGATCGCTCGCCAGATAGGCGACAGCGCCCTTCATGTCATCTTCCCGCGCCATGCGCGCAAGCGGCGTACGGGCCACATAACGGCTTAAAAACGGCTCCGGCGTGGCTCTGAACACGCCTCCGGGCGCCACGGCATTGACCCGGACTTTCGGGGCCATGGTGGTTGCAAGCCAGCGTGTCATCTGGATCAGGCCGCCCTTGCTTGCGGCGTAGGCCGCGGGATTCCCCAGAGCGGTTCCTTCGTAAAGCCGCCAGTCCGGCCCGGCGAGCCCGTAGATCGAGGAAATATTGATCACGCTGCCATGGCCGGATTTGGCCAGATCCTCGGCTGCGGCCTGGATCAGGACAAACGGCGCCGTCAGGTTGACCTCGAGCGCCCGCCGCCAGGTCGCATCCGACTGCTGCTCAAACGGCACGGCCCACCCCTCAAGCCCGCTGGTGCCGACAAAGGCCGCGCAGTTGACGATGATGTCGATGCCGCCGAACGCCTCGCGCACCCGCCGCGGCAGATCCTTCACCGCTTCCCCCTGCTCGAAATCGCAATCGAACATTTCCGCCTTGACCGGCCAGCTCTTCGTGAGCCCCGCCGCGGCCTCCTTGCCGGCAGAAGCCGCCATGTCGACCAGCGCGATCGTGGCGCCAAGCTCGGCCAGGCCGCCTGCAATCGCGCGGCCGATATGACCGGCGCCCCCGGTGACGACAGCGACGCGCCCGTCGAGTGACATCATCTCGCGGAGCGAACGTTCGGTGCTCATCCGAAAATCCTCTGAAACTCGTCGGAGGCGCGCTGCAGATCGTCGAGCCGGCCGACATCGATCCAGTATTCCCGCAGCGGGAACACCACGGATGGCTTGCCGGTAGCGATCGTCCGCTCGATCAGGGTCGGCATGTCCACGGCCTCGTCGGCGTCGAGGTAATCGAGCACGGCGGGATCGAGCAGATAGACGCCGGCATTGACGAAGAATTTCTGCGTCGGCTTCTCGCGGATGCCGAGCAGGCGATGATCGTCGAAATCGATGACGCCGAACGGGACCGTCACCGAATGCTCGCGCACGCAGACGGTGGAGAACGCCTGATGCTCGCGATGATATTTCAGCATCTGCTCGAAATTCACAGTCGTCAGCAGATCGCCGTTCATGACAAAAAACGGCTGCGCCGGCCGCTCGGGCAACAGCGACAATGCGCCGGCGGTGCCGAGGCGCGCGTTCTCCTGAAGATAATCTGATCTCCACGCCCCAGGCCGAGCCGTCGCCGAAATGGTCGCGGATCATGTCCGCCTTGTAGTTGACCGAGATGAAGAACTTGCCGAAGCCGGCTTTGACGAAACCGCCGAGCACGGTCTCCAGGATCGGCTTGTCGCCAACCCGGATCAGGGGCTTCGGTATCTCATCGGTCAGCGGCTTCAACCGCGAGCCGAGGCCGCCGGCCATCAAGACCACCCAGTGGTCGGATTGCTGCGCGAGCGCAAGATCGTCGATCAGCTTGACCTCGACCACCCTGCCCTCGGCATCGACGATCGGAAGCTGGTGGATCGAATGCTTGCGCATCAGGTTGAGCGCAGCCGGGTTGGAAATGCCGACCGGCGCCGTGATCGGCGTACGGTTCATCACGAGGTCGACGGAGGCATCGAGCCCGACGCCGCCGAGCAGCGCGCGCCGCACATCGCCGTCGGTGACGGTGCCGACGATCCTGCCGTCGCGTTCGACCACGGCGAGCTGCAAATGGCCTTGATCGATCCGCCGCAGCGTCTCGATCAGGGGCGTATCTTCACTGACAACGAATATTTCTCTCATCACGAACCAATCCGGTCGCCGCCGGCGAAGGCGCCGGCCCCGACATTCCTTGCGACCACGGCGCCCGCGGCAACGACAGCCCCCGCTCCTACGCTGACGCGCCCCAGAACCACCGCGCCCGCGCCGATATGGGCGCTCTCGCCAATCGACACGCCGCCGCACAGCACCGCCCCCGGCGCGACATGTGCGTGATCGCCCACGACGCAGTCATGCTCCACCACCGCGCGCGTATTGACCAGAACATTCCGTCCAATTCGCGCCAGTGGCTGGATGACGGCACCCGCCATCACCTGAGCGCCGTCGCCGAGCGTTGCATCGGAGGCAATCGCCGCGGAGACATGCGAGATCACCGGAAACCTGTAGCCCAGAGCGGCGAAACGGCCAAACAGCTCACGCCGCCCGGACAGGCCCGAAATCGGTGCGCGAGGCGCGGTTGCCCAGACCATTGACGAGCTCCACCGCATCCACGCTCATCTTCAGGACGTCTTCGTCGGGTCCCGTGATCGGAACCCCGCCGACCACCCCGCCCAGGAGTGCGGTGTCGCGATCCATCACTGCGGCGGGACGTATGCCACGGCTCCGCAATGCTTCGATGACAACGCGGGCATGACCGCCGGCGCAGAGCACGATCAGGCTCATGGCTCCAGCGCCTCATTGGCCGCATAGTCGCGCTGCGCCGTCTTGCCGAGGTAGCCCCAGTATTCGATCGGGGCAATGCCGTCACCGGGCCGCTTGACGCCGAGATTATCCTCCGTGAAGCGCTCGCCGGCGCGAACGGCGCGGATCGCAACAAGACTCCGCCGTGCCACCGCGCGATTGGGAATCTCTTCCCGCGCGGGCACCTTGCGGCCGTCGCCGAGCGCGACCTCGACGTCGCGGATCGACGCAATCATCGCGGCCATCTCGTCGGGTTCGATCGAGGCGCGATGATCGGGCCCCGGCAGATTGCGATCGAGCGTCAGGTGTTTTTCGATCACGGCCGCGCCGAGCGCGACCGCGGCTGCCGCGATATGAATGCCGCGGCTGTGATCGGAAAAGCCGACGGGAAGCCCGAACGCATCGTGCAGCGTCGCCATCGCGCGCAGATTGATCGACGGCGGATCGGCCGGATACTCGGTCGTGCAGTGCAGCAGCGTGACCCTGGCGCGCAGCTCGGTCCAGGTCTCGCGGTCAAGCAGCAGGTTCGCAAAACCGGCCGGCGACGGCCGCGCGTTCGCGTCGGCGAGATAGCCGAAAGCGATGACGCCAAGCGCCTGCTCCACTTCCGCCAGCGTCGCCATGCCGGTCGACAGGATGATCGGCAGTCGAAAGCGCGCCAGATCCAACAGCAGCGGCGCGTTGGTGAGATCGCCCGATCCAACCTTCAGCGTCGAGACGCCGATTCGGCGGACCAGATGCGTCGCGCTGTCGGTATCGAACGGGGTCGACATGTAGGCGATGCCGGCGCCGGCGCAGGCCGCGGCGATATTCTCCTCGTCGGCCTCGCTGAGTTCGAGCGCCCGCAGCATTTCGAGCTGTGACTGCGCGTTGCCAGTGGTCACCTGCTGATAGCCCGCCTTCGCAGCGCCCGCGGTCGCCAGCTTGTCGGCGCGAAACGATTGAAACTTGACGACGTCGGCCCCTGCCCGGGCGGCGGCTTCCACCAGATCGAGTGCCCGCGCGCGATCGCCGTTGTGGTTAACACCGGCCTCGGCAATGATCAGGGTTCGGCGATGCATGCGGTTTCGTCGCTGGCGCGGGGGGCGGATCGAAATCGCCCATCCATCAAGCGGTTGTCTTAGTCGAGTACACTGGTAAAAGCAACGCAAGCGGGCGACTCGCGGCATTCCCCCGAGGCCCCCTGGCCGGGGACGAATCGCACCGGTCCCTGTTCGGCGCTGACAGCGGGATTGTCGAGAGCAAATGACGAATTCGCCGGAGATATTGTTCCTGCTGGTGGGCCGCGGAGGATCCAAGGGATTGCCCGGCAAGAACCTGCGCGAGGTCGGCGGTCTCAGCCTGGTCGGCTACAAGGCAAAGGCGGCGCGGCAATCGCGCTACTGCTCGCGCCTGATCGTCTCCAGCGACAGCGCACAGATCCAGGCCGAAGCGAAGCGCCATGGCGCCGAGGTGCTGTTCGACCGCCCTGCCGAGCTTGCGAGCGATACCGCCTCCTCCAACGACGTGGTGCTTCACGCCATGGACTGGCTCGAGAAGCATGAAGGACGGCGCTACGATGCCATCATGCTGCTGGAACCATCGTCGCCCTTCGCACGGCCGGAACATTTCGACGAGGCGGTCGAGCTGTTCGCCATGCGCAAGGCGAGCCTTGTGGTCGGCATGCGCGAGACCGAAGTGGCCTCGATCTTCGTCGGGACCCTGGGCGCGGATGGCTCGATCGGCGGCATCGTCGAGAAGATGCTGAAGACGACGGCGCAGCGGCGGCAGGACCAGGCGCCTGAAGTCACCATGAACGGCGCGCTCTACCTCGTCGGCTGGGACGCGATGCGCAAGCACCGGAAGATCTATGCCGATCCCTCCGCGAGCTACGGCATCATGATGGACCGCCTGCACTCGATCGAGATCGAGAGTGCTGCCGACCTCGCTTACGCATCCTACGTCATCGAGCATGGTATGCTCGATGCTTCGCCATGGCGGAAATCCGCATGACCGCACGCCGCCGCATCGCCGTCGTCACCGGTTCGCGGGCCGATTACGGATTGTTGCGGGGCATCCTGACGCGGCTGAAGGCGATGGATGACGTCTCCCTCAGCATTATCGCCTGCGGCATGCATCTCGTGCCGCGCTTCGGCGAGACCTGGCGAGCCATCGAGGCCGACGGTTTTTCGATCGCGGCGAAGGTCGATCTCCAGCTGCAGCGACGATCGCGCCGAGACGGTGGCGCGCGGTACCGGAATCGGCGTCGCCGGGTTTGCCGATGTGCTCCCTGAGCTTGCGCCGGATGTTCTGATCGTGCTCGGCGACCGCTACGAGGTGCTGGCTGCCGCGGTGGCGGCGACGCTGTTGAACATTCCGATCGCCCACATCCATGGCGGCGAGATCACCGCCGGCGCCTTCGACGATGCGATCCGCCACGCGATCACGAAGATGGCCTGCCTGCATTTCGTTGCGGCCGAGCCCTATCGGCAGCGCGTGATCCAGATGGGCGAAAATCCCGACTTCGTCTTCAATGCCGGCGCACCGGGCCTCGATCTCGCCGACACGGCGCCGGCGCTCAGCCGGACCGAACTGTTCACAGGGCTTGGCGTCAGCGGCCCGGAACGCTTCCTGCTGGTCACGCTGCATCCGACCACGGCGCGGCCGGATACGGACGCAGCGAATGTCGCCGCGCTCCTCGGCGCGCTCGCCGAGGTCAAGGACCGCAGCATCATCTTCACCGGCGTCAACGCCGATCCCGGCTATCGCGCCATCGACGACGCCATCAAGGCCTTCGTGGCGGCGCGGCCGGACCGCGCCTTTCACTTCACCTCGCTCGGCAGCGAGCGTTACTGGGCCGCGCTGCGGCTCGCCGACGCCGTGGTCGGCAACTCCTCCAGCGGCATCCTGGAGGCGCCGGCCGTCGGCGTGCCCTCGATCAACATCGGCGACCGCCAGCAGGGCCGGCTGCGCGCGGCGTCGATCATCGACTGCCCGGCCGATTCGGCCGCCATTCTGGCAAGTCTGACGCGCATCTTCGAAGGCCGGTTCCAGCGTGATTTTGGCGTCGAGCCTCCCTATGGCCGCGGAGGCGCATCGGAGAAGATCGTTGGAACCCTTCGAAAAATCGACCTCACTGGCGCTTTCCCGAAGCATTTCCATGATTTAGCCGCCGCACCGGAACACCCCGGGACGGGCTGATAACCGCCGGCTTTTGTTGCCTGTGCAATACGCGAGGTTGTATAGGTCGGGCGACTTTGAGACGATCCGCGCCAGGTCCGGAGAAACGCGACATGACGACAATCGATTCCCTCACGGAGGCCGCGCCCGCGGCACGCACCGTCGATGTCGGTGAGCTGCCGATCCCGCCCTATCGCGGCGACACCCTGCCCTCGATCGACTATGACGCGCATCCCGCCTATGGCGGCATGTTCGCGCGGCCGACGTTCCGCGAGCGGCTTTACGCGCTGAATGTGTTTCTGCGGACCTTCGCCTTCGTCACCATCCGCCGCATCGTCGATTACGACAACATGCCGCTGTTGACCAAGGAAGCTGGCTTTAGCGGCCTCAACGCCCGGACCGCCCTGCGCTACATCTCGATGTTTGCACGCATCCGCGCCAGCCGCGCGATCGGCATGCTGACCGGTGTGCGACGTCCTGCGATGCCGGCAAACCCGGCATTGCTGAACAAGATCAAATCCGACGGCATCGTCTGCCTGACGCTCGCGGCGGATGAAATCGACAAGGTCCGTAGCGTGACCAATCCGGGCTTCGCCAAGCTCGACGAGCGTCGTGCCAACATTCCGCCGGAGAAGCGCAAGTTCGACGACAACGTCTACTGGTGCACGCGCTCCGCCGATCCGGATGCCTTCGCGACGGTAGAGAACATCTTCAAGCGCTACGGCATCATGGAGGCTGCGAGCGCCTATCTCGGCCGGCCGGCCGGCGTGAAGCACGTCAATGCACAGATCAACGACCAGGACCTCGCGTTTTGGAAGCGGGTGTTCCCGGACACGCAACTCACGGATCCCTGGGGCAGCTACCTGCATATCGATGCCACCTACGGCATGCTGAAATGCGCGATCTACGTCCACGACATCGGCCCGGACGGCGGACCGTTCTGCTACGTCCGCGGCAGCCAGAATGCTAAGATCGGCTGGCTCGAAGGCATGGTGCGCCGAACCAACGACTTCAGCGGCTTCTCAGGCCGGCGCCCCGACGCGCGCAAGAAATTCATGGCGCTGCCGGCGTTCCTGCGCAAGAAGGCGGATTTCGGCGGCGACCTGCAAGACAACTCCCCCGACGTGGCGCGGCTGCGCGAAGGACATTTCGCCGCGACCTCGAACTACGGCAATTGCGTGCTGTTCGACGGCAACGGCATGCATCGCGGCGGCATGGTGAACAAGGGCGAGCGCCGCTGCCTGTTCATTCTGCTCGCGGAGATCTGAGGCGCGCCGCCAGCGATGTGACGAGCGATCAGCTCTTCGCGCCATGCAGCTTGCTCGGCCGCGTCAGATAGTCCGCGAGCTGTTCGGGACTGAAATAGGCTGACTGGCTGCGCAGCGGGCTGTCCTTGCGGATAAAAGCGAGATCGATCTGGGCGAGCGCGCCATCCAGCGAGCGCATGTGGCCCTCGAGCACATCATAGACCGCGAACCCCGCCTCGTCGCAGAAGCGCACGATGTCGGCGAATTGCGGAATGCCATGGCGCATCGGCATCATCGTGGTCTCGAGTATCATGAGGTCGATCTCGTCGATGCGCGAGCCCAGCCCCTTCAGTACCTCGATCTCGGCACCCTGGGTGTCGATTTTGATGAATACGGGATGCTCAAGCTTCTCCGGCAACAATGAATCCAGCCGGCGCATCGGCGTCTTCCGCGCTTCGCCGTCGAGCGCCTTGCCTTCGACCTGTGCGAAGATGCTCGAGCCCGAGATATCGTCATGGACGTTGAAGGTGATCTCACCGTTCTCGGCGCCGGCAGCGACCAGGAAATATTCGGCGTCGAGCCGCTGCTTGAGCTGCTCGAGCACAGGACGACATTCAGCGACCGGCTCGACCAGAAAATACTTCGCGCGCGGGAACGCGTCGTAGATCGGTGAGGTGCCGAACGCGATGCCGACGTCAATCACGGTCTTCACCTCGAAGCCCAGCGACTTCAGGTGCTTGAAGAACAGCGCGAAGTTCCGGACCGGCGCATTGGTGCGCATCAGGCGCAGCCCGATCGGCTCCAGGACGCGGTTGATGGTCTGGAACGCGGCTGAGACGAATGCCTTCATGAAGCGTGCGCCGGTTGGGCAAGAGCCGGGGTGAAAAGATCGATCGCAAAATGCATGGTCCGCAAAAAGATCCGGTGGAATTTGCAATCGATAGGTCGATTTGGTAGATCAGCCGGGCAAGCCGGTCAAGCGACCGCTTTTCATCGAAGGCTGCGAACATCAGCATGAAAGTTCTCGTGACCGGTAGCTCTGGCTTCATCGGTCAGGCGCTGGTGCGCCGGCTACGGCTGAAGGGTTTCAGGTCGCGGGCCTCGACAAGGTTCCCGGTGCAACGACGGCCTATGTGTGCGACATCCTCGATGCCGGACGGCTCAATCAAGCCGTGCAAGAATCCTGCGCCGGATGCACTGGTCCATCTGGCCGCGCGCATCGACCTCGATGAAAAAACCGATCTCGCAGGCTATGCCGCCAACATCGAGGGTGTGCAGAACGTGATGGCCGCCGTCCGGCTCACGCCGTCGATCAAGCGAGCGATCTGGACGTCGTCGCAGCTCGTGTGCCGGGTCGGCTATGTCCCGACGTAATGACACCGACTACACGGCAGACACCCTCTATGGCCAGAGCAAGGTTCGCACCGAGCAGATCGTTCGAGAGCAAGACGGTGCAGGACGCGAATGGTGCCTGGCCCGCCCGACGACGGTCTGGGGGCCGGGCATGAGCGCGCACTACCAGCGCTTTCTTCGCATGATCGAGCGCGGGATACTATTTTCACGTCGGCAACGGCCCGCTATGGAAGTCCTATAGCTATATCGAGAACATCGCGTTCCAGTATTTACGGCTGCTCGAGGCGCCGGCGGAACTGATCCATCGGAAGACATTGTATCTGGCGGACTACGAGCCGATCGATCTGCTCGCCTGGAGCGATGCATTTCAGCGCGCGTTCGGTCACGCGCCGATTCCGCATATGCCGCTCGGCTGTCGCCCGCATGCTCGCGCGTTGCGGTGACGCCGTGAACGCCGTCGGCATGAGGAAATTTCCATTCAATTCGTTCCGCCTCAACAATGTGCTGACGCAATATCAATTCGACCTCAAGCCCACCGAAGCGGTCTGCGGACCGCTGCCGTACAATATGGAGCAAGGCGTCGCGGCGACCGTTGCTGGGCTGCGCGACATCTCAGCGCACTGACCGGCTTCAGGCGGCCGAGCTGCTTAGCTGAAGCTCCCGGCGCGCACCGGTGATCGCGACCGCAGCCTGGCGAAATCAATCATGAGGCCGGTCACAACCAGCGAAACCAGCACCAGCGCCGAATTTGCCATGCCCAGCGGCCCCTGCACCACGCTGAGCAGGATGCTGGCGAGGACAAAGACCAGGAGCAGCAACGGCGTCATCAGGTCGGAGTGTTTGCTTCCCGCCGCGCTCGAGCCCGCCACGCCCCCCCAGACCAGAGTGTAAATGATCGCGCCGACAAGGCCGAAATCGATGAAGGCGGCGCCCCACACGGTCGGAAAGAATCCGTAGATCGTGGCAGCTCTCAGCTCGGCCTCCATGGTCTCCACTAGCTGGTTGTTCGGAAAGAAGACCCGCAGCAGCGGCGACAGCACTCCGATCTCGTAGAACTCCCCATTTTGGAGTGAGCATGTCCCGTGCCCGCCACACGATATCGATCGTGCGCACTCCGTGGGTGAGATAGAAATAGGTGCTCAGACCGATCATCGCGCTCCGGGACGACAGGTTGCCGGATTCGACCAGCGACGTGACGTAACCCCGCGGCTTCACATTCCAGGCTTCCAGCATCCCCGCCGAGGACCACATCGACGGAACTCGGCTTCTGCTCAGATGGCCGAGCCGCACGCGCCTCTGCAATCCGCTTGTTAAGTTCCGTTGGCGTGATCTTCTCGCTGGCCTCGGGTGGCTTGCTGGCATCGTCAGAAGGCACTTCGCGCTGAATCTTCTCCTGCTGCAGCTCGGTGATTAGCGGCGACATCTGAATGCAAAAATTCTGCCGGCTCGTCCAGATCGCACTCGAATAGACAGCAAACAGCCCGATGGCGACAACCGTTTTGACGATGAGATAGTGGCCGCGCGGCAATGGCGGCAGCCCCTGCGCCAGACGAACGATCATCGCCGCCGCAATCAGAACAAGGACGAGCAGAATCGGCATCCGTCCCGAATAGAGCAGCGCATAGACTACCGGAGAGACGACGGACAATTGCGCCAGCGCCGCCGCCCACCCCGTGATTTCCTCTCCCTTGAGCAGGAACAGAATCACCGACACAAAGCCGAAGGAGAACATGGCGTAGCCGCCATAGAGCAGCGGTGTCCGCTCGATCGAGATGGCGTCGACCAGCCCGGGCGCACAGCGCAATAGCTCCGAGTAGGCGCTATTGCTCACGCCGCTCAGCACCGCGCGGTCGAGTGCGACCAACGCAATTCCAGCGATACCGAAAAGCGACACAGCGATGACGATACAATTCAGCATCCGCCGGGAGAGCGGAGGCATTCGGGCCTGACGCGAGAAATAGCGGATGAAAAGAAATTTGCCGCCCCCATAGCCGAGCAGGAAGAGTATGACGCCCGAGCTAACTACGGTAAGCACCACCAGGGACGGCTGTCCTGGATAGTCTATTGGTCCGACGGCGACGCTTAAGAGCGCTGCACACCAGATCAAGACGATGAGGATTGCGGGTGACGAAAGGCCGCCCGCCAATTGGATAAGCCGCTGCATTTTCCCGTCAAAAGCGCGCCGAAACCCTGTGGTTGTGTAGCAGGATCACTTTGACACCGCAATGACAGTGCCGCTCGTTCATGGGTAGAGCATGTCTGGATCTGTCGGAAGGCCAACAGTACCCGGCGGGGCGGCTTTCTTGCGTGTCTCGCGCATTCTGTGGATCGCCAGTAGCGCGAGCGACAGCAGCAGCACGGCGCTGGCGATGCCACTGGTAACTGCCGCACCATAAATGCCATACACGGGAATCAGGAGAACGTTGAGCAGCGTCGATACTACAGCCGAACCGAGATTGCAGATCAGGAGGTAGTTGTCCGACCGCGCGGCATAGAGCGCGTAGGAGGGAACATCGGCCAACATGCGCAGGAAGATTCCAGGCAGCATGGCATAAAACACCCCGATTGCCGACGCGTAAGTGGATAGTCCGAGCACCGACAACATCGGCCCCATGGCAAAGCCGCAGATGATTACGGTTCCCGACGCCAGCGCCAGCATCGACCAGAGAAAAGAGCGGAGTGCCGCGCGGTAGGCGTCGATGCCGGCCGCATATCCCGCGATGACCTTTGGCAGAAACTGATGCGACACCGATCCGCCCAGCGACAGAAGGCCGATCAGGATCGTCGAATAGAACGTGTAGATGCCGAGCGCGTCGCGGCCGACGAAGATGTCGATGACGAAGCGGTCGGCATAGGAGATGACCAGCGCGCCGGCCGCCGTGAGCATGAAGGGGCGCGCCGTCCACAGGCCCTCGCGGATGGTCGACCAGTCGGGCCGGTATCCCCTTAGCTCGCGCCATGGAAGCTCGGAGAGCGAGAAGGCGGAAAAGGCAATCGACAGCACGCCGCCGAGCGCCCACAAGGCCAGCACCGTCTCGAGGGTCCGCGTCCAAGGCGCTGCGAACATCAGAAGTGCGACTGCATAGACCCAGATACCGCCGCGAAGGAACACGCCGATATAGGCGCGCACCGGCCGCGAGGTAATGATCAGGATCCGCGTTGCCTCCAGCGAGACGTGCTCGGTGATCAGGATCACGACGAACCACGGCGCAAGACGGGCTGGGAACCAGCCCGCGGCGATCGCTGCGAAGACCATGACGCCGATCGCAAGTAGCGCCGCCGAGCCAAGCGCGATCTGGTCTGCGATGATCCGTGCACGATGCTCCGGCGTCGCCGGCACCATTTCGCGTAGCGTGTAGGAGTAGAATTCGAGCCCGACCGCGAGCAGCGCGAACGCAAGCGTCGCGGTCAGGAGACCGTACTGCCCCATCTCGGCCGGCGACAGCATGCGTGCCAGTAGCAGCGAGAGCAGGAAGCGGCTTGCCAGCGTCATCGCGCGCAGGATGAGCGCCGCGACCGTGCCCGCAACCGCAGGCCGGGTGACGAGATCAAGTAAACGAGATCGCTTCACGCTGTTCCATCCCCATCGGCCGTCGGCATCGGTTACAGCGCATTCCCCGCGTGATCGTCAGGCGGCGGTTCTGCAGGATTTCAGGAAGCGCGGCAGATGCACGTTCAGCGAACGTGCCAATGGCTCGACTGACGCGCGTGCGGCCGCATTCACGGGATCGAAATTGCGCCAGCCGAAATAGTCGCCCTCGACACTGATTCCCGCAAGCTGCCGCATGACCTCGCGCCGCGTCGCCGCGAGGTCATCAGGCAGGCGCCATCTCGCAAGCCGCTCAGCAAGCGCGTCGATATCGCCGACATCGCGGATGTGCACGAAGTGCTGCTCGGTCGCATAATAGGGTTCGGTCGCGACCGAACAAAGCCCCGCCAACGCCGCCTGGAGCCCGATCGTCCCGGTGAACGTCACCGACACTCCGCACTTGCCGATCAGCAGGTTGGCCGGAACATCATAGGGCACCAGTGTAACGAAAGGCAGTTTTGACAGCCGCTCGAACAACTCGCGCTGGCGGAAACCGAATTGCAGCGGATGATCCTTGACGAAGATGCGGTAGCCCGCGCGGCCAAGCACCTCGCAATAGCGCAGTAGCACGTCGTCATGCGCAAGCATGTCCCGGGACTTCAGCCAATAGTCCATCGAGGCTTCGGGAAAGAGCTGCAGTCCGAGGAACACTCGCCGCTCGCGCGGCAACCCGGCAAGCCGCTTGTCCCAGTCATGGTCGAGCAGCTTGAGTGCGGCGGCGTCGCGGGCGCGCACCTTGTGCTTCAGCCGCTTCAGCGCATCGAGATAATGGCAATTGTAGCGGTCGCGCTTGAGGAAGCGCCAGACATTGAAGAAGGCGCCCCGCACCGCGTAATAAGCGAATATGCGCCAGAACCTGGCCTGCGAAAAGCGCTTGGCACCGCGCACATAGGCGGGCGCGAAATCTTCCGTGCAGAGCTGGCCCACCGCCGCATCGATGTCCTCGCTGGAGGGCTCGCGCAACCAGGCGGGCCGGCCGCGACGCATCAGCATCACCTGATCGGGAATGATCGATGTCGTCATTTCGAGGAAATCGATGCCGCGCCGGCGCGCGATGCGCTCCATCACATCCATGACATAGCGATCGATGGTGAAGGTCACAATGAGCTGGGGATCAAGCTTGTCGAAGGCCTGCTCGATCGCCTGCGTCATGCCGCCGATCATCCCGAGCGCGAGATCGCGATCGATACTGCGAAGCACGCGGCAGCGCAGAATGACATCGGCGCATCCCTCCTCGCCAAACCGCGCGAGCGCGACAGAGGCCGCATCTCCCCCGTCGATAAAGCGATAGAAATCGTCGACCAGCGAATAGTCGCCGTCGTTGCGCAGGTCGCTCAGCACGACCGCGTCGGCGAATTCCATGCGCGACGCGAGATACTTCCACCACGGCGTCGTGCTGTGAATGGTGAAGAAGACAACACGGGCCATCAGATCTTGTTCGCGCTTTCGGCCAGGAAGGGGCTGCTCGGCAGGTTGATGCAGCGCGTATGCATGTCCTCGGCCACCGGTAGCGGCGAACGCGGGCAGTCCCGGTACATCGGCAAGAGGTGCATCGGGGTCCACAGCGGCCTTGCGCGAACGCCGTTACCGTGCAGCGCCTCGAGCAGCCGGTCGCGCTCGGCGGCGTGTTCGCGGTCGAGCACGAGCGTATTGAGCCAGTAGTTGCTTTGCGAGCCCGTCGGCTCACGATAGATGCGCGCCCAGGGGAAATCCCTGAAGGCATGCAGATAGCGTTCGGCGAGCACACGCTTGGCCTCGACCATCGCCGGCAGCCGCTCCATCTGCGCGCAGCCAAGCGCCGCATTGATATTCGGGAGGCGGTAGTTATAGGCGACCTCGTCATGGTCGAATGCCCAGGCGTGCGCCTTCTTCGCCGTAGAGGTGAAGTGCCGCGCGTGACGAGCATGCGCCTCATCGTCGGTCACGATCATGCCGCCGCCGCCGGTCGTGACGATCTTGTTGCCGTTGAAGCTGAGCACGGCGGAATGGCCGAACGTGCCGCAGCCCTGCCCGTCCAGGGTCGAGCCGAGCGACTCGGTCGCGTCCTCGACGACCACGAGATCGTATTTGGCGGCCACCGCGCCGAGTGCGGCCATGTCCACCGGATGCCCGAAGATGTGCACCGGAACTACCGCGCGAAGCCGGCGGCCCGTCTGCTTGTTCACCCATGCGCCGTTCCGCCGCACCGCGATGGTGTCGAGATGCGCCTCGAGCGCTTTGGGATCGAGCCCCAGCGTGTCCCAGGTCGAAATCGACGAAATGCGGGATGGCGCCGGCATGGCTCACCGCATTCGCCGTGGCGACGAAGGTGATTGAGGGCAGCAGCACCTCGTCGTTTTGCTCGACCCCCTCGAGCACCAGTGCGGCGTGAAGTGCCGCAGTGCCGTTGACGATCGCCACCGCATGCCGCGAGCCGGTCGCGGCCGCGACCATGTCCTCGAAGCGAGTGACATACTTGCCCGCCGACGACACCCAGTTGGTGTCGATGCAATCGAGCACAAGCTCGCGCTCGCGCTCGCCAAAGCGCGGTTCGTGCAACTCGACGGGGCGCGTGGCGGCGCCGAGCGCGGCATCCACCGCTTCGAGCACGGGCTTGAGGTCAAGCACGGTGGGACGGTCGTGGCTCGCCTGGGCGGAGGAGATGCTCATCTTGTTCACAGCGTGTATGCATTGGTGCGATAACGAGACAGGTTCTCCTGCCTGGTGAACCAGGCGATGGTCTGTTCGAGGCCCTTGCGCAGGCCGTCCACGCCGGCAAAGCGCGGCGACCAGCCGAGCAGCTTCTGCGCCTTGGCGTTGCTTGCCCACAGGCGATCAACTTCGCTGCGCTCCGGCCGGACGCGGACGTCGTCTTGCTCGATCTCGATCGTCACGCCCATCAGTTCGGCGATCATGCTCGCGGTATCGCCGATCGAGATCTCGAACGCGCTGCCGATATTGATGACCTCACCGATGCCGGCTTTCGAGTCGAGTGCTGCCAGGAAGCCGCCGACCGTATCGGCGACATAGTTGAAATCGCGCGTGGGATGGATGCTGCCGAGCTTGATCTTGCGCGCCCCCGCCGCGATCTGGGTGATGATGGTCGGGATCACCGCGCGCGCCGATTGCCGGGGACCATAGGTATTGAATGGCCGCACCACGGTCACCGGTGTTCCGAACGAACGCTCGAACGACAGCGCGAGCTGATCCGCGCCGATCTTGGTCGCGGAATAGGGCGATTGTCCCTGCAGGCGATGGTCCTCGGTGATCGGAACGAATTGGGCCGTGCCATAGACCTCGCTGGTCGAGGTGTGCACCAGATGCTCAACGCCGAGATCGCGCGCCGCCTGCAGCACATTGAGGGTGCCGCGGATGTTGGTTTCGACGTATGTGTCCGGCGAATGATAGGAATAGGGAATTGCGATCAGCGCAGCGAGATGCAGGACAGCGTCGCATCCCTTCATCGCGGTGCGCACGCCATTTGGGTCGCACACGTTGCCTGCGAATATATCCAGTTCCTTGCGGATCTCGGGCGGCGAGGAATCAAGCCAGCCGTGCGAGCCCATGCTGTTGTAGTGCACAAAGGCGCGGACCGCGAAATTGCGGCGGACCAGTTCCTCGGCAAGGTGGGATCCGATAAATCCGCCGGCGCCTGTCAGCAAAATTTTCCGCAACATTCGGCTCCCTTCGCCAGCCAAACCACCCTGGAATATGAGGTACCCAGGCTGGTATGGCCGCTTCTAAACAGTCCTTCTGCGGGAGGCCAGCCGGAACACACAGAAAATATGACCCGGCAGTTCCTGGGCCGGCGAATCGACCTCTCGGTAGCACATTGATCCGACTAACAATTACCGGAATTACGCACGGGATCGACAACTACCATGATACCGCCGTCGATGCTCAGCGAAACTCGTGGATCAGATCGATTACACTTTGGAGTTGTTTGGGGGCGATCTCCGCAAACATCGGCAGCGACAGGATGCGTCCCTGATCGGCGAACGCATTCGGAAACTGCTCGGGGCGGTGACCAAAGCGGCCGTAGGCGGCAAGGAACGGCAGCGCCGTCGGATAATTGACCGCGGTCTGAACGCCGTTGGCGTTCAGGTGTGCCGCCAGCGCGTCGCGGCGCGGATGCCTGATCGTGTAGAGGTGATAGACATGGCTGCGGCCCGGTGCGACCTCCGGCACGACCACGTCCTCGATCTGGTTGAGACCGGCGTCATAAACTCCGGCGGCGTCCTGCCGTGCTTGTGTCCACTGCGCGAGATGCGGCAGTTTCGCCGACAGGATCGCGGCCTGCATGCCGTCGAGCCGGCTGTTGATCCCCTCGATATGATGCTGATGCTTCACCAGCCCGCCATGCCGCGCCAACATGGTCATGTGTTCGGCCAGTGCGTCGTCGTTGGTGACGACGGCGCCGGCATCGCCCATCGCGCCTAAATTCTTGCCGGGATAGAACGAATAGGTCGCGGCCGCGCCGAAGGTGCCGACTTGCCGGCCTTTATAGCGGGCCAGATGCGCCTGCGCGCAATCCTCCACCACCCAGAGCTTGTGCTTGTTCGCGATCGCCATGATCGCATCCATGTCAGCCGGCTGCCCGTACAGATGGACCGGAATGATGCCGACCGTGCGCGGCGTGATCGCGGCCTCGATCGCCGCCGGATCGATCGTGAACGTCGTGCCGTCGGTATCGCAAAACACCACGGTAGCGCCGGCATGGGTGATCATGGCCGAAGTGCTGATCCAGGAATGCGCCGTGGTGATCACCTCGTCGCCCGGCTTGACCTTCAGCGCCGCCATGGCGAGATACAGCGCGTCGGTGCCGTTGGCGCAGGAAACGCAATGCTTGACGTCCACCGCCGCGGCGAACTGCCGTTCAAAGGCGTCGACGTAGGACCCGCGAATGAAGGCGTTGTCGCGGATGACGGCTGATATCGCGCCGTCGATCTCGCTTCTGATGGTCTGATACTGCAGTTGCAGATCCGCAAACGGCACCGGCATCTTCGTCTTTCCTACTTGTCGGTCAGCAGCCGGCGCGCCGGATTGCCGGCATAAGTCCCTGACGCCGTGATGTCCCGGGTTACCACCGAGCCCGCGCCGATGACGACGTCGTCGGCGATCCTGACCGGCATGATCGTGGCGTTGGAGCCGATCGAGACGCGGTTGCCGATCACGGTCTCGCGCCACAATTCCCTGTTGCCGCGGGCCGGGCCACCGGTTGAAAACGTATCGTTCACGAACATCACCCCGTGGCCGACAAAACAGTCTTCGCCGATGGTGACCAGTTCGCAGATGAAGGCGTGCGACTGCACCCGCGTGCGCGCGCCGATCACGACGCCTTTCTGGATTTCGGTGAACGGCCCGACAAAACAGTCATCGCCGATCTTGCAGCCATAGAGATTGCACGGCTCGACGATCTTGACGCCTGTGCCAAAATCAACGTCCCGGACCGCGGCCTGATGTATCTCGGGCCGGTTCACGGCACGACACCAAGCCGGCCCAGCCGCGGCGCGAAGCGGAGCGGCACCTCGGCGCCGGTCTCGATCAATTCGTAGAGCGCCGAAATCAGTTCCAGGCTCTTGCGCCCTTCGAGACCGTCGACCAGCGCCGAACGCTGGTTCACCAGGCAGTCGATCACATGCTGGTAATAGGCCTGGTGGCCGAAGCCGTAGACGTTCGGCGGATTGACGGAAAATTTCTCGATCACGTCCTTGTCGGACGGGAGTTCTTCGACAAAGCGCCAGTGCCGGATCTGGTTGACGGCGAAGCCCGCAATTTCCACCGTTCCCTTCTCGCCGAGAATCGAAAGCGAGCCTTCGAGATCGGTCGGCCGCACTGCCGTCGTCGCCTCGATGATCCCGAGCGCGCCGTTGCGGAATTTCAGCGTGGCGACTGCGGTATCCTCGGCCTCGATCTTTACCAGCGCCGTCACGGCGCGGGCATGAACGCTGACGACGTCGCCGAAAAACCATTCAAGCATGTCGACGTGGTGGCTGGCCTGATTGGAGAGCACGCCGCCGTCATAGGCCCAGGTGCCGCGCCAGCCATCCTGATCGTAATAGGCCTGATCGCGGCACCAGCGGACGCGGACCGTGCCGAGAACCAGGCGGCCGAAGCGGCCGGCCTCCAGCGCCTCGCGCGCCTTCACGACGGGGACATTGAAGCGGTTCTGCTTGACGACGAACAGCTTGACGCCGGCCTCGTCACAGGCCCGGATCATGTCGTCGGCGTCCTGCAGCCGCAGCGCCATCGGCTTTTCGACGACGACATGCTTGCCGGCGTTCGCGCAGGCGATGACATGGGCAGGATGCATCCCGCTCGGCGTCAGCACCGCCACCGCATCGATATCCTTGCGGGCGAGGAAGTCGTCGATGTCGTAGCTGGCGGGAACACCGAACTTCCCGGCGACAGCATCGGCGCGCGCGCGAATCGGGTCGCAAACCGCCGTCAGGCTGGCGCCCGCGATATGATTGCCGCCCAACAGGTCGGAATGACGCCGGGCAATGCGCCCGCATCCGAGCAGGCCGAATCTGATCATTAACAGCCTCTGTTCTAGCTGGCCATCGTTCTAGCTAGCCGTCATTGTGCGGAGGTTCACGATGGCCAACCCCGGGACCTTGAACGCGCAACCGCAACTGTCCTATATTAACAAAAGCTACTGCAAGGCAAGGCGCTTACCCCCGGCCCTGGATCCTCGCCCCGATGGCGACGCCAGCAGGATTGTGGGCAGCGAAGCGCCTGACTTTGGCAAATCCGCGGGCTGGACGTATCGAGTGGACCGGCGGATCACGATTGCCCTGCCCTGCTCCAAGCCACCGGTTGTAGGCACCGGTCAAACAAGCTACCCCTCCGGACACTGACACAATTTCGATGAATGCGAAAGCAATGGCCGATGTCCGCGGACCAATCCGAGAACGTCTTGGATTGGCTCTCCTGCTTTATCTTTACATTGTAGTTTGCTGCGCATCGCTCGTCTGCGTTGCCGCGATCTATCCTGAATTTCACATCTTCTTTCAGAAGGCCGGCCTGTTCGGCGCCGTGTCCGTTATCGCGTTGTTTTCCGTTGCCGCCGTTCTCTTCGTCTTTGCCGAGTTTAGCTTTGGCTATTACGCCGCATTCTATTTCTACATGATGGTCGTCGGCTATCTCTGGCTGAACTACTTTTCGGGATTCATTTACAATCACCGGCTGAGCGCGCTCTCCGCCGCGGCATCGGCATTGGCATTTCTGGTGCCCGCACTGTTCATAACCTCCCCGCTGCGCCAGGTATGGAGCCCCTCGCCGAAAAATTTCAATCGTTTGCTCAATCTCCTGCTTGTTGTCGGCGCCGCGACCGTCGCGGTTGGCGCCTCCTATAATTTCAGGCTGATGGCGATCGACGACATCTATTCCTTTCGAGACAAGCTGACGTCTCCGACACTTCTGAACTACTTCATCGCCATAACCTCCACTGCGTTGCTGCCGTTCGCGTTTGCCTGCTTTGTGGAACGCAAGGACTTCTGGCGCGCTGGCGCCGTCCTGCTGCTCCTGCTGTGCTTTTATCCAATTACCCTGAGCAAGCTCGCCCTGTTTGCGCCGGCGTGGATGGTCGGCATGTTGGTGCTCTCGAAACTATTCGAGATCAGGGCTTCGATCGTCATCTCGCTGCTGGTGCCGACAGCTTTCGGAATTTTTCTGTTCGTCCTGTACAAGAACGAGCTGGCTCCATACGGGCTGACGATACCTTATTTTGGTTTGGTCAATTTCAGGATGTTTGCGATTCCATCACTCGCGATGGAGTACTACAACGAATTTTTCTTCGGGCACGACCTCACGCATTTTTGCCAGATCAGGCTCCTCAAACCCGTCATGACGTGCCCGTACCAGGACCAGCTTTCCCTCGTGATCTACAATGCCTTCGGCATCGGAGGAAATTTCAACGCGTCGCTGTTTGCGACGGAAGGTATCGCCTCCGTCGGCGCGATGTTTGCGCCGGTTGCGGTTTTCGTCGGTGGGCTTATCATAGGCTTGGCAAACCGCCTGTCCGCCGGTTTGCCACCGCGTTTCATCCTGATCTCTGGCGCCGTTCTCGTCCAGGTTCTGCTCAACGTTCCATTCACGACGGTCTTGCTTACCCATGGCGCTGTGTTCCTGTTTTTGCTCTGGTACATCACGCCTCGTGCAGCTTCGGATGCCAATTAACCGGGGTTTTCGATGCAGAGCGTTCTGATCACGGGCGGCGCGGGCTTTATCGGCCAGAACCTCGTGCATGCATGGCGGGCCGCACGGCCAGCCGACCGCCTCACCGTGGTCGATGCCATGACCTATGCGGCCAACGTGCGCAGCCTGGAGCCGCCGATAGCCGACCGCAGCATCCAGTTCGTGAAGGGTGACATCGGCGACGCGGCGCTGATGCAGCGCCTGTTCGACGAACACAAATTTTCCCGCGTGGCGCATCTGGCGGCCGAGTCGCATGTCGACCGTTCGATCAGCGATCCGGAAGCCTTTCTGCAGACCAATGTGCTCGGCACGTTCACGGTTCTGAAGGCGGCGCTCGATTGCTGGCGCGCCGCGGCGATGCTCGACACCGCGCGATTTCTCCACGTCTCGACCGACGAAGTCTACGGCTCGCTCGGCGCGGCCGATCCCGCCTTCACCGAAGCCTCGTCTTATCGTCCGAATTCGCCCTACGCGGCGAGCAAGGCGGGAAGCGATCACCTGGTCCGCGCTTTTGTCGCGACCTATGGCATGCCGGCGCTGATCACGAACTGCTCCAACAATTACGGCCCCTATCAGCACCCGGAAAAACTCATTCCGCTGATGATCATCCATGCGCTGGAAGGCAAGCCGCTGCCGGTCTACGGGGACGGCTCCAATGTCCGCGACTGGCTGCACGTCTCCGATCATTGCGACGCCTTGATGAACGTGATCGAGCGCGGCCGCACCGGCGAAACCTACAATGTCGGCGGCGGCAACGAGCGCAACAACCGCGACGTGGTGGGCCTGATCTGCAGTGCAATCGATGGCGCCTTCGTAGCCGATTCTCGCCTCGCCTCGCGCTTTCCGTCCTGTCCCGCGGCCGGCGCCGGCTCTTGCCGCACGCTCATTACCTATGTGACGGACCGCCCCGGCCACGATCACCGGTATGCGATCGACGCCACCAAGCTCGCGACCGAACTCGGCAGCCGCTGCAGCGTCGGTTTCGAGAGCGGACTGAAGCAGACCGTGCAGTGGTACCTCGATCACGAACCATGGTGGCGTGACGTCACCAGCGGCGCCTACAAGGCGTGGATCGACAAGAATTACGGCTTCCGGCGCGCGGTCTAGCCATTCATGCGCATCCTCGTGCTCAATGCGGACTATCCGCGCTTCCTGAGTTGGCTGTATCGCCGCCAGCCAGGGCTAGGAAACGCCGGTTACGCAACCCAGATGGCGGCGCGAAACGCCAGCCTGTTCGGCGTCGCCGATTTCTACTCGCGAAACTTTTCCGCGCTCGGCCATTCGGCAGCGGAAATCCACGTCAACAATGCCTGGCTGCAGACCGCATGGGCGCGCGAGCACGGGATGGCCGTCAAAGCAGCGGGGCCCGCCACCCCGAGCGGGAGCACCGCGCTGCCAGCCTGGCTGCAACGTGCCGTGACGCCGTTGAAGCCGATGCTGCGGCCGTTGGCCCGCAAGGTCGGCCTCAGTCCCAGCCTCGACGCACAGGCCGAGACAATCCTGCTGGCCCAGATCGAGGAATTCAAACCCGACCTGGTGCTCAACCAGGACACCTTTCACGTCGACCCTTCCCTGATGCGGCGGATCAAGGCGATCGGCAATCCCATCCTGATCGGACAGATCGGGATTGCGCCGTCCCGCGGCGTGGACTGGTCCGTCTACGATCTGATGATGTCGCAACTATCAGCGACGGTGGATTTCTTCCGCCGCATCGGCGTCCGCGCGGAAGTCAATCATCTGGCGTTCGAGCCTGCCCTGCTCGACGCGCTGCCGCCGGCGCCCGGCACGGATATCGAGGTTTCCTTTGTCGGCACGGTATCGCCGGATCACCAGCAGCGGATTGCGCTGCTCGAGGCCGTCGCCGAACGTTACGACCTCAAGCTGTTCGGAAACCCGCCGCGGACGCTGCCGGCCTCCTCGGCGCTGCATCGCTGCTTTCAGGGTGAGGTCTGGGGGGCCGACATGTATCAGGCGCTGCGGCGTTCGAAGATCACGCTCAATTCCCACATCGACATGGCCGGACGGGAAGCCGGCAACATGCGGCTGTTCGAGGCCACCGGCGTCGGCGCCTTCCTGCTCACCGACTTCAAGGACAATCTGCACACCTTGTTCGCGCCGGACCGCGAGGTCGCGGTGTGGCGGTCCGTCGACGATTGTCTCGTGGCTATCGATCGCGCGCTCAACGACGCTGAAAGCCGCGCTGCAATCGCCGCGGCAGGCCAGGCGAGAACCATGGCGCAACACACCTATCGCCATCGCGCCGCGGAGATCCTCGGCTTCGTTGAAACGTTGCGGGCGCCGCGATGAAGCTGCCCCGCCTCGTCAGACAGATCGGCAAGCGCGTCGTCAAGGCGACGCCGATCCTGCGTCGCCACATCCTGACCTCGACCGATTACAAGGTGCTCAACGGCATCGACGAGGCGCGTCGCGCGGCGGCATCATCTGACGGCTGGCTTGCGGCGCGCACCGTGGCGCGCCAGGAACGCGCCTATCAGTCACTGATCGCCGGCATGAAGAATGGCGAGCCGCGGCTTGATTTCACTGTCGCTGCCGAAGCCGTCATGGCGACGGGCATTGCCGCCCCCCGCCTGCTCGAGGTCGGCTGCGGCAGCGGCTATTATTCGGAAGTGTTTGCCGCTCTCGTCCCCGGCGGCGTCGGCTATACCGGCATCGACTATTCCGAAGCGATGATCGCGCGCGCCCGTTCAAATTATCCATCGACTACGTTCGAGACCGCCGACGCGACCCGGCTGCCCTACCCGGACGATGCGTTCGACATCGTCTTCAACGGCGTGTCGCTGATGCACATCATCGATTATCGGGCGGCGATCCGCGAAGCCGCGCGCGTCGCCGGACGGTACTGCGTCCTGCACACCGTGCCGGTATTCGACGATCATCCGACCACTTATTTGAGCAAATTCGCCTATGGCGCGCCCGTCGTCGAAATCGTCTTCGGCAGACGCGAATTGATGTCGCTTTGCCGGGACGCCGGCCTTCGGCTGCAGCACGAATGGCCCTGCATCCCGTATGATGTCTCCGAGATAACGGGCCATCGCTCGACGACCGAAACCTACCTGTTTTCGAAGGACGCCACGCGCTGACCGGCGGCTTCGCTGCCGCGCTACAGCGGCGCGATGATCGTCCTGACGAAGGGGCTCATCACGTTGTCGATCAAGGCAAGTTCCTTGATCTGGCCAAGGCTCGCCCAGCAAAACATCGTCATGTCGGACGTGATCACGCTTTCGTCGTCGACGAACACGATGATGTTCTCGTTCGACTTGCGCCAGAACCGGCCGCCCTCTTCATTGTGCTCGGCGCGGTAGACGATCCGAACGCCGGACTTGGCGGTCAGCACTTCCAGCATCGGCGACAGCTTTCCGCCATGGGCGCGTCTGATGTTGGACCAGGTGCTTTGAATGGATGGCGAGAGCTGAAGCACGCCGATATTTCCAGGCTCCGCCTTGGCGTAGAGCAGGAACTGAACGCCGTTCTCGGCCGTCTCGCGCGCGACCAGCCCGAGAATTCCGCCCTCCGGCTGGGTGTAGATCGGCTGGTCCCATGACGCGACCTCGCGCAGAGTCGCCGCTCTCGATGCGCACGCCTTCAACGCCGAAAAACTGCCCGGTCTTGTGCCTGATATTGCCTTGCCCGTCACGCGACCAGCCGCGGACCTCATCGAGGCCAATTAATTCGGCCTTGAAGCGGATCGCCCGGCCGCGCTCGTCCCGCCACGCCAGGATCGGCGCCGGGTCTTTTGGCTCAATCGCGGCGGAGGCTGCGAGCCGCCCGCGAAACCAGTCGAGATGCGCACGCTCGGCCATCAAACCACGTCCCTGAGCACTTCGATCACGGTATCGACTTCCTCGTCCTTGAGGTGCGGATACATCGGCAGCGAGAAAATGCGCTGCGCCTTGCGCTCCGCGACCGGGAACTGCCCCTCACGATAGCCGAGATCGGCGCTGCCCCGCATGGTGTGAATCGGCCAGCGGTAGGACACATTGCAGTTGATGTCGCGCTTTGCCAGCCGTTCCAGCACCCCGTCGCGGTCCGTCGGGTGTTCTGCCACATAGACATAATAGGAGTGGCGGCTGTGGGCGTTCTCGCGCGGCAGCACGAGACCGCTTCCGGCAAGTCCGCGATTGTAGCGCGCCGCGATCTCCCGCCGCCGCTCGATCCAGCCTTCGATGCGCGGCAGTTTCAGCGACAGGATCGCCGCCTGCACCTCGTCGAGACGCGAATTGTAACCATGGCGCTCGGAATAGTACTGCGTTTCCATGCCATAGAAGCGAAGACTGCGCGCCAGCCGGATCGCGGCCTCGTCGTTGCTCAACACCATGCCGCCGTCGCCATAGGCGCCCAGCACCTTGGTCGGGTAGAACGAGAACGCCGAGGCATGACCGACGCTGCCGGATTGATGATTCTTGTAGAGCGCGCCTTGCGACTGCGCACAGTCCTCCATCACCTTCAGCCCGTGCCGTTCGGCAATCGCCATCAGCGGATCGAGGTCCACGCACTGGCCGTACAGATGCACCGGGACGATCGCTTTCGTGCGCGGCGTAATCGCCGCCTCGACCTGGCCGACATCCATCAGGAAGTCATCGTCGCGGATGTCGACGAACACCGGCGTGGCACCAAGCGTGCGGATGGCCGAAACCGTCGGCACCGCCGTATTGGGCACGGTAATGACCTCGTCGCCGGCCTTGACGCCCAGTGACGCCAGCGCAATGTAGATCGCGTCAGTTCCGCTGTTCACGCCGACGCCGCCCGCAACCCCGAGATAGCCGGCCATTTCACGCTCGAACTTGATGCCTTCCTGCCCAAGCACCAGCCGTCCCGAGCGAAACACGCGATCGACCGCGGCGAGTATCTCATCGCGCAGTTCGTCGTATTCCCTTAAGTAGTCCCAAACGTTGATTGGCATTGTCTCTCACACGGACTGATGTGCCGGATTCTTAAGGTGCGAGCGCCTTGGCGATCATCTCCCGGCACCGGGCGTCGCTCAGGAGATCGCGGTGGAAGCTCTCGTGATCGCCACCGGCAATCGCTGTCGTCACCGCCTCCAGGAAGCGCGCGAAAGTATCGGCTGGATCGAATGTCACGATATCATCGACATTGCGTACGCGCCGGCGCCATTCCATCTGATGATCGGCGGGTGGGGTGAAGACGCGCTCTATTAGCACGGACCCCGAACGGCCCACAACGAGCAAGCGATTCTGATACTCGCCTTCGAAGCTGAAATGGCCGGAGAACGCGCCGCCATTGCCGAGCCGGGCCAGGACCGAGAAACCCATATCGACGCCGGTTTCGGGATGCCGGCCGCCCGCCAGCGCCGTTACTTCCGATATCCCGTCGCCGCCGAGGATTCGCATCGTGGCGGCGGCATAGGGGCCCATGTCGAGCAGGCAGCCTCCGCCCAGTTCGGCGTGGTTGCGGAAATTGCCGATCGGCAACGGCGGAATGATGAATTGCGCGGCGGCCTGCGTTAACGGACCGACTTCGGCGACAAAGGCCGCAAGCCTCTCGAATTGCGGATGATAGCCGAACACCGTCGCCTCCGCGACGAGGCGATTGACGCGCCTTGCTTCACCCACGACGCGCTCGCTGCCCGCCAATGTCATCATCGCCGGCTTGTCGACCACGACATGCTTGCCGGCGGCCAGCGCCGCCATGACCCAGCGCTCGTGCAGCGCATTGGGCAGCGAAAGATAGACGAGATCGCAATTGCTGCCACGCAGGGCAGTCTCATAGTCGTCGAAAAAGAGCCCCTGCTTCGGCCAGCGCCCGGGCCTGGGGCGGCTCTTGCTCACGATCGAAATCTCTTCGATGGCCCCGACTTTCGCCGCGGCCGGCATCACCCGTCGCTCGACAATTGAGGAGTAGCCAAGGATCAGCAGTCGCATTCGCAAAAATCTCTCGAAGTGGCGGTCGGGCTATCGAACCGCGATGGCCCGGCCGGTGACGATATCGAGGCCGCGGTAGGCGATCATTCGCATCTTGCGCAACATATTGAAGAGGCGCTCGCCGAGATTGGCCTCAACCGGCTTTCGGATCGTCTCGAGTTGCTGCCCCTGCAGGTGCGGCGCCGACAACCGCTCGGCCTCGGCGAGCGCCGCCACGTAGGGCTTGTACACTCTATCCTTCATCAGGCTGGAAAATGGCGCGTGATACAGCCGGTGGCCATTGAAATAATAGTCGCCGCTGCGTTTGACCCCGTAAAAATGAAAGAACACCAGCGGATATCGTCGCTCGATCTCGATCCTGCCGTCGTTCCACTCCAGACGGCAATCGGCGAGGTTCCAGGGCGCGAGATTGGCGCCGAGATGCGATATCACATGAACGCCGCCGAACAATTCGGGCATGCGAATCGAGGTAGCGCTGGTCGGCGAACCGATCGCCCTCGACCCGGTCGTAGCACCATTCGATGCAGCGCTCGCGCCACCAGCGCAGCACCGCGATGCCATCGTCACGCCTGCGAGCGCTGACCCAGCCGACATTGTAAAGCCCAAACCTGCGCTGGTCTTCCAGCCCGCGGGAGAAACGATGCGGAATGATGCCGAATGCGGCGTCGTTCATTTCGTCGTAGATCGGATCAGGCGAGGCAAAGAAGAACAGGTCGCTGTCGAGATAGGTGACCCACTCCGCGTCCGGGTTGCTTTCGAGCACGAACAGAATCCAGGCCGGAGAACACGTGAAATAATATTCGATCTGGCTGCGGGATGGCCGGGTCGCGGCGACGTCGGCATTGGCGGCTTCGAAATCCGCCATCCGCACCGCCACCAGCTTTGGAAGATCGAGCGCCAGCAGGGCCCGATGGCAGGCCTCGCTCAGGCAAAGCACCCAAAGCTCGGCGCCCGGCGCGTGCCGCTGCAACGAATGATAGAGCGCCAGCCCGCGCGGCAGGTAGTTATGATCGAAATAGGTGCAGTAAACGCGGTTGGCCATGATCCCCGTCGCAGTCCAGATCGCGAATTGCGCTTGATGTCGCCGACATTGCGTTGCCAACCGCCGCGATGGCGCCATTCCTATCCCACCCGCAAAGGGCGCGCAACGCGGTCGTGTGGAGCGTAAACCATTGAGATATTTCCACTATGGAAGGCAAGGAAGGCCCTTTGTGGGTCGGTTGGCGCATGCTAACGAGGCTTGCAAATCTCGGCCAACCGCGAAGAGCTCGGCGCATGAACCGCAAAGGAATCATTCTGGCAGGCGGCCGCGGCACGCGGCTTTATCCGCTGACGCTCGCGACCTCGAAGCAGCTGTTGCCGGTCTATGACAAGCCGCTGATCTATTATTCGCTCACCACGCTGATGATGGCGGGCCTGCGCGAGTTCCTGATCATCACCACGCCGGAAGAGATCGACCAGTTCCGGCGCCTGCTCGGCGACGGCCGGCAGTGGGGCATCGAGCTTTCCTTTGCCGTGCAGGATCATCCCGGCGGCATCGCGGAAGCTTTCCTGATCGGGCGGGACTTTCTCGCCGGCGGACCCTCCGCACTGATCCTCGGCGACAACATATTTTACGGCGACAATCTGCGGGCGCTGTTGCGCAGCTCGGCGCAACAGGGCCGCGGCGCGACGGTGTTCGCATGCTGGGTCGACGATCCCGAGCGCTACGGCGTCATCGAGTTCGATCCCGCCCATCGCCCGCTGCGGATCGTCGAAAAACCGAAAGCGCCGAAATCCAACTACGCCGTGACCGGCCTTTACTTTTACGACGAACGCGTCGTCGATATCGTTCGCGAGATGAAGCCCTCGCCGCGCGGCGAGCTTGAGATCACCGATGTCAACCAGTGGTACCTGGAACGCGGTGAACTTCACGCCGAGCGTTTCGGCCGCGGCTACGCCTGGCTCGACGCCGGCACGCATGAATCGCTGCTCGAGGCGTCGCAGTTCATCCACATCGTGGAGAAACGTCAGGGCCTGAAGATCGCCTGCCCCGAGGAAGTCGCGTTCAGCCAGGGCTTCATCGACGCCGAACAGTTGCTGCGCCTTGCCGAGCCGATGAAGAACACCGGCTACGGCCAATATCTGATCCGGCAGGCGGGGATTCCGCGCTAGCGGGGGATCGCTGCAGTCAATCGCGCGCGGACGCTTTCGAACGCGAGCGGACTGGCCGCCACGGCCACAACCAAAAGCCACAGCATGCATTCGGCGACGAAGTGCGTGGGGCCGGTCCAGGGTGTCGCCGATCGGATGGCTATTCCAAGACCCCACCCCGATAGCATGATGCCGATCATCACGGCCGCCAGAAACAGCACATGCCGGAGCGGGTGCAGCAGCGTCTGCCTGATGATGACGGATGTCAGCCAGCCGAATTGAATCGACAGATCGCTCGTCACGATCGCAACCGCGGCGCCGAGCGGACCCAGCGGCGGAATTAACAGCAGCGACAGGATCAGGAAGATAACCAGCTGAAACCCCTTGGCGCGCACCAGAAGCGCTCCACGGTTGCTGTAACTGGCATAGTTCAGCGCCAGGATAGCCGGCGCGATCGCGCAGGTGCCAATCAACAGTGTTATCGCCAGCGCCGGATCGTAAGGAATGGCGCCGTGAGTCCACAGCGCGAAAAAATCCGGCCAGAACGGCAGCAGCCCGGAGACGACGACGCTCGCCAGCACAACCACGAACACCGAGCCGCGGGCATACAGATTGCGCAGCCGGTCTGTCGCGCCGACGGCGTGATCATGTCCAAGTTCGGCCGCCAGCGGCAGCGTGATCTGAACGCAGAGCCCGCGCAGCAGGCCCGCAACCACGCGGGTCAGGCCCCATTGCGCCACCGCGACACGATCAGACACCAGCGCACTGACCAGCAGCACCGGCAGGTTGAGCAAAACCAGTTCCGTTGCGCCGGCGATCCCGAACGGAATCGCCTTGCGAAACTGACCCATGACCCAGCGCGCGGAATGATTGGCGCGGGCGCCGCGCAAGAACGGAAACAGCCGCGAGGCGTCGATCGTCAGCAGGTAGATCGCGATCAGCATCTGCGTCGCGACAAAGGCGATGGTGACGGCCAGCAAGCTTCCGGTGACGACGATCGCGACCAGCTGGGCGAGCTGTCCGACCAGTGTGGCCCAGCTCTGCAACCAAACGGCGCGACCGTACAGTCCGCGCGCGCGGTACAGGCCGGCCACCAGGCCGGACGGCAGCGTCAGCAACATGCCCGCCGTCATGACGAGGAAGGCCGCGTCAAAGTTCGCAACGCCCTGAAACCTGAAGACGACGGACGGCGAGATCATCTGGCTGGCGGCCAGGACGAGAACGGCGAGAAAGGTGCCAAGACCAAGATAGACCCGCAGCAGCGCGGCGTAAAATCCGGCCGTCCGGCCGTCGCAGTCGCCGCTCGATTTGAACGCGAGGAATCGGTTGATCGCACGAAACTGAAGGCCGCTGT
This sequence comes from uncultured Alphaproteobacteria bacterium, assembly GCA_963815955.1. Classification (GTDB taxonomy): domain Bacteria; phylum Pseudomonadota; class Alphaproteobacteria; order Rhizobiales; family Xanthobacteraceae; genus Bradyrhizobium. The sequence continues at coordinate 44,506 of CAWFIQ010000011.1, forward strand.
CGGCAATCAGGACGAGATTGCCGACGGCGTAGATGACAAGCCAGGCAGCCAGGATCTCCCCGCTCCAGAAATGCAGGAAAACCGGGATCAACGCGACCTGCTGGGTGACGCCCAACACCATCTGGAACAGGCTGGCAGACCACCCCGAAAACAGTCTGCGCGCCCGACTTGGGCTCGGCATGCCGCCGAGCACCGCATCGCTGCCGAGCGAACCGGTGTCGCCTGGCTTTTCCATCACGGCCAAGACCTCTTGTTGCGTCGCCAGCGGCTACCAGCCCTGCGGAATAATGTCGATAGTCCATCGCGCAGAAGATCACTTGGTTGCCGGCCGGTTCAAATCGGCAATTCGCTGGGTGACGGTACCGCTACTGTTCTGAGCGGTTCCAGCACTTGGCTTCGAGGCTGAGTTCAGGTCCTGGAGCCTGTGCTGCGCCTCGCCGAAAAGGTCAACCTGGGCGCTCGATAGCTTGCGTCAGGCTCGCAGCGAACAATCAAACGAAATGAAAATCGCTTAAATGGTGCTGTAGCAACTCGGCGATTGCCGTGTCTTGCGGTACGAAGTGATATGCATCTGCCTCCCTCCCCTGCGTCAGGTCAGGGGGAGTAAAGATAACCGCGTGATCTCCAGCGACGTAGCTTCGGTCCGGCGAACTGCTCGTAACCGCACCAAGATCGGCAGCGAACACGAAATTAGCACTGCCAACACTGAGGGCGCTGACTGCCGTGGTCGCGTGCGTCGGTCCCGTCACGATGATCTTGGTCACCTCGTGATTGTTGTTGGTCTCGTTGCTCTCTGCGATGGCATGGGTGTAGTCGGCGATGCCCCCGATATAGTAGGTGCCGGGCGCCAGGCTGCCTGACATGGTCAGCGTTATCGTCTGATGGTCGAAATAGCCCGATGCGCCATTGGCCGCCAGCCCCGCGGACCCGACCGTCGTCAGCAGAGTGTCCGAAGTGGTGATCGTGGCGTCGGTCGACAGATAAATCCCTGTGGTCGACGACGACGCCGATGCCTTGCCGAAATTGACGAGCCAGTAGTCGATCGACATGCTGCCACCCGCGGCAATCGTCGTGCTGTTCACGGAATCAAACGCAGCCGCAAGGTCCGGCTGCGCCGGCCCCGTCACGACAATCTTCGTCACCTCGTGATTGTTGTTGGTCTCGTTGCTCTCTGCGACGGCATTGGTGTAGTCGGCGATGCCCCCGATATAGTAGGTGCCGGGTGCCAGGCTGCCGGACAGGTTCAACGCAACTATCTGATGATCGTAATAGCCCGCCGTGCCGTTGGCCGTCAGCGACGCTGACGCAACCGTTGTCACCAAAGTGTCCGAAGTGGTGATCGTGGCGTCCGTCGACAGATAAATCCCCGTGGTAGACGCCGACGCCGCTCCCTTGCCGAAATTGACGAGCCAATAGTCGATCGTTGCACTGTCGCCCGCCGCGATCGTCGTGCTGCTCACGGAATCAAACGCCGCCGCAAGGTCTGGCTGCGCCGGTCCTGTTACGACGATCTTCGTTGCCTCGTGATTGTTGTTGGCTTCGTTGCTTTCGGCGATGGCATTGGTGTAGTCGGCGATGCCCCCGATATAGTAGGTGCCCGGAGCCAGGCTGCCAGACAAGTTCAACGTGACAGCCTGATGGTCCGAATAGCCGGACAAACCATTGGCTGCCAGCGACGCTGACGCAACCGTTGTCACCAAAGTGTCCGAAGTGGTGATCGTGGCATCCGTCGACAGATAAATCCCGGTGGTCGACGCCGACGCCGACGCCTTGCCGAAATTGACGAGCCAATAGTCAATCGTTGCGCTGCTGCCCGCCGCGATCGTCGTGCTGCTTACGGAATCAAACGCCGCCACAAGGTCGGGCTGCGCCGGCCCCGTTACGATGATCTTCGTCGCATCGTGATTGTTGTTGGTCTCATTGCCCTCGGCGATGACGTTGGTGTAGTCGGCGATGCCGCCGATATAGTAGGTGCCCGGAGCCAGGCCGCCAGGCAAATTTAACGTGACCGTCTGATGGTCCGCATAGCCGGACAAACCATTGGCCGCCAGGCCCGTCGATCCCACCGTCATCAGCAGCGTGTCCGAGGTGGTGATCGTGGCATCGGTCGACAGATAGATCCCCGTGGTCGATGCCGACGCCGCTGCACCAAAATTCACGAGCCAATAGTCGATCGACGTGCTGCCGCCCGCAGCGATCGTCGTGCTGCTGACGGAATCGAATGCAGCTACCAGATCGGGCCCCATGAAGACCGAACTCGCGAACGTTCCGTTCGAAAACTGGAAATTTTCAACACCGGTAACGATATCGGCCCCATCGGGAGATCCGCTTCGTAGATCCACGACGGCGAACGTCCCCGAATTGTAGTTGATCTGGTAATTGGCGTAGGCACCGGAAAATACCGCAACGTCGGTGCCGGAACCGCCAATGATCGTATCGTTGCCCGCCCCGCCCGTCAGCGTATCGTTGCCATTGCCGCCATTCAACGTATTGGCGATCGCATTGCCGGTGATGGTGTCGTTGCCCGAACCGCCAATGGCATTGTCGATATAGGATCGCGCATCGCCGTTGAACAAATAGGCGTTGTAGATATTCCCGGCCGCATAGTGGCCGTTTCCGAGATAGGCGAGCTGCGTGCTCGACGTGATCGAGGATGCGCCGGGATTGAGATTGATCGTTACGGCCGTCGTGTAGTTCGACAGGTCATAGGTATCGACGCCGTTGCCGTCCCAGATCGTCTCGAATACGCGGTTCGCCGAGCCGCCGGCACCGTTGCCCGGCGCGAGCTGGGCAACGCCATTGATGAACATCTGCCCCGTCGTCGCGCTCCAGGAGTAGACGGTGTTCTCGCTATGGGTCGAGTAGTTCGCGCCGTAAAGCGTTTGCAGGGCCAGGATGTCGTTGGCCATGTAGGTCTGCGCATAACCGTAGGATTCGGCTGTGTATCCCGTGAGCGGCGCACCGGCATAGCTGCGATAGCTCATGACGGTATATTCGGAATCGTCGTGCGCCGCCGGCACCGCGACATTGGCGACACCACCGGTTTCCTGGCTGTGCTTGAGGCCCAGAGCGTGGCCGAGTTCATGCAGCGCTGTAGCGAAATAGTAATTTCCGACGCAGCCAGCGAGTAATTATAGGCGGTTCCGAACCAGATATCGCCACCGGCCGGCGCGTTAGCGGGGTAATAGGCGTAGGACGTCGGATTAGCGGCGGGCGATTGCGCGATCGCGATGTCCGCTCCGTTCGTTCCTGCGTACTGAAAGCTGGCATTGGTGTAGCTGGCGATCAGCGAAAAGGCGTAATTGATGGCTTGCTGCATTGCAGCCGGCGCCGACGAAAAGCCTGAGGTGGTCGGCTCGCCATTGCCAAAATAGCTGGCAGCGTAGTCGCTCGGGGAATCTGGAAAGCTATAGGAGATCGTGCCGGACCATTTCGTGCCGGCCAGCAGACCATCAATTTCCGGGTTATTGGTTCGGGTAACCCCTACAGCCGTTGCCAAATGAATCTCCGGGATATCCTGCTTTGCCTGGTTCCGTGAGGCCGCTTCATTTCAGACGATTAGACATCGTTGGTGATTTGAGTCTTCAGGTTTCGATTAGGTTACAACGCGATGCTAAAACTATTTGGGCGGGTTTCCGGTGACCGGAACTGCCAGAGGACACCGTGGGTTCAACAATGCGAAGAGTGTTCCGCATAAACGCCTGCGCCAAGAGCGTTTACTATTTCTTCAGGGTTACGATCTCTTTACTGACCGCGGCAATCTTCCTGCCGGATTTCGGACCGTTTGCTCCAGAGAGGTCATTTCTCCATGGCCAAAGCCATCGCTTCGGATGCAAAGCCTGGCACGGCTGCCGAAAATACCATGCCGCCCGCCCGCGATCCCAAGCTGGCGGTGGAGGAAGAATATCAAATGGCGCGGCGACTGAACACGGTTCAGTCGCTGGAGCTATTCATCGCAAGGCACCCGGACGATCCTCTGGCTGCGCGAGCGCGAGCCGATTTGCGGCGCTATCGCGCTAGCGCGACTGGATTGGGCACGACCCGTTCTCGTGCCGCGGACCAAGGCGCACGATGCAGCAGGCCATTCTACTGCATGGGTGTTTTCGCGATTTTCGGCCGCGGTACCATGCATCCCGGCGGACCATCTGCGATGATGGCATGACAAGCCCATGTATTTCGCCGATAATTTGACCTCGACCAATTGTTGGCTGGAGATTCCTTGATGCCCTCCCCCCGCGCCTCGCAGGCCCTTTCCCGTTTCACCGTCCTCGATCTGACCCGCGTCCGTTCCGGGCCGACCTGCGTGCGGCAACTGGCGGACTGGGGCGCCAACGTCATCAAGATCGACGCGCTGCTGGAGGACGCCGGCCGGCGAGCAGCCGGGCGGCCCGCGCCAGGGCTCGGATTTCCAGAATTTGCACCGCAACAAGCGGGCCATGACGCTGAACCTGAAGGACCCGAAGGGCCTCGAAGTGTTCAAGCGCCTCGCCGAGCAGGCCGACGTCGTGGTCGAAAACTTCCGCCCCGACGTGAAAGCAAAACTCGGCATCGACTATGCGAGCCTGCGCCAGATCAACCCGCGCATCGTCTATGGCAGCATCTCCGGCTTCGGCCAGGACGGCCCCTATCACAAGCGGCCGGGCTTCGATCAGATCGCGCAGGGCATGGGCGGGCTGATGTCGATCACCGGGGCGCCCGGCGAAGGCCCGATGCGGGTCGGCATCCCCGTCGCCGACCTCACCGCCGGGCTGTTCTGTGCCATGGGCATCCTCACCGCGCTATTGGAGCGCGACGTCTCCGGCGAGGGCCAATGGGTGCAGACCTCGCTGCTGCAGGCCCAGATCTTCATGCTGGATTTCCAGGCCTCGCGCTGGCTGATGGAAAAGGACGTCGCCAAGCAGGCCGGCAACAACCATCCGACCTCGATCCCGACCGGCGTGTTCAAGACCTCCGACGGCTACATCAACATCGCCACCACGGGCGGGCGGATCTGGGAACGCTGCGCGCAGGCAATCGGCGCGCCCGAACTCGTCACCAATCCCGATTACGCCACAGCACCCGCGCGCTCGAAGAACCGCGACGCGCTCAACGCCGCTGATCGGCAAGCTCACCGAGAAGAAATCGACCGAAACCTGGGTCAAGGAATTGAACGAGGCCGGCGTGCCCTGCGGCCCGATCTATTCGATCGACCAGATGTTCGACGACGCCCAGGTCAAACATCTCGGCATCGCGCAACACGTGCCGAACGACGAGAACCGCCACATCCAGCTCGTCGGCCAGCCCGTGACGCTGTCGCGCACGCCGAGCAGCATGGCCGCGCGCCCGCCGGAGTTCGGCGAGCAGACCGAGGAAGTGCTGGCCGAGTTCGGCTTTGCGCAAGGACGAGATTGCGGAGTTGCGCCAGCGCAAGGTGGTGTGAGCCGCCGTCATTGCGAGCGACTAGCGAAGCAATCCATCTATCCGCGCAAGATGAGATGGATTGCTTCGTCGCGATTCGCTTCTCGCAATGACGCTGTGAGGTCGGCGAACCAGCTTCGCCGATCTACGCTATTTCAGCGCCTTGGTCGCCAGCGCGTGTTCGACGCAATTATTCACATGCACCTGTAGCGTCGCGACCGCCGTATCGGCGTCGCGCTTCAGCGCGGCCTCGAGCAGCGCCTTATGCTGGGCGGAGGGCTCGCTGCCGCGGTAGCTGAACGCGATCATCTGGTAGCGGAAATATTTGTCGAACACCAAGGCATGCGTCTCCATCAGCATGCGCGAGCCGCAATTGGAGATCAGCGCCTGATGGAATTCGCCGTCGTAGCGCTTCCACTGCTCGAGCTCGCCGAGGCCGGTTTCCATCAGCCGCTCGGTTGACGCCAGCTTGTGGTGCGCGGAGACCACGCGCCCTTCCCACTCGACATCGGCATTGGCGAACGACACGCCCATCGCATGCTGCTCCAGCAGCAGCCGAAGCTCCGCAAGCTCCCGCAGGTTCCCGGCCGAGATCGGCGCCACCTCGAAGCCCCGCCTGCCCTCGGCCAGCACGAAACCCTCCGCCGCCAGCCGGTTGAGGATTTCGCGCAGCGTCGAGACGCTGACGCCGTAGTCCTCCTTGAGACCCTCCAGCCGGAGCTTCTGCCCCGGCCGGAGCCGGCCGAACACGATGTCGGTGCGGATGCGGCGATAGCCGTCATCGCCGACCGCTTCCTGCTCTTCCGTTCGCTCGACCAGTGTCATTGCTAATCCATGCGCAAGGCAGCCAACCGGCAAATGCCAAGTGCCACCTGCCATGTCCGCCGATTCCGCTCAAGCGTCCCCGCTCGTCCCATATAACCTATTTCATATGATAAAACTAAAATTATATTTTGACTTTCATTTTGCCATATGAATACTCCCCCCACCGCGACGTCAAGAAGATCGCGAACCAAACGGGGAGAACCGCCATGCGGATCGGATTGCTGTGCGCTGCTGTCAGCGTTTGCGCGCTTTTGGGGACACCGGCCGCCGCCCAGGTGCAGGAACGCACCATCCGCTGGGGCCATCTCAACAACACCGACCACCCGGTCAGCTTCGGCGTGCAGAAATTCGCCGAGGTGCTGGCCGCCAAGAGCGGCGGCAAGCTGAAGATCCGCGAATTTCCAGCGTCCCAGCTCGGCAGCGAGATGCAGCAGCAGTCGGCGGTGCGCGGCGGCACGCAGGAAATTCTTTCGGCGTCGACCACCTCGCTCGCCGGCGTCGTCAAGGATCTCGGCCTGTTCGACTTCCCCTTCACCGTCAGCACGTTCGAGCAGGCCGAGGCGCTGGCGCAGGGCGCGTTCGGAAAGGCGATGCTCGATTTGCTCCCCGAGAAAGGGCTGATCGGTCTCGGCTACTGGGGGCTCGGCTTCCGCAACGCCACCAACTCGCAGCCGCCCGATCGCGAAAGTCGAGGATTTTTCCGGCCTCAAGCTGCGCGTGATCCCGAACCCGGTCTATCTCGAAACCTTCAAGGCGCTGAAGGCCAACCCGGTGCCGATGGCGTTCGGCGAATTATACACCGCACTGGAAAACAAGACCGTCGACGGCCAGGAGAATCCCTACAGCGTCATCCTGTCGAACAAGTTCTACGAGGTGCAGAAATACGTCTCGGCGACCAACCACACCTTCACGCAGAACGTCATCATCGTCAGCAAGAAGTTCTGGGACGGCCTGTCGGCGGAAGAGCAGAAGATGCTGCGCGACAGCTTTGCCGAGACGCGCGAGTACCAGCGCGACCAGACCAAGCTCGCGGCGACAAAAGCCCTGGATGAGCTGAAAGCCAAGGGCATGCAGTTCAACGAGATCGCGCCGGCTGAATACGCCCGCATGCAGGACGTCACCAAGCCGGTCGTCGAAAAATTCTCGGCCGAATATGATCCTGCGCACGTGAAACTCTTCACCAGCGAGCTCGCGCGCATCCGCGGCACCGCCAAGTAAGCCGTCGTGGACGCCATCGAGCGGCTGATCGACCTCTATTGCCGGCTGCTCAAGGTCGCGATCGCGATCTGCCTCGCGGCGATGGTCGTGCTGGTCTTCACCAATGTGGTGCTGCGCTATGCCTTCAATTCGGGGATAGCGACATCGGAGGAACTGTCGCGCTGGCTGCTGGTCTGGCTGACCTTTCTCGGTGCCATCGTGGCGCTGCGCCAGCATGCCCATCTCGGCGTCGACACGCTGGTCCGCGCGCTGCCGCCGCGCGGCAAGCTCGTCTGCTTCGTATTGAGCTACCTCCTGATGCTCTACGTGAACGGGCTCCTGACGCTCGGGAGCTGGAAACAGGCCGTGCTGACCTTCGACGACACTGCTCCCGCTTCCGGCATTTCGGTCGGGCTGTTCTTCTACTCTTCCGGGCTCGTCTTCGGCGTCTCGGCGGCCGTGATCCTGCTGCTCGATCTCGTGCGCGTGCTGAGCGGCTCCGCGTCCGAGGAGGACCTGATCTCGGTGAAGGAAAGCGAAGAGCGCACCTGATATCCGCCAATGGCGCGGAGCCGGGCGTGACGCTCGCGGTCTTCACTTTCTCCCTGCTCGGCGCGATGGCGCTCGGCATGCCGATCGCGTTCGCGCTGATCGTCTGCGGCGTCGCGCTGATGCATTCGCTCGACATTTTCGACTCCCAGATCGTCGCCCAGAACATCATCAACGGCGCCGACAGCTTTCCGCTGATGGCCGTGCCGTTCTTCATGCTGGCCGGCGAACTCATGAACCGCGGCGGACTGGCCAGGCGCATCGTCAACGTCGCGCTCGCGCTGGTCGGCCACATCAAGGGCGGCCTCGGCTACGTCACCATCCTCGCCTCCTGCGTGCTTGCCTCGCTGTCGGGATCGGCCGCGGCCGACGCCGCGGCGCTGGCCGCGCTGCTCGTGCCCATGATGGTCGCGGCCGGCCACCGCAAGATGTACGCGGCGGGGCTCGTCGCCGCCGGCGGCATCATCGCGCCCGTCATCCCGCCGAGCATCGGCTTCGTGCTGTTCGGCGTCGCCGGCGGCGTCTCGATCTCAAAGCTGTTCCTCGCCGGCATCTTCCCCGGCCTGATGCTCGGCGTCGGGCTCTGCTTCGCCTGGTGGTGGGTCGCGCGTCAGCGAGAATGTCGAAAGCCCGCCGCGCAAATCGCTGCGCGAGATCGTCTGGGCCATTCATCGACGGCTTCTGGGCCTTGATGCTGCCCGCGATCATCATCGTCGGCCTGCGGTTCGGCGTATTCACGCCGACCGAAGCCGCCGTCGTCGTCGCCGTCTACGCGCTGTTCGTCGCGACCTGCATCTATCGCGAACTCAAGATCGGCGAACTCTACGAGGTCTTCGTCTCGGCCGCGCTCAGCACCAGCGTCGTCATGTTCCTGGTGGCGGCGGCGCTGGTGTCGTCCTGGCTGATCACGGTCTCGGAGATCGCCACCCAGGTCGTCGATCTCGTCCATCCCTTCATGGGCAACCAGACGCTGCTGATGCTGGCGATCATGGTGCTGGTCGTCATCGTCGGCACCGCGCTCGACATGGCGCCGACCATCCTGATCCTGACCCCGATCCTGATGCCGATCGTCAAGCAGGCCGGAATCGACCCGGTCTATTTCGGCGTGCTCTTCATCATCAACAACGCGATCGGCCTGATCACGCCACCGGTCGGCGTCGTCCTCAACGTCGTCTGCGGCGTGTCGCGCATCAGCATGGAGGATATCATCAAGGGCGTCTGGCCCTTCATGATCGCCCAGTTGATCGTGCTGTTGCTGATGATCCTGTTTCCGGCGCTCGTCACCGTGCCGGCAAAATGGTTCGGCGGCTGACATGTTGCCGCGATCGGCTACACTGCCCTGTCGTTATCCCGTGAAAGGCATTCCATGCGCATCATGATCCTCAATGGCCCGAACCTGAACATGCTCGGCATCCGCGAGCCGCACATCTACGGCTCGACCACGCTCGACGCCATCAAGGCCTCCTGCGAGGAGTTCGCCGCCTTCACCGGCACCCAACTGGCGTTTCACCAGTCGAACCACGAGGGCGAACTGGTCGACCTGATCCAGTCCGCGCGCACCTCGGCAGACGCCCTCATCATCAATCCGGCCGCCTACTCCTTCACCTCGATTGCGATATTCGACGCCATGAAGATCTTTGACGGCCCGATCTACGAGGTGCACATCTCCAACATCCATGCCCGCGACGAGCTGCACCGGCACTCCAAGCTTTCAGCCGCGGTGAAAGGCGTGATCGCCGGCCTCGGCCCCTACGGTTACATCGTCGCGATGCAGGCCGCACTGCAGGGCGCCGGCCAGTTGCCGGCGTCGCTGCCGGCGGCTGTCCGTGTCGGCCCGAAGTAAGGAGCGCAGACATGCAGGGAGCCGGCTATCTCGCGATCTGGAGCGATCTCACACCGCAGGACGAAACCGACTGGGCGCACTGGATCACGCGCGAACACGCCGCCGAGCGCGTCGGCGTCGACGGGTTTCTGGCGTGCCGCATCTTCCGTGCGCTGGGCGTCGTCGGTGAACCGCTACTTCATCCTTTATGAGCTTGAGGACGAGCGCGTCGTCGGCGGTCCGGACTATCTGGCGCGGCTGAACGCGCCGACGCCGTGGTCGCAACGCATCATGCCCCGGCTCGGCAATTTCGCCCGCGGCGGCGGCCGCATCGCAGCCTCGGCCGGCACCGGCCAGGGCGGCATCGTCGCGCCCCTGCGCCTGGACGCCGCCCCATCCTGGGATGCCGCCGCGGTTGTTGCCGAACTGGCGGGGCTCGACAGGATCATCGCCGCGCGGGTCCTGCACACCGATATCGCGCAGACCTCGATCAAGACCCGCGAGAAAGGCATGCGAGCCAACGACGGCTCCTTCGCCGCGCTGTTGCTGATCGAGGGACTGGACGAAGCCGCGGTCCGCGACGCCCTCCATCACCTGCGCAAGACGTTGCCTGCCGAGGATCACGGCGCGATCGACGATCTGCCGCTCTACCGGCTCGCCTTCAGCCTGCCGAAGCGGCTGTTGCCTTGACGCCGTGTCACTGTCATCACCCGAAGGCGGGTGATCCAGTATTCCAGAGGCAGCGGCGATCAAATCGAGAAGCCGCGGCGTACTGGATCCCCGCCTACGCGGGGATGACAGCGTAGAAATAGTTCGCTACGCCTTCGCCGGCCGAAGCATGCGCGTGACGCTGCCGAACGCCCTGTCGATGACCGGCCAGAACAGCAGCACGATCGCGAGCGTGGTGATCGAGCCGACCAGGCCGTTCGACCAGAACACCTTCAGGTCGCCGCCGGCGCCGATCATCGACAGGCGGAACGCATCCTCGGCGCGGTTGCCGAGCACCAGCGCCAGCGTGAACGGCGCCAGCGGAATGCCGATCTTCTTGAAGACGTAGCCGACCACGCCGAACCCCAGCATCAGCCAGATGTCGAACATCGCGTTCTGGATCGCATAGGCGCCGATCGCGCAGGACACCACGATCATCGGCGCCACCGCCGCGAACGGCACCCGCAGGATCGAGGCGAAGATCGGCACCGTCGTCAGCACCAGCACGAGACCGACCACATTGCCGAGATACATCGAGGCGATCAGGCCCCAGACAAAATCCTTGTGCTCGACGAACAGCAGCGGTCCGGGATTGAGGCCCCACACCATCAGCCCGCCGAGCAGGATCGCGGCGGTGCCGGAGCCGGGGATGCCGAGCGCCAGCATCGGCAGCAGCGCCGCGGTGCCGGAAGCGTGCGCCGCGGTCTCCGGCGCGAACACGCCCTCGATGCGGCCCTTGCCAAAGCTGTCCTGGTCCTTGGAGAAGCGCTTGGCGAGGTTGTAGCCCATGAAGGACGCCGCGATCGCGCCGCCCGGGGTGATGCCGAGCCAGCAGCCGATGAAGGAGGAGCGGACCAGCGTCACCCAGTATTTCGGCAGGTCCTTCCAGACCGACAGCACCACGCGGAGCGAGATGCCGGCGGCATGGCCGCGCAGCGCCAGCCGCTCTTCCATGGTCAGCAGGATTTCGCTGATGCCGAACAGGCCGATCACGGCGACGAGGAAGTTGACGCCGCGCAGCAGCTCCGACGAACCGAAGGTCATGCGCAACTGGCCGGACACGGTGTCCATGCCGATGCCGGCGAGCAGCAGGCCGAGCGACATCGAAATGACCGTCTTGTGCTTGGCCTCGCGGCCGAGCCCGACAAAGGAGCAGAAGGTGAGCAGATACACCGCGAAGAATTCCGGCGGTCCGAACTTCAGCGCGAACGAGGAGATCATCGGCGCCAGGAAGGTGATCAGCATGACCGCGACCAGCGAGCCGATGAAGGACGAGGTGAACGCCGCGGTCAGCGCTTCCGCCGCCCTGCCCTGCTGCGCCATCGGATAGCCGTCGAAGGTGGTCGCGACCGACCAGGCTTCGCCGGGGATGTTGAACAGGATCGAGGTGATGGCGCCGCCGAACAGCGCGCCCCAGTAGATGCAGGACAGCATCACGATCGCCGAGGTCGGATCCATCGTGAACGTCAGCGGCAGCAGGATCGCCACGCCGTTGGGGCCGCCGAGGCCCGGCAGCACGCCGACGAAAATCCCGAGCACCAGCCCAAAGATCATCAAGGCGATGATCTTCCAGGTCAGCAGCACGGCGAAGCCGTGCATCAAGAGGCCCAAAGCTTCCATCAGTTGATTCCCAAACATTTCGTCATTGCGAGCGAAGCGAAGCAATCCATGGTGCGGAAAAGCAAGACTGGATTGCTTCGCTTCGCTCGCAATGACGGATGGAGTTCATGCCAGGTCCATTAGCGGCCGAGCGCCGCTTCGAGCGGGCCCTTTGGCATGATGACGTCGAAGGCGATGTCGAAGGTCACGAACATCACGGCGGTGAATACGAAGGCGGTCAGCAGCGACTTCCACCACGCGATCTTGCCGACCAGGCGCATGAAACCGGAGATCAGCAGGAAGCTCGCGACATAGAGGCCGAGGAACTGCATGGCGAGGCAGAACAGCAGCGTCGGCACGAACACCGCCATCACGCGGCGAAGCTGCGCCCGCGTCACGAAGACCTCGAAAGCCTCCTTCCGCGACAGGAACGCCGCGACCAGGCCGTAGAGGCTGGCGCCGGCGAGGATCACCGAGAGATAAAACGGAAAGTACCCGGCCTGCGGACCGGTCGATTCCCAGCCGGCCCCCGTACGCCAGTTGTCGTAGCCGAGTATCAGCGCGAGCGCGAACAGGAGGAGGCAGACGACGGCGTCGACGACGCGAACGCTCGTCACCGCAGGCGAGTTGGCTTCGGGGGCGGTCGGATCCTCGACGACGATTTCGATATCGGTATTGGACATGGAGACGGTGAACCCCGATACGACAGACCTGAACGGGGATACGTGCCGGTGTCGCTGGCGTCAATGTCCCGCGCTGCGCTCCGGGAATGCGCTCGCAAGTGCAGCACGCTCGGGACGAAGCAGGCCGCGCTCGGTGATCAAGCCCGTCACCAGCCGTGCCGGCGTGACGTCGAAGGCGTAGTTGGCCACCGGCGAGCCCTCGGGAACCACCCGCACGGTTTCGACGCGCCCGTCGGCGGTGCGGCCGGTCATGTTCGCCACTTCGTCGGCGCTGCGTTGTTCGATCGGAATCTGCCTGATGCCGTCATCGATACTAAAGTCGATGGTAGGCGACGGCAGCGCAACATAGAACGGCACGCCATTGTCGTGGGCGGCGAGCGCCTTCAGGTAGGTCCCGATCTTGTTGCAGACATCGCCATTGGCGGCCACCCGGTCGGTGCCGACGATGGCGAGATCGACCATGCGGTGCTGCATCAGATGCCCGCCGGTATTGTCCGGGATCACCGTATGCGGAACGCCGTGATGGCCGAGTTCCCATGCGGTCAGCGAAGCGCCCTGATTGCGCGGCCGGGTCTCGTCGACCCAGACATGGACCTTCAGGCCGCGATCATGCGCCAGATAGATCGGCGCCGTCGCGGTGCCCCAGTCCACTGTCGCGAGCCAGCCGGCGTTGCAATGGGTCAGGACATTGACCGGCTCGCCGGGCCGCTTCCCCGCCGCGATCTGCTCGATCAGCGCCAGACCATGCCGGCCGATCCCCTGGTTGATCGCGACATCCTCTTCGGCGATTTCACCGGCGCGCCGGTAGGCCGCCGCTGTTCGTTCCGACGCCGGCAATGGCCGGAGCCATCGCGTCATCTCGTCGAGCGCCCATTTCAGGTTGATCGCGGTCGGCCGCGCCGCCAGCAGCATGGCATAGGCACGGTCGAGCGCGGCATCGGAAGCGTCCGCGCGCATGGCGAGCGCCATGCCGTAAGCAGCGGTGGCGCCGATCAGCGGCGCGCCGCGCACCAGCATGGAACGGATCGCCTCGGTCGCGTCCTCGGCGCTTGCGATGCGCGCCACCACGAATTCATGCGGCAACCGCCGCTGGTCGATCGCGCCCACCGTCCAGCCGTCGTCCTCGAGCCAGATGCTGCGAAAATGCCGGCCGTCGACCTTCATGCCTTCAACACCCTGCCCGCCACCGCATCGAGCCTGGCAAGCAGCCGCGGATCGCGCGCTTCCGGCGCCGTGATCAATGCGGTGTCGAGCGCCTTGTCCGATCCAACAGGACACGGCTCATGCTCGCGCGGAAATTCCCTCGCGAGACGTGCAACAAGCGCCTTGGCCCTGCCGGCATTCGAATTCAGCACGCGAATGATGTCCTGCACGGTGACGGCGTCGTGATCGGGATGCCAGCAATCGAAATCGGTTACCATGGCCACGCTGGCGTAGCAGATCTCGGCCTCGCGGGCGAGTTTCGCCTCGGGCATGTTGGTCATGCCGATCACCGAATAGCCCTGCGCCTTGTAGGTCAGGCTCTCGGCGAGGCTGGAGAATTGCGGCCCCTCCATGCAGACATAGGTTCCGCCCTGCACCGCCTCAATGCCTTCGGCCCTGGCGGCGGCGGCCAGATGCACATGCAGCCGCGGCGACACCGGATGGGCCATCGAGACATGGGCCACGCAGCCCTTGCCGAAAAAAGAACTCTCGCGCCGGTAGGTGCGATCGACGAACTGATCGACCAGCACGAAGGTGCCGGGCGGCAGTTCCTCCCGAAACGAACCGCAGGCCGACAGCGAAACCAGGTCGGTGACGCCTGCCCGTTTCAGCACGTCGATATTGGCGCGGTAGTTGATGTCGGAGGGCGACAGCACATGCCCCTTGCCGTGCCGCGGCAGGAACACGATCGGCAGCCCGGCGATGACGCCGCGCGTCAGGGCTGCGGACGGCTCGCCCCACGGGCTCTTGATGGTCTCCTCGCGGACGTCCTCCAGCCCCGGCAGATCGTAGATGCCGGATCCGCCGATAATGCCAAGCACGGCACGCGTCATGACTTCTCCAGTCAGGATTTCAAGCAAGATGTTCGACTATACTGCGGCGCAATAATCAAGCATTGTCGCGGTTGCAAGAGGTCACAAAATGCCGACCACGAAGGACCGGGAAAAGCGCCAGTCGATCATCGACGCGTGCCTGCGCATGAATGTGCTCGGCATCAATCAGGGCACATCGGGAAATATCAGCCTGCGCCACGGCGACGGCATGCTGATCACGCCGACCAGCACGCCCTACGAGGCGATGAAGCCCGAGCAGATCGTCTATATGCATCTCGACGGCAACCACGATCCCGCCCACCGCCCATCCAGCGAGTGGAGGTTTCACCGCGACATCTTCAAGGCGCGGCCGGAGGTGCAGGCGATCGTCCACGCCCATCCGCCCTACTCGACCATGCTGGCGATCATGGGCATGGAGATTCCGCCTGTTCATTACATGGTCGCCGTCGCCGGCGGCGATACCATCCGCTGCGCGCCCTATGCGACCTTCGGCACGCAGGAGCTTTCCGAACACGCCGTACGCGCGCTGGAGGGACGGCTGGCCTGCCTGCTGGCGCATCACGGCATGATCGCGGTCGGACCGTCGCTGCCGAAGGCGATGTGGCTGGCGGTCGAGGTCGAGACGCTGGCGCGGCAATATCACGGCTGCCTGCAGATCGGCACGCCGCCATTGCTGTCAAAGGAGGAGATCGAAAAAGTCCGCGTCCGCATGGCCGGATACGGCCACGCGGACGAGTGAGGGTTGTTATCGCGTTTTCGCGTGAAGCGGATACTGCGTCGGATCAAGAAAACGCGTTAAAACAACAATCTAGAGCTCCAGTCTTAAACCGGAGCTCTAACGCCTTACTTCGCGACGAAGCCCGCTTCGTTCATCAGCGAGGCGTTGAGCTTGTCGTCCTCCTCGAGGAACTTCAGCATGTCCTTGCCGGTGAGGAAGATCGGCTTCAGCGCCTGCTTCTCCATATATTCCTTGTACTCCGGCGTCTGCGTCACCTTCTGGAACAGGTCGACATAGAACGCCTGCTGCTCCGGCGTCACCTTGCCGGGCAGGAACATCGCGCGCAGCATCAGATACTGCACGTCGAGACCCTCCTCCTTGCAGGTCGGGATGTCGTTCCAGGATTGCGTCTCGGTGACCTTGGTCTTGTAGGAGATGCGCTCCTTGTCGAACACGCAGAGCGCGCGGACCTGACCGGCACGCCAGACCTCGAGATTTTCGGACGGGTTATTGACGTTGGCTTCGCTGTGCTTGCCGACCAGTTGCGTCGCCGCCTCGCCGCCGGACTTGTAGGGCAGATAGGAGAATTTCGCGCCGGTCTTCTGCTCCATGAATACGGTGAGCACATGATCCTCGCGCTTGGAGCCGGTGCCGCCCATCTTGAACGGCGAGCTCGCAGCCTTGGCGGCGGCGATGAAGTCCTTCACCGTCTTGGGCCCCTCGGCGTTGTCCCACAGCACAAACTGATCCATCGCGACCACCGATACCGGCGTCAGGTCGCGCCAGTTGAAGGGAATCTTGGCCGACAGCGGCAGCATGTAGATCAGCGAATAGGCGACCAGCACCTTGTTGGCATCGCCGTCGCTGGACTTCATGTACATCAGCGCCTCGGCGCCCGACGCCCCGCCCTTGAGCGATACAATCATCGGCTGCTTCATCAGATTGTTCTTCTGAATGGCGGCCTGCATCATCCGCGCCATCTGGTCGGACGCACCGCCCGCGCCGGCTGCGACCACGATTTCGACGGGCTTGGTCGGCTCCCAGGCGGCAAGCGCCGGGGTGCTTGCGATCATGGCCGTCAAGGCGGCCGCGGCTTTCAGCATCTGTCCCACGAGTTTCATCCCTATGTATTTGCAAGACTTTGTAAGCCAAACTTGGCTGGCTGCCACATCTTGCGAGCGAACCGACGAGAGTTCAAGCTGCACCGCAATGTGCCGTCTATGACTTTCGCATGCGGCGCAAAATCTTCCCAGCCGGTGGTCCGTAGCTACGTACGGCCGATTCAATCTCGCCGTTTTTCCGTTGCATGGCTGTGAGTGGGCCCATTTAATGCACGCTACAAGGAAAATCAGGAGGAGAGGCTGAATGACAAGGATTTTGATGGCTGTCCTGGTGGGCGCGGCGCTGGCCCTTGCGGGGTGCGGACGGGATCCAGGGCCGAAGGGGGATGCCGGCGCTCAAGGACCAGCCGGGCCGCAGGGCGCGCAGGGCTTGCAAGGCGTGCCCGGCGCTCAAGGGCAACAGGGCGCCCAGGGGCCGCAGGGTCCCCAAGGGCCACAGGGACCGCAGGGTGCGCCCGGCGCCAAAGGCGATCCCGGACCGGCCGCCGCTTCCATCAGGTCGGTTCAGGCCAGCGGCGAGGTCAGTTGCGATGCAGGTGAAACCCTGGTGTCGGTGTTCTGTCCGTCCGGCGGTGCATCCGATGGCGCCAAGTGCGGCAGCGGTCCGGCCATCGGTCTTTGCCTCAAGAAGCCGTAGCCGTCCCGCTATGCTGTGACAGACGAATGACGCGCCGGCGAG
The DNA here is from genome assembly GCA_963815955.1 of uncultured Alphaproteobacteria bacterium. Taxonomy (GTDB): domain Bacteria; phylum Pseudomonadota; class Alphaproteobacteria; order Rhizobiales; family Xanthobacteraceae; genus Bradyrhizobium. The sequence continues at coordinate 61,840 of CAWFIQ010000011.1, forward strand.
GAAGCATCAACGCGTTCGCGATTGGTTTGGTACTGGCTTGCCTTGCCACCGTCGCGGACGCCGGGTCTTCAATCATCGGCGCGGGCTCTCAAACCTGCACGGCGTGGACCAACCGCAAAAAGAATGCGGTCGTCAAAGGAAGCTTTGAATCCTGGCTGGTCGGATTTATCAGCGGCCTGAACATCAGCGGCGAACGGGACATGGTTGGCGGCGGCGACTTCGACGCGATCATCGCGTGGATGGATCGCCGTTGCCTCACCACCCCGTCAGACCGAATAGGGATCGCGGCGCTCGATCTGGGCATGGAGCTGGCGAAAAAGGCTGCCAGGCCGTAGCGGGCGGCAAGGACCCGATCGCCGCCTGGTGCCCCGTTCGACTATTTGCCCTTCCAGTTCGGCGAGCGCTTGTTGAGGAACGCGTCCATTCCCTCGCGGAAATCCTCGCTCATATAGGCGCGCAGGATCAGGTCCCGGCCCTCCTCGCGCGACAGGGTACGACGGAGGCGGAGCACCGCTTCCTTGGCGGTTTCCATCGTGATCGGCGCATGGCCGGCAACAAGCCTGGCGGTTTCGTCGGCGCGGCGTTGCAGCGTCGGAACGTCGGGCACCACCTCGTTGAGCAGACCGAGCGACAGCGCCTCGGGCGCCTCGATCAGCCGCGCCGTAAAGATCAGATCCTTGGTCCGTGCCGGTCCGACCAGCGCAACAACCCGGCTGATATTCGACATCGACAGGCAATTGCCGAGCGTGCGCGCGATCGGAAAGCCGATCCGCGTCGCCGCCGTACCGATCCTGATATCGCAGCAGGCGGCGATTCCCGCGCCGCCGCCGGTGCAGGCACCGGCGATCGCCGCAATCACCGGCACCCGGACCTTCTCCAGCGTGCCCAGCACGCGATCGATCCGCTCTTCATATTCGAGCGCGTCTTCCGCCGTCTTGAAAGCCCGGAACTGCGAGATATCGGTGCCCGATGCGAATGCCTTGTCGCCCGTGCCGGTCAGGATCATCACCTTGATCGAGCGGTCCTTGTTGACGTCTTCGCAGATCGACGCCATCCGCTCGTACATCGCAAAAGTCAGCGCATTGCGCGCCTGCGGACGGTTGAACGTCAGCCGGGCGATGCCGTCCTCGACGGAGTAAATCAGGTCTTCAGTCGCAGCTACCGGAGCGTTCATCGCGGCTCTCTCTGTTCTTGTTTCAGATCAAACGGGTCTCAGGCGACGGCGGCCTTCGGCATCGATACGACGTCGCGTCCCTTGAGCACTTCCATGGCTGCCAGCACGCCGCCGCCGCGGTGCGGCACCTTGGCGAGATCGAGGCCCATCTCGACGCCCGACAGCGTGCCCATCAGCATCAGGTCGTTGAAGTGCCCGATGTGGCCGATCCGGAATACCTTGCCCTTGACCTTGTTCAGGCCGGTGCCGAGCGACATGTCGAAATTTTCCAGCACGACCTTGCGGAAATTGTCGGCGTCATGGCCTTCCGGCAAGACGACGGCGGTCAGTGCCGGCGAATGCGCGCCCTGCTCCTGACACTGCGTTTCGAGGCCCCAGACCTTGATCGCCGCGCGGGTGGCGGCGCTGTGGCGCTTGTGGCGGGCGAAGACGTTCTCCAGCCCCTCCTCCTCGAGCATCTTCACTGCTTCGCGCAAGCCGAACAGCAGGTTCGTCGCCGGCGTGTAGGGCCAGGTGCCGGCCTTGTTGATGGCGATGACTTCCTGCCAGTCCCAATAGGAACGCATCGCGGGGTTGGCCTTCGCCACGGCAAGCGCCTTTTCCGAAATGGCGTTGAAGCCGAGACCCGGCGGCAGCATCAGGCCCTTCTGGGAACCTGCGACCGACACGTCGATGCCCCAGGCATCGTGCTCATATTCCAGCGATCCCAAACCGGAGATGGTGTCGACCATCAACAGCGCCGGATGGTTGACGCGGTCAAGAATCTTGCGGACGTCCTGCGGATGGGTGACGCAGGCGGTCGAGGTCTCGTTGTGAACCACGCACACGGCCTTGATCTTGTGCGCCTTGTCGGCCGACAGCCGTGCCTCGATCTGCTCGAGGTCGGCGCCGTGACGCCAGTCGCCGGGAATGAAATCGACTTCGAGCTTGAACTTGTCGGCGATGCCGTGCCACAGCACGGCGAACTGTCCGGTTTCCGCCATCAGAACCTTGTCGCCGGGCTGCAGCGTATTGACGAGGGCCGCCTCCCAGGCGCCGGTGCCGGACGACGGGTAGATGATCACCGGCTGCCTGGTGCGAAACACCCGCTGCATCGCCGCCAGCACGGCATGACCGATCTCGGCAAACTCGGGACCCCGGTGGTCCATGGTCGGCATGTCCATCGCGCGCAGCACCCGGTCCGGCACGTTGGTCGGTCCCGGAATTTGCAGAAAATGCCTTCCAGTATGCACGGTCATAGGCGTCCTTCCCGGTCTTGTCTTGGCTTCGCGAGCCGCTCGAATACCACTATTCGGTGGGCTTGTCCCTCTCCGGGCGAGGGCTGTCAATGCACCAGAAGCAGGGCTTCACCCGTGGGAAGCCCCGCCGACACGAAGTTGGCCTTGACCGGGTCGCGGACTAGGCCTGCACCGGCCGCGGCCGCATCAATTTTCCTGCGCCGCTGATCACCCTGTCGATGACCGGCCAGAACAGCAGCACGATCGCAAGCGTGGTGATCGAGCCGACCAGGCCGTTCGACCAGAACACCTTCAGGTCGCCGCCGGCGCCGATCATCGACAGGCGGAACGCATCCTCGGCGCGGTTGCCGAGCACCAGCGCCAGCGTGAACGGCGCCAGCGGAATCCCGATCTTCTTGAAGACGTAGCCGACCACGCCGAACCCCAGCATCAGCCAGATGTCGAACATCGCGTTCTGGATCGCATAGGCGCCGATCGCGCAGGACACCACGATCATCGGCGCCACCGCCGCGAACGGCACCCGCAGGATCGAGGCGAAGATCGGCACCGTCGTCAGCACCAGCACGAGACCGACCACATTGCCGAGATACATCGAGGCGATCAGGCCCCAGACGAAATCCTTGTGCTCGACGAACAGCAGCGGACCCGGGTTGAGGCCCCACACCATCAGCCCGCCGAGCAGGATCGCCGCGGTGCCGGAGCCGGGGATGCCGAGCGCCAGCATCGGCAGCAGCGCCGCGGTGCCGGAAGCATGCGCCGCGGTTTCCGGCGCGAACACGCCCTCGATGCGGCCCTTGCCAAAGCTGTCCTGGTCCTTGGAGAAGCGCTTGGCGAGGTTGTAGCCCATGAAGGACGCCGCGATCGCGCCGCCCGGCGTGATGCCGAGCCAGCAGCCGATGAAGGAGGAGCGGACCAGCGTCACCCAGTATTTCGGCAGGTCCTTCCAGACCGACAGCACCACGCGCAGGCGAAATGCCGGCGGCATGGCCGCGCAGCGCCAGGCGCTCTTCCATGGTCGAGCAGGATTTCACTGATACCGAACAGGCCGATCACGGCGACCAGGAAGTTGACGCCGCGCAGCAGCTCCGACGAACCGAAGGTCATGCGCAACTGGCCGGACACGGTGTCCATGCCGATGCCGGCGAGCAGCAGGCCGAGCGACATCGAAATAACCGTCTTGTGCTTGGCCTCGCGGCCGAGCCCGACAAAGGAGCAGAAGGTGAGCAGATACACCGCGAAGAATTCCGGCGGCCCGAACTTCAGCGCGAACGACGAGATCATCGGCGCCAGGAAGGTGATCAGCATCACCGCGACCAGCGAGCCGATGAAGGACGAGGTGAACGCCGCGGTCAGCGCTTCCGCCGCCCTGCCCTGCTGCGCCATCGGATAGCCGTCGAAGGTGGTTGCCACCGACCAGGCTTCGCCGGGGATGTTGAACAGGATCGAGGTGATGGCGCCGCCGAACAGCGCACCCCAGTAGATGCAGGACAGCATCACGATCGCCGAGGTCGGATCCATCGTGAACGTCAGCGGCAGCAGGATCGCCACGCCATTGGGGCCGCCGAGGCCCGGCAGCACGCCGACGAAAATCCCGAGCACCAGGCCAAAGATCATCAAGGCGATGATCTTCCAGGTCATGAGAACGGCGAAGCCGTGCAGCAGCAATCCGAATGCTTCCATGACCGGACTCCTAGCGGCCCAGGGCCGCTTCGAGCGGGCCCTTCGGCATGATGACGTCAAAGGCGATGTCGAAGGTCACGAACATCACGGCGGTGAATACGAAGGCGGTCAGCAACGACTTCCACCATGCGATCTTGCCGACCAGGCGCATGAAACCGGATATCAGCAGGAAGCTCGCGACATAGAGGCCGAGGAATTGCACGGCGAGGCAGAACAGGACAGTCGGCACGAACACGGCCGATACGCGGCGGAGCTGCGCCTGCGTGACAAACGTCTCGCGGGCTTCCTTGCGCGACAGGAAAGCGACGACCAGGCCGTAGAGGCTGGCGCCGGCGAGGATCACCGAGAGATAGAACGGAAAATAGCCAGGCTGGGGGCCGGTCGACTCCCAGCCTGCGCCGGTACGCCAATTGTCGTAGCCGAGTGTCAGCGCGATCGCGAACAGCAGCAGGCAGACGACGACGTCGACGACGCGATTGCTGGTGACCGCTGGCGAATCCGCCTCAGGCGCGGTCGGATCCTCGACGACAATTTCAATATCGGTGTTGGACATGGTCTCTCGCGGCTGATTTCGTGATCTGTCTTTGACAGCGGAGCAAGGCGGGAGCGCGAAGGCTTACTGCGCTACAAATCCTGCTTCCGTCATCAGCTGGATCGCCGCCTGCATCATGCGGGCCATCTGATCCGAGGCGCCGCCGGCGCCCGCCGCAACCACGATCTCGACCGGCTTCGTCGGCTCCCATGCCAGCGCTGGCGCTGCGCCCGCAGCCAGCAGCAGTCCAACGGCGATGCCTGTTACCTTGCGCATATTCCCCCCATTATCTGTCGGCGCTTGCGCCTGATGTTCTTTGATCGCTCCGGCGGCCTCGCTGAAAAACACAGTGGCCACCGGAATTCGCAGCGCCTTCAACGGACCGACGAAATTTGGTCCCTCGATTGCGTCACCCGCCTACCACTCTGAGAGGCGAAGGATTGTTGGTTTCCGCGCGGCCTTCGAGGTAGTTCATCGCCGCCGTCACGCCGCCTGCCCGATGCGGCACGCCTGCGACCGACAGGCCCATCTCCACGCCGGTCAACGCACCGAGCAGCGTGAGCTCGTTGCATTCGCCGAGATGGCCGATGCGGAACACCTTGCCCGCGACTTTCGACAGGCCCGAGCCGAGCGACATGTTGTACTTGTCGAGTACGACCTGACGGAATTGATCGGCGTCATGTCCGGGCGGCATCAGCACCGCGGTCAGCACGGGTGAGTACTCCTCGGGTTCCTGGCACAGCACCTCCAGCCCCCACTGATTGACCGCTGCTCGCGTCGCGGCGGCGAGCCGCTTGTGACGCGCGAACACATTGTCGAGCCCCTCTTCGAGCAGCATCGCGATCGCCTCGCGCAGCCCGTAAAGCAGGTTTGTCGCCGGCGTGTACGGGAAGAAGCCCTTCACATTCGGCTTCAGCATTTCCTCCCAGTCGAAATAGGAGCGCGGCATCCGGTTGGTTTTGGCGGCGGCGCGGGCCTTCTCCGAGATCGCGTTGAAGCCGAGGCCGGGCGGCAGCATGAAGCCCTTTTGCGAGCAACTGACGCTGACATCGACCTTCCATTCCTCATGCCGGTAATCGACCGACCCGAGCGAGGAGATGGTGTCGACCATCAATAGAGCGGGATGTCCCGTCCGGTCGATCGCGGCGCGGATCGTCGGCGATACGACTTGTGGCGCCGGTCGACGTCTCGTTGTGGACGACCATCACCGCCTTGATGGCGTGCGCGGCATCCTCTGCGAGCCTGGCCTCGATCTGGGCGGGATCGGCACCGCGACGCCAATCGCCCTCAATGAAATCGACCTCGATCCCGAAGCGGGCCGCCATCTGGCGCCACAGGGTCGCAAAGTGACCGGTCTCCACCATCAGGACCTTGTCGCCGGGCGAAAGCGTATTGACGATCGCGGCCTCCCAGGCCCCTGTCCCGGATGAGGGGAAGATGACCACCGGTCCGGAAGTCTGGAAAATCCTCTGGCTGCCCTCCAGCACCGCCCGCCCGAGTTCGGCGAACTGGGCGCTGCGGTGATCGATCACGGGCATGTCCATGGCGCGGAGAACCCGGTCGGGGACCGGGCTCGGCCCTGGAATCTGCAGAAAATGCCGTCCTTGTCCCATGAGAACCTCCCAAAAAGCGCCTTGGTGAATCATTTTGCATTCATTTTTTGTCTTTTCAACTTAATTTTGGTATTCGATTTAGGTCGTCGACGCCGCAGATTTCGCAAATTACTGTTATGCAAATGAAATCCACGATTCCCGAAGCCGGGGTACCGATCGCCCAGTCCGACCGCCAGGAGGCCTCGCTGCACGGGGAAATCCTGCTGCGGCTCCGCGATTATGTGGTCGAAGGCAACATTCCGGAGGGTGCACGTGTTCCGGAACGGCAGCTCTGCGCGATGCTTGGAATCTCCAGGACGCCGCTGCGCGAGGCGCTCAAGGTTCTGGCTGCGGAGGGCTTGATCGAACTCCTGCCCAACCGCGGCGCACGCGTGCGCCAGCTTAGCGAGCGGGATCTGGAGGAGCTTTTCGACGTCATGGCCGGCCTGGAAAGCCTCGCCGGACGCCTTGCCTGCGAGGCCATCACGGACGAGGAAATCGCCGCGATCGAGCGGCTGCACTATGAGATGTACGGCCATTACCTCAATAGCGACATGCGCGGCTATTTTGAGGTCAACCAGCGCATCCACGAGAGCATCGTCGCCGCCGCGCGCAACGAGACCCTGCGCACGGCCTATGCCAGTTTCGCCGGCCGGATCCGCCGCGTCCGCTATTCCGCCAATTTCGCGCGCAAGCGGCAGCGCTGGGGCGAGGCCATGCGCGAGCACGAAGCGATCCTCGATGCGCTGCGCCGTCGCGCCGGAAGCGAGCTGAGCGACATCCTGTTCCAGCATTTGCGCAACAAGCGAAGCGCAGCCATTGAACATCTGGCCGTGGCGCGGGATGCCACCGCGGCCACGGCCGCAGGCAGCTAGCTTGCCGGTTATGAATTCATAATGTAATTCATCCGAGAACAAAGTGCATAATCCCGTTGACGGGTTGCAACAGCGCTCTCGGATCACTTTGGATGTGGGATGAAAAACGCCTCGACCCTCGAGCGACGCCTGCGGTCAAACCTGACCGGTGACGTCCTTTTCGACGCCTTCGACCGCGGCCGCTACGCTACCGACGCGTCGTTCTACCAGATCATGCCGCTCGGGGTCGTGGTCCCCCGCACCATCGATGAAGCGCTGCGCGCGCTTGCGATCGCCCGCGACGACGGGCTGGTCGTGACCCCGCGCGGCGGCGGCACTTCGCAATGCGGCCAGACGGTCAACGGCGGCATCGTCGTCGATTTCTCCAAACACCTGAACGGGATCCTCTCGCTCGATGTCGAGAACCGCATTTGCGTGGTCGAGCCCGGCATCGTGCTCGACGACCTCAACCGCCAGCTCAAAAAGCACGGGCTCTGGTTTCCGGTCGACGTCTCCACCGCCTCGCGCGCCACCATCGGCGGCATGGCCGGTAACAATTCCTGCGGCGGCCGTTCGCTGCGCTACGGCACCATGCGCGACAACACGCTGTCGATGGATGCGGCGCTGACCGACGGCACGCGTTTGCATTTCGGCGAGGTCTCACGCGATCTCGCGCAGGTGAACTCGCCCCAGAGCGGGCTTGCGCTGTTCCGCGACATGCTCGATCTCGGCGAGCGCGAGGCCGCCGAGATATCCGAGCGATTTCCGAAGGTGCAGCGCCGCGTCGGCGGCTACAATCTCGATGCGCTGGTGCCGCGCAATGCGCCGAACAATATGGCGCATCTTCTGGTCGGCTCCGAAGGCACGCTGGCCTTTACCACGCAAGTCGAACTCAAACTGTGGCCTGTCATCCGCAACAAGGTGCAGGGTGTCTGCCACTTCGGCAGTTTTTACGAGGCGATGGATGCGGCACAGCATCTGGTGAAGCTGCGTCCGATCGCGGTGGAACTGGTCGACCGCACCATGATTGCGCTCGGCCGCGACATCGCGATGTTCAAGCCCGTAATCGAAGCGACCGTACGCGGCGATCCTGATGCGCTCCTGATCGTCGAATTTGCGGAAGAAGATCAATCAGACAATCTGCAGAAGCTGCAGCAGCTTTCGGAACTGATGTCGGATCTCGGCTTCGGCTGGAACCATCCGCAGCGCAAATGGGGCGGCGTGGTCGACGTCATCGAGCCCGCGACGCAAGCAGCGATTGCGGATTTCCGCACCTCCGGCCTCAACGTCATGATGTCGATGAAGCAGGAGGGCAAGCCGGTCTCCTTTGTCGAGGATTGCGCGGTGCCGCTGCCGCACCTCGCCGACTACACCGAACGGCTCAACGCTATCTTCGCCAGGCACGGCACCCGCGGCACCATGTATGCGCACGCTTCCGAAGGCTGCCTGCATGTGCGCCCGGTCCTCAATTTGAAGCTCGAAAAGGACGTCAAGGCGATGCGGGCCATCGCCGAAGAAACGTTCGAGATGGTCCGCGAATACAAGGGCTCGCACTCCGGCGAGCATGGCGACGGGCTGGTTCGTTCCGAATTTCACGAAACCATGTTCGGCTCGCGCATCGTTGCCGATTTCCGCGAGGTGAAGCAGCGCTTCGATCCGGACAATCTGCTCAATCCCGGCAAGATCGTCGATCCACCCAAAATGGACGATCGTTCGTTGTTTCGCTTCTCGCCCGACTATCGCGTCACCGGGCTGAAGACCGTGCTTGACTGGTCGGCCTATCCCGGCGCCGGCGGCGGCTTTCAGGGCGCGGTCGAGATGTGCAACAACAACGGCGCCTGCCGAAAACTCGAGGGCGGCGTGATGTGCCCGTCCTATCGCGCAACCCGCAACGAGAAGGATGTCACGCGAGGCCGCGCCAACACGCTGCGGCTGGCCATATCGGGCCAGTTGGGACCGGATGCACTGGCCTCGGACGAGATGATGGAAACGCTCAAGCTCTGCGTCTCCTGCAAGGCCTGCCGCCATGAATGTCCGACCGGCGTCGACATGGCCAAGATGAAGATCGAGGTGCTGGCCGCCCGCGCGGAGAAACACGGGCTTTCGCTGCGCGACCGGCTGGTCGGCTATCTGCCGCGCTATGCGGACCTGGCGTCCCGCTTCGCCCCGCTCGCCAACTGGCGCAACAACAGTCCATTGCTGCGCACGCTGTTCGAGAAACTTGCCGGCATCAGCGCAAAGCGCGCCCTGCCCGCGTTCCGCCGCGACGTATTCAAGGCCGACGCTGAGGTCTTCGGCCCCGCCGGTGGCCATGAGGTCGTGCTGTTCGCCGATACGTTCAACCGCGCCTATGAGCGCGAGAATCTCGACGCCGCCTTGCGGGTGCTGGTCGAGGGTGGCTATCGCGTTCACATTCCTCGACCCGTCGACCGCGCCCGTCCGCTGTGTTGCGGACGGACCTTCCTCTCGGCCGGCCTGGTCGAACAGGCGCGCAGCGAACTGGACAGGCTTGTCACGACCTATGCGCCGTTCGCCGCGCGCGGCGTACCGATCGTGGGACTGGAGCCGAGCTGCCTCTTGACGCTTCGCGACGAGCTGCTCTCGCTGCGCTCGGACAACGATGCCAAAAGCGTCAGTGCGCATGCATTGCTGTTCGAGGAATTTCTGGTCCGCGAGGCGGAAGCCGGCCGCCTGAAACTTCCGCTCGGCGCCATATCAGCGAAAGCGCTGGTTCACGGCCACTGCCATCAAAAATCATTCGGCGCGTTCAAGCCGGTCGAAAAGATACTTCGCCTCGTTCCCGATCTCAGTGTCGAAACCGTCGAATCCAGTTGCTGCGGCATGGCCGGCGCGTTCGGCTACGGCGCCGACACCTATCAGGCCTCGATGGAAATGGCCGAGCTGTCGCTGCTGCCGGCGGTACGCCAGGCCGACGCTGCCACATTGATCGTTGCCGACGGCACCTCCTGCCGGCACCAGATCAAGGATGGCACAAGCCGTGCAGCACTGCACGTCGCCCGGGTGCTCGCGATGAGCCTCGACAGCGCGCGGTCCAGCCATTAATCCCCACTCAATCGCAAAGGAACCTGCTCATGGCCGAACTTACCCTCGACGTCGCCCGCAAGATTCTCGATGCCGCCCTCGCCAAGGGCGTCGAGAAGAAACTGAAGCCGCTGGTCATCACCATTCTGGATGCCCGCGGCTGCGTGAAGGTCACGGCGGCGCAGGATGGCACCAGCCTGATGCGGGCCGAAATCGCGCATGGCAAGGCCTATGGCGCGCTTGCGATGGGCATGGGATCGCGGGCGCTGTTCCAGCGCGCCCAGGAACAGGCCTACTTCGTCAGCGCTGTAAATACGATGGCGCAGGGACGTCTGGTGCCGGTGCCCGGCGGCGTGCTGATCATGAACGGCACGGCGTTGCTTGGGGCAGTCGGTGTCAGCGGCGACACGTCTGATAACGACGAGACTTGCGCGATGGCCGGCATCGAAACCGCCGGACTGAAGGCGAATGCAGGATAATGGTCATTTACGTCGCCGATTGACTTTGGCTGACGGCCTCGTGCGTTGATGGCAAGAACCAGATTGTCGTGATCGAGGGGAAACTCCACTTCGGGACCGTGTCGGATCCTGATCGCGGCGATCTGCCCCCAAGCGATGGTTTCCTCGATCCAACTAACCGTACAAATCTGTCAGCCTGGGCTGTGCCAAGCGGGATTGGAGCACGTTTATGTAACTGTTGGCATGAACATTAAACGTGTGCCGCGGGTCGCATCCGGTCAGTTCCGCATAGCGCTTCGCCATTTGCGCGCGCGACCAGAAGCCCGGCTGCGCCGTCGGCATTTGCTGCAACTGATACAAAGCTGCAGGATCACCGGGTTCGACCCAATAGCCGAGCAGCGTCGCCAGATCGCAACACCCCAACTGCGATCCGCAACGTACGCGTCGCCGAAAGCCGCCTGCTGCGCGATTTCTCAGGTTCGGCGCATTAGACCAGATTCGTACTAATCTCCTCATTGGATTTATTGGATTTTTTTGCAAACTTCGTCCCGTTGGTAATCTAATCTGTGGTGCCAAGGGGTTACATCCGAGTTGCAAACCATTTCCATCATGCGCCACCGCCGGCGCAGTACCTAAGCGACCTTTTAACTTGACCGGTCCTTGTGGACATCTGTCGATCGTTGAGAGCCGGCGCTACGAACTCAGCCGATGACTCACCCCGTCCCTATGGTGACCAACGCAAAAAGACCGATGAACAGCCCTCGCGCTTCGAGAATCAATTCACGTCCCCACCCGCTCCCTTAACTGGTCAAATTCACCAGCATGATAGACGGCCCCATCCGGGTTGATTATCTCCACGTTCAGGCAACCGTCGGATATCAAAACGGAAGTGCGGTGGCCGAGCCGTCAGGCCGCCAAACCTCGTTGTCGATTGGCACAATCGTGCGCTGTCGGGCCCGCAGCTTTCAGCGGAATATGATCATGAGATGGGAGGGGCGGGGCTTGAAATTTCGCCCGTTAATTTACGCGGCAACTTGTACCGGACGCTCATTCCAAGGCCATTTCTGTCTTGAACCACGATGTCGTTCTCTTGCAGTGCTTGCTCCATCGCCTCGCAACAGGCATTTAGCCAAGCCGTTCCCGCTCTGATGGATCGGCAGAGATCATGAGAAGTCATTGGTAGTTCGCTCGCCCCGTCTGCAGCGGCTTCGCGCAATTGACGGCGCAACTCGTAACCAAAATGATCAACAGAAACCATGTGGCTTACTAGCCTCCTAGTACCCTCAGCAAAGCGCGTCCCGGAGGAAAAAGGGTAGCTGTTTACAAGCTTGAGACCGACACCCGCCAGTTCTCCATGGGAAGTTTGGCCCTTCTGGCACGCCGCCACGATTTCGTCGGCGATGTACTTTCGCATCGCCGGATTGTCTTTATCCGGCGGAAGTTTCCGGCAAACATATTCGCCGCCGTCATGTTGGCGAGAGTGGATTGGTCAAATTGCAGCATCGAGATCATGTTGCCGCCGTTGGCAAAGGGACCAATACGATAAGCGCAATTGCGGGAGCGCCATGCCGAAAGCGGCCTCCGTGCTCTGTCGCAACGGAAGCTGCTCTGGTCGATCCCCGGTGATGACCCCGAGGATAAGAGGATCGTAATCCATAACCGTGAAGTGCCCCCTAACAGGGCTATCGGTTTTCGGCATCTGGGCAATCGGATACGAGAGCCGGACCGTGGCGTGCAGTTTTTGCGTAGCCGGATAATGTGGGGAGCGGACGACTTCCGCGCAGTCGGAGACAAATGTTTAACTGCTGGGGCCTATCTTTCATCAATCGCGGTCCCGACCCGAAAGATGTACCGCGAGAGTATTGCGTAAGGAAAGCCCATCGCGACCCGGTGGGCTTCTTGCATCCGGAAAGATGACCCCTGCGGACGCCGTGTTTCCATTCTCGCCGGGCTCACAATTAATAGAGGTACGGTATGAACGTCATGCGCTTGAAATAACGTTGGCCAATTTCTAACCTTGGTCGCCGCCACGCAGAAGATGTCGATAACCGTGCGTTGTCATCCATTTGGCTCGGGCCAAGTGACTATCGAATGCACGCCGCGCGCGTTCTGGTTCATGATCCGGGTCAATGTGCAGAACGACCCGCGAAATTTCCCGCCAGTCGGCGTCTTCAGCGTCAGCATCAAGCAGTCGCAGATACGTCATCATATGGCCATGGTCATACCCGGTCAGCGTGGCGGCGGTTGGCGCCACGTCGGCGACATCTGGATCAAGCGGCGGTCCGTGCGGCGACATCCTGGAATAATAATCCCCGACTGTGAAAACTCTGCGTCACTTTCGATTTTCGCGTGGCACCTCTTACCACAGCAGCGGAGTATTTCCTACAATGATGGCACAGATGAGGACCACGTCTTATCCCTTACGGGATCGGCTGCACCCGCGCACGAGGCCATGTCGGGACGACCCTACACTCTGCGCTGCAACCTTGCCCGTCGGCGACCAAGATAGCAAAAGCGGCGGCGGATCACCCGCTCGCGGATTGAGTGTTGTGCGCGACTGCACGCGCCTAACAACAATGCCGCTCTAAATCCTTTGGGACACGCGGCTTATCCCGCAAATTATGACACTGAAGGTCTACTTTCTTTCCTTATGCTCCGGGCCGCGGGCACTAAAAATCCCAGAAGACGCGGTGCAGAGCGGATCAGTCACCGTTGCGGCGGGCCCAGATCAGCGTGTGGCTATCGGCCCAGCCGTCGACGAGTCGTTCGCACCGTTCACCAGTGCGCCATGATTAAGACAATGCCAAAGGTCTTGAGAATGCCCCGGATCGGTCAGTGCGCTCACCCGCATTCCGACAAGCTGAGCTGGGGCGCTGGCCATCGATCTGACGTCATGCGTGTCGAGACTCGTCAGTCGACTTCGCGGTGCCAGCCGGCCTTGATGATCTGCGCCAATCCGTAGGCAAAAATGCCTCTAATTTTGCGACGGCGTAATTCGGAATGACAGGATAGCGGGAACCATGAGCGACTACGCTCGGGGAGCGACCCCATGTCGCTAAGGATCAAAGCCCCAGGGCAGACGCGGCTTTCGGCTCGCTTCACGAGCATGGTCGGCTGCAGGCTGATGCGCTTGGCCAGACGGCTGCCTCAGGAACGTCCAGAGGTCATCGATGCACGTTTTTCAGTCCGCGAGGCTCAAAGGCCCTCTAGCGCTTACAGTTGGCTGGACGCCCGTGGATGGATCGCGGAGGAGCTGTGATTGGATGCTTATTGAAGCTCCAAGCCGAGACGACCATGACTACCAAGCTAGGTAGGTCGCTCCCAATTTCATTGCGCAGCATGTCGCGTCCGTCACTTCGTCCGGCAGGCATTATACCTGGCGCAACGAGCCCCGCGGTCGCATAAGGGCAGCGAAAAATCGTCCGAAAACAACAGCTTCAGTGAGTGTATCGTGCCTCTCCCATGCTCCGATTCTTAAACCGGAGCTTCTCGAATGACGAGGATTCAGTCGTTCCGGAGCTTGTCGATTTCCTGATCGCCTCGGTCTGATGCATTGTCCGAAATACATATTGTATTGATGTCAATACGACCGCGCTGTATCGTAGATATGTACCAAATTTATAAGCGAGAGAGATGACCGATGTCAGGCGCTGAAGTTCGGTCGCCTGACGTCCGTCCTGTGAGACATTCTCACTCGTTTGGGCCTCAGAGTTGGCCGAACGCTGGCCTTGCCGGGAGTGACGTTCTCGATTTGGAGTTCGACTATGGCTGCTCCTCGTAAGTCTCGGAACGCTGACGGAGTTAAGCGGCGTGGAGCAAGTTCGAACAAGAGGGCAGCTCCCGCCGCGCCCGATGCGATGTTGGTTGCGCTAGGTAACAAGTTGGAAGCTCTTTCCGCCGAGCTCGCCGCTCTCGAGAACGAAAAAGCCACTCCCCTCTTCCTGACCGCAGCACGAGGCGAACAGTTAATCGGAGGGACGGCGCTCACCCCGTCGGCTCAGCGGACAGAAGAACTCTTAGCACTGCTTGATCCGATCGAACGGGCCATTATGGCGACGCCAGCCCAGACCATTGTCGGGCTGGGCGTCAAGGCACGGCATGCAGCTCATGTGCTTTCGCACTATTGGATGGATTCGACTGACGCGCTGGACTGGGATGTGCGAGCAGTGCGTCTGTTGATCAAATCTACCTGTTCCGTCGCAGGTGTCGGGTTGGTTTCCTCGCGGCAATAAAGTCACAGCAGGCAGACCAGAATGGATGTGTCCAAGGTGCTGCGGCAGGCCCTAACCATATTGGGACCGGCGCTCGCATTTCGCCGCCTTCACGACGGGCTAATCGGATCCGTTTTCCCCCGGCGGGCAATTAATGCCTGGGACTCGATGATCTCTACAACGGCTCCGTCGGTTGCGAATTGGCGCATTTGCTCCAAGAGCTCCTGCGCCAGGCGGTCTTTCAAAGCGCCGAGTTGTTCGGGAGATGTCGTCGACATCGAAAGTGCACGATCGACCAAACGCTCGAGAGGAACTAACCGACGTTCGATCGCGCCGATCCTTTCCAGCTGATTGAATGGCGACCCGAGCAAGACCGCTTCGTGCCTCAACCGATCTGGCGGAATGCGAACGTCAATGCGGGCATAGCCGTCGATGAGCTTGGCGTAGTGTTTGTACCAGATATTTTCGGGAACCTCCGGACGCACATCGTTGAATAAGACGAGTGCGCCATTGGGCTCGATCATGGTATTCAGCCTGCGCAACGCATCGCTGCGGTCCATCCAGTGAAAGGCTCGCCCGATCGTCACGATCTGAAACATTCCGAAATGGGAGCCAAGATCGTAAGAGCTGGCTTCGATGAATTCAATGCGGACGTCAACTTCGGCAGCAGCGGCGCGAGCGGCCTCAAGCATCGATGGCTCCGGATCTAGCGCCACCACTGTCCCGACAAAGGGAGCAAACGCCATGGCAAGCGAGCCGGGGCCGCAGCCGAGGTCAAGCAGGCGATCCGTGTCCGATAAACGCAGATGCTCCTTTACCATCAAGATAAGCGACGGCGCGTAAATCGGGCGACCGGCCAGATAATGTGGCACTGTCGATGCGAAGCGGGGGAAAGCGCGGGGGAGCTGTGGGGAGGTCATGACCAAATAAAATTAGTTGTGGCATTGGCTTTGCTCGAGGTGAGGCTTTCGCAAACAGCGGGAGTAACCAGATCTGAAGACCGGAAGTTTGGTGGCAGTGTCCATGGCGACCCCAAAGCAAAGAGGCGACTAGCTGGCGCCCCTGGCGGCCTCCGCAACGCTTCTGTCCCTGCTCCACCGCCGCTCGCCTAAGAAGTTGTTTCATCGTTCCAAATCGATGCCTCTGAGCGGCATCCGCAATTGATAGGTAGCTGGCGGAGCCAGCAGCTCGAAGTGCTGGATTGGGCGCCCCATGGTATCAAAGTGTATGCGCACCACTTTTAAAAGCGGGGCACCAATCGCCACGTTGAGCCGATCCGCAACCACTGGGTCTGCGGCGGCCGCTGTCACAATTTGCTCCCCTGACGCAAACGTAATGCCGAACCGCTCCAAGATCGCGTAGAGCGAGCCACCTTCCATATCATTTTGGCCGAATTGGCGTCCGATCGACTCGGGAATGTAGGTAGTAACCTGGAGGATCGGGTGGTCCCTCATGTAGCGAATGCGAACTGCTCTCTGGAACAAATCATCTGGCCGAGCCTGAAAATGGGTCCGTACGTGTCGAGGCGCGTGCTCAAACCCAAACTCAACCACATGCGCGATGGTCGTAAGCACAATTTCCCAACTCCGCGCTTGGAGACCCACCATCGGGATCGTCAGAGGCTGTGGTCCTGAAAGCTCCCGCACAAACGTGCCCACGCCTTGCCGACGCTCGACCAATCCGAGCGCATCGAGTTTCTCCATGGCAGACCTGATCGTCACGCGCGACACGCCAAAACGCTTAGCGAGTTCCTCCTCACTGGGCAGCGTTTCGTCCGGTGCGTAACGGCTTTCCGTGATCCCATCTTGCAGAACCAGGAAGACCTGGTGGTGAAGGGGGATGCTGCGAGGCTTCTTGGAAAGCGGTGCCAGGAGCGCTGACTTACGCTTTTTTGCTTTTTCCCGGCCGCCTCCTGCCTTACTTCGCTTGGACACGGCACACTCCGAGAATAACCCCGCCGGGGACATGTGTGACGTGATATTTGATCTCTCTCCGTGACAGCACCGAGATCACCCCTGGTCGTCGCACTATTGTTTGACGATTGTTGCGTGGGCTTTCTCGACAAAGGCATTGGTGAACGTGGCTCCGAGGTTGACCTTTGAACTGCGCAGGTTTGGATCGATCGTTGACAGGACATGAAGCGCCACCTTCGCTCCCTCAAGGCTGAATCGTCCGTCCGGTGAAAACATGTCCCTCGTGCCGCGGATTGACGCCAGAAAGAGTGCGCGGTTCGGCATCCCCCACTCTGCCGGCAAAACATCGGCGATGTTCTCGGCCGTGGCTTGATCTATCCACAGTAAAGCGCGCACCATCGCCCGGGCGAACGCCTGGATGGTGCGGGGGTTTCGATCGATAAAACCTGCCCGACCGTACAGTGTTCCGGACGGATAGAGTCCGCCGAATATCCTGATTGTTCCTGCATTCGTACGGGTGTCCGCAACGATTTTGATATCGCCGGCCAACTCGAGCGCAGTGAGCGCCGGTTCTCCGGTCACAACGGCGTCGACGGCGCCGTGACGAATTGCGGCCACCGCGCCCGCTCCACCTCCGACGTTGACAAACGGTATTTCGGAAGCCGCAAGACCCGCCTGAATAGCCAGGTACTCAACCATAAATTGCGTCTGCGATCCGAGTGATGTGACACCGACCTTCATTCCTTTCAAGTCTCGCGCGTTTCGGTACGTTGACGCCTTCGCGGTCCGAACCGCCAAAGCAAACGATGGGTGACGGCCGAAAAGTACAAATCCGACAATGTCCTGATTTTTGGCTTGCATTTGAATCGTATGGTCGAAGGCTCCTGCCGTGATATCGGCGCTCCCTCCCACGAGAGCTTGAAGCGCTTTCGAGCCACCTCCAACATCAATAATCTCGACGTCAAGTCCGGCGTCCTTGAAAAAGCCCAGTCGCTCGGCGATTGTCAGAGGTGCATATTGCAGGAATGCTTTGCCGCCGACAGCCACCCTGATTGACGGTGTTTCAAACTGCGGCCCTTGCGCCCAGACATGCTCGAACGACGCCCAGGCGAACGAGATCGAAAGCGTCAGGAAATTGCGTCGATGC
This sequence comes from uncultured Alphaproteobacteria bacterium, assembly GCA_963815955.1. GTDB lineage: Bacteria > Pseudomonadota > Alphaproteobacteria > Rhizobiales > Xanthobacteraceae > Bradyrhizobium. The sequence goes on from CAWFIQ010000011.1 coordinate 79,681, forward strand.
AGCACTGCTGTGCCCCTTCTCCATCCCTGTTGATCTGGTGAATGCAGCGGAGAGAGCCTAAATCCATTCCCATTCCATCAATTGCATGGAGGGTTGTACTGAACCATATGCCTGAAGAAAGCGATGATCAAGCACTTAACATCTAAAGGTTGTATTGCAACGATTGCGTTGGTGACTGCCAGAGCAACTCGGCCGATCGCTGGAAAACGCGCTACGTGCCTCGCGAGCCCCGCTGCGAGCGCATGGATGTGCGAAGGAGAACCAAGCCGTCCGTTTTAATCTCAAAAATGTTGCGGAGCAGATCAATGGCGGGTGCGCTTTCTGCCCAGCAAGGCGAGGTAGTCGCCGCGCATCAGAGACACCCCGGTTTGCACCAGCCGAATGGTTCGATTGCGCAGATCGTGGGTCTTCCAGCCAAGTTGAGGAATGCGGGCTTTTCCAAACAAATTTTCTGCTATCGCGCGATAGCTGTTACCTTCGATTTGCCCATCGAGCGCCCGCATTGCGAGGATGAATCGCTGGCGTCGCCGCGAAGGCAAGGCGGAATCGGGCGCTCGGACCGCTGCTTTCTCGAGGGCCAACCATAGCCGATGCGCGGCATGGGATTGCAGATCGAAATTAGCATCAAGCAATAACTCCAGGACAATCGGTGAGCCGGTGGGTGGAAGCTCTTGCAACCAGAGGCGATGCGTCATCCCTCCGAGCCGCAGAACTGCATGCCAACCGTCTGGGGCCTCCCGAATATTGGCGCTGGACAGCTTGCTTAAGTCGAGATGACAGGGACGAGAAAACGTCGTCCGCGATGCGGCGGCCGCCCGGAGCACCGACGGCAGCACTTCCGGGGACCAAAAAATGGTCTGCATCTTGAAATTTCGGTGGGGATCAGCCGCGAAAAGAAAGCCCCATCGGTGTCGAAACCTCCGACTTACCCCAACGCGTGATCCGTCACTCCGCAGCTTGCGATGATCTTGTCGGTAATCGGAATTGCGGCGAACAAACTCCCAAGCGAAATCGGCGGCTTCGGCATCTTGCATTATTGCGTAGGGTTCCGGCGATCGCCAATCAAACTCCGACATCGTGCTTTTTTCCCATGCATTGTTCCGCGGCTGCACGACGGCACAGATGCATCGAGGATGCAGACTGCACCGATTTGCCCGCCTTCGCTGCTCAAGGTTTTGTTCAGTGTCACGGTTTTCCGCGTAGACGCGCCAGCACTGGCATCCGGCTCCGACCGCCGCTTATCAAAGGTTGCCAATTCCACGCATACCTCGAAGGCGTGATGGCGGGGCCGGTCGTTCCATACATTTCGTGAGTGATGCTCTCGCACCTAATGGTCCCTCAAGCGCCGGGCGGTTCCATGCCAAATTGCCATCCGCAGCTCCGCCAGATACTGCCAAAGTAGGTAGGTGGATGACATGCAAGGCGGAGCTATTCTTTTCGATGGTAAAAATGCCTTTCGCGCGAGCGGGATAGGTACGCCAGGTGGGCGCGGGAATTTGCATGTCCAGGGTGAGACTACGTGCTCCCAAAAGTGCCGGGTGCCCCATCCCGGCGCGATTAGTTACCTCAATTTGCAACATTGCGGAGCTTGGCAGGATTAGGACACTTAAATCCGCTGCCGGGCCGGCAGCTTTAGCGGCGACCGTTTCGAGCATCACCAATGGCGTCCAACTTGTTGCGACACGGTTTTTGGTCCAGCAAAATGACCCGCTTGTGGTGGCTTTGCTACGATATTCGATTGCCTGTGCTTGTCTGGTACCGCTCTTGCGCAACACGTCGCGTTGGCCGACAGGTCGGGACTGCGCCATCATTCTTGGTCTTGGCTCGATCGTGGCCGGGGCTTGTCCGTGGCTCCTCACTCTCAGCATGCAGTATACGACAGCTTCGCGTGGAGCGCTGATCCTTTGCACCAGTCCCCTTCTCACATTGGCCGCGGCTGCTGTTCTGGGTTATGAAAAAAGTACAGTTCGTCGCGTGGCTGGCGCGTTCTGCGCGCTGCTGGGCGTCCTCGTAGGCTTATCCGACAGCCTGTTCGCTGGAACAACGCAATCCTTCATCAACCTCGGCGACGCAATCGTTCTATTCACGACGGTGCTATTGGCTCTGTTTAACGTCTACGCGGGCAAGATGCTGCTGCGCTATCGCGCGACCACAATCGCTCCGATTGCCACGATGGGCGGTGTTGCCGTACTTTTCGGGATCGCCGCAGCCTGCGGCTCGCTAAGTACTATTCCGTCGCTGACCGGCTTGGAATGGATTATCCTCCTCTTCTGTGGAACGGCGGGGGGAGCGGGGGTCCTGCTGCTCTGGTCGTGGGCGATTGAATATGCCTCAGCGGGCCGTATCGCCGTGTTCGTGACCGCAGCGCCGATGTCAGCAGCCATTACCGGGACCGTTGTCTTTTCCGAACCGATCACGCTCCAGTTCGTTTGCGGAACTGGCTTCATCATCGCCGGGATTTATCTGACGTATCGGACCGCACCAGGCGCACCAATTTCGGAAGCGCGCCACAATTTCCCGGCCGTTCGATCAACGCCGGACGCCGCGGCGGGCGTTAGCGGACCGACAATGGTTTCGCACCGAACCCCGCCCGGGAGACAAATTCGATGCGGGGAATTGCTTCCAGCAGGCTCTTCGTATAGGGATGCTGGGGATCCCTGAACAGGTCCTCAACCGATCGTTGCTCGACAATCCGGCCCTCCTTCATGACCATGACGCGATCACACATGAGCTTCACAACGTTGAGATCATGGCTCACGAACAGGTAGGACAATCCAAGTTTCCGCTTCAGCTTGTCCAGTTGGTTGAGAACGATGGCCTGAACCGAAACGTCGAGGGCTGATGTCGGCTCGTCGAGCACGACCAGCGCCGGATTGACCGATATGGCCCGTGCAATCCCGACGCGCGCCTTCTGACCGCCCGAGAGTTGATGAGGGTATCGGCCAAGCAGCGCGTGAGGGAGGTCGACGAGATCGCAGATTTCCCGGATGCGTTGGCCAAGTGCGGCGGGCTGTCTGATCCGCCCTAACCGTAGCAAGGGATCGGCAATGGCCTCGAACGCCGTCCGCCGCGGGTCGAGGCTGGCTGCGGGATCCTGGAAGACAAGCTGGACCAGCCGTCGCTTCGCCGATTTGGCAAATGCCCGAGGATCGGCATTTGCGATCTCTTCTCCGCAGAGCTGGATCGAACCCGCGCTCGGCTTGACCAGCTTGGCAATGAGGCGGGACGTCGTGGTCTTTCCCGATCCGGACTCGCCAACAAGACCGACGCATTCGCCATGTGCCACATCGAAGCTCAGATCATCCACTGCGCGAAATGTGTTGCCGCCGTCATGGCGCGACCCACGTCGGCTTCCGAACGATCCCAGCAGTGATCGCGATGCACGGTGCACAGGATACTCATGGATCAGGCCTCGGACGCTTAGCAGGGGCATTCCTGTCATTCCGCTCGGTTTTGAGGAACGTGGGGACAGTGAGGCCTCGAAAGGCTTTTGTTCAGAGACCGGGATCAGATCGATCAGCCTGTTATGAGCCTGTGGTGTCGCACTCAGGAGTTTGCGCGTATACGCCTGTCTTGGGTCCATGAAGATCTGCTCGGTCGGCCCCTGCTCCACAACTTGCCCGTTCTGCATGATCATCACGCGATCGCAATACTGAGCCGCCAACCCGAGATCATGCGTAATGAACATGGTCGACATGCCACGCGAGCGCGTCAATTGGACCAAAAGATCCATGATGGCTCTCTGCGTCGTCACGTCGAGGCCAGTGGTCGGCTCATCGGCCAGAAGCAGTCTGGGCGTGCAGGCGATCGCCATGGCAATGACGCTGCGCTGACACATCCCCCCGGAAAGTTCAAAAGGATAGGCATGGACGCTTTGCTCGGGAGAATTGATCCGAACTTCCCGCAAGGCCTCTATCGCGCGCGCGGCAGCCTCAGTCGGGCCTAACGGGCTGTGTGCCAATATCACATCAGCAATCTGCGCTCCCACTGGTCTGATCGGATTAAGGGCCGTCTGCGGGCTCTGAAAGACCATGGAGATCTCGCTGCCACGAACAGCTTTGAGGTCTCGATTACCGAGTTCATGCATGGCCCGACCAAGATAGGTAATCGATCCGGACGTTACCTTGGCCTCGGCCGGCAGTAAGCCTAGGATCGAATAGGCGGTGACAGACTTTCCTGATCCGCTCTCTCCGACCACGCCGACAATTTCTGCCGTTCCAATCTGGAAAGAGACATCGTCGAGCGCGCGAACGCGCCCGTGCGGCGTCACAAACTCGACCGCCAGGCGATCGATAGACAACAGAGGCGGTGCGGATTCAATAAGCATGCATCTGCTCGCTCGGGTACCCGTTTCTATCGACTGCGGACATCGAACATGTCCCTGAGAGCGTCGCCCAGAAGGTTGAATGCGAAGACCGCCAGCGCAAGGGCAAGTCCCGGGAACACGATCAACCACCAATTGCCAGCCATTGCTTGGGTTGCGCCCTCTGCCACCATGATTCCCCACTCTGCGGTCGGAGGCCGAATTCCAAGTCCTATGAACGACAGGCTGGCCGCATTCAGGATCGCCCAGCCAAGACTCACCGAGAGCTGAATCATAAGGTTGGGCATCACGTTCGGCAGCAGCACACGGCCTATGATGCGCGCATCCCCGTTGCCGGCGACCCGCGCAGCCTCAACAAACAGCTGCGTGCTCAGCACGCCAACCTCGACACGCGCCAGCCTGACGTAGAACGGCAGATTCACGATCGCCGTTGCCAGAACGACGTTGCGCAAATCGTCTCCAAGTGCCGCCACCAGCGCCATGGCCAGGACGAACAGCGGAAATACTTGCACCATCTCTGCAATTCGACAGGTCCAAAGATCGAGCTTTCCACCGATATAGCCCGCCAAACCGCCAATAACGACGCCAAGCGCGAATGAGGCAGCGACCGCGCAGACCGCGATGAATAGGTCGATCCGGGCAGAAGCGACTACCCGGCTCAGCACGTCCCGCCCGAGCTGATCGGTGCCGAACCAGTGCAGCTTGCCGGGAGGGTCCAGCACATTGGCAAGGTCCGTTGCATAGGGATCAAACGCCGTCAGCATGGGTCCGAGCAGCGCCAGAAGAACCATGAATGTCACAATTCCGCCGGCGGTGAGCGAGACGCCGTTGCGAACGACCATTTTGCGGGGGTGCGACAGCAGGGCCGATATCCGATGCATCATGACGTTCTGCGTGCGCGAGGATCGGCAAGGCCGTAGGCGACATCTATTGCCAGATTGATGGCGATCAGAAGCAGTCCCATCAAAAGGACGAAGCCTTGCACAGGCGCATAGTCGGACGCGAGAAGCGCGTTGAGCGCGAAGCTTCCAATTCCGGGCCAGCCAAATACCCGTTCCACCAGCACGTTCGAGCCGAGCATTGTGGAGAAGACGATCCCCATTGTGGTCAGCACCGGAAGCATCGCATTGCGCAACGCATAGCGCACATAGACGGTACGATTGCTCAACCCCATGGCGCGGGCGGTTCGCACGAAGTCGGAGCTCAATACGCCAAGCATGGCCGATCGGGTCATCCGGGTCAGCGGAGACAGGACGAAGATCGCCATGGTAACGCTCGGCAAGACAAGCCTTCCCGCCGCGGACCGAAGGGCGATCCAGTCTTGGCTCAGCGTGCTGTCAATCAGGAGGAAGCCCGTGACTCTCGACGGCGCGGTAATGAACATGTCGATGCGGTCAACTGGTTCGGGTGCTAGCCCGAGCCACAGGAAGAACACATAAGTCAAGATCAGTCCGGTGACAAATGTGGGCATTGAAACGCCGATACTGCTGATGATCCGGGCAGCGTGGTCGAGCGGAGAACCTGCCCAGATGGCTGCTGCCACACCAAGCGGGATGGAAACAGCAATCGCGAGAAGAAGCGCCGCCATTGCGAGCTCCAACGAGGCAGGTAGACGTTCCGCCAGTTCGGTCAGAACGGGGCGTCCTGTCGTGAACGACGTACCAAGATTGGCCGTCCCGATTTCCTTCAGATAGATAAAAAGCTGCTCCGGAACGGAACGGTCCAAGCCGAGCTTCTGCCGCACATAGGCGGTCTCTTCGGCTGTAGGCACCGGACTGGATGCAAAAAAGACGGCCGGATCGCCCGGCAGCACACGCATGATAAGAAAGGTCGCCACGACGAGGGCGCCCACTGCCGGAATTCCCGCCACCAAACGCCGGAAAAGAAAACCTACGAGCCCCATCGCGATCTCCTTGAGAATACAGCAACGTGTGAGCCTGGCGCTGAGCGAGCCTGCTTGGGTCCGGAGCGCTTCTGCTCCCTTCTTCCCCGGCTACATTTTTCAGAGTCTGCATTGCGTCTGGTCATGCCGTGCTCACTTTTTGATAAGCGAACGGACGTCGGGCAGCGTGTGAAACCAGTACGCATAGTTGCTTATGTCCTTGCCGATCACGACCTCGAGCGCGGCTTGACGGAACGTCAGAAGCGGAACGTCGCGGTTCACGATGGTGATCATCTCGCGCATTGCGCCGTCGTAGTCGGCCTCTGTTGTTGCATCGTCAGCCTTGGCCAGGAGCGAATCGAGGGCCGGATTCGCGTACCCGCTGAAATTCGAGCGCGTATTGCCGCGATAGAATATGCGGATCCAATAGTCGGGGAGATTGAGCCAAGCTACCTGGTTTTCGAGGTACAGCGGCATCTGCTTGGCTGTCTGCAGCTCGCCGAAGCGCGCGCCGGGCACTTTCTCGATCGTCACCCTAATGCCGACACGCGCCAGATAATCCTTGAGCGCCACCGCGAGGTTCTCGAAATATTCGGCCTTGCAGGTGCATAGCGAAAGCGTCGTGTCCAGACCATTGGGGTAGCCCGCTTCGGCCAATAGATCGCGTGTTCGCTTCGGGTCGTAGGTAAACCACTGACGCTGTGGAAAAGTTGCGCCGCGGGCCTCCTCAGAACCGCCGAACAGCCTCGTACCCCGCCCCAAAAAAACGCTCCGGAAGATTTCTTCTTGCGGGATCGCATGCGCGAGCGCCTGACGCACGCGCACATCATCGAATGGTTTCGACTGTACGTTCATAACCAGGAATTCGAACTGGTTCGGCATCGGGACCAACAGGAGCTGAGCTTGTCCACGCCGTTCGATACCATCGATCGCATTGGGCGTGAGGCCAATCGCAACATCCGCGAGACCGCGCTCGACCAGAGCCACGCGCATGGTATCTTCAGGGACGGTCTGGAACACAGCCCATCGTAGCGCCGGCCGCGAGCCGTACCACTTGTCGTTACGTTCGAGCACCACCTGATCGGGGCGAGAAGGTCGTCACCCGATACGCGCCACTTCCCGCGTCATTTCCCTTCAGCCATTCCCCGCCCCATGGATCGTTCGCTTTCACATTCGGCTTGACCAGCTTCGCATTGATGATGGGGGCGAAAGGTGTACTGAGTGAGAGCGGCAGGTAGCGGTTCGGCTTGGGCAGTGCGATGGTCAGCGTCGTGTCGTCGGTTACCTTAATCTGATCCTCACTGACCAGGCCTCCCAAATTCAGCACGAATTTGGTCGTCGGAAGGCTGATTGCGCGCTGAAGCGACCATCGCACGTCCTCCGCTGTGACGGGCGAACCGTCGTGGAACACAGCACCGCGACGCAGATGGAACGTATAGGTCCGGCCGTCTTCCGAGACATCCCAACGCTCGGCGATATCACCTTTCGGTTTGTCGAGCCGATACTGTTGAATTTTGTCGCGGGGTTCGTCCAGCGTGTAGCTGACGAGCCGATCGTAAATATGCCAGGACACGCCCCAGGTTGATCTTTGGACGCCAGCGCCTGCAGGATCGAGCGAGTTGGTCTCGAATGGCCAAACGACGCGAGCTGTCTCATTGCGGCTCTGCGCGTGGGCGGAAGAAGCACCTAGTGCGGCTTGGAGGATGAATACGGCTGCAAAACCGGCACATCTTGTATAGACAATGGCTCTTGTCGCGAGACGTCGCATGGCGTGATCTCCTCAAGCGTGGTGGTAGTAAGCCGCTGCTCGCTTCGTGCGCGATTGGTTGCGTCGTAATCGACGGCCGAGAGATCAGCGGAAAGCACGACGTCGTAGATGCTGCGTGCAGCTTGCCGGCTAACAAGCTCGTCGAGCACGTCGCGGCGCACCGCCTCCGGGTCGCGTTCAATGGGATCTCCCCACCCGCCTCCACCGGCCGAACTCCATGACAAGATCCATTGGGCCACATCGCATGGTCCCGTAGGCCGGCGTCGCGATGATCGTTCCGTCGGCGGCGCGGCAGCGGATCGTGCCAGCGGCGCCGGCCTGTCCGCCCAGCACGCCGTGGCCTGACGGCCGCCGGCTTGCCTCGTCGCGGAATGTCGTTTCGGTTGGCGCGAGTTGCCGTGCCTCATAACAAACGCCAGTCCCTCCCCGCATTTTTCCCGCGCCGCCACCGTCGGTTCGGAATTCCTGCTGCCTGACTTCGATGGGGTAGGTGAGCTCAAGATCTTCGACGTTCGGCAATACGAGCCCACCGAGCGTATTGACCGTACCCAGGACATTGAAGCCGTCTCGTTCGGCAACAGCTCCGGCCGCCGGATAGCCGAGCCAGTGATAAAGGACGAAAACCGAACCTTGTGCGGTGGCGCCGGCGGAGACCGGATGGAGCGACTTTCCCCAGCCGGCGCAGCTGCGATGGGGAGCGGCGCCTGTCAGTGCCTGCCAACAGGCCGTAATAATCTCGTGCGCCGGGTGGGTGGTCGTGAAACCCACCGGTGCCGGTGGGCGGGCGTTCACGATCGAGCCTTCGGGTGCGATGATCTCGATCGCGCGATATGCCCCTTCGTTTCTTGGCAACAATTCATCGAGAAATGTGGCAACCGCCAGATAGACCGCGGAATGGGTGTTGGCGAGGGGGCTGTTTTTAAAGCCTTGGATTTGCGGCGAGGAGCCCGAGAAATCAAACACGAGGCGGTCGCTCTCGACTGTGAGCGTGACGTGCACCGTGACGTTCGCTTCGGCGAAACAATCATGGTCGCTCATATCCGCGCCGCTATACCGGCCCGGTCGCAGACTGGCGATTTGGGCGCGCATTCGTCGCTCGGCATAATCGAGCAGGTGCGGAAAGAGCCGAACGGCTTGCTGATTGCCGAGGTCGAGCGCGAGCGCAGCCAACCTCTCGGCGCCTATTCTCGTCGACCCGAGCATGGCGTGAAGATCACCCGCGAGCAGGTCCGGACAGCGGGTATTGGCGAGCAGCAGGCGCACGATATCCGCGCGCAGGACGCCGCGTTCGGCGATGCGCAAAGGGGGAATTCGAACGCCCTCATGAAAGATTTCCCGAGCACCCGCATTGTATGTGCCCGCCACGCCACCACCGATGTCGGACTGGTGGGCGCGATTGCATGAGAAACCGAACAATTTTTCATTGACGAACACAGGTCGTATCACCGTCCAGTCAGCCAGATGGTTGTTGCCGGCAAGGTAGGGATCGTTGGACAGGAACACGTCGCCATCCGCGATGTCTTGGCCGAAGGCTTCCTTCAAGGCGCGAACCGCAAATCCCCCGCCCCCGGTGTGGACTGGAATGCCGTCGGCCTGCGCGGCGACGGAACCATTGGCGTCGGCGACAAAACACGAAAAATCGTGGGACTGTGAGAAAATCGGGCTTCTTGCCGTCTTCATCATGACCCACCCCATCTGGCGCGTGATGTGGTCGAGCTGTTTCTGCGTCAGCGCAAGCAAAACTGGATCCACGACGCCGCCTCCCTAGTGGAGTTCGATGATGTAGTTGCCGGCCGTTGTCACGCGCAACCGGTCGCGCGCTCCTACCAGAATCGTAGTGGTGGTTTCCTCGACGATGGCGGGCCCGTCGATCAGGACCTGCGCTGCAAGCGATGATCCGCTGAATACGGGCACCTCGCGCCAATCGTGCTCTGGATCGACCCAGATCTCGCGATACTCATCCGTCTTTCCGACACCAGCAGCGCGGGCGCCAAGGTTTGAGAACAGCTGGCCATCCAATGCGCCGAACCCACTCACCTTGATCGAGACGACCTGATATTGGCTATCCGGCTGAGTATGGCCGAACAGTCGCTGATGCTCGACTTCAAATCGCTTCGCGACCGCTTTAATCGGCTCCCCGCGCTCTACCGCAACAGGTATCGCGGACTGTTGGCCGGCATAGCGTATGTTCCAATGCATGATGAAGCGACGACGCTCAGGCTCGAACCCCTCCGCCTCCAACAGCGCCTTGGCCTCGCCGATCAGAGCGTCGCCCGCTTGCATCAGGACTGGCTCATGCTGCTGCTCCAGTGCTATCGGCAGGCTGCGCTGGAGATCAAAGCGAATATCGGTGTTGCACATGCCGAATGCGCACAGAATGCCGGCAAGACGAGGGACGAACACATTTTGGCAGGCGGCCAGGCGGGCGATACTGGCTGCGTGGAGGGCGCCGGCACCGCCGCCGGATACCAGCGTGAAGCGTCGCGGATCGAAACCCTTTTCGATGCTGACGTTCTCAACGGCATGAAGCATGGTCTGCTCGGCGAGACGTATGATCCCCGCGGCAGCTTCGACCGGCTGAAGGCGGAGCGGCTCGGCCACGTGCCTGCGGATCGCCTCCTCCGCGAGCCAACGGTTGAGCGCAATTGCCCCACCTCCCTGAGGCCCCGGTCGCAACCGGCCAAGCAACAACTGCGCATCCGTGACGGTCGGGTCCACGCCGCCGCGCTCGTAGCAGGCCGGGCCGGGATAGGATCCAGCGCCGCGGGGCCCGACCGACAGCAGGCCGCCTTCGTCCACGGTGGCAATCGATCCGCCGCCGGCGCTCACGGTCGTGATCTCGACAGACGGGACCGCAACTCGCAGTCGATCGATGTCGAGGAGATCGGTCATGCCGATCTCGCCCTCCTTCATCATCATCACGTCGCAGCTGGTCCCACCGACCTCGAGCGAGATCAGGTGGCGATTTTCGGCTTCCTGCTGGTAATGGAGCAGCGCTCCGGCGGCGGCCGCGGGGCCTGACAGAAGCATGGCGACTGGTCGTCGCGCAATCTGCGGGACGGAAGCAATTCCGCCGTTGCTCTGGACCACCAGGAGCTTGCGGAGCCCGAGCTCGCGCAGCTTTTGCTCCAATCCCTTCAGATAGGGCATTACGCGAGGCGCCACATAGGCGTTGATGACCGCGGTGGACGCCCGCTCATATTCCCCGGCGATTGGCGCGAGCTCGCTCGAAAGCGTTAGAAAGACGTGGGGCGCGTGCTCTGCGATGATTTCACGACAGAGCTGCTCGTGTTCAGGGTTGCGATAACTGTGAAGAAGGCACACCGCGATGGACTCGACGCCGAGGGCTAGCATTCGCTCGAGGGCTCGACGCACCGACGCCGGATCGAGTGGCACAACAGCGTTGCCTTGGACATCCATTCGCTCAATGACGGAGAGACGGCGGTGTCGCGGAACCACAGGATCCGGCCATGGCGTGCGATGGTCCCAAGGATTTTCGCGCCAGCCGCGGCGAATCTCGATCGTATCGCGGAAACCATGAGTGCCGAGAAGCCCGACCGAAGCGCCCGTCCTTTCGAGTAAGGTGTTGGTCGCGATAGTTGAGCCATGCACGAAGAGGCTGGTGCGTGACAATAGAGAGGAAAGCGTCGCGCCGAGTTGGTTAGCGGCCTGGTGCAAGGCGTTGATTACGCCCGTCGCCGGATCGGACGTCACGCTCAGCGACTTGCTGGCATGAACCTGGCCGTCGGAGTCAACGATGCTGACATCGGTAAAAGTACCGCCGATGTCGACGCCAATTCGAAAAGATACCGCCGCCGCCAAGACCATCCGCATGCCCTTTTATTTTTGATGTATCAGACACCAAATATCGTATGTCAAGATAGTTCAACAGATTTGCAGAAGAATAATTTCTTGACCCCGCGAAACCCCGAAGAAACAGTCCATTTCCGAATGAGAAATGATGCAAACAACCGGCCCGCTCGCTTGAAATCAGGTCTCCTGCCGCTCACAGTGACTGGTATGTTGCCCGAATCCAATGAGTTGCCGTCCAAGGCGCCGGCTGAGATGCCGCTGCTCCCCCTTGATCGCCAGACCAGCCTTGGCGAACTCGCCTATGTTTCACTTAAAGAGGCGATCGTGCGGGGCGAATTCTCCGCAGGCCAGAAGCTCACGGTGCGGGCAGTTGCTCAAGCTCTGAGTGTCAGCACCACGCCGGCCAGAGATGCGATCATGCGGCTCATTGGCGAGGGAGCGCTGGTCAATAGCGGACCAAAGACCGTCATCGTTCCGCCGCTGACATTGCCTGCCCTCGACGAGGTGACATCGATTCGACTGGTTCTCGAGGGATTGGCGGCGGGCGTTGCTGCAGAACGCCTCCCAAGGGAGTCCGTGAGCGAACTCAAGGCGCTGCAGTCACAGATCAATGCCGCCCTCGACGAAAGTAACTATGCCGCCGCCCTCAAAGCCAACAAGGCGTTTCATTTCTTAATCTATGAAGGCGCGCAAATGCCACGGCTCGTGTCGATGATTGAGTCGCTTTGGGTACGGATTGGCCCCTCGCTCAATGACCTTTATCCGGAGTTTGCCACCTCCAGGGTCGGCGTCAGCAATCATATGGAAGCCATGGCGGGCCTCGAGGCTGGCGACAAGGCGCGGGTTCAGGCTGCCATTGAAAAGGATATTCGGGACGGCTATCGGCGACTTGCCAGCCGCATTCCGAAACGGAAATAAGTCAAACGACAAATTTGTTGCATCAAATATCAAAATTGCTTATTCAGAGTGGATCTTCAGCTCGCGAGATCCCTGATGGCCATTCAATCAAGTCTTCCCGAACAAACGGATCCGCCTCTTGTCGGGCCCCGGTCCCACGACGCCTTCCGGCGCGCCCGCAAAGTATTTCCCGATGGAACCACACGGGTGACCATCGAACGGGATCCTATTCCTCGCTACATCAGCCACGGGCGGGGCGCGTATCTGTTCGATACCGATGGTCGCAAATTTCTGGACCTGAACGCCAACTTCACCACTCTGATCCACGGTCACGCTTTCGCACCGGTGATCGCTGCGCTTGAGCAGCAGCTCCGCGACGGGACCTGTTTCGCCAACCCGACTGAGAAGGAAATCGAACTTGCCGCGCTGATTTGCGGACGGGTTGGCGGAATCGACCGCATCCGTTTCTGCAATACCGGCACGGAAGCGGTCATGTTCGCCATCAAAGCCGCCCGAGCGTTTACGGGCCGCGCCGGCATCGCCAAGATCGAAGGCTCCTATCATGGCGCCTATGACTGGGTGGAAGTGAGCCAAGCCGGCACACCGGCAAACTGGGGCTCGCCTGACGAGCCCCACTCGGTGCCCTACTACAAAGGAATGCCAGCCTCGATATTAAGCGAGGTCGTGCCGCTGCGATTCAACGATTCTGCAAGGCGCTGTCCACCAGATCAGACGCCACGGCGCGTCATTGGCCGCGATCGTACTCGACCCGATGCCAAGCCGGGCGGGCTTGATCGCACCTGATCCTTCGTTCATCACGGCCCTGCAGGACGTCGCACGCGAACAGAATGTCCTCATCATCAGCGATGAAGTGTTGAACTTTCGCCAGAGCTTCAATGGGGCAGCCGCGCGTTATGGGATCGAGCCTGATCTATACGCGCTGGGGAAGATCATCGGCGGAGGGCTCCCTATCGGCGCTGTCGCAGGCCGCGCGGCGGTGATGGAGATGTTCAACGCCGACAACAACAAGCCAGCGGTCCCCCAAGGCGGCACCTTCTCGGCCAATCCGATGTCGATGACTGCGGGGTTTGTCGCCATGCAGTGCTTGGACCAAGCCGCCTTCGCTCATCTCGAGCGTCTCGGCGAAACGCTGCGCACGCGATTGGTGCAAGCGATCGAACGGTGGCAGATTGCCTTTTCCGTCACTGGCGCCGCATCGCTGTTCCGCATCCACCCCAAGCGCCACGCGCCGAGAGATTTTCGCGACGCGTTCTGTTCCGCCAGCGAGGCTGCCGTGATGAAAGAGCTGACACGGTTCTTTGCCGCCGAAGGAATCATTCTTCCGAGTGCGGCGACCGCGTGCCTGTCGACGCCGATGGGTGAAGCCGAAATGGACTTCATTGCGCAGGTGTTCGAACATTTCCTGGCCAATCAGGCCCAACGCCTGGAATGGAGCCCCACATGACCTCGTCCGACAGCGCGACCGTAGCCGAACGCATTGCATTTGCACTCAAGCGCCACGGCGTTGACATCATCTTTGCGCAAAGCCTGCCGTCTGCCGTTATCCTCGCGTCGGAAGCGATCGGGATCAGGCAAGTCGCCTACCGCCAGGAAAACATGGGTGGCGCAATGGCCGACGGCTACGCCCGTGTATCCGGCAAGATCGCCGTGGTCGCGGCGCAGAACGGACCAGCCGCGGCTCTTCTCGTGCCGCCGCTTGCCGAGGCCTACAAAGCCAGCATTCCAGTGGTGGCGCTCGTTCAGGACGTCGAGCGGCCCCAACTGGATCGCAACGCTTTTCAGGAACTCGACCATTTCGCCCTTTTCTCATCCTGCGCAAAATCGGTTCGACGCATCCTCACCGCCGACCGCGTGGACGATTATGTGGACGGCGCGTTTGTCGCCGCCGGCTCCGGCCGGCCCGGACCGGCAGTGCTGCTGTTACCGGCCGACCTTTTGCGCGAGCCGGCGACGCCTTCCCGTTCGCACCGGAGCATCTGCTGCGGCACCTGGCCGATCGATCGTACGAGACCTGCGTCTGAACCGATAGAACGCGCCGCCGACATGATCGCCGCAGCCCGCTCACCGGTGATTATCGCAGGCGGTGGTGTGATATCGTCGGCTGCAACCGCTGCACTATCGCGCCTTCAGGAGGACGCGCATATCCCGGTCTTCACGACCAATATGGGCAAGGGCGTCGTCCTGCTTGTCGGTACGCGCACCAATCAGAATGGGACCGACAGCTGGCGTTTGATTCCATCCGCGGCCGAGCTCATTCACATCGACGTCGATCCGCAGGAGATCGGTCGCAACTATCAGGCGCTCCGCCTGGCTGGGGATGCGGCGACAACGCTGGATGCTTTGCGCGAAGCGTTACAAGACCTGGATCTCAGCCGCCGCTGCAACGGACGGCCCGGTCTCGAGAGCCGGATCGCCGCCGCCTGGCGGGCCTTCGATCTCGACCGTGCTTTTCTGCTGGAGTCGAACAACCGTCCGATCCGCCCCGAGCGGCTGATGGCGGGCCTGCAGGATCTGTTGACGGTTGAGACGACCGTTGTCGCCGATGCGAGCTATTCATCGATGTGGGTTGTCGGGCAGTTGCGCGCCTTGCGTGCCGGCATGCGCTTTGTAACGCCGCGTGGTCTGGCCGGGCTTGGCTGGGGGTTACCATTGGCGATCGGCGCCAAGCTGGCCCGGCCGCAGCATCCCGTCATTGCGATCGTCGGCGACGGCGGGTTTGCCCATAGCTGGGCGGAAATCGAAACAATGGTCAGAAGCCGGCTGGCGGTGGTCTTGATCGTGCTCAACAATGGTGTTCTGGGCTACCAAAAGGATGCCGAAACCGCGAAGTTCGGCCGCTCGACGACCGCCTGTCAGCTCGGCTCGGTCTCTCACGCCGAGATCGCCCGCGCCTGCGGCTGTGAGGCCATCTGCATTGATGCGCCCGGCGACCTGACACCGGCGCTGAAGGCCGCGCTCGAGTTGGGACGCCCATGGCTGATCGACGTCATCAGTTGCCCAGAGGCGCACCCGCCTCTTTCGCTCTATGCCGGTACGCTCGATAAACTCGAGGTGACCGAGGCTGCGGTCTAGAGATCGGTTCTGATTGCATCCCAAGCGATCTCTCATTCGTGCCTTGCCGCGTTTGCTTAATGCAAGGCGATCTTCACCCGAGAGCGAGCATATCCGCTCGAACACCCAGCTATGAACCAGCTCAGGCGGCAAACTCGCCGCCGGTCATGTCGATGGTCGCGCCGGTCACAAACCCCGCCGATGGTGAGGCAAGATAGGCCACCGCTTCAGCCACCTCGTCTGCCGTTCCGAAGCGACCAAGTGGGATTCGACTGAGTGCGGCGCGATTGACGGCGGCCTCGGGGGGGCCAGTCATTTCGCTGAGAATGCGGCCCGGCGCGATGCAATTGACCGTAATGCCGTGTGGTGCGAGGTCCCGCGCAGCGGCCCTGGTCAAGCCGACCAGCCCCGCTTTGGACGCGGCATAATGTGGCCCTGCTATCAAGGGCATGGCACGGCCTGCCAACGATCCGATATTGATGATGCGTCCGTGACCACGGGCGATCATCGCCGGCGCCAGGATGTTGGTGAGGATGAAGGGCCCGTTGAGATTGACGTCGATAACGCGCGCCCATTCTTCCAGCGAGGTCTGCGCAAACCACGGCGCGTCCGAATTCTTCCGCTTGGGAGAGATTGCAGCGTTGTTGACGAGGATCGCAATCTCTTCCCAACGCTCGCGCACCCGATCGATGAAGCCGGCCATATCGCCTTGTCGCGTCACATCTATTGTCTCGGCAACAAGCCGATCTCGATCCCTGCCGAGGAGATCCAGCGCTCGTTCCACGTGCTCGGCGCTTCTCGCCACAAAGGCGACGCGGTGGCCGCCAGCCAGAAAGCGGCGTACGATTGCAAGGCCTATGCCGCTTGCTCCTCCGGTCACAAGGGCAACGGACCGATCGCCTTGACCCATCTGAGGCTCCCTGGATTCATTACTCACCCGCGCGCATACTCACACTCACACCGTCGCTAGTGGCGTGACGGGCGAGCCCACGGCGCCGGGAAGGCACAGCGGAGGTGCGGTGAGGAGGAAGTAACGGCGCTTATGCTGCCTCATCCAGCCGGCGAGCTCGGAAAGATACCAGAGTTCACCAAGCGTGATCCCAACCTTGAACAGGCAGAATTCGTGAAGTGGCAGTGACGCTTGTCTTTCGCCAACAGTTGCGCGGGCGGGAAGCGCCTCGATCCCGATATTGTCCGAAATTAACGCAGCGAGCCCCGTGGCATCGATCCACTGAAGAAGCCGTTGATCGCGCCCGTCCAGTTCCGAACAGCGAGCCGGATGCGTGTCGCCCTCCTCAAGCCTGCCGGATGAGGAAACAACCAGATCACCGAAGCCTGAATAGAGGCAAACCAGGTCTCCCCGCTCCACCACGATACTGTCCGCCTCCAGGATCCGCATGAGATCGTCATAGCCAACCAAGCGCCGGCCACGGCCAAGGTGGTGACACAAATCCACGATCACGCCACGCCCTTGCAGGCCGGCTCGGGCCATCGTGTCGACCCCGAGCCGCAGGGTGCGCGCAGCTCCGGTCTCTCGGTCTGGCGCAACGACGTCGCTGCCGGCGCGCCATCCATTATAGTAAAGGGGCTCGGGCACCCCGTCTCCGTCCGCATCGAAGCTCTGGCCGACATGAGCGAAAGTGTCCCAGTGCGTCGAGTATTGCGTTGCCAGTGTGACGACATCATCGCTGACGATATCGGTTGCACTCGCGTTTTCCTTGGAGAGCGGATAGTTGTAATTGAGAGCGCCTTCCTGGTCGCGCACCAGCGCGGCCAGTCGAGGCGGGTGTCTCAGGCGGTGGACAACCGTGCCGCCAGGAAGAGTTAGAGGCAAGCTCAGGCAGAATGTTAGTCCCTCTTGGACATAACCGGCCGCTCGCTTGCGCGTTTCAGGTGTGAGAAAATTAAGCCGGCCCAATTCGTCGTCCGGGCCGAAGTCGCCCCAGTTGGAGCCGTCGGGCCTTCGATGCCAACGGCTACTCATGGCCGGCACCGGATTCGCAATGGCTTGGGGCCTTCCGGCGTGCCGACGTGGCGCTTGGGACAAGCGGTGGCGCAGATGGTTCATCGGCGCCGCAGCAGGGCACCGTTCCGGCGACGATCTCGTCCACCAATGCCGTGCGGGCCTGTTCCAGGTCGCGGAGGCCGATCGCAGTAACAACCGTGCCGAGAAGGTATGAAATGCGGCGTCGCTGCTCGATATCGGCAGCCCTATGGGTGAATGTCGGCCCAAGGCGGCACCAGATTCGCTCGAGGAGCATCGTCAGAACGCTCGAGCGAGCAACTCCGAGAATCGCTCGTCGGAGCGGCCACACCGCGGCGGCAAACCGCGTAGATTCGTCGAGTTCAGCGACCCTGCCCAGATCTGCATGGAGAAGTTTGAACCCCCGCCAATCCGATGCGCGGTAGTGCGGCGCGACGTTTGCGAAGGCAAATCCCTCGATGGCCAAACGAAGCTGCAGTAGCTCATCGAGATCGGAACAACTCAGGACCGGAGCGACCACGCCGGATCGACGGCTTCGACGCAGTGCATCGGTCGCGGCAAGCAGCGACAGAGCATCACGCACCGGCGTAACGCTGGTTCCAAGTTGATGCGCCAATGCCCCCACCGTAATACATTCTCCTGGGGCGATCTGACCGACGATAAGCCCATGTCTCAGCCGCGCGTAAGTGCGCGCGGCGAGTGATTCCGATTCTGTGGAGATACGTGCCGAGCTTGCGCGATGCGGGAGCGCGTGCGCCCCTTCCGAGGCGGGCGACAAGTTGAAAATTGGCCAGTCCTCACGCTTGATTTCGGCATCGGCCGGCAGCGCCTTCATTGCACCTTGTAGCCGCATGAGATTCCTCCACAACGGATCGACTGAACTCCCACTAATCACCGAGCGGTCGCTGGGCCTTAGGCGAGCGCCGACATCGCGCGGGGGTCGCCGGCTGCGTCAGGTACACTCTCCAGGATGTGGTCACACAGACTTTCGATGTCGCGCATCTCGTGATCGGCGGTGAGACAGACTCGAATACCCGCCTTCCCTTGAGCGACCGTGGGAAAGAACGTGACGGAGGTATAAAACCCGGCATCAAGAAACTCCCTCGCGATAGCAATCGCCGACGTCTCCGAACCGACGGAGATCATCCTGATGGGAAGTGAGTTTCCCCGTTCGACCGTTGCGATGCGACGGTCGAACAATTCGATCCGCTGGCCCAATCGCCGCTGCCGTTGACCAAGTTCTGCCGAGCGATGAATCCTGCAAGAGCCAAGCGCCGCGCCGACCGCTGCCAGGTTAGCGGCGGCTGAGAAAGCATGGGGGATCGCATAGCGTCGGAACAACGCCTCTTGCTCGGCTGTTCCGAGCATCAGCATGCCGCCGGAGGCACCGAATCCCTTCCCCAGCGAGGCCGCTATGATCGTACGGTCACCGAGGTCCTTGGGAAACCGGGAACGCACAAAGCCTTCGCCTTGCTCGCCGAACAGCGATATCCCGTGCGCATCGTCAATGTAGAGAAAAAGGCCGTAGCGGTCCTGCAGCCGGCGCAATTCCTGGACTGGTGCATGGCCTCCCATCGAGTAAACACCATCGCATACATAGGCCACAATGGGCTCGTCGCGACACAATCGTTCGAGAGCATCGATGTCGTTGTGCGCGATCGTCTCGACCCGGGTTTCATCGGCCACCACAGGTTTGTGATAGGCAAGGGAGATGTGCGCCAGCCGATCGAAAGCCACGACAGGCTTCCTTCCGCCGGTCAGCTGCCCCGAAGCAAGGATGGGCATAGCTCCCAGGTTAGCTAGCATGACGGAGGAAAACGCGAGCACGCGAGCACCGAACATTTCGGCCAAGGTGTCTTCAAGATCCGCCAAGAGATCGAAGTTGAGACGGGTTCGGGCGCACGACCAGTGCAGGGACCGATGTGCCTCGATCGCTTCGATCGCGCCGGCGACGATGACGGGATGATTGTCGAGCCCCAGATAGGAGCATCTCACGAAATCGATTGCGCGCGCTCGATCTTCAAGCGGGCCCATGCCCAGCGCAAAGGCGCGTCCCGCTGTGGCACGCGCACGGACCGCCATGAGCCCCGCTGCATGGGCTGCGTCGAAATGGGGCCTGCTCTCATTGATCACATAAGCGGTGTTCCGAAAGTGTCCTGTCGGGCGGCCACCGTCAGATAATGTGATTGCCTGTTGCATGATCTCCTCCGTCCTCATCTGCTGCGCCAAGACGGCCCGCGCTTGGCGCGCTCCATCGGTCGAACCGGAAGGCTATATGGACGCTTGCGGGCTGCTCGATTGTGACTCCTCTGGAGGAAACGGACTAAACCACTTGCTGCATCAACTGTGCAGCTACCAAACCGGATAGGTCACCCAGTCGCGCTCGGGCAGAGACCGCGATGCCTTCTGAGGGACCACATAGGAAAGCGGGCTAATGGACGGCGCGCCACGCTCTGCGACAGCTCAGAGGTGGCGCACGACCGGGAGGCGAACGGTGCCGCCATTGGCGTTCGAATTATGCACCCAGCCCAGAAAACGTCTCACTTTCGTCAAGTCGCGTTTTCCGCTGTCACGCGCGCACCGCCAACGCTTTGCATTAGTGCCAATGCTGCCGCCCTGGTTCTTTGGGATTCTCAGCTAGCTCGTGATCGGCGCTCGCAGGAGCCGCGCGCGATACACGTTTCGCCGTCCCTAAACCACCAACATTCCATATTACATAGGCATCGGTGAACCCGGCCGTCCGGGAAGTTCGATCAGGTTGAGACGAATTGCCTTCACGACCGCTACCGTGCGGCTCGTTGTTCCCAGCTTTCGCATCGCGTTCTTGATGTGAAAGTTGACCGTGTTCTCGCTGATGTTCAGGATCATCCCGATATCCCAAGACGATTTACCCTCTGCGGTCCACCGCAGACAATCTCTTTCCCGCTTCGATAGATCGACTGTCGCTTGGCTGTTCTCTTCCGGCCGCGCGATCTCCGTAAACGCGATGTGAAATTGCCAAGCCAGCGCGTTGAGGTGACTCATTCGATGCCGCGGCTCGGCATCATCGTATCGGCATGCAAACGACACGACGGAAACACGCCCCAGTGGCCCGAACAGCGGTACACTGACGCCGTGCTTGAGACCCGCCTCTCGGCTCTCGTTCAGCACCAACTGCTCGCCAGGTTGCAGTTGGCATTGATCGGCGAGTTGATCCCACATGAAGGGGCGAAGAAGCGTAGGCGTCCGCCGTACCACTGGATCAATCTCGTAATATTTTCGCTCAAAATAACGTTCGCACCAACTGGCCGGAAAATTTACAGCAATCGCGGGCGGCTGATACTCGGGCAGACGAACTGGCTCGGCGTAGGTAAGCGCTCCATAGGCAATCTCGGTGAATCCCTCTTGGCTCGCGCAACTGACCAGGAGGTCGAACAACGCTTTGAGCGATTTCGTCTGATTTGCACATTCAATGAAGCTGAAGAAATCCATATGGCGCCTCAAGACGCCGGCCTCGGGGCCGGTATGGCCGTAATGTCCCGGTTACGCTGGATCCTGAAAGCCTGATTCCATTTCGCTGCCCGCGGTCTTAGGCTGTTCCCAGCCTGAACATCGCTTTCAACAAAACGATACAGGTTGACCCACTATATACGCGTCTTCCTGACATTTTCGTGCACATGTTGCAAGTCACGCCAGTTTCGCCTTCAGCTAGAATTTAGAATATTATTCTCTGACGTTAACGCCAGTAGATCTGAATTGCCGACGAAGCCCGGCCCAGTCCAAAATTCATCGCTCAGAGCTGCAAGCCTCGCGCTCCCGGCGCTTCTTGCGAAGAGCGTTTCCCGAACGTGGGCAAGCAGAACTCTTCTCTTGGGTCGACGGCCGATGGATCCTTAAGGAGGCAGCCGCTGCGGAAATGGGCGGACCACCGATCCCAATCACCGCGCGGGGCAAGCTCGAATCCGAAGCGGCTTCTTTGTCCGATCCAGCAACTTGCGAAAATCCGCTACAGCGCTTCAGCAATATCTGCCGTCACCTCTCCTTGTCATTCACGCTCGGCCCGCCCCGGCGGAGAGCTCAACCGAACGCGAGCTATACTTCAGGAAGAAGCGGTCCGATCTGGCCACCAAGTCGCCGATCGTAGCTGGATGTTGATTTGCAAGATCTCGAACCTCGTCAGGATTTTACTGGTCATAGGAGCACCTAAAATTGACTTCGTGCTGCATAAAAACACTGACACAGCTCCAGTCGCGCAAACTGCGGGGAAGTCGATTCTGCTTCCCAGATGCACCTCGATAGTAGCGAGAAGTCGGGGCCAATCGCCGCGAGTTTAGAAGAAGAACCCGCTTTGAAGTCGATTTTCCGACACTCCGGCGATCAGGAGAGTTGGGTCGAAGGATTTTAACCATCGGTCGCGTCCCTACCTGAATTGATAGTCAACTGCTTCCCGTCCATCAGCTATCCTTTCGTGGTTGTGTATTTTCGAAGCTGGGCCTGCTGTATGCGTACTGTGTCAATCACCTGGGCGAACGCCCATCAGCATGGCGAGGCTTGGATTTCCCACCATCGGCTACGCTACAGAATGTTCGTTGAGCGGCAGAAGTGGAGCGTGCCAAGCTATAAACAGATCGAATATGACGAATTCGATACGCCCGCCGCAACCTATATACTGACGGTTGACGAGCACTACCGCACGCTTGGTTCCATGCGATTGATACCGACAACGCGGCCCTACATGGTCGAGTCGCTATGGCCGGATCTGGTCGATACCGAGCTGCCGCATTGCGACTCGATCTGGGAGGCATCGCGCTTCTGTTGCGACCGTGATCTCGACGCCGCCAGTAGGCGCCAGGTCGTGGCGCAGTTGATACTAGGGTGCCAGGAGTTTGGAATAGCAAATGGCATCTCGAAGTATCTTGGAGTCATGCCGATCCAGATATTCAAACATGTCATCGCCGCGCACCAGTGTCCTGTTGAGCGAGCCGGCCCGACTCTTCGACAGAGCGGACACGAGATCGCAGCTGCCTATATCGATGTATCTTTATCGATATTGGAAACCGTGCGGCGTCACACTGGAATCCGAACTGCGGTTCTGGAGCCGCAAATGGCGCTCGTAGCTTGACCGCGACCGGTTCGCAGGCGATCCGGTTCTGAGCGAACGTCGAGCAGCGGCAACCCGATAAGATCTATGCGGCCTGTTGCTTGGGAAAGTTGATATTTCTGACCTGGAACGCCAAACCTTCAGCTATCGAGACGGTTGCCGAGGTCCATGATAGCGCGCTCTGGTCTGGACAAGCGGCCCGCCCCTCAGCCGCAATATCGTTGCGCACATCGGTCGAGGAAATTACTGGACCTGATGCACCGTCAGTCATTTACGGCTCCGCTTTGGCCAAACGATTCCGTAAATAGCTGCTCAATCTTCGAGACTTCGTCGTGCGTAAGCTCAGTGAATTCGTTCTCTCTCGCCCGCTTCGAAAACTTCCCTTGATTTTGACGGAGAAAGCCAAACAGTTTGTTGAGCGTACGCTCTGGCATATCGATCATGTTCTCAATGCCCACGCGAAACGTGTCGAAGTTGCGAAGGAAGTTAGTTTCGTTCGGCAGGTCCTGCTCGATAGTCTGGCGCACGCATTCATACAAGAATTCCGCATGCGGCGTCGCGTCGAAGAATTCGATAGAAATCGGCGGTATCGTTCAGGATCTTCACATTGCCCCCTTGGGTGGTTTCCCACTGGACGCAGGGAAGCAGCCTGCTCGAATAACTTTCCAGTACGCGCTTGTACTCGGTGATCCTGTCGAGAATAGCCGCTGACACAGGAAAATGCAGCCCGGCCGGGTTAAAGCCGCGCCGTGCGAGAACATGATGCATCAGGTATCTATGGATGCGTCCATTGCCGTCTTCGAAGGGGTGGACATAGACGAACCCGAACGCGAGCACCGCTGCGGCGATAACAGGATCGAGATCATTCTCCGCCCCATGGTCGAAGGCGATCAGTCCTGCCATAAGCGGGGCAATATCCTCATGGCGCGCGTCAATATGATCGGGAATAGGCTGCTGCGTGTCTCGGTCGTGCTCACCAACAAAGCCGCTTTGCTGGCGGAAGCCCATTTTCACAAAACGCTCATCACCGATGACGATGTTCTGCAATCGCAAGAATTCCTGCTCATCGAGCGGTGCACGGCCCGCCTCGCCGATGGCGCGGCCCCATCGCTGGACGCGATCTTGCGGGGGCCTTTCGCCTTCGATCACATAGCTTGACTTAGAATCCTTCAGCAACAGGAAGGCGGCGGTACGCGCGAGCAGGTCCTTCGGAACCGCGCTGACGACCGCGCGCGCGCGCTCTTTCCAGTCTTGCGCGATAAACTCGTTCAGCTCAGCAGACTTGAACACCAGCGGGCAGAATTCCGGCGTACCGGGAAGATTGTTGCGGACACGATGCCGGGGCGAGTTCTCCCCGGTCCCTCCAAACTGGAGTTCGGTATTGACCGCATCCACATATGAGACCTTGTCTGCTGACGGCAGCTTCAGCTGACGGCCAAGCAACCATTCGTACACAAACCAGATGCGGCGGGTGTAGAGACCAGTAGGCGTCTGCCGTACCAGCTCCGCGATCTCTCCTTCCTTCACGGCAAGGAAAAGCCGCTTAAGAACGGCAAGGTCCAATCCCTCGTTCTTAAGGGCAAAAGTTAGATGTCCTTCCAGGGAGGGCTCGGGGGCATGGCGCGGCGTGTAGATACGCCAGCCGCCCTGTTCGATGATGCGGTGCTTGGTCCCAATTGCCGAAAGCGTGCGGGGAATAGGAACGGCCAGCTTGTAAGCGTCGATCAGGGCAGCGTAACCAGCAGGAATAGCTGTTTCGGGCAGCCTCCGATCATGAAAATCGCTCACTGGCCCTGAAAATTGCGCGCCCAATAAAAATCTCCTGAAATTCTTATTTTCCTGAAATCTGGTTCGCAGACGAATTTCCGTTGTAATCTATGAAAAGTAGTTTCTCAACAGATTTTTTATGAAAAACGTTCACTTGCGGGGTGAGATTCTGATCAATTCAGCTCGCATCTCCATCTGAGTGACGGGCAGAATGCAGTCTGGGGGCGCGGATTTTTCGGGAGTCCAGGTCGCCCGTTCAAATCCCGCTGCCCCGATGATTTACAAACAAAGTTCCGCTATTGCAGCCGCAGGACGATAATTTTGAAAACACAACAAGAACTCACCTTCAACCGTTGAATGAGTTGACTTTCACAACTTTGAATCGGTGAGTTTAAACCGAGCATTCGAAAAAACTCGCACGATGCTGCAGGCTGTGGAAACGGCTGCTCGCCAAGTCTCGCTCGATGACCCGGCTCTGCAATAGAAGCTATGAAACATTGCGGACCCCGTGATTACGCCGAAGATGTGCGATAATGTGGCGGTTGACGTGACCGGCGGGTTTTCACAAACGCCCTGTCCGTGGCCATGAATCTCACCAGCATGGGAGCAATGAGTTTCGTTGGATCGGTGATCGCTTGGTCATTTTCCCGGCTCAGGATTTCTGCATAGGCGATGAGATCGCGATGAACTGCTGCCGGCAGTTCAAGCGCGAGCTTGACCGGCCTGTCGTCGACAACGGCCGTAAGCTTCAGTTTAAGAGTTCTTCATTTCTCGCCCTTGTACGGTTCCAGCACTAGATCCCGGTTAACCATTACGCGAACCGGAAATCCCGGCCGGATCGTCAGGGTCGGCTGGATGTTGAGATTGCGCCGAACGACCTGTTGGCCGGTTTGGTTCAGGGTATCCCCTGCCCCATGGCGAAGTGCTCGGATAATGGCACTGTTGCCGTCGCCTGCGTCCGTGCCGGCTCCGAGCTCCGCTCCTACTCCAAGCAAGGTGGAAAGCAGGGCCGCCTTGGACAGTTCGCCCCAGTGCTGATCGACCTCATCTTCAAGGCCAGCATATCCTCCGGTATCGGCACCTTGCAGACGCTCGAGAACTATCGATCGACCGTTAGGCATGATCAACCGGGTCCAGACCAATAGAGCGCGTGACTGTCCGTGGGTAACGTGGCTATCGTAGATCCCTAACAGCCGCGCACAAGTTTGACCGGACAGCGTATCAAATACGGGTTCAGTCACAAGCGCGATGACCTGCCCAGGCAGATCGGAGCGAATGCCCGTGATAAGGGCCGCAGGAATTACAGAACCCGCTTGCAAGACAAAACGCGAGGCTGGCTTCGTCACACGGTCAGGGCTCGTGGTCCGCCGATCGACCGAGGCATTGACGAAGGCAAGCTTGCGATCCTGTCCATTCTGGGCAAACGCCTCATCGGATGATGGCGCAGCATTTGGGTTCGTCTCCGCAGCAGGCCCTGCCGCGGGTGGCCGAACATTGGTTGATGCAAAAATCTTGCTGGTGCGCGCGGCTTCGCTTTCCTGGCTCATACGTTGTTGTTCGGGATCTACCGCAAGCGCTCCAGACTGGGTTTGTGCCGCAACGATGGGACGACCGAGATCGCCCGGCAATGGCGGCCCAAGCCGCGGCACATCGCGCGGAATGCCCGCATAGTCGCGCGGCAGCCCGGCGAGTTCGTCTGCCACATTGTGATGATCGGTACTGTAGAGTTCCTCGGATGCTGGCCCGCGAGGACGGTTGCTTTGTAGTGCCCACAGGACGGCTCCGGAAACGAGAGCGAGCGCCAATGCCGTGCCGCCAGCCAAGACCTTGCGCGAAAGACGGGTAACACGCGGACGTTCTGGATGGAGCCGTAACGAACGGGCAATCTCGTCAGAGGTCTTCGGCCCGGTCGAATCAGGATTGCCGCCGTCGTTCGCTCCGGTTTCGGTCATGAAGACCTCCCATCGCTTCTGATAATCCGGACCCATTGCTGGTTATCGCCGCCGAGCCGCAGTTCGGCCGCGGCAAACAGTCGATCGACAATCAGCACGTTATGAAACGTTCGGTAATTTACCATTTCGGGCCTGCCGTCCGGGCCGATAACGAACAATGGCGGCATCTCTCCTTGAACGATGCCAGGTGAGAACTCGATATAGGCCTTTCGGCCGTCGTCATAAATGTGAACAGGCCGCCACGGTGGATTGTCGCCCTCGATGGTGTAGCGGTAGCGGCGCTGTGAAGGCTCGGGAAGAACCGGCGATGGAGGTACGGC
Source organism: uncultured Alphaproteobacteria bacterium (assembly GCA_963815955.1). GTDB lineage: Bacteria > Pseudomonadota > Alphaproteobacteria > Rhizobiales > Xanthobacteraceae > Bradyrhizobium. Next base: position 106,540 of record CAWFIQ010000011.1, read on the forward strand.
CCGGGCACGGCTTGCCTGATCCTCGGGATAAAACCAGGCCACCGAAGGCATATGGGGCTTTTCACGGGCTCGCAATTCGATGAGATAGGTGCGCCGGTCAGTGGTGACCACGAGGTTGGTCTCGATCGAAGACCGCGTCGGCTTGACCATGATGTGGACGCGCCTCGTCTCGCCACTTCCGCTTTCGGTGTCGCCGACGACCCAGCGCACGGTGTCGCCGGCCGAAACCGGCCCTGAACCCGTGAGCTGCTCCCCGGGCTCAAGCGCGATATCGGTGATCTGCCCGGGGCTTGCGTAGATCTGGTAGAGGGCACCTGGACTGAACGGAAACACCTGCACAGCATTGAAGTAACCGGCCTTCCGCGGTTCGACGCGCGCGGCATCATTCGCGGTCTCAATCCGGGCGACGGGCTCCTTGGCCTCCGTCGCTCCCTTCTGGCCGCCCTTCGCCGGAGTCCAGGACGGCGGAACGTGAAGCGACCGTGGACGATCCTCGGCCAGCGATGGCGGATTGGGAAGTGGTGGGACATCGTCGTCGTAACTGATCTGCGGCGGCTTGAAGGTGGTACAGCCGCTGAGTGCAAGCATGCAGACAAACAGGACGGGATACATGACCCTGCTCTTGATGCGATTAGTAACCTTAGTATTCCGTGTGCTCACTACCCGAGCTCCTTCGACCAGTTGATGGCGTTTACGTAGACCCCAAGCGGATTCTTGCGCAGGCGATCTGCATCGCGCGGGGTTTCAATCACGATGGTAAGGATGGCGGTCCAGCGCTCGGTAGCGGCAAGCTGGCCGTTGTCGTAGCGGCGCTCGATCCAGGCGACCCGAAAGCTATCCGGCGAGGCGCGGATGACACTCGATATTTCCACGGAAATCTGCAGTTTGCCGAGTTTCGCAAAGGGATCGTTGACACGGGCGTAGTCATTAAGGGCGGCGGCGCCGCGATCGGTCGTAAGGTCGTAGGCGCGTAGCCAGTCCTGCCGCAGCAGGATGGCATCAATCGAAAGCCCGCGCACATTTTCGATGAAGCGAGCCAAATGAAAGGCGATCTGCGGATCGGCCGGCTGGTAAGAGGGATTTGCTGGGCTGACCGCCTGCGCCTGGCCGAGACGATCGACCTCAACGATCCACGGCGTAATGCTTGCCTGTGTGGATTGCCGGACGAGACCTGCTGCTAGTCCTGTCGACAGGATCAGAGATCCGAATGCCATCAGCCGCCAGTTTCTCGCCTGCACGCGCGCCGAGCCGATGCGTTCGTCCCAGACTTGGGCCGCCTTCTGATAGGGCGTTACGGCCGCGGGCGTGCGGCCATAATGAACCGATGGTCGTTTGAACATCACGACTTTCCTTCCGAGAGGTCGACGGAGGCGCCTCCGCCGCCATGGTCGGCAGAGCCAACCGCGTTGGCGGCGGCCGACGCCCCCTGACTCATGGTCTCCATACGTTTCATGCCTGCCTTCCAACCTGGCTGAGTATCCGGTGGCGAGGAACTTGCTGGTTCCTGGGCTGCGCCAGCTCCACCGGCAGTAACACCGCCGATTGATGCCGAACTGCTGCCTTGACTTGTCGCGGCGCGACGAAGCGGGCTCGTAGCGGCGGACGTGCCAGCATCGCCGGACACGCCACTCGCCCGAGCCGCTCCGCTTGCGCTACCCGCCAATGCCGCCGTCCCGCGCGCGGCACCTGCGAGAGCAGCGGTGCTGCCTGCAGCCAGCCCGGCGCCCGCTACCACGACGCCGCCGGCAGCCAACCCCGTACCAACAGCCGCGCCAGCGCCAAGCTGGGGGCCGCCAGAGATGATGCCATTGGCAATGCCGGGCCCAAATATTCCCAGACCCAGCAGCGCCAGTGCCGCGAGCACCAGGGCCATGGCATCTTCAATGCCTAACTGTGCACCGCTCGCGCTTGCGGTGAACTGCGAGAACAATGTCGAGCCGATGCCGACGATCACGGCAAGCACCATGACCTTGACGCCTGACGAGATGACGTTGCCGAGCACGCGCTCGGCGGCAAACGCCGTCTTGCCGAACAGTCCGAAGGGGATCAGGACGAAGCCTGCAAGCGTCGTCAGCTTGAATTCGATCAGGGTGATGAAGAGCTGGATCGCCAGGATGAAGAAGGCGAGCAGCAGGATCACCCATGCAAGCAGCAGCACCGCGATCTGGACGAAATTCTCAAAGAAGCTGACATAACCCATCAATCCCGAGATCGATTCCAGGATCGGCCGCCCCGCATCGATACCGACCTGCGCGATCCGACCCGGCCGAAGGAAATCCGCTGACGACATTCCTGCGCCTGATGCCTTGAGACCAAGGCCAGCAAAGCTCTCGAAGACGATGCGGGCGAGGTTGTTCCAGTTACCGATGAGATAAGAGAACACGCCGACAAACAGCGTCTTCTTTACGAGGCGAGCGATGATGTCCTCATCGCTGCCCCAGGCCCAGAACAGCGCGGCTAGTGTGATATCGATCGCCGCGAGCGTGGTCGCGAGGAAGGCAACCTCGTTACCAAGCAACCCAAAACCAGAGTCGATATAGCGGGTAAATGTCTCGAGAAATCTATCGATCACGCCGGTACCACTCATCGGGTCACCCGCCTTTCGCTGCTGCAGTGGGCGGCGTGTCGGAAAACGCGTCCGGGATCCTTGGACTGCGGTGACGACGGGACCGGAGTGCTTGGTTGACGATGGATGGTTGGAGCGACCGGCGCCTCCCTTTGTCCGAGGAAGCGACGGCGGTTCTCTGCCCAAACGCGACGGCATTCCCGGATGTCTGCTATCTGCTCAGACGTGACTGTCCGGCAACGTTCCGGTTGCGCAGCAGCCGGTTCAGTCGCTCGGCTTACCAACGATCCCGCTCGAGCCCTGTCATCATCGCCGCGAAGCTGGATTGCGCAGGCTGCGACGACAAGGGTTGGAACGACCGCTGTGGCCGCAAACAGGAGCCGCCTGATTCCGTTAGGCTTGCTCATTGATGGAACATCTTCACAGTCGAGGGTTGGTAGCCGCCCCCGGGTGCAAGAAAGCGACGAAGCTGTTCCCTTCCCTGGTCCTGCGCGGCGACGCGCTGGGCAGTTTCGAGACTTTGTGCTCGTCCCTGCGCAGCAATCGCTGCGGTCAAATCGGCGAGTTGCTGTGCCTGCAAGCCAAGAATTTGATTACCGGCCTGACTGGCCTGCAAGGCCCCGGTAGCGCCCTGACTGGAACTGATCAGGGCCGACATCTGGGTGCGGTTAGTATCAATGTTGCCGACCACGGTCGCCTGAACGCGCAGAGCATCCTGCAAGCCGGCCACAGAATTCTGCCACCGTGTTTGCGCATTCGCGATCAGCGCCTGATCTGACCCACTCGTCGAAGCCGGCGCATAGGTCGTCGAGAAGGCCTGATCGATCTGCTTGATGTCGTAAGCAATGCGCTGCGCCTGGGCGAGAAGCTGTTGGGTTCGCTGGACCGACTGCTCGAGCTGCTGCAGCGAGGAATACGGCAGGCTGGCAATATTTTTCGCCTGGTTGATCAACATCTGCGCCTGATTCTGCAGCGAGGTGATCTGGTTGTTGATCTGCTGCAGCTCACGCGCGGCAGTGAGTACGTTTTGCGCGTAATTGTTGGGGTCGAACACGATCAGTTGGGCCGAGGTAGGCGTAGCTGCACTTACGATGGCAATGGCGACGGCGCTCGCGGCCGCGAGACACTGAAGATGCTTCATGACAAACCCTCCTGCAGTTTGAGACCGGGGACGAGATCGGCGGCCCAACCCAGCCCACGGGCGGCGAGCCAGCCCGTGACAAAGCCGTCGCGGCCATGTTCGGCGAGAACGCGCTCGATCATTGCCTGATCGGACTTTGATGAAGCCGCCGTGAAGGCGAGCGCGAATTCCTCAAGACCCAACTCGAACAGGCGATTGCCGCGTCGGGATTGGCAGTAGTAGTCGCGCTTGGGCGTAGCGTGCGCGAGGATCTCGATCTGCCGGTCATTGAGACCGAAGCGCCGATAGATAGCCGTGATCTGCGGCTCGATCGCCCGCTCGTTCGGCAAAAAAAGTCGCGTCGGACAGCTCTCGATGATGGCAGGCGCAATCACGGAGCCGTCAATGTCCGAAAGCGACTGGGAGGCGAAGATGACAGAGGCATTCTTCTTCCGCAGCGTCTTCAGCCATTCGCGGATCTGGCCGGCAAACCCTTCGTCATCGAGTGCGAGCCAACCTTCGTCGATAATGATTAGCGTCGGCCTCCCATCGAGTTGACCTTCGATGCGGTGGAAGAGATACGCGAGCACGGCCGGTGCGGCACCGGTCCCGATCAAGCCCTCGGTTTCGAACACCTGAACCAAAGTTGTTCCAAGCCGTTCAGTCTCGGCATCAAGCAGCCGCCCAAAAGGGCCGCCAAGGCAATAGGGTTGAAGCGCCCTCTTCAGGCTCTGGGACTGCAGCAGCACGGAGAGACCGGTCAGGGTGCGTTCGCCGATAGGAGCCGAAGCCAACGAAGATAGCGCGGACCAAAGATGGTCCTTTGCTTCAGGCGTCATGTCGATCTTTTCGCGGGCGAAAATGGCTGCGATCCATTCCGCGGCCCAGCCGCGCTCCGCCGCATCGTCGATCCTGGCTAGGGGCTGCAGGGCGACCGGTTCGGCGGCGCTGTCGGACAACGCACCGCCGAGATCGTGCCAATCGCCCTTCATGGCGAGTGCTGCTGCACGGATCGACCCGCCGAAGTCGAACGCAAAGACCTGGGCGGTGGGATAGCGGCGGAACTGCAGCGCCATCAGCGCGAGCAGCACGGATTTGCCTGCACCAGTCGGACCGATAATCAGCGTATGTCCAACATCCCCGACGTGGAGCGAGAAACGGAACGGCGTGGACCCTTCGGTTCGCGCAAAGAACAGGGGCGGTGCACCGAGATGAACGTTCCTGGCGGGCCCAGCCCAAACTGCGGACAGTGGGATCATATGAGCGATGTTGAGAGTTGAAACAGGGGGCTGGCGGACGTTGGCATAGACGTGGCCGGGCAAGGAGCCCAGCCAGGCCTCGACCGCGTTTAAGGTTTCCACCATGCAGGTGAAGTCGCGTCCCTGAATGACCTTCTCGACCAGGCGCAACCGTTCATCGGCGATGCGCGGATTTTCATCCCAGACCGTGATTGTTGCGGTGACGAACGCCTCGCCGATCAGATCAGAGCCAAGTTCCTGCAACGCCGCATCGGCATCCATCGCCTTGTTGTTGGCGTCGGTATCGATCAGCGACGCGGCCTCGTTGGTCATCACCTCCTTCAGGATCGCAGCGACCGACTTCCGCTTGGCGAAACACTGCCGCCTGATCCTGGTCAAGAGTTTTCTCGCGTCCGACTTGTCGAGCATGATCGCTCGGGTCGACCAGCGGTAGGGAAACGCCAACCGATTGAGGTCGTCCAGGATCCCCGGCGTGGTTGCGGTCGGGAAACCGACGATCGTGAGCACACGCAGGTGTTCGCTGCCCAGCATCGGCTCGAGCCCGCCTGTCAGCGGCTGATCGGCCAGCAACGTGTCGAGATACATCGGAATTTCGGGAACACGGACGCGGTGCAGTTTGGTCGAGACGCAGGCATGCAGGTAAGTCAGGCTCTCGCCGTCATCAAGCCATCGGCATTCCGGCATGAACCCTTCGACCAATTGCAGCACGCGGTCGGTCCGGTCGACAAAGCCGCGCAGGGCTTCTTGGGCGTCGGCAGCCTGCCCGCGCTCCCGTCCTTCATAGAGGAATCGCTCGGCGCGTGCGGCATCCTCCGCCGGCGGAAGATACAGGAAGGTGAGGAAGTAGGCTGACTCGAAGTGCGCTCCTTCCTCCTCGAACTGCGCCCGCCGCTCGGCATCGACCAGGGCCGATGCCACATCCGGACAACTGCTCGGCGGATAGGCGTTCGATGAATACCGCTGCGCTTCCACAAACACCGCCCAACCAGATCCGAGACGGCGAAGTGCGTTGTTGAGGCGGCCGGCAACCGCAACGAGCTCTGCTGGAACGGAGGAATCAAGATCGGGCCCCCGAAAGCGCGCGGTTCTTTGAAACGATCCGTCCTTGTTGAGGACGATACCTTTGTCGACCAGTGCGGCCCATGGCAGGAAATCTGCAAGACTCGCGCCGGAACGGCGATATTCGGCAAGATTCATCATTGTCTACTCACACATTCAGATGGGTTGGGATGCGCAGATGCCGCCGCGCGACATCGACGAACAAGGGATCGCGCTTCGCGGCCCAGACGGCGGCGCCATGGCCGATCACCCAGAGCAGGAGGCCCGCGACCCACAGCCGCAGGCCAAGGCCAAGCGCCGCGGCAATGGTGCCGTTGACGATGGCGAAGACACGCGGTGCGCCGCCCAGCAGGATCGGTTCGGTAAGTGCGCGGTGCACGGGGATCGCAAAGCCTTCAACGGGTCCATCCATCAGATCAGCACTCCGCCGCCGAACGAGAAAAACGCCAGGAAGAAGCTTGACGCCGCAAACGCGATCGACAGACCGAACACGATCTGGATCAGGCGCCGGAAACCGCCGGAGGTGTCGCCAAAGGCGAGCGTAAGACCGGTGACGATGATGATGATCACAGCCAGTATCTTGGCGACCGGTCCCTCGACGGACTGCAGGATCTGATTGAGCGGCTGCTCCCATGGCATGTTGGATCCCGCCGCGTATGCCGCGGAAGAAATCACCAGAGGACTGAACGTGGCGGCAGCGGTTTCCATCAGGCGACCCGATGTGATTCCCTTCATGATCAGTCTCCTGAAAGTGAGATGAGGTAGTCACCGTCGGGCCTCAGGCCCTCGACGCGGGCAAGTTCTGCCAGCCGTCGGTGTGCGCCGCGGCCGGAGAGAACAGCGATCACGTCGATGGTTTCCGCGATCAGCGCACGAGGTACGGTGATGACGGCTTCCTGGATGAGTTGTTCGAGGCGGCGAAGCGCGCCAAGCGCAGTGCCGGCATGGATGGTGCCGACGCCGCCGGGATGGCCGGTGCCCCACGCCTTGAGAAGATCAAGCGCCTCGGCGCCACGCACCTCACCGATCGGGATCCGGTCGGGACGCAGCCGGAGCGATGAGCGCACAAGGTCAGACAGTGAGGCAACGCCGTCCTTGGTACGCAGCGCCACGAGATTCGCTGACATTGCATTGCAGCTCGCGGGTATCTTCGATCAGCACGACGCGATCGGCAGTTTTTGCGACTTCGGCCAGCAGCGCATTGGTCAGCGTGGTCTTGCCGGTCGAGGTACCGCCCGCCACCAGAATGTTCTGACGCGTTCGGACAGCGTTCCGGAGCCCTTCGGCCTGGACCTCTGTCATGATGCCGGCGGCGACATAGTCGTCGAGCGTGAATACGGCGACCGCCGGCTTGCGGATGGCAAACGCGGGTGCGGTCACAACGGGCGGCAGCAACCCCTCAAAACGCTCGCCCGTCTCGGGCAACTCGGCCGAGACGCGGGGACTTGCCGAATGGACCTCCGCGCCGACGTGATGAGCAACCAGCCGCACGATGCGCTCGCCGTCGGCTGCCGCGAGGCGCTCGCCGGTATCCGCCAGGCCACCTACTAACCGGTCGACCCAAAGTCGGCCGTCGGGATTGAGCATCACCTCGACGATCGCAGCGTCTTCGAGCCAGGCCGCTATCGCTGGTCCCAGCGCGGTGCGCAGCATGCGCGCGCCACGTGACACCACTTCGGACTGGAAGGAATGAACTGCCACGATGGTCCCCAAGGCAGCCAAGCCAAGAAAGCTCGGCGCGGGGATCAGTAGAGAGGCTGATTGCGCACGCGGGCAACAAGCTCAGTTTGGGCGGCGTGCTCTGGCGTAGCAAAAGAAGAAGGCGGCGAGATCACTCACGGGGAACGCTTGGCGATGCTTGCGCCGGCTCAACGTCGAGGGAGATCTCCTGGGCCAGGGTCCGGCCCCTGGCCAGCCGGCGCCCGAGCGCTTCGACAAAACGCTCATACCGTTCCCGGCCCTTGGCCTGCGCGGCGGGCTGCGCCGTGTCCGGAAGCGGCGGCGTTGCCGTCAGCCAGAACCGCACGAACAAGGCCAGCGCTTCGTTTGAAATGGTGATGTGACGCTCCAGCCGCTCGACCTGCCGGGTCAACCGGTCAAGACGACGACCGAGCGCGGCTTCCATTCGCTCCGAATTATCGGGCGACAAGAATGAGCCCAGCGCGGTTTCGACGATGAGCGCTTGCGGTACCCTCTTGCGGCTGGCGTGATCGGCGAGTTTGCCCGCAAGATCCGGAGGCAGTCGAAAGGTGTGCTTGGTGCGCATCATCTCATCCTACAGATCGAGACCATCACCTGGGTCCATCGCTGCCTGGCGCGCCAAACCGGAAATGTTCCTGCGCAGTGCGCCAGCGCGTATGGCGTCACCGTCGCCCTCGTCTTCTGCGAAGTCGAATTCCGGCGGAGGCAGTGAGTTTTCTGGTGCAATATCCTCATATTCAGGGAGTTCCGGCTCACGCCGAATGCCGGAATTTGCGGGATCGGCGACAGGTTGCCGAACGTCCAACAGCGTCTCGCCTTTGGCCGCATTCATATTCGGCGAAGCTGCCAGCCGACTCCAATCGTCCGACGGAATGTCACCCTGACGATCAACGCTTTTTTGTTCGGGCGGCGCCAGCACGCGCCCGGCCAGACGTGGATCTTCAAAATACCTCGCCTTCTTGGCGCGGATGGGTGGCACGCCTGAAACCAGCACCAACTCGTCCTCGGGTGGAAGCTGCATCACCTCGCCCGCCGTGAGCAATGGCCGCGCGGTCTCCTGCCGCGAGACCATGAGGTGGCCGAGCCACGGACTAAGCCTGTGACCGGCATAGTTCTTCATGGCCCGCAATTCGGTCGCAGTCCCAAGCGCATCCGAAACGCGTTTTGCGGTACGCTCGTCATTGGTCGCAAAGGATACACGCACATGGCAATTGTCGAGAATGGCGTTATTCGGCCCGTAGGCTTTTTCGATCTGGTTCAGCGATTGCGCGATAAGGAAGCTCTTGAGGCCATAGCCCGCCATGAAAGCAAGCGCGGACTCGAAGAAATCAAGCCGTCCCAACGCTGGAAACTCGTCGAGCATAAACAGCAACCGATGCCGGCGACCCTTAGCCTGAAGGTCCTCGGTCAGACGGCGGCCGATCTGGTTGAGGATCAGCCGCACCAGTGGCTTGGTGCGGCTGATGTCGGACGGCGGCACGACAAGATAGAGCGTTGTCGGCTGATCGCCCTCGACGAGATCGCGGATGCGCCAATCGCAGCGGCGCGTCACCCGGGCGACGACGGGGTCGCGATAGAGGCCGAGAAAGGACATCGCGGTCGAAAGCACGCCGGACCGTTCGTTCTCGCTCTTGTTCAGTAGCTCCCTCGCCGCGGACGCGATCACCGGATGCGTGCCGCCCTTGCCGAGATGCGGAGTGGTCATCATCGCGCGAAGCGTGCTTTCGATCGGCCGCTTCGGATCGGACAGAAAACTCGCGACCCCGGCAAGTGTCTTGTCCTGCTCCGCATAGAGAACGTGAAGAATGGCTCCGACCAACAGTGCATGACTGGTCTTCTCCCAGTGGTTGCGCCGTTCCAGCGACCCTTCGGGATCAACCAGCACGTCGGCCACATTTTGCACGTCGCGCACTTCCCACTCCCCTCGCCTGACTTCCAGAAGAGGGTTGTAAGCTGCACTGCGTGAGTTGGTTGGATCAAACAACAGCACCCGGCCGTGCCGGGCTCGAAAGCCTGATGTCAGGCTCCAGTTTTCACCCTTAATGTCATGGACGATGCAGCTTTCCGGCCAGGTCAGGAGGGTCGGGACCACAAGTCCGACGCCCTTGCCAGATCTGGTAGGCGCGAAGCACAGCACGTGCTCCGGTCCATCGTGCCGAAGGTAACGTCGCTCGAAACGGCCGAGTATCACACCGTCCGCACCTGCGAGGCCGGCAGCGTGGACCTCAAGTCGGCTCGCCCAGCGGGCAGAACCATAGGTCGCCGCCGTCTCCGCTTCCCGAGCCCGCCACACCGACATCGCGAATGCGACCACGATCGAGATGATCCCGCCCGACGCGGCAACGCATGCCCCTTCAACGAACACTGCAGGCGCGTAGGCATCAAAAGCGTACCACCACCAGAAGAACGCCGGAGGAAGATAGATGGGAACGCCCGATCCGAGCTCGAACCAGGGTCGGCCGAGTTGAGGCTGATAGCCCAGCCGCCACGCCGTCCACTGCGTGGCGGCCCACATCGTGATCAGCACAATCGCAAAGACGACGGCAATCTGGCCCCAGAGTATTTTTGTTGCGGACATGGCAGCGGCAGATCAGATGATTCCGCACCCCACACACAATCCTTTCCGGATGGTCCGAGCACTCCCGGCTATTCCGGCGAACAAATCGGCTGATCTACCGTCACACTTGCTAGCGTATTGGGATTCTCCGGAAATGGGTTGAGTGGCCGAGAGACGTCTGGGTAGAGCCGGCGCAAGCTTCGCCGCATGCTCGAGATATCCCGCTGTCGCCAATCAATGTTCGGAGTAGAGGACAGGGCAACCAAATATCGTTCTCACCAAGCAACAACTCCGGCAGTGCATGCCTGCGCTCGATCTGAGAAAGCTTGCGCAGGCCGCCCTTGGAGCTCGAAAAAGTTGGTGCGGCCGTCGCGGACGACGACAATCTCGCCGTCGAGCATGACTTGGCCAGGAATTTTTCAAGCGCGCCGGCAAAGGTCGAGAACCGCTTGGTCCGTCCAGCCCGTTACAGGTCCAGACCTTCTTCCGCCCGCTGTTGATATGGACCTGAATCCGGTAGCCGTCGTGCCTGATTTCATGAAGTCACTGGCCGTCCTTCGACGCCTTGGACTTCAATATTGCAAGCTGGAGCTTAATGAACGCCGGCATCTGAGCACGCTTTGGCAATACTCAACTCAAAAAAGCGAAGGAGTCTGTTCATCATGCTTCTGATGGCGATCTTACAACGAGCCCGCTCCCGTCGCAGCCATCTGTATTTTGCAGTCGCTACCCTTCGTCAAGCGAGGCCGGCTCGAGTGCAATTCGCGACTTCTTCGCACCATATTTGACCGCCAGCTCGTCAGGAGCCAAGGCAAAGCAAACCAGATCCCTGCTAGGATCTGGAAGAGAACGTTGAGAGCAAACGCAGCTTGGTACGCGACCTCAGGATAGTGCCCCTCCGTAGGAGTCCAGAGCTGAAGCACCCTGCCAGTCAGGTACTGCAGAACAAACGCGCCGCCGATATGGAAGACATTCAGTGCCGCATTGGCTCGCCCGGCAAGTTGCTTCGGGAAATACTCGGCTAGGATTGCGTAGCTGAGAACGGTCATGGCACCGACCGCAGCGATGACGGCCCATGGAAGGTAGGACGGAACAGGTAACCGCAGGATTAGCGTCAATTGCGCCACGATGAAAATCGCCGCGACGAGACTCAAAAGCGTACGCCGTCCGACACCACGCCGAAGCAACCGATCGGCCGTAACGCCCAACAGAAGGGCCCCCAAACTCAACGCGATTGCCATGACGAACAGATAACGGAGCAATCCAGCCCGATCGAGGCCCTCGACATCGCTGAGCCATGGCGCCGCCCATAATCCCTGCAATGCCCAGGCCGTCCCGATACAGGTGGCGGAAAGCGGGGCCAGCCGCCAGAAGCGTGGGTCTGCGTAGATCGTCCTTAGACCATTCCCCGGCTCACCCTCCAGCGTAACCGCCGGCGCCTCTGGCACAACAAGGTAGATGACGAGCGCGCATCCGGCCGAGACAATCGCGAGTAGCTCAAAGAATCCCCGCCAGCCTATCGAGCCGATCAGGAAATCGGCCGGTAAGGTTGCCGTCAGCGCCCCAATTGCCCCCAACGCGACCATCACGCTGTTAAGCAGTGGAACGCGTTCCCGAGGAAACCAGATCACGAGGGCTTTCATGCCAGCCGTCAATGCCGCGGCGACACCCAGACCGATCAGCGCGCGGCCGCCAAGGAGAAGCAAATAATTGTCCGAGATGGCAAACAAGGCTGCCCCCAGAGCTGCGGCGAATAGCACGACGCTCTGAACCCGCCTCGGGCCGTATCGGTCCAACAGAATGCCGATCGGAATCTGGGCGGCCGCGAAAGTAAGGTAGTAAACAGACGTCAGCAGGCCAAGGTCACCTGCAGCGAGGCCAAATTCCGAGGTCAACGAGCCGGCGATCGTCGCGTTGATGTTGCGGAAGAGAAAGGCGAGATAGTAGACCGTCACGAAGGGCAAGAACACGCGCAGAATTAGATGCCCGTTTCCTGTCAAGCCGCTGACGTGTCGACGTCGACTCGTATGGCTCGACGGTCGCGATCGCAGTGGCCCTTCGATCGATTGTTGGTAAGCAATTTCCGCCTTCGCAACAGGACTAGTGCAGGGGTAGTCCGGCTTTTCCTGGAAAGTTGAGCAAGCTGCCGCCCTCCCGGACGGCAGCTGAGCGCTCAGATCCGACACCAACCGGGCTCGACGTGGAAAAATCTGGCTCGTGAACTAGCCAGGAGGTCGGTTTCGCCCCCCTACCCAAGCAATCAGCGACAGTTTCCTGCCTCTTGCCGAGCCGATCCATCGTCTCTTGCATGAGCGAGGTCCCCAACTGCATGCGGCGCCCAACCTGCGTTGCAAACTCGTCGAATTGCTCCGATCCGAGCGCGCACGCAGCGCGCAGAGCGGCAGCCTGCAGCGGCGGAGTCACCGCGAGCTGGTATCGCGCCTGCAGCGCCACAGTTTCGTTGACGATTTTAAGATTTTCATCGAGACGTTCGAGCTGGCAGCTCATAAGTGAAAGGCGACGGTTTATCGGGATGGATTTACGAGGAACTGAGCCAAGGCGGCTTCCACAATCGCTGATTTGCTGGCACCGGGACGCTTGGCGGCTGCAGCCAGCCGCGCGGCCATTTGCTCCGATAGGTAAACGCCAATTCTGGGTTTCATCGTTGGACCTTTGGAAACCTGACTTCCCACGGGGCGCGTCCGAAGAGGGATGATCGATGCCGGCCGACTTAACCGACGCGCTGAACGTGGGCCATCAAAAGAACTACTCCCGGTCCCTGAGCAACCACTCAATCGCAACAATAGTGCTTTCGGATAGATCGGCGTACAAAGGCCGATGACCTGCTCGACGAAAACAAGGGAATGGCGGGCGGACCGCCGCGCTTAGGTGAAGTACGTCGACTTCGAACTGATCTGGAGCAGTCGAACATTGGCAGGTGCGATCAGCAGCCGCAGAGAGTTGGGATCAGGTATCAGCCGAACTTTTGAAGGCGCTCTTCCCGAATGAGAAGGCAGCGAGACTGCTGGGCCTGTCTATTTCAAGTTTCGAACAAGCCGAAGATCCCAAGCAACACTCCCTTCCTCTTTAGCTTTCGCCAGATCGGGCCTATGTGGATGCTTCATTGCGCTCATTGAATATGTGAACGAGTACAAATCGACCGGGCAATCATATTGGTCTGATTTTCAGCTCACCTTGGCAGACATCACGGCGGAGAATGCCTATGCGAGACTCTGGTAGCCGTCGAGCCAGCACCTAATCGAGATCGGTGTCGCCCTATATGGTGATCAACAAACCCCCGCCCCGAAGAAGGCAAGCACCTCCGCTCCGCATCAGCTTGGTTAAGTTGGGAGCGATGGCGGGATAACCAATGGGCGCCGCCGCTTTTGTAGGCTACGGCGTGCAGCGGCCTCGGCTGGGTCGCGTATTGCAGCAAACTGAACCGCTCCGGGTTTGCCGGAGGCTCCAACTCCTGAGAGGATGGAGCCATGACAAGCAAGACGACGAACAAGTTTTCGCCTGAGGTCCGGGACCGCGCGGTTCGGATGGTTCTGGATCACGCCGACGAGCACCCTTCGCGCTGGGCGGCGGTGACATCGATTGCGGCGAAGATCGGCTGCACACCGCAGACGCTTCATGACTGGGTCAAGAAGGCCGAGATCGACAGCGGGCAGCGGACCGGCGTTCCGACTGAGATGGCCGAGAAGCTGAAGGCTCTGGAACGGGAGAACCGTGAGCTTCGGCAGGCCAACGAGATCCTGCGCAAGGCGAGCGCTTATTTTGCGATGGCGGAGCTCGACCGCCGGTCCAAGCCATGATCGCCTTCATTGACGATCATCGTGGGGCGCATGGGGTCGAGCCGATCTGCAAGGTCTTGCCGATCGCCCCCTCGACCTACCACGCCCATGTGGCCAAACGGCGCGATCCGGCCAAGCGGTCGGCGCGCGCCAGGCAGGACGCCGCTCTGAAGATCGAGGTTCGGCGCGTATTCGATCAGAACTTCTCCGTCTACGGCGTGCGCAAGGTCTGGCGCCAGCTCAAGCGCGAAGGCTTCGATGTTGCCCGTTGCACGGTGTCGCGGCTGATGCGGGAAATGGGTTTGCAAGGGGTCATCCGCGGCAAATCCGTCAAGACCACGATCAGCGACAAGGCGGCGCCATGCCCGCTGGATCACGTCAACCGCCAGTTCAAGGCGCCACGGCCGAACGTCCTTTGGCTCTCCGACTTCACCTATGTCGCAACCTGGACCGGCTTCGTCTACGTCGCCTTTGTCATCGACGCCTATGCTCGAAAGATCGTGGGCTGGAGGGCCTCGCGCACGGCGCATGCAGGCTTCGTGCTCGATGCACTGGAGCAGGCACTACATGATCGACGGCCGGTCCATCGTGGCGGGCTCGTGCACCACAGCGACAGGGGCAGCCAAGGCGGATTCAAGCGGTCGTCGCAACACTCGCATATTGGAGGTTGCGATGAGTATTCGAGGGCGGAGATCGGCGCGATCTGGACGAGCGCCATTGCTATCGCCGGGGCGGCCACAGGTGGCGGGGCGTGATGAACAGAGCACATTTTGGCGGGGGATTGCCGCGGGGCTGAGCAGTGAAGAAGCTGCGCTTGAAGCCGGAGTATCGCAGCCTGTCGGAACCAGATTGTTCCGAAAGGCGGGCGGCATGCCACCAGCAATGTTCAGATTCTCGGCAAAGCCGCTCTCCGGGCGGTACCTGTCGTTGGCCGAACGCGAGGAGATCGCACTTCTCAAGGTGCAGGGCCACTCCATGCAGGAGATCGGGCGCCACCTCGGTCGGTCCGTCTCGACAATCTCCCGTGAACTGCGACGCAACGCGGCTACCCGAAGCGGCGGGTTGGAGTATCGGGCGACGACTGCCCAGTGGCATGCAGACCGATCGGCCTGTCGGCCCAAACTGACCAAACTTGCGCTCAACAAAACCTTGCGCACTTATGTGGAGGAGAGACTTGCCGGCGTCGTCGTGGCACCGAGTGGCGGCGCTCCTATTCCCGGCCCGGTCGTTCCGTGGAAAGGTCGCCGGCATGGCCCGCGAAGAGATCGGCGATGGGCCAAGGCCTGGAGCCCGGAGCAGATTGCCCGACGCTTGCCGATCGATTTCCCGGACGACAACACGATGCGCATCAGCCACGAAGCCATCTATCAGGCTCTCTTCGTTCAAGGCCGGGGAGCGCTACGCCGCGAACTGACGGCCTGCTTGCGAACGGGACGCGTGCTACGAGTGCCCAGAGCGCGCGTAAGAAGGCGAGGCAAGGGCTTTGTCTCGCCGGAGATCATGATCAGTCAACGCCCCGCCGAAGCAGCCGATCGAGCAGTGCCGGGACACTGGGAGGGAGACCTCATCCTTGGTCTTGGCAGCTCAGCGATCGGTACGCTGGTCGAGCGCACGACACGGTTCACGATGCTGCTGCATCTTCCCCGCCTCGTGGGGCACGGCGAAGCTCCGCGCATCAAGAACGGACCTGCGCTCGCGGGACACGGAGCTGAAGCCGTGCGGGACGCGATTACTCGCACCATCACCACCTTGCCGCAAGAACTACGCCGCTCGCTGACCTGGGACCAAGGGGCCGAAATGGCCCAGCACGATCGTCTCAAGATCGATGCAGGCGTGCAGGTCT
Source organism: uncultured Alphaproteobacteria bacterium (assembly GCA_963815955.1). GTDB lineage: Bacteria > Pseudomonadota > Alphaproteobacteria > Rhizobiales > Xanthobacteraceae > Bradyrhizobium. Next base: position 122,442 of record CAWFIQ010000011.1, read on the forward strand.
ACTTCTGCGATCCGCAAAGTCCATGGCAGCGCGGCACTAACGAGAACACCAACGGGCTGCTGCGTCAGTACTTCCCGAAAGGCACTGACCTCAGCGTCCATAGCGTCCGACGAGATCACCGCCGTTGCTGCCGTCCTCAACGCCCGACCGAGAAAGACGCTGGGATGGAAAACGCCGGCGGAGGCGCTTGACGAGTGGCTACCATGAGTGAACAAAATCGATGTTGCGACGACCGCTTGAATCCGCCCAATACGTATCCATTAAGTACACCGAGCGCTTGGCTGAAGCTGGCGTCGAGCCTTCTGTCGGCAGCGTCGGAGATTCCTATGACAACGCTCTCGCCGAAACCATCAACGGTCTCTACAAAGCCGAGGTGATCCATCGGCGCGGGCCATGGCGCAGCTTCGAGGCCGTCGAGTTCGCCACTCTCGAATGGGTCGACTGGTTCAACAACCGACGGCTCCTGGAGCCCATCGGAAACATCCCGCCGGCCGAAGCCGAGCAACGCTACTACGCCATGCTGGAACAACCCGCCATGGCGGCATAACTTAAACCAAATGGCCTCCGGCAAACCCGGGGCGGTTCACAACCGAAACCGTACCGCAGATCGCGCGGCTGCCGACTTGATGGGAGGGCCAGGCACGAGACCTTACTGTTTGAATTTTGCCAATCGGATGCGCTCAGCCAATCCGTAGGATCATCTCGAGATGTCAATTCAAAGTTTGGGCATCATTCGGTGCGCAGGCGGCGAGAAGAGAATCACCCGGCCGGTCACAGCTAAACAGGGCTGCTACGTTGTTTGAGGCTCGCTAGGACTTCGGACTCTTCAATCTTACGCCCTCGCCTTTTTGGTCTGCATCCAGAAATTCTACGCCCGCCCTGACGAATGCTTTTTGAATCGCCTGCATCGTACTGATTCTTGAATCCACCATGCCCTTTTCGAGCCTCGCGACGGCATTTAGGGAGACGATTGCTTTGTCGGCGAGTTGCTGTTGAGACCAGCCCAGCAACGCCCTTGCCGCCCGGATCTGTCGAGAGGTGATCATGCTGATCACCTTCGATCTCTCTGGAAAAGATGCCACTATAAGGGTATAAATACACCTCATAAGGGGCTTTATTATCTCTTAGAAAGAGTTCGGCTGTGGATAGCTTGCCTGCCTGCTGAGCTCTTTCCCCCACGATCTCTGCGATCAAACGCAGGCAAGAGGAGGCTGCTTAGCGATGAACCCCCCTTCATTCCAGACGCCTAGCGACGCCGGAGCTAACGTATCTCAGACCAAACTCCCGAAAGTCTCAGACGTCACGAGCGATCGCGAAGTGGGGGTAAGTTCCCAATGCTCCACTCCAAAGCCTCTTAAGTCCCCCACAGAGGCAATGGAGGCCGATTCAGCTCTGCTCGCGTTAGGCAAACAATTCGAGGAAATCGCAGCCGAAATTCAAAGATTGTACAACTTGGCGTCGATGGACGGTCATCTCGAGCAAATCGAGGCTTTGCTTGGCCGCTTGCAGCCTGTCGAAACGGCCATTATGGCGATGCCAGCGCGTACAATTGGAGGCCTTGGCGTGAAAGCTCGCCATGCTGCCTATGTCATGTCCGAATACTGGAATAAGCCGACCGATCGAATCGATTGGGATGCGCGAGCAGTGCGGCGTCTGATAGAGGCAGTCTGCGAAAGCGCAGGCACGCCGTTGCCGTTGCATGGTGCTCCTGACACTGAGCGGTAGTGAAGCGCCAGCTATCTCCTGGCGTGCTCATAGTTCAAGACGAAGACAACCTGGAGAGAATGCTTGCAAATGCCCGCCGAGCCTTGCCTGAGCGGCGCCATCCCGGCAAGGCCCAAGCCGCAAACGGGACGCGAGGGGGCAGCCTCGGACGGGCCGCACCCGTCGAACGCACCTCGGCAAGCGACGAAGGTCCGACAGGACCTATAGCCCTAGTCCGCGCTTCCTGCCGAAGCTCCAGTCGATGCCGCCACTGTCGCGCACGACGCCTGCAATGTGCTGGCCGATACGACTATCCAGCACTGGCTGCCAGGGGACGAGTGTGAAGCCAAGGCCGCCCTCGCCGCTCAAGGCCTCGAGCATGGCGTAGCGTCCGCTGGCGAGATGGGTCGAACCAACCAGAGTGCCGCTGACATATTCGCCTGGCTGAACGGGCTGAAAGGTACGCCCGCGGCTGGATGCCATCGCTCGCCCGACTCGCGCGATCTCCTGATATTCCAGCGCCGCCAGGGCCCGCTGCGGGACGGAAATTTGTCCGTCCCGCACTGTGGCGTGTCCCATCTCCAGCAGCCGCTGCGCGCGTCGGCCGACCGCCTCGTACACCTCGCGGCCGAAGCCAGAGTCCGTCACGGGGATGGGACCCGGGCCGCCAATTCCCGGTCGAGCCAGGTTGCCCCGTCGCTGGCGATCTGCCGCTCAAGATCGAAACTGGAGAGGACACGAAGCTGGGAACGGTTGGTCGCCTGGCGCAGGTCGTAGGCATGCCCCCGCGCGAGGAGATCATTGGGCACCTGCCAATGGTCGTCATCGATCCGCTCGACATGGCCCGCCCGCCGCAGCGCCTCCAAACGGCGGACATGGAAGTGGACGAACGCCTCGGGATCCTTGTGCTGCTGCTCAAAGCTGTCCTTGATACGCGCCAGATGCTGGCTCGGGCGGTAGACCCCACCTTCCTCCGTGGCATTGACCGCGATGTTGCGGTCAGCGGATCGTGGGCCGGACACGGTGGGAACCGCCTCCACGATCATGCCGCGCCCGACCTCCTCGATGCCGGAGGGGTCAGCAAACTCCAGGTGGTGGACGCGCCCATCGACACCGTCGATCACGAGATAAATCCGTTCGCCCATCTCGTCGCCGGCCAAGCCCTTAGCCAGCACGCGGCCGACGACGCTCTGATCCATCGAGCCGCCATGGCGGACATATTGGCCTCCCCCCCGCGCCTCGGCGAGCCCATGATCGGCGAGCGCCCGGTGCAGGGTCTTGATGACGTCGCCCCGCTCGCCAAGCTGCCGAAGTGTGGCCTCGGTGCTGTCAGCCAAAACCCACCGCCCGGGCTCGAGCTCGTGGGCGAGGCCATAGCGTTCCAGCCGCTGTACCCGACCGGCCATCAGCGTGCGGTTCTGCCGGACGAGATAGCTTGCACCTTCGCCCGGTCGGAGGTCGACCGCGCTCTGGTCGCGCTGCTCGGCTAACAGCACCCGGTCGAGCCGGGTCAACCGCTCGGCGTCCACCTCGCGCCGGAGCTTGGTCTGGAGCTCGATCTCGCTCTGGTAACCCAATTCCAGGGTGACCAGTTCGCTCGCGCGGAAGCGGATGCCGTGGGCAATATAGTCGCCCGCAATATTGAGGATCTTGCCGTCGTCGGTGACACCCCGGACCAGGATGTGGGTATGCGGGTTGCCGGTGTTGTGGTGATCGACCGCAATCCAGTCGAGCCGGGTCGCCACATCGATCTGCACCTGGCGCATCAACGCGCGGCTAAATCCGCACAGGTCCGCCATCTCGGTTGAATCTTCCGGTGCGACAATGAAGCGGAACTGGTGGCGATCTCCCCGCCCACGCTCGACAAAGGCGTGGCCATCCGTCTGATCCTCCAATGCGGAGTAAACCCTGCCCTTCTCACCATCGCGGGTCACACCATCCCGCTCGAGATATCGCAGATGCGCGTCTACTGCCCTGCTTGCCACGCCACGCCTTGTCACACGGCGCGACCCGCCCTGCGTGTTGAGCTTCACCACCCGGGCCTTGACGATAACCCGGCGCGAGCGGAAGCGGCCGGCGCTGTCGCGCTGCCACTCACCCCCGTGCCGCGGCAACGAGGCCGCGACACCAGCACCGCGGCCGCGGGCATTGAACCGGCCGTTGGCTTTCCCATCTCGTCCGCCCGACCCCGATGCGCTAACGACACGGCCAGGATCGCCGCCGGCCCGGCGAACCGCGAACTGCACCTGTGTCACGAAGGACCGCGCCGGCTTGCGGACCTTCGTTCCACGATCGCGAGATCGCCCCGGCCGGATCCGAAAATCATCAATGTCGTCGCGCACCATGACGAGATAGTCAGGGTCGGATCAACACCTGCAATGGCTTCCTGACGATGATCGAGTAATCGCGCACACATGCGTGTGCTGGCGCGCAAGCGACGACATCAAGTGACACACGTTGCAAGACAGCTGGCGCCGCTCCCGTTGAAAACAACTAACAAAACAATGAAGCGACATCTCTACTCACCTTTGGGGCCGGCGCCGCAGCCTTCGTAACCCAATGTGCAGACAAGCTTTTTCGACCGAAGGGAGAGGCGAACGCGAGTTCGCTTTATCTTGCCGTAGTAATCGGGCGTCTCTCCACCGTCTTCTTCGGCATGATCGCCTCCTTCGATTGATCCTACTCCAACTCACGATAACGGTCGACAGCATGCGATCGGCTCCGCTTCCGTGCGATGACGACACCTGGTGGTCCATGCAGTAGTTCGTGCTCAGCCCCGCATGCCGTGCGGGCGCACATGTCGGCGTCGGGATCGCGGGGCAACACCGGCATTCCCGCGCGCTCTCAATCTCCAAGGAGATGTCGGCGCCGGCAAGATATCGTGCTCTCCGCATCCGCTTCGATCCACCAAATGTCTCTCCGCCGCGTGGCGGAAGCTCAACCAATTCTCTGCCGTTCAACCGCTGGCGAGACGGCGCTCGCCAGAGCCTCAACAAGCGGCGGCGAGCGCCGTCGTCTTGCATCCCACTCCACTATCCCAGTGATCATCTTCCGCAGCGCTAAAGCGGAACTCGCTACCGTCAAGCCACATCCGATGCATGATCACTGCCAGCTTGCGCGCCATCGCAACGACGGCACGTTTGTGGCCGCGCTTGGCCGCGATCCGCATCCCCCATGCCTTAACGCTGCACCACTGCTTCGAGCGCACCAGCATAGCGCTGGCGGCCTCGTAGAGCACGGTACGAACCTCGCCGTCGCCGCACTTTGAGATTTGTCCGGGGATATCGATGGCATCCCCGGTCTGGATCCGGCGCGACGTCAGACCAAAATGCGCGCCAACGGTTCTCGATTTGGCGAACCGGCGTGGGTCGTCGATCGCCGCCTTGACTGAGAGGGCCGTCACCGGACCGACGCCGGGGATGCGGCAGAAGCGCCGACACAACTCGTCGCGACCAACAAGCTGGACAATCAGTTGATGCAACTTCTTGTACTCGGCCCAGAGCGACGCCCAAGCGCGCAACATGCACTCGGTCACGCCGGCTATCAGCGCATCATGTGCGACCAGCTCGCGGACCCGTGCCTCAAATGAGGTGCGTTGCGCACGTGGGCCTACCATCAAACCAAACACCTTCAACGAGTGACGAATTTCGTTTTCGATGTCGAGCAATTTTCGTTTGAGCGTCCGGCGATGCGCCAGGATCAAGCGAAGCTTGTGGCTTTCTTCGCTCTTTACATGGACGGGGCGATACCAGCCAGTGCGCACCAGATGCGCCAATCCTCGAGCATCATTCTTGTCGGTTTTGTTCCTCTGGGCATCCAATGCAGCCGCCGCGTGGCGGGTCTCCAGCAGTACCATCGGAAGACCGAGCTTCGTCAGCTTCCGATGCAGCCAAGGTGACACACTGCCGGCCTCGTGGCCAACTCTTTCCAAGCGCGCCGTAAACGGCGCCAATGCACCGAAAATGATAGCCGGGTCCGTGGCGACGTTGACCTCGAAAACGACTGAGCCGTCACGGCTGTTGACCACGCAAACCGCCGTCCGGTATGTGGATGTATCGAGTGCTGCACAGAGTTTCATGGCAGGACGTCCTCTTCGGCGAATCAAGATTGATCCGCCACCATGGTGCGACAACGGCTTCGAAAGCGCAGCATCTTGCTCAAGCCCGATTACGCCGCCATTCCTAATCGGGCGGTCAAAGTCAACTCCCTCCTACGCTTTTTTGCGACTTCTCTGAACAAGCAGCGCTCCTTCCCGCTGCTTCGATTGCGAGTGATGTCAGCGTCCGGGAAGCGCTTTGCGAGGCGGCTGCGAGCCTTCTGCTGCGGGTCAAGAAGTGGTCCGCACTGCGTGCCTGGGGTCTTCGGATCGCCAAACGATCAAGCATGCTATGCGCGATCGTGGCTGTCGCGCGCAAGCTTGCCGGCATCCTGCATCGCATGTGGATCGACGGAAGTGATTTCAAAGTCGGCTTCGGCGCCAAGGTGACGCAGCGGCTGAAACTGAAGCCGGCACAGTGATCCACTACGCCAATGACGAGGAACAATCGACTGTGGGTGCTGCCGCCAGTCAGTTGAAAAGGAGCTAATATCGAGATCCGCGCGCGCGGTGAGCGTCCCCTGGCGGGGCCGCGAAACGGGGAATGTCCGCTATCTCTTGCCTGTTGCCGCCCTTCGGGGATGAGAGCGCCAAAGTGCTTGGACAGCCCTGTTTACGAACCTGATGAAGAGCATGCGACGGCCTGTTGCCGAACGCGAAGGAACGCATGGACCCCGCTTCGAGAATGCAAGTCGCGCAGCGTTCGCCATCAGCGCGGTCGGACGGAGAAATGGTGCCGCACTCGGCCGAACAGAGGAATGGCAGATCGGATTCCGAATACGCGCACGGTCAATCCTCCCAGGTCCACACAGGGAGCGCACGGCCAATGACGGCCGATGCCGGCAAAAACCCGAAATAGCGGCCATCCAGCGAGCTGACGGACTGCCAGTTCATGACAAAGAGTTCGCCTTCGCCGACGACGCGGCAGCCCTGCCATTTCGGCAGCGGACGGCCGCGACCATCGCGCTCTCGCGCCTCGCCCACTTCAATCGCATCTACGGAAACCGTGAGCCCGCTTCTGCAGACGGTCTGCCCTGGAAGCGCCAGCACGCGTTTGAGCATCGGCACCCCGGCCGGCAGATAGCCGTTCAGATCGAGGAAGGTCGCAAGCGGTTCCGGTGGCTGAACGGCGACGAGTTCGGTGACGAACAGGTTATCCGCCGACTGCAAACGATAGAGGCCGATCGGTACGCTCTCGGATGCATTCCAGACGTAGAGTGTTGTCGTCTCCAGAACTGTCGGCGCGATGAGGGCGCCAGCACCGGCAAGCATCGCGGTCAACGTCTTCACGCGTCTGGTCATCGCATAACCCTCTGCCGATGAAGCCACGCCTGGTGGCGTGCTCTTCGTGTAAGGCCGCGGGTTTTTGTTGACGGACAGCCGGTTATGAACGTGATGCCAATAGTCGTGTGCAGCGTCCGCCGGATTGATGTCCAGTGCCTCGACGGCATCGATCAACTGGAGCGCTCGTTCGACCTTGGGCCAGCCGGACAGGCGCAGGAGAATCTCGCCGCCCGGCTTCACATAGGGCACTGTCGAGCAGCGCTGCCCGGGCGCGACGGCGCGCAAGATATCGATCCGCGAGATAACCGTTCCGAAATCGTTCGACGTCCAGCGAACGAATGCAAAGATGCTGCCTGGCGCAAATGACAGCAGCCGCCGGCGGGGATCGAGGATCTTCTCCTCGACGGCACGTCCGAAGCGAATGCGGTTCTCGATGCGCTTCTCGAGCCAAAGAAGTTCGACTTCGGTGAGATCGCTCATGAGACGCTCCGAGCTTGAGAGACGTTCCGATTGCTTGGCTGGAGCGCGATGTGCGACAGCGTGTCGTCGCCGCCATTGACAGCGAGGCGAGGCAGAACTGGCGGATGGCTGTTGGTGGTTGTCCCCAGTGGGGCGAATGCCGCGGACCGTTAGAAGAAATCCGAAGGATTTCTGGTTAGAAGAGTTACGGCTGCCGGAAAGCGCTGACGATACAAGGACTTAGGTCCGATTTGGGTCCCTGATAGCACGAGGATCCGGTCCCTGATGGCACGAGGATCGCGGTCCCCGATAGCACGAGCTGATTCACAGGTTATCTTCCGGCTTTGGAATGAGACCGCGCCTGCGGAGCCTGTCGGCGAACGGATCGACCAGCACTGGTGCGAAGTTCAATCGCTCGGCGCCTTTGGGGTCGCGCGTGAACAACAAGATGGTAGCCGGGCAACGTCTGCCGCTGGACGATCTGGCGCACGTCGTATGCAAAATGCTTGAGCGGCGAGAGGCTGCCAGACTTGGCATGGAGATGCACAAGATCGAAACTCCAGCCGCCTCTTGCCGGCCGCCATGCTTGCGCACGAGACGGTAAAGCCAGCGCTCAAGTCCGCCCGTCAGGTCGAAATAAGCGCGGTCGATCGTGAGCACGAGTGCGTCATCGACTACGCCGGCATAGAACCAATCGGGCAGGATCAACTCGAGTCCGAGCGGTCGCCCGTTTGCGTCAACCGTCTCCTTCCACTCGTTGATCCAGGAGAACTGGTGGCGCCGACGTTCTGCAGGCTGGCGGATCGAGGTAAGCACCGTCGTTGATTGCAGTCTGTCGAGACCGGTCTTCAGGCGATCATAATCGCGCGCGCTGGTGGTGCGGCCGACAAACGTGAGAATTTCGTAAGGCGTCGCAGCCATGAGGCGCGAGGTCTTCAGGCCGGCGTCGCGTGCTTCGACGATCTGGGACGCGGCCCAAATCAGAACGTCCGCATCCCAGATGGTCGCCATGCCATGTTCCGGCTCTGCCTCGACACGAATTGCGATCGCACCCGCGCGGAGATCGATCGGCACGATCCGCTTTGTTTTTGCGAGCGAAAAGAACGGATAAGCCATCAGGTCTTGCGCGTCGCGCGGGGCGAGATTACCAGGCACCGCACGAAAGAGTTCAAGCTGGTTGCGCTCGGACAGGTATTTGCGCCGCATCGCCATTGTTCCTCTGGGCAACTAGCGGCGTTCCTGGCCCGCATATGGGCGCAGGGTCGGATGTTTCTTGGCGGGCAGTACCGTGCCCTTGCCGGGATCGGAGGTCGATGTCTTGGCGCCGAGATCGGCCCAAGCCTTCAGATCATCCAACCCGTAGACGACGCGACCGCCGATCTTTCGATAGATCGGTCCTGTGCCGTACGTGCGGTGCTTTTCAAGGGTGCGGCCGGAAAGGCCCAGATATCGAGCAGCCTCTGGCGTGCGCAGGAATCGCGGCGGTAAGCCGGCCATTGGATCGGGCATTTGAGGCCTCTGTGATGACGACGCGTACAGGGGTAGCGCCGGCGGGTGTGCGGTCATCATGGAGGAGCAGGCCCGCGCAGGGGGATGCCGAAAATCGGGGGGTTGATTTTCGATACCCCCCCGCGAGGCACTACTTGTCTCTGCGCTTGGTCGCAGAAGTTCGCGATAGCCGCCGCGCATCAATGCGAGGCCGCCTTGCACGAGACGGATGGTTCGATTGCGCAGATCGTGCGTTTTCGAAGCACGATCCGGGATACTTCTTTTGCCGAACAAGGTTTCAGCAATCGCCCGGTAGGCGCTGCCACATGCCCTCTCACGTATGGACATACGCGAGATACTTGCAATCAATTTGCGAAAGCTCCGACAAGCCCGCGGCTTGTCGCAGGAGGAATTAGCTCACCGAGCGGAAATTGACCGGACTATATCAGCGCGGTCGAACGGAGCGTCTATGCGGCGGGCATCGACGTGGTCGACCGATTGGCGCGCAGTTTGGGAGTCGAAGCAGCCGACCTTTTAACACGCCCGCCCGCAGCTAGCGGCAAGCAAAAGACTCGTGGGCAGGCTGAATAGCCGATCCGAGGGCCGAGCGACCCGATCTGGCGGCTATGCGTCCTCGCTGCCAGACGCGCTTCGATAATGAGAAAGCCCCGCCCGGCGGACCGGACGGGGCTTCGTGGTGAGCGACCCTCAGTCGCCGTTGGGCTTGCGGCTGCGGGACCAGATAAGGGTGTAGGTCTCGGCATCTTCGTCATCGAAGAGGTTGGCGTAGATCGGAGCGTTGAAGCTCGGGTCGTCCAGCTTGACCGAGAGATAATCGCGGCCCTCGCTGGAGCGCTTCGACCAGGCGGCCCCGATCTCTGCGCGACCGACGTAGACCCGGTGGCTCGGTGCGTTGTCGTTGGTCCGGTCAGTCTCGGGGACGATGCGGACGCCCCTGGTCTGAAGGCTCAGGGTGACGATTTCGCCCTGGAGTTCTTGGCCGGACTTCTTGAATGAACCGATGTTAGCCATGTCACTTCTCCTTGCTGTTTCCGAGCCCGCGACCACCGCGGCCTCGATGGCGATCTGAAAGCGGAAGGCGATCGACGCCGCACCCGTTTGGGCCGCAGCGCAGCGGAGGATGGCGGCGGCGATACTTTCTTGCTTCGCGAGGAATGGGCGAAGCCCAGGGGAAGAAAGTATCGCCGCCGCCATTGCGGTTCAGGCGATCGAGGCGCAGCCGGCCTTCGGCCAGATTAAGCCAATGAGAGGCCAGGTGCTCGCGGGCGCTGAACAGCATCTTGGAGACGTGCCAGCGAACGATCGGCTCAAACAAGAAGCCCCGCATTCCCGGCGAAGGAAAAGGAAACTTGGCGTGCAGAAAGGCGTCCCCTTTGTCTCCGAACCGACAGAAGCCAACGTACCCGCGAGCAACCGCGGGAGCAGTCTGCCGACGAGATCACCCGGCTCAATCGAAGCGTGAGAGAGGACCGCGATGTCGCGCGATCAGCAACGACGCCCTGAAATCAGCGTTATGCCAACCGAGAGATACCAGACGCGCATACCACCCGCCCGCGGCCGTCGCCCCATTCGGTGGCTGAAGAGGGCTGAATGCAGCGCCCTGTCTAAGTCGGTCTGCATCGACACATTCGCCCAAGCGATGCCCCCGACAGCGATGGCGCCAAGCATGGCGAACGACTCTCGCCACCATTCCGAAGGAATACCGAGGTGTGCAAGGGCAAGGGTCACACTATAGCCGGCGTGTGCCGCCGGAACCGCGAATAGTAGCCAATGACCAGGCGTACGATCGGAGAGCGCGCGACGGAGAAGGCGTACCGCCCGATCACGAAGGCGCTCACGTGTCGCCGTTGCCGGCCTTCGAGACGGCAATCAGGAAGGCCGGCTATTCGATTGTCGTTAGCTAACCGGCAAGGTTGATCAGCCCGAGCTGCTGCAGCGCCGTGACGCCGTCGTCGAGCCCGATTTCCTCGGTGATCTTGCCGTCTTTAAGCTTTAGAACTGTTGTACCGGTAAATCGCATTTTCCGACCGGTGTTCGCGGGCAAAGAGCCGGCCAGGAAATCGCCGAACGCGGGGCCCGTATGCGTCCCGCCTCCTTCCCAGCGGCCGACCACATAGTCGCCCTCCGCGATTAGATCGGCGGCGCCCCAGAAATTGAGATCGGGAAAGGCCTTACGAAAATCAGTCATGAAAGCCTTGATGTCTTCCCGTCCCCGACGGGGCTCGTGCAGTGAGTACTGAAGGAGCATATCCGGCGCGGCGAGTTCATCGACGATTTCGAGATCGCACGTTTCACCCCAGAACTTGGTGAACCAGCGACCGACGATGGCCTTGTTTTCATCTTCTCTCGACATGTTATTTCCTCTTTGCTCCGTCGTCTCAACGGGCGATCGGATCGATCGATGCAATGGACTTTGGAGCAGAGACGTGCGGCCTGCCACCCGATTTCCGCCCTCTTTGTAAGGTGGAAAGCGGCGGCTTCTTACGACCGGAGAAGTAATCGTTACAGCTGCGCAAGCGAGTTGATGTGCACAATTACATAGGACGTAGGAGAGGCGGGGCTTACGCGCCGCCATTGTCGAATTTCCAGACGGGAATGCCAAGCTTCCGTGCCTTGTCAGCCAGGTTCGCCTGAATGCCGGTGCCCGGGAAGGCGATGACGCCAATGGGCAGCACATCGAGCATCTGATCGTTGCGCTTGAACGGTGCTGCCTTGGCGTGTTTGGTCCAATCGGGTTTGAAGGCGATTTGCGGAACCTTGCGGTGGTCGGCCCAACGGGCGGCGATACGCTCGGCGCCCTTGGGTGAACCGCCATGCAAGAGAACCATGTCCGGATGTTTGGCATGGACCTGGTCGAGCTTGTCCCAGATCAGGCGATGATCGTTGCAGTCGAGGCCGCCGGTGAAGGCGATCTTCGGCCCGGGGGGCAATAGCACCTCGGTCTCGGCCCGGCGTTTGGCGGCGAGGAAGTCGCGACTGTCGATGACAGCCGAGGTCAGGGCGCGATGGTTCACCATCGAGCCGCTGCGCGGATGCCAGTGCGATCCGGCGTGGCGTGCGAAGTGTTCGGCCGCCTGGTCGCGGAAATATTCCATGCTGTTACGCCGCTCGATCAGCGTCATGCCCTGGGCAGTGAGACGCTCGAGTTCGACCGAGCGGATTTCGGAGCCATCCTGGTCGCGTTGGCTGCGCTTCTGTGCCTGTTCGTTGTCGTCGAGTTCGCGTTCGATGCGCTCGTTGGCGCGATGGAAGAGATTGACGGTCGACCACAGCAAGTCCTCGAGGTCTGGTTCGAGGCGTGTTTCGCTCAAGCTCGCGATGAGTGCGTCGAAGATGTCTGCGACGGCGGCCGCGACGATACGGGCTTCGGGCAGCGGTCTCGGGTCGGGTTCGTCCTGGAAGGGGCGATAGCCGTGAAGCTGGAGTTCGGTAAGGACGTGATCAGTTGGGGACGTGGCGTATGGCTGCTCGTAGTCGCTCTCGTTGCGCTCGATCGTCATGGCGGCTTTCCTTTGGTCGGATTGGTCGCGCTCATCGCGGCCTTCATGGCGACGAAAGGCGGCGGGCGGACCGGACCTGCACCGCCGAGCGTAGCGACAGCGGCCGAAGCGAAGCGGAGGATGGCGGGAGCCGGCTATTTTGCTTCGCGATGTAAAGCGCCGCCTTGGCGGCGCGACGGAAAATAGTCGGCGGACGCCATTGCGTGGCCGGACCGCTTGCCGCAGGGTCGCCCTCTCAAGAAGGCCGTGAGCGCGGCCCTCTCCGAACAAAGAGAAGCCTGAAGACTGACCGCGCACCGTCCGGGCGGAGTACCAGCCTCATCCCCTCTTCCCGTCTAAACCCCCGCGATCAAGAACCGGCCAACATCCTCCAGGGTGAGTTGGATGCGCAACGCTGAACGTAGCGCGTTGATGTCAAAATTCCGCAGATCCTCGTTGAAATCGTTACACTGCGGCGACAGCACCATCGCCTCGATCCCGGCCGACTGCGCACGGTCGAACAGTCCTGCCACCGCGCCATCGCCCGCCCGATCGTCGTCACGGACGATATAGAGTCGGCGCAGCGTTGCTGGAAACAGGATCGCTGCGAGGTGCGCGGCCGATAGCGCTGCGACCATCGCCATGCTGGGCATAACGCAGCGAAGCGACAGCATGGTCTCGATGCCCTCGCCCGCCGCCATCACATCGCCAACTGGACCGAAACGGACCGCATGCCCGAGAAGGTTGCCCATCGCCCGGCGTGGGGTATCGACAGGCGCCTTGTCGCGCCCTGACGGATCGAGCCAGGTGCGATGCGCGCCGGTGATGTGGTCCTGAAGATCGGTAACAGCCGCGATCATTGCGGGCCAACTTTCGGTCGAGGTGTCTGCCTCGGGACGATAGTAGCAGCGCGGATGGAACCGCAGACTGTCGATGCCGTGCAGGTTAGTGATGCCGCGTCCCCGCAGGTATGCCTCCACAACCGTGCCGGCAATCGGCCGCGACATGGCGAACAGACGCCGTGCCGATTCCGGTGAGCCGGTCGGTGCCGGTGGCAGGCGCGATCGACTGTCGGATTTCGGCTCGGATCGCGGCAAGCTCAGAAAGCGTCGGGCTTCATTGACTACGTCGTGAAAATCGACCAAACCGCAACTTTCGCGGATAACGTCGAGGAGGTCGCCGTGCTCGCCGGTTGCCGCGTCAGTCCATTTGCCGGCCGGGCGGCCACCCACGCCTTTCGATTTCAAGCGCACAAACATCGAGCGGCCGGACGTATTCCTGACGTCGCCGACCTGCCAATAACTGCCGACGCGACGCCCATTGGAGAGATAGTGACGGCATACCGCCTCAGCCTCGCGCGCGAGGCGATGTGCCAGCTCAGTTGCATCGCGCGACATGTCACGCCACCGCTCGATCGCCGACGCGCGCAATCGGATAGCACCCCAGAACTTTGGCAAGGACAAAGGAGCGCGGCTTCCACCAAATGATCTCGCCGCACAGGCCGCAGGCACGCAGCCGATCTCGCATCGTGTCGGCGAAGCCAGTCAACTCGATGCGGTTCGCACCCGTCACGCGGACACGCCTGACCTGAGGGCCAGCGGCGAGATCGAGGATGGTCTTGTCATCCTCGGCGATGCCGCCATCCCGGACGACGCAGGGGATGGGTTGCATCTTCGCCATGCGCCTCTGCTTGTTCAGCAGTTTGAGCGCACGGTACCGGCGTCCGCCTGCGGGCACCTCAAATGGGCCGGTCTCCTGGCCGCCGGAATCGACGACCGCACGCACGCTCGGGCCTTGTAGCAGCGAGCACTGAGCGACGTTCTCCACCAGTTGCTCGATCGAGACGCCGGCGTTCGCCCGCCGGACGTTTGACTGGCTGACCACAAGCTTGTTGAAGGAAATGTCGCGGGAGGAACTGAGTTTGATCCTCTGAACGGCGATTGCCATGTCGGATTCTCCGGGACGGGCGGCCGAAAGACTCTCTCTCGACCTCCAACCCGTCACGAGCATCCAGCCCTGCTCTCGCTCTCTGACCCGCCGCGGCGGCGCAAGGCCGAGACGCGAACGGATGCATCACGCGACCTGCTCCCGCTCGCGGCGACCGAGTCCACTACCGGCGTCAAGAAGCCGAGCAGGAAATCTGCAGCCTTTGATGCCGCGCTCGCGGCGCGCACGACGGCGCGGTTGTCCTCCCGCAGCACCTCGAGCCAGGAACCGATATAGTCGGCATGACGCACAGTCGGCACGATGCCGAGCGAGGCGCAGACGAACGCGCCCGCCATCTCAGCGACCAGCTCTTCGCGAGCGTACGATTTTGAACCGAATGAACCCGAGTGGTCGCGCTTGAGGCGGCATGCATGACCGGTCCAATGCCCGAGCTCATGGAAAGCTGTCCTGTGCAATTGATCGGTTCGAAATAGGCCGCTGGCGGCGGAACCTGCACGAAATCGTTGGTAGCGTTGTAGTAGGCACGTGCACCGCCGATGCGGAAATCGGCGCCCGTGGCTGCAATCAATGCCTCGGCGCGTGGCGCAATCTGACCTGGAGGCGGCGGGACAACCGACGCCGCAACCTCCTCGGGCAAGCCATCGCACTGGTCGGTGTTAAAGACCGCAAAGCGCTTGAGAAACGGGATCGTGCCCGGCTGCTCGTTGGCTTCCGCGGCGCGCTGACGTTCGCCCTCCAGGGTGAAGCGATCAGCATAGACGACGGTCGTTCCCCGTTCGGCCTTCCTGACATGGCCGCCGAGCCCGAGCGCCTGGCGAAAGGTGAGCCAGCTCTGCCCAGAGAAGCCATGCTCGATCACCGCACCCCACAGGATCAGCACATTGATCCCGGAATATTCACGCCGCGTGGCGGCGTTGCGCGGCATGGCGAGCGGCGCCTTGATCACTGGCGTGCCCCAGGGCTGGACCCAGGGAATACGGTCCCCCTCCAGTTCGGCGACGATCTTGTTGGTGATTTCGGTGTAAAGGCTCGCGTGATCGTTGCCCGTACGAAATCGTGAGGTGTGTTTAGACATCGCGGTTCTCCGCGACGGGCACCGGAAGCCTCTCCTCCGATCTTCAACCCGTCGCGCAGACCCCGCCCGCGCTCTAACTCTCAACCACGATGACGCCGGGTGCACTTTGGGAAACGGATTCGCGGTCGGGCGACTGTCTTTACGTCTAGGATCGAATGCCGAAGGGCTATGCAGTTTCGCGTTGACCCGAGGACGGCACATGGCGGTACCCAGGGGACGATTTTCGGTGACGAGACGCACCTCTGCGCAAGGGATCGACGCTAACGACCGAGATGTTTGCGCGGCTCAATTATCGAGCGCTTTGCAGCGGAGGCTGCTTGTAACGCCGGTTCGACGTCCAGCTAGCGCAACTCGTGGTTGGGATTCGCTTCTAATCGATCAACTTCGTTACGACTTCCGGCGCTTCCAGCAAGGCATACGGATTCAAAAATTGGCGCCGCCAGAGGAAATTCCGATCGACTTTGCTAAGCTTTGCTTCATCGCATACAGCGGGCCAGCGCTGCTTGATCGTCCTGACCAGTTCGGTCACGAGTAGGATTGCCTCGGCGTTGTTCATCAGAAACAGGGGGGCTGCTTTCAGGCATAGAGCGATTTGGCTTGCACGTTCGTTGGCCAGGATCAGCATGGCTTGCGTGGCCTCACCACCTGTCCGGTTTTGCGGACAGATGTCATAGGCAGGCGTCAGGGACAGCTCCTTGCCGTTCCAGAATGCGGCGTGATTGCGCGCATGGTCATCGGTATTTCCGCAGAGAATGTTGAACAGCATTCGTGCAAAGAGTTCCTTGAGCGTCTGCCTTGGCGCCTGAAACCGGTGGCGAATGATGGTCGCGAGTTGCTCATAGCTGGCATAGCGGGCCATGAGTTCGTCAAGCTCGAGCAGCGTGAGAGCGGAAACCATGGCTTTCCGGTGCCAACCTCCTTCCACTTTGACGCGATCTAGCGGATCATAAATAGTCCGCTTTAGCCTAAATGAACCATTTATAGACCATTGATTGAGCTCGCGAAGCCGGGAGCCGCACCGGGGCTCAAAACGGAACGCGCAGTTCTGTGGCGATAGCCCCACGTTGGATCTAGCTTCCAATTCATTCCCAACCCGTGACTGGCGAAATCGCGCCGAAGCGAAGCGCAGGCAGGAGAAAGAGGCAGCCGCAGGAGCGTCAGCATAGCGCCGACGCGGGCACTGCGGCGGGACGCGGGACCGACTGCAGTCGCGAGATGACGTAACCGGGGGAACTCCCCTCGGCCGGCGCATAATATATCGATCAATTCGTCCACCAATGAGATGGAGATTCTGATGAACCACTTCGCCGGACTCGACGTGTCTCTTAAGCGCACCGCGATTTGCATCGTTGATCGAGATGGAAACATCGTCCGGGAGGGGGTGACGGACACCGAGCCTGAGGCGCTCATCTCTTGGCTACGAAGTGCCGGCTTCGCTTTCCAACGCATTGGGTTGGAAGCCGGTCAATGCTCGTCCTGGCTGCACAAAGGGCTTTCGCAAAGCGGCCTGCCGGTCATTTGTGTCGAAACCCGGCACGCAAAAAGCGTGATGCAAGCGCAGAATGTCAAAACCGATCGAAACGATGCACGAGCGCTTGCGCAGATGATGCGCACAGGCTGGTTTAAGGCGGTCCATATCAAAACCGAAGATAGCCAAAAGCTACGAGCATTGATGGGTAGTCGCCGATGCCTTCTCGACAAGCAGCGCGACCTCAACAACCATATTCGGGCGGCGCTTCGAACTTTTGGATTCAAGGTCGGTCTCATCGGACAAAGCCGTTTCGAAGAACGTGTGCGCGAGCTCATCGTGGCTGACGGAGATTTGCAAGCGATCGTCGTCCCCTTGCTGGAAGCCCGGCGCACGCTCAGCGAACAAACCCGCGTGTTGACGCGCCTGATTGGACGTCTGGTCAGGAGCGATGCGATCTGCCGTCGCTTTATGACAGTTCCTGGCGTTGGCCCGCTAACAGCTTTGGCATTCAAGACGACCATCGATAATCCGGGCCGCTTCCGCAAATCACGGCACGTTGGTGTCCACCTCGGACTGACACCAGGCAAATACGCGTCCGGCGAAGTCGATTACAACGGGCGCATCACCCGATGCGGGGATGCCTTTGCTCGGGAACATCTCTTTGAGGCTGCCCATTCATTGATGGTCAACACCAGGCGGTGGTGCTCGTTGAAGGCATGGGGCATCCGTATTGCCAAACGCAGCTCCATGAAAAATGCGCTGGTCGCGGTGGCTCGCAAGCTGTCTGTCATACTGCATCGGATGTGGTGCGATGGCAGCGACTTCCGGTGGGAGAAATCAACACCGGAGACCACAGCTGCAGTCTGACACCAAAACGAATTGACCAGCAGAACACGGCCGAAAGGCTGTCAAGGAGTCCGGCAGGACGAGGAATGGTGAGGGCGATAACCGGTCTGCAGCGTGAGCCGATGGCTCCGCGACTGCGTCCCCGAGATGGTCCCGCCACTTCTTCACGAACATCATCATGAGGCGGGATCCCGACCTCGAAGAGAAGCGCGATCGCCGGATACTTTGACGCCATGACAGGTTAGGAAGGAGAGGCCGGGATGCGATAGTCAGATGAGATTTACGCTTGACGCACGAACCCCGGTTAGAGAAGACCGGTTAAGAAGGCACCCGCAGAGGGGCAGTGATAGCGACGCCGGAATGAAATGACGGCGGGACCCGAAGGCGAGTGCCTCCGGCGAGCGACCCATGATCGCGCGAGGGATCGAAGCCGGATGGCCGAGACGCCCTGCGGCTCGGTGCACGAGAGCCCGATCCGCGACCAGCGGACGCGCGCAAGGCTGAAGGCTGGTGCCCCATCACTTGATTCACCGAGAATTCTTCCGAGGCAATGCCGTCACGGGCCAATTGCACGTCGATTCCAGGCGCAACTCGAGCAGTGGCAGCGGTCTGCTTTGGTGCCTATCATTCCGACACAGGCAAGACTTAATGCGGCTTCAAGGTAAGATGAGCGACAGTTTTGTCGGATTGAGCGCTGATGATCCACCAAAATCATATGACTCTCGACTAGCGGCGCGATGAAAATGTGGTTGGCGTCGAAGTATGACCTACCACTCATGTCTGCCGATCATGTCCAGTGATCCGAAGCATGTTGGGAGCGCCATTGGTGACCTACGAGACGCCCAGCATCGTGTTTCACGATCTCTATTTGGCCGTAGGTCCAATCCAGACAGTACGTGCACCACAGACCAACAGCGGCCGTCTTCCGTGCCAGCTTGCGAAGAAGTAATAAACTTTACCAAGCGACTGCGCACGTGGCCACTACGATGGCAGCATCCGCCCTGTTTGCACGCTATGCCAGCCAATTCCACACCAGATCTCGGCGCCCCTTTTTCTCTGGTGTCTTTTCCGTTTCCGTATCGAAAGGTCCGGTCGGTAGAAGGTGTGGAAACGTGCAAGAAAAGATCAATGGCAAGCTGAACTATCCAGATCAGTACTTTGTGGGCCTTGTATCAGGGCAGCGCCCTGCCAAAGATCGTGCCAATTCGTCGGCGCCATCAATTTGGCGTTCAGACGATTGACGCATCGGCGCCCGACCTGCCGCTCATGCCATCACGCACTCCCCTTCCAGCCCGTTATCCACCCATCGGCACATGGCCTGCACTTATGCGCGCCGACATGGCCGCCGCTTACTTGGATTACCGCGATACAGGTGAACTCGCGCGGGCCGTGGTGCGCGGAGAGGCACCGTCACCAACTGGCTACCACGGAGCTGGGCGCTCTCGAGAACCAGTTTGGTCGAAGGCTGTCATTGATAGCTTCACGGCGCCCACCGGGGCTTTGGATCTCGATAGATCGGAAGGAGAAAACCTGGCCTCTCTGGCATGAAACACGTTGCATTGAGGTTTCCCCGCTACTGCCGGCGAAAACCATTGAAGAGCGGTCGATGGGGATACTTCTTTGAGCCGCCGACATGGGCGCGCAAACAAGGCTGCCCCGTCAACGCGGAAGCGTTAGGGACGGAACAGGCGGCTGCCGTAGAGCGAACCGAAAATGTTCTGTTGCCTGCTTTCGACAGTTGGCGCTCAAGAGGATTGACCGACATGGTTCCAGCTTCTCCCGTGCCAGGTACCTTCGATTGGCTGGCCGGCATCTTCAAGGCGCATCAAAAATGGACAGAGATTGACCACAAAACGCAGCGTCTCTACGAGCAAGGTTTGGCGCTTTTTGCAAACCACAAGCTGAAGGATGGTAGCCGCGCGGGCTCGAAGCAGATTTCTGACTTCACGAAAGCGTTCGTCGACGCAGTTTACGCGAAGCTGCTCATCGTGGAAGCCGAGGACGCGGATGGTACCATTGTCAAGCGCGAGCGTCGTCGTTTTGCAAATGCAGCCATGACCGCTTGTAGGCGCGCCTGGTTTGTTGGTCAGCGCGCTCAAGAAACCAAAGTGCCGTTGGTCAATCCATTCTCGCGGATGGGCCTAAAAACTCGTGCGCCTGGCCAACCCGCGCGTGAAACACCCACGGCGAGTTGGGACGAACTCATCGCATTCAGAATAGCCGCAAGGAAACTCGGGTACGGTTCAGTGGGAACCGCGGCGCTGCTGACTTGGGAATGGTTACAGCGCCAGGAGCACGTGTTCGGCGCCTTTGAAATCTCGCACTATCGCCCTAAAGAGCGGCCGAACAGCGTAAAAATCGTGCACCCGAAGAATGGCGAGGAAGCCTGGTGGCCCCTGTTTGACGAAACCGGGGAGCCTCTTTTCCCGGAATTGATGGCAGAACTCGACGCAATCAAGGAAACGACCGATATGGGGCTGATTTTTCGGAGAGATCATAAGCATCGCAGGTCACTTACGCCGCTTCCATGGATGACGGAGCGTAAGGATCTGCGTTACCTCCGGAGCGTCGTAAAAAAGATAGTTACAGCAGCGGGACTTCGACCTGAACTCTCATTTACCTCGTTCCGCCACGGTGGGTTCACGGAAGGTGCCGACAGCGATCTCACTGATGCTGAATTGCGTACCGCGGCCCGACATCGATCGACACGCCAACTGCCAACATATGCCAAGCGCACGCGCAAGCAGCTTATCTCGGGCTCCAAGAAGCGTCGCGAGGAACGAACAAAGGCCTCTCTAATCCGTTCTCAAAACGACGTCTAACAAGCATCGTAAGTCATTGATTTACTTTAGCGAGTTCTCTCCAGAGTCACGTTGAGGCTACCACCAGGCTATTTGCCCGTCCACGCGGGCTTGCGCTTTTCACCGAATGCCTTGAGCCCTTCCTTGGCGTCTTCCGTCATCGCCAGCAACGCGATCTGGCTTTCGGTATAGGCGATGCTTTCGTCGAACGACATCGAGGCGATCGCCCGCATGGCGTATTTGCCGCGCCGGATCGCGGTCGGCGACTTGTCGACGATGACGGCTGACCAGCCAGTCGATCTTGGCGTCGAGCTCGGCCGAAGGCACAACGTAGTTCAGGAGCCCGGCGGCATGAGCCGTGTGCGCGTCGAACGGCTCGCCGGTCAGCGACCATTCGCTGACCAGCCGCCTTGGCGCGATGGACTGCAACAGGCTCAGCACCTGCATCGGGAACACGCCGACTTTCACCTCGGGCAGTCCAAAGATCACGTGATCGGCGGCAACCGCCATGTCGGTCATGCACAACAACCCCATGCCGCCGGCCATGCAGACGCCCCCTACCCGAGCGATGGCGGGCTTGGTGGCGTTCTGCGACAGCCGCAGCAGATCGGCGTAGTCAACGTTGGGTCTGGAAAAATCCATCGCGAAGGCCGCGCCGGCGTTCTGCAGGTCGGCGCCGGCACAAAACGCCTTGTCGCCTGCCCCCGTCAGCACGATGACGCGGACGTCCTTGTCGTCGTGTGCATCGCGATAGCCGCTGATGATGCCGGCGACGACATCGGCATTGATGGCGTTGCGCTTGTCCGGACGGTTGATGGTAATCCAGAACGCCTGTCCGCGCTTTTCGCGTATCACGCTGCTCGTGTCATTCATTGTCCCGCTCGCCTGTTTGCCATGGGTTGGCAAGCATTTGCGGCAGGATGGCGGTAGACTGCAAGCAGGAATTCCGTCACCTGGATGCGGGTTCTTGCTGCCATTGCGACCAAATGAGTTGGCCTGCCCGCGGGGCGCGGTCGCCAATTCTGGCTGCTACGGATCAGGCCGCGGGCGCAGCCTTCTTCACCCAGACCTTGTTGTCATGGAATGCGGCGCCGCCGACCGGTGCGACCGTTTCGGACCCGGTCAGCATGTTGATGCCGCGGCCACCGATATGGGCCTTGTTCGGATGGATTGATTCGGCGATCAGGACGCCGCGGCGGACACCGTCAAACACCTTCACGGTCAGAGTGGTTTCACCCCGCATATTGCCGAGCGTCACTGCATCGCCATCGGCGATGGAAAGGCTTGCAGCGTCTTCCGGGTGCATCATCACCGTCGGCGCGCCTTCGCGGGCCTGCGATCCCGGCGTCTCGTTGAAGGTGGTATTGAGAAAGCTGCGCGACGGCGAGGTAGCGAGACGGAATGGATGTTTCTCGTCCGCTTCCTCGATGATCGTCCAGTGATCGGGCAGCGAGGGCATCTCGGCCCAGGGACCCAGACCCGGATTGCCAGACGGCGGATTCGCCCAGTCGGCCTTGAAGTGAAATTTCTTGTCCGCATGCGCGAAGCCGTCGAGATAATGCGAGGTGCGGAAATCCGGCTGGATATCGCGCCACAGATCCGCTTCCAGTGTCGCGATATCGCCGTGGCCGCTCTTCTTCAGGGTCGCGTCGATCAATTCGCGCGGCGACATCTTAAAGGCGGGATGCACGGCGTTGAGGCGGCGACCGAGGCCTTGCAGCACCTCGTGGTTGGAACGGCACTCGCCGGGCGGATCGATCAGCTTGGGCCCGACCGAAATATGCTGGTGGCCGCCGCCGTAATAGAGATCGTCATGCTCCATGAACATCGTGGCCGGAAGCACGATGTCGGCCATCGCAGCCGTCTCGGTCATAAACTGCTCATGCACCACCATGAACAAATCTTCGCGGGCAAAGCCCTTTCGCACCAGCGCCTGTTCGGGCGCCACCGTCACCGGGTTGGTGTTCTGGATCAGCATCGCCTTGACCGGGCCGCCACCCTTCAGGGCCTCGGCATCGCCAGTCAGGATGCGCCCGATCCGGGACTGATCGAGCCAACGGGTCGTGCGGTCGATCGCGTCATGTCCCTCAATGATGGATTCGTCGAACTTCCAGATCGAAGCATTGTTGAAGAAGGCGCCGCCACCTTCATACTGCCAGGCGCCAGTCACCGCCGGGATGCACAGTGCTGCATGCATCTGCGCCGCACCATTGCGGCTGCGGGTAAAGCCGTAGCCGAGGCGAAAGAACGAACGTTTGGTCTGGCCGACAACGCGCGCGAATGCCTCGATCTCTTCGACCGGCACGCCCGAGATTTTCGAGGCCCATTCCGGTGTGCGGGTCGCGAGGTGCGCCTCGAGTTCGTCAGGACAATCGGTGTAGCGATCCATATAGGCGCGATCCGCATAGCCCTCGCGGAACAGCACGTTCATGACACCGCAGGCGAAGGCGCCATCGGTACCCGGTCGGAGCAGGATCTTGATATCGGCCTGCTTCATCGTGTCGTTGTTATAGACGTCGATTGCCGCGATCTTCGCGCCGCGCTCCTTGCGGGCGCGCGAGGCGTGGGTCATCACGTTGACCTGGGTATTCACGGGGTTGGTGCCCCAGATCACAACGAGATCGGAGACCCCCATCTCGCGCGGGTCGACGCCAGCGATCTTGCCAGTGCCGATGGCAAACCCGACGCGCGCGATGGTCGCACAGATGGTGCCGTAGAAACGGGAATACTTCTTCACATTCGCGAGGCGGTTGATGCCGTCGCGCATGACGAGCCCCATGGTGCCGGCGTAGTAATACGGCCAGACAGACTGAGCGCCGAATTCGCGCTCGGCCTGATCGAAGCGCGCGGCGATTTCGTCGAGCGCTTCATCCCAGGAGATCCGCGCGAACTGGCCCGAACCTTTCGGCCCGGTACGGCGCATCGGATAGAGCAGCCGATCGGGATGATGGATCCGCTCGGCGTAGCGCGCGACCTTGGCGCAGACGACGCCGGCGGTATAGGTCTGCACCTTGGAGCCGCGGACCCGGCCGATCGATCGGCCTTCGATCACCTCGATATCGAGCGCGCAGGCCGACGGACAATCGTGCGGACAGGTGGAGTGGCGGATATCGACCTTGGCGTGCTGGTTCATGCGTTTAAGGTAACATCAAATACTGAGCTCGCCGAGAGGCCTTATCTTCAAATACCTCAGCGAAAACGGCACGAAAGCCATGCATTACCCGCCTAAATAGGCGCCACCATTGGCGTGAATCGCCTGCCCGTTGACGTAGCGCGCGCCGGGCCCGCACAGAAAACGCACTGTCGCGGCGACGTCTTCCGGCAGGCCCCGATTGCCGCTGATGGTCTGATGGGTCAGATGATGCGCCGGCTCCGGCTTGTCCTTGGGCCGTGGCGTGCCGATCAGCCCGGGAACCACGCAGTTCACGGTGATGCCGTCATCGGCAAGATCGTGCGCCAGCGCACGGGTCAGGCCGATGATGCCCGCCTTCGCCGTCACCACATGCGCGCGATTCTTCGCACCCGTGTGCGCGCTCAGGCCGCCGATATTGACGATGGTCCCTGCCCCGGACTTTCGCAGCGCCGGCAGACAGGCCTTCACGCAGTGAAACGTTCCGTCGAGGGTGACATCGAGGATTTCGCGCCACGCCGCATAGTCCATCTCGGCGAAGGGCTTTTCGCGCCGTAGCGCCGCGTTGTTGACGAGGATATCGATACGGCCGAATTGGTGCATGGCAGCATCCGCCATGGCCTGCACCGCCATGGCGTCGGCGACGTCGCCGATATGAACCAGCGCTCTGCCGCCTGCGGCTTCGATCTCGCGCGCAACAGCTTCAGCCTCGGCCCGGTTGCTGCGAACATTCACCACCACGGACGCACCGCCCTCCGCCAGGGTCAGCGCGATCGCGCGGCCGATATTGCGGCCTGCGCCGGTGACGACAGCGACTTTGCCGGCGAGTTCCTGGGTCATGAGCCACTACCCGCGCAATGAGGAGAGATCGATACGGCCATCATACATCCCCGCCATCAGTTTCAACGCCGCACCGCTTTGCGCAGCGCTCCAGCCGCCATGCTCGGCGTTGAGCAAAAATTTGTCAGTCACGTCCTGCCGCGTCAGCGGCTCCTGTGCGCCGCCGCGCAAATAGGGTTGACGCTCCTCGACCACGCTGCCATCTCCGAGCACGGCGCGGATATGGCCGGTGTAATTATTCGGATAGGGGTTGTCCGGATCGATCACGAATTTCACCTTGGCGGCGAGCGCCAGCACGCGCGCATCGCGGATCGCGCTTTCCGTGAAGGCGCCGAGCCCGACCCCGCCATGCACGAATCCGGTGGCCAATATATAAGGTACGGCGAACTTGGCGGCATAGCCGTTGCGCGGACGCTGCTTGTCGGCGAGCGGCTCCCACAGCCGATGCACCGTTCCCTCCGCCACCTCGCAGACGATCTCGGCAACGTCCTCCGGTTTGATGCCGCGCGCAGCGAGCCGACGCGCGCAATCGATATAGGGCTGCGCCATGGTCCCGCATGGATAGGGCTTGAACGCCAGCGTGTCCGTCACCCAGCGCGTGCCGAAATCGCCGGTCAGCGCGTCGTAATCGCCTTCCGTGGTGTGCGCGAAACCGTGGAACAGCCCGTGCACGCCCTCGAACACCGTGCGTGGTCCGACGAACCCTGCCCGCGCCAGCAGCGCCGCGCGGATACCGGATTGCGCCGCCCATCCGGCATGCATCCGTTTGGTCCAGGCGCCTTCGGCGAGATATTCGATGATGCCGCCGGCCATGCTGCCGGCGATGCCGAGTGCATCGACGATCTGCCTGGCATTGAGACCAAGCGCTGCGCCGACACCGGCGGCCGCGCCCATCGCGCCGAAGACCGCCGTCGGGTGGAAGCCGGCCTTGTGGACGGCCTTCGGCACCACCAGGCTCAACCGGCACAGCACTTCAGTGCCGACCGCGATCCCGATCAACGCCTTTCGACCGTCGGGATTGTGCCGCTCGCAGGCGGCGAGCACCGCCGGCACGATCACCGCGCCTGCATGCACCGGCCCGCCCTCGAAGGTGTCGTCGAAATCCTCGCCATGGGCGGCCGTGCCGTTGACGAAGGCGGCTCCCGCCGCATTCAGCGTGCGCCGATGCCCGATCGCGGTGCACGGGCCGTCATCGTCGCAACCCGCCAGCGCGCTTTCGACGTAGTCCGCGTTGCGCGCGGTGACGCACAGCCCGACGATGTCGATCAGCAGGTCCTCGCATTTGCGCGCGGTTGCGGCCGGCAATGCGCCGGCCTGCAGTGCAACGATCTTTTCGGCAAGCGTTTCGGCGACCGAAATCGTGGGCAGTCCGGAGGCCATGTCGGTCAAACGCGGAAGATCTTGGTGTAGCGCGCCTTGATCGACTCGCCCTCCTTCTCCACCGCCGCGGCGTCGTCCTTCATGGTCTTGATGTCCTTGAGCGGCTTGCGCCCCGCTTTCTCCACAGTTTGAGAATGCTCCGAGCGGAGGCCGCCGACATCGATGATGAGCTGTTGGGCCTCCCGGCTGAAACTGAACGACTGGAACAGCCGTGCCGCGTTCGGATTCGGCGCATCCTTGAAAACGCCGTTCGGTCCGACGATCATCGGCGAGCCTTCCGTGGCGTAAACCGGCTCGACCGGACGGCCGGCCTCCTTCATCTGGAAGATGTTGTATTCGTTGCCGTCGGCCATCAACGCGCGCTCGCCGAGATCGAGCTTCTTCGGCGGATCGGCCGAGGACTGCACCTGCATGATGTTCTGCTTGGCAAGCTGCTCGAAGAAGCTCCAGCCGAGATCGCGCTGCATCTGGTAGGTCGCGGTCATGATGGTGCCGCTGTAGCCCGGATGCGCCTTGACGATCTTGCCCTTCCATTTGGGTTC
Source organism: uncultured Alphaproteobacteria bacterium (assembly GCA_963815955.1). Taxonomy (GTDB): domain Bacteria; phylum Pseudomonadota; class Alphaproteobacteria; order Rhizobiales; family Xanthobacteraceae; genus Bradyrhizobium. The sequence goes on from CAWFIQ010000011.1 coordinate 149,005, forward strand.
GAGCAGATCGGCAAAACTCTTCGGCGCGTCCTCCGCCTTCACCAGGTTGGTGTTGTAGGCGATGATGCTGAGCCAGACGCGAAAGCTCGCAAACTGGCCGTCGGGATCCTTGTGCTCGGCCGGATAGAATTTTGCCACGTCTTCCGGCACGTAAGGCGCCAGGATGCCGTCGCGCTTCCAGACGATGAAATGCGCGGCGTCGGACGAGTTCACGACATCGACGGCATGGATGTTGCTGGAATATTCCTGGCCGATGCGCTGGAACACGCGCTCGGCGCCGGTGCGTTCGACCCGCACCGCGATGCCCGGATATTTCGCCTCGAATGCCTTGGCCAGCTTCTCCGCGACCGGCAAATCGGTCGAGGTGTAATAGATGACCTTGCCTTCCTTCTTCGCCGCGTCGATCAGCGCCGGCGTCACCGCTTCCGGCGGCGGCGCTGCGGCCATCACGCGCGTCGAAAATGCTGCACCTGCGAGAACGGCGCCGGCGCCCTGAAGCACATGGCGGCGTGAAATCGAGTTCTTCATTGTCGCTCCCAATTGTCGTTTCGAGCCTTCTTCGGGCTCGCTCGGTCCGATACACCCGAGGTTATATTTTATTCCAAGGGCGCACAGCCAGTCTTTCGTCGACAGCCCGTTCACATTGCAGCTAAGCTTGCGGCAAGGAATAAAACAAGCGTCAGGGGATGGGAGAAATGATGGGCCCAAGGATTGCATTGGCTCTGGCGACTTTGCTCGCAACACCGCTCACTGGAGCGCTGGCGCAGGACTATCCGTCGCGGCCGGTGAAGGTGATTGTTCCATTCGGCGCCGGGGGACCAGCCGACGTTACCGCCCGCCAGATCGGCAGCATCCTGCAGGAGAGTTTCGGTCAGCCCTTCGTGATCGAAAACCGCACGGGAGCCGGCGGCGTCATCGGCACGCAGGAAGTCGCCAAGTCGCCGCCCGACGGTTACACGCTGCTGATGATGTCGAACACCCAGACCGCGAATGAATCGCTGGTGCCGCAGCGCAAATACGAACTGATGCGGGATCTCGCGCCGATTGCGCCGATCAACTATTCCGACCTCGTCATCGTGGTCCATCCGTCGGTGCAGGCAAAGACGCTGCAGGAATTCATCGCGCTCGCCAAATCGCAGCCCGGGAAATTGAACTATGCGTCATCGGGCCAGGGCACGCCCTACCACATGGCGGGCGAGCTGTTCAAAGCCATGGCCGGCATCGACCTCGTGCACGTGCCCTACCGCAATAGCGGCGAGGCGCGCAGCGGCGTGATCGGCGGCCAGGTGCAGATGATGATCGACGCGGTTCCGGCGATGGCTCCCAACGTCGCGGAAAATCAGGTGCGCGCGCTGGCCACCACGGGCAAGACGCGCTCGACCGTGCTGTCCAATGCGCCGACGGTGATCGAGGCCGGCGTTCCCGGCTATGAGGCCACCATCTGGCTCGGCCTGATGGCGCCCGCGGGCACGCCAAAGCCTGTTATCGACAAGCTCAATGCAGCCGTGAATGCCGCGGTGAAACGGCCAGATATCGTCAAGCTCTGGACCCAGCAGGGCGCGGTTCCGATGTCGATGACCCCGGAGGAATTCGACAAATTCCTGCGCGGCGATATTGTGAAATGGGCTGAGGTGGCCAAGAAGTTCGACAAGCCGCCGCAATAAGAAGAAACAAGAGAAGGTTCGCCCTCGATGCCGAGCGTTCGATTTCGCCTCAACGGCGCCGAGACGGAAGTCGACGCCGATCCCGACCGGTCACTGCTGGACATTCTGCGCGGACAACTCGGCGTGACCGGGCCGCATTTCGGCTGCGGCGCCGGCGAGTGTGGCGCCTGCAACGTGCTTGTCGACGACCACGCCGTGACGGCCTGCGACACGCCGCTCTGGTCGGTGGCGGACAAGGATGTCACGACGATCGAAGGACTGGGAACGAGCGAGCGCCCGCACCCGCTGCAGCGCGCCTTCATCGCCGAGCAGGCGCTGCAATGCGGCTATTGCGTCTCCGGCATCCTGATGAGCGCAGCCGCGCTGTTGAAGCGAAATCCGTCGCCGACAAGCCGGGAAGTGAAGGAAGCGCTCGACCGCAACCTCTGCCGCTGCGGTTCGCATAATCGCATGGTGCGGGCGGTGCTGCGCGCAGCGGAAGAAATGGCCGCAGGATGAACCAGCCAGCGCCCGCTCCCTCCCCACCCACACTGCCGGTAAGCCTCGCGGCAAACCCGAAGCTGTCGTCGTGGCTGAAATTCTCAAGCACTGGACAGGTCGCGATCTCGCCCGGCAAGGTGGAGATCGGGCAAGGCATCGTGACGGCGCTGGCGCAGATCGCCGCGGACGAACTCGATATCGATCTGTCGCGCGTGCAGATGATCCGGGCGTCGACGGCCAGTAGCCCCAACGAAGGCGTCACCTCGGGCAGTCTCTCCATCCAGCAATCGGGCCGCGCGCTGCGCCATGCCTGCGCCGAAGTTCGCCGGATCTTTCTTCAGCAGGCGGCGGAACGCCTGGGCGTCGATGTCGATGCGCTCGACGTCGAGGACGGCACCATTTCGGGACCGGGCAATGTCAGGACCAGCTATTGGGAGCTTGCCGAAGAAATCTCGCTCGATCGCGATGCCACGCCCGGCGTAACGCCAAAGATCGCATCGCGCCGGGCGCTGGCAGGGAATTCAGTTCAGCGGATCGACATTCCGGACAAGGTTTTGGGCCGGGCGCGATTCATCCACGATCAGGCGCTGGCGGGAATGCTGCATGGCCGCGTGCTGCGGCCGGAGAATGCGCGCGCGAAACTCATCGAATTGAAAGAGGATGGCGTTCGCGCGGTGGCCGGCCTTGTTGCAGTCGTACGCGACGGCAATTTTGCCGGTGTCGTCTGCGAGACGGAGCACGGCGCGGAGGCGGCACTCAACGCGTTGCGCAAAGGCGCGTCCTGGTCCGCCGGCGAGCCCCTGCCCGACGAAAACGATCTGGCTTCATTCCTGAAAGCCCAGCCATCTGAATCCACGACCATCGGCAAGAAAATGGCCGCATCGCCCGGCACGGCGGCGCGAACCATCAAGCGGCAATATATCCGCCCCTATATTGCTCACGCATCGATCGCGCCATCCTGCGCGATGGCGCAGTGGCACGGCGACCGCGTCCATGTCTGGACCCACAGCCAGGGCGTCTATCTCCTGCGTGCCGATCTGGCGCTGGTTCTCAAGCTGCCGGTCGAGAACATCACTGTCGAGCATATGGAGGGCGCCGGCTGCTACGGGCATAACGCCGCCGACGATGTTGCGCTCGATGCCGTGCTGCTCGCCAGGGCGGCCGGCGGCCGGCCGGTGCGCGTCCAGTGGTCGCGCCAGGGCGAGATGTCGGATGGCCCCTTTGGCGCCGCGATGGCGATCGAGATCGAGGCTGATCTGGATGAGCAGGGCGAAATCGTCGACTGGCGGCACTCGATCTGGAGCAACGGCCATGCGGCGCGGCCGGGGCGCGCGGCGCAGCCCGCGTTGCTGGCGGGCTACGAACTGACGAATCCTTTTCCGCGCATGATCTCGACCAACCCGCCGCAGGCCAACGGCGGCGGCGGTGATCGCAACTCAATTCCGCTCTATGATTTTCCATCCTGGCATATCGAGAGCCATCGCCTGACGACGATGCCAATCCGCACCTCGGCGCTGCGGACGCTTGGTGGGCAGGGCAATGTGTTTGCCATCGAATCCATCCTTGATGAAATCGCCGCGGAGCGCGGCGAGGATCCGGTTGCGTTCCGGCTGCGCCACTTGCGCGATGAGCGGGCCAGGGACGTCATCCGCGCCGTCGCCAGGCGTGCTAAATGGAAGCCGGAGCGGCAGCCCGGCGTCGGGTATGGCATCGGCTTTGGCCGCTACAAGAACACCGGCGCCTATTGCGCCGCGATCGCCGAGATCGAGGGCGCCGAGGAGATCAGGGTCAGGAAATTGACGCTCGCGGTCGATGTCGGCGAAGCGATCAATCCCGACGGCGTCATCAACCAGATCGAGGGCGGCGCCATTCAAGCCACGAGCTGGGTACTGAAGGAACGCGTCCGCTTCGACCGGCAACGCATCACCAGCACGAGCTGGACGGAATATCCGATCCTGCGTTTCAGCGAGGTGCCCGATGTCGAGGTTGAGGTCATCCAGCGGCCCGATGTCGACCCGGTCGGCGCCGGCGAGGCCGCCCACGGCCCGGTTACAGCAGCCATCGCCAACGCCGTGTTCGACGCGCTCGGCGTTCGGGTCCGCGATCTGCCGATCACGCGCGACAGGATCATTGCCGCGATGGAATTGACCTCATGAGCAGCCTGAACATTCTGAGCGGCGGTGCGGCTCAGGGTCTGGTCGCAAGCCTGACGCCTGCCTTCACGGCCCTGACCGGCTTCGACATCGCCGGCGAGTTTGGCGCGGTCGGCGCCATGGCCGACAAACTGCGCGCGGGCACGCCGGCAGACATCGTCATCCTGACCGCAGCCCTTGTTGCCAAACTGGCGGGGGAGAAGCTGGTGGTTGCCACGTCGATGGCAGATGTCGGCCTGGTCGAGACCGCCCTCGCCGTTCGCACCGGCGATCCCCAGGCTGCCGTCAGAGATGCCGCTGATTTGCGCGAGGCCTTGCTGGCGTCGGACGCGATCTTCGTGCCGGACACCAAGGCCTCGACGGCCGGAATTCACGTTGCAAATGTCCTTCAGCAGCTCGGCATCGCCGATGAAGTTGCCGCTCGCCTGAAGATCTTTCCGAACGGCGCAACCGCGATGCGCGAACTGGCGGCGTCCGGGGCGCGGCGTCCGATCGGGTGCACGCAATCGACCGAGATCATCAGCACCAAGGGCGTAACCCTGTCCGGTTCACTGCCGCCGGGCTGCGAACTCGCAACGATCTACACGGCGGGCATCACGATCGCCGCCGCCCATCCGCAACAAGCCCAGGGCCTGATCGGCTTGTTGACCGGCGCCGGACAACATGAAGCGCGCGAACGCGCCGGCTTCATCGGCGGCCGGGGCAAGGCGCCAGCGTAAGCTCAGATTGCTGGATGAGCCTCCGCGGGCGCTCGGCAAAAACCGGTGAGCAGCTCAATTTCCGGTTGTCAAAGCCAATTCATATACTAATATATCAATCGAGAGAAGCAGCCATGCCCGCCCGCGCATCGAAAAAGACGGATACTACGGTTCGCCGAATGGCCGCCGGCACGCGCCGCAGCAGCAGGCCGCGCGCGGCAACCGCAGCGTCCAGGATCTACTCCGATCTTCGGCTCGAACTGGTGTCGCTGCAGCGCCGGCCCGGCGAAGCCATCTCGGAAGCGCAAATCGCACTCTCCTACGGAGTGAGCCGCACCCCTGTTCGCGAGGCTATCCTCAAATTATCGGATGAGGGCCTGCTGGAGATCTATCCCCAGTCCGGCATCTTCGTCTCGCGCATTCCGGTAGCGGCGCTGCCGGAAGCCATCATCATCCGCAAGGCGCTGGAGGAAACCACCGCGCGGATGGCCGCAGAACGCGCGACGTCGAGCCAGATCCTGGCGCTGCAATCGATTCTGGAACGGCAGCGCGAGGCCAGCGCCGCCGGAGACAGCGATACGTTCCATCAGGCCGACGAAATGTTTCATGCTACAGTCGCCGATGTCGCCGGCTATCCCGGAATCTGGAAATATATCCAGCAGGTGAAGGTCCACGTCGACCGCTATCGGCGGCTCACCCTGCCCCAGCGCGGGCGGATCGCAAAGGTGATCGTCGAACACGAGGCCGTCCTGACCGCGATCGAGGCACATGACGCTGAGGGTGCAAGGCGGGCGATGGAGGTCCACCTCGAAAGCCTTCTCGAGAACATCTCGGCTACGCGACATATCAATCCGGAGTACTTCGACGAGCGACCTTAGAGTTCAGACGTCCATAAAACGATAAACAACATCAGGAGGAGCACCATGAAACGCCGCGACTTCATCAAATTGAGTGCAGGGCTCGGGGCCACCATGGCGGCCACGACGCCGCTGTCATCCGCATTTGCTCAAACGAAAATGGTGCTGAAGGCGTCGGACGTTCATCCGCTCGGCTATCCGACGGTCGAAGCCGTCGTCCGGATGGGCAAGAAACTGGAAGCCGCCACCAACGGCCGGCTGACGATCCAGATGTTCCCGTCGATGCAACTGGGCGGCGAAAAGGAAATGATCGAGCAGGCCCAGCTCGGCGCGCTGCAGATCGCCCGTATCTCGGTCGGCGCCGTCGGCCCCGTCGTGGACGACGTCAACGTCTTCAACATGCCGTTCGTCTTCCGTAACTCCAAGCACATGGAGAAGGTGATCGACGGCGAGATCGGCGACGAACTGCTGGCGAAGATTTCCGCCAACGAAAAGACCGGCCTGATCGCGCTGTGCTGGATGAACGCCGGCTCGCGCAACGTCTACAACAACAAGCGGCCGGTCCGGACCATTGCCGACCTCAAGGGCCTCAAGGTCCGCATGATGGGCAATCCGCTGTTCGTCGACACCATGAACGCGCTGGGCGGCAACGGCGTGGCCCTGGGCTTCGACCAGGTGTTCAGCTCGATGCAGACAGGCGTGGTCGACGGCGCGGAAAACAATCCGCCATCGTTCATCGCGCAGAACCATTATCAGGTGGCCAAATATTTCACGATGACCGAGCACCTGATCATTCCGGAGCTTTTGGTCTTCTCGCGCATCTCCTGGCAAAAGCTGTCTCCGGAAGATCAGGCGCTGATCAAGAAGCTTTCAAAGGAAACGCAGGCCGAGCAGCGCGTGCTCTGGTATGAAGCGGAGAACGCCGCCATCGAAAAAATGAAGGCTTCCGGCACCCAAATCATCACCGACATCGACAAGAAGCCGTTCCAGGATGCCGTCAAGCCGGTCTGGGACAAGTACGGCGCGAAATATGCGGCGATGGTCAAACGCATCGAGGCGGTGAACTAACGTCTGGCTCGCGATCGGCGGGTGGCCGGACGACTTCCGTTCCAGCCACCGCCTCTCCCAGCCGCCGAAGCGATTTGAAGGGCTGTTATTCTCTGAGGTCAAAATGTCCAATTCTGCGGCCGGAATTTTCCGGCGTGTGAATGATGCGGTTTACTGGACCGGCGCCACGGTCGCGTGCGTGGCGCTCGTGCTGGTCTCTGCGGTCATTCCGTGGGCCGTCTATACCCGCTACATCCTCAACAGCGCCGCGTCGTGGCCCGAACCGATGGCCGTGCTGCTGACCGTCGGCATCACCTTCATCGGCTCGGCCAATTGCTATCGCCAGCGTATCCACATGAACATGACCGTTGGCACCGACTTGCTGCCGCCGCTGTTGCGCCGCGCTTCGCTGTTCCTCAGCGAAGTCCTGATGGGCGTGATCGCGATCTTCATGGTGGTGTGGGGACTGCGGCTCGTTGACACCACCTGGGACAATTCGGTCGACGAATTTCCGTGGCTGTCGGTCGGCATCACCTATCTTCCGATCGTGGTCAGTGGCGCCATGATGCTTCTGTTCGTCGTCGAACGCCTGACCATCGGCCCGCCGCCACGCGACGGCGCCGACGCTCACGTACCGGTCGAGTAATTGCCATGGATATTGCGGTTCTGCTTCTCAGCATGTGCCTGTTCTTCGCGATCGGCATGCCGATCGCCTATGCGCTGGCACTATCCGCGCTGGTCGGCGCGCTCTGGATCGACTTGCCGGTCGGCGCCGTCATGCAGCAATTTGCCAGCGGCGTCGGCAAGGTCTCGATGCTGACCATCCCGTTCTTCGTGCTGGCGGGCGCCATCATGGCCGAGGGCGGCATGGCCAGGCGGCTGGTCGACTTTGCCGCCGTGGTCATCGGATTCACGCGCATACGGGGCGGCCTCTCGCAGGTCAACATCCTCGCAACCACGATCATGAGCGGCATCTCCGGATCGTCGGTCGCCGACACCTCCGCGATCGGCTCGGTGATGATCCCGCAGATGGCCGCCAAAGGCTATCCGCGCGTATTTGCAACCAATGTGACCATCAGCGCCTCGCTGCAGGCGATCATCGTTCCGCCGAGCCATAATTCCGTAATCTATTCGCTGGCGACCGGCGGCGTGGTGTCGATTACCAGCCTGTTCCTGGCCGGCGTGCTGCCCGGCCTGCTGCTCGGCTTTTCGCTAATGGTGCTCTGTCTGTTCTACGCCTACCGCGACAAGCATCCCAAGGGCGAGCCTGTGCCGATCCGACAGGCGGTCAAAATGCTCGGTGACGCCGTATGGGGAATCGTGACGCTGGTCATCGTTCTGGGCGGCATCCTCACCGGCGTCTTCACGCCGATCGAGGCGGGTGCGATCGCATGCGTGTGGGCGTTCTTCGTCACGATGTTCATCTACCGTGACTACAAATGGTCCGAGCTGCCATTGCTGGTCTACAAGACGCTGCAAACCGTGGCGATGGTGCTGACGCTGGTGGCCACCGCGTCATGCTTCGGCTACGTCGCCGCCCTGATGCAGATGCCGGCAAAGATGACCGAGTTCTTCGTTGCCATATCGAGCAACAAATACGTGCTGCTGATGTGGTTGAACATCATGCTGCTGATTTTGGGAACGGCGCTCGATCTCGCCCCCCTGTTGCTGATCTGTACGCCGATCCTGCTACCTGTGGTGAAGAGCTTCGGCATCGATCCCGTGCATTTCGGCATCGTCATGCTGCTCAATCTCGGCATCGGCCTGCTGACGCCGCCGGTGGGGACGACACTGTTCGTCGGCTGTGCCATCGGCAAGGTTTCGGTCGACGAGGTGATGCGCGGCATCTGGCCATTCTATTACGTGATGTTTACGGTGCTGATGATCGTGACCTACGTGCCCTGGCTGTCGCTGGCGCTGCCGCGGGCGTTCGGGTTCTAGAACAGGCGCCGCGGTTCGCGGCGAGGGAGAATTTGCGTGAAGATCGTCGACCTCAGCCGAGAGCTCTATCATCGTACCCCGAGCTATCCCGGCCACCCTCCCGTCATGCACGGCGTCTGGAAGACGCACGAAGAATCCTTTGCCGAATCCGGCAATGTGCACGGGCTGGCGTCGATGTTCATCTCGATGGTGGACCACGCCGGCACCCATATCGACGCGCCCCGGCATTTCGGCAAGAGCGGCATATCCATCGACGAGTATCCGCTGGAGAAATGCATCGTGCCGGGCATCTGCATCGACCTGCGGCACATTGCGCCGCGCGCCGAGATTACGCCCGCCGATCTCGAGGCGGCGGTGGCGAAGGCCGGCGTGCCTGTGCCGAAGGGCGGCACCGTGCTGCTCTGCACCGGCCACCACGAGAGAACATTCCCCCGCAAGGAATATTCGAACGACAATTCCGGCGTGAACGTCGCCGCTACCGAATGGCTGGCGCAGCAGGGCATCGTCCATTTCGGCATCGATTCGATGCGGCCGGGACCCGAGGGCAAGGTGAATGCCCTCGTCCACAAGGCCTGCCTCGACCTCGACATCACCCATATCGAGAGCCTGTGCAATCTCGAAGCGCTGCTTGGCCGTGGCCAGTTCACCTTCATCGGCCTGCCGATGAAGTGGCGCGGCGGGACGGCTTCGCCGATCCGCGCGGTCGCCGTGTTTGACATGTGAGGATCACCAAGGGGCGGCATCAGGTCGCTTTCCCCATCCTCCCTTCCCAGCGTGGCGCGTATAGACGCGCCGTCAAAGCTTGCCTAAACTCGCGTCAATGACGACCGACGCCGGCTAAAACGGCGCGAATAATCGGGCGGGAACAACCGCCGACATCATCAGGGAGGAGATCTATCATGCACCGTTCTTGGCGGACCAACCGCGCTGTCATACTCGCATCCATTGCTGCGTCGTCGCTTACGCTGGCGGCCCCGGCATCGGCAGAGGAAACCTTCAAACTCGGCATCGTTACGTTCCTCTCCGGCCCGGCGGCGGATAGTTTCGGCGTTCCGGCCCGCAACGGCGCGCAGTTCGTCATCGATCAGTTGAACAAGGGGGCGGCGCCCTCGCCTTACGAGAAAGCCGGCTTCGGCGGCATGAAGGTCGAGCCCGTCATCATCGACGAGAACGGCGGAGCCACCAAGCAGGTGCAGGAGCTGCGCAACCTTTACCAGCGCGACAATGTCGACGTCGTGCTCGGCTATATCGGCTCGGGCGACTGCCTTGCCGTCGCGCCGATCGCGGAAGAGCTGAAGAAGATGCTGGTGCTGATGGATTGCGGAACGCCGCGCATCTTCGAAGACGGCAAATACAACTACGTGTTCCGCACTGCCGCCCATGCCACGATGGATAACGTCGGCCTCATCAGGTACATGAAGGCCAAGAACATCAAGATGACGACGCTTTCGGCAATCAACCAGGATTACGCCTGGGGCCAGGACAGCCGGGCCGACTTCGTCGCTGCCGCCGAACAGCTCTATCCCGGCGTCAAGCTTCAGACGGATCTGCTGCCGAAGTTCGGCGCTGGCCAATACGGCACCGAAATTTCTGCGCTGGTGGGGGCCGGCTCCGACGTGGTCTATTCCAGCCTGTGGGGCGGCGATTTGCAGGCTTTCGTCCTGCAGTCGGCGCCCCGTGGCCTGCCGAAGCGCAGCCAGCTCGTGTTCAGCGCCGCCGACCATGTGTTGCCGCCACTCGGCGACAAGATGCCCGATGGCACCATCATCGGCGCGCGCGGCGCCTACGGCCTGATGTCGCAGAAATCGCCGCTGAATGATTGGCTGTTCAAGGGATACGAGGCCGCCAATGGCGTCTATCCGGTTCAGGCCTCCTATCGCATGACACAGGCGATTCTTGGATTGAAAGCCGCAGTCGAAAAGGCGATGAGCAAGAACGGCGGAAAGAAGCCTTCGACCGATGAAATGGTCGCGGCAATGACCGGTCTGGAGTGGCCGTCGCCCGGAGGACTCATTCAGATGAAGCTTGCCGACGGCCATCAGGCGATCCAGCCGATCGCCTTCAGCCGCACCAAATACAATCCGGATCTCAAGCGGGTCGATCTGGTCGATATCCAGTACTTCGCCGCCGAATGCGTCAACCCGCCCCCGGGCGTAAAGGCGATCGACTGGATCAAGGGCGGCATGCAGGGCGCCAAGTGCAACTAGGCCGCATTGGTATCCAATGAGTACACGAGGCGGCGCGTGATCAAGCTCGGCGCCGCCTTTTTCTGCCCACCGACGACCTGCGTGACTCCACCGCCATGAATTTCTTTTTGACGATCGTTCTCGATGGCCTGATTCAGGCCTCGTGGCTGTTCATCGTCGCTCTCGGCATGACACTGGTATTCGGCGTATTGAAGATCCTCAACATCGCCCATGGCAGCTTCTACGCCCTCGGCGCCTATGTCGCGGCAACCGCCGTAACCATGGTGGCCGCGCGCGGCCTCCCCCCAAGCGTTGGCTTCGTCGCCATGCTGCTCTCGGTGGCGCTGATCGCGTCCGCCGTCGGACTTCTGCTGGAACGCGGCCTTCTGAAAATGTTCTACGGCCGCGACGAAGTGGTGCTGCTGCTGGTGACCTATGCGGTGTTCCTGATCCTTGAAGACGTCACCAAGCTGATCTGGGGCGTCAACCCGATCTATGCGACGCAGCCATATGAGTTGTTCGGCAATGTCGAATTCGCCGGGCTCTATTACGTCGGCTACGATCTGGTGCTGATACCGATTTCAGCCGTGATCGGCTTTGCGATCTGGTTCGGCCTCAATCGCACCGTGATCGGAAAGATCGTGCTGGCCGTCATACATAACGAGGAAATGAGCGTAAGCATGGGCGTACGCGTCAACCGCGTCTATGCAATCGCCTTTGCGTTCGGCGTCCTGCTTGCCGCCCTCGCCGGCGCCTTGACCGCGCCGAAAATATCGATGCAGCCGGGCCTCAGTTCGGACGTCATCATCCTGAGCTTCGCTATCGTCGTGATCGGAGGGCTGGGCAGCGTCGAGGGCGCGGCAGTCGGCGCGATTCTGGTGGGGCTGGCGCGCGCTGCCTCGGTGCATCTGATGCCGCAAGCCGAACTGTTCATGATCTATTTGATCATGGCGGCAGTACTGATGTTTCGCCCTGAGGGTCTGTTCAAGCGCGAGACGGCAAGGCGGATTTGATGAGGAAAGATCTGCATCCCCTGGTCATGATCGCCCTTGTCGCCGCGGTGACGCTGGCTGGCCGCGCGCTGCCGACCTGGACCTTGTCGCTGGCGACGATTGCCGCCTCCAATGCGCTGATCGCCCTTGGCATCGTCGTGCTGGCCCGCACCGGCAACGTGTCGTTCGGCCAGGGCCTGTTCTTTGCCGCGGGCGGCTACGGCGTGGCGCTGATCGCCAACGCCTGGGGCCTCACCGACGCGGTGGCGCAGGTGATCATCGGCGCGGCTTGCGGCGGCCTGCTCGGGCTGGTGATCGGGCCGCTGATCGCGCGCTACACCGGAATCTTCTTCGGCATGCTGACACTGGCGCTATCGATGGTGTTTTACGGCGCGCTGGTGAAATCGACCGCGCTTGGCGGCTCCGACGGGTTCAATGTCGGACGGCCAAGCCTGTTTGGCATGAGCTTCACCGATCCGCGCGAGGCCGACTTCATGCTGTATGCCGTCTCGGTCATCGTGACCGGATTTGCCGGCATCGCCGCGACCATCCTGTTCCGGTCCGAGTTCGGTCTTGCCAGCCTTGCGGTCCGCGAAAACAACCTGCGAGTCGAATATCTCGGCCTCTCGGCCAACCGGATCATATCGATCAACTTCGTGATCGCCGCGATCTTCGCCGGCGCCAGCGGCGCCTTTGCCCTGATGGCGCAGCGGCATATCGATCCGCAATTCGCTTACTGGACCACATCGGGCGAATTCGTCTTCGTGGCGGTGCTTGCCGGCAACCAGAGCGTGGCCGCCGTCTTCGTCGCCTCGATGGCGCTGGAACTGGTCCGTTCGTTCTCGAATCTCTATTTGCCCAATACCTGGCAGCTCGTGCTCGGCGTCTTCCTCCTGGGCGTCATTCTGTTTCTGCCGCGCGGTATCGGCTCGCTCTGGATCAGGGACCGGCGCAAGCAGCGCATCCCGGCTGCGGCTGCCCTCGCCACCGAACGAGGAGCCGCACCGTGAACCCGGTTCTTTCGGTACGCCAGCTCGAGAAGCGCTTTGGCGCGGTGGTCGCGGCCGACGCGCTTACCCTCGATATTCCGGCCGGTCAGAAGATCAGCCTGATCGGCGCCAACGGCGCCGGCAAAACCACCTTCGTCAACATGGTCACCGGCTATCTCAAACCCGACAGCGGGACGATCCTGCTCGACGGAATGGATATCGGCAGACGCTCGCCACGAAGCGCAGCCCGGCTTGGCATCTCCCGTTCCTTCCAGATTCCGCAACTGTTTGTCGAGCTCACCGCCGCCGAAAATCTCGCTGTGGCGATTTCCGGCATCGGTACACGAATGTCACTCCGGGCGCCGGCGGAGGCCCAAGGCCGCCGCGACAAGGCCGTCGAGTTGCTGGAACGCTTTGGCCTTGCCGATCACGCCGATCGTCCGATCTCGGAGCTTGCAGGCGGCGTGCGCAAACTGATCGATATCGCCATGGCACTGGTACGCCGTCCAAAACTGCTGCTGCTGGATGAGCCGACCTCCGGCGTATCGGCGGAAGAAAAATTCACGACCATGGATCGCGTTATCCACGCCGTCGCGCCCGACGCAGCGACCATCGTATTCGTCGAGCACGACATGGAAATCGTCAGCCGCTACGCCGATCGCGTCGTGGCGTTCTATCAGGGCCGGATTCTGGCCGACGGGATGCCCGCCGAGGTGCTGAATAATCAGGAAGTCCGCCGCTACGTCACCGGGGGCGTGCGATGAAAGACGCAGCGCCGTTGCTCGCAATCGACAATCTTGTCGTCGAAATCCAGTCGATGCCGGCATTGCGCGGCTTTACAATGCACGTCGCGAAAGGCGCCATGGTCAGTCTGGTGGGCCGCAACGGCGCGGGCAAGACGACGCTGATGCGTTCGATCATGGGGCACCTCACGCCGGCCAGGGGAATGGTGCGGTTCGAAGGCAGTGATCTGGCGTCCCGTCCGCGCCATGCGCGCGCGGCACTGGGGATCGGCTATATGCCGGAAGATCGCTGCCTGGTGCCTCAGTTGACGGTCGAGGAAAACATCATGTTGCCGTTGTGGGTTGCGGAACATCTCGACCGCAAGGCTCGGCTCGACTTCGTCTACGAGGTGATCGGCGAACTCACCGAGATGCGCCAGCGCAAAGCGTTATTGCTGAGCGGCGGACAACAAAAGCTGGTCGCGCTCGGCCGGGCGCTTGCCATTGGCACCAAATGCCTGCTGCTCGACGAGCCGTTCGAAGGCATCGCGCCAGCGCTGTCGGAACGGCTGTCGGAGGTGCTCGCATCCCTCAAGGGCAAGGATCTGACCTTGCTGATGTCGCAATCGGACCTGAATCACTCGCGTGGGCTGATTGACGTGGAATTCACGATTGAACGTGGCGCCAATCCCGTAACCGCCGGTCAATGAGCCCTGAGCGTCCGGACTTCACTGGCAGGCTTCGTGCGGGCATCGCCGGTCATTCGCCGTCGTGCCCGGACCCCGCTTCTGCCATCTCACGAAGCATCTCGGCATTCAGCACAACGATGGCACCGTGCTCGAGACGTACCCAGTCGCGGCCTGCCCAGGCGCGCAACTGCTTGTTGATGCTCTCCCGGGTCATGCCAACCATCTCGCTGATCTCCTGCTGCGTGATCGCGATGGTTCGGCCCTGCGGCGCTGACGTGTGCTTTTCGGACAGGCGAAGCAGCGCACTGGCCAGCCTTCCCGGCAGATTCTGCAGGATAATCTGCTCGACCTGATCGCTGGTCGATCGCAACCGCTCGCAGAGCAATTCGATGAATTTCATCGCCAGCGCCGGCTGATCTTTCACAAAGGGGATGAATTCGCGCCGGTCGATGACGAAGAGTTCGCAAGTGCTGTTTGCGATGGCGTCGGTCGAGCGGGCTTGTCCGTCGAGCAGCGCGATCTCGCCGAAAATTTCCCCAGGCCCAATGATATTAAGGATCGCGTTGCGGCCATCCGGCGAGGAAATGCTCATCTTCACCGTACCCGAAATGACCGCGTACAGGCTGTGGCCGGGATCCCCTTTGGAAAACAGCGTGGCGCCCCGCTTCAGCGCGGAGTGTTTGGCGTAACGGCAGAGCTGCTCGAAAGCCTCCGGCTCGAGGTCCGCAAAAATCGGGTGCTTGCGCAACACCGACAGTTTGCTGCTCGCGAATCCGTGAGCTTCACCCGTCCTTTGTTGAGCCACGCCAGTCAAACTCCAAGGAAAGCTGCGGGGGTGCAGCCCTTCCGTAATCAACGCCGGTCAGCTTTTCAACCGGAAATCATCAAAACGCGTCGATTTGGCGGCCGGAAGGTGAAAACGATGCCCAGCGATAGCGCTCCAATAACCGTAGAACCTGCGACAAGATAGTATAGCCAATCGAGCCGAGGCGCTCGCTGCGGCAGCATCCATCCGCCGGCCAATACGATAGCAACCCTCAACAGGCTGACAAGCAGCGGAGCTGTCGCCCGTCCCCATCGCTGGTAGGCGGAAAACAGTATCACAAATGCAGCCATAAAGCCGTAAACCAGGCCGGTCGCGTAGAAATAGCCGGATTCCGCAACGACAACTTCTTCGACATGTGTAAAAAGACCAGCGATCGTCGTGCCTACGCCAGGGCGAGTACCATTGAAGAAAGCGGCTACTCCTTGGCGATTCCCGTTTCCCTGATCACGCGCTCATACTTCGCGAGCTGATCGCGCGTCATGGCGCGCAGCTCCTCCGCTGAACTGCCGCGCACGGCGAAGCCCAGCTCTTCAAGCTTGCGGCGTACATCGGGATCGCCGACGGCTTTCAGCACCTCGGCATTCAGGCGGGCAATGACATTCTTCGGGGTACCGGCTGGGGCAAGAATCGTGAACCATGAGTTGAAGAGAAAGCCGGGCAGACCCGATTCCGAGACGGTCGGCACATCAGGGAATTGCGACAATCTCTTCTCGGTGGTCACCCCGATCAGCCTGAGTTGACCGCCGCGCACAAGCGTTGCGACCGTACCCAGCCCCTGAAAACCGACGGGAATCTGGCCGGCGGCAATGTCGGTTGCGGCCTGGGTGGCGCCCTTGTAGGGCACATGCGTCAGCGATATGCCGGCGGCCGACGCGAACATCGCCATCGCCAGATGCTGCGGGCTTCCCGGCCCGCCCGAGCCATAGTCAATCTTGCCGGGCGCTGCCTTCGCAGCCGCGATCAGGTCTGCTGCGCTCTTGAAGCTGGCCTGATTGTTGGCAATCAGCCCCCACTCGACCGTCGCAACCAGCGACACCGGCTCGAAATCCCTGAGGATGTCCCATCGCATCTTGGACTGCAGGTTCGGCACCATCGTCATGATGCTGTCGTTGAAGCCGCCAATCGTGTAGCCGTCCGGTTCGGCGCGGGCGACGGCCTCCGCCCCGATCAGCCCTGACGCGCCCGGCTGGTTCAGGATCACGATCTGGTGGCCCATATTGTCTCCCATCTTCTGGGTGACGATCCGCGCGGCGACATCGACCGCACTTGCCGCAGCCAGCGGCACGATCATCTTGATGGGGCGGTCCGGATAGCTCGCCTGGGCGATCGCAGCCTGGCTTGAGAACAGCGCGAGTGCTGGAATCAACAAATAAAGCAGTCGCATTTGAAATCTCTCCCTTTAGGCCGCAATCTTCCGAGAATGATTGCCCTTCCGCATCCTGCTTGGCAATGCGGTAACCGATAAAATGAAGGATGGCTTAGACCGGGATGGGTTGGGGTCCAATCGAGAGCTCACACTCAAAATCTCGAAAACAACCCCATGCAAAGTAGAATGCCTCCCGTCCAACTGCCGGGAAGCCTCACAACAGTTTTCCATCCGGCGAGAAAAACGGATGCGGGCCGTCGAAAGTCCCGATCGGGACCTGATGGGTGACGACGGTCCCGAAGCCTTCGCCCGGAAACCAGGTGTGGAGATGGAAGGCCGGCGGCTCGACCTTGAAGGAGGGTTCGCGCAGCTCCGCCAGGTCGAGGTCGACCGCATGATTGGGGGCCGGGCAGATTGTGGTCGGCACGCCCGCAAACATGGTCAGTGTCGCGCGGTGGACATGCCCGGTTGCGATCAACTGCACGCGCGGATGACGGCGCACGATGGGCGCGAATTCTTCCGCGTTGAGGAGGTTCTGACGATCCATGTGCCAAATGCCCGCCTTGAACGGCGGATGGTGCAAAAACAGCAGCGCCGGCCGGTCGGGCGACGAAGCCAGGGTAGCCTCAAGCCACTGCAACGTAGGCTCTTCGAGTTCGCCATGCGGCTTTCGATGCACGCTTGAATCCAGCAACAACAGATCGAGCCCGGCGACCTCGATCTTCTGGTTGAGCGGTCCGGATACAAACGCATACGAAGCGGAAGGAAACGCGGCACGCATCAGTTCACGCAAATCGTGATTGCCGGGAACACCGGCGAACGGAATTTTGAGCGGCGCCAGCAGCCGCTTGAGATATTGATATTCCTCAGCCGTCGGCGTGTCGGCGAGATCGCCGGAGATCACCACAAAATCGGGCGCCGGATCGAATTCGTTCAGCGCCGCGACGCAACGCTCGAGCGCCCTGGCGGTATCGACCCGGCCATAGGCCAGCGATCCCGGCGGCTTGATATGCAGGTCGGAAATCTGCGCAATATGAACCGGTTTTGACGACATCGGCCTTCTCAGTTTTCAGGCGGCAGGAGACGGATGGCGTCCGGCGAAATCGATAGCCCGATCCGCTCACCAGCCTTGGCTCGAACCGTATTCGGCGCGTCGACGGTGAGCAACCTGTTCGACGCACCGCTGACGACGAGCCGTTGCCGGTCGCCAATGAAACTGACGCTGTCGATGGTGCCGGAAAGCGATGCACTTCCCGCTGACGTCACCCGAATGGTTTCGGGACGGATCATCGCAACCGCCGCCGGCATGTCCCCATCGCAGTGAATCGGCTGCCGTCCGCCCGGCAGCACGAGATGACCGCCCTCGATGGCGGCTTCGACAATGTTCGCAGCGCCAATGAATTCAGCGACAAAGCGACTTCGCGGCGTGAAGTAGATCTCGCGCGGCGTGCCAATCTGGGCAATCGCTCCCTTCTGCATGACGACGACACGATCGCCGAGCTCCATGGCCTCGGACTGATCGTGGGTCACGTAAATCGTGGTGATGCCCAGCGCGCGCAGCAGGCGGTTCAATTCGCCACGCAGCCGATCCCGCAACGCGGCATCGAGCGCCGTCAACGGCTCATCGAGCAACAGGATGCCCGGCCGGATCGCAACCGCGCGCGCCAGTGCCACGCGCTGACGCTGCCCGCCGGAAAGCTGGTCGATGCGGCGATTCTCGAGCCCGGAGATATTGGTCAGCGCCACCAGTTCCGCAACGCGTGCCGTCCGCTCCCTGGCCGGTATCCCGCGGATCTTCAGGCCATAGCCAATATTGTCCGCTACGCTCATGTTGGGGAAAAGCGCGTAGGACTGGAACACCATGCCGACGTTGCGCCGCTCGATCGGCACCGCCGTCATGTCCTTGCCGTCGAACAGCACCCTGCCACCGGTATCGGGCACTTCGAGCCCCGCGATGATGCGCAGCATGGTGGTCTTGCCGCAGCCGGAGGGGCCGAGCAGCACCAGCGTTTCCCCACGGGCGATGTCGAGCGTTGCAGGTTCGAGCGCGCGCGTTCCGTCGGCAAAGGTCTTGCCGCAGGCCTCGATACGCGCCGAGGCGCCGTGTCCGGCCTGCGCACTCATCTCTTCTGTTCCTTCTCGGCAAAAAATTGCATGGCAACCAGCAGCGGGATGATCATCACGAAGAAGATCAGCGTATAGGCCGAGGCCACTTCCAGCCGCATCGAGGCATAGCTATCGGCCAATCCGATCGGCAGCGTCTTGGTCAACGGCGTGTGCAGCATCCAGGTCAGGTTGAATTCTCCGAGCGACAGCGTCACCACCATCAGGCTGCCCGCCAATATTCCCGGTACGGCGTTGGGCACGATCACGTCGCGGAAACGCCGCCACGGCGATGCACCGAGCGACGCCGCGCCCTCGTCCAGCGTCTTGATGTCGACGGTCGCAAACACGGCCATGACCGATCGCACCATGAAGGGCATAGTGAAGATGACATGGCCTGTGAGAATGAATAGCCAGGAGCGGCGAAAATCGCCAAAACCACCGTAGGTCAGGAGTAGTGCCAGCGCGATGGCGAGGCCGGGAATCGCCAGCGGCAGGGTGATGATCTCCTCGACGACCCGCGACAGGCGCCCTCCCCGCACATGCAGGGCATAGGCGGCTGGAACGCCCGCGGCGAGCGTTACCGCAAGCGTCGCAAATGCGACCACGAAGGACAGGAGGATGGTGCCGGCATAAAACTCCCATACCCGCACGACCCATTGCAGGGTCACGCCGGACTGGATGCCGCGAAAGTAGTTCACGGTGACGCCGGCGGAGATCGACAGGATCGCGGGCACCACCAGGAATGCGGCGACCAGCAGGGTGAAGATGAACTGGCCCATGAAGATCAGGCGATCGCGCATGATCTCACCCGGCCGCTGCAACGGCGCTTCCGCTGAACGAACGGGCAAGCGCAAGAATGAGCCAGGTGATGATGCCAAGTCCGACCGACAGCGCGGCCGAGATGGAGAAATTCGCCGCCAGCGTGAACTCGGTATAGATCAGCATCGGCAGCACGTCGATGTTCGTCGCCAACGTAAACGCCGTACCGAACGCACCCATCGCGGTCGCGAAGGCAATCGCACCGGAAGCGACGAAGGCTGGCGCCAGGGCGGGTAGAACGACATCGCGCTGCACCGCCCAGGGACCTGCGCCGAGCGAACGCGCGGCTTCTTCCAGGCCGACATCGAGCTTCTGGACCGCGGCCATGATGGTGAGAATGACGCGCGGGATGGAGAAATACAGATAGCCGAGAAACAGACCGTAGATCGAATAGGCAAAGACCAGCTTCTCGCCAAACAGGCGGTTGGAGAAATCGCCGATCAGGCCCTGCCGCCCGGCGAGTAGAATGATCATGAAGCCGACCACGACGCCGGGAAACGCCAGCGGAAAGGTCAGCATCGCAATCAGAACGGCGCGGCCGGGGAAACGATGCCGCTGCAGGAACATTCCAGCGATCGTCGCCACGACCAGGGTCACAATGGTGGTCGCGGTGGCGAGCAGGACGGTGTTGACAAGCGTCGCACGGTAACGCGGCTCGGTCAGGATCGCGAGATATCCCCCGATCCCCTGCGGTCCTTCTGCCCCGGTTACAACGAGCCGCGCCATCGGCAGCAGGAAGAATGCCGCTGTCACCACCGCAAGCGGCAGCAGGCATAACCAGACAAAAGACCTATGTGACATCTGAAGGTGGCGCCCCGGCGAGAGGCGCCATATTGCCTCAGCGGACCTCGGCGAGATAGCGGTCGACAAAGCCTTTTTGCACGTTTTCCATCTGTCCCCAGTCGACGCTCTTCGCACGTGCGTAGTCGCTGTCAGGCAGGAATTTCTTCTTCACCGCCTCGGGCAGGTCGATCGGCCGCGCCGGGCGAAGGTAAGCGTTGGTCCAGATCGCCTGTCCCTTGTCGGACAAAAGATAATCCAGCACCTTCTTGGCCTTGTCCTTGTCCGGGGCGTTCTTGACGAGGCCGACGACGTAAGGAAACACCACCGATCCCTCGCAGGGGATCACGAATTCAAAATTGCCCTTTTCTGAATATTTCGCGCGATAGGCATTGAAATCGTAGTCGAACAGGATCGGCATCTCGCCGGAGACGACGCGGGCATAGGACGTCTGCTTGGGAACGATCGGGTCATTCTTCCGCAAGTCCTTGAAGAACTTGATCGCGGGGTCGAAGTTTGCTTCGGAGCCGCCGAGCGCGATATTGATCGCAACCGCGCCGACATATCCCACCGCAGCCGACGACGGATCGAGATAGCCGACCATGCCCTTATAGTCAGGCTTCAGGAGATCCTTCCAGCAGGCCGGCACCGGCTTGCCGCCGAGCGCGTCCTTGTTCACGAACAGGCCAAGCGTGCCCGAATGGATCGTGGTCCAGAAGCCATCGGCATCCTTCAGGCCGGCAGGGACCTGTTCCCATTTCGCCGGCTTGTAGGGCTCGAGCGCATCCTGCGCCTTGGCTTTCATGCCGAAGGTCACGCCGAAATAACCGATGTCACCAACCGGGTTGCTTTTCTCGGCGAGGATCTGAGCCAGCGCCTGGCCGGAATTCTTGTTGTCGTGCGGGATATCGTAGTTGAGATCGGCTTTAATGGCCTTGAGCATGGAAGCCCAGTCGGCCCATTCCGGCGGGCAATTGTAGCAGATGACGTCGGCCGCTCGGGCGGATTGCCAGGGCGCGATCAGCAACAGCGCCAGCAAGGCAAGAACAAAGCGGACGGTCTTCATGGGGCACTCCGGATTAGCGTCGCAATTGAGGATTTCAGCACTAGCCGGTGTGCAAGTATAGACCGCGCATGAAGGTTTTGCGACAAACCGTTTTGCTATGCAGCAAACCTACGCGGCGCAGGCGGTATCCGACGATTTCGCCCACCGCCGATTTCCGGTAGCATTCGACGCAAGAGGAGAAGCCCATGTACCAACCTCCAGGCGTGAAGACGTCGCCCGATCTTCCGATTCCCGAGCGGATGAGAGCCTGGGTGCTCGGCGATCCAGATCAGCTCCTGCTGCGAGAGAAGCCGGTACCTGTACCATCACGCGCCGAAGTCCTGGTCCGGATCGACGCGGTTGCGATCTGTGCCACCGATCTCGAAATCATTCATACGGGATCGCCGGCCAGCATTGGAGGCGGCCTGCCGTTCAACAAGAATTTCACCCCGGGCCATGAGTATATGGGTACGGTCGCCGCGCTCGGGCCCGACGTCGACGAATTCGAGATCGGCGAGCGCATCAGCGTGGAAATCCACGCCGGCTGCGGCCAGTGCAAACGCTGCCGCCAGGGCATGTACACGTCATGCCTGAACTACGGGAAACCGGAAAAGGGCCATCGCGCGAACGGTTTTACGACAGACGGGGGCTTTGCCGAATACGCCGTGAATCACATCAACACGCTGGCGCGGGTGCCCGACACCATGAGCGATGCGGAGGCCACGCTGGTGGTAACCGCGGGGACCTCGATGTATGGACTGACAGAGTTGGGGGGATTGGTAGCCGGCGAGAGCGTGGTGGTGATCGGACCGGGGCCGATCGGGCTACTCGCGGTGGCCGTTGCCAAGGCGCTCGGCGCCAGCCCGGTCATCCTGACCGGAACACGCAACGGCAGACTGGCGATCGGCCGGGGGCTAGGCGCCGATCGCGTCATCAATATCAACGACGAGGATGCCGTTGAGGTGGTCAAGCAACTCACTGACGGTATCGGCGCCGACTATGTGGTCGAGTGCGCCGGGTCCGAAGCAACGATCAATCAGGCCATTCACATGACCAACCGTGGCGGCAAGATCTGCCTCGCTGCGTTTCCGCACGATCCGGTCACGATGGATATCGCGCATCTCGTGAAGAACAACATCTACGCTTACGGAATTCGAGGCGAAGGCCGCAGCGCTACCCGCCGCGCCATGGCGCTGATGGCTGAGAAACGCTTCGACGCCACGAAAATCCATACCCACACGTTTCCGCTGGCCGACCTGCCAACCGCCCTGCGCTACGCCCGCGAACGGATCGAGGACGCGATCAAGGTGGTCGTTACCAACCGGCAGGCGGACGCGATCGCGAATGCGGCAGCCGAATAGTGCTGATGTCAATCAGCGCCCTTCGAACTTCGGCTCCCGCTTCTCAATGAACGCCTTGATGCCTTCCTGCATGTCCTGCGTTTTGAACAGCGGCAGGAGCTGCAGATAGACGTGATGCACATGATCGGGGAAGGTCTCGTTGAGCCCCGTCCGCATCATGCGCTTGGCGGCCTGGACCGCCAGCGGTGCATTGGCCGCAATCTCGCGTGCCACCTCGCGCGCCCGTCCCATCAGCGCTGTGTCCGGCACGACCTCGTTGGCAAGCCCCCATTCGAGAGATTCCCGTGCCGAGAGCGTGCGGCCGGTAAAGATCAGTTCTGACGCCTTGGCCCACCCGATCATTCGCGGCAGAAACCAGGTGCCGCCCGATTCCGGCACCACGCCGCGCTTGACGAAGGCCGCGGCCAGCTTCGCCGATTCCGCCATGATGCGAATGTCGCAGCCGAGCGCCGTATCCATGCCGTAGCCCGCGGCTCCGCCGTTCACAGCGCAAATCGTCGGCTTGTCCATGGCCTGCAGAACGGTCGGCGGCGTGTTGCGCAGATCCAGCGAGGTCGGTGACGAAGCCGCACTGATGCCGTCGCCGCTGCGCTCCTTCCGCAAATCCAGCCCAGCGCAAAATGCGCGCCCGTTGCCGGTGAGGATCACACAACGCACGTCGCGATCCTCATTGGCCCTGATAAGCAGCCGCGTCAGGTTGTTCAGCATGGGACCTGAAATCGTATTCATGCGCTCGGGCGCGTTGAGCGTGATGACGGCGATATGATCGACGACGTCATAAAGGACTTCGTCGGAATCGGTCTGCATGGCGCGTTGGACTTGGTCCATATGCTTTCTCGTTCTGTCGGATCGATCTTGGCGCCGTCGTACTATATCCGCCCCAAGGCAGTCAGGATAACCTGAGGCGTTAGCGGAATTTCCGTGATTGTTGTCCCAAACGGCCTAAGCGCGTCGTTGACCGCGTTGGTTACGGCCGCCGCCGCACCTGCCGTGCCGGCCTCCCCCGCCCCCTTCGCACCCAGTTCCGATTCCAAGGTCGGTGAAACCACGTGCCCGACATCGATATCCGGCATTTCACCGGACATCGGAACCAGATAATCGGCCATATTGGCGTTGGTGAGCTGGCCGCGTTCGTCGTACACGCATTTCTCGAACAGCGCGGCGCCGAGCCCCTGCACCACGCCACCCCTGATCTGCTCATCGACCAGTTGGGGATTGATGATGGTGCCGCAATCCTCGACCACCCAGTGCTTCAGCAGCTTCACAAAGCCGGTGTCGGTATCGACCTCCAGCCACGAGGCCTGAACGCCATTGGTGAAGGCAAAGGGGTATTCACGCGGGACAAAGTGCCTCGTAGCCATAAACTCGGGCTGGATGCCCGGCGGCAGCGTATCGGGGCGGAAATAGACGATGCGCGCGAGTTCGCTCAGATCGATCCGCGGTCGCACCATCGACGGCATTCACGATGGCGTTGTCGACAATGTCGAGTTCCCCTGGCGTCGATTGCAGGACGGCGGCCGCTACGTCGAGAATGTTCTTGCGCAGTACCTTGGCGGCTTGAAGCGCGGCCTCACCACCGATGCCGGCGCCGCGCGAGGCCCAGGTGCCTCCGCCATACGGCGTATTGTCGGTATCGCCCAGGATCACGCGGACGCGATCCATCGACACGCCGAGCACACTTCCGACGATCTGTGCGGTGAGCGATTCCGATCCCTGTCCCTGCTCGGTGATACTCGTTTGACAGATCACGGACCCTTGCGCGTCGAGCCGTACCGCGACGCCATCCTGCGAGGATATTTTCGCACCGCCGACGCCATAAAACGCCGCACTGGGATTGGTGACCTCGATGAAGCTGGCGATGCCGATGCCGCGATGGACGTTCTTCGCCCGCAGCGCGGATTGCTCGGTGCGCAACGCCTCGTAGTCCATCATCTTGATCAACTTGGCGAGCGCCTCATGATGCGACAATTGCTCGAAGCGCAATCCCGAGGGCGAGGCACAGGGATAACCGTCGTCGGCGATCAGGTTGCGACGACGGATCTCGACCGGGTCCATGCCGATCTTCATGGCCGCCAGATCGACCAGGCCTTCCGTCACCGAGCAGGCGATCGGATGGCCAACTGCGCGGTACTGGCACATCACGTTCTTGTTCTGGAACACGACGCGGGCCCGGGCACGATAATTCTTGGTCACATAGGGACCGCCGACGAGATTGACGACCTGATTGGCCTCGATCGCACTGGTCCGCGGATACATCGAATAGGGCCCGATCCCCGTAAGATCGTCGATCTCGAATGCCGTAATGGTGCCATCGCGCTTGACACCGATCTTTCCCTTGCAGCGGTGGTCGCGGGCATGAATATCGGTATTGAAGCTCTCGACCCGGTCGGCAACGAATTTGACCGGACGCCGCAGCAGTTTGGAAAGCGCGTAGGTCGCCATCTCGTCGGCATAGATGTGAACCTTGATACCGAAGGAGCCACCGACGTCCTTGCAGACCACGCGGACTTGCGATTCCCTCAAGCCGAGATGAAGCGCTGCAATATTTTGCACCATATGCGGCGCTTGCGTACCCTGGTAGATGGTCAACCTCTCTTCCGCGGCGTTCCAGTCGGCTACCACCGAGCGGGGTTCGAGCGTCACGCCGGTGTGCCGTCCAAAGACGAACTCCGCCTCCACCACCTGGTCGGATTCGGCAAAGGCCTGATCGACGGCGCCCGCATCGTGGTTCCGTTCAAAAGCCAGGTTGTCGCCGAGCGAGGCATGGATGACGGCTGTAGATGGCTCAAGCGCGGTGCGCATGTCCGTTACGGCCTCGAGTTCCTCATAGTCGACCGCGACACGCTCCGCGGCGTCTTCGGCCTGGGCACGGCTGCTCGCCACCACGGCAGCAACGGCTTCGCCCTGCCAGCACACGCGGTCGACCGCGATGGCGCTTTGCGGCGCGGATTTCAGGCTCTTCAAATGCGAGAGCACGCCGACCCACGGCGTGATGACCGTCGAGAGTTCTGTGCCTGAAACGACGGCGATCACTCCCGGCATCTGCTTGGCCGCCGAAGCATCGATACCATTGATTTTCGCGTGCGCGTGCGGCGAGCGCAGGAACACGACATGCACCATGCGCGGCAGCTCGATGTCGCTGACATAAAGCCCCCGTCCCTGCATCAGCCGGTCGAGGTTCGGACGCGGCACTGTCTTGCCGATATAGGAGTTCGGACGATCCAGCACCGAAAGCGTTTCAGGATT
Organism: uncultured Alphaproteobacteria bacterium; assembly: GCA_963815955.1. GTDB lineage: Bacteria > Pseudomonadota > Alphaproteobacteria > Rhizobiales > Xanthobacteraceae > Bradyrhizobium. The sequence goes on from CAWFIQ010000011.1 coordinate 174,972, forward strand.
TTCCGGTGCGGATGTCATGGCAAGCGTCCGGTACGCGCTCGCGCCGTGGTCTCGATGGCGTCGACAATGGCTTGGTAACCGGTACAGCGGCAATAGTTGCCGGAAAGATGTTCGCGGATCTGTTCTCGGTCCGGACAGGGCGATTGCTTCAGCAGATCCTGCGCCGCCATCAGCATTCCCGGGGTACAGAAGCCGCATTGCAGTGCGTTCCGTTCCCGGAATGCAGACTGCAAATCGGCAATTTCGCCGCTGTCGGATAATCCCTCGATCGTCTCAACCGTCGCATTGTGCGTTTGCACCGCAAGCAGCAGACAGGAACGGACGATATCGCCATTGACGCGGACCGTGCATGCGCCGCACACCCCGTGTTCGCAACCGACATGCGTGCCGGTCAGCTTGAGATGCTCGCGAAGAAAATCCGCCAGGTTCAAGCGCGGCAGCACATCCGCATCAACGCGCTCACCATTGACAACAAGCGAAATTGCAACCGCAGCCGTCACCCTGACGCCCCCGCACAGAGATCAGGACGACCAAGCAGCGAGGATACGCAGCGCGCCAACAGGACCTTCGCCAGATGCCGGCGCATGGCGGGTGTCGCCTGTTGGTCCTCCAGAGGGTCGAGTTCATCATCCAATGCAGAAGACGCCTCGGACAACACCGTCGACGTAATGGTCGACATCAACCAGTTTTCCGGCAGATGTGGCTAGCAACGGACGATCGCCGACGGCAAAGAAACCAAGGCGAAGATCGGCGAACCGCCCATCCCTGACGAGGGCCTGCGCTGCCAGGCCGACGATCGCATAGTCGCCATGACGACGTGCGAACTCATGAAAGAAATGCGTCGAATTTCTTGGGGCTACCGGGAGTTCAACGGCAACCAGCAGCTCCTGTGGCGCAAGCGCAGTTTCGTAGATCCCGGCGAAGAACTCACTTGCCGCAATCCGGCGCTCGCCGTTCGGCCCGCGAGCAATCATGGTAGCGCCAAGCGTGAGCATGCAGGCCGGCAGCTCGGAAGCCGGGTCTGCGTGCGCGAGGCTTCCCCCGATGGTGCCGCGGTTACGGATCGCTGGATGGGCAACATGGGCAACCGCATCCGTCAGCAAGGGAGCATGGGCTGCTATTTCCGGAGATTTCAGAAGATCGGCGTGACGTGTCAGCGCACCGATGGTGATGACGCCTTCCTTCACCAGAACTCCGCGCAACTCGTCCAACTCGCCGATATCGATGATGAGTTCGGGCGCGACCAGGCGCAGATTCATCGCCGGCAGCAGGCTTTGGCCGCCTGACAATACCTTGGCCCCTTCGCCATGGGCGGTCAGCAATTCCAGCGCATTTGCGACGCTGGTTGCGCGGGCGTAAGCGAAAGCCGAGGCTTTCATTTTTGGCGTGACCTCCTCGGCCAACTATCGGCATTTTTGCGGAATTAGACGGCTGGGATCGGCAAAGGTCAAGTTTGTTGTCGGGAGATTATTTAGACTTTGAGCTTGTTTTCGAGCGACGAACGAAGCACGTTCTGTGCCAAACAAAAAGCCTGCCTTTGGGGAAGAGCAGACCATGAAGCTTGGGTTCTTTACGATGCCAATCCATCCTGTCGACAAGGATTGGCGGCTTTCGCTCAAGGAGGACCGCGAGGCTTTCCTGCTGGCCGATGAACTCGGCTTCAGCGAAGCCTATGTCGGCGAGCACGTCACCGACAGGGCCGAGAATATCACTTCCTGCATAGCTTTCATCGCGTGGCTCGCGGCGGCGACGAAGCAGATCAAGCTTGGGACCGGCACGGTCAACATGCCGAACGCTCATCCGGCAGCGATTGCAGCCTCGATCGCGATGCTCGATCATATGCTGGACGGACGACTGATCTTCGGCATCAGCCCCGGCGGTCTGCTGTCGGACGCGGAAGCGTTCGGAAATCTCGAAGCCGACAGGAACGCCATGTTCCTTGAAGCGATCAATCAGGTGCTTCAGATCTGGGCGAGTGAGCCGCCCTATAATCTTCAGGGCCAATTCTGGAACATATCGGTTCAGAAGACCCTGATCGAAGACATCGGCCAGGGCTTCATTCCGCGCCCCCTGCAACGGCCGCACCCGCCGATCGTGGTCACTGCGGTGGCGCCGTTCTCAAAGGGCGTCACGGAAGCCGCCGCACGCGGCTGGGAGCCGATCTCGGCAAACTTCCTGATGCCGGCCTGGGTGAAAAGCCATTGGCCGAAATATGTCGAGGGATGCGAGCGCGCTGGCCGGCCTGCGGATTCGACGAATTGGCGCGTTGCCAAGAGCGTGTTCGTCGCCAAGGACGCGGCAACGGCGAAGGCCTATGCCACCGATCCGAATGGGCCCTATGTCTATTACTATCGCTCGCTGTTCACCAAGCTGAAGCGTGGCGGTCGTATCGAATTGTTCAAAACGCGCCGCGATCAGCCCGACGACGAGGTGACGCTGGAATCGATCTGCGACAAGCTGATCATTCATGGCACGCCGGAAAGCGTGGCCGATCAACTGCTGGCTTTTCAGGAGGAGACCGGGCCTTTCGGCACACTGCTCTATGCCGGCAAGGACTGGAAGGATCGCGAACTCGGGCGCCAGTCAATGATCCTGATGGCCGAAAAGGTCATGCCACGGGTCAATTCCAGTATATCCCGCGGCTCCAAGGCCGCCGAATAACCCACCCAGACCAGGAAAGCTTGCCGTGACCCTGAGCGACCGCATCCCCTATCAAGCACAGATCGACCGGCCGAAACTGACGCTTCCCGGCGGCAAGAGGCTAGCAGTATGGGTTATCCTCAATGTCGAGGAATGGCGGATCGAGCACGCCATGCCTCGCACAGTGCTGAGCCCGCCGATGGGGCAGCCGCTGTTGCCTGACGTGCCGAACTGGTCATGGCATGAATACGGAATGCGTGCCGGCTTCTGGCGGCAGTTCAAGGCGCTGACCGATCGCAAAATGCCGGTGACGTTGGCGCTCAATGCCAATGTCTGCAACACCTACCCGCGCGTCGCGTCTGCGGCCCTCGACGCCGGCTTCGAATTCATGGGTCACGGCTTCGTGCAGGGACCGATGCACAAGGTCGAGAACCAGGCGGATGCCATCAAGCGTTCGGTCGAGACAATTTCGAAATTTGCGGGGAAACCACCACGGTCATGGGAAAGCCCCGGCCTCACGGAGACCGAGGAAACCCTCGATCTGCTTCGCCTCAACGGCATCGAATACGTCGCTGACTGGGTGATCGACGACCTGCCGCAGGACATCGCCACGCCTCACGGCACCATAACCACAATCCCCTATTCGGTCGAAACCAACGATATCGTCATCCATGCGCTGCAGCATCTGCCTTCCGAGCAATTCCTGAAACGCTGCACCGATCAGTTCGACCGGCTATATCTCGAAGGCGCCTCGAACGCGCGGATCATGGCAATTTCAATTCATCCTTACATCACGGGCGTGCCGCATCGCATCAAGTATCTCGAGGCACTGCTTGACTATGTCCTCGGTCACGACGGCGTTGCGCTGATGACAGCCAGTGAGATAGGCGACTGGTATCGTGCAGAAATGGCGAAGAATTAGAATTGCCGATATGCCGCTGGACCGCGGGAGATCATCCAGCAAGTATCGGCGATCCTCTCACGACGACGCCTTGCCGTCGCTGGCAATAAACCGGCCAAAGCCGCCGCGCGCAAACAGCAGAGGCTCCTGCCGATTGTAAGCGTAAGCTTCGACTGCACCCAGGAAGATAATATGGTCGCCGCCGTAATACCGATTGGCCGCACGGCATTGGAAACTGGCGACGCTGTCGGTCAATACCGGCGCGTTGCCGAGCCCAGGCGTCCAGCTCACGCCGGCAAACTTGTCGTCCGATGATTTTGCGAACTGTGACGCCAGTGCTTCCTGGGAAGCTCCGAGAACATTGACCGTGAAGTGGCTGGCATTCTGGAAGATCGTGAGTCCTTGAGAGAACATCCCAAGACTCCACAACACCAGCGGCGGATTGAGCGACACCGAGGCAAAGGAGTTACAGGTCACACCATACGGCCTTCCATCCGCCGACATCGCCGTGACGATGGTGACGCCCGTGGCGAACGTGCCAAGTGCATGGCGAAAGTCCCGGGGATCGATCGCCGAGTTATCGCTGGCAAATTCGTTGGCTGGATCGGCCGGATGTTTAGGTGCGTCAGACATCCGCCAGGCCTCAGAGCGTCAGATTTTCGGACGGCAGGCCAAGCGCCACGCGTCCATAGTTGGTTCCCGCCGCATCGAAATTGAATGCGAGATGCGAATTTACCGCATGGGCGTCGCGGAACTGCCGCTGCAGCGCGCCTGACGTGAACAGGCTGCGTGCACCGCTTGCCGCGAACAACAGCGATACGGCCTCGGTGCAGAGGCTCACCGAAAAAGCCCCGTCCCGCCGCAGTCGCGTCTTGCCCATAAGATCCGGAATATGGCCGCGCCTTGCGTCATCCATCGCCTCGATGCAGTTCGTGCGCATGACGAGCCGGGCCGCGTCGATCTTGGCGGAGGCCTCTGCGATCTTGATTTGCGTCGTCTGCAGGTCGCTGAGTTTGGCGCGATTGTAGGTCGAGGCACGATGCCGCGCGAATTCAACATAGTCATTCAGACAGGCTTGCGCATTGCCCAGGCCGACACCCGATAACACGTATGGAAAGAGAGAGAATACCGGCAGCGCATACAGCGCATTTGAGTTGATCATGCTTCCCGGCGTCGGTCCGCCTGTCAGCTCACTAACCGCGACGGTCATTTTCTCAGGGACGAAGGCATTCTCGACCCAGACGTCGTTCGATCCGGTGCCGCACAGTCCCGTGGCATTCCAGGTGTCGCTGATCCTGTAGTCGCTCTTGTTGAGCAGGAATATCCGGTATTCGATGCCGTCAGCGTCATCGTCCGATGACACCACGCCGGCGAGCATGTTCCAGTCGCTGGACTCGACGCCCGAGGAGAACGGCCAGTGACCACGAAGGATATATCCTCCATCCGCCTTTCTCGCGCGACCGGCTGGAAAGATAAAGGACGACGCGATCAACGCATCGGCATTCCTGTCCCAGACGGCATCCTGCGCCTGCCGGTCAAACATGCCCAGCATCCAGTGATGGCTGGCAAGATTGGCAAAATTCCACGCCACGGAAGCGTCCGCCTGCCCAAGCGCGTCGGCGCAATCGATCAGCGCGACATAGTCAAGCTCCGCGCCTCCAACACGTTTGGGTTGCACGACCCGGAACAAGCCGGCGTCATGCAAATCACGCTCGGTCTCCGGCGGCAAGCGCCGAAGCTCTTCCGTTTTTGAAGCGCGATCGCGCAATTCCGGAATCAGGGCTTTGGCACGCGCAACCATAGCGACATAGCTGTCCGCGCCCGGCCCCGCGGGTGACCCTGCATCCAGCTTTCCGCCGTCTCCAGCCATAATGCGTCCTCGCCCGCTCCATCGATTTGCGTCGCCCGAGCCATGCTAGTCTACCGGCTGACCGCCAATGATCAAGGCGCCCGGGAAGCATGGCTACTCCGCCACAAGGCCCTGGTCCCAAAACGCAAAAAAGCCCGGTGGCCACAAGGCCACCGGGCGATCAGAGCATGGAGGTACGCAACGGACGGGCCGCTATTTTACGTCCTTGCGCCAATAAAGCGTATGCGGCCAGGCCCAGGGATTCCGGGGACTGAACAAGCGATAGCCCGAGCGAATGAAGTTGTTGGCCGAGTGCATGTTATCCGTGGTGTCCGAGATGATCGAACACCATCCGCTCCGACGCGCACGCGCCTCCATGGCCCGCATCAAGCGCAACTGAAGCCGATGTCCGCAATGCTTCCCCAGCACGCCAACGCGGCAAAAATAGCCCGCATTGAAAACATGGGTGGACGAAATGATGCCGGCGAAGGCGACCGGCTCGGGACCGCGAAAGGCAAGCCACCAGTGCCCCTGATCAAATTTTGGAACGGGAGCCGCATCAAGGAACGTCAACTGATGAAGTTCAGCAAGCGTGTCCGCAACGTCCTCGTCATTCCCGATGACACGCTCGATCCGATGGATCAGTTCAAGCGCACCATCGCCGCTGTTCTCCAGCGATTGCGTAGCCTTGCCCCAACCGCGATCGAGAATGGCGTTGGCGGCAGAGACACGGGCGGCGGGAGTAGCATCCTTGCATCGCATGATGCCGACGAGAACGCGGATCGCGGTCCTGGTGTGGCTCCGTGCAAGAGATCGAATTTCAACAAGAGTTCTTGGCCACGCTAGGTTTCTCGCCTCTCCGGTTCAGCAGGCCGGTCTGCGGCAGCATCGGCGTGAGCGACGGCGGGATCCTGCGCCGCAGAACGGAAAACAATTGTCGGGAAATCCGTCGGCGCGTCGTTGCGTCCGGGCCGCGGGATGAACTGAATGATTTCGGCGCTCACGAGAACTCCTCCGAGATTGCGATGACGACGAGGCCGACGAGCGCGAGCGATATCAGGTACGCAGTCATCGGCATCTCTCCAAAAAAGAAACGTGCGGCATGATCGCGGTGTGCAGGCGCAGATCATTTGGGGCGCGAACCTTATCCCGTCAGGGGCCGCGTGCGGCGGTGACGATCCGCGCCGCAGGCCGACATGTTCGCGCATGCCGGCCAAAAGGTGTGTGGGATTGAAGGCTCGGACGGCGGCGCGCTCGCGACGCCCGGCGGGGGCGTTGGGAGTTGCGGCGTCGATGTGCGGCCGCCGTCCGATTCGAGGATTTCAAAACAAAAAGCCCGCGGCGGATTTCTCCGCGCGGGCTTTGCAATTTCTGCGATGATGGCGTTATGCCGGTGATTTGCCCGACATGTCAATCCGTTTTCGAGTGGTCAACGAATTGCAGACAATTCGACGAAACGGTTTCGACAAATTGCAACGGCTTTGGCCGATTGTTGTGTGAAATGAAAAGCCCGCCGCCATTTCCGGCGCGGGCTGCACGATATCTGCGATGATGCCAATGTGCCCCTGATTTGCCCGACGCGTCAAGTGGCCAAAGCAAACCAGATTCAAACCGGCACAACGACATCGAAACGAAATCGTTGGGCCGTGCACGGCGCGACCTGCGGCCCAACAGAGCGCAAGGAGGCGGTCGGATGTTTTACGTTGCTGCCGTGCTCACGATTCTGTCGGGCTTGTTCTATGCGGCAAGCCATCACGAGATCGGCTCGCTGGGTGTCGCGATGTGCCGACATGGCGGCATGTTTTGCGACAGTCCGTTTCTCGTGCTGGTCGCTGCCGGATTGGCTGCGTGCTGGGGCGCATTCGTCAGCGTGCGCTGATGCGCTCGTCAGGAAGCCGGCGAACTTCGGTGATGATGTCGTTTTACGGCTGATTTGCCCGACGCGTCAAACGACGCGCCTTACCGCGGCGCCGGGTTCACGGGATGAACGGGCTTTGGCATGGGTGGCTCAGGCTCTACCTGCAGCTTCGGTTCGGTCGGCATGACCTTGGCGCCCGCTGCCCGGGCGGCTTCGCCGGTGGAGCTGTAGCTCGTCATAAAGGCGGGCTGTTCCTTCGGCCTGTTCCACGGCCCATGGTCAACGACCAGCATGCCGAGCACGCCGAACAGAGCGACCGCAATCGCGGCCTTCAGCGGCGCACCGCCACGTCGATTCAAACGATCTTCCGCCAAATGCCTCGCCATCTGAAAATCCGCAGTGGTTTCGTCTGACGAATTAAATCCCGGCGACGACGAAGGTTCCTCATCGAGCCAACAGCGAGAACTTTCAGGAACAAATGTCGCGGCTGCGTATTGCCATGACATCAGCCGTGGCGCGGCAAATGCCGGGCGACCAGTGAGTAGCAGAACGTGAATATCGAACCCTCAGACCCATCACAACCCGGAATGGCGGAACGCGCCATCGACACGGCAACGGATGTGTCACGCACGCTCACGGAAGTGTCCGACGCGCTGCAGACTGCGGTGGGCCGTCTCAGCGACGCGATCACGGCGGCACGGAAACCGGGAATGCCGCTCGCCACCGTCAGCGCGATTACCCGCGAAGCCCCGCTGGCCAGCCTGTTCGTCGCTTTTCTGTTCGGTGTCGCGATCGCACGCCGCCGCTAGCGCCCCGCCTTCTCAGAACTTGCCCTTCGTTGAATCTTTTGCGGCCGAGATGACCCCGCCGGTGATCTGGCGCATATGTTCGCCGGCGTTGGTGAACTGGCTGCGCAGGAATTCGGACTGGATCCGCATCGCCTCCTGAAGGTCGGTCGCATGGACCAGCTTGCGGGCGTGCTCGAACGCAGCCTTCATATTCTGTTCGGTAAACGATAGCGCCTGCCTCGAAATTTCCGTCCCCGCGCCGGGCATCGACGTCATGGACTTGCCCGCGGCATCGAAGAACATGCCGAACGCCTTTTCCGCCTGATCGATCGTTTTCTCGGCCAGATCGCGCAATTCGGCCGGAACTTCGAGTTTCGGTTCAGTCATGGTCGCTACTCCAATGTCGACCTTGGCAGGTTAGCACAATTCCCGGCTGCGTCTGCGCCGTATTGGACCAGGCTCCGCCGGGGCACAGACCTGCGCCGTCGCCATCCGGCCGACCAGACCGCAACGAATGGCCTACGGAATGGTTTCCTTTTTCTCACGGACCGTAGCCGTACGGGGGTCGACGTGCGATTCCAATGGTGGCAACAGTGTGGCATAGTGATTTGGGGTTAGGGCCCGGCTGTAGGTGGCGTTGCGTCTCTGAATTTAAGTCTCATGGGGATACGATGCTGCAAACACTTCGGCCGACACCAACCTGCACGCGATTTAAAACCAGCATACAAATGCCTTGCATGAAATGCGGCGCACAGATGCGGCTGGCGACGATCGAGCCGCGCGATCAGAATTACGACGTGCTGACCTATCGCTGCACGCCTTGCGATTCCGGCGAGAGCTTCCTGAAGGCGCGCTGACTACGACCCGTTCAGCACGGCGGTTCCAGCCGGCGTCAGCACGAGCCCTTCGTCGCGCACGTCGACCAGGCCGAGGTCCGTCAATGTCCTCAAATCCTCATCGCTGACCGGCGACATTTTCAGCCGGCGGGCCTGAATGTCCCGCAAGGTCCAGCGAAGACCGATGGCCTTCTCGAGGTCGAATTGAGCGAAAGGATCTTCTGCCATTCGCTTGCGGCTACTTGACCATGGGAGATCAGACTCGTGTTTGGGACGCCGTCCCGGGCGCACCTGATAATACGGAGACGCCCGCCGGGTTCCCCGACGAGCGACCAACTCCGAAATGACGGACCGGTTCAGGCGAAAGACCCTCGGCGCGGCCGCCCTTCTCAATAGCGATAGGGTTCGATATCCAGCAGTGGAAAGGCGCTGAACACGCTCGGCGGGTTCGTCGGCGTCGCCGCATGCAGGTAAGACTTGTCGAGTTCGGCAAGGCGGGTGACGCCGAGCAGCCCCAGAGCGCGGATAACCTCGTCTTCCAGCAGCTCCAGCATCCGCACGATGCCGGCTTCGCCTGCGGCGGCGAGCGCCCAGCATTGCAGGCGGCCGATACCGACCAGATCGGCCCCGGAGGCGATCGCCTTCACGATGTCGGTGCCACGACAGAACGAACCGTCGACCATGATCTTGGCGCGACCGGCAACGGCGTCGACGATTTCCGGCAAAACATGCATTGACCCTCGTCCATGGTCGAGCTGGCGGCCGCCGTGGTTCGACACATAGATCCAGTCCACGCCATGATCGAGCGCGATGGCCGCGTCTTCCGCAGTCGCAATACCCTTGATCACCAGCGGAATTTTATACTTGTCCTTGATCAGCTTCACGGTGCGCCATTCCAGCCCCTTCTGGAAATCGCCGCCGGTGGCCCGGATCCGGCTTTCGCGGACATACCGCTTGGCGATATCGCGCTCCCGCCGGCTGTAATGTGCGGTGTCGACCGTCAGGCAGAACGCAGCATAGCCATTGTCGATAGAGCGGCTGACAGTGTCTTCGACAAAGGCGTCGTCGCCGCGGACATAGAGCTGGAAAATGCGCAACGCGTCGGGGGCGGCCTTGGCGGTGGCCTCAAGCCCCGGCTCGGACACCGAACTCAGCATGTGCGCGGCGCCGAACTGCCCCGCGCCATGCGCCACGGCGGCGCCTGAATTGGGATCGAAAATCTCGAGCGCGCCGACTGGCGCGATCATGACGGGCAAACGCAGGCGACGTCCGAACACCTCAGTGGAGGCATCGACCTTGGCGACGTTGCGCAGAACCCGAGGCCGGAATGCAATCTCGTCGAGCGCCATGCGGTTGCGGCGCATGGTGGTCTCCGTCTCCGCGGCTCCGACAATATAGTCCCATGCGTTCTGGTTGAGCCGGGAGCGGGCTTTTCGGACGAATTCGTGGAGATTCTGGAATTCTTCACCGCTGGCGCCGAGTTCGACATTCCTCGTCGGCCGTATGGGGGTCCCGTCGTTCATGCTGTTTCTCTCCCGTTTGACGGCACATTAGCCGCAGATAAATGGGAAAAGCTACCGCTTTGAAACGGGTTAGGCGTCGCGCAAACGCAGGGATGTTATTCGTTTGCGAGATACATCAAGCCCGATCAGCACCGCTCAGGCCGTATTGCCCGCCTTCCCGAAGGCCCCCGCCTCGGTCAGAGCCGCGAGACGTCGCTCATCGTAGCCGAGGGTCTTTTGGAGCACTTCCCTGGTATGTTCGCCGAGCAGCGGCGCCGCCACGGGATCGATGGTTGGCGTCAGACTCATATGCAGCGGCGTTTCAATATTCGGGACGGTGCCCGCGGTCGGATGTGGAATCCGGCTGAGACGATGGCGGTCGCGCACTTCCGGCGCGTTGAACCCTTCCTCCACGGTGCGCAGATAGCCGACCGGTATGTTGGCCTTCTTCATCTTCGCCATCCAGTGTTCGAGACTGTCGCTGGCAAAGATACCGGCGATGATGGCGCGCAACTTTTCCTTGTTGGCGGTTCGGTTTTTTCGGTGGGCGAACTCGGGATCGGTGACAAGGTCCGGCCTTTCGAGCACGTCCGTCACGAGCCGGCGGTACAGGCGGTCGTTGGCGCAGGCCATGTAAAGCGGGCCGTCGGATGCCTGATAGACGCCGACGGTAGGCGAGCCGTTCGGCGAATTCCCGAAGCGGCCCGGATTCGCGCCGCTGATCAGATAGGCCATGCCGTAGAAGCCGGTCATCGAAACGGCGGTATCGATCAGCGCGACCTCGACCTGCTGACCGCGGCCGAGCCGGTCGCGCGCGATCAGCGCCAGCAGGATCGCGTTGCATGCCGACATACCCGTCGCCATGTCGACGATCGGCGGACCGGTCCGTACCGGTTCCCCATCCGGAAACCCGTTCAGCGACATGAAGCCGCTTTCGGCCTGCGTGATCGGATCAAAACCCGGACGCAAGGCGAACTCGCCTCTGCGGCCATAGGCCGAGATCGAGCAATAGATCAGCCGCGGATTGCTCGGCGCGACGGAGGCATAGTCGAGACCGAACTTCTTCATTATGCCGCCGGAGAAGTTCTCCACGACGACATCCGCTTTCGCGATCAGTTCGCGCGCGACTTCGAGCGCCGCGGGATTGTTGAAATCGAGCGCGATGCCGCGCTTGTTGCGATTGAGGCTGAGGTAGGCCGCGCTCTCGCCACCGATTTCCGCATGTTCATAATGGCGGGTATCGTCCCCTCCGTCGGGGTTTTCGATCTTGATTACTTCGGCGCCGAAATCGGCCAGCGTTTGCGTACAGGCCGGCCCGGCAACGACCCGGGTGAAGTCGACGACCAGCAGACCCTCCAGCGCAGTCGGTTCGCCCTTTGCGCGCGGCGTTCGCTCCGGCAATTGCGGTCTGGCAGTCATCTCCGGCATTTCCTCTTGTTTATTTTGCCTGGCGAAATGAAGATTTTCGCCGCGACTTCAAGGCTTTCTTACCGGAACCGGATGGGTAACGCCAAACCCCGATTTTGCAGGGGGGGACCTGCCGCCGACATAGCTCTGCCCTCGCATCCATCCTGCAGGCCTGGACCCGACGGTGACGGTGCCCCAAAAGCGCGCGCCGCCCGCCCCCGGGTCTGGTCCGGGGATCGAGCGGCGGCTTATCGACGAGCAGGCACTGCGAATAGCAGTCGCAGCGCCCGTCCGTTTTTCTACTCGGCAACCATCTCACCGGAGCCGCCAAGCTCGGCGGGAAAGTCCTTCAGCTTGGGTAATCCATCCCGCATCGGCAGCACCGTCTCGGCGTAGTTGACGTGCACGCCGGGCGTGAAAGGGAACGTCGGAAGGGTGGCGGCGAACACATCGACCAGCCCGAGCGTCGGATGATTGGTCATCAGATGACCTCCGCACTTCGCGCAGTACTTGCGCTGGCTCATCGGCGTCTTCTCGAACGTCGCGACATGCTGCGCCCCCGCCGTGATCTGCACCGCTTCCGGCTTCCACAGGGTGAACGCGTTCACCGGCCCGCCGGACCACGAACGACAGGAACGGCAATGGCAATAACCCATTCCTTCCGGCGCACCCGTGACCTGAACCTCGACCGCGCCACAAAAACAGCTTCCAGTATGTTTCATGATTTTTCCGTCTCCTTAGGAATAGTTGAGAAGTGGTCAGGTCAGTTTGCGCCACGGGAACAGCATCGAAACGCGTTCCCGGTAACGGCGATATTCGTCGCCGAACATGTCGACGAGATCGCGCTCTTCGAGCGCTATCCCGACGAAGATGTAGGCCGTGGTCACCACTGCAAACAGCAGATGCCCGGCGCTCATCGTCGGGGCCGCCCAGAAGGCAATGATGAAACCGAGATAGATCGGGTGACGGACAAAGCGGTAGAAGAACGGCGTCCGGAAGACGGGCACCGGCATCTCGCGGCCTGCGAGATTGTTGGCGACCTGATGTAATCCGAACAGTTCGAAATGGTTGATCAGGAAAGTGCTCGTGAACACGATCACCCAACCGATGAACGACAGTGTGGCAATCACCATGGCCATTTCAGGCTCCTGGATGTTCCAGATCACGGTCGGCATTGGACGCCATTGCCAGAACAGCAACAGAAGCGTCAGGCTTGCAAATAGCACATAGGTGCTACGCTCGATAGACTTCGGAATAAACCGCGTCCACCAATGCTTGAACGATTTCCGCGCCATGACGCTATGTTGAACGGCAAATAGCGACATCAGCGCGAGATTTATGGCAATTGCCTCGAATAGCCCCGATTTCGCACCGGTGTCGATCGTCTTCGGCACGGCGAGGCCCGACACGAAGCCGATGGCGTACAGAATCGTGAACAGAAATGTGAGATAGGCCACACCTCCAAACAGAAATGCAGTGAATCTTAGCGCCCGATTGCCCGGCATCGCCGGGCTGATGACCTGGGTTTCCGTCATGAAATTGGCTCCGCAACAGGCAACAGGGGTTGCAACTGCTGATTTTGGCAGGATGCCGGAAGAACGGCGGCAAAGCTTTGCCTGACGCTTGAGATGGACTTGATTGTTTCTTGAGAAAAAATGCGATGGGACACGTGAAGTTCAACTTCGACAATCACATCCTTGATACCGATCTTCGAGAGCTGCGCCGTGGCGGCCAGATGATTGCGATGCAGCCGCAAGTGTTCGACTTGCTCGTTCACCTGTTGAAATATCGCGACCGCGTCGTCAGCCGCGATGACCTCATTGCGCTTGTCTGGGGAGGACGGATCGTCTCGGATTCGACGCTTGACAGCCGGATCAACGCCGCTCGAAACGCGATCGGCGACAACGGCAAGGAACAGCGGCTCATCCGCACCATTCCGCGCAAGGGAATTCGCTTCGTCGGCACCGTGAACGGGCCATGCGATGCAAGGGCTACTTCGCCGGTAGATGCAGAACATCCGCGTCCCGGACTGCCGCTGCCCGACCGGCCGGCGATAGCCGTATTGCCGTTCAACAACATGAGCGGCGACCATGAGCAGGAGTATTTCTCCGACGGAATCAGCGAAGACATCATCACCGCGCTGTCGAAACTGCGCTGGTTCTTCGTGATCGCGCGCAACTCGTCGTTCACCTACAAGGGCAAGGCGGTCCAGATGAAGCAGATCGCCGCCGAGCTCGGGGTGCGCTACGTGGTGGAGGGCAGTGTGAGAAGGAGCGGCAATCGCGTACGCATCACTGCGCAGCTCAACGACACCGCAACGGGCAGTCATATCTGGGCGGAGCGTTACGACCGCGACCTCACCGACGTCTTCGCCGTGCAGGACGAGATCACCGACGCCATCGTCACGGCAATCGAGCCGCAGATTTACGCAGCGGAGAACTTTCGCAGCCGGCGCAAGCCGCCCAACAGCGTCGACGCGTGGGACCTGGTGATGCGGGCGCTGTCGCATCACTGGCGGGTGACGCGTCCCGACAGCCTCGCCGCACAGGCGCTGCTGGAACGCGCGATTGCGATCGATCCGCATTACGGCCAGGCGTTGGGCTTGTTCGCGACCAACCATATGTTCGGCGTGCATCTGGGCTGGACTGACCTTGCAACTGCAGCGCCCGTCGCCGAGCAGGCGGCATTGGCGGCGATTGCCGCCGACAGCGAGGATGCCTGGGCGCATACAGCCCTCGGCAGCGTGTATTTCTCCACGCGCCGGCTCGACCTTTCGCTGGCCGAGTTCGAACTGGCGCTCCAGCTCAACCCGAACTTCTCCCTGGCGCAGGGGTACTACGCCCTGGCGCTTTGCTATAGCGGGCGGTGGACGGATGCCTATGCGGCGACGCAACGCGCCATCCGCCAAAGCCCGCGCGATCCCTCTTCCGCGATCTATTATGGCGTTGCCGCCTACGCCCAATTCGTCGGAAGGAACTATCAGGAAGCGATCGCACTGGCGCAGGAGGCGACCCGTCAGCGCGGTGACCTCACCGGTGCCTATCGGGTGCTGACGGTCGCGGCCGGCATGACCGGTCAGATCGAACTCGCCCGGACCGCGCTCCAGGAGCTGCGCCGGAGCCAGCCCAATATCTCGCTCGCCTGGATCACGACGCAGTTACCCTGGAAGCACGACGCCGATCGCGAGCACTATCTCGAAGGCTTTCGCCGCGCCGGACTGGAATGAGCTGCGGCGGCTGGTCGTCGCTTACTGCTGCTTCTCCCAGAACTGCAGCAATCCCTGCGAGGCCGAACCGCCGATCACGCAGGGAATGCCGACCGCGACCTGCCCCAGCGCAGCCGCAGAGACGCAACCGAGCGCGACCGCGCCAACACCGACCTGACCCCAGAAGCTGAGATCGCGGCGGCTGTCGGAGCCCTTGGTCTTGAGTTCATCCACGGCGGCCAGTGCCTCCTTGCGCAGGGCTGCGATCTGCACCGTGTCCGCCGCCTCGACCACCTCGGTGAGCGGCGCCTTGACCGCCGCCGGCTGACTGGCAAGTTCACTGCGGAGATATTCGCGCAAGCCGGCGTCACGAATCGCATAGCTCGCCAGCGTATAGCGCGCCATGCTTCCGACCGTCAGCTTGTCGATCGTGTCGCGGCTCTTGCTCCACGGCAACATCTGGATGATGCGCTGGATGGGCGCATGCGAGCCGGTCGCAAAATAATAGCCCCACAGCGTATCCAGCAGATCCTGGTTACTCGCAAACGTCAGCGTCGTGTTCAGCTTCCGCTCGTCCTTCGCAAAGGGATTCTTGGTGAATGCCCCGCGCAGCTTGTCCATTACGCCGGGCTTCACCTCCTCCAGCGGAATGTCGGTCAAGGTCGGCAGCTTGCCCGTCAGGTAGGCGTCGATCATGACCTGCCGGCCCGGCATTCGTGACGCCACCCGACGCAGGACGTTTCTCCATTCGGGCAGACCCGAATAGGCGATCGCGCGGACGATCACCCATTCGTCTTCCGGTCGGACCGGAAAGAGACTGGCAATGAGCTGCTCCGCCTTGGCCGGGTTCGAGCCGATCGCACCCGCGACAAAGCCGAGATAGATTCCCGCGTTCTCCGGTTCCTTGAACGTCTGCGAATGAAACAGCACGCGCACGGCCGCCGGGACATGCGCATAGTCCGGCTTGGCCCGGTAATTATAGATCCATTGCTGGACTACGCCGAGCGAGGCGCGCGGATCGACCTCCGGCGTCTTCTCCGCTTGCGCGGGCTGAATCAGCATAAGCGCGGCGGCGACGAAAGCTGCATAACGCATGCGATGCTCCTGCGAGATTGGACGATCGCGCGGTTGTGTGCGCGAGCGTCCTGACCCTCTCGATGGCGAAGCATGAGGCGTGCATTGCGACAATTCTGAGAAAGCCCGCATTAACAAAAGAGGCCGAAATTGGGGCGCATCGCCCGCAACTCACCTTATCCCAGACATTTTTTCGCCCCCCGCGAGCAATTCGATCTCACCCGATCAACAGGAGCCCCGCGGGACGTGGGGATCGAGAGATTAGACGCATCACGCAACGCAACCGAACCGTTCGGCTTGCCGGCGCTCTCGGATTGATTTTAGCGACGCCCGTCGTCGCCGAAACCGCTCCGCCGGCGCAAGGATCAGTCATCGTCGAAGGCAATCGCCGCGTCGATGCCGAGACTGTGCGCTCCTACTTTCATGCAAGCCCCGACGGGCGTTTCGACGAGGCCGCGCGTGACGCGGCGTTGAAGGCGCTGATTGCAACGGGCCTGTTCGACAAGGTCTCCATCGAACGCACCGGCGAACGGCTTGTGGTGCATCTCTCCGAAGCGCCCGTGCTCGACCGCGTCGCATTCGAAGGCAACAAGAAGGTCAAAGACGCTGACCTCGCCGCGACGATCGAATCGAAACCGCACGGCTCGCTGCAACGCGCGACCGTGCAAACCGACGCCAGCCGCATCATCGAGGCATACCGGCGTGCCGGCCGCTCCGACGTCCGGGTTGAACCGCAAATCATCGACCGCGGCAATGGTCGGGTCGATCTCGTCTACGCCATAACGGAGGGAGCCAAAACTCCGGTGCGGCAGATTGACTTCACCGGCAACAAGGCCTTCGGCAAACGACAGCTCAGCGCCGTGATCAAGACCTCCGCCACCCATATGCTGAGCTTTCTGACCGGCGGTGACGTCTACGATCCCGACCGCGTCGCCCAAGATCAGGAACAGCTGCGGCTTTACTACCGCAGCAAGGGTTATGCAGACGTCAGCGTCTCAACTGCAAAGGCCGAGTATGATCCGGCGACGAAGGGTTTTGCGCTGAGCTTTGCAATCGATGAGGGCGCGCTGTATCGCTTCCGGGAAGTCAGCGTCGCCTGCAACGTTCCGGGCATGGATTGCGACAAGCTTCGCGCCCTTCCCACCGCCCACCCGGGCGCAACGTTCGACGGCAACGCCCTGGACAAGACCACCGAGCTGCTGGCCATCGAAATGGCGAAGCTCGGCTATCCCTTTGCCCAGGCGACCCCTCGCCTCACCCGCGATGCCGCCGCGCAACGCATCGATGTCGCCTTCGTGATCGAACAGGGGCCTCGCACCTATGTCGAGCGGATCGAGATCCACGGCAACACGCGCACGCGCGATTACGTGATCCGGCGCGAATTCGACATCGCGGAAGGCGACGCCTACAACAAGACGCTGATAGACCGGGCCGAACGGCGCTTGAAGAATTTGAACTACTTCAAAACGGTGAAGATATCGAACAGGCCGGGCTCGGCGCCGGACCACGTCATCCTCGATATCGAGGCGGTTGACCAGGCGACCGGCGATTTCAACATCGCCGGCGGCTATTCGACCACCGATGGCGCGCTCGTCGAGGTAAAAGTGGGCGAACGCAATTTCTACGGTACAGGCAAGAACGTCCAGGCCGCCTTCACCTACGGCCAATATGCGCGCGGGGTCGATCTGGCTGCGTCCGAACCCTATTTTCTCGGCACCAAGGTCGCGGCGGGAATAGAACTCTTCGGCCGCCAAAGCGACGCCAACAGCTACCAATCCTATGGCACCACCACCTACGGCGCGAGGCTGCAGCTGGGGACGCCGATCAACGAGCAACTCGGCGTGCAGTGGCGCTATTCGATCTACAATCAGAACATCACGCTTTCGCCGAACAGCTCGGGCCTGACGCCTTCGCTGGCCGTGCAGCAGGCGGCCGCCGCCGGTCCGACGTGGGTCTCCGCCCCTGGCAGCACGACGACCTACAGCACGCTGGACAATACAAAGAACCCGACCAGCGGAATCAAGTCGCAGCTCAGCCAGGATCTGGCAGGGCTTGGCGGCGACGTGAAATTTCTCAAAACCACGGAAGACGTGCGCTACTACAAATCGCTCAATAGCGATCTGGTCGGCATGGTTCGCGCCCAGGGCGGTTACGTTACCGGTTGGGGCGGCCAGCAGGTGCCGCTGATGAACAATTTCTTCGGCGGCCCGACCATGGTGCGGGGATTTGCCCCCAACGGATTCGGCCCACGCGACCTGACGCCGGGCACCACGATGGATAATGTCGGCGGCAGCGCGTATTGGGCGACGACCGCCGAGTTGCAGAGCGCGATTCCCGGCGTGCCCAACGAATACGGTCTCAGGGCCACGGCCTTCGTCGATGCCGGCAGCGTATTTGGTTACAGCGGATCGGCCGCATCGCTTCAGGTCGCCAACAAGAATGTCGTGCGTTCATCGGTCGGCGCGGGCCTGACCTGGGCCTCGCCGTTCGGCGCGTTGACCGTTGACTACGCCGTACCGCTGAGCAAGGCGGCCTACGACGTGGTGCAGCCGCTGCGATTCAGCGCGGGTGGGTTTTGACGGGGACCGGGTGCTCCGTCGCGAACCCATACAACAGTGCCAGCCGGTCGAGGCATTCGCGGAACCGCCGTGAAAAATAGTCGCCCCAGCGTTTGGTGCACAGGCCCCTCCGCTGGCCGACCTGCTCCATGGTCAGCCCCTGGACCAGCACGTCATGCACCAGCGCCGAGCCGTCCGCGCCGAGTTCGCGTTCGGCCCGGTTCAACCGCAGCACGGCCTTGCGCTGGCCCTCGGTGATCGGTTCGCGCCCTTGCCCGCCATCGACATATTCCCGGGTCGGATCGACCGCGCGCGGCCCGCGCTCGGCCTTCTCCCAATCGCTCTGGAACGCACGCCCCGCCTGATACTGCGCCTCGTCGATCTGGCGGTGGGAATGCAGGCGAGCGAGCGGATCGTTGCGGATCGAGCGCAGGGCAACGATCTTCTCGCCGGGCTCCAACGCCAGGGGATTATCGACTTCGACGGATGCGACTTCAGCATTGCGCAACAGATCGCGGGACCTTCGGTCATGTACCATGGCGGGATTGTACGGCCTTCGGCGTTTGGCTTTCGGCATCTGATGGACTCCTTGAAAGCAGTGGAATTCGGTTGCGACCGGCAAACCTATTCGATTGATGCGCCCGAAATCTCGTCGTGCAGCAATTCGGACAATTCGTCCCGGCGGCCGCAGCCCTCCGGCTGAAGACCGATCAACGCACGCAGATGAGCGATCCGATGGCGGTGCGGCAGCCGCTTGAGCCTGTCGGCCACGCATGTGACAGCTGTCTTCTTCATGCCGCCTCCACCCCCCGCAGCGCCCGCGCGCTCGGGCGGCTCGACCGGATTGCGGCTCAAATGAAAATGCGGCGTGCAATAGCTCGAACCCGGCCGGCGCGGATGACCGCAGAAAGTGATCGCCTCGCCCTCCTCGTCGCCGCCGTACGGATAGCGGCAATCGCCGCGCTCCAGTTCGACCAGTGAGAGATGCCGCGGCTCGATCGCTACACAGCGCAGCTTGAGCGGCTTGATCTCCTTGAACACCGGCGCTGTCGGCCAGGGAAGCGCACGCGCCTTGCAATCGCTGGCACGAGACACTCCGATGTCGCGCAGGTCTGCAGGCTTGGTGGGCATCGACGGTTTCCGGCGGTCGTCCTCCGTCAGCCCCAGACGCCGGGCGCGCCCGAGCGCGGCACTGCGGGAGTAGGACGTATTGAATCGCGAATTGATCGCTTGCGCGGCCTCCGAATAGGACAGGCCTTTGGCAACACATTCCCGCAGCGCGTCCGAGTGCTCGGGCGCCCAGTTCCACAGTTCCATTCTTGTTGTCCTTGATGCTTGCCAACGCCGCCCGACGTCGGCAATCAATTTCTGATATTCCGAAATAAAAGTCAAGCTTGATTTCGGATAATCGGAACTGCTATCGTTTCTGAAATTAGCAAAGGTCTGACGATGCTGGACATCAGGTTGATCGAACGGGGGCTGGAAAAGCCGGGCAAGACCAAGGGTGGTTTGGCCACCGCAATGGGCGTTCGCCCTGGCGCGGTTTCCGAGATCCTGTCCGGGATACGCCTGATCAAGGCGTCCGAGATCGCGTCGATCATCGAATATCTCGAACTGAACTCGGTGCCGATTATGGGCCGCGTCGGCGCCGGCGCCTCGATCGAGCCGGAGCATGAACAGGTGCCGCCGGAAGGCCTCGGCGACGTCGAACTACCCTTCCCGATCGCCGAAGAGACCATCGCCTTCGAGGTCGCCGGCGATTCCATGCTGCCGAAATACGAGAATGGCGATATTATCGTGGTCTATCGCGAGCAGCGCCATCCGTTGTCGAGCTTTTACGGCGAGGAAGCTGCTGTGCGCCTGAAAACCGGCGAGCGATATCTGAAGACGATCGGGCGGGGAAAATCGCCGACCGTCGTCAACCTCACGAGCTTCAACGCCAAGCCGATCACCGGCGTAAAGCTCGAATGGATCGGCGAGATCTGCGTCACGCTGCCAAGGGGCCAGATCGAGCGATTGCGCAACAAGGCGGCAGCGCGGGCACGCAAGGCGACAAGGACGACGAGCGGCCGCACGCCGGATAAATAGCAAACGCCGCAGCGACTGCCGAATCGCCCGATTCTGTCGAATGCCTGTGACTGCTTTCCTTCTTCAGGGCACAATTTCGGCTTTTCCGAATTTTTACTTGACTAATTTCCGATTTTCGGAAATACTGACATCGTTGATCCCGGCATACGGGATGAGGTCAGATCGCCAGCATGCAGTATTTCGTCGTAATGATCGACTACGGCCGCCGCGGCCGCGAGGCTATCGTCGATCCGGAAATCACAAGGCGCGAGGTCATCTCCCGCGTAGCATCGGGTGAATACGGCAATATCAGCTTCATCCATGAAATCGCGGACTGCTCCGTCGAGGATATCACCGCCGAGGTTCTCACCGAGGCGGCCCTGCCCGAGATCGGCGCGACGCGCGCCGATCTGCAAGCCAGCGATTTCGACCACATCCGCGATCTTCGCAAGCACGAGCGAGCGTGATGCTATTCGGTCACTCTATTCCCTCAAAACATTGTGATTGTCGGGCGGGCTATAATCGCCGCGGGCTTGCTTAATTGTTCTTCACGTAAAGTCTATTCCGGCTGAACGGAGAGTCGCGCTAGATTCGCGATTCGATTCCTCCGATGGCAAAGTTCTTAACCCGCAATGTATCCGTCAATGAAGGCTGAGTTCGCTGCGCGCGACGGCGATCTTCGACTCTGTCTGCTGCTTGGTATCGCGACCTGGTTCCTCTTTCTGGATCACATCCCCCACAATGTGGTCAGCCTGCTGACCATGCGCAACTTCGGATTCAGCGGCGCCGTCGACCTGTTCGTATTCGTCGGCGGCTATACTGCCGCAATCCTCTACGGAAGAATGATGCTGGAGCGCGGCTTCGTCGTGACGGCAACCCGTATCTTCAAGCGGCTGTGGCAGCTATACGCCGCCTATATCGTCCTATTCGTGATTTACATCAATCTGATCGGATATGTCGCGGGCCAATCCGCCGCGCCCGCACTTATCGGCGAATTCAACGTCACGGGAATCGTCGATCATACGATCCGGACGCTGATTCACGGCCTGCTGCTTCGGGCCAAGCCGCTGAACCTTGATGTGCTGCAACTGTTCATCGTACTGATGGCGGTCTTCCCGTTCGTCCTGTTCGGCATGGTCCGCCGGCCGAATGTCACCGCGGCGGCATCGATTGGTCTCTACCTCGCAGCCCGCCAATTCGACTGGAATTTGTCGGCGTTTCCGGACGGACATTGGTATCTCAACCCGTTCTGCTGGCAACTCCTGTTCGTGCTCGGCGCCTGGCTTGCATTGAGCGGCGCGAAGCAAATGCGCACCCTGCGTACGCTTCAGGAACTCCCGATCCTGCGCGCCGCGGCGTGGCTGTACCTGCTCTTTGCCCTGGCGGTGACGGTGGCGGGAAAATTTCCCCAGCCCGGTATCGTCCCGGATCTGCTGCGCGAGGTCTTTGTTCTCAACGACAGGGAAAATCTCGCCCCTCAAAGGGTGCTTCACATTCTGGCGCTGGCTTTTCTGTTTGCCTACATGGTGCCGCGAGACTGGTCCGGATTCCAATGGCAGACGTTGCAGCCGGTCATCAAGTGCGGCCAGGAGTGGCTGGCAGTCTTTTGCGCCGGGGTGTTTCTTTCGTTTGCCGGACACCTTGTCCTGATCACGGGCCCGGATTCGCTCGCCATGCACGTCCTGGTCAGCCTTGCCGGGATTTTGATCATGACAGGCGTGGCCTACTACGTGTCGTGGTCCAAGCAGCAGGATCACAAACCAGTATTCCTGGCCAAGGCAATGGCGGGGCGACCAGAGGAAGTCCGTTCGCCGAATAGTTCGCACCGGCAGGAACGATGGTCTGCGCGACCGTCGAATGCACACCCCGCGCATAATTCGAAGCAACCCGCGGAGACGTAGACCGCGGGATCCGATCCAGCCGCTATGGACAAGGCCGGCGGGTCGCGAACGTCATGGCTCATGCACGTCCGACAGCCTGCATGACGCGCAAATCAGCAGGCGGGACCGCTTGTGTTTTCGCTGCCAGCGCGGCCTGCAGAGCCTCGACATCCGCACGCAGGTTCGGCTTCCAGCCGCAAGGGCAGCCGCCATCGGAGCCATGCTGATCGGCGACTTCCCTGTAGACCGTTCCGAGCGCGGACGCGGCGAGACTCATCACCGTCATGGGCGGAAGCTGGGTAGTACGAAGGACTTCGCAGAAGGCTGTCATGATGGACCGGTGCATCTCTGCGCCGGCAGATTCGCGATCAGGATCTGGCTGCATGACTGCGCGCGTCCTCTTCCTTGTTTGCGCCATCGCTCACTCCGCGCGATTGACGATCAGCGGCCAAGGACCGATACGCCCTGACGCAATCGCCATCAAGCTATCGCCTGCGTTTAATGATTTGAATGCCTCGAAACTGGGAAGGAAGGGCCTTCAGGCGCACTCCTGATGGTCGCAAAAACCATCGGAAATTCACCGATCCTGAAGGGCCACATGGGCGCTGCTTAATTCTCCGCTGGCGGACGCCGCGAATGCTCCTTCCAACCGCACCTCACTGTCGCCCAGCATGGCGGCGTCGAGCCGTCCCCCGGCCGACGCCGCCGTTGCACAGGTAAAGATGCGATAGAACTGCGCCCCGTCGAAGGCGACCAGCAGCAGATCGACGCCGGCATTGAGCGCTTCGACCACGGCCGTGCAGACATTGCGTTGATAGATCGCCCCCATCACGAGGTCGTCGGTCATGACGACGCCTTGATAATTCCATTTCTTGCGAATGATGCCGTCGACGACCCGTTTGGAATGCGACGCCGCACGGTCCGGATCAACCGAGGTCAGCGTCACATGCCCGATCATCAGTTGCGCTTTCGAACCAGCCAGCACCTTTCTGAAGGGTATCCAGTCCGACGCTTCGAGTTCGTCCAGGGGCGTATCCAGATCGGCGCTGAAATGATGGGTATCGCTTCGCACACGTCCGAGCCCCGGAAAATGCTTCACCGTCGCGCCGACGCCTGACGCTTCCAGCCCGTTGACGTAAGCCCGCGCGATATCGGCGACTACAGCCGGATCATCGGAAATCGCGCGGTAGCGGATCAGCGTGTTGAAATCGAGCCGGTTGCGCTTCATCTCGGGACGCAAATCCAGCACCGGTGCAAGGTTCATGTTGACGCCGAGCGCCGCCAATTCCTGCCCGTGAATACGCCCGAACGCTTCCGCCTTCCCGGCGCGGACATCCGGCGCCAGGCTCGCAAGGGTCGATAGCGCCGGCAACTTGGTCAAGGGCGGCGCCAGATGCGATACGATGCCGCCTTCCTGGTCGGCGGCGACGATCAGGGGTGGCAGGCCGGCCGCGCGCCGCTTTTCCTGCAGCGCCGAGATCTCTTCCTTCAGGCGCGCCGTCGTCGATCCCACGACATTGTGCTTGGTGATGTAGATGCCGGAGATCAGGCCTTTCTCGGCCAGAACAGCCACCTCCGGGAATGACGAGTATCCGACGATGAAGTGCCGCCCAAGACTTCGGGCCTGCGCAGCGTCGGTTTGCAAGACGTTCCGCTTGCGCCATTCAAACGACGCATCCGCGCCAAGCATTGCCAGCGATGGCAGGCACCACAGCAGAACGAGCAACCGTCCGGCAATGCCTCGTCGCCAATAGCCGCGACGGAAGAGGATCACGAACGCGACGATGCTCGCCGTCGCTATGAACAATGTTTCCCGGCCCCCGCAGCGAAATCAGATAGGGATCGTTCTTGTTGACGGCTGCGAAAATGAGGACAGGTCCGGCGAGCCAGACGAGGATGATGCCGAAACGCTTGAGGATTTGCATGGAAGAGATGGG
The DNA here is from genome assembly GCA_963815955.1 of uncultured Alphaproteobacteria bacterium. Taxonomy (GTDB): domain Bacteria; phylum Pseudomonadota; class Alphaproteobacteria; order Rhizobiales; family Xanthobacteraceae; genus Bradyrhizobium. Next base: position 199,474 of record CAWFIQ010000011.1, read on the forward strand.
GCTTGCGGGGACCGGACGGGACAGTTGCCCGTATCAAACTTGTCCCGGATGCGCGAGCGCATAAGCGCGTCTGCACGGAAACTGCAGAAGAATCCTGAACTCTTGCAGAAGCTGCTCCACACAATTGCACAACGGCACCGGATAGTTCGATCTGTAAACCAGGGGCGATCGATCGAATGCCTGTTCCTACAAGACTAGCTAACGACGGCTGGTGGCTGTGCCAGCCTGCCTCCACGAAGCTGGTTTGCAATTTTCCCCTTCAGACAGGAAGCGCAATAATGGCCGATTTCACCGCGCCCGCAATCAATGCCGGCTCCGCTCGGGAAGACACCCTTCCCGTCAAAGCCGCAATTGTTCTTGCGCTGGCTGCGTTGGCCGACTGGCTGTTCTACGGACACGGCATTGGAATATCGGCGGCCATCTTTGCAGTCGCCCTGGCCTGCGGCTCGCTGCTGGCCAATCTCGCAACCTTGAACCGAAAGCAGGTTTTGCCGGCAGGCGCGCTCCTGCTGGTCGCCCTTGTCCCCGCCGTGGAGGAATTCAACGTCGCGGCGCTGACCTTCATGGTGCTGGCGCTGGGCACGGCCCTGCTGCTGACGACCAATCGCGATCGGCATGGTCTCGGCGAGCGGACCGCAGCGTTATGCGATCTCTATCTGGTCGGCCCGTTCAGATTTTTTCGCGAGGCGATCGGTGGGTTCGATCTGCCGGCATTGAGGACCGGGTTTGCGGTGTGGTTCGTTCCCATCGTTCTCGGCGGCATCTTCGTGTTTCTGCTGGTATCGGCCAATCCATTGCTCGAGAAGTGGATCAACCTGCTGAATCCCGGCAATACGGCTTCTTACATCAGTCTCGGTCGCGTACTGTTCTGGGCCGTGGCGCTGTCGATCGTGTGGCCCTTCATCCACGTCCGGTGGAGCGGCAGGCGGGAGATACCGGCAGGTTTGGCCGAAGCGGCGGCGCTGGCGCAGGGAATGCCATCGGGCCGGAACAACTTCTTCGGTGTTGCGACGATCCTGCGCTCGCTGATCCTGTTCAATCTGCTGTTCGCCGTTCAAACCGTTCTTGACGCAGTCTATCTCTGGGGCAACGCAACCTTGCCTGCCGATATCAGTTACGCCTCATATGCGCACCGAGGCGCTTATCCCCTCATTGTCACGGCGCTATTGGCGGCGGGCTTCGTTCTGGCCGCCATGAGGCCCGGCGGGCCGGCCGGGCAATCGAAGGTGATCCGGCCGCTGGTCTATCTATGGGTGGCGCAGAATGTCCTGCTGGTGCTGTCATCGATCCTTCGCCTCGATCTCTATGTTCAAATCTATCTGCTGACCTGGTGGCGCGTCGCAGCTTTCATCTGGATGGTGCTGGTCGCGTTGGGGCTCGTGCTGATCGTCGCCCGCATCGTTCTGAACCGCTCGAATGGCTGGCTGATCCGCGCCAACCTCATCGCGCTTACGGCAACGCTCTACATCTGCTCGCTGGCCAATTTCGCCGCCATCATCGCCGACTACAATGTTAGCCACGGTCGCGAAGCCGGCGGCAAGGGCGTTTGGATCGACATGAACTATCTGTTTTCTCTGGGACCGCAGGCCTTGCCGGCGATCGACCGGGCCATTGCCCTTCGCGGGTTCGATCCCACCCTTGTTTCCCGCCGTGGTTGCCTTGTAGAACAGCAACGGAGGGAGATGGCATCCTGGCGCTCCTGGGGCTTTCGGAGCTGGCGACTGCAGCGCGCCCTGGACACCCAGCAGAAGAGTTAGACCACAGGCTGGCACGACTTCCCGGAGAGATCCTTGACGCACCGTATTCTCATCGTTGACGACGACCTGCATATACGCGAGGTCATCCGTGTTGCCCTGAAGAAGGCCGGGATGACCGTCTTCGAGGCGCGCGATGGCAAGGAAGCATTGACCCGCTTTGCCGGCGACAGGCCGGACCTGATCATTCTGGATATCGGCATGCCGGAATTCGACGGCCTGGATGTCTGCCGCGAAATCAGAAAGTCCTCGGACGTTCCGATCCTTTTTCTCTCCGCACGCGACGACGAGATCGATCGTGTGCTGGGCCTGGAGATCGGCGGCGACGATTACGTCACCAAGCCCTTCAGCCCGCGCGAACTTGTCGCGAGGGTGAACGTCATCCTGCGTCGCATGGCTGCACGCGGGCAGGATGCGAAGGCGTCCGCAGCCGCGCTGGCGCAAGGCAGGCTGTCCGTCGACCCCGAGCAGCATCTCGCCGAGTTTGCGGGCACCCCGCTTCGGCTCACGGCGATCGAATTCGGAATTCTCAGGGCGTTTCTGACACGGCCGACGCTGGTCTTCAGCCGCGATCAGATCATGAGCGCGGCCTATCAGCTCAACATCCAGGTATCGGACCGCACCATCGACAGCCACATCCGCAATATCCGCGCCAAGCTGTCCGCCGTGAACTGCGACAACGTCATCGAAACCATTCATGGCGTCGGCTTCAAGCTCGGGCGATGCGAGCCGCAGGCATGATCCCGCGCGCACGCGAGAAATGGCGGCCGTCATTGGGACTGGTCATTTTCACCGTGCTCGCCTCCGTGGCGACGCTGCCCCTGGTCGGACTGTTCTTCTTCCGCCTCTACGACAACCAGCTCATCCATCAGACCCAGGCTGAGCTGATCGCCCAGAGCCGCGTGCTGGCGGCGGTCTATGCGCGCGAAGTGCAAGCCCGCCTCGCTGCCGGCATCGCGCTCGGCGCGGAAATTCCGCTCGAAGCACGCCCTGATCGGGAAGACCAACTGACGCCGATCCGGCCTGCACTTGACCTCGCTGCCGGCGCAGACCTGCTGCGGCGGCGGCCCGACGCGCTTCCAGCGAGCGCCCCTGCGTCGCCGGCATATGTCGAGATCGGAGCGCGGCTGATGCCGATCATTCTGGAAACGCAGAAGGTCACGCTCGCCGGCTTCCGGATCCTCGACCCCCGCGGCGTCGTGATCGCCGGCCGCGACGAGGTCGGCCAATCGCTCGCCCATATCGAGGAAGTGGCCGCGGCGATGCGGGGACAGTATCGGGCCGCCTTGCGAATTCGCAAACCCGACAAGCCGCCGCCTCCAATCTACTCGATCAGCCGCGGCGTCGGCGTGCATGTGTTTTCGGCGATGCCCGTGGTCGTCAATAACCACGTGGCCGGTGTCATCTATACATCGAGAACGCCGAGCAACATCTTCGATCATTTCTATCAGGAGCGCCGCAAGTTCATTCTGGCGGCACTGACGGTCATTCTGGCGACCATTCTCATCGGCCTGGTTTTCTCCCGGACCATCACCCGCCCGATGCGCGAGCTGGTCGATCGCGCCGCGCGTATCAGCCGCGGCGATCGCGACGCATTTCAACCCCTCGCCCATTACGGCACGCGCGAATTCGCCCAATTGTCGCACAGCTTCCTCGACATGGCCGAGCAGTTGGCGCGGCGATCGGACTACATCGCGACGTTTTCGGCACACCTCACCCATGAACTGAAGTCGCCGCTGACATCGATCAAGGGTGCTGCTGAGTTGCTGCTGGATTCGCTGCATAGCAAATCCGACACTCTTACCCGGATGGAACAGAAGAATTTCATATCGAACATTCTGGGTGACACCGGGCGCCTGGAAGCCATGACTCAGCGATTGCGCGAACTGGCCCGCGCCGAAACCGCGCCGCAGAACGAACACACCGAACTGTCGCAAGTGATCGGCGGATTGAAGAGCCGCTTTCCGACACGCGCGATCGACGCGACCGGATGCCTCGACCGCTCGATCGGCATGTCCAGCGAAAAAGCCCTGATCGTGTTGTCGCACCTGACCGACAACGCCATCCGTCACAACGCAAAGAGCGTGCGACTCGAAGCCGTCGCGGAAGAGGCTTTCGTCAAGATGACCGTCAGCAATGACGGCGACCCGATATCCGAACCGAACCGGGAGAAGATCTTCGATGCCTTCTTCACGACGCGTCGCGACACCGGCGGCACGGGAATGGGGCTCTCGATCGTCCAGGCTGTGATGACCAGCCACGGCGGATCGGTCCGGCTATTGCCGTCGAACGAAGGCGTCACGTTCGAGTTGCAGTTTCCTGCTGCCTGAGTCGTCAAACGCGCTCGATGATGATCGCCGGCGCCATGCCGCCGGCGGCGCACATCGTCACCAGCCCGCGCTTGAGATCGCGCCGTTCCAGTTCGTCGAGCACCGTGCCGATCAGGATCGAGCCGGTTGCACCGATGGGATGGCCGAGCGCGATCGAGCCGCCATTGACGTTGACCTTCGCGCGGTCGAGCTTGAGGTCGCGGATGAACTTTTCGGCGACGACCGCAAAAGCCTCGTTGATCTCGAACAGATCGATATCGTCGAGCGTGAGGCCTGCCTTGGCCAGCACCTTGCGGGCGGCCGGCACCGGCGCGTTCAGCATCAGGGTTGGCGAATCCCCCATATTCGCCATCGCGACGACGCGCCCACGCGGTTTCAGGCCATGGGCTTTTGCGTAACCCGGCGACGCCAGCAGGATGGCCGCAGAGCCGTCCACGACGCCGGAGGAATTACCGGCGTGATGCACGAAGTTGATGTCGAGGTCGGGATATTTGTCGAGAATGAGCTTGCGATAGGTCGTCCCCTTGTCGTCGAGGGCATAATCCGCAATCGCGGGAAACGCGGGCTTCAAGCCGGCCAGTCCCTCGAGCGTAGTCTGCGGCCGCGGATACTCCTCGCGATCGAGCGCGAGGCTGCCGTCTTCGCGGTGGACCGGCACGAGGCTCTTGTCGAAATGCCCGCCCTTGATGGCGGCGGCCGCCCGCTTCTGGCTTTCGAGGCCGAGTTCATCGACGTCCTGCCGCGTGATGCCCTCGAGCGTCGCCACCGCATCGGCGCAAACGCCCTGATGCGATTGCGGATGCCGGGCACGCAGGCGAAGGTTGCCGTTGTCCATCATGAACGGCCCCTCGCCGCGGCGGCCTTCCATCGACATCATCTCGGTGCCGCCGGCGATCACGAGATCCTCGGCGCCTGACATGATCGAGCTGGCCGCCATGTTGACGCTGGTAATGCCGGAACCGCAGAACCGGTCCAGCGTCACCGCGCTGGCACGGACGTCATAGCCGGCATCGAGTGCCGACATCCGTCCGAGGTCGCCGCTCTGCTGGCCGCGTTGCGAGCTGGTACCCCAGATGATGTCATCGACATCGGCGGTGTTGATGCCGGTGCGATCGGCCAGCGCGCGCAATACCGTGGCGCCAAGATGCTGCGGATGGATGCCCGACAAGGCGCCCTTGCCGGCCTTGCCGACGCCCCGCGGCGTCCTGCATGCATCAATGATCAGCGCGTCAACCATGGTGTTCTTCCTTGAGGTTTATTGATTGGCAGTATTTGCTGCCGATCAATCCATAAAGTCAATTCGCCCCGGCACGCGCCGGCGCCTCACCTTTGACCGCGCGCTCCCGGGTTGCGGCCACGACCGTTCACAGCCGGAGCGCCATCCTTGACGATCAATTTCGTTTATGCGCAGCTACCCAAAACAACAACATGTCCCCTGGGAGGAGATATGGTCGCGATTCTGCGGGCGCTTGCCGGTTCCGGCTTTTTGATTGCATCGACAGTTCTGGCTCATGCCGCCGAGCCAATTCATTTGAGGGTCGCAGACTCCTTTCCGAAGGGCCACTACCTCGTGAAGCTCGTCCTCGAGCCGTGGATGGAAGAGGTCAAGAAGCGCACCAACAATGCGGTCGTATTCGACCACTACCCGGCGCAGCAGCTCGGCAAGCCCGCCGACATGCTGAAGCTGACGCAGACCGGCGTCGCCGACATTGGCTACGTCGCACCGGGGTACACCTCGGACAAGATGCCGGTCTCCGAGGTAGCCATGCTGCCGGGAGCCTTCGAACATTCCTGCCAGGGAACCCTCGCGTACTGGAAGCTGGCACGGAACGGCGTGATCGCGCAGCAGGATTATACCCCCAACAACATCCGCCTGCTGCTGGCCGTGAGCCTGCCGCAGTACCGCATTTTTACCGTCAAACAACCGGTGAAGGATGTCGGCGATGTCACCGGGCTGAAATTGCGCTCCACCGGTGGCGCGCAGGACCTCACCCTGCGTGCGATCGGCGCGGTGCCGGTGCGCATGGCAGCACCCGACGCCTATAAATCGCTTTCGCGCGGCACCATGGATGGTCTGCTGTTTCCGCTTGAGAGCGTGGTCGCCTATGGCGCCGACAAGCTCGTCAAATATTCCACCGACGGGCTCGGCTTCGGCAGCTTTATCGTGTCGTATTCGATCAGCGACAACGTATGGAAGAAGCTCTCGCCGGAGATCCAGAAGGCGATGGTCGACGTCGCCGAAGAGATGATCCCTGTCGTGTGCCAACAGGTGCAGAAGGCGGACAATGAGACCAAGAAGTCGCTGGAAGCCGCCGGCATTCGTTTCGAAACCCTGCAACCCGAAGCCAACGCGAAATTCAAGGATTTGATGAAGGGCGTCGCCAAGGCGTGGTCGGAAGGGCTGGACGGACGCGGCAAGCGCGGCAGCGATGCGCTGAAGGAGTTCGGCGCGGCGGTGGCGGCCATCCCCGCCAAATAAAGATGCGGAGCAGCCGCAGCCTGGAAGATAAGCACCTTGGGGAGGTGAATTTTGCTTGACGGAATATTACGGACGGTCGGGACGATTGAAAAAATCGCCTCGACCATCGCCGCCGTGTTCATGTTCGCCATCATGATGATCGTGTTCGGCGATGTCATCATGCGTTACGCCTTCAACCGGCCGTTCTCCTGGGCCTACGACCTGATCTCGATCTACCTGATGGCGGGCGTGTTCTTCCTGGTCCTTTCGGAAGCCTATACCAGCCGCGCGCATGTCAGCGTCGACATCCTGCAGCAGAAATTTTCACCGGCGATGATCCGCCTGTCGGAGATCGTCACCTGCATCGTCGGCATCGTGGTTTTTTCGCTCATCGCCTATCTCGGTTTCCTGCGCGCCGTCGATAATTACCAATCAGCCGACGTCATGGCGGGGGCCATTCCCTGGCCGATGTGGCCTTCGGTCGGCCTCGTGCCGTTCGGAGCCGGGCTGATCACGCTGCGTCTCGCGCTGCATCTGATTGCTCACGTCCTTTCACTCGTCACCGGGCGGGCCGTGATCGGCCTGCCTGCCTCGCACGCCGCCGGAGAAACCTTCGAATGATTCTCACTCTGGCAATGATCGTGCTGTTCGTGCTGCTCGCGAACGGCACCCCGGTGGGCTTTGCGATGGCGGGCTCGGGCGTTCTCGGGCTTTACCTCGTCGGCGGCATGCCGATGCTGAGCGGCATCCTGCAAACCGCGCCCCTGTCGGCGGTGACGTCCTACGAACTGATCACCATTCCGATGTTCCTGCTGATGGCCGAGTTCGTTCTGGTCAGCGGTATTGCGGACGATTTGTTCAAGGCTACCGCCGCCTGGGTGGGCCGGATACCCGGCGGCCTTGGTATGGCGACCGCGCTTGCCGGCGCCGGCTTCGGCGCGATCTGCGGCACCAGCACGGCCTCGGCGGCGACACTGTCGGCGACCAGCCTGCCCGCGATGTTGAAGCAGGGCTATGAGCCCAAGATGGCGGCCGGCGTGGTCGCGATTTCGGGCACGCTGGCGATGCTGATCCCGCCATCGGTCGCGCTCGTCATCTACGGCCTGCTGGCGGAGGTGAATATCGGCGCGCTGTTGGTCGGCGGTGTCATTCCCGGCATCCTCGTGACCATCACCATCATGGCCACCGTCTGGTTTCTCGCCTGGCAGGACCCGTCGCGCGCACCATCGGCGCCGGCGGTTTCGCTGATCGAAAAATTCCGGATGCTTCGGGTGGTCGGGCCCATGCTCCTGCTGTTCGGCATGGTGACCGGTGTGATCTATACCGGCGTCGCCACGCCGACCGAAGCGTCGGCGCTGGGAGCTTTCGGCGCCTTCGCGCTGGCTTCCTGGAAAGGCAGGATCAACTGGAAGACGTTGCGCAGCGCGCTTCTGCGCTCCGCGCACGGCACCTGCATGATCGCGATGATCTTGTTCGGCGCCTCGATCTTCGGCTATTTCTTCACGCTGACCCAGGTGACGCAAAACCTGGTGGCCTGGGTAGGCAGCCTCCCGGTGCCGCCCTGGGTGATCCTGACGATCATCCTGTTCGGCTACATCGTGCTCGGCTCCTTCATGGACCAGATCGCCATCCTGGTGCTGACGGTTCCGATCGTGCTGCCCCTGATCAAGTCGCTCGGCTACGATCCACTATGGTTCGGTGTCATCAAGATCGTCACCGCCGAAGTCGGCATGATCACGCCACCCGTCGGATTGAACTGTTTCGTGGTGGCACGCTATTCGGGACGGCCGGTGGCCGAAGTGTTCCACGGCGTCTTTCCGCATTTCGTGGCTCATCTCTTTGCCATCGCCATTCTCGTCATCTGGCCGCAGATCATTCTGTGGCTGCCAATCAAGATGGGTTATTGAAACAAGAACAAATAAGGGAGGAAAACCTCATGATCATTGCCCTCGACAGGCGAACCATTATTGCATCGACGGTGCTTGCCGCCGTGGCAGGCCCGGCCGCTGCGCAGGAAAAGATCACGCTGCGCCTTGCCGAAAGCCTTCCCGCCGGCCACGTCATCCACGAACTGGTCGCGAAACCGTTCATGGAACTGGTCACGAAGGGCACCAACGGACAGGTCACGTTCCAGCATTATCCGGCCGAGCAGCTTGGCAAGGCCAAGGACATGGCGCAGCTCACTGTCGCCGGCGTCGCCGATGTCTCCTACATCGTCCCGTCCTATTCATCGGAAAAATATCCGCTGACGGCGGTTGCCGAACTTCCGGGCATTTTCGATACCGAATGTCAGGGGTCGCTTGCCTTCTACAAGATCTCGCACAATGGCGGGATTTTGGAGACCAAGGAGTTCGGACCCAACCAGTTGCGGCCGCTCGTGACCATCGCGCTGCCCGCCTATCAGATCCAGCTCGCCACCAGCCGCGAGGTCAAGACCGCAAAGGATCTCGAAGGGCTGAAGATCCGCACCACCGGCGGTGCCATGGATCTCATGATGCGCTCGATCGGCGGCGTTCCCGTTCGCATGGCCGCCCCGGAGATTTATGAATCGCTGACCCGCGGCACGCTCGACGGTCTGATCTTCTCCTATCAGAGCTCGGTGTCCTACGATTTCGGCAAGATCCTGAAATCTGGTACCGAAGCGCTGAACTTCGGGACCGCCATCTTCACCTATTCGATCGGCGAAGCGAAATTCAAATCGCTGCCGGAGAACGTCCGCAAGGTACTCGTCGAGGCCGGCGAACAGACTACGCGCGAGGGCTGCAAGCGCTTCGAGGACGGCGAGAAGACCGCGGCCGAGAAGATCAAGTCGCAGGGCATGAAGGTGATCAACTTCGGCCCAGACGACAAGAAGGTTTTCGACACCGCGTTCAAGTCGGTGGCAGAGGATTGGGTCAAGGACATCAACAAGCGCGGCAAACCCGGCACCGAGGTGTTCAAGGCCTTCACCGAGGCTTTGGCCGCAAGCCATTGACCGGGCATTCGCAGAAGGAGACTAACGCTGCCACGCCGGCGGGACCGCTCGCCGGCGTCAAGGTCATCGATCTGACCAGCGTAATGATGGGTCCTTACGCGACCATGATCCTCGGCGACTATGGCGCCGACGTCACCAAGGTCGAAAGCCCCGATGGCGACGTGATGCGCTACGCCGCACCGATGCGGCATCCCAAAATGGGCGCGATGTACCTGCAGGGAAATCGCAACAAGCGCTCCATTGCGCTCGACCTGAAGAAAGCCGGCGGCCGGACGGCGCTGCTCCGGCTCGCCGCCACCGCCGACGTCTTCGTTCACAATGTGAGGCCGGCCGCAATGGCCCGGCTCAAGCTCGGCGCAGACGATCTGCTCGCCATCAATCCCCGGCTTGTCTATGCCAGCCTGCACGGTTTTGGCGAGCAAGGCCCCTACGCCGGGCGGCCGGCGTATGACGACCTGATCCAGGGTTTGACGGCCTTGCCCGCGCTGACCGGCAAGATGACCGGCGAACCCCGCTATTCGCCGGCCACGATGGCCGACCGGATCGTCGGCCTGAATGCCACCCACGCCATTCTGGCGGCACTCTTTCATCGCGAGCGTACCGGCGAAGGGCAATCGATCGAAATCCCGATGTTCGAGACGATGGCGCAATTCGTGCTTGGCGATCACATGGCAGGCCGCAGCTTCGAGCCGCCGATCGGGCCACCCGGCTATTCGCGATTGCTGTCACCCGATCGCCGTCCCTACCAGACCAGCGACGGCTATGTCTGCGCGCTGGTCTATTCGGACAAGCAGTGGAACGCGTTCTTTCGCCTGATCGGCCTGGAAAACGAAGCCGACCGCGACCCCCGTCTGAACGGCATCAGTTCGCGCGCAAGGAACTACGATTTCGTCTATGAGTGGTTTTCGAAGGTCATGAAAACCCGCTCCACCGCGGAATGGCTGCAGTTCTTCAACGAGGCCGACATTCCCCATGCACCATTGCACGATCTGGACAGCCTGATCGACGATCCGCATCTTACGGCCGTCGGATTGATCCAATCCGTCGAGCATCCGTCCGAAGGCACGCTACGCGTCGCTGGTCCTGCCGCGACCTGGAGCAAGACGCCTCCCTCGATCCGAAACTATCCGCCGCGTCTCGGCGAGCATGGCGAGGAGATCCTGCGCGAGGCCGGATTCACGGATGAAGAAATTGCAGCCCTTGAGGTCGAAGGCGCGCTGATCGAGCCGGACGGTACCGATCTCAATCCGTCTGCCTGAGGGGAGTCCGCAGGACTTACCGCCCGCGCAGCGCCAGAATTTTTTCCGCGGCGCGCAGATGCGGCTTGTCGATCATCTTGCCATCGATCTTCACGACGCCGGAAGTCGGATTGTCGTTGAAGGCCTTGACCACCCTCTCCGACCAGGCGATTTCCTCATCCGTAGGCATGAAGGCTGCATTGACGACGTCGACATGCTTGGGATGGATCACCGCCTTGGCCAGGAATCCGTCCTGACGCGCGGCGATAGCTTCTTCCCTCAGCGCGTCGAGGTCATTGATGTCGGTCGCGATGGTGTCGATGGCGATGACGCCGGCCGCCGCAGCGCTGATCAGGCAGAGGTCCCGCGCCAGCAGGAACGGCCCGTGGAAGCGGTTCCCCGTGCGGTTCCGCGAGGCGCCAAGCGACGCCGCGAGATCCTCGGCGCCCCACATCATGCCCCACAGCCGCGGGCTCATGTTCTCGAAATCGAGCAGCTTGAGGACGGCCCTCGCCGTCTCGGTCGCCACCGTGACGATTCGCGTCGCGCCATTCTCGATACCAGCGGCAGCCTCGAATGCATCGAGATACAGCGACAGCCGGTTGACGTCGGCAGCGCCGGCGCATTTGGGCAGCACGATCCCGTCAGGCCGGCCCGGCACGACGGCCGCGAGGTCGCCGAGCGTCATGCCGGTGTCGAGCGCATTGACGCGAATGTAGATCTTCTGGTTCGGATTCCGGGCATCGAGCATCTCGCGCACCGTACGCCGCGCGCCGATCTTTTCGTCCGGCGCAATTGAATCCTCAAGATCGAGGATCAGCGCATCGGCCGCCGTCTTCTTGGCGTTCTCGAACTTGCGCTGGCTGTCGCCGGGGACGAACAGGAATGATCGCATCGGCTTATGCCTTCGGTTTGCAATGCATCAGGCCGGTCCGGCGGCAGCTTGCCACCACCTCGCCGCGCTGATTGGTCATGGTGTGCTCGAACTCGACGATGCCCTGGGTCGGCCGCGACTTGCTGGCGCGCTTGGAGATGATCTTGGTGTGCGCCTTGAGCGTGTCGCCGTGGAATACCGGCTTCGGGAATTTGACGTCGGTCATGCCAAGATTGCCGATCGTGGTGCCCAGCGTGGTGTCGTAGACGCTCATCCCGATCATGATGCCGAGCGTATAGAGGCTGTTGAACAGCCGCTGGCCGAATTCGGTGTTTTCGGAGAAATGCGCATCGATATGCAGCGGCTGCGGGTTCATCGTCAGCAGGCTGAACATCGTGTTGTCCATCTCGGTCACGGTCCTGGAGAATTCATGGTGAAACTCCCGGCCGACCTCGAATTCCTCGAAATACAATCCCGCCATCAGCGTCCCCTGTAGTTTGGCGTCCGCTTTTCGACGAACGCATTCAAGCCTTCCTGACAATCTTCCGTCGTTGCGACAAGCGCAAAACTCTCGGCCGCGTTTTCGACCGAGCGGCGGAAATCGGCGTCGACCGCCCGCATGAAGGCATCGCGCCCGATCTTCATGACGATGGGTGATTTGGCGGCGAGCTTGCGCGCAATCTCCCGCGCCCGGTCCAGCGCGGTGCCCTTCGGCACCACTTCGCTCAGCAGCCCCATGCGAAAGGCCGTGGCGGCGTCAAAGGGCTCGCCCAGGAAGAGCGGCCCAAATGCCTGGTGCTTGCCGACCAGCCGCGGCAGTTGCACGAAGTGGATCGCCGGGATCAGCCCGACGTCGATTTCGGGATAGCCGAAGGTACAGGCGTCGCCGGCGATGATCATGTCGCAGGAGATCGCAATCGTCATGCCGCCGGCCCGCACCGCGCCGTCGACCGCGGCGATGGTCGGCTTGCCCATGCGATACTGGGTATCATTGAGCGCGAAATACAGCCGCTCGAGGAATTTCTTGGTCTCGATCCCGGGCTTGCCGCGGACGATATCGAGATCAAGCCCGGCACAAAACACCTTGTGCGCGCTGCCGATGATGACGGCGCGCACCGCTTCGTCGTCCCTCGCCTTCGAAAGCGCCGCCAGCAGCGCATCGATCAGGTCCATGCTGAGCGCATTGACCGGCGGACGGTCCAGCATGATCTCGGCAATATTGCCCGAGACGGAATAGCGAACGAGATCGGTACTCATGCCGCGCCTCCCCTTCGGCCTGACGCACTGCGCCGGCCTTGACCAGATCGTCGATGGCGCCACGCGCAAAACCCGCTTCCAGCAGCACCTCGTAACTGTCCTGGCCTATATCAGGCGCGGGGCGCAAGTCATCCTCCGAGAAGCTCGCAATGCCCGGCGTCCGCGGTGAGTACACCGGCCCGACGCCCGGCGTCTGCTGGCAGACCGCCGCGCTTGTTGCCTCGACATGGACGTTGCGCAGCCATTCTCCCGGATTGAGGATCCGCTCCGCAATGAGATCGGCGGCATGCAGGCGCGCAAGCCAGGCATCCGTCGGCTGCGTCAGAAACACCTCGCGCAACTGCGGGATCAGCGCATCCACGGCATCCGCGCGCCGCGCAAAATCGGCGAAGCGCGGATCGCTGGCGAGGTCGTCGCGGCCGATCGCCGCGCACAGCCGCTTGTATTGCGGCTCGTTCACCAGCGTGACCATCATCCAGCCGTCAGTCGTCTGATACGAGCCCGCCGGAACGTTGAGCGCGCGCGGCGCACCGCCCTCCAGAATATGTTCGGCGACCTTGTGGCCAAGCAGCGCGGAAGTCGATTGGCAAAGATTGACGTCGATCCAGCGCCCGGTGCCGACGGTCGCGCGCGCAAACAGCGTCGTCGCGATGGCCTGGAAGGCGTAGACGCCGGTGACGACGTCGGAGATCGTGGTGCCGACCCGGTGCGGGGTGCCGTCGTTGCCGACATTGATCGACACCAGGCCGGAGAACGCCTGTGCGACGGAGTCGGAGCCCGGCCGCTTCGAATAGGGACCGCGCTGCCCGAAGGCGCTGACCGACAGATAGATCAGGCCGGGATTGTCACGCGACAATTCCTCGTAGCCGATCCCCAGCCGCGCGGCGACGCCCGGCCTGAAACCTTCGATCAGGACATCGCAATCTTTCGCCAGCCGTCGGGCAATGGCGATCCCGTCCTTGTGCTTCATGTCGAGGCAAAGGCTGCGCTTGCCGCGGTTATAGACCGCCGACAGCGTGGTATGGCTTCCATAGGTCGTTCCGAGGAAACGCGACCAATCGCCCTCCGGCGGCTCGACCTTGATGACGTCGGCGCCATAGACGCCGAGCAGCATCGCGCAATAGGGCGAGGCGATGCCCTGCCCGAAATCCAGCACGCGCAGGCCGGCATAGGGCGCCTCATGCGTCGGCGATAGCTTGCGATCGATAGCCATGTCTTCTCCCGGATCGGGCCGAAAGCTACAGCGCGAGGTAGCGCTGACGAATGTTATCGTTGGCTTTCAGCTCTTCGATCCCGGATGTGTAGACGATCTGGCCCTTGTCGATAACCGTCGCGTGGCTCGCAAGGCCAAGGCAAAAATGCATGTTCTGCTCGGCGATCAGCACCGTGGCGCCGGTGCCGCGAAGCTGGCGCAGCAACTCTCCGATCCGCTGCACGATGATCGGGGCCAGCCCCTCGCTGGGCTCGTCCAGCAGCAACAATGCGGGATTGCCCATCAGCGTGCGGGCAATCGCCAGCATCTGCTGTTCGCCACCCGACAGCCTGCCGGCGATCCGGTGCCGCAGCGGTTCCAGCAGCGGAAACACGTCGTAAACGCGCCGGATCGACCACTCGTCCTCGCCATCAGGCCCCTTCTTGGCACCGATGACCAGATTGTCCTCGACCGTGTGTTCCGGAAATATCTGGCGATCTTCCGGCACGAAGCCGAGACCGGCTTGCGCGATGCGGTGTGGCCTCAGCCCGGACACGACTTTGCCGCGCAAAGTGACTTTGCCGCGGCGTGCGGGAGCGAGCCCCATGATCGCCTTCATGGTGGTGGATTTGCCGGCGCCGTTGCGGCCGAGCAGCGCCATGGTCTCGCCCTGCCGCACCGAAAGGCCTACCCCGAACAGGATCTGGCTGGTGCCGTAATAAACGTCGAGGTCCTCGACCTGCACCACCGGCTGCGCACTCATATCGCGGCTCCGGCGTGATGTTCGGTGCCGAGATAGGCCTCGATCACGGCCTCGTTCCGGCGGATCGCATCGGGGGTACCGGTTGCGAGAATACGGCCGTAGCAGAGCACGACGATCTCGGGCGCGATCTTGAACACGATATCCATGTCATGCTCGATGAACACCACCGTGATCTTCTGCTTCTCCCAGAGTTCCCTCACCTTGTCGATCATCCGCCAGCGTTCCTCGGTGCCCATGCCGGCGGTCGGCTCATCGAGCAGCAGCACCTTGGGATCGAGCACCAGCGCCAGCGCGATATCGAGCAGCTTCTGATCGCCATGCGATAGTGTCGCCGCGATGCGGTTGCGCTTGCCGGCCAGCCCCAGCAATTCCATCGCGTGCTCGGCGCGGTCGCGGGTCTCGGGCAGCGGAAAGCGACGGTGAAGCACGCTGGCCCTGCGCTGATCGGCGCAAACTGCCGCCAGCATCGTCTCCTGCACCGTCAACGACGGAAAAATGCTCGCGACCTGAAACGCCCGACCGATACCCCGGCGCACGATCTCGGGCGGCGAACGCCCGGCGAGGTCAAGGCCATTGAGCAGGATCTGGCCGGAGTCGGGCCGCAGCGCGCCGGTAATCAGATTGAAGAACGTGCTTTTTCCAGCGCCGTTGGGTCCGATCACGGCAGTGAGCGAACCGTCGGCGAAGTCGAGCGTGACATCGTCGGTTGCCTTGACGCCGCCGAACGATTTCGAAAGGGAACGTATCTCCAGCATGGCTAGCCCCGCTCCCCGGAACCGTCGCGGCGTCGCGCATACCACTCGACCACAAAATCCATCAGGCCTTTCCGCAGGCCGATGGCGAAGAACAGGATGACGATCCCGAGCACGATGCCGTGATACTCGGTCCAACGGGTAACGGTATCGTTGAGGATCAGGAGCAGCACGGTGCCGACCATTGGCCCCAGGAATGTCGTCACGCCGCCGAGCATGTTGATGAAGATGCCCTCGCCCGAAATGGTCCAATAGGCAAATTCCGGATAGGCGCCCGACACGAACAGCGCCATGATGACCCCGCCGGTCGAGGCGAACACTGCCGCCAGCACGAAGATCGTGAGTTTTGCGCGCCAGACATCGATGCCGATGAAGCTGGCGCGGTTGGCGTTGTCGCGGATCATCCGCAAGGTATAGCCGAACGGCGATTGCGCAATCTGGCGCATCAGCAGAAGTCCGATCACCAGCAGCGCGCAGCTTACGATGTAGAGATGCAGGTGGTTCGACAAATCGATGCCGAAGAAAGCCGGCCGCGGAATGCCGCCCCGCAGGCCCTGGTCGCCCCCGGTCAACGACACCCAGGACAGGATCGTACTGTGGATCAGCATCTGGAACGCGAGCGTCACGAAGGCGAAATAGATCTCCTTCAACCGCACGCAGATCGCGCCGATGACGGCGGCGATAAGGGTGGTGATGACGAGCGTTGCGACAAAGGCGACCGGCACCGGCACGCCGGTGCGCTGCATGATCAGGCCATAACCATAGGCGCCGAGGCCGAAGAACATGCCGTGGCCGAACGAGACCATGCCGGTAAAACCCACCAGCAGGTTGAGCGAGGTCGCGAACAGGCCGAACGCCGAGCAGCGGATCATGAAATCGAGCAGCGCCTTGCTGTCAGTCAACATCGGCAGGATCGCCAGCACGGCAAAGGCAGCCAGTGCGATCAACACGTCGAAATAACGCGAGCGCTGTGATCCGGGCTGCAGCCGCGGCACTGCAGCGGCTTGCTCGGCCTGCAGCTCGGTCATGCGACCTCCTTGCCGAACAGGCCGGTGGGCCGCGACACCAGCACGATCACCATGAACAGATACATCAGGCCTTCCGTGAACAGGGGAAAGCCCAGCGATCCGAACGAGCGGATCAGGCCGATCAGGAGCGCGCCGATCAGCGCTCCCAGGATCGAGCCCATGCCGCCGATCACGGTGACGATGAAGGATTCGATCAGCACCGAAAATCCCATGCCCGGCGTCAGCGAGCGCACCGGCGCCGCAAGCGCCCCCGCAAGCCCCGCCAGCATGCCGCCGAGCGCAAACACCCCGCCATAGATCAGACCGGTGTTGATGCCGAGCGCGGACACCATGCCCGGATTATGCGCTGCCGCCCGGATCACCTTGCCGATCCGGGTGCGGGCAAGGCCGAGACCGAGGATCACGGCCGCCGCCAGCGCGACGCCGATCAGCAGCAGATAATACGGCGGCACCACGCCGCCGGCGATGAACAGCGGCGGCACCTGGAACGCCGCCGGCATGCCCATCGACTTGAATTCCGGCCCCCAGATCATCCGCACGACGTCATCGAAGATCAGCACGAAGGCGTAGCAGACGAGCAGTTGCATCAGCACATCGCGGCCATAAACCCGGCTCATGAAGACGCGCTCGAAGATCAGACCCAGGATCGCCGTGCCGGCGGCGCCGCATAGCATCGCGAGCGCGAAGCTGCCCGTGAATTGATAGGCGCTCATCGCGAAATAGGCGCCGAACATGTAAAACGCGCCGTGGCTGAAATTCACCACCTTGAGCACGCCGAAGATCAGCGTCAGCCCCACCGCGACGAGGAACAGCAGCATACCAATGATAAGGCCGCTGGTGGTTTGCGTCACCAGGCAGGCAGGGCTGACGAGACAGCCGGCAAGCGCGTCGAGATCCACGGGAAAAACTTCCAAAACGGCGCACGCGATTGATCGGTGCGCAAAAGACATGCGGTCACCGGCAGCGGCGGTTCACGCCACTGCCGGTTTCGGTCTGTGTCAGGTATAGCCCTTGCTCTTCTTCCACTCGGCTTCGAGTTCGAAGATGGTCTTCCAGTCGCCCGCCTTCACTTCCGGCACGTACGGCTCCTGCGGGATTGTCGTGCCCCAGCCGATCGCATAACCGACCAGAGTACGGTCTTCGGCACGCATCGTGACAGTGCCGTCGGCGCCGAACGGGCATTTGATGGTGAGCCCGGTGAGCGCTTCCGCGACCTTCTTTCCGTCGGTGGAATTGGCTTTCTTCACGGCCTCGGTGAGCAGCATCACCGCGGTCGCGTTCTGCCACGACCAGTTGGTCGGATACTCTTTGTATTTGGCGCGGTAGGCGTCACCCCAGGCCGCGTTCTCGGGCGTGGCGGGGTATGTCTTGATGTAGCGATTGCCGGAGTGGATGCCCTTGGGCAGGTTCTTCACCACGGTAAGCGCGGTGTAGTCCGCCATGTTCACGGCAAAGACCTCCATCTGCGCAAACAGCGCGTAGATGTTGGCCTGGTCGATATAGGAGGTCAGATCGCCGCCCCACAGGCAGGAATAAAGCGCCTGGGGCTTGGCCTGCAGGATCTTGGTCACCACTTCGGTGTAGTCAGGCTGGAACAGTTTCGGCCAGGACTCGCTGATGATCTCGACGTCGGGTGCAAAGCGCTTCAGGTAAAGCGTAAACTCGCCGGTGGTATCGCGGCCATAGGCATAGTCCGGCGAGCATGTCGCCCACTTCTTCAGGCCCTTGGCCTTGGCGATCGATGCGGCATAACTGCCGCCGACGATCGAGTCGTGAATACCCTGGCGCACACAGCGGAACGCGTTCGGAATGTGCTGCTTCGGATCGGCGGTCAGCGAGGACGCTTCCGAGCAGGTATGAATGCAGAGCACGCCAAGGTCGCGCGCAACCTCGTGAACCGCGAAGGATCCCGACGATGCTTCGCCGTCGAGCAGCATCTCGCAGCCGTCGGTGTTGACCAGTTCGCGTGCGATGCGGGCCGCTTCCTGCGGTTGGCCCTTGGAGTCCCGGATCACCATTTCGATCTGGCGTCCCGCCAGACCGCCGGCAGCATTGACCTTTTCGACCTCGAGCATCACCGCGTTGCGCGACGAGGTTCCGAGCTGCGCCACGCGCCCCGAGAGAATGGTCGGCATGCCGATCTTGATCGTCTTGGCCTGTGCGCGCGCCACCCAGGGCGTCGCAAATGTTACGGCCCCGGCGCCCATCATTGCCAACGTCGCGCGTCGGCTTACGCCCGGTTTGCGGGTTCTCGTCATTGCTCCCTCCCTTTTGGGTGTGCGTTCCCAAATCCCTGCCGGAGTTCATCAAGCCTCCGTGCAGTTCAGAGGATTTCAGAGCAAAGGGGGTGACGTCAAGCCAAAGATGAATTACGACTCATAATTCATCCAGGGAGAGACGGGGCCGGAAATCGGCTTTTTGGGCGGATAATGATCAATCTATCCAGCTTCATCGCCTTTCACGCCCGGCGCACGCCGGATCGCTGTGCGCTGAAATACCGCGGCGAGGACGTCTCCTACGCCGAATTCGATGCCCGCATCCGTCGGGTCGGCGGATGGCTGAGCCGGGCGCGGAATCGGCCCCGGCGACGTCGTCGCGGTGCTGATGAAGAACAGCACCGCCTTTCTCGAACTGGTATTTGCGGCGAGCCACATCGGCGCGGTGTTTCTGCCGATCAACTATCGGCTCTCCGCCGATGAAGTCGGTTACATCGTCGGCAATTCCGGCGCGCGCATCCTGATTGCGGATGAGGAGCTTTCCGCAATCGCCGCCGGCGGCGTGCCGGTGGTGTTGCTGGACGAAGCCGCACAATCCAGCGCCACACGGCTCGCGCCTGATGTTGCGCCCGCTCCGATGCATGCCCGCCAACCGCGCGACCTGATGCGGTTGATGTACACGTCAGGAACGACGGACCGCCCCAAGGGCGTGATGCTCACTTACGAGAACCTGTACTGGAAGTCGGCCGACCAGACCCTCGTGCTCGGCTTGAACGCCGACACCCGATTGCTGGTGGTCGGTCCGCTCTATCATGTCGGCGCGCTCGATCTGCCGGGGATCGCGGTGCTCTGGCACGGCGGAATGCTTTCCATCCACCGCAACTTCGAGCCCGAGCAGGCGCTCGCCGCGATCGAAGCGGAGAAACTCAACGCCGCCTGGTTCGCGCCCGTGATGACGACCGCGATCCTCGCCTGCCCGACCCGCAGCCGCTACGACGTATCGAGCCTGCGATGGGCGATCGGCGGCGGCGAGAAGACGCCGGAAATGCGCATCCGCACCTTCTCCGACTATTTCAAAAATGCCCGCTACATCGACGCCTATGGACTGACCGAAACCTGCGGCGGCGACACCTTCATGGACGCCGGCCGCGAGATCGAGAAGATCGGCTCGACCGGCCGCGCCATCGCCCATGTCGAAATCGAAATCCGTGACGATACCGGCAACCGCCTGCCGCCCGGTCAGAACGGCGAAATCTGCCTGCGCGGGCCCAAGGTGACGCAAGGCTACTGGAAGGATCCCGAGAAAACCGCGGCGGCGTTCTTCGGCGACTGGTTTCGTACCGGAGATGTCGGCTATCTCGATGCGGACGGCTTCCTCTATTTGACCGATCGCAAGAAGGACATGATCATTTCCGGCGGCGAGAATATCGCCTCCTCCGAAGTCGAGCGCGTCATCTACGAACTGCCTCAGGTGCGCGAAGTCGCCGTCATCGGCATGGCCGACGAGCGCTGGGGCGAAAAGCCGGTCGCAATCGTGGTGCTGGCGGATGGCTCCGCGCTCGAATTGCCTGATCTCACCGAGCACTGCCGCGCACGCCTCGCCGGCTTCAAGGTACCGAAGCAACTGATCATCCGCGACAGCCTGCCGCGCAACCCTTCCGGAAAAGTCCTCAAACGCGTGCTGCGCGCCGAACTGGAATCCCACGCATGACGCAATCATCGCAGGCCGCATCCGGCAAAGTGACAAAACTCAACCGTGTCGAGCGCAACGCCTGGACCAAGCGCAAGATATTCGACGCCGCCACCAAGGTGGTCGGCAAACACGGTTACGCCGAGGCTTCCGTCGCTCGCATCACCGAGGAAGCCGGCGTCGCGCAGGGCACGTTCTACAATCACTTTGAGAACCGCCAGGAATTGCTGGATCAATTGCTGCCGAAGATCGGCATCGACATGGTTCACTTCATTCGCGAGCGCACCGGGACGGCCCATGCGGCAAGGCAGGAAATCGAACGCTTCAGCGCCTTCTTCGATTTCATCCGCGAGGTGCCGGAGTTCCTGCGCATCCTCAATGAGGCCGAATATTTCGCTCCGATCGGCTACCAGAAGCATCTCGATAATATTGCAATCGCCTACATCCGTATCCTTCGGCGCGCGCGTCAGGCCGGCGCGATCGAGGACTACAGCGATGAGGAGTTCGAAGCCATCGTTCACATGTTCATGGGCGCCCGCGGCTATCTGAGCCGGCGCTACTCCTATGCCGGTGGCGATGTGAGGGCCGCGCCCGAACATGTCATCTCCGCCTACGAGAAGCTGGTCACGCGCGGGCTGTTTACCTCGAACAAAGGCAATAACCATGACCGCTGAGGGGATCGTCCTCGTTACCGGCGGCAGCCGAGGCATTGGCGCCGCAACTGCAGCGCTTCTGGCCGAACAAGGCCGGCGCGTGGTGATAACGGACATTGCGCCGGAACCATTGGCCGGAACGCAAACGTCCTGTGGCCCGCCCCGTTCGACGTCGCAAACGAAAGCGCCGTCGTCAGCGGCATCGCCGACATCGAGGCCGCACACGGCCCGATTACGGGGCTGGTCAACGCCGCCGGCGTCTTCGGCAAGATGCACCGGATCGAGCGCGTGCGGATGGACCAATGGGACCGCGAGATCAATATCGATCTGCGCGGCACGTTTCTGGTCGCCCGTAGCGTCGGCGTGAAGATGGCCGAGCGCCGGCATGGTGCGATCGTCAATGTCGCCTCCGTTGCCGGCATGACGTCGGGTCCGATCCATGCCTATACCGCCGCGAAAGCCGGCGTCATTCAGATCACGCAGACGCTGGCCGCCGAATGGGGCCGCAGCGGCGTGCGCGTCAACGCCGTCTCGCCCGGCTTCACCCGCACCGTCGCGCTGGAAGCCGGCATCGCCTCGGGTGCGCTGAACAAGCAATTGCTCGAAAGCCCGACCGCGATGAACCGGCTGGTCGAGCCGATCGAGGTCGCACAGGCCATCGCGTGGCTGCTGTCGCCGCTGAGCAGTGGCGTCACCGGAATCAACCTGCCCGTCGATGCCGGATACATCGCAGGCACCAGTTGGGCCGCGTATGGCGGCCTGCCGGAAGCACCGGGCGCGTAAATTAGGGATACGAGCATGAACATCGAGCTGCCGCGCAAGAAACTCGATCTCGCATCGGCCATCGCCGAGGGCGATATCCGGGTGTTGCTGATGGTGCTGGTCCACATGACCGGCGACGAGCGTTGGCTGGAGCCGCCTTACAAGCCCAGGCGCGACGTCCGCCTGATCCCGGATCCGCAAGGAGGCCTGCCGCAGGAAATCCAGGCGGAAATCCGCGCCGCCGTTTTAAAGCTGTTCGCAAACGGCGAACCGAAACCCGTCATCACCGATCCCGGTGACGAACTGATGCTGAAGATGATGCGCGCCACGCTTGGCGAAAACGTAGCTCCGGAATATGCGCCGTTGATGCGCGAGGAAATGGGCTTCATCCCCCGCGAGGCACGGTGGACCGAACCGCCATCGGATGAAAAGCTTGCGCAGCAGCACGTGCTGATCGTCGGCGCCGGCGTCTGCGCCATCGCGCTGGGCGTTACGCTTGGCCGGCTCGGCATCCCCTACACCATCGTCGAGAAGAACGCCGAACTCGGCGGCACCTGGTATGTCAACCGCTATCCCGGATGCGGCGTCGATACGCCGAACCATTCCTATTCCTTCTCGTTCGGCGCGCGCAACCCGTGGACGCGCTACTTCGCCCAGCGCCAGGAGTTGCTCGATTACCTCAAGAAGGTCGCCCTCGAATACGACATCCGCAAGCATCTCCGCCTCAACACCGAACTGACGTCGTCGCGCTGGGACGAGAACAAGCGGCGGTGGATCTCCACGCTGAAGACCGCCAATGGCGAGGAGATCTTTAAGTCGACCACGCTGGTCAGCGCCATCGGCCAGCTCAACGACCCGCACCCTGCGCACTTCAAGGGCGACGAGGATTTCAAGGGTGAGATGCTGCACTCGGCCTTGTGGTCCGACGATGTCAAGCTCGACGGCAAACATGTCGCCGTCATCGGCACCGGCGCGACCGCGATGCAACTGGTGCCCTCGATCGCCGACCGCGTCGCGTCGGTCACCGTCTACCAGCGCACCGCGCAATGGGCGCGGCCCGTGGCAGGCTACTCCGATCCGATCACCGACGGCGCACAGTGGCTGCTCGCACATCTGCCATTTTACGTGCAGTGGTATCGCTTCAACATGTTCTGGCGCTACGGCGACGGCCTGTTGCCGTTCCTGCGCAAGGATCCGGATTGGCCGCACCCCGAGCGCGCCGTGAACAAGGGCAACGACCGGCATCGCGAGGAGCTGACCGATTTCATCCTGTCGGAGCTGAAAGACCGTCCCGACCTGATCGAGAAATGCGTGCCGACCTATCCGCCCTACGGCAAGCGCATCCTGCTCGACAACAACTGGTTCAAGACGTTGACGAAGCCGAACGTCGAACTGGTCACCGACAAGATCGATCATTTCGCGCGCGACGGCATCGTCGCCTCGGACGGCAAATTGCGTCCCGCCGATATCATCGTGATTTCCACCGGCTTCAAGGTTACCGAGATGGCCGCCCGCCTCAACATCACCGGCCGCGACGGCAAGAATCTCAAAACGGCCTGGACCAACGACAATCCGACCGCCTATCTCGGCCTCACCGTGCCGGACTTTCCGAACCTCTTCGTGATGCTCGGCCCCAACTCGGGCCCAGCGCATGGCGGCAGCGTGATCTTCCAGTCGGAATGCCAGAGCCGCTACATCTCGGCTTGCCTCGTCGAAATGATCGAGCAGGACATCGCCGCCATCGATGTTCGCCCCGAAGCGCACGATCAGTACATCAGGAAGGTGGATGCCGAGCATGAGCAGTTGATCTGGACTCATCCCGGTATGACAACGTACTACCGCAACAGCCTGGGCCGCGTTTTCTCGGCGATGCCGTGGCGGTTCGTGGATTATTGGGCGATGACCCACGATCCCGATTTTCGCGACTATCGCCAGACCAAGATCTGAAATTGTTCCAACGGGAACCGGTTATGTTTATCCTTCGGATAACTTGACACCCGGCGATATCTGCCGCAGCATTTCTAACGCTGCACCTGCCCGAGTTTACGGAGCGGCGGCTCCCAACTTAGCAGGCATTGGCGCCAAAGGTCGTACGACCGCGGCGGCACGCAGCGGAGCGGACGCAAGTCCGTCGGCCCACTCTTGGAGAGGAGCATGACGCCACCGGATCAAATCGGTGACCTTGCTCATCGCAAGGTCGCAGCGCGGCTGAGGTCATAAGCAACTGCCAGCCTCATCGCGTCATCTACAATTTGCACATAACTGCGGGATAGGAGCGCAAAGGCCACGCGCTCGCAAAATCCCAACACAGAACTGGTGTGTACCAGAAATCCTTCGCTAAAACGAAGATGCAGGGCCCCGCGATGCTTGAATGCACCGGGGCCCATTCGTTTTTGGAGTGTCAAAATCGCGTCGCACGGTTCCATGCTCTCTTCAGATCGGAGATACTGATCCGACCGACGAGGGAAACGCCATGGATAGAGCGCGCGTAAGAATCTATACCGATTACAAGAGCCCTTACGCGTTCGTAGCGAACAAGCGGCTGTTCGAGCTTGAGGGGGCTTACGGCGTCGAACTCGAATGGCTTCCCTATACGCTACGCATTCCCGAATTCATGGGCACGGTGGAAGAGCGCACGCCGCATTTCTGGCGCAAGGTGCGCTACTCCTATATGGATGCGCGCCGCCATGCCAACGCACAAGGCCTCACCATGAAGGGGCCGCGGCGTATCTACGACGCGTTCTATTCCAGCGCCGGCATGCTGTTCGCACAGCGCAATGGCCTGTTCCGGCCCTATCACGACACGGTATTCCGCCGCTTCTGAAGTCATGATCTCGAAATCGACGAGCTGTCGGACATCTCCGGCGTGATCTCATCGATTGGCGGCTCGGCCGAGGCGTTCGAGGCCTACGTCCACGGCCCGGCGCGGGCCGAGCATGACCGCATCATCGATGAAGCGGAAGCGCTCGGTGTGTTCGGCGTGCCGACCATGGTCTTCAACGGCGAATTGTTCTGGGGCGGCGATCGCATCGACATGCTGATCGAGCGCATTAAAAATCCGGAATCGATCGAAACGGCGCTGGGCAGCCGCCATCGCGGTTAAGGATTTTCCGGAGAGCAGAACGCCTAGCCGCCCGCCAAATGCCGCCAGCACCCGGTGCGCTCCAGCACCGGCCGCAACGCAGCCCGGCTGTCCGCATCGAGCGCTGAAAACCTGTCGCGAAGCTGCTGCAGGCACTTCACCTGATACTTGAACGGCGCCAGTGCATAAGGCAGCCCCCAAACGTTTATTTCCAGCCGCTCAAGGCCTTTGGCAAACGCCGCCGCATTGGCGGCGAGGAACGGCAGATAGAGTTCGCCGGCAATTCTCAATAGCGCCTCCGCCATGCCACCAAGCGCTCGTTCGCGCGGATACCACTCCCCTTCCACCCCCGATGCGTCATCCAGCCGCCGCACCCAGTGGTCGGTGGACGGCGCCTTCGCCCGCATGATCCGCATCGGTGTCGGATCGGTCGCCATCTCGCTGAGTTGTCCGAACCAGGCGAAATCGGCGAGCGACGGCCGGCTCCCGAAAAGGTAGTTCGTCATGCCGACATGCGGCTCGAATGCGGCGAGTATCCGCAGATAGCTCTCCTCCAGTAGCGGCTTGTTTTCCGCTGTCGCGCCCAGAATGACCATGCGCGAAATCTGCCGCTGGCGGAATTGCTCGATTTCCTCCGCGCTGCCGGTTACGGCCTCCGAGACCGACCACTCCTCTCCGGCCCAGCGCGAGACATAGGCCTGGTCTTCCGGATCCCACCAGCGATAGAGAAACAGCGGCTTGACGGCCCATTCGTCGGCGAGGTCTTCCAGCAGATCGCAAACGAACGCGACGGCCTTGTCATCGGGAATGACGGAGCGTTCCTTGTGGCGGCTCTCCAGATCGTAGGCCAGCGTCGTGGTCTCGCCGCGGTAGGTCCCGTCAGGATATTGCAGCACCGGAATCAGATTGGGCCGCAAATGCTCGGTCGCCTTGCGCAGCGCCTTGGTCATGATGACCCAGTCGAAGGGAATTCTGCGATAGCGCAATAGCGCGCGCAGCTTGATGGCGTATGGCGACGCGGTCGAGCCGATCAGCCGGTAGCGTCCTTCGGTCATGGCATTCACCTCGTCCCGAGCCATAGCGCATTCGAATTTTGCCCGCCAGACCTGCAATAAAGCCTGCGGTACTTGCCTTGCGACGCAGCGAAATTTGCCGCTATTCTGACCGTCAACAATCCGCCCTGCCCGGCGCAATCATTCAACCGGAGAAACGCCATAAATCCTCCCGCCAGTTCGCCGGCCGTCAAGGTCGTAAAATCGGTTCGCGAACAGGTAAGCGCGGAGGAGTGGCAGGCGCGGGTCGATCTCGCGGCCTGCTACCGTCTCACCGCGATGTACGGAATGACCGAGATGGTGGCCAACCACATCTCGTGCCGTGTGCCGGGAACGACCGACCAGTTCCTGCTCAATCCCTACGGCATGCTCTACGAAGAGATCGACGCTTCCAGCCTGATCAAGGTCGATGTCGATGGCAACACGCTGTTCAATGCGTCCGACTATGACGTCAACGTCGCCGGCTTCGTGATTCACAGCGCCATCCACATGGCCAAGCACGACATGGATTGCGTGGCGCATACGCACACGCCGGCGGGCATGGCGGTGTCGGCGATGGAATGCGGCTTGCTGCCGCTGGCGCAGACCTCGATGCGGTTTCTCCACGTCGCCTATCACGATTTCGAAGGCATCGCCGACAATGTCGACGAGCGCGAGCGGCTGGTGCGAGACCTCGGCGACAATGAAGCCATGATCCTGCGCAACCACGGCCTGCTCGTCGTCGGCCGGACCGTGCCGGCGGCCTTCAATGTGCTGTTCCGTCTCGAGCGCGCCTGCCAGGTCCAGGTCATGGCGCTGTCCTGCAACACCAAGCTGATCTATCCGCCGCAGAGCATTCTTGAAGACACCTATCAGCGGATGCAGCCGAAGCCGAACCAGAGCGCCCGCAACGGCAACCTTGCCTGGCCGGCGCTCTTGCGCAAACTCGACCGCACCGATCCGTCTTATCGAAATTGAGCCGCTGCTTATTTCCGCAACGTCCTGAAGAAATCCCGCACCTCCCGCACGAACAGATCGGGCTGTTCGAATGCCGCGAAGTGGCCCCCCTTCGGCATTTCGCTCCAGTGCTGGATATTCGTGTAGCTCGCTTCCATCCACTTTCGCACCGGTGCGACGATCTCCTTGGGAAACACCGCGACGCCGGTCGGCACCGCCACCTTGTGAGCGGTCCGGCGCTTCGGCCCGAAGCTTTCCCAGTACAAGCGCGCCGATGAAGCGGCCGTCGCCGTCACCCAATAGAGCATGACATTGTCGAGCAACTCGTCGCGGCCGAGGATGTTCTCGGGGTGCCCGTCGCAATCGGTCCAGGCCCAGAACTTTTCCAGGATCCACGCGGCCTGCCCGCTCGGCAAATCCGTCAGGCCATATCCGAGTGTCTGCGGCCGGGTCGATTGCTGCCTGGAATAGCCGGAATCCCAATCGGCGTAATATTTGATGCCCTTCAACGCCCGCGCTTCCTCGGGCGTCGGTTGGCCTTCCACATTGGGTCGGGCCGACATCGCCATCGTGATGTGAATGCCGGCACAATGCGCGGAATCCTGTGCACCGATCGCGGTGGTGACCACCGATCCCCAATCGCCGCCCTGCGCGCCGTATCGCGTATAACCCAGGCGCTCCATCAGCACCGCCCAGCTCGATGCAATGCGGTCGACGCCCCAGCCGGTTGTCTTCGGCTTCGCGGAGAAGCCAAAGCCCGGCAGCGACGGACAGACGACGTGAAACGCGTCGGCGGCGTTGCCGCCGTGCGCGGTCGGATCGGTCAACGGCTCGATCACCTTGTGAAACTCGACCACCGAGCCCGGCCAGCCGTGCGTGATGACAAGCGGCATCGCTTCCGGATGCGGCGAGCGGACATGCAGGAAGTGAATGTCGAGCCCGTCGATTTCAGTGGTGAACTGCGCAAAGCGATTGAGCCGCGCCTCGCGCTGGCGCCAGTCGTACTCTTCCGCCCAGTAGCGGCAGATGTCCCTGATCCATTTCAGCGGCGCGCCCTGGCTCCAGTCATCGACCAGTTCAGCTTCCGGCCAGCGTGTGTTGCGCAGCCGCGATTTGAGGTCGTCGAGGACGCCGTCGCCGATCGAAATGCGATAGGGTTTGATTTCAGCGCTCATGTGCAGCTCCAGCTCAGATTGGATCAAGGTGTCGCGCGCTCCAAGCTGATACTACTCGAAATAAGCGAGGTCGCGAGCGATTGCCTTTGGACGCCGCAATCATGACTGGCGAACATTGGGAGTAATGATATTTGGCCGTCCGATATGGAGCGGAGCGCGCACTGATGCCATGCCGCTATTCGAGCCGGGGCGCGTGGGATCAGGCCATAGAGTGCCGCTGGTACGCCGCGCAATTTATCTCCAAGTGCGGCGACCACCGACCAGACGCAGGTGTCAGCTGACAAGTGATTAAATAAATTAATTATTACCACTCTGTGGAAAACAATCTTATCCAACTAACCGGTCGGAGGCAGTCATGGACGACCGCGTGTGCGCTGCTGCTTGAACGGACAGCGATCGAGGTATCCCGCTAATAGTCGCAAAGAAGGATTTATCCATAAGACACCCGATCTGGAGCGTAGACAGAGCCCGAACAGTGCCAAATGAATTCACGCTTATCAGTGGTGGGATGGTGCGCAGACGCCTCGTAAGTCGGCTCGGCACGCCTCTCTTTCTGCGGGCAATTTCTCGCTGCGGCTCGACCGTCGATGACGGCAGAGATCTCCCGGTCCCCAGCAAATCAGAATGCCCCGAAACCAGCGCTGCAAACTACTCCCCCGTGCGTGTGAGGGGATGACCTAAGTCATTCCGTCTTGGCCGACGGCTGTAAGCGAGCGGCGGATTTGCCGAAATTCTCAGTTGCCTTGTTTAGCAATGCGCGGCTCATGTTCATGCGAGAGACATCCGAACGGACTAAATGTTCCGATCTTGAAAACGCCGATATCTTGCCGGGGCCTGTTCGGCCGGCACTTAGCGGTCGCCGAGAATTTCTGCGACCAGTTCATCCTGGACAACCTTCTGCATCACAGCCCGCACAAGCCGCAGCCGCGTGCGCGAGACACCGCGCTGTTTTGCAGCTTGCCTGGAGGTACTCAACTTCTAAAGGGATGACGATATTCTTGATTGTCACAGCCGGCTCTCAGTGCTTCCTATGCTCTACTGGTCTGTCGTGGTGATCGCCAATCTTGGCCAGAATAGTGAGGAAGACGGCAACGATCGCCTTTCTGCTTTGCGCTGCGCTTATACGTATGAAGAGGTGCATTTGACCTATGATGACACTGCGACGTCTGCCGACTACAATGAGGATCGGTGGAATGCGCAAGAAGGTAGGAGTTATGAGACTTGCCGCATTATAATCATACACGGCATCGCGCTACGCAGCCAGCCGTCATGACTTTTATGCCGTCAACAACTCACTTTGGCAAATAAACGACAGGTGCACCGCCAAGCATTTAGCTTAATACGGCAATTAATTTTCTGTGCTTGGCATAACTTTACATAATCGAACTGGTCATATTAAAGGATTTCAAATGCAATTGTCAGCGAAGCGCAAACGCGTCGGACCTCCGACACCCGATATCCTGCTTCGCGCAGATTAGGCTAGGAACTGATGTGAAGGAGATATCGAACGAGCTCGATCGAGCTGCCGGTCACGGTGCTCAGCGGATTTCTGGGCGCGGGAAAGACAACATTGCTGAACAGCGTACTGACAAATCGCGAGGGGCTTCGCGTTGCGGTCATTGTAAATGACATGAGTCAGTTGAACATCGACGCGGATCTGATCCGAAACGGGGGCGCCAATCTTTCTCATACGACCGAGTCACTTGTGGAACTCAGCAACGGTTGTATCTGCTGCACGTTGCGCGACGATCTTTTGCTGGAGGTCAGGCGATTGGCCGAACAACGGCGGTTCGATTATCTCTTGATCGAGGGAACCGGGATTGCAGAACCTCTTCCCATTGCTGCAACGTTTTCATTTCGTGACGAAGCTGGCGTCTCGCTTTCGGATATCGCAAGACTCGATACGATGGTCACCGTAGTGGACGCGCAGAACCTGCTTGCGAACTACAGCACCCGCGATTTGCTGCGCGACCACGGCGAGATGCGCGATGCATACGACCAGCGAACTCTGGTGGATCTCTTGGTCAGTCAGGTCGAATTTGCTGATGTCGTGGTGATCAACAAGACGTCAGAAGCAACAGAGGCGACGCTCGGCGAAATTCGCAAGATAATCGCTGCACTTAATCCTGAGGCACGGCAAATCGAGACTGACTTCGGCCGGGTTCCCCTCGAGGCGATCCTCGATACCGGCCTGTTCGATGAAGCAAACGCTGCGACAAATCCGCTTTGGTACAAGGAACTATACAGCCCCGACTCCCATGTGCCCGAAACCGAAGAGTACGGCATAACCAGTTTCGTTTACCGGGAAAGACGTCCCTTCGATCCCGCAAAGTTATTGGCGTTTCTCAATAAGCCTTGGCCTGGCGTGATACGCGCCAAAGGACATTTTTGGCTTGCCACGCGTCCGGATTGGGCCGGCCTTCTGTCCGTCGCCGGCGTGCAGCGCCGATGCGAGCCCATGGGCTATTGGTGGGCGACAATTCCAAGGTCGAAGCTGGCCTAGTCAACTTCAGGGACATCTCGACGACCGATGGGATGACACTTGGGGCGACCGCCGTCAGGAACTCGTGTTCATTGGATCAGGCATCGACGAAGCAGATATTCGGGCTTCGCTGGATGCTTGCCTTGTTCGTTCGGAGAACGGCTTTGATCCGCAAAGCTGGCGCCGTCTAAGCGACCCGTTTCCTCCGTGGCATTATCCCGATCACGCGAACCAACCTGGCGCGCCCGCTCGCTAACGAAACGGATCAACCCGATCGGCGAAAGCCTCGCAGCGGGCCAGCACTGAACTATGCGATGACCTCGGGAGCGTCGTCGCTGGAGATCCCGCCGAACCGGGTCTTCCTTAAACCTTTGGTTGATAGATCACTCTAAAGAACAACCAGAACATGCATAAGTGGCCGTCTTGCTTACCCAAACTGTTAAGAATTAGAGGCATTCGCGAGCAAACAATGACTAGAACTGTTCATTATTGAACTTGTTGCTCGACATAAAGGGAAAATTGAGATTAAATATATTTGTCGCTTTAATTTACCAGTTTTAAATGGTGGAAATTAAACATTGCCGTCAGGGGCCATCATCTTTGCGTCCGTTGCAGATCGCGGCTTGATCGTCGTCATGCGGCAGATCCAACGCTCTTACTCGTTAAATCACCGTGCGTGCTCGTTCAGGGGCACCACTCGTCGTAGCACATTTATCCAGCGATCGCCGGCCGCCCCTCATAACCGCTGCAGCGCATCGTTTGTCTCCCTCTCTTGCGCGAGGATGCCATGAGATCCTTTTACGAAGACTCAGGTCTGGGCCGCATTGCTCTTGGATTGCAGACTTGGCCGCGTGCGTTCCTGCGAAACGCCCGCCCATCCGATCTGGAGGAAAGCGAGTTGGCGTTCGCCGCGCGCAATTGGTGGGACGCCGCCGGCACGATCGGTCTCGGGGCGGCTGGGTCGACGTTCACACAAATCGCTGAGGCCCGGTTCGCAGGACTGACGGCTGAAGTTCGAGTACCAGCGACTGCGTCGATCCGATCCGGCGACGTCAGATCCCGTCGTGTCTGCTGGGCAGCGTCCCTTCCGCAGCGGCGTCCCCGACCACCATCGGGTCATCGACGCCCCCTCCGGCGGTCGCCGCCATTTGCGGCTGCGGCTACTTCCTCGCGCCATCGCAGGTGCTCGATCAAATGGCCGCCAATGCAGCGCATGTGCATTTGAGCGGCCAGATGAACGTGTCAGGCGGAGCAGATTTCCTGTTGACCGGCCAGACCGCGGTCATGGGAGCTTCCGTCAGCGCGGATATGTCTCTGCAGAATGTTGCTCCAATCACAGATTGGCAGCTGGTCGGAGGCGTGGCTGCCGGGACTGAGACCGGTCAAGTCGGGATCATGTCGGGCTCGGTTACGACTGCAACGGCGCCGAGTTCGACCACCACGACATCGTCCAATCTTACCGCTGCGGCAACGTCCACAAACAAGGTCGTTCTTGAAAACCAGAAGCAGGGCACCCCGCAAAGCGTATGGGATATCGACGGCGCCGGCAGTTCGAATATCGAAGGCTTCGCCACCGACATCAGCGTCAATCGTCGGCAACAAGGTTGATTTCAAGATCAACACGAACTCATCGAACTACCGGATCGAGATCTACCGCCTCGGCTACTACGGCGGCATGGGCGCGCGGCTGGTCGACACCATCCAGCACACGGGCGTTCAAAATCAGCCTGCGCCGCTGCGCGACGCGTCCACCGGGCTTGTCGATGCCGGAAACTGGGGCGTTTCGGCATCCTGGGATATCCCCGCGGATTCCGTGTCGGGCGTCTATATTGCGAAGCTCGTTCGCCAGGACGGAACGTTCGGCGAAAATCATATCCCGTTCATCGTGAGAGACGACAGCAGCACCAGCGACATCGTCTTCCAGACCTCTGACACGACCTGGCAGGCCTACAATGGCTGGGGCGGAGCAAATTTCTACGGCGGCAACGGTCCTGCGACCGGACAAGGTGCGGGACGCGCCTATGCCGTAAGCTACAACCGTCCGATCGCCACCCGCGGCGGCGTCGGCACTGCGGCAGGTCCGCAGGACTATCTGTTCGGCGCCGAGTACTCAGCGATCTACTGGCTGGAGCAGAATGGTTATGACGTCTCCTACATGGCAGGCGTCGACGCAGACCGTTATGGCAGCCTGCTTCTCAATCACAAAATGTATCTCGACGTCGGTCACGACGAATACTGGTCGGGACAGCAGCGCGCCAATGTTCAGGCGGCCCGCGATGCCGGAGTGAATCTGTCGTTCTGGAGCGGCAACGAGATGTATTGGCGCACGCGCTGGGGCGACAGCATCAGCAGCGACGCCACGTCTTACCGCACCCTGATCTCGTACAAGGAAACCTGGGCAAATTCATCGATCGATCCCACGCGACCAATGGACAGGAACGTTTCGAGATCCGCGCTTCAGCCCACCGGCGACCGGCGGCGGGAGTTCCGGAAAATGCCCTGATCGGACAGATGTTCCAGGTCGATGACGTCGGCGTCACCAACCGACCTTCAGGCGATTACAGTGCCCTATGACGACGCCAATCTGCGCTTCTGGCGCGACACTAGCGTTGCCAATCTTCAGCCCGGGCAGACAGCGACGCTGACGCAAGAACTATCTCGGCTATGAGTGGGATGAAGCGCCCGACAACGGTTTCGATCCCGCCGGCCTGGTTCGGCTCTCCTCGACGACGCTTCCAGTCAACACTTATCTACTCGACTACGGCAACACAGTCGGAGCTGGCGTCTCCACCCATAATCTAACGCTCTATCGCGCGCCGAGCGGTGCACTGGTTTTCGGCGCCGGCACGGTCTACTGGTCCTGGGGTCTGAGCGACAATCACGACTTGCGACCGACGCCGACCGACCCGCGCGTTCAGCAGGCGATGGTCAACCTGTTGGCTGACATGGGCATCCAGCCAGGAACGCTTCAGTCGGGGCTGGTTGCCGGCGACCGCCTCGACGGATCACGTCGCTCCCACCTCTACCGTCAATCCGATAGCAAGCTTCAGCGCGCAAAGCGTCGTCACGGTCTCCGGCACGGCCGCGGACCTTGGCGGCGGCGTAATCGGCGCCGTCGAGGTTTCAACTGACGGTGGATTGACCTGGAACAATGCGATCGGTGACGAAAACTGGACCTATAGCTGGTCACCGCAGGTTGCTGGCACCTACACCATCAAAAGCCGCGCCGTCGACGATTCCATCAATCTGGAAACGCCGTCGGCAGGTCGCACCGTAGTCGTCACCGCTCCATCCTACCTTACGCTTTTCTCGGGCTCGGCAACTCCCGCTATCGTCAATGCCACGGATGCGGGCGCTGTCGAGCTGGGCGTGAAGTTTCAAACGCTCGATATCGGGCACCGTAAGCGGTATCCGCTTCTACAAGAGTAGCCAGGATACCGGCACCCACACTGGCGAACTCTGGTCGCAGCACGGGCACCCTGCTGGCGACCGCCACCTTCACCAACGAAACTGCATCCGGCTGGCAGACCGTGACCTTCTCAAGCCCGGTCACGCTTGACGCCGAACACGACATATGTCGCCTCCTATCACACGAATGTGGGCCACTACTCCGTCAACACCAACTACTTCACGACCGATGTGTCAGTGGTCCCCTGACTGCCCCTGCCAACGGCAATGGCGTCTATTCCTATGGCGGCAGCAGGCATTTCCGACGAGTACGTTTTCGGGAGAGAACTACTGGGTTGACGTCATGTTCAACTCCGTCAACCGTCAATGGCCAACCGGTCGCCGCGAACGACGTCGGACCCACCATCGCGCAGAATTTGGCCGCGACGATCGCCGCAACGTCCCTCACCGTCAACGACAGCGATCCGGACGGCGATGCATTGAATGTCATCGGGGTCAGTGCAGCGACGCATGGCACCGTCGTGCTCAATACCCAGCCCAATCCGCAGAACAATACCATCACATTCACGCCCGATGCCGGCTACACCGGTCCGGCTAGCTTCAGCTATACAGTTTCGGACGGGCGCGGCGGCACCGCTACCGCCAACGTTAATTTCACGGTCGTTCCAGCCGGAGCGGCTCCGGTTAGTCTGTTCAGTTCGTTAAACACGCCCGCACAGACCGGTCAATGACGGAGCCCAGCTCGAAGTCGGGATGAAGTTCACGTCCTCGGTGAGCGGCCAGATAACGGCGCTTAAATTCTATCGCAGTGCAAGCGACACTGGCACGAACGTGCTCGATCTCTGGACTACTACCGGCACCCTTCTCGGCAGCGCGACCTTCACCAATACTGCAGCCAGCGGCTGGCAAACTGTTACCCTGCCGTCCGCGGTTTCGATCGCTCCCAACACTACCTATGTTGCTTCCTACCATACGACCGGCGCCTATGTGGCAACCGCCAACTACTTCACCACCGCCGTCACAAACGGCCCTCTGACCGCGCCTTCCACAACTACGATTGCCGGCGGCAACGGCGTGTACGCCTATGGCGGCACCGGCGCGGCCGGCATCTTTCCGACCAACACGTATGGCGCGTCCAATTATTGGGTCGATGTCGTGTTCACGCCAAGCTCCGGCGGCAACATCGCCCCAACGGCAGTGGCGGATGTCGGCGACGCTACCGAGAGAGGCGGCGTTAACAACGGCACCGTCGGCGTGGCTGCCACAGGCAACGTGCTGACCAATGACACCGATCCGGATTCCGGTGACACCAAAACTGTGTCTGCCGTGAGCTTCGGCAGCGACCACAGGCACTCTCGGCGCAGCACTTACCGGCGCACATGGCAATCTGGTGCTCAGTGCTTCCGGCACGTACACCTACACCGTCAATGAAACTGATTTCGCCGTACAGGCGCTGCGACTTTCGACCAACACCACCACCGACACCTATAACTACACCATGCGTGACGCCGCCGGCACCACCTCATCCGCAACGCTTACCATCACCATTCACGGCGCAAACGACGCGCCAGTGCTTGCGGCCCAGACCAGTACTCAGGATGCGACCGTCGGATCGGCCTTCACCCTGACGATCCCCGCCGGCACGTTCACGGACGTCGATAGCGGCGATACGTTGACCTACGGGGCCTCATCCCTCCCCGCATGGTTGACGTTTAATCCCACGACGCGAACGTTCAGTGGCACACCCACGTCGGCCGGCACGGTCAACGTGAGTGTTTCAGTCACCGATACCGGTGGCCTGACCGCCAGCCAGACCTTTGATATTGTCGTGGCGGCGACGCCGAATACGCCGCCGACGGCAGTGGCGGATGCCGGCGACGCCACCGAGAAGGGTGGCATCAACAATGGCACCATCGGCGCGGCCGCCTCTGGCAACGTGCTAACCAATGACACCGATCCGGATTCCGGTGACACCAAAACTGTGTCTGCCGTGAGCTTCGGCAGCACCGCAGGCACCCTCGGCGCATCACTTACCGGCGCACATGGCAGTCTGGTGCTCAGTGCTTCCGGCACCTTCACCTATACCGTCAATGAGAACGATTCCGCCGTACAGGCGCTGCGACTTTCGACCAACACCATCACCGACGTCTTCAACTACACCGTGCGTGATACCGCAGGCGCTACCTCGCAAACGACCCTCGCGATCACCATTCACGGCGCGAACGATGCGCCGGTGCTTACGGCACAGACTGGTGATCAGAGCACGACTATCGGCTCGACCTTCTCCCTGGCGTTACCTGCCAACACGTTCACCGACGTCGATAGCGGGGACTCCTTAACCTATGCCGCGACTGCCAACGACGGGTCGGCACTCCCCGGATGGCTGGCGTTCAACGCAACGACACGGACGTTCAGTGGCACCTCCACCTCGACCGGCACATTCGGCGTGAAAGTTTCGGCAACCGACCTCGCCGGCTTCACGGCTAATGAGACCTTTAATATCGTGGTGACGCCATCCACCGTGAGCCTGTTCTCGAGCTCGGACACGCCGGCGGTACTGTCGGATTCCGATACGTCACAGGTGAATCTCGGCGTGCGGTTCACCTCGTCCTCTTCCGGCACCATCACCGGAATCAAATATTATAAAGGGACCAACGACACCGGTACCCACACCGGCTCATTATGGAGTAGCACGGGCACCCTGCTCGCCACCGCGACGTTCACTAACGAGACAGCGAGCGGCTGGCAGACCCTGACATTCAGTAACCCGGTAGCAATCAGCGCCGGAACGACCTACGTAGCAAGCTATCACAGCAGTGGCCATTACGCCGCCACGGGCAATTACTTTGCTACCACGCGCGTGAATGGCCCGCTCACTGCGACAGCCGGCAACAATGGCGTTTATGCCTATGGAACTGCAAATCTGTTCCCCGCGAGCAGCTTCGGCGCCACCAACTATTGGGTGGACGTGATGTTCAGCCCCGCAAGCGGCGGCACTAACCAGGCCCCCGTAGCGGCAAACGACACTGGCTTCAGCGTTACTCAGAACTCCTCGATGTCAATCGCGGCTTCGACGTTGCTCGCGAACGACACCGATGCGGACGGCGATGCCCTAACGGTCACGGGAGCGAGCAACGGCGTCCACGGCACAGCAGGCTTCAATGCCCAATCCAACACCGTGAGTTTCACGCCCGACGCCGGCTATACGGGACCGGCGTCCTTTAGCTATACTGTCGCCGACGGCCGAGGTGGGACGGCGAGCGCGTCCGTCTCGCTGGCCGTCAACGCGGCATCTGCGAACGTTGTGAGCCTGTTCAGTTCCAATTCGGCACCGATCATCACGGCAGTCAACGATCCAAATTCAGTCGAGCTGGGACTGAAATTCCAGGCGTCCAGCACCGGAGAAGTCACAGGCCTGAGCTTCTATAAGGGAGCGTCGAACACGGGCACCCATGTCGCAAATCTTTGGACCAGCACGGGCACCTTGCTGGCTACCGCCACCTTCGCCAACGAGACGGCAACAGGCTGGCAGCAGGTAAACTTCGCTACGCCGGTGCCAATCACTGCAGGAACTACCTACGTTGCGTCTTATCACACCTCTGGAAACTACGCCGCTGATCCCGGCCTGTTCAACTCGGCAGTCAACAATGAACTGTTGACTGCTCCATCGTCTGCTTCAAGCGGCGGCAACGGCGTGTATGCTTATGGATCGAGCAGCCTGTTCCCGGCGAACACCTTCAGCTCCACGAGCTATGGCGTCGATGTGCTGTTCCGTCAGCTTGTCGCCTAACGAAAGGACTTTGTTGCTCCGGGGGTTGGCAGCTTCGACCGCCCCTCGACCACCAGGCTGTGACGTCTTTCCTGCTGTAACAGAGTTTCAGACCGCTCCCTCAATCCGGGGCGGTTTATTCTGTTGTCCCGGTCTGCATGCTGCTGAGAGGCTTTCGCTCAACGAATTCGCGCGGGAGAGCCGAACGCCTTCGCTCCTGCGGGAATATCGCGGTTGACCAACGAATTCGCGCCGATCACCGCTCTGTCACCTATCGTGACCCCCATCTGAATGATGGCATTTGGACCGATATAAACCCCGTGCCCGATTTTTGTCGGCGCATAATCTACCGGCTTGCTTCCAAGCGAAATTGAGCGATTTACCGTGTTGTGAGTGTAGATCTGAACACCGGCGGAAATGGAACACCAATCGCCGATCGCAAGACCTCCGCCCGATCCATCCAGGATGCAGCCCGGGCCGATCCAGGTGTTTCGACCAACGCTGACGTCGCTCAGAACGAGCACATTGTCATACATTGTCGTACCCTCCCCGAACCCATAAGCCGCAGCGTTGTCATGGCGTTCGGAAAGCAAGTCCGCGATCGACACTCTTCGATTGAACTGTCGCTTCTTGCGAGCGGCAAGAAGCTGAAAAAAACCGCGAAAGAGTGCTAACCATTCGTCGGCTTGTTCTTCGGTTATTCGACGATCAAGCCTTGGGTCCATCGGGCTTCCGCGCTCTGTGTGCTGCTATCCCTTGATGCGACTGACTGTCGAACAACGGAGCTGGGTTTACCCCCGCATCAATCTGCCCAACTCTCATCGTGAATTCAAGGCAGCTACGAAGGTGTCGAATTTCCGGTCCCAAGGCCGCTCCGCCATCGGCAGGTCAAGACGTGGCCCGTCGTTGCACTCGGCGGAGTCGCCCTCGCCTGGGCTGATCCGCCAAGAGATCTTCTGAAAGCGCAGTCTCACCGCCGGGCTACTTGATCAACAGTCCCGAACCTCCCCTGAAACAGCCCCACGACTTCGACATCAGTGGCTTGGGACTGCTTTGCAGCTAGAAGCGGAAGAGAACCCTTCTGCGATCTTCAAGCACTCGAGATGTATCTCCCGAGCGATCGCATCCGAATACAGGTGCAACATATGGATCGCGTTACGCGGCACCTTGCATAGTGCCTTATTCTGTCGTTGCCGGCACCATCAGAGTTTGCCCATCCCAAGTCACCTGGTCGAAACAACGATCAAATCAAGTTAAATACTTCTAAGTTAAGGCAAAATGCTATATTGCAACCACTTTTCCCAGGAGCTACATTTAATTTACCATCACGATATTTAAACTTCGGAAATAGTACAGCCTTCCAGAAGGCACGCTTATTCTATGATCCCCGAGCTTCTTGTCATTATTGGCATGGAAGTGGTTCTACTCGTTTCAATCCTGGCGATGTCATTCCATCGCAAGCGAATGGATGTGCTAAGTGGCCGCTACTTTGGCAATGATCGAAGCGATGACGTGATGCCTAACGCGGGTATCGCGCTGTCTGAAAGCGAGCGAACGGCGCCACGGCAGCAGCGTACGCCGGCGGCTCCGCTTATCGAGGGGTCACCGCCGCCTCCTCGCCGCCACTTCGAACCGACCCGCATTCGGCGGTGGGAGTTTTGGCGCTATTGGATTCGGCGCGCTGAAGTCGCCCATCGCCCGACGCCGGTGGCTCGAGCGTATAATTCAAAACCCGTGGGCTCGCTGTCGGGGGCTGACATCTCGACCGGCACACGTGTAGTAAACGACCAAACGCGTCCAGAGCTCCCCGAGGGTACCGAAATATATGCCGTGGGCGACATTCACGGCCGCTCCGATCTTCTGGAGAGGCTGTTGGCCGCAATCGACGCCGATTGCAAACAACGTCCAATCGCCGTCCAATAACCGTCTTTGTCGGCGACTATATCGACAGAGGACCCAACTCGCGAAATGTGCTCGATCTGCTGCTGCAATGGCAGCGGCTCACGAAACAATCTTTCTTCGCGGAAACCACGAAACATTTTTGCCGCGCTTCCTCGCCGATCCACAAGCCTGGACGAATGGCGACAATACGGCGGTCTCGAAACCTTGCTGTCTTATGGTCTTAAACCGAGCATCAATCCCGATCGACGACGAACAGACCAGGCTTGCGACCGAATTTGCGGACAGTCCTTCCGCGCGGAGCATCTCGATTTTCTGCAATCGCTTGAATTGACGTTTAGCTGCGGCGATTTTCTTTTTGTCCATGCCGGCGTTCGTCCCGGCGTTCCGATCCACGAGCAAACCGAGGATGATCTGCTCTGGATCCGCGACGATTTTCTCAATTGGCAACAGCCGTTCGAACGATTCGTCGTGCACGGCCATACACCGATGAACGAGCCCGATCTGCGACCGAACCGGATCAATATCGACACTGGAGCGTACGCAACAGGACGGCTTACCTGCGTCGTCATCGAGAACGCTGCTATTCGCCTGCTGGCCGATGAAGCATCCAGTTGGACGGACCCTTCAGCGTTCCTTAAGCGCGTGTTGCGCCTGATCCTGCAAGGGCTTGATGCAGATAGGACAGCGCGGTTCTCGGACGGCGTCTTGATGAAGACTTCGACCGGCATGCCCGGCACTACCTTGGATGATCCAAGCTTTGCCAGTTCTTCGGGCTTCAGCAGAACGCGAGCAGTATAATAGCTCGTGCCGGTTCGCTGCTCCTGCGTGAGGTCTGCGGACACCACAGCGACCTCTCCTTCAAGCTCGGGGGTCGTCTTCTGATTGAAGGCCGCGAACCGCAGAGCCGCCGCTGCCCGGCATAGACCTGATCAATCTCGCGGGGGGCGATCTTGACTTCAACCGCGAGGGCGTCGGCATCCGGCACGATAAGCATGATCTGCTCGCCGGGAGCGATAACACCTCCGACGGTATGTACCGAGAGTTGATGAACCCGACCGGACTGAGGTGCCCTGATGTCGATGCGATTGAGCTGGTCCACCGCCGCGATCTTGCGTTCAGCAAGTTCGGACAGCTTTGAACGGGTTTCGATCAAATCCTTGCCGACCTCGGTTCGCAAATCCTGGTCAATTTGAATGATCTGAAGTTCGACCTCGGCGATTTTGCCTTTGGCCTGCGCGATCATCCCGGCCAGTTGACTGCGCTCGCCTTCCAGACGAGCGCTGTCGCGCTCCAGCGCGTTGAGCCGGGTAATTGGCACGAGATTCTTTTGCCAAAGGCCGCGAACCCCCTCCAGCTCGCCCAGGATGAAATCGACTTCCTTCTGCTTGGCCTCGGCTTGCCCCGTGTAACCTTTGATCTCATCCTGAAGTTGCGCCCGACGCTCCTTGAGCTGAGACTTTTGCCCATTTCGAGCCTGGCTTCGAAGATCGAATAGCGCGCGTTCCGCAGCGATCGCGCGCCCCGCTTCGGAACGACTGTCTTTCATCCTATCCAGCAGGGCCTTTGGAAATTCGATCTGCTCGGCGCTATCCCGTTCCGCTTCGAGACGAGCCTGGCGAGCGAGCAACTCGTCAAGGCTCTTGGTGACGATCGTCGCGTTAGCCAGCGTCTGGGTTTCATCGAGACGAATC
The DNA here is from genome assembly GCA_963815955.1 of uncultured Alphaproteobacteria bacterium. Classification (GTDB taxonomy): domain Bacteria; phylum Pseudomonadota; class Alphaproteobacteria; order Rhizobiales; family Xanthobacteraceae; genus Bradyrhizobium. The sequence continues at coordinate 240,912 of CAWFIQ010000011.1, forward strand.
AGGATGTCACCTGCGTTGACCTTGTCTCCGTCCCGCACCCGCAGTTCGCCGACAATGCCACCGGTGCCGTGCTGAACCTTCTTCACGCTCGAAATCGACCACAACCACGCCCTGTCCGATCACGGCGCCTGACAATTGCGACGTCGCTGCCCAGCCGCCGATTCCGAACGTCACGAACGCCGTCATGATGATCCCGACGACCATATATCGCTGGATCGAGTGCAGCGCCGGGGCTACCGCGCTGTCCATCGCCCGCCTCCCTGACTGTCCGCAACCACCTTGAGCGGTACGGGCGTCCGAAGCACGGTTTTGAGGACCTCGTCTTTCGGACCAAACGACTGCACTCTTCCCTCGCCCACCACCAATACGTGATCGACGCCTTCAAGCGCTTTGGGACGATGGGCCACCACTACGACAATGCCGCCGCGCTGGCGCACGTTGATGATCGCCTCGGTGAGAGCTGCTTCCCCCTCCGCATCGAGATTCGAGGTCGGCTCATCCAGCACGACCAGGAAGGGATTGCCGTAGAAGGCACGCGCAAGTCCAATACGTTGCCGCTGGCCAGCGGACAACGACATTCCGCCCTCACCAACCTGGGTACTATAGCCCTCAGGGAATGAAAGGATGAGATCATGCACGCCCGCAATCCGTGCCGCTTCAAGAACGGCGTCTGGAGTTGCCGCCAGATCAAATCGCGCGATATTGACCGCGATACTGCCCTCGAACAGTTCGATATCCTGCGGCAGATACCCGATATGTCTGCCCAAGGCTTCCGATGACCACTGATCCAGCGCGGCGTTGTCGAGCTTGATCTTGCCACGAACCCGTGGCCAGACACCAACAAGCGCGCGGGACAACGTCGACTTGCCAGCGCCGCTCGGCCCGATAATTCCGACGGCCTCTCCCTTTTGCAGCTGGAACGAAACGTCGTTGAGGATCAGCTTTTCCGAATCCGGCGCCGCTACATAGAGCTGCTCCACGACGAACGCTTCAGTCGGTGCCGGCAGCGCGAGTGGCTCCTTTTCCTTGGGCAGCAGTTCAAGCAACCGATCCAGCCGTTGTCCGGACTGACGTGCCGCGACAAATCCCTTCCAGTTGGCGATCGCTGTCTCCACTGGAGCAAGCGCCCTCGCCGTCAGGATCGATCCAGCAATGATGATGCCGGCCGTGGATTCCTGATTGATGACAAGGACCGCACCAACAGCGAGGACAAGTGATTGGAGAAATGAACGAAATACCTTCGACAGACCACCGAGCCCGCTCGCCACATCGCTCGTTCGCTCGTTCGCTGCGAGATATTTGGCATTGGCGGCCTGCCAACGCTGCGCAGCCTGCCGCCTCATGCCCATGGCCTGCAAAACTTCGGCGTTCCGTCGCCCCTCCGCAGCAAGCGCGCTGCGCTGGACGGCCAACTGCGCAGACGCCTTTGCCGGACCGCGGGTTCGCATTTCGGTCAATACCGTTATGGCGACCAGGAAGAGCCCGCCGATCAGAGCGGTCACACCAATCCAGAAATGAAACAGAAAGCAGATGCCGAGATAGACGGGCATCCAGGGCAGATCGAACAGCGCGGTCGGCCCACCTCCCGAAAGGAAGCTGCGGACCTGGTCAAGATCGCGGAGAGGCTGCATGCCGTCGCCGTCGCCACGGGTTTTCAGCGGGAGACGAACCATCGAATCGAAGACCCGCCCTCCAAGCGCTTCATCGAAGTAGCGGCCAATGCGCGCGCTTATTCGATTTCGGACCAGGTCCAGACCGCCCTGGAAAGCGTAAAGCACGGTGGCAAGGAACAGGAGCGCAACCAGTGTTGGAATGCTCCGCCCAGGCAGCACCCGATCGTAGACCTGGAGCATGAAAAAGGAGCCCGTGAGCATCAAAAGGTTGCTCAGGCCACTGAATGCTGCCAAGCCCCAAAAAATCCGGCGGCAACCTCGCAAGAAAGCCACCATTTCGGATCTCGGTTCATCATAGTCGTTCGTCGGACGCCGCCGCGAGAAAAGGCGTTGTCGAATGGCTTCGACCAGACGTTCGCCGCGCAAGCGCGAGCGTTCCGCCAAAATCCCCAAGGCGGCGACAAAAACCGCCCAGTTCGAGACCTCGATATCGTCCAACTTCATGGGCGGGGGGATATTGTCTCCCCGCCGTTCGGTAACAGTCATGGTACTCGCCCCTCGAACCATGCCCTTGTGAAAGTGATGTCCTCAACGCAGACTTGATGCCAATTCTCTTTCGTACAAAACGTGATCAGGCGAAGTGGAAGTCCCCACTATTCAGCGAACTCAGCTTGGTATTTTTCAGCGTGAGCGTATCGTTTCCGGAGGAAATGACAACATCCTGATCGACCTGGCTGGCGTGCGACAGAACACTCGCAAAACTGTCGAACGTCGTCTTGCTGAACTGGATCGTGTCTTGAGCACTTCCGCTCGTCACGAAATCCTTGATGACGTCGCGGCCGAAATTTGCAGCAAACACGAAAGTGTCGGCCTGGCCACCGCCAACCAGAACATCATTGCCCGAGGTGCTCTTCAGCGTATTGCTGCCTGTCGAACCCAGGATCGCGCTGCCCGAAGTCCCCACGACCTGACCGTTTCCGTCGATCTGCTGGGCAGTATAAGTATGTACCGAGTCAGATACGCCAGACGACGTCTTGTAGGACCATGTGCCGTCGGCGGCCGTAGTCACCGTACCCAGCGAAGTGTTGCCGTCATACAGCTTGATCTGGCTGTTGGCGTCGGCGACCCCCTTGACGGTGACGACGTCGTTCCAGTTCTTCGACAGATTGGTCAAACCCACAGACGAAAGCGGCGCATTCGGGGTGGAAGCGCCAATCACACCGTCGCCATTGAGATCCTGATGGAAGCTGGCTTCGAATGACTTGAGTTCCGATCCGGATAGGACGCCGGTGTTTGAAACTAAATTGCCGCTCTTATCAGTATTCCAGAAACCGTACTGGTCCTTGCCCGGGCCCTTCCAGGCAACCTGATATCCTGTTGCAGTCTGCTCGACTCCGATCGGCGTCCAACCGCCCGACTGCCCCGCAACTACGGCGGCACCATATGCTTTCAAGGTGGGGCCGGCCCCCCCGCTGTTAAGGCTAAAGTTGTCACCAGCCTGAACAAGGCTGGTTGCCCCAGTTGCCTCGATCACATTGGTTTTGAGACCGATTACTCCATCGCTATTCAGGTCCTGTTGGAAGCTAGCTTCGAAGGACTTGAGTTCAGATCCGGATAGGACGCCGGTATTTGAAACCAAATTGCCGCTCTTATCGGTATTCCAAAAACCGTATTGGTCCTTGCCCGGGCCCTTCCAGGCAACCTGATATCCCGTTGCCAGTCTGCTCTACTCCGATCGGCGTCCAGCCGCCCAACTGCCCCGCGGATCACGGCCGCCCCATATGCTTTCAAGATTGGGCCAGACCCATCGCTGCTAATCGAGATAATATTTGTTGTCGCTCTCAACGAGACTTGTCGCGCCGGCTGATTCAATTTGCTCGCCTGGAATTGGCGCAGACGGCGCTCCAGCAATCACGCTGCTGATCGACTGCGACGCGCTGCTGACGTTGCCGGCCGCATCTGCGGCCTTGGCCGTCAGCGTGTGGGTGCCCGTCGACAGGAGCTTCGTCGTGATGCTCCAGGCTCCGGCCGAATTGGCTGTCCCCGTTCCAACCACCGCGTTCCCGTCGTAGACCGTGACCTTGCTGTTGGCCTCGGCGGTCCCGGACAGCTTGACCTGATTGGTGTTGACGAGGGTGTTGCCGCTCACGACGGGAGCCGTCGGTGCGACTGTGTCCGGCGCAGGCGCACTCCCACTGATGCAGTGCTAATTGACTGCGACGCGGTGCTGACGTTGCCGGCCGCATCTGCGGCCTTGGCCGTCAGCGTGTGGGTACCCGTCGACAGGGAGTTAGTCGTGATGCTCCAGGCTCCGGACGAATTTGTTGTCCCCGTTCCAACCACCGCGCTCCCGTCGTAGACGGTGACCGTGCTGTTGGCCTCGGCGGTTCCGGACAGCTTGACCTGATTGGTGTTGACGATGGTATTGCCGCTCAGCGGCCGGGGCCGTCGGCGCCACCGTATCCACCGTCACCGTCATCGCCCGGACGCCGCGCTGGTCTGGCCGCTTGAACTGGTCGCGGTCGCCGTCAGCACATGCTTCGCATTGCTCAGAACCGAGGTGATATAGTCCCAGCTCCCGATCGAATTGGCGGTCGCTGTACCGATCTGGGTTGCGCTGTCATAGATCTTGACGGTGCTGTTGGCGGCGGCAGTGCCTTTAAGCTGGAGGGTATTATCGTTGGTGATGCCGTCGCTCGCCACCCCATTGTCGTTCGATGAACGACGCAATGGCTGGTGCGGAACGGCGTCGAAGGCTGGGTCGGCGCCGAAGTTGGGTAGGGAGTAGCGTCGGTCTTGTTGTTCCATTGGATGTTGCCCGAAAGGGTCGGGCTCGCATTGCTGGTGGCAACGTAGTACCACTCACCCTTTTCGATATAGTTGTTCGTGATGGAAACATTCGTTGTGTTCGGGCCATAGACATAAACCGTAGCGGCCGGATCACCGCGTTCCGCGTCCCCATACAATAGGTTGTTTCTTACCGTGATGTTGTTGATGGGGCCGAAGTCATTCTTGATGAAGATAGCGGACGTGTCCCAGCTCTCGATCGTGTTGTGCTCGATCAGGACGTTGTCCTGTCCGCCTTGAACGCTGATGCCGTCAATGTGCGGCTCGCCAAAATTGTCGAACAGGTCGTGAATGTAGTTGTCGCGGACGACACTTGCACCACCCTGCAGAACGATCCCGTTTTCGCTCTGGCTGATGTCATTGCCGATGAATGTGCCCGACCCCAAAATCGCAGCATTGGTGTCCTTGCTGGTGCTTGCGGTGAAGTCGCAGTACAGCACGCTCAGGTTCGACGCACCCTCGCCGTCGATGCCCCACCATCCGTAGTTCTTGATGATGCAGTTCTTGATCGTCACATTCGCTGCGTCGATCGTCAGCGTACCGTCGATGATCTTGCCTTCGATCACCGTTCCGGCCTGGGTGATCGTCATCGGCCCGGTATAGGCGGTGAGAGTCGTGCCGGAAGGAACGCCTGCCGTCGTCGCATCAGGCATGCCGAAAAGAGCGGGGTTAATGGTACCAGTCATATGATCACTCGCTCGCTAATTTGATGGAGGTGATGCCGTGGTCCTCGGGATACCCAGGTAAAAGCGATGCAGCCACGTTGGTCTCCGTTAAATTACTGTCCCACGCCTCGAGCTAGCTCCCAAAGGGTCAACTCAACGATGGCGCACGAAAATCATCCTCATTTGCTCAATCGATTGGACTGTGCCGCGCAACTTTTTTTGGCCCATACCGCGCGGCTTTTTTTGGGCCATATGTAGACTTGCACGGGGTCATTTTGAGACCCCTTAGATGCACCGGAAGCGGGCTAAAGATCTTTTATTTTCAAACAATTAAATGCCTGTCGAAATTCCTGGGAGGCGCGGACCATCGCTGAATTAAATCAAGTACCTCGCCTAGAAAACGTCAAACATCTTGCATTTGGTGAACCAGTTCATCGGCAAAAACACATCGTAGTTAATCCCTCCAAAATCCCGCCCCCTGCTAAATCGCGCGCGCAGTCGGCCCGTCCGATGGATTCGTGCAAATCGCAAATCATCGGCGCATCCTTGCATAGCGCTGCCGAATTAAGAATCACTGCTTCGATCAGCTAGAATTTTCAAGGATCTCTGGTAGATGCTATTAATGGTCCAGAGACCAAGGCGCACTGGTTAGTGAGCGGTGGAAATGATTTCAATCGTCGTGCCTGCTCATAACGAGAGTTCAGTCATCGCACGAACGTTGCGGCCATGGATAATCGCCCTGGACGCCGGAGAGTTAAGCGTCGTGATCGTTTGCAATGGCTGCACCGATGACACCGCAGCCATTGCTCGAAATTTTGGACACGGGGTTCGGGTGATCAAAATCCGAAATACCTAGCAAAACCAATGCCCTCAACATGGGCGACCAGGTTTCGAGCGGCTTTCCCAGGATCTATGTCGACGCCGACATAGTTCTTGGCGTAGACGCTATCCGGGAATTGGCAAAGCGCCTCGACCAGGGCGATATATTGGCGGTTGCTCCAACCCCCGATATCGACCTTGCAGGCTGCTCGCAGATGGTGAGGCTCTATTTCGCCATCCGACACCATCTGCCATCCTCGCGTCATGGAATCGGAGGGTCGGGCGTGTACGCGTTGTCCGAAGCTGGGCGACAGCGCTTCGACCAGTTTCCGGAGGTCATCGCAGACGACACGTTCGTTCGCCTCCAATTCCGCCCTGAGGAACGCGAGATGGTGACCGCGGCCAAATCGGTCGTATTTCCGCCGCGAACAATTCCACAACTAATAGGCGTAAGAACTCGCGCCTATGCCGGAAGCTTGGAGATCAAACGTCGCTTTCCCATGCTGCAGGGCAACAATGGCGCAACCAACGATCGGGCGCTGCTGGGCCTCTTCAAAAACCCCCGTTTGTGGCTAGTCTAAGCATTTATTGCTTGGTTAATTTGGCGGCTCGGTATCGGGCCCATGTCCGCTCGCAAACCGCCGTGTGGCGCCGGGACGACACGTCAAGGCGCGCGCTCCCCACCTAGCTTGCCGAACACCTCGGCCAAAGCCACGTCCGAAGATTTCATGAGGTGGCCCTCGCGGCATGAACCGCAGTTCGCCAAAAATCCGACCTTCCTCCGGTCCGCCGGGCAGCATACCTGATGCGTCAATTAAGGCCATTTAAATAAATTATTTAATTGACACATTTTATAATTTAAATTACCATTATTAAATTCGAATTGAACCTCAGTGTCGATACAACTAAGCGCGCCGGCCGCACTGGCATTTGATAGCGCCCAAGGTAGCTATAAATGATTCAAGTCTGGGCATATAACAAGCCCGCCTTCAGGTCCCGTGGCGATCGTCCGAAAGTTTTGGCCGTGGCTTCAGGCGGGGGCCACTGGACGCAATTGATGCGCGTCCGGCACGCCTTCGAAGGTTGTGAGGTTACCTTCGTTACGGTGAGCAAGTTTTATCGTTACCAGGTTGACGGTCATCGCTTCTACGTCGTCAACGACGCAAACCGCTGGAATAAAGTCGCGCTCGTGAAGGCGGCGCTGCGGCTCGCCTGGATTATCCGGATCGAGAGGCCGGATATCGTGGCTTCTACTGGCGCTGCGCCCGGCTATTTGGCGCTTCGGTTGGGACGCTTGATTGGTGCCCGAACCATTTGGCTCGATAGCGTCGCCAACGTCGACGAGCTGTCGATGTCGGGATCCAGAATTGGGCGCTTCGCCGATCTCTGGCTAACCCAATGGCCTCACTTGGCGAGGCCGAGCGGACCCTATTACGTGGGATCGGTGTTATGATCTTTGTAACGGTAGGCACACAGGGGCCGTTTGACCGCTTGGTGAGAACTGTCGACCGGTGGGCGGCTGATAAAAAGCGGACGGACGTTTTTGCTCAAATAGGACCCTCGAAAGCCCAATTCGAGCATATCCAGGCCGAAAAATTCATTGATCCGGCAGAGTTCAGGAAACGTGCTGAATCGGCGAGCCTGATAATAGCTCACGCGGGCATGGGCTCCATTATCACTGCCCTAGAGCTTGGCAAAAGGATCATCGTCATGCCTCGCCAGGCAAGCAAAGGCGAGCAACGGAACGATCACCAGCTCGCCACCGCCAAGCGGCTCGCCGAGCAAGGCAGCATAGACGTTGCATTTGACGAAACGGAGCTGCTGGACAAGCTGAACCATCTGAACAGCATCGACAAAGCCAAGCGATTGAGCGCACAGGCATCACCCGATCTGGTAAGCGCAATTCGCACGTTCATCGAAACCGGTCGGCTGGATATCGAACGCGTTCCGCCGCGGGCGTTGTGACTGTTGCAGGATCGCTCTATGCCCTATCCCGCCGAACTTGACACGATCGCGTCTCCTGGTGGAGCGCCGATTTCTACATCTCGCAGCGACCGTAAGATCGACGTGTCCATTGTGATCGTCAGTTGGAATACGCGGGATATCTTGCGCGGCTGCCTGAATTCGGTGCTCGAACAGACAAAGAATGCGTCGTTCGAGGTTATCCTCATCGACAACAATAGCCACGACGGCTCGTCCGACATGGTGCGCCGCGACTTTCCGCAGTTTAACTTGATTGCCAATGCGGAAAATCGCGGATTTGCTGCTGCATGCAATCAGGGAATGTTGGCGGCGTCAGGACGATACATACTCTTGTTGAACCCCGACACGATCGTCCTGGACGACGCGATCTCTCGATGCATCCATTATGCAGATCTCCACACTGATGTCGGTGTGGTTGGATGCCAGGTGCTCGAGGGTGAAGATCGTGATCACACCGACGGGCTTTTCATTTCCAAGTCCGTTGAACATCTTTTTGGCTCTCTCCGGCCTGTCGAGGCTCTTTCCTCGGTCGCGGCTGTTTGGCCGACCGGAACTTAGCTGGTGGGACCGACACAGCGAACGAGACGTCGATGTCGTCACCGGTATGTTCATGCTGGTACGCCGCGAGGCGATCACGCAGGTCGGACTGATGGACGAGGCCTACTTCGTTTATTCGGAGGAAGCAGACTGGTGTTATCGTTTTTCGCAAGCGGGTTGGCGGCGCGTGTTCACGCCGAGCGCTCGCATTGTGCATCTGGACGGCGGCGCCAAGAGTACTTCGCAAGCCAGCAAGAAGATGTTCGTGCAGCTACAGAAGAGCACGATGATATATCACAGGAAGAACCTCGGCCTCGGCGCGTGGTGGTTGGCCAAGCTCATCTACATCGTATCGAACTTCGTCCGGATGGTTGCGTGGTTCGTCATGTCCATCGTCAATCGGGATAGTCGCAATTGGCACCGATCCGCCGCAGCGAGAGCGGCTCTTGTGTACCATCTTGTCGGAAGCGAGCCCAAATGATCGTGGATGATCGCTTTCCATCTAGCGCGCTGAAGATTTCCACTTATTAGCAAATATGGTGCATGAGATGATTGGAATTGGCATTGTCGGATATGGCTACTGGGGTCCGAACCTCGTCCGCAACTTCGCGAGCAGCGAGTCGGCGAGCGTTATCGGCGTAAGCGATCTGGACGCGGCGAAGCTTTCAACCTGCATGCGTCGCCATCCCGAGATATCGACGACGTCGGATTTCAGAGAACTGCTTGCGCAATCCTAAGGTCGACGCGATCGCGATCGCAACGCCGGTTCACACCCACTTCGAGCTGGCTCTCGCTGCGCTGAAGGCGGGAAAGCATGTGCTGGTAGAGAAACCGCTCGCTCAGACGTCCGATCAAGTGCGTCGCCTCGTCGAGGAAGCAGATCGGCGCGGATTGACGCTGATGGTGGATCACACCTTCCTTTATACGCCTGCCGTGCAGAAGATTCGCGAGCTCATGCTTCAAGACCAGCTCGGCGAGGTCTACTACTATGACAGCATCCGATCGAGCCTCGGCCTGTTCCAGAGCGATGTAAACGTGATCTGGGACCTGGCGGTTCACGACCTCTCTATCATCCAATATCTCCTTGATGAGGATCCGGTCGCTGTTTCTGCGACAGGATCGTGCCATGTCGCCGGCTCGCCGGAGAACATGGCGCATATAACGTTGTTCTTCGAGTCCAAGTGCGTCGCTCATGTCAGCGTCAACTGGCTTTCACCGATCAAGGTACGCCAGACTTTCGTTGGCGGCAGCAAGAAGATGGTCGTTTACGACGACCTTGAACCGACCGAGAAGATCAAGGTTTACGACAAGGGAATTACGCTGAATGCATCGGCCGAGAATGCCCATCAAATGCGGATCGGATATCGCGCCGGCGACATGTGGGCTCCGCACATCTCGACAAAGGAAGCGCTGCAAACCGAGGTGGAGCATTTCGTCGAATGCGTGACTACCGGTGCAACTCCGGTATCCGATGGCCTGTCCGGCCTGCGGGTAATCGAGGTGCTGGAAGCGGCGTCGCGCTCAATTGCCGATCAAGGCAAGCCGGTGAAGCTGACGCCAACGCGCCGGGTTGCCGACCGTGTCAAGGTTGCCTGACTCGATTATAGGTGCGGGCAATCCTTAATCTGTCAAAGGCCACGACGGACTCGAAATGAACTCAGTACAACGCGCAATTTTCTTCTCTGCGGTCGAGCGATACGCAAGCGTTGTGCTGTTTTTTGCCTCTACCGCAGCGCTGGCGAGACTGCTGACGCCCAAGGAGTTCGGCATCTATGCGGTCGTACTCGCGGTGACGTCGGTGTTCTCGGCGTCGTCCCAGGAGTTCGGCGGGCCGAATTACCTCATTCAGAAGGCGTCGCTCTCGGAAGAGAATATCAGGGCTGCGTTCACGATCACATTTGGCCTATCGGTCACGATCGGAATTGTCCTTTATCTGATTGGCGGCGCACTCGGAACGCTACTGGGCGCCGACGGCCTCGAAGCCGGTATTGCCGTTGCCGTCCTCAATTTCGTCATTACACCCTTCTCGATGACGATCATCGCGCTACTTCGCCGCAACATGCAGTTCGGCACCATTGCGGCCAGCAATCTCGCCTCCAATTTCACGATGGTACTCGTGTCGATTGGGCTCGCGATGATGGGCTACAGCTATCTTGCGCCGATCTGGGGAATGATTGCCGGAAGCGCCGTTCAGACAGCCTATCTGATCGGAACCCGCGGGGATCTACGGATCTTCCGCCCCTCGCTCGAAGGTTACCCGGACATCGTCCGTTTCGGCCTGTATTCGAGCGGCGTGGTCCTCATCAACGTGTTTTACAATTCGGCACCCCAGCTTTTTCTCGCGCGCATGCTGGATTTCGCGGCTGTCGGCCTTTACAGCCGTGCCAGCAACGTAACCCAGGCGTTCGAAAAGCTCATCATTCAGGTGATCAGTCCGGTCATCATGCCTGCCATCTTTGCGCAGACGAGTGCCGGCGGGGATCTCAAGCGCATCTATCTCCACGCCGATCTCGCTGCTCACGGTCTTACAGTGGCCTTTTCTGACCTTCGTGGCGGTGATGGCAAAGCCGATGATCCTGATCTGGCTTGGCCCGTCCTGGCTCGAGGTGGTTCCGTTGGTCCGCCTGCTGTGCATTGCCCATCTTTCACTGTTCGCCGCCTGCCTTACCTACCCCGTGCTGGTCGCCGCCGGGAGCGTGCGGGACACGCTGCTCTCGTCACTGATCTCATTGCCGCCATCGGTCCTCATCATGTTCGCCGCGTCTTTCTTCGGGGTGGAAGCCGTGGCAGCATCGGCGTTGCTGACGTTGCCGTTCCAGGCAGCCATAGCGATCTACTATGTTAGCCGGCATCTTGACTTGCGGCTGATCGATCTGATTCACGCAACACGAAAGAGCGCTCTCGTCGCTCTCTGCAGCGGCGCAACCGTCGCCATCTGTGCGTCGCTGGTAGAACGCGGACGGTCGGGCCTGTTGCCGGTATTCTGGTCGCCTGCGGGTCCGCCGTAGGCGTATGGATCGCAGCGTTGTTTGCGGTGCAGCATCCGCTGCTGCCGGAGCTCAGAAGCTTCGGTCGCTCGCGTCTTCCACGCCGCCTCGCGCTTGATCGGCCATGTCCCAGTTGCAGCCGCCAGGACGGACCGCGACGTCTGCTGAAGTTCCTCGTAATGGTGAGAGAAGTTGTCCATGCCTATCGCAGAAAACGTCCAGCTCGGTCACGACGTGCGGATATTCCATCCGGATCTCGTCAATCTGTACGGTTGCTCGGTTGGTGACGAGACGAGGATCGGGACGTTTGTTGAAATCCAGTCCGGCGCGACGATCGGCGCTCGCTGCAAAATTTCCTCGCACAGCTTCATCTGCGAAGGCGTGAGCATCGAGGACGAGGTGTTCATCGGGCACGGCGTCATGTTCACGAACGACAAATATCCGAGGGCGACCGCGGCGGATGGACGGCCCCAGGGCCCTGCCGACTGGACGGTGGAACCGACCCGCGTCTGCAAGGGAGCGTCGATCGGGTCGAACGCAACCATTCTGTGCGGCATCACCGTTGGTGCCAGAGCCATTGTCGGTGCGGGCGCCGTGGTGACAAAGGACGTTCCCCCGGGCGCGGTCGTCGCGGGGGTGCCTGCCCGCGTTGTACCGACGTCCGAGGCCAAGCCTCTGCCGCCAGCCGCGGCAGCTACCGTCTGAACGAAGTAAGCGCTTTACCAATCACTCGATTAAATATTATAAATATAGTTATTTCGTTTTATTCGTTTGCCTGTCGACGCCGTCCGATTTAAATTAAATGGATAGCGTACATAATAATCGAGGCGGCCGGTCGGACGCCGATGCGTAGGGATCAGAACATTGATACCTTTTCTGGATTTGAAAGCTCAGTACCATCAAATCAAGCCGGAAGTCGATGCCGCGATCTTGCGCGCGATCGACAGCACGCAATTCGTGTTGGGACCGGAGGTCACGGCGTTCGAGAAGCGTTTCGCAGCCTATTGCAACGTCGGTCATTGCTATGCCGTCAATAGCGGCACTTCCGCGCTGCACCTGGCGCTGCTTGCGGCGGGCGTTGGTCCCGGCGATGAGGTCATCACTGTATCGATGACCTTCGTCGCGACCACAGCCGCGGTGCTTTATAGCGGCGCGAAGCCGGTGTTCGTCGACGTCGATCCCGTCACTTGGACGATGGATCCCGCCCTGATCGAAGCGGCAATCACGCCGCGGACGAAGGCGATCTTGCCTGTCCATTTGCACGGCCTCATGGCAGACATGGATCCGATCATGGAGATCGCCCGTCGACATGGGCTTGTCGTGATCGAGGATGCTGCGCAAGCGCACGGCGCCGAATACAAGGGGCGGCGCGCCGGCTCGATCGGCGATTTCGGCTGCTTCAGCTTTTATCCTGGCAAGAATCTCGGCGCCTATGGCGAAGGCGGCGCGGTGGTTACCAGCGAGCCGGAGTTCGGCCGACGAATTGCCCTGCTCCGCGATTGGGGACAGGAAACCAAGTACAATCACGTCGTCGCTGGCTACAACTATCGGATGGACGGCATTCAGGGCGCGGTCCTCAATGTCAAGATGAAATACATCGAAGCGTGGACCGAAGGTCGCCGATCAGTGGCCGCGCAGTATGATCGGCTGCTGGCGAGGCATTCCGTTGTACGGCCACATCCGCCCGCCCATAGCCGGCACGTCTATCATGTCTATGCGCTTTGCCTTCCGCGCCGCGACGAGGTATTGGGCGCGTTTCAGGAGGCCGGCATCGGCGTGGGAATTCACTATCCTGTTCCGGTCCATATGCAAAAGGCTTACGCCAATCTTGGCTATCGCGCCGGCGATTTTCCAGTCACCGAACAGCTGGCTCGCCGGTTTCTGTCGCTTCCAATCTATCCAGAACTGCGCCCGGAGCAGGTGAACGAGGTCGTGACAAAACTCGAGCAGGTCGAGTTCGTCGAGACCGCTTGAGGCTTCGGACCCATTTCGCGAGTTGTTTGCGGCAATGCTCACTAATAGGAGAGTGTCTTGGCTGATCTGAAGGGAAAACGAATTCTGGTCACCGGCGGAGCCGGCTTCATCGGCTCGCATATCGTCGATCTCCTGTGCAACGAGGGTTGCGCCGAGATTGTCGCGCTCGACAACATGATCAGAGGACGACCGGAAAATCTCCGACGGGCGATGACCCGCGGGCCTGTTCGCATGGTCCAGGGCGATATCCGCGACGGCAAGTTGATGGCATCGCTGGTTCAAGCTGCCGATATCGTCTTTCATCAGGCCGCCCTGCGCATCACCCATTGTGCAGCCGAACCTCGCCTTGCCAAGGAGGTCATGGTCGACGCGACCTTCGATCTGCTCGAATTATGCGTCAAGCATGGCATCGAGAAGGTTATTGCGGCATCCTCCGCGTCGGTCTACGGCATGGCCGAGGAATTTCCGACGACCGAGCGGCAGAACCCTTACGACAACCGCACCCTCTACGGCGCCGCCAAAGCTTTCAATGAGGGGCTGCTTCGCTCATTCAACGACATGTATGGGCTCGACTACGTCGCGTTCCGATACTTCAACGTTTACGGCGATCGGATGGATATCCATGGCCGATACACCGAGGTATTGATCCGCTGGATGGAGCGACTGGAAGCCGGGCTGCCACCGATCATTTTCGGCGACGGTCAGCAGACGATGGATTTCGTTCACGTTCGCGATATCGCGCGCGCGAATATCCTGGCAGCGCGGTCAAAGGTGACCGATGAAGTGTTCAACGTTGCGAGCGGAACCGAAACAAGCCTGGTGCAACTCGCGCAGGCGCTTGCTTCGGTGATGGGCCATCGCAACTTGGCGCCGGAATTTGCGCCGGAGCGTTCGGTTAATCCGGTGCCACGCCGACTGGCGTCGACAGAAAAAGCGGAGCGGCTGCTCGGCTTCCGTACCACCGTACCGCTCGAGCAGGGCCTCGCCGATCTTGTGAAATGGTGGCGCGCCGAACGCGGATCGCTCTCGGCGGGCCGCCAGCAAGAGGCGGCTGCCTCGTGATCCCGATCGCGCTGCCACTTCTCGGCGACGATGAGGCCGAAGCGGCTCGGGAGGCCGTGCTCTCCGGCTGGGTTTCGCAAGGGCCGCAGGTGGCCGCCTTCGAGCGTGACTTTGCAGCTCTGGTCGGCGCGCCCTATGCCTGCGCCGTTTCCAATTGCACCACCGCCTTGCATCTTGCCCTGATCGCACTCGACATCGGTCCCGGCGACGAGGTGATCACGGCCAGCCATTCCTTTATCGCGACCGCCAATTGCGTTCGATACTGTGGCGCAACTCCCGTTTTCGTCGACATCGATCCGGACAACCTACAATATCGATCCGGACCGCGTGGCCGAAGCGATCACATCCCGCACGCGCGCAATCATAGCGGTCCACCAAATGGGGATGCCCTGCGATCTCGCGGCGCTCGTTGCGATCGCCGATCGCCACGGCATTGCCCTGATCGAGGATGCCGCCTGTGCTGCCGGAAGCCAGATCCGCATGAACGGCGGCGGCTGGGAGCGGATCGGCAAGCCCCACGGCCGGATCGCTTGCTTCTCCTTTCATCCTCGCAAGGTGATCACGACCGGCGAAGGCGGGATGCTGACGACCTCGGATCCCGAACTCGACCAGAAGTTCAGGCTGCTTCGCCAGCACGGCATGAGCGTCCCGGACACCGTGCGGCACGGCTCTCCGCAAGTGATCTTCGAGGACTATCTCGCCGTCGGCTTCAACTACCGCATGACCGACATCCAGGCCGCGGTCGGGCGCAAGCAGTTGACGAGACTGGCCGATATCGTGGCCCGCCGGCGGGCTCTCGCCGCCCGCTACGCGGAATTGCTCGGCAACATCGAAGGGCTGCGCTTGCCATTCGAGCCGGAGTGGGCCCGCTCCAACTGGCAGAGCTATTGCGTGCGTCTGCCCGAACCGGCTGGACCAGAAAGCCGTCATGCAGAGCCTTCTCGACCAAGGCATCGCGACACGGCGCGGCATCATGTGCTCGCACCGCGAGGCGCCCTACGTCGAGACAGAGCGGCGACACGATCTCCGCCAATCGGAACTCGCGCAGGATCATTCGATCTTGCTGCCGATCTATGCACAGATGACCGAGCCCCAACTCGAGCTGGTGGCTTCCGCGCTGCGGGCCGAGGTCAACCGATGACGGTCGAGACGTCATTCAGCGTTGTGATCCCCTGCTACAATTACGCGCGTTATCTCAAGGCGTGCATCGAAAGCGTCCTTAGCCAAGGCGTCGTAGTACAGGTGATCGTCATCGATGACTGCTCGAGCGACGAAACGCCGGCAGTGGGTGCCGCTCTGGCCATGGATCCGCGCGTTACCTTCCTTCGCCACGAAGTCAATCAAGGACACATAAAAACCTACAACGAAGGCTTGGCCCTTGCTACCGGTGACTACACCGCGCTGATATCTGCCGATGACCTGCTCACACCTGGTGCCCTGAAGCGAGCCCAAGCGGTTTTTGATTCCCACCCGGAAGTCGGCATGGTTTATGGACATGCACCGTATTTCCAATCCAACGACAGGTTGCCGAAGGCCCGCGTCGGAAAGCCTCGGGTCGATATCTGGGATGGACGCAAATGGATTGCGCAGCGTTGCAAGACCACGACATCGTGCATCTCCTCTCCCGAGGTCATCGTTCGAACGTCACTTCAGCGGCAGCTGGGGGGTTATTGCGCTGACCTTCCCCATGCGGGCGATCTGGAGATGTGGCTGCGGTTCGCCGCGCACTCATCCATCGCTTATCTGGCCGGAGTGGACCAAGCCTACTATCGCCGGCACACTGCCAGCATGCAATCGACCGTATTCGGTTCCGTGCTTGAAGATCTCAGACAGCGGCGAGATGCGTTTGAATCCGTATTTCGTCTGCATGGACACAAGATCGAAAAAATGGAGCAGCTTCGCGAAACGGCGCTCCGCGCTCTGGCCAAGGAAGCTCTCTGGCGAGCATGCTGGTCCTATGATCGGCGGCGTGTCGATCGGGCCAGCGTCGATGATCTGGAGGCATACGCCAAGGAAACATATCCGGGCACGCGTGCGCTCAGCGAGTATTGGGGCTTGCAATGGCGACGACGCCTGGGGACGCGATGGCCCCCGCTTTTGCAACCGATTTTGCCCAGCGGTTACATCCACTGGATAAAGGGCAAGATGCTGTGGCGACGTCAACGCCTGCGGGGTGTCTAGATGCGCTTTTTGCCGGTCGTCCGGCTGGGGTCCCGTCCAGCCGATACGAAGAAACGGACGATCCTGAGCCAAGCCGGCCTTGCCTCTGCTGCTTCCAGGTTCTCGTCCTGTGCCGAAGCGCAGATCAAGTCCGCAACCATTAGGTCGCGGCCATCGTGCTAAAAGCCGGCTCACACGGGCAGTGAACGGTTACCCGCGATGCCACACCTTGGCTAAGAGATCGCCGCGGTCCGCCACTAGGGGGGCCCGCCGAAGCCCCGCACTCAGCGATATCCAGAGGGGCCGCCAGCGTGCCCCACGAGGCAAATCTTACTTCTTGAACAAGCGACGAAGCTGCCAAACGATTGGCGGAACAAAGGGCTTCATCATGTCGACTGCATTCCGTCGGCGAACCTCGTTCGGGCGCATTTTGAATATCGTCGTATGATCACCCGATTTCTCCTCTTCGGGACGACCATTCGTATAGTAGTATAGGGCGATCGATCGGCGATACTTTCCTTTTGGACTGGTCAGCGGATCAGGATGACCGTGATACGCCGTGTCCGTGGTTGTAAACACGACAATGCGGTTCGCAATGGGGAAGTAAGCCTTCTCTTTCGTCTTGACGTCCTTGTCCCAGAGTTCGAGCGCTCCGCCCCATTCCTCCTGCCAATCGTGGTTCAGGTACACCAACAGGTTAAGTCGACGATCGAGTCTGAGCTCCTTGTGCGTGTTAAAATCCGCATGGATGGCAAGACGCCCTCCTCGCGGGATCATGTGCAGGCCGCCTCCGGACAGGTAGGGATCAGGTATCAGGCCATCGATACCCGTAAGCTTCCGCAAGAACTCAACGAAGACCCGCGAGTTCAACGCATTCACGAACTGCTGAATGTATGGAGGGAAATCCTCCATGCGATCGAGGCCAAGCTTTTGCTCTTCGTAACTACCGGCGTCTAGAAACCTGCGATCCCACGACGCATCAAATTCGCCAGGGTAGTTCCCGACCACTTTCCTGATAATATCGTCATCAAAAAAATTATCGATGCCAATATGAGGAAAAGGCCGATTGTCACGATATTGCTGGGCCCACTGGTCGCCGTGCTGCGCCATCTTCGTAAGGGGAAGAAACGATTTGACGCCGAGTGGCTCCACGTCAACTGTCGCCGCCCGTTGAGCTAAACTAACCATGGCCGTCTCCAAATAGTGGCTTTAGGCAACTCATTAAACGCAAGACGATTATATTTCAAGATTTAATTTGTTAAATTGAATATAAATGGATTATTTCTAAGGATTGAGTTGCTAGACCACCCAAGCCATTGCCCCGAATAGAAAAAAGGGATAAACGGCCTGCGTACCAGCGGCGAATGTCAGCACGGCTTAGGGGCCATTATTTAATATCGTGGATGCAGCTTCGCTCTTGTAGCGCCCTCGCCTTCGGGCAGATAGAACGGGTCACCTGATTAGACTGCACCGCAGTGATCCCAGAACTGAAACGAAGTCCCGGCGTGGCCTGATAGAAAATGGGACAGGGGAATCGCGCTGCATGCGCGCCTTCTTCATCGAATTAGCGTTGCACAGCGAGTCCAGATGGCAGCTCCATCAGCTTTTACCAGAAGATCAGATCGCTCAATGCTCTCCGGTCCAGACGGGACCTCAGCACGACGGGACCTCACTTCACACGCGAGCTCATCAAGGCGGGCCGAGACTTGGGCCAGGCCACATTGGGCGGTCGTACTTTTCCTGTTCGGATTGGCTGTCCCATGGATCATACCTTTAGGGGCGCTGAACCTGTCGGTTTATCGTCTCGTACTGCTGGCATTCCTCCTTCCGTGTCTTTTTAGCTGGATGCGTGGCTCGATAGGCTTCCATCTTCCAGACTTGGCTCTTTTTCTTTACGCCATTTGGGCTGCAGTCGCGCTGTTTACGGCACATGACTCGTCTGCTGCCACCCAAACTGCCGGCATTTTTTTTATTGAAACCGTGGGAGCCTACCTGCTAGCGCGCCGCTATATCCGTGATGTGGCGAGCTTCAGAGGAATGGTTCTGGTGGTGACGATGGTGGTTTTGGTCCTGTCACCCTTTGCATTCTATGAATGGGTCACAGGAAACAAGCCGATTTTGTCGACGCTGGGCACCATTTTTCCGACAGTGGAAATTACAACGATGGTCCCTCGGTGGGGTTTCTGGCGCGTTCAGGGACCGTTCAGTCATTCAATCGAATTCGGTCTTTTCTGTACCAGCATCCTGGCTTTGACTCACATCGCCTGGGGGCATGATCGCAGCTTTGCCTCACGCTGGTTCCTGACCGCGTTGGTGGCAGGCACCACCCTTTTTTCGATGTCGTCAGCGCCGATTTCGTGTCTGATATTTCAGGTCATGCTGATAGGATATAATTGGCTTCTTTCGCGTGTCAGGAGCAGGTGGACGATATTGTGGTGTATCGTCATCGTAGCATTCTCGGTTGTTCAATTCGGATCCGAGCTGGGCGCAGCCAAGTTCTTCATTTCGAACTTCACGTTCGACCCACAAACGGGTTGGTATCGTGTCGCGATCTGGGATTTCGGATCTGCATCGGTGCTGAACCATCCCTGGCTTGGAATCGGATTGGGCGACTGGGAGCGCCCCCGATGGATGGCATCTGACAGCGTAGACAACTTCTGGCTGCTGACCGCCATGAGGTACGGAATTCCGTCTGTCGTCTTGATGTTGGGATCCTGCATCTGGATGATGGTTGCGGTGGCCCGCGCGAAGGGCGCCGACAGAAACATCGAGAATTGTCGTCTGGCGTACTTGATTTGCATGGCGATGTTCCTGTTTGTCGGCATGACCATTCACTTCGCGCATGCAATTTATGCTTGGTTTATGTTCGTCTTGGGAAGCGGCGCATGGTTGCTGGATACCAAGCGGTCCAACTCCGTCAGAGCCGAAAGCTCTGTACCTGCGAAAGATCGCTTGTCACACCGGGATGCTCGCCAGCATCGCAGGAGTGAAATTGACATGGTCAGTGGGAAGATGAGCAAAAGCGGCATCCGTGCATAGAGAGCACCAGACAAATGGTGGGGAGCTTCGACCGGTGACGATGCAAAATGATGGCGAGGCTACGCCTCATGCTCCCGACGACGGAACGATCCGCGGAGCCTTTGATCTGCTCCTAATGGACGCATGTCGCTGGATCCGCCCCGAAGAAGTCGCTGAGAGGAGCGAACTTACATTCTGGTCGCTCCCAAAATTGCTTTACCGGCACCTGTCCCTGCGAGCGATGGCATGGTTTCGGCTTGCCACACTGATGCAACGCCGAAAAATAAAATTACTGCCCGGCATCCTGCAGCGCCGCTTACTGAAGCTTTACGGGCTCGAGCTGGTGCCCGGGGCGAAGATCGGCGGTGGACTATACATCGCCCATCCAATCGGTTGCGTGCTTGTGGCAGAGTCGATTGGTACCAACGTTTCGGTGATGGGTAGTGTGACGCTGGGCCGCCGTGAGCCGTTGCGTTGGCCGACCATCAGAAACAACGTTTTCCTTGGCGCTGGCTGTCGCGTACTGGGACCGGTTGAGATCGGTGCGAATGCAAAAGTGGGGGCAAACAGCGTTGTGCTGATCGACGTTCCGCCTGGCGGTATTGCTGTGGGTGTTCCGGCGCGGTTGCTGGAACGGCATCACTCGACGTCGCCTAGAAGCATGGCTTCGTGACGAACGACAATTGCGACAAAGCGGGGTCGGAAAAGTCGTAGAGACGCGCGGCGCCTGCCGCTGCGTCATGTCTATTTAAGGAATACGTGCTCCCACATCCGTACCGTCGGATGCCCGACCCTTTCCGGGCGACCCGGGAGCAAGCTTGAATCCGGCATATGAGGTTGGCAGTGCTCCGCCAACATATATCGGCCTTCCAGTGAAGTTCGATCTAGCGACCCCCCTGTAGAACATATTGTTTGTTGAAGTGCCCGTGGATCCGTTGCCGAACGAGACAATAGCAATGTTGTCGTAAACTTGCGTCCCCACGCCCACAGGACTGGCGGACTTGCGGTTGAGGTCGATATATCCGCACTCTCCGCCCGCGCAGCCGCTCGCGCGATAAACCACGGTGTTGTGACGTATAATAGAGTTTTTGTCGGCGTAAAATTCAATTCCATACTTTCGGGAAATGTCGATCACGTTGTCCTCGATGATTACACCCACCGTACCTCCATCGTATGAAGCTATTCCCTGCGTCTCGCAATCGAGTGAAGCATGAACGTAGTTTCCTGCGATACGGCCACCTGTTCCGCCTTCAAATTGAATGTTATCGGTATGATTGGTTCCCACGTCACAGAGATTATCGAAGATATTGTTCAGAATGTTGATCCCTGCGCCGAGATGGATTCCATCCAGATCACCATTTCTGAATGAGGAGTTCTGGACCGTCACACCAGAAAAGGCTGCGGTGTCGTTCTGAACACGAACCTTGGCGTTGTAGGATCCCTTGGCGTAGACAGCGTGCCAATCGTGCGTGTTGCGGTCTAGCAAGATATTCCCGTCAGTGACCTCAATATCGATTGTGTCCGCAAACACCGAGTTTCTAATCGTAAAATTCTTTGCGTTGACTGACTTTCCTCCCATTCCGTTTATTCCATCGAGAACAAATCCACCGACACTCGAATTGAAATTGACACGCATGTTCGGTGTTGCATCGGCGGCGGCTATGATGACGACGGCCTTGTTAACGCCATTCCAGGTGCCATAGTTGCCCGAAGCAAGACAGATCACTTGTCCCGCGGATGCAGCGGAAACCTGATTTGCGAAATCGGATGGACTGGCATTGAGGTTACATAGCCCATCGCCCTGCGATCGGACGGCAGTGGGAGTTGAAGAAGCCGCGCGTCCCTCAGACCAGCCCATGACAATGCCCGCAAGGCTGCCTTGAAAGCCAGTACCGTGCCCTAAGCTCGTAGATGCGGCGAAAAGAAATAATATCCATCGTATGCGACCCATGAGACCCCCAACGCGGTCAGTGCCCATCACAACGCAGATTTATAGGCAAGTAATGTTGTTGCCTCACCCAATTCTTCCTGAGTTCGGGTTGCCGATAGACCGGCGCTGGCATACACGCCGAGATGAGCAAGCTGCTTTGCAGTCAGTGCCATCTGGCATCAGAAATTCAAAGCGCGCCGGAAGCCCGCGTCGACCGCTGCTCCTGCGTCGTCCCAGGTTATTGATTTCACGCTATCGGCTGCCATCCGTGACAAGGCGCCGAAGTCAGGCGTTTGCACCAGGTCTTCCAGCGCCTTGGCAAGGGCGTGTGGCGTTGGAGCGCTATAGCAGACGTGCGGGTTGCCCAGCACGATACGGTTGTGCTCGGCATCATTCATGACCGGGATGCAACCTGCAGCGAGCATCTCGTACGGAACCAGCGAAACATTCGTGAAGGATAGGCATAGACCTGCGAAACACTGACCGTATATCTCGTTGAGCTTGGCTGGGCTGACCAAACCATGGTTGATACACTTGAAGTTCACGTCCTCCAGCTTCTCGCCAAACAGGTGTATCTCGACCTGTGGTTGGCGTTTTGCAAACAGCTCCAGCGCCAATAATCCGAGTTCAGTCCCGCGTCTGGGGGTTCCGGTCCTCACGTAAAACGCCACTCCCGAACGGCGGGAGGCTGGGTCAAAACGATAGCGAGACAGATCACATCCGAAGGGAAAATAGTCGGCGTGCATCCCAAACTCACTGGATAGCTTCTGCGACAGCCACTGGCCCGCTGTTATGCCATGAAAGCCCATTCGGTAAGTATTCTCCGCGATGACGCTAAAGGAGCCAACAGGGTCGAAGTATGGCTCGAAATCCTGGACGAAATAGAAGCCCTTCCCCGCACAGGCCGCATTGAACACCACGTAGGCTGTCTGCCAGCTCGTCGCAACCACCGCATCAGCGTCCGGCATTCCATCGCGAATATCGCCGATAGCACATTTGAGCCCATAGTAGTCGCGTGCGACGTCTTCGTAATATTTATGGTCGGCACGATTGGTATGGTAAAAATAAATTCGATTGTCGTATCCGGCACGGTCGAGATACTTGATGATCCTGTAAAAGGTCGTGTGGCCTCCGGATCCAGGCCCTGAAGGAGTAGTCACCCAATTGATCGTAATCGGACCACGCGGCGCAATTCTGGATGACGGTGTTGAGCGCGGCCGACTCAAGTCGGCTGCGAGAATGTCTTCCGGTAGCAGTGGCCAGGCAATTCGCTTAGGCCGCATCGACGTCGCAATCGCACTTCTAACCCGTTCAGTAATTCCGCTGTATCCTTCCGCTAACCAAATGGTCTTCAACTGCCGTCCCCGGCGAGCAATTTGAACTTGAGCAGAATTTAGAAGTGATCGTGCCATAGCCCTGATGCCATTCCGATTATCGCGCTAACTTTATACGCCGTCAGATCGAACCACGGTAGTCGGAACAAGTAAGCGACTTCTTTGACGCAGCGCAACATGAACTGGGTTGGGTCAATGCACGAATACTCGGCGATCGAGGCTCGCTAATGGTCGGCCGCGCCGCAGTCCACCACAGCAGGAAATCGCAACGCATAATTTGTTAACCGGCCCGCCTTCTGCTTCGCTGCCTGCACTTCGAATGCCGGCCGCTCGATGGAATGTCGGGAAAGACTGCTGCGGCAAAGACAACGATCACTCGGGCGAGGACAGCAATCGACGCCCAGATGATCAATGGCAAACCGCCGATCCCCGCGGACGAAGCGCGCCACCAAATGGCCAAACCGCCAAGCGAACACGCCATCCGATCGGTCGAATACCCGCGTCCGGGAGGGTGCAGGCCAAGGCTCGCATATGTACCAATCTGGGTAGCTCGAACCAACTCGACTGCGGCATCGGCTCAGAATCCACCTGCGGTAATATGGTAAATATTAGCATTAAAATTTAAATCCCTAGATTTAATTTATTTATTCTGTACAGTTAGGCGAACCAAACTAAACATGCAGCAGGTGATCGGAGTGTTAACGAGATTTCTGCCAAGCGGTTGGGCCGGCCGCACCGAGGTGCGCGGCCAAGGCATCGATCTTACTGAAGAAATCCGGCCGAACGCGACTCCGGCGCCAACTGCCGCGCCTGATGAAAAATCAGTTCCGCTCTTACGTGCAATGCCGACCGGGGGTGGCGCCAAGCGCAAGGTGAAACTGACGATCAGCCTGGCATACTATATGGTGAGAGGGTTATCGCGGTTTGTCATCCGACTCACGGGACGCCCGCAGGAACGCGGATTGGTCATCCTCTACTATCACGGGATACCGGACGCATACCGCTCGAACTTTGTGCGCCAACTGGAATCGATCCGGCGCACTGCGCGGGTGTTGCCGGCGTCCCACCGTGGAACGATGTCTTCAGACAAGCCGAACGTCGCGATCACCTTCGACGATGCGTATGTCAGCGTTGCCAAGAATGCCTTGCCCGCGCTAGCCGCGCGTGGCTTTCACTCGACGATTTTCGTCCCGACCGCAATGCTGGGGGGCGCTCCGACCTGGCAGATGGAAGAAGGCAGCCCCGATTCGTTCGAGGTCGTGATGCCGGCCGAACAGATCGCAAATTTGTCTTCTCCGCTTGTCACGCTTGGATCCCACTCCTGCACCCATCCTCGCCTCTCGCGTCTCGCCCCTGGCGAAGCCCGCGCGGAAATCGAAGGCTCGCGCACCGAGCTGCAGGAACTGACGAAGCAGGAGATTCAGTCCTTCGCCCTTCCCTATGGCGATCACAATGCCTCCACCATCGAAATTTGCAGAACGGCTGGCTACGAGATCGTTTTCAGCACGATACCTGCACCGGTCGACACGACGGATACTGCTTTCGTAAGGGGGCGCGTGAAGGCCGATCCATTCGACGGGCGTTTGGAGTTCTTCCTGAAGTACAACGGTGCCTACGCCTGGGCTCCATACCTCTCTGCGTTGAAGAGAAGGCTGAGGGGCTACAAACCGTCCGCAGCGGGTCACGGATCATCCCTCGGCCAATCCGCGCCCTACAAGCAATCGAAACGATCATGAAGCAACAGCCTTGTTCGTCGACACTTGTCGTCTGTTCGCCCCGTATTGTTGAGCACGCACTTCGTGATCGACAGGACGGGGCCGCAGCCTTGTTCATCTGCTGAATAGGTGGGCGTTGAACAAACTGGCAGGACCGGTAGAACTTTGTCCTATCACTTCCGCAGATCTCCATGCGGTGGCGAGCTTCCTGCATGCGGAATTGAATACGCACATCTCAAGCAAGGAGTGGGAAGCTGCAATCACCCCGCCATGGACGAGCGATCAGCCGAACCATGGCTTCCTGCTGCGCGCAGGCGAACGAATTGTCGGCGTCCATCTGGCTTTCTATTCCGAAAGGCAAATCGAGGGCCGGACGGAGCGTTTCTGCAACTTGGCCGCCTGGTGCGTGAAGGACGAATACCGGTCGTTCGGTCTGCGGCTGCTCAACGCACTACTTGCACAGAAAGGTTACCACTTCACCGATCTGTCACCGAGTGGAAACGTAATACCCCTCAACATCCGGCTGAAGTTTTCCCACTTAGACGTCGCGACTGCGCTGGTTCCAAACGTGCCATGGCCGTTGTGGCCGTCGCGAGTCCGCGTCATCTCCGACGCCAAAGGAAATCAAACGTACCCTGCGCGGCCGCGATCTGGAGATCTACCTCGACCACGCCGCACGCCGCCGCAGCACACCATGTTGTAGTCGTTAAGGACGATGCGCCATGTTACGTGATGTTCCGCAGAGCCCGGCGTAAGAACCTTCCGCTATTCGCATCGATCTTGTACACCGGAAACCGGGAACTCTTCCCCGAAATTGCTCACTATGTATTCCGTCACCTGCTGTTTCGCTACGGGATTGCGGCGACGTTGGCCGAACTCCGCGTGGTCGGCAAGCGTCCCAAGCTTTCGATCATGCTGAAGTCGCCCAGGCCAAAAATGTATCGGAGTACTACTTTGCGTCCCGACCAGATCGACGATCTCTACAGTGAACTCACCTGCGTAGCCTGGTAAAGGCGCTGAAAATTTGGAATGGCCAGACGGCGATGAGAACTAACCTGCACCACCTGCTCCAGCAACGCGCTGACTCGCATCCGGAGGCGCCGGCGCTGACATACAAGAACACAACGCTGAGCTATGCCGAGTTGTGGCGTCAGGCTCGCGGGGTAGCAGCGAAGCTTACCGAACTCGGTCTCGAACGCGAGGAACGTGTGGCGGTGTTCCTGGAGAAGCGCATCGAGACAGTCGCAGCGATCTTCGGAACGTCCGCGGCCGGCGGAACCTTCGTGCCGATCAATCCCTTGCTGCGGCCTCAGCAGGTCGCACACATCCTTGCCGACAGCGGGGCGCGCATACTGATCACCTCGTCGGAACGGCTGAGCTTGCTCGGCGACGCTTTGAATGATTGCTCGGCCATCGAGCATATTCTCGTGGTCGATGCCCAAGCCGGCAACGCTTCGAAGGTGGGCACCATCCATCGCTGGCCGCAACCGTCGGATTTCAGCTCTGCCGCCTCCCCACGAAGCGGGATCGATCTCGATATGGCGGCGATCCTCTACACGTCGGGCAGTACCGGCAAGCCAAAGGGTGTTGTATTAAGCCACCGAAACCTGATCGTCGGCGCCGAAAGCGTCAGCCAGTATCTGGAGAATACCGCGGACGACGTAATCCTGGCCGCTCTCCCCTTGAGTTTCGACGCCGGATTCAGCCAACTCACTACTGCGTTCAGCGTTGGTGCGCATGTCGTGCTGATGAACTACCTTCTGCCCGGCGACGTCGTGAAGCTCTGCACACGACACGGAGTTACAGGGCTAACCTGCGTCCCGCCGCTGTGGATTCAGATTGCCGATCAGGCAATGGCCGGACGAGGCTAAACGTACGATGCGGTATTTTGCAAACACAGGCGGCAAAATGCCAAAGTCCGTCCTTGACAAACTGCGAGCGCATTTTCCCCAGGCGAAACCATACTTGATGTACGGCCTGACCGAAGCATTCCGCTCTACTTATCTCGATCCCGCCGAGATCGACCGCCGGCCAGGCTCTATCGGCAAAGCCATTCCGGACGCCGAGATCCTCGTGGTCCGGCCCGACGGCACCATATGCGATGCTGGCGAGGAAGGTGAGCTGGTTCACCGCGGCGCTCTGGTAGCGATGGGTTACTGGAACGACGCGGAGCGTACCGGGGCGCGATTCCGGCCGGCGCCGGGGCGCGACGCTTCATGGCGAACGCCCGAAATTGCGGTCTGGTCTGGCGACGCCGTGGTAACCGACGACGAAGGCTTCCTCTACTTCGTCGGGCGCAAGGATGAGATGATCAAGACGTCCGGCTACCGGGTAAGCCCGACAGAAATCGAGGAAGAAGCCTACGCAACCGGGCTCGTTCGCGATGCAGTGGCCCTCGGGATGGAGGACGACAATCTCGGTCAGCGCATCCTGCTTGTCGCAAGCCTGGCTGCAGCCGATGGAGCAGACCAGCCTGCCGCGATCATCACCGCGATGAAGCGCCGATTGCCACTATACATGGTTCCGTCAGCCGTTGTCATTCGCGACGAGATTCCGCGGTCGCCCAACGGCAAATTTGACCGCGTCATGCTGAAGAAGGAGTTCGCCTCTTGGCCTTGCGACCAACCATAGCTGCTTTTGGCCAGATCGAGGGGCAACTCGCCGTCGGTGGTATCCCGCTCAAACGGCTGGCCGAGCAGGTCGGCTCGACCCCGTTCTTCGCCTATGACCGGACACTGCTTACCAGCCGGGTGAAGCTGCTCAGGTCGACTCTGCCGCAACAAATCAAACTAAGTTACGCGATCAAGGCCAACCCGATGCCGGCGGTGGTACAGCACCTCGCGACGCTGGTTGACGCATTCGACGTCGCGTCGGCGGACGAAATGCGGACGGCTCTGGATACAACCATGCGCTCGGCCAACGTAAGCTTTGCCGGTCCGGGGAAGAATGAGGCAAGCATCGCCAGGGCTGTCGCGGCGGGAGTCGTCATTGAAGTCGAGTCGCCCACTGAAGTTGCGCGATGCGTGCAAGCAGGAAACCGGTTGGGGCTTCGACCGCGGGTGGCAATCCGGGTAAACCCGGATTTTGAGGTCAAGGGCTCCGGCATGCGCATGGGCGGCGGCCCGCAGCAGTTCGGCGTTGACGCCGAGAAAGTGCCGGTTCTGCTCGCCGACCTCGTGGCTGCGGATGTCGACTTTCTTGGATTCCATGTGTTTGCCGGATCGCAAAACCTGAGCGCGGAACTGCTTTGCTTGGCGCAGCGCCGAACCGTAGATCTCATTATGAAGCTCGCCGACAATGCTCCGCCGATCCGCTATGTCAATCTAGGAGGCGGCTTCGGCATCCCATACTTTGACAAGGATCAGCCGCTCGATCTGTCCGCCGTCGCCAACAATCTCGCAGAGCTGTTTGATTCCACACTCAATCCAAGGCTTCCCAACGCAAAGGTAGTGATCGAGCTCGGCAGGTACATTGTAGGCGAATGTGGCGTTTACGTCACCCGAGTTGTCGATCGCAAAGAATCCAGGGGACGCCAGTATGTGGTGGTCGATGGCGGCTTGCACCACCAGCTTGCTGCATCCGGCAATTTCGGACAGGTCATACGGCGAAATTATCCGATCGCGGTTGGCACTCGTCTGTGCGAAGAGGTCGACGAGGCCGTGCACGTTGTCGGCTGTCTGTGCACCCCCCTAGACCTGCTTGGAGACAATGTCAGCTTGCCGCATGCCGACATCGGAGATCTGATTGTGCTGTTCCAGGCCGGTGCCTACGGGCTCACCGCCAGCCCCACGGCCTTTCTTGGGCACCCGCCCCCCGTCGAGGTGCTCGTATAGCCTCAAGCGCTTGGAGACAAAATGAATATCGATGACCGTACGCTCGAAATCGTCAAGGCCGTTATCGTGAAGACGCTCGGTATCGAAGATCGGGCTGCAACGCTGAACGCATCGACGCCCCTCTTCGGCAGCATGCCCGAGCTTGATTCCTTTGCAGTGGTTGGGCTGCTTGCGTCACTTGAGGAAAAGTTCGGCTTCGAAATCGATGGCAGCGAGTTTTCCGGAGAAATTTTTGAGACCGTCGGCTCCCTCGCGGAGTTTGTCGGCGGGAAGAACAAGTCGCCACAGTGATACCCATGAAGGTTCCCGCGCTGCAGGACTGTGCGCGAAGACCGAGGCTTGGTTCGTCGTCCGTGAAGAACGCGATTTCAGGCTGGATTGATCTGAGGGGCTGGGAAGAGGCGCAGTAGGATTTGGCACAACAAAAGCCTGAGCCAGCGGATCAGGCGGCGGAAGTTGTAGCCGGCGGCGGCGAGGACGGCGTTGGCGGCATCGCCGCGCGGTGAGCAGAGATAGTTGCGGCCCATGCGGTGCTCGGCCTTGAGATGGCCGATGACGGGCTCGACGGCGGACTGCGGCGTCATCTCGCGTTTGATCCTGGGCGTCACCCGCCGCTTCTGGCCGGAGATGAAGACCCTGAACTTGTAATCGGGCGGCGCGTTGTGGCCGCGATATCCCTTGTCGGCGAGGATGCGCTCGATGGTGTTGCCGACGAGCGCCTCCATGTCCGGGATCACGGTTGCCAGCGTGTGGCCGTCATATGGATTGCCCGGCAGCGCCTTCACATGGGTGACGAACTGGCCGCCCTTGGCGTGCGCTGAGGGTGGTGGCAACGCTGACCTTGACGCCGAACTCGTAAGGCTTGTGGGCCTTGCCCTTGCCGATGCATTCGACTTCCGGCGCGTGCAGGGAATAGACCTTCGGCCCGCGCTGACGCTGCTTCTGCTCGCGCACGCGCCGCGCCAGCGACAGCAGCTTGGCGAACGCCGCTTCGAGCCCGCTCGTCGCCCTCGATCTTGCGGCCGATGTCGCGGATGACGCGGCCGAGATAGGTGCTGAGCTTCTTCAGCATCCGGTTGGCGCGCTTGAACTGCTTGGCGTGGGCATAACGCTGATGCTTGATCAGGGCGAACTTGCCCACCCGCGCATAGGATTGGCGCAACGCCACGCCGTGGCTGCTTGGCCAGCCGCACCAGCTTCTCGCGCGCCCGGTTCAGCAGCTTGGCATCGGTGGGGAACGTCACGTTCTTGGGCTGCACCGTGGTGTCGACGATCACCCGCGACAGCTCGGACGGCTTGATCGCCTTGGTCTTGGTGGCCACCGACAGGCTCTCCTGGAGCAGCGCCTGCAGCCGCTCCTCGCCCATGCGGTTGGCGCCAGCGCGTCAGCGACGAGCGATCGAACACCAGCCGATGCTGGAAGAACTCCTCGCCGCAGAAGATACTGGTAATAGGGGTTCTCGACCCAGCGCTCGCACAGCACTTCATCGGAGAGGTCGTAGGTGTGCTTGAGGATCGCCAGCCCCGCCATCAATCGCGTCGGCAGCGGCGGCTGGCCGGGATCGTCCGTGTAGACCGCGCCGAAGCGCTCTTCCAGGAACCCCCAATCCACCGTCCGCGCCAGCTTCACCAGCGGATGCTTCATGTCGATGATCTGATCGAGCCGGGAGCGGAACAGATCCTGCTCTCCCGTCTCCCGCCGTTCCCGTGGCCGCATCGCAATCCCCCGCCAAACCGTTCAGAGCCAGGGAATCACAAATCAAATTTGCAAGGAATCCCCTTCCGCGCACCCAATTTCCGGCAAATCGATTGCCCCAATGTGCCGTTTCCAGATTCCAAATCAATGACTTGGGAATTCTTCACGGACGACTGGTTCGGAAGGCTCCGGTGCGTGTGAACGAGGCGATACTTAAGGCATTACCGATTTGGCGCGTACCGCGCTATGGCTCGCGAATGGCCTCATCCAGCCCGCGCAAGAGCGGATAGAGGAAATAGGATATCACGCTCCGCTGCCCGGCCTTCAGTTCCGCCGTCACCGCCATGCCCGGGATTAGTTGAACACGATCACCCGGCACTCTGAGTTGCACGTCGGACAGGTCGACCAACACGCGATAATAGGGAACTATCGTGCGTCGTGCGGTTTCAGATTTGGGATCAGGCGCGAACGAATCCTGACTGATAACACGAACCGCACCTGTTCCCGTTCCGTATTTCTGGAACGGAAAAGCCTCGAACTTGATGCGCACGGGCTGGCCGACTGATATCTGCCCGACATCCCTGCCCTCGACGTTAACTTCCGCCTGAAGCGGGACGTCACGTGGGACAAGCACGAAAAGCGTTTCTGCCTCACGCACGACCGATCCGATCGTACGGTTGGCAAGCTCCAGCACGATAGCGTCTGCCGGCGCCCGAAGCACGATCAGCTGCCGCCGAAGCTCGACCTTCTTCAGCTCCTCCGATGCACTGTCTCGCTTGGTTAGCGTCTCGACGAGCTCTTGGTACGCCGTCCGGCGAAAATCCTCGGCGAACACTCTCTGATCGGCACGCGCCTTGTCGACCCGGTGCGTGTAATCAGCGATATTGCCGCGGACACGAGCCAGATTGCTTTCCACGTCAAGTCGGGCATCGCGGGATAGCAGGAAGTTGAGCTTTGAACCAACTTCCTTGTCCATCAATGTGCTGCGCATTGACTCGATCGACCGCATATTCTCGAGCCGCTGCAACAAAACCGCCTCTTCGTTCTCCGCCGTCTTCAGGTTTGCCTGAGCGGAAGCGATCTGCGCATCGAAATTCTGCATCTGGGCGTCGCGAGTGGACTTCCTCTGCAGAAACATGTTTTGCTGCAGAACGGCATCGGCATTCCCGATATCGGCCACAACATAGTCGGTATCAGCCAACTCGGCTCTCAAGCGAGCTATCGATGCATCGAAAGCCGCGACCCTGTTTCGCAACTGGTCGTGATCCGCCTGCGAGAATGTCGGATCGAGCGTCGCCAGCAGGTCTCCGCGGTTGACTCGATCGCCGGCCTTGACATGGATTTCACGAATAACCGAGGTTTCAAGCGGTTGGACCACGAGGTTGGGACGCACGGTGACTAGCTTGCCCTGGGCCGTTACAATCATATCGACCTTTGACACTGTCGCCCAGCCAACGGCCGCCACGATCAGCGCAAGAATGCAGTAAAGCGTGAGGCGCGCGAAACGTGGCGGCGAACGCTGCTCTACCTCAATAGCATCAGACTGGAATTCCGCGATCAGGCGAGCTTGTCGGGGAGCAGCCCTGAATAGCTTTCCCCGACGCCGTTCAACCTTTCGGGGCGACACTGGTTTATTCTCTTTCGCGACGGCTGGCGGTTTATCCGTCATCATGCAATTTGCTTTGTCTGCTGGTTCCAGAGATGTCGGTAGATCGTGCACTTGGAAAGCAAGCGATCGTGACGATCAACGTCAACAATCTGACCACGATCGATCACTAGGATCTCGTTGGCGTCCGCGAGCATCGACAGCCGATGGGAAACGATGATGACGGTCCGTCCTTCGGCGATCCGGCGCAGATTGCGGCGGATGATCATCTCACTCTCAGAATCAAGCGCACTGGTTGCTTCATCAAGGATCAGAATGCGCGGGTCGGTGATCAGTGCTCTGGCGATCGCAATGCGTTGCTTTTGCCCGCCTGAGAGGTTCGAAGCATTCTCTTCGAGAATCGTGTCGAAGCCACGAGGCAAGCGTTCAATGAATTCGTCTGCTCCCGCGAGTTGCGCGGCTCTCATTACCTCGGCAAAGGTTGCATCGCGCTTAACGCTGGCGATGTTCTCTCGAACTGTGCCGCGAAACAAAAAGCTATCCTGCAGCACCACACCAAGATTGCGGCGCAAATGCTCAAGCTCGAGTTCCCTGGCATCGTACCCGTCAATCCTCAGCAACCCCTGCTGCACTGGATACATTCCAGAAATCAAGCGCGTAAGTGTCGTCTTACCCGAGCCGCTGCGACCGACAATTCCAAAGACCGAGCCCGGCGCAATTGAGAAGGACACATCGTCCAGGGCCGGTGCACCTTCACCGTACCGGAAGGATACGTTCTCGAACTCAATCTTCCCGTTCAGGTCGGGCCGCAATCCATCGCGGCTTCCATCCCGTTCGGGCTTTTGATTCATTACTTCGCCCAGCATTCTGACCGCTAGGGCGACTTCCTGATATTCGTGAACCATGGTGACGAGTTGGACCAGAGGTCCAGAAACCCGTCCTGCCAGCATGTTGAAGGCGACCAATGCGCCAATGGTCAGCTCACCGCTGAAAACGTCGAGCGCGCCAAGGCCAATGATCCCGATAGTCATCATTTTCTCGAGAAAACCGGTAACCGACTGAGCTATCGCTGAGATCTTCTCAACTCCAAAACGCATGGACACCGATTGTGCGCATCGATCGTCCCAGGTCCTGCCTTGCAGCGGCTCCATGGCTAGTGACTTCACCGTGCGCATGCCATGCACGGTCTCAACCAGCAGCGCCTGCCGCGCGCCTTCCGCTTGGTAGAGATCATAGAGACGCCGCCGGAACGGCCCCATCAACGAGGCTACGACGACGGCGGTGACGCAGGTGAAGGCTAGGACCACACAGGTGAGCTTCACGCTGTACAGCGCCAGTACCGGGATGAACACGAACAGCGACAGCGCGTCGAGCGCAGTCATGAAAAGCCGGCCAGTCAGGAATTCACGAATTCGTCCCGCCTGTTGCATATGCTTGACGAGAACACCGGCCGAGATGTGCTCGAAAAAGGTTACGGGCAGACCCAGAAGATGGCCGAATGTCTTGGTCGCGACACGGATGTCGACCTTGTTCGTTGCATAGAGCAACAGATAACGCCGCAAAAAGCCGAATATCGCCTCAAATGCCAATGCAGCAGTAGCGCCGGCCGCTAGCACATAGAGCGTAGTGAAGCTCTCATGCACCAGGACTTTGTCAATGACCAGCTGAAAGAAGATCGGAAGCGCGAGACCGAGAGCATAGAGCAGCAGGGCACAAACGACCACATCAACCAAAAGGCGCCACTGACGCAGTAGTTCGGGAACGAACCAGCGCAGTCCAAATTTCTTTTCCGTCCGACGATAGGCTTTCGCGCTTGATCAGGATGGCATCGCCCTGCCATCGCGCGCAAAGCTGGTCTTGGTCAACAATCAACGGTTCGCCCTGGCGCTCGGCGAGCGGGTCATAGATAACGACCGCCGTCTCGCCATCAGACCGCTCCGCGGTACGAAGAATGACGACCCAATTACCGTTCTCAAGCTTGAGTAGAACCGGATATGCATCTCCCATCCGGGAGAGAACGCCCCAATCTAGGCGCGTGGCCTGCGCGCGCAGGCCCGCCTCCTTCGCCATCCGCACCAAGAGGTCCACTGACGGCAAAGTTCCATCGACGGCGTAGACGTGCCGCAGGCGCTCAACCGACAGATCGACGCCATGATGCACCGCCACTCTTGCGAGGCAGTCTAACGCGGTTTGCGGAGGTGCATCTGTCGATGATGTGGCAATGGCTGCTTCCACCACACCAGCGCAACCGATTTCATCGGAAATTGCTTGAGACATTCGGAGACCGTGGGCTGTTCGGATTGGGTTGGCTGGTGAGGGAAGCAGTCTGCGACGGATCCGTGCGCCGAACTGCGCCAGCATCCACCAGGCCCTGAAGTGCCTTCTGCATCACCTCGACCGAATTCGCGAACAACTCGACCGAGAAGATCAGCCTTTGACGGAATACCCGCTGCGGAGCGTTACTGGCGTCGCGTTCCGTCGGCGAAAGACTGAACAGATCCACACGTACGATCGAACCGCCTACAGTGATTTCGCTTATGCCGTCAGTAAAAATTTCCGAGTCCATTGCCGCCCCTCCTGTGCTGCCACTTATAGCTTGAAGATCAACGCTGTAGCTCATCTAGTTGATGTCGGTTGGAAACCCACTTCAGCCGCCGCAGACCGAGCCGACCGTGCGGCTGCATCTGATCAGCAAGCGGTTGGACCGGCAGCGTGCCAACCAGAACCA
The DNA here is from genome assembly GCA_963815955.1 of uncultured Alphaproteobacteria bacterium. GTDB lineage: Bacteria > Pseudomonadota > Alphaproteobacteria > Rhizobiales > Xanthobacteraceae > Bradyrhizobium. Next base: position 275,419 of record CAWFIQ010000011.1, read on the forward strand.
AAACGGCCGACGAAAAATAATAATGCACATTAAATCTTATTTAATAGCGCCGTCAATTCGTTTCTAAAATTAAATGATCGATCTCTCTCGCCGCGCATGCCTCTCCACATCTTCTGAGGCGGGCGCCGCGGACATAGCAATGGAATTCTCTTTGGGCGCGGCTGCAGTTCCAGAATTAACGACCTGGTCCCTATAAAGCTTAATCTGGGAGTTTTGTTGCGGCCCATCGGCCGCGCGCTAAGTTGCGGCATGCCAAAGCGCAATGAGCCGCCCGAGAAAGACGATCTGACTGTTCGCTACGAGGAAATTCTCCGTCTCCGGGAAGAACTCGAGAAGCGCCTTGCCCGTTCGAAACAATCGCATCCTCGAAAAAAGTCTACGGCCCCAAAAAAGCCTAGTCGATCGCGCGAGTAGGTCCGGCGGCTCCCGTAAAATCAGAGAGCAACCCTTGAGCCCGAGATTACCTGTTGGCCTGACGCGATAGGGACAGGAGGCGGCCATCCGGATTGGATTATCACGCCACTCGCAAGTTCAGCTTAGTGGAGCGCCGCTCGACTTCTCCTCCGCCCAAATCCTGACCGTCACGCCTTGAAGCAGCTCCAAAAAATTAACTACTATTATTTAATTTGGACAACAGATTTTTCCCTGTTATATTTAAATGGATCAATCCTCGGCCGGAAGCTTCAACCGCCGTCTGGCCGCCAATCAATTTCTAGTGCGGCCGCCGGACGGCGGGGGTCACAGGCGACGCAGTGAGCACCAAAATGCTTCAGACTAACATGTTAAAGGCCGAGAGAACCCGGGGTCCCCATACCGACCCGGGATACAGCGCCGATACCGAATCTGGCGGCATGGGCGCCATGCTCGATTTCGCGCTGGGCTTCTTACGACGGCAATATCTTGTGATCATCCTCACTGCGGTATTCGCAATCACGACTTGCATCATCTATCTGCGGATCACCCCACCGACCTATACCGGGCGCGTCCAGGTCCTCCTGGCGAACCCCAGGGCGCAATTCGTACAGCAGCAATCGATACTTTCGGAGCCGGCGTTCGATCTCAGCCAGATCGAGACCCAGATGCAGCTACTTAAATCCAGTGCGCTGGCAATCTCTGTGATCTCTCAGCTCGATCTTGCCAATGACCCCGATTTCAACGGTTCCGGGTCCTCCCTATCCCGGTTATGGCGGCGGCGGCCGGCCTGAAACCCGACGCCGGAACAATCCAAGACTACAAGGCCATCCGAGGCCGTCATCGCGGCGTTTCAGGACCGTCTCTCGGCAAACCGGATCGGCGCGAGCAGCATCCTGGAGATTAGCTTCAATTCGAGCAACGCCGAACGGGCGGCCGAAATCGCAAACGCAGTTGCGAAAGCTTACCTTGCGGAACAACTGAATGCGAAATTTGAAGCCAATCGAAGCGCCACGAGCTGGCTTCAGGACAGGCTCCGCGACTTGGGCGAACAGGCACTTAATGCCGAACGCGCAGTGAATCAGTACAAGTCTCAAAACAACATCGTTTCTCCGGACAGGAAATCGATCGACGACCAGCAGGTCACAGAACTCAATAATCGGTTGATGGCCGCTCGCGCGCAATTGACCGAAGCTTCGGCAAGGCTAAATCAGTATGAAGCCATATTGCGCACCAATCCTGCGAACTTGCCTTCGATGGGCACGCTTGATGCGGTTGGTTCGGACGTCACAAGCAACCCGATCATCAATGGTCTCCGACAACAGTATCTTGAGCTGACAAGACGCGAGAACGAGTATTCCGCCCGGTTCGGACCAAACCATCAGGCTGTGCTCACCCTCCGCAATCGTATGCGTGACCTGCGTTCGTCGATTTTCGAGGAGGTCAGAAGGCTTGCAGAGAGCAGCCGAACCGACCTTGAGGTTGGCAAGCAGCGGCAGCAACAGATCGAGAAGCAGCTGGCTGAAGCAGTGGTGCACTCGCGGACCGCAAATTCTGCCGAAATAACGATTAAGGAACTGGAAAATCGCGCGAAGGGCTTGCGTAGCTTGTCCGATATGTTTCAGCAGCGTTATATCGGCTCCAAGCAACAGGAGACATTTCCAATTGCCGATACAAGGGTAATTCAGCCCGCGTCGCCGCCGCAGAGCAAGAGCAAGCCGAAAAGCAAGATCGTCATGGCGATGGGCTTGATAGGCGGCATCGGTTTGGGAGTCATGCTCGGCCTGTTCCGGGAGTTGATGGACCGCGTCTTTCGCACTTCTGCCCAGATCGAAGCCGAATTGGGACTGCCATGCCTGGCGCTAGTGCCGGAGCTCGCGATGCCTAACTCGCCGCTGCGCAGAGCCAAACCGAGTGCGACCGATGGCGATCTGGGTCAGCGAATGATTTCGAGGGATTCGGCCGTCCACCGCGCCGTCATCGACCGGCCACTATCGAGGTTTGCCGAGGCGATACGTTCGATAAAGCTGGCAATTGACCTCAATGCGACCAATACCTCGAACCAAGTCATTGGCATCACCTCGGCCCTGCCCAATGAGGGCAAGACGACGATTGCAGCTTCCTTGGCGCAGCTCATTGGGCATGGCGGAAAGAGCGTCATCGTCGTCGATTGCGACTTAAGAAATCCGTCGCTGTCCTCCAGTCTGGCGCCAAATGCTGCCGCCGGCATAATCGAGGTCACCAATGGCAGCCAGTCGATAGAAGAGACAGTCTGGCGGGACCCGACAACGAACCTAGCGTTCTTGCCGGCCGTTCGGCGGAATGACCTGTTGCACAGCAGCGAACTGCTTTCAACAGATTCTATGCACAAGCTCTTCGATCGGCTGCGGGCGAGTTACGACTACGTCATCGTCGACCTTCCGCCTCTGACCCCCCTGGTCGACGTCCGAGCGACAACACAGCTCGTCGACCATTTCATCCTGGTTGTCGAATGGGGACAGACGAAGATCGATGTCGTCAAGCATGCTCTCCACACCGCGCCGACTATTCACGACAGCCTGATCGGCACGGTTCTCAACAAGACCGACATCAAGGCAATGGCGCGCTACGACAGCTATCTGCGCGATTACTACAGCGATGACCACTGCGCCCGCTACGGCCTGTCCAATTCGGGCTAGGCAGGGATTTATTATCCAATCTTGGGGATAATCAGTTGTTCGCGGGCCGGCGACTGTTGCCGGCTCGCAACACACGGCTGCTGCTTTTCAGCTAGACAGACGAACAGACTGGTTAGATTCGACTGGCAGTGCCAACGTGCCGGCCGTTGGTCTTAGTTGATACTTTGGGGGAATGGTGCGCATCCGCACATTGCAAATCGGGGCGAGAATCGTGGTCGTCGTTACGATGACTCTGTTTTGTGCCGGATGCATCATCACGCCGGGCAGCGGCCCCTTGGGCGCTGACGTGCAGAGGGCCAAGGAAGGCAGCGAGCCAGCCGCCCTACCCTATGCGCTGGTCAAGTTGACCCCGGAAGTCGTCAACATTCTTGGTCAGCACATACCCAGGCTCTCCACGGCGTTTGCCGCTCAAACTCCGCCAAAGTCATTCCGCTTCGGGATCGGCGACATTGTCAGTGTTTCGATTTTTGAAGCCGCGGCTGGTGGCCTTTTTACGTCGGACGCAGGCGTTCGTGCCGGCAACTTTGTCACCATTCCGAATCAGGCGGTCGACGAACAGGGCAATATCTCGGTTCCATATGCGGGCGCCATTCGTGCCAGGGGCCGCACGCCCTTCGAGATAAGCAAGGAGATCACGGATAAACTCCAGGCTCGCGCCCTGGAACCGCAGGTCGTGGTCAGCCTAACGACGCAGAATACTTCTTTGATCACCGTCCTTGGAGATGTGCGAGGCGCCGGTCGCTTCCCGGCCAGCCCCGCTGGCGAACGCATCCTTGACGCGATCGCACGCGCAGGCGGCACGTCCGCGCAAGGCTACGACACGTGGGTCTCACTCAAACGAATGGGACATCAGGCGAGCGTACCGTTTGGTGCGCTCATGTATGAACCCGCCAATGATATCTATGTACTCCCCAACGATGTCATCTATCTGTACAATATGCCGCAGACCTTCGTCGGGTTCGGCGCTGGCGGGACCCAAGGCCTGTTCAAGTTCGACGCATGGCGCCTATCGTTGGCCGAGGCAATCGGAAAACAAGGCGGACTGAATGATGCTCAAGCCGATCCATCGGCGGTGTATTTATACCGCGGTGAAACGCGGGCGATTGCCAAGGAGATCGGTGTCGACGTCACACCGTTCCAAGGCGACATCATCCCTATAATTTTTCACGCGAACCTTCGGGATCCGTCGGGCTATTTCCTGGCGCAGTCCTTCGCCATGCGGAACAAGGACGTCATCTATACATCCAATTCGGTTACTGTTGAAACGACCAAGTTCCTTACCTTTGTGCGAACTATCCTGGCGACCGTGAACGATCCTATCATCTATGCGACCAACGGCTATGCGCTCAAGGCCGTAGCTTCAGGCACCGGATCGACGACGATCATCACGACGCCGCAACCAATTGCGGGCGGAACCCCTTAGTCGCTGGAATTCCCGACGCAGCAAGCACGGGAACCTGGACACCAAGGACGCATAAGATTTTCTTCCTAGTCGCATTATTGCGGCGTGGGCAGGCCTCAAAATATCAGCCACCCGCGCGGTCGCCACGTGATATCGAGTATCGGTCGCGTGGCGCACCATTGCTTCGACAATGGGCACCGCTTGGTCAACGAGCGGTTTAATATTTCCCGTTAAAAATATGGTTAAGATATTTAATTCGAAGCTATTTTCGCTTGATTTATTTTAAAATCTAATAATACATTAAACTGTATTGCAGAAAGCCTTGAACGGTCTGGTCCTGGCATGAATTTTATTAACCGACAAATTGCAGCCGGCCTCCACGAGGAGATTGCGCTCGACGACTACAGGCCTTCTTCAGGGCACTCAACGAAAATGGCCAATCCGATATAGATCGATCGAGTTGGTAGCGATCTGCGCCGATATCATCACGATCGGTCTCGCAAGTATTGCGTCGGCATTCTTGCATCAGTTCTGCATCGGCCCGATCGCGACCGGGCTCGCACACGCAGTGGGCTCCGCCATTGTCGTTTCGGCGATGTTCGTCTCGCTGCTCCGAGTTCAGGGCATGTACCGGCCAACTGAACTATTGGTCCTTCGCAGTCAGATCCGCGCCGTTTGCAGAGCCTTGCTGTTTGCGTTTGTCGTCCTCGCCGCCGCGGCCGGCTTGCTCAACGTTGGCACCGAATATCCTCGCAGCGCCGGCGCAGCCTTTGCGCTGACCAGCCTGGCATTCCTCGCCGTCGGAAGAATTCTCATGAAAAGCTTACTCATGAGAGGCCTCAGCAAGAGAAAGTTCGCCGGCGGCAACATCATTCTGATTTCGGACCAGCCACAGTCCCGTGATGTAGGACTTTTACCAACGCTAAATATGCTCGGATACTCCGTCACTAAGCATTTCAACTTGCCTCTCTCTCGTTCCGATGCCGATCAACGCAAGCGGCTTAGTGCCCGCGTTATAGAGAATGCTCGCGGCTCGGACGTTGAGGAAATCGTCGTTGAGGCAGACCCGAATCGATGGGCGGAATTGCGTGCATTCGTCGCTGAACTGCGGGTTCTGCCGACTCCAGTCGTCTTTGTACCCGTCGGCGCGCTTTCGGAGATGTTCCGGCGGCCAACCCGTGATCTCGGCAGCACCGTGTGCGTAGAAGTCCAAAGAGGACCACTCACGTTTGTTGAACGAGCCGTCAAGCGGCTCACGGATTTGATCGGCGCTGGGACTAGCCCTGGTCATTCTGTCGCCGATGCTCGCTATCGTTGTGATTGCAATCAAGCTGGATTCGTCGGGTCCGGTTCTTTTCAGGCAGCGACGCTGTGGCTTCAACGGGCGGAGTTTCTCGATCTACAAGTTCCGCACTATGCGCGTGCTGGAGGATGGGCCGTCGGTTGTCCAGGCTCGGCAGGTCGATAGCCGTGTGACTCGCGTTGGAAAATGGTTGCGCCGGACGAGCATCGACGAGTTGCCGCAGTTGCTCAATGTGCTCGATGGAAGCATGTCTCTCGTTGGGCCGCGGCCGCACGCTCTCTCTCATGATGGTCAGTTTGACAAGGCCGTGCGCAATTATGCCTTCCGGCGCCGCGTGAAGCCTGGGCTCACAGGTTGGGCGCAGGTACACGGGTGTCGAGGCCCCACCCCCACCGCCGCCTCCATTGAACGGCGGGTGGAGTATGACATCTGGTATATCGACAACTGGAGCGCTCGGTTGGATCTGGTTATCTTGCTTCAGACGCCCATCGAGGTGCTTCGCGCCCGCAACGCCTATTAGGCGACCAGAGACGCGCGCTCCGATTGAACTGCATAAAGGCCGATTGAACGTGCGCCTCGCGATGCGGCACGTCGCAGGGTAAGCTATACGGCCCAATTCGAGCGCGAAACTGCTGGTCAGCGGTGTTTTTCTTGAACCAGGGCGTCAGCGATATGCGCCAGAAGCGCCTGCTCGTCGATTCTGATTGCCTGACGATCGTCGAGATTTTGCGACATCTTTTTGTCGCCTTTTGGAAGGCTCGGCACGAGCGAATTCAGCTCATTTTCGATTTCTACCCAGTCCCGATTGCTCACCGACTCAGCCCCAAAGATTCAATGCCGGAGGGCAGTTTATATCAATTCGACGGGAGACCCATTCCAACATTCAGTTGTGGTTAAAAATGAAATACCGGTCTATCAGCGCACGCCCGCTGGCGCGCTTTCGAATTCGCTTCACTGATCCTGAGGCAAGCCCCATCGCTAGTATCCTCGGGTCCTGCCAAAGTATCGGAATACTCAGACGTCCGAGACCCCGTCGGGGGCAGTAAGCGGCCGGAGATGGCCGATTGCGTCAGAAATTGGGCCGCAAGATTGAGGAGTTCTGGTCGCAGATTTTCACGATCACAGGCAACAAGCGTGCCGCGAGAAAGCGCCGCCAAATGCCTCTCAGGTTCGCCTTTTCAGCTCTGATTCGCGCTGACGATCCCGCTAATTTCTCCGTGGGAACCCGCGAGGTACGCATTCTAAGGACCATCAACTCCCGGTTGTCGCCGCCGATGCCCAACCTTCCCCTGCGCGCCCTATGGTGGAACAACGGCGAGAGTCGACATGTGAGGACGTCATATCCTCAGGACTCGCTGCCAAAGCTTAATTTGGTCCTTGAGTGCACGATATTAACTAACGCGGTCGACGGAACCATGCAGCGGTCAACGGCATCCTAAAGTCGGCTAAGAGATGAACCAATAAAATTCGTATGGGCAGCCACCCTACGGCTAATCCCGCGGCGACGACCGTAACCTACCCGCAACTTCACAAGATCGATTCAGCACCTTTCCATGTCGCTGAACTTAAATCTGAAATAACCCTTGATTTTAACTGAATTAAATTATTAAATTTGGTACCAAATAATGTTTGGTACAAGTCGAACCGACAATTCGAGTTTCGCACGTGTTTGGTTCGCTGCCAGCGATAATTTTGAGGATTGAATGCTGCCGGAAAGACCGCAATCTGCTAGCATTAACGGGCACGCGATGCGCAGGACAGACCTGGAGACCATGGATTTTGATGAGCTTTGGCTATTGCATGAGCAACTTACCAAGCTCCTTTCCGAGAAGATCACCACCGAAAAACTTCAATTGGAGCGCCGCCTTGCACAATTGAGCCGTGTTGAGCAAATTCCCGACGCTGAAAGCACGCCTGCTCACCGCCCGCGACGCAAGTATCCAAAAGTTCAGCCAAAATACTGGAACCCGTCTCAGCCGACCCAGAAGTGGTCCGGACGCGGAAAACAGCCGAGATGGCTAGTCGCCGCCTTGAGCACCGGACGGAAGCTGGAGGAGTTCGTGATCGACAGCAACGTCAACCTTGCTGACGATAACGGTCAGAAGGACGACATCTCTTGAAGTGTGTCTCGGTTAACGCATTCCATTCGCGCCGGAATTTGGGCTTGCGCACGCGCGCATTTGAGTTGCGCAATTAGATTGCTATGAATACCAGCGACTTCCCCCAGCAATACCCCACAGAGCTCCATTCGAAATTGAAGCGCAGTGGTGTGTGTTCGACTCCGATCCTTACAACTTGAAGCTGCCTGTGCAAACGCTTTATTGTTTTGAGCGAATCCAGAAGAGCTCTGTTATAGACCTGACTTGCACCGTCACCCATCAGACGCCCCCTTGTGTTCATCGGAAGGCAAGGATTGCTGCTGAGATTAGACGGGGGTAAAGGGCTGCAGGTTCAAAGCTTGCGGGAATTTCGTGCAATGACAGGGCACAAGCGCATGGGCATTGGTTGGGAGTTGCCGTGGGCAAAGCTCTTTCCAGAAGACCAATCGGAACTCGTTGCGGCAACCCAAGCCACAGCTTGGTAACTATCGTTGGGGTCGGACCGGGGAAGCCGCTTCCCATGTCAACTGAGCTGGGGCAAATTCGACGATAGGCTCGAGAAACGTCACACAGGGGACCTTTATGTCGACTACACCGCGAATTCTAGTTTGGTCGGTTTCGTTTACTGCGATCCTTTTGCTTTCCGCCAATCCCACAGAAGCGGCAGATCGAACCATCCAGCCAGTTTCAACGGCTGAAGCAGATCTTGGTACACCCCGGTGGAATGCAAGGCCAGCGCGTTCAGTCCGAGTTCGCCATACCAGCTGCGGGTTCGTGGAAGGTGTGCGGGGCGCGACGCCCCTGACCGTGCCATTCTTTGGTGCCGGCTGGTATCCCGGACCTGCGCACTACGAATCATGCTGGCGATATCGACGCGGCGCAGTCATTTCAGTCAAGTATTAGATGATCGAAGGGCTGAACGGACCAGTCGCGAACATACACCGACCGGGCGGCCGATGGTGGCCCGGATCCAGTACATCGGTACGATGCAACGTTGCGCTTGCTGGCCGCAATCTACCTCGGTCAAACAACATCTTCCTTGTCCGCCCCTCACCGCACGACTTCAACGGATCAGGAAATCCCACGTTGGTAGGCGATGTTCTTAAGCGGATCTATTTCGGAAAACCAGAACCTTAACTTGCGTTGTCGACAAATCATGAAAGCAAGCGAAACGGCGTTATGGAGTCAATCGATATCGCGTGGCGCTAACGATGTCCTCGCGGCATCAAACTAGGGGTACACATGACGGGTTCCATAACACCAACCCGCTCGCCGGTATGTTGGATTCGACTGAAGATGGCATGCTTCGTCTCGCGATACGGCGACACGGACAACAGACCAAGATCGATTTGGAGTAAATTCTTAGCCCGAGATTGAGGTAGAAGACCCGCCGACCGGCCATACGAGCGCGATATGCTCCGAGGCGTCAGGGCAGCCGGCCGCGCCATTTTAGCAACACTCCGCCGGATAAAGAATATTTCGCCTTTGTTTTCACAATTGAACCTCGATTCTGGGCCCAAATTGCGGTTCAAAATTTGGCTGTACCATTCTCACAGAACTGGAACTGGTTGCGGTGGTTGTGTGCGTTCCTGGCATCGTGGATAGTTGGCTGCGACTGTCAGTTAGGACGAGCGGCCTACTCGTCAGTGTATCGATGGCCATTTGTTTACCTGCTCACGCGCAGACAAACTGGACCGGAGCCACATCGACAGACTGGTTCACCGGGAGTAACTGGAACACCGGCGTCGTACCCACGAGCGGTACCATTTTGCTAAATACCATTACGCCTAATCCAACGGTGGTGTCTGGCGCGGCCGCCGCCGGCGATGTTTTTGAAGTCCAGAACGGCGCGCTAACTATCCAGAACAACGGAACAATAAATCTTTCCGTCGGTGCCGATGTCGGTGAATTTGTCGGTTCACAGGGCACAGCGACGGTCACCGGCGCCGGTTCAACCTGGAACAACAGCGGCCTGCTTTCCATCGGTACCAATGGCACGGGTGAACTCACTATCGGAAACGGGGGAGCGGTTAGCAACACGAACGGCTTTATCGCGTTTGCAACCGGCTCGCAGGGTGCAGTGACGGTCACTGGATCTGGCTCCTCGTGGATCAACTCGATTGCGCTCTTCGTCGGTCGCCTCGGCACGGGTTCGCTTGTCATTGCGGACGGGTCCATGGTGACCGTTGCTGGCGGTGGCGGTACGGCTTTTGTCGCCAATCAGCCGGGTTCGATTGGGAGTCTAAACATTGGTGCAGCGCCCGGGCACGCGGCAACTGCGCCGGGCACGCTTAATGCGGCTACAGTCGCATTCGGGGCTGGCGCCGGCACACTGAACTTCAATCACACCGCAAGCAATTACGTATTCGCGCCAACTGTTACCGGCAATGGTGCGGTTAACGTGTTCTCGGGGGCAACCACTCTTGTAACTGCCAACACTTATACCGGCGCGACCAATGTCAACGCGGGCACTTTGAATGTGACGGGTAGCATCGGATCCAGCGGAACGCCCAGCGGTGCGATTAACGTTCTCGCCGGCGCGGCGTTGAATGTGGGGGCAACGGGCTCGATCAATATCGGCGCTAACAATTTGACCAATGCGGGGACGGTAACGGTCGTCGCAGGCGGCTCGATCACTGACGACCTTATCAACTCTGGCGTCGCAAATAATGCGGGCACCTATAATGCTAATGTTCAGAACTCATCGCCAGGAGTGATTAGCAATCAATTGGGAGGCATCTGGATCGGGAATGTCACGTCTAATACTGGCACGATTGCAAATATGAGCACGTGGACTGGTTCGGTCACTAACTCCGGTACATTTAACAACAATGTAGGCGGTACGGTGTCGGGTCTTCTGACCAACACCACCGGCACCACGACGAATGCCGGTGCGCTCAATGGCGGTGCCGTCGTTGATGGTGGACTACTGACGGTCAACGGCACAGCCGCTGCGGTGACTGTCAATGCCGGCGGCACCCTCGCCGGCAGCGGCATCGTCGGCAACACCACGATCAACGGTGGCGTGCTTTCACCAGGTAACTCGATTGGGTTGCTCACGGTGCAAGGCAATCTCGTATTCGCGGCTGCCGCGAGCTATCTGGTCGAAGTGTCGCCTTCGAATGCCGACCGCACCAATGTTACGGGCACGGCGACACTCGGCGGTGCCACGGTCAACGCCTCTTTCGCGGCCGGGACCTATGTGGCGAGGCAATACACCATTCTCAACACCGGCGGCGGCGTCAGCGGTACCTTTGCGGGCCCGGTTAACACCAATCTGCCGGCGAACTTCCAACCCAGCCTGAGCTACGATGCTAACAACGCCTATCTCAACCTGGTGCTGAACTTCGTCCCACCCCCGAACGGTGGCCTCAATCAGAACCAGCAGAACGTCGCCAACGCGATTGTCGGGTTCTTCAACAGTAATGGCGCGATTCCCGTAGTGTTCGGTGGACTGACGCCGGCGGGCCTCACGCAAACTTCGGGTGAAGTCGCCACCGGCTCGCAGCAGACCACCTTCGATGCGATGAACCTGTTTCTGGGCCTCTTGACCGACCCGTTCATCGCGGGGCGCGACGATCCCATTTCAGCGGGAGCATCGATGGGAGCCTGGGCCTACACCCCGCAAGACAAGCCGCGCTCCGGTGCAGCGCGCGATGCCTATGCTGCGATCTATCGCAAGGCGCAGATTATCGCCGACCCGTTCACGCAGCGTTGGAGCGTATGGTCGGCCGCTTATGCCGGCTCGCAGACCACCGACGGCAATTCGGTGCCGGGATCAAACAACACAACCAGCCGCATCGCGGGTGGCGTAGTCGGCGCTGACTACCGGTTTTCACCGTTCACGCTGGCAGGGTTTGCGCTGGCCGGCGGTGGAACAAACTTCAGCGTTTCGAACGGTCTTGGCTCCGGCCGCTCCGACCTGTTTCAGGCCGGCGCCTTTATCCGGCACACGGTCGGTCCTGCCTATCTCTCAGCAGCACTCGCCTATGCCTGGCAGGACATCACCACTGATCGCACCGTAACGGTCGCAGGCATCGATCAGTTGCGCGCGCAGTTCAACGCCAATGCGTGGTCCGGACGCCTCGAAGGGGGCTATCGTTTTGTCAGCCCGTGGATAGGAATTAGCGTTACGCCTTACGCGGCGGGCCAGTTCACGACCTTCGATCTGCCCGCCTATGCCGAGCAGGCCGTCGTCGGCGCCAATACCTTCGCGCTCTCCTACGGCACCAAGGACGTCACCGCCTCGCGGAGCGAACTCGGCTTACGCAGCGATAAATCCTTCGCGATGCAAGACGGCATCTTCGCCCTGCGCGGACGTGTGGCTTGGGCCCACGATTTCAATACTGACCGGGTTGTCGGCGCGACGTTCCAGACGCTGCCGGGCGCATCCTTTGTCGTCAATGGCGCGGCACAGGCACACGATGCTGCGCTCGTCACTGCTTCCGCCGAAATGAAATGGCAGAATAGCTGGTCCGTCGCCGCAACCTTCGAGGGCGAGTTCTCCAGCGTCACCACGGGCTACGCCGGCAAGGGCGTAGTCCGGTATTCCTGGTAGTTGCGACTTCCGATTTTTGGCAATTAGCAAAGTCCGACTGAGCACGCTATGCGCTCCAGAGCGGACATCAGATCGACCCTGCCCTCTAATTTGCCCTGAAGTGGATCTGCTGTCGCTTTCGTGGCCTAGCCCTCCTCATCCGGATTCACCCACTTGCAGGGAGTGATTTTGGGGGTAGTGAGGTAAGCGAGGGGTGCGAGATTTTGCACTCGCTTACCCACCCTTAGGGCCTATTGAGGAAGTAGCCGCGGTTGCCAAGAACCTTCTCCGCGTACTGCGACCGTGATAGCCCTGACGTGCTGGAAGCAATGGCCTTCGCGCGCTGCCCGCTGTCGCAGTTCAGCGAGCGCATAAGGGCGACTTGTTCGCCTTTTCGTCGTGCCATTTCAATTGTTCACCCCTCACCAGCTCCGGCCGCCAAGTACGTGCCCCTTCGTTGGACCGCCCTCTTCCTTCTTGAGCCGCTCCCGTCATCACAAGGCCGTCGATCTTTGCAAGCATCCGCTGCGGCAACGGCTTAGCCGATGCAGTCGGACGCCGGCGCCTGAAGCTCGAGCGTCTTTTTTACGCTGTCTTCCGAGCTGGACACGCATGTGCTCGATTTCGGAACGGACGTGACCGAGCATATAGTGCTCCCTCGCCGTTAGGATAGCTTTTTCAAGTAGGCAATACGTTCGGAATTTGCTTTCCTGGATTGGAACCTCCAAGATCATTGCCTGACTTATTTCATTGCCATGGTCTACGCCATTGACGAACCCATTCCGCTGTCGAGCGGCGGGGAACTCGTAACCCTAAAGATGCTGCCGCTGAACCGCGCCGGGTTTGCCGGAGGCTGTTTGGTTTGAGTTACGCGGCCATGGCTGGTTCTTCCAGCATGGCGTAGTAGCGTTGCTCGGCTTCGGCCGGCGGGATGTTGCCGATGGGCTCCAGCAGCCGGCGGTTGTTGAACCAGTCGACCCATTCCAGCGTGGCGAACTCGACGGCTTCGAAGGTGCGCCACGGCCCGCGCCGATGGATCACCTCGGCCTTGTAGAGCCCGTTGATCGTCTCGGCGAGAGCATTGTCGTAGCTGTCGCCGACGCTGCCGACCGACGGCTCGATGCCGGCCTCGGCCAGGCGCTCGGTGTACTTGATGGAGACGTATTGGCTGCCCCGATCGCTAGTGATGCACCAGCCCGCCGCGATGGACGGGCCGCCGATCATGCAGCGCCTGCTCCAGAGCATCGAGCACGAAGCCCGCATGCGCCGTCCGCTGACACCCGCCAGCCGACGATGCGCCGGGCGAAGGCGTCGATGACGAAGGCGACGTAGACGAAGCCCGCCCAGGTCGCGACATAGGTGAAGTCGGAGACCCACAGCGCGTTCGGCCGCGGCGCCTTGAACTGCCGGTTGACGTGGTCCAGCGGGCACGGCGCCGCCTTGTCGCTGATCGTGGTGCTGACCGGCTTGCCGCGGATCGACGCCCTGCAGGCCCATGGCTCGCATCAGCCGCGTCGACCGTGCAGCGGGCAACGTCGAAGCCTTCGCGCTTCAGCTGCCGCCAGACCTTGCGCACGCCATAGACGCGGAAGTTCTCCTCGAACACGCGCCGGATCTCGATCTTCAGGGCGGCGTCCCGCCTGCGCCCGGGCCGACAGCCTGGCCGGATCGACGCGCTTGGCGACATGGGCGTGGTAGGTCGACGGGGCGATCGGCAGCACCTTGCAGATCGGCTCGACCCCATACGCCTCGCGGTGATCGTCGATGAAGGCGATCATGGCTTGAACCGGCGGTCGAGCTCCGCCTGGGCAAAATACGCGATCGCCTTGCGCAGGATCTCGTTGGCCTGCCGAAGCTCGCGGTTCTCGCGCTCCAGCGCCTTGAGCTTCTCGGCCATCTCGCGTCGGAACGCCGGCTCGCTTGCCCGCTGTCGCGCTCGGCCTTCTTCACCCAGTCGTGCAGCGTCTGCGCCGTGCAGCCGATCTTGCGCCGCGATCGACGACGATCGCCGCCCAGCGCGACGCATGCTCGCCCTCGTGATCCAGCACCATCCGCACCGCGCGGGCACGGACCTCAGGCGAAAACTTGTTCGTTGTCTTGCTTGTCATGGCTCCACCCTCTCAGGAGTTGGAGCCTCCGGCAAACCCGGGGCGGTTCAGTTTGTCCAACCAAACGCCGCCTGAAGCGTCAGATGCAGCCGATCAAGGCGCAGGGTGACAGGTAAGACAAGGCGACGCATCACCTCCGGTTTCACGTCCTTGAGGGTCACCTTGATCCGGACTGCGGTCGTGTTGAGGCTCATGCCGCCAGCCTCGGATCGTGAGCACGCATCGTGTAGGTCGATGCCCAGGGAAGCAGTTCGTCCAGTCGTGACGCAGGCCAGCCATTGATTAGCTTCGCAAGGACGTCGGCGAGCCAGTGCTCGGCACTGACGCCATTGAGCTTGCACGTTTCAATCAGCGAAGCCAGCACTGCCCAATTCTCAGCGCCCTCGTCGCAACCAGCGAACAGGGCGTTCTTGGCATTGAGCTTGATCGGCCGCATCGCACGCTCGACCGCGTTGGTGTCCATCTCGATGCGCCCGTCATCAAGGTAGAGCGTCAGGCCATCCCAATGACGCAGCGCGTAACGCAAGGCCTTCGCCGTGTCGCTCTTCTGTGCAAGGTGATCAAGCTTGGCCTCAAACCACTGCCTCAAGGCTGTAGCCAGAGGTCGGGCATGCGCCTGCCTGCCAGCATGGCGCTCGGCGTCTGATCGGCCGCGGAGCGCTTTCTCGACCGCGTAGAGCTGGGCAATGCGCTCGAGGGCCTCGCGGGCAACTGGAGCCGGCGCCGGCGAAGTCTCGCGCTCGATCTTCACAAACTGGCGTCGCAGATGCGACCAGCAGAAGGCGAGCGTCGCGGACAGTGCGTCCGCACGCGTCTCTCGAGTCATGGTCTTGTAGGCCTCATAGCCATCGCAATGGATGATGCCGCGATATCCCTCAAGCAACCGCAAGCCATGAACGGCGCCGCGGCCCGGTGCATAGGCGTAGACCACCCCAGGTGGATCAGGCCCGGCCCAAGGCCTGTCATCACGCGAGAGCGCCCAGAAGCAGCCGGTTTTGGTCCTGCCGCGCCCTGGATCCAATACCGGCGCCGGGGTCTCATCGACACAAAGCTTGGAGGACTCGAGCAGAAGCGCGCGCAGACGATGCCACAAGGGCTTCAATTCCTGGGCGGCATAGCCGACCCAGAAGGCGAGCGTGGAACGGTCGATGGCGATACCGTGCGTCGCCAGCATCTGCGCCTGACGATAAAGCGGCAAATGCCAATGATACTTGGCATCGATCACATGCGCGACCAGCCGCTCGGTGGGCAGTCCCCCCTTGATCAATCGTTCCGGCGCCGCATGCTGGAGAACGACGCCATGACAGGCGCGGCAGGCCAGTTTGGGCCGGCGGGTGACGATTACGCGATACTGCGCCGGTACCACGTCCAGCCTCTGGCTCTCATCGCTCCCAATCTCAAAAAGGACGCCTGCGCAACAAGGGCAGCAGGTTGCAGCGGGCATCAGGGTTTCGACGATGCGCGGCAAATGCTCCGGCAGTTGACCACGGTTGGCTCTGCGCTCGGCAGTTCTCTTCTCGCAGCTTCTGGGATTGGCGCGACCCTCGGCTGCTTCGAGAGCCGCGACGGCCTCTTCGATATCCTCCAAAACAAGCTGTAGTTGATCAGCGTCCAGCTTTTCCGAGGATCGACCGAACTGCGCATCTTTTGCAAGCTTGAGCAACCGCTCGAGCCTGGCGCAGCGATCCAGTAGAGCCGCGGCAAAGACCCGCAACTCCGCGGGATCGCTCGGCAGCTCATCAGGCAAATCACTCATGGCCCGAGTCTGCCATGCTTCGCGCCCCGATGCAGCGAAGATTTGTATCTTACGCAAGCGCTTTCGGCTGCGGGATTCGAGGCGCGTGCATGCGTGTCCAATCCATGCCGGCCAGAAGCGCCAACAGCTGCGCGGTATTCATCCGCATTACGCCGGCCACGATGGGAGGCCATTTGAGCCGCTGCCATCGAGCCGCTTCCAGTACATCACAAGGCCGCTGCCATCCCAGACGACAATCTTCACCCGATCCGCGCGCTTTGCACGGAAGACCACCGCCACACCCTTCATCGGGTCATGGCCCAGCGTCTCCTTCGCCAAGAGCGCCAAACCATCCGCACCCTTTCTGAAGTCCACAGGTTGCGTCGCCACGTAAATCATGAGGCTCGCGGGTGGCGTCAGCATGAACGTGTCCGCCGGAGCGCTAAAAACACATCGCTCAACACAGCAAGGCCAGGCGTCCCGCGTACCTCCACCCGTGCACCCAGGAACTCAACCGTAACAGTGGATGTTTCCGGTGATACGGAGGCCTCCGCAGTCGCCGGTAGCGCCAATTCCGACACCAAAGGCACGAACGATGGGTATCCGCCGAAGCAGGCAGTACCAACTGGCCCAAACGCGCCCGACGCCGCCAGTCATGCACCTGCTGGGGCCGGCAGCCATGGCGTCGGGCGACATCTGTGACAATCGCGCCCGGCTCGAGGCTTTCCGCGGCAATCTGTGCCTTCAAATCGTCGGGCCAGCGCTTTCGACCTGCGCCAGCATACACTTCGATACGTGGGGACGGTCGTCTTATGTCGTCCGAATGGTCGTCCATTGTGAGCACCCTTGCCGAAGATGACTCTTCTAACGGTGCTCCCAAGTCTGCGCACAAACAATCTGAAGGGCCTCGCTGCTACGCTTACGATCAATCTCGCCGCAACGGTCCCCGGAATAGACCGATTCTGGCGGCGCAGGAATGGCTGGATCAAGGCGCGGAGTGCACAGGCGCGGCTGTAAGGAAAGCCGCAGGTTCGGGTTTTGGCAGACTGGAATTGCGCTTGCCAGCTTCGCGCTATGGCCCGACACCGGACGAGTGCTTCCGTCGAATTTCGAGGATCTCAAGGCCGAGGACAAATCAGAAAATCGTATCGAGGAAGCGCCCTCACGATGCGTACAGGTTGCGGCCTAACTGGGAGCTGACACCAGTTGCAGTTCGACCTGATCTTCAGCCCACCTTTTTCAAGAGCTGAGGTTCGTTATGTGCAATGGCTTCCTCTAACAATCGATCAGTGGCTGCCTTCAAGGCAGCCGCCTCATTGCCCGGCAAGTGACGCGCTTCCAAATTGAACATGATGATAGTTAATCCAAGCGCGCGTGGCCAATCGCCTGAATCCGATAGTTGATGGATAGTTCGCGAAGCGTGCTTGAGGACTTCCCTTCGTTCTGCGGTCGAGCCGCTCGCATAGCGCTTGCTTAGAAACTCGAAACTCGATTTGACAACACCAAAGCATGCCGATTTTGCAGCAAGATCTGCCGCATCAATCTGCCGCATCAAGCCTTCGTAACGTCTGCTGAGCACATTAGCTCGCGCTTCTTGCCAGAGGTTCAGAAATTTCATTCCCCCCTCCCGATCAAGTTTCCCGGATGAATAAGTAGTTTACAAACGTCGAAAATGCGGCAGCCATGCGGCACCCTCACGGGATTCCTTTGGCGCCACCATATCGGTTACTTGAAGATCCGATCGCCGTCTACGTTACCGTCGGCATTGCGGTCTCCATCATTCAGCACTACCGAGAAGCTGATGGAGGTGAGAGCTGCTGACGTTGCAGCCCGCATTCAAAGGCTGGAGGCGCTCTTGATGAGCGGCATTGACTCGATACACGTGCGCTCCAATCCCGTTGGACCATGGGTATTCCGCGAAGAC
>CAWFIQ010000012.1:0-311532 GCA_963815955.1 uncultured Alphaproteobacteria bacterium
GTTGCGCTGAACAAGGGCTCCAACGTTCACTATCTCCTGGTGAAGGCGCTGGAGAAGGCCGGCGTCAAGTATTCCGAGACCGAGCCGGTATTTCTCGCGCCAGCGGACGCCCGTGCAGCGTTCGAGCGCGGCGCGGTCGATGCCTGGGTGATCTGGGATCCGTTCCAGGCCGCCGCTGAAGCCGCCACCGGCGCGCGCACGCTCGCCGACGGCACCGGCATCGTCTCCAACTACCAGTTCTATTTCTCCTCGAAGAAGTTCGTGGAGAGCGATCCAAAGATCGTCGATCTGGTACTGGCTCAACTCAGCGAAGTCGACGACTGGGCCAAGGGTGACATCCATGCCGTCGCCGAGCAGCTTGCGCCGGCGATCGGGCTTTCCGTTCCCGTCGTTGAAGTCGCGCTCAAGCGGCAGTCCTACGGCATCAAGCCGATCACCGAGAGCGTGATCGCCGACCAGCAGCAGGTCGCAGACACGTTCTTCGCGCTCGGCCTCATCCCGAAGCAAATCAAGATTTCTGACGTGGCCCGGAGGTCCGGATCGTGAGCACGCAACCCAACGCCAACATCCTCTGGTTCCTGCCGACCCATGGTGACGGCCGCTATCTCGGCACCACCACCGGCGGACGCGAGGTCAACTTCAACTATCTGCGCCAGATCGCGCAGGCCGCGGATCAACTCGGCTATTTCGGCGTGCTGCTGCCGACCGGGCGAAGCTGCGAGGATTCCTGGGTGGTCGCCTCGGCCATCGCGCCATGGACCGAGCGGCTGCGCTACCTCGTGGCCGTGCGGCCCGGGCTGCAGTCGCCAAGCGTCGCCGCGCGCATGACGGCTACGCTCGACCGGGTGTCGAACGGGCGTTTGCTGGTCAACGTCGTCACCGGGGGCGACCCCGTCGAGAACAAGGGCGATGGCATCTTCCTGTCGCATGACGAGCGCTATGAGGTGACGCGCGAGTTCCTGAACGTCTACAGCGACCTGCTCGCGGGCAAGACCGTCAATGTCGAGGGCAAGCACATTCATATCGAGGATGGCCGGTTGCTGTTCCAGCCAGTGCAGTCGCCGCGGCCGCCACTTTATTTCGGCGGATCGTCGGATGCCGGCATCGATGTTGCCGTCGACACCGTCGACAAGTACCTGACCTGGGGCGAGCCACCGGCGCAGGTCGCCGAAAAGGTCAACCGGGTGAAGGCTGCCGCGGAAGCGCGCGGGCGAAAGCTCTCCTTCGGCATTCGCCTGCATGTGATCGTGCGCGAGACCAATGCGGAAGCCTGGAAGGCCGCGGATGAGCTGATCCAGCACGTCACCGACGAGACGGTCGCCTCGGCGCAGAAGATCTTCTCGCGGATGGATTCGGTCGGCCAGCAGCGCATGGCACAACTGCATGGCGGACGTCGCGACAAGCTCGAGATCAGCCCGAATCTGTGGGCCGGCGTCGGCCTGGTGCGCGGCGGCGCGGGCACTGCCCTCGTTGGCGATCCCGAAACCGTCGCGGCGCGGATCAGGGAATACCAGGATGTCGGCATCGATACCTTCATCCTGTCGGGCTATCCGCATCTGGAAGAGGCCTATCGCTTTGCCGAACTGGTGTTCCCGCTGCTGTCGCTCGACAAGACCGGCAACGTCACGCCGATCCGCGTCAACACCGGGCCTTTCGGCGAGACCATCGGCAACGAATACCGCCCGCAGAAAGAGGCATCGCAATCATGAGTCTCATCGACAGCCTCCCGCGCGTCGGCGCACCGAAACTGCCGCGGATCGACGGCCTGATCCCCTGGATCGTGCCGCTCGCAATCATCCTCATATGGCAGCTTGCCTGCGTCACCGGCTTCGTGTCCGCACGTGTGCTGCCGGCGCCGAGCGATGTCGCGCTGGCGGGATGGAAGCTTCTGCTTTCAGGCGAACTCCTCCGCAACATCTGGGTCAGCTTCTGGCGCGCCAGCGTCGGCTTCCTGATCGGAGGCGGCATCGGCTTCGCCCTCGGCCTTGCCAACGGGCTGTCGCAGCTTTCCAGCAAGCTGACCGACACGACGTTGCAGATGATACGCAACATTCCGCATCTGGCCTTGATCCCGCTCGTCATCCTGTGGTTCGGGATCGATGAATCGGCAAAACTGTTCCTGGTCGCGCTCGGTGTGTTCTTTCCGATCTATCTGAACACGCTGCACGGCATCCGCACCGTCGATCCGCAATTGATCGAGATGGGACGCATCTACGGCATGACCAACGGCGAATTGTTCCGCCGGGTGATCTTTCCGAGCGCGTTGCCGTCGATCTTCGTCGGCCTGCGCTTCGCGCTCGGTATCATGTGGCTGACCTTGATCGTGGCGGAGACTATCGCTGCCTCGTCGGGCCTCGGCTACATGGCGATGCAGGCGCGCGAGTTCATGCTGATCGACGTCGTGGTGCTGTCGATCCTGATCTATGCCTTGCTCGGCAAGCTCGCCGACAGCGCCTCGCGGGCGCTGGAGCGGCTGACGCTGTCCTGGCATCCGGCTTTCCAGAAACATTGAGGACAGAAATGCAAGAAGCCCTTCGTTTTCTTTCTCCCGGTGCCGAGCCGGTGGGTCGCGTCGACTTCGTCGAGCAGGCGCGGCAGCTTCGACGTGGATCGGAAGCGTCCTCGCGCGGACTGTCACTGACCATACGGGGTCTGCGCAAATCCTTTGGCGATAACGAGGTGCTGCGCGGCGTCGACCTGCATGTCCCCGCCGGCCAGTCGGTGGCGATCGTCGGCCGCAGCGGCTGCGGCAAGAGCACATTGCTGCGGCTGATCGCCGGCCTTGAGACCATTACATCAGGCACGATCAGCCTCGGCGAGGACGCGCGCCCGGAGGACGTGCGGGTCATGTTCCAGGAGCCGCGGCTGTTGCCGTGGGCAAGGGTGCTGTCGAACGTCGAAGTCGGACTCGGACGCGAGCGAAATTCCGCCGATGCGCAGGCCCGCGCCGAGAAGGCGCTGGCCGAGGTCGGTCTTACCGAGAAGCGGGCGCAGTGGCCGGCGGTCCTGTCGGGCGGACAGAAGCAGCGCGTGGCGCTCGCCCGCGCGCTGGTCAGCCAGCCGCGTGTGCTTGCTTTCGACGAGCCGCTCGGCGCGCTGGATGCGTTGACGCGCATTTCGATGCAGCGGCTGCTCGAACGGGTCTGGCACGACCAGGGCTTTACCGCGATCCTGGTGACGCACGACGTCGCCGAGGCCGTGGCCCTGGCCGACCGCGTGCTTGTGATCGAGGACGGCCGCATCGCCGAGGATTTCAGCGTCGATGTTCCGCGCCCGAGGCAGCGCGGTTCGGCCGAACTGGCGGCGCTGGAAGGCGCGATCCTGAAAAATTTGCTGGAAGGCACGGAAGATACTTCCGACCTGTGAGGTTCCCATGAACTCCATTGTCCGTTCCGTGTCGATCGACACGGAGGTCGCCTCCGGCGACTTTCGCAGTGCGATGCGCCAATTGACGGGCGGCGTCAGCGTTATCACCGCGGGCAGGGGCCGGGATATCTCGGGCATGACCGTTACCTCGGTGTCGTCGCTCTCGGTCGATCCGCCGGCCTTGATCGTCAGCATCAACCGTGAAGCCTCTTCCTGGCCACTGGTGAAACGTTACGGTTTTTTCGGCGTCAATATCCTGACGTCGGACCAGATCGATATCGCCGACCGGTTCACCGGCAAGGGTGGCCTGAAGGGCGCCGATCGCTTTGCCGGCGCCCGGTGGATGACGCGCGCCTCCGGCGTGCCGCTGCTCGCGGGCGCCCTGGCGGCGATCGATTGCGAGGTCGAGGACATCGTCGAGCGGCATTCACATGCGATCGTCATCGGCCGCGTGCTGGATGTTGCGGTGTCGGCGCGCACCGCAGCGTTGGCCTATTGGCAGGGGCGCTATGTCGCCATCGATCAGGACGAAGATGCGGCGAAGCTTGCCGAAGTCAGCGTGCCGGCGCGGAAAGCCGCACGGAAGGTATGACGTAAGGGCTCTGCGGTTGTCCGGCCCTGCCGGGCTGGCTTTTTCGCTGTGGCCGATCTAAACCCGGCGCATGAAGCGTCTCGCAACCTGGGCCTTTTACGCAGTCGGCGCGATCGCGATTGCCTATCTCGCGCTGTATGCCTACGCTGTCTTCACCGGACGCGATCTGCAGCCCGGCGATCCCATTCGCATTTTTCGCAAGCCTGACGCGCCGAGTTATTCGGCCCTCTCAACGTCATTGCAAGCGTAGCGAAGCAATCCACTTCTCGGCTCGTGGCGCGATGGATTGCTTCGCGGAGCCTGTCATCGGGCGGCGCTTCGCGCCGACCCGTTGGCTTGCAATGACGGCGGGGGACCTTTGCTTAACCCGCCGCGACAAAGCGCTGATGCTCACCCGCGCCCGCCGGCGTGATTGGGATGCCGCCGTCGGCATATTCGTTCAGCTTGTTGCGCAGCGTGCGGATCGATATGCCGAGAATATTGGCGGCATGGGTCCGGTTGCCGAGGCAGTGTTTCAGCGTCTCCAGGATCAGATCGCGCTCGACGTCGGCGACGGTGCGGCCGACCAGGGCACGCGTCACCTGTTCGGCGGCAAAGGTGGCGTGCGCCACCGCGGGCGCCGTCTTGGCGAGGTCGAGGCGGTCGCCGTCGGGCGTCAGAATGGCTTCGGGACCGATCTCGTCGCCCTGCGCCATCAGCACCGAGCGGTGGATGGTGTTTTCCAGTTCGCGGACGTTGCCCTGCCAGCGGTTCGATGTCAGGACGCGCCGTGCGTCCGCCGAGATCGGGCGCAGCGGCACGCCATTGGCATCGGCGTATTTTTTGGCGAAGTGCTGCGCCAGTTCGAGGATGTCGGCCGGGCGGTCACGCAGCGGCGGGATCTTCAGATTGACGACGTTGAGGCGGAACAGCAGGTCTTCGCGGAAGGAGCCTTCGCGTACGGCTTCGGAGAGATTGCGGTTCGAGGTGGCGATGATGCGGATATCGACCGGCACCGGCTTGGTGCCGCCGACGCGATCGATCACGCGCTCCTGAATGGCGCGCAGCAGTTTGGACTGCAGGCGAACATCCATTTCGGAAATTTCGTCGAGCAGCAGCGTGCCGCCGGTGGCCTCCTCGAACTTGCCGATACGGCGCGCGATGGCGCCGGTGAAGGCGCCCTTCTCGTGGCCGAACAATTCGGATTCCAGCAGGTGCTCGGGGATCGCCGCACAATTGATCGAGATGAACGGCCGCTTGGCGCGCGTCGAGCGCGAGTGGACATAGCGCGCCAGCACTTCCTTGCCGGTGCCGGATTCGCCGGTGACCATCACGGAGGCATCGGAGCCTGCGATCTGCTGCGCCAGCTTGATGACCTTGCCCATCGCTTCGTCGCGATAGACGAGGTCGCGTGAATCGTTGGCGACGGCGGCGAGCACCGCGGCGATCAGTTCGGGATCGGGCGGCAGCGGGATGTATTCCTTGGCGCCGGCGTGGATCGCGGCGACCGCGGCGCGGGCGTCGTTGGAGATGCCGCAGGCCACGATCGGCACGTGGATGTGTTCGGCTTCCAGCCGCATCACCAGGTCGCGGATGTCGAGGGCGACGTCGACCAGCAGCAGGTCGGCGCCCTTGCCGCCGCGCAGCACCGCCATCGCCTGTTCGATCGCCTCGGCGTGGGTCACCGAAGCGCCGTTTTCCATCGCGATCTTGGTGGCGGTCGTGAGCTGGCCCTTCAATGTGCCAACGATGAGAAGCCGCATGTTTATCTCCTGTCCGTCTGTTCGCGCCTTTCAAGGCGCGTATCGCCAAAATTGTTAGGTGCGTTCCGCCTTGATGATTTCCGTCATGGTCACGCCGAGCTTGTCTTCCACCAGCACGACCTCGCCACGCGCCACCAGGCGGTTGTTGACGTAGATGTCGATGGCTTCGCCGACCCGGCGGTCGAGTTCGAGCACGGTGCCGGGGCCGAGTTTCAACAGCTCGCCGACATCCATCTTCGAGCGGCCGAGCACGGCCGAGACCTGCACCGGCACGTCGAACACGGCCTCGAGGTCGGCCGCGATCCGCGAGGCCTGTTCGTCCTCGTTGTAGGCCAGATCGTCGATCGGCGGCGCATCCGCGGCGTTGAGATCGGGAAGCGGTACCTGTGCGTCGGTGTCACTCATGGTTCAGTCCTCATGGCCTTCATAGTTCGGCCTGATCGCGGGACGCCAGATAGCGCCCGACGAGTTCGCTGATCTTCGCTTCGATGGCCGCGCGTTCCAGCACCACGCCGCCATCGGCCCATTCGATCCGGCAGTCGCCGTTTGGGATGCCGGGCTCGGCCAGGATCACCAGCCTGCCTTCGAAGCCGCTTTGGGCGGCCTGCCGTTCGATGTTCGCGCGGGCGGCCTCGTAGAGCTGGTCGTTGATACGAACGACGAGATGCGGGGTAGCGACCAGATGCGAGAAGCAGTCGCTGACCAGCGCCATGATCTCGCCGAGCGGCTCGCGGGCCATCAGTTCGCTGCACAGCTTGCGCGCCACCGCGACCGCGACATCGACGGCCTCGGTTTCCATCCTGCCTTCGATGCCGGAGAAGCGCGCGGCGATGCCGCGGATGGCGATGCCGATCTCTTCCAGCGCCAGCGCCGAACGGCGGTCGCTCTCGACTTTGGCCTCGTGCTGGGCCGCCTCGTAGCCCGCGCGGTAGGCGCGTGCCTCGGCCTCCGCGATCTTCTGCGCAATTTCGGCTGCAGTTGCGGCACGCTCGCGCGCCTTGTCGGGCGCTGCGAAGTCGGTGTCGAACAGGAATTTTGCGGGCGAGGCCATCAATACACCAGCTCGTCGTCGGCGCGGTTCTTGGTCAGGGTGATTTCGCCCCTGGCGGCCATGTCCTTGGCGAGGTTGACGAGCAGCGCCTGCGCCTCGTCGACGTCGCGCAGCCGTACCGGGCCCATCGCGGCCATGTCGTCCATCAGCATCTTGCCGGCGCGCGACGACATGTTGCCGAGGAAGAAGGCGCGTACCTCCTCATTGGCGCTCTTCAGCGCGATGCCGAGCTTGTCCTTGTCGACGTTGCGCATCAGCGTCTGCGCCGAGGCGGAGTCGAGCTTGATCAGGTCGTCGAAGGTGAACATCAGCGCCTTGATGCGCTCGGCGGATTCGCGGTTTTCCTCTTCCAGCGAGGTGATGAAGCGGGTTTCGGTCTGGCGGTCGAAATTGTTGAAGATTTCCGCCATCACCTCGTGCGCATCGCGGCGGCGGGTCTGTGACAGGTTGGACATGAACTCGGTGCGCAGCGTCTGCTCGACGCGCTCGATGACTTCCTTCTGCACCGCTTCCATCTTCAGCATGCGGCCGACCACGTCGAGGGCGAGGTCCTCCGGCAGGATCGCCAGCACGCGGGCGGCGTGCTCCGGCTTCAGCTTCGACAGCACCACCGCGATCGTCTGCGGGTATTCGTTCTTGAGGTAGTTGGCGAGCACCTCTTCCTGCACGTTGGAGAGCTTCTCCCACATGTTGCGGCCGGCGGGGCCGCGAATTTCGTCCATGATGCCGGTGACGCGATCGGAGGGCAGATATTGCTGCAGCAGCCGCTCGGTGGCGTCGAAGGTGCCCATCAGCGCGCCGGATGCGGACATGCGCGAGACGAATTCGAGCATCAGGTCTTCCACCACGTCGGCCTCGACGGTGCCAAGCGTCGACATATGGATCGACAGTTCGCGCACCTCGTCGTCATCGAGCTGCGCCCAGACCTTGCCGCCATATTGCTCGCCCAGTGCCAGCATCAGGATGGCGGCGCGCTTCGCGCCGCTCAAAGGCTTGCTCTTCGGCCGGTTGCTCTGACGGCTCGCCAGCGCCGAGATGACGTTGGTGATGTCGTTGGTATTCGAGGTTTGCGGTACGGCGGCCATGTCAGTTCCCGGCGGGTTCGTTCAGCCATTGGCGAACAATGGAGGCGGTCTCGTTGGGATTGCGTTCGGCCAGTTCGCCGACCCGGTGCACGGCCTGCGCGTGAACCTGGCCCTGGACCTGGGCGACGTCGATCAACTGGGAGGCGGCGCTGGTGCCGGGAATCAGGGCCTGGCCGGAGCCGCCTTCCTGTGCGCTGCCATCGGTCAGCGCGGGCAGCGGCTCGGCGAGCGCGGGAATGACTTCGGAAGCCAGGATGCGCTTGACCAGCGGGCGGATCACCATGAACAGCACCACGAGGCCGAGCAGCATCATGACGCCGAGTTCGATGACGTACATGACGTCATCCTTGGTGAACTGCAGCATGCCGAGCAGGCCGGTAGGCTCCACGACCGGGGGGACCGTCGGCGCTTCGGCAAAGCGAAGGTTGACCACCTCGACCTGGTCGCCGCGCTTCTGGTCGAAGCCGATCGCCGAGCGGACCAGGGTGGCGATTTGGTCGAGTTGTTCCTTGGTGCGGTCCTGATAGACCATTTCGCCTTTTTCGTTCTTGGTGTAGGCGCCGTCGACCAGCACCGCCACCGAGATCCGGTTGACCCGTCCGGCCTCGGTGATCTCGGTCTTGGTGGTGCGGGAAATCTCGTAATTGTTGGTCTCTTCGCTCTTCTTGCTCTGGTCGCGGGCTGCCGGTGTGGCGGTGCTGGTCTGGTTACCGGGCAGTTCGTTGTTGACCGTCACCTGGCCGCTGTTCTCGGCGGTCAGCGCGGATTCCTCGCGGGTCTGGCTGGAACGCAGCACGCGGCCTTCCGGATCGAACTTGTCCGACGTCTGGGTGACCTTGTTGTAGTCGAAGTCGGCGGTGAGCTGGACGCGGGCGCGGCCCTGGCCGACCACCGAGGAGACGATCGCCTCGACCTCGTTGCGGATGCGCTTCTCGAAGGCGGTGCGGCGCTCGTCGCCGACGGCGATCTCCGGATCCTTGCTGGCGCCGTCGGCCAGCAACCGGCCGGCTTCGTCGACGATCGACACCCGCTGCGGCTTCAATCCGTTGACGGCGGAGGCGACGACGTGGCGGATGGCGCGGATTTGCTGGGGTTCGAGGCTGCCGCGCACCCGCACCACGATCGAGGCCGACGGTTCCGGCGCCTCGCGCGCGAACAGCGGCCGTTCCGGCAGCACCAGATGGACGCGGGCGGCCTGGATGCGGTCGATGGCGCGGATGGTGCGGGAGAGTTCGCCCTCCAGCGCACGCAGATGGTTGATGTTCTGGACGAAGCTCGTGGTGCCGAGCGCGTCGGACTTGTCGAAGATCTCGTAGCCGACGCCGCCGCCCTTGGGCAGGTTGCTTTCGGCCAGCTTCATCCGCAGCCGCGTGACCTTGTCCTTCGGCACCATGATGACCGCGCCTTCGTTGCGCAGCTCGAAGGGAATCGCCTGGCGTTCCAGATCCTTGATGATGCTGGAGGAGTCTTCAAAGGAGAGATCGGTGAACAGGGTGGTCATCTGCGGCGTCGTGACGCGCATGATGACGAAGGCGAAGAAGCCGAGCAGCGCGGTCGTGACCGCGACCATCGCCATCAGCCGTGACGCGCCGAGGCCTTTCAGGAAAGCAACGAGACTTTGCACCAACCGCCCCCAGGGATTCGGCCCGAGGGACCGACTGGGCAATTATTGCCTAGGGGATGGTTTCCATATGGTTAACAACCGTTAAAGCCGCCGCGAATAGTTCCGGCATGAAAAAAACCGGCTTCGCAAAACGAAGCCGGTTTTCATCAAATCTTTCGGTTCGGGAGAGCTTACTGCCGATATTGCTGGATGCGGGTGGTCCGCAAGCCGGCAAGACCATGCTGATCGATGGAAAACTGCCAGGACAGGAATTCGTCGACCGTCAGCGTATAGCGGCTGCAGGCTTCCTCGAGGGAGAGCAAGCCTCCGCGGACCGCTGCGACGACTTCGGCCTTGCGGCGGATTACCCACCGTTTGGTTCCCGGAGCGGGCAGGTCAGCAATTGTCAACGGACTGCCGTCAGGCCCGATGACGTATTTTACCCTCGGGCGATGGGGTTCTGTCATGGCGTACTCACAAACTCTCAACCACTGAACTCACGGTAGTAAATCTACGCCCTTCGGCTTAAAAATTGCCTAAGCCCACGGCTTCAATACGAATCTCCTTGAAAATGATGGAAAATAGCTGCGGCCCGGGTTCCCTGTGACGCTTTTGCGTACAATCAGGGATTGCCGGGCCGGGAAGCGGCGGATCAAACGACGCTAGCGGATGGCTAGCTGGAGGTGCCCGAGGTACCCGAGGTACCCGTGGCACCCGGACGGACCACGCGTTTGATCTTGTCGGTGGTGTAGCTCTGGCCGCCGATCGAGAGCAGCGGCGGGGAGGCGGTGAGATCGACCGAGTTGACGATGCCCTGGACCTCGGTGGAGATCGCCACGTTGTTGCCGGTGCTGTCCTTGCCGGTGGCGGTCAAGGTGTAGGTGCCGGCCGGCCACTGCACCCCGTCATTGCCCTTGCCGTCCCAGACGAAACTGGAGCCGCCCTGTTTGAGCGTGTAGCTCCCGGAATAGGCCGTCAGCCCAGACGAATTCGTGATCGTGATCGTTGCGGTGGTATTTTTCTCGGACTGAAAATTCCAGGTCGCGGACTTGTCGAACTGCGCCTTGCTGCCGTCGACGGCGACGGTATTGCCGACATAGACCAGCGCGTTCGTCGCCTGCGCGCTCTTTTCGATATCCACCAGCGACTTCAACTGTTCGTTCGATTTGAGCTGCTGCTCGACGCCGGCAAACTGCACGAGTTGCTGGGTGAACTGGTTGGTGTCGAGCGGATCGAGCGGGTTCTGGTTCTGCAGCTGCGTGGTCAACAGCGTCAGGAAGGTCTGGAAATTGTCCGCGATCCCCGTCGTCGCCGTTGAGGACGTGCTGCCGCTGTTGCTGCTGCTCGAACTCGAGCTGGTCGAGGTTGCCGAGACGATCGGCGTCGGCATGGTTGCATCGACTGCCATGGCGGTCTCCTTCAGATTCTGATGTCGACGCCGCTGCTCGTACCGAGCATGCGGCCATAGTTGGGCCGGGCGACGACCGCCGGCACACTGTCTTCCTCGCTGACGACGAGGCGATGTGCATTGGGATTGGACTGGTTACCGTCGTTCTGACCTTGCGAGGACTGGTCTCGCAAGCTGAACTGCAGACCGGCATTGCCGGTCGAGAGGCCGGCGTTGTCGAGTGCGCGCTGCAACTGGTTGGCGTCCTGACGCAGCATCGACAGTGTTTCCGGCCGTTCGACGGTCAGATGCGAAGTCACCTGGCCATGACGGTCGACATCGATGCGAACATCGATGCGGCCGAGTTCGGCGGGATCGAGCCTGATTTCGAAACGGGTCTTTCCGCTCTTGGCGGAGGCGGCGATTTCCATCGCAAGTCCGCTGACCGGTACCGGCGCGTTTGCGGCGGCCGTGGCGGTGAGCTGCGTCGCGGCAGCCGGCGTCGTGCCAGCTGCGCCCGAATGCTGCGCCTGGATCGCGCCGGCTGCCTGCAGGCCGTTGCCGGAGGAATTGACTGACGTCTGGCCGATATCCGCGGCGGCAAGATGCGCGTGGGCCTGGGCGTTGGCGGCCGGTGGCACAATCGAATTGCCTGACGCGTCGGCCTTCGCGGCGTCGACGATGCCATTCTCGGACTTCGGCTTGCCTGCAGCTTCGGTCGTGGGCGTGACGGCGGGCACAACAGTGTCCGCGGCAGATGCCGCGGGGGCGGCAGCATCGGTGCTGTCGGTGGTGCCGGACTGCTCGACGGCCGTCGTCGCGCCTTTCCGGGCGAGATCGGGGTTCTTGAGCTGCGCGGCGGCCTTGGTGGCGGCGGGCGTCGCCGCGACCACTGCAGCGGCCTGAGCGATGCCGGTTGTGATGGATAGGTCGGCGGATACCTCGGCGCTGATGGCCTGGCCGACCGCGCCTTGCACGCTGGTCTTCGTACCGCCGTCGGTCTGTGCGTCGTTCGCGGTTGCGGGCTGGGTTGTGGTTGCGGCGCCTTCAGCGGCGGGAGCGGCGGGCGCCGTCTCGGCGGCGAGCGAGGCGGAGGCTGCGATCGCCGCGGCTGCGATGGCAAGCGGCGCGGTCGCCTTGTCGGTTGCTTGCGTCGCGGCCGGCGCTGCGGCAACTGGGACGGCAACGGCAATGGCGTCGGCCGTCACGACGGCCGTTCCCGCCTGCGCCGCTTCGGTCTGATCGGCTACCGTGGAAGCGTCGCCGGAAGCGCCTTGCGTCGTCTCGTCGGATTTCGCTCCATCGGACTTCGGTGCGTCGGACTTCGATTTCGTGCGGCGGGTCGTCGCTTCCTTGGTGTCGGTATCGGTCTTGGTATCGGCATCCGCTCTGGTGTCGGTGTTACCGTCGTCACGTGCCTTGTCGTCGCGCGCCTTGGCCGCGGCGTTGCGATCATTCGAATCGTTGCGCGCGGCCCTGTCGGCGTTGTCCGATGCGGCGGCATCGTTACGCGAACGGTTGTCGGACGCGGCTTGCGCATCGTCGGAGCGGCGCGGGGCGGGCGGTGCGTCCGGCGTGCGATTGTCGTTGCGGCTGGCGGCCGTATTGCTGTCGACCAGCGTCGCGAAGCTGTCGTTTCGGGCGGGTGGCTCGGAATCCGGCCGGGCAGATCTCGCCGCCGCGTTCTGAAAAGATGCGTTTGCCGATACTTCTGACGTGACACTAACCACGGGTGACCCTCGCGCTGAGCTCTCGGCTACTATTCAGCAAGGACCGGGCCACTCGTCGTTCAATAAAATATCGTTATATTTCAATAATTTAAGAGGATGGCGGTGGGTTCGCTGGGGTATGATCGCGGCCCCCTTTTCTGCCCGGCGGCAAGATTTGCCGTCCTGGACCCTCTCCAAAATGGCGACCGGCTGATTGCCTCACGCGAATACGGCCTATATTAGAGGGTGGCGTCCGATCCGGCCCGGTATGGCCGAATGAGAACAATAAAGCCTTATAACAAAAAGGCTTTTCAACCCTGGCCGCGAGCCGCGCAGCGCGCTTGCGATTGAAGTCGATGACCCCTGGCATGCGAAACAGTCTGGATATCGAAGGCCGTCCGCAGGACACGCGGATCGTGGTCGCCATGTCCGGCGGCGTCGATTCCTCGGTGACGGCTGCCTTGCTGAAGTCCGAGGGCTACGACGTGGTCGGGATCACGCTGCAGCTTTACGACCATGGCGCAGCCACCCACCGCAAGGGCGCCTGCTGCGCCGGCCGCGACATCCACGATGCCCGCAACGTGGCTGAGCGGATCGGCATTCCGCATTACGTGCTCGACTATGAAAGCCGCTTCCGCGAATCCGTGATCGACAATTTTGCCGACAGCTACGCGCTCGGTGAAACGCCGGTGCCGTGCATCGAGTGCAACCGATCGATCAAGTTTCGCGATCTGCTGGCGACCGCGCGCGAGCTCGGCGCGCAGGCGCTCGCGACCGGGCATTATGTCGCCTCGCGCCGGCTTGCCGATGGATCGCGCGCGCTGGTGTGCGCTGCGGACGCCGATCGCGACCAGAGCTATTTCCTGTTCGCGACCACGCGCGATCAACTCGACTATCTACGCTTTCCGCTCGGCGACATGACCAAGCCGCAGACGCGCGAACTGGCGCGGCGCTTCGGCCTCGAAGTCGCCGACAAGCAGGACAGCCAGGATATCTGCTTCGTGCCGACCGGGCGCTACACCGACATTATCGGCCGCCTGAAGCCGGGCGCGATCGAGCCCGGCGACATCGTCGATCTCGAGGGCCGTACCATCGGCGGGCACCAGGGCATCATTCATTTCACGGTCGGCCAGCGCAAGGGACTGGGCATCGCTTCCGGCGCGCCGCTCTATGTCGTCAAGCTCGATGCCGCCAGCCGCCGCGTCGTGGTGGGACCGCGCGAGGCGCTGCGGATGGATCGCATCCGGCTGCGTGACGTCAACTGGATCGGCGACGGTCCGCTCGAGCGCGTCATCGGCGAGGGCATCGAGATGTTTGTGCGCGTACGATCGACGCGCGCGCCGCAGCCGGCCTGGCTGCGTGCGGTCGATGGCGATTACGAGGTCGAACTCGTTGCCGGCGAAGAGGGCGTGTCGCCCGGCCAGGCCTGCGTGTTCTACGATGCGCCTGCCGGACAGGCGCGCGTGCTCGGCGGCGGATTCATCAAGAGCGCGACCGCGCGGCACGCGGCGGCGAGGGCAGAGCGGCAGGAAACGGCTGCACCCCTTGCCGAGGTGATGCGCACTTAACGAAAAATCGGGGCAGAGGGAATGGCTGGGGACATCGACCGCGAAGGGGTCGAAAAGGCTTATGGGCGCTGGGCGCCGGTCTACGATCTCGTTTTCGGCAAGGTGTTCGACGAGGGCCGCCGATCGACCATTGCGGAAGCCGACAAGATCGGCGGACGCGTTCTCGACGTCGGCGTCGGCACCGGGCTGTCGCTGTCCGAATATTCACGCAACACAAAGTTATGCGGCGTCGATATTTCCGAACCGATGCTGCGGCGGGCGCTGAAGCGCGTGCGCGAGTTCGGCCTGACCAATGTCGAAACGCTTGCGGTGATGGACGCCAAGAACCTGGCGTTTCCCAACTCGTTTTTCGATGCGGTGGTGGCGCAATATGTCATCACGGCGGTGCCGGATCCGGAACGCACGCTGGATGATTTCATCCGTGTCCTGAAGCCCGGCGGCGAACTCATCCTGGTCAATCACATCGGCGCCGAAAGCGGCCCGCGACGCGTGTTCGAACTGGCGTTCGCGCCGTTGGCGCGGCGGCTGGGCTGGCGGCCGGAATTCGCGTGGGAACGCCTGACCAACTGGGCCGCCAAACATGGCGGCGTCACCTTGACCGAACGGCGGCCGATGCCGCCGATGGGACACTTTTCGCTGATCCGTTTTCGGAAATCGTGAAGCGCATGACGTTTTCGAGCGAAGTGGACGCCGGTTCGCGTTGAGAAAAGCGCGTCAAACAAAAATGCGACAGCCTGATTGCGGAACCTCCGCGAGGACAGGCCGTTTCCTCTGCATGGCAATGAAACGCGCCCTTCTGATTTCAGGTTTGATGATGCTGGCTGCTGACGTGGCGGGTGCACAGGCGCCACCTGGCCAAGCCACGCCGCCGGCCCAAACCGCGCCGCCATCCCCTCAACGCACGGCTAATTGCGCGCCGATGCAGCCTGCGCCGCACTCCGGGGCAGCGGTTCCGGAGGGAACGACCACCGGCCAGCGGCCCGAGCCGCTCGGCGACAGGCTGGCGCGCTCGGACGGCGTGCTGTGTCCGCCGGCCGGCGTCGATCCCGAAATGCACGCGCCGGCGCCGGACACAGGCAAGACGCCCGTGATTCCGCCACCCGGCAGCCCCGGCGGCGACCCGACAATCCGGCCGAAATAGCGCTATTTTGCAGATGCTTGGGCGAACCGCTGGCGCTGCTTGACAGGTCCGCGACCCACTCCTTATATGCCGCGCGTTCGCGAATGCGGTATAGCGTGCCGTGACGATGGACCGTGGCGAGGTAGCTCAGCTGGTTAGAGCACGGGAATCATAATCCTGGGGTCGGGGGTTCGAGTCCCTCTCTCGCTACCAATTTACCTCCCGCCTGCCCCTACGGTCCCCAAGCTTTTCGATGCCAGGTTCCGTTTTTGGGTAGCGGGCTTCTCGCCGAAACTTCCTGTAGCAAAATCGTACCAACGCTCGCCGCGTTAGCGGGCGATGCTTGCGGCGCTGGCGATGAGTTCGAAGGAACGCAGGCGAGTTGCGTGATCGTAGACATCGGACACGATCATCAGCTCATCGGCGCCCGTTTCCGCAACGAGCGCATGGATGCCAGAACGAACCGTATCGGGCGAGCCGACAATGGAGCGCGCGAGCATGCTCATCGCCTGGGCTTTTTCCCGGGGCGACCAGTAATTTTCAATGTCGTCGATCGGCGGCTGGCTGAGGCCGCGCGCGCCGCGGAAGATGTTCGTAAAGGACATCTGCTGTGTCGTCGCCAGCCTGCGCGCTTCGTCATCGCTGTCGGCGGCGATGATGTTGACGCCTACCATCGCGTAGGGACGGTCGAGTTGCTCGGACGGTTTGAAGTGGCTGCGGTAGATCTGCAGCGCCGGGATCAGCAGGTCAGGCGCAAAATGCGAGGCGAAGGCATAGGGCAGCCCGAGTTCAGCCGCCAGCATCGCGCCAAAATTACTCGATCCCAGAATCCACAACGGCACTTCCGGTTCCTGCCGCCGGCACGGCACGGATGCGCTGATTTGGGCCGGCTGGAGCCAGGAAGGCCTGCACCTCAAGAACGTCCTGCGGGAAGTTTTCGGCGGCTTCAGGCGTGCGGCGCAAAGCGCGCAGCGTGAGCTGGTCGGTCCCGGGTGCGCGACCGAGCCCAAGGTCAATCCGGCCTGGAAACAGTTGTGCGAGCGTCCCGAACTGCTCGGCGATGACGTAGGGTGCATGGTTGGGGAGCATGATGCCGCCCGCGCCGACACGGATGGTTTTTGTTCCGGCAGCGATATGGCCGATCACCACCGATGTCGCGGCGCTCGCGATGCCCGGCATGTTGTGATGTTCTGCCACCCAGATGCGGCGATAGCCCCAGGCCTCGGCATGGACGGCAATATCGCGGGCGTTATCGAGTGCGCCGCGCGCATCGGTATTTTCGGTGACGCGGACGAGATCAAGAATAGACAGTGTCGTCATAGGAACTCCCGAACGAAGCCATTTACGTGAATGACACCGCCGGGATACATGGTTGCGTCCCAGCTAGTCCGAAACGGCAGGCTTCATCCGATTCTTGTGCTCCATATGGATACGGATCGCATGCAGGTCAATCGGTTGGACCCGATGAGCGCAGCTGACAGCTGCTTACGTCAAGCGTTAGCTGGCCGGTGCACGAAAAGTGGCGCGGTAATGCGCCGGGCTGGTGCCGAGCCGTTCCCTGAAATGATGTCTCATGGCATCTGCAGAGCCAAAGCCGGTCTCGGTCGCGACGCCTTCGATCGGGATCTGCGTTGCCTCCAGCAACTCGCGCGCCTTCGAGACGCGCGCCTGCACCACCCATTCGCCGGGCGACATTCCGGTTGCATCCTCGAAACGACGGATAAAGGTGCGCCGGCTCATCCGCGCTCTGGAGGCGAGACTCGCGATCGTCAGATCGCGATCCAGGTGGCGTCGCGCCCACAGAAAAACGGATGCAAGCGCGTCGCCTTCGGTCTTGGGGACCGGCTTCGGAATGTATTGCGCCTGGCCACCTTCGCGATGCGGAGCGATGACCAGCCGCTGCGCCACGCGATTGGCGACCTCCGTGCCATGGTCGCGTCGCACGATGTGCAGGCAGAGATCGAGCCCGGCCGCACGGCCAGCCGAACTCATGATGTTGCCATCGTCGACATAGAGCACGTTTTCATCGACCTGCACGCGCGGATATCGGCGTGAAAGCGTCTCCGTATGCGCCCAGTGCGCGGTTGCGCGCCGCCCGTCGAGCAGGCCGGCTGCAGCGAGGATGAAGGCGCCGCCGCAGATCGAAGCCACTCGCGCGCCGCGCCGGTGAGCGCGCCGCAGCGCGTCGAGCAGGGTTACCGGCGGTGACTCCACGATCTCAAGCGATCCCGGCACGATGATCGTGTCCGCGCGCGCCAATATTCCCATTCCCGAATCGGTAATGATCTTGAGGCCGCGATTGGTGATCAGCGGATGTCCCGGTCGTTCAGAGCATACGACGACGCGATACCAGTCGGGTCCCATATCCGAAAGACCGAACACCTCTACTGCGAGACCTAGTTCGAAGGCGTTGACCCCGTCGTAGGCCAACACTGCAACGACGCGTTGCCTGGCTTCCGCGCGAAGCTGCCTGCGATGTGATCGGATCGGATGAGTTGGCATGATCTTCACGATATACGGCATTCGTGCCACTGGCAACATGGGCTCGCCCGACGCACGATGATCCGGCAAGGAGCAAGGCATGACTTTTCGGATTTCGACCTGCGAATTTCCTGATTCCGCCGATCTGGCTGCTGAGATGTGGCAGCGACTTGCCGCCGCGTTCGACGACAGACCGGTCGATCTCCTTGTCCTCCCGGAACTCGCAGGCGTCGACAGTTTTTGGAGCAGCCCTACTTATGATGAGGCGGTCTGGCGCCGGGCTGCCGCAACTCATGCATCGCTGGACGATCACCTGCGGCGCATCGCTGCAAAGCGCATCGTGGGGACTCGTGCTGTCGCTGAAGGTACCCGGCGCTGGAACGAGACTTTTCTATGGACGCCCGAACGCGGCCTGGTTCGCGGCCGGGCCAAGGCGCTGCTGCCGCAGCAAGAGGGTGGCTGGGAGGAGACCTGGTTCGACCGTGGCTCGCAGGATGCCGCACCCGTGCGCGATGGTGCGCTCTGCTTCAGCGAGCTGGTGTGCACGGAGCTGATGGTGAGCACGGCCGCGCGCCGTCTTGGGCAGTCGGGCGTTCAGGTGATCGCCGCGCCGCGCGCGACCGGCGCCCATCCGCGGTGGGAAGTGGCTGCGCGGATGACCGCGATCGCCGCGGGCGCGTTCGTGGTGACGGCTAACCGCCGTGGCGCGACGCTTGCCGGCGGCAGCTGGATCGTGGCGCCCGACGGCGACATCCTCGCACGCACGGACGAGAGTATCCCGGTCATCAGTCTCGATATCGATCTCGCTTTGGTCGACAAGGCGCGGCTGACCTATCCGCGCAATGTCAGGGATTGATTGACGCGAGAGAGGCGATCCGATGATCGAGGATTTGAGCTATCTGACCGCGATCGAGGAATTGAGGCCGCTCTATTCCCAGCCATCCGCACGGGTGCGTCGGGGATATCGAGGCGCGGATCGACGCGGACGCGCGGGACAATCTCCATTGAAAGGGTAATACGATGAAGCTGAGGCTGCTGCGCAACGCCACGCTGAAACTGGAAATCCTGGCCAAGACGATCCTGATCGATCCCTTCTTCGCCCCGAAGGGATCGAGACCATCCTTTACCGGGCGCGCGCTCAATCCGCTGGTCGATCTGCCGGCAACTCCGGAGGAGATACTCGATGGCGTTGAACTCGTCGTCGTGTCGCACCTGCATGCCGACCATTTCGATCCCGTGGCGCAATCGCTGGTGCCGAAGCATCTTCCGATGATCTGCCAGCCGGGAGATGAGGACAAGATCCGATCCTACGGATTCAGCGACGTGACGCCGCTGGCCGACGTCATTGACTGGCAGGGCATACGCTTTAAGCGACGCGAGGGTAGCCACGGCCTGGGGCCGGTTGTGGAAAAAATGGGATCGGTGATGGGCTTCAGCATTACAGCAAAGGACGAACCTTCGATCTATTGGGCTGGCGACACCGTGCTCTATCCGGCAATCGGGGCCATCATCGCGAACACAACGCCCGAGATCGTCATCATCCATCGCCTGTGGGGCGCGATGGGACGGCGATCTCATCACAATGGATGCCAAGGAAGCCGTTGCGACCTGCCGGCTGGCGCCGGCCTCGACCGTAATCGCCACTCACATGGATTCGCTGGACCACGCCACCGTCAGCCGGGACGAACTGAGGCGGTATTCGATCGAGCAGGGCGTCTCGCTGCAGCAGCTTTTGATACCGCGGGACGGAGAGACGCTGCAATTTGCAGCGAGGCGGGCTTGAGCCATCACGCTGCGACATTGCGATAGCTCGAAGCGCCCTCCCATGCGCAGTGAGTTTTAGCGCGCCAGGCTCGTGCACGTTGCGCAACATTTGTGCAGCGGACGTCACGATCAGGTTTAACAGTCGCGGATTCGTTTCAACCGGCCGGCTTGAGCTCCCGAAAATCGTTCCGTTTTCTTTTCTGTCGCGTGCATAGAACCGCCGACGCGTCGCGACGACAACATTGAATGGCCATTTCATTGACGTGAGCGCCATCGTCAATACTATCTGCGCAGGGAATTATCCCGCACAAGAGTTTCTGCAATGCGCTCTGATCGAACACCAGCGTCCGGAAATACGCATCAGTCGCGTGGCGCTGCGCTGCTTCTCTGCGGCCACCGGCGCCTGTCGCTGATCTTCCTGTTCACAGAAAAATCGTCATCACTAACCAACAGGAACACCGGATCATCCGGTGAAAGAGCAGACATGACCCAAGCCTACATCATCGAAATCGAGAGCCGAACCGCGGGGATTGTTGCCAGGGACGCGCGTGGATATCGCTTCTTTTCCTCGGATCGTACGTTCGACGGCCTCGAGGGCCGCGAGTTTCGTTCCGCGCGCGACGCCGAGCGGGCGGCTCGAACGTTGCTCCAGCAGCGCCGTCATCTGGTGGCGGCCCCGTCGTTCTGATCAACAAGCCGCCACCAAACAACAATTTATAGAAAGGCAATCGGACCATGATCGATCGTCGCAGTTTTCAATTGCTGGCAGCGGGGCTCGTTCTCGGCGTCGGCGGCTTCGTTCCGCGCGCGCAAGCCGATAGCAAGACATTCCGTATTGCGTTTCAAAAAGGCGCCGGCAACCTCATCTTTCTAAAGGAGCGCGGCATTCTTGAGCGGAAGCTCGCGCCGCTCGGGTGGACGGTGACGTGGATCGAGTTTCAGGCGGGGCCCCAGTTGCTTGAATCGCTGAATGTCGGCGCCACCGATTTTGGTTTGGTGGGCGAGGCGCCCCCGATCTTCGCACAGGCAGCGGGCGCCAACATCGTATACGCCGGCTTCGAACCGGCGTCGCCAAAGAACGAAGCGATCATTGTTCAGAAAGAAAGCCCTATCAGGACGGTGGCCGACCTAAGGGGTAAGCGTGTTGCCCTCAACAAGGGATCGAACGTCAACTACCTGATCGTGAAGGCGCTGGAAGCCAATGGGCTGACTTACGGCGATATCGTCCCGGCTTACCTTGCGCCCGCCGACGCCCGCGCGGCTTTCGAGCGCGGCTCGGTCGACGCCTGGGTCATTTGGGATCCCTATTATGCCGCCGCGGAGCTCAGCCTTGGGGCAAGAAGCATTGCCGACGGAACAGGCCTTGCGCCGAATGTTTCCTTCTATATGGCGTCACGCCCGGTCGCGGAACGCAATTCGGAGGTCCTGAAGGCGGTGCTGGCGGCGATCGACGAGATCGACGACTGGATCAGGGACAACCGCAAACAATATTCGATCGAGTTGGCGCCAAAAGTAGGACTTCCGCCGGAAGTCATCGAACGCGCTGTCAACCGCGCCGAAATAGGGGCTCGTCCTATCGATGCTGCGACCCTGGAAGGTCAGCAGAAAATCGCGGATGTCTTCGCGAACCTCAAGCTCATTCCAAAGCCGCTCAGGGTTGTCGATGCGGCATGGAAAGTCGGGGAGTAAGCCCGCACACCGTCTCGCCCGCGCAATCCTTGCAGGCCGTCTAGCGAAAGCTTCGCCTGGAGCCGGGCCGAGCGGAGCGATTGGCGTTATCGGCCCACTTCTTGATCACCGAGGTAAACGCCAGCGCAAGCGAGGTGGGGTGCGATGCCGTCATCTCCCGCGAAGTTTCGCCTTCGGGGCCATTCAGAAGGAGTGCAGCGGCGTAGGGACCCCCATCCGTCGTGAAGCTGATTCGCCAGCCGGCCATATCGTCGGATCCGATCAGGTATTCAGCCAGATCGAGCGCGGAATAAAACACCTCGCCTCGGGCGATGCTTTGTTCCGTCGAGACGGGCAGGGTGCCGGCCAATGACAGCCAGGCATCTTGGACCGCCTTGTTGTCCAATTCGTCGCGTTCGGCCTGGCTCGTGGTCGATGAGGAAGCCGCGTTGTCAAGCTGGACGATCATGGCGGCTCCCTTGAAATACGATCCGCGTCGCTACTCACGCGGATCGTATATAGCGCAGTTTCACTTCTTGACGAGAGGACATTTGCTTTCACTGACGGGCCGGA
Source organism: uncultured Alphaproteobacteria bacterium (assembly GCA_963815955.1). Lineage (GTDB taxonomy): Bacteria > Pseudomonadota > Alphaproteobacteria > Rhizobiales > Xanthobacteraceae > Bradyrhizobium. Next base: position 21,710 of record CAWFIQ010000012.1, read on the forward strand.
ATGCCTTCTCGCCGGGGATCGTGTCGACGATCTTGTAGTAGTCCCAGGGACGCTTGCTTTCCTTGGGATCCTTGACTTGCAGCAACAGCACGTCATGGGTGAGGAGATTGTCTTCACGCAGCACCGCCTTGCGCGCGTACATGTCCTCGATCGGCATCTTGTGCATCATCGCAAGCACGTCTTCGGCCTTGTCGCTCTTCGCCAGTTCCATCGCCTTGAGATACTGCAGCGTCGCGGAGTAATCGGAGGCATGTGTCATGGTCGGCATGCTTCCCATGATCTTGTAGTAGCGTTCTGCCCATGCCCGCGTCTTTTCGTCCATGTCCCAGTAGAAGTCGCTGGCGACGACCAGGCCCTTGATCGTATTCAAGCCGAGCGCATGCACGTCGGTGATAAACACCAGCATGCTGACCATCTTCTGCGTCTTCGATGTAAGCAGTCCGAATTCGTCGGCGGTTTTCAGGGCTTTCACCATGTCGTCGCCGGCGTTTGCCAGGGCCACGACGTCGGCTCCGGAATTCTGGGCAGACAGGATATAGGAAGCGAAATCGGATGTGCCGACCGGGTGGCGGACGCTGCCAAGCATCTTGCCACCGGAGGCATTGACGATCTGGGTGATCTCGCGCTCCAGCGCGTGACCGAAATTGTAGTCTGCTGCGATCACGTACCAGTTCTTGGCACCCGTCTTCAGCGTTGACTCGGTCAGCGCCTTTGCTGATGCATAGGTATCACTGCGCCATTGCACCGTGTACGGATTGCACTGGTCCATGTTGAACGCCGAACTAGCGGCGTTGCTGGCGAGGAATACGCGTTTCCGGTCGTTGGCGACCGCTGCGACGGCAAGCGAAGTGCCGGAGCTGACGACGTCGACAATGGCGTGCACGCCTTCCTGGTCGTACCAGCGACGAGCGATGCCGCCGGCAATGTCAGGTTTGGTTTGGTGATCTGCGCTCAGGATTTCGATCGGACGGCCGAGGACCTTGCCGCCGACATCTTCGACGGCAAGTTGGACGGCGACCGTCGCGCCCTTGCCGGAATTGCCCTGATAGATTCCCGACATATCGGCGATGACGCCGATCTTGATCGGTCCGGCCGCCTTTTCCTGGGCTACGGATACGGTAGTACCGCCGCAAAGAAAAATCGCGCAAATGGTCGACAATATACGCTTGGACATGGATCCCCCTTGAGTGCTCTTGGTCGGCACCCCCTGTTCTAGCCCGCTGATCGGCGAATGGTTTGCTTCGGGCACTTGAAATTTTCAGATGCGTCATGAGCAAAACAGCGTGCACAGTTTGTCGCGGCCAATGCGGTTGAAAGCCTCGCGATTGCGGGTATGCGGGGTCGATGAATTTTGCTCATAGGCAGCCACGGGAATTTCGCTTGAAGGAAGCGGCTCGATCTCGCCAATTGGGCGAGTTCGCCCGCCGTTGTCCAACGAAGTGCTGGAACGACGGTCAGCCATACCAAAAGCAAGAAAAACACGGGAATCCATGCAATTCAGAACTCGTAGATCGATACTCGCCTCAGGTGTGCTTGCATGCATGTTTGGCGGGTTCAGCTCGCCCGTTTCGGCCGAATCCTGGCCTTCGCGAACCGTCACGATCATTACGCCCTTTGCGGCCGGCAGCGTCACCGATGCCACGGCCCGGATTATCGCGCAGACGCTGCAGGAGGCGTTTGGACGACCGTTCGTTGTGGAGAACAAGGCGGGCGCAGGTGGTTTGATCGCAGCGCAGGCGGTTGCGCGCGCCACACCTGACGGATACACGCTGCTGCTGACGACCAACTCGACGCATTCGGCGGCGCCCGCACTTTTCAAGAAGGTGCCCTTCGATCCGATCCAGGATTTCACGCCGATCGCACGGATCGGCAGCTTTCCATCCGTTGTTGTCGTCAATCCGACGCTGAAGGTGAATTCGATCCAGGAACTGGTGGCTTATGCCAAGGCCAATCCCGGAAAGCTGTCGTATGGCCACGGAAACAGCACGGGCCACATCGCCGGCGAGGCCATCAAGTACCAGGCGGGCCTCGACATCGTGCGGGTCTCATACCGCAGCAACCCGGTGGCGATCACCGATCTGATCGCGGGGCATATTCTTGTGATGATTCCGGATCTCAACAACGCGTTGCCGCAGATCGCGGAGAAGAACATGCGGCCGCTCGCGGTATTGACCAAGACCCGCAGCCCAAGTCTGCCGGACGTTCCGACGCTGGACGAGTCCGTGATTCCCGGTTTCGACCTGTGTGCGTGGGCCGGCCTGTTCGGACCGGCCAACCTGCCGCCCGAGGTGGTGGAGAAAATCGCCGGCGCGATCGGTGCTGCGCTGGCGAAACCGGATATCCAGGAAAAATTCAAGAACTCCGGAATCGAGCCGTACTGGGGCGATACCGCAGAGTTCAAGAAGTTTGTCGCAGCCGAACTCGTGAAGTGGACTTCGGTGATTAAATCCGCCGGCATCGAGCCCGAATAACGGCGACGCGGGATGGCTGCCGACCAGACGTTTGCGGTCCCTCAATTCTGCTCATGACGCGCGCCAAAATCGTCAATTGTGCCGCCGGGCAGGGATCGTAAAGCTCGCGGCGACACGAATTCAGGGATTGGTAATGGCCGAGGTTTTCGTAGCGCGTTCCGGAGATATGCCGGAAGGCGCCCGCAATATGGTTGAACATGAGGGACGGCAGATCGGTGTCGTTCGCGCCAAGGGCAAGCTGCACGCTTTCCTCAACATCTGCCCGCATCAGGGCGGACCGGTTTGCGACGGACTGCTGATTCATCGCGTCGAGGAAATCATCGCCCCCGACAAGACCTATCAGGGCATGCGTTTCAGCGAGACCGACCTGCATATCGTCTGCCCGTGGCATGGCTGGGAATTCAATATCGAGACCGGAAAGTGCGCTGGCGACGGCAAACATGGTCTCAAGCGGTTTCAGGCCATTGAGCGCGATGGAGCCATCTATGTCGTTGTCTGAAGCAAGCTTGCGGCCGCGCGATGAAATAGTGCCGATGGCTGCGCACGATCAGGATCTCGTTGATGTAGCCGCCCGGCTGGCGGCGTCGCTCGATGCTGCTGTCTCCGGGGGCCAGGCTTGTTCCGTCCCGGACGAGGCGATGCGGAATCTGATGGCTGCATTAGTCAAGGTCTATGCGGCGAAATTCGATGAAGGCCAACGGCCCGCGCTGCTGCCGGCAAACTCCGGCGTCAGTGCAACTGCGGTGCTGGTAACCACGTCGGCGCTGATGAAAGCCTCCAATCTCGAAATCTTCGAACTCGGCATGTGGCAATCCTGGTCGGGTTCGCGATAGCGAAAAGGTATTGATATGCATTATCGTTCGAGTACGCCGGATTTCGATCGCACGATCGAGGGCTTTCATACCGGAGAACATCTGGCGAATGCCAGGAAGCAGGCTGACGCGCGCAAGCTCGACGAGGTCCTGATCGTCGACGTCGACTGCCATCATTATGAAACCGACAATTTCGCGGAGATCCTCGAATATATCGAGGATCCCGTGATCAGGCAGACCGCGATCAACACCTTTGCCTACAAGGGGCCGAGCGCCGTGCTGATGGACCAGCCGGGCTATCAGGACGTCGGCGGCCGGGTGTCGCGTTACATGGAGCGCAAGCACGAGGCGATTCCGCAGACGGCGCAGCCGCGCGAGGTCGAGCAGACCCTGCGCTGGATGAACGCGCTCAGCGTCGATTACGCCTGCCTGTTTCCGACGCCGATGCTGTTTATGGGGCTGCACCCGCAGCACGAGGTGGAAGTCGCGTTGGCCCGCGCCTACAACAGGTGGCTGACGGACACGGTGCTGCCGTCGAACCCGCGCGTCCGTTCGATGCTGTATCTCCCGTTCAACGATCCCGAAGCGACCTATCAAATGGTCAAGGAGTACGGCCACAAGCCCGGCGTGATCGGTTTCATGGTGGTCTCGACGCGTTACAAGCCGGTCTACGACAACGCATTCATGAAGACGTATGCGCTGCTCGAAGAGCTCGGATCTGCCGCTTTCGTTTCATGCCTCGTATCACTGGAACGACCAGTTGGTCTCGATGACCAATCGCTTCATCACCGCACATGCGGTCGGCTTTACGTTCTTCAACGCGGTGCATTGCGCGAACTGGATCGTCAACGGGCTTCCGGAACGATTTCCGAAACTGAAGGTGATCTGGATCGAGTCGGGTCTCGCCTGGATTCCCTGGCTGATGCAGCGGCTCGACAATGACTACCGGATGCGAACCTCGGAAGCCCCGGCGCTGAAGAAGCTGCCCAGCGAATACATGCGTGACATGTTCTACACCACGCAGCCGATGGAAATGGTCAACAACCATGAGGCGCTTGAACTGACATTCAAGATGATCAACGCCGACACCCAACTGCTTTATTCTTCGGACTATCCGCACTGGGACATGGATCTGCCGAGCACGATCTGGGATCTGCCGTTCCTGAGCGAGCAATCGAAGCGCAACATTCTCGGCCTCAACGCCAAGCGCATTTTCAATCTGGATGTTTCGGACCGGTTTCCGAATGACAGGAAATCGAACGATGGCGTTGTCGATGCCTGGAAGCAGGAAATCGCTCCAGCCTGACGTCTCATACCAGGAACACTACTCGGGAGGTAACGATGCTCGACAAGGTTGAACAGCCGGCAGGGCTGCAGGCGTTCGGGATGTATATCAACGGCGCGTCGGTCGGCGCGTCGAACGGCAAGATCATGGAGAGCCTCAATCCCTATTCGGGAAAGCCGTGGGCGACCGTTCCGGACGGCAGCAAGGAAGATATCGATGCGGCGGTGGCGGCCGCGCGCGCAGCCTTTGATCACGGTCCCTGGAGCGAGATGACCGCGACGCAGCGCGCGGCTTTGCTGCGCAAGCTCGGCGATATCATCAAGCGGGATGCTGAAGACCTGGCACGGTGCGAGTCACGCGACAACGGCAAGCTCTATCGCGAGATGCTCGGCCAGTGGCAGTATATCCCCGAATGGTTCTACTACTATGCGGGTATGGCCGATAAACTGCAGGGCGACACGGTGCCCTCCGACCGGCCGAATTTCTTCATCTATACCCGCCGCGAGCCGGTCGGTGTTGTCGGCGCGATCACGCCGTGGAACTCTCCCGGTTTGCTATTGGTCTTCAAGCTGGCGCCCGGTCTTGCGGCAGGCTGTACTTTCGTGGTCAAGCCATCGGAACATACGCCGGTATCGACGCTCGAACTCGCAAAACGGATCGAGGAGGCTGGCTTCCCGAAGGGCGTGTTCAACGTGGTAACCGGGCAGGGTGCGATAGGCGCGGCGCTGGTCGAACATCCCGACGTCGACAAGATCGCATTTACGGGTGCGACTTCCACCGGCAAGGCGATCGCTGCGTCGGCGGCGCGCAACCTGACGCGGGTGTCGCTCGAACTCGGCGGCAAGTCGCCGAATATCGTCTTTGCCGATGCTAATCTGGATGTTGCGGCCAATGGCGCCATTGCCGGCATTTTCGGCGCGACAGGGCAAACCTGTATGGCGGGTTCGCGCCTGCTCGTGCAGGAGAGCGTGCACGATGAACTGGTCGAGCGGCTGGTCGAGCGCACCAAAGCGATCCGCCTTGGCGATCCGATGGACGTCGAGACCGAAATGGGTCCCGTCGCCAACGAGCCGCAATTGCGCAAGGTGCTCGAATATATCGATATCGCCAAAAAGGACGGCGCCCATCTGGCCTGCGGCGGCCAGCAGGATCCGAAGCTCGGCGGCATGTTTGTACAGCCGACGATCTTCACCGATGTGCACAACCAGATGCGGATCGCCCAGGAAGAGGTCTTCGGTCCGATCCTCAGCGTCATCAAGTTTCGCGACGAAGCGCACGCGGTCGAAATCGCCAACGATACCCGGTTCGGTCTTGCCGCCGCGGTCTGGACGCAGAACATTCACCGCGGTCATCGTGTCGCCCACCGTCTGCGCGCCGGTACGGTGTGGATCAATGCCTATCGTGTGGTTTCCTTTGCGACGCCGTTCGGCGGCTTCAAGGAGAGCGGTCTCGGCCGCGAGAACGGCATGGACAGTATTCGGGACTTTACCGAGACCAAGTCGGTCTACGTCGAACTGTCGGGCGAACCCCGCGATCCGTTCAAGCTCGGGTGATCACGTCAGGTCGGCCTGCAGGGCCTGGCCGATGCGCTTGATCAGCCAGTTCTTGAACAGTTGCACCTTGCGCTGCTCGGAGGAGCGCACGGGCCAGACCACGTAATAGCTGAACATCGACCGGGCGCGGACCGAGAACGGTTCGATCAGGCGCCCGGCGGCAAGATCGGGACCGACGACGCCGGAGCGCCCGAGCGTGATGCCGAGCCCATCGATCGCGGCCTGCAGCGAGGTGATCATGTAGTCGCAGGTGATTTCGGACTGGAACTTCATCTCGCTCATCTTGGCGGTCTCGAGCCAGAACGGCCATTCGTCGCGCAGGATGACCGAGGAGGTGCGGATGATGGTGTGCTGTTCGAGGTCGTTCGGTGATTTGAGCGCCGGTCCGTTTTCAAGCAGCCGTGCGCTGCAGACCGGAAAGACCTCCTCATCGGCAAGCTTCTCCGAGACCATGCCCATCCAGTCGCCGGCGCCGTGCCAGATCGCGACGTCGAAATCGTGATGGAAATTGTTCTCGAACGATTGGATCGTCCGCAGTTTCAGCGAAATCGCAGGGTGCTGAGCGCGAAAATCATGGAGATGGGGCAGCAGACGCTTGATCGCGAACAGGCCGAGGCACTGCACCGTCAGCATGTTCTCGTCACTCTGATCAGTGGCGCGATCGGTGGCGGCGGAGATCTCGATGATCGCAGCGCGGACGGAGCGCAGATAGACCTCACCGACCTCGGTCAGCGCGATCATGTTGGCATTGCGCACGAACAGTTTGACCTGGAGCAGGTCTTCCAAGTTCTTGATCTGGTGGCTGATCGCGGTCTGGGTGAGATTGAGCTCGATCGCCGCGCGCGTGAAACTCAAGTGGCGCGCAGCGGCCTCGAAGGCCCGAAGGCTCATCATGGATGGCAGACGATTTCTCATGATCTCGCTTAGATCGGTTCTAATCGCTCTGCAAGCAGATGTCGCCCGCGGCTGTAAATGTAAACTAATGAGGTCATTCATTTTCCTCATTTGGTTAGGCCGGCGTGTTGCCGGGTAAGATCAGCGGAAAGCGGAGCGGTAGCGCGGTATGAACGGGGATTCGCCAGAGCAGTTCGATTACGTGATCGTCGGCGCGGGGTCGGCCGGTTGTGTCCTTGCCAACCGGCTGTCCGCCGATCCCGCGATCCGCGTGTGCCTGATCGAGGCTGGCGGAGCGGATTGGTATCCATGGATTCACATTCCGGTCGGGTATTTCTACACGTTTGACAATCCCCGAACGGACTGGCGCTTTCGCACGGAGCCGGATGCGGGATTGAATGGACGCAGCATCAAATATCCCCGCGGCCGTGTGCTCGGCGGCACCTCGTCGATCAACGGCATGGTCTATATCCGTGGTCAGGCGGCCGACTACGACGGCTGGCGTCAGCAGGGCAATGTCGGCTGGTCCTGGAATGACGTGCTGCCCTATTTCCGGAAGTCCGAAGATCAGGCGCGGGGCGCGAGCGAAGCCCATGGCGTTGGCGGGGAGCTGCGTGTGGAGGATTTGCGCGCCTCCTGGGAGGTACTTGACGCGTTTTGCGACGCGGCAGTGCAAACCGGCATTCCGCGAACCACCGATTTCAACAGCGGCGACAATGAAGGTGTGGGATACTTTCAGGTCACCCAAAAGAATGGCCGACGCATGAGCACTGCGCGGGCGTTCCTCAAGCCGGCGCGGCGCCGCCCGAATTTGAGCGTGTTGTCGAATACCCACGCCAAACGGATTCGGTTCGAGGGCAAACGCGCGGCCGGGTTGGAGTACCGGAGAAATGGAGTCGATGGTTATGTCGCGGCTGGCCGGGAGTTGATCCTGGCGGCCGGTGCAATCGGTTCGCCGCATTTGCTGATGCTGTCGGGAGTAGGCGATGGCGGAGCCGTCGGCAGCCACGGTATCGATCTCGTGCATCATCTGCCGGGCGTCGGCGCCAATCTGCAGGATCACCTCGCAGTCCGCACCATGTATAAGGTCAGCAATACCACCACGCTGAACGAGCAGGCGTCCAGCCTCAGCGGGCGATTCCGTATGGGACTGGAGTATCTGCTTCACCGACGCGGGCCGCTGACGATCCCGCCTGCACTCGTTACGGCATTCGTGAAGAGCGACCCCTCGCGCGCTACACCGGATCTGCAGTTCGTCTGTTATCCCCTGACCTACGACACCACCGGAGATCCCCCGCACAAATTTCCGGGATTTACGGCGGGCATTTGCCTGCTGCATCCGGAAAGCCGTGGCAGCATCACGCTTAAATCACCCAATCCATTCGCAGCGCCTGCGATCAAGTTGAACTTTCTCGCGACACCGGGAGACCGCGCCACCGCGGTTGCGGGCGTCAAGGCGATGCGCGGCGTGTGCGCCGCGCCGGCCATGCAAAAGTTCTCTCCCGTCGAGTTTGCGCCGGGAGCCGGTTACCAGAGCGACGCCGAATTGTCCGAGGGGATCGGCAAGATCGGTGCGACCATCTTTCATCCGGTGGGCACCTGCAAGATGGGCGCCGACGACAGGGCGGTGGTCGATGCGCGTCTGCGGGTCCACGGCATCGATGGGCTTCGCGTGGTCGATGCCTCGATCATGCCGACCATCATTTCCGGCAACACCAATGCCACCACGATCATGATCGGCGAGAAAGCCTCCGACATGATCCTTGAAGATCGCCGGGCGTAGCCACGAGGCGACCGCCCGGGTGCCTATGACGGCAGCGGCTTGCCGTTGGTCTCGGGCAGGAACAATACCGCGATGATGCCCACGATGTAGATCGAGGACAGGATCATCGCAGCTTTGCCAAAGCCTCCGAAGGCCACGATCATCGATCCCGCAAGCAATGGTCCCATGAAAGCAATGAAGCGGGGCGCGTTGAATGCGAAGGCCAAAGCGGTTGCGCGCATCCGCGTCGGATAGAGCTCGGGCAGCCAGACCGGCATCCAGGTGTACTGGCCGTTGGAGAAGATCGCATTGGCGAAAGCCAGCGCCAGCAGCAACGTCAGGTCGGACGTCGAAAAGAATAGCACCGGCGTCAGCAATAACGCGCAGACGAAGAACGCGAAGGTCACCGGCTTGCGGCCGAAGCGATCGGCGAGGAAGCCAAGGCTGATATAGCCGGTTATTGAGCCTACGGTGTAGGCCATCCCGGCATAGCTCGCCCATTGCGCCGAGTTCAACCCCTGGCCGTTGGCGAGCGAGCCCACAAAGGGCGGCACCCAGGTCGAGATGCTCCAGAAGCCAACCGTCGTGGTCAGCGACATCAGAAACACGATGATCGTGCGCTTGCGGCTGGTCGCATCTGCAAACAGGTCGAACAAGGTGAAACGCACCAGGTTGGTATCGGTCTCTGACAGCGCGGAGCCGGTTTTGCGCCGGTCTTGCGCGGCTTGCCGCTTGCGGCTGGCTTCTTCCCAAAGCTTCGATTCCGGGATGGCGCGGCGGATCCACAGGGTCAGCAGGGCGGGCAGGACGCCGATGAGGAACATGTAGCGCCATGAATCCGGACCCAGCGGTGCGACAAAAAGCCAGACCAGCGAGGCAACGAAAAAGCCGATCCCAAGCCCGCACTGCATCAGGCCGGCGCCCTTGCCGCGGGCATGGTCGGGCCAGAGCTCCGCAATCATCGAACTGCCCGTCGCCCATTCCGATCCAACAGCGACGCCCACCATAAAGCGCGACACCGCAAACGAGATCCAGCTGAAAGAGAAGGCAGACGCGCCGGTGAGAACCGAATAGGCGATGATCGAAACGATCATGACGCGCTTGCGGCCGAAATAGTCGGCCGCGATGCCGCCGAACATGCCGCCGATGCCCCAGCCCAGCAGATTAATACCGATAATGGCGCCGATGTAGAACGGAATCTGGCCGTGCAGCGAGGGATCGAGCAATTGCCGCAGCGCCGGACCAGCCGTCAGGATAAGTGCGTAATTCTCAAAGCCGTCGAACAACCAGCCGAGATTGGTTGCGACGAGCACGTTCCACTGCTGCCGTGTAAGCGAGCGGTACCATGGCCCTTGAACGGCAGCAGGAGCGGCGACGGTTTCGATGGTCATGGACAACCTTTTTCGTGATCAGGCAGTTTCGCGGGCCTGCATTTTTCTCGCGGCCGATTTCACCGCCTTGATGATCTCTGGATAGGCCGCACAGCGGCAGAGATTTCCGGCGAGGTAGTCGCGGATTTCCGCCTCGTCGGGATCGGAATTGGCTTCCAGCAACTGGTGTGTCATCAGGATGAAGCCAGGTGTGCAAAAGCCGCACTGGAAGGCGCCTTCCTCGATGAAGGCCTCCTGCACCGGGCTCAGCGTGCCATTCGCGTCCAAACCCTCGATCGTGGCCACGCTGGTGCCGTCGACCAGTATCGCCAGCGTGAGACAACCGGAGACGGCGACGTTGTCGACGATAACGGAGCAGCAGCCGCACAGGCCCTGGCCGCAGCTTTCGCGAGCCCCGAACAGGTCGAGACGACGTAGCAGCTCCACCAGATTTTCCTGCGTGCCGACCACGGCCTTGACCGGACGGCCGTTCAGCTTGAAGTGAATTTGTCGGTCGGAATTCATCGTCACCAGCCTCGCTTGGTCGGATCGAGCGCCTGGATGCCACGCAGAACGGCCTCCGGCGTCAGCGGCAATTCGGTCAACCTGACGCCGACGGCGTCATGAATGGCGTTGGCAATCGCCGGTGAAACACCGAAGGTGGTGCTTTCCCCGACACCCTTGGACCCATAAGGACCATTGGTCTGATCGGATTCGACGATGTCGTTGGCCATGATCCACGGCACGTCGTGGATGCCGGGAATCTTGTAATCCGCGAAGGAGGCGTTGGTGACCTGGCCGGCATCGAACTCCATGTTCTCGAACATCGTGAATCCGAGCTGCATCAGCGCCGCGCCGGAGAGCTGGGTTTCGACCACCTTCGGATTGAGCGCCCGGCCGAGATCGGCGGCGTTGTACATCTTGAGCAGTTGAACGTGGCCGGTCTCGGTATCGACCTCGACCTCGACGCTGGCTCCCCCGATCATCCAGAACGGCGTAACATTCTCGGACAGGCCGGTCGTCAGGTCGGGTGATGCATAGTCCGGCTTGAAGCTGCCGATGCCGAACACGTTGCCGGCTTGCATGCCGTATTTCTTGACGAACAACTCACGCCACGGCTGGTTTGACCCGGGCATGACGCCCTGACTGCGGGCCAGCTCGGCGAGCTGGTCGCGCGCATGTTCGGCAGCGAGCTTGACGGCATGGCCCATGTGAAACGTCGAACGCGATCCCAGCGTCGCCATGTCGTAAGGCGTAAAATCGGTGTCGGGATGGACCACGCGAATATCTTCGGTGCGAATGTTCATGGTCTCGGCAACGATCTGCGCCATGGCGGTGTCGGAACCTTGACCCATGTCGACCGTGCCCATGGTGAGGCTGACGCTGCCGTCGGCGTCGACCTTCACGATGGCGACCGAGGTCGTGGGAGAGATCGACGCCTTGAATCCGACCGCGATGCCGCGGCCGCGACGAAGATGCCCCTTGCCGCGATCGAAGGGGGCGCTCCAGTTCATTCGCTGGGCGATCTTCTCCAGAACCAGGTCGATAGCCGCATCGCGCATTTTCGTGCCGGTTGCCTGCGGGCGGCCTTCGCGAAGAATGTTCTTGCGGCGAAACTCCAGGGGATCGATGCCGAGCTCACGCGCGATCAGGTCGGTGTGGCTTTCATAAGCCCATACCAATTGCGGAATGCCGAAACCGCGCAGGGCGCCGGCCGGCGGACGGTTGGTGTAAAGCGAGTAGGAATCGATTGCGACGTTCTCGATGTCGTAAGGGCCGGGCGCCGTGAAGCCGGATTTTTGGGTAACGCGCGGACCGATATCGGCATAGGCGCCGCCGTTCCAGTACACCTCGCAACTCCGGCCCGTGACGCGGCCATCCTTCGTTATCGCGCTTTTGATACGGAAGGTCGTTGCGTGCTTGGTGATCGTGTAGAACTGTTCCTCCATTGAGAGCGACAGCTTCACCGGCTTCTGCACCAATAGCGCCAGGGCGGCCACCAGAGCTTCTAGCTTGATGTAAAGCTTCGCGCCGAAGCCGCCGCCGAGATAAGGCACCTTTACCCGCACCCGGTTCTCCGGCCAGCCGAGCAGGCGGGAAATCTCCATGCGGACAAAGGAAGGACTCTGCGACGCCGTATAGATCGTCAGCATGTCGTCGCGCGGATCAGCCGCCGATACCATCGGTTCGAGCGGCGTATGCATTACCTGCTGGGTCTTGAACTCGTGCTCAAGGACATGTGCCGCATCGCGGCACGCCTGCTCGAAATCACCGCGGCGCAGGTGATAGTCGAGTGCAATGTTGGTGTCGCGCTTGCCGACCAGATGCTTGAGATCGGCAAACGTGCCGGCCGGCTTGAGCACTTCATGGACCTTGGCTTCCGACGTCATCGCTTCGATTTCGTCGTAGACGGCCGGAAGTTCCTCGTACTCGGCCGTGATCAGCCTGACGGCGTTCTCGGCCACATGCGGATCGCTGGCAAGGACGACTGCGACCGGCTCGCCGACGTGACGCACCTTGTCGAGCGCCAGCACCGGCTGGTCGTGGAAGGCTGGGCCATAGTATGGCACCGGAATTATCTTCCGGATGTCTTCACCGGTTACGACTTGATAGACGCCTGCGACTTCCTTTGCCTCCGAAGTATCGATGCTGATGATGCGGCCATGGGCAATCGTGCTGCGAAACACCTTGATGTGCAGCATGCCGGGCAGCGAAAGATTGTGAACGTATTCAGCGCGTCCAGTGACCTTCTGACGGCCCTCCAGGCGGGGAACGGATCGTCCGACCTGTCCGGCCGGCATCGGCTTCATGACGTTCATCACCGTGCTCCGGCATTCGCAGCGGCCTGCAGGGCGCGGCGTACATGGACGCGCAGCAGGTCGGTCTTGTAGGCGGCCGAGCCGCGGGCGTCGTCGATGGTTTCGGCTTCCGCCGCCGCCGCTTCGCCGGCGCGCGAGAATTCAGTGTTGTCTGCCCGCTGTCCTCGTAAAGCGTTCTCGGCGTTGCCCAGCCTGACGAGCTTTTCAGTCGCAGCCGATGCCACGACGCGGCAGTCTTCAATTGTGCCGTTATGGGTTTTGAGCGAAACGGCGACGCCGAGTGCCGGCCAGTCGTCGTAGGTCCGCGTAGTCACTTTGCTATAGATGGAGGACCAGCCCGTCTGCGATGGAACAGCGACCTCCGTTATCAACTCGCCTTGCCCGAGCACGGTTTCGTAGTAACCGGAAAACAGGTCCTCGATCGCGATGCGGCGCTGGCCGGAAGGCCCTTGTGCAACGATTTCGGCGCGCATCGCGCAAAGCGTCGGCGGTAAGTCCATATGGGGGTCACCATGGGCGAGATTTCCCCCGATGCGTGCAACGTTGCGGACCCGGACGTTCGAAAGCCGCTTCATCACGTGCGAAAGCGTCGGTGCCAGCCGGACGACATCGGTCGAGTTTTCAACGGCGGAGAGACTTGCCATCGCGCCGATATTCAGGCCGCCATCCGACGACGGTATGATGCCGGAATAGGACGCCTCGATGTGACGGAGGCTTACCAGCAGGCTCGGCGAGAACACGGCGGACTTCATCATCAGCATCAGGGCAGTGCCGCCGGAGAAGGCGCGCACCGAGCTGTCGTCGGTGTCGAGCAGGGCAATGGCTTCGGCAAGCGAGCGTGGTTCAGCGAATTCGAAGGCGTTCATGCCGTGGCTCCAGACGCCGAAGGCGCAAATGCCGCGGCAACGGCCTTGGCAAACTGCCGCTCCATTTCCTTGGCCTTCGATTTCATGACGGGCTGGCCGATACTTCCAAGCTTGCCCGTCAGCGAAGCATCGATCTCATAGGTGACGCGGGTGTTCGCGCCGTCATCCGTGAGCGTGGCGGTGGATGTCGACGACAACCTTCCGACAATTCCTATCGGCGTTCCCTCGGCGCGCGCGACTACGCGAAGCGGACGTTCGCGATCGACGATCTCGATGGTCACGGCGAACCTGAACTTGATGTAGGCGATCCTGGTCTCGAGCGTCGCTGTGAAATGCTCGGGGTCGATTTCGGTCATGTCCTGCACGCCCTCAATGCAGGATGCGAAGAACACAGGGTCGTTGATCTTGTCGAACACGGCTTCACGCGGAGCTGGCACCTGAATTTCGCCCTGAAATTTCATCGCCCGGTCCGCTCCGCCAATGCCTTGAGTTGCGCTGCGATCTCGTCGGGCTTTTCCAGCGGCGTGAGATGCCGCCCGGCTTTTATGACCGCCAGGGTCGAATGCTTGATTGCGGCGTGAAGGTCGTTCGCCATCGAGGGCGGGGTCGCGTAGTCCTCCTCTCCGACTGCGATCGCCGTGGGAACTGCGATCTCTTCGAGGCAGGCGCGCAGGTCGAAATTGCCGAGCATCCGGCATGTCTCGGCATAGGCGCCGACATCGTTTGCCAGGAACGTGGCGACGCTGGCATCGACCATTTCGGGATGCTGTTCGCGAAACGCCTCGCCAAACCATCGTGTTTTCTGGAAGCCGACGAGGCCGGAGAGGCCGTCGATTTTCGCTTTGGCCGCGCGTTCTTCCCAACTGGATGGCGCGTTCGGGCCGTACCACGCCGTGGTGTCGAACAATCCGAGGCCAGCCAGGCGCTCGGAATATTTCGCCGCAAAGCCGAGCGCGACCGATCCGCCCATCGATGCACCTGCGACGATGGTCTTTTCCCATCCGGCGGCGTCGAGCAGATCGGACAGGTCGTCGGCGAACAGATCGATGCTGTAGGGACCGGGCGGCTTGTCCGAAACGCCATGTCCGCGGCAATCGTATGTCAGGAGCTGCGCCGAACCCTCCAAGCGCGCTACCACCGGATTCCAGAAGGCGCGGTCCATCGCCAGCGAGTGAATGAGCGCAATGCGAGGTCCGTTGCCGTTCCCGACGATCGAATAGCGCAAGGTGGTGCCGTCGCGCATGCGGGCATGCGAACCGGTCGAGCTTTGATGCGACAACTTGAACTCCAAATGGGGCCGGAGAGGCCTTGAACGCAGAGGAAAGGCCGAAGGATCAGGCCTGGAACACGCGCGAGTAGCGGTCAGACCGGACGGCGGGCCCGTGTTATGGCACGCCAAACCGCACCATGGCGCAAATGACGAAATTTCAGCCGGCCATTAGACTTCCGAATTGGTGGCACCTGCGGCGCTCGGGCTTAATATCGTTGAAGATTCTTGTTTTCTGCGGTGCTCGGCAAGGGCGCTCTGAAAGATCGTCGAACACCTCGGGAAAATGCCTGAATCAGCGACGCAAAATGTGCTTGTCCGCCGGCTTTGCGTCGAAACCGCCGACGTCAGGTCACTCGAGCTGGTCGCCGCCGACGGACAACCGTTGCGGGCCTTCGAAGCCGGCGCTCATATCGATGTTCACCTTGGCGACGGGTTGATCCGGCAGTATTCACTGATCAACACGACCAATACCGACGGTTCATATCGCATCGCAGTAAAGCTCGAACCCAATTCTCGGGGCGGCTCGGAGCGCATGCACCGCCTTGCCGAAGGCAACGCGCTAACGGTCAGTTTGCCGCGTAACAATTTTCCGCTCGATTCCGAGGCCGGCCACACCATGCTCCTGGCGGGTGGCATCGGCATCACGCCGCTGCTCGGCATGGCCTATCGATTGATGGAGGAGGGCGCGTCGTTTTCCCTCGATTACTTTGCGCGGTCGCGGGAAGCCCTCGCATTCGGCGAAGAGATCGGCGCCGGGTCATTTACCTCGCGCAGCCGATTTCACCTCGGTCTTGACGTTGAAGGGACGCGCGCCGCGCTCGCCGGCAGGCTGGATACCGCGCCACCGGGCACGCATATTTACGCCTGTGGTCCAGCGCCCTTCATGCAAACGGTTCGCGATCTCGTCACCGCAAAGCCAGGGCCGGTCCTGCATCTGGAGTACTTCGCGGCCGATCCCGTGCTGGCTGGCCTCCCAACCGGTTCATTCCGGGTAAACTTGGCCAAAGCGGGTAAAACGGTCGTGGTCGGCGCCGACCAGACCATCATCGAAGCCCTGAACGCAGCCGGGGTAGAGGTGGCCACTTCGTGCGAGCAGGGCGTGTGCGGAACATGCCTGACCACGGTTCTCGCCGGGCGTCCCGACCATCGCGACATGCTTCTCACTGAAGAAGAGCAGCAAGCCGGCGACCGGATGTTGCTGTGCGTGTCGCGCTGCCTGGATCAGGAACTGGTGCTCGATCTCTGAAAGCGTGCTGCGGTGAAGCTTGAGAGTTGACGTGAGGTGATCTAGAATAATTCCAGATAAATCAAAAGCTGCCGCAAATGGTAGTTGTCGGAGGAAAACGTGCTCGAGAACGTCATTCTGTCCATCGGCAAGGCCGAGTTCGGAGACGTGCTCTTTGATGCATTTCAACGCGAAATGCGCGTCCGTCAGGTAGTGCTGCATCATTTCCGCGACGAAATGACGGTCGAGACGCTGGCGGCGAAAGACGATCGTCAGGACGGTTGTGTGCATTCGCTGGTGCGCGATTATGTGCATCGCTATCACGTCTATGACCCGTTCCGATCGCGCTGCATGCCGGCGCCAAATCGCAGCGTCGAGCTGCAGGGATTCGCGGTCAAGCAGATCGCCAACACCGAATATTCGCAAAAGCTGTTTGTCGAACCGGGCATCGCCGGAAAGATCTGTGTGATCTTGCGGCGGCCCCATGACGCGATCTGCCTATCGCTTTACCGGGACCGGCGCGAAGGCAGTTTTGGCGGCGAGGATTTGCGCCGCATCGACACAATCAAATTGCCGCTCGCGGCGGCATGCGAGCGGCATCTCGATCTCGAGCCGAAGCCTCATTTGCCGACATTGGCGCAGATGGCGAGCCTGCTGCAATCCGGTGAAAATATGCCGCCATTGTCGGCGCGGGAAGCTGCGGTCTGCGCGCGCATTGTAACGGGCTACTCGAACGAGGCGATCGCACTCGATCTCGACCTTTCATTTCATTCGATCAGAACCTACCGCCGTCGTGCCTATGCAAAGCTACGGGTTACGTCCCAGAACGAGCTGTTCGCGCTGATCCTCAGCAATGAAAGAAAAGGCCGCTTTTCCGGTCATTAGGCGGCTTCCCGCCGCCATGTCGCTCATTGGGGTGACTTGCCGGTTTTTCGCTTCGGCGCACTATCCCACCCTGGAAACGTTCAAGATCGGCGTGCCTGCTGTGGCGCGACCGGGCGATTGGTCTCGTCGGACAAAATCCGAACGATGCGCCAGGAGGGACCGAAATGGCATTTCTTCGTAACACTTGGTACGTCGCGCTTTGGTCCCAGGATCTGGCGCCTGAACAGTTGATTCCTCGAAAGTTCCTGAACGAACCTATCGTTCTTTTCCGAAGCGCCGACGGCACGGCTTCCGCCATCGCGGATGCCTGCGCGCACCGGTTCTCGCCGCTTTCCATGGGAACGGTCGTCAAGGGTGGCCACGTGCGTTGCCCCTATCATGCGCTCGAATTCGACGGCACGGGAAAGTGTGTCTTTAATCCTCATGGCAGCGGCCGCATCGCGCCGGCGCTAAAGGTTCGCAGTTACCCGGTTCACGAAAAGCATTCGATGATCTGGATCTGGATGGGTGAAAAAGAGGCTGACCCGGCGTTGATCCCGGATTTCAGCATTCTGGATCCGGACCCGAAAAAGGTTGTCAGCAAGCGCGATTGGCTCCTGATGGAGGCAAGTTACGGGCTGATCACCGATAATCTGATGGACCTCAGCCATACGGCGGTTGTGCATGAGGGCATTCTCGGCAGCGAGCATACTGTAAAAGCCAATCTCTCGATCGAACAGAAGGGCACAACCGTCAAGGTCGGCCGTAGCGTGCCGAACGTGCCGGCGCCCGGACTTTACGATCTGATCTACAAGAACGATGGCCGGCAGGTCGACCTCTGGATGGATATGCGTTGGGATGTCCCCGCCTGCATGATCAACGACACCGGCGTCACCGAGCCCGGTACGCCGCGCGAAGAAGGCACCGGCTTTTACGGGATGCACTTCCTGACGCCTGAAACTGAAACGACCACCTATTATTTATTCTGCGCGGTGCGTTTCAACCCGATCTCGTGGGGACAACCGCTCGATGGCGAGATACAGGCGAAAGTTTCCGACCTGCGCCGGCTTGCTTTCCAGGAACAGGACCAGACCATTATCAAGGCGCAGCAGGACGTCATGCGGGGACAGGCGCAGCCGGAGCATCCCGTTCTATTGGAGATCGACATCGGTCCGGTGCGATACAAGAAAGTGCTGGATTCACTGATCAAACAAGAACAGGAAACCGCTCAGGCCGCGCAGGGTGGCCGCGCAGCGTAGCTTCTTTCCGTCTTGTGGCATCGCTGTCCGTACGATGATGCGCAAGCACTAATCATCGAACCGCACGCCGACACGGTACTCGCTGCGCCATACAACGCGGCATGGAAGCCGCAACCGGTCTTCCGGGATGACCAACGTGAATTCATCGGGAATGCGGAGAAGGTCGGAAAACTCCAGCGCTGCGCCGGTGCTTGATATGTCGCGAACAATGCATGGATACTTGTCGCCGCCATAGTCCATCTTGGCGGCCTTCATAATTTTGACCCGCGGCGCAATCCGAGTTTCAACCACTGCAACATCCCGATTGAAAATACTGCCCGTATACCATGGTTATGTTAACCAGCCCCTAACCAGGGCGGCTTTCAGCGGAATTCGACGGCCGTCACCCGGCCCAGCATTGTCCTCCGCCGTCGACGCGCAGCACCTGGCCTGACACGAACGCGCCCAGCGGACCCGCGAACACTTCGACGACGCGGGCGACCTCGTCGACGGTCGCGATGCGGTCGAGGGTGCCGGTTTCGACCATGCGGTCTTGATCCACCGCGCGCGTTCCCATGAATCGTCCGGTGCGGGTGTCGCCGGGGGCGATGCAGTTGACCGTGATGTCGTAGGAGCGGAGCTGGTCGGCGAGGCAGCGTGTGTAGTGCGTCATGCCAGCTTTCGCGACTGCATAGATCGAACCGTTGGTGCGGCCCTTGAAGGCAGCGACCGAACCGATGGTGACGATGCGGCACTGACGGCGCGGCATCATTTCCTTCGCGACCGCCTGGCAGGTCAGGATGGTCGAGAGCAGGTTGCGGTCGAGCACCGCGCGCACGTCCTCCTCGTGGATACCGACGGCATCGTTCGGATCGGGCTTGCCGCCCTTGGCAGCGATGTCGCCGCCGGCATTGTGGACGAGAATGTCAATCGGACCCAATTCGTTCGTCGTGGTCTCGACCACCCGCGCGATGTCGGCGCCTTGCGTCAGATCGCCGAGCACGCGGATGGTGCGGACGCCATGCGCCGCTGCAACGTCTGCAGCGACCGCCGTCAGCGTCGATCCCTCGCCATATTCCGCCGGGCCATGCTCGCGCATGCCGTGGATGGCGACAGCGGCGCCGAGGCTTGCGAGCCGTTCGGCAAAGGCTCGGCCCAGGCCGCGGCCTGCGCCGGTGACCAGCGCAACCTTGCCCTCCAGTGTCCGGGCGTCGTCGTGTGTCGGCATGATGTCGTCTCCTGATGTGAAAGGTCAGTCTGGGGCGGGATCGAGGTGTATCGCAAGCCGTCGCAGGGCCCGTACCCGGTTGAATTCGGCTTTGCAATCCGGCCGGGCTTCGATCATAAAGGCGCCTGAACTTCAGCCGGTCCATTCGCCATCCGGCGACAATAAAAGAGGGAGCAAGTCTCGTGGCATATCTGAATACCCAACTGTTCATCAACGGCACATGGCGGCCGAGCCAATCGGGCAGGACCATCGCCGTGCTCAACCCGGCGACCGAGGAAACGATCGGCACCGTGGCCCATGCCGACCGCGCCGATCTCGACGAGGCGCTGGAAGCAGCCGCCAAGGGGTTCAAGGTCTGGCGGGCGGTGGCGCCGTTCGAACGCTGCAGGATCATGCGCAAGGCGGCCGCGATCATGCGCGAGCGCAATGACGAGATCGCGCCGCTCATGACCATGGAGCAGGGCAAGACGCTCGCCGAGGCGAAGATGGAAGCCATGGCCGCCGCCGATGTCATCGAGTGGTTCGCCGAGGAAGCCAAGCGTGCCTACGGCCGGGTGATCCCGGCGCGCGGCCCGGGCATCTACCAGATCGCGGTCAAGGAGCCGGTCGGTCCGGTCGCGGCCTTCACACCGTGGAATTTCCCGATCAACCAGGTCGTGCGCAAGCTTTCCGCGGGGCTTGCGGCCGGCTGCTCGATCATCGTCAAGGCGCCCGAGGAAACGCCGGCGTCTCCTGCGCAACTGATCAAGGCGTTCGCCGATGCGGGCGTGCCTGACGGGGTGATCAATCTCGTTTACGGCGTGCCTTCGGAGATTTCGGAATATCTCATTCCGCATCCGGTGATCCGCAAGATCTCCTTCACCGGCTCCACGACGGTGGGCAAGCAGCTCTCCGCGCTGGCCGGCCTGCACATGAAGCGCGCTACCATGGAGCTGGGCGGCCATGCGCCGGCGATCGTGTTCAAGGACGCCGACGTATCCTCGGCGGCGAAGATTCTGGCGGCGGCGAAGTACCGCAATGCCGGCCAGGTCTGCATCTCGCCGACCCGCATGCTGGTGCAGGACGACGTGTTCCGCGAGTTCGTCGACAAGTTCGTCGAAGGCGCCAGGTCGATGAAGGTCGGCAACGGTCTCGATCCGGATTCGAAGATGGGTTCGCTTGCCAACCCGCGCCGCGTTACCGCCATCGAAGGCATGGTGCAGGATGCCGTGGGCAAGGGCGCCAAGCTCGAAACCGGCGGCCACCGCGTCGGCAACAAGGGCTACTTCTACGAACCGACCGTGGTCAGCGATGTGCCGAAGGATGCACGCGCCATGAACGAGGAGCCGTTCGGCCCGCTGGCGCTGATCTCGCGCTTCTCCACCTTCGACGAGGTGGCCGAGGAAGCCAACCGCCTGCCGTTCGGCCTGGCGTCCTACGCCTTCACCAGCTCGACCAAGACGGCAACCGCGATCGGCGCCGCCATCGAGGCCGGCATGGTTTCGATCAACAGTTTTGGTCTCGCGCTGCCCGAAGTGCCGTTCGGCGGCGTCAAGGATTCCGGCTACGGCTCGGAGGGCGGCACCGAGGCGATGGACGGATATTTCAACACCAAGTTCATCACCCAGACCGGGGTGTGAGCCGGATCGCGAAGCCAACGCGATTGGCTTTGCTGACGTGACATGGCCCGACGCTCCACCGGAGCGTCGGGCTTTTCTTATCGGCCTTGCCAGAAGCAGGCATCCGGTTGGTGCTCAATGGATAGCCCAAGAGGGTGATTTTTTGGGCATTCGTGCATGCGCTGGTGCAGCCAATTGATGATTTTCGGCTGAAGCCATGCGTTACGCCGGGGAAATTGCGGGTCCGATGTTGGCACGTCTCTTGAATACGAGAATATCTCGATCGTCATAGCCGACGATCGTCTGCCCGCCGATGGGCGTTTCCCAATCAGTATTTCTTGCAATCGACGATGCAAAGCTGCGTCGCCGAGTGGGACCATCGGACCTGGAAGGCAGAGCATGCTCGACAAAGTGAACAAGCAAAAGTTGGTGGTGATCGGCAACGGCATGGCCGGCATCCGCACGGTCGAAGTGCTGCTGGACCGTGCGTCCGATCTCTACGACATCACCGTCTTCGGTTCCGAACCCTACGGCAACTACAATCGAATTCTGCTCTCGCCGGTGCTCGCTGGCGAAAAGACCGTCCACGACATCATGCTCAATACGGAGCAGTGGTACGAGGATAACGGGATCACGCTGCGCAAGGGCGAAATGATCGAGATGATCGATCGGCGTACCTGCGAAGTCGTCACCGCGGAAGGCGCGCGGGTACCCTATGATCGCCTGCTGATCGCCACCGGCTCGAACCCGATCATGCTGCCCCTTCCGGGCAAGGATCTTCCGGGCGTCATCGGCTTTCGCGACATTCAGGACGTCGAGCGCATGGTTCAGGCCTCGACGAGCTACAAGAACGCCGTCGTGATCGGCGGCGGCCTGCTCGGCCTTGAAGCCGCCAACGGGTTGATGAAGCGCGGCATGAACGTCACCGTCGTGCATCTGCTCGACACGCTGATGGAGCGGCAGCTCGATCAGGTCGCGGGCGGATTGCTGCGCAAGTCGCTGGAAGAGCGCGGCATGGTGTTCAAGATGCCCGCGCAGACCGAAGCTATCCTTGGTGAGGATCGCGTGACCGGCGTGCGCTTCGCCGATGGCGAGGAGATTCCTGCCGACCTGGTGGTGATGGCCGTCGGCATCCGCCCGAATGTCGAGCTGGCGCGCAAGGCAGGGCTCTATTGCGAGCGTGGCATCGTCGTATCCGACACCATGCAGACCTATGACGGGCGCATCTATGCGGTCGGCGAATGCGTGCAGCATCGTCGCCAGACCTACGGCCTCGTGGCTCCCCTGTTCGACCAGGCCAAGGTTTGCGCCAACCACCTCGCCATGAAGGGGTTTGCCACCTATGACGGATCGGTCGTTTCGACCAAATTGAAGGTGACCGGGATCGACCTGTTCTCCGCCGGCGATTTCGCGCCGGGTGCGGACAAGGAAGAGATCGTCATGCAGGACGCTTCCCGCGGCGTCTACAAGCGGATCATCCTGCGCGACAAGAAAATCATCGGCGCCGTGCTCTATGGCGATACCATCGACGGCCCGTGGTACTTCCAGCATCTGCGCGACGGCACCGATGTTTCGCAAATGCGCGAGCGGCTGGTGTTCGGCGCCGCCAATCTCGGCGATGGCGGCCATAGCGGCAAGAACTCGGTCGCCGGCATGAGCGACGACGCCGGAAATCTGCGGCTGCAACGGCGTCTGCAAGGGTGCGATCGTCAAAGCGATCAGCGAAAAGAAACTGTTCACGATCGACGACGTGCGCGCCCATACCAAGGCATCGTCCTCCTGCGGGTCCTGTACCGGCCTGGTCGAACAGGTTCTCGCCTTCACGCTCGGCGGCGACTATTCGGTGGCCCCGAAGGTCAAGCCGATGTGCGCGTGCACCGATCACAGCCATGATGACGCGCGCCGTGTCATCATCGAGAACTCATTGAAGACGATCCCCGATGTCATGAGGTTCATGGACTGGAAGACGCCGAATGGGTGCCACTCCTGCCGGCCCGCCCTGAACTATTACCTGCTCGCCACCTGGCCCGGCGAGTATCGCGACGATCAGCAGTCGCGCTACATCAACGAACGCGTTCATGCCAATATCCAGAAGGACGGGACGTATTCGGTGGTGCCCCGGATGTGGGGCGGCGTCACGACGCCGGATGAATTGCGCGCCATTGCCGATGTCGCGGACAAGTTC
Organism: uncultured Alphaproteobacteria bacterium; assembly: GCA_963815955.1. Classification (GTDB taxonomy): domain Bacteria; phylum Pseudomonadota; class Alphaproteobacteria; order Rhizobiales; family Xanthobacteraceae; genus Bradyrhizobium. Next base: position 45,150 of record CAWFIQ010000012.1, read on the forward strand.
AAGATTTCCGACCGTCAAGGTAACCGGCGGACAGCGCATCGATCTTCTCGGCGTGAAGAAAGAGGATTTGCCCGCGGTCTGGGCCGATCTCAATAATGCGGGCATGGTATCGGGCCATGCCTATGCCAAGGGATTGCGTACGGTGAAGACTTGCGTCGGTTCGGAATGGTGCCGCTTCGGCACGCAGGATTCGACCGGCCTTGGCGTCAAGCTCGAAAAATTCATGTGGGGCTCGTGGACGCCGGCCAAGGTGAAGCTTGCGGTATCAGGTTGTCCGCGCAACTGCGCGGAGGCGACCTGCAAGGACGTCGGTGTCGTCTGCGTCGATTCCGGATTCGAGATCCATTTCGCCGGTGCCGCCGGGCTTCACATCAAGGGCACCGAATTCCTGACCAAGGTCGCGACTGAAGAGGAGACGCTTGAAGTCATCGCCGCGCTGACGCAGCTCTACCGCGAGCAGGGTTGGTATCTGGAGCGAATGTACAAATGGTGCGACCGGATCGGTCTCGATGCCATCCGCAAGCAGGTGGTCGACGATGTCGCCAATCGCAAGGCGCTGTTCGACCGCTTCGCCCATTCGCAGCAATTCTCGCAGAGCGATCCGTGGGCGGCGCGCGCCCAACGCGGCGTCGACCGCAACGAATTCACGCCGCTGGCGGAGCTCGAACTCGCATGAGCAAGTGGATTGAAATCGGGGCGCTGAACGATATTCCCGTTCTCGGCTCGCGTGTCGTGCGAACGGCGTCCGGAGACATTGCGGTATTCCGGACCGCCGATGACGAGGTGTTCGCGCTCGACGATCGCTGTCCGCACAAGGGCGGACCGCTGTCGCAAGGCATCGTCCACAACAAGCGCGTCACCTGTCCGCTGCACAATTTTGTCATTGAGCTCAGGAGCGGAACGGCGGTCGCGCCTGATGAGGGATGCACGCGCGCGCATCCGATCAAGGTGGAGAACGGCATGGTCTGGCTTTGCGTCCGGACCGCGGCGGCTGTGCCCGCCGAGTGAGGGTGATCGCCCGTGCCGGTGAAGACAACCTGCCCGTATTGCGGCGTCGGCGGAAACCTGGCCGTTAGTTCTTGATCGCATAAAGCGGCGTGCGCAGCGTGAGCTGGTACGACGGTTTCGGCGTCCAGGCGATCTGTGCGGTGACGCCGAACAGCCGATTGTCGTTGTCGTCCATTCGGTCGAGGTCGAGCCGCACGATCGGCTGGGTGAATTCGGGAAACGGCGTCAGGTTCAGAAGCTGCGCGCCGCCGAAATGTTGCACGCCGAAGCGGCCGGTGAACTTCCAGTTGTTGTCCCACTGATAATAGCCGCCGACATAGCCCATGACGTCAGGGCTGACGCGGGCGAGCGGGGTATCGACGAAAACCCTGGTGTATTGCGCACCGGCGAGCAGCCCGCGCGTTTCATCCGCGTCCAGCGCGTAGCCCGCCTCAACGATGGTGTTGTAGGCCGTGGTGGCCAGCGGCGCGTCCGAGGTCGAACGCGTCGCGTTGGATTGAACGGTGATGGTCGGAAACATTCCGCCGTTCTGCTGATAGAGGTCGGCCTGGAATCCGACGGTAAAGGCGTAGATCGAGAAATTCGTCCAGGGATCGGTACCGGCCTGCGACGTGGCGCCGCTGACGCCGCCATAGACCGAGAGCCGATCGTTGACATCGACCGTTACGGGAGATCGACCGAAAGGCTTCGGCTGGATGGCGAGGTAAGAGTTCGGAGCGAAGAAAAATTGCCAAGTGTCGACAACAAGGGCGGCGTGTTGAATCCGATCGAGAGCGAACCTGCCGGCACTGTCGAGTAGATGGTCCTCATGTCGAGATAGAAGTTCGGCAGGGCCGGCTTGGCTTTGGCTGTATCCTCGTCTTCGTCGCCATCGTCCTTTCCAAGGGCTGCGCCGGAAAGACAGAGCGACAGCAGTACGCCCAGCGCTACGCCTCTGGCGGATCGCGCTGGGGCGATTGGCAGACCGCGCGGTGCAGTGGATCTGGTAAAACTCGTGCTCAATCGACGATGCCCTTGATTGGCTGAGATGACCATTTGGCCGTCGCGAATACAAGAAGCCACTGCCACACGGGCTTCGATCTCATGACGGGTGTGGCGCGTTTGCGCCGCCGGCTTCGTCGTCGTTTCGCCGGCCGTCCCTCGTCAGGAAAGTGAAGTCACACGCGATCGCTCGATTATCGAGAACATCAGTGCAGCCACGAGGCCGGACAGCAGCGAAGCCACGAGAACGCCGAGCCGGACTTGCGCCAGGATCGCTTCGTGGTCGAAGGCCAGCGTTCCGATGAAGAGGCTCATGGTGAAGCCGATGCCGGTCAGGATGGCGATGGCATAGAGTTTTCCCACCGTTGCCCCTTCCGGCATCGCAGCCAGGCCCAGCCTGATGGCAAGCAGCGATGCGCAGAAGACCCCGATCTGCTTGCCGATGAAAAGCCCCGCGATGATGCCAAGCGGTATCGGCGCCGTCAGCTTTGACAAGGTCAGTCCGTGAAGCGGCACGCCGGCATTCGCGAAGGCGAAAATCGGCACGATCGCAAAAATCACCCACGGCCTGAGCGCGTGTTCGGTATCTTCGAGCAGGCTGTGCCCGTCGCGCCTGGTCAGCGGCATCGCGAGACCGACGGCGACGCCGGCCAGCGTCGCATGCACGCCGGATTTGAGCACGCAGACCCAGGTGAATAGCCCGGCGATGAGATAGAACGACGGTCTGCGCACATCGAGCAGGTTGAGAACCACGAGCGCAGCGATGCCAACTCCTCCGAGTGCCAGCGCCGTGACCGAAAGGTCCGCGGTATAGAAGATCGCGATGACGATGATGGCCATCAGGTCGTCGATAATCGCAAGCGCCATCAGAAAGATCTTCAGCGAAGCCGGCACCTTGCGTCCCAGCATGGCGCAGACGCCGAGCGCAAAGGCGATGTCGGTGGCTGCCGGTATCGCCCAGCCGCGCAACGCGTGGGCGTCGCCCCAGTTCACTGCGGCAAAGATCGCCGCCGGCGTGACAAAGCCGCCAAACGCGGCGATCACGGGCAATGCCGCCTGCTTTGCGCTCGACAGCGGACCTTCGATCGCCTCGCGCTTGATCTCGAGCCCAACCAGCAGAAAGAACACCGCCATCAGGCCGTCATTGATCCAGTGATCGACGGTCTTGCTCAGTCCGATCGATCCGATCCGCACTTCGCCGGTGGTCCGCAACAGCGCCTCGTAGTGCGGGCCGAGGGGCGAGTTTGCAACGATGAGTGCGGCAATGGCGGCGAGGCCGAGAACGATGCCTCCATAGAGCCCCGCATTGTCAGATCCGCCAGTTGCCGGCGCCTTCACCGTCATGAACCGGTCTTGTCGGCCGTATTGATGGCGACCGACAGCGCGAGTTTCGTTTCCTTCACGATGTCCTCGACCAGCTCTTCCCGGCTGACATGGGCAACCTGGCCGGTGAGCAATCCCTGTTCGGCAAGCATGACCACGCCGTGCAGCGAGGCCCAGACCTTCAGGGCGCTACGCTCGCGCAACAGCCCCACGGCGGGGGCCTCCAGCGCTTCCACCAGGAGTTCGAAGGTTTCCATTGCCGCGCTGTGCAGCTCGCTGCCTTTCGCTGCGCATGCCATGGTTCGCGACGCGAACATCAGGCGATAGATGCCGTTGCGGTGCAGGCCGAAATCAAGCGTGAGCTGCGCGAAGCGCGACAGCTTCGACTGCTTCGACGGTTTTTCGATCGCCGTACGCATCATGGCCGAGAACTGGCGGAACGCTTCGGCCGTGACAGCCGTCAGCAGTGTCTCGCGATCGGCAAAATGCTTGTAGGGCGCCGGCTGCGAGACGCCGAGTTTCTTGGCAAGCGCGCTGATGCTGATCGCTTCGGGACCGCCGAGTTCGACTTCGTGCAACGCGGCCTGAACCAGGGCATCGCGGAGATCCCCATGGTGGTAGGCGTTCAGTGCTTTGCGTGCGGGTCGAGGTGGCATTCAGTTCCATGCTCTATAACTTTTGACTTGACAGTACAACGGCGGCGCGAATGTAATACGATATAACTTCGCGGTGCTCCGGCGGGTCTGTGCCGCCGTGCCGAAGAATACCGCCGGAAGAACACCGCGCGGCAAAGTGCGCCACAAAAGGGAAAACGCTGCGATGGCTGGAAAGCTGAAAATCCGCGTCGACCAGGACAAATGCCAGGGCCACGCGCGCTGCAAGTCACTGGCACCCGAACTGTTCGACCTCGACGAATTCGGCAACGCGCACGAAGTCGGCGACGGTTCCGTGCCCGCGGGCCTGGAAGACAAGGCCTGGCTCGCCCAGAGCAACTGTCCCGAGATCGCGATCGAGGTGACCGAGGAATAGTCTGGTCGCGAGATCGATGTAGTCCCATCTAGATCTGAACGTACCAAGCAGAGGAATTGATCCGATGTCCGATTCCGCCAGCATCATGCCCGAACATCCGCCAGTCACCGACTGGGTCAACGATTTCGACCACACCGATCCGACCTGGACGGAAAATCCGTTTCCGATCTGGGAAGAACTGCGCGGGGCGTCACCCGTCGTTCACACCGAGCGTTTTCTCGGCTGCTACATGCCGACCACCTACCAGGCGGTAAAGGAAATCGCCTACGATACCGACCACTTCTCTTCCCGGCGCGTCATCGTGCGCGACGTTCGGCCGGAAATCACGGCGCGGGCGCCGCCGATCACTTCCGATCCGCCCGAGCACAAGCCTGCCAAGCAATTGCTGTTGCCGCCGTTCACGCCGGACGCGATGAAGAAGCTTGAACCGCGGGTGCGCGCCATCTGCAACGAACTGATCGACGAGTTCATTGCGGACGGCAAATGCGACGCCGCCGCGCGCTACACCAAGCATATTCCGGTTCGCGCCATCGCGCACATGCTGGGAATTCCGGAGAAGGATGGCGATCTCTTCATCAAGTGGATTCACGGCATCCTCGAACTCGGCATCAAGGACGACAACGCGTTGATGGATGCGGTGCGGGAGATGACCGGCTATTTCGCCGGCCACCTCGAGCAGCGCAGGAAAAATCCGACCAACGATCTGATCTCGACGCTGATGAACGCGAGGGACAAGGATGGAAATCCGCTGGCAGACGAGCACGTGCTGGGTTCGCTGCGGCTGCTGTTGATCGCCGGCATCGATACCACCTGGAGCGCGCTCGGCTCCTCGTTGTGGCATCTGGCGCGGGTACCTGCCGACCGCGAGCGTCTCATAAAGGAGCCCGAACTGATGCCGCTGGCGGTCGAGGAACTGCTGCGCGCCTATTCGCCGGTGACGATGGCGCGCGAGGTGATGAAGGAAACGACCATCAGCGGCTGCCCGGTGAAGCCCGGCAACATGGTGCTGCTGTCGTTTCCGGCCGCCAACCGCGATCCCGCGATGTTCCCCGATGCCGACAAGGTAGTGATCGACCGCAAGGAAAATCGCCACGCCGCGTTCGGCCTCGGTATCCATCGTTGCGTCGGCTCCAACCTCGCGCGGATGGAAATGACGGTCGCGATCGAGGAATGGCTGAAGCGAATTCCGGATTTCAGGCTCGATCCGGGTGGCAAGGTCACCTGGTCGGAAGGCACCGTGCGCGGCCCGCGCCAGTTGCCGATGCTGTTCGGCAAGGCGGGCTGAGCGCTCGATGTCAGATGGGTATCGTGTCCCGGACGCAGCGCGGCACGAAGTGCTGCGCTGCAGCGCCGGGACACGCGTACCGCTATTTGATCTCGATCTTCGCGTCGCTCGCGACTTTCTTCCAGGCTTCGATATCGCGCGCGTTGATGTCGCGTGGGAGCTTCCGCGGCCAACAAGAAACAGCAACGTAAGGAAAAAGCGAATGGCAAGACTTCCCCTGATCGACCCGGCGGCAACCAGCGGCGATATACGCGCGTCCTTTGACAGGATGCCGGTCGTGCTGAACATCTTCCGGATGTTGGCGCATGCCGAGGCCAATTTCATTCCGGCGATGCGGTTCGCCAATTCGATCCTCCATCGCCAAAAGCTCAGCCACGTCAATCGCGAATTGCTGATTCTTCAGGTCGCGCAGCGGCAGCACGGCGTCTATGAATGGCGGCAGCACGTTCCGATCGCGCTTGGCGTCGGTGTCACGCAAAAGCAGATCGACTGCATCGAACAGGGCAAATATGAGGACGCCGCATTCAATGCCGCCGAAACGGCGCTGCTGGCGTTCGGTCGGGAAATCATCGAGAACGTGCGCGTCGCCGAGCCGGTATTTGCTGCAATGCGCCAGCATTTCAGCGAGCAGGAGATCGTCGAATCGATCCTCGCGATCGGCTTTTACATGACGATGGCGCGCCTGACGGAGGCAACCGATGTTGACCTCGACCCGGCCGCGGGCATGACTGTCTTCGAGGGCGGCAAGAAGCGGCCGGGCTGACGCCTGCACATTGACCACGCCGCCGCTTGCAGCGATCATCGGTCGGTTCGGGGCAACGATGGCGCGGAGCGTGCAATGACGGGTGAGCCGGAGGCGGGCGGTCCGCGACCATTGGGCGAGATCGCGAGCTACCACGCCCATATCTATTACGATCCGGCCACCACGCGGGCCGAGGCCGAGCAATTGCGCACCTGGATCGGCGAGCGCTTCTCGGTCACGCTCGGACGCTGGCACGACGTCAAGGTCGGTCCGCACGACCAGGCCATGTACCAGGTGGCTTTTGCCCGGGAGATATTCCCCGAACTGGTCCCTTGGCTGATGCTGAATCACGGCAATCTGAGCGTTCTGGTCCATCCGAACACGACCAACCCGCGCCGGGATCATGAGGCCGACCCGGTCTGGATCGGGCCGGCACTCGCCGTGCATGCCGACAAGCTGCCGGAGCACGCCGAGATGGAGGAGGCGCCCGTGCCGAATACCAATCCGGTTCTGCGGCCCTGAGGGTGGCCTTGCCGCCAAATCCCGCCCCGGTTTATCATTACATGGCTTGAATCCGGGGATTCTGCCGGTCATGATGGCGGCGAGCGTTTGTCTCGATTATGCCTTACTTTGGTTTGCATTATGGTGGGACTTATTCGGTGAATCCATTAGGAATCAGACGTGATTCCGAAGCGCCGAGCCGGGGATGGATGGATAGAAAGACGACCAGCGCAGCCGGGCTTGCTTCCAGCCGCGGTACCCGTTTGCTCCGCGAAGCGGCATTCGGCACGGTGGCGCTTGCCATGGCGCTGGGACTGGCCGCCTGGGCGACCGATTTCGACCTCGCCGGCTGGACCAATCCCGCATCCGCGAATGTCAGCAGCACGACTTCGTTCGACGAGCGCTTCGGCCCGGGCTACTTGCGCCGTTCGCTGGCCGCCAATTACCCTTGGCGTCCCGCCGCCCGTTCGGAGCGTTCGAATTTCGATACGGAGTTCGGGCACATCGAAAGCATGTTGGGGAGGCAGTTGCCTGAGGAGCAGGATGCTCAGCCCGCGACGCCCGCCCCGACGGTCGAGGCGGCAATCCCGCTGCCACGCGCCCGGCCGGTCCTCGCCAATCTTCAGTCAACGGGGAACGACCCGGCGCCGGCTTCGTCTGATAGCCGCACCATGTTCGAGAAGCTAGCCGATCTGGTGCCGATGCGCTTCTCGCTGGCGTCGCTGACCCCGGGGGACGGGCTGCTCGGCGAGCGCAAGGATCTGACGGCGCTCGGCTACGACGGTCAGACGGCGGTCTACGACATTTCGGCCCGCGCCGTTTACCTGCCGAGCGGCACCAGGCTTGAGGCACATTCGGGACTGGGCGGCCTGATGGATAATCCGGCGCATGTCGATCAGCGCATGGTCGGCGCGACGCCGCCGAACGTCTACGATCTCAAGCCGCGTGAGAAGCTGTTTCATGGCGTTGCGGCGCTGCGCATGACCCCCGTCGGCGAAAACGAAATGCACGGGCGAACGGGCCTGCTGGTACACAGCTATCTGCTCGGCCCCAACGGCGATTCGAACGGCTGCGTCTCGATCAAGGACTATGACAGGTTCCTCGCGGCGTACACGAACGGCGAGGTCAAGCGCCTCGTCGTGGTACCGAGCCTGCGGGAGGGCCTCACGGCGTCGCGGCGTTCACCATCCCCGTCATGAACGCAGTCGCGGGCGTCGCCGCCGCTTCCGACACGCCACTGCGTGCGGTTTTCAAGATCAGCCTGAACGGCCAGACGGTGTCGATCGAAACGGTCGGCCAGGCCTATCGCTTCATCACCAATCTCAGCTCGATCGAGTGGATCGAATTCCGCGCGCTGCACGCCGATGCCGTGCGCGCGCTGCAGGGCGCCGCCGATAACGCGATGCTGAGCGTGCAGGCGACCGACGCCTTGCGGGCGCTGTTCGTCCGCGCGAAGCTGTTGTGAAGGCGTCGCGGCAAAGTCTTATAGGCGCTTGAGAATTGCCTCCGAAGGAAACGTCCCCATGGCTGGAAGTCACGCCGAGATCGAAGACGATCGCCTGATCCGGGAATTGCTGCAGAACTGGGCGATCTGGCGCGATGCGGGCGACTGGGAGCGTTTCCGCACCGTCTGGCATCCGGACGGCCGCATGATGGCGACATGGACGCAGGGCACCGGCGACGAGTTCATCGAGATCAGCAAGCAGGCCTGGGCCAAGGGCGTCAGCATCCTGCATTTCCTCGGCGGCATCTCGGTCGACCTCGCCGGACACCGCGCCATCTCGCAGACCAAGATGACGATCTCGCAGCGCGCCGAGGTCGAGGGCGTGCTGTGCGACGTGCTCTGCACCGGCCGCTTCTACGATTTCCTCGAAAAGCGGGAAGGCCGCTGGGGCATCGTGCTGCGCCAGCCGATCTATGAGAAGGACCGCATGGACCCCGTCACGCCCGGCGCGGCGCCGGTGCTGGACAAAGCTCTCCTCGCGCAATTCCCACCGGGCTACCGGCACCTCGCTTATTTGCAGACCCGCATCGGCTACACGGTGAAGCGCGACATGCCGGGCCTGAAGGGCCCCGAAGTCGAGGCCTTGTACGCGCGCGGCGCGGGTTGGCTGAAAGGTAATTCGATATAGGCTGATGATCTCGACGTCCCGGACCCGGCGCACCGCACGCCCATACACAAATCTCGAAAACAACCCCATGCAAAGTAGCATAGGCTCGGCTTGCTGCGAGCGTTCTGCACCGCCGCGTCAATTGACCTGAATCAAGGAAGTGACCCCGCCCTGGGATCAGGATGAAGCTCCACCCATGGCAGGGGATGGTCATGATAAATCATCTGGAGCTATCGTCGCGAGCCGCGCTTTGCCGGCAACTCGCGCGCCGTGAACCGAATAGCAAGGTCTATTGGCTGGCCGAGGCTGAAAACTGGCTACGTCTTTCCCGTGAACCCATCCATCTGGAACGAACGGGCCGCAGCAGGGACGACCCGTTCGAACAGTTTCTGGCTCTGATGGCCCGGCAGCCCCGACCCTAGCTGATCTCCTTGCGCACGGTAGCGGCTGCGTCGCACATCGCCTTCAGCTTTCCGAACGCGACATGGCGCGGCATGTATTTCATGCCGCAATCCGGCGCGACGACAAGGCGATCCGCGGCGACGTGCTTGAGGCCGTTGCGGATCCGGCCGGCCACCACATCGGCGGATTCGATCTCGGGATTGCCGAGGTCGAGCACGCCGAGCATGATCTTCTTCGACGACAGGTCCCTAAGCACGCCGAGATCGAGTTTCGGCTGCGCGGCTTCGATCGAAATCTGCTCGGCCTTGGTATCGGCGAGTTCGGCGAGGAAGGAATAGCCGGCCGGCTTGGTCGAGCCGGGCACGACGGCGGCATAGCCGAAGCACAGATGCACGACGGTCGGTACCGTAATGCCTTCGAGCGCGCGGTTGATCGCCTTCACCGCATAGCGGCGGGCAAGGTCCGGATTGTTGCGCACCCAGGGCTCGTCAAGCTGGATCACGTCGGCGCCGGCCTTTTGCAGGTCGAGCGCTTCGGCGTTGACGGCGGCGGCGAACGCCATCGCCAGCTCCTCGTCGTCCTTATAGAATTCGTTCTGGGCCTGCTGGCTCATCGTGAACGGGCCGGGCAGGGTGATTTTTGCTGCGCGATCAGTGTTCTGGCGCAGGAATTTCATGTCGTGCAGTTCGACCGGGCCGCGGCGTTTCACCGGGCCCGTGACGCGTGGCACCGGCGTCTGGTGTCCGGTTCGCGAGGTGATCATCGCCGGGTTTTCGTCATCGATGCCTTCGAGTGCCGTCGCAAAACGGTTGGAGTAGCTCTCGCGGCGGATTTCGCCGTCGGTCACGATGTCGATGCCGGCGCGCTCCATGTCCCTGATCGCAACGATGGTGGCGTCATCCTGTGCTTCCTCCAGGTGCTCGGCCGGCAGCCGCCACATCGCATGCATGCGCGTGCGCGGCACCACTTTTGACAGCATCGCGCGATCCACCAGCCATTCCGGCTGCGGGTAGCTGCCGACAACGGTGGTCGGCAGCAGGTGCTTTGGCAGGTTCATAATCGTCTCCATGCTCTTGTTATTGCTTTCTCAATTCTCAGGCCGCACGCGTCGCCGCGGCCGCAGCTTCGTCCTTGACCGGATTGCGCAGCACGCCGATGCCCGACACCTCGACCTCGACCACGTCGCCATCCTTCATCCAGAGCGGCGGCGTGCGGTAGGCGCCGACGCCGCCGGTGGTGCCGGTCACGATGACGTCGCCGGGGACGAGTTCGGTGAAGGTCGAGCAGTAGGCGATCAGGGCAGGGACATCGAACACGAGGTCGGAGATCGGCGCGGCCTGCACCTCGACGCCGTTGAGGCGGGTCGCGATGGTCTGCTTGCTGATATCAGGGATTTCGTCCGTCGTGACCATCCACGGTCCGAACCCGCCGGTGCCGGCGAAATTCTTGCCCGGCGCGAATTGCGACGTGTGGCGCTGCCAGTCGCGGATGCTGCCGTCATTGTAGCAGGCATAGCCGGCGACATGCGCCAGCGCCGCCTCGCGCGAAATGCGGCGGCCGGACTTGCCGATGATGACGGCCATCTCGCCCTCATAGTCGAAGCGCTCCGATTCCAGCGGCCGGATCATCGGCTGGCCGCTGCCAACCTGGCTGTTGGCAAAGCGGGTGAAGATCATCGGGTGCGGCGGCGTGGGATGGCCGCTTTCGGCGAGGTGCGTGGCGTAGTTGACGCCGATGCAGAAGATCTTGTCCGGATCGGGAACGGTCGGCAGCAGCTCGATTTCGGCGAACGCGTAGTCCGGCCGTTCGCCTTGCAGCGCTTTCAGGGCATCGAGCGATCCGTTCGCAAGCAGCGCCTTCAGGGTCGGCCAATTCTTCAGCCGCTTGCCGGCGTCGATGATGCCGGCATTCGTCACCAGGCCGTATGTTGCCGTTGGGCCAGCCTTGAAACTTGCGATCTTCATTGTTCGGCACCTTCTTCGATGGAGGAAACATAGGGTTCGATGGATCGTACGATTTCGCCCGAGCGGATCGGAACGCAATCGGGCGGAAAGTCCTGGTGGAAGCGCGCGCCGGCTTTTCCGGCGCGGTCGATAAAGCGTTCGAGATGATCCATGGCGCCGCTCGGCAGGTCGTGCAGCACCATCAGGCTCCACGGCTGTGACCGGCATTGCTCCAGGGCCCGGTCGGCCCAGCCGTCCGGATCGTCCCAGTCGCGCGGGATCGCGTTCCAGAGCACGCAGCTATGCTTGTTGCGCGTGAGATATTCGACCACGGAGGGCTTCAACAGCCGATCGTCGAGATTGCCGCCGCCGCCGAACGGCCGAAACCATCGCTGCGGGTGGGCAAGGTCGCCGATCGCATCCTGCGTCCGGCCGATCTCGTGCTGCGCCGCCAGGGGATCGCGCTGCTGCCCGAGCGGCACCGTGTGCGTAAAGGTATGATTGCCGATCCAGTGGCCCTCGTCATGCGCACGTGCCGACAGCCGGCGGCGTTCGGGGTCGCCAAGCTTCTCGCCGATCACGAAGAAGGTGGTCTTGATGCCGCGTTCGCGTAAGGTATCGAGCACGCGCGGCGTCACGCCGGGCTCGGGACCATTGTCGAATGTCAGCGTCAGGTCGAACACGCAAGCCCTCCGTCAGGTCGCAGGCTGCAGGGCAGCGGGCGCGATTTCTTCCGCGGCGTTCTGCCCGGCGCGGGTGCCGGTCTGCCAGATCGACGCCTTGCGCTCGATCCATTTGATCGCGGCGTTGAAGGCAATCGCCATCGCCAGCACCAGCAGCACGCCGGCGAAAACATGCGGGCTGTCGAGAATGGTGCGGTAGCGCGAGATGAGATAGCCGATGCCGGCGGAAGAAATCAGCATCTCGGACACGACAACGCCGACAATCACGAGCGCGCCGCCGACGCGCAAGCCGGAAAGCACGGTCGGGATTGCCGCCGGGATGATGACGCGAACCAGCCGCTGGCTCAGCGTCGCGCCCATGCTGCGCGCGGCGAGCAGCAATTGCGGATCGATGGTCTGGATACCTGCGGCGGTGGCGAGCATCGTCGGCAGGAATCCATAAATGGACGCGAAGGCGATCTTGGATTCCGAGCCGATGCCGAGCCACACCGTGAAGACTGGATAGAGAATGACCAGCGGCACTGCATAAAGGCTCGACACCATCGGCATGATCAGGATGCGCGGGCGCGGCAGGCTGCCGACGATGGCCCCCAACAGGATGCCGCCGCCGCAGGCGAAAACCATCGAGATCGCGACTTCATAGAGCGTCACGGCGAGGGCGTGGCCATATTCGCCCGCCTCGTTCCAGCCGGCCGCGAGCGTCGAGGACAGCGAGGGCAGGAACAGCTCGGGGATTAAACCCGCGCGCGGCAGGATTTCCCACAAGGCGATCAGGCCGATCACGATCAATCTGCGAAGTGTTGCCGCGCTCATCTCTGCCTCACGCCGATTTGCGGATATGCCGCCAGATGCGGTCGCGCAGGGTGCCGAACGTTTCGCCGCTCAGCATCTCATAGGTGCGCGGGCGGGGCAGCGAGACCTGCAGGTGATCGACGATGCGGCCGGGGCGCGGCGACATCACGATCACCTCGTCGGCGAGATAGACCGCTTCGGTCAGGCTGTGGGTGACGAACACGACCGTCTTGCCGGTGGCGGCCCAGATGCGCAGCAACTCGTCGCCCATGGTCATGCGGGTCTGTTCGTCCAGCGCTGCGAACGGTTCGTCCATCAGCAGAACCGGCGGGTCCTGCACCAGGCCGCGCGCGATCGAGACGCGCTGCTTCATGCCGCCGGACAGTTCATGCGGATGGCGCTTGCCGAAGCCGTCGAGGCCCACGAGTTTCAGCGCATCCTGCGCCCGGGCACGACGATCGCTTTTGGTGACGCCGCGCAGCGCCAGTGGAAATTCGACATTCTCTTCTGCCGTCAGCCAGGGAAACAGGCTGGCTTCCTGAAACACCACGCCGACCCGGTTCGGATCGGGCTCGGGGATCGGCGCACCGCTGATGGTGATGGTGCCCGAGGTCTGCTGGCGCAGGCCGGCCATCATCATCAGAAGCGTCGACTTGCCGCAGCCGCTGGGGCCGACCAGCACGACGAAGCGGCCGGGTTTGACGTCGAGCGAGACGTCATCGAGCGCGACGACGTCCTGCGTCGTGGTCTTGAAGATCTGTCCGACATTGCGGACCTCGATCGCGCCGGCCGGCTTCAGCGGGGTTATGTTCGCCAATGGCTGCATCGTGTTTCCACCCATCTGACCAGTTCGTTGAAGGCAATCGCGATCACCGCGATCATCAGCACGCCGGCCAGCAATTGCTTCATCTGGAAGTTTTCGCCCCAGGTCGCGATCTGATGGCCGATGCCATCGCGCGAGGCATACATTTCGGCGAGGATGACGCCGGTGAGATTGAAGATCATCGAGATCCGCAGCGCTTCCAGCAGAACGGGAAGCATGCTCGGCAGATAGACCCGGAACGCGGTCTGCATCGGCGTTGCACCATAGGAACGTGCGACGGTCAGATGCTCGACCTTGACCGATTCCACCGCTGTTGTGGTCGACATGATCACGATGAAGATGGTCGAGAAGAAACCGAAGCCGACCTTCTGCGCAAAGCCGACGCCAAACACCAGGATGAACATCGGCAGGAAGATCGACTTCGGAATGCTGAACGCGAAGAACAGCAGCGGCTTTGCCACATCGGAAAAATAGCGGTTCTCCGCGATCAGGAAGCCGATCAGTGCGCCGACGGGAACGGCGAGCGCGAACGCCGTCACCACCTCGGTCGCGGTGACGACGAGATCCTTGCGCACGCTCGCCCGCTGCAGGAGATCGCCGAGCGTGGCCAGCGTGTCGGACGCGGAGGGAAGCAGGCGCGGATTGACGACGCCGCTACGCGACAGGATTTCCCATATCGCAAACAGCGCCACCACGATGGCGACCCGCGTCGCCTTAACGCCTAGCCCGCTTCGCATCGTGCCTGGCTCAGAACTTGGTCGGAACCGGTTTGAACTGTGTCGAGATGATCTCTGCCGCCGGCCCGAGGTCTTTCATGCCGCCGGCCTTGGCCATGTCGAGCGCGAGCTGGAGCTGTTCCGGAATCTTCGGCCCGTCCATGCTGCCGTCGGTCTCCAGCTTCAGAATCGTGTTTTCATATTCCAGCGCCGCGATCTCGGCTGGGATCTCATAGAGTTCGGTGATCAGCTTGACGGAGGCGTCCTTGTTGGCGCGCATGAACATCAGCGCGCCGTAGAGCGCGTTCAGCGTCTTCTGCACCATCTGCGGCTTGTCCTGCGCGTATTTATCGAGCGCAATCCAGCCGGCCGCGAGGTTCGGCGGCACTTCCTTGGCGAAGTCGAGGATGGTGCGTGCTTCGCCCGATTTCGAGATCTGGAAGCTCAGCGGCGAATAGACCACGGCCGCGTCGACATTGCCGGCGAGCAGGTTCGGCACCAGGCCGCCGCCGCCGACGGGTACGCGGGTGAATTCGATCTTCTTGTCCTGCTGGGTCCACAACGCCAGCAGGTCGGAGCCGGAGCCCGCGGAGGTGATCGCGACCTTCTTGCCTTTCAGATCGCTGACGCCGAGCGTCGATTTCGTAAGCGTCATCAATTGCCAGCCGTAATAGCCGGTGGCGGCGCTGGCGAGCACTTTGGAGTTCACGCCCTTCTTGCGTCCGGCCGAGACCAGCGAGGTCGCGTCGAGAATGACGTCGGCTGCGCCCGCCGCCATCGCCTCGAACGTCTCGGCGCCGCCGCGATAGATCGTAAGCTCTGCGGTGATGCCTTCCTTCTCGAACAGTTTTTGGCGCACCGCGGTTTCCGCGATCGTGGTCGGCCAGTAGGTTTTGGTCGGAAGCCCGATGCGGACGGTATCGGCGGCTTGCGCCATGCCTGACGCGCCAAGCACGGTTGCCGCGGTGATCGTTGCCAGGATGTGGCGTCGCGTGATCTTCATGGTGACGTTTCCCTTTGCGTTTTCTTTGATTGGTTTGGTCTTCGAGCGGTCGATCAGGCGGTGTCGCCACCGCCGAGCGTTTTCGGTGTAGCAAGCTCGACGAGATGCATGGTCGTCATGAAATGCTTCGAGAGCGCTGCTACCGCAGTATCGGCATCGCGCTTGAGCGTGGCGCGCACGATTGCGGCGTGTTCAGCTTCGACATCGCGGTTTTTTTCGGTGTTACGCCGGATCGAGAGCCGCCGATAGCGCTCACTCTGCTCATGCAGCACATCACGAAAGCCGAGCAGCCATTGCGAACCGCAGGCGTTCACCAGCGTGCGATGAAAGACACGGTGCCGCACCACCCATTCCTCGTAATGATGCGTCGGATCGTCAGGGTAAATATAGGGAACGGCGCAGAGTGCGGTGAAGGATTTCTCCACCGAGGCAAGCCATGCCGCGTCGCCGCACTCGATCGAGCGGCGCAATGCCAACCCTTCGATATCGACGCGGGTTTGCGTCACGTCGCGAAGATCGGCAGGAGAGACGGGGCTGACGCGAAAGCCGCGCTGGTCGGATGCCTGCACCAGCCCGTCGGCGACCAGCCGCGACAGCGCCTCGCGCACCGCGGCCAGGCTGACCGAGAACTGTTTTGCGAGACCGGCGATATGCAGCTTCTGGCCGGGCAGCAGGCGGGTCGAGAGAATATCCGCGCGCAGCCGCTCCTGAACGGCAGACGTCAGGCTTCGGGGCCGCTCGTCGGCAAGGCGCTCACCAAAACTCAACCCGATACTGCTCATGGCGGCGGAGATTGGCGAGGGATGGCGATGCCGTCAATCGAAAATCGATTTTCTTTCTAGCATATTGGCAGTGTTAGAGATTTTCTAATTCGAGCGCTACGCATAGCCGTTTTCCCGAGATCGGGGTTCTGAAATTCAGGTGACAATCGCCGGATACTGACATAGATAGTTCGCATGCGAAATAAATTTCCGAGGCCGGTTTTCGGATGACCGGCCGCCGCGAGCACCGCCTGGTTTTCCTGCTCAGCGTCGCGCAGCGCCGGCTGCAGCGCTGGATGGCGTCGCGAACGCAAGCCAGCGGCGTTACCGCCGCCCAGTCCGGCTTGCTGTTCATCCTTGGCCAGCGGGATGGCGTGCTGATGGGCGAGGCAGGTGCGGCGCTCGATCTCGGTCCGCCCGGCATCAGTGGGCTCGTTGACCGGATGACGGCGGCGAACCTGATCAAGCGGCGGGCCGATCCGGATGATGGGCGCGCGTGGCGGCTCTGGCTGACGCCGGTCGGCCGCGCCGCGATGGCGCAGTCGAAGGCGGGGCTCGTCGAGGTCAACGCGCGCCTTACGGAAGGATTTACCGAAGCCGAGATCGATGTCGTCGCGCGCTGGCTCACCAGCATGCAAACCAGATTTCCCAGAGGAGAAGATGAATGACCGAGCATATCAAGATCGAGAAGAGTGACGGGATTTTGAGCCTGACCATGGCCCGCCCCGACAAGAAGAACGCCCTGACGAATGCGATGTACGCCGCGCTGGCCGACGCCATGGAAGCGGCCGAGACCGATCCCGCCGTTCGCGTCCTTCTGATCCGGGGCGAAGGTGACATGTTCACCGCCGGCAACGACGTTGGCGAGTTTGCTGCGATGGCGACAGGCGCTTTTCAGGGCGAGCGGCACGTCAGCCGTTTCGTGCAGGCGCTTGCAAAGTGCAGCCGGCCATTGGTCGCTGCCGTCCAGGGACGCGCCGTCGGAATCGGCACCACGATGCTGCTGCACTGCGATCTGGTCGTGCTCGCCGAGAATGCGCTGTTGTCGACGCCGTTCGTCAGTCTGGCGTTGGTGCCAGAAGCCTCTTCCAGCCTGCTGATGCCGCTCCGCATCGGCTATGCGCGCGCCTACGAGATGTTCGCGCTCGGCGAAGCCGTCGATGCCAAATCCGCTTTCGCCTGGGGCCTTGCCAACCGGGTGGTTCCGCTCGACAAGCTCGATGCGGAAGCGAAGGCGCTTGCATCCCGGCTGGCGAAGCAGCCGGCGGGCGCGGTCAGTGCGACGAAGCGGCTGATGCGCAACCCTGAACTGCTCATGGCGCAGATCAAGGCGGAAAGCGAGCAATTCGCGGCACGCCTGACGACAGTGGAGGCGCGCGAGGCTTTCACGGCGTTCGCCGAACGCCGGCCGCCGGACTTTTTGAAACTGGCCGGCTAGCCAGCCGCGCAAGCCAAACCTGAACGGCGAAGCGTGGATTGCCCGCACCTGATTCCCGGGCCTCGTGTCCCGGACGCGGTGCAGCGTGCCAACGCTGCTCCGCAGAGCCGGGACCCAACCTGGCGGCGAATGGACCCCGGCTCTGCAGCGCACCACGCCGCAAGTGCGGCGCGCTGCGCAGCGTCCGGGGAACGCAGCCCAACAGCCGTCGCACACCGGCTTCTCGTCATCCGTCAGCGGAGACGTGACGCTTCGTCATTCCGGGATGCGGCACATTGTCCGGCGAAGTTGCCGCCGCACAATTGGAAGTCGTCTAATCCCGCGCCTGTGAACGGGAGGCAATTGACCCCCTCAGGCGGCCCCGCTACCTCTTTCGGTCTGCATGCGGGGAAACAATGAATAACAATAATGATGCTGCCGAATTCGACTACGTCATCGTCGGCGCCGGCTCGGCCGGATGCGTGCTCGCCAATCGCCTGAGCGCCGACGGCAAGCATTCCGTGTTGCTGCTGGAGGCTGGTCCGAAGGATACCAATCTCTGGATCCACGTGCCGCTCGGCTACGGAAAACTGTTCAAGGAAAAATCCGTCAACTGGATGTACCAGACCGAGCCCGAACCGGGCTTGAACGGCAGGCAGGTGTTCCAGCCGCGCGGAAAAGTGCTCGGCGGCTCCAGTTCGATCAACGGCCTGCTCTATGTGCGCGGCCAGCACGAGGATTACGATCGCTGGCGCCAGCGCGGCAATGCCGGCTGGGGCTATGATGATGTGCTGCCCTATTTCAAGAAGGCCGAGAGCCAGCAGCGCGGGCCTGACAAGTATCACGGTACGGACGGGCCGTTGCCGGTGTCGGACTGGCGGCATCACGATCCGCTGTCGGAGGCCTTCGTCGTCGCCGCCGCCGAGACCGGGATTCCGACCAATCCCGATTTCAACGGCGCCACGCAGGAGGGCGCGGGATTCTTCCAGACCACGACAACGCGCGGCCGCCGCGCCAGCACGGCGTTCTCCTATCTGCGCCCGGCGAAGAGCCGCAGCAATCTGCACGTCGAGACCTCGGCGCTGGCGCAGCGCATTTTGTTCGAGGGGCGGCGCGCAAAGGCAGTCGAATACAAGCAGGAAGGCCGCGTGCGCACAGCGCGGGCGCGCAAGGAAATCCTCGTCTCCAGCGGCGCGTATAACTCGCCGCAATTGCTGCAGCTCTCGGGCGTTGGACCGGCCGACCTGTTGAAGCAGCACGGCATCGAGATCGTGCTCGACGCGCCCGGCGTCGGCAGCGATCTGCAGGACCATTTGCAGGTTCGGCTGGTCACGCGCTGCGCGCAGAAGGTCACGCTCAACGATATCATCAACAATCCCGTACGCCGGGTGATGGCGGGCATTCAGTATGCGGCCTTGCGCAACGGGCCGCTGACGATCGCTGCCGGCACCTCGGGCGCGTTCTTCAAGACCAGCCCGCGGCTGGCCTCGCCCGATATCCAGATTCACTTCCTGCCGTTTTCGACCGACAAGATGGGCGAGAAGCTTCACGCGCTTTCCGGCTTCACCGCTTCAGTCTGCCAGTTGCGCCCGGAAAGCCGCGGCTCGCTGCGCATCAAAAGCGCCGATCCTTCCGTGCCGCCGGAAATCCGCATCAACTATCTCGCGACCGAAACCGATCGACGCACCTTCATCGACGGCATCCGCATCCTGCGCAACATCCTCGCAGCACCCGCGCTGAAGGCCTACGCGGTCGCGGAGGTCGATCCCGGTCCGAAAGTGCAGAGCGACGACGAGTTGCTGGACTTCTGCCGCCGCACCGGCAGCACGGTCTATCACCCGACCTCGACCTGCCGCATGGGCAGCGATGCGCTCGCGGTCGTCGACCAGCGCTTGCGCGTGCGCGGCATCGAGGGCCTGCGCGTGGTCGATGCATCCGTTATGCCGGATTTGATGTCCGGCAATACCAACGCGCCGACGATCATGATCGCGGAGAAGGCGTCGGACATGATTCTGGAGGACGCGCGGTAGCGCGCGTCGCTAGCGACAAACACCGCTGTCATCATCCGCGTAGGCGGATGATCCAGTACGCCGTGACATCTCGATTCAAACCGAGGCCGGCGATTACTGGATGCCCGCCTTCGCGGGCATGACGACGGTGTCAGGCGTCACCCCTTCCACGCCCGCACCCGCTTCAGCATCTGCTCGACATGGGCGATCGGGGTTTCCGGCTGGATGCCGTGGCCGAGGTTGAAGATCAGCCGCCCTTGCGCATAGTTCGCCAGCACGTCGTCGACGGCGCGGTCGAGTGCGGCGCCGCCTGCGATCAGCGCCAGCGGATCGAGGTTGCCCTGTACCGCAACGCGGTTCTGCACGCGCTCGCGGATGAATGACGGCTCGGCTGCCCAGTCGATGCTGACGGCATTGACGCCGGTCGCCTCTACATAGGCCGGCAGCAGCGCGCCGGCGCCGCGGGGAAAGCCGATGATCTTCGCGTCGGGCGCTTGCGCGCGCACGCCGGCGACGATGCGTTTCGCCGGTTCGATCGACCAGCGCTCGAATTCGCGCGGCGGCAGCACGCCGGCCCAGGTATCGAAGATCTGCAACGCGTCCGCGCCGGCCTTGAGCTGGCCGAGCAGATACTGGATCGAGTTCTCCACCAGCACGTCGATGATTTCAGCGAACGCCTCGGGATGGCGATAGGCCATCATCCGCGCCGGCGCCTGGTCCGGTGTGCCTTGTCCCGCAACCATGTAGGTCGCGACCGTCCACGGCGCGCCGCAGAAGCCGATCAGCGGGATCTCGGGCGCAAGCTCGCTGCGCACGCGGCGCAGCGCCTCATAGACCGGCTCGAGCTTTCCGAAATCGGCATGGCGCGCCAGCGTTGCTACCTGCTCCGGTGTATTCAGCGGATCGAGCCGCGGGCCTTCACCAGCCTCGAAGCGCACCGAGCGGCCGAGCGCATAGGGGATCACGAGAATGTCGGAAAAGATGATCGCGGCGTCGAAGTTGAAACGGCGGATCGGCTGCAGCGTCACCTCTGCGGCATATTCCGGCGTGAAGCACATATCGAGGAAGCCACCGGCCTTGGCGCGCAGCTCGCGATATTCAGGCAAATAGCGGCCAGCCTGCCGCATCATCCATACCGGCGGCACCTTCTGCCTGCGGCCGGACAGCACTTCGATAAAAGGTTTCACGGCGGATTTCTGGGACAATCGAAAAGTTCCTGCGGGACGGCTGCCGATCTTTGCGCTTCTGATACACGCAGCTTTCGGCTTGGCCAAGGAAAGAAGTGGAACCCGCGGAAATCCGCGGCGTTATCCCAGCCATGGAGGTAACCCTATGGCTGAGAAGTTCAACCCTGCACCGCATGACAAGCACGCCGACGATCCCCGGGAGGCCATGCTGGCCGACCGCGAAATGCACGAGAAGCTCGAGAAGGGTCTGGTGGGCAGCTTCCCGGCTTCCGATCCGGTCAGCGCCGCGCAACCGGCGCCGTCAAAGGCGGATGGCGATCGTGAGAATGAGTCGTTGTGGGACAAGATCCGTGGCGTCTTTCGCTGACATCGCTCGACGGAGCAGGCGATGAAGACCGAATTCAACCACGCCGCAAACGACTCGCCACGCAGCGGCAGCACCAAGAAGGTCTCGCCGGTCGTGTGGGCCGTGATCGTTGCTGTAGCGGTGGCCGCAACGGCCTGGTTTGCGATGCACGGATGATGCGAGCGCCTGTCTACCGGCGTTTGAATGCGTGAAAGCGGCCTCCGCAAGGAGGCCGTTTTCTTGTTGGCTGTTCAGTAATGCGGCGGTGGTTCGTTGGCCGGACCGGACAGATTGCTTTCGGCCTCTCGCAGCCGCTCTTTCAGTTCCGCCAACTGCCGCGTCAATTTGTCGATCTCGGTCCATTGCGCCGTGATGGTCTGGTTCAGCGTCTCAATGGTCAGGTCCTGATAGGCGAGCCGCATTTCCAGCGTGTCGATACGTTCGCTCAGCGCGGTGATGTCACTCATGGGAAGCATCGTTCATCTTGTGCTCCCGCAGGCCGTGTCCCAGCGCCACGCGCTCGTCGAACACGAAACATTCGCCGCGCCAGCGGCTTTCCGTTTCGGGCACGCCCTCGAGATAGCGCAGGATGCCGCCCTTGAGGTGATAGACCTCGCCAAAGCCTTGCGCCAGCAGATAGGCGCTGGCCTTCTCGCACCGGATGCCGCCGGTGCAGAACATCGCAATCCTCTTGTGCTTCGCCGGGTCGAGTTTCTGCGCGGCGAATTCCTTGAACTGCCCAAAGCTTTTGAGACCGGGATCGACCGCGCCTTCGAACGTCCCCATCGCCACCTCGAAGGCGTTGCGGGTATCGATCACCAGTGTGTCGGGCGCTGATATCAGTTCGTTCCAGTCTGACGGCTCGACATAGGTGCCGACCTTTCGCGTCGGGTCGACGGCCGTATCTCCGAGCGTGACGATTTCCTTCTTCAGGCGGATCTTCAGCCGCTGGAACGGCATCCCGGAAGCGCTTGAGAACTTGAGTTCGAGATTGTCGAGCCGGCCACCGAACAGGGCGCCGTGCTGCAATTCACCGACGAACGCGTCGATGGCCTCGTCGTCGCCCGCCACCGTGCCGTTGATGCCCTCATGCGCCAGCAGAACGCTGCCTTTCAGCCCGAGGCCGGCCGCAAGCGCGCGCAGCGGCTCGCGCAACTCCCGGAAGTCCGGCAGCGCGGCGAATTGGTAGAGGGCGGCGACCTTGAGCGGCATGGCGACCGTTTATCAGGCAGGCCGGGCAGGGGAAACCCCGCAAAGCCCTGCATATTCTCGGTATTGCCACCCCCGGACCTTGGCATGCCAGCCATTGCCCAGCAGGGGATGAATATGCCAAAGAACCGTCTGCAAACCTACCCGATCGTCCCCGGCGGGATGCCCAGAAATGTCTGAGAAACGCTGAAAAGAAAGCATTCGCGATGAGGAATTTCCATTTCGCCGGCCGCTCCACGGTCCATGCCCAGAACGCGATGGTGGCAACGTCGCATCCGGAGGCCGCGCTGACCGCGATCGAGGTGATGCGGGCGGGCGGCACGGCGGCGGACGCCGCGGTCGCGGCCTGCGCGCTGCTTGGCGTGATCGAGCCGCAATCGACCGGCATCGGCGGTGATTGCTTTGCGCTGATCCAGCCGAAGGGCGAAGGCAAGATCGTCTCCTATAACGGCTCGGGCCGCGCGCCGATGGCGGCGACCGCCGAATGGTACCTCGAGCGCAAGATCCATTCGGTGCCGCTGACCTCGGCCCATGCGGTGAGCATTCCCGGCGCGATCGACGCATGGGACACGATCCTGCGCGATCACGGCAAGATGGGGCTCGACACCCTGCTGCAGCCCGCGATCAAGGCGGCGGAGCAGGGCTACGTCGTCGCCCCGCGCATTGCCTTCGACTGGAAGAACCAGTTCGAAAAGCTGAAGAACGGCACCAACACCGAGCGCTATCTTTTGCCGCACGGCAAGCCGGCGGTGGCCGGCGACGTGATCCATCAGCCTGAACTCGGCAAGACGCTGCGTGCGATCGCCAAGGGCGGCCGCGACGCGTTCTACAGCGGCGAGATCGCGGCCGACATGGTCGAGACCTTGCGCGGTATCGGCGGCCTGCACACGCTGGAAGATTTCGCCGCGCATTCGACCGAAACGACGTCGCCGATCGGCACGATGTACAAGGGGCACGATGTCTGGCAGTGCCCGCCGAACGGTCCCGGTATCACCATGCTGGTGATGCTGAACATTCTCTCCCGCTTCGACCTGACCAAATTCGCGCCGCTCAGCGTCGAGCGCTTCCATCTCGAGGCGGAAGCCGCGCGCATCGCCTACATGATGCGCGAGCAGTACATCGGCGACCCCCAGCAGGCTCATGTCGACGTCGCCGGCATCCTCGCAAAAGAATTTGCCGAGGAGCACATCAAGAACATCAGGATGGACCGCCTGCTTGATCTGCCCAACGTGGCGCCGCCGATGAATCCCTCCACCGTCTACATCACCGTGGTCGACAAGGACCGCAACGTCTGCTCGTTCATCAATTCGATCGCGCATTCGTTCGGCTCGGCGATCGTTTCCAACAAGACCGGCATCCTGCTGCAGAACCGCGCCGGCGGCTTCCGGATCCAGCCCGGCCATCCCAATTGCATCGCACCGGGCAAGCGGCCGCTGCACACGATCATTCCGTCACTCGCGACCAAAAACGGCCGCGCGGTCATGCCGTTCGGCGTGATGGGCGGGCAGTATCAGCCGGTGGGGCAGAGCCATGTGCTGACCAACATTCTCGACTATGGCTGCGACGTGCAGGAAGCCATCGATATGCCGCGCGGCCTGCATTACGAGGGCTTCTACCAGCTCGAGGACAGCGTGCCGGCCGCCATCGTCGAGGGCCTGAAGAAGATCGGCCACAAGACCACCAGCGTGGTCGCTCCGCTCGGCGGCGGCCAGGCGATCTGGATCGACTGGGACAAGGGCACGCTGACCGGCGGCTCCGATCCCCGCAAGGACGGTTGCGCGCTCGGCTACTGAGCGACGGCATCCCTGGAACCTCAGTCCATCGCCTTCGTTAAAGCGATCAGGCGCAGCCATCTGGATGGCTGCGGCGGTGTGCCTGTCGTCAGGGGTCCGTCATCAGCGTTCTTGATTCAGAAGATACCGAACAGGCCGACCTGCGCGGCGGCCGGTCGCCGTGGGTTGCGACCTCAAGACACCCGTCGCGGCTCGAAGTGCGCGATAATCTCACATGCGATGCGCTGATCGTCGGCGCGGGTATCACCGGGTCGCTGGTCGCCGAGCGGCTGACGCGGCAGGGGCTGAATGTCGTCATCGTCGATCGCGAACTGCCCGGCCGCGGCAGCACGGTGGCCTCGACCTCGATGCTGCTGTGGGAGATCGACCAGCCGCTGCGGCAATTGAGCGAAGCCTATGGCTTTGAGCGCGCCGCGCGCGCCTATCGCGCCAGCCTGGAGGCCGTTGCCGGCCTTAAATTGCTCGTGGCCGAGCTCGGCATCGCCTGCGGCATGCGGGACAAGAATTCGCTGTATCTTGCAGCGGATGAAAGCAGTGCCGGACTGATGGAAGAGCATCGCTGGCGGACGCGCGCCGGCTTGCCGGGAGATTTCCTGGACCACGGCACGCTGCTTGACAGTTTTGGCATCGCGCGCGCCGCTGCGATCATTTCCTCCGGCGCGGCCGATGCCGACCCCGTGCAACTGGCGCACGGGATGCTGGGAGCGGCGATTACGCGCGGCGCGCGCCTGTTCGAGGCGGACGCCGTCGCATTCGATTCCGCCGGGCGTTCGGTCAATGTCCGGCTCGGCAACGATCGCGAGATCGAGGCGCGCATTGTCGTTCTCGCCACCGGCTACGTCATGCCCGATATCGTTCGCTCCAGCGTGCACGAGGTGTCGTCGAGCTGGGCGATCGCAACAGTGCCGCAGCCGCAAAACGTCTGGAACGACGGCGCGCTGATCTGGGAAGATGCCAAGGATTATCTTTACGCGCGCACGACGCGGGCAGGGCGCATCATTATCGGCGGCGAAGACAGCACCGACATCGTCGAGCCCGAAGCGCGCGACCGGCTGATCCCGGAAAAGTCGCGCGTGCTGGTGCAGCGGCTGGCGGCGCTCTGGCCGCGCGCGAACACCGAGATCGAATTCCGCTGGGCCGGTACGTTCGATACGACAGCCGATGGCTTGCCCCTGATCGGCCCGGTCCCGGGCGCCAAGGGCGTCTATGCGGCGTATGGTTATGGCGGCAACGGTATCACCTTCAGCTTTCTTGCCGCGCGCCTGATCGGCGACCTGATTGCCGGAAAAACTTCGCCATTGCTGCACGATTTCGCCATCGATCGTGACGGCGGCAAGACCGGCTGAAACAAGGCCGGCGGGAGCATGGCTGGCGGCCGAAAAATGGCTATGGAATTGGCCTGCTCTGGGCTAGAGACGTCGGTCTCTCGAACGAGGTTACAAAGATGCGCTTCTCCCGACGCACGATCATCCAGACTGCCTTTATCGCCGCGGCGGCCGCGGCTTCCACGCCCGTTGCCATCAGGATGGCATCGGCCCAGACCGCAGGAAAAAAGCCCATGACCACAGCTTCAGGTTTGCAGATCATCGACAGCAAGGAAGGCACCGGCGCCACGCCGAAGACCGGCCAGACCTGCGTCATGCATTATACCGGATGGCTCTACGAGAACGGCCAGAAGGGCAAGAAATTCGACTCCTCGGTCGATCGCAACGAGCCGTTTGAATTTACGATCGGCCAACGCCAGGTGATCGCCGGCTGGGACGAGGGCGTCGGCTCGATGAAGGTCGGCGGCAAGCGTACGCTGATCATTCCGCCAGCACTCGGTTACGGCGCGCGGGGCGCCGGCGGCGTCATCCCGCCGAATGCGACGTTGATGTTCGACGTCGAATTGCTGGCGGTGAAATAACCGCGCACTGAACAGGGGAGGCGCATCGTGAAGGTCTCGATCCTCGACGATTATTTCGACACGGTGCGCACCCTCGATTGCTTCCGCAAGCTGGCCGGACACGACGTCACGATCTGGAACGATCACGTTGGGGATGTCGACGTGCTGGCGGAGCGTCTGCAGGATACCGAGGCGCTGGTCCTGATCCGCGAGCGCACGCAGATCCGAACGCCGCTGCTGGAGCGCCTCCCGAAACTGAAGCTGATCAGCCAGCGCAGCGTTTATCCGCATATCGACATCGACACCTGCACCCGGCTCGGCATTGTCGTGTCGTCGGGCCAGCACGCCGATACGCCATCCTATGCGACCGCCGAATTCACGTGGGGCCTGATCCTGGCGGCGATGCGCGCCATCCCGCAGCAGATGGCGGCGCTCAAGGCCGGCAAATGGCAGATCGGCGTCGGCCATACGCTCCGCGGCAAGACGCTCGGTATCTATGGCTATGGGCGGATCGGCGCCGTCGTCGCCGGCTACGGCAAAGCGTTCGGGATGAGCGTGCTGGTATGGGCGCGCGAACCGGCCATGGCGAAGGCCCGTGCCGACGGATACGCAACCGCCGCAAGCAAGGCTGAGTTCTTCGAACGATGCGACGTGCTTTCGCTGCACATGCGCCTGCTCGACGCCACGCGCGGCATCGTCAAGGCGGAAGATCTGGCGCGCATGAAGCCCTCGGCGCTCCTGGTCAACACCAGCCGCGCGCCGCTGATCGAGCCGAATGCGCTGGTCAATGCGCTGCGCGCCGGCCGGCCCGGCATGGCGGCGGTGGACGTCTACGAAAAGGAGCCGCTCCGCGACGTCAACGATCCCTTGTTGACGATGGACAACGTGGTCTGCACGCCGCATCTCGGCTACGTCTCGCGCGACGAATACGAAATCCAGTTCACGGATATATTCGATCAGATTGTAGCGTATGCCGCGGGGACGCCGAGCAACGTGGTCAATCCGGCGGTTATGGATAAGCGGCGTTGACTAGACCTATCCGCGTCGTGCCCGGGCTTGTCCCGGGCATCCACTTCTTTGATGCCGCAAGTTCAAGACGTGGATGGCCGGGACAAGCCCGGCCATGACGACGAAGGGGATGCGGGCTGCATACGAAAAAAGACCGGCCAACGGGCCGGTCTTTTCAATTCCAGATCGAACGCGGATCAGAGATTCTTGTTCGCCGCCGCGGCCGCCTTGTTCACCGCATCCTTGGTGGCTTCCTTGGCATCGCCCATGGCCTTCTGACCCTTGCCCTTCACTTCCTGGATCACGCCTTCGCCCTGAAGACGATCGGAACCGGTCGCTTCGCCAATACCCTGCTTGGCCTTGCCGATAGCTTCGTTGGCGGTACCCTTGATCTTGTCTGTAGTCGCACCCATCGAAATACTCCTTCCAGGTTGGTCGAACTTCGCGAAGACAACCCGCAACCGGTCTGGAAAGTTCCTCTATTTGGCTGGTTTGCGATCACGGTTTTATGTACCTTCGGCGGAGCAACCATTCAGAAAGCAATAAGATGAGCGGCACGCACGATCACACCCATTCCCATCATTCCCACGATCATGACCACGGCGATGCCGAACGCTGGAAGCATGACGGCATCCGTGTCATTCCCGGCAATCAGCTCGATCCCAACGTGCCGTCGACCGCCGGCATGGACCGCAAGGCCGCGATCAATTTCGCCCGAGTCGGCGCGCAGAAATTATGGGCGGGCACTGTGACGATCCGGCCTGACGCCAAGACCGGCGCGCATCATCACGGCCATCTCGAAAGCATCATCTATGTCGTGAAGGGCAAGGCGCGGATGCGCTGGGGCGAGCAGCTGCAATTCACCGCGGAAGCCGGTCCCGGCGATTTCATCTTCGTGCCGCCCTACGTGCCGCATCAGGAGATCAATGCCAGCCGCGACGAGGTGCTGGAATGCGTGCTGGTGCGCAGCGACGGCGAGGCGGTGGCGATCAACCTCGACATCGAGCCGGTGGAAAAGCCGGAGACCGTGCTGTGGGTCGATCCGGTGCATCGGGATCCTGCCGAGAAGAAGTGACGATCGCAACGCCACACGCTGCTCCATCGCTTTGAGGGATCCCATGACGCTTGTTCGCTACGAGAGTTCAGGCCACGTAGCCACCATCACGATGGATCGCGCGTCTGCGCATAATGCGCTGAACCCCGTTCTGTGTGAGGAACTGTGCGCGGCATGGTTGCGGTTTCGCGACAGCGACGACCGGGTTGCGGTGCTCGCTTCGGCCGAGGATGCCTATTTTTGCGTAGGTGCCGACGTGAGAGATTTTCCAGCCGATATGTGGCGGGCAGTACCTGGCCTTGGCGTCGAACTCGACAAGCCGGTCATTGCCGCAACATCCGGCTGGGTCGTCGGCGGAGGCTTCGTGCTGGTCCAGATGGCCGACATGTGCGTCGCGTCGGAGACGACGCGCTTCAGCTATCCCGAGGTCAAGGTCGGTACGACCGGCGGCGGCGTTTCGTCGGTGCTGTCACGAATGCCGCACAAGATCGCCATGGAATTTCTTCTGGTCGGTGAGGAGATGTCGGCTGAGCGTGCCTATCAGATCGGCTTTGTGAACAAGGTCGTGCCGAAGGGGCAGCATGTCGTGCTTGCCCAGGAGATGGCCGCAAAAATTGCCGCTGCTGCGCCGCTTGTCGTTCAGGCGCTGAAAAAGCTCGCCCGCGACGCCATGCCCAAGGGACCGCTTGAAACGGTCGCCGAGGTCCGCAGGCTGCTCGACCCCGTGCGGACCAGCGAGGACCTGAAGGAAGGCGTCAAGGCGTTCGCCGAAAAGCGCAAGCCTGATTTCAGGGGCAGGTAGGCGGCGGTTCCTCTCCGCACGCCAGTCACGGGCCTTCTGCCCGCCAAAAAATAATCTGAAAATCGATGTCGGACCCGCCTCCGTACGCTCGTCCTTGGCTCGAGCCCCTCGAAAAGGAAACCGATTATGGCCAAAATGATCTTCGTCAACCTGCCGGTCAGCGATCTCGCCCGCTCGACTGCCTTCTATCAGGCGATCGGCGCCGCAAAGAACCCGCAATTCTCCGATGATACCGCGTCCTGCATGGTGTTTTCCGAGACGATTCACGTGATGTTGCTGACCCACGACAAGTACAGGCAGTTCACGTCGAAGAAAATCGCCGACGCCAGGGCCACGAGCCAGGTTCTGATCTGCCTTTCCGCCGACAGCCGCGACGCGGTGGATGACGTGGTCGGGAAGGCGTAAGGGAGCAGGCGGCGGCGCCGATCCGGGCCCGAAGCAGGATTACGGCTTCATGTATGGCCGCAGCTTCGAAGATCCTGATGGTCACCATTGGGAAGTGATGTGGATGGATGTCGCCGCCGCAACCGCTGCACAGCCCGCTGCCTGATCGTTCAACCAGTTACAACCCGGAGTTTTTCCGATGTCCAAGATTTCTCCTTGCCTGTGGTTTAGCGGCGAAGCCGAGGAGGCCGCGAACTTCTATGTTTCGCTGTTGCCGGATTCCCGGATCGAGAAGGTCCAGCGTAATAGCACTGATAGCCCCGGCGGCAAGGCCGGCACCGTGCTGGTGGTGGACTTCACGCTGGCCGGCCAGCGTTTCATGGCGCTGAACGGCGGCATGAAGATGGAATACACGCACGCCGTCTCCTTCAAGATCGACTGCGCCGATCAGGCCGAGGTCGACCGGTTGTGGGATGCGCTATTGGCGGATGGCGGCAAGGCCGAACGATGCGGCTGGCTGAAGGATCGCTACGGCGTGTCGTGGCAGATCGTGCCGACGGCGCTGGTCAAATATCTCGGTGGCGCGGATAAGGCCGGCGCGCAACGCGCCATGCAGGCGATGTTGGGCATGGTCAAGCTAGATATCGAAGGGCTGAAGCGCGCGTATGAAGGCAAGAGCGCCGCGTAGAGCGCTCCAACCTGTCATCGTCCGGCTTGACCGGGCGATCCAGTACGCCGTGCCGCCGATTGTTGCGAAGAAACTGGCGCCGCGGAGTACTGGATGCCCCGCTTGAAGCGGGGCATGACGGCGGTGGGCCTACGCTAGACGGAAACTCAGAATCGTAGGGTGGGCAAAGCGAAGCGTGCCCACCATCGCGAGCACAGCGCAAAATGGTGGGCACGGCGCAAGTGCGCCTTTGCCCACCCTACATTTTCCTAGTAGCTGATCCTCAAACCCATGCCGCCGTGGAGCGTGTTGCCGACCGGCTGCGCGCCCGCAGTGCCGTTGAGGAAGAGGTCGGCGACCCAGCCCTTGGTGATGCGGAAGCCGAGCCGGCCGCCATATTCGAACCAGCCCTGGTTGCCGATGACAGGCACGATCGTGCCGTCGCCGGTCACGCTGGCGACGATGCCGGATCGCGACCCGAAGGATTGCACCCATCCGCCGTTGATGTTGGCTTCCACACTGGAGCCGAACAGATGCGTCCACTGTCCGCCGACCTTGACGAGATTGGTGCGGTCGGTGCCGGTCGCGATCGAGGCGTCGAACGGGTTGAAGGCGACGGTGGGATCCATGTAGCCCTTCACCCGCTGCCAGAGCTGCCAGACCTCGATGGAGGCCGCCACCTCATCGCGCGGCGACAGCCGGCTCATCCAGCCGGCGCGGCCGTAGACGGCGTAGTTCTCGCTCGTGGTCGAGCTTTCCAGCGATACCGCACCGAGGCTCGTGGCGTAGCTGCGCGAGTAGCGCACCTTCTGGAAAGGCGACAGGATCGTGCCGATATCGAAGAACGGCCGCGACGATCCCCAGTCGACGAAGATCATAGCGCAGCGCGAACGCGCCGATCGGCGAACTGGTGACGCGATAGCCGCCCTCGTTGTACTGGGCATAGGCGATGCCGGCGAGCAGCGACAGATTGGGCGTCAGGTTCTTGCGTCCGTGGATGCCGGCCGAGAACGACCCCGCCGAGCCGAACGCGCTGACGCAATCGTTGCAATTGACCTGCTCGTTGATCCCCAGCAGCACGTTGCCGAGCACGCGGTTGGTGATCATCTGGTTGAAGCGCTGGCCCGCCAGGTCGTTGATCGACCCGGCGCCCGAACCGGTCACAGGCGCGCCGGCGGCGCGTTCGCGTTCGCGCTTGGTGTCGATGTGGGGCTTGGCGATGGCGACGGAGATGGCGAAGGCGTTGGCGTAGGTGATGAGCTCGGGCTCGAACTCGGAGTCGGCGAAGGCGACTGCGCCAACGCCGATTCTACCTGCATGAGTGAAAACATTGCCATCGCCGCAAGCGCGACCGATAAAGCGGGGCTGCGAACGCGTCTTGCCATGGTCAGCGCCCACACAGCATGCCGGTGGGATCGCTGCCGTCGTCGACGGTGACGGGGACTGCGTCCGCGTATTGCGTCTTGCTGCAAAGCCCTGCCGCGGCGCTGCAGGTTGCGGCAAACGTCCATGGCGGGTTGTTGGTCTTCTTGATCGTCGATCTGCCGCCGCCGCCTGAAGTGATGATGGCGGTGTCGCCGGGCCGGGTGAGCTGGATGCATTCAAAGCTGACCGTGCAGACCGAAGCCGCGCCGTCCTGCAGATTGACGATGGTCTGGCCGCGCTGCGACAGGATATCGAGCGTGGTGCCGCGCACGCCAATGGTCGCCAGCGGCGTCGTGATCTTGTAGGCGGCCTTGTCCGAATGGCCGGTGACGAAACGAAACGCGCCCGAGGTCATGCGCACCGCGACTTCGCGATAGTGATTCTCATCGTCGAAAACGGTGCGGTCGAGCTTGAGCGACGCGTTGGGTCCGAGCGAGAGGTTGGTGCTGTCGGCCATCACCAGCCGCGTTGCGCTCTCGTTCCCGGTGCGCACGGTTTCGTCGCGCACCAGCCCATCGCCAACCTTGATCTGGATGGTCGAAGGTCCGGTAATGCGGAGTACTTCATTCTTGACGACAGCGGCTTCGCCGACGCGCACTTGCGCCTGTGCAGATAAAGCCGTCGATGCTGTCAGGAGACCAATTGCAGAGAGCAAATAAACGTAGTTGCGAAAATTCATTCCAAGGCCGATCAATTTACCCCAACATCGTACCGGGTCGCGCGCACGCGTGATGTGGCAGAATTATCACTTCGCGAGTTACACGACCGTCGGTTAGTGCTTGCGAAATTCAAATACGTTCAAAGCGATAGACATAAAAATCTGGACCCGTCACACTCAATTTTGCCGCAATGTCGTCTGGCCCCTGATTCCCCGCAGATCGTTCGTGAATCCAATAGCTCACTCATTTTCCGTTCCGCCTGGTTCGATGATGCGGACCGCCATCGTCGCAGGCATCCTTTTTGTTCTCGCGCATTTCGCGATGCTGATCGGCGTCACCTCGCCGGATAAATTCTATTTCGACGAGGTGCATTACGTGCCGGCGGCGCGGCAGATGCTCGAGCCGGTGATGCCGCAGCCGATGCTCAATCCGATGCATCCGCCGCTCGCCAAGCAGTTCATCGCGCTGTCGATCCATTCGTTCGGTGACGGGCCGCTGGGCTGGCGCTATCCGGGCGTATTGTTCGGATCGCTTGCCATCGTTGCGGTGTATCTGTGCGGCCTGGCGCTGTTCGCGGCCCAAGGGCCGGCGATTGCAGCGAGCCTGCTCGCATTTTTCAACCAGATGCTGTTCGTGCAATCGCGGATCGCGATGCTGGATATTTTCGCGCTCACCTTCAGCCTGTTTGCGATCGCGGCGTTCATGCACGGCTTTCGAAGACAGCGTCCGCATTTGTGGTTCGCGCTTGCCGGCATCGGCTTCGGCCTGTCGATCGCCTGCAAATGGAGCGGGCTGTTCGTGCTCGCGGTCTGCATCGTCATCGTCGCCGTGATCCGCCTGATGCAAAGCTGGCGCACCCAATTCGCCGACGCCCGGCCCGATGATTGGTACCGGCCCGATCTCTGGCCTGGCTTCAAGGCCTGGCACTTCGCGGCGTGCTTCATTCTGATTCCGGCCGCCGTCTATCTTGCGACGTTCGTTCCGCTCTACGGATTTTCGGTTCCGGATATACTGGAAGCGCAACGGCGGATATTCAGCGACAACACCACGACCGCGATCGCGGGCCACACCTACATGAGTTCGTGGCCGTCCTGGCCGTTCCTGGTGCGCCCGGTCTGGTATCTCTTCGACAAGATCGGCGATGACCGGATCGCTGCCGTGGTCTTCCTCGGCAACCCGCTGATCCTGTGGCCGGCGCTGATTGCGGTCGCGATCTGCCTGCGCGACTGGATCGTGACGCGGCGCGTCGATGCATTCCTGGTGCTGGCGTTCTATTTCGGCCCGTACCTCGCATGGGCGCTGCTGCCGCGAACGCTCGGCTTCATCTATTACTACCTTCCGGCGGCGACGACGGCGAGCTTTGCGCTGGTCTATGCCTTGAATCGCGGCAGCATGCCCCGCTGGTTGCTGTGGGCCTATGTTGCGGTTGGTTTTGCCGGCTTTGCCGCGATGTTGCCGATATCGGCCGCGTTCATAGGCACTTCGATGGCGACGTTCAGCCGCCTGATGATCTTCCAGAACTGGATTTGAGGCGGCCATTGCGCCGTCATCTCTCGGCGCAGTCGCGACAAATGAAAATCCGCCTGCCGCAAGCGGCAGGCGGATTGGTTTTTCGAGGCCTTACTTCGACGCGGTCTTGGTGTCCATGTTGACGACCTGAACGCGGCGGTTGGTCGGGTCCATCGGCGCATTCGCGTCCTTCGGCTTGGTCTTGCCGTAACCGACGGTCACGAGATTGGAACCGGTGACGCCGTACTTCTCGGTCAGGTACTTCTTGATCGTGTCGGCGCGGCGCTCGGAAAGATCCTGATTATATGCCTCGCCGCCCATCGCGTCGGTATGACCGGCAACCACGAAGGTCGAACCCTTCAGGCTCGCATCGGAGAGCGCCTTGCCGAGTTCCTGCACGGCGGTCACCGAATTCTTGCTGATGTCGGCCGAATTGTAGTCGAACTGGATTTCGAGATCGATCTTCGGCTTGCTCGCGGCAAGTTCCGCAATCTCCTGGCGCTCGCCGAGCGACAGCGACCGCGTCTTGCGGTTGCGCAGCGTGTTGACGAAGCCGGTTTCCCTGGCTTGCACGGCGGCGTCCACCGGTTGCTGCGGGCCGGTCGAAAGGCCGCGGGTCACGCCCGGTCTCGACTTGAGGGCGTCCACGATCTTCGCGGCCGATACGGTGTCGCCGGCGACGGCCAGGCCTGCCGTCATCGACAGCGCGGCGCTGATAGTCATGATCGAAAGGTAGCGGGTCATTGTCTTAATCCTCACTGTTAACGCCCTGCAAAACTTGGCGTGCATGACGTTTTGATGCCGCGAAGATAGGACGGGTTCAAAGCGGGCAACGTGATTCAAGTCACACTGATAATCCCGGCATTTCGCGTAAGGGCTGGCTATTATCCGCATCGCAGGGTGTTTGAAGCCGATGCGGCGCCATTTTACGTCTCGCAGCATCTTCGGTAGCCCAATCGTCCAACCTTGCTTGGGTGATCTGAATCACCCTTTCGCTCAGCGTTGGAGACGGGTCGCCTTCCCGAAGACGCTGCCCAGGATCCCGCAGCACAACGCAGGGCAGTATTAGTACGGTGCGAGCGCGGTGGCATCCGACGGCCTCACTGACGGACAGGTCCGTCACCTTGTGCGGCTTGCATCAGAAAAGAAAAAAGTAGCGCATCGCGCCAGCGTCGATCTGTGGACAACAAATCGGCAAGATGCGCGTCTAGCAAAACGACTCACAAAAAAATTCTAAAGAAGAATTGGTTCGGGCAACCAGACGGGCGGGGCGGGTGTTACAGTCAGTCAAACGTCAGCGTGAGTACCCGGGCTATCGTGCCAGCGCATCGGAGCCCGCCGGTTCCGGAACTTCAATGCCAACACTGATCGGTGCGGCGATGATCGCCGCTGCAATTTTGCTGTCAACGCTGATCAACGCGCTCGGCGGCCGCTATGTCGGGTTCGAAAGCCCGACGGAGGAGAGCGCGTGGCTGGTCGATCGTCTCACCGGCAACGTCTACAAGTGCAGTGCGCTGCAGCCCGGCCGCGCCTCCTGCGAGGCCGAGATCGCAACCGGCAGCGTAGGCGACCGGCAGAAGCGGAGAGATGAGTCCGGGTCCGGTCCGTAGGGGGTTATCCCCGAATCCGGGCTCGTCACGTTAGCGAATCCCGCTACATTGCCGCGCAATGTCCCGCGCGACCGAACCCCGACCCCTGACCAAAGCCGCGGCCCGGCGAATCTGGCTGCACGCCCAGCGGCTTGAGACGCAGGAACCTTTTGGCAATGGGCCGCAGGCGGTTGCCGCCGCCGTGGACCATCTGGGCTATGTGCAGATCGACACCATTCACGTCATCGAGCGCTGCCATCACCACATTCTTTATAGCCGCATCCCGTCCTACGCCCGCGCCGACCTGCGCCAGGCGCAGAGCGTCGATAAAAGCGTGTTCGAGTACTGGACGCATGCGTTGTCCTACGTTCCGGCGAAAGACTTTCGCTTTTTCGTTCCCGCAATGCGGGAGCACCGGCGCGAGGGCCATCGATGGTTCGCTTCCGTAAAGCCCGAGGACACCCGCAAGGTGATGCGGTTGCTGCGGCGCGACGGGGCGCTCACCATCCGCGACATCGAGGACGACGTTCTGACCGAGAAGGAACATCTCTGGCAGAGCCGCAAACCCTCGAAGCGTGCGCTGCAGCTTGCCTTCTACACCGGCGAGGTGACGATCTCCGAACGCACCGGCATGCTCAAGACCTATGAGCTGATGGCGCGGCATTTCGGCTGGGACAGACCGCCGAAGCCGGCAGCGTCGGCTGAACTCACCGCCTATCTGCTCGATCGCGCGCTGCGCTCTCAGGGCATCGTCAGCCTGGATTCGATCTGCCATCTCGACGCGCCGAGCAAGGGAGCGGTGCGGCGCCTGATCGAGGCGCGGGTGCGGCGCAAGGAACTGGCGCCGGTCGCGATCGAGGACGCCGGCAAGCAGGAACACTGGGCGCGGCCCGAGGTGCTGGAAGCGAATGGATCTGCGCCGGCGGGCGAGGGCGACGCCGGCCTGGTGCACATCCTCTCGCCGTTCGATCCGCTGATCATCCAGCGCAAGCGCACCGAATTATTCTTCGGCTACGGCCACCGCTTCGAGGCCTATGTGCCGAAGGAGAAACGCCTGTTCGGCTATTTCGCGCTCCCGGTCCTGGTCGGCGAAGACATCGTCGCCGCCATCGACCTCAAGACCGACCGCCAGAACAAGAAGCTCCTGATGCAGAAATGGAGCTGGGTCGGCAAGGGCGCAGCGAAGGGCGCCCGAAAAGACTACAAGCGCCGCATCGAGGAAGAACTGGACCGTTTCGAACGGTTTCAACTGGCCGAGTAGGTTTAGAACCAGTCGCAGGAGAGGCGGCAAAGAGCCGCCGCGCCTGACATTTGGCGGCGCGTCCCCGCGACAAGCCCTTCGCCCACGGAATGCCCGCGTTACCCCAGCGCGGGCCTCTTGCGTTGCAAGCGGTGACGGCCCCCGCTAAGCGTCGTCGGCAACAAGAAGCCTGCAAGAAAACCGGAAGAAGCCCCCCATGAGCCAACCCGCCGCGTCAGCCAAAAGCGACATCGAAACCTCCACCATCCGCACGATCTCGTGGCGGCTGATCCCGTTTCTGGTGCTGGCCTATTTCTTTTCCTATCTCGACCGCGTCAATCTCGGCTTCGCCGCGCTGACCATGAACGCGGACCTGAAGTTCTCGCCGCTGGTTTTTGCCTGGGGCGCGGGCATCTTCTTCATCGGCTATTTCATCTTCGAGGTGCCGAGCAATCTCGCGCTGGAAAGGTTCGGCGCCAGCCGCTGGATCGCCCGCATCATGGTGACCTGGGGCATCATCTCGGCCGCGATGGCGACGGTGAGCGGCGAGATGAGCTTTTACATTCTCCGCTTCCTGCTCGGCGTTGCCGAAGCCGGCTTCTTCCCCGGCATCATTCTCTATTTGACCTACTGGTATCCGGCGGAATATCGCGGGCGGTTTCTCGCCGCCTTCGCCATTGCCGTTCCTGTATCGACCGTGATCGGCGCACCGATTTCCGGCCTGCTGCTCGGGCTCGACGGCATGATGGGCCTGAGGGGCTGGCAGTGGCTGTTCATCCTCGAGGGGATCCCCTCGGTGCTGCTCGGCATCGTCACCTGGTTCTATCTGACCGACAGACCCGAAAAGGCGGACTGGCTGACAAAAGAGCAGAAAGCATGGCTCGCGGCAAAGCTGCAGGCGGAGGTCGCGACCAAGCAGGCGGCACAACATTTGACGCTCGGACAGGCGCTGTCGTCGCCAAAGGTGATCACGCTGAGCCTGATCTATTTCGGCTTCGTCGGCGCGCTCTATGGCATGCAGTTCTGGTTGCCGACGATCGTGAAAGCCTTCGGCCTCACCAACGCGCAGACCGGCTTCGTCACGGCGATCCCCTATCTGTTCGGCACCATCGCGATGATCCTGTGGGCGCGGCATTCCGATGCCACGCGCGAGCGCGTTGCCCATGTCGGTGGGCCGTTGTTGCTGACGGCGGCGGCGCTCGCCGCTTCCAGCTACATCAGCGATCCGACGATTACGATGATCGTGCTGACGGTCGCCGCGATCGGCGTGTTTTGCACGTTCGCGGTATTCTGGACGCTGCCGACCGCATGGCTGTCAGGCACGGCCGCGGCCGGCGGGATCGCGCTGATCAATTCGATCGGCAACCTCGCGGGCTTCGGCGGGCCGTATCTGATCGGCTGGGTCAAGGACACGACCGGCTCCACCTCGAATGGGCTGTTGGTGCTGTCGTTGTTGCCGCTCATGGCCGGGCTGCTCGTCTTCCTCGGCAGGCATGAGACGAAGACGGAATTCGCGGCAGCGAAGTAAAGCCATAGCCCGGATGGAGCGCAGCGTAATCCGGGGCTCATCGGTGCGGGTGGCCCCCGGATTTCGCTAGCGCTCCATCCGGGCTACATTTTTAATCCGCTACCCGTTTGCGGAAACGACAGGCCTTTGGAAAAAGCAATTACCTCTTAACTAAACATTCCTTCACGAATTCCTGATTGATGACGAATATTGACATTCATCAGTGAACATTACACACTCTTCATCAGATCCTGCGATGGAGAGTCCGATGTTCGCCCGTTCCATTTTTTCTAGCTATTTCAGGCTCTTGACTGGAGCGTCGCTGGCCTTTGCGGTGTTCACGCTGGCCGGCTGCAACGAAAAGGCGGCTGAAACGGCCGCTCCCGGGCGTCCGGTTCTCGTAGCCACGGTGCATTATGCGGCCGAAACGCCGGAGCGCAGTTTTGTCGGCACCATCCGGCCCCGGATCGAGACCGACATGGGCTTTCGGGTTCCCGGCAAGGTCGCGAGGCGCCTGGTCGAGGTTGGCCAGACCGTCGATGTCGGCCAGCCGCTGGCCACCCTCGACGAGGTCGACCTGAAACTGCAGGCCGAGCAGGCGGAGGCCGAATTCAGTGCCGCCACCGGCGTGCTGGCGCAGGCTGGCGCAGCCGAGCAGCGCGCCAGGGATCTGCGCGCCAAGGGCTGGACCACCGATGCGCAAATGGACACGAGCCGTGCCGCCGCCGACGAGGCGCGGGCACGCCTCAATCGCGCGGAGCGCTCGGTCGAACTCACCAGGAACTCTCTCTCTTATGCGACGCTGGTGGCCGATACCCGCGGCGTCGTCACCGCGACCCTGATCGAGCCCGGCCAGGTCGTGGCCTCCGGCCAGACTGCGGTCCGCGTCGCGCGCTTTGCCGAGAGGGAAGCCGTGGTCGCTATCCCCGAGACGCTGGTCGGTCGCGCCAAATCCGGCACTGCCAGCGTGACGCTGTGGTCGGACGCCGACAGGAAATATACCGCGAAGCTGCGCGAGATTGCGCCCTCGGCCGATCCGGCGACCCGGACCTATCTCGCGAAATTCTCGCTGCCGGAAGCCGACGACAAGGTCTCGCTCGGCATGACCGCGACGCTGACGCTGGCGGATGCCGCCACCGAGCGCGTCGCCAAACTGCCGCTGTCGGCGCTGTTCAGCCAGGGCGGCAATCCCTCGCTTTATACCGTCGACGATACCGGCGCGGTGAAGCTGCAGCCGGTCATCGTGAAATCCTACGAGAGCAATGCGGTCGTGATCGCGGGCGGCGTCAATGATGGCGCCAAGGTGGTCGCGCTCGGTGTGCAGAAGATCGATCCGGCCCAGAAGGTGCGGGTGGTCTCGTCGCTGTCGTTCTGAGTTTTCAGACGTCATTGCGAGCGCAGCGAAGCAATCCATCGTGCTGCAAAGAAAGTGTGGATTGCTTCGTCGCTTCGCTCCCTTGCGCAAACGCTTCGCGTTTGTCGCAGGCAATGACGGCCAAAGCAAAGTTTTTTGGATCTGGAGAGTGACATGAAGCGCTTCAATCTCTCGGGCTGGGCGGTGAGCCATCCGACCCTGATCCTGTTCCTGATGATCATGCTGGGCGCTGCCGGTTTCTTCTCCTACGAGCGGCTGGGCCGGGCCGAGGATCCGTTCTTCACGGTGAAGGTGGTCAATGTTTCGGCGATCTGGCCGGGCGCGACCGCGCAGGAAATGCAAACCCAGGTCGCCGACCCCATCGAGAAGAAGCTGCAGGAACTGCCGTTCTTCGAAAAGGTGCAGACTTATTCCAAGCCTTCGTTCACGGCGATGCAGGTGACGTTCAAGGATTCGACCCCGGCAAAGGACGTACCTTATCTGTTTTATCTCCTGCGCAAGAAGCTCGCCGACGTGCAGGGCCAGTTGCCCGCCGGCTTGCTCGGGCCGACCGTCAACGACGAATTCTCCGACGTCGATTCCATTCTGTACATGATGACCGGCGACGGCGCCGACTACGCGCAGCTCAAGAAGGCCGCCGAAGGCGTGCGTCAGCGGCTGCTGAAGGTCAACGGCGTCACCAAGGTCAATCTCTACGGCACCCAGGACGAGCGCATTTTCGTCGAGTTCTCGCACGCCAAGCTGGCGACGCTTGGCATCACGCCGCAGGCGCTGTTCGATTCGCTGGCCAAGCAGAACAACGTCACGCCCGCCGGCACGGTGGAAACCTCCTCGCAGCGCGTTCCGCTGCGCGTCACGGGTGCGCTCGACGGCGCCAAGGCGGTTGCGGAGACCCCGGTCGAGAGCAACGGCCGCGTGTTCCGGCTCGGCGATATCGCGACCGTCACCCACGGCTTCGTCGATCCCCCGACCTTCGTCGCCCGCCAGGAAGGCAAGCCTGCCATCGGTATCGGCGTGGTCACCGCCAAGGGCGCCAACATTCTTGAACTCGGCAAGGAAGTCGAGAAGGCGACCAACGATTTCATGAAGGCCGTGCCGCAGGGCATCGAGGTCGAGCAGATCGCCGACCAGCCGAAGGTGGTCGAACGCGCTGTCGGCGAGTTCGTGCATTCCTTCATCGAGGCGCTGGCGATCGTGCTGTTCGTCTCCTTCGTGGCGCTCGGCTGGCGCACGGGCATCGTGGTCGCGATGTCGGTGCCGCTGGTGCTCGCCATCGTCTTCATCGTCATGAACGCGATGTCGATCGACCTGCACCGCATCACGCTCGGCGCGCTGATCATCGCGCTCGGCCTTCTGGTCGACGATGCCATCATCGCCGTGGAAATGATGGTGGTGAAAATGGAACAGGGCTGGGACCGCGTCCGCGCGGCGTCCTTTGCCTGGGAATCAACTGCGTTTCCGATGCTCACGGGGACGCTGGTCACGGCCGCTGGCTTCCTCCCCATCGGCTTTGCCAATTCGGCGGTCGGCGAATATGCCGGCGGCATTTTCTGGATCGTGGCGATCGCGCTGGTCGCATCCTGGTTCGTCGCGGTGATCTTCACGCCCTATATCGGCGTCAAGCTGCTGCCCAACATTGTCGTGCATCACAATCACGATCCGCACGCGATCTATGAAACGCGGATGTATCGGGGCCTGCGCGCCGTGGTGCAGTGGTGCGTCGACCATCGTGTCAAGGTGGTGCTGGCAACCGTCGGCGTGTTCGCACTCTCCATCGTCGGTTTCGGCCACGTGCAGCAGCAGTTCTTTCCGCTGTCGGAGCGGCCTGAACTGTTCCTGCAGTTGCGGCTGCCGGAAGGCACGGCGTTCAACGTCACGGAAAAATCCGTGAAGAAGGCCGAGGCGCTGCTGAAGGACGACAAGGATATCGCGACCTATACTTCGTATGTCGGCCAGGGGTCGCCGCGCTTCTGGCTCGGCCTCAATCCGCAACTGCCGAACGAGGCGTTTGCCGAGATCGTGATCGTCTCGAAGGATGTCG
The DNA here is from genome assembly GCA_963815955.1 of uncultured Alphaproteobacteria bacterium. GTDB lineage: Bacteria > Pseudomonadota > Alphaproteobacteria > Rhizobiales > Xanthobacteraceae > Bradyrhizobium. The sequence goes on from CAWFIQ010000012.1 coordinate 86,359, forward strand.
AGGCCCGCGAACGGATCAAGGCGCGGCTGGAGAAGGCGGTCGCCGAGGGTGATCTGAGCGAAGCGCGCGTGCGCGTCGACCGCTTCAATTTCGGTCCGCCGGTCGGCTTCCCGGTTCAGTTCCGCGTGATCGGCCCCGACGCCAACACGGTGCGCGACATCGCCTATAAGGTGCGCGACGTCATGAAGCAGAATCCCAGCGTCGTGGAGCCGCAGCTCGACTGGAACGAGCAGTCGCCTTACCTGAAGCTGGTGGTCGACCAGGACCGGGCGCGCGCGCTCGGCCTGACCCCGCAGGATGTCTCGCAGGCGCTCGCCATGCTGATCTCGGGTGCGCAGGTCACGACGATCCGTGACGGCATCGAGAAAGTCGGCGTGGTCGCGCGCGCAGTCTCGTCCGAACGGCTCGATCTAGGGAGTGTCGGTGACCTCACTGTGACGTCACGCAATGGTGTTGCCGTGCCGCTGCAACAGATCGCCAAGATCGAGTATTCTCATGAGGAGCCGATCATGTGGCGGCGTAATCGCGACATGGCGATCACGGTGCGCACCGACGTGGTCGACGGCGTCCAGGCGCCCGATGTCACCAACCAGATCTGGCCCAAGCTGAAGGAAATCCGCGACCATCTCGAGCCGGCCTACCGGATCGAGCCGGGCGGCGCGTTCGAGGAATCCGCCAAGGGCAATGCCTCGATCTTCGTGCTGTTTCCGCTGATGGTCATGGTGATGCTGACGCTGCTGATGATCCAGCTCCAGAGCTTCTCCCGGCTGTTGCTGGTCTTCCTGACCGCGCCACTCGGCATCGTCGGCGCCTCGCTCGGCCTCAATGTCGCCAACCAGCCGTTCGGCTTCGTGGCGCTGCTCGGCCTGATCGCGCTGGCCGGTATGATCATGCGCAATGCGGTGATCCTGGTCGATCAGATCGAGATGGACGTTTCCCAGGGCCTGACGCGCAGGGAAGCGATTGTCGAGGCCACCGTTCGCCGTGCCCGCCCGGTGGTGCTGACCGCGCTGGCGGCGATTCTGGCCATGATCCCGCTATCCCGCTCCGCTTTCTGGGGTCCGATGGCGATCACCATCATGGGCGGCTTGTTTGTTGCAACCTTCCTGACCTTGCTGTACCTGCCGGGTCTTTACGCCCTGTGGTTCAGGAAAAGCCTGGAAGAAAGCGGCCAGGCCGAGGCGCCTGATCTTGCGTCGCAGCATCAGGGCAAGGAGCACCCCACGGGTCCGCATGCAATTCCGCTTGCCGACGCCGCAGAATAATTGAACATTGAGAGCTGACATGACGCTGATTTCGGAACACATCGAGACTGACACCCGGGAAAGGATTCTCGTGGTGGCAGAGCGTCTGTTCCGGCAGATCGGCTACCAGAAGACCACGGTCGCCGACATCGCCAAGGAACTGCGGATGAGTCCCGCCAACGTCTATCGCTTCTTCGATTCGAAGAAGTCGATCCACGAGGGCGTGGCGCGCACCCTGATGGGCGAGGTCGAAGTCGAGGCGCGGCGGATCGTGGCCCGGCCCGGTCCGGCGAAACCTCGCCTGCGCGAGCTGCTCACGACCATCAATCGGATGAACACCGAGCGCTATGTCGGCGATTCCAAGCTGCACGAGATGGTCGAGATCGCGATGGAGGAGGATTGGGACGTCTGCGTTGCCCACATCGAATGCTGCACCGGCATCATCGGCGAGGTGATCGCGCAGGGCGTGGCGTCCGGTGAATTCGAGGTCCCCGACCTGCCGTTGGCGGCACTCTGCACCTGCACCGGCATGATCCGCTTCTTCCACCCGCAGATGATTGCGCAGGCCGTCAATAAGCCCAGCGCTACGATCGAGCAGATGATCGATTTCCTTTTCCGGGCCCTTGAGCCGCGTAAGGCGAATTGACTGGTTCACTACTTGACCGGCTATCCCGAACTTCGTAGCCCGGATGGAGCGAAAGCGTAATCCGGGACGACACCGGCCGCTTGCGAGCGGCCCCGGATTGCGCTTCGCTCCATCCGGGCTACGAAGAACAAGGAAAACTCCGGCGTGACAACCAAAGACCTGCATTTCTACGAGCCGAAGAACGGCCACGGCCTCAAGCACGACCCGTTCAATGCCATCATTGCGCCGCGCCCGATCGGATGGATTTCCTCGCGCGACGGCAGCGGCAACATCAATCTGGCGCCCTACAGCTTCTTCAACGCCTTCTGCTATGTGCCGCCGATCATCGGTTTCTCCTCGACGAACTGGAAGGACAGCGCCGGGAATATCCAGGATACCGGCGAATTCGTCTGGAATCTCGCCACCATGGACCTGGCGAAGCAGATGAACGCGACGGCGGCCCACGTTGCCCGCGATGTCGATGAGTTCAAGATCGCGGGCTTGACCGCCGCGCCCTGCAAGCTCGTCAACGTGCCCCGCGTGGCGGAAAGCCCGGTCGCGTTCGAATGCAAGGTGACGCAGATCATCCAGTTGCAGGGCAAGGACGGCGAAAAGGCGCAGGCCTGGCTCACGCTCGGCGAAGTCGTCGCCGTGCACATCGACAAGGCCTTCATCAAGGACGGCGTCTACCAGACCGGGCTGGCCCACCCGATCGTCCGCGCCGGCCGCCGCGGCGACTACTTTGAGATCAAACCCGAAAACCTGTTCGAGATGATCCGGCCGGATTGAGTTGCCGGAATGTAGCCCGGGTGGAGCGAAGCGAAACCCGGGGTCTTCTCCGGACGAACTCTCCCCGGATTGCGCTTCGCTCCATCCGGGCTACGACCTCACGGAACTCCAGCCCGTCCAAATCCTTATTGTGTGATGTTTTGGAGATTTCCCGATGCGCCGCCTGTTCGCCGGGCTGATGCTGCTTGTCTGTCTCGCCCCTCCGGCCTTCGCGGGCCTCGATGCAACGGCGGTTAACAACGCTGAATTCAAGGGCAAGCTGCCGGGCGACGACAGGATCAATCCTGTAATCGTAAGAGCGCAGGTGCTGCTCGACCGCGCCAGTTTCTCGCCCGGTGAGATCGACGGCAAGCTGGGCGAGAACGCCGAAAAAGCGTTGAAGGCATTCGTCGAATCCAAGGGCCTCGCTGTCGGCAAGCAGTCCCTGACTTCCGACGTCTGGAGCGCCTTGCTGGCCACCGGTCAGGATCCCATCGTCGTCGATTACAAGATCACGGAGAAGGACGTCAAAGGGCCGTTCCTGAAGAAGCTGCCCGCAAAGATGGAAGACATGAAGGACCTGAAATCGCTGGACTACACCAGCCCGCGCGAGGCCATCGCCGAAAAATTTCACATGAGCGAAGCACTTCTGGAAGCACTCAATCCCGGCAAGAAGTTTGACGAGGCCGGCCAAACGATCTCGGTCGCGAATGTAATGATGAAGGAGAGCAAGCCAACGGTTGCGCGTGTCGAGGTCGACAAGATCGCCCAGACGGTGAAGGCACTCGGGAAAGGCGGCGAACTGATCGCCTTCTTCCCGGCGAGCGTCGGAAGCGACGAGAAGCCGACCCCAAGCGGCGTGCTCAAGGTGACCTCGATCGATGCGCGACCGAATTACCGCTACAATCCGGACTACAAGTTCAAGAGCGTCAAGTCGAAGGAAGCCTTCACGATCAAGCCCGGTCCCAACAACCCTGCCGGCTCTCACTGGATCGGGCTCTCATCGGAAGGCTATGGCATTCACGGCACGCCGAACCCCTCGAAGGTCAGCAAATCGGACTCGCACGGCTGTGTGCGTCTTACCAACTGGGACGTCGATAGATTGGCCAAGCTGCTGAAGAAGGGCACCGAGGTCGCCTTCATCGAGCGCGAGGCGGCCAACAAGAAGTGACCTCTTGGCCGGCGCAGGCTTCCGGGATCCAGGTTTTCATCGCGGCTGCCAACCATCATTTGCAATGATGCGCGCGAGCGGTGAAGATGCTGCCATGTCGTTCGCCTCCATCAGACGAAACACTCGCAGCCTCTACGAGGGCGCGACGCCGGAGGGCGTCCGTTTTCGCTACGGGCTGTTGGTGTTCGATATCGTAACCGTCCTGTTCATTATTGCGACGTCGTTCCTGCCTTCCAACGACATCACGGAAACGCTCGACGTCGTGTTCGGTGTCGTCATTCTCGCCGATTTCGCCGCGCGGCTCCTCGCCAGCCGGCATCGCCTGCGCGAATTCACCCGCTTCTCGACCTGGACCGATATCGTTGCGATAGTTTCATTCCTGGCGCCGCTGGCAGGGGAGGCCGGCGGCTTTCTTCGCGTTCTCAGAACGCTGCGACTGTTGCGCGATTACCAGATGTTGGCGCGTCTGCGCGAGGACAGTACGTTCTTCCGGCGCAATGAGGAGGTGATCTTTGCCATCACCAACCTTGCCGTATTCATCTTTGTGATGACCGCGATCGTTTACGAGACGCAGAAGTTTCGCAATCCTCAGATCGGGAACTATGCGGACGCGCTGTACTTCACCGTGACTGCGTTGACGACGACGGGCTTTGGCGACATCACCCTGTCGGGAACGACCGGCCGCATGATCACCGTCGTCATCATGATTTTCGGCGTCACGCTGTTCTTCAATCTGGCCCGTGCGCTGCTGACCCCGCACAAGGTGCGATTTTCTTGCCCGACCTGTGGACTGCAGCGCCATGACAGCGATGCGGTCCACTGCAAGGCGTGCGGAAACGTGTTGAACATTCCCGACGAAGGCTTGACGTAGCGATCATTTGTCCGTGGAGAATGCGTCGTAAACCAGCTTCTTGAAGGCGGGTACGATGCGTCCACGTTCGTTCTGGGTCTGCTCAAGCAGGATGTAAATCATGTCCAGCTTTGGGTCGACGCCGAAGTAAGTGCCGCTGCCGCTATCCCATTTGAGTTCGCCGATCGAACCCGGAGGTGGCGGTTTGGCATTTCCGGGATCGGTGCGCACGGCAAGGCCATAACCGTAGCCGAAGCCATCGCCGGGAAAGTAATAGTAATCCCGCGCAACGCCGGAACCAGGCCCGATATGGTCTGACGTCATCGACTTGAATGCAGCCGGGCTTAGGTAGCGTTTGCCGTCGAATTGCCCGCCGCCCAGGATCATCTGGGCAAAACGGGCATAGTCGGTCAGGGAAGAGACCAATCCGCCGCCGCCGGACTCCCATTCCGGATGGGCGCGACGTTGAGTCTCCGAGAGTTTCAGGATGGTATCGCTTGGCAGCGGCTCCGCCATCCGCGCGCGTTCGTCGGCGCTTTCCAGCACGAATTTCGTGCTGGTCATGCCGAGCGGATCGAAGATGTGCTGCTTTTCAAATTGATAGAGGGTCTGTCCGGATACGATCTCAATGATGCGCCCGAGAACGTCGGTTGAATGTCCATAACGCCAAAGCGTCCCGGGTTGTCGCGCCAAAGGCAATCTGGCGATGCGGTCGGCAAACACCTTGTTGTTGTACAGCCCATCGAAAAGTCCTGATTCCGAATAAGCCTTCATGATGAGCTTGCCACCGATATAATCGTACGTGATGCCTGACGTATGGCGCAGCAAGTCCATAACCGTCACCGGCCGATTTGCCGGGACAAGCTTTAGTGCGGACTGACCATCGGGAGCGTCAGAACTGACGCCTACCTTCGCATCGGCAAACCCCGAAATGAATTTCGACACGGGATCTGCGATCGAGAGCTTGCCTGCGTCGATCAACATCATCGCCGCGACACTGGTGATCGGCTTGGTCATCGAATGAAGCGCAAAGATCGTGTCAGGCGTCATCGGAATCCTGGTCGCGACATCCTGAACGCCAAAACATTTCAGGTAGACCGGTTTGCCGTGTTGCTGGATCAGTACGACGGCGCCCGGCAACTTCCCGGTCGCGACCTCATTGTTAAAAAATTCGGTGATACGCTCGAGCTTGTTCGGGGACGGCGCGGGGACGTTGGTCGTCTCGTTGGCCGCAGCCGTATCGGTCCAGACTGCCAGCGAGAACGCCGCAGCAAAAAGTCGTCCGGCGTACGATACCGCGGTGCAGCGCAATACGTGTTGAGTCCGCGTCTTCATTTTTGGTTGTCCTGCGAACAGATTGATTTGCGGAGAACTCGACGAACTGGCTGACGATTAGCATGTCGCCCACCTTGTCGCCACGTGGGCAATTGCCCCGGAGCGCCGCGATGGCGGCGCCTTGGACATTCGTTGGGCGAGGTAATGCCATTTTCGACGGCAAGCTTGAAGTGGGAGCGCAATTGAAAGCAGCTCTCGCAACCGGACGCGGTCCGGATTAACCTCAGGTTGCCAGGCCCGATCAACGGCCGGTGAACACATTGGGAGGATGCGATGACACGCCAGCAGCGGCGCGATCCACAACAGCCGCGCGATCCAGAAACCACCATATCACGACGAACGCTTGTCCACGGTCTGGCAGCAATTGCCGGCGCTACCGTCGCCGGGGCTGGCGGCGCGCTGGCGCAAGGTGGCCCTCAAGGCGGCCCAATGGCGCCGCCGTCGACGATCACCAGTCCACCGCGCGATTTCAGCCCGCGCGGCGCCCCGACCACCTATTTCTGGGATCCCGACATTATCGCGGTCGACCCATCCTTCAACGACCTCGCCCAGCCCAACACGGCGATCAAGCGCCTGCACACCGGGGTGTTGTGGGCCGAGGGCCCGGCCTGGAGCGCGCAGGGCCGCTATCTCCTGTGGAGCGACATCCCCAACAACAGGCAGATGCGATGGTCCGAAGACGACGGTCACGTCAGCGTCTTCCGCGCGCCCTCCAACAACTCAAACGGCAACTCGTTCGATTTCCAGGGCCGACAGCTCTCCTGCGAACATCTCACCCGCCGCGTGGTGCGCTATGAGCACGACGGCACCGCGACCGTGCTGGCCGACAATTTAGGCGGCAAGAAGCTCAATTCGCCCAACGACGTCGTCGCCCACCCGGACGGCAGCTACTGGTTCACCGATCCGCCCTATGGCGGGCAGCTCTATGAGGGTGAGCCTGACGTCGCGGGCGGTCCGAGCAATTCCGGCGGCAAGCTCAATCCGCGGATCGGCCAGCCGGCAGGCTTCGTGCCGGGCAAGCGCGAACTGCCGACCAATTGCTATCGCATCGATCCCTCCGGCCGTATCGACCTCGTGGTGACGGAGGAGCAGGTGCCCGATCCCAACGGCCTCTGCTTCTCGCCCGACTACAAGAAGCTGTACGTCGCCTCCACCGGCAAGGGACCGGGCGACACCGGGGCGGGCGGCAAGGGCGACATGTTCGTGTTCGACGTCGGCACCGACAACAAGCTCGGCAATCAGAAGCGGTTCAGCGATTTCATGGTCGATGGCGTGAAGTGCGGGCCGGACGGCATGCGTTGCGACGTCAACGGCAACGTCTGGGCCGCGAGCAACGCCGGCCGTGCCGTCGGTTACAGCGGCGTGACGGTGTGGTCGCCGGAAGGCAAGCTGCTCGGCCGCATCCGCCTTCCCGAGGTGTGCGGCAACGTCACCTTCGGTGGCCCCAAGCGTAACCGCCTGTTCATGGCCGCGAGCCAGTCGCTCTACGCCGTATATACCGCCACGCAGGGCGCAGGACCGGGCTAGCTATTTCCGTGTCGCGACGTCATTCCGGGATGCGCCCATTTGGGCGCAGACCCGGAATCCATCGCGCCGCACACAGAGCGCGTTGCGATGGATTCCGGGCTCTCGCTTCGCGAGCCCCGGAATGACGGCGGGAAGAATCGGTTCATTAAAATTAGTCACAAATCCGCAACCGGCAGCCAACCGCTTGGGCAAAAGCTGGGCACGTCTAAACCCGGCTTTTATGGCGCTCAGTGCACCCTCCTTTTCAAGAAAAGGGAGAGGCTTGTGTACCAATGCCCGTATTCAAAGATTTCACCGCCGTAGGATCGACGCTGCTCGTTTTCCTGTTTATTTCGAATGCTTACCTTACCGACGACGACAGCAATTTGCGGTTTGACGGATCGCTGTACGGCAGCGCGCTTTACGCGCCTCGCGTGGAGGAGACCCGGACGACGGCGGAGCGTCGCTTCACCCGCGATGTCACGCCGGCCGTTCGCGTCAGGGAAGTGTTTGCGGTGTTCGTCCCCAATGAGCGGCGGCGCAACAAGCGCAATTCATGACACCGGTGTTATCAGCGGGTTGAGCCCGGCGGGCACCCCGGACAGCAGCCATCCGGTAACTTCACCGGTCTCTAACCGCCGGACAATACAGGCATTTGGGAACGCGCCGGGGTCTTCGCCGTTATCTTCCGGTTTATCAATTTCGCTTCATTCCCGATGCGAAGCGTCCCCGAAACCCGTGCGTTTCAGCTACAATGGGCCTTCGTTTGGCACAGGTGAGGCGTGACGTCACGCCGCAGACCAGGAGAGTCCGCCATGAGCTTCCGCCGCGATTTCATCAGCAAGCCGATCTTCTCCTGGGCACGCGGTGTATTGCCCGCGATGTCCGACACCGAACGTGAGGCGCTCGAAGCGGGCGACGTCTGGTGGGACGCCGACCTCTTCACCGGCAATCCCGACTGGTCGAAATTGCTGGCGAACGCGCCGGCGACGCTGACCGCCGAAGAACAGGCCTTCCTCAACGGCCCGGTCGACGAGCTCTGCGCCATGCTCGACGACTGGAAGATCAATTGGGAATGGCGCGACCTGCCGCCCGAAGCGTGGGCCTTCATCAAGCGCCACAAATTCTTCGGCATGATCATCCCGAAGGAATTCGGCGGGCTTGGCTTCTCGCCCTATGCGCATTCGGAAGTGGTGCGAAAGCTGTCCTCGCGCTCGCTCACCGCGGCCGTCACCGTGATGGTGCCGAACTCGCTCGGGCCGGGCGAACTTTTGATGCGCTTCGGCACCAAGGAGCAGCAGGACAAATGGCTGCCGCGGCTCGCCGAAGGCACCGACATTCCCTGCTTCGGCCTGACCAGTCCGGAAGCCGGCTCCGATGCGGCGTCGATGGTCGACACGGGGGTCATCTGCAAGGGCGATTTCGAGGGCCGCGAAGTGCTGGGTTTGAGGCTGAACTGGCACAAGCGCTACATCACGCTGGGGCCGGTCGCGACGCTGCTCGGTCTCGCCTTCAAGGCCTACGATCCCGATCATCTCGTGGGAAACCAGGAAGAGCTCGGCATTACCGTTGCACTGATCCCGACCCATTTGCCCGGCGTTGAGATCGGCCGCCGCCATCTGCCGGCGATGCAGGTGTTCCAGAACGGCCCGAACTGGGGCCGCGACGTGTTCATTCCGATGGACTACATCATCGGCGGACAGGAGCGGCTCGGGCAGGGCTGGAAAATGCTGATGACGGCGCTCGCCGCCGGCCGCGGCATCTCGCTGCCGTCACTGTCTGCCGCCGGCGCGGCCTACGCGGCGCGCACGTCAGGCGCCTATGCCCGCGTCCGCGAACAGTTCGGCATTTCCATCGGCAAGTTCGAAGGCATCGAGGAGCCGCTCGCCCGCATCGCCGGCACCGCCTATCTGCTCGATGCCGCGCGGCGGCTGACCTGTGCCGCCCTCAACCAGGGGCACCATCCCGCCGTCATTTCCGGCATCATGAAGCTGCACGCCACCGAGCGGATGCGGATCGCGATCGACGACGCCATGGACATTCATGGCGGCAAGGCGGTGATCGACGGGCCACAAAATTATCTCGGCAATCTCTATCGCTCGGTGCCGGTGGGTATCACCGTCGAGGGCGCCAACATCCTGACGCGCAATCTCATCGTGTTTGGCCAAGGCGCTATTCGCGCTCATCCATTCCTGCTCGACGAAATGAATGCATTGGGTGAAGCGGATCGTGCCAAGGGGCTCGATGCTTTCGACAAGGCGTTCTGGAATCACGTCGGCCACAGTTTCAAAACCATGTTCCGCGCCTGGGGCCGGAGCTGGAGCGGCGGCCTGTTCGCGCCGGCGCCCGATGCCGGCGATGCGACGCGGTTCTATCGCCAGCTTTCGCGCTATTCCTCGGCGTTCGCCTTGTGCGCTGATATGGCGTTGTTGACGCTCGGTGGCGCGCTCAAGCGCAAGGAAATGCTCTCGGCCCGGTTCGGCGATATTCTTTCCGAACTCTATCTGTTGTCGGCCGCGCTGAAGCGCTGGCAGGACGAGGGACGGCAACAGGCCGATTTCGCCGCGCTCGAATGGTGCATGGCGAGCGGCTTCAAGACCATCGAGAACCGCTTTGCGGAAATCCTCGCCAATTTGCCGAACCGGTTCGTGGCCGTGGTCCTGAAATTCCTGATCCAGCCGTTCGGCGCAAAGGTGACCGGCCCGTCCGACCGCATCGTGCATCAATGCGCGCAACTCGTGCTGGAGCCGTCGGCGGCGCGCGACCGGCTGACTGCAGATCTTTCCGCGGTCGACGACGATGGTGGCGTCGCCCGGCTGGAGAAGGCGTTCCTTCTGGTCACGGCGGCGGAAGATGTTTCCAAACAGATGCGCGCCGCGCGGCTGCATGACTGGAAAGAGGCGGTCAAGAAGGGCGTCATCACCCAGGCCGACGGCGAGAAACTGCAGGCCGCGCATGAAGCCGTCGCGAAGGTGATCGAGGTCGACGATTTCGCGCCTGAAGCGTTGTCGCCGATTTACAGGAAGGGCGCCGACGTGCATCAGTTCTTCCAGGAACTGGGTGAACAGAGGGCGGCGGGCTGATGGCAAAACCGGTCTTTATCGTCGACGGCAGCCGGACGCCGTTCCTGAAAGCGCGCTCCGGGCCCGGCCCGTTCACCCCGGTCGATCTCGCCGTGCAATGCGGCCGGCCGCTGCTGGCGCGGCAACCCTTTTCGCCCACGGCTTTCGATCAGGTCATCCTCGGCTGCGTCAACGTCATCGCCGACGAGATGAACCCGGCCCGCGTCGCCGCGCTGCGGCTTGGCATGGGCGAGAAGATGGTTGCCTTCACCGTGCAGATCAATTGCGGCTCCGGCATGCAGTCGATCGATACGGCTTACCGCTACATCCGCGAAGGCGTTTCCGACCTGATCCTGGCCGGCGGCGCCGAGGCGCTGAGCCACGCTCCGCTGGTGTGGCCGCAACAGGGCGTGCGCTGGTTCGCAGGCCTTGCCGGCGCCAAGGGCATCGGCGCAAAGATCATGGCAGCGCTGAAGGTGAAGCCGAGCTATCTCAAGCCGATCATCGGCCTCGAACGTGGCCTCACCGATCCCATCACCGAACTCAACATGGGCCAGACCGCCGAAGTGGTCGGCCATCTCTTCGGCGTCACCCGCGCGCAGTCGGATGCCTATGCCGCCGAAAGCCACAAGCGGCTGGCAAGAGCGCAATCGGAAGGCTGGCTCAAGGGCGAGGTCGAGACCGCGTTCGCGCGCGATGGAAAATTCTACGACCATGATGACGGCGTGCGGCCGGACTCGACGCCGGAGAGCCTGGCGAAACTGAAGCCGGTGTTCGAGCGCCCGTGGGGCAAGGTCACTGCCGGCAATTCCTCGCAGATCACCGACGGCGCGTCCTGGGTCATTCTCGCTTCCGAAGAGGCGGTCGCCAAGCATGGGCTGACGCCGAAGGCGGCCATTCTCGACAGCCAGTGGTCGGCGCTCGATCCCGGCATCATGGGCCTTGGCCCGGTGCTGTCGGCAACCGAGCTGTTGAAGCGCAATGAGCTGACGCTCTCCGATATCGAGACCTGGGAATTGAACGAGGCGTTTGCGACGCAGGTTTTGGGCTGTCTCGCCGCCTGGAACGACGAGAAGTTCTGCAAGGAGATTTTGGGCCTCGAAGGCGCGGCCGGTGAACTCGACCAGAGCAAACTGAATGTCGATGGTGGCGCGATCAGCCTCGGTCACCCCGTGGGCTGCAGCGGCAACCGCATCGTGCTGCATCTCGTCAATGCCATGAAGCGATTGGGCACCAGACGCGGCATCGCCACCGAATGTATCGGCGGCGGGCAGGGCGGCGCGATGCTGATAGAGATGGTGTGAGCATGGATAGCCAGATCATGAACGTTCTCGGCGATCGCGTGCTCGAACTCGGGCCGAAGCCAGATGCCGAAAGCCCTTACAAGAATTTCAAACTGACCCGCGATGCCGATGGCGTTGCCTGGCTGCTGTTCGACCGCGAAGGCACCAGCGCCAACACGCTCTCGGCGGACCTGATCGAGGAGCTCGACAAGGTGCTGGCGGAGCTGGAAGGCCACCGTCCCACCGGCCTCGTCATTCGCTCCGCCAAGAAATCCGGCTTCATCGCCGGCGCCGACGTCAACGCGTTTCGCGGCGCGACCGATACGAGCGCCGTCGAGACCGAGATCGGCCGCGCCCATGCGGTGATCGACCGGCTCGAGGCGCTGCGCGTTCCGAGCGTGGCCGTGATCCACGGCTTCTGCCTCGGCGGCGGCCTCGAAGTGGCGCTGGCCTGCCAGATGCGGATTGCGATCGAGGACGCACGCTTCGGTTTCCCCGAGGTGATGCTCGGCCTGCATCCCGGCCTCGGCGGCACCGTGCGATTCACGCAGCTCGTCAATCCGATGCAGGCGATGCCGCTGATGCTCACCGGCAAGACCATCGATGCGCGGAAGGCGAAATCGCTCGGGCTGGTCGACGCCGTGACGCAGGAGCGGCATGTCCTCAATGCGGTAAAGGACGCCGTGTCCGGCCGCCTGAAGCGCGCGCAGCCCGGGTTGCTCAACAATTTGCTCAGCCTCGGTCCGGTGAGAGGCTTGCTTGCCGGGCGCATGCGCAGCGAGGCCGCCAAGGCGGCGCCGGAAGCGCATTATCCCGCGCCTTACGCGCTGATCGATCTCTGGGAAAAGCATGGCGGTGACCGCCGGGCGATGTTGAGCGCGGAGAAGGCGTCTTTCGCCAAGCTCATGGTGACGCCGACCGCGCAAAACCTGATCCGCGTTTTCTTCCTGCGCGAGCAGATGAAGAAGCTCGCCGGCAGCGGCAACAAGATCGAGCACGTCCACGTCATCGGCGCCGGCGCGATGGGCGGCGACATCGCTGCGTGGTGCGCCGGCCAGGGCCTGCGGGTGACGCTCGCCGACATGAAGCCTGAGCCGATCGCGAGCGCGATCAGGCGCGCGGCCGATCTGTTCGGAAAAATCCTGCGCAAGCGCACTTCGGTGCGCGATGCGCTGGACCGGCTGATGCCGGACATGCAGGCCGAAGGCGTCCGCAACGCCGATCTCATCATCGAGGCGGTGCCGGAAAAGCTGGAGCTGAAGCAGAAGGTTTATGCCGGCCTCGAGCCCAGGATGAAGCCCGGCGCGATTCTCGCCACCAACACGTCGAGCATTCCGCTGCAGGATCTGCGCACCACGCTGCAAAAGCCCGAGCGGCTGCTTGGGTTGCATTTCTTCAATCCGGTTTCGCGGCTGCAACTCGTCGAAGTCGTCAGCCATGACGGCACGGACGCGCAACTGCTGAAGGAGGCGCTGGCCTTTGTCGGCACGATCGACCGGCTGCCGCTGCCGGTGAAATCGTCGCCCGGCTTCCTCGTCAACCGCGCGCTGACGCCGTACATGCTCGAAGCGATGGTGATGCTGGACGAGAAGGTCGACAAGACGGTCATCGATGCCGCCGCGAAAAAGTTCGGCATGCCGATGGGCCCTATCGAACTCGCCGATCAGGTCGGCCTCGATATCTGCCTGGATGTCGGTGACATGCTGCGCTCGAAGTTCGGCGACATGCTGCCGCCGACGCCGGCCTGGCTGCGCGAAAAGGTCGCCAGGGGCGAACTCGGCCGCAAGACCGGCAAGGGCTTTTACACCTGGAAGGACGGCAAGGCCGATGCCGGCGGCATGACGGCGATCTCGGAACCGTCGGCGGAAATGATCGATCGGCTGATCCTGCCGATGTCGAACGTCTGCGTCGCCTGTCTGCGCGAGGGGATCGTCGACAACGCCGACGTGGTCGACGGCGCCGTCATCTTCGGTACCGGCTACGCGCCGTTCCGTGGCGGACCCCTTAACTACGCGCGAACCCGCGGTGTGGAGAACGTGGTCTCGACACTGGAGGCGCTGACCGACAAGTTCGGCGGCAGGTTCACGCCGGATGCCGGCTGGGAGAATTTCAAGTGACGGAGACGCATGTGCACGCCCCGCCCACAATCGAGACCGAGCCGCGCGGCGAACTCTGCATCCGCACGCTGGCGATGCCGGCCGACACCAATGCCAATGGCGACATCTTCGGCGGCTGGCTGTTGAGCCAGATGGATATCGGCGGCGGCGTGTTCGCCTCCAAGATCGCGAAATCCCGCACCGTGACCGTTGCGATCGAGGCGATGAATTTTCGCAAAGCCGTCTATGTCGGCGATCTCGTTTCGGTCTACGGCCATCTTGTGCGGGTCGGACGCACCTCGATCACCGTTCGTCTCGAAGCCTGGGTTGTACGCCGCCAGGAATTGCAGTCGATCCTGGTGACCGACGGCAACTTCACCTACGTGTCGATCGACGACGCCGGCCGGCCGCAGGCGGTGCGGCCGGATGGTGCCATACAAACCTGATCTTACGGGCAGGGACGCTCGTAGCCGTCACGGCCGATGAACGTGCCGCGGCGCGGATTGTAGCTCGGCGAGCGCATGCAGCGCGGCGTGTCGTCATAAACCCGCGCCGGCGGCGGTGCGTATTGCGCCTGGACGCCGCAATAGCGCGGCGAAACTTCCTGCCAGCCGCCGGGCTGCTCGACATAGCAGCCGCCCTGATACCAGCGGTAGCCGCCGGGCCGCGGCTCACCCTGGGCGCCGATGGCCGCACCGGTGCCTGCGCCGACGATGGCGCCGATCGCAGCCCCGCGGCCGCCGCCGAGCGCGCCGCCGACAATGGCGCCTGCGGCGCCGCCGAACAGCGCACCCCCGAGCGTGCTTTCCTGCGCCGCAGCCTCCTGGAGCGGCGCGCAAACCGCAAGGGCAACCAGCATCGAGAGCGCGAACTTCGGCATCATGTCAGTTCTCCGGCCATTTGAACGATTCGCTCGCTATTCCGTGACCAGCTTTGACATAAATCGGCCTTTCGGCGCAACGGTGGAGGCGGAACAATTTGTCGTGCAACCCGTTGGAAGCCCGCAGGAAATCACAGGCTGGGCCATGTCGGATACCTATATTATCGAAGTCGGTTCGCAGCAGGCCGGGATCGTTGTGCGCGCTCCCGGCGGCTATCAGTTTTTCTCCGCATCGCACCGTTTTAACCGGCTGGAAGGACAGATATTCCGCAACGCACGCGAGGCCGAGCGCGCGGCCCGGCGACTTGCCGGCGGGATGGCGCTGGCGGCCTGACCGCCAGCGACCGTCTTTCAGCCGTCAGAGCTTGGTGGCCGATCGCGACAGCAGTTTCCAGTCCGAGCCCTGTTTCTGCCAGTTCATCAGGATGTGCAGGTTCTGCGGCGTCTTCTTGCCGTCGGTGAATTCCTGCTCGCCAACAAAGTTGAAGCGCACGATGGCGGCCGGACCGACGATACGGACCGTCGGGTTCTTGTATTCAAGCGACGTCCATTTGTATTTCGCATCCCTTACGCCCGCCAGCAGCGACGCCTTGGTGTCGATGGCTCCGCTGGAGTGGCTGTAGCTGAGTTCATCCGCGCAGAGCGGGGCGATCCCCTCGGCACTGCCGGCCTGCTGCGCCGCGCGGAAGGCTTCGACATTCTTCGCCACGGCATCCTCGTCCGCACCGGCAAAAGCGGGAGCGATGCTCATGAGCCCAATGCCAAGGGCGAGTACGGGCAAGGCGAATTGACGGCGATCGATGTTCATGGGTTCCTCCAGTCGTTTCTGGTTGTTATCAGAGTGTCGCAGCCACAAATTGCTTTATCGGGCCGCGCGCACGGTGCGGCTCATATGGCTTTGGGCGCGGTCGCCTTAACCAGGATTCGTTGTTTCGCCCCGCCAAATGGCATTGCGGCGGGTCTCCGTCGTTGACCGCAGCCCTAATCAGCCGCACCATAACGGCAACTTTGTGCCCCAGGCCCATATCTCAAGTCCAAATCTCAAGGGTGCCAGCCGTGGCCGGACTGTCCCACCGTCAGACTGAAATCCTCAACATCGCCCGCGCCTTTGGCCGGGTGATGGTGGAAGACCTCGCCAAGCGCTTCGAGGTTTCGGCGCAGACCATCCGCAAGGATCTCAACGACCTCTGCGACCAGCGTTCGCTGACCCGCATCCATGGCGGTGCCATCATCGCCTCCGGCGTCGAAAACCTTGCCTATGAGGCGCGGCGCTTCGTGGCGGCGGAGGAGAAGCGGGCGATCGGCATTGCCGCGGCGTCGCGGATTCCGAACGGCTGCTCGCTGTTCATCAACATCGGCACCACGACGGAAGAAGTCGCGAGCGCGCTGACCTCGCATGAGGACCTGCTCGTCATCACCAACAACCTCAATGTCGCGATGCTGTTGTATCGCCATCCGCGCATCGAGGTGATCGTGGCGGGCGGTGCGGTACGCCGTGCCGACGGCGCGGTGATCGGCTCGACCGCGATCAGCCTGATCGGCCAGTTCAAAGTCGATTACGCCATCATCGGCGCGTCGGCGATCGACGAGGAGGGCGCTCTCCTGGATTTTGATTATCGCGAGGTGCAGGCGGCGCAGGCGATCATCGCCAATGCGCGCAGCGTCATGCTGGTCGCTGAACTCGACAAAACTTCGGCGCAGCGCGCCGGTGCGCATCGCCCATCTCAGCCAGATCCAGACCTTTGTGACGGATGCGCCATTGCCGGCGGGGCTTGCAAATATTTGCCACCACCGGGGCATCGACGTGGTCGAAGTCGATGGACAAGCCGGCGGCGGATATCGATGAGCCGGGCATCGAGAATTCGCCGACCGTCACGAGGCTGCGCTAGCGGGTCAACGTTGATGCTGCACGCGCAGCCGAACAGCCGGCCTCATTCCGGAAGACCGGCTTTGCGGAGCCCTTCGACATAGATCGGAGGCCACCGATTGCTGATGGCAGATAGCCGGGAGCGGGGCTCAATTTCAAGGATCCGCGCCACCGCCTTTTTGGCTTCGGCATCTCGACCAAGATGCGCCAGGGCCGAGGCGAGGCAGAAGTAGGCAGGTGTGAAGGTCTGGTGCTTGCCGATGGCTTTCCTGGCGGAGGCAATCGCCTCTTCGAAACGACCGAGACCGGCTAGAGCTATGCCTGTCATTGCAAACATCCCGAACAGCATTGGATCGAGCGGACTAAGGCGTATCCCGCGTTCAAAGCTGCGGAGCGCTTCTTCAGCCTGTCCTGCATACACGCAGGTCATGCCTCGATAGTTCCACGCGAAAGACGAATTCGGGTTAAGGGTGACCGCTCGATCGACCATCTCTGTAGCAGCGCCGAAATCACCTGTCAGGTAAGCCTTTCCCCACCCAACGGAGGCAAGCGTCTCGGGATCATTCTCATCGATGCTGAGAACCAGTTGGGAAAGCCGCGCCGCCTCGCTCGCTTCTGAACGTCGGTCGGCAGACCATCCCGCAAGCAAATTCAGTGTGTGGCAGAAAATGGCCAGTGACGCCGCGGCGGCGTAGCGCGGATCGATATCCAGGGCGCGCGAGAGAAACTGAAGGGCTTCGGTTATGCCTTCGCGGGTCATGGAATAGTAATGCGGTTGCGCCCGGAGATACAGATCGTAGGCGCTGAGGCTGTTCGGCCGCCGTGTGGCCTGTTCGATTTCAGTCTGCAACAATTTTGGCTGGATAGCCGCGACGACGTTTACCGTTATTTCGTCCTGCAGCGCGAAAATGTCGCCGAGTTCGCCCTGGTATCGATCTGCCCAAAGATGTCCTCCAGTCGTCGCATCGACCAATTGGCAGGTAATGCGGACTGTTTTGGCGGCCTTGCGGACGCTGCCTTCCAGCACATAGCGAACGCCGAGCTCACGCCCAACCTGTTTGAGATCAACGGCTCTACCCTTGTAGGTAAAGCTCGAATTGCGAGCGATAACGAACAATGATTTGAACCGCGAGAGCGCCGTTGTGATGTCGTCGACCACACCGTCGGCGAAATAGTCCTGCTCCGGATCGGAGCTGAGGTTGGCGAAGGGAAGAATGGCGATCGAGGGCTTATCCGGGAGAGCAAGCGCTTGTATTGGCCTTTCTTCGGGGCCGTGGGCAACCTCGGTGCTAGCGGACGCGTGTGCTTCCCGCACCTTGCCGACGAAACGGAAGCCCTTGCGTGGCAGCGTTTTGATCAACCGCTGCTCCTCGCCGGAGTCACCGATAGCGTTGCGGGCGACGTTCATGCGGGTCGTCAGCGCCGCATCGGAAACGATACGTTCGTTCCAGACGGCCTTGACGAGGTCTTCCTTCGTGACGACGCGCTCCCTGTTGCGGATCAGGTAATCAAGCAGGTCAAACACCTGGGGCGCGATGGAGACTGCTTCTCCTCCGCGATGCAGCTCGCGCCGGTCCGTGTCGAATGCGTACTCTTCGAAGAGAAAGCGCAAGCGGACAATCTCCCGGGCGGCTTCAAGTTCTCTGAAATTCTAGCACTGCTTCGAACGCAAAAGAATAAGCCGCCGGTGAGGAAAATGTGAGCCGGCTGTCAAGCGCGGTTCTGCACGCCCTGCCACTCTGACCGCATGAAAACAGCAACCATGAGGTCAGGCAGATGAACACGACTTTCGGTACCATCAAATTGGCGCAGACCGCATCGAGGCGACATGTCATCGGCTTTTTCGCAAGGCATTGGGAGGCCTTTCACGAACGACGAACCCGCAGCAAGCTGCATGCGGCCTTGTCTGATCTGAGTACCCGTGAACTCCAGGATATCGGGATCGCGAGGGGTGACATCGACTATGTCGTCGCGAATCGCGATGTCGATCCGCGATGTGCCGATCACCGGCCCTGGTAACACCGATGCTTGGCGGGCGATCCAGCGTTCGGCGGTGGAGGTTTTCCAAGCCGACATCCGAACCGGGTTGTCCGATCCTGACCTCAGCATGGCCATGGAGCACACGGCACCACAATTCCCTTCTCAGCCTCGCTTTCGTCTTGCTTTCGTTTTTCTTTGTGATTTAATCTAATCCGAAAGCTAAATCGCCGAAACGAATAGGCGAGCGCCGGGGAAGCGTCTTTTGGATCGGATCTTTGATCTCGCCATCATCGGAGGCGGCATCAACGGCTGCGGCATCGCACGCGATGCGGCGGGCCGGGGCAACTCTGTTTTCCTTTGTGAAATGAATGACTTGGCGAGTGGGACGTCGTCCTGGTCGACCAAGCTGGTGCATGGCGGGCTGCGCTATCTCGAATATTATGAGTTTCGGCTGGTCCGCGAGGCGCTGATCGAGCGCGAAATCCTCTGGCAGATCGCGCCCCACATCATCAGGCCGTTGCGTTTCGTTTTGCCGCACCACGCGGGGCTGCGCCCCGCATGGCTGCTCAGGCTAGGGTTATTCCTGTACGACCATATCGGTGGCCGGCACCTGTTGCCGCCGACCCGTTCGGTCGATCTCGTCCATGACGAGGTAGGTAAACCCTTGATCGCCAACCGCTACACCAAAGGCTTTGAATATTCCGACTGCTTCGTCGACGATGCGCGCCTCGTCGTGCTGACGGCGCGGGACGCCGCCGATCGCGGCGCCGAAATCCACACCCGCGCGCGCGCGGTCGAGATCCGTCAGGCCGATGGCATCTGGCAGGTCACCGTCGAGAATACGATCAGTGGAGAGCGCACGACCATCCAGGCGCGCGCGCTGGTCAATGCCGGCGGCCCGTGGGTCGAGCAGGTGCTCTCGGCAGGCTCCGGCGTCAACGCGCGTGCAAAAGTGCGGCTGGTGCAGGGCTCCCATATCGTGGTGCGCAAGCTCTATGAGCACGATCGCGCCTACATGTTCCAGAACGCCGACGGCCGCATCATCTTCGTGATTCCCTATCAGGATGATTTCACGCTGATCGGCACCACCGATCGCGATTACGATGGCGATCCGGCCAAGGTGAAAGCCAGCCCCGAGGAGATTCAATATCTCTGTGCGTCCGCCAGCGAATACCTGAAGAAACCGGTGCTGCCTGCGGATGTGGTCTGGACCTATTCCGGCGTGCGGCCGCTCTATGACGACGGCGCCAGCGAAGCGAAAGCCGCGACCCGCGACTACGTGTTCGAACTGGATACGCCCGGCGGTGCGCCGCTGCTGTCGATCTATGGCGGCAAAATCACGACCTACCGGCGGCTGGCGGAAGAAGCGCTGGAACGGCTCGCGCCATATTTGCGCAGTTCCAAAGCCAAAGAAGGCTGGACCGGCAAGTCGCCGCTGCCCGGCGGCGACATGGATGTTTCGGCGGTCGCTGCGCTGACGGTGGAACTGACGCGGAAATATCCGTTCCTTAATCCGGCGCATGCCAACCGGCTCGCGCATGCCTATGGCACGCGTGCCGGCAAATTGCTCGGCAGTGCGAAATCTCTTGCCGATCTCGGCCAATCCTTCGGCGCCACCTTGACGGAAAGCGAAGTCCGCTACCTGATAGCGAACGAATGGGCCTGCACCGCCGAAGACGTGGTGTGGCGAAGGTCCAAGCTCGGTTTGCGGCTGTCGGCCGACGAGATCGCCGCACTCGACGAATGGATCAAGGCCAACCGCGCCTCCGGCGAGCGTCCCTTGCGTGAGGCGGGAGGGCGGACATGAGCGTCACGCTCGAACATGTCACGCGAACGGTGGACGGCATTCCGACCATTCGCGATGTCTCGCTGACGCTCGAACGCGGCACGCTGAGCGTGCTGCTCGGGCCGACACTGTCGGGCAAGACCTCGATCATGCGGCTGCTTGCCGGTCTCGACAAACCCACGACCGGCCGCGTGCTCGTCGACGGCAAGGACGTCACCAGCGCCGACGTGCGGCAGCGCTCGGTCGCGATGGTCTATCAGCAGTTCATCAATTATCCCTCGCTGACGGTCTACGAGAATATTGCCTCGCCGTTGCGGGTTCAGGGCAGGCCGCGCGAGGAGATCGACCGGCGCGTGCAGGAAGCCGCGCGGCTGCTGCGGCTCGATCCCTATCTGAAGCGCACCCCGTTGCAGCTTTCCGGCGGCCAGCAGCAGCGCACGGCAATCGCGCGTGCGCTGGTCAAGGGCGCCGATCTGGTGCTGCTGGACGAGCCGCTCGCCAATCTCGATTACAAGCTGCGTGAGGAGTTGCGCACCGAACTGCCGCGCATTTTCGAAGCGTCGGGCGCGATCTTCGTCTATGCGACCACGGAGCCCTCTGAGGCCCTGTTGCTCGGCGGCAGTACCGTTTGCATGTGGGAAGGCCAGATATTGCAGGCCGGTGACACGTCAAAAGTCTATCGCCAGCCCGACACGCTGCGGGTGGCGCAGGTATTTTCCGATCCGCCGCTCAACATCGTCGGTATCGAGAAGAAGAACGGTTCTGTGCAATATGCCGGCGGCATCCAGGCGCCGGCCTCCGGCCTCTACGCATCGCTTGCCGACGGCCCGTATCGCGTGGGCTTTCGCGCCCATCAGCTTGAAGTGGCCAACGGCATCGCCGGACGTCACGCGTTCCATGCCACCGTCACCGTAACCGAGATCACCGGTTCGGAAAGTTTTGTGCATCTCAATCGCGGTGCCTCCAACTGGGTTGCGGTGCTGCCGGGCGTGCATGAATACGAGCCCGGCCATTTGCTCGATGCGGTGCTCGATCCCAACAATGTCTTCGTGTTCGACGCCGCCGACCGTCTGGTCGCCGCGCCGGGCGCTTTGTGAGGAAGATGCGACATGGCCCGCATTGACCTCGTCGATCTCGCGCACTCCTACGGCGGCAATGATGCGCCGCAAGAATCGTTTGCGCTGAAGCCGGTGACCATGACCTGGCGGCAGGGTGGGGCGTATGCGCTGCTCGGCCCGTCCGGCTGCGGCAAGACCACGCTGCTCAACCTGATCTCCGGCATCGTCACGCCCTCGCGCGGCAAAATCCTGTTCGACGGATCCGACATCACACCGCTGTCAACCCAGAAGCGCAATATCGCGCAGGTATTCCAGTTTCCGGTGATCTACGACACCATGACCGTCGGGCAGAACCTCGCATTCCCGTTGCAGAACCGCGGCGTGCCGAAGGCCGAGGTCGAGGCACGGGTGAAGCAGATCGCCGATCTGCTGGATCTCACGCCCTATCTCGGCCGCAAGGCGACACGCCTGACGGCGGACGCCAAGCAGAAGATTTCGCTCGGCCGGGGTCTCGTCCGCTCCGACGTCGCGGCAGTGCTGTTCGACGAGCCGCTGACGGTGATCGATCCCGAGCTGAAATGGCAGTTGCGCTCGAAACTCAAGGCGCTGCATCGCGAGCTCGATCTCACGATGATCTATGTCACCCATGACCAGACCGAGGCGCTGACTTTTGCCGATACCGTCGTCGTCATGCACGACGGCCGTGTGGTGCAGAGTGGGACACCGGCCGAATTGTTCGACAAGCCCGCGCATACGTTCGTGGGCTACTTCATCGGCTCGCCCGGCATGAACATCGTGCCGGCTGACGTCAGCGGGCACGAGGCGCGCATCGACGGCCACGTCATCGGCCTGCATCGAAATTACGGCGCGCTGCCGGCAGGTGCGAAAATCGAGATCGGCGTGCGGCCGGAATTCGTCGATGTCGCGGCGCCTGCATCCGGGCTGCTGTCGGCCACGATCGAGCGCATCGACGATCTCGGCCGCGTCCGCTTCGCCCGCGTTCGCGTCGGCGACACCAAATTTGCCGCCCGGGTGCCGCCGGGATTTTCCCTCTCCGACGACATGGTCGGGCTCGTGTTCGATCCCGCCCGTGTTCACGTCTATGCCGATAGCCGTCTGGTCGAGGGGGTTGCCTGATGGACAAGACCATCAACCAGAAAGCCTGGTTCCTGGTGCTGCCGGTATTCTTGGTGGTCGCGTTCTCTGCGGTCCTGCCGCTGATGACGGTCGTGAACTATTCGATGCAGGACACGTTCGGCAACAACCAGTTCTTCTGGAACGGCGTCGGCTGGTTCAAGGAGCTGCTCGATCCCTCGACCGATCTCGGCGGGCGCTTCCTGGCCTCGCTCGGCCGCAACCTGCTGTTCTCCGCGATCATCCTGGCGATCGAGGTGCCGCTTGGAATCGTGGTGGCGCTGTCGATGCCGCGCGAGGGCTGGACCGTTGCCGTATGCCTGGTGATCCTGGCGCTGCCGCTGCTGATCCCGTGGAACGTGGTCGGAACGATCTGGCAGATCTTCGGCCGGCCCGACATCGGCCTGCTCGGCTATACGCTGAACAGCCTCGGCATCGACTACAATTACGTCTCGAATGAATTCGACGCCTGGGCCACCGTCATCGTGATGGATGTCTGGCACTGGACCAGCCTCGTCGCGCTGCTGTGTTACGCCGGGCTGAAATCGATCCCGGACGCCTATTACCAGGCGGCGCAGATCGACGGCGCCTCGCGCTGGGCGGTGTTCAAGGCGATCCAGTTACCGAAGATGAACCGCGTGCTGCTGATCGCGGTGCTGCTGCGCTTCATGGACAGCTTCATGATCTACACCGAGCCGTTCGTGGTGACCGGCGGCGGGCCCGGCAACTCGACCACCTTCGTTTCGATCGAACTGGTCAAGATCGCGCTCGGGCAGTTCGATCTCGGCAAGGCCGCGGCGTTGTCGCTGGTCTACAACCTGATCATCCTGATCGTGTGCTGGATCTTCTACACGGTGATGACCAACGCGGGGACCGAGCGTCCCGAGAAGAAGGGAGCCGCGTGATGAACTCGATTCCCGGCCGCCGCATCATCATGGTGACGTTCCTGATCTTCCTGCTGTTGCCGATCTACTGGCTCGTCAACATGAGCTTCAAGACCAATGCCGAGATCGTCGCCACCATGACGCTGTGGCCGCACCAGCCGACGCTGGAGAACTACAAGCGCATCTTTACCGACGAGAGCTGGTATTCCGGCTACATCAACTCGCTTACATATGTTCTGATCAATACCGTGATCTCGATTTCGGTGGCGTTGCCGGCGGCTTACGCCTTCTCGCGCTACCGCTTCCTCGGCGACAAGCATCTGTTCTTCTGGCTGCTGTCGAACCGCATGGCGCCGGCGGCGGTGTTTGCGCTGCCGTTCTTCAATCTCTATTCGGCGATCAATTTGTTCGATACGCCATGGGCGGTCGCACTGGCGCATTGCATCTTCAATGTGCCGCTGGCGGTATGGATTCTCGAGGGCTTCGTCTCCGGCGTGCCGCGCGAGATCGACGAGACCGCGTTCCTCGACGGCTATTCGTTCCCACGCTTCTTCGTCAAGATCCTCGTGCCGCTGATCGCGAGCGGCATCGGCGTCGCCGCGTTCTTCTGCTTCATGTTCTCCTGGGTCGAGTTGCTGCTGGCGCGCACGCTGACCGCGGTCAACGCCAAGCCGATTTCCGCCATCATGACGCGCACAGTCTCGGCCGCGGGCATGGACTGGGGCCTGCTGGCCGCCGCCGGTGTGCTCACCATCATTCCGGGCGCACTGGTGATCTGGTTCGTCCGCAACTATATCGCGCGCGGTTTTGCGCTTGGTCGGGTGTAGCGCATGATCCCGAAAAGTGGGCACCGGTTTTCGGACAAGATCATGCGCAGGCGTGAGGACTAACGCACATGGAGCAAATCGCATGGATGGCCTGGACGCTGCCGACCGCGATCTTCTTCGTGATGCTGGCGTCGACGCTCGGGGTGATGACGTGGCTTGCGGTCGCCTATCCCGAGGCGGAGCGCATCGGCGTGTTGCGCATTCCAACCACGCGCGGCGACCGGCTGTTCATTTCGCTGGTGCTCGCCGCCGTCATTCATCTGCTGTGGATCGCCTTTGTCGGCACCGACCCGCTTCTGACGTTGCCAATCGGGGAGGGCGTGGAGATTTCGAGCCTGTGGCTCGCAACTGGGATTTCGCTCGTTTCGGCCGTTGCGATTTTCCGCACCGTCTGAAGGGCGAAAAAAGGGACAGATCCGGGATCAACCCGGGCCTGGGTTTTGTTTGTCGCTGCAACGGAGGACTTGAACATGCGACGTAATACCAAGGAGAACTTTCTGACGATGACCAGCGCGGCAGCGCTGATCGCCGCGTCCGTCACCATAGCCGCACCCGTTCGTGCGGACGATGCGGTCAATCAAAGGTGGATCGACAGCGAATTCCAGCCCTCGACGCTGTCGAAGGCCGACCAGTTGAAGGAGCTGCAATGGTTCGAAAAGGCGGCGGCGCCGTTCAAGGGCATGGAAATCAACGTCGTGTCGGAAACCATCACGACGCACGAGTATAAATCGCGGACGCTGGCGAAAGCCTTCACCGAGATCACCGGCATCAAGATCAAGCACGACCTGATCCAGGAAGGCGACGTGGTCGAGAAGCTGCAGACCCAGATGCAGTCCGGCAAGAACGTCTATGACGGCTGGATCAACGACTCCGACCTGATCGGCACCCACTTCCGCTACGGCCAGACCGTGATCCTGTCGGACTACATGACAGGCGAAGGCAAGGACGTCACCAATCCGGGCCTGGACCTCAACGACTTCATCGGAAAGTCCTTTACGACAGGACCGGACAAGAAGCTCTATCAGCTTCCGGACCAGCAGTTCGCGAACCTCTATTGGTTCCGTTACGACTGGTTCTCCAATCCGGAATACAAGGCCAAGTTCAAGGCCAAGTATGGCTACGATCTCGGCGTTCCCGTGAACTGGTCGGCGTACGAAGACATCGCCGAGTTCTTCACCAACGACATCAAGGAGATCAACGGCGTCAAGGTCTATGGCCACATGGACTATGGCAAGAAGGATCCCTCGCTCGGCTGGCGCTTCACCGACGCCTGGCTGTCGATGGCGGGTAACGGCGACAAGGGTATTCCGAACGGTCTTCCGGTCGACGAGTGGGGCGTCCGCATGGAAGGTTGCCGTCCGGTTGGCTCATCCATCGAGCGCGGCGGCGACACCAACGGTCCGGCGGCGGTCTATTCGATCGTCAAATATCTCGACTGGATGAAGAAATATGCCCCGCCGCAGGCGCAAGGCATGACCTTCTCCGAATCGGGACCGGTGCCGGCGCAGGGCAATATCGCCCAGCAGATGTTCTGGTACACCGCCTTCACCGCCGACATGGTGAAGCCCGGTATTGCGGTCGTGAACGCCGACGGTACGCCGAAGTGGCGCATGGCGCCGTCGCCGCACGGCTCGTACTGGAAAGAGGGCATGAAGCTCGGCTATCAGGACGTGGGCTCGGGCACCTTGCTCAAGTCGACGCCGCCGGATCGCCGCAAGGCAGCGTGGCTCTATCTGCAGTTCATCACCTCGAAGACGGTGTCCTTGAAGAAGAGCCATGTCGGTCTCACCTTCATTCGTGAGTCCGACATCTGGGACAAGTCGTTCACCGAGCGCGCGCCGAAGCTCGGCGGCCTGATCGAGTTCTACCGCTCGCCCGCGCGCGTGCAGTGGTCCCCGACCGGCAACAACATCCCGGACTATCCGAAGCTCGCGCAATTGTGGTGGCAGAACATCGGCGATGCGTCGTCCGGTGCGAAGACGCCGCAAGCCGCAATGGATGCGCTGGCCGCAGCGCAGGACTCGGTGCTGGAACGTCTTGAGAAGTCCGGCGTGCAGAAGGAGTGCGGGCCGAAGCTGAACAAGAAGGAGACGGCCGAGTTCTGGTTCAAGAAGTCCGAGAAGGACGGCAACATCGCGCCCCAGCGCAAGCTGGCGAACGAGAAGCCGAAGGGCGAAACCGTCGACTACGACACACTGGTGAAGTCGTGGCCGGCAACGCCCCCGAAGCGGGCCGAGGCGAAGTAAACTTCGCACATAAGAGTGATGCACAAACTAGAGGCCGGGAGCGATC
Source organism: uncultured Alphaproteobacteria bacterium (assembly GCA_963815955.1). Taxonomy (GTDB): domain Bacteria; phylum Pseudomonadota; class Alphaproteobacteria; order Rhizobiales; family Xanthobacteraceae; genus Bradyrhizobium. The sequence goes on from CAWFIQ010000012.1 coordinate 113,007, forward strand.
CCGGCCTTTTTTCTTTCTTGCTGTCATCGTCCGCGAAGGCGGACGATCCAGTACGCCACAGTTCTGCGGCTCTATCGCTGGCCTCAGCGATTACTGGATGCCCCGCCTTCGCGGGGCATGACGCCTCAGTTTGCGCGGCCAAATCACTCCGCCGCCTGTGCCGCGCCGAGCGTCGGATAGTCTGTATATCCCTTCGCGCCGCCGCCGTAGAACGTCGCCTTGTCCCACTCGTTCAGCGGTGCGCCCTTCTTCAGGCGCTCGACCAGATCCGGGTTCGAGATGAACGGCTTTCCAAATGCGATCAGATCGGCCGCGCCGGCTTCGAGCACCTTGGTGGCGAGATCGAAATCGTAGCCGTTGTTGGCGACATAGGCGCCGCTGAAGCGCTTGCGCAAGCTCGCATAGTCGAACGGCGCGATATCGCGCGGGCCGCCGGTCGCGCCTTCGATGACGTGGATGTAGGTCAGCTTGAGCGCGTTGAGCCCGTCCACGATGTGGTCGAACAGCGGCTGCGGATTGCTGTCGGACACATCATTGGCCGGCGTCACCGGCGAGATGCGGATGCCGGTGCGTTCCGGCCCGGCGACGGCAGCCACCACCCTGGATATTTCCAGCATCAGCTTTGCGCGGTTCTCGATCGATCCGCCGTAAGCGTCGGTGCGCTTGTTGGTACCGTTCTTGGCGAACTGGTCCAGCAGATAGCCGTTGGCGCCGTGGATCTCGACGCCGTCGAAACCGGCGGCCAGCGCGTTCTCGGTGCCGCGCTTGAAATCCTCGATGATCCCGGGGATCTCCGACAGCTCCAGCGCGCGCGGCTCGGAGATTTCGGTGAAGGTGCCGTTCACGAACGTCTTGCCCTTGGCGCGGATCGCGGATGGCGCCACCGGCTTGCCGCCGCCGGGCTGGAGCGAGTCATGCGAGACGCGACCGACATGCCAGAGCTGGATGAAGATGCGCCCGCCCTTTTCGTGCACGCGGTCGGTCACCTTGCGCCAGCCCGCGACCTGCTCCTTCGAGTAGATGCCGGGCGTGTCCTGATAGCCTTGGCCCTGCTGCGAAACCTGGCTGGCTTCGGTGATCAGCAGGCCGGCGGAGGCACGCTGGCCGTAATAGTCGATCGCCAGCGGGCTCGGCACCATGCCGGGAGGCACCGCGCGGTTGCGGGTCAGCGGCGCCATCGCGAAGCGGTTCGGCAGTGTAATCGGGCCAAGCTTGAAGGGCTCGAACAGTTTGGTCTGGCTCATGTCAGGGGTGTCCGGGGAAATGATGATAACGATAGGAGAGATTTGTGCATTGCGAGCAATAGCGCAATCCCGGAAGCCATTCGGCTTGCGCAGGCTAGCTGCGCACGATCCCGGCCGTGCGGCCGGCACCGTGCAACGGTACATGCCTGCCGACGTAGGATGATCCATTCGAAATCGGGAGCGGCGCAGCATAGGTGGTCTCCCACCTGGCGCCCAGGCGGACGGACGGTACTGTTAGCGCCCGACCGGACCACCGGCGACTGGCGTCGCCGCCTTGGGGCGCCACGCGCTGGTGCGCCGCAAATCCCATTCGCTGTTATCCAGTTCCGCGACGGCGCCCGCGGAATCGACCTGCAGCAGTTCGAAGGTCAGGCATTCGCAGCCGATGGCGCGGAGAATCTGGCTGGCGGCCATCTGCACGTTGTTGCTGAAGGTTTGATGATCGGTCTGAATTTCGAGGCGAGGCTTTCGGCTGCACACCGCCTTCACCACCGATTGCAGGCGGATGGATATCTCCTCCCGGTAGTTCTGCGTGCTTTCGAAGGCGGCCCTGGGATCGACGATCTGGGTCCGTGCGGCATAGACCAGGTTGATGGCGATCTGGTCCGAGGAAACCGCACCTTGCGTAAATCGAAACACCTCGGGCCGCAGGTCGATCCGCACCAGTTGGCGGCTGCCGGCGCGGATCCGGTGCCGGCCGGGCGTCAGGGCCTTTTCAAAGCGGCCGTTCCGGTAGAGCAGGACGGTCTCGAACTGCTGCACGCTGAGCCGGTCGAAGCCGAGCAGCGCCATGGCGCCCTTGCGGAACAGCGTCGAAATCCAGGCCCACGCACCGGCAATCACGGCGATGACGATCAGAAAAAATGCTATCGAGCCTAGAAGTTCACCCACGTTTTCCCGTCCCTTGCCGTGTTTTTTATCTCGTTGGCGATATCCCGATACCAGTCAATTTGTTGGCTGTTGGTACGTCGAAATTAAGTCATCGCGATTCCGATCGGGACGCGTAAACAGAAAAATATCGGACTGTTGCGCGGTCATTTGCTTTTTGAATGGGCGCATTGTGCCGCCCGATTGTTCTGCGCCGCCCAGGGCCTTCGCAGGACGGGCGGTTCGGGCGGGGCGTTCATTGACCCCCATTGCTGCCGGATCATCCCGATTGTCCGCAGGCAGGAAGCCGTCATACCCCGCGAAGGCGGGGTATCCAGTACGCTGCGGCTTATCGGTTCAATCATCGACGCCTCTGGAATACTGGGTCACCCGCCTGCGCGGGTGACGACGACTGAATATGACTTCGCGATCTCGCGACATGTATTGCCCGAGGTTTGCTATCAACTTCCCGCCCTCTAAAGTGATTTGCCCGTCGTGTTGATTGTCGCAGACCCTGCGCGGAATTTGCGCTTGCGCGGCAAGCAAATCAGCCTGCAGCGTCCAAGCGCGAACCTTGTCACGCCGTCGCTCGGAGAGTCGCGTAGGGTGGGCAAAGCGATAGCGTGCCCACCGTCATGAGCACAATGTGAGTTGGTGGGTACGCTTGCGCTTTGCCCACCCTACAAGCTACGCGCTTTGTCTACCTTTCGCGACCTAGCTGTGCGCGGGAATGTCGATACCATCCGTCGCGTATCGCCGGACCTTGTTCCGCATCGTGCGCACCGAAAGCCCGAGCACGCGCGCGGCGTGGGTGCGATTGCCGTGGCAGCGCGCGAGCGTCTGCAGCACGAGCTCGCGCTCGATCTCCTCGACCGTGGAGCCGATCAGCATCGGCACGATTTCGTGGGGTGAAAGGGCTTGAGAATCCGACAGCGGAATCTCCGGCATGGGGACACAGTCCACGCCAAGGTACACGTCACCAAGATACTCCTGGGGCATCAACACCTCCCGATCGACGCTTGCTCCGAAACGCGGAGCAGAAACATCAGGAATCAACGGCCCCCAAGCCGCAGAGGGAGGGTGGCCGCGTTTGGTTAACGGAAGGTTAATGATGCCGTATTATTACGGTATGCGGCTTTTGCTTCCACAGGTGGCCCAAGCCCGCCTACACATGCGCGCAATGACCTCGCCGCATCGGTCATGCGCTCGCAGCAGTTTAGGCGGGATGGTAGAGCTTGTAGCCCGCATGAGCGCAGCGATATGCGGGGACTTTAGTCCCGGATGTCGCTGCGCTCATCCGGGCTACGCTTGCTTATATAGTAAGTCACCGACGAGCCGCGATCCTTGTAGCCTAGTTTGGCGCCGTGCCGATATTGCGGCGATTGTTCGTAAATCTGTTTTCGATGTAGCGGGAGCCATAATAGCCAGTGAAAATTGCCATGAGCGCTGGCACTAACAGCAAAAAATGGGTGGCAGCCAACTGGTATATCGAAAATCCAAATCGCATCGTCTCTTCCAACCAAGGAAGCAGCGTAAATGCCTCGGCTACTACAACCGCCACCAGGGTCGAGCGCAAATAGCGGTGAAGCAGCCATCCAATAAGCGTTCCAGGCACCACAAACCACAAGTAAAGATAAAGCCAAAAGATCATTAGGTCTAAAGCCAATTTCATTCGGCATCCTTAAGGTCGGCGAAGTCGAAGCCTCTCATATCAAGCCAATCCCGCAATGTCGCCCACTGGCACACAACGTCGTTTCACTGCCGTGCAACATACGTTGGCTATCGGGGCATAGCGGACTCCAGCAAGCCGGATTTATGAGTTCACGGCCTGGTAGAAGGCTAGATTGGCGAATGGATCTGCGACACCAAAAAAGGCTGAGTTTTCACCCAGCCTTTTCTGATGGACGCCCGGCAAGTCCGGGCAGGACGAGGAGAGGGCGGTATCTCACAACACCCGATTGCTCTCCTTCACCTTGTCCGCGTCCAGGTACACGCTGCTGCCCATATCCTTGAACTTCTGGCTCATCGCCGCCATGCCGTCCTCGATGGTGCCCGACACCGACATCCCCACGCTCGCCGGGTCGTTCAGCGTCGCCGCGTAATCCCGCACGTCCTGCGTGATCTTCATCGAGCAGAATTTTGGGCCGCACATCGAGCAGAAGTGCGCGACCTTGTGGGCTTCCTTCGGCAGGGTTTCGTCGTGGAAGCTCTTGGCGGTGTCCGGATCGAGGCCGAGGTTGAACTGATCGGTCCAGCGGAAGTCGAACCTCGCGCGGCTAAGCGCGTCGTCGCGGAGTTGCGCGGCGGGGTGGCCCTTGGCGAGATCGCTAGGCGTGGGCGGCGATCTTGTAGGTGATGACGCCGACCTTGACGTCGTTGCGATCGGGGAGACCCAGATGCTCCTTCGGCGTGACGTAGCAGAGCATGGCGCAGCCGAACCAGCCGATCATGGCCGCACCGATGCCTGAGGTGATGTGGTCGTAGCCCGGCGCGATGTCGGTGGTCAGCGGGCCTAACGTATAGAACGGGGCCTCGCCGCACTCCTTGAGCTGCTTGTCCATGTTGATCTTGATCTTGTGCATCGGCACGTGGCCGGGGCCTTCGATCATCACCTGGCAGCCCTTGTCCCACGCGATCTTCGTCAGCTCGCCGAGCGTCTCCAGTTCGGCGAACTGCGCGCGGTCGTTGGCGTCCGCGATCGAGCCGGGGCGCAGGCCGTCGCCGAGCGAGAACGAGACGTCATACTTGCGCATGAGGTCGCAGATCTCGTCGAAATGGGTGTAGAGGAAGCTCTCCTTGTGATGCGCCAGGCACCACTTCGCCATGATCGAGCCGCCGCGCGACACGATGCCGGTGACGCGGCTGGCGGTGAGGTGGATGTAGGGCAGGCGCACGCCGGCGTGGATCGTAAAGTAGTCGACGCCCTGTTCGCACTGCTCGATCAGCGTGTCCTTGTAGAGCTCCCAGGTCAGTTTTACCGGATCGCCTTCGCACTTCTCCAGCGCCTGGTAGATCGGCACGGTGCCGATCGGGATCGGCGCGTTGCGCAAGATCCATTCGCGCGTGGTGTGGATGTTGCGGCCCGTCGAGAGGTCCATCACGGTGTCGGCGCCCCAGCGGATCGCCCACACCATCTTGTCGACTTCCTCCTCCACCGACGAGGTGACGGCGGAGTTGCCGATATTGGCGTTGATCTTGGTCAGGAAGTTGCGGCCGATGATCATCGGCTCGAGTTCGGCGTGGTTGATGTTGCAGGGGATGATGGCCCGGCCGCGCGCGATCTCGGAGCGGACGAATTCCGGCGTGATGAAGGCGGGGACTTCCGCGCCAAAGCTTTCGCCGTCGGCCAATGCGGCTTCGGCGCGCTCGAGCTGCTGCTTGCGGCCGAGGTTTTCGCGCTCGGCGACGTAGATCATCTCTTTCGTGATGATGCCGGCGCGGGCGAATTCGAGCTGGGTGATCTTGTGGTCGCCCGTGCCGCGCAGCGGCTTGTGGTGCGCGGTGAAGGCCTTTGCGGCATGCGAGGCGCCGACATTGCCGTTGTCTTCCGGCTTGATATCGCGGCCCTGATATTCCTCGACGCCGCCGCGCTCCTTGACCCAGGCGAGGCGGTTGCGGGCCAGGCCGGCGTTGACGTCGATGGTGACGGTCGGATCGGTGTAGGGGCCGGAGGTGTCGTAAACGGGAAGGTTCGGTTCACCCGCGCCTTCAGAGAGGATGACCTCGCGCAGGGGGACGCGCAGATCGGGCGCGGCGTCTGGCGTGGCGAAGATTTTTCGCGACGAGGGAAGGGGGCCCGTGGTGACGGCGGGTAGGGTGGTGTCGGGGTTGGAGCGGATGTTCATTTTGTTATCCTCCTTGTTCTAATTCGTTGGCATCGCTGAGCGAGAAACGGCAACCGCTGTCATCCCCGCGAAAGCGGGGATCCAGTATCCCAGAGGCCGCGCTGAGGGGCGGAGAAGCCGCGGCGTACTGGATCGCCCGGTCAAGCCGGGCGATGACGGCGGAATGAATGGCACGAGGCTTCGAACGATGCACATCACGCGGCCTCCGCGCTTTTGCCCAGCCATTGCCGCACCCGCGCGTCGGGATCGGCGTTCTGGGTGACGTCGCTGACGACGGCGATGGAGTCCGCGCCGGCCGCAAAAATCTCGGCGGATTGTTCGAACTTGATGCCGCCGATCGCAACCAGCGGAATGTTGCCGATGCGCTTCTTCCATTCGGTGATCTTTGGAATGCCCTGCGGCGCGAAGCGCATCGATTTCAGGGTGGTCGGGAAAATCGGGCCGAGCGCGATGTAGTCCGGCTTCGCGGCAAGCGCGGTCGCGAGCTCCTCGTCGTCATGGGTGGAGATGCCGAGCGTCAATCCGGCTTTGCGGATTTCGCCGAGGTCGGCGTCAACCAGGTCTTCCTGGCCGAGATGCAGATGCTTTGCGCCGGCGACGATCGCCGCGCGCCAGTAATCGTTGACCACGAGCCTGGCATTCGTGCCCTTGATGGCCTCGAGTGCGTCGGTCACGATCTGCAGCGCCCGGAACTCATCGAGGTCCTTGGCGCGCAACTGGATGGTGCCGGCGCCGAGCAGCGCCAGCCGCGCTACCCACGCGACGCTGTGAACGACGGGATAGAATTTATCAGGATACGGCATGCCAGAACGGTGTCCCGATCACAGGGGTTGAGGGCGAGGCGAAGTCGCGGGCTTCCATCAGCCCGGCCTCGTAGGCGGTGCGGCCGGCTTCCACGCCAAGGCGGAAGGCGTTGGCCATGGCGACGGGATCGGCGGCTTTTGCGACTGCCGTGTTGAGCAGCACGGCGTCGTAGCCGAGTTCGAGCGCGTGGGCCGCGTGCGAGGGGGCGCCGAGCCCCGCGTCGACCACCAGCGTGATATCGGGCAGGCGCTCGCGCATCAGTTTCAGCGCGTCGCGGTTGGTGACCCCCTTGGCGCTGCCGATCGGCGCGGCCCAGGGCATCACGACCTTGCAGCCCGCATCGACCAGCCGCATCGCGACCGAAAGGTCTTCGGTGCAATAGGGGAATACTTCAAAGCCGTCCTTGATCAGGATGCCGGCGGCTTCGACCAGCCCGACCACATCGGGCTGCAGCGTGTCGTTGTCGGCGATCACCTCCAGCTTGATCCAGGGCGTGGAGAACAGTTCGCGCGCGAGCTTTGCGGTCGTCACCGCCTCGCGCACGCTGCGGCAGCCGGCGGTGTTCGGCAGCACGGTGACGCCGAGCTCGCGGATCAGCGACCAGAACGCATCCCCGGTCTTGCCGCCGGCCGCCTCGCGCCGCAGCGACACCGTGACGATGTTGGCGCCGGAGCTGCGGATCGCGTCCTGCATGATCGCAGGCGAGGGGTAGAGCGCCGTGCCGATCAGCAGGCGGGAGGAGAAGGTTTTGCCGTAGAAGTTCAGCATCGTGTCAGTGTCCCCTTCCACAATTTGTCATCCCGCAACAGCTCGTCATCCCCGCGCCACCACTCGTCATCCCCGCGAAGGCGGGGATCCAGTACGCCGGGAAGCCCGAAATCAAACCGAGAAGCCGCGGCGTACTGGGTCGCCCGGTCGCTGCGGTAAAGACGCGCTTCGCGCTTTTGCCGGGCGATGACGGCGGAGTGTGGTGTGAGCACGCGCAACCATCGTCGTCCCTGCGAACGCAGGGACCCGTACCGCGTGATCTCGCTTGTTGGCGCAACGGCAGAGACCTTTCGTCGTTACGAAGGCCGGTGGTTATGGGTCCCTGCGTTCGCAGGGACGACGGGGGGAGAGAGTTTGCGCGGAACATCACATCACCCTCCCTGCCTTGGCGTGATGATCTCAATCTCGTCGCCGCTCTTCAGCGCCGTCTCGGCCCAGCGGCTTTTCGGCAGCACGTCGTAATTCACGGCAATCGCGAAATGCGTGCCTTCGTATTCGAGCTCCGAGAGCAGCGCGTCGACGCGGGAAGAGGCGATCTCCCGCTGCTCCCCGTTGATGGTCACGCGCATCGCATCACCTCATTGTCGATTGCGCCGCGCTGCACATAGCCAAGCGTCAGCTCGGCCAGCGCAGGGGCCAGCAGGAAGCCGTGGCGATAGAGCCCGTTCACGGCAATCTTCTCGTCGACCGTGATCCGCGGCAGATTATCCGGGTAGGCCGGGCGCAGGCCGGAGCCGAACTCGACGATGCGCGCCTCGGCAAAGGCCGGATGCACGGCATAGGCCGCGCCCAGCAGCTCCAGCGCCGAGCGCACGCTGACGCCGGTGTCCTCGGCCTCGATCGAGGTCGCGCCGAGCATGAATTTGTTGTCGCCGCGCGGGATGACGTAGAGCGGCCAGCGCGGATGGATCAGCCGCACCGGGCGCGACAGCTCGACCTCCGACGTCTCGACGATGATCATCTCGCCCTTGACGCCGCGCAGCTCGGGCTGCTCGTCGCGGGCGGACAATCCGCGGCAGTCGATCACGATGCCGTCGAGATCTTCCGCGTTCATGTCGCAGTCGAACCTGACGGTGCCGCCGGCGGCCTCGATGCGGGCATGCAGTTCGGGAAGCACGCGGCGCGGTTCGACATGACCCTCGGCGGCATAGAACAGGCCGTCGCGGAAACGGCCGTCCAGCGACGGTTCGAGGTCGCCCAACGCCTGCGCGTCGAGCCTGACATGGCCGGTGGTGAGCTTCGCAAAGCGTTCGAAATCGGTGCGGTCGCGCGCGTGCGCGACGACAAGCGATCCGTTGAACGGAGTTTTGGGAAAATGCTCGCGCCACAGGTCGAGCGAGCGGATGCCGAGCCGGCCGATCACGGGCTCGGAGGCCTCGGCCTCGCACCAGGGCGCCAGCATGCCGCCGGCCCAATGGCTGGTGGAAAGCGTCATATCGGCGTCACTGCGCTCATACAGAGTGACGGCATGGCCAGCCTGCGCGAACAGCAACGCCTGCCAGGCGCCGGCAATGCCTGCGCCGATGATGGAAACGGGGGAATCCCCGCGTAGATCTGACTTCTGGTACATCCCTGTCCCTTCGCCGGCATGACCCGGATCAGGTTCAAAGGGTCACCGCGGTCTCAGGCTGAACTGCCCAAGCTTGCGGTATCTCAGCTCCTCATCGGAGCACCCCTCGGAACAGCTCTAATGTAGGCAGTTGGGCCGGGGTGTCAACGCGGCTTTACGGGAACTGCACCGCTGTCGTGCCCCGGACGCAGCGCAATGCGCAGCGTTGCGCTGCAGAGCCGGGGCCCAGAGGCTACCTCCGCCAGGTCCCGGTTCTGCGGAGCAGCGCAAGAGCGCTGCACCGCGCCCGGGACACGAAATACAGCTATTTGGCTGTTTGGAGAGCGTTCGCGTCGGCGGGTATTTTGGCCGGTTCAACGCGCCTGGCGACGATTTTCGGCGGCGCACCACTCGCGAGTACCGGCACTAGCTGCACCGGCCGTTCGATCCGCTGGCGCTTTGCGGCGTAGTAATAGCCGCTCGCATAATAACGCACAGCTCGGCTGTGATCGCTGTTGGCGGCGCGATAGGCGCCGGCCAGATATTTGGTGCCCCAGGCGAGATTGGTGTCGGGATCGCGCAGGCCCGCGGCGTCGCCGGTGTAGCCGAGGCCGCGCGCGGTCGGCGAGCTTGATCTGCATCAGCCCGATGGTGCCGCCGCGCCCAACGAGATTTGGATGATATTTGCTCTCGCGCACGATCACCCGGTGCACCAGCGCTTCCGGCACGTTGTTGGCGGCGGCGTGCGTTGCGACCATGCTCTCATACTGCGCGCGGCTCTGCGCGCTTGCGTCGGACGGAAGCGAACAGCGCGGCCATGGTGGCAAGCCAGGTAAATTTCAGCGCAAACTTCGGGAAACTTTTCATAAAGCAATCTCTGCGAACACGGGCGTTTAACGGCTGGCGTTTTCGGTAGTTCCACTACCGGGCACAGATGTGGCGAAAAATCGGCGACATCGCGGCGAGATATTTTCAGCCAGGCGCACGCAGACAACCACGGCGAGCGTGACGCTTACGTTGTGCGTGCGATGCATCGCGTCTGTCGACGCGAATTTGCGTCATGCGGACGCGCCAGGATTGTCGTGCAAATGACGCAGTCAAGGTGTAAAGAAGGTTTTGCGGCGACAGGCGTTTCATTTCGACAGCAAAGCTGTCTCATTCCACTAGATTATTCCACCAAATAACAAAGCATAACAAAAGTCAGAAGGGAGAAGCGCCATGGCTCGACTCGATTCCGGCTATCTGCCCCGCGGAAATCCGTGTGCCCAATGCGGCAAGCCGATCGCACGGCCCGATTGGGTCGAGAGCAGTCCTGGCCGCACGTCGTTCCTCTGGTTCTGCCGCGCCTGCGATTATCGCTTTGAAGCGATCGCGATCTATGAAGAGGCGCATCCGGACGCGCTCGCCGCCTGAGCCGCTTGCGGTTTGCCGCCGCCTGGGCCGTTGCGCGTCCAGGCCGCGGGGCGCTCGCTCTGCTGGCGAACCGGCAATCGCATCCGAACCACCAGTCCATGCGGCTGCCGGTCGTGCAGCGACAGCACGCCGCTCTGCGTGAGCACGTTCGCGTTCGTGATCGAAAGACCGAGGCCGAAGCCCGCCGCTTCGTTTTCCCTGCGCCGCGCCATGCAACCATCCTTTCCGGATAGGAAAGGATGGTTGTCTTATTCCACGACGGAACCGGTGACGCAGTGCAGCGTTGATTTCCATTCACGTGTGGAGGGTGCAATGGCAAGCGACGTCATGACCAAACCGCATCAGTTGGTCGCGAGCGACCGCGTCGAGGGCACGGCAGTGCGCCGGCCGAATGGAGACATGATCGGCCATATCGAGCGGCTGATGATCGACAAGGTCACCGGTAAGGTTTCGTATGCAATCCTGAGTTTCGGCGGGTTCCTGGGCATCGGGGCCAATCTGATTCCGTTGCCGTGGGGACGGCTTCGCTACAACATGAAGTTCGAAGCCTACGAACTTGATATCGGCGATGAAGAGCTGAAGCGCGCGCCGTCATTCCGTGCCGACAAGGATTTCGACTGGGGCGATCGCGCGAAGGAAGCCGAACTGCATCGGTACTACGGCATGCCGCCGTACTGGGGTGGCTTCTGATCGCAGTGTCGCACCGCCGTGTTCCACGCGGAACATCTGGAACACTTGTCGAAGTGCCGGGTTTTCTCCTTGCGTTTCTGAAATGAGGAGAACCGACATGTTAACTAAATATGCCATTGCCGGCGTCGCAGCGTCTGTGCTGCTGACGAGCGTTGCGTTTGCGCAAAGTCCTTCGGCAAACACGGACACCGCCACCACCGCCGCACCTGCGGCTCCTTCCGATACCTCATCGCTGAAGGGTAGCTGGCGTACATCGAAGCTGGTCGGGTTGAATGTATACAACGACAGCAACGAGAAAGTCGGATCGATCAACGATCTCCTGACCGACAAGAGCGGCGACATCAAAGCCGTGGTGATCGGTGTTGGCGGTTTCCTTGGTGTCGGCGAGCATCTGGTCGCCGTGCCGCTCGACAAGGTGAAGTTCGTCGAGGAGCCGATTGCCTACACCGGCGCCTCGAGCGCGCCCGCGAACGGCGGCGCAAGGCCTTCGAGCACGACGACGACGGGTGCTGCGACGACCGCGCCTGCCGCCGCCAAGAAGAACCCCTGGTATCCGGATCACGCCATGTTCAGCGCGACAAAGGATCAGCTCAAGTCGATGCCGGAGTTCAAGTACGCGACTGAGTAAAGCCGCGGCCTTGACGACCAGGCTTTTACAAAATGGCCGGACGGCGTGATGCCGCCCGGCCATTTGATTTTGGAAATATCCGTTCGCGCAATGGTGCAGCGCATCCTATTCACGGCACGCGTCCCGATGTTAGGTTGTGTCACGGCAGGAGCACCTGCCTCCTGCCTGGTATCAACGGGAGGACGACATGGCTGAGAGTGTCTACAAGGTCATCGAGCTGATCGGCACCAGCAAGGAATCCTGGGAGAAGGCCGCTTCCGCGGCGGTCAGCCGGGCCGGAAAATCCTTGCGCGATCTCCGTGTCGCCGAGATCGTCAAGCTCGATCTGCAACTGGACGCCAAGGGCGAGGTCGAGGCGTACCGCGCCAAGGTGAACGTCTCTTTCAAGTTCGAGGATTGATCGCGTTGATGCGCAGGGTGGGCAAAGGCGCGTACGCGCCTTGCCCACTCTTTCATTGAACGGAAAGATGGTGGGCACGCTTCGCTTTGCCCACCCTACAACTTCGCTTTCGCTCGCAATCACGGAAGAGAAACGCGCCGCACGGCTCACAGCGCCGGCAGCGCGCTCACATAGACATTGATCGCGCCTTCGGCTTCGGCGATCACGCGCAGCGTTTTGGAATCGAAGGCGATGTCGGCGAGACGCAGCTTGCTGATCTCGGCCGTGACCCGCAGGCCGTCCTCGTTCTTCTGGAAATCGGCGATCACGGCCGCAATCTTTTTCTGGGCGTTGGCGGCGAACGGCTTGAGGTCGACGACAGCCTTTTCCGCCAGCGTGTTCTGCAGATGCGGGATGGCCGCGCGCGCCGCGGCGCCCAACAGCCCGAAGGCGGCTTCCGATTCGACGGCGAGTTCGATATCGGTCAGCCGCAGCGTCTGCTCGGCCTGATCGAGCACCGGCCTTCCCCAGATATGCACATTGGCTTCGCCGCCGAGGCCCAGAAAGCTCTTCTTTTCCTTGGCGTTCACCAGAAGCGAAATCAGCAGGCGGTCACCCGACGCCGCGATGCTGGCGCGTTTGACGGTGACGTCGACCGAGCCGGAGCCATCTTCCGGAAAGGTCTTTCCGGCGAACTGCGCTTCCACGATCCTGTTGATCTCGGTGAAGGGCATGTCGATGGGAACGCCGATCGCGACCCGCCCCGGCGTCGGTGGCACGATGACGATCTCGGCGGGGAACGGGCAGGACGGTTTGGTCTCGGCCGGCGTGATCCGGGTTTCGGCCTCGATGCCGAGCGTCAGCGTCAGGTTCGAAGCATCGACGCGCGGCTGCGCGGCAATCGCCCGTGTGGGGCGCAATTCCAGCCACAGCGCCGGCATGGTCGAGCCCGCCGTCGTGCCTTGCAGCGGGATCGAGCGGCAGGCCTTGGCCCATTGTACCCGCGCGGTCTTCTCGAAGGCCGGATCGTTGCGCATTCGCGCCTGAACCAGCGCGATCTGCTCGGCGACATTCTTGTCGATCAGTGGCTTCACCTGCGCCGGCACATTGACGCGCGCGCCGGCCACGGCAAGGTTGGTATCGCCGAGATTGACCTGTGCCGCCAGGTTCGGCTCGATGCGCCAGTTCGCCGCGATCGTCGGCCGCGCGGATATCACGACGTTACCCTTGATCTCGGCGCTGGCGTTGAGGTTCTTGATGTTCACGCTGCCGATCTGCTTGGCGACGTTGCCGCCGAGCAGGCCGCCGAGCGCGTCGCCGATCGCGCCCGTCGCCTTCGCCGACAGCGAGCCGGTTACGTGCAATGTGCCCGTCAGCGGCGTCGCCAGCGACAGCACGTCCTGCGCGCCGGTTGCGCTGATCGGCCCGCGCGAGGCGGTCCAGCCGATATCGGCGTTCTGCAGGATCTGCGATATCGGATTGTCGGCCTTGCCGGCGAAGGAGCGCGGCGCGCCGCGATCGGCGGCGTCGCGGATCGCCGACAGCGCAACCGCAATCGGCGCCATCACGGTGGACGCGCGTGGCGCCGGCGGCAGTGGCGGCAATTGAGCGAGCACGGGCGGCCGGTTCGTGGCGCGCGGCGCGACGAAATCCATCACCTTCAGGCTGGCTACAAACGAGACGACGAGGACCGCGAGTGCAATCGAAATCGTCTTGAGATGCATCGGCAGACGCATCGTCCCCCCGGATTCCAAATGAATTGCCCCGCAACGTTGTACAGCGGCGGCGGGCGCGACGCTACTGCGCAATAAGGCTGCATTGGGGCATGTACTCATAACCGCGCAGATGGGCGCTTGTGACCCATCATGTCATTTGCGGGGTCACAGGAATTGGAGCGGCATTTCGGCCGCCCATTACGATTGCAATAAATTTCGGCTGTCCGGCAATCGAGACGTAAAACGGGATGCCTAGAGAGGAGAAGTCGCAGTCAAGGACGAGAGGAAGCTCAATGGCAGAAGCTATCGGCGCAAACGATCGGGTGGCTCTCGCGGCTGTTGAAGACCTGCCGGTTCTTGATGTGGTAGACCTCGATGCGGATCCTCACGGCATGTTCCGCAGGTATCGTGCCGGCTATCCTTTTGTCAGACATGAAACCGGAGCTTACCTCGTGCTCCGCCACGCTGACATTGAGCGGCTTGTCATTGATTCGCGTACAGCCGCATCCGAAACGGTCCATCCGAAATTGTTCGGTGTCACAGAGGGAGCGCTGTTTGATTTCTTCGATCAGGGAATGCTCACCGCCAATGGCGCCGTTCACCGTCGCCGGCGCTCACCGTTCTCAAGAAGCTTTGCGGCTCGAACGATCGCCGATCTGCGTCCGCATATCCGGCGTTCCGCGGAAGAGTTGATCGAGGGTTGGTACGCCGATGGTCAAGTCGAATTTGTCGGTCAGTTCGCAGCTGAGCTTCCCGCCCGCGTTATTGGCGATCTTCTCGGTCTGCCGCGAGCCGACATCCCATCCTTTACAGAACTTGTCTACTCAGTGACCCGATTTATCACCTCCAGCGTACACCCGGACGAAATCCCTGAATCAGAGGCGGCGTGCAAACAATTGCGCGATTACGTGGAAAAGACGCTGGAGGACAGGCGTCGCGCTCCTCGCGACGATTTCCTCTCGGATTTCCTGGGGAAGGCGGACGCAGCCGGTGCATTGTCACCTATCGAGATCATATTCCAGATCATGCAGTTGATCGTCGGCGGCACCGACACGACCCGTGTCGCCATCGTGGTGCAACTCGCGCTTCTGCTCCAGCACAGGGAGCAATGGGACGCAGTGTGTCGCGATTCCTCGCTCGTTCCGCACGCGGTTGCGGAGGCGATGCGCTTCGAGCCAAGCGTGGCATCGTACGTCAGGGTAACGACTCACGACATCGAGGTTGGCGGCGCTGTTCTTCCGGCCCGGCAATTCATCATGTTGTCAACCATGTCCGCCGCACGTGACGAAGAGGCCTATGAACGCCCTGACGTATTTGACATCCGTCGAACCGACCAGCCGCGACTACTTCCCGCCTTCGGTGCCGGCGCCCATCGTTGCATCGGTGAAGCGCTGGCGCGTGCCGAACTCGAGGAGAGCCTGGCGGCGCTCGCGGCCCGCATCCCGCAACTCCAATTGGATGAAGCGCCTGCGGTCAAGGGGCACAGCGGCATCCGTCGCGTCGATACCATGCGGATATCCTGGCGGCCGTGAAATAACGACCCCGGCGAATGCCGGGGCCGCTTGTCACATCAGGAAGCGATGATGGCTTAGCGGATGGTCCGGCCGAGGTCGGCGCGGCGATCCGTCATCGGCAGCACGATCACCTTGGTTCCGACGCTGACCCGCGAATAGAGGTCGGCGACGTCCTCGTTGGTGAGGCGCAGGCAGCCCGAGGAAACGCGGGTTCCGATCGTCTCGGGCGCATTGGTGCCGTGGATGCGATAGATGGTGCCGCCGAGATACATCGCGCGGGCGCCAAGCGGGTTACCGGGGCCGCCGGCCATGTGGCGCGGCAGATAGGGCTGGCGGGCGATCATTTCCGGGGGCGGAGTCCAGGCCGGCCATTCGGCCTTGCGGGTGATCGTCTGCGTGCCGGACCAGGTGAAACCGTCGCGGCCGATGCCGATGCCATAACGCATCGCCTGGCCGTTACCGAGCACGAGATAGAGATAAGTGTTCGGGGTATCGATGATGATCGTGCCCGGCGCCTCGCGGGTGGCGTAGCTCACGACCTGGCGGCGCAGGCGGGCCGGCAGCTCGACCGAGCGGTCTTCTTCATCCTGCGGCACAGCCTGCACCGGCGGCGGGGCGGCTTCGATCTGCGGCAGGAAAAACGGAAACAGCGGCAGCGGGGCTGCGGCGGCGGGTGCGGAAAATGCGGTCGCGCCGATCGCCAGCGCACCAAAAGCGGCGGCAGCAATGCGGGTGTTCAGCTTCAATGAATTAAACATTGGTCGTCCCCTGTTCTACGCCCAGTCGCACCGTTTTCGGCGCGTCGTTGGGGCAAGATGTACAGGTGAACCGTTTCAGGACATTTGCACGAAATCGCCAAAATGGTTTCGTCGCGTTAGGGAATTGTTTCGTCCGTGTTTCGCGGCAGGGTTAAGGATCGGTATCTCAGGCCCGGACGCATCCCGTCAGCGGTCATCACCCTCGGATCAAGTCCGAGGGCAAAACGCTCTATCCGACGCGCATTCGCGGCATGCCGGCGGAGCCCGCGCCGAGCACGGCGCGGCGGTCGGCAACGGCATGATGAAATTGCTCGAGCGCCAGCCCGATCACCGACAGATCACTTTGCTCGACGGTGCCGTCATCATAGCAATTCAGCGCCTCGCGCAACATGCCGTCGGCCGCACTTTGCATTTCGGCCAGCTCTTCCGGCGTTTCGGCCTTGCGCACCCTGGAAATCAGCTCGAGCAAATGATCGCGATGGGCGATGTACTGCTCGCGCTCGTCCTTGTTCCAGTAGTGCTTGAACCAGGCGCCGGCCGATCCCAGGCCCGAGAGGGCCAGCACGACGAACCAGATGTAGTCGGTGTATTTTTCAAGGAACGTTCGCTCGTTGCCGTCGATATAGGCCGCCGCTCCCGCATGCGCCGGTAACGCGGCGTCCTTGTCGGTATCGGGCTTTTCGATCTGCGAGGCGGTCGGCAGCTCACGCGCCAATTGCTGGCGGTTGGTGAAGAGCTGGCGGGCGAAGGCGGCGACCGCCGTGTCGGACAGCGACTTCGGCGCGATGATCAGATGGTTGATAGCCAACGTATCGACCTTGTCTTCCGGCCGCTGCGGCGAGGAGCCGAAGATGCTGGCGGGGATCTCCTCGGATTCGTAGACCGGATTTTTCTTGGCGATCGCATCGGCGACGTCGACCGGCAGGAATTTCGGCTCGCCGCGGGCCGCAGCCGTCGCCGCGATCGCGTCCACGGTGATCTTGCTCTTGAGCGGGCCGACGGCCATGAACGCATCGACCGATGGGTCGCGCGCCATTTCTCCGATCTGGTTGGTGGCAAACTGGCTGATCGTGACCTTGTCGGGATTGATGCCGGACTCTTTCAGGATCACGCGCAGCAGCGTGACATTGGATTGCGTCCGCCCGATCACGCCGACGCGGTGGCCGGCCAGTTCGTCGAGACTCTTGATCCTGGGTGTGGGCCGCTTTTTCGAGCCTTTGGCGGGAAGGCCCGAGGGCGCCCACAGCACGACGACATTCTTGCGCAGGATGGCAACCAACTCGGCATTTTCAGGCAGGTTCAGGTCGCCGCGGGCCACCGCGAGATCGGCCTTGCCGGCCGCGAACAACGCGATGCTCTCCGCCGTGCCCTCCGTCGTGACCACCGACAGTCGCACCGCGCTGTTGTCGCGCGCGAACGTCTGCGCCATCAACTGGATCAGTTTCTGGTCTTCGCTGCCGGCAGGCCCGACCGCAATCCGCAGCGTCGTCGGCCGCAGCGCGTAATACAGCGTGCCCGCGGCCACGCCGAAGGCGAGCATGCCGGCGGCAAGGATCAGAAGCGCATAGCTTCTCCGCTGCCGCCGCCGGCGGGATCGCGCAGAATTGTCGTTCTGGTCTGACATCAGACTGTCACGTTACCCGAAAAGCGTGGAGATGGGTTTAAAAAACAACCTTACAGAACGATGACGTCATACGCCTGAAATATCCATGTCCCAACGTCGGATTCAGGAATCATTCATCTCGGATCCGGGACAATGAAGATATTGATAGCGACCGACGCGTGGCATCCGCAGGTGAACGGCGTCGTCCGTACGCTGACGTCGCTGGCGAAGAGCGCCTCCGCGCTCGGTGCCGATATCAGCTTCCTCACCCCGGACGGATTTTCCTCGCTCGGCGTGCCCACCTATCCTGGCTTGCGCATGGCGCTGCCGAACCGGCGCGAGATCGCGCGACGGATCGAGGAGGCCGCGCCGGACGCCATCCATATCGCGACCGAGGGGCCGATCGGCTGGATGGTTCGCGCCTATTGCCGCCGCCGCAAGCTTGCGTTTACCACGTCCTATACGACGCGCTTTCCGGAATACATCGCCGTCCGCACCGGGCTGCCGGCGAGTGCCGGCTATGCCGTGCTGCGACACTTTCATGCGGCGTCTTCCACCACCATGGTCGCGACCGATTCGCTGCGGCAGGAACTCGGCGCGCGCGGCTTTCGCAAGCTCGGCTTCTGGACGCGCGGCGTCGACACCGAACTGTTCAACCCGCATACGCCGGCAACGCTCGATCTGCCGCGGCCGATCTTCATGACGATGGGCCGCGTCGCGGTGGAAAAGAATCTCGAAGCGTTCCTGTCGCTCGACCTGCCGGGATCGAAAGTGGTCGTCGGCGACGGGCCGCAGAGGGCGCAACTCGCGAAACAATATCCCGACGCGATCTTCCTCGGCGAGAAGAAGGGCGCTGACCTGACCGCGCATCTCGCCGCCGCCGATGTCTTCGTATTTCCGAGTCTCACCGATACGTTCGGCGTCGTGCAGCTCGAGGCACTGGCGTGCGGTACGCCGGTCGCGGCGTTCCCGGTCACCGGGCCGAAGGATGTCATTGCCGATCATCCGATCGGCGCGATCGACACCGATCTGCACGGCGCCTGCCTGCGCGCGCTGACGATGTCGCGCGAGGCCTGCCGGAATTTTGCGCTGGCGCGCTCCTGGGAAAACAGCGCGCGGCAGTTCATCGGCAATCTGACCGCGCTGCAGCCGAGCCGCGCGCTGCGGCCGGTACGCCGTGCGCCCGCCGCGAGCGCCGTGCAGGGCTGAGTGCGAAAAGTTCGAGCGTAAAACCAGTCACACGCGTAAGACGAGAAGGCAGAACCATGGCAGACATCATCAAGCTTGACGACAGCAGGACCCTGGATTTCGACCGCGAAATGGTCGAGCAGGCCTATGATCGCTGGGCGCCGGTTTACGACCTGGTGTTCGGGGGCGTGTTCAGCAAGGGCCGCAAGGCGGCGATCCAGGCGACCAACAAGATCGGCGGCCGCGTGCTCGAGGTCGGCGTCGGCACCGGCATTTCGCTGCCGCTATACGCGTCGCACCTGCGCATCTTCGGCACCGATATTTCGGAGTTGATGCTGGAGAAGGCGAAGAAGCGCGTCGACGAGCTCGGCCTGAAGAATGTCGAGGGCCTCGCGGTGATGGACGCGGAGAAGCTCGAATTCCCCGACGATTCGTTCGACGTCGTGATGGCGCAGTATGTCGTCACCGCTGTGCCGAACCCCGAACAGGCGCTCGACGAATTCGCGCGCGTGCTGCGGCCGGGCGGTGAACTCATCATCCTCACCCGCGTCAGCGCCGATGCCGGCATGCGCCGCTTCATCGAGCAGCGCCTGCAGCCGGTGGTGCGTCCGCTCGGCTTCCGTACCGCCGAGTTCGCCTGGTCGCGCTATGCGCAATGGCTGGCCGGCGCACGTGGCATGGAGTTGGCGGAACGCCGCCTGGTGCCGCCGCTCGGCCATTTCTCGCTGGTGCGTTTCCGCAAGATCGATGTAGCCGCGGCTGCGTAACACGGCAGCCATCGACGCCCGCGTCATCGCGTCGCTGCAAGCCGTCATATGTCAACATGATGATGTCACATGCCGGACATCGAATCTCGATAGACACAAGCCCGAAAGAATTTGGGGGTAGAGAATGATCAAGAACTTCCTGCAGGAACTGCGAACCCAGCGCTGGGACGACCATCGCTTCTATCACCACAGCCGCATCAACCAGTCGCTGCACTTCGTCAGCGCCGCGAGCTTCCTGTTCGCCTATGCAATGCTGTTCATCGATCCCATGGTGTCGGCGCTGGTCGGCTGGCTGGTCTCCATGACCTCGCGGCAGGCCGGTCACTTCTTCTTCGAGCCGAGGGGCTACGACCACGTCAACCAGGCGACGCACGAGCACAAGGAAGAAATCAAGGTCGGCTACAATCTGCAGCGCAAGGTCGTGCTGATGTCGATCTGGGCGCTGTCGCCGCTGGTGCTGTATTTCGATCCGACCCTGTTCGGCCTGTTCACGCCCTGGACCTCGTCAGCCGACTTCATGCGCCAGGTGGCCAAGGTCTGGCTCGTGGTCGGCGCCGGCGGGCTGCTGTTCCGCACCATCCACCTGTTCTTCATCCGCGACGTCGAGACCGGTCTGGTCTGGATGACGAAGATCCTCACCGACCCCTTCAGCGATCTCAAGCTGTACTACAAGGCGCCGTGGGCTCTCATGAAGGGCGAACTGATCGATCCCGGCCTCGAGAAGCACGTCAAGCACGCGTAAGTGTTGTTGCGCAATCGAAGAGTTCCGTCATGCCCGGCCTTGTGCCGGGCATCCACGTTCCTGGACGTCAGCAACAAGCGATGCCGATACCACGAAAGAAGTGGATGGCCGGGACAAGCCTGGCCATGACGAGAGAAAAGAAAGCAGTTGTGAGGTCGTCATTGCGAGCGAAGCGAAGCAATCCATCTCTCCGCGCGGGGATGGATGGATTGCTTCGTCGCTTCGCTCCTCGCAATGACAGCTGGGGCCGAGAGTCGGCGACGAAGGCAGACGAAAGCGCGTCCTTAGCGCCCGAACCTCTTAGCCAGCATCTCTTTCAGGATCTGCCGCTTGATGCCCTTGTTGGTCAGCGCGGCATCGTGCCACCACCAGCCAGCGCGCTTCATCTTCGTAGCTGCCGCGACAAAGCGGTCGGCCACTTCAGTGAAGTCCGCTTCCGTGTAGTTGAGGCTGAAGATCAGCCGGCCGGTTCCGACCCAGCTCAGCGCCAGCCCCTCGGCGCGCAGATAGTATTGAAGCATCCAGTTGTAGCGGGACGGTTCGGTATATTGCACCATCCAGATCGAGGAGAGATTGCTGACGCGGACGGGCAAGTCGTTTTCGGCCAGCCGCGCGTTCAGCGCCTCGGCGCGGCCGTTCCAGGTCTCGTCGAGGCCATGGTAGACGGCGTTGAAGTTCGGGCTGGCGAGGCGGCCGAGGAATTCATCCATCGCCGTCATCACGTAAGGATGCGAATTGAAGGTGCCGCGGGCGAAGCAGACATCGGCGGGGCGGTCATCGCGAAAGCGCCGCATCAGGTCCTTGGCGCCGCAGACCACGCCGACGGGCAGGCCGCCGGCGAGGCTCTTGCCGTAAGTCACCATGTCGGCGCGAACGCCGAAATATTCCTGGGCGCCGCCGGCGGCGAGGCGGAAACCGACGAACACCTCGTCAAGGATCAGGACGATGCCGCGCTCGGTGCAGACCTCGCGCAGCTTCTTCAGCCAGTCGGCATAGGCGGCGCGATCGAACGCACCCTTGCGCGAACTGTCGACGAGCGCGGAATCGCCGGGCGCGTTGGCGTTCGGGTGCAGCGCCTGCAGCGGATTGACCAGCACGCAGGCGATATCCTTGCGGGTGCGCAGCACATGCAGCGTCCGCTCCGACATGTCGGCCAGCGTATAGGTCTCGTGCGGGGACACGGGATTTCCAACGCCGGGTTGCACGTCGCCCCACCAGCCGTGATAGGCGCCGGCGAAACGAACCAGATGCGTACGCCTGGTGTGGTAGCGCGCCAGCCGCACCGCCTGCATGACCGCTTCGGTGCCGGACATGTGGAACGAGACTTCGTCGAGTCCCGAAATCTGGCACAGCCGCCGCACATTCTCGGTGACGACGGGATGGTAGGGACCGAGCACGGGCCCGAGCGCGTGGGCGCGCTTTTCGGCCTCGGTGATGCACTCTTTGTAAAAATCGTTGCCGAAGATGTTGACGCCGTAGGAGCCGGTGAGATCGTAGAACACATTGCCGTCGACATCGGTGACGGTGACGCCGGCGGAGGATTGCATGAAGGCGCCGGTGCCGAGATTCTCCCGCACCAGCCGGCTGTACGGGAACGGCACCCGGTAGCTTTCCGTGAACTGCAGGTCCGAGATGTGTGCAGCCGCTTCCGCCGTCATCTGCCGGCCCTTGGCGTAGCGCTCCCCGTAGAGCGAGGCGAGGCGGAAGAAGGCGTCCTGGCGCTGCATGGCGACGGTATCGGGCGCGCCGTCGGAACGGAAGAAGTCGTCGATATCGAACTCGTAATGCGGCACCAGCCGCGCGACCGTTTTGGACATTTTGGAATGTCCGGTCAGCGAGCGATGCTTGGCGCGCGACAGCGCCAGCCGCGCCTGCAATTTGGGGAAGACCGCCGCGGCGCCAGCAACCGCAGCGGCGGACAGCGAAAGAATCGGAAGGGACGAATCCATGCCTGAAGCGCTAGCCAATCCTGCTGACAGATTGATGACAGTGCGGGGCCTGATCGCCCGTTTCACCCAGCAGGAAGACCTCAATTTCCTGCTGACCAACCGCATCCCGCGGGCGGCGCTGACGCGCTTCATGGGCTGGTTCAGCAAGATCGAAAACCCGTTGGTGCGCGATGCCTCGATCGCGTGCTGGCGGCTGTTTTCCGATCTCGATCTGTCGGAAGCCAAAAAGACCGAATTCAAGAGCCTGCACGACTGCTTTACGCGCGAGCTGCGTCCCGGCCTGCGCCCGGTCGATCCCGATCCGGCCGTCGTGGCCAGTCCCTCCGACGGCATCATCGGCGCGCACGGCAAGATCGCCGATACCGAACTGTTCCAGATCAAGGGCGCGCCTTATTCGCTGCTCGACCTGCTCGGCGATCCCGCGCTGGTGGAGCAGCACCGCAACGGCCGCTTCCTCACGCTGCGGCTGACATCGAGCATGTATCATCGCTTTCACGCGCCCTATGACGCCACGATCAAGAGGGTGACGTTCATCCATGGCGATGTCTGGAACGTCAATCCGATCGCGCTGAAGCGGGTGGAGCGATTGTTCTGCAAGAACGAGCGCGCGGTGCTGCGTATGCGGCTTTCGACCGGAGAGGCACTGACGCTGGTGCCGGTCGCCGCCATTCTTGTCGCCAGCATCCGCCTGCATTTCCTCGATGTCACGCTCAACGCGCAGAGCAGGGGACCGGTGGACTTCGCCTGCCTTGCGCGGATCAGGAAAGGCGACGAACTCGGCTGGTTCGAGCACGGCTCGACCATCATCGTGCTGGCGCCGGAGAGTTTCGAATTCGCCGACGGTGTCGCGGAGGGAACACGCGTTCGCGCAGGAGAAGCGCTGTTGCGGAAACCGTAATTCCCGATCTCGATTTTGCGGCCGCTTGCCGCTATATGGTCGCGAGATCAGAAATCGGGAATGGGACGAGAGATGGCGCGAACGCCTGTTCTGGCTGCAGGGGGCATTGTGCTGCGGCCGGCGGCGAAACCGCTGGTGGCCGTGGTGCGCCTGCGCAAGCGCAATGAATGGGTGTTACCCAAGGGCAAGCTCGATGACGGCGAGACGCCGCGCGCGGCGGCCGAACGCGAGGTGATGGAAGAAACCGGGCACGATGTGTCCGTGCATGAATTTCTCGGCACGCTGGCCTATGAGTCCCGCGGCGGTCCCAAGGTCGTGCACTACTGGCGGATGGAAGCGCGCGGCGGCGCGGTTCATGAACTGATGCGTGATGTGAAGGCAGTGGATTGGCTGCCGCTGGCCGACGCCGTCGACCGGCTCTCGCGCGACTACGAGCGTGCGTTTCTTGAAAATGTCGGCCCGATTGCGCTCTCCGCGGCTGCGCATGCCGCGACGGTGCGGAAAGCGCGGGCTAAACAACCGGCGCTGGAAAAACGCCGGGCGAGGCGCCCGGGCGTGAGCGCGCCTCCCGTGATTACTCCCGAGCCTGCTTCGCCCGTAACCGATCAGCCTTCGCCGCCGATTGCGCAGGATGAGCACGTGACTGACGAGGTCCATGCGACCGCCGATGCCTTCGTTGAGGAGGCGCAGCCGGCCGTCACGCCGTCATTTGCGATCGAGATAGAGCCGGCGGCCGCCGACGCTGCCGAGATGCGAAGGCGAGAGCAGCCACGCAGAAACCTGCTTCAGAGGATGCGGGACTGGCTGCGGCGCGCGGCCTGACCCCGGCTTCTGTGCACTACCGCAATTCCTTTGGCGGCGGCTTGCCGCGGTGCGGCGCGGGCGCAGGCCGCTTCGGTGCGGCGGGCAATCCCGGACGCTGCACGGCAGGCGCCCCCTGAACGCCGGGCGGCCGCTGCAATCCGGGAACGCCGTACCTGTTCGGTAGTCCCGGCCGACCCTGCGGTGCGCCCTGTTGTGCGGGCACAACGGGTTGTGGCGGTGGCTGCACGGGGCGGCTGCCCGGGCTGCGATGGCAGATCGCGCAGCGGGCGGTGCCGGGTTGATTGGGGGAGCCCGGCTGCTGCTGCTGTCCCTGCCGGTTTGGCGCGCCCGGTCGTTGCTGTTGACCGGGCCGGTTCAACTGACCGGGCTGCTGTCCGGGGCGGTTAAGCTGACCAGGCTGCTGTTGTCCCTGGCGGTTCGGTGCGGCCGGCAGTGGTGGCTGACCGGGTTGCCCGGGCAGGCCGTTCTGCCGCGGCTGGCCGGGACGGTTCAACTGACCGGGCTGTTGCTGTCCGGGCCTGTTCTGTCCCGGCAAACCATTTTGCCGCGGCTGGCCGGGCTGGAATTGCCGGATCGGCCGGTTCGGATTGACGAAGCCGGGATTGGCGCGGCGGAATTCGCGCTGCTGGGACACGACCTGCCGGCCGAAATTTTGCGTCGAGTGAAGCTGGCGCACAAAGCCCTGGTCGCGCCGCATCACCGCTTGCGGAATCGCCAGCGGCACCGCGGCGAAGCGCACGCCGCCGGCGCCTGGCCGGATGGTGAAGCCGCTCGCGCCCTGCGTCAGGAAGCCGAGCCGCGCGCCGGCGCGGTCGTTGACCTCGATGCGGCCGACCCTTCCGTCGGCGTCGGGATAAAGCTTGACCGCGACGTTGTTCGGATTGTTGGCGGCAGCCCCCTCCGGCACCTCGACGAGGCCGGTGGTGCCGCGAATGCCGAGCGTCGCCGTCGGCGTCGTGATCTTCATGTCGCCGGTCTTGGCAACCGAAGCGGCAACGAATGCAGCGGTGCCCCTGGCGACGTCGAAAATCGCGGCGTTGTTCTTGCCGCCGTCCTCATAGACGTAATTGTCGATGGTGATTTTCGTGCTGGCCTTGAGATTGAACGTGGTGGCGTCGATGAAGGTGATGCCGAGCGTGGAATTAGCCGCCGTCTGCACGATGTCGTTGAGGTAGATGTCGTCCTTGACCTTGAGCGGCGTGGTGGCGTCGTTGCGGATCACGCTGGCGCTGCCGCTCACCGTTGCGACGTTGCCGATCGGCTCCTCGGGCGCCTGCGCGTCCGTAGTGGGCGCGTTCGCGTCAGGCGCCGGCGTCGCCGGTGCGGCGGGCTGTGTTGTAGGATCGGTCTGTGCCTGCGCCAGTTGCGTCAGTTCGGACGCGCCTGCGAAACCTTCCGTCGCGCCGATCATCGTGCCGCAGGCCAGCAGCGCTAGCGCGAAGAAAAATTGGCGCGACATCGGGGGCATTCCGTTCACGGGGAAGGCAGAAGGCGGGGCCCTGATTTCAGCGCCCTCAGGCTGAATGCGGGATGAACGCCGCGCTTGAGGTTGGCAATGTCCCTTCGGCAGGAATCGGCTATAATCTGATTCTGGCGCGGCCCATGCCTCCCCCCTCCGTCGGGAAAGCATCATTCAT
Source organism: uncultured Alphaproteobacteria bacterium (assembly GCA_963815955.1). Lineage (GTDB taxonomy): Bacteria > Pseudomonadota > Alphaproteobacteria > Rhizobiales > Xanthobacteraceae > Bradyrhizobium. The sequence goes on from CAWFIQ010000012.1 coordinate 138,790, forward strand.
GCGGGGCCATTGCGATCATCGAACCAACTGTTCGAGCACCAAGCATAAGGAGGGGTTGCGATCATTGCTCGCAATAGGAGGTTCTTCGATGAAGCTGTCTGCGCCCCTTTATCTCTTGAAGCGCAAGGCCAAACTTCTATCCCGTGCAGAAAATATCCCGCTGCACGAGGCGCTCGACCGCGTTGCCCGGCAAGAAGGTTTTGGCGGCTGGAGTTTGCTGGCGGCTAAAGTGACCGCAACCGCGCCTGCTGAAAAGCTGTTTGCGCGGCTGGCCCCCGGTGACCTGGTGCTGGTGGGTGCGCGTCCGGGCCAGGGCAAAACCCTGATGAGCCTCGAACTCGCGGTGCAAGCGATGAAGTCCGGCAGTCGAGGCGTGTTCTTCACGCTGGAGTACACCGAAAAGGACATGCTGGATCGTTTCCGGGCCATCGGCGTGGCGCGAGAGGATTTCGCCGGTCTGTTTGAATTCGACAGCTCCGACGACATGAGTTCGGACTACATCGTCAAGCGGCTGGCAGGCGCACCGCGCGGCACCCTGGTGGTCGTGGACTATCTGCAACTGCTCGACCAGAAGCGTGAGAATCCGGAATTGATGGTCCAGGTTCGCACGCTGCAGTCGTTCGCGCGTGATCGAGGGCTGATCTTCGTCTTTATCTCCCAGATCGATCGCTCCTACGATCCGTCGAAGAAATCATGCCCCGATCTGCAAGATGTCAGATTGCCCAATCCGCTCGATCTGAGCCTCTTCAGCAAGACATGTTTCCTGAACAACGGTGAGGTTCGGTTCCGGGCCGCAAGCTAGGCCGTGGATTCGACCCACACGGCGTCGAGACGTCCCGCTCCCTGGAAGGGCGGGACGTCAGGAGCCAGGTGTCAAGTTATGCCATCCGTGGCCAGAGTCGGCCGTGCGGCTCTTTCTTGTGCGATAATGCCTTCCAGACGCGATATATTCTCGAGCAACCGCTGGCTGGTCAGCACAACAAAGTAATAGCCGAATTGCGGATTCTGAAAATAAATTTCGAGCAGCTTTTCATAGGTTATGGTCATCACCTGCCCGCCTTCGATGCATTCGACGGTCGCCGTTCGCCGTTGATTTGGAGTAAGGAAACCAAGCTCGCCCACCAGACGTCCCGGCGGAATCTCGACGTTGATTTCGCTCACCAAAAACTTTCCCGTGACCGTCAGGAACATTTCGGTAGCTACATCATCCTTCTTGCACAATTTATCTCCGCGGCGATATTTGCGCTCGGTCATGAAAGGTTTGAGCCATTCCAGCGAGGTGTCGCCCTCCGTCGCGATACGTGCCCTTTTGATCAGGTTGAGCATTTGACGGAGGCGGATTGCATTGATCGGCAGCAACAACAGATAGAGGAAGAAAGCCCCGACATTTCCCGAGAGCGCGCCATAGGCGACGAAGAACATACAGCCGACCATGTTCGCGCAGCGCAGCGGCACTATTGTATGCATCAGCAAGGTAGCGACCAGAAAGATGGCGCCGACCAGAGCGAACATGTTGGCAAGCGTGATGTTGGCCAGCACGATTTCCAGCAGCCGGTTGAATAGTGCGTCGTAGCTGATGTTGTTCGGATCGAGACCCATCTGAACCAGAATCTTTGCGATCCTGAGGTTGTCCGCCGCCGTATCAAGGATGCGGTCCAGTATCGTCGAAAGATCTGCAAGGTTGGACTCCATCAGATCATCCTCCGTGCAAAGCCGTCGCCAGCGGCCTCGGTACAATCGATGGATTTTACCTCGGGCGGTGATTTCGGCAATTGCTCGTTCCTGGCTGGTTTTGCCGTCGTGTCTGCCGCTGAACTGAGGAGAGGTAATGCCGGCTCCCAGGCGGCTTTCGCCAGTGGCGGGCAATCAATAGTGTCGCAAAAACGGGGAACTTCCGAGTCTGGCGGCACCACCAGGCGGACATAAAGAAGGCCCTGTGGCGAACCACAGGGCCTCAAGTCTCGGGGAGAAAGTAATCAGCTCACGCGCTTCCAGGTCTGGCCGCCGCAGAACATGCCGCCGAAGGCGCAGCCCTGGACCTTGAGCGTGCTGCTGCTCTTCAGTGCGATCGTCGAGTCGTAATTGCGGCCGCTGTCGGGATCATGAATCCGGCCGGTCCACTTGCTGCCCTGCGGCTTCATGTTGATCAGGATTCTTGCACCGGTATTGACGGCATAGCCGCACAGATTGGCGCCGCATTCCTCGATGCGAACGTTGCCCTTGTTCTCTTCCGTCGCCCAGACTGCCGATCGGCGAGTCGGCCGCGGCTGCCGGAGCCGGTTGCGGTGCCGGCGCGGCTGCGACAGGCGCGGGCGGCGGAGGCGGAGCGGGCGGGGCAGTTTCGGTTCGCGATGGCGAGACAGCCGCGACGGTCGTCTGAGCGGGGGCGGGTGCAGACGCGGCGGGGGCGGCGGGTTGCGGCGCGGCGGCCTGAGCCGGAGCGGGTGGGGCAGGTGCAGCCGGCGCGGTCGCTACGACGTCATCGTCGTTCTTGCTCCTGGAGCCCAGGCCCTTGAGGTCGACATTGCCGATCGTGCCGTTGTAGCCCGGCGCGGTGATCTTGACGCAGGAAATGGCGTTGCAATTGCGCGGAGCTTCAACGCGAACGCGCTCGCCGTTGATCTGGAATGTAATTCCGCCGGCCTGCGCCGATGTGGTGGCCATCAGCAATGCGGCGAGGATGTAGAGCTTCTTCATGACAGGCTCCTGAGCGGCTGTGAACGGTGGCGGTGGATCTGGGCGGACCCTACGCGGCGCGAGGGATACGTTCTGTGATGCAGGTCACAATACACCCGGAAGCTCCGCAACCGGGCGGGTCGGTGATTCAAATCACATCCAGCCGAGGTTCCCCGCGAGTAGTTTTCTGCATCACCCGCGGGAGCCTTCGATGAAACGATTTTGTTTTCTCGCCGTGCTGATAGCACTCAGTTCGTCGGCCGATGCCAGGTCGATTTCATTCAACGTCGGCAGCCACCGGGTGCACGTCGAATCCTCCAGGCATTGCCGATCGGTGTCGTGCGCCTCGCTGTGGATCTCCAGAAAACCTCGACTGGCGACGCAAGCGCGACCGCTATGACGACGCGCGCGACGCGGCAGCGCCGGCGAAGCCTGTGCCGCCGCCGGCTCCGCAGACGGTTTCGCCGCCCGCACCGCCGGCGACCAAGGCGCCGGTCCAAACCATGGTCGCCGCACCGCCGCCTGCCGTCTACACGCAGGCGGCATCGTCGACCCGGGTCATCACTGTGCCTCCGCCACCGCCGGTTCAGCAGGTTTCGATTCCCGTGCCGCCTCCGGCGCCGGCCGTAAAACCAGTCGAAGCCGTGCAGCCTGCGACGCAGCTTGAGCGCGCCGCGCATCAGGCCGAGGAAGAGCCGTCGGATTCTCCGATCGGCGACTGGCAGACCGAAGGCAAGGGAACGGTGCGGATCGCCAGGTGCGGCAATGCGCTGTGCGGCTTCGTGCTCGGTTCATCGAACGAGAGGGGCGAAGCGATCCTGATCAACATGAAGCCGAAGACGGAAAGGCAATGGACCGGCGGCGTCTACAGCCAGGGCAGCGGCGAGACGTATTACGGCACGATGTCGATGAAGGGGATCAACACGCTCCATGTCGAAGCCTGTGCGGTCGGCCGCTTCTACTGCTCCGGCAACAACTGGAGCCGGATCACGCGCCGTGCCGACAGCCTGGCGACGTCGTGGCAAGCGATCGCTGAGCCGCGCTCGTAGAACGCCATGCGCCCGCGAAAACGCCCGGTGACACCGTCACCGGGCGTTCAGGTCCATCTCTGGACGGAAGTCTAGAACACGCCGAGTACAATCGCGGCGACGAAAGCGAATGCAACATACGCAGTTACAACGCTAAGTCTGCTGACGAGAGGACTTACGAAATCCATTGGGAGAACTCCCTGGGTTTACGTCGTGCCCGCACATAACGCTCAAGGCTAGCAAAGCGTTCCCGGCCCAAAAAGTCAGCGTTGCTGTCCGACCACAGCTCTCCACAGGGGGAAGCTCGCGAAAGCATGGTAAAAAAATTGTAAATTCAATATGTTGAAGAGTCTTTAAATAAATTGGTTGAACGTGCGCGGGATGACGCGCGGAGTTCGTTTGTATCTCGTCGGCTCCTTCGTCCTCGTCTCGCTAGCGGGTTGTGGCCGCGGATTTTTTCAGTCCGCCGAGCGCGAACCGTGGCGTGCCGAGGCCGAAATCGCTTGCCTGAAGTCCGGCGCGGTCAAGGAGAGCGCGGAACTTGTCCGAATCGACCCGATCGCCGGTCCCGGCGTGTGCGGCGCGCAATATCCGCTGAAAGTGGCGGCGCTCGGCGAAAACATCAGCAGTTTCGGCTTTGCCGACGAAAGCCTGCGGCCCCCGGGGAATATCGGCAATCAGCCGCGCTGGCCGATCACCCGCGCGCCGGCGGCAGCTCCGTCCCAAGGCAACTATCAAGGAAGCTATCCAGGGAATTATCAGGGAAGCTATTCAGGAAACAATTCGGGAGGCTATCAAGCTCCCGCGCCGCGCCAGCCGAGCTATGCCGCGCCGTCGAACGGCCGCCCGATCTCGCTGGCCGCGCCGGGCATCGGCACGCAGGAGCATGACGTCGACCTGCCGCCCGACGGCATGCCGGCATCGCGCGACGGCGGCTATGTCGCGACACCGTCCTATCCGCCGCGCGACCGTTACACGCCGCCTTCTTCTGCGCCGTATTCGCAGCCATCGTATTCTTCGCCACCGCCGGCCGCGCCGCGACTGGGGAGCGCACCGGGCAATTCCGTCAGCGCGTTCGGGCAGGTCTCGATGAAGCCCGCGGCGACGCTGGCGTGTCCGATCGTCTCGGCGCTCGACCGCTGGCTCACCGATTCCGTGCAGCCGGCAGCGATGCGCTGGTTCGGCGCGCGCGTCGTCGAGATCAAGCAGATATCGGCCTATTCGTGCCGCGGCATGAACGGCAATCCGCACGCGCATATTTCCGAACACGCCTTCGGCAACGCGCTCGACATCGCGGCCTTCACGCTCGCCGACGGCCGTCGCATCACGGTCAAGGGCGGCTGGCGCGGCATGCCGGAAGAGCAGGGCTTTCTGCGCGACGTGCAGGGGGCCGCCTGTCAGCAGTTCAACACCGTGCTGGCGCCGGGCTCCAACGTCCATCATGAGGATCACATTCACGTCGACCTGATGCGCCGCGCCTCGCGCCGCACCATCTGCCAGCCCGCCGCCGTGTCGGGCGAACAGGTCGCCGCGCGCGCCAACCAGCGCAACCCCTACGCGTCACGCGATCCCTATTCGACGGGATCGCTCGGAGCCAAGAAGTCGGTGTCGCGCTGGTTCGGGGGTAACAGCAAGGTCAACGAGGAAGACGAGTTCGAGGATCATTGAAATTCGTTGATTCCCGACTTTTCTCGCGATGCCTCGATGAACGAGAACATAAGCAGCTAGACAATACGAATATCGGTCAATCGAAAGTCGTTTCCCTTGCAAAGCAGGGGGACGTTCATTTCCTTTGCCAGCCCGTATGAGAAGCAGTCTCCGTAATTCAGTGCTGCCGCATGGCCGGTACCTTTTCCGAACCGCATATGGGCTGAGCGGGCCGCACGCGTCTGTTCCTGCGTCACCGGTTCGATCCGGATTCCCGCCGTTTCAATGAAGTCATCCAGCCATTTCTCAGCCTTATCCGGAGCGACCTTCTTCAGCCCGCGCAGCACAATTGAAGTCTCTACGATATTGGCGGCCGACATGATTGGATCATCGTCGGTAGCGATGCATTGGGCGTAGTGCGCGGCATCCTCCTCCTGCCGGAAGATCGCGATGATCGCCGAACTATCGATCACGATCACGTTGGCAGACCGTGCTCGTCGTATCCAAGAATCTCTTCCGGGCTTCGTCCGCTATCGGGCAATGCCGCATATCGGCTGCCTATCTTCATCAACCTTGCGGCGACATTGTCGGTGTTCCGGCGTCGGCGCTCGCGAGCCAGGCGTTCGCGTAGCGCCAGAGTTACAGCGGATGTCAAATTCTCGCCGGTGAGCTGGGCCAGTTCGGTCGCCAGCTTATGTGCTTCATCGTTCTTGATATTCAGGTGCATAGCCGCCTCGCGTCAATGGTAGAAATATACAGAATATCTACCATTTGCGCAAGCGCGTGAAATTGCCTCGCCAGTCCACCACTTCGTAAACGGATCAGCCAAAGGCGCAATCGGTCGACCAATCACATCGATAGCCTTATCCCTCAGGGATGGAAAATCCTGCCGCTATCGGCAAGATTTTCCGGCACGCGGCCCTTTTCGGGAGAGAGAACATCAGCCTTATCAATCATTTCCCCGTTGGCATGGTGATTGCTTCACCCTGAAGTTGCCGAGGAAGGGTGTATCGATGATTACAAGCATGGCCAATGCCGGGGGCTATCTGCGTCCCACGCAAGCATACGCGTCGAGGACATTGACGCGGGCGGATGCGTTGCCGGTGGCTGACGTAGATGCAAGCACGGCAGCCGGAAATGCGAAGCCGGGAATTCCGGTTTCAGCCGTCAAGGCACTCGACATGTCGGGACTGAAGATCATCTCGGTCAGGGACAACCCCGAGCTTCGCGACCTGATGGCGTCGAATTGGTTACGGATGCAAGCCGCCAACGCGACCGCTGCCACCGACGTGCCCGACAATGCGCCGCAAAACATCTATGCGACCGTCAAGGTCGACGGCAAGGTCGTTGCGACCCTTTATAACGGCGGTTCTTAGATGATGACGAACCAGGCGGCGGCGATGGCCGGAGATCTGCAAGACCCTCCCGGTCTGAACGGCGGCCCGGATCTGGCGCAATGGCGTGCGGAGCATATCGCGAAGGCCGTCGGCGGCACGGTCGAGAAGGCATCCACGGCGATCACGCAGTCCGAATGGAAACCGCGCGAGACGACGTCGACAGACTATAGCCGCGCCCAACTGGACGCGGCCTTCGAAGCAATGATGGCGGAACAGCAGAAGGCCGTCGCGCAGCGGACCGGGGGGTATTCGAACCCGCGCGAAATCTTCCCGTGCTCTCGCCGACTTCAGCGCGTGAATCGCTGCGCTCCACCCATCCTGCGCGCTGGTTTACCCCGCCAGCCGTTCCAGCACGTCCTGCACGACGCCCTTCATTAGATCGAGCTTGTAGCCCGTCATCGGCAACGGCTTTGCGCCCGATGTCGCCTGCAGTGCTGCGTCTGCGATGGCGGAGGCGGAAGCTTTCCTGCCCTGCAACGCCGCTTCCGCGGCGGCGAGCCGCAGCGGCACCGGCGCGATGCCGCCGGCGGCGAGGCGGACGAACTGGAACGTGCCGTCCTTGATCACGGCGCGGGCGCAGATCTCGACCAGCGGCCATTCGGCATAGGTGCGGCTGATCGCGCGCTTGTAGAGGGCGCGCTCGCCTTGCAGCGGCGAAGCAAGCTCGACGCTCTTGATCATCTCGCCCGGCTGCAACGCATTGTCGGCAGCACCGTTGGAGCCGTCGCCGAGGAGATCGCCGATCGTCAGCGAACTCCTGCGGTCGGTGGTTACTTTGGCTTCATAGGCAAGCAGCGCCGCGGCCATTGTCGAGGGGTGCGGCGCCACGCAGGGGCCGAGGTCGAAGATGACGTGATAGAGATGATTGCCCGGTCGCGCCGGACAGTCGGACCCGCCTTTCTTCAGGCAGGCGATATGCGGATTTCGAAAATACCAGCAGCGCGAACGTTGCGCGAGATTGCCGCCAAGCGTCGCGAGATGGCGGATCTGCGGCGTCGCCAGACCTTGCGCGGATGCGGCAATGCCCGGATACGCGGCGGCGATGCGCGCGTCGGCAGCGATCGCGGCGATAGTGGTGAAGGCGCCGATGCGTAAACTTCCCTCAGTGCCCCAATGCATCCCGATCGTGTCGGGCGTCGCTGATATATCGATCAGCGGTCCCGCCGAGACGCCGCTGCGTCGCCTCTCGCTGAGGTCGGTGCCGGCGGCGCGGAATTCGGCGGCTTGCGTGGCGGTCATGGCGATCGGTGTCATGCGGCGGCCCTCCCTTTGAGTGCGGCGACCAGACGGTCGGGACGGATCGGCAGTTCGGTCAGCCGAACGCCGGTCGCATTGTGAATGGCGTTGGCGACCGCGGGCGAGGTCGGCACGGTTGCGACCTCGCCGATGCCGACGCTGCCGCCGAGCACGTGATCGAAGCCGCCCTGGTCGAAATGCACGTCGATGAGGGGCGTGTCCGCGATTCCCGGAATGCGATAGTCCTCCATGCCGCCGCTGAGCACATCGCCGGTGCGGGAATCGACTTCGCGCGCTTCGTAGAGCGCGTAGCCGATGCCCTGGATGACCGAGCCCGCCGCCTGGCTTCGCGCCAGCGCAGGTGCCGCGATCCTGCCGACCGCAATGCCGGTGTGAGCATTGAGGACGCGCACATGGCCGAGCCAGGTATCGACCTCGACTTCCATGACCTGCACCGAACTCGGCACGCCGGCGCCGATCGCAAGGTTGGAGAAGCGCCGCATCATCCAGCCGAAGATCATGCCCATGAAGCCGGCCTGCTTGAGCGGTGACTGGACGCCCGGCGCCGTCTGCCGGGAGTCTTCCGGCCGCACGCTGGAAGCGGAGAGGTCGGGCGATGCCGCGAGCATTTCGCGCCAGGGCGCGTTGGAGCCGGGGACCGGCTGCCGCCTGGCGTTCTGCTGGATCGACGCTTTCAACTGCTCGATCGCCAGCAGCATCGGCGGGATCACCGAAGCCGTGACGCGGCTGCCGCCCGAGCCCGGCCCTTCCGGCAGCTTTGAATCGCCGATCCTGACCTCGATCTCATGCGGCTCCAGCCCGAACTCGCGCGCGACGATATTGGCGATCACGGTGCGGGTGCCGGTGCCGATATCCTGCGTCGCGGTGCTGGCGATCAGGCGTCCGCCCTTCACTGCCACTTCGACCTTGGAGCCGGGCTGCCACAGATAAAGCCAGTAGCCGGTGGCGACGCCGACGCCGCGGCGATAGCGGCCGCTCTGCGAGGCCAGCGGTTTCCGGTTGCGCCACACGTCGAGGTCCAGGGCCCAGTCGTAGAGCCGCTGGCGGTTGGGATCGGGATCCCAGCGCTTGCGCAGCGCGATCGGATCGACATTCATCCGCAGCGCCGCCTCGTCGATCGCCTGCTCCAGCGCAAAGGCCATCGGCGGTCCGCCGGGCCCGCGGAAGGGAGCGCCGGCCGGCAAATTGCTGATGACGTCGAAATCAGCGAGCTCTTTTGCTTCCGCCGGATAGATCAGTCGAGCGAGTGTGGCGATGGTCGAATTGGTCGCAGCGCCGGTGTCGGCATGGGCGGTGAGCGACAGCGCTTTCAATTCGCCTTGCTCGGATGGCAGCAGCGCGATCTTCATTTCCGCCGCCGGCCGATAGCCGGTGACCGAAAGCTCCTCATGCCGGTCATAGGCGATCCTGACCGGCGCCTTGGCTCTCACGTGCCAGTTCGATCGCGGCGATGGTTTCCATGCCGAGGCTGGCCTTGGAGCCGAAACCTCCGCCGACATGGTCGGCAATCACGCGAACCTTGTCGTGATCCAGCTTGAAGCGTTTGGCGATCAGCTCCATCAGATGAAACACCGCCTGCGTCGATGCGTGCACGGTGAGCCGGTCGCCGTCGAAACGCGCGACCGCCGCATGCGGCTCGAGGCAGGCGTGCTGTTGCGTGCCGGTGCGGAAGGTGCCTTCCACCAGCAGCGGATTATTCGCCGCGCGCGCGCCGTCGACCCAGCTCCGTACCTTCTTCGGCTTCTTGGAGAAAGCCGCCGACGGCCCGCGGATATTGCCTTTCCAGGCGGCCGGCGCGCCGCCGCCTTCGGAGACGTTGCCGGCCTTCTTGCGCGCGGCTTTTTCGAACACGACCGGCGCATCGGCCTTGCGCGCTTCGTCGAGCCCGACCGCCGACGGCAGCCGGTTGCCGTTGACCTTGATCGCGGCAATGGCGGCCAGCGCGGTCTTGCGATCTTTGGCCGCGACGGCGGCGATGGGATCGCCGACATAGCGCACGATGCGATCGTCGCCGAGCAGCGAGATCACCGCGCTCACGCCATCGATCGCGCGCGCCGGGTCGAGGTTGAGTTCGCCGATCCGTGCATGCGCGAACGGCGAGCGCAGGATGACGCCTTCGAGCTGGCCGTCATGTCGGATGTCGACGGTGTACTTCGCCGAACCCGTCACCTTGTCGCGCGCCTCCATGCGCGGCGGGAGGATGTCGCCGCCGTCGAAGCGGCCGGCACAGGCGTCCGCCACGGCACGGAAGATGCCGTCATAGGCGCCGCAGCGGCACAGATGCCCCGACAGCGCCGCGCCGATTTCCTCGCGCGAGGGCACGGCGGTTCCCTTTGCCGCGCGCCAGGAATCGCAAAACGCCACGGCCTCGACGATGAAGCCCGGCGTGCAGAAGCCGCATTGCAGCGCGTCGTGCGCCATGAACGCCTTCTGCACGGGATGCAATGCCTTGGCGCCGATGCCCTCGACGGTCGTGACCGACTTGTTCGCAGCCGATATTGCCGGCATCAGGCAGCTCACGGCGGGCTCGCCGTCAACCAGCACGGTGCAGGCGCCGCAGACGCCGGCCCCGCAGACGAGCTTGGTGCCGGTGAGATCGAGCGTGTCGCGCACGACGTCGACCAGCAGCGCATCGGGATCGTCGGGGAGGGGAGCAAGCTTGCCGTTGATGGTCATCGTGCTCATCTGCGATCTCCAGATTTGCGGGAGGTGGATCGGGCGGCTACCTTCTTCGCAGGCTTCGGCGTGGCGCGCGGATTTGAAGGGCCAACGGCGCCGGCGATCAGCGTGCGCAGCATGATCTCCAGATCCTTGAGGAAGGCGCCGGGCGGCTGCAGCGCGGGATAGGCGGATTTCGTGCCGTTGACTGCCATCTCGACACAGCGTGCAAGCTCGCGCGGCGTCATGCCGGCGTTGAGCACGAGGCCTTGCTTGCGGCAGATGCGCGTGATCGTCGTGGCGAGCTGATCCGCATAGAGCGCGGTATATTTCTGGTAGAGGTCGCGGGACTGCAGCAGGTGCTCGGAGAACAGCTCCTCGACATGGGGCGAGCCATCGAGCGAGGCGGCCAGTTGACCGAGCTTTGCGGAGACGGAAGCGACGAGGATGTCGGCGAGGCTGCCACCGGTGTTTTCCGCGGCCGTGGCGGCAGCGATTTCGGCGGCAAGCGCCTCTTCATGCAGTCGTTCGATGACCGCACGGAACAGTGCTTCCTTGGACTCGAAATGATGGTAGAGCGCCTGCCGCGTCAGGCCGGCGGCCTCGGCCGCCTGCTCGATCGACGAACGCCGGAAACCCTGCCGGCGGAACACCAGCATTGCGGCATCGAGAATGCGGGTACGCGGGCTCATTTGACGATTTTGACAAAATTAGACGAAGTGTCAAATAACGAGATTGCGAACAGGGACCGGGGCCGCGACGGCCGGACTGATGTTACTGATCGGACGGTACTTTATGTGTGCCGGCAGCCGAACGGGCCGTTCCCGTCAGGGTAGGCCGACTTGATGTTTGCATTGAAGAACCGGCCCATCGAGGGTGCGTTCAGGAAAGCATCGAGCGTGTCCTGCGGCAGATCGCAATATTGGTGGTAGACCGCGTGGCGCTGGACGAGCATGCGCCGGCTTTCGGTGTCGTAGCAGACCCGGCTGATGACGCTGCTCCGGGTGACGTCATGACAGTTGAAAGCCGTGAGGTCGACCGGGCCGCGGTCCTCGACGTCAACGGTTTCAGCTTCCTGCCAATTCGCAGTGAAGATCAGCGCGAGAATGAAGGCGAGACGGGTCATGGCGTTTTGCATCAGTAAGGGTGCGGAAGTGTGCCCATTCAGCGAGGAAGCCGCAACTGCTTGCGAGCAGGCGTTCTGCGACATCAGGGGTTTTCGCTTTCCGTTCGACCGCCTATCGTCGCGTTCAAGCGGGCCGTCACGGGAAGTCCCGCGCGGGGAGCAAGCCGATGAAGATCAAGCATGTCCGTACCCACATCCTGCGGGCCACGCTTTCGCAGCCGTTCGCCTATTCCCGTGCCTGGTACGATACGCGGACCGCCATGGTGGTCGAGATCGAGACCGACGATGGCCTGACCGGCTGGGGCGAATGCTACGGCCCGGCGCAGATCACCGCGGCCGTGGTCGAAAGCATGGCAACGCTGCTGATCGACGAGGATCCCCTGCGGATCGATTATTTGTGGCGGAAGATCTATTCAGGTTTGCGCGACCACGGCCAGAAAGGCGTCGTCATCGAGGGGTTGAGCGGCATCGACATCGCGCTCTGGGACATCAAGGGAAAACATTTTGGCGTTCCCATCCATCGCCTGCTCGGCGGCGGGACCCGCACCGAGGTGCAGGCTTACGCGACCGGGCTTTACCGCCGCAAATCGGGTGACCCGCTCCGCTACCTGCCGGACGAGGCGGCGAGCTATGTCGCGGAAGGTTTCAAGGCGGTGAAGCTGAAGGTCGGCTTCGGCGTTGAGGAAGATGCGGCGGTGACGCGCGCCGTGCGGGAGGCCATCGGGCCGGGCATCGCCTTGATGGTCGACGCCAACCACGCCTTTGACGCGACCGCGGCAATCCGGCTCGGCCGGATGATCGAACGGCTCGACATCGGATGGTTCGAGGAGCCGGTGCCGCCCGAAGATATCGCGGGATATCGCGAGGTGAAATCGGCGCTCGCGATTCCCATAGCAGGCGGCGAATGCGAATTTACGCGGCTCGGTTTCCGCGACGTCCTTGTCTCACGCGCGATGGATATCATCCAGCCCGACACCTGCGCGGCGGGAGGATTGTCCGAATGCAAGAAGATCGCCGACATGGCCGAGGCGTTCGGCGTCAGGTACAATCCGCATGTCTGGGGAACCGGCATTGCGATCGCCGCATCGCTGCAACTCCTGGCCGTCCTGCCGTCGCATACCCCGCCATCGCTGGCGCCGCTCGAGCCGATGCTTGAATTCGACCGGACCGAGCATCCGATACGGCAGGCGATCCTGACGCAGCCGATCGAGCATGTCAGGGGTGTTGTTGCCGTGCCCGATGGCGCGGGGCTTGGCATCGAGATCGACCGTCAAGCGCTGGCGCGCTTTGCGGCAAGGTGATGCCGCTTGAGTGGCCCGATGAGCCCGGCGGTCAGCCAGGATGCAAATAGAGTGCGATCAGAAGAACGATCGGCAGTGGAAAGCCGACCAGCCAGCCAAGGGCAAGTTTTACAGAGTTCATCCCGGTCTCCTGCCGGGGACAACCGTTCATTGCAGCTATGGTTCCAGGACAGTGAGGCGTGCTTCATCCGCTGCCGGCTCCTTGTGCGCAAGCGCTACGCGGCAGGACGGGCGTCGGCGGTGCAGCTTCGTCGGGCGGCAGGTGAGAACAACAGCATTCCACCTTACTCGCGCAAAATGATGCGTCGCGCGTCGTCACAACTGGTCGCGTCAATCATTAGATCAATACTAATTCCAAACTTCCATTTGATGACGGCCGCTCAAAGCCGCTTGGAGGAATACTAATTCTAAACGCGTGATTGACGCGTCGTTGTATCCCTTGCGCACTTCATCGCAGTGGTCGCGCTTGTTACTGGTCCCGCGCAAAGCGATGAGGACTGGAAATGAATGCATGCTTGAAGACCGCGGGATTGTTCGGCGCCGCGCTGCCGATGTTTGCCGCGATGATCGATGTGACGCCGGCGGAAGCGCAGTCATCTGCGCAATCATTGCCGCCCGTCGTCGTCGACCAGCCCTCACGTCCTCCGGCCGCGCGGTCGCGCCCCGCACCCAGACGGCAATCCGCGTCGGCCGCAAGCCGCCGCGCAGCCCAGCGCGGGCAGACGGCGCCTGATGCTGCGGCGGCCGCAGCCGCGGGGGTGCGCGCTGAAACCGGGACGGGCCCGGTAAGCGGTTATCTCGCCAACCAGAGCGGCACCGGAACCAAGACCGACACGCCGCTGCGCGAGACGCCGCAATCGATCACGGTGGTCACCGCCGACCGCATCACCGACCAGGGCGCGCTCACCGTGCAGGAATCGCTGCGCTACGTGCCCGGCGTGTTCGCCGACGCCTACGGTCCGGATTCGCGCGGCGATTATCCGCGCATTCGCGGCCAGGATCCCAACATCTATCTCGACGGCACCCGTATGGTGAACACCTTCACCTTCAACGAATGGCGGCCCGAGCCCTATACGCTGGAGCGCATCGAGGTACTGCGCGGTCCGGCATCGGTGCTGTATGGCGACACCTCGACGGCCGGCCTGTTGAACCTGATCTCGAAGCGTCCGCAGGCGGAGGCCTTCAACGAGATCGGCGTGCAATATGGCAGCTTCAATCGCAAGCAGATGCAGCTCGAACTCGACCGGCAAGCTGACCAAGGACGGCGAATGGCTGTATCGCTTCATCGGCGTATTCCGCGACAGCGGCACGCAAACCGATTATGTTCCGGATGACCGCATCGTGCTGGCGCCATCGCTGACTTGGCGGCCAACCAACAACACCAACTGGACCGTGCTAGGCACCTATCAGAAGGACAAGACGGGCTCCTCCACCGCGTTCCTGCCGCATGAGGGCACGCTGTTCCCCGGACCCAACGGCCTGATTCCGGTGCGGCGATTCGCCGGCGAGCCGGGCTTCGACAAATACCAGACCGAGACCGGCGCAATCTCCAGCCTGTTCGAGCACAGTTTTGGCGATGGGCTGAAGATCCGGCAGAACATGCGTTACGCCCATGTCGAGGGCATCTACAGGACGATGTATCCGAATCTGAATTTCGTCGATCCGGCCGATCCGAATTTCCCGTTTCTCGATGCCGGCAGGCGCACGGTGGCGCGCGACATATGGAGTCGCGAGACCGTCAAGGACAGCTTCACCTCGGACAGCAATGCAGAACTGAAATTGCTCACGGGGCCGGTTGCGCACAAGCTGCTGTTCGGCGCCGATTACCGCGTGCTTAGGGAACGCGCGCGGTCCGGCTTCGCCACCGATCCCACGCCATTCGATCTCTACGCGCCGGTTTACACCGGCGTGACCCCGCCCGCGCTTTCACCCGAACCGGATCTTCGGCAAACCCAGCTCGGGCTCTATGTTCAGGACCAGATGCGGCTGGGGCAGTGGATCGCGGTGCTCGGGCTACGCCAGGATTACGTCACCAGTGACGTCGTTGGGTCGCCGGAGGAAAACAGCAAGGCGACCACCGGCCGCGCCGGGCTGATGTATGAACTTCCGTTCGGCTTGACGCCTTATGTCTCCTACGCAACGTCGTTCACGCCGGTGTTCGGCTCCGGCGTCTGTCTCGACGGTATCTGCAAGGCCCAGCAGGGCGAAATGGTGGAGCTCGGCTTCAAGTACAATCCGTTTGCGGGCACGGCGATCAACGGTGCGATCTTCGACACCATCGAGAAGAATCGGCTGGCAACCGACCCCAACGGCTCCCAGTTCTCGGTCCAGACCGGCAAGGTGCGGATCCGCGGCGCCGAGCTCGAGGTGATCACCCGCGTGACGCCGGATCTCGATCTGATCGGCGCCTATTCCTACCTCAACGCGATGGTGGAAAGCGGCGACAATATCGGCAAGCGTGTCGAGACCGTTCCCGAACATCAGGCGTCGCTTTGGGCGAAGTACCGTCTCACCGCGCTCGGTCTGTCGGGCGTCACGATCGGCGGCGGCGTGCGCTATATCGGCAAGTCCTGGGACGGCACCGATACCCTCCGCACGCCTGACTACACGCTGTTCGATGCGATGATCCGCTACGAGACCGGCCCGTGGCGGTTTCAGGTCAACGCCAGCAACCTTGCCGACAAGCGGCACGTCACCACCTGTCTTGCCCGCGGCGACTGCTTCTTCGGCATCGGCCGCACGGTGCTGGGGAGCGCGACGTACAGGTTTTAGGGCGTGACGCTAAAAGGGGAGGCCGAACTCACTCCGGCTTCGCCCTGTATGTCTGCAGAAACAACCGCGTCGCGCTGTCGACCACACGCGCGATGCGCTCCGCCGATGGCGCGGGCTCTGCCTGAAACACGAATGGCAGAAACAGCGTCGCCTGGCACATCTGCAGGAATTGCGCGGCGGCGAGGCCGCAATCGTCGATCGCAAGATCGCCCGGCCGGACATGGGCCCGCAGATAGTCGGCGAGACGGTTGATCGTGTTCGCCAAAACGTTCTCGTAGAACTGGCGTCCGACGTCGGGCATCCGTTCGGCGATCGCCATCACCGTGCGGATCGACGATCCGCCCCCTGGCCGGCATATCGATCCGATGTAGGTTCGGCCGAATTCCCGCAGGGTGGTTTCGACATCGCGTGCGGGATCGAGATTGTATGCGATCCTGGCCTTTTCGAGCACTTCGTCCTCGACGATGGCTTCGAACAGCCGGCTTTTATCGGCGAAGTAGACGTAGAGCGTGCCCTTGGAGACGCCGGCGGCGCGCGCGATCTCGTTCATGCTGGCGCCATCAAAGCCAAGATCCATGAACACCTTTCGCGCGCCGTCCAAAATCTGGCGGCGCTTCGAGCTGTCCTCCTCGCCAAAGGGATGTAACGTGTTTGGTATTGCTGCAACCATTGGTTTATCTTCCCGCGCAAGAATTCAACCCCGGATATGGCGGGAAGCTTTTCTCGCGCTATGGTCAGTGTTCCAGCAATGTAACTTGACCGAACCGTTCGGTCAATGGTAGTTTTTGGGTTGAGGCGTCAGGGCGGCCGGTTTCTTTGCCGGTTTTCTTGGCCGTGCATCGTGTCATTTGAGTTTTGGGGAGGCCGGTAATGGCCGCAGCGAGAGACCAGGCCGCACGCATCGTTCGCGAGACGGCGAACGATGAAGTCGCGCCTGAGGCCGGCGCGCAGCTTGCGGACCAGTTGCGGACCCAAACTGCGGACGAAACCCGGCGTCATCAGGCAGAGGCGCCCGGCAATCCCGTATCCGAAAAGCCGGCCGCGGCATCCGCCAATGCGGCGAAACCGGGCAAGCGCAAATTCGTCATGATCGGCGTGCTCGGACTGCTCGCGCTGGCGGCGATCGGTTACGGCGTCTATTTCTTCCTGGTCGGACGCTTCTATGTCTCGACGGACGATGCCTACGTTCGCGCCAACAACACCACGCTCGGTGCCCGCGTCGCGGGCCATGTCGCGGCAATCCTGCCGCGCGACAATTCGATCGTCCGCGCCGGCGACGTGATTTTCAGGATCGACGACGGCGACTATCGCATCGCGAAGGATGCCGCGCGCAGCAGGATCGCGACCCAGGAGGCGACCATCGACCGTATCGGCCGTCAGGTCACGGCGCTCGAAAGCGCCGTCGAGCAGACCAGGGCGCAGCTCGCCTCCGCGGAGGCGGCGCTGAAGCGTGCCGGTCTCGACTTCGATCGCCAGCAGACGCTGAGCACCAAGGGGTTTGCCTCGCGCGCTGCCTTTGAAGTTTCCGAGGCCAGCCGCGATCAGGGCGTTGCGGCGGTCAAATCGGCGCAAGCGGCTTTCGACGCCGCGCGCGACAATGTCGAGGTGACGAAAGCGCAGCAGGGCGAGGCCCGCGCGCAGCTTGCGGAGCTGCAGACCCAGCTTGCCAAGGCGGAGCGCGATCTCGACTTCACCTCGGTGCGCGCGCCGGTCGACGGCACCTTCTCCAACCGGCTCGTCAATGCCGGCGACTTCATCCAGGCCGGGCAGCGGCTCGCCAATGTGGTGCCGCTCAACGACGTCTACATCGACGCCAACTACAAGGAAACCCAGCTCAGGCGCATCCGTCCCGGCCAGCCGGTGAAGATCTCGGTCGACGCCTATGGCCATCGCAAGTTCGCCGGCGTCGTCGACAGCATTTCGCCGGCGGCGGGATCGGTGTTCACGCTGCTGCCGCCGGACAACGCCACCGGCAATTTCACCAAGATCGTGCAGCGGCTGCCGGTTCGCATTCGTGTGCCGAAGGAGGTCGCGAAGCAGAACCTGCTGCGCGCCGGCATGTCGGTCTATACCACCGTCGATACCCGCGAGGGCGCGGCCGACGCCGACAGCGAGGCCGACCTCGATGCGCCCGGGACGGTTAAACCGCAGTAATTTTTCTCGGCGCCCCGGCGAAAGCCTGGCGCCCGTTCCGAGCTGATCATGGCCGACGCCACCACTGCATCGCCTTCCATGATGAACGCGGCGTCGGATCGTATTCCGCCGCGACGGCTGTTTGCGTTCCTCATCATGGTGTTCGGGATGTTCATGTCGATCCTGGACATCCAGGTCGTCTCGGCATCGCTGTCGGAGATCCAGGCAGGCCTTTCGGCCAGCTCCAGCGAAGTCTCGTGGGTGCAGACCTCCTACCTGATCGCCGAGGTGATCGGGATCCCGCTCTCCGGCTTCCTGTCGCGGGCGTTCGGCACCCGTCTGCTGTTTGCGATCTCGGCGTCCGGCTTCACGATCGCCAGCCTTTTCTGCGGCCTTGCCTCGACCATCGAGCAGATGATCCTGTGGCGCGCGATCCAGGGATTTCTCGGCGCGGGCATGATCCCCACCGTGTTCGCGTCCGCCTACACGGTGTTTCCGCGTTCGAAATTCCATATCGTCGGACCGATCATCGGCCTGGTAGCTACGCTGGCGCCGACCATCGGGCCGACGATCGGCGGTTACATCACCGGCATGATGTCGTGGCACTGGCTGTTCTTCATCAACATCATCCCCGGCATCGGCATCACCATCGGCGTGCTCGCACTGGTCGACTTCGACCGGCCGAATTTTGCGCTGCTCGAGCATTTCGACTGGTGGGGCCTGTTGTTCATGGCGGGCTTCCTCGGCACGCTCGAATACGTGCTGGAGGAAGGCCCGCAGTCGCAGTGGCTGGAAGACACTTCCGTCGCAATCTGCGCGGCGGTCTGTGTTGTCTCGGCGATCGCGTTCTTCTGGCGCGTGCTCAGCGTCCGGGAGCCGATCGTCGACATCAGGACCTTTACCGACCGGAATTTCGGCGTCGGCTGCCTGATCTCGTTCTGTGTCGGCATCGGCTTGTATGGCCTCACCTACATGTATCCGCGCTATCTCGCGGAGGTGCGCGGCTACAACGCGTTGATGATCGGCGAGACGATGTTCGTGTCTGGCATCACCATGTTCCTCGCGGCGCCGATCGTCGGCCGGCTGATGACCAAGGTCGATATGCGCTACCTCATCGCCTTCGGTCTCTGCACGTTCGCGCTCGGCTCCTACCAGATGACCTGGATCACCCGCGATTACGACTTTTACGAATTGCTGATGCCGCAGATCTTGCGCGGCATCGGCATGATGTTCGCGATGGTGCCGACCAACACCATCGCGCTCGGGACGCTGGCGCCGGAGCGGGTGAAGAACGCTTCTGGCCTGTTCAACCTGACGCGCAATCTCGGCGGCGCGGTCGGGCTCGCCGTCATCAACCAGGTGCTGAACCAGCGCACCGACCTGCACATCTCGCGCCTGCACGACCGCGTCCACTGGGGCAACGCCACCGCGGTCGAAACGCTCAACATGTTCACGCAGAAAATGCAGGGCATGGGTGACGCCGCGCGGATGGCGATGAAGCAGTTGTCGCAGATCGTGCACCGCCAGGCCGTGGTGATGGGCTATGGCGACGCCTTCTTCATGCTGACGGTGTTTTA
The DNA here is from genome assembly GCA_963815955.1 of uncultured Alphaproteobacteria bacterium. Lineage (GTDB taxonomy): Bacteria > Pseudomonadota > Alphaproteobacteria > Rhizobiales > Xanthobacteraceae > Bradyrhizobium. The sequence continues at coordinate 158,362 of CAWFIQ010000012.1, forward strand.
TTTCGGCCTGAGCCTGCTCGTGCTGGTTTTGAAAAAACCTTCGGCAATGGCCGCCGGGGGCGATGCACATTGAGTGGAGATGGGCAGGACGCGATCACGCGGATGTCATGTTGCAAATCACCGGTGCTGCATTTATAAGCAACGCATCGTCGCTCGGACCGGGGAGATTTGCATGATTTCGATGTATTCGCAGATCGTACCCTCGCGTCCGATGCCTGTGCTGGATTTTCGGTCGCTTCGCTGACCGCAATCACCGCCGGCACTGGTCGGGCCTGACGTCCCGATTACCAAGCTTCCCAACGACTTAACGATATTTTTCAACGACGCTTGCGTTCGGCCCTCGGCCGGCTCGCGCGTCAATTCAGATGGAGCCGGCGTGTGCTTAAGCGCAGCCGGATAACGCCATGACCGCTCTTAAAGACAAGCGTCCCACAGCGATACGCGTGGTGATCCCGTTCGTGTTCCGCCACTGGCTGCGACAGCCCGGCCGCGCCGCAATCGTTGCCGGCGGCCTGTTGGGCGCGACCGCGGCCGACCTGTTCATGCCGGTCTTCTCCGGTCGCCTGGTCGACGCGTTGACGCGGGGCACGTCCGATCCCGCCGCGCGCCACGCCGCCTTCACCGCCTTTGGCGCCATCGTCGCGCTGGGCGTGGTATCGATGATCCTGCGGCTGACCGGCCTGCAGGCGATCGTGCCGTTCACGCTGAAGACGATGTCAGACGTGTCGCGCGACGCTTTCGCGCGCGTGCAGCGCTTCTCGACCGACTGGCACGCCAACAGCTTTGCCGGCTCGACCGTGCGCAAGGTCACGCGCGGCATGTGGGCGCTCGACCTGCTCAATGACACCATTCTCATGGCGCTGGCGCCGTCGCTGCTGGTGCTGCTGGGCTCGATGATCCTGCTGGGGCTGCACTGGCCGGTGCTGGGCGCGGTCATCGCGGTCGGCACGGTGATCTACGTGTCGATGACGCTGGCGTTCTCGATGAATTACATCGCGCCGGCCGCGCGCGTCTCCAATGCCTGGGACACCAAGGTCGGCGGCACGCTGGCGGACGCGCTGACGTGCAACGCGGTGGTGAAATCCTTTGGCGCGGAAGCGCGCGAGGACGCGCGGCTGGCCAGCGTCATCGGGCGATGGCGCACGCGCGTGCGGCGGACATGGTACCGTTACAACTACACCTCGACGGCGCAGCTCGCGGTGCTGCTGTGCTTCCGCGGCTCGGTGATCGGCGGCGCGATCCTGCTGTGGATCGCCGGCCGCGCCACGCCGGGCGACGTTACCTATGTGCTGACAAGCTACTACATCATCCACGCCTACCTGCGGGATGTCGGCATGCACATCAACAATCTGCAGCGTTCGGTGAACGACATGGAGGAACTGGTCGCGATCCATGGCGAGCCGATCGGCATTGCCGACGCATCGGATGCGAAGCCGATCGACATCCAGGGCGGCCGCATCGTGTTCGACGACGTGACGTTCCATTACGGCGGCCATCGCGCGCCGCTGTATGACGGCCTGTCGGTGGAGATCCGCGCCGGCGAACGGGTCGGCCTGGTCGGCCGTTCCGGCTCCGGCAAGACCACCTTCGTCAAGCTGGTGCAGCGGCTCTACGACGTCAGTGGCGGAGAAATCCTGATCGACGGTCAGGATATCGCGAAAGCGACGCAGCAATCGCTGCGCAGCCAGATCGCGATCGTGCAGCAGGAGCCGATCCTGTTTCACCGCACGCTGGCCGAGAACATCGCCTATGGCCGGCCCGGCGCCAGCATGGCTGCGGTCGAGCAGGCGGCGCGGCTCGCCAACGCGCACGACTTCATCCTGCGACTGCCGAAGGGCTACGGCACGCTGGTCGGCGAACGCGGCGTCAAGCTGTCGGGCGGCGAGCGGCAGCGCGTCGCGCTGGCGCGCGCGTTCCTGGCGGACGCGCCGGTGCTGATCCTGGACGAGGCGACCTCGAGCCTCGATTCGGAATCGGAAGGCTTGATCCAGCAGGCGATGGAGCGGCTGATGAAAGGGCGCACCTCGATCGTGATCGCGCACCGGCTATCGACCGTGCGCAGCCTCGATCGCATCCTGGTGTTCGATCGCGGCGAGATCGTCGAGCAGGGGACGCATGCGGCCCTGACGGTGCGCCCCGGTGGCGTCTATCGCGGGCTGTTCGAACTGCAGGCTACCGAATTCGGCCGCGTCTCGGCGGCGGAGTGAGGTGCGTTCTTGCGGTTTCCCTCGGTGTCGGAATATGCTTCCGGCATTTTGGGGGCTCGCGCGATGGGCTGGTTTCGAAAGGATCGGCAGCCGGAAGTCTGGGAAACTGCCGACGATCAACCGTTGGGCGATATCGATGCGGCCCATAAGATCCGCGAAATCTGTGCCTCCGCCGGGGCCATCGCGGAACGACTGGCGCCAGCCGGCGGGCGCGATGCCGGAAAGAAGCAAGCTGGCGATGCCGAGCGATACCAGGCTGCCATCAAGCGCGCGCTCGAAATAGCGATGCAAATTTCCGACGACGCGATGCGTGACGTTTCAGTGAGCCAGATCATCAGGCTGAGCGTGCAGGTGGACCATCTGAAGACCGCAAGGATTTTGCTTCGCGCCATCCACTCGGAAAAGATCCGAACCGAATTGGTTGCCGAACATCCGAAGCTGATCGATCAGGACGCCGCCAACTGAGGCGGCTGCCGATCCTGCTTCGATGGCGCCGGCGCGGGTTTGGCGCGCGTGCGCGTCGAGATCGCGACCGTCAGTACGACGGCGGCGGCGAACAGCAGGATTTGCAGCGTAATGGTCTCGCCGTTGAAGACCGCCGCGAGCGCAAAGGTAACGAAGGGCTGCAGCAATTGGACCTGCGACACCCGCGCGATGCCGCCGATCGCCAGCCCCGCGTTCCACGCGAAGAATCCGATCCATTGCGAGAACAGCGCGACATAGAGCAGCCCGAGCCACGGCTTCAACGCGATGTGAGTGATGTCGGCAGGCATGGCCAGCGCGGCCGCGGGGATCGAGAGCGGCAGCGCGATGACGAGAATCCAGCTAATGACCTCCCAGCCCGGCATATGCGACGTGAGCCGGCCCGAGAACGCATAGCCGATCGCGGATACGGCCACCGCCGCGAACAGCAGCAGATCCCCGGTCGAGAACGCGCCGCCGCCTTGCCGCAGGGAAAACGCAATCACCAGCGCCGCGCCTGCGACAGAGGCGATCCAGAACAGCGGCCTCGGCCGCTCATGGGTGATGGCGACGGCGACCAGCGCGGTGGCGATCGGCAGCACGCCCAGCACCACGCCGCCATGCGAAGCGTCGACCCGCTGCATCCCCATCGACATCAGCAGCGGAAACAGGACGGCGACACAGAGCATGGCGATCACGAGTTGCGGCCACAGCGCACGGGGCGGCAGCGGGCGGCGCAACACAAGGAGGAGCACCAGCGAGCATAGCCCGGCGATCACGGTGCGCAGCGAGGTCAGTGCAATCGGATCGATTTCCGCGACCGCGATCCGCGTCGCCGGCAGCGTGCCGCCGAAGATCACCATGCCGATGAAGCCCAGCAGCAGGCCGAGACGCTCGCGTGAAGCATTGGAAGTCATGACGCGATTGGTTAGCGGCTTTGCCGGCCAGCGTACAGCAATCTACTCGGAGCACATGGCGGCCATGCGCGGCTACCTCGGAGCAATGCTGCTCCACACCAGGCCGAGCCCCGACAGAAACAACAGCGCCAGCACGACGTCGTAGAAGTTTCGGTCGTTCAGGGCGTGGTAGGTGCGCATGCCGAGTTGGGCGCCGATCAGCGTGCCCGGCATTGCCAGGAGAGCGAGCAGGAAGACGTTCAACTTCACGAAACCGGTGGCGGCTTGCAGGATCAACGCGGCGCCGAGCACGGTGCCGTTGAAGATCTGGAAAACGCCGCGGCGCTGATCCTTGGTCCAGCCGCGCACGCTTGCCCACAGGGTCGGAAGCGGGCCGGACAATCCGGCAAGGCCGCCGAGGATTCCGCCGGCAAATCCGACACAGGCGTCGGCGATGCGGCCGCCGAACCGAAAGGCCATCGGCTTGCGGATGAAATAGAGCGCGGTGGGAAACACCAGCAGCATCACGCCGACGCTGAGCTTGAAGGTCTGCGGGTCGGCGCGGGCAACCAGGAGCGCTCCGATCGGCATGCCGAGGAGTCCGCCGGCCACGAACGGCAACGCCAGCTTGAAGTCGAGCAGCTTCCACATCGACGGCAACGTCGAGATCTGCGAACTGACCGAACAGATCAGGACCATCGGCACGGCAACCGCGGGCGGCAGGATGTAGAGCCAGATCCCCAGTGCCATCAGCGCCGTGCCGAAGCCGGCAAGTCCGGACACAAAGCCGCCGGCGAGCGCGCCGGCAAGCAGGATCGCATAGGTGGCGACGTCCAATCTCTATCTCTCTCCGGTCATTCCGGGGCGCATCGAAGATGCGAACCCGGAATCTCGAGATTCCGGGTTCGATGCTGCGCATCGCCCCGGAATGACGTTGAATTTGGAGCGACGTTTACACGACGTGGCGGGCGGTTACTATCGCGATCGAAGCGTTAAACAGATTGTCAGGAATAACCCCATGAGCACACCTGTCTCGAAAACCTTCCTTGTCTGTCACGGCGCGTGGTCCGCGGGCTGGGCATGGAAGAAGATGCACCCGCTGATGCAGGCGGCCGGGCATCGCCTGGTCACCCCGACCTACACCGGGCTTGGGGAACGCGCGCACCTGGCCAATCCGGGGATCGATCTCAATTCGCATATCGAGGACATGCTGAATGTCATCAAATACGAGGATCTGCGCGACATCGTGCTGATCGGCCACAGCTATGGCGGCATGGTCGCCACCGGGGTCGCCGACCGCGCCCGCGACAAGGTCAGGCAACTCATCTATATCGACGCGTTCGTGCCGCAGGACGGGCAGTCGCTGCTCGATCTGAACGAGGTGGCGCGGCCGCGGATGCAGGAACTCTCGAAGACCGGCGACGGCTGGCGCGTGCCGCCGAACCCGACCCCGCCGGATACATCGCCGGCCGACGTCGAATGGCTGACGGCGCGCCGCGTCGACATGCCGATCAAATGCTTCGAGACCCCGCTCAAGATGCACGGCGGTGCGCTGACCCTGCCGCGCAGCTATATCTACGCCACGCGCATCGCCCCGGCCGATACGTTCGGACCGTTCGCCAGGATGACGAAGAACGATCCCGCCTGGCATTATTACGAGATCGACGCCAGCCATTCGCCGAACGTCACCGCGCCGGAGGCGTTGATGGCGTTGTTGCAGAAGATCGCTGCCTGAGTTTGCGTTGCTGCGTAGCCCGGATGAAGCGAAGCGAAATCCGGGGGCGGTGCCAGTTACGGAAGTATGGCTATTGAGCAGCTAGCGGCGCGCGCAGATCCCGGATTGCGCTGCGCTCCATCCGGGCTACGGGTTGCGTTGGTTTTGCCGAAATGGCGAGGGGTCCGGCGTGTTTGCGCCGAACCCCTCATTTTAGAAACATCAGCCAGCCTGTAAGCCGGGTTCTGTAGGGCACCATTCTTGCGAATGGTACGTGACGGCCATTCCTCTGGGGCCATGTTTGCACATGGCCTCGAGCAACCTACCCGGACGGCGAGCCTGACATCGCCCTGCGGTGTTATCGCATTTTGCGAACTAACCGCGTTGCCGTCCCTATTCGGTTTTGCTCCCGGTGTGGTTTGCCATGCCGTTTCCGTTGCCGGATACGCGGTGCGCTCTTACCGCACCTTTTCACCCTTGCTGCCCCTCCCTTTCGGGTGGGGGAGCGGTTCGTTCTCTGTGGCACTTTCCCTGGGGTCGCCCCCGCCGGACGTTATCCGGCACCGTATGTCGATGGAGCCCGGACTTTCCTCCCCCGCAGCCTTTCGACCATAGCGGGAGCGGCCGTCCGGCCGACTGACGCCCTACGCATGGGGGCTGCGGTGCGTCGCGTCAAGGGAAAGCGATGGTTAATCCCGGCGGCGGCGAACAATTTTGACATCCGCGCAGGAGGGGCATTTGATATCGAAATTGTCGATTGAAGGTTTTTGCGCGCCATGGATACCGAGCTGGCCCGAACGTTCCTGACCGTGGTGACCGCGGGCAATTTCATCGCCGCGGCGGAGCGTCTCCATGTCAGCCAGTCGACGGTCAGCACGCGCATCCATACGCTCGAGCAGCAACTGGGCTGCACGCTGTTCGTTCGCAACAAGGCCGGCGCGACGCTCACGCCGGCGGGCCGGCAATTTCAACGTCATGCCTCGGCGCTGGTGCGGACAGTCGAGCAGGCACGCCAGGACGTCGGGATTCCCAAAGGCTTCAGCGGAACGCTGGCCGTTGGCGGCCGCATCGGCCTGTGGGAGGAATATCTGTTGCAATGGTTGCCGCTGATGCAGGCGGCCAATCCGGAAATTCTGATTCGGGCTGAAAGCTCACTCGAGCCGGAGATCATGCAAGGGCTGGTGGAAGGGCGCATCGATATCGGCGTGATGTACACACCGCAAAGCCGCCCCGGTCTCAAGGTCGAGCAGTTGTTCGAAGAGCAGCTCATTCTGGTGTCGACCGATCCGAAAAGCGGACCCGAGCCGCAACCTGGTTATGTCTACGTCGACTGGGGACCGGAATTCTATGCCCGCCACAGTGCGTTCTTCCCGCATTTCACGGGTCCGTCGCTGACGGCGAATATCGGCTGGCTCGGATTGCAACATGTGCTGGACAATGGCGGCTCCGGATTTTTTGCACGCCGGATCGTGGAGCCTCTGTTGAAGACGAGGCGGCTTCACGCGGTCGCCGGCGCCCCGGAATTTTCGATGCCGGCCTATGTCGTTTATCCGCTCGACCGGCAGGACGATCACGTGTCGAGCGCCATCGAACTCATGCATCGAATTGCCGATGTGCAAAGGCAGGCGGCGCAAACGCCATCGATGAAACGTGGCGCGCGCAAGCGGCGTTGATCGCCGCTGTCTTCGTATCGATCTTGCCGATCGCAGCAATCGCCATTCTTCACTTGTCAACGCGGTTGCGCGGGTTCAGACCAACGTTGTGGACCAGAGCAGGGACGGGCGATGAATATTCCTTCCGGACTTGGCGAGGCGCTGCTCAACAGTGCCTCCGACGCAATCATTGCGACCGACCGCGAGGGGCTGATCACGTTCTGGAATCCCGGCGCGGAGCGGATATTCGGCTTCACGGCCGGGGAAGCTGTCGGCCGATCGCTCGACCTGATCATTCCCGAAAATCTGCGCGCGCGGCACTGGAGCGGCTTTCGCCATACGATGGAGACGGGAACGAGCCGTTACGGTCACGGCGATCTGTTGTCGGTGCCTGGCCTGACCAAGGCTGGCCGGCGGATCTCGGTCGAATTCACCATCGTGCTGCTGCGCAGCCAGGCGGAGGCCGTCGCCGGTACCGTGGCGGTCATGCGGGACGTGACGAAGCGCTTTGAGGAGTTGAGAGAATTGAAGCGCCGGCTCGCTCAAGCCGGCGCTTCATCATGATCGCCTGCTGGTTCGACCAGCGGCCTATTGAAACAGCTTCATGGCATTGACGAGGGTCTGTGCCACGCCCGCAAGCAGCGGGATGCCGGCGAAGCTCCAGGCCAGAACCAGTTGCAGCGTCGTGGTTTCCGATGTCGAAGTATTCTGCATGATTTTTCCTATGCGCCTTCGGGATTGCCGGTTGCGGCGACGTCGGCGCTGATCTGGCCGGCGAGATATCTTGGCTTCATCGACGCGATGATGCGCGAGATGTGGAACGCAGCCCAAAGGAAAAGCAGTTGCGAGAACGGCGTTTCTGCGTGTGATGGATCCATATTTGCCTCCTTATGCGGCTCGGGCCAGATCGGCATCAGTTTCGGGCTTCATGTGATGGCGCTTGTCGACCGCCTTGACGCAGAAATTGGCGATGAAGCCGACCACGAGCAGTCCGGCCATGATGTACATGGTGGTGTTGTAGGCCTGCGCTTTCGGCACGCCATGCGTGACGTTGTATTCTCTGATGTAGTTGATCAGCACCGGTCCTGCGATGCCGGCGGCGGACCATGCCGTGAGCAGGATGCCGTGGATGGCGCCGACATAGCGGGTGCCGAACATGTCGCGCAGATAGGCCGGCACGGTGGAGAAGCCGCCGCCATACATGCTGACGATGATCAGGAAGCAGATCACGAACAGCACGACGTTGCCGCTGCCGCCGGCATAAGGCACCGTCACGTAGAGCGCGAAGCCGAGCGTCATATAGACGAAGTAGGTGTTCTTCCGCCCGATGTAGTCGGACAGCGAGGCCCAGCTGAACCGGCCGCCCATGTTGAACAGGCTCATCAGGCCGACGAGGCCTGCTGCCGCTACCGCCGTGATGTGACCGGGGAACATCTCCTGGCTCATGGCGGAGGCCTGGCCGAGGACGCCGATGCCTGCGGTGGTATTGCAGAACAGCACGATCCAGATCAGCCAGAACTGCGGCGTCTTGATCGCCTGATAGACGAACACGTCGTTGGTCGTCATCATCTTGGTGGCGGTCGCGGCCGGAACATAGACCTTCCGGTTTCCAGCCCGGCGCCGGCACGCGTACGATCAGTGAGCCGACCATCATGAAGACGAAATACACGCAGCCGAGCGTGATGAAGGCTTTGAGCACCCCGACGTCGGTCGAACTCGCGAACTTGCTCATCAGCCAGACCGACAGCGGGGATGCGATCAGCGCGCCGCCGCCGAAACCCATGATCGCCATGCCGGTTGCCATGCCCGGGCGGTCGGGAAACCATTTCATCAACGTGGAGACCGGCGAGATGTAGCCGATGCCGAGCGCGCAGCCGCCGATCACGCCGTAGCCGAGATAGATGATCCAGAGATTGTGCATGTAGACGCCGAGCGCCGAGATCAGGAACGCGCTCGCCCAGCATATGCCGGCGGTGAACATCGCCTTGCGGGGGCCGCCTTCCTCGACCCAGCGGCCGAACACCGCCGCTGACAGTCCGAGGAACACCATTGCGATCGAGAAAATCCAGCCGAGTTCGGTGAGCTTCCAGTCCGCCGGGGTCGATTGCGAGACGCCAAGCAATTTGGTCATCGGCAGGTTGAATACGCTGAAGGCGTAGGCCTGTCCGATGCAGAGATGCACGCACAGCGCCGCCGGCGGCACCATCCAGCGGCTATAGCCGGGACGGGCGATGGTGTGTTCGCGATCCAGAAATGGCAGCAAGCTTCGCGAGGGCACTCCAGAGCCATCGATCGTCGTCGTCATGCAGAATCCTCCAGCGCATCGCTGTTATTGATGGGACCGGGGAATCGCCGCGATCGCGCGCGCGTTCAGGCTACGCACAGAGGTGATTTTGACAAACGAATAATATTGACTGTTATTATCGATAAATCCGATATTATCGGGCGGTTCCATGGGGCCGCGCACTGCATTGTGCGTTTGCAGGGCCGACCCGGTCGAGCCGCAAATAAATTATCCTGACGATGTCGTTTCGCGTCCCGCCCGTTCGACTGGGTGTCGGCGATCCAGCCGATCAGAAGGAGCTATCGAAATGCAGTATCTGTTGATGATCTATCGGAGCGAAGCCGAGTTCGGCAAAATGGATGCGGTGGCGCGCAAGGAAATGTCGGGGGAATATGGCGCGTTTACGCAATCCATCATTCAGAGCGGCCATTTCAAGGCCGGCGACGGCTTGCAGCCGACAACGACCGCGACCACGGTGCGCGTCCGCGACGGCAAGACGCTGACGACCGACGGTCCGTTCGCGGAGACGCGCGAGCAGCTTGGCGGCTATTACCTGGTCGAGGCCAGGGATCTCGACACCGCGCTGGCGATCGCCGCACGCATCCCCGAAGCCAGGAACGGTTCGATCGAGGTGCGGCCGGTCATGGTTTATGATTGACGGCGCATGACGCCGATCGAAATCGAAAGAATATTTCGCGACGAGGCGGGGCGGTCGCTGGCCACGCTGATCCGTCTCGTCGGCGATTTCGATCTGGCGGAGGATGCCCTGCAGGACGCATTCGCGGTGGCGCTGGAGCGCTGGCCCGCCGGCGGTCTGCCGATGAATCCGCGCGCCTGGCTGGTCAATGTCGGGCGCAACAAGGCGATCGATCGCGTCAGGCGCAACGTCGCGTTTCGCGGCAAGCAGCAGGAGTTGACGCGCGAAATCCTGCTTAATGCGTCGGCGCCGTACGAAAGCGCTGACGGTGCGCTCGACGACGACATGTTGCGGCTGATCTTCACCTGCTGTCATCCGTCCTTTGCCGCCGAGGTGCAGGTCGCGCTGACGCTGCGCACCGTCTGCGGCCTCACGACCGCGCAGGTCGCGCGCGCGTTTCTCGCCAGCGAAGACGCAATGGCGCAGCGGCTGTTGCGCGCCAAGCAAAAAATCCGTCTCGCCGGCATTCCCTATGAGGTGCCGGAGCGCGACGCGCTGGAGCCGCGGCTGCGCGGCGTGCTCGCCGTGATCTATCTGGTGTTCACCGAAGGCTATGCGGCGACATCGGGCGAAGATCTGATGCGGCCTGATCTTTCGCGCGAAGCCATCCGGCTGGCGCGGTTGCTCGATGCGCTGATGCCGGGACGCGGCGAGATCAAGGGGTTGCTGGCCCTGATGCTGCTGCACGATTCACGCCGCGCCGGCCGCGCAGACCGCCGGCGGCGACATCGTGCTGCTGGAAGAGCAGGACCGCGCGCTGTGGGATCGCGGCCAGATATCGGAGGGCCTGCTTCTCGTGGAAGAGGCGCTGCGGATGCCGGGCCGGCCGCAATCCTATGCGGTGCAGGCGGCCATCGCCGCGCTGCATGCGCGTGCGCCCAGTTACAAGGACACCGATTGGCGGCAGATCGCCGGCCTCTATGAAGTACTCTTGCGGATCAGCCCGTCGCCGGTGATCGAACTCAACCACGCCGCCGCGGTGTCGATGGTCGACGGTCCGGCGCGGGCGCTCGACCTGATCGATGCGCTCGAGGCGCGCGGCGGATTGAAGGGCTATGAGCTGCTGCCGGCCGTGCGCGCCGATTTGCTGCGCAGGTCAGGCCGGCGTGACGCGGCGCGCGAGGCCTATCGGGCGGCGACGGCCGCGACGCAGCTCGAGCCGTTGCGGCGGTTTTATGCGCGAAGGATCGCGGAAATGGATTGAAGCGTGAACGCGCCTCAGCCGTCATTGCGAGGAGCGAAGCGACGAAGCAATCCATCTATTCACGCACGCCGGAAGATGGATTGCTTCGCTGCGCTCGCAATGACGGTTGAGAGTACCGCGAATTACCTACTTCGCCGCGACCACTGTCGTCATCGCCTCCGGCGGCAGGCTCGCCAGCAGCGCGTGCAGCGTGCTCATGGTCGAGTGGTCGGCGATCCCGTCGACGCGCGCGGGGCGGAAGTGGCGCTGGAATGCGGTGACCACTTCCATGGTCGGGCCGTCGAACTTGCCGTGGGTCGGAATCTTGTAGCCGTATCTGGCGAGGGCTACCTGCATGCCAGCGACGTCGTCGCCGGTGCTGCCGAGCTTGAGCGGTTCGCCGCGCACAATGGGGGCCGGCTGCACCCAATGGCCGACGCCGGAATTGGCCAGCGAATGCCACGGAAACTTTTCGCCGGGATCCCTCTTGCGCGCCGGGGCGACGTCGGAATGGGCGAGCACGCGATGCGAAAGTATCTTGCGGCGGAGCATGATGCCGCGGCACAGCGCGATCACGGCGGCGATCTGGCGCAGCGGGAAATCCGGATAGCCCCAGTCATGGCCGCGATTGATGATCTCGATCCCGATCGAGCAGGAATTGATGTCTTCCTCGCCGGCCCAGAAGGATGCCCCGGCGTGCCATGCGCGCTTGGCTTCCGGCACGGACTGCACGATGCGGCCGTCTTCCAGCACGATGTAGTGCGCGGATACCTCGGTGCCGGGGGTGCAGAGCTGGGCGATCGCGCCTTCCACGTCCGGCATGCCGGTGTAGTGCAGCACGATCATGTCGGCGAGGCGGCCGTTGTTGCGGTCGCCATGGTTCGGTGACGGAATGACGTCCGAAGCGATCGAGGAATCCGGGGTAAAGGTCTTCATGTCGGCGTTGGCCCTGGGCGCGGGGAGGGCGCGTTGACGCTTCGAATCAATACCAGCAGACGCGAACGAACCAGTAGTCATTTTTTAAACTCAAACCGGGCAGGAGCGCGGCAACATCGTGCTCCAGGCAGCAATAGCGTTTACTATTCATTTACCCTGCAGCCGCGCAATGCGGCGGCCGGGTTCCAGCTCGCATTTAGACCCCGGTGTGTGCAGGGCGCATCACCGGGTTTCAGTATCTCGAAAGTGCGCAAAACGCACAGCCCACCGTCAACGCTTTCTTAACGCTAAATGCCGTTACTAAGTGGTGAAGAGCCGAACCGGGTTAGGGACGGCCGAGGCCCTCTTTCGCGCTCGAAATGCCATGGCAACCCAGCAAATTCCGTCTGGAAGTGAGGGGGCGCGAGGCCGGGCCGGAAACGGTAATTGTGCCTTGTCGCGGCCTTCTGGCTGGAAAAGCCCGGCGAAGCGCAGAGATTTGAGGCGCAATGGGCCCGTTCGCGTCCCGTTTTCAATTCACAGACTGGTATGCGCCGGGGGACGGCGCATGAGCCCGGCTGCACCGCGCCACGTCTCGGTTCTTGGCCGCGAGGCGATCGAGATGCTCGCCCCCCGAGACGGCGGCATCTATGTCGACGCAACCTTTGGCGCTGGCGGTTACAGCCGCGCAATCCTCGGTATCGCGGGAACCCGGGTCATCGGCATCGACCGCGACCGGTCAGCCATTACCGGCGGATTCGATCTGGTCGACCAATCGGACGGCCGGCTGACCCTGGTCGAGGACCGATTCGCCAACCTCGCGGACATCTGCGTGGCGGAAGGTGCGCCCGCCGTGGACGGCGTCGTGATGGACGTCGGTGTTTCCTCGATGCAGCTCGATCAGGCCGAGCGCGGTTTCTCGTTCCGGCTCGGCGGCCCGCTCGACATGCGGATGGGCCATGACGGGCCGACCGCGGCGGACGTCGTTGCGAAGGCCTCCGAGGCCGATCTCGCCAACATCATCTATATCTTCGGCGAAGAGCGCCATTCCCGCGGCGTCGCGCGCGCCATCGTGGCGGCGCGGAAGGAAGCGCCGATCAGGACCACGCAGGCGCTGGCCGATATCGTCGGCCGGGTGGTGCGCAGCAAGCCGAACGAGATTCATCCGGCGACGCGCACGTTCCAGGGCTTGCGAATCTTCGTCAACGCGGAACTCGACGAACTGCATCTGGCGCTGGCGGCAGCCGAGCGCGTGCTGAAGCCCGGCGGGCGGCTGGTGGTGGTTTCGTTTCATTCGCTGGAAGACCGCATCGTCAAGGATTTCTTCAACGCGCGCGGAAAATCCGGCGGCGGTTCGCGGCACTTGCCTGAAGTTGCGCAAGTCCCGCCGAGTTTCCAGATCCTGACCAAGCGTCCCGTTACCCCCGGCGACGCCGAAGTGGCTGCCAATCCGCGCGCACGTTCCGCAAAGCTGCGCGCTGCCGAGCGCACGATGGCGCCCGCGCATGCGGCCGACCGCCTGCCGGCATGGCCTGTTCTCGCCGACGTGATGAGGGGAGGCTGATCATGCGGATCTTCCACTTCCTCGTCATCGGTGTGCTGGTGTTCGCGGCGGCTTACGTCTACCGGATCAAGATGGAATCGACCTCGCGCGTCGAGCGCGTGCTGCGGCTCAACGCCGAGATCCGCGAGCAGCGCGACGCCATCGCAGCGCTGCGCGCGGAATGGGCCAAGCTCGATGCGCCGCTGCGGCTGCAAGGGCTCGCCGAACGCCATCTCGCCCTGAAGCCGCTCAACGCCACGCAGTACGATCAGTTGAAGAACCTGCCGGAACGGCCGCCGGCCTTCGCAAGGCCCGGTGCGCCCGATCCGATCGGCGCGATGATCAATACCATCGAGGCCACCGCCGATGCGCCGTCCACAACCGGGTCCGTGCCCGCACCTGGAGATCAGCGATGACCGGCCGCGCGCTCACCAGGGTCAAGCGACCCGCGGAACCGTGGCGGCAGCGGCTGATCCGCAGCCTGCTCTACGGGCGCAATGTCGATCGCGCCGCCAAGGCCCGGGCCCGGGTCGGACTGGCCATCCTGCTGTTCGCTGCGATCTATGCGGTGCTGGCCGGACGCCTGGTGATGTTCGCGGTCGGCGCCGACAGCCACGGCGCGCGCCGCGGCGGCTCGCAGGACGCGATTGCGACCGCGCGGCCCGATATCGTCGACCGCAACGGCGAGGTGCTGGCGACCGACGTCAAGGCGCCGAGCCTGTTCGGTGAGCCCAGGCGCATCATCGACAAGGACGAGGCGATCGAACTGCTGACTGCGGCGCTGCCGGACCTCGACGAAGCGGAGGCGCGCACGCGGCTGTCGTCGCGCAAGGGTTTTGTCTGGCTGAAGCGCGAGATCACGCCGAAGCAGCAGCACGACATCCACAAGCTCGGCATTCCCGGTATCGGCTTCCTGCGCGAGAACAAGCGCGTCTACCCCACCGGGTCAACGGTCGCGCATCTGATCGGGCTCGTCAACATCGACAACCAGGGCATCGCCGGGATGGAGAAATGGCTGGACAATAACGGTCTGGCCGATCTTCATCGTGCCGGCTTTGCCACCGATCGCCTGCAGCGACCGGTGGAACTGTCGATCGACCTGCGTGTCGAACACGCGCTGCGCGACGAGCTGTTGAAGGCGAAGGAAAAATACAAGGCCAAGGCGGCCTCCGGCCTCGTCTCCAACGTCCGCACCGGCGAGATCGTGGCGCTGGTGTCGCTGCCGGATTTCGATCCGAACAATCCGAAGGAAGCCCACGACCCCGACCGCATCAACCGCCTGACCACAGGCGTGTTCGAAATGGGCTCGACCTTCAAGGCGCTGACGCTGGCGATGGCGCTGGATTCCGGCAAGGCCACCCTCAACACGCTCTATGACGCGCGCGGCGCGCTGCACTTCGGCAAGTTTGCCATTCACGATACGCATCCGCTCGGCCGCTCGATCACGCTGTCGGAAGTGTTCACCTTCTCCTCGAACGTCGGCGCGGCCAGGATCGCGCTGGCGCAGGGCGTCGAGGCGCACAAGGCTTTCCTGAAGAAGCTCGGCCAGATGGACCGCTTGCGCACCGAACTGCCTGAAAGCGCCTCGCCGATCGTGCCGAAGCGCTGGGGCGAACTCAACACCATCACGATCTCCTTCGGCCACGGCATCGCGGTGGCGCCGCTGCAGGCGGTGATGGGCATCAATGCGGTCGTCAATGGCGGTCTCCTGATTCCCCCGACCTTCCTCAAGCGCACGGAAGAGGAAGCGCGGGCCATCGCCAAGAAGGTGCTCCGAACCGAAACCTCCGACAAGATGCGCTATCTGATGCGGCTGAACGCCGAGATCGGAACCGCCAAGTCGGCCGACGTGAAGGGCTATTATATCGGCGGCAAGACCGGCACCGCGGAAAAGGTGGTCAACGGCCGCTATTCCAAGAAGCAGGTGCTCAATTCCTTCACCGCGATCATTCCGGCCGACAATCCGCAGTATCAGTTGCTGGTCATGCTGGATGAACCGAAGGCGCTGCCGGAAACCCACGGCTTCATCACCTCGGGCTGGAACGCGGTGCCGACCGGCGGCAAGGTGATCGCCCGGATCGGGCCGCTTCTGGGCATCGAACCGCGCTTCGATCTGCCGCCGTCCGACCGCCTTATTCTTGCGGCATCGAGGACAACCCAGTAAGGCGTAATATCACGCGCGCCTCACTGTGCCGGGCCGGACTGGAGCAAGATGAAACTTCGCGACCTCTTCAGCGACGACGCTGCGATCGAGCCGCAGGCGGAAGCTGTCGATGTGAAAGGCCTCAGCGTCGACAGCCGCGCGGTAAAGCCGGGCGACCTGTTCTTTGCCATCGCAGGCAGCAAGACCGACGGCTCGCGCTTCGTCGATTCGGCGATACAGGCGGGTGCGGTCGCCGTAGCCGGTGACCATGCGCCGCCCGGCGGCCTCCGCGTGCCCTTTGTCGTCACGCCAAATCCGCGCCGCGCGCTGGCGCGGGCGGCGGCGAGATTTTATCCGCGGCAACCTGCAACGATTGCGGCGGTGACCGGGACCAGCGGCAAGACGTCGGTCGCAGCCTTCACGCGCCAGATCTGGGAACGGCTCGGCCATGCCGCCGCCAGCATCGGCACCATCGGCCTCGTTTCGCCGAAGCGCACGGTCTACGGCTCGCTGACGACGCCGGACCCGATTGCGCTGCACCGGCAACTCGACGAAATCGCGGGCGACGGCGTCACGCATCTGGCATTCGAAGCGTCCTCGCACGGGCTCGACCAGTTCCGGCTCGACGGCGTGCGCATCGCCGCCGGCGGCTTCACCAATCTCACGCGCGATCACATGGATTACCATCCTGACGTCGCGCATTACCTCGCCGCCAAGTTGCGGCTGTTCCGCGATCTCGTTCCGCCCGGTGGTGCCGCCGTGATCTCGGCCGACCATGAGTGCTCGCGGGAAGTGATCGAGGCGGCGAAGGCTCGGGGCTTGCGGATCATCGCTGTCGGCCGCAACGCGGATGGGGCAGGCGAGGGCATTCGCCTTGTCGACGCCGCGGTCGAAGGTTTTGCGCAACAGCTCACGCTCGAACATCGCGGGCGCAAGCACACGATCAAGCTGCCGCTGGTCGGCGAGTTCCAGATCGAGAATGCGCTGGTCGCCGCGGGGCTTGCGATCGGAACCGGCAGCGAGCCGGACGCCGTGCTGGCGGTGCTCGAACATCTCGAAGGCGCCAAGGGGCGGCTGGAGCGGGTCGGCGAACACAATGGCGCGCCGATCTTCGTCGATTACGCACACAAGCCGGATGCGCTGGCGAAGGCGCTGCAGGCGCTGCGGCCTTACGCGAAACGCAGGCTCGTCGTCATCTTCGGCGCCGGTGGCGACCGTGACGCCGGCAAGCGCCCGATCATGGGCGCGATTGCGGCCGAGAATGCCGACCATGTCGTCGTCACCGACGACAATCCGCGCAGCGAAAATCCGGCGACGATCCGCGCGGCCATTCTGGCGGCGGCGAAGGGCGCAAGCGATATCGGCGATCGCACCGAGGCGATCAGGGCAGGGATAGCGGCGCTGCAGCCCGGCGATGCACTCTTGATCGCCGGCAAGGGGCACGAGACCGGCCAGATCGTCGGCGACAAGGTCTTGCCGTTCAGCGATCACGAGGCGGTGGCGGCCGCGCTGGCAACGAGGGTGGCATGAGCACGACGCCATTGTGGACCATTGCCGAAGTCGCGCGAGCGCTCGGGCTTGCCAGCGAATATCCGGATACGCCGATTGATTTCATCACGCAGGATAGCCGGCTGGTGAAGCCGGGCTGCCTGTTCGTGGCGCTGAGCGGCACGCCGAGCGGCGGCTTCATCTCCAGCTTCGCCAGCGCGCGCGACGGCTGGGAATTCGCCGACAAGGCGCAGGCCGCCGGCGCGGTCGCGATGATCGTTCCGCACCGGATTGCCGGCGTTGATGTCCCGCAACTGGTGGTCAAGGACACGCTGATGGACGGCCTGTGGCGGCTGGCGCGCGCTGCGCGGGCGCGGTTTGGCGGCCCGGTGATCGGCCTGACCGGCAGCGCCGGCAAGACCAGCACCAAGGAATTCCTTGCCGCGTATCCTTCCGCCTATGCCAGCCCGAGCAGCTTCAACAATTTCTGGGGCGTGCCGCTGACACTATGCAATGCCGGCCCCAATGCCAGCGTGTGGGTCGTCGAAATGGGCATGAACCAGACCGGCGAGATTGCACGGCTCAGCGAAGTAACCCAGCCAACGGTCGCGCTGGTCGTGAACGTGCAACCGGTTCATCTGGAAAAGCTCGGCAGCCTGGAAGCGATCCGGCGCGAGAAGGTGAGCATCGCGCAAGGCCTGCCAAAGGACGGCGTACTGGTGTTGCCCCATGATGTCGAGGCGCCGGAATGGAACGGCAAGGTCGTTCGCTTCGGAGAGGGCTCCGAGGTGCGGGAGCTGAAGCATGCCGCCGAGGGCGAAAGCTGGAACGTAGCTGCCGATGTGAACGGCAAGTCGATCAAGTTCGGCCTGACGCCCGGTGCGCCGCATCGGCTGCAGAACGCGCTGGCCGCGCTGGCGTCGATCCATGCCGCCGGGCTGGATCCCGCGGCACTGGCCAAAGAGCTCGACCATGTCGGCATCATGACCGGCCGCGGCGTGGAGCAGGCGGCCCATGGCGTCACCGTGATCGACGACAGTTTTAACGGCAATCCGGCCAGCATGGTGGCCGCGCTCGGCAGCCTGAAGGCGCGGCCGGTGAAGGCCGGAAGGCGCATCGCCATTCTCGGCGACATGCTGGAACTGGGCGCTGACGCGCCCGCCTATCACGAAAAGCTCGCAGGCGACCTGCCGGGCCTCGACGGTATTTACTGCGTCGGCCCGCTGATGCGCCATCTATACGATCTCGTGCCGGCGGAGCGGGGGCTTGGCTGGCATGAAGACCCGGCCACGCTCGATCCCCGGGAAATCGCCGCTTTGCTGCGGGACGGCGACGTGGTGGTCGTCAAGGGCAGCAAAAAAATGTTCTGGGTGAACAAGTTTGTGCCGCGGTTGCTGGCCGCCTTGCAGGCAAAGGCGTAAACTGGCCGCACTTGAAGGCTGTTGTTTCCGCGAGGGGCGATTCGTCGATACCCCATGCATGACCAGGATTTGCTTGGTTTGAGGATGAAAACGATTATCAAGGCGTTCCGGAACGAAGACGTTCCCGGAGAGTGCTTTCCGCCAAAGACAGCGCAACCAAGCCGCGTGATAGGGCCTATCTGAATGTTTTACTGGCTGATCGAGCTTTCCAACACCGTCCCGGGTTTTGGCATCTTCCGCGGCTTGTTCAATGTGTTTCGCTACATCACCTTCCGCACCGGCGGCGCGATGGTGACGGGCGCGCTGTTCGTGTTCCTGTTCGGGCCCTGGATCATCGATCATCTGCGGCTCCGGCAGGGCAAGGGCCAGCCGATCCGCACCGACGGCCCGCAATCGCACTTGATCTCCAAAAAGGGCACGCCGACGATGGGCGGGCTGATGATCCTGTCGGGCCTCGTGGTCTCGACGCTGCTGTGGGCCAATCCGCTCAACCCCTATGTCTGGATCGTGCTGGCGGTGACGCTCGGCTTCGGCTTCGTCGGATTTTACGACGACTATCTGAAGGTGACGAAACAGAGCCATAGCGGCTTCGCCGGCAAGCTGCGGCTCCTGATCGAGGCGGTGATTGCGATGGCGGCCTGCTACGCGCTGGTGCGGCTCGGCCGCGATGCGTCCTCGACGTCGCTCGCGATTCCCTTCCTGAAGGACGTGGTGATCAATTTCGGCTGGTTCTTCGTGATCTTCGGTGCCTTCGTCATCGTCGGCGCCGGCAACGCGGTGAACCTGACCGACGGTCTCGACGGGCTTGCGATCGTGCCGGTCATGATCGCCGCCGCGAGCTTCGGCATGATCTCGTATCTGACCGGCAACGCGGTCTTCTCCGACTATCTGCAGATCCGATACGTCGCCGGCACCGGCGAACTCGCGGTGCTGTGCGGCGCGGTGCTCGGCGCCGGCCTCGGGTTCCTCTGGTTCAATGCGCCGCCGGCCTCGATCTTCATGGGCGACACCGGCTCGCTCGCGCTCGGCGGCATGCTGGGTGCGACGGCCGTCGCGGTCAAGCATGAGATCGTGCTGGCCGTGATCGGCGGCCTGTTCGTGCTCGAAGCCATCTCCGTGATCGTGCAGGTGACCTCGTTCAAGCTGACGGGCAAACGCGTATTCCGGATGGCGCCGCTGCACCATCATTTCGAGCAGAAGGGCTGGACCGAGCCGCAGATCGTGATCCGGTTCTGGATCATCTCGGTGATGCTGGCGCTCGCCGGCCTCTCCACGCTGAAGCTGCGGTGATGGATTTGCGATCTCTCCACGGTCATTCCGGGGCGCGCAAAGCGCGAACTACGATGCGCAATTGCGCATCGGAGAATCTCGAGATTCCGGATTCGACTGCTGCGCGCGTTTCCGGAATGACAGCCAGATCATGATCCCCGTCACCTCCTTCGCGGGCAAGACCGTCGCCGTCTTCGGCCTCGGCGGCTCGGGCCTTGCGAGCTGCCACGCCCTGAAGGCGGGCGGGGCGGAAGTGATTGCGGGAGATGACAGTACTGAGAATGTCGCCAAGGCGGCGCAGGCCGGCTTCATCACCGCCGATCTGCGCACGGTGTCGTGGTCGAATTTTTCGGCGCTGATCCTGACGCCCGGTGCGCCGCTGACGCATCCGGCGCCGCATTGGTCCGTGCTGATGGCGCGCCAGGCCGGCTGTGAGGTGATCGGCGACATCGAACTGTTCTGCCGGGAGCGCCGCCGCCATGCGCCGGACGCGCCGTTTGTCGCCATCACCGGCACCAACGGCAAGTCGACCACGACAGCGCTGATCGCGCATCTGGTTGATGTCGCCGGTTACGACACCCAGATGGGCGGCAATATCGGGACTGCGATCCTGTCGCTGGAGCCGCCGCGGATGGGGCGGGTGCATGTGGTCGAAATGTCGTCCTACCAGATCGATCTGGCGCCTTCGCTCGATCCGTCCGTCGGCATTCTCCTCAATGTCAGCGAAGACCATATCGATCGTCATGGCACGCTGGAGCATTATGCCGCCGTGAAGGCGCGGCTGGTGGCCGGCGTGCAGCCGCAGGGCACCTCGATCGTCGGCGTCGATGACGGCTGGTGCCGCAACATCGCCGACCGGCTCGACCAGGCGGGAAAACGCGTGGTGCGGATATCGGTGAAAAACCCGCTGCCCGACGGAATCTATGTCGAGCGCGAAATCATCGTGCAGGCGTCCGGCGGGGCGCGCAATGAGGTCGCAAGATTAGGTGGCATCGGTTCGCTGCGCGGCCTGCACAACGCGCAGAACGCGGCGTGCGCGTCGGCCTGCGCGCTGGCGATGGGGATATCGACCGATACGTTGCAGAACGGCCTGCGCAGCTTTCCCGGTCTCGCGCACCGCATGGAGCAGGTCGGCCGCCGCGGCAACGTGCTGTTCGTCAACGACTCCAAGGGCACCAATGCGGACGCCGCCGCGCACGCGCTGTCTTCGTTCGCCGACATCTTCTGGATCGCCGGCGGCAAACCGAAGCAGGGCGGCATCACGGGGCTATCAGAATATTTCCCGCGCATCCGCAAAGCCTATCTGATCGGCGAAGCCGCGCAGGAATTTGCGGGAACGCTGGGCGAGCGCGTGCCGCACGAGATTTCCGAAACGCTCGATGTCGCGGTAGCGAACGCCGCGCGCGACGCGGAAGCCTCAGGGATCGCCGATCCGGTCGTGCTGCTGTCGCCCGCCTGCGCCTCGTTCGACCAGTACCGCAATTTCGAAATCCGCGGCGCCAAGTTCCGCGATCTGGTCACGGCGCTGCCGGGCGTGAAGCCGGTGGTGTGAGGGTGAGGACGCGACGCGCGGTCGGGATAGTCGTCGCTGCCCTTTTCGTTTTGGTCGCGGGTGCGCTTCTCTATCTCGATTATGCGGTCGGTAAATTTGGAGAATGTCGCATTGTCCGATTGACTTCCATTCCTTCTCCCGACGGGAGCAAGTCAGTCATAACCTTCAGAAAAGAGTGCGGAGCGACCGTTCCCGATAGCACCCATGCAAGCGTTGCCTTGGCCGGAACGCCCTTTGCTCCTGATAAGTCACCCACGTTCTTCAGTGTTCGCGGCAGCCAGAACGTCATTGCGATATGGAACGGAGAGCACGCTGTCAGAATTGGTCTCATTCCTGGAGGCGATACCTTCTACAAACGCGAACAGAGCGTAGGTGACATCAAGATCGAGTACGAATGACGTTGAGGAAACCAGGTTCATCCACCCGGTCGTGAAGTCGTTTTTTGGAGGCAAGCCTCGCGGCGGTAATTGGTGGGTATCACCCATCCTACACGCGCTGGCTTAGTTTGGCCGCTCGTGCTAGGTTCATTGCTATGGAAACTTCATTGGCCATTGACCTCCCCAAGGGATTTTTGTCCGAACTGGAGAAGAAGTTTTTCTGGTGGGAGTCTGTCGGTTCGCAGCCCCGGTCGGACACCAGAATCCTGGCCCAGGCGATGAGCATGGCAGGTTTCGAGGATGTGCGGCGGTTGGAGCAAATGCTTGGCTATGGTCGGCTTGCCGAGACGATGCTTCGGGCCGAGCCGGGATGGATTGACGAGCGCTCATGGGAGTTTTGGCGTGGCCGCTTGATGCGAGCTACCGGCCGCTCGATACCCGATGCAGCTCCGGTGAGATCGTTCCATGTCGGATCCGTTTGACCCTCGGATCGAAATCCTTCCGCCGGCCCAGAAGGAGATCTGGCTCCGGCTTGCTCCCGCGCCCGATCTGTCTTTCGTCTTGTATGGAGGCACCGCCGTTGCGCTCCACCTTGGTCATCGCGTCTCGATCGATTTCGATTTCTTCAAGGCCGAGCCGTTGGAGAAGGCGCGGATCGAGGCAAGTTTTCCGTTTGTCCGGAATGCGCGGATCATTCAGGAAGGCGAAAATACCCTTGTCATAAGCGTGTCGATGCCATCTGGACCGGTCAAGGTATCCTTCTTTGGAGGACTCGCGCTGGGTCGCATCAATGATCCGCTCCGAACAAGGGATCGGGTGCTTCTGATTGCTTCGCTCGAGGACTTGCTTGCCACCAAGCTGAAGGCGATTTTGGACCGGGCCGAAGTCAAGGATTATCGCGACATCTCAGCGATGTTGTCGGCCGGCGTTTCACTGGAGAAGGCGTTGGGGGCATTCGCCACGAACTATCGAAGAGATCCCGTGCTTCCTCTCAAGGCGCTGGGTTTCTTCAAGGACGGTGATCTGTCGTCTCTTTCCAAAGCCGATCAGGACCTGCTCCGGACTGCCCGAGACCGGGTTTCCGACGTGCCTGAGGTGCGCCTGTTGAACGGATTGCTTCCGGTTCGATGAATTCGGTGTGGGAGAGCTCCTGCTCAAATCTAGGGCGTCGCAAATGGCAATTCATGCTCCCTCACGTAACCTTGTTCGTTTCGCGTTGGCGGTCCTTTCGGCGACCTCAACGTTTCATGCCGCCGCAAATGCGGCCCCGCCCGTATCCGACGGCGTGACTCTCACCGAGTCGACGATTTCGTGGAGCACCGTCAAATACGCGACCTCTGCGGAGAACGGATTCGTCTATGGCTCGCTCGACAAGAAGACCATCGTCGATCGCACGTTCAAGGCCCACGTGCTCGAGAACCGTTATCTGAAGGTAACGCTCGTCCCCGAATTCGGCGGACGCATTCTTTCCATCATTTACAAGCCGACCGGGCGCGAACAACTTTATCGCAACGAGGTGGGCGTCCCCTTCGGGATGACGGCCAACGTCTTTTATTACGACTGGCTGATGGTGTATGGCGGCATCTTCCCCACCTTTCCGGATCCCGAGCACGGCAAGGCGTGGCTGAAGCCGTGGCATTTCAACGTGGTGAAGCAGAGCGCCGGCGAAGTGACGGTGGCGATGTCGCTCAAGGATGATTTCGCGTATTCCGCGGCGCCAAAGCAGTTCTCCAAGGGGGCGACGGGTATCGAGGCGACTTATTACGTCACGCTGAAGGCCGATCGCGCCGCGCTCGATACGCGCGTGGTGCTGAAAAATCCGCAAGCCAAGGCGGTCGATTACGAGTACTGGACCTGCACGACGCTCGCGCCGGGATCGGACCCGAAAAGCCCCAGGACGACCGGCGGCGCCGAAATCATCGCGCCGATCGAGGCTTACAAGACACCCGCCTGGTCGAAGAATTTGTCCGACGGCGACGAGAGCGCAGGCGCAGGCTGGAGCCGATTCGAAAAACTACGCTACTTCAAGAACTGGCCGACGATGGGCATCGCCTACGCGGCGCCCAATATGCAGGGCGGTAACTTCTGGGGTGTGATCAACCACGACAATGAAGAGGGGATCATCCGCATCGCCGACAACACGGTCACGCCGGGCTTGAAGATGTGGACGTGGGGATATCCGTCGTTCACGAACGAAACCGACGCACGCAAGGACCCGAGCGAGGCGCGGCCCTACGTCGAATTGTGGGCGGGCGTCTCCGACCAGTTTTTCCACCGCGCCCGGCTTCCCGCGCGGGGCGAATTGTCGATCCCGGAGACCTACAGCCCGACCGTCGGCATGCGCAACGTGACGGATGCGAACGAGAATATCCTGATCAATTTCTCCGCCACGGCAGCGGGCGTGAATCTCCAGTTCGTCAGTATCGAACCGGGCAGGCCGTTGCGTGTCACGCTGAAGCGCGGCGATGCGATATTGTTCAGCGATGCCGTGACAGCCGATCCGAAGAACGGAAATCGCATTGCCGCGGCAATTCCCGCCGGCGGCAGCGGCGAACCGGTGCGGCTGACGATCACGACCGCTGAAGGCAAAGAGCTGATCGAGGCCGAGACGAGAATAAAGTAGTTTGGCCGTAGGATGGGTAGAGCGCAGCGAAACCCATCAACTTCGCCAACCGCAATTACCGCAATTGATGGGTATCGCTTCGCTCCACCCATCCTACGCAGGGTCGCCGACGAATATCGCGTCGCTCCGCTATCCCATTTTTCGCGGCTAGCGATAAAGTCCTGTCTTGAAATCTCCGCCATGCAGCTCGAGCGGGGCGTTCCTTGATGTAGAACCGCCATCCAAGTAGCCACCTTTGGTTCCAGCAAGCCAGGGCAACCTTTGCTCAATGCTATTCGTAATCGGCTCGCCAGAGAGACCAAGCCAATTGAAGGGCCAAACCCCCGACGAAACAATTTCCAGCGTCGCACGGTTAAGCTTCGCGCCCGGCCCAAAGGATTTCTCAAGATCGAGCGGATCAACCTTCTCGACGGTCATAGGATTGTTGGGATCACGAAAGCGAACCAGCAGTGGCAGACTTGCCAACGGCAACTCACGCTTCCCGGACAAGTGCTGAACCTGACTCAGACCTTTGGTAATGGGTCCCGGGAACGCTCCACCGGGAAAGTCGAAAGCGCGGAGCACGATATATTCGGGCACCGATCGGCTGTCCGTGCCTCCTTTCAGTAGCGCAAGCAGGGTGCCCCGGGGGCCGAGATCGAGAACGACGGCTTCACCGCGAACGCTGGTTGAGAATTCGGCGCGGGAAATGGGATCATTGTTCTTACTGTAGTTCACTTGGATAACGCCCGATCCGGTCCTTGGTACACCATCGGCCGTGGCCTCAAGCGTCAGGCGATATCGTATTGTCGTGTTGAACACCGCGATGTAGGCGACAAGGATGATAGCCACGAACGCCGCGAAAATTCCGAACCGTCTCATCTCCTGTCCCCAATGCTCGATGGCGTGCAGCGGTCAATCTTCACACTGAGAGATTGAAGAGGCCATAACGCACAGGCTTTGCTCATGCCGTCATGACTGGGCTTGTCCCGCCATCCACGCCTTTCTCGCCGATACACCGTCAAGACGTGAACGTCCGGCACATGGCCGGGCATGACTGATTGAGTAGGCCCTCCATAAAAAGTTACCGACCCTATTAACCCCTCATAAACCATCCTGCGCCACCAATGGGCGCTACCTCTGCCATTTGGGGACGCCCATGCTCGCCCGTGACCAACGCACCCCGTTTTCGGACTGGTGGTGGACCGTGGATAAGCTGCTGCTCGGCGCGATCATGGCGCTGATGCTGGGCGGCGTCATCCTTTCGTTGGCGGCGAGCCCGCCGGTGGCGACCCGGATCGGGCTCGATCCCTTCCACTTCTTCAACCGGCACATGCTGTTCCTGCTGCCGTCTCTTCTGGTGCTGATCGGGGTGTCATTCCTGTCGCCCAAGCAGATCCGCCGTCTCGCGCTATTCGTGTTCGTGGTCTCAATCATCCTGATCGTCGCGACGCTTGTCTTCGGAGCCGAGGTGAAGGGCTCGCGGCGCTGGATCACGCTGCTCGGCGTCAACATCCAGGCTTCCGAATCCGCCAAGCCGGCCTTCGTCGTGATGGCGGCGTGGCTGTTTGCGGAATCGACCAAGCGGCCGGAAATGCCGGCGACCTCGATGGCGATCGTGCTGTTGCTGACGCTGGTGGCGCTGCTGGTGATGGAACCGGATTTCGGCCAGACCATGCTGATCCTGATGGTGTGGGGCGCGCTGTTCTTCATCGCGGGCATGCGGATGATCTGGGTGGCCGGGCTTGCCGGCGTCTCGGCGGCCGGATTGTTCGGCGCCTACCTTCTGGTGCCGCACGTTGCCGGCCGCATCAGGCGATTCATGAATCCGGCCTCCGGCGATACCTTCCAGGTCGACATGGCGATGGAGGCGTTCTGGAACGGCGGCTGGTTCGGCCTCGGACCCGGCGAGGGGATTGCAAAACGCAGCCTGCCGGACAGCCATACCGACTTCGTGTTCGCGGTGGCGGCCGAAGAATTCGGCATCATCCTCTGCCTGGCGCTGGTGGCGCTGTTCGCCTTTGTGGTGATCCGCACGCTGACGCGCGCCTATGCCAGCGAGGACATGTTCGCGCGCTTTGCGGCCTCGGGGCTCGCGATCCTGTTCGGCGTGCAGGCCGCCATCAACATGGCGGTCAATCTGCAACTGATCCCCGCCAAGGGCATGACGCTGCCCTTCATCTCCTACGGCGGTTCGTCGATCATCTCGCTGGCCTACGGCGTCGGCATGATGCTGGCTTTGACGCGGCAGCGCCCGCGCACCGAGGTAGAATCGGCGAATGCTGCCGGCGTGGCGCGCGGTTACGCTTGACGTAGCCGAAAAGACGCGCTTTTTCGTCATTGCCTGCGACAAACGCGAAGCGTTTGCGCAAGGGAGCGAAGCGACGAAGCAATCCACTCTTGCTTCGTGGTGCAATGGATTGCTTCGCTTCGCTCGCAATGACGGATGATAGGCTGTAAAAGGCCCTCATGAGCAATGCACCTCTCATTCTGCTGGCCGCCGGCGGCACCGGCGGTCATTTGTTTCCCGCCGAAGCGCTCGGGGTCGAGCTCATCAGGCGCGGCCTGCGCGTGCGGCTGGCGACTGATGCCCGCGCATTGCGCTACAGCGGACTTTTCACCAGGGACAATATCGACGTGGTGCCGAGCGAGACGGTGCGCGGACGCAATCCGTTGTCGCTGGCCCGTACCGGCTTCATGCTTGGCTATGGCATGCTGGTGGCGGCGAATCTGGTGCGGCGGCTGAAGCCCGCAGCCGTGGTCGGCTTCGGCGGCTATCCCACGCTGCCGCCGCTGATGGCGGCAAGGCTGCTCGGCGTGCCCGGCATCATTCATGACGCCAACGCCGTGCTTGGCCGCGCCAACCGTTTCCTCTCCCGCCGCGTCAATGCGATCGCGACCTCGCTGCCGGGCGTGCTTGATCGCGATCCTGATCTCGCGGGAAAAGCCACCACCGTCGGCACGCCGATGCGCCCCGCAATCCTCGCCGCCGCCGCGGTGCCGTTTGCGCCGCCCGAGCCGAACGGGCCGCTGCGCTTGCTCGTGGTCGGCGGCAGCCAGGGTGCGCGGGTGATGAGCGATATCGTGCCATCAGCCGTCGAGCGGCTTGAACCTGTATTATGGAGCCGCCTGGTCCTGACGCAGCAGGTGCGTGAGGAAGACATGGGGCGGGTGCGTGCGGTCTATGACCGGCTCAAGATCCAGGCCGAACTCGCGCCGTTCTTTGCCGACCTGCCGGCGCGGCTGGCGTCCAGCCATCTGGTGGTCTCGCGCTCCGGCGCCGGCACGGTCGCGGAACTCGCCGCGATCGGCCGGCCCTCGATTCTGGTGCCGCTGCCCGGCGCCATCGACCAGGACCAGTTCGCCAATGCCGGTGTCCTGTCCCAGGTGGGCGGGGCTTTACGAATTGCGCAAGGAGAATTCACGCCCGACCGGCTGGCGGCGGACATTTCGGCGTTTGCCGCCGAGCCCGCAAAGCTGACCGCGATGGCCTCGGCCGCGCGCAGCGTCGGCCGGCTGGATGCCGCTGAGCGGCTGGCCGATCTGGTGATGAAAACCGCCCAAATCTAGGCGGTTGCCCGCAAAATTGCCCCTTGTCATGCCCCGCGAAAGCGGGGCATCCAGTATGCCGCGCGGCTGATTTGAGCCTCAGCTTCGCGGCATACTGGATCGGCCCGCCCCAGTGCGAGATTGCGCACAAGGCGGGCGACGACGGGCCAAGGAAACAAGCATGAGACTGCCGCGCGAGATCGGACCCATTCACTTCGTCGGGATCGGCGGCATCGGCATGAGCGGCATCGCCGAGGTCCTGAGCAATCTGGGCTACACGGTGCAGGGCTCGGACGCCTCCGAAGGTGGCAATGTCACGCGGCTGCGGGAGAAGGGGATCACCGTCTCGGTCGGCCACAAGGCCGGGAATGTCGACGGCGCGGACGTGGTCGTGGTTTCGACCGCGATCAAGCGCGACAATCCCGAATTGATGGCGGCCCGCGCCCAGCGCATTCCGGTGGTGCGTCGGGCCGAGATGCTGGCCGAGCTGATGCGGCTGAAAAGCTGCGTCGCGATTGCCGGCACCCATGGCAAGACCACCACGACGACGATGGTGGCGACGCTGCTCGATGCCGGCGGTCTCGATCCGACCGTGATCAACGGCGGTATCATCAATGCCTACGGCTCCAACGCGCGGCTCGGCGCGGGCGACTGGATGGTCGTCGAAGCCGACGAGAGCGACGGCACGTTCCTGAAGCTGCCGTCCGATGTCGTGATCGTCACCAATATCGATCCCGAACATCTCGATCATTTCAAGACTTTCGAGGCAATCCAGGAAGCATTCCGCAATTTCGTCGAGAACGTGCCGTTCTACGGCTTTGCCGTGATGTGCACCGATCATCCCGTGGTGCAGACCCTGGTCGGCAAGATCGAGGACCGCCGCATCGTCACCTATGGCGAGAACCCGCAGGCCGATGTACGGCTGGTCGATCTGACGCCGACCGGCGGCGGCTCGAAATTCACGGTCGTGTTCCGCAACCGCAAGACCGACGCCACGCACGAGATCGCTGACATCATGCTGCCGATGCCGGGACGGCATAACGCGTCGAATGCGACGGCAGCGATCGCGGTGGCCCATGAACTCGGCATGTCCGACGAGGCGATCCGCAAGGCAATCGCCGGCTTCGGCGGCGTCAAGCGGCGCTTCACCCGGACCGGCGAGTGGAACGGCATCACCGTGATCGACGATTACGGCCATCACCCCGTTGAGATCGCGGCCGTCCTGAGGGCGGCACGGGAGTCCACCAACGGCAAGGTCGTCGCCGTGGTGCAGCCGCACCGCTTCACCCGGCTGCAGTCGCTGTTCGAGGAATTCTGTACTTGTTTCAACGATGCCGACGCGGTTGTTGTCGCCGAGGTTTATCCGGCCGGCGAGACGCCGATCGAAGGCATCGACCGCGACCATTTTGTCACCGGCCTGCGCGCCCACGGCCATCGCGAGGTGATCCCGCTGCAGAGTTCGGCGGAACTGGCCAAGGAGATTCGCGGCCTCGCCGGTCCCGGCGACCTCGTCGTGTGCCTGGGGGCCGGCAACATCACGCAATGGGCCTACGCGTTGCCGGACGAACTGAAGGCGTTGGGTTAGCCGTGGCATTCCCCGACATCACGCCCGATCTCAAAGCCGCCATGCCGCAATTGCGCGGGCGGCTGCTGGCGAACCAGTCGCTGGCGGAGCTGACGTGGTTTCGTGTCGGCGGGCCCGCGCAGGTGCTGTTCACGCCGGCGGATGAAGACGATCTCGCGTACTTCTTGAAGCTGCTTCCGAAGGAGCTGCCGGTCTATGTCGTGGGCGTCGGCTCCAACCTGATCGTGCGCGACGGCGGCATGGCGGGGGTGGTGATCCGTCTGGCGCCGCGGGCGTTCGGCGAGACCCAGGCTTCGGGCGATACCGTCAGCGCGGGCACGGCCGCGCTCGACAAGCGCGTGGCGGAGACCGCGGCCGCGGCCAACATCGGCGGCCTGGAATTCTTTTTCGGCATACCCGGCACCATCGGCGGCGCGCTGCGGATGAATGCCGGCGCTAATGGCAGCGAGACCAGGGACGTGCTGTTCGAAGCAACCGGCATCGGCCGCGACGGCGCCAGGCACATCTTCACCAACGCCGAGATGAAGTTCGTCTATCGCAACAGCGGCGTCGACCCCTCGATCATTTTCACCTCGGCGCGGTTTCGCGGCCAGGTCGCGGACACCGAGATCATTCGCGCGCGGATGAACGAGGTGCAGACCCATCGCGAAACCGCTCAGCCGATTCGCGAAAAGACCGGCGGTTCGACCTTCAAGAATCCGCCCGGCAACAGCGCCTGGAAACTGATCGACGCCGCCGGCTGCCGGGGCTTGCGCCTTGGCGGGGCGCAGGTCTCGGAAATGCACTGCAATTTCCTCATCAACACCGGCAACGCTACCGGGCATGATATTGAAATACTGGGCGAAACCGTGCGCGAGCGGGTTAAAGCGAATTCTGGAATCGAGCTACACTGGGAAATCAAGCGAATCGGGATTTCGGTCTAAGAGGCAGCAAAGCTGATGCGGATTACCATTCTCTTCGGTGGCAGCAACAAGGAGCGCCTGGTTTCGGTGGCGAGCGCGCAGGCGCTGCACCGGGCCCTGCCGGAGGCCGATCTGTGGTTCTGGGATGTTGCCGATACTGTGCATGGGGTTGTTTCGCAGAAACTGCTCGCGCACACGCGTCCGTTCGAGGATGAATTCAAGCCGGATAGAAGCGGCCTGCCGCTCGAGGCGGCGCTCGACAAGGCCCGCGCCGAGGATCGCGTGCTGGTGCTCGGCCTGCATGGCGGCCGCGCCGAGAATGGCGAGTTGCAGGCGATGTGCGAACTGCGCGGTATTCCCTTCACCGGGTCCGGTTCGGCGTCGTCGAACCTGGCCTTCGACAAGTTCGCGGCGAAAAGGTTTGCGGCGATTGCAGGTGTTTCGGCTCCGGCCGAGATAGCCCTGGAAAACCTCGACGCGGCGTTTGCCGAATACGGCAGGCTGATCGCAAAGCCGGCGCGAGACGGCTCGAGCTATGGCCTGATCTTCGTCAACGCGAAACAGGACCTCGTCGCGGTCCGCAACGCCGCCAAGACCGAAGAATATCTGATCGAGCCGTTCGTCGCGGGCGTGGAAGCAACCTGTGGCGTGCTGGAGCAATCGGATGGCACGTTGATGTCGCTCCCGCCGATCGAGATTGTCCCGGGAGAGGGCACCTTCGACTACACGGCCAAATATCTGCTCAAATCGACTCAGGAGATCTGCCCGGGGCGCTTTTCTGCGGAAATCAGTGCGCAACTGAAGGATCAGTCGCTACGAGCGCACAAGGCGTTGTCCTGCAGCGGTTATTCCCGGACCGACTTCATCGTCTCGGCAAAGGGGCCGGTTTATCTCGAAACCAATACGCTGCCGGGCCTGACGGCGGCCTCGCTGTATCCGAAGGCGCTCAAGGCCCAGGGCATCGAATTTCCGGATTTTCTGCGTGATCAGATCGCGCTGGCCGAACGGCGTAGCCGGGAACGGGTTTGATCAGCCGGTCAGGCCCGTTAACAGGCCGTTAACCCGGAACTAACCTCGCAACGAGAATTATTGCTAAAATCCTAAGAATTGTCCGGCAAACCACTCAAAAGACGGCTCAAAGCGCCTCACGAGCCCCCCGTTTTTACACTTTGTTTACCAGGAAGAACGAAGGTTAACGCTGGCGGCGCATGTGGCGCTTGGCTGCCGGGGTGCGCTGTTCCGACTTCAGGTCAGCACTTAGGTCCGGCACGCCGAGATGTCATCTGAGCCAGGACTCGCAAAAAATGCTTGCGGGAACAACACTTGGACAGGCTCGTGCAATGGATGGTGCAGGACGCCTCAGACGGTCGTCGAGATCGCGGGGTCCCCAGGCTGACCTGAAAGCAGCCGCTATTGGAGCGGTCGTGCTGCTGCGCGCGCGGCTGAGCCGTCGCGCCCGTGCCCCGGCGCGGCCTGTGATCGATCGCGAGCCGACAAATCGCCTGGTCCTGCTGGTCGAACGTTACCTTCCGAACCGCACCGGCATCGCCTTGACCGTGCTGATGCTGCTTGGCAGCGCCGGTCTCGGCATCGTCAAGGGCGGCCACGTCGATGAATTCATGGTCGCGCTCAGTGACACCCGCAACGCGCTGGCCAATTCGGCTGGATTCCGCATCACCACGGTTGCCATCAATGGCCGCAAGCAGTTGAGCCAGGACGAGGTGCTCGCGATCGGCGGCGTCAATGGCCGCTCCTCGTTGTTGTTCCTCGACGCCGCCACCTTGCGCGACAAGCTCAAGGCCAATCCGTGGATCGCGGATGCGACCATCCTGAAACTTTATCCCGGTCGGCTCCAGATCGACATCGTCGAGCGCACGGCGTTTGCGCTGTGGCAGCAGGACGGCCGGCTGTCCGTGATCTCGGAGGACGGCGCGGTGCTGGAGCCTTATATGTCGCGCCGCTTCGCGTCGCTGCCGCTGGTGGTGGGGAAGGGCGCTGATCTCATGGCGCGCGATTTCCTCGCGCTGCTCGACCGCTATCCGCAGGTGCGCATCGTGACCAAGGCCGCGATCTTCGTCGGCGAGCGGCGCTGGAATTTGCGGTTGAAAGACGGCCTCGACATTCGCCTGCCGGAGAACGACGTCGGCAATGCGCTCGCCATGTTGAGCAAGCTCGACAAGGACGACCGGCTGTTCTCGCGCGACATCGTCGCGGTCGACATGCGCCTGCCGGACCGCTTGACGGTGCAATTGTCCGAAGACGCCGCCAAGGCCCGCGAGGAACTGTTCAAGGACAAGAAACCTAAGAAAAAGGCCGGTGACGCATGACCGGCCTCGATCGCAACCAGACCCCGAAGACACGTCCCGTCGACCACAAGCGCACGGCGCTGGTGGCGTCGCTCGATATCGGCACCAGCAAGATCGCCTGCATGATCGCGCGGCTGAAGCCGTCGCCGCCGAGCGAGGCGCTGCGCGGCCGCACCCATGCGGTGGAACTGATCGGCTACAGCCAGATCCAGTCGCGCGGCGTCAAGGCCGGCGCGGTGGTCGATCTTGCCGAATGCGAGCAGGCGGTGCGCCAGACAGTGGCGCTGGCCGAGCGCATGGCCAAGGTCCGCGTTGAAGTCAATATTGCTGTCGGTTTCCGGCGGCCGGCTGCAGGGGCAGCTTGTCGAGGCCGCCGCCGATATCAGAGGCGGTTCGGTCACCTCCGACGACGTCACCCGGGTGACCTCTACCGGCATGCGCCACGCCACCGGCGATGGGCGCACCGTGCTGCACGCGCTGCCGGTCGGCTACGCGGTGGATGGCGTCAAGGGCATCCGCGACCCCAAGGGTATGCTGGCGCGGCAGTTCGGCGTCGACATGCAGGTTGTGACGGCGGATGCGACGGTTGCCCGCAACCTGATGCTGGTGGTCGAGCGCTGCCACCTCAATGTCGAGGCCATGGCGGCGAGTCCTTATGTCGCAGGGCTGTCCGTGCTGACCGACGACGAAGCTGATCTTGGCGCCGCCGTGATCGAAATGGGCGCCGGCTCGACCACGATCGCGACTTATTCCGCCGGCCGTTTCGTGCATGCCTCGGGTTTTGCGCTCGGCGGCCAGCACGTGACCATGGATCTTGCACGCGGCGTCGGCGCATGCATTGCGGATGCCGAGCGAATCAAGACTTTATACGGGACCGTGTTGACCGGCGGGTCCGACGCGCGCGAGCTGATGTCCGTGCCGACTGCCGGCGAGGAACACGATGCTCCGCAGATTGTCTCGCGCGCCACGATCGCGAACATCGTCCGGCATCGCGCCGAGGAGATTTTTGAAATGGTCCGGGACCGGCTCGCGGATTCCCCCTTTGCGGCAGAGCCGCGGGCGCGGGTGGTGTTGAGCGGCGGGGCTTCCCAGCTCACCGGCACCGTCGAACTCGCTACGCGCATTCTCAACCGGCCGGTCCGGATCGGCCGGCCGCTCGGTTTCGGCCGGCTGCCGAACGAGGCCAAGAGCGCCTCGTTCGCGGTTCCCACGGGCCTGCTGGTCTACCCGCAATACGCTCATCTTGAACACGTCGAACCGCGGCATACGCGGCAGCTCAGGACAGGGACTGACGGCTATTTCGGAAAGGTCGGACGATGGCTTCGCGAGGGCTTCTGATGACCGGTCCTGTAACCAAAAGATTTTCACCAAACCCCGCGGCCGCCGGCCGGGGCGAACCAAAGCGCGCGTCGTAATCGAGAGGCAACCATGGCACTCAATCTCACACCCCCTGACATCAGCGAGCTGAAACCACGGATTACCGTCTTCGGCGTCGGTGGCGCAGGCGGCAATGCCGTCAACAACATGATCACTGCCGGGTTGCAGGGGGTCGATTTCGTCGTCGCCAACACCGACGCGCAGGCGCTGACGATGTCGAAGGCGCAACGCATCGTGCAGATGGGCACGGCGGTGACGCAGGGCCTCGGCGCGGGGTCCCAGCCTGATGTCGGCGCGGCGGCGGCGCAGGAAGTCATCGACGAGCTTCGCGACCATCTCTCGGGCGCCAACATGGTGTTCGTCACCGCCGGCATGGGCGGCGGCACCGGCACCGGCGCAGCCCCCGTGATCGCCAGGACCGCGCGCGAAATGGGCATCCTCACCGTCGGCGTGGTGACCAAGCCGTTCCACTTCGAAGGCATGCGCCGCATGCGCACCGCCGAGTCCGGCATCGCCGAACTACACAAGGTGGTGGACACGCTGCTGATTATCCCGAACCAGAACCTGTTCCGGGTCGCCAACGAAAAGACCACCTTCGCCGACGCCTTCGCGATGGCCGACCAGGTGCTCTATTCGGGCGTCGCCTGCATCACCGACCTGATGGTCAAGGAAGGTCTGATCAATCTCGACTTCGCCGACGTCCGCGCCGTGATGCGCGAGATGGGCAAGGCGATGATGGGAACCGGCGAAGCGACCGGCGAGAAGCGCGCGCTGACCGCGGCCGAGGCTGCGATCGCCAATCCGCTGATCGACGATTCATCGATGAAGGGCGCGCGCGGCCTGCTGATCTCGATCACCGGCGGCAAGGACCTGACCCTGTTCGAAGTCGACGAAGCCGCAACCCGGATTCGCGAGGAAGTCGACCAGGACGCCAACATCATCGTCGGCGCCACTTTCGACGAGAATCTGGACGGCATCATCCGCGTCTCCGTCGTTGCCACCGGCATCGAACAGGCGCAGATCGCGCGCAACGCCGCCGGCACCCCGGCGGCCGCCGCCACTGCAACCACCGCCACTGCCGCCACGCCTTCGCCGGACAACCGGCTGGCCGAACTGACCGCCCGCCTGCGCGCCGACAATGCGCGCCTGGCCGAGCGCGCCCAGAAGCTCGAGCCGGCGGCCACGTCGCAGGCGATGGCTCCGGCTCACGCGCCGGTGCCGGCGCAACGCGCAACCAACAATGAGCGGGCGGCGCTTGCTGCGATCGCCGCGGCGGTCGAGACGCCGCAACAGGCGCCGATCCAGCCGGCCTCCTATGGCGACGTCACGGTCCGCCCGATCGCGCAGAAGCCGACGCTGTTCCCGGATCACAAGGAGGCCGCCCGCCTCGAGCCCGAGCAGCCTCCGACGCCGGAAAACTTCATCCCGCAGGCGGCGGAACGTGCGCCGGTCCGTGCACCGCGGATGCCGAAGTTCGAGGACCTTCCGATGCCGGCGCAGGCCGAACTCCGGCAGGCCCGCGGCGAGCCCGAGGAAGAGCATCCGCAGAAGACCCGGCTGTCGCTGTTGCAGCGGCTCGCCAATGTCGGCCTCGGCCGCCGTGACGAAGAGACCGAGCCGCCGATCGCGGCGCGCGCCTCCGGCCCGGCGATGGGGTCCTTGCCGCCGCTGCCCGACCGCAAGCCGCAGCGGACCGTCGCCCAGCAAATGGCGGCGAATCAGGAGCCGGTATCGGAGTATGCAAAGCGCCCCGCGCCGCAGGGTTTGGACATCCATGGCCGTCCGGCACCTGTTGCCTCAACGCCACAGGGCGACGATCATCTTGATATCCCCGCCTTCCTGCGACGCCAGGCGAACTGAGGTTTTGTTACAATCGAAGCGAACCAGAGGGCCCCGGCTGACCAGCCGGGGCCCTTCTCTTTGGCGGTGTCCCGAACCGCGGTCGACCGTTCAACCAACTGATTTTAAATCATTAATTATTCATTCCGTGATCAGATGAGGCTGCTGAAACGGCCCCCGGCCGTGCCGGACTTTGGTTAACCCTTGGCGTGATTGCGGCAGAGATAGGGTAACAATCCGTAAAGAAGCGTGAGTTGGCGCGCTTTGGGAAATGACTATGGTCTGCCGTGACTTGGGGATGCCTAGAACGCGAATCGCCGCTTACGCGCGGTTCCTGTCTTTGGGTTAAGTCGGGTAGTGGGCAGTTATCGATGAAATTCAGTCGCCAAACCACGCTTCGGTCGCAAGCCACCGTAACTGGCGTTGGTGTTCATTCCGGTTTACCCGTCAGCCTGACGCTTGGACCTGCTCCTGTGGATGCGGGTTTTATTTTTGTCCGCACCGGCCTATGAGGCCGACCGCGAAGTTCCCGCCATCGCTGAATCCGTAACCGCCACCGATCTCGCGACCGTACTCGGTGACCGCGAAGGTCCGCTGGTTTCCACCGCCGAGCATGTGCTCGCTGCCTTGCGCGGCATGGGCGTCGACAACGCGATCATCGAAGTCGACGGCCCCGAAGTTCCGATCATGGACGGCAGCGCGGCGGCGTTCGTCGCCGCGATCGATCAGGCCGGCATCGTCACCCAGTCGGTCTCCCGGCGTTTCATCCAGATCTTGAAGCCGGTGCAGGTCGCGATCGGCGATAGCTTCGGTGAATTGCGCCCGCATGCGAACGGGTTCCGCGTCGAGGTCGAGATCGACTTCGCCAATCCCGCGATCGGCCGGCAGAATTTCGCGCTCGATCTCAATCCCGAAAGCTTCCGCCGCGAGATTTCCCGCGCCCGGACCTTTGGCTTCATGAACGACGTCGCGCGGCTCTGGAGCGCCGGCTTTGCCCGCGGCGCGTCTTTCGAGAATACAGTGGTGCTCGACGATACCCGCCTGCTCAACACCGAAGGCCTGCGCTTCAGCGATGAGTGCGCCCGCCACAAGGCGCTGGACGCGGTTGGCGATCTTACCCTGGCCGGTTTGCCGCTGCTCGGCGCCTACCGCTCCGTGCGCGGCGGCCACAAGCTGAACCACGCCGTACTGACAGCCCTGCTGGCCGATCGCAGCGCCTGGCGGGTGGTCGAGGCCGAACCGGCACGGCGTCCCCGCGGCTACGTCGAGGCAGGCGCGGGCATGGTGGGCGGCTTGATCTCCCCGGCCTACGGTCCGGACGTTTCCTGACTTCGCTTGCGAAATGTCCTGAGCTTTTGCTTTTGAAATGCGCCGACTTCGGCTGAGAAAGGCCGGCTTTGACGCCATAGCGGCGTTTTCCGCAGTAACCACAATAGGTCACGCCGCCGTCCGGCCGCCTTAATCCGGGCGAATTGGCTGCGTATTCGGTTGGTTGAGGACCATTTTTCGGCTACAGAGGCCCCGGTTGCACGACAAGGCCGAGGGCCTTGAAGAATTTGGCACCAGCGAGTTTGGGCTCGGGGAAAGTTGGGCACGGGGTATATGACTTCCATGACCGCGGTTCATGGACGGGCGGGCTCGGTCATCAACCGCATCAAAGGCGTCAGGTCACAGATTCAATGTCGGCACAGCGTATGACGCTCGAACCATGCAAATCACTTAGGTCTTCCGGCATAGCCGGGATCGGACGGTCGTTGCGGCTGGCGGCGGGCCTGATTGCGCTCGCCATTCCGTTGAGCGGATGTGGCACCGGCGCGCTCTGGGACAAGTTCACCGCCAAGGACGACACCTTCAACGAGGAACCGGCGGACAAGCTCTACAATGAGGGCTTGTACCTGATGAACCAGCGCAAGGATAACAAGGCGGCGTCGAAGAAATTCGAGGAAGTCGACCGCCAGCATCCCTATTCGGACTGGGCGCGCAAATCGCTGCTGATGTCGGCCTATTCCTTCTACAATTCCGGCGACTACGATAGCTGCATCGGCGCTGCTACCCGTTACGTCACGCTGCATCCCGGCAGTTCTGATGCGGCTTACGCGCAATATCTGATCGCGGCCTCGCATTACGACCAGATTCCGGACATTTCGCGCGACCAGGGCCGTACCGAAAAGGCGATCGCGGCGCTGGAAGAGGTGATTCGCAAATATCCGACGTCGGAATACGCCAACTCCGCCAAGGCCAAGCTGGAAGGCGCGCGCGATCAGCTCGCCGGCAAGGAAATGGATGTCGGCCGCTACTACATGGAAAAGCGCGACTACACCGCCGCCATCAACCGCTTCAAGACCGTGGTCACCCGCTACCAGACCACGCGGCATGTCGAGGAGGCGCTGGCGCGGCTCACCGAGGCCTATATGGCGATCGGTATTGTCGGCGAGGCGCAGACCGCGGCGGCCGTACTTGGGCACAACTTTCCTGACAGCCGCTGGTACAAGGACGCGTATAATCTTGTAAAGTCGGGCGGTCTCGAGCCGAACGAGAACAAGGGCTCCTACATTTCCAGGGCCTTCAAGAAATTGGGTCTCGGCTAGGAATTTACTTCGCATGCTGGCGCGTCTGTCGATCCGTGACATCGTCCTGATCGAACGGCTCGATATCGAATTCTCCCGTGGCCTCGCGGTGCTGACCGGCGAAACCGGCGCGGGCAAATCCATCCTGCTCGATGCCTTCGCGCTGGCGCTCGGCGGCCGCGGCGATTCGGGCCTGGTTCGCCATGGCGCGGAGCAGGGCCAGGTGACGGCGACCTTCGACATTCCGAAGGGCCATCCCGCGGCAAAGATCCTGTCCGAGAACGGCCTCGACGATACCGGCGAGATGATTTTCCGCCGCGTGCAACTCGCCGACGGCCGCACCCGTGCCTTCGTCAATGACCAGTCGATCAGCGTGCAGACCCTGAAAGCCATCGGTGCGGCGCTGGTCGAGATCCACGGCCAGCATGACGAGCGCGCGCTGGTCGATGCCTCGACGCACCGGCAGTTGCTCGACGCCTTTGCCGGGCTGGAGAAAGAGGTCGCGGCGCTGGAGACGCTATGGGAGGCGCGGCGCACCGCCAATACCGCGCTGGACGCGCATCGCGCCAGCATGGAACGGGCCGCGCGCGAGGCGGACTATTTGCGCCACGCCGCCGACGAACTCAAGACGCTGAAGCCGAAGGACGGTGAGGAGACGACGCTCGCCGGACGCCGCACCACCATGATGCAGGGCGAAAAGATCGCAAGCGACCTGCGCGAGGCGCAGGAGGCGGTCGGTGGCCCCCATTCGCCGGTGCCGGCGCTGGCCGCCGCCGTGCGCCGCCTCGAACGCCGTGCCGCGAATTCGCCTGCGCTGGTCGAGCCGGCGGTGAAGGCGATCGACATCGCGATCAACGCGCTGGAAGAGGCCGACCAGCATCTCAGCGCAGCACTGGTCGCGGCCGATTTCGACCCGGCCGAGCTGGAACGCATCGAGGAGCGGCTGTTTGCGCTGCGCGCCGCCTCGCGCAAATATTCGACGCCGGTCGATGGGCTCGCGGCGCTGGCAGCCAAATTCGTCGCCGATGTGGCGCTGATCGATGCCGGCGCGGATCAGTTGAAGAAGCTGGAAGCGGCGGCAGCCGAGGCCGACCAGCGCTATGGCGCGGCGGCGACCAAGCTGTCGGCGGCGCGCAACAAATCTGCCGAGAAGCTCAACAAGGCGGTCAACGCCGAACTCGCGCCGTTGAAGCTCGAGCGCGCCAAGTTCATGACGCAGATCGAAACGGATGCCAATTTACCGGGGCCGCAAGGTATCGACCGCGTCGAGTTCTGGGTGCAGACCAATCCCGGCACCAGGCCGGGCCCGCTGATGAAAGTCGCCTCCGGCGGCGAGCTGTCGCGCTTCCTGCTGGCGCTCAAGGTGGTGCTGTCGGACCGCGGTTCGGCGCCCACGCTGGTGTTCGACGAAATCGATACCGGCGTCGGCGGCGCGGTGGCGGATGCGATCGGCGCGCGGCTGTCGCGGCTCGCCGGCCAGGTCCAGGTGATGGCGGTAACGCATGCGCCGCAGGTCGCCGCCCGCGCCAGACCGCACCTGCTGATTTCCAAGGACGCGCTCGACAAGGGCAAGCGCGTCGCCACCCGCGTCAACGCGCTCGCCGCCGACCACCGCCGCGAGGAAATCGCCCGCATGCTGGCGGGCGCCGAGATCACCGCGGAAGCGCGCGCAGCGGCGGATAGGCTGCTGCGCGCAGCGACGGCGTAACGGCGGCGCGCGGCCATGGCGGGGAAAGCGAAGAAAGCGCTGGTTGACGTCGAGAAGCTCACCAAGGCCCAGGCCAAGGTCGAGCACATGCGGCTGTCGCTGGAGATCGAGGTTCACAACGAGCGCTACTACCAGAAAGACGCGCCGACCGTATCGGATGCGGCCTATGACGCGTTGCGGCAGCGGCTGGTGGCCATCGAGGCAAAGTTTCCCGATCTCGTCACCACGGATTTGCCCACGCAAAAGGTTGGCGCAGCGCCCGCGCGCGGTTTTGCGAAAGTGCAGCATGCCGTTCCCATGCTGTCGCTCGGCAATGCCTTCAGCGACGAGGACGTGACGGAGTTCGTCGATCGCATCCGGCGGTTTCTCAAGCTCGATGCCGAGCATATTCCGGCGCTGGTTGCCGAACCGAAGATCGACGGCCTGTCGTTGTCGCTGCGCTACGAAAATGGCGAGCTGGTCCGGGCCGCGACGCGCGGCGACGGTTTTACCGGCGAGGATGTCACCGCCAACGTTCGCACGATCAAGGATATTCCGCACACGCTGAAGGGCCGCCATATTCCGGCGGCCTGCGAAATGCGTGGCGAGGTCTATATGCTCAAGAAGGATTTTCTCGAGCTGAACAAGAAGCAGGCGGAAGCCGACGACACGGTGTTCGCCAATCCGCGCAACTCGGCGGCGGGCTCGCTGCGCCAGAAGGACGTTTCGATCACCGCGTCGCGGCCGCTGAAATTTTTCGCCTATACCTGGGGCGAGATGAGCGAGCGCCCGGCCGATACCCAGCACGGCATGCTGGAGTGGATGGACAAGGCCGGCTTCGTCGTCAATCCGCGAACGAAACTCTGCAAGGATGTCGACGCCGTCCTCGAATTCTACAGCAAGATCGGCGAGGAGCGCGCCTCGCTCGGCTACGACATCGACGGCGTGGTCTACAAGGTCGACCGGCTCGACTGGCAGGATCGTCTTGGTTTCGTATCGCGCAGCCCGCGCTGGGCGATCGCGCACAAATTCGCGGCCGAGCAGGCGACGACGATCCTCAATGGCATCGATATCCAGGTCGGCCGCACTGGCGCCCTGACGCCGGTGGCGCGGCTGGAGCCGGTCACCGTCGGCGGCGTTGTGGTGTCCAACGCGACGCTGCACAACGAGGATTACATCAAGGGCATCGGCAACGATGGCAATCCGATTCGCGACGGCGTCGATCTTCGGGTTGGAGACACGGTCGTCGTCCAGCGCGCGGGCGACGTGATCCCGCAGGTCGTCAGCGTCGTCATGGACAAGCGGCCGAAGAGCGCCAAGCCCTACAAGTTTCCGGAGACATGTCCGGTATGCGGCAG
The DNA here is from genome assembly GCA_963815955.1 of uncultured Alphaproteobacteria bacterium. Classification (GTDB taxonomy): domain Bacteria; phylum Pseudomonadota; class Alphaproteobacteria; order Rhizobiales; family Xanthobacteraceae; genus Bradyrhizobium. Next base: position 199,937 of record CAWFIQ010000012.1, read on the forward strand.
CCATGCCGTTCGCGAGGAAGACGAGGCGGTGCGCCGCTGCACCGGTGCGCTGATCTGCCCGGCGCAGGCGACGGAGCGGCTGAAGCATTTCGTCTCGCGGCTCGCGTTCGATATCGACGGGCTTGGCGACAAGCAGATCCAGGAATTTTACGAAGACGGTCTGGTGATGTCGCCGGTCGACATCTTCACCCTGCAGAAGCGCGACGCCCGCTCGACCAGCAAGCTGATGGCGCGCGAGGGCTACGGCGAGACCTCGGTGCGCAATCTGTTCAGTGCGATCGACGCCCGCCGTACCATCGAACTGCATCGGCTGATCTTCGCGCTCGGCATCCGCCATGTCGGCGAGGGCAACGCCAAGCTGCTGGCGCGGCATTACGGCACAATCGAGAATTTTCGCGAGGCGATGCTGGCTGCCGCCAAGGGAACGAAGGACGAAGAGAACACCACTGAGGCCTATCAGGACCTCAACAATATCGGCGGCGTCGGCGAGATCGTCGCCGATGCCGTGGTGGAGTTCTTCGCCGAACCGCGCAATGTAAAGGCGCTCGGCGAACTCCTGCGCGAGATCGAGGTGAAGCCGGCCGAACAGCCGCGCAAGAGCTCCCCGGTTTCAGACAAGACCGTGGTGTTCACGGGCTCGCTGACCAAATTCACCCGCGACGAGGCCAAGGCGATGGCGGAACGGCTCGGCGCCAAGGTTGCGGGTTCGGTGTCGAAGAAGACGGATTATGTCGTCGCTGGTGAGGATGCGGGTTCGAAGCTGACCAAGGCGCGCGAGCTTGGTGTGGCCGTGCTGACGGAAGATGAGTGGCTCAAGCTGATCGGGGAGTGAGGCTCGCCACGCACTCCGCTGTCGTCACCCGCGAAGGCGGGTGACCCAGTATTCCAGAGACGGCTGTGGCAGATCGAGAAGCCGCGGCGTACTGGATCGCCCGCCTTCGCGGGCGATGACAGTTGAGAGTGAGGCGCTGACGTCGCCCATAACCCTCACAACATCCCGCTTTCTTCCTCCTCCGCCTTCTTGATCAATTCCTCGCTCACCACGATGTCGCGCCGCGGCACCAGGAAGAACATCGCCGACGCGCACGCGATCGAGAGCGCGAAGATCGCCGCCGTCAGCGGCAGCGTGGTGGTGGAGTGGCCGCCGAGATAGGCGCCGAATTGCGAGACCAGCGCGCCGACGCCCTGTTGCAGGAAGCCCATCGCACCTGCGGCGGTGCCGGCGGCCTCGGGGCGAACGCTGATAGCGCCGGCCGCGGCGTTGTTCATGACGAAGGCGTTGGCGACCATCACGATCATCTGGGTGCCGAACAGCCAGAGCGGCGCCTGGTTGATGCCGGCGATGCTGAAGGTCAGGTTCAGCAGGGCGCCGACAAATTGCAGCGCCAGCCCGAACCAGATCAGCTTCTCCAGCGAATGGCGCGGTGCGAAGCGGACGCAGAACAGGTTGCCGATCAGATACGCAAACCCGGTTGTCGCAAACCACGCGCCGTATTCGGCGGTGGTGCGGCCCATCTGCGTCACCACGATGTAAGGCCCGCCGCCAGCAAAGGTAAAAATGATCTGCGAAGCCAGCACCTGGCACAGCGTGTAGCCGAGAAAGGCGCGATCGCGGATCAGCTTGCCGACATCGCCACGGAAGCTGCCGCTCACGCCGCGGTCGCGACGCGTCTCGGGCAGCGCGACGGCGATCAGCACGGCTACACTCAGCGAAGCCGCCGTGATGAAATAGAAGATCGCGCGCCAGCCGAATGCGGTCTCCAGGAGGCCGCCGGCGAGCGCGCTCAGCATCTGCGCCACCATCATGACCCCGATGACGAGGCTGATCATTGTACTGATGCGGTCGCGGCTGTAGAGGTCGCGGATGATGGCGCGGCTCACCACCATGCCGGTGGCGCCGCCCAGCGCCTGCAGGAACCGCGCGGCGATCAATTGCGGCAGCGTCTGCGCCAGCGAGCAGCCGATGCTGGCCGCCACCATCAAGGCAAGGCCCGCGAGCAGCACCGGCCGGCGGCCGAACTTGTCCGACAGCGGCCCCATGATGAGCTGAGAGCAGGCAATGCCGACCATGTAGAGCGACACCGTCATCTGCGCGATCGAGATGTCGCCGCCGAACGTCGTCGCCAGCACGGGCAGTGCCGGCACCAGCATGTAAAGCGAGATCGGCGCGACGCCGGTCATCGCGACCAGCATCAGCAGCATGAGTTTCGATGTCGCGACGGCATTGTTCGCCGCCGCGTCGGGCGGTTTGCCCGCGACGCCGTGCATTCAGTCCGATCCCGCTGGTTGAAGATTTTTTGGCTGGATCAGACTGTAGCGCGATGGCTCATGGCGGATACGGGTGTTTCGGCATGCGGCCATGCCGATTTCGGGAGGCGGGAAGCTCGCGTTCCGTCGCGCGAAACAAACTCCGCTGTCATCATCCGCGAAGGCGGATGATCCAGTATTCCAGAGCAGTCAGCGATTGAACCGACAGGCCGCGGCGTACTGGGTCCCCCGCCTTCGCGGGGGGACGACAGTGGTAGATGCCGCTCAAATCGGCAGCATCGCTGCCGTCGCCTCATCCAGCCACAGTTTCGTGGCGTTGTCGTCGAGATGGGGGCGCACCGCGCGGTTGACGCGCTCGTGGTAATCGTTCAGCCATTTCAGCTCTGTCGGGCTCAGCATGTTCACGTCGATCAGGCGGCGGTCGATCGGCGCCAGCGTCAGCGTCTCGAAGGCGTTCACCGGCTTGTCGGCGCCCGGCACGTCGGTGCCGATGACCAGTTCGAGGTTCTCGATCCGGATGCCATAGGCATCGGTCTTGTAATAGCCGGGCTCGTTGGAAAGGATCATGCCGCGCTTGAGCGGCGTGGCGCCGAGCTTTGAAATGCGCGCCGGGCCTTCATGCACCGAGAGATAGCTGCCGACGCCGTGGCCGGTGCCGTGCTCGAAATCGAGGCCGGCCTGCCAGAGATATTGCCGCGCGAACGAGTCGAGCTGTGCGCCGGTGGTGCCATCGGGAAAGACCGCGCGCGCGATCGCCATGTGCCCGCGCAGCACGCGGGTGAAGCGGTCGCGCATTTCGTCGGTGGGCGTGCCGATCGCAATCGTCCGGGTGACGTCGGTGGTACCGTCTTCATATTGCGCCCCGGAATTGATCAGCAGGAGATCGCCGGGCGAAATCCGCCGGTTGCTCTTGCGGGTGACGCGGTAATGCACGATCGCGCCGTTCGGCCCGGTGCCGGCGATCGTCGGAAACGAAACATCCTTCAGCGCGCGCGTCTGGCGGCGGAAGGTTTCCAGCGCCTCGACGGTGTCGATCTCCGTCAGCGCGCCGGATGGCGCCTCGCGGTCGATCCAGGCCAGGAAGCGCGTCAGCGCCACCGCGTCGCGCTGGTGCGCGGTCCGCGTACCCTCGATCTCGGTGATGTTCTTCACCGCCTTCAACAGGCTCACCGGATCGCTGCCGCGCACCGGTTTCCCCCCGGCGCCTGCGATCAGCCGGCTCAGCGCATCGGCCGCAGTGGCGCTGTCGAGGGCAATCGCGGCGCCGCTGCGCGCGAGCTCGGTCAGATCAGGCACCAGCGCGTCGGGGTCCCGGACATCGGCTGAGTGTTCGAGATGGTCGCGCGTCAGGTTGGACAGCTTGCGGTGGTCGATGAAGACGGTGGGGCGGCCGTCCTTCGGCACCAGCGCGTAGGACAGGGGCAGCGGCGTGTGCGACACGTCGGCGCCGCGGATGTTGAAGGTCCAGGCCACCGCGTGGCTGTCCGACAGCACCAGGGCCTCGACCCCCAACTTGTTGATCTCGAGCCGGATCCGCTTGAGTTTTTCGGCTTCGATCTCGCCGGAGAACTGCGCGCCATGAATGGACACGGGGCCGAGCGGCGGGGCCGGGCGCTCGGTCCACACCTGGTCCAGCGGGTTGCTGTCGACGGCGACCAGTTCCGCGCCCGCCTTGGTGCAGGCGGCGGCCAGACGCTCGGCTGCCGCAGAAGTGTGCAGCCACGGGTCAAAACCCAGGCGGTCGCCGGCGACAAGATGCTTGGCCAGCCAGTGTTCCGGCGGCGGATCGGCCAGCGGCTCGATATGCCAGGCCTTGCGGTCGACCTGCTTGGCGGCCTGCAGCGTGTAGCGGCCATCGACGAAAACGGCGGCCTCGCGCGTCAGGACGACAGCCATGCCGGCCGAACCGGTGAATCCGGTCAGCCAAGCCAGCCGCTCTTCGGAGGCCGGGACATACTCGTTTTGCTGCTGATCGGCGCGGGGAATCACGAATCCCGTCAGCTTCTGCCGCGCCAGCTCCTCGCGGAAGCGGGCGAGCCGCGCGGTCAGCGCCACGCCGCCTTCGGGTTCCTCGAATGTCTGGAAATGGGCTTCGAACATCGCCTTGTCACTTTATAGCGTTTTCGAGTGAAGTGGATACCGCTTCGTGTGAAGAAACCGCATCACCAAGAACGCTCCAGGTTAAGTCGCGCGGTCCGCCATGCGGGCAGGGTTGGCCACAATTTGGCATAATCCGTGCTTCACTATATCCGTCCGCGCAAGTCGGATGGAACGGTTTTGCTGTGCTGGCCGTTTGGTTCAAGACACCCGGGAGGCTCCAGGAGTGTTTCAACTCAATGAAGAGGGGATACACCATGCCTGTTTTTACGTTTGAGAAGATTTCCCCACCGGCCGACCGCGGCCCGATCCTGCCCGTGGCCAACAAGAAGCAGCGCGGCGTCATCGTCCAGATGCTGGACCGGTTCGCGGAAGCGCGGGTCAAACGCACGTTGAAGGAAGAAAAGCGCGTGATCGCCCGCAACCCGCAGAGCGCCCCCAAGTAGCGTTTAAGTAGCGTTTTCAGTTCACCTTGCGCAGCAACAGGCTGCTCCAGCCCTCGATGCGAAGGTGCCGCACCGGCACCAGCCCACGGGCGCGATAGGCGGCGATGACGCCGGGCGCCTGATGCGTCAACAGTCCCGACAGAATGACCATCGCCGATCGCGACAGATGCCGCGCCATCGGCGTTGCCAGTTGCCGCAGCGGATTGGCCAGAATGTTCGCCAGCACCAGGTCGAACGGTGCGGCATCAGCGAATTGCGGGGCCGAGAAACCGGTGGCGCGGACCGCCTGCACCAGATGCCCCGCCACGTTCAGCCGCGCATTTTCGCGGGCGACCTGCACCGAGGGCGGATCGATGTCGCTCGCCAGCACCTTTTCATGCAGCGCCCTGGCGGCCGCGATCGCCAGCACACCGGTGCCGGTGCCGAGATCGAGGACGCGGCGCGGACGCCAGGCTTTCAGGACATGATCGAGCAGCAAAAGGCAGCCGCGCGTGGTGCCGTGGTGACCGGTGCCGAACGCCAGCGCGGCCTCGATTTCGATGCCGAGCTTGTTGGGCGCGATACGGTCGCGATCATGCTGGCCGTGGACGACGAAGCGTCCGGCGGGCACGGGCGCGAGGTCTTCGAGGCTGGCCTTGACCCAATCCTTGGCCTCGACCGTGTCGAAAGCGATGCTGTCTGCGATATCAGCGCCGGCCGCGTTGGTGACGAGCTCGCGCACCAGCGCCTGATCGGGCGCGTCGGCGAAGTGCAAGGTGACGCCCCAGCGGCCGTCCGGCCGCTCGAACGCGGCGATCGCGGCCTGGTCTTCAAAAAAAATTTCGGTCAGGGCATCGACGACGCTTTTGGCTGCCTGCTCGTCACCGATGGAAAAACCGACGCAGTGCGTAGGGGCGATGGAAGTCATTGAAAGACCTGAAGAATGGCAAGGGAGGGCGGATCGGGGCAGCGACGTTTCATTAAAATGTGAGCAAGTTTCCCGTTCTTCTTGGGCTCGCCCGGTTCGGATACAATTTCCACCGGCTATCCACAGCCCGTCAGGGGCATTGTCCAGCGCTTTATCCGCGGAGATACCGGCTATTTCCACAGCCGCTGCGGCGGGTTTTCGACAATCAATCCACAGGCTTTTCCCGCCGTTACCCACCGGCTTTGCACATATCGTCCACATCCGGTCCGCAACGCGACTTGTGCGTTTTATCGGCCTATCCGAACGGCGCGCGGTGATCGCCCAGGATCACCTTCGCGGCGTTGTGGCCGGGGGCGCCGGTGACGCCGCCGCCGGGATGGGCGCCCGAGCCGCAATGGTAGAGTCCCTTCAGCGGCCCGCGATAATCGGCATGGCCGAGCATCGGCCGTGCCGAGAACAATTGGTTGAGCGTCAAGGCGCCATGAAAGATGTCGCCGCCGAGCAGGCCGAATTGCCGCTCCAGATCGAGCGGCGACAGCACCTGGCGGCCGATCACGCTGGCCGCAAAGCCCGGCGCGAATTTATCGACGGTTGCGATCATGAGATCGGCGACTTCCTCGCGATGATCGTCCCACGATTTTCCGTCCGGCAATTCCGGCGCGACATGCTGGCAGAACAGGCTCGCAACATGCTGGCCCACCGGCGCCAGCGAATCGTCAAGCGTCGAGGGGATCAGCACCTCCACGACCGGCTCGCGGCTCCAGCCATGGCTGCGCGCGTCCTGCCAGGCGCGATCCATGTAGCCGAGGCTTGGCGCCAGAATGATGCCGGCGGTGAGGTGGTCGCCGGGGCCGGGCAATGCGGTGAAGGAGGGCAGGGCGTTCAACGCGACGTTCATGCGAAAGGTGCCGGAGCCGTTGCGCCAGCGCGCGATGCGTTCGAGGAATTCCGGCGCCAGCGCGCCCGGCGGCACCAGCCGCGTATACAGCAATTTCGGATTGACGCCGGAGACGACGTATTTCGCGCGGATGGTTTCGCCATTGTCGAGGATGACGCCGGCGGCGCGCCCGCCCTCGACGATCACTTCGCGCACGCCGGCCTCGGTTTCGATCTCGGCGCCGTGCCCGCGCGCCGCGCGCGCCATCGCCTGCGTGATCGCGCCCATGCCGCCGATCGCGTGGCCCCATACGCCCTTCTTGCCGTTCACCTCGCCGAAGGCGTGGTGCAGCATCACATAGGCGGAGCCTGCCGCGTAGGGGCTGGCGTAATTGCCGACGATGGCGTCGAAGCCGAACAGCGCCTTCACCAGGTCGTTCTCGAAGCGCTCGTCCAGCATCTCGCCGGCCGAGCGTGTGAACAGGTCGAGCAGATTGCGCTGCTGTTCGAGCGAGAGCTTGCGCAGGATGCCGGCCGTGCCCACGGCGTTGAAGGCTTCGCGGATCGCGCCGATCCCAAAACCCTCGACGATGTTCGGCGGCGGGCGCAGCACGAATTGCCGCAACACGTCGGCGATGGCCTCCAGCTCGCGCGAGAAAGCCTCGATGGCGCCGGCATCGTGCCGGCTGAGTTTTTCCACCGATTGCCTTGTGCGGCCCTCGCCGGTCAGGAGATAGCTGCCGTCGGGCGCGGGCAGGAAATTCTGCGCGCGGCGCTCGACGATGCGCAGGCCGTGTTCGGCGAGCTTCAGGTCGGCAACGACCTGCGGATTGAGCAGGCTGACCGTGTAGGCCGCCACCGAATTGCGGAAACCGGGATGGAATTCCTCCGTCACTGCGGCGCCGCCGACCGCCTTGCGGCGCTCTACTACTTTTACGCGCAGGCCGGCCATCGCGAGATAGGCGGCGCAGGTGAGGCCGTTATGCCCCGCCCCAATGATGACAACGTCCGTCTCGTTCATGCCAGCTTCAGCTTCAAGAAGGTTTGATCGGGAAGGGCGCGGCGCGCCCTATCCGTGCTTTCTTATCCCGCATTGCCCGCCGTGTCGCCCTATGCTCCATTGCGCCCCTCCGGCGGCCCTGCCGGGCATCCCGCCACCGGCGCCCGCCGGTTTCCAGCCGGAGTTTTGATGAGTTCTTCCGATCTGTCCGTTTCAGCGGACCTGCCTTCCGAGAGCCGGAACCGGCTGGTCCTGGTCGTCTACACCGCTGCGATCTTCGTCAGCGCGCTGCTGCTGTTCTCGGTGCAGCCCTTGTTTACCAAGATGGTGCTGCCGCGGCTTGGCGGCTCGCCGGCGGTGTGGTCGGTGGCGATGGTGTTCTTCCAGTCGCTGCTGCTCGGCGGCTATGCCTATGCGCATTTTCTGATGCAGCTCCGCAACCGCACGATTCCCGTGGTGGTCCATCTCGTGCTGCTCGCGGTCGCGATGCTGACGCTGCCGCTGTCGATTGCGAGCGGGTGGGGCGATCCGCCGACGTCAGGCTATGCGTTCTGGCTGCTCGGCCTGTTTGCGTTGTCGATCGGATTGCCGTTCTTCGCGCTCGCGGCCAACAATCCGCTGCTGCAGGCCTGGTTCGTTCGGACCGGCCACCCCAACGGCCCCGACCCGTACTTCCTCTATGCTTCCTCGAATATCGGCAGCTTCCTGGCGCTGCTGTCCTATCCGGTGCTGCTGGAGCCGATGTTCGCGCTGCGCACGCAGAACCTGATCTGGACCTGTGGCTATGGCGTGCTGATCGTGCTGATCGCAACCTGCGGCGTGCTGCTGCTGCGCTCGCCGGCGAAGGCGGCGGAACTGAACATGCCGGCCGACGATAGCGATGCGCCGGCGCCGGCATGGATGCTGCGCGCCCGCTGGATATTCCTCGCCGCCGTGCCGTCGGGGCTGCTGATTGCGGTGACCGCGCATATTTCCACCGACGTTGCCGCCGCGCCCTTGCTGTGGGTGCTGCCGCTGTCGCTCTATCTCCTGACCTGGGTGCTGGTGTTCCAGTCGCGGCCATTGCTCCCTCATGAATGGATGCTGCGGGCGCAGCCCTTGGCGATCGCCGGCGTCGTGGTGCTGCTGGCGGTCGGCGGCGAACAGAATCTGCTGCTGACGCTTGGCGGGCATCAGCTCTGCTTCTTCGTGATCGCGATGGCCTGTCACGGCGAACTGGCGCGCACCCGCCCGGCGGCGAAGTATCTCACCGGGTTCTATGTCGCGCTCTCGTTCGGCGGCATGGTCGGCGGCTTGTTCGCCGGCCTGATCGCGCCGTTCACCTTCTCATGGATTGCGGAATATCCGATCCTGCTCGCGCTGGCAGCGCTGTGCCGTCCGACCGGCAACGAGCGGCTGCCGCGCTGGAGCCACTGGTACTGGCCGTTCCTCGCCGCGCTGGCGGTGGCGCTGATCGCACCGGCGTGGTCCACCGGCAAACTGTTCGTTTGGCTGGATACCAACAGGGTCTGGGTGATCGGCGCGGTCGGCGTGCTCGCGGCGCTGCTGGCGCTTGGTCTCAACGCCAACCGCTGGAAGATCTTTGCGACCGTCGCGGTGGCGCTGGTGCTGCTGCGCGCCTATCCTTCCGACGAAGGGCGGGTGGAGACGGTGCGCAGCTTCTTCGGTGTCCACAAGATCGTGGTGACGCCGAACGGCCAGTATCACGTGCTGATGCATGGCACCACGATCCACGGCGCCGAAAAATTCAAGAACGACGACGGCACGCCGGTCACCGGCCAGCCGGAGCCGATCACCTACTACCACAAGGACGGCGGCATCGGTCAGGCGATCACGGCGATCCGCGAGCGCAAGGGCGCGCCGTTGCGGGTGGCGGTGATCGGGCTCGGCTCCGGCACGCTGGTCTGCGCTTCCGAGCCCGGCGAGGAGTGGAAGTTCTTCGAGATCGACCAGACGATGGTCGATACCGCGCGCGACCCGAAATACTTCACCTATATCCAGGTCTGCGAGCCGAACCTGGAGCCCGTGATCGGCGATGCGCGGCTGACCTTCGCGCGCGAGCCCGACGGCGTCTACGATCTGATCATCGTCGACGCCTATTCCTCGGATGCGATCCCGATTCATCTGGCGACCGAAGAGGCGATGGAAATCTACAAGTCCAAGCTGGCGCCGCAGGGGGCCGTGGTGATGCACGTCTCCAACCGGCATCTGGAGCTGTCGAGCGTGGTCGTCGGCATCGCCGACGCCAACGATTTGAAGAGCTGGGTCTACAGCGAGGATACCGGCCGCGACAATGAATACATCTTCTCGACCTCGGTCGTGGTCTCGGCGCGCGAAGAGACCGACGTCGGCAAGCTGGCGTCGTCGGACAAATGGGCGTTGACCGAGGCCGAGGATCACCAGCGGGTCTGGACCGACGATTATTCCAACGTGCTGGGCGCGGTATGGCGGCGGCTCAGGAACGGCGAGGAATAGACGAGTTGCGATCGAGCAAGGTGCGCCTATGATTGCGCGTGCCGCAACCAATGGAATTCCGCCATGGCCAATTTCACTCCGGTATCCGCCGCGATCGGCGGCGCGCTGATCGGGCTTTCTGCCGTGCTGCTGATGTTATCGACCGGCCGGATTGCCGGGATCAGCGGCATCTTCAGCGGCCTGTTGAATTTGCGGGGCGAGGACAAGGGCTGGCGCATCGCTTTCATCGTGGGGCTCATTCTGGCGCCCGTCATTGCCGGTCTCATCGGTTACGGCATGCCGACGCCGAAGCTGCCATCGAACTGGGCCGTCATTGTCGTTGCCGGTCTCCTGGTCGGCTTCGGCACGCGGCTCGGCGGCGGCTGCACCTCCGGTCACGGCATTTGCGGAATAGCGCGGCTGTCGCCGCGCTCCATTGCCGCCACCGTCGTCTTCATGGTGACGGCGGTCATCACGGTCGGCGATCACGCGTCACGTGTTGGGAGGTTGAGCCATGTGGATCGTTGCTCCCCTGTTGTGCGGCCTGATCTTCGGCGCGGGCCTGCTCATCTCCGGCATGGTGCAGCCGACCAAGGTTTTGGGCTTCCTGGATATCTTCGGCGCGTGGGATCCGAGCCTCGCGGTGGTGATGGCCGCAGCCCTTGCTGTGGCGGTGCCGGGCTTCAGGCTGGCCGATCGCGGTGCGCGGCCCTGGTTTGCCCGAGAGTATTTCCGGCCGGGCAAGTCGGGAATCGATCTGCCGCTGGTGGCGGGGGCCGCGATGTTCGGACTGGGGTGGGGCCTTGTCGGGTTATGCCCCGGACCGGCGCTGGAAAGCCTCGCGACGCTGTCGCCGGGGATCTTCATCTTCGTCGTGGCGATGGCCGCCGGGATGATCGCGCACGACGCCTGGCAACGGTCGCGGCTGACGGCGCAACGCGACCGTATGCTGGCGAGCGCGACGGACGGTTAGGATCGCAGCCGCGGATATATTTGCCGCGGCCGCGAAAAATTCGTCCGGTTAGTTCTGATTGGAGAACAGCCCGCGCGGCTGATAAGACTGCCGCGGCTGGTAGTAGTAGCCCTGCGGCGCCGGCGCATAGCCGCGGTTGTCATTGTATTGCTGCTGCTGTTGATAGGCTTGGGTGTCATAACCGCGGCGGCTCGGCGGGGCGGGATAGCGCGCGTCGTTCGAAGAACCATCGGCGGGATAGATATAGCCGTCGTCGGCTCTTGCCTGCGCCTGCGGCACCACGCGCTGCTGCTGCGGCGTGATCACGACGGGATCGCCGGCGGCACCGTATTGCTGTTCATATTGCGGCTGCGGGGCGCGACGCGCGACGGCGGTGTTGCCGCGTGGCCGCGGATTGCGCGCCAGCGCCACCTGGGAGGAGCCGGTCAGCGTGACGGTGGTGTTGAGCACGCCTTCCTGCTTCACCAGATCCCAGAGCTTTGAGGCATTCTCGCGCGAAAGTCTCACGCAGCCATGCGATGCCGGGCTGCCGAGACGGTTGACGGAATCGGTGCCGTGAATGGCGTGGCCGATCTTCGTGAAGAAGATCGAGTGCGGCATCGGCGCGTCGTCGAATTCCTTGGAATAGTGATCCTCTTCCATCCGGAAAGCGCGGAAGCTGCCGTTCGGCGTCTCGTAGGAGGGAAGGCCTGACGATACCGGCCATCGATAACGCTCGACGCCGTCGACGGCGACGGTCATCTGCTGGTTATCCTTGTCGACTGATATGGCGACTTTGGCTTGGGCGGTGCCCGCGGCAAACAGCGTGAGCGCGGTGACGGCAATGAGGAAGGAACGCATTTTACCTTTGGCCTCCAGGCCTTTGAGCTAAAGCGCCGGCTCTCCGTCCCCCCGGCATGCACTATGCCCGGAAACCGGTATTGGTTCCAGTGGCCTGCGCCCCGCAATCGTTAACACCCCCCGGGGCGCAAACAAGGCGGCCGGACGGCGCAGCCGGCCCGCGGTGGTGACTTTTTCGCGAGCGAGGAAGAGGAAAAGCCCCGTAGCCCGGATGAGCGAAGAGCGATATCCGGGGACCGGTGCCCGCGTCGTCCCGGATGTCGCTGGCGCTCATCCGGGCTACGAATCTGCGGATCGACCTGTCCCGGATTGCGCTTCGCTCCATCCGGGCTACGAGGCTGGCGTCAGTTCTTCATCCGGTATCCGGTGCGGAAAATCCACCAGACCAGGGCCATGCAGATGACGAGGAAGCCGAGCGTCATGCCGAGGCTCAAGGCCACGCTGACGTCGGCGATTTCGTAGAAGCTCCAGCGGAAGCCCGAGATCAGATAGACCACGGGATTGAGCAGTGTGATGGTGCGCCAGCCCGAGGGCAGCATGTTCACCGAGTAGAAGCTGCCGCCGAGGAAGGTCAGCGGCGTCACTATCAGCATCGGGATCATCTGCAGCTTCTCGAAGCCGTCGGCCCAGATGCCGATGATGAAGCCGAACAGGCTGAACGTTACGGCCGTCAGCACCAGGAAGGTCAGCATCCACCAGGGATGCAGGATATGCAGCGGCACGAACAGTGCGGCGGTAGCCAGGATGATCAGGCCGAGGATGATGGATTTGGTTGCGGCCGCCCCGACATAGCCGATCACGATCTCGAGATAGGAAATCGGCGCGGACAATATTTCATAGATGGTGCCGACGAATTTCGGAAAATAGATCCCGAACGAGGCGTTGGCGATGCTTTGCGTCAGGACCGACAGCATCACCAGCCCCGGCACGATGAACGTGCCATAGCTGACGCCCTCGACCTCGGTGATGCGCGAGCCGATGGCAGCGCCGAACACCACGAAATAGAGCGAGGTCGAAACCACCGGCGAGACGATGCTCTGCAGCAGCGTGCGCCAGGTGCGGGCCATTTCGAACAAATAGATGGCGCGGATCGCACGGTAATTCATGGCGCCCTCACCAGGCTGACGAAGATGTCTTCCAGCGACGACTGGCGGGTATCGAGGTCCGAGATGCGAATGCCGGCATTGCGGAGGTCATTGAGCAGGCTGGTGATGCCCGTGCGGTCGCCCGTGGTGTCGTAGTCGTAGATCACTGCGTGGCCATCATCGCACAGTTCGAGATTGTAGGCGGCCAGCGAGGCGGGGACCGCATCGATCCTGCCTTGCAGATGCACTTTCAACTCTTTCTTGCCGAGCTTCTGCATCAGGCCGGCCTTGTCCTCGACCAGGATGATCTCGCCCTTGTTGATGACGCCGATGCGGTCGGCCATCTCCTCGGCTTCCTGGATGTAATGCGTGGTCAGGATGATGGTGACGCCGGAGGCCTGCAGCGCGCGCACCACGTCCCACATGCCCTTGCGCAGTTCGACGTCGACGCCGGCAGTCGGTTCGTCCAGGAACAGGACCTGCGGCTCGTGCGACAGCGCCTTTGCGATCATCACGCGGCGCTTCATGCCGCCGGACAGCGTGATGATCTTGGAATCCTTCTTGTCCCACAGCGACAGGTCCCTCAGCACCTTTTCGATATGGGCCGGGTTCCTCGGCTTGCCGAACAGGCCGCGGCTGAAGCTGACGGTCGCCCATACGGTTTCAAAGGCGTCGGTGTGCAGTTCCTGCGGCACGAGGCCAATCAGCGACCGCGCGGCGCGATAATCCCGGTTGATGTCATGGCCGCCGACGGTGACGCGGCCTTCGCTTAAGTTGGCGATGCCGCAGATGATGCTGATCAGCGTGGTCTTGCCCGCGCCGTTCGGCCCGAGCAGCGCAAAGATCTCGCCGCGTTTGATGTCGAGATTGATGCCGTTCAGCGCCTTGAAACCGGTGCCGTAGGTTTTTGAGAGATTTGAGACGGATATGATGGGAGGCATCGCGAGCATGGCCGTCTGAAATGGATGTGTGGGCCAACGACAAGCGGCACTTGGCCGGTCGAGGCAGGGAAGGCGGTGGGAACTGGGAGATAGGAACGCGGTGCGTGTTCCGCAATGCGGTGGAGCGAGAAAAGCGCCCTATTCCGCGGCGTGAGCGCGTGCGGGCAATTCGATCAGAGCAACCATGTATATCTTGAGATCGTCTGCGATTGCGGGATCGGATTTCAGTTCGGTCAACGTCCGAGGGCGAGGCAACGATTTGCCGTCCTCTTCGAAGCCTTCCGCATACAACTCCAACGCTTCGGGCGCGTTGCGCAGCGCTTGGTCAATATCATCGCCCCCGGAAGTGCAGCCGGGAAGGTCCGGAAACCAGACGCCAACGGCGTGCTCCGGTCCGGCATCTTCAATAAGGGCGATGTAGTGGGCCATGGTTGATGAGCTACACCCGCTCCACGAAACTATCGACCACCTTCTTCTCGCCGGCCTTTTCGAACGCGATCGTCAGCTTGTTGCCGTCGATCTTCACTACGTTGCCATAGCCGAACTTCTGGTGAAACACGCGATCGTCCAGCGAGAATTCAGAAACGGTGCCGGTGGATTTCGCGACCAGTTCACCCTCGATCACCATCGGGCCGCGCTTGTTGCGCGAGAATCCGCCGCCCGAGAAGGTATCGCCGCGCGAGCCCGAGGTATCGCCGCGCGAACCCGAGGCATCGCTTCGCGAGCCTGAAAATGGTGACTGGCTTTCCTCAAAGCCGCCACGCGCCTGTCCGTTGCGGTTGCCCTGGCCGCGGTTGCGGTTGGCCTGCGCGCGCTGCCAGCCCGGCGTCGAGTAGCTGGAGCCGAAGGATTCGACATTGTCGAAGCGCGACGGGCCGTAGCCGCCGCTGCCGCCCCAGCCGGAGCCGCCCTTGGACTCCGTGATCTCGACGTTGGCCGACGGCAACTCGTCGAGGAAGCGCGAGGGGATCGTCGTCGACCACGTGCCGTGGATGCGGCGGTTGGTGGCGAAATAGAGTTTGGCGCGGCGGCGCGCGCGGGTCAGCCCGACATGGGCGAGGCGGCGCTCTTCTTCGAGGCCGGCGCGGCCCTGTTCGTCCAGCGTGCGCTGGCTCGGAAACAGGCCTTCCTCCCAGCCGGGCAGGAACACGTTGTCGAATTCGAGTCCCTTGGCCGAATGCAGCGTCATCAGCGATGCCGCTTCTTCCGCGGCGCCGCCGTCGCGGTCCATCACCAGCGAGATGTGCTCGAGAAAGCCTTGCAGGTTCTCGAATTCTTCCATCGAGCGCACGAGTTCTTTCAGATTGTCCAGCCGGCCGGCAGCATCGGCCGAGCGGTCCTTCTGCCACATCTCGGTGTAGCCGCTCTCGTCGAGCACGATTTCGGCCAGTTCCGTATGCGCGGTGACCTCGCGCTGCGCCCGCCAGCGGTCGAAATGCGCGACGAGGTCGCGCAGGCTTCCGCGCGCCTTCGGCTTCAGCTCGTCGGTTTCGACCACGGCGCGCGCGGCTTCAAACAGGGGAATACGGCGTTTGCGGGCATGGTCGTGCAGCATCTGCACGGTGGCGTCGCCAAGTCCGCGCTTCGGAACATTGATGATGCGCTCGAAGGCGAGATCGTCGGCCGGTGAGTTGATGGTGCGCAAATAAGCCAGCGCATCGCGGATTTCGGCGCGCTCGTAGAACCGGGGGCCGCCGATCACGCGATAGGGCAGGCCGAGCGTGACAAAGCGATCTTCGAACTCGCGCATCTGGAACGAGGCGCGCACCAGGATCGCGACCTCGTTGAGGTTTTCACCCGCGCGCTGCAACTCCTCGATCTCCTCGCCGATGGCGCGGGCTTCCTCTTCCGAATCCCAGGAACCGGTCACCGTGACCTTCTCGCCGTCGACATCCTCGGTGCGTAGCGTCTTGCCGAGACGGCCTTCATTATGCGCGATCAGGTGCGAGGCGGCGGCGAGGATATGGCCGGTCGAGCGGTAATTGCGTTCGAGGCGGATGACTTTGGCGCCGGGAAAGTCGTGGTCGAAGCGCAGGATGTTGTCCACCTCCGCGCCGCGCCAACCGTAGATCGACTGGTCGTCGTCGCCGACGCAGCAGATGTTTTTGAGCGGGGTGGACGGCGCGGCTGGAGTTCTCCGTCATTCCGGGATGCGCTGAAAGCGCAGACCCGGAATCTCGAGATGATGACTCGTCTGCTCGAGATTCTTCGATGTGCAATTGCACATCGGAGTTCGCGTCTTCGACGCGCCCCGGAATGACCGGAGAGTCGGTGTGCCCCGGAATGATCGCCGACAGCGGAACCCCCGGCCGCGACGGCGCCTGTGACAACAGCCGAAGCCAGAGATACTGCGCGACGTTGGTGTCCTGATATTCGTCGACCAGGATGAACTTGAACCGGTTCTGGTACTGCCGCAGCACGTCGGGGTTTTCGCGGAACAGCCGGATGTTCTCCAGCAGGAGATCGCCGAAATCGGCGGCGTTGAGGATTTTCAGCCGCTCCTGGTAGCTGGCGTAGAGCTTGCCGCCCTTGCCGTTGCCGAACATGGCGGCTTCGCCTGACGGTACCTGGCTGGGTGCGAGGCCGCGGTTCTTCCAGCCGTCGATCAGTCCGGCCAGCATGCGTGCCGGCCAGCGCTTGTCGTCGATGCTCTCGGCCTGCAGCAATTGCTTCAGGAGCCGTACCTGATCGTCGACATCGAGCACGGTGAAATTGGATTTGAGCTGCACCAGTTCGGCGTGGAAGCGCAGGATGCGTCCGCCGATCGAGTGGAAGGTGCCGAGCCACGGCATGCCTTCCACGGCCTGGCCGAGCATCTGGCCGAGCCGCAGCTTCATCTCGCGCGCGGCCTTGTTGGTGAAGGTCACCGACAGGATTTCCTGCGGGCGCGCGCGGCCCTGGCTCAGGATGTGGGCGATGCGCGTCGTCAGCACGCGGGTTTTGCCGGTGCCGGCGCCGGCCAGCACCAGGACCGGCCCATCCAGCGTCACGACCGCGTCGCGTTGCTCCGGATTGAGTCCGTTCAGATATTGCGGACCGGCCGCGGCCCGCGCACGCGCAGCGATGCCGCCAGCCGCAGGCTGGTGCTCGGGGACGTCGTGATGAGGCAGTTTGCTCGGCTCGGTCATTCTCGAATCGCGTTGGCCCCACGATGGCACCGTGAGGCGGTAAAGGGGAGCCTTCTTAGCAGGGATTGAAGGCCATATAGGGCCTGTCCGGCCGTTTTGACAGGTTTTATCCCGGCGCTTTTTACGTGCCGGATTTCGACGCTTTGCCGCGATTTTGTTCCGCCGGAATCGTGAAATTTCGGGGTTTCCTGGCCAGGAACCATCGTTTCCGGGCCGGATTGTTGTGTCAGGCGATGCGCGACCTGCAGTCGCGGCCATCGCGAGAGCAACAGCCAATCGAGGTCGTGTCATGCTGAGCTGGGTCGTTACGTTTCTGGTCGTCGCGTTGATCGCGGGTATTCTGGGCTTCGGCGGCATCGCCGGCGTTTCCGTCGAAATCGCCAAGGCGATCTTCTTTATCGCCGTTATCCTGTTCCTGGTCTCGGCCGTGGTCGGGCTGGTGCGGGGACGCAGCAACGTCTGACGGCGCGGCTAATGCGTGAAGATTGGCGGCGACGATTTGTCATGAATCGTCGCCGTTATTTCTTCGGCATCGCAACCGTGCGGCCGATCCCCTCGGGCCGCGGCATGGCGGCATGGGTGTTCACGACCGCCTCGATGCGGGCGCGGATGTCCGGCGGGAAGGGCGCGACCTTCCGCGCCTTCATGTCCATGTGGAGCGTCATGTTTTCCGACGTGGCGGAGAGCCAGCCTTCGGTCGCGTGCCGCAATTCCTCGAACGTATGCAGCCGCTTCTCGTCATGACCTAACAGATAAACCGAAATCTGAACGGGATCGCCGAGGTGAATTTCGCGCAAGTAGCGGACATGGGCTTCGGCGGTGAAGGTCGAACCGTGGCGTTCCTTCATGTAGCCCGGCCCGATTCCGAGGTGCAGCCACATCTCGTCGATCGCGCGGTCCATCATCACGTTGTAATAGGCCATGTTGAGGTGGCCGTTATAGTCGATCCATTGCGGTTCGATCTGCATCACCGACGACAGGAACGGGGCGGGCGGCAGCGGCATATTGTTCAGGCGGTCGCCGGCGGCGGCAGCGGTCGTCATCAACCATCCCCTGTTTTTGCGGGTCTCTTGACCCCCCTTATATCCTTTGCCACGGTCCGCTCAAATCCGGGAGGAATTGGCGTGGCGATGACGATATCAGGTAGTGTGAAGCGGCCGGAGCCGCAGGCGCTGGCAAGCGCGGTCGAGGCGCTGGCGGCGCGATTCGGCAACCGGCTGATTACCTCTTTAGCCGTGCGCGAGCAGCACGCCCATACCACCACGTGGCTGCCGACGCAGCCGCCCGATGCGGTGGTGATGGCGCAGGAAACGTCCGATATCCAGGACGTGGTGCGGATCTGCGCCAAACACGGCGTTCCCGTGATCGCTTTCGGCACCGGCACGTCGCTGGAGGGCCAGGTCAACGCGCCGGCCGGCGGCGTCTGCATCGACCTGCGCGACATGAACCGGATTCTCGAAGTTCATGCCGAAGACCTTGATTGCGTGATCCAGCCCGGCGTCACCCGCAAGGCGCTGAACGAGCATCTGCGCGACCAGGGATTGTTCTTCCCGATCGATCCCGGCGCCGACGCGTCGCTCGGCGGCATGACCTCGACGCGGGCCTCCGGCACCAATGCGGTACGCTACGGCACCATGCGCGACAACGTGCTGGCGCTCAAAGTGGTGCGCGGCGACGGCGAGATCATCACGACAGGCACGCGGGCGAAAAAATCCTCGGCCGGTTACGACCTGACGCATCTGTTCGTCGGCGCCGAAGGTACGCTCGGCATCATCTCCGAACTCACCATCAAGCTGCGCGGCATCCCCGAGACGATCGCCGCCGCCGCCTGTTCGTTCGAGACCGTGCGCGGCGCCTGTCAGGCCACGATCCTTGCCATCCAGACCGGCATTCCGCTCGCGCGGATCGAACTGCTCAACGCCGAGCAGGTCAGCGCCTGCAACTCCTATTCGAAGCTGACCTTGCCGGAGACGCCGCTGCTGCTTCTGGAATTTCATGGCAGCGAGGTCGAGGTGGCCGAGCAGTCGCGGAATTTTGCCGAGATCGCCAAAGAATGCGGCGGCGGCGATTTCTCCTGGACCACCAAGCCCGAGGACCGCACCAAGCTCTGGCAGGCGCGGCACGACGCCTATTGGTCGGTGAAGGCGCTGCGGCCGGGGGCGGGCGTGGTGGCGACCGACGTCTGCGTGCCGATATCGAGGCTGGCGGACTGCGTCACCGAGACCGAGGACGACCTGAAGCGGCTCGGTCTGCTGTCGCCGATCGTCGGCCATGTCGGCGACGGCAACTTCCATTGCTCGCTGGTCTGCGACGTCGACAACAAGGAAGAAATGGCGCGCGGCGAGGACTTCATGCATCGCCTCGTCGAGCGGGCGCAGTCGATGGGCGGCACCTGCACCGGCGAGCACGGCATCGGGCAGGGCAAGCAGAAATACCTCAAGGCCGAACTCGGCCCCGAGGCGATCGACGCCATGCGCGCGCTGAAGCAGGCGCTCGATCCGCAGAACATTTTCAACCCCGGCAAGATCGTGCCGGCGAACTAGGGCGTTCGCTCACAAAGCCGACTGAAAGAAGACCTCGTGGCCGCGATACCAGTATCCGCTGCTGGAGGCACCCGGGAAGTCGCGCAGAACGGCTGCGACTTCGACG
Organism: uncultured Alphaproteobacteria bacterium; assembly: GCA_963815955.1. Lineage (GTDB taxonomy): Bacteria > Pseudomonadota > Alphaproteobacteria > Rhizobiales > Xanthobacteraceae > Bradyrhizobium. The sequence goes on from CAWFIQ010000012.1 coordinate 219,601, forward strand.
TTTGATCCGAAGCTGATGTCGGGATGACGTCCTTCTTTGGACGCGTCATGTCATGGGCAATGCTTCGACCGAAGCCCGCTGTTGCAGCGGACACAGCCCACTGTGCCGAAATGTCACCTCAGCGGACATCGCCTGAACTGGATCGCCGTGATAGCTCTTCACCAAACAAGGCGACACCAAGGGCAGGAAAATGAAAACGCTGACACGGCGAATGTTCGTGACCGGTTCGGCGGCGCTGTTGTGTGCGCCGCTTGAGAAGACCGAGGCGCAATCCGCGTGGCCGGCACGACCGATGCGAATTATCGTGCCATATCCGGCTGGCGGCCAGACCGACGGCATCGCGCGGGCGTTCGGTGACTACCTGGCGCGACAGGTGGGAAAGCCGGTAATCATCGAAAACAAGGCCGGTGCAGGTGGTGTCATTGGGGTGACGGAAGCGAAACGCGCAGAGCCGGATGGCACCACCATCCTCTGCACGATCTCTTCGTCGCTCATTCAGAACCGCGTAACTGTGAAAGACCTTCCATACGATCCTGAAAGGGACTTCATTTATCTCACGATGGTCAGCGGCGCCGGCGGTCCGGTGGTGGCGGCGAAGAAGACGGGAGCAACAAATCTTCGAGAGTTCATCGAATATGGAAAGAAGGTCGGCAGCCTGAACTGGGGATCGTACGGCGTGGGTTCGACGCCGCACGTCCTCATCGAGACGATCGCGAAGCAATACGGCATCAAGTTTCAGGTCATCCAGTACCGCGGCGAAGCGCCGATGTGGAATGACATTGCGGGACAGACGCTGGATGGCGCCGCGGGAAGCTATGCCGCAGCAGCACCCGTCATCCAGGCGGGGACTGGAAAGCTGATCGGCGTGGTAGGCAGCCGCCTGCCACCGTATCCGGACACGCCGACAATGACCGAGCAGGGTGCCGTCGGCGACTTCTACGACCTGCGCGCATTCACCACCTTTGCTGTACCGGCCGGCACGCCAAAAGAGATCGTGGAGCGGCTGTCGCCGATGTTAATTCAGGCCGGATCCGATCCCAAGGTCCAGCAGATGCTGAACAACTTTCTGCTGTCTTCCCCGGCTGATTTCGATACGACGGCTCGTGTTTTCAAGCGCGACAGCGATGTGATGCTTCGCATCTTGCGCGATCTTGGCGTCAAACCATCGGAGTAATCGCCGAGCGGTCGACCAGACCGCCGCCGCCTGACTTCGTGCACTTCAGGCGCTTGGCGGACTTGCCGGTGGCCAGTACCACAGTCGGCATTCGGGCGTGATTTTATACATGCGGCGCGGTGATCGCCTTGCGGATCGCCGCGAGCGGTGCGGTGTCGTCGAATTCAAGATCTTCGCCAATCCGCTTCAATCCGAGGTCGCGCCACAGCGCAGCAAGATCGGGCGTCACCGGCTTCGGGCCCATCTCGTTGTGCAGCCGGGTCAGTGCGTCGACGCCGACGGCCTTGTCGGCGGTTGCGAGAATGCGCTCGATCGACCAGTCCTGCTCATGGCTGCCGCCGGCGGCCAGCACGCCGCGCATCGCGTCCTGCAAACCGCGGCGATTGTTCGTCGCTTTGCGGATTTCGATATCGGCCAGCAGGCAGAACATCGCGCCGCCCCAGTATTTGCGGCCCCAGGTGGGCGTGTTGTCGAGGCCCTGATCGCCGGCCTGCGGCAAACCTTTCGGCATGTCGCGCATCATCGCCTGCCAGATTTCCCGCGCCGTGAGGTCCCCGGCCTGCACCCGCGCGACCGGCTCGACATAGACGGCAAGCCCTTCCGACAGCCAGGCGTAGCGATCGGGCATATCGGGCAGGGCGGTATGCACCATCTCGTGCACCATCACCCAGTCGCGCCGCAAGACATCCTCGGTGGAATCGCGGCCGAGCGGAATGCGAATGGCGGCGCCGCGATAGCCCCACGTCGTGCCGCCGCGAATGCGCCCGCCATCGACGGGCACCAACAACAGCCGCAGCGAGGTGACGGGAAACCGCCCGTAATAGGTCGTGACGGCGCGGGCCGACATCCTGATCCAGTCGAGCAGTTTTTCCTTAGGGAGCGCGATGTCGCCCGGCGCGAACGCGACATGGATGGTGCCGCCGGGCACATCGAGATCGGTCCTGGGCAGCCGGTCGAACGCATCGTAGGGCATGCGGTCGCCGCGCATATATTCCGATTGCGCGTCGGCGCGGAACGACAGGGCGCTTGCCAGCATCGCGGCGAGGACGGCGGCGGCAACGCTCCAGCGAAAGGCGCCGGCGGCCTTCATCTCAGCACGCTTTGGACCGCGGGTAATCGCTGCTCGCCGGGAGCTTTCGCAATGAACGCTGCGGCCTGCTCGTGGAGATCGTCAAGCATGGCGGCGAGCAAGGCTTCGCCCTTGGCCGATGTCGCCCGTGTCGGATCGCCATAGCTGCCGGAGCGGCTGTAATTCGGCGAATTCGGATCCGACGGCGTCAATGCGCCCGGTATCGACTGTTTCAGGTCGGGGCTGGCTTCGGCGCGCGTCATGTCAACCAGATGCGGCGCCAGTGCCAGCATCAGCGACGTTTCCAGTTCGTCGGCATGGCTGCCATGGCTCTGCTCGGCCAATTGCTTGGCCACGCGGGGATAGCGCGGACCTTCATGGATCCACAAATGCTTGACCCGCTCGCTCGCCAGCCGCGCCAGGGCGCGATCGGCCGGCGCCAATGTGCTGACCCCGGTATTGAGCACGAGCAGCTTTGAGCATCCGCTGCCGAGAATCTGTCCCGCAACCTCGCGCACCAGCGCTTCGAAGGTCGAAATCGAAAGGCTGCTGCTGCCGGCATATTCGACGAAGGCCGGGTAATGGCCGTAGCTCAGCGTCGGCCAGATCAGCGCGTCGATTTTTTCCGCCATCCGGCCAGCGAGCCATTCGGCCTGAATGCGGTCGGTATTGAGGGGCAGGTGGAAGCCGTGCTGCTTGGCCGCGGCGCCGATCGGCAATATTGCCACCGCGCCATCACCGATGCGACGCGCGACTTCGTCCCAATGCATACGCTCGATGAAATGGCGATCGGTGTCTATTTCCATTCGCCAAGCGCCCCTCTCTATGAGCCGACGGAAACGTCCGTCAAAAGTCCTGCCGTGATCCAGCCGTGCAGATAGCCCGCGCCGCGGCCCGCCGCGCTGTCGGGGTCGTCATAGGTCGCGAGCATTTCGCAGAGCACGCCGAACGGAATGCCGTTCGCGGCCTCGTCCCACATCATCGCTTCCTCCGCCGGAAGTTCGCGGAACATCGGCGTGACGTCCTGGCGCCAGATCAGGAGATGCGCGGGCTGCTCCAGTGCGGTCGCGTCCGGCGGCGTTTCGTCGTTCTTGAGCGCGAGCCAGATCGCGGCCGCGTTGGTCGCGAGCTCTAGCCTGGATGCGCTGGGATGCGGCCGGAATCGGAGGCCCGACCATGCTTCGGGCGCAAAACCCGCCATCTCGTCAAGCGCGACGACCTTGCCTTCCGCGGCATCGAAGGCGTCGTTGAGTGCTTTTTCGAGCGATGCGAGATCGGCCAGCTCGGGATGCTCAGCGTAGGGTGCGGTCGATTTCAGGAACGCCGGCAGGCCTTGCGAAAACCAGCGCAGGTTCGGATGGCCGGACGGGCGCGCCTTGACGTAAGCGTGGCCCATCTCGTCGAACATCTCGTCGCCGAGATAAAGATGCAGCAGCTCGTGGTCGTTGCGCATGGCCTCGACCAGCCGCGAACCGTAGGCATAGCGGTAGACACCGAACAGCACGTCGCGCTTCTCGCGCGGGCTGTCGAGGATTTCAGCCAGCACCTTTTCGTCGCCATCGAGGATGCCGCGCTGAAACTCGGCCTGCTGTCGGGCGAAGTCGCTCATCCCGCGCGGCTGCCTGCGGGGAGGATTTTTCCGGCCATCTCGCGGGTTCTTGCAACTTCGACCAGCAGTTCGTCGAGCGGCGGAATGTTGTCGTCGCGCTCGATCATGGTCGAGACCCGGCCGAAGCGTTTCAACGCCGAGGCGTAGAGATCCCAGACATCCTCGCACACCGGATGGTCGTGGGTGTCGATGATGTGGGTGCCCATGTGGCTGTGGCCGGCCATGTGAAACTGCACGACGCGATCCGCCGGAATTCCATTGAGGAAGGTCATCGGATCGTAGCCGTGGTTGAAGGCGCTGACATAGACGTTGTTGACGTCGAACAGGAGCCAGCATCCGGAGCGTCGCGACAGCTCGGCCAGGAATTCCCATTCCGTCATCTCGGAATTATTGAACTGGACGTAGGTCGAGACATTCTCGAGCACGATGGCGCGGCCGAGGAAGTCCTGCACCAGTTGGACGCGGCTGACGACGTGATCGAGCGCTTCTTTGGTGTAGGGGATCGGCAGCAGATCATGCAGGTTCTTGCCGTGGACGCCGGTCCAGCACAGATGGTCGGACACCCATTTCGGCTCGACGCGTCGGGCGAGATCCTTCAAGGCTTGCAGATATTCGAAATTGGGCGGCGCGGTGGAGGCGATCGACATTGACACGCCGTGCATCACCACGGGATAGCGTTCGCAAATCCGATCGAGCGTGCGCAGCGGCTGGCCGCCGGGCAGCATGTAGTTTTCGCTGATGACCTCGAACCAGTCGATCGGCGGATTGCCGCCAAGGATTTCGTCGTAATGCTGGTGGCGCAGGCCGAGACCGAAGCCGAGGAAGGGCGGCTTGGCCGATGTCGCCGGACGGTCTGCAGGCGCCGCCGCCGAGGTCTCAGGCAATCTGCTCGCGACGTTCATCTCGTCTCCGTCGAAGGGCACGGCCAAACGAGGCGTGTGCCAAACCGTGTCGTCAACCTAGCATGGATAGGAGGCCCGGCCTACACCGGGCCTCGATCGCACCGAGACTAGGACGGCATGTACTTACCTTTGGCGGCGTCGCACTTTTCCTTGGTCATGGCCGAGAAGCCCTGACCCTTGCAGGCGTTCTGGCCCTTGCAGGCATTCGCCCCGCCCTTGCATGCGCTCTGGCCCTTGCAGGCATTGGCGCCGACGCACTTACCTTCGCCGGCAGCGTGGGTCACGGTCGACATGGTGGTGCCGGCCAGGAACAGAGTGGCAGCGGCGGCGGCCAGTGCGGCGCCGGACTTGGATGTCATCTTCATCGGTATCCTCCAAAAGAAGTGTGAGGGTGCATCGCCCGCAGGCAGCGACAGTTCCAGCCGACAAACGGCACCCGGAGATAGCTACGCAGGCGGTCTGGCTTTGGTTACACGCGCGGCCGAGTTTATTTTAGCGGCCGGATCGAGAAAATGAGGGCCCGGCACCGCCGGGCCCTCTGCGCACCTGCTCCGCCGATCAACCCTTGACGAACTTGGCGCCCATGGCGGCGCACTGCTTTTCCGACGCCATCGAGAAGCCGGTGCCCTTGCAGGCGTTCTGGCCCTTGCAGGCATTGGCCGAGCCCTTGCAGGCGCTCTGGCCCTTGCAGGCGTTACCGGCCATGCACTTGCCCGCGGCGGCGTTGGCTGATGTCGACACCGTCGACACCACCGAGCCGGCGAGGAACAAGGTGGCGGCGGCAGCGGCGAGCGTCGCACCGGACTTGGAATTCAACTTCATGACGATCTCCTCGATGATTGTTTGAAGACAACACGCAGCAAGCATCCGTCGATCGTTCGACCTCGGACCCCCACAACGCAAGCGATGTGACGGATGGCAATCGGGTCGCGGGGGCTTGTCGGAAACGTCAAGCCTCCGTGATCTTCGTGCTATCCAGAGCCAGCTACGGGGCATCGGGCGATTTGGTTACAGAGTTTCAAAAGAAAATTTTCTTTTTTTGCATTTGGACATCTCGTCCATGTCTAACCCCGACGGCTGCGGAGTATTTCGTTGCGTGCAGCCGAAACCTTCGCGATCTTGCGCTGCGCAGAAAGCGCGGCGCTTCAACAGATTAGCCGGGATGCGGCGGCCCGTTGCGTTGCACAAGAAGATTCGATTGGGCTATCCACGCACCGGTCTCAATTTCGCCATCTGTGCAACCGTGGCCCGCAGTTCCTCGGCGTTGAAGGACGGAAACGAGCAGATACGGTTGCTGCAGGCGAATGCCGCGGGCTCGCCGAGATCAGGATATTCGACGTCCGGATTGGGCAGCTTGCCCTCGCGCAGATCGAGCCACTCCAGGCGTTTGTAGCGGGCCGGCAGCGCACGGGCGAGGGCATGCAGGTCCTTCGCGCGGGCGTCGTCCTTGTGTCCGACGATGGTCATGTGGGTGGGCTCGACCGCGAGCTCTTCGTCGGCGAGCAGGACGCCGGGCAGCGGGCGCATCATCCCGGCCGAGGCGCTGGCGAGATAGCGCATCGCATGCGCGGCGTGCTCGCGATAGCTCTCGTTGCCGAAGTAGCGGTTGAGCAGGTTCATGAACCTTGCGACCTGCACCTGGTCGTCGATCAGCTTGGCGGGCCTTGCGAGCACGCCGGTCTTGCCTTCCGCGGTCTTCGAGGTCACGAAGCCGCCGGCCTCATCGCGGAAGGTCGCGACGAAATCGCCGGCCTTGGCGGCCGAGGTGAGCCAGTCGCGATTTCCCGTGGCGGCATAGAGATCGAGGAAGGCCTGGCCCATCGCGAGCGTATCGCCGAGGAATGGTCCGCCGCGATCCTTCTCGCCGTGACGGAATCCACCATCCGGCAGCGCGCGGTTGTCGATCACCCATTTCGCCGCGCGTTCTGCGATCGCCAGCGCCTTGGGATCGTTGGTGACGTTGTAATACGCGGCAAGTCCCGAAATGGCCCAGCCATTTTCGCGCGCGTATAAATTCTTGTCGATGCGCGGCATGCCGAGCTTGCGGCGCTCGCCGTCCGACAGCGCGTAGTATTTGTGCCCGTCGGTATCGTGATCGAGATCGGCATCCTGGCTGACATAGAACGCGCCATCGGGGCTCGTCAGAAATTCCGCGAGATAGCGTTCGATGTTGCGTGCGGCGGCAAGATATTTCGGATCCTTCCACAGCGCATAGGCCTGGCTGTATTGCCGGAGATATTGCGCCTGGAACGACATGATCTTTTCGAAATGCACGCGATCCCAGGAGCCGCCTTCGGAATATTGATAGACGCCGCCCCACACCGGGTCGATCAGCGCAATGGCTGCATCCAGCGTCTGCCGCGCGCGCCTGGTCGCCGTGGCGTCGCCGGCCTCGGCGCGGGTGATCGCCAGATCCATGCTGTCGGCGTCGATGTATTTCTGGTTCTCGCCCCAGCCGCCGAGTTTTTCCTCGTAGGATTCGTCGACATTCTTCGTCAACGCGGCGCGCCGTTCCTTGTCGAGGAAGGCGGAGGTCGACGGCTTCACCTCGAAGGCTTCGCCGACCGACGGTCCGGGCGACGGATCGTCGATGATGGCCTTGAGCAGCGCCTGCATCCGTTCCGGCTCGATATATCCCCTGATCTTGGCGATCTCGGTGCCGTCAGGGCCGAACACGATGGTCGCCGGCCAGCCCCAGTCGCCATAGCGGCTCGACAGATCGGGGTTGGCGTCCTGATCGACCCGCACCGGCAGATATTTCGCGGCCAGCAATTCCTTGACCTCGGGATTGGCGTAGGTCGTCTTCTCCATGACATGGCACCAGTGGCACCACACGGCCTCGAGATCGAGGATGACGAAGCGCTGCTCGGCCTGTGCGCGGGCGAACAGGTCGTCGCTCCATTCACTCCATTTGGGGCCGTCCGCGGCTGAAGACGGCGACACGGCAAAGGCGGCGAGGGCGAAGGCGGCAATGCGGACGAGTTTCATGGTGGCTCCCGGAAGCGCTGGCATTTCGCCAGCTACGCGGGCAGGCGAAATCCGGGCTCAGCTTTTCTGCGCTGTCACAGGATTGTGAGATCGGGTCGGTTTCTCGCGGTGGCCGCCCGCATTCACCAGCAGCCGGTCGATTGACGCAGCACCGGGACCAGCGATGGCGAGCCACATGAAGCCGGCGAAATAGGCCGCTTCCTCGAAGCCGAGCAGCGTCTCCAGTGAATCGACGTCGCCCCATTTCGCCGACTTGATGGCGACGACCATGACCACCGCCAGCATCGCGGCGGGGATTCGCGTGAACAGGCCGAGGATCAGCATCGCGCCGCCGAAAAACTCGACGCCTGACACGAAGGGGGTGAGTATCTTCGGGAAACGGAATGCCCCAGCCGATAAAATTCTCGGTCACCTGCGCCAGATTATTGAGCTTGCCCCAGCCGGCCAGCATGAAGGTGTAGCCGACGACGAGCCGCATGATCAGGGGGCCGGCCCAGGAAAAATGCGACGCGATCTGCGCGGGCAGCAGGATGAGAAGATTGATGATGAAATTCATGCGAATCCCCCTCTAAGTATTTGGTGTGACGAGGCCGCAACCTGCGGTCCCTTCAATCCGGCGCGCTTGAAAAATGCCGCGGCTGCGATGGCGGCAATCTGGCTCCGACAGCAATTTCGTAAGTGGCCGCCCGCTTGTTACGGGGCTCTCAACCGAAATTTTGCAGTGCCGGGAAAGTCTCCAGCAGCCAGATGCTGATGCTGGTCACGGAGCCGGTCAGGAAGCCGATGCCGGTGATCACCATCAGAACACCCATGGCTTGCTCGACCTTGCCGAGGTGCCGCTTCATCCGCGCAAACAGCGAGGAGAACTGCTCGACCATGAAGGCCGCCAGCAGGAACGGGATTCCGAGCCCGGCGGAATAGACCGCGAGCAGGCCGGCGCCCTTGGCGACGGTGGCCTCGGCCGCCGCGATCGACAGGATCGCCGCCAGAATCGGGCCGATGCAGGGGGTCCAGCCGAAGGCGAAGGCGAGCCCCATCGCATAGGCGCCCCACAGGCCGACCGGCTTCGGCATCTGCATCCGGCCCTCGCGCATCAACAGCCCGATCCGGGTCAGGCCGAGGAAATGCAGGCCCATGATGATGATCACGATGCCGGCCACGATCGAAAGTTCGGCCGACCAGGCGCGGATCAGGCCGCCGATCAGGGAGGCGCTGGCGCCGAGCGCCACGAAGACGGTGGAAAAGCCGAGCACGAACATCAGCGCCGAAGCCATCACCGCGCGCTTGGAGGACTGCGTCGGTCCGTCATTGGCGACGTGCTCGATGGTCGCGCCGGTGAGATAGATCAGATAGGGCGGCACCAGCGGCAGCACGCAGGGCGACAGGAAGCTGACGAGACCGGCAATCAGGGCCGCCGGGATGGAAACATCGTGCATTGCATGACCTTCGAGAATTGCCACAAGGCATAGCGCCGTCCTGGCTTGTACGGAACAGACAATCGATAAGTTTCGTCGCCATTGCGGCTCAAGTTCGGTCACAGAGCCGTGTCCGGGGCGCCGAAATGGCCTCGCGGCTGAAACAGACGCTGGTATGGTCGCGTAAGGCCGGTAACGGCCCCGCAAAACTGGACCACTGCATGCGCCTCGGCATCCGCACCGCCATTTCCGCCCTCGTGCTGACGTCCATCGTCGTCAGCGCCGTCGGCGTGCATTTGCTGTGGTGGCGCACCGCCCATCAGGTCAGCCAGACGCTCGCCAACACCATCAACGACCAGATCGTTTCGGCCGTGGGCGACGAACTGCAGTCGGTCACGACGGAGGCGCGGTCGTCGATGCTGGCGGTGCGAACGCTGCTGGCCGAAAAAGTGTTCGACCCGCGCGACGCCCGAAAACGCGAAGTCGTTTTCCGGTCGCAATTGCTGTCGCAGCCGACCATCTCCTGGGTGGCGTTCGGATGGCCGGACGGATCGTTCTTCGCCGGGCACAAGGCTCGGCGACAGCGTCATCGAAATGCTGGAGATCACGCCGGACCGCAAGCTGCGAACCAACCGCTACGAATTCGTCGGCAACGATCTTCAAGCTCAAGAGCCAGCCGTGTCGAGGACACCAAATATTCCGTCACCGAGCAGGAATGGTTTCGCACCGCCATCGAGACCAACGACGAATTCTGGGCGACGCTTCACGACGCATCCGAGCGGCGAGCGGCTGGCGGCGGCCTTCGCGGCGCCGATCGACATCGACAAGAAGCCCGCCGGCGTCATCGCCATCATCATCGAACTGACGCGCGTCTCGAATTTCCTGTCGCAGCTCACGGTCGGAAAATCGGCCGGCGCCTTCATCCTCGAACGGGACGGCAAGGTGGTCGCGTCCCCCGATCCGAACGCCAGCGAGGCGGTGGCGCTGAAAACCGATCATCCGCTGTTTCCGATCGCGGTCGAAGCGATCCAGAACGCCAGCGCCTACAATCCCGGCGAAGGCGAGCCGTTTCATACGCACGTGACGCGGGACGGCAAGGCCTATCAGGCGGTCATCACGCCGATTTCGTTTCCGGGCTGGTCGCTGGTGACGGTGGTGCCGGAATCGGAATTTCTCGGACCCGTGCAGATGACGATCCGGAATTTGCTGATCGGGCTGGCGGTGCTGATCGTTTTCGCCGGGTTGCTGTCGGCATGGCTCGCCCAGCGCCTGATCGCAGCACCGCTGATCAAGGTGGTGAACGAGATCAGGCATGTCGAGCGTTTCGACCTCGACAAGGTGCAGCGGCATCCGTCGCGGTTGACCGAGATCGAAAATCTCTCCGGCGCGATCGGCGACATGGCGCAGGGGCTTGCCGCGTTCCGGAAATACATTCCGGCCGATCTGGTCAAGCGGCTGATCAGCGACGGCAACGGTGCGCGCCTCGGCGGCGCGATACGGCCGATGAGCGTGATGTTCATCGATCTCGCCGGCTTTACCGGGATGTCGGAGCGGCTCGGCGACCGCATCATTCCGTTGCTGTCGCGCTATTTCGACAGCGTCTCGGTGCAGATTCAGAACCAGAACGGCACCATCGACAAATTCATCGGCGATGCCGTGATGGCGTTCTGGGGCGCGCCGTCGCCCAATCCCGATCATGCCGTCGATTGCTGCCGCGCGGCCCTGGCGTGCCGGCGCGCAATGGAGGAGGCGGGCCTCGTCGACGACCACGGCGAGCGCGTCAGGATTCGCATCGGCATCAATTCCGGCGACATGCTGGTCGGCAATATCGGATCGGAAGTGCGGCTGAACTACACCGTGATCGGCGACGCCGTGAATATTGCGAGCCGGCTGGAGAGCACCAACAAGGCGTACGGCTCCACGATCATCATCGGCCCCGAAACGCGCCGGCTGGCGGGGAAAAGCATCGTGGTTCGCGAACTCGACCGGCTGGCGGTCTATGGCCGCGCGGGCGGACTGCAGATCTATGAATTGCTTGGCATGGCCAGCGAGTTGAATGCCAAGCCCGACTGGGTGGTCTCTTACGAGGCCGGCCTCGCCGCCTTCCGCGCGCGCGATTTCACGGCCGCGATCGGTGCGTTCGAGAACGTGCTGGAAATCCGCAAACACGATGCGGCGTCATCGGCGATGATCGACCGCTGCCGGCAGCAGCTCGAAAATCCCGCCGGCGAAGATTGGGACGGCACGACGGTCGCGCGAACGAAGTAGGCCGGCTGCGGCCGCTGTCGCCTTGCGCGCCGTTGCGGTTTGGCCATAGATGCGGCGGCCGTGATGTTGCATGCCCTGGCGATCGAGAAGGAAGCGGTCCTGCGTTGAAGGTCCTGCTGACCCACACGCCGCAGTCTCGCGCCCAGTATTACGGCGCGCGCAGCCTCGAGGGGCTGCAAGCCATCGCGCAGGTCAAGCTGCACGGATCAAGCGATGCGCTCGACGCCGCGGGCCTGATCGAGGCCGCGCACGATGTCGACATCATCGTGGCCGACCGGCTCACGGCGGGGCCGGGCGAGATATTTCCGGCGCTGCCGAAATTGCGCGCCTTCGTTCGCTGCGCGGTCGATATCCGCAACATCGATGTCGATGCGGCGTCCGCGGCCGGCGTCCTGGTCACGCGGGCCGGGCCGGGCTTCGTCCAGTCGGTCGCCGAACTGGCGCTCGGCTTCATGGTCGATCTGTCGCGCGGCGTGTCACGCGCGACGGCCGACTATCATGCCGCGCGCAAGCCCGAGATCATCATGGGCCGGCAACTGGCCGGCAGCCGCCTCGGCATCATCGGCTATGGCAGCATCGGCCGTTACCTGGCTCGGATCGCCAGGGTGCTGGGCATGGAAGTTCTGGTTGCCGATCCCTTTGCGACCGTCAGCGAACAGGGTCTCCAGCATGTGCCGCTCGACGATCTGCTTGCCCGATCCGACTTTGTCGTCTGCCTCGCGGTCGCCAACGAGCAAACCGAAAATCTGATCGGGCAGGCGGCGCTGGCGCGCATGCAGAGGCATGCCTTCTTCATCAACCTGTCGCGCGGCAATCTCGTCGACGAGGCGGCGTTGTCGGCGGCATTGCGCGAGAACCGCATCGCCGGCGCCGCGATGGATGTCGGCCGCGCGCCGGACCAGATGCCATCGCCGGAACTGGCCAAGCTTCCGAACGTCATCGCCACGCCGCATATCGGCGGACTGACGCCGCCGGCGATCGAGAGCCAGTCGCTGGAAACGGTGCGGCAGGTCGAGAAGATCATCGCCGGCGAGGCGCCGGTTGGCGCCGTCAACGCCGACCGCTGGACACGCCGGCCATGAACAACGAGCTGCCATGTTTTTATGGCCGCTGGACATGTTCTTATAGCAACTAGACAAGCTTGCTGCCTCAGGCTCAAATTTGACCATTAAACCCCGGCCCATGAGCCGGGGAGAACGATACGGACGCCTTCAGCCAATGACGGGCGCCGCAAAGGGAACAGGAAGCGCATCACATGGCCATTTCACGTCGTGACGTATTGTTGGGCAGCGCCGGCGCCGCGGGCGCCGCAGCATTTTCGTTTCCAGTTCCCGCCATTGCCCAGTCGGAACCGATCAAGGTCGGCTGCCTCGCTGCGATGACCGGTCCGAGTTCGGCGCCGACCATCGGCTTCAACCGCGGCGTGACGTTCGCAGCGGACGCGATCAATGCCGCAGGTGGGGTCAAGGGCCGCAAGCTCGAGATCGTCATGCGCGACACCCAGGGCGATCCGACCAAGGCGGTGAACGCCACGCAGGAACTGATCAGTCAGGCCAAGGTCCATGCCATCTGGGGCCCCCTCAATTCCGGCGAGGCGCTGGCGACCACGCCGATCATGGCGCGTGCCAAGATTCCGGATATTCACCCTTGCGTTGTCGAAACCCTGATCGACACGACCAAGTTTCCGAACGCCTTCCGCATGGCGCCGTCGAACAGCCAATGGGATGACGCGGTCCGAAATTATTGCCTCAACATCCTCAAGGTAAAAAAGATTGCCGTGATCGGCGATACCACCGGCTACGGCGTGACCGCGGTCGGCGCTTCGGTCGCGGCATTCAAGAAGGATGGTGCCGAGGTAGTGTATCAGGCCAATGTCGACGCGACCCAGCCCGACATGACGCCGGACATGCTGCGCGCCAAGAACGCCGGCGCCGAAGTGATCGTGGTATGGAGTGTTTCCACCGGCATGGAAGCGCGGATGTTCAATACCCGCGCCACGCTGAACTGGGACGTCGCGTTTGTCGGTCACCCCTCGATGGCATCGGGTGAACTCGCCGGCCTCGTCGAAAAACCCGCCAACTGGAAAAAAGTCTACGCCATCGGTTACAAGAGCTGCAGCTATGACGCGGCCGGAAAATTGCCGCCGAAGAGCGAGGACCTGGTCGCGCGTCTCACCAAGGCCAATGTGGCGCTCAGCGATACGCTGCTGTGGTGGGTCGCCGGTGGCATCGATGCGATCGAACTGATCGCCAAGGCCGTCGCGGAAAGCGGATCGACCGACAGCGCCGAAGATCATCGCTTACTGGAACACGTTGTCCAAATATCCCGGATATTTCGGCAATTACAGATTCTCGCCGACACAGCACAATGGCTACCTGACCGAAGAGATCGTGATGTCGGAAGCCTCCACCGCCAAGAACGGCACGTTCGCGCTGGCGCCGGGATATACGTGAGCGACGGAAGAGGGCGATAGCACATGCTCGCCTCGATCCTCGCATCCGGACTGGCGGCGGGCGCGATCTACGCGCTCGTCGGCGTCACCTACAACACCATGTTCTCGACTTCGCGGGTGATGAGCTTCACCGCGGGCCAGCTTGCAATGCTGGGCGGCGTGTTCGGTTCGATGTTCACGCTGAAGCTGGGCATGCCGATCCTCGTTGGCTTCCTGCTGACGCTGCTTTGCTGCGCCATCATCGGGATCATCACCGAATTCGTCGCGGTGCGGCCGGTGCTGAAAAGCCTCGACCAGCACCTCTACGTGCTATCGACGCTCGCGGTAGCGCTGATGATCCAGCAGGTCACAGCGATCAAATGGGGCACCGAGCCGCAGCCGTTTCCGCGCCTGTTCGGCATCGGCAGCGGTGTCTGGGACGAAAAATTCTGGCTGCCGGTCGCAGCCTGCGCGATTACCATTGTCGCCCTCGAATACCTTTATCGCCGCACGCTGGTCGGCCGCGCCTTCGTCGCGATCGCGGAGGATAATTTCGCGGCGCGCGCGCTCGGCCTGCCCGAACGTAATCTGCGCGTCGCCAGCTACGCGCTGGCCGGCGTGATCGGCGGTGTCGCCGGATTTTCCGGCGGCGAATTGCTGCTGGCGTTCTTCGCCAATGGCGCGCTGCTGAATTTCTACGGGTTCGTCCCGGTGGCGCTCGGCGGGCTCGGCAACAATCGCGGCGCCATCGTCGGCGGATTGGCGCTCGGCCTGTTCCAGCAGGCGGCGAACTTCCTGGTCGGCGGCATCTTCTCGTCGGTCGCCGTCTTCACGCTGTTCATCGTGGTCCTGCTGGCGGCGCCCCAGGGTCTGTTCGGCGCTTCCACGGCGCGGAGAGTGTGATGACCACCGTGACCGCAGTTCCGACGCATAACGACTCCGGCACCATCCGCGCAGCATTGCCTCATGTCGCGCCGTTCCTCGGCATCCTCGCGGTGGCGATCATCCTGCCCTTCGTCAGCAATGATTATTGGGTGCTGATCGGCACGCGGGCGGCGATCTACTGGGTGCTGGTCTCCGGCCTCAATCTGGTGGTCGGCTTTGCCGGGCATCTTGCCATCGGCTACGTCGCGCTGCTGACGCTCGGCGCCTACACCACGAGCGTGCTGGTCGCCGGCAATGTCCTGCCGGCGGTACCGGTGTTTGCCGCACTGCCCGTTGCCGGCGCCGTCGGCGCGGTGTTCGGCGTGATCGTAGGCCTGCCGGCCTTGCGGTTGCGCACCTTCTATTTCGCGATGTCGACGCTGGGTTTCGCCACCATCGTGACGCAGATCGCGCTGGCGTGGCAGAGTGTCACCGGTGGCGGCATCGGCATATCAGGTCCGGAATTTCCGGCGCCCTTCAATACCGCGTGGGGCTTTTATGCGCTGTGCATCGCGATCGCGGCCCTTACCACCTGGTTGAGCGCCAATGTCGCCCGCAGCCGGTTCGGTCGCGCGCTGATTGCGGTGCGCGACGCCGAAGTGGCGGCCGAGGCTACCGGCATTTCCAAGCCGAAAATGCTGATCGCCATCTTCCTGTTTGCCGGCGCGCTTGCGGCCATCGCCGGTGGATTGTTCGCGACCCTGCAGACCTACATCACGCCGGATGCCTTCACTTTCGACCTGTCCGTGCTCTTCTTCATCGCGATCCTGATCGGCGGCCGCGGCTCGATCCTGGGGCCGATGCTCGGCACCATCATCCTGACGATCTTGCCGGAGATCGCGGCGCCATTGGCGGCGTGGTCGACGTTCCTCTATGCGGTGCTGCTGCTGGTGATCGTGCTCGTCATGCCCGGCGGCATCGCCGCGCTGCTGGACTTTCGCAACCGCCGCCCGCTGGCCAGCAACCGCGCCATCGTGCCGCGACCGGCAGCACTGGCCGATATCGTGCGCAAGCGCACGGGCGGCAGCATGCTGACGCTGCGCGGCATCGCCTTGAGCTTCGGCAATGTGCGCGCCATCGATGGCCTCGACCTCGACGTGGCGCCGGGCCAGATCCACGGCCTGATCGGCCCCAACGGCAGCGGCAAGACCACGACGCTCAATGTGATCTCGGGCTACTACGCCGCCCAGACCGGAAAGATGGCCCTCGGCGATGACGCGCTGCCGCCGGGTGAATCGACGTTGCGCGCCTATCGCGGCATCGCGCGCACGTTTCAGACCCCGCGGGTGATTGGCGAGGCTTCGGTGCTGCAGAATGTCATGATCGGCGGCTCAATCGAGGGCAGGGCGAGTTTTGTCGAGTCGATGCTGGCATTGCCGCGGAACGCGCAGGACGAGCGGATGCTTGCGGCCAAGGCGCGCGCCCTGCTCGGCGTCGTTGGGCTGGAGCCGCTGGCGGAGGTGCGTGCCGACCGCCTGCAGCACAGCGAACTACGCTTCATCGAGATCGCCCGCGCGCTGATGCTCGATCCGGACTTCCTGCTGCTCGACGAACCCGCCGCCGGCCTTTCCAACGACGAGATCGAGCGGCTGGGCGGCCTGATCAAGGCGATCAGCGCCCGCGGCACCGGTGTGCTGCTGGTCGAACACCATGCCGACCTGATCTTCGACATTTGCCATCAGGTCACCGTGCTCAATCTCGGGCGTACGCTTGCCGCCGGCACCCCGGCCGAGATTCGCGTTCACAAGGAGGTGGTCAGTGCTTACCTCGGCGGCTGAACCTCTGCTCTCTGTTAAGGGCCTGGAATCGGGCTACGGCAAGATCCGCGTGCTGCATGGCGTCGGGATCGAGATCGCAGCCGGCGAAGTGGTTGCCTTGCTCGGCCCCAACGGCGCGGGCAAGACGACGCTGCTGCGTGCGATGTCGGGATTGTTGCCCGTCAATGCCGGGCATGTCCGCTTCGACGGCCGCGACATGACCAACGCGACGCCGCGCGAAGCGGGGCGCGCCGGCCTGGTGCATGTGATCGAGGGCCATCGCGTGTTCACGCAGATTTCGGTGACCGACAATCTTCTGATCGCCGGTTACGATCTGCCACGCGGCGAACGCGCCGGCAGGGTCGAGGAAGCCTTGTCGTTTTTCCCGGAGATCGCGGAGAAACGTCACGAGCGCGGCGGTGCGCTCAGCGGCGGGCAGCAGCAGATGCTCACGGTCGCGCAGGGCCTGGTACGGCGCCCGCGGCTGTTGATGCTGGACGAACCCTCGGCCGGCCTGTCGCCGGTTCTGGTCGATCGCGTGCTCAACGTGATCGCTCAGTTGCGCAAGCAGGGCACCGCCGTGCTGCTGGTCGAACAGTTGCTGGAGAAGGCGCTCGCCGCCGCCGATCGTGTCTATGCGCTGGTGCAGGGCAATATCGTGCTGGAAGCGCCGACCAGCGAGAATAATTTGCCGCAGCGGCTCGAGCGCGCCTATTTCGGCCACGAGAGCCATGCGTCGGTGGCAGGTTAAGGACGTCAGCGAAAGGACTGCCAGGCCGCTTGGATAGCGGGCCGGAGACCACGCAACGTCTACGGGTTATTGACAGGGCGCCGATCGCCCCGACCATGCGCAGGCCTGAGCGGCGCATACAGCAGTCAGGTTGTTGAATTCGATCCGACCCGGTAGGATGTCGCGCCGCGTACAACCGCTTAGCTGACGGTTCAGATGAAGTGCCCCAGGTGCGAACACGACAATCGGCCTGAAGCGAAGTTCTGTGAGCAATGTGCCGCTCCTTTCGAGCGGGGCTGTCCCAATTGCGGGAGCTTCGTCTCGCCGGGAGCAAAATTCTGTTCCCAATGCGCGCATCCGGTTGGGCTTGACGAAGAGCATCGTGCGATAAACCGCTTCCTGTCGCCCGACAATTATACGCCAAAGCATCTCGCCGTCAGGATAATGACGTCGAAGCGTGAGCTCGAAGGCGAACGCAAACAAGTCACCGTGCTGTTTGCGGATATCGTAGGATCTCTCAGGATCATAGCTGATCGCGACCCTGAGGAGGCACAGAAGCTCCTCGACCCCGTTCTCGATCACATGCTCGAAGCCGTCCATCATTATGAGGGCATGGTGAACAGGGTCATGGGCGACGGCATCATGGCGCTGTTTGGAGCCCCGCTCGCGCATGAAGATCATGCCGTTCGCGCGTGTTATGCAGCTCTCAGGATGCAGCAGACGATCACCCGCTATGCGGAAGAGATCCGCCGCGTTCACGGCGTGCCGATCACGATCCGCGTCGGCATCAATTCGGGAGAGATTGTCGTCTCATCGATCAACAACGATCTCTACATGGACTACACGGTCGTCGGACAAACGGCCCATCTGGCATCGCGCATGGAACAGATGGCGATGCCGGGTTCGGTGCTCGCCGCTGCCGATACCATTCGGCTCGTTGAAGGGTACGTCGAGGCAAAGTCACTCGGCGAAATGACGATAAAGGGACTGGACCATCCGGTCGAAGTCTTTGAGATCACCGAAGGGGGCGTTGAACGGACAAGATTGCAGGCGGCTGCCTCGCGCGGGTTGACGCCGTTTGTTGGTCGCGAACTGGAGGTTCAACAACTTACCCAGGCGCTCGACCAAGCGCGCGGCGGTCGTGGTCAGGTCGTGGCAGTCGTAGGCGAGCCCGGAATGGGCAAATCGCGCCTGATACATGAATTTGTTCATTCGTCCCAAACCGACGACTGCCTGGTTCTCGAGACAAATTCAGCTTCATATGGCCATGCGGCTTCGTATCTGCCTGTCATCGAATTGCTTCGGCACTATTATTTCAAGATCGGTCAACGCGACAACGCCAAGTCGATCCGTGAGAAGGTGACGGAAAAGATCCTGGCCCTCGATCCTTCGCTGCAGGATGACATCCCGGCGCTGCTCGATTTGCTGGACGCACTGGACGCGGGACATCCGTTTCAATCGCTGGACCCGCTCCAGCACCGGCAGCACACCTACCAGGCGATTACCCGATTGCTGTTGCGCGAAAACCATGTGCAACCCGTCGTCGCCGTATTTGAGGATTTGCACTGGAATGATTCTCTTACCCTGGGCCTTCTGAACGAAATCGTTGTCAACGCACGCGACGCGCGCCTGCTGCTGATGGTGACTTACCGGCCGGAGTTTCACGACGGCTGGAAGGGGCGGCCGAATTACCGCAGCCTGCGTCTTGAACCTCTTGAGAGCGAAAGCCTCGGTACGCTTCTGCATTCATTGCTGGGATCGGATCCGGCTCTCGAAAGCCTCAAACATTTCGTGCTTGATCGTGCGGGCGGGAATCCGTTTTTTGTGGAAGAGCTCGTTCGAACGCTGGTGGACCGCAAGGTCCTGGAGGGTACGCGCCAGAATTACAAGCTGACCAAGCCCATCTCAGGAAACGAGATACCGCCCACCGTACAGGCGGTTCTCGCCGCGCGTATCGACACGCTGCCAAAAGCCGAGAAGAGATTGTTGCAGGATGCGGCGGTCATCGGACATGATGTCCCGCTCTCGTTGTTGAAGGAAATAAGCAGTTTGCCCGATGGCGAGCTTCGCGGACTTCTCAATAACCTGCAGACGGCCGAGTTTGTGTTTCCCACTCAGTTGTTTCCTGATCTTCAATTTTCCTTCAAGCACGCTCTCACCCACGATGTCGCCTACGCCGGCCTGCGCAGCGAGCGGCGGCGGGAGATCCATCAACGCGTCGTTCTCGCGATCGAAAAGATTTATGCCGGCCGTATCGGCGAGCAGGTTGAGCGCCTGGCCGATCATGCGCTCCGGGGCAAGCTTCAGGAAAAGGCGGTGACGTATCTGCGCCAGGCGGGAGCGAAGGCTGCGGATCGAGAAGCCTATCCGGAGGCGGTGATCCTCTTCGAGCAGGCTCTCGAAGCGCTGGCGGGATTGCCGCAGAGTGACGAGGCCGTTCAGAAGGCGATCGATATCCGCTTCGATATCCGCAATGTGCTGCAACCGCTCGGAGATCGTGACCGAATTGCCTCCCGTCTGCGCGAAGCGGAAGAACTGGCGAACCAGATCGGAGACAGGCAGCGCAACGGATGGGTGCAGTCCTATTTGACCGAACAGTTCTGGATGCTCGGCCGATACAGGGAATCGATCGAGGCGGGAGAGCGGGCGCTTGCGGTCGCGAAGTCGCTATCGGACTTGCCTCTCCAGGTCGTCACCAATTTGCCTCTCGGATTGGCACATCACACGCGGGGGGACTACAAGAACGCCCGCGAGCATTTCGGCTGGAACGCCGTCCATTTGGAAGGCAGCCTGGCCAGCCAGCGTTTCGGGATGTTCGTCTTGCCCGCGGCGTTCTCGCGTAGCTTTGTAGCGTGGGGCCTGGCCGATACCGGGCAATTTTCCGAGGCGTTCAATGTCGGCGAAGACGCCCTTCGCATCGCTGAGAATGCGAGCCATCCCTTCAGTTGCGGTTACGCGCATCTCTGTCTCGGTGTCGTCGCCTTGCGGCAGGGGAATTTGCGTCGCGCGCTGCGCTCGTTCGAACGCGCGCTGGCCGCCGGCGCGTTTGCAGATAGCCCGGTCGGCTTTGCCTATGTTGCGCTGCATTTTGGTTATGCCCTGGCTCTTGCCGGCCGGGCCAACGAGGGGATTCCAATTCTGGAGCAGAGTATCGAACTTGCGGAATCCAGGGGGTTCGTGGCCCGTCATTCGCTGCGTCTGGCCTATGTCAGTGAGGCTTACCTTTCGCTGGGGCGCGAGGGCGAGGCGCTGAATGCGGCCACACGCGCCCTCGAACTCGCCCGCAAACACGAGGAGCGGGCAAACGAAGCTTATTCGCTGCGGATGCTGGGCGAGGTGGAAATGTATCGCGGAAACCTCAGCGATGCCAACGGTTGGCTCACCCAGGGTGTAAAGCTTGCCGAGGAATTAGGCATGCGGCCGCTGGAAGCGAACTTCCATAAAGGGCTCGCCAACGCGTTCGATCTCAGCCATCAGAAATCGAGTGCAGAGCACCACCGCAGCATTTCCAGGTCGCTGGCAGATGCGATGGAAATGCGCTTCTGGGGATGAGCTTGTGAACTTGCAGATGTCGGGATAGATTTCGTAGCGCTTGGCGTTAGTACAAAGCAATGGGGGCACTCATGGACGAGAATGCGCTTCTGCTTGGCATTGAGGGAATGCGGAGCGACTCCAATTACTACGCGGCGGAGGTGCTACGCCGGAAATTGGGGGGTGCGGAGGCATTGGTCGCCAACCCCGACGAGAACAGCAGCGAGCAGGCAGCTGCTCGGCTCCTCATCACGACCTGGGAGGCGATCGCGGTTCTGATGCGCGGTGTCAAAGCCAAGGACAAGCTCTACGGAGCTAATCCAATAGCTCACATGTATGATGCGCTTGAGCCGGCGATTAAATACTTCAGGAAGCAGTGCCCGGAATTTGCAGTCGAGTTCGAGAAGCTGAATACCGACTACCGCGCCTGGCTGAAGAAGAAAAAGAAGAGCGGGACCTATGTAAGCGCCGCCTGCGATGGTCTCTTGCATGCGCGATTTGGCTGACCTCTCTCTGAGCGAGAGCCTGGGCTCTCGCTTTTCGACCTGGCTGCTTCGTCCATATCTTGATCTGGGTCCGCTTCAGGCCGGCCCCACGCATGCCAGATCCATTGACGCCGGTTGGCAAGCCCATGCCGATCCGGATACGCCTTCCTACCTTCCACAGCGTGCATTATCGCCCGGTTTTCGCGTCCAGCTCGCGGACCATGCGGGCGCGCCTTATGCAGTCAGCGATCCGCGAGACCTCGCCGAGAATCTGCGGACCGATCGGTGGCGCAAGCTTTGTCAGGATATCGAGCTTTGGCCAAAGCTTTCGTCCGCGCGCCAATGCCGGCTGGCGGCGCTTCTTCACTCGATGTGCCTGTACGAGCCGTTGCTAAAACTCATTCCGGAGAATTGGTCCGGGGCGGGCGACGGTGATCCCGATGTTGCGCAGCTTGCTTTCTGCCGGGCATCGGCAAAGTTCATGCACGAATTGCCCAAGCGAAAGTCCAGTTACGAATCCGGCACCATGTCCGCTTTTGAGAATATTGCGATCGATGAGCGGAGCCATGCGCCTGTAAGATTCAATGCAACAGCAATGGTCTTCGTTCAAAAAGCCAAGGCCCGTGCACCACTCGAGGAGCTCGATGATTGGAGCAAGCGGCTGGAGATCGCTTTTGCCGCCGTGGAGAACGGCGGGAAGGGATTTACCGCGCAATTGTTCAAAAGCAGATTTTATCGCGGAATGGGTTTCCTCCCGCAGCATGCCGGCGACCGAAAGGCGCTAGTCAAAACAATGGACATTGCGGAGCAACACGCGCGGGACCTGACGCCAACGTCGGCAGCGGAGGAAATTCTGCAGCGAGAAAACCTGCATGCCGTGCTGGAAAGCCGGACGAAGGAGGCGCTTTGGCTCGATGACCTCGACCTGGCGGCATCGAGGGCCGCCGAACTAACGCGGGTAGATCCATACAATTCGAAGGCCTGGGCCGAGCTTGGCCAGATACATTACCTTCAGGAAAATTGGCATCGGGCCGCCGAGGAATATGTCGTTGCGGCGATGTTGGGCCCCCCGGCAAGCTCGGTCGGCCGATACATGGCGGGTGTTTGTTTCCGTAATCTTGGCCTGGATATACTGGCGGCCTTTCTCTTCAAGGAAACCCTCGAAATCGATCCGCTCGGCATATCGTCCCGTCAAGAGTTATTGGAATTGCCGGACATTGAAGTTCTGGACACCCTCAAGCAATGGGCACGCTCGAATATAAGATTGTGACTTCAGGATGATCGGGCGCTTGCAGTGTTTCAAAAGGCCTTGACCTCGGCCTTCCCGGATGGTCCGAAGGTACGATGCGTCTTCCCTTCTTCTACGGCTGGCTGATCGTTGCGGTGACGTTCGTCACCATGGCGATCGGCGTCAATGCGCGGACGGCGTTCTCGCTGTTTTACCCGCCGATCATATCGGAGTTCGGGTGGGAGCGCGGCGTCACGGCCGGCGCGTTTTCCTTCGGCTTCGTGGCGTCCGGCGTCGCCAGCCCGCTGATCGGGCGCATGATGGACCGGTTCGGTCCGCGCGCGGTGATGGAGCTCGGCGTCGCGCTGATGGGCTCGGGCCTGCTGCTCGCGCCGCTGACGACGCAGCCCTGGCATCTCTATCTCACCATCGGTGTGCTGGTCGGCGCGGGCAGCGTCTGCCTCGGCTATTCCGGACAATCGCTGTTTCTGCCGAACTGGTTCATTCGCCGCCGCGGGCTCGCCATCGGGATCGCCTTTGCCGGCGTCGGCATCGGCTCGATGACCTTGCTGCCATGGGTGCAGCACATGATCGAGCAGACCGGCTGGCGCACCGCCTGCACCGCGATGGGCATCCTGGTGCTCGTCGTGCTCGCGCCGATCAACCTCTTGCTGCGCAAACGCCCGGAGGAAATCGGGCTGCGGCCGGATGGCGATGCGGTGCCGTCGGCGACATCGGCGGCACCTCGCTCGAACGTCGTCGATCCGGTCTGGGCCGGCACCGACTGGACGCTGCGCCGCGCGCTGCGCACCGCGCGATTCTGGTGGATATCGGTCGGTTACTTCTGTGGCCTCTACATCTGGTACGCGGTGCAGGTACACCAGACCAAATTTCTGCTCGACATCGGCTTCAGCGCGAACGTGGCGGTATGGGCGCTCGGCGTCGTCAGCCTGCTCGGCATTCCCGGCCAGATCTGGCTCGGGCATCTTTCCGACCGGATCGGGCGCGAATGGATCTGGGCCATCAGTTGCGCCGGCTTTGCGATCTGTTTCGCCGCGTTGATCGCTCTGAAATTCGCGCCGGTGTTGCCGCTGGTCTATCTCATGATCTTCACACAGGGCGCGCTCGGCTACGGCCTGACATCGGTCATGGGCGCGGTGGTGCTGGAAATCTTTCAGGGCAAGCAATACGGCAGCATCTTCGGCACCATCATGCTGGCGGCGCTGGCCGGCGGCGCCGCGGGCCCGTGGGCGACCGGGCTGCTGTACGATCTTTCGGGCAGTTACACCTCAGCCTTTGCGCTCGGCATCGCCGTCAGCATCGTGTCGGCGGTTGCGATCTGGCGGGCGTCGCCGGGCAAGGTGAGGGCGGTCGCGGGACAAATGCACAAGGCGCATATCGGGAGCGGCACGGGCTAGCCGCAATGATCGTAACACTCTCGATCATGGCTCATCGCGCGCGCGGTTCAATGTCGAACGTTTTTCGCAGCACTTCCGCACCGTCCCGGATCACGCGATACGTCGCGGCGTAGCGGCCGGCAGGCCACGCTGTCGCGGTGCGCTTCTTTCCGGAGATGACGAGGAACTGCGCCTTGTCGCGGTCGAGGGCGGGGAGATTGGCGGCGGAGAAGGACGCGCCGCCTGGGCCCTGCACCGCGAGGAATTGCTGGTCGCCGGCCTGCAGGCCGATGGTCCTGACATAGGCGACGAGTGCATCCGAGCCCAAAGTGACCGGATGCTTGCCGACTTCTCCGGATTCGATCAGTTCCATGGTCGGGGCGACACCGGCAAAGCCGTAATCGATGATTTCGCCGGGCCGGTATTGCGTTTGTTCGGCAATGGATGCGGCCCAGATCGAGCGGCCGCCGCTACAGGAGTTCTCAGCCGCACCATGGGCAAAGGGGTCCACGATCTTGCCGCGATGGCGCACCGTGAAGTGAAGATGAAAGAATTCGGTATCGCCGGATAGTCCGACCAGCCCGATCGGCTGCCCGGTCGTCGTCTGATCGCCGACCTTGACCCGAACACTGCCCTTGGCCATGTGGCAATATTGGGTGCGCCAGCCGCCCTCATGCTCGATGACTACACCGTTGCCGCATTCCTTTCCGGCGATCGCGGCCTTGCCTGCGGTCTTGACCGAAATGTCTTCCATATCGTTTCGTCCCCCGATGACGCGTCCGGGCGCCGCCGCGAGTACCTCCACGCCTTGTCTCTGTACTTCCAGATTTCGAATTCGGATGTCGGTGCCGTCGTGCCCGTCATAACTGCGTCCGCCGCAGCGATAGTCGCGGACCTTCCCCGAGGCATCGTGATCGACATAGTTCTGAAAGAAGCAGGTCAGGCCCGGTTGGCACTTGATCGGCAGCGCGAGCGAGATGACTTCCTCGGCCTTCGCGTCGATCGCGCCTGCAAGACACAGTGAAATCAGGATCAGGTATTTCAGGTGCGGCCATCCGTGTGCAGCGAAGCGATGCACAGGTGAGCGCGCAGAATGTGTCGAATATCCGGTGTCGGCGTTCGCAGGCATCCGCTCACGGTAGCGATTTGCGACGCGTCGCGCGAGGCGGATTTTTCCGTCTCAGGTCGATGAAATTCCCATCGTTCGCTGCAGGTCGCCGATGGCGCGAAAAAAGCTGTCCGGCGGCGTGGTCTCGGGATCGATCAGGCGGTGCAGGCGAAAGCCGTCCTCCAGCGCCAGCACCAGCGCGCCGGCCCATGTCGGGTTCTGGATGGTCGTCCGGCCGCTGTTCCTCGCCGTGGTCTCGATGATGTCGGTGACAAGTTTGCGCCGGGCGCGCAGCCGCTTGGCGAGTTCAGGCCGGCGCTTTTCGGCGCGCGCCACGAACAGGATCATTTCCATGTGCAACAGGGGAGAGCGGCCGAGCGGATCCTGCTGGCTGCGGCCCATGGTCTTCAGCGCTTCGATGAAATCCGCAAGGTTCTTGTGCCGGTCGAGCAGATCGCGGATGCGCACGATGGACTGCTCGACGTGATCCTCGAGCATGGCGATGATCAACTCGTCCTTGCTCTTGAAGTTCGAATAGAACGCCCCGCGCGTGAAGCCGGCCGCCGCCGCGACCGCCTCGATGCTGGCGCCGCCGATGCCCTGTTCCTCGAACACGCGCGCCGCCGCCTCGAACAGCTTTTCGCGGGTGTCGTCCCTTGTGGGTCTCGTTCGCACTCTTGACATCTGCCCAGTTTAGGCGAGAATGCAACTCAATACAATAATGTATCGAGTTTCGATCGATCGGCCCGGGGGAACGCGCTGAACTGCGCACAGCAACCAGTTGAGGTCACCCATGAACGAACATGTTCAGACTGCCAGCAGCGCGCCGCTGTTCAATCCGCTGTCCCCGGAATTCATCCGCAATCCGTATCCGCATTACGAGCGGATGCGCACCACCGATCCGGTGCACCTGACGCCGCTCGGCATGTATGTCTGCAGCCGTCACGCCGAGGCCAGCCTCGTGATGCGCGACAAGCGGTTCGGCAAGGATTACGTCGAGCGCACCACGCGCCGCTACGGCCCCAAGATCATGGACGAGCCGGTATTTCGCAGCATGAGCCACTGGATGCTGCAGCAGGATCCGCCGGATCACACCCGCCTGCGCGGACTGGTGGTGAAGGCCTTCACCGCGCGCCGGGTCGAGGACATGCGTCCGCGCATCCAGCATATCGTCGACGAGACGCTCGACCGCATCATCCCGCAGGGGAAGATGGACCTGATCGAGGATTTCGCGTTCCGCCTGCCGGTCACCATCATCTGCGACATGCTCGGAATCCCCGAGGAGCATCGCGAGGCATTTTATACAAGCTCGCGCGATGGCGGGCGCCTGCTCGATCCGGTGCCGCTGACGCCGGACGAGATCAAGCAGGGCAATGCCGGCAATGCAATGGCGGCAATGTATTTCCAGCAGATGTTCGAGCTGCGGCGAAAGACCCCCGGCGACGACCTGATCACGCAACTGGTGCAGGCCGAGGAGGACGGCAGCAAGCTCTCCAACGAGGAACTGACCGCCAACATCATCCTGCTGTTTGGCGCGGGCCACGAAACCACGGTCAACCTGATCGGCAACGGCCTGCTGGCGCTGCATCGCAATCCCGATCAGCTCGCGCTGCTCAAGGCCAGGCCCGAGCTGACCACCAACGCCATCGAGGAATTCCTGCGCTACGATTCCTCGGTGCAAATGACCGGCCGGGTGGCGCTGGAAGATATCGACGATCTCGGAGGAAAACGCATCCCGAAAGGGGAGAGCGTGCTGTGCCTGCTCGGCTCCGCCAACCACGACCCGGCGGTCTACCCGGACCATCCGGAGCGGCTGGATATCACCCGGCCCAATGTGAAGCCGCTGTCCTTTGGCGGCGGCATCCACTTCTGCCTCGGCGCCCAGCTGGCGCGGATCGAGGCCGAGGTCGCGATTTCGACCCTGCTTCGGCGGATCCCGGACCTGCGGCTGGATGACGCTGTCAATCCGGAATGGCGGCCCACCTTCGTGCTGCGCGGCCTGAAGCGCCTGCCGGCAAGCTGGTAGCGGCCTGGTGACCATCTTGAGCCCTGACCCCGGTGTTCGGAGCCGGGCCGGGCTCACGTCAGCATGCCGCTGTGACTTCGCCAAACTTCTCTCTATATTCCGGCTGCTCCGGGGGCCAGGTTCGGCGTGACGCTGCCTGCGCCGGGGCGGTTCAAAGGGAGACACCGTGCAGACGACGCTGCTCGGCCTGGCAATTGCCTTCATCATTGCGTTGATTGCCGCACTTGTCGGGCCGTATTTCATTGACTGGAACCAGTTCCGGCCGCAATTCGAGGCCGAGGCGACGCGGATCATCGGCACGCCGGTCCGTGTCGGCGGCAAGCTCGACGCGCGGCTGTTGCCCGCGCCGTCGCTGCGACTGCACTCGGTCGTGGTCGGTGGCGCCAACGATCTCGGCAAGATTCGCGCCGACAAGCTCGACGTGGAATTGTCTCTCGGCTCGCTGATGCGCGGTGAGGTCCGTGCCACCGAATTGACGATCAACCGCATCTCGCTCGATCTCGGGCTCGACGCGAAGGGCCGCATCGATTGGCCGGCATCGACCGGGAAGGTCAATCTGGGTTCGCTGGCGATCGACCGGCTCAATCTCACCGGCCGCATCGCCTTGCACGATGCGAACAGCCGCAGCACGCTCGAACTGAACGACATCGCCTTCAGCGGCGACGTGCGTTCGCTGGCCGGCTCGATCCGCGGCGACGGCAACTTCATGCTGTCGGGTACGCGCTACCCGTTTCGGGTCTCTTCGGGGCAGGGGCCCGACGGCAACGGCACCCGCATTCATCTCAATATCGATCCGGGCCAGCGCCCGTTCCTGGCCGATCTCGACGGCGTGCTGAACTTCGATTCCCGCGCGCCGCGCTTCGAAGGCGCGATAACGCTCGCCGCGCCTCCCGGACAGAAGGGCAAGGGCAACGATCCACCGTGGCGTATCGCGGCCAAAATCAAAACCGACTATTCGGCGGCCCGGCTGGAACAAATCGAGGTAGCTTTTGGAGCCGAGGAACGCGCGCTGAAACTCTCCGGCAACGGCGATATCCGCTTCGGCGCATCGCCGCTGTTGCGTGCAGCGCTTTCGGCGCGCCAGCTCGATGCCGACAGGTTCGTCACCAGGGACAATGCCGCGGAGCCGCCCCGTGCCTTACCGGCGCTGCGGGCGCTCACGTCGGTCATTCCGAATCTGCCGATCCCCGCGCAGATCGAACTCGCGTCCGAGCAGGTCATGCTCGGCGGCCGGCCGTTGCAGGACATCACAGCTGAACTGCATGGCGACGACAAATTCTGGCACCTGCGAAAACTGGAATTCCGTGCGCCCGGCGCGACCAGGGTTTCGCTCAGCGAGGCCGGTGCGAAGAGCGTTGCACCGGACCAGTTCAAGGCCGCGCTCAGCGTCGAATCCTCCGATCCGGAAGCACTGCTGACCTGGCTGCAGGGCCGCGGCGAGACCACCTATCGCAGCCAGAAGCCGTCCGGCTGCGCGGCGACATCACCGTGGCGCCCGAGGGCTTTGCCATCGACACCATGAAGGCCGATATCGAAGGCGGCTCGGTGGAGGGGCGGGTGGCGGTGTCGCACCGGCAGGCGGATCGCGGCTCCCGGATCGATGCGGAACTGAAGGCGGAGCGTCTCGACCTCGATGCCGCCACCGCCTTTGCGCGGTCGCTGGCGGGGCCGCAAGGCGAGTGGCCGGATGAGGGAAAGCTTTCGCTCGATATCGGCCGTGCCACCTCCGCCGGGCAGGAGCTTAGTCCGCTGCTCGCCAGACTGGCCTATTCGCCGGCGAAGATATCGCTCGAGCAGTTGAAGATCGGCGAGCTTGAAAGCGTGACGCTGGACGGCGCAGGCAATTTCGACCGCGTCAACGCCACCGGATGGTTCGCGCTCAATTCGAGCGCCGCCTCGCTCGGCCGGTTGACCAGCCTGATCGTTCCCTTTTCACCGGCGCTGGCCGCGCGGCTCAATGCGGCGGGGACCAGCCCGGGCATGGCGCGCCTGAAACTGGCGCTCGATCTCAACAAGGTTGCCGGGCAGTCCGATCGCGTCCAGGCGCGCGCCACGGCCGATCTCGATTCGCCGCTGCTCAAGGGCGTCACCACGATCACCGCCAAGCCGGCCGTCGCGACCATTCAGGGCATCGATCTCGCCGCGCTCTGGCGCAGTGACGTTGCGATCGAGTCCAAGCTGTCGTCCGAGCAAGGCCGCGCTTTGCTTGCCCTGCTCGGCCTCGATCGCACCGTCACGGCGGGCGACGGTCCCGCGCAATTCGAGGGCAGCGCGACGGGCGCGTGGGGCGCGCCGCTGCGCCTCAAGGCAAGGATCTCGGGGACCGGACTTGAGGCCGAAGCGGAAGGCTCCGCCGAACCATGGGCGCAGGAGGCCGGCGGCAGTTTCTCTCTGAAAGTTGGCCGCGCGGATTTCGGGCCGCTGCTCGATCTCAAACCGGCGGATACACTGGCGCAGAACATCGGCCTGACGTCGCGCGTGTCGCTGGCCGGTAACCGCCTGACCTTCGACGATCTCGACAGCAGCATCGGCGGTTCGCGTCTGCGCGGCCGCGTCGCGGTGACGCTCGGGGAGGAGAAGGAGATCGAGGGGGAAATCGGCGCCGAGCAGCTCGCGCTGGGGCCGGCCTTTGCCCTGGCGCTCGGCGCCGCCGGACACGACGCCGCCGAGCCGCTCGGCACCGGGCTCGCGAAGGGTTGGCGCGGCCGGATCGCGTTCCAGGCGCTGCGCGGCCTGCTTCCGGGCGGAAGCGAATTGCAGCCGGTGAGCGGTATTATCAAGAGCGACGGCCAGTCGCTGACCTTCGATGCCATCCGGGGCAAGATCGGCGGCGGCGAAGTCACCGCCAGCATGGATGCCAAGCCGGGCGCGAACGGCATTGCGTTGAACGCGAGCGTCCAGTTCTCCGGCGTCGACGGCACAGCGCTGCGCTATCGCAACCTTGCAATGCCCGCCGGCCGCGCGTCGATGCAGATGACGCTGAATAGCCAGGGCCGCAGCGCCTCGGCGCTGGCGGGTGCGCTGTCCGGCAGCGGAACGCTGACGCTGGAGGCGGCGCGGATCTCTGGCCTCGATCCGCGCGCCTTCGAAGTGGCGGTCCGTGCCAATGACAGCGGGCAGGTAAAGGACGATGTCCGGTTGAAGCAGATCGTCGAATCCGCGCTTCCGGCCGGCGCGCTTGCGATTCCTTCCGCGCAGATCCCGTTCACCGTCAGGGACGGCCGGCTTCGCGTGGGCGCTACGACGCTGGATGGCAATGGCGTGCGCGCCACCGTCTCCGGCGGATACGATATCGCCGCCGATCAGGCCGATATCCGCGCCGCGCTTTCCCTGACCATGACGACCGGGCGTCCGGAGATTCAACTGCTTGCCGTGGGCACGCCCGACGCGCTCACCCGCAGCGTCGACGTTGCTCCCTTGTCGTCGTGGCTGGCGGTGCGCGCGATCGATCACGAGACCCGAAGGCTCGATGCCATCGAGCGTGGCGAGCCGCCGCCGCCGGCGCCGCCACCAATCGTGCTGCCCGCGGATGGTCAAGCGCCGATTCCGGAGGCGGCGCCGAGCGCACCGGTGACCCAGAAGGGCGGCCGCGATCGGCGGCATCCGGCGAAAAAGGCGACGCCGCCGCGTCCGCCAGTCGTCAATGCGCCGCCCGCACCCGTCGCAGGCCAGCCGCACGTTGCGCCGCTGCCGCCGCCGATCGACGTGAGGCCCGCGCCGGGCCCCGCCAAGCCGAAACCGCGTCCGCCGCTGGCGCTGACGCCGCAGATCGCCAATCCGCCGCCGCGTTCCAATTAGGGCGTTTTTCAGCGAAGTGGAGCCCGGTTCGCGTCAAGAAACCGCGTCAAATCAAAAATCTAGCCGAGCACGATCTCGCGCCCGATTCCGATCGCCTGCAGAAACGTCTCGTCATGGCTGACGGCGATCAGCGCGCCGTCGAATCCTTTCAGCGCATCTTCCAGCTCCTCGATGGAAGCGAGATCGAGATGGTTGGTCGGCTCGTCCAGCAGCAGGAGGAAAGGCGGCTGCGGGCGTGCGAATACGCAGGCGAGGCCCGCGCGCAGCCGCTCGCCGCCTGAGAGCGTGGCGGCGATCTGCAGCGCTGCCCGGTTACGGAACGCAAACCGCGCCAGCGCGGCGTGGGCCTCGTTGGCCGTGAGTTCCGGATTCAAGCGGCGCAGGTTGTCGAGAATGCTTGAGCCGGGATCGAGCAGGCCGATATGCTGATCGAGCACGGCAATGCGGTCGGTGAGGCGGCCGATCTCGCCGCGCGCAGGCTTCAGTTCGCCGGTGATCAGGCGGAACAAGGTGGTCTTGCCGGAGCCGTTACTGCCGCGGATGGCGATCCGCTCGGGTCCGCGAACGTCGAATGACAGCGGCCCGAACAGATGGCGCTCCCCGAAGGCCATCGCCACGTCCTTGAAGGCGATGAGTTCGCGGCCGCCGGGCAGGTGCGTGCGCGGCAATGCGATCGATAGCGGCGTCAGGATCTCGACTTGCGCCCTGGCCATCTCCAGCGCCTCGGCGCGCTCGCCGATCAGGCGGCGGGCGAGCTGGCTTTCACGTGCGGTGCTGTTCTCGGCGCGCTCCTTCTCGCGGTCCATGAACATCTTGTCCTCGATGCCCTTGGCACGCCAGGCGCGGCCGGCCTTGTCGCGGCGCGCCTTCTTTTCCCGCGCCTTCTGCAGCGTCCGCTCGGTATTGCGCAAGGCATCTGAGGCGCGGTCGAGGTCGTCAGCGGCGCGGGCGCGGGCCGCCTCGCGCGCTTCGGCAAAGGCGGACCACGCGCCGCCGAATATACTGATGCCAATCGGCGTCAGTTCGACGATGCGGTCGACGCGCTCCAATAGCGCGCGGTCATGGCTGGCGACGAGGACGCCGCCCTGCCAGCGTTCAAGCAATTGCGCCACGGCCTGCCGTCCGTCCGCGTCGAGATTGTTGGTCGGCTCGTCCAGCAACAGCAGATCCGGCGCCTCGATCAGGAGGCGTGCCAGCGCGACCCGCGTTCGCTCGCCACCGCTCAAGGAAACGATCGGGCGATGTAGCGGCAAGGACGGCAGTCCGGCTTCGGCCAGCGCCGCCTGTATCCTTGGCTCCAGCGTCCAATCCGCCTCCGTCGCGTCATCGAGCGATCCTTGAAGCGATCCCTGGCCGCTTTCGAGCCGGCGCAGGCGGGCAAGTCCGCCGGCGACGCCGAGCGCCTCGTCGACCGTCAGCCGTTCATCGGTCAGTTGCGCGAGCATGCCGATCGAGCCGAGGCGTTGCAGCGATCCGCTTGCAGGTTCAATCTCGCCTGCGATCAGGCGAAGCAATGTGGATTTGCCGCAGCCGTTACGGCCGACAAGGCCGGTGCGCTCGTTTCCGATCGCGAGCGTCAATCCATCGAACAGCGGGCGTCCGTCAGGCGTGGTGAGGGAGATGGAATCCAGAACGAGAAAGGCAGGCATGGAGAGCTTCCGAAAATGGACTGAGATCGCGGGGCGCTGTCAGCTTTGCGATGTCCATTTCTCTCTCCAGGGCTTCTCAGTGATTGGTCTTCAGTCAGTCTTCGTCGGGTTCCGCACGCCGCCCTTGCGGGGAAACTGCAACCACCATCAATTAGATACGTATTGCCGTCATTCGTCCAGCCTGCCGCGGCGCGCAACACTTCTGCGCGGCCCGCGGGAATACTTACCGTCCGGCGGGGTTTCTACCTGCGGCTGGACCATGGATTCACTCGCGCAGGAAAAACCGGAGGTTCGCATGATGAAATCAGCAATCAGGCTCGCAATGCTGGCAGTGTTTTCGGTGGCTCTGATCACTTCGCCTGCATCCGTTCCGGCCTTTGCCGCAGGAGGCGGCGGCGATCCGCCTTCGGCCAGCCCGCCGCCGCCGGACAACAGATCCGCTCCCAGGTCGAGCTCCAAATCCAAGAAGAAGCCGAGCAAACAGTCGAGCGCCGACGATGCCGCCTTCCGGGAGGGATACCGTGCCGCGCATGCGACGATCTACCAGCGCAACGATTATGCTGCCGCCATCGACCAGCTCAAGGCGCTCGGCCACGACGACAACGCCGGCGTCGCCAACCTGATCGGCTATTCCTATCGCAAGCTCGGCGACTACAGACTGTCGCAGACCTGGTACGAGCGCGCGCTCAAGGCGGACCCCAACCACGTCCTGACGTGGCAGTATTACGGCCTGTGGCAGATCGAGCAGGGCAATCGCGACCAGGCGTCGTATCATCTCGGCCGCATCGCGGCGATTTGCGGCACGGGCTGCGAGGAGTATCGGTCGTTAGCCGCGGCGCTCGAAAAGCCGCCCGGCACCGGACTGGTTTATTGAACGTTGCAATGTAGCGAGGCGGGCGCGCTTGCGGCGCGCTCGCCTCATCGAAGTCTAGGCCTGCGGCCGCGGAGCGTCCGCCGCGGCAGCCGGCATCGCGCGTGTGCGGAAATAGTCGAGCACGAAGAGACGGATTGCCGAGGACAGATTGCCCTGCTGGCGGTTGCCGTCGATCTCGCCGACCAATTCGGACAGCGTCATGTTCCGCAGGCCCGAGATTTCCTTCATGCCGTTCCAGAAAGCCTCTTCGAGGCTCACGCTGGTCTTGTGGCCGGCGACAACGATCGAGCGCTTGACGACGGGTGACTTCATGACGCGTCTCCGTCATCGAGCTTGTGCTGGTCCAACAGATGCTGGTCCAAGAGATCGCCGGCGCGATCCTTGCGACGTGCATCGAGCGCGCGTTCGGCCTTGGTCCGGCCGAACCGTGCACGGTTGGCATCGGCCTCCCTTGCCGACTGTTCCCGTTCGTTACGCTTCTTGAATCGCTTCAGGTTGATCACGTCCGCCATGTTCGCCTCCATCATCCGGCGACTCGAAGGCTTGGTAATTCGTTGGCTGGTAAAACGTCGGCTGCAAAAAGGTCGTCGTGTCGTGCGCAGGCAAATTGGATGGTCATTCGGAATCCCCGTGTAGCACTTCTCTAGATAGCATCAAAAAATAAATTTCGCTCTGCGAAAACCGAATATCCCTGCTCGTACCATGCGTCGATGCAACCGCGATAGACGATCAACCTCATTCTTCAGGAATGATCCATCATTTATATCTCTCACCCGTAGTTTCCCGGGGGCGGCTGCGGCCATCAGCCGGGGTGTGTCATTTTGTCCGGCTGCACCAGGCGTTCAAATTCAGCGGCGTTTACAAATCCGAGGCGCACAGCCTCTTCCTTCAATGTTGTTCCGCGCGCGTGCGCCGATTTGGCGACCTTCGCCGCGTTGTCGTATCCGATCTTCGGAGCCAGCGCGGTGACCAGCATCAGCGAGCGCTCCATCAATTCGCGGATTCGCTTTTCGTCGGCGCGTATGCCCACCACGCAATGTTCGGTGAACGAGCGCGCCGCGTCCGACAGCAGTTGAATGGAATGCATCATACAATATGCCAACACGGGTTTGTAAACATTCAATTCGAAATGTCCCTGGCTTCCGGCAACGGTGACGGTTGTCTGGTTACCGAACACCTGACAGCAGACCATGGTCATCGCTTCGCACTGGGTCGGGTTTACCTTGCCGGGCATGATCGACGAGCCCGGTTCGTTTTCCGGCAGGATCAACTCGCCGAGACCGGAACGCGGGCCTGAGCCCAGCAGGCGAATGTCGTTGGCGATCTTGAACAGGCCGGTCGCCGCCGAATTGATCGCGCCATGCACACTGACATAGGCATCGTTGGAAGCCAGCGCCTCGAATTTGTTGGGCGCGCTGGTGAAGGGAAGCTTTGTGATTTTCGCGACGTGCCTGGCGAACAGTTTTGCAAATCTCGGTTTCGAGTTGAGGCCGGTGCCGACGGCAGTTCCTCCCTGCGCCAGCGGGAACAGCTCTTTCACCGCGCTTCGCAGCCGCGCGATCCCGCTTTCGACCTGCGCGGCGTAGCCGGAGAATTCCTGTCCCAGCGTCAACGGCGTTGCGTCCTGGGTGTGGGTTCGCCCGATCTTGACGATTTTTGCGAACGCCTTTTCCTTCTTTCGCAATTCGCGGTGTAACTCGCTCAAGGCCGGGATCAGGTCGGCGATGATGCGTCCGGCGGCGGCGATATGCATCGCCGTCGGAAATGAATCGTTCGATGACTGACTCATGTTGACGTGGTCGTTGGGATGAACCGGCTCCTTGGCGCCGAGTTTGCCGCCCAATATCTCGTTGGCGCGGTTGGCGATCACCTCGTTGAGGTTCATGTTGGTCTGGGTGCCGGAGCCGGTCTGCCAGACGACGAGAGGGAAGTGATCGTCAAGCTTGCCTTCGATCACCTCGCGTGCGGCGCGGGTGATGGCGCCGGCGCGGCGCGCGTCGAGCAATCCGAGTTCCCGGTTGGTCTGGGCGGCGGCGAGCTTGACGATGCCGAGCGCCTGGACGATCGCCATCGGCATGCGGTCCTGGCCGATCTTGAAGTTCTGTCGCGAGCGCTCGGTTTGCGCGCCCCAATAGCGGTCGGCGGCAACGTCGATCGGACCGAAGCTGTCGGTCTCGCTGCGGGTGGATTTGTTTCCGGATCGTTCTGATCGAGCCATGCGTAATGTCCGTTGCGCCGTGAAATGGCGGAACGTGTACACTACAGCGTAGCTGATTTTCTCGCGCTTGGATTATTTCTTGCGGAAACGATCCAGCCGAACCACTTCGGCGCCTTCGCTCGTCTTCGCCGGCTCTTCTTCCTTGCTTTCGTCGGCCGGCTCCGGCGCGGCGACGGGCAGGGCGGAAGCCGGGGGAACGGCGGGGAGTTTCGCCGCCTGCTGCGTTTCAGCCGCCGCTTCGGACGGTTCGAATTGCAGTCCGAACTGCACCGAAGGATCGAGGAAGCTCTTGATCGCCGCGAACGGCACCACCAGCCGCTCGGGGATGCCGCCGAACGACAGGCCGACCTCGAAACGATCCTCCGTCACTACCAGATCCCAGAACTGATGCTGCAGGATGATCGTCATCTCTTCCGGATATTGCGCCAACAGCCGCGGTGACAGCTTCACGCCATCGGCGGTGGACAGGAAGGTGATGAAGAAATGATGCTCGCCGGGCAGCCCGTGTTCGGCGGCGTCGGTCAGCACGCGGCGCAGCACCCCGCGCAGCGCGTCGCGCGCCAGCACGTCATAACGGATATGATCGGTCGCCATGGTCGTCCTGTTACGTTGGATGGCCGCCGGTCTCCCAACTCGCCCTTTGCCCTATGCTACCCCGACGGGAGCCGCAGGTCAGCAGGCCCGACGGAGCGAATTTGCGGCAGAACGGTGCCGCCGCCCGGAAATGAAGAGAATAAAGTGGAGGCTTCTGTTGCCAGGTGCCTCCGAACCCCGCCTGGCGGAGCTTAACCCACCAGGACTTTAGACTTGGTTTTTCAAACTGCGTTACGCAGCCTGAGCAACCGGAGCATAGTTGTCGTTTGCAACTATTGCATAGCCCGATAACGGCGGAACCATACCGAGAAAAAACTCGCCCTTTACGCCCTCGTCGATCCTGGTTCGCCCCCGCCGAAACCCATCCGGAAGGGGTGGGCTTTGGTGGAGGCGCCGGGTACTGCCCCCGGGTCCGAATGGTTTATTGCGACGGCCATTTATTTCCATAGCCGGCGAACCGGCACCCCCAATATAGGGTGCAAGTCAGCGGAAAAATAGGGCCGAAAGCGCTGAACAGGAGAGGAACACCGCCCCCGGACTTTCGGTTTGATGTCGCTCGGTTGCGGTTTCGCCGCGAATTCGACCGTTCCCGAAATGCACCAAATGCCGATCGCATCCCGGGCGCGGCATGAATTTGCGCCGGCGTGGGACGCCTGGATCGTGCTGCTGGCCGGCTAATCGCTCGGGTGTTGCGGCCACTTCAATCGCAAAGGTTGCGACGCTGCCCCCTTGGTGGGCACGATTGCAGCTTTGCGGCGCCATGTGCCATACGGCTCGGAAGCGGCTTGGGTTTTGCTGGCGTTGTCTGACGAAACTCGCTAGCACGTTTCCGGGACACGCATTCAGGTTATCCAAGCAACGGGCTCGAAGCCCGCTTTGGGGAGGAGTATTCATGAACGCCACACCCGGCCAGGAGCCGGTTAAATCTATTATGCCGAAATGGGTTCGCGGCCCGCAGGATTTCATCGGCGGACTGGCCCTGGTGGCCATCGCCTTGTTCGCCCTTTGGGCGTCGAGCGACCTGCAGGGCATGCGCGGATTTTCGTTCGGTGCCGGTACGGCGCCCCGGATGTTCGGGTTTCTGCTGCTGGCACTGGGCGCCGCCATCGCCGTCATCGGCGTTTTGACCGAAGGCGCCCACCTTGCGAAATACCACTGGCGCGGTCCCCTGTTTGTGTCGCTGGCGATCCTGTCGTTTGCCTTCACGATCCGGCCGATGGGAATGATCTTTTCGGCCATGACAAGCTTCCTCATCGCGGCATGCGGAACGGCGGAGACCCGGTGGGTAGAAACACTGATCGTCGGCGCCTGCCTGACGACGTTCTGCAGCCTTTTGTTTCCTTATGCGCTCGGCCTGCCTTTGCAGCTGCTGCCGACGTTCATGATCCGGTGAGGGCGTGATGGGAGATCTTTTCTCAAACCTTGGACTGGGCTTCGGTGTCGTTTTCCAGTTCGTGCAGTGGACGCCCGCATTCCTCGGCGGAATTTCGATTCCAATTCCCGTCAACATTCTGCTGTGCCTGATCGGCGCGCTGGTCGGCACGTTGGTGGGCGTGCTGCCGGGCATCGGCACCATCGCCACCGTGGCGATGCTGCTTCCGATCACGTTCGGCCTGCCGCCGGTGGGCGCGCTGATCATGCTGGCCGGCATCTATTACGGCGCGCAGTATGGCGGCTCGACGACGTCGATCCTGGTCAACATTCCCGGCGAGGCCGGGTCTGTGGTCACCGCGCTCGACGGCTTCCAGATGGCCAAGCAGGGCCGCGCGGGTCCGGCGCTGGCGATCGCCGCGATCGGATCGTTCTTCGCCGGCTGCGTCGCGACAGTGCTTATTGCCCTGCTGGGTGCGCCGCTCACCAAGCTCGCGCTGGCGTTCGGGCCGGCCGAGTATTTCTCGCTGATGGTACTCGGCCTGATCTTCGCCGTCGTGCTGGCGAAGGGCTCGGTGCTGAAGGCGATCGCGATGATCGTGTTCGGCCTGCTGCTTTCCATGGTCGGCTCCGACATCGAGACCGGCGCGTCGCGCATGGCTTTCAACATTCCCGAACTGGCTGACGGTCTCGGTTTTGCCACGCTGGCGATGGGCCTGTTCGGTTTTGCGGAGATCATCCGCAACCTCGATACCGGCGGCGAAGCCGATCGCGAACTGGTTCAGCAAAAGGTCACGGGCCTGATGCCAACCAAGAAGGACATGATCGAGTCCGCGCCGGCGATCCTGCGCGGCACCGTGCTCGGATCGATCCTCGGCATCCTGCCGGGCGGCGGCGCCGTGATCGCATCGTTCGCGGCCTACACGCTTGAAAAGAAGGTTTCGAAAACGCCCCAGAAGTTCGGCCGCGGCGCAATCCAGGGCGTTGCGGCGCCCGAAAGCGCCA
This sequence comes from uncultured Alphaproteobacteria bacterium, assembly GCA_963815955.1. GTDB lineage: Bacteria > Pseudomonadota > Alphaproteobacteria > Rhizobiales > Xanthobacteraceae > Bradyrhizobium. The sequence goes on from CAWFIQ010000012.1 coordinate 258,152, forward strand.
ACAATGCTGCGGCCCAGACCTCGTTCATCCCGCTATTGACGCTCGGCATTCCGCCGAACGCGGTGATGGCGCTGATGGTCGGCGCGATGACCATCCACGGCATCGTGCCCGGTCCTCAGGTGATGCAGAAGCAGCCGGAACTGGTTTGGGGCATGATCGCCTCGATGTGGGTCGGCAACCTGATGCTGCTCATCATCAACCTGCCGCTGGTCGGCATCTGGGTGCGGCTCCTGCGTGTGCCTTATCGCCTGATGTTCCCGTCGATCGTGATCTTCTGCTCCATCGGCATCTACTCCGTGAACAACGCGCCGACGGACGTCATGCTCGCTGGCGCTTTCGGGCTGGTCGGCTACTGGCTGATCAAACATGATTTCGAGCCGGCGCCGCTGCTGCTCGGCATGGTGCTCGGACCGCTGATGGAAGAGAACCTGAGGCGGGCGCTTTTGATCTCGCGCGGCGATTGGTCAGTCTTCGTGACACGTCCCTTGTCTGCGGTGCTGATGGGGATTGCCGCTGCGTTGCTGATCCTCACGGTGCTGCCAACGCTGCGCAAGAAACGCGAAGAGGTGTTCGTCGAGTCCGAGAATTGACCTGGAATTGACCCTGGAATTGACCTGGAACCGACCTGCGGCGGTGCGCCGCAGCCCAGAGCCTGTTTGGCCGCGGGCGAAATGCTAAAGAGCAAATGCCGGCTTGGGAGAGCCGGCATTTGTCTAAGGGCTGAAGGATTTCAACATGAACTCGTATGGACGCTCGCTTGCGAGCGGTTGCTTGGCTGCGCTTGCCGGACTTGCGTTGATGACGACGCAAGCGCTGGCGCAGGCCTATCCGACGCGCAGCATCACCATGATCGTGCCGTTCGCGGCAGGCGGTCCGACCGATGTCATCGCGCGCATCGTCACCGGCCATATGGCGCAGACGCTCGGTCAAACCATCATCATCGAGAACGTGGTCGGCGCCGGCGGCACCACCGCCACCGCGCGCGCAGCGCGTGCCGCCAATGACGGCTATACGCTGATCACGGGCCACATGGGCACGCACGCGGCCTCCGTGCCGCTTTATCCCAAGCTCGCCTATCATCCGGAGAAGGATTTCGAGCCGGTCGGACTGCTCGCCGGCACGCCGATCCTGATCCTGGCGCGCAAGGATCTGCCGCCGAAGGACCTCAAGGAATTCATCGCCTACGTCAAGGCGAACGAAACCAAGGTCAACGCCGCGCATGCCGGTATCGGCTCGGTCTCGAACGTATCGTGCGAGTTGCTGAACTCCATCCTCGGCGTCAAACCGACCGGCGTTCCCTTCAACGGCACGGGGCCTGCGATGAACGCGCTGGTGGCCGGACAGGTCGATTACATGTGCGACCAGATCGTCAACGCGGTGCCGCAGGTCAACGGCGGCACCATCAAGGCCTATGCCGTGGCGACGCCCGAGCGTAACCCGTCATTGCCAAATGTTCCCACCACGACCGAGGCTGGTCTGCCGGCGTTCCAGGCCCAGGCATGGAACGCGATCTTCGCGCCGAAGGGCACTCCGCCAGAGATCGTCGCCAAGCTGAACGCTGCGGTCGGCAAGGCGCTGGATGACGAGGGCGTGCGCAAGCGCCTGCTCGATCTCGGCAGCGTGATCCCGGCCGCCGCCGATCGCACCCCGGCGGCGCTGGGAACCCTGGTGAAGAACGAAATCGCCAAGTGGACGCCGGTACTCAAGCCGGTCAATTAACGCACGCAATCAAGATGATAGGCGAGGGGCGGGACGCGAGTTCCGCCCCTTGTCGTTTGCGCGGGGGATGATCATTTTTCCGGGTATAATCGGTGTGCGAAGCCGAATCGGCGTGTCGATCGGATGTCCCGGCCGCTAAATTCGCTTTCCCGAAAAGGCCAGAACCACCAGCCATGAACCAGTACCACGACCTGCTTGAACGGATTCTCTCGGACGGCGCGGAGAAGCAGGACCGCACCGGCACCGGCACGCTGTCGATCTTCGGTCACCAGATGCGGTTCAACCTGTCGGCCGGATTTCCGATGCTGACCACCAAGCGGCTGCCGCTGAAGGCGATCGTGCACGAATTGCTGTGGTTCCTCGCGGGCGACACCAACATCAAATATCTCAAGGACAATGGCGTTTCGATCTGGGATGAATGGGCTGACGCCAACGGCGATCTGGGCCCGGTCTACGGATCGCAGTGGCGCTCGTGGCCGGCGCCGGACGGGCGCAGCATCGACCAGATTTCCAATGTCATCGACATGATCAGGCGCAACCCGGATTCGCGACGGCTGATCGTCAGCGCCTGGAATCCGGCCGACGTCGACAAGATGGCGCTGCCGCCCTGTCACTGCCTGTTTCAGTTCTACGTCGCCAACGGCAAGCTGTCCTGCCAGCTCTATCAGCGTTCCGCCGACGTGTTCCTCGGCGTGCCCTTCAACATCGCTTCCTATGCGTTGCTGACCATGATGGTCGCGCAGGTGACGGGCCTGAAGCCCGGCGACTTCGTGCATTCGCTCGGCGATACGCATCTCTACTCCAACCATCTCGAGCAGGCGCGGCTGCAACTGACGCGGCCGACGCGCCCGTTGCCGGTCATGAAAATAAATCCGGAAGTGAAGGATATCTTCGCGTTCCGTTACGAGGATTTTGCGCTCGAAGGCTACGATCCGCACCCGCACATCAAGGCCGAAGTTGCCGTATGAGCAGCGGTGTGAGCATCTGATGTCGCTTACGATCCGCCGCGCGCGACCGGGCGAAGCCGGACTTGTCCTGTCCTTCATTCGCGAACTCGCCGAATACGAAAAGCTGCTGCACGAAATGGAGGCGACGGAGGCCGACATCGACACGGCGCTGTTCGGCGCCAATCCGCGGTTGTTCTGCGAGATCGCCGAATGGGACGGCGAGCCGGCCGGCTTCGCGGTCTGGTTTCCCAATTTCTCGACCTTCAGCGGCCGCTCCGGAATCTATCTCGAAGATCTGTTCGTTCGCCCGGCGCTGCGCGGCAAGGGGATCGGCAAGGCGCTGCTGGTGCATCTCGCAAGGGAATGCGTGGCAAATGGCTGGTCGCGTTTGCAGTGGTCGGTGCTCGACTGGAACACGCCGTCGATCGAATTCTACAAATCGCTCGGCGCGGTCCTGATGGACGAGTGGACGATTTGCCGGGTCGGCGGTCCTGATCTGGCGGCGCTGGCGCAAGGGACGCGGTAATGGAAATCGTTCTCATCGTTGCGGTCGCGGAGAACGGCGTCATCGGGGCGAGCGGCGCGATTCCGTGGCGGCTGAAATCCGACATGGCGCGGCTCAAGGCGATGACGATGGGCAAGCCGATCGTGATGGGCCGCAAGACCTTCGAGTCGCTTCCTCGTGGGGCCCTTCCCGGACGGACCAATATCGTGGTCACGCGCGACGCCGCCTGGCGTGCGGCTGGCGCCGTGGTCACCCATTCCTTCACCGATGCGAAGGCGATCGCCACCGGCGACGCGCTGCGGCGTTTCGCCACTGAGATTGCCGTGATCGGCGGCGCGGAAATCTATGCCCAATGGATGGACATCGCCGATCGCCTGGAGGTTACCGAGGTGCACGCCCGGCCCGACGGCGACACGCGTTTCCCGACCGTCGATCTAACCGCATGGGAAGAGGTGGCGCGCGTGCGTAATCCGGCCGGCCCGCAGGACAGCGCCGATTTCTCCTATGTGACATATCGTCGGCGCAAATAGCCCCAATCGGCATTAACCTCGCTAACCAATGTTTGCATTGACAATTATGGCGTCAGGCATAGCTGCTTCGAGCGGTAAGCTTGCGTTGTAAGGGGCCTAGCGGTCCCCTATAAAGCCGGGCGGATATGCGAGGCCTTAAGGCATACTGCCCCACAGGCAGGCCCGGGCCCCCCGCAGAGGAGAGTTTATATGCCGTGGAAGAATCAAGGCGGAGGGCCCTGGGGCCAGGGTCCCAAGGGACCATGGGGCGGTGGTCCGCAATCGGTCGGGCCAAGGCCCCCCGATCTGGAGGACCTTCTGCGGCGCGGCCAGGACAAGCTGCAGCAGCTTCTGCCGGGCGGTCATTTCAGCGGCATGGGCATCGCACTGGTCCTGATCGGTGTGCTGGCGATCTGGGGATTGTCCGGATTCTTCCGCGTGCAGTCCGAAGAGCTCGGCGTCGTGCTGCGCTTCGGCAAGCATGTGCGCACCGTGCAGCCCGGCCTGAACTATCATCTGCCCTATCCGATCGAAACCGTGCTGCTGCCGAAGGCGCTGCGCGTCTCCACGCTCTCGATCGGCATGTCGCTGATCGACGATCCGGCGCGGCGCGGCCGCACCATGCGGGACGTGCCGGAAGAAAGCCTGATGCTGACCGGCGACGAAAACATCGTCGACGTCGACTTCACCGTGTTGTGGCGGATCAAGCCCGACGGCGTTGGCAATTTCCTCTTCAACATCCAGAACCCCGAAGGCACCGTGAAGGCGGTGGCCGAAAGTGCGATGCGCGAGGCGATCGGGCGTGCGCAGATCCAGCCGATCCTCACCGGCGCCCGCACCACGACGGAAGCGGGCGTGCAGGAACTGATGCAGAAGACGCTGGATTCTTACGGCTCCGGGATCCAGATCACGCAGGTGCAGATGCAGAAGGTCGATCCGCCGGCGCAGGTCATCAATTCGTTCCGCGACGTGCAGGCCGCGCGTGCCGACTTCGAGCGGCTGCAGAACGAGGCCCAGACCTACGCCAACCGCGTCGTCCCCGACGCCCGCGGCCGCGCTGCGCAGATACTGCAGGTCGCGGAAGGCTACAGGGAACAGGCGATCGCCGAGGCCAAAGGCCAGAGCGCGCGCTTCGAGAAAGTATACGATGAGTACAAGAAGGCGCCTGATGTGACGCGGCAGCGACTTTATCTGGAGACGATGGAGCGGATTCTCGGCGGTTCCGAGAAGCTGGTCTATGACGGCGGCAACTCCGCGCAGAGCATCGTGCCATATCTGCCGCTGAGCGAATTGACGCCGCGGCGTCCACCGGCACCGCCCGCCACCAGCCAGCAGCAGCAGGGAGGCACGCGATGAGGTCCCCGGTTGCAGGCGTTGTTGCCCTGATCCTGCTGTTCGCCGTCATCATCGTCGGCTACAGCTCGGTCTTTACGGTCTCGCAGACCGAACAGGTGCTGGTGGTCCGGCTCGGCGAGCCCGTGCGCGTCGTCACCGAACCCGGCCTGAACTTCAAGGCGCCGTTCATCGACACCGTGATCTCGATCGACAAGCGTATTCTCGATCTGGAAAATCCGTCGCAGGAAGTGATCGCGTCGGATCAGAAGCGGCTGGTGGTCGACGCTTTCGCCCGCTATCGCATCAAGAACGCGCTGCGGTTCTATCAGAGCATCGGCTCGATCCAGGCTGCCAACATCCAGCTCACGACGCTGTTGAACGCGGCGCTGCGCCGCGTACTGGGCGAGGTCACGTTCATCAACGTGGTTCGTGACGATCGCGAATTGCTGATGACGCGGATCCGCGAGCAACTCGACAGGGAAGCTGACCAGTACGGCATCCAGGTGGTCGACGTGCGTATCCGCCGCGCCGACCTGCCGGAGCAGAACAGCCAGGCGGTCTATCAGCGGATGCAGACCGAGCGGCAGCGTGAGGCCGCCGAGTTCCGTGCCCAGGGCGGCCAGAAGGCCCAGGAGATCCGCTCCAAGGCCGATCGCGAGGCGACCGTCATCGTTGCGGAGGCCAACTCGACCGCCGAGCAGACGCGCGGCGTCGGCGACGCCGAGCGCAACCGCCTGTTCGCGGAGGCCTACGGCCGGGATCCGGATTTCTTCGCCTTCTATCGTTCGATGTCGGCCTACGAGACCGGGCTCCGCTCCAACGATACCCGCTTCCTGCTGCGGCCTGATTCCGAGTTCTTCCGCTTCTTTGCCAATCCGTCCGGCCATCCGCCGGCGGCTCCTTCGGCATCGGCGGCACCGTCAGCGTCAGCGGCGCCGAAGCAATAAGGCGTCCGGCCAGAAATACACACGACGGCGAAGCGGGGGGCCGCTTCGCCGATAAAAAAGCAAAAGACGCTTGATTAGCTGGGGGGATGCCGACCGATGAGGTCCATAGCGTTCAACGACTTCCTCGTCGGTCTGGGTATCCTCTTCGTACTTGAAGGCTTGATGTTCGCCGCCAGTCCGGCCTGGATGCGGCGGGCAATGAAGAGCGCGCTGGCGACGCCGGACAACATTCTGCGCACGGTCGGCATCGTCTCGGCGGTCGTGGGCCTGCTCCTGATCTGGTTCGTGCGGCGGTAGGCTTTCACCGTCATTTTTTCGGAGGGTCTGAAGGGCGGACCTCTGATGCACAATTGCCCATCGGGAACCTCGAGATTCTCTGCCGTGTGATTGCACCCCTGAGCTTGCTTTCTGTGCCGGATTGACGGCGCCCTTGGGGTGCAAGTAGCTGTGGCGTCAACGCAATCGTGAGCCGTCTGGGGCCGGTTTTCCGCCGGAATATCAGTTGCAGATGCTTGCGCGTCGGACCCGTTCGGGCGCACTGTGCACCAAATTCGACCCTTTGGAGACAAGCCGACATGACCGGACCCGCCTTGACGAGCCGCCTGCGCCTGATCGGGATTGCGATCTCGCTCAGCGCCGCCAGCTTGCTGACCTCGGTGCCGGCCAGTGCGCGCGGGCCGGACGGCATCGCCGACATCGCCGAGAAGGTGATCAATTCGGTCGTCAATATCTCGACCTCGCAGAGCGTGGAGGCCAAGGGGGGCGGCGGCGGCAGAGAGGCGATGCCGCAATTGCCGCCGGGCTCGCCGTTCGAGGAGTTCTTCGACGATTTCTTCAAGAACCGCCGTGGCGGTGGGCCGAAGGGCGGCGACAAGAGCGGCGAGATGCCGACGCCGCGCAAGACCAATTCGCTCGGTTCCGGCTTCATCATCGATGCCTCCGGCGTCGTCGTCACCAACAATCACGTCATCGCGGATGCCGACGAGATCAACGTGATCATGAACGACGGCACCAAGATCAAGGCCGAGCTGGTCGGCGTCGACAAGAAGACCGACATCGCGGTGTTGAAGTTCAAGCCGGTGAAGCCGCTGGTCGCGGTGAAGTTCGGCGATTCCGACAAGCTGCGGCTCGGTGAATGGGTGATCGCGATCGGCAACCCGTTCAGCCTCGGTGGCTCGGTCACGGCCGGCATCGTGTCGGCGCGTAACCGCGACATCAGCCAGGGACCGTACGACAACTACATCCAGACCGACGCCTCCATCAACCGCGGCAATTCCGGCGGACCGCTGTTCAATCTCGAAGGCGACGTCGTCGGCGTCAACACGCTGATCATCTCACCGACCGGCGGTTCGATCGGCCTCGGCTTCGCGGTGCCGTCGAAGACGGTGGGGGGCGTCGTCGATCAGCTCCGCCAGTTCGGTGAACTGCGCCGCGGCTGGCTCGGCGTGCGGATCCAGCAGGTCACCGACGAGATCGCCGAAAGCCTCAACATCAAGCCCGCCCGCGGCGCGCTGGTTGCCGGCGTCGACGACAAGGGGCCGGCGAAACCCGCCGGCATCGAGCCGGGCGACGTCGTCGTCAAGTTCGACGGCAAGGACGTCAAGGACCCGAAGGATCTCTCGCGCGTCGTCGCCGACACCGCGGTCGGCAAGGAAGTCGACGTGGTCATCATCCGCAAGGGCAAGGAGGAGAGCCGCAAGGTCACGCTCGGGCGCCTCGAGGATAACGAAAAGGTGCAGCAGGCTGCTGCCAAGACCAAGGAAGACCCCGCCGAAAAGCCCGTGACGCAAAAGGCGCTCGGTCTCGATCTCGCCGCGCTGAGCAAGGACCTGCGCACGAAGTACAAGATCAAGGAAAGCGTGAAGGGCGTGATCGTCACCGGTGTCGATGGCAACTCCGACGCCGCCGAAAAGCGGCTCTCCGCCGGCGACGTCATCGTCGAGGTGGCGCAGGAAGCCGTCACCAACGCGGCCGACATCAAGAAGCGCGTCGATCAGCTCAAGAAGGACGGCAAGAAGTCGGTGCTGCTCCTGGTCTCGAACGGCGACGGCGAATTGCGCTTCGTCGCGCTGAGCGTGCAGTAGGGTGCGCGCCGCCACGCGTTAGCTGTCATACTCCGCGAAGGCGGAGTATCCAGTACGCCGCGGCCTTTCGGTTCAATCGCTGAGGCCTCTGGAATACTGGATCACCCGCCCCAGTGCGCAATTGCGCACAAGGCGGGTGATGACAGTCGGGGCTATCCCGAACGCCTCGCACCGATTGAGCATACGAATGCCTCACGTGAGCGAGACGACAGCCAGAAAGTGGATTGGTTCAAGGCGAAGCTTAGACCGCCTGACTTCAGGTATCTTGCTGTAGTGCTGCAGCCAAAGTTCAAGAAAACGGTCGAGGTCGACCAGTTCGATGTGGACGGCGCCATTGCCCGCCTCGCGACGCGCCTCCCTTGAGAATCCGCCGGAAGAAACAAACAGGCCAATTTCCCGGTCGCCCCGGATAATGCCTCGAAGTGCTGCGACGTCTTCACGCGAAGCTGTCTGGTCTCGATGCTTCACCTGAACCCGGATATGCGGCGTCTGCGCGCCCAGCGGATCGATATAGGCGAGGATATCCGTTCCTCCATCCGCGCCTGGTTTTGAAACGGTGCTTGTGGCGTATCCCATCCCTTCAAGCAAGGCCGCCACGAGGTTCTGAAATTCGTAACCCGAGAGGGTGTCGAGATAGGTGTCGATTTCCTCGCGGGCCTTTTCCTTGGCATCTTCGAACAGAACCGAAGTGTCGAGTGGCGGCGTTTCGTCGACAGCGGTTGCAATTCCAGCGGTCTTTACCTTCTGATGGCTCCAACGCCATTCTCGGTAGCGGGATCGCATCAGCCGCTTGAGTTCGTAATCCGGCAGGGTCACAAACTTCTGGCCCTCGTCGGTCACCCGCCATCGTCCGTCCGACTTGACGAGCAATACGGCTTTCGTCGCTGCAACGGAGTGGAAATGCAGGGTGGCTCGCCACCGGGGCAGCCCCGACCCCTTCATCGTCTCCTTGTCGAAATCATCCAGGGGCAGCTTTGATTGGATCTCAGCGTAGATGTCGCGTGGGCGCATGCCGTCCGGGTGAGCCCTTAGAAGTCCAAGCACGAATTTGATGAATGAAACGCCACGATCAACCGTCTTAGGTTGGCTCATTGCGACCCCTTAAGATGCTCTTTTGTGCAAACTACTTAAGGTTGCTCATCGTCGCAATAGGGTCGCGTTGCTGGCGTGAGCGACGAACCGGTTTCAATTAGTCCGCGAACTCCTCGCGCCGATACCCCTGCGCGTACAGCAGCGCGGTGAGGTCGCCGTAGTCGATCCGTGCGGCGGCAGCAGCGGCGACTGCCGGCTTGGCGTGATAGGCGACGCCTAGTCCCGCAGCCTGGATCATGCCGAGATCGTTGGCGCCGTCGCCGGTGACCAGCGTGTCGATTTCGTCGAGATCGAATGATTCGCGAAGCTCGATCAGCGTCGCCAGCTTGGCGGCGCGGCCGAGGATTGGCTCGGTCACTTCGCCGGTGAGCTTGCCGTCGCGAACTTTCAACTCGTTGGCACGGTTCTCCTGGAAGCCGATTTTTGCGGCGACCGCGTTGGTGAACAGCGTGAAGCCGCCCGAGATCAGGCAGGTGTAGGCGCCGCTGGCCCGCATGGTCATGACCAGCTCGCGGCCTCCCGGCGTCGGGGTGATGCGCTTTGCCAGCACCTCGTCGACCACGCTGACCGGGAGATCCTTCAGCAGCGCGACGCGCTCGCGCAATGCCGGCTCGAATTCGATCTCGCCGCGCATCGCGCGTTCGGTGATGGCGGCGACATGCGCCTTCAGCCCGGCGAAATCGGCCAGCTCGTCGATGCATTCCTGGCCGATCATGGTGGAATCCATGTCCGCCAGAAAAAGCTTCTTGCGCCTGGCCGCGACAGGCTGCACGACAATGTCGATCGGCAGGTCGCCGCGCGCCTCTAGCAGGCGGGTTTCGATCGCCTTGATGTCATCAGGGCTGTTGACCTGCTGGTCGAAGGGAATGTCGACGGCCACCTCGTTGAACAGCCATTGTGCCGATCCGGGCGAGGGGAGAACGGCCAGCGCGCCGTCGACGATGGTGGTGTCGAGCGCCGGATTGGCCGGGTTGCAGATGAGCGTGGCGACGAGGGACATGCAGGCGTATCAGCTGGATTTGAGCAAGGCCGTGCTTATCGCAGGGCCGACCGCCAGCGGCAAGTCGGCCCTGGCGCTCGAATTGGCGCAAAAAACCGGCGGAATCGTCATCAACACCGATTCCATGCAGGTCTACCGCGATCTCCGCATCATCACGGCCCGGCCGACGCCAGAGGAGGAGGCCATGGTGCCGCACCGGCTCTATGGCCACGTCGACGCGTCAGTGAATTTTTCCGCGGGCGCCTGGGTGGCGGATGCCGGAAAGGCGCTGGCGGAGGCGCGTGCGGAAAAACGCTTAGCCATCTTCATCGGCGGCTCCGGCCTGTACTTCAAGGCGCTGACGCGCGGGCTTTCCGCAGTGCCGCCGATCCCACCCGAGACACGCGAAGCCGTTCGCGCACGGCTGGAGCGCGACGGCGTAGAGGCGCTGCACGCGGAACTGGCGGGGCGCGATCCTGTCTCGGCCGAACGCCTGAAGCCGCGCGACCGCACGCGGATTGCCCGTGCGCTGGAGGTCGTCGAAGCCACCGGCCGTGCGCTGCCTGACTGGCATCGCGAAGGCCTGCCGCCGCTGCTGCCGCCGGGCCAGTTCTCTGCACTGTTTCTGGCGCCCGAACGCGATCAGCTCTACGCGAGGATCGATGCGCGGTTCGACCTGATGCTGGGCGCAGGCGCGCTGGATGAGGTCGAGGCGCTTGCCGCGCGAAAACTCGATCCCCTGCTGCCGGCGATGAAGGCCCATGGTGTGCCGGCGTTGGTCCGCTATCTCGCCGGAGAGATCACGCGCGAGGCGGCCTCTGAAATCGGCCGGGCCGATACCCGTCATTATGCCAAACGGCAGTTCACCTGGTTCCGCCACCAACTGCCGGAGTTCGAGTGGGTGACGCCAGAGGCGGCGAGGGAGTGGGTTACCAAGGTCATTCCGGGGCGCGAAGCGAACCCGGAATCTCGAGATTCCGGGTCTGGTCCTTCGGACCATCCCGGAATGACGTCCAAGCGATGACCCCGCATGGCTGAACGCGTAAAATTCCCCCTCGCCGAACGCCGGGAACACGGTTACACTGCAAAAATCGCGCTATTGACGTCCTTCCCTTGACTTCCGGGACCCGGACGGTATAACCCGCGCAACCTTTGGGAAGTCCGAGCCGTCAAATGCGTAATATTATTACCAAACTCCTTATCGTAGTCGTACCCAGGCGCACCGCCAGGGATGGCTGAGGCCATCCAAATTCAGGCGGTGTGCATGGGGCCTCTAGGGCCCTTTTTTTATTCCCAGAGCATGATCCGGAAAAGTGGGACCCAGTTGTCCGAGAAGATCATGCTCAAACAAGAAGATAGAGCGAGACGACGCTTCGAAGAAACGTCACCTCGCTCTGGAACGCGAAACCGAAGAAAGCCGCTGGCAACAGCGCACCGGAGCAGACCATGACCGACAACAGCCACGATCCGAACCAGATGACCGGCGCCGCGATGATCGTGCGCGCGCTCATCGATCATGGCGTCCAGCACCTGTTCGGCTATCCCGGCGGCGCGGTGCTTCCGATCTATGACGAGATATTCCAGCAGAGCGAGGTCGAGCACATTCTGGTGCGCCACGAGCAGGGCGCCGGCCATGCGGCCGAAGGCTATGCGCGCTCGACGGGCAAGCCCGGCGTGGTGCTGGTGACCTCGGGCCCGGGCGCCACCAATATGGTGACGCCGCTGACGGATGCGCTGATGGATTCGATTCCGCTGGTCTGCATCACCGGGCAGGTGCCGACGCATCTGATCGGCAATGACGCGTTTCAGGAATGCGACACCGTCGGCATCACGCGTCCCTGCACCAAGCACAACTGGCTGGTGCGCGACGTCAACGATCTTGCCAAGGTGCTGCACGAGGCGTTCTACGTCGCGACATCAGGCCGTCCCGGTCCCGTGCTGGTTGACGTGCCGAAGGACGTGCAGTTCGCGACCGGAACCTACCATCCGCCGCGCAAATCCGACGTGCATGTGTCCTACACGCCGCGGGTGAAGGGCGATGCGGGGCAGATCCGTAAAGCCGTGGCGTTGCTTGCCGGCGCAAAGCGTCCGGTGATCTATTCCGGCGGCGGCGTCATCAATTCGGGGCTTGAAGCCTCGAAACTGCTGCGCGAGCTGGTCGACGCCACCGGCTTTCCGATCACCTCGACCTTGATGGGCCTCGGCGCCTATCCGGCGACCGGCAAGAACTGGCTCGGCATGCTCGGCATGCACGGCACCTACGAGTCCAACATGGCGATGCACGATTGCGACGTCATGCTGTGCGTCGGCGCGCGCTTCGACGACCGCATCACCGGCCGCGTCGATGCGTTTTCGCCGGGTTCGAAGAAGATCCATATCGACATCGACCCGTCCTCGATCAACAAGAACATCCGCGTCGACGTGCCGATCATCGGCGATGCCGGCAACGTGCTCGGCGACTTGCTGCAGGTGTTCAAGGCGGAAGCGAAGAAGCCTGACATCAAGGCGTGGTGGCAGGAGATCGCAAAGTGGCGTGCGCGCAATTCGCTCGCCTACAAGAAGCACAACGATATCATCCTGCCGCAATACGCGATCGAACGCCTGTTCGAGGCGACGCGCGGCCGTGACACCTACATCACGACCGAGGTCGGCCAGCACCAGATGTGGGCGGCGCAATTCTTCGGTTTTGAGGAGCCGCATCGCTGGATGACGTCGGGTGGGCTGGGCACCATGGGCTACGGCCTGCCGGCCGCGCTCGGCGTGCAAGTCGCGCATCCCGACAGCCTCGTGATCGATATCGCCGGTGATGCCTCGGTGCAGATGACGATGCAGGAGATGTCGACGGCGGTTCAGTATGAATTGCCGATCAAGATATTCATCCTGAACAACCAGTACATGGGCATGGTGCGGCAGTGGCAGCAGCTCCTGCACGGCAACCGGCTGTCGCATTCCTACTCCGAGGCGCTGCCGGATTTCGTCAAGCTGGCGGACGCGTTCGGCTGCGTCGGCCTGCAGGCGATCAAGCCGGGCGATCTCGACGGTGCGCTCAAGGAGATGATCTCGGTCAAGCGGCCGGTGCTGTTCGATTGCCGCGTCGCCGCGCTCGAAAACTGCTTCCCGATGATTCCGTCCGGCAAGGCGCATAACGAAATGCTGCTGCCGGCGGAAGCGACCGACGAGGCCACCGCCGCGGCCTTCGCCGGCGGCAAGGCGCTGGTGTGAGTATGTTTATTACAAACCCGGCTGTCATCGCCCGGCTTGACCGGGCGATCCAGTACGCTGCGGCGCCTCGGTTGCTCTCGAGCGCCTCTGGAATACTGGATCCCCGCCTGCGCGGGGATGACGAGCGGGCGCGGAGATGAAAGAGCGAGAGGAAGAGAAGTGTTTGACCTCGCTGACCTCGAGCGTGCGCACGAAATCGTTGGCCAGGCGGTGCTGCCGACGCCGGCGCATGCCTGGCCGCTGCTCAGCGAACGGCTGGGTACGCGCGTCGTGGTCAAGCACGAGAACCACACGCCGATCGGCGCCTTCAAGGTGCGCGGCGGGCTGGTCTATCTCGACCGCCTGAAGCGGGAGCGGCCGAACACGCCCGGAATCATTTCCGCCACGCGCGGCAATCACGGGCAGAGCCTCGCTTTCGCGGCCGGCCGCCACGGTGTTCCGGCGGTGATATACGTGCCAAAGGGCAATTCGGTGGAGAAGAACCGCGCGATGCGCGCGTTCGGCGCCGAACTGGTCGAGCATGGCGAGGACTTTCAGGCGGCAGCCGAAGAGGCCGCGCGCCACGCCCAGTTCGCGGGCCTACACATGGTGCCGTCGTTCCATCCCGACCTCGTGCTTGGTGTAGCGACCTATGCGCTCGAATTGCTGCGCGCGGCGCCCGATCTCGACGTGCTCTATGTGCCGATCGGGCAGGGCTCGGGGATCTGCGGCTGCATCATGGCGCGCGATCTGCTTGGGCGGAAAACCGAGATCGTCGGCGTGCAGTCGACCGAAGCGCCGTCTTACGCGCGCTCGTTTGCAGCCGGCACGGTCGTGACGACGGAGACCAGTAACACGCTGGCCGACGGCATGGCCACCCGCGTTCCCGTTGCCGAGGCGCTCGCGATCATCCGCAAGGGCGCCTCGCGCATCGTGCAGGTCACGGACGACGAGGTCGCAGCGGCCGTGCGCGCCTACTGGACCGACACGCACAATCTTGCCGAAGGCGCGGGCGCAGCCGCGCTCGCCGCCGCGCTGCAGGAGAAGGCAAAACTCTCCGGCAAGCGCGTCGGCCTGATTCTGTCCGGCGGCAATATCGATTTCGATCTGTTCCGGAAATGGATCGGGACGGATGCCTCCGTCGCAGGCCGGATAGCGGTGTGAGCATGGCAACCCGCACACCACAAATACACACGTCATCGTCCGGCTTGACCGGACGATCCAGTACGCCGCGGCCTCTCGATCGATCTGAGACGCCGGCGATTACTGGATGCCCGCCTTCGCGGGCATGACAACGGAGAATGACAAGGGGACGACAATGAACCAGCCCGCATCCGCCTACTTCCTGGAAGAGCGCCACGATCCCACCGAGACGCACACGCTCTCGGTGCTGGTGCAGAACGAGCCCGGCGTGCTCGCGCGCGTCATCGGTCTGTTCTCCGGCCGCGGCTACAACATCGAGAGTCTCACCGTCTCCGAGACCGAGAGCCAGAAACATCTCTCCCGCATCACCATAGTCACCACGGGCACGCCGATGGTGATCGAGCAGATCAAGCATCAGCTCGACCGCATGGTGCCGGTCTACCGCGTCGTCGACATGACGATCACCGGCCGCTCGATCGAGCGGGAACTCGCGATGGTGAAGGTATCCGGCCGTGGCGACAGCCGGGTCGAGGCACTGCGGCTGGCGGACGCGTTCCGCGCCCGGGTGATCGACGCCACGACGGAGAGTTTTGTGTTCGAGATCACAGGCAATTCCACCAAGATCAGCCAATTTATCGACCTGATGCGCCCGCTCGGCCTTGTCGAGGTGTCGCGCACCGGGGTTGCCGCGATCGGGCGTGGGCCCGAGGGGATGTGAACATGCTGGCGCGTGACTGGTATTACACTCAAAGACGGCAGCGTGGGCTCGATTCCGCGGTCGCTGCGATCTACGACCGCCATGACGACAGCGATGACCGCGCACGTGCCGCGCTGACCATGCTCGGTGTCCAGCGCGGCTGGCGGGTGGCCGATATCGGTTGCGGCAACGGCGTAATGGCCTGCGAGGCGGCGCTGATGGGCGCCGAGGTCGACGCCATAGACATTTCGCCGGCGATGCTGGCGCTCGCCAACATCCAGGCCCGCGATCGCAAGATAGCTATCCGCACCCAGACTGCGGGCCTTTTGAGCTTTGCCTACCAGCCGAACTCGTATGACCTGATCGTCAGCGAATTCACGCTGCATCATCTGCCGGATTTCTGGAAGGCGGTGGCGCTGGCCCGGATCTATACCGCGCTGAAGCCCGGCGCGAACTTCTACCTGCGCGACATCGTGTTCGTCAGCATGCCCGACGGCGTCGAGCGCGACGTGGATCAGTGGGCCGATTTCACTATCAAGAACCACGATTTCCAGCGCGACGGCGTGGTCACCCATATGCGCGACGAATACTCGACCTTCGGCTGGGTGATCGAGCGCATGCTGACCGATGTCGGCTTCACGCTGGAATCGGTCGACTATCACGCGCCGCTGCACGGCACCTATCTGCTGCGCAAGCCAAAGCCGGACCAACAGAGCTAAGAAACCAGACTTCCGATAAACAGCCCGAATAACAGAGCCAATGAAGTGAAGCTGGCTGACGTATTTATCGCCATCCTTGTGGCAGTCATCTGGGGATTCGGCTTTATCGCGAGCCGTTTTGCGCTTAACGAATTCTCGCCCGAACTGATGACCGCGTTGCGCTTCTCGGTCGCGGCGCTGCCATGCCTGTTGCTGCGCAAGCCTGCCGTCTCCTGGTCGATCCTGATTGCGATCAGCTCGACGCTGTTCCTCGGCCAGTTCCTGGCTCAGGCCTTTGGTATTGCGCATGGCGTGCCGGTCGGCCTTTCCAGCGTCATCGTGCAGAGCCAGGCGTTGTTTACCATTGCGCTGGCCGCGGTGATTTTCCGTGAAGTCCCGACCCTGATGCAGGGTGTGGGCATCGCGATCTCGACGGTCGGTCTTTTGATGATCTGCGGCACCATCGGCTATGATTTCAGCGTCGCCGCATTTGGGATGATCATGATTTCCCCGGTCTGCTTTGCGGTCGGCAACCTTCTGCTGCGGAAGGCCAGTGGCGCGCCGATGTACGACCTGTTCGCGTGGTTGAGCCTCGCCGCGGCGGTGCCCTTGATCTTGCTCACGCTCATTTCGAACGGGCCCGCGCCGACGTGGCACGAACTGACGCATGCCTCGGTTCGGGCGATCATTTGCATCCTGTTCATCGGCGGCGTGACCACCAGCATCGCCTACTGGCTGTGGGGGAGGCTGCTGCGGGATTACCCGGCCGCACAGGTGGTGCCGTTCGCGCTGCTGGTGCCGTTCGTCGGTTCGGCCGCGTCGAGCGTGGTGTTCGGCGAAACCTTTGGGCCGCTGCGGCTGGCCGGCATGGTCACCGTGGTCGGCGGCATCGCCGTCATGCTGCTGTCGAAGCGTCCTCAGGGTTCGGAAGATCCCAAGCCTTTGGGAAATCCGGCTTCAGAAGAACAAGTTCTGCCAAAGATCGCGTGAGCCCCGATGTCGCATTCGCTCCTGATCGCCTTCGTGATCTTCGCCACCGTGATGTTCTTCACGCCGGGGCCGAACAACATCATGCTGCTGTCGTCGGGGCTGACTTACGGTTTCCGTCCGACCATCCCGCACATCATGGGCATCACCATCGGCTTCGCCTTCATGGTCGGCGCGGTCGGCCTTGGGCTGGGGACTATCTTCATCGCCTATCCGGTGCTGCAGACCATCCTGAAATACGCCGGGGTCGCCTACCTGATCTACCTCGCCGTCCATATTGCGATGTCCGAACCACCCTCGGCGGAGCAGGACAACAGCCGCGGGCCGATGACGTTCTGGGGCGCGGCCATGTTCCAGTGGGTCAATGCCAAGGGCTGGGTGATGGTGATCGGCACCATCACCGCCTATGCGGCGATCGCCGCCTATCCCTGGAACATCGCGATCCAGGTCGGCTTGAGCCTGCTTTTGGGGATCCTGTCCTGCACCGCCTGGGCCCTGTTCGGCACGGCGCTGCGGCCGGTCCTGACCTCCCGGCGGGCGGTGCGGGCTTTCAACATCGTCATGGCGGTGTTGCTGCTGGCCTCGCTCTATCCGGTCTTCATGGACGCATGATGCCGCAGTGCGCCATGCAGAAACAGGTTTCCCCTCGGGGGGAAAATGCTCTAGACAACGCCGGAAATTCACGGGCGACCGGCGGTCTTATTCCCCAAATGCCTGATTAACCGGCCGATTTGGCCATCGACTAAGGAAACAACCATGCGAGTTTATTACGATCGTGATGCCGACCTGAACCTCATCAAGGGCAAGAAAGTCGTCATCGTCGGCTATGGCAGCCAGGGCCATGCCCATGCGCTGAACCTGAAGGATTCCGGCGTCAAGGAAGTGGCCATTGCGCTGCGCAAGGGTTCGGCCTCGGCCAAGAAGGCGGAAGCCGCCGGCTTCAAGGTGATGGAAGTCGCCGAGGCCGCCAAATGGGCCGACCTCGTGATGATGCTGACCCCGGACGAGCTGCAGGGCGACATCTATCGCGAGCACCTGCACGACAACATGAAGAAGGGTTCGGCGCTCGTCTTCGCCCACGGCCTCAACGTCCATTTCAACCTGCTCGATCCGCGCGCCGACCTCGACGTGCTGATGATCGCCCCGAAGGGCCCCGGCCACACCGTCCGCTCGGAATACCAGCGCGGTGGCGGCGTGCCCTGCCTGATCGCGATCGCCAAGGATATCTCCGGCAACGCCCATGACCTCGGCCTGAGCTATGCCTCGGCAATCGGCGGCGGCCGCGCCGGCATCATCGAGACCTCCTTCAAGGAAGAGTGCGAGACCGACCTGTTCGGCGAGCAGGTGGTGCTCTGCGGCGGCCTGGTCGAGCTGATCAAGGGCGGCTACGAGACGCTGGTGGAAGCCGGCTACGCCCCCGAGATGGCCTATTTCGAGTGCCTGCACGAGGTGAAGCTGATCGTCGACCTGATCTATGAAGGCGGCATCGCCAACATGAACTACTCGATCTCCAACACCGCCGAGTACGGCGAATACGTCACCGGCCCGCGCATCGTGACCGCCGAGACCAAGGCCGAGATGAAGCGCGTTCTCGCCGACATCCAGGGCGGCAAGTTCGCCCGCGACTGGATGCTGGAGAACAAGGTCAACCAGACCTCGTTCAAGGCCACCCGCGCCAAGCTCGCCGAACACCCGATCGAGGAAGTCGGCGCCAAGCTCCGCGACATGATGCCGTGGATCAAGAAGGGCGCGCTGGTCGACAAGACCAAGAACTGAGGGTTCTCGTTCCCCGGATGCAGCGCAGCACGCAAGTGATGCGCTGCCGGTCCGGGTCCATCTCGCGAGGCGGTCCCGGCTCTGCGGCGCATCGCGATGCAAGCCGTAGGGTGGGCAAAGCGCAAGCGTGCCCACCATCCAGATGACCGGGTGGATAGATGGTGGGCACGGCGCAAAAAAGCGCCTTTGCCCACCCTACAAATCCAGCCTGCGCTGCAGCACGAAATCTTAAATCTTGATCGAATTGTCCGGCGAGATCGCGAACGCGGTCTCGCCGTTTCTTCTTCAACGCGAAGCGTGCGCCCGCCGCGCCAAACGAAGAACTGACGCCTCGTACACATTCCAGGCGCGAAGCATTCAACAAGTACATTAGCGACAGAAAAGCGAGCGTTTACCGAATAGAAGCGCGGTTACTTCGTCTGCGTTCAAACTCGTGAAACGAGATCGGCGGTCCCCACAGCGAGGCCGGGTATCGATTACGCCGCTCCGGCGTCGATCTGCCCCGGCGGCTGGGTTTTGAATGGGTCAGGGGCAGCGCGGACGGTTGGCTGGATCGCGCGCTGGAGGGGCGGTGACCGGTCGGACACCTTGTGCGCGCCGTGACCACGGCGCGCAGGAAGGGCTCAATACGCCCGGATGATCGGTTCTTTCTCGATCTTGTTGTGAAGCTGCCAGAAGCGGACGGTGCGCTGGGCCGTGTCCATCGACAGCTTGCGGAAATCACGTTGCGCGACCTCCAGCGTCTCCTCGCTGATCGCTGGCTTTATCGGCCGGTTGCGCAGGATCGACTCGACCGTCGGCCAGTTCAGGCGTGCTGAGCGGCAGGGAATGAGGATCAGGTCGGCCCGCGGCCCTTCCATCAGTCTGGCGATCATTTCGACCGGCATCTCGTTGAGAACCGCAAGCGCCACGGTGACCTCGTCGAACTTGTTCGAACTCGGCGAAATTGTAGACCGCCGCATCGTCGAGTTCGTTCAGCCCCTTCATCAGCTTCACGAGCTCCTCGGCAACGCCGAAGCTGCGGCTTGGGGGTGGTGCCTCGCGGGCGATCTCGTTCAGGACCCGTTTGATCTCTTCCTGGACTGCGGGCGGCGCGATGGCCAAAAGCCGCTCGCGGACAGCATCCTTGGCGCGGCGCAACAGGTCGGCAATGAACTTTGCCGGGAAATCGGCGCGCAGGCCGAGGATTTCCACCAGTTCGTCGTCCGCGCCGGCGCGGGCGACGATGGTGGAAAAGCCCTGGTCGGAAAACCTGGCGCCGGCGTTGTTGGCGAGCTTTCGGATCACCTTACCTTCGCCGCGGTCGACGATAACGTCGGTCACGGCGGCGGGCAGTTCGGCACGGCCGGAAATGGCGAGCAGGTGATCCTGCCCCTTGCTGCTGGCGATCTCGACCAGCACGTCGGTCCCGAGCCGGCTGGAGCTTGCAAGCACGCTGCCGGCGACCTCGATCTCATCGTCCCAGGCGAGATGCTGGATGACCTCGAACGGGGCGTAGTCGAGCGGTGCGAGCCGCCTCGAGAGTTCGGCCTTCGCCCGCGTTTCGACGCGCGCGATCAGCAGGCAGAGCACGTCGTCGAAGACCTTGACCTGGTCGTCGCTGAGACGGTCTCCGTCGTTGAGAAAGAGATCGGTAACCTGCCGCAGGGTTTCCACCCGCTTGGCAGACGAACCGCCTCTGACGGCATCTTCGAGTTCGGCGATGATCGAGTGCGCCGGCTGTTGCACCATTGTGGGCAGCCTGTCTGTTGTTGAAAGGTTGGCGCGCACAATGACGAGCCGAACTTACACCTGCGTTAAGGCCGCAGCCGGTAGAAAGACAAATCGACTGCACCTGAAACGGGCAATTCGTAGGCGGCGGTGGTAGCAAGCACACCAGCGCCGAAGCACGCCATGCATTGCAAGCGCCGCGTTCCGAATTGCTTTACCAATGCATCGGGACGTATGTGGCGATTTCACGCGATAAATCGCCGATGTCGAACCACATCATGCATGCGCCACCGCTTCCGGTATCCCGGTCCGGCTGCTATCCTCTCCAAACCGTTCCCTGGATAAGTCGAATAGCAACGTGCCGAACAAGACGCCGTCAAGGCTGGCCGCATCCGCGGAGCAAGCGCACGAAGCCCGTGCTTAAGCTTTCCTTCACGACGAACTTCATTAAACCTCCGATGCGCAGCATGACGGAAGCGCGCGCCAGGGAACTCGAAGGTCTCGGTCACCAGTGACGGCAGGAAAGAGCAGGGCGGAGCTGACGCAAATCGCCGACGACGCGCTTCGCAGCCAGCCGGGATGCGAAACGGCGTCGGTGCCGGCGGTACGCGGGCTGCCCAACATCCGCGAGGGGCGGAACTGGGAAATTCCCAATGTGGTTCTCGGCGACAGCCTGATAAGCGACGTCGACCGCGCCGTCATGTCAGTGCATCGCCGGTTGGGGCGGAAATATCATTTGCTTGGGGACGATTAGCGCTTTGTCTTGACGCGTTTTCTTCACGCGAACCGGTACCCACTTCGCTCGAAAACGCTCTGCATCATCCCGCCCGTGCCGGTGCCTGCGCGCGCGGCGCCATCGCGATCATGCGTAGCGCGAACACCGCAACCAGCGGAATCAGGAAAAGCGCGTAGAGCGGCATGTCGGGAATCCGCTTGCCGAACGACACCGTGAACTGGAACAGCAGGTAATAGCCGCCGGCGAGATGCAGCCGCCGCCAGGCCCGGGCGCCGATCGCGGCCGCGGTGCGGTCGAACGAGGTGGCCGTCATCGCGATGATGAAGGCGTAGCCGATGCCGCCGAAAATGTAGGACGCGATCGAGGTTGCTGCCGCGTAGCTTGCGGGATCCATCGCGGCGAAAGCCAGGATGGCGACCGCGTGGATGGCGTGCGAAGCCGCGAAGCTGACGCCGAGATAGCGGCGGTTGCGGCGCAGCCATCGCGTCCAGGCGTTGGACCACATCCGGGCCAGGGCTGCGGCGGAGAAGGCGAGGCAGAACAACACCAGCGAGGTCCGCGCGGTGAAGCGGATCACCATCCGCACGCCGTCGACCTCGAAGCCCCGCATGCCGGCGATCCAGATGCTGAGGGCGAGCAGGGTGAGCGAGAGCAGGGCGAACAGCCGCCAGCCATCGAACCAGTTTTGACGTGCCGGCATGTCGTGCTCCCCTGGTTGTGCCGTCATTGCGAGCGAAGCGAAGCAATCCATTCTTTCTTGACGTGGCAAGAATGGATTGCTTCGCTTCGCTCGCAATGACGCGGATAGATAATGTAATCACCAGTTACATTTGCACTCGCTGGTTGCGGTCAATCCGTGTAATCGGTGCTTACATTCACAAGGCGGTGATGCTAGGAGAGGCGATGCGCCCTGCCGCCAAATCCGCCGCTGCCAAGACCCCCGCCGCCAAGCCGCGCCGCCGCGCCACCCGCGCACCCGCGCCAAAGCCGTATCACCACGGCGATCTCAGGCGCGTCCTGATCGATGCCGCGCTGCAATTGGTCGGTGAGGGTGGGGCGGAGGCGGTCAGCGTCCGCGAGGCCGCCCGCCGCGCCGGGGTCTCGCCGGGGGCGCCGTTCCGGCATTTTCCGAGCCGCGACGCCCTGATGCAGGCGGTGGCGGAGGAGGCGCAACGGCGGTTCCGCGCCGAGATCGATGTGGCGCTTGCTGCCGCCCCCGGCGATCCGCTCGGCCGCTTTCGCTGCCTTGGCCTCGCTTACCTGCGCTGGGCGATGCGCAACCCGACCCATTTCGAGATCATTTCCAGCCGCCGCTTTTTCGATCATGACCGGGCGGACGCCATCAGCAGCGACAATGCCGAACTGATCGAACTGACCGGGCGGACGCTAGCCGAGGCCTTTGCGGCGGGCCAGCTGCGACCAGCGGACCTCAAGCAGGTCCAGATCGCCGGGCGGGCGCTGGTTTATGGTTTTGCCCGGATGAATATCGACGGCCATTTTCCACGCTGGGGTGTCGCAGGCCCCGAGGCCGAGCAGACCGCCGAGGCGATCCTCGATCTCTTCATCGAGGGCATTGCCAGACGGTCCTAACGCCCGCCGTCATTCCGGGGCGATGCGGGTTCGCTTCGCGCCCCGGAATGACGGTGATCAAGTCGGCGGTTTGCGCGTTCTGGAATGTCGGCCGCAAGTTTACCCTGTGGCGTTCGCGCAAGGGCAAATTCATTGCGCGTTCATGACAATTCCACTACGTTTTTATGACACGATACAGGTTCCGGCTGGTCGTGCGGTCTCCTGGTCTTCACCAGCCAAGGCTTTTGTATTGCGCCGGGTCATGTTGCGTTTCCACCCATGGCGCCCGCGCCAAATCCAGGGCCCTCCGCCACCACCCTCGTCGCAGGCCTTGCCGCCATTGGCTTCTGGCGGCTTTCGGCCGTTGCTGCACCGCACATGGCGGCGCTGGTGGTCTTGCTGGAGACCGAAGCCGATTTCGGCGGCCGCATGGGCTTCGTGCTGGCGTGGGGCATTCTGAACTTCTCCTTTATCGCGCTGCTGCGGCGCCCGGCGCTGTCGGGCGCGCTGTCGCTGACGCTGGTCGTGCTGCTGGTGCTGCTGTCGCGGCTCAAGCACGACGTCGTCCAGATGACCGCGAACTTCGTCGACCTGATGGTGATCGACCGCGACACCGCGGCCTACCTGTTCACGATCTTTCCGAACCTGCGCTGGAGCGCGGTTGGAGCAGCGCTCGTCATCCTGCCCTCGATGTACGCGCTGTGGTGGCTCGATCCGTTCCGCATCCGCCGCCTGCCGGCGGCTGCCGGCCTCCTGGCCTGTCTTGCCGCGCTGACCGGGCAGGCCATCGCCTGGCCGGACGAAGCCTGGCGCGGCTATTACGACGACGGCTATCTCTCCAAATTCGCCCGCTCGGGCGTGACCGCGGTTTCCGACTTCGTCAATTACGGCTTCATGGAATCGGAGGCCGTGACGGCCGAGCGGCTGAAGGTGCCGCTGGTCGATTCCTGTCATGTCGCCGGCCGCCGCCCGCACATCGTCATGATCCATGACAAGTCGAGCTTCGACATCCGTGAGGCCAGTGGCGTCAAGGTGCCGCCGGGCTATGGCAGCCACTTCAAGTCCTTTGACGGCCGCGAGCGCAAGTTCATGGCCGAAAGCAGCGGCGGCGCAAGCTGGATGGCCGAGTACAACGTACTGGCCGGCCTGTCGTCGCGTTCGTTCGGCCGCTTCTCCTATTTCGTCACCCGCATTGCTTCGGGACGGGTCGAGCGCGGGCTGCCGCTGGCGCTGCGCCGCTGCGGTTACAGCACCCTCTCGCTCTATCCGGCCTACGGCGCCTTCATGAGCGCGCGCGGCTTCCAGAGTTCAACGGGCATTCAGCACTTCTACGACGCGCGCGATCTCGGCGCGAAGGGCATCGAGCCGGACAGCTTCTTCTACGACAAGGCCGTGAAGCTGATCGCCGAGCAGCCGGTCAACACGCCGCTGTTCACCTTCGTCTATCTCGCCGCCAATCATTTCCCCTGGGAAACCAAATTCCGCCCGGACCTGCTGCCGTCCTGGCGCAAGCCCGGCAACGAGGCGGTGGTTGACGAATATCTCCGCCGGCAGACGATGAGCGCCGGCGATTATGCGGGCTTCGTCGCCAGCCTGAAGAAGAAATTCCCGGCGCAGCCGTTCCTGATCGTTCGCTACGGCGACCATCAGCCGGAGTTCTCGTCGAACCTGCTGGATCCGGGCCTGGATGAAGCCAGGGTCGCCCGCAAGTTCGACACCTACGACCCGCGCTACTTCACCACCTATTACGCGATCGACGCCATCAACTTCGAGCCGGTGAAGAGTTCCGCGGTCATGGACAGGATCGACGCGCCCTATCTGCCGTTGGTGGTCCAGGAAGCTGCGGGCATTCCGCTCGACCCGTCCTTCGAGGAGCAAAAGAACATCATGCTCCGCTGCAAGGGTGTATTCTACGCCTGCAAGGACGGCGCCGAGGCGCGCAGGTTCAACCGCTTGTTGATCGAAGCCGGTTTCATCAAGGGGCTTTAGAGCATGTCAGCCGTTGCGGGACCCGGAATCAGCGAAAGCTACCGCGCAGGATCGCGCGGTATCCGGTTCTTTGCGCTGGCTGGCCTGATCGCTTCTCGTCCATCTCGCGGCGCTCGCGGTTCTCCTGACCACCGAATACGGACCGTTTGCGATCACGCTGTCGGTGCTGGCGTGGGTGTTCTTGAACTGCTTCCTGCTGGCGGTGCTGCGGCGGCCTGGTGTCTGCGCCGCGCTGGCGCTGGCCTTCATCGTGATCCTGATCGCGCTGTCGCACTTCAAGTTCGGAATTCTGCAGCTGACGCTGACGTTCCTCGACTTCCTGATCATCGACCGCGATACGTTTTCATTTCTGCTCTCGGTGTTTCCGCGGTTGCAGATGCAGTTGATCGTGGCGGGCCTCGTTGCGGTTCCGCTGTTGTGGCTGATCTGGCGTTTCGATCCGTTCCGCGTGCGCCGCCGCCTTGCACTGACGGGCGTGGCCGCGAGCGCCGCGCTGATCGCTGTGATGTCGGTCGCATCGCCCGAGCAGGCATGGGAGCCGTTCCAGGGCGTCAATCATATTTCCAATCTGGCGCGCTCGGGCGTGGTGGCGGTGTCGCGGCTGGCTTCGACCGGATGGATCGAGGCCGATCCGCCGGCGAACAGTCCGCTCAGCCTCGCGCGGGACGCTCGCGCCGACAGCCTGCCTGCGTTGCCATCGGACGAGGCCTGCGATGCCACGGTCAAGCGGCCGCACATCATCATGCTGCTCGACGAGTCGAGCTTCGATGTCACCTCGGCGCCCGGCATCAAGGTGCCGGCCGGATACACCGATTATTTCAAGTCGAGCGACGGCAAGCAGCGCACCATGATCGCGGAGTCGACCGGCGGCCCGACATGGTACACCGAATTCAACGTGCTGACCGGTCTGTCGGCGCGCTCGTTCGGCGATCTGAAGTTCTACGTCACACGGATCGCCGCCGGCCGCGTGACGCGCGGACTGCCGCAGGCCCTGCAGCGCTGCGGCTACAAGACCGTCTCGCTCTATCCGACCTATGGCGACTTCCTCAGCGCCCGCGCCTTCCAGAAGGGGACCGGCGTCGACCGGTTCATCGACATGGCCGAGATGGGCGTGAACGAGGACATGCAGCCCGACAGCTTCTATTACGATCAGGCGCTGAAGGCGTTTGCGCGCGAGCAGCCGCAGCAGTCGCCGGTTTTCATGTTCGTCTACCTCACGGCCAATCATTTTCCCTGGACCGACGTCTATCGGCCCGATCTGACGCCCGCGGACTGGACCCCGCCGGGCAACACTGCCGAGGTCGACGAGTACATTCGCCGCCAGGCCATGACGGCCAACGACTATCGCGAATTCACCGAGCGGCTGAAGCGCGACTATCCGGACGAGTCTTTCCTTGTGCTGCGTTTCGGCGATCATCAGCCGGCCATTTCGCAAAAGCTGCTGGAGCCCGGGATCGACCAAAAATCGCTGGCGAAACGCCTGATGGCGTCGGATCCGCGCTATTACTCGACCTACTATGCGATCGAGGGCATCAACTATTCGCCGGTCAATCTGTCGTCCGCGCTCGAAACCCTCGATGCGGCTTACATCCCGCTCGTGCTGCAGGAAGCCGCCGGCCTCCCGCTCGATCCGTCGTTCGCGGAACAGAAGAGCATCATGCTCCGCTGCAAGGGCACGTTCTACGCCTGCAGGAAAGGCACGGAAGCGCGGAGGTTCAACCGGCTGCTGATCGACGCCGGGATGATCAAGGGGCTTTGACGCTCGTTGTCATAAGCGAGATCTCGTAGGGTGGGCAAAGCGAAGCGTGCCCACCATCTACTCGCCGAACGAACCTTGAAGTATCGCGCAAATCGCCTCCCCAATCCGGAGCGAGCAATCCTCGCTCTACATGACGGTGGAAACTGCTGTGAGGCCAATCGGCTACGCGGTTGACATGGCCGTGTTTCACCGGGTTGAAGTGTATGTAGTCGACATGGCGCTCGAAATCTTCGTCGTCGCGAATCGCGTGCTCCCAGTATCGGCGTTGCCAGATGCCCTTCTCACGCTTCGCGACCTTGCTCATCGATCTGGCTCGTGCATCCAGACCTCGCGAAAACCCGCTTTTTATCAAGCTCCAACGCGTGGAAAAATCCGCGTCCTCCTCGGGCAACGCCCAGAGCGCGTGAATATGATCGGGCAGGATGCAGATCGCGACGGTCTCGAAAGAGTGCCGTCGTTGGACGGCCTGATAGATACGCCGGAGGCGATCTATTTCTTCGACCAATAGGCTGCTCGGCCGTTGCGCCAGGACGACGGTGAAAAAGAAAATACTACCCTTGGCTCGGACGTATTGCGGCATGATGTAGCGTACCGCAACCGGACGTAGATTCAAAGATGGTGGGCACGCTTCGCTTTGCCCACCCTACGCAGTCTCTTGGCCTTCCTACTTCTTCCCCACCTTCTCCCATAGCCACTGCGCCACCGCGTCCGGCGAACTCGTGGCGTCGTTGCCGGCGGCGCGCAGGTTGGCCTCGCGCATGGTCGCGATATCGATCTTTCCGAGCAGCGGCGTCAGCGCCTTGCGCAGGGCCTCGTCGTTGGCGCGCTTCGGCGCCAGCAGCACCATCGCATCATAGGGTGGGATCGCGTGCCTGATGTCGCCGAGAACAACCAGATCGTATTTCGCGATCAGTCCGTCGCTGGTATAGCCGGCGATCACGTCGACTTCGCCGGAGGCGACCGCCGCATACATGAAGTCCGGCTGCATCTGCCGCTGGCCGCGGAACGAGAGGCCGTAGGCCCTGCGCAGCGCGGCCCATTCGGGGCGCGAGAAGAATTCATAGTCGCCGGCGATCGACATGTTGGCCGCGCGCGAGGCGAGGTCGGCGATGGTGCGGATGCCGAGCTGCTCGGCGCGCTTGCGCGGCATCACCAGCGCATAGGCGTTCTCGAAGCCGAGTTCGCCCAACAGCGTGATGTTCTGCTTTGCCAGCATCGTCTTCAATTCGGCCAGCAGCACCTCTCGCGGCCTGATGTCGGTGCGGTGGAACTGGTTGGCCCACAGCGTGCCGGAATAGTCGACATAGACGTCGATATCGTTGCTCGCCAGCGCATCGAAGATCACGTTGGAGCCGAGGCCTTCGCGCGTCGTCGCAGGCAGCGAGGCCGCTTTCAGCCGCTGCGCCATCAGAGCCGACAGCACGTATTGCTCGGTGAAGGTCTTGGCGCCGATGATGTAGTTCGTCTGTCCGCGCATCACGGTCGGCACCAGCGTGGCCGCGACCAGCGCCGCGATGCCGGCGCCGCCCAGCATCGCGCGAAAACGGCTGCGGTGACGCAGGCCGCTTTCGATCAGCGCCAGCAATTGATCGACGGCCAGCGCCAGCACCGCAGCGGCAAGGCAGCCGAACAGCACGAACACCCAGTTCTGGGTCTGCAGTCCTGCAAAGATGTAATTGCCGAGGCTGGTCTGGCCGATCGGCGTCGACAGCGTCGCGGTGCCGATCACCCAGACCGCCGCGGTGCGGATGCCCGCCATCATCACCGGAAGCGCCAGCGGCAATTCGACCGTGAACAGCGATTGCCGCGGCGTCATGCCGACGCCCTGGGCCGCCTCGAGGATCGCAGGCTCCACGCCCTGCAGGCCGGTGATGGTGTTGCGCAGCACCGGCAGCATCGAATAGAGCGCCAGCGCCAGCACCGCGGGCAGAAATCCGAACGCGGAAAAACTAAACCCGAACCACGACAGCGAGAGTGCGGCGAGCGCCAGCAGCAGCGGATAGAACAGCGCGAGCAGCGCCAGCCCCGGCACCGTCTGCACGATGCTGGCGAGCCCGAGCAGCGCGCCGCGCAGTACCGGCCGGTGGCGCGAAAGGATGGCGAGGGGCAGGCTGACGAGTAAGCCCAGCGCCAGCGCGGTGACGCTGACGCGGACATGGTTGCCGAGATAGTCGGGCAAATGGCCCAGCGCTTCCGCCCAGCGCGGATCGGCGAAGATGCTCATGCCGCGCCTTCCCGCGGCAGCAGGGCGCCGAGCCGCTCGGCCTGCCGCCGCGGCGTTCGCATGAGTTCGCCGACGTAGGCGTCGCCGCTTTCGGAGAGCTCCGACGGCGTGCCCTGCGCCAGCAGCCGGCCGCTTCCCATCACCGCGATGCGGTCGGCAAGCAGAATGGCCTCCGTCATGTCATGGGTGATCATGACCGTGGTCAGGCCGAGCTTGCGATGCAGCTCGCGAAAATCGTCGCTGAGCGCATCGCGGGTCAAGGGATCGAGCGCGCCGAACGGCTCGTCCATCAGCACGATGCGCGGTTTTGCGGCAAGCGCGCGCGCGACGCCGACGCGCTGGCGCTGGCCGCCGGAGAGTTCGTGCGGCAGGCGGTCGCGATACTGCGCGCGGTCGAGCCGCACCAGGTCGAGCAGTTCATCCACCCGCGCGGAAATCTCGGCAGGCGGAGTGCCCGTCAGCTTCGGCGTGATGCCGATATTGTCGGCGACGGTCAGATGCGGAAACAGCCCGCCGCTCTGGAACACATAGCCGATGCGCCGCCGCAGCAGGATCGGATCGACGCTGCGCACGTCTTCGCCTTCGACCGTAATCGCGCCGGAGTCCGCCTCGATCAGCCGGTTGGCAAGCCGCAGCAGCGTGGTCTTGCCCGAACCGGATCCGCCGACGATCGCCAGGAATTCGCCCTCGGCGACGTCGAGCGAGACGTCGTCGACGGCGACCACGCGGCCGCCATCGAAGGTCTTGCCGACATGCGCATAGGCGATCAGTGGCGTGGTCGGCATTCAGTGCGGTCCCAACGTCTTCCTAACGGATACAGTGATAGCCGATAAATGGCCGGTCGCGAATGCCGGACCTCGATTGTGCCCGCCGGGCGTGTTGCAAAGCAGTCCGGCGTCAGTCAGCGCGAGAACACGTTCTTCAACTGCACCAGGAATGTCACCAGCCACGCGCACGCATACATGCCGGCGAGGCCCAGCGCCGTTCTGCGATCAATCAAGGACAGGCCGGTCCACCACCATATCCGGTAAAGCCATATCCCTGCCGTGGCTGCGCCAAGCAGGCAGACCAGCATCTTGAGAAAGGACGAGTTCGCGACACCTAAAGCGCCAAACAACAGCGTTGCCGGAACCAGAAACATGGTGCAGGCGGATATCAAGGTCTCGTTCATGGCGCCTCAGGAAATCGACGAATCGATGGGCTAAATATGCAGTTTGCAGCAACCGGCACCCTTTCGGAAGGGACGCCGGTGCGGCTTGCACCGCCCGTGCCTTGAAGCGTCCACATTGTCGATGGAGAAGCGGCAATATCGTGTTGGTTTGGTGAGCAATGGACCTGGGGACGATGACACATCGTGCAGTTGGGGTCGTGATCGCAGGCTTTCTGATACTGGCCGCGCCTGCGATCGCCGCCGGGTCGCCGGCCGAACTGATCTCCAGCTTCCGCGCCAGGCATGGCGAGGTTCGCGTCACACGTGATGCAACCCTCGACCGTATCGCGCTGGAGCAGGCGCGCGCGATGGCGGCGAAGGACCAACTCAGTCACGAGGTGCTCGGCCCGTTCACCCGGCGGGTCGCGTCGGCGGGTGCAGGGCGCGCCGCCGAGAACATTGCCTATGGCTACGAGAGCTTCGAAAAGACACTCGGCCAGTGGATCGATTCCTCCGGTCACCGCAAGAACCTGCTGCTGCACAATGCCTCCCGCGTCGGAATTGCGAGCGCCAGGGATGCAAGCGGCAAGCGCACATACTGGGCGATGGTGATCGCCGGCGATTACGAGCCGAAGCCGAGCAAGGGCAAGGGCAGGCGAGAAAAGGAGCCTCTTGTCGCTGTGAAACGCGAGGCGGCTCCCTCCGCCCGCGCGAAATCCAGCGGCTGCCGCATCAAGGTATTCAGCCTTTGCATTTAATGCTGCGCGCGAAGCAGGAAGCGCAGCAGGGTGCGCACGCAGCCGCTGTGCGTCGCAAAGCGGATATTTCCAGTATTGCCTGCGTCTGGAGCGGGCGCGCTACGAGATCGCAATGATCTCAAGCTCCTGACCTGATGTGCCGACGACATCCCCGACAGCCTTGCCCAGCAGAAGCCTTGCCACGGGGGAGACGAACGAAATGGAACCGGCCTTGGGGTCCGCTTCGTCCTCTCCCACGATAGAATATTTCTGCACGCGCCCATCGTCGCGCCGGAAGGTCACTGTGCTGCCAAAGGCAACGATGTCAGCCGACGCGGGCCTGGCGATGACCTGAGCCGTCCGAACTCTCGCTGCAAAGTAGCGCGCATCGCGCAGGGGCATTGCCGCTTGCCGCCGTCGTTCATTCACGTCTTCGATCTTCTGCGCGGTCTCATACGCCTCGCGCGCCTGGTCGAGCTGAAATTCCAGAGCCTTCAATCCGGCTTCCGTAACAAGGTTCGGATGCGGTGAAACAGGGCGGTCGGGCAGCAGCGTCTCGGCCGCCGTTTCGGCGCTGTCTTCCTTGGTGAAGGCAACGCTCATCAGGCCGCGGCCTCGGTCGCCTTCTCAATCGCCTTGCCGTTGACGCGGGTCTCGCCCTTCAAATTGTCGACCGTGACGTGGGTGTCGTACCAGGTGAGGCGAGGCCGGACCCCAAAGCGCTTGGTCAATTCCGCCACGCGCTCTTCCGTAAACCAGGCTTGCGCCAATTCACGGCTGTCCCAGAGATAAACGCCGCCGGTGCCGTTCTCACCATTCAGGTAGTCCTTTCGGATCAATCCTTTCGTGGCGAGGCCGCGATAGGTCGGCGCGGTCGAGGTGCCCCCTTTCACCGCCAGCTCTTCGGAGCGCTTCGGCAAATCGAACTGAACGACAACGATGCAGTTGGGCATGGATGGTTCCTCTCGTTAACTCGACAGCGATATCATGCGTCGAATTCGGCAGACGGTCAAAGGCTGAGCTTGCGGCGACGGCCGCTTCCAGCGCAGAGCGGTCGTTTCGCAGCCGCACCGGAAGCAGTTGCCTTGAACCATACACTCTGATTTGAATCGCGTTCCAACAGCCGGCCTTCTATGGTGTTCCTATGTCGCGCCTCGTGTTTCTGTCGATTGCCATTGTCCTGTCGTTGCTGACGGCCGCCGAACCGGCTGCGGCGGCTCAAAAACGGGCGGCGCCACGCTGGCACGGCTACGGCTTCCTGCCGGGCTATCAGCAGCCACCGAATAACACCCTTCCAGCTTACAAGCAGAAAGCTGCGGTTTCACGCATGGCGCGTCAAAACCGGCGCCACTGGTATATCGATCCAGTCCCAAGTTATTACGGGTACGATGGCGACTGGCACTATTTCGGCCGGCCCGGCTTTTACGGCGGTCGCTACAATGGCGGCAGCTTCGGTCCGTGCTGGACGCGGACGCCGATCGGGCCGGTCTGGAATTGCGGCTGATCGAGCTATCGCATGGAGACGTTCCCGTTCGCCTACGACGCCGGCCGCAGTCGCGGTGGTGAGGCAAGGCCTGCGAGCAGCATCGCCAGAATGCCGGTCAGGAATATGCCGTCAAATGTGCCCGCGCCGCCGATGGAAGCGATCGGCGCGCCAAGGCTGCCGATCTTGTCGAGATTGAGAATATCGGCGCCGATCAGCGTTCCCATGGATCCGCCGATATAAGCCAGCGGCGCTGCATATTCGCGGGACAGCAGGAGGGCAAGGATCGCCGTGACCACGACCGGCACAAAGACCGGCACGGCAATGCCGATACCGGTTACCGGCGTCGCCGTGGAATGAACAATCAAGGCGATGACGGCGACAGCGATCGCTGCCCTGGGCCAGAGCTGATAGCGAAGCACGAGATAGGCGGACATCAATGTCGGAATCACCGCACCGCCGACATTCACCGCCAGAATGGTGCCGGGCGAAACCACGAATGGCACCACATAGCGCATGCCGAAGAAGTCGACGATTTGCCCCGATCTGACCGGCTCACCGGGCAGCACCGTGATCGGAAGATTGAAGTAGCTTCCGATCAATGAGCCGAACAGGAGAAGGAGTGCGACCCCCGGACCTGCCCCGAGCCGCATATAGGCAAACCTGAGGATACGGAGTTGGATCAGGATGACCAGCGCCAATGCCAGGAAAACCAGGATCGAAAAAAATCCCGGAGTTAGCGGCAAATAGTGAACCTGGAGATCATCCATGAGATCGACAGCTCAATTTGGTTCGGGCAGATGGCGAGGGGTGGCCACTACAACGTCGCGCCAGGCCAGCACGGGGGCAAGGTGGGTGACCGGGCAATGACGCTGTAGGGCCATTGCTTAGGTAGGATCTCCGCGCGTTCTGTCGCCTCACAATGTTTTGCGTTGGGATTGATCGCGGCAACACCCAGGCACGTGCGCTGACGCGCATCATTGTCGCAGCCGATCGTAATCCGCGCCAAGATGAGAGCGGTCAAGTGACGTAGCTGAAGCCTCAGCTGCGCTGGCGATTTTCTCGATTGGGCATCGCTTCATCGGCCTCCGCTCCCTGGGTGTAGGCGTCGACCGCGTGAGCTGCAAAGATACCAGCGCTGAACAGGGCTAGAACTGCCGCGACTGTTTCAATCACTTTGAAATTCCTTTGGGTTAGTGGCAACGCCCCAGCCCGGAAGCATCAACATCCCCGGCAGATCGAATTTATCGTTTTGTCGATCTTCGCGTCTTCAGGGTCGATAGCGGAGTTGGTGCCAACCATGGGGTGGCCCACGCCATCTGAGGAAAGCGCTGTGCCCGACGAGTTGGTGCCGGGCGCGGCGGCGGTGGTGCCGAAGGCGCCGCCCATCATGGACATATGAGACGGTCCCATGCCATGCGCTCCTCCCATACCGCCACCGCGAGCAAACGCCGCGGTGGTTGAAAGGCCGACGCAAAGCGCGATGCAAAGAACGGAAAGCTTTTTCATGCGGGGACTCCTCGTTGGAGCTGTCCGGCGGGCGGCTCTGACGGAATTTCAATTGCGCCGACCCTCGATATTGCCGCGGCAGTGACCATCCTTGCGTTGACGCTGTCCGGCGAATTTTTGCCTGGACGCAGGTTGTTGAACATACCGGCTGCACCC
Organism: uncultured Alphaproteobacteria bacterium; assembly: GCA_963815955.1. Taxonomy (GTDB): domain Bacteria; phylum Pseudomonadota; class Alphaproteobacteria; order Rhizobiales; family Xanthobacteraceae; genus Bradyrhizobium. The sequence goes on from CAWFIQ010000012.1 coordinate 291,793, forward strand.
ACGACCGCGACGACCAGGGTTACAACCACGGGTATCAAGTCACCGCGTCGGCTTTTTGTGTGCAAGGTTGACTTTCATATTCTGCGCAATTCATTGCTCGATATGCGTCAGACTGATGTAGGTTCGCCGTCCGCCGACACCACTAAATTAGTGTTAATCCGTGCGCTTTGAGGGGCACATCAAGGGTATTTGACCAATCGTGAAGTCGTGTTGGCTTGGGTGCTGAATGCTGTTCCAAAGGGAATGCGCGGAAGGCGGACGTGCGACGACGCGTCGCGCCAAGGTCAATGCCGGTTTTGCGCACCGGGTGGTACGCAAAACCGTGACAGGTCGGGCGGCTAAGCTGTTGCGCCGGCCGATGCAAAGAACCTTTCCGGCCCCTCCAGTTCCACCAGCTTCTTCCTGTCGATCAGCCAGAACCGGTTGCCCACCGTCCGTACGAAGCTGCGATCATGCGAAACCAGCAGGCAGGTTGCCTGATGGTCCAGCAATTCGTCTTCGAGCGCTTCCTGTCCTTCGATATCCAGATGGTTGGTCGGTTCATCCAGCAGATAGAAGTTCGGCTGCGCCAGCCGCAGCAGCAGCATCCCCAGTCGCGCTTTCTGTCCGCCGGAAAGCCGGCCGATCGGACGGCCCTGCATCTCGATCGAGAGGCCGGATCCCGCGAGTAACGCGCGCGCACGCTGATCGCCGACATCGAAGCGGCGGACGATCGCGTGCATCGGAGTTTCAGTGTCGGCAAGGCCGGCGAGCGCCTGATCGCAATAGCCGAGCACCAGCGACTGCGTGGCCCTGATGCTGCCGTGCGCGGCGTCCGGATTTTCTATTGCCCCGCGCAGCATCGCCACCAGCCGGGTCTTGCCGGCCCCGTTTGCGCCCAGCAGCACGATGCGGTCGCCCTTGCCGATGAACTGCTTGCCGGTCCGAAACAGCAGCCTGCCGTCCGGCGTCTCGACGGCAGCATCCGCCAGCGTGACCAGAACCCTGGCATGCGTTCCGCGATTGGCAAGCCTGATCGTCCCTGCCGATCGCTCGAGGTGCGCAGGCTTTGCCGCGTCTTCCAGTTTCCCGGCGCGCTGCTTCAATTGCCTGGTCTTCGACAGCAGCAGATCGCTTCCGGAGTTGATGCCGATGTTGTTGAGTTTCGCCGCACGCTGGCGGAGTTGCTGGGCCGTTTTGAGATCGCGTTGATAGCGCCGTTCGTCCGATGCATCGGCCTCGCGGAGTGCAGCGCGCGCCCGTCGTGTAGGGCAATGAAAACATCTGCGACTGCTCCGGCCGCAGGAACAGCGTCCGGTTCGTGGTCGCGTCGAGAAAGGCGCGGTCGTGACTGGAGATCACGACGGGCATGTCGCGCGGCAGCGCATTCAGCCAGTTTTCAAGCTGAGCCGATCCGCACGAGGTCGAGGTGGTTGGTCGGCTCGTCAAGCAGCAGCACGTCGGGCTCGGTCACCAGCACGCGGGCAAGCATGGCAAATCGCTGCCAGCCGCCGCTCAAATGTTTCAGCGGTTGCTGCCGCATGGCTTCGGGCACTTCGAGGGAGTCCAGCGCCACGTCGACCCGCCACTGTTCGCTGCGGCGCCGGTCGGCGGAGAGCATCTCGAGCACGGCCGCGTCAAACGGCCGGTCCATCAGGGCATCCGGCACATGCTGCTCGACATAGCCGATTGTGAGCCCTCGGGATCGCGTGATGTCGCCTTCGCTCGCGTCCATGGCGCCTGCCATGCAGCGCAGCAAGGTGGATTTGCCGCGGCCGTTGGCGGCGACAAGGCCGATCCGGTCGGCGGCATTGACGACGAGGTTCAGCCGGGAAAACAGCGGCGCGTTCAGCGTTACGCCGAGATTGCGGAGTGTGATGAGCGTCATGATCGTTCTCTGGTCTTGCCGGCCGATCACGACATCCCGGGCACGCAGCCGTCGTTGGATGTCGATGTCACAGCGCGGCGATGGAGAAAATGCAGGCGCGAACGCTCAAAGCGCGCAACGCCGCATGGCCACGAAGGGCAGACCAGGAACAGGTTTTTGTCGGGAGCCTCTGGTCAGCCCTGCAAACGCATTTGCAGGGCGTTGACGGGGCCACGCTGGCGATAATGCCGGAAGATTGTCATCATCGCGCGGCCCTCCTTTCCCGATTGAGTGGGGCAAAAATAGCGCGCCCTGCAAAGGAGGGCAAGCAGCGATCAGAGCGGCCGGTCAGACCCTCCAGGGGAGGGTAGCAACATCAACCGCGCTGCAGCGCCGCGTTGAACTTATCCTTCGTAACCGCTAAGGCATCCGTCCAAATCCTGGGGAGAAACATGGCGGGTAACGAACAGCCAATCGCGGTCGCGCTGGACAATGCGACGGTGGCCTTTCGCGTGGCGGGGGATCGGGTTTACACGGCGGTGGAGCGGGCCAGCCTGTCCGTCGCCGATGGCGAGTTCGTCGCCATCGTCGGTCCGACCGGATGCGGAAAATCGACGCTGCTCAACGTCGCCGCCGGGCTCCTGAAGCCGGCTGCGGGATCGGTGAAGATTTTCGATCGGCCACTGACGGGGTTGAACCGGGATGCCGGCTATCTGTTCCAGGCCGACGCGCTGTTTCCCTGGAAGACCGCGATCGACAACGTCGCCATTGGCCTCGACATCAAGGGCGCGCCACGCGAACAGGCGCTGCAGCGGGCGCAGGGCTGGCTTACGTCCGTCGGTCTCGGTGCTTTCGCCAACCGTTATCCGCATATGCTGTCGGGCGGGCAGCGCAAACGCGTCGGTCTTGCGCAGGTGCTGATCCGCGATCCAAAAATCCTTTTGATGGACGAGCCGTTCGGCCCGCTCGATGCCCAGACCCGGCAGATCATGGGCAATCTGCTGCTCGAACTATGGAACGCCGACCGCAAGGCGGTGCTGTTCGTCACCCACGATCTGGAGGAGGCGATCGCGCTCGCCGACCGGGTCGTGATCATGTCGGCAGGTCCTTCGGCGCGCATCATCGGCGACTGGCGCGTCAAGCTGCCGCGACCGCGCGACATCTCCGAAGTCCGTATGGAGAAGGATTTTCGTGAGCTGCACCGCGAAATCTGGAGCGTGCTGAAGGACGAAGTGATGAAAGGCTATGCGCAATCCACGCAAGCGGCGGAGGCAGTCTGATGTCGCGCCTGACACTGCTGTTCTGGCAATTGATGGTGGCCGTGGTGGCGCTCTCGCTGTGGCAGTTCCTCACGACAGTGCCGGTGTTCGGCCGCATCCTGCTGCCGCCGTTCTTCTTCTCCAACCCGGTCGATGTCGCCAGCCAGATCGTCAAATGGTTCTCCTCCGGCGTGATCTGGAAGCATCTGATGATCACGCTGTGGGAGTCGGTGCTGGCTTTCGTGATCGGCTCGGTCGGCGGCGTGCTGGTCGGCTTCTGGTTCGCGCGCCAGCCGCGCGTTGCCGCGGTTTTCGACCCCTACGTCAAGATGATCAACGCGCTGCCGCGCGTGGTGCTGGCGCCGATCTTCGCGCTGTGGCTCGGCCTGGGCATCTGGTCCAAGGTCGCGCTCGGCGTGACGCTGGTGTTCTTCATCGTGTTTTTCAATGTCTATCAGGGCGTCAAGGAGGTCAGCCAAACCGTGCTGGACAACGGCCGCATGCTCGGCATGAACGAGCGGCAGTTGACGCGGCATGTCTACTGGCCGTCGGCACTGTCGTGGATGTTTTCCTCGCTGCACACTGCGGTCGGCTTTGCCGTGGTCGGTGCTGTCGTCGGCGAATATCTGGGATCGGCGGCCGGTCTCGGCTACCTGATCCAGCAGGCCGAAGGCGTGTTCGACGTCGCCGCCGTGTTCGCCGGCATGTTCGTGCTGTCAGCCTTCGTCATCCTGATCGACATGGGCGTGACGCTGGTCGAGAAGCGGCTGCTGGTCTGGCGGCCGGCTGCGAGCGAGGGCAGGGGGTAGGAGGCTCTGCCGTCATTGCCTGCGACAAACGCGAAGCGTTTGCGCAAGGGAGCGACAGCGACGAAGCAATCCACATCTTCGCTTGCGGCGCTATGGATTGCTTCGCTTCGCTCGCAATGACGGCGGAGACCGGGTGGGCAAAGCGAAGCGTGCCCACCATCTGCGGATCATGATGCCCGCTCGATGGTGGGCACGGCACTGCGTGCCTTTGCCCACCCTACGGCTGAGGCGCGCGCTTCGCGTCAGTTCAGCATCTTCGTATCATCAGGCGCCTGCGGCGGGGTCTTGATCGCGATGGCCTTGAGGGTGCGGCCGTCGGGCTTGGTGCCGCCATGCGCGGTGCCCTTCGGGATCACGACCAGATCGCCCGGCTTCACCCGCACTTCCTTGTCGCCGAGCGTGATCGTGCCGGTACCGTCGAGGATATACTGGATCTCGTTGGTGTTGGGGTGCATGTGCTTGGCGACATTGCCGTCCTGGATCGAGATGGTCATGCCGTCGGCGGCGACGTACAGTTTGGAGCGCATACCACCCGCGTTCGCCTTTCCGAGCGCATCGCCCTCGAGTTCGCCGGTGTGGATGACCTGGGCGGTGATGTTCTCGGCGGCGATTGCCGGACGGAGCAGATGGGTGACGCTGCAACCGGCGGCAAAAGCGGCGGCGAGCGATAGCGTGATAGCGACGCGATTCATGGGTAGTCCTCCCCTGTGCTGATTATTGTAGGGCGATGCTATGCCGTCGGCCCGCGCTTGACCAGCTATCACCGGCGGCGGGGATGCCTTCTCAAGACCCGCGCGCTGCTCTATCTTGCCGGCCAACAAATGGAGGAACCCATGAAGAAACTGTTCGGACGGCTGGCCGCTTCGCTGCTGGCACTGGCGCTGACCTCGGGATTTGCCGCGGCGCAAAGCAAGGTCACCGTGGCGGTCGGCGGCGGCGCCTGCCTGTGCTACCTGCCCACCGTGCTCGCCCAACAACTCGGCGAATACGAAAAGGCCGGGCTGGCGGTCGAACTGGTCGACCTCAAGGGCGGTTCGGACGCGCTGAAAGCCGTGCTCGGCGGCAGCGCCGACGTGGTGTCCGGCTATTTCGACCACTGCGTCAATCTGGCCGCCAAGAAGCAGGAATTGCAGTCCTTCGTGGTCTATGATCGCTATCCCGGCCTGGTGCTTGTGGTGTCGCCCGCGCACACCAATGAGATCAAGTCGATCAAGGATCTGGCCGGCAAGAAGGTCGGCGTCAGCGCGCCGGGCTCCTCGACCGATTTCTTCCTGAAGTTTCTGCTGAAGAAGAACGGCCTCGACCCGACCAGCGCCGCGGTGATCGGCGTCGGCCTCGGCGCGACTGCCGTGGCGGCGATGCAGCAGGGACAGATCGACGCAGCCGTGATGCTCGATCCCTCCGTCACCGTCCTGCAGGGAAGCTATCCGGATCTGAAGATCCTCGCCGACACCCGTACGCAGAAGGACACGCTAGCGCTGTTCGGCGGCGAGTATCCGGGCGGCGCGCTTTACACCACCACGGCATGGATCAAGTCGCATGAAAAGGAAGTGCAGGCGCTGACCACGGCGATCGTCAACACGCTGGCCTGGATCCATTCGCACTCGGCGGAAGAGATCATGGCGAAGATGCCCGATGGAATTGTCGGCAAGAACAAGGAGCTCTATCTCGCCGCGCTGAAGAACACGATCCCGATGTATTCGGAAACCGGCAAGATGGACCCCAAGGGCGCCGATGCCGTGCTCGCCGTGTTCAGCGAAGGTTCGCCCGAGGTCGCGAAAGCCAACATCGACGTGACCAAGACCTGGACCAACAAATATGTCGAGCAGGTCAAGAAGACCACGGGCGCGAACCCGAAGTAAGGTCTGGACAGGATCGCCGTGAAATCAGGCGAAGCCAGGCGATGAGTGACACGAAGCCTCCGGTCATTCATCGCGTCAGCGTGCTCGACCTCGCTGTCGAAGCGTGGGCGTGGCCGTTTGCCGAGGCGCGCCGCGCCGAAATAGCAGCGCATTTCGCCGACAAGCAGCGCGAAAGGCCCGCGATGTGGAACGGCCGCGTCCTGTTCGGTCGCAACCCGGTGTTCTCCGGCGACCGCTTCAGCGCCGGCTATTTCGAAACCGATTTCGCAAGCTTTCTGGCGTGGCGCGACTGGGGTTTTCCCGACCCGTCTGTGTTCAACGGTTTTGGCATGGGCGCGTTGCGCTGCGCCGACGGGGCCTTCGTGCTCGGCGAGATGGGCCGGCATACGTCGAACGCCGGACGCATCTATTTTCCGTCGGGCACGCCTGACCTCGACGACATCAAAGACGGAAGGGTCGACATACCCGGAAGCGTCACGCGCGAACTCGAGGAGGAGACCGGACTTGCGCCCGGCGAATACGAGAGCGAGCCGCATTGGCACTGCGTCTACACGGGACCAGCGGTCGCCATGATCCGCATATTGCGGGTCGATATGCCGGGCGAAGCGCTGCGCGCCCGGATCGAGGCCAATCTCGCCGCGCAGCGTCAGCCGGAATTATCCGCCATCCACCTGGTGCGCAGCACGCTCGATCTCAATTCGGCAATGCCGCGTTTTGTCACGGCCTTCATCGAGGCGCAGTTCGCTTCCCAACCCTGACGTGCGGCGTCAGCTGTTCCTCTGCGCCCCGGCGTGATGCCGACGGCAGTAACATGCTTGACATCTGGTCGCGCTACCAATGTGATAGGCGCCAACAACAACAAGAAAATGCAGTGCACAAAATAATCCAGGGAGGATTCCATGCCGGGGCGCAATGCTGCACGCCTTCTCGTTGGGCTGTCTGCCGCAATGGCGGTGCTGGGGATGGCGGTCACCGCCGAGGCCCAGGAAAAGAAAATCAAGATCGGCGTGATTTACGACCTGACCGGCCCGCTCGCCGGCGGTGGTTCGGAGCTGCAATATATCGGCGCCAAGATCATGCTCGACCACTACGCCAAGACCGGCGTCGAGGGCTACAAGGTCGAAGCTGTCTACGCCGACGCCCAGAGCAAGCCTGATGTCGCGATCAACGAGGCGGTCCGGCTGATCGAGCAGGAAAAAGTCAACATGCTGCTCGGCTTCTTCTCGTCGGCGCAATGCGTGCCGGTGGCCGCGCGCGTCGAGCAGCTCAAGAACTTCATGTGGATCACCACCTGCATTTCCTCCGCGGTGCTGGCCGACAAGAACTTCAAATACGTATTCCGACCGCAGGCCTCCGGCGATCAGTTCGGCATGATGACGATGGATTTCATCGCGCAGAACTCCAAGGAAAAGTTCGGCAAGGAGCCGAAGGATCTGCGCGTCGCCATCATTCACGAGGACGGCGCCTATGGTGTCGACGTCTCCAAGGGCAACGAGGCCGGCGCCAAGAAGGCCGGCTTCAACGTCGTGATGAAGGAAGGCTATTCCGCCACCGCGCCGGATCTGTCGGCGCTCGTCACCAAGCTGAAGCGCGCGCGGCCAGACGTGATCTTCCACACCGGCTATAACCCGGACATCACGCTGTTCGGGCGGCAGGCGCGGGAGCAAGGCCTGAAATTCGGAGCGCTGGTCGGCCACGGCGCGGGTTACGGCGTCTACGAGAAGCTGAAGGAAGGCTTGGGCGGCGACGTCAATTACGTCTTCAACACCGATCCGATCTCGATCTGGCTCGCCAACCAGAAATCGATGGATCCGAAGCTGCCGCCGGTGATCAAGATGGTCGGCGAGGAGTTCGACAAGGCCAAGCCCGGGGTTGCGATCCGTTCCGCCCACGTCGGCATGGCGGCGTCGAACACCTATCTCTTCCTCACCGACGTGCTGCCGCGCGCCATCAAGAAACATGGCGGTGTCGATCCCGACGCGCTGCGCAAGGCGGCGCTGGAGGTCGACATTCCCGAAGGCGGCACCATGCTGGGCTTCGGCGTCAAGTTCCACGGCGAAGGCACGCAGATGGCCGGCCAGAACGAGCGCTCGTTCCCGGTGGTGATCCAGTACATCGACGACAAGTCGTATGTGGTGTGGCCGAAGAGCCAGGCGCAGCGCGAGTCCGTGCTGCCGCTGCCGAAGGGAACCACATTCAGCAACCAGTAGAGCATGATCCCCGCGCAAACGCTTCGCGTTTGTCGCGTTTTCCGGACCATGCTCAACCAAGAAGAGTTGCGAGAGCGGAGTATCTGGCGTGCTGACGGTAGAAGGGTTGGTGAAGCGCTTCGGCGGTTTCACCGCGGTTAACAACGTATCGTTCCGGGTCGAGCAGGGCGAGATTCTCGGCCTGATCGGCCCGAACGGTTCCGGCAAGAGCACGATCTTCAACATGCTGTCGGGCACGCTGGTGCCGACGGCGGGATCGATCCTGTTCGACGGCGCGGAGATCGCGGGCGTGGCCCCGCACCGCATCATCAACGGCGGTATCGGCCGCACCTTCCAGATTCCGCGGCCGTTTCACCGGCTCAGCATGTTCGAGAACGTGGCGCTTGCCGGATATTACGGGCAGGGCCGCCACAGCCGCGCGAAAGCCGATGAGGCGGCCGAACGTGCGCTTGCCATGGTCGGACTGCCGACCGACCGCCACGCCAGCGTCGACGGCCTCGGCGCCGCCGGCCTGAAGAAGCTCGAACTCGCCAAGGCGCTTGCGACGGGGCCGAAACTTCTGCTCGCGGACGAAAGCCTCGGCGGGCTTGACGAGCACGAGATGGATCAGGCCGCCGACATGCTGCGCAAGATCCGCGACGAACTCGGTATCACCATCATCTGGGTCGAGCACATCATGGGCGTGTTGATGCGCGTGGTCGATCGCGTGATGGTGCTCGATCACGGTGAGAAGATATCGGAGGGCCTGCCGAGCGCGGTGGCCGGCGATCCCAGGGTGATCGAGGTCTATCTCGGCACGGACGCGGATTCGAGCCAGGCTGCGGCGGCGGAAGCGCGCCGCAAGGCGGGAGTCTGACGCATGCTCGAATTGAAATCGGTCGATGCGGGCTACGGCACCTTCCAGGCATTGTTCGGCGTCAATCTCGACGTCAAGGCGGGCGAGGCGGTCGGCGTCATCGGCCCCAACGGCGCCGGCAAGACCACGCTGATGCGCGTGATCTCGGGCCTGATCCGGCCGACCAGGGGCGCGATCTCGATGGAAGGCAACGACGTGCTGGCGACGCCGGCGCATCGCATCGTCGATCTCGGCATCGCCCACGTGCCGGAAAACCGCCGGCTGTTTCCGCGGCTCACCGTCGACGACAATCTGAAGATGGGCGCCTACATGCCGGGGGCGCGCGCCAGATATGCGCAGCGTCTGGAATTCGTGTTCGATCTGTTCCCGCGCATGAAGGAGCGGCGCAGCCAGATGGCCGGCACCATGTCGGGCGGCGAACAGCAGATGTGCGCGATCGGCCGCGCGCTGATGTCGGACCCAAAACTGCTGTTGCTCGACGAGCCGTCGGCGGGACTGGCGCCGGTCGTGGTGCAGCAGGTGTTCGAACTGGTGAAAACTATTCGCGCGAGCGGGCTGACCGTCCTGATCGTCGAACAGAACGTGCAGCAGGTGCTCAAGGTGGTCGACCGCGCCTATCTGCTGGAGGCCGGCACCATCCGCGCGTCCGGCACGTCGGAAGAGATGCTGTCGACCGATACGATCAAGCAGGCATATCTGGGTGTGTAGGGCATGATGAAGTCGGGCCAAGTGGCGGTTTCTTCACCTCTCCCGCTTGCGGGGGAGGTCGCATCGCATCGACAGATGCGATGCGGGTGGGGGAAACTCTCTCCACACGGGCAGTGCGACTCGCGGCGGCACCCCCACCCCGGCCCTCCCCCGCAAGCGGGAGAGGGAGGGCAGGCGGCGAGGAAGCGGGTTCAACGAAACATCAGGTCCTGAGGCAAAGCAACGATGCAGGAATTTTTCGACATCTTCGACATTTATCTGCTGGAAGCCGTGGTCAACGGCATCCTGCTCGGCGGCGTGCTGGCGCTGCTGGCGCTCGGGCTCAACCTGATCTTCGGCGTCATCGACGTGACCTGGATCTGCTACGCCGAGCTGGTCATGATCGGCATGTACGGCATGTACTACATGGTCCAGGTGTTCGGCCTGCCGTACTGGGTCGCCGCGCCGTTTGCGATCCTGCTGGTCGCCGCCCTCGGTGCGGCGCTGCATTACATCGTCATCGCGCCGCTATTGACCGCGCCTCCGATCAACCAGTTGCTCGCGACCGGCGGCGTGCTGTTCATTCTGCAGAGCTTTGCCACCGTCGCGTTCGGCATCGACTTCCGCAATCTCGGCATCCGCCTGCCGGTGCTGGCGATCGGCGAGATGCATTTCAGCTATTCGCGGCTGTTATCCTTTGCCGCGGCGCTGATGGGCATGGTGGCGATCTACCTCTTCATGACGCGCACCTTTACGGGCACCGCGATTCGCGCCGTCGCGCAGGACCGCCAGATCATGTCGCTGATGGGGGTCGATACCAAGCGCATCTATCTCATCACCTCGGCGCTGGGCGGCGCGCTCGCAGGCCTCGCCGCCTGTCTTCTGGTGCTGCAGTACGACGTGCATCCCTTCGTCGGACTGTCGTTCGGGCCGATCACCTTCCTGATCTGCGTGCTCGGCGGGCTCGGCAATTTCGTCGGCGGCTTCATCGCCGCGTTCGTGTTCGCGCAGATCATTTCGCTGGGCGGGCTGTTCTCCGACCTCGAATGGGGCTACGTGCTGGCGTTCGCCTTCTTCATCGTCATGATGTTCATCCGGCCCGCGGGCCTTCTGGCGAGGCGCTCGTGAATTCCCGTCATGCCGCCTGGGGCGTTGGCCTCGCAGCGCTGATCGCGCTGCCCTTTGTCTATCGCGATCCTTATCACCTGCACATTCTCGTGCTGATCCTGATCTGGTCGTTCGCCTACACCGCCTGGTCGATCATGGGCCGTTTCGGCCTGGTGTCGCTCGGCCATGGCGGCTTCATGGGCGTCGGTGCCTATGTCACGGCGCTATTGTGGAACCATCTCGGCGTGTCGCCATGGATCGGGATTCCCGTCAGCATGGTCGCGGCGGGGGTGCTGGCGTTCGTGGTCGCCTATCCCTGCTTTCGCTTCCGCATCACCGGACATTATTTCGTGCTGGTGACGCTGGCGCTGTCAGGCATCGTGCTGCAGGTCATCACCGCGACCCGCGATTACACCGGCGGTTCGCTCGGCTACACGCCGAACCGCACCAAGGGCAGCGGATTGCTGGCGCTGCAGTTCGACGACAAGACGACATGGTATCTGATCGCGCTGTTCGTCTGGGTCGTGGGTCTGCTGATCTGGCGCTGGGTCGACCGCAGCATGAGCCGCTACGCCATGGAGGCGATCTCGGAAGACGAGGACGCCGCCGCTGCCGCGGGTGTCAACGTCACCGCCGAAAAGCTCAAGATCACGCTGATCTCGGCGCTGATGACCGCGCTCGCCGGCGCGCTCTATTGCCAGTATCAGATGTTCATCTCGCCCGACACGGTGAGCGGCATTGGGCTGTCGCTGCAGATTGTCTTCGCCGCCATCGTCGGCGGGCTCTACGTCTCGCTCGGGCCGACGGTCGGCGCCATCATCACCATCATGCTCGCCGAAGGGCTGCGCATCGGGTTCGGAACCAAGGCGGTGGGCTGGGACAACCTCGTCTATGGCGTGCTGCTGGTCGTTTTCATCATATTCCTTCCCAAGGGCATTCTTGGTAGCGTCCTCGACCGACTGAAGACGCAACCCAAGCCCTCCGGGACGAAATGAGCAAGAAATCCTCGCAACCGCTTGCCGATGAACTGAAGCCCTATGTCGCCCCGTTCCGCTACGACGGCTCGGGCGAGTTCCACCTGAAATCGCACAAGACGGGCGAGAAGGGCGGCCTCGACAAGGACAAGGGGACCAAGATCATCGAGGCTAACCGCGATCGGTTGAATGACTTCCAGGAAAAGCTCTACGCGCAGGACCGCTGGTCGCTGCTGCTGATCTTTCAGGGCATGGACGCAGCCGGCAAGGACTCCGCGATCAAGAGCGTGTTCGAGGGCGTCAATCCGCAGGGCTGCGAGGTCACCTCGTTCAAGCAGCCTTCGACCATGGAACTCGACCACGATTTCCTGTGGCGCAGCATGATCGCCCTGCCGGAGCGCGGCCGCATCGGCATCTTCAACCGCTCTTACTACGAGGAATGCCTCGTCGTGCGCGTGCATCCGGAGGTGCTGGCCAAGCAGAAGATTCCGCAGCGGCTGGTGACCAGGGATATCTGGACGGAGCGCTTCGAGGACATCTCCGCGATGGAGCGCTACCTCGCGCGCAACGGCACCGTGATCCTGAAGTTCTTCCTCAATGTCTCGAAGGGGGAGCAGCGCGAGCGCTTCCTCGAGCGGCTGGAGGAGCCCGCCAAGAACTGGAAGTTCTCGATGGCCGACATCGGCGAGCGCAAGCTTTGGGCGAAATACCAGGCCGCCTACCAGGACATGATCCACCACACCGCGTCGAAGCAGGCGCCCTGGATCGTCGTGCCCGCCGACCACAAATGGTTCGCCCGGGTGGTGATCGGCTCGTCGATCGTGGCCGCGCTCGACAGGCTGGATCTGCAATTCCCCAAGGTCGACAAGGCCGAGCGCAGCGAATTCAAGCAGGTCCGCGAGGCGCTGCTGGCGGAGGAGAAGGGCACAAAGAAGCAGGATGGGCAGAGCGAAGCGACGTGAGGGCCTTGCGCCGTACTGGACGAAGACACATCCGTCGTCATTCCCCGCGAAGGCGGGGAATCCAGTACGCCGTGCCCCCTCGGCTCCAACTCCGGCCTCTGGAATACTGGGTCGTCCGGTCAAGCCGGACGACGACACCAGGGTTAGGTCACCCTTCCTGACCATCTTTTGGCATTGCAGCCAGCGGCAAAATTCGTCTAGAACAGGCCCGGAACGCCGTCCTGGCAACGAACCGTCAATGGTTTTGGCCGAGATTTGAGCGTCCAAAGGGTCTGGCAATGCTGATTCGCAGCGAAAAGTCCGGAGTTCGGGGTGGAGCGGCCAAGGCTGCCTCCATGTCTGCCCCCGCGATTTCGGCTGCGTCCGCGCCCACCCTGCTTCTTGGCGGGCTTCTGCTTCTTATCGGCCCCTGAGGGCCGTCTGGGCGATTGCGCCTGGGCACTCAGGGGTTTTGAGCGAGATCACCAGACCCTTCAGCGCCCATTGAAGCGGCGCAACACCCAAAAGGAATTCAGGATATGACCACCGCCAACAAGTCCGAGAAGGACCGCGTCATCATTTTCGATACCACCCTGCGTGACGGCGAGCAGTGCCCGGGCGCGACCATGACCTACGAGGAAAAGCTCGAGGTCGCCGAGATGCTGGACGACATGGGCGTCGACGTCATCGAGGCCGGCTTCCCGATCACTTCGGAAGGCGACTTCCAGGCGGTCAGCGAAATTGCCCGCCGCTCCAAGAACGCCGTCATCGCCGGCCTGTCGCGCGCCCACCCGAAGGACATCGACCGCTGCGCCGAAGCGGTGAAGTTCGCCAGGCGCGGCCGCGTCCACACGGTGATCGCGACCTCGCCGCTGCACATGCGCGTCAAGTTGAACATGACGCCGGAGCAGGTAATCGAACTCTCTGTCGCCAATGTCTCCCGCGCCCGCAACCAGATCGACGACGTCGAATGGTCGGCCGAGGACGGCACCCGCAGCGAGATGGATTATCTCTGCCGCATCGTCGAAGCCGTGATCAAGGCTGGCGCCACCACGGTCAACATCCCGGATACCGTTGGTTATACGGTGCCGGAGGAATACACCCACTTCATGCGCACGCTGATCGAGCGCGTGCCGAACTCCGACAAGGCCATCTTCTCCGTCCATTGCCATAACGACCTCGGCATGGCGGTGGCGAACTCGCTGGCCGGCATTGCCGGCGGCGCGCGCCAGGTCGAGTGCACCGTCAACGGCATCGGCGAGCGCGCCGGCAACGCCGCGCTCGAAGAGATCGTGATGGCGATCAATGTGCGCAACGACAAGTTTCCGTGGTGGAACAGGATCGACACCACGCAGTTGACGCGCGCCTCGAAACTGGTGTCGGCGGCGACCTCGTTCCCGGTGCAGTACAACAAGGCGATCGTCGGCCGCAACGCCTTCGCGCATGAGAGCGGCATCCATCAGGACGGCGTGCTGAAGGACGCCTCGACCTACGAGATCATGCGTCCCGAGATGGTCGGCCTGAAGCAGTCCTCGCTGGTGCTGGGCAAGCATTCCGGCCGCCATGCCTTCGTGCACAAGCTGGAAGAGATGGGCTACAAGCTCGGTCCGAACCAGTTGGAAGATGCGTTTGCGCGGATGAAGGCGCTGGCGGACCGCAAGAAGGACATCTACGACGAGGACATCGAGGCGCTGGTCGATGAAAATATGGCCGCGTCGCACGACCGCATCAAGCTGACCTCGCTGACGGTCATCGCAGGCACCCATGGCCCGCAGCGCGCCACCATGAAGCTCGATATCGACGGCCAGATCAAGATCGAGGAAGCCGAAGGCAACGGCCCGGTCGATGCGGTCTTCAACTGCATCAAGGCGCTGGTGCCGCACGAAGCAAAGCTGGAGCTGTACCAGGTCCACGCCGTGACCGAAGGCACCGACGCGCAGGCCGAAGTGTCGGTGCGGCTCGCCCACGAGGGCCGTTCGATGACCTCGAAGGCCGCCGACCCGGATACGCTGGTCGCCTCGGCAAAAGCCTATCTCGGCGCGCTGAACAAGATCGTCATGAAGCGCCAGCGCGACATGCCGGCGCAAGCGGCGGGCTGATCGCCCATCTCGTCATTCCGGGACGCGACGAAGTCGCGGGCCCGGAATCCATCGGGCCCGCATGCCACACTGTGAAATGGATTCCGGGCTCGACGCTGCGCGTCGCCCCGGAATGACGGGCAAAAAAACTGCGACAAAACCACTTGTCGGGCAAATCACCAAAAACCTGTCGAGTCCCTCGCGCAAAAATATTCCACTTTCGTTCTCACCCAAATCACCGGCATAACTCCGCCCGTCTCACGCGGATGAGGGGCGCTCGCGAACGTCACGAACGCGCGGTGGGATGCGATGGACGCGGAAGGCGCAGAAGACGTACGCGCCTGAAGCGTACGGCGAAGTCGTGTGGTTCTGATGTCGCGGTGCTGGCATTACGTCCAGGAGAAGCGAAGCTTCTTTGGGATAACGGAGGCAAAAGAGCCGTTCTCCGGGAAGAGCACGAAGTAAGCCGTAAAGCCATTGCGCAGGGAAGGCCGGAGTGTTCCCGCTGCCCTGTATGCTCGTGTGCAGTTTTGTTTGCGCAAATCGCACGCGAGACCGCGGGTGCAGCAAGCACCCGGTCTTCCCTGCGCCCTCTGATTTCGAAGAGGGCAAACCAAGATGCAAACCTCGGGCGTATCACGTCGCGAGAAGGCAATCGCATATTCCACTGTCATCGTCCGCCTTGTGCGCAATTGCGCACTGGGGCGGACGATCCAGTATTCCAGAGACCTCAGTGATTGAACCGAGAAGCTGCGGCGTACTGGATCCCCGCCTTCGCGGGGATGACGAGGTCGCGTAATTCTCCTCCGTCATTGCGGAAAATGAAAACCTGCGGAGGCTTTCATTACGATGAAACCAGACATAGCAAACGTTTATTGGACGCATCCTGTACACGCCCGGCACGATCTACCGGAACCGAAGCCCAAAAACCGGCGCGGCCGGATGTCGAATTTTGCAGTGCAGCAAAGGCGTTAGCCCCTGCTAACGGGCAATGGCATTTTCTCTGGCTTGTCTATATGGGTGCATCTGGCATGCAAGCTTCGGAACCCGCGTTCGCGGCTCCGGGGAAATAACGGGAGGAAACATGCGCAAGTTGATTCTGGCCGCGGCATCGATCGCGGCATTGACCCTGGTTGGGCCCGCCGCGGCGCAATCGCCGATCGTGATCAAGTTCAGCCACGTGGTGGCGCCCAACACGCCGAAGGGGCTGGCCGCCGAGAAGTTCAAGGAACTGGCCGAGAAATACACCGGCGGCAAGGTCAAGGTCGAAGTCTATCCGAACTCGCAGCTCTACAAGGACAAGGAAGAGCTGGAAGCGCTGCAACTCGGCGCGGTGCAGATGCTGGCGCCCTCGAACGCCAAGTTCGGCCCGATCGGCGTCAAGGAATTCGAGGTGTTCGATCTGCCCTATATCTTGCCGGACCTGAAGACACTCCGCAAAGTCACCGACGGTCCGCTCGGCAAGCGCCTGCTGGGTCTGCTCGATGCCAAGGGCATGACCGGGCTTGCCTATTGGGACAACGGCTTCAAGATGATGAGCGCCAACAAGAAGCTTGTTGCGCCCGCCGACTACAAGGGCCTGAAATTCCGCATCCAGTCTTCCAAGGTGCTTGAAGCCCAGTTCCGTGCGCTCGGCGCCATTCCGCAGGTGATGGCGTTCTCCGAAGTCTACCAGGCATTGCAGACCGGCGTCGTCGACGGCCAGGAAAATACCTGGTCCAATATCTACACCCAGAAAATGCACGAGGTGCAGAAGTACATCACCGTCACCAACCACGGCTACATCGGTTACATCGTGGTGGTGAACAAGAAATTCTGGGACGGCATTCCTGCCGATATCAAGCCTCAGCTGGAAAAGGCCATGCAGGAAGCCACCGCCTATGGTAACGGCCAGTCGCAGAAGGAAAACGACGACGCGTTGGCGGAGATCAAGAAGACCGGCAAGAGCGAGATCGTCACGCTGACGGCGGAGCAGGATGCGGCGATGCGCAAGGCGCTCGAACCGGTTTACCAGGATGTGGCAAAGCGCGTCGGTCAGCCACTGATCGACGAGTTCCTCAAGGAGACGAGGGGCGCGACCAACTAAAAAGACCGTAAGGGGCTTCCGTGCTTCGGCGCGGAAGCCCTTTTCCTGTCCGGACTGTGCTATCTGTAGTGAGGGGACTGCGGCCGCAACGGACGCAGCGAAATGGGCGTGACCTGGCTGCAATAACACAGCCGGTCTTGCAGGGGGATATTGATGCTGCTTCGCATCCTCGATCGGCTTGAGGAGATCTTGATCGCGACGCTGATGGCGTTGGCGACGACGATCATCTTCATCGCGGTGATGCACCGCTATCTCGTCGGCATTCCATTGTTCTATCCCATTCTGTTTCCGATCAACCTGTCCTGGGCGCAGGAACTGTGCATCTACATGTTCGTGTGGGTCGCCAAGTTCGGCGCCGCCTATGGCGTGCGAACCGGCATCCATGTCGGCGTCGACGTGGTGGTGAACCAGCTCAAGTCGCCCTGGCGCAATGCTGTCGTGCTGTTCGGCCTGCTCTGCGGCGCGTTCTTCACCGCCGTGATCGGCACCATGGGCGCAAAGTTCGTCTGGGGTCTGATGCACACCGACCAGGTCTCGCCCGACCTCGAGATCCCGAGCTGGTTCGTCTATCTCTGTATTCCGCTGGGCTCGTATCTGATGTGCTTCCGGTTCCTGCAGGTCGCCTATCATTACTTCTACACTGGCGAGTTGCCGCACCATGACCACGCCCATGTCGAGGGTGTCGAGGTCGAAGAGCCCGGCGTTGGCGCGGCGGGAGTTACCCGATGAGCAGTCTGATCATCTTCTCGCTGCTGATCGCGCTGATGCTGACGGGCATGCCGATCTCGATCGCGCTCGGCATGACGGTTTTGACGTTCATCTTCACCATGACCAACGTGCCGACCGAGTCGGTGGCGCTGAAGCTGTTCACCGGCATCGACAATTTCGAGATCATGGCGATCCCGTTCTTCATCCTGGCCGGCAATTTCCTGACCCATGGCGGCGTCGCGCGCCGCATGATCAATTTTGCGACCTCGATGGTCGGGCACTGGTATGGCGGCCTCGGGCTTGCCGGCGTGATGGCCTGCGCGCTGTTCGCCGCGGTGTCCGGTTCCTCGCCGGCGACCGTGATCGCGATCGGTTCGATCATGATGCCGGCGATGGTCAAGCAGGGCTTCCCCAAGCGCTTCGGCGCCGGCGTCATCACGACGTCAGGCGCGCTCGGAATCCTGATTCCGCCCTCGATCGTGATGGTGATCTATTGCGTGGCGACCGGCGGCAGCATTGCACTCGATCCCGCCGGGCATCGCGTCTCGTCGGCGTCCGTCGGCCAGATGTTCATGGCGGGCGTCATCCCGGGCCTGATGCTGGCGACGCTGCTGGGGGTTACGACCTTCTATCGCGCCTGGAAGTTTGACTATCCGCGGTTGCCGAAGGCGAGCTGGACCGAGCGTTTCGTGGCTTTCCGCAAATGCATGTGGGGATTGCTGCTGATCCTGATCGTGCTCGGCGGTATCTATGCCGGGCTGTTCACGCCGACGGAAGCCGCGGCGATCAGCGCGGTCTACGCCTTCGTCATCGCCGTGTTCGTCTATAAGGACATGTCGCTCAAGGACGTGCCGCGGGTGCTGCTCGGCTCCGCCAACATGAGCGCGATGATCCTCTACATCATCACCAACGCGGTGCTGTTCTCGTTCCTGATGGCGAACGAGAATATTCCGCAGCAGATCGCGGCATGGATCACCTCGATCGGCGTCGACTGGATCATTTTCCTGCTGATCGTCAACGTGCTGCTGCTGATCGCGGGCAACGTGATGGAGGCATCGTCGATCGTGCTGATCATGGCGCCGATCCTGTTTCCGGTCGCGGTCAAGCTCGGCATCCATCCGGTGCATCTCGGCATCCTGATGGTCGTCAACATGGAAGTCGGCATGTGCCATCCGCCGGTCGGGCTGAACCTCTACGTGGCCTCCGGCATCGCCAAGATGGGTATTACCGAACTGACGATCGCCGTGTGGCCGTGGCTTCTGACCATGCTGATCTTCCTCGGCGTCGTCACTTATGTGCCGGAAATCTCGCTGTGGCTGCCACGCGTGCTCGGCATGCTGTAGCCGTTCGTGCATGGCGGTGGATCGAACGGGATCACATTACATCTTGGTAAGGGAGGGCTCCCTTGCCAACCTTTAAGTTGAAGGCCGGCTGGGGCGAGCCCATCTTCTGGTAACCTTTCACAGGAGGTTCGCATGAGGAAGTTCGCCATCGCAGCCGTTGCGGTTCTTGCCATCGCCGGTTCGACCGCCGTCTATGCCCAGCACCGTCATTGGGGTCACGGCTTTTCGCGGATCAGCCCGGAGGACAGGGCGGCCTTTGCCGATGCGCGGATCGCGGCCGTCCATGCCGGCCTCAAGCTGACGGCCGACCAGGAAAAGCTGTGGCCGCCGGTCGAGACCGCGGTCAAGGAGTTGGCCAAGCTCAGAATCGATCGCGCCAACGCGCGGATGAACCCGCCGAAGGACGATTCCAGCCAGCAGAAGCCGGACGATCCGGTGTCGCGGCTGCGTGATCGCGCTGAGAATATGGCAGCCACGGCGACGGCCATGAAGAAGATCGCCGACGCCGCCGACCCGCTCTACAAGACGCTCGATGACGGCCAGAAGCGCCGGCTCGCCGTCCTGACCCGTATGGACCGGTTCGGGGGCAGGGAAGGCTGGCGCCGTCACCGGTTCGAGCGCGACATGGACATGGACCGCGACTCTGACCGGCATCCCGGCTATGGCCGAAATCGCGATGACCGGGACGGCGCCCGCGACCGGGGCGGTCCCGAGCGGCTCTAGAGGGGCAGGGATCGGGTCCCGATCCGAACATTGGCAGAAGCCGCTGAAATCCAGCGGCTTTTTGCTGTTCCGGCGATCTACCAAGGGGCGGGAAAACTTGCGCCGGTTTGCTGGACATCCCCGGGTCGCTTTGCTAAACGACGCCCCTCGCAAGGGTTTTCCGGACCTGCGTCCGGGCGCATAGCTCAGTTGGTAGAGCAGCTAACTCTTAATCAGCGGGTCCCAGGTTCGAGCCCTGGTGCGCCCACCAA
>CAWFIQ010000013.1:0-96864 GCA_963815955.1 uncultured Alphaproteobacteria bacterium
CACTCGCGCTACCGGCCGCGCCGACACACGGCGTAACCATACGTCACTGGACAGCGTTGGTACGCCGCGCTAACCACCGGAAAATGCGAGATATTCGCGTACAACCGATGGGCTGGGCGGCTGAATGAGTACGATCGATCCAACCGCGCGGGTTGAGGATGGCGCTGTGATCGGCGATGGGACAACAATTGGTCCCTATTGCATTGTCGGCCGGAACGTCGTCATCGGCGCCAACTGCAATCTGATCGCGCATGTGCAGGTGATGGGACATACGTCCATCGGCGCTGATTGCACGGTTTCGCCTTTCGCCGTGCTCGGGGCGCGCCGCAAGACCTGAGCTATCGCGGCGAGCCGACACGGCTCGAAATCGGCTCCGGCTGCATCATTCGCGAGGGCGTGACCATGAACGTCGGCACCGTTAAAGGTGGCGGGCTGACGCGTGTCGGCGATAGCGGCTACTTCATGAACAACAGCCATGTGGGTCATGACTGCATGGTCGGCCGCAACGCGATCTTTGCGACCTCGGCTACGCTCGGTGGCCACTGCGACATCGGCGATTTCGTCTATATCGGCGGGCTCTCCGCCGTGCACCAGTTAACCCGGATCGGGCCGCAGGTGATGGTCGGCGGTGTCTGCGGTGTGCGCGGCGACATCATTCCGTTCGGCCTCGTCAATGGCCAGTATGCGAGCCTTGAAGGGCTGAACATCATCGGCATGAAGCGCCGCAAGTTCACCAAGGAACGGCTGGCCACGGTGCGCGCGTTCTACCAAAAACTTTTTCACGGCCCCGGCATCTTTGCCGAGCGGCTGAATGCGGTGCAGCCGCTGGCCGGAGAGGATCCGGCGATTGCCGAAATCCTTGCTTTCATCGGGCAAGGCAAGCATCGTCCGCTCTGCCTGCCCGCCGACGACGGCAACAAGCATTGATGACGGGACCGCCGCAGCCATGATTTCAGCGGCTTCTGACATTTCTTCTCCCGTCGGCGTCATCGCAGGCGGCGGCGCGATGCCGTTCGCGGTGGCGGATTCGCTTAGCCAGCGCGGGATCGCGCCGGTGCTGTTCGCGCTCCGCGGCGCCTGCGATCCGGCTCGCGTCGCGCGCTTCCGCCATCACTGGATCTCGGTCGGGCAACTCGGCCGTGCGACCAAACTGTTTCGCAGCGAGGGCTGCCGCGATTTGATCTTCATCGGGACGCTGCTGCGCCCGGCACTGTCGGAAATCAGGCTGGACTGGGGAACGATCCGCGTCATCGGCCGCATCCTGGCGGCGTTTCGCGGCGGTGACGATCATCTGTTGTCGGGGATCGGCCGCATCCTCGAACAGGACGGTTTCCGGATGGTCGGCATCAGGGATGTCGCCCCCGATATTCTGATGCCGGAGGGCAGCGTGGCCCGCGCCACGCCCGATTCCGCCGCCATTGCTGACATCGCCAAAGGGCGGCAGGTGCTCGGCGCGCTCGGGCCTTTCGACATCGGACAGGCCGTGGTCGTGATCGACGGGCATGTGGTTGCGGTCGAGGACATCGAGGGCACCGACGGGCTGTTGGCGCGCGTGGCGCGGCTGCGCGAGGCCGGGCGCATTCGCGCCAAATCCGCCCGCGGCGTGCTGGTGAAGGCACCGAAGAGCGGACAGGATTTGCGCTTCGACCTGCCGGCCGTGGGCGTTAAAACCATCGAAGGCGCAGCCAAAGCCGGGCTTGCCGGCATCGCGGTGATCGCGGGCCATACCATTGCCGCGGACTCGCAAGCCATGATCGAGGCTGCGGACAAAGCCGGCCTGTTCGTCCAGGGCTTGTCAGCGTGACGCCGTCTCGCGCGACCGCCGGGATGGAGCGGAGGGTATTTCTGATCGCGACCGAAGAGTCCGGCGATCGCCTCGGCGCCAACCTGATGAAAGTGCTGCGCCAGCGCCTTGGCGATGGCGTGCGGTTCGAGGGCGTCGGCGGCCGCGCGATGGCGCGCGAAGGCCTGGAGTTGCTGTTTCCGATCGAGGAGCTCTCGATCATCGGGCTTGCCGCCGTCGTCAAGGACCTGCCGAAGATCCTCGGCCTGATCAAGGAAACGGCGATCGCGGTGGTCGAAGCGGCGCCGGATATTCTCGTCATCATCGACAGCCCGGATTTTACCCACCGCGTCGCCAGGCGCGTTCGCGCCAAGGATCCCGGGCTGCCGATCGTCAACTATGTGTCGCCCTCGGTCTGGGCGTGGCGGCCCGGCCGGGCGCGCGCGATGCTCAGATATGTCGACCACGTGCTGGCGCTGTTGCCGTTCGAGCCGGAGGCCTATCGCAGGCTGCGCGGCCCGCCCTGCAGCTATGTCGGCCATCCCCTGACCGAGCAACTGTCCACGCTCCGCCCGGACGCCGACGAGGCCGCGCGGCGGGCAGATCGCCGCCGGTGCTGCTGGTGCTGCCGGGAAGCCGGCGCAGCGAAATCCGCCACCACATGGCGGTATTCGGCCAGGCGGTGGCGCGGCTGCAGGAGCAGGGCGTTGCGTTCGAACTGGTGCTGCCGACCATGCCGCATCTGCAGGAGGCGGTCGTGGATGCGGTGAAGGGCTGGCCGGTGCAGCCGCAGGTCGTGATCGGCGAACAGGAGAAGCGGGCGAAGTTCCGTATCGCGCACGCGGCGCTGGCCAAATCCGGCACGGTGACGCTGGAACTGGCACTGGCCGGGGTGCCGATGGTGACGGCCTACCGGACGGGTTCGATGGAGGCGTGGATATTGCGCCGGGCGATCAAGGTGAACTCGGTGATATTGGCCAATCTCGTGATCGGCGAGAACGTCATCCCCGAATTCCTGCAGGAAGATTGCACGCCGGAAAAACTCGCAGCCGCGTTGCGCGATGTGTTGAGCGACAGCGATCTGCGTCGAAAGCAGCTGAAGGCGTTCGCCAAGATCGACGGGATCATGTCGACCGGCAACCAGCCGCCAAGCGCGCGCGCCGCCGACATCGTGCTGGCGACGATGTGGCAGGCGCGAAGAGGGTAGGCTCACAACTATCAAACCTTATGTGAGAGACGCGAACGGGTCAGCGCCGAGCTTACCGCTCCGGCTAGGCGCAGATCTTCATAAGGATATGACGATCCGGATTGACCGGACGTAAACGTTCAAACGGCAAACTGCACGGCGGAAGATAGCTTTGCTCGTTTACTTTTGTCGTTACGAATTGAAATCTCTCTGCGCATTTCCTGATCGCATGCGCTGAACAAGAGCTGGCAGCACTCCAGAGCACGCTAATGACGTCAAGTGCTGTCATGGCGGATTTGCGCATGATCTTGTCCGACGTTGAATGATGGGTCCAGGAGAAAAGAGAGATGCGGCTGGCTTCGTCTGTCGTCGGCCGCTCGGTCCGGGCAGAAGCGCCAGAGCGTGCCGAACATCTCGTAATAGCCTCGGAACGGGCGGTATCCGTATGGTGGGCACGAACTGCACTTTGATCCAGCCGACCGGGGTGAGGATCAGCTCTGCATTTGCCGCGGACGCCGCGCTCAGCAGGGAAGCGGCAGCGACGGCAGCGATGACGAACTTGCGCATTGTAGTTTCTCCAAGCTGAGGATGGGCATTCCGGACACCTCAGTGGTGGCGGACCTGCTGGGTCGGTGTTCAGCACCACCGGCTCCTGTAGGGTGATGCGGAGCGCGCAGTAACTTTCGGACATTTCGCTGAGACAAATATTTTTGGTTTTGGATGTCTGATTGGCGCTCTCTCGCGCGCAAATGCTTTCCCTTGTGCGCTCCCAGTTTAGGGTAGCCCTGCTGACCGATAGGCAGATGATTGATTAGCTTTAAGGTGGACGATCGGCACATCGGTACCGATCTGTACGAGCACAGCTTTGGGTGTGTCAGCAAAACAGCTCAAACACGCGATAATCGACAGGCGGATATAGATTAAGTTCGTTTGATAGGCTAAAGTCCTAGTTGCCGCGGTGCGATTAAAAAAGTCGATAGTCGCAAGGCTAACGCGTTGGCGTTTCAAATATCTTTCAACTGCAGGGCAGAAAATTTTAGGGGCCGTCGTCCGATACAACGAAAGTTGAGCGCAATAGATGCTGAAGCGCTTGTTGGCATTTCGGGGAGATGACGTCGTTCACTACGCTGTGGCGGAGGCGAGGGAAGCTATCGTTCGACTTACGTCCGGCGAAAAGACGAAACTGCTGATAGTGGCGAAGGTCTACGCCAAGAGAAGTCGATCAAGATACGATTACGAGGAGCTGTTCAGCGAGGCCGCAACACGAATTTTGGAGGGTAAGCGGCCGTGGCCGCGAAGCCAGATGTTTCTGAATTTCTTCTGTGGCGTGATGAAAAGCATCGCGGACAGTTGGCGGACAGTGAGAAGGGGCTACGTCGAACAGAAATGGGACGATACCGAAGTCGAGGCTCATCAGATGAGGGAACCTCCTGCAGGTGACGCTGAAGAAAGCTTCGAGCTCTTTCAGCAATTCTTACGTCTGTTCGATGACGACAAACTCGCGCAGGATCTTTTGACACGGCGACTCCAGGGCTATTCAGGCGAGGAGGCTTGGATGCCACTTGGCATAACCAAGACCAGGTACGAAAGCACGCTCAAGAAAATTGAGCGCAGGGTAAAGTCATGGCGTCTCTATGGCCGAAGCGAAAGAGGCGATTGATGTCAGAACGAGACGAGCAGGTGCGACTGGATCGGCTGGTTGATCAGGCGGTCGATGCATTTCTGGCGGTGCCGGACAACCAGGTTCTTGATCGCGTAACGGAGCTGACGGGAGCGAAGGAATCGGTCGCGCTCGATTTTGACCGTCTCATGGTTCCCATTCTGAATGAATTTATACCTCAGACAAATCCAGATTTGCGAATTCAGTCAGGAGCAACCCTCACTTCGACATGGCGGAGATTTTTGGCTTGGAATCAATCAAATGATCTGAGGCGCACGTTTTCTTCACGTCCGTTACGCTCGGCTTTTGCCTCGTTGGCATTTGTGGTTGTTGGTGCGACCTTGAGCTTTCCAATATGGAAAACGGCGGTGGGGCCTGAGACTATCAGCGTAGATTCTGGTCAGAACCACCCTTCACGCAATGTGCCAAGGGACGCGCCGGGTCAACGGCCCGGCGGCTCAGTCTACATGGCACAAGTGGTTAAGAGCTTGAGCTACTCCAAGGCTGCGGAGGCATTGGACCGCGCCAACGCCAAGTATCCATCTTTATTTAGAGATCAGTCACAGGTCATCCGCCGGGCAAACAGCGGTGATGATTAACCGGCTATATCGGAGGCATAGGAGGCCTTGGCTCTGCGCGGGATGCCGAACAGATCTGTTATAAGATTCGCGCCGGGGGCGACCTGTGCAACGTTGTAAACGTCCCAAACGAATAAGCAGTGGAGGCAACCACCAATCACGCGGCTCGCTGAGGCCATAATCCTATCGGGGCTCTGCGGGACGTGATGAGCCTCACAGAGGCGCATTCACGATGTGCTATTGTGCGATACTTTTCGCCGATCGATTGACCGAGGACGTGTCAATGGGCGCAGTTCGGCTTTTGATTTTGTTGATTTGTTTTGGCTGTCTCGGCTGTAGCCCGGCGCTGGCTGAAAAGCGCGTTGCGCTGGTCATCGGCAATTCGGCCTATCAGAAAGTTCCGCGTCTCACCAACCCGACGAGTGATGCGACAGTGCTCGCAGCCATGTTCAGGGCGGCACAGTTGGACTCGGGTCGAGTCGAAGTTCGACCTTAGCGCGACAGAGCTTCGCAGAACGCTGCGAGAATTTGTGAGCAGGACGCGAGACGCAGATATTGCCGTCGTCTATTACGCAGGTCACGGGATCGAACTGGACGGCAACAACTTCCTGGTGCCTGTCGACGCCGCCCTTGAAACGGATAGCGACGTGCTGGACGAAACGGTCTCGGTTGAGCGCGTGTTATTTGCGGTAGAGCCCGCCAAACGGCTTCGGCTTGTCATCCTCGATGCCTGTCGGGACAATCCCTTTGTCAAGACAATGAGGCGCACTGTTGCCTCGCGTGGCATTGGGCGTGGGCTTGCCAAGGTCGAACCGATAACGCCGAACACATTGATCGCATTCGCGGCGAAAGCGGGCTCGACGGCATCAGATGGGGACTCCAGAACAGCCCGTTCGCCACGGCGCTCGTCGAATATCTGCCCAGGCCTGGCCTCGATATCCGCAGGGCTTTTGGCTTCGTCCGCGATAACGTGCTGAAGAGCACCGGTAACAAGCAGGAGCCCTACGTTTATGGTTCGCTCGGCGGCGATGACGCTCCGCTGGTTCCCGCGGCTGTTCCTGCGATTCCCCAGGCATCTTCCTAAGCGGATCCGCAAGCCGCGATTCGGCGCGACTACGAGTTGGCGCTGCAGCTTGCAAGGCGTGACGGATGGGAAGCCTTTCTTTCGCAATATCCTGACGGCTTCTACGCCAATCTGTGCCAGAGCGGCAGCTGAACAAGATCGTCGCCGACGAAGAGCGTGCAGCAGCCGCGGAGAAATCGAGGATTGCCGAGCAGGAAAGGGCGCGTCTCGCCGAACAGGGGGCGAAGCAGGCCGAACTAGCCAAGGCCGTTGCCGTAGCCAAAGCAGCAGAGGAAGCCCGCATCACTGCCGAAAAAGCCACCCGCATCGCACAAGAGAAGGTTGCGGCTGCAGAAGCCGCGCGGCTCGCTGCAGAAAAAGCGAGCGACAACTCGGGTCAGCAATCAAACAAAGAAAGAAACCGCCAGCGGTCTGGTTCGACAGTCAGCATGCGCACGCCTCCAGAGTTCGAACGGACCCAGGAGCGGCAGGCGCCAAAGGGATTTAGCTGCACCCAAGCGTTGAACGGCTGCAGAATGCGTTGCGTCGGCAACAGCGGAAACCCCGAATGTGGGACGACCATATGTGTGCCGCTGCATCAGCAATGCATGCGCACGGGGTGTTGGTGGGGAACGCTACGCCGCGGTTGTGGGGTTATCCAACGATAGAGCAAAAGTCGACGAGGTCGAGCTGGATCATACCTTCGGCGGCGTGCCTTCCGGCCACTCCGGTAATTGATCGCCGGGATCGAACCACGGCGCTGCATCCGATCGCCAGATGTGCATTTTCGGTCGCTCGGCGATCGGCGATATCGAGACAGCCCATCCGAAGCAGGATCGAGTTCTTGCCTTCGCGCTCGGCGACGATATGCGAGCCGCATTGGCTGCAGAAATAGCGCTGACTTGCCGCGCGATGACTCAAACCCCTTGAGCAGGTCTTCACCCCTGACCCAGCGAAAGCGGTCCCGCGGAACGCTGGTGACGGTCGAGAAAGCCGAGCCATGGGTCTTGCGGCAGGTGCGGCAAGTGCGATGCACGATCGTGCCGGGATCGGCGTCGACTTCGTACGCCACGCTTCCGCACAGGCAGTTTCCACTCAGCATGATGCCTCCCGCTCAAAGAAAAATCCCGCCCAGGATACTCATCCGGGGCGGGATTATTCGAACGTTGCGGGTCGCGCAGCGCTTACTTCCGCTTGTCCATCGCCACGTAGTCGCGGCGGCCGACGCCGGTATAGAGCTGGCGCGGACGGCCGATCTTCTGCTGCGGGTCCTCGATCATCTCGCTCCACTGGCTGATCCAGCCGACGGTGCGGGCGACCGCGAACAGCACGGTGAACATCGAGGTCGGGAAGCCCATCGCCTTCAGCGTGATGCCCGAATAGAAGTCGACGTTCGGATAGAGCTTGCGGTCGATGAAGTATTGATCGCTCAGCGCGATCTTCTCCAGCTCCAGCGCGACCTTCAGCATCGGGTCGTCGCCATGGCCGGTCTCGGCCAGCACGGCGTGACACATCTTCTGCATGATCTTGGCGCGCGGATCGTAGTTCTTGTAGACGCGGTGACCGAAGCCCATCAGGCGGACTTCGCTGTTCTTGTCCTTCACCTTCGCGATGAATTCCGGAATGTTGTCGACCGAACCGATCTCGGCGAGCATCGCGAGCGCGGCTTCGTTGGCGCCGCCATGCGCTGGGCCCCACAGGCAGGCGATGCCGGCGGCGATGCAGGCGAACGGGTTGGCGCCGGAGGAGCCGGCGATACGCACCGTCGAGGTAGAGGCGTTCTGCTCGTGGTCGGCGTGCAGGATGAAGATCTTGTCGAGCGCGTCAGCCAGCACCGGATTGATCTTGTATTCCTCGCACGGCACCGCGAAGCACATGTGCAGGAAGTTCTCGGCAAAGGAGAGCGAGTTCTTCGGGTACTGGAAGGGCTGGCCGATGGTGTATTTGAAAGCCATCGCCGCCAGCGTCGGAACCTTCGCGATCATGCGCATCGAGGCGATCATGCGCTGCTTCGGATCGTTGATGTCGGTGCTGTCGTGATAGAACGCGGCCAGCGCGCCGACGGCAGCGACCATGATGGCCATCGGATGGGCGTCGCGGCGAAAACCCTGGAAGAAGCGGGCCATCTGCTCGTGAACCATGGTGTGGTGGATCACGCGATGGTCGAAATCCTGCTTCTGGGCGGGCGTCGGAAGCTCCCCGTAAAGCAGCAGATAGCAGGTCTCGAGGAAGTCGCCCTTTTCGGCGAGCTGCTCGATCGGGTAACCGCGGTATTCCAGAATGCCGGCGTCGCCGTCGATATAGGTGATCTTCGACTGGCAGCTGCCGGTGGAGGTGAAGCCGGGGTCGTAGGTGAACATCCCGGCCTGCGCGTAGAGCTTGGCGATGTCGATGACATCGGGCCCTACCGTGCCGCTGAGGATCGGGAAATCGTAGGTCTTGTTGCCTACCGTGAGCGTTGCAGTTTTGTTGCTGGATTTTGCGTCCATCGCGGATCCCCGATGAAATCGTTACGAAAAACCTTGCCGACCCTGGTGCCGTTTTTGCGGCAGCGGCAAGGGAGGCCGGGTTGTACAGATGCGGCGCCACTGGCGTAGCTTATTGCCCTGTGCGCTGCAAGATGGCCGCAGGCCCGCGCATGCCCCCATATGGTAGGGGTTTAGCTGGCCGCCTGATCGGCAAGGCGCGCGAGGCATTCCTCCCGCCCCAGTACCGCCAAAACATCGAAAATTCCCGGTGAAGTCGTGCGCCCGGTCAACGACACCCGGAGCGGCTGGGCGACGGCGCCGAGCTTGAGGTTTTTCTGCTCGGCGAAATTTCGCATGGCGGCTTCCGTGGTCTCGGCGCTCCACTCGGTGACGGCTTCCAGCGCGGTCCGGAGTTGGCCGATCAGGATGCGGGTCTCCGGCGTCAGCAGGGCGGCCGCCTTCGGCTCGACCTGAAGCGGACGGTCGGCGAAGATGAAGTCGGCGCCCGATATCAGCTCGATCAGCGTCTTGGCGCGCTCCTTCAGGCTCGGCATCGCCCGCAGCAATTGTGCGCGTGTGGTGTCGTTGAGCTTTGCCTTCAGCCCGGCGCCCTCGGGGACGTAATCCAGCACGCTCTCGAACTGGGTCACGAGGGATTGATCGTCGCTGTTGCGGATGTAGTGGCCGTTGAGGTTTTCCAGTTTGGCGAAATCGAACCGCGCCGCGGAGCGGCCGATCGCGGGCAGATCGAAGGCCTCGATCATTTCCTGCGTCGAGAAAATTTCCTGGTCGCCATGGCTCCAGCCGAGCCGGACCAGGTAGTTGCGCAGCGCCGCCGGCAGATAGCCCAGGGCGCGGTAGGCATCGACGCCGAGCGCGCCATGGCGCTTCGACAGTTTTGAGCCGTCGGGCCCGTGGATCAGCGGGATGTGGGACATGTTCGGAATGTCCCAGCCGAGCGCGTCGTAGATCTGCTTCTGGCGGGCGGCGTTGATCAGATGGTCGTCGCCGCGGATGACGTGGGTGACGCCCATGTCGTGGTCGTCGACCACCACCGCCAGCATGTAGGTCGGGTTGCCGTCGCCACGCAGCAGCACGAGATCGTCGAGGTTCTCGTTCTGCCAGACCACGCGGCCCTGGACCTGGTCCTCGATCACGGTCTCGCCGGTCTTGCTGTGCCTTCAGGCGGATGGTCGGCTTCATGCCGGCCGGCGCCTGGGCCGGGTCGCGGTCCCGCCACATCCCGTCATAGAGGCGGGTGCGGCCCTCGGCGCGCGCCTTTTCGCGCATCGCGGTCAGTTCTTCCGGGGTGGCGTAGCAGCGGTAGGCCTTGCCGCCGGCGAGCAGTTGCTCGGCGACCTCGCGGTGCCGCGCGGCGCGGCTGAACTGGTAGATGACCTCGCCGTCCCAATCGAGCTCCAGCCATTTCAGGCCGTCCAGGATCGCTGCGATCGCCGGCTCGGTCGAGCGCTCGCGGTCGGTGTCCTCGATCCGCAGCAGCATCTTGCCGCCGGTCTTCCTGGCATAGAGCCAGTTGAACAGCGCGGTGCGGGCGCCGCCGATATGGAGGAAGCCGGTGGGTGAGGGGGCAAAGCGTGTGACGACGGAATTTGTCATTTACCAAGGCGGGCTGAGGTGAATTGGCGGTGGTGTATATCAGGAACGGTGCATAACTAAAGCCTTAGCCATCGGCAAAGTAGACTTGGCTCACAGGGGCGAATTTGGCAGAAGGTTCGCCAATCCCTAACAGGAACTCGGAATGACCACAGAACCCGTAGCGGCAGAGGCAGGGCGCGATTTCATCCGCGACATCGTCCAGGCCGATCTCTCTTCCAGCAAGCATAGCCGGATCGTGACCCGATTCCCGCCGGAGCCGAACGGCTACCTGCATATCGGCCACGCCAAGTCGATTGCACTTAATTTCGGCATCGCGCAGGAGTTTGCCGGCAAGTGCCATCTGCGCTTCGACGACACCAACCCGACCAAGGAAGAGCAGGAATATATCGATTCCATCCAGGCCGACGTGCACTGGCTCGGCTATGACTGGGGAACAGATCTCTATTACGCCTCCGACTATTTCGAGCGCCTGTACGACTGGGCGGAAGGTCTGATCAAGGCCGGCCATGCCTATGTCGACGACCAGTCGCAGGAGGAAATCCGCGTCAAACGCGGCACGCTGACGGAACCCGGCAAGAACTCGCCGTTCCGTGATCGCTCGGTGGACGAAAACCTCGACTTGTTTCGTCGGATGAGGGCGGGCGAATTCCCGAACGGCACCCGCGTGCTGCGCGCCAAAATCGACATGGCCTCCGGCAACATCAACCTGCGCGACCCCGTGCTCTACCGCATCCTGCATGCCGAGCACCCGCGTACCGGCGCCAAATGGTCGATCTATCCGAGCTACGACTACGCCCACGGCCAGTCGGACGCCATCGAAGGCATCACGCATTCGATCTGCACGCTGGAATTCGAGGACCACCGGCCGCTCTACGAATGGCTGCTCGACAAGCTGCCGGTGCCGTCAAAACCGCGTCAGTACGAATTCGCACGCCTGAACCTGACCTACACGCTTTTGTCCAAGCGCGTGCTGACACAGCTCGTCCGCGACGGCCACGTTTCCGGCTGGGACGATCCGCGCATGCCGACCATTGCCGGGTTGAAGCGGCGCGGCGTGCCGCCGGCAGCGGTGCGCGAATTCATCAAGCGCATCGGTGTGGCGAAAGCCAACAGCGTCGTCGATGTCGGCATGCTGGAGTTCTGCATTCGCGAGCATCTCAACAAATCGGCGCAGCGGCGCATGGCGGTGTTGCGGCCCCTGAAGGTCGTGATCGAGAATTATCCGGAAGGCCAGGTCGAGGAGCTCGAGGCCATCAACCATCCGGACGATCCTTCATTGGGCACGCGAAAAATTTCGTTCGGCCGCGAGCTCTATATCGAGCGCGACGATTTCATGGAGAACCCGCCGAAAAAGTTCTTCCGCCTGTCGCCGGGCAATGAGGTGCGGCTGCGCTACGCCTATTTCGTCAAGTGCACCGGCGTCATCAAGAACGATGCGGGCGAAGTGGTTGAACTGCGCTGCACGTATGACCCCGCGACCAAGGGCGGCAACGCGCCCGACGGCCGCAAGGTCAAGGCCACCATGCACTGGCTGTCGGCGAAGGATTCAGTGCCGGCGGAAATCCGCGTCTACAATCAGCTCTTCGCAAACCCCAGCCCGAACGCTGCGAATTTCGCCGCCGATCTCAACCCGGAATCGCTGGAGGTCTTGTCCGACGCGCGGATCGAGCCGTCGGTCGCATCGGACAATTCGGGCGAGGTGATGCAGTTCGAGCGGCAGGGCTATTTCGTGCGCGACAAGGATTCCGCGCCGGGCAAGCCGGTGTTCAACCGCACCATCGGCCTGCGCGATACGTTTGCGAAGGAAGTCGGCGGGAAGGTGAGGTACGCGTAGGGTGGGCAAAGGCGCGTTTGCGCCGTGCCCACCATCAGTTGCAGAGAAATTTTTGGTGGGCACGCTTCGCTTTGCCCACCCTACGATTTCAGATTGGATCACCGATGCAGAGTGCAACCGACGATATCGTCTCCGCCATCATGAACCGATGGGCGGCGTCGTTCAGCAAACTGGATGCCAAGGTTCTCTCGTCGCTTTATTCGAAGAACGCGTTCTTCTTCGGCTCGAACCCGAACCTCTACCGCGGCAATGACGGCGTGCAGGCCTATTTCGAGGGATTGCCGCGATGGTCGTCACCGTCAGTGCAATTCACCGACGTCAAAACCGCACATGCCGCTTCCGACCTGATCAATGTCGCAGGCACGGCATCCTTTACCGTCGAGGAGGGTGCCGAACCGCTGGTCGTGAAAATCACATGGGTGATCGTCCGCGAGGACGGCGACTGGAAGATCGTCAGCCATCACGTCTCGTCGAAGACGCCGCTGATCGAGCAGTAGGTCGCCGCGCGGCGTCTAGCAACCCCGGCAAATGCCGCGCATGGATTTTGCGAGCTGGGCATCTTCCTGCGTCATCGGCTCGTAGGGCTTTGGCTGCTCGACCTGCCGGGCCTCGTTCGCCTTTTGCCGCGCGAGCCGCTCCGTCTCCTGGCGCTGGTAGCAAGCCTCGCGCTCGGCGCGGGCCTCGATGAAACGGCATTGTTCGGGCGCAGCCAAGGCTGACGACAACCCCGGTATCGTCAGCGCAATCGAGATGCAGGCCGCAAGCTTCATGTGATTTCCGACCTTCATCCGATTCTGGGGGGCCTTGAGTGTAGCGCCAGTCGATGTGCATTTCTTCCGGTTTCTGCATCCGTTCCGCTAGCGGCCGCAATACACCGTCCGGTAGTCTTGCGGTCTCCACGAGATCGTAAGGTGTAACCAGCGTGGCGGAGCAGGGCGATATTTCGGGCCGGAAGCGGGGCTATGCCGGAACCTGGCCGCCGCGCGCGGCCGCCCCTGTCGGCGGTTTTGCGCCGTCGCGTCCCGCATTCTGGCCGCCGCTCATCGAAACCCTGCGTGCGTGGGCGCGTGCGGAAGCCGGCGCGGGCCGGTTGCTGCCCTGGGTGCCGGTGGCGTTCGGCACCGGCATTGCCCTTTACTTCGCCGCCGATCACGAGCCGGTCTTGTCGGTGGCCGCGGTCGTGGCCATCGCGCTGTGCGCGGTCGCGGTTCTGCTGCGGCGGCAGAAATTCTTTCCGGTCGCCGTCATGATCGCGGCCGTCGCGGCGGGCTTTGCGATCGCGACCTGGAAGACGGCGCGGATCGCGCATGGTGTGCTGGCGCGGCCGATGTTTTCGGTTTCGCTGACGGGCTTTGTCGAAACGCGCGACATTCGCGAACGCACCGACCGTTTTGTGCTGCGCGTCGTCACCATGGAAAGCGCGCGCGGAACGACCAGGCTCGAACGCGTGCGGCTGTCGGTGAAGAAGGGGACGGCGCCCGCGGTCGGCAGCTTCGTCGAGCTGAAGGCGCGGCTGTTGCCGCCGCTCACGCCGGTGCGGCCGGGCAGCTACGATTTCAGCCGCGACATGTTCTTCGCCGGCATCGGCGCTTCCGGCTTCGTGATGGGCGCGATCAAGACCGCGGAGCCGCCTGCAACGGGCGGCGGGCTGCGCCTGCGCTATTCGGCCGTGATGCAGGGCCTGCGCGACGCCATCGACGCGCGGATCAGGACCACGCTGGAGGGCGACAAGCGCGCCATCGCCACCGCGCTGCTGACCGGGCGGCGCGACGCGATCTCGCCGCCGGTGAACGACGCGATGTTCATCTCGGGGCTCGGCCATGTGCTGTCGATCTCGGGTTATCACATGGCCGTCGTCGCCGGCGTCGTGTTCTTCGCGGTGCGGGCGCTGCTTGCGCTGTTTCCCGCGCTCACGGTCGGCTACGCCATCAAGAAATGGTCGGCCGTGGCGGCGCTCGCGGCCGCTGCGTTCTATCTGCTGCTGTCGGGGGCGGAAGTGGCGACGCAGCGCTCGTTCTTCATGACGGCCGTGGTGCTGATCGCGGTCATGGTCGACCGGCGGGCGATTACGTTTCGCACGCTCGCGGTCGCGGCCCTGATCGTGCTGGCGGTCGCGCCCGAAGCGCTGGTGCATCCGAGTTTTCAGATGTCGTTTGCCGCCACGCTGGGTCTGGTGGCGCTGGTGCAGATCGGCATGCCCGGCCTGTTCGCAACGCCCGATCACACCGCAACCGCGCGTGCGGCGCTGTGGGGCGGCCGCGAACTCACGATGCTGCTGCTGGCCTCGCTGGTGGCGGGGCTCGCGACCATGCCTTATGCGGCGTTTCACTTCCACCGGGTCACGCCCTATGGCGTGCTCGCCAATCTGGCGGCGATGCCGGTGGTCTCGGCATTGGTGATGCCGGCGGGCCTGCTCGGCCTGATCGCGATGCCGTTCGGCTTCGACCGCCTGTTCTGGATGATCATGGGCGTCGGCATCGACTGGATGATCGCGGTGACGCAATGGGTCGCAGCCCTGCCCGGCGCGGTCGGCCGGGTGCCGGCGTTCGGCATCGGTCCGCTGGTTGCGGCCAGCCTCGGCATCATCCTGTTCGGCCTGTTGCGCACGCCACTGCGCTGGTCGGGCGCCGCGCTGGTGCTGTCAGCGGCACTCTGGGCGGCAGGCGCTCGGCAGCCGGACATCCTGATTTCCGCCGACGGGCGCCATGTCGGCGTCCGCGGCCAGGATGGCCGGCTGCATCTGATGCATGCGGCAAAGGGCTCCCGGGATACCTTCCTGCTCAAGGAATGGCTGGCGGCGGATGCGGACGCGCGGACGGCGGCCGATGCCTCGCTCACCTCAGGCGTCTCATGCGATGACCTTGGCTGCGTGATGCAATCCGCCGGCGGCGGCCTGGTCGCGCAGGCGCTAAGGCCCGAGGCGCTTTCGGACGATTGCGAGCGCGCGGCGCTGGTCGTGACGCTGCGGCAGGCGCCCGCGGCCTGTGCGGCGTCCGTCATCGATGCCGAACGGCTGCGCCGGCAGGGCGCGATGGCGTTGCGGCAAAGCCGTGAGGGTCTTGTCGTCGAAGCGGCCAAACCGAGAGGGATCGACCGCCCCTGGTCGCCGGCCGCAGCCGACGAGAGCGAGACAGACGCGACCGTTCTTGCGCCACGCGTCGTGCCACCGCGCGCCGTCGACGCCACGCCGACGGAGGCCGACTTTCAGGCGGAGGAGTAGACCAAACTCAGTGCTCGTCGAGCGAGGGACTTGAGGGATGGGCTGGTATTTCGAAG
The DNA here is from genome assembly GCA_963815955.1 of uncultured Alphaproteobacteria bacterium. Classification (GTDB taxonomy): domain Bacteria; phylum Pseudomonadota; class Alphaproteobacteria; order Rhizobiales; family Xanthobacteraceae; genus Bradyrhizobium. The sequence continues at coordinate 15,466 of CAWFIQ010000013.1, forward strand.
GCGCCGAGGTGGAATTCCTCGGGCGCGTCGGGGGACGACGGCAGGCTGACCAGCGTGAACGACGCCTCGGGGAATTGGCGCCAGACCGCGAGATCTTCGGCCGTGACGGTAAGCCAGCCATACCTGAACATGTACCGTCCGGGCTCGGTGACGCGTCCGGCTCTTTGCCATGTGACCTTATTGACCACCGACAGCCCCTCGGTGCCGAGTTCTCGATAAATCATATCACCATGATCCGCCGGCTTGAACCGGCGGATCGCCTTTGCGTGGCGTTTATCCGGTCACAATGGATGCGGCGGGAGGCGATTCCGCAACCTTCGCGGCACGTTCACCATCGGTCACCGGCAATTGCAGCACGGTCGCGCGCTGGCCTTCGCAAAGCTGCGTCACCAGCACATGGCTTCCGTCGGGAAATTCGATCGCGTCATGGTGGCGATCGGATACCTCGGGTTCGATCTGGTTGAACTTGCCGACCCGCCAGTCGGTGGTTCGCGTCCAGATCCAGCGGTTGTCGTATCTGACGTCTTCGGTGAACGCCAGTTCGGTGCCGGGAAGCATGCAGACCGCCACTGCAGGCTCTCTTTCGGACGCGAAGCCGCGGGTCGATGTACCGCGGAATGTCGTAGAGATCAGGGTCTCGCCGACCCGGGCAGGCCGCGTCGCCACAGCGTGCAGGCTATAGTCACACATCGGATGGCTCCCTCGTTTGAGATAGCTGACCCGTGTCTGGAAGGAGGCACAGGCCTCTATCAGAGTGGACATTTTTAGGGCTGACTTGGCGCACAGCGTTTTCCTGCTTCTGGGCAATTCTGCGACTGGCGCACTGTGTCCAGATCACAAACGCGCTAACGCAGTTTGGTTCCCCGCACGCAGCAAAAAACCCCGGCCAAAGGCCGGGGCGGGTGCCATCGTAGTCGTGGCCGCAGAGCGCAGCGGTCAATATTTTCGATACAGGCCGATCAGCTTGCCCTGAATCCGGACCCGGTTCGGCGGCAGGATGCGGACCTCATAGGAGGCGTTCGCGGGCTCCAGCGCAATCGAGGCGCCACGGCGGCGGAAGCGCTTCAGGGTTGCTTCCTCCTCGTCGATCAGCGCCACCACGATGTCGCCGGTGTCGGCGGTTTCGTTGCGCTGGATCAGCGCCATGTCGCCGTCGAGAATGCCGGCGTCCACCATGGAATCGCCGCGCACTTCGAGCGCGTAATGTTCGCCGGAGCCGAGCATGTCGGGCGGCACGCTGATGGTATGGCTGCGGGTCTGCAGCGCCTCGATCGGCGTACCGGCGGCGATCCGGCCCATCACGGGGACCGCGACCGGCCGATTGCCGTCGTCCTCGGCGGCCGGCGCGCTCACGGCGCGCCTGCCGAGCGTGCCTTCGATGACGCTTGGCGTGAAGCCGCGGCGGCCGTTGCCGGCGGCAGCCAGCTCCGGCAGCTTGATGACCTCGATGGCGCGGGCGCGGTTGGGCAGGCGGCGGATGAAGCCGCGCTCCTCGAGCGCCGTAATGAGGCGGTGGATTCCGGATTTCGAACGCAGGTCGAGCGCGTCCTTCATCTCGTCGAAGGAGGGCGGTACGCCAGCCTCTTTCAGCCGTTCATTGATGAAACGCAGAAGTTCATACTGTTTGCGCGTAAGCATCGCGAGCAATCCCCCGGTTGGCATCGTCCTTTGGTTTCGAGTTGTCGGTGTCTAGCTCGCGGGAAGTCCCCAAACTCTCCAACCGTAGACACCAGCAGTCGAAACAAATCATGAACGGACACTATATGTTCGATATGTGTTCCGCAACCACTTAATTTCAGGTGAACGCATTGCGGCTTACCCTTGAAGGCGCCGCTCAGGGCGTCATTCCGGCAGCCGGAACAGCTCGCAACGCGAACCCTTGGCCGCCGCCAGCGCGAACGGCGGACGTATCACAAGTGCCCGTGCCGCAGCGAGATTCCCCAACAGCGATAAGTCCTGGTGGTTCACGGGCACGGCGATCAGCGTGCCGTCCGCGCGCTCCTCGAGGCGTGCCCGAAGATAGTCTTCGCGCTGGTCGTTGGCGGCGAGATCGCGGCCCAATTCGGCGCTTTCGCGCCGATGATGGATCGCGTCGCGGCCCAACAACGCGCAAATCAACGGCACCAGAAACAGGAAGCCGCAGACATAGGAGGAGACGGGATTGCCGGGCAGGCCGATCACCCGCATTCCGCCCAGCCTGCCGTGCATCATCGGCTTGCCCGGCCGCATCGCGATGCGCCAGAACGCCATCGCCGTCCCCTCGGCCTCCAGCGATCGCTTGACGAGGTCATGGTCGCCGACCGAGGCGCCGCCCATGGTGATCAGGATATCGGCGTTCGCCTCGCGTGCACGGCGGATACCTTGCGCGGTGGCGGCGACCGTGTCGGCGGCGATCCCGAGATCGACGACCTCGGCGCCCTCTGCACGCGCCAGCGCCCGCAAGCCGTAGCCATTGGAATAGACGATCTGGCCGGGGCCGGGGGTTACGCCGGGCATCACCAGCTCGTCGCCGGTGCCGAGGACAGCGACTTTCGGGCGGCGGTGCACCGCAAGCTCCGGATAATTCATGCCGGCGGCGAGCGACAAATCGCGGTCGGTCAGGCGACGCCCGTGCTTGAGCAGCACATCGCCCTCGCGGAAATCGACGCCGGCGGGGCGGATGTGCCGCCCCTGAACGGCGGCTTCCGTGATGGTGAGGCGATCGCCGTCGACGCCAGTATCCTCCTGGATGATGACGGCATCGGCGCCGTCGGGGATCACACCGCCGGTGAAGATCCGCACCGCTTCGCCTTTGCCCACACTCCGCTCGAACGGGCGGCCGGCGGCCACCTCGCCGATCACCTTGAGCCGTGCCGAGAGATCGGCAGCATCCGCCGCACGCACCGCATAGCCGTCCATCGCCGACATTGCCTGCGGCGGCTGCGTGCGGCGTGCGGCGACGTCGCGCGCCAGCGTGCGATAATAGGCGGCATCGAGCGCCACCATTTCCTCGGGCATGGGATCGGCGCCGGCAAGGATCGCAGCAAGCGCATCGGCGACAGGCATCAAGGCCACGGGCAGACCTCCTATACTTCGAGTGCGGTCAGTGCCCTTGCCACGTCATCCGTCGATGTCACGTGGATGGCACAAAGGCCGCGCGCCCGCGCCCCTTCGATATTGGCGGCCGAGTCGTCGAAGAACAGGATCCGCGACGCCGGCACGCCGATCGCCTTTACCACGTGATCATAGGCTTCCGCGTCGGGTTTGCGCAAACCGATGCTCGAGGACAGGAAAATCGTGCGGAAATGGCTGAGCACGTCGGCATAGGCCTGCGAGAAATGCGCGACATGGGCCGGATTGGTGTTGGAAAAGGCGTAGAGCGGCATGCGTTTGGCGGCGCTTGCCAACAGCGGCGCAATTCCAGGCATCTCGCCGGTGAAGATCGCGTTCCAGCCCTCCAAAAACTGCGCGTCGGTGATGCCGATGCCGAGCGACTGGCGCAGGTTCGCAAAGAACGCCGCGTCGTCGATCTGCCCGATCTCGTGATGCTTGAAGCTGTCGTTGACGACAAAACGCCTGGCGAGGTCGCCCGCCTCGCAGCCGGCGTGCCCGGCCCATTTCGTCATCACCTGGTCGAAGCTGATGTCGAGCACGACACGGCCGAGGTCGAACAGCAAGGCGTCGACGGAGGAGGGCGCTGGCGGCAAATTCATGGCAGTCGTTTACAAAACTGGGCCGGCCTGAGCAACGGCCGCCACGGGGGATTCGCTTCCAAGCCCAATCCGGCGCTTAAGCCCGTGCGCGAGCTGTGCTAAGGCTTGGGCCTATTTCAGGGAGTAGTCGCATGCGAGCCGTTGGGACAATTCTGGGCGCCATCGCCGTGATCGGGTTATTGGCTGGACCTGCTGCGGCCCAAAAAGGTCCTGCCAGATATGGCGAGGAGGACAAGGCCAAGACGCCTGCGGAAATCGCGGCCGAGAAGGACGCCGAGCGGGCCTACCGGAGGTCGCTCGGCAACATACCGGAACAACAGAAGACGGACCCCTGGGGGACGGTGCGCAGCGACAGCGCGCCGCCGAAAGCTGCGGCCAAGGCGCCGGCGGCCAAGCCGAAGGCCAAATCCGCCGAGGGCGCCGCAAAGTAGAAGACACTTCCCGGCGCCAATACTTCCAGGCGCGATGCCGGGACAATGATGTCCGGATGCGAGGAATGACATGACGGAAAAGCTGCTGTTTTCCCCGATGACGATCCGTGGCGTCACACTGAAGAACCGCATCGTGGTGCCGCCGATGCATCAGTATTCGGCCGCAAAGGGCTTTCCGACCGACTGGCACCTGATGAACGCCGGCAAGTTCGCCGCCGGCGGCGCCGGCCTCGTGGTGGTGGAATCGACCAAGGTCGAGCGGCGCGGCTGCGGCACGGTCGGCGATCTCGGCATCTGGGATGATGCCTTTGTCGAACCGCTTGGCCGCCTCGTCAAATTCATCAGGCAGCAGAACTCGGTCGCCGGCATCCAGCTCGGCCATTCCGGCCGCAAGGCGCGCGCGACGCGGCCGTGGGAGGGCGATCGTCCGCTGGAGCGGACATCGGATATCGAGGATTGGGACGCGTGGCAGCCGGTGGCCCCGAGCGCGATCGCCCATAGCGAGAGATGGCCGGTGCCGAAGGCTCTGGAGCGGGGTGAGGTGAAGGACCTGGTGCAGGCCTGGGGCAACGGGGCGCGGCGCGCGCATGAAGCGGGCTTCGACGTGCTGGAACTGCACGGCGCGCACGGCTATCTCGTGCATCAGTTCCTGTCGGAACGCTCCAACCAGCGCAGCGACGAATATGGCGGCTCCGAAGCCAACCGCATCCGCTTTATCACCGAAATCGCCGAGGCCGTGCGCGCGCACTGGCCAGACGACAAGCCGTTGTTCGTCCGCCTCTCGGTCGAGGACAATGCCGGGTGGGGGCCGGAGCAGAGCGCGCGGCTGGCAAAGATCCTGAAGTCAAAAGGCGTCGACGTCATCGACTGCTCGTCCGGCGGCATCACCGAGATGGCGCCGATCCTGGGCAAGGAAATCAAATACAGCTACCAGGTGCCGCTGTCGGAATATGTGAAGCGCCATGCCGACATCATGACGATGGCGGTCGGCCTCATCATCCATGGCGACCAGGCCGAGCAGATCCTGCGTGACGGGCAGGCCGACCTGATCGCGGTGGGACGGGAAATCCTCAACAATCCCAATTGGCCGATGGACGCCGCGATCAAGCTCGGCGTGGAAGGGCCGTTCCGCAACGTTCCCCCGCAATTCGGCTATTGGCTCGGCACCCGCGCCAAGCGCGGCTTCGGAACCCGGCCCTCCACCTGGCAAAACGGGCTGCAGGAAGCCGAATAGGCGGCGGAATCCGTAGCCCGCATGAGCGCAGCGATATGCGGGTGGAGCGAACCCCGGAATAGGGCCGAGACAACGCCGTAATGGTCCGGGCCGGTCATGCCTTGATCCGACCAAAAAGCCATTGTGAGTTGGCGGTGCCGGGACAGGGGCGCCAATTCATGGGGATCGCGGGCGTCCGTCAGCTACAAAGGGACGCCCTACATGCGCAGGAATTTTGCCTTTCTTCTCGGCACGGTGACGGGTGCGTGTCTGGCCGTTCTCGTGACGGGACCGCAGGGGGCGCATCTGGTGGCGGCGGCAAAGGCGGCGGCCCGTCCTGACGCCTACAGCCAGCTCAATTTGTTCGGCAGCGTGTTCGAGCGGATCAAGACCAGCTACGTCGAGAAGCCCGACAATTCCAAGCTGATGGAAGGCGCCATCAACGGCATGATCTCGGCGCTCGATCCTCATTCGCGTTACATGAATGAGAAGGGCTGGAGCGACATGCAGGAGACCACGCATGGCGAGTTCGGCGGGCTCGGCATCGAGGTCACGATGGAAGACGGCCTCGTCAAGGTGGTGACGCCGATCGACGATACGCCAGCGGCAAAGGCCGGCATGCTGTCGGGCGATGTGATCACCCAGATCGACGACGAGGTTATTCAGGGCATGACCCTCGAACAGGCTGTGAACCGGATGAAGGGCCCGGCCAACAGCAAGATCCGGCTGAAGGTTGCGCGCAAGGGTGCGTCGGTTCCGATCGATATTGCCATCGTGCGCGAGATCATCCGGGTGCGGCCGGTCCGCTACAAGACCGACAGCGGCGATATCGGCTACATCAGGATCACCCGCTTCAACGAGCAGACCACCGACGGCCTGAAAAAGGCCATCGCCAGCATCTCCAGGGAAATCCCGACCGACAAGCTCGCGGGCTATGTCGTCGACCTCCGCAACAATCCCGGCGGATTGCTTGACCAGGCCGTGTCGGTATCGAGCGCTTTCATGACGCGGGGCGAGGTGGTTTCGACCCGTGGCCGCACCGCGGAGGAAACCCAGCGCTTCACCGCGCGCGGCGGCGATATCACGAAAGGCAAGCCGCTCGTCGTGCTGATCAACGGCGGTTCGGCTTCCGCGTCCGAGATCGTGGCCGGCGCGCTGCGCGACCACAAGCGCGCCACGCTGATCGGGACGCGCACCTTCGGCAAGGGCTCGGTGCAGACCATCATCCCGCTCGGCGCCGGCAATGGCGCGCTGGCGCTGACCACGGCGCGCTACTTCACCCCGTCGGGCCGCTCGATCCAGGCCCAGGGTATCGCGCCCGACGTCGAGGTGCTGCAGGACGTGCCGGATGAACTCAAGAGCCGGGCCGAACTGAAGGGCGAAGCCTCGATGCGCGGCCACCTTGCTGCCGAAGGCGCCGAGCAGGCCGGCTCGCAAGCCTATGTTCCGCCGAATGAGAAGGACGACAAGGCGCTGAACGCGGCATTCAACCTGCTGCGCGGCGTGACGGTGAATGCGAATGCGCCGGCGATGGCGAAGCGGGCGGTTCCGAACTAACGGTCCCAACTGCGGCAAGCATAGCCCGGATGAGCGAAGCGACATCCGGGTTCTTTGCATTTCAACGCTCCCGCATATCGCATTCGCTCATGCGGGCTACTTGCTTCCGCTTCTCGCCATGATGGATTGCGAACTCTTCTGCGGCACGCTGCGAGGCCCGGATAAAAAATCTCGAAAACAACCCCATGCAAAGTAGGATGGGTGTCCTTTTTTGAAACCCCATCCCCATCCGACCGTAGCTCCGGCGTGATCCTTCACAAAAGGCCGGTGACCACTCCCTGCGCGTTCAAACGGAGTAGCTATGTCGAGAAAACAGATTTTGCTGACCTTGATCCTGTCCCTCGGTTCGAGCGGCGCCCTGCAGGCAAATCCGCTCGATTCACCCGGCGTCGTTTATATCGATGGGCTGCCGTGCAACAGGGCGTGTCAATCCTACATGGCCTGGTCCAATCAGGCAGTGTCCGTTCGGCATCGCGGGGAACGTGAGACGACCGTCGTCGTGGTGCCGGTTGAGATCGAGCAACGTTTCGAACACGCGGCCCGCCCACGCGTGGCAAGGCGGCAGCCCGCACCGGTGGTCCGTCCTGTGCCGCGCGCCGGCATCGCGGCATCGAATACCAAGGCGTCGAACACCAGGAAGGCCGTCGCTGCCAATCCCGCATACCAGCCAGCCAGGAAGAATGTCCCGGCGGCCACGGCGACAGTAATTGGAGAAAAGACCGTCGCAGGAGGACGGGAGTCGGAGCCCAGGGTAGAGAGCTCCGATCGGCCGGCGCCGGCGCCGGCGCAGACAGCCGCCGTCGCCACGTCGCAGCCGCCCGCCGAAGCGTCCGCATCCAAGGCGCCCACATCCGAGGTCAAGCCCGAGGTCGCCTTGCCGCCACCGGCGACGCTCGATATTGCCGCCGCGCCTGCTGCGCCCGCTCCCAGTACGGTGTCCGACAAGGCCAAGGAGATCGGAAAGATCGCAGCCGCATCGGCCGATGATCAGAACAATGTGATCGCGCTCGTGCTGGCGCGCCCCGAAATCAATTCGTTGTCCGACCTGAATAACAAGAGCATCGCGATCACGGAGAAGCAATCCGCCTCGAGCGGACGCGTCAGCGCCGCGCTGATGGCGGCGGGAGCCGCCGAAGTCCAGTTCAGCGAAGTAAAAGCCAGTGCGATCGAGCGGCTGATCAGCGGCGAAGTCCCGGCCGCCGTCGTGCTTGCCTCGCGCGAAGTAGCCGATCTGTTTCCCGAACTCGAGGGGTTCAGGACTTTTCGGGTGCCGCTGATGGAGCGGCTATAGCGAGCGTAGCAAGCGTAGCCCGGATGAGCGAAGCGATATCCGGGGTTTGCTTCATCCCCGCATGTCGCTGCGCTTATGCGGGCTACTTGCTACTTGCTGCGACCGTAATTCGTTGCTCATCAAGCTATCGTGAGAGCCCCGGAAACGCACCGTGGATATGATCGGGAAAGTTGATTGGCCCAGCGACGGCAAGGCAACGCATTGCATGTATGAGGTGACAAATGTCTGCACCCTGCAAGTTCGAGCTGAGTATCCTGAATCACGATGAGACATCGCTCATAAAGACCTCCCATCATCCCGAAATTGGGGATGCGGATCGCGCGGCGCTTGAAAACCTGAAATCATCGCTCAGAAAACTCCGCGACAAGGAGCGTACGCTTGCCTTCCAGCGGCGTCGGATCAGCAAAGGCAAGGCAGAGCCACGCGGCCAGAACGTTTCGGGGACTACCGAGCATTCTCTCCATCGCAAGCAGGTTTTCGCGGCGGCCCTGAAGCGGGTCAACAAGGAGATCGTACGTCTCCAGAAATTCGAGGCGAGGAAGGAACTGGGAGAATCGGCCCGGCGAGCGCTTGCGCTTCGTAGAGCACAGCAATTTTCCCGCCCGGCAAATGAGCCAACTTCCCGTGAAGGCATGAAGGCGATACCCAATCGCCGGCGAAGTATCAAACTCCCGCGGTCGACAATTGGGCGGGTGTCACAGGCGAACAAGAGAGCACAGGCCCAAAGAGATTCCCGCCGCTGACGCCTTGACAAGAAGCCCGCCGGGCAGCGCGCCGGCGGGCTGCTTTGATGCGATTATCCCCTAACCTTCATCTTTCGATGACGTATCAGGGTCTGCTTTTCTCCCGGTTTTCCGGGCAGACCAGCGCGCTCGAAGCCGCTTCAAGGCGCGAACCGTCACAGGGGCGACCGCTTGAAGCGCGAGAGAAGCACTTCCGGCTACCAGTCCCTTGACAAGATCAAATGCCAAATCGGGCCAAAAGTACCACATGACCCCTGCGTCCTTCTTCACAGGGGGCACCGCCGGCATCAGTGGGCAAGAAAAACAAATAGAAAGGCCCCGTCCGTCGCCGGCGGGGCCCAGAAAAATCCCTGTACGCGGTATTCAGCGCACGCGAATCCTTTGGTTCACCCGCTCAAGGTGGACTCCAAGAATGAGTGGGGTGCACACCATGGTGACCGTGCGATTGAAACCGCGCATGACGATTCTCCTGAAATGACGCGTACGGTCCGTGGCTGAGTTACGTGCTTCATGGCGCAACAACCGCTTTCGAGACCGCGCGAAGCGCTCCCGGCCAAGCCGATCGAGCGCAGACATCCGTTTAGCACATTCAGACTGAACGTCTGTGTGCCATTTCACATTTGAGCCACGAGCTAGCACAGCTCGGATGATTGAAGCGACATCCAGAGCCGCGCTCCCACATGTGCAAATCGATTTGAGGAGTTCTCCCCGTCGCGAGATCGCGGAGTCATATTTGCATCGCGACTACTTCCTTTCCGTCGTCCCGGACAAGGCAGCGCGATCTCAGATGTGCAATTGCACATCGGGGGACCCATACGCCGCGGCGGACGTTGTCTTGCCGCGATGCTCGACGGCTTTCTTTCAACAACTGGCGGCAGTGTTGTGGGTCCCTGCGTTCGTTCGCAGGGACGACGAGGAGGAGGCCGCTTCACTCCGTTACGCCGTCCTCACAGCCGACTTGCGTCTGCGCGCCCTGTTCGTGGGCGCTGCGTCGGGGGCCTGCCGGTCGGCAAACAGCATCGGCCTGATCTCCGCTGCCGGCTTCGGCGGGCTGAACAGATAGCCCTGCATTTCCGAGCAGCCGAGTTCGCGCAGCAGATCGCGCTGCTGCTCGGTCTCGACGCCTTCTGCCGTGGTCGTCATGTGGCGATCGGCGGCGATGGTCACGACCGCCTGCACGATGCTGGACGAACCTTCCGGCTCGGCGATGTCGGTGATGAAGCAGCGGTCGATCTTGATCTTGTCGAACGGGAAGCGCTGCAGGTAGCTCAGTGAGGAATAGCCGGTGCCGAAATCGTCGAGCGCGATGCGGACGCCGATGGCGCGGAGGTCGTGCAGAATGGCGAGCGCCGCCTCGTCGTCGCGAATGAGCACAGCCTCGGTGATCTCGAGCTCCAGCCGGCTTGCGGCGATGCCGGATGCGGCCAGCGCCGCCATCACCTTCAGCGGAAGCGTGCCGCTCCTGAATTGAACCGGCGAGACGTTGACCGCGAGCCTGACATTGCCGGGCCAGCTCGCAGCCTCCCTGCAGGCAGTGGTCAACACCCACTCGCCGAGCTGGTTGATCAGGCCGGTGTCTTCGGCAAGCGGTATGAACTCGCCGGGCGAAATCATGCCGCGCTGCGGATGGCGCCAGCGCACCAGCGCCTCGCAGCCGGTGATCGCATTGGTCTGCAGGTCGAGGCACGGCTGGTAATAGACCTCGAAGCCGCCGTCGACGAGCGCCTGCCGCAGGTCCATTTCCAGGCTGCGGCGGGCGCGGACCTCGGCTTCCATGTCCGCTTCGAAGAAGCGGTAGGTGCGGCGACCGGCGGCCTTGGCGGCATACATCGCCAGGTCCGCATTCTTCAGGATCTGGTCGATATCGGAACCGTCGCGCGGCGCCAGCGCGATGCCGATGCTGGCGTCGGTGGTCACCTGATGGCCGAGGCATTGATAGGGCATGCGGATGGCCCGGAAGATGCGGCTGACGAGCGTCATCACGTCGTCGGTATCGTCGATCCCGGTCTGAACGATGGCGAATTCGTCGCCGCCGAGCCGGGCCACGAAGTCGGTCTTGCGCGCGCAGCCGGCGAGGCTGGCCGCCACCGATTTCAGAAGCTCGTCGCCGATCATGTGGCCGAGCGAGTCGTTGACGCTCTTGAATTCGTCGATGTCGATATAGAGCACCGCCAGTTGCCGTTCGGGTCCGACGTGGGACAGTTCGCGCTTGAGCCGTTCGTGGAACAGGGTGCGGTTCGGCAGGTCGGTCAGTGCGTCGTAATGGGCGAGGTGAGTGATGCGCTCCTCGGCGCGCCGGCGCTCGGTGATGTCTTCATGGGTCGCCAGCCATCCGCCATCCGCCACCGGCTCGTTGACAACCTGGATCGAGCGGCCGTCGGGTGTCGATATGACCATGGCGTTGCGGTGCGCGATGTCGCGCAGCACCATCTGGACGTAGTGATCGATTTCGCCGTCGAACGAGCCGGTTTCCTTGCGATGGGCGATCACCTCGTGGAAGCTGCAGCCCGGCTTCACGATTTCGGCCGAGAGGCCGTACATTTCGAGATATCGCCTGTTGCAGATGACGAGGTGCTGCTTCGCATCGAACAGCAGCAATCCCTGCGTCATGTTGTTGACGGCGGTGTCGAGGCGCTGCTTCTCCAGCGACAGCCGCTGCTTCGACGCGCGGTGCTGATGCGAAAGCTTGCGGACGACGAGGAACAGCAGGGCGGCGATCGCCAGCACCGAAAGTCCGCTGACCGTGATCAGGATTCCGATCTGCTCGCGCCAGTCGGCCAGTGCGGCCGACTTCGTCGTCGATGCGACGATCAGAAGCGGAAAATTCGTCAGCGCGCGCGACGAGACCAGCCGGTCCTCGCCGTCGATCGGGCTGGTGAGGCGCGACGTGCTCTGCGCCAGCTCGAATATTTGGCGCTGGGTGGCCGGACCGTTCCTGAAATTCCTGCCGATCATCTCGGCCGCGTGCGGGTAGTGGGCCAGCAGCGTGCCGCCGCTGTGGTACATGGCGATGGAGGCGCCGGGTCCGAGTGCGACGGTCGCAAAGAACTTCTCGAAATTGACGGGTTCGATGCCCCGGCCGATGACGCCGAGGAACTCGCCCTTCGGCCCGGTGACCTTGCGCGCGATCACCGTGGTCCAGGCGCCGGTGATGCGGCTGTAAAGCGGCTCGACCAGCATCTCCGGCGACTGCGGGTTGAGCTTGAAATTCCTGAAGTAAGCGCGGTCCGCCGCGTTGACCGATGGCGCCGGCCAGGCGACGGAAGCGTTGATCAGGTTGCCGTCGGCGTCGAAGATATTGACGCCGCCGACATAGGACAGCGCGTCGATCTTGGATTTCAGCATCAGATGGATGTCATGGCCGGACATCCGGCGCTTGTAGTTCTCCGCGGTCGCGATCCCGCCCGAACGTATGAACGCGATCAGGTCCTTCTGTACGACCTGGAAGTCTTCGAGCTGCTGGTCGAAATGGCGGGCGAGCAGCAGCACGGTGTTTTCCAGCCCGCGTTCGCTGTTGCGCAGCGCGCGCTCGCGGGAATTGCCGGCCATGATGGTCGCGCCGATGGCGATGGTGGCGATCAGCAGCGTGCCGCCCAGGATCAGCCAGCGGATCGGGCCACCGCGGAAGACGGACGCAATCCTGAAGGAAGTGGTGCCGGTCGAAGCCATTGGACGCGATCGCTGCCGAGAAACAAACTTCCGGAAGCGGAGTTCTCACAACCCCCGGGTTCATGATTTCGATACCGCAGCCAAATGGAGTTGACGTTAGCAAGTCTGGTTAATGAAACGTTAGCCCTGTGGCGAAGGGCTCCGGCGGCGACCACAGGGAGGCCGCCGTTGGATGATGGAACCGGCATGACGTAGTCGCGCAAAAACCGCGGGCCTGACGCCGACGGTCCGCTGGTCGATAGCAGAGGTTGCGAGCTTGCGGGCTGTGCGAAGCCAGGGCTGTCGTCACCGCATGGATGTCAGGGATCGGTGCGGGCGCTTCTTCACGATGCGGTCCGGTTGAGGGCTGGCCGCCATGGGGCCGCCCTGGTTCAGGCGCACCCAGGCGTCACCGGTATAGGGATTACCCGGGCCCTTGTTCTGGCAATTGGCGTTTGGATAGAAGAACGCGCAATAGCCGGGTTCGCCCATGACCTGCTGGGCCATTGCAGGTGTGGTGATCATAGCCAACGCAGTCGCAGCACCGAGAAACCTGTAGATCGCCATCGGATTCCTCCCTGTGAAGGTTCCGCAAGAAACAACCCCGGCAGAGTGGGGCACATTCCTCAGCCGCCCGGTCACACAAGCGTGACGATGGCGACGCTATCGCCGGGCTCACCGCGCGGCGCGATAATGGCCGGACTTGCCGCCGATCTTCTCGACGAGGTGGATGCCCTCGATGCGAACGCCGCGTTCGACCGCCTTGATCATATCATAGATCGTGAGACAGGCGACCGACACCGCCGTCAGCGCTTCCATCTCGACCCCCGTAGGGCCGGTGACCTTGACGGTGGCCCGGACGATGCAGCCCGGCAGTTTCTTGTCCGGCGCGATGTCCAGCGTCACCTTCGAAAGCGCCAGTGGGTGGCACAGCGGGATCAGTTCCGACGTGCGCTTGGCCGCCATGATGCCGGCGATCCGGGCTGCGCCCAGCACGTCGCCCTTCCTGGCGTTTCCGGAGACGATCAGATCGAGCGTCGTCCTGGTCATGACGACGCGCCCTTCGGCCACGGCCGTGCGTTCGGTCGCTTCCTTGGCCGAGACGTCGACCATCCGCGCTTCGCCCGACGCATCGATATGGGTGAGGGCGGAGCCGCCTTTGGAAGCCTTGTCCTTCGAAGGCTTGCCTTTGGAAGATTTGCCGGCCATCGCTCAGCCGGTCCCGGTGGCGCGCGGGCTATCGGACCGCGCCAGCAGCGCGCGGGTCGCTGCGGTCACGTCGGTCTGCCGCATCAGGCTTTCGCCGACCAGGAAGGTCGACATGCCGACGCGCTCGAGCCGGGCGAGATCGGCGGGTGCAAAGATGCCGCTTTCGCCGACCATCAGGCGATCGCGCGGGATCAGCGGCGCCAGCGCCTCGCTGGTCGCCAGCGTGGTCTCGAAGGTCCGAAGATTGCGGTTGTTGACGCCGATCATCGGCGAGCGAAGGTTCAGCGCGCGATCGAGCTCGGCGCGGTCGTGGATTTCGATCAGCACGTCCATGCCGAACGCAATGGCCGTATCCTCGAGATCCTTCGCGGTGGCATCGTCGAGCGCGGCCATGATGACCAGGATGCAGTCGGCGCCATGGGCGCGGGCTTCCGCCACCTGATAGGTGTCGAACAGGAAATCCTTGCGCAGCACCGGCAAGTTGGTCGCCGCACTCGCCGCGACCATGAAGTCGATATGGCCCTGGAACGAGGGCGCATCCGTCAGCACCGAGAGACACGCCGCGCCGCCGGCCTCATAGGCCTTTGCCAGCGCCGGCGGATCGAAATCGGCGCGAATGAGTCCCTTGGAGGGCGAGGCCTTCTTTACTTCGGCAATTAGCGCGTAGTCGCCGCGCGAAACCTTGTCGCGGATTGCGCGCAGAAAACCGCGCGGCGGCGATGCAGCCTTGGCGCGGGCTTCGACCTCGGACAGCGGATGCGCCCGCTTGGCCGCGGCGATCTCCTCGCGCTTGTAGGCCTCGATCTTGGTCAGGATATCGGACATCTCTGAAGCTCCTGCGATCAGCCGTGTGAGACCGCGATCAGGTGTTTCAGCCGCGCTGCCGCAGCACCGCTGTCGAGCGACCTGGCGCCGATCGCGACGCCTTCTTTCAAATCCCTGGCGCGGCCGGCCACGATCAACGTTGCCGCGGCGTTCAACAGCGCGACGTCGCGATAGGGGCTGGGCTTGCCGTTGAGCACGCTCGAGAGCGCGACCGCGTTGGCATCGGCATCGCCGCCCTTGAGCGCGTCGCCGCTGCAACAAACGAGGCCCGCATCTTCCGGCGTCACCTCGAAGGTGGTGATCTTGCCGTTGTCGAGGCTGGCGACAAAACTTGGCCCGGTGAGGGTGATTTCATCGAGCCCGTCGGAGCCGTGCACGACCCATACGGATTCGGAGCCGAGATTTTTCAGCACCTGCGCCAGTGGCTGCACCCAGTGCCTGGAGAACACGCCGACCATCTGCCGCTTCACGCCGGCCGGATTGGAGAGCGGGCCGAGCAGGTTGAAGATCGTGCGGGTGGCGAGTTCGACCCGGGTAGGGCCGACGTTCTTCATCGCCGGATGATGCGCAGGCGCAAACATGAAGCCGATGCCGGCCTCGGCCACGCAGCGGCCGACCTGGTCGGGGGTGAGGTCGATCTTGACGCCGAGGGAAGCCAGCACATCGGCCGCGCCCGAGCGCGAGGACAGCGCACGGTTGCCATGCTTGGCGACGGGCACGCCGGCGCCCGCGACGATGAAGGCCGCGCAGGTCGAGACGTTGACCGAGCCGGAGCCGTCGCCGCCGGTGCCGACCACGTCGACGGCGTCCGCGGGCGCCTCGACCCGCAGCATCTTGCCGCGCATCGCCGACACCGCGCCGGTGATCTCGTCCACGGTTTCGCCGCGGACCCGCAGCGCCATCAACAGCCCGCCCATCTGCGAGGGCGTGGCCTCGCCGGACATCATGCTGTCGAAGGCGGAGGCCGCTTCTTCACGCGACAGCGTGGCGCCGGTGGCGACTTTTCCGATGATAGATTTGAGGTCGTCCATCGCGTGGGCTTTCAAAATAGAAACTTCATGGTGAGGAGGCGCACGCAGGCAAGTTTACGTAGCCTGCGTAAACTTGGCTACGGCGCCGTCTCGAACCATGAAGCCCGGCTTTCATCCTTCGAGACGCGGCCAGGTGGCGGCTCCTCAGGATGAGGTGAGTGTCATCGATCATGCTCAGTTGTTAGCGCCCGTCACCTGCGCGAAGGCGGCCTGGTTGATGGAGGTGCCGATCTCGGATTCGATCTTGGTCACGTATTGCGCGACCTGTTCGTCGGTCAGACCGCGCTGCAACGTGTCCTTCAGCTTCTTCAGCTCATCGGAAGCGGTGTCGACCGGCGGCACGGTCACGTCGGTGACGCGGAACACGATCCACTCGCTGCCGCCGGCGCCCGGCGTCTGCCCGACGCCGTCCTTGGCCGTGCGGAACGCGGCTGTGACGGCGGCCGAGGGGACGCCTGGAAGCGAGGCGTCGCGGCGGAAGCCGGTCGCGGTCTCGACCTTCGATCCGACCGCAGCCGCTTCGGCGGCAAGCGTGCCGCCTTGCTCGACCTTCTGCACCATCTCGGTGGCTTTCGCCCGCAGCTTGGTCGAAATCTGGTCTTCGCGCCATTTCGCCTCGACCTGGCTGCGGACCTCGTCGAGCGTACGTTCACGCGAGGGCGTGATGCCGAGCACGTCGTACCAGACATAGCCGCCGGCAAACTGGATCGGCTCGTTGTCAACGCCGACATCGCTGCTGAAGGCCTGCGAGACCACGTCGAGGCCGCGCGGAATGTTGGCGACGGGCTGGCCGTCGGGCGTGCGGCCGGAGCGATCGACGGCGTCGATCGTCACAGCCGTCAGGCCGAGCTTTTGCGAAGCCTCCACCACATTGGCGCCGCCAGAGCGTTCGTCTTCCATCTTGTTCTGGATTTCGTTGACCTTGGCGCGTGCGCGTTCGGTCGCGATTTCCTTCTTCATCTGGGCGGCGACGCTTTCAAAGGTCGGCATCGTGCCCGGCTCGATCTTGCCGATCTTGACCAGCGCCACGCCAAAGGGGCCCTTTACGGGCTGGCTGACTTCTCCCGTTGGCAGAGCAAACGCTGCATCCGCAATCGCCGGATCGATGATCGCGCTCTTTGCGATCAGCCCGAGGTCGACGTCGGTCAGATTGAGATTGCGCTCCTTGGCAATATCGTCGAACGACGTTCCCGACGTGATGCGGCTGCGTGCGGCCTGTGCTTCGCCCTCATTGGGAAACACCATCTGCGACACTTCGCGCTTCTCCGGCGTGCCGAGGCGGTCGCGATTTTGCTCGAAGACCTTCTTCGCGTCCTCGTCGGAAACCTCGGTCCATTTGCCGATCTCTTCGGGGTTGATCACGACAAAGGACAGTTTGCGAAATTCGGGCGCGCGGAATTGGGTCTTGCGCTCCTCGAAATAGGCCGCCAGCGCCTCGGGCGAGGGGGGATCGATCGTGCCGGCCTGTGCGGCGTCGAGTTTGACGTACTCCATCGAGCGCTGCTCGTTCTGGAATTGGGTCATGGCGTCGATCAGGGCCTTCGGCGGCTCCACCCCGGCCGAGACGGTGCCCGCGATCTGACGCCGCAGCCCGAGGCGCCGCTGTTCCGCGAGATAGCGTTGCTCGGTGTAGCCGTACTGCCGGATCGTGGCCTGGAAGCGAGCGGGATCGAACTTGCCGCCCAATCCCTGGAAATTGGGATCGCCGTAAATCAGCCGCATGGTTTCTTCCTGGGACTGGGCAAGCCCCATGCGTCGCGCTTCCTCATCCAGGGCTGCTTCGGCAATGGTCTGTTGCAGCACCTGCCGGTCGAGCCCGAAGGCGCGCGCCTGTTCCGAGGTCAGCGGACGGCCGAAGCTGCGGCCGAGCTGCTGCAGCTTTTCCGTGTAGATCTGGCGAAACTGCTCGGTCGAAATCTCGGTCTTGCCGACCGTGGCGAGCGACGACTGGCCGAACCCCTTGAAGATGTCGGCGATGCCCCAGACTGCGAAACTGACGATCAAAACGCCCATCACGGTGGCCATGACAATCTTGCCGAGCCAGTTTGATGAGGCTTTCCGAATTCCTCGAAGCATGGGTCCAACTTGTTTTTTGCAGGAGAGGGGAACCGGGTCGTGCCCGGCGAAAATTCGATTCCGTTCAGGATCGACTTCCGTAACAGGGCGTCACCGAGTTGATAACGCATCATAAAGTGGCAGCGCCCCCCTCGCAACCTCGGCAGCGTGGGCCATTTGAAGCGGTTAATGGCCGGGAGACCGCCCGTCCGGTATCTGGAACTGGCAGCGTGCCTCTGCTAGCGCATCTATAACGCTGACATTTGCGGGATAATTGACATGACCGATGCCATCCGGCCGCTGATCGCCGGCAACTGGAAGATGAACGGCCTGAAATCCTCCCTGGCCGAGTTCGAAGCCATGATCGCAGGCGCGGGGGCGCTGGCCGGAAAGGCCGACCTGCTGGTTTGCCCCCCGGCAACCCTGATCGGCGGCTTCGCCGACAAGGCGCTCGGCTCAAAACTGGCCGTCGGGGCCCAGGATTGCCATCCCAACGCTTCGGGGGCCCATACCGGCGATCTCTCGGCGGAAATGCTCGCGGATGCCGGCGCCAGCGCCATCATCGTCGGGCATTCCGAGCGGCGGGCCGACCATGGCGAGACCGATGCGCTGGTCCGGCAGAAAGCGGAAGCAGCCTGGCGGGCGGGGCTTTCGGCCATCGTCTGCATCGGCGAGACCCAGAAGCAACGCGATGCCGGCCAGACGCTGGAGATTTGCGGCGGCCAGCTCGCGGGTTCGCTGCCGGACGGCGCGACGGCGGCCAATCTGGTGGTGGCCTATGAACCGGTCTGGGCGATCGGTACCGGGCTGACGCCGACGCCCGGAGATGTCGAGCAAGTTCATCGCTTTATCCGCGGCGTTCTCACCAGCCGGTTCAAGGCGGAAGGTAGCAAGATCCGGATTCTCTACGGCGGATCGGTAAAACCCTCCAACGCGGCGGAACTGATGGCGGTTGCCGACGTCAACGGCGCGCTGGTCGGCGGCGCCAGCCTGAAAGCGTCGGATTTTCTGGCGATTGCGGAGGCGTGCTAACTCAGGCCTGCAGCCGCTTCCAGTAGATCAGCGTGCCGGTGAGCCCACCGTGCGGCTTCAGCGCGTAGTCCGGTATTAATCCCGTAAGCTGGAAACCCATCCGCTCATAGAGACCCGCCGCGCCTTCGTCCTCGGCGGTATCGAGCACCAACAGCCAGCGCTCGCGTGCGATCGCGATGCGCTCGGCCTCGCGCAGCAACGACGTTGCGATGCCGCGATGCCGGTGACTGACCCGCGTCATCATTTTCACGATCTCGGCGCGGTGCGGCTGGTTCTGCGCGAGGTCGAGCACGAGCGTCACGGTGCCAATTAGCTCTTCGCCATCAAAGGCGCCGAGAACGATCCGCTCGCCCCGGTCGGCCGAGGCAAGCGAGTTGCGCCAGAATGCTTCCGCCGTCTGCAAGGGAAGCGGGTGCATGAAGCTGACCGAACCGCCCTTGGCGACGGCTTCAACCAACATTTCACTGAGCGTCGCGCATATATCAGGCGAGGATTTCAGTGTCTTGATCTGGATGTCAGCCATGAATTGTCAGCTCCGTGCAAGGGCAACGACGTAAGTGCAGGGCGCATTGGATTCGTTGGCAAACGTCACTTCCGCCGGCGGACCGAATCCGAGGCAGTCGCCGGCACGAAGTTCGTGGCGTTCGCCGCCGTCGATGAGGACAAGCGCCCCCGACAACACCCAGAGCGCCTGACGGATGTGCGCGTAGGACGAGGCGGGCAGCGTCACGCGCTGCTTGCCCGGCATCTCGACCTTGATGATCTCGACCGGATGATCGGGCCGGTTGAACACCTGGCGCCGCAGATAGCCGGTTTCGGGATCGCGCCACACCGGTTGGTCGGCGGCGCGGGAAAGACGCCCGCCCTGGCCTTCGGCCCGCAGCATCAGGCCGGCAAGGGTAAGGTCGAAGGCGCTGGCAAGCCGAACCAGCACCACCGCGGTCGGGCTGACCTCGGCGCGCTCGATCTTGCTGATGGTGGCCTTGGAAACCCCGGAACGCTCGGCGAGGTCAGCCAGGGACCAGCCGCGGCTGTCGCGTTCAAGCCGCAGGCGCTGGGCGAGGCGGGCGCTGAGATCGTCTACTATAGTATCCATTCGTCTATTATAAGAGAAGCTACTCCGACCTCAAGCCCGGATTCGAAGTCCGCCGGAAGCCGGGGACAGCCTTGCCAACGACCCTGCGGCAATTATCTCCGGTGCAGTGGTTGGGGGTGACAATGCCCCGCCTGATCGTGTAACACCGCGCAACTTCAGGAAAACCCGCAAGCTCTTGGTGCAGCCGAAGCCCGGCGCTGTCAGCTTGTGACGGAAGGTTTTTAAGATGCAGACCGTCATTATCGTCGTTCACCTCATGATCGTCTCCGTATTGATCGGGGCCGTGCTGCTGCAGAAATCCGAAGGCGGCGGCCTCGGCATGGGCGGCGGCGCCGGCTTCATGTCGAGCCGCGGCACCGCCAATCTGCTTTCGCGGACAACGGCGATTCTGGCGGGTCTCTTCTTCCTGACCAGCCTGGCACTGGCCTGGATCGCGGGTATCGACCGCAAGCCGGCCTCGATCCTCGGCACCACGCCGGCGACGCAGTCGCAGCCGGGTGGCGCGACGCCGGTCGCCCCGCCGACCTCCGGCGGCGTGCTCGATACGCTCAAGAAGGTGGACGAGCAGCAGGCGCCGTCCGGCCCGCAGGCGCCGCGCTCGCAATAAAGCAGGGTGGCTATGCAGGACGGTCTCTACCGTCCTGCATCAGAATTTCCCATCAATGCTCTGAAATCGCTTCAAATTTAACGTCACCCACAGCCCGGCAAAATGTTTGCCCGTGCACGCGATTCGTTTTGGAGAATCGGGGCAGTGGCCTTAAAGGTAGGCTCCCATGGCGCGGTACATATTCATCACCGGCGGCGTGGTTTCTTCGCTCGGAAAGGGTTTGGCTTCGGCGGCACTCGGTGCCCTGCTGCAGGCTCGCGGGTACAAGGTCCGTCTCCGCAAACTCGACCCCTATCTCAACCTCGATCCCGGAACGATGTCGCCGTATCAGCACGGCGAAGTGTTCGTGACCGATGACGGCGCCGAGACCGATCTCGATCTCGGCCATTACGAGCGCTTCACCGGACGGCCGGCCACCAAGGCCGACAACATCACCACCGGGCGCATCTATCAGGACATCATCACCAAGGAACGCCGCGGCGATTATCTCGGCGCGACGATTCAAGTCGTCCCCCACGTCACCAACGCGATCAAGGAATTCGTCCTCTCCGGCAACGAAGAATACGATTTCGTGCTGGTCGAGATCGGCGGCACCGTCGGCGACATCGAGGGCCTGCCGTTCTTCGAGGCGATCCGCCAGCTCAAGAACGAACTGCCGCGCGATCACGCCGTCTACATTCACCTGACGCTGTTGCCCTACATCCCGAGTGCGGGCGAACTGAAGACCAAGCCGACCCAGCACTCGGTAAAGGAGCTGCGCTCGATCGGCATCCAGCCGGATATCCTGCTCTGCCGCACCGACCGCGAGATTCCGAAGGAAGAGCGGCGCAAGCTCGGGCTGTTCTGCAACGTGCGCGAAAGTGCGGTGATCGAGGCGCGGGACGTCGACAACATCTACGCGGTGCCTGAGGCCTATCACGCCGCCGGCCTCGACGACGAGGTGCTGGCCGCGTTCGGCATCGCGCCGAAGATTCCGCCGGCGCTGCAGAGCTGGAACGTCATCAACGAGCGCGTGCGCAACCCGGAAGGCGCGGTGACCATTGCCATCGTCGGCAAATACACCGGCATGAAGGACGCCTATAAATCGCTGATCGAGGCGCTCTCCCATGGCGGCATCGCCAACAAGGTGAAGGTCAATCTCGACTGGATCGAGAGCGAGGTGTTCGAGAACGAAGATCCCGCGCCGTTCCTCGAGCACGTCAACGGCATCCTGGTGCCCGGTGGCTTCGGCCAGCGCGGGGCGGAAGGCAAGATCCGCGCGGCGCAGTTCGCGCGCGTCCGCGACGTGCCGTATTTCGGCATCTGCTTCGGCATGCAGATGGCGGTGATCGAAGCCGCGCGCAATCTCGTCGGCATCGAGGAGGCGAACTCCACTGAGTTCGGCCCGACCAGGGAGCCGCTGGTCGGCCTGATGACGGAATGGCTGCGCGGCAACGAACTGGAGACGCGGTCGAAGAGCGGCGACCTCGGTGGCACCATGCGGCTCGGCGCGTATCCGGCGGCGCTGAAGCGCGGCAGCCGCGTATCGGAAGTCTATGGCGGCGCGACCGAGATTTCGGAACGTCACCGCCACCGCTATGAGGTCAACACCGCCTACAAGGACCGCCTCGAACAGCACGGCCTGCGCTTCTCGGGGCTGTCGCCCGACGGCGTGCTGCCGGAGATCGTCGAATACGAGGACCATCCCTGGTTCATCGGCGTGCAATTCCACCCCGAGCTGAAGTCACGCCCGTTCGAGCCGCATCCGCTGTTCGCGTCGTTCATTCAGGCGGCGATGGCGCAGAGCCGGCTGCGTCTAGTTGCGAGAGCGCCCTTACTTCACCCGCCCCTTGAGGGGGCGGGTCGGCTCGCATTGAGCGCAGCGAAATGCGAGACGGGGCGGGGTGACGGTCTCTCAGCGTCCAACAGTGTACGCGCGGAGAGACCGTCACCCCACCTCGCCGCGCGCTTTGCGCGCGTCGATCCTCCCCCTCCAGGGGAGGATGAAGTGGGCGCCGCCTTTGACGAACGCGCCAATTGTTGCGACAAACCACTCCCGCCGCCCGCAAGAACAACAACCTTGGGAGTAAATCCGATGATCCTGGAAATGCGCGTCTATCGCTGTCTGCCCGGCCGCCTGCCGGCGCTGATGAAGCGCTTCGATACGCTGACGCTGAAACTGTGGGACAAGCACGGCATCAAGCAGGCCGGCTTCTACACTACGCTGATCGGCACCTCCAATCAGGAACTGACCTATTTCGTGGCGTGGGACTCGCTTGCCGACCGCGAAAAGAAGTGGACCGCATTCCAGAGTGATCCCGACTGGATCGCCGGCCGCGCCAAGAGCGAGGAGGACGGCCAGATCATCGACAACATCGTCAGCCAGTTGCTGGTGCCGACGGCGTTCTCCTCGGTAAAATAGCCGCGGCGCAACCCTGATATTCAGGGGTTAAACGGGGTTGATCCTGAAAGCGCGGACCGGCATGGTCCGCGCCAGATGCGAAGGAAAATCCCTTGAACGCGAAACTCGATGCAGCCCCGGTCGTCTCGGTCGGCCCGGTCAAATTCGGCAATACCTTGCCGATTTCGATCATTGCCGGGCCGTGCCAGCTCGAGAGCCGCGCGCATGCGCTCGAAGTGGCCGGGGCGCTGAAGGAGATCGCGGGCCGCCTCAAGATCGGTCTCGTCTACAAGACCTCCTTCGACAAGGCCAACCGCACCTCGGGCTCGGCCGCGCGCGGTGTGGGGCTTGCCCAAGCGCTGCCGATCTTTGCCGAAATACGCTCCTCCCTCGGATTGCCTGTCTTGACCGACGTCCATGAGGCCGCGCAATGCGCGGAAGCTGCGCAAGCGGTCGACGTGTTGCAGATTCCGGCCTTCCTGTGCCGTCAGACCGATCTGCTGCTGGCCGCCGCTGCGACCGGCAAGGTCGTCAACGTCAAGAAGGGGCAGTTCCTCGCGCCGTGGGAAATGGCGAACGTCGTGGCCAAGATCACCGGCAGCGGTAACCCGAACGTGCTGGTGACCGAGCGCGGCGCGTCGTTCGGTTACAATACGCTGGTGTCGGACATGCGCGCGCTGCCGATCATGGCGGAGACGACAGGGGCGCCGGTTATTTTCGACGCCACCCATTCGGTGCAGCAGCCGGGCGGGAAGGGCACCTCATCCGGCGGCCAGCGCGAATTCGTGCCCGTGCTGGCGCGAGCGGCGGTTGCCGTCGGCGTTGCCGGCGTGTTCATCGAGACGCATCCCGATCCCGATCATGCGCCCTCGGACGGACCCAACATGGTCCCGCTGCGCGAGTTCGAAGGGTTGATCAAAACCTTGATGGGATTCGACGCGCTCAGCAAGAATACGGCGCGCCAATGAGGCGGATGCGGCTGTGACCGCTTCAAGCCACCTGCCGCCGGCCCTCAACATCATTACGCTCGCGACGTTTGCTGCAAGCCTGTCGGCGCGCGCACTGGATCCCGTGCTGCCGCATGTAGCCGACGATTTCGGCGTCAGCATCGCGTCTGCCGCCAGTTTCGCCGCCGTATTCGCCTTCACCTTTGCGATCATACAGCCGGTGCTTGGTGCTGCGGCCGATCTGTTCGGCAAGGCGCGGCTGATGATCGTGTGCCTGGTGCTGCTGGGTCTTGCCAACATCCTCGGCGCGATGGCGACGTCGTTCTGGATGCTGTTCGCGTCGCGGATCCTCGCCGGCATCGGTTCAGGCGGCGTATTTCCCGTTGCGCTCAGTCTCACCAGCGATCTGGTCGGGCCTGAAAAACGCCAGATCGCGATCGGGCGCACGCTGATGGGCTCCATGACCGGCAATCTGCTGGGCGCCTCCGTCTCCGGTCTGATCGGCGATTTTCTTGGTTGGCGCGGCGTTCTTGCGGTACTCGGCGGTTTGGTCATTGTGGCCTCGGTCGCTGTGGCCGCCGGGTTTCGCGGCGCTGCGTTGACCCGTTCTCCCAAGACGAACTTTGCGGCGCTTAAACAGGGCTATCGCACCATCTTCGCCAACCCCAATGCCTTTTGTTATGTGGCGGTGTTTGTCGAGGGATGCTGCGTGCTGGGGCTGTTTCCGTTCATTGCGGCGTTTCTGTTTGAGCTGGGCGAAACCAGCCTGTCGATCGCCGGCCTCGTGATCGCAGGCTTCGCGGTCGGAGGCCTTTTTTACACGCTGAGTGTTTCGCGGTTTCTGCCGCGGCTTGGCGTCAAGGGAATGATGATAACAGGCGCAACGCTGGTGGGATTGCAGCTTGCTGTCGTCGCCCTGGGTCCCAGCGCAAAGGTCCAGACCCTGAGCCTGATCTTCATGGGCTGGGGCTTCTACATGATTCACGGTTGCCTGCAGGTGTTCGCCAGTGAATTGTCGGTGGAAGCCCGCGCGACCGCGCTGTCGCTGCATTCGTTCTTCTTCTTCATGGGCCAAACCGTCGGCCCGATCGCCTATGGTTTCGGCATCCAGCATGCCGGCAAGGTCCCGACCTTGCTCACCGCGGCGGCCATCATGATCGCGCTCGGCTTTGTCTGCGCAAAGCTGCTGCGCCAGACGCGGCCGGCGGACGCGGCGGCGATGTAGCGATCCTCAGCCGATTTTGCCGCCGGCGCGGCGGTCGCGTTCGAGATTGTGGCCGCGAGACAGAGTGGAGTGGGGCAATCAGCCCGAGAATGGCGGAGAAGGCATTGTGCATGTGCGGTGACCGGTCGCCGAGGCGATCCGGTTCACGAGAACGGGGCTTGATCGGCCTCGCGCGCAGGCCGCGTCTTATCGCTTGCCAAGTTTTCACATTGTGCAAAGATTGAAGCGAGCCGACCGCCCCCGCGCGTTAGTCCCGCCATTAACGGAGGATTGCCTTGAGCGAGTCAATTCATCCCAGCGCGCCCCATCATCTGCCGGCTTTCATTACTGCGCCCGGCGACACCGATGTGCTGATGGTCGTGGTCGGCATTTTTTTGCTCGTCGCCATTCTCGCGGTCGGTAACTTCTATTTGCACCTGCACTCGCTGCCGGAGCGGATGGCCCACAAGTCGCAGAAATTCCAGTTTGAAATCGTGGCCATGCTGGGGCTGCTGTCGCTGTTCACGCACAACCACCTGTTCTGGGTGATCGGCCTGTTCCTTGCCATGATCGACCTGCCGGACTTCAGCACGCCGCTGCGCAGGATTGCCGGATCGGTCGAGAAGATGGCCGGCGTTCCGCCAGAACAGGACCCGACCGAGCCGCCGGTCGGAGACGCGACGCACGCTGCTGCAACCGACGAGGCCAAGGCGCGCATCGAGAAGGCCGCCGGCGCCAAGAGCGAGGCACACAGCCATGCTTGAGCTGCTTCTCTGCTCGCTGCTGACCATCTTGCCGGATTATCTCTATCGCCGCTATCGGCAGGGCAAGCGCATCGGCCACGAGATCACGCTCTATTCGGTCTGGTTCGAACTGCGATACGGCATCATCACCTGCCTGATGCTCACAGTCTCGCTGATCACGATGATCTTCTACTTTCACCCATCGACCACGTCAGCGACGTTGTATTATCGTACCGTGCCGATCATCCCCGAGATCGTCGGCCGGGTTGCGGAAGTTCATGTCGATTACAGTGCGCCGGTGAAAAAGGGCGAGGTGATCTTCAGGCTGGACAATTCCAAGCAGCAGGCGTCGCTGGAGACGGCCAAACGCAAGATCGCCGAAGTCGATGCATCGATGCTGGCGGCGCAGGCCGACATCCTGAAGGCGGAAGGCCAGCTTCAGGAAGCCAAGAGCTCGCTGCAGCAGGCCAACGACGAACTCGACGTCAAGCGCGAACTGCAGAAGCGCAATCCAGGCATCGTGCCGCAGCGAGATATCGAAAAGCTTGAAGTGGCCGTCGCGGGTCGCCAAGGCAGCCTCGACGCCGCGACCGCATCCAAACAATCCGCGACGACGCGCGTCAGCGCGCTTCTCCCGGCAGAGAAGGCAAGTGCGGAAGCCGCGCTCGCCGAAGCGCAGGTCGATCTTGACAAGACCTACATTCGCGCCGGCGTGGATGGCCGCGTCGAGCAATTCCTGCTGCGGCCGGGCGATGTCGTCAATCCCATGATACGGTCCGCGGGCATCCTGATCCCCGACGGCGCCGGGCGACGTGCACTTTCGGCCGGATTCGGCCAGATCGAAGCACAGGTCATGAAAGTCGGAATGGTGGCCGAGGCTACCTGCATTTCCAAGCCGTGGACAATCATTCCGATGGTGATCACCGACGTGCAGGATTACATCGCGGCGGGCCAGTTCAGGGGCGGCGAGCAACTGCTCGAGGTGCAAAATGCCATTCGACCCGGCTCTATCCTCGTTTTCATGGAGCCGATGTTCAAGGGTGGCCTGGAGGGTGTGACGCCCGGCAGCAGTTGCATCGCCAACGCCTACACCAGCAACCACGAACTGATCTCGTCAGGCAAACTCGGTTCGCTCAAGAGCTTCGGCTTGCATGTCGTCGATGCGACCGGACTTGTGCACGCGATGCTGCTGCGGATTCAGGCCCTGCTGCTGCCGATCAAGACGCTGGTGCTGAGCGGACACTGAGGCGGCGGACCTTTATAGATTGCTGAGAGGGTGGTGCCTTGCGCAGCCGCCTGCGGCGCAAACCGTCGTCACTCGTGCAATGCGCGCCTCTGCGAAACCACGCAACTGTAGCGTTACAATCCGACAGCTCAAAATGTGAGAAAAACGGGACGCGCTCGCCGCCATATCTTTCGAGCGGCTGCATGCTTGGGCGTTTGTGATAAGGAGCACCGGTAGACGGCCGAAGCAAGTGCAGTCGTTGACTTGTTTTATACTGGATACCAGCGAATGATTGTCCGAGAACGGTTTCGCGGCCTTTTTCAAAAATACCTGTTCGTGCTGTTCATGGCTGTCGCGATTCCGCTCGCGATCAACGGTATTGTCGAAGCCTGGTTCGGCTATCGCGACCAGCAAGCAAGGCTTGATCAGTTGCTTGGTGTTCAAGCAACGTCAGCCGCAGCCGAAATCCATGATTTCATTTACGGGATCACAAACCAGCTCGGCTGGTTGGTCCAGGTCCCCTGGAGCGACGAGCCCGACGAGCGGCGGCGGACCGAGGCGTTGCGCTTGTTTCGGCAGGCGCCTGCCATCGTCAGTCTGGCTCTCCTCGACAACAATGGTCTGGAGCGTCTCTATATTTCGCGGATCGGGCTCAACCGAATTGAAAGCCGCACAGACCGAAGCGCTGATCCCGCAGTAACTGGCGCCCGCTCGGCACACGTCTGGTTCAGCGATGTAAGCTACCATCGAGGCTCCGAACCACACCTGACCGTCGCGGTGGTTGGCAACCGACCATCGGTCGGGGTGGTGATCGCGGAAGTCAATCTCAAGCTGATTTGGGACGTGATTTCGGCGATAAAGGTGGGAAAGACCGGCTTCGCCTTCGTTTTGGACCGGCCGGGTCGGCTCATTGCTCATCCCGACATCAGCCTCGTTCTCCGTGGCGCGGAAGAAGCAACCTCCAGGCCGTTCCGCACCATACGCGACGCAATCGGTCCCGCGGGGGCGGGCTTCGCGACGAGCCGGGACGTGCACGGCCGTGCGGTTGCCGCCGTCGCGGCTCCCGTTGCGGGTCCCGACTGGACCGTAGTCGTCGAACAGCCGCTGGCTGAAGCCTACGGACCCATCTATGCAGCCCTATGGCGAACTGCAGCTTTTCTCGCGGCCGGTACCGTGCTCGCCGCGTTGCTTGCCTATGCACTGGCGCACCGCATGACCGAGCCAATAAGAGTTCTTGAGGAAGGGACCGAGAGGATTGGAGCTGGCTCCTTCGACCACCGCATTTCGATTGAGACTGGAGACGAGTTTGAACGTCTTGCAAACAGCTTCAACAAGATGGCTGCCGGGTTGGCGCTGGCCCAGCAGCATCAGGAACGTATAGCGAAGCTCAAGCGATTCCTCGCACCGCAGGTGGCTGATCTAGTCGATCGGGCGGGCGACGACAGTGTACTGGACGGCCGCCGCGCAGACGTTGTCGTCATATTCTGCGACTTGCGGGGCTTCACCGCATTTTCCGCAGCCCTTGCACCGGAGGAAGTCATGGGCGTGCTGTCGGAGTACTATGAGGTCCTTGGCAGAGCTATTACGCAGTTTGCCGCGACACTCATCAGTTTCTCGGGAGACGGCCTGATGGTGCTCGTGAACGCGCCCGTGCCCGTTGAAGAACCGGCACTGAGGGCTGTCGATCTGGCTGTCGAGATGCAGAAGAGCGTGCAGGGGCTCGTCGCCGGCTGGCGATCGCGAGGCTACCAGGTCGGGTTCGGGATTGGTCTTGCCAGCGGGGCGGCAACCGTTGGACGGATCGGGTACGCGGACCGTTTCGACTACACCGCCATCGGCAGTGTGGTAAATCTTGCGGCCCGCCTGTGCGCTTCTGCCGCAGACCGGGAAATCCTGATCGACGCCGAAGTCGCCGAAAGCGTCAGGGGCAAGCGCGCTCTGGCCGAACATGGCAACCGACAAATCAAGGGATTCGATGAAGCTATTCCGGTATTCGGAATTTCCTTCGATACACCATAGCCGATGCCAAACCGCGGAGGCTTGGCGCAATCGTTCGCGACTAAGTCAGCGTCACGCGATATGCTGGGATCGGCGGTTGATGGACAGATTGGTGAAGGGAATGAAGCGCGCCAACTTCAATGCAATAGCGTCGCGCAGATGCGTCAGGCGGCGAGACGTTCTTTCGTTGATGGCGGGCGCCACCGCCACCTGGACAACCTCGGTCCATGCGCAAAAACCGGCGATGCCGGTCATCGGCTATCTCTGCGCGGAATCCCCGGAGCTGTTTGCCAGTCGCCTAAAAGCTTTTCACGAAGGACTTGGCGAAGCTGGCTTCGTCGAAGGCCGTAATGTCGCCATCGAATATCAGTGGGCCGAGGGGCAGTACGCACGATTGCCTGCCCTGGCTGCCAACCTGGTCGCTCGCAACATCGACGTCCTGGTCGCGCCCGGTGGCGCTCCGGTGGCGCTCGCCGCGAAGGCTGCCACCGCGAATAATGCCATCGTCTTTGAGATGGGTGGCGACCCCGTTCAGTTGGGTGTCGTGGACAGCCTGTCGCGGCCGGGTGGCAACATCACGGGGGTTTCGAGCCTGAGCGTCGACGTGTCGCCGAAGCGGCTTGAGTTGATGCATGACCTGCTGCCAGCCGCAGCAAAATTGGCTGTTGTCGCCAACCCCACAAGCCCAACCGCCAATTCACAATTGCAGAAGCTGCGCTCGGCTGCCGAAACCTTGGGGATTCATCTGCAGGTGTTGAACGCGAGTACCGAAAAGGAGTTCGAGCCTATTTTCACCGCCATTGCCCGGGAATCAGCGGGTGGGCTCGTCTTTACTTCGGACCCCTATTTTGCATTTCGCAGTCGGCAACTGGCCGAGTTGGCTACGAAGTATCGCGTGCCCGCAATTACGCAATCCCGGGACTTCCCGATCGCAGGCGGACTGATGAGCTATGGGGGGGACTTTGCGCAATCGCATCGGCGCTCGGGTATCTATGCCGGGCGGATCCTCAAGGGCGAGAAGCCTTCCGATCTTCCGGTCCAGCTTGTCACCAAGGTGGAGCTCATCATCAACATGAGGGCCGCCAAGTTGCTTGGACGCGAGTTTTCGCCATCGCTCGTCAGCGGCGCTGATGAAGTGATTGAGTAAGAGGTCCGTTCGGGAGTTGGATCAGAGGCCAAGCGTGACCTCGGCCCAGCGCATCACGGTGCGGCCGTTGAGAAACTCGATCACGCTGGGCTCGATAGCGGCCGGACGGTCATGGCCGAGTACGGCAGTCGCTGCGATCATGTCGCAGCGTTCCCTGAAAACGACCGATATCGCGGTTTTGCCGGGCGGATTGCGAGCGTTGAGCGTGTAGGTGCGGCTGCGACCATCCATCGAGGCAATTCTGACCGGACGACTGGTGCCGAGCGGCGAGGCTTCGCCGACGAGAACAAGATCTCCCATGCGATCCACATCGTCGTCATCGGCTACGCCAGTCGTGCAATTGCAGAAGCCGATCTTGGCGCGCAGATAGACGTTCACCTCGGCACCGCAGTCCGCAGCCCTGCAGCGGAACGCCTTTCCTTTGCCCCAGGGATCGACGGGGAAGGGCCAGGCCACTTCGGTCCACACCGGCACGCTCGCGGTTGCCGCCGCATGCCGTGGCAGACCGGACCATGCCACCGCCGCCGCCAGCACGCTTACTAGCGACGCTGCTATAATGGCGACACGACCTATCGGCTTCATTGCACCACCGTTCCGTTTCCGGTCGGGCTAGTTGCTGGCGAGATACTTTTTCCCCGCCGCAACCTCCGGCCATTCCGTGTCGGCATTTGTTGTCAGCGCCACAAGTCGCTGATAGTTGTCCCGTGCTGCAGCCTTGTCACCGAGCGCGTCGGCGGCCTTGGCGGCCCCCGCGTAGCCGTGGAGGCGGTTCGGCTCCTTGGCCTTGGTGGCCTCGAAAGCCGCAAGCGCCTCCTTGGCCATGTCGCGATCAAGCAGCATGAAGCCATAGAGTTCGCGCGCCGGCGCCAGCGGGCCTGGCGTGACCACATGCTTCTCGGACTTGTCCTCGGCGTCGGCCGCAGCGCTCATCGCCTCGAGGGCTTCGTCGTATTTGCCCTCCGAGTGAAGCACCCAGGCAACGGCCACCTGACGCTGAATGTCGACGATACCAGACCAATAATTATCCTTGGCATCGCGCAACTTGTCGCGCAACTCAGCGAGCTTTTGAACGTCGGCCTTGGCCGCTTCCGGCTTGCCGGAGCGGGCTGCGCCCAGCGCGCGGGCGAAGTGAGAGACCGCCATCGCGTAGTTCAAGCCGCTCGGTCTGACGGAGAGTTGCGATGCGGCGTCCCAGTCGCCACGCTCGATCGCCAGACGGGCCGGCGAAGCCGCCAGCGCGTAATCGGCTGCCAGGAGCGTCGCCTTGAATTCGGTCTCCTTCGTCATGTCGTCGATAACGACGCGCGCTTGCTGATCCTGGCCGAGCTGAAGGTGCGCATAGACCATGTAATCCTGGGCGTGCAGATAATTGCCTACCGACTTTTCCGCCTTTGCGGCTTTCACGGAAGCCACGTTGGAGTCGATCGATTCCTTCCAGTAGCCGACACGGGTGTAGATGTGGGACGGCATGTGCTGGGCGTGCGGCGCGGCCGGCGCAATCTTCGCGTAGCGGTTGGCGGCGCCGAGACCTTTTTGCGCCGTCGCTGGATAGTCGTAGAGGTGGATCAGGTAGTGCGTGACGCCGGGATGCTGTGGCAGTCGGAGCGAAATCGGCTCAAGGATTGCGGCGCCCTTGGTCTGCTGCGCGTAAGTCTTGTCGTTCAGATCCGCCGAGGTGTTGAGAATGATCG
Source organism: uncultured Alphaproteobacteria bacterium (assembly GCA_963815955.1). GTDB lineage: Bacteria > Pseudomonadota > Alphaproteobacteria > Rhizobiales > Xanthobacteraceae > Bradyrhizobium. Next base: position 47,231 of record CAWFIQ010000013.1, read on the forward strand.
CGTAGGCGATTTGAGCCTCGTCATCTTCAGGATATTTCGCCGCGACCTGGGCCAGGGCGTCGCGCAGCTTGCGCATACGCTGGGCGTGGGGGATGTCGTCGAAACCCGTGTACATCACCATAAGGGCATCGATGTAATCGCGTTCGCGCTCGGTCTTGCCACCGATCTCCCTGGCCTTCGTAATAGCGGCGAGGCCAGGCGCCAGGTTCGGCCGCGGGATTGCACCGTGCGGATTGTCCATCAGCGTGAGCGCGATGCCCCAATATGCCATGGCGCATGTCGGGTCAGCTTTTATGGCCTCCTCAAACACTTCCTTGGCGTTTGTGTACCAGAAGGAGTGCTGATAGCGCATGCCGCGATCGAAGCGACGCTGCGCCACGTCGTTGCAAGAGGTCTTGAAGTGCACGTCGCCGAGCTGCTGATCCACATCGTCTTGCGCAAACAGCGGTTGGGATGTCGATAGGGCAAGAGCCGCGACGGTCAACCCGAGAAGAGACTTCCGCATGACCTTCCTCCCTCTGCACCTGGAAAAGAAAGGACTGCACTATACGACTTTCGGGCCCGTGCCTGAACCGATATGTGGATCGTGGCAGCGCAACTGACCTTTCGGCCCTCAAACTCAAGCAATTCTCGGAGGTCGGCCGCGAGCCCGCGCTACTGCCTGGCGCTTAGCCCCGTCCGCGATAGGGCGCGACGCCCTGCTCGGGTATCCACATGCCCTTGGGCAGTTTGCCGGTCTGCCAGAACACGTCGATCGGGATGCCGCCACGCGGATACCAGTAGCCGCCGATGCGAAGCCATTTCGGCTTGATCTCCGAGGCGATCCGCTTGCCGATCATGACCGTGCAATCTTCGTGGAACGCGCCGTGATTGCGAAAGCTCGCGATGAAGAGTTTCAGCGATTTGGATTCCAGCAGCCACTGGCCCGGCACATAGTCGATCATCAGGTGCGCGAAGTCAGGCTGGCCCGTCACCGGGCAGATCGAGGTGAATTCCGGTGCGGTGAAGCGAACCAGGTAATTGGTATCCGCCTGCGGATTGGGCACGCGGTCGAGCTGCGCCTTTTCCGGGCTGTCCGGCCATTCCACGGCGCGGCCGAGCTGCAATGATTTCTGCAATGATTTCTTGGCCATGATGATCGTCCTTTGCGAGCGCTGACATGGACGCAACAGGCCGTGATCGTCAACCGGGTGCGAGGAGGGGCTGGCCAAGAAAGCGTGGTTCCAGGAAACCGGTGGCTATTCATTGCGTTACCCCGGCTTATCAATGTGAAGGTTCGGATGCTGATATCACCCTTGAGGTCGTCTTTTCCGAACCGGTCCTGCCGTCCGGCATAGGCCGCAGCCAAAGCGTTCACATTTGCCTGCGCGCCGTGTAAGACGCCCCCGAAACCTGACCCGCCACTCCCAGGAAAGTGCTGACATGACCGCCATCGTCGACATCATTGGCCGTGAAATTCTCGATAGCCGGGGCAATCCCACCGTTGAAGTCGATGTGGTGCTGGAAGACGGCTCGATCGGCCGTGCAGCCGTTCCCTCCGGCGCCTCCACCGGCGCGCATGAGGCGGTCGAACTCCGGGACGGCGACAAGAAGCGCTATCTCGGCAAGGGCGTGCTGAAGGCGGTCGAGGCCGTCAACGGCGAAATCTTCGAGGCGCTGAGCGATCAGGCGGTCGAGGACCAGGTCCACATCGACCAGATCATGATCGAGCTCGACGGCACGCCGAACAAGAGCCGGCTCGGCGCCAACGCCATCCTCGGCGTCTCGCTCGCCTGCGCCAAGGCGGCGGCGGAATCCTTCGACATGCCGCTCTACCGCTATGTCGGCGGCACCTCGGCGCGGACGCTGCCGGTCCCGATGATGAACATCATCAATGGCGGCGTGCATGCCGACAACCCGATCGACTTCCAGGAATTCATGATCCTCCCCGTGGGCGCTGCGAGCTTTGCCGAAGCGCTGCGCTGCGGCTCGGAAATCTTCCACACGCTGCGGGGTGAATTGAAGAAGGCCGGCCACAACACCAATGTCGGCGACGAGGGCGGTTTTGCGCCGAACCTGCCGTCGGCGGATGCCGCGCTCGATTTCGTGGTGAGCGCCATCGGCAAGGCCGGCTACAAGGCGGGCTCCGACGTGATGCTCGGCCTCGATTGCGCGGCGACCGAGTTCTTCAAGGACGGCGCCTACGTCTATGGCGGCGAGAACAAGACCCGCTCGCGCTCCGAGCAGGCGAAATATCTCGCCGATCTCGTCTCGCGCTATCCGATCGTCACCATCGAGGACGGCATGTCCGAGGATGACATGGACGGCTGGAAGGAGTTGACCGACCTGGTCGGCAGGAAGTGCCAGCTCGTCGGCGACGACCTGTTCGTCACCAACGTGACGCGTCTCGCCGACGGCATCAAGAACGGCCGCGCCAACTCGATCCTGATCAAGGTCAACCAGATCGGCACGCTGACGGAGACGCTCGCCGCCGTCGAACTGGCGCACAAATACGGCTATACCTCCGTGATGTCGCACCGCTCCGGCGAGACGGAGGACTCCACCATCGCCGACCTCGCGGTCGCCACCAATTGCGGACAGATCAAGACCGGCTCGCTCGCGCGCTCCGACCGCACCGCCAAGTACAACCAGCTCCTGCGCATCGAGCAGCAGCTCGGCAAGCAGGCGATATATGCCGGCAAATCGGCACTGAAGGCACTGGCGTAACACGCCGGCGTCTCCAGATAGAACAGACACAAGGGGAGGATTGCGATGAGTGACGGCAAAAGCGGGCTTCAACTGCGTTCGCTGCTCAAGAAGAGCGGCGAACTCGAACTGTCGCTGGTGAATGTCCCGACGCCTGAACCGGGCGACGACGAAGTCGTGGTCCGCGTCGAGGCGACGCCGATCAACCCGTCCGATCTCGGGCTCCTGATCGGCCCGGCCGACATGTCGACCGCCAGGGAATCCGGCAGCAAGGACGCGCCCGTGGTCACGGCGAAGATGCCGGAAGCGGCGTTGAGGATGATGGCGGCGCGGCACGATCAGTCGCTCCCGGTCGGCAATGAAGGCGCCGGCGTCGTGATCAGGACCGGAGCCTCTGACGCTGCCAAGGCGCTGATGGGCAAGAACGTCTCGATGATCGGCGGCGCGATGTACACGCAGTATCGCACTCTGAAGGTGAGGGACGTGATGGAGCTGCCCGCCGGCACCACGCCTGCCGACGGCGCGTCATGGTTCGTCAATCCGCTGACCGCGCTCGGCATGACCGAAACCATGCGGCGCGAAAACCACAAGGCGCTGGTGCATACCGCCGCCGCCTCCAACCTCGGCCAGATGCTCAACAAGATCTGCATCAAGGACGGCATCGGCCTCGTCAACATCGTGCGCAGCAGGGAGCAGGCCGATATCCTGCACAAGATCGGCGCCAAACACGTCGTCGATTCCACCGCCGATACTTTCATGGACGACCTCACCGGCGCGCTGGTGGAAACCGGCGCCACCATCGCCTTCGACGCGATCGGCGGCGGCAAGCTGGCAAGCCAGATCCTCACCAGCATGGAGATGGCGGCCAACAAGACCGCCAAGGAATACAGCCGCTACGGCTCGAACGTGTACAAGCAGGTCTATATCTACGGCAGCCTCGACAACCGTCCGACCGAACTGAGCCGGTCGTTCGGCCTCACCTGGGGCGTCGGCGGCTGGCTCCTGACGCCGTTCCTGCAGAAGATCGGCCCGGCGGAAATCGGCAAGTTGCGCCAGCGCGTCGCTTCCGAACTCAAGACCACCTTCGCCAGCCACTACACGCAGGTGGTGTCGCTGCAGGAGACGCTGCAGCTTTCCAACATCGCGATCTTCAACAAGCGCTCCACCGGCGAGAAATTCCTGATCAAGCCCGACAAGGGCTGACGGCGACAACGGCCCGGCTCGCTGGCAGGCTGCCCTGGCGGGCGGCCTGCGTCGTTGGGCATGCATTCACGCCGCGAACACAGCGTTTCCAGAACTGCGCTGTTCATGCACTTGCATCTTTTCGCCGATCAGGCTTAAGAGATAGCCAGGCGCTTTTGCTTCACAAGGGATATCCAATGGCCACCCATACCATCGTCACGATCGTAGGCTCGCTTCGCAAGGAGAGCTTTTCGTTGAAGATCGCCAATGCGCTCGCAAAACTGGCGCCGGCCTCGCTGAAGCTCGACGTGACCACGCTCGAAAGCATTTCCTTCTTCAACCAGGACCTCGAAGCCAATCCCCCGGCCGACTGGCTGGCGTTCCGCGAGAAGCTGCAGAAGTCGAACGGCGTGCTGTTCGTGACCCCTGAATATAACCGCGGAATCCCCGGCGTGTTGAAGAACGCCATCGACGTCGGCTCGCGCCCCTATGGCAAGAGCTCGTTCCTCGGCAAGCCGATCGGTATCGTCGGCAACTCGCCCGGACCGCTCGGCGGCGTCAGCGCGGCCAAGCAACTGCAGAACATCCTGCCCGGTATTTCCGGCCCGATCCTCGGCCAGCCCGAAATCTACTTGAACGGCGTCGGCGACGCGTTCGATGACAAGGGCCAGCTCACCAAGGAAGCGCTGCAGAAGGTGCTGCAGCAATATATCGATGCGTTTGCCGCGTTCGTCGAGAAGCAGAACAGGTAGGCACTCTCTCAGCGTCATTGCGAGCGCAGCGAAGCAATCCATCCATCCGTTATGCCGCGCTATGGATTGCTTCGCTGCGCTCGCAATGACGGAAGAGCCATTCGCATCTTCTTTAGGATTCCATTAACCCGGCCGTCGCATGTTGGCCGCATGGTCTCCCGCACCCGCCTGAAATCCATCCTGACAGGCCTCGCCCTCTACACGATGGCGGCGCTGATGGTCGGCTATTTCGGGGTCAACGCCTATACCGGCAAATACGGGCTGAACGCGCGGCAGGAACTCGATCAGGAGATCGTCGCGCTGACCTCCGAACTGGCGCGGCTGAAGCGGGAACGGGCGCAGGGCGAGCAGCGGGTTTCGCTGCTGCGGTCCAACCGGGTCGACCCTGATATGCTCGACGAGCGCGCGCGCTACCAGCTCGACTACGCCAATCCGCGCGACCTGGTCCGGACCATCAAGCCGAACTGATTTTCAAATCACCGTCACGAACCGCGCCGCCGTCCGGACGATGCCGGCATGTCGGTCCGCATATTTCAAAAAACAGCGAAATCAATTTCGAAAATGTCTCGCTCGCTGCAGTGCGGCATAGCAATATTTTCTCCAGCGCACGCAATCCTTTCACGCCGGTTTGAGTTGGGTTAGAGAGGGATTATCGGTCTCTCTCACCCGGAATTGCCATGGCTGCACCCAAGAAAAGCGTCGTCGCGAAGGAAACAGGGCAGGAGAAGGCAAACGGGTCCCCACCGGAATTCACCAAGGCGCAGGAACTGGCTGCGCTGCGGGACATGCTGCTGATCCGCCGCTTCGAGGAAAAGGCCGGCCAGCTCTACGGCATGGGCGCGATCGGCGGCTTCTGCCACCTCTACATCGGCCAGGAAGCCGTGGTGGTCGGGATGCAGATGGCCCTGAAGCAGGGCGATCAGGTCATAACCGGGTACCGTGACCACGGCCACATGCTGGCCTGCGGGATGGACGCCAACGGCGTGATGGCCGAACTCACCGGACGCCGCGGCGGCTATTCCAAGGGCAAGGGCGGCTCCATGCACATGTTCAGCAAGGAGAAGAATTTCTACGGCGGCCACGGCATCGTCGGCGCCCAGGTTTCGCTCGGAACGGGTCTGGCTTTCGCCAACCGCTACCGCGGCAATGATTTCGTCAGCGTCGCCTATTTCGGCGACGGTGCGTCCAACCAGGGCCAGGTCTACGAGAGCTTCAACATGGCGGAGCTGTGGAAGCTCCCGGTGATCTACGTGATCGAGAACAACCGCTACGCCATGGGCACGTCGGTGACGCGCTCCTCCGCCCAGACCGATTTTTCCAGGCGTGGCATCTCCTTCAACATTCCGGGCCAGCAGGTCGACGGCATGGACGTCCGCGCCGTGAAGGCCGCGGGCGACGAGGCGGTCGCCTGGTGCCGTGCCGGCAAGGGGCCGTTCATCCTGGAAATGCAGACCTACCGCTACCGTGGCCACTCGATGTCGGATCCCGCCAAATACCGGACGCGGGAAGAGGTCGACAAGATCCGCGCCGATCAGGACCCGATCGAGCAGGTGCGCGCGCGCCTGCTGGAGGCCAAGGTCAGCGAGCAGGAATTGAAGGCCATCGATGCCGAGGTGCGCGAGATCGTCAACGCGTCGGCGGATTTCGCCCAGCGCGATTCCGAGCCCGATGCGTCCGAACTCTGGACCGACGTCTACAGGTAATTCAACCAACATTCCGCAAAAAGTGGGGCCGGTTTTGCGACTCTGGCGACGTGCAGACCAAACCAGCGCAGAACCAACTGACTGACGATTTCGGGAGCCGATATGCCCATTCAAGTGCTGATGCCTGCGCTGTCGCCCACCATGGAAAAGGGCAACCTTGCGAAGTGGCTGAAGAAGGAAGGCGAGACCATCAAGTCGGGCGATGTCATCGCCGAGATCGAGACCGACAAGGCGACGATGGAAGTCGAGGCGACCGATGAGGGCACGCTCGGCAGGATATTGATCCCCGAGGGCACCGCCGACGTCGCGGTCAATACGCCGATCGCGACCATTCTGACGGACGGCGAAAGCGCTGCCGATCTCGGCAAGGTCGCCGCGGCACCGGCGCCGGCGCAGCAGGAGAAGGCTGCGGAGTCCGCGCCTCCCGCCGCCAAGGCAGAGGCACCCCAGGCCAAGGCCGAGGCGCCGAAGGTCGTCGCCGAGCCCGATCCGGAAGTCCCTGCGGGCACCGAGATGATCACCCAGACCATCCGCGACGCGCTGCGCGATGCAATGGCCGAGGAGATGCGGCGCGACCCGGACGTGTTCCTGATGGGCGAAGAGGTTGCGGAATATCAGGGCGCCTACAAGGTCAGTCAGGGGCTGCTGCAGGAATTCGGCGCGCGGCGCGTGATCGATACGCCGATCACCGAGCACGGCTTTGCCGGCATCGGCGTCGGTGCGGCGATGTCGGGACTGAAGCCGATCGTCGAATTCATGACCTTCAACTTCGCCATGCAGGCGATCGACCAGATCATCAACTCCGCGGCCAAGACGCTGTACATGTCCGGCGGCCAGATGGGCTGCTCGATCGTGTTCCGCGGTCCGAACGGCGCCGCCGCCCGCGTCGCGGCCCAACACAGCCAGGATTACTCCGCCTGGTACTCGCAGGTTCCGGGCCTGAAGGTGGTCGCGCCGTTTTCGGCCGCCGATTACAAGGGCCTGTTGAAAGCGGCGATCCGCGATCCCAACCCGGTTATCTTCCTCGAAAACGAGATGCTGTACGGCCATTCCGGTGAAGTGCCGAAGCTGGATGACTATGTGATCCCGATCGGCAAGGCGCGGATCGTGCGCTCCGGCAAGGACGTGACGCTGATCTCGTGGTCGAACGGCATGACCTACGCGCTGAAGGCCGCCGACGAACTGGCGAAGGAAGGCATCGAGGCCGAGGTGATCGATCTGCGCACGCTGCGTCCGATGGATACCGAGACCATCGTGGCATCCGTGAAGAAGACCGGCCGCGCAGTGACCGTGGAAGAGGGCTGGCAGCAGTCCGGCGTCGGCGCCGAGATCGCCGCCCGCATCATGGAACACGCCTTCGACTATCTCGACGCGCCGGTGGCGCGGGTGTCCGGCAAGGACGTGCCGATGCCCTATGCCGCCAATCTCGAAAAGCTTGCATTGCCCAACGTGGCCGAGGTGGTCGCGGCCGCCAAAGCCGTTTCATATCGGTAAGTTCATGGCCGGTCCCAACGAACAGCCGCTGCCGCCCGACGTCATCGACCGCGAGGACGCCGTCGAAGTCCTTCGCGCCTTCGTGGTCGACGGCGGGCTCTCGATCGCATTCCAGCGCGCCTTCGAGGAGCCTGACATGTGGGGCCTGCTTCTGGTCGATATCGCGCGTCATGCCGCCCGCGCCTATGCGCGCGAGGCTGAATACACCGAGGACGAGGCGCTGACGCGCATCGTCGATATGTTCGAAGCCGAGATCAACCGGCCGACCGACATGGGCTCCACCACGCCCCGGTCGCAACAGGGTCACTGACAATGCCGATCAACATTTTGATGCCCGCGCTGTCGCCCACGATGGAAAAGGGCAACCTTGCCAAGTGGCTCAAGAAAGAGGGCGACAAGGTCAAGTCCGGCGACGTGATCGCGGAAATCGAGACCGACAAGGCGACCATGGAAGTCGAGGCGGTCGACGAGGGTACGATTGCGAAGATTCTGGTGCCTGAAGGCACGCAGGATGTCCCGGTCAACGATATCATCGCGGTCCTGGCCGGCGACGGCGAGGACGTGAAGGCGGCTGGCGCAGGCGCAGGGGCCGCACCAGCACCAAAGGCCGCCGAAGCGCCCGCCGCAAAGCCGGCACCGGCGGCGGCACCTGCCGTCGCGCCCGCGCCAACACCCGCAGCAACCGGCCCGACGCAGGCTGCCGCGCCGCAGGCGGCAGCTTCCGCTTCGCAAGGCAACGGCCACGCGCGCGTGTTCTCGTCGCCGCTCGCCCGCCGTCTCGCCAAGGAAGCGGGCATCGACATTGCGCGCGTCAACGGCTCCGGCCCGCACGGCCGTATCGTCGCCCGCGATGTCGAGGGTGCGAAATCCGGCAAGGGCCTGAAGGCTCCGGCCGCGGCACCCGGTGCAGCGCCTGCGATCGCGCCGGCAATGTCGGACAAGCAGATACTCGCTTTGTTCGAAGAAGGCTCCTACGAGGTCGTGCCGCACGACGGCATGCGCCGCACCATCGCACAGCGTCTGACGGCGGCCACGCAAAGCATTCCGACCTTCTATCTCACCATCGACTGTGACATCGGCCGTCTGCTCGACGCGCGCGAACAGATCAATGCTGCCGCACCGAAGGACAAGGAGAAGAAGCCGCTCTACAAGCTTTCGGTCAATGATTTCGTCATCAAGGCGCTCGCGGTCGCGTTGCAGCAGGTGCCGGGCTGCAATGTCAGCTGGACCGAGGCCGGCATGGTCAAGCACAAGCATTCCGACATCGGCGTCGCCGTCGCCATGCCCGGCGGGCTGATTACGCCGATCATCCGCAACGCCGAGAGCAAGTCGCTGTCGACCATTTCCAACGAGATGAAGGACCTGGCGGCCCGCGCGCGGACGCGAAAACTCAAGCCGCAGGAATATCAGGGCGGGACGTCGTCGGTTTCCAACCTCGGCATGTTCGGCATCAGCCATTTCACCGCCGTCATCAACCCGCCGCAGTCGACCATCCTCGCGGTCGGCGCCAGCGAGGAGCGGGCGGTGGTGCGGAACGGTAAGGTCGAGGCCGCGCACATCATGAGCGTGACGCTGTCCTGCGATCACCGCGCCATCGACGGCGCGCTCGGCGCCGAACTGATCGGCGCGTTCAGGCGATTAGTTGAAAACCCCGTGATGATGATGGTGTGACCATTGCATGACGTACGCCGTCATTGCGAGCGCAGCGAAGCAATCCATCTTACTCGCGACAATGTGGATTGCTTCGTCGCATCAGCGCAAAATTGCTTTTGCAATTTTGTCGCTAGCTCCTCGCAATGACCGGAGAAACATGATGGTCGCACGATGAAAACGAGCGAGTAGCCAATGGCCGACACATCCTTCGACGTCATCATCATCGGCTCCGGCCCCGGCGGCTACGTCACCGCGATCCGCGCCGCGCAGCTCGGTTTCAAGACCGCGATCATCGAAAAATCCTATCTCGGCGGCATCTGCCTGAACTGGGGCTGCATCCCGACCAAGGCGCTGCTGCGCTCGGCCGAGATCTACCACTACATGCAGCACGCCAAGGATTACGGGCTGTCTGCCGAAAACGTCTCGTTCGACCCCAAAGCCGTGGTGGCGCGCTCGCGCGGCGTCTCGAAACGCCTCAATGACGGCGTCGGCTTCCTGATGAAGAAGAACAAGGTGACGGTGATCTGGGGCGAGGCCTCGATCGACGCACCCGGCAAGGTCACCGTGAAGAAGTCCGCCGTCGAGGCGCCGAAGGGCGCGCTGGGCGAGGGCGCCTATCAGGCCAAGCACATCATCCTCGCCACCGGCGCGCGGCCGCGCGTGCTGCCGGGGTTGGAGCCCGACAAGAAGCTGATCTGGACCTATTTCGAGGCGATGGTGCCGGAGCGGATGCCGAAATCGCTGCTGGTGGTGGGGTCCGGCGCGATCGGCATCGAGTTCGCCTCGTTCTTCCACACCATGGGCGCCGACGTCACCGTGGTCGAGGTGCTGCCGCAGATCCTCCCGGTCGAGGATGCCGAGATCGCGGGCCTGGCGCGAAAACGCTTCGAGAAGCAGGGCATCAAGATCCTCTCCAGCACCAAGGTCACGAAACTGGAGAAGAAGGCCGACAGCGTCGTCGCCACCATCGACGACGGCAAGGCGCCGCAGACGGTCGAGTTCGAGCGGGTGATCTCGGCGGTCGGCGTGGTCGGCAACATCGAAGGTCTCGGTCTGGAAAAACTCGGGGTGAAAACCGACCGCGGCTGCGTCGTGATCGACGGCTACGGCAAGACCAACGTGCCCGGCATCTACGCCATCGGCGACGTCGCAGGCCCGCCGATGCTGGCGCACAAGGCCGAGCATGAGGGCGTGGTCTGCGTCGAGGCGATCAAGGGCCTGCACCCGCACGCCATGGACAAGAACCTCATCCCCGGCTGCACCTATTGTAATCCTCAGGTCGCTTCCGTCGGCCTGACCGAAGCGAGAGCGAAAGAGGGCGGCCGCGAGATCCGGGTCGGCCGCTTCCCCTTCGTCGGCAACGGCAAGGCGATCGCGCTCGGCGAGGACCAGGGCCTCGTCAAGGTGATCTTCGACAAGAAGACCGGCCAGTTGCTGGGGGCGCATATGATCGGCGCCGAAGTGACCGAGCTGATCCAGGGCTATGTCGTCGCCATGAATCTGGAGACGACGGAGGAGGAACTGATGCACACGGTATTCCCGCATCCGACGCTTTCGGAGATGATGAAGGAAGCCGTGCTCGACGCCTATGGCCGCGTGCTGAACATGTAGAACCCGATCATGCCAGGTCGACACTACATACTCACACCTCATCCTGAGGAGCTTGCGAAGCAAGCGTCTCGAAGGATGGGCAACACAGAGACTCGCGGCCATCCTTCGAGACGCGCGCAAGAGCGCGCTCCTCAGGATGAGGTCGTTATCCCACTCTAACAGCCGAGATTGAACCCCGTGAAAGACAACGACAACCTGACCATCGAACGGCCGACATTCGTGACCCATCTCGAATGCGCGATGGAAGGCGATCATTACGCCGCCGACCAGATCCACAACCTCTCCAAGGCCGGCAAGCCGCTGTTGGTGCGCTATGACCTCGCCGGCGTGAAGAAGGCGCTGACCAAGGAGGCGCTGTCGCAACGTCCCGCCGACATGTGGCGCTACCGCGAGCTGCTGCCGGTCCGGAAAGTCTCCGACATCGTCAGCCTCGGCGAAGTCACGACGCCGCTCATTCGTCTGCCAAAGCTCGCGAAGAAGCTCGGCGGCGGCGAAATCATCGTCAAGGACGAGGGCCGGTTGCCGACCGGCTCGTTCAAGGCCCGCGGCCTTGTCATGGCGGTGTCGATGGGCAAGGCGCTCGGCATCAAGCACATGGCGATGCCGACCAACGGCAATGCCGGCGCGGCGCTGGCGGCGTATGCCACGTCCTGCGGCATCAGGACCACGATCTTCTGCCCGGCCGATACGCCGGAAGTGAACGTCAGCGAGATCGAGCTGCAGGGCGCCACCGTCTATCGCGTCAACGGGCTGATCGACGATTGCGGCAAGATCGTCGGCGAGGGCAAGGCCAAGGCCGGCTGGTTCGACACCTCGACGCTGAAGGAGCCGTACCGGATCGAGGGCAAGAAGACGATGGGGCTGGAGCTCGCCGAGCAGCTCGGCTGGGAGGTCCCCGACGTCATCTTTTATCCGACCGGCGGCGGCACCGGCCTGATCGGCATGTGGAAGGCCTTTGCCGAACTCGAGGCCATCGGCTTCATCGGTTCGAAGCGGCCGCGGATGGTGGCGGTGCAGGCCTCGGGCTGCGCGCCGATGGTGCGTGCTTTTGAAGCAGGCACCGAGCACGCGCCGCGCTGGGAAGATGCCCACACCATCGCGTCCGGCATCCGCGTGCCGCAGGCGGTCGGAGATTTTCTGATCCTGCGCGCGGTCCGCGAGAGCAAGGGATTTGCGATTGCGGTCCCCGACGAGAAGATTTCTGCTGCGCTCAACGAAGTGGCGCGCGAGGAGGGCCTGCTGCTGTGTCCGGAAGGGGCGGCGACGTATGCTGCCTACCAGCAAAGCCTTGCGGATGGTCGTGTTGCCAAGACCGATCGCGTCATGCTGTTTAACTGTGCGACAGGGCTTAAATACCCGCTGCCGCCGGTCACGCGCACACTCGATCGACACAAGCCGATCGATTACGCGAAACTTTAACGGCCGTCATTGCGAGCGCAGCGAAGCAATCCATAGTGCGGCATCGGAAGCATGGATTGCTTCGTCGCAAGTGCTCCTCGCAATGACGACGGCGAGGTGTTTTTGAGGGAGAACGTAATGCGAAAGATCATTCTGGCCGCGATTGCAGTGTTGGCATTCGGCGGCTCCGCGGCCGCGCAAAACTTTCCATCGCGCCCCATCACCATCATCGTGCCGTTCTCCGCCGGCGGGCCGTCGGATGCGATGGCGCGGATCCTCGCCGAGCGCATGAAGGTGACGCTCGGCGAAACGGTGCTGGTCGAGAACGTGACCGGGGCGGGCGGTTCGGTCGGCGTCGGCCGCGCGGTGCGTTCGCCGCCTGACGGCTACACGATCAGCTTCGGCCATCTCGGTACCCACGTCGCCAATGGCGCGATCTACAAGCTCGGCTACGACCTCGTCACCGATCTCGAACCGGTCGCGTTGCTGCCGAGCAACCCGATGATCATCGTCAGCAAGAAGGCAGTACCCGCAACGTCGCTGAAGGAACTTCTGGCGTGGCTGAAGGCGCAGCCGTCGCCACCGACGGCCGGCACCGCGGGCGCAGGCTCCGGAAGCCACATCGCCGGGCTCTATTTTGAGAACGTCGCCGGCATCAAGCTGCAATACGTGCCGTATCGCGGCACTGGCCCCGCGATGAACGATCTCGTCGCCGGCCAGATCGATCTGATCGTCGACCAGACCTCGAACTCGATCGCCCAGGTGCGCGCCGGCAACATCCGCGCCTATGCCATCACCAATTCCAGGCGCGTGGACTCGGCTTCCGACATTCCGACCGTCGACGAGGCTGGCCTGCCCGGATTCCACATGACGCTGTGGTCCGGCCTCTGGGTGCCCAAGGACACGCCAAAGGACGTCGTCGCCAAGCTGAATAAGGCCGCGGTCGACGCCCTGAACGATCCGGCCGTGCGCAAGCAGCTCGAAAGTCTGGGCTTGCAGATGCCGCCAAAGGACAAGCTCACGCCTGATGCGCTGGGTGCCTGGCAGAAGGCCGAGATCGCCAAATGGTGGCCGATGATCAAGGCCGCCAACGTCAAGGTGGATTGATCCGAACTGTCGTTCAGTGCTCGGAGACGACGGCGACCATCGTGGCTGCCCGTGATAACTTCACCGGCCGGCGGCCGCCTCGGAGGCCGGCAGCGGCGCTGCGTTGGTTTCCCGGGTCACGGCGCGCTGGTCGGTCTTCGACGCCACCGCGGCGTCGCTGTCAAACCGCACGCGGTAGACCGCCAAATTCTCCATCACGCGCTGGACATAGTTCCGCGTCTCGGAAAACGGAATCCGCTCGACCCAGTCGACCGCATCGACCTTGGGGTCACGCGGATCGCCATGGGCCTTGACCCAGTCCCGCACCCGGCCCCGGCCGGCATTGTAGCCGGCGAAGGTCATGATGTGATTGCCCTTGTATTCGCTCAGCAGCGCGCTCAGTTCGGCGGCGCCCATTTGCGTGTTGTAGACCGGGTCGGAAACCATGCGATCCCAGTCGTAGCTGACCTTGAAGCGCTTGGCGGTATCACGTGCCGCTTCCGGCGTCACCTGCATCAGGCCGACCGCATCCGCCACAGACTTGTCGCGCTGGTCGAACGCGCTTTCCGTACGCGCCACGGAATAAATCATGCCGTGCTCGATTTCGGGGGCGAGCTGGCGGTGCGGCGGAATCCCGATGGTCGGAAACGCGTAATGGTCAAGCGGCAGTCCGCGGCCGAGCGAGGCCTTTCCGACCTGCAGCATCGCGCGGGCGTCGTTGCGGCGGCCGGTGAGCTCGCCGAGCGCTTCGAGCACCGCAACATCAGAGCTCTGTTCGCCGAGATCGGCGGCAAAATAGAGCACGACATCGCGCTCGCCGATCTCGTAGAGCATGTCGGCGGCGCGCACGCGTTCGTCCGTGGCGGAAGCATCGGCGGACGCGAGAACGGGTGAGGGCGCACGCAGCTCGATCTGGTCACGGCCAAGCCTGGCACGCGCGAGCTGCCCGTAATAGGCGGTCGGATAGCGGGCGGCCGCTTCATAGCTCAAGCGCATCGCATCCGCCTGGCCAAGGGCTTCGGCCGCGCGTCCGCGCCAGTAGTTCGCCCGCGCCAGCACGGTCGGATTGACCTGTCCCTCATCGATGTGGGCGAAATGCCGGGCCGCGGTGACGGGGTCGTCGAGGTAGCGCAGGGCAATCCAGCCGCACATGAAGTGGAAGTCGGATCGGTAGTATGGATTGGCCGGCAGCGCGGCGGGTCGGACCACCTGGTAGGCGGTCTGGAACTTGCCGTCATCGAGCAGCTTGCGGGCGAGAGAGCGCCGCTCGCGCCACCATTGATCGGTGTCCTGCAGCGCCATGGTTTCAGGAGCCGCGGCCAGCATCAGTTGGGCTGCATCGTCAATGCGGTTTTGGGCGAGCATCCACTGGATGCGGCAAAGGGTGTAGCCGAGATCCTGCCGTGCCTCGACAGCGACATCGTCGAGCGCATCTTTCGCATTGTTCGCTTTTCCCCTGACCGCCGCACAAGCCTTTACGATCGCAAGCTCGTCGCCGCCCAGCCGCTGCGCGGCGCGCTTTGCGCCCGCAAGATCCTTGGCGCCGATGCGCCTGTCCATGCGCGCGCGGTGGTCATCGCGATTGAGAAGGTCGCTGAACGTCTTGAACGCATCGATCTCCAGGTGCTCCGACAATTCGTCCGAGCGCCATGCGTCGCGCGCCAGCCTGGCCGCGCCGTCCCGATCGTCCGCTGCGAGCAGCACGCGTGCCAGCGCCAACTTGCCCTTGGCACTGGTGGGTCGGTCGCCGGTGAAGCTGCGGACCGTCGTTGCATTGCTGCGTTCCTCCCACAGCCTTGCCTCCGCGCGCCGGCGCAGCAACGCCGTGCTGGGCCATTGCGGATTAGCGGCGATGAACGTCGCGTAGCGGCTGAAAGTCGTTGTCGTCGCGGGATGGCGCAGGATGTACCACTCGACGAGCTTTTGCGCCGCCGGATCCGTGATCCTCTTCCCTGTGTCCGTCGCCTCTTGAGTTTTTGCCTTGCGCGCGAGATCGATGGCTTCCTTCACCAGCGCAAGGTCGCCCGTCAGCGGAGCGATGGCCTCCCTGGGAGCAGGCGGAGCCTCGGGCTGCTTTGCCTTGCGTTGCGCGGAAGTGTGCTTGACGTGCCGGCGTTTTCCGGGCGCGGGGCGAGCTTCCTTTCCCGCGTGCGACTTCTTGGTCGCTTCGTGCGCCTTCTGGGAATGCGGCTTTTGGCTGGCCCGCGCGGTCGCATCCGTCGACAAGAGGGCGAGCCCGGCTACCGTGAAAAGACAAGACAGCGAGCGTAAGCACCGGTTCATTCCATGGTCCCCCTGCGAAACCCACGTCACAAACACTGTCAAAACCAAGAGGTCGCATGATGCGTGTGGCCCGAACTGGGCGAGAAAATGCCACAACCCTCAAGATGCAGTTGTCACGTCTGCACACCAAACGCGCGCAAAATGAGGCAGCAGCTGGAACCCGGCGAGTTCCAGCGTAGCGGCGCGCAGATGCTCATCGTTCGCCGCAAGATGCGGCGTGTGATTAAAGCCGCCAAGGTCAAGGTCGATTAGCCGCAGAGCAACCGACGTCTCAGCCGCAGCTCGACGGAAGCGACATCCGGAATGGTAGCCCCGCATGTCTTCACGCATGCGGGGCTACTTGCCGGATGGCTTAAAAGAGAACGCTTCAACGAAGACCAGCGTCCGGTCCCGATTGAATCGGAGCCGGACGCTGGAGAGCAAGGGCCGGGAGGCGGCCCTTGCCCGTGATCGTGTCTTGTTGTTCTTGTTTTACATATGCATGTTGGCCATGGCCGTGGCTTCGTTGTGATGACCGCCGTCGGTGCCGCCACCGGCCAGCACGCCGTCGTCCTCCAGTTCGAAGTGCGCGCCGCCGAGTTCGCCGACCTTCTCGTAAGCGCCATACACCGTCTGGGTAACGGCGATATCGCTTTGCTTCACCAGGTTGCCATAGACCGTGATGGTGCCGAGCAGATCCTCGTCATGCGCGCCGGCATCGCCTTGCTGGCTGATGACGGTGATCACGCTGTAGTCGTTCCTGCCGTCGCCGTTGCTGTCCTTGTGCTGGATCGACTGGACCTCGCCGGTGTGCGCCGAGATTTCGATCTTGTCGCCCTGGGCACGATTGAAGTCGCGGATCACGTCGTTGCCGAAGCCATCCACCCAGTGGTCGTGAGTGGCGTTGTTCTCGCCGGTGACGCCAACCCAGTCGATGGTGCCGTCGGCATTGACGTGCTTGGCGACGATCTCGTCCTTCGCGTTCACCATTCCTTCGAAGCGGAAGGTGTCCCCGCCGGCGCCGCCGGTCAGCGTATCGTTGACCGACTTGAACGCCGCGGTTTCTTCCGCGAAGATCTGCGTCGTGCCGTCTTGCGCCGCGACCATTTCGCCCGCGTCTGAACGGCTGAGCAGCGTGTCGTTGCCAGTGCCGCCATCCAATCTGTCGGCGCCGAAGCCACCGACGAGAAGGTCGGCGCCGGAGCCGCCGGACAGATTGTCGTTACCCGAGCCGCCCCACACCTTGTCGGCGCCGGAGCCGCCGTTGAGGGTGTCGTTGCCGGCCATGCCCGCGAGCGTGTCTTCCTTGGCACCCCCGAACAAGGAGTTGTTGCTGGTTGTTCCGTTCAGATGATCATGGTCGGAGCTGCCACCGCCGAACCTGGCGAAGAAATCCTCGAAGCGGTCGTTGTTGAAGAAGCTGTTCAGATTGAAGCGTGCCATTATTCAAACCTCTTACTCAGAGGCCTCACGAACTACAAACGACCACCACGGATTTTTGGGAATCGTGAAGTGATGCGCGCGGGCAAGACGTGAGGCGTGACTCCTCACCCGCATCGAAGGAAGAACAGCAAAACGGGCCCGTGACTCGACGTGCAGGCGGCGGTTTTGCGCAGGCTAGGGGCAATATGGTGACGCGTAAGGCATCCGTGCGACTTGTTCTTCAGCGCATCGGTGGCTTCCGTCGGCGATCAAAACGTCCGCGACAAATTGCGCACGACGTTGTTTCGTCTTGCGTATGAAAGACATTCCCGCTGATTGCGCGTATGTCGCGCGCTGCATCGTCGTGACGAAAGCGGGTGCAGAAAGTGCCGGCCGCACAAAAATGACGCGATCCCCCCTTGAATGCGATTGATGTCAGGCGTTGTCATTTTCGGTGCGCAAAGTCGCGGCAGGGCGATCGCACGAATCGAACACTTCAAATAATGCGGGGATGTCGCGCGAATCGCGTTACGCGATTCGCGGGGCCCGCTTGGGCGCTTGCCCAATCGAGTTCGGTCGTGTGATGAGGCGAAGATAATTCGCGGCGGAGAAACGTCCCTGCCGAACGTCCTGAGGTTGTGACCGTCCCGAGACTCGGTCGCTCGACAATCGAGGCTTCGCCGGAACAGCCAACACAATGGTTCGATAGCACCAATAATGGTTGCCGCTGAGCCACGATAGTTGCGTGGCCGCAACAGTAGGCGAACATTTGGGTAACCAACCCGTCCGTCTCTTGCTTGCGCCGCTATTTAGCCACACCCCTCCATGAAACCATTTCTTTCATAGCTGATTGGCTTCAGCGCCGGTGAAGGCGACGGGCAATTGCTCCCGGGACCCACAGGGAGATGGCTAAGGAAACAGGTTTCGCGGATGGACGCCAAGACCGACATCAAGAAGAGGTTGCCGAGCCGTCACGTGACGGAGGGGCCCGAGCGCGCGCCCCATCGGTCCTATCTCTACGCGATGGGGCTGACCACCCAGCAGATCCACCAGCCCTTCGTCGGCGTCGCGTCCTGCTGGAACGAGGCCGCGCCCTGCAATATCTCGCTGATGCGCCAGGCGCAGGCGGTCAAGAAGGGCGTCGCCGCCGCCGGCGGCACCCCGCGCGAATTCTGCACCATCACCGTCACTGACGGCATCGCCATGGGCCATGACGGCATGCGCTCGTCGCTGCCTTCCAGGGAATGCATTGCCGATTCGGTCGAACTGACCGTCCGCGGCCATGCCTATGACGGCCTGGTCGGGCTTGCCGGCTGCGACAAGTCGCTGCCGGGCATGATGATGGCGATGGTCCGGCTCAACGTGCCCTCGGTTTTCATTTATGGCGGCTCGATCCTGCCGGGCAATTTCCGCGGCCAGCAGGTCACGGTGCAGGACATGTTCGAGGCCGTCGGCAAGCACTCCGTCGGCGAAATGTCGGACGCCGATCTCGACGAAATCGAGCGGGTGGCCTGTCCTTCGGCCGGCGCGTGCGGCGCACAATTCACCGCCAACACGATGGCGACGGTGTCCGAGGCGATCGGGTTGGCCCTGCCATATTCGGCCGGGGCGCCAGCGCCTTACGAGATTCGCGACGCGTTTTGCACCGCTGCCGGCGAGAAGGTTCTGGAGCTGATCGCAGCCAATATCCGGCCGCGCGACATCGTCACCCGGCGCTCGCTGGAAAACGCCGCAGCGGTCGTCGCCGCTTCCGGCGGGTCGACCAATGCTGCGCTGCACCTGCCGGCCATCGCGCATGAGTGCGGTATTAAGTTTGACTTATTCGACGTCGCCGAAATCTTCAAAAAGACACCATATGTCGCGGATTTGAAGCCGGGGGGCCGTTATGTTGCCAAAGACATGTTCGAGGTTGGCGGCATACCGCTTCTGATGAAAACGCTGCTCGACAATGGCCACCTCCACGGAGATTGCATCACCGTCACGGGCCGTACGATCGCCGAAAACCTCAAGAGCGTGAAATGGAATCCGCACCAGGATGTAGTGCGGTCCGCCGACAACCCGATCACCGTCACGGGAGGCGTTGTCGGGTTGAAGGGCAATCTCGCGCCGGAGGGTGCGATCGTGAAGGTCGCGGGCATGTCGAAGCTGAAATTTACCGGTCCGGCGCGCTGCTTCGATCGCGAAGAGGACGCTTTCGAGTCGGTCCAGAAGCGGACCTACAAGGAAGGCGAGGTCATCGTGATCCGCTACGAGGGGCCGCGCGGCGGTCCCGGCATGCGGGAGATGCTCTCGACCACGGCGGCGCTGACCGGGCAGGGGATGGGCGGCAAGGTCGCTTTGATCACCGACGGCCGGTTTTCCGGCGCCACCCGCGGGTTCTGTATCGGCCATGTCGGACCGGAGGCGGCCGTGGGCGGCCCGATCGCCCTGTTGCAGAATGGTGACATTATCGAGATCGACGCCGAGGTCGGCACTCTTAACGTAAAATTGACCGAGGCCGAACTCGCTGAACGTAAAACCAAATGGGCACCTCGACAGACTAACCACACGTCGGGTGCGCTGTGGAAATATGCCCAACAGGTTGGGCCGGCGGTGGACGGGGCTGTAACCCATCCTGGCGGTGCGCACGAGAAACAGTGTTATGCGGACATCTAGGCGTATCATTCTTGCGTTGATGCTAGGGGCCGCGCCCATGGCGGCGGCTCCCGGATTCGCATTTGATGGCGCGCCGGTGAAGCCGGACGCCACGCTGCCCGCGATGGGCGGCCAGCCTGCTGCTGCGCAAGCCGTTACGGCCCAGGCGCTGAAGAAGGTTCCGCCCGCTGCTGCCGGCACAGCCACGGCGACTGCGGTTGCCGCGCCCTCTCTGAACTCGCTGCAATACGCCGCCGAGGGCGGTCATCCCGTCGCGCAGTGGAAGCTCGGCCGGATGTATGCCGATGGCGATGGCGTCATCCAGGACGACCTGCGCGCTTTCGAATATTTCAGCCGCATCGCTAACGCGCATGCCGAGGACAGCCCGTCGGCGCCGCAGGCAACGATCGTCGCCAACGCCTTCGTGGCGCTGGGACGCTACTACCTCAACGGTATCCCGAATTCCAAGATCAAGGCCGACAGCGATCGCGCCCGGGAGATGTTCTCCTATGCTGCGTCCTATTTCGGCAATGCCGATGCGCAGTACGATCTGGCGCGGCTTTACCTGAAGACGCCGGACGCCTCGCGGGACGATTTCCGCTATGGCGCGCGTTGGCTCGGCCTGGCTGCCCAGAAGGGCCAGCACCAGGCGCAGGCCATGCTTGGCCAGATGCTGTTCACCGGCGACCGGCTGCCGCGTCAGGCCGCCCGCGGCTTGATGTGGCTGACGCTGGCGCGTGACAACGCCGCCGCCGAAGAGAGCTGGATCCGCGAAAGCTACAACCGCGCTTTCGCCAAGGCCTCCGACGACGACCGCGCCGCGGCGCTGCAGATGCTCGAGCACTGGGTGCAGGGCAAGAAGGACTGATCGCGCTAGCCGATCTGTGAAGCTGCCGCAGTCGTCTAGGGTGGGCAAAGGCGCTCTTGCGCCGTGCCCACCATCTTTCTTTTCGCATCGATATGCATGGTGGGCACGCTTCGCTTTGCCCACCCTACGATTCTGCAGACTATCGCAAAGCGACGATCTCCCTCGACATAGGGTAGCCAAAGCTCGTGCCACCCCTGCCAGCCGGCGCATCGTCGTCGCGATAGCCAGCCTTCTGAGCGCTCAGCGCCTGTCGCGCTCAAGCCGTCTCCAGGTCGAAATCCGCCCACACCGGCACGTGGTCGGACGGCTTCTCCCAGGCGCGCACATAGCTGTCGACGCCGACATTGGTCAGGCGGTCGCTGGCCTGCGGCGAAAGCAGGAGGTGGTCGATTCGAAGGCCCCAGTTCTTCTGCCAGGCGCCCGCCTGGTAGTCCCAGAACGTGTAGAGGTTCGGCTCGTCGGTCACCGCGCGCAGCGCGTCCGTGAGCCCGAGGCCCAGCAGCGACTGGAAGGCCTCGCGCGTCTCGGGGCGGAACAAGGCGTCGTTGGTCCAGGCGGCGGGGTTATAGACGTCGGCGGCTGCCGGAATGACGTTGAAGTCGCCTGCAAGCACCAGCGGTTCTTCCGTCTTGAGCCGCTCCTTCGAATACTCAAGAAGGCGCGACATCCATTTGAGCTTATAGGGATATTTGTCCGTATTCGCCGGATTTCCGTTGGGCAGATAGAGGCAGGCGATCCGCATCACGCCGGTCTTCAGCGTCACCACGCCTTCGAGGAACCGGGCGTGGGCGTCCTCGTCGTCGCCGGCCAGGCCCGATTTGGTCTCGTCGAACGGCAGTTTCGACAACAGCGCCACCCCATTGAAGGTCTTCTGGCCGTGGGTGACGACGTTATAGCCGAGCGCCTCGATCTCCAGCCGCGGGAACGCCTCGTCCATGCATTTGATTTCCTGCAGGCAGACGATGTCGGGTGAGCATTCCCTGAGCCAGGTTACGAGGTGCTCGAGCCGCTGCCGGATCGAATTGACGTTCCAGGTGGCAATACGCATGAAAGGGGGCCCAGGCTGGAGCATGACCCGGAAAACCCCGGGTTTTCGCGCTCGAAAAGAAAGTAGTAACTACACATTTTCCAGCAGTGGCATACCATGTGCAGGAAGGCTGTGATATTTGTTTAGAAATAAGGCGCAACCGTCGCCGTCAAGGGGCAGGAGAAGACCGTCCCGTCCCTTGTGACGACTGGCGGGCGTGAAAAATTATGAAAAAACGTACCTTCATTCTTCTTGCCGGCGCGGTCGGCATCGCCGCCGCGGCTGGCTTCATTACGCGCTCCTCCTGGATGGGCGGCAGCAGCAATGCCCAGGGCCCGCAGCGCCCGCGAATGGTTTCCGTCGAGCTGGCAAAGGCGGAGCGCAAATCCGTGCCTGTCGACGTCGACGCCAACGGGACGGTGACGCCGATTTCCAGCGTGGCGCTGAAGTCGCGGCTGGAGACCACCATCGTTGCGGTTCATTTCGAGGATGGCGCCAGGGTCAGCGAGGGCGATCTGCTGTTCACGCTGGATAGCCGCCAGATCGACGCGCAGATCGAGCAAGCCGAGGGCGTGCTCGCCAAGGACCAGGCGCAACTCGAGGGGGCGCAGCGCGATCTGCGCCGCTACAACGATCTGGTCGGCAAGGGCGCCACCACGCAGGTCAATGTCGATAACGCCAGGACCCAGTCCGACATCCTGACCGGCACCATCAAGGCCGATCAGGCCGCGCTCGACAATCTGAAGGTCCAGAAGAGCTACACCCTGATCCGCGCGCCGTTCGCGGGACGGATCAGCGCCGCCAATGTGAAGGTGGGCAATTTCGTGCGGCCGGCCGATACCGCGCCGCTTGCCGTCATCAACCAGATGGCGCCGGTCTATGTGACCTTCGCGGTGCCTCAGCGCGTGCTGGTCGATCTGCGGGAGTCGATGACGAAGGGCCTCTCGCGCGTGACCGCGACCATCCCGGGCCATCAGCGCTCGGAGACCGGCAATGTCGCGATGGTCGAGAACACCGTCGATGCGACGACCGGCATGGTTACCGTCCGCGGCATCATGAGCAATCAAAACAAGTCGTTGTGGCCGGGGACCCTGGTCACCACCAAGCTCGTCATCCGCAGCGAAGACGCAATCGTTGTGCCGACGGTCGCCGTCCAGCGCAGCCAGAGCGGTAATTTCGTTTTCGTCGTCAAGGACGGCGTTGCCGGGATCCAGCCGGTCTCGGTCGACCGCACCTCGGAGGGCATGTCGGTGATCTCGGAAGGGCTCTCCGGCGGCGAGACCGTCGTGGTCGATGGTCAGTTGCTGCTGTCGGATGGAACGCGGGTAGAGCCGCGGACCAAAAAGGCCGGGGCATAGCCCATGACGCTGTCCGAACTATGTATCCGCCGGCCGGTCATGACGACGCTGATCACGGCGTCGATCATCGCGTTCGGTATATTCGGTTTCCGCCTGCTGCCGGTGTCGGCGCTGCCGCGGGTCGACTTCCCGACCATTGCCGTGACTGCGACGTTGCCGGGCGCGAGCGCGGAAACCATGGCGGCCTCGGTCGCCGGCGTCATTGAGCGCCAGCTCTCGACCATTGCCGGCATCTCGTCGATGTCGTCGGTCTCGGCGCAGGGCACCAGCCAGATCACAATCCAGTTCGATCTCAACCGCAGCATCAATTCGGCCGCGCTCGACGTGCAGACCGCGCTGACCATCGCGCAACGCCGGTTGCCGATCGAGATGAAAATCCCACCGAGCTTCCGGAAGGTGAACCCGGCCGATTTCGCCGTGCTGTTCGTGGTGCTCAACTCGTCCACGCTGCCGCTGTCGGCGGTCAACGAATATGGCGAGATCACCATCGGTCAGACGCTGTCGCAGATTCCGGGCGTCGCCCAGGTCAGCGCTTACGGTCAGCAGAAATTCGCGGTTCGTGTCCAGGCCGATCCGGAGGCCGCCGCGGCGCGCGGGCTTTCGCTCGAGGACATCCGCAATGCGGTTTCCGCCGCCAATTCCTCGACCCCGGTCGGCACGCTGAATGGACCGAAGCAGGACGTGGCGTTGCAGGCCTCGG
Source organism: uncultured Alphaproteobacteria bacterium (assembly GCA_963815955.1). Taxonomy (GTDB): domain Bacteria; phylum Pseudomonadota; class Alphaproteobacteria; order Rhizobiales; family Xanthobacteraceae; genus Bradyrhizobium. Next base: position 71,066 of record CAWFIQ010000013.1, read on the forward strand.
GCCAGATGGACAAGGCGATCGACTATCGCCACATCGTGGTGGCCTGGCGCAACGGCTCGCCGGTCAAGCTCGACGAGGTCGCGCGGATCTATGACAGTGTCGAGAACGAGCGGGTCGCGAGCTGGCTGAACAACGACCGCGCCATCGTCCTCGGCATTCAGAAGCAGCCGGACGCCAACACGGTGGCGGTGGTCGACGCGATACTGGCCAAGTTGCCGGTGCTGCGGGCGCAGGTCCCGCCGTCGGTGTCGATCAACGTTCTGATGGATCGCTCGATATCCATCCGTCAGGCGGTGGCCGATGTCGAGGAAACGCTGCTGATCGCGATCGGGCTGGTCATCATGGTGATCTTCCTGTTCCTGCGCTCGGCGTCCGCAACCTTCATTCCGGCGCTGGCGGTTCCGATCTCGCTGCTCGGCACCTGCGCGGTGATGTACGCGCTGGACTATTCCATCAACAACATGACGCTGCTGGCGCTGACCCTGTCGGTCGGCTTCGTGGTCGACGACGCTATCGTCATGCTGGAAAACATCGTCCGCCATATCGAGCACGGCATGCGGCCGTTCGAGGCTGCGCTGAAGGGCGCGCGCGAGATCGGCTTTACCATCATCTCGATCACCTTCTCGCTGATCGCCGTGTTCATCCCGGTGCTGTTGATGGGCGGCATTGTCGGCCGCGTGTTCCGCGAATTCGCCGTCACCGTATCGGTCGCCATCATCGTGTCCGGTTTCGTCTCGCTGACGCTGACGCCGATGCTGTGCGCGCGCGTATTGCGGGCGCATGACGCGACCAAAAAGCCGAATGTCGTGCTCCGCGTCTTCGAGGCGATGTTCAATTCCTGGCTGCGCGCCTATGAATGGACGCTCGACTGGGTGCTGGCGCGCAAGGCGCTGATGCTGATCGTGACGCTCGCAACCCTCGGCGGCACCGTCTACCTCTACACGATCGTGCCGAAGGGCTTCTTCCCGCAGGAGGACACCGGCTTCCTGATCGGTGTGACCGAGGCTGCTACCGATACGTCCTTCGATGCGATGAAGGAGCGGCAACAGGCGCTGGTCAACGTGCTGAAATCCGATCCTGCGATCGAATACATCAACTCGACCGTCGGCGCCGGCGGACCGAACGTCACGGCGAACTACGGACGATTGTTCATCGCGCTGAAGCCGAAAAAGGAGCGCGACAATCTCGCTGCGATCATCGGGCGGCTCCGGGTCAGTGCCCGCCAGATTCCGGGAATGCAGGCGTTCTTCCAGCCGATCCAGAACCTCAATATCGGCGGCCGGATTTCGAAGAGCCAGTATCAATATGTGATGCAGAGCGGGGACACCGAATCGCTGTACCGGCTGGCGCCTGAAATGCGCGACAAGATCGAGAAGGTGCCGGGCCTGCTTGACGTCACCACCGATCTCTACATCAAGAACCCGCAGATGACGGTCGATGTCGACCGCGAGAAGGCCGCGGTCTACGGCGTCACGGTCGATCAGGTTCGCAACCAGCTCTACAACGCCTACGGTTCGCGCCAGGTCGGCACCATCTACATGCCGTCGAACGACTACCAGATCATCCTGGAAGTGCAGCCGCAGTTCCGGGTCGATCCGTCGGATCTCTCCAAGCTCTACATGAAGACCCAGAACAACCAGACCATCCCGCTCTCGGCGGTGGCGAAGCTGGTTCCGACCGTGGGTCCGCTGCAGATCAACCATCAGGCCCAGCAGCCGGCGGTGACGATCTCCTTCAACCTCGCGCCCGGCTACTCGCTCGGCTACGCGGTCGACAAGATCACCGAACTCGAGCAGAGTTCGAACCTGCCGGCGACGATTGCCACCGGCTTCTCCGGCACCGCGCAGGTGTTCCAGGATTCGCTGCGCGGGCAGGGCGTCCTGATCCTCGCCGCCGTGTTCGCCGCGTTCGTCATCCTCGGCATTCTCTACGAGAGCTTCATCCACCCGATCACCATCATCTCCGGCCTGCCTTCAGCCGGCATCGGCGCGATCCTGACGTTGATGCTGTTCGGGATGGAGTTGTCGGTCATCGCGATGATCGGCATCGTGATGCTGGTCGGCATCGTCAAGAAGAACGCCATCATGATGGTGGACTTTGCGCTGGAGCGCCGCCGTGTGGGCCTGAGCGCCGAGCATGCGATCCGGGAAGCGGCGCTGTTGCGGTTCCGCCCGATCATGATGACGACGTTTGCCGCGATCTTCGGCACGCTGCCGATTGCGCTCGGCGCGGGTGCAGGCGCCGAGTTGCGCCAGCCGCTCGGCGTCGCCGTGGTCGGTGGTCTCTGCCTGTCGCAACTGCTGACGCTCTACATCACGCCCGTGATCTACATCTATCTCGACCGCATCGACCGCCGCCTGAAGCGCAAGCTCGAGCCGCAACTGGAAGGAGCGGGCGAGGGCGAGCGGCCGCACGTAGTCGCCGCCGAATGATGGCGTTCAGCCGGTCGTTACGCTCGGCGGCGCGCAGCGTCGCCTTTCTGATCACGCTCGCCTTTGTTGCCGTGGCGAGTGGCCCGGTCCGCGCGGACGAGCCGATCGAGATCTTCGACGCCCACCTGCATTACAATTGGGAGCCGAAGCCCTATTACAGCGTCGACGAGGTGCTGGCGCTGTTCAGAAAGCATCGCGTCACCGGCATCCTCGCGACCAGCCGCCCGAACACCGGCACGCATGCCCTGATGGATGCGAAGCCGGCCGGCCTGCAGATCGTTCCGTTCATCCGGCCGTATCGGGTGCGTGCGGACATCCAGACCTGGTTCGGCGATCCCTTGATCTTCGACCTCGTGCAGGACGAGTTCAAACGCGGCTATTACCGCGGCATCGGCGAATTCCACATCTCGGGCAAGGCGGCCGACACCGAGTGGGTCAAGAAGACCGTCGACTTCGCGGTTCAACACGATCTCTATCTGCACGCCCACGCCGATGATATCGCCGTCGAAATCCTGATGCGCCACAATCCGCGCGCCCGCATCATCTGGGCCCATACCGGTTTTGGGCTTTCGACCGACCGCGTCTCGGAAATGCTGATCGAAATATCCAAAACTGTGGGGCGAACTATCCTATCGCAGCGGCATCGTCGACGGCAGCGGCAAGCTCACGGCTGAATGGCGCGCGTTGTTCGAGCGCTATCCCGACCGCTTCCTGCTCGGGTCCGACACCTGGATCAACGAGCGCTGGGAGCGTTACGGCGAGATCATGGCCGGCTACCGCGCCTGGCTCGCGCAGTTGCCGCCCAAGATCGCAGCGCAGATCGCGCATGGCAATGCGCGGGCGCTGTTCGGGGGCGAGCGCTAATCCGCAAACTGGTTGGTCGCCTTGATGATCGGCGCCCAACGATCAACTTCGCTGATCAACTGCGCCTTCAAAGCCTCAGGCGTGGCCTGATCCTGCGGGACAGGTTCCGTGTTGATGTCGTTGAATCGCTTCACCAGGTCCGGGTCGCGCAGCGCCTCCTGCAGCGTCCTGGATAGTTTCTGAATGATCTCGTCAGGCGTTCCCTTCGGCGCATAGATGCCGTGCCAGGCGCCGACTTCAAAACCCTTCAGGCCGGCTTCGTCAGCGGTTGGAAGATCGGGCATCGATCCAAGCCGGGTTTTGGTCGTGATGGCGTAGCTCTTGACCAGCTTTGAGGCGATCGGCGCCGTGGTGTTGGTGGTCTGGTCGCAGGTGAGGTCGATCTGCTTGGCGATCAGATCGTTCATGACGGGGGCATTGCCCTTGTAGGGCACGGTGAGGATTTCCTTGCCGACCGCGGTCATGAACAGCATGCCGCATAGATGCGATGCGGCGCCGAGGCCCGCATTGCCGAAGGTCATCTTGTCGCCATTGGCCTTGATGTAGGTGACGAGTTCGGCCAGCGTGTTCGGCGGCAAATCGGGACGGCCGATGATCGTCATCGGCGCGTTGGTAACGAGCCCGATCGGTGCGAACGCCGTCTTGGTGTCGTAGGGGAGCTTGCGGTACAGCGTAGCTGCCGTGGAAATGCCGATGTGGTGGATCAGGAGCGTATAGCCGTCAGGTTCCGCGCGCGAAGCGCGCGTAGCTCCGATCGTGCCGCCGGCGCCGGTTGCGTTTTCGATGACGATCGTTTGGCCCAGCAATTTCGACATCGTCTGCGCGGTCACCCGCGCCACCGTGTCGGTAGCGCCGCCGGCGGCGAACGGGACCAGCAGCGTGATCGGCCGGTTCGGATAGTTCTGCGCGACGCTTGCGGAACTGACCATGGCGAACGCGAGCGCAATGGTGGCTGTCTTCTTCATTTGCATGGACGTTTCCCTGAATTGTTTTTCTGATCTTGATCGCCGCGCTTTGCGTCGACGGCGACGGCTCGTCACACGTTGGAGCTTTGGATCGCCTCGACGACGGCGTCGGTGACATCCTTCGTCGTCGCGGTGCCGCCGACATCGGGCGTCGTGATGCCGGCGCCCGTGACCTTCTCCACGGCGCGCATCAGCCGCGCCGACGCCTCGGCCTCGCCGAGATGATCGAGCATCTGCGATGCCGTCCAGAAGCTCGCAACCGGGTTGGCGATGCCCTTGCCGGTAATGTCGAACGCCGAGCCGTGGATCGGCTCGAACATCGACGGAAAGCGCCGCTCGGGATCGATGTTCGCGGTCGGGGCTACGCCGAGGCTGCCGGCCAGCGCGCCGGCGAGGTCGGACAGGATGTCGGCGTGGAGGTTGGTCGCCACGATGGTGTCGAGGCTCTGCGGCTTCAGCGTCATCCGCACCGTCATCGCGTCGACCAGCATCTTGTCCCAGGTGACGTCGGGGAACTCTTTCGAGACCTCGGCGGCGATCTCGTCCCACATCACCATGCCATGGCGCTGCGCGTTCGATTTCGTAACGACGGTGAGGAGTTTGCGCGGGCGCGACTGCGCGAGCTTGAAAGCATAGCGCATGATACGCTGGACGCCGACGCGGGTGAAGATGGCGACTTCCGTGCCGACTTCCTCCGGCAGGCCGCGATGGACGCGGCCGCCGCAGCCGGCATATTCGCCTTCGGAATTTTCGCGGACGATCACCCAGTCGAGGTCGCCGGGGCCGGCATGGCGCAGCGGCGAGGTGATGCCGGGCAGGATCCGGGTCGGCCGGACATTGGCGTACTGGTCAAAGCCCTGGCAGATCGGCAGGCGCAGGCCCCACAGCGTGATGTGGTCGGGAACATCGGGAGCGCCGACCGCGCCGAAATAGATCGCATCGAATTTCTTCAGCGTGGTGAGCGCATCCGCAGGCATCATCACGCCGTGCTTGCGGTAATAGTCGGAGCCCCAGTCGAAGGTTTCGACGTTGAACTTCACGTCGCCCAGGCGGTTCTGAAGGCTCTCCAGCGCGGTGATGCCGGCGGCGATGACCTCGGGGCCGATCCCATCGGCCGGAATCGCCGCGATTGAATATTCACGCATCGAAATCTCCTTGGGAACGGCTATCCACGTCATTGCGAGCGCAGCGAAGCAATCCATAGAGACGCAAGCTGAGGCATGGATTGCTTCGCTGCGCTCGCAATGACGGGAGGCACCAGCGTGGCCTTGCTTTCCGGGCATCCTGCGGTCTCCGAAGATGTGAGGCAATTGCCTCGCGTTTATACAAAAAATTGATATAATCGCATCGGGAGGACGAATGGATCTTCATCACTTGCGCTGCTTCGTGGCGGCGGCCGAGGAATTGCATTTTGGCAGGGCTGCGCAACGGCTCGACATGCTGCCGTCGGCGCTCGGGCGCTTCATCCGGTTGCTCGAAGACGATCTCGGTACGCGGCTGATGACGCGCACGACGCGAAGCGTCGCGCTGACGGACGACGGCGCGGTGCTGCTCAGGGAAGCGCGGGTGCTACTGGTGCAGGCCGATGCGCTGGCCGACCGGTTTCGCACGCGCGGCCGGAAGCGGGCGGCCGTCATTCGCGTCGGCGCCATCGACAGCGCCGCCGCAGGACTGCTGCCGCGGCTGTTGCACGATTTCCGCAAACGCCGTCCTGATGTCGCCGTGCAACTGGTCGAGGAAAAGACGGTCCGGCTGCTGCCGCGTCTGTTGTCCGGCCGGCTCGATCTTGCCTTCGTGCGCCCGCCGGACCGGCCTGACAAGCGGCTGGAGTTTCTATTCCTGCTGCACGAGACCGCCGTCGTCGCGGTGGCCGACCGTCACGCGCTGGCATCGCGCAAGCGCGTGACCATCGCCGATCTCGAGAACGAGCCGCTGATCGTGCCCGAACGCCGCTCGCGGCCGCACAGCCACGATCTCACCATGAAGCTTTTCGCGGAAGCCGGGCGTGAGGCGCGCGTCGCGCAGATCGCCGACGAGAAGCAGACCATCGTCAACCTGGTCTCTGCAGGATTGGGCGTCGCCATCGTCCCGCGCTGGACATCGCGCATGGCAACGCGCGGCGTCCGCTTCATCCGCCTGGCAGCCTCCGACATGAACAAGCTGCCGCTGGCGGCAGCCTGTACCCGCGGCACGCGCGATCCCGTGCGCGACGACATGCTGGAAATGCTGAAAGCCGATCTGCCGCGCTACGCGCGGGAGGCGTAGGAGGTCTCGTAGGGTGGGCAGAGGAGCGAAGCGACGTGCCCACCATCGATCACCCGGACGCGCCGCGAGATGGTGGGCACGCTTACGCTTTGCCCACCCTACAGCAGCGGTGAATCAGATCGAAAAACTGGTCCCGCAGCCGCACGACGCGGTGGCGTTGGGGTTGACCACGCGGAACGAGGCGCCGATCAAATCGTCGACGAAATCGACTTCGGAGCCTGCGAGGAACGGCACCGAGGCTGGGTCGACCAGCACCACGGCGTTCTCGCGCGCGATCACCAGGTCATCCTCGGCCTTGGCGCGGTCGACGTCGAACTTGTACTGGAAGCCGGAGCAGCCGCCGCCTTCGACGGAGATGCGCAGCATGGCGCCGTCGCCTTCGGATTTGAGGATTTCGCCGATGCGGCGGGCGGCCCGCTCGCTGACGGTGATGGCTGTGCTCATGGCAATCTTCTCCGGACCCGTCATACCCAATTCATTTGGTATGGCGCGTCAGCCATAGTTAAGTACGTAATCTCGCGGAATCAAATGGATAAGGAGTAAAAATCGTGTCGGTCGGAATGGCTGCCCCCCGTGCGCCTTATGGCTGCGACCCCAATTCCAGCCGCGGACGGCTGTTTGCGGAGCCGCCGAGCAGGACCCGCAGCCCGTTCCGGCGCGATTGCGACCGGGTAATCCATTCCACCGCGTTCCGGCGGCTGAAGCACAAGACGCAGGTGTTCGTGTTCCACGAGGGCGACCATTACCGCACCCGGCTGACCCATTCGCTGGAGGTGGCGCAGATCGCCCGTGCGCTGGCCCGGCAGCTCGGCCTCGACGAGGATCTCACGGAGACGCTGGCGCTGGCGCACGACCTCGGCCATCCCCCGTTCGGGCATGCCGGCGAGCGGGCGCTCGACAAATGCCTCGCAGCCCATGGCGGCTTCGACCACAACGCGCAGGCGCTGCGCGTGGTGACCTCGCTGGAGCATCGTTATCCCGAGTTCGACGGGCTGAACCTGACCTGGGAAACGCTCGAGGGCATCGTCAAGCACAACGGCCCGCTCACCGAGCGGAGCGGGACCGCGACGGGGCGATATCGCGAAAGCGGGATTCCGGTCGGCATCGCCGACTTTAACCAGAAATTCGATCTGGAGCTGTGGAGCTACGCCTCGCTGGAGGCACAGGCCGCAGCCTTCGCCGACGATATCGCCTATGACGCCCACGACATCGACGATGGCCTGCGCGCCGGCCTGTTCGGCCTCGATGATTTGAAGGTCATGCCGCTCACCGAAGCGATCATCAAGGAGATCGACCGGCATTATCCCAATCTCGACGACGCCAGGCGCGGCGCGGAACTGGTGCGTGAGCTGATTTCCTACATGATCGTGGCGGTCATGTCGGAGGCGGGCAGGCGGCTCGCGGCGGCGAAACCGCAGTCGGCGCTTGACGTCCGCCACCACCATCAGCCGCTGGTCGCCTTTCCGCCCGAGGTGGCGGAGCAGGAGGCCGCGATCAAGGCGTTCCTGAAACTGCATATGTACCGCCACCCCCGCGTCATGCGGGTGATGGGCGAGGCGGAAGGGATCCTGTTCGACCTGTTCGCGCGCTACCAGGCCTCCCCGGGCGACCTGCCGGCGGAATGGGTCGAGGGGTCGGAGCGCGAGAGCGAAGGCGAACGGGCGCGCCGGATCGGCAATTTCATCGCTGGAATGACCGACCGTTTCGCCTTAATCGAGCACCAAAGGCTTTTTGACTCGACCCCGGATTTGCGTTAGGCGGCGGCCATGTCCGACAAGCCAGCTTCACAACATCTGTTCGCCGACGTGCTGGCGCGCGTGCAGGCGATCTGCGCCACGCTCGCGGCCGAGGGCCAATGGCCCGCCGGCATCGATTTCTCCCGCGTCGTGGTCGAGCCGCCGCGCGATGCGAGCCATGGCGACATGGCGACCAACGCCGCGATGGTGCTGGCCAAGGACGCCAAGGCCAAGCCGCGCGACCTCGCCGACAAAATCGCGGAAAAATTGCGCGCCGACGATCTGGTCGCCGCCGTCGAGGTCGCCGGGCCCGGCTTCATCAATCTCACCTTGAAGCCCCAGGTCTGGGCCGACGAGTTGCGCACCATGCTGCGCGAGGCCGCCTCCTACGGAAAGAGCGCGATCGGCCACGGCGCCAAGGTCAACGTCGAATACGTCTCGGCCAACCCGACCGGGCCGATGCATGTCGGCCACTGCCGGGGCGCCGTGTTCGGTGACGCGTTGTGTGGCCTGCTCGACTTTGCCGGCTACGACGTCACGCGCGAATATTACATCAACGACGCCGGCGCGCAGGTCGACGTGCTCGCGCGCTCGGCATTCCTGCGCTACCGGGAAGCGCTTGGCGAAAACATCGGCGAGATACCGGAAGGGCTCTACCCCGGCGACTATCTCGTGCCGGTCGGGCAGGCGCTCGCCGCCGAGCACGGCGACAAGCTCAAGGCGATGCCGGAAAGCGCCTGGCTGCCGATCGTGCGCGCCAGGTCGATCGCCATGATGATGGACATGATCAAGGGCGATCTGGCGGCGCTGAACATCAAGCACGACGTGTTCTTCTCGGAGCGGTCCTTGCTCGAGACCGGCAACAACAAGGTCACCGAGACCATCGATTTCCTGCGCGCCAAGGGCGACATCTATGAGGGCCGCCTGCCGCCGCCGAAGGGCAAGCCGGTCGACGATTACGAGGACCGCATCCAGACACTGTTTCGCGCCACCGCCTATGGCGATGACGTCGATCGTCCGCTGATCAAGTCGGACGGCTCCTACACCTATTTCGCTTCCGACATCGCCTACCACAAGAACAAGGTCGATCGCGGCTTCCTCGACTTGATCGACGTGTTCGGCGCCGATCATGGCGGCTACATCAAGCGCGTGCAGGCGGTGGTGAAGGGCGTCAGCGACGGCAAGGCCGCGCTCGACGTCAAGGTCGTGCAACTCGTGCGGCTGTTGCGCAACGGCGAACAGGTGCGGATGTCGAAGCGCTCCGGCGATTTCGTCACGCTGCGCGAGGTGGTCGACGAGGTCGGTTCCGACGCCGTGCGGTTCATGATGCTGTTCCGCAAGAACGACGCGGTGCTCGATTTCGACCTTGCCAAGGTGCGCGAGCAATCGAAGGACAACCCCGTCTTCTACGTCCAGTACGGACATGCCCGCGGCCATTCGATCTTCAAGAATGCCCGCGAGGTGGTTCCCGACCTGCCCGAGGACGATGCCGCCCGGGCCGCCTTTCTGAGGGATGCCCCGGTGGAGCGGCTGACCGACCCGGCGGAACTTGATCTTTTAAGGCGTCTGGCACTCTACCCCAGGATGGTCGAGGCGGCGGCGGTTGCACATGAACCACACCGAATCGCTTTTTATCTCTATGATTTGGCCAGTGAATTTCATGCGTTATGGACCAAAGGGCGGGATTTGCCCTATTTACGCTTCATTATGACTAATGATGCAGAGATCACGAGGGCGCGCTTGGCTATGGTCCAGGGCGTCGTCTCGGTTCTGGCATCGGGCTTAGCCGTTCTCGGCGTCCATGCTCCAACCGAGATGCGGTAGGCAGGGGCGAAGGCCTCACGAATGGGGGTTCGTGGGGTATCTGGCAGGAGCCGCTCGTCATGGTTTGTTTGACATGGCGGGTTGGCGCTGTCCCGTAGGGGATGCATCATCACGATGGCTGATCGATATCAGGAACGACCTTTTCCCTCCGCCGAGCAGGCTCGCGGCGAGGGTGATCCGCTTGCGGAGCTTGCAAGGCTGATCGGGCAGAACGAGCCGATGGCGGTCGCGGCCAAGCCCGCGCCGCGCCCGCTGCAGTCGCGCGCCAACGTGCGTCCGCAGCGATACGATCCGCCGGAAGAAGAGCTCGATGCTCCTCCGAGCCCGCCGGCATGGATGCAGCGCGCGCGCCACGAAACCCCGCCGCCACCGCCTCCGTTGCCCCTGCCGCAGGAATACGACGACGAGCCGGAGTACCAGCAGGCACAGCCGGTGCACCCGCTGCATCGCTATTCGGCCCAGCAGCCGCAGGCGCCCGCGCATCAAGCGCCGCCTGAGCAGGACTATTACGAGCAGCCTCAGCAGCAATATGCCGATGAGCCGCAGCAGGACCCGTCGCGCTACGACGATGCGTTGTATGGACGGCTCGAAACCGGCGAGCAGGACTATCAGCGCGATCCGGCCTATCCGGACGATCCCTACGCCTACCAGGGCGAAGATTATGAGGAAGAGCCCGCGCCGAAGAAGAAGCGCTCGAGCGGCCTGATGACGGTCGCCGCGGTGCTGGCGCTGGCCGTGGTGGGGACGGGGGCTGCCTTTGCCTATCGTACCTTTGTCGGTTCGCCCCGCTCGGGCGAGCCGCCGATCATCAAGGCCGACAACAGCCCGACCAAGGTGGTGCCGGCGCCATCCGATGCGGGTACCGGCAAAAATCCCGACCGCATGCTGTCGGGCGATGGCGGCGAGAGGCTGGTGTCGCGCGAAGAGACCCCGGTCGACGTCAGTTCGAGATCGGGAGCCCCGCGCGTGGTGTTTCCGCAGCTGAACCAGAACGCCAACCCGCCGCCGGCCGCCAGTGTTTCTCCGTCGGCGCCGATGCCCGCGGTCGCAACCGGTACGATGCCGAACAACGAGCCGCGCAGGATCAAGACGCTTGCGGTCAGGGGCGACGCCGCGGACAACGGCGGCGTACCGGCAGGCGTCAACGCGCCGCCAAAGCCCGCGACGCGAAGCATAGCTGCCTCCGCCGTGGCTCCTGGTCCCGGTCCTACTGTCCCGCCCGCGCGCAACCCTGCATCCGCCAATGCCAGCGCCAATACGCCGATGTCGCTCGCGCCCCAGTCCGGACAAGCGCCCGATGCCGCGCCGCCAGCCCGGATGGCCGCAACCAATCCGACCCAGACGGCCGCTCCGACCAGCGGCGGCTATCTGGTTCAGGTCTCGTCGCAGAAGAACGAGGCCGACGCGCAGGCTTCGTACCGGTCGCTGCAGGGCAAGTTCCCGAGCGTGCTCGGGCCGCACTCGTCGCTCGTGAAACGGGTCGATCTCGGCGAAAAGGGCGTCTATTACCGCGCCTTCGCCGGCCCGTTCGCCTCGTCCGAGGAGGCTGCTCAGGTCTGCAGCAGCCTGAAATCTGCCGGCGGACAGTGCTTCGTCCAAAGGAATTAACGGCGGTTTCCTTGACCCGGGTGCTCTGAGGGGCCTAATCGGCCCCCATGAGCAGCCGCGCATTCATCACGGGCGTATCGGGACTGGAACTGAGCGCCACGGAGCGCGAATTCATCCGTGGCGAACGGCCGTGGGGCTTCATCCTGTTCAAACGCAATATCGAGACGCCAGGTCAAGTATCTGACGCTCGTTAGCGAATTGCGGGATTGTGTGGGTGGGGCGGATGCGCCGGTGCTGATCGACCAGGAAGGCGGGCGGGTGGCGCGGCTGGGGCCGCCACACTGGCCGGCCTATCCGCCCGGCGCCACCTTCGGCGCGCTCTACGACCTCGACAAGGCGCTTGGGCTAAAGGCTGCGCGGCTCAGCTCGCGCCTGATCGCGGCCGACCTGACCGACCTTGGCATCACGGTCGACTGCCTGCCGCTGGCAGACGTCCCGGTGGCCGGGGCGGATGCCGTGATCGGCAACCGGGCCTATGGAACCGAGCCGGGCAAAGTCGCGGCAATCGCTCGCGCCGTCACCGAGGGGCTGGAGCAGGGCGGCGTCCTGCCCGTCCTGAAGCACATTCCCGGCCACGGAAGGGCCACCGCAGATAGCCATTTCCGCCTTCCGACCGTCGATACGTCGCGGGAAGAGCTGGAACGGACCGATTTCGCCGCCTTCCAGCCGCTGGCGGACCTGCCGATGGCCATGACCGCACATGTTGTGTTTAGCGCATTAGACCCCGCCCAACCGGCGACGACTTCTGCGACAATCATCCGGCAGGTGATTCGCGGCGTAATTGGGTTCCAAGGCTTGTTGATGAGTGATGACGTGTCCATGAATGCATTGGCGGGAACGATCGCCGAGCGGACCCGCGCCATCGTCAACGCCGGCTGCGACATGGTCCTGCATTGCAACGGCAAGCTCGACGAGATGCGCGACGTGGCGCGCGAGACGCCGGAGCTGGCAGGTGAGGCCCTGGAGCGCGCGCAGCGCGCGCTGGCCTCGCGCAGAGCGCCTGAGCCCTTCGACCGGCAGGCGGCGCGGGCCGAACTTGAAGCGTTGATGGATCGGGTAGGAACGGCATGACGGCTGAGATTCTATCGTTTGAAACCGGACGGCCCGCCGAGGTCACCGACGGCGAGGCGGCGCTCGTCGTCGACGTCGAGGGCTATGAAGGCCCGCTCGACCTGCTCCTGACGCTGGCGCGCCAACAGAAAGTCGACCTCGCCAAGATTTCGATCCTGGCGCTGGCCGATCAGTATCTGACGTTCATCGAGGCCGCGCGAAAAATCCGCCTTGAACTCGCGGCCGATTACCTGGTGATGGCTGCCTGGCTGGCGTACCTGAAATCGCGCCTGCTGCTGCCTGAACCGCCGACGCCGGACGGACCGAGCGCCGAGGAAATGGCCACGGCACTGGCCAACCGGCTGCGCCGGCTCGAGGCGATCAGAGAAGCCGCCAACCGGCTGATGAACCGGCCGCAGTTCCAGCGCGATATCTTTCCGCGCGGCAATCCGGAATCGATCGCGGAAATCCGCCATCCCAAATTCACCGCAACCCTGTTCGACCTGCTCACCGCCTATTCCGCGCAGCGCCAGCAGCGCGTGCTGGCGACCGTGCATCTGGCCAAGCGCACGGTGTGGTCGCTGGCGGAAGCGCGTGCCTCGCTGGAGCGGCTGGTCGGGATGACCGAGTCCGAGGACTGGAGCTGCCTCGACGATTTCCTGCTCAGCTACGTGGTCGATCCCTCGCAGCGGGCGACGGTGTTTGCGTCGAGCTTTGCCGCAGCGCTCGAACTGGTGCGCGAAGGAGAGATGGAATTGAACCAGAAAGAGGCGTTCGCGCCGCTGTATTTTCGCAAGCGTCCGCCGCAGGCAGCGATGCCCGCGCCGGATATGACGGTCGAGTAAGTGGAAGGAGACCTAGCCATGGCAAGCCTGGCGGAAAAACGCATGGAAGATGCCGAGGATCACTCCGTCGACCAAACTCCCGACCAATCGGCGCGGCCGGAGGAATTGCGGCTGCTCGAAGCGCTGCTGTTTGCCTCCGCCGAGCCGATCGATCAGGCGGCGCTCGCCAAGCGCATGCCCGACGGCGTCGACGTCAAGGCGGCGCTGGCGCAACTGCAGGCGGAATATGCCCCGCGCGGCGTCAATCTGGTGCGCGTCGCCAACAAATGGACGTTCCGCACCGCCGGCGATCTGTCGTGGCTGATGACGCGCGAAAGCACGGAAACGCGGCGCCTGTCGCGGGCGGCGATCGAGGTGCTCGCGATCATCGCCTATCACCAGCCTGTGACGCGCGCCGAGATCGAAGATATCCGCGGCGTGATCACGTCAAAGGGAACGCTGGATGTGCTGCTGGAAACCGGCTGGATCCGTCCCCGCGGCCGCCGCAAGACGCCGGGCCGGCCGCTGACGTTCGGAACGACGGAAGCGTTCCTGTCGCAGTTCAGCCTGGAGGCGCTGGGCGACCTGCCGGGCCTGGATGAGCTGAAGGGTACGGGGCTACTGGATTCGCGGCTGCCTTCCGGCTTCAGCGTTCCGACGCCATCCGACGACGTGGCGCTGCGTGAGGACGAGGATCCGCTGGAGGCCGGGGACACGTCTGGAACTGTTGCTGGCGCCGGCGGCCGAGCCTGAGGAAGGCAGCGGAAGCTAGTTCCGAAGGCTCCGCCGACTATTCGCTGCGGGCGCGGTTAATGATAGCCATAATACGTAGCCGCGACAGCGATTTGCCGCGGCATGGGTCCTTGTTTTTGACACCTCCCGGGCCTACCTTCCGCCAAAGCTTGGCCGGAAGCCGGCCGTCTCTTTTTTGGAGGGTTGCAGGATGGGTTCGCTTAGTATTTGGCACTGGATCGTCGTGATCGCAGTGGTCCTGCTGCTGTTCGGCCGTGGCAAGATTTCGGATCTGATGGGCGATGTCGCGCAGGGCATCAAGGCCTTCAAGAAGGGCATGCAGGACGACACCAAGGAAGCCGAAAAGCCCGCCGAGCCGGTGAAGACCATCGATCACAATGCGGCGCCGGCGCCCACGGCGGCGCGGACGGATGTCGGCAGCAAGGCTGTCTGAACCAGGCATCGGTTGGACGCCGGTTGAGAAAAGGCGCGGGCGGCCCCAAATCTTTGCTAGATAGGGATTTGGGCGCGGACGTCTCGCGCGAGCGGAAGAATTCATGTTCGACATCGGGTGGAGTGAACTGGTCGTCATCGCGGTTGTCGCGCTGATTGCCATCGGCCCGAAAGAGCTGCCGGGCGTGCTGCGCATGGTCGGGCAATGGATGGGCAAGGCGCGCAAGATGGCCGGCGAATTCCAGGGCCAGTTCCAGGAAGCCATGCGCGAGGCCGAAATGGCCGACCTCAAGAAAAGCTTTGACGAGGTCAAGGACGTGGCGACGGGGCTCTCGCCCGGCCAACGTCATGACCTCGCTGCAAAAGGACGTCAGCGACGCCCTGCAGATCGGCGACATCGACAAGCCGGCCGTCACACCCAACGATGCGCAGGTGGCATCCGCGATCGACGAACCCGTGACCCCGACGACGCCGGCTGCGCCCGACGCCGGAGACCTTCGTCGAAGCCGAGGCGCATGCGGCGGCGTCCGAGCCGCTGGCAATCACGCGTGAAGTTCAGGCGGCGGCGCAGGATATCGCGCCGGCGGCGCCTGACGTTCTCAAGGACGCCAAAGCGTCATGACCGTCGAGGACATCGAGGCCAGCAAGGCGCCATTGATGGATCACTTGATCGAGCTGCGCTCGCGGCTGATCAAGGCGCTGCTCGGCCTTCGGCATTGCTTTCATCTTCTGCTTCTTCTTCGCCAAGCAGATCTACAACGTGCTGGTCTGGCCGTTCGTCTGGGTGGCGGGCGCCGAGAACTCGAAATTCATCTACACGGCGCTGCTGGAATATTTCCTGACGCAATTGAAGCTGGCGATGTTCGGCGCCGGCTTCATCTCGTTCCCGATCGTGGCCGAGGCAGATCTACATGTTCGTGGCGCCCGGTCTCTACAAGCACGAGCGCGGCGCGTTCCTGCCGTATCTGATCGCGACGCCGTTCTTCTTCGTGCTGGGCTCGATGCTGGTTTATTTCATCGTGCTGCCGATGCTGGTGCGGTTCTCGCTCGGCATGCAGCAGATGGGCGGCGAGGAGACGCGCGCAGATCCAGTTGTTGCCGAAGGTCGGCGAATATCTGTCGCTGATGATGTCGCTGATCTTCGCTTTCGGCATCGCGTTCCAGCTACCGGTCGATCCTGACCCTGCTGGGGCGGATCGGCATCGTCACCTCGAAGATGCTGCGCGAGAAGCGGCGCTATTTCATCGTCGATCGCCTTCGTGATCGCCGCCGTCCTGACGCCGCCCGACGTCATCAGCCAGGCCTCGCTCGCGATACCGCTGCTGGCGCTCTACGAGGGCGCGATCGTTGCGGTCCGCATGGTGGAAAAGAAGGCCGCCGCCCAGGCCTCGACCACGCCCCCGCCCGCCAGCCCGCCCCCGGAAGCCAATCCGGCGGAATAGGCTCGCTCTCTCAGCCCAATCGGCCGTCATTCCCCGCGAAAGCGGGGAATCCAGTACGCCGCGGCCTCTCGATTCATGCACAGGCGTCTCTGGAATACTGGATCACCCGCTTTCGCGGGTGATGACGGATGTGGTACGGGATGCACAACGATAAACGTTGGATGTCAACGTCTTGCCTGACATTCAACGCAAGCCCTCAGGACTGAGCGCCCATGCACGACATCAAATCGATCCGCGACAACCCCCAGGCCTTCGACGCCGGACTGAAGCGCCGTGGACTGTCGCCGCTGTCGGCTGCGCTGCTGGCGATCGATGAAAAACGCCGCGCGGCGATCCTGGCCTCGGAGCAGGCGCAGGCACGGCGCAATGCGGCCTCGAAGGAAATCGGCGAGGCGAAGAAGGCCAAGGATGACGCGCGCGCCGGCAAGCTGATGGCGGAAGTCGCCGAACTCAAGACCACGATGCCGGAGCTCGAGCTTGCTGCGAAGACCGCGGACGAGGAACTGGCGAAAGAACTGGCCGCTATCCCGAACCTGCCGCTCGACGACGTGCCCGAAGGCGCAGACGAGCACGGCAATGTGCAGCGCCACCTCTACGGCAAGATCCGCAACTACGCCTTCACGCCGAAGCCGCATGACGATCTCGGCGGCGCGCTCGGCTACATGGATTTCGAGGCCGCCGCGAAACTGTCCGGCGCGCGCTTCGTCGTGCTGAAGAAGGGACTGGCGCGGCTGGAGCGCGCGATCGGCCAGTTCATGCTCGATCTGCACACCAACGAGCATGGCTATGCCGAGATCAACCCGCCGCTGTTGGTGCGCAACGACGTGATGTTCGGCACGGGGCAATTGCCGAAATTCGAGGACGACCAGTTCTGGGCCATCAAGGGTGAATTGCTTGTGGCACCCGACGAACGATTGAAGACCGAGCGTCTCGGTCTCATTCCCACCGCCGAAGTCTCGCTGACCAACCTCGTTCGCGAATCCATCGTCGATGAAAAAGAACTGCCGATGCGGCTGACCGCGCTGACGCCGTGCTTCCGCGCCGAAGCGGGCGCTGCGGGCCGCGATACCCGCGGCATGATCCGGCAGCATCAATTTACAAAAGTCGAGCTGGTCTCGATCGCGACGCCCGAGACCAGCCGTGACGAGCACGAGCGCATGCTGTCCTGCGCCGAGGAAGTATTGCGCAGGCTCGACCTGCATTACCGCGTGATGACGCTGTGCGCCGGCGACATGGGTTTCTCCGCGCAGAAGACCTACGACATCGAGGTCTGGATGCCGGGGCAGGGCGAGGGCGGGGCGTACCGCGAGATTTCGAGCTGCTCGGTATGCGGCGATTTCCAGGCGCGGCGGATGGATGCGCGCTCGCGCGGGCCCGACGGCAAGCCGCGCTTCGTGCACACGCTGAACGGCTCCGGCACGGCGGTCGGCCGCGCGCTGATTGCGGTCATGGAAACCTATCAGCAGGAAAACGGCGCGATCGCGGTACCCGACGTGCTGCAGCCCTATATGGGCGGGCTCAAGACCATCGAGCGGGACAAATAGCGCAAGGCGAAAATGGCATTGCATCGCGACATCTTTTGGATCGGGAGGCAATGGGCTGTTACCGGCCACGGGATGCAATTGATCGACCAGCGGCTGCAGGGGGCCTTCGATATCGAAGCGGCCCGGCTGTGGGACGACGATCTCATAGAGAGCTTGCGTACCAAGGCGTGGCTTAAGGCCGAGGATTTCGACAAGGGGCTGGCGGTTGCGCGAACGCGACAATGGCAGTCGCAGGCGTCGGAAGTTGTGCCGCCGATCCCGGCGATTGAGTCCATTGGCGCCGCTGCCTGAGCGGCCCGCTCCCGCGCAGCCCTCGCATGCAGCAGAGCCGCCGGCGCTTGAGAGCCCGCCGCCGGTGCCCACCGAGCCGTCAAAGCAGCAATCGCCGGAGCTTTCGATGACAATCGACGGCCATGCCCGGTTCGCGCGCCCCTGGCGTGTCTGGATGAAGCGGAAAACATGAGAAAATGGGCCGGTTTGCCTCGACGGCGATAGCCGGTTAAGACGGCGGCCAAAGACGAAATCCGGCCGATCTCGAACCAAAAGGCATTTTGACGGATGCGAATTCTCTGCACCAACGACGACGGCATCCATGCGCCGGGTCTGAAGATCGTCGAGGAGATCGCCCGCGCGCTGTCCGACGACGTCTGGGTCGTGGCGCCGGAGCTCGATCAGTCCGGCGTCTCGCATTCGTTGTCGCTGAACGATCCGCTGCGGTTGCGCGAAGTCGGTCCGCAGCATTTCGCGGTGCGGGGCACGCCGACCGATTGCGTGATCATGGGTTCGCGCCACATCCTCGGCGAGAAGATGCCCGATCTTGTCCTGTCTGGCGTCAACAGGGGCCGCAACGTTGCTGAGGACGTCGTCTATTCCGGCACCATCGCTGGCGCCCTCGAAGGCACGATCCTGGGAATCCCGTCATTCGCGTTGAGCCAGGAATTCTCCATCGAGACCCGTCACGCGCCGCTATGGGACACCGCGCTGAAATTCGCTCCGGACATCCTGCGCAAGGTGATCGATGCGGGTGTGCCGAAGAACACGGTGATCAACGTCAATTTTCCCGCCTGCACGCCCGACCAGGTCAAGGGCGTTCGCGTGACGCGGCAGGGCAAGCGCAATCTCGGCTTCCTCAAGGTCGACAAGCGCCACGATGGCCGCGGCAATCCCTATTTCTGGATCGGCTTCGAGCGCGCCGCGATGATGGATACGCCGGCCGAAGGCACCGATCTTGCGGCGCTTGCAGCACGCTACGTATCGGTCACGCCGCTGCGGCTCGATCGCACTGATGAAGCATTCTCGGAAGCGCTGACGACGACGTTGAAGTGACGCGAAGCGTCATACCCGCGAAGGCGGGTATCCAGTACGCCGCGGCTTCTCGACTCAATCGCAGGTCTCTGGAATACTGGATCATCCGCTTTCGCGGATGATGACGGCTGAATATGCGGAGAAAGGATCTAAACCGTCGCGCTCTTCATCGTGGCGGCGATGACCTGGGCCAGCGTCTCCAGCTGGAATGGCTTCTGCAGGGCGGGGCGGTCGCGATATTCCTGGGGCAGGCCGGAGGAGCCGTAGCCGGTTGCAAAGATGAACGGGCGGTTGCGCGCCGTGATCAACTCGGCCACCGGCGTGATCACCTTGCCGTTGACGTTGACGTCGAGAATGGCGATGTCGAATTCGGTCGATTGCACCAGCTTGACCGCTTCGCCGATTTCGCCGGCCTCGGCAGCTACGCTGTGGCCAAGCTCTTCCAGCATGTCAGCGACCATCATGCGGATCATGACCTCGTCTTCGACCAGGAAAACTGAACAGCCCGCGGGCCGTGTCGCTATCATGAGGGGAATCCTTGCCCTTCCAAGGCTTTGAGGTTCGCAAAAAACACCCCTGGGCGCAACGTCGACATAGACCCGTGGCGCTTTGAAAGCAAAAACTCCCGCGACCGATTTGCTGTGCCTTAACGCCGGGCGGAGATGGCGGTTCCGGCTGCAGGAACCAAAATATTGAGGAAATTCTTCCTTAAGTGCGCGCAGGCTATTACATCTCGGCGAGCCTGAGCATTGGCAGAGCCGCCCCGAGACCGCAATGTCGCAAGAACCGCCCGAGAAGATGATGTTTCAGCTCGCCTTGCGGCGGCGGGGGATCAGCGACCAGACGGTGCTGCGCACCATGGAAGAGGTGCCGCGGGAGGTTTTCGTGGCGGCCGGCGACCGCGACCATGCCTATCGCGACAGCGCGCTCGGCATCGCCTGCGGGCAGACCATCAGCCAGCCCTTCGTGGTGGCCTATATGACCGAGCAGTTGCAACTGCGGAAGGACCACAAGGTGCTCGAGATCGGTACCGGCTCCGGCTATCAGGCCGCGGTGCTGTCGCGGTTATGCGCCCATGTCCTGACCATCGAGCGTTACCGGACGCTGGCGGACACCGCCCGCGACCGGCTCGAAGCGCTCGGCTATTTCAACATCGAGGTGATGTTGGGCGACGGCTTCGACATTCCGCCTGGCGCAGGCGATTTCGACCGCATCATCGTGACCGCTGCGATGGAGCAAATTCCGGAAAAGCTGCTGGAGCGGCTGCTGCCGGGCGGCATCCTGATTGCACCGGTCGGCCCCCATCACGGCACCCAGACGCTGGTCAGGATGACCCGGAAGGACAGCGGTTTCGAGCGCAAGGAATTGGTCGATGTCCGCTTCGTCCCGGCGCTGCCCGGGATCGCCCGCGAACTGTAGAATCCCGGATTGGCGGTTCCCGCCAACATCTTATTCCAAGGGTTAAGCGGTTATTTACTCGGTACGTGTTTACTCAAAACAGTATTTTGTTGCGTACGAGTGAGTAACCATGTCCCGTCTCGCCGAGTTGCTTCGCTCGCGTCGGGTGCCGCAGGTCGCGGTGCTGACGCTGATGTCGGTCGGCTTTGCCGGCTGCAGCGCCGATATGCAGACGCGCTTTTCCGATAGCTCGTTATCCAATCCGTTTGCCTCGCAGCCCGAAGCAACCGGTTCGGTGCGCTCGCCCGCCGTTGAACGCCGCGAGCCGCCGCAATACGCCCGGCCGCAGAGTTCGGCGCCGCAATTCCAGTCCCAGGCCTTGCCGCCGCCCGCCGTCGCTGCACCGCACGCCTATCCGGCCAGTTCAGGCGGGGTGTCGGGAGGAGGGCGCGGGATTTCGTCCTATGCGCCGCCGTCCCGCTCGCCCATCGAGACCACCGCCACGGTGCCGCCGCGCTCGGTCGCTGCCGCGCGTCCGGCCGCGCACAATGGCGCCACCATCATCGTCGGCACCAGCGACACGCTCGACGGTCTGGCGAAGCGCTACAACGTCTCGTCCGCTGCGATCCTGCAGGCGAACGGCTACAAGGGCCCGCGCGTGCTTTCGCCCGGCCAGCAACTGATCATTCCGCGGCAGACGGCTGTGGCTGCTGCGCCCGCACCGGCGCTCGCGCCCCCGGCAAGCAAGCCTGTCTGCCGGAGCGTCGAGCGTCCACATCGTCAATCGCGGCGATACGCTGATGAGCATCGCGCGTCGCAACCATGTCCCGGTTACCGAACTCGCCAGGGCCAACAATCTCGATCAGTCCGCCAGGCTCAGCCTTGGCATGAAGCTTACCGTGCCCGGTTCGAAGACTGCGGCCGCGGCGCCAGCGGCGCAGCCTGTCGCCGCAGCACCCGTCCAGCAGGTCGCCGCGGTTGCGGCGCCGGCTACCACCAAGATGGCCGCAGCCGGCGGTCCGCCGCAGAGCGCGCGGCTGGCCTCCGCCACCACGAATGTCACGGAAGAAAAACCTGTCGCCGAGCAAGCTTCCATCAAGCCCAGCGAAGCCACCGGCGCGCTGCCGACCTTCCGCTGGCCGGTGCGCGGCAAGGTGATCACGAGCTACGGCGCCAAGACCAACGGCAAGTCGAATGACGGTATCAACCTGGCGGTGCCGGAAGGCACGCCGGTAAAGGCGGCGGAAGACGGCGTGGTCGCCTATTCCGGCAACGAGCTCAAGGGATACGGCAATCTGGTTCTGGTGCGGCACTCCAACGGTTACGTCACCGCATATGCCCATGCGAGTGAACTGCTGGTAAAGCGCGGGGATACGATCAAGCGCGGCCAGATCATTGCCAAGTCGGGTCAATCGGGTGAGGTGGGGTCGCCGCAACTCCACTTCGAGATCCGCAAGGGATCGTCACCGGTTGACCCGCTGCAATTCCTGAACGGGGCGTGAGGCTGTCGCCTCCGCTCGCTATAGATACACAAGCTCCACTGTCGTCGCCCGCGAAAGCGGGCGATCCAGTATTCCAGAGAAATTCGATTGAGCCGAGAAGCCGCAGCGTACTGGATTCCCCGCCTTCGCGGGGAATGACAGTTCGGGTTTGTCGCGGACTGTGCGCACGCGGACCCAGCGAATACGCTTACTTCCCCGAAAGCCTCACGCCCAGCCGTCCCGCCAGTTCCTGCGTGAACTGCCAGGCGACGCGGCCGGAGCGGGAGCCGCGGGTGGTCGACCATTCGAGCGCCTCGCGTTCCAGTTCGTCATCGGCGATCTTGATGCCGAAATGGCTGCAATAGCCGCGCACCATGGCGAGATACTCGTCCTGGCTGCAGCGGTGGAAGCCGAGCCAGAGACCGAACCGATCCGACAGCGACACCTTTTCCTCAACCGCTTCGCCCGGATTGATTGCGGTCGAACGCTCGTTCTCGATCATTTCGCGGGCGAGCAAATGCCGCCGGTTCGAGGTGGCGTAGAGGATGACGTTGTCGGGACGTCCCTCGATACCGCCTTCCAGCACCGCCTTCAGCGATTTGTAGGAGGCGTCGTTGCCGTCGAAGGAGAGGTCGTCGCAGAACACGATGAAGCGGAAACCGGAGCTGCGCAGGAGATCCATCAGGCCGGGCAGGCTCTCGATGTCCTCGCGGTGAATCTCGATCAGTTTCAGCCGGTCGGCCGGCTTGCGATCGATGTTGATGTTGGCATGCGTCGCCTTGACCAGCGACGACTTGCCCATGCCGCGCGCACCCCAGAGCAGCGCGTTGTTGGCGGGCAGGTCGTCGGCGAAGCGCTCGGTGTTCTCGATCAGGATGTCCCGCATCCGGTCGATGCCCTTGAGGAGCCCAAGGTCGACGCGGCTGACGCGCGGCACCGGTGAAAGGCGTCCGTCCGGATGCCAGACAAAGGCGTCGGCTGAGCGGAACGAGTCGAGGGCTAGCCGCCGCCGGAGAGGCCGCGGAAAGATGGCCGGCGATGGCTTCCAGCGCGGTTGCGATCCGCTCGGCGGTGGCGTCGTTGGGCGTATCCGCCGGACGTTTTGTCGCGGATTTCGCTGGCCCGCGCGAGGCGGCCTTGGAGGTGGCGCGGGGCGTAGTTTGAGCAGCTTTTTTCTTGGCTTTTTTCGGCATTTTCAGAGTTCCTGACCGCGCAGCCTTAACGGGCCTTGGAAGGTCTCGCAAGCGGCCTAAATGAGGGGGCGGCCAACGTTGCAATTGGGCCCGCCGCCGCTATAGTCCGCGCGAATTTGCCCGGGACCGGCGATTTGGCCAAGGCGCTAAGCCCAGGCATGGCCGGTTCTTTTCCGTCTCACGAGGATTGTTCGAATGCTGATTACCCCTGCGTACGCCCAGGCTGCAGCCGGCGGCGATGCCAACAGCATGTTGATGTCGCTGCTGCCGTTCGCGCTGATCTTCGTCATCATGTACTTCCTGATTCTGCGGCCGCAGCAGAAGAAGGTGAAGGATCATGCCGAACTGGTCAAAAACATCCGCCGCGGCGACACGGTGGTCACCTCCGGCGGCCTCGTCGGCAAGGTGACCAAGGTGGTCGATGACGACCAGATCGAGTTCGAGATTTCGGACGGCGTCCGCGTGCGGCAGATGCGGCAGATGATTTCGGGCGTTCGCACCAAGGGCGAGCCGGCCAAGGAAAAGAGTGAGGCCAAGGACGAGACGTCCGCGAGCTGAGTTTGCCGCGCCGCCTGCCGCGGCGCATTTTCCTGGATCTGACGGGTCTACTCGATGTTGTATTTCACGCGGTGGAAGGCGCTGGCGATCATTCTGACCGCGCTAATCGTCTGCCTGTTCGCGGTTCCGAACTTCTTTCCGCAGGAGCGGGTGAAGACCTGGCCGGTGTGGGCGCAGCGCCACATCGTGCTCGGCCTCGATCTGCAGGGCGGTTCGTACCTGCTGCTCGAAGTCGATTCCAACTACGTGAAGAAGGAAAAGCTCGATCAGGTCCGCGACGAGGTGCGCCGCGTGCTGCGCGACGCCAAGATCGGCTATACCGGCCTTTCCGCGCGTGCCGAGGCGGTCGAGGTCCGCGTCAAGGACACCGATCTGCAGGCAGCACTTCCCAAGCTGCGTGAATTGTCACAGCCGCTCGGCGGCCTGATGGGCTCCTCCGGGCAACGCAGCCTCGAAGTCTCGGATGCCGGCGGCGGGCTGATCCGTCTCACGGTGCCGCAAGCCGCCATTACCGAACGCATCCGGCAAACGATCGAACAATCGATCCAGATCGTCGAGCGCCGCATCAACCAGTTGGGCACGGTCGAACCTTTGATCCAGCGGCAGGGCACCGACCGCATTCTGGTCCAGGTGCCGGGTCTGCAGGACCCGACGGAGTTGAAGCGCATCCTTGGCCAGACCGCCAAGATGGAATTCCGTATGGTCGATTCGTCCGTGTCGCCGGATCAGGCGCAACAGGGGCGGGTGCCGGCCGACTCGGAAGTCCTGATGAGCGAGGCATCGCCGAAGGTGCCCTACGTCATCAAGCGGCAGATACTGGTATCGGGCGGCGACCTTACCGACGCGCAGCCGGGCTTCGACCAGCGCACCAATGAGCCGATCGTCAGCTTCAAGTTCAACAGTTCGGGCTCGCGCAAATTCGCGCAGGCGACGTCGGAGAATGTCGGGCAGCCGTTTGCCATCATCCTCGACAACAAGGTGATCTCTGCGCCCGTGATTCGAGAGCCGATCACTGGCGGCTCCGGCCAGATTTCCGGCAACTTCACGGTGCAGCAGGCTAACGAACTGGCGCTGCTGCTGCGCGCCGGCGCGCTGCCGGCGCCGCTGACCGTGATCGAAGAGCGCACCGTAGGCCCCGGCCTCGGCCAGGATTCGATCGAGAAGGGCGAACTGGCGGCCTATGTCGGCTCGATCATGGTCATCGTGTTCATGCTGCTGACCTATCGCCTGTTCGGCGTGTTCGCCAACATCGCGGTCGCCATCAACGTCGCGATGATCTTCGGAATCCTGTCGCTGCTCAACGCCACGCTGACGCTGCCCGGCATCGCCGGCATCGTGCTGACGGTCGGCATCGCGGTCAACTCCAACGTGCTGATCTATGAGCGCATCCGCGAGGAATTGCGCGGCGGACGCAACGCGATTTCGGCGATCGACGCCGGCTTCAGGCGGGCGCTGTCGACCATTCTGGACTCCAACATCACCACCTTCATCGCCGCCGCGGTGCTGTTCTATATCGGCACCGGCCCGGTCCGCGGCTTCGCCGTTACGCTCGGCATCGGCATCATCACCACGGTCTTCACCGCGTTTACTCTCACCAGCCTGATCGTCGCCGGCTGGGTGCGGTGGAAGCGGCCCAAAACCGTGCCGATCTAGGAATCTGGTTCGTGACTCAATACGTCCTCATTGGGCTTGCCGTTCTGATTGTCGTGCTGACCGTGGTTGCGGTGCTCGATCTCTTGCCGCCGTTGCGCATCGTCCCCGACGTTACGCATTTCGATTTCACGCGCTTTCGCCGTATCAGCTTTCCGATCTCGGCGGCGCTTTCGATTTTGGCGATCGTGCTGTTCTTCACCCACGGGCTGAACTTCGGGATCGACTTCAAGGGCGGCACGCTGCTGGAAGTGCAGAACAAGTCTGGTCCAGCCGACATCGGCGCAATGCGTGCGACACTGAGCACGCTTGGGCTCGGCGATATCCAGCTCCAGCAGTTCGGCGGTCCGAACGACGTGCTGATCCGGGTGGCCGAACAGCCCGGCGGTGACGCCGCGCAGCAGGCGGCCGTGCAAAAGGTTCGCGGCGCGCTCGGAGACAGTGTCGAATACCGCCGCGTCGAAGTGGTTGGACC
>CAWFIQ010000014.1:0-22434 GCA_963815955.1 uncultured Alphaproteobacteria bacterium
TGCTGTTCTGTCGTGTTGAATGGCGGACCTCTTCCCCTCTCCCACAAGGGGAGAGGGCGCATCAATACGCACCGTGTATGAGTTCTGCGCACATCATTCCGCGGCCTCCGCCATCGGCGCGTGCCCGCCGAGATCGATCACGCGGAGCGTGGTGCGGATGCGCTGGGTGGTGCCGTCCTGGAAGCGGATCACGGTGTCGACGGGAATGTCGCTCTTGCCGCCATAGATCGCGTCGATGATATCCGCGTATTTTTCGTTGATGACGCTGCGGCGGACTTTTCGGGTACGGGTCAGTTCGCCGTCGTCGGCGTCGAGTTCCTTGTAGAGCAGCAGGAAGCGGGAAATGCGTTGCGCGGCGGGCAGCGTGGCGTTGACGCTCTCGACCTCCCTGCGCAGCAGCGCATAGACCTCGGCGCGCGAGGAGAGGTCGGTGTAGGTGGTGAACGAGATGCGGTTCTTCTCCGCCCATTTCGAGATGATCGAGTAGCGGATGCAGATCATCGCCGCCAGCGTGTCGCGGTCGGCGCCGAGTACGACCGTCTCGGCGATGTAGGGCGAGAACTTCAGCTTGTTCTCCAGATATTGCGGCGAGAAGCGCTCGCCGCGCGAGGTCTCGGCGAGATCCTTGATGCGATCGATCACCACGAGCTGGCCGTGATCGTTGAAATAGCCGGCGTCGCCCGAATGCATCCAGCCGTCTTTCATGTCGGCGGCCGAGGCTTCCGGATTCTTGTAGTAGCCGAGATACATGTTGGGATGGCGCACCACGAGTTCGCCGACGCCGTTGATATCGGGGTTGTCGACCCGGATTTGGATATCTTCGGCCATCGGCACGCCGGTCGTATCCGGATCGACCCTGTCGGAAGGGTGCAGCGTGTAGGCGCCTAACAGTTCGGTCTGGCCATAGAGGGTGCGCAGCGGCACGCCCATGGCCCGGAAGAACTTGAAGGTATCCGGCCCAAGCGCGGCGCCGCCGGTTGCGGCCGAGCGCAGCCGGGTGAATCCCAAACGGTCGCGCAGCGCGCGGAACAACAATTGATCGGCAAGCATCGAACGCTTGCCATGGGCGAGCGCCGAAAGTCCCGTCTTCATGCCGACGTCAAAGAGTTTCTGTTTAAGCGGCGAGGCGTCCATCACGCCGGCGCGGACGTCGGCGGCGATCGATTCCCAGAGCCGCGGCGCGAACAGCACGAAGGTCGGCGCGATCTCGCGGAAATCGTGCATCATGGTTTCGGGCTCTTCGACGAAGTTGACCTTCATCCGGCAGAGCAGCCCTTTGCCGAGCGCGTAGACCTGTTCCATGATCCAGGGCAGCGGCAGCACCGAGACATATTCGTCGTCCGGCCCCTTCGGATCGAATGCCAGATAGGTCGCGCAGTGCTTGAGGACGCGTCCCGCCGCCAGCATCGCCAGCTTGGGGTTCGCCGTGGTCCCGGAAGTGGTGCAGAGGATCGCGACATCCTCGCCGCCTGTCGCATCGACGAGCCGGTCGTAAAGGCCGGGCTCGCGCGCGGCGCGGTCGCGCCCCATCGTGGCCAGCTTTTCCGCTTCCATCAGGCGCGGGTCGTCATATTTCCGCATGCCGCGCGGATCGGAATAGACGATATGCTTGAGGTTGGGCGCGCGGTCGGCCAGCGCCAGCAGCTTGTCGACCTGCTCCTCGTCTTCGGCGAACACCAGTTTCGCTTCGCCATAGCTGAGCAGATACGCTGCTTCCTCGTCCAGCACGTCGCGGTAAAGGCCGAGGCTCATGGCGCCAATGGCATGCGCTGCGATTTCGGCGGCCACCCAGTCCGGGCGGTTGTCGCCGATGATGCCGATGACGTCGCCGCGCCCAAGCCCCAGTTCGACCATGCCGAGCGCGAAGTCGTGCACGCGCGTCTGGTAGTCGTTCCAGGTGAAGACGCGCCACAGCCCGAGATCCTTTTCGCGCAACGCGATTTCGCCGCCGTGCTCTTTTGCATTGAGGCGCAGCAGTTTTGGAAAGGTATCCGCCTGGGCGGCGCGTCCGGCGTAATCCATCATGCCACGCTCTCCGCATGAGCCGCCGCATCGTCGGGGTCGACCAGCGCCTCGTCCTCTTCACCAAGATAGGCGCGCTTCACATGGGGATCGGCGAGAACGGAAGCCGGATCGCCTTCTGCGATCTTGCGGCCGAAATCCAGCACCAGGACACGGTGGGAGATATCCATCACCACGCCCATGTCGTGCTCGATCATCATGACGGTCATGCCGAACTCTTCGTTGAGATCGACGATGTAGCGCGCCATGTCCTCCTTTTCCTCGAAGTTCATGCCGGCCATCGGCTCGTCGAGCAGGATCAGCTTCGGCTCCAGCGCCATGGCGCGGGCGAGCTCGACGCGCTTGCGCAGGCCGTAGGGCAGGGTGCCGGCGGTCGCCTTGCGCACCGACTGCAGGTCGAGAAAGTCGATGATCTCCTCCACCTTGCGGCGGTGCTCGAGTTCCTCGCGCCGGGCGCCGGTCAGCCAGTACAGCGATCCGGTGATGAAATTGTTCTTCAGCAGGTGGTGCCGCCCGACCATGATGTTGTCGAGCACGCTCATATGATGGAACAGCGCGAGATTCTGGAAGGTGCGGCCGATGCCCAGCCGGGGTCGCGCATTCGGATTGAGGCCGGTGATGTCCTTGCCGCGGTAGAACAGCTGGCCTTCGGTCGGCTTGTAGCGGCCGGAAATGCAGTTGACGATTGAGGTCTTGCCGGCGCCGTTCGGGCCGATGATCGAGAACAATTCGCCCTCGTTCACGCCGAAAGAGACTTCGGTCAGCGCACGGACGCCACCGAAGCGCAGAGACACCCCGCGCACTTCCAACGTATAAGCCACTCATTCCCTCCGGATACGGCGCTTGAGCGGCGCTCTTTATCTCGTTGCAATCGCATCCGCGATCCTACATCGGCGGTGACGGGCAGGCCATCCGACTATCGGTACTGCCGATGCCCCGCGTCACGCGTGGTAGCGTCGCACCTCCGTCATCGTGCCATGGGCCGCGCGTACCGAGGTGGCTCTCCTTAGGGTAATGCGGTAGTTTGAAATGTCATTTGCCTGACAATTCGTCGGGAAATTTCATCAGATTGCCTTCTGTTGCAGTGCAGCAAGAGAACGGATGGAGACGCGACGGTCGATGCCATCATGATTGCTGCCGATTCCCTGAAACGCATCGCGGCCTGGTCACGCGAACTGAACGATCGGGAAATCGAGGTTGCCCGCGCCGGCATCGTAGAGAAATCCTATCGTGCCAACGAGTTCATTTTCATGCGCGGCGATGCCTTCGATTACTGGACCGGCATCGTCACGGGTCTTGCCCGGATGAGTACGGTGTCGAGCGGCGGCAAGGCTGCGACTTTCGCCGGCCTCATGGCAGGCGCCTGGTTTGGCGAGGGCACGGTATTAAAGAGCGAGCTGCGCCGTTACGACGTGGTCGCGTTGCGCGATACCAGGCTGGCGTTGATGGATCGCAACACCTTCTTCTGGCTGTTCGAGAACAGCGTCGCGTTCAACCGCTTTCTGGTCCGGCAGCTCAACGAGCGGCTCGGCCAGTTCATCGGAGCGCTGGAACATGGCCGCACGCTCGATGCCACCGGCCGCGTCGCACGCTCGATCGCCTCGCTGTTCAACCCGATTCTCTATCCGGACATGACGCGCCATATCGAGATCACGCAGGAAGAAATTGGAGCGCTGTCCGGTATTTCGCGGCAGAATGCCAACCAGTGCCTCAAGCGGCTGGAGAAGGAAGGCTTGCTGCGGCTCGAATATGGCGGCGTCACCATTATCGAGCTTGAACGGTTGCGCCAGCACGGCGAATAGGAGCGTCTAAGAGCCTGATTTCAAAAAGGCTTTGGCCGATAGACTTGACCGGGGTCGGATGCTATTGCGTGCCCGCAAGACGCGTTTGGAGAATATATGGCAGCTCAGGATTCACAGCGGCGCGTGGCGCTGATCACCGGCGTTACCGGCCAGGACGGCGCCTACCTTGCGGAATATCTGCTTGGCCTCGGCTACACCGTCCATGGCGTCAAGCGGCGGTCGTCCTCGTTCAACACCGCGCGCATCGATCACCTGTACCAGGATCCGCATTCCCGCAATGTGCCGTTCCTGCTGCATTACGGCGACATGACCAACTCGACCAACCTGATCCGGCTGATGCAGCAGATCAGGCCGACCGAGATCTACAATCTCGCCGCCCAGAGCCATGTCGGCGTCAGCTTCGAAAGCCCGGAATATACCGCCAATGCCGACGCCATCGGCGTGCTGCGGCTTCTGGAGGCGATCCGGATTCTCGGCATGGAGAAGGAGACGCGGTTCTATCAGGCCTCGACCTCCGAACTCTATGGCCTGGTCCAGGAGGTGCCGCAGAAGGAATCCACGCCGTTCTACCCGCGCTCGCCTTACGGCGTCGCAAAGCTGTACGGCTACTGGATCACGGTGAATTACCGCGAGGCCTATGGCATGTTCGCCAGTAACGGCATCCTGTTCAATCACGAGAGCCCGATCCGCGGCGAGACGTTCGTCACCCGCAAGATCACGCGCGGCGTCGCCCGCATCGAGACCGGCCTGGAAGAGTCGCTCTATCTCGGCAATCTCGAGGCCAAGCGCGACTGGGGCCATGCGCGAGACTATGTCGAGGGCATGCACAGGATATTGCAGGCCGATGCGCCCGACGATTTCGTGCTGGCGACCGGCGAAACCCGTTCGGTGCGCGAGTTTATCGAACTCGCCTTCGCCGAAGTCGGCCGCCGCATCGAATGGCGCGGCAAGGGCGTCGACGAGACCGGCGTCGACGTGAAGTCCGGCAAGACCGTGGTCAGGATCGATCCGGTATACTTCCGGCCGACCGAAGTCGACCTTCTGGTCGGCGACGCCAGCAAAGCGCGCGACAAGCTCGGCTGGAAGCCCAAAACGTCGTTTGCCCAACTGGTCAAGGAAATGGTCGCGGGCGATCTCGCTGACGCCCGGCGGGAGGTGGCCAATGGCAAGCCTTCCGTTTGAGCTGAAGGGCAAGACGGTCTACGTCGCCGGGCATCGCGGCATGGTCGGGTCTGCGCTGGTGCGCAGGCTGGCGGCGGAAAACGTCGAACTGCTGACGACAACCCGCAGCGAGGCCGATCTGCGCGACCAGGCCGCGGTCAACCGCTGGTTCGCCGCAAAGCGTCCGCAGGTGGTGTTTCTGGCGGCCGCCAAGGTCGGCGGCATCGTCGCCAACAACACGCTGCGCGCCGAATTCCTCTACGACAACCTCGCAATCGCGGCGAACGTGATCCATGCGGCGCATGTCAACGGCGCCGAAAAGCTGATGTTCCTCGGCTCGTCCTGCATCTACCCCCGGCTGGCGCCGCAGCCGTTGCGCGAGGACAGCATGCTGACGGGGCCGCTGGAGCCGACCAACGAGCCCTATGCGGTCGCCAAGATCGCCGGGATCAAGATGGTGGAGGCCTATCGCAGCCAGTATGGCTCAGACTTCATCAATGTGATGCCGACCAACCTTTACGGCCGCGGCGACAATTATCATCCCGAATACAGCCACGTCGTGGCGGCGCTGATCCGCCGCTTCCACGAGGCGAAGATGTCCGGCGCCGGGGAGGTGGTGGTCTGGGGCACCGGCACGCCTCGGCGCGAATTCCTCTATGTCGACGATCTGGCGGATGCCTGCATCCATTTGATGAAGACCTATTCCACCGATGAGCTGGTCAATATCGGCACCGGCGAGGACATCACCATCGCCGAATTTGCGCGCATGGTTGCGGCAACCGTCGGCTATTCCGGTGGGATCAGTTTCGACACCTCGCGCCCGGACGGCACCCCGCAAAAACTGCTCGATGTCAGCCGGCTGGCCAAGCTCGGCTGGCGCGCCAGCACCGGGCTGGAGGAGGGCGTCAGGCTCGCCTATCAGGCTTTCCTGAGCGAGACGAAGTGACGCGGTAAAACTTCCGCTTCCGGACAGACAATATCTGTCGGCTTCGCGACGCTCCACGGATAGGATGCGCGCACCCAGGCGGCCGCCAGAGCCGCCAGTGCGTCGGAGCAAACATGAAGAAATTTGAGCGTCGTCAATTTTTGCAACTCGCAGCCGGTGCGGCTGCGCTTCCACTCACGTCGGGGAGCGCAAGCGCGGAGGCCTATCCATCGCGGCCGGTCCGCTTTATCATCGGCTATACCCCGGGCGGCTCGGCCGACCTCACGGCGCGCCTGATGGGGCAGTGGCTGTCGGAAAAGCTCGGGCAGTCCTTTGTCATCGAGAATCGTCCGGGCGGCGGCACCAACATCGCGACCGAGCAGGCGCTGCGCGCCACGCCCGATGGTTACACGCTGCTTCTGGTCGCGCCGGCGAATGCGATCAACGCCACGCTCTATAGCAAGCTGCCGTTCGATTTCATGAAGGAGATGGAGCCGATCGCGGGCATTATCCGCTTCCCCAACGTCGTGGTGGTGCATCCCTCGCTGCCGATCAAGACCATCCCCGAACTGATCGCCTACGCCAAGGCCAACCCCGGCAAGCTCAACATGGCGTCGTCAGGCAACGGCTCGACGATCCATATGTCGGGTGAACTGTTCAAGATGCAGACCGGCATCAACATGCAGCATGTGCCCTACCGCGGCGGCGCGCCGGCGCTCACCGACATGCTTTCCGGCGTGATGCAAGTCATGTTCGACAACATTCCGACCTGCGCCGAGCACGTCAAATCCGGCAAGCTGCGCGGACTTGCGGTCACCAGCACCGTCCGTTCGGAGGTGCTGCCGGACCTGCCGCTGGTCGCCGACTTCCTGCCGGGCTACGAGGCGAGCGCCTGGTATGGCCTCGCCGCACCGAAAGGTACGCCGCCGGAAGTCGTCCAAACGCTCAACAAGGCGGTCAACGAGATCCTGGCCGATCCCAAGGCGAAGGCGCGCTTCGCCGAACTCGGCGCGATATTGCTGCCGGGCTCGGCCGCAGATTTCGGCAAGCTGGTGGCGGACGAAACCGAGAAATGGGGCAAGGTGGTCAAGTTCGCCGGCGCCAAGGTGGATTAGGGCGGGCATTCATCAAACAGACGAGGATTGCTGTGGTCGCGATCGGCGATGTCCGCTTGCAAGGAGCAGACGCGGATCAGCCGCATCGCGATGTTCGCGGGTGACCCAAAGCTGATCTTCCAAGTTAAGGTTCGGCGACCATTAAGCTATCTGCGATCCGCATCTGCTTGGCTATTTGGATGGGCGGCGGCAAATGCGCCAACTTTCATACATTCGTTGAAAATGCGCAGGACCGTTGGTTGAGCATCGAAATTGCAGCCACAGAGCATCTGCGCAGTCATCATGTGTGGGATGAGACAAATATCGGCGAGACTCGGCGCGTCACCATAGCAGAAACGGCCCGTTCGCGCATCTCGCGAGAGCATTTCCTCAATGGTATTTGTAGCGGCATCAAGCCAATACTGAAGCCATCGTAAGCGGCTCGACTCGTCCATTTGCAGTTCCTGCTGCAGATAACTACGCACGCGCGGAACCACGAGCGGGTGCGCGTCGACAGCTACGATATGGGCTAACGCGCGGACGTGCGCCCGGTCACGTGGGTCTTTCGGTAACAACGGCGGATCAGGATGGACCTCGTCAAGGTACTCTAAAATGGCGAGAGATTGCACTAACGGTGGCCCTTCAGCATCGATCAGTGTCGGAAGCCGCATGGCCGGATTGAGCTGTCGATAAGAAGATGCGAACTGCTCGCCCTTGAAAAGATCGACAAAGGCCATCTCAACTTCAAGGCCTTTTAGACCTAATGCAATTCGCACCCGGAACGTCGCTTGCGATCTCCAGTTTGAATACAGCCGCATGCCGATCTCCCCGACCGCGTTCGAGCATTGTATCAGAGCGCCGCTTGCCTGTATTGGGGGCAAATGTCGCCTTGTGGCCCCTCGCGAACATGCAATGATCAGCGCGTGGTCTTCGCTTTCAAGGGGCAAAGCGGACGTTTAGCCGGTCCCAGGTAATCCGGATTACGGGTGAGCTGTCAGATCCGCGCGCGGCGGATTTTTCGCAAGCGCCGCCGCCATCGCCGAGATCAGCGGCCGCATGAAGAAAGCGTCCTCGGCCGGATAGATGTCGGTGCGCAGGCCGTGGGACTTGAGTTCGTCCGATACTGCCGGTCCGACGGAAGCGATCGGCGTGCGCTCCAACCCCTGACGTAACCGGTCCTCGCAACCGCGCGTCCGCGCGACCTCGATCAGGCGACGGATCTGGCCGAGATTGGTCAGCGCGATCGCATCGATGCGGCCTGCCGCCATCTCGTCGATTGCAGTGATGATGTTGGTGTCGGCGGCCTGCGCGTCATAGGCATAGGGAAGGACGGTATCGACCTCGGCGCCTTGCGCCTTGATCGCGCCGATCAGAACGCTGTGGTCCTTGTCCGGGTATAGTTGCAGGCCGAGGCGATGGCCGCCGAGATCGAGGCGCGACAGCATCTCGGCGACGCCTTCGGAGGTCGGCTTTTCCGTCGTGATTTGCGGCTCCAGCCCGATTTCGCGCAGCGCCTTGCCGGGTTTGGGGCCGCGGGCGAATTTGCGCGCCTTGCCGAGGGAGGCCACGAATGCATCTTCAGCGCCGATGCGCCGGACCACCTTCATCAGCCGGCGCAGGCCTTCGCCCGTCATCAGCACGACGTCGTCGAAGGGCTTTTCGATGCACCGTCCGATCCAGGCCTCGACCGGCGCGGGGTCGGGCGCATCGTGGATGGTGAACATCGGACATTGCAGCACGTCGGCGCCCTGTTCGGCGAGCAGGCGGGAAAACTGCGCTTCCTCGCGCGTTTCCAGGATCAGGATGCGGTAACCGTTCAATCTGTCAGCCATGATCTCGCTCCAACGCTTTTGCTTCGCGCTTTGTTCATCCTGACCCGGGTTTCCGGATTGGCGCAAGCGCGTCCGCGGTGATAGAGCAGGGCCGAAAATCGCCGCTTCACCCTTCTGCCTGAATTGTAGTCATCCTCGCCATGCCCGATCACCAGTTCGTCCTGACCCTGTCCTGCCCGGATCGCCCCGGCATCGTCTCCGCGGTGTCGACCTTTCTCGCCCATAACGGGCAGAACATCCTGGATGCCCAGCAGTTCGACGACATCGAGACCAACAAGTTCTTCATGCGCGTGGTGTTCACCGCCGCCGATCTCGCGGTCGAATTGCAGGCCCTGCAGACCGGCTTCACCGCGATCGCCGATCGCTTCAACATGGACTGGCAGATGCGCGACCGCGCCAATCGCCGCCGGGTGATGCTGCTGGTGTCCAGGTCGGATCATTGCCTGGTCGATATCCTATATCGGTGGCGCACCGGCGAACTCGAGATGATTCCGACCGCTGTTGTCTCCAACCATCCGCGCGAGACTTACGGCAATCTCGATTTCGGCGAGATCCCGTTCCACTACATGCCGGTGACGAAGGAGGCCAGGCGCGAGCAGGAAGAGGCGGTCTGGAAACTGGCGCAGGACACCAGGACCGATCTCGTGGTGCTGGCGCGTTACATGCAGATCCTGTCGGACGAGATGTCGGCAAAACTGTCGGGACGCTGCATCAACATCCACCACTCGTTCCTGCCGGGCTTCAAGGGCGCGCGGCCCTACCACCAGGCGCATGAGCGCGGCGTCAAGCTGATCGGCGCCACCGCGCATTACGTGACGCGCGATCTCGACGAGGGCCCGATCATCGACCAGGACGTCGAGCGCATCAGCCACCGCGACACGCCGGAAGATCTGTCGCGCAAGGGTCGCGATATCGAACGCCGCGTGCTGGCGCGCGCCATGCGCCATCACCTCGAGGATCGCGTCATCCTCAACGGCCGCAAGACTGTTGTGTTCATGGATTGACATAGCGTTTTCAAGCGAAAGCCTGCCCCGGACTTGATCCGGGGTGGGTACCGGTTCGCGTGAAGAAAACGTGTTAATAGATCCAGCGCGCTAGCGGGCGGCGCCTGCGGCGAGGGCGCCGGCTTCGTTTCCTCGCCGCGTTCGGCAGCCGGCAACAGCCGCTTGCGCTCGCGCTCCCGCATGTACTCGTCGTACTTTGCGGTCCCGGGGCGCGGCGGCGCGTCCGCGGGCATTCCGCCGATCGCCGCCGGAATGGCGTCGCTGACACCGGCCGCCAGCTTCTCGTTGATGGTCCCACAGCCGCTCAGGCCGCAGCCCGCGAGGGCAACAGCGATGATCGTGACAATATGGCGCGCGCTGGTCGGCATCGGTTGAAGGTATCACCTGACCCTTTAAGGATGATGGATTTAGGGCGCAGCTTCGGAGAATGCGAGGGGGCGCTTCTTGTTGACAGGACCATTTTGTTTGTACAATCGTACAAATGAGGTCGTTCATGGGAAGGGCGTTGGCGGAAATATTGAGCCCTTATGATAATACCTCTAGCAACATTTCCGGCTGCCCGTCATCTTCGCCGCGACACGCCAATGGTCCGATTGACAAAAGGGCGTCGGGGGACGCCATGTTGCCGCGCTACCCGGCCGAAAAATCTGGGTTATGGTGAGATCAAGGGCCGGGGACTCGGTTCGAGACACAATGCCGATCAGGGGGAGAGATACTGATGTCCATTCGCAGTCACATGTTGCTGGCCGCAGGCGCCGTCGTCGGGATGCTGGCGCTCGCGCCGGCTCACGCCCAGGACACCGTCAAGATCGGCCTGATCCTGCCGATGACCGGCGGCCAGGCATCGACCGGCAAGCAGATCGACAACGCGGTCAAGCTCTACATGCAGCAGAACGGCGACACCGTCGCCGGCAAGAAAATCGAAGTCATCCTGAAGGATGACGCGGCGGTTCCCGACAACACCAAGCGGCTGGCGCAGGAACTGATCGTCAACGACAAGGTCAGTTTCATCGCAGGCTTCGGCGTGACCCCGGCTGCTCTTGCCGCAGCACCCTTGGCGACGCAGGCCAAGGTCCCGGAAATCGTGATGGCGGCGGGCACCTCGATCATAACCGAGCGCTCGCCCTATATCGTGCGCACCTCTTTCACGCTGGCGCAGTCATCGACCATCATCGGTGACTGGGCCGCCAAGAACGGCATCAAGAAGGTCGCGACGCTCACCTCCGACTACGCGCCCGGCAACGACGCCCTGAACTTCTTCAAGCAGAACTTCACCGCCGGTGGCGGCGAGATCGTGGAAGAGGTGAAGGTGCCGCTGCAAAACCCTGATTTCGCACCGTTTCTGCAGCGCATGAAGGATTCGAAGCCCGACGCCGTGTTCGTGTTCGTGCCGGCAGGACAGGGCGGCAACTTCATGAAGCAATATGCCGAGCGCGGGCTCGACAAGTCGGGCATCAGGGTGATCGGTCCCGGCGACGTGATGGACGATGATCTGCTCAACGGCATGGGCGATGCGGCGCTCGGCACGGTCACCGCGCATCTCTATTCCGCGGCCCATCCCTCGGCGGCAAACAAGGAATTCGTTGCCGCCTACAAGAAGGCCTTCGGCTCGCGCCCCGGCTTCATGGCGGTCGGCGGCTATGACGGCATCCGCCTGATCTACGAGGCGCTGAAGAAGACCGGCGGCAAGACCGATGGCGATGCGCTGATCGCCGCGATGAAGGGCATGAAGTGGGAGAGCCCGCGCGGCCCGATCTCGATCGATCCGGAAACCCGCGACATCGTGCAGAACATCTACATCCGCAAGGTCGAGAAGGTCGACGGCGAACTCTACAACGTCGAATTCGCGACCTTCGAGGCGGTGAAGGATTCCGGCAAGACCAAGAAGTGACGACGTAGTCGTCATTCCGGGGTAGGTGCCGTGCACCCTCCACGTCATGCCCGGGCAAAAGCGCGAAGCGCGTCTTCGCGCAGATGACCCGGGCATCCACGTCCCTCAACGGGCAAGGAAGACGTGGATGGCCGGGACGGGCCCGGCCATGACGATGCCGTTGATTTCGCATTCCTCGCTAGCATTGTTAGAGCCATGACCACGCTGTTCACCATCCTGTTCGACGGTGTCGCCTACGGCATGCTGCTGTTCGTGCTGGCCTGCGGGCTGGCGGTGACGCTGGGGCTGATGAATTTCGTCAATCTGGCCCATGGCGCCTTCGCCATGGCCGGCGGCTACGTCTGCGCGGTGCTGGTGAACAATTCCGGCTGGCCGTTCTTTGCGGCGCTTCCGCTCGCCTTTGTCTCGGCGGCCGCGATCGGCGTGGTGCTGGAGCGCACGCTCTACCGCCACCTCTACACCCGCAGCCATCTCGACCAGGTGCTGTTCACCATCGGCCTGACCTTCATGTCGGTGGCGGCGGTCGACTACATCATGGGATCGTCGCGGATCTTCATCAAGCTGCCGGCGGCGCTCGAAGGGCCAGTTCGATTTCTTCGGCGTCGGCATCGGCCGCTACCGGCTGATGATCATCGTGATCTGCGGCCTGCTCACGGTGGCGCTGCAATTGATCCTGGCGAAAACCCGCTTCGGCAGCCGCCTGCGCGCGGCCGTCGACGATCCCCGCGCCGCAAGCGGCCTCGGCATCAACGTGCCGCAGGTGTTCGCCTTCACCTTCGCCTTCGGCTGCGGCCTTGCAGGGCTCGGCGGGGCACTCAGCGCCGAGATCCTCGGCCTCGACCCGTATTTTCCGCTGAAGTTCATGATCTACTTCCTGATCGTGGTCACCGTCGGCGGCTCCTCCAGCATCACCGGGCCGTTCCTCGCGTCGCTCTTGCTCGGCATCGGCGACGTCGCCGGCAAGTATTACGTGCCGAAGATGGGCCCGTTCGTCATCTACACCATCATGATCGTGATCCTGATCTGGCGTCCGAACGGCCTGTTCGGCCGCACGGCTGCGCGTTGAGCCCGCGATGACCGCAATCTCCGACGTCTCATCCCACGCCATCGCCCGCGCCCGCTGGCGCCCGGCCGAGATCGCGTTCTGGATTCTCGCGGCATCGTGCGCGTTCCTGTTTCCCTCCCGCTACCTGATCATGACCGACATCGTGCGGCTGGCGTTGTTCACGCTGTCGCTCGACCTGATCCTGGGCTACGCCGGCATCGTATCGCTCGGACACGCCGCCTTCTTCGGCGTCGGCGCGTATTCGGCGGGGCTATTGGCCCTGCACGGCATCATCAACGAGCCGGTGATCGCGCTTGTCGCGGCCGGCCTGATTGCGACCGTGCTCGGATTCCTCACGCAGCTTCCTCGTCATCCGCGGCGTCGACCTGACGCGGCTGATGGTGACGCTCGGCATCGCGCTGCTGCTGGAGGCGCTGGCGGAACGCTTCTCCAACATCACCGGCGGTACCGACGGGCTGCAGGGCATCGAGATGCAGCCGATCCTTGGCCTGTTTGCGTTCGACATGTTCGGCAAGACCGGCTTCTTCTACTCGCTGATCGTGCTGTTCCTGCTGTTTCTGCTGGCGCGGCGGATCGTGAATTCGCCGTTCGGCCTGTCGCTGCGCGCGATCAAGAACAATCCGTTGCGGGCGTCCGCGATCGGCGTGCCCGTCAATCGCCGCCTGATCGCGATCTACACCGTGGCGGCGTTTTACGCCGGCATCGCCGGGGCGCTGTTCACCCAGACCACGGCGCTGGCCTCCCTCGACGTGTTCTCGTTCGAGCGCTCCGCCGATCTGATGTTGGTGCTGGTGATCGGCGGCACCGGCTATCTCTATGGCGGCCTGATCGGTGCGGTTGTTTTCAAGATGCTGCAGGAACTGTTTCAGACCATCACGCCGCAATACTGGATGTTCTGGATCGGGCTCGTTCTGGTCGTGATCGTGCTGGTCGGCCGCGAGCGCATCCATCGCTGGGTGCTCTGGGGGCCAAACCTCGTGATCCGGCAGATCTTCGGACGCAAGGCCGGCGTCGCCGTTCCCGAAAGCGATGCACCATGACGGTCGCGCTCGAAACCAGAGGTCTGGAAAAATCCTTCGGGGGCCTTCGGGTTACCCGGGATCTGTCGTTGAAGGTGGAGCAGGGCGCGCGTCACGCCCTGATCGGACCGAACGGCGCCGGCAAGACCACCGTCATCAATCTCCTGACCGGCGTGCTCAAGCCCAATGCAGGGCAAATCCTGCTCGAGGGCAACGACATCACCGACCTTGCGGTTCACACGCGGGTGCTGCGTGGATTGTCGCGCACCTTCCAGATCAATCAGCTCTATGCCGACCTGACCCCGCTCGAAACGATCGGGCTCGCCGTCTCCGAACGGCTCGGCCGCGGCGGCGACTGGTGGCGGCGGATGGGTACGCGCGACGACGTCAACCTGGAGATCGCGGAAACGCTGGGCCACTTTCATTTGCTCGACGTGATGAACGAACTCACCGCGACGCTGCCGTACGGCAAGCAGCGCCTGCTCGAGATCGCGGTCGCGATCGCGACCAAGCCTCGCGTTCTGCTGCTCGACGAGCCCGCCGCCGGGGTGCCCGAAAGCGAGCGCCACGATATTCTGGCCGCGGTCGCCGCGCTGCCGCGCGACGTGACGGTGCTCTTGATCGAACACGACATGGACCTGGTGTTCTCGTTTGCGGACCGCATCTCGGTGCTGGTCAATGGCGCCATGCTGGTGGAGGGTCCGCCGGACGAAGTGGCGCGGGACCCCCAGGTCAAGGCGGTCTATCTCGGTGAGGCGGCCGATGCCTGAGCTTCTTGCCATCGATGCCTTGCGCGCCGGCTACGGCGAGGCGGTGGTGTTGCCCTCGATGTCGCTGTCCCTGGGCGAGGGCCAGGTGCTGGCGCTGCTCGGGCGCAACGGCACCGGCAAGACCACGCTGATCAATTCGATCGTCGGCATCACCCGCCGCTTTGGCGGCAGCCTTGCGCTCGGGGGACTGGACATCACGGCGATGCGGCCGGACCAGCGGGCGCGGGCAGGGATCGGCTGGGTGCCACAGGAGCGCAACATCTTCCGCTCGCTGACAGTCGAGGAAAACATGACCGCGGTGGCCCAGCCCGGTCCGTGGACCGTGGAAAGGGTCTACGAAATGTTTCCGCGGCTGAAGGAGCGCCGCAGCAATTTCGGCAACCAGCTTTCCGGCGGCGAGCAGCAGATGCTGGCGATCGGGCGCGCGCTTACCCTCAATCCGAAGGTTTTGCTGCTGGACGAGCCGACCGAGGGGCTGGCGCCGATCATCGTTGAGGAACTGTTAAGGGCGCTCGGCACCATCACCCGTTCCGGTGGTATCTGTTCGATCATCGTCGAGCAGAACGCGCAAAAGATTCTGGGGCTGGCCGATCGGGTTGTGATATTGGAACGCGGCGCAATCGTGCATGATGCGGCCAGTGCCGCGTTGAAGGCCGATCCCGCGGTGCTCGAGCGCTATCTCGGCGTCGCCAGCGCCGCCGCGCACTAGATTTGATGGGAGTTGAGACCATGCAGAGAACCAAAGCCCCGTTCCGCGCCGACGAAGTCGGCAGCCTGTTGCGGCCGCAACGGATCAAGGAAGCGCGCGCCAGGCTGGAGAAGGGCGAGATCACGGCGGAGGACCTGCGCAAGGCCGAAGACCTCGAGATCGAAAAGGTCGTGCACAAGCAGGCATCCATCGGCCTGAAACTCGCGACCGACGGCGAATTCCGCCGCTCCTGGTGGCATTTCGATTTTCTCGCCAAGCTCACCGGCTGCGAATTGTTCCACCCGGACACGGGCATCCAGTTCGCGGGCGTCGAGACCCGGCACGACGCCGTCCGCGTGATCGGCAAGCTCGATTTCCCCGACAACCATCCGATGCTGGATCACTTCCGCTTCCTGAAGAAGCATGCCGATACGGCGCATGTCACGGCGAAGATGACGATCCCGTCGCCCGCTGTGCTGCATTTCCGGGGCGGCCGCAGGGCGATCTCGAAGGAGGTCTATCCCGATCTCGAGGAGTTCTTCCTCGACCTCGGCAAGACCTACCGCAAGGCGGTGAAGGCATTCTACGACGCCGGCTGCCGCTATCTGCAGTTCGACGATACCGTGTGGGCCTATCTCTGCTCGCAGGAAGAACTGCAGAAGGCGCGCGAGCGCGGCGACAACCCCGATGGGCTGCAGGAAATCTACGCGCGCGTCATCAACTACGCACTGGCCGAGCGGCCGGCCGACATGGTGGTCACCACGCATGTTTGCCGCGGCAATTTCCGCTCGACCTGGATTTCCTCCGGCGGCTACGAGCCGGTGGCGGAGACCATGCTGGCCGGTACCAATTACGATGGCTATTTCCTCGAATATGATTCCGACCGCGCCGGCGGCTTCGAGCCGCTGCGCTATTTGCCGAAGGGCAACAAGGTCGTGGTGGTCGGCGTCATTACGTCAAAATTCGGCGAGCTCGAGAAGAAGGACGACATCAAGCGCCGCCTCGAAGAGGCCGCCAAATTTGCGCCGCTCGACCAGCTCGCGGTCTCGCCGCAATGCGGATTTGCCTCGACCGAGGAAGGCAACGTCCTGTCCGAGGAAGAGCAGTGGGCCAAGCTCAGCCTCGCGGTCGAAGTCGCGAACGAGGTGTGGGGGAAGTGACGCGCAGCGTCATCCTGGGGCGATGCGCAGCATCGAACTATGGTGCGCAATTGCGCACCTGAGGATCTCGAGATCCGGATTCGCGTCTTCGACGCGCTCCCGGATGACGACACGCTTCGCGCACCCTCATTTCTCCGCCAGGTAGACCTCGCCCAGCAGCGACGAGTTCGACCATGGCACCTGCTTGCCCTTGGTCGCCGCGACGACTTCGGCGCGGACCCGCGTCAGCATCTGCTGCACCTCTAACCCCGGCGTGCCGATATGGCGCGACAGCGCCGCCGAGAACGGGCTGTTGGCGCCTTCGCCGTCCAGCGCGACCTGTCCGGGCGCCGTTGCAAATGCAATCAGCGTGCCCGCACCCAAGGTCGCGCCGGCGCCGAGCGTGGCGGGCGCGGCCAGCCCCGATGATCCGGCTTCGATGTCGCGGGCGGGGCCTGTGGAGGCCACTTTCGGCGCCATCGGATTGTTGCGGCAGGCATCGAGGATCAGGATGTTGGTGCGGACCTGATCGTCAAGGCCGGCCATGATCGTATCCATGTCCATCATCGTATCAGTCATGCCGCTGCCGACCTGAAACTGGATATCGATCGGCGCCAGGTAATTGCGGCCGTCGATCTGCACGCCGTGACCGGCGTAGTAGACCACCGCCACCTGCGACCGCGCGGCATCGCGCAGGAAGTCGCGGATCGTGGCCTGCATAGCCCTGCGGTCGAGGTCGGTGCCTTCCGTCACCACGAATCCGATGTCGCGCAGGCTTTTTGCCATCGCGCGCGCATCGTTGGTCGGATTGGGCAACGCTCGGACATACGCATAGGCGCCGTTGCCGATCACGAGCGCAACGCGCCTGCCAGCCTCCCTGTCGGTCTCTGCACGCTTGCGCTGCTCCGCTGCGGGAGGCGGGGACGGGCTCGCGGCGCCCGCCGGCGACGCCGGTGCGGCTTTGCTCGCTGCCAGCGGTGGCACAGCGGTTGTCGTTCGCGGAGGAGGTGGGACTGCTTCCGACAGCAGCGACAGCCGAACCTTCGCGGTTGCCTGGTTGGCCTTGCTGCCGGCGTCGGAGGCCTTGCCTTCGAGGGCCGCGGCGTAATCCAGCCTGGCGCGGTCGAAATCGCCCCTGGCCTCATAGGCGAGCGCGCGATGGCTATAGGCCGAGATCAGCACACTGCCGGGCGGCGTCATGATGTTGACCGGCGCCTTGGCCTTGGCGAGCCGGATCGCTTCGGTGGTATCGGCGATGGCGCGATCGAAGTTGCCCTTGGCGCGCCAGATCACCGCGCGGCTGGTCAACGGCTGCGGCAATGTCGGGTCGAGCCGGATTGCTTCGTTGATGTCGGCCAGCGCGCCATCGAGATCGCCGAGCGCGCGTTTCGAAATGCCGCGGTTCTGCCAGGAGAAGGCGGACGGCGGACCGAGCTTGATCGATTGATCGTAGTCGGCGATCGCCTTGGCGAATTCGCCTTTGGAGCGCCAGGCGTTGCCGCGGTTGTGAAAGATGATGCCGCTGGGCGGCCCGATCCGCAGCGCGTCGTTGAAGTCGGCAATCGCGATGTCGTACTCGCCCTTGTCGTAATAGGCCGAGCCGCGCAGATTGTAGGCGGCGACGGTTGGATGCAGGCGGATCGCCTCGCTGGCGTCCGCGATCACCTGCGTGTAGTTGCCCTTCTTGTTCCAGCCGACCGCGCGCCAGAAATAGATCGTCGCGAGCTTCTCGCCGGTGAAGACCTTCAGCGTGACGATCCTGTTGCAGGCGTCGATCTGCCGGTCGGCCGGCGTGGTGTCGGTGGTGCAGAGCGGCCCGAGCTGGCTGCGCGGCTGGGCGAGGGAAGGCGCCGACCACATGGCTGCTACGAGCAGGGTCAGCGTCAGAACCGAACGGCGCATGAATTAGTCCTTGGCATCCGGGCATTACGTCATTCGCTTTGTGGTGAAAATCGTGACCCGGGTTCAAATGAACCGAGGTCAGTCAGGGCCTCATAGCCCCGAACTCCGTTGTGGGCAGATTGCGGCAGGACGCGTCATAGCCTGGAATTGCCCACTCATTTCCCAACTTTCCATCTCCGAAGTTTCTGGAGGCGGTGGCCCCCGTTCGGCGTGGGGATCGGGCCCAGCACTGATGATTGTTAGCGGGACAATCGGGGCCTCGGGTTAACGACCCAGTAGGCTCGGCCATTGGTGTTTGGATCGCTGTTGTCGCTGGCAGACCAGAAGAGGACAGTGAAGCCTCTGGTTCTGAAGTGAGAGAAACGACCCTCGCCCAATTCTTTTATATCGGCGAATTTGCAGTGAGCCGGTCCAAGGCGCTTGCCGTTTTCGTAGAGTTCAATGGGGGAGCGATGGTCGTCGCCATCGGAATCCGCCACGTCGTCAAACAGCGACCTTTCCACTATGACTGAAAAGGGAAGATGTTTTTGGAAGGGCGGCATCAGCCTGATTTTCTCTCCAGCTACGTCAGGCCCGATCGTGAAATTGGGGTCCGGAGTGAATGTAATGGCTAGCCAATGAGCTGCCACGAAATAGAGGATCACCGCGCCGAACAGACAGATCAGCTTCGTCGATCTATCCCACTTCGAGGGCTTCGATCTCGTCCAGTAAATTGACAACGGCTTCATGACAGCAGGTTAGCACTTGCACCATTAAAATCACGTCGAGAATATTCAGGTCGGCATGAAGTCAACGAAATGCTTGCTGCCGTAACCTCTCGTTGCGCGATCCAGCCGCAGATCGTTCGCCGCAAGCGTTGGCATCCCCCTCCGGGCCCGC
The DNA here is from genome assembly GCA_963815955.1 of uncultured Alphaproteobacteria bacterium. Classification (GTDB taxonomy): domain Bacteria; phylum Pseudomonadota; class Alphaproteobacteria; order Rhizobiales; family Xanthobacteraceae; genus Bradyrhizobium. The sequence continues at coordinate 19,195 of CAWFIQ010000014.1, forward strand.
CTGGCGCATCTGTGCGCCAGAATTGCAGATTGCACCTGCAAGAAATTTGCAACCCGAGGGCGGCGATGTGCCCGGAGCGGCACATCTACACGCCCTCGAATCGGCGCTCGCCACGCTGGAAAGGCAGAAGGGCACCATGAGCGCCCAGCTCGAAGCAGCGCGGAACGCGTTGCGCGAAGCGGTCGAGACGATGCGGCGCATCCCACCGGGGGCCGCGTCCGAGGCCCAGGATCATGCCGCCTCTCTGCGCGCCGACGCGCGGGCGATGGCCGATCGCCAGCGAGGCATCGCCGAGGAGATGGGCGCACTTGGCGCGCAGCAGGCGGACCTGGGCCGCAAGCAGGCGGAGCTCGGGCACCAGCAGCGCGTCGCCGCCGACGCCGCGCGACAGCGGATCATGCGGCTGCTGCAGGAAGCCGCCGCGGCCGGTCAGGCGCAGCCGGTCAGGTAGCCGTCAGCCCTTCGGCTCGAACGTCAGCGCACAGCCGTTCATGCAGTAGCGTTCACCCGTGGTCGGCGGCCCGTCCGGGAACACGTGCCCGAGATGGCCGCCGCACCGGCTGCAAAGCACTTCGGTTCGCGCCATGCCGTAGCTGCGATCGGTCTTGGTCGTCACCGCGCCCGGCAACGCCTGGTCGAAGCTGGGCCAGCCGGTGCCGCTGTCGAACTTGGTGCCGGACGCGAAGAGCTCCTGGCCGCAGCCAGCGCAGCGGAACATGCCGTCGCGCTTCTCTTTGTTGAGCGGGCTGGTGCCGCGCGGCTCGGTGCCGTGCTCGCGGAGCACCGCGTACTGTTCAGGTGTCAGGGTGGCCTTCCACTCGTCCGCGGTCTTGCTGACGGACGCAGTCGACGGGGCGTCGTGGCCGGGCTTCTGGGCGTTCACATGGACCTCCGTAGCGTTCGATGCACGCAACAGGTCCATGGTATCGCCTGCGTCTAGGTCTTGAGGGCCTGGCGCAGCGATGTCAGCGTCCGCTCCATCGATTCCCGGGCGAAGCGCGTCACCATGGGGCCGACGACGGGCCGGACCACGTATGGGACCGATCGGCTGAGGCTGACCGACTCGCACTCGATCAGCACGCCGCCGGGCACCGCCTCGTAGCGCCACCAGGCGCGCAGCGCCCACAGAAAGCCGCGATCCTCGTGCGGCGCGAGATCGCCCGGGCCGCCGACTTCGCGGATCCGGGTGGCGACGCTGTCGCTCGCCACGCGGCCGGGACCGGGCCGGGAATAGCGCACGTCGTGTTCGGTGTCGTAGTGGGCGGTCAGCACCTGCGACCGCGTAATCGCGAGGAGCACGAGGTCGCGGTCGGGGCCTCGAGGGAGGATGCGCGCGGTCACCACGTCGGGCTGGCGCAGCAGCGTCTCGGCCTGCCGGACGCGCGCGAGGACGGTGGCGAGGTCGACCTGCGGGATGAACGTGCGGCCGCGCCAGTGATTGACCAGCGCGTCGGGGACGTCGATGGACACACCGTCTGCCGGCGACAGCATCTCCCACACACGGGTGGCCGCCGAGCCGCTGGCGAGCGGCTGCATCGGCCGCTGGCGCTCCACGTGGATGCGCGCGTGCGTGGCCGCGACGTAGCGGTCGAAGGCGGCGACGGTCGCCTTCGCGGGCGTGGCCGCGGAGGCCGCGCCGGCCTGTCCGCCAATGAGCAGCAGCGCCAGCGCCGCGATCCGCGTGATTCGCTCGGCATCGTAGAGGGCGCGGGTGTTGCGGACGGAGGAGACGATGAAGGACAGACCCATCCCGGCGATCGCGACGACGCCGCCGACGTCGAAGAGACGGAACGGGCCGAGGTGGAACGGCGAGACCATCGGCCGCCAAGCCAGCGCGGCGACGCCGACGGCAAGCAGAATGCGGAGTTCGGTCGGCCCGACGCCGAGGAAGGTCATCTTGAAGACGCCGCGCACGTGCGTGGCGAGGTAGACCTCGGCGGAGACGAGCAGGTAGGCGGAGAGGACGCCGAGCGCGACGAGCGGCGACATGAACCCGGACGCGCCGAGGCCGCAGAACAACATGGTCGCGCCGGCGAGATCGATGACGTGGTCGACGTAGAACCCGAAACGGGGCCGCTCCTGCTTGCGGACGCGGGCGAGGGTGCCGTCGAGGCTGTCGCCAAACCAGTTCACGGCCAGCGAGGCCACGACGCCGACGAGCCCGACCATCCAGTACCGCGCCGCCCAGAAGCTCAGGCCCGCGCCGGCCATCGCGGCCAGGCCGAGGCCGCTCAGGTGGTCCGGGGTCACCCAGGGCTGGCAGCCGCTGGGCCATGTGAATGAGGGCGCGGCGTTCCGCGCTCGCCAGGGGGCTGCCGTTGGTTCGCACGTGGTCGATGAGCTGCTGCCGCATCAGATGTCCTCCACCATCACATGCGCGCCCGTGCAGGAAACCGGCTCACCGTCTGGCTGCCGCTGGGGGGATTCGGCTACCATTGGCGGATCATGCCCATCTCCGTAGGCGACCGTATCCCCGATGCTCCGCTGACTGCCGTCACGGCGGCCGGCCCGATCCAGACCACCAGCCGCGAGGTGTTCGACGGCAAGAAGGTGGTGCTGTTCTCGGTGCCCGGCGCATTCACCCCGACCTGCAACAATCAGCACCTGCCGGGCTACCTGGCGCAGCACGACGCGCTGAAGGCGAAGGGCGTGGGCACGATCGTGTGCCTGGCGGTGAACGACGTCCACGTCGTCACGGCCTGGGCCAAGGCCAGCGGCGTCGACGATCGGATCCTGATGATCGCGGACGGTAACGGCGATTTCGCCCGCGCGCTCGGCTTCGACACCGACCTGTCGAAGTTCAACATGGGCACCCGCGCCCGCCGCGCCTCACTGATCGCCGAGGACGGCGTGGTGAAGGAGCTGAACCTCGAAGCGCCGGGCAAGCTCGAGGTGTCGACGGCCGACGCGACGCTGTGCCAGCTCTGATCGCATCAACCGACTAGTCGCGCTCGAGCACGCCGGCGTAAACGGCGGCGAGTGCGTCCAGCGTCACCTTCCATCGATAGCGGCGCACCACCAGGCTGCGGGCCCGTCGGAGACGGGTCAGCGTCTGGCCGGGGCGCGCCAGCACCTGCCCCAGTCCACGCGCCAGCGCGGCGGGCGTCGCCCTGGCCACGACCACGCCCGTCGCCATGTCGAGGTAGTCCTCGATGCCGCGGGTCTTTGCCGCGACCACCGGCACGCCCAGCGCCATCGCTTCGAGGACGGCCAGGCCCTGCCCTTCGTCGAGCGACGCGG
>CAWFIQ010000015.1:0-5578 GCA_963815955.1 uncultured Alphaproteobacteria bacterium
TTCCATCGGAACGGAAAAGGGCTCTAGCCGGCTTCGGCCAATCCGCCGCGTCATTGACGGATTGCCCAGAAGGTAAGCAATGCCCCGATGATCGCCGGCAAGTCGCGGTGAATAACCGAGGGCGAGCATATATCGACCGCCACCTCCCATAGATAGAACAAGGCGTGGCCGAGTAGCCAGATCGAAGGCGGCCCAAAGCAGGACGCGTGCGCGGGGCTGCTGCGTATCTCCAATCTCAGGGACTGGCTGCCGATCCATCGCGCCGAAGATTTCGCGACGTTCGCGGACGGTTACGGAATGGGAACCCGGTTCCAGCTTTCTTGTTTCTCCTGCTTCAAAGGGTCTATTGTCCGAGCGGCGCTTGCGCCCCGTCAAGGTCGATGATCGAGGATGGACGACGAGAGATGGACGACGAAACGTCAAACAAGGAGGCGCACACTGCGAAAAGCGCGATCCGCAGGCGTCCACCCTCGCTGGTGGTAGGCATCGGAGCTTCCGCGGGCGGGCTCGCCGCTTTCAGAAGCTTCTTCGATCACATGCCCGTCGACACCGGCATGGCCTTTGTGCTGGTGCAGCATCTCGATCCCGGTCACAAGAGCATGCTCGTGGAACTACTCCGACCTCACACCGCGATGGATGTCGTGGAGGCGCAGGACGGGGCCGCGCTCACGGCTAACCTGATCCATGTGATTCCGCCCAATGCCACGCTGTCATTGGAAGGCGACATGCTGCGTGTCTCCATACCGGCGCCTGCGCGCGAATATCGCCGCCCGATCGACACTTTCTTTGCGTCTCTCGCGGAGAGCCAGGAGGACTGTGCGGTCGGCATCATTTTGTCGGGTGTCGGCAGCGATGGATCGTTGGGCGTCAAGGCGATCAAGGAATATGGCGGCTTCACGCTCGCCCAGGCGGAGTTCGACGAAACCGCAATGACCGGGATGCCACGTAGCGCAGCCGCTACGGGACTCGTCGATCACGTCGCATCGGTCGAGCACCTGCCGGGTAAGCTTCTCGAACACCAGGCCTATTTGACCAAGGTCGAGGAGCGGAAGGATACCGACGGCGCGCGTGAGGATATCCAGGAAAATCTGGCCGCGATTACCGCGGTGCTGCGCAAGCGGCTCAAGCACGACTTCAGCGGCTACAAGCCGAACACCATGATCCGTCGTATCCAGCGGCGCATGCAGGTGCTTCAGATCGAAGCCGTGCCCGCCTATGCCGAGCATTTGCGGCGCGAACCGTCCGAGGGCGACGCGCTGTTCCGTGAACTTCTGATCGGGGTGACGCAATTCTTCCGCGACGAAGACGCATTCGAAGCACTCAGGGCGAACTTCCTGCCGCCGCTCCTCGCCGGCAGAGAGCCGGATGATCCGATCCGGGTCTGGGTCGCCGGCTGCGCCACCGGCGAAGAGGTGTATTCCATCGCCATCCTGCTGCAGGAGGCCCTTGGAGCCCGCCGTACCGATGCCGTGGTGACGATATTTGGAACCGACATCGATGCCCAGGCCATTGCGTTTGCGCGTGCTGCCCGTTTTCGCAGGACAGATGGCCTCTCTGCCGAGCGGCTGCAACGCTGGTTTGTAAAGGACGGCGAGGATTACCTTCCGATCCCCCGCATCCGGGAAATGTGCGTCTTCTCAGAGCACAATTTGATCAGAGACCCGCCGTTTTCCAAAATCGACCTGATCTCCTGCCGCAATGTGCTGATCTACATGGACAACGACTTTCAACACCGGGTCATGCAGACATTTCATTATGCGCTTCGGCCGGGCGGCTATCTGTTCATAGGGCCGTCGGAGAGTGTCAGCCGTGAATCGCGGCTGTTCACCGCTGTCGACAAGAAGCACCGGGTCCTCCAGCGCCGCGACAGCGTGCGGGCAACGCTTCCGGAATTTCAGCCCTCATCTCATGCAGCCACAGCCCTGCCAGCGCCAATTGCCCGCACCGAGGATCAAATCGACAGGAGCGCGCGCCGCGCCATGGCGAAGCACTCTCCCGCATATTTCGTGGTCGACCGGCACCACAACATCGTGCGGTTTTCCGGCGGCGAGACCGGCCGCTATCTCGAACCGTCGGAAGGCAACGCCAGCCTGAATTTCTTCACCAACCTGGCAAAAGCCCTGCGGTCGCAGGTGCGACGCGCCGTCGAGGCCGCCTTTGCCTCCGGCCAGTTGGTCGAAGAGGAGAATATGAGGATCGACGGCGGCGGCCAGTTCGTCGACCTCGTGGTTGAGCCGATCGCTGAATCGGGAAGGCCAGCCGAGATGGTCGTGGTCGCCTTTCGCGAAGGCCGAACACACGCCACGCCGGAGCGCGGCGCGGAAGCGCCGTCAGCCATTACGCGCGACGTCGATGCGCTTCAGCAGGAATTGCGCACCTTGCAGGCCCGTCATCAAGCCACGAGCGATGAGTTGGAAAGCCAGATCGAAAACATGAAATCGATGACCGAGGAATACCAATCGGTCAATGAAGAGCTCCAATCCTCCAATGAAGAGCTGGAAACCGCCAAGGAGGAAATGCAGTCGGTCAACGAAGAACTTCAGACCATTAACGGCGAACTGCACGGCAAGAACGACCTGTTGATGCAGGCCAACAACGATCTTCAGAACCTGCTCGACAGCACGCAAATCGCCACCATCTTTCTCGATGACGACTTGCGCATCAGGAACTTCACGCCGGCGGCGATGGAGGTATTTTCACTCCGCGATAGCGACCGCGGCCGTCCGATCACCGATATCGTGTCGTTGCTTTCCTACGACAAGCTTCGCGAGGATGTCAGGAATGTGCAGCGTACACTGGGCGTCATTGAGCAGGAACTCGATCTGAAGGACGAGAGCGCGACCTATATCATGCGGATGCGACCGTATCGCACTATGGCGAACGTCATTTCCGGCGTGGTCATCACCTTCAGCAACATCACCGAGCAAAAGCGGCATCACGAGCATCTGCAAGTTCTGATGAAGGAGTTGCAGCACCGTACCAACAACCTCTTTACGGTGATTCAGGCCATGGCGCGTCAGACCGCGAAAAGCAGTGCGACGTTTGCCAAATTCGAAGCGCAGTTCGGTGCCAGAATACAGGGACTATCCCATTCGAATGCTTTGCTCCTCCAGGAGGACTGGAAGGGAGCTTCGCTCGATAAACTGATCGAGGTTCAGCTGGCGCCGTTCGTGGGCGCCGACACGATGCGGGTCGAAACGGTGGGACCGCCCGTCACGCTTGCCGCCGCGGCCGTTCAAGCCCTGGGGCTGGCGCTGCACGAACTCGCGACCAATGCGTCGAAATATGGCGCGCTCTCGACGCCGGGCGGCCGGGTCGTCCTCAACTGGAGCTTCGGCAACGAAAGCAGCGCTCCCGAATCCTTTCGTCTGGAATGGCGCGAGCATGGTGGGCCTCCCGTCAAGCCGTCCACGCGCAAGGGATTTGGCCGTTTTGTCACCGATCAGATGGTTACGCGCGCGCTCAATGCCACGGTCAAAACCCACTTTGCACCGGAGGGGCTGCGATGGACGCTGCAAATGCCGGCAAGCGAGGCCCGTGGGGGGATAGTTAGTGTTTGAGCAAGGACAAGGCCCTACTGCAATCCCGTATCGCCGCTGGTGCGCTTCTTGGCGAGGTCCATTTCGGTCACCGCGATCAGGATCTCGGCGCGGGTTTTCAGGTCGGGCGCTTCCAGCATCGCCTGCTTCTCCGCCGGGCCATAGGGCGACATCATCGCCAGCGCGTTGACCAGCGCCTCGTTCGGCGCGCTCTCGATACCTTCCCAATCCACCTTCAGATTATTGGCGTCGAGGAAATCGGTCAGCACATCGAGCAGGGCCGCGCGGTCGACGGCCTCTTCACCTTTGCGTGCGACGAAATCGTCGGCATAGGGAAAGAAGTCCACCTTGCACTGCCGGTACGCGGTCAGCGCCGTGATTTCCTCGACCACCTTGAAGCGGGCGACGCCGGTCAGCTCGAGGATGTAGCGGCCGTCGCCGGATTCGGCGAGCTGCGTGATGCGGCCGACGCAGCCGACCCGGAACAGCTCGGGCCTTGACTTGTCCTTGCTATGGGAAATATCCGGCTGGATCATCCCGATCAGCCGGTGACCGTCGCGCAGCGCGTCGTCCACCATCGCCAGATAGCGCGGCTCGAAAATATTGAGCGGCATCTGGCCGCGCGGCAGCAACAGCGCGCCTGGCAACGGAAACACCGGAACGATTTTGGGAAGCTCGCCGGGTCCGCGGTATTCGGCATTGATCGGCATCTGCAGTCCCGGTCAGTTCGCTGGTTCGGTGGAATACGCCCTACGAGAACAGGAGCGTCGACAGCCGCTTTCGTCCCTCGACGGTCGCTTCGTCGGCGCCGCCCCACGCCTCGAAGAACTGCACCAGTTGCCTGCGCGCGCCGTCATCGTTCCATTTGCGATCGCGCCTGACGATCTCCAGCAACTGGTTGGTCGCGTCCGTGCGCTGGCCGAGCGCGTTGAGCGCGGTCGCGAGGTCGAATCGCGCCTGATGGTCGAGCGGGTTTGCGGCGACCTTCTGTTCCAGCTCGGTCACCGGACCGACCGCCTGGGCCTGCTCGGCAAGGTCGATCGAAGCCTGTACCGCCTTGACGGCGGCATCATTGCGCTTCGATTCCGGCACCATCGCCAACGTCTGCTTGGCCTGCTCGATGGCGCCTGTGGTCACATAGCATTTCGCCAGCCCCGACAGCGCCGCGATATTGGTGGCATCGAAACCGAGTATTTCGGCATAGATCTGGGCGGCTGCGGCAGGGTCGCCTTCCGCCAGCACGGCCTCAGCCTCCTGCAGGATTTCCGCGATATTGGGTTCGCCCGGCGCCGTCATGCCCTTGGTGAGCTTGTCGATGAAGGCGTTGACCTGGCTCTCCGGCACCGCGCCCATGAAACCGTCGGCGGGCTGGCCGGCCACGAACGCGATCACGGCCGGGATCGATTGAATGCCCATCTGGCCGGGGATGGCCGGATGCTCGTCGATATTCATCTTGACCAGCTTGACCTTGCCCTTGGCCGCGCGGACCGCCTTTTCGAGAACGGGCGTCAGCTGGCGGCAAGGGCCGCACCAAGGCGCCCAGAAGTCGATCAGCACCGGCTGACGCTTCGATTCCTCGATGACATCCTGCACGAAGGTCTGGGTGGTCGTCTCCTTGATCAGATCGGGTGCTGCCTGCGGTGCCGGGCCGCCGCCCTGCTCAACTATCGTCACGGTGTCCTCGCCTGATGTATTGAAAGGTGTCTCGAAATTCGGGCCCGTTCTAGCACGGCTAGGGGCGAAGTTCCTCCTCCGCTAGATGGCGCCTTGGCGGCAAAATTCAATCGGCAGGGGCCTGCCGGGACGATGGAGGCCGAATCCTGGGTTCCGGACGCGGGCTCAAGGCGCGCTAAACCCCGTTTAGGCGTTGTTCGGGCCGATTTGCTGTCATTTGTTAATGAAATCGGATGGTCAGCGTGGCATCGGACCGCACGCGGACTGTTGCATTCGCGGTCCGCATTTGTCATACGTCTGCCGTTGACGGCGCGCGATCGCCGCCATCTCGGATGCGGGTGTAGCTCAGTGGTAGAGCACGACCT
>CAWFIQ010000016.1:0-30606 GCA_963815955.1 uncultured Alphaproteobacteria bacterium
TTCGAGAACCCCGCTTGTCGACCGCTTCGGAGCTGACGCTGCGGATGTGGAATTCGGCGGCGACGCGCCGTCCGTCCACAATCAATTGGCGGCACGCGGCTCGGTGCGAAAATTCCGGTCCGATAGTCATTCCGTACCAGACCTTGCAGCGGCTATGCGCCCTGGCGCTATGCGCTCCGACCAAAAGCGATCTCCAGCAGCGCGACATCATCATCATCGACGCGCCGTCCCTGAAATCCCGGATCGGGGCGCTGCTGGCAGATGGACCGCTAGGCCAGAAATGGCTTGCAAACGTTCCCAACCTTCTCCTCTTCTGCGGCAACAACCGGCGGCAGCGCCGAATCCACGCATTGCGGGACCGGCAATTTGCCAACGATCACCTCGATGCCTTCTTCAATGCCGCGGTCGATGCGGGAATCGCCTTGTCCGCATTCGTGATCGCGGCCGAGGCAGAAGGTTTTGGCGTCTGTCCGGTCAGTGCGGTTCGCAATCACTCCGGCGCGCTGTCAAAACTCCTGAAACTTCCTGACCATGTTTTCCCGGTGGCGGGCCTTGCCGTGGGATATCCCGCAGAGGCGCCGCAGATCAGCATGCGGCTTCCGCTGTCCGTCACCGTTCATCGCAACACATTTCTGGACGACGGGCTCGACGATGCCATCGAGGCATACGATCGGCGCCGCGCGGAAGCCCAGCCCTATGCGGCTCAACGCTATGTCAGGGAGTTCGGCCTGGCCGAAACCTACGGCTGGTCGGAGGACAAGGCGCGGCAATATACGCACCCCGAGCGCGCGGACTTCGGCGCCTATGTGAGGCGCATCGGATTCAGGCTGGACTGATCGGTTCGAACGATCCGGCGCCGCCGCCCGAGCGGGCATCAGTCGAACAGATGAATCAGGCCGATGCTGATCGCGAGCAGCAGCATGAGCGACAGCGTCACGGCCGCCGTCACCCTGCCGCCGACGGTGGCGAGAACGCGAACGTCGACGCCGAGGCCGAGTGCCGCCATCGACACGACCGTTAGAAATGTGGTGATCGTCGTCAGCGGGCCGATCATCATTGCGGGCACGATATCGAGCGAGCGCAGAACGGAGAGCGCGAGAAAGCCGAGGATGAACCACGGCACGAGCCGGAAGAAGCCGACCGTCGTCCTGGTGCGCGTCCCGCCGCGCAGGCGCGGGGCGAGCAGCGAAAGACCGACCACGACCGGTCCCAGCATCAGCACGCGCATCAACTTCACCAGCGTGCCGATCTGCGTACTCACGAGCCCGGCAGGCACGGTGGCGGCGAGCACTTGCGGAACGGCGTAGACCGTGAGGCCGGCGAGAATTCCGTATTGCGTCGCGGACAATTGCAGAAGCGGAATGAGCAGCGGCAGCCCCAACACCATCATCACGCCGAGTATCGCGGTGAACGAGATCGAGGACGCGATCTCGTCTCCATCGGCGCCGATGACCGGCGCGACCGCGGCAATCGCCGAATTACCGCAGATCGAATTGCCGCAGGCGATCAGGATCGAGAGCCGCGTCGACAGCCCGAGCATGCGGCTGATGCCGAAGCTGAAAGCCAGTGTTAGGACCACCGTCGCGGCGATGGCGCCAAGCAAGCGCAATGCCGGACGCCGCGATCGCGGCGAAGCTGATGGACGCGCCGAGCAGCATCACCGCCACCTCGAGCAGTTGCTTGGCGCTGAAGGCGATGCCGGCCTGCCAGCGCTCGGACGGATTCCAGAAGCTGCGCACCGCCATGCCGAGCAGAATCGCCAGTACCAGCGCCTCCACATAGGGGTGCGCGAACAGGCGCCGTTCCGCGGCCTCGAGGGCTGCCGAGACACCGGCCACGGCGACGCAAACAACAACGCCCGGCAGGTGCGCTGCAACACGGCTGAAGATGCTGGCCGGCTCGTCTGCTGGCCCCGAAAATTCCTCGTCTTGCGGCACTAATTTCCCCCGGAGAGAAAGATTTATGCGCCAGATGGCGATATCTGGGTAATATATTTTCGATCTGGCCCGATAGAGGGAAGTTATGTCCTTGAACCTGCATTTGCTGCGCCTGTTCACGACGGTGGTCCGAACCGGGAGTTTCTCGCGCGCAGCCGACGCCCTCCATATCAGCCAGCCCGCGATCTCGAAGGGGGTGCGGGATTTCGAGCTTCAGGTCGGCTGCCGCCTGCTCGACCGGACACCGAAGGGCGTGCGGCCGACACGCGAGGGAAAGGCGCTGGTGCGCCATGCGGAGGCGCTGTTTGCGGCCGAGCGCGCGGCGGAGGACGAATTGCTGTCGCTGCGCAATCTCGACAGCGGATCGCTGCGCATCGGCGCATCCACCACGATCGCGACCTACATGATATCGGACTATCTCGGGACGTTTCACCGAAAATATCCCGGGAATCGACCTGCATCTCGTGATCGCGAATACCAGGGACATCGCCGATCTCATGCTGGCGCATGATATCGAGATCGCGCTGGTCGAAGGTCCGGTTGAAGATGATGATCTCGAGAGCCACGCCTGGCGCACCGACGTGATGAGCCTGATCGTCGATCCGCGGCACCGCTTCGCCGCGGCCGAGCGCCCCATCGACAGCGCAGCGCTTTGCGATGAAGTCCTGATCGTGCGCGAGCCCGGTTCCGGATCGCGCGAGGTGGTGGCGCAGGCGCTGGCCGCCAAGGGCATTGAACCCAGGCGCACGCTGGAGATCGGCAGCACCGAGGCGATCAAGCAGGCGGTCGCCGCCGGCCTCGGCATAGCCATCGTCTCCAGCGTCACGGTTTCCGATCAGGTCACGCTTGGCCGGCTCAAGGTCGTGCCAATGCGCAACCTGCGGATCGAGCGCACGCTGTGGCAATTGAAAGTACCCGGGCGAATAGAAATCCCCGCGGCAACCGCGTTCGAGCGGATGATCTGGCAGGACAGGCCGGTTGCGGAAGTAGCTTAGAAGATCGTGGCCTTGACGAGTGCCGCGACGCGGGTGAATTCGTCAAAGACACCCGGCTCGAAGAAGACGGCGCGGGCGATCACGATGCCCCCGACCAGCGACCAGAACAGGCCGGTGCCGGCCCACAACAGATATTTGGAGGCGCGCGAAGGCTGTGCGGCGTCCCCTTCGGGCGCCAGGCGCTCGCCAAACGGCTCATATCTCAAGCGATCCATTGCGGCCAATCCGTTGATTTGCAAGTCAAATGTCGTCGTTTCCGGCCGGTGGGGCAATGGAAGCGATTTGCTTTTTCAAACCATGGAATGGAAGCGTATTTCCGTATGGACCGGTTACGGAACGGCTTTCTTCTTTATCGGTGTTTGGCCGCCCGGCTCCGAGGTCTGGGACGCGTTTTTGCGTGACGTTGCCCGCGCAACTTGCCCGTCGGTGAAACCAGCCTATGGTTACAGCAAAAATGACATCAGGGAGGCGACAGGTGACAAGGCGTTTGATCGCAGCGGCTGCTCTTCTGGCAATGATCGGAATGAATGGCGCGACTGCCCAGGAGTATCCGGCAAGACCCGTCACGATCATCGTCCCCTTTGCGGCCGGCGGACCGGCCGATATCACGGGCAGGATCGTCGCCGATATTTTTTCCCGTCATCTCAATCAGAAGTTCGTGGTGGAGAATGTCGGCGGCGCCGGCGGCACCATCGGCGCGCTTCGCGCGGCTCGCGCTGCGGCCGACGGTTACACCATTCTTTCCGGGCACCTCGGCACCAACGCGCTGGCGCCGGCGTTCTACCCAAATCTGGGTTACGATCCGCAAAAGGATTTCGAGCCGATCGGACTGAGCGCCGAATACCCCGAACTGCTGGTGGTCCGCAAAGATTTCCCCGCCAATAACCTCAAGGAATTCGTCGCCTATGCGAAATCCAACGAGGGCAAGCTCAATGCCGGGCACGCCGGCCTTGGCTCGGTGTCCTACATCGGCTGCCTTCTTCTCAACGCGGCGATCGGCATCAAGCCGACCATGGTCCCCTTTACCGGCACGGCGCCGGTGTTGACGGCCATGCTGGCGGGCGAAATCGATTATGAATGCGATCCGGTACTGGGAACGCTGAGCCAGGTTCGGGCTGGCGCCGTCAAGGCACTGGCAATCGCCGCCAGGAAACGCAGCCCGATGCTGCCGGACGTGCCAACGTCTTATGAACAGGGCCTGCCCGAATTCGATTGCGCGCCGTTCTACGCGGTATTCGTGCCCAGCGGCACGCCGCAACCGGTTATCGAGAAACTCGCGGACGCGTTAAACAAAGGTCTCAACGAAGAGGCCGTGCAAAAACGGTTGGCGGAACTCGGTGCCGATATCGTGGAGCCGGGCCGCCGCGGGCCAAAGCCCCTCGCCGACCTGGTCAAAAGCGAATCCGCGCGGCTGATGCCGATCCTGAGAGCTGCGATGGGGAAATAGGCGCAGCGAACCCTGCTAATGCCCCGGCGCATAATCGGCGCGAACCGGTGCTGCCTCCGATGGCGGCACGTCGAGGCGTACGGCGATGCCCTCCAGCTCCTTGCTCGGCGCCGGATAAAGCTTCATGACCAGCGGATCATGGCCCGGGACGATATGGCTCTCGTCCGGCGCCAATGCCCGCAGCCGGTCGAACCCTTCCAGCATTTCGCCGATATGAAGCGCGGTCGTGAACGGCCGTTCGCTCGCCATGTTCTCGTAAAAATGACTGACGTCGGAGGCGAGCACGACGAATCCGCGGCGGGTCCTGACGCGAACGAATTGAAGCCCGGCCGAATGGCCGCCTGCCGCGTGCACCGAAATGCCGGGAGCAAGCTCGGCGTCGCCGTCGTAGAAGAGGACGCGGCGCGCATAGTTGAGCCGCACGATGCCGCAGACATCCTCGACCTCGAACGAATGCGAGAGCCTCGGATACCGCATGAAGCGCCCCGTGGCATACGCCAGCTCGCGCTCCTGGAGGTGGAAGCGCGCGCTCGGAAACCGGTCGAAATTGCCGACATGGTCGTAATGCAGATGGGTGAGGATGACATCCCCGACCGCGCTCGCGTCGATGTCGAACGCGCCGAGCGTCTCCACCGGACAGCGCAGGAACGTCCGCTTCCGCTTGTCCGCTACTTCCGCATTGAAGCCGGTGTCGATGACGAAGCTGCGGCCTCCCCCTCTTGCCAGCCACATGAAATAGTCCATCGGCATCGGCCCGTCGTGCGGATCGCCGCCGATGAAATGCTCGCTCCGCCGCGCATCACGCGTGGCGTAGCGAATGGCAAAAAGTTCGTATTCGGGCTCGGCCATGCTATCCCCGGGCGGGCTGCCGGTTTACGGTTTGGCTTCGACCTCGTTGAACGCCTCGCGCGCGTTGCGGAATGCGTCGATCCCCGAGGGGATACCGCAGTAGACGCCGACCTGAAGCAGTATCTCCTTGATCTCTTCCTTGGTGAGACCATTTTTCAGGGCACCCTTGACATGCAGCTTCAGCTCATGAGGCCGGTTGAGCGCACCGAGCATCGCGAGATTGACGATGCTGCGCGTCCGGCGGTCCAGCCCCGGCCGGGACCACAGCGCGCCCCAGCAGAATTCGGTCGACCATTCCGCCATCGTGCGGGTAAATTCGTCGGCGCCTGCGATCGATTTATTGACGTAATCCTCGCCGAGCACTTCCTTGCGGATCTTCAGTCCCTTGTCGAACAACTCGCTCATCATCGATTCCTTTCGTTCGTTCGAGTTTCTGTCTTCGCGCGTGGCGCTATGCCCGCATCAGGCTTGAGACGTCGTCAAGCGTATCGATACGCCAGACACGGTCAATGATGCGATCTATATCCCAATCGCTTTTACCCAGTCGCGCACAATCGCGCAGCTTGGCTTCGATGGCACGATCCGATAGCGGATCGGCAAGGCTGCCCCTTGCGGCCATCACGATCTCTTCGAGCGTCTCTCCCGACGCCAATTGAATTGCGACGCGCGCGGCGCCATCCGGAAGCGAACCGTCAAGCTCCGCCCTCACCTTCTGGCGAAACGACACCAGGTCGGGTCGAAATGCAGTGGCCTCCGAGAATTCCGTCACGCCGGCCGTGCCCAGCAACAAGGCGCAGGCGGCGCAGTGGTGAATGCTGACCCGGGCGTCGCGTTCGTTGCGAACCGGCCGATCGCCGCGCGCCAGCAGAAGCGCCGACCCCTGCACCGTGACCGAGGCGATATCCGCGATGCGCGGGCCCAGCCTTTCCCGTAACGCGAAGCAGGCGTCGATCACCGCATGAAACACGATGCCCGCCGGATAAGGCTTGTAGGTGTTCCTGGCGATCTCCCAGGTCTTGCCCAGACCACCCGTCAGCCGCGCAAGATCGGGCTCATCCCCCATGGCGCGCGCCCAGCCGAGCGGGCCTTCAATCGCCCGGGGCGATGCGGAATAGCCTTCAGCCGCAAGCAATGCCGCAAACAGGCCGTTGCGCGCCGCATTGCCGACGCTGACGTTCTTGGCGGCGCTCGGAAGATTTTCGACGATGCCCGCCGATTGGCTTGCCGCAATTCCAATCGCATTGGAAATCTGGTCCGGCCGGGAGGCCGAGCAATCTGGCGCAGGCGGCGGCAGCGCCGAACACGCCGCAGGTCGAGGTGATATGCCAGCCACGCGCATAGTGGCCGGGCGACACCGCATTGCCGACGCGGCATTCGACCTCTACGCCGAGAATGAATGCGGTGAGAACGTCCCGCCCCGAAAACCCGCGCGCCTGCGCCAATGCCAGGACCGGCGCCGCAACAGGCGCCGCCGGATGAATGATCGTGTCCAGATGGGTATCGTCGAAATCGAGCAGATTGGCGGAAATCGCGTTGACGAACGCCGCGCCCATCGCATCGAGCCGCTCAGGGCGGCCAATGATCGCCGATGTTGCAGGCCCGCTGAACGGCGACAATACGCGCAAGGCAATGTCGACCGCGGGGTCATAAGCCGAACCGAGGGCCGTTGCAAAGAAGTTCAGAATCGAGCGCTTCGCCTCGTGACTCTGCCCCGCGACATCCGTCCACGCCGTACCGGCAACGAAATCGGCGAAAATTGTGCCGACGCCTTGCGCTTCATCTTGCCGCACTGAGCGAATTCCCCGGAGACTGTTTTTTCAATCCTATTCCGGCGCATCTAACCCTGTCGACAGGAATCTTATGCTTGACAGATTAACTGACAATCTTGAAATTTGGTCAACCGCGCCGGGGAACCCCGGCGGCGTCAGGAACAAGACCAAGAACAAGACAAGCGAGCGCCTGCGGCGCATCAGGGAGCGAACCATGGCAGCAGAAACAATCGGCTTTGTCGGAACGGGCCGCATGGGCGGACCGATGGCCGGGCGCCTGCTCGATGCCGGCTACTCGCTATGCGTCTACGACCCGCAGAGCGAAGCGACCAAGCCGCTGGTCGCGCGCGGCGCACGGCTGGCGAAATCGCCGGCCGAAGTCGCGTCGAGCGCGGATATCGTGCTGGCCAGCCTGCCGACCCCCGACATCGTCAAGGCCGTGGCGCTGGGCCCCGATGGAATCGTCGCCGGAAACCGCGCCACGGTCCTGATCGACCTGTCCACCACCGGGCCCGGCGCCGCGAAGTTGATCGCCAAGGGGTTCGAAGCCAGGAACATCACGCTCGTCGATGCGCCCGTCAGCGGCGGCATCAAGGGCGCGGTGAACGGTACGCTCGCGGTGATGGTCTCCTGCCCGAAGGCGACCTATGACAGGGTTGAGCCGATCCTGAAGCACTTCGGAAAGCTGTTCTACACCGGCGACAAGCCGGGCACGGCGCAGACCGCAAAGCTCGCCAATAATCTGATGGCCGCGGCCGCGCTGGTGATCACCTCCGAAGCGGTGGCGATGGGCGTCAAGGGCGGCGTCGACGCCAAGGTGCTGATCGACATCATCAACGCCAGCAGCGGGCGCAACAGCGCCTCGGAGGACAAATTCCCCCGCGCGGTGCTTCCCGGCACGTTCGATTTCGGCTTTACCACCGGCCTCTCCTACAAGGACGTGCGGCTCTGCGTCGACGAAGCCGAAGCCATGGGCGTTCCGATGGTCTGCGGCTCCGTGGTGCGGCAGATGCTGGCGATCACCAATGCCAAGTATGGCGCGTCATCCGACTTCACGTCGATCGCGAAAGTGCTGGAAGAGTGGGCCGGCGTGCAGATGCGCGGCTAGGCCGACAGCGTCGCCAAGGGGAGGCATGACGTGACGATCGGATCGATCGGATCAGACCAGGTGTCGATGGCGCGCGCGTTCGCACGCACCGCGCTCGCCGTCGATGCCGGCCGTTTCGATCAGGACGTCATTGAGAAAGCCAAAATCTGCCTGCTGGATTTTCTCTCCTGCGCGTTCGAGGCCCGCAATCACCCCTGGAGCCGGCAGGCGATCGGCATCGCGCGCGAGACCGCAAGCGGCGCAACCATCATCGGGACCGGCTCGCTTGCCGCGCCGGGCGATGCCGCCTTCGCCAACGCAACGATGGGCCACGGCCTGGTGCGCGAAGACATGCATGCCGCCAGCATCTCGCACCACGGCGTGGTGATCTGGCCGACCCTGCTTGCGCTGTCGGAACGAACACCGCTGTCCGGGATAACTTTCCTTGGCGCGGCCATCATCGGCTACGAGGCCGGCGCGCAAATCGGCCGCGCGCTCGTTACCGCCGACCTCGCCCGCCTCTACCGGCCGACCGGTCTCGTCGGCCCGCTCGGCGCAGCGTTAGCGGGAAGTTACGCCCTCGGCCTCGATGAAGATGCCGCAACCAGCGCGCTCGCGATTGCCGCCAATACGTCATCCGGCCTGAACGAATGGCCGCGCGCCGGCGGCTCCGAAATGTATTTCCACCCCGGCTTCGCGGCGCGCAACGCTATTGCTGCGATCGAACTGGCTGAAGCCGGCGCCCGCGCTTCGGAAACCATTCTTGAGGGCGAAGCTGGATTATTCGCCGCCTTCCGCCGCCAGCCTGCCCCCGCCGGCATCCGGTTGTTCGCCGGGCCGCAGCCCGAGATCATGGCGGTCTACAACAAGCCGGCCCCCGCCTGCAATTTTGCACAGACCGCGGCGCAAGCAGCCTTGCGGGCCGCGCGCGAGATCGGGCAACCGGAAAATATCGTGGCGGTTTCGATCCATGTCCCGGAGGCCGCGGCCCGCTATCCCGGCTGCGATTCCAAGGGGCCTTTCCATAACGCGCTGCAGGCGAAGATGAGCATTCCCTTCAGCGTCGCCGCCGTGCTCGTGCGCGGCGCGCTCGAAGAGGACAATTACGCTGATATCGACGATCCCGGGATTCTCCGTCTCGTCGAGCATACCAGCCTGCAGAGCGAGCCCGGCCTCACCGCCGCGTTCCCGGCCAACCAGGGCGCCCATATCCGCGTTACCTTGCGCGACGGAACTACCGTCGATCAGCGCCTCGACAATGTCATTGCCGCGACGCCGGAACAGATCCGTACACGCTTTCGAACGGCTGCGACCGATGTCATCGGCAGCAGGCGCGCGCTGCTTCTCGAAGGACTTGTCGACAAATGCGCATCGCTTCCGGACAGCCGCGTCATCGCCGCCTGCTGCCGGGCCGAGCCAACCGGACGGCTGCTACGGCCGGCGTCATGACCAATATGAACAAGCAAATAATGTGGGGCGGAATGTCCAGACCTGAGACGGCCTCGACGCCGGCGAGCGAACCGAAGATGAATGCCAACCCCGCGCGAGGTCATCGGTGACACAGGCGCTGGAAGGCTTTCTGCAAGCGCTGTCCGCCGGCCTCCTGATCGGCGCGGTCTACGGCCTGATGTGCGTCGGGCTCGGGCTGATTTTCGGCGTCATGCGGGTGATCAATTTCGCCCAGGGCGATTTCATGATGCTCGGCATGTATGCGGCGTTCTATTTCTTCACCGCGCTCGGCGTGCAGGCCACGTTCGGCAACACCTTCGGACCGTTCGTCGCGATCCTGCTGGCGGGCCCGGTGCTGGCTGTCTTCGGTTACTTCGTCCACCTTACCCTGATCTCGCGCGTATCGGGCACGCGGACCTCTTCGCTCGAGGGAGAAGGCCATTACGCCCAGCTCATTCTGACGCTCGGGCATCGCGCTGATCCTGCAGAATGGCGGCCTGCTCGTGTTCGGCTCGGTGCTGGCCTCGATCCGGACGCCGCTGTCGAGTTCGGCGTGGGAGCTTGGACCGATGTTTTATGACGTCAGCGTCTTCGTCAACAAGGCGCGCGGGATCGACGCCGTTGTTTCGCTGGTGACAATGCTGCTGCTGACGCTGTTGATCACGCGCTCGCGGATCGGAAAATCCCTGCGCGCGGCCGCCGACAATCCCACCGCCGCAACCTATATGGGCATCGACGTCGACCGCGCGCACCGCATTGCCTTCGCGCTCGGCACCGGCATCACCGCGATCGCGGGCGGCCTGCTCGCCACCAACTATCCATTTCACCCCTTTGTCGGGGTCGAATACGTCATCGTCATGTATGCCGGCGTCGTGCTCGGCGGCATGGGCAGCATCATCGGCGCCTTCTGGGGCGGCATGACGATCGGCCTGGTCCAGCAAATGTCGACGCTGATCCTGCCGACGCAACTGCAGAACGCCGCAATCTTCGTCGTGTTCCTTCTGATCATCTTCTTCCGCCCGCAAGGCTTCTTCGGGCGCATGGTCGAGAGGACATGACCATGCGCGGATGGCGTTCGCTGCTGCCGATCATCGTCTTCACCGCGCTCTATGCGGCGGTGTCGCTGAGCGTGACCAACTCCTATTACCAGCTCGTGATGACGCTGGTTCCGGTCTGGGCGATATTCGGCCTGTCGTGGAATCTGCTGAGCGGATACACCGGACTGATCTCGTTCGGTCACGCCGCCTTCTTCGGCGTCGGGGCCTATGCCGTCGTGCTCGGCCAGATCCATTTCGACCTGTCGCCGTGGATCATGATCCCGATTGCAGCCATCCTCGGCGGCATCGCCGGACTGCTGATCGGCTTTCCGACCTTCCGCCTGCAGGGCCACTACTTCGCGCTGGCGATGCTGGCCTACCCGCTCGCCATTCTCTACGTATTCGAATGGCTCGGCCTTCAGGAAGTCACGCTGCCGATCAAGCGCGACAATGCGGCCGCCTATATGCAATTTGCCGATCACCGTCTCTACACGCTGCTGGCGCTGGCGATGATGTTCGCCACCATCCTGCTGACACGGGCCGTCGAACGGTCGCGCTTCGGCATGGCGCTGCTCGCGATCAAGCAGAACGAAGCCGCCGCGGAAGCCGCAGGGATCAACACGCTGGCCTGGAAACTCCGTGCCGTCACGCTCAGCGGCGCCATCGCCGGAGCGGTTGGCGGATTTTACGCGGTCGTGCTGCTGGTGGTCACCCCGCAATCCGTATTCGGCATGCTGGTGTCGGCACAGGCGCTGACGGTCGCCATGTTCGGCGGTGTCGGAACGGTCTGGGGGCCGGTGATCGGATCGGTGATCCTGATCCCGCTGGCCGAAACGCTCAACGCCGAAGCCGGCTCGCGCTTTCCCGGTATCCAGGGCGTGATCTACGGCCTCGCGATCATATCCGTCATCCTTCTCGCGCCCGAAGGCCTGTTCTGGAAGGTGCGTGACCTCCTGCGCAAGCGGTCGGCGCCGCCGATCGCGACAGCACCGGGCGCGCCCGGATATCCCGGTCGCGGCCACCGTCTCCGCCGAGCTGGTGCCATTGCGGCCCAAGCGATCGGCCGGCACCGGCGATGTCGTCCTCGAAGTCCGCAACCTGTCGCGGTCCTTCGGCGGATTGAAGGCCGTGCAGGACGTCAGCTTCAAGCTGCGGCGAAACGAGATCCTCGGGATCATCGGCCCCAACGGCGCCGGCAAGACCACGCTGTTCAACCTGCTGAACGGATTCCTGCGGCCGGGCACCGGCGAGATTCTGCTCGACGGACGCGAGATGTCCGGCCGCAAGCCGCATGAGCTGTGCGAGGCCGGCATCGGCCGCACCTTCCAGATCATGCGCCCGTTCCTGCGCATGTCGATCTCGGACAACGTCGTGGTCGGCGCTTACGTCCGCGCCAAGACCGATGCCGAGGCAAGGCAACTGGCGGCCGACGCGATTGCCCGCGTCGGCCTGTCCGAGATCGCCGACCGCATCGCCGGCGAACTCACGACCAAGGAATTGCGGCTGATGGAGCTTGCCCGCGCGCTGGCCGGTCAGCCGCGCATCCTGTTGCTCGACGAGACGCTCGCCGGCCTCGGCCATGACGAAGCCAACGAGGTCGTGGCCGTGATCCAGCGGCTGGCCCGCGACGGCATGACGATCGCCATCATCGAGCACACCATGCAGGCGATGGTTCGGCTGGTCGACAGTTTCGTCGTGCTCGACCACGGCGCCGTCATCGTCGAAGGCGAGCCTGAGGCCGTCACCCGCGACAGCCGCGTCATCGAAGCCTATCTCGGCAAGAAATGGATGGCCCATGCTCCGACATTGAAGGGCTGACCGCTGGCTATTCCGCGATCCCGGTCTTGAACGGCGTCTCGATCAAGGTCGAAGAGGGCCAGTTCGTCGCCATCGTCGGACCGAACGGCGCCGGCAAGACCACCCTGTTCAAGACGATTTCCGGCATCGTGCGTCCGACGCACGGGCACGATCACGTTCGCCAGATCAGGACCTGCTGTCGATCCGGCCGGCGCAGCGCGCGCATCTCGGCATCGCCCATGTCCCGGAAGGCCGCCAGGTTTTCCCTTCGCTCACGGTGATGGAAAACCTCGAAATGGGCGCGATGACCGAGGCCGGCCAGCGCGACTGGAAACAGAACATCGAGCGCATCTTCGAATGGCTGCCGATCCTCGCCGAGCGCCGCGGCCAGTTCGCAGGCACACTGTCGGGCGGACAGCAGCAGATGCTGGCGATCGGCCGCGGGCTCGCCTCGTCGCCAAAGCTCCTGATGCTGGATGAGCCCTCGATGGGCCTGGCGCCCACCACCGCGGATTTCATCTTCGAACGGCTGATCGAGATCCGGCGGCAATCGAACCTGACCATCCTGCTGGTCGAACAGCGCGTGGCGGAGGCGCTGGAATTCGGCCGACCACGGCTACGTTCTCGAAGCCGGCCGCGTCGCACTCGAAGGCAACAACCAAACCTTGCGGGCGGACGACCGCATCCGCAAGGCCTATCTCGGCATGTGACCAACAAACGATCAACAACACCATTGGGAGAGAACGAAAATGGGTCAGGACAACGATTAAGGACAAGGTATCGAAGACGTCGCTGACGCGGCGAACCGTGCTCTCCGGTGCCGCCGCCATGGGACTGTCGACGATGGCGCGCGCGCAAGCAGCCGGCCGAGGTCAAGGTCGGCCTGATCGTGCCGCTGTCGGGAATCTACACCCGCCCCGGCCAGGTGATGAAGATGGGCGCCGAGATGGGCATCGAGCACATCAACGCGCAGGGCGGCATCAAGTCGCTCGGCGGCGCCAAGATGAAGCTTGTCGTGATCGATTGCGGCGACACCACGGAAAAGGCCAAGAACGCGGCGCAGCGCATGGTGGCGCAGGAAACCGATCTGGTTGCCGCGACCGGCTCCTATCTCAGCTCGTTCACGCTGGCGGTGACCGAGGTGACGGAGCGCGCGCAACTGCCGGTGCTGACGCTGTCCTATTCGGACCTGCTGACCGATCGCGGCTTCAAGTTCATTTTCCAGACCGCAGCGCCCGCCAGCGTGCAATCCGAACTCGGCTTGCCCGAACTGATGAAGCTGGCACGAAACCGCCTCCGGCAAGCGGCCGAAGACCGTGGCGATGCTGATGGACAACACGGCGACCTCGGTCGCGACCGCCAAGGCGCTCAAGGAGAAACTCCTCGCGCAGGAGGGCCTTCAGCTCGTGGTCGAGGAAGTCTGGACGCCGCCGCTCTCCGACGCCACGCCGCTGATCCAGAAAGTCAGGTCGGCCAGGCCGGACCTGCTGCTGTTCATGCCGAACGCGGTCTCCGACGCCAAGCTCGGCCTGGAGAAGATCAACGAGTTCGGCCTCGGACAGGGCAAGATTCCGACCGTGTCCTTCAGCATCACCATCGCCGAGCCGGACATGCTGCAAAGCGTCACGCCGGAAGTCGTCCAGGGCATCATGACCATCGTCGCCAACTGGGGCTGCAAGGGACACGAGGACATCATCGCCGAACTCAAGGCCAAGTACAAAGAGCCCTGGGCGACGCAGAACGTCATCTCGACCTATGGCGACATGTGGCTGATGAAGGCCGCGCTCGAAAAGGCCGGCAAGGCCGACCGCCTCGCCGTCGCCGACGCTTTCCGCACCATGGATGGCGGGCCTGCGAAATACTATCCCGGCGGCCAGTTGAAGTTCGACGAAAAGGGCCGGCGTGTCGGCGCCGGCGTCGTGATCGTGCAGTGGCAGAACGGCGTACCGGTCACCGTCTACCCGTCCGACCTCGCTCAGTCGTCACCGTTCTGGCCGAAGAAGTCCTGACCGTAACGCATCTCAAAAAAATTTCAGGGAGGAATAGTCATGACGAAAATTACCCGGGCCGCATTGACGCGGCGCAGCCTGCTTGCCGGTGCATCCGCCGGTCTGATCGCTACGCGCGCATGGGCGCAGCAACCTTCCGAAGTGAAGGTTGGATTGCTGGTGCCGATCTCCGGCCTCTATGCGCGCCCGGGAGCCGTGATGCGCCACGGCGCCGAGATGGGCGGTGGAACACATCAATGCGCAGGGTGGCATCAAGTCGCTCGGCGGCGCCAAGCTGAAGCTGGTCGTGCTCGATTCCGGCGACACCACCGAGAAAGCCAAGAACGCCGCACAGCGCATGGTCGCGCAGGAACCCGACCTGGTGGCGGCGAGCGGCGCCTATCTGAGTTCATTCACGCTGGCGGTCACCGAAGTCACGGAGCGGGCCAACCTTCCGGTCCTCACCCTCTCCTACTCCGATCTGATTACCGATCGCGGCTTCAAATATGTCTTCCAGACATCGGCAACGGCGGGATCGCAGGCAAAACAGGCTCTGCCGCAGATCGTGAAGCTTGCGGAAACCGCTTCCGGCAAGAAGCCCAAGACGGTCGCGATCATCACCGACAACACCGCGGCATCGGTGTCCTCGGCAAAGGCGATGCGAGACGGCCTGCTCGCCGAAAACGGCCTGCAACTGATCGTCGATGAAACCTTTACCCCGCCGCTCGCCGACGCCACCCCGCTGGTTCAAAAAATCCGCTCGGCCAAACCCGACCTGCTGTTCTTCCTGCCGACCGTGATTTCCGACGCCAAGCTGCTGCTCGAGAAGATGAACGAGTTCGGCCTCGGGCAAGGCAAGATTCCGACCATCTCGTTCGGCATCGCCATTGCCGAACCCGACATGCTGCAGACCGTCAGCCCGGAATTGCTGCAGGGCCTGCTCACCTGCGTCGCAAGCTGGGGCGCCAAGGGTCACGAGGCGCTGATCGCCGAACTCAAGACCCGCTACAAGGAACCCTGGATGACGCAGAATGCGATCTCCACCTATGGCGACATGTGGGTGATCAAGGACGCGCTCGAAAAGGCCGGCAAGGCCGACCGCGTCGCGGTGGCCGACGCGCTGCGCACCATGGATGCCGGTCCCTCGAAATATTACCCGCTCGGCGAAATCAAGTTCGACGAAAAGGGCCGCCGCGTCGGCGCCGGCATGACCATCGTGCAGTGGCAGTCCGGCGTACCGGTCACGGTGTTCCCGCCGCAACTGGCGCTCGCCCAGCCGTTCTGGCCCAAAAACTAGACTGAAGATTGGATACCGACATGGACAAGGCGACATACGATCGAGGCCTCCAGATCCGCAAGAACGTTCTGGGCAATGAATTCGTCGACAAGGCGATCGCATCGGCCGACGACTTCAACCGGCCGATGCAGGACCTCACGACGGAATATTGCTGGGGCTATGTCTGGGGCCGCGATGGCCTCACGCACAAGACCCGCAGCTTTCTCAACCTTGCGATGCTTTGCGCGCTCAACCGGCCGCAGGAACTCAAGACCCATGTGCGGGGCGCGCTGACCAACGGCGCCACGCGCGAGGAAATACGCGAGGTGTTCATGCAGGTCGCGATCTATTGCGGCGTGCCGGCCGGCGTCGATGCTTTCCGTAACGCCAAGGAAGTGTTTGCCGAACTGGACAAGAAGTAACCGGAGCCTGAGACGATGCTGAAGGGCAAATGGGCGCTCGTGACCGGGGCAACGGCGGGCCTGGGCCTCGCCGTGGCCGAAAGCCTGGCCGGCGCGGGAGCCAACATTGTCCTGCACGATCTGATCGAACCGGCGCAGACGCGAGATCGTCTTCGCGCGCAGTTTGGCGTCGAGGTGGTCAGCATCGCTGCCGACCTGTCGCAGCGCGCCGCCATCGAAGCCATGATGGCCGACCTGCTCGGCCGCATCGGCGCGGTCGATATCCTGGTGAACAACGCGGTGGTGCGGCATTTTTCGCCGGTCGAGAACTTCCCGCCGGAGCGATGGGACGAAGCGCTCGCCGTCAATCTGTCGGCGCCGTTCCACCTGATCCGCCTCGCGTTGCCCGGCGATGAAGAGCGCGAAGCTGGGGCCGCATCATCAACATGGCGTCGATCTATTCGACCCGCGCCGTCGCTGATCGCATCGATTATGTGACCACCAAGACCGCCATCGTCGGCATGACCCGCGCGGTCGCGATCGAGACGACGAAGAGCGGGATTACCTGCAACGCGCTGTGCCCGGGCACGCTGCCGACGCCGGCCATCCAGGGAAAAATCGCAGAGATCGCGGCCAGCGAAGGCCGCAGCATCGACGAGACCACCAGCGACTATCTGGCGAGCCGCCAGCCGACCGGGCGGTTCGTCGCGCTGGAAGCCGTCGGCGCGATGGCGGTCTTCCTGTGCAGCCCGGCCGCGCAGGACATCACGGGCGCGACCCTGCCGATCGATGGAGGCTGGTCCATCGCATGAGCGTCACCAGCCGTCCCACTCAGGAGATCTACAATGGCTGAAGCATCGGGCCGAAATGCCGTGGTGACCGGCGCCGCCGGTGGCATGGGTCGCGCCATCACGAAAGCGCTGGTCGAAAGCGGACGGCGGGTCGTGCTGGCCGACCGCGATCCGGCTTCGCTTCGCGCGTTCGCCGCCGAAATGGGCGACAACACTTTCCCGATCGAACTCGATATCACCGACGCCAAGGCCGTCGACCGCCTGCCCGATCTCATCCCCGACGCCTTCAAGCCGATCGACATCCTCGTCAACAATGCCGGCCACGACATCGGCGGCCGGACGCGCTTCGATGCCGGCGCGGCGGACGATTGGTCCGCGATCATCCAGACCAATTTGATCGGCCTGATGCGGGTGACCCGCAGCCTGCTGCCCGACATGGTCAAGCGCAATTCGGGCCACATCGTCAACATCAGCTCGATCAACGCCGTCCGCATCGTTCCCGACATGGCCGCCTACAGCGCCAGCAAGGCGGGCGTGCACATGTTTACCGAAACGCTCCGGGGCGAGCTTGCGGAAACCGCCATCCGGGTGACCGAGATGCAGCCCGGCCTGACCAGGACCAACATCATCCTCACCCGCTATCGCGGCGACCGGGAGAAGGAAAAGGACTATTTCGACCAGTTCAGGATGGCGCTCGATCCGGCCGATATTGCCCGGTCGATCGTCTTTGCGCTGGACCAGCCGCCGCATGTTCAGATTGCGGAGATGATGATTCTGCCCGTAAATCGCTATTGAACCGATGCCGGTACCAAGGCGGTAGACAATGGACAAACGCGGTGAATTGCAATCCACGCTTCGGATCGAGGACGTTCCGACCGTCCGCTCGATGGTCGCGCAAAAGCTGCGCGAGGCGATCATGTCCGGAAAGCTGAAGCCGGGCCAGCGCCTGGTCGAACGGGAGCTTTGCGAGATGACCGGCGTCAGCCGGCCGTCGATCCGCGAGGCGCTCCGGCTGCTGGAAGCCGATGGTCTCGTCAACACGGTCCCTCACCGCGGCCCTGTCGTCAGCACCATCAGCCTCGAGGAAGCAAAGCAGCTCTACGCGGCCCGCGCCGTCCTCGAAGGATTTGCCGGACGGGAATGCGCACGCCTGCACGATCCCGCCGTCGTTCGCAGGATCGGCGACGCCCTCACCAAACTGAAGGCGGCGTTCGCCGATTCCGACCTGATAACGGCCCTCGAGGCCAAGACGGAGTTTTATGCCGCGCTGATCGGCGGCTGCCAGAACGCCTTCATCGAACGAATGCTCAGGCCGCTGCACGACCGGATCACGCTGTTGCGGATTACCTCGATGTCGCAGCCGAAGCGGATCAACAAGAGCCTGCGCGAGGTCACTGCGATCTGGCGCGCGATCCAGAGCGGCGATCCTGATCTCGCCGAGCAATGCTGCGTCGATCATATCAATGCGGCGGCCGTGGCCGCGCTCAGCATGATCGAGCGGTCATCCGCGTCGAACGAAAAGGCGACCGCGGATGAATGACCGAACGTCAGTTCGATCAAGCCGATTTCAAAGGCCAAGGGCCGATAGGAAGCTGCCATGAAGTTTGTAAAACGCGTTCTTCTGATGCTGTTGCTGTCGCCGGTACTGCCGGCATTCGCCCAGGAATTCCCGAGCCGGCCGATCACGATGGTCGTTCCCTTCTCGGCCGGCGGGCCCGGCGACGTCATTGCCCGCCTGCTCGGGACGTCGATGAGCGCGACGCTGAAGCAGTCGATCGTCATCGAAAACGTCGTCGGCGCCGGCGGCACCCTCGGCACCAATCGCGTCGCCAAGGCTGCGCCCGACGGCTACACGATGCTGCTGATGCATGTCGGCCAGGCGACCGCGCCCGCGCTCTACGCCAAGCTGCCGTTCGACCCCGTCGGCGACTTTGCGCCGATCGGCCTCGTCACCGACGTGCCGATGATCCTGGTGGCGCGCGCGAACTTTCCCGCCAAGGACCTGAAGGAGCTGGTCGCCCATGTCCGCGCCCAGGGCGACAAGGTCACCTATGGCAATGTCGGCCTCGGCTCCGCGTCGCATCTGTGCGGGCTGATGTTCATGAGCGCCATCGAAGCCAAGCTGACACCGATCTATTACAAGGGCGGCGGCCCGGCGCTGAACGATATCATCGCGGGTCACATCGACGTCTATTGCGATCCGGCAACCGGACCTACGCCCTATATTCAGGCCGGCACCATCCCGGGCTACGCCATCACCAGCAAGAAGCGCGTGCCGACCCTGCCGAATGTGCCGACGTCGGCGGAAGCCGGAGTGCCGAAGTTCGACGTCACGACCTGGTACGGGCTGTATGCGCCGCGCAATACGCCGAAGCCGATCGTCGATGCGCTGGTCGATGCCCTGCAAAAGGCGCTCAAGGACCCGCCCTTGGTCAATCGCTTCGCTGAACTCAGCATGGCGCCGGTCGAGCAGGAACGCGCGACGCCCGCAGCGCTCGAAGCCTTCCTCAAGAGCGAAATCGACAGATGGGGCCGCATCATCAAGGATGCCGGCATTACGCCGCAATAAAGCGGACTTGCTCGCGGCACGGCGTTTCCGGATCGTCCGCCCGGCTCTTGCTCACTTCACTTTATTTCATGCAGATCATCCCGTGAAATGGAGTTGGGCGCAAAAGATCCGCTTTCCTTGGGTGTTCGAAGTAAGTCCCTCCTTTGAAGCCTCGGCCTGTTGCTGACACTGCAGAGGATTCAGTTCAGCCTACTCATCTTGAGCGTAGCTGGATTTTCTTTGATCTCCCGGTGCACACATCGTGCACACGCGGCCACCTAACTAATTGAAAAACCTAAACTCTCGCTCCAATCCATCATGGGCAAATTTGAGCTAGGTCCAGCCAGCATGAGAAGGGAAAGTCCAACATCCGCCCTCCGCCGCGCACTTTGCGCGAGAGCTGTCATTCGCCCGACCTCAGCCCATGAGCAAGCTAAATGGCTTGGATGGGTGAATTGTAACGAGCGCACTGACCGGGCCTATGGACAATGGACGTTCTCCTGAGAGCAGCACGCGCTTCTAGACAGTGCTAAGTCGCCTCTCACCCGGCGCCTATCGGCACGTGACGGTCAGCCGCACCTGGCCTGATTTCGGATTCTGCCCCATAGGCACACCGGCGAGTTTGGTCTCCGAGCACGGCTGGTGACATGGCCTTGACATGCGGATAGCCGGACACCGGCCACCAAATATGCTACTGAAGGTCTAACTTCCGAGCCTTGGGGGTGCCCTTGAGCAATCAGCATTTAGAGCGGCGACTAGCGGCGATTCTGGCGGCGGATGTTGCGGGCTCTTGCCGGCTGATAGGAAACGACGAAGAAGGGACAGTGCAGCAACTGAGGGCTCTGAGAGAGGTCCTCTTTGATCCCAAAGTCACCGAGTATCGCGGACGGATCGTCAAGAACACAGGTGACGGCGCGCTTGTCGAGTTCGCTAGTGTGGTCGACGCCGTGCGATGTGCCAGCGAAATTCAGCGCGGTGTGGCCGAACAAAACGTTAACGTGCCGCAGAACGAACGGATCGAATTTCGAATAGGCATTCACGTCGGTGATATCATCATAGAAGAGCAAGATATCTATGGTGAGGCGGTCAATATTGCAGTGCGCCTCGAAGGGATTGCAGAGCCGGGTGGCATCTGCATTTCCGAAGATGCCCGCCGACAGATTCGGGCCAAGGTCGGTCTCGATTACGACGATATGGGTTCTCGGACATTGAAAAATATCGCCGAACCGATACGCGTCTGGCGGGTTCGCCCAAACGGTTCAACCACTACATTTCACAGTCGGTCGACTTTTCGGGAACCGCTCGCAGCGCGATCTGCCACTGGCGCGGCTGACTCTAGAAAGGCCGCCCAGTTAATGGCGGGCGACCAAGGTACGCTGGCCCTTTCAGTGCTGACCGGTCCGAGAGCAAACCAGATGGTCGGGCGTGATGGCACACTCCAGTCGTTAGAACGAATAACCCAACGCATGTTGACCGGGCAGCGACAAATCGCTCTCGTCACTGGAGAGGCTGGAATTGGTAAGACGGCCTTCATCGAAATGGCCGTGGCCCAGTTGACGCAGCACGGCGTCGAATTGCTGTACGGGCGTTGCACCGAGAGGTTTGGAACCGATGAAGTCTTCCTGCCCCTGATCGATGCTCTGGTAACCCGTTGTCGCGCCACAGGTGGTGGAGAACTACTCACGGCAATTCGTAACCATGCGCCAACCTGGCTGCTGCACATACCGGGCGCCGTCGATGTGACCGAGCGTGCTACGCTCCAAAGCGAAGTGTTTGGCGCCACCCGCGAGCGCATGCTGCGCGAATTTGGTGATCTTTTGGAAGCGCTGAGTACGATTCGTCCGTGGGTCCTCGTTCTTGAGGATCTACATTGGAGCGACTTCGCAACGCTGGACATGCTGTCGCGCTTTGCGCGAGGCACTCGGACAGCGTCGGTGCTGGTGCTCGGTTCCTATCGGCCGGCTGATAGCGCCATTGGGGGTCATCCAATTCGGCGGTTGCATCAGGATCTGGAGATCCATGGGTGTTGCATCGAGTTGCGACTCGATCGATTTCCCGCACGGAAGTTGAGCAGTACGTTGCACTGCGATTTGGCGACAACGCGTTCGCTCCAACCATGGCCGGAGTCTGTGTTCGAGCGAACCCAAGGGCAGCCCTTGTTCATCGCATCGCTGCTCAAGCATTACATCGATCAGCGAGCGGTCGTCGAAATGGACGGCGTCTGGCGCCTGTCATCAGAGAAGGCGATTTCTCAGGAAGATGTACCGGACGACTTGCTGAATATGATCACCTATCAGGTAACCCGCCTCACGGAAGGGGAACGGCGGCTGCTCGACATCGCCAGCGTGGCCGGTGTGGAGTTCTCTGCGGCGCTGGTGGCAGCAGGCTTGTTACGCGACACCGTCGAGGTTGAACGTGAACTGGATGCATTAGCTCGCAAGGATCATATGTTGGTCCGGGCTGGTGCGATTGACTGGCCGGATGGCACGTATTCGGGCTCATATGCCTTCCGCCATATTCTCTATCAAAATGTGGTTTATCAGCATCTTGGGACAGGAGAGCGCGTGCAATTGCACAGGCGCTTGGGCAATCGATTGGAAAAGGCGTATCATCACCGCACCTCGGAAATCGCACCGGTGCTCGCGCTCCATTTTGAGCAAGGCCGCGATTTTGTAAGCGCCTTACGCTATCTCGCGCAAGCGGCGGAGAGTTCCGCCAAGCGCCTTGGCCACTCGGAAGCGGCCAGCTATCTGACGCGGGGTCTAAATATTCTTGATCGCTCCGATTCGGCGGACCGGTTCCGGGCGCGCATTTCCGTATTGCGACAGCGTAGCCTGGCCCTTCGCTCAAGTGGAAATCTCGCCGGCTCCGTGAGTGATCTCAACGAAATGATTGCCTGCGCACGACAAGCCGGCGAGCTTCGACAGGAAGTGGCCGGGCTTCTCGCGCTTAGCCGGTACTGCTTGCATGCCGATCGGAAAGCCTGCCTGCAAGCAGCTGAAGAAGTGCTCGCTAGAAGCCAAAACCTCCAGGATGACGCCTTCAAGGCTATGGTGCAAGGCAGTAGCGCCAGCATCAACCTATACCTCAAAGGATGGCGGGACCAGGATGCCGCTCTTTGCAAGAAGGCGATGGAATTAAGCGAAGGAGCGCAAGACCACGGCACGCTGCTCCGTCGTTACGGGATCGAGGGCATTCTCGACTGCTGGAGATCGCGGTACCAAGAGTGTCGTCACTCCGCCGCGCATGGCAAACAATTGGCAAGCGAAGCCGGGGATGTGTACGTCTTCGTCATCTTCAACGTCCTGGATTCGACCGCGCTCATTCATCTGGGAAAGTGGCGGGAACTGCAGCTCGAAACCACGACGGCGCTGGAGTTGGCGACGAAAAACGCTAACGAACCAGCTAGTGCGTTGTGCCGTTTGACACTGGCATGGATGCACGTCGAGGCGATGGATTTTGACGGAGCTCGTGCGCTCTGCGAAGGCGTCGACGACAGGATCCTTAACAGAAATCAGTTTGCCTATTTTATTCATCGAGCGGTCTTAGCTAAGGCCTTCGTAGGACTGGGCGACCTACAACGAGCAAGCAGACAATTCGATGATGTTCAGCACCGCCTTGAGGTAGATGGCATCCCGCTGGACTTTACGATTTTCACCCAAATCCATTATTGCCTAGGTGAATATTGTCTCCGGATTGCCGAATTAGATAAGGCGCGAAGTTGGGCCATCCAGCTTCGCGACTACGCCGCTCCGGCGCCCGATCGTAATCATCTCGCGCTCGCCCATGGTCTGTTGGCCCGAATCGCGTTTGCCGCAGGCGACTGGGAGGAGGCTCGGGATCAGTTGTCCCGCGCCTTGCCGATTGTCAACGATCATCCCGATTTCCCTCTCGCAGCCTGGAGAGTTTATGGTGCGGCTACCGAAATCTACAAGAGTATGGGAGAAACCGAGGAAGCGATGAAATACCAAAAACGTTTTTCGATAGTTCTACGCACTCTCGCGAAAAATTTTGATGCCGACGATCACCTGCACAAGTGTTTGTTGACGGCTTTGGCGACGCATACGGCTCGATGGGGTCTTACCGTCTAACGCGCCGATTTGCCCTGCGGTTCTTAAACTATCCGCTGCTACGCGGAAGATGATCAACTCAGCAAGTATGGCCATCTTGATCAGAACTGTCCTCATCCGACCGTGCGCCCTAATCCAGCTTGGCGAAAATCTGCTTTGTTGTTCGGTGATCAGGCTGCCTGTCGTTGGAAGTAGGGCAACAGCTTCTCGAAGATCTCGGAACGATGCCGATCGATCTCTCGCGTGAGGGCATCATTGAACCCGGCGGCGTGCGTATGGATCGTCTCACGATCCGCCGTGACCTTCGTAGGCGCTCCGTTGATGATTACCCAGCCACTTAGCTCCTTGCCGTCCCACTCAATGGTCTGCGTGCGATCGATTGACATGTTGGCACCTCCGCGGATTGCCTTAGCAGCCCCGCCGGCTTGATGCTGTAATCAAAGGGCGACATAAATCAGGATTTTAAGTCCGCGCCTGCCTATGTGCGATTGACGGGGGCGTCACCCGCCCGCGTACCGAGTGCGCGCACGGGTGCTATTTCAACGGCCAGCTTCCAGCTTGGCCTCAGCCATGCTGGGCAAGTGCCTCGCTGGGATCTGAAATCCCGAAAAGATACGCCGCCGGGCTTGAAATACTTGTCCCGGCGGCGCCCAAACTGGGCCTTCTAAATCCCAGCCTGCCATTCGTAGTAATCAAGGTGCCAACAGGTTCACACCAACGGGATGTTTCTTTGGCGTTCGGAACGATCGTGCGTCATAAGAAGCAACTTGATGCTCCCGGTTTGCCCCTTAACCTCCCAACCGGGAGAAAATCCCCACCGGGTTGGCGGCCTTTGGTGCGTGGCGTTCTCCGCGCCGGGGTCGTTTGAGTGATCTGTTTGGAGTGGCCTAGTTTGAAATGGCAGTGGCCCAACTGAGTTGAGTGCACAAGTGAACAGAACTCAGCGTGTGGTTGAGCATTGTTGTTCCATCAAAGATGGAGCAGCGCCATGCAGCGACGCCGTTTCAACCCACAAACTATCTCCCTTGATGAGCTCGCCAAGGAACGAGCCGAGCAACTTCTGAAGGAAGCTCAGAGCACGCCATCTGGCGCTCAGCGCGATAAGCTTTTGCGCAGAGCGCGACAGGCTGAAATCGTCTCCCACATGCAGGAATGGCTTACGTCGCCCGGCCTACAGCCCCGAAATAAGGGCCCCTCCTCGATTGGCGTATCCTGTCGTCCAGGCGCTGACTCCACCCAGTGTGGTTTGGCGCCGCGGCCGGATAGTCGAGTGGCCCCTTTTTGGCCTACCCCGCTATCGCCGGGCTAACTTGGCCCTTTTTAAGGACGTCCCGCAGGCGTGGCCTGATCCACCGCTGGTCGTTTTCGAGCGAAGTATCGTGGTGATGCGATTCCGTCCCATGGCGCTTCCCTCCCAGTTTTTGTTTTTCACCCTCAGGATTACCTGCAGCGCCTCCCCAGACACGTTCGGGCGCCGCCCATTCAAACGGAGAGACGAATCCCACGCGCTCCAGTCACTTCCATCGAAGGCGCGCACCCGGGCCACCCTGCACCCAAACCCTGTTGAGATCAGACGCTGGTTCGGCCGAGACCGTTACGAGTGAAGACCTTCTTCTTACCGCTCGTGACGTGAACCTGGACGCGGCAGCCGTCGTACTTGATTTCGTGAAGCCACTGGTCTCCCTTCGGAGCCTTGCTTTTCAAGGTCGCAAGGGGGCTTAATGAACCAGCTCTCTGAAGCCGATCTGCCGATTGCGATTAGCTGCATTGCGCGACCTTTGCTTGTCCCAACTCGGCCTTCAGCCTGACGAGGAAATCCTTGCCGTAATCGTCGTTCTGGAAGAGCACGCCGTTCTGGTCGGAATCCACCTCGTTCGAGTTGACGGCTTTCTCCTGTCGGTTCCTTCCAAAGCTTGGGACGGTGTCGTTAATTTCAACAAGAAATAGCTTCACGAGAACCCGGATATGCAGTTTGTGCCAAGTTTACTCAGGGTGGTCGCGCGGCGGTGGTTAATTTGAGCCTGCTCGCTGTGGTGCTTGTCGCGCTCGCCGCCTCTATGAGTTGAGGCAATCATCGGCAACCACGCGGAGAAGGCTTCTACTTCCAGTGTGTGGCAACGCGAGAAAAGATGCTCAACTTGAGGTTGGCCAGCACCGTAACACGGGAGGCATCAAGTCCGGTTTGTAACCCATTAAACTCTTACATATTTCAAAACTCATTTTCCAAGACCCATCATACAAATTGAGGTTGCATCGCCTGGATCTTCTTGGTTTATTATTCTCGCTTAGCTGCTCACCACCTCGTTCCGCCGCTTCGCGCATCTTGGAAGCTCTGCGGTCATGCTGGGGGAGGCTCATGCTTCGGGAGCCATGGATTCATTTCTGTGGGCCGAAAGACCCTGCTGCCAGGCAGGCGATCGTTGACAGCCTGTCGAGCAGTGGAGTCCTCACCCGATCCTGGGACATCAGCGCGCCTGCGGATGATGGGATCATCTGCTTCTCCGACATCGACGATGAGTTGTGCGAATTCGTCCGCGAGGTCAGCCATAATCGCGAAAAGCGGGTTGTAGCGGTCCCGATCGCAGGCAGTCAGCTCGACAACGAACAGGCCTGGCGTCTGTTGCATGCAGGCGCGTCCGACGTATTTCTATGGTCGTCCGCATCTGAAATGGCGGAAAAGGTCAAAGCGCGCTTCGAGCGCTGGCATGCCGTCGATGAACTTCTGCAGTCGCCGGGCATCCACAACGACCTGATCGGCAAAAGCCCGGCGTGGCGGTCGGTATTGCGGCAGATCGTCGAAGTCGCGCGGTTTACCGGGGCCGCCGTGCTGCTGATCGGAGAGAGCGGCACTGGCAAGGAACAGGTTGCGAGGATGGTCCACGAGCTTGATCCACGCGCCAAGAACGACCTTGTCATCGTTGACTGCACCACCATCGCCCCGGAATTATCCGGCAGCGAATTTTTCGGCCACGAGCGCGGCGCATTCACCGGCGCCGTCGGCGCACGCGACGGCGCCTTCTCGGACGCTAACGGTGGAACGCTTTTTCTTGACGAGGTGGGCGAACTCCCGCTCAGCCTGCAGGCGCAGCTTTTGCGTGTCGTTCAGGAGAGCACCTATAAACGCGTCGGCAGCAATGCCTGGCAACGCAGCCTGTTTCGTCTCGTTTCCGCCACCAACCGGAATTTGCTCCGGAGTATCGAAGAAGGCCATTTTCGCCATGATCTGTACCACCGGATTGGCGGCTGGATCTTTCGGTTACCCCCATTAGAGGAACGCCGCGAAGACATTCTGCCGTTGGCGCGGCATTTCCTTACACTGTTCCAACCCAGCATTACAGTCGCAGATTTCGACGGGCCGGTTCGGGAACACCTGTTGAACCGTGCTTACCCCGGAAACGTCAGGGACTTGCGTCAGCTGATAGCGCGCGTCAGCAGCCGGCACGTCGGTCCGGGCCCAATCACCATCGGCGACTTGCCGGATGACGAGCATCCAACCGGCATGCCAGCGAAGGGGAACTGGCGAGTGCCGGAGTTCGAACGCGCCATCGCCCGGGCCCTCTCGTTGGGCGTCGGGCTGCGGGAAATCAGCCAGACCGCGGCCGATACGGCAACGCGCATCGCCATACACGAGGAGAACGGCAATTTGCATGGCGCCGCGCGCAGGCTCGGCGTGACCGATCGCGCTCTGCAGATGCGTCGCGCAGCGCGACGCCAGCACAATGGCGGCAGATAATCAGGCTTCGAGGTGACCTGCGTGCCAGGGATCGCGGTATTCGCTCTGCAATGGCTGGAATTCGGGCGACGCGGGCTCCGGCAACGCCACCGATTGCTGGCGCCGCTTCGAGATCAACCGAAGGAAATTGCCGGCAAGGACGAGCTGTTCGTCCGCAGGCGGCAGACCCAGCAGGCGGACTTTCTCCAGTTCCACGCCGGGATGCAGCCATGGCCCGTCGGAGCCGAACAGTATCTTCCTTGCGCCGGCCCGCTGCACTGCCTGCTCGAGCAGTTCGAAGCGGCGAACGCCTGATGTGTCGGTATAGATGTTGGGGTGGCGTACAAGATAGTCAATCAGGCTGTGCTGCGCGCGCCAATCGTCCGAGAAGCTGCCCATATGCGGGATGATGAATGCTACATCGGGATATTCGGTGGCAATGAGTTCGACGATCGACACTTCACCGATCGGATCGTAGAGGACGGGAACCGAAAACGCACGCGCGACGTCGCAGATTTCGCGCGACAGCCTCGCATCGTACCGATGCACCTTGATGCCGACGAAGCCATATTGTTCGACCGCGACCTTCACCATTTCGCCGATCCGCCCGCGATCTCTCGCGGCGTGGACAAAAGCTAGTCCATAGAAGCGGTCAGGACGGCTCGCGACAATGCGCGCGACCTCGCGGTTGGCGACCGCGTAGTCGGAGTGAAAGGCGGCAAAGATCGCAGTGCGGCGGATACCGGCGTTGGCGGCCCAGCGGAGGTATTTTCCCAGCGGGGCCGCCGTATCCCAGGGTCCCGTCAACCCGTCGCCCTTTCCGGCGTGGCAATGGCAATCGATAATCACAGCGCAACCCCGCCGGTCGAGGCCCGCAACGAGGATGCCGCGGAACGGCCGCCGCGGAACGCGCCGTGGCCGATGCGGGCCAGTTCCGTCAGAAAGTGTATGGACGTCGCAATACCGTTGAAGAACGTCGGTAGGTGGAATTTCTCATTGGGCGCGTGCAACCGGTCGTCGGGCAAGGCGAAGCCCATCAGCACCGTCGGAATGGCGAGAATTTCCTGGAACAGGTTAACCACGGGGATGCTTCCGCCCGAACGCAGAAACACCGGCGCGTTGCCGAAACCCCTTTTGTAAGCTTCGACAGCGGCGCTCACCCCGGGATGGTTGCGGTCGATCACCGCCGGCTGGGTCGCGAGCTCGGTCCTGATCGCCAGCTTTACTGTGGCGGGCGCTATCCGTGTGACATAAGTGCGAAACAGACGATCGATGTCGCGTGGGTCCTGAACGGGCACGAGTCGAAAGTTGAACTTGGCCGACGCCCGCGATGGAATCACAGCTTTCACGCCCGGCCCCTGGTACCCGCCACTGATACCGTTCACGCTCAACGCCGGCCTGACCGTGGTGCGCTCATAGAGTGAATAACCGCGCTCGCCCCATCCGCGGCCGGCGCCGGCATCGCGGAGAATCTCGGCGTCCGACGGCCCCACCGCAGCCATATAGACGCGCTCCCCGCGTGTCAGTGAGCGAACCTGGTCGTAAAAACCCGAAATCGTCAAGCGACCGTTGCAGTCATGCAGCCGCGCTATGATCTCGCTTAGCACTTGCAGCGGATCATGGACGCACCGCCAAAATTGCCGGAGTGCAGATCTGATGCGGGCCCACACAATTCGAGTTCAAGGCTTAGCGCTCCACGCAATGATCGGTGATGACAGGACGATCGGCCGCCAGCATTCGCGTGTCGGAGATCAGCGCAATGTCGGCCGCTAGCGCTTTACGGTGGCGCCTGACGAAATCCGGCAAGTTGGTGCTGCCAATCTCCTCCTCGCCCTCGAACAGGCACTTCACGTTGACGGGGAGCGATCCGGCGGTGTGCAGCAGGCATTCGGTGGCTTTGACGTGGGTGAACGCTGCCCCTTGTCGTCGGCGGCGCCTCGGCCGAGCAGATTGTCGCCGCGGACCACAGGCTCGAATGGCGGCGATCGCCATTCGCCAAGCGGATCGGCCGGCTGCACATCATAATGTCCGTAGACCAGCACCGTCGGACGTCCGGGAGCGTGCTGCCAATCGGCATATACAATGGGAACACCGCGCGTCGGGGCCACCTCGACGCGGTCGAATCCCACCTCGCGCAACTGTGCCGCCGACCAGGCGGCACAGTTTCTGAGATCGCCAGCATGCTTCGGCCCGGCGCTGACGGAAGGAAAGCGACGAACTCGATCAGTTCCTCCACGAAGCGAGCGCGGTGGGAATGCGCATAGTTCAGGCCATTCAGTCCCACCGACATCGGTCAACTCCTCGGCCCGCGGCAGCGTCACGGCTTCTCCGGCGTGAATGGCATCACGAAAAAGCCCCGGATAGGTGCCGAGCCGCCTGGCACCAGTTCCTTCGATGTGGTCTCGCCGCCACTGGTTCTCACCTCGATCTGAATATCGTCGCGAAGCGGAAAGTTCGGATCGTAGATGTGAAGCAGGGCCAAGCCGGGGATCGTCGCGTCATGCAATGCACGAGCACCTGATGGTTTTGGGTCAGCGAGCCGGTTTTATCGACCAGCACCAACCCGATCACGACCACCTTACTGCGGCGCAGTGCGGCGGTCACCTTGGCGAGTTCGATCGTCGTGAGCGCCGCGGTGCTGTTGGACGCACCCGAATCCGGGCGGCCCATCCAGTCGAAGAACTTCAACACCGGCGCACCAAAGTCCGAACCGATCGACGACAGATTGAGATTGAGCGAGTCCATCTGGCGGTCGACCAATTTGCGGTGCAACGCACTGCCGGTCGCCGGCACCGACGTCGTCGTCGGAACTCCGACCCCGAAAGTGAAGTGATCGCCGACCAGCAGCGACATGCCGCCACAAAGCCCGTAGCCGCCCGAGCCGACCGAGAATCCGAGCTTGGAGGCAAGCTTGGAAAGCGGCGTCATGATCACCGATGGCAAGGCGAAGGAATTGACGAATTTCAATCCGTGCACCGATGAACGGAACGCGCACTTCGACGGGATGGTGATAACGGTTGGCCGTGGAGGCCGCGGGCGCGGTGGCGGGACGAGAACGAAAACCTGAACGCGGCGGCTCGCGGGCGCGTTGCCGGGAACCGGTTGCAATTCGCCGACGGTTTCGACCGTGATGGCGACGCGGCTGGCGAGCCCCGGCACCAGCGTGTCGATGGCCTTTTGCAGGCCGAGCTTGACTTGCTCTCCACGCCGCAGACCGAGGTTGCGATTGTAATCGTCGGTGCCGACCGGATCGGTATGCCCGATAATGCGGACCTGGCGTACCGGTCGCCCCCTGCGATGGGTCGCCACGATGCACTGGGCGAGACGCTGGATCAGTGCCAGATGGTGCGGCTTGAGATTGTCGCGGTCGAACTCGAAATTGTCGAGGATCTCCGGGACTTTCAGGCCCTGGCACGGATCGCCCGTGACAGCGGGAGGAGATACGGTTTGCGA
>CAWFIQ010000017.1:0-70386 GCA_963815955.1 uncultured Alphaproteobacteria bacterium
CGGCGAATTGCTGGCCTACGGCATGCTCGGCCTGATGCTCGCGATTTTCTCAATCCTGATCTATCTCTGGTTCCGGTTCGAATGGCAGTTCGCATTGGGCGCCATGATCGCCAACGTCCACGACATCGTGCTGACGATCGGCTTCATGTCGATCTCGCAGGTCGATTTCGACCTCACCAGTATCGCGGCGCTATTGACCATTCTCGGCTACTCCCTGAACGATACGGTCGTGATCTACGACCGCATCCGGGAAATGCTGCGGCGGTACAAGAAAATGCCGATGCCGCAATTGCTCAACGAGTCCATCAACTCGACGCTGTCGCGCTCGATCATCACCCACGTCACGGTGACGCTGGCCTTGCTGGCCCTGCTGGTGTTCGGCGGCCACGCGATCCACAGCTTCACGGCGGTCATGATGTTCGGCGTGGTGCTGGTCGGCACCTACACCTCGATCTTCATCGCCGCGCCGATCCTGATCTATCTCGGCGTCGGTGAGCACCGCGACGCGCCGGATAAGCCTGCGAAGAAGTAGACATGGCCACATCCTCGGACGCTCCGCATCTTCCGAGGTCGGCGCCGATCGAGGCCTACGGCAAGGGCGGCTTCGCCTTCGCCGATATGTCGCATCGCGGCTCGCTGCTGTGCCTGCCGGATGCGATCTGGGCCTGGCAGGTGACCAGGCCTGTGGAGATCGACGAATATTCGCTCTCCCGCGTGTTCACCGCCGCCAATGCCATCGATACGCTGATCGTCGGCACCGGCACTGAAGTCTGGGTGCCGCCGCGGGGCCTTCGCGAGGCGCTGCGCGCCGTGCACGTGGGGCTCGATGCGATGCAGACGGGGCCGGCGATCCGCACCTACAACATCATGCTGGGCGAGCGCCGGCGCGTCGCGGCGGCGTTGATCGCGGTGCCATGAGCGGGGCGGCGACGTCGAAAGAGTCCGCCGCGTTCTGCGCCGATCTGGTGCGCACGCACGATTTCGTCCGCTACGCATCGACACTGTTTCTGCCACAGGTCCAGCGCCGCGCGCTGCTGTCGGTCTACGCCTTCAACGTCGAGATATCGCGCGTGCGCGAGCAGGTCAGCCAGCCGCTGCCGGGCGAAATGCGGCTGCAATGGTGGACCGACATGCTGGAGGGCGCCGGCCATGGCGGCGTCGAGGGCAATCCGGTCGCGGCCGAACTGCTGCAGACGATCGGCGAATTCCGCCTGCCGGTCGAGTCGCTGTCGCGGCTGATCGAGGAGCATCAGTTCGACCTCTACAATGATCCGATGCCGTCGATGGCGGCGCTGGAAGGGTATGTCACCGACACCTCGTCGGCGCTGTTCTTGCTCGGCGCGCGGATCGCGGCACAGCCATCGGACGTGATCGACCATATCGCGCGCCATGCCGGGCTGGCCCAGGGCATGGCGCATGTCATCGCAGGCGCTGCCGCTTGATGCCGCGCGGCGCCAGCTATTCCTGCCGCTGCAGTTGCTGGAGCAACATCGCAGCGGAATGGAGGAAGTCTTTTCGGGCAAGCAGACGCCGGGCGCACGTGCCGCGATCGACCAGTTGGTTGGGGATGCCCGAAAGCATCTCCACACGGCCTTCGAACTGCTCGTACACGTGCCGCCGCAGGCGCGGCCGGTATTCCTTCCGCTGGCGCTGGTTCACCGCGATCTCGCGCGCATGTCGCGTGCTGATTTCGATCCCTTTGTGCCGCAGGCGGCGTCGCGGTTGCGAACCCTGTGGACGTTGTGG
This sequence comes from uncultured Alphaproteobacteria bacterium, assembly GCA_963815955.1. Taxonomy (GTDB): domain Bacteria; phylum Pseudomonadota; class Alphaproteobacteria; order Rhizobiales; family Xanthobacteraceae; genus Bradyrhizobium. Next base: position 1,747 of record CAWFIQ010000017.1, read on the forward strand.
CGGGCGTCCCGGACGCGGGAGTTTGGCGGGTAGGTCGTCGCAATTGACCCCGTCATACCCCGCGAAGGCGGGGTATCCAGTACGCCGCGGCCTTTGCGATTGAACACGAACGTCTCTGGAATACTGGGTCACCCCGCAATTGCGCACAAGGCGGGTGACGACGGCCATCATCACTCTATCGCGAATTCCAATTCGCTGCTTTCGAAATTGAACCGGTCGCGCAAATTCTTCCGGCTCTCCAGAATGTCCTTCATGAACGCGCGGTCGATCTCGCTCGTGATCAGCGGCTCGATCAGGTCGAGCTGGTTCATGGCGACGAGTTGCAGGATCTCCGTGCGCGGTTTGCCGGCGGCATCGCGCGGCAGGGCATGCACCACCTGGATATGCTCCGGCGGCTTGACGCCCTTCGCGGCGGAAAGCTCGCTGCGCAACTGCTTCTCCAGCGCGACCCGGTCCGCCTCGACAAAGGCGTACAGCCCGACGCCGGTGCGGCGGTCGGCGAATGCGACAATGGCGGTGTCGCGGACGTCGGGGTTTTTCCGGATCAGATCGATCAGGACAGGCGCGTCGTTGACCAGCCGGCGGCCGCCGCCCTCGCGATCGGTGAAGTTGAACAGGCCGCGGGTGATGGCCTGGTAGATCTTCTTGCCGGTCATTAGCCAGATGCTGGCGACAAAGGATTTGCGCGCCAGAATCTTGCGCTCCATCGGCGTCAGCGCCGACGGCGCATAGCTGCGCTTGTGCTTCAGCAGGTGCCGCAGATCCTCGTAGGCCGCGATCCGGAATAGCCGGCTGCGGGAATTGAAACAGGCGGCCAGTTGGAAATCGGTAACGTAGGCCCGGCCGTCGCTGCCGCGGAGCCAGTTCTGTTCCTTGGCGAGGTCATTATGGCAGATGCCGGCGCGGTGCAGCTTGCGAAGCGCTGATTTGGCGGATCGGAAATAGGCGAGGTCGCCATGGGGCTTTGCCAGATGCAGCGCGACGCCGTCGATGAAACCGCGTACCAGCGCTTTGCGGCCGGCCCAGAGCAGCTTCGGGCCGACGTCGAGATCGCGCGCCAGCACCAGCGCGCGGCGTTCGCGGGCGAACAGATGACGGGCGAGCGGATATGACCACAGCGGCACCTGATCGAGCCGGCGCAGCACCGCGTCAACCTCGCCGGCATCATCGCGAAAACGGCCGCGTTCGACGGTCGAGAACACGTCGCGCTTCAAGAGCACGCCTTCCGTCCATCGCGCCGACAGGGTGGCGGCATCGTCTTTGGGCAAACCCATGGTGCTAAGCCGCCGCCGCGACGCGCAGGTGATCGGCGATCCAGCGATCGAGATCGGCCAGAGCGCGTGCGCTGAGCGCCTGCTTTTTGGCCACCGTCTTCTCGTTGCCGCGCAGCCTTGTGCCGTCGGGCTTCTTGGTCGGTGGACTGGCCAGCGGCGGGAACAGCCCGAAATTGATGTTCATCGGCTGGAACGAGCGCGTACCGGCTTCGATGGTCTCGATGTGGCCCCCGGTGATATGACCGAGCAGCGAGCCGAGCGCCGTTGTCACGGGCGGCGGCTCGAGCGCTTGCGCCCGTGCATTCGCCGCGGCGTAGAGACCTGAGATCAGGCCGATGCTGGCGGATTCCACATAGCCCTCGCAGCCGGTCATCTGGCCGGCAAAGCGCAGCCGTGGCTGCGCGCGCAGCCGCAACTGCCCATCGAGCAGCTTTGGCGAGTTCAGGAAGGTGTTGCGGTGCAGGCCGCCGAGCCGGGCAAATTCGGCATTCTCCAGGCCTGGAATGGTACGAAACACGCGCTGCTGCGCGCCGTAGTTCAGCTTGGTCTGGAAGCCGACGATGTTGTAGAGCGTGCCGAGCTTGTTGTCCTGTCGCAACTGAACGATGGCATAGGGCTTCACCGTCGGGTTGTGCGAATTGGTCAACCCGACCGGCTTCATCGGTCCGTGGCGCAGCGTCTCGTGGCCGCGCTCGGCCATCACCTCGACCGGGAGGCAGCCGTCGAAATAGGGCGTGTTGGTCTCCCAATCCTTGAAATCCACCTTCTCGCCGGCCAGCGAGCGCCGCAACGAAGGCGTCATACTGCTCCTTGGTCATCGGGCAGTTGATGTAGTCGGCGCCGGTGCCGCCGGGCCCGACCTTGTCGTATCGCGACTGAAACCACGCCACCGACATGTCGATGGAATCCTTGTGCACGATCGGCGCGATCGCATCGAAAAACGCCAGCGCGTTCTCATCCGTCAGTTCGCGAATCGCTTCGGCGAGCGGCGCCGAGGTGAGGGGGCCGGTTGCGACGATCACATTGCCCCATTCGGCGGGCGGCAGACCGGCGATTTCGGAGCGGTCGATCTCGATCAGCGGATGGTCGTGCAGGGCCCGGGTGACGGCTGCGGAAAACCCGTCGCGGTCGACCGCCAGCGCGCCGCCCGCGGGCACCTGATTGGCGTCGGCGGAACGCATGATCAGCGATCCCAGCCGGCGCATTTCCGCATGCAGCAGGCCGACAGCGTTGTTGGCGGCGTCGTCGGAGCGGAACGAGTTGGAGCAGACGAGCTCGGCGAGGCCTTCGGTGCGGTGCGCTTCGGTCATCCGCAGCGGGCGCATCTCGTGCAGGACGACGCGAACGGCCGCATTGGCGATCTGCCAGGCGGCTTCCGAACCGGCAAGACCGCCGCCAATCACGTGGACGGTGTCAGTTTGGGGAGTTGAGGAAATCATGCGCGCAGGGTTAGCGCGTTTTCAGGCGAAGCGCAGCACCAGAAACGACAACGCCCGCAGCGGGGCGGGCGTTATCCGTTCGTCAGGCGGCTGAACAGAAATCAGCTAGCGTAAGTTCCGGCAGCAACGCGCGGAATGTCCGCACGATCGAGGCCGATATCGGCGAGTTCGCGATCGCTGAGCTGGGACAGTTCGCTGACATTGCGCTGATAATCCCGGAACGCCTGGATCATGCGGATGAGCGAGAGTAACATTGTAGTCTCCTTGCAGTTACGATTCAGCCCTTGGAGGGAAGCCTCATCGTTGAAATGAATATAGCTCAGATTCCGCAGTGCAGAAGTTCCTATGTTGCGATGCAGCTAATCCTAAAACGCATGGCAACGGTAAGATCCGTTTAACCTTTCGGCATGGCAGCCGGGTTGGTCGGATTGCACGCTCGATCGCGTGCTCAATTCGTGCACTATTGCCTTAAAATGGCGGGTTTGTCGTATTCGCCGAGTTAATCTTGCCGTCTGAGCAAAGCGGTGATCGAGAGACCGAGCACACGCCTGCGACAGGCAAGCCACACAAAATGTACAAAAAAGCCAGATTTTTTGGAATTTTCTTATGCGCGAATCGCATGCGCTATCCAGCCTAGATATGAATTTAAATTCATTTTACAAGTGATGAAGTTACTTCCGCCTACTCATTGGGAACTGGACGGGGCCAGCCCTGCTTGACTGGTCTTGCGCAATTAGGACCCGCGCGAGGTTGATCCTGTGTCGACGTTTTTGTGCGCCGGTATTTTGACGTTCGGCCTGTCGGAGGAGGAAGGCGGCTCAACCGCTTGTCCAGTTGTCGCCTGCTTGAAGCGATAGCGCGCCCCAGGAGTCGACTGTCACTACGCGAGAATGATTTGCAGCACGACCTGCTTTCCGCACGCCGCGCGTAGCTTCGTTACGGCGCTGTAATGAAGTTACGGCGCTGTAATGAAAAAGCATGATTCCGCATGAGCCTCTGCGCGCTGCGCTCATAACCTCGCGCGAAGTTCATTCTGAAGTTCTCACGCTTCAGCGAACAATCACGTTTGCAGGCGGCAATGGAGTCGCCTGTCCAAAAACAAATGGGGAATTATCATGCTCAACAAATTACTCGCAGCCGGGGCAATTGCAGCCTTGGCATTCGCCGTCTCTCCCGCCGACGCCGCGCGAGTCAAAGCGGGCTGCAGTGGCGACAATCTGGGCAAGACTGAAACGATGATCGAGAACATGGCGGACGGCGAGGGGAAGATCGCCGCGCAGAAGGAAATCGCGGCCGCGCAAGATGCGCTGCTCAGCGGAAAGTCTGGGGTATGCGCGGTGCATCTGAGCAAGGCGATGCAGGCGGGTACGGTGAAATAGACCCGGCAGACAAAGGGCCGGTCGCTACGGCCGGCCCTTTGAGTTCTTCTAAGGGGCCCGCGAAAGCTGCGTCGCGAAATAGGCGATGGTCTTGGCGTAGACCTCGCTCTTGTTCCACTCCTTGATCGCGGCGAAATTGGCGCTGCCGGGCTCCCAGTCCTTGCCGCGCTGCCAGCCGTGGTTGGCGAGGAAGTTGGCAGTCGAGGCCAGCACGTCCTGGGGGCTGCGCAGAAGATCGCGGCGGCCGTTGCCGTCGAAATCGACTGCGAACTTGACGTAGGACGACGGCATGAATTGGGTCTGGCCGATTTCACCTGCCCATGCGCCGCGCAAATCCTGCGGCGCGATATCGCCGCGCTCGACGATGCGCAGCGCGTCCATCAGCTCAGCCTTGAACATGTCGGTGCGGCGGCAATCATAGGCCAGCGTCGCCAGCGAGCGCAGCGTCGGGAATTTTCCGATGTTGACGCCGAAATCGGTTTCGAGGCCCCAGATCGCCACCAGCACTTCGCCGGGCACGCCATAAGTCTGTTCGATGCGCCCGAGCACCGAGCCGTGTTGCTTGAGCATGTTGGCGCCGCGGGTCATCCGGGGCGGAACCATGCGGCCGGAGAATTCCTCAAACGTCTGGCTGAATACCTTCTGGGATTGATCGCGGGCCAGCACGCTCTTGTCGAGTGTGACGCCGGTCAGGCCAGCCTGTATGGCGGATGCCGAGATCCCTTTGGCGGCTGCTTCCTTCTTGAAATCTTCCAGCCATGTTTCAAACGAGCCGGTGCCGCAGGGCGCCGCGAACGCCGGCACCGCAGAAGTCAGCAACAGGGCGCTCAGGGTCAGAGCGCGCAGGGAAAAGCGAGCGATCATCCTTATCGTTGGCTCCACGATCGATGTGTCATCGACGTCAGTCGATGTGTCATCGACGTTAGTGTTCAAGTTCCGCCGAATGTTCGCAGCAAGATCGGCCAAAACAAGGCTGATATCGTTGCCTGCAATGCCTTTCCGTTGAAGATGCTCAATTCATCGTTAGTGAGCAGTGAACGACGACACCGCCGGTCAGTTCGGCCGGCGGTGTGATCGATCAGGTTCCGTGCAGGCCTATGCGCTGTCCTTGCGCCGCCAGGGGAACAGATTGGCCGGGAAATCGGCGGCAGGCTTGCGTTCGCGATGCGCGCGGGGCGGAAGCGGCTGCGGATTGAGTTCCGGCTCGATCGTCTCCCGATAGAGATGCCAGGTGGCGTGCCCGAGCAGCGGGATAACGACGGCAAGGCCGAGGAAGGCCGGCAACGTTCCCGCCACCAGCAGCAGCGCGACGATCAATCCCCAGGCCGCCATCGGCACGGGGTTGCGTGCAACCGCGCGCAGCGAGGTCACCATCGCATCGCCGGCACCGGCATGGCGATCGAGCATCAGCGGGAATGACACCACGCTGATGCAGAGCGCGACGAGAGCGAACAGGAAGCCGACGCCGCAGCCGACCACGATCAGCCACCAACCTTGCGACGTTGTCAGCACGCGTTCGGCGAAATCGGAAAAGCCGGTCGCGCCTGCATAGCCGAACGCGGCAATGTAGATTGCCTGCGCGGTAGCCACCCATGTCACGAACAGCGCCAGCAGCAATACGCCAAGCCCGACCATCGCGCCGAACGACGGCGAGCGCACGACCTCGAGCGCATCCCAGGCGGTTGCCGGCTCGCCGCGTTCGCGACGGCGGCTCATTTCGTACAGGCCGAGTGCTGCAAACGGGCCAAGCAGGGCAAAGCCGGCGGCGAGCGGAAACAACAGCGGTAGCACCGAATAACCGTGCACGGCCCGTGCCAGCATCAGTCCGAGCACTGGATAGATGATGCACAGGATGATGGCGTGGCTCGGCACGGCTTTGAAGTCTTCCCAGCCGCGCTGCAAGGCCCGATGGAGATCCGGTAGGCCGATGGTTCGGATAACGGGCGCGGCGGCGGTGTCTGGTCCACTCTCCGCCATCGATGTGACATTGCCGTGATAGGTCGCCATGGTCGCTGTCTCCCTCGCGGTCGCATTGTGCGCCAACCGAAAGACGCAAATGCGCCGTTTCATAAAACGATCACGAACAGGCCAGACGCGAAGACAGGATGGGAACTGGCCATGTCGCGAACTGAGACGTCAGGCTACTCCCAAACAGCGACAAACGCACTCACGCTTCAGTGAATGTTTCGTTGGCAAGCTTCATCTGGCTGGCTAGACTTGCCGGCGATCCCGGCGTGGTGCTGCCGGTCAAACAGCGCCGCCAGAGACTCAACCCATCCTCAAGTTATTGGGAGCGAACGATGAGCATTTTCGGAAAAATCATGGGCGCAATCTTCGGCACCAAGGCCGACGCCGCACCCGCCGGCGGCGGAGCGGCTGCGGGTGGTGGAGCGGCCGCAGGGACGTCGGGGCGGATCGGCAGCACCGGCGGCTGCGACTGTGGACGTCGCGCCGATCCTGGACAAGGCCGTCGCCGCCAAGGGCGAGAAGCTGGCTTGGCGCACCTCGATCGTCGACCTGATGAAGGCGCTCGACATCGATTCCAGCTTTGCTGCGCGCAAGGAACTGGCAAAGGAGCTCGGCTACACCGGCGACAGCAACAACTCCGCCAGTATGAACATCTGGCTGCACAAGCAGGTCATGACCAAGCTGGCCGCCAATGGCGGCGTCCTGCCGCCTGATATCAAGCACTGACGCTTCGTCCGATTCACACATACCAAGGCCCGCGGCGACGCGGGCCTTTTCTTTTTGGTGCGATTGCAATGCAGCAACGTGCAAACGCTATCCACTCCGCGGGGAAAACGCTGTAGATACGGGCGGACAAGAAGACCAAGCAGAACAAGGAGGAACGCCGATGAGCAATGTCGATCGCAGGACAATCCTGGCAACGGGCGCGCTGGCGCTGGCCGGTGCGGGCATGGAGGCCGGCACGGCTGCAGCGCAGGCCGGCCCGAAATCGATTTTTCCGGTTGGCACGACGACCATTCCGATTGTCGGTGAGACCGATGTTTTTCCGGTGCGGCGGATCTATTGCATCGGGCGGAACTATGCCGCGCATGCGCGCGAAATGGGCTCGGACCCCAACCGCGAGCCGCCGTTCTTCTTCCAGAAGCCGACCGACGCGATCCAGAATGTCGCGATCGGTAGCGTCGGCGATCATCCCTATCCCTCGCTCACCAAGAACTATCATTACGAGGTCGAACTGGTGGCGGCGCTGAAATCGGGCGGGACCAACATTCCTGCGGAGCAGGCGCTCGACCACGTCTACGGCTACGCACTTGGCCTCGACATGACGCGGCGCGATCTGCAGCGCGCGATGGGGGATCAGAAGAAGCCCTGGGAAATCGGCAAGAGCTTTGATCACGCCGCGGTGCTCGGGCCAATTCACCCCGCAGCCAAGACCGGACATTTCACCAAGGGCGCCATCTCGCTGGCGGTGAACGGTACGGTCAAGCAGAACTCCGATCTGCGCAACATGATCTGGAGCGTGGCGGAACAGATAGCCAAGCTTTCGGAAGCTTTCGAACTCAAGCCGGGCGACATCATCTATTCGGGCACGCCGGAAAATGTCGGCCCGGTCGTCAAGGGCGACGTGCTGCTGTGCAAGCTCGAAGGCCTGCCGGACATGTCGATCCGGATTACCTGAGGCTGCGCGTCATTCCGGGGCGCGCGGTAGCGCCCCGGAATGACGGTGGCATCAAGTCACCCCGTCAGATCGGCAAACTGCGGATTTTTGCGCAGGTAATCCACGACAAAGCCGCAGCCGGCGATGACCTTGCGGCCATCGGCGCGGATCAGTTCGAGCGCGCCCTTGACCAGTTCGGAAGCGATGCCGCGGCCGCGCAACGCGCGGGGCGTTTCGGTATGGGTGATGATGACCGCCGAGGGCGTGACGCGATAGTTCGCGAACGCCACCGCGCCATCGACGTCGAGTTCGAAACGATTTTGAGCCTTATTGTCGCGGACGGCGGTCATGTGGGGATTCCCGGATGATTTACCCTTTCATGTATGGGCATGAGCCCGCCGATGCAAATCAGGCGACGGCGCAGGAAACCCGTCCGGGCCTGCGCGCCGCAAGCGAGCGCCGGCGGCGGATCGGTGCAGCGCAACAGGGCGTCGCCCCCGCGGTTTGCGCTCGCAAGATCCTTGCAGGCGGGCCTTGCAGCAGGGGGCGGGGTGCTTAGGTCTTTTAGATGACATACGGCGCCGAAGCGGCCGGGTCTGGGTTCGAAATCGAAGATGCTGTGATCGCGGCCGCCGACGTATGCCTCTTTTTTCAAGGGGAGGTCTACAATGTCGGGCTTTGGTTTCTTCAGTAAACATCGCACATGGGAAGACTGGTTCGGCATGCTGCTTGGCGTGCTGATCGTGATATCGCCGTGGTTTCCTTTCTCCAGCCACGACGTGATGGACGCCGAACGCAGCACCCTGATCCTCAACACCTTCGTGGTCGGCATGCTGGTGTTCGGTCTGGCCCAGCTCGAATATGTCGCACTGCAGCGCTGGGAGGAGGTGGGGGCGATCGCGCTTGGCCTCTGGCTGATGGCTTCGCCGTTCATCCTCGGTTACTCCGGCGATGACATCCTTCGGGCCTGGCACGTTGCCCTGGGCGCGATCGTCGCGCTGTTGGGGGCGCTGCAACTGTGGCAGGACTGGCGCTTGAGCGATCAGGAACTTACCAACCATCCGCAGTAATTCACGATGATGGCCTGCCGGTCCTGCACGATCGGCAAGCCACCGCTCAAGGCCCCGGTATTTGAGGAAGTCGGCGATGACGGCGCGAAGCGACCAAGCTTCGCCGTCGGTGGCACCCTTGATTTCGTCGATCTTCCATCCGCTGGCGCCTTCGCCGCCTTGTTCTCGATCACAAACCCGCCGCCACTGTCGTCCGTGCCCTTGGCGGCACGGGTGTAAATGGCGGTGACGATGCCCACGGGAGGTGATCTCCTAAATCGTTTGTGCGGGCTTATGGACGGGACTGCAGGGCTGGCTATGGTGATGCGTGCAACGCTTGCCGGGAGATTATCATGGCCAATGAAAAAGGCCCCAACATCAAGAAGAAGCAGAAATGCAAGAATTGCGAGGGCAAGGGGCTGTTGAAGAAGGGCGACAGGGTGGTCAAGTGCCAGCGTTGCAAGGGGACGGGCGTACGGTGACGCCGGCCCGCGGCGGATTTGAGGAGGTGGCAGGCTTTCTGCTATCGTTGCGATGAGGTGTTCCATGTCTGTTTTCACGAAGCGTAATGGTTGATTTCCTGTGACTGAAACCGTGACTATTCCCACCCCGCGCGGCGGCCTGGCGCGGATGTCGCGCCGGGTGATGAATCTCGCGCATATGCTGACCCAGAATGCCCGCCGCCATGGCGATCGCACGGGCTTCGTCTGGGGCGACAGATCCTGGACCTGGCGCGAGATCGACCGGCACGTCTCGGCGCTGGCGGCGGGCCTCGCCGCGCGCGGCGTCGTCAAGGGCGACCGCATCCTGGTCCATTCCAAGAATTGCGACGAGATGTTCTGGTCGATGTTCGCGGCCTTCCGCCTCGGCGCGGTCTGGGTGCCGACCAATTTCCGCCTGATGCCGGACGAGGTCGCCTATCTCGCCACCGCCTCCGGCGCAAAGGCGCTTCTGTGCCATGGCGATTTCCCCGACCATGCCAACGCTGCCGCCAATCCCGCGCTCGAATTCATCTGGCGGATCGGCGAGGGCACGTTTGGCGAGAGGGCGGTGGGCGAGGTGATCGCGTCGCAGGCCGGCACCATGGTCGATAACGCAGCGGTCGACTACGACGATCCCTGCTGGTTCTTCTTCACCTCAGGGACCACCGGCCGCTCCAAGGCCGCGGTGCTTACCCACGGCCAGATGGCGTTCGTCGTCACCAACCATCTCGCCGATCTGATGCCCGGCACGACGGAGACGGATGCCTCGCTGGTGGTCGCGCCGCTGTCGCACGGCGCCGGCGTGCACCAGCTCATGCAAGTCGCGCGCGGCGTGCCGACGATCCTGTTGCCGACGGAAAAATTCGACATCGCGGAAGCCTTCCGGTTGATCGAGGCGCACCGCGTGAGCAACATGTTCACCGTGCCGACCATTCTGAAGATGATGGTCGAGCATCCCGCGGTCGATAAATACGATCACTCCTCGCTGCGCTTCGTGATCTATGCCGGCGCGCCGATGTATCGTGAGGATCAGAAGGCCGCGCTCGCCAAGCTCGGCAAGGTGCTGGTGCAGTATTTCGGGCTCGGCGAGGTCACCGGCAACATCACGGTGATGCCGACCAATCTGCACGATCCCGAGGACGGCCCGCAGGCTCGCATCGGCACCTGCGGCTTCGAGCGAACGGGCATGCAGGTCTCGATCCAGGGTGACGATGGGCGCGAGCTCAAGCCCTTCGAGACCGGCGAGATCTGCGTGATCGGTCCCGCCGTGTTCGCCGGCTATTACGACAACCCCGAGGCCAACGCGAAGGCGTTCCGCGACGGCTGGTTCCGCACCGGCGATCTCGGCCACATGGACGAGGAGGGATTCGTCTACATCACGGGCCGCGCTTCCGACATGTACATCTCGGGCGGCTCCAACATCTATCCGCGCGAGGTGGAGGAGAAGATTCTCACGCACCCGGCGATCGGCGAGGTCGCCGTGCTCGGCGTGCCCGACGCGTTCTGGGGCGAAGTCGGCGTTGCCGTCTGCGTTGCGCGCGAGGGTGCTGCCGCCGTGAGCGAGGCGGAGCTGGCCGCGTTCCTGGCGCCGAAGGTGCCGCGCTACAAGATGCCGAAGCGCTTCTTCTTCTGGGAAGCGTTGCCGAAGTCGGGCTACGGCAAGATTCCGAAGCGGCTGGTCCGCGATGAACTCGAGGCGCGAGGGTTGCTTGAGCTCGTTGCGAAGTCGACGGGTACCTGAGCGATGCGCAGCATTGACCAACCCGGCGCGGCCGTGCCGGAACGCATCCAATGGGTCGAGGCGAGGGGACGGGCGTTTTCATTCACGCTTGCCGCCGGCCTGCCGCTGCTGGAGGCCGCGCGGCGAGGTTTTGCCGAAGCCGGGTTTTCAGGCGGCGTGCTGAGCATGCGAGAAGGGGCGCTCGGGCCGTTTGCCTATGTGATGCCGGCGCTGTCGAAGACCGGCGCCAATGCGGCGTTTTACAGCGACACGTTTCGGCCTTCCGGCATCACGCGATTGAAGTGTGGGGCGATGACGCTCGGCGAGCGCGACGGCGCGCCGTTCTTCCATTGCCATGGACTCTGGACCGAGACTGACGGTCACCTGCACGGCGGCCACATTCTTCCCGAGGAGAGCATCGTCGCCGAATCGTTCGCGGTGGAAGCGTTCGGCATCGACGGCGCGATGTTTACCGCCGAGCCCGATCCCGAGACCAATTTCAAATTGTTCGGGCCGGTCGCGCGCGCCGGCTCGGATGTGAAGGCCGGGAGTCGCGCCTTCGCGCTGCGGCTGCGGCCGAATCAGGATTTTGCCGCGGCGCTGGAATCCTTCTGCCGGCAGCACGAAATCCTGCGCGCTCGGATTCACGGCGGCGTCGGCTCCACCATCGGCGCGCATTTCACCGATGGCCGCGACCGTCGTGCCGTTTGCGACCGAGCTTGCGATCAAGGCCGGCGCCATTACGCCCGGCGCTGACGGCACGCTGCAGGCGGAGCTCGATGTCGCGCTGGTCGATTATCTCGGCGGCATCGCCGAGGGCCGGCTGATGCGCGGCGACAATCCGGTGCTGATGACGATGGAGCTGGTGCTCGAGGTGGTGTGAGGTCTTCCGTTGTCTATTCCAAACGCGGTGTCATACCCCGCGCATGCGGGGTATCCAGTACGCCGCGGCTTATCGGCCAAATCACTGCTGCCTCTGGAATACTGGGTCACCCGCCAGTGCGCAATTGCGCACAAGGCGGGTGACGACGGTTCGAACAGGATCGGGCCCTGATGTTTCCATCGAGCCATCTTACCTGAAGTGATAGTTCACCCCGACCTTGATGGTGTGGAAGTCGAGGTTGGGGGAATCCAGCGGAAAGCCACCGAAATTGTAGGTCTCGCCGCCGAGGCTGGTGTACATGTACTCGGCCTTCGCCGACCAGCTTGGCGTGAACAAATATTCGAGGCCGCCGCCGATCGTATAGCCGGAATGAGTCTGGCTATCCGAAAACGACACGCCGCCCCCTGAAATCGTGGCCTTGTTGTTGGCCCAGGCGTAGCCGCCCTTGGCGTAGAGAAGCGCCGCATCCATCGCGAAGCCGGCACGGCCGGCTACGCTTCCGAATGAGTTGATCTTGGAGTCCTGCGTGACCAGAATTCCGCCCTGGTCTTCGGTGAAGCTTTCCTTGATGCTGGCGCCGGCGGCGTCGACTTCGACGCCGAATACGAACTGGCTGCCGGGGAATTGCCAGTTGTAGCCGATCGTGCCGCCTCCAAAACCGCCGCTGGCATCGCTGTCGCCGCTTCCCCAGCCATAGCCGCCCAGCGCGCCGATATAAAATCCGGACCAGTTGTACGCCGGAGACACCATCGCCGGAGGAGGAGCCTTGGTGTAAGGCCGCGCCTGCATGTCGGCAGCCGAGGCTGCGGTCGCGGATGCGACCGAAAGGGCCACACCAGCTAGAAGTAGTCGTTTCATTTTTTGTCCCCTAAAGTTGAACATTCGTATAACCCCCCGCGGGCTCGATAGCGAACCGATCGCACCGGCATGGTGGACGTATCGTTGTGGAAGCGGAGCGCGAACGCGCCCCCAAAGAGCCGTCTGCAAGCGACGTTGAGCGAATGTGTAAACGCTCGCTTGCGTATTAACCATACGATACATATGCCGGCAGAAATTCGACCGAAGCGCGACCGCGCATTGGCGCGGGCAGGTTGCTATTTCGACAGCAGTACGACGGTGTGTGGCGCGGAAGTGTTCGCTCTGCGAAGAGAGAGGCGATGCGGCGTATCGTCTCAACCATCGATGTCTCCTGAATATTGGCGCACTGCTTTCGCCATGACCGCAAGGGAAGCGTCGTAGCCTCCGTCTCTCCACGTCATTGCGAGCGAAGCGAAGCAATCCATTCTTTCTCTTTATCCTCCGCAGCGTCGCTTCAACGCCGCTGACGGACATGAACGTTGATGTCGAGATCGATATCGCTGACGCAGGTTTGCGTCGTGCGATGCGAGCCGCCCTCATGCCAACGTCCCCGGCGCGTGCGGGCATTGCTGACATTGGCCAGCTTCAGGCATCGCCATTGCGGCAGCGGTCCTGAGCTCTCGCCACCGAACTGCCAGGCCAGCACGACCTCTTCGCCGCGCTTGTTGGTGCCGATGATGTGCGGGCACAGCTCGCGAAGGCGGCCATCATAGCGGCAGACGACCTGCTGCTCGCCGAGGATAGCGCTGCGGAAGAGGGAGTAGGTGGCGCTGGGCATCGGTAACGTGCGATCTAGGATTGACGGTATTCCCTGTATAACCGAACGAACGCCTTTGTTTCCCTGAGGACCAGTCCCATGGCTTCCAGCCGCAAACGGCCGATCAATCTGCCTGCGCCGTATCTGAGGCGCATCTGGATCGATCCTTCGCGCGTCCCGGACCGTGAGTCCTATCCGTTCTGCTTGCCCTTGTTGCGCGACGAATTTTCGAACTGGGCTTCGATCGAGCGATCACCATCATCGTCGGCGAGAACGGCACCGGTAAATCGACACTATTGGAAGGGATTGCAGTGCTGGCCGGGTTCGACGAGGCTGGCGGCGGTAAAGGCTACATGCCGGTCGACCACTCCGACGCGCTGGAGAAAATGGGCGGTCAATTTCCAATGCGCTTCGCGCAAGCTGGCTACCCAAGATCGACGGCGATGGCTGGTTCTTCCGCGCCGAGAGCTTCTTTTCGGTCGCGCGATATCTGGACAGATGGCCCGGAATACCCTTATGCTCGCCACCCGACTTCCTCTCCCATTCCCACGGCGAAGGGTTTTTTGCGCTTCTTCGAGGAACGCTGCCAGCGCCAGGGCATCTTCATTTTCGACGAGCCAGAATCGGCGCTGTCGCCCTCGCGCCAGATCGAATTCCTGAAGCTGATGCGGCGGATGGAGGATATCGGCCATTGCCAGATCATCATGGCCACGCATTCGCCGATGTTGATGGCGTATCCGAATGCGACGCTGTTGCGCCTGACGAAGTACGGGCTTGAACCGGTGACAGTGAAGGACACCGATCATTACAAGGTCATGCGGGAGTTTTGCGAGGACCCGAAGGGGTTCGTGGACGCGGCGATCGCAGAGTAAGGCCGCTGGCTCAATTCCAGGCGCTGGAACCAATCTCGCATTGGCGCTCCGCGGCAACCGGACGCCCCCGCATGCCCGGCTCATCCGTGCTACAATGCCGGAAGGACAAGGGAAGACAGGGAGGACGCCATGCCTCATACCCTGGTGCCCAGTGATCGCGTCGAGCATGTGAGCGTCTACTGCCGCGACGGCACAAAGCTCGGCTCGATCGAACGCCTGATGCTCGACAAGGCGAGCGGAGCGGTAGCCTACGCCGTCATCAAAACCGGAGGGCTGCTCGGCAGCCACCATCATTGTCCGATCCGGTGGGACGCCCTCCGATTTGATCCCGTACGTCAGGTCTACCAGACCGACGTGACGCCGGAAGACCTGCGCGCCGGTCCGTCCGAACTCGATGAAGAGGCCTTCGACTGGGGTGATCGTTCGCGCCCGCATCCGCATTATTGGACGGTGTAGGACGACGGCGCGATTGCCGAAGACGAGATCTCTGCTGGTTGGAGAGAGAAGGCGGCGGATTACGCTTCGCTAATCCGCCCTACGTTTGCTGGCCTTGAAGGGCTTGAGCGCTAATATCTGCGGAACACGCGCGAGCGAATATCGATAATCCGGATGGAGCGAGCGAATGGAGATTCGATCGACATTGAAGGAGCTATGTGAGGCCTTCAACGCGCACGATCTTGATCGCATCATGGCGTTCTTTGCTGACGATTGTATCCTGGAGATGCCAAGGGGAAACAAGCCTTGGGGCTCTCGTTTCGAGGGCAAACGCAACGTACGAGAAGCGTTGGCGACACGCTTTGAAGGCTTGCCTGATGTCCACTATGGCAACGATGAACATTTCGTGGATTCGGCTGCCGATACCGGCATCTCGAAATGGACCCTCACGGGCAGCACGCGCGAGGGAGCGAGAAAAGAAGTCCACGGTTGCGACTTCTATACGTTTCGCAACGGCAAGGTGATCCGCAAGGACTCCTACTGGAAGATCGTGGAGTAAAGTCCGAGGTCAATTGCGAGATCGGAGCGCAAGGATCGATGGAGCGATGCAGCCGCCGATGCTTGCCGGCGCGCTACTCCGCCGCCTCGCTCGCGCTGCTGCTCTTCCTCGGCTTGCCAGCCGCCTTTTTCAACACCGGGGCCAGAAACTTCCCCGTGTAACTTCGCGGCGCTTTCACGATGTCCTCCGGCGGACCCCAGGCGACGATTTCGCCGCCGCCGTCGCCGCCTTCGGGGCCGAGGTCGATGACCCAGTCGGCGGTCTTGATGACTTCGAGGTTGTGCTCGATGACGACCACCGTGTTGCCCTGGGCGACCAGCTCGTGCAGCACTTCCAGAAGCTTCGCCACGTCGTGGAAGTGCAGGCCCGTGGTGGGCTCGTCCAGGATGTAGAGCGTGCGGCCGGTGGCGCGCTTTGAGAGTTCTTTTGCCAGCTTGACGCGCTGGGCTTCGCCGCCGGAGAGGGTGGTGGCTTGCTGGCCGACATGGATGTAGTCGAGGCCGACGCGGTGCAGCGTCTTGAAGGTTTCGCGGACGCGGGGGACGGCCTTGAAGAATTCGGCGGCTTCCTCGACCGTCATGTCGAGCACGTCGGAGATCGACTTGCCCTTGAACAGGACTTCCAGCGTCTCGCGGTTGTAGCGCTTGCCCTTGCAGGTGTCGCAGGTGACGTAGACGTCGGGCAGGAAGTGCATCTCGATCTTGATAACGCCGTCGCCCTGGCAGGCCTCGCAGCGGCCGCCCTTGACGTTGAACGAAAAACGCCCGGGCTCGTAGCCGCGCGCCTTGGATTCGGGCAGGCCGGCGAACCATTCGCGGATCGGCGTGAAGGCGCCGGTATAGGTCGCAGGATTCGAACGCGGCGTGCGGCCGATCGGCGACTGGTCGATGTCGATGATCTTGTCGATATGCTCCAGCCCCTCGATCCGGTCATGGGGCGCGGCGCCTTCGCTGGCGTTGTTGAGCTTGCGGGCGATCGCCTTGTAGAGGGTATCGATCAGCAGCGTCGACTTGCCGCCGCCGGAGACGCCGGTGACGCAGGTGAACAACCCCAACGGAATTTCCGCCGAGACGTTTTTCAGATTGTTGCCGCGGGCGTTGATGACCTTGATGGTTCGCCGGTGGTTCGGCGGCCGGCGCTCAGGGATCGCGACCGACAATTCGCCGGTCAGGTATTTGCCCGTCAGCGAGTTCGGGTTCTTCATGACCTCGGCGGGCGTGCCCTGCGCAATGATGTGGCCGCCATGCATGCCGGCGCCGGGGCCGATGTCGAGCACGTAATCCGCTAAACGAATCGCGTCCTCGTCATGCTCGACCACGATCACGGTATTGCCGAGGTCGCGCAGCCGCTTCAGCGTCTCCAGCAGCCGCGCGTTGTCGCGCTGGTGCAGGCCGATCGAGGGTTCGTCCAGCACGTAGAGCACGCCGGTCAGACCCGAGCCGATCTGCGAGGCGAGGCGGATGCGCTGGCTTTCGCCGCCGGATAGCGTGCCGGAGGAACGGGACAAGGTGAGATAATTCAGGCCGACGTCGAGCAGGAAGGACAGCCGCTCGCGGATCTCCTTGAGCACGCGCGCGGCGATTTCGTTCTGTTGCGCATTCAGCGCCTTCGGCACGCTCTCGAACCATTCGCCGGCGTGCTTGACGGAGAGTTCGGAAATCTCGCCGATATGCTTGCCGCCGATCTTGACGCATAACGCCTCGGGCTTGAGGCGATAGCCGTTACAGCTCGCGCAGGGGACATCGGAGAAATACTTTGCCAGCTCCTCGCGCGCCCATTCGCTCTCGGTCTCGCGGTAGCGGCGCTCGAGATTGGTGATGACACCCTCGAACGGTTTCTTGGTGTCGTAGGAGCGGACCCCGTCCTCGTAGGAGAACTTGATCTCGTCGTCGCCGGAGCCGTGCAGCAGGGCGGCCTGCGTCTTCTTCGGCAGGTCCTTCCACTTGGTGTCGAGCGTGAACTTGTAGAATTTGCCGAGCGCGGTCAGCGTCTGGATGTAATAGGGCGAGGACGATTTCGCCCAGGGCGCGATCGCACCCTTGCGCAAGGTCGTTTCCTTGTCGGGGATGACGAGGTCCTCGTCGATATGCTGTTCGACGCCGAGGCCGCCGCAGGCCGGGCAGGCGCCGTAGGGGTTGTTGAACGAGAACAGCCGCGGCTCGATCTCGGGGATCGTGAAGCCCGAAACCGGGCAGGCGAATTTTTCCGAAAACAGGATGCGCTCGGGGCCGCTCTTGTCGTGGATCTTTGCGGTCTTCTTGTCGGACTTCTTCTCTTCCGCCGCACCCGCCGGCGCGTCGGCATATTCGATCACCGCGAGCCCTTCGGCGAGCTTCAGCGCGGTCTCAAAGCTTTCGGCGAGGCGCTGGCCGATGTCGGGGCGAACCACGATGCGGTCGACCACCACGTCGATGTCGTGCGGGAATTTCTTGTCGAGAACATGGCGCTTCCGAAAGCTCATAGAAGGTGCCGTCGATCTTGACGCGCTGAAAGCCCTTCTTGAGCCACTCGGCGAGCTCCTTCCTGTACTCGCCCTTGCGGCCGCGCACGACCGGCGCCAGCAGATAGAGCCGGGTGCCTTCCGGCAGCGCCAGCACGCGGTCGACCATCTGCGAGACGATCTGGCTTTCGATCGGCAGTCCCGTCGCCGGCGAATAGGGCACGCCGACGCGCGCCCACAGCAGGCGCATGTAGTCGTAGATCTCGGTGACGGTGCCGACGGTGGAGCGCGGATTCTTCGAGGTTGTCTTCTGCTCGATCGAGATCGCAGGCGACAGGCCGTCGATCTGGTCGACATCGGGCTTCTGCATCATCTCCAGGAACTGGCGCGCATAGGCCGAGAGCGACTCGACATAGCGGCGCTGGCCTTCGGCATAGATGGTGTCGAAGGCGAGCGAAGATTTGCCGGAGCCGGAGAGGCCGGTGAATACGACGAGCTTGTCTCTGGGAATCTCGAGATCGACGTTCTTGAGATTGTGCTCGCGCGCGCCGCGGATCGTTATCGCGCGCGATGCCGAGCCGGCGGGTGGTTGGCGCTTCGCCCTGAGCACTTCATCCATATCGGCATTTCCAGACGCGCGAAGAGACGCGCCACGTTAGGCGCGCATTGCCGGATGAGTACCGGGATCAGGCGCCGATGATTGAAAGTCGGAACATAGGAAGAACGATAGGGAATTTCCAGTGCCGCGTGCAAATCATCAACGGATTGTTTGCGCCGAGATATTTTTGGCAGCAGCGGTCAGCAGTGCCGCACAAAAAAAGGCCGGCGTAAGGCCGGCCTTTTCTCAATCCTGGAACCCGGGTGACGCAGAGATCAGTACTGCGTGACGGCCGGACCGCCGAACCTGTAGTTGATGCGAGCGGTAACGATATCGACGTCCTGGCGGATGCGGCTCTGGGCCACCAATGTGCCAGCCGGGAAGGCGACGCCGTTGCTCACGAAGTTGTAGGTCTTGTCCTGCATGAACATGTGATTGTATTCGATGCCGGCCGACCAGTTCGGGGCGAAGCCATATTCCAGGCCGACGCCGACCACGCCACCCCA
Organism: uncultured Alphaproteobacteria bacterium; assembly: GCA_963815955.1. Lineage (GTDB taxonomy): Bacteria > Pseudomonadota > Alphaproteobacteria > Rhizobiales > Xanthobacteraceae > Bradyrhizobium. Next base: position 20,623 of record CAWFIQ010000017.1, read on the forward strand.
ACGGGTGTCATCGACGCTGTTGGCGAGTTGGACACCTGTGCCGGTCGCGAGCACACGGTAGCGATCGGAGGTCACGGCGGCACCGCCCTTGACGTAGAACAGGACGTTGTTCGCGGCGTAGCCGACCTGACCGGTGAACAGTCCGAAGGCATCTACACGCGTGTCGTTGGTGAACGCCGCAGCAAGCGGGATCACATTGCTGCCGTGAAAGTCAGCCCAGTTGCCCTGCGCTTCCACGCCGAACACCCACGAAGCAGCCTGCCAGCGGTAGCCGATCTGACCACCGACGGTGCCGCCGGTTGCGTCGTGGCTGCCCTCCGAGAGAGCGATGCCGAGGCTGGTTTCGTCCCATCGCTGGCGGCTCGATCCCCAGCCGCCGTTAACGCCAGCGTAAAATCCGCTCCAGTTATACACCGCAACCGCCATCGGCGGCGCCTTGGTATAGGGCCGTGCGGCAAGGTCTGCAGCGGCCGCAGGAGCGATCCCAAGTGCGATCAGCGCGGTCGTCGTCAACAGAATTTTCTTCACTTCCTTTTCCTTCTTCCTTCGGGATTCTCAACGCAACTGCCGGAGCAGTCAATTTGAGGTTGCTTGCGGATATAGCCTGAAGTGGTGCCGGAATGCTGTCGCCGAAAAACCACATCCGCGGCAAATGTATGCGCGATACAACCGAAGCGGGTGTCGGCCCTACCGGAGTGCAACCAAACAAAAAAGGCCGGCGTGAAGCCGGCCTTTTCGGTACTCGGTTTGCTGAAAGCGAAGATCAGTACCTTGCGATGCTCGGGCCACCCCAGCGATAGTTGACGCGGACGGTGACGAGATCGACATCCTGGTTGATGCGATCGACTCCGACGACGCCGCCGACCACGGGGTCGACGAAGGTGTGAGTGCGGTCCTGCATGAACAGATGGTTGTATTCGATGCCGGCCGACCAGTTGGGGGCGAAGCCGAATTCGAGGCCCGCGCCGACGCTGGCGCCCCAGCGGGTGTCATCACCCGTGGTGCCGACTACGAGGCCCGTGGGAATATCACGGATGCGGAAACGATCCGAGGTAACGGCCGCACCACCCTTGACATAGAACAGAACGTTGTTGGCGGCCCAGCCGACCTGACCGGTGAACAGGCCGAAGGCGTCAATCTTCGATTCGTTCGCGAAGCCGGGGAAAAGCACGCTCTCATTGCTGCCGCGGAAGTCCGCCCAGTTGCCCTGGGCTTCGAGGCCGAACACCCAGCTGGTGGCCTGCCAGCGATAACCGATCTGACCACCGGCGGTGCCGCCGGTCGCGTCATGGCAACCCTCAGCGCCAATCGCGAAAGGAGTAGGCGCTACCGAGTCCCAGCATTTGTGGCTCGAACCCCAGCCACCGTTGCCGCCGATGTAAAAGCCGCTCCAGTCGTACACGAGGGCGACCGGCGCTGGCGGCGCCTTGGTGTAAGGACGCGCAGCGAGGTCAGCGGCGGCCGCAGGTGCCGCGAACGCGATGAGAGCAACCGTACTTAACAGAAACTTCTTCATCCTCTGTCTCCAGCTCTTGCCCGCTTCCGTGGTCCCGAAGCGTTGCCGTGATGACGCGAGCGCCGCGCCGATAGCCAACTTATATCTCGACTCGCGCGTAAATGGTGTCGCCGGAATGCAACACGCGAAAACGAAGTTCAATTAGCCAAGCTGATGATTTGATTGTTATATTCACGATAACATGCGGAACTCGCGGGTTCCATTTCGGAAGTTTTCCGGGTCCCGTGAGCTGCCGGTAATCGCGTCCGGGTTGCATTGCCGGAATTGGACCAAGATCAGGCAATCTTGGGAACAAAGCTGGAACACTGGCGGTGGCGATGCTATATGTGGATAAACCGCTGGCTTGCCGAGGGATCGCTAAGTCGGCGGAGCCTGCGCGTGTATAGGGTCGTTCGGATGTCCGGACACGGACGCAGAAGGCGGACAAGGCGACAAGTCAGGAATTGGCGACAGGTCACAGGAATTGCCGGCACGCGGCGGTGCGACCAATAATTTTTGCCAGTGTTTTTGCCGGCGATATCGAGTGGAGAGCGGTGATGGCGGGAAGTGTAAACAAGGTGATCCTGGTCGGCAATCTCGGCAAGGATCCTGAAATCCGGCGGACGCAGGACGGGCGGCCGATCGCCAACCTGAGCATCGCGACCTCGGAGACCTGGCGCGACAAGGGCACCGGCGAGCGCAAGGAAAAGACCGAGTGGCATCGGGTCGTCATCTTCTCCGAGCCGCTTTGCAAGATTGTCGAACAGTATCTGAAGAAGGGCGCCAAGGTTTACATCGAGGGCGCGCTGCAGACGCGCAAATGGACCGACCAGAGCGGCGTCGAGAAATACTCGACCGAAGTCGTGCTGCAGGGCTTCAACTCGACCCTGACCATGCTGGACGGCCGCAGCGGCGGCGGTGGCGGCAGCTTCGGCTCCGACGATTCCGGCGGCGACTTCGGCTCCAGCGGCCCGGTCAGCTCCGCGCCGCGGCGCGCCGTGGCGGCCGGCGGACGCAACAGCGACATGGACGACGACATCCCGTTCTAGGCAGGGCTTTCGGCGCTCGGCGGCGCATGGAAGCGCCCACCATGGGCCTCATGCCGTTGTTCGACGCGCCGGGGACGATCCCGCTGCACGCCTTCGCGGCCGTGGCGGCGTTTGGGCGTCGATCTTCTTCGGCGCGCTCGTCGTCGCTGGCCTGTTCACCATGCTGCCGGGACGTATCATGCACGCGGTAGTTTTCGGCCAATAGGGCTGGGCCCGAGCCGCCGTTTGGAGGCTGGTTTCCGGGCCCGGAAATGCCGGTTCCGGCAGGTGCCAAAATAGTCGCCCCCGATCCCGGTAAGTCCATGAAAAAACGAGCGGAAAAACGACCTCTCCAGCCCGCTTCGGGGTGGTTATCGGGGCCCCGATGCGCTATATGATTCTCATCTGAGAACTGACCGGATTCCCCTTTGTCTGATCCTGAAGATAACACGCCCGGCGAGCCGCCGGAGCCTTCCGATATTCGTCCCGTTTCGATCCTCGACGAGATGAAACGCTCGTACCTCGATTACGCCATGAGCGTGATCGTGGCGCGGGCGCTGCCGGATGCGCGCGACGGGCTCAAGCCCGTCCATCGCCGCATTCTCTACGCGATGTCCGAGAACGGCTTCGAGTGGAACAAGTCGTACAACAAGTCGGCGCGCACGGTCGGCGACGTCATCGGTAAATACCATCCGCACGGCGACCAGTCGGTCTATGACGCGCTGGTGCGTCTGGCGCAGGATTTCTCCATGCGCGTGCCGCTGATCGACGGCCAGGGCAATTTCGGCTCGGTGGATGGCGATACGGCGGCCGCCATGCGGTACACCGAATCCCGCCTGACCAAGATCGCGCAGACGCTGCTCGACGATATCGACAAGGATACCGTCGACTTCCAGGCCAATTACGACAGCCGCGACCGCGAACCGACGGTGCTGCCGGCGAAATTTCCCAACCTTCTGGTCAACGGCGCCGGCGGCATCGCGGTCGGCATGGCGACCAACATCCCGCCGCACAATCTCGGCGAGGTCATCGACGCCTGCGTGGCGCTGATCGACAATCCGGCGCTCACGATCGACGATCTCATCAACATCGTGCCGGGTCCGGATTTCCCGACCGGCGGCATCATTCTCGGCCGCCAGGGCATCCGCTCGGCCTATCACCTCGGCCGCGGCTCGATCGTGATGCGCGGCAAGGTGACGATCGACACCATCCGGAAAGATCGCGAAGCGATCATCGTCACCGAAATTCCCTACCAGGTGAACAAGGCCACCATGGTGGAGCGCATCGCCGAACTGGTGCGCGAGAAGAAGATCGACGGTATCTCCGACCTGCGCGATGAATCCGACCGCGACGGTTTTCGCGTGGTCGTCGAGCTGAAGCGCGACGCGGTGCCCGACGTGGTGCTGAACCAGCTCTATCGCTTCACGCCGCTGCAAACGAATTTTCCGGCCAACATGGTGGCGCTCGACGGCGGCCGGCCACGGGTGATGAACCTGAAGGACCTGCTGACGCTGTTCGTCGCGTTCCGCGAGCAGGTGGTCACCCGCCGCACCAAATTCCTGCTCAACAAGGCCCGCGACCGCGCCCATATCTTGGTCGGCCTGGCCATTGCGGTCGCCAATATCGACGAGATCATTCGCGTCATCAGGACCTCGCCCGATCCGACCACTGCGCGCGACACCTTGATGTCGCGGGACTGGCCGGCCAGGGACGTCGAGGCAATGATCACGCTGATCGACGATCCGCGCCACCGGATGGCGCCCGACGGCACTGCGCGGCTGTCGCTGGAGCAGGCCAAGGCCATTCTCGACCTGCGCCTGCAACGTCTGACGGCGCTCGGCCGCGAGGAGATTTCCGAAGAGCTCGACAAGCTCGCGGTGGAAATCGCCGACTATCTCGACATTCTGCGTTCGCGCGCGCGCGTGCAGGCGATCATCAAGGAAGAGCTTGCGGCGGTGAAGGACGAGTTCGCCACCCCGCGCAGAACCGTGATCATCGAGCAGGAAGGCGAGGTCGAGGACGAGGACCTGATCCAGCGCGAGGACATGGTGGTCACCGTCTCGCACGCCGGCTACGTCAAGCGCGTGCCGCTCTCGACCTATCGGGCCCAGCGCCGCGGCGGCAAGGGCCGCGCGGGCATGCAGACCCGCGACGAGGACTTTGTCTCCAGGCTGTTCGTGGCCTCGACGCATACGCCGGTGCTGTTCTTCTCCTCGAAGGGCCAGGTCTACAAGGAAAAGGTCTGGCGGCTGCCGGTGGCGGCGCCCAACGCGCGCGGCAAGGCGATGATCAACATCCTGAAGCTGGAGCAGGGCGAGCGCATCACCACGATCATGCCGCTGCCGGAGGATGAATCCTCCTGGGGCAATCTCGACGTGATGTTCGCCACGACAGGCGGCACCGTCCGCCGCAACAAGCTTTCCGACTTCGTCGATGTCCGCCGCTCCGGCATCATCGCCATGAAGCTCGGGGAGGGCGAGGCGATCGTCGACGTGCAGATATGCACCGAGCACGACGACGTGCTGCTGACGGCCGCCGGCGGCCAGTGCATCCGCTTCCCCGTCAGCGATGTGCGCGTCTTCACCGGCCGCACTTCGATGGGCGTGCGCGGCATCGCGCTTTCCGAGAACGACACGCTGATCTCGCTGGCGATCCTGCGCCATGTCGAGACCACCTCCGACGAGCGGTCGGCATACTTCAAGATGCGCCGCGCGGTCGCCGGCGAAATCGCTGTTGAGGAGCCTGCGGATGCCGAGGGCGAGGAGAGCTCGGGTTCGCTCCAGCTCTCGCAGGAGCGCTACGCGGAAATGTCGGCGCAGGAGCAGGTGGTGCTGACGGTCTCCGTCAACGGCTACGGCAAGCGCACCTCGTCCTACGAATACCGCACCACCGGCCGCGGCGGCAAAGGCATCGTCGCGATGAGCGTCAACAACCGCAACGGCAAGCTGGTGGCGTCGTTCCCCGTGGAACACAGCGACCAGATCATGCTGGTCACCGACAAGGGCCAGCTCATCCGCTGCCCGGTCGAGGACATCCGCATCGCCGGCCGCTCGACGCAGGGCGTCATCGTGTTCGATACCGCCGAGGACGAGCACGTGGTGTCGGTCGAGCATATCGGCGACGACGGAGAGAACGGCGACAACGGCAACGGCGGCTAGCGCCGCCGACGCCCCCGTAGCCCGGGTGAAGCGCAGCGCAACCCGGGATCGGTCGATCCGCGGGCAAGCCTTTTCCCGGATTGCGCTGCGCTCCATCCGGGTTGCGACGGCTGGAGTGCACCCCTGTCGTGAGACACGATAATCACGGTTACGTGGCGTCGCTCAGGTTATCTGGCGCTGCCTGCATCCAATGTCAAAATTTCATGCCGCGACGCCCGCGGCACCAACGGCCAGATCCCTCAATAATTCTGGAATCTCAAAGGACAGAACCCCGAGCGTGTTTCGCATCGCGTGAATCGACGTCCCGCTTTTTCCTTCGTGCCAAGGCTCTGATCGGCTGCTCGATATAGTCATAAGATAACTTTGCCAGGCCAATCGTGAACGTCGTGGTGAGGGTTGCGACGATCAGATGTTGGTACGGGAATGTCGGGCCTTTGAAGAAGACCCAGCAAATCATCAGCGTCAGGCAGATGGCGTACACATGGTACATGTACATGCCATAGGAAATTTCGCCGAGAAATCTGGTGATCGGGTTTTCAATCTGCATTACGGATCGCGGGTTGAAGGCGGCGTTGAGGATGATGATCGAGAAGAACAGCGCGCAAAGCCGAACATCGACGTAGCGGTCATTAGCCGACTGTATTGCGGCGTAGATGATGCCGGCCACTGCGACAATGGAGAAGCACTGAAGGGCGGGAGAGAAAAGCATCCGGTTGAGCCGTTCATTGCCAGCGCTGTAAGCCAGGTAAACGAGGCAGCCGATCGGAATGCAGCTGTACCATATTGGCGACCACCAGAACCTGGGGGAGCATAGGTCGGGGCAAGTGTAGCGACCAAGCAAGGCGAAGAACTCGGGCGAAAACACGATCGCCAGCAGGGCTACGGCGAGGCCGCGGCGGCTGAGATGCCGGACCATCAGAGGGTAGACCGCGTAGAACGATTCCTCGACTCCGATGCTCCAGGTCTGCCCAATGAACATGGGACGGTCGGCGAATCCAGGCAGGATGAGGAACAGGAACAGGTAATCGTAGAAGTTCATGCTTTGGTGCAGCGACGTCCCAGCCAAGGCCACGTTCAAGACGAGCGCCGGAATTACTACCAAAAAATAGAGCGGCCAGATGCGCGCAGCGCGGCGCAGATAGAACTGCTTGATGTCGATCTTGCCGGTAGCGTGAAGCTCCTGATCGAGAAGATAGCTGATCAAGATCCCGCTGATGCAAAAGAAGGCGTTTACACCGAAACTTCCGTTGATCCACAGCCACTCTGGGTTGTTGTAGCCGCCGAAATGGTACTCCAGCGAGGTCGCGTGGCCGAGCATCACCACAAAGACGCTGATTGCCCGCAGGCCATTCAGATTCGGCAGATAGCGATCTTGCATTGTTCCCCCGGCGACAGCGGAGGCTTTTATCACACAATCAAATTGCGCAAACCCCGAACAGGAGAACGAGCCATCGCCTGGAAGGTATCGTGGGACGATCGTTCGCGCCTGACGGCTTGGCGCGCAAGATTCTTACCGCGCCGCTAAATCTCGATCTCGGTCCCGAACTCGACAACCTGCCTTGTCGGCACGCCGAAGAACGCAGCGGAGCGTTCGGCGTTGCGTTGCAGGAAGGCGAACAGCGATTCCCGCCACACTGCCGGGAATGATCTCGATCACCTCGGCGCGGTCTTCATCCGATATGTGCGGGGATTCCTCGATCAGCACGTCACCTGCACCACGCGCCGATGCAGTACGCGATTTGTCTGGTTCGCGGCTTTACGGGGCGTGCTTCCCGAACCATCGACCTGCAGCCGGCAGAACGCGTGGCAGCCTAAAATGCTCGGGCGCCTTTAGAACGCAAAAGGCGAACAGGGGGGCATCCCTATTCGCCTTCATTTGCGTACTTGGAGGTACGTGGTTCTTGTTCTTGGCTGGGGGTCGGCCAGAACAAAGATTGAGCGGTTATGGGGTACGGTCAGCGGTCACCAGACGCGCTTCCTTGACCATCGACTTGGAGCCGGAGGCGCGAAGGCAGGAAGCCTCGAAATTCGGCCAGGCCTGCTGTGAGCAATCCTTGCCGACCGTGCGGATATCGAGGCGGTCACCCTTGGCAAGCGCCTGCGGCACGCTGGCTTCAACCTGCGGCGCGAAGCCGGGCAGCACGGTCAGCGCGGTGGCAATGAACCCAGCGGCAGCGATTGCGGAAAAAGCCTTGATCATGACGGTCCCCTGTCATGGGCCTTGTCGGCCCGTGTCGTTTCGTTGGATGGACTTGTAGCCAGCGCAAGTTTCCTGCCGTCTTCGCCAAGTCCGAAAATGGTTTCGTCCGGGCCGAGTTTTGTTTCGTCGTCCATTGGCTGACGAAACATTGCCGTCCCGCGGAGGAGACGCTTGAGGCCCGAAACTGGTTCATTGGCCGATCTGAAATAAAAAGGCGGACCAGGGAGGAACCATGCCCGGCTTGCCGGACCGCCCGGAGCGGGGTAGGAGGGACCTATGCCCCGTATCGCGCTCTATCCCGGCTCATTCGATCCCGTCACCAATGGCCATCTGGACGTGGTCCAGAACGCCGTCGGCCTGTGCGACCGCCTGATCGTCGCCATTGGCGTCCATCCGGGCAAAAAGCCGCTGTTTTCGACCGAGGAACGCCTGGAAATGGTCCGGGCGGTATTCGGTCCGATCGCCGCCAAGGCCGGCTGCGACTTCGACTGCACCACCTATGACAATCTGACGGTCACGGCGGCCCAAAAGGCGGGGGCCACCATCATGATCCGCGGCCTGCGCGACGGGACCGACCTCGACTACGAGATGCAGATCGCCGGCATGAACGAAACCATGGCGCCCGAGGTGCATACGGTATTCCTGCCGGCCTCGGTCGCTGTCCGCCCGATCACCGCCACACTGGTGCGCCAAATCGCTGCCATGGGCGGCGACGTATCGGCGTTCGTCCCGCCATCGGTCGCGGCCAGCCTGAAGACCAAGTTTGCGGGCTGAAGCGCTGGTGCGCGACAACACGCTTTCCTGTTTCAAATGACCGGAGCTTTCATGATCCGAATTCTCGCCGTTCTCGCCGCGCTGTTCCTCGTGGCTCCCGCCATAGCCCAGCCGCTGCCCGCCAATCTCGACAAGGCGAATGCGATCGTGATCGACACCACCAAGGGCCGCATCGTGGTCAAGCTGCGGAACGACCTCGCACCCCAGCACGCCGAGCGCATCAAGCTGCTCGCGCGCGAGGGCTATTACAACAACGTGCCGTTCCATCGCGTGATCGAGGGATTCATGGCGCAGACCGGCGACGGCAAGAATTTCAACGGTACCGGCGGTTCGAAATATCCGAACCTGCCGGCCGAATTCTCCAACGTGCCGTACAAGCGCGGCATCGTTGGCATGGCCCGAACGAGCGATCCCAACTCGGCGAATTCGCAGTTCTTCATCATGTTCGCGGATGGCTCCTCGCTGAACGGGAAGTACACCGTGATCGGCGAAGTGGTGTCGGGCATGGATGTGGTCGACAAGCTCAAGCGCGGCGAACCTGTCGCCGATCCCGACAAGATGGTGAAGGTGCAAGTCGCATCCGACATCAAGTGAGGCCATGATTTCGGCGCGCCGCAAGCCACCTGCCTGGTTTGCCGCCGCTCTGTTGTGGCTTGCGTCGACGACGCACGCGCAGGCCCAGCCTGAGCGGCTCGACACCATCAAGGACGTCTTTGCCAAATTGTATTCGTGCTGGCAGCCGCCGCCGACCTCGCGCGCCAACCCGATGGACATCACCGTCATCGTCAGTTTCAACCGCGAAGGCGCCATTCTCGGCCAACCAAGGATTACCTATGAATCTGCAACTGCCGGCGACAACGACCGGATTGCGTACCGAATTGCGGTCATGGAAACATTGCAACGCTGTACGCCGTTGCCACTTACCGAGGGACTGGGCGGTGCGATCGCCGGCCGGCCTTTCGCGGTCACCTTCAGATCCCGCAAACGTCCACCCAAACCAGAAGAGAAAAGAGCATGGCTGATACCGAAAATACTTTGATTCTTGAAACCACCCAGGGCCCCGTCACCATCGAAATGCGCCCCGACCTGGCGCCCGGCCATGTCGCCCGGATCAAGGAACTGGTGCGCGAAGGATTTTACGACGGCATCGTATTTCACCGCGTGATCGAGGGTTTCATGGCGCAGACCGGCTGCCCGCAGGGCACCGGCACCGGCGGTTCCGGCCAGAAGCTGAAGGCTGAATTCAACAAGGAACCGCATGTGCGCGGCACCACCTCGATGGCCCGCGCCGCGAGCCCGGATTCCGGCGACAGCCAGTTCTTCATCTGCTTCGACGATGCCTCCTTCCTCAACGGCCAGTACACGGTCTGGGGCAAGGTCACCTCGGGCATGGAGAACGTCGACAAGATCAAGCGCGGCGAGCCGGTGCAGAACCCGGACAAGATCGTCAAGGCGCACATGGCCGCCGACGCGGCTTGAGCAGTAACGAACCCCAAAGTCATGCCCCGCGAAGGCGGGGCATCCAGTACTCACCAGCTTTCGCTATATGAGAGGTCCGTGAGTACTAGATCGCCCGCCCCAGTGCGCAATTGCGCACAAGGCGGGCGATGACGGATTGCACCATGCGCACCGATCTCTTCGACTTCGAACTCCCCGCCACCAGCATTGCGCTGCGGCCTGCAAGCCCGCGCGATGCTGCGCGCATGCTGGTCGTGGAGCCGGACGGCGCGCTGAGCGACCGCATCGTCTCCGAGCTTCCGCAGTGGCTGAAGCCCGGCGACCAGCTTGTCGTGAACGACACCAAGGTGATCTCCGCCCAGCTCAAAGGCCGCCGCATCGGCCGCGAGACCGAGCCGAAGATCGAGGCGACGTTGATCAAGCGGCTCGACGGGTCGCGCTGGCAGGCGCTGGTCAAGCCTGCGAAGAAGCTCGCGCCGGGCGACATCGTTCGCTTCGGCAATGAAGGCAAGGTCTGCCTGCTCGGCCATCTCGATGCCGAGGTCGAGGCCAAGGGCGAAGAGGGCGAGGTCACGCTCTCATTCTCGTTTCATGGGCCAACGCTCGATCAGGCCATCGACGATCTCGGTACGCCGCCGCTGCCGCCCTACATCGCGTCGAAGCGCACACCCGACGATCGCGACGCCGCCGACTACCAGACCATGTTCGCGGCCAATGAAGGTGCGGTTGCCGCCCCGACGGCGGGGCTGCATTTCACGCCCGGCCTCGAAGCGGCGCTGCGCGGCCGCGGCGTCGAACTGCACCGGCTGACCTTGCACGTCGGGGCAGGGACCTTCCTGCCGGTCAAGGTCGAGGAAACCTCCGAGCACAGGATGCATGCGGAGTGGGGTTCGATATCGGCCGATACCGCATCCGCGCTGAATGCGGCGCGCGCCAGAGGCGGGCGCATCGTGGCGGTCGGCACCACCTCGCTGCGGCTGTTGGAGAGCGCCACGGCTGAAGACGGCACCGTTCGGCCGTTCGACGGCGAGACCTCGATCTTCATCACGCCGGGCTATCGCTTTCGCGCGGTCGATATCCTCATGACCAATTTCCACCTGCCGCGCTCGACGCTGTTCATGCTGGTGTCGGCGTTCTCCGGTCTCGACACCATGAAGCAGGCCTACGCGCATGCGATCGCCCGTGGATACCGGTTCTATTCCTACGGGGACGCCTGCCTGCTGTTTCGCGCGCCGGATTGAGGCGGGCCGCAGTACCCTGAAAAGAGTGCCCGCCAGCGAGGCGGGCAAAGTTTTCAGGGAGGAAGCGCTCTGACAAAGAAGCGCCAAGGTTGTGTTTCTGCGATTCGGCCGATGTCGCCAAGGTCGTATTACTACCGATTACTACCGAATCTCTCGCCACGCACCTGCGGTGCGGCGGCTGCGGCTTTTTCTTGCACACGCAGTAGGTGTGGCCGGTTCACGCTTCGATGACGAGGTTTCAACGCTTCCCGGCGTCGGATAGTGTGCGCGCCGTCAACTGGAGTACTCATGAACATGTCGAGCATTTTCGCGCGCGTGGTCGCGCTGATCGGCGCCGTCGCGCTGCAATGGCGCCGTCTGCAGGGATCCGCGCCTGCGGCAGCCTGGGGGACCGCGCCGGCCATTCCGGAGGCGAAGCCGCAAGGCGCCATCCCGACGCTCAAGATGCCGACGGCCCAGGGCTGGAGCGAAGGGCAAAAGCCAACCGCTGCACCCGGGCTCAAGGTCAACGCGTTTGCGAAAGACCTGGACCATCCGCGCTGGATCGACGTGCTGCCGAATGGCGACGTGCTCATCGCCGAGTTCGACGCAGATCGCGGGACCGCCCAGGAGCGTGTTCCACTATGCGATGCAGGCGACGATGCGGCGCGCCGCGGCGCTCGGCGTCAGCGCCGACCGCATCACCTTGTTGCGCGATCGTGACGGCGACGGCGTTGCTGAAGGGCGCGGAATTTTCATGGAGGGATTGAGCCAACCGTTCGGCATGGCGCTGGTCGGCGAGACCTTCTATGTCGGCAACACCGACGGCGTGGTCGCCTTTCCCTACACCGCGGGTGCGGACCGCATCACCGCCGAGGGGCGCAAGCTTGTGGCGTTCAAGTCCAGCGGGCATTGGACGCGGAGCCTGCTGCCGAGTGCGGACGACAAAAAACTCTATGCGGGCGTCGGCTCGCTCAGCAACATCGCCGAGAACGGCATGGAAGTGGAAGAAGGCCGCGCCGCGATCTACGAGCTCGATCTCGCCGGCGGCACGAGCCGTATCTTCGCCAGCGGGCTTCGTAACGCCGTAGGGCTGGCCTGGGAGCCCAATACAAACGTGCTCTGGACCGTCGTCAACGAACGCGACGGCCTGGGCGACGAGACACCGCCGGACTATTTGACTTCGGTGCGTGACGGCGGCTTCTACGGCTGGCCCTATTGCTACTGGGGACAGACGGTGGACGACCGCGTGCCGCAGGATCCGGCCATGGTCGCCAAGGCGATCCAACCGGACTACGCGCTCGGCGGCCACACCGCCTCGCTCGGCCTGTGCTGGATGCCGTCAGGCACGCTGCCGGGCTTTCCGGACGGCATGGCGATCGGCCAGCACGGCTCCTGGAATCGCAGCACGCTGAGCGGCTACGCGGTGGTGTTCGTGCCGTTCGAGAACGGGCGCCCCTCCGGCCCGCCGCGGGACATTCTGACCGGATTTCTCGCCCCCGACGAGAAGGTCTCCTACGGACGGCCGGTCGGCGTCACCCTCGGCCCCGACCACTCGCTGCTGGTGGCTGACGATGTCGGTAACGTCATCTGGCGCGTGACGGGCGTGTAGCTGCGTAAGTGTGTAGGGTGGGCAAAGCGAAGCGTGCCCACCATTCTTATCGATGCGGATAGACGGTGGGCACGGCGCGAAGTGCGCCTTTGCCCACCCTACAGCTTCTATTTCGGTGTCGAGGGCATGGCCGAGGAATGGTGGTCGACGATCAGCCAACGCTCGCCGTTCTTCACGTAGGTGAAACTGTAGCGCGCGGGCAAGCTCTTCGCCTCGCCATAGGAGAACGTGTAGTAGCCAGTGTTGATCGCCGTAGTCCCGTACACGCGGATCAACTGATCGCCGAAGGCGACCTTCAGGCCGGGCAGAGCCTTGAAGGCGTTCACGAAATAATCTTGCAGCGCCGCCCGATTGGAACGCACTGTCGGCGACAGTGTGCCCCAGAGCACGGCGTCGTCCGCATAGAGCGTCAGGACGTTTTCGGGATCGCCTCCGCCAATAGCTTGCCCCCATGCCGAGGCCGCTTCCGCCACTTCCGCTTTCGGTTCGACCAAAGCGCTGGAGTCAAATGATAGCAACAACGCGCACAGGACAAGTGCTGCACTGGCGACTTTTGGAAAGGATCTCATGACACACTCCCTTGCGAATACCGGCCAGATACGAGACGGCCTCTTGCAATGCGAGCGGCTACTTTATTTTGCATGGTTCGGCGTCAGGCAACCGACGTCACCTGCGCTGATAAATTGAACTTGAACTGTCCCGATCTGGCCCGACGGTGTTTCGTGACCTCACAGGAAGGAAACTACATCATCCGCGACCGGCGTACCATAAGTCAGAGCGGTTGACTTACCCGAGAGCAAAAAGGCCGATGTCCCCTTTGGGTCAGCACTGCTCTGATTGAGAAGTGCGTGGAGTGGGCAAAGCCAACGGGGCGCGCGAATGCGCGCCTGATGACAGGCTCCGCGTGTTCTCCATTCACTGCCGATGCAGCAGACGGTGGGCACGGCGCAAATGCGCCTTTGCCCCCCTACGGCACTGGCGACGAAGAAGAACGGATAATCAACGGTCGTCGTCCCCGCGAAGGCGGGGGAGCCTGTACGCTGCGGCTTCTCGACTCAATCGCTGACCTCTCTGGAATACAGGATCATCCGCCTTCGCGGATGATGACAGCCTTCGTGGTAAAGCGAGGCGTGCCACCATTCACACTATCGATGCAGGAAGATGGTGGGCACGGCGCAAAAGCGCCTTTGCCTCCGTACGACACTGGCGGCGAAGAAGAACGGATAATCAACGGCCGTCGTCCCCCGCGAAGGCGGGGGACCCAGTACGCTGCGGCTTCTCGACTCAATCGCTGACCTCTCTGGAATACTGGATCATCCGCCGGAGCCTGTCATCGGGCGCGCATTCGCGCGACCCGTTGGCGGATGATGACAGCCTTCGTGGTAACGCGATGCGTGCCCACCATTCACACTGTCAATGCGGAAAGATGGTGGGCACGGCGCAAAAGCGCCTCTGCCCACCCTACGAATCCTTCGTCACGCCATGACCCGTTGCGGCAGTAGCTCCGCGATCTGGATCGCGTTCAAGGCCGCGCCCTTCAGCAGCTGGTCGGCCGACACGAATATCGAGATCGAGTGACCTGAGGCATCGCTGAGATCCCGGCGGATGCGGCCGACCAGGACGTCGTCCTGTCCTGACGCATCGATCGGCATCGGGAAGTAATTCTTCGCGCGGTCGTCGACGATTCTGACGCCCGGTGCGTTGGCCAGGATCGCGCGCACGTCAGCTTCCGTGATCGGCTTTTCGCATTCGAAGGTGATCGCCTCGCAATGGGCGCGCAGCACCGGCACGCGGACGCAGGTGACGCCGATCGCGATCTTCTCGTCCTCGAAGATCTTGCGGGTCTCCTTGATCACCTTGGTCTCTTCGTCGTTGTAGCCGGTCTCGGGATCAACAGCCGTGTTGTGGCTGAACAGGTTGAAGGCGTAGGGGTGCTGAACGGCTTTCGGCTGGAAGGCGCGGCCTTCGAGATGAGCGCGGGTCGATTCCACCAGCTCCTGCATCACGGCGGCGCCACCGCCGCTCGCCGCCTGATAGGTCGACAGGATGACGCGCTTGATGCGGTTGGCCTGATGGATTGGCCACAGCGGCACCAGCGCCGTGATCGCCGAACAATTCGGGACGGCGATGATACCCTTGTGCTCGCGGATGCGGCGCGCGTTGATCTCCGGGATCACCAGCGGCACGTTCGGATCCATGCGGAACGCCGAGGAATTGTCGATCACGACCGCACCGGCCTTGACGGCGGCGGGCGAGAACTTTCGCGAGGCGCCGGCGCCGGCCGAGAACAGCGCGATGTCGACGCCCTCGAACGACTTCTCGGTGAGCTCCTCGATCACGATCCTCTCGCCGCGGAAATCGATGGTCTTGCCCGCCGAGCGGGCGCTGGCCAGCGCCTTGAGCTTGCGGACCGGGAAGGCGCGCCTGTCCATGGTGGCGATGAATTCGGCGCCGACAGCGCCGGTCACGCCGGCAATGGCTACAACGGGTTCGTGGCTCACGGGTCTATCCTCTGTTTGAGCATCAATGGCTTGCGGGCAATAAAAAAGCCCCGGTCCTTTTCAGGCGGGGCTTCGGTTCAGATAATGCGATCGTTCGACTACGCGCGCACGGCTCCCGAGCCCCCGGAGGGTGCTTTGGTTTTCGCGGTCGCTTTGGTCGAAGTCGTCATGGCGCGGACTTATGCGGCAGCCAGGAGCCGCCGTCAACGGGTTTTGGGCGCAAAATCGGTCAAAACCGGGTTGAACGGAGCGGCGTTGTCACGCAATAAGCTCCCCCATGAGCCTCCCCAACCATTTTGAACTGGTCGCCACCGACGGCGCCGCCCGCACCGGCCGCCTGACCACGCCGCACGGCGTGGTGCGCACGCCGGCCTTCATGCCGGTCGGCACCGCCGGCGCGATGAAGGGCATGCACTGGCGCGAGGTGCGTGACGCCGGCGCCGACATCGTGCTCGGCAATACCTATCATCTGATGCTGCGGCCGGGCGCCGAGCGGATCGCTGATCTCGGGGGACTGCAGCGCTTCACCGGCTGGAACGGTCCGATGCTGACCAACTCCGGCGGCTTCCAGGTGATGTCGCTGTCCGATCTGCGCAAGGTGAGCGAGAAGGCCGTGACCTTTCGCTCGCATATCGACGGCGCCAAGGTCGAGCTGTCGCCGGAGCGTTCGATCGAGGTGCAGCGGCTGCTCGGCGCCGACATCGCCATGCAGATGGACGAATGCGTGCGGCTGCCGGCCGGGCGCGACGACATCGAGCGCGCGATGCGGCTGTCGCTGCGCTGGGCGGAGCGCAGCAAGCGCGCCTTCGAGAGCGCGCCGGATGGCTACATGCTGTTCGGCATCGTGCAGGGCGGCGACATTCCCGAGATGCGCCACGCGAGCGCACGCGGCCTGGTGGAGATCGGCTTTCACGGCTACGCAATCGGCGGCCTTGCGGTCGGCGAGCCGCAGGCGGTGATGCTGGCGATGATCGAGGAAACCGCGCCGGCGCTGCCGGCCGATCGCCCGCGCTACCTGATGGGCGTCGGCACGCCCGAGGATCTGATGGAGGCGGTGGCGCGCGGCATCGACATGTTCGACTGCGTGATGCCGACCCGCAACGGGCGCCACGGCATGGCGTTCACCCGCTTCGGCCAGATCAATCTGCGCAACGCGCGGCACGCTGACGATCCGCGACCGTTGGATGAGGAAAGCGACTGGCCGGCGACGCGCGACTATTCGCGCGCCTATCTGCATCACCTGGTCCGATCGGGAGAAACACTCGGCGCGATGCTGCTGTCGGAAATCAACGTGGCCTATTACCAGCACCTGATGCGGGGCATGCGCGACGCAATCGCTGCCGGCACATTCGAGACGTTCCAAGAGCAAACGCGCGCCGGATGGGCGCGCGGTGACATTGCTCCGAGATGAAATCTCAATTACAGGCGAACCGCTTGACCGAATGCTTGGTCACGAAGCCGTAACCGCAGGTATCACAGGTCCAGAGATAGCTGATCACATTGTCGTTGAGGTAGGCGGAAGCTTCCGCGGCCACCATGGAGTCCGCACAAACCGGGCAGGTCGGTAGATCACAGCCACGCGGATCGGGCCGGGTCGCGACGGTCGACAGGATTGCAGCAATAGCTGGCATCGTTGACCTCCTTGCGATTTTATTTAATTGAAACCTCGGCACCATCCACCACTAAAGTATAGTCCGACTTCTTTGACGATGTCGCAACACAAAAGCGTTGATTTCACGAAATTTGATAACGTTCTTGTTTTGCGGTGCAACGAATTCCGCACGCCGGCAGTTCCGGCTTGCGCATCGGCGCGGCCGCCTCCTAAGTAGCGAGAGCCGCCAATTCCCCGCACATGCGTTACAGGAGTGTCGAGATGGATGCGTCGTCAGTAACGAATGCAATGCACCGTCCGGGGCGGGGCCGGGTTTTCGACTCCATCGTCGATGCGATCGGCGATACGCCGATCGTCCGCTTGCGCAAATTGCCGGAGGCGCATGGTGTTAGCGCAACCATCCTGGCCAAGCTCGAATATTTCAATCCCGCCGCGAGCGTGAAAGACCGCATTGGCGCGGCGATGGTGATCGCGATGGAGAAGGCCGGCGTGATCAATGCCGACACCGTGCTGATCGAACCGACGTCAGGCAATACCGGCATCGCGCTCGCATTCGTCGCGGCCTCACGCGGCTACCGTCTGAAACTGGTGATGCCGGAGTTGATGTCGATCGAGCGGCGCAAGATGCTGGCCTTCCTCGGCGCGGAGATCATCCTGACGCCGGCTGCCCAAGGCATGAAGGGTTCGATCGCAACGGCCGAGGAACTGGTGCGGACCACGCCGAATGCGGTAATGCCGCAGCAGTTCAAGAACCTCGCCAATCCCGAAATTCACCGCCGCACCACGGCGGAAGAGATCTGGAACGACACCGGCGGCAACATCGACTACTTCGTAGCCGGCGTCGGCACCGGCGGCACCATTACCGGCGTCGGTCAGGTGCTCAAGCCGCGCAAGCCGTCATTGCGCGTGGTCGCCGTCGAGCCGGAGGAAAGCCCGGTGCTGTCGGGCGGGCAGCATACGCCGCACAAGATTCAAGGCATCGGCGCCGGCTTCGTTCCGGAGATCCTGGATCGTTCCGTCATCGACGAGATCGTCAAAGTCAACGGCCCGACGGCGATCGAAACCTCGCGCGCGCTGGCGCGCATGGAAGGTATTCCCGGCGGCATTTCGTCGGGTGCGGCGATTGCGGCGGCACTCGAGATCGGCAAGCGTCCCGAGAGCGCCGGCAAGACCATCCTCGCCATCGTGCCGTCGTTCGCCGAGCGCTATTTGTCGACGGCACTGTTTGAAGGAATTTAGCGATGGCAGATCAGCCGCGGCGGCCAAGAACTCTCAACGATGCGCGTAGCGAGGCCGAGGCCGCGTTCAAGCGCGCCACCGTCAAGGTGGCGGAAGCGCCGGCAAAACCAGCCACCGTTCCCGGCGTCCGCGAGCAGGTCACCTTGCGCATCGACCAGGATGTGCTGGAATGGTTTCAGGAGGGCGGCCCCGGCTGGCAGGACCGCATCAACGACGCGTTGCGAAAGGCCACGGGCAAGTAGGCCACGGCAAATAGAACGTCGCGGTCTGCACCGATTTGCGAAGCGCAAACTGAGAGATGAAAATGAAAAGGCCCGGGATCGCCCCGGGCCTTTTTTGACTGATGCGTCCGCGCGCCGTTAGCGCAGCATGCCACCGACGACGCCGCCGATGAAGCGTCCGGCGCCGGCTGGATCAGGACCGCTGTTGTTATAGTGGCGCTGCGGCGGCGCCTGCTGGGGTTGCGATTGTGCCTGGCCGCCGCTGGGCGCGCGGCGCTTGGGCTTCTCCTCGCCGGAACTTGCGGTCGGCGCGGCCGCGACGATCTCGGTCAGCAACGCCTTGTGCTGCAGCTTGTTGAGGTAGCCGCTCTTGGGATAGCCGCGTGCGGCCTGCCAGCGCGAGATCACGGCGCGGGTGCCCTGATCGAACTGGCCGGTGGCCTTGGTGTCGAAGCCGAGGCCGGTCAGACGGCGCTGCACGTCGCGGCGCTGGCCCTTGTCGAGGCCGATCTGATCCTCGGTGGTCTGGTTCGCTTCATCCTTGAAGGTCGCGGGATCGATACCGGTGCTCAGGTTGCGGGTGGCATCGGGTTTGGGACCGGACTCAAGCGAGGCGATGCGCGACAAGGCCAGCGAGCGGAACTGACCGTTGGGATAGTTGGACAGATAGGCGTTGAGTTCTTCCGGCTTGTTGGATTCCTTGATCGAGCGCCAGAACTCCAGTTCCACGTCCGACGCCTGCGAAGCCCCGGCTGCCGGCGCGGCGGCCGCCACGGCGCCGGGCGCGGGCGCGCCGTTCAGATAGACCGCCCCGATCAGGTTGGTGTGCCCCCAGGGCAATTGTCCCTTGTTGGTTTCCTCGTTGACCTGGGCGCGGACCTTGGTCATCGCCTGCTGGATCTCGACCCCGGGCTGGGTGAGGTTGGCGAGCAGGGCGCGCGTGAACGGGCTGTTGTTGCCTTCCTGACCGTCGAGCGCGGTCTGGCCCGGGCCGGTCGCGAACGCGATCAGCGTGCCTTCGCCGGATTTCATTTCGGCGAGACCGGTCTGCACGTTGACGCTGCGGGTCGCGGAGTTCGACTTGATCTTGGCTGCGAACGGATTGTCGCGGCAGGCATCGAGGAACACCAGCTTGACCTTGGCGTCGCCCATGGTCTGCTCGAGCGTGAGGTCGATATTGATCGCGGCGCCCAGCTTGACGTCCATTTCGGATTTGATGTCGGCGTCGATCGGCAACAGATAGTTGGCGCCGGAGATGGCGATGCCGTGGCCGGCGTAGAAGAACAGCGCGACGTCGGCGCCTTGCGCCTTCTTGCCGAAGTCGAGCAGCCGCTCGGTCATCTTGTCGCGCGTGAGATTGGAGCCCTCGACCACTTCGAATCCGACATTGCGCAGGGTCGCGGCTATCGCCTTCGCATCGACGGACGGGTTCGGCAGCGGGGCTACGTTCTTGTAGGCGCCGTTACCGACGACGAAGGCAACTCGCTTCTCGGCGCTGGCCGTGCCTGCCGTGAAAACCATGCAGACAACGGACAAAATGAGGGTTGGGTAGCGCATCGGAAATCCCCCTGCAGAATCAATAAAGGTTTTGGTTGTAACTCTGGGCGGACAGTACAGAAAATCACCCGCTTCGCGCCACAAAAAAGCAGGGCGAATAACCAAATCCGGGCCCATCCGTTACCGTTGCGCCACGCTTTCGTCGCGTGATCCAGATCACAGCCGGGCAAATAAAACTCAGGCAGGCGCAGATGCCTTAGTCGGAGGAGTCGGCTTCAGGTTCAAAAGATTGCCGGTGAGGATCAGCGCGGCGCCGAGCACCGTGAGCAGATCCAGCCGTTCCGAATAAATCAGCCAGCCGGCGGCGGCGCTGAGTGGAACCCGCAGGAAATCCATCGGGATCACCACGGTGGCGTCCGCATGCAGCATCGCGCGCGCCATGCAGTAGTGGGAGAAGGTGCCGCAGAACGCGATCACCACGACCCAGCCCCAGAGATGCGTGGGCGGCCACGTCCAGACGTAGAGCGCGGGAAGCAGACCTGCCGTCGATTGCACCACCAGCATCCAGAACAGGATCGTGAGCGTCTGCTCGGTCCGGGTGAGCGACTTGACCATCGCGACCGACACGCCGAACCCGACCGCCGCGGCAAGCGCGATCAACTGGCCCGGATTGATCTCGCTGGTCGCGGGGCGAACGATCACGACGACGCCGACGATGCCGAGCACGATCGCCGTGATCTTCCAGATCGTCATGCGCTCGCCGAGAAAAGTCGCGGCGAGGATCGCGGTCCAGATCGGCATGGTGAATTCGATCGCCACCACCTGGCCGATCGGAATCAATGTGAGTGCAAAGAACCAGCCGAGCTGCGCGCCGTAGTGAATGACGTTGCGCGCCACGTGCTGCGGGAGCCGCGCGGTCCGCATCGCGCCAAATCCGCCGCGCGCCCGGATCAGCGGGTACAGCATCAGGAAGCCGAGGATCGAGCGCATCTCCATGAGCTGGAACACGTTGATCTCGCGCGCCGCCTCGCGCCCGGCGATCGTTATGATCAGCATCAGGCTGAGCCAGCCGGCCATCCACAGCGCGGCCAGGGTTTTGGATTGTGTGCGGTCCATGCGGGAAGAAAGAAGCCAGGGTGAGGGCAGGCCGGTATCGGCGAGGGCGGCACAATTTGCAACGCGCAAATCTGCTGATGCAGCGATGCGCCGCCCCAAATTTCATTGTGGGAGCGCGCCTCCGTTCGGTGCTAAGACGCCTCTCTCAAGGAGGACTTACGCATGCGTATCTTGCAACCGGCCGAATGGTCGAAACCCCGCGGCTTCTCGCACGGCGTCGAGGTCGACGGCCCGGGCAAATGGATCGTGCTGGCCGGCCAGACCGGCGGCGACGAGAAGGGCGATTATGCCCCTGACATGGCCGTCCAGGTCGGCACGGCGCTGAAGCGCGTCATCAAGCTGCTTGCGGAGGCAGGCGCGGGGCCAGAGCACATCGTCCGCCTGACCTGGTACCTGACCAGCCGCAGCGAATACGAAGCCGCAGGAGCGGGCATCGGTGCAGCCTGGAAGGAAACGCTCGGGCGCAATTTCCCGCCATCGACGCTGCTCTACATCGACGGGCTGGTCGACGTCAGGGCCAAGGTCGAACTCGAAGTCACTGCCTATGTGCCCAAGACTTGATAAGCCGTAGCCGGACATCGCAATCACAAGGATCTGGCGCCTCCAACGTCGAGCGCGCCGGAAAAGACACAAGGATACCGTGAGCCAATGAACAGTCGATCGACCTCCGCAGACTTCGTGACCGCCTTCGCAACCGGCTGGCCCGAGCACCAGCCCGACATCATGGTGCTGTCGCTGACCACGCACCGGGGCGTGCAGGATTTTGCGTTCAACAAGGAGCAGGCTTTGCTGATCGCCAAGACGATCAAGGAGACCGCGGCGAAGCTCGATAAGCCAAAGACGAGTTAAAGAACGAAGTGAGCGACCACGCTTGTCGTCGCCCGCCTTGTGCGCAATTGCGCACTGGAGCGGGCGATCCAGTATTCCAGAGACGTCACGGCTTGAAGGGATCGGCCGCGGCGTACTGGATCGCCCGCTTTCGCGGGCGATGACAGTTGAGGGTGGGACGAGTCTACTTCGACAACGAAATATTGGCCGCGCGGAACTGGCTGTCGGCCTTCATGGCGATCTGCTGCTTGTTGCCGGCGGTCTTCAGCGAGATGCTGGCGTTGAAGCCCGCTGCCTCAGCGACCACCTGGAAGCTGCCGTTGCCGCCGCGACCCTGGATACTGCCGCCGACATTGCGGCTGGTCTCGCTCCAGGAACCCCTGACCTCGCCGCCTGCTGCGACTACCGACGCTTGCAGGTTGAACCTATAGGAGTCGCTGGCGCAGGTGAGGGCCATGTCCATGGAGGCCCCGTTCACATTGTACGTTGCGCGGCAGCGGATGCGCTCGTTCGAACCATCGTCCAGCGTCACGGTGCCGGGACCAGACCAGGTACCCGCCATGCCGGCGAAGGTATGGGACTGGGCGTGGCCTGGGGAGGCCGCGAAGGCCGCAAAAGAAAACGCGACGGCTGCAAATGTCAGCCGCCGCGCTTTGGCGAAAAATTCCGAAGTCTGGCTTGCCTTACTGACGGGACGCTTCCCATCGACCGCTGCACGCGACACCAGCTGAAGCCCCATTCCATTTCCCCGATCCGGAGTTGCCACTGAGTTGACCGTTCGCATATGCACCATTGATCGAGACTTTCACAAGTCCCCCGCTGCCGACGCTGCCGGAAACCGGGCCGCCCGAAATCCTGCCGTCGGCGACATTCACGGTCGACGTCGTCTGCGCATCGCAACTGCCGGTTTTTGTGACAACGGTGACCTGCCAAAGGCCGTCATAGGGCGACTGGGCGGAGGCAGGAGCGACGGCCAGGGTCGCGGCCGAGGCAAGAAACGAGACAAACAAAAAGTTGCGGATGCGGTTGGAGCGCATGGGTCAGAATCCCTGAAATGTGTGTGATGACGCGCTTTATCTTGTCACAATGTGTCCAAACTTTGGTGCGACGCACCACCGTCGGAAGTTCCCAGTATTTCAAACACATCAAGGTGAATCCGGTTCCGGGGCCGGGAGCGAAAAAACTGGGATTTCGACATGATTCGCGTACCAAATAACCACGCTAGAGGTATTTAGATAGGGTTCAGTGTTTCGAGTTCGGACAAGGCTGGCGCCTTGGTGGCGAACTCCTCGTCCTGCGGCGTGGCGGGGAGGCTGTTGTGGGTCCTGGCGTGAAAGATGACGTCAGCGAGCAGTTTCTGGCCGAGCGGGGCCAGCGCGCGCTCCCAGAGCTCGCGCGCGGTCTCTCCCTTCTTGACGAACACCCACTCCTGCGCGGCGATGGCGCCGGCATCCATCCGGTCGGCGAGGTGGTAGACGGTGCCGCCGGCGATCGGATCCCCCTCCTTGATGGTCCATTCGACCGCGGCGATGCCGCGATGCCGGGGCAGGAGCGAAGGGTGATAGCCGACGCCGCCGAGTTTGGCGGCGGCCAGCGCTTCCCGGGTGACGCGGGCATGGCTATGGGCGGTCACGATCAAGTCGGTCCCGGGCGCGATTTCAGGCGCGACGACCCGCTTCGGATCGGCCTGCACGACGACCTCGATTCTGGCCGCCCGCGCGGCGGCGGCCAGCCGATCCTCGCCATCGTGGACGACAACGCGGACGATATCGACCCCGTGTTGGCGCAGCGTGTTGAATGTCGTCACGCCGAAATGGCGGGAACCGACCAGGGTGATCCGCATGTGTTCTGTCCGTCGTTGATCAGGCAGGTATGCCGATAGCACACCATGGCGGCCTGTTTCGACGCTGGCTCCGGGGCTTTCGGGTTATCAACAGGGCGGGCTCGCCGCAGCTAGCCTTTGACGGGGGGCCCATCCCGCCTGCTGCTCGGCCTCATCGGCGCGGTGCCGTCAGCGGTGTGTTCGTTGCTGGCGGCGGCGCAGCAGGCGCCCGACCTTGTTCCGTCACCATGACAGCACTCGCGGCGGCGGCCGGGAGTAGGTCGGGGCCGGTTGCTGGAGCGGCTCGGACTGTTGTTCGGCCGCCATCTGCAGCCGCGCCCGCAGGTCGGCGCTGCACTGCTTCATCTGATTGCGCAATTCGCGCCGGCTGAAGGTGGTGAGGGAGGGATCGGCAAGCTGCCGCCAGGCAGCGCGCAGCCATTGCTGCATCGCGTGGATATCGGAATCGAGGACCTCAGGCTGGTTCATGCCGCCGGAATCTCAAAACGTGAACGCGCCACGATTAGGTCTGATTCTCGCGCCGACGACCACTCCGTAGCAGGACGGACGGCAGGAAATGCCGACGACTTGAAAAGCAGACGACCTTGGAGCGAGGGAACGCGCGCCCCACATGATCGTTGGATGAGTGCTCCCTGGAGATACTGACCTCGATGTCCCGCAATCCGGCGCTTGTTCTGTTCGTGGCGCTCGCCTTGATCGCCCCCGCCAGGGCATTGGCACAATTGACGCCGCCAGCCGGCTCGGCCGGCGCCGGCAATTCGCCGATATCGGGCGTGCCGTTCGGCCCGGCCAATCCGAGGTCGCTCTCCGATCCCAGTGGCATCGGCAACGCCGGGAATATCCCGCCGCTGCGCCCCAGCCCTCCACCGCCGCCCGTCTCGACCGGCGCGGTCAATTCCCCGGCGCGCACACGCGTGGTGGTGACGCCGCCCTATGCAGGCGCCTCGCAGCGGATCGTCAGCCCGCGTCGGGGTTACCCGCGCAAGCCGCCGACCCGGCGGCGGGGGCCGGCGGAGATGAGCAGCTTCAAAGGCATCTGCCGGGGGTGCTAGGGGGTGTTTAGTCCCAAGCTTTGATGCGCGGTTAGTTGGAGGAACGTGTCAGTCGCCACTTGGTTTTAAATGTCTAAAATCATGGCCCGTGAGCGGAATCGCACGGCGCTGTATTATTTCAGCTATTTAATAAGGGCCTTAACGGACCCCCGATCCGGTTACCCCAACGACAGGCGGGAATTCGGGGCAGTCGGTATAATCACAGTTAAATTTCGCGAACGCTGAGGCGCGAAGGAACTTTCCAGCTTTTCCCAACTCTTTCCGAAGGCTCGACGGAAGAGGATCGACGAATGGGACGACGCTGGACCGAGCAGGACATCAACGAACTGAGGCATCTGGCTCAACGATATTCCGCGCCAAGGATCGCCGAACTGACCGACCGCACCGCGGGCGGGGTCGCCTTCAAGGCCTACCAACTGAAGCTGTCACTGCGATCGAGCCATCACGAGAACGAACCAGGCGCCGGTGCACAGTCCGAAGCGACCGGGACCGACTGGACCGCAGGCGGCCAGGGATAGCTCGGCACTACCTGTGCGGTTGTTGTATGGTTGCTTTATATCAAGGGTTGATTTAAGGCGTGCAACCAATGACGCTGGCTCGATCCCGGAGCGGACTAATGCGGAAAGTGCCGATCAATTGGGAATTTGTATTCTGGCTTCTATGCGGGGCCAGCGTGGTGTTGGCCTTTTGGCAATACGGCAACATGGTCAGCAGCTACGCAGATTGAGCCCGGCGCAATCTGATCGAGTTCCGCGGGCTTCAATGGGTTCGGTTAGGAACGCTTGCGATCATTCTCGGTTGGAGTCGCAACCTCGAGATAAGCGAGACGACCATGACGAAACCAATAATCTTGCTCGGCGCTGTTGCCCTGTTGTCCCTATCCGCATTGGCCAGTCCGGCATTGGCGCAGCACGTAATTACCAATCCGGGCCGGTGCGCCCAGTCTTTTCCGAACGCAAATTGCCAGAACTACGGGCGCGGAAATCCCTATACGAGCTCCGGCTGGCGGCGAGCCTATCGCTCATATGGCTATAGCGGACATCGTCATCACCGCCGTCATTGGCGCTGAACGCCAACCACCCCAACGGTCGGTTCAATTACGTGATTGGGCTACGCTTCCGGCGCTCTCCGGTGCGTTGCAGGCGACTTGTGGCAAGGCGAGGGTGAAAGCATCGACCAGCCGACGTCGCCAGGGCTGCGTCAGCATCGATAGCTTCCCTTCGAGCAGAGCCGCTTTTTCCCGGGCGCCGATGCTTTCCGAGGTGGACTTGAGCAGTTCGGCCAGGAGCTTGTTCGTGCGTTCGCATTCTCTCTCGAAGTCAGCGCGATGGCCGCTGGCAATGGCCTTCGCCTCGATCAGTTCGGCTTGCAGGGTCTCGATTTTCTGCTTCAGGGCGGTGACCACCTGGGGGCCGGCCTGTCCTTGCGGTTGACGGGAGATCGGGGAATGGTTGATTTCGGTCAGATCGACCTGGACAAGTGTCTTGCTGTCGTTAGCGCGGGTACGCGGCCATCGATGACGTTTCACCAGAGCCCGGGCAGCCTCCGGGGAAATTTTAAGTCGTTCGCCAAGCTCTGCATACGTCAGCATCTCGACGGGCATGACATTCGCTCCCGTTTCACCGGACGGACACCACCCGGACACAGCAAACCGTATCAATCTATGGTTAAGTGTTCGTTTACTGTGGGCGGAGGCGCTTGCCGGCGGCGCGAACCGGCGGCCATTTTGGAGATCCCGACAAAGATCGCGCGCGACCGTCGTCACGAGCAAGCCAACTGCCGAATGGCCTGCCGGCTTATGCCCGCGAGCCGTATTCTTACGGGCAGGCCGTGTCATTTAAATTTAATATGTGCCGCGCTATAGTACCTGCGTTTTATCACCACATGATAATTTCGATCACCCGGCCGGTTGCCGGGTTTTTCGTTGTTTGGCTCCTTGGAAATCCAGCCACGGAGGTAAGGCGCCGGCCGAAGCAAACTTAACAAGTCGTTAATCTCGGGCTGCTAGGGATGGACCAATCGCGGAAACCCGCCCAAGCCCTCCGCGAGAGTACGGAAACCCGTCGATCTCAACCCGACGGGTTTCTGCATGGCGCGCAATTCTGCCAAGAATCATACCCAGCCTGAACAGGCCATTCCGGTGGGTGACCCGAGTGGTAAGGCCCGGCGCATGTCGTCCGGAAATGTCGTGCGTCGGGCCGCCTGGAGGATCTGAAGCAAAAGCTGCGGCAGCGCGTTGAGGCGAGACGCACAAGGCAGGCGATAAGATCGCCCGCGACCTCGCCGTGCCTGGGCAGGGCGATCCGTCGAGTGACCCGCCGGTTCACGCTGGCGGGCTTCCTTGTTTGATGGGAGCCCGTTTTGTCCTGGGGGGCGGGGTCGCCTCGAGGGCACGAAGCGACCCCTAATCGCGCAGTACGCAGGTCAAACTGGGGGGACCAATCTGCGCGACTTGCAGCCACGCTAAACCTGTCAGGATCGGCCGCAATGAAAGTCGCGCGTTAAGCTTGATGTCCGCGTTGCGGGTTAATTCCGGAACACCGACCAAATGGCTCGATTACGCTTGAACAGGCGAGTGTTCGTAGACGGGTGATCTCTACAATTGCGGGCGCGAGATGCGTCCATAAACGATGCTGGTGGAAATACCCAGACAGAGCCCAGAACAAGAGACTGGTCAGCGTCACCACAACGATAAATCGTTGGGAAAGTGCATGCGGGACATCGCTATGAGATTCTGGCGCAAGCGGCGCCCCGATCAGATGCGGCAAGGCAATTAGCGCGAGGCCGAGCACGGCAGCCCATGCGGTGGAGCGGAAGGTGAGCAGGCAAAGCCCCCCGGCCGTCGCCGCCGCCGTGGCGATCCACCAGGTTTGCCTTGCCGTCAGATCGGCGACCGGCATACCCGGCAATTCCGGTGGCAGGCCCAGGCCAGGTGCTGCGGTGAACACAATGAAGCCAGCCAATCCCCATGCCAGTCCTTCGCGCCACGTCACCGCTTGGCCGCGGATCGCATAGACGCCGGTAAGCAGCAGTGCAAACCCGATCGCGGTCAGGATATTGGCCGCCGACTGTGAAGGCGTTGCGTTGAAAGCCTTCCTCGGGCTCCCATTCACTATCGTGGCTGTGCTGCTTGGCATGGTCGTGGGATGCGCTGCCTTGCTCGTGCGCTGCCGGCGGCGTCGCGGTTACAGCTTTGCGTTCGTAGACTTCGCTTTGCTGGATCAGCGGCACGGTGCCAAAGAATTGCGCAACAGAAATCACCACTCCGACGATCAAGCCAGCCAGGGCGGCAGAAAATACGATCGACCTGAAAACAGGCATTCTTCGTCAGTGGCAGGGAAATGCGTTGGCGTGGCGGACGTCGTGCGCGGCGTTGTGAACGGCGCTGATATGGGAGAAGCCGACCACGCCGACGATGAAAAGGCCCAGCGCCATCGCCAGCACGGCTTGAGCGATAACGTTCGAGTCGACAGCGATAGCGGGGAGACGGGCGGTCTGGGACTGTTGCATCTTGATCCTCGGCGAACGTGTTTGTTTTAGCCCGTAACGACCGTGAGCGCGACCCTAATTTTTCAAATGCCGGGCGACATCCCGGCTCGTCAGGTGAAAGTTCGCCGTCGGGGCCGGCTTTGTGCGCAGCAGTTTGGCGCGGGCCGCGGCCTGAAACGCCTCCTGATGGGCGTTGAAAAATTCAACACATTGCCGCGGCGACGGCATCGCCTGCAACAGGGTGCGGAACGCGCGCCGATGCACCATGCAGAGGCCAGCGTGTTCGCCCGGCTGAAAAGCCAGCGCGTCAATATCATCCCGCCAAACGGGAAGTTTTCTGGATGGCATCAATCGATCGTCGCTGTGGCTCGGCGGCAACTCACCAAGGCTTGTTGTCGAAGGCGGGGTGGCAATTGATTGACACCCTACACGATCCGATGCCACGTTTGTGATCGGTAGTGTCCGCAAGGGCTAACCAAGGGAATGCGGTACGTGTACCCGGTACACAAATCCGCGGCTGCCCCCGCAACTGTAGGCGGATAGCTGACGACCATAGAAACCACTGGAAACCTTCGCGTTTCTGGGAAGGTGGTCCGAAGCGATGACCCGCGAGCCAGGAAACCTGCTGCCGGTCATGGTCACGCGCGAACGCGTCGGGCGGGGTGCTCCGATGTCGCCAGGAGTAGCTGTTGTATCTGCCGCCTGGGGCGAGGGCAGAATGCGACGGCAACCGCGCTGACGGAGTGTGTTGTCGCCGTCGAGCCGTACAGTGTCAGAATTTATTGCCGGTCATTTTTCGCGCTGCTTGCAGCGAGCTGGCGCAGGAACGTCGTGGAATTGCGTTGAAGTGCACTTGGCGGGCGTCCGTGGCGCCGCTTGGTCTTCTGGCGTTCCTTGCCTCGGGATCGATGGATCAGGGTATTGCCCAGACCGCCGCGCAATCCGGCAACAGACCGGACAATCTGGGACCCGTTGTCGTATCGCCGCCGGATCGCAAGCCGATACGTCGGGTCAGCCAGGGAACGCAGCGGAGCAGGACCAGCGCGCGGGTTGCCGGTCGTCCTCGCCCGCAGACCGCCGTCATAGCTCCCGCTGTCACCGACGCTCAGCCTGCGCCCCAGACCCCACTCAACACCAACGTCGTAACCGAGGTCGGATCTCGACTGGGTCTCACCGCGCGGCAAACGCCGGCGACCGTGGAGGTCATCGACAAGCAGGTTATCGAAGATCGCGGTCTGCGGACGACCACTGACATTGCGAAAGCGGCGGTTGGCGTGACGGGCGGCGATGCGCCCGGTGCGCCGGCAATCTTCTCGATGCGTGGCTTTGCCGGCGACCAGATCAATACGCTTTACAACGATATCTGGATCGGCCCGTCGACCATGACCGGTCGTCCAATGGACACGGCCAACCTTGAGCGGGTTGAAATATTAAAGGGGCCGGCTTCGCTGCTGTCCGGCATCGGCGCCACGGGTGGCGCGGTCAATTATGTAACAAAAGCTCCGCACACCGGGCCGATCGTCAACGAAGCCTTCACGGCGTTCGATTCGTTCAGGGGATACCGCGCCGGATATGGCTCGGGCGGCAGCACGAAAATTGACGGGCTGGATTATCGCTTCGACATCACGCATTCGAACAATGTCGGCTTTATCGACGATACCTATTCGAAGCTCAGCAACGTTTCGGGCCAGCTCAACTATCGCGTCACCGATAATTTCAGGGTTTGGGGCGCTGCGGAATACAAGGAGGACAAGGATCGCTTTTACTGGGGAACGCCGCTGGTGCCGGCGAATGCACCGGGCATTATTCCAACCAGTGGAATCGTCTCGGGGTTGTGGAGCAATTATTATCTCAACGGCCACACCGGCCCCTTGAATCCGGTGACGATCGATGCCCGGACCCTCAAGACGAACTATAACGTGCTCGACAACCACAGTGGCGCGAAGGAGCTGTGGCTTCGCAGCGGCTTCCAGTGGGACATCACCAACAACATTTCGCTCAAGAGCCAGGCCTACGGCTACGAAGCGCGCCGCAGCTGGTTCAACAACGAGATCAGTTCATTCGACGATTCCGGGCCGAACAATGTCTACCGCGAACGTCTTGCGCTCGATCATGCCCAGAGACTCTACGGCAACGTCACCGACCTGACGATCAATTCGAACATCGGCGGGATGGAAAACAGGTTCGTCACGACGGTTGCGGCGAGCAGCCAGCAATTCAACGTTTCGCAGGATACGCTGTTCTTTTCAGACACGGTCAATCTGATCAATCCGGACCGCGGCCTCTACGGACCGCGCAGCGATGAGAAGATCTATACCCATCTCGACAAGGCTTCGCTCTCGTTTGAGGATCGGCTGAAGGTCACGTCGACTTTCGCCCTGATCGGCGGCATCCGCATCGAGGACATCGAACTGGCGCGCACGCGGTTCTCGCCGACCGGCGTGCTTCGTTCCGACAGGGGCTATCCGTTCTCAACGACCTTCAATCCCGTAACCGGCCGCGTCGGCTATACCTGGGAAGCCGTGCCTGGAATAACGTTCTATAGCCAGTATGCAACTGCAGCCGATCCAACCGTTGCCAACATCTTCATCCTGGCCCCGCAGGTGCCGCTGCTGCTGACGACCTCGCGCACCTACGAGACGGGCGTCAAGCTGCTGTCTGCCGACAAGCGGCTGGAATTTGTCGTGTCCGCCTTCGATATCGAGCGCAAGAACGTGTACGTTCCGGAAAGCGGGATCGTGTTCAACGTTGCCGGGAAGATTGCATCGAAGGGTTTCGAAGTCGCCGCGGCGGCAAATCCGTTTGGCGGATTGAAGCTGTGGGGCAACGCCGCGTTTGTTCAGTCGCGATTTGTCGACTTCAGCTACATCGACGACAACGGCGTATTTCAGTCGTATTCGGGCATGACGCCACCTAACGTCCCGAGTTTTGTCGCAAATGCGGGCGCGTCCTATCGCTTTGAAACCGCGTGGCCGGTCGAAATCGGCGCCTCGCTGCGCCACGTCGGGGATCGGTTCAATTTCCAGGACAACCTTGTCACCATGGATCGATACACGACCGTGGACGCCTACGCCTTCGTCGATATTCCGAAATCGGTGTTCAACAGCGTGGACCGGACCCGGCTTAGTTTCCGTGTCAAGAACCTGACCAACAAGCTCTACGCATCCTGGGGCGATCCCGGATACACGGACCAGATCATCCTCGGTGCGCCGCGCAGCTACGAGGTGGCCGCATCGTTCAAGTGGTGAAGTCCAGCGGCGACGCCGGTTGACCGCGTGCGCCCCGGCGGATAGCGTCATCCGCGATGGTCCTCCCGCGTGGGAGGTGAAAAGGGAAGCCGGTGCGAGTTCTCTCAACGCCGGCGCTGCCCCCGCAACTGTAAGCGACGAGCCCCAAGCCGATGCCACTGGGAAATTCCCGGGAAGGCGGCTGATGGCAACGACCCGCGAGCCAGGAGACCTGCCATCACGAACTGTGCTTTGGAGGCGTCGTCGGGGCGGGGTGCACCGGACGGGAGCGAGTCTGATGGCGGTAAGCCATCGGCGCGACCCAACAAAGCTCGTGGCCTGACGGCCGTGATGTGAGCCTGTGATGGATCGCGAGAACGCTGATCGAGAATCCGCTGATTTGGCGTTGGTTGAAGCTGCGCGCGCCAACGCGCCGAGCGGTCCCACGCTCGTGAGCGTGTGCATCACCTGCAAGACCGCCGATGGCGGCTACCGTCGTTGGTCCGGACATGTTTGAATCGGTCAAGGCCGCGATCGGGCCGTCCGATCACGTCCAGGTGCGGCCGGTGCAATGCCTCAGCGTCTGCAAGCGGCCCGCGACCGTCGCGGTGACGAGCGCGGACGGCTACACGTTTTTGTTCGGCGACCTGCAGACCGAGAGCGGCACCGCGGCGCTGGTATCGTTCGTCAAATCCTATCGGAACTCCGACTACGGCCTGGTGCCGTGGCGCGAGCGCGCCGAGGTGCTGCGCAAGGGCATGGTGGCGCGGGTGCCGCCGATGCGCTGGTCGCCGGACGACGGAAGCGCGCCGAAATGACTGCTCTTGCCACCACGCTGGTGCTGGGCGGCGCGCGCTCCGGCAAATCCGCCTTTGCCGAGCAATTGATCGGGGACAGCGGACTTGCGCGGATCTACCTCGCCACCGCGACCGCAGGCGATGACGAGATGCGGTCCCGCATCGCCCATCATCGTGAGCGGCGCGGCGACGGCTGGATCACCGTCGAGGAGCCGCTGGCGCTGGTCGATGCACTGACGCGGGAGGCGACCCGTGGCCGCGCCGTGCTGGTGGATTGCCTGACCCTGTGGCTGTCGAACCTGATGTTGGCGGAGCGCGATCCCGAAGTGGAAGCGCGCCGGCTCACGCGATTTCTCGGCGTGGCCAAATATCCCGTCGTTCTTGTGTCGAACGAGGTCGGCCTCGGCCTGGTGCCGGAGACGCCGCTCGGCCGCAGCTTTCGCGACGCGCAGGGCCGCCTCAACCAGATCGTCGCCGCCGCCGTTCCCAATGTCGTGTTCATCGCAGCCGGGCTTCCGCTCTGGCTGAAGCGTTCGCCTTAAGGAGAATCTTGCAATGTCCCGTGTCCCCGTCACCGTGCTCACCGGATTTCTCGGCGCCGGCAAGACCACGCTGCTGCGTTCGCTGCTGACGCAGGCCGATGGCCGCCGCATCGCCGTGATCGTCAATGAATTCGGCGATGCCGGGTTCGACGGCGGGCTGGTCGAGGAATGCGCGGCAAAGGCCTGCGCGCCCGGCGATATCGTCGAACTGACCAACGGCTGCATCTGCTGCACCGTCGCCGACGATTTCATCCCGACCATGGACAAATTGCTGGCGCGCGACCGTCCGCTCGACGCCATCGTCATCGAGACCTCCGGTCTGGCGCTGCCGCAGCCGCTGCTGAAGGCGTTCGACTGGCCGGCGGTGCGCACCCGCGCCACGGTCGACGGCGTGGTCACCGTGGTCGATGCGCTGGCGCTGTCGGAAGGCCGCGTCACCCTCGATGAGGATGCGGTTGCCGCGCAACGGGCCGCCGATGATTCCCTGGATCACGACGATCCGATCGAGGAAGTATTCGAGGATCAGCTCGCCTGCGCCGATCTGGTGGTGCTCTCGAAGAGCGATCTGGTTTCGCCGGAGGCGCTGGCCGAGATCGAGGCGCGTCTCAAATCGGTGCTGCGGCCCGGCGTCAACATCGTGCGCTCCAAAGGCGACCTGGCGCCGCCGGTGCTGATCGGCCTGAACGCCGCCGCGGAAGACGACATGGCGGCGCGCGCCGGTCATCACGGCGAGGAAGAAGAGCACGACCACGACGATTTCGACAGCATCGTCGTGATGCCGTCGGCGGCTGCCAGCGTCGATGCCATGCGCGCGCGCGTCAGCGACGCCCTGAATCTCGACCGGCGTGTTGCGCGTCAAGGGGCATGCCCGCATCGCCGACAAGGCGGCGCCGATCGTGGTGCAGGGCGTCGGCGGCCGCGTCGAACTCGCATTCGCGCGGCCCGACGTGAAGCAGGCCGAGCATCTCGTGGTGATCGGGCTGAAGGGATTTGACGGCGACGCCGTCCGCCGCGCGCTGGCGGGGTAGCAAGGGACTTCCACACGGATGCACCTGAAGCTCGACAGCAGCGGCAGTATCGACGATGGCGACGTCGCCCGCGATCTCGGGCAGGACCCCGCCGACATCGTCGTGCTGTCGGCGGCAGACAGCGATCTCGCGGCATTCGGTGCGGCCTATGCGACGCTGGCCGGCGACTTTCCGAGCGTGCGGCTGACCAATCTGCTGGCGCTCGGTCATCCGGCTTCGGTCGATCTCTATGTCGAGCGCACGCTGTGCCGAGGCCAGGATCGTGGTGCTGCGGATGCTCGGCGGCGAAAGCTACTGGCCGCATGGCGTCGAAAGCCTGCGCAGCCGATGCGCTGCGGCGCGGGACGCTGTTCGCCTGCATACCCGGCGAGATGGACTGGAACGCCGCACTGGCGGCGCGCGGCACGCTCGGCAGCGACGAAACCCACGCGCTCTGGCGCTATTGCAGCGAGGGCGGCGTCGAGAATGCGCAGCTCGCGCTGCGTTTCGCCGCGCATCTGATCGGACATGGCGAGGCGCCGCCGCGGGCGCGGCCGATGCCGTCGGCCGGCTTCTGGCGCGGCGAACCGGCGAACGACGAGCGGCCCAATGCCATCGTCATCTTCTACCGTGCGCTGGTCGCGGGCGGCGATACCGCCGGGATCGATGCGCTGCGGGCCGCGCTGCTGGCGCGTGGCCTCAATGCCGTGTGCCTGTTCGTCACCAGCCTGAAGGACGAGCGATCGGCGGCGTTCCTGCGCGCGGCGCTGTCGGCATATCCGCCCGACATCATCATCAACGCCACCGCGTTCGCCACGGCCACCGCCAATGACGATGCCGGCATCCTCTCGATGTCCGATTGCCCGATCCTGCAGGTGGCGCAGGCCGGCATATCCCGCGCGAGCTGGGAAGCCTCGATCGCGCGGGCTCAACCCGCGCGATCTCGCCATGCATGTCGTGCTGCCGGAAGTCGATGGCCGCATCTTTGCCAATGCCATCGCGTTCAAGGAGCGCGGCGAGAGCCTGGCCGGATTCGCGCCGACGACGTTCCAGCCGGTAGCCGATCGCGTCGATGCGACGGCCGATCTCGCGCTGGCCTGGGTGCGATTGCGCCGGGCCGAACCGCCTGCGCGCCGTGTCGCGCTGGTGCTGGCCAATTATCCCAACCGCGACGGACGGCTCGCCAACGGCGTCGGCCTCGATACGCCGCAAAGCCTGATCGATGTGCTCGCCGCGATGCGCGGCGAAGGCTATGTCGTCAGCGAGGCGCCCGATGATGCCGCCGCGATGATGGATCTGCTGCAGCAAGGGCCAACCAATGCGCTCGACGGACGCGCGTCGCGGACTGGCGGCGTGGCGTGGCCGCTTGCGAATTACAAGACCGCGTTCGCGGCTCTGCCGGAGAACGTGCAGCGTGCCGTTGACGTCCCGATGGGGAAAGCCGGAGCAGGACCCGCATGTCGTCGCCGGAGAATTCCGCCTCGGCCTGCATCGCTTCGGCAATGTCGTCGTCGGCGTGCAGCCGGCGCGCGGTTACAACATCGATCCCAAGAGCACCTATCACGATCCCGATCTGGTGCCGCCGCATCACTATCTCGCGTTTTATCTGTGGCTGCGGCGCGAATTCGACCTGCATGCGATCGTGCATCTCGGCAAGCACGGCAATCTCGAATGGCTGCCCGGCAAGAGCACCGGCCTGTCGGCCGATTGCCTGCCGGATGCGGTGCTGGGGCCGCTGCCGCATCTCTATCCCTTCATCGTCAACGATCCCGGCGAGGGCATCCAGGCCAAGCGCCGCGCCAGCGCGGTCATCATCGATCATCTGACGCCGCCGATGACCCGCGCCGAATTGCACGACGATCTGGCGCGGCTGGAAACGCTGGTCGACGAATATGCGCTGGCCGCCGATCTCGATCCCAAGCGGGCCACCGTGCTCGCCGAAGACATTTTGTCGCTGGCGCGGGCGCAGCGGCTCGATGCCGACGTCAATGTGACGCGCGACACGCCGACCAACGAGGCCTTGCGCGCGCTCGATGCGCATCTCTGCGATCTCAAGGAAATGCAGATCCGCGACGGCCTGCATATTTTCGGCCGCGTGCCCGCCGATGCCCAGCGCAACGATCTCATCGTTTCGATCGCGCGGCTGCCGCGCTCGGATCTGAAGGCCGCAGGATGCTTCGTTGCATCGCGCGCTGGCGCTCGATCTCGGCCTTGGCGAGTTCGATCCGCTGACCCGCGATCTCGCCGCCGATTATGGAGGACCGCGTCCCGCGATCCTTGCTGAGCGTCAGCACCGCTGCATGGCGCACGGCAGGCGATACCGTCGAGCGGATCGAATGGCTCGCGCTTCAACTGGTCGCGGGCGTGCAGCCGTGCGACGGCGCCTGGACGCCGGACGCGGGAGGTACTGGACTGGATCGACGCCAAACTCCGTCCGGTCATTGACGCCTGCGGGGCGGCCGAGATCAGCGCCTTTCTTCGCGGGCTGGACGGTCGTTTCGTTCGGCCCGGTCCATCCGGTGCGCCGACGCGGGGACGGCCGGATGTGCTGCCGACGGGACGCAATTTCTTTGCCGTCGACGTGCGGGCGGTGCCGACGCCGTCGGCGTGGCGGATCGGGCAACTGGCGGCGGAACGCCTGGTCGAAGCCTATTGGCAGGAGGCCGGCGAATGGCCGCGCGCGATCGCGCTGTCGGCCTGGGGCACCGCCAACATGCGCACCGGCGGCGATGACGTCGCCCAGGCGCTGGCGCTGATCGGCGCACGCCCGTTGTGGGAGGAGACCTCGGGCCGCGTCACCGGCTTTGCGATCACGCCGCTGAGCGAATTGAAGCGTCCGCGGGTGGACGTCACCTTTCGCGTGTCCGGACTGTTCCGCGACGCCTTTCCGACCCAGATGGACATCATCGGCAGCGCCGTCAACGCCATCGCCATGCTCGATGAGCCGGACGACGCCAATCCGATCGCCGCCAACGTTCGCGCTCAGGCGGAAGGCGCTCGAGGCCGACGGGATGGATAGCGAGGCCGCGCAACGCCGCGCGGCATATCGCGTGTTCGGCTCGAAGCCCGGCGCCTATGGCGCGGGCCTGCAGGCGCTGATGGACGAGGGCGGCTGGAGCAATCGCGGCGACCTCGCCGACGTCTATCTCGACTGGGGCGGCTTCGCCTATGGCAGCGGCACCGAAGGCGAGGGCGCGCGGGACGATTTCGCCGAGCGCCTCAAGGGCGTCGATCTGGTCGCGCAGACCCAGGACAACCGCGAGCACGACATTCTGGATTCCGACGACTATTACCAGTTCATCGGCGGCCTGGCGGCGACCGTGCAAACCCTGCGCGGGCGCGCGCCGCGGATTGCGCATATCGATACCTCGCGGCCGGAAGCGCCGTTGTCGCGGCCGCTCGCCCACGAAATCTCGCGGGTGGTGCGCGGCCGCGCCGCCAATCCGAAATGGATCGCCGGCGTGATGCGCCACGGCTACAAAGGCGCCTTCGAGATCGCGGCGACGGTCGACTATCTGTTCGGCTTTGCGGCCTCGACCGACGCGGTCTCCAACCATCATTTCGATCAATTGTTCGCTTCCTATCTGGAAGACGAGCGCGTACGAGACTTCATGCAGACCGCCAACCCGGCGGCGCTGCGCGAAACCGCCGACCGCTTTGCCGAGGCGATCCGGCGCGGGCTATGGACCCCGCGCTCCAATCGCGCCGCCGATCTGATCGCCGAACTCTTGCCGACCGCGCAGAAGGAAATCGCATGACCGGAATCCCGACTGAATCAGATGAAGCCGAGAATGAGCGGCACCGGGAGAAGGCGCGCAAGCACAAGGCGGCGCGCGACAAGATCATGGCGACCAAGACCGGCGAGAAGGGCCTCCTGATCGTCAACACCGGCACCGGCAAGGGCAAGACATCGGCCGCGCTCGGCATGGTGTTTCGGCACATCGGCCATGGCTATCCCGTCGGCGGTCGTGCAGTTCACCAAATCGCCGGCGTGGGACA
Organism: uncultured Alphaproteobacteria bacterium; assembly: GCA_963815955.1. GTDB lineage: Bacteria > Pseudomonadota > Alphaproteobacteria > Rhizobiales > Xanthobacteraceae > Bradyrhizobium. The sequence goes on from CAWFIQ010000017.1 coordinate 58,538, forward strand.
CCGGCGAGGCGAAGCTGCTGGCGAAATTTCCTGAACTGGTGACGCTGCACATCATGGGCGAAGGCTTTACCTGGGAAACCCAGGACCGCGAGCGCGATATCGCCGCCGCCACCAAGGGCTGGGAACGCGCCAAGGAACTGATCCGCGACGACCGCCACCGCATGGTGCTGCTCGACGAACTCAACATCGTGCTGCGCTACGATTACCTCGACATCAACGACGTCCTGACTTTCCTGCGCGAGGAAAAGCCCGCCGACAAGCACGTCGTCATCACCGGCCGCAATGCCAAGCCGGAACTGATCGAGATGGCCGATCTCGTCACCGAAATGACGCTGGTGAAGCATCCGTTCCGCGCCGGCGTGAAAGGCCAGAAGGGCATCGAGTTCTGATGGAGCGGCCGACGCCCGCGCTGATGATCCAGGCCACCGGCTCCAATGCCGGCAAGTCGACGATCGTCGCGGGGCTCGCGCGCGCGCTGGTGCGGCGCGGCCTGAAGGTCGCGCCGTTCAAGCCGCAGAACATGTCGAACAATGCAGCCGTCGCGATCGAGGGCGGCGAGATCGGCCGCGCGCAGGCGGTGCAGGCGCGGGCGGCGCGGGTGCCGCCGAGCGTCCACATGAACCCGGTGCTGCTGAAGCCGGAGACCGATACCGGCGCGCAGATCATCGTGCAGGGCAAGCGCTGGGGCACGTTGCGCGCGAAAAACTATCTGGAGAAGAAGGCGGCCCTGCTGCCGGCGGTGCTGGAGAGTTTTGCCCATCTCGCGCGCGACGCCGATATCGTCCTGGTCGAAGGCGCCGGCAGCCCGGCGGAGATCAATCTGCGCGCCGGCGACATCGCCAATATGGGATTTGCCGCGGCAGCCGACGTGCCCGTGGTGATGCTCGGGGATATCGATCGCGGCGGCGTCATCGCGAGCCTTGCCGGCACGCATCTGGTGCTGGAGCCGGACGAACTGGCGCGGATTCACGGCTTCATCGTCAACAAGTTTCGTGGCGACGTCGGACTGTTCGATCAGGGGCTGGCTGCGATCACGCGCCTTACGGGCTGGCCCTCGCTCGGCGTCGTGCCGTGGTTGCCGCAGGCGGCATGGCTTCCGGCGGAGGATGCCGTCGATCTCGATCGCACCGCATGCATTCGTCTGCGACGCGTGTGATCGCCGTGCCGGTGCTCGCGCGCATCGCCAATTTCGACGATCTCGATCCGCTGGGCATGGAGCCCGGCGTCAAGCTGGTCTTCGTCAGGCCGGGCGAGCCTATTCCCGCCGAAGCCGAAATCGTCATTCTTCCCGGCAGCAAGTCCACCATCGGCGATCTCGCCTTCTTGCGCGCGCAGGGCTGGGACATCGACATCAAGGCGCATGTCCGCCGCGGCGGCCATGTGCTCGGGCTGTGCGGCGGCTATCAGATGCTCGGCACGAACCATCGCCGATCCCGACGGCGTCGATGGCCGTGCCGGCACGGTCGAAGGCCTGGGTCTGCTCGACATCGCGACCGTCATGACGTCGGACAAATCCACCACGCTCGTCAGCGGCACGCATTGCGCGACCGGCGCGGCGATCGAGGGCTACGAGATTCATCTCGGCCGCAGCGAAGGTGGCGACTGCGCGCGGCCGCTGCTTGACATCGACGGCCGTGCCGACGGCGCCAGCTCGGCCGATGGCCGCGTGCAGGGCACCTATGTCCATGGCCTGTTCACCGGCGACGCCTTTCGCAAGGCGTGGCTTGGCGCATTTCGGCATCGCATCGTCGCTGGCCTATGAGGCCCGCATCGAAGCGGCGCTGGATGCGCTCGCCGACCATCTGGAAGCGCATCTCGATATCGAGCAAATCCTGAAGATCGCGCGCAGCCGTCAAACGACCAGCGCCAGCGCGGCGTAGACCGCGGCCTCGCAGCAAGCACGCTGCCACCAGAAGATCGAGCGCGCGGCCGATATCGTCAGGAGTCGCGTCCTTGCGCGCCTCGGCGTTGAGAAAGGGATCGTCGACGATCCGTGCTCGCCATAGCGGCGCGGTCCGGCCAGCGCCAGGCCGAGCGCGCCGGCCATCGCGCTTTCCGGCCAGCCGGCATTGGGCGAGCGATGTTTCGCGGCATCGCGCCACATCACCTTGAGCGCCGTCGCAATCGTGCCACCCGCAACCGGCGCGACGAGCGCAACCAGCAACCCCGACAGCCGCGCCGGAATCAGATTGACGAGATCGTCGAGCCGCGCCGCCGCCCAGCCAAAGCTGTCATGTAGCGCGCGCTGCGGTGGCCGATCATGGAGTCGGCGGTATTGATGGCCTTGTAGGCGATCAGGCCGGGCAGGCCGAGCAGCGCCAGCCAGAACACCGGCGCCACCACGCCGTCGGAGAAATTCTCGGCGCAGGATTCGATCGCCGCGCGGCACACGCCGGCCTCGTCAAGCTGATCCGGATCGCGGCCGACGATCATGGAAACGGCGCGGCGCGCTTCGGCGAGCCCGCCATCGGCGAATGCCGAGCGTACCCGCGCGACATGCTGATAAAGGCTTCGCTGCGCGATCAGCGTTGAAGCCACCAGTCCAATCAGCAGATTGCCGAACGCGATTTGCCGCAACGCCGTCTCGATCAGAAATCCGGACAACGCGGAAATGGCGAGCGAGCAGGACGACCACGCCGACGCCGGCGAATTTCCGTTGCGCAGGCGACCGCGTTTCGCAGATTGAGCGTGCGGTCGAGCAATCCGATGAAGGAGCCGATCAGGGCCACCGGATGCGGCAGCCGCCGCCACAGCCAATCGGGATCCCCGATCAAGGCGTCGAACGCCAGCGCTGCGACGACGACAAAGAGCGTATCGCTCCAGATCAGCATTTCAGTGCGCCACGCGCTCGAGTTCCGAGGCGAGGCGATCGAGCGCTTCCGCCAGCCTCGGGCCGCCGCATACGGTCAGCTTTTCCGGGATCACGAGGCGCTTTGACGCCGGATAAAGCCGCTCCAGCGCCGGATGCAGCATGAAGGCCCGGCCTTCGTCCTCGGCAAAGTCGCCGGCCTCGGATACCAGCAGGAAATCCGGCCTCAGGCTGACGATGGCTTCAAGCGAGGCAAATCCGCCGAGCTTGTAGCCGAGATCGGCCGCGGCATTGCTGAGGCCCGCGGTCGCCAGCAGCGAACTTGTCAGGCTGTCGCCGCCGGAAACCCAGCCGCGCCGCGACAGCGCCAGCACGCGATAGGGTTTTCGCGAGACGACTTCGCGCGCATGCGCAATCGCCGTATCCAGCCGCTGGATTTCGGCGGCGGCGCGGTCGGGATGCTGCACGAGATCGCCCATCTGGCGAATTTGCTTCTTCACGTCATCCAGCGAGCGCGCGGCATCGAACTCGACGACGCGCAGCCCTTTCTCCTTCAGCAATTCCCGTGTCGCGCGCTTGGTGAAGCGCCCGGCGACGACGACGTCCGGCTTCAGAACCAGCACGTCCTCGGCCTCGCCGGAGAGTTTTGGGAATTGCGCGGCCTTTGCCGCATCCCAGGATCGCGCGCGATCGCGGGAATAGGGGCTGAGACCGAGAATTTGCGCAGGGTCCGCCAGCGTCACCAGCAACTGATCGGTGCACAGATTGATCGAGGCGATCCGCGGCAGTTCGGCGGCGTACGAGGCGCCCTGCAAGCCGACGAAAGTCAGCATGGCGATCGCCACAAGCGCGCTTCGCAGCCCCTCGCATTTTGGCGCCGATGATGGCATGAAGCGCCCATGAAACATGGTGGTGACCTCACCGAGGCAATCGCGCGCTTTGGCGGCGCGCCCGGCGAGTTGGCTGGATTTGTCGACCGGGATCAACCCCTGGCCGTGGCCAATTCCGCAGCATCTGCCGGAAAGCGCATGGCAGCGTTTGCCGTCGCGCGCCGAAACGAAGGCGTTGCTGGATGCCGCGCGAAAAACCTATGGCGTGCCCGACGGCGCCGACATCGCCGCCGCCGCCGGAACGCAGGCGCTGATCCAGTTGCTGCCCTATCTCGCGGCGCCCGGGCCGGTAGCGATCGTCGGGCCGACCTATAGCGAACATGCGCTCGCCTGGCGCAACGCCGGTCATCCCGTGATCGCGATCGACAATCTCGACGCGTGCCCCGAAAGCGCGGTCCACGCGGTCGTCGTCAATCCCAACAATCCCGATGGCCGCGTCACCGATCACGCCGCGCTGACGCGGATGGCGGCGCAACTGAAAGACCGCGGTGGATGGCTTGTCGTCGATGAAGCCTTTGCCGATGTCGATCCGGCCATCAGCGCGGTCGCATTGTGCCCGGATTGGCCTGTCGTGATCCTGCGCTCGTTCGGGAAATTCTACGGCCTTGCCGGATTGCGGCTCGGATTTGCCATCGCCGCGCCTGATATCGATCGAGCGTATCGCCGCGGCATTGGGTCCATGGCCGTGTTCCGGGCCGGCGCTGTTGATCGGCACGGCGGCGCTCGGCGACCAACCATGGGCGGATCACACGCGCAGCGAGCTTGCAACAGCAGGCCCGCAAGCTCGACGAGGTTCTGGTGAAGGCGGGCTTTACGATTGCCGGAGGCACGCCATTGTTCCGGCTTGCCCGGCATCCCCATGCGCTGAAGCTGCATGCCGCGCTGGCGCGACGGCATATCTGGTGCCGAAGTTTCGACTGGGCCGATGACCTCCTGCGATTTGGCCTGCCGCCCGACGCCGCCGGTCTCGACCGCCTGGCGGCTGCGTTGAGCGACTAGCCCGGCCATCGGTCAAATCCCCGCCCAGGGCAGTATCACGGCCTCGTTGCGGTAATCGGCGCGGTACGCGCTGATCCGGAATACATCGGCCATGATCTGCTCCGAAAGCGCCTGTGCGGGCTTTCCCTGCGCGACGAGCCGGCCGTCCGACAGCACCAGCACGGTGTCGGCAAAGCGTGCGGCGAGGCCGAGATCGTGCGTCACCACGACGACCAGCACGCCGCGATCCGCGGCGCTGCGCAGGTTGATCATGACGTCGATCTGGTAGCGCGGATCGAGCGAGGCGGTCGGTTCGTCCGCGAGCACGATCGGCGCCTCGACGGCCAGCACCCGCGCCAGCGCGACGCGGCTGCGTTCGCCGCCGGACAATTCGGTGACGGGGCGTTCGGCAAACTCGACGACGTTGGTGGCCTGCATCGCGCGCAACACGGCCTGCTTCGTCACGCGGCGACAGCCGTGCCGGATCGGTGGCGCCATGCGGGTAGCGCCCGAGCGCGACCACGTCCTTGGCCGGCAACGGCCAATGCACCAGATGACCCTGCGGCAGATAGCCAAAACGCTTCGCGCGCTCCCGCAGCGACAGCGACGACAAACGATCGCCGCCGACCTCGATCGTGCCGGTCGACGGCACCAGGCCCGCCAGCGCGCGGAGCAGGGTGGTTTTGCCGGCGCCGTTCGGCCCCACCAGCGCGACAAGCTGCCCTGACGGCAGCGACAGCGAAACATCGTGCAGGACGGTTCGGCCCGACAGCGTCACGTCGAGCTGCTGCGCAGCCAGCATCGGTTTGTCGTTCATGCGACGCCTCCACCGAGCGCCCGGCGTTCGCGCACGATCAGATAGAGGAAGAACGGCACGCCGATGATCGAGGTGAGCACGCCCACCTTGATGTCGGTCGTGGACGGAATGATCCGCACCGCGATATCAGCGGCCAGCAGCAGCGCCGCGCCGGTCAGCGCACTCGGGATCAGCAGGCGCGCCGGATCGTGGCCGATCAGCGGCCGCACCAGATGCGGCGCGACCAGGCCGATAAAGCCGATGGTGCCGCTGACGGCGACCGCGCCGCCGACCCCCAGCGCAACGCCTGCGATCACCAGCAACCGCAACCGGCCGACATCGACGCCAAGGCTTTGCGCGGTCTCTTCGCCGAGGCTGAGCGCACGAAAGGCGTTGCGCTGGCTCATCAGCACGATGGCGCCTGCGATGATGAACGGCAACGCGAGCATGACATGGCGGAAGCTGCGGTCCTCCAGCGAGCCGAGCAGCCAGAACGCGATTTCGAGCGCGGCAAACGGATTGGATGACAGGTTCATCACCAGCGCGGTCGCGGCTCCCGCAAGGCTGGAAATCGCCAGGCCTGAAAGAATCAGCAACAGCAGACCGGCGCTTCGTCCGGCGATGCCGAGCAGCACGAACACCGACGCGAATGCCATCGTGATGCCTGCAACCGGCAGCGCGTAGGACCGGACGTCGGCCCAGCCGAGCGCGATCATCAGCACAGCGCCGAATGCGGCCGATTGCGGCGCGCCGAACAGGGAAGGCGACGCCAGCGGATTGCGCAGCAGGCCCTGCAGCGCAGCGCCCGACAGGCCGAGTATCGCGCCGATCGCCAATCCGAGGATCATGCGCGGCAGGCGAATTTCCCGCACGATAATCCGCTGGATGTCCGTTCCGCCGCCGAACAGTGCGTCGATCACGGTCAGCGGCGACAGCCGTACCGGTCCGGTGCCGAGCGAGCCGAGCGCCAGCAACACCACCAGCGCGGCAAGCGCCTGCGGTCGCGATCATCAGGCGTCTGCGGGAATCCAGCTCTCACCATGTGGCGTTAAACCCCGCATAGGCGGCCGGACCGGTGGTGCCGAAGTTGAAAACCTCCTGATAATGCTCGTTCAGGATATTTTCGCCGCGCGCAAACACCTTCCAGTTCTTGTCGATCTTGTACTCGGTATAGAGATCGACGCGGGTATAGGCATCGACCTGGCTGGTCTGGCCGGCGCTGCTGAAGCGCTTGGAAACCGTGAGAACGCGGGGTTCGATCAGCCACCTGTCCGTGGGCGTGATGGTAAGCCTGAAGTTCGCCAGGTTTTTCGGCCGCCGCGCCAGCACCAGGCCGGTCGCAAGATCGATCGCGTGCAGATAGGTATAGGCCGCATTGAACTTCACGAGGCCGGGCAGAACATCAATCGTCGTGCCCACCTCCAGGCCGCTGGTCTCGGCGCGGGCGACGTTGACATAGCAGCCGGTCTGGATGCCTCGTGCACGGATTGGCCGTCGGCGTCGACGACACAAAATTGATGAGATTGCTGAAGTCGTTCGAGAAGCCGGTGACCGAAGCGATCACGCGGCCGTTGAACAGGGATTGATCGATGCCCGCGTCGTAGCCAAAACTCTCCTCGGGCTTGAGGCCCGGCGTTCCGTTGGCCGGATCGTAGAGCTGAAACAGCGTCGGCGCCTTGGCGCCGGTGCCGGCGCTGGTGTGGAATTTGGTGCCGGTCTCGGCAATCGTATAGGCCGCCGTCGCCCGCCACGTTTCAAAGCGCGCCACATCCACCACGTCGTCGACCCGGCCGCCGAGGGTGATGTTCAGCCGCTCGCCGATCGGCAACTGCCACAGCGCGAACACCGAATTGGTGTCTTGCGCCTTTCCGAGCAGCGCGATCCTTGGGCCGGGATTCGGCAGCAGATTGGTGGAGTAGGTATCTGCGGTCTCATGCTGTGTTCTGGTGCCGGCGATCAGCGACCCAAGCGACCCAAGTTTCAGATTGCCCTGATATTCCGCGCCGGTGCTGTTGCCGATGAAATCTGAAATGGTCGACGTGGTGTTCTGCGGCAGCTTGTTGATCCTGTAGGTCACATCGTTGAAGGAGCGATCGATGTGGGTATCGAATACGTTGAGGCTGTGGGTGAGGATCCCGCCGAACGTATCGACCGAGGCGCGTCCCCAGACCTGCTGCAAGATGCCTTGTGGCGCTCGAAGGCGTGTCGGGAAACGTGCCGGTCGACTGGTCGTAGGCCGAGCGCGTGAATGAGGAGAGCATGCCGGTCTCCAGCCGCACGCCTTCACCGGCATCGTAGCCGACGCGGGCCGAACCGCCGACACGGTCGAAACCGTCGCGCTCCAGCGGACCGAATCTGGCCTCCAGCGGCGGGATCCGATAGCCGTAGCGGGAGAAGCCGTTGCTGTGCTGCCCGCCGCCGGTGACCGCATACGACCACGGCCCCTGTGATCCGACCATCGATCCCTGGGTAACCGCGGTGCCGTAGCTTCCGCCCTCGGTACGGACGTTGAATTGCGCCGGGCCCGAGCCCTTCTTGGTGATGATGTTGACGACGCCGCCCATCGCGTCCGAACCATAGAGCGCGCTTTGCGGGCCTTTCAGCACTTCGATGCGCTCGATGGCGCTTGGGGCAAACATGGCGAAATCGAAATCGCCGCTCGCGGCGGTCGGGTCGTTGATCCGGATGCCGTCGATCATCACCAATGTCTGGCCGGTATTGGCGCCGCGCAGCCGGATATTCGTGGTCGAACCCGGTCCACCGCTCTCGGAGATATCGAGGCCGGGCACGGTTCGCAACGCGTCGACCAGCGAACCGGGATTGCTGGTCGCCAGCGTCTCGCCTTTGACCACGCTGATTGAGCTGCCGGTGCGGCTGATGGGTTCGGGCTCCCTGTCGGCAGTCACCACCACCTCGGCGGGTTGTGGGTTCGATGGAGGAGGGGCATTCGTGGCCGGCCGTACCGGGCCCGGCTTGCGGCTATCTCGATCCCTGCGAATTTGGCGGGCCGGTTTAGGCGGAGAGTCCGGATTGACCACCACCGGCGGAAGTTGATCCGAATTCGACTGTGCGCGCGCGGCGCCGTGACAACAAGCCAACGCAACAACGGCTGCCGAACCGGCAGCATATTTTAGCAAACCCATGACGCCCCTTCCGTCGACCCACCGTCGAGCGAGTTGATTACCCGTCAGCGGCCGGTCTCCTGGCTCGCGGTCGTCTCGCGATCCGCCTTCCCAGACCTGTTTAAGGTCCAGTGGCATAGCTGGATCGAGAATGGCCGCTTACAGTTGCGGGGGCAGCTGCGGAATTGGGCGAATTGGCCCGCACCGCATTCCCGTTTCACCCTCTTTGAGGGCACCGATGACCATTGCTAAATGGCACAATGTCACCCCAAGTTCAAATGCCCTGAATCGGCTCCGAACGCGCCGATCGGCGGCCGCCTGCAGACCAGATCAGGCTGCAACCCTGGAAGCTTCTGCACAACCGACACGGGCTCGGGCTGTCGGGTTGTTGGCGAGGACAAGCGAAGGCGAGTATGAACGATAAACCGGCAGCGCCGAATTTCGACAGCGCGTTTCGCGCGAGCCTGCTTGATCTGTTCGCCTGGCGCCGCGACGTGCGTCGCTTCCGCACTGAACCGCTGCCCGAGGGCATGCTGGAGAGATTCATCGATATCGCTTGTCTGGCGCCGTCGGTTGGCCTCAGCCAGCCGTGGCGTTTTGTGATCGTCGGCGATGCCGGCCGTCGCGAGGCGGCGATCGATAATTTCAGGGCATGCAATGCCGATGCGCTGGCAGACTATACGGGCGATCTGTCGACCCGATATGCCGCCTTGAAGCTGGCCGGATTGCGCGAAGCGCCCTGTCACCTGGCTGTATTCACCGACCGCTCGACGCTCGTCGGCCACGGTCTCGGCCGACGAACGATGCCCGAAATGGCCGACTATTCCGTGGTGACCGCGATGTTTTCAATCTGGCTGGCGGCGCGCGCGGAAGGTGTCGGCATGGGATGGGTATCGATCCTCGATCCCGTCGCCATCGGCCAGATTCTTGATGTGCCTTCGGACTGGCGCCTCATCGGGTATTTCTGCCTCGGCTATCCGCAGGATGAAGATGAAATTCCGGAGTTGGAGCTGGTTGGCTGGGAGCATCGTCGAAAGTCCGTCGAATTCATTTTCCGCCGATGAACTCTCGCAGAGCATCATGTCGTTCGGCGAGTATGGAGTTCATCGATATCAGTTAGAGGCGGGCTCACTCGAATCCGGCAGCGGCTTGCGGCTCACGCAGACGATTGAGGCGCTAACGTGGAATTAATCCCATCGGCCTATATTCTCAGTCAGTTGTAGTTGGGTGCCGCGTAAAGGAGCCGTCGCTAGGGACGATCCAGCGGCGGCTCCTTTTTTTGTTCACTCATTTGAGGACAGTGCACGTGACCGAGACATCGGAAAAGCAGAGCCAAACCGAACAACCCGAAACCACGACACCGACCAAAAAATCGAGCCGGAAATCGGTTTTGGCGCTGGCGGTGTTCGCTCTTGGAATAAACTCGACTGCGGCTGTCTATACGATGTCGCCTTCGGATTTTTCTCTGCCGAATGTCGGAAATTTTGCCCTGCCGTCTATCAGCAGTCTGGCCGAGCTGCTTCCGCATTCGAAAGCTTCCGATCCGGTATCGAATACGGCTGTCGCCGCAGTGAAGGCTAAGCCGTCGGCCCAGCAGCAACACGTTGCCGCTCTGCAAGAGAATAGCGCCTTGTTGCAGCAAACCACAGCGCTTCTTCAGCAGGATTCAATTACGCTTGATTCCCTGAGGCAGAGCGTCGCGGATGAGCATGTCGATGTGAAGAAGATATCTGCTCAGATAACCGATGAACATGAAGACGTGAAGAAGATCTCTGGTCAGATTTCCAAGCTCATAGCGAAGGTCAACTCGCTGCAAAATGCAATAGCGCCGGAAGTAACTTCCTCCATTTCGACAAGGCACGCGCGTTACCGGCTATCCCGAACAGGGCACAAAAGGATGGCTCGGCAGCCCAAGACTTTGGGACCTGTTTCGCTTGGAGGAGCGCCCCTAACTCTCCCGGCTATCACGCCGGCCCCACAAGGCTGAAGTAACGAGAGAACGAGAGAACGGGGCTTCGGTCCCGCGCTCTGGACCTATTTGAAGAAGTGATAGATCCCGTTCAGCCCGAGAAGGCCGGCGATAATCAGATAGACCGCCACTGCGACGCTGACGATGCGGGGCGCGATCAGCAGAAACACTCCCGCGGCCAGGGTGACGAGTGGCAGTAGGGGGTTTGCAGCATCGGGATGCATCCAGGTTTTATACCAAATTCGCCCCTGGCCCGATCGACAGGACCTGCCGATGCGCTGGCGGGCTTCTTTGGTTGATGGGGGAGGGGCCGGTCTAGGGCGCGAAGCGACCCCTAATCGCGCAGTACTCAGACGGGGACTAGTCGCCATCTGCGCGATCTGCCGTCACGCTAGACCTGTTCAGGTCGGCCGCCGCGAAACTCGCGTGTTCCGAGCACCGAACGCCTTTGAATTCTTGGCGCGCTTATTTGGCACGGAACAACGCTCCCTGAGACACGTTTGGCAAGGCTCCCTGACGGGAGCCTTTTTCACGAGAGGACGGGAAGATGGATATCAAAGAGCATATGGAAGTCATCGGCGCCGACGGCGTGCACGTCGGTACGGTCGACAAGGTCGAGGGCGGCCGCATCAAGCTCACGAAGAAGGATAGCGGCGAGGGCTCGCACAAGGGCCATCATCATTTCATCGACAAGGGACTCATTGCGGGTGTGGAAGGAAACAAGGTCCGTCTTTCCGCAAATGCAGACGTTGCTGTGACGATGGAGCAGGAAAAGTAAGAGAGTTTTAACGCGACAGCGGGGCGGAGAATCCTGCCCCCTGTTCGTTCTTTGAGAACGAAGTGAGTCAAAGAGTGAACGTTAAGAGCGGTCACGAACAACGGCATGAGGCTCGATATCGGTGCGGCTTCCCGGCTGTTCTACGATGCTATCCACCATCCCGAAGATGGTTAGATCGCCGCTGTTATAAATGCGTCCCTTCGCGCTGCTCGATCCGGAAATAAACACGTACAGCTTCAGGTACGGGCTTTCGAAGTACGCGCGATCCGTGAAGGTCGACCCTTGGCAACTCCAGGCACAGCTCGGCCACAAGTCACTTGGCACGACAGGTCGCTACGCCACTTACGACCCCGACTACCTCTCAGAGATCTGCAACGCCATTCAGAGTTTTTACGAAGCGGTTGCTACCCAATCGTTGCCCACAGAACAAAAGAAGCCCGCCATCAAGGCAGTGGAAGCGGCTGAAATCACTGGGGAAATTGGTGAGCGCGGTGGGACTCGAACCCA
>CAWFIQ010000018.1:0-103980 GCA_963815955.1 uncultured Alphaproteobacteria bacterium
TAGTCCGGGATCCGACGTCCCATTAGATCGTCATGCCCCGCGAAGGCGGGGCATCCAGTACGCCGCGGCCTCTCGATTCAACTACTTACGTCTCTGGAATACTGGATCACCCGCTTTCGCGGGTGATGACGGTGAGTAGTGGGGGTTACTAGCCCTCGCCCATGACCTTCCGTTATTACCTCCCTATATTGCGCCTGACCTCGAATCAGGAAGCCCATGCGCGTTTTCAGCGTTCCCGTATCCGTGCCGTTCCTGCGCACCGTCATCGCGGCGCTGGTCGACGGCCGGCTGGTCGAGGGATTCGAGGCGCGCAGGGATCCGCTCAATCTCGCGAGCGCGACACTCTATCTGCCGACACGGCGTGCCGGGCGGCTGGCGCGGGAAATCTTTCTCGATGAACTGAAAACCGACGCGGCGATCCTGCCGCGCATCGTGGCGCTTGGCGACATCGACGAGGACGAGCTGGCGTTTTCGGAAGGCTCCGAACAGTTCAGCGGCGTGGCGCCGCTCGATATTCCGCCACGGCTCGGTGAACTGGAGCGCCGCCTGACATTGGCGCATCTGGTTGCAGCATGGGCGAAAAGCCCGGTATCGGCGCCGCTCGTGGTCGGTGGGCCGGCGTCGACGCTGGCGCTGGCCGGCGATCTGGCGCGGCTGATGGACGACATGGTGACGCGCGGCGTCGCCTGGGAAGCGCTCGACAAACTGGTGCCCGACCAGTTCGACAAATACTGGCAGCACTCGCTCGAATTCCTGCGCATCGCGCGCAAGGCGTGGCCGGAGCACCTGAAGGAAATCGGCAGGATCGAACCCGCCCAGCGGCGCGACCGCCTGATCGAGGCGGAAGCCGCGCGCCTGACCGCGCATCATGAGGGGCCGGTGATTGCGGCGGGCTCGACCGGTTCGATGCCGGCGACCGCGAAATTCCTCAACGCCGTGGCCGGCCTGAAACAGGGCGCGGTGATTCTTCCGGGGCTCGACACCGATCTCGACGAGGAAGCCTGGCAGACGATCGGCGGCGTCAGGGACGCGCAGGGCAAATTCACCACGCAGCCCTCCTCCAACCATCCGCAATTCGCGATGCACGGTCTGCTGGATCGCTTCGGCATCAAGCGGAGCGACGTCGAAATCCTGGGCGCACCAGGTCCGCAGGGACGCGAGGTGCTGGTCTCAGAGACGATGCGGCCGTCGAGCGCGACCGAACAATGGCACGATCGTCTGGTCCAGCCGGATGTCTCGCTGCAAGATTTCCGGCGGCATGGCGAAGCTTGCCGTCGTCGAGGCGCGCCAATTCGGAGATGGAGGCGCTCGCAATTGCGGTTGCGATGCGCGAGGCGCGGCATCTGGATAAATCAGCCGCGCTGGTGACGCCGGACCGCGCGCTGGCGCGGCGCGTGATGGCGGCGCTGACCCGCTGGAATCTCGAATTCGACGATTCCGGCGGCGACGCGCTGATGGATACGCCGAACGGCATTTTTGCCCGCCTCGCCGCGGAAGCCGCCAGCAAGGGGCTGGAGCCGCCGACCTTGCTCGCGCTCTTGAAGCATCCGCTGTTTCGGCTCGGCCGCGCATCCGGTGCGTTCAGGCACGCCATCGAGATCCTCGAGCTGGCGCTGCTGCGCGGCACCCGGCCGCAAGCGGGAACGGGTCGGATTGGCGCGCGACTTCGATCGCTTCCGCATCGAACTGAGGAAGCTCAGGAGCCACGAGACTTCCTCGCTTCATGCCTCCGAGCCGCGCGCAAAATTGAAGGACGGCGAACTCGACGAGGCGCAGGCGCTGATCGCCGCACTACAGAAGGCGCTGGCGCCGCTGGAGACCGTGGGCTCGTCAAAACCGTTCGATTTCGCCGAGCTGGCGCACCGCCATCGCGAAGTGCTGATCGCGCTATCCTCGGATCAGGACGGCATTGCCGTTGTCTTCGAGCAGGCGCAGGGCTCGGCGTTGTCAGCGGCGTTCGACGACCTGCTTGCCGAGCAGAAGCCGAGCGGCCTGATGGTCCAGCTCGGCGACTATCCCGATGTGTTCCAGACCGCCTATGCCGATCGCATGGTGCGGCGGCCGGAATCGGCGAGCGCGCATCTGCACATCTACGGCCAGCTCGAAGCGCGGCTGACCGAATCCGACCGCGTCATCCTTGGCGGGCTGGTCGAAGGCGTATGGCCGCCGGCGCCGCGGGTCGATCCCTGGCTGAGCCGGCCGATGCGCCATGAACTCGGCCTCGATCTGCCGGAGCGGCGCATCGGCCTCTCCGCGCATGACTTCGCGCAATTGCTGGGAACGGACGATGTGATCCTGACCCATTCGGCGAAGGTCGGCGGCGCACCGGCGGTCGCCTCGCGCTTTCTGCATCGGCTGGAGGCCGTCGCCGGCGAGGCGCGTTGGGATGCAGCGAAGAGTGCCGGCGAAAATTACGTCCGCTTCGCCGCCGAACTGGACCAGCCCGACGAGATCGCGCCGATCGCGCAGCCGGCGCCGAAACCGCCGGTCGCGACGCGGCCGCTGAAAATGTCGGTCACGGCGATCGAGGACTGGCTGCGCGATCCCTATACGATCTACGCGAAACATATCCTGCGGCTCGATCCGCTCGATCCCGTCGACATGCCGCTGTCGGCGGCCGATCGCGGCTCGGCGATCCATGGTGCGCTCGGCGAGTTCACGCAAACATTCGCCGACGCGCTTCCGCCACAGCCCGCGCTGGTGCTGCGCGGCATCGGCGAAAAATATTTCGCGCCGCTGATGGAGCGTCCCGAGGCGCGGGCGCTGTGGTGGCCGCGGTTTCAGCGCATCGCCGCATGGTTTGCCGACTGGGAGCTGGCGCGGCGCGACAGCATTGAAAAAATCGCCGCGGAAATCAGGGGCGAGATCAAGATTCCGCTCGACAATGAGCGCATCTTCACGCTGTCGGCGCGCGCCGACCGGATCGAGCAGCGCGGCGACGGCAGCTTTGCGATCCTCGACTACAAGACCGGCCAGCCGCCGACGGGAAAACAGGTTCGCATGGGCCTGTCGCCGCAATTGACGCTGGAGGCCGCGATCCTGCGCGAGGGCGGCTTTGAGAATATCCACGCCGGTTCATCCGTCGGCGAACTCGTCTATGTCAGGCTCAGCGGCAACAATCCGCCCGGCGAGCAGCGGACGCTGGAGCTGAAAATCAGGAACAACGATACGCCGCAGCCGCCCGACGAGGCGGCCGACTACGCCCGCGAGCAGCTTGAAGCGCTGATCCGCAAATTCGAGAACGAGGAGACGCCCTATACGTCGCTGAACCTGTCGATGTGGTCGAACCGCTACGGCGCCTATGACGACCTCGCCCGGATCAAGGAATGGTCGGCGGCCGGCGGCCTGGGGATCGAGGAATGGTGAAGGCTGCCCGTATCATTCCTCCCGCCGTGCGCGCCACACAGGCGCGCGCGTCGGACCCGGCGGCGTCCTCGTTCGTGTCGGCGAATGCAGGATCGGGCAAGACGCACGTGCTGGTGCAGCGGGTGATCCGGCTGCTGCTCGCCGATGTGCGCGCCGGAAAAGATCCTTTGCATCACCTTCACCAAGGCTGCCGCGGCCAATATGGCGGAGCGGGTGTTCACCACCCTCGGCCATTGGGTGACGCTCGACGACGACGCGCTGGACGCGGCGATCCGCGAGGCCGGCATTCCGCATCGCGAGCGCACGCCTGCGAAAATCGGCCCGCAAACTGTTCGCCTGCGCGCTGGAGACGCCGGGCGGGCTGAAGGTGCAGACGATCCACGCGCTGTGCACGCGGCTGCTGCAGCAATTCCCGTTCGAAGCCAACGTGCCGGCGCGGTTTGCCGTGCTCGACGACCGCGACCAGAACGAGATGATGGAGCGCGCCAATCTCGGGGTTTTCCTCGAAGCGTCGCGCAACCCCGACAGTGCTACGGGCCGCGCGCTGATGACGGCGATGGCGAGCGCCGCCGACGTCACCTTCAAGGACGTGGTGCGCGAGGCCTGCCTCAGCCGCGATCATTTCATGGCGTGGACGGATGCCGCCGGCAGCGCGCACGCCGCCGCCGCGCAGATTTCGGCCGCGCTCGGCGTCGATCCCAATGATCGCCTTGAAGATGTCGAGCGCGACATCGTCGACGGACCCAACCTGCCGCGATCGCGATGGCAGGACATCGCGCTGGTTCTGGACACCGGCAGCAAGACCGATCAGGACCAGGCGGCGCGGCTGCGCGGGGCGCTGATGTTCACCGGCGCCGCGCAAGTCGACGAGTATCTCGGCGTATTCCTCACGGAAGCCGATCGCACGCCCCGCAAATCGGTAGTGACGAAGAAATTCTGCGACAACAATCCGGCTATCGGCCGGCTGATTGAATCGGAAGCACGCCGAATCCTTCCCCTGATTGAGCGCCGCCGCGCGGTGATTGCCCGCGACCGCACCGAGGCGCTGCTCCATATCGCGACCGCTGCGGCGGCAAACTATCGCCGCGAGAAGCAGGAACGCGGCCTGCTCGACTATGACGACCTGATCGACAAGACGCTGCAAATGCTCGACCGCGTCTCTTCGGGCTGGGTGCATTACAAGCTCGACCGCGGCGTCGACCATGTGCTGATCGACGAGGCACAGGATACCAGCCCCCGGCAATGGGACATCGTCGCCCATATCATTTCCGAATTCACCTCGGGCGCAGGCGCGCGCGACGGCATGGTGCGAACGGTGTTCGCGGTCGGCGACGAGAAGCAGTCGATCTTTTCGTTTCAGGGCGCCGCGCCGCGCGAGTTCGACCTGCGCCGCCGGGCATTGCAGCGGAAGTTCGAGGGCGCCGGGCTGAAGTTCGATCCGGTGTCGTTTACCTATTCGTTCCGCTCGGGACCGGAGATCCTGCATGCGGTCGACCAGGTGTTTCGCGAGCAGGATATTTTCCGCAGCATCCATGCGGTCGATATCGGAAATCCGATCCATCACGCGCTGGCCGACGCCGGCCCGGGCCAGATCGATCTCTGGGAACTCGCGGAAACCGACGACCGGCAGGACATCGAGGGCTGGCGTGCGCCGTTCGACGGCGTCTCCGCGACCAGCCCCGAAGTGAAACTTTCCCGGCGCATCCAGGCCGAGATCAAGACGCTGGTCGGCAGCGGCGTGATGACCGGCAGCAAGGGCGACCGCCGGCCGCTGCGCTATGGCGACATGCTGGTGCTGGTGCGGCGGCGCGGCAATGCGTTCGACGCCGTGATCCAGGCGCTGAAGCACGCCGGCATCCCGGTCGCCGGCGCCGACCGCCTCAAGCTGACCGAGCACATCGCGATCATCGATCTGATGAACCTCGCCGACGCGCTGTTGCTGCCGCAGGACGATCTGGCGCTGGCAGTGGCGCTGAAGAGCCCGCTGTTCGGGCTTGACGATGACGATTTGTTCAAGATCGCCTGGCAGCGCAAGGGATCGTTGCGCACGGCATTGGCTGAGCGCGCCGCGGCCGACGGCCGACTGAGGGACGCGCTGTGGCGGCTCGAACAATGTGAGCGTCGCTTTGCAAGCGAGACGCCGTTTGCGTTCTACGCCTGGCTGCTCGGCGGCGACGGCGGCCGTGCGCGAATCCTGCGCCGGCTCGGACACGAGGCGAACGACGCGCTCGACGAATTTCTGGAACTCGCATTGAATTACGAACGCAAGGCGCCGGCCTCGTTGCAGGGTTTCATGGCGTGGCTGCGCACGGCCGATCTCGAGGTGAAGCGCGACATGGAAATCTCGCGCGACGAGGTTCGCGTCATGACGGTGCATGGCGCCAAGGGCCTCGAGTCCTCCGTCGTGTTCCTGGTGGACACCACGACTTCGCCCTCGGATACGCAGCGGCTGAAGCTCATCAACCTGCCGGTGGGCAATGCCGCTCCGCACGCGCCCGGTGTCGTGGTCTGGGCCGGCCGCAAGGCCGAGGATCCGCCTGCCGTCGTCGCGGCCCGCGCGGCGATGATCGGCGATACCGAGGATGAATACCGCCGCCTGCTCTATGTCGCGATGACGCGCGCGGCGGACCGCCTGATCGTCGGCGGCTGCCTGCCCGGCAACATGAGGAGTGTCCGGCCGCTGTCCTGGTACGATCTGATCACCAAGGGGCTCGCCGGCTCCGCCTTGCAGCTTCAGGAGATCGAGACCGCCATAGGCCGGGTCAAGCGCTATACGCGCGCCGAGGAGGCCGCGCCGCCGGCCGCTCCCGCTGCGGCGGCGCCCCCGCCGGCGCCGCTGGTCCTTCCCAACTGGCTGCTGACGCCGGCTCAGCCGGAGATTTCCCCGGAAAGCCTGTTGCGGCCTTCAGATCCTGCAGACAGCGAGCGCCATCCGGTACGGACGGCCGAATCGCTCACGCAGCGCGCTCGCGCCCTGCAGCGCGGCACGCTGGTGCACCGGCTGCTGCAATCGCTGCCGGATGTCGCCGCGGCGCGCCGCCGCGAGGCCGCGCTGGCCTATCTGGCCCGTAATGCAGAAGGCTGGACCGACGAGGAACGGCAGGCGCTGGCCGAAGGCGCCCTGGCCTTGATCGCAGATCCTCGTTTTGCGCCAGTGTTCGCCCCCGGCAGCCGCGCCGAGGTCTCGATCGTCGGGCGGCTGGAGCGGCCGGGTGGCCGGCCGGCGCTGGTGTCCGGGCAGATCGACCGGCTCGTGGTCACGGACAGCGAGGTCCTGATCGTCGACTTCAAGACCAACCATGCGCCGCCCAGCCGGCCTGACGAGGCGCCACGGGGCTATGTCCGCCAGCTCGCGCTGTACCGGGCGGTGCTGGGCAAGCTTTATCCCCAGCGGGTGGTTCGCGCCGCGCTGCTTTGGACCGAAACCGCTGAATTAATGGAGATTTCGGCTCCCGCGCTGGAGGCCGAGCTGGCATCCATCATCTCGACGTGACCCGTGCTTGACCCGGCAGGATCGCGTTCATAGGTTTGAGCCTATCATCCCCGGCGCGATTCTCATTCCGCGCCCCTTTATTCCTAACCGAACGAGGTAATTCCCATGGCCGTTGGCAAGGTTTCTGACGCCGATTTCGAAGCCGAAGTGCTCAAGGCGACCGGGCCGGTGGTCGTCGATTTCTGGGCCGAATGGTGCGGCCCCTGCCGCATGATCGCGCCCGCGCTCGACGAGATTTCCGGCGCCATGGGCGACAAGGTCAAGATCGTGAAGCTGAACGTCGACGAGAGCCCGAAGACGGCCTCGAAGTACGGCGTGATGTCGATCCCGACCCTGATGATCTTCAAGGGCGGCGAGATGGCCTCCCGCCAGGTCGGCGCCGCGCCGAAGGCGAAGCTGCAGCAGTGGATCACTGCTGCGGTCTGATCGGGTTTCAATTTGCTGATTGTGAAACGGCCGGCGCAAAGCCGGCCGTTTTGTTTTTGTAGCGAATGATCTTGTAGCCCGGGTGAAGCGAAGCGTAACCCGGGGCTCTATCGCAAGCCGCCAAATCCATCCCGGGTTACGCTGCGCTCCACCCGGGCTACGGGCTACGACTTTTCAGCCGATCCAACCCGTCGCAAGTGCGTGGAATTTCAGCTTTCGGAATTTCAGCTCTCGGCAGGTGCGGTCGTAGGGCGCTGCAATGCCAGGTAATCAATTTACCTCATTTGGGTGAAACCAGCCTGCAACATGCGGCTTTGGTTTTATGACGGAACCCGGTTCCGACTCGCAGTGTGGCAGAACCTTGGCTAGAGTTTGCAAAGACCGGGGCTGGCTAGTTCATAAACAATCGATTTTTTTCCCGGGCGGCCGCTGGAAGCAATTTCAGCGGCCATTTATTTTCATCTGATATCAGCGCTATCCCGGCGGCGTGCCGTTGATCGCAAGCACATGGCCGGCGAGATAAAGCGAGCCGGTAATCAGGATGCGCGGCGGCACTTCGTAAGCCAGCCGCGACAGCGCATGCAGCGCCGCTTCGACACTTGCCGCATTTTCCACGCGCATGCCGAGTGCGCGTGCCGCATCCGCCAGCCGGTCCGGCGGCATCGCATTGTCGCGGCCGGGAATCGGCACTGCCATGATGTGGCGCGTCAGCCCGGCGAAATTGGCGAGGAACGCGGCCGCATCCTTGTTCGCCATCATGCCCGCGATCACCACCAGCGGGCGCGACACCCGCTCTTCGAGATCGCCGAGCGCCGCCGCAGCGACACGCCCGCCTTCCGCATTGTGCCCGCCATCGAGCCAGATCTCGCAACCCTTCGGCCCCTGATCGACCAGCGCGCCCGCGACCAGCCGCTGCATCCGCGCCGGCCATTCGGCGTTGACGATACCGGCCTCGAACGCCGACATCCCGATCTTGAACGTCTCGATCGCCCGCAACGTTGCGATGGCAAGGCCGGCGTTATCGAATTGATGCCGCCCGAACAGCTTTGGCGCCGCCAGATCCATCAGGCCGCGCTCGTCCTGATAGACCAGCCGCCCGCGCTCGACGCCGACATGCCATTGCTGTCCCGCTGCATGCATCGGCGCGCGCATGCGCTTTCCCTGCGCCTCGATCACCGACATTGCCTCCGGCGCCTGCTCGGCACAGATCATCGGCGCGCCGCGCTTGATGATGGCGGCCTTCTCGCCGGCAATCGCCGTCAGCGAATTGCCGAGAAACTCGGTGTGGTCCATGCTGACCGGCGTGATGACCGTTGCGATCGGCCGGTCGACGACATTGGTGGCGTCGAGCCGCCCGCCAAGACCGGTTTCGAGCAGCACGACATCGGCCTCATGCTCCGCGAACAGGCAAAACGCCGCCGCGGTTTCCATCTCGAAAATCGTGATCGGCTCGCCCGCATTGAGCTGTTCGCAATTCTCCAGCACCCGGCGCAACTCGGCATCGTCAACCAGCCGGCCGCCGCCCTTCTCGCCGATGCGAAAACATTCGTTGATCCTGACCAGGTAGGGCGAGGTGTAGACGTGCACGCGCAGGCCTGCGGCCTCGAGGATCGCGCGCAGATAGGCGATGGTCGAACCCTTGCCGTTGGTCCCGGCGACATGAATCACCGGCGGCAATACGGCTTCCGGATGATCGAGCCGCGCCAGCAGGCGGTGCATGCGATCGAGGCTGAGATCGATGCGCTTCGGATGCAAGGCAGACAGCCGCGCGATCAGTTCACCGAGCGGCTGGGGTTTGGCGGCAGGCAGGCTCACGCGTGCGGCGCAGCCGGCACGGCTTCCGGCGTCGAGACGATCTGCGCCGGGTCCGTGACCTGCGGCGCAGGCTTCGAGACGGCTTCGAGCGCCGGAGATTTCGTCAATATCCGGCACAGCCGCGCCAGCGTCGGTCGCATCTCGTGGCGATGCACGACCATGTCGACCATGCCGTGGTCGAGCAGATATTCGGCGCGCTGGAATCCTTCCGGCAGTTTCTCGCGGATGGTCTGCTCGATCACGCGCGCGCCGGCGAAGCCGATCAGCGCGCCGGGCTCGGCAATATGGACATCCCCGAGCATGGCGTAGGACGCGGTAACACCGCCAGTGGTCGGATTGGTCAGCACCACGATGTAGGGCAGCTTGGCTTCGCGCAGCATCTGCACGCCGACGGTGGTACGCGGCATCTGCATCAGCGACAGAATGCCTTCCTGCATCCGCGCGCCGCCGGAGGCGGCGAACATGATGAAGGGCGACTTCTTTTCGAGCGCGAGTTCGAGCCCGCGCACGATCGCTTCGCCCGCGGCCATCCCGAGCGAGCCGCCCATGAAATCGAAATCCTGCACCGCGATGACGACGCCGGCGCCTTCGAGCTTGCCGTAGCCAACCTTGATGGCGTCGTTCAATCCGGTCTTGGCGCGCGCGTCCTTGATGCGGTCGACATATTTGCGCTCATCGCGAAACTTGAGCGGATCGGCCGTCACTTCCGGCAGCGCAATGTCGTACCAGGTCTCGTTGTCGAAGATCGATTTCAGGCGTGCCGGCGCGCTCATGCGCATGTGGTAGTTGGAGCCGGGAATGACGAACTGGTTGGCTTCGACGTCCTTGTAGAACACGAGTTGCCCGGAATCCGGGCACTTGATCCACAGATTCTCCGGCGTCTCGCGGCGCAGGATGTTGCGGATCTTCGGCCGGACGACGTTGGTGAGCCAGTTCATGGTTCGCTCCGAAATGCGGTTAAACGCATCAAGTGGAATATATGGCGGCCCAGGATCAGCCCAACAAGCCGCGACTCACGCCTATTCCACGCAATTATGGCTTATTCTGCGGCCTGTTTCGCGCCCCGGACACCATGCGCCAGGGCAGCGGCGAGATCGGCGACGGCGCCGACCGTCCTGGGTGTCGCCCGGCCTTCGGCATCGAGGCTGGCGCGAAGCGCATCGACCAGCGCGGTGCCGACCACGGCGCCATTGGCGTTCTCCGCGATCGCCCGCGCCGCGTCCGGCGTGCGAATGCCGAAGCCGACGCAGACCGGCAATTTGGTATGCCGCTTGATGCGGGCGACGGCTTCGCCGACCGCCGTGGAATCGGCGCTGGCGCTGCCGGTGATCCCGGTAATGGAGACGTAATAGACAAAGCCCGACGTGTTCGCGAGCACCGCAGGCAGGCGCTTGTCGTCGGTGGTCGGCGTCGCCAGGCGAATGAAATTGAGTCCCGCCTTCATCGCCGGAATGCAAAGCTCGGTATCTTCCTCGGGCGGCAGGTCGACGATGATCAGCCCATCGACACCGGCGGTCTTCGCATCAGTGAGGAATTTGTCGACGCCGTAGATGTAGATCGGGTTGTAGTAGCCCATCAGCACCAGCGGCGTGGTGTCGTCGTCCTTGCGGAAGCCGCGGACCATCTCCAGCGTCTTCTTCAGGGTCATGCCGGCCTTGAGCGCGCGCAGGCCCGCCGCCTGGATCGACGGCCCGTCCGCCATCGGATCGGTAAAGGGCATGCCGATCTCGATGACGTCGGCGCCGGCCTTCGGCAGCGTCTTGAGGATGTCGAGCGACGTTTTGGGATCGGGATCACCGGCCATCAGGAAGGTGACGAATGCCGAGCGTCCCTGCCTGGCGAGTTCGGCGAATCTTGCGTCGATGCGGGTGGTCATGGTGCAATCCTCGCGGCGCTGCGCCTCTTTCCGATATTTTCGCTCGCGGAGGCACCCCCACCCCAACCCTCCCCCGCAAGCGGGAGAGGGAGCAGAGCTTGCCGAGTTGACATACCGTTCATCAGAATTCGACGATGGGCGCGCGCGCATTGCGCCACGACACCGGTCGATTTCCCTCTCCCGCTTGCGGGGGAGGGTCAGGGTGGGGGCTCTCTCCCCGGACTCGATGCAAGCAATCATCGCTACGATTTCTTCTTGGCCTTCAAGATATCGCCGACCTGCGGCACGTCCTTATCGCCGCGGCCCGAGAGGTTGACCACCATCAGATGATCTTTCGGCCGTTTCGGCGCGAGCTCCATCACCTTGGCGATGGCATGCGCCGGCTCCAGCGCGGGGATGATGCCTTCCAGCCGCGACAGCAGTTGAAACGCCGCCAGCGCCTCATCGTCGGTCGCCGACAGATAGGTGACGCGGCCGGTCTCGTGCAGCCAGGAATGCTCCGGCCCGATGCCGGGATAATCCAGCCCCGCCGAGATCGAATGCGCGTCCTGGATCTGGCCGTCATCGTCCATCAGCAGATAAGTGCGGTTGCCATGCAGCACGCCGGCCCGGCCGCCCGCAATCGAAGCCGCGTGCAATTGCGTCAGGCCATGCCCGGCCGCCTCGACGCCGAAAATTTCGACGGAGGGATCGTCGAGGAAAGGATGAAACAGGCCCATCGCGTTGGAGCCGCCGCCGATGCAGGCGATCAGCGAATCCGGCAGACGGCCCTCGGCCTCCTGCATCTGCTTGCGCGTCTCGTCGCCGATCACGGACTGGAAGTCGCGCACCATCATCGGATAGGGATGCGGCCCCGCGACGGTGCCGATGCAGTAGAACGTGTTGTGCACATTGGTGACCCAGTCGCGCAACGCGTCGTTCATCGCGTCCTTCAGCGTGCGCGAACCCGACTGCACCGGGATCACCTTGGCGCCCAGCATTTCCATCCGGATCACATTCGGCTGCTGCCGCTCGACGTCGACTGCGCCCATATACACGACGCAGTCAAGACCGAACCGCGCGCACAGCGTCGCGGTGGCGACGCCATGCTGCCCCGCGCCGGTCTCGGCGATGATGCGCTTCTTGCCCATGCGGCGCGCGACCATGATCTGGCCGAGCACGTTGTTGACCTTGTGCGAGCCGGTGTGATTGAGCTCCTCGCGCTTGAAATAGATCTTTGCGCCGCCGAGGTGCTCGGTCAGGCGTTCGGCGAGATAAAGCGGCGACGGCCGGCCGACATAGTGCTTGAGGTAGCCGTTCATCTCGGCCTGGAACGCCGGATCGGCCTTGGCGTCGGCATAGGCCTTTTCCAGGTCGAGGATCAGCGGCATCAGCGTCTCGGCGACGAAGCGTCCGCCGAAAATACCGAAATGCCCGCGCTCGTCGGGGCCGGTGCGAAACGAATTGGGCAGGCTTGGATTCATCGGACCATCAGTTCTTCGGTGGCGCGCGCGGCGCGAATGAAATGGCGGATCATCTCGGGATCCTTGATACCGGGCGCGCTTTCCACGCCGGAGGACACATCGACGCCGCCGGCGCGGGTGACACGCACGGCCTCCGCGACGTTGTCGGCGGAAAGGCCGCCCGAGACCATGAACGGCAGCTTGAGATCGAGGTTCTCCAGCAGATGCCAGTCGAACACCGCTCCCAGCCCGCCGGGGCGGGTGGCGCCCTTCGGCGCGCGGGCGTCGAACAGGATGCGATCGGCAACGCCGGCGTAGCCGGGAAGTGCGGCAAGATCGGTTAACGTCTCGATCGCGAGCACCTTCATGACTGGAAGCGCGAACTTCGCCTTGATGTCGCGTACCCGCGCGGTGGTTTCCTTGCCGTGCAGTTGCAGCAGGTCCGGCTGCAGCGTCTCGACGATATTTTCGAGCGTGGCGTCGTCCGCATCGACCGTCAGCGCCACCTTCGTCGCGCGGCCCTTGGCCTGCCTGCCCAGTTCCCGCGCAGTCTCGAGGCTAAGATGGCGCGGCGACGGCGGAAAAAACACGAATCCCACCATGTCGGCACCCGCCTCAAGCGCGGTGTCGAGCGTCTCGCGCGTGGACAGGCCACAAATTTTGACGAGCAGCGACATGGTCTCTCAAGGGCGGATCCAGCGCCGCCAAGGCTAATTGGAACAGGCTAATGGGAACAAGCTGATGGGGCGGGTTCTACAACGTCGCGCCCTGCTTGTCTCGCCCTGTGGACCCATAGAATCCGTACTGCGAGGGCGCCGGAAGCCGCGCCTGATCGAGCCGGGAAACCGCCGCCGCAGCCCGCAGATCGGCCGCCTCCGCCCGCGCCCTGCGCGCATCCGCCTCATACTGGCGCGCCGCGCGGCGCCAGTGGCGCTGGCGGAACCAAGTCGCCATGCCACCCGCCGCCACCCCCAGAATGGCCACCGCAATGATCACAGCAAATAGCGGCATCGACACCGCGATCGCCGGATCGGTCGAATTGAAGGGATCGAACGACACCGTCACGAAATGACGGTTGGCGACCGCAAAGACGATGAAGATGAGGCCCAAGGGAATGACGACCAGCGCCGTGAAGAACTTTCGCATGACCATCTCTCGCAGTGATGGAGAACGGCGGGCGAGGAGGCCCGCGACGCGGCTACTGATCCTCTAGAACCCAAAAGAGAGTTTTACGCGCTGGCCTCGGGCGCGCCGTCGTCGCGATTCAGCCGCTCGCGCATTTCCTTGCCCGTCTTGAAGAACGGGACGCTCTTCTGGTCGACCGGCACATGCGCGCCGGTGCGCGGATTGCGGCCTGCGCGCGCCGGGCGATGCTTGACCGAGAAAGCGCCGAAGCCGCGCAGCTCGACACGGTCGCCGCGCGCAAGCGCTGCCACGATCTCATCGAGAATCGCGTTCACAATGTTCTCCACATCCCGCTGGTAGAGGTGCGGGTTGTGCTCGGCGATGCGCTGAACAAGTTCGGATTTGATCATCGAAGTTGGGATCCGGGATCGTGCGGATAGCCATTTCCGTGAAAATGCCTTGCACTGTCAAGACGCTAAATCACTTTTGGACAACGCGAAATCGCGTGACAAGCGCCCCAGGGGGTGTTTGTGACGACACTCGCACTGCGGGAGAAGGTGACGAACAGCAGCCAATGCGGCTCAGTTGGAGGCCGCGGGGCGCCACAATGCCAGCATGCCGTCGAGCGAGAGCTGATCGACCGCCTGGGCGACGCCGCCCTGCTCGATCTGGCGGGCGATGGAACTCAAACCGAGCGCATCGAACGCGATCGAAGCCGCCGTTCGCAGGAACGTCAGGTCGCCGAACCGCGGGCTCAGCCTGAAATCGCGCACCGGAAGATCGCTTTTGATCTTCTTCTCGGCAACCAGCCACGCGATGGCGGCCTTTTCATCGCCAAGCTGATCAATCAGCTTCAGTTCGACCGCTTGGCGGCCGGTGAAGACCCGTCCGTCCGCGACCTTTTCCAGCAGCGCTTCATCCATGCCGCGCCGCTCCTTCACCAGGCCGCGGAACCAGGCATAGGAATCCTTCACCAGCGCGTCGAGGGCGGCGCGCGCCTCGGGACTGGTCGGCTCGAAACCGTTGGGTGCGGCCTTCAGCGGCGAGGATTTCACCTCCTCGACCTTGACGCCCACGGTCTTCAACAGCTCGGTGAAATTCGGAAACTGGAAAAGCACGCCGATCGATCCGACCAGGGAACTCTGGCGCGCGACGATCTGATCGGCGGCCAGCGCTGCGATGTAACCGCCGGAGGCGGCGAGGCCCTCGACAACCACCACCAGCGGCTTTTTCGCTTTCAACCGCACCAGCGAATCATAGAGCTGCTCGGAACCGGCCGTGGTGCCGCCCGGCGAGTTGATGTGCACGATGACGGCGGCGTGGCTCGATTTCTCCAGCCGCTCCAGCGCTTCCACGCGCTGCTGGTCGCTGCGGATCAGCCCTTCGATATTGACGCGCGCAATCGATCCCGACGATGTCAGCGCGGCCGGGCCGCTCCTGGTCGCGATCACGCCGACCGTAACGATGGCTGCGATCGCAACCAGGCCGGCCACGACGCGCCAGAAGGTCAGCTTGCGGCGAATCCTGCGGCGATCGACGATCACGTCCGAATCGAGCGACATCGAATTTCTCCTGAAGTAATCACCGCGTTTTGCATCGGCAGCGTGAGCGAAGCGTTATTTGATTACATCAATTGCGACGCAATTTGAAGAAAACAAGGCCCGGGGCAATTGTAGCCCGGATGACCGCCGAAACAAAAAGGCCCCAGTCGAAACCGGGGCCTGATGTTCGCAGATAAGCGATACGCTTACTTGTCGCGGTTCTTGAGCGCGGTGCCGAGAATGTCGCCGAGCGTCGCTCCCGAATTCGGAGGAGCCGTACTGCGCGATGGCTTCCTTCTCTTCGGCGACTTCCAGCGCCTTGATCGAGACCTGCACCTTGCGGGCCTTCTTGTCGAACTGGATCACGCGGGCATCGACCTTCTCGCCGACGGCGAACCGTTCGGCGCGCTGGTCGTTGCGGTCACGGGCGAGTTCGGAACGCTTGATGAAGGTGGTGAAGTCGGTACCCGAGATCTTCACCTCGATGCCGGCTTCCTTCACTTCAAGCACTTCGCAGGTCACGACCGCGCCCTTCTTGACGTCGCCCGGTTCTGCGAAGGGGTCGCCTTCGAGCTGCTTGACGCCGAGCGAGATGCGCTCCTTTTCGACATCGACGTCGAGCACCACGGCCTTGACCATGTCGCCCTTCTTGAAGTTGTCGATGACCTGCTCGCCCGGAAGCTTCCAGTCGAGGTCGGACAGATGGACCATGCCGTCGACGTCGCCGTCGAGACCGAGGAACAGACCGAACTCGGTCTTGTTCTTGACCTCGCCTTCGACCACCGAACCGACCGGGAACTTCTCGACGAAGACTTCCCAGGGATTGCGCATGGTCTGCTTGAGGCCGAGCGAGATGCGGCGCTTAACCGAATCGACTTCCAGGACCTGCACTTCGACTTCCTGCGAGGTCGAAACGATCTTGCCGGGGTGCATGTTCTTCTTGGTCCACGACATTTCCGAGACGTGGATCAGGCCTTCGATGCCCGGCTCCAGTTCGACGAACGCGCCGTAGTCGGTGATGTTGGTGACGCGGCCGGTGAAGCGCGCGTTCAGCGGGTACTTCGCCTCGATGCCCTGCCACGGATCGTCCAGCAACTGCTTCATGCCGAGCGAGATACGATGGGTCTCGTGGTTGATCTTGATGATCTTGACCTTCACGGTCTGGCCGATGGTGAGCACTTCGGTCGGGTGATTAACCCGGCGCCAGGCGATATCGGTGACGTGAAGCAGGCCGTCGATGCCGCCGAGATCAACGAACGCACCGTAATCGGTGATGTTCTTGACCACGCCGTCGATCACCTGACCCTCTTCGAGGTTCTGCACCAGCTCCTGGCGCTGCTCGGCGCGGGTCTCTTCGAGAACCGTGCGGCGCGACACCACGATGTTGCCGCGGCGGCGATCCATCTTGAGGATCTGGAACGGCTGCGAGTTGTTCATCAGCGGCGCAACGTCGCGGATCGGGCGGATGTCGACCTGCGAGCGCGGCAGGAAGGCGACAGCGCCGTCGAGGTCGACGGTGAAGCCGCCCTTGACCTGATTGAAGATGACGCCGTGAACCTTCTCGTTGTTGTTGAAGGCCTTCTCGAGCTTGCCCCAGCTTTCCTCGCGGCGCGCCTTGTCGCGCGACAGCACGGCTTCGCCGAGCGCATTTTCGATTCTGTCGAGGAACACCTCGACCTCGTCGCCAACCTTGAGATCGCTTTCGCGGCCGGGGCCGGCGAATTCGCGCAGCGCCACGCGGCCTTCGGTCTTCAGGCCGACGTCGATGACGGCCATGTCTTTTTCAATTGCAACTACCTTGCCCTTGATGACGGAGCTTTCCTGCAGATTGCCGCCGGCGAAGGACTTGTCCAGCATTGCAGCGAAATCGTCACGGGTAGGATTATAAGAAGCAGCAGTCGAAGCCATATGTTCTCCAGATGCGGTATTGCCGGCCATTCGGGTTAAGGGGCGTATCGCGCGTGAAGTGTCGGGGTCCGCAAATCCCAACGACCGCGTTTGCGAGAGGGCGCAAAAGCGGGCCGGCAGCATGCCTGCACGTTCGGTACGTTTGATTTATCCGGGGCCTGAAACGAGCGTATCGACTTCAAGAACCTGGAGCGGGCTTTCCTCCAATGACGGCGGGGGTTCAAACCTCCCGACGGCCCGCTCGGACAGCCCTGATCTTATCGATGGCGGCCCGGATGGGCGTGGATATAGCCCCAAGGGCCATTTTCGGCAAGCCGGAAATGCCCGGTTTACGGGCCCTTAAGGCTGACGGGCGCTAACCACGGGCCCGCGTTTTCAACGCCTTGTTGACCGCTTGCCGCGAAAGGTCCGCAGCCCTCGGCGAGATGGAACCCGGCCTTAAGCGCCGCCCCACACGATGCCGCCGTTCAAAAACAGGGGTGCCTCCATGAAGAGCCTGATCGCTCTGACCGCCATCGCCGTCTTTACCGTCGCCACTGCCGTTGCCGGCAAGCCGGGCGCTTTTGCAACCGACAAGGCGATAGCTGCGGCCAAATCGAAGCCCGTCATGATGGCCGAACAGCAATTGCCGTTCGACCGCGCGCGCTCGAAGAACTGATTTACCGCCCGGCGCGGACCGCCTCGACGATCGCAATGGCGGCGCGGACGCCGCCTTCGATGTCGAGATTGGAGTTATCCAGAATATGAGCGTCGGCAGCCGCCTTGAGGGGGGCCGCGGCGCGATTCCGGTCCCGTTCGTCGCGTTTGAGGATGTCGGCCAGCACCGCCGCCTCGTCGGCAGGCTCGCCACGCGCCAGCGCTTCCAGCGTCCGGCGGTGGGCGCGCACCTGCGGGTCGGCCACGACGAAAATCTTCACATCGGCTTTGGGACAGATCACCGTGCCAATGTCCCGCCCGTCGAGCACGGCGCCCGGCGGGTCGGCCGCGAACTGGCGTTGAAAACTGACCAGCGCCTCGCGCACGCTCGGGATCGCCGACACCACCGAGGCCGCGTCGCCGATGCGCTGCGTCTTCAACTCGGGGTGCCCGAATTTTTCGGGATCGAGCTCCATTGCCGCCGCCACCGCCCTCGCCTCGTCCGTGAGGTCAAAGCCTTCGTCGAGCAGCGCTTTCGCCACGGCGCGATAGATCACGCCGGTGTCGAGATGGCGGTAGCCGTAATGGTGAGCGAGGCGTTTGCCGAGCGTGCCCTTGCCGGATGCCGCCGGTCCGTCGATAGCGATGATCATGAAAACTCCGCGCCCAGCGAGCGCATCATCGGAATAAAATCCGGGAAGCTCGTAGCGATGAAAGCGGTATCATCCACCTTGACCGGCTTGTCGGCGGCCAACCCCATCACCAGCGCCGACATCGCGATGCGGTGATCCATGTGGGTGGCGACGAGGCCGCCGCCGGGCACATGGCCGCGGCCTTCGACGATCAGATCGTCGCCTGCGATCTCGACCTTGACGCCGTTGACGCGCAGCATGGCGGCGGTCGCCTCGAGCCGGTCGGATTCCTTGACGCGCAATTCCTGCAGGCCGCGCATGATGGTGGTGCCTTCAGCAAAGGAGGCTGCGACCGCCAGCACCAGATATTCGTCGATCATCGACGGCGCGCGCTCCGGCGGCACCACGACACCCCGCAGTTTGGAAGCACGCACGCGCAAGCGGGCCATCGGCTCACCGGCGTCGCCGCGGACTTCGCTTTCCTCGATGGAAGCGCCCATCTCGCGCAGCGTCGTGAACAGGCCCGTGCGCAGCGGATTGGTCATGACGTCGGAGAAGGTCACGTCGGAGCCTTCGACGACCAGCGCCGCCACGATCGGAAACGACGCCGAGGACGGATCGGCCGGCACCACCACCTCGGCGCCGTGCAGTTCGGGCTGGCCTGTGAGCGCTATTCTGCGGCCGTGGCTGCCTTCCGTGGTCGAGGCGATGTCGGCGCCAAAATGTTTCAGCATCAGCTCGGTGTGGTCGCGGCTGGCTTCCTGCTCGATGACCGTGGTGACGCCGGGCGCGGCAAGGCCTGCCAGCAGCACCGCCGACTTGATCTGGGCCGAGGCCACCGGCGTCCGGTAGAGGATCGGCACGGGATCGCGGGCGCCGTGCAGCGTCAGCGGCAGGCGGCCGCCTTGCTTGGTCTCGCCGGTCCTGGCGCCCATCAGCTCGAGCGGGTCGAGGATCCGCCGCATCGGGCGGGTGCGCAGCGAGGCGTCGCCATCGAATACGGCCGTGATCGGACAGCCGGCGACCGCCCCCATCACCAATCGGCACCCGGTGCCGGAATTGCCGAAATCGAGCGGGGCGGAGGGCTGGGCGAAGCCGGCCACGCCGACGCCGGCGACCTTCCAGGCGAATGGCCCGATCCGCTCGACGCTGGCCCCCAGCGCCTGCATCGATTTGGCGGTGTTGAGGACGTCTTCGCCCTCCAGCAAGCCGGAAATCCGGGTTTCGCCCACCGAAAGTGCCCCCAGAATGAGGGCGCGGTGCGAAATCGACTTGTCGCCGGGAACGCGGACTTTGCCGCTCAGGGGGCCGCTGGCGCGGGATTCCAGCGGGGTTTGGGTGGTTAAATCGGTCAAGATGGTGGTCCTCTGCGGGGGCGGCAGTACCACAAGGGGGCACACCGCGTCACGCGGCCGTCAAATGCGACAAACCACTATTGACACCAGCCTCTCAACTAGCCAAGTGAAGCACCGTTTTTCAGAATTTCCCAGGATCCACACGTGGCCAAATCCGATCTCGGAACCAAGCGCATTTGCCCGACGACGGGTAAGAAATTCTACGACCTGAACAAGAGCCCGGTGATTTCGCCCTACACTGGCGAAGTCGTGCCGATTGCGCCGATTGCCCCACCGCGGGCTGCCCGCGGCGATGCCGCACGCGCCGCAGCCGCCGCTTCGGCCACCGCCGCAGCCGATCAGCCCGAGGCCGCCGAGGCCGAAGAGTTGGTTTCGCTCGAGGAGGCCGACGCCGAGGAGAATACCGGCAAGGTGAAGGCCGTGGTTCCCGAATCGGAAGACGATATTGAGGTCGACGAAACCATCGAGGACGATGACGACGACGATTCCACCTTCATTCCCGACGAGGAAGAAGGCGATGAAGACGTTACCGATATCATCGGCGACGTCGGAAACGACGAAGAGACTTGAGATCGACCCAGAACTGTGTTCTGGGTCTCCCCCGCAAGTCGCCCAAGGCTTGCGGGAGCATGGTCGGAAGAGACCGTGCCCTGACTGTGACGGGGCCATAGCTCAGCTGGGAGAGCGCTTGCATGGCATGCAAGAGGTCGGCGGTTCGATCCCGCCTGGCTCCACCAGCCTTCGTTTGCTTCGCAAGCTACGGCTCGGCAAGCCAAGCCGTGCCTTATCGTAGCGAAGCAAGCGAAGGCTGCCGCGGCGTAGCCCGAAGGGCGTAGCCGGACTACTCCCCCAACACCGCATTCAACCGATCGCGAAGCGCGACGATCTCATTCTTCACCGCCACGAGTTCGCCGACCGAGCAGGCTGACGCCGCGAGGATGGATTGCGGCACCGCCCGCGCTTTCTCCCGCAGCGACTCGCCCTTGGACGTGAGCGCGATCAACACCTGCCGCTCGTCCTCGGTGCTGCGTGTCCGCTTGATCAGTTCGGCGACCTCCAGCCGTTTGAGCAGCGGCGTCAGCGTGCCGGAATCCAGGAACAGCCGCTCGCCGATGTCCTTCACCGGGACGCCGTCGCGCTCCCACAGCACCAGCATGACGAGATATTGCGGGTAGGTCAGACCGAGTTTGTCGAGCAGCGGCTTGTAGACGCGGTTGAACGCATGCGCGGTGGAATACACCGCGAAGCAAATTTGATTATCGAGCCGCAGCGGAAAGTCCGCCGAAGATTTCCTGGCCATCACGACCTCGTTAGCGAACAGTACCCAGACCATCAGTTGGGAGCCTAAGTACCTGATTTCAATTGCATACAATTAAATTGCGCCGTCCACAATAATTTATATTGTGCACAATTGAATTGCGTGCAATACATATCCCATTGAAACGGCAAACCCAAGGGGAGACCGACATGTCCGTGAACGTGCTTTACAAGACCAGCGCCAAGGCCACCGGCGGCCGCGATGGCACCGCCGCAACCCTCGATGGCGCGCTCGACGTCAAGCTCGCCACCCCGAAGGAACTCGGCGGTGGCGGTGGCGCCGGCAACAATCCCGAGCAACTGTTCGCCGCCGGCTATGCCGCCTGCTTCATCGGCGCGATGAAATTCGTCGCTTCCCAGGGCGGCCCGAAGGTACCCGCGGACGCCACCGTCACCTCCACGGTCGGCATCGGCCCGCGCTCTGAAGGCGGCTTCGGCCTCGATATCGACCTCGCCGTCTCGCTGCCCGGCGTTCCCAAGGCGGATGCGGAAGCCCTCGTCGCGAAAGCCCACCAGGTGTGCCCGTATTCCAACGCCACCCGCGGCAATGTGGATGTGCGCCTGACGGTCGTCTAAGAGGATGCGTGGATGGCTCGCCGCTAGGCGGGCCATCACGCCTCGTTCGGCTTGTCAGTTGCGCTGGCCATGAAATTAGTCAGTTGGGCATTCAAGCATGTTCCGCTGCTGCCAACTTGCTTACAAAAGTTGAGATCGCCGTCGCCCATTGGCTCGAGTCCAAGAGGGTTTCGAGATCGACGGCTTTATTATCGCTTGTGAGCGCTTCTCGCGACCCATTGTCGTAGACCTTGACAGAACCCCCGATCATATTTGCGATATCTAGCAAGTACTGTTCTGCAGCACTCGCCATGCCTATCTTGCGAGTGTCGCTTAAGGCTCGCGCAGACCAAACCTTTCCCGTAGGTTCGACGCAAGCAATCGTAACAGGCGTCGATTCGGGTGATTGCCACCGGAGGAAGAGGGATTTCCCACCGGGTTCTGGTGTAACGTTGAGGGCAGCTAGGTCGTCTATCAGGCGTCGCAATCGGACAGAAAGACCAGCGCGTTTTTGTTCGAGCTGCACATAGAAATCAGCCTCTGAGATCGATTGAGATCTCGGCCCAGACGATGAGACAGGGCTGTCGGATACCCGATCGACACGTACGCGGTTTGATTCATCAATTCGGACGACCCCGCGCTCTACAATCACCGTTTTTAATGGGATGCGGGGCACAATTAGCAAGCCACCTTCAGCACCTTGCCAAATAGAAAGTTCAACCAGTGCCAAGCCCGCATGCATACCCGCGTGAAGCTGCAGGTGGCTCGTCAAAGTCTCCACGCCTTCCTGAATTCCATCTCCGATGATCAAGATCATGATCTGACCGAGGCGAAGCCGGCGCTCAATCGCGTCTACAAATTCTGGCTCGGTGACGTCACTAGAAACGAAATCCCAAAGTTTCGCGTCGGAACGCTTCAAAGCTTTTCGGACCGCGCCTTCAAGCTGTTCAAAACGCCAACTTGAAATTGCTCGCGCATAGTCAAGGGCTTGAACCACCACCTCGCGCCGCGCTTGTGGATTTTTGACGAGTTTGCACTCTCCCAGCACAATTCCACCGCTGGGGGTAATCCAAAAATTATCAAGGTAACCTGCTTCTGTTGGCAATTCGGTGCAGACCGAAACGAGCGGCGCAAAAGCGGGCTCGATATCTGCCGTGGGGATAACTTCGGGATTCTTGTACACCAAGTTCTGAATAAAATGCTCGCGCTGTTCTCCCTCATGCCCGCCGTCCCCTAGATGAACACGCTTCAGAGCTACGGCTTCTTGACCGTCTCGATGAAAAATTGGCGCGGAATGGCGCGACTTGGCAGTCACCATGAACGGCCCCCTGAACGTTTAGTCGTTAATATCGGCAACTTTAGATGACGGTAGATGAACAAAATGCAATTTGCTAGAAGCGGTACGAAAATTAGTCACGAGACTTGAAATGAAGCGAAATGAGTACTGAGAATTCTCCCGGCGCAATGACCGGCCTGCGCGTGATCGATCTGACGCGCGTGCTCGGTGGCCCCTATTGCACGCAAATCCTCGCCGACCACGGCGCCGACGTCATCAAGGTCGAACCGCCGGCCGGCGACGAGGTGCGCGACTGGGGCCCTCCCTTCCATGAGGAAGACGCGGCCTATTTCGTCGGCATCAACCGCAACAAGCGCTCGATCGGTCTCGACCTTTCTTCCGAAGGCGGCCGGAATGTGCTGTTGAAGATGCTGGAGACCGCCGACGTCCTGATCGAGAATTTCAAGCCGGGCACGCTCGACAAATGGGGCATCGGCAACGACGTGCTGCGCGCGAAATTCCCGAAACTGGTGCACTGCCGGATTTCAGGCTTCGGCGCCGACGGCCCGCGCGGCGGCAATCCCGGCTATGACGCCATCATCCAGGCGATGACCGGCATGATCGCGGCGACTGGCTCGCCCGAAAGCGGCCCGATGCGGATCGGCGTTCCCCTGGTCGACATCACTACCGGGCTTTATGCGGCGATCGGCATCCTGATGGCGCTGTCGGAGCGGCAGCGCTCGGGCCTCGGCCAGTTTCTCGAAACCACGCTGTATGAAACCGGCCTTGCGATCATGCATCCGCATGCCGCGAATTATTTCATGCACGGCAAGCCGCCTGGACTGACGGGCAACGAGCATCCGAACCTCGTGCCGTACGCGATCTTCTCGACCAGGACCGACAACATCTTCATCGGCGTCGGCAATGACGGCACCTTCCGCAAGCTCGCCAGGGAGATCGGCAAGCCCGAGCTCGGCACCGATCCGCGCTTTGCCCGCAACAAGGACCGCATCGCCAACCGCGACGCGCTGCGCGCCGAACTCGCCGCCGTTTTCAGCCAGCACGAGGCCGAGCCGCTCTGCAATCGCCTGCTGGCGGCCGGGCTGCCGGCGGGTCCCGTGCAGAAGATCGACCAGGCGCTGACCAATCCGCACACGCTGCATCGCGGCGATATCATCGAGAAGGATTGGTACAAGGGCGTCGCCTCCCCGATCCGGCTGGAGCGGACCAAGCCGAGCCTGCGCCGGACGCCGCCGAAATTCAGCCAGCACACTTCCGAGGTGCTGGGCGAGTTCGGCTATTCCAAGGGCGAGATCGAGGCGCTGGTCGCCAAGGGCGCGGTCTGCGGCGCGGAACGCAAGCGCTGAGGTTCTCGTGTCCCGGACGCGGTGCAGCGTCTCTTGACGGTGCACCGCTGAGCCGGGATCCAAACCTGCGTCCGATGACCCTAGCGTCCTGCGGGCCCCGGCTCTGCGACGCATCACTTCGTGCTGCGTCGCGTCCGGGGAACGCCACTACCATTTGCACGCCGTGCCTTCGCCTATTTTCCGGCTTCCCTCCGCGCACGCTTCCCCCATACTCTCCTTTCGCTTATACGGTCATTTGTACGTCATCCGGCGCTGTTATCGCGCGAAACGAAGGTGACGAACCCAACCCGGAGGAATTCCATGGCACTTCGACAATTCGGCGCAGCGGCGGCAGTGGCTGTTGCGCTGGCGCTCGCAACGCCTGCCCATGCCGTGACGGAGATCCAGTGGTGGCACGCCATGACCGGCGGCAACAACGACATCGTCAACAAGCTCGCCGAGGATTTCAACGCCAGCCAGCCCGACTACAAGGTCGTCCCGACCTTCAAGGGCAGCTATCCCGACACCATGAACGCCGGCATCGCCGCGTTCCGCGCCGGCACCGCGCCGCACATCATTCAGGTGTTCGAAGTCGGCACCGCGACCATGATGAGCGCCACCGGCGCCATCAAGCCGGTCTACCAGCTCATGAAGGATGCCGGCGAGCCGTTCGATCCCAAGGCCTACCTGCCCGCGATCACCGGTTACTACTCGACGTCGAAGGGCGACATGCTGTCGTTCCCCTTCAATTCCTCCTCGATGGTGATGTGGATCAACAAGGATGAATTGAAGAAGGCCGGCGTCGCCGAGATTCCGAAGACCTGGCCCGAAGTGTTCGACGCCGCCAAGAAACTCAAGGCAGCGGGCCACGCGACCTGCGGCTTCTCCAACGCCTGGGCGACATGGGCACATATCGAGCAGTTCTCCGCCTGGCATAACGTGCCGATCGGCAGCAAGGCCAATGGCCTCGACGGTTTCGACACCGTGCTGGAGTTCAACTCGCCGCTGCACGTCAAGCATCTGCAGAACCTGATCGACCTGCAGAAGGACAAGACCTACGACTATGCCGGCCGCGCCAACGCCAGCGAAAACCGCTTTGCCTCGGGCGAATGCGCGATCTTCCTGACCTCCTCGGGCTACTACGCGACCGCCAAGAGCACCGCCAAGTTCGACTTCACCTCGGCGCCGATGCCTTATTATCCCGACGTCAAGGGCGCCCCGCAGAACTCGATCATCGGCGGCGCCTCGCTGTGGGTGATGGGCGGCAAGAAGCCCGAAGAATACAAGGGTGTCGCCAAGTTCTTCACCTTCCTGTCGGACACGAACCGTCAGGCCAAGCTGCACCAGGAGTCCGGCTACCTGCCGATCACGAAGGCGGCGTATGAGAAGACCGTCAAGGACGGCTTCTACGAGAAGAACCCGACGCTGCAGACCCCGCTGAAGGAACTGACCAACAAGGAGCCGACCGAAAATTCCCGCGGGCTGCGCTTCGGCAACATGGTGCAGATGCGCGACCTCTGGGCCGAGGAACTGGAAGCGGCCCTCGCCGGCAAGAAGACCGCCAAGGAAGCATTGGATGCCGCGGTCTCGCGCGGCAATGCGATGTTGCGGACGTTCGAAAAGACGGCAAAGTAAGGCAGACACCTAGGGGGTGTCATTGCGAGGAGCGTAAGCGACGAAGCAATCCATTGATCCGGCCATGCCGCCACGGTGGATTGCTTCGCCTCGCTCGCAATGACGAAGGCATTGAATGGAAAAGTCTGTCGTCTTCAATAACAAGCTGCTTCCATATCTGCTGCTGGTGCCGCAGCTCATCATCACATTCGTATTTTTCTACTGGCCGGCGAGCCAGGCGGTCTGGCAATCCTTCCTGCGCGAGGACGCGTTCGGGCTGCGGTCGGAATTCGTCGGCCTTGAGAACTACCAGTCGCTGTTCGCCCAGCCCGAATATTACGCGTCGATGCTGGTGACGGTGGTGTTCTCCTCGCTGGTCGCGGGGCTTTCGCTTTCCATCGCGCTGTTGTTTGCGACGCAAGCCGACAAGAACATCAAGGCCGCCGGCGCCTACAAGACGCTGATGATCTGGCCCTATGCGGTGGCGCCCGCGGTCGCCGGCGTGTTGTGGATATTCATGTTTCATCCCTCGCTCGGCACGCTGGCGCGGCCGCTGCGCTGGATGAATTTCGACTGGAATCCGCTGTTGAATGGCAACCACGCCATGGCTCTCGTGGTGATGGCTGCGGTGTGGAAGCAGATCTCCTACAATTTCCTGTTCTTCCTGGCCGGCCTGCAGTCGATCCCCAAGAGCGTACTGGAGGCCAGCGCGATCGACGGTGCGGGTCCGCTGCGGCGGTTCTGGACCATCACCTTTCCGCTGCTGTCGCCGACGACATTCTTCCTGCTGGTCGTCAACGTCGTCTACGTCTTCTTCGACACCTTCGGCATCATCGACGCGGTCACCGGCGGTGGCCCGGCCGGCGCCACCACCACCATGGTCTACAAGGTGTTTGCCGACGGACGGCTCGGCGGCGACCTCGGCGGCTCGGCCGCGCAGTCGGTGGTGCTGATGGTGATCGTGATCGCGCTGACTGCGATCCAGTTCAAATATATCGAGCGCAAGGTGCAGTACTGATGGTCGAGCACCGCCCGCTGAGCGACATCATCGCCTACGCGATCCTTACGCTCGGCGTGTTCATCGTCGCCTTCCCGGTCTACCTGGCACTGATCGCGTCCACCCATGACGCCGCCACCGTGGTCAGCGGCAACATGCCGCTGTCGCCGGGCAGCCAGACGCTGGAAAATTACTACCGCGCGGTATTCGTCGGCGGCGCGCGCACCAGCCGCGAGCCGGTCGGCACCATGCTGATGAATTCCTTCATCTCGGCATTCGGTATTGCGCTCGGCAAGATCTTCATTTCAATGCTGTCCGCCTATGCGGTGGTGTACTTCCGCTTTCCTTTCCGCAAGACCGCGTTCTGGATCATCTTCGTCACGCTGATGCTCCCCGTAGAGGTTCGCATCTATCCGACCTACAAGGTGGTCGCCGACCTCAAGATGCTCGACACCTATGCCGGACTGATCCTGCCGCTGATTGCGTCGGCGACGGGCACGCTCTTGTTCCGGCAATTCTTCATGACGATCCCCGAAGAATTGCTGGAGGCGTCGCGGATCGACGGCGCAGGTCCCTTCCGCTTCTTCTGGGACACGCTGCTGCCGCTCTCGGTGACGACGATCGCCGCGCTGTTCGTGATCCAGTTCATCTACGGCTGGAATCAGTATCTGTGGCCGCTGCTGATCACCACCCAGGATTCGATGCAGACCATCGTCATCGGCATCAAGAAGATGCTGTATACGACCGACGAACTCGCCGAATGGCAGCTCGCGATGGCGACCGCCATTCTCGCGATGCTGCCGCCGGTCGCCGTCGTCGTATTCATGCAGCGGCTGTTCGTGCGCGGCCTGGTCGAGACGGAGAAGTAAGGTAGCCATGGCCAACGTCACGCTTCGCAACGTCCGCAAGACTTATGCCGGTGGCTTCGAAGCCATCAAGGGCATCGATTTCGAGGTCGGGGACGGCCAGTTCTGCGTGCTGGTCGGCCCTTCCGGCTGCGGCAAGTCCACGCTGCTGCGCATGGTCGCGGGGCTCGAGACCATCACCGGCGGCGAGATCGATATCGGCGGGCGCGTCGTCAACCAGATCGAGCCGGCCGACCGCGACATCGCGATGGTGTTCCAGAACTACGCGCTCTATCCGCACATGACGGTCTACAACAACATGGCCTATGGCCTGCGCAACCGCGGCATGGCCGAGCCCGAGGTAAAGGCCCGCGTCGAGGAAGCCGGGCGCATCCTCGAACTCGGCACCATGCTCGAGCGCAAGCCGCGGCAATTGTCCGGCGGGCAGCGCCAGCGCGTGGCGATGGGCCGCGCCATCGTTCGGCAGCCGAAAGTATTCCTGTTCGACGAGCCGCTATCGAACCTCGACGCCAAGCTGCG
Source organism: uncultured Alphaproteobacteria bacterium (assembly GCA_963815955.1). Taxonomy (GTDB): domain Bacteria; phylum Pseudomonadota; class Alphaproteobacteria; order Rhizobiales; family Xanthobacteraceae; genus Bradyrhizobium. The sequence goes on from CAWFIQ010000018.1 coordinate 28,106, forward strand.
CATCGCCATGCGGGTCGAAATCCGCAAATTGCAGCGCCGCCTGTCGACGACATCGATCTACGTCACCCACGACCAGCTCGAGGCGATGACGCTGGCCGATATTCTGGTCGTCATGAACGGCGGCCAGGTCGAGCAGATCGGCAATCCGCTCGATATCTACCAGAAGCCCGCGACCACTTTCGTCGCCTCCTTCATCGGCGCGCCACCGATGAATCTGATGCCGCTCCGCTCCGACGAGATCAAGTCGCAACTGAACGGCGATGCCCGTATCAACGAAGCCGGCATCCTCGGCATCCGGCCGGAGGATTTCGTCATCACGAGCGAAACGGTACCCGGCGGCGTGGCGCTTGGTCTCACGGTCGAAGCAATCGAACGCGTCGGCGCCGAAACGTTTATTTACGGCACGAGACAGCAGGAAGTTCAGGGGGTCGCCGCCACCCCCGGCGAACTGCCGCCGGGCGAAATCATCGTGCGGATTCCCGGCGCCGTCGGCCCCGCCATCGGCGAGCGAATCAGGGCGGTGGCCGCCAGCGACAAGCTGCATCTATTTACCGCCGACGGCCGGAAACGGGTGGGCGGCTAACTCCGTCATTCCGGGGCGACGCGAAGCGTCGAACTACGATGTGCACTTGCACATCGGAGAATCTCGCAGGCTCTGGATTCCGGGTTCAGCCGCTGCGCGGCTCCCCCGGAATGACGGTTTTGTAACCCGCCGCGGCCGATTTACGCAGCTTTCAGAGGTGCTTGAACCCTCCCCAAATCACCCCCATATTGCTTGGTGACCGGACGGCAAGTCGGCCGGCCGGTTGAATGGGGCGCCGCAAGGGCCCCTCAAAGTCGCTTCGAGAGGGCTTTGTAATGTCTCGTGTTCCTTCGTTATCCAGTCCGTTCCTGCTTGGGTTCGACGAAATCGAGCGTGCGCTCGATCGCGTCGTCAAAGGCGCCGACGGTTATCCTCCCTACAACATCGAGCGGTGCGACCGTGCCAACGGCCAGCCCGAACGTTTGCGGATCACGCTCGCGGTTGCGGGTTTTACCCGTGACCAACTCGATGTGACTACTGAGGAAAACCAGCTCGTGATCCGGGGCCGCCAGCAGGACGACAAGGCCCGGCAATACATCCATCGCGGCATCGCCGCGCGCCACTTCCAGCGCACTTTCGTGCTGGCGGAGGGGATGCTGGTGCTGGGCGCGGATCTGAAAAACGGGCTGTTGTCGGTCGACCTCGCAAGGCCAGAGCCTGAAAGGGTCGTTAAGACAATAGCTATCAATGAGCACGAATAATGGAACAAGTAGCGGACTCGACCGCTTAGACCCAGAAGGAGTCGAGACCATGAGTGAAGTGAGTGTTACGTTCGAACCCGAAAAGGTTTCCGTCGAGGCGCTGGCCCATCTTGGTGAAGGCCACATCGCCTATGTGAAACAAGTCCGTTCCGAGGACGTGCCGGGACTGTTTCCGCAGGCGCCCAAGATCGCGCCAGGACTGAAACTGTTCGCGCTGCACGCCGCCGACGGCACCCCGATCATGCTGACCGACAGCCGGGAAGCCGCGATCGCCAACGCATGGAGCAACGAGCTTCAGGCCGTCAGCGTGCACTGAAACAGGACTTGTCGCTGACGAATTGCTCAGCGCGCTGAGCGAAGAGGATTTCAGATACGCGGGCATGGCCCGCGTATCGTCCCTTCACAGCAAACTTCGATTCGATCTCACGCCGCGCGCACGGTCGAGAGAAATTTCTCCACCTCACCCTTGAGATGATTGCTCTGTCCCAAAAGGGACCGGGCCAGCCCATGCACATGCGTCGATGCCGTGCCGGTATCGGTCGCCCCGCGATTGACGTCGGTGATGCTGCCCGCCACCTGGGTAGCTCCCTGCGCCGCCTGTTGCACGTTGCGCGAGATTTCCTGCGTCGTGGCGCCCTGCTCTTCCACGGCTGCGGCGATCGCCTGCGAGATTTCGGCGATGCGGCCGATCGTGCCGCCGATTTCCTGGATCGCCGAGACCGACTGATTGGTCGCCGACTGCATCTGTCCGATCTGCTCGCTGATTTCCTCGGTCGCTTTCGCAGTCTGCGCGGCAAGCGCCTTGACCTCGGATGCGACGACGGCAAACCCGCGTCCCGCTTCGCCGGCGCGCGCCGCTTCGATCGTGGCGTTCAGCGCCAGCAAATTGGTCTGCTCCGCGACCGCGCTGATCATCTTGACCACTTCGCCGATCCTGCCGGCCGACTGGGCGAGATCCGCAATCCGCGCATTGGTCTGTTCGACCTGGCTCACCGCCTCGCGCGATATCTTGTGCAAATCCTGCACCTGACGGCTGATCTCTGACACCGATGAGGCCATCTCCTCCGCGGCCGCCGCGGCGGACTGCGCATTGACCGAGGATTGCTCCGATGCGGAGGCAACCGTTGCCGAAAGCACCTGGGTCGTTTCGGCGGTCTTGGTCAGTTGTCCGGCCGATGATTCGAGTTCGGACGAGGCGCTCGACACGGTCTGGATAATTTTCCCGATCGCGAAGTCGAATCCGTCGGCCATCTGCTGTATCGCAGCCTTGCGGTCGCCTTCCGCCTTCAGCTTCAGGCTGGCCTGCTCCGCCTCCATCGACTGAACGCGGAGCGCGTTGTCCTTGAACACCTGGACCGCGCGCGCCATCGCGCCTACTTCATCGCTACGGCTGAGCGACGGCACCGAGACGTCGAGGTCGCCACCCGCAAGACCCTTCATCACGTCGGTCATTGCCGCGATCGGCCTGATAACGCCGAATGCCACGCCGAAGACGCCGGCACCGATGATGAGAAACACCACCGCGGAAACACCCCACAGCAACAGTGTGAACATGCTGACGCGTTCGGTCGCCGCGACCTCCGTCGCCGCGTTCTGATCGTTGGTTTGCTTGACGATGTCGTCAATGACGGCGCGGTGCGCGGCATAACGCGCGGCGATCTCCGAATAGGATTTCGTCGCCGCGGCAGTGTCGGCCCTGGACAATGCGGGCAGCAAACCTTCCTGAATCGCGGTCCAGAAGCGCTTCACCTCGTTGTGGGATTTTTCCACGAGCTTGGTCTTCAGCGTCGGGTCGAGATCGGACTTCACCCAGAATTCGTGCCGCTCGTCATATTCCTTCTTGAGCTGTGCAAGCCTGTCGCGATGCGCCGAAAGCTGGGCCGGATCGTGCAGCACGAGGGTCGCCTCGAGATAGGCTTCGATGACGTATTCCGGCGGCGGCAGAATGTCGGCGATGAGGTCATTGCCGAGCTTGAGCTGGTTGTACAGCGGACCACCGACCTTGAGCTGTGACAGCCCGTAGACGCTGGTGGCAATCACGGCACCGAGGCCTAAAGCGGTAACCAATCCAAAAATCAATATCGCGCGCGAAATCGACAGCCGCAGCGTCATGGCAATGTTCTCCGGGTGAGCAAAAATCCCAGCGCCCGAAATAGCTGCTATTTAGCTTAAAATTGCGTTTATCCGGCCGGCTGCCGGGCCGGAGAAACCGCTGTTCCGCCTTGAAGATTATCTTGGGGAACTACGCCGCGCTGGCCGGCGGCAGCGCCAGCACCGAATAGATCGCCTGGGCATCGCGCGAGGCGCGCAGCTTCTTGGCGACGTCCTGGTCGCGCAACAGCCGGGCGATTCGCGCCAGCGCCTTCAGGTGATCGGCGCCCGCGCCTTCCGGGGCCAGCAGCAGGAAGATCAGGTCGACCGGCTGGCCGTCCATCGCCTCGAAATCGATCGGGCGTTCGAGCCGGGCGAACAGGCCGAACAGCTTTTCCAGTTTCGGCAGCTTGCCGTGCGGAATGGCCACCCCGTAGCCGACGGCGGTGGTTCCCAGTTTCTCGCGCTGCAACAACACCTCGAACACCGAGCGTTCGTTCTGGCCGGTCAGGGCGGACGCGCGCGCAGCCAGTTCCTGCAGCGCCTGCTTCTTGCTGATGACCTTCAAAGCCGGGAGAATCGCCTCGGGTGCGACCAGATCGGTAATCGTCATTGGGCGTTCCGAGGTGAATTGAACCGTCAGGTTGCGAAATAGGTTCTAGAACCGTGGCTTCAAGAAGGTGAGACGGGAGGCGGGCTTAGACCCGGGTCCCGATTTGGGGGCTTCTACTCCAACGCATGCGCGGTGCCAACTCCCGAGAAGGGCCAGTTGCTGCACCCCATGCTTAAGGGCGCGGACCATAGGGAGGGCCAGTGGGGGCGTCAATGCCATCGGACACATATCTCAGGGGGTAACCAAGGGAGGATCGACCCAGCCGACATTGCCGTCTGTCCGGCGGTAAATGATGTTAACCCGTCCGCTGGACCCATGCTGAAAGACGATGCAGGCTGCCCCGGTCAGGTCGAGTTCCAGGACCGCCTCGCTGACCGAAAGTCGCTTCAGCGACGTGGTCGCCTCGGCAATGATGACAGGGCTATAGGAGGTCACCTCCTCGTCGCCTTCCCCCGGCGCCTCGATCACATAGCTCGGCGCATCGAGCGTCGGCCCGTCCATCTCCGCCAGCGCTGCAGAGGCCGCATAGGCCTTGCGGGCCGAACGGTCCTTCAGCCGGCTCTTGTAGCGGCGCAGGCGCTTCTCGATCATCAGGAGCGCCTGGTCGGCGCTGGCATAGGCATCGGCGGCGTTGGAATCGGCCTCCAGCGTAATCCCGGAATCCAGATGCAGCGAGCAATCGGTGCGGAAGCCGAAGCCATCCTTGCTCAGCGTGATATGGCCGGAATAATTGCCGTCGAAAAATTTTCTCAAGACCTCATCGGTGCGCTCGCTGACGCGCGAACGAAGCGCCTCGCCGACGCTGATGCTCTTGCCGGAGATTCGAAGGGTCATTTGATGCCTCGCTTGATGCCTCGACTACTCTGGTTTTCCCGGATCGGCGGTTCGGGGGAACCGAGACTATCGCGAATTGACGCGAACGCAATCAGGCCGGCGCCGTATCGCGGGACCGGTCGGAGGAAGTGGCGGGAGCCGAAAGTGCGTTACCAAGCATACTCTGTTTATCGCGGCGGCGCTGGACCGAGGAAGGAATACGCATCGCTTCGCGGTATTTCGCGACCGTGCGGCGGGCAATATCAATGCCCGATTCGCGCAATCGTTCCACGATGGTGTCGTCGGAGAGGATCGCAGCCGGCGCTTCCGCATCGATCAATTGCTTGATGTGGTGGCGGACCGCCTCCGCCGAATGCGCCTCGCCGCCATCGGCCGACGCAATCGAGGCGGTGAAGAAATATTTCAGCTCAAAGCTGCCGCGATTGGTCGCCATATATTTGTTCGCGGTCACTCGCGATACCGTCGATTCGTGCATCTGGATCGCATCCGCCACCGCCTTCAAATTCAGCGGCCGCAAATGCGCAACGCCATGCGTGAAGAAACCGTCCTGCTGGCGGACGATTTCGGTGGCGACCTTCAGAATGGTGCGGGCGCGCTGATCGAGCGCGCGGACCAGCCAGGTTGCGTTCTGCAGACAGTCGCTGAAATAGGATTTGTCGCCGTCCTTGCGGATCGTCTTCGACAGCTCGGTGTAATAGACCTGATTGACCAGCACGCGCGGCAAGGTGTCGCTGTTGAGTTCGACATGCCAGCCGCCGTCCGGACCCGGGCGCACATAGACGTCGGGCACCATGGTCTGCGTGCGCGCCGAGCCGAACTTAAGTCCGGGCTTCGGATCGAGCCGTCGAATCTCGCCGATCATGTCGGTAATGTCTTCGTCGTCGACGCCGCACAATTTGCGCAGTGACGCAATGTCGCGCTTCGCGAGCAGATCGAGATTTTCCACCAGCGCCTGCATGGCGGGGTCGTAGCGGTTGAGTTCGCGGAGCTGGATGGCGAGACACTCGCTCAGGTTCCGCGCGCAGACGCCGGGCGGATCGAACTTCTGCAACGCCGACAGCACGGCATCGATGTCCGTCTGCGAGGCGCCGAGGCGCTCCGCGACCTGCCCCAGATCCGGCGGCAGGTAGCCGGCGTCGTCGACGAGATCGATCAGATATTGCCCGATCATGCGCTGCGCCGGCCCGCTGAACGCGACCGCCAGCTGTTCGGCGAGGTGGCTGCCGAGCGTCACTTCGGCGGCGACGAAGGCTTCCAGATTGTAATCGTCGTCGTTGGAGGCGCCCCCGCCCCATTCGGTATAGGCGGTGGGTGCGGCATCCTGCGCGACACGCGCGGCGGCCTCGGCGGGCTCTTCGGAAAAGACGTTGTCGAGCGGGGTATCGAGCGTCTGTTCGATCTCGGTACGGCTGCCGAGGTCGCGGTTCATCCACTCCTCCTGGCCGGGCTCGAAGGCCTCGCCGCCTGGGCCTGCGCCCATCTCGGAGGCATCGCTGCCGCCTTCCTCGCCATAACTGCCGGAATCGTGGAACTCGGCACCCTCGGCGGCCGGCTCGCCCGCGACCGGGGCCTCGGGGCCATCGCTGGCGCGGTCCAGCAGCGGATTGCGCTCCAGTTCCTCCTCGACGAAGGCCGACAGGTCGAGATTCGACAGCTGCAGCAGCTTGATCGCCTGCATCAATTGCGGCGTCATCACCAGCGATTGTGACTGGCGGAACTCTAATCTCTGCGTCAGCGCCATGAGGCCAAGAACCGATCCACTGAAAGTTGGTCCGATTCTTGCTTATATTAGTCCAATGCCCTTGTACACGCCTTGACGTATGCAAAAATTGGGCTAAGGCGCGATCCGCAAAAATGGAATCCGGTTTCGCGTCCCGGCGCGCCAGAAACTCTTGAACGAACGCAATATCTTACTGGAAAACCGCCAAGTGGTTGGCGCCTCGTGCGCTAAAGCCGGAATTCCTCGCCAAGGTAAAGACGGCGTACATCCGGATCGTTGACGATCTCTTCCGGGCTGCCTTCGGTCAGGATTTGCCCGGCATAGACGATATAGGCGCGGTCGGTCAGCCCCAGCGTTTCGCGCACATTGTGGTCGGTGATCAAAACACCGATGCCGCGGTTGGTGAGGTGGCGGACCAGGTCCTGAATGTCGCCGACCGCGATCGGATCGATGCCGGCAAAGGGTTCGTCGAGCAGCATGTAGTTCGGACGCGTCGCCAGCGCGCGCGCGATTTCGACGCGGCGGCGCTCGCCGCCTGAGAGCGCGATCGAGGGCGATTTGCGCAAGCGCGTGATGTTGAATTCGTCGAGCAGCGAATTGAGTTCGGCCTCGCGCTTCTTCCGGCTGGGCTCGACGACCTCGAGCACGGCGCGAATGTTCTGTTCCACGGTGAGGCCGCGGAAGATCGAGGCTTCCTGCGGCAAATATCCGATGCCGAGCCGCGCGCGCTGATACATCGGCAGCTTGGTGACGTCGTGGCCGTCGAGTTCGATGGCGCCGCGATCCGCCTTGATCAGGCCGGTGATCATGTAGAACACCGTGGTCTTGCCGGCGCCGTTCGGACCGAGCAGGCCGACGGCCTCGCCGCGGCGGACATAGATGCTGACGCCGCGCACCACCTGGCGGGTGCCAAAACTCTTTTCCACGCTGTGCACGGCGAGATAGCCGGGACGCTTGATCGGCCGCGGTGCTTCCCCGCCATTGGGCTTTGCGTTGCTCTTGGGCCGCGGCGCCTGCGCGCGGGGGCGCGGTTCGCGCGGCGGTGCGACGTCGGGCTGCGGCTGCGGCAATTCCAGCCCGGGCAGTGAGGCGGAGCGCGCCATCGGCGGCGCATCGCGCACCGGGCTCGCCAGCATATTGCCGAAGGAATCGCCGAGCGCTGTGATGTCGTCGCGCGAACGCGCAAATCCGGGAGCGCCGCGTTTCGCGGGGCGTCGACGGAACATGCCGAATAAATCCACCATCCCGCTTCGCTTACGCCTTTCACGGTGATTCCGCGACGCGTCCGCCGGCGAATCGCTTCACCCGCGAACCATGAATGAATGGATGTCCCCTGCCCAGCGAAACACCCCGCGCGCCCTGCGCAGTAGATACAGGCTCGCGCCACCAGCTTCAACCACAGTGCCCTCAACTATTCTTTAAGGCGCTGATCTGTCTTACTTTTTACCGGGGATCAGCGACGGTATCTGCACCGGAGCCGGCTTCGCCCCGCCCGATCCCGACCCGCAATCCTGTCCCTGGATGAACATGCCCTGCACCTTGTTGCTGTCGGATTCGACCCGCGACACGCCGGTCGTCATGTCGACCTTGAGGCGGTCGCCCTTGAGCACGTTCTTGCACTGGGTGAGCACGACCCCGCCCGCCATGGTGATGAGGTTGGCCCGCGGGTCGAAGATCGCAGTCTCCCCGGTCACGACCTGGTCCTTCTGCGTGACCACGACGGAGCCCCTGGCCTCCAGCCGCTTGATCGAAGAGCTGCCGCCCGGCCCTGGCGTAGCGGACTGCATCGATGCCGGAGCCGATGCGGATTTCGATCCCTTCGGCGCGGCGGGCGCAGGCGTCGCCGGCGCCGGACCGGAATTGTAAAACACCACCAGTGTTTTCGACGTCATCGTGGTGTCGCCCTGCACGACCTTCACGTTGCCGGAGAAGGTCGCCTCCTTTTTCTTGTCGCGCATTTCGAGCGACGCCGCCTCGATCTGAATTGGCTGGTCGCGGTTTTGCGAAAAGCCCTGCATCGCGTTCGGCACGCCCGACATGGCGCCTTGCGCCAACGCGTCACTGGACGCGATCAGCGCGAGCGCCAACGCCGCTGCCGCACAACTACGCGGGAAGAACTGCATCATTGATATCATTTCGTGTTGGCGGACTTGCCGGTGACGGACCGCGTCCTCGGCGGCGGCGGTGGCGGCGGCTCAGGCTCAGGCTCGGCCGCCGGCGGGCTTTCCATGATCAGGTTCATCACGACGTTGCCTTCGAAGCGGACGATCTCGCCGCTGTTGACGATCCTGAGCCTGTCGGCGGTGAGCGTACCGTTCAGCAATTTGACGTCGACATGCTCGTCCGACGTCACCGTTCCCTTGTTGATGTCGACATAGGCCTGCGACAGCCTGGCCTCGTAGCCGGTGGAGGATTGCAGGAAGATATCCTTGCGCAGGTCCAGCATCTGCTGCTTGCTGTCGAAATAGCCGGTGCGGGCATCCATCGTCACCGTGCTCTTGTCCTCCATCATGACCTTGGCCCGCAGCGTCCTGAGTTCGACGTGATCGGGGTCGGTCAGATCCTGGATCGCGGCCTTGGCCCACAATTCGTAAGGACGCCCGTCGGTCGAGAAACCCGCGAGATGCGGCGTTTCCATGGTGATCTTGGTGCCTGACACCACGAGATTGCTCATGTCGACAGGCAGTTTCGCGATCCCCGTGATCCGGAACGGGTTGAAGAGCGAAATCGCCACGACACCGGCCATGGCCAGCAGCACGGCCGCCGGGACCGCGACCCGCAGCACCCGCACCATCCGGCTATGGCGGGCGGCCGCGGCAAAGCGGGCCTCCAGTCCGGATACATAGGCTGGGTTCTGTATCGCGTTCACCGTGGCTCCAGACCGTGGCTGCAGGACCGCCAAGAGGGCGCCATTCTACCCGCAAACGCGGGATTATGCAGCCCGGACACTCGCGATGAGTGTGACCGAAACGGGGCGGAAGCGTATTATTTAACCGTGTCCCGGACGCGGTGCGGCGTTCTTCACGCTGCTCCGCAGAGCCGGGACCCAGCATCCGACGCGCGGAAACATGGCCCCGGCTCAGCAGCGCATCACTGCGTGCTGCCCTGCGTCCGGGGCACGCATCACGAATGCGCGAAGATGTCCTCGGCCTCCCAGCCGCCGAGATCGAGCTTTGCCCGGGTCGGCAGGAAGTCGAAACAGGCCTGCGCCATCGCCGTGCGGCCTTCGCGTGCGAGCATGGCGTCGAGCCGTTCGCGCAGGGCATGCAGGTGCAGCACGTCGGACGCGGCATAGGCGAGCTGGGCTTCGCTGAGGTTTGCCGAACCCCAATCGCTTGATTGCTGCTGCTTCGACAGGTCGATGTTGAGGACTTCGCGCACCAGATCCTTCAAGCCGTGCCGGTCGGTATAGGTGCGCGTCAACCGCGAGGCGATCTTGGTGCAATAGGCCGGCTGCGGCATCACGCCGAACGCGTTGTAGAGCGCGGCGAGATCGAAGCGCGCGAAGTGAAAGATCTTTGTGACGTTCGGATTGGCCAGCAGCGCCTTCAGATTCGGCGCGTCGGTGTGGCCCTTCGGGATCTGGATGACGTCGGCACTGCCGTCGCCGTTCGACATCTGCACCACGCAGAGCCGGTCGCGATGCGGGTGGAGCCCCATGGTCTCGGTGTCGATCGCCACGGAGTCCTTGTAGCGGGACAAATCGGGCAGGTCACCGCGATGCAGGCGGATGGTCATGAAGGAAGCCTCGTGTCTCAGGTCGATTCGACGGAAACACTAGCGCCCCGGGCCGCGGGAGGCGAGCGGCTGAGCATGGCTTATTGGACGGGATTGGCGGCTTCGCGCCGATTTTATTCGCTCGTCCGCTCTTCGAACAGCTTGCGCGGCAGTTTGACGTTCGCGGTCATGGGCAGGCTCCTGGCCAAATCATGCGCCCGCAGACCGCAAATCAATCAGTAACATATTGTTTTAGCTGAAGTATTTAACTAAACGGCGTGATCAACCGCGGTCCGGATGGACACACGTCCGGCTCCGATCCCGATCCGGCTGCGGGATAGTCCAGTAATATCCTCGCTGCAGGCAAGGTTTGTTCCTGCGACCGCGTTTACGTTTCGCTGGCATTTCCCTGCTGTGTCCGCCTGCTGTTATCGACTTCACAACCTGGTCTGGCTTGAAGCCCCGCGCGAGAGGCTTCGCGGTGTGCCCGCGATCTTTGGCATCGTGGTCGACGGCGTGTTCCACACCGAAGAAATCGTGGTCAAGCCGATGTCGACCACCGGATCGTGTCGGCCAGGGCTTGTCGCATTGATCTTACGATACTTGTCGTATCGCCGGCGTCGATTGTTTGCCGGTTCTGTTACGCTGGTCGTCTTGCGAAGAAGGGGAGCGCGAACTCCGCTGCCGGGGCCGCGATGTGGGAGCATGCGTCTTCACAAGTCCGATAAGCGCACAGTACACGATAGCGGCAGTGAAACTGGTATGGCCGCTGAACATCACGAGCCCGAGGCTCCAGCCCATCCGAGCGACAAGAATCCCGAGCGCGAGCAGCAGAGCGCAAGCGCCGATAACCCGAAGAACGTAGGTCGTGGTCACCCGCAGCGGCCCGCCGATGATATCGCGCTGCTGGCGACGCGTGGCGAAGGCTAACGCGATGAAACCTGCCAGGCACAACACAAAGGCGAGGAGATGAGTCACCTTGCTCCCTCGCTGGACGCGACGGTGATCGGAGCCTGCCGGTTTGTCGTGCGCCCCAACTGAAATCTGTCCGCCTGCCGAACCGTTCGTATCGCCAGGACGGCATGCAGCAAAGCCAGCGCCCAGCACATGATATCCATGCCGGCAAAAACCCAGTCGCCTTCGACCAGGCTGTGCCAGAGCGGACGTTGCGTCGTCAGTGCGTTGAGAACCGGCAACAGAAACAGCAGCGCCGATGCCGCCCATAATTGCTCGACCCAGGCCGACCTGGCCGGACGCACCAGGGCATGCAGCAGCGCCAGAGCCCAGACGATGAAGAATGAATTGATCTCCCAGTCGGCACGGCCCTCCAATGCGCGTGGCAGCAGGCGGTTGGCCCATAGAAACGCAGTCATTGCGATCGACAGGCCGGCAATGCTGGCGATGTTCAGCCGCTCTACGAGGCGGAAGCCAAAATAGGGACGATCCGGATCTGGCAGCTTCTGTCGCCGCTTTACGGTCCACATGACGAGGCCCGTGCCCACCATGGCCGTACCCATCAAGCTGACGAGGAAGTACAGCCAGCGCAATTCGATGTCGCTGAAGCGTCCGAGGTGGAGCGCGTAGAGCACGCCGCGCGTCTCGGCCGCCCCTCCCACATCGATCATGAACCGCGAGCAATTTGCCGGTGGCGCCTTCGAACTCCATATATTGCGGGCTCATGGAAACACGGCCGGCTTCGTTTCGCGTCACGGCGATGCGCGCGGCCGCATCTCCGGGATGAACGGCGTTGACGCGCCCCACATTGTCGCGGCCCCAGCGTTCCTGGGCCTGCCGCACCATGTCCTCGACCGATGCCAGCGGGAGTTTTTGTCCGCTGGGCTTGCCCGGCTGGACGAAGGCACTGAGTTCGGCCGACAGTTGCTGACGCTCCGCCGGGGTCTTGAACGCCGCGCGTTCACCCCAGGGCATGTAGAGCGCCATCAATGTGATCAGGCCGGTGTAGGTGATCATGAAATGAAACGGCAGACCGAACACCGACAAGGCGTTGTGCGCGTCCAGCCACGAGCGCTGTCCCTTCCCCCAGCGAAAGGTGAAGAAATCAACGAAGATCTTCTTGTGGGTGATGACGCCGCTGACGATGGCCACCAGCATGAACATCGCGGCCGCGCCCGCGAGCCACCTGCCCCACACCACCGGCATGTAGTGGAACTGGAAATGGTAGCGGTAGAAGAATTCGCCGCCCAGCGTCTCGCGTGAGGTGACCTTCTGTCCCGTCGCGGGATCGAAGTTGGCTTCATCGAAGGCGCGCTGGCCCGGGCTGCGTCCGGACGTGCGCCAGAATGCGTAGGCGCTGTTGTTGCGCTCGTCGGGCAGGCGGATGCTCCACTGCGAGGTGCCTGGCGCCAGATTGCCGAGTTCATCCGCAATCCGTTGCGCCACCACGGCCTGATCCGGCACCTGAGCCGACCGCGTGAGCTCCGGCCGCATCCATTGCGAGAGCTCATCCTTGAAATAGGACACGGTGCCGGTGAGGAACATGGAATAGAGAACCCAGCCGAGCAGAAGGCCGGCCCACGTATGCAGGTCCGGACATGCTCTGCCGGATACCCGGGCCCGCAACTCGCACATCCTTGTCCGTCTTCACGCGCTGATCCCTCGTCAGGAGACTGACCACGCCGCCAGCGACAGCGGCGCGGCGACGATGATCAGGCCCACCCACGCCTTCAGCGCACTGCGTACCGCAAAGACCCAGATCACGGCACCGGCGTATATGGCGAAGCTCGCCAGCATGCCGGTCAGCACGGCCTGCGGCTTGCTCATGGGCAAAGCGAGCACGGCGACGCTGCTGAGCGCGGCCAGTGCGTAACCGCCGAACAGGGCTGCCACGATGCGCGAGATGAGCGGGCCCGTGGAGCGGACCCGTTGTACCACGGCGTTCATTTGCCCGGAGTTGCCGGCGGGCCTGCGGGAATCGGCGCCAGGCCCTTGGCATTCACGAAGGTCACCGTGGTGGCATAGCTCACGCCGTCATACTTGTCGGCGCCGTTTGCGCCGGCGCGTTCGCCGGGGTTGCGGTCATTGAAGCTGACCTCGGCCACATAGGTGCCCTTCCAGGGCATCTCGAACTTCACGAGGCCCTGCTCGTCCGTGTGCGCTTCCTTGGACCAGCCGGATTCCGTCACCAGCGTCACCTTGGTCTTGGCCTTGGGCTGATCCTTGAAGAACAGCTTGAACTGTCCCTCCTCGCCGGTCGGAACGAGATCGAGCACCAGCTTGGGCTGCTGGGCCGCGAAGCCGGTGATGTAACGCGCGGCCGGATAGAACCAGTTGGTGGTGTCCTTGCCCTGCTGCTTCCAGGTATAGAGCGGGTAGTTCGCATCCTGCGCGATGATGCCGTCGCCGGGCGCCGCGGCGAACGGCAGCGTGAAACCGTTCGCGGTCTTCGTGGCGTCGGACTTCTGCTCGCCTTTGGCGGAGACCAGCGTGCCGGTCACCTTGGCGAACTTGTCGAGCAGGCCCGGCGACGCCTCACGAAGGTTCTCGCCGAATTCGCCGAAGCGAACGACGGCGTTCTGCCCTTCGGACTGTTCGATCCAGATCTGGTGCGCCTGTACGGGCGTTGCCGCGACAAGCAGGGCAACCAGGGCGATGAAGCGTTCGGTCATGAGTGGCACCTTACACGGATAACGCCGGGGCGCGTGCGCTCCGGCGATCTTGCAAAATCGGAAAGCACCGGAAGGTCAGCCCGCGGGTGGGACAACCCTCCTATGCCGGTTAGAGATCGAATGCCGCAGACAGGAGGTAAGTCCGCGGCGATCCGACGGTCACGAACGATCCGGTCGTGAGCCAGTATCTGTTGTCGAACACATTCTCGATGTTGGCGCGTAGCGTGACGGGACGCCCGTTGAAAACAGTCGCATAACGCGCGCCGATGTCGAATCGGGTCCAGTCGGAGAACTTCTGCCAGGGATTGTTGGCGTTCGTGAGATATGAGCCCGATGTGTAGATCACGCGGCCATTGAGCGAGAGGCCGGATACCCACGGCGTGTCCCAGTCGAGACTGGCGGAGAACGTCTTGTCCGGCACGCCGGCGGCGTCCTTGCCGATTTCGGCGAGCGTGGATGTGTTGGTGATCTCCGGACGCAGGAAGGTCGCGCTGACCATGCCGCGCAGGCCCGGCATCAACAGGCCATAGGCGTTCAGTTCGAGGCCGCGGTTCTGCTGTTCGCCGTCATAGACCCGGAAGTTGGCCGGCGTCGTGATCAGGAGCGGACGCGCGATCTGGAACACGGCGGCGGTCGTCGTGATCGTGCCCCAATCCACCTTGATGCCGGCTTCCTGCTGCTTCGACTTGTAGGGGGCGAGAATTTCGCCCCGGTTTGCAAAGTTGACGGGAACGATGATGCCCTGGCTCAGGCCTTCGGCATAGTTCGCGTACAGCGAGACATTCTGCAACGGCTTGACGACGAGGCCGGCAAGCGGCGTCACCGCTTCTGCGCCATAGCTGCTCGTCTGCACACCCGTGGTGGTGCTGAAAGCATCCTGCTCCACCCTCTGGTGACGGGCACCGACCGTGAAGAGGACCGTCTCGTTCAGGAACGACATCGTGTCGGCGATCGCGATGCTCCGGAACATGACCTCGTTGGCCTTTCGCGGCGGCAGGCGCGCGCCGGTGACGACCGGAAGCGGAGACGGGTTGTAGATATTCGACGGCACCGACTGGGCCGGCGTGTTGGCGACATACGCGTTGCCGTTCTCCTGGAAGTAGCCGGTGAACGCGAAGTTGACCGCGTGACCGACGGGGCCGACCTGGAAACGCGACCGGATGCCCGCGTTGCCGCTCGTCGTCTTGCTATAGGAGTCGTAGTAGGCGTTGATGAGCCGGAAATTGCCGAACTGGTCCATGCCGCCGGGGAAGCCGGTGACACGGGAATCAGGGAACGTCTGCTCGTTCGTGCCGTCGCGATAGCCGATCCCGGCATAGGCCGTCAGCGCTTCGGAAATGTCGTATTCGGCTGCGGTCGCGATGGTGTTGTCGCGCTGCTTCAGCAATGTTCCGGGGTACCAGTTGCCGCGCGCGTCGGGCACAACAGGAATGAAGGGCACAGTGGTCTGAATGCCGATCTGCGGACGGAAATTTTTGGTGTCCTCGTTCTGTGAAATGGCATCCAGCGTCCAGCGGAAGCGCTCGCCGCGATAGTCGACGCCCAGCGCACCGAGACCGATTCGCTGGTTGCCGTCGTCGATCGAGGCTTCGCCGTTGCGCCCCACGCCGTTGAAGCGAACGCCCCACTCCTTGTTCGCGCCGTAGCGGCCGCTGTTCTCCAGATGAAGGCCATAGTTGCCGGCGCTCATGAAGAACGGGGTCACGCGCGTGAAGGGTATCTCGCCGGCGCGCTTGGTGACGATGTTGACGCCGCCGCCGACGCTGCCGCCGGGCGCGATGCCGTTGATCAGCGCACCCGGGCCCAGCAGCAGTTCGATCCGCTCGACGAAATAGGAGGGAACACGATTGGACGAAACCAGCCCGTAGATGCCGTTCAAGCCGATGTCGCTTGCGGGCACGGGGAAGCCACGAATCTGCAGCGTGTCGTCGAACCCGTTCTGCCCGGTGGTGGCCCGGACCGAAGCATTGTTGATCAGCGTGTCCGCCGCCGTTCGCGCCTGCTGGTTCTCGATCAGTTGCGACGTGTAGTTCGTCGTGCTGAACGGGACATTCATCGTGCTCCGGTTTCCGAGCAGGCCGAGCGTTCCGCCCTGCGCCACCTGCCCGCCGGCATAGGCCGGCGCGGGTGTTCCGATCGTATGGGTTGTGCCCATCGTCGTGGCCGTCACGCTTGCCGACACCGGACGCTCGCTCGGCGGGCGCGGCGCGACGCGTGCTGAGCGCTGAGACGTGACGCGAGACCGCGCAGCGCTCGTCACGGGTGCTCTCTGCTGAGGCGCATCGATAGACACCGGAGGCAACGGCTGCGACGCCGTGCTCTGCGCCTTGCTTTGAGTAGCTCCCGTGCCGGTCAGGCACAACGCAACAACGCTTGTGGCCGCACCAACGTACAGGCGGCTCTTGTAGTTCTTGAACTTAGTCACCACGCCCCCAATTCCCAGCAATTGGTTTTTGACTAGGGAATTGGAGATGCGGAGACAACCGAACCAAATTAGAATCGCTGTACACTTGTGCGTTGGAGTCTTCGAAGTCTGACTCCAACTGCGGGCTGCGAAGAAGCGATGAAGAATGAAATTCGGCTGTATATGCCTGCGAACGTTCATCCGTCAGAAATTCAAACTCATGAGCGCGAGTCAATTCCATCGCGTCAACATGCCGCACGGAATTGCTGCACGGATCTCGCGGCGAGGCTGCGTCTTTAGAACTGTTATAGGAGCGGTCACGAATACAATTGATCGGCTGTCGCGCGCAGCACGCATTCAACAGAGATTGCGGCGGCCATATCGCCTTCGCACTGGTTGCGCCTTGCAGCCGAAATTATTTGAAACGAACAATGTCCTCTGCCCAACGGGGACTGGCCCTCTTGTGCTTCGAGCCGCGACGTCAGCAGGAGACGATGTACCAGGTTGGCAGTTCGCCAAACGTTTCGGTTCGCTGCTTTCGTCGACTCGACTTCACATGTCGTAACGACGGCCTCGCATCGATGAGCCTCTTGCTGGTCATGTGGTCAGCGAGCATCCGGTCGAGCCCGGACGTGTTCTGCATGCTAACGCCTTGGGATTGGCCTTCGCGGTCGGCCCAGGCCGGTAGGTCCGGCTGTAGCGGTTGTCGCCCGCTTATGCGGGAGCAGGACAGGCACGTCGTTGCGCAAGGCTCGACAGGTAGAGCGCGCCGGCGGAACATCCGAACCACTTGGGCCATTGTTGCCCGGCATGGCCGACGCAACACGCGGGCGGTCCTTAACCGCCTGGAAAATCTAAATTTTTTGAAATGATGGTGCCCAGGAAAGGACTCGAACCTTCACGGCCGTTAAGCCACTGGCACCTGAAGCCAGCGCGTCTACCAATTCCACCACCTGGGCGCTGGGCCGGTTAGTAAGGATCGGTCGCACGCTTGTCAAATAGCTTCAACGCCTCCCAAATACGCTGTACAGCGGCCGCGTGTTGGCGTATCGCGAATCCGCTAAACCCCACCGATATCTCTCGAATTCGACCGGCAGGAATTGACACCAATGACATCGTACCCGGCATCGAACCTGGAAACGCTCGTCACGGTATTTGGCGGATCGGGTTTTCTGGGTCGAAACGTGGTCCGGGCGCTGGCCAAGCGCGAATACCGGATCAGGGTGGCGGTGCGGCGGCCGGAACTGGCCGGGTACCTGCAGCCGCTCGGCCGGGTCGGCCAGATCCACGCCGTGCAGGCCAATTTGCGCTATCCGGCTTCCGTCGAGGCGGCGATGCGCGATTCGCACGTCGCGATCAACCTGGTCGGCACCCTGACCGAGAGCGGCGCGCAGACCTTCGACGCGGTACAGGCCAAGGGCGCCGAGACGATCGCCAGGACCGCCGCCGCTACCGGCGCACGGATGGTGCATGTATCCGCCATCGGCGCCGACGAGAATTCGCCCTCGGCTTACGGCCGCACCAAGGCGGCTGGCGAGCAGGCCGTGCTGGCGGCCGTGCCCTCGGCCACCATCCTGCGGCCGTCGCTGCTGTTCGGGCCCGAGGATCAATTCACCAACCGTTTTGCCGCGCTGGCCCGGATATCGCCGTTCCTCCCGCTGATCGGCGGCGGGGTCACCCGGATGCAGCCGGCCTATGTCGGCGACGTCGCCACCGCGGTTGCCGATGCCGTCGATGGCAAGACCAGGCCCGGCGCAGCTTACGAGCTCGGCGGTCCGGAAGTGCTGACCATGCGCGAGATCATGGAAATCATTCTCGCCATCACCGAGCGCAAGCGCATGCTGATTTCGCTGCCGTGGGGGCTGGCAAGGCTGCAGGCGATGTTCCTGCAATTCGCACCGGGGCCGTTGAAGCTGACGCCGGACCAGGTGGCGATGCTGCAATCGGACAACGTGGTGTCGGATGCCGCCAAGGCCGCGGGCCTGACGCTGGAAGGCCTCGGCATCACGCCCAATTCGATGGAAGCGGTCGCCCCGCAATATCTCTGGCGCTTCCGCGCCGCCGGGCAATTTCAGCGGAAGAGCGCTTACAGTCTTTCCTCGTAGGGTAGCGCGCAAGAGCGCGAGCGTGCCCACCATTCACGCATGCGCGGTTAGAATCGGTGGGCGCGCTTCAAGACTTTGCCCACCCTCCACGACAAGTTCCGAATCCTACTTCCCCAATGCCAGCGCGATCAGGCCGAGCGTGCCGACGATGACGCGCCACCACGCGAAGAGCGTGAATCCGTGGCGGGTGACGTAGGTCAGGAACGTCTTCACCACGATGATCGCCGTGATGAACGACACCACGAATCCGATCGCGATGACGCCGATGTGATCGACCGTCATCTCGGAGCGGTTCTTGTAGAAATCATAGGCGAACGCGCCGACCATGGTCGGGATCGCGAGAAAGAACGAGAATTCCGCCGCCGAGCGCTTGTCGCCGCCGAGCAGCATCGCCGCCACGATGCTGGCGCCGGAGCGCGAGACGCCCGGAATCATCGCGACGCATTGCGCGATGCCGATCCACAGATACATCATCAGCGGATAACGCGTGGCGTCGTCCTCGCGCGGCTTGAGATTGAGCTGATCGACCCACAGCAGGATCGCGCCGCCGACGATCAGCGTGAAGCACACCACCCACGGATTGAACAACAGCTCCTTGATGTACTTGCCGACCGCCAGGCCGACGACCACCGCCGGCAGGAACGCCACCAGCACGCCGATCACGAACCGGCGGTCGTCCGCGTTGGTGAACATGCCAAGCGCGACGCGCCACAGCTTGCCGAAATACAGCACGACGATGGCGAGGATCGCGCCGAGTTGAATCAGGATCACAAAACTCTGCCAGAAGGCCCCCTCGCCGAGGCCGAAGAAGCGTTGCGCCAGCAGCATATGGCCGGTGGAGGAAACCGGGAGAAATTCCGTGATACCCTCGATGATGCCGAGAATCACCGCCTTCACTGCATCAGACATCATGCTGTGGTCCGTTTTGACTGAAAAAGCCGCGCCGTTCTCGCCTATTCCCCCCCATGCCGCAATCGCAAAAAAACGCCAAAACACCATTGTCTCGCGCGTTTGCTTGGCTAGTGTCCGATTCGCATGGCGCGGCTTGACGGCCTGAGGGTTCCGCCAGCGCCGCGATTTTACTTAGGGATTTCATGTACACGCTCTACCACCACTCGTTCTGTCCGCATTCGCGCTTCATTCGCCTGGTGCTGGGCGAACACGGCCTGGACCTGCGCCTGGTGGAGGAGCGGGCCTGGGAACGGCGCGAAGGGTTTCTCGTGCTCAATCCCGCGGCCGCCACGCCGGTGTTGATGGCCGACGGTTTTCCGCCGATTCCCGGCGCCGGGATCATCGCCGAATATCTCGACGAGACGCACGGCCTGGAGGCCGGCGAGCGGCGGCTATTGCCGGCCTCGATGGCCGAGCGCGTCGAGGTGCGCCGGCTGATGGCATGGTTCAATGAAAAATTCTTCGAGGAGGTGTCGAACCCGCTGGTGACCGAGCGCATCTACAAGCGCTTCATGAGCGAGGAGACTGGCGGCGGGGCGCCGTCGACCGACGTTATCCGCGCGGCCAAGGTCAATGTGCGCTATCATCTGGCCTATATCGGCTGGCTGTCGCAGACGCGGAATTTCCTCGCCGGCGACCGGCTGACCTACGCGGATCTCGCCGCCGCAGCGCATCTTTCGGCGATCGATTATCTGGGCGATGTGCCATGGCACGAGGACGAGGCGGCAAAGGCGTGGTACGCGCGGGTGAAATCCCGCCCGTCGTTCCGCCCGCTGCTGAGCGAATGGCTGGCGGGCGTGCCGGCGTCGCGCACCTACGTGGACCTCGACTTCTGAACAAGGCCGTCAAACTTTCCGCTGATGATCTTAAGGCCGCGCTGGCGCGCGAAGCGCAGACACTCGGCTTCGACTGCATCGGCGTCACCGGCCCGGACGGGATCGGTGAAGCCGGAAAGTATTTCCAGAAATTCCTCGAAGCCGGCGCGCATGGCGACATGGACTGGCTTGCGTCGCAACCCGAACGGCGGATGGATCCACGCGTGCTGTGGCCCGGCGTGCGCTCGATCATCATGCTCGGCGTCAACTATGGGCCTGCGGAAGATCCGCTCTCGCTTCTCGCGAAGCGCACGCGCGGCGCGATCTCCGCCTATGCCCAGGGCGACGACTATCACGACGTCATCAAGAAGCGCCTGAAGGCGCTGGCGCGGTGGCTGGTCGCCGCCTCCGGCGATGAAGTGAAAGTGTTCATCGATACCGCCGCCGTGATGGAAAAGCCGCTCGCGCGCGCGGCGGGGCTCGGCTGGCAGGGCAAGCACACCAATCTGGTCTCGCGCGAATTCGGCTCGTGGCTGTTTCTCGGCGCGATCTTCAGCGCATCCGACCTGCCGCACGATGCGGCTGACATTGACCACTGCGGCTCCTGCAATGCCTGCCAGGAGATCTGCCCGACCGCGGCGTTCCCCGCACCCTACAAGCTCGATGCGCGGCGCTGCATTTCGTACCTGACGATCGAGAACAAGGGTCCGATCCCGCACGAATTTCGCAAAAGCATCGGCAACCGCATCTATGGCTGCGACGACTGTCTCGCCGTGTGCCCGTGGAACAAGTTCGCGCAGGAAGGCCGCGAAGCCAAACTGGCCGCGCGGGCGGAATTGCGCGAGCCGTCATTGACAGACCTGGTGCGGCTCGACGACGCCGCCTTTCGTGCCCTGTTTTCGAAATCGCCGGTCAAGCGCATCGGCCGCGACCGCTTCATACGCAACGTGCTGATCGCGATCGGCAACGCGGATGATGCGTCGCTGGCGGCTGAAGCCGAGCGCCTGCTGGACGACGCAAGCCCGCTGGTTCGCGGTGCGGCGGTATGGGCGTTGTCGCAGCTGGTCGGAGCGGGAGAGGTTTGAAGCGCTGGCTGCAAAGGCGATGGGCAGCGAGAGCGGATGAGGGCGTGCGCGCGGAGTGGGGTCGAATTGCTTAGCCTCCGCCGTCATGCCCCGCGAAGGCGGGGCATCCAGTACTCCCTGAGATCTCGGATAGAATTGATAAGCTGCGGCGTACTGGATCGTCCGCCCCGGTGCGCAATTGGCACAAGGCGGACGATGACAGTCATGATGCAAAATCCGCCATGGTCATCCGCCATGACAAAAAACCAGCCTTTCTTCACGCACGATCGCGACAGCGATACCTTCATGCCCACGCCGGTCTCCAACGGTCCGTGGGACCCCAATTCCCTGCACGGCCGCGTCGTGATCGGCCTGCTCGCTCACGTCATCGAGCAGCGCCACGGCTCCGACGATTTCGTGCCGGCGCGGCTCACCGTCGACATGTTTCGACTTGCCCAACACCACGACGCCGATCGAGGTCACGACCAAACTGGTCCGCGACGGCAAGCGTATCAAGGTCGTGGAAGCCGAGTTTTTCTCCGGCGGCACCGGCATGGCGCGCGCCTCCTGCCAGTTATTGCGCAAGACGGAAAACGCGCCAGGCAATGTCTGGTCACCGCCGAACTGGGACGTGCCGAAGCCGTCGGACATTCCAAAGCCCACCGATCCCAGGCTCGGCATGAACGGCAAATGGACCACGCGGCCGATCGCGGGCCACATGGGCGCGCTCGGACCGCGGCGGCTGTGGATGAGCGAGGTGCGCGAACTGGTCGACGGCATCCCGATGTCGCCCTTCGTGCATGTCGCCACCGGTGCTGACTTCGCCAGCCCCTTCGCCAATGCCGGCGATCAGGGGCTCGGCTACATCAACAGCGACGTCACGCTCTATCTGCACCGGCTCCCGGTGACGCCATGGGTCGGCTTCGACGTGGTCAACCATCACGCCACCGACGGCATCGCGATCGGCGAATGCTGGCTCTATGACGAAAAGGGCCCGATCGGGACGTCGACGGTGGCCGCGCTCGCGCAGCGCAAGCCGATGACCAACGTGCCGCCGCCGTAAGGCCGTTCACCTTAGGCCGTCATGCCCCGCGCAGGCGGGGCATCCAGTATTCCAGAGGCCTTCGCGATAGAATCGAAAAGTCACGGCGTACTGGATCGTCCGCTTTCGCGGACGATGACGCTCGGAGCATAAACTCTCACTTCACCAGATGCCGCTTCATCTCCGGCCGCGCCTTCAGCGCCGCGCCCTGCCTGGCAACGATCTTGGCGATGCGCTCCGGCGCAAACTTGATGTCGACGAAGGCCGGCGCGGTGTTGGCAACCTCGTGATACTCCGCGATCTTGCCGTCGCGCAGCCGCATGATCGACACGCCCTCGAACATCGCACGCGCCCCCTCCGCTTCCGGCAGCGTCGAGCGGTAGCTGAACGTGTAGCGCGCATAGAGCGTATGTCCGTCGCTGACGGGATCGTGCATGTCCCAGCGGAAATCGGTGGCCGTGCGATAGAACCAGTCGTCGATCAAGCCTGCGATTTTCTCGCGGCCATCGAACGCGCCGTAGAACACGTCGTGATAGACGCCGTCTTCCGTGAACAGGTCCGAGAAAGCCTTGCCGTTGCGCTGCTCGACGGCGTCGCAGAAGGCGCGGAGCATGGTGGATGTGTTCATGGGCGTTATTTCCCCGCTCGTCATTCCCCGCGAAGGCGGGGAATCCAGTATTCCAGAGACGGCGACTTAAATCGATGGGCCGCGGCGTACTGGATCATCCGCTTTCGCGGATGATGACACCGTGGATGATCTGAGAGATCACCCCATCTCCGCTACCGCGGCCATGATCCTTGCGATGTCCTGCGGGCGCGACAGGCGGTGGTCGCCGTCCTGGATCATGGTCAGCACCACGTCCTCGGCCGGCAGCCGGTGCGCCAGCGCAAAGGCATGCTGCCAGGGCACATCGGGGTCCTGCGCGCCCTGCAGGATGCGAACCGGGCATCCGACCTCGATGGCGCTGCCGAGCAGGAGATGGTTGCGGCCCTCCTCGATCAGCGCGCGCGTGATCGGATAGGGCGTGCCGTCGCCATACTCCGACGGCCGCATCCACACGCCCTTGGTCCTGATCTCCTCGCGGACCTCGTCGGAGAAGGCGTTCCACATCAATTGTTCGGTGAAGTCGGGCGCCGGCGCGATCAGCACCAGCCCTGCGAGCGCAGCCCCCGCCGCCTCGCGTTGGGCGATGGCGCGCGCCAGCAGCAGCGCCATCCAGCCGCCCATCGACGAGCCGATCACGACCTGCGGCCCCCGGCAGAACTGCTCGAACACGGCGATGGCCTCTTCCAGCCAGCGTCCGATGGTGCCGTCGATGAAAGCGCCGCCCGATTCGCCATGACCGGAATAATCGAACCTGACACAGGCGCGGCCATGTTCCGCGGCCCAGGCGTCCAGCGCCAGCGCCTTGGTGCCCCCCATGTCGGAATTGAAGCCGCCGAGCCAGAGCAGCCCGGGCCCGCTGCCGGCACGGGCGCGCACGGCGATCCGGCGGCGGCCAGCGCCCTCCCCGACCTCGATAAAGCTCGGTTCCTGGTCGATTGGTGCTGAATTAGTCATGGATCTGTCACTCCCGCCCCGCCGCTTTGTCCGTGAGCGCGTTTCATCGGTCAAGCACGGCCGGACTTTGCTTGCGCATCGGGCCGCCGAGCTATATTTGCCTGAAGTGACCGAAATGCCTCGCATTTGACGGTTTTCGGTCGCAGACCGTGAGTTCGCTTGCTGTTATCAGCGTATTGCTTCAAACTACGGCCCTTCCTTTCACAACTTTGGAGAGTTACCCATTCGCCGTCCCAACAGAGCCCCGCCCACTGCAACCAAAGACGGGCCGCGCACCAATGACGATATCCGCAACGCGCAGATCCAGCTGATCGATCAGACCGGCCTCAACCACGGAACAGTCGAAACCGTGGTCGCCGTCAAGATGGCCCTCGATGCGGGCATGGATCTCGTCGAGATTTCGCC
Source organism: uncultured Alphaproteobacteria bacterium (assembly GCA_963815955.1). Lineage (GTDB taxonomy): Bacteria > Pseudomonadota > Alphaproteobacteria > Rhizobiales > Xanthobacteraceae > Bradyrhizobium. The sequence goes on from CAWFIQ010000018.1 coordinate 52,338, forward strand.
GAACAACAATCCTCCCGTTTGTAAAATTATGGACTACGGGAAGTTCAAGTATTCGGCACAGAAGAAAGCCGCCGAGGCGCGCAAGAAGCAGAAGGTCGTCGAGATCAAGGAGATCAAGCTGCGGCCGATGATCGACGATCATGATTACGACGTGAAGATGCGCGCGATGCAGCGGTTCTTCGAGGAAGGCGACAAGGTCAAGATCACCTTGCGCTACCGTGGCCGCGAAATGGCGCACCAGGAAATCGGCACCAAGCTGCTGGACAAGGTCAAGGCCGACGTCGCCGAGTTCGCCAAGGTCGAGCAGGACGCGCGTTTCGAAGGCCGCCAGGTCGTAATGGTGCTGGCACCGCGCTGATGTGAGTTGCTGGAATTGAGAGCGGCCCGTCGGATGATCCGGCGGGCCGTTCTCGTTGGTCATCGGGGGTTCCCCGGATGCTGCGCAGCGCGTCGCGTTTGCGACGTGGTGCGCTGCTGATCCGGGGTCCATCCGCGTGAATAGGTCCCGGCTCTTGCGGCTGCGGCGGTCGCCCGTGATGATGCCGCGCCATGTGCCCGCGCCGCTGGTGCCGGCGAACCGGCCGCCGCCGCTCGCTCTGGATGCGTCGACCGAAACATCCCCGCTTAGATAGCGGCATCCCGTTCCGCGGTTCATCATTGCCATTTGGCGCTTCCTCTGCCATAAGCCCGACCTTCATCGCCCGGCTGATCAAGGGCTGCCGTGTCGATGACCGTGCGGGTTATCTCGGTTTTTGAGAAAACCTGAGCACTATCAACGCTCTAACGAGCATTTTAAGCCGCAAAAGCGCCCCTCGGGCGCATTTTTCTGTGGCCATTAGGAGAGCCAAATGCCCAAGCTGAAGACCAAGTCGGGCGCTAAAAAGCGCTTCAAGGTGACTGCTACCGGCAAAGTGATGCACGCCCAGCGCGGCAAGCGCCACGGCATGATCAAGCGGACGAAGAAGCAGATTCGTCAGCTCCGCGGCACCCGCGTGCTGTTCAAGACCGACGGCGACAACGTCAAGAAGTACTTCTTGCCGAACGCCTGATCGCGTTCACGCCGCTACAGCCGAGCCGCGCCCGCGCGGCGATCCCGTCACCTCATTTCTGATCAAGGATTACAGTCATGTCTCGCGTCAAACGCGGTGTGACCTCTCACGCCAGGCACAAGAAAGTCTACAAGGCCGCCAAGGGTTTCCGTGGCCGCCGCAAGAACACCATTCGCGCCGCCAAGGCCGCGGTCGAGAAGGCCGGGCAATATGCGTTCCGCGACCGCAAGCGCAAGAAGCGCACCTTCCGCGCGCTCTGGATCCAGCGCATCAATGCCGCGGTGCGTCCGTTTGGCATGACCTACAGCGTCTTTATCAACGGCCTGTCGAAGTCGGGCATCACGGTGGACCGCAAGGTGCTGTCGGATCTCGCCATCACCGAGCCGGCGGCGTTCCAGGCGATCGCCGAGAAGGCCAAGGCCGCGCTGGCGGCCTGATTCGCAATCGCTGCGGCGTCTTGCAACTCCGGTGTCATGCCCCGCCTTGTGCGGGGCATCCAGTAACCACCGATCGACAAATTGACCCCGGGGGTTACTGGATCATCCGCCTTCGCGGATGATGACGGTGCCGTTTGGACTGCGAGCGCGCGCTTCCCAAGAGGCACCCGTCGCCATGTCCGATCTCGCTCAACTCGAATCCGAAATCCTTGGCCAGATCGCCGCCGCCGGCGATGAAGCTGCGCTCGAAGCCGTGCGCGTGGCAGTCTCTCGGCAGGAAAGGCTCGATCTCCGCGCTGCTTGGCACGCTCGGCAAGATGTCTCCTGACGAACGGAAGACGCAAGGTGCTGCGATCAACCTCGCCAAGGACAAGGTCACGCAGGCGCTATCCGCGCGCCGTGACATCCTGAAATCGGCGGCGCTCGATGCCCGGCTTGCTTCGGAAACCATCGACGTCACGCTGCCGCTGCGCGAAGCGCCGGCGGAAGCCGGCCGCATCCATCCGCTGAGCCAGGTGTTCGAGGAGGTCAACACGATCTTCGCCGACATGGGATTTGCGATCGCCGAAGGTCCCGATATCGAGACCGACGATTACAACTTCACAAAACTGAATTTCCCCGAGGGACATCCGGCGCGGGAGATGCATGACACCTTCTTCTTCAACCCGAAGGAGGACGGTTCGCGCATGCTGTTGCGCACGCATACGTCGCCGGTGCAGGTGCGCACGATGTTGTCGCAGAAGCCGCCGATCCGCATCATCTGCCCGGGCCGCACCTATCGCATCGATTCGGACGCGACGCATACGCCGCAGTTCCATCAGGTCGAGGGCCTCGTCATCGACAAGGGCTCGCATCTCGGCCATCTCAAATGGATCCTGCACGAGTTCTGCAAGGCGTTCTTCGAGGTCGACCACATCAACATGCGGTTCCGGCCGTCGTTCTTCCCGTTCACCGAGCCTTCGCTCGAGGTCGACATCCAGTGCCGGCGCGACAAGGGCGAGATCCGTTTCGGCGAAGGCGAGGACTGGCTCGAAATCCTCGGCTGCGGCATGGTGCATTCGAACGTGCTGCGCGCCTGCGGCATCGATCCCGACGTCTATCAGGGCTTTGCCTGGGGCATGGGCCTCGACCGCATCGCGATGCTGAAATACGGCATCGCCGACCTGCGGCAATTGTTCGACAGCGACGTCCGCTGGCTCAATCACTACGGCTTCAAGCCGCTCGACGTCCCAACGCTCGCGGGGGGATTGAGCACGTGAATCTCGCCGAGACTGCCGTCGCGGAGAGAGCCCCCACCCTGACCCTCCCCCGCAAGCGGGAGAGGGAATGGACTGTGTTTGGGGCAAGCAGCTTTCACATGGATACAAACTATCCCTCGCAGCAACGGCTCGGACTCCCCTCTCCCGCTTGCGGGGGAGGGTTGGGGTGGGGGTGTCTCCGCATCGGAGGTCTCGATGTCTGACGAAAAGAGCCCAACCTGGAAGGTATCCTCAAAGCTCCGCTCCAACGCCCGCGCACTTCGAAAAAACTCTACCGATACAGAACGCCTCCTCTGGGCTGCGCTACGCGGTCATCGGCTGAACGGCGCGAGTTTTCGTCGACAGGTGCCAATCCAGAGCTACATCGCCGACTTCGTCTGTCACGCCGCGAAGCTTGTCATTGAGCTCGACGGGGGTCAGCACTTTTCCGATCAATCCGAACGAGCCGACGCCGCCCGATCCGCCGTGATCGAGGCTCAAGGCTTTAAGGTCCTTCGCTTCAGCAATCACGACGTGATGACCTATCGCGATGGCGTCCTCGAAACAATTGCCGCTGCCGTTGCGGAGAGAGCCCCCACCCTGACCCTCCCCCGCAAGCGGGAGCGGGGACAAGAGAAGCCATCATCATGAAATTCACGCTCTCCTGGCTGAAGGAACATCTCGACACCGACGAGCCGCTGGAAAAGCTGGCCGACAAGCTCACCATGATCGGGCTCGAGGTCGAGAACATCGAGGACAAGGCGAAGGCGTTGGCGCCGTTCTCGATCGCGCGGGTGATCTCGGCCGAACAGCATCCGAATGCCGACCGCCTGCGCGTCTGCATGGTCGATACCGGCGACGGTGGCGCACCGGTGCAGGTGGTTTGCGGGGCGCCGAATGCGCGCGCCGGCCTCGTCAGCGTGTTCTCGCCGCCCGGCACCTTCATTCCGGGCAAGAACATCACGCTCGGCATCGGCACCATCAGGGGCGTCGAGAGCCGCGGCATGCTGTGCTCGGCGGCGGAGCTCCAGATTTCCGACGACCATGACGGCATCATGGAGCTGCCGGCCGATGCGCCCATCGGCAAGGGCTATGCCGAATGGGCCGGCCTCGGCGATCCCGTGCTCGAAATCAATCTCACGCCGAACCGGCAGGACTGCACCGGCGTCCACGGCATCGCGCGCGATCTCTCTGCCGCAGACATGGGCAAGCTCATCGATCCCGGCATCAAGCCGGTCAAGGGTGAATTCCCCTGCCCGGTGAAGGTGACGGTGGAAGACGCCACGCTGTGCCCGGGCTTTGCGCTGCGGCTGGTGCGCGGCGTCAAGAACGGCCCCTCCCCTGAATGGCTGCAAAAGCGCCTGACCTCGATCGGGCTGCGCCCGATCAATGCGCTGGTCGACATCACCAACTTCATGACCTACGACCGCGCCCGGCCGCTGCATGTGTTCGATGCAAAGAAGGTGAACGGCAATCTCACCGTGCGCCGCGCCAAGGACGGCGAGAGCCTGCTGGCGCTCGACGGCCGAACCTATACGCTCGATCCCAACATCTGCGTGATCGCGGACGAGCACGGCGTCGAATCGCTGGCCGGCATCATGGGCGGCGAGACGTCCGGCTGCGACGAGAACACGACCGACGTGCTGATCGAATCGGCGCTGTGGAACGAGATCAACATCGCGCAGACCGGCCGCAAGCTCGGCATCAATTCGGATGCACGCTATCGCTTCGAGCGCGGCGTCGATCCGGCCTTCATGCTGCCGGGGCTGGAGCTTGCGACCAAACTGGTGATGGAATTGTGCGGCGGCACGCCGTCGGAAAACGCGGTTGTCGGTAACGCCTTCGGCGACGACCGCATCATCGATTTCCCGCTGAGCGAGGTCAAACGTCTGGCCGGAATCGAGGTGCCGTTGGCTGAAATGCGGCGCATCCTCGGCCATCTCGGCTTCATGGTCGCCGGCAGCGGCGCAGTGGTGAAGGTCGCCGTTCCCTCCTGGCGCACAGACGTTCACGGCAAGGCCGACATCGTCGAGGAAGTCGTGCGCATCGTCGGCGTCGACAAGGTGCCGATGACGCCGTTCGAGCGCGGCGACGACGCGCGCAAGCCGGTGCTGACCACGATCCAGCTCCGCACCCGCCGCGCCAAGCGCGCGTTGGCGGCGCGCGGCATGGTGGAGGCCGTGACCTGGTCGTTCATTTCCAGGCCGCATGCCGAATTGTTCGGCGGCGGACAGGCCGAACTGGCGCTCGCCAACCCGATCGCATCCGACCTCTCGGACATGCGGCCGAGCCTGTTGCCGGGTCTCGTCGCCGCCGCGCAGGGCAATGCCAATCGCGGTTACGCCGATGTCGCGCTGTTCGAGGTCGGCCAGATCTTCAAGGGCGATAAACCTGAGAATCAGTTCGTCGCGGCCTCAGGCGTGCGCCACGGCTTTGCGTCCTCGAAGGGCATGGGCCGGCACTGGTCCGGGTCTGCCCAGACGGATGCGCTCGATGCCAAGGCCGATGCGTTCGCCGTGCTCGCGGCCGCCGGCGCGCCGATGCAGGCGCTGCAGATCGTACCCGGCGGCGCAAGCTGGCTGCATCCCGGGCGCTCCGGCACCATCCAGATCGGCCCGCAGAACGTGCTCGGCTATTTCGGCGAGCTGCATCCGCGCACGCTGGAAGCGCTCGGCGCCGATGGACCCTTGATGGCGTTCGAAGTCATCCTCGACCGCATTCCCGACGCCAAGAAGAAGCCGACCCGGGCCAAGCCGCTGCTCGATCTCTCCGCGTTCCAGCCGGTATCGCGCGACTTCGCCTTCATCGTCGATCGCAGCGTGAAGGCCGGCGACATCGTGCGTGCGGCGCAGGGCGTGGACAAGAAGCTGATCACTGAAGTGACCGTATTCGACGTCTACGAAGGCAAGGGCATCGATCCGGACAGGAAGTCGGTCGCGATCGCCGTGACCATCCAGCCGCGGGAGAAGACCCTGACGGACCAGGAGATCGACGCGGTGGCAGCCAGGATCGTGGCCGAGGTGACGAAGAAGACCGGCGGCACGTTGCGGGCATGATGCCGCATGAACCCTGCGGCGCTCATTCCGGCTGACGTCGGCGTCAACGCGGCGATCGCGATCTGCGCGGTCGCCTTCGTCTCGGGAACGGCGCGGGGATTTTCCGGATTCGGTTCGGCGCTGATCTTCATGCCGCTCGCCAGCTCGATCGCGGACCCGCGGCTGGTCGCGGCGCTGCTCCTGATCATCGATTTCGTCGCCGCCGCGCCGCTGGTGCCGGGCGCGTGGCAAAAGGCCGACCGCAAGGCAACCGCCATCATGGTAGCAGGCGCGCTGATCGGCGTGCCCATCGGCACCTATTTCCTGAGCCGGCTCGAACCCGTGACGACGCGCTGGATCATTTCCGGCTTCGTTTTCGCGCTGCTGTTGCTGCTGCTGTCGGGCTGGCGCTACCGCGGCAAGGACCATGTGGCGGTCTCGATCGGCATCGGCGGGCTGGCAGGCTTTTGCAGCGGCCTCGCCCAGACCGGCGGCCCGCCGATCGTCGGCTACTGGCTCGGCCGCCCGCTTCCGTCCGCGATCGCCCGCGCCAATATCGTGCTGTTCTTCGGCGCGTCGGATTTCTTTTCCGGCGTCAGCTACGCCGCGGCCGGACTGATCACGCTGGACGCCATCAAGTTCGCGTTCGTGGTCGGCCCGGTCTACGCTGTCGGCGTCTGGTTCGGCGCCTCGCTGTTCGGCAAGGCCAGCGAAACCGTATTCCGCGCGATCTGCTACGCGCTGATCGCGGCTGCGGTGATTTTTGGCTTGCCGGCGCTGGATGGTGTGCTGCGCTGACGCGCGAGAATCGTAGCGAACTGCGTAGGGTGGGCAAAGCGTAGCGTGCCCACCATTCAATGCCGCCGATGTCGATGTGATGGTGGGCACGGCGCAAGTGCGCCTTTGCCCACCCTACGACTCCTGCGCTAGCCCATCAGTTAAGTCGACGACCTTCGCCGCCGCTGCTTCGCCGGGCGCGCCTCCGGCTCCGGGTCCCTCAACGCACCGATCCGCCGCAATGCCGCTTCCGCAGCGCGCTCGCCGCTTTCCCAGGCGCCGTCGATCGTTCCCCACAGCGTCTCATGCGTAGCCTCGCCGGCGAGATAGATGCAGCCGAACGGTTCGGTGAGAGCCTTTCGCGAAGATTGCCCGCCGGGACCGGCCGCCGACATCGCACCGAGCGCGAAGGGTGCTGCGTTCCAGCGCGTCGCGCTCGATTTCTTCACCGCCGCTGCGGCCTCGCTGCCGAACAGTTTCGTCAGCCACTCCGTCGCAAACGCCACCATGGCCTTCTCGCCCTGCGCGGAAAGATCGCGGCCGAACGAGCCGCCGACGTCGACCGTGCAGAGCGACGAACCGCCCACATTGGCGAATATCAGCGCCGTCCTGGTCGAATTGCTCTGCTCGACGATGACGTCGTCCCGCGTCAGCCCCAGCGGATTGCCCGGCATCTGCAGCGCGATCCGGTCATAACTGCCGAGGCTCAATTTCGAAGCGGCGTCGAGCGCGCGCTTCGGGATGTCAGGCGCGAACTTGATATTGCCGGCGGCCAGCACGTTGCTCGACACGGTGACAACAGCGGCACGCGCGGCGATCCTGCCGGCCGGCGTCTCCACGCTGACATCGCGGTTGCTCCAGACAATGCGATTGGCCGGCGTCGACAGCGACAACGGCACCTGCTCGCCGAGCTTTGCGATCAGCGTGCCCAATCCCTGACGGCAGCCGATCGCTGTATTGCGATCTTGCGCGCGCGACTTGTCGCCGACGGAGACGTCTTTCAAATCCTTGCCTGAGAAACTGGCCCCCAACACGAACTCCGCCGTGCCGGCCCAGTCGCCGAGATCCTTCGGCAGTACCGAAGCACAGGAGACGTCGAGCCGCCGCGCAGCTTCGTCGATGGCGCGGTTGGCGCGCACGAGAGCCGCGAGAAATTGCTCGGTCTCGCCGGCGCGGGCGTTGCGGCGGCCGATGCGGATATTCAGGCCTGACGGCGCGGTCGTGATCTCGAGGCCCGCGGCGCGCGCGAGCTTGATCATCGGATTGGTCTCGGGATTGTGCATCCAGCGCGCACCGCGATCGAACGGCACATCGAAGGTGGAAGTGTCGGTCTGGCAGCGGCCGCCGATCTGGCTCGCCGCCTCCACCACGATCACCCTGCGGTTCGCCGCCATGATCCGCCGCGCCGCAGCAATGCCGGCCGCACCCGCGCCGATCACGACGATGTCAGCTTCCCGCGGCAACGGTGCTGCTCCTGCGCGGCCACCGGAAAAAACCGGAACCGCTGCCAGACCTGCGGACGCCGACAGAAAGGTGCGGCGGGTCATTGTCATGTCATGGTTTCCGGGGCCTGAAGGAAGCGAGAACAGCTAGCGAACTGTGCCGCATCTCACGTGACGCAGCAACACTCATGGTAAATCAATCATGATTGATCCGATTTGCGCATGAACTAAATTGAAACGGCTTGCGACCATGCTAAGGGAACAAAAAAGGCGGACAAAGAGCCGCGCTTGGGGAGTTTCATGGGCGTAATGCTCGATACCATCGGCCAGTTGATTGCGGGCTACCTGCAGAAGGAAGTCCCGGGCTACGAGCCGTTCACCCCCAGCGATCCCGAGCATCTGCGCGGCGTCATCGAGCCCGGCGACGTGCTGCTGGTCGAAGGCAACAACCGCATCTCGGGCATCATCAAATATCTCACGCAATCCACCTGGTCGCATGGCGCGCTTTACGTCGGCCCGGTGGACGGCGCGCATGAACCCGACGGCGAGCCGCATGTGCTGATCGAAGCCAATATCGGCGAAGGCGTGACCTCGGCGCCGCTATCGAAGTATTTTCCCTACCACACCCGCATCTGCCGCCCGATCGGCCTGTCCTACGAGGACCGCACCACGGTGTGCCGCTACGCCATCAACCGGATCGGCTTCGGCTACGACACCAAGAACATCGTCGACCTGATGCGCTTTCTGATCCCGCTGCCGGTGCCGCAGCGCTGGCGACGCCGCATGATCGCGTTCGGTTCTGGCGATCCCACCAAAATCATCTGCTCGGCGCTGATCGCGCAGGCGTTCGACGCCGTGCGTTACCCGATCCTGCCGAAGATCACCCGCGCTGCCTCAAGAAAGGCCCGGCGCGAGATCCTGCATATCCGCGATTCCTCGCTCTACATGCCACGTGATTTCGACATCTCGCCCTATTTCGAAATCGTCAAACCCACCATCGTGCACGGCTTCGACTACACGGCGTTGCACTGGGCCGACAAGCAGAAGCCGCTCGCGGAGGTAGCGGGCGAACTCAGTGTGTTTCCAGAGCTCAAGTCGCCGCCGCTTGTTCCTGAAGAGATTGACCAAGAGGCGCCGCTTCCGGTTGAAGAAGTGACAATTGAAGAAGTGATCGTCGAAACGACGATCGTCGAACGCGTCACCGTGTCGGAACATTATCTCGCCGTCGAATACGTGCCGGTCCGCGCACCGGAGCGGCGCACGAAGCCGCGTGAGATGGTGGCGTAGAAGCAAGAATTCGTAGCCCGGATGGATCCAACGGGTCGCGCGAACGCGCGCCCGATGACAGGCTCCGCGCAATCCGGGTGAGCGTCGCTCCGCCGGATAGACTGTCCCGGATTACGCTTCGCTTCATCCGGGCTACAAGATCTCCTAAAACCTTCCTGCCAACGTCAGCCGCACCGCCAGCGGCTCTGCCGGATGCACATGCCGGTCCGCGACGCCGCCGATCGGCTCGCCCGGCAACCGCGACAGATAGTAATATTCAATCTGGTTGGTCCGCGCGTTGAAGAGATTGAGCACGTCGAGCTGCAGCCGCAGCCCGTTGTCGAATTTGTAGCCGGCGCGCGCATTGAAGATCAGCGACGACTGTGAACGGACGCTGTCGTCCTCGATCAGCGGACGCGGACCGAAATAACGTCCCCGCAATGCGCCGAACCAGCCGGTCTCGCCGCCGAACGTCACGCCGCCGCTCGCGATCCACGCCGGGGCGCCCGGGATGAAATCGCCCGCGAGATCGAAATCGGTGAAGCGCGCGCGCGTATAGGCGACGTCGAGATCGAGCCGCATCCACGGCAGCACCCGATACTGGTTGGTCCATTCGACACCGACGCGCCGGCTCGGCCGGCTGGCTTCGGTGGTCCCGGCATCGCCGACGAACAGCAATTCGGAATCGAAATCCAGCATGAACACAGCGAGCGAACTGGTGAGGCCTTCGACCGCCCTGGTGCGGATGCCGAGTTCGGCGCCCTTCGATCGAACCAGCAGGGGCACGCGATCCTGCGGCGTCACCTTGTCGATGGGGTCGACGGTGATCGTCGTCCCTCTGATGTCGTTGGAGTGCAGGCCGTAACCGACGTTGCCGTAAAACTCGGTCTTGTACCAGGGCCCGAGCATTATCCCGGCCTTCGGGCTCGTCATCGACGCCTGCGCGTTGCCGGAATTTTCCGGCGTGTCGCTCAGCACCCTCCCCGCAAAATAATCCTCGCGGATGCCGACGGTGGTACGCAGCCAGTCGGTCCAGCGCGCCGTCGTATCGGCCCACAGGCCGACATTGCCTTCCTTCACGCTGTCTTCGCGCACGGTCGAGAGCGTCTCGCGCTGCAACGTCTTGAACAGGCCGACCCGGATATCGTCGCCGCGGGTCTGCAGTCCGACGCGGGTCTGGGTTTCGATGCCGGCTACGCGCATGTCGAAAGCGTGGCTGGCGTTGAGGCCGTAGACCGTGCGCCGGTCCATCTGGCTGAACTGATCGCCATTGACGGGGTCGTCGAGAAAGTAGGTGAAATTGTTGTAGAGCCGCAGCGACGAACTGATGACATAGGCGTTGATCTTGCTCTGCCCGTACTCGCTCGATTGCGCCCAGTTGCTCGACAGCGAAAACCGGCTCGATGTGCCGCCATCGGTCGGATCGAGCGAACCGAACCGGCCGATGATGCTCTGGTCGATCGCGCGCTGCGCCACCTGGTCGGTCGAAGTCCAGCCATTCGAATAGGCCATCGCCGATAGTGTGAACCCGTCGGTCGCGGTGCCCTGGCTGTAGCGCAGCACGCCGTTGAGCTTGCGTACATTGTCAGCCACGTCCCACGGGCCGTTATATTTGACGCCTTCGACAGCCGCGAGCAACGTGCCTGCACCGACGGCCGTCGACCCTGCCGCTAACCCACGGTGATAGCCAAAAGTGCCGTTGGTGGTCTCCAGGATGTTCCTGGGCAGCCTGTTGATATAGTCGATCGCAACGGCGCCGGCCGAGCCGAAGTCGCCGACATCGGCGAAGTACGGCCCCTTGCGAACATTCACCGACTGGATCAGCTCCGGAATCATGAAATTGATGTCGGCGTAACCCTGCCCATGGCCATGGGTCGGCATGTTCACAGGCATTCCGTCGACCTTGATCGAGAGATCCGTGCCATGGTCCAGATTGAAGCCACGCAGAAAATACTGGTTGGCTTTTCCCTCGCCGGAATGCTGGGTGACGATCAGCCCCGGCACCACTTCAAGCGCCTCGCCGGGGCGCGCGAACGGCTGGGCGTTCACTTCGGCGCCGCTGATGGTCATGGCGCTGGCGGCGGTAGGCTGCATGTATGCCGGTCCCGCGGTTGCGGACCCCGACGTCACGCCGCTGCTGATCGGCGGCGGTGGAACAGGCACGGTTGGTTGAACGGCGGATCGATTTCGCGCACTTCTCTCGCGGCGCGGCGGCTTGGCTCGGCTGTGCGGCCGCACTTCGGAGGGATATATGGTCACCGCGGGAAGCCGGCCGGGCACGGGTGGCGCGACGTCTTGGGCGTCCGCCGGGGACACCATGGCAAACAGGGATGCGGCGGCCGAAAATGTCCGCCAGGCAGTTCTAGCCAACGCTCATGCTCCCGCATGATAACTGCTACAGTCGGCGCGCGACCGCATCAGTTCGACTTGACCGGGCGCTTCACGCTAGCAAGCACAGTATGATGATACAATAGAAATATCATACCGCGTCGGGACGGAAATTTGGGATGCAACGGATCACCATCACGATCGAAGACGACCTGCTCGCCGAAATCGACGCAGCGGCGGAAGCGCGCGGCTACCAGAACCGCTCCGAGATCATCCGCGATCTCGCCCGCGCCGGGCTGCAGCAGGGTGCGGAGGACACGGCGCCGTCAGGCCAATGCGTCGCAGCGCTGGTCTATGTCTACGATCACGCCGCGCGCGACCTGTCGAAACGGCTGGTGCAGAATTTCCACGGCCACCACGATCTGTCGCTGGCGACGCTGCACGTTCATCTCGACGATGACAGTTGCATGGAGGTGACGGCGCTGAAGGGCCCAAGCGGCGAGGTCCGGCACCTTGCCGACCACATCATCGCCGAGCGCGGCGTGCGCTATGGCCGCGTGGTGATGATCCCGACGGCATCCGACAAGAAACCGAAGGTGCGCAAGCACGGCCATCACCACGATTAGGGCGTAGCCCGGATGGAGCGAAGCGCAATCCGGGGCAGTTTATCCGGCGGACCGACTTACCCGGATTGCGCGGAGCCTGTCATCGGGCGCGCGTTCGCGCGACCCGTTGGCTCCATCCGGGCTACGAATCCGCGCTACCTGTCGGAGCGGCCGATCACGGCCATCAGTTCGGCGATCTTCTCGCGCTGATCGGCCCTGTTGCCGCTGGTGATCGCATGTTCGACGCAATGCGACACGTGATCCCTTAAGACTTCTTCCTCGACGCGGCGAAGCGCGGCCCGCACGGCCGAGATCTGCGTGACGATATCGATGCAGTAGCGATCCTCATCGACCATTTTGGACAGGCCGCGGACCTGGCCCTCGATCCGGCTGAGACGCTTTTGACAGGATGCCTTGATGTCTTTTCGCATGGGGCTTATATACCCCCATAGGGTATCTAGTTCAAGCGCCGGAGAGGTCATGCACGAGGCCAGGAACAGCAACACCGGAAAGGGTGAACCGGCCAGGAGCGCCTGCTGCGGCGGCCATGACCACGCGGGCCACGACCACACCGCTGCAACCGTCCGCGATCCCGTCTGCGGCATGACCGTGAACCCCGCGACCAGCAACCACCGCTTCGAATACCGCGGCGAGACCTTTCATTTCTGCTCAGCCGGTTGTCGCACAAAATTCGCCGCCGACCCCGTCGCCTGGCTCGAGAAAGACAGCCGGCCGAAAGCCGCCGTGCCGGAAGGCGCGATCTACACCTGCCCGATGCATCCCGAGATCCGACAGGTCGGCCCCGGAAGCTGCCCGATCTGCGGCATGGCGCTGGAGCCGGAGGTCGCGAGCCTCGATACGCCGCCCAATCCGGAACTCGCCGATATGACGCGCCGCTTCTGGGTCGGCCTGGTGCTCGCGCTGCCGGCCGTCGTCCTCGAAATGGGCGGCCATCTCGTTGGCGGCCACGGCTGGGTCGACCCGACACTGTCGAACTGGATCCAGTTCGCGTTCGCCACGCCCGTGGTGCTCTGGGCCGGCTGGCCGTTCTTCGTGCGCGGCTGGCAGTCGCTCGTCACGCGCAATCTCAACATGTTCACGCTGATCGCTGTCGGCACCGGCGTGGCCTATGGCTACAGCGTTATCGGCACGGTCGCGCCCGGAATCTTCCCGTCAACCTTCCGCGGCCATGGCGGCGCGGTTGCCGTCTATTTCGAATCCGCGGCCGTCATCACCGTGCTCGTGCTGCTCGGCCAGGTGCTCGAACTCCGCGCCCGCGAGGCGACATCGGGCGCGATCAAGGCGCTGCTTCAGCTCGCGCCCAAAACCGCCCGCCGCATCGGCGACGATGGCGCCGACCACGAGGTCGAGATCGACACGCTTGCCGTCGGCGACAAACTGCGCGTCCGGCCGGGAGAAAAGGTGCCGGTCGACGGCGTCATTCTGGAAGGCCGTTCTTCGCTCGATGAATCGCTGGTGACCGGCGAATCCATGCCTGTGACCAAGGAAGCCGGCAGCAACGTCATCGCAGGCACGCTCAACCAGTCCGGCGGCTTCATCATGCGCGCCGACAAGGTCGGGCGCGATACGCTGCTGTCCCAGATCGTGCAGATGGTGGCGGATGCGCAGCGTTCCCGCGCGCCGATCCAGCGGCTGGCCGATCGGGTTTCCGGCTGGTTCGTACCGACGGTCATTCTCGTCGCGCTGCTCGCGTTCGGCGCCTGGGCCTGGTTCGGGCCGGAGCCGCGCATGGCGTTCGGCCTGGTGGCCGCCGTCAGCGTGCTCATCATCGCCTGTCCCTGCGCGCTCGGCCTCGCCACGCCGATGTCGATCATGGTGGGGGTCGGGCGCGGCGCGCAGGCCGGCGTGCTGATCAAGAACGCCGAAGCGCTGGAGCGCATGGAGAAGGTCGACACGCTGGTGGTCGACAAGACGGGAACGCTGACCGAAGGCAGGCCGAAGGTGGTCGCCATCGTGCCGGCCGACGGATTTAACGAGACCGATATCCTTCGGCTGGCGGCGAGTGTCGAGCGGGCCAGCGAACATCCGCTGGCCGACGCCATCGTGCGAACAGCCAACGAGCGCAATCTCGATCTTGGCAAGGTGGAAGAATTCGACTCGCCGACCGGCAAGGGCGCGACCGGCAAGGTCGACGGCAAGACCATCGTGCTCGGCAATGCCAGCTTCCTGCAATCGCTCGGCATCGATGCCCAGTCATTGAACGATCAGGGCGAGCGTCTGCGCGGCGATGGCGCGACCGTGATCAACATGGCGGTCGACGGCAGACTGGCGGGATTGTTCGCCATCGCCGACCCCGTGAAAGCATCGACGCCGGAAGCGCTGAAGGCGCTGGCGGCTGATGGCATCAAGGTCATCATGCTGACCGGCGACAACAGGACGACGGCAAATGCCGTCGCGCGGAGCCTGGGCATCACAGAGGTCGAGGCGGAAGTGCTGCCCGACCAGAAGAGCGCGGTCGTGGCCAGGCTGCAGAAGACGGGCCGGATCGTTGCGATGGCCGGCGACGGCGTCAACGACGCCCCGGCGCTTGCCGCCGCTGAAGTCGGCATCGCGATGGGCACCGGCACTGATGTCGCGATGGAAAGCGCCGGCGTCACGCTGCTTGAAGGGCGATCTCGGCGGCATCGTCCGTGCGCGCCGCCTGTCGCAGGCGACCATGCGCAATATCCGGCAGAACCTGTTCTTCGCCTTCATCTACAACGCCGCAGGCATCCCGATCGCCGCAGGCATTCTCTATCCGGCTTTCGGATTGCTGCTGTCGCCGATCATCGCGGCGGCAGCGATGGCGCTGTCGTCAGTGAGCGTCGTCGGCAACGCGCTGCGACTGCGGATGACGCGGCTGTAGCCGCTGCGCGTTCCCCGGACGCTGCGCAGCGCGCCGCGCTTGCGGCGTGGTGCGCTGCTGAGCCGGGGTCCATCCATTTCGGAGATTGGTCCCGGCTCTGCGGAGCAGCGTTTCACGCTGCACCGCGTCCCGGACACGAGGGGCATCAGGCGCCCTCAAGCCGCCTTCCCACGCGGCAATCCGGCGCGCGCCAGTCCGCCATAGAGCGCCTCGCCGGGCATTTCCGATTTCAGGATCTCGCGCACCGCGACCAGCTTCTCGATATCGATGCCGGTCTTGAATCCCTTGCTCTCGCACAGGAACGCCAGATCCTCGAACACGACGTTTCCGGTCGCGCCCGGCGCGAACGGGCAGCCGCCGAGGCCGCCGAGCGATCCGTCGAGCACGCGCGCGCCGGCATCGAGGGCGGCGGAAGCGTTCGCAATCCCCATGCCGCGGGTATCGTGCAGATGAATGCAGATCGGCTTTGCGCCCGCGATCTTCACCGCAGCCGCGGTCAGTTCGCCGACCTGCTTCGGCCCGGCATAGCCGACCGTGTCGGCGATCGCGACCATGTCGACGCCGGCCTCGAACAGTTTTTCCGTCAGCCGCAAGACTTCCTTCGGATCGACCGCGCCGACGATCGAGCAGCCCAGCGCCACCGAGATCGCTGAGTTCACCACCGGCCTGTGCGCGCTGGCGTCGCGCAGCTCACAAAGCCGTTTGACGTTGGCAATGGCTGACTCGCGCGAGCGGTTGGCGTTGGCCTGGCTGTGCTCCTCGGTCGCCGACACCACCGTCGCCACTTCGGCGACGCCGGAGGCCAGCGCCTCGTTGACGCCGCGCTCGTTCAGCGTCAGCGCGATGCCGTAGGCGCCGGGCAGCGAGGCCACGGTGGCGATGATGTCGCGCACATCGGCGAATTGCGGAAAGGTTTTTGCCGGCAGGAACGAGCCGACCTCGAAGTGCCGCACGCCCGCGGCGTATTCGTCGCGCATCCAGCGCTGCTTGGCGGACGTCGAGGGAAATGTCTTCACGAGCTGCAGGCCGTCACGCAGGCCCACCTCGCGCAGCACGATCTTGTTGTCGGGATAGAGTTCCTGGACGCGGGTCATGGCAGCCTCATGCAGCGTTGTTTTTGGAAGACGGATTTTGCGTGTCGAGTTCAGCGCGAACAGCCTCGGTATCGGCGCCCAGCACCGGCACTTTCAGCCCTTCGCCGATATTGCCGCCGTTCCACTCCACCGGCAACGCCGGAACGCGGAACGGCACGCCGTCGGCATTGAAATTCTGCACCAGGCCACCGGGGCGCAGCACATGCGGGTCTTGCAGCAGATCCTCGGGGCGGTTGATCGGCGAATAGGCGATGTTCAGCGCATCGAGCCTTGCAGAGAGATCGGCGATCTTCCAGCCCTTGATCACCTCGACAACGCGCGGAATGATCCTCCCGCGCGCCAGAATGCGGTCCGTGGTGTTGCGCAATGTCGGATCGTCGGCAAATTCCTGCAGCCCGAACTCGCGGCAAAAGCTCCACCAGTGCCCCTCGGTGACGACGCCGATGAAGATGCGCTCGCCGTCCGCAGTGTCGAAGATGTCGTAGATCGGCCAGGCGTGCTCGCGCTCCGGCATCGAGCGCGGCTTTCTGCCGGTCATTTCATACTCGACCATATGCTGGGCGACCAAAAACAGGCAGTTCTCGAACAGGCCGATGCGGATGTCGGCGCCGTCCCTCTTGCCGCCCCGCTTCTCGTAAAGCGCGGCGAGGATCGCGATCGCGCCGAACATGCCGCCCATGATGTCGTTGGCGGAGGAGCCGACGCGCTGCGGCTTGTCGCGCGTGCCGGTCATGGCGGCGAGGCCCGACATCATCTGCACGACCTCGTCGAGCGCCGGGCGATGCTCATACGGACCGGAGAGAAAGCCCTTGTGACCGGCGACGATCAAATGCGGATGTTTGCGGCGCAACTCCTCAGGTCCAAGCCCCTGTTTCTCGAGCTGGCCGTCGCGAAAATTTTCCACAAACACGTCGGCGCTTTCGAGCAGCCGGTGCATGGTCTCGCGGTCTTCCGCACGGGCGAAATCGAGCACGACGCTGCGCTTGCCGCGGTTGAACAGCGGAAAGAACGAGGTTCCCATGCCGCCGAGCGAGCGGGTCTTGTCGCCCACCGGCGGCTCGACCTTGATGACCTCGGCGCCCAACTGCGCGAGAATCATGCCGCAGGTCGGGCCCATCACCATATGGGTCATCTCGACGACCCTCACGCCGTCAAGCGGCAATCCTGTTCCGGTCATCGCGTGTCTCCCGTAGCATCTATCCTTGACGCTCAACCTAGGCCTTCAGCGGCCCTTGGGAAGGCACAATCTGTCAGACGCTGCATTCGCTGCCGCATAACGCCGCGCCGCCCGACGATCGTCCAAAACCGGCACTTGCCGAACGGATCAGGTATATCTACCTCACGCGAGGGTTTTCACGAGAGGTTGAACCGCCATGCTGGACGCCGCCATCAAGGCGATTTCGCAGATCCTGTCGCCGCCGATGCGCACCATCCTGTGGCGCTCGATCGGGCTGGCGCTGGTGCTGGTCGCGGTGCTGGCCATCGGCTTGCAGCGCGCGTTGAGCTGGTTCGCCGAATACGGCGAAGTCTGGGCCGAGGCAATGCTGGGGCCCGGCTTCCACACGACGCTCAACATCCTTTCCTGGATCATCTCGATCGCGGCCGGGCTTGGCGTCGTGCTCGGCGGCATTTTCCTGATGCCTGCGGTTACCTCGCTGATCGCGAGCGTGTTCGTCGATGACGTGGCCGAGCATGTCGAGCGCGAGCATTATCCGGCGGAGCGCCCCGGCGATGCGCTGCCGCTCGGCGTCGCCATCCCCGAGGGCATCAAGACGGCGCTGCTGACCATTTTGGTCTATTTGATCGCGCTGCCCTTCGTGCTGTTCGCGGGCGCCGGCTTTCTGATCTTCTTCATCGCCACAGCCTGGCTGCTGGGTCGTGAATATTTCGAACTCGCGGCGATGCGCTTCCGCTCGCCCGCGGAAGCCAAGGCGATGCGCAAGGACAATGCCGCGACCGTGTTCACGGCGGGCCTGTTCATCGCGGCCTTCGTGTCGATCCCGATCGTCAATCTGGCGACGCCGTTGTTCGGCATGGCCTTCATGGTCCACATGCACAAGCGCCTGTCCGGCCCGCGGCCCGAACTGATCGAGCCGGCGCGGCGGGAAATGTCGGCGCGCTGATCGGCGCCACCCGCTATGACACCGTCACCCCGCATTTCCGCAGCACATTTTTCGCGAAGCCGAACGGTTCCGGCGTGAAGGGGCCCGGCGGCGCGCGGGTGATCAGGGCGACGCAGAGCAGCGCCGCCATCGCCAGCCAGAAGCACAGCCAAAATCCGTCGATATAGGCGAGCGCGTTGGCTTCGCGCTGGACTTGCGCTGCCAGCGTTCCCAGCGCTCGCGCCGGGGCGGCGCCCACGCCATGGCTGGCAAAATAGTCGCCGAGCTGCTTGAGCATGCGCGTCACGTCGAAGGTGCCGTTTTGAACGTGCTGTCCGAGATAATTGGAATGGATCTGCTCGCGCACGCGCAGCCACGTGCCCATCAGCGCCACGCCGATCTCGGCGCCGCCGAGCCGCATGATCTGGATATAGGCGGCGATCGCCGTAGCGCGCGACGGGTCCACGTTGGACAGCACCAGTATGATGATCGGCAACAGCGTGAAGGCCTGGCCAACCGATTGCAGCAATACGACGCCGGCGAAATCCTCCCGCGCCCAGTCGTGACTTAACTGCGTGCCCCACAGGTTGGCGGCCGCAAACGCCGAAAAGCCGAGCACGACGACGGTGCGCGGATCGAAATGCCGAAGCAGGTAGATCGAGAGCGGCACCAGCACGAAAAACGGCAGCGCACCGCAGGTCAGCAGCAGCATGCCCGACTGTTCCGGTCGCATCGACGCGACGACACCGAGGAAATTCGGCACCAGTGACGAGTTGGACAGACTGGTCAGCGTGTAGAGCAGGATGGCAAGCAGCGAGAGCCCGACATTGCGCGAGAACAGCACGTTAAAATGCGCCCAGGGCTGCCGCACCAGCGTTTCATTGATCATGAAGCCAATGAACAACACGCCGCCGCCGATCAGCAGCGCCATCACGGTGCCCGACTCCAGCCAGTCCAGCCGGTTGCCCTGGTCGAGACCGGCATAGATCATCGAAACCGAGACGCCGAGCAGCAGCATGCCGCCCCAGTCGGCGTCGCGCAGCAGGTCTCGATTGACCGGTTCGCTGGGGGTGCCGAGATAGACCATCAGGCCCATCAGCGGCGCGATCAGTACGCTTTGCCAATAGATCCATTGCCAGCCGAGGTAATCGACATAGAAGCCGACCAGCGAGCTCGACGTATCGAGCGCGAAGCCGACGCGGATCGCATAGATCGAGATGGCCGGCAGCCACCAGTGGATTGGCAGGTTCCGCAAAATGATCATTAGCGTCGCCGGCACGAAGGTGCCGAGCAGCATGCCATGCACGACGCTGAGCGCCATCAGCGTGGGGTAATCGTGCACGAACGGGATCACTAGCGAGATCAGGGCATAGATCAGGCTCGGAATGCCGAGCACGCGGCGCATCCCGAATACGGTCGCAAGCCACGCCACCGCCGGTGCGATCAGGATCTGCGAGCCGATGCCCGCGGTAGAAAGCCAGGCTCCCTCGTCGAAGCCGAGCGAAAACGCGCCGCGCAGATCAGGCAGCCCGACCGTCGTCAGCCGGCTGTCGAAATTCGCCAGAAACGCGCCGAGCAGTACCGCGCCGACCGCGAACAGCGGCCGTGGCGCAATGCCGCCGCGCGAGACTGGCCCGCGATCACGGTCATTTTCGGCCATCCGTACCCGCCTCGCCGGTATCGATCTTGGTGACGACGGACATTCCGGGCAGCAGGCGCTCCAGCAGCGGCTGGTTCTTGTCGAGCTGAATCCGGACCGGGACACGCTGAACCACTTTGGTGAAATTGCCGGTGGCATTATCCGGCGGCAGCAATGCAAACTGCGAACCGCTGGCCGGCGCAATCCGTTCGACGCGGCCGCGCAGTCTTTCGTTCGAGAAACTGTCGACGGTGATCTCGACGGGCTGACCGGGTTTGACCCGCGTCAACTGCGTCTCCTTGTAGTTGGCGATCACATAGACGTTCGGAAGCGGCACGACATTGATCAGGTTGGTGCCGATATTGACGTAATCGCCCGGCTGCACCTGCCGCTCCCCGGTGACGCCATCGAACGGCGCCACGATTTTTGTGTAGCCGAGCTTGAGCCTGGCCGCGGCCAGCGTCGCCTTGGCCCCCTCGAGATCTGCTGCGCGCTGCTTCTTGGTGCCCGACAGCACGTCGAGCTGATGACGTTGCGCGGCGATAACGGCACGGCTCGCACGCACATCGGCCTGCGCCTTGGCAAACCCCGCGGTCGCCTGTTCGAGCCTTTGGCGCGTTCCGGCTTCGGACTGCGACAGCGACTGCTGACGCTCCTGCTCCTGACGTGCCTCGACCTCCTGAGCCGTGGCGGATACGAGCTGGGCTTCGGCCTGCGCAATCGTCGCGTACTGCAGTTCGACCTGGTTGCTCAAATTGTCGAGCGCTGCCTGCGCGGCGGCGACACCGGCCTCGGCCTGCGCGACCTGAGCCGCGTAGTCGGCGGGATCGATCTGCACCAGTAGATCGCCCGCCTTGACGCGCTGGAAATCCTGCGCCGCGACCGTAATCACCTCGCCGGCGACCCGGCTGCTCAACCGCGTGAGGTCGGCACGGATATAGGCGTCGTTGGTGGTCTGGATCGTGGCGCCGCCGACCCAGGCATCCCAGCGCAACGTCGCCAGCACGATGAAGGCAAACGCCGCCAGCACGGCGAACAGGGGAATCGTGAAGCGGCCCCAGAACCCGCTCGCCGCCGGCGATGGCTTCGGTGCTGACGCGACCGGTGGAGACGAGGCCTCGCTCGCGGGTCGCTGAACCGTTTGATCCTGCTGACTCACGGCGCCCCCTCGATCACGTTCCCGAGAGCCTGTTGGGCCCTCAAGGTATCACGGCAATCATGCCTCAGACCGTCTTTTCCGGCCACCGGCAAAGATCATTGATCAGACACACCTCGCAGCGCGGCTTGCGGGCGAGGCAGGTGTAGCGCCCGTGCAGGATCAGCCAGTGATGGGCATGCAGCATGAATTCCGACGGGATCATCTTCTCCAGCCCCAGTTCGACCTCGATCGGCGTGTTGCCGGGCGCCATCCCGGTACGGTTGCCGACGCGGAACACATGGGTATCCACCGCCATGGTATGTTCGCCATAGGCCATGTTGAGCACGACATTGGCGGTCTTGCGCCCGGCGCCGGGCAGCGACTTCGATCTCAGGCCGCGTGCGCGGCACCTCGCCGCCGAACTCGGCGATCAGTTTTTCCGACAGCGCGATGACGTTCTTCGCCTTGTTGCGATAGAGCCCGATCGTCTTGATGTACTCGCGCACTTGCTCTTCGCCGAGCGCCAGCATCTTCTCGGGCGTATCAGCCACCGCAAACAGCGCGCGCGTCGCCTTGTTGACGCCGGCATCCGTTGCCTGCGCCGACAGCACGACCGCCACCAGCAGCGTATAGGGGTTGAGATGTTCCAGTTCGCCCTTCGGCTCCGGATTGGCTTTGCGGAAGCGGCTGAAGGCCTCGTAGACCTCCGCGGCCGTCCAGGGTTTCAGCTTGGGCGTTTTTTTTGCCGCGCGCGCCGATAGCGGCTTGGCGGCCTTCTTTGCCACTTTCTTTGGCACTGACGGAACGCTGGATTTTTTGGCGCTGTTTGAGCGGATGATTTTGGCCATGATCGGGGTATACTGATACGCGATGACCGCAAGCAACGACTTTGATCCGGCGCTTGACCAGCCGACGCTGTTTTCGGCGCGGGTGACCCCGCATCGCTCGCTCAACCGCACCGGCTTTTTGGTGCTGATGATATTCATCGGCGCGGTGAGCTTTGTTGCCGGCATCGCATTCTTGATGATGGGCGCCTGGCCGGTTTTGGGCTTTTTCGGCCTCGACGTGCTGGTGATCTACTGGGCGTTCCGGACCAACTTTCGCAGCGCTGACGCCACCGAGGACATCGTGATGACGCCGTCGGAAATACGCGTGCGGCGGGTCAACCATCGCGGCCATGTCATGGAATGGACGCTCAATCCGCTCTGGGTGCAGCTCGAGCAAACGGGCGACCCCGAATTCGGCATCGAGCGGCTCTATCTGGTCTCCCGCGGCCGCCGCGTCCCGGTCGGCTATTTCCTGGGACCCGAAGAAAAAGCAAGCTTTTCCAAGGCCTTGCTGGCTGCGCTGCAGACTGCCAAGCGCGGTATTACTTACAATCCCATAAATTGACGGCTTGTCTGAAATCGGGTGGTTTGGACCTCGGATGACGCCTAAATCAGATCCCATGATGACACTTGCCATACATGACCAGCGCCTGACCAAACCGGGCCCGCAGAACGCTGCGCTGCGCGATTACAACTCGGTGCGCCGCGCCATCGCCTTCATTTCGGAACACTGGCGCAACCAGCCGACCATCGAGGCGATGGCGGACGCCGCCGCCGTGACGCCGGATGAACTGCACCATCTGTTCCGCCGCTGGGCCGGGCTGACGCCAAAGGCCTTCATGCAGGCGCTGACGCTGGATCACGCCAAGGGCCTGTTGCGCGATTCCGCCAGCGTGCTCGACGCGGCGCTCGAACTCGGGCCTGTCGGGCCCGGGCCGGCTGCACGATCTGTTCGTCACCCATGAAGCGATGTCGCCGGGCGAATGGAAGAACGGCGGCGCCGGCATGACGCTGCGCTACGGATTCCATGCTTCCCCGTTCGGCACCGCGATCGTGATCGCCAGCGGCCGCGGGCTGGCAGGGCTTGCCTTTGCCGATCCGGGCGAAGAGCCGGCAGCGTTTGCCGACATGAAGCGGCGCTGGACGAACGCAACCTATGTCGAGGACCATGACGGCACCGCCGACCTCGCGCAGCGCGTCTTCGATACGCGGCTATGGCGGCCGGACCAGCCGCTCCGCGTGGTGCTGATCGGCACCGATTTCGAGGTGCGGGTGTGGGAGACGCTCTTGAAGATCCCGATGGGCCGCGCGGTTTGCTATTCCGACATCGCCAACAAGATCAAAAATCCGAAGGCCTCGCGCGCCGTTGGCGCCGCGGTCGGCCGCAACCCGGTGTCGTTCGTGGTGCCCTGCCACCGCGCACTCGGCAAGGGCGGCGCGCTGACCGGCTATCACTGGGGCGTCACGCGGAAACAGGCGATGCTGGGCTGGGAAGCGGGGCAGGTGGGGCTGCATTAAAGAATGTAGGGTGGGCAAAGCGAAGCGTGCCCACCATTTCACACCGGTGATGCAGAGAGATGGTGGGCACAGCGCTTGCGCGCCTTTGCCCACCCTACGCCCGGACTCACGCCGCCAGATCAACCTTCTCCGCCACCGTCGAATCCGCATTGAGCCGATAGATCACCGGTACGCCGGTTGCAAGCTCGCGCTTCAAAATCTGCTCGGGCGTCAGCTTCTCCAGCACCATGATCAGCGCACGCAGCGAATTGCCGTGGGCGGCAACCAGCGTACGCTGGCCGCGCAGCACGCCGGGCAAAATCTCTTTCACATAATAGGGCAGCGTGCGCGCCAGCGTATCCTTCAGGCTCTCGCCGCCGGGCGGCGGCACGTCGTAGGAACGGCGCCAGATCAGCACTTGGTCCTCGCCCCATTTCTTGCGGGCGTCATCCTTGTTGAGGCCGGAGAGATCGCCGTAGTCGCGTTCGTTGAGCGCGAGGTCCTGCGTCGTCGGCAGTCCGGTCTGCCCGATCTCGGCGAGCATCAGCTTCAGCGTATGCTGGGCGCGCGTCAGGTCCGAGGTGAAGGCAACGTCGAACGTCATCCCCTGCGCCTTCAGTTTGCGGCCGGCTTCCCTGGCCTCCGTGACGCCCTGTTCGGTGAGGTCAGGATCTTTCCAGCCGGTGAACAGGTTTTTCAAATTCCATTCGCTCTGGCCATGACGCACAAGCACGAGAAGACGATCGCTCATTTAAAAAATTCCGTTTTCGTTTCGAGAAGTTGAATTCAGCTTTCGGGCAACCCCAGCACATCGGCCATCGAGTAGAGGCCGGGCTTCTTGCCATGCGCCCACAGCGCCGCCTTCAGCGCGCCATGCGCGAAGATCATGCGATCCTCGGCGTGGTGCGAAAGCGTGATTCGCTCATAGGGACCTGCGAAGATTACGCTGTGATCGCCGGCGGCGGTGCCGCCGCGCAGCGACGCAAAGCCGATATCGCCGGGCCGCCGTGCGCCGGTAACGCCGTCGCGGCCACGCGCGGAGCGGGCGTGCAGGTCGACGCCACGGCCGGCGGCAGCGGCTTCGCCGAGCAGGAACGCTGTACCCGACGGCGCGTCGATCTTTGCCTTGTGATGCATCTCCAGAATTTCGATGTCGAAGTTTTCGTCAAGCGACTGTGCGACGCGCTTGACCAGCGCGGCGAGAAGGTTGACGCCAAGGCTCATGTTGCCGGACTGCACCACGGTGGCGCGGGACGTCACGCTCTTGATGACGGCCATGTCGGACGCGGACAGCCCGGTGGTGCCGACGACGTGGACCAGCCCGCGCTGGGCGGCGATCGCGACATTGGCGATGGTGGCGGCGGGGACGGTAAAATCGAGAATGCCGTCCGCGTTCGCTGACAGCTCCCACAGGTCGGCCGAGAGTTTGACGTCATTGGCCGGCAGGCCGGCGAGCACGCCGGCATCCTTGCCCAGCAGGTCTGACCCCGGCGCTTCCAGCGCGCCTGCCAGCATCGCGCCCGGCGTCTCCGAAATGACGCGCACCAGCGCGCGGCCCATCCGGCCGCCGGCCCCCGCAACGATCAATCGCATATCGGCCATGGCTTCACCTCTTTACGCCCTATAGCGGGGTGAGGCCATTCCGGCAACCAATCAGGCGCTCCGGGGCTTCCGGGCGGCCATACGAAACGGCCCGCGCGCGAGGAGGGAGAGCAGCAGGACGGCGATCCTGCCCGTACACCCGATCCGGCCGTGACGGGCATTGGTCGGCGCCCGCTGGCTAAACCGGATGCTCTGGGACCGGCGACTGCTCGCGGCTAAAGGGTGAGTTCCATGTCCTTCGTCAGAACGACCCGGCCATCGCGCTCGATGACATACGTGGCCTTGTAAATGCAATTGAAGTCCCGGGCCATCAAGAGCGGCTAGCGCATCAGTTCGGTGGCCGCTTGCCGGCCGCATCAAGGTCCAGTTCACCGTCGCCGTTCAACCGGCAATCCGACGACACCGGGCCGACGGCCTTCTCGCGCTTTCCCGCGCCGAATGGCGATTGCGTGAGATGGTAGAGCAGAAAGAACTCTGCCTGCCGATTGATCCCCAGCTTAAGCATGATGCGCTTGGTGTAGGTTCTCACGGTTGCCTCGGTCAGGCGCAGGTCGGCACCGATGTCACGTGGACCCTGGAATTGAAGAAGCCGGGCGATGATTCGCTCTTCGGCCCAGTTCAGGCCGAAGGCGGACGCGATACGGTGCGCGCCCAGCACTTCATCGAATTGCGGCACGATGATCAACGCCTTCGCCACCTCGCAATGCGTCGGTGCGGCCCCGATCTTGGCGAAGGCAAACTGCTGGTGCTCCGTCGAGAGAGGCACGGTTGTGTTCAGCCGCGAAATCAACGCCTCCCGAATTGCCTCCCTCAAACTCTCGGTAACAGGTGCGCTGCCCCCTGCGAGCCTGCCACCATCCATCCTGACAACTTCGCCCTTTGCCAGCAGCGTTCGTCCACCGCGATTGACCTCATGAACACGCAGACCTTCGTCCACGATGAAGGCAGGAAAGGTCAGGTTTTCCAGCCAGGTTTCGGGGTCTGGACATCGATCCGGCGGCCGCGCCGCAAGCGAATGCGCCGTCTCCCAAACCGTGCGCACCGCGCGCGCGAGGCAGGGAATTTCGGCCCGGGCAAGCGCAGCCCGCCGCCAGCCCGCCACAAACACCACGGTTGACCCGTCGGGGGAGGCAAACCTGCCCAGGACCGAATGGCTGTTTGCCCCAGGCTCGGGGCCGATCAGTTTCCGCACAAAACTGGTGCGCGCGTTGACGGGTTCGAGAAGAGCGCAATCTGCGCCGGCGCCCTTGCGGGCAATTCGCGCGACGGTCGTGGTGCACGACGGATCGATTGTGGCGTGTCCGACCTGGACCTCTTCAAGCTCCGCCCCGCCCGCGTGCGACATGACCGCGACGTAGCAACTGTGGCAATCGAAAAGTTCGGCAACAGCCTTGCCAAGATATTCCATCGCACTCTGGTTTGGACCTTGCTCCGTGGGCTGTGCCGCCTGCGGCCCGTCGGCGTTCTGAAAAGATTCGCCGCGCTCGGCGTGACTGACGCGAAACCGGCCCTGCCTGAACGGAAATGCTTTGCTACTCTGATGCACAGGCGCCTCCCGCAATATAATGCAGCCGGACTCATGCCGGCGACCTAATGCTCCCTAAACGCACGGTTGATGCGAAGTTCCATAGGCTGCAGCAAGTATTGAGCAAAAGTCCTCTCTCCGGTTTCAACAAATATTTCAACGGGCATTCCCGGCAGCAACGATGAAACATACGAGGCTGTCGGCGCGTCGACATTGAGCTCGACCTCCGCCATGTAAGACGTAACGCCGCTCCTGGCGTCGGTCAGCGCGTCTGCCGCCACGGCCACGACCGTTCCATCGAGCATGGGCCGGCGACGAATATTCATCGCGTGAACACGCACGCGCGCGGTCTGCCCGGCTTGAACTTCTTCCCGATCCTTGGGTCTCAACGACGCTTCGATGACAAGCCGGTCTTCCGTCGGAACTATCTCCAGGAGAGTCTCGCGGGGTGCAAGCACGGCGCTGAGATCCCGGGTGTTGAGGCCGACGATCTTTCCGCTCTCCGGGGCACGCAATTCAGACCGGCGAAGCTGATCGCGCAACGCGGCAATTCGATGTCTGAGATCGCCAACCTCCTCGCTCGTCGCGTGCTGCTGCTTCGCGATTTCCTGATTCTGGTTGAAGCCGAGCTGTCGACGCCTGTCCTCCAGCTCCGCCATTTTTCCTTTCTTCTCCGCCACCGACGACGAGTTGCGGTCGATCTGTCCGCTGGATTCGGCTTCGGCTCGCTTCAAGGCCA
Source organism: uncultured Alphaproteobacteria bacterium (assembly GCA_963815955.1). Lineage (GTDB taxonomy): Bacteria > Pseudomonadota > Alphaproteobacteria > Rhizobiales > Xanthobacteraceae > Bradyrhizobium. Next base: position 79,544 of record CAWFIQ010000018.1, read on the forward strand.
ACAGGCGGGGCTTTCGGGCAAGGCCCTTTGCCAGGAGGTAGCTCGTATCGGCGATCTCTTCCTGCAATAATTTGAGTTGTTGCTCGACCCCTTTGGTGTTGGCCTCGAGGCCTCGGATCGAGTCCGTCAATTGCAGCATCTGCTGGTCGATCATCTTGCGCTCGTTCTCGATCGCGGCCAGCCGCGCTGCGAACTCGGCTTCCTGAGTCTGCATGGCGATACGCGCCGACGCATTGGTCGCGTTCTTCTTCAGTTCGTCGGGAAACGATATCGATTCGGCGCGGGTCTGTTCCGCCGCCAGCCGCGCCTCCATCGCGAGAGCCGAGAAGTATTTTGTCGCGAGCGAGCCGAGGGCGGCTTCAATCTGCGTGGTGTCGAGCCGCGCGATGAGCTGGCCGGTCTCGACCTGATCGTTTTCCCTGACGTGAATTGACTTTATTATCCCGCCCTCCAGATGCTGGACGGCTTTCCGCTTCGAATGAACCTTTATCACACCTGGCGCCACAACCGCGCCGCGAAGCGGAACCGTCGTGGCCCACACGCCGAAGCCGCAAAACTGCAGAATGAGCAGTACACATCCCCATCCTATGATCCGCCGCATGTCGGATCGCGGGCGCTCCTTGCGCACGACGACAGCTCTGCCATCCGAACCCTTCGTCATCGGGCAGTTCCTCCCGCGGACAGTTTGGGAGGTTCGGTATGATGCCGGATGACGTGCGGCTTCGGGACGGATGGAGTGACGGGCAGGCGAAGAACTTCCGCGGGGGGCCCGAAGGCGAGCTGCGCGCCATCTCTAAGAAGGAGTACTGCATCGGCGATGACCAATAGCTGGGGCCGATGCGTGACAATCACCACAGTCGCGCCGCGCGCTTTTGCCAGCTCAATGGCGGAACACAGTGCCTGCTCACCATCGGGGTCGAGATTGGCGTTCGGCTCATCCAGCAGGATCAGTTTTCGATTACCGAAGAACGCACGGGCAAGACCGATACGCTGGCGCTGACCACCGGAAAGCTTGCTGCCATCGCGCCCTATTTCAGTCTGGTAGCCGGCCGGCAGAGACAGAATCATCTCATGCGCCTGCGCGAGCATGGCCGCGGCCACGATGTCCCCGTCCCGCACATCTTCGTCAAAGCCGGCGATGGCTTCAGCCACGGTGCCGCCCAGAAGCTGCACGTCCTGGGGAAGATAGCCGACAAACTGCCCAAGCTGGTCGGGGTCCCAGTCATGCAGGGCTGCGTTGTCCAGCCGGATCGTGCCGCCGCTCGGTCGTTCCAGCCCCGCCATCAGGCGCAGCAAGGTCGATTTTCCAGCGCCGGTCGGGCCGATAACGACAACGATCTCGGATGGCCGGCAGTCGAACGTAACGCCTGCGAGGATCGGGCGCTGCGCCGTAGCCATCCGATAGGCCACTCGCCTCACTTCGAGCTTGCCGGATGGGGTCGGCAGCAGCGTACGTCTCTCTCGGGCAAGTACCGGTTCTGCGGCCGCCTGAACCTGCTTCCAGGCCTCGTGCGCGGATGCAAGCGCGCGCCACGCCGAGATCAAGCCCTCCATCGGCTGCAGTGTGCGGGCGATCAGGATCGAGCTCGCAATCAGACTGCCCGCCAGCACTTCATTCTGGAGCACGAGCCAGGCACCGGCGCCGATCGCGGCGACCTGAAAGATGGTTCTTACCATGCGCGCCATCGCGCCGATGACATAGACGCGTTCGCTGGCCCGAACCACCGGCGACAAGGCCTGGTCGTTGAGCTCCATGAACTCGCGGATCGCACCTCTGGTCCAGCCCATCGCACGCACCAGGCCGGAATGTCGGACGATGCCGTCGAGGGTAGCCTGGGTCTTCTGGGCAGCCTGGTACGCCTGCGCGATTTCAGCGCGGGCAATCCAGCGGCTCACGATGCCCATGATGAGCAGAATTGCCGCTCCGATCAGCGCAATCACGCCGTACCAGGGATGCAGGAAGAAGAGAATGAGAACGAATGCCGGAAGAAAGGGAGCATCGAGCAGCGCGACAACAGTTGTGCTCGACAGGAACGTCCTCAACTCGCGCAGCCTCGCAAGGTCCTGCATCCTGCTGTCGCCGCGACCCGCGGCATCAACGATCGTGCTCTCGAGCACGATCGGCGCGAGATGCTGCTCGAATCTGACTGCGAAGCGACTGAGCAGCCGGCTGCGCAGGGTGTCGAATGCAGCACTGAAGACAAGGGCGGCCACAGCAATGACGGTGAGGCCGACGAGGGTTTCGACGCTGCCGCTGCTGATCACCCGATCGAACACTTCAATGGAATAGAAGGGCAAGACCAGAAGCAGCAGGTTGATCGACACGCCAAAAGCGACGATCCACACCAACGCGGATCGTCCCGGAATCAATCCAAGCAGCGACCTTCGACCAGACGCTGAGGTTTCACAACGGTTACGCGAGTACATGTGCGGCCGGCACTATCACTAACTGAGTACTGCAGAAGGCCGGAGCGGGGCGGCCCGGCAGCCGCCCCGCTGAACTGGATGTCAGACGACTACGACAGCGTCATAACCTGCGGCATCGTTGATGTCTTGGATCGACTCGAATTCCACGGCGCCACCGGTAATGCCGTCGAGCGTGATGGTGCCGAAGCCGAAGTTGAGCACCGTGTCGGTGCCGTCGTCGGTGACCTCGACCGTGAGCGGGTCAAACCCCGGTGCGGCATCGACGCTGACTACATCTTCGTCAGCAAAGTCCAGGTCGGTGACTTCATCGTCGCCGAAGTTGGTGGCAGTGTTGTCGCCGAAATTATGCGTGTCGGTGCCTGCACCGCCTGTCAGCACATCGTCGTCGAGACCGCCGTTAAGTTCGTCGGCACCGTTGCCGCCGTCCAACTCGTCAGCGCCCGCGTCGCCGTTCAGGACGTCGCTGCCTGCGTCGCCTGCGAGCGTATCGGCGCCGACCCCGCCATTGAGTTCATCAACACCGGCGCCGCCCTCGAGCGTGTCATCTCCGGCATCGCCGTTCAGCGTATCGTTGCCGGTGCCGCCGCTGAGCTCGTCATCTCCGGCGCCGCCGTTCATGGTGTCATTGCCCGCAGCACCAGCCATGATGTCGGCATCGGCGCCGCCGTCCATCGTGTCGTTACCGGCGCCGCCATCCATCGTATCCGCTCCGGCGTCACCATTCATGGTGTCGTCGCCGAGGTCGCCGTTGACCGTATCGTCACCGGCGCCGCCGTTCAGCACGTCGTTATCGGCACCGCCGTTCAGTTCGTCATTACCCAGGCCGCCATTGAGCGTATCGGCTCCCTCGTCGCCATTCAGGGTGTCGTCGCCGGCATCGCCGTCCAGCGTATCGTCGCCGGCGCCGCCGCTGAGCTCGTCATCTCCAGCGCCGCCGCTCATGGTGTCATTGTCCGCACCACCGGCCATGACGTCGTTGCCGCCGTTGCCGGACATGATGTCTTCACCGGCGCCGCCATCCATCGTATCCGCTCCGGCGCCACCATTCATGGTGTCGTCGCCGAGGTCGCCGTTGACCGTATCGTCGCCGGTGCCGCCGTTCAGGACGTCGTCGCTCGGCACCGCCGTTCAATTCGTCGTTGCCCGGGCCGCCGTTGAGCGTATCGGCTCCCGCGTCGCCGTTCAGGGTGTCATCGCCAAGGCCGCCGTCGAGCGTGTCGGCGCCGAGACCGCCATTCAGTTCGTCGTTGCCGGTGCCGCCGTCCAGCGTGTCGGCGCCAGCGCCGCCCGAGAGGGTATCGATGCCGGCGTTGCCGCTAATGTTATCATTTCCGATTCCGCCCTCGATGTCGTCGTCGCCGGCGCCGCCGGACAGCTCGTCATCGCCGGCTCCGCCGTCGATAATGTCGTTGCCGGCGTTTCCATCGATCGTGTCGATGCCGGCATTGCCGTCCAGCGTATCGTCGCCCGCGCCGCCGGAGATGGTGTCATCGCCACCGCCGCCGATGATGGTATCGATGCCGGCATTGCCGTTCAGGGTATCGTTACCGGCGCCGCCATCGATATCGTCGTCACCTGCGCCACCATTGGCGAGGTCGTCACCGGCCAAACCGGTTATGGTGTCATTGCCCTGCAGACCGAAGATCTCATCGGCCAATGCCGTGCCGGGTAGCACGTCGTCGCCGGGCGTTCCGATAATGAGTGCCATGGTGTCTACTCCTTACGCATTGCCGATTACGCATAGCCGTCCGCGATGCGGGTCCGTTTGCGGCCCATCATGCACGTCGGAATTTGTGTTTATGTTGGTTCGATGCGGTCCCGATCGACGTGGGGTTCCACAGATCGATATGGGGTACGATGGCAACCTTTGATGATTACAAGGCGGCGTCGCAATCCCCATTTGGGGACAAAAGAAATGCGCGTTAGCAAACATATGGCCCGCAGGCCACGCGTTCACTGCAGGAATGAGCGTCAGCTATTTACTTTTTCCGACCGGAACCGACCGGCGAAGCGCCGCCGGAAACATTCGCACATATTTCTTGATGCGATGCGGCTCCGCAAGGCGACGCGACAGCGCCGCTTTCAGCTTCCGCTCACGGCTGCGGGCCGTCATAGCCCTCGATCACGATGAGATCGGCGATCGAGTGCGGCTGCCGCACCTTGATGTTGGCCTGGTATTCCGGCGAGTGATAGCAGGCCAGCGCGTTCTCGTAGCTGTCGAATTCGATCACGACGTTGCGCGAGCGGCTCTGGCCCTCGACGGCGGTGAACTTGCCGCCGCGCACGACATAGCGGCCGCCGAATTTCTTGAAGATCGCGAGATTGGCCGCTGCATAGGGCTTGTAGCCTTCGTCACTGCTGACATCGACGCGACCGATCCAGTATCCTTTGGCCATCTCAAATCTCCCGTTTTTGTTTCGCCTGTTTGACTATGCCAACGCCTGTTTGATTTCCGCCTGGATGGCGTCCGCCGCCGCCTTGGGATCGGCGGCTTCCGTGATCGGCCGTCCGACCACAAGATAGTCCGCGCCCGCGGCAATCGCACGCGCCGGCGTCATGATGCGCTTCTGGTCGCCGGTCGCAGCCCCCGCCGGGCGGATGCCGGGAGTCACCAGGTTCATCTGGTGGCCGACGATCTTGCGCAGCGCCGCCGCCTCTTCCGGCGAGCTGACGAGACCGTCGACGCCGAGCACCTGCGCCTGCTGCGCGCGCGCTTCGACCAGGTCGGAGACGTTGAGCCGATAGCCCGCGGCGTGCAGGTCGCCGTCGTCATACGACGTCAGCACGGTGACGGCGAGAATCTTCAACCCCGATCCGGCGCGCGCCTCGACCGCGGCCTTCATGGTCTGCGGATAGGCATGGACGGTGAGGAAGGTCGCGCCGAGCTTTGCCACGCTCCCGACGCCGCGCGCCACCGTGTTGCCGATGTCGTGCAGCTTGAGATCGAGAAAAACCTTCTTGCCGGATTTGGCCAATTGCTGCGCCAGCGGCAATCCGCCGGCGTAAGCCAGTTGATAGCCGATCTTGTAGAAGCTCACGCTGTCGCCGAGCCGCGCAATCATCGCTTCCGCCTCGGCCACCCCTGGCAAATCGAGCGCGACGATCAGGCGGTCCTTCGGAGCGATATCGGCTGGCTGCATGTCACCTCACATCATGCGTTGGGAAATGTCGATCAACTGCCGCACCAGCGCTCTCAGCGCCTCGCTGTCGGCAGCATTCTTCAGGCGTTCCATCTCATCATAGGCATCGTTGGCAAACGGCAGCGCCAACTGGTTCGGGATCACCTGGGCCTGGCAGGCCGACAGGATCAGCCGCAGCGCCGCCAGCGCGCGGGCGCCGCCGAGCCGCCCGCCGGAGGCAGAGGCAATCGCAAACACCCGCTCGCGAAACACCTGCCCGCGGGTCTCGTGCGCGTCCTGCACCCGGCTCACCCAGTCGATGGTGTTCTTGACCAGCGCGGGCACCGAGGAATTGTACTCCGGCGTCACGATCAGCACGCCATGATGGGCCGCCATCATGCGCTTCAGATTGACCGCGTGCTTCGGCACGCCGGACTTCGCCTGCAGGTCGCCGTCATAGATCGGCAGCGGAAAATCCGACAGCGATATCCGGGTGACTTCGGCGCCTTCCTTTGCCAGCGCATGCGCGGCAATTGCGGCCAGCTTCGCATTGAGCGAGCCTGATCGTACCGATCCCGGGATGACGAGGATTTTCAGCGCGGACATTTTTGAATTCGTATTCGGGGCAGACGTGCCACGCGAACACGTGACATCAGCCCTTGCGATACACCCAGACCCGCGCGGGCGGAAGGTTCATCCAGATCCGCTCGGAGGCTTCTGTGGACACGCCCGGCAGCGATTTCGGGATCGGCGGCGCGACCGAATAGGTGAATTGCACGAAGGGGGCGCCGGGCGCGAGCGCCGTGAAGGCGTCGCGGATCAGCTTCAGGCGCGTCAGCATCGGTTTGGTGACCAGCGGCAGGCCGGAGACCACGGCCGAGGCCGGCGCGTCCAGCACATCCTTCAGCGAGTGGCGCAGCGCATAGGCGTCGCCCTGCACCACCTTGGCCTGCGGGTAGCGGTCGCGCAGCAGTGCGCAGAAGCCCGGATTATACTCGACCAGTACGAGACGCTTTTGATCGACGCCGTGTTCGATCAATGCGTTGGTGATCGCACCGGTCCCGGGCCCAAGTTCGACGACCGGCCCATGCGCCTGGACGTCGACATATTCCGCCATGGTCCGGGCAAGCAACTTGCTCGACGGCATCACCGCGCCCATGTGCAGCGGCTTTTCAATCCATGAACGAAGGAAGCGGACCTCATCATCGAGACGAGGCTTCTTCAACGCGCGCACGGACGATTGCAAAGGCATGTCGCTACCAGGCGGGGCCCCGCAACAACGCGGGGGATGTCAGAAAACAGTCATAAACACGTATAGGTCGACGGCGATGTGGTCAAGCCAAACGGTAACGCGTCAGAGGTGCCAAAGTGCCCGCGATCCGGCGATAAGACCCTGTGCATGCTGAATGAATCATGACTGTCGAGCGAGCACTGCGCCTCGCGCAGCTCGCACGTGCGCGGGTCAGGAGCCCGCGCGGTTGCCGAAGAAGTCCTTGACCTTGGTAAAGAAGCCCGCCGCTTCCGGCTGGGTGGCGCCGGACGACAGTTTTTCGAACTCGGCGAGCAAATCCTGCTGCTTCTTGGTCAGATTCTGCGGCGTTTCGACCATGACCTGGACATACATGTCGCCGGTCTGGCGCGAGCGGAGCACCGGCATGCCTTTTGATGCAATGCGGAATCGACGACCGGACTGCGTCCCCGCCGGCACCTTCACCTTGGTCTTGCCCTTGTCGATGGTCGGGACCTCGAATTCTCCGCCAAGCGCGGCGGCAACCATCGAGATCGGAACCCGGCAATGCAGATCGGCGCCATCGCGCTGGAAGAATTCGTGGGTGGCCAGCGACAGGAAAATATAGAGATCGCCGGGCGGCCCGCCGCGCACGCCGGCTTCGCCTTCGCCGGCGAGGCGAATGCGGGTGCCGTCTTCGACGCCCTGCGGGATGTTGACCGACAGCGTGCGGTCGCGCGTCACCCGTCCCGAGCCCGAGCAATTCGGGCAGGCATCCTCGATCATCTGGCCGCGGCCCTGACAGCCGGGGCAGGTCCGCTCCAGCGTGAAGAAGCCCTGCGCCTGCCGCACCCGGCCCGCACCGCCGCAGGTCGAGCAGGTCTTCGGCTTGGTGCCGGCCTTGGCGCCGGTGCCTGAACAGGGCTCGCAGGTGACCGAGACCGGAATCTCGATCTGCGCGGTCTTGCCCTGGAAAGCTTCTTCCAGCGTGATTTCCATGTTGTAGCGCAGGTCGGCGCCGCGCTCGCGTCCACCGCCACGCCGCTGCCCGGCCATGCCGAACAGGTCTTCGAAAATATCTGAAAATGACGAGGCGAAGCCGGCGCCAAAACCGGGACCGCCGCCGCCCATGCCCTGCTCGAACGCGGCATGGCCGTAGCGGTCATAGGCGGCCCGCTTGTCGCCGTCCTTCAGGACTTCGTAGGCCTCGTTGATTTCCTTGAAACGGACTTCGCTGGTGGCATCGCCCGGATTCTTGTCCGGATGCCATTTCATCGCCAGCTTGCGAAACGCGGCCTTGAGCTTGCCGTCGTCCGCGCTCCGTTCGACTTCCAGGGTTTCGTAGTAGCAGCGCTTGGTGGACATCAGTCAAATCCGCCCGAAGTTCATCTTCATACCGAAGGGGCCCATCCTGGAAAGATGCAGCCTTCGGCTTAAAGAAAAATGACCCCCACCCCTTGAGCCGCTGCGCTTGCGCTCTATGGAGTGGGGGTCATGATCGAAAGCCCGCTTATGCCGACTTCTTGTTGTTCTTGTCGTCGTCGACCTCGGTGAACTCCGCGTCGACCACGTCATCCTGGGCAGCGTCGCGCTTGGCGTCCGCCTCGGCCTGCTGCTTGTACATGGCCTCGCCGAGCTTCATCGAAGCCTGCGCGACCGTGTTGGTCTTGGCCTTGATCGCCTCGGCATCGTCGCCCTTCAGCGCTTCCTTCAGATCGCTGACGGCGTCCTCGATGGCGCGGCGCTCGCTTTCCTCGACCTTCGAACCGTGCTCGGCCAGCGCCTTCTCGGTGGAATGCACCAGCGCGTCGGCATGATTCTTGGCGTCGACCGCCTCGCGGCGCTTCTTGTCCTCGGCCGCATTGGCCTCGGCGTCCTTGACCATCTTCTGGATGTCGGCCTCCGACAGGCCGCCGGATGCCTGAATCCGGATCTGCTGTTCCTTGCCGGTCGCCTTGTCCTTGGCTGACACGTTGACGATGCCGTTGGCGTCGATGTCGAAGGTGACCTCGATCTGCGGCATGCCGCGCGGTGACGGCGGAATGCCCATCAGGTCGAACTGCCCGAGCACCTTGTTGTCGGCAGCCATTTCGCGCTCGCCCTGGAAGACGCGGATGGTGACGGCGTTCTGGTTATCCTCGGCGGTCGAGAACACCTGGCTCTTCTTGGTCGGGATCGTGGTGTTGCGGTCGATGATGCGGGTGAACACACCACCCAGCGTCTCGATGCCGAGCGAAAGCGGCGTCACGTCGAGCAGCAGCACGTCCTTGACGTCGCCCTGCAGCACGCCGGCCTGAATGGCCGCGCCGATGGCGACGACTTCGTCCGGGTTGACGCCCTTGTGCGGCTCCTTGCCGAACAACTGCTTCACGACTTCCTGGACCTTGGGCATGCGCGACATGCCGCCGACCAGCACCACTTCGCCGATCTCGGCCGCGGTAAGGCCGGCGTCCTTCAGCGCCTTGCGGCACGGCTCGACGGTCTTTTGAACGAGATCGTCGACGAGAGCCTCGAACTTGGCGCGCGTCAACTTCATCGTCAGATGCTTCGGCCCGGTCTGGTCGGCCGTGATGAAGGGCAGGTTGATTTCGGTCTGCGTGGTCGACGACAGCTCGATCTTGGCCTTTTCGGCGGCCTCCTTCAGGCGCTGCAGGGCCAGCTTGTCGTTGCGCAGGTTGATGCCCTGCTCCTTCTGGAACTCGTCCGCGAGGTAGCTGACGAGGCGCATGTCGAAGTCTTCACCGCCGAGGAACGTGTCGCCGTTGGTGGACTTCACCTCGAACACGCCGTCGCCGATTTCAAGGATCGAGACGTCGAAGGTGCCGCCGCCGAGGTCGTAGACCGCGATGGTGCCGGTTTTCGTTTTGTCGAGACCGTAGGCGAGCGCGGCCGCCGTCGGCTCGTTGATGATGCGCAGCACTTCGAGGCCGGCGATCTTGCCGGCGTCCTTGGTGGCCTGACGCTGCGCGTCGTTGAAATAGGCGGGGACGGTGATGACGGCCTGGTCGACCTTCTGGCCGAGATGGGCTTCCGCGGTCTCCTTCATCTTCTGCAGGATGAAGGCCGAGACCTGCGAGGGCGAATAGGTCTTGCCGTCGGCTTCGACCCAGGCGTCGCCGTTCGATGCCTTGACGATCTTGTAGGGGACGAGCTTCTTGTCCTTCTCGACCATCGGGTCGTCGTAGCGGCGGCCGATCAGGCGCTTCACTGCGAAGAACGTACGCTCGGGATTGGTCACCGCCTGACGCTTGGCGGGCTGGCCGACGAGGCGCTCGCCGTCATCGGTGACGGCAACGATCGAAGGCGTGGTGCGCATACCCTCGGCGTTCTCGATGACTTTTGCAGTCTTGCCATCCATTACGGCGACGCACGAATTCGTGGTGCCGAGATCGATCCCAATGACCTTTCCCATGGTCCTCATATCCTTCTTTTTGCGGCAGGTTGGCTGGGCCCTGGACGGCGCACCTAACCGAACCCCCAACGATCAATTACTCGCGATATTGCGACGGTGAGCCTCATATAGGAGGGGGGGTTGTGCCTGCAAGGACCGAACGCAACCTTACAGCCTGAAAAGGCTGACGTTTGAAAGATTGTGTCAGCTCACCCGGGGCCGGGCCAGACCGGGAGCGGTGTTAAGAAATCGGCAAGGTCCTCATCAAGGGCCGCATCGCTCGCGGCGCCGAACCGTGCACAGCGTCTACCCGAGCGGGCCGGCCGCCATGGCGGGGGAGCGGTATTTCGCCGCTGCAAACGCCCAAAAAAATGCCCGGAGACTGGGCAGAATCCGCCGAAAATGCCTAAATATCGGAGCGTAGCCGAGGAACGGACGCCCACCCTGCCCTGTTGCAGGGACATCAAAACCGCTAAAAGCGGGCCGACTGGAACGACCCTGTCGTACCCCGAGGCCCCAGGATTCCAAGAGATGCCAAGAGCTGCATTGTCCGAACCAACGGCCTCCACGCAAACCCGGTAGATCCTCTATGACGCCACTTCGACACTTCGCTGCGGTCGCCCTGATCGTTGCCGCCAATTCTTTGGTGGTCCCTTCCGCGTTCGCCGCCGACCCGGTCTTCCCGCCGGGCGCCAGGGTCGGCATGACGCCGCTGGTCGGCCTCAACAAGGCCAGGACGTTCGTGGGATTCGAGACCGAGGACCAAGGCGTCAAGGTGCTGGTCACCGACCTGCCCGCCGAGGCCTATGGCGAAGTCGCCAACGCCTTCAAGGCCAACCCGGGCGGCACCGGCGGCATCAAGCCGGAGAGCATCGAGACCACGGCGGGGCTGGCCTACTACACCGTCGAAAACGCCAAGGACGGCGCCACCAGTGTACGCCGCTATTCGATGATCCTGCCCGGCCCCAACTTCTCCGGCTATGTCGCCGTGCAGGTGCCGGAGAACGCCGCCAGGATCTACACCGACGACGCCGTGCGCCAGATGTTCGCTTCCGCCGCGATCCGCAACGAGGTTCCGCTCGAGGAGCAGCTCGGGATGTTGCCGTTCAAGATGAGCGAGCTTTCGAATTTCAAGAACGTCCGCACGCTGGCGCCCGGCGCCGCCCTCATTCTCTCTGACAGCGACGAAAAAAGCGGCTTCGAGGTCGCGCCCTTCATGATCGTCGGCCTGATCGGCTCGACCGCGGCTTCGCCGGACGATCGCGGCCGCTTTGCCCAGCAGATCGCGACTACCATTCCCGGCGTGCGCGACGGCAGGATCACGATGTCCGAACCGGTCCGCATCGACGGCCAGCCCGGCTATGAGACGCGGATCGACGCTACCAGCGGCAAGGACAATACGCCGGTCACCATCGTGCAATGGCTGCGGTTCGGCTCCCAGACCTCGATGCGCATCATCGGCTCTTCACCGCGCGACGACTGGAGCAAGGCCTTTCCGCGCTTCCGCGCCGTCCGCGACGGAATTCATCCGCGCGGCTGATCCGGAAACTTGCAAGCACGCCGAAACTTCGGGCTTTCGTTCGTGCATCCATAGAACTAGCATTTCCCCGGTCGGTTTCTTAAACCGGGGAGACGCACCATGGTTACTCGCAGGCTTGTTCTGACAGGTCTCGGCGCGACGTCCGTCGCAGCCCTCGTTCCATCGGCGCTTTGGGCCGCACCGATCAAGCCCGACGAGGCATCCGCGCTGATCGTCATCGACGTGCAAAACTGTTTCCTGCCGGGCGGCAGCCTCGCGGTCAAAGACGGCGAACAGGTCGTTCCCGTCATCAACCGCCTCGCCAGGGGCTTTGCCAATGTGGTGATGACGCAGGACTGGCACACCTCGGGCCACGTCTCGTTCGCGTCGACGCATTCCGGCAAGAAGCCGTTCGAGAGCGTCAGCCTCCCTTACGGCAAGCAGGTGCTGTGGCCCGATCACTGCGTGCAGGGCACCGAGGGCGCGTCGCTATCGAAGGACCTGGCGATCCCGCATGCCGGGCTCGTCATCCGCAAGGGTTTTCACAAGGACGTCGACAGCTATTCGGCCTTCACCGAGGCGGACGGCAAGACCACGACGGGACTGGCCGCTTACCTGAAGGCGCGCAAGGTGAAGCGCGTGTTCCTGGCGGGCCTCGCCACCGACTTCTGCGTCGCATGGTCCGCGATCGATGCGCGCAAGGCGGGCTTTGAAACCTATGTGATCGAAGACGCCTGCCGCGGCATCGACACCCAGGGCTCGCTTGCAAAAGCCTGGGCCGACATGACCAAGGCCGGCGTCAAGCGCATCCAGTCGGGTGATATCGCGATCGCGGCCTGACGCGCACGACGGACGGCTCTGTGAGACTCTCGTCCTGAGGAACCGCCAACGGGTCGCGCGAATGCCCGCCCGATGACAGGCTCCGCTTCGTCTTGAAGGATGGAGGCCGAGATGCGCCAGCCGGGCCTTCATGGTTCGAGACGGCGCTTGCGCGCCTCCTCACCATGAGGGGTCTCTACCGTTTAGGCCGCGCTGCTCAGTTCGTGACGTCGGCCGCCGGCGCAGCCTTCGCGCCGCCCTTGGAGACGGCGACCAGCGCCGGGCGCAGCACGCGCTCACCGATCATGAAGCCGGCCTGCACGACCTGGACCACCGTCCCGGCAGGGACGGAGGGGTCAGGCACTTCGTACATCGCCTGCTGGAAGTTGGGATCGAACTTCTCGCCCGACGGATCGAACTTCTTGACGCCGTTCTTCTCCAGCGTGTTGAGCAGCGAGCGTTCGGTCAGCTCCACGCCTTCGATGAAGGCCTTGAGGCCGGGATCGGCGGTCTCCTTGGCTTCGGCCGGAATGGCGTCGAGCGCGCGCTGCAGATTGTCGGCGATATCGAGAATGTCGCGCGCAAAGCCGGTGATGCCGTACGTCTTGGAATCGGCCACCTCGCGCCTGGTGCGCTGGCGCAGGTTTTCCATTTCCGCCAGCGTGCGCAGCATCTTGTCGCGCGACTCGGCCAGTTCCCTGGTCAGCGCCTCATTCGATCCTTCCTCGGGATCGTCGGGCATGATGTAGGGCTTTGAGACCACGGGCTCGCCGGTCTGGGCCGGTTTCACCGTATCATCACTCGGCCGGTTGGGATCGGTCATAACACTGCCTTCTCAAAAAACGCTTCTGGTTCGATGGGGATTTGCTAGGCCGGATATCGTGCTTTAGGGGCCGAAAATCAAGCACAACGTAGCGTTTTCGAGCGAAGTGGGCACCGGTTCGCATAGCAATCAAGCTTGCGCAGATTGCGTAGACTTATCTGCGGTAGAAAACGCGTCAAAACAAGAAGGTCGGGATTGAGGCCCTATTCGGGCGGATTAGCCGCCCAGCATCCGGCTGACGATCCGGGCGGCGTAATCCACCGTCGGAATCACCCTGGCATAGTTCAGCCGCGTCGGCCCGATCACGCCGAGAACGCCGACGATACGGCCCGCGGCGTCGCCATAGGGCGCGATGATGGTGGAGGAGCCGGACAGCGAAAACAGCTTGTTCTCCGATCCGATGAAAATCCGCACGCCTTCGGCGCGCTCGGCGCGGCCCAACAGGTCGATCACGCCGCGCTTGGTCTCGAGATCGTCGAACAGCGACTTGACGCGTTCGAGATCCTCCAGCGCGTGGAGATCTTCCAGCAAGTTGGCGTGCCCGCGCACGATCAATTGCCGGTCCTCGTTTTCGCCGCCGGACCAGCTTGCGATGCCGGCCGCGATCACCTTCTGCGTCAACTGATCCAGTTCGACGCGGCTCTGCGTCAGCGCGGTTTCGAGTTCCAGCCGCGCTTCGGCGAGCGTGCGGCCGCGAATCCGCGCGTTGAGGAAATTGGTCGCCTCCGTCAACGCGGAGGAGGGAACGCCGGGCGGCAGCGTCAGCACGCGGTTTTCGACCTGGCCGTCTTCGCCGACCAGCACCACCAGCGCGCGTTCCGGCTCCAGGCGGACGAACTCGATGTGCTTGAGCCGCGAATTGGATTTGGCGGTCAGCACCACCGCGGCAGCCCGCGTCAGGCCGGACAACCGCGTCAGCGCTTCACCCAGCGCCGCCTCGACCGATTGCGCGCGCCCGACGGAAGCAAGCTGGGTCTGGATCGATTCCCGCTCGGGTTCGGTGAGGTCGCCGACCTGCATCAGCGCATCGACAAAGAAGCGCAGGCCGAGTTCGGTCGGCAGCCGGCCTGCCGACGTATGCGGCGCATAGATCAGCCCGAGCGCTTCGAGGTCCGACATCACGTTGCGGACGGAAGCCGGCGACAGCGGCATCGCGATCAGTCGCGAAATGTTGCGCGAGCCGACCGGTTCGCCGGTGGCCAGATAGCTCTCGACAATTTGACGAAAAATGTCGCGCGAGCGCTCGTTGAGCTGGGCGAGGCCGGCATGCGGCGCGATCAGGCCGATCGGATCGTGGTGGGCCACTGTTAACTCCTTGGTCCCCTAATCTGTCGCTCCGGCGGGCCGATGACAAGCGTCCCTTTCCCTTCCAAACCGGGCCAAAAGCCCTTGCCGCTGCGCACGCCCCCACCTAAAAGCACCGCGAACGAATTTTCGCTCGATTTCGAAAGGATTTCCCATGCGGCCAAGCCGCCGTGCGCCCGACCAGTTGCGCCCCGTGTCGCTGGAACGCGGCGTGGTCAAATATGCCGAAGGTTCCTGCATGGTGAAATTCGGCGACACCCACGTGCTGGTCACGGCGACGCTGGAAGAACGGCTGCCACCGTGGCTGAAGGGCCAGGGCCGCGGCTGGGTCACGGCCGAATACGGCATGCTGCCGCGCGCCACGCTGGAACGCACCCGCCGCGAGGCCGCCGCCGGCAAGCAGGGCGGGCGCACCGTCGAGATCCAGCGGCTGATCGGCCGCTCCTTGCGCGCAGCCGTCGACCTCGAAGCGCTCGGCGAGCGCCAGATCACCGTCGACTGCGACGTGATCCAGGCCGATGGCGGCACCCGCACGGCCTCGATTACCGGCGCCTGGGTGGCGCTGGCCGACTGCATCGCGTGGATGAAGAACCGCAACATGCTCAAGGCCAATGTGCTGCGCGACAATGTCGCTGCGATCTCCTGCGGCATCTATCAGGGCACACCGGTGCTCGACCTCGACTATGCCGAGGATTCCGAGGCCGAGACCGACGCCAATTTCGTCATGACCGGCGACGGCCGCATCATCGAGGTGCAGGGCACCGCCGAGAAGACGCCGTTCTCGCAGGACGAATTCCTCGCGCTGATGGAACTGGCGCGCAAGGGTGTGGCGCGTCTGGTGGACTTGCAGAAGCTGGCCGTCGCGTAGTCAGATCGCTCATGCACCGTCGAATCACCGGCCGGCTCGTGATCGCGACCCACAATCCCGGCAAGCTCGCCGAGATGCGGGAACTGCTGGCGCCGCACGGCGTCGAGGCGGTTTCCGCAGGCGAACTCGGCCTCGGCGAGCCCGAGGAAACCGGCCAGACGTTCCGCGCCAATGCGGCGATCAAGGCGATCGCGGCCGCGAAAGCCGCGCAACTGCCGGCCTTTGCCGACGATTCCGGCCTCGTGGTCGATGCACTGGACGGCGCGCCCGGCATTTACTCGGCGCGCTGGGCCGGCGAGGGCAAGGATTTCATGGCGGCGATGACCCGGATCGAGCGCCTGCTGCAGGAGCGCGGCGCGACCGCGCCCGACAAGCGCAAGGCGCATTTCGTCTCGGCGCTATGCGTCGCCTGGCCGGACGGCCATCTCGAGGAGGTCGAGGCCCGCGTCGATGGAACTCTGGTCTGGCCGCCCCGCGGCACCGCCGGTTTCGGCTATGATCCGGCGTTCCTGCCCGACGGGCATGACGCGGACCTTTGGCGAGATGACCTCGATCGAGAAACACGGCCTGCCGCCGCTTGGCCTCGGCCTGTCGCACCGGGCGCGCGCTTTCGTCAAACTGGCGGAGATCTGTCTTGGCTAGCGCCGAACGCCATTACGCGAAGCAAGCCGCCTTCGGCGTCTACGTGCACTGGCCGTTCTGCCTGTCGAAGTGCCCGTATTGCGACTTCAACAGCCACGTCCGCCACGCGCCGATCGATGAAGAACGGTTTGCGCGCGCCTTTGCCCGCGAGATCGAGACGACAGCAGCGCGCGCGCCGGGGCGTACCGTGACATCGATCTTTCTCGGTGGCGGCACGCCGTCGCTGATGCAGCCGCAAACGGTCGGCGCGATCCTGGATTCGATTGGAAAACATTGGCGCGTCGCCGGCAATGTCGAGGTGACGCTGGAGGCCAATCCGACCAGCGTGGAGGCAACACGGTTTCGCGGCTACCGCGCCGCCGGCGTCAACCGGGTGTCGCTCGGTGTGCAGGCGCTCGACGACGCCTCGCTGAAAGCGCTCGGACGATTGCACAGCGCGCGCGAGGCGCTGGATGCGGTCGCGATCGCGCGCAGCGCATTCGACCGTTACTCGTTCGACCTGATCTACGCCCGTCCCGACCAGACGCCGCAGATGTGGGCGGACGAATTGAAGCTCGCAATTTCCGAAGCCGCCGAGCATCTGTCGCTCTACCAGCTCACGATCGAGGAAGGCACGCCGTTCTTCGGCCTGCATGCGGCCGGCAAATTGAAAACGCCGGACGAGGCGGTTGCCCGCGCGTTCTACGACGTAACGCAGGACGTGTGCGCGCATCACGGCCTGCCGGCCTACGAGATTTCCAACCACGCCCGCGCCGGCGCCGAATGCCAGCACAATCTCGTCTACTGGCGCGGCGACGAATATGCCGGCATCGGCCCCGGCGCGCATGGGCGCCTCGACATCGACGGCGCAAGACACGCGATCGCGACCGAGAAGCGCCCCGAGGCCTGGCTGATGCGGGTCGAGGCCAACGGCCACGGCGTCGTGACCGACGATGACCTCAACAGCGAAGAACGCGCCGATGAATTCCTGCTGATGGGATTGCGGCTCGCCGAAGGCATCGACCCCCGGCGCTACGCAGCGCTGTCAGGCCGCGCGCTCGATCCGGGCCGTATCGCCGTATTGCGCGAGGAAGGCGCCATCGTCGTCGATGCCGACGGCAGGCTGCGCGTGACGAAGGATGGTTTTCCGGTACTCGATGCGGTGGTTGCGGATCTCGCGGCGTAGTCGGCGTCGTTCCTGCGAAAGCAGGAACCCATAACCACCGGCGTTGATCGCTGAAACGAGCTGGAGCTACAGTTCGGCATAACCACGAAGCTCCGTGGTTATGGGTCCCCGCGTTCGCGGGGACGACTCGCGGAGAGGCCGTCCTCCACCGCCTGACGAAAGATCAAGCCCCAAAACTCTTCGGCGAGCCCGCAACCGTCGTGCTGCCGCTGCTGGCGACCTTCATCACCGCAAGCCCGCGCTCGTTGCTGCCGTCGGAGCGGAAGCGGAACAGGCCGTCGATGCCGGCAAAGCCTGACGCGTTGGTCAGCGTTTCCGGCGCAAAACGTTGGCTGCCCTGCTTCGACAGCGCGGCGACAAGGGCGACCGCGTCATAGGCAAGCGTTGCGGTACGCACGGGATCCGCGCCGTATTTGGCGCGGTAGCGGCCGGAGAACGCCTGGAAGCCCGATGGATCCGGCGCAGCATAGAGCCCGCCCTGCAACACCGGACTCGTATAGACGCGCGGATTGTCCCAAAGCCCGGTGCCGAGCAACTGGATGTTGCGCAAATTCGCGCCCGCCGCGGTCAAGGCATCCGCCGTCGCCACAACCAACTCGCCATCATCGGCGATGAACAGCGCATCGGCCGAGCCCAGCGATTGCGCCACCGTCCGCGCCGCGGCCGAGCGATCGGAGGCGTATTTCTCGAAGGCGACGATGCGCCCCTTGCGGCCGGCCGCCTGCTTGAAGGCTGCTTCCACGACGTTGCCGTAGGCGTTGTCGGGCAACAGCGCCGCGAACGATTTTTTCCCGATGCTGGCGGAATAATCGACGATCCGGTTGACGTCGGATTCGGGCAGGAAGCTCAGGAGATAGACGCCGCGTCCGGCCACGCTCGAGTCGGTCGAGAACGCGATCACCGGAACCCCGCGCGCGCGCGTCAGTTGCGCGGTCGCCGGCACCGAGGCCGCAAACAGCGGACCCAGGATGATTTCAGCGCCTTCGCCGAGCGCCTGCTGGGTGACCTGCTGGGCGCCTTGCGGGTTGCCGCCGTCATCCTTGATCAGAAGCTGGATATTTGGATTCTGGAACTCCGCCAGCGCCATCTCGGCCGCGTTCTTCATCGATTGCGCGGCGACGCCGGCATTGCCGGTGGCCGAAAGCGGCAGGATCAGGCCGACCTTGACCTGCCCGGTACCGACCGCAAGCGGCTGCTGCTGCGGACCTGGAGGGCCCTCGGGCTGGGACGGGCCGAACGGGCTGGAAATCTGGGCGCCTGAGCAGGCGCCGAGCAGCGGCGCGCCGAGAATAAGACCAACCGCCGATCGCCGGGTCGGTCCTGACAGCCGAGCATCCGGGGATCCAGACTTGGGATTGAGCGGGCCTACCATCTTGTCTCTTCTCTTGCCGACCGCCGTCAGCCAGGATTTCGGCTTTCTGGGCCGAGGCACCTGAACCGCTACTGAACCCACCTGCGGGATTCTGCAATACTGTCGACGATTAGTTAACTAAAACAAAAGGATTACGGATCCGCCGCACGGCGGGGGGAACTTCGGTCTTGCCTTCATCCAGCCGGATATAGCGCTTGCACCAAGACCCCTCTAGATTGCCATTATGCGCGCAAAACCCAGCTCCAACTACGGGTCTGATACCGAACCGGGTTCGGCCAACAGAACATTTTTGATCGGCGGCCACGTCCTGAACGCCCAGAAGCCGGTTCCCGGCCTCTATCTGGTGGCAACCCCGATCGGCAATCTCGGCGACATTACCTTGCGCGCGCTGGAGACATTGGCCGGCGTCGACGTCATCGCCTGCGAGGATACCCGAATCACCCGCCGCCTGACCGAGCGCTATGCGATCTCGGCAGAGCTCAAGCCGTATCACGAGCACAACGCGGCGATGGCGCGGCCGAAAATCCTGGAGCGGCTGGCGCAGGGCGCCTCGATCGCGCTGGTATCGGATGCCGGCACGCCCTTGATCTCGGACCCCGGCTTCAAGCTGGTGCGCGAGGTCTGCGCCGCCGGCCACGCCGTGATCGCGGTGCCCGGCGCGTCCTCGGTGCTGACGGCGCTCTCGGTCGCAGCACTCCCCACCGACCGGTTTTTCTTCGAGGGATTCCTGCCGGCGAAAGAAGTCGCGCGGCGGACGCGGCTCTCGGAATTGGCCCGGATCGACGCCACGCTCGTCATGTTCGAATCCGGCAACCGCGTGCAGGACACGCTCGCCGACCTCGCCGACATCATGGGCAGCCGCGACGCCGCCATCTGCCGCGAACTCACGAAACTGCACGAGGATATCAAGCGCGCGCCGATATCAGAGCTGGCGAAAGCCGCCGATACGCTGGAAACCCGCGGCGAGTTCGTGCTCGTGGTCGGCCCGCCGCGCGGCGATGAAGGGGTCATGACGCAGCACGATCTCGACGACCTCTTGCGCGCCTCGCTTGCGCGCGACAGCGTCAAGGACAGCGTCGCGTATGCGGTCGAGCTTTCCGGGCGGCCGCGTCGCGAGGTCTACGCCCGCGCGCTGGAGCTCGCCAAGAGAAGCCAGAGGCGAGCATGGCGAAGACTGACGGCACGCCGCCACCGGACGCCGTAAAGCTCGCCGCGCCCGAGCGGGTCGCCGCCTTTCGCACCGGCCTTTCGGCCGAAAGCCGCGCCGCGGCCTACCTGATGGCCAAGGGCTACCGCATTTTGGCAAAACGCTTCCGCACCCCCTATGGCGAGATCGACCTGGTGGCGAAGAAGCGCAATCTGGTCGCCTTCGTCGAGGTCAAGGCGAGGGCCAGCCTCGATGACGCCGCCTACGCCGTGACACCGCGCCAGCAGGCCCGCATCATCGACGCCGCGCAAGGCTGGCTGATGGCGCATCCCGAGCATGCCGAATTTGAGCTGCGATTTGACGCCATCCTGATTGCGCCGCGGCGTCTGCCACGCCATCTGTTAGCGGCATTCGACGCCAGCGCTTATTAGAGAACCCCTCCAGAGACCCGGACCTCCCCATGAAACTGAATGTCGCCGTCCAGATGGACCCCATCGCGCGTATCAACATCCGCGGCGATTCGACCTTTGCGCTATTGCTCGAGGCGCAGAAGCGCGGCCACAGCATCTCCTATTACACGCCCGACAAGCTCTCGCTGCGCGGCGAGGAACTGGTGGCGCCGGTGCAACTGCTCACCGTGCGCGACGAGGTCGGCGATCATTTTACGCTGGGCGAAGCAAAGCGCGAGCCGCTGACCAATTTCGACGTCATCCTGCTGCGGCAGGACCCGCCCTTCGACCTCGCCTACATCACCTCCACCCATTTTCTCGAGCGCATCCACCCCAGGACGCTGGTGGTGAACAACCCGGCTTCCGTGCGCGACGCGCCGGAAAAACTGTTTGTGATGAACTTTCCGCATCTGATGCCGCCGACGCTGATCTCGCGCGATCTCGACGAGATCAATTCGTTCCGCGATGAACACGGCGCCGTCGTCATGAAGCCGCTGCACGGCCATGGCGGAGCTGCGGTATTCCGCGTGATGCCGCAGGACATGAATTTCGGCTCGCTGTTCGACATGTTCTCGGTCACCTTCCGCGAGCCCTGGGTGATCCAGCGCTTCCTCCCCGAGGTCAAGCACGGCGACAAGCGCATCATTCTGGTCGACGGCGAATTCGCCGGCGCCGTCAACCGCGTGCCCGCTCCCGACGATCTCCGCTCCAACATGGTTCGCGGCGGCGCCGCGCAGGCCACCGAACTCTCAGCCCGCGAACGCGAGATTTGCGACACGCTGGGCCCGGCGCTGCGCGAACGTGGTTTGCTGTTCGTCGGCATCGACGTGATCGACGGCAACCTCACCGAGATCAACGTCACCTCGCCAACGGGCATCCGCGCGATCCAGCGCCTCAACGGCCCGGATGTCGCGGCGAAGCTATGGGACACCATCGAGAAGAAGCGCGGCGGGAAATAATTTCTCCTCGCGCGCCTTGCCGGCAGTGGGAGATTGAGATGGACGATCGAACCGTGCGGGCGGCGCTGCAGCGCCATTGGGACGCTTCGGACGCGAACGATTTCGATGCCGAGCATGAAATCTACCGCGAGGATGCGGTGCTTGATTATCCGCAATCGGGCGAGCGGATCCGCGGCCGGCGCAACATTCAGGAGAGCCGGTTCGTCCAGCCGAACAAGAAGCGCTTTGCGGTCCGGCGAATGATCGGCAGCGGCGATCTCTGGGTCACCGAATTCGTGCTTACCTATGACGGCATACCCTCCTACGCGGTGAGCATCATGGAATTCCGCGACGGGCTGGTGGCCAGCGAAACGCAATATTTCGCCGACCGGTTTGACCCTGCACCCTCGCGCGCGCACCTTGTCGAGCGGGCGGGCTAATCACGTCATTGCGGGCGCAGCGCCGCTTCGACTGCGCCGCCGCACCGGATTCTGCGCCATGTGATCCCGCATTCTTCCGCCAGACGGCCGCTCTCTCCATGATACGGCCATTCTTTGGACAAAACTGGGGTGCGGGCGGCTGGTCGACCGGCTACCTTCGGATGGCATTGGACGGAAAGGGAAAACGCCAATGAACTCCACGCCTGAGCCGAAAGAAACTGAACCCGCGCGGGCCGATGAACGGCTCGCGCACGCGCACGAGCAAATCAAGCGCGCGGATGAACAGCTCGCGCGTCTGACCGAACAGCTTGCAAAAATGGAGCGCGACGACGCGCATCCACCTTCGGCCGCACCTGTCGCGCAGGAGTCAGTCCCGCACGAACCCGGCTCGCCCGGGCCAGGCTCGCATGAACCTGGCCCGCAAGGATCTGGCGAACCAATACCAAGCCCGCAACCGCCGCCGGAAAGACGGGCGGTCTGGACCCGCGTCGGCTTGCCCGTGGCAGCGTGCATTGTTGCCGCCGTCCTGGTTTTGCAGTCATCCTATGGTGACGGGGCCAAGCTGGTTGTCGCCCGCTGGGCGCCGCAGCTCGTTTCAACGCCAGCGTCACCGCCGGAAGATCGGCCGTCGCCCGCGCCACCCGCGCCAGCCACCTACCAGGTAGCCGCGGCGGAATCAGCACCAGCGCAAGCACCACCACCGCAAGCAACAATCCTGGCTCAGGCCGCACCGCAAAACGCCGCGCCGGCAGCCCCCGCAGCCCTTCCCGACAACACGCAGTTACTGCAAACGATGGCGCGCAACCTCGCGGACCTGGAGCGAAACATCGAACAGCTCAAGGCAAACCAGCAGCAGATCGCCAGCGACAATTCGAAAGCCATAGAGGAGCTCAAGGCGAGCCAGGAAGAGATTAAACGCTCGCTCGCGAAGGTTACCGAGCAGAGCCCGCCCAAGGCGTCGCCGCCTCCGGCTACGACGCAACCGGCTCCGATCGTGCGCAGGCCCGAGCGGCCGCCGCCGCAGGTGAGGGCGCGGCCTCGATATCCGAGGGAGTGGATGTACGACGATTGGTAGCCGTCGGTTCGGCGATCATCGAAGTCTGGTCCGGTAACACCGCGTGTTCGCTCTATGCCCCGAAGCCGGCATCTGCATCGTCCGGCTCAACGGCCCGGATGTCGCAGCAACAATCTGGAATTCATCGAGAAGAAGCCCGGCGCGAAATGACGCTGCGCTGCGCCATCGCATTTTTACGTTCCTGCCGCGCGCTCTCATCCCACTTGCCAATTTCGCGAAGCGAGGGCAGCCTGTAGTCACGGATGAATCCGTCCGGGCAACGAACTGCAATTCAAAAAATCAGTGGGAGAAAGACGCATGACGACGAATCTTTCGCGACGGTCTTTGCTTGCGCTTGGCGCCGGTTTCGGCGCTTCAACGATGCTCGGCGGCAGTGCGCTGGCCAAGGCGCCGAAGCTCGGCACGCAGACGCCGTACTGGCACCGCTTCGTTCTCGGCGACGCCGAAGTGACCGTGGTCTCCGACGGCCCGCTGCCGCTCGGCGATCCCTCGGGCACCTTCACCGGCGTGTCGAAGGAGGAAGTGAAGAAGATGCTGTCCGACAACTTCCTCAACCCGGACAACGTCGTGCTGGAACAGAACTCGCCGGTCGTGAACACCGGCGACAGACTGATCCTGTTCGACACCGGCATGGGCGCGTCAAAGGCGTTCGGCCCGACCACCGGCCGCCAGCAGAAGAGCTTGATGGAGGCCGGCATCAAGCCCGGCGACATCGACGCGGTCGTGCTGTCGCACGCCCATATCGACCATATCGGCGGCATCGTCGGCGCCGACGACAAGCCGCTGTTCCCGAACGCGCAGTACTATATCGCCCAGAGCGATTTCGATTACTGGACCGATGAAGGCAAGCTCGGCAGCCCGCTGAAGGACTTTGTGGTTCACGCCCGCAAGAACCTGATGCCGGTGCGCGACCGCATCGTGTTCTTCAAGGACAACCAGGAATTCCTGCCCGGCGTCACCGCGCTCGCCGCGCCAGGCCATACCGTCGGCCACACCATCTTCATGGTGAACTCGGCCGGCAAATCCTTCTGCTTCCTCGGCGATCTCTCCCACCACGCCGTGCTGCTTCTGGAGAAGCCGCGCATGGAATTCTCCTACGACACCGATCCGAAGCAGGCGGCCTCGTCGCGGGTGAGGCTGCTGGAGATGCTGGCCGCCCAGAAGATCCCGGTCATGTCCTATCACTTCGCCTGGCCCGGCTACGGCCATGTCGCCAAGGCCGGTGACGGCTTCCATTATTATCCCGAGCCGATGAACATGCAGCTCTAGGGAACCCTTTTCCCGAGGGCCGGTCGGCACGATTGGCCCTCGGGATCTGCAATGTGTCCTTGGAACAACCGCGGATCGCCGAAAGTTGTTTTGCCTGGGCGAGGAAGGACCGGGAGACTAGCGATCACCGTGTGCGTACTGGCCGGCTAATCCGGCCCGAATCTTGAAAGCTTGGCAGCCGATATGGAGGCCCAGCAAATGACCAAAGACTTCGCAGCCATTGGCGTTGGAATGCTCGTCGTGGGAGTGGGAATCTGGGGCTTGCGGGGTGCCCCGCAGCACGCGAGACCCGCGGAGACGCAGGAGATGCGCCTTCTCGCCGATGATCCCGCGCTGAAGCTTGTTTCAGAGCAGAACCCGTACATGCGAACGGAGCGCTAGGCGCACAGGCGTGAGTCGATTTCGCCTTGCCGTTCCGGAGTCGACGAATTCACAGTCCTG
>CAWFIQ010000019.1:0-461669 GCA_963815955.1 uncultured Alphaproteobacteria bacterium
AAAGCCCCAGCACCGCCTTGGTGATGATGTTGCGCTGGATCTCGTTGGAGCCGCCGTAGATCGAGACCTTGCGGTTGTTGAAGTAGCTCGGCGCGATCTGGGCGGTCCAGTCCATGGTTTCGTTGGAGCCGTCATCGCCGTGGACGTCGTAGGGCGCGGCGAACGGGCCGATCACTTCCATCAGAAGTTCGGTGGTGGTCTGCTGGATTTCCGAACCCTTGATCTTCAGAACCGAAGACGCCGGGTTGGGCTTGCCCTTGCCGTGCTTGCCTTCATCCGCGACGACGCGGAGCTGGGTGAGTTCGAGCGCCTTGAGTTCGATCTCGCAGGCCGCGAGCTTCTCGCGGAAACCCTGGTCCTCGATCACCGGCTTGCCGTTGGACTCGACCTTGGAGGCGAGGTCCTTGATGCGGCGCAGCCGCTCCTTGGAGACGCCGACGCGGGCGATGCCGGTGCGCTCGTTGCCGAGCAGGAATTTGGCGTAGTCCCAGCCCTTGTTCTCTTCGCCGATCAGATTCTCGACCGGCACCTCGACGTCGTCGAAGAACACTTCGTTGACCTCACGGCCGCCGTCGATGGTCTCGATCGGGCGCACGGTGACGCCCTTCGACTTCATGTCGAACACGATGAAGGAGATGCCCATCTGCTTCTTCGCATTGGTGTCGGTGCGGCACAGGCAGAAGATCATGTCGGCGTGCTGGGCCAGCGTGGTCCAGGTCTTCTGGCCGTTGATGATGTACTTGTCGCCCTTGCGCTCGGCCTTGGTCTTGAGCGAGGCGAGGTCCGATCCCGAGCCGGGCTCGGAAAAGCCCTGGCACCACCAGTCGTCGACATTGGCGATGCGCGGCAGGTACTGCTTCTTCTGCTTCTCGTTGCCGAAAGTGTAGATGACCGGGCCGACCATGCTGACGCCGAAGGCGAGCGGCGCGGGCGCGGGATGCATCTGCAGCTCTTCGTTGAAGATGTAGTGCTGCACCGAGGTCCACCCCGTGCCGCCATATTCCTTCGGCCAGTGCGAGCAGCCCCAGCCCTTCTTGTTGAGGATGCGCCACCAGGCGACCATCTCGTCCTTGGAGAGGTGACGGCCCTCGACCATCTTCTTCCGCGTCTCCGGCGGCACGTTGTCCCTGAAGAAGGCCCGCACCTCCTCACGAAACGCGATTTCTTCCTTGCTGAAAGCGAGATCCATCGGATCCTCCTGTGAGCGAATTAGAATTCTCAAGTAACGCGAAACTCTCTATCCCGTCGTCCCTGCGAACGCAGGGACCCATAACCACCGGCCTCTGTGATTGGCAAAGCCGGCTACCGCATGTGCACAAAACAACGGCCGCGGCGTGTGGGTCCCTGCGTTCGCAGGGACGACGATGGAGGTCATGACCGACCTCCTGATGCGGCTTGTTGTTTTGGTAACGCGGCTGGAGATTGCTGCATCCGCAACTCGTGACGCGAAAGCTTGCCGACCGGCGTGCGCGGCAGCTCGTCGACGAAATCGACGGCGGCCGGAATCTCGTGCTTGCCGAGCTTGCCGGTGAGGAAGGCGCGCAGATTCGTCCAGCGTGAAAGGCTTTGCGCCGTCGCGCAGCTTGATGAAGGCTTTGGCGGCCTCGCCGCGGTAATCGTCAGGGATGCCGATCACGATCACTTCCTGCACGGCAGGATGGGTATAGATCGCCTGCTCGATCATCTGCGGATAGACATTGAAGCCGCCGGAGATGATCATGTCCTTCTTGCGGTCGACCAGATAGAAATAGCCGTCGGCGTCCATGTAGCCGATGTCGCCGGTGAGGAAGCGGTCGCCGACAAAGGCTTCCGCGGTTTCCTTCGGCCGGTTCCAGTAGCCTTTGGTGACGTTCGGGCCGCGAATTCTGATTTCGCCGGCTTCGCCCACCTGCATCAGTTTGGTCGGGTCTTCCAGCGACACCACGTCCATCTCGATGCCCGGCAGCATCAGCCCGATCGAGCCGGGTTTGTCGGGCCCCTCCTTCGGGTGCGCGGTGCCGGGCGAGCAGGTCTCGGTCATGCCCCAGCCGCTCTTCAGCTTCATGCCGACCCTGTGCTCAAGGATCCGCGCAACCTCGACCGGCAGCGGTGCACCGCCCGAGCCGACGCTGACCAGCGAGGACAGGTCGCGTTTGTCGAGATCGGGAAGTGCCGCGATCGCGATCCACATCGTCGGCACGCCGGGGAACGCCGTGGCGCGCTTCACTTCGATGTCGCGCATCACGGCCTCGACATCGAAGCGCTGGTGCAGCGAAATCAGGTTGCCGCGCCGGATCGACGACAAGCAGCACCACCGTCAGCGCATAGATGTGGAACAGCGGCAGCACGCAGATCACGCGCTCGATCGCGTTGCGCTCGGCGCGCGCCGGCCTGCCCCAGACGTCGTAGACCGACACCGCCGAGGTCAGATTGCCGTGGCTGAGCATCGCGCCCTTTGGAAGCCCTGTCGTGCCGCCGGTATATTGCAGCAGGGCGACGTCATCGGCCGACATCGCAGGCCATTGCGAAGGCTTCGCCGCGCCATCGGTGAATTGCCTGTAGGTGATGATCTTCGGATTATCCGGCAGCGCGGTCTGCGGCGTTCCGACCTTGCCCCAGTGGTCGTCCTCGCAGACGATCAGGCGGTCGAGCAAACCCTTGTCGAGGAATTTCAGCGCGGTCGGCAGCAGCGCCGAAAGATTGCTGGTGACCAGCACGCGCGCGCCGGAGTCCGAGAGCTTGTGCGACAGCGCGATCTCGCCGTCGAGCGGCGACAGATGCACGACGCGGGCGCCGGCCTTCAGCGCGCCGAAGAAATTGACGGGATGATCCGGCGAATTGCCGAGGAACAGCGCGACCGAACTGCTCTTGCCATAGCCGGCGCGAAGGAAGGCGCTGGCTGCTGTCTCCACCAGCGCTTCGAGTTCGCTGTAGCTGATCGGCCGGTCGCGGAATTCGATGGCGGGGCGCGACGCCGAACTCGGCGGCGGCCTCCGACAGCAGGTCCGGCAGCGTGCCGCGCGCGATCGGATCGTCCCAGCGGACGCCTTGCGGATAGAACTGCTCGCCGGGATGGGTCATGAGCGCTCAGTAGAAGCCGTCATTCCGGGGCGATGCGAAGCATCGAACCCGGAATCTCGAGGTTCCGGGTTCGTCCTTCGGACGCCCCGGAACGACGTGGAGAGAGCGCATCGGCCCATCAAGCCGCCTTCGACTTCTCGGCCAGCGACGCAAACGTCTTGCCTTCCGCGGCGAGACGCTTGAGCAGCGGCGCCGGTTCGAGCGAGGGATCGTTGGTCTCCTTGGCGTAGTACGACAGCCGATCGGCGATGTGCTTGAGGCCGACCTGGTCGGCATAGAACATCGGGCCGCCGCGATAGATCGGCCAGCCATAGCCATAGAGCCAGATCACGTCGATGTCGCTCGGACGCGCCGCGATGCTTCTCTTCGAGGATGCGCGCACCCTCGTTGATCATCGGGTACATCATGCGCTCGAGGATTTCGTCGTCGCTGACGACGCGCTTCTTGCGGCCGAGGCGCTGCAGCGTCTCGTCGATCAGCTTCTCGACCTCCGGATCGGGCAGCGGCGCGCGCGAGCCGCCTTCATACTTGTAGTAGCCCTTGCCGGTCTTCTGGCCGAAGCGCCCGGCCTCGCACAGCGCGTCGGCGATTTCCGACTTGATGCCGCGGTCCTTGCGCGAACGCCAGCCGATATCGAGGCCGGCGAGATCGCTCATCGCGAACGGGCCCATCGGCATGCCGAACTTGGTCACCACAGCGTCGACCTGCTGCGGCAGCGCGCCTTCGAACAACAGCTTTTCCGACTGCTTGCCGCGCTGGGCCAGCATGCGGTTGCCGACAAAGCCGTCGCAGACGCCGACCACGGCCGGCACCTTGGCGATCTTGCGCGCGATCGAAACCGCGGTCGTCAGCGCATCCGGCGCGGTCTTGTCGGCGCGGACGATCTCGCACAGCTTCATCACGTTGGCCGGCGAGAAGAAGTGCATGCCGAGCACGTCCTGCGGACGCTTCGTCACTTTCGCGATCTCGTCGATGTTGAGGTACGAGGTGTTGGAGGCCAGCACCGCGCCCGGCTTGGCGTGCTTGTCGAGCGCCTCGAACACTTCCTTCTTGATCGCCATGGTTTCGAACACGGCTTCGATCACCAGGTCAGCGTCCTTGACGTTCTCCAGGCCGACCATGCCGTCGATCAGGCCCATGCGCTTGGCCGGGGCATCGGCGGGAATGCCGCCACGCGCTGCGGTCGCCTCGTAGTTCTTCTGCATCACGCCCATGCCGCGCTTGAGCTGCTCTTCGCCGGTCTCGATCAGCGTGACCGGAATACCGGCATTGGCGAACGACATCGCGATACCGCCGCCCATGGTGCCGGCGCCGATGATGGCGACGCGCGAGACTGGACGCGGCTTGGTTCCCTCCGGAACTCCGGCGATCTTGGCGGCTTCGCGCTCGGAGAAGAACGCGTAGCGCTGCGCCTTGGACTGGTCGCTCGACACCAGCTTGAGGAACCCTTCGCGCTCCTTCTTCAACCCTTCGTCGAACGGCAGTTCGATCGCGGCGCGCACCGCATCTGCGGCCGCAAACGGCGCTTCCAGCCCGCGCGCCTTCTTGGTCAGGGCTGCGACCGCATTGGTGAAGATCGAAATGTCGGCCTTGGCGGCCGCGAGCTTGGAGTCGTCGTCGCGCAGCTTGCGCAGCGGGCGCTTCTCCGCCAGCACCTTGCGGGCAAAGGCCTCGCCGCCTGAGGCCGGGCCTTCGACGATTTCCTCGATCAGGCCGCTCTTCTGCGCTTCCGCCGCGCTGATCGGATCGCCGCCGACGATCATCTTGACCGCGAGTTCCGGGCCGACCGCGCGCGGCAACCGCTGGGTACCGCCGGCGCCCGGCAGCAGGCCGAGTTTCACTTCGGGCAGGCCGAGCCTGGCCTCCTTGGTGGCGACGCGATAGTGGCATGCCAGCGCGACTTCGAGGCCGCCGCCGAGCGCGGTGCCGTGAATGGCGGCGATGATCGGCTTCGGCGAATTCTCCATCAGCACCAGCACTTCGGCGAGACCGGGGGGCTTCGGCGGCTTGCCGAATTCGGTGATGTCGGCGCCGGCGATGAAGGTGCGGCCGCCGCAGGTCAGCACGATGGCCTTCACTTCCGCATCCGCAATCGCGCTCTTCATGCATTCGAAGATGCCGCCGCGCACCGCGGCGCTCAGCGCGTTGACCGGAGGACTGTCGACCGTGACGATGGCGATGACGTCATGACGCTCGAGTTTTACAACTTCGCTCACGGGACTCTCCCTGGATCATTTGTTCTCTGGATCGTTTCTTGGATGCTACTCAACTTGCGTTGAGTGGCTACGGCCATTTTTGTCAATTTCGCACTGCGAAATTTAATTCCACATCTTGACAGCGAGGGTTATTTTGAAGCACGTCCCTTGTCAACGAACTCATCAGCAGTAACGGGTAATGAAGCGTCCAGGGAAAAAGGTGGCGACCGATCGCAGCTTCGTCGTCGCGCTTTCCCGCGGACTTGATGTGTTGCGCGCATTTCATCCCAACGACGGGCTTCTCGGCAATCAAGAACTCGCTGCCCGTACCAATTTGCCGAAGCCAACCATTTCCCGGCTGACCTACACCCTGACCAAGCTGGGTTATCTTACACCCGTTCCACGTTTCGAAAAGTATCAGCTCGCGCCATCAGCCATGGCGCTGGGGTATGCCGCCCTCGCCAATCTCGGCGTTCGGCATTTGTCCGAACCCTATCGTGAAGAGCTGATGCGCGAGACCGGCGGCGCCGTCGCGGTCGGCGGGCGCGACCGTCACAGCATGATCTATTTCGGGCAGAGCCGTAACGGGCTGACACTCGGCGTGCAGCTCGACGTCGGTTCGCGCGTGCCGATTGCAACTTCGGCGATGGGGCGCGCGTATATCTGGGCACTGCCCGACGACGAACGTGCCGCTTTACTGCGCGAACTGCGCGACCATTACGGCAGCCGATGGGCGCGGATGCGCGACGGCATCGAACGCTCGGGCGAAACGGTGGCGAAATACGGGTTCGCGATTTCTGCAGGCGAATGGCAGAACGATGTGCACGCGGTAGGTGTAGCGCTGAAGCTCAATGACGGAACCGGGCCGTATGCCTTCAATTGCGGCGCGCCGGCATTCCGCTTTACGGAAGAGCGCTTGATCACCGACATTGGACCTCGCCTTGTCACGATGGTAAGGAAAATCGAGGCAGCGCTGGGCGGCGCAGCCCCGCAATCCAAAAAAACAGAGAACAAGAAACTGAAAGCAGGAGGGAAAGTTGCACGTTTGGCCGAGGGGATCAGATAGCCTTCACCATGACCGGCGAAAATTTTCGCCCGGTCATTCCCGCTCCGTGATCAGGGCGGGCGAGACGAGATGACGCAGGCACAGCTCGCGCAGGGAAATGCTCCCCTGCTCGCGGTTCGCGACGTCAGCGTCGTGTTCGGCGGCATCATCGCGTTGAATGGCGTGTCCTTCGACATGCACAAGGGCGCAATCCTCGGCCTGATCGGACCGAACGGCGCCGGCAAGACGACGTTGTTCAACTGCCTCTCCAGACTCTATCAGCCGATCTCCGGCGATATCCTGATGGAAGGCGCGAGCATCCTGACGCGTCCGCCGCACAAGATCGCCGAGATCGGCATCGGCCGCACCTTCCAGAACGTCGCGCTGTTTCCCAATCTTTCGGTGCTCGACAACGTTCGCGTCGGCACCCATGCCCGCACATCGAGCGACATCATCTCGCGACTCGCTGAAGCTCGCCTGGGTTCGCCGCGGCGAGGCCGAGGTCAACAAGAAGGTCCATGGGATCCTCGACTATCTGGACCTCAATGACGTCGCCCACACCGTGGTTTCCGGCCTGCCGTTCGGCACCCAGAAGCGCGTCGAACTCGCGCGCGCACTCGCCGCCGATCCGAAGATCCTGCTGCTCGACGAACCCGCCGGCGGCCTCAACCACGAAGAAGTCCACGTGCTCGGCGATCTGATCCGCCGGATTCGCGACGAGCGCCACATGACCGTGCTGCTCGTCGAACATCACATGGGTCTGGTGATGTCGATCGCCGACCACGTCGTCGCCCTCAATTTCGGCCGCAAGCTCGCCGAAGGAACACCGGCCCAGGTCCAGGCCGACCCGGATGTCATCAAGGCCTATCTCGGGAGCAAGGACCAATGACCGCGATGCTCAACATCAAGGATCTCCGTGCCTATTACGGCCAGGTCCAGGCGCTTCATGGCCTGAGCTTCTCCCTCAACGAGGGCTGGCTGACCACGCTGCTCGGCGCCAACGGCGCCGGCAAGACCACCACCTTGCGGGCGATCTGCAACATGGTGCGCTCCACCGGCGCGATCGAGTTCGAGGGCAAGCCGCTCTCCGGCAAATCGACCGAAAACGTCGTCCGCCTCGGCATCGCGCATGTGCCGCAGGGCCGCGGCACCTTCACCACCATGACGGTGGAGGAAAACCTGCAGCTCGGCGCCATCACCCGCAACGACAGGAAGGGCGTGGTGGCCGATATCGAGCGCATGTACGAGCACTTCCCGGTGCTGAAGGAACGGCATACCCAGCAGGCCGGCACGCTGTCGGGCGGCGAGCAGCAGATGCTCGCGGTTGCGCGCGCGCTGATGCTGCGTCCGCGGCTGATGCTGCTGGACGAGCCGTCGTTCGGCCTGGCGCCCTTGATCGTGCGCGAGTTGTTCAAGATCCTCGGCAAGATCAACCGCGAGGACAAGGTCACCATTCTGGTGGTGGAGCAGAACGCGCAACTCGCGCTGGAGCTCGCGGACAAGGCCTACGTTATTGAAACCGGACGTATCGTGATGTCGGGAAGCGCTACCGAAATCGCGAACAACGAAGACGTCCGTAAATCCTATCTCGGTTATTGAGGAGCGCAGCCGTGGAACTTTTTATCAACCAAGTCCTGGCTGGCATTGCCACAGGTGCGATCTATGCCTGCATGGCGCTCGCCGTCGTCATGATCTACCAGGCGATCGACCATCTCAATTTCGCCCAGGGCGAAATGGCGATGTTCTCGACATTCATCGCCTGGCAGCTGATGCAATGGGGGGTGCCGTATTGGTGGGCCTTCCTTCTCACGCTGGTGTTCTCGTTCGCAGGCGGCATCGCCATCGAGCGCATGTTGTTCAAGCCGCTTGCCAAGGCGCCGGTCCTGACCAACGTCGCCGGTTTCATCGCATTGTTTGCGATCGTGAACAGCGTCGCCGGGCTGACCTGGGACTTCACGATCAAGCAGTTTCCGACGCCGTTCGGATCCTCGCCCTTTCTCGGCAGCCAGCTGATCTCGACCCATCAGGCCGGCATGATCGGCGTCACGTTGGGACTGCTGATCCTGCTCTATCTGTTCTTTCAGTTCACCCGGATCGGCCTTGCGATGCGCGCGGCCGCGTCGTTGCCGGAATCGGCACGGCTGGTCGGCATCAACACCAGCTGGATGATCGCGCTTGGCTGGGGCATGGCGTCCGCGATCGGCGCGATCGCCGGCATCCTGATCGCACCTGTCGTGTTCCTGGAGCCCAACATGATGGGCGGCGTGCTGATCTACGGGTTTGCCGCCGCCGTCCTCGGCGGCCTGACCAGCCCGCTCGGAGCGGTGGTTGGGGGTTTCCTGGTCGGCGTATTCGAGAATCTCGCCGGAACCTATATCCCCGGCGTCGGCAATGAACTGAAATTGCCGATCGCGCTGGCGCTAATCATCACCGTGTTGGTTCTCAAACCGGCGGGCCTGTTTGGCCGGCCCATCGTGAAGCGAGTTTGATCATGAGCTCAGTTGACGAAGTCGCAAACGAGGCACCGGCGGTCGAGGCCGTTCCGAAGCGAGCCATGACACTGGGCTACGGCACCTCGCTCGTGGTGCTGGCATTGTTGATCATCGGGCCGATGTTCGTGAAGAACTTCATCGTTTTCCAGTTGACGATGTTGCTGATCTACGCGCTGGCGGTTCTGGCGCTGAACATCCTGACCGGCGGCAGCGGCCAGTTTTCGCTGGGTCAAAGCGCCTTCGCACCGCCTTGGTGATGATGTTGCGCTGGATCTCGTTGGAGCCGCCGTAGATCGAGACCTTGCGGTTGTTGAAGTAGCTCGGCGCGATCTGGGCGGTCCAGTCCATGGTCTCGTTGGAGCCGTCGTCGCCATGGACGTCGTAGGGCGCGGCGAACGGGCCGATCACTTCCATCAGCAGCTCGGTGGTGGTCTGCTGGATTTCCGAACCCTTGATCTTCAGAACCGAAGACGCCGGATTGGGCTTGCCCTTGCCGTGCTTGCCTTCGTCCGCGACGACGCGGAGCTGGGTGAGCTCGAGCGCCTTGAGCTCGATCTCGCAGGCCGCGAGCTTCTCGCGGAAGCCCTGGTCCTCGATCACCGGCTTGCCGTTGGACTCGACCTTGGAGGCGAGGTCCTTGATGCGGCGCAGCCGCTCCTTGGAGACGCCGACGCGGGCGATGCCGGTGCGCTCGTTGCCGAGCAGGAATTTGGCGTAGTCCCAGCCCTTGTTCTCCTCGCCGATCAGATTCTCGACCGGCACCTCGACGTCGTCGAAGAACACTTCGTTGACCTCACGGCCGCCGTCGATGGTCTCGATCGGGCGCACGGTGACGCCCTTCGACTTCATGTCGAACACGATGAAGGAGATGCCCGTCTGCTTCTTCGCGTTGGTGTCGGTGCGGCACAGGCAGAAGATCATGTCGGCGTGCTGGGCCAGCGTGGTCCAGGTCTTCTGGCCGTTGATGATGTACTTGTCGCCCTTGCGCTCGGCCTTGGTCTTCAGCGAGGCGAGGTCCGAGCCGGAGCCGGGCTCGGAGAAGCCCTGGCACCACCAGTCGTCGACATTGGCGATGCGCGGCAGGTACTGCTTCTTCTGCTTCTCGTTGCCGAAAGTGTAGATGACCGGGCCGACCATGCTGACGCCGAAGGCGAGCGGCGCCGGCGCCGGATGCATCTGCAGCTCTTCGTTGAAGATGTAGTGCTGCACCGAGGTCCAGCCGGTGCCGCCATATTCCTTCGGCCAGTGCGAGCAGCCCCAGCCCTTCTTGTTGAGGATGCGCCACCAGGCGACCATCTCGTCCTTGGAGAGATGACGGCCCTCGACCATCTTCTTGCCGGGTCTCCGGCGGCACGTTGTCCCTGAAGAAGGCCCGCACCTCCTCACGAAACGCGATTTCTTCCTTGCTGAAAGCGAGATCCATCGGATCCTCCTGTGAGCGAATGAACACTCTGATTAAGCGACGTCTTCTTGACGTCTGCCTGCGCTGAGACTGCTGCATCGCAGTTCGTGGCGCGACAGTTTGCCGACCGGCGTGCGCGGCAGCTCGTCGACGAAATCGACGCGCCGCCGGAATCTCGTGCTTGCCGAGCTTGCCGGTGAGGAAGGCGCGCAGATCGTCCAGCGTGAACGGCTTTGCGCCGTCGCGCAGCTTGATGAAGGCCTTGGCGGCCTCGCCGCGGTAATCGTCGGGAATGCCGATCACGATCACTTCCTGCACGGCAGGATGCGTGTAGATCGCCTGCTCGATCATCTGCGGATAGACGTTGAAGCCGCCGGAGATGATCATGTCCTTCTTGCGGTCGACCAGATAGAAATAGCCGTCGGCGTCCATGTAGCCGATGTCGCCGGTGAGGAAGCGGTCGCCGACAAAGGCTTCCGCGGTTTCCTTCGGCCGGTTCCAGTAGCCCTTGGTGACGTTCGGGCCGCGGATGCGGATTTCGCCGGCCTCGCCGACCGGCATCACTTTCGTCGGGTCTTCCAGCGACACCACGTCCATCTCGATGCCCGGCAGCATCAGCCCGATCGAGCCGGGCTTGTCCGGCCCTTCCTTCGGGTGCGCGGTGCCGGGCGAGCAGGTCTCGGTCATGCCCCAGCCGCTCTTCAGCTTCATGCCGACCCTGCTGCTCAAGAATCCTCGCGACCTCGACCGGCAGCGGCGCGCCGCCCGAGCCGGCGCTGACCAGCGAGGACAGATCGCGCTTGTCGAGATCGGGCAGTGCTGCGATCGCGATCCACATGGTCGGCACGCCGGGGAACGCGGTGGCGCGCTTCACCTCGATGTCGCGCATCACGGCCTCGACATCGAAGCGCTGGTGCAGCGAGATCAGGTTGCCGCGCCGGATCGACGACAGCAGCACCACCGTCAGCGCAAAGATGTGGAACAGCGGCAGCACGCAGATCACGCGCTCGATCGCGTTGCGCTCGGCCGCGCCGGCTTGCCCCAGACGTCGTAGATCGACACCGCCGACGGTCAGATTGCCGTGGCTGAGCATCGCGCCCTTCGGCAGGCCGGTGGTGCCGCCGGTATATTGCAGCAGCGCGACGTCATCGGCCGACATCGCCGGCCATTGCGCAGGCTTCGCCGCGCCATCGGTGAATTGCCTGTAGGTGACGATCTTCGGATTATCCGGCAGCGCGCGTCTGCGGCGTGCCGACCTTGCCCCAGTCGTCGTCCTCGCAGACGATCAGGCGGTCGAGCAGACCCTTGTCGAGGAATTTCAGCGCGGTCGGCAGCAGCGCCGAAGATTGCTGGTGACCAGCACGCGCGCGCCGGAGTCCGAGAGCTTGTGCGACAGCGCGATCTCGCCGTCGAGCGGCGACAGATGCACGACGCGGGCGCCGGCCTTCAGCGCGCCGAAGAAATTGACGGGATGATCCGGCGTATTGCCGAGGAACAGCGCGACCGAAGTGTCTCTTGCCGTAGCCGGCGCGCAGGAAGGCGCTGGCGGCGGTCTCGACCAGCGCTTCGAGTTCGCTGTAGCTGATCGGCCGGTCGCGGAATTCGATGCGCGGGCCGCGCGCCGAACTCGGCGGCGGCCGTTCGACAGCAGATCCGGCAGCGTGCCGCGCGCGATCGGATCGTCCCAGCGGACGCCTTGCGGATAGAACTGTTCGCCGGGATGGGTCATGGTTTGCGCTCAGTAGAAGCCGTCATTCCGGGGCGATGCGTCAAGCGATCGAACCCGGAATCTCGAGGTTCCGGGTTCGTCCTTTGCGACGCCCCGGAACGACATGGAGAGAGCACGTCGGCCCATCAAGCCGCCTTCGACTTCTCGGCCAGCGAAGCGAACGTCTTGCCTTCCGCGGCGAGACGCTTGAGCAGCGGCGCCGGTTCGAGCGAGGGATCGTTGGTCTCCTTGGCGTAGTAGGACAGCCGGTCGGCGATGTGCTTCAGGCCGACCTGGTCGGCATAGAACATCGGGCCGCCGCGATAGATCGGCCAGCCGTAGCCGTAGAGCCAGATCACGTCGATGTCGCTCGGACGCGCCGCGATCTTCTCTTCGAGGATGCGCGCACCCTCGTTGATCATCGGGTACATCATGCGCTCGAGGATTTCGTCGTCGCTGACGATCGCGCTTCTTGCGCCGAGCTGCTGCAGCGTCTCGTCGATCAGCTTCTCGACTTCCGGATCGGGCAGCGGCGCGCGCGAGCCGCCTTCATACTTGTAGTAGCCCTTGCCGGTCTTCTGGCCGAAGCGGCCGGCCTCGCACAGCGCGTCGGCGATTTCCGACTTGATGCCGCGGTCCTTGCGCGAGCGCCAGCCGATATCGAGGCCGGCGAGATCGCTCATCGCGAACGGGCCCATCGGCATGCCGAACTTGGTCACCACGGCGTCGACCTGCTGCGGCAGCGCGCCTTCGAACAACAGCTTTTCCGACTGCTTGCCGCGCTGGCGCCAGCATGCGGTTGCCGACAAAGCCGTCGCAGACGCCGACCACGGCCGGCACCTTGGCGATCTTGCGCGCGATCGCGACCGCGGTCGCCAGCGCATCCGGCGCGGTCTTGTCGGCGCGGACGATCTCGCACAGCTTCATCACGTTGGCCGGCGAGAAGAAGTGCATGCCGAGCACGTCCTGCGGACGCTTGGTCACTTTCGCGATCTCGTCGATGTTGAGGTACGAGGTGTTGGAGGCCAGCACCGCGCCCGGCTTGGCGTGCTTGTCGAGCTGCCTCGAACACTTCCTTCTTGATCGCCATGGTCTCGAACACGGCCTCGATCACGAGGTCGGCGTCCTTGACGTTCTCGAGGCCGACCTTGCCGTCGATCAGGCCCATGCGCTTGGCCGGCGCATCGGCGGGAATGCCGCCGCGCGCTGCGGTGGCTTCCTAGTTCTTCTGCATCACGCCCATGCCGCGCTTGAGCTGCTCCTCGCCGGTCTCGATCAGCGTGACCGGAATACCGGCATTGGCGAACGACATCGCGATGCCGCCGCCCATGGTGCCGGCGCCGATGATGGCGACGCGCTCGACCTTGCGCGGCTTGGTGCCCTCGGGCACGCCGGCGACCTTGGCGGCTTCGCGCTCGGCGAAGAACGCATAACGCTGCGCCTTGGACTGGTCGCTGGACACCAGCTTGAGGAACCCTTCGCGCTCCTTCTTCAGTCCTTCGTCGAACGGCAGTTCGATCGCGGCGCGCACGGCATCGGCGGCGGCAAACGGCGCTTCCAGCCCGCGCGCCTTCTTGGTCAGGGCTGCGACCGCATTGGTGAAGATCGAAATGTCGGCCTTGGCGGCCGCGAGCTTGGAGTCGTCGTCGCGCAGCTTGCGCAGCGGGCGCTTCTCCGCCAGCACCTTGCGGGCAAAGGCCTCGCCGCCTGAGGCCGGACCTTCGACGATTTCCTCGATCAGGCCGATCTTCAGCGCTTCCGCCGCGCTGATCGGATCGCCGCCGACGATCATCTTGACGGCGAGTTCCGGGCCGACCGCGCGCGGCAGCCGCTGGGTACCGCCGGCGCCCGGCAGCAGGCCGAGCTTCACTTCGGGCAGGCCGAGCCTGGCTTCCTTGGTGGCGACGCGATAGTGGCATGCCAGCGCGACTTCGAGGCCGCCGCCGAGCGCGGTGCCGTGAATGGCGGCGATGATCGGCTTCGGCGAATTCTCCATCAGCACCAGCACTTCGGCGAGGCCGGGCGGCTTCGGCGGCTTGCCGAATTCGGTGATGTCGGCGCCGGCGATGAAGGTGCGGCCGGCGCAGGTCAGCACGATGGCCTTCACTTCCGCGTCCGCGATCGCGCTCTTCATGCATTCGAAGATGCCGCCGCGCACCGCGGCGCTCAGCGCGTTGACCGGAGGACTGTCGACCGTGACGATGGCGATGACGTCATGACGTTCGAGTTTTACCACTTCGCTCACGGGACTCTCCCTGGATCATTTGTTCTCTGGATCGTTTCTTGGATGCTACTCAACTTGCGTTGAGTAGCTACGGCCATTTTGTCAATTTCGCACTGCGAAATTTAATTCCACATCTTGACAGCGAGGGTTATTTTGAAGCACGTCCCTTGTCAACGAACTCATCAGCAGTAACGGGTAATGAAGCGTCCAGGGAAAAAGGTGGCGACCGATCGCAGCTTCGTTGTCGCGCTTTCCCGCGGACTTGATGTGTTGCGCGCATTTCATCCCAACGACGGGCTTCTCGGCAATCAAGAACTCGCTGCCCGTACCAATTTGCCGAAGCCAACCATTTCCCGGCTGACCTACACCCTGACCAAGCTGGGTTATCTTACACCCGTTCCACGTTTCGAAAAGTATCAGCTCGCGCCATCAGCCATGGCGCTGGGGTATGCCGCCCTCGCCAATCTCGGCGTTCGGCATTTGTCCGAACCCTATCGTGAAGAGCTGATGCGCGAGACCGGCGGCGCCGTCGCGGTCGGCGGGCGCGACCGTCACAGCATGATCTATTTCGGGCAGAGCCGTAACGGGCTGACACTCGGCGTGCAGCTCGACGTCGGTTCGCGCGTACCGATTGCAACTTCGGCGATGGGGCGCGCGTATATCTGGGCACTGCCCGACGACGAACGCGCCGCTTTACTGCGCGAACTGCGCGACCATTACGGCAGCCGATGGGCGCGGATGCGCGACGGCATCGAACGCTCGGGCGAAACGGTGGCGAAATACGGGTTCGCGATTTCTGCAGGCGAATGGCAGGACGATGTACACGCGGTAGGTGTAGCGCTGAAGCTCAATGACGGAACCGGGCCGTATGCCTTCAATTGCGGCGCGCCGGCATTCCGCTTTACGGAAGAGCGCTTGATCACCGACATTGGACCTCGCCTTGTCACGATGGTAAGGAAAATCGAGGCAGCGCTGGGCGGCGCAGCACCGCAATCCAAAAAAGCAGAGAGCAAGAAACTGAAAGCAGGAGGGAAAGTTGCACGTTTGGCCGAGGGGATCAGATAGCCTTCACCATGACCGGCGAAAATTTTCGTCCGGTCATTCCCGCTCCGTGATCAGGGCGGGCGAGACGAGATGACGCAGGCACAGCTCGCGCAGGGAAATGCTCCCCTGCTCGCGGTTCGCGACGTCAGCGTCGTGTTCGGCGGCATCATCGCGTTGAATGGCGTGTCCTTCGACATGCACAAGGGCGCAATCCTCGGCCTGATCGGACCGAACGGCGCCGGCAAGACGACGTTGTTCAACTGCCTCTCCAGACTCTATCAGCCGTCTTCCGGCGATATCCTGATGGAAGGCGCGAGCATCCTGACGCGTCCGCCGCACAAGATCGCCGAGATCGGCATCGGCCGCACCTTCCAGAACGTCGCGCTGTTTCCCAATCTTTCGGTGCTCGACAACGTTCGCGTCGGTACCCACGCCCGCACATCGAGCGACATCATCTCGCGACTCGCTGAAGCTCGCCTGGGTTCGCCGCGGCGAAGCCGAGGTCAACAAGAAGGTCCATGGGATTCTTGACTACCTGGACCTCAATGACGTCGCCCACACCGTGGTGTCCGGCCTGCCGTTCGGCACCCAGAAGCGCGTTGAACTCGCGCGCGCACTCGCCGCCGATCCGAAGATCCTGCTGCTCGACGAACCCGCCGGCGGCCTCAACCACGAAGAAGTGCACGTACTCGGCGACCTGATCCGCCGGATTCGCGACGAGCGCCACATGACCGTGCTGCTCGTCGAACATCACATGGGTCTGGTGATGTCGATCGCCGACCACGTCGTCGCACTCAATTTCGGCCGCAAGCTCGCCGAAGGAACACCGGCCCAGGTCCAGGCCGACCCGGATGTCATCAAGGCCTATCTCGGGAGCAAGGACCAATGACCGCGATGCTCAACATCAAGGATCTGCGTGCCTATTACGGCCAGGTCCAGGCGCTTCATGGCCTGAGCTTCTCCCTCAACGAGGGCAGCCTGACCACGCTGCTCGGCGCCAACGGCGCCGGCAAGACCACCACCTTGCGGGCGATCTGCAACATGGTGCGCTCCACCGGCGCGATCGAGTTCGAGGGCAAGCCGCTCTCCGGCAAATCGACCGAAAACGTCGTCCGCCTCGGCATCGCGCATGTGCCGCAGGGCCGCGGCACCTTCACCACCATGACGGTGGAGGAAAACCTGCAGCTCGGCGCCATCACCCGCAACGACAGGAAGGGCGTGGTGGCCGATATCGAGCGCATGTACGAGCACTTCCCGGTGCTGAAGGAACGGCATACCCAGCAGGCCGGCACGCTGTCGGGCGGCGAACAGCAGATGCTCGCGGTTGCGCGCGCGCTGATGCTGCGTCCGCGGCTGATGCTGCTCGACGAGCCGTCCTTCGGACTGGCGCCCTTGATCGTGCGCGATTTGTTCAAGATCCTCGGCAAGATCAACCGCGAGGACAAGGTCACCATTCTGGTGGTGGAGCAGAACGCGCAACTCGCGCTGGAGCTCGCGGACAAGGCCTACGTTATTGAAACCGGACGTATCGTGATGTCGGGAAGCGCTACCGAAATCGCGAACAACGAAGACGTCCGTAAATCCTATCTCGGTTATTGAGGAGCGCAGCCGTGGAACTCTTTATCAACCAAGTCCTGGCTGGCATTGCCACAGGTGCGATCTATGCCTGCATGGCGCTCGCCGTCGTCATGATCTACCAGGCGATCGACCATCTTAATTTCGCCCAGGGCGAAATGGCGATGTTCTCGACGTTCATCGCCTGGCAGCTGATGCAATGGGGGGTGCCGTATTGGTGGGCCTTCCTTCTCACGCTGATGTTCTCGTTCGCAGGCGGCATCGCCATCGAGCGCCTGTTGTTCAAGCCGCTTGCCAAGGCGCCGGTCCTGACCAACGTCGCCGGTTTCATCGCATTATTTGCGATCGTGAACAGCGTCGCCGGGCTGACCTGGGACTTCACGATCAAGCAGTTTCCGACGCCGTTCGGATCCTCGCCCTTTCTCGGCAGCCAGCTGATCTCGACCCATCAGGCCGGCATGATCGGCGTCACGCTGGGACTGCTGATCCTGCTCTATCTGTTCTTTCAGTTCACCCGGATCGGCCTTGCGATGCGCGCGGCCGCGTCGTTGCCGGAATCGGCACGGCTGGTCGGCATCAACACCAGCTGGATGATCGCGCTTGGCTGGGGCATGGCGTCCGCGATCGGCGCGATCGCCGGCATCCTGATCGCACCTGTCGTGTTCCTGGAGCCCAACATGATGGGCGGCGTGCTGATCTACGGGTTTGCCGCCGCCGTCCTCGGCGGCCTCACCAGCCCGCTCGGAGCGGTGGTTGGGGGTTTCCTGGTCGGCGTATTCGAGAATCTCGCCGGAACCTATATCCCCGGCGTCGGCAATGAACTGAAATTGCCGATCGCGCTGGCCCTAATCATCACCGTGTTGGTTCTCAAACCGGCGGGCCTGTTTGGCCGGCCCATCGTGAAGCGAGTTTGATCATGAGCTCAGTTGACGAAGTCGCAAACGAGGCACCGGCGGTCGAGGCCGTTCCGAAGCGAGCCATGACGCTGGGCTACGGCACCTCGCTCGTGGTGCTGGCATTGTTGATCATCGGGCCGATGTTCGTGAAGAACTTCATCGTTTTCCAGTTGACGATGTTGCTGATCTACGCGCTGGCGGTTCTGGCGCTGAACATCCTGACCGGCGGCAGCGGCCAGTTTTCGCTGGGTCAAAGCGCCTTCTACGCGGTCGGCGCTTATACCTCCGCCATTCTGATGGAACATGTGGGCGTGAACTACGCCCTGACATTACCCATTGCCGGCATCATCTGCTTTGGCTTCGGGTTTTTGTTCGGTCAGCCGGCGCTGCGCCTGAGCGGCATCTATCTGGCCCTGGCGACCTTCGCGCTTGCGGTCGCCATGCCGCAACTGCTGAAGCTCGGCTTCTTCGAACACTGGACCGGCGGCGTTCAGGGCCTGGTGGTGACCAAGCCGGATGCGCCGTTCGGGCTGCCGATATCGCAGGACCGGTGGCTGTATTATTTCACGCTCGTGGTTTCGATCGGGATCTACATCGCCTCGGTCAACCTGCTGAAATCGCGCTCGGGCCGCGCCTTCATGGCGATCCGCGACAACGAGATCGCGGCCTCCGCGATGGGCGTTGACGTCGCGCTGTACAAGACGCTGGCGTTCGGCGTCTCGGCCGGCATCACCGGCGTTGCCGGCGGTCTCGGCGCCATCGCGGTGCAGTTCGTGGCCCCCGACGGCTACACCATCACGCTTGCGATCTCGCTGTTCCTCGGCATGGTCGTCGGCGGCGTCGGCTGGCTGCCGGGATCGATCGTCGGCTCGGCCTTCATCATCTTCGTACCCAACATCGCGGAAGGAATCTCAAAGGGCCTTTCCGGGGCGGTGTTCGGCGTACTCCTGTTCCTCGTCATCTTCCTCGTGCCGCATGGCGCCAGGCAGGTCGCGATGGTCGCCCAGCAGATGCTTGGCAAACTCAAGAAGAACTAAGAACCCAAAGAACAAACTCAGGAGATACTATGCTTGCAACACTACGGACCGCCGCACTCTCGGCGGCGGTCACTGCTATTGCTTTCACCCCCGGCAACGCCCTCGCCCAGAAGAAATACGATACCGGCGCGAACGATACCGAGATCAAGATCGGCAACATCATCCCCTACAGCGGACCGGCCTCCGCCTATGGCTTGATCGGCAAGACCGAAGAAGCCTACTTCAAGATGATCAACGACAAGGGCGGCATCAACGGACGAAAGATCAATTTCGTCAGCTATGACGATGCCTACAGCCCCCCGAAAGCGGTCGAGCAGGTACGCAAGCTGGTCGAGAGCGACGAAGTGCTGGTCGTGTTCAACCCGCTCGGCACCCCGTCCAACTCCGCGATCCAGAAATATCTGAATGGCAAGAAAATACCGCAGCTTTTCGTCGCCACCGGCGCCACCAAGTGGAACGATGCGAAGGGCTTCCCCTGGACCATGGGATGGCAGCCGAGCTACCAGAGCGAAGCGCAGATCTATGCGAAGTATCTGCTGAAAGAAAAGCCGGACGCCAAGATTGCGATCCTCTATCAGAACGACGACTTCGGCAAAGACTACCTCAAGGGCACCAAGGATGGATTGGGTGCCAAGGCTTCCTCGATGATCATCATGGAGGAAAGCTACGAGGTTTCGGAACCGACCATCGACTTGCACATCGTCAAGATCAAGGCCGCCAATCCGGACGTGCTCCTGATTTATGCGACACCGAAATTCGGCGCGCAAACCATCAAGAAGACCGCCGAACTGGGCTGGAAGCCGCTGCAGATCATGACCAACGTGTCCGCCTCGGTCGGCGCGGTAATGCAGCCGGCAGGGTTTGAAAACGCTCAGGGCGTGCTTTCCGCGGCTTACGCCAAGGACGCGGCCGACGCGCAGTGGAAGAGCGATCCCGGCATGACGAAGTGGAGCGAGTTCATGGACAAGTACATGCCGGGCGCCGACCGGACCGACAGCGCGCTCGTTTATGGCTACGGCGCGGCACAGACCCTGGCGAAGGTTCTGGAAATGTGCGGCGATGATCTCTCCCGGGCCAACGTGATGAAGCAGGCGGCAAGCCTGAAGGACTTCACGCCCGACACGCTGTTGCCAGGCGTGAAGATCAACACCAGTGCCACGGATTTCGCTCCCATCAGCCAGTTGCAGATGCAGCGCTTCAAGGGTGCGAAATGGG
This sequence comes from uncultured Alphaproteobacteria bacterium, assembly GCA_963815955.1. Lineage (GTDB taxonomy): Bacteria > Pseudomonadota > Alphaproteobacteria > Rhizobiales > Xanthobacteraceae > Bradyrhizobium. Next base: position 19,894 of record CAWFIQ010000019.1, read on the forward strand.
AATTGTTCGGCGAGATCATCAGCGGCGACACCGCCTCACACTGAGCCTGGGCTGAACAGGCGGCCTTAGCGGCTTTCTGTTTTGAACAAAGATTAATATTCCGTCTCGCGGTTAGTCCCGCGAAATCTCCAACTAAATAACGCCCCCCGCGACGCCGTCGCGGGGGGCTTTTTGTTGCTGGGCGGGGACGAAAGGTATTCAATAGCTCTCAAGAGCCGCCAAGCGCTCCAATCAAAAAAATCTGACACATCCATCGTGATCCCAGGGAGATCAAACAATGCTCGCCATCGACTTGCGCGTGGGAGCCTTTTCGGCTGCCCTCGCATTACTGGCTGCGACCAGCAGCGGCGCATTAGCACAAAAGAAATACGACACCGGCGCCAGCGATACCGAAATCAAGATTGGCAATATCATGCCCTACAGCGGACCGGCCTCCGCCTACGGTGTGATCGGAAAAACCGAAGAGGCCTATTTCAGGAAGATCAACGCCGAGGGCGGCATCAACGGCCGCAAGATCACCTTCGTCAGCTATGACGACGCCTACAGCCCGCCAAAGACGGTCGAGCAGGCGCGCAAGCTGGTCGAGAGCGACGAAGTCCTGATCGTCTTCAATCCGCTGGGTACGCCGCCGAATTCAGCGATCCAGAAATACCTGAACACCAAGAAGGTGCCGCAGCTGTTCGTCGCGACCGGCGCCACCAAGTGGAACGATCCGAAAGACTTCCCCTGGACGATGGGCTGGCAGCCCAACTACCAGAGCGAAACGCAGATCTATGCAAAGTACATTCTGAAGAACAAGCCGGACGCCAAGATCGGCATCCTCTATCAGAACGACGACTACGGTAAGGACTATCTGAAGGGCTTCAAGGACGGGCTCGGCGCCAAGGCCGCGTCGATGATCGTCATGGAGGAAAGCTACGAAGTCTCCGAACCGACCATCGATTCCCACATCGTCAAGCTGAAGTCGACCGGCGCGGACGTGTTCATCAACATCACCACGCCGAAGTTCGCGGCGCAGGCGATCAAGAAGAACGCCGAGATCGGCTGGAAGCCGCTGCACTTCCTCAACAACGTCTCGGCCTCGATCGGCAGCGTCATCAAGCCGGCCGGCTTCGAAGCCAGCCAGGACATCATCTCGTCCGCCTATCTCAAGGACACGTCTGACCCGCAGTGGAAGGACGATGCCGGTATGAAGGCGTTCGACGAGTTCCTGACGAAGTACTTCCCGGAAGGCAACCGCATCGACGCTTCGGTGATGTACGCCTATACCGTTGCCCAGGGTCTCGTCCATGTGCTGAAGGCGTCCGGCGACGACCTGACCCGGGCCAATATCATGAAGCAGGCGGCCAGCATCAAGAACCTCGAGCTAGGCGGCCTGCTGCCGGGCATCAAGGTTAACACCTCCGCCACCGACTTCGCGCCGATCTCGCAGGTGCAACTGGAGAAGTTCAAGGGCGAAACCTGGGAACGCTTCGGCGAAATCCTCTCCGGCGACGTCGGCGGCTAGTCTGCCGGCCAGCCTACTAAAGCAGCAGCCCCTGCGGCTTTGCCGCAGGGGCTTTCTGTTGTGACGGTTCCGGCAAAATGGTAAGCACGCGACATTAAAAGAGCTTCATTCAAGGGGCCAACCGACTATCTTTGGTTAATGAAAAGGGAGAGACAGAAATGTCCACAATGAAAAAACTGGCGATCGTTTCGGCCGCGTTTGGATTACTCGCGGCGACTTCGAGCGGCGCGCTCGCACAGAAGAAATACGATTCCGGCGCAAGCGATACCGAAATCAAGATCGGCAACATCATGCCCTACAGCGGACCGGCTTCCGCCTATGGCGTGATCGGCAAGACCGAAGAAGCCTACTTCAAGAAGATCAACGCCGAGGGCGGCATCAACGGCCGCAAGATCAACTTCATCAGCTATGACGACGCCTACAGCCCGCCGAAGACGGTGGAGCAGGCACGCAAGCTGGTCGAGAGCGATGAAGTCCTGCTCGTCTTCAATCCGCTGGGTACTCCATCCAACACGGCGATCCAGAAGTACCTGAACTCCAAGAAGGTACCTCAACTGTTCGTCGCGACCGGCGCCACCAAGTGGAATGATCCGAAGAACTTCCCGTGGACGATGGGCTGGCAGCCCAACTACCAGAGCGAAACGCAGATCTATGCGAAGTACATTCTGAAGAATTTTCCGAATGCCAAGATCGGCATCCTCTATCAGAACGACGACTACGGTAAGGACTATCTGAAGGGCTTCAAGGACGGCCTTGGCGCCAAAGGCGCATCGATGATCGTCCTGGAAGAGAGCTACGAAGTATCCGAGCCGACCATCGACTCCCACATCGTCAAGCTGAAGGCGACCGGTGCTGACGTGTTCATGAACATCACCACGCCGAAGTTCGCGGCGCAGGCGATCAAGAAGAACGCCGAGATCGGCTGGAAACCCACGCACTTCCTCAACAACGTCTCGGCCTCGATTGGCGCCGTCATGAAGCCCGCCGGTTTCGAAGCCAGCCAGGGCATCATCTCCTCCGCCTACCTCAAGGACACGTCCGACCCGCAGTGGAAAGACGACGCCGGCATGAAGGCCTTCGATGAATTCCTCACGAAGTATTTCCCGGAAGGTAACCGGATCGATGGTGGGGTGATGTTCGGTTACACCGTCGCGCAGGGACTCGTTCACGTATTGAAGGCATCCGGCGACAACCTGACGCGTGAAAACGTCATGAAGCAGGCTGCCAGCATCAAGGATCTTCAGCTCGGCGGCCTGTTGCCGGGCATCAAGGTCAATACCTCGCCGACCGACTTCGCGCCGATCTCGCAGGTCCAACTGCAGAAGTTCAAGGGCGAAGCGTGGGAGCTGTTTGGAGAGATCTTGAGCGGCGACGTCGGCGGATAACCTGGTCTCCAAACTCAACAACCGCATCAGGCCCCCTGCAACACCGTTGCGGGGGGCCTTTTCGTGAGCTTCCTGCTATCGCCCTATCGGAAAAGGCGATTGGCCAGCCAAACCGCTTACACTTCGGCGGTTCATGCGCTAGGTATCGGCTTGGCACCCCCACACAAGAAGCCGCAGCGCCTATTCCGGTGGGCGCGGAAAAACAAGGAGTTGTACGAATGCCCCTGCTGACCCGACGTCGTATCGCGACCACCCTGCTCGGCCTCGCGATGGCCACGAGCGCCACCGCCGCCTCGGCACAGAAGAAGTACGACGCCGGCGCCAGCGACTCCGAGATCAAGATCGGCAACATCGTGCCCTATAGTGGCCCGGCGTCGGCCTATGGTGTGGTCGGCAAGGCGATGGGCGCGGTGTTCAAGAAGGTCAACGACGAGGGCGGCATCAATGGCCGCAAGATCAATTTCATCTCCTATGACGACGCCTATTCGCCGCCGAAGGCCGTCGAGCAGGCGCGCAAGCTGATCGAGAGCGACGAGGTTCTGCTGCTGTTCGGCACGCTCGGCACCCCCTCCAACACCGCGATCCAGAAATACGTCAACAGCAAGAAAGTGCCGCAGCTATTCGTCGCCACCGGCGCCACCAAGTGGAACGACCCGAAGGCGTTTCCCTGGACCATGGGTTGGCTGCCGAGCTACCAGAGCAAGTCGCGCATCTACGCGAAGTATCTCACGAAAGAGAAGCCGACTACCAAGATCGCCGTGCTCTACCAGAACGACGACATGGGCAAGGACTATCTCAAGGGCCTCAAGGACGGCTTCGCCAAGGATACCTCCCGCATCGTCGCGGAGGAAAGCTACGAGGTATCAGAGCCGACCATCGACTCGCATGTGGTGCGGATCAAGTCGTCCAATCCGGATGTCGTGGTGTTCTTCACCACGCCGAAGTTCGGAGCGCAGGCGATCAAGAAGCTCGGCGAGATGAGTTGGAAGCCGGTCACCATCATCTCCAATGTCAGTGCATCCACCGCGACCGTGATGCGGCCCGCGGGGCTGGAGAACTCGCAGGGCGTGATCTCGGCCGCCTACGCCAAGGACGCCAGCGATCCCCAGTGGGAGGGCGATGCCGGCATCAAGGCGTTCGACGATCTGCTGGCCAAATATTTGCCGGAGGTCAATCGCGTCGATTCCTCGGCCATGACCGGCTACAACATGGCGACCACTATGGTCGAAGTGTTGAAGCGCTGCGGTGACAATCTGACCCGCGAGAACGTGATGAAGCAGGCTGCGAACCTGAAGCAGTTCCCGCAAGGCGGGCTGCTGCCGGGCGTCACCCTCTCCACCGGGCCGGACGACTTCCAGCCGATCGAGCAATTGCAATTGATGCAGTTCAAGGACGGACGCTGGCAGTTGTTCGGCGACGTCATCAGCGGCGAACTCGCCCACTAGGACAGGATTGCCATGACCGACCGACGTCCCCTCTTGCGCGCGATCTTTGACGCGGCTGTCGCGGCCGCGCATCCCGACGTCGTGCTCGCGGCGCATCTGCGACCTGTGCCGAAGGGCCGCGTGATCTGCCTTGCCGCCGGCAAGGGCGCAGCGGCGATGGCGGCTGCCGCCGAGCGGCACTACCTCGATACGCTGGGGCTCGATCCCGTCGCGGCTGACTGGCATTGCCACCACGCGCCACGGCCACGGCGTACCGACGCGGCGGATCAGGGTTGTCGAGGCCGGCCATCCCGTGCCCGACGAAGCCGGGCTGAAAGCCGCCGACGAAACGCTGCGCCTCGCCGCCGAGGCAACCGCGGATGATCTGCTGCTGGTGCTGTTGTCCGGCGGCGGCTCCGCGAACTGGATCGCGCCGGCCGATGGCGTATCGTTCGCACAGAAGCAGCAGGTCAACCGTGCGCTGCTGCGCTCGGGCGCGCCGATCGGCGAAATGAATATCGTCCGCAAGCATCTGTCGCGGATCAAGGGTGGCCGGCTGGCCCGCGCCGGAGCGCGCGCCGCCGAGATCGTGACGCTCGCGATCTCAGACGTGCCGCATGACGACCCGTCCGCGATCGCATCGGGACCGACGGTGCCGGATCCGAGCACGCTGGCGGACGCCCGCGCGCTGGTGGCGAAGTATAACCTCACGGTCGACGATGCTGTCAGGCGCGCCCTCGAAGATCCCAGGAATGAGAGTTGCAAGCCCGGCGATGGCGCGTTCGCCCGCGCGCAATTCGAGATGATTGCAAAACCCAAGGCTTCGCTTGACGCCGCGATCAAGGTCGCAAAGGACGCCGGCTATGAGATCATCGACCTCGGCGCGGATCTCGAAGGCGAGGCGCGCGATGTTGCGGCCGATCATGCGCGGCTGGCGCTGAAGGCGCGCAGCGAAGGTAAACGCATCGCGATCCTGTCGGGCGGCGAACTCACGGTGACCGTGCGCGGCGATGGCCGCGGCGGCCCCAACCAGGAATACGCGCTGGCGCTGGCGGATCTTCTAAAGGACACTTCGGGCATCGCGGCGCTGGCCGCGGATACCGACGGTGCCGACGGCGGCGCCGGCAGCGCGACCGATCCGGCCGGCGCCGTGATCGACCAGACGACGTTTGCGAAGATGAAGTCGCTCGGCCTCTCACCTGCGGCCTATCTCGCCAACAACGATGCGACTGCATTCTTCTCTGCCACCGGCGATCTCGTGCTGACGGGCCCGACGCTCACCAACGTCAACGACGTCAGGGTGATCCTGGTAGACCCCGCCTAGGTTTTACGGGCGATCCCCGGCATCCTGCAGGTGCCAAACGTCGTTAACGCCTTGTTGAGCAAGTTGCGAAGAACCCGCGCGCATCGGCCCGTCTCGAAGGTGCGATTCACCAGCTTGGGCTTCTAATGGCCGCACTCCTGGAGGGAGGAGAGCCGCCATTAGCGGCTGGGGAAATGCCTTATGACGGATCACCGCCCGATAACCGCCCCGCGGTCAGCGCAGTTGAGTGCGCGGCTCGAAGAGGCGATCAACAATTTATCGCTCGGCATCGTCGTCTTCGACGAGAAGCGCGAAGTCGTTTTCTGCAACGCCCGTTACAGGGAAATGTACGGGCTGTCGCCTGAACACGTGAAGCCGGGAACCCCGACCCGCGAACTGATCCAGCATCGACTGAAGCTCGGCCTCAAGGTGCAGGTCGCGCCCGATGATTACATCCGTGCGCGCGTCGGCCGCGATATCGCACTCGATACCACGGTGCAGGAGTTCACCGACGGCCGCATTGTCGCCTACACCGTCTATCCGATGCCCGGCGGCGGCGGAATGGCGACGCACGAGGACATCACCGAGCGCGAAGAGCTCAATGCCCGGCTGAAAAAGCAATACGATCTCGGCAGGGAGCAGGAAGAGGCGCTGCGCGTCAGCAACTTCCAGTTCGACACCGCGATCAACAACATGTCGCAGGGGCTATGCTTCTTCGATTCCGACCACCGCCTGATCGTGTGCAACGACCGCTTCGTCGAGATCTATGATATTCCCGCCGACCGCGTCCACGCCGGTATGAAGCTGACGGAAATCGTCGATCTGCGCATCGAAGCCGGCAGCTTTCCGGCCATGACGCGAGAAGAATATATCCGCTGGCGCAACGACGTCGCGGTCTCCAACGAAGCAAAGGACAGCACCGTCGAATTGCAGGACGGACGCACGATCAAGATTCGTCACCGGCCGATGCCCGGCGGCGGCTGGGTCGCGACGCATGAGGACATCACCGAGCAGCGCCAGTCCGAGGTCAAGATCGAATACATGGCGCACCACGATTCGCTGACCGATCTTGCCAACCGGGTGCTGCTGAACGACCGGCTCGAACAGGCGCTGGGCCGGGTTCAGCGCGAGGAAATGGTGGCTGTCCATCATCTCGACCTCGATCAGTTCAAGGCCGTGAACGATACGTTCGGCCATCCCTGCGGCGACAAGCTGCTCAGGATCGTCGCCGAGCGCCTACGCGGGCTCGTTGGCGAGACCGACACGATCGCGCGGATGGGAGGCGATGAATTCGTGATCGTGCAGGCCATGGTCGCGGACCCCGCCGAAGCCACGTCGCTGGCGCAGGGCGTCATCGATGCGCTGAGCGAGCCCTATGACATCGATGGCCAGCAGGCCGTGATCGGCGTCAGCATCGGCATTTCGGTCGGTCCCGGCGACGGATCGAACCCCGACAAATTGTTGCGCAACGCCGACCTCGCGCTCTACCGCGCCAAGAGCGACGGCCGCGGCACGCTGCGCTTCTTCGAACCCGCGATGGACCTGCAGATGCAGACCCGCCGCGTCATGGAGCAGGACCTGCGCAAGGCGCTGCCGGGCGGCGAGTTCGAGCTGCACTACCAGCCGGTCGTTAACCTGGCGAGCAAGGAAATCAGCGGCTTCGAAGCCTTGATCCGCTGGAATCATCCGACCAGGGGACTGATTTCGCCCGCCACCTTCATCCCGCTGGCCGAAGAGATCGGCTTTATCGTGCCGTTGGGCGAGTGGGTCATCCGGCAGGCCTGCGCCACCGCCGCGCAATGGCCCGACAACCTTCATGTCGCCGTCAATATTTCGGCGATCCAGTTCCGCAGCCCCGGCCTGATGCAGGTGATCGTCAGCGCGCTCGCCGCCTCCGGTCTCGCACCGACGCGGCTGGAGATCGAAATCACCGAGTCCGTCCTGCTCCACAACAAGGAGGCGACGCTTGCAGTGCTGCATCAGTTGCGGGCGCTCGGGATCCGGATCGCCATGGACGATTTCGGCACCGGATATTCGTCGCTGACCTATTTGCAGAGCTTTCCGTTCGACAAGATCAAGATCGACCGCTCGTTCGTCAAGAACATCAACGAGGATTCGAGCTCGCTCACCATCGTGCGGGCGGTTGCCGCGCTCGCCAATGGCATGGGCATGACGGCTACCGCCGAGGGCGTTGAAACCGCGGAACAGCTCCACAGCATCGCGTCCGAAGGATGCACGGAGATGCAGGGCTTCCTGTTCAGCCGGCCGCTTCCCGCCGCCGAGATCGAGCGGCAATTCCTGTCGGGACGCGTGTCGCGCGAGGTTCAAGAGCGCATCGTCGCGGCGTGATGAGCTCACTATCACGTCATTCCGGGGCGATGCGGAGCATCGAACCCGGAATCTCGAGATTCCCGATGCGCAATTGCGCATCTGAGGTCTGGTCCTTCGGACCATCCCGGAATGACGAACAACACTCAAAACTCCGCCGCGATCTTCGAGAGCATTTCGAGCAGGGCTACGCGGTTGGCCGGGCCCAGCAATTCGTTGAGACGCGCCTCGTGCTTGCTGGCAACGAGCTTCTTGGCGCGCGCCAGCACCGCCCTTCCCTTGTCGGTCAGAACCAGGATGTGCGAGCGGCGGTCGTTGGTCGAACGCATCCGGGCGCAGAGGCCGCGGCTCTCCAGCGCATCCAGCATCGATACGAAATTCGGCCTGAGGATGCCGAGCGTGTTGGCGATTTCGGTCTGGTTGCGTCCGGGGTTCCGGTCGAGCAGCAGCAGCACCGAGAATTGCGCCGGCGTCAGTTGCAGCGGCGCGACGCAGCGCAGGAAGTCCTCGAACACCTTGAGCTGCGCGCGCTTGAGTGAATAGCCGAGCAGTTCGGCCAGCTCGCCCAGTTGCAGCCCGGCACTATCAGCGGCGCCATCCGCAGCGGTGCCCGTAATTTCCTTAGCCTGGCTGCGCGACGGCTTGACGACATCGGTCGCTGCCTTGGAAACTGTCATGGCGTGAGGCTCGCACCCGGAAAAAGGCTCGGCCGGTGGCCGGGGCCTTGATGTTATATTTGATAATTGTTATTGAATATATCAAATATCGGCGGCATTTCAACTGTCGAGATGTGGGACGGCCGGCGGACCGCGCGAGGTCAGGACCGGCGACGCTTTTAGGGGGAGCGCCAGTCTTGAACACGACGATCATGCTGTTCCTGCTGCAGGACGGCATCACCAATGGCGCGATCTATGCGCTGCTCGGGCTTGCGCTGGTGCTGGTGTTTGCCGTCACCCGCGTCATCCTGATTCCGCAAGGCGAGTTCGTCACCTACGGCGCGCTCAGCTATGCCGTGCTGGCGACCGGCAAGGTGCCGGGCACCGCGTGGCTCGCCATCGCGATGGGCGTGGTCGCCTTCGCGCTCGATCTGTTTGACGCGCGGCGATCGCTGCGGCTCAACAAGGTCTTGCGCTCCCTTGCCCTCAACATCGTCCTGCCGGCTGCCATCCTCGCCCTGACTTACGGGTTCGCCGGCCCCACGACCCCGATTGCGGTCAATATCGCGCTGTCGCTGCTGATCGTCGCGGCGATTGGCCTGTTCCTCTACCGGATCGCATTCCAGCCGCTGGCCCATACCTCGGTGCTGGTGCTGCTGATCGCCTCCGTCGGCTGCCATCTCGCACTGCAGGGCCTGGGCCTGGTGTTCTTCGGCGCCGAGGGCCTGCGCGGACCGGCGCTGTCGAACGCGGCGCTCACGATCGGTCCGTTGCGCTTCACCGGCCAGAGCCTTGCGGTCTACGGGCTGACGATCGCCTTCATTATCGCGCTGTGGCTGTTCTTCGGCTACACGCTGATGGGCAAGGCGCTGCGCGCCACCGCCGTCAACCGGCTCGGCGCCCGCCTCGTCGGCATCCGCACCACGCTGTCGGGACAGATCGCGTTCCTGCTGGCCTCGCTGATCGGTGCGATTTCCGGCATCCTGATCGTGCCGATCACCACGCTCTATTACGACACCGGCTTCCTGATCGGCCTGAAAGGTTTCATCGCCGCGATCATCGGCGGCCTCGTCAGCTATCCGCTGACCGCGATTGCGGCCTTGATCGTGGGCTGCGTCGAGGCGTTCTCCTCGTTCTACGCCAGCAACTTCAAGGAGGTCATCGTCTTTACGCTGATCCTTCCCGTGCTGGTGCTGCGTTCGCTCGCGGCGCCCGCAGTCGAGGAAGAGAAGGACTGACGGCGATGAAGCAGCGAACCCCTCTCATCGTCTTCGCACTCGTCATGGCGGCGATCCCGTTCATCCCGGGCGTGCCGCCGTTCTGGATCGTGCTGCTCAACAATATCGGCCTCGCCGCGCTGGTAGCGATGGGGCTGGTGCTGCTCACCGGCGTCGGCGGCCTCACTTCATTCGGCCAGGCTGCCTTTTGCGGCTTCGGCGCCTACACCACGGCGGTATTGACCACGGCCTATGGGTTCTCGCCGTGGCTGACGTTGCCGCTCTCGCTGCTGGTCAGCGGCATCGCCGCCGTCCTGCTCGGCATCGTTACGGTGCGCCTGTCGGGCCATTATCTGCCGCTCGGCACCATCGCCTGGGGCATCGGCCTGTTCTATCTGTTCAGCAAGCTGGAATTCCTCGGCCGCAACGACGGCATATCGGGCATCCCGCCGCTCTCGATCGGCAGCTTCCGGATGCTCGATCCCGGCACGATCTATTTCGCGATCTGGATCGCGGTGCTGGTCTCGGCATTGCTGACCATGAACCTGCTGGACTCCCGCACCGGGCGCGCGATCCGCGCGCTGCGGCGCGGGCATATCGCCGGCGAAGCGTTCGGCGTCCAGACCCCGCGCGCAAAACTTCTGGTGTTCATCTATGCGGCGGTTCTCGCGGGCCTGTCCGGCTGGCTCTATGCGCATTTCCAGCGCGCCGCCAATCCGACGCCGTTCGGCGCGCAGGCCGGCATCGAATATCTGTTCATCGCCGTTGTCGGCGGCGCCGGCTATGTCTGGGGCGCGGTGCTCGGCGCCGGTATCGTCGTGATCCTGAAAGAGATCCTGCAGAGCTACCTGCCCTATATCTTCGGCGGCCAGAGCCAGCTCGAGACCATCGTGTTCGGCATCCTGCTGGTCGTTTTGCTGCAACTGGCGCCGACCGGCGTCTGGCCGTGGCTGATGGCGCGATTGCCGATCAAGCCGGGACGCAAGATACCCGATACGTCGCTTCCCCTCGCCAAGCGCGAACGCGCGCAGGCCTCTGCTGCTGCGCTGCTGCAGATCGAGAATGCACGCAAGCAGTTCGGCGGCGTGATTGCCGTCAACGACGTCTCCTTTGACGTGCAGGCCCGCGAGATCGTCGCCCTGATCGGGCCCAACGGCGCCGGCAAGAGCACGACCTTCAACCTGATCACGGGTGTGCTGACGACGACGGGCGGCACCATCTCGGTGCTCGGCCACAAGGTCGACAACGCCCCGCCGCAGGAGGTCGTCAAGCTCGGCGTCAGCAGAACCTTCCAGCACGTCAAGCTGGTGCCCGACATGACCGTGCTGGAGAATGTCGCGATCGGCGCGCATCTGCGCGGATCTTCGGGCGCGATATCAAGCATGTTCCGGCTCGACCGCGCCGATGAGGCAAAACTGCTGGCGGAAGCCGCGCGCCAGATCGAGCGTGTCGGCCTCGGCGACCAGATCGACCAGTTGGCCGGAAGTCTGTCGCTCGGCCAGCAGCGCATCGTCGAGATTGCGCGCGCGCTGTGCGTCGATCCTCTGCTGCTGCTGCTCGACGAACCGGCCGCGGGACTGCGCCATATGGAAAAGCAGCGGCTCGCGGCGCTGCTCCGTCAATTGCGCGACGGCGGCATGTCGGTGCTGCTGGTCGAGCACGACATGGGTTTTGTGATGGATCTCGCCGACCGCGTCGTGGTGCTCGATTTCGGCACCAAGATCGCCGAGGGAACGCCGGCCGCGATCAAGAGCAATCCCGATGTGATCAAGGCCTATCTCGGAGCGACCGCATGAGTGCGCTGCTGTCGGTCTCCGACGCCCATGTTTCCTACGGCAAGGTCGAAGCCGTGCGCTCGGTCTCGCTCGACGTCGCCGACAACGAGATCGTCACCATCATCGGCGCCAACGGCGCCGGCAAGACCACGCTGCTGAACGCCATCATGGGCGTGCTGCCGCTCAAGGGCGCGACCACCTTCGCCGGCACCGATATGGCCCCGCTCGACATCGAGGATCGTGTCGCGGCGGGCCTGTGTCTCGTGCCCGAGCACCGCGAATTGTTCGGCACCATGAATGTCGAGGACAACCTGCAGCTCGGCGCCTTCCGGATTCCGAAGGCCACCGCAGCAAAATCTTTCGAGCGCGTCTATGCGCTGTTTCCGCGGCTGAAGGAGCGACGCAAGCAACTGGCCGGCACCCTGTCGGGCGGCGAGCAGCAGATGCTGGCGATGGGCCGCGCCCTGATGGGCGCACCCAAGCTGTTGATGCTGGACGAACCGAGCCTCGGGCTGGCGCCTATCATCGTGGCCGATATCTTCCGCACCATCGGCGAACTCCGCGCCGCCGGCGTCTCGGTGCTGCTGGTCGAGCAGAACGCGCAGGCTGCCCTGCAGATCGCCGACCGCGCCTATGTCATGGAACTCGGCGAGTTCATCCTGTCCGGATCGGCCAGGGATATCGCCAGCAACCAGCGGGTCGCGGCGAGCTACCTCGGTTTCCAGCACGACGGCGCGAGCGATGTCTAACCAGGCCGTGCATTCCCTAACGAAATCTTAAGCATGAGATGAGTTCCAACCCGTCCATTACGGGTTGCACAACTTCCTGATCACTCCCGGCCTCCTAACCTTGGCATGACTGCAGTCACCACCCCGCCGGCGCCGTGCGCCGGTGGCCGTGACGGAATCACAAGGCAGGACGATGCGCGCTTCGGATTACCCCACAGTCGAGACCACCGAATTTCTGCTGGCAGCGCTCGAACAGGCGAGCGAGGCCGTCGTCATCGTCGACAGCGATCTGCGCATCCGCCATTTCAACGCCGCGGCCGAAACGATCTGGGGCGTGCGGCGCGCGGATGTTCTCGGTTGCGATGCGCGCTGTCTGGGGTTTGATGACCTGCAAAATAGCGCCGAGGCCGAGATCACGATCCGGCGCAACGACGGCAGCCGGATCCGGGCTCAGCTGTCGGTGTCGGCCGTCGAGATCGCCGGCCGAGCCAATTACATGGTCTTCGTTCGTGACACCACCGCAGAAATCGAACGACGCGAGAGGATCGCGCTGCTCAATCTGGTGGCCGACAAGACCAACCGCGCGGTCGTCGTCACCGACCGCAAGCTGCAGGTCGTCTATACCAACGCCGCCTTCTCCGGAATGTTCGGATACTCACCCGAGGAAGCACAAGGGCGGCACGCGAGCCACTTTGCCGGCCAGTTTACCGATCGCAATACGCTGACGAGGCTGCGCCGCCGAATCTACGATGACAGCGCCGCTGAAGACGAAATCCTGGCCTACGACAGGAACGGCGATGAGATCTGGATCTCGGCCATGGTCAAACCGTTCCGCAACGCCCGCGGACGGGTCAAGTACATCTTCGCGCTGCTGACCGATATCTCGGAAACCAAGCAACTAAGGTCGCTGCAGCAACTGATCATGGGCGCACTCGCCGATGAACTTCCGCTCACCGAGATTGCCGACCGGCTTTGCCGGCGCGTCGAAATCATCGCACCCGATGTCGTCGCTTCGGTACTGCACGTCGATTCCGACGGGCTGATACACCCGCTGGGCGGACCCAGCCTGCCCGAGGACTACTCCCGTGCGCTCGACGGCATCGCCATCGGTCCGGACGTCGGCTCGTGCGGGTCAGCCGCGTATCACGGAAAGCCTGTGCTGGCCGAAGATCTCGACACCGATCCGCGCTGGCAGCCGTACAAGGCGCTGCCGCTCGAGGTCGGCCTGAAGGCCTGCTGGTCGACGCCGATCAAGGCCAAGGACGGCCGCGTGATCGGGACCTTTGCCTTCTATTTCAGGGAACGGAGCGCGCCGAGCCACTGGCATCAGCGGATCGTCGATGCCTGCGTTCACCTCGGTGCGCTGGCCATCGAGCGAAAGGAGGCGCGGGCGCAGATCGCCCGGCTCGCCTATCACGACATGCTGACCGGATTGCCGAACCGGGCGCAATTGCGTGAGCTGACCGACCAGGCGATCGAAGACTGCGCGCCGGGGCAACAGCTCGCGCTGATATTTCTCGATCTCGATCACTTCAAGGACGTCAACGACAGCCTCGGACATTCGGCGGGCGACGCCCTGCTGGTCGAGTTTACCAAGCGGCTGCGCGCCCGCATTCAGCCGTCCGACCTGCTGGGCCGCCTGAGCGGCGACGAGTTCGTCATCGCGCTGCCGAACTGCGATCCGTCGCGCGCCTCGCTGGTCGCCTCCAACATCACCGAGGCGCTGACGTCGCCGTTATGGATCGACAGCAGGCAGGTGCCGATTTCCGCCAGCATGGGCATCAGCATCTATCCCGACAACGCCATCGATATCGATACGCTGATACAGCAGGCCGATGCGGCGATGTACAAGGCCAAGCAGGCGGGCCGCTCCACCCACCGCTTCTTCAGCGCCGACATGAACCGGATCGCCGAGCAGCGACTGGTCTTCAGCGCGGCGCTCCGCCAGGCCATCGCAAATGACCGCTTGAAGCTCGTCTATCAGCCGCAGACCCGAACCGTCGACGGCGCCCTCTACGGCGTTGAAGCGCTGTCGCGCTGGCACGATCCCGAGCTCGGCGAAGTCCCGCCTTCGAAATTCATCCCGCTGGCCGAGGAAGTCGGCCTGATCGAGCAGATCGGTCTATGGTCGATCCGCGAGGCATGCCGGCAAATGGCGGCGTGGCGCCATGCCGGGCTGGACGTGCCCTGCGTGGCGGTCAACTTGTCGCCGCTCAATTTCCAGAATGCGAAGCTCGCCGCGGTCGTGGCGGAAACCATCGCGGCCAATGACCTGCCGCCTGAAACGTTGATGCTCGAGATTACCGAAGGCGTGCTCGTGAACGAGCGCTCGGCTGCGATCGAAACCATGAATGCGATACGCAAGCTCGGCGTCGGCCTGTCGCTGGACGATTTCGGAACCGGCTATTCGAGCCTGAGCCGGCTGGCGCATCTGCCGATCCGCGAGTTGAAGATCGATCGCAGCTTCATGCGCAACATCGAGCGCGACGCCAGCGCGCTCGCGATCGCCACCGCCGTCGTCCGCATCGGCCAGAGCCTGAAAATGACTGTGGTCGCCGAGGGCGTCGAAACCGAAGGACAACGCAGGCTGCTGGCCGACCTCGGATGCGACGTCGTGCAGGGATATCTCTACGCGCCTGCGATGTCGCCGGAAGCGTTCGAACGATGGCTGCACGACCATGTCGCCAAACAGGCCCGCGCGATGCTGCGAAGCGTCGACGCGGCCCGCTCGCCCTCGTTGCTCCCGCCAGCGGTCAGGCGAGCTGTCTCGGGCACGCCGTAGCGAAGTAGGGTGGGCAAAGGCGCAACGCGCCGTGCCCACCATCTATCCTCTTCGTCGCTCTGGTGGTGGTGGGCACGCGGAGCCTGTCATCGGGCGCGCATTCGCGCGACCCGTTGGCTTTGCCCACCCTACAGACCACGCCCTCACTTCGCCGGGATGTACTTGCCGTCCTTCACGGTCAGGATGATGCGCGAGCGGTCGTCGAGGCCGTAGCGATCCTTTTCGGTAAAGTTGTAGACGCCCTGGGTTGCCGCGATGTCCTTCTCGGACAGCAAGGCCTGACGGAGCGCCTCACGGAATTCCGGCGTTCCCGGCTTCGCCTTTTTCAACGCCACCGGCACGATCCGCTTGAGCACCTCGAATGCGTCGTAGGAGTGTCCGGCGAACTGGCTGCGGCTGTTGGCGCCGTATTTTGCCTCGTAGGCGGTGTTGAGCGCGAGACCCGGCTTCTTCGTCAACGCGCTGTCGGGCTGGGATTCCGGCGACATCACCGGTCCCGATGCCATGATCACGCCTTCCGCTGCAGGACCCGCGATACGGATGAAGTCCATGCTGGCGGCGCCGTGGGTCTGGTAGATCAGGCCCTTGTAGCCGCGCTCACGCAGCGTGCTCTGCGGCAACGCTGCCGCGGTGCCGGAGGCGCCGATGAGAACGGCATCCGGATTGGCGGCGACGAGTTTCAGCACCTGCCCGGCAACCGAGGTATCCGGACGGGCAAAGCGCTCTTCGGTCGCCATGGTCAGGCCCATCGGAACGGCCTGGGCCTTGAAGTCGTTGACCCAGAGGTCGCCATAGGAATCGGAATAGCCGATATAACCGACCGTCTTGATGCCGTGCGCCTTCATGTGCTCGTACAGCACCTTGCCCATGATCGGGATCGGCTGCGGCATGGCGACCGACCACTTCATTCGCGCTTCGTTGATCGGAAACGGCGCCAGGCCGAAATGCGGGATGCCCGCCTCGTTCGCGACGGTCGAGACCGCAACCGTCGGAGGCGTCGTCGATGAACCCATGATGATGTCGGCCTTGGATTCGGTAACGAACCGCCGCGCATTGGTGGTCGCTGCGGTCGGATCGCCGCCATCGTCGAGCACGATGACCTTGAGCGGCACGCCGCCGATTTCCTTGGGCACAAAGTCGAGTGCGTTGCGTTCGGGAATACCGAGGGCTGCCGCCGGCCCGGTCGTGGTAACGGTAATGCCGATCGTGATCTCGTTGGTCTGTGCGAGGGCCGGCGAGCCTGGCAAAGCGAGAGCCGCTGCGACAGCAGCAGCGGACAGAAAAGCCTTCTTCATTCATTCCTCCCTTGATTATCTGTTATCGTCTTAAGCAAAATCTTGTGCCTTATTCAGCCCCTTCTTTAGGTCATGCGGGAGGCCGAGTCAGCCCCTGCAAGTCAGCCCCGCATGAAGCGATCGATGATCTCCTGCGGCATCGGGGCCGATTTCAGCTTCTCTGGGGCGTCCGGATGCTTGCCGACCAGCACGCGGGTCTCGAACGCCTCGATCGCCAGAGCCTCGCCCTTGAACACGTTATGGAGCACCTCGAAGCTGGAGCGCTTGAAGCTCTCGATCCGGCTCTCGATCCTGATCCAGTCGCCGTGGGTGGAAGGGATGTGGAATTTCGCCCGCGTATCGACCATGGGAATGCCGACCAGGCCGTATTTGTGGATGATGTCCTGCTTCGAAAAGCCGGCCGCTTCGAACATGATCGAGGTCGAATCGTCGAACATCGCGAAGTAGCGCGGGTAGTAAACGATGTTGGCGGGGTCGCAGTCGCCCCACTGGATCTGCACGTCGCGCCGGTTAACGAACATGGAATTTTCCTAGCGCGGCGCCATGCGAAGCGCGGCATCGAGCCGCACTACTTCACCGTTCAAATAAGGGTTGTCGATCATGTGCAGCGCCAGCGAGGCGAACTCATCGGCCTGACCGAGCCGGCGCGGGAACGGGATCGAGGCCGCGAGCGAGTCCTGCGCTTCCTGCGGCAGATTGGCGAGCAGCGGCGTGAGGAACAGGCCGGGCGCGATCGTCAGCACGCGGATGCCGAACTGCGCCAGCTCGCGCGCGATCGGCAGCGTCATGGCGACGATGCCGCCCTTGGAGGCCGAATAGGCGGACTGACCGATCTGGCCGTCATAGGCCGCGACCGAGGCGGTGGAAATCACGACGCCGCGCTCGCCGGTCGAAAGCGGCTCCAGCTTCGACATGCCCGATGTCGCCAGACGCAGCATGTTGAACGAGCCGATCAGGTTGACCCTGATCACCTTGTCGAAATCACCGAGCGCCATCGGGCCTTCCTTGCCGATCACGCGCTTGGCGACGCCGATACCGGCGCAGTTCACCAGCACCCGCGCCGGGCCATGGGCCGCCGTGGCCTTGGCGATGGCAGCCTCCGCCGAAGCCGCGTCGGAGACGTCGCAGATCACGGCAACGCCGCCGATCTCGGCAGCGACGGTTTCGGCGAGCTTGGCGTTGAGATCGCAGACCGCAACCCTGGCGCCCTGCGCGGCAAGCCGGCGCGCGGTTGCTGCGCCCAATCCCGATGCGCCGCCGGTAACGATGGCGGCCTGGTCCTTCAACTGCATGGTCGTCTCCCTGACAAACGGTTCTTCGAATTCATGACAGCGTGATTACCTGCGCCGCCGGCGCGGGCGAATAAATCTCCTCGATCAGCGCGCTGCGGTTTTCCAGAACCGCGCGCTGGTTGATCGAGCCCTTGTCGGTGACCTCGCCGCGATCGATCGACAGCGGCGCAGCGAGCAGCACCGCGCGCGTGATCCGGGTCGACGAGCCGGTCGCGCCCGCAACGAGCTTCTGGAAGCGTTCGCGGAAGGCCGCAACGATCAGTGGATCGGACGCCGCAGTGGCGAGATCGTCTGCCGGAAGCGTGGGATTGATCAGGCGGCAGCCGTCGAGGTCGAGCACCACCAGCGCCGATATTTCGTCGCGGTTGATGCCGGCAATGACGACGTCGCGCACCAGCGGCGCACACGCCGCAACGAAGCGCGCGCGCAACGGGCCAACGCTGACCCAGGTGCCGCTGGCGAGCTTGAAATCCTCGCCGATGCGGCCGTCGAAATCGAAGCCGGCATCGAAATTATCGGGATCGGCCGGCTTCAGCGCATCGCCAAACTTGTAGAAGCCCTCTTCATCAAAAGCCTTCACCGTCATCTCCGGCTGGCGCCAGTAGCCCGGCATCACGTTCGGCCCCTTGGCGCGAACCTCGAGCTTGCCGTTGTTCGGCACAAGCTTGGCATCGTTGCCCAGCACCGGCAGGCCGACATGGCCCGACCGGCTGGTGAGCGGATTGACCGACATGAAGAACGGCGAGGTTTCGGTGGCGCCGAGGCCGGTCAGCATCGGCACGCGGTAGCCGGTTTCCCGAACGGAGAGTTCATCGAGGCTGTTCCAGACAAAGGCCGACAGCGCAGCGCCACTGAAGAACATCGCATGCAGGCGAGCAAAGAATTTCTTCCGCAGGGCCCCATCGTCGCGCAGATAGGGCAGCAGCAATTCATAGCCCTTGGGCACGTTGAAATAGACCGTCGGCGAAATCTCCTGCAGATTGCGCACGGTCTCCTCGATGCCGCCGGGCATCGGCTTGCCCTCGTCGAGATACATCGAGCCGCCATTGTACAGCGTCAGCCCGATATTGTGATTGCCGCCGAAGGTGTGGTTCCACGGCAGCCAGTCGACGATGACAGGCGGCTCGTCCTTCAGGAACGCCAGCGTCTCGCGCAGCATCACCTGGTTGGCGCAGATCATGCGCTGGGTGTTGATGACGGCTTTCGGATTACCGGTGGAGCCGGAGGTACACAGGAATTTCGCGATCGTGTCAGGACCGATCGCTTCGTGGATCGCGTCGAGATTCGGATGCAATGGCGTGGCCACCAGATCCGCGAGAGGGGTGACGTCACGTCCCGGCATCGTGCCAAACGAAGCTGCTATCTCGGTTGCGGGCGATATGTTGGCCCCCAGCGCAGCGGCGAATTTCGCGGCGTCATCTGCGAAAATCAGGCCCGGCGTCAACAGCTTCATCAGATAGCCGAGCTTGCCGTAGTCCCGCGATACCAGCGAATAGGCCGGCGATACCGGGCAGAACGGAATGCCGGCATAGAGCGCGCCGAACGCGATCAACGCATGATCGATCGAGTTGCCGGAGAGAATGACGACCGGCTTCTCGGCCGAAAGACCGCGTGTCAGCAACGCCGACGCGATGTGTCGCGACGACACGAGCAGCTCCGCATAGGTGATCTGCCGCCAGCCCCGTGCGGCGTTTCGCTCGGCCATGAACACCCGATCGGGTGCGGCCGCGGCCCAATGATGCAGGCGGTCGGTGATGCGCGCCGGATAGTCCTGCAACTGCACTTTCGGGCGCAGGTAGATGGTGCCGTCGCCGCGGCGCTCGACATGAACCGCGGGCGTGCCGAACGAAATCGGGCGCAGCGGATGATCCCCGCGCGCAGCGGAGTCGGTCGAGACGGACATGCCGGGCGTAGAACTCATGTCAGGTCGGCTTCACCTTGGCGGTCTTGTGGTCGAGAAACGCGCGAATGCGGCGCTTTGCCTCTTTGTCGCTCTGCGCCACGGTTGCCATCAGGGATTCCATCAGCAGGCCGGTTTGCGGATTGGCCTCCGCGATCATCGGCAACGCCTGCAGCACGGCGAAATTGGTCAGCGGCGCGTTCGCAGCCACGCGTTCCGCCAGTTCCAGCGCCTTCGGCAGCGCGCCGTCGGCGTCCGTAAGGTATTGCGAGAAACCGTAGGCCGAGCCTTCGGTGGCCGAATAGACCCGGCCGGTGAGCATCATGTCGATCATCCGCGCCACGCCGATCAGCCGCGGCAACCGCACCGATCCGCCGCCGCCGACGAAAATGCCGCGCTGGCCCTCGGGCAGCGCGAAATAGGCTGACGGTTCGGCGACACGAATATGCGCCGCACAGGCCAGCTCCAGGCCGCCGCCGATCACCGCGCCCTTCAGCGCCGCGATCACGGGGACGCGGGTATACTGGATACGATCGAACACCCGGTGCCACATCTGGGAGTGCTGCAGACCCTCGGTGGCGTCACGCTCGGTCAGTTCGGACAGATCAAGGCCGGAGGAGAAATGATCGCCGACGCCATGGATGACCACCGCGCCTACGCCCTCGGGAAGGTTGGAGAAGCAATCCTGGATCGCGAGGATGATGCCGTCATTCAGCGCATTGCGCTTGGCCGGCCGGTTGAGGCCCACGGTCAGCACCGCGCCCTTCTGCTCGATCTTGAGCAGGTCGGATGAACCCGCGGCGTCGGTGGAGGCGTTTCCCATGGGTCTATATTGCTTCCTGTCCAGAATAGTTATGTTTTATAACGATCTTGGCAGGAGTGCAATAAGGCCTGGCTCGTGTCCCGGACGCGGTGCAGCGCATCTGCGCTGCTCCGCAGAGCCGGGACCTATGCAGATGGACCCCGGACCAGCAGTGCACCGCAAGCGCGCTGCACTGCATCCGGGGAACGAGAAGTCTCCAATTGTCGCTGTCCCTCACAACACCTGATGCACGTCGATGACGACGCGGTCGGCGTGGCGGGCGGCGGAGCCGATGAAGAGGTTTTCCATCAGCCAGCGATATTTCGGAGCACCGGTCTCGAACTTCGGCACGGTGCGGAAATAGATCAGTTTGGGATCGACCGGTTCGCCGCGCTTGAGCTTCTCCAGCAAGTCGATCGGGCCGAAGCGCAGGCCCTTGTTCTCGACATAGACGACGGCGCCGTCATCGGTCTCGAAGGCGTATTTGGCTTCCAGCTCGATCAACTCGTTGGGCCGGATGATCTGGAAGTCGGCGCCGAAGGCGCAGACCTTGCCGCTGATGCCCTCGCCTTTCACTTCCCCGCCGATGATCGGGATGATCCGGCGCACGCCGGTACCGATCTCGCCGGCCGAGGTCACCTCGCCGATCCGGGCGGTGATGGTGAAGACGTATTTCGTTTCGAGCTGCGGGGTCATCTCGTGCCCTATCCAGCCATGCGTTGCGGCAGCCATAGCGCCAGTATCGGAAATGCGATCAGGATCACCAGCCGGATCAGGTCGGTCACCACGAACGGGATCACGCCCCGGAAGATGGTCGAGAACGACACGTCTTTCACCACGCTCTTGATCACGAACACGTTCATGCCGACCGGCGGATGGATCAGGCCGAGTTCGACCGTCATCACGATGATCACCCCGAACCAGATCGGATCGAAGCCGAGATGGATGATGACGGGGAAGATGATCGGAACGGTGAGGATGATCATGGCCATCGCGTCCATCAGGCAGCCCAGCACCAGGTACATCACCATGATCAGCGCAAGGATGCCGTAGGGGCCGAGCCCGAGGCCGGTGAGAAGCTCCGTCACCTTTTGCGGGGTCTGCGTCACCGTCAGGAAATAGCCGAAGATCAACGCGCCGATCAGCACCGTGAACACCGCGGCCGCGGTGCGGGTCGCCTGCAGCAGCGAGTTCAGGATCTTTTCCTTGTTGAGCCGCCCGGTGAGGACGCCGATCAGGAACGCGCCGGTGGCGCCGACGCCGCCCGCCTCGGTCGGCGTAAAGCGCGGCAGGAACGGCAAACCATAAAGTCCGCCGATGACGAAGATGAACAGCAGCACCGGCGCCCAGATATTCTTCAAGCCTGCAAAGCGCTCGCGCCAGGTGGTCTGCGGTCCCTTCGGCAGGAAGCCCGGCCGGAACCAGCCGATCAGCGCGATGGTCAGCATGTACATGGTCATCGCGAGGATGCCGGGAATGATGCCGGCGATGAACAGCTTGCCGATGTCCTGCTCGGTGATGATGCCGTAGACCGCGAGCACGGTCGACGGCGGCAGCATGGCCCCCAGCGTGCCGCCGGCCGCGATCACGCCGGTGGCAAAGGATTGCGGATAGCCGAAGCGGCGCATTTCCGGATAGGCGACCGCAGAGAACGTTGCGGCGGTGGCGACCGACGAACCGCAGATCGCGGCAAAGCCGCCGCACGCCGCGACCGTGGCGATGCCGAGGCCGCCACGGAGATGGCCGACAAAGCCGTTGGCGGCACGAAACAATTCGCGGCTCATGCCGGAATTGCTGACCAGCGTGCCCATCAGCAGGAACATCGGAATCACGCCGAACGTATAGTCGGTCACCGTGCGCATCGAGGTCTGGCCGACCAGCTTCAGCGCCGGCGTGAAGCCGGTGAGATAGCCGAACCCGCAGACGCCGACGAGACCCATCGCCATGCCGACAGGCACGCGCAGCAGCATCAGCGCAAACAGCGCGACAAATCCGAGGACGGCGACCACATCGGTGCTCATGACGCCCTACTCCACCGTCTTTTCTTTGGCATCATGGATCTCTTCCGGATGGAAGATCAGGCGGTAGGTCCGGATCGCGATCAGCAGCACGGCGGAAACGTCGCCGGCCCAGGCGACGGCGAAGAACGGCCAGGTCGGCATGTGCATTTCAAAGGTGAGAACGTTGTCGTAGTAGGTGCCGCGCACCTTGTCGAACAACGTCCAGGTCTGCACCGCCACCACGAACAGCAGCACCAGGGTTGCGAACACGTCGATCCAGCGCTGGTACCTTGGACCGACATTGGCCCAGATCAGGTCGACGGTGATGTGGCCGCCGCGATAGCTGGTGGCCGCAATGCCCCAGAAGATCAGGATGCCGAGCAGCATGCGTCCGATGTCGAAGGAATCGGGGATCGCATAGTTCAGCGTGTTGCGCAGGATGACCGCGACGAAGATGTTGAGGGCAACGATCCCGACAAAGGCGGCTGCGATCCATTCGATCGTATCGATGAAACGATCCATAGACGCGCGATTCATGTCGGGAGTTTCCTGCGCCTGATTGAATGGTGTGGCTTGGGGCTTGTTTACCTCTCCCGCTTGCGGGGGAGGTCGACGCGCTCGAAGAGCGCGGCGGGTGGGGGCTCTCTCCACGCGAACATTCTGAACTCGCGGAGACACCCCCACCCCGGCCCTCCCCCGCAAGCGGGAGAGGGAGAGGAGTCTATCCTATTTCGCGAGCGCGTTGTATTTGGTGAGTTCGGCGCGAAGCTCGGTCAGGGCGGCGTCCGGATCGGCGTTGCCGGCCTTCTTGACGCCGTCGGCCCAGCTCTTGACCAGCGGTTCGGCCGCCTTCTTCCACTGCGCCGTCTGCTCCGGCGTCAGCTTGTAGACTTCGTGACCGGCCTCCGCCCTGATTTTCTCGATACCTGCGTCCTCGAACTTGCCCCAGGGCTCGCCGACGCGGCCGGCGGCTTCGGTGTTGCAGTTGTTGTCGATCGCCTTCTTCTGGCGGTCGGACATCTGGTTGTACTTGTCCTTGTTCATGACGAAAGCGAATGTCGTGACGTACATTGGCGCTTCCATGTGATACTTGGTCACCTTGTCGATGCCGAACAGCACCAGCGATCCCCACGGGAACGTAACCGCGTCGGCGACGCCGCGTTCGATGACGTCGCGCACTTCAGGCGCGGAAGACTGCACATTGGTGCCGCCGAGCTGGGTGATGAAGGTCGCCATGGTGGCGTGCGCCGGGCGCACCTTCATGCCCTTGACGTCCTCGGGCACCACGACCTTCTTCAGTCGCGAATGGAATGACGACGGCGAATGGATGAAGGCGAGGCAGAACTTGACGTCCTTCATCTCCTTCTCGGCATATTTGCGGTACCAGGCGTCGAGCGCCATCGAGCCGCCCTTGGCATCCGACATCAGGAACGGCAGTTCGCCGGCGCCGATGATCGGGAAACGGCCGGGCTGATAGCCCGGATTGATGTAGGTGACGTCGGCGATGCCGTCGCGCGCCATGTCGTAATGGTCGAAAGCTTTGCCGAGCTGCTGCGCGGGGAAAACCTTGGATTTAACGGTGCCGCCGGATTCCTTCTCGACCGCGGCGCCCCACTCTTCCAGCGCCTTTTGCAACGGATGCGAGGCCGGCACCCAATGCGACAATTTCAGTTCGAAGTTTTTTTCCTGCGCCATCGCAGGCGTCACGGCGGCGGCCAGCAGCAGCGCCAGAAATGCTTTCTTCATCGACATTCTCTCCCTGTGGCACACGGGCGATTTCGACGCCCGACATTATTATTTAACATGTTATCTAGAGCGTCCGCTTTTTCAAGCGGACGTGCAGCCCGGACGCCTGCTTTCGCGTGTCGATTCCGCCACCTCTTGCGATGCGGCGAATGGCGAAGCATTGTTTTGCGCCAATGTCCTTTGCCAAAACTGTTATATGATATAACTACTATTGCAAGCCTGCGGCGGGCGGCCGCAGATGTCCGAACGTATAATACCGGGAGGAGCGGGTATTGAGGACCAAAGTAGCAATCATAGGTGCAGGTCCGGCAGGATTGTTGCTTGGGCAACTATTACACCTTTACGGCATCGAAAACATCATTCTCGAGCGCCAGACGCCGGAATATGTACTCGGCCGGATCCGCGCCGGCCTGCTCGAGGAAGGCACGGTGGCGCTGCTCGACGAGGTCGGCGCCGGCGCGCGCGCCCATCGCGAAGGACTGGTCCATCACGGCGTCGAACTCGCGTTCGGCGGCGCGCGACACCGCATCGACATGCACGCCGCCACCGGCAAGACCGTCATGATCTACGGCCAGACCGAGGTGACGCTCGACCTGATGAATGCCCGCAAGGCCGCTGGCCTCACCACGGTCTACCAGGCCGCCGACGTCAAACCGCTCGATTTCGATACCGGGCGCCCGCGCGTCACCTACGTCAAGGACGGCGTCGGCCACGAGATCGAATGCGACTTCATCGCCGGCTGCGACGGCTTTCATGGCGTCAGCCGCGCCAGCGTGAAGCCTTCGGCGATCCAGACCTACGAGCGGATCTATCCGTTCGGCTGGCTCGGCATCCTGTCGGAAACCCCGCCGGTCAGCCATGAGCTGATCTATTCCAACCACGCGCGCGGATTTGCGCTCTGCACCATGCGCTCGACCCGGCGCAGTCGCTATTATGTGCAGTGCCCGCTCGACGACGATATCGCGCAGTGGCCGGATGAGCGCTTCTGGGACGAGCTGAAGCGCCGGATCGACCAGAAGGCGGCGGACGACCTCGTCACCGGCCCCTCGATCGAGAAGAGCATCGCTCCCTTACGCAGCTTCGTCGCCGAGCCGATGCGCTTCGGCCGGATGTTTTTGGCCGGCGACGCCTCCCACATCGTGCCGCCGACCGGCGCCAAGGGGCTGAACCTCGCCGCCAGCGACGTGCATTATCTCTCGCACGCGTTCCGCGAATATTACGACGAGAAATCCTCCGCCGGCATCGACTTCTATTCGGCGAAAGCCCTGTCGCGCGTCTGGAAGGCGGTGCGTTTCTCCTGGTGGATGACCTCGATGCTGCACAAATTCCCCGACGAGGGCGAATTCGGCGCACGCATTCAGCTTGCCGAGCTGGATTATGTCGTCAACTCGAAGGCAGCGTCGGCTTCGCTGTCGGAGAATTATGTGGGGTTGCCGTTTTAGGAGTTTGTTGCCGTAGGGTGGGCAGAGGAGCGAAGCGACGTGCCCACCATGTATCACCGAGCAAGCCGAGAGATGGTGGGCACGCTTCGCTCTGCCCACCCTACGGCATCCGCTCTATTTCAAACACCCGTCGTAATCCCGTTTAAAACTTTGTAGGCGGTGACTTCGCACGCGCGTTGCGTCCAATGACGACAAACATCATTGCAACGCGAGCCACACATGACCGCATCCGATATCCCCGAAGGCTTTGAGCGCCGCACCCGCAGGAGCCCGCTGACCGATCCCTGGGAACCGCTGTATTCGAAGCTTACCGACAGGGCCGTAATCATCGGGCTGCGATTAGCAAAACCGCACACCAATGGCCGCGGCCTGATCCATGGCGGGCTGATCGCAGCGCTCGCCGACAATGCGATGGGCCATTCCTGCGGTCATGTCATGGGTGGCGTGTCGTCGCTGGTGACGATCTCCCTCGCCGTCGATTTCGTCGGCACCGCCGAAGTCGGGCAATGGCTCACGGTCGAGAGCGACGTCGTCAAGACCGGCAAGACGATCTGCTTTGCGCAAAGCTTTATCAAGGCCGACGGCGTCGTGATCGCACGGGCGAACGCGACGTTTCGGGTGGTGCCGAAAAGGGAGCCGGTATAGGCGATCTTACCGTGTCCCGGACGCGGTGCAGCGTGCAACGCTGCTCCGCTGAGCCGGGACCCAAGCGGCACGGTCAAGATATAGGCCCCGGCTCTGCGGCGCACCACTTCGCGGTGCACCGCGTCCGGGGCACGGAACCTTACCCGAAATGCCAGTCGGCCATCTCGGTCACGAGATCGATGAAGGTGCGCACCTTGGCCGACAACAGCCGCGACGTCGGATAGACGATCTGGATCGGAATCGCCGGCTGTTCGAATTGCGCCAATACGATCCTGAGGCGTCTCGCCTTGAGCGATTCGGCGGCCTGATAGGCCAATACCCGCGTCAGCCCGCCGTCCGCTTCCGCATATTGGATCGCGGCGTCGGAGCTGTTGGTGGCGAAGCGCGGCGTGCTCGCGACGCGGATGTCACGGCCATCCTCGACGAAGCGCCAGTCGAGCGCTGCCGTCATGCCACCGAACTGAATCGTGTCATGCGCGGAAATTTCCCGCGGCCGCTTCGGCTCGCCGCGCGCCTTGAGATATCCTGATGAGGCCACCACGATCCGCCGCATCTCGCCGACATGGCGCGCCACCAGCGTCGAGTCCGGCAGATGGCCGATTCTAACAGCGAGATCGACACCGTCCTCGACGAGGTTGACCATGCGATCCGACAAACGGAGATCGACGCCGACATCGCCATAGCGCTTCAGGTAGGCGGTCACTAGACCACTGACATGCAGCCGGCCGAACCCGACCGGCGCCGAGATGACGAGTTGCCCCTCGGGGCGCGTACGCTCGCCCTCGATGGCGCCCTCGGCCTCCTCGATATCGGCCAAGATCCGCCGCGCCCGCTCCAGGTAGCGTGAGCCGGCGTCGGTCAGCGTCACCTGCCGCGTCGTCCGCTGCAGCAGTCGCGCGCCGAGTCGCTCCTCCAGCGCCGCAATCAGCCGCGTGACGCCCGAAGGCGACAGGCCGAGCTTGCGCGCTGCGGGGGCAAAGCCCCGCAGATCGGCCACCGCGACAAAGGCCTGCATGGCATCGATCCGGTCCATCGAACTATTGCATATATTGCAATAGTGAAGTGTCAACACTCGAGATTGTTTTATTTAAGGGAACGTCCATCTTGGACGGGAAGGACGACCATTTGGCGCCCCTATACGGAGGCTGAGATGTCTGACGTTCACACCTATTCCAGCGACGTCGCCTTCACCCCTGCGGTGAAGGCGATCCAGACCCGCAAGGGTTCGCGCGAGGGCTATGCCCATGTCGAGGAGCGCGGCGGCTGGCGCACCGAGATCGACGAAAATCTCGCCGGCTTCCTCGGCGAGACCAACAGCTTCTTTCTCGCGACGGCTGCCGCGGACGGCCAGCCATACATCCAGCACCGCGGCGGGCCGAAAGGCTTCATCAAGATCCTCGACAAGAACACCATCGCGTTTGCCGACTACAGCGGTAACCGCCAGTACATCACCCAGGGCAATCTGTCGGAGAATCCGAAGGCGCATATCTTCGTAATGGACTATGCGCATCGCCGCCGTGTGAAGATCTGGGGCGAGGCGCGCGTGGTGGAAGACGATCCTGCGCTGACCCAATCGCTGATGCCGAAGGGCTACAAGGCGCGCCCCGAGCAGGTCATACTGTTCAAGATCGCCGCGTGGGACACCAATTGCCCGCAGCATATCCCGCAGAAGTTCGACGCCGCCGACGTCGCGCAGGCACTGGCCGTGCGCGACGCCCGGATCGCCGAACTCGAAGCGGATCTGGCGGCCTTGCAGGGTCAGCCCGCGGCGGTAACGCCGTAATCAGGCGGCCTGCTCCTGCTGCACCGGCGCCCAGGCGAACTCCGGGTAGTACAGCAGCATCATCCGGTCGACATAGGCGGTGAGGTTGGCGAACTGCTCCGTCCGCTGCCGCAGCGCCGAGTTCGAAGAACGGCGTCAGGATTCCGGCGAGCGCGCCGAAGGCGGTGGCGTCCATGCCGCACGGCGTTTCGCCCATCAGAAACGGCTTGTCGCCGAGCTGGACCGACAACGCAAACAGCGAGCGAACGGCAAGATCGATATCCTCGTCGGGAGCGTGGCGGCCGAGTCCGCTGAGCAGGTAGTTCTCGGCGACGCGGAACTGCGCGTCCTCACGCATTTTTTCGCGCAAGTGCACCGGCGCGCCGTCGAAGAAATGCGCAGGGCCCTTGGCAAAATTGTCGCCATCGACCCAGCGCGCGCCGACCAGCGCCCAATAGACGTGGTGCTCGATCATTCGCTCGAAGGCCCAGGCCTGCGCACGCGCCTGCAGGCTGAGCGGGGCATCGAAATCGAAACCGTATTTGGCTTCCAGATGCGCGCGAATGAAGGTGGAATCGGCAATCGTCTCGGCGTCATCGACGATATAGGGCAACTGCCCCTTCGGAGAGGCCGGCGGCTTTGCCTTCTCCTTGCGATAGGCAAGACCGGCCATCTTCAACTGGACCTCGGTCTTGGTCACAAAGGGGCTGATCTCCGGCAGGCCGAAACCGGCGCCGAAGCCATAAAGGGTAATCATGCTGGTCTCCCAATCCTGAAAAACGTGCGCCGAGGCTAACGGCCCCCTGCTGCCACCATGGTGTCAGCAGCAGCAATGCCGGCCGCGGCCCTCTTCGGACCGCGGCGCGCGGGCCTTGCGCGCCCACAGGACGAGCTTTCCTTGCGCAAGGGCATATATTGCCGTGAGTGAACGCCACGCCAGCTCAACCATGGCCCAGCGCAGGTCTGACGTGACGCAGTGGATGGAAACCAGTTGCTCAAATGCAAAGGTCTGGGCATTCAGGATCGGCAGGCGGCTTCGACGGGGGGAGAATTCGCTGAAAATCGTCATGGACAAGTTCCCTTCAATTGCGGTGTTGTCCCGATATACAAAACCCCTGCTGCCAACATGCTGTCAGCATCACGCGGGCTGCGGCCAGGAAAGAGACGAGCCATGAGACGGGCCGACCGGCTGTTCCAGATCATTCAGGTGCTTCGGCGCACCCGGAAACCCTTGACGGCGGATGCGATCGCGGCCGAGCTGGAAACTTCGAAGCGAACCATCTACCGCGATATAACGACGTTGATCGAACAGCGGGTGCCAATCCGCGGCGAAGCCGGCGTGGGCTATATCCTGGAAAAGGGATTTGACCTGCCGCCGTTGATGCTGACGCCAGACGAGATCGAGGCCTGCGTGCTCGGTGCGCAATGGGTGGTCGGCCATGCCGATCCCGCGCTGGCACGCGCAGCGCAGGACCTGATGGCAAAAGTCGCCGAAACCGTGCCGGAGCGCCTGCGGCCATTCGTGCTGGAGCCTGCCAGTCGCGCCCGGCGGGCATGGAACCGGGAGCCGGACCGCATCGACATGGTGCAGACACGGACGCAAATCCATGAGGGCAAAAAGATCACACTGAACTATCGCGACGAGCATGGCCGCGACAGCCAGCGCACGATCTGGCCGATCGCGGTCGGCTATCACGAGGCGGTGCGGATCCTGGCGGCGTGGTGCGAACTGCGTAAGGATTTCCGCAGTTTCCGCACCGACCGTGTGGTCGACGCGGTCTACCACGAGGAAAAATATCCGGAACGGCGCGACATCCTGCGCGCGAAATGGCGGCGGAGCCTGGTCTGGGAGGCACCCAAGGATACCTGACGACCACCATAGCGTCTCCTCACCGTGAGGGGTTTATAGGGTTAGCTGGCCCCGGCCTTCATTTGGAGCTAAACGCAAGCCATGCATCAACAAGACATGCATCGAGCCCCCGCCGACAGTGAAAGCCCTTGCCAGACCTGCGGCGCCTGCTGCAGCTACTCGCAGAACTGGCCACGTTTCACCACCGAGGACGATGCGGCGCTGGATCTGATCCCGGAAAGATTCGTCAACGAAAGACTGTCGGGAATGCGCTGCGACGGCGACCGCTGTTCGGCGCTGTCGGGCAAGGTCGGCGAGGCGACGTCATGCGTGATCTATGCGATGCGGCCAGAAGTGTGCCGCACCTGCATGCCCGGCGATGCAGAATGCGCGATGGCGCGGAAGCGGCACGGCTTGCCGGTGCTTGCGTGAATTATCGCAATGGGCCGTAGCCCGGATGAAGCGAAGCGCAATCCGGGACAAGTTTAGCGGGTTGCGAGAGAGCCCCGGGTTACGCTGCGCTTCACCCGGGCTACGCGCTGAACCAACTTACGCCGTCACCGCTTGCGTCAAATCTTCGTCGTCGATCTCGTCCTCGATCGGCTTGAAGGTCGAGAGCGGCTTTGTCGAGAGCGTGATCGGCTTGCGGCCACTGTGGGACGACGACACGGCGGAACGCCCGGCCGGTTCGCGCGACAGCGCGTAAAGCGTGGAACCGACCCGGCCGCCGAAATGGATCAGCTCGCGTTCGTTGCAGCTTGCTGCAATCGCAACGGCCAACGCGTGCAGATGGCTCCGGCGATAGCAAAATAGCGCCAGCATGGCGCGGACCTCGGACGAAACGCTCTCCACCAGAAGCGGCAGGCCGTTTGCGTTGGCGCGATACATCTCGCCAAGCAGCTCGTCCCGGACCGGACAAAAATCGTTCTCGAATGCGTCACGGCTTGAAAACATTGCGGGTTCTCCCTTTCCGGAAGATGCAGTGCAATACTCTAATGAAAGGTTAACCACCCCCATCAGTAGTGTTCCGGGGGGACTTGCCAATCGGGTCTGAATTGGAACCGAGACATGATTCGCACCACAGTGGATGCGCGTCTTCCGATACCGGAGCAGGATTGGGACAGGGCGGTCGCTGGCCGCCGAATCAGTTCGCGGCCATGAAGATCGACAGGCCGAAACCGGTGAGATGATGCAACGCCTGGTCGACGCCGATCAGCGTCCAGAACCACGGATGCTCGTTCTCCATCGTCACGCCGTAGCGGGAAGCGAATATCCCCTTGATGCGATCGATCGTGATGTGAATGGCGAAGTCGACGAAGGCGACGAACCAGAACCGCGGCGCAACGATCAGGATCAGCGCCAGCGATACCGCGAGGTGCACGAGGCAATGCGCCAATAGCGGCAAGGCCCAGCCGGTCTTTTGATCCTTGCCGATCGCCATCCAGGAATTCTGCAGCATGAAGTCGGCGATGATGTGCTTCACGGTGAGAAGCAGCATCCATCCTATCAGCGCACCGACCGGAACCGAGGACGACATCGAAGGAAACAACAAAGCTGACGCCCTTTTCTGGGACTGACGGGGTAGCGAAAAAACCGGGGCTAGGCTGTCAGCGCAATGTTTCTTTTCAAAACCCGGACTATTCGAACGTTGCCTTTATTTATGACATCTCCTGCGCCGGAATGCACCTGTGGGTAGTCTGAAAATCGCATGGTGTGGCGGAACTGCGATACTGCGGCAACGACGCGCAGCGCGGCCCGCAGGGGTAAGGTTACCGGCGGCCCGCGATTTGCAATCCCACAGGAGCGGTCTATCATTGGCGGACGGGCAAAATTATCGTTCTTTTCTAGGTATTTAGGAATTCATTCGGACGGCCCGCGGCCCTGCTCGGCGGCGACACGTCCCTGACCCGGGTACAAGCCATGAGTGCTGAAGCCCCAACGCCGCATCCGGAAATGCCGCGTCGCCGGTTGCGGACCGTCAAGAGCAACCGCACCCAGATCCTGCTGTTTTCCATCCTGACACTGGTCCTGACCGCCGCCGTGGTGTGGGGTGGCCGGACCTGGCTGCGCAATTCGGAGACGCTGGTGTTTGCCGTCGGCGAGGCCAGCGGCCCCGAGGCGCGCTTCGCCGCCCGGCTGGCGGCGGTGCTGAAGAACAATTCCTCGCGGCTGCAACTCAGGATCGTGCCCAACGGCGACAATGCAAAGGCGTTGTCGCAGTTCGACCGCAAGGAAGCCAACCTTGCGATATTGCGCACCGACGCCAGGATACCGCCCCGCGCCCGCGCGCTGGCGATCCTCGAACACGACCTGCTTCTGCTGATCAGCCCGAACGGCAAGAAGATCAAATCGATCGCCGAGCTGAAGAAAAAGAAGATCGCGGTTGTAGCCGACAGCGAGAGCGGGCCTGCGCTGGTGCGCAATATTCTCGAGCTCTCCGACGCGCCGGATGCGGCGGCGCGGGTCCAGATGGCGCCGCCGGGCGCCACCTTCGACCAGTTGTTCGCCGCAGGCTTCGGCGCCGTGATCAAGATCGCGCACGCTTCGCATATCGTGAAGGACAAGAGCTACGAGCAATATACCAGACGCGGCGGCTTCACCCTGAACGCGATCGATTCGGCGAAAACGATCGCCAGGAAATACCCGGCGATATCGGAGGAAACGGTGGCAGCCGGAATGCTGTCCGCCTCGCCTGCCATGCCCGCGGAAGATGTCGATACGATCGGGCTCGAATGGCTACTGGTCGCTCAGTCCAGGCTCTCCAACACCACCGTGGGCGACCTGGCGCGGATCATCTATGAAAACAAGGCCGAACTCGCGCTCACAGACGGCTTCGCCTCCAGGATCGAGCCGGCGGCAACCGACAAGGATGCCTTCATCGTTGCGCATCCCGGCGCCGCCGAATACATCAACGACGAAATCAAGTCCTTTATCGAGCGCTACAGCGATCTGATGTATGTTGCGCTGGCGGCGCTCAGCATCATCGGCACGATCTTTGCCGCCATCTACACCAAGGTTACGCGGATCGCGCCGGAGAAGGCCAGCCAGCTCGCAACCGCCATTCTCGATGTCGGCGAGCGGATGGAATACGCCACGAGCCTCGACGCTCTCGACGAACTGCAGGACGAACTTGAAACGATCCTGCGCGGCGTGGTGATCGGGTTGCGCGACGGGACCATCTCCAGCGATGGGCTGGACACCTTCAAGCTCGGCTATGAATTCGTGCGCGACGAGATCGGCTTGCGCCGCGAGCATATCAAACGGCATTCCGTCCAGAATCATGCGCCGGACGAAAAGGTCGTGGTCGTGAAGACCGCGCAGAGCGCTTAAAATCAGGCGGCGTTCGAGCCGGCAGGGACCCGCACGCGAATCTCGGCGATCTTGCGCTTGAGCGCCACCTGCCGCGGGTCGGGCAATGCGGCCGTTCGTGCCTCGGTCACCGCGCTTCCGAGGTCAGGCAACGCCAGCACGCCATCGAATGTCGGCTTGACCAGGCCATCGATGATCGCATTCCAGTCCGCCATGCCCTGCCGATAGACGTTGCCATATCCCTCGATCATGGTCGCGGTCTGCACGATCGCGGACGCGGCCTGGGGCTGTTTGCTCAGGCTGCGGTCGATCATATGCAGCCAACGTTCGACCCAGACCCGCTCCCTGGCATAACGCACCGAATACAACCGCCATCGCCGCAGCCCCGCCTCGATCTTGAGGCGGCGGATGCCGAACCGGCTTGCGGTGCTGAAACGGATGGAGATCCGCTTGTTCAGCCAGCCTGCCCATTCGAGTGCGTCGAGCACATACCCGGCGATGACAGCCGGAAGCGGGCCGATCAATTCTTCCAGCCGGAATTTCTTGACGTCGACCGATCCCGCCTTCGCGCCGGGCCGGCCATCGAGTTCGGTGAGCTTGAGTTGCGCGATCCGGATCGGATCCTCATAGCTCATGCGCACCGCCATCAGCCGCGCAATGTCGGTCAGCATCGCGTCGTCGACGCCTTGCTTGCCGACGAACCGCCGCAACCGGTGGACATAGAGATGGGCGTAGCTCGGGCCCTGATAGTCGATGAGGAGATGAATGGCGTCGCTCGCCGCCGCCATCACCGGCTCCGGCAGCTCCTCGGGGAGGAACGGCGGCGTATCTTCATCGTCGCCGATGACATCGGCGAACAGATAGCGCAATGACGACAGGATACCGCGGTCTGCCACTCCCCTGGGCTCCCGGTCTCTATGCAGGCTTCGGCGCGGTGGCGGACGCCGTTTGCTGGTTCAACTGCTGCTGCAAGGTCTCGAGATTCTGAAACAGCCGGGCGCTGGCCAGGCGAAGGAAGTAAAAGCCGAACGCCGGATTCTGTACGTAGAGCTCCTCGACCTTGCTGTAGCTGACGCTCAGGACCAGGCCGGCTTCCACGCATTCCAGGGTCTGGGTTCGCATGTTCGACGGCGACAGCATGCCAAGTTCGCCGACGATGGCGCCGACCGGCAGCACGATGCCCGACTCGACCAGCTTGAACCTGCCGCTGACGATATAGAGCATGTCCTCGGCCTTTTCGTCCTTGTAGAACAGGATCTCGCCGGCGTCGCATTGACGCTCGGTCATGAATGGCTTCAGCCATTCCATCGAGAGGTCGCTGTTGACGGACTTCTTCACGTCGCGCACCAGCTGGAGCATCTGGTGCAGGCGATAGGAGTTGACGTACAGCATCACCGCCTGCACCCCCATGACCAGGTAATTATGGCTCGGGATCGCAGTCACGATCAGAACGACGTTGGCGAGGATGCCGAAGACCCGCAGCGGGATCATGGTCTTCATCGTGGTGGTGGCGACCACGAAGATCGACGCGAACAGCGCGCCCGCGGTTCCTGCGTGTTGTACCAGATGAGACGTATCCATCGGAAATCGACCAATATCCAAACGTGCGAGTTTTCACGATTTTGTTGCCCGCCATGGTAATGTCCGCGGGGCCATTTTGATATACGAGGAAAGAACGACGAATTGTCGGGATTCTCACGATTCCCGGGTAAAATTCGCCCCTCAACCCGGCTTCCGGCAGCGGCCCAACCGGCGGCCCATGGGCGCGCAGCGCCGTGTAAAGGCCGTCGTTGACGGCCTCCCCGCAGGCGGGCACTTTGCAGGCATTGGCCACGCTGCGGCTTGGCCGTTATGCAGCTTTTATTGCACCCATCAGGCTTCGCCTCATCCGATGTCCACGCGGCTCGTTCTCTCGGCACTGGCTCAGTTCACCGCCCAGACGGCCGGCCGCAACATGACCAAGGCGGCCTATGCCGCCGTCGCGGCCGGCGTCGCTGCGATGGTGGCGCTCACGACGGTCCCCGCCAACGAGGCGGCGCACCGTTGGGTCGACGCGGTGCTGTGGATATGCCTCGTCTATTTCGTGTTCGAATGGCTGGTGCGGCTGCGCCACATGGCGCGGCAAGGGCGGCTATCGCTCTACGCGCTTTCCGGCAGCGGGGTCGTCGACGCGATCGGTGCCCTTGCCGTGCCGGTCGCGCTGCTCTCGGGCATCGAGCCGAGGACGGCGTGGCTGCTCAGCATCCTCTGGGTGCTCAAGGTCGTTCCGGGCATCCCGGGGCTGCGCCAGTTGCGGCGCGTGCTGGTGCTGGAATCAGGACCGCTGTTGAGCGTGCTCGTGATCTTCCTGATGGTGGTGTTCCTGGCATCGGTCGCGGAATATTTCCTGGAACGCGACGTGCAGCCGGCGACCTTCGGCAGCGTGCCGGCGGCGCTGTGGTGGGCGGTGGCGACGCTGACCACCACCGGCTATGGCGACGTGGTGCCGATCACGCCGCTCGGCCGCATGGTCGCCGCGCTGGTCATGATCTCCGGTCTCGGCGTGTTCGGGCTGTGGACCGGTATTCTGGCGACCGGCTTTGCCGCCGAGACCCGCCGCGACAATTTCCTGAAGACGTGGGAGACCGTCAGCAAGGTGCCGTTCTTCGCCCATCTCGGCCCCGCCGCGATCGCCGACGTCACCCACATGCTGCGAACCATGGACCTGCCGGCGCGTACGATGATCATCCGCAAGGGCCAGAAAGGCGACTGCATGTACTTCATCGCCGCCGGCGAGGCCGAGGTTGAATTGCCCGGCAAGAAAGTGGCGCTCGGCGAGGGCTCGTTCTTCGGCGAGATGGCCCTGCTCGGCAACAGCGTGCGCGGCGCCAACGTCACGACCACCAAGGTGACGCGGCTCCTGGTGCTCGATCTCGTGGATTTTCGCCTGCTGATGGCGCGGCATCCTGAGCTGGCCGAAACCATCGACGCCGAAGCCAGGCGGCGCGCGCAAGAGAACGAATAGTTCAAACAAGCAAGAAGAATGGAGAATAGCATGGTCGAAGCAGCCGAGGCCGCAAGCGCGCCCCTACTCGAAATCAGCGGCGCGCGCGCCACCATCCGCCTCAACCGGCCGAAACATCTGAACCGGTTGCAGAGCGAGGATCTCGGCGATCTCGTGAAGTTGTTCGACCGGATCGAGGCCGACCCCGCCATCCGCGTACTGGTGCTGACCGGCACCGGGCGCGCCTTCAGCGCCGGCTACGATCTCAATTCGGTAGCCGACCGCGCCACCAGCGCGACGGCGCAACCGAGCGCGGGGTCGGCGTTCGAGGTGGTGGTCGACCGCCTGGAGGACCTTGGCGTGCCGACGATCTGCCGGCTCAACGGCGGCGTCTATGGCGGCTCGACCGACCTGGCACTCGCCTGCGACTTCCGCATCGGCGTCGATACGGCTGAAATGTTCATGCCGGCGGCGCGGCTCGGCCTGCACTATTACAAGAGCGGCATCGGCCGCTACGTGTCGCGGCTCGGCATCGACAACGCCAAAATGTTGTTTCTCACGGCACAGAAAATCGCCGCGCCGGAAATGCTGCGGATCGGCTATCTCACCGCCATGGTACCGGAAGAAGCGCTCGACGAGGAAGTCGACAAGCTTGCCGCCATCCTGGCCGGCAACGCGCCGCTTGCGATGCGCGGCATGAAGCGCGCCATCAACGAATTCGCCCGCGGCAAGTTCGATGAAGAATCCGCCGACCTCCGCCACCGCGAGAGCATGCGCAGCGCCGAGATCAAGGAAGGCATCAAGGCCTTTGCGGAAAAGCGCCCGCCGAAATTCTGAGGTGCTCGACGATTTAAGCCCGCTTCGTCCGCATCGCGCGGACCTGCTTGATATCAGGGTCCCGCGCAAGCGCCTGGTAGCGCTTGCTGTCGACCGCATAGATGGCGACGCGCCCCTCGGCATCGGCATGCACGCCCCAGCCGAAGCGCTTGCCAAGCCCTGATGCCCTCAGGCACGCCTGCCCCCTGGAGAAGAACTCGTCGCGGGCAAGGCTTCGTTCCTTCCTGCTCGCCTTCGCATCGAGCTGCCGGCCGGGCGCGGAAGTTGCGAATACCACATCGTCCGATGTGTACTTGTAGGGGGCTTCGGCAATCATCCGGTATTGCAGGCCTGCCACGGTCGGATTCCCGGCGCGGACCGGCGGCTCCTCGCCGGCGCGCGCGGGGCAATCCTCCGCGACCTGGATGAAGGTGTCGAAGCAGTTGGTCGTATGCACTGTCTTTGTCATCCGGGAATCCAACCGTCGTGGTGCCACTCAACCGCCGCAGGCAGCAGCGTGCTGCGCCGCCATTTCGTCATCGGCGGCGTTGATCCGCCGGAAGGCGGGACGCGAGGTGATGCGCTCGGCATAGGCCACAAATACATCCTTTCGCGGCACGAGGCCAAACATCATCGTCCAGCTGAACGCCACGCCCCAGAGAATGTCGGCGGCCGTCATGCGTTCTCCGAGCAGATAGGGCCCCCTGGAAAGCTGCGCTTCCAATGCACCAAGCATGGCGTCGTAGTCGGAATATGGCGAGTGCGTCACAGGGGCCGGT
Organism: uncultured Alphaproteobacteria bacterium; assembly: GCA_963815955.1. GTDB lineage: Bacteria > Pseudomonadota > Alphaproteobacteria > Rhizobiales > Xanthobacteraceae > Bradyrhizobium. The sequence goes on from CAWFIQ010000019.1 coordinate 57,619, forward strand.
TCGCGCTTCATGAATTTATCGATCAAGGCAGGCTCAAAAGACGACCCGTAATAGGAGATCCAGCGCAGATACGGACCTCGACGGATATCGTCGAGCGCGGGCGTCAGCCCAGCTTCCGGAAACAGGTCGGCGAGATAGATGGTGATCGCCACCTGCTCGGTTACCAGCGCCTCGCCGCGGCGTATCGCCGGCACCTTGCCCAGCGGGTTGATGGCGAGATAGGCCGGCTGGCGCTGCTCGCCTGCTTTCATGTTCAGGACATGGAGATCATAGGGGGCTCCCAATTCCTCCAGCAGTACCCGCGTGCCCGTCGCGCGGGTCTGCGGCGAATAATAAAGCGTGATGGGGTTCTTGCTGGTCATTGGCGGTCTCCATTGGGCCTCGCGGGCAACGGACCTTCTATGCCTGACCATACCTGACATCTTGTGTCAGGTATGGTTTAAGGAACCATGCGCGCGAGCCGCCTGCTTTCGATCCTCACCACCCTGCAGGCCCGGGGACGCATCACCGCGCCCGAACTCGCTGACGCCTGCGAGGTTTCGGTCCGCACCATCTATCGCGACGTCGATGCGCTCGCTGCGGCCGGCATTCCTGTCTATGCCGAGCGCGGCGCCGAAGGCGGCTATCGCCTGCTCGATGGCTATCGCGTCCGGCTGAACGGACTGTCCCAGCCGGAGGCCGAGGCGCTGTTCATGACGGGACTGCCGGGTCCTGCAGCCGCGCTTGGCCTCGATGCGGCAATGCTGGCGGCGCAGACCAAGCTGATGGCGGCACTGCCGGCCAACCTGCGTCCGAACGCCGGCCGGATGCAGGAACGCTTTCATCTCGATGCCCCAAGCTGGTTCGGCGAAACCGAGCAGCCGAAGCATCTGCGCGCCATTGCCGGCGCGCTGCTGCGCGAGAGCCCGATCGAAATCCGCTACCAGAGCTGGAGGGCCGAGAAGCGCCGTCGCGTCGCGCCGCTCGGTCTCGTGCTGAAGGGCGGCAGCTGGTATCTCGCGGGAAGCGTCGATGGCAGCGTGCGCACCTATCGCGTCGCGCGGGTTCTCGACTGCAACGTTCTGGATGAGCGGTTCGTTCGGCCCGCCGATTTCGATCTCGCCGCCTATTGGCAGGCCGCAACGGTCCGGCTCGAAGCCGAGATGCATCCGAACTACGCCACCGTGCGGCTGTCGCCGTTCGGCGTGAAGCTGCTCAACGCCTTGAGCCAGCCATACGTGCGAACGCGCACCCGTATCGAGGACGCCGCCGATGCGGCCGGCTGGCGGATCGCAATTGTGCCGATCGGAAAAACGGTGTGGCATGCGGCAGCCGAGTTGCTGCGTCTTGGCGCGGAGGCGGAGGTGCTGGCGCCTGCCGAGCTGCGCGACAGGATGGCCGAACTCACGCAGGCCATGGCCGCACGCTACGGGACCGCGCAGGCAGGTCATCCCGCTCGAAAGGATTCGCGCCGACCTCGTCCCACGAAACATTCCTGAAACACGATTCTCCCCAGCGCACGTGAACGCAAGGCGACGAGGCCGGAGTTTTTCCGTGGTCGCCGTGCCTTGCCCGGCCAATTTGACCATTGCCTGCGCTGGCCATATTGTAGGACATGCGGTGCAAGCCGCTCCCGGGCCCGCGGGAAGGGTTGAACCCACTTGCAGCTTTCGAGCGACATCCAGAGCCTTTGTGCAGCCGGTATTGCGGGCCGTCGGCGATGTCATGCACGGAGGTATTTGATGAACCCGCTCCCCGATCGATTGAATCTCGATCATCTGAAGAAGCAAGCCAAGGAATTGATCCGCCTCTATCGAAGCCGCGATCCGGCGGCGATAGCACGGTTTCGCAAGGCGCTGCCGGCGGCGGCCGGCCGCAACGATGAGAGCATTGCAGGTCTGGCGTTCCGCCTGCACGACGCGCAATCATGTATTGCCCGAGAACACGGCTTTGCCTCCTGGCCCGACCTGAAGCGTTACGTCGAGGTGCAGATGGCTGCACGGAGCGAGCGCTCGACCCGCATCCTGCACTGGGCTCAGCTCCTCTACTCCGGTGATGTCAGCGGCACGGTCAACCGCGCCAACCCGCGCGTCGCCTTGCGGATGCTGGCGGATGATCCTGAACTCGTCGCTGATGATCCCTGGCTGGCCTGCGCGATCGGCGACGAAAGCGCGCTGCGGCAGGCAACAGAGGCCGATCCGTCATGGGTCAACCGGCCAGGCGGCCCACTGCGATTGCCGCCGCTCTTCGCTGTCGCGCATTCCGGCCTGTTGCGCGTGGAAGAATTTCGCACGCGTCTGCACCGAAGCGCGCAATTGCTGATCGCGGCCGGCGCCGACGTCAATCAGCGCATTCACAGCCGCTGGACGCCGGGATCGCTCGAAAAACCGGATGAGCGCTATCCGCTTTCGACGCTTTACGGCGCGGCCGGAAGCAACCACGACGCAGCACTGACCAAACTGCTGCTCGATGCCGGCGCGGACCCCAATGACGGCGAATCGCTTTATCACTCGCTGGAAAGTCCGGCATGCACGCGTCTGCTGCTGGAGCATGGCGCCCGCATCGCCGGGAGCAATGCGATCTACCGCGCGATCGATCTCGACGACGACACCGCGCTGAAATTATTGCTGGAGCACGGCGGCGATCCGAACGAACCGGCGCGCAATGCCCCGCTCACCGCCTGGGGGTCGCCGCTGGCATGGGCCATCTACCGCCGGCATCCGCGCCACGCAAAGGCTTTGCTGGAAGCTGGCGCCGACACCTTGCGACCGACAGCGGATGGCGTCAGTCCGTACCGGCTGACGCTGCAATTCGGACTGTCCGACATTGCGAACCTGTTGCGCGCGCAAACCGACGAGCCCGAAATCTCCGACGAGGAACGCTTCGTTGCCGCCTGCGCGCAGGGCGATGAAGCCAGGGCGCGCGCGATTCATGCGCAGCGGCCCGACCTGCCCGCCTCGTTATCGCCGGCACAGCTGCGATTGCTGCCCGAAATGGCCGCCGCGGGCGCCGATGATGTCGCAAGGCTGATGGTCCGGCTGGGCTGGCCAATCGCCGTGCGCGGCGGCGACTGGGACGCCTCCGCGCTCAATCACGCGGTATTCCGCGGCAATGCCGACCTGACGCGTTTTCTGCTCGAACACGGCGCGACATGGACCGAACGGCACGGTTTCGGCGACAACGCCTGTGGCGGGCTGTCATGGGCATCCCTCAACCAGCCGGTCGAGGGCGGCGACTGGGTCGGCTGCGCACGAGCACTGCGCGATCACGGCATGCCCGGTGCAATTGCAATCGCCGGCGATTCCGAACACGTGATGGTCGCCGGCGTACGAAGGCAGTTCGCCGACGACGTCACCGAGGAGTTGCTGGGTTAGTCCACGAACGTCACGGTATCGGCGACGCTCGCCCGCGAGGTGCGGTAGCTGTTCACCTTCTGGGGGTGGTCGGCATAGCCGAACGAAATGCCGCAAACCACCTTGCGATCGTCGGCCAGCTTGAAGTGGCGCCGGATCAATCCGGAATGCCGGGCGAGAGCGGCCTGCGGAATCGTGCCGAGGCCGAGCGCCTGCGCCGCCAGCATGAAATTGCTGACATAGGCGCCGCAATCGACCGCGCCGTAGATGCCAAGCGGCTCGTCGGTGTGGATAACAGCGACATGCGGCGCACCGAAGAAATTGTAATTCTCCAGCGCCTGTTTCGCATACGCCATCTTGTCGCCCCGCGCGATGCCGAGCGTGTTGTAGAGCTGAAAACCGCTCTCGCGGCGGCGCTCGAGATAGACGCCGAGATATTCGCGCGGCGGCGTGAAATCATGGTCTTCCTCGGCGCCCGAAGAAGCTTCGGCATAGATCGCCTTGCGAAACTGTTTCCTTGGCCTCGCCGCTGGCAACCAGCACCTGCCAGGGCTGGCTGTTGCACCATGACGCCGTGCGCTGCGCCACGGTGAGGATGTGCTCGATGGTCTCGCGCGGCACCTCCTGCGGCAGGAACGCGCGCACCGAGTAGCGCTCGTTCAAGAGCTCTTCGAGCACGCCGATGCGATCTTCTTGATTTACGGTAGCGTCCATAGCACAGCTCACTTTCGTGCCCCGGACGCAATGCAGCACGGAGTGATGCATTGCAGAGCCGGGGCCTATCGAACATTGGTCCCGGTTCTGCGGGTGCGGCGTTACACGCCGCGCCGCGCCCGGGACACGAGAACTCAGCGCCCCTTGGTCGGGATCTTGTTGAACGGCACGTCCTTGTCTACCCGGATATCACCAGGCAGGCCCAGCACGCGCTCGGCGATGATGTTGCGCAGGATTTCGTCGGTACCCCCTGCGATACGCATCGAGGGCGACGACAGCAGCATCTGCTGGAATTGGCCGCTCGCTACTTCCTCGTCCGCGCCGGTGAGCGCGCCGGCTGCGCCTTCCAGATCCATCGCATAGGTCGCGATGTCCTGCAGCATCGAGCCCGAGACCAGCTTGCCGATGGAATTTTCCGGACCCGGTCGCTCGCCTTTCGAGAGCGACGAAATCGCGCGGTAGCTGGTGTATTTCAGGCCGCTTGCCTTCACCGCCCAGCTCGCAAGCTTCGAACGCGTTGCGGGATCATCGATCGCGAGCCCATCGTCCGTCATCAGGTTCGAGCAGAACTCGAACATTTCCGGAAAGCCCGTCGCCAGCCGCGAACCGATCGACATGCGCTCGTTCATCAGTGTGGTCAGCGAAACGTTCCAGCCGTCGCCGACCGCGCCGAGGCGCTGGCTGTCCGGGATCACCACGTCGGTGAAATAGACCTCGTTGAACTCCTGCATGCCATTGGCCTGCTTGATCGGCCGCACCTCGACGCCTTTGCTCTTCATGTCGAGGAAGAACATCGTCAGGCCCTTGTGCTTGGGTACATTGGGATCGGTGCGCGTGATCAGAAGGCCGTAGTCGGAATAATGCGCGCCCGAGGTCCAGATCTTCTGGCCGTTGACGATCCAGTTGTCGCCCTTCTTCTCCGCGCGCGTGCGCAGGCCCGCAACGTCGGAGCCGCCGGCCGGCTCGGAGAAGAGCTGGCACCAGATATGTTCGCCGGAAGCAAGCTTCGGCAGATAATGGCGCTTGTGCTCCTCGCTGCCGAACGCCATCACGGTCGGGCCGCACATGCCTTCGCCGATCTGGAACGGCTGCGTCAGCTTGCCGTAGACGCCCTCTTCCTGCTGCCAGATCACCTTCTCGATCGGGGTGGCGCCGCGACCGCCATATTCCTTCGGCCAGTGCAGGCAGGCCCAGCCGCCCTCGGCCTTCTTCTTCTGCCAGGCCTTGCCGACATCGACGATCTCTTCCTTCTCCAGCCGGATGCGGCCGAGCGAGGATTTTGACAACTCCGCCTCGTATTGCTTCGGCGCGTTGGCGGCGACCCATTTGCGGGCGGTAGCGCGGAACTCAGCTTCCTGCGGGGTATCGTCGAAGTTCATGGCGGACCTCTCCTGTCTCGGATGCGTTCCCCGGATGCTGCGCAGCACGAAGTGATGCGCTGCTGTTCCGGGGTCTCTCAATTGGCATTGGGTCCCGGCTCTGCGGAGCAGCGTTGCACGCTGCACCGCGTCCGGGACACGATCAATCTCTTCCCTTCGTCGGGATCTTGTTGAACGGCACGTCCTTGTCGACCCTGATGTCGCCGGGCAGGCCAAGCACGCGCTCGGCGATGATGTTGCGCATGATCTCGTCGGTGCCGCCTTCGACGCGGGTACCCGGCGCGCGCAGCAGCATCGCCTGGAATTTTCCGGCGACCTCCGCGTCTTCAGGCCCGCTCAGCACGCCGGCGGCGCCTTGCAGGTCGAGCGCGTACATCGCGACTTCCTGGACCATCGATCCCGCGACCAGTTTGCCGATGGAGTTTTCCGGACCCGGACGCTCGCCTTTCGACAGCGCCGAGATCGCGCGCATGCTGGTGTATCGCAGACCACTCGCCTTCACCGCATAGTTCGCAAGCCTCGAGCGAACACTGCGGTCCTCGATCGCCGGCCCATCTTCCAGCATCAGGCTGTTGCAGAAGTCGAACAGTTCCGGGAAGCCGGTGGAGACGCCCGCGCCGATCGACATGCGCTCGTTCATCAGCGTAGTCAGCGAGACGTTCCAGCCGTCATTGACGGCGCCCAGCCGCTGCGAATCCGGAATCTTCACGTCGGTAAAGTAGACCTCGTTGAAGTCGGAGGCGCCGCTGGCCTGCTTGATCGGCCGCACCTCGACGCCCGGGCTCTTCATGTCCAGGAAGAACATGGTGAGGCCCTTGTGCTTGGCAACGTTGGGATCGGTGCGGGTGAGCAGGATGCCGTAATCCGAGTAGTGCGCGCCGGAGGTCCAGATCTTCTGGCCGTTGATGATCCAGTTGTCACCCTGCTTTTCGGCGCGGGTGCGCAGGCCCGCGACGTCGGAGCCGCCGGCGGGCTCGGAGAAAAGCTGACACCAGACTTTCTCACCGGACGCCAGCGGCGGCAGATATTTCTGTTTTTCCGCTTCGCCGGCGAACGCCATCATGGTCGGCCCGCACATGCCGTGGCCGATGATGAACACGCCGGAGAGTTTGCCGAACGGGCCTTCCTCCTGCTGCCAGATCACACGCTCGATCGGCGACGAGCCACGGCCGCCATATTCCTTTGGCCAATGCAGGCAGGCCCAGCCGGCATCGGCCTTCTTCTTCTGCCAGGCCTTTGCGACTTCGAGGATGTTGGCGTTCTTCAGCGCGGTGCGGCCGAGCGAGGATTTGCGCAGTTCCTCCTCATACTGCTTCGGCGCGTTGGCTGATATCCACGCCTTGGCTTCGGCGCGGAACGCGGCTTCCTGCGGGGTGTCGTCGAAGTTCATGAGCGTCGTCCTTCAAATTCTATCGGTCGTCCCTGCCTAGTGCGCAATTGCGCACGGGCGCAGGGACCCATAACCACCGGCCCACAAATTCATCCCGGCTCTCGCATCGTCATTCAATCGAAACTTCCCGGCGTATGGGTCCCCGCGTTCGCGGGGACGACACCAGTCACATTACGCCGCGTTCTTCTTGCGCATGCGATCGATCAACTGATCTTCCCAGTACGACAGGCTGCCGAGCGTCAGCGCGGTGGCGTTGGCGCGGCGGTAGTACATGTGGCAGTCGAACTCCCAGGTGAAGCCCATGCCGCCGTGAACCTGGATGTTGTTCTTGGAGCAGTGCTGGAACGCCTGCGTCGCGCTGATGCGCGCAGCCGCGGCGGCTTCCGGCAGTTCCGACGCATTGGTCGAGAGCGCCCAGGCGCCGTAATAGCAATTCGAGCGCGCCAGAGTCGCCGAGACATACATGTCGGCGAGCATGTGCTTCACCGCCTGGAACGAGCCGATCGGCCGGCCGAAGGCGATACGGTCCAGCGCATAGTCGCGGCCCATTTCGAGCGCGCGATCGGAACCGCCGACCTGTTCGAACGCGAGCAGGACGGCGGCGCGGTCGAGCACCTGGGTCAGGATGCTCCAGCCGTCACCGGCTGCTCCGAGCGGCTCGGCCTTGGCGTTCTTGAAGGTGAGTTCGGCCTGGCCCCGGGTCGGATCGACATTGGTCAGCGACTTCGCTTCGACGCCGCCGGCCTTCAGGTCGACCAGGAACAGCGAGATATCGGCATCGCGCCCGGTCGTGCCGGTGCGTGCGGCCACAACCGCGAAATCGGCAATCGCGCCATCCGGCACCGGCTTCTTCACGCCATTGAGCGTGCCGCCGGAGGCCTGCAGCTTGATCGCCTTCGGCGACGGATTGCCCTTGCCCTCGAACAGCGCCAGCGTGCCGATCGCCTCGCCGCTCGCGATCTTCGGCAGCCATTTCTGCTTCTGCGCGTCGGAGCCGGCGATCAGCAGCGCCTCGGCGGCGAGATAGACGGTGGAGGAGAACGGCACCGGCGCATTCGCGCGGCCCATTTCTTCCGCGATCACGCAGAGTTCGAGATGACCGGCGCCCGCGCCGCCGAACTCTTCGGGGATGGCGACGCCGAGGAAGCCCATCTCGGCAAGTCCCTGCCACAGCGCCTTGTCATACGGCGACTTGCCGTCGAGCACCTCGCGCACGGCCTTCGGCGGGCACTTCTCGGCGAGAAACTTCCTCGCCTCGTCGCGCATCTGTTTTTGTTCGTCGGAGAAATCGAAGTTCATGGCGTGTTACTCGCTCTGGTGCTTGTGCTTTTAGTTCAGGATGATGACGTCGGCGCCGGGTTGAGCGGCATAAAGCCTCTCCACCAGCGCCGCGCGGCGCTCTAGCCCTGCGCGCTGGTTGATGTAGCCCTTGTCGGTGAGTTCGTTGCCGTCGATCGAGGGCGGCTCGGCCATCAGCATGGCGCGTGCAATACGCATGCTGCTTCCGGTGCAGGTCGCGTTGTGCGCTTCCAGCCCACGCTTCAGGCACGCGATTACCTCGGGGTGTTTGACGACATCTTCAAATGTCGCGTCGGGATTGCCGACGACCTGCCGGGAGGCGTGCAGATTAGGCCAGGCCAGCAACCCGATGAATTCCCGATCCTGGCCGGCGACCAGCGCATCGTGCACCACGGGCGTTGCGGCTGCGATCGCATCGGTGCGCAGCGAGCCGACATGGACGAAGGTACCGGTCGTGAGCTTGAAATCCTCGACCACGCGGCCGGCGAAGATGATGCCCTGCAGCGGATCGTTCTCATCGACGAACACGCCGGCGTCGCCGATGCAGTAGAAACCTTCCTCGTCGAACATCTTCTTCGTCAAATCGGGCTGGCCGAAATAGCCCGGGGTGACGTTGACGCCGCGCAGGCGCAGCTCATATTTCGCGCCGCAGGGCACCAGCTTCAGTTCGACGCCGGGGAACGGCAGGCCGATCAGACCGACGCGCTCGGTGTCCCAATAGGTGCCGGTCGAGGTCGGTGCGGTCTCGGTCGAGCCCCAGCCGGTATAGAACACGATGCGTTCGCCGGTGGTCTTCACCGCCAGCGCCTGCATGCGGTCGTAGAGATCGTCCGGCAGCCGCGCGCCGCCATACGCCATGATGGAGAGGTTCTTGAAGAAGCTGCGGCACAGCGCGTCGTCCTTCTCCATCGCGGCCGCGAGCGCCGCGTAACCGGCCGGCACGTTGGCGTAATAGGTCGGAGACACTTCGCGAAGGTTACGGATGGTCTCCTCGAGCTGGCCGGGCATCGGCCGGCCATCGTCGATATAGAGCGTGCCGCCATCGACCAGGATCGGATGGAACGCGGCATTGCCGCCCATGGTGTGATTCCACGGCATCCAGTCGAGCACGGTCGCAATCGGCCCGTCCGGATCGCGCGGCCGCACCTGCATCATCATCGCCGCATTGGCGCACATCATCTCCTGCGTGTTGATGACGGCCTTGGGCATCCCGGTCGAGCCCGACGTGAACAGCAGCTTGCCGACGGTATCAGGCGTAATTTTCGCAATCGATTCCTCGACCGCTTTCGTCACCGGGGTCGCCGCGAGATCGGCAAAGGACACGCTCTTGATGCCGTCGCAGGGGCGCAAGACATGCACGACGGTGACGCCGGTCAGGTCAAGCGCCTTCAAGTGCCTTCTCGAAGATCGGCCCGTCCTGCACCATCACGACCGCGGGCTTGATCAGGTCGAAGAGATATTTGAGCTTGAGATGATCCTGGCTCATCAGCGAATAGGCCGGCGACACCGGCGCCGCGGGAGAGCGCGCCTGCATCGCGGCCTGCGTCATCAGCGCGTGCTCGATCGAATTGCCTGACAGGATCGTAACGGGGCGGCCTTCGAGGCCGAGATTGAGCAGCCCCTGCGTCAATCCGTCGACGATGCGCTTGGCCTCGCCGTAGGAGACCTTGCGCCACTGCCGGTCCGCGCCGCCGCGTTGCGCCAGCCAGGTGCGCTCGGGTGCCTGCTTGGCCCATTTCGCAAGCGATGCCGGAATATGCTTCTCGTAAGGCTGCAGCGGGATGCGCGACTTCAGGATGATGACGCCATCAGGACGGCGCTCGACCGCGATGTCGCGCGCCAGCCACTCGATCTTGCGAAAGGCCGGCTTGGTCAACACGGCGGCAGCACTCCCACTCATATTGCGTCTCCCGGAATTCGATCCTTTGCGGATCTTGTTGTCATCGCTTGATATAGACAGGCTTTCGCTTTTCGAGAAAGGCCCTGATGCCTTCGCTGAATTCTTCCGAGCGGCTGCACAGCACCTGATTGCGGTCTTCCATCGCGATCACCGCCTCGATCGAGCCGGCATCGACGCTCATGTTGAGGCATTCCTTGGATAGCCGCAGTCCCACCGGCGAAGCCGTCATCATCGCATCGACATAGGGCTCGACCGCGGTATCAAGCCCGCCTTCCTCGACGACCTCGGAAACGAGACCGACCGCGAGCGCGCGCTCCGCGCCGATGAAGCGGCCGGTGAGGATCAATTCGGACGCGACCGACACGCCGACCAGCCGCGGCAGGAAATAGGAGGTGCCGATGTCGCAGCCGCCGAGGCCGAGCTTGATGAAGGCGCAGTTCATCCGCGCGGACTTCGTCGCGATCCGGATATCGGCGGCGAGCGCCAGCGCAAAGCCGCCGCCGGCCGCCGCGCCCTGGATCAGCGCAATGATCGGCTGCGGGCAGCGCCGCATCAGCATCACGATGTCGGCAATGCGGCGCTGCGAATCCAGCGACTCGGTGACTCCAGGCGGCTCCTGCTGGCCGGCGCGGCGCTTCATCGCGTGTTTGAGATCGAGCCCGGCACAGAACGCGCTGCCTGCGCCCTTCAGCACCACGACGCGGGTCGAGCGATTACGCTGCAAGCCCTCGAAATAGGCATTGAGTGCGTCGATCAGCGAGGGATCGAGCGCGTTGAGACTGTCCGGGCGATTGAGCGTGACCCGGTCGACGCCATCATTGTGTTCGATCAGCAGCGGGCTTGCCACGCAGACCTCCCATCCATCGTCGTCCCGGCCAAGCGAAGCGCGAGCCGGGACCCATACGCCGTGTCGTATCGATGAGGCATGGTGTCAGAGACCTTCTGCAGCAAGAACCGCCGCGGAGTATGGGTCCCCGCGTCCGTGCGCAATTGCGCACTAGGCGGGGACGACGATGTGAGCGCGCCTACCGCGGCGCCATGCGGATCGCGCCGTCGAGGCGGATGGTCTCGCCGTTGAGCATCGGGTTCTCGACGATGTGAACCGCGAGATTGCCATACTCGGAAGCGTCGCCGAGGCGGGCCGGATGCGGCACCTGCGCGCCGAGGCTCTTGCGGGCCTCTTCGTTCAGGCCCATCAGCAGCGGCGTCAGGAACAGGCCGGGCGCGATGGTGTTGACGCGAATCTTCAGGCTGGCGAGGTCGCGCGCGGCCGGCAGCGTGAGGCCGACGACGCCGCCCTTCGACGCCGAATAGGCGATCTGGCCGATCTGGCCTTCATAGGCCGCGACGGACGCGGTGTTGATCGCAACGCCACGCTCCTCGCCGATCGGCGGCGCCGTTGCGAGCCGCTCCGCGAACAGGCGCAGCACGTTGAAGGTGCCGATCAGATTGACGTTGATGATGCGGACGAACTTTGCCAGCGGATAGACGCCGTCCTTGCCGACGGTGCGCTGCGATCCGCCGATGCCGGCACAGTTCATCAGCACGCGCGCGATGCCGTGCGCGGCTTCGGCCTTTGCGATTGCCGCCTTGATCGCTTCCTCGTCGGTGACGTCGGCGTGGAGGGCGACGCCCTTCACTTCGGCGGCGACCTTCTCGGCGTTTTCCTTGTTCTGGTCGATGACGCCGATTTTCGCGCCCTTGGCAGCCATGGCGCGGGCGGTCGCGGCGCCGAGGCCGGAGCCACCGCCGGTGATGAGAACGGCTACGTCTTTCAACTGCATGGTAACTACCTTTCCTTGGAGAGTTTCTTCTCTAGACTTGGCGAATGGCGAATAGGGAGTAGCGAATGGTGATCCATTCGCTATTCGCTACTCGCTATTCGCCCATTCAACATGCCGCCGCAGATCAGCGCTTCCATATGCTTGATGTATTGGCGGCAAACTTCGTCGGTAACTGGACCGACGCCGGTCGCCCGCGACATCGCGTGACGGCCGAAGAACAGGTGATCGCAGGCGCCGACCAGGCTGGTGTAGAACATCACAGGATCGATGTTGCGGAACTCGCCGGCCTTGATGCCCTCCGCGAGCAGCCGCCTCTGGAATTCCAGCAGCGGCGCCACGAAGAACTTCGACACCTCATCAGCTGCCTCCGTGCTGCTTTCATGCAGCAAATAGTGGATCAGCCGGTTCATGTACGGGAACTGATAATAGGCGCGGATGATGCCGCCGATATGCAGCTTGAGTTTCGCGGTCGGCGAGATCGGCTGGCTGATCAGATATTCGAGCCCCGACATCTCGGTCGCGGCATCGCGCGCCAGCAGCGCCAGCAACAGCCCATCCTTGTTGCCGAAATGGTATTTCACCAGCGCAGCGTTGACGCCCGACTTCTGCGCGATGTCGGACAGCGACACCTCGATCGAGGCGCGCTCGATCATCAGTTCGCTCGCCGCGACAAGCAGCTTCTCGGCGGTGCCGTTCTTACCGCCCGGAAGCCTGGTCGGTACGCTGGTATTCAACGGTGTTCCCATTCCCTGCCTGCCGCAAAAGCCGGCCGCACATAAGCGCATGCCGCGGCTGCACTCAAGAGTTAATTGATTGATTGACTAAATCCCGCAGCGCCCGTTAAATCCGGCCCATCTTTCAAAACCCCATCAGAACAATCCAAGGGAGAACAGACATGGCCGAGGCCTATATCGTCGCTGCTGCACGCACCGCAGGCGGCCGCAAGGGCGGACGTCTCGCAGGCTGGCACCCGGCCGATCTCGCCGCTTCCGTGCTGAATTCGCTGGTCGATCGCACCAAGGTCGATCCCGCCCAGATCGAGGACGTGATCATGGGCTGCGTGATGCAGGCCGGCGAACAGTCCAACAACATTGCCCGCAACGCGGTGATGGCTTCCAAGCTGCCCGAGAGCGTGCCCGCGACTTCGGTCGACCGCCAATGCGGCTCGTCGCAGCAGGCGCTGCATTTCGCGGCGCAGGCCGTGATGGCGGGATCGATGGACATCGTGATCGCCGCCGGCGTGGAATCGATGACGCGGGTGCCGATGGGCCTCGCCTCGCAGCTCCCGGCCAAGAACGGTTTTGGCCATTACAAGAGCCCGGGCCTCGAGCAGAAATACCCGAACATCGTGTTCAGCCAGTTCACCGGCGCGGAAATGATGGCGGAGAAATACGGGCTCTCGAAGGACCAGCTCGACGAATATTCCTACAACAGCCACCAGCGCGCGATTGCCGCGACGCAAGCCGGCAAGTTCAAGGATGAGATCGTTTCGCTGCAGATCACCCGCGCCGACAACTCGACCGACACCCACCATATCGATGAAGGCATCCGCTTCGACGCCAGCCTCGACGGCATCAGGGGCGTCAAGCTGATAGCCGAGAACGGCAAGCACACCGCGGCCAGCGCCAGCCAGATCTGCGACGGCGCGTCCGGCGTCATGGTCGTCAACGAACGCGGCCTGAAGTCGCTCGGCGTCAAGCCGTTGGCGCGCATCCATCACATGACCATGATGGGCGGCGATCCCGTCATCATGCTGGATGCGCCGCTGCACGCCACCAAGCGGGCGCTGGAGAAGGCCGGCATGTCGATCAACGACATCGACCTGTTCGAGGTCAACGAGGCCTTCGCCGCCGTGCCGGTGGGCTGGCTGAAGACCACCGGCGCCGATCCGGCGCGGCTCAACGTCAACGGCGGCGCGATCGCGCTCGGCCATCCCCTCGGCGGCTCCGGCACCAAGCTGATGACCACGCTGGTCAACGCACTCAAGCAGAACAACAAGCGTTACGGCCTGCAGACCATGTGCGAAGGCGGCGGCATGGCGAACGTGACGATCGTCGAGCGGCTGTAAGAAGCGCGACTGGCTGCCACGCAAATAGTGTCGTCCCGGCCTTGAGCCGGGACCCATAACCACAAATGCGTGTGGTTATACCGGGCTGGAGCTTCAGCTCATTTCAATAACTCAATTCGGTGGTTATGGGTCCCGGCTCAAGGCCGGGACGGCACCGGTGATTATTTTGGGATTTTAGATGACCCACCCCTCCATCCACGCCCGCATTTACCCGAACAAGATCGCCTACCAGATGGCCGGGACCGGCAAGGCGATCACCTATCGCGAACTCGACGAGCTCTCTAACCAGGGCGCGCATCTGTTCCGCTCGCTGGGGCTGAAGGCCGGCGACCACATCGCGCTGTTGATGGAAAACCGCCTCGCCTTCATGGAAATCTGCTGGGCGGCGCAGCGCGCAGGCCTCTACTACACCGCGATCAGCCGCTACCTGACGCAGGACGAGATCGCCTACATCGTGAAAGACTGCGGTGCAAAAGTCTTCATCACCACGCCGAAATGCGCCGAACAGGTCAGGGGCCTCGTCGGCCAGCCTGATGGCCCGCTGCTCTACATGATGGACGAGCCCGAGCCGGGCTTCCGTTCCTTTGACAGGGAAGCTGCCGCGCAGCCGGCCGGCCCGATATCGGATGAAGTGGCGGGCTACGACATGCTGTATTCGTCAGGCACCACCGGACGGCCGAAGGGCATCAAGAAGGATTTCGAAGGCAATCCGATCGATGTACCGAACGCATTCCTGCGAATTCTCTGCGCCGACATGTGCGGCATGTCGTCCGACAGCATCTACCTGTCGCCGGCGCCGCTCTATCACGCGGCACCCCTGCGCTTCAACATGATGGCGATCACGCTCGGCGGCACCTCCATCATCATGGAGCATTTCGACGCCGAGGAATTTTTGAGACTCGTCGAAAAGTACAAGGCCACGCAGTCGCAGCTGGTGCCGACCATGTTCGTTCGCATGCTGAAGCTGCCGGACGAGGTGCGCACGCGCTACAACGTCTCGACGCTGAAAGGCGCCATTCACGCCGCGGCTCCCTGCCCGGTCGATGTGAAGGCAAAAATGATCGAATGGTGGGGGCCGATCCTGATCGAGTATTACGCCGGCTCCGAAGGCAACGGCGTCACGGTGTCGACCTCGCAGCAATGGCTGACCCATCGCGGCACCGTCGGCCGCGCCGTGGTCGGCAAGGTCAAGATTCTGGACGAGAACGACGAGGAGCGGCCGACTGGAGAAATCGGCACGGTCTATTTCGCCGATGCGCCTGTTTTCACCTATCACAACGATCCCGAGAAGACGAAGAAGGCCTACAACGAAAAGGGGTGGTCCACGCTCGGCGACGTCGGCTATCTCGACGCGGAAGGCTTCCTCTATCTCACCGACCGCAAGAGCTACATGATCATCTCGGGTGGGGTGAACATCTACCCGCAGGAGACCGAAGACGTCCTGATCACCCACCCCGCCGTCTCCGACGTCGCGGTGTTCGGCGTGCCGAACGAGGAAATGGGCGAAGAGGTCAAGGCGGTGGTGCAGCCGCACGACATGGCCAGGGCCGGCAAGGAGCTCGAGGCCGAACTGATCGTGTTCTGCCGCAAGCATTTGTCGCCCATCAAATGCCCGAAGAGCATCGACTTCGAGGCCGAACTGCCGCGCACGCCGACCGGGAAACTGGTGAAGCGGCATCTGCGGGACAAATATTGGCCGAAGGCGGCGGCGAAGGCTTAATGCGGGAATCGTAGGGTGGGCAAAGGCGCACTTGCGCCGTGCCCACCATTTTAATCTGCTCAAAGAATGGTGGGCACGCTTCGCTTTGCCCACCCTACGCATCCGGGCTGACGACGTGGCACTTCCTTCCCTTCTCCCCTTGTGAGAGAAGGAGCCTTCCCGAAGGGAAGGCGGATGAGGGTCTCTATCCGCGGAGACAACCCCTCACCCGTCTCGAATGAGCTGACGCTCATTCGATCCACCCTCTCCCACAAGGGGAGAGGGGAAGAGAGGCGCAGACAATGACCACCCTCCCCGAGATCCCGCTCCCCTCCACCATCCGCTCCCGCACCATCGACAATATCAACGGCCTGCGCATGCATGTGCTCGAAGCCGGCTTCGAGACTTCAGGCCGGCCCTGCGTGCTGCTGCTGCATGGCTTCCCCGAACTTGCCTATTCCTGGCGCAAGGTGATGCCGGTGCTGGCGGAAGCCGGCTATCACGTCATCGCGCCGGACCAGCGCGGCTATGGCCGCACCACCGGGTGGGACCCGGACTACGACGACGATCTCGCCTCGTTCCGGCTCACCAATCTGGTGCGCGATGCGCTCGGGCTGGTGTCGGCGTTCGGCTATCGCAGCGTCGATGCCGTGATCGGGCATGACTTCGGCTCGTCGGTCGCCGCCTGGTGCGCGCTGATCCGGCCCGACGTGTTTCGCTCGGTCGTCATGATGAGCGCGCCGTTCGGCGGCCCGCCGTCGCTACCCTTCAACACGGTGCACGAACCCGCGAAGCGCATCGACGATCCCATTCACCGCGAGCTCGCAGCGCTGCCGCGGCCACGAAAACATTACCAATGGTACTACTCGACGCGCGAGGCGAATGCCGACATGCACCGCGCGCCGCAGGGCGTCCACGATTTCATGCGGGCCTACTACCACCACAAGAGCGCGGACTGGAAAGGCAACAAGCCCTACCCGCTCAAATCATGGACGGCGGACGAAATCGCGAAACTGCCGACCTATTATGTGATGGACCTCGCCAGGGACATGGCCGCGACCGTTGCGGAGGAAATGCCGTCAGCGGCGGAAATCGCTGCCAACAAGTGGTTGCCCGACAGCGAGTTGGCCTTCTACGGCGCGGAGTATGAACGCAACGGATTCCAGGGCGGCCTGCAATGGTATCGCTGCGGCACCTCGGGCGCGTTCACGCCGGAATTGCAGATTTGGTCGGGCCGCACCATCGACATTCCCTCGGCCTTCATTTCCGGCAAGCAGGACTGGGGCACCTATCAGCGCCCCGGTGTCTATGAGGCGATGCAGTCGAAAGCCCTGACCAACATGGTCGGCTGTCATCTCGTCGATGGCGCGGGGCACTGGGTGCAGCAGGAGCAGCCGGGCGAAGTGAGCCGGCTTCTGGTGCAATTCCTGCAAGAAGCAAAGACCAGAGCGAAGACAAGAGCGAAGACGCAGGCGAACCCGGACGGGCCCAACAATTGACCGCGGCTGCAGCCAATATTAGAATCATTCTAAATTAAGATAAGGCGTTGTCCCGTGAAGAATTTCGCCGATCTCACCGAGCGCGAAGTGCTGGCCGTTGCGATCTCTTCGGAGGAGGAAGACAGCCGCATCTACATGACCTTCGCGGAAGACCTCGCCGAACGCTATCCGGACTCGGCCAAGGTGTTCGAGGAGATGGCCGAGGAGGAACGCGGCCACCGGCACCGCCTGCTCGAACTCTATGAGAAGCGCTTCGGCGCGCATCTGCCGCCGATCCGCCGCGAGGACGTCAAGGGTTTCCTGAAACGGCGCCCGATCTGGCTCACCAAGAACCTGCCGCTCGACACCATCCGGAAAGAGGTCGAGACGATGGAGCTGGAGGCCGAGCGCTTCTATGTCAGGGCCAGCGAGCAGGCCGAGGATGTCGGCGTGCGGCGCTTGCTCGGAGATCTCGCCGAGGAGGAAAAGCACCACGAACAACTCGCGGTCAAGCTGACCGACAAGATCCTCAGCCCCGATGTCCGTGCCGAAGAGGACAAGACGCGGCGGCGCATGTTCGTGCTGCAATATGTGCAGCCGGGGCTCGCCGGGCTGATGGACGGCTCGGTCTCGACGCTGGCGCCATTGTTCGCAGCCGCCTTTGCCACGCATCAGAACTGGCCGACGTTCCAGGTCGGGCTTGCCGCCTCGATCGGCGCCGGCATCAGCATGGGCTTTGCCGAAGCGCTGTCGGATGACGGCTCACTGACCGGGCGCGGCTCGCCCTGGCTGCGCGGAGCCGCCAGCGGCATCATGACGGCGCTCGGCGGCCTCGGCCACACGCTTCCCTATCTGGTGCCGGATTCCTGGGCGAACGCGTTCTGGATCGCCACCGCCATCGCCGGTGTCGTGGTGTTCTTTGAACTCTGGGCCATCGCCTATATTCGCGCGCGATACATGGACACGCCATTCCTGCAGGCAGCATTCCAGATCGTGCTCGGCGGCGGCATCGTGCTCGCGGTCGGGATACTGATCGGCGGGGCTTAGCGGGCCACTACCCTCAGCTCCCGTTCAGCCCGCCGATCTCCGGGAAGAACAGGTCTTTCCACGATGCCGGCTCGTTCTTCGTGGTACCGACCCGGCGCATGAATTTGGCGAACTTCATCGTGGCCGCCGGCGTCATGGTCCATTCGACTCCGGGGCCGGTCACGACCTTGGTCACCATCTCGAGCGGCAGCTTGGAGCCGGAATCGTTGATCCAGCTTTGCGCGGTGCCTTTCGGATCGGCTGCGACGATCGAGCTCGCCTCCTTCACCGCATCGAGGAATGCGGCGTAGAGCTCGGGATTGTCCTTGCGGAACCGCGCCGATGTCCATGCCACCGTAAAGGTGTGCGGCCCGAGCACGTCGAAGGACGACAGCACGGTGCGGATGTTCTTCTGCTCCAGTTGCTGGAACTGGAACGGCGGCACGCTGAACGCCGAGTTGACGCCGCCCGCGCCGCTCAGGATCGCAATCGTTGCATCCGGCGGCGACATCGACACCGTGAGCGGATCGAGCTTGGCATAATTCTCCTCGCCATAGGCCGCCGCTGCCGCCATCTGCAGCAGCACCGCCTGCACTGACACCTTGATCGAGGGCACCGCGATGCGGTCGCGCTCGGTGAAATCCTTGATCGACTTGATGTCGGGATTGGCGGTGTTGAGCAGGAACGGCTGCGAGCTCAGCGCACAGATTCCCTTGACCTCGAACGAGGTGCCCCGCGTCTTGTCCCACAGCGTAATCAGGCCGGGCACGCCGCCGCTGACGATGTCGGTCGAATTCGACAACAGCGCTTCGTTCATCGCCACCGGGCCGTTGAAGCGTTGCCAGGAAACCTTGAAGTCCTTCAGGCCGCGTTGCGTGGCATATTTCTCGATCAGCTTGTCGCGCTTCATGACGTTGAATTGCAGGTAGCCCATCGAGAACTGTTCGGCCAACCTGATTTCCGCCGCACGGGCCGCCGCCGTCATGCCGCCGATTGCAACGGCAATCACCGCACCCGTCATCCACGCCGATCTCATCGGAGCCTCCCACGCTGTTTTCATTTTTGTTGGCCGGGAGACTAGCGCGCAAACACCGCCTTCGCCAAGAGCGTAGCAACGCGACCGTCTTGCCACCGTACAGCCATTGCCCTTGCGGCGCTGCTGCAAACTGAGCATCATCCGCGCCGTATCGAACAAAGAGACCGGGAGTACGCCTTGGCCAAGTCGCAGTGGAGCTTCAAGACCGCCGTTGAATTGTCGGCAGCCCTCGCTGCCAGGAAAGTTTCAGCCGTCGAACTGGCCGAGGACGCGATCGCCCGGATCGAGCGGCACGATGCCAGGATCAACGCAATCTGCGTTCGCGACTTCGAGCGCGGCCTGGCGGCGGCCCGCGTCGCCGACGCCGAACTGGCGCGTGGGGTGAAGAAGCCGCTGCTCGGCCTGCCCGTGACAGTCAAGGAATCCTACAATATCGCCGGGCTGCCGACGACGTGGGGCAATCCGACGCAGAAGGATTTCCGGCCCGCGGAAGACGCGTTGCCGATCTCACGGATCAAGGACGCCGGCGGGGTTATCCTCGGCAAGACCAACGTGCCGCTCGGGCTCGGCGACTGGCAGAGCTATAACGAGGTCTACGGCATCACCAACAACCCCTTCGATCTCGGCCGCACGCCGGGCGGCTCATCCGGCGGATCGTCGGCAGCGCTCGCCGCCGGCTATGGACCATTGTCGATCGGCTCCGATATCGGCGGCTCCTTGCGCGTGCCGGCGTTTCATTGCGGCATCTATGCGCACAAACCGACGTTCGATCTCGTCGCCATGCGCGGCCACACGCCGCCGCCCTTGCCACCGCTGCCCTCCACGCGCGATCTCAGCGTGATCGGACCGATGGCGCGCGGCGCGGCCGACCTGTCGCTGTTGCTGGACGTGATGGCGGGGCCCGATCCGCTCGAATCCGGCAAGGCGTATCAGCTCACGCTGCCGGCGGCGCGTCACACCGCGATGAAGAATTTCCGCGTGCTTTTGCTCGATACCGATCCGGTGATGCCGACCGACAGCGTGGTGCGCGGCACGCTGGAAACGCTGGCCGGCAATCTCGCCAGGGCCGGCGTCAGGATCGACCGCACCAGTCCGCTCCTGCCTGATTTCGCCGCATCAACCCGGATCTACATGCGGATGCTGATGTCGTTCCTTTCGGCTTCCTTTTCAGCCGAAACCTATGCCGGCGCAAAGGCCGCCGCGGCCGCTCTGTCCGCCGAGGACAACAGCCTCGCCGCCGAACGCCTGCGTGGCATCGCGCTCAGCCACCGCGACTGGCTGATGGCCGATGGCGGACGCTCGCGCCTGCGCGCGCAGTGGCGCGAATTGTTCAAAACATATGACGCGGTGATCTGCCCGATCATGCCGACGCCGGCCTATCCGCACGATCATTCGGACGACCAGGAAAAGCGCCGCATCAAGATCGACGGCAAGGATTACGTCTATCCCGATCAGCTTTCCTGGCCCGGCATCGCCACCTTGCCCGGCCTGCCCTCCACCGCGATCCCGACCGGCTTTTCGCCGGACGGCTTGCCGGTCGGCGTGCAGATCGTCGGCCCCTGGCTGGAAGACCGCACGCCCCTGAAACTGGCCGAACTGATCGAGCGCGAATTCGGCGGGTTCAAACCGCCGCCGATGTTTGATGATTGAGGAAGCCGTCATTGCGAGCACAGCGAAGCAATCCATCGCGCCGCAAGTTGAGAAATGGATTGCTTCGTCGCTTCGCTCCTCGCAATGACGACGTTGAAAGATTGGAGAAACTGCCATGAGCAACGACATCGACGAACTGACCGCGCTCAACCGCGACTACGTCGCCTCGGTGCAGAACTCCGACGTCAAGCGCTTCGATGAAATCCTTGCCGCCGATTTCTATTGCTCGAATCCCGACAAGTCATTGGTCGACCGCGCGGCGTTCCTGAAACAAACCGCAGTGCCGGTAACGATCAGGAATCTAACGGCAAATGACGTGAAGATCCGCGTGCTGGGCGACTTCGCCATCATCCACGCCGCCACCAGCTACACGACCGCAGACGGCCAGCAAGCTAACGGCCGCTACACCGATTGCTGGGCGAAACAGAACGGGAAGTGGCTGGCGGTGTCGGCGCACGTGTCGCGGTAAGCTACCAGACCCACGTCGTCCCTGCGAAAGCAGGGACCCATAACCACCGGCCTGAGTGATTGCGCGAAAGTCGTCGACCAGCGGATCAAATCGAGAAGCCGCGGCGTATGGGTCCCGGCGTTCGCCGGGACGACAGTGTGTTATGACGCTGGAATCACGCTTCACGCATCAAACATGATCACGCTGCGCAGCGTCTTGCCGGCTTTCATGTTGGCAAAGCCCTCGTTGATCTCGGAGAGCTTCAGCTTCGCAGAGATCCAGTCTTCCAGGTGCAGCTTGCCGCGCATGTAGAATTCGACGAGGCGGGGCATGTCGACGCGGAAATGGTTGGAGCCCATCGACGAGCCCTGAATCCGACGCTCGCGCAGGAAATCGAAACCGTGCAACTCGATCTTCTGGCCGAACGGGATCATGCCGACGATGGTCGCGGTGCCGCCCGCCGCCAGCATCGCAAAGGACTGCTCGGCGGTTTCCTTGCGGCCCAGCACTTCGAAGGAGTAATGCACGCCGCCGCCGGTGAGTTCGCGCACCTGCTGCACCACGTCGCCCCTGGCGGGATCGACGATGTCGGTGGCGCCGAGCTTGGTGGCGAGTTGCAGCTTTACCGGGTTGGTGTCGATGGCGATGATGCGGCCGGCGCCAGCGATCGCCGCACCGTTGATCGCCGCCATGCCGACGCCGCCGCAGCCGATCACGGCCACGGTCTCGCCGGCCTGAACCTTTGCCGTGTTCACCACCGCGCCGTAGCCGGTGATGACGCCGCAGCCGATCAGCGCCGCCAGCTCCAGCGGCATGTCCTTGCGGATTTTCACGATGGCGTTTTCGTGCACCAGCATCTGCTCGGCGAACGACGACAGATTGAGGAACTGATTGAGTTTCTCCGAACGCGCCCAGGACAGCCGGTTGGACTGGCCGGGCAGCATCTTCACCGTGGTATCGGTGCACAGCACGGTGCGGCCGGTGGTGCAGTTGTCGCAGGTGCCGCAGAACACCGACAGGCAGGTTACGACGTGATCGCCGGGCTTCACATAGGTGACGTCGGAGCCGACCTTCTCGACTACGCCGGCGGATTCGTGCCCGAGCACGGCCGGCAGCGGATGCGGATAGAGTCCCTCCATGAAGTGCAGGTCGGAATGACAGAGGCCGGCGACGCGGGTGCGGATCAGGACTTCACGCGGGCCGGGATTCGGCACGCTGACATCCTCGATCACCAGCGGCTGGTTTACTTCATGCAGGACGGCGGCCTTCATCGGGTACTCCCTCTCATTTTGTTTTTTTGAACCAGAACGAACAGCAGCCTACGCTGCGACAAGCAATTCGCCAACCTCAGCCATCCCGACGCTACGCTCGCCGAGCAGATGGTCGATGATCTTGCGTTGAGTGGCTGTTTCCGCAAGCCGGAACGGGTCGCCTGTCGAGACGCGGTGATCGACTACCATGCGCGACAGCAGGAGCCGCCGGGCGTCACCGCGCATCTCATGGATGCGTCCGCCCTCCCAGGTCAGCGCGACCGCGCTGGCGACATGATAGAGCAGGCTGGTGGCGCGCCGCGCATCGCCCTCATTGTCACTGCTTCTGGCGACTTCGCGGGCGAAACCGATGGCGCGGTCGGCCAATTCACGCAGGCGATTGCGCCAGGCCTGCGGCACGTTGGCGCTGTCGTCGAGGCGGGCGTGCAGGTCCGCCGCCAGCGCAGCATCGGCGCCGTGGCGGCCGACCGCGCGCGTCAGCGCATCGATCGCGACGATATTGCCGGTGCCTTCCCAGATCGAGCCAAGATGGGCGTCGCGCAGCAGGCGGGCGGTTGCGAATTCCTCGATATAACCGATCCCACCGCGCATCTCCAACGCATCACCGCAGACCTTGCGTGCATCGCGCGTCGCGCGGAATTTCAGGGTCGGTGTCAGGATGCGCAATAGCGCCGCCGCGTCCTGGCTGCCGGCTTCGGCGCGGTCGAGGGCATCGGCGGTGAGGAAGCTCATCGACAGCGCCTGCTCGGTCGGCAACATGATCTTCATCATCTGCCGTCGCGCCAGCGGCAGATCGATGATGCGGCGGCCGAACACCACGCGATTCTGCGCCACCGTCATGGCGTCATGATGCGCGCGCCGCATCAGCGCGGTGGACTTCACGCCGTTGGAGAGCCGTGACGAATTGACCATCTCGGCCATCTGCACGAAGCCGCGGTCCAGCTTGCCGACGGCGTACGCAATCGCCCCCTCAAGCTTGATCTCGCCGGATGCCATCGAGCGGGTGCCGAGCTTGTCCTTCAGCCGAACGATCCGGTAGTGGTTCTGCGAGCCGTCGTCGAGGAAACGCGGCATCAGGAACAGCCCGACGCCGCGCGTACCGGGGCCTGCGCCTTCCGGGCGCGCCAGCAGCATCACCACCCTGGCGTCGGCATTGGAGCAGAACCATTTCTCGCCATGGAGGCGCCAATGGTCGCCCTCCTGCACGGCCGTGGTCGTCAGCGTGCCGACGTCCGAGCCGCCTTCCTTTTCGGTCATGAACTGGCCGCCTTGCGTCAGCTTGCTCATGTCGGTCTGGGTCAGGCCGTCGAGATATTTCGCCTTCAAGGCCTCGCTACCGAAATTGTTGAGCAGCTTGGCGCAGCCATCGGTGACGTTGATCGGACAGCCCATGCCGAATTCGGTCTGGTTGAACAGGAACGTGAAGGCGTGCTTGGCAACGACAGGATATTTGTCCGGCCAGCCCATGATGCCTTTGCGGATCGACAAAGCGTGAATGCCGAATTCGCCGAATGCGGCTTTTTCCAGCTCGCGGTAGGCCGGATGATATTCGATATATTGCGTGTCGCGGCCGAACTTGTCGCGCTGGTGCAGCACCGGCGTATGGCGATCGGCGAGCCGCGCGCATTCGTCGAGATGGCCGCCGGCCAGCTCACCGAGGCGGTCGAGATGCGGCTCGATGTGGCGGAACAGCGCATCGGGGAGATGCAGCCGCAGCAGATCGGTCAGCGCCGGATCGGCCCGGTAGAAATTCATCCCCGTCGTATCAGGCGCGAGCAATCCCGTCTGGTTCGCTGCCGCCGTGCTATCATGCATGCGTGAATGCATTTTTTGCCCTTGTTCGTTCCGCCCGATGTTGGTCAACTACCGATAACGCAGGTGCAAGCCCCGTCAACAAACATAATTGGAGGGGCTCCCCATGGCGGACGATTGCCATGCGGAATCGGGTTCCTAGATACCAAGTCCCCACCATCCGAGGACCGCGCCCATGGAAATTCCAAAGTACAAGATTGCCCTGATCGTCGGCGCCGGCGAGGGGCTGAGCGCATCGCTGGCGCGGCTGTTCGCGCGCGAAGGCATCAAGGTTGCGCTTGCTGCGCGCAAGATCGAAAAACTCGGCGCGCTCTGCACCGAGACCGGCGCCCGCGCCTTTGCCTGCAATGCGACCGAGGCCGAAGAGGTCGAGCGGCTGTTCGGCATGGTCGAGCGCGAGATCGGTACGCCCGATATCGTCGTCTACAACGCCAGCGGACGGGCGCGCGGCGCTTTCACCGACCTGGTGCCGGCGGATGTCGCGCAGGCGATTGCCGTTTCGGCCTTTGGCGGCTTTCTGGTGGCGCAGCAGGCGGCGACCCGCATGCTGCCCAGCAAGCACGGCGCGATCCTGTTCACCGGCGCTTCCGCCAGCGTCAAGGGCTATCCGCAGTCGGCGCCGTTCGCGATGGGCAAGTTCGCGCTGCGCGGACTTGCCCAGAGCATGGCGCGCGAATTGTCGCCGCAGGGCATCCATGTCGCGCATTTCGTCATCGATGGCGGGATCCGCAGCGCGGCACGCACGGAACCCGCCGACAGGCCGGACTCGATGCTCGATCCCGACGCGATTGCGTTGAGCTACTGGAACGTGCTGCAACAGCCGCGCAGCGCCTGGACCTGGGAAGCAGGAATTGCGGCCGTGGGTGGAGAAGTTTTAGACGAGATGCGTAGGGTGGGCAAAGGAGCGAAGCGACGTGCCCACCGTCTCTCATCGAATGCGGTGCCTGATGGTGGGCACGCTTCGCTTTGCCCACCCTACGAATCTACTAACGCGGAATAACAACAACAGGGGGAACCATGACCACCGAAACCAGGATCGACACCGGCACCGACGAACTGCTCTGCGTGATCCGCGACCGCGTCGCCATCATCACGCTGAACCGCCCCGAGGCCCGCAACGCGATGTCGGACAATCTAACCCCGGCCTTGCGCAACATGATCAAGGCCTGCGGCGAGAATCGCGATGTCGGCGTGCTGCTGCTGACCGGCGCGGGAACGGCGTTCTGCGCCGGCGGCAACGTCAAGGGCATGGGCGCTAATCGCGACAAGGCAAAGCTCGCAATGTCCCATGACGAGCGGGTCGCCGATCTGCAGGAGCGGCAGCGTCTCCTGACCGGCGCGCTGGTCTCGGTGCGCAAACCGACGATTGCCGCCCTGCCCGGTCCCGCGGTCGGCGCCGGTCTCGCGCTTGCGATGGCCTGCGATATCAGGATCGCCGCGCAGTCGGCATTCCTTTCCACCGGCTATCTCAAGGTCGGCCTGAGCGGCGATTACGGCATCGCCTGGCTCCTGACACGGTTGGTCGGCACATCGCGGGCGCGGGAATTGATGTTCACTTGCGAAAGGGTCGATGCGGCCAGATGCGAGGCGATCGGCCTGGTGAATCGCGTGGTCCCCGACGACAGGCTGCAGGCGGAAGCCTTCGCGCTAGCCAAATCGATCGCCGAAGGACCGACGATCGCGATCCGCTACATGAAGGACAATCTGGACGAAGCCTTGACGTTCGATTTCGCGACGGCGCGCGATCACGAGGCCGAGCGCATGATCCGAACCCAGGTGACATCAGATCACAAGGAGGCGGTGCAGGCCTTCATCGACAAGCGCAAGCCGGTGTTCAGGGGGGAGTTGAGAAAATAACCCGGTTCTGGTGCGGCCAGAACCGGGCTCAGTGGTCAGACCGCAAGCGAGGACATGGCGCCGGGAGAGACGGCGGCAAGCCGCCAACTGGCGCATGGGATTTCCTGCGGTTCGACATGGATCTGCTTCTGGAAGCGCGTCAGCTTCCAGTCGCCGGGAGTGTTGGTGAAGGCGTAGCCGGCCTTGCGGGCGAGCGCGATCATCGCATCGTTGGAGCGCAGCGTGTCGCCGAACACACGCGTGGCGCCGAATGAAGCCGCGCGGCATTCGAGGTTCTTCAACAGCGCCTTGCCGATACCATGGCCCTGCCAGCGGTCGTCGATCGACAGGCCGAATTCGATCGCGGCGGTTTCGCTGTCAAAGGCATAACGCGCTTCGCCGACGATGGTCTCGAAGCCGTCGACCAGCATGGTCGCGACCACGCTGAACCGGTCGGCTTCGCCAATATGGATGAAATCCTCGAGCAACGATGCCGGCAGTTCGCTGGCCGCGCCGAGAAAACGGTTGTAGCGGGAGCGCGTCGTCAGCGAGCGGAAATAGTTCTGCAGGGCCTCGGCATCGCGCGGCTCGACGAAGCGCACGGTCACGGCCTGGCCATGCCGCGAACGGAGCACGTCGGAATATTGCCTGAGATCGTCGAAACGCAACCTGGTCATCGCGCGCTCCCGTCGGTTCCAAAAAGCGGCCGGCGTCCCCCTGCTGAGGCGACGCCGGCCTGGCTGCCATCAAGCCCGCCAGAACGGCTTTTCGGTCTCGTAGGCGATATCGCTCGAGGAGATGCCGATGTCGTGCAGTTCGCGCTCGGACCAGCTCGCCAGTTCGCGGCGTGACCGGTAGCGCTGCCGCCAGACGTGGAAGGTCTCCCCGATCTGGCTCAAAAACCGCGGTTCATGATGATTTGTCATCGATTCATGGGTGAAAGTGGACATTTTCAACTCCTGTAGTAATCTGTTGCAGCGAATATCTGCGCTGATCGAGCTATTCACAAACGACACTTTGTACCGTTTCGGATGATATAAACTCATGTATTTGGGGGGTCGCGGGATGACCGCAAGGCTGCCGTCGCTGAATGGATTGCGGGCATTTGAGGCCGCGGCCCGGTATTTGAGCTTCACCCAGGCGGCATCCGAGCTGAACGTCACGCAGACCGCGATCAGCCACCAGATCAAGCGGCTGGAGGAGGAACTCGGCGTTCGCCTGTTCATCCGCCAGAATCGCTCGCTGGCCCTGACGGCGGAAGCACAGGACTACCTTCCGGGCATCCGCGCCGCCTTCAACGACCTCCGGCTCGCGACCGACCGCCTGCTGCGCAAGGACGACGACCACGTGCTGACGGTCTCGACGCTGGCCTCGCTCGCGGCGAAATGGCTGCTGCCGCGGCTGACCGCGTTTCAGGAAGCCCATCCCGGCATCGACGTGCGCATCACCACCTCGACCAATCTGGTCGACTTCCAGCGCGACAATGTCGACGCCGCGATCCGCTACGGCCGTGGCCAGTGGCAGGGCCTGCGCGTCGACTGGCTGATGGCGGACGAACTTTTCCCGGTGTGCAGTCCGGAGCTGCTGAAGGGAAATAAGCCGCTGAAATGCCCCGAGGACCTCCGGGATCACGTGCTGCTGCACACCAGCAACTTTAACAGCGACGACTGGCGGCTGTGGCTGACGGTGGCCGGCCTGCCGGCCGATTATTCGAAGCAGCCCGGCGTCACCTTCGACATGATCTTCATGACCGTGCAGGCCGCAATCGACGGCCTCGGCGTCGCCATGGGCCGCACCGCCTATGTGCAGGAAGACATCGCCAGGGGACGCCTGGTGGTCCCCTTCAAGATCGCGTTCCCGGTCGATGCCGGCTTCTATCTGGTCTCGCCCGCGGGAAGAACCGATCCGCCAAAACTGGCGGCCTTCCGGCAGTGGCTGCTCGCGTCCGTCCAGAGCAAGCCCTGACGCAACAGATATTCCGCGTGCCCCGACGCATGCGACATCGTCGCATGACGCAACGCTTCGGAGCGCACGAGACGCGTGACGCGGCCGCTTCGGCAGGCTAGAAAAACGCCGGGACGGATGGACTTGCCCGGCCGCGCGCCGGTTTGATTTCCATGCCAACAACGATAACAAGAGCGCATGGTCGACCTCACGCAAAAATTCGATGTGCTTGTGATCGGCGGCGGTAACGCCGCGCTGTGCGCCGCGATCAGCGCACGGCGCGCCGGCGCCTCGGTGCTGGTGCTGGAAGGGGCGCCGAAGTTCTACCGTGGCGGCAACACCCGCCACACCCGCAACATGCGTTGCGCGCATGATGCCGCGACCGCGATCCTCACCGGCCCCTACACCGAGGAAGAGTTCTGGGACGATCTGCTGCGCCTGACCGGCGGTCAGACCGACGAGGAACTCGCCAAGTTCATGATCAAGGAGTCCAAGGACATCCTGAACTGGATCGTCGAACAGGGCGTGCGCTGGCAGCCCTCGCTCGGCGGCACGCTGAGCCTCGGCCGCACCAATTCGTTCTTCCTGGGCGGCGGACGCGCGATGCTGAATGCACTCTATCTCACCGCGGAAAAACTCGGCGTCGAGGTCGTCTACGATGCCGAGGTGACCGACCTCCGGATCGAGGACGGCATGTTCCTGTCCGCTCACCTGAAGCAGCCGATCGGCGGCGCCGCTGAAATCCGCGCGTCGGCGCTGGTGGCGGCGGCCGGCGGATTCGAAGCCAATATCGAGTGGCTGAAGGAATACTGGGGCGAGGCGGCCGACAATTTCCTGATCCGCGGCACGCCCTATAACCGCGGCGCGATTCTGAAGATGCTGCTCGACAAGGGCGTGCAGGACATCGGCGATCCCACCCAATGCCACGCCGTCGCGATCGACGCCCGCGCGCCGAAATTCGACGGCGGCATCATCACCCGCCACGACTCGGTCGTGTTCGGCATCGTCGTCAACAAGCACGCGCAGCGCTTCTACGACGAGGGCGAGGACATCTGGCCGAAGCGTTACGCGATCTGGGGCCGCCTGGTCGCCGCGCAGCCCGACCAGATCGCCTACATCATCTTCGATTCGGCCGTAGTCACGAGCTTCATGCCGACGCTGTTTCCGCCGATCGCGGGCTCCACCGTCGCCGAGCTGGCCGGCAAGCTCGGGCTCGATCCGGCGGCGCTGGAGAAGACGGTCACCGACTTCAACGCCGCGGTGCAGCCCGGCACGTTTGATCACACGATCCTCGACGACTGCCGCACCGAAGGCATCACGCCGCAAAAGACGCATTGGGCGCGGAAAATCGAGGCCGCGCCCTATCTGGCCTATCCGGTGCGGCCCGGCATCACCTTCACCTATCTCGGCACCCGCGTGAACAAGCAGTCGCGGATGGTGATGAAGGACGGCAAGCCTTCCGCCAACATGTTCGCCGCCGGCGAGATCATGGCCGGCAACGTGCTCGGCAAGGGTTACGCAGCCGGCATCGGCATGACCATCGGCAGCGTGTTCGGACGGGTGGCGGGACGGGAAGCGGCGCGGAATGCGAAGAATTAGGACGGGGTTCACTCTCCGCGAGCACGGTGCGTGGAGAGAGCCCCTCACCCCGACCCTCTCCCCGCGAAGGGCGGGGCGAGGGAGAAGCATTCGAAGGGAGGAGACATGATCGCGCACGATTATTTGCTGCCATCGCGGCCATTGCTGATGACGACGGTAGCCAACGCCGCCGAGCCGATCGCGTTGCGCGACATGGGCTCGTTCCATGTCGGCGGACGGCTGGTCGAGATTTCCGGCAAGCCGGTCAAGGAGGTGACCTTTACGCCCGGCGGCGTGCCTGCAAAGGTCGATCCCAACGGCACCTATCAGGTCGAGCAGATGTACGTGCAGTATTTTCTGCCGGCCAACGAGAAGGGCGCCTATCCGCTGCTGATGTGGCACGGCGGCGGCCTGACCGGCGTGACGTATGAGACGACGCCCGATGGCCGCGAAGGCTGGCTGAACTATTTCCTGCGCAAGGGCTGGGCCGTCTACAATTCCGACGCTGTCGAGCGCGGCCGCGCCGGATGGGCGCAATACCCCGATATCTTCAAGGGCGAGCCGGTGTTCCTCACCACCGCCAACCCGTTCGAGCGCTTTCGCATCGGCGACGGCGCGGGTTCCTACGATCCGGACCCGGCCAAGCGCAAGCTGAACCCGGGCAGCCAGTTTCCCAACGAGGGCTATGAGAATTTCGTCAAGCAGAACGTGCCGCGCTGGACCACGACCGACGACGCGATCATCGCGGCCTATATCGCCGAGATCGACCGTGTCGGTCCCTCCATCATCCTGTTCCACAGCCAGGCCGGCAGCTTCGGCTTCAAGGTGGCGCAGGCGCGGCCCGACAAGGTCAAGGCGCTGATCGCGATCGAGCCGGCCGGCCTCGGCGATCCCGCCAAGGTCGACGTTCTGAAGAACATCCCGACGCTGATCGTCTATGGCGACTACATCGAGAAGGATTCGCGCTGGCCGAAGATCCGCGCCAACGGCATCGCCTTTGCGGACGCCATCAAGGCCGCGGGCGGCAGCGTCGATGTCGTCGACCTGCCGCAGGCCGGCATCAAGGGCAATTCGCACATGGTGATGATGGACAAGAACAATGCCGAGGTCGCGGCCCTGATCCAGAAATGGCTCGAGGGCAAGGGACTGACGAAGTGACCGGACCAGGTTGAGGGCAGGAAGCAACGTATGCACGGAACGCGAATCCTGGAGGAAGCCGACCGCCTGATGACGGTCTGCAATTCCTGCCGCTATTGCGAGGGCCTCTGCGCGGTGTTTCCGGCGATGGAGATGCGCCGCGCGTTTTCCGACGGCGACCTCAATTACCTCGCCAATCTCTGCCACGCCTGCGGCGCCTGCTACACCGACTGCCAGTTCTCGCCGCCGCATGAATTCAACGTCAATGTGCCGAAGACGCTTGCGATCGCACGCGCCGAATCCTACGCGGCCTATGTGTGGCCCCGCGCATTCGCCGGCGCGTTTGCGCGCAACGGGCTCGTCATCAGCCTCGTTGCCGCGCTCAGCGTCGCCGCGTTCATCTTCGGTTTCGCGGCGCTGAATGACCGGCAGGTGCTGTTCGGCGTCCATACCGGCCCGGGTGCGTTCTACAAATTGATGCCGCACAACGCGATGGCGGCCCTGTTCGGGGCCGCGTTCCTCTATGCGATCGTGGCGCTGGTGATGGGCGTGCGTGCGTTCTGGCGCGACATCGGCGAGCCCGTCGGCATGAAGACCGATTTGGGCGCGGTGTTCCAGGCGATGCGCGATGCCGGTGAGTTGCGCTATCTCGACGGCGGCGGCGTCGGCTGTTTCAACGAGGACGACCGCCCGACCGACCGCCGCAGGCTGTATCACCATTTCACCTTCTACGGTTTTGCGCTGTGCTTCGCCTCCACCAGCGTCGCGACGCTCTATCACTATCTGTTTGCGCGCGAGGCGCCGTATGCGTGGTGGGATCTGCCTGTCGTGCTGGGCACGCTCGGCGGCATCGGGCTGCTGATCGGGCCGGTCGGCCTGCTCACCGAACGCTGGAAGCGCGATGCCGTCCTGGTCGATGAAGCACGCTACGGCATGGACATCGCATTCATCGTCATGCTGTTCCTGACGAGCCTGACGGGCATGGCGTTGCTGATCCTGCGCGAGACGGCGGCGATGGGCCCGCTGCTGGCGCTGCATCTCGGCGTTGTCTTCTCGCTGTTCGTCACCATGCCCTACGGCAAGTTCGTGCATGGCATCTATCGCTTCGTTGCGCTGGTGCGCTACGCGATGGAGCGGAAGGCGATGGCGCATACCTGACATCGGCATTGTGAGCCAAGCGAAGCTATCCATCTTTCCGTACGTCCGGATGCAATGGATTGCTTCGCGGAGCCTGTCATCCGGCGGCGCTTCGCGCCGACCGGGTGGCTCGCAATGACGATGAAATATTGAAGCGCCACACTGCCGTCGTCCCCCGCGAAGGCGGGGGATCCAGTACGCCGCGGCTTCTCGATTCAATCACTGACTGTCTCTGGGATACTGGGTCATCCGCCTTCGCGGGTGATGACATTGGGTATGACGTTGGCGATCTCGCGACGCATTGCGCCCGAGGTTTGCTATCAACTTCCCGCCCTCCGAATCAGAGGGCGCAGGGAAGACCGGGTGCTTGCTGCACCCGCGGTCTCGCGTGCGATTTTGCGCAAACAAAAACTGCACACGAGCATACAGGGCAGCGGGAACACTCCGGCCTTCCCTGCGCAATGGCTTTACGGCTTACTTCGTGCTCTTCCCGGAGAACGGCTCTTTTGCCTCCGTTATCCCTGAGAAGCTTCGCTTCTCCAGGACGTAATGCCAGCACCGCGACATCAGAACCACACGACTTCACCGTACGCGTCCGGCGCGTACGTCTATCGCGCCATCTGCGTCCATCGCATCTCACCGCGCGTTCGTGACGATGGCCAACGCCCCTCATCTGCCGTGAGACGGGCGGAGTTATGCCGGTGATTTGCCCTGCAAGTTAAGCGGAATATTTTTGCAAGAGGGACTGGACAGGATTCAGGTGATTTGCCCGACAAGCGAACGGGCTCTCACGAAAAAGGCCCCATCGAGATGGGGCCTTTCACTTTCAACGATACCGCTACTTAATTGTAGTCCGAATATTTGAACTGCGGCAGCGCCTTGAGCTGCTCCTTGTTGCCGCTCATCACGGCATGATCGGGAATCCAGTCATTCGCATTGTTCGTGCTCTTGGTCGTGGTAGTCGCGGTAGTGCTGGCCGGAGCCGTGGCGGTGCCGGTCGTGGTTTCGCGCGTCGTGGTCGCAGTGGAGCTGGTGCGGACAGGCTCCTCAATAAACTTCAGCTTGTCCATCGTAACGGCGATGTCGTGCTCGCCCATCCCTAAGAAGCCGCCGACGCCGATAATCACGGCGTTCACCTTGCCGTCCTTGTCCAGGATCAGCTCATTGACGTCGCCGAGCTTTTCATTGGCTTCATTGTAGACATCGAGGCCCATGAGTTTGGACGCGCGCCATTTCCCCTTGAGCATCATCTTGTCGGAACTGGTGGTCGCGGCCGGTGCAGCCCGGTCGGCAGGCTGGGCAGTCTGTGCGGTCTGCGCATAGGCCGCGCCGCTGACAAGCGCGGTGCTGAGAAGTGCGATGGCAACTAAATTCTTCATGTCGATCCTCCAGAAAAAAGTGACTGTGTGCTTTCGAGAACGGATCAAAATGATGAATGTTCCTCGGGATCGGCACTATCATCATGCGCGCACGTGCCGCGCCTAACCTCTGTGCTTCATCGGGAAGGATAGGAAACAAACGTGCGCCCGCGCGTTGAAGCGAATGCTCACGCCGGGTGACAACCGGCCATAACGGGGAACGATGGATGCGGCAATTTTGCCGGTCTCTTGCCGCGACATCAACGCATCGGTACGCGCTGACATCCAACCCGTCCGGGCATCAATGTCAGCACAGGAACTCAGCATCAATTTCAAGAATTCCGGTGCTTAACTGTGCCGCAGGGTGGATGGCCGGGAAAAAATGGCATAACAAGAGCAGGCTTTTAGAAAAATGCGGTTTGTCATGAACGACGATTTTTACAAGCAGCGCGCACGGGAAGTTCGGGATATCGCGGCCAAGGCCGACCCATTCATCAAGCAGCGGCTTTTGGACCTGGCCGACCGCTACGATGGCAAGCGCAGGACAAGTGTTACGGCCTTACCGTCAACGCCGGCCGCCGCCCAAAACCCGTCGGACGAACACGACAGCCATTCCGGCTAGGCCCCGCGCGGTTGCTCGCGGCCATTTCAGTCGCGGCAAAAATCTCCGGCAACGGCCTGGTTTCGTATCTGCACGCGGAACAGACTGAAAATCTGCCGGTTAGCCCTGAGCGTCCTGTCTGAGAGGGCCAAATAGAACTCCGTTCGCATCGAGGCTGCCATGGGCAATGCAGAATACGAACGCGCCCGTGCGCGAGCGCGGCTGGCGTTGATTGCGCCAACGATCGACGACGTAACCGCCGCCTATTTTGACGCGCAGGTTGAAAAGGTTTTGTTGGAAGCCAAACAGCGCGAGGAAAAGTCGGACCCGGAATTGGTATCGACGCTGCTCGATGCGGTTGCGAGAAAATTCTTCTCGATGAGCCTGCGTGACCGCGATTCCGAGCGAAGCCCGGATGACCCTCCATCGCCTCCCATTCCGACGAAGTCATGAAGCTTGCAGCCAGGCTGACTGTACGACACCCACACCCTGACCAGCCGTTGAGTCGGGTCACCGGAACGTAACTGCTTCGTGCATTTGCAGGCTGCAAATTGACGCATGAATGCGCGCTATTTGATCTGGCATTGACGCCCCTCAGTACCTATCTCTCATTCAGGTAGGAAATTCGCCCCAAGGACAACTCCGAAAAGGAGCCTTCTATGGCGAACGCATTAACCACTGGAGCCTGGCTTTCTGCTCCGACCAAAAAACCCTCATTTTTCGTACGATTATTGCGTGCTCACGCCGAATTCAATCAGCGACGGGCGGACCGCGCGGTCCAGCAGTACATTGCTGCCCACGGGCTGCAAAAGCTGTCGGATGATGCGGAGCGGCAAATCAGCCGCTTGCTCGCCAAGGCGAGCCACTAGCCATGATCACGCTCATCATCATCCAGTTAGCAACCAAGCTCGCCCGTTTTGGCAACGAGGTTCGTGAGACGTGGCGCGAAACGCAGCGCCTTCGTCGCACCCTTGCCGGTCCGATGGAGGAGTAGCAATACCGCTGCGTGGGGCAAGGCGCGCAAGCGCCGTGCCCCACCATCGCACGCACACAGTGGGCACGTGGAGCCCGTCATCACTGCGCGAGCGCAAGTCGTGCATATCGCTGTCCAGCGATGAGCAATCGCTCGCTCTTCTTCAGTATCGCTCCACGATCTGATCGAGCTTCCTGCTGAGCAACCAGGACAGGCCGAGAAACGCGACCAGCATCACGATGCCAAGGCCCGAAGAGGCATTGTTGATGGACGACTCCGAGAATTGACCGAAGGCATAGCCGGCCGAGACAACGGTTCCGGACCAAAGGCCTGCCGCGACGAAATTGAGCGCAAGGAAAGTCGACCAGGGCAGCCGCGATATCCCGTAGGCAAATCCCGCGAGCCCGCGGACGCCGTGCGGGAAACGATGAAACAGGATCATCCAGACATAGTGACGGTCCGTCAGGCGAACGACGGTCTGTACGGGGCGCTCGAACCGCGGAAAACGCTTGAGCAAGCGGGCGCCATAGCGCCGTCCGATCCAGAAGCGGATGACGTCGCCGGTGAAACTGCCGAACCAGCACATCACGATGAGCGTGCCGAGACCCAGCGCGCCCGAATGCGCCGCATAGCCCGCGAACAGCGCAAGCAGCAGGCTGTGCGAGGCCGCATAGGCAAACATGAGGCTGTAGGCCACATCCCCGTGCTGGCGTATGAGGTCGAGGAACGAGGTCAGATCCGTCGGAAACAGCAAATATAAGCCCGCCCAAACTGTTGATGCGATGCCCCCGGATGAACGGGGTTCTGGCAAAACGCTAGCACTCCGCGGATGGCCACGAAAGCCAGCAGGCAGGCGCACGGCCACCAGCTTTGCACGCTGAGCGTGCTTGTAAGTGAGGCGAGCCGTGGAACGCGTCACGTGTGGCGAGCGCATAAGGGCATTGCAACTACCGCCGATCACGTTTGGCTCGCGCAAAGTCGCGGAAAGTTCATTCCGATTACCCGCGTCAATTCGACGCAGCCGGTGTTTGTTTGAGTGATCCAGCAATGATGCCGGATCGCAAAAACAAAAAGGGACGAACAATGCTCAGGAAGTTGGTAGGTGCAGCCGCAATGGCTGCAAGCGCCTTCGCTTTTGTGCCCGCACAGGCCGCGCATGTCCATCACGCCATGCATGTTGGTGTCGGATGTAGCGGCGACAACTTCGCCAAAGCTGAAGGCACGGTCGAGACCATGGCCGACAGCCCCGCCAAGTTCTTGGCGGAACGGGAGATCGCTCAGGCGCAGGACGCGATGCTCAGTGACAAGATGAGTGGATGCGCCATGCATCTTGCCGGGCGTTGCGCGCTGAAAGCGTGGCCCAAAGCCCTTATCCGGAGACCATGGCCCCGGCTCCATTCGCAAGTACCGTCGCGCAAGCCCCGGCCGAAAACATGCAAGCAACGCCACAGCAGCCGCAGTTTAATTGGACCCCGATGAAAGGCGCTTATTAAGCTTCGGCAAAAGGGCCTGACCGCACGGCGATCGGCCCGGCTGAACAGCCTCTCGGAGCGGCGCTCTTCGTTGCAAGCTTGCAGGCCATCGCCGCAGGCCAAGCGTTGCGCGCCGCTCCTTCTACAAATCCACCACGACGTAATCACTCTCGACAGTCATTAAGCCGTAGGGTGGGCAAAGCGACAGCGTGCCCACCATCAAGAAGCGCGATCGTTGATAGATGGTGGGCACAGCGCTGACGCGCCTTTGCCCACCCTACGAATCTCGCAACGACGCCCGACTACAAATCCACCACGACGTAATCGCTCTCGACCGAGACGGCGAGTGTCTCCGCCACATACGGTCCCTTCACCACGCTCGACCCCGGCTCGACATTGACCGGATAGGCGCGGGCGCGAAAGCGCTTTGGGTCGCAATAGGACTGCCCGGTGCGGACATCGAATTCCCAGCCGTGCCAGGGGCAACGAATGATCTCGCCGAGTTTTGTGTATTCGATCTCGCCGGGATCGGAGGAGGTCGCGAGCCCGATCAGCGGGCCTTCGCACAGCGCGGCGCCCTGATGCGGGCAGCGGTTCAACAGGCCGAAGAATTCGCCCTTGATGTTGAAGATCGCGATCGGACGTTCGTCGATGGTGAGGAATTTTCGCGTGCCCGGCGGAAGCTCTTCTACCGGGGCAATCACATGTCGCGCCATCAGCTCAAACCATAAAGCTTCTTGGCGTTGCCGAGATAGAACGCTTCGCTGTTGGCATCGCTGACGCCGGCGGGAAGGACACGCGAGGGCTCGTCGAAATCCCAATGCGGGTAATCGGTCGCGAACAGCAGCTTGTCCCAGCCGATCCATTCGATCACCTGGAACAGATGGTCGCGGCGCTCCGGGTCCTCCATCGGCTGCGTGGTCCACCAGACCTGGTCGCGGATGTATTCTGACGGTTTTCGTTTCAGATGCGGCACCTCGCTGTGCAACCGCTCGAAACTCTTGTCGAGCCGCCATGCCAGCGACGGCGCCCAGCCAAAGCCGGCCTCGATCATCACCATCTTCAGCTTCGGGTACCGCTCGAACACGCCCTCGAGCACCAGGCTAGCCAGCGCGGTCTGCTGGCATTGCGAGTGGCCGACCATCTCCTCGATATAAAAGCTCGGCCAGCCCGAGGCGGTGATCGGATTGCCGCCGAAGCCGAAGGCATGGACGCCGACGGGAAGGCCGATTTCCTGCGCCGCCTCATAGATCGGCCAGTAGCGGCGCTGGCCGAGCGGCTCGACATTGCGCGAGAGCAGCAGCACCTGGACAAAATTCTTGTCGCCGGCGCGCTTGCGGATTTCGGCGGCGGCGGTCGGGCCGTCCTCATTGCCGACGACGATCGACCCCTTCAGGCGCGAATCCTTGCTGGTCCATTTCTCGATCTGCCAGTCGTTGATCGCGGTCGCCAATGCAGCGGCAAGATCGTGGTTGCGCAGGCCCTGCCCGGTGTCGAGCGGATTGAGCACGCCGAGGGCGACGTTATGCGGGTCGAGCAGCTGCTTCTGCATGAAGGACAGCGAGGAGCCTTGCTTGCCGCCTTCCGGCGGCCAGGCGTCGCGGCGCGAAGCGTTGGGCTGCGCCTTCGGATAGGGCGGGCCTTCCATCATGCCCTGATAGGCGTGCTTGCCGTAGGTTTCCAGATGCGAGTGCCAGCGCTTGGCGAGGAACGGATAAAGTTCGGTGCCGGTAGCGCGGGCCGGATGGATGTCGCAATCGGCGATCGCGGTTTTGACGTTGACGGGTGACGCGGGCTCCGGACGGTCGCGGAACTGCACATTCATGGCGTCGTCTCCTTCGCGAATTCCAACCGGCCGTAGGTCGCGAGCGGATTGTCGATCATGATCCTGCGAACAAGATCGGGCGACAAGCCCGGCGGCAGCACCTCATCGCCGTCGAATTGCCAATGCGGATAGTCGGTCGAGAATAGGAGCAATTCGTCCGACTGCATATGGTCAAACAGGCGGTTCAGGGTTGCCGGATCGGGCGGCGCATCGACCGGTTGCAGCGAGAAGCGGATGTTGCTGCGCACAATTTCCATCGGCGCGCGGTCGACCCACGGCGTTTCCATCCGTATGCCGCGCCAGAACTTGTGCAGCCGCCACAGATAGGCCGGCAGCCAGGTGAAGCCGCTTTCCAGCATCACCATTTTCAGCTTCGGATGCCGGGCGAACACGCCCTCCACGATCAGGCTGGTGAGCTGGGTCTGGAACGCGGTGGCTTGGGCGACGTAATCCTCGATGTGGTAGGAGCCCCAGCCGACCGAGGTCGGCGGGTTGTGATAGGCGCTGCCGGCGTGGACGCCGATGGTAAGCCCCAGCCGTTCGGCCGCCGCATAGATCGGCCAGTAGGCGCGTTTGCCCAAGGGCATGTCGCCCATGACAAGCATCAGCACCTGCACGAAGCGCTTGTCCCTGGCGCAGCGCTCGATCTCGGCGACGGATTTTTCGACGCTTTGCGTCGGGATCACGATCGAGCCGCGCAGCCGCGCGTCCTTGTCGAGCCATTCCTTGGCCAGCCAATCGTTCAGCGCGCGGCAGAACGCATCCTGCATGTCCTCGGAGAACACCATCTGCACGCCGTAGAGCGGATTGCAGATGCCGTAGGCCGTGCCGAACCGGTCGAGCGCCTGCTTCTGCATGTCGGCGAGATCGGCGCCCGGCTTGCCCTGCGCCGGCCGCCAGTCCGGCCGCGACGAGATCGGCGAGTTGGCCGGATAGGATTGCGAGACCAGGTCGGTCATGCCGCGCGTCGTCACCTGGTCGCGCCAGTAGTCGTTCATGTAGGGCAACAGGCTGGTCAGATGAGGAACGGCGGGATGCAGGTCGCAATCCACGCCGCCGGGAAGCGGCGACGTCATGATGTTTCCTCGTTCCGCGCGCGGTCTCACGGCAACTTGTAGACCTCGCCGCTTGGTTCTTTGACCGCATTCAAGCAGGCTGGCCTGCAGCCCGCAACTCGGCAAACGCTGGCACCCTGTGCTAGGAAAACATGGGTAACGGGCCTTAAACATGGCTAAGAGGCGTTGGGGAGATTTTCGATGATGCGGATTGGACGTACGGCGATTGCCATAACCCTCCTACTGGCCGGCAGCGCATTGGCGCAGCAACAATCCCCTGCCCCATCAGCAGCCCCCCCGCCGGTCGATTTCTCCAAGGTCGAGATCAAGACCACCGACCTCGGCGACAACGTCTACATGCTCGAGGGCCAGGGTGGGAACATCACCGTGGCGGTGGGGAAAACCGGCATCATCATGGTCGACGGCCAGTTCGCGCCGCTGCACGACAAGATCAAGGCCGCGATCGCGACGATCTCCAGCCTGCCGGTCAAATATCTGATCAACACGCATTATCACGGCGACCACACCGGCGGGAATGAAGCCTTTGCCAAGGACGGCGCCATCGTCGTTTCCGACGTCAACGTCAGGAATCGGCTGGCGGAGGGAACCACCAACGGCCTGACGGGCGTCAAGACGCCACCGGCCGCGGCAGGCGCACTGCCCTCGAAGACCTATGCCGGCAAGATGCTCAAGGTCAGGCTTCCGGGCCGCGTCGCCGATCTCCGGCATATCGCCCGCGCGCATACGGACGGCGACACTTACGTCTGGTTCAGGACCGCCAATGTGCTGGCGACCGGCGACACCTTCACCAACGGCCGCTATCCCAACATCGACTTCGCCAATGGCGGCAACATCAAGGGCATGATCGCGGCGACCGACGCCTACATCAAGCTGACCAATGCGAAGAGCCGCATCGTGCCGGGCCACGGCCCGATCGCCGACAAGGCGATGCTGACCGAATATCGCACCATGCTCGTTACCGCGCGCGACCGCATGGCGGCGCTGGTGAAGCAAGGCAAGAGCGAAGACGATGTGGTGGCGGCCAAGCCCTTTGCCGATCTCGACAAGAAATGGGCGCCGACGGAGTTGGCCTCCAGGAATTTTATTCGCGTCGTCTATCATTCGCTCGCGGACAAAACCGACAAGAAGACAGTGCTGAAACGAATGCTGCGCCGGGGTTGAGGGAACATGAAAGAGCTCACGACAATAGCCGAAAAGATTGCCGCGCAACTGATTGCGCGGAAACAGACGATCGCAGTTGCGGAATCTTCAACCGGCGGCCTGATCTCGGCGGCGCTGCTGTCGGTGCCGGGCGCATCGGCCTATTTCCTCGGCGGCGCCGTGGTCTATACCCGCGATGCGCGGCG
The DNA here is from genome assembly GCA_963815955.1 of uncultured Alphaproteobacteria bacterium. Taxonomy (GTDB): domain Bacteria; phylum Pseudomonadota; class Alphaproteobacteria; order Rhizobiales; family Xanthobacteraceae; genus Bradyrhizobium. The sequence goes on from CAWFIQ010000019.1 coordinate 98,188, forward strand.
GCTGCTGATGGATATTCCCGACGAGGCGATGAAGGGCATCCGCTCGGCATCGGAACCTTACGCGAAACTGCTGGCAGGCCAGGTCCGCCAGCGCTTCTCGACCGACTGGGGCTTGTCGGAAACCGGCGCGACGGGACCAACCGGCAATCGCTACGGCGATGCCGCGGGTCATAGCTGCATGGCGGTGGCGGGACCGGCGCAATCGGTGTTCACACTGGAGACCGGCAGCGCCGACCGGCAAGCCAATATGCAGGCGTTTGCGAAGACGGCCCTGAATTTGCTGCTGGAGAATTTGTCGAAGTAGATACGTAGGGTGGGCAAAGCGCAGCGTGCCCACCATCTTGATCCGTTTTGTGAATGGTGGGCACGCTGCGCTTTGCCCACCCTACCGCCCACCCGAGGATCGCATCCATGCAACAGCCGTTCGACCGCGCCGCCGAGGATCTCGGCAACTCGATCCATTTCGAGCATGTCAATGTCACCATCCCCGATCAGCGGCTGGCGACGCTGTTCTATGTCGCGGGCCTCGGGCTGACCCGCGATCCCTATTTGATGGTCTCGGACACCAACATGTGGGTCAATGTCGGCAGGAGCCAGTTTCATTTGCCTGATGGCGCGCCGCAGGTGCTGCGCGGCCATACCGGCATCGTCATGTCAGGCAGCGAGGCATTGCTGGAGCGGCTGGCGTCGGTCGCGAAACGACTGGAAGGAACGTCGTTCGCATTCACCGAGCATAACGACCATGTCGAGGCGATCTGCCCCTGGGGCAACCGCGTGCGCTGCTATGAGCCGGACGCCGCGCGCTTCGGGCGCATCACGCTCGGCATTCCCTATGTCGAGTTCGACGTGCCGGCCGGCACTGCGAAAGCGATCTGCGCCTTCTATCCCGCCATCATGGGGATGCAGGCCGAGCTCTTGAACGGCGACGGCACTGTCGCGCGGGTCAAGGTCGGCAAGGACCAGTATCTGCAGTTCCGCGAGACCGACCGGCGCCACCCGGAGTTCGACGGGCATCACGTGCAGATCTACATCACGGATTTCTCCGGCCCCTACCGCCGCCTGAGCGAGCGCGGCCTGATCTCGCAGGAAGACAACCAGTATCAATACCGCTTTCGCGACATCGTCGACCTCGACGGCGGCAGGCATCTGTTCACCGTCGAGCACGAGGTGCGCAGCGCCACCCACCCGATGTTCATGCGGCCGCTGGTCAACCGCAACCCGGCCGAAACCAACCGCACCTACGCGCCCGGCCACGAGCAGTGGGCTTACGCGATGGGGCCGGATGAGTACGATCGCAGGTAGCGGGGGGTTCGATTCCCACACAACGGCCGTCATACCCCGCGAAAGCGGGGTATCCAGTACGCCGCGGCCCTTCGATTCAATAACCGCCGCCTCTGGAATACTGGATCACCCGCCTTCGCGGATGATGACAGCGGAGAACTGCTTTCGCAGGGACGACAGCGAGCCTCACCGCTCCCTGAACGAGCGCATCAGCTGGTCGCTGAACGGCTTCAGCAGATAGGAGAACATGGTACGGTCGCCGGTCTGGACAAAGGCTTCCACCGGCATGCCCGGAATGATCTTGACGTCATGCCCCAGGCGGGCGACTTCGGCCGGCGGCAGCGAAACGCGGATGGTGTAGTAGCTCTGGCCGGTGCGCTGGTCGGTGTTGACGTCGGCGGAGACACGGGTCACCACACCGTTCAGTTCCGGCGTGGTGCGCTGGTTGAAGGCGGACAGCCGCAGCAGCGTCTTCTGGCCGACCTGCAGCTTGTCGATGTCCTGCGGATTGACCTTGGCTTCGACCGAGAGATCGTCCGCCTTCGGCACGATCATCATGATGGCGTCGCCCGCGGTGATCACACCGCCCACGGTGTGCACCGTCGACTGCAGCACGACGCCGTCCTGCGGCGCGCGGATGTCGATGCGGCGGAGCTGATCCTCGGCCGTGACCTTGCGCTCGACGAACTCGCCGATCTTGTCGTTAGTCTCGCGCAGATCCTTGGAAACCTCGCTGACCACGTCCTTGTCGACCTGGATGATCTGCAGTTCGGTCTCGGTGATCTTGCCCTTGGCCTGCGCGCGCGAGGCGATGTATTGCGCGCGCTCACCTGCCAGGCGGGCGAGGTCGCGCTCCAGCACCGTCAGGCGCGAGAGCTGGATCAGGCGCTGCTCGTAGAGCTGGCGCACGCCGACCAGCTCCTTTTCCACCAGCGCGATTTCCTTGTCCTTGGCCTGCTCCTGCGCGATGAGCCCCGAGATCTCCTCGTTGAGCTGCGCGACGCGCTCGCGCAACTGCGATTTCTGCCCGGTGCGCCCGAACACGCGCACCTCGAACAGCTTGGTTTCGCTCGCCATGACGTCGCGAACGTCGGGGTCGCCGGCCTGATCGACAAGCTGCCGCGGAAACGTGATCTTGTCGAGGCCGCGCTGCTCGGCCTCCAGCCGCGCCGCGCGCGCCCACAATCCGTTCAGCGTCTTGACGACGATCGCGAGCCCCGCCTTGACCACGGTCTCGTCGAGCCGCACGACGATGTCGCCGGCCTTGACGATGTCGCCGTCCTGTACCCGCACCTCGCCGACCACGCCGCCGGTCGGGTGCTGAACTTTCTTGACGTTGGAATCGACCACCACCGAGCCGGGCGCGATCAGCGCGCCGGAAAGCTGCGCCGTCGAGGCCCAGCCGCCGAACCCGCCGGCGAGCACCAGCATCAGCGACAGGCCCAGAATCAGATGCGAGCGGATCGAACGGCGCGCCCCTTTCAGCTCGGCGGTCATGATTTTTTCGCGGCTCCTGCGTCGGACACGATCTTGATCGGCGTCGGCGGCACGACGCGCTGCAGCACCTGGCCGAGCACGGTTTCCTTCGGCCCGAACGCCTGCATGCGGCCGTCCTTCAGCACGAGAAGCTGGTCGACCGCCTCGATGCCGACCGGCCGGTGCGCCACCACGACCACGATGGCGCCGCGCTCGCGCGCGCCGCGCACGGCGCGGGTCAACGCCTCGTCGCCTTCGCTGTCGAGATTGGAGTTCGGCTCGTCGAGCACGATCAGGAACGGATTGCCGTAGAGCGCGCGGGCCAGCGCCACGCGCTGGGCCTGCCCGGCGGAAAGTGCCGTGCCCTGCTCGCCGATCTGGGTGTCGTAGCCCTCGCGCATCTTGATGATCAGCTCATGCACGCCGGCTTCCTTGGCGGCGGCGATGATCATGTCCGATTTCGCGTCCGGTTCGAAGCGGGAGATGTTCTGCGCCACGGTGCCGGCGAACAATTCGACGTCCTGCGGCAGATAGCCGATGTGGCGGCCGATCACGTCCGACGACCATTGGTCGAGCGCCGCGCCGTCGAGCCGTACCTTGCCGCGGACCGGCGTCCAGACGCCGACCAGCGCCCGCACCAGCGACGACTTGCCGGAACCGCTCGGACCGATGACGCCGAGGCCGGTGCCGGCCTCGACGGCGAAGTTGACTTCCTGCACGATGACGCGCTGATCGCCCGGCGGCACGATGCTGACGGCCTCGACCGACAGGCGCTTGGTCGGCGCCTGCAGCAGGGTCTGCGCGTTCGACGGCGGCATCTGCTCCAGCAGCCCGGAGAGGCGATGCCAGCTCTGGCGCGCGGCGACGAAACCCTTCCAGTGGGCGATGGCGAGATCGACCGGCGCCAGCGCGCGGGCGCTGAGAATCGAGCCCGCGATGATGATGCCGGCGGTGGCTTCCTGGTGGATCACGAGATAGGCGCCGACCGCGAGCACCGCCGATTGCAGCATCATGCGCAATACCTTTGCGACGGCGCCGAGACCGCCGGCGATGTCGCTGGCGCGCTGATTGCCCGCCAGATAGATCTCGTTGGCCTCGCCCCAGCGCTTCGTCAGACGTCCGGACATGCCCATCGCGACCAGCACCTCGGCGTTGCGGCGGCTGGTGGCGGCCAGATCGTTGCGCCGCGCGGCCAGCGTCATCGCCTCCTTGGCCGGCGTGCGCGACAGGAACTCGGTGACCAGCGTCAGCGCCACCAGAATGATGGCGCCGCCCAGCGCGGTGACGCCGAGCAGCCAGTGAAACGCAAAGCAGATCGCCAGATAGAACGGCAGCCATGGCAGATCGAAGAACGCACCCGGCCCCATGCTGCCGAGAAACGACCGGACATTGTCGAGATCGCGCAGCGGCTGCAGGCCCTCGTTGCGCCCGCCGACCATCAGCGGCAGCCGCACCACGGTTTCGAACACGCGTGTGTTGATGGCTTCATCGAGCGCAGTTCCGACGCGGCCGAGAATGCGGCCGCGGATCAGATCGAGGCCGCCTTGCGCGACGTAGAGGCCGCCGGCGAGAACCACCAGGCCGACCAGGGTCGGCACGCTGCGGCTCGGCAGCACACGGTCGTAGACTTCCAGCATGAAAATCGAGCCGGTCAGGTACAGCAGATTGATCATGCAACTCATGACGCCAACGCCGATAAAGGCGCTGCGACAGGCGCGCAGCGCTTCACCGAGTTCGGAACGCCGGACGCCCGAGGCGGCTGCCATTAATGCGAATCTCTTCAAACGGATAAGGTACGTGCAGATTTTACCGATGTTTTGGGACACCGTCTATTTAAGTCACGTTAACCTCAATCCAATTCACCCCTATGAAGAGCGGGTGGAGACGGAAGTCGACTGTTTGGCAGCTAATTTGACGCCGGCGCCAGCCGATCGGCGGGTTCAGCCTTCGGGCCGGACGGAAACGGCACTAGAATTACCGACATCGAGACCTGGCCGATCTCGCCGTGGACGTCGAGCAGGGACGCCGCTTCCGGCGTCCAACCCGCCCGCCGGCCGCCGCCTGGTCTGCGCACAAATGCCGACCCATTCGCCTTCCGGCTGGCGGAACAACTGAACCGTAAGATTGGGGTTCGGATCCGCCACCACATCCTGAATCGTTGCGTCCGGCGCCGGATTCTGGAGGCGGTTGGCCGCGCCAAATAGCGCTCGCTACATTCGCCCGCCGGTCCGCACCAACCGCACGATCAGCAGCAATATGACGGCCCCGATGGTGGAGTAGACGATCTCCGACACCAGTCCGCTGCCGATACGAATGCCGAGCTTGGGAAACAGCAGGCTGGCGAGCAGCGCGCCGGCGATGCCGACCAGGATGTCGCCGATAATGCCGAAGCCGGTGCCGCGCACGATCTTGCCGGCCAGCCAGCCGGCAACCAGTCCGACAAACAGAACAACGAGAATGCCTTCGTTGGAAATATACACCTGACGTCCCCCCGGGTTTTTGGCGCGCGTCTCGGGTGACAGCCTATCCCATTACTGTCCGATGTGACGAGCCGCAATCCGCGCGCCGTCCAACTGCGTCGCGAAGTGAAACTTTTTTACGTCACATGCGTTATTCCGGCATGAAGAATGGCGATATTTGGTATGTCACTTTTGGTCCGGACAAAGCGGACGACAACGCGCCGGGCGTGGCCCGCTCGACCCGTACCTTCAAGTCGGAGGTCGACGCCAAGCTATTCGCGATGCAGATCCTGTCCAAGGGACTGACGGCGAGCGCGGGCACGCTCAATCCGCATCAGCCGAAACAGATTGTCGGACCGGCGCAGATCGAGAGTTGGGCGGATCCGGGGCTTGGTGGTTGAAATTCGATTTTGCCATGGCGAAGCAGACATCGCTTCCGCACGCCGCATGTCTCTGCCTACGTCTTGAAGGCAAAGAAAGACTTGGGAAAAGAAAGATCTGGGAGGTGGCCTAAATTTGCGCCACGACCTCCCACCAGATGATTCCGCACTGCATTACAGCTTCACAACTTTAGATGTTGAACTGATCATTTTGCGTGAATAGGATGCTTGCGTTGTCAAATCCAGAATCCTTCCTCATCGGCCCCGATTAGGCAATGAGGGCCAACATTGTGAAGCGTTTGCTTCGCTCCGACTGACACCAGACGAACTCACGCCAAAGGGGGACTCATCATGTCCGCGCTGAGGCTTATGACTTTCAACGTGCAAATGCTGCCGCTGATCGCGCTTACGGTCGAGGGCCAAAGCGACGACGCAGTTGAGCGCGCCGATCGAGTTGCTGATGCGATACTTTCCATCCCCGTCGCCGAACGACCCGATGTGATTGCGTTCAATGAAGTTTTTAACGAGGATGGTCGCCATCGTCTCAAGGATCGCTTATCCAGCTGGTCGAATACGATCGACAAGATCGACAACGGCGGTGTTGACGAAGATTCCGGATTGATGCTGGTTAGCAGGTTGCCGTTCCACACACTTCCGACCGGCGGTGTGCTTTACGAGCACTTTTACGAGGAGGCGGCGGGGGACAATGCCCTCGCCTGCAAGGCGGTCGGAATCATTCAAGTAAATAGACCGGCCGAAGCAACCACAATTGCGTTCACGCACCTCCAAGCGTCTTACGACACAGAAGACGAGCACCGAGAAGTTCGTGAGAAACAATTGCAGGAAGTTTTCGATGCGCTCGCCGCAGTCTTGGGTCCCGATTCGTCCGAATGGCGGAATGTCATTCTGGTTGGCGACATAAACATCCGTGGCGATAGTAGCGCGGAAACAGACGAATGGAAGACCACCTTCAAGACCTCTGGAAAGCCATTTCAAACTGCATTTCTCGACGGCTGGCGTTCGTGGATGCATCCCCCCGGGACCTGTAAAGATATCGATCCCGGTGTAACCAACATACACTTCCGATCCGGCAAGCTACAGCGTCTCGATTACCAGTGCTTTTCGATGCCAGGCGTTCCCTCAACCGGTGCGGTTGCTCATCACATGTTTGTCCGACTGCGCGATCAGAGCGACCACTTCGCGCTCGAAGCGGTCATCGAACGCTGGTCACCGCACTGTACACCGTCAGAGGCAATCGAGCTTGAAGGCATTTCACCGTTTCTCACCTCCGCGGGCGATCCAACATCGTTGCGAATGGTCGACGTCAACTTTTCTCTCGAACTCGATGCCTACCAGTGGATTTATGTCAAAAAGCCCGGCACTTACTCGATACACAAACCGCAGGAATTGACGACGCGGCTCTTTCTCGAAAGCGATTTAAGCAACGATGTCTCGCCTGTCGATACTCTGGTGATATCCGATCTTCCGGCCGCCGTTCAATCAGCCCTATCGAAAGAGCCCGTTGATCCCAAGGGCACGACCTTTGCCACTCGTGCCCCCTTTTTTATTGCCGTGCAGACGTCCGCCGTCGATCCGGGTCCCGCGAGACTCTCTGTGTTTGAACATCTCGGCGAAATGCCGGCGACAGCGATCTGGCTCAATCCCCACGTTTCCACGCCGTCAAGCTTCCCCGAAGGTCAACCACTCGGCGTCGACGATCTCTGCTGGTTTAAAGCGCAATTGACACGAACTTTCGCAGGGCTGCAACGCACCGAAAAGTTCACGTTCTCCAATGACACCGGAACCTGGATTGAGGTCACCGAATTCGATACAGGACTGCAATCGCTCAATTCCGTTTCCGGCGATCAGGTATCTCTCGATCTAAACATTAGCACTATCGGTGGGGAGCAACGATTGTTTTCGATCCGCCGGTCTTCGTTGGACGAAGCCGGATACAAGTGCTTCTGGTATTCCCCGATCTCGTATCTCGATCTTGATCGACCTATTGGTTTCTACGTCAGCGATGAGTTAGGTCCCGACTGGGCTGGCGATGACGAGATCGAGTTAGAGATTTTGGTAGATAGTTCATCGTTGTTCCTCGGCAGTTGGAATTCAGCCGATACCGGCGAGCGCTGGCCCGGATTGGTTGAGGCAATTCGCAATCGGCTCGCTTCGGTTTTGCCGGGCATGCGACGCCTTCCATTTACAGACAACTTGACTTTCTCCTACGTTGAACACGACACTTCTGCGGCCGGCTGGCTCGTTCAGTTCATAACGCCGCTCTCGGCATCCGATCCAGACACCGTCAATCGCCGCTTGTCTTTGCCGATTCCTGATTCGATCTCCGACGGCCTTTACATCTTCTACTGCTCCATCAGTCGTTTCCCAGAATAAGGTTTTGCCAAGCCAGAATGGAAACGAGAGTGGCATTGCCAGCCCGGGTCCGCCGTAGCGGCGTATGGCAACGATGCCCGATCTCAAACTTCGAGATCCGCTTTAGCCTCCAAATTCAGGCATTGGCTATCGCAGCCGCTGAGTGGTCCAGGCGGCTTTGTCAGTGCCACAACACCCAACTCTGCTAACTCTCAGATCGCACCGACCGCCGTAGCCCGCTCCGCCAGCACGCAGCGCGCGGTTCGATCCGGCGATACCTGCACATTGGGCGGCAATCCCTCGCTGCAGCGCGGCAGCGCTGAACTGCAACGCGGCGCGAACGAGCAACTGACGGGCGCCCTGTCGAGCGAGGGCGGCGTGCCCGGGATGGTCTCCAGCCGCTGGCCGCGTTTGGCGCCGTGCACGGTCGAGGCCAGCAAACCCTTGGCATAGGGATGCGCCGGCGAGCGCACGATGTCGCGCAGGCGGCCCTGCTCCACGATCTGGCCGGCATACATGACGGCGACACGATCGCAGATTTCGATGGCGACGCCGATATCGTGGGTCACGAAAATCACGGACATGCCGAACTCGCGCTGCAATTCGCGCAACAGCAGCAGGATCTGGATCTGCACCGTGGCGTCCAGCGCCGTGGTCGGCTCGTCGGCCAAAAGAATCTTCGGCTTGCAGGCCAGCGCGAGCGCGATCATCGCGCGCTGCCGCATGCCGCCGCTCATTTCGTGCGGGTAGGCCTCGAGGCGGCGCCTGGCGGAGGGAATCCGCACCACCTCCAGCATTTCCAGCGCGCGTGCCATCCCCTCCTTCTGGCTCTTGCCTTCATGGCGCATCACGCTTTCCGCGATCTGGTGGCCGATCGTGTAGACGGGATCGAGCGCCAGCGCGGGCTCCTGGAAGATCATGGAGACGGTCTGGCCGCGAAACGCCGAAAGCTGTTCGTCGTTCATCGCCAGCACGTCGCGGCCCAAAACCTTCACGCTGCCCGAAATCTGCGTCCGCTTCCGCGGCAACAGCCGCATCAGCGCGCGCAGGGTCACGCTCTTGCCGGAGCCGGATTCACCGAGCAGGCCGAGCACCTCGCCCTCGCCGAGCGAGAGCGAGATGTCGTTGACGGCGTGCACCGTGCGCTCGCCGGTGAAGCGGATATTGAGGTTGCGGATTTCGACGAGGTTGCTCATGCCAATTTGGGAACCCGCTGATGATAGTCGGTGGCGCGCTGGAACGCCGCGCCGATCCGTGACAGCCCGGCCTCATCGAAGGGGCGGCCGATCAACTGCATACCGACCGGCAGGCCCTTGCCGGTGAAGCCCGTGGGAATCGAGAGCGATGGCAGGCCGAGATAGTTGATCGGGCGGGTGAACTTCGTGATGCGCTGGATCACGGCTTCCGCGTCGAGGCTGTTGCCGACGTCGCTCTCGGCAATGGTCACCGCCGGCATCGGCGCGACCGGTGCGATCACGGCATCGGTGCCGCTGACCGCCGCGAGATAGGCGGCAAGCGCAGGCCCGCGCCAGCGCATCGCTTCAAGATAGGTCACGGCGGGGATCGCGAGTCCGTTCTGCAAGCGCATCAAAACCTGCGCGCCGTAATCCTGCGGCCGCTCGATCATCCAGCGCTTGTGGAAGGCGGCGGCTTCGGTGGCGAGCACGATCTGGCAGGCGGCGGTGAGCTGGCGCTGGTCCGGCAGTTCGACTTTGACGATTTCGGCACCCTCCTTTTTCAGGGTGGCAATGGTCTCGTCCAGTACCCGCGCCACTTCGGAATCGAGATCGTCGACATAGAAGGCGGTCGGCACGCCGATCTTCACGCCCTTCAGCGAGCCCGTCGTCGCGGCCATGTAGTTCGGCACCGGAAGCGTCGAGGTGGTGGGATCTTCGAGATCGGCGCCCGCCATCAGCCCGACCAGCAGCGCGCAGTCCTCGACCGATTGCGCCAGCGGCCCGACCGTGTCGAGCGACTGCGACAGCGGCATTGCGCCGGCGCGGCTGATCAGGCCGACCGTCGTCTTGAAGCCGGTGACGCCGCAGAAATGCGCGGGCATCCGGATCGAACCGCCCGTATCGGAGCCGAGCGCCGCAAAGGTCAGCCGGGCCGCCACGGCCGAGCCGGAGCCGGACGACGAGCCGCCGGTGATGTGATCGACGTTCCAGGGGTTACGCACCGCGCCGTAGTGCGGGTTATGGCCGGTCGGGCCATAGGCGAATTCCACCATCTGCAGCGAGCCGAGCCTGACAGTGCCGGCATCCTTTAGCCGCTGCAACGCAGTGGAGGTCGTCGTCGGCACGAATTCGCGCCGGATCTTCGAGCCGCAAGTCACGACATGGCCGGCGTCGTAATACATGTCCTTGTGCGCCAGCGGCACGCCGTGAAGCGGGCCGGAAATCTTGCCCTTGGCAAGCGCGGCATCGGCGGCGTCAGCAGCGGCTAGCGCGGTGCCCGCCTCGATCGACATGAACGCGTTGAGGCGCGGACTGCCATTGCGCGATCCGGTCGAGACAGGATTGCGTGACCTCGCGCGAGGAGATTTTCTTGCCGGCGATCGCTTTCGCAACCGACACCAGCGACATCAAGGCCGGTTCGCCGCTCATTTCGACACCTTCGCGCGCTGCACCAGGAGAAAGCTCGCCGGCTCAAGATCCATCGGCAGCGTGCCGCCAACGGGCGCAAACCCGTCGAACGCCGGGCCGATGGAATTGGCGATGCGCGCGGATACTTCCGCATCCTGCGGCACGCCCGCGACATCGGTCATTGCCTTGACCTGCTTGGGATCGGGTCTTGTCATGCGGCGTTTACTCCCCTGTCATTTTCTTTGGCTTGCGCGCGGCTGTGCCCGGAGCCAGCAATGGCCATGTAGCACGCCGCCTGATGGCCCATTGTATCGAGATCGCTGAGTTTTGGCGTCGCATTTGCGCAGAGCGGCTCCGCAAAAGGACATCGGGTGTGAAATCGGCAACCGGACGGCGGATCGATCGGATTGGGCGGATCGCCCGAAATCGGCGGCGTCTCGGTGCGGTTATCGGGATCGGACGACGGCATGGCCGCCAGAAGCGCCCGCGTATAGGGATGCGCCGGCGCATCCCAGACCTTGTCGACCGGGCCCAGCTCGACCACCTCGCCGAGATACATCACCAGCACGCGATCGCTGATGTATCGCACCACGTTGAGATCGTGGCTGATGAACAAATAGGTGAGGCCGAATTCGCGTTTGAGATCCGCCAGCAGATTGAGCACCTGCGCTTCGACCGATTTGTCCAGCGCCGACACGGCCTCGTCGAGGATCACCAGCCGCGGCGACAGCGCCAGCGCCCGCGCGATATTGACGCGCTGGCGCTGGCCGCCGGAGATCTCATGCGGATAGCGGTTGGCAAAATTTTCGGGACGCAGGCCCACCTTGCCGAGCAACTCGCGCGCCAGCGTGCGCGAGGCGGCGTCCGCCATGCCGTGCACCTTGGGACCGAATGCGATCGATTCCTCGATGGTCAGGCGCGGGTTGAGCGAAGCATAACTGTCCTGAAACACCATCTGCATGCCGCGGCGCAGTTCACGCAAGGAGAGCGCGCGGCCGACCTGCATACCATCATAGATGATGTCGCCGGCGTCGCGCTTCATCAGGTGCATCAGCAGCCGCGCGGTGGTCGACTTGCCGCAGCCGGATTCGCCGACGATTCCGACCGTCTCACCCTTGGCGATCGAGAACGACACATCATCCACCGCGCGCACGGTTTTGCGAGGGCTGAACAGATCGCCCCGCACCGGAAAATGCTTGGTAAGGCCGGTGACCTGCAACAGCGGCTGCGCCGCGCCGCCGACGTCCTCGACCTGCTCCAGTAGTTCGACTGACTGATTTGTCTCGGTCATCGCGTCAGTTCCTGATGTCCATGGCGCTACGCATGCCGTCGCTGAGCAAATTGAAGCAGATCGACACCGCAAAGATCATGACGCCCGGCAACGCCGCCACCCACGGGTTGACATAGATCGCGGTGCGCAGCGTGTTGAGCATCAGGCCCCATTCCGGTTCCGGCGGCTTTGTACCCAGGCCGAGGAACGACAGGCCGGCAGCGAGGATCATCGACACCGAGATCAGCCCGGTGGCGTAGACGAAGATCGGGCCGAGCACATTGCCCAGCATATGCACGCGCATGATGGTGAAGGGACCGGCGCCGGAGGCGCGCGCGGCCTCGACGAAATCCATGTTGCGCACACCTGTGGTGACGCTTTCGGCGACGCGGGTGATCTGCGGCACGAACACGATGGTGAGCGAGACGATGGAGTTGACGATGCCCGCCCCCAGCGCGCCCGAGATCGCGATCGCCAGCAGGACCGACGGAAAGGCATAGAACACGTCGATGGTGCGCATGATCGCGGTGTTGAGCTTGCCGCCGACATAGCCGGCAATCAGCCCGAGCGAGGTGCCGATCAGGAAGGCCAGGATCACGGGCAAAATGCCGATGATCAGCGACAACCGGCCGCCATAGATCAACCGCGCCAGCATGTCGCGGCCAAGCTCGTCGGTGCCGAGCGGATAGTTCGGCGTGCCGATGTGGCGAAGCCTTCGGATCATCGAGCCATGATAGGGATCGGCAAGGCCTAGCCACGGCGCGAACAGCGCGGAAAGGAAGATCAGCGCCAGGACGAAGGCGCAGGCCATGGCGACCTTGTCGCGCGCAATGCGACGGCCGACGGTCGCCCAATAGCCGCGCGCCTTGGTGGCGGGCGCGGCTTGCAGGGCGGTATCCGACATCACGGTCATGTGCAGGTACTCATTGGATCAGCCCCGCTTGATGCGCGGATCGATCGCGGCCTGCGCGATATCGACCAGCAGATTGAGGCCCACGAAGAACAGCGCCAGCACCAGAATCGTGCCCTGCAGCAGCGGCAGGTCGCGCTGGAAGATCGCCGAATTGAGCAGCAGGCCCGAGCCGGGCCAGGAGAACACGGTCTCGATCAGGATCGAGCCGCCGAGCATGTAACCCAGTTGCAGCCCCATCACCGCGAGCGCGGTCGGCGCGGCGTTCTTGATGACGTGCTTGAACACGTCGAGTTCGCGCAGGCCCTTGGCGCGCAGCGCCTCGACAAAATCCTGCGAAAGGATGTCGCCGGTCAAAGCGCGCACCGTGCGGGTGACGATGCCCATCGGAATCACCGAGGTCGTGATCGCCGGCAGGACGAGGTACTTCATGTGCTCCCAGTCCCAGCCCCACGCGCCGGAGCCGCCGGGACCGGCGCCGACCGCAGGCAGCCAGTTGAGCTGCACCGAGAAGATGATGACCAGCACCATGCCGAGCCAGTAATGCGGCACCGAGACACCGGCGATCGCAATCGAGGTCGCGACCTTGTCGACCCAGGTGTCGCGGAAATAGCCGGCGATCAGGCCGAACAGCAGCCCGAGCGTAAAGCCGATCAACGCCGCCGCAATCGCGAGCGTGACGGTGTTGCTGACCGCGCGCAGCACTTCCGACAGCACCGGGCGGCCGGTGGCGATCGAACTGCCGAGATCGCCATGGAGCGCGCGCCACAGCCACAGGCCGAACTGCACCGGCAGCGGCCGGTCGAAGCCGTAGGCGGTGCGCAGTTGCGCCGCGAGTTCCTGCGATGCGTCCGCCGGCAGCACGGCCACCAGCGGATCGCCCGGCGTGATGTGCACCAGCAGGAAACACACCAGCGCGACGCTGATCACGATCGGGATGACGTAGACGATACGCCGGGCAATATATGCGAACACGAGCAACTCTCTTCTTCCCTTCTCCCCTTGTGGGAGAAGGTGGCGCGGACTTCAGTCCGCGCCGGATGAGGGGTTCTATCCGCGGACACAGGCATTGCAGACGAGAGAGGTATATCCGCGGAGAGAACCCCTCACCCGTCTCGAATGAGCTACGCTCATTCGATCCACCCTCTCCCACAAGGGGAGAGGGAAGCGCGCATCCTGCCTGATGCTTCCCTACGGCGCCAACGACACCGGCGAGAAGTCGACGAACCAGCTCTTCGGCTGCACGAAGCCCTTGACCTTCGGGCTCATTGCGCGCGGCGAGACGTCGTGGGCGACGTAGAGGAACGCCGCATCGTCCACCGAGGCCGCGTGCAGTTCGGCGAGTGCCGCGTCACGCGCCGCGGGATCGAAGGTCTGGCGGGCCTTGGTCACCAGCTCGTCGAACTTGGGGTTGTTGATAAAGCCCCAATTGTTCGAGACCGGCGGCGCCATCGACGATTGCAGGAAGCGCACCAGTGCGAAGAACGGATCCATCGCCGCATAGGTGACGTTGGTGGCATTGGCGCCGTTGGCGGTGGCATCCTTGGCGCCGCGGCGCCAGTTGGTGAACAGCGTGTTCCACTCGATGACGTCGAGCTGAACGTCGAAATAGCATTCGGCCAGCGCCTGCTGCAGATATTCGTTCATCGGCAAGGGCTGCATCTGGCCCGATCCCGACGCCGAGGTCTGGGTCTTCACCGTCAGCTTCTTGCCCGGACCGTAGCCCGCCTCCTGCATCAGTTTCTGGGCGGCCTTCAGGTCATACTTGATCTCGAAGGTCGGCTTGCCGCGCCAGGGATGGCCGGCCTCGAAGGTGCCGGTGGCCGGCACCATCAGCCCGGCGAGCAGGCCGTCCTTGAGCCCTTCGCGATCGATGCAGAGATTGGCGGCCTTGCGGACGCGGAGGTCGTTCCACGGCGAGCCTTCGACGCGCGAGAACTGCCAGGGCCAGACGTGCGGCGATTCATTGGCCTGGAGCTGGAAGCCGCGCTGCTTGATTTCCTTGACCGCATCCGGCGCCGGCGCCTCGACCCAGTCGACCTGGCCGGACAGCAGCGCCGCGGTGCGGGCGTTGGCTTCCGGCATCGGCAGCAGCACCATCCTGTCGATCTTGGGCACGCGCGCCTTGTCCCAATAGCCTTCGTTCTTCACCAGTTCGAGCCGCTCGCGCGGGGTAAACTTCGACATCTTCCAGGGGCCGGTGCCCGAGGCTTCCTTCGCAAACGCCGTCCACGCAGCCTGCGATTTCGCCTTGGCGTCAGCGCCTTCGGCCTTGTCGAAAAACGCCTGCCACTTGGTCGGGCTCGCCATGAACAGATTGGTCAGGTTGATCGGCAGGAAACTGTCCGGCTCCTTGGTGGTCAACTCCACCGTCATGTCGTCGATCTTGCGCGCCGAAGCCAATGTCGGCATGCGCGAGGCGGTGACGCCGACCTGGCTGGCGTCGAATTGCGGCGCATCCTGCTTCAGCACCTTCTCGACGTTCCACACCACGGCGTCGGCATTGAAATCGCTGCCGTCATGGAATTTGACGCCGGGGCGCAGCTTGAAGGTCCACTTCTTCTTGTCTGACTCATCGACCTTCCATTCGGTCGCGAGGCCGGGGATCATGACGCTCGCCTTGTCTGCGGACGACAGGTCCCACAGTGTCAGCGCGTCGTACATGGTGAGGCCGGTGAAGCGGTTGCCCTCAAAACCCTGATCGGGCTGGCCGAGCGTGCGCGGAATATCGGCGGCGGTCATGCCGATCCGCAGCACCGTTTCGGCGCTCGCAAGCTGCGGCAATCCGACCACCAATGCGGTCGCCAGCAGCCACGCGGTGGCCGTCTTGTTCGATTTGTTGTTACGCATATGCAGCAATCCCTTTTTGACTTGGGTGACTAATTCTTATGCAAAGGTATGCAACGCCTGTGCCAAGGCAGGCGTTGAGGCAGGCGCTTCCTGAGGGGCCATTAGCCGCACAACTCCCTGTGAATTCGCATGCAAGCGCGCTTCCATGCTCCATCTGGCATCAAGCTTGCATTTTTTAGCTCCAGACCCCGTCCGATGGAGCTTAAATCATGCGCACCCGAAATTCGATGCTTCTTGCTGCCGCGGCAATCGCCGTCGGGTTGTCTCTGGGCCTGCCTACGGTTTCGGCACAGGCGGAGACCGTTGTGCGCTACGGCATTTCGATGGCGGACATACCGCTGACCACCGGCCAGCCGGACCGCGGCGCCGGCGCCTACCAGTTCTCGGCCTATACGATCTACGATCCCCTCGTCGCCTGGGAGATGGACGTGTCCGACCGGCCCGGGAAACTGGTGCCGGGGCTGGCCACCGAATGGAAAGTCGACGAAACCGACAAGAAGAAGTGGCGCTTTACCTTGCGCAAGGGCGTCAAGTTTCATGACGGCAGCGAATTCAATGCCGACGCAGTGATCTGGAATCTGGACAAGGTGCTCAATGACAAGGCACCGCAGTTCGACAAGCGCCAGAGCGCTCAGGTGAAAACCCGCCTGCCCTCGGTCGCGAGCTACGCGAAGATCGACGATGGCACGATCGAGATCACGACCAAGACGGTCAACTCCTTCTTCCCGTACCAGATGCTCTGGTTCCTGGTCTCGAGCCCCGCGCAATACGAAAAGCTCGGCAAGGACTGGGACAAGTTCGCCAGCCAGCCCTCCGGCACCGGCCCGTTCAAACTGACCAAGCTCGTCCCGCGCGAACTCGCCGAGTTGAGCAAGAACGCCGACTATTGGGACAGCAAGCGGATTCCGAAGGCCGACAAGATCGTGCTGATCCCGATGCCGGAAGCGCTGACGCGCACCAATGCGCTGCTGGCCGGCCAGGTCGATCTGATCGAGACGCCGGCGCCGGATGCGGTGCCGCAACTCAAATCCGCCGGCATGAAGATCGTCGACAACGTCACGCCGCATGTCTGGAATTATCATCTGAGCGTACTGCCGGGCTCGCCCTGGACCGATATCCGCCTGCGCAAGGCGTTGAACCTTGCGATCGACCGCGAAGCGGTGGTCGGGCTGATGAACGGCCTCGCCAAGCCCGCCAAGGGCCAGGTCGACCCGTCGAGCCCGTGGTTCGGCAAGCCGTCCTTTGAACTCAAATACGATGTCGCGGCGGCGAAGAAGCTGGTGCAGGAAGCGGGTTACTCGAAGGAAAAGCCGCTGAAGGCGACCTTCATCATCGCGCAGGGCGGCACCGGGCAGATGCTGTCGCTGCCGATGAACGAATTCCTGCAGCAGAGCTTCAAGGAAATCGGCATCGATATCGACTTCAAGGTGGTCGAACTCGAGACGTTATATACGGCTTGGCGCAAGGGCGCGGCCGACGAGATGAACGCCGGCATCACTTCCAACAACATCGCCTATGTCACCTCAGATCCGCTTTATGCGATCGTCCGCTTCTTCCACTCCGGCCAGATCGCGCCGGTCGGCGTCAACTGGGGCGGCTACAAGAACCCGAAGGTCGATGCGCTGATCGACGAGGCCAAGCAGACCTTCGATGTCGCCAGGCAGGACGAACTGCTGGCGCAGGCGCATGCCGAGATCGTCGACGACGCCACGCTGGTCTGGGTGGTGCACGACACCAACCCGCATGCGCTGTCGCCGAAAGTGAAGAAGTTCGTGCAGGCGCAGCACTGGTTCCAGGATCTGACGCAGATCGGGCTGGAGTGAAGGCATTCTCGGTGGTCGTCCCTGCGGACGCAGGGACCCATAACCACAGGCGCTAGTTGTTACAGAAGGCGTCGGCCAAAACGCTTTCTCGATAGATCACGCGGTATGGGTCCCTGCGTTCGCAGGGACGACAGGAAGTCACTTCGTCAGCAGCGCGAACGCGCCGTTCCAGTTTTCCGGCGGGGGATTTTCGAGGTAGCCGCGGATGCGGGCTTCGTAGAGATTGTAGAGCAGCTCCAGCGAATTTGCCTCGTCGGTTCTGCGGCCGCGCGCGATGGCCGCGAGCGCGCCGTCCCAGTCGCGGTGGCGATAGCAGGCGAGCATCTCGATCGTCAGATTGCGCAGGCGCTGGAAGCGGCCGGACTGCGCGGTGTCCGCACGGCCGGCGATGGCGTAGATCACTTCCGGCTCCTTCTTGCCCTTCACCATGATGAAGTCGAGTTCGAGGATCGCGAACCTGTCCTTGACCGACAGCGCGGTCTTCGAGCCGACGATGATGGGGAAGCCGTATTCCTTCGACTGCCCTTCGAGGCGTGAGGCGAGGTTCACGCTGTCGCCGAACACCGAATAGTCGAAGCGCTGGTCGGATCCCATGTTGCCGACGACGCAGGTGCCGGTATTGAGCCCGATGCCTGCATTGAGCGGAATGAATGGCCGCCCCTCCTCCTTTGCCTCCAGCTCGCGCGCCTGGTTGAGCTCATCGACGCGCTCCAGCATGTCGAGCGCCGCCTCGCAGGCATTGAGCTCATGGTCCTTGTCGTCGAGCGGCGCATTCCAGAACGCCATGATGGCGTCGCCCATGTATTTGTCGATGGTGCCCTTGCGGTTGAGGATCGCATTGGTCAGCGGTGTCAGGAAGCGGTTCATCAGCGCCGTGAGACCTTGCGGGTCGTTCTTGTAAGTCTCCGAGATCGAGGTGAAGCCGCGCATGTCCGAGAACATGATGGTCATCTCGCGCTCCTCGCCGCCGAGCACCAGCTTTTCCGGCGACTGCGCGAGTTGCTCGACCAGCGCCGGCGACAGATACTGGCCGAAAGCGGAACGAATCTGCCGGCGCTGCGCCTGCTCGCGCACGAAGCTGGAAAAGATCAGCGTAAGATAGATCGCCGTAGTCGACATCAGGGGATAGGTGAAATCGATCAGCAGCCGGTTCTGCGTGTAGAAATACGCGGACATACCAATCAGCAGGCTTCCGAAAGCCGCGCCAAGAGCGACCAGCGTGACCGGCCCGAACAGGGGCGCGAACGCGATCACCAGCAGCCCGAACAAGAGCGCGGTCACGAATTCCACGATGATTCCGTAGATCGGTTGCGAGATCACGTCGCCGGACAAGGTGCTCTCGAGCACCTGGGCATGAATCTCCACGCCGGGCATGGCGCGCGACACCGGCGTGGTCTTGATGTCGTTGAGGCCGACCGCCGAGGTGCCGATCAGCACCAGCTTGCCGGCGATCATGTCGGGTGCGACGTTTTTCTCCAGCACGTTGACCGCGGGGACGTAGATCGAGGCATCGTTGCGGGCATAGTGAACCCAGAGCTGGCCGTTATGGTCGGTCGGAACCTGGATGCCCTTGAGGCCGAGGCTCTTGATGCCGGCCTCTTCAGCCTTGATCAGGATGGTGCCGGAGCCGGTGGCGACGCGGAGCATCTCGAATGTCAGCGAGGGCATGGTCTGGCCCTGCGCCTGCATGATCATCGGAACCCGCCGCACGATGCCGTCGCGTTCCGGCCTGATCGTGAACAGGCCGCGCCCGGCGGCGGCATGCTCCAGCACCGGCACGTTACGCAGCAGGCCGGGAAAATCGAACATGAAGCGCTGGGGCTCCTCGCCCAGCATCGCAACACCCGTGACCGGCAGCGTCTTGTCGAGCGCTGCGATCTCTTCCGGCAGGCCGGACTCGCCGAGCACGACACGGGATGCCTTGATGGCTTCGGCGAAGATCTGATCGTTGCTTGGCAGCGCCCGCAGCTTGGCGCGGGTTTCCGGGTCAAGGTTACGGAAGGTATCGGCCGCAAAGGCAGGGTTAAGACGGTCGGGCTCGGAAAACACCGCGTCGAAGGCGATCACGACCGCCCCAAGCCGGGTCAATTCGGTGACGAGGTCGGCAAGCCGGGTGCGCGGCCACGGCCACTGCCCGAGCTTTTCAAGGCTCTTGTCGTCGATATCGACGATGGTGACCGGCCTGATGGTCTTCTTGCGCGGTTCGATGCGCTGGAAGGCGTCAAAGGTCCTGACGCGAATTTCCTCGACGGGGGCCGGGTCGGCGACGCGAAGCGCGGCAAACCCGATCAGCAGCGCAAAGCACAGCAGCCGGGCATAGCCGATGCGCCGCTTGAACCACCTCGATAAGACGCCTGGTCGCTTCATGGCTTCCGATTGTTCGCCTAATCGGCAGCGCCGGACAAGCCAGAAGATGGCATCGAGATGCCGGAAGATGGCATCGAGATCCCGGAGCTAGCGCGAATTCGCAAGCCGCCCCGCTAGACGATGTGATGCGGCGACACGATGAAGTCACCGGCATGCAGACTGGTGACGGTGACGCCCTTCAGCGTGAGGGTGTCGTCGCCGAGCGTGATCAGGACATCCGCCGGGTTTGTCGAACTCTGCACCGCATGGTCGTGCAGCCAGCCAGTGATATTCGCGGAATCCACTTCGGAGAACAGCCGCAGATCGATGTGGTCCTGGCCCGGCGTGAAATCCGTGATCGTGCCGGCGCTGTGACTCTGTTCCGGGGCGAAAATGAACTGATCGGCGCTCGCGCCGCCGGTCAACGTGTCGTCGGAGCCGGTCGCGAAAATGACGTCCTTGCCGGACGTACCGGTCAATGTCGCGGGCCCCTGTCCGGCATCGTTGAACACGAAATGGACGGTGTCGGAATGGCCGAGGCCGTCGGAAACGGTCAGCGTCACCATGTCGGTTTGCGATGGATCGTTGCCGGGATCGTAGACAATACCGTCATGCAGCGCGGCGTTGACGACTGTCAGCGAGCCGCCGCTCGTGGACGGGATCACGCTACCGCCGGCGCTGTTGGCTGCCGCGCCGATCGTGAACGTATCGTTCGGTGCGGTAGCGTCGCTGTCGGAGACATACAGGCCCGACACCGTCTTCGTCCCGTCGCCATGCTCGGTGACGCTCAACGCGTCGGTGCCGATCACTGGCCCGGCGACGAGGCCAGGCGATGCGTTCGTCGCACTATCGGCGCCGACAAGGGTGATGGTGAGCGGCTGGCTTCCGGTATGGCCATGGCCGTCACTGACCTCTGCGACGAATTTGATCTTCAGTATGTCGCCTGCATGCAGGAAGTCGAGATTGGCATTGGTCGGTTGATAGGTCCAGTTCAGGACAGCCGTTCCGCCGTTGCTCAGCACGCTGCCGAATGTCACGTCGCCGGCGGCAATCAATGCCGATACGTCGATGTTACCCGGCACCGACGCCGATCCATTGTACTCGATCGTGGCATTGCCGGTTACGAATGCCGTCAACGTGTCGCCGATGTCAGCATCATGGACGCTGAGCGTACCCATGACCGGATTGAGGGTGGGCGGCGCAATGTATCCGGCGGAAATGTTGTCGATCTCGAATGCGTTCGAGGTGCTGCTGAGCACGACCTTGTTGAAGGAGTGCAGACCCGAGAATTCCACGTAACCGTTCGACGCGAATGAACCCTGGTCGCCGGTCGGAAACAGCGGAGAAATCTGGTCGCCGGTATAGGTGGCGACAAGCGTCGTTCCGTCGTAGAATTTGATGCTGTTGTAGGAATCGAGCGAACCCCAGTAAAGCCCGAAGGCATTCATCTGCGACGCAAAGCTGATGGTCTCGGTGCCGTTGCCGCCGATGCTCAGATACTTCGTCGTATCCTGGTTTCCAGGCAGCGGCCCGACGAACGGGGCCGCCGTGACCGAGGACGAGCCAATGACGACGCCGGAATTTCCGGACGCCGAGAAGTCAGCTCCGAGCGCGGCGCTGTGGAAATGCCCGCTGCTGCCGGCGCCGTTGTTCGATGCCGAGCCGGCCGATACGCCATCGAACGTCTCCGTATGCAAGCCAAGCGAGTTTACGTTGACGCCCTGGGCGAGCACGGTTGGCCCGGCCGGCGCGGCCACAATAACGGTCTGTACGGCGGGATCGACTTCACTCACGATCGACGGCGCGTCGTTGGTGCCGGTAACCGTGACGACAACGTCCTGCGACGTGACGCCGCCATGGTGATCGTCGACCTCCACCTTGTAGGTCAGCGTCAGGACCTGGCCCTGCGCCAGATAGTCGAACGCGGTCGACGCCGCGGAGAAGGACAGATCGACCGAGCCGGATGACGCGCCGGCGGCTTTATTAACCGTGCCCGGCGTCACCAGCGCGATCAGCGCCGCCTCATTGAGCGCAAGGCCTGTCGTGGTGCCGGACGCAACCGCGCCGGTGATGGCTGCCGTGTGGCCGACATCCGACAGGTCGAGATCGGTGAAGCTGACGGGGATATGCGACGTCAACGCCGATGTATCGGTCTGCTCGGCGAGGCTCTGCTGCGCGATATCGGCAATCACTGGCGCATCGTTGCTGCCGTTGACGGTGATGACGACGTCCTGCGAGGTGACGCCGCCATGGTGGTCGTCGACCTCTACCGTGTAGGTCAGCGTGACCGTCTCGCCATGAGCGAGATAGTCGAAATAGCTATCCGGCGCCGAGAACGACCAGCCCTTCGAGCCCTGCACGCCATCGGTGGAATCGCTCAACGGCCCCAGCGTCAGCCAGCTGAGCGGGAGCGCGCCGTTGGCAAGGCCTGTCGTCGTACCGGAGGCGCTGACGCGGGTGATCTCGACCACATGCGTATCGGTCAGATCGGCATCGTTGAACGTGATCGCACCGCTTGCGGTATCCGGCGTCGCGGAGCCGTGGGTGTCGGCACGCTCGGTGATGGTCGCGGTCTGCGGGTCACTGGTAATTTCAACGGTATCGTTGCTGCCGGTGACGGTGACGGTGATCGGTGTGGTCGCCACGCCGCCATGCCCGTCATCGACGGTTGCGGCATAGGTCAGCGTCAGGATCTCGCCATCGGCAAGAAAATCGAACGCACCGTCGGCGGCGCTGTAACTCCAGGTCGCCAAACCGTCATTGGTGTTGTCGGGATCCTGCACCACCGTCAGTGGGTGTTCCACTGCGGCGATCGCGGCGAGTTGCTTGGCGGTGAGCGATGAGCTGACGTCGACGCTGCTGTCGGCGTTCTGGTAGGTGAACGTCGTGAAGGCGGCGCTCGCCACCGGACGGTCGGTCAGGTCGACGTCGGTGAAGCTGATAGTGCCGGACGCGACATGAGGCGCGTTCGACTGCCCGGTGTTGGCAAGCTCGGCAAATCCGTCGCTGGTCGCGTCGGCGATGGTGGGCACGTCGTTGGTGCCGACGACGACGACGTCGGCGCCGTGGATCGAGACCGTGATCGGCGTGGAGACGACGCCGCCATGGCCGTCGTCGACCTGGGCTACGTAATTGAGCGTCAGCGTCTCGCCCTTGGCGATGAAGTCGAACTTGCTGTCCTCGATGCTGTAGGTCCAGGTCGCCGAACCATTATGGGTGTTTCCGGCCGACTGCACCACGCTCAGCGGCACCTCGACGGCCAGGATCGCGGCCCGTTGCGCCGGCGTCAGCGACGCGGTGACGTCGTGGCCATCAGCATCGTAGTAGCGGAACGGATCGGTCGTGGAGATCGCCGTGCTGACGACGGGACGGTCGGTCAGGTCGACGTCGGCGAAGGTGACAGTGCCTGTCACGGTATCGACCGCCGTATTTCCCGTACCGATCTGCTCCGTGACCGTGCCGCCCGTCGCGGAGAGCGTCGGCTTGTCGTTGGTGCCGGTGATGACGATCGTAAACGGCACGAACGCCGTCTCGTTGAACGGCGCGTAGTTGTTGTCGATCCGCGCCATATAGGTCAGCGTCAGCGTCTCGCCGACAGCCAGGAAGTCGAACGCACCGTCGGCAATCTGGTAGGTCCAGGTGGCCTGGCCGATGTTCTTGCCAGCGGGATCCTGCACCACGACCAGCGGCACCTCGACTGCCTTGATCGCAGCCAGTTGCTCCGCCGTCAGCGTGGCGGTGACGTCGGCCTTCTGCGCGTTCGCGTAGGCGAAGGAGGAAAATGCGGTCTGGACGCTCGGAACGTCGCCGCGGTTGATGTCGGCATAGCTGACGATGCCGGAAAGGCTGTTCACGGTGGCGCTGCCGGTCGTTTCGGTGAACTCTGTAACCGAACCGCCGAACGCGGCAGCCGCCGGCGCGCCGGGAATGTGAGTAAGCGTGGGACTGGGGCCCGTGCTGGGGCCAGTGGCGGGCCTGTCCGGAATGTTGAAGAACTGAAGCGTAACCGGAACGACGTCGGTGCTGGCCAGCTTCAGGAAGGAATTTTCCGGAATGATCGAGTCGGTAAAGTTGCTCGTAAGCTTGGTGTTGGGGTTGTTCAGGTCGGTGAACTTCAGCGAAAACACGTCGCTGATGATCTTCTGCGCGTCCGGCGACAGTTGCACCGACGACTGGAAGCTGACCGCGCCCTGTCCGTTGATGATCGTCTGCGTGCCCGCCCGGTTAACGGTCGCGATCGGCGTCAGCGTGGTCTTGTCGTACAGGATGTAGGAGCCGGTGGTGCCGTCGGGCTCAACCAGCACCTGGAATTTCGCCGGCGGGGCTCCGCCCTGCACCGGCACGTCGAAATCGATCTCGACCAGCACCGCTGTGCCGCGAATGCCCATGGTCGCGACCGGCGTGTCGACCTTCATGTCGCCGTGTTTGGCAGTGGCGCCGGCGACGAAGGAGATCGTGCCAGCAACCAGGCTGAGCAGCGACTTGTTGTCCGACCCGTTGGGGTCGTAGATCATTTCGTTCAGCACCATCTTGGCGTTCGACGCGAGGCCGAACACGGTGCCGTCGATGAAGGTGATACCGAGCGTCGAATCGGAGCCTGACTGAACCACGTCGCCTTTGTGGACCGTGTCACCCTGGTTCAGGATGATCGATACGCCGTTGCGGATCGCGGTCGCGTTGCCTGCCAGCTTGGTGACATGCCCGATGAGGGCGGGAGCGACGCTGGCGCTGCCGCCGGCCTGCGCGAACTGCGTGTGCCCGGCCAGTGCGTTGACGATGTCTCCGGTGAGGTGGGCGCCATCAGGCGAGGCCAGCGCGGCGCGTTTCTCGCCCTTGAAGTACTCGGGCAGCACGACCTCGCGGTCACCACTGGAAAGGATCAGGTCGACGCCCGAGCGCTTGAAGTCGCCGTTGAACAGCAGATGAGCATCAGAAACAATTATGGCGTCAGACGGCGCATGTGTCGAAACCTTGTCGACATGGAACTTGCCGGGAGACGAAAGATGACCGTGCGGTGACAGCAGAGGCCCGAGGCCAATATCTGCGCCGGAAAAAGGGTCGAGTTCGCCCGATCCGAATTTGCCGGCATAATTCAATGGGACACCGATCTAAATAGTTAACAAGTATTAAATTTCCCTGCGGGGTTTTCATACCACACAGGTAAGGAACACAAAAGTACGCGACCGCGGAACACCCTCAATATGGGTAAGTCTGCAACAGGACCGAAAAGGTCCGGAAAATGTGTCGGGCGAAAATGTGGCGAGGAAAAGGCCGGGTTCACCCGGCACTGATTGAAAGGTGTGCATGGCCTGCCCGAGGCATAAAGGTAAGCAGTCACAATACTTTATCTTTGCCGCCACGCATCTCTGCCGCTTGCTGAGGGAAGCGACAGCCGCCTGAGGCTGATCACTCTCCCCGGTCCCATTGAGGTTGCGATCCCTTCGGCGCATTGGGAAAGGTTGTAATCGCCCTCCCCGAGCAATCCTGCGGGCAAGGTTAATTCGGTGAAGCTGTGACCCTTTCGCAACCGTAAACTCTTGCCGTATCCCGCAGCCCTTCCCGGATAACCGAGCAGCTTTGAGGAGCCCCGATCTGAGTGGATCGATAAAATTAGCTGTAACCGGCAAGGCCACGTTCAGGCTGTTCCGCAAACTCCCGGCTCACCCCCTATCGTTTTAGACAGATCAAAAGATCCCTTGCCCATCCTGCCCATTCCGAAATGATCCGGTCACGCGCAGGCAGAAGAAGCCAGCCGATGCCCGGACAAGGGGCGTCAGATGGGGTTGTCAGTCTACTCGCGCGCATGGCGTGCGGGCATCGTCGCGTGTGGCCTGGCCTGGTTCGGACCAACCGATCTGCGGGCCGAGACGGCGGAGCTATCAGCGTCAGCAGAACAGGACCAGCGATCAGCCGAGCCGTTCGGACTTGCCGCATCTTCGCTTCCGGGCGGCGGACTGCGCGACAAGTGGCTTGGCGTGCAACGCCGGCTCGACGACGAAATGGTGCAGCTTGCGCTCTGCGAAGGCGACCGTGACGGCTGCGCGTCGCCGGCCGCGCTGAAATTCCTCGACATCGTCGACGCCGCCCGGCTGCGCGACGGCCGCGCCCGTCTCGGCGAAATCAACCGCGCCATCAATCTCGCCATCCGGCCGATCAGCGACCTCGCCCAATATGGTCAGATCGACGTCTGGACGTCGCCGCTCGCAACCCTCGCGCGTGGCGGCGGCGATTGCGAGGATTATGCGATTGCGAAATTCGTCGCCTTGCGCCGCGCCGGCCTCGCGCCCGAAGATCTCAGGATCGTGGTGCTGCGCGATACCATTCGTGGCGAAGACCATGCGGTGGCGGCCGTGCGGCTGGACGGGCACTGGCTGATGCTCGACAACCGCCGCATGGCGATGGTCGAGGATACCGATGTCAGAAATTTTCGGCCGACGTTCATGATCGGCCAGTACGGCGTGATGCGATACAACGATTCTCTCCTGCTCGCCGATGCCTCGGGCAGCAATTCTGTGGCGTCGCTCGTGGTGAGTTCTCTGGCCGCCTCGGCGGACCGGTCATCCGAACGCGCCAACTGACGAGTGAAGGCGCGCAATTATTGCGCGGCGGCGGCCGACAACAATTTGCTTCGCTTGCCTGGACTTCCCTGGCTCTCGGTCGATGTTGCGCTGCAGCCTGTATACCAGCCCATATTTCGCTCGGCGAAACATGCCGCGACAAATTTTCTCTTTGTTCATTTCGCGTCCCGCATTGATTGACGCGATCCTTCTCACGGGCATAGGATTCCGGCAGATCCGCTAGAGATCACTGGGAGGGAATAAATGACACGTTCGCCGCGCGTTGATTCCGCTTGCCGTTTTTCTCCTGAAATTGCCGAAAAGCT
The DNA here is from genome assembly GCA_963815955.1 of uncultured Alphaproteobacteria bacterium. Classification (GTDB taxonomy): domain Bacteria; phylum Pseudomonadota; class Alphaproteobacteria; order Rhizobiales; family Xanthobacteraceae; genus Bradyrhizobium. The sequence continues at coordinate 124,824 of CAWFIQ010000019.1, forward strand.
CCATTGGTCGGCGCATCTTGCGCAAGCGGCGATCGCAATCGGACTCGGCCTGACGCTATCCTGCAGCGCTGCACTCGCGCAGAACCCAGCCAAGGGATCGCCCGAGCACATCAAGGCCGTCACCTCGGCGGTCGACGGCGCATCGATCAAGGCCAATACTGCGACCTCGAACGACTGGCCGACCATCGGCCTCGACTATGCCGAGACGCGCTTTTCCAAGCTCAACCAGATCAATGCCGACAACGTCAAGAAGCTCGGGCTGGTGTGGAGCTATCCGCTCGAATCCTCCCGCGGCGTCGAGGCGACGCCGGTCGTGGTTGACGGCATCATGTATCAGACCGCGTCGTGGAGCGTGGTGCATGCTATCGACGCCCGCACCGGCAAGCAGTTATGGACGTTCGATCCGAAGGTCGACCGCGAGAAGGGCTACAAGGGCTGCTGCGACGTGGTCAATCGCGGTGTCGCGCTCTGGAAGGGCAAGGTGTTTGTCGCCGCCTATGACGGCCGGCTGTTCGCGCTCGACGCCGTCACCGGCAAGGTGGTCTGGGAAAAGGACACCATCGTCAGCAAGGAGCACTCCTACACCATCACCGGCGCACCGCGCGTGTTCAACGGCAAGGTCGTGATTGGCAATGGCGGCGCGGAATATGGCGCCCGTGGCTACGTCACCGCCTATGACGCGGAGACCGGCAACCAGGCATGGCGCTGGTTCACCGTGCCCGGTGATCCCGCAAAGCCGTTCGAGGATGAATCGATGGCGGCAGCCGCCAAGACCTGGGATCCCGCCGGAAAATACTGGCTCAACGGCGGCGGCGGCACGGCGTGGGACACCATCACCTTCGATCCGGACCTGAACATGGTCTATATCGGCACCGGCAACGGCTCGCCGTGGAATCGCGACATCCGCAGCCCTTCCGGCGGCGACAACCTCTATCTCGCGTCGCTGGTCGCATTGAACGCCGATACCGGAAAGTATGTCTGGCACTATCAGGAGACACCCGGCGACCACTGGGATTACACCTCGACCCAGCCGATGATCCTGGCCGACATCGCCATCGACGGCGCGCCGCGCAAGGTGATCCTGCACGCTCCGAAAAACGGCTTCTTCTTCGTCGTCGACCGCACCAATGGCAAGTTCATCTCGGCGAAAAACTTCGTCGATGTGAACTGGGCCACCGGCTACGACGCCGCCGGCCGGCCGATCGAAGTGCCGGCCGCGCGCGGGAAGGAAGGCTATGACAGCATTCCCGGTCCATACGGCGCTCATAACTGGCACCCGATGTCTTTCAATCCGCAGACCGGCCTTGTCTATCTGCCGGCGCAGGGCGTGCCACTGAACCTCACGCCGGAGCAGGCGTTCAGGAACAATGCGCAGGAGCCGGGAAAATTTGCCTCGGCGGCCGGCTGGAACGTTGGCTTCATGCTCGATGCCACGCCGCCGAAGAACGCTCCCTTTGGAAGACTGATCGCCTGGGATCCCGTGAAGCAGAAGGAAGCCTGGCGTGCTGAATATGTGGCGCCGTGGAACGGCGGCACGCTGACGACCGCGGGCAATCTCGTCTTCCAGGGTACGGCGGACGGACGCTTCATTGCCTACAATGCGACATCAGGCGAAAAACTTTGGGAGACGCCGGTCGGGACCGGCGTGGTCGCCGCCGCATCGACCTACATGATGGACGGCAAACAGTACGTCTCCATCGCGGTCGGCTGGGGTGGCGTGTTCGGAATTGCCGTGCGCGCGACCGAACTGCGAAGCCCAGGTACCGTCTACACCTTCGCAATCGACGGCAACGCCCCGCCGCCGGCCTTCGTGAAATACCAGACGGAGGGCCTGCTCGCCGGCATCAAGTACGACCCGAAAGACGTGCCCGAAGGAACCGCGATCTATGTCGCCGCCTGCGCCCAGTGTCACGGCGTGCCGGGCGTGCATAAGGGCGGCAACGTCAGAAACCTCGCCTATATCCCCAGGGAGACGATCGAGAACCTGAAGGACATTGTGTTCAAGGGGCCGTTCCGCGACCAGGGCATGCCCGACTTCACGGGAAAGCTGACCGAAGCCGACGTGGTGAAGATCCAGGCCTTCATCCAGGGGACAGCGGACGCGATAAGGCCGAAATAGCTAACGCCGTCATTCCGGGGCGATGCGAAGCATCGAACTACGGTGCGCAATTGCCCACCTGAGAATCTCGAGATTCCCCGATGCGCAATTGCGCATCTGAGGTCTGGTCCTTCGGACCATCCCGGAATGACGGCACAAATAAAGGGCTGCGCGATCGTCTCGCGCAGCCCTCTTGTCGTTGAAGCCCCTTGACGATTGGAGCTAAGCCGCTCCGTCAGAACATCAAGCCTTCCTTGACCAGCACCCAGCGGCCGTTCTTGACCTGCTGAACCTGGGTGATCGTGTTGGCGAGATGGTCGGTCTTGGAGAACTTGGTCGGCGGCGAGTTGAAGATGTCGAGGAATTTTTCGCCCGACTCCAGCGAGTTCATCATCTTCTGGCCGGTCAAGTCCTTGCCCGCCTTGTCGGCGTAGAACGCAAAAGTCATCATGGCGTTGTAGCCGATGATCGCCTGCGTGTTGGCGTCGGAGCCGAACATCTTCTTGTAGTTGGCGAGCCAGTCCTTGACCTTGCCCTTTGCCGTATCCTCGTACGGGATTTCGAAACCGGACGCAGCGTAGAGGCCTTCGACGGCTTCCTTGCCGAGCGCCGGCACTTCCAGCACGTTGGTCGGCGTTGCGCCGAGGAAGGTGACATCCCAGCCGAGCTTCTTGGCTTCGGCCATCGCGCCGATGGTCTCTCGGATGATGGTGCCGAGCACGACCAGATCGCAGCCGTCGGACTTCATCTTGGCAATCTGCGCGCTGAAGTCGGAAACGCCACGCTTGTAGCTGGTCACCGAGGCCGGCGTCGCCTTCATCGCGGCGAGCTGCTGGGTGAAGCCGTCGAGCACGTTCTTACCGTACTCGTCGTCCTGATGCATGATGCAGGGCTTCTTGGGATTCTTCGTCTCCATCATGTACTTGACGGCGGCGCGGGTGCTTTCGACGTAAGGCAGCAAATTGTTGAACTTCAGCCGCTCCTGCGGCTTGGCCGGGTCGAACTTGAAGGTGAATTCGGCAGCGGTCAGCGGAAAGAGCTGGAGGACGCCGGCATCGAACAGGATGTCCTGCGCGGCGAGCACCGTGGGCGATCCCATCGGGCCGACCATGGCGAACACCTTGTCGCGCTCGACCATCTTCTGCGACGCCAGCACGGCGCGCTTCGGATCGTAACCGCTGTCCTCAAGGATCAGCTTGATCTTGCGGCCCTGGATGCCGCCGGCGGCATTGATCTCCTCGGTCGCCATCTTCATGCCGTTGGAAACCGGAACGCCCCAGACCTTGATCGGACCGGACAGATCCTGATGGGTCCCGACGACGATCTCGTTCGCCGAGATGCCTTGATCGGTAACCTTGGTCTGGGCTGCGGCCGGCAGTTGGGTCAGCGCAAGGGCGCTCACCGCAAGGCCCAACGCCCTAAACGATTTCGACATTGCAATATCCTCCTTGTTGGCCCGTGTTGAGCGAAGGGTGGGGCCTTCTCAATCCTTCGCCGTTTTCAAAATTTCGTTCCCGGTATCCGCACCGCCTACGCCACCGCCCGTTCGCCATACATGGCGTTGATTTCGGTTGCATAGCGCTTGTTCACGAAATTGCGCTTCAGCTTCATGGTCGGCGTCAGCTCCTCGTCCTCTGGCGTGAGCTGACGTTCGATCAGGAAGAACTTCTTGATGGTTTCGACGCGCGCGAAATTGACGTTGACCGCCTCGATCTCGCGCTGGATCAGATCCTGGATCTCGGGCGCCCGGCACAGGCTGGCGTAGTTGGTGAAGGGAATGTCGTGATCCTGGGCGTATTTTTCGACATTCTCGTGGTCGATCATGAGCAGACACGTCAGGAACGGCCGCTTGTCGCCGATCACCACGGCGTCGGACACATAAGGCGAAAACTTCAACTGGTTCTCGATTTCCGACGGCGTGATGTTCTTGCCGCCCGACGTGATGATGATGTCCTTCATCCGGTCGGTGATCTTGACGAAGCCCTCATTGTCGATCGAGCCGACATCGCCGGTATGCAGCCATCCCTTGGCGTCGATGGTCTCGGCGGTCTTTTCCGGCTGGTTCAGATAGCCCATGAACAGGAACTCGCCGCGGATCAGTATCTCGCCCTGCGGTGAGATCGCGACCTCGCCCCAGGGCGCGGCCTTGCCGACCGAACCGAGCTTGATGCGGTCCGGCGGCATGACGGTGGCGACGCCGCAATTCTCGGTCTGGCCGTAGACCTCGCGCATGTCGAGGCCGAGCGCGAGATACCAGCGGATCAGATCCGGCGCGATCGGGGCTGCGCCGGTGAAACGCCAGCCGGCAGCGGTCGAGCCCGAGCATGCGGCGAATATTGCGGAACACCAGCCAGTAGGCGGCGTGGTTGACGAGCCGCAACGACAGCGGCGGCGTATCGCCTTGCAACTTGTACTCGGTGACCTTGTTGCCGATGGCGAGCGCGTTGCGGTACATCCAGTTCTGGAACGCGGTGGCATCCTTCAACGCGATGGTGATTCCGGAATAGAATTTTTCCCAGATCCTGGGCACCGCGAGGAACGCGGTCGGCTGCACCTCGCGCAGATTGTCCGGCACGGTTTCCGGACTCTCGGCAAAATTCATCACCGATCCGAGCGCCAGCGAAACGTAGTAGCCGCCGATCCGCTCCGCGACGTGGCAGAGCGGCAGGAACACCAGCCGCTCTTCGGCGTCGGTCGACGGAAACAGGTCGTTGGCGTGGCGCATCTGGTGCGTCACGCTGCGATTGGAATGCATCGCGCCCTTGGGCGGGCCCGTGGTGCCAGAGGTGTAGACGAGGATGGCGAGATCTTCCGCACGGCGGCTTCCGATCATCTCGTCCCACAGCGCCTCGTTGCCCTGCTCGTGGTTACGCCCGAGCGCCATGAACTCGGCCAGCGACAGCACCATCGGGTCGATAAAGCCGCTGAGGCCCTCCATGTCGAACACGACGATCTTCTGCAATGTCGGGCACCGCGAACGGCACGACAGGATCTTGTCGAGCTGCTCCTCGTCTTCTGCAAAGATCACCCTGGTCGAGGAATCATTGATGAGATATTCGACCTGCGATGACGAGTCGGTCGGATAGATTCCGGAAGAGACACCGCCGGCGCACAGGACGCCCATGTCGGCATAGACCCATTCCGGCACCGCGTTGGCGATGATCGAGGCGACGTCGCCGGGCTGGAAGCCCGACGCATGCAGGCCGAAGGCGATGTCCTTGGAGATCTGCAGCCATTCGCGCCAACTGGTCGGCTGCCAGATGCCGAACTTCTTTTCGCGGATCGCAGGCCGATCGCCACGGACTTCCACGGACTTCAGAAAGCTCCTCGCGATCGTGTCGGCGACCGTCAGCACTGCCGGTCCGGCCATGCGCTCTTCCTCCCTCTATCGCCTGCTTCGAACGCCGGTCTTGCAAGACGGTCTTTTTTTCGAAGCAGGGCTTGAATTTAGCTCGAATTCGCTTCGGAACGCCAAGGTCTCAACTGTCGCGCCTGGCGCCAGATCTGGTTAACGCCAGATATTCCTAGCGCCACGTCTTCTTCTTTTTCCAGCGCCGCTCGCCGCGGGCGCCCTCTTCCTTGGCGCCGAGATAGAATTCCTGGATGTCCTTTGAATTCATCAGCCGCTCGCAGGTGTCGTTCATCACGACCCGGCCGATTTCCAGCACATAGCCGTAATGCGCGGTCTCCAGCGCCACCTTGGCGTTCTGTTCGACCAGGAGGATGGACATGCCCTGCTCCTCGTTGACGCGCTTGATGATGGTAAAGATCTCCTTGACCAGGATCGGCGACAGGCCGAGCGACGGCTCATCCAAAAGTAGCAGGGTCGGCCGGTTCATCAGCGCCCGCCCGATCGCCAGCATCTGCTGCTCGCCGCCGGAAAGCTGCCCGGCCGGCTGGTTGATGCGCTCCTTCAGCCGCGGGAAGTAGCCGTAGACGCGATCGAGATCCTCGGCGACGCCTTCGCGATCCTTGCGCGGATAGGCGCCCATCATCAGGTTTTCGCGCACCGACAGAAACGGGAATACTTCGCGCCCTTCCGGCACGTGGCTCAAGCCCAGCCGTACGATCTTGTCAGCCTCCATGCGCTGGATCGGCTTGCCCAGGAATTCAATCGCGCCCTTCTGCGGATCGAGGATGCCGGAGATGGTCTTGAGCACGGTGGTCTTGCCGGCGCCGTTGGCGCCGAGCAACGTGACGATGCGGCCGCGCGGCACCTCGAGGCTGATGCCTCTGATGGCCTGAATCGGCCCGTAATAGCTCTCGATATTGCTGAGCTTGAGAATGATGTCGGAAGCGCTCATGCCATCATCCTCATGCGCCGAGATAGGCCGCAACGACGTCGGGATGGCGCTGCACCTCGGAAGGAGATCCCATCGCGATCACCTTGCCGTAGTTGAGCGCGATCACGCGATCGGAGACGCGGTTCACCAACGACATGTCGTGCTCGACCATCAGCACGGTGATGCCAAGCTCGGTCTTCAGGTCGCGGATCCAGAACGACATGTCGCCGGTCTCCTCGACGTTCAATCCGGAAGACGGCTCGTCGAGCAGGATCAGTTTCGGCTCCGAGCAAAGCGCGCGCGCGAGCTCGATCACCTTGCGGACGCCGTAAGGCAGCCCCGAGATCAGCTTGTCGCGATAGACTTCGAGATCCAGGAACTCGATCACCTGCTCGACGCTGCGACGATGGGCTTTTTCGCGAGCGCTCACATTCGGCAGGAACAGCAATTCCTGCCACAGCCGGGTGGTGGAGTGCCTGATGACGACCGACCAGCAGATTGCTCAGCATGGTCGCGTTCTCGAACAATTCGATGTTCTGGAAGGTGCGAGCGATGCCGAGGCCGGCGATTTCGTAGGCCGGCTGCCCGGTGATGTCCTGATCCTCGAAGAAGATCTTGCCTGACGTGGGCGGATAGATCCGCGAGATCAGGTTGAAGATTGAACTCTTGCCGGCGCCATTGGGGCCGATGATCGAAAGGATCTCGCCCTTCTCCACGGCGAAGCTGACGGAATCGACTGCCTTCAGGCCGCCGAAGTGCAGGGACAGGTTCTCGGCGCGGAAATAGCTCATCGGTTCCGCTCCGACTTCACGTAGATCTTCTGGCGCTTGAAAGTGGCGCGCTTGTAGAGCGGGAATAGCTGGAAGAAGAGTTTGATCTTCAGCCAGCGCCCGTACAGACCGAGCGGCTCGAACAGCACGAACAGCACGATGATCACCCCGTAGATCGCGCCCTTGAGGCCGTTGGCGGACGCAATGGCGGCAACGTTGCTCTGAACATTCGCCGCCGTCTCCTTGCTCGCGCCGAACGCCGCCGTGACGCCCGCGATGATGCCGGGCAGGTCGTCCTTCAGGTAGGTCAGGAACGGATCGATCATGACCAGGAAGATCGCGCCGAGCACCGCGCCGTGCAGGCTGAAGGTGCCGCCGATCAGGATCACGATGATGAACTCGATCGAGAGCTGCAGCGTGAACATTTCCGGAGAGATGAAGGATAGCTTGTGCGCGAACAGCACGCCGGCCAATCCGGTGATACCAGCACTGATCGCGAACGACTTCACCTTGTAGAGCGAGACGTTGACGCCCATGCTGCGCGCCGCCGTTTCGCTGTCGCGGATCGCGACGAAGGCGCGGCCCGTCGGCGAGCGCAGCAGGTTGAGCGTGCCGACGATGGTCAGGATCAGCACGCCGAGGCAGAGGAAGTAGAAGGTCGGGCCGTCGCGCGGCACCGCCTGCCCGAACAGGCTCAGCGTCTTGACCCGCATGCCCTCATTGCCGTGGGTCACGCTTTCCCAGCGTGCCAGCACTTCCTCAACGATGAAGGCAAAGGAGATCGTCGCGATGACGAGATAGATTCCTGTCAGCCGCAGCGCCGGAAATCCGACCATCGCACCGACCACGCCGGTCAGCAGCCCGGCGGCGAGGAAGTAGACCGGGAAAGGAACGTTAAATTGCTGCAGATAGCCGGCCGTATAGGCGCCGATCGCCAGAAAGGCGGCGTGGCCGAGCGAGGCCTGCCCGGTGAAGCCGGTGAGGATCATCAGCCCGACGCCCACGATGGCGTAGATGCAGACGAATACCAGCTGGCTGACCAGATAGCTCGACAGCACGAACGGCGCGACCGCAAGAAGCGCGAGCAGGATGCCATAGGAGACGACATAGCCGCTGTGCGGAAACAGCCTGATGTCGTCTTCGTAATCCGTCTTGAAGAGGAACCGCATCAGACCTTCTTCCGCGTATGAACACCGAACAGGCCTTCGGGCTTGAGCAACAGCACCACCAGAAGGACGATGTAGGGCGCGACGTCCTTCCAGCCCTGCGGCAGGTAGAAGCCGGCCATGCTCTCGATCACGCCGATCAGCACCCCGCCGACCACGGCGCCGGGAATGGAGCCGAAGCCGCCGAGCACCGCGGCAGGAAACGCCTTCAGGCCCAGCACGAGACCGACATTGGAGTGAATGAAAGTGATCGGCGCCAGCAGCACGCCGGCAGCGGTCGCGACGGCCGCGGAGATCGCCCACACGATCGACACCACGCGCTTGACCGGAATGCCCATGTAGTAGGCGGCCAGCATGTTCTCGGAGCTGGCACGCATCGCGGTGCCAAGCGTGGTGCGGTTGAAGAACAGATACAGCAGCGCGCAAAGGATGACGGTTGCGGCGATCACCGAGAGCTTGTCGTATGCCAGAACCAGCGAGCCGATCCGCAGCACACCATTGCTGAACGGCGTATCGATCTTGAAATCGTCGGTGCCCCAGATCATGCCGACCACGGAGCGCAGGAAGTATCCGAGCCCGATCGTCGCCATGATGATGGAAAACTGCGGATAGCCGAGGATCGGACGCACCACCACGCGTTCAGCCAGCATGCCGAACAGCGCCATGCAGATAACCGCTCCGGCGAATCCGAGCCAGTAATTGAGGCCGAGCATGCCGATGAATGTGAAGGCGAAGAATCCGCCCAGCATCATCAAATCGCCCTGGGCGAAGTTGACGACCTCGGTTGCCTTGTAAACGAGCACAAAACCGAGCGCGATCAGGCCATAGACGCAGCCGAGCGCGATGCCACTCACGAGCTGCTGAACAAAGTCCAGCATCATTTCCCTCCCCGATGCCGGGCGGTTCTGTCGACCGCCTTTTTTGCATCTTGTGTCTACACGCTACGTGGCATCCCACGAAGCGGCCGCACATGTCCCGCCGCATTGAGCCTAAAGCGCCGAGCCCTGTCAACAAAGCGCTGCGTGCCGCGCCGTTAACAATTGCGGAGAAATGCCGCAGCCCGGGAAGTTGCGGGGTTCGACACGATTTGGGCTGCAAGATTCACCGTGCCGAAAGTTCTTGCGTTCATGGTCCGCAACGAACAACTGGATCGCCTGAAGCCATGACGTCAGATGTATCAGCGCTCAAGGTGCGAGGGTTAACGAAGCGTTTTGACCGCCCGGCGGTCGACGCGCTCGATCTCACCATTCGGACCGGCGAGTTCTACGCCCTGCTCGGTCCCAACGGCGCCGGCAAGACCACGACCTTGCGTATGGTCGCTGGGCTGCTGCGGCCTGATGCCGGCACGGTCTCCATTCTGGGCATCGATGCGCTCGCCGATCCCGTCGCCGCCAAGCAGATCATGGCCTGGGTTTCCGACGAGCCGATGATCTACGACAAGCTGACGCCGCTGGAATATCTCGAATTCGTCGCCGGCCTCTGGGGCATCGATCCGGCCGTGTCGGAACCCTCCGCGCACCAGCTTCTGGTATCGCTTGGCCTGGAGCCGCATCTGCACGAACGCTGCGAGGGTTTCTCCAAGGGCATGCGCCAGAAAGTCGCGCTGGCCGGCGCGCTGGTTCACGATCCCAAACTCATCATCCTGGACGAGCCGCTCACCGGCCTCGATGCGCTGTCGGCGCGTCACGTCAAGGGATTGCTGCAGGACCGCGTCCGCGCCGGCTGCACCGTGATCATGACGACGCATATCCTCGAAGTCGCCGAACGGATGGCCGACCGCATCGGCGTCATCGCCGTGGGCCGGCTGGTGGCCGAGGGCACGCTCACTGAGCTGCGCCAGCAGAACGGCCGCAACGACACCAGTCTCGAAGACATGTTCATCGCACTCGTCGACGCCGAGGCGGCCGCGGCATGAGCTCGGCCGTGGCGCTCACCTGGTTTGCCCGCCACGAGATCCGGCTGGCGTGGCGCGAATGGCTGGCGATGATCGCCGGCAGACGCGGCAAGCGAAAACGCGCGATCTTCGCCCTGATCGCATTCGTCGTCATCATGCACCTGCCGGCCTATGCCGTGATCGGCCGCTTCGCCGATCTGCAAGCCCCGCTCGGCAAGTCGGAACTGATCGTCATCACCGCCACCATCTTCCTCGCCTGGGCCTTGATGCTGTCGCAGGCCATCGAATCCGTAACGCGGGTGTTCTACGCCCGCGCCGATCTCGATCTCATCATGTCGTCGCCGGCGAATCTCGCCAACGTTTTCTCGGTACGGATCGCGGCAATTGGCCTGTCCGTGATCGCGATGGCGCTGTTGCTGTCGACGCCCTTTGTCGACGTTCTCGTGATCGGCGGCGGCATGCGCTGGTTTTCCGCGTTCGGCGTCGTCATCGCCATCGGCCTTTCGGCCGCGGCCGTTGCGATCGCTATCACGATCGCGCTGTTCAGGTTGATTGGCCCGAGCCGGACCCGCCTGGTCGCGCAGATCGTGGCCGCCATCATCGGCGCGGGCTTCGTCATCGCGCTCCAGGTCGCAGCCATCCTTTCCTACGGCACGTTGTCCCGCTTTGCGGTGCTGACCTCCGATGCCGCTTCAGCCTACGCACCTGCACTCGACAGCGCGCTGTGGTGGCCGGCGCGCGCGGCGATCGGCGATGGCACGGTTCTATCCTGGCTGATGGCCGGCGGGCTGCTGCTGCTCGGCGCCGTGATGACGATCTTCTCGCCGAAATTTGCCGATACCGCCGTCGGCGTCGCCGCTACCGCCCGGTCCGTCCGTCGCGGGGCGCGCACGACCGCGTTCCGCGGCGGGTCGCGGCAACAGGCGCTGCGCACCAAGGAGTTCCTGCTGCTGCGGCGCGATCCGTGGCTGTTGTCGCAAACGCTGATGCAACTGCTCTACCTGGTGCCGCCGGCCCTGATGCTGTGGCGAAGTTTCTCCGAGAGCTCGACGGCGATCGTCTTGATCACGCCCGTGGTCGTGATGGCGGCGGGCCAGCTTGCCGGCGGTCTCGCCTGGCTGACGATATCAGGAGAAGATGCCGCCGACCTGGTCGCGACGGCGCCGCTGCCGCCGTCGCGCGTGATCCGCGCCAAGATCGAGGTGGTGCTGATATCGATCGGCGCCATCTTCACACCGCTCATTGCAGCACTGGCCTTTGCCTCCGTGACGCAGGCGATCGTCACCGCGCTCGGCGTCATCGTCGCGACCGTCTCGGCGGGCGCGATCCAGCTCTGGTTCCGCGTGCAGGCCAAGCGCAGCCAGTTCCGCCGCCGCCAGACCTCGTCGCGGCTGGCGACTTTCGCAGAAGCGTTCTGCTCGATCGGCTGGGCCGCTACCGCGGCACTCGCCGTCACGATCCCGATTGCGGCCGTGATCAGCGGCGTAATGACCGCGGCGATCCTCGCGGCGACATGGAAGATCAGCCCGCGAAGGAACTAAAGGCACGTCCCGGGCGCGCTATTCCCGGTTGACCTTGAATCTTGGGCTCTCCCGCCTCATTGTCCAGAAATCGCATCTGAGATTTCCCATGGGCACACTTGTCGTCACCGCTAAAGGTAAGGTCACCCTGCGCAGGGATTTGCTTGAGCACCTAGGTGTGCGCCCCGGTGGGAAAGTCACCATAAGCAAGCTTCCCAATGGAACGGTAGAAATTAAGGCGGCTTGCTCCACGGGCAAAATTTCCGATGTTTTCGGGTTCTTGAAAACGAAGCGAAAGGGCAAGTCGCTTTCGATAAACGGAATGAACGACGTTATCGCTCGAGGGTGGGGCTACAAGGGCGATTGAGTTCCGTCATGCCCGGGCTTGTCCCGGGCATCCACGTCTTCGGTTCACTTGGGCGAGAAAGACGTGGATGGCCGGGACAAGCCCGGCCATGACGAGCTAGAAGCCCAAGCGGATGACAAGTCGAGACGGACCGCACGGAAGCTACTGCTTCTCCAGCCCCGCCCGCTCGATCACATCGCGCCAGCGCACGATCTCCTTCTCGATGAAGGGGATCATCTCCGCCTTCTGCAGCGTCATCGGGCGGGTGCCGACCTTTTCGAAATGCGTGCGCACGCGTTCGGACGTCAACGCGGCATGCGCGGCCGCCGCCAGCCGGTCGACGACCGGCGCGGGCGTGCCTGCGGGCACCATGATCGATGACCAGCTCTGGGTCGTCATGTCCTTCATGCCGAGCTCGGCCATGGTCGCCACATCAGGGAATGCCCGCAGCCGTTCCGGCGCGGTCGTGGCCAGCACCTTCAGCTTGCCGGCTTCGACATGCGGGCCGACCGAGACCGGATAGTCGAACATGACATCGACGCGACCGGCGATCATGTCGTTCAGCGCCGGCGCGCTGCCGCGGTAAGGCACGTGCTGCATCTCGACGCCGGCGACCGTCTTGAACAGTTCGGCAACCAGATGGGTCGCGGTGCCGACACCCGAGGAGGAGAACGTCACCTTTCCCGGATTCTGCCTGGCGTAGGCGACGAACTCCTGCACCGAATTATAGGGCGCATCCACAAAGGCCACGAACAGGTTCGGGCTCTCTCCGACCAGATGCACCGGCAGAAACGTCGTCAGCGGATCGTAGGACAGGCTTTTGCGCAACGTGACGTTGGCCGCCATCGTGCCCTGCGTGCCGTAGATCATCGTGTAGCCATCGGGCTTGGAACGCGCCACCTGTTCGGTGCCGACCGTGCCGCCACCGCCGCCCCGATTGTCGATCAGGACCGATTGACCGAGCGCCTTCGACATTTCCTCGGCGACGATGCGCGACGTCGTGTCGGTGATGCCGCCCGGCGCGAAGGGTACTACCCAGGTGATCGGACGGCTGGGGAATTCCTCGGCCAAGGCCGATGTGACGAAGGCAAAGGATGCAAGCCAGATCGCTAGGACGACGCGACGCTTTGCCATGGAATTCCGCCCCGTAAAATTTCTGTTCTTCTTGGAGAACTTGTGTGCAGGGAGAATGATTGTTTCCGCAGTCGCTGGCCATGCGGCAAAGTCGACCTAGCCGCGAATTAGCTCCATGACGGCGGCTGAAAAGGCCTCCGGATCTTCCTGCGGCAGATTGTGCCCGGCGCGCGGCACCACGCGATGGACGCGGCGGCCGGTGAATTTAGACGCACTGGCGGCGCCATCGGTTGCCGGCGCCACGCCGTCGCCTGCGCCATCCAGCGTAATCGTCGGTACGGTGATGGGCGGCAACGCCGCCAGCCTGCGCTGGATGTCGGCATATTGCGGATCGCCGTCGGCAAGACCGAAGCGGTGGCGATAGCTGTGGATCACGACATCGACGTAGTCGGGATTGTCGTGGGCCACTGCAGTTCGCTCAAAACAGACATCGTCGAACGGCCAGTTCGGCGACCATTGCGTCCACAATATCCTGGCGATCTCGCGCCGGTTGGCGGCCAGTCCCGCACGGCCGCGTTCGAGCTGGAAGTAATACTGATACCACAGCGCCACCTCGCGCTCGGGCCGCTGTGGCGCCATCGCGTTGGCAATATCCTGGATCAGATAGGAATTCACGCAGACAAGGCCGATGCAGCGCTCCGGCCATAGCGCCGCGCCGACGCAGGCTGCGCGGCCACCCCAGTCGTAACCCGCGAACACTGCGCGGCGGATGCCAAGCGCATCCATCAGCGCCATCATGTCGGCGCCGACCGCCGCCTGCTCACCCGAGCGCGGCGTGCTCGCGTCGCGAAACCGGGTCGGCCCGTAGCCGCGCAGACAGGGAACGATGACGCGGCAGCCTTGCGCGGCCAGTAGCGGCGCGACGTCGACATAGGAATGGATGTCGTAGGGGAAGCCGTGCATCAGCATCACGGCCGGTCCATTGGCCGGCCCCGCCTCGTAACAGGCGATGCTGAGAACGCCGGCATCGACCTGGCGCAACGGCTCCAGCCGTTTCGATGACGGGGCATGCGGGGCCGAGGCGGCGGTCTTTTCAGTCACGGCGAACTCCCTGGTTGAATTTTACAATACGGCATTTGTCCGCCCCCGATGAAGCAATTCCGGCACGCTGCCGTGCGCGAATGCCATCATGACGTTTCCAAAATTCGGCGATACAGTGCGGCTTGCGGCCTTTGCCGCGGATGGGTCATGCCATGTTGCGATGCTTTGCTATCGCCTTCGCGTTCCTCGGTTCGCTGATCGTTCCGGCGGCCGCCCAACAGCAGCCCTTGCGCAGCGAGTGCCTTGCGATGGCGGGCGCCCCGCCTCTCGCCACGCCGGTCAGCCTTCGCCGCACGGCTGCCACGCCGCAGGAAGTCGCGATCACCTATGTCGGGCACTCCACCTACTATATTGACACGCCCGAGGGCGTGCGGATCGGGACCGACTTCAACGGTCACTACCGGACCGGACGGTTGCCAGACGTCGTCACCATGAATCGCGCGCACTCGACGCATTACACGCTGTTTCCCGATCCAAAAATTCCGCACGTCCTGCACGGCTGGGGGGAGAACGGACAGGCCGCGCATGTCTCAACGCGGGTCGGCGACGTCTATATCCGCAACGTGCCCACCGACATCCGCCGCTACTATGGCGACGACTCCGGCGGGGCGATGCTCAAGGACGGCAACTCGATCTTCATCTTCGAGGTCGCGGGCCTCTGCATCGGCCATCTCGGACATCTGCACCACAAGCTCGACGACACGCATTTCGCGGCGATCGGCCGACTCGACATCGTGATGGTGCCGATCGACGGCACCTATACGATGTCGCTCGACGGCGTCTCCGAGATCACCAAGCGGCTGCGCTCCGCCGTCGTGCTGCCGATGCACCGCTTCGCCACCCCGCTCGACGAATTCATGCGACTGATCGGCCAGCAATTCGCCATCGATCAGCGCACCGAGCGAACGTTGAAGATCTCACGCGATACGCTGCCGGGCACGCCGACGGTGATCATTCTGGATGGGGTGTGAATATAGAGCGCTATTGGTAACCGCCGTCATTGCGAGCGCAGCGACGCAATCCATGGCGCCGCAAGCAGAGAGATGGATTGCTTCGCTGCGCTCGCAATGACGAACAACGAACAAAAATCACAGGGAGCGAAACTCATGGCCGCAAGCACTGCACCCGCCTCGAAGAGCGGGCTTTACGCCGATCCGCGCGAGGACTGGCTCGCGCAGCACACCGAGGAAATCATCGATCCCGCCCGCCCGATCGTCGATCCGCATCACCATCTCTGGGACCGCGGCGGCTTGCACTACATGATCGAGGAGATGGCGGCCGACATCGCCTCCGGCCACAACATCGTCGCCACCGTCTATGTCGACTGCCGCTCGATGTACCGCGCGAGCGGCCCCGAGGCGTTCCGGCCCGTCGGCGAGGTCGAGTTCGCCAATGGCGTGGCGGCGATGGCGGCGAGCGGCGGCTACGGCAAGGCCGCGATCTGCGCCGGCATCGTCAGCCACGTCAACCTGCTGCTCGGCGACGGTGCGAAGGCCGTGCTGGAGGCGGAGATCGTTGCCGGCAACGGCCGCTTCCGCGGCATCCGCCACTCGTCGGCGTGGGATGCGGACCCCAATGTCGCCGGCATGTATGCGACGCGGCCGAAAGGACTGCTGCTCGACAGCACCTTCCGCAAGGGTTTTGCCTGCCTCGCGCCACTGGGCCTGAGCTTCGACGCCTGGCTGTTTCATCCGCAGATCGGCGAACTCACCGATCTCGCGCGCGCCTTTCCCGATACCAGAATCGTGCTCGATCATTGCGGCGGCCCGATCGGCATCGGCGGCTATGCCAACCGGCGCGAGGAGATTTTCCCGGTATGGAAGGCCTCGATCCAGGAAATCGCCAAATGTAAAAACGTCGTCGTCAAGCTCGGCGGGCTTGCAATGTGCCTGCTCGGCTACGACTTTCATCTGCGCCCGAAGCCGCCGTCTTCCGAGGAGGCCGCGGCCGCGTGGCGTCCCTATATCGAAACCTGCATCGAGGCGTTTGGACCCAACCGATGCATGTTCGAAAGCAATTTTCCGCCGGACAAAGGCCAGTGCAGCTATCAGGTGATCTTCAACGCCTTCAAGCGGCTGGCCGCGCAGTACAGCGAAGCCGAGAAGACGGCGCTTTTCGCGAAGACTGCGACGGAATTTTACAAGCTCAGGCTGGAGTGACCACGGCCGGCGTGAGCAATCGTCTCACGCCCACTCGCCCTTGCGGAACACCGGCACGACGCTTCCGTCGGCGTGAATGCCGTCGATATCCGTCTCGCTCGATCCGATCATCCAGTCGATGTGAATGAGGCTCTTGTTGCCGCCTTGCGCTGCGATCTGCGCCGGGCTCAGCCTGTCGCCGCCGACGAAGCATTTTGAGTAGCATTGGCCGAGCGCGATATGGGAAGCGGCGTTCTCGTCGAACAGCGTGTTGAAGAACAACAGCCCGCTTTTGGAGATCGGCGAGGAATGCGGCACCAACGCCACTTCGCCGAGACGGGCCGCGCCCTCATCGGTATCGAGCACCTTCTTCAAAACCTCCTCGCCGCGCGAGGCCTTGGCTTCGACGATGCGGCCTTCCTCGAACTTGACCTGGATGTTGTCGATCAGCGTGCCCTGATAGGACAGCGGCTTGGAGGAAACGACATGACCGCTGACGCGCCGGCAATGCGGCGTGGTGAAGACTTCCTCGGTCGGAATGTTGGCGTTGCAGGTGATGCCGTTCCTGGCGGTCGAGGCGCCGCCCTCCCATTCGTGGCCGTCGGCGAGACCGATCGTAAGATCCGTGCCCGGGCCGGAATATTTCAGTGCATGGAAGCGCTGGCCGTTCAGCCATTCGGTCCGCTCGCGCAGCACCGCGTTGTGCTTTTCCCAGGCCGCCACCGCGCCATCCTGATCGACGCGGGACGCTGCAAAGATCGCATCCGCCAGCTTCGCCACCGCCACATCCTCCGGGACGTCGGGGAAGACCTGCTTCGCCCAGGCCGGGCTCGGATAGGCGATGATGTTCCAGTTGGTCTCGAAATTGACGATCTTTTCCAGCGCCGGCTGATAGGCCATCGAATTGGCCTTGCTGGCGCGCGCGACCTTGGTCGGGTCCTCGCCCGACAGCAGCATCGGATTGTCGCCGACGATTGCCAGCCGCGCGGTGTTGGCGGTGAACGCCTTCGCCATGCCCTCATAGAGCCAGCCGGCAGCGCGATCGAAACTCTCGTCATGGCCGTAACGATAGCGCGCCAGCGTGATCTCCTCATCCGACAGGAACGGCGTGACGATTCCAGCGCCAGCCCTGTAGGCATGTTCGGCAATCCGGCGCACCAGCGGCAGCGCCACCGAGGGCGCGGTCAAGAGCAGGTCCTGTCCCGGCTGCAACTGCAAGCCGACCTTGATCGCGACTTCGGCGAGGCGGTCGAGTTTCACGGGATCGATCGGGACGGAAACGTTGCGCTGATGTGCGGTCATGATTCTTTCGGCCAATGCTCTTGGATTTCAGGCTTCTGGATTTCTGAGGCTTCGCAGCCTCCGGCCGTGATCACACACAATCAAGCCAAGGCGAGCGAAGCGCCTGACACTAGCAATAGCACAAGAATAGTCCGGCGAAACCCGATCTCATTGATGCTCCGGAATGCAACAATGCCGGGCACGGAACCCGCAAACAGCGCCGACAGGCTGACGGCGGGGTCGATCACGAAAGTCCGCTAGTCGAACGGCAGTGACGGGGCCTGCGGCGCCGCATCCGTCGGGCACTTCACTTCATCGTCCGGCGATGCATTCGACGCGTGCGCCTGCGGATCAACTCAGCGCTTCGAGGCCGCGAGCACGCGGTCCACCATCTCGGGCGCAAGTCCGAGATAATTTTTCGGCGATGTCAAGCGTTCGATGGTCGCGCGGTCGATGCGCGCGGAGACGCGGGAATCCGCCGACAGTGCATCCGCAAGCGTCATGCCCCTGTCATTGGCGACGCGGCAGGCATCGTAGACCACGTCATGCGCCTCCTGCCGGCCGAGATCGGGCGCGAGCCCCATCATCACGGCTTCAGCCACGATCAGCCCGCGGCTGATGTCGAGATTCTCGGCCATCTTCTTCTCATCGACGATGAGGCCGCCGAGCGCGAATTTTGCCTGGTGCAGGCTGCCCGCTGTCAGCACGAAACTTTCCGGGATCGCCATCCACTCGGCGTGCCACGGCCCGGTGGCACGCTCGAAATCCTGCACCATCGCATCCAGCATCAGGCCGGCGTGCTGGCGTACGCCCTTGGCCGCCGCCAGCATCAGTTCCGACGAGATCGGATTGCGCTTCTGCGGCATGGTCGAGGACGCGCCGCGGCCCTTCACGAAGGGCTCGTAGACCTCGCCGAATTCGGTCGAGGCCATCATCATGATGTCGAGCGCGACCTTGCCGAGCGAGCCGGTAACCAGCGCCAGGAAATTCATCGCCTCGGCGAGCCCGTCGCGCGCGACGTGCCAGGTGGAGACGGGTACGCCGAGCGCGAGTTCCTCGCACAGCGCTTGCTGAACCTCAAACCCCTTGCCGCCGAGCGAAGCCAGCGTACCGGCGGCGCCCGCGAACTGGCCGACCAGCACGCGCGGCTTCAACTGCGCCAAGCGCTCCGCGTGGCGATCGAACATCGCAAGCCAGATCGCGCATTTGTAGCCGAACGTCACCGGCAGCGCCTGCTGCAGATGGGTACGGCCGGCCATCGGCGTATCGCGGTAACGTTTGGCGAGACCGGCGAGGATGCCGCGCAGGGCCGCAATATCGCTCTCGATGATCTCAAGTCCGGCGCGAACCTGCAGGACCACGGCAGTATCCATGATGTCCTGCGTGGTCGCGCCCCAATGCACGTAGCGGCCGGCGTCACCGCACTGCTTCGCCATCTGGTGCACCAGCGGCAGGATCGGATAGCCGACGATATCGGTCTCGCTGCGCAGCAGGTCGAAATCGAACGCCGCGACATCCGTTCGTTTCGCGATCTCCTCCGCCGCCTCAACCGGTATCACGCCGCAGCGCGCTTCGGCCTTGGCCAGCGCGATCTCGACCTCGGCATAGCGCGAGATCAGGCTGAAATCCGAAAACACCTCGCGCATCGCCGGCGTGCCGAAGGCGTCGCGGAACAGGATGGAGTCGAGGGCGGTGGTCGAGGTCGGAAAGGCGGGCATGTCGATTCCTGCGGGCAATTCGGTCAGGTACCGTCATGCCACAATCCTCACCCGTTGGGAAAGCCGATCACCATTTCTCGTGCGAGGTCCGGACATCGAGTTCGAACGACCAGGCGCGCGGCGGTTGCTTGTACAGGAACACGAAGCCATCGACGATGCCCTCGATGCTGATCAGGCGCTCCTCGCGGCCGGCGGTCTCCGGGAAACGCGTCTTGATCTTTTCGCCGCCGATTGCGCCGTCGACGACGACGTGGCCGACATGAATGCCGTCGCCGGCATATTCCTTCGCCATCGCCTGCGCCAGCGTGCGCAGGCCTGCCTTCGACGAATTGAAGGCGCCGTAGCCCGAGCGGCCACGGAGCGAGGCGCTGGCGCCAGTGAACAGCAAGGTCCCCGCGCCTTTCGGCACCATGCGGCGGACGGCCTCGCGCCCGAACAGGAAGCCGCCGAAACACACGACCCGCCAGCTCTGCTCGAAATACTCGGCCGTCATGTCGATGATCTTGCCCGCAGTGTTGTTGCCGGCGTTGTAGATCGCCAGCTCCAGATCGGCGCCGGCCTTGTCGAACAGGGCCACGGTATCGGCTTCGCTGGTGGCGTCGGCCACGACCGCGGTGGCGCGGCCGCCGGACGCGACGATGTCGGCCACGACGGCATCGAGCGCCGCCCTGGTGCGGCCGGCGACGAGAACATGCAAGCCTTCGGCGGCGAACCGCTTGCAGAGCTGTGCGCCAAGGCCCTGATCAGGCCCGACCCCGATGACAATCGCCGTTCCCATCCGTCTCTCCTGCGTTCGTGATGTGCAAGCCGATCTATATGATTATTATCATTTCAATCGGCGCAAGTTGCGCATCGTGCCGTTCACGAGGATATGAGGGTGGGATCACTCCGGCTGAATGCCGGCCACTCTCGTATATTCGGTCCAGCGCTCGCGCTCGGCCCGCACTTCCGCCTCGCAGGCGGCAAGATCGGTGATGTCATAGGACATGCCGAACTCGTCCATCCGGCGTCGCACTTCGGGGGCGGTCTGGGCTTCGTTGATCAGCGCAAGGAGGGAGCGGCGGTCGATCCCGATTTCCTCCATGGAGCGCGCCTCACATCAACCGCGAAACTTCTTCTTTTTCTTCTTGTCGAACGCAGGTTTCGCGGAACGCTCGCCATCATGCTTCGGCTTGCCGGCAAAAGCGGGCTTCTCGCGGAACGGCCTCTTTTTAGCGTAGTCACGCTCCTTGTCGAATCCCGGCGCCCTTTCGTTGCGAGGTTTTTCGTCATGAGACCTGGCGTCGCGCGATTTTCCGCCGGGCGATTTGTTGCTCCAAGGTTTTTCGTCGCGAGGTTTTTCGTCTCGGGGCTCGTCCTGCCACGGCTTGCCGTGCGGCCTCGACGCCCTCTCCTTGCGCTCGCGCGCGGGCGGCCGCTTTTCGGCTGTCGGCTGATCCTGCGGCCCCTCGGGGAGCGGCTCGATGCGGATATTGTCTTCCTTGTCAGGACGCCGGATCTTGACCGCAAAGGATTCCGCGGCGCGCGCGGAAATCTCGAACTCGGTGGTGGTGTCCATGACGCGGATGGCGCCGATGTCCGTCTTGTCGATGCCGCCGCGACGGCAGATCATCGGCAACAGCCAGCGCGCTTCGGCATTCTTGCGGCTGCCGATCGAGGCGCGGAACCAGACGCCGCCCTCGCCCATGACGTGGCGAGCCGACGGTTTCGACGACGGATTTCTTGGCTTCGATCGGGGTCCAGCGTTGCGATCTTCGCCGCGCGGCGCCCGACTGTCCCTGTCCCGGCCGCGATCCTCGCGGCCCCGGCTGCGATGCTCGCCGGGATCGATGATGTCTTCGGGCGACGGCAGCCGCGCGCGATAGAGCCGCGCGAGTGCCGCGGCAATATCCTCCGCCGATCGCTCGGCGAGCAGGGCTTGCGCCAGCATCAGATCCTCGGGCGTCGTCTCTTCCGCGAACAGCGCATCCTTGAGCATGCGCTCCTGGTCGAGCTTGCGGATCTCATCGGCCTGCGGCGGCGTACCCCAGCTCGCATCGATGCCGGCGAGATTGAGCAGCACTTCCGCGCGCCGCTTTCGCGCCGGCGGCACCAATAAAACGCTAACCCCCTTGCGCCCCGCGCGGCCGGTGCGGCCGGAGCGGTGCTGCATGACTTCGGGATCGTTCGGGATATCGGCATGGATGACGAGATCGAGGCTCGGCAGATCGATGCCGCGCGCGGCGACGTCGGTCGCGACGCAAACGCGCGCGCGACCGTCGCGCAGCGCCTGCAGCGCGTGGGTGCGCTCGTTCTGGGTCAATTCGCCCGACAGGGCCACGACCGAAAAGCCGCGCTCCGACAGCGTTGCCTGCAGATGCCGGACCGCCTCGCGTGTATTGCAAAACACCAGCGCGCTCGGCGATTCAAAGAAGCGCAGGGTGTTGACGACTGCATGGTCGACGTCGCCGGCCGCGATCCGGATGGCGCGGTAATCGATGTCGGCGTGACCGCCTTCGTCGCCACCGACCTCGATACGTAACGCTTCTTGCTGATACTCTTTCGCCAGCGCGATAATGACGCGCGGCAACGTCGCCGAGAACAGCAGCGTGCGCCTTGTCTCCGGCGTGGTCTCGAGGATGAATTCCATATCCTCGCGAAAACCCAGATCGAGCATTTCGTCGGCCTCGTCGAGCACGACGGCTTTTAATTCCGAAATGTCGAGACGATTTCTCCGGAGATGATCGCAAAGCCGGCCCGGCGTGCCGACCACGATGTGCGCACCGGCAGCCAGTTCGCGCTGCTCGCGGCGCGGGTCCATGCCGCCAACGCAGGAAACCACGCGCGCGTTCGCGTGCTGATAGAGCCAGGCGAGTTCGCGATGGACCTGCAGCGCCAGTTCGCGCGTCGGCGCGACGATCAAGGCCAGCGGGGCGGCGGCGCGCTCGAATCGTTCGGCGCCATCCAGCAGGTTGTTCGCAATCGCCAGACCATAGGCGACCGTCTTGCCCGAGCCGGTTTGCGCCGAAACCAGCAGATCGCGGCCCGCGGCGTCATCCGCCAGCACCGCCGTCTGGACCTGTGTCAGCCGATCGAAGTTGCGTTCCGCCAAAGCTCGGGCGAGCGGCGGATTTGCAGTCAAGAATGTCACGAGATGTCAGACCTTGGTTGGCTCTAAAGCCGGAAATATTGAATATCGCCCCGAACCGAAACGGCTCGAAACTGCGCAATTAACGACGCGCAGCGGCACGGCCTGACCGATTTCAATGAGGTGGGGATGCTTTAGGCTAAAACCAGCGGGTGCGCCACCCATTCTTTGCAGGTCAGCCGATCACTTCTAAACTATGGTTTCGGGACATTTCGGGGAGCCGTACGCCGTGACCGCGTTCAAAACCATTCGCGCCCGCGCCGAGAAGCGCAAAGGCGGCCCCAAGGCGCTCGCCAGGCTGCTGCCGGCCAGGCCCGACCCGAACGCGCTCGCTAGGCTCGGCGACGACCGGATTCTGGCGGAAATGACCAAACGGGTGTTTTCGGCGGGCTTTGCCTGGAGCGTGATCGAGAACAAATGGCCCGGTTTCGAGAAGGCGTTTCTCGGCTTCAAGCCGGGGCCGCTGTCGCTGAAGCCGGACGAGTTCTGGGACGATCTGATGAAGGACACCCGCATCGTCCGCAACGGCGCCAAGATCATGTCGGTGCGCGCCAATGCAAGCTTCGTCCGGGACATCGCCAGGGAACACGGCAGCTTCGGCAAGTTCCTCGCGAACTGGCCCTCGTCCGACGAGGCCGGCTTGCTCGAACTGCTGGCCAAGCGTGGCAGCCGCCTTGGCGGCAATACCGGGCAGATGATGCTGCGCTTCCTCGGCTGGGACGGCTTCGTCACGTCAAGGGACGTCGTGCTGTGCCTGCGCGACGCCGGGCTCGACATCGCCGAGACGGTCACCTCCAAGCGCGACATCGCCAAGGTGCAGGCGCAGTTCAATGCGTGGGCCGAGGAGACCGGCTTGGCTTACGTGCAGATCTCGCGGATTTGCGCGCTCTCGATCGGCGAGAATTACGCGGTCGAAAAGCTCGAGAGCATGATGGGCGTCGATGATTGATCCGCCTTCGCTCTTTGAGCTTCGGCGCGACAAGTCCGCCTGACCCATCCGGATCAGATCACGAAAAATCCATGCGTCGCGTCGCGGCGGAGCTGCTCGACGAGGCCGTATTCCCAGTCGAGATAGGCCTGCATCGCACTTTCGTTGATATCGGTGCCCTCATAGGGACGACGATAGCGGTGTGACGGATCGGGCTTTGGGATGACGAGCGGCGGCCCGACCTCCAGCGCACGATCGTAGCCGCCTTCGAGCACATAGGTTTCCCATCCCATCTGCGAAAGCCACGATGCCGTCATGTCGGCGCGGACGCTTCTGTCGTCCGTCAGCACGATGCGCGCGCCACGAACCGGGGCTGCCATATCGATCTCCTGCACCAGTTGCCCGCCGGGGTAATGGCGAAAGCCTGCGAGATGGCCGGCGGTGTATTCCTCCTCCGAGCGGACGTCGAAGCGGTACAGCGTGCGATCGGTCTGCGCCTGCAGCGCCGCCATGTCCTTGAGCCCGATGTGGCGGACGCCGGCGCGATAGGCGACATCGCGCGCATTGACCTCACCGCCTGCAATGGCGCCGATCTCGCCACGCCTGCCAGCGCCATGTTCGAGATCCTGTTTGGCCAGGGTCCAGCCGATCGTTCCGTTGCGCAGCGCCCGCACCTTGTTGGTGACGCCGGCATTGATCAGCGACTGGGCGCCGATGATCGAGCGGGTGCGGCCGGCGCAATTGACGATGATGGTGGTTTCGGGATCCGGCGCCGCGCGACCCGCGCGCAACACCAGTTCCGCGCCGGGCACGCTGGTCGAGCCCGGGATATTCATGGTCGCGTATTCGTCGAAGCGGCGGACATCGAGGATTTGAATGTTGGCCCCGCTCGCGATCAGGGCGTTGACCTCTTCCGCGGCCAGCGAAGGCGTGTGCCGCCGCGCTTCCACCAGTTCGCCAAACGCCTTGGCATAGGAATTGACGTCCTGAAACAGTTCGTAGCCGGCCTGTTTCCAGCCCTGCAGCCCGCCATCGAGCTGGCGGATGTTGCTGTAGCCCAGCGCCTTCAGGCGATCCGCCGCCGCGCCGACGAGGCCTTCGCCGTCATCATAGAGGACGATCGGAACATCCCTGCGTGGCAGCCGCGCCGCCGCTTCGAGATCGATCCGGCCGGCCGCCATGTTGGCGGCAAACAGGGGGTGCCCGGTGGCGAAGGCGGCCTCGTGCCTGACATCGAGCAAGGCGATTTCGCCTCGCAGCAGCAAAGCGGAGCGGACTTCGGACGGGGTAACGGAGGGCAAGGTCATGAATCGGGAATTCCAGGTGTGGATCGTACGCCCATGACTAACAGCATCGCGCGCGGCCCGTCACGCCCGGCAACGCCATTAACTCTCATGTCATGGGAGCATTGATCTTATTGCACGGACCTGGCCGAAACCACGTATGATGCTCGCTGAATAAGCGTTTAGGCATCCGATGGACCTCAAACAATTGCGGACCTTCCGCGCCGTGGCCGAACTGGGCAGCCTCAGCAAGGCGGCGGACCGGCTGCGCGCCGCCCAGCCGGCACTCAGCCGGCACATCAAGCTGCTCGAGCACGAGCTTCGCGTCGAGCTGTTCGTCCGCAACGGGCGCGGCATGCTCCTGACCAGCGCCGGCCGGATGCTGCTCGACCGCACCACCGGGCTGATCCGCCAGATCGAGCAGGTCAGCGAAGACCTCAAATCGGCAAACGGAAATCCGTCGGGCCGCGTCATCCTCGGGATGGTGCCGACAGTGAGCGCCGTCTTGTCGGGACGGTTTGCCCGCCGCGTGCTCGACGAGTATCCCGACATCTCGCTGCGCATCGTCGAGAGCTATGGCGGGCACCTGGTCGAGTGGCTGCACCGCGGCGAAATGGACCTGGCCGTCATCTACGGCCCGGCGGTGGACCTCCATCTTTCGGTCCAGTCCATCGGCCGTGAGGACATTGCCGTGGTGGGACCGCCGGGATCGGGCCTGAACAAGCGGAAGCAGGTCGATCTCAAATGGCTGGTGAAGCAGCGGCTGATCCTTCCAAGCATCTCGCACGGTTTGCGCGCGCTGCTGGAAAAGGCCGCGGCGCGCGAGCGGCTGAAGCTCACGCCCTTGATCGAGGCCGATTCCTATCGCGCCCAGATCAGCCTGATGGAGCAAGGCCTCGGCTACACGCTGCTGCCGCCATCGGCGATCCGCGCGGAAGTGGCGGCGAAGCGTCTGGAAATGGCGGCGCTCGTCAGCCCTTCGGTGTCGCGCGAACTCATCCTGGCTTCGCCAATCGCGCATCCCTCCTCGATCGCGACGACGACGATTTCGACCCTCATCATGTCCGAGATCCAGCAGCTTTCAAAGGAAGGTCTCTGGAAAATCGACATGACGGCGTAAAGCGTTTCGCAACGCGCGCTATTGCACCGTCGCGCCAGATATCTCCACCAGCCGGCGCCACTTGACGAGTTCGCTCTCGATGAAGGCCTTGAACTCCGCGGGCGTATTGCCGACCGGCTCGCTGCCCTGCTCGGCAAGTTTCGCCTTTACTTCCGGCGAGCGCAGCGCCTCGATGGTGGCACGGTTGATCCGATCGATGATGTCGGGCGGCGTATTCGCCGGGGCAAGCAAGCCATTCCATAGCGCCACTTCGTAACCCGGCAGCGATTCCAGGATCGTGGGCACTTCGGGCAACAGCGGCGACCGCCGGGCCGTGGTGATGCCGAGCGCCTTGAGCTTCTCCGCACGCACCTGCTGGATGACCTCGACCAGGGGCGCGAAGATGACCTGCACCTGTCCGCCCAGGAGATCGCTGACCGCAGGCGCGCCGCCGCGATAGGCAACGTGAGTCATCCGCACGCCGGCAAGCGAATTGAACAATTCACCCGACAGATGCTGCGACGTGCCGTTGCCGGCCGACGCAAAATTCAGCTTGTCCGGGTTGGCCTTCAGATAGGCGATGAAATCAGCGACATTGTTCGCCGGAACGGAAGGATTGACGACAAGAAGATTCGGAATGAAGGCCGTCACCGCGATGGGCGCGAAATCCTTCCGAACATCGAAAGGCAGGCTCTTGTACAGGTTCGGGTTGGCCGCGAACGTGCTGCTGGTCGCCATCAGCAGCGTGTAGCCGTCAGGATCGGCCTTTGCGACAGCGTCCGCGCCGATATTGCCGCCCGCGCCGCCGCGATTTTCGACGACCACCGGTTGCCCGAGGCGTTCGGAGAGCGCCTGTGCGATGATCCGCGCGGTGACGTCGGTGCTTCCGCCTGCGGCGAAACCGACGATCATCCTGATCGGCTTGGCCGGCCAGGCGGTTTGGGCATGCGCCTGCCCCAACAGCATGAACGCAAGCGCCAGCGCGAGCGAAATCGAACGCCGCATCGTCAGTCCTCCCTTTGCGCCGGGCGTCTTACGCGCCTCGGCGAACCAAGATGGGCAGCGCCTCAGTTAAACAGCGCGTCGTCTCCCAGTACCGATTGCCGGAAGCGCGACGTCAGGATGACGCCGTCGGCCGGCGGCATCACGAACACCAGCGCCTCGGGACTGATCTTGATCTGCGCGAAGGCCGTTCCCCGCCCCTCATGCGCGAGGTCACGCAGCTCGGCGACTTCGGCCATCGTGCGGACGATGCGCGAGGTGCGGATGCCGCAGGCGGTTGCAATGGCGGCGAGGTCGACGCCGAAGGCGGTCGGGGTTTTCTGCATGCCGGTCTCGCCAAAACGTTCATTGTCGAGGACGGCGATCGTCAGGTTCTTCGGCGCTTCCACCGCGATTGATGCAAGCGAACCGACATTCATCAGCATCTCGCCGTCGCCGGTGACGACGAGCACACGGCGCTTGGGCTGCGCCAGCGCGAGCCCGAGCCCGATCATCGAGGCGCCACCCATGGCGCCCCAGAGCGGGAAATTGTTGGCATGATCGCCGGTGGCGGAGACATCCCAGTTCGGCGCGCCGAGGCCGGCGATGACGAGGAGATCGGCGCGGTCACGCAACAATTCGTTGACGACGTCGCGGCGATGCAGGAGCGCGTTCGGATTGGTGGTCATTTGCGGGCAAGCTCCTTGAAGTTCTTGGCGCCGAGCACGCGCTGGCCCAGCAGGACCGCCACCGGCTTCCAGGTGTTGAAGGCGAGGTGCGCCGCACCCTGCACGGTGGAGGCGACGAGATCGGGCTCGTCGACCTTGTTGACGATCACGCCCATGGCTTCCAGCGAGGGCCGCGTTCCCTGCCCCATCGGGATCTGCCAGGGATTGAACTCGCCCCAATCGCCGCGCATGGTGACGATCATCAACAGCGGCATGTGGCAGATAACGGGCAGCGACAGCATGTTGATGCAGTTGCCGACGCCGCTCGACTGCAGCAGCAGAACGCCGCGCTCGCCGCCGAGCCATGCGCCCGCCAGCATCGCGACGCCTTCCTCTTCCGTCGTCAGCGTCACGACGCGGGTTTCGGGGTCGGCCTCGAAGGAACGGATCAGGCGGCTGTGGCCGGCGTCCGGCACCATGGCGACCTGGCGAATGCCGGCGTCCTTGAGCACGCGATAGATCTCGTCCGGCCACGTCGGCAGCGCCGCAGGCGCCTCGCCACGTGATTTTGCTGCTTCCGCCATCGGGCTCAATTTCCTCTGCCACTTCCGGGTTACTTTGGCTGCACCATAGATCGCGGCAGGGGGACAAGGAATTTGAATGTGGACATGGCTTCTATCGCAAAATTGAAAGGCTGGGGTGGGTGGCGGTCGTCGGGGCGTGGTTCGAGACGCGCGGCGGGGTTTGAGATCTCATCCTGAGAAGTCGCGAAAACGCCGTCTCGAAGGATGCAGCCTCCGCCGCCTCTGCGTCATTGCGAGCGCAGCGAAGCAATCCATAGTGCGGCTTGCGGAGACGTGGATTGCTTCGCTGCGCTCGCCATGACGGAGAGAGTCCGTAGGGCCAACGAAGCGGCTTGCCGTGACTCGAAGAGCGAAGACGGAAGCTTGCCCGCCATCACGGTCGAGCGTGAAATGGTGGGCACGTCGCTAGCGCTCCTTTGCCCACCCTACGCACTACTTCGGCTTGGAATCCGGCGGGCAATCCGGCGATACCTTCAGCGGCTTGCCGCCGCTCTGGACCGTCGGCGCGGCCGAATTCGAGCCGCCGGCGTCAGGTAGCACCGCGCTCTTTTCGATGGCCATCGAATTGGCGGTCTTCTCCTCGCCTTTGCCCGTCGTTGCGGCCGGCGACGTGGTGCAGGCCGTTTCCGGCTTATCGCCCGATGCCGCGGTCGATTGGGCGGCCGCCGTGCCAACAGTCAACATTGCTGCGAAAATCGCTGCCGCGACGTGGATCATTTTCGTCTCCGATGGTCCATAAACAGCTTGCCCGAAGGAAAACGTTCTGGTGCAACGATGGTTCCGGGGGACCAGCCCTGCGGCGTTGAGCGCCGTCGGTGAGGACGTACGCTGAGGCGATGGGTATCGCTGCGCTCACCCATCCTGTGGCCTGAGCGAAGTCGCAGGCGGACCAAAGGAACCGAGATGACCATCGACCTGACGCGGCGCACCCTGCTCCACCTCGCAGGCGCTTCTTCGCTCTCCACGGCAGCGATCGCCGCGGCGCAGGCGGAAGGAACAACAGGCGGCGGGCCAACCTTTGCCAACCGCACGCCGATGCGGATCGGCATGGTGAACTTGCGCGTGCGCAATCTCGATCTGGTCGCCGATTATTATCGCGACGCGATCGGGCTCACCGTCATGACGCGCACGACAAAGGAAGCCCTCCTCGGCTCGGGCGGCGTGCCGCTATTGAATCTTCTGCGGCGCGAAGGCGTCGCGCGCGAGGCACGCAACACAGCCGGGCTTTATCACACCGCGTTCCTGATGCCGACGCGCAAGGACCTCGCGCGCTGGCTGGTGCATGCAGCCGCCAACAAGATTCCACTGTCCGGCTTCGCCGATCACCTCGTCAGCGAGTCCGTCTACCTCGACGATCCCGAGGGCAACGGTATCGAGGTCTATGCCGACCGTGCGCCCGAAACCTGGAAATGGGATGGCGGCTCGGTCGCGATGGCGACCGACCAGCTCGACATCGACGGCCTGCTGGCGCTGGCGGATACGCGCACGACCAACTATGCCAAGGCCCCCGATGATCTGCGCATCGGCCACATGCACCTGCGCGTCGGCGACCTCGAACAGGCGAATCGTTTTTACGGCGGCGCCATCGGTTTCGACCCGACCCGCAAGCGCAGCGGCGCTGCGTTCCTTTCCTCCGGGCGTTATCACCATCACCTCGCCGTCAACGTCTGGCAGAGCGCCGGCGCCGGCCCGCGCGACGACACAGCCACGGGGCTGGTGTGGTTTTCGCTGGAGGTCGCGGCACAGGAGATTTTGCAGGCCCAGCAGGATCGTTTGCGGCAGGCGGGTGCGCCGGCCGTGGCGATCGAGAACGGCATCGAGACCGCCGATCCCTGGGGCACGAAGGTGCGGCTGATCAAAGTCTGATGGCGGCCGCGACCGTCGATTAGCCCTGCTCAGCAAACGCTGCGCTGGACGGAAAATGAGGTCCGTCCGCTCAAGGGCTATAGAACATTATTTCTTCTTGCCGGAACCCAAGGTCGGCTGCCAGCCTGCACCCTTCTGGCTTGGCGCTGCGGCGATCACCTTGATCTTCTCCTTCTTGGGTTTCTTGGTTTCCCGATTGCCTCTTTGCTCGCCTTTGGCCATTTCAATCTCCCTGTGTTGATGGTGACGCGAAACCTAATCCTGGCTGATATCGTCGTCGACTAGCGGCGAGGCGCGTCCAGATCATATCTGACCTTCAACGTCCCGATCAGATCGAGCGTGCGCGCACGATAGAAATCGTCGGCCTCCGAAATTGGCCGGCTGATGCTCGCGCTCCATCCGTAAGCATCGTCAAAAACAAATATCGTCATCCCCGAAGGCCAGGGACCATGGAGAACCCTTGCCTGCTCGACAATCATATCCTGGAGCTCATCGGCGGTCTTGACGGCCCGGATACTCATGGCTTGCCCTCCCGGACCTCTTGTGGGCGCTTCGCTATCCTTCAAGCTGATCGAACTCATCAGACAACAGGATCCGGCCCCGGGGCGTAGATATCCTCACGTCCAAATAACCTTCCTGCAAGAGCTCCTTTGCCTTCTTGACGACCGCCCCCGCCGCCACACGGCTAAGATTGACCCGGCCAAATTGATTGTTTGCCGCTGATCAGGTAATGCAACTCGACCGTCCTATCCATGCAGGAATGCCACGGCCAACACCAACAAAGGAAGAAACGGCGGAACGATCCGGTCGGCCGAGCAAAACCAGGACAACGGAAGCTCCGTCCGTCGCGGCGGGAGCGTTCCTGACCCTTAAGTCACCGATAGACGCCGCGGGAAATGCCGTATCATCGACCCTAGGCTCGCTTCGCGGGAATAGCGAGCGCTAAAACGCCGCGGAGAAAATCGAGAGTTCCCTTCTCGCGGTCATGCTCGCACTTGGCGTATCCCAACCTCCATCGCGACTACGGAAGCGTCGCTGACGCAATCCCGCCACCGGCCGGCATCGAAGGCCTGAACGAAGTAGCTCGTTTCGCGAGCCATGGGGGCTCTCCTTTGAGGACGCAGGCCGCACTGCGCGATTTCCGATTCAGGACATCGAGCGCATCAGCGCGGAAATCTGGATTGTTGCAAAGTTGGAGTACGTGTCCGATACGGCGTAGGGCAAAATGAGCTGATCATTGTGCGTCATCGCCCCGCAGGTATAGACCACATTGGGAACGTAGCCTTCGCGTTCGGATGGTTCGGGTCGCAACAACGGTTCGCTCGAACGCGCCAGCACCCTGGAGGGATCGCGTTTGTCGAGCAGTGCTGCGCCGATCGAATATTTTCGAACCGGGCCAACACCATGCGTCAACATCAGCCAGCCTTCCTCCAGTTCGACCGGTGATCCACAGTTGCCGATCTGCACGAACTCCCAGGGAAATTGCGGCTTCAGGATCGGCTGACCGCCTTCCCATCTGTAGAGATCGTCCGAATAGATCAGATAGAGATTCTCGTTGTCCTGGCGCGCAATCATGGCGTACCTGCCGTCGATTTTGCGCGGGAAGAGCGCCATGCCCTTGTTGCGCGCGGCTGCGCCTTGCAGCGGCGTCATCCGAAACGAGAGGAAGTCGGTGGTCTCGATCAGCTCCGATCGGATCGCCGTGCCCTTGTAGGCGGTATAGGTTGCGTAATAGGTCGTCCGGCCGCCATCGCTGAATTGGACGAAGCGCGCGTCTTCGATGCCGTTCGATTGCGACTCCGTCAGCGGAAAGATCACACGTTCGCTGATGTCCGGTGCCGGCTCGAAAACGATTTCGACTTCGTCGCCGACCGGTCCAGCCGTCCGATGCGCGATGCGGGGGCTCGTGGCGAGCCGGGCCGTCGGATCGACTCGAATGCTGCCGTCCGCCGCGATGGTGCCAGCGCGGAACGTCAGCGACGATACGTGCCCCTCGCCGACGGCTCGCAGGCTCAGGATGAAGCGCAGGCTGCCGTTCGGGATTCCCGACTGGTCGGGGTGCGGCACGATGCTTGGATTGAACAGTGCCGACGCTTCGAAGGAATATTCGTGCAGGAAGTAGGCGCCGATCAACTGGCGCTGTACTTCGGAAAACGTACAATGCGCCAGCAGCGCCTCCTCCATTTCGTCGGCCCGGCGCTCGAACGTCTTCAGCAGGTTGCGATGCCGGCCCTGGAAATTCTCCAGTACATCGGCCAGTTGGCCGGCCGCCGCCTGCGGATCGAGATTGAGAACGCGCTCGACAATATGGTTGGCGCGGGTCTTGTCGGTCGGGTTGAGATCGCGCGGTTCGGTCGCCGGCTTGAACGGACGCACGATCACGCGCGCGGGATCAGGCCGCAGATGGAGCGCCCGCCGATTGACAAAAGTGGCTTGCAACAAGGTACCCTCTGTTCGCGTTTGCGTGAGTGGACGCTTAACTCAAACGCCGATGGCGCGAAGCGCCACGGGGTTCGTCGGATTGATATTGGCGCGCGCAAGCTGACGCATCTCGGCCAGCGCCAGCAGATAGGACACGACCAACTCGCCGCCGCGATTTTCATTGGCACGATCGGGATGCAGCCCATCGCGGCAACTGCCGGTCTCGGAATCGACGAGCGGAACCGACAGGTCGTTGCCGCCGAAAAACCAGAAGAAAACTCCGGCCGCGATGACCTTCCATTCGGCATCGCCGTCCGCGCGCCACGCGGTCAGGCACGCCGCGATCGTGGCGGTGGCTTCCACCGGCTGCTGATCGAACGTCCCGGGAGGCTTTCGAAGTTCGCCGAAGCTCGTCGTACCCACCGGACGGAAATGCCCGGTCGACGTCGTCTGCAGCGTCATCAACCAACGCAGGGTTCTCAAGCCGGCATCGACATAGGCGGGCGTTTGCGTTGCGAGGCCTGTCGCGATCAGGGCCTGCGGCAGGCGCGCATTGTCATACGCCAGGCCTTCCTCGAACCACACCCAGTCCGGCGTCTCGACCAAAGCGAGGGCGGCTACCAGCGTGTCGGCAAGAGAATGCCTGACCTCACGGGCGTGCTGATCCTCCGGAGCTACGGCGCAATAGGCGTCCAGACCGAGAAGCGTGAAGGCCATTGCGCGAGGCGAGCGAAAGGCCGCGGCGGTCGACAGGGCTTCGGCAAACAGGGCCGTCGCCCAGCGACGCCGTGACCGGCTGGCATCCTTCCGCGCGCATTCACCCAGGGCCCACAGGGTCCGACCGTGACTGTCCTCGGACCCTTCATTTTCAAGCCAGGTCCGGTTGAAACCCATGAAGTTGCGAAAACGTCTGGTATCGGGATTCCACGCATGCTGCACAAAGGCGGCAAAGCGGCCGGTCTGGCTTTCCGAAAGCGGGTGCTCGCCCGGTTCATTGAGCGCGCAAGCCAGCAGCAACGCGCGGGCGTTGTCGTCCACGCAGTAACCGTGCGCGCGATCAGGCACCGAATGCACGGCGTGCTGAAACAAGCCGGTATCGTCGCACATCGACAGGAAATGGCCGAGTTGCATATCGGGCACCGCAGGGCCGTGCGGCGCGATCGCATCCGGCGCGGCACGCGCGATCACCTTCAGCCGGTGGCCGTGCCGTGCATTTTCGAAGGCGGTCATGTAACGCTCGGCCGTTCGCTCCCATGTCATCGATCGGCTGGCCGCGTAGGCGCGCTCGCGCATCGCCTGCCGGCGAGGGCCGTCGGTAAGCAATCCTGCTATTTCGTTGCCGGTCGCTATCGGGTCATCAAAGGCAACGAGAACGCCGCGGCCGTCGGCCAGCAGTTCGCGCGCATGCCAGTAAGGCGTCGAGACCACCGGCTTGCCGAGGCCGAAGCTGTAGGCCAGCGTGCCCGACGTCATCTGCGCCTCGTTGAGATAGGGCGTGACGTAGACGTCGCACATTGAAATGAATTCGAGCAGCGTGGCTTGATCCACGAACTGGTCGAGGAATACGACGTGATCCTCGACGCCAAGTTTGCGCACGCGCGCCATCAGGCTGCCGCGATAGGCTTCACCCTGGTCGCGGACCAGATTGGGGTGGGTCGCACCGAGTACCACATAGACCGCGTCCGGCCGCCTTTGCAGGATCGAGGGCATGGCGTCGATCATGACCTCGATGCCCTTGCTGGGGGACAGCAATCCGAATGTCAGAATGACCGACCGGTTGCTGAATCCGAGTTTGGCCTTTGCCGTGTCCGGCGCCACAAACGGAAAGTCGGGGATGCCGTGGGCGATGACCTCGATCTTGTCGTCCGGCACGCGATAGACATTGCGCAGCAGTTCACGGCCCTTGCTGGCCATCACGACGACCTTCGAGGACATCTCGACGATGCGCTCCATTACCGCGCGCTGCGCCGCCGTCGGCGCGGCCAGCACCGTGTGCAGCGTCGTGACGACCGGCATGGTCAGGCGAGACAGCAACTCCAGAATATGAGCCCCGGCGTCGCCGCCGAAAATTCCGAATTCGTGCTGCAGACAGACGATGTCGAACCGGCCTGCGTTGAGAAACGCGGCGGCGCCGGCATACTCCTCGATGCTGCCATCCTTGATCTGCAATGCGACCGAAGCAGGATAGTCATAGGTCTGATCGTGGTCGGTCATCGCCACGATGCAGGTTTGCAGGCTTGGCCGCGAAAGCGAGATCGCGCGTTGCAGGTCGGTCGAAAATGTTGCGATACCACAGCGGCGCGGCAACGAATTGCCGATCACCGCGATCCTGCGGAGCGGCGTCATGTGAGCACCTCGGCCAGGGCGGTGAGTTTCGCCAGGTCGGCAGCAACAGGCTGAACAGGTCTGGTCGACTGCCCGGAAAGCCGGTGCAAAAGGGAGCCGATCGGACCGCTTGCGGGATACGCGACCAGGGCGGTCAACCCGTTGGCACCGACTTCGATGCTGGCGCGACCGCCGCCGACGAAGATCGCCTGCCCGATGGATAGCGCGGCCAATCCGATCGCTGCATGGCCGTCGAGAGCGAAAACCCAGGTTTCCGAATCGGCGAGCAGTGCCCAGCTTGAACCCGCGGGCAGATCGAGCCGCTCGAGCACAAAATGCCGGCTGGCGACCAGAACCGTCCGTTCGAGAGTGAGGCTGACGGGATGACGCGGCGGCCGAAGCGGAAAGACGTCGGCGACTGCGACGCCGTTGTCGATGTGCAGTTCACGCTGTCGGCCGTAGTCGAACAGGCGGAATGTCGTGTCGCTGCGCTGCTGAATCTCGGCGAGCACGATGCCGGCGCCGATCGCGTGGATGGTGCCGGCCGGAATGAAGATGACGTCGCCTTTCGCAACCGGACGCCATTGAACCAGATCGACGATCGCGCCATTCGTGATCGCCGCACGTAATTCCTGTGGCGTGATCCGCCGGTTCAGGCCGACGCCGATCTGCGCGCCCGGCTCCGCCGCGATGATGTACCATGCTTCGCTCTTGCCGTTCGGCATCCCCATCGCGCGCGCAAACGTATCGTCCGGATGGACCTGAATCGACAACGGCGCGCTGGTGAACAGCAACTTGAGAAGCAAGGCAGGAACAGGCGCATTGCTGTCGGCGCGCTCGAACCAGAGCTCTCCCACCGCATCCCCGGTACCGTCGACGCTGCTCCATGGCTGGAGATCGCGGACGCCCCAGGGCTTGGGCATGGCCCGCACGGATGCGTGTTCGATGGACATAGCGTCTCCTGACCCTTAACGCGCACGCCGAAGCGACATGCCGTTGGTCGATATCGTCCGCAGGATTGTGTTGCTAGGCGTCGCGTCTGCCGGACACGCCTTGTTGCTAAACCGGGCACGCTGTTGGTCATATGGATACTGCCGTACCCAATAGCAACCATTTTGCTTCGCGCGCGGTCGATATCATGCAAGACGGCACGCCAGGCACAGCCGGAGATCGAACCCGGCCCCCATCACGGTGCTGTCGCGATCGGATCAGATGCGGCATGAACGCCGACCCTTGCCTTCGCTTTGGGGATTTCCCTCGACATCGCGTCGAAAAAAGCGTCTGCTACATCACCGCCCTTCATTGGCTGCTATCGGTGACTGAGAGTCTTCGACTCGCGCCACACGACGGGCGGTCAATATGTCCACCATCCAACCATTCGATCTGCGAGAGTGGCCGGTAGCTCCAATCCTGGTGCCAGTTCTTTTTGGTCTCCTGATCGCTGCAGCAGTTATTGTCCAATGGTAACTTCGCAGTGACGGAGACGCGCATTACGATGCGCCAACCGCCGCTCTGAAACCCGCTTCCACGCAGATCGAATAATCGCGGAACGCGAAAGGAATGACCATGAAGAAACCCCTGCTTTCAATTGAAGAGCCGGAGCCGAAGAAAACGGTGCGGGCCGACAGGCCTCCGACCGAAGGGTTCGCGACGATTGTCGACGGCCATTTCAAGTCGGAGTTCGACACGGTCGAGGCTGCCGAAGTCTCCGGCCGAAAGCTGAAGACCGCTTATCCGATGCTTCAGGTCGAGGTCTACGATGCCGCCATGAAGGTACGCACCTTGTTGAGCTAGCAAAGCTGGCTTTCGCACCGCTATCGCCCTGGCCAGCCGAGCTCCTGCATCTCAGCAACCGCGGCAGATACTTTTCAGCTTGGCGTCGGTCCTGGCGTCTTCTGTGCTGAAAGGTTCTTTGTAGGCGGCTCGCGACGGGACTTTCTCGGAGACTGCGGACTTTTCCATTTTCGGAGGGTACACGGCGTCGTAGCACGACAGGCGCGCATTCGCGTTTTCGATCACGCGGCACTCGGGCACTGCGGCAAGAGCACCCGTCGCACACACGCACAGTGCCAGCACGGCGAGAATCGTTTTCATCCGAGTTCCTTCCCGATTGGTCGCAGTTTCAAATTTAGCCAGGTCGGCACGGGAAAGTCCCTCGTCACGCGATCTCGTCGGTCCAGACCTTGAAGCTGACCAGCGTGTTCGGCCCGAACGTCTGGGTGATCGGGACATCGGAGGCATCCCGCCCCTGCGCGATCAGAACGCGACCGATCCGGGGCACGTTGTTCCGCGGATCGAAAGTGCGCCAATGCCCGCCCAAATAGGCTTCAAACCAGCCGGCGAAATCCCCAACCGCCCAGGGCTTGGGCGTGCCGATGTCGCTGAGATAGCCCGTGCAATAGCGCGCGGGAATGTTCATGCAGCGGCAGAACGCAATGGCGAGATGGGCATAGTCGCGGCAGACGCCCTTACCTTCCTCATAGGCCTCCCACGCCGTCTTGCTGGCGCGGGCGTGCTCATATCCGAAGGCGATGTGACGATGGACGAAATCGCAGATCGCCTGGACCCGCGCCCAGCCCGGCGGTGTTTTCTCGAACAACTGCCAGGCGATATCCGAAAGCCGGTCGGTCTCGCAATAGCGGCTGCCGAGCAGATAGACCAGCGTGTCGGCGGGCAGGTCCTCGACCGCGTGCTGAATCGCCGAAGCAAACACCGGATCGGGCAGGCCGCTGTCGCGAACGACGCCATCACCGGCAAGGCGCACGCGGCCAGCGGGCGCGATCATGCGGCTGCACCAATTGCCGAACATGTCGCGATAGGGCGTGATTTCTACCACCGGATCAGTGGTGAGGAAGTCCGGCACGATGACATCGGACGCACGGGTGAAGTGTGTGCCCAGCACCATGATCATCGGCGTCGGCTGCGGGAAATCGTAGAGCATTTCGAATCCGACGCGAAGCTTCACTCGAAACGCCTTTCAGGCTGCTGACTACTCGAAATGGCTACGAAACCACCCGATACAAGGCGTCAGCCGGGCTATTCGGTCAAATGCGGCCGGCCGCAGAGAAAACGATAGCTAATTGCCGCAAAAGCGCGCACGCTGCTACGATGTCCGAAAAACATGATGACTTCGTGCGCAGCTACGCCGGGCTGTCGGCATGACCATGCGCACGCGACGGGAAACGGTTCATTTCAGGCATCCCTTCCGCATCAAGGGCATCGACCGGCAGCTCGCACCGGGAGCTTACGAAATCATCACCGACGAGGAGACGATCGAGGGCCTTTCGTTTCCCTGCTTTCGGCGTGTCGCCACCATGATCATGGTGCCCGGCGCACCGCCGCAACGTTCGGCGATGGAAATGATCTCGATCAGTTCGATTGATCTGTCCGACGCTCAACGCATCGACGCGAGCGCGCCGCGTGACTGAGATCCCGATCGAGCTCGACAAACATCGCGGCATGGCGGCGCAGAAGGCAACCGATATCCGCCGTGTGCTTGCCGACGTCGAGGTCAACGCGAAACAACTGCGCGACAAGCAGGGCGCCGTGGAACTCCAGATCCTCGCCGCGCCGGCCGCGTCGTGGCCGGAGGCGGTGGCCAAAGCGCGGTACGTGCTCAATCTGTATTCGGCCAGTCTCGCGCCGACCGACACGCATCACCGCGACCTCGTGGCCGCGGTGATTGCGGACCTCACCCGGCTCGCGGGAGAGGAGACCTGAACAAATCAATGTTCAGCCGCAACATCTGCCCCCTTCATCCAGCCGTCCCGACCAGGATCGAACGGCGCAAACCGAAAGCACCTGATGCAAAATCTCTCGCCACGTCACGTCATGACGGAGGAATCGCTTCGTCTCGGGGTGGAGTCCGGCTGGTACTCCACCAAGGTCAGTGGAACCTTCGTTTCGGGCCCGCATTCTTCCGAAGCGGACTGCCTGCGCAGGATCAATGAAATCGATCCACCGCCGGCAACGAAAAGGAAGGGCTGACCGGAGGGGTCGTTGGAAATAGCATTCCATTTCGGAAGGAAAGCCTGATGACGCTCGCACGCGGCAACATCCGAGGTTACGAGGACGACCGGATGGTCCTGCTGTTTTCCATGATGGACGGCGCCAGGGAAGTGCCCTGCGCCGTCAGCGCTTCGGCGATGGATGAACTGGAACACGTACCGCGGACACCGGCAGGCCAGCGCGAGGAACAGTTCGCGCGATTGCGGGACCGCATCGAGGCGTGCGCGTCCCGCAAGTTCCAGGCGCGGGAGTTCGAAGGCACGCCTCCCGGCATCATCGTGCGCGGCATCGATTTCCGTTCCTGACGACGCTGCCGCTCGGCAGCCGTCGCGAAGGTCCCGACGAGCCGATCTGCGGAACGGTGAAAACGGTTCCGCCCCTTCACCGATCATGTTCTAAAGGTCCGAGCCATTTTCGGAGGGACCGACCGAATGAACTTGCCGATGAGCTGGGAGGAATGGGCTGACCATGACGGCGTTGCGCTGGCCGCACGCGTCGCGAAGGGCGAACTGACGGCCGTGGAACTGGCCGCGCAGGCGGCCGCCGCCATCGCCCAGGTCAACCCCAAGCTTTCCGGCGTCGTCGAGGTTTTCGAGGATGCGGTCGCAGACCCCGGCACCGACGGCACCAATCTCGACGGGCCGTTTGCCGGACTTCCGTTCCTGGTGAAGGATCTGGGTCCGACAATGAAGGGCCGCCTGCAGGAAATGGGCTCGCTCTATATGCGCGGCAATCGCGCTGCCGCGGACACGTTCATGACCAGGAAGATGCGCGGGGCCGGGCTCAACTTGATCGGGCGCACCACCACGCCGGAATTCGGGGTCTGCAGCTCGGCGGAAAATCCCGCCGTCTACGTCACGCGCAATCCCTGGAACACCGACTACACCACCTGCGGCTCGTCGGCCGGCAGCGCGGCGATGGTCGCCGCCGGCGCAGTCCCGATCGCGCATGCGACCGATGGCGGCGGCTCGATCCGAATCCCGGCGGGCGTCAACGGCAATATCGGGCTGAAGGTCTCGCGCGGCGTGTTCTCGCTGTCGCCGCTTCTGTCCGACCTCAGCGGGCTGGTCTCCATTCAGGGCTGCCAGTCACGCACCGTGCGCGATACCGCGGCCTTCGTCGATGCCTGCCGCGGTCCGGCGCCGGGCGAGTTCATGCCGTTCTGGAGTCCGCCGGAGCCCTACACCAGAATGATCACGCGCGATCCGGCGCGGCTGAGAATCGCGCTGTCGTCCCAGTGGGGCGATTACCAGGCGACGCCGCATATCGCGGCCGAACTGGAAAAGGTCGGGCGCTTCCTCGAAGGCCTCGGCCACCATGTCGACCATTCCCTGCCGGAGCTGGACTATCGCGAAGCGTTTGCAGCGCAGACCACCTGCTACATCAGCAACTTTGCCGTCGTCATCGGTAACATGCTCGCCGCGCGCGGGCTGGAGACGCCGCCTGCCGATCTGATCGAACCGATCAACATCCGGATCTGGGAGCATGGCCGGAACACCAGCTACGCCGACCGTGCGCGGATGCAGGCGGTGTTCAACACGACCTCGCGCGGCTTCGGCGCGTTCTTCGAGGATTGGGACATCATCCTGACGCCGATCACGGCGCTGCCGACGCCGAAAGTCGGCACCACGGAATTTCTGACGACCAGCGACAATCCCGACGTACTCGACTGGTTCGGCAATCTCTGGCGCAATTTTGCCTTCACGCCGCTCGCCAATCTCTGCGGCATCCCCGCGATCTCGCTGCCGCTCGCCACCCATGAGCACGGCCTGCCGCTCGGCATCCAGGCCATCGCCAGGCAGGCCAATGATGGATTGCTATTGCAATTGGCGGCACAGATCGAACGCGCGGTCGGCGGGAAGTGGAATGCGGGCGGCAAGCCCGGCGTGCATGTGACGAGCGGCTGAACTCAGCCGTCATGGCGAGCGCAGCGAAGCACTCCGTGGGCATGGTATTTCGACTGCTCTAGGATCTGCGTGAGATTGAGATTCCCGCGACTTCACTCCCCTTGCCGAGGAGCGCGTCACGGGCTTCCTTCAGGCGCTTCAAGTTCGCCACTTTGGTCTCGCGTCTTTGCTCCAGACGATTGAGATAGGACAGTTCGGCCTTGAGCTGGGAGAGATTCACCGCATCGTCCATGTTGTTCGATCCTTGCTCTGCGGGCTGATCGGCTTCTTCAAATGGCTGGTCGTGGGCGGGGCGAATTGATTTAAGCATGAAGATACCGGTCCGATTGTGAAGCGCACCACACATGACGCACGATTCCCTTGCCTGTCCGGCATCGCAGTCCCATTCGGCACGAATCGCCAAATCAACTTCGCCCATGCCTGACATTTCGCGCTCCGAACGTCCTGAGATTGCTGTTGAGACATTCTGAAATTTTTCTGATATTCGGCGCGCTTGGGCGCATTTTGCGGGCGATCTGGCGGCTAAATGGGGACAGTGGCCGGTTTGGAGGGGACGGGTGCTGCGCTTTTCTGGTTTCGAGCTCGATGGCGAGCGCGCCGAGTTGCGCCGGCCCGACGGCGAGACGATCAAGCTCCGGCCCAAGACCCTGGAGATACTGCGGCTGCTCGCGGGCAATACCGGCCGCGTCCTGAGCAAGCAGCAGTTGATGGAAGCAGCCTGGCCGAACGTCCATGTCGGCGAGGACAGCCTGTTTCAGTGCATCCGCGAAATCCGCACCGCGCTCGGCGACGACAGGCGCCAGGTGGTCCGGGTCATTTCGGGGCGCGGCTATCTGTTCGAGGCCCAAGTGACTGCTGACGTGACCGAGGCCGAGGTCCCGGCTGCGCCGGAAGCAGCCTCGGTCGTCCAGCCAGCGCCCGCGAAACGGTTTTTCGGCTTCAGCCGGCGTCGCCGCGCAGCCGTTGCATCCGTTGCGGGGCTCGCCATCCTGTGCACGGCGGTCGTCGTGTGGATGCTGCGCCCCGGCCTCATCTTTGCGCGCGGGCCCGCGACCATCGCCGTGATGCCGATCGCGGACGAGAGCAACGATCCCCTCGTCGCCCAGATGGCTGCGGACGTGAGCGGCCGCCTCACCGATGGGCTGGCGAAAATCGAAAACATCCGCGTCCTGGTTCCTGATGCGGCCGCACCCAAGGCCGACTTCGTGGTGAAGGGCGAACTGCAGAAGAGCGAGCAGGGCTGGACGATACGGACGCGCATGACGGAGGCGGCAACCGGCGAGGTCAAGTGGACCGCGTCATATCAGGTCAACCCTGCGGATACGGACCTGCAGATGCAGCAGTCCCGGCTCGCGGCCGGCGTCGGTCACGCGCTGGCGCGGCGCATCAACGAACTGCTGAGTGCCGACACGCTATCGGCTGCGAAGGGCAAGGTCGTGATCGAACAGGCGACCGCCCATATCAAACAGACCTCGCCGGAACGTTTTCAGGCGGCGCAGGCCATGCTGGAGAAAGCGCTGGCCGAAGATCCCGACAATGTCGAGGTTCAGGTGGCGCTGGCCGCACTCCTGATGCGCGGCGTGCAGATGGTATGGTTGAGCCCGGCCGAGCGCGAGCCGGCGGAGACCAGGGCCGAGGCGCTGCTGCAGCGGACGCTGCGCGCAAAACCCAATCATATTCCGGCGCTCGAAGCCTATTGCCGCTTCCTCAACGCCACCAACCAGTTCAGCGCCAGCCTCGTCGCTTGCGCGAAAGCCCTGAGCTTCGATCCATGGAATGGGATCGCGCTGTATCATGTCGGCCTCGCCCAGATCCAGACCGGGCGCTTCGAGGATGCGCTCGCGACATTCAAGCAGGCGGACCGGTTCGACACCCCGCAGGTCTCGCGCTGGACATGGATGATCGGCGCCGGCTG
Source organism: uncultured Alphaproteobacteria bacterium (assembly GCA_963815955.1). GTDB lineage: Bacteria > Pseudomonadota > Alphaproteobacteria > Rhizobiales > Xanthobacteraceae > Bradyrhizobium. The sequence continues at coordinate 167,325 of CAWFIQ010000019.1, forward strand.
GGCCAACATGCTGATGGGCCGCGCCGAAGACGCCGTGCCGTGGCTGCAGAAGTCGATCGCGATCACCGCAGCCAGCGGACGCACGCACATGTTGCTGGCAGCAGCATATCAGCAGTTGGGCAAGACCGGGGAAGCCAGGGCCGCGATGGAAAAGGGCATGGAGTTGCGGCCTGGCTCGACCTATCACAACGTTCCGACGCCCAAGAAGAATTCCAGCCCGATCTATATCGAAGCGGCCGAGCGGATCATGCAGTTGATGATCGCGGCCGGCCTGCCGGAGGGCTGACGTTCCATCATTGGATGTGCCGTCACCCTCCTGTGTGGCACGCCGCAGGGTCAAGACGCAAAATATCGAAAACAACCCCATGCAAAGTAGCAATGGGCCCCGGTTCGCGGCACTCACGTCCGGGGCACGGGATGTGCCGTGGTCACGGCCCATCCTCGTCTCATCTTGCTTTGGACGGCCTGACCTCAACCGTCATTGCATATCGCGCCGCGCCTATTTCCACTTCGCCAGATAGAAGCGCGGCAGCTCGTCCGGGTACGGCGTGAAATCGAGTTGCTTGGAGTGGCCGTAGGTCGTGACATAGGTGTGCAGCGGCGCCCAGTAGGCCTGCTCGGTGATCTTCTTGATCGCCGCCGAATAGGCCTCCTTGCGCACCTCCGGGTTAATGGACGACCCGCCGGCCATCAGAGCTTTCTGCACGTCGGGATCGCGCGCATAGTCATCGGCGCCGCCGTCGAAGAAGTTCGGCAGGAACGCCGAGACGTCGTTGATCGAAAAGCTGCCCCAGCTTCCGAGATAGGCGCGCAACTCACCCGCCTTGGCGCGCTGGATCAGCGCCGCCGTCTGGAGCTGGTTGAGCTTGGCGCGGATGCCGACCGCGTGCAGGTAGTTCTGGACCGAAGAACCCCATTGCGGCAGCACGTAGCTTGCAAGCTCGACCTCGAAGCCGTCGGGATAGCCCGCCTCGGTGAGAAGCTGCTTTGCCTTCGCCGGATCGTAGTCGTAAGCCGCCGCGACTTCGGCATCGCAGCCGAACTGCGACGGGAAGCACGGCGCTGCAGGAACGCGGCTGCCACCGGTGACGAGCTTGTCGGCGATCGCCTTGCGGTCGATCGCGTGCCAGATCGCCTGACGCACCTTGAGCTTGGTCAGGGGATTGTCGGCGCCGGTGCGGCCGGCGGCGTCGAGCGAGAGATAGCCGACCCGCATCGACTCTTTCCGCACGGCCTGCAGGTGCGGCATCCGGTTCACGGGCTCGAGCTGGTCCGGATTCATGTTCCAGATCCAGTCAGCGCGGCCGGCGAGCAATTCCGTCATCTCGGTCGCAGCGTCAGGCACGAAACGCACGCTCATCTTCTTGATCGCAGGCTTGCCCTTGGGACTGCCGGCCCAGTAATCCTCGAACCGTTCGAAGTCGATGGAGACGCCGGGCTCGACCTTGGTCATCTTGTAAGGGCCTGCGCCGACCGGCGCCTTGGCGTAGGCTTCCGCGCCAACCTTCTCGCGATAGGCCTTGGGATAGATCGGGATAACGAGCGCGAAATATTCCAGCGCCGCGGGATTCGGCCGCTTCAGCTTGACGCGCACCGAGAGGTCGCCGGTCTTCTCCGCCTTGTCGAGCCAGTTGTAGTTCGCCGGCGTCGACAGCCGGCTCGCCGGATCGGCGATCAAATTGATGGTGTAGACGACGTCATCAGCGGTGAACGGGCTGCCGTCGTGGAACTTGACGCCGGGCCGCAGCGTGAACTCGATCGTGGTCGTATCCGGAAGCTTCCATTCGGTTGCGAGCAGCGGCTCGAGCTTGAAGGTGTCCGGATTGCGATAGACCAGCCCATCCCAGCCCTGATGGTGCATCACCACGCCGGTGCGCAGATTGTTGTAATAGGGATCGATGTTGGGAAGCGCGTCGCGCATCACGATGCGCAGCGTGTCGGCGGATTTCTGGGCCGTCGCGGGCGCCGCACCGGCGCCGAGCAGAACCGCCGCCAGAAACGCTGCACGAAGCTTGTTTTGCATACGCATATCGCCCTCCATTATCGGTGTTTTGTGAAGTGGGGTGAAGCACGCCCTATGCCAGATGACACTCTACCATTCCCTCCGGCGGCCGGACCATGCGCGCTGGTGCCTCATGGCGGCAGCGTTCGACCGCGATCCGGCAGCGCGGGTTGAACCGGCAGCCCGGCGGAATATTGGCCGGATCCGGCATGGCGTCGCCGAGGCCGATATCCGGCACGCCGAGGCCCGGCTCCGGCGTCAGCACGCTCTCCAGCAGCGCCTGCGTATAGGGATGCCGGGGGGTGCGAAACAGCGCGTCGGTTTCATTGCGCTCGACGATCCGGCCGAGATACATCACCGCGACCTCGCTCGCCACGTGCTCGACGACGGCGAGATTGTGGCTGATGAAGAGGTAGGTCAGCCCGAGATCGCGGCGCAGATCGGCCAGCAAATTGAGAATTTGCGCCTGCACCGAGACGTCGAGCGCGCTGGTCGGCTCGTCGCAGATCACGATCCGGGGCTCCAGCACCAGTGCGCGCGCAATCGCCGCGCGCTGGCGCTGCCCGCCGGAGAGTTGCGCCGGCATCCGCTCGCCCATCGCAGCCGAGAGACCGACACGCTCCAGAATGCCCGCGACACGGCGTTCGATCTCGGCGCGCGAGAACGTGCCTTGAGCTGTCAGCGGCAGCGCCACGATGTCCTTGATGCGCCGGCGCGGATTGAGCGAGGCGAACGGATCCTGGAACACCGGCTGGATCAGCCGGGCGCGCGCCTTGCGGTCGAGGTCGAACAGGCGCTTGCCGTCGACCAGCACGGTGCCCGCCGTCGGCTTCAGCAATCCGAGGATCAGGCGCGCGAGCGTGGATTTGCCGCAGCCGGATTCGCCGACGACGCCAAGCACGCTGCCGGCCGGGACGCTGAACGTGACGTCGTCCACCGCGGTCACGCGCTTTTGCGCCGACAGCAAGCCGCTGTGGACGCGGAATTCACACCGCAGGTTCTCAACCTCGATCGCGGCGGTCATGCGGGTTGCAGCTCCGCCCAGTCCGGCTCGAGCCGGCAAAGATAGTCGTGCGCGTCGCCCGCCTGCCGCCGCGGAATCGCGCGCGTGCATGTTTCGTCGGCGTGGGCGCAGCGGGAGCGAAACGCGCAACCGGCAAAGCCTGACCCGATCGCCGGCACCACGCCGGGAATCGAACCGAGCGGCCGGTCGCGTTGTACGCGGCCCGGCACCGGCACGCAGGACAGCAAGCCGCGCGTGTAGGGGTGCTGCGGCGCACGAAACAACTCCGCGGTCGGCGCGCGCTCCACCACCTCGCCGGCATACATGACGGACACATGGTCGGCGACGCGCGCGACGATGCCGAGGTCATGGGTAATCAAAAGGATGGACAGGCCGAACTCGCGCTTGAGGTTGGCGAGCAGCCGAAGGATCTGCGCCTGCACCGTGACGTCGAGCGCGGTGGTCGGCTCGTCGGCGATCAATAGTTCGGGGTCGCACATCAGCGCCATCGCGATCATCACGCGCTGGCGCAAGCCGCCCGAGAGCTGATGCGGGAACTGGCCGAGCCGCATGCCCGGCGCGGTGATGCCGACGCGGCCCATCAGTTCGGCGGCGCGGTCCAGCGCTGCGGCGCGCGAGCCGCCCTTGTGACGCGTCAGCACCTCGGCCATCTGCGAGCCGATCGTGAAAGCCGGGTTGAGGCTGGTCATCGGCTCCTGGAAAATCATCGCCATGCGATTGCCGCGCAGGCGCGCCATTTCGCGGTCCGACAGCGAGGTGAGGTCGGTGCCGGCAAAGCTCATCTGTTTCGCCGAACGCTGGCCGCCGCGCGCCAGCAGGCTCATGACGGCGAGCGCAGTCACCGATTTGCCGCAGCCGGATTCGCCGACCAGGCAATGGGTCTCGCCCTTCTCGACCCGGAACGAGGCGCCGCGCACCGCCGCGGTGCGGCCGCCGAACGTCACCTGAAGCTCCTCGACCTCCAGCAGCGCACTCATCGCAGCCGCTCCGCGCCGAGCAGATTGCGCAGCCCGTCGCCGACCAGATTGATGCCGAGCACCAGAACAGCCAGCGCAACGCCGGGGATCATGATCACCCACGGCGAAAAGAACATGTAGTCCTTGCCCTCGGCGATCATCAGTCCCCAGGACGGCAGCGGCGGCGGCACGCCGAGGCCGAGGAACGAGAGCGCGGCTTCGAGCAGGATCGCCAGCGCCATCTCCAGCGTCGCCACCACGGCGAGATGGCTGGCGATGTTCGGCAAAATCTCCTTGGTCAGGATATGCGACGTCGAGGCGCCGGCGCACCAGGCCGCGCTGACATAATCATGGTTGCGGACCTGCATGGTGGTGGCGCGTGCTACGACGGCGAAGCGATCCCACAACAGCAGCCCAAGGGTGGCGACGACGAGCCCAAGGCCCGATCCCATCAGCCCGACCACTGCGAGCGCGACCAGCACGACGGGGATCGACAATCGCGTCGTGATGGCGAACAGCACGACATCATCGACACGGCCGCCGAAGAAACCGCCGAGCACGCCGAGCGTGATGCCGATCAGCCCCGACGTGATTACCGTCATGATGCCGATCAACAGCGAAATGCGCGCGCCGTAGACCAGGCGCGCGAGGTAATCCCGCCCGAGCTGATCGGTGCCGAGCAGGTGTCCCGCCTGGGTACCCTCCATCCAGAATGGCGGCTTGAGGCGATTGCCAAGATCCTGGGTGAACGGGTCGTACGGCACCAGCCAGTTGCCGATGAGGGCGGCGGCCACGACCAGCGCGACGATGGCGATACCGATCGCAAAGCCGGCGGTGCCGACCCGCGACGTAGCGATACTCGAAGGCTGCGGCGCCAGAATGGCTATCGGCTCACTCATCCCGTTCGCAGCCTCGGATCGAGCAGCGCATTGAGGATGTCGGCCAGCAAGGTGAGGCCGATGTAAAACACGGCGAGCACCAGCACCACCGCCTGCACGACGGGAAAATCATTCTTGGCGATGCTCTCCCAGCCGAGATAGCCGACGCCATGCAGCGCGAACACCGTCTCGATGACGATCGAGCCGCCGAGCATGAAGCCGAGCTGGACCGCGGCGATCGACACGACGGGAATGGCCGCGTTGCGCAGCGCATGCTTGAAGATGATGCGTGCGCGCGACAGGCCCTTTGCGCGCGCGGTGCGGATATAGTCCGAGGCCATCGCCTCGATCATCCCGGAACGCGTCAGCCGCGTCAGCGCCGGGATTGCCGTAAAGGCGAGCACGATGCCGGGCATCACGAAATGCTGCCAGGTGCCGGTGCCCGAGATCGGCAGGATGCCGAGCTGCAGGCCAAGCACGATCATCAGGATGAGCGCCAGCCAGAAGCTCGGCACCGCCTGCCCTACCATCGTGAACAGGGTGACGCTGCGATCGATCCAGGTGTTTTCACGCAGCGCCGCCAGGATACCGAGCGGGATCGAGATGACCAACGCAAGGCTCAGGCCGACCAGGCCGAGCGTGAGCGTGATCGGCAGGCGCTTCTGGATCAGGTTCGCCACGCTGTCCTTGAAGAAATAGCTCTGGCCGAAATCGCCGACCAGGGCGCGGCCGGTCCAGGCGAAGAACTGGACGTAGAGCGGGCGATCGAGGCCATAGGCCTTGCGCACGATTTCGACGTCGGCTTGCGTTGCCGACGGGCCGGCAATCGAAATGGCGAGGTCGCCGGACAGCCGCGTCAGCAGGAATGCGAGCGTCATCACGGTGAACGCGACCAGCACACCGATGGCAAGACGCCGGGCAATCAGACGCAACATCTACAAACCCCAGCCCCGACCCACACGCATTCTGGTCGGCGAAGCGAACGCAACGGTGTCACCAAACTGTCGTCCCACGCAAGAGAGAGTTGTAGATTGCGACGATTGCCCCGCCGCGACAACGGCCTGTCGAGATGATTGCAATGTGTGTGCCAACGCAGAATGCAATCTGCCGGCCCCCCTTGATTGAAGAATTTGGGCCATTCCCGGGCCGAATTGGGCATGGGAGTCCGCCGATCCAGACGCCGCGCGGCTTCGGCGCCGTCCGGGCTGGCCTTTGTAAAAGCCCAGCGCTCATTTTTCGAGCGATCGAAGCCGGGACGTTCCAGCTACCGCAACGCTCCTGTTTGCGGCGCGCAGGTCATGAAATGTAGCGGCCCGGTGCGAACGGCGTAACGTCATACGGCGGGGGCGCACCGCCGATCATGGCGGCAATGGCCGCGCCAGTCGCAGGGCCCGTCGTGAATCCGATGTGCTGGTTGCCGAAGGCGAGCCACAGGCCGGCATGCCGCGGCGCCGCGCCGATCATCGGCAGGCCGTCGGGCAGTGTCGGCCGCGCCCCGCGCCAGACATCGCCGACGGCATCACCAAATTCGGCGACGCCGCGCGCCAGCGGAACCACCTGATCGAGTTGGGCGAACGAGGATGGCGCATCGCGGTCGGTCAGTTCGACGCCCGAGGTGACACGGATGCCCTGCTCCATCGGCGTCATGATGAAGCCACCATCGATGTCATAGATCGGACGCCGCAGCGGACGCGCCGGGTTCGGCTTGAATTCGCGATGGTAGCCACGCTCGGAGGCGAGCGGAACGCGGTAGCCGAGCGGCCGCAAAATATCCGCCGACCACGGTCCCATCGCGACCACGACGTGGCGCGCGAATATCTCACCATCGGCCAGCACCACGCGCCAGCGATCGCCGTCAGGCACGATCGCCTTGACGTCCGCCTGCCTGATTTCACCGCCGCCACGCGTGAACATCCGCGCATAGGCCTTGACCACCGCGCCGGGCGAATCGACCGAAGCGGTCTGGGTGTGCAGCAGGCCCACCTTGTAGACAGGCACGATGCCGGGCTCGAGCGCGGAGATGGCCTGGCGGTCGAGCAATTCGCTGGCGATGCCGTATTCGGCCAGCAGCGCCTGCTCGTCCTTTGCCGCCGCGACCGCATCGCTCCGCCACGCCTTGAGCCAGCCGGTCTCGCGAATGCGGTGCGCCACTTCCGCCTTCACGATCCATTCCCGGTGCAGTTTCGCCGATGCGCCGATCAATCCATGCAGCGCGTTCGCGCGCGGCCTGAAACGCGACACAGCCGTATCGGCCAGGAAACGCGCGACCCATCCTGCGTTTTGAATCGCCCAGAGCGGATTCCAGCGCAATGCGGCGTGGCGGTTGGTCAGGTATTTCGGCAGCGCCTTCCACAGCGAGGGATTGTTGAGCGGCGATATCGAGCCGCTGCTGATGATGCCGGCATTGCCATAGGAGGTCTCGCTGCCGGGCTCGCGCCGGTCGACCAGAACGACCGACATCCCGCGCTCACGCGCGGCATAGGCCGTCGATACGCCGACGATGCCCGCGCCGAGCACAACAACGTCCACTTCCGCTTCCGGCATCGACTTTCCAACCACCGTCACGGGAACATTTCACATCATGGCGCGCCCGCCAATGGTGCATTCTCCGCGCTCGGGATACATCATTTCTGAAGAAATCGGCGGCGGAGATCAGCGACAAATGACGTCGGGCAGGTGGGGAAAAGGCTACACACAGGCCGAACTCGATGGCGCCCAGGAAAAGTTCGGTTTGGTTTTTCCTGCAGACCTCGTGGCTCTGTTGAGAGACAGGCGGCCACTGGATGGGCACGTATGGACCGATGAAGTCGCGATTAGGCGCATACTGGACTGGCCCTTCGAAGGACTCCTTTTCGATGTTGAGCACAACCACCTTTGGTGGCCGGAGTGGGGAGAAAAGCCGGTCAGCCCAGACGCCCGTAAGGACGTTTTGCGCTCCGTCGTTGCGCGCGCCCCGAAATTGATACCATTGATCGGTCACCGGTACTTGCCGGAGGAACCGCACGAGCCGGGCAATCCCGTGTTCTCGGTCTATCAGGCCGACGTGATCTATTACGGAGCTGACCTAATTGACTATTTCGAGCGAGAGTTCGTCGGGTGGGGCCATCGGCCGTGGCCGGAGCAAATCAAGTTCATTCCGTTTTGGTCTGAACTTGTGAAGCGCAACGGTTAGGACGGCGATCCGCAGCAGCGCGTCCCGACAGCAAAGCTCATCCGTTCTGAGAAAATGGCGCGCCACTCAAAATAAAATAGAGAACTCTTATACCATTGAAATAGTTACATAATTTTAATTTTCATCCGGATGGGCTCGAGGGCTTGGCCAATCGCCTCACTCAGATTAGGTTACATGTAACCGGCCCGGGAGAATTGCCATGGTGTCAGCACCAAAGCCGAAGCCCTCTCGTGTGAAAGTTCGCGAACATCGCGAACGGCTACGCCAGCAAGGACTGCGCCCGATCCAGATTTGGGTCCCGGATGTGCGTGCGCCTGCGTTCCGCTCGGAGGCACGTCGTCAGTCACTGGCCGTGGCCGCAAGCTCCCGCGCACACGAGGATCAGGCGTTCATCGACGCAGTATCGACATTCACCAACGAAGTGGATGGGCATGAATGAGACGCGGCGACATCTGGACCGTTGCCGGCGGCAAGAACTATGCGGGCAAGGCGCGGCCCGTCGTCATCCTTCAGGATGACAGTTTCGACGGAACTGAATCCATCACGATCTGCGCGTTCACGACCGACGACACGGACGCACCACTGTTCCGCCTTCCTGTCGAGCCGAACGAACGCAATGGATTACGCGTCCCATGCCAACTCATGGTGGACAAGGTGACCACCGTCCCGAAATCAAAGGTCGGTGTGCACATCGGGCGCCTGGATGACGAGGACGTCCTGCGCCTCAATCAGGCCGTGCTCGTATTCCTTGGACTGGCAACGTCTCCGAGAACCAAGGAGGCATGAGCTATGCCGAGCTGGGGAGCCGCTTCCGCCAGGCGATCCAGCCGACGACGATCGATAGTGTCGCCACGACAAGCGGCGCCACCCCGTGCCCGTATTCGCCGTGGAGTGTGACGGTCGCGAGCGCCGCCAACATCACGATGCAGCCGAGCGCCGCGCCCCACAGCCGCGTCCGTGCCCGCGCCAGCAGAACAGCGGCCGTGAGTTCCAGCGATCCGGTCACGAAATGGAACCAGTGCGGGTATCCCCACCGCAGATATTCCTGGTAGATGGACCCAGGGGCGAAGATGTTGGTGAGCGATCCCACGACGAAGAAAGCTGCAAGCGCCAAGGCCGAGACCTGGCGCCAGGAAATCTTTGACATTTGTCCATCCTTTTCTGATGAGGGCGCCGCGGAGGATCTGTGTCAGACTCTCTGCGGGGACGCGATGCAATCGGTGATGGCCGCGCCAGGAGACGGCCGGCCGCGACGCATTCATTCCGAAGGAGATGCGAATTTCCGGAGCAGGTCCGAAAGTCGCATCTCATCGCTGATCCGCGGACCTACGCCGTGGCGGCCTTCCGAGCCGCAGCGAAAACATCGCGAGGGGACGTCGTGCCCGCGACGTGCTCCGTACCCTCGACCCCGAGGTCCATCCAGCCCGAGTTGACGGCCTCAAACATGGCTTCGGCCGGTCCGGTCTGGCCCTTCGGGATGCCGAACTGCTCGAACGCTGCCGGCCAACCGGCCCGCGGGACGGCAAAGGCTTTGACGTCGAGCTCCAGGACTTCCCCCAATTGGGCGGCGACTTCATCCGCGCTGACCATCGAACCGAGCTCGATGACTCGCTGCCCCGACCACGTCGGCCCAGTCAGCAGCGTCGCCACCTCGGCGCCGATGTCGTTCGTCGCGACCATGGTCGATTTCCGGTTGGTCGGGTTGTAGTAGACGGGGAGCGTGCCGCCCTGGGCGACGTGCAGGCCGTAAAGGAAGTTTTCGAAAAACCCGCCGGCGCGCACGAAGGCGATCGGCGATGTCAGTTTGCGAAAGCCTTGCTCCAGCAACGACAGGGCCGTGATCATCCCCAGCCCGCTGGTTCTGTTCGCCCCCATCGACGAGAGTGCGACGACCCGCGGCGGCGCGGCCTTGGTCAGCGCCTCGACATAGTTCGCGATGACGCCCTTGGCTTCGTTGAAGTCCGGCGAGGGGGCCCAGACGGCCGGCAACATGACAAACGCGCCGTCGACGCCCCTGAGCGCCCGCTCGATGGCGGCCGCATTGTTCCAGTCGCCGTCGACCAGTTCGACGCCCTGGTCCGTCCAGCTTGCCGCCTTCGCGCGGTCGCGAACCAGCGCGCGTACTTTCTTACCTTGCGCCAGCAGATGCCTGGCCGTTGCGCCGCCTACTTTTCCCGTAATTCCCACGACTAAAAACATGCATATTCTCCCGATGCTAGATGGTCTATGTTCTAGGGCAGGTCTCACATAGAGACCTTAGACCTGCACCGTAAGGAGGCAGTTTTTTGTAACCAGGAGAGAAAAAGGGAGCCCGCATGAACGACGCATTGAGCGCGATCGAGCAATTCAGCCGATATCAATCGGACGACGCCCAGTCAGCAGGACCCGTACATTGCCCGGTGCGCGACGTGCTCGACTGCATCGGCGACAAATGGAGCATACTCATGATCATGACCCTCGCGACGCGACCGCAGCGCTTCAGCGAGCTTCACCGAGCCATCCGCGACATCTCCAAGCGCATGCTCACCCAGACGCTGCGCGACCTGGAGCGCGACGGACTGATCACCCGCCATGTCTTTCCGACCAAGCCGCCGAGCGTTGAATATTGCCTTTCCCCGCTGGGCCAATCCCTGCTGGACCCGATGGCGAGCCTCATCGATTGGGCCGACCGTCGTTATTCCGATATCCATGCCGCGCGCGTCCGCTTTGACGGAGCACCCGGTGATGTCCCGCGCTAGTGATGTCAGGGAGTCAATGTTGCAGGCCGTCGTGCAACGTCCGCTTGGGAGATTAACGGCGGACCGGAGAATCAATCGATCGGAGTTCGCAGTCTTATTCCGAATGGTAGCAAGCTGGCGCGCCCGAAGAGATTCGAACTCCTGACCCCCAGATTCGTAGTCTGGTGCTCTATCCAGCTGAGCTACGGGCGCGTTTTCGCTTGTGCATTTGGGCCGCTTGGCCCTGATGCGTCCGAATAAGGTCCGGACGGTCGCGAAAGAGCGCTTTAGCTACCCGCTCCGGCCCGGCTTTGCAAGGTCCGCCTGACGGGATCCGGCCATCCATTTCCAATGGTAAACCGGCCGCAAACGGCCGCAAAACGCGAGTTGAGGCCGGGCCTTACGCCCGCGCCCGCTCGTTGCGGATGCTCAGCAGTTCCACTGGCCGATCCGGGATCGAGATCCGGAAGGTGGCGCCGATGGTGCCTTCGACCAGATGGATGTCGCCGCCATGGGCGCGGACCAGTTCGGCGGCGATCGCAAGGCCAAGCCCGCTGCCGCCGGGCCGGCCGGAGGTCTGGAACGCCTCGAACAGATGCTCGCGCGCCTTGGCCGGTACGCCCGGGCCGGTGTCGGACACCTCGATGATGGCAACCGAGCCTTCGCGACGGCCGGTGATGCGGACCTGCAGGGTCGCAGCATCCCCCTTGGCGCTTTCCAGCGCCTGGGCCGCGTTGCGCACCAGATTGAGGAGCACGCGAAACAACTGGTCGGGATCGGCATCGATCGAAAGCGAGCGCTCGATCGCGCTGATCCAGGTGATCGAGGCGTCGGCGGCGAGGCCGGCGGATTCCCGCACTTCGGTCACCACGGGTTCGACCAGGACCATGCGGCGGTCGGGCGCAGCTTCCTGGGCGCGGCCGTAAGAGAGGGTCGACTGGCAGAAATCGATGGCGCGCTCCAGCGAGCGCATCAGTTTCGGCGCAAAGCGCTGCACCCTCGGATCCGGCACGCTGGCGAGCTGGTCCGACAGCAATTGCGAGGACGCGAGAAGATTGCGCAGATCGTGGTTGATTTTCGACACGGCGAGACCGAGCGCGGCAAGCCGGCTCTTCTGCGAGAGCATCGAGACGAGGTCGCGCTGCATGTCGGACAATTCGCGCTCGGCGACCCCGATCTCGTCGCCGCGCTGGCTCGGCACGATGATGCGCGCCGCGCTCTCAGGGTTTTCGTGGAAGCCGACGAGATTTGCCGTCAGCCGTCGCATCGGCCGCACGAACAGGTAATGCAGCGCGAGATAGACCAGCCCCGCGGCGAGCATCGCGATCCCCAGCGAGACCGCGAGCAGATTGCGGGAAAAGCGATACATCGTCAGCCGCAACGGCGTTTCATCGACCACCACCTCGATGAATTGCGCCCCGCCCGGCGCGGGCCCGACTATGCGGATGGTCTGGTTGCCGGTCTCCAGCATGGTCTGGAACGACTCGACGATGGCAGACCACACCGTCAACGTCCGCATATCGATGTCGCGGTCGATCGCCGCCGGCAGGTCGGCGCTGGCAAGCAGCCGGCGCTGCTGCCCCATCTTGATGGCCACCGCCCGCGCACCGACGCTGACCAGGATCTGCCGCGCCAGCGAATCCGGCACCATGCCGAGCGGCGCGGCATCCAGCACCAGGGCTGCGGTGTTGGCCGCTGCGAGGCGGTCGTTCAACCGGTTCGTCCAGAAATTCGCGATCGACGGCACGTAGATCATCAGCAGCGCGATCATCACGAGCGGGATGGTCAGCAGCAAAAGCTTTCCGGACAAGCCGAGCCGACGCGGGCCCGTGCACCGCGGGGCTTGAGGAATCTGCTGGTCGTCGGTCGCTGACACGAATAGCTGCCTTGATATGCTTTGGAGCCCGCCGGACCAAGCCGCCCCGACCCATGCCGGGGTGGTACGTGATTCCAAGGATGCGTTTGGACCACCCGGCGGTCAAATTACCGATCGCTAATGTCCTGTGGTTCCGATGGCCCCCGGCACGTCCGCCGTCCTGCCTCTGAAAACCCCGCGAAAACAGATATATTCGCCCCAATTGCGACGTTTCAAAGAACGCGTGCTGTGGCTACCCCTGACATTGACGAAAACAGGTCGCTCCCGTATAAGCCGCGCCAACTGTCCGCGATGGCCCGGTTCCACCGGGGGCGGCTCGTTTGGGCCGTAACTGGCCCTTTTCCGAGCCGGCCCGCATCACCGGACTTGATCTCAATCCAACAGGCAAATTGCCCGGTCAGCGGAGAACTACCCGTGAAGCGGACTTATCAACCCAGCAAACTGGTGCGCAAGCGCCGTCACGGCTTCCGCGCCCGTCTCGCCACCGTCGGCGGCCGCAAGGTTCTCGCCGCCCGTCGTGCGCGTGGCCGCAAGCGTCTGAGCGCCTGAGCCGGATCCTTCCGGAGATTTCATTCATGGATCGGCTGAGGCAGCGGGCGGACTTTCTCGCCGTTGCCAATGGCACGCGGGCCAACAGCGCTGCCTTCGTGGTGCAGGGCCGGGCCCGCAACGATGACGGCCCGATCCGGATCGGTTTCACCGTTACCAAAAAGAACGGTACCGCCACCGAGCGCAATCGCATCCGGCGCAGGCTTCGCGAACTCGTGAAGCGGCTGGACGTCATATCCATGCGACCGCACCATGATTATGTGCTGGTAGGGCGCAGGACCGCACTCACCCGCGACTTCGCGACCATGCTCGACGATCTCCGCTCGGCGCTGCACCGCCTCGACCGGCAGCCGGACAAACGTCCGACGACCAAATATCCGAATTGAATGGCGAGACCTCAAAAACGATGACCGACAATCGCAACACCATCCTCGCCGTCATTCTGTCAGGCCTCGTGCTGATCGCGTGGCAATATTTCTACAACGCGCCGCAGATGGAGCGGCAGCGTCTGCAAAGCCAGACCCAGGCCGAGCTCAACAAGCCTCCGTCGCAGACGGCGCCTGGATCGACGACACCCGGATCGACCAGCCCGCAACCGGGCTCGGGCTCGACCCCATCCGCCACCACGCCGGCCGGCCAGCCGGGCGCGGCTGCGCCCGTCGTCAGCCGCGACGCCGCGATCGCGGCCTCGTCCCGCATCAAGATCGAGACGCCGCGGGTTTCGGGCAGCATCGCACTGAAGGGGGCGCGCATCGACGACCTGTCGCTGGAGAAATTCCGCGACACGGTCGATCCGAAGTCGCCCGCGATCGTGCTGTTTTCGCCTTCGAACACGGCCCATCCCTATTATGCCGAGTTCGGCTGGGTCGCGGCCTCGGGCTCGACGGCGCGGCTGCCCGACCGCGACACGGTGTGGCAGCAGGAGGGCTCCGGAAGCCTGACGCCCGGCAGCCCGGTGACGCTCAAATACGACAATGGCGAAGGCCTCACCTTCCGCCGCACCATTGCGATCGACGAGCACTATCTTTTCACCATCAAGGACGACGTCACCAATGTCGGCAGTGCGCCGGTCACGCTCTATCCGTTCGCCCTCATCTCCCGCCACGGCACGCCTGAGGTCTCGGGCTACTACATCCTGCATGAAGGCCTGATCGGATATCTCGGTGAGAAGGGCCTGCAGGAACATGGCTACAAGGCCGTCGCCGAAGCGCCGGTTCTGGGCAATGGCGGGCGGGGCTTCGAGTTCAACGTGACGAACGGCTGGCTCGGCATCACCGACAAGTACTGGGCCGCGGCGCTGTTGCCCGATACGTCGGCGCGCCTCAAGGCCCGCTTCCTCGCCGAAGAACCGGGCCCGAAGGTGCGTTATCAGGCCGACTACCTGCAGGACCCGCAGACCATCGCGATCGGCGGCACCGGCACCGCCAATGCGCGGCTGTTCGCGGGCGCCAAGGAAGCCGGCGTCGTCGGCATCAATTTCCCGCTGGCCGGCCACGGCGGCTACAACAAGCAGCTCGGGCTGAACCATTTCGATCTCTTGATCGACTGGGGCTGGTTCTACTTCATCACCAAGCCGATGTTCCTGGCGCTGGATTATTTCTACCACCTGGTCGGCAATTTCGGCATCGCCATCCTGCTGGTGACGGTGCTGGTGAAGCTGCTGTTCTTCCCGCTCGCCAACAAATCCTACGCCTCGATGGCGAAGATGAAGTCGGTGCAGCCGCAACTGGCGGCGCTGAAGGAGCGCTATCCCGACGACCGCCAGAAGCAGCAGCAGGAGATGATGGAGATCTACCGCAAGGAGAAGATCAACCCGATCGCCGGTTGCCTTCCCGTCGCGCTGCAGATCCCGGTGTTCTTCTCGCTCTACAAGGTGCTGTTCGTCACCATCGAAATGCGCCACGCGCCGTTCTACGGCTGGATCAAGGACCTTTCGGCGCACGACCCGACCAACCTGTTCACCCTGTTCGGGCTGCTGCCGTTCGACCCAACGCACCTGCCGGTGTTCGGGCATTATCTCGCGCTCGGCATCTGGCCGATCATCATGGGCATCACGATGTGGTTCCAGATGAAGCTGAACCCGACGCCGCCGGATCCGACCCAGAAGATGATCTTCGACTGGATGCCGCTGATCTTCACCTTCATGCTGGCGGGCTTCCCCGCAGGTCTCGTGATCTACTGGGCCTGGAACAACCTGCTGTCGGTGCTGCAGCAGAGCTACATCATGCGCAAGAACGGCGTGAAGGTGGAGTTGTTCGACAACATCAGGACTACGTTCGCGCCGAAGAAGGCCGCCGAGAAGACGTGACCTCGTCATTCCGGGGCGATGCGAAGCATCGAACTACGGTGCGCAATGCGCACCTGAGAATCTCAGATTCCCCGATGCGCAATTGCGCATCTGGGGTCTGGTGCTACGCACCATCCCGGAATGACGTCCCCGGAAAACAGAGAATCTTCGCATGACCGCTGACATTGATGCGAAGCTGATCGAAGAGGGCCGAAAACTCTTCGCCGGCGAATGGACGTTCGTCTGGGCCTCGCCCTCGATCGAGACGCTGCCGCCGATGGCGGGCGTGGAGGTGGCATTTGCCGGCCGCTCCAATGTCGGCAAATCGAGCCTGATCAATGCGCTCACCGGCCGCAACGCGCTGGCGCGCACCTCGCATACGCCGGGCCGGACCCAGGAGCTGATCTTCTTCGACGGCCCCGACAAAGCGCGGCTGCGGCTGGTCGACATGCCCGGCTACGGCTATGCCTCCGCGCCCAAAACCAAGGTCGCTTCCTGGACAAAACTGATCCATCAATTCCTGCTGGGGCGCGCCACGCTGGCGCGGGTCTATGTGCTGATCGACGCGCGCCACGGCATCAAGGATGTCGACCAGGATGTGCTGAAGACGCTGGACAAGTCCGCCGTGAGCTATCAGGTGGTGCTGACCAAGGCGGACCAGGTGAAGACGGCCGAGCTGGAAAAGAACATCGCCGAAACCGCCGCCGCGCTCGCCAAGCACCCGGCGGCGTTTCCGGAAGTGCTGGTGACGTCCTCGCGTTCCGGCGCCGGGATGCCGGAATTGCGCGCCGCGATGGTGCGCCTGTTGAACGAGCGAAGCTGATGACCCGCGCCTGGCGTATCCTGATCGTGCTTGCCGCCATCATGGGCGCCGACGGCGTCATCCTGGCGGCCGCCTCCGCCCATGGCGCCGATGCGTCGCGGCTGGCGTCGGCGTCGTCGATGCTGCTGTTTCATGCCAGCGCGGTCCTGGGCGCCGTTGCGTTGGCCGAGCGCGGGATCGTGAACGCGAAAATCGGCATCGCGGCCGCTTTCGGCTTCGCGATTGCGGCCGGCCTGTTCGCCGGCGACCTGACGCTGCGGCACTATGCCGGGCATGGCCTGTTTCCGATGGCCGCACCGACCGGCGGGACGCTGCTGATCGCGAGCTGGCTGGCGATAGCGGTAGCGGCGGCGTGGCCGAGGCAGGGGTGAGTGTCGTGTCCCGGACGCGGTGCAGCGTGTAACGCTGCTCCGCAGAGCCGGGACCTGGCGCGGCCACATAGGCCCCGGCTCAGCAGCGCACCGCTCACGCGCTGCGCTGCGTCCGGGGCACGAGCCTCTGCAAATCCCCCACTTTGCGCCCTGCCCGCCAATCGGATAGAACCCGGCCCGACATCCGGAATGGCGAGACCCGCTTCATGACCTCAGCGCAGAACATCAGCCCTCTCGATCAGGCCCGCATCCTGTCGGAAGCGCTGCCGCACATGCAGCAATATGACGAGGAAACCATCGTCATCAAATATGGCGGCCATGCCATGGGCGCCGAGGAAACCGCCAAAGCGTTTGCCCGCGACATCGTTCTCCTGGAACAGACCGCGATCAATCCGGTGGTGGTGCATGGCGGCGGCCCGCAGATCGCGACCATGCTCAAGCGGCTCGGCATCCAGTCGGAATTCGCCGCCGGGCTTCGCATCACCGACGCTGCCACCATCGAGATCGTCGAGATGGTGCTGGCAGGCTCGGTCAACAAGCAACTGGTCGGCTATATCAACGAAGCCGGCGGCAAGGCGGTGGGCCTCTCCGGCAAGGACGGCAACATGGTGAAGGCGTCGAAGACGACGCGCACCATGGTCGATCCGGATTCGAACATCGAAAAGGCCGTCGATCTCGGCTTCGTCGGCGACCCCGACAAGGTCGACCTGACGCTGTTGAACCAGTTGATCGGCCATGAGCTGATCCCGGTGCTGGCGCCGCTGGCGACCTCGCATGACGGCCAGACGCTCAACGTCAACGCCGACACCTTTGCCGGCGCCGTGGCCGGCGCGCTGAAGGCGAAGCGGCTGCTGCTTTTGACCGACGTTCCCGGCGTGCTCGACAAGTCGAAGAAGCTGATTCCGGAACTGTCGGTGAAGGATGCGCGAAAGCTGATCGCCGACGGCACGATTTCCGGCGGCATGATCCCGAAGGTCGAGACCTGCATCTACGCACTGGAACAGGGCGTGCAGGGCGTCGTCATCATCGACGGCAAGACGCAGCATGCGGTGCTGCTCGAATTGTTCACCAACCAAGGCACCGGCACGCTGATCCACAAGTGATGCACGTGCGGCAAATGAATGTCGTCATGGCCAGGCATAGCGGTCCGAAGGACGGCGTCGCTTCCGCCAGCCTACGCCCGGCCATCCACGGTTTGTTTGCTCCCGGCGGCAAGGAAGACGTGGATGCCCGGGTCAAGCCCGGGCATGACGAGTTGAGAGTATCGCGACCGCCGCGCTCGGCATTGACACGTCTCTTGATCTCGCTGCCGGCCGCGGCAATCTCGCTGTTCATGTCCTCCCTACCAGCCTTCGCTGATCTAAAACTCTGCAACCGCATGAGCTATGTGGTGGAAGCCGCGATCGGCATCGACGACAAGGCGGCGACCGCGACGCGGGGCTGGTTCCGGATCGATCCCGCCGCCTGTCGCGTGGTGCTGCAGGGCGCGCTGACTGCCGACCGCATCCTGTTGAATGCGCGCGCGCTCGGCGTCTACGGCGCTTCGCCGATCCCGCAGAACGGCAGCGACACGCTGTGCATCGCGCCGGAGAATTTCATTATCGCTGCCGCCCGCCAATGCCGCGGCAACCAGACGCCCGCGCCGTTCACCCAGATCACGCCGACGCGGACCGACGACGGCAACCTCGTCGCCTATCTCGCCGAGGATTCCGAATATGACGACGAGCAGGCGCGGCTGGCCGGCATCCAGCGGCTGTTGGTCATCGCGGGCTATGACGCCGCGCCGATCGACGGCGTTGACGGGCCGAAGACCCAAGGCGCGCTCTCGGCGTTCCTGAAGAGCCGCGGGCTCGCCGCCGATGTCGTGCAGTCGCAAAATTTCTTCACCACCATGATCGAGGCCGTGCAGAAGCCCTCCTCTTCGGGGCTGACCTGGTGCAACGACACGCCGCACAAGATCATGGCAGCGGTTGCGACCGACGACGGCAAGGCCGTGACCAGCCGCGGCTGGTACCGCATCGACCCCGGCAAGTGCCTGCATCCCGACGTGACCGGCCAGCCCAAACAGGTCTACAGTTTCGCCGAAGCCGTCGACGGTGAAAACCGCGCCGTCAAATATAGGGACAAGCCGTTGAACTGGGGTGGCCCGAAAGAGCTCTGCACGCGCGAGAGCAAGTTCGAGGTCTCCGAACAGGGCGATTGCGGCACCCGTGGCCTTGCGCCGATCGGCTTCGCGCCGGTGGACATGAGCAGCGGCGGCAAGACGCTGCGATTTGCGATGCCGTGATGCTCAGTTACTCCCATCAAAGACTCTTTCCGTCATCACCCGCGAAGGCGGGTGATCCAGTACTCCGAGACGGCTGTTGCTTGTCCCGAAGGCCGCGGCGTACTGGATGCCCCGCCGGAGCCTGTCATCGGGCTCGCCGGAGGCGAGACCCGGTGGCGGGGCATGACAGCAAGGATATGCGATGAACTCCCCCCGCCCCTTCACCCACATCGACACCTGGGTGTTCGATCTCGACAACACGCTCTACCCGCACCACGTCAATCTGTGGCAGCAGGTCGACGCGCGGATCGGCGAGTTCATCAGCGCGTACCTGAAAATCTCCGCAGGCGAAGCCCGCGTGATCCAGAAGGATTATTACCGCCGCTACGGCACCAGCATGCGCGGCATGATGACCGAGCATGGCGTGCACGCCGACGATTATCTGGCCTACGTACACAAGATCGATCACTCGCCGCTGGAGCCGAACCCCGCGATGGGGGCGGCGATCGCAAAGCTTCCCGGGCGCAAGCTGATCCTGACCAACGGCTCGACCGACCATGCCGGCGCCGTGCTGGAACGACTCGGCATCGGCGAGCATTTCGAGGCGGTGTTCGACATCATCGCCGCCGAACTGGAGCCAAAGCCGGCGCCGCAGACCTACGACAAATTCCTGCGCGTCCACGGCGTGGATCCGCTGAAATCGGCGATGTTCGAGGATCTCGCCCGCAACCTCGTGGTGCCGCATCAACTCGGCATGACCACGGTGCTGGTGGTGCCCGACGGCGCCAGGGAAGTGGTGCGCGAGGACTGGGAGCTGGAAGGCCGGGATGCTGCTTACGTCGATCATGTCACGGACGATCTGACGGGGTTTTTGCAAGGGTTGGCACCATCAAAGTAGGTCGTCATACCCCGCGAATGCGGGGTATCCAGTAATCACCGGCATCCCGCTCAATTACAGCCGCCGCGACGTACTGGGTCACCCGCCTTCGCGGGTGACGACGGGTGAGTTTGCCTTGACTCTCCCTGCCCGAATCCCGAAAAAGCCCTCGACCTTCGCCCGAAATACCCCGTTGCTCCGAGGAAACCCCGATGTCCCTGTCCGCACTCGAATCCACCGTCAACTCCGCCTTCGATGCCCGCGACGGCATTTCGACCGCGACCAAGGGCGAGGTTCGCGAGGCTGTCGATAGCGCACTCGAACTGCTCGATAAGGGCGAGGCGCGGGTTGCCGAGCGCGAGGCTTCGGGCAAGTGGAAGGTCAATCAGTGGCTGAAGAAGGCCGTGCTGCTGTCGTTCCGGCTCAACGACATGAGCGCCATTCCCGGCGGCCCGGGCAACGCGGCGTGGTGGGACAAGGTGCCGTCGAAGTTCGAGGGCTGGGGCGAGAACCGTTTTCGCGATGCCGGATTTCGCGCCGTCCCCGGCGCGATCGTGCGCCGCTCGGCCTTCATCGCCCGCAACGTCGTGCTGATGCCGTCCTTCGTCAATCTCGGCGCCTATGTCGATGAGAGCACCATGATCGACACCTGGTCGACTGTCGGTTCCTGCGCGCAGATCGGCAAGCGCGTGCATATTTCCGGCGGCGTCGGCATCGGCGGCGTGCTGGAGCCGCTGCAGGCCGAGCCTGTCATCGTCGAGGACGACTGCTTCATCGGCGCGCGCAGCGAAGTCGCCGAGGGCGTGATCGTGCGCAAGGGCGCAGTGCTGGCGATGGGCGTGTTCCTCGGCGCCTCCACCAAGATCGTCGACCGCGTAACCGGCGAGATTTTTATCGGCGAGGTTCCGGAATATTCGGTGGTGGTCCCCGGCGCCCTGCCCGGCAAGCCGCTGCCGAACGGCCAGCCCGGCCCGTCGACCGCCTGCGCCGTGATCATGAAGCGCGTCGACGAGCGCACCCGCTCCAAGACCAGCATCAACGAACTGCTCCGGGATTAGGGCAAGCCGGGCCATGAACGACGCCGTTTCCATCACCCGCGACCTCGTCCGCTGCCCGTCTGTTACTCCCGCCGATGCCGGCGCGCTCGGCGTCCTCGAGCGCCTGCTGAAGGACGCCGGCTTCGAGGTGCACCGCGTCACCTTCGGCGAACCCGGCACATCAGATATCGACAATCTCTACGCCCGCATCGGCGACAGCGCGCCGCATATCACCTTTGCCGGACATACCGACGTGGTGCCGCCCGGCGACGAAACCGCATGGACGCTCGGCGCGTTCTCGGGCGAAGTGAAGGACGGTTTCCTCTATGGCCGCGGCGCGGTCGACATGAAGGGCGGCATCGCCTGCAGCGTCGCCGCCGTGCTGCAATATCTCGCCGACAATGGCGGCAAACCCAACGGGTTCGATCTCGTTCCTGATCACCGGCGACGAAGAGGACATCTCGGTCAACGGCACCATCAAGCTGTTGAAGTGGTGCGCCGATCGCGGCGAGAAATTCGACCATTGCGTGCTGGGCGAGCCGTCGAATGTCGAGACGCTCGGAGACTGCATCAAGATCGGCCGCCGCGGCTCGCAATCCGGCACGCTCCATGTCGACGGCGTGCAGGGCCACGTCGCCTATCCGCATCGCGCGTCGAACCCGGTGCCGGATATTTCGCGGCTGATCGTGGCGCTCTCCGACGAGCCGCTCGATCACGGCAGCGCGCAGTTTCAGGCTTCCAATCTCGAGTTCACTTCCGTCGACGTCGGCAATACCGCCAGCAACGTGATCCCCGGCCAGGCGCGCGCAAAATTCAATATCCGCTTCAACGACAATCACACCCAGGAGACGCTGCGCGCGCTGGTCGAGGAACGGCTGGCAAAGGCCTGCGGCAACCGCATCCACGCCCGCATTGTCTGGGAATATTCCAACTCCAACGTGTTCGTGACCAAGCCCGGCGCCTTCACCGACCTCGCGGTGAGCGCGATCGAGGAAGTCACCGGACGCAAGCCGGAGCTCTCCACCTCCGGCGGCACCTCGGATGCGCGCTTCATCTCGAGCTATTGCCCGGTGATCGAGTTCGGCCTGGTCGGCCAGACCATGCACCAGATCGACGAACGCACGCCGGTGTCGGATCTGGAAAAGCTGACGAAGATCTATCGGGGCGTGCTGGATAGGTATTTTGCCTAATCCATCGCCGTCATCGTCCGCGAAGGCGGACGATCCAGTACGCCGTGAAGTCTCCATTCAATCGCTAGCGCCGCGGCGTACTGGATACCCCCCGCCTTCGCGGGGTATGACCGAACTAGGGAGAGCCGGCTATTCCCGTGTACAAGTCGTCCCAGTTTGGATTGTTTTCCTCGATCAAACGGACCTTCCACGCGCGGTTCCATTTCTTCAACCGTTTCTCGCGCCTGATCGCATTTTCGGGATCATCGAACTGTTCGAAGTACACCAGCCTCACGACGTCGTATTTTTCGGTGAAACCCTCCATCACCTTGAGACGATGTTCCGCGACGCGACGAATCAGGTCGTTGGTCACCCCGATGTAGAGTGTGCCACCAACTTTGCTCGCAAGAATGTAGACGTAGAAGTGTCTCGGGCGCATGCCGAAATTTTCAGAGCACCGGATCGCCCCGTCAAGTCGTGATATTTACCCGGTGTCATCGTCCGCGAAGGCGGACGATCCAGTACGCCGTGACGTGTCGATTCAATCTCAGAGGTCACGGCGTACTGGATACCCCGCCTTCGCGGGGTATGACAGTGGTAGCAGCTAATACTCCACTCGCACCAGATACAATCCGTCCGGCGGCGCGACGGGGCCGCAGGCGGCGCGGTTGCGGGCGGCTAACGCGGCGGCCAGGTCGTCGGCGCTCCAGCGGCCTTCGCCGACCCACTCCAGCGAGCCCACCATCGAGCGCACCTGGCTGTGCAGGAACGAGCGCGCGGAAGTGAGGATCGAAACCTCGTCGCCCTCCCTGATCACATCGAGCTGGTCGAGCGTCTTCTCCGGCGACTTCGCCTGGCATTCGGTGTCGCGAAAGGTGGTGAAATCGTGCTTGCCGAGCAGGCGTTGCGCGGCGATGTGCATCGCGTCCGTATCGAGATGGCGAGGCACGCGCCAGCTCCGCTTGATATCGAGCGCGAGGTTGGCGCGGTGGTTGGTGATGCGGTAGCGGTAGTGGCGCTTCCTGGCGGAGAACCGCGCTTCGAAATCATCGGCGACGATCTCCGCCGAGAGCACGCCGATCGGGTGCGGGCGCAAATGCGCGTTCAGTCCGTCGCGCAGCCGGCCCGGCGGAAACGGCTTCTGGATATCGCAATGCGCCACCTGCGCCAGCGCATGCACGCCGGCATCGGTGCGGCCCGAGCCGTGGACGCGCGCGGGCTCGCCGCTGATCGCCATCACCGCAGCTTCCAGCGCGCCCTGTACCGTCGGTGCGTTGTCCTGGATCTGCCAGCCGGAAAACGGCGTGCCGTCATATTCGATGATGAGCTTGTAGCGGGGCATTTTAATCCAGTGGGACCGTCATCATCCGCCTTGTGCGCAATTGCGCACTGGGGCGGATGATTCAGTACGCCGCGGCGTCCCGGTTCAATCTCAGAGGCCGCGGCGTACTGGATACCCCGCCTGCGCGGGGTATGACAGCGTTAAGAGAAGCGCGCGCCCGCCTTCAGCGGCGTGCCGCGCAGAAAATCCTCGGCCTTCATCGGCGCCTTGCCGGCGCGTTGCAGTTCGAGAATGCGGATCGCGCCGTCGCCGCAGGCAATCAGTCAGGCGATCGTCGAGCACCTCGCCCGGCGCACCGGAGCCTTTGGCCGGTTCACAGCGCAGGATCTTGATGCGGGCCGGTTCGCCGTCGGTTGCGATCTCGCACCAGGCGCCGGGGAATGGCGACAGGCCGTGAATATGCCGCAGCACCTCGCGCGCCGGCCTGCTCCAGTCGATCCGCGCCTCGGCCTTGTCGATCTTGGCCGCATAGGTGACGCCGTCTTCGCTCTGCTTCTGCAGTTGCAGCCCGCCGCGGGCGAGCGCGCCCATCGCGCGCACCATCAGATCGGCGCCGAGCGGCGCCAGCGCGTCGTGCAGATCGGACGCGGTCATACTGTCCGTGATCGCCAGCCGCTCGGCCATCGCCACGTCGCCGGTGTCGAGGCCGACATCCATCTTCATCACCATCACGCCGCTCTCGGCGTCGCCTGCCATGATGGCGCGGTTGATCGGCGCTGCGCCGCGCCAGCGCGGCAGCAGCGAGGCGTGCAGGTTGAAGCAGCCGAGCGGCGGCGCATCGAGAATGGCCTGCGGCAGGATCATGCCGTAGGCGACGACGACGGCCGCATCGGCATTGTGCGCGCGGAATTCCTCAAGTGCTTCGGGGGTCTTCAGCGTTGTCGGCGTCAGCACGGGAATGCCGAGCCGCCGCGCTTCCTGCTCGACCGGCGTCGGCTGCAGCTTCATGCCGCGCCCGGCCGGTTTTGGCGCACGGGTGTAGACGGCCACGACCTCATGGCCGTGGGCCACGAGTTCCAGCAGCGTCGGCACCGCAAAATCGGGCGTGCCCATGAAGATCAAGCGGAGCGGCATGGCGTGTAGGTATCCAGCGGACGTTCAATTTACTCCGTCATGGCCGGGCTTGTGCCCGGCGCATCCACGTCTTTGGTGCAGCGAGAAAGCAAAACGTGGATGCCCGGGACAAGCCCGGGCACGACGGTTGAGAGAGTGGCGGCCTTACTCCACCGCGCGCTTCGCGGCCTTCGTAAATTTCTTCATCACGCGGTCGCGCTTCAGCTTCGACAGATAGTCGACGAACAGCACGCCGTTGAGGTGGTCGATCTCGTGCTGGATGCAGGTGGCGAACAGCCCGTCGGCGTCTTCCTCGTGCACCTTGCCGTCGAGGTCGGTGAAACGGACGCGCACCCGCGCCGGGCGCTCGACCTCCTCGTAATATTCGGGGATCGAGAGGCAGCCTTCCTCATAGACCGACAATTCCTCGGACGAGGAGATGATTTCCGGATTGATGAACACCCGCGGACGCGGCGTGGTCTCGCCGTTCTCGTCCTTCTTGGCGAGATCCATGGTGATCAGCCGCAAGGGCTGCGCGACCTGGATCGCCGCCAGCCCGATGCCGGGCGCGTCGTACATGGTCTCGAGCATGTCGTCGGCGAGCTTGCGGATCTCCGTCGTCACCTTTTCGACGGGCTTGGAGACCAGCCGGAGCTGCTTGTCCGGCAGGATGATGATTTCTCTTAGGGCCATAGCGCGCGATTTAATCCGCCGACTTGTCGCGGTCAATGCACCGAGGAACGCATTAACCGGGCCTTAACCATGATTTTTAACGCGCCGTTAACCACGAAAATTAAGCCTTCATTTACCATAAATGTTCCCTCTTCGTTCGCGAAAGCCCGCGAATCGGGCTACAAGGCCGGCATGAACGAAATTCTTTTCATCGTCGGCGACCTGCCGATTCACGTCGGCGAGGCGCTGATCGGGCTTGGCGCGCTTGCACTTGTGCTGCTGCTGGTCATTGCCATCGTCATCGCCCGATCCGGCCGCCGCGGCGCGGAACAGGCGATGGCGCAGGCGATCCGCGCCGACGAGCTGGAGGAGCGCCTGAGCGAGATGCTGCGGGCACAGAGCGAATCCACCGGACGCGTCGACGCCATGGCCCAATCGCTGGCCGGCCGCCAGGCCGAGATGACGCGCGCGGTCAATGAGCGGCTGGATTCGGTGACGCACCGGGTCGGCCAATCGATGGAAGCGACCACGCGCCACACCATGGACAGTCTGCGCGTGCTGCATGAACGGCTCGGCATCATCGACAACGCGCACAAGAATCTCACCGACCTGACGTCTCAGGTGACGACGCTGCGCGACGTGCTCGCCAACAAGCAGTCGCGCGGCGCGTTCGGCCAGGCGCGGATGGAAGCGATCGTGCAGGACGGCATGCCGCAGGGCTCCTACGAATTCCAGCACACGCTCTCGACCGGCAAGCGGCCGGACTGCGTGGTGTTCCTGCCCGACCAGCGCCCGCTCTGCATCGACGCGAAATTTCCGCTGGAAGCGATGACCGCGCTGCACGATGCGCGCAGCGACGAGGAGCGCAAATTCGCCACCCAACGCCTGCGCAACGACGTCATGAAGCATGTCAACGACATCGCCGAGAAATATCTGATCACCGGCGAGACGCAGGACACCGCGCTGATGTTCGTGCCGTCGGAATCGGTCTACGCCGAAATCCACGACGGGTTCGACGACGTGATCCAGAAGGCCTACCGCGCCCGCGTCGTGCTGGTGTCGCCGTCACTGTTGATGCTGGCGATCCAGGTGATGCAGCAGATTCTGAAGGACGCGCGGATGCGCGACGCCGCCGACCAGATCCGCACCGAGGTGCTCAATCTCGGCGACGATCTCGGCCGCCTGCGCGACCGCGTGCTGAAGCTGCAGAAGCACTTTGGCGACGTCAACGAGGACGTCCGCCAGATCCTGATCTCCGCCGACAAGATCGAAAAGCGCGCCGGGCGGATCGAGGAACTGGATTTCAGCAAGGCCGAGGCGCCGGCGGAAGTGCCGCGCTTCGTCAAGAGCGAGACGCCCGAGCTGTTCCCCGCCCCGCGCAAGCTGCAGGCGGGGGAGTAGATGGTCGTAGCGCTGCAGCCGCATATTAGGTTGTCATCGCCCGGCTTGACCGGGCGACCCAGTATTCCAGAGGCGGCAGATGGGAGCACGCAGCTACTACGTCTACATTCTCTCCAGCCGCATCGGCGGCACGCTCTACATTGGCGTGACCAACGATCTGGTCCGACGCGTCGGTGAGCATAAATTGAAGATGGCGGAGGGGTTCACCAAGAAGCACGAGGTGGCCAGGCTGGTCTATTTCGAAGCCTTCGACCATATTGAGCATGCGATCCAACGCGAGAAGAGACTTAAGAAATGGACGCGAGCATGGAAAATCGCACTGATCGAGAAGGACAATCCGGACTGGATCGATCTTTACGCTGAGATTGCCGGGGGCGGCGGATAGGCCTCTGGGATACTGGGTCGCCCGGTCAAGCCGGGCGATGACAGTCTTTTTGCTGCAGAATCTGCTAACACCTCCCCATGAACGCACCGGAAACCGACTCCATTTCGGCCGAGAAAGCCCCCGCTCCCTCCTGGCGCGAGAGCCTCGCCGTTTACCTTCAGCCGCGCGTGCTGATCGTGATGCTGCTCGGCTTTTCCTCCGGGCTGCCGCTGGCGCTGTCGGGATCGACGCTATTGGTGTGGATGCGGGAATCCGGCGTCGATCTCGGTACCATCGGGCTGTTTGCGCTGGTCGGCACGCCCTACACGCTGAAATTCATCTGGGCGCCGCTGGTCGATGCACTGCATGTGCCGATCTTCACGCGCGCCTTCGGCCGAAGGCGCGGCTGGCTGGTGTTCTCACAACTGCTCCTGATCGGTGCGATCCTGCTGCTGGCGCTGACCGACCCCGCGCGCTCGCCGCTGTTCGTCGCGCTCGGTGCGCTGCTGGTCGCAGCGATGTCGTCGACCCAGGACATCGTGGTCGATGCGTTCCGCGTCGAGAGCCTGCCCGAGAGCGAACAGGCCGCCGGCATGGCGTCCTATGTCGCGGCCTATCGGATCGGCTTGCTGGTATCGACCGCCGGCGTGCTCTTCCTGGTGAGCGCATTCGAAAGCACCGGCATCGGGCGTCACGCCGCGTGGATGTGGGGCTATGTCGCCATGGCCGCTCTGGTGCTGATCGGCACCGTCACCGCGCTGGCCGCAACCGAGCCCGAACAATCGGTGCGCGCGGAGGCCAAGACCCGCGGCGAGGCCGCGCTTCTCGCGCGTCATGCATGCGGCCGTCGGGGCATTCTCCGAATTTCTCGCCCGCAAATATGCCCTGACGGCGTTGACCTTCGTCGTGTTGTTCAAATTCACCGACGCGTTTTCCGGCACGATGACCGCGCCGTTCGTGATCGACCTCGGCTTCACCCGCAACGACTACGCCGCGATCGTGAAGGGCGTCGGCCTCATCGCGACCCTGATCGGCGGTTTTGCCGGCGGCTATCTGGCGCGGCGCTATTCGCTGGTCGCAAGCCTGTGGATCGGCGGCGTGCTGCAGGCGGTCTCCAACCTGGTGTTCGCGTGGCTCGCCTATGTCGGCGTCAATCAATGGGCGCTGGCGGCCGCCATCTCGGCGGAAAACTTCACCGGTGCGATCGGCACCGTGATCTTCGTCGCTTATCTCTCGGCCTTGTGCCAGAACCCGCTGCACACGGCGACGCAATACGCGCTGCTCACCGCACTGGCCGCAGTCGGGCGGACCTATTTGTCCTCCGGCGCGGGTTATGTGGCGGAGACGACCGGCTGGCCGTGGTTCTTCGTGATCTCCGTCCTGGTCGCAATCCCGAGCCTGATCCTGCTGGCATGGCTGCAGCGGCGCGGGCATTTCGACGAATTGGGGCCGGTGAAGGTTTAGGCTTCGTCGTCATCCCCGCGAAGGCGGGGATCCAGTATTCCAGAGCAGTTGCGACAGAACCGATAGGCCGCGGCGTACTGGGTCGCCCGGTCCCAGTGCGCAATTGCGCACAAGGCCGGGCGATGACAGCTGTAGTGACTACTCAATGCTTCGTCACCACGCTCCACTTGGTGATGACGGCTTCGCTGATCTGCCCGGCGTCCTGCGCGCAGGCGACTTCGTCGACCTTTACGGAAATTTCCTTGCCGAGAAAATTCTTCAGTTGCGCGGCCTGGGCGTCGCTGGTGGTGACGAGCTGGAACGTCTCAGGTCCGGTTTCGAGGTTGCACAGCCCGCTCGGCGCCGGCAGCCGGCGCGGTTGGCTGGTGATCTGGTAGGTCGCGGCGCGCTTGCCCTTCTTGCCCTTCATGGCGTTGAGTTCTCCGGACAGGACGTCGCCGGCATGGATCGGCTTGCCGGGCTTCGGCGCCTGCTCGGCCTGCTGCGCCGACGCGGCAGGGCGCAAGGCCACGGCAACCGCCATCAAGAACACAAAACAGGAGCGCCTGCCGAATCGCGGTTTCGTCATGTCGATCAGTTCCGTTGTGTTGGCTAGAACAGCGTTCGCTGCCGCATGGCAGCCGATAGCGTACCTTCGTCGAGATAATCAAGCTCGCCGCCGACAGGCACGCCATGCGCGAGCCGGGTCACCTTGACGTTGGCGTCCTGGAGGAGATCGGTGATGTAATGGGCGGTGGTCTGGCCATCAACCGTTGCGTTCAGCGCCAGAACGACTTCGTTGACTTGCGATTCATGCGCGCGGGCCACCAGCGCGTCGATGGTCAGGTCCTGCGGACCGACGCCGTCGAGTGGCGACAATGTGGCGCCGAGCACGTGATAGCGGCCGCTGGTCGCATTCGCCCGTTCCAGCGCCCAGAGATCGGCGACGTCGGCGACCACGACGATGGTCGAGGGATCGCGCCGCGGGTCGGTGCACACCGTGCAGGGATTTTGCGTATCGATGTTGCCGCAGGTCTTGCAGACCTGGATTTTGTCGATCGCCACCTGCAGCGCGCCTGCGAGCGGCGTCATCAGCGCCTCGCGCTTCTTGATCAGATGCAGCGCCGCGCGCCGCGCCGAGCGTGGCCCCAGCCCCGGCAGGCGCGCCAGGAGCTGGATCAGGCGTTCGATTTCAGGGCCGGCAACGCTTGCGGCCATTTCAGGTCAGACCGAGTCCGGGCGGCAACCCGAGCCCGCCGGTCAGCGCCTGCATCTTTTCCATCGCCGCGGCTTCCGCCTTGCGCCGCGCGTCGTTATGCGCGGTCACCAGGAGATCCTCGAGCACTTCGCGCTCTTCGGCCTTCATCAGCGAGGGATCGATCCTGACGCCCTTCACTTCCATCTTCGCGGTCATGCGCACGGCGACCAGCCCGCCGCCTGAAATGCCCTCGACCTCGAGATTGCCGAGTTCTTCCTGCACCGCCTGCATCTTGGATTGCAGTTGCGCGGCCTGCTTCATCATGCCGAGAAAATCAGCCATTTATCCGTCCTCTCGAGAGTCCGATCAGTCGTCGTCGCCGTCGGAGCCCTCGTTCAAGTCTTCAGCGATAATATCGGATTCCGGCGGCTCGGCGGCAAGCCGGCGCACCTCGACCACTTTGGTGCCGGGAAATCGCGCCAGCACCTCCTGCACGCGCGGATCGGCCTCTGCGGCGCGGGCGTGCTCGTTCCGCGCCTGTTCGTTCTGCGAGCGCAGCGTCGGCTGGCCGGCCTCGTTGGAGACGATCACGGTCCAGCGCCGTCCGGTCCACTGTTCCAGCTTGCGGGAGAGGTCGTTGACCAGTCCTCGCGCCGCGTTGCGCTCCAGCGCCACTTCCAGCCGCCCGTCCTCGAAACGGACCAGCCGCATATCGGATTCCAGCGCCGTCTTGGTCAGGATATCGCGCTTCTCGCCGGCGAGGGCCACGAGCTGCGGGAAAGTCGTGATCCGCAGCACGGGCGCGGACTCGGTTTGCGCCAACGGCGCCGCCATTTGCGGCCGCGCGGAGGCTTCCGCGCCGGACCGGGGCGAAGCAGGCGTCCGCATCGGCGACGCGGCCGACATTGAAGATACCGGTGCTGACGGGCGCAGCCCGTGACGGCGCCGCGCCGCCGGAGGCAATCTGCGATCCGCCGCCGTTCTGGTCGAGCATCCGGATCGCCTCGTCCGGCGTCGGCAGATCGGCGACATAGGCGATACGCACCAGCACCATTTCCGCAGCCGCCGCCGGCCGGGTCGCGGTCTGCACCTCGGTGATGCCCTTGAGCAGCATCTGCCACATCCGCGACAGCACCCGCATCGAAAGCTTGGCGGCAAATTCACGGGCGCGGACGCGCTCGGTCTCGCCGAAGGCGACATTGTCAGCGGTCGCCGGCACGATCTTCACGCGAGTGACGAAATTGACGAATTCGGCGAGGTCGGACAGCACCACGACGGGATCGGCGCCGACGTCATATTGCGCCCGGAACTCGCCAAAGGCGCTGGCGATATCGCCGCGCGCCAGATGCGCGAACAGATCGATCACCCGGGTGCGGTCGGCAAGCCCCAGCATCTGCCGCACGGCATCGGCACGGACAACGCCCGCCGCATGCGCGATCGCCTGGTCGAACAGCGAGAGCGAATCGCGCACCGAGCCTTCGGCGGCGCGCGCGATGATGCCGAGCGCCTCGGGCTCGACCTCGACGCCTTCCTTTTTCGCGATGTTGGAGAGATGCCCCATCAGCACATCGGCCTCGACCCGGCGCAGGTCAAAACGCTGGCAGCGCGACAGCACGGTGACCGGGACTTTGCGGATTTCGGTGGTGGCAAAGACGAATTTGGCGTGCTCGGGCGGCTCCTCCAGCGTCTTCAGGAACGCGTTGAAGGCCGCCGTCGACAGCATGTGGACTTCGTCGATGATGTAGACCTTGTAGCGGGCGCTGGCCGGCGCATAGCGCACGCTGTCATTGATCTGGCGGACGTCGTCGACGCCGGTATGAGAGGCGGCGTCCATTTCCAGCACGTCCATGTGCCGGCTTTCCATGATCGACTGGCAGTGCACGCCGAGGTCAGGCATGTGGATGGTCGGCCCCTTCACCGAACCGTCAGGCTTTTCGTAATTCAGCGCGCGGGCGAGAATTCGCGCCGTGGTGGTCTTTCCGACGCCGCGGACGCCGGTCAGGATCCAGGCCTGCGGTATCCGGCCGGTCTCGAACGCGTTCGAGACGGTGCGGACCATGGCCTCCTGGCCGATCAGGTCGTCGAAACTGGACGGGCGGTATTTTCGCGCCAGCACCCGATAGGGCTTGGCCGCCTCGCTTTGGCTACCGAGGACGAAGCCGCTCTGGCCGGCACCGTCTGGCTTGTCGGGGGGAGCGCCAGCATCACTCATCGGTCGATCCGCAATTGATTGTCTCTCGGCCGGCTTGCGGAAAGGAACGAAACCGGCCCAAGGCGCGGACTTTTCCGGCACCTGGCGCCATTCGCTCGAAAAACAGGTAGGAGACTGACGAGCGACCCGATCCGGACCTCGTTAGGGCTGCTTCCTTCCGGACCTGACCCGGTTGGCGAGTGGCTCGTCCACCGCCAATCTCCCGGTCCTTATTTGGGGCCAAAAGGGCCGGAAAGCAAGCGGGGCTTTCCCTGTCATACCCCGCGAAAGCGGGGTATCCAGTACACCGCGGCCCTTCAGTGAACCGAGGTGCCGCGGCGTACTGGATCATCCGCTTTCGCGGATGATGACGCCTTGTTATGAAGCTGCAGGAGTGCCCTCCAGAAGGCACTTTACAGGCCCGACATGCATCGGGCGCGGGAACCCTTGATGCCCTCTGACGCCTCCGCCTGGTCGCTGCACTCCCAGCTCAAAAAGGACACGATCGATATCGGCGACCTGCCGCTGTGCAAGGTGCTGGTCATCAAGGATGCGCATTACCCGTGGCTGCTATTGGTGCCGCGCCGGGAGGGTGCGGTGGAGATCATCGACCTCGACGAGGTCGCGCAGGCGCAGTTGATGACCGAAGTCTCACGCGTTTCGCGCGCCCTGAAAGAGGTCACCAAATGCGACAAGCTCAATGTCGCAGCGCTGGGTAATCTGGTGCCGCAATTGCACATTCACGTCATCGCGCGGCGCACCAGCGACGCAGCCTGGCCGCGCCCGGTCTGGGGCGTGATGCCGCCGCTGGCGCATGACGCCGAGGAAGTACAGAATTTCATCAACGCGCTTCGCCGCAAGATCTGGTTAGGTTGAACAGATGGTCGCATTCGACAAATATCCTTTAGGAAAGCCCGCTTTCGTCACCCACATTCTGGATCGCGCCGCGCATCTGCGCACCAATGACGAAAAACTGTTCGCGCTGGAGAGCCAGCGCAACGCCGGCGCCTATGTGATCTACCGCGACTCGCTGCTGGTGAAGCAGGAAGCGGATGGACCACGCGTGCTGCTCGGCGTCGAAGAGGCGGTGAAGCTCGGCGCCAATCCCGGCACGATCTTTCTCGGCTTGCGCGACGGCGCGCCTGTTTTCGGCATGGGCATTTCGGCCACGGCTGTCGAGAAGCTGATCACGCGCGACGACGTCGCCGTAACCGAATTGCGCGGCATGGCCATGCAAGGGACGGTGCCGCCGGAACAGCTCTCCGCCATCGCGATGGCGAAATCGATGGTGACCTGGCATCAGCGCCACGGCTTCTGCGCCAATTGCGGCACCCGCACCGGGATGAAGGAAGGCGGCTGGAAGCGCGACTGCCCGAACTGCAAGGCCGAACATTTTCCACGCACCGATCCGGTCGTGATCATGCTCGTTACGAACGGCGATCGATGTTTGCTCGGCCGGCAGAAGCAGTTCATGCCCGGGATGTGGTCGTGCCTGGCCGGCTTCGTCGAAGCGGCCGAGACCATCGAGGACGCGGTCTGCCGCGAGATTTTCGAGGAATCCGGCATCCGCTGCACCGACGTGAGCTATTACATGACGCAGCCATGGCCGTATCCGTCATCGCTGATGATCGGCTGCGCCGCTCGCGCGCTCAACGAGGATATCGTGGTTGATCACGCCGAACTCGAGGACGCGCGCTGGTTCAGCCGCGACGAAGTCGCCCTGATGCACCGGCGCGAACACCCTGACGGCTTATTTGCGGCGCATCCGTTCGCTATTGCGCACCATCTGATCGGACGCTGGGTGCATGGGGGAAACGACGCGGGCGCATAGCCGGAACCGTCCATGGATCAGTCGATTAACTCCGGACATTGGTTCCGGCGAGCAACGGAACTGACATGACGGATACCCGGATGAACTTTCAGGACAAAGCCCCCAAAATCCCGCCGCGCATTCTCTGCATCGGCATGCCGGTGCGCGACCTCACCTTTCATACGCCGGGTGTTCCCGGGCGCGGCTCCAAGGAGAACGCCACCGCATTCGACGAAATCTGCGGCGGCAACGCGCTCAATGGCGCGATCGGCATCGTCCGGCTCGGTGGCCGCGCCTCGATCTGCGGGCCGATGGGCGATGCCAGGGAAACATCGAGCCGCTTCATCTTCGATCAGATGGTGCATGAGGGCATCGAGACGAAACATCTCATCCACATGCCAGGGCTGGTGACGCCGATCTCAGCCGTGATGATCGATCCTTCCGGCGAGCGCACCATCGTGACCTTCCGCGATCCGAAACTGTGGCAGGTGAAATTGCCCGACTTCGACACGCTGCTGGACGACTGCGCCGCCATTCTCACCGAGAGCCGCTGCGCGGAATTCTGCACCGAGCTTTGCGCCGAGGCCATCAGGCGCGGCATTCCCGTGATCGTCGACGTCGATCGGGCGATGTCGCTGCGCGAGGGGCTGCTGAATGCCTCCTCCCATCTGGTGTTCTCGAGCGAGCCGCTGCAGGAGACCGCTGACGTCACCGACGACGCCCAGGCACTGAAGAAGATTGCCAAACTGACGCCGTCATTTCTGGCGGGAACGCGGGGCCCGAGGGGCACCATCTGGCTCGACGAGAAGGGTGAGATCCAGGAAACCCCGGCCTTCCCGGTGCATACGGTCGACACCCTCGGCGCCGGCGACGTGTTCCACGGCGCCTTTGCGCTGGCCATCACCGAGAAGCAGGAGCTGCGGCAGGCGCTGCGCTTCGCCTCAGCCGCCGCAGCGCTGAAATGCACCAGGTTCGGGGGTGCCTTCGCCGCCCCGCAACGTGCTGAAGTTGAAGAGCTTTTGAGCCACGACCAGGTGGCGGACCGGGCGTCGGCCCGGCAATAGCGGGGCTTGCTATAGAAGAATTTTCTATATATGAGGGTATCAAACCTATCGTATGGAACATTCTTCTCATGACCGACCTAGCCATTCAGCTCCCTGAAGCCAACCGCCGCCTGGACGCCATCGACCGCAAAATCCTGACCGTGCTGCAGGAGGACGCCTCCCTGTCGGTCGCCGAGATCGGGGACCGCGTCGGGTTGTCCTCGACGCCATGCTGGAAGCGGATCCAGCGGCTGGAAGCCGATGGCGTGATCCTGCGCCGGGTGGCGCTGGTCGACCAGAACAAGATCGGGCTCGGCATTTCCGTATTCGTCTCGGTCGAGAGCTCCGACCATTCCGAGGCCTGGCTGAAGACGTTCGCCAGCGCCGTCAGCGCCATGCCCGAGGTGATGGAGTTCTACCGGATGGCCGGCGACGTCGACTACATGCTGCGCGTCGTGGTCGCCGACATGGCAAGCTACGACGTGTTCTACAAGAAGCTGATCAGCGCCGTGCCGCTGAAGAATGTCACCTCGCGCTTTGCGATGGAGAAGATCAAGTCGGTGACCGCACTGCCGGTGCCGGCGGCATAGGTACCTCCGCAATACTACTGAGTGGGTCCGTTCACGGAACATTAGCCCTGTGCCCATAGACACGGGGGATGGGTCGGAATGTCACACTCAGTTTCCGGTGGCCCGCATGGCTCAACGCCGTGCTGTTGCTGATTGTCAGCTTCATTGGCGTCGCAGCACTGTCGTTTCAGGCCCGCCCGGGCACTGAAGTCGTCGCCGTGGCATTTCCCGTTTGGTGGGATTCTCAGCAGGCTTTCTCGGCCGCCGCTTCAGCCAATGCTGCCATCGTCCGCGTGACCGCCGTTCCATCGCTGCTGGTGGTGCGGCCCGACGGCGCTGAGGGATTGTCACGGCTGCGCGAGGCCGGGGCCTGGCTCGCAATCGATCCGCAAGCGATCGCGGCCTGTTTCACAACTAAAGCGGCCATTTAGCAACGCATATTGGGGATTCGGGAATGACCATTGAAAGCGATGATCTCGCAGCGTTGCGCGAAACCACCAGCAAGGCCTTGCTGGGGCTGCTTTGGCTTCATGTCCCCATCGCGCTCGCCATCGGCGTGATGCGCGATAGCGGCTGGCTGGGGCCAACCGCACTGATGGCGGCGATGGCGATTGCTGCGACCGTATCATGGGCCAGTTCGGGCAACGGTCTTTCGACCCGCCTGACCTTCGCTATCGCGCTGATGGGCGGCGTTTCGGTGTTCGCCTATCAGCTTGCCGGACATCCCTGGCAGATCGATATGCATATGTACTTCTTCGCCGCGCTGGCGTGCCTGGTCGCCTATTGCGACTATCGCCCGATCCTTGCCGGCA
This sequence comes from uncultured Alphaproteobacteria bacterium, assembly GCA_963815955.1. Classification (GTDB taxonomy): domain Bacteria; phylum Pseudomonadota; class Alphaproteobacteria; order Rhizobiales; family Xanthobacteraceae; genus Bradyrhizobium. Next base: position 203,227 of record CAWFIQ010000019.1, read on the forward strand.
CCGCCGCGGTGGCGCTGCACCACCTGGCGCTGAATTTCCTGCTGCCGGCGGCCATCTATCCCGGTGGCGCCGATCTCGGCCGCGTGGTGCTTCACGCCGTCATCCTGGTCATGGAGGCCGGCGTCATGTGCTGGCTGTCGCTCAAACTGTCGCATCTGTTCGAGGCGACGGCTCAGAAGACCGCCGAGGCCGAGGCTGCCGGAGCCGCAGAGGCCCGCGCCAATCGTGAACGCATGGAAATCGAAAGCAAGTCCAAGCTCGATCGCGACGCTACGCGGCGCGAACTCGCGGCCGGATTCGAGCGCAAGGTCGCAAGCATCGTCGAGGCGGTCGCGATTGCTGCAACGAAAATGCAGGGCCTGTCATCGACCATGAGCGGCAGCAATGCGGAAACGACCCGCAAGACGGCTGCCGCCGCTACCGCCTCGAACCAGGCTTCAACCAATGTCGAAACGGTAGCATCCGCGACCGAAGAACTTGCAGCCTCGATCAACAGCATCGCCCAGCAGGTGACGCGTTCGGCGGAAATCGCCGCCAAGGCCGCGGGCGAAGCACGCCGCACCAATACCGTCGTCGAAGGGCTTGCCGCCGGCACGCACAAGATCGGCGAGGTGGTGACGCTGATCCAGAATATCGCCAGCCAGACCAACCTGCTCGCCCTGAACGCCACGATCGAGGCGGCCCGCGCGGGCGAGCATGGCCGGGGATTCGCCGTGGTGGCGAGTGAAGTAAAGGCGCTGGCCAACCAGACTGCCAAGGCGACGGAGGAAATCTCCGCGCAGGTACAGGATATCCAGAACGCCACAGGCGAAGCCGTCACCGCCATCCAGCTCATCGGCGGCACGATTGCCGAGATCGATGAAATATCGAACCAGATCGCCGCTGCGGTCGAGCAGCAGGGCGCCGCGACGCAGGAGATAGCCGGCAACGTGCTGCAGGCGGCGAATGGCAGCAAGGAAGTCGACGCCAACATTCTCAGCGTCACGCAGGCCTCGGAGCAATCCGGCAAGGCCGCATCGAGCCTGCAGGAAGCCGCGAACGGATTGTCGTCGCAGTCCGAGCACCTCAAGGCCGAGGTCGGCAGCTTCCTCAACTCGCTGCGCGTCGCATAAGGATTTAAGGACACTGTCATCGCCCGCCTTGTGCGCAATTGCGCACTGGAGCGGGCGATCCAGTATTCCAGTGACGTCGGCGATCTAATCGAGAAGCTGCGGCGTACTGGATCCCCGCCTTCGCGGGGATGACGTTCGCCATGTATGCGCGAACATCGCCGGCTTCAAATCTTCTGATTATACTCGCCGACTTCCGGGTGCGTGCGCAGCACCAAATCCATCGCCTCGAACATGTCGCGCATGCGCTGTTCGGAAACCGGGCTTTCGACCACCACCACCAGTTCCGGCTTGTTCGATGAGGCCCGCACCAGGCCCCAGCTTCCGTCCTCGACGGTCACGCGCACGCCGTTGACGGTGACGAGGTCGCGGATCTTCTGGCCTGCGACCTTGTCGCCCTTTTTCTGCAGCGCCTCGAAATGCTTCACCACGGCGTCGGCAACGCCATACTTAACCTCGTCGGCGCAATGCGGCGACATGGTCGGCGACGACCAGGTTTTCGGAATCGCGTTCTTCAGGTCCGCCATCGACTTGTCAGGCGCGCGGTCGAGCATCTCGCAGATCGCGATCGCCGAAACCAGGCCATCGTCGTAGCCGCGGCCGAACGGCTTGTTGAAGAAGAAGTGGCCGGACTTCTCAAAACCCGCCAGCGCGCCCATCTCGTTGGTGCGGCGCTTCATGTAGGAATGGCCGGTTTTCCAGTAGGTGGTCTTCGCGCCCTGCTTTTGCAGCACCGGATCCGTCACGAACAGCCCGGTGGATTTCACGTCGACCACGAACTGCGCATCCTTGTGGATCGCCGACATGTCGCGCGCCAGCATCACGCCGACCTTGTCGGCGAAGATTTCCTCGCCGGTATTGTCGACCACGCCGCAACGGTCGCCGTCGCCGTCGAAGCCCAGGCCGACATCGGCCTTGTGCTGGAGCACCGCGTCGCGGATCGCGTGCAGCATCTCCATGTCTTCGGGGTTCGGATTGTATTTCGGGAAGGTGTGGTCGAGTTCGGTGTCGAGCGGGATCACCTCGCAGCCGATCGCTTCCATCACCTGCGGCGCGAACGCGCCCGCGGTGCCGTTGCCGCAGGCGACCACCACCTTCAGCTTGCGCTTCAGCTTCGGACGGTTGGTGAGATCGGCGATGTAGCGGGCCGGGAAATTCTCGTGGAATTGATAGGAGCCGCCGGCCTTGTTCCTGAAATCGGCGTTGAGCACGATTTCCTTCAGCCGCGTCATCTCGTCGGGACCAAAGGTGAGCGGACGGTTGGCGCCCATCTTCACCCCGGTCCAGCCATTGTCGTTATGCGAGGCCGTGACCATCGCGACGCAGGGCACATCGAGATCGAATTGCGCGAAATAGGCCATCGGCGTCACCGCAAGCCCGATGTCATGCACCTTGCAGCCCGCCGCCATCAGGCCTGAGATCAGCGCGTATTTGATCGAGGCCGAATAGCCGCGAAAATCATGGCCGGTAACGATTTCCTGGCTGACGCCGAGTTCCGCGATCAGCGCGCCGAGCCCCATGCCCAGCGCCTGAATGCCCATCAGGTTGATTTCCTTCTCGAACAGCCAGCGCGCGTCGTATTCGCGAAAGCCGGTTGCCTTCACCATCGGTCCGGATTCGAACTCATAGGTATTCGGAACCAGCACGGATTTTGGCTTGGGGAACATGGGCTGCCTTGTGGTGAAAATGCTTAAGGGAACACCGCAGCCATAGCGAATACGCGGGCCGGGCGATAGGCGGGACTGGCGGCTTGTGGCAGCTAATTAAGGCAGATTGGTAACCGGTAAACCTTATTGTTCCAGCAGCAGCCTGCCATTGGCAAATTCGAAGCGCTTCAGCTTCGACAGGAACGACAGGCCAAGCAGGTTCTGCGACAGCGCCTCGTCGGGCAGCACCAGGGCGTCGACATCGCGCACGATGAGGCCGCCGAGATCGATCATGGCAAGCCTCGTGCGCGCGGCCTTGATGGTGCCGTTGGCAGTATTGACGGTCGCGTTGTAGTCGCTGCGCGAGGGACGGAAGCCAAATCGCGCCGCGGACTTTTCGTTCAGCGCCACCAGCGAAGCGCCGGTATCGACCATGAAATTCAAGCGTTGCCCGTCGATGTGGCCGTCGGTCTGGAAATGGCCGCGGGCGTCGCTGGGAATGTCGAGGCTGCGGCCGGAGGCCTGCGCGACGGTTTGCGCGGGCGCTTGCTTCGGCGAGGTGCTGGCGGAAGCCGACGCCGGCGACATCTTGTCCGCCACCTGCGCCATGTAGGTGCCGAGGCCGACGAGAACGGCGGCCAGGATCATCAGGTTACGCATTACGCCACACTCGATTCCGAGACCGCCGATAACACCACGCCAGGGGCCAAGCCGCGACTAACACAGGCGGCCGAGGCTGCCATTTTGACGAAAAGGATGAGTGAAGCGTTAACGGCGCTGGTTCACCTCTCCCCGTTCTTACGGGGAGAGGGAGTCTTGTCACGTCCCGCGCGGCTTGACCCGCCGCGTCGGCAGCGCGGTGGCCGGGTCTTCCGGCCAGGGGTGGCGGGGATAACGCCCGCGCAGGTCGGAGCGCACGGCCGCATAGCTGCCGCGCCAGAAGCCCGGAAGGTCGCGGGTCACCTGCACCGGACGCTGCGCGGGAGACAGCAATTCCAGCACCAGCGGCACCGCGCCTTTGGCGATCGAGGGATGGGTGTTGAGCCCGAACAATTCCTGCAGGCGCACGGCAATGGTCGGGCCCTGCTCGGCTTCGTAATCGATCGCCAGCATGGTGCCGGTCGGCGCTTCGAAATGCGTCGGCGCTTCACGCTCCAGCCGCGCGCGCAATTCCCATGGCAATAGTGCCATCAGCGCGTCGGAGAGATCGCCGGGCGAAAGCTCCTTCCGCGAAGTCTTGTCGTAGAGCGCAGGCACCAGCCAGTTCTCGCTGTCAGCGGCGAGCGCCGCGTCCGACAGATCGGGCCAGCCATCGCCCTCCGCCTTGCGCAGGAACATCACGCGGTCGCGCCATTGCTTCAGGGATTTCGACCACGGCAGCTTGTCGAGCCCGGCGGCGACCAATCCCGCGGCGAAGACGCGCGCGGTCTCCGCGGAGGGCGACAGCGCCATCGGCGCTTCCGACAGCGTGATCGCGTGCAGCGTCCGCTTGCGGCGCGCACGCAGCGCCATCGCGCCGCGATCGAACGAAATCTCTTCCGTGCTTTCGATCTGGTCGGCGAAGCGCGCTTCGATATCTTCCTGCGCAATCGGCGCGGCGAGCAGAATACGCCCGTGGGCCGCGGTGCCGGTGAGTTCGCCAACCGCAATATAGGGCGCGCGCGCCAGCGACGAGGTCTGCTCGACGGCGGCTCCCCGCCCATTGGCGAGCACGAAACTGCCATTGCCGCGATTGCGCGCCACGCGGTCGGGAAAGGCCAGTGCCAGCATGATGCCGGTGGAAGGCGAGATATCCTCGCCGGCCGCCCCTTCCGTCGAAGCCACCTGCTGCGCCCAGCGCTGCGCGAGGCCGCGGGCGCTCGACGCGCGCGGCGAGCGGTCGCGGCGGAACTGGTCGAGCCTGGCATCGAGATCGACGCTGTCGCCGCCGAGACCGCGTTCGGTCAGGATGGCGGCGATTTCAGCCGCCTCCTCGCCTGCCCCGAGCCGATGCGAATCCACGATCATGCGCGCCAGCCGGGGCGGCAGCGCCAGCGCCCGCAGGCTGTGGCCTTCCGCGGTGATCCGGCCATCCGAATCGAGCGCGCCGAGCTCATGCAGCAGGCTGTTGGCTTCCTTCAGCGCGGGCGCCGGGGGCGAATCGAGAAACGCCAGCGTGGCAGGATCGCGGACGCCCCATTGCGCGAGATCGAGCACCAGCGAGGAAAGATCCGCCGAGAGGATTTCAGGCTGGGTGTAGGCGGCAAGCGAAGCCGTCTGCGGCTCGTCCCACAGCCGATAGCACACGCCGGGTTCGGTGCGGCCGGCCCGGCCGCGGCGCTGATCGACCGCGGCGCGCGAGGCGCGCACGGTCTCCAGCCGGGTCAGGCCAATGTCCGGCTCGTAGCGCGGCACCCTCGCCAGCCCGGAATCGACGACGATACGGACGCCCTCGATGGTCAGCGAGGTCTCGGCAATCGACGTCGCCAGCACCACCTTGCGGCTTCCCTTCGGCGCCGGCGCAATGGCGCGATCCTGCACGGCGGCGTCGAGCGCGCCGAACAGCGGCACGATCTCCACGCTCGCATCGTGAACCCGCTCGCCGAGAAAATTCTGCGTGCGGCGGATTTCGGCGGCGCCCGGCAGGAACGCCAGCACCGAGCCGGGATCGGCGCGCAGCGCGGTCGCGATCGCATCCGCCATCTGCCGCTCGATGGGAGCATCTACCTTGCGGCCGAGATAGCGCGTCTCGACCGGAAAGGCGCGGCCTTCGCTCGCAACCACCGGCGCGTCGCCGAGCAATTTGCCGACCCGCGCGCCGTCGAGCGTCGCCGACATCACCAGAATGCGCAGGTCCTCACGCAGGCCGGTCTGCGCGTCCCGTGCCAGCGCCAGGCCCAGATCGGCATCGAGCGAGCGCTCGTGAAACTCGTCGAACAGCACGGCGGCGACGCCGTTCAGTTCGGGATCGTCCAGAATTTGCCGCGAGAAGATTCCCTCGGTGACGACCTCGATCCGCGTCGCGCGCGATATCTTTGAGCCGAAGCGGACGCGATAGCCGACGGTCTCGCCGGCGCGTTCGCCGAGCGTCCGCGCCATCCGTTCCGCACTGGCCCGCGCCGCGATCCGCCGCGGCTCCAGCATGATGATCTTCCTGCCCTTCAGCCAGGGCGCATCGAGCAACGCCAGCGGCACCCGCGTGGTCTTGCCGGCGCCCGGAGGGGCCACCAGCACGGCGGCGTTGTTGGCCACGAGCGTGCGCCCGAGTTCATCGAGCACCGCGTCGATCGGCAGGGGTGTGTCGAAGCTGCGGGGCAATTTCTCTCATCCGTCATCACCCGCCTTGTGCGCACTCGCGCACTGGGGCGGGTGATCCAGTAAACGCAGACGTTACTGATCGCAAAAGACCGCGCGTACTGGATACCCCGCCTTCGCGGGGTATGACAACAATGCTTACGCCTGCGGCTCGTGCGCCCGCCCCACGCTCTCGTACACGAAGCCGTGGGCCGCCATGTCTTCGGAGCGATAGATGTTGCGCAAATCTACCACGACGGGCTGCGTCATTTCGCTCTTGATCCGATCCCAATCGAGCGCGCGGTATTGCACCCACTCGGTGACGATCACCATGGCGTCCGCCCCCTTCACGCACTCATAGGGGTCGTCGCAATATTCGATGTCAGGCAATTCCTTCTTCGCCTGCTCCATGCCGACCGGATCGTGCGCGCGCACTTTTGCGCCCATGTCGAGCAGGCCCGTCACCAGCGGAATCGACGGCGCCTCGCGCATGTCGTCGGTATCAGGCTTGAACGTCAGGCCGAGCACCGCCACGGTCTTGCCGCGCAGGCTGCCGCCCGCCGCGTTGGAAACCTTTCGCGCCATCGCGCGCTTGCGGTTGTCGTTGACTCCCAACACCGCCTCGACGATCCGCAGCTGCACGTCGTGATCGAGCGCGACCTTGACCAGCGCACGAATGTCCTTGGGAAAACAGGAGCCGCCGAAGCCCGGACCTGCGTGCAGGAATTTGGTGCCGATGCGGTTGTCGAGTCCGATGCCGCGCGCCACCTCCTGCACGTCGGCGCCGACTTTTTCGGAAAGATCCGCCATCTCGTTGATGAAGGTGATCTTGGTGGCGAGGAACGCGTTCGCCGCGTATTTGATCAACTCCGCTGTGCGCCGCGCCGTGAACATCAGCGGCGCCTGGTTGAGCGACAGCGGCCGGTAGACGTCGCCGAGCACCTTGCGCCCGCGCTCGTCCGAAGTGCCGACCACGACGCGATCGGGGAATTTGAAGTCGCGGATCGCGGCGCCCTCGCGCAGGAATTCCGGATTTGAGGCGACCACGACGTCAGCCGACGGGTTGGCTTCGCGGATCAGCCGCTCGACCTCGTCACCGGTGCCGACCGGCACGGTCGATTTCGTCACCACCACCGTGAAGCCCGATAGCGCTGAGGCGATCTCGCGCGCGGCGGCGTACACGTAAGTGAGATCGGCATGGCCGTCGCCGCGCCGCGACGGCGTGCCGACCGCGATGAACACGGCATCGGCTTCCGCGACCGGCGCGGTCAGGTCGGTGGTGAAATCCAGCCGGTTGGCCTTGACGTTGGACGCCACCAGCGCATCGAGCCCGGGTTCGAAGATCGGGATCTCGCCTCTGCGCAGGGCTTCGATCTTGCCGGCATCCTTGTCCACGCAGGTGACCTGGTGGCCGAAATCGGCAAAGCAGGCGCCGGATACCAGCCCCACATAGCCCGTGCCAATCATGGCGATTCGCATGAAAACAACCCTTCCAGCTATCTGGTCAGGACCAGCTAGCTAGCCTTTTGTTTTGACGCGTTTTCTTCACGCGAACCGGCATCCACTTCGCTCGAAAACGCTCTGTTGATGGTTAACGCCAATCCCGATTTTGCGGGCGTCTTAGAGCATTTTTCAGCAAAGGGGAAATCGGAAAAAGCGCCGAAACCCGGCATGGCATTTGTATGGATAAAGGAGAAAGCAACGGATAGGGCCGAAGATGCGGCCGCGTCGCGCCGAAAAGGGACACCGATGACAGTAAACGGCACAGCCGTCACCAAACGTTCCACCCGCATCGACTGGGTGGACTACGCCAAGGGCATCTGCATCGTCATGGTGGTGATGATGCATTCGGTGCTGGGCGTGGAAAAGGCGGTCGGCGATACCGGTTTCATGCATGCGTTCGTCATGTTCGCGCAACCGTTCCGGATGCCGGATTTCTTCCTGATTTCGGGCCTTTTCCTCGCCGTCGTGATCGACCGCGACTGGCGTACCTATCTCGACCGCAAGGTCGTCCACTTCGCTTATTTTTATGTGCTGTGGATGACGATCCAGTTCGGCTTCAAGGCGCCGGGCTATCGCCGCCGAGGACGGCTGGCGCCATGTCGGCTTGCTGTACCTGGAATCCCTCATCGAGCCGTTCGGCACGTTGTGGTTCATTTATCTGCTGCCGATTTTCTTCGTCGTCACAAAACTGTCGCGCAACGTCCCTCCGCTTGCGATCTGGCTCGTCGCCGCCGCGCTGGAGATGACGCATGTCGCGACCGGCTGGACTGTCATCGACGAGTTCTGCGGCCGCTTCGTCTATTTCTATTCCGGCTATCTGTTCGCTTCTTACGTGTTCGCGCTGTCGGATCGTTCCCGGGAGAAGCCCGCGCTGGCGCTCCTTGGATTGGCGCTGTGGACGCTCGTCAACGGCGGCCTCGTGATATCGGGCTTCAGTCATTGGCCGCTTGTCTCGCTGGCGCTCGGCTTCGCCGGCGCCGGCGCCATCATCGTCATGGGCACGCTGCTGGCGCGCATGCAGTGGCTGAACTTCCTGCGCTATTGCGGCGAACATTCCATCGTCATCTATCTCGCCTTCTTCCTGCCGATGGCGGTGACGCGGACGCTGCTGCTGAAGACCGGCGTGATCACCGATATCGGCATGATTTCCCTGATCGTGACCGTTGCGGGCGTCGTCGGTGCGGTCCTGATCTGGCGGCTGGCGCTGGCGCTTGCGCGCCGACTTCCTGTTCGAGCGCCCAGCCGCCTTCTGGATCGCGCCGAAGAAGGCTGCGCCGGCGCTGCAGCCGGCGGAGTAGGATTGCCGCATCATTGTCGTCCCTGCCTAGTGCGCGATTGCGCACGGGCGCAGGGACCCATAACCACCGTTGTCGATTGCTTGAGCGCGGCGTCTGCCACGTCGCTTTGAACGATAGGCCGCGGAGTATGGGTCCCGGCTCAAGGCCGGGACGACGCCGTGCGGTCGCGCTTCGCTTGCCCGGGGCGACGGTCAATTTGGTTGTGCGCCGGCGACTAAAAACCACCTCCCGAGGCTGTCAATCCGCGCAAAAATCCCTAAATTTCGGCCATGCCGAAATCAGCCCCCAAAGCCGCCGCGAAACCCGATCCCGCCAAAACCCCAGCCAAGGCTGAAACCAGGGCGCCCGCCAAACAACCAGGCAAGGGCGACCATGTGTTCCTGGTCGACGGCTCCTCCTACATTTTCCGCGCCTATCACGCGCTGCCGCCGCTGAACCGCAAATCCGACGGGCTGCAGGTCAATGCCGTGCTCGGTTTCTGCAATATGCTGTGGAAGCTGTTGCGCGACATGCCCGAGGATAACCGGCCGACGCATCTGGCGATCATCTTCGACAAATCCGAAATCACCTTCCGCAACAAACTCTATCCCGACTACAAGGCGCACCGGCCGCCTGCGCCTGATGATCTGATCCCGCAATTTGCGCTGATCCGCGAAGCGGTGCGCGCGTTCGACCTGCCCTGCCTCGAGCAGGTCGGCTTCGAGGCCGACGATCTGATTGCGACCTATGCGCGGCTGGCCGGCGAACGCGGTGCGACGACCACCATCGTCTCCTCCGACAAGGATCTGATGCAGCTCGTGACCGACAAGGTCACGATGTTCGATACCATGAAGGATCGCCGTATCGGCATCCCGGAGGTGATCGAGAAATTCGGCGTGCCGCCGGAGAAGGTGGTCGAGGTGCAGGCGCTGGCCGGCAACTCCACCGACAATGTGCCGGGCGTGCCTGGCATCGGCATCAAGACCGCCGCGCAATTGATCGTCGAATACGGCGATCTGGAACAGTTGCTGTTTCGCGCCGGCGAGATCAAGCAGCCGAAGCGGCGCGAAGCCCTGATCGAGAACGCCGAGAAGGCGCGGATTTCGCGAAAGCTGGTGCTGCTCGACGACAAGGTCGACCTCGAAGTGCCGCTCGACGACCTCGCGGTGCACGAGCCCGATGCGCGCAAGCTGGTCGCCTTCCTCAAGGCGATGGAATTCTCCACCCTCACCCGCCGCGTCGCCGACTATTCGCATATCGATCCGTCCGACGTCGAAGCGGATGCGGGCAACAAGAGCGGCGCCAGTGTTTTCGGGGTTCCGCCATCCGGCGAGAAGCCGGAGGGCTATTCCGAGGGCGCGACGCTGTTCGATGCCCCCGGCTCTGCTTCCGCCTCGCCCGCAGGCAAGGGAAAGACCGCGCCGGACAAGGGTGCTGACAAGCAGGACAAGGCCGCGAGCCCCAAGGGAACGCCGATCTCGCTCGCTGCCGCGCGCGCCGAAGCCGCACGAAAACTGCCGGTCGACCGCAGCAAGTACCAGACCATCCGCAACGCTCGCCGAACTCAAGGCCTGGATCGCGCGCGCCTACGACGCGGGCACGTTCGCAATCGACGCCCAGGCCAGCTCCGACGACCCGATGCAGGCCGACGTCTGCGGCATTGCGCTGGCGCTGGCGCCGAACGACGCCTGCTACGTGCCGCTCGCCCACAAGCAGCCGGGCGGCGGCGCCGGCCTGTTCGATGCCGGCCTCGCGCCGGACCAGATCAACGCCGGTGACGCGCTGGCGGCGCTGAAGCCGCTGCTGGAATCATCTGGCATTCTCAAGATCGGCTTCAACATCAAGTTCAATGCCGTGCTGCTGGCGCAGCACGGCATCACCCTGCGCAATGTCGACGACGCGCAATTGATGTCTTATGCGCTCGACGCCGGGCGCAACTCGCATGCGATCGAGTCGCTCGCCGAGCGCTGGTTCGGCCACGCTGTGGTCAGCTATGGCGAACTCACCGGCAGCGGCAAGAACAAGCTCACCTTCGATCAGGTCGCGATCGACAAGGCGACCGCCTATTCGGCCGAAAGCGCCGACGTGATCCTGCGGCTGCATCGCGCGCTGAAGCCGCGGCTTTCCGCCGAGCACATGACGACGGTCTACGAGACGCTGGAGCGGCCGCTGGTCAGCGTGCTGGCGCGGATGGAACGACGTGGCATCTCGATCGATCGGCAGGTGCTGTCGCGGCTGTCGGGCGATTTCGCCCAGACCGCGGCGCGTGTCGAGGCCGAACTTCAGGAGATCGCCGGCGAGCCGATCAATGTCGGCAGCCCCAAGCAGATCGGCGACATCATCTTCGGCAAGATGGGAATATCCGGCGGCACCAAGACCAAGACCGGCGCGTGGTCGACCTCGGCGCAGATCCTCGACGAACTTGCCGAACAGGGCCATGAATTTCCGAAGAAGATTTTGGAATGGCGGCAGGTGTCGAAACTGAAATCGACCTATACCGACGCGCTGCCGGAATATGTCCATCCGCAGACCCACCGCGTGCACACCACCTACGCGCTGGCGGCGACCACCACGGGACGGCTGTCGTCGAACGAGCCGAACCTGCAGAACATACCTGTGCGTACCGAGGACGGCCGCAAGATCCGCCGCGCCTTTATCGCGACGCCCGGCCACAAGCTGGTGTCGGCGGATTATTCGCAGATCGAACTGCGGCTGCTGGCCGAGATCGCCGACATTCCCGTGCTGAAGCAGGCGTTCCGCGACGGGCTCGACATTCACGCCATGACGGCATCCGAAATGTTCGGCGTGCCGATCAAGGACATGCCGGGCGAGGTGCGCCGCCGGGCCAAAGCGATCAATTTCGGCATCATCTACGGCATCTCGGCGTTCGGCCTCGCCAACCAGCTCGGCATCGCCCGCGAGGAAGCCTCCGCCTACATCAAGAAGTACTTCGAGCGCTTTCCGGGCATCCGCGCCTATATGGACGAGACCAAGGAGTCATGCCGCACGAACGGCTATGTCACCACGCTGTTCGGCCGCAAGATGTACTACCCCGACATCAAGGCCTCCAACGCGTCGGTTCGCGCCTTCAACGAACGCGCGTCGATCAATGCGCGGCTGCAAGGCACCGCCGCCGACATCATCCGCCGCGCCATGATCCGGATGGAAGACGCGCTGGCCGAAAAGAAGCTCTCGGCGCAGATGCTCTTGCAGGTTCACGACGAACTGATCTTCGAGGTGCCCGACAACGAGGTGGCGGCGACGCTGCCGGTCGTGCAGCACGTCATGCAGGACGCGCCGTTCCCCGCGGTACTGCTGTCGCTGCCGCTGCAGGTCGACGCGCGCGCCGCGAATAATTGGGACGAGGCGCATTGAGGCACGCTGCGTTCCCCGGATGCTGCGCAGTACGAAGTGATGCGCTGCTGATCCGGGGTCCATGGGTCCCGGCTCTGCGTCGCGTCATTTCATGCCGCGCCACGTCCGGGACACGTGATCTGCATTGCTCCGAACCATAGCCGTCATATCGGTGCAATTGCGCAATGGAATGGCCCTGGATCGCGCGCTAAAAAACTAGCGCATTCCTTCCGCGAGTCTCCCATGCCTCACATTGCAACACTGCTCGGTTTCGCCCTGGTCTCGCTCGGCATGGTGCTGACGCCGGGACCGAACATGATCTACCTGATCTCGCGCTCGATCACGCAAGGCCCGGCGGCGGGGATCGTGTCGCTCGGCGGCGTCGCACTCGGGTTCGTTTTCTACATGCTGTGCGCGGCGTTCGGCATCACGGCGCTGTTGTTCGCCGTGCCCTACGCCTATGACGCGCTGCGCTTCGCGGGCGCTGCCTATCTGCTGTGGCTGGCGTGGCAGGCGGTCAAGCCGAATGGCCGATCGCCGTTTCAGGTCAAAAAGCTGCAGGTCGACGGCCCGCGCAAATTGTTCGCGATGGGGTTTGTGACCAATCTGCTCAACCCGAAGATCGCGATGCTGTATCTGGCGCTGCTGCCGCAGTTCATCGATCCCACGGTGGGCAGCGTGCTGACGCAGTCGCTGGCGCTGGGAGCGACCCAGATCGTCATCAGCGTCGGCGTCAACGCCATGATTGCGCTCGCTGCCGGATCGATCGCACGCTTTCTCGGCACACGGCCGAGCTGGCTGTTACTGCAGCGCTGGCTGATGGGAACGGTGCTGGCGGGACTTGCCGTGAAGATGGCGTTCGAGGCGAAGCGGGTGTGACGCCTACCTCTCGCCAAATCTGCGGCTGTCATCGCCCGGCTTGACCGGGCGACCCAGTATTCCAGAGCACTTGATTAGGCATGTCGCTCGTGCCGCATTGACGACTTCACTCAATCGGAAGGCCGCGGCGTACTGGATCGCCCGGTCAAGCCGGGCGACGACAGCGGTGGGTGGGGGATCGAGAACTTCAATCCAGCTTGGCTTCCATGCCGCGTTTGGTCGCCGGGCGGGCCATCAGCGCGTTGTACCAGCGCTCGACGTTCGGAAAATCCTTCAGATCCACCTTGTGGCGCGGGTGGCGCCAGGCCCAGCCGAGGATGGCGAAATCGGCGACCGATAAGGCATCGGCGACGAATTCGCGGCCTTCCAGCCGGCGGTCCAGCACGCCATAAAGCCGGCGCGTCTCGGCCATGTAGCGCTTCAGGCCATAGGCGCGGTCGGTTTCGTTCTCCAGCGCGATGAAATGGTGGACCTGGCCCGGCATCGGCCCGAAGCCGCCCATCTGCCACATCAGCCATTCATAGACCGGGATACGCTCGGCAAGCGGTTTTGGCAGGAACTTTCCGGTCTTCTCGCCGAGATAGAGCAGGATCGCGCCGGATTCGAAAATGCCGACCGGCTTGCCGCCGGGGCCGTCGGGATCGACAATCGCGGGAATCTTGTTGTTCGGGCTGATCTTGAGGAAGTTGGGCGCCATTTGCTCGCCCTTGCTGATGTTCACCGGGATCACCTTGTAGGGCAGCCCCATTTCCTCCAGCGCGACCGAGATCTTGCGGCCGTTCGGCGTGTTCCAGGTGTGCAGTTCGATCGTCATTTACGGTTTCCCCCACGTAAGGCTTGGTCCTCCCGTACCCCGGAACCTCCGGGCCTTACAAGCCGCGCTTTCCACGGGGCGCCCCTGCGAAAGCAGGACGCATGCGCCACTGTTGACGGCACGAGATCCGCGCTGGCATGTGCCTGCAAGCGCCGATAGATTGCGCCCCGCCTGAAACCCCTTGGGAAAAACGCCTTGTCCAAATCCGCCTCCCGCGCCCGCCTCGCCGAAATCATCCGCAAGCGTTCGTTCGGGCGCGGCGAGATCACGCTGGCCTCGGGCCGCAAGAGCGACTTCTATTTCAACCTCAAGCCGACCATGCTCGACCCCGAAGGCGCAGCGCTGCTGGCCGAACTGACCTATGAGGCGCTGAAGGACGACGGGCTCGATTTTGTCGGCGGACTGGAGATGGGCGCGGTCCCACTGGCGGGTGCGATCGCGCAGCTCTCCTGGATCAAGGGGCACCCGATCGCCGCCTTCTTCGTGCGCAAGAAGCCGAAGGAGCATGGCGCCCGCCTCGCGGTGGAGGGGCTCGCCAAGGGCGAGACGTTGCAGGGCAAGCGCATCGTCATCGTCGAAGACGTCACCACGACCGGCGGCTCGGCACTGAAGGCCGTCGAAGCCGTGCGCGAAGCCGGCGGCGAGATCGTGCTGGTCTTGACCATGGTCGACCGCGAGGAAGGCGCGACTGAAACCTTCGCCGAGGCAGGGCTGGAGTTTCGTTCGCTGTACAAGGCGACTGAATTCTTGAAGGGGTGATTGCGGTTTCTGCTCTCTCGCCCGCGCTTTGCAGTGTGAGGCAAGAAGAAGCCCGCATTTCTTTTCCGCCTTCCCGCCCCCGGTAAAAGCTCATTTACCATCCCCCGTTAAGGTTACCCGAACTGAAGCCTGCAGCGCTTCAGCGCGTTGGTTGCGTGGGGTGGAGTTGGCGTTGCGTACAGAGTTGGCTTTTTCGCGCGTTCGCCGCCGCGCGGCATTTGTGACCGCCGCCGCCCTTGCGGGCTCGCTTGCGCTGGCGCCCGGCAGCGTCTCCGCCGAAGGTCTGCTCGATTTCCTGTTCGGCGGCATCCAGAAACAGGCGCGGCAAGCTCCAGGGCAGGCGAACTTCTTCGCCGATCCGTTCGGCATCAATCAACCGGCCCATCCCGCGCCCGCGCCGCGCGTCGCGGGCTCCGGACCTGCCTTCTGCGTGCGAAGCTGCGACGGCAAGTATTTTCCGCTGACCGCGCGCAGCAACGCCTCGCCGGTTCAGACCTGCCAGGCCTTCTGCCCGGCGAGCGTCACCAAGGTGTTTTACGGCGGCAATATCGACAGCGCGGCCGCGGGCAATGGCGAGCGCTATGCCGACAGCGAAAACGCCTATGCCTATCGCAAGGCGCTGCGCGCCGATTGCACCTGCAACGGCAGAAGTCCATCCGGGCTGGCGCCGGTCGATCTCACGCTCGACACCTCGCTGCGCTCCGGCGACGTCGTCGCCACCACGGATGGCCTGGTGGCCTATACCGGCGTTCGCTTGGGGGCCGACCAGACGGCGGAATTCACCCCCGTTGCCTCCTACCCCGGCCTCACGGCCGATGTCCGCGCCCGGCTCGGGGAAATGAAGGTCGCGCCGGTCAGCGCAGAGATGGTCGCGACGGGCGCGCCGCTTCCCGAGGCGAGCCGTGACGTTGAATTGCCGACCGCCTCGATACCGAAGACAGTTGCGCCGAAGCCGGCAAAGCGGGCGGAAGTGAATTAAGGGCGATCCCGTAGCCCGGATGAGCGCAAGCGATATCCGGGAATAAATGCAAGACTGTCCCCGGATCTCGCTTGCGCTCATCCGGGCTACGAGACCTCGCTTCGCGTTGCTCACCGCCCGACGATCACGCCGATCACGTTCGGCGCCGACAGATATTTTTCCTCGATCGCCGCACGTGCCGCGGCGCGGTTTTCCGGTGTCAGCAAGCCGCGCTTTTCGGCAAGTATCATCCAGCAATAGCCCCACCAGTCGGTCAGCATGCCCTGATCGTCGACGAGGTCGTAGCCTTGTTCGGCGGCAAAGATGCGCGCCTGTGCTTCATCCAGCGCGTCGAGAAAGGCGTGATCCTGGATCGAAAACAGCTCGTCGCTGAAATCGTCCGTGGTGTAGCCCCACACCGACATGCAGACCGCGTTGAACTCGCGGTCGATCGCGTCGTCCTCGACGAGCTGGCGGCGCGAGGCCTGGTGCAGGCGCGACAGCGAGCGCGCGAAATCGGCGATACGGGTGAGAGCGAACTGATCGAAGGCAATGGTGGACATGTAGTCCTCACAAACTCGGATAGACCATAGATGTTGTGTCGGCGCAGCGCCAAATCACAATGATATATCAAACACTTGCTAAAGTGTTCTTAATTTGTTCCGACTAGCCCACATGTCGTCCCGGCGAAGGCCGGGACCCATAACCATCGCGGCTGGAGTTCTTGCGCGGTCGGGCCAATTCATGCGCATCGCCGGTACTTACTACGTCTACATTCTCGCTAGCCGCCGGTACGGAACGCTGTACATCGGCGTCACCAGGAATGTGCGGACACGGCTTGAACAGCACCGCGCCGGTCACGGATCAAACTTCGTCAGGCAATACGCGGTGTTTCGCCTCGTGCATGTCGAGGAGTTCGCCTCGCCGCAAGAGGCGATCTCGCGAGAAAAGCAATTGAAGAACTGGCGGCGTGACTGGAAGATTCGGTTGATTGAAGAAGCCAATCCGGATTGGAGCGACCTATCCCACCTGCTCTAAGCAGCGGTGGTTATGGGTCCCGGCCTTCGCCGGGACGACGAAAAGGGGCAATAACGACGCTAGATCTTCATCCTCACATCGCCGACAACAGCTTGTCGCCGCAGTAATTGGCGTAGAACTTTCCGCCACACTGGCGCTTGATCGCCGCACAGCGTGCCGCCGGCGACGCGCCTTGTGCGATGCTGAAGGAACAACTGAGGCCGTCGGCGCTCTTGCCGGCCTTGCCAGCGGCAAAGGCTGCGCTGGTCGCGCTGATGCAGACGACCAACAATGCAGCGGCGGCGATTTCGATCGTCAATCTCATGGCAGCCTCCCGTTTCTGGCGGCCCGCGTTGCTTCGCGCGCACCGGCATTTCGGTTACTAAAACCCGGCGATCCACAGGCTTTCGTGCCCTGATTATATCACCAAAGCCGGCCGCCGATGCCGCGAAATCGGCCCGGTCCTTGCATAAAATCGTGCCAGCGCAGTGCACAACATACACCGGCGTTTTCCGGCGTTTCGATTGCCGGACAAGGCGCGTATCTTCGTTGTGAGTCTCAACCGCAGGAATCGGCGTATTGCAGGAACAAACTCCAGGAAACGATCCGGCAGATTATCCAGCGCTGGGCCAGCCGATCGACGAACTGGCGCTGGCCGAGATCAAGGGTGCGATCCTCGCCAAGCTCCGGCTTGCGATCGGCAAGGACGCCGGCATGGCGACACGGCGCGACTGGTACAAGGCCGCGGCGCTGGCGCTGCGCGACCGCATCGTGCACCGCTGGCTCACGGCCGAGAAGGAAAGCTATGACGCCGGCAGCAAGCGGGTCTATTACCTCTCGCTCGAATTCCTGATCGGCCGCCTGTTCACCGATGCGCTGAACAATATGGGCCTGCTGCCGGTGTTCGAGGCGGCGCTCGGCGATCTCGGCGTCGGCCTCTCCGATTTGCGCAAATGCGAGCCGGATGCGGCGCTCGGCAATGGCGGCCTCGGGCGGCTTGCGGCGTGCTTCATGGAGAGCATGGCGACGCTGGCCATTCCCGCCATCGGCTACGGCATCCGCTACGATTTCGGCCTGTTCCGCCAGATCATTTCGCAGGGATGGCAGCAGGAATATCCGGACGAATGGCTGAGCTTCGGCAACCCCTGGGAATTTCAGCGCGCGGAGGTGGTCTATCACGTTCATTTCGGCGGCGATGTCGATCACGTCGACGACCGCGGGCGCGACCGCGCCACCTGGCGTCCGTCGGAAACCGTGCAGGCTGTCGCCTACGACACGCCGATCGTCGGCTGGCGCGGCCAGCACGTCAACGCGCTGCGGCTGTGGTCGGCGCGCTCGCCGGATCCGCTGCGGCTCGACGTCTTCAACACCGGCGATTACCTCGGCGCGGTCGCCGAGGAGGCGCGCGCTGAATCGATCTGCAAATTCCTCTATCCGAATGACGAGAGCCCTGCAGGGCGCGAACTCCGGCTGCGGCAGGAATATTTCTTCGTCTCGGCCTCGCTGCAGGATCTGATCAAGCGCCACCTTGGCTCGGACGGGCAGTTGCGCAGCCTCCCCTCCAAGGTCGCGGTGCAGCTCAACGACACCCATCCAAGCCTGGCCGTCACCGAGCTGATGCGCATTCTGGTCGACCTGCACAATTTCCGCTGGGACGAAGCGTGGAAGATCACAGTGGCGACGCTGTCCTACACCAACCACACGCTGCTGCCGGAAGCGCTGGAGACCTGGCCGCTCGAACTGTTCGAGCGGTTGCTGCCGCGGCATCTCGAAATCATCTACCGCATCAATGTCGCGCATCTTGCGCTGGCCGATCAGCGTTGCCCCGGCGACATCGATTTCCGCGCCGCGGTGTCGCTGATCGACGAGAAGTCCGGGCGGCGGGTGCGGATGGGCCAACTCGCGTTCGTCGGCTCGCATCGCATCAACGGCGTCTCGGCGATGCACTCCGACCTGATGAAGGAGACCGTGTTCCACGATCTCAACCATCTCTATCCCGGCCGCATCACCAACAAGACCAACGGCATCACCTTCCGCCGCTGGCTGATGCTCGCCAACCCGAAGCTGACCGACCTGATGCGCGAGGTCTGCGGCGAGGCCGTGCTCGACGACTTCTCCCTGTTCGAGCGCCTCGAGGCCCGCGCCAGCGACAACGCGTTCCAGCAGCGTTTCCGCGAGGTCAAGCACCACAACAAGCTGGCGCTGGCGCGGCTGATCGGCGAACGGCTCAGCATCAAGGTCGATCCGTCGGCGCTGTTCGATATCCAGATCAAGCGCATCCACGAATACAAGCGGCAATTGCTCAACGTCATCGAGACCGTCGCGCTGTATCAGGCGATCAAGGACGAGCCGCAGCGCGACTGGGTGCCGCGGGTCAAGATCTTCGCCGGCAAGGCGGCGGCGAGCTATCGCTACGCCAAGCTGATCATCAAGCTGATCAACGACGTCGCCGAAGTCGTCAACAACGACGCCGATATCGCCGGAAGGCTCAAGGTCGTCTTCCTCGCCGACTACAATGTCAGCCTCGCCGAGGTGATCATTCCGGCCGCCGATCTGTCCGAGCAGATTTCCACCGCCGGCATGGAAGCCTCCGGCACCGGCAACATGAAGCTGGCGCTCAACGGCGCCTTGACCATCGGCACGCTTGACGGCGCCAACATCGAAATCCGCGACAATGTCGGCGCGGAGAACATCGCGATCTTCGGCATGGATGCCGGCGACGTCATGATCCGCCGCAAGCAGGGCCTGGATGCAACCGACGTGATCAGCCGCTCGCCGCGGCTGGCGCGGGCGATTACCGCGATCGAAAGCGGCGCGTTCTCGCCCGACGATCCCGCCCGCTTTGCCGCCATGGGCCAGGCGCTGCGCTATCTCGACCACTACATGGTCTCGGCCGATTTCGATTCCTACTACGCGGCCCAGCGCGGCATCGACGCCCGCTGGCAGGTGGTGCCGGCCTGGACCCGCGCCTCGATCCTCAACGTCGCGCGGATGCCGTGGTTCTCCTCCGACCGCACCATCCGGGAGTATGCCGAGGATATCTGGCACGTGCCGGTGCGCGCAGCCGCGCCGGTACCGGGGGCCAGTGCACAGCGCGGGGCGACGCGGTAAATCCCGGCCGGCGGGAATCCATTACCTCAAGCGTTATTGAATCCGGAGGAATAGTCGCGATACTGCATCCACGTCATTGCGCAAGCAAAGCGTCGATTGCCGGGTCGAGCGCGATTCATCGACGAAGCATGTCATACCTGCGGCGCATTGCGTCGACGGGATGGCTCGCAATGACTGCGTCTGCGGCAACGACGTCGCGCCTCTCAAGACCGAAGAGTCTTCATGCTGACAAAAGCCCCGCATCTATTCGACGACGCCACGAAAGTTACCGCCGGCGATAGCTGTTGGCAGGGCAGGACCAGCCCGGATTACTGGGCCTTTGTCGGCCCGTTCGGCGGTTGCACGGCCGCGACCATCCTGCGCGCGCTGATCGACCATCCGCAGCGGGCGGGCGATCCGCTGTCGATGACCGTGAATTTCTGCGCGCCGGTCGCCGAAGGCGCCTTCGATCTCGACGTGCGGCTGGTCAAGGCCAACCGTTCGAGCCAGCATTGGTGCGTGGAGATGACGCAGGGCGGCGGCGACGTCGCGACGCTGGCCACCGCCGTATTCGCCGAGCGCCGCCCGTCCTGGTCGCACCAGCAGGCGAAATTTCCCGGTGCGGTTCCGTTCGAGCAGGCGCGCGCGTTTCCGAACACGCCGATGACGTGGACGCACCAGTATGATTTCCGCTTCGTCGAGGGCGAGCCGAGCTTCTACGGCTCGCCGGCGTCCTCGCCGCTCGACGCCTTGTCGAAGCAGTGGATCGGCGATCACGTGCCGCGAAAGATCGACATGCTGTCGCTGATGTCGATGTCGGATGCGTTCTTCGGCCGGGTGTTTCTGGCGCGGCGCGAGTTGATCCCGTTCGGCACGGTATCGATCACGACCTACTTCCACACCTCGTCGGACGAACTCGCGGCCGACGACATCACCCAGGTGCTGGCCGTGGCCGACGCCCGAATTTTCCACAGGAGTTACGGCGACCAGCACGGCGAATTGTGGTCGCCGTCGGGACGCCTGCTCGCGACGACGACGCAGATCGCCTATTTCAAGGCGTAGCGGAACGTTAAAGCGCCGGCTCTCTTGTAGGGTGGGCAAAGCGAAGCGTGCCCACCATTTAAGACAATGCTCGCCGGGAGATGGTGGGCACGCTACGCTTTGCCCACCCTACGATTCTACGATTTCATGCGAGCTGCCTCATGTCCGACGCCGAGACTCCCCGCATCGCCCTGCTCGGGATCCCCATCGAGATCGGGGCCTCGCAACTCGGAACCTTGATGGGGCCGGACGCGCTGCGCACGGCGGGCATCGGCCGCATCCTCGATCAGCTCGGCTTTGACGTCGAGGACCACGGCAACATGGCAAGGCCCGGCGCTGCTCCCGCCGAGGGCCCGCCGCCGGCGAACGCCAAGTATTACGACACGATCAAGGGCTGGATCCGCGCGCTCAGCGAACGCTCCTATTCGCTGGCGAGCTCCGGCGCCGTTCCGATCTTCATGGGCGGCGATCATTCGCTGTCGATGGGATCGGTGAACGGCGTCGCGCGCTACTGGCAGGAGCAGGGCCGGCCGCTGTTCGTGCTCTGGCTCGACGCCCACGCCGACTACAACACGCCGCAGACGACGGAGACCGGCAACATGCACGGCATGTCGGCGGCCTTTCTGTGCGGTGAGCCTGGCCTGGACAACCTGCTCGGCGGCGAGCCGCGCGCCTCGATCGGCCCCGACCAGCTCGACCTGTTCGGCATCCGCTCGATCGATCCCGAGGAGAAGAAGCTGGTGTTCGAGCGCCGCATCGCGATCGCCGACATGCGCGCGATCGACGAGTTCGGCGTCGGCGTGCTGATCCGCAAGGTCATCGAGCGCGTGCGGGCGCGGAATGGCGTGCTGCATTTGAGCTTCGACGTCGACTTTCTCGATCCCGCCGTCGCGCCCGGCGTCGGCACCACGGTGCCGGGCGGCGCGACCTATCGCGAGGCGCACCTGATCATGGAGCTGCTGCACGATTCGGATCTGGTGCGCTCGGTCGACATCGTCGAGCTCAACCCGTTCCTCGACGAACGCGGCCGCACCGCGCGCGTCGCGGTCGAACTGGTCGGCAGCCTGTTCGGCCTGCAGATCACCGACCGTCGGACGCCGAGCAACGCGGTGTTGCCGGGCAACGGCGGCTAGAGGCGAGCACGCGAGAGGCGCCGAAAACGAAAGGGCGGCCTCACGGCCGCCCTCAGCGTTCTCGAATGGTGTCTCGTTCGAGCGGCGATTACTCCGCCGCGAGCTTCAGGTCCGGCGCTGCGGCGCGGACTTCGGCGTCGACCTGGGCTTCGAACTTGGCAAAGTTCTTCTGGAACATGCCGACCAGCGCCCGCGCGGTCTTGTCGAACTCGGCCTTGTCCTTCCAGGTGTTGACGGGATCGAGGATCTCGCTCGGCACGCCGGGAAGCGCGGTCGGCACCGCAAAGCCGAAATACTTGTCGGTGCGGAATTCGACGTTGCGCAACGAACCGTCCAGCGCCGCGGTGAGCAGCGCCCGCGTGACCTTGATCGGCATCCTCGAGCCGGTGCCGAATTTGCCGCCGGTCCAGCCGGTGTTCACCAGCCAGCAATCGACGTTATGCGTGGCGATCAGCTCGCGCAGCATGTTGCCGTAGACCGAGGGGTCGAGCGGCAGGAACGGCGAGCCGAAGCAGGTGGAAAATTCCGGCTGCGGCTCGTTGCCGAGACCGCGCTCGGTGCCCGCGACCTTGGCGGTGTAGCCGGACAGGAAGTGATACATCGCCTGCGCCGGCGAAAGCTTTGCAATCGGCGGCAGCACGCCGAACGCGTCGGCGGCCAGCATCACGACGTTCTTCGGCTGGCCGGCGCGGCCGGTGCGCGAAGCGTTCGGGATGAAGTCGAGCGGATAGGCCGAACGGGTGTTTTCGGTTTTCGAACCGTTGTCGAAGTCGGGCACGCGGGTGTCTTCGTCGAGCACCACGTTCTCGAGCACGGCGCCGAAGCGGTTGCTGGCGGCGAAGATCTGCGGCTCGGCTTCCGGCGAGAGCTTGATGCACTTGGCGTAGCAGCCGCCCTCGAAATTGAAGACGCCGTCATTGCCCCAGCCGTGCTCGTCGTCGCCGATCAGCGTGCGGTTCGGATCGGCCGACAGCGTGGTCTTGCCGGTGCCGGACAGGCCGAAGAAGATCGCGGTGTCGCCCTTGGGCCCGACATTGGCCGAGCAGTGCATCGGCAGCACGCCCTTGGCGGGCAGGTAATAGTTCAGCGTGGTGAAGACCGACTTCTTCATCTCGCCGGCATAATAAGACCCGCCGATCAGGACGATCTTGCGGGCGAAATCGATCGCGACGACGTTCTCCGAGCGCACGCCGTGGCGTTTGGGATCGGCGCGGAAGCTCGGCAGGTCGATGATGGTGAGTTCGGGCACGAAGTCCCTGAGCACCGACGCCTCGGGGCGGATCAGCAGCGTACGGATGAACAGCGAGTGCCAGGCGAGCTCGGTGAAGACGCGGGTCTTGATCTGGAAGCTCGGATCCGCGCCACCGTAGAGGTCCTGCGCGAACAGCGTCATGCCTTCGGCATGCTTGAGGAAGTCGGCATAGAGCGCGGAGAACTGGTCCGCTGATATCGACTGGTTGCCGGCCCACCACATGTTCTTGTCGGTGGTCGCATCGCGAACCGTGAACTTGTCCTTCGGACTGCGGCCGGTGAACTCGCCGGTGTCAGCGCACAGCGCGCCGTCGGCCGACAGCACCGCCTCGCCTCCCGCGAGTGAGTATTGATAGAGCTGCGGCGCACCGAGATTCCAGTGCACCGTCTTGAGATTTTTTAAACCGAATTTGTCGGCGCCGAAGGCACCGTTGCGTAGACCCGTCTCTTGCACGAAGAAATCCTCCTCGAACCCGCGTTGCTCGAATTGCGCGCATGTCGCTTGACGCGCTCTGTCGCGGTGAACCCTGAATATAGCCTTCCGGCTCCGGTCCGGCGACCTAATACTGATGAACGCCGTGCTTGCCAAGCCGATCCAGGCGATTTGGTTTATTCAAACGAGATTGGTTGATCTGCATCAATCGTTGCTGCGGCGCTTTGCCCGTATTTGCCGTCGTGGTTGCGCGACCATCCGTCGCTGCCCGGCCCGGCCAAGAATTGGTGCGATGCACAATTAGAAAATTTCAACGCACTGCGGCGCCGCGGAGGTTTCTTGCCAATGGCAATGGCGTTGAGTTCGTCAACAATGTCGGCAATCGCGGGAGACGGCTTCGGCGTATTTTCCGTACCCATTCAAATCCGCGGTCGGCTAC
Organism: uncultured Alphaproteobacteria bacterium; assembly: GCA_963815955.1. Taxonomy (GTDB): domain Bacteria; phylum Pseudomonadota; class Alphaproteobacteria; order Rhizobiales; family Xanthobacteraceae; genus Bradyrhizobium. Next base: position 227,203 of record CAWFIQ010000019.1, read on the forward strand.
CCGCTAACGTCAAGCCCTTGGCCCGCGCCTCGCCCGCCAGCCGCACCAGCATCTTGCGCAACGCCATCGCACTGGTGACCCGTTCCGGGAAATCCAGCCGCAGCGTTGCGCTGCCCGCCTGCATGTCCATGCCGTCAGGGTCGCAGCCGGTGCAGCGCCAATCGGCAGGCTCGGCATCCAGCAGCCTGGTCGCATAAAGATTCATCGCGTCGCGGTGATCCTCGTTCATATGCTCGACAGCGCCCTGCTCGGCTTCCAGCAAATCGGCGGCATCGCCGATCCCGGTCAGAAACTGCTCTGGCTTGAGATCGATGATGCGGCCAAAACCGGCGACCAGATGCAGGCCTGATGGCGCTACCCGAAAGAACGAGAAATCCTTGAAATCCACAAAGGCTTCCGCGGATGGATGGGCGTTGAGGTAGCGCCGGCGCAGGACTTTCGCAGCGTCCCCTGTGGCCTCCTCGGCCCGGCCCGCCAGCATGATCCGCGCGCCTTCCAGCGGATCGCCGGCGGCGCGCTCGTCCAGCATCAGCGATATCCTGTTATCGCCGAGGATATTTTTCGTATGCAGCGCGAGCCTCGAAATCAGCAGGATCGGAGACGCGTCGGCGTGGCTGGCGACGTTAACCAGCGAACAGTAGGGATCGCCGCTTTCAGGCATAAGGGTGGCAAGCGCGCCCTGCCGGCTGCGCCTCAGCAGCGAGCGGGCAAGTTTGGAAGCATCAAAATCTGCGGTGGGCTGCATGGTCTCTTTCCGGCCATCTTATTGCAAAAAAGGGCCTTTTCTCGGCCCGGCAGGGTGCTATATGGGAGACGGCTTATCTCCGCTGGAGCGTTTTGCGGAACTCGGTCACACTTCAGCCCAGCTTGCATTGCTCGTTGACCGTGTACGAAGCCCTTTTATGCGGCGTCTGGCTGAAGTGCCCGCCGTTTAAGCCACTCTCTTATTCGAAAGCAGGCTCATGCCCACAATCGCCCTGGTCGATGATGACCGCAACATTCTCACATCCGTGTCGATCGCGCTCGAAGCCGAAGGCTATCGTATCATGACCTACACGGATGGTGCATCGGCGTTGGACGGCTTCCGCACTTCGCCGCCCGACCTCGCGATCCTCGACATCAAGATGCCGCGCATGGACGGCATGGAAACGCTACGCCGGCTGCGGCAGAAGTCCGATCTGCCGGTGATCTTCCTGACCTCCAAGGATGAAGAGATCGACGAATTGTTCGGCCTCAAGATGGGCGCCGACGATTTCATCCGCAAGCCGTTCTCGCAGCGTCTTCTGGTCGAGCGCGTCAAGGCCGTGCTCCGCCGCGGCCAACCCAAGGATCCGACCGCCGTAGCGAAGGAGCCGGATGCGCGCGCGCTGGACCGCGGCCTGCTGCGGATGGATCCGGAACGTCACACCTGCACCTGGAAGAACGAGCCGGTGACGCTGACGGTGACGGAATTTTTGATCCTGCAGGCGCTGGCAACACGGCCCGGCGTGGTGAAAAGCCGCAACGCGCTGATGGACGCGGCCTATGACGACCAGGTCTATGTCGACGACCGCACCATCGACAGCCACATCAAGCGGCTGCGCAAGAAGTTCAAGGTGGTCGACGACGATTTCGAGATGATCGAGACGCTGTACGGCGTCGGCTATCGCTTCAAGGAAGCCTGATCTGCGTTCTCCGGGCGGAAGTGCCGACCGGCACATCCGCCCGCTCGGCGCAGAAGCGTAGAGACAAGAAGACGGCGCATCACAACCGGCAGCTCGGCCATTGCTAGATCGAACGCAGCCCGATCCCAGCCTGAATCACGAGGATGCTTCGGAGCTCCTCGATCGGGATCGCGTTGCCGAAATTAACCCGGGCGAGAAAGGCTGGCGGCGGCCGCTCGGCTGGCTGCGCCGGGCCGGGCAATTCTTCTTCGCGCTCTCCTTCTCCAGCCTCACGCGCCGGATCGTTTCGCTCAACCTGGCGGGCCTCGTAGCCCTGGTGGCGAGTATTCTCTACCTTTCGCAATTCCGCGCCGGCTTGATCGACGCGCGCGCGCAGAGCCTTCTAGTGCAGGCCGAAATCATCGCCGGCGCGATTGCCGCCTCGGCCACCGTCGAAACCAACACCATCACCATCGATCCGGACCGCCTGCTCGACCTCAAGCCCGGCGAAAGCTACGGCGCGCCGGACGAATCCTCCGGGCTGGATTTTCCGATCAACCCGGAGCGCGTCGCACCGGTGCTGCGTCGGCTGATCTCGCCGACCAAGACCCGCGCGCGCATCTATGGCGGCGACGGCGGCATGATTCTCGACAGCCGCAGCCTCTACGGCCGCGGCGACGTGCTGCGCTTCGAACTGCCGCCGCCGTCGACGGAGAAGCCGGGCTTCGTCGAGCGCGCCACGATCTCGATCCGCACCTGGCTCAACCGCGGCGACCTGCCGCTCTATCGCGAGCTCGGCCCCGAGAACGGCAAGGGCTACCAGGAAATCGTGCAGGCGCTCGACGGCGTCAAAAGCAGCATGGTGCGGGTCAACGACCGCGGCGAGGTGATCGTCTCGGTCGCAGTCCCGGTACAGCGTTTCCGCGCCGTGCATGGCGCCCTGATGCTCTCGACGCAGGGCGACGACATCGACCAGATGGTGACCGCCGAGCGGCTGGCGATCCTCAAGGTGGGCGGCGTCGCCTCTGCCGTCATGATCGTGCTGTCGCTCTTGCTGGCGAGCACGATCGCGGGTCCGGTGCGGCGGCTGGCCGACGGCGCCGAGCGCGTCCGCCGGCGCATCCAGACCCGCGTCGAGATTCCCGATTTCACCCGCCGCCGCGACGAGATCGGCCATTTGTCCGGCGCACTGCGCGACATGACGAATGCGCTCTATAGCCGCATCGAGGCGATCGAGATGTTCGCCGCCGATGTCGCCCATGAATTGAAGAACCCGCTGACCTCGCTGCGGTCGGCGGTGGAAACGCTGCCGCTGGCGCGCAACGAAACCAGTCGCGCCCGCCTGCTCGAGGTGATCGAGCACGACGTCAAGCGGCTCGACCGGCTGATCTCGGATATTTCCGACGCCAGCCGCCTCGATGCCGAATTGCAGCGTCAGGACATGGCGCCGGTCGATATGCGCCGGCTGCTGACGACGCTGACCTCGGTCGCCAACGAAACGAAGCTCGGCCACGACGTCGCGGTGGAGACGCGCTTCGAGGGCCGTGGAGCCACCGACACGTTCTCGGTGCCGGGCCATGATTCCCGGCTCGGGCAGGTGGTCTCCAACCTGCTGTCCAACGCGCAATCCTTCTCCACGCCTGGCGGCAAGGTGCGCGTCACCTGCCGCCGCGCGCGCTCGGAAATCGAAATCGTCGTCGATGACGACGGGCCGGGCATCGGCGAGGATGCGCTGGAACGCATCTTCGAGCGCTTCTACACCGACCGGCCGCATCAGGGCTTCGGCCAGAACTCTGGCCTCGGACTATCGATCTCCAAGCAGATCATCGAAGCGCATGCCGGGCGGATCTGGGCGGAGAATCGCCATGGCCCGGCGGATGCCGACGGCAAGCCGGCGGTGGCCGGGGCGCGCTTTGTGGTCCGGCTGCCAGCGCCATGATGCCGCAGGGGGCGAGCGTGCACGCCTCCGCCGTGCTGGTGGGCGACCGCGCCGTGCTGATCCGTGGACCTTCAGGCGCCGGCAAGTCCCGGCTGGCCTTCGACCTGATTCTCGCCGGACGTGCCGGGCAGCTTCCGCAGGCCATTTTGGTCGGCGATGACCGTGTCCATCTCGACACAGTCGCCGGACAATTGTGGGTTCGACCGGCGCGGGAACTGGCCGGCCTGATCGAGGTCCGGGGCCTCGGAATTCGAAATTGCGACTACATTGCGGAGGCGGTGGTCGGCCTGATCGTCGATCTCGCGGCCAGCGATGCGGAGCGGCTACCGCCGCCGGAAGCGCTCTCGATCCGCCTAAATGGTGTTGAATTACCGCGAATCCCCATTGGAATCGGTTATGAGGCACTGCCGCTGATTGCAGCCGCTCTAACGACAACCGCCGGTTCAGCTTCCGTTCAACCTTCGCATGATTGCCTGAAGGGAATTGGTAACCATATAAGCCCCAATATCGCCACTGATTAAACCGGCACAGGCCTCACTGTTTACCGCCAAGTACTGGAACAATAGCCAAGATGCCCTCTTGCGCGGGGCCTCTGGATGGTCAAAGTGGCGCGTTCGTGCGGTGCACCAAAAAGCACCCGCGAGGAGTTTCCGATGATTGGTCTAGTGCTTGTGACCCATGGGCGCCTTGCCGACGAGTTCAAGGCGGCGCTCGAACATGTCATGGGTCCGCAAAAACAAATTGAAGCCATCACGATTGGAGCCGAGGACGACTCCGATCTCTGTCGAAGCGATATCATCGAAGCGGTAAATCGCGTCGACAGCGGCGATGGTGTCGCCATCCTCACCGACATGTTCGGCGGCACGCCTTCCAACCTCGCGATTTCGTGTATGAGCCGTCCAAAAGTGGAAGTGCTCGCAGGCATCAATCTTCCCATGCTGGTTAAGCTTGCAAAGGTGCGCGAAGAGCGTTCGCTTCCCGATGCCATCGCCATGGCCCAGGAAGCCGGCCGCAAATACGTCACCATCGCCAGCCGCGTCCTCGCCGGCAAATGAGCGACGACGACGCGCCCGAGAAGGAACTCGGGCCGAGCGTGCCTGCCGGCGCCATTTCGCGGGAACTTCTCATTATCAACAAGCGCGGCCTGCACGCGCGGGCCTCGGCCAAGTTCGTGCAGATGGTCGAAAAGTTCAACGCCGAGGTCTGGGTGACGCGCGGCAGCGAGACCGTCGGCGGCACCTCAATCATGGGGTTGATGATGCTGGCGGCGGGACCGGGAACCACTGTGACGGTCTCGGCGACCGGCCCCGAAGCCCAGGCGGCCATCGATGCGATCGCCGAACTCGTTGCCGGCAAGTTCAACGAAGAAGGCACCTGACCGGCGCGCGCTATTCGACGAACGCTTCGCCGCGTTTCTGCCGGATCGACGGCAGAGCTGCGACCACCAGCGCGACGATGGCGATCGCCAACAGCACGGCGGTGACCGGCCGCTGCACGAAGACCATTGGGTCCCCGTCCGACAGCACGAATGAGCGTCTCAGGTTTTCCTCCAGCATCGGCCCGATGACAAATCCGAGCAGCAGCGGCGCCGGCTCGAAATCGAGCCGCATCAGCAGATAGCCGCCAAGCCCGAACACGATCATCGTGTAGATGTGGAACGGATTGTTGGAGATGCTGAGAATTCCGATACAGCAGAATCCGATGATGGCGGGGAACAGATACTGATAGGGGATCGACAATAGCCGCACCCAGAGGCCGACCAGCGGCAGGTTCAGAACCAGCAGCATGGCGTTGCCGATCCACATCGAGGCGATCAGACCCCAGAACAGTTCCGGCTTCTGCAGCATCACGGTCGGACCGGGCGTGATGCCCTGCACGATCATGGCGCCGATCATCAGCGCCATCACCGGCGTCGCCGGAATGCCGAGGGTCAGCATCGGAATGAACGAGGTTTGCGCAGCGGCGTTGTTGGCCGCCTCCGGGCTCGCCACGCCCTCGATCATTCCGGTCCCGAATGCCTGCGGCGTCGCCGAAATCCGTTTCTCGATCGAGTAGCCGGCAAAGGATGCCAGGATCGCCCCGCCTCCGGGAAGCACGCCAAGGATCGATCCCAGCACCGTGCCGCGCAAGATCGGCAGCGCTATCCGCCGAACATCGGCGCGCGTCAGCATCAGGCCGCCGACCTTTTGCGTCACGATGGTCCGCGTGGTCTCGTCCTCGAGATTGCGAAGAATCTCGCACAGTCCGAACAGGCCCATGGCAATGGCGACGAATTCCAGCCCGTCGGCAAGATCGGGAATCCCGAACGTGAAGCGTTCGGTGCCGGAGTCCATGTCCTGACCCACGGTCCCGAGCAGCACGCCCAGCACCAGCATCGCCAGTGCCTTGACGATCGACCCCTGTGCCAGCGAAATCGAAGCAACCAGTCCCAGCACCATCAGCGCGAAATATTCCGGCGAGCCGACGGTAAGCGCGAATTCCGTGAGCGGCGGCGCCAGCACGGCGATCAGAACGGTCGAGACCGTGCCTGCAAAGAATGAACCGATCGCCGCGGTCGCCAGCGCTGCACCGGCCCGCCCCTGACGCGCCATCTGATAGCCGTCGAGCGCGGTCACGATCGACGAGGCTTCTCCCGGCATGTTGATCAGGATCGATGTGGTCGAACCGCCATACTGGGTACCGTAATAGATGCCGGCCATCATGATCAGAGCGGGGATCGGCGACATCACGAAGGTGATCGGCAACAGCATCGAAATCGTAGCGACCGGGCCGATACCGGGCAGCACGCCGACCAGCGTTCCCAAAAATACGCCGACAAAGCAGAACAGGATGTTATGGAACGACATCGCTGTGCCGAAGCCGAGACCGAGATTTGAGATGACGTCCATCGAATTGCCCCTCAGTGAAGCCACGGACCGAGGAACGGAATCGGTATGCCGAGCAGCCGTATGAAAACCACCCAGCCGCAGGCAACCATGGACGCGGTCAGGACAAGGGTCGGGACCGGTCGCCAACGCTGACTGGCGAAGCAGGAAATCGCAACGGCGCCACCCAGTGCCGGGCCGAGACCGAGCGGCTGCACCAAAAGGCAGAAGAAAAGCAGCGCTACAGTCAGGAGCGCGACGCCGCGCCATGGGATCGAACCGCCGCTGGCTTGGTCCGATCCATCCGCCGCAGCGCGCCAGCCCCCGGCGATGACGACGACGCCCAGCACAATCAAGAGCCCCGACAGGACCAGGGGGAAATACCCTGGTCCCATATTCTTGACGCTGCTAACGTCGAGATGCCGGCCCGAATAGGCGAAGAACGATCCGATCGCGATCAGCAGCAAACCCGACGCAATGTTCTTTGCATGATATGCCGGCAGCATCACGCACTCCCACTCAATGCTGGATCGGCGGGATGCCGATCGTGTCGGGCGACGCCCGTGTCAGACCCGCCGCGTGCATCATCCATGCGGAGGCCACGACCGTGGGCCAGACCGCATCCTGCGCCGCCTTGCCGGACAGCACCGTCATCAGCGCACCACGTTCATCCGCCCAGGTCTTGAGCGCCGTCGAGTGCGCGATCTGGTTGTTCCAGATGCGATCGATGGTATCGATCACGTTCTGCGGTACGCCCTTCGGGATGAGAATGCCGAACTGCGTGGTAACGGCGGGCAAATCCGGAATCCATTGCTTGATCGAGGGAATCGTTCCGTAGCCGCTCAGCTCGAGCGGCGCATCGCTCAGCGCCGCGAGCGGCCGCAACCGCTTGGCGCGAATCATCTCGGCCTGGTCGCTGGCGAGCTCGGCGTTGACGACGGTCTCGCGAGAGACCGTGGACATCACCGCTGGCGCGCCGCCCTGGTAATTCACCAGCCGGTATTTGATGTGGGCGGTCTGGGCGATCGCTTCCATCGCAAAATGGCCGCTGGTCGCGGGACCTGCGGTGCCGACGGTGATCTGACCAGGTTTATCGTGCAACGCGGCAAACAACTGGCCAAAATCCGCATAGGGTGCTGCGGTCGCCACGCTGATGACCGGAACATTGGTGATGGCGAGGAACTGATTGAATTCGTCGAGGGTGACCTTGACGTCGCTCATGATGGGATAGGTGCCTACCAGGCGGTTCGCGGTACCGAGCCACGTGTAACCGTCCTTCGGTGCGTCGCGCACCGCTCTCGCGCCGATCGCGCCCGTCGCACCCGGCTGATTGATCACGACGAAGCTCTGACCGAGCGCCTTTTGCATTTCAACGCCGACCAGCCTGGCGACCTGGTCCGCCGTGCCGCCCGGCGGGAACGGGACCACGATGGTGATGGGATGATCGGGTTTCCAGTCATCGGCCTGCGCCGTGAACGGGACCGCCGCGAGACTGATGGCGACCAAAGCTTTCAAAAAACGTCTCATGTTCAACTCCCTGGTTTTTCCCGGGCGGGTTTATGATCCCGCCGCGTTTGTCGACTATTGCTTGCTCTCAAATATCCGGCCGGTAGGCCGAGAGGTCGTCGTACTGAACGAGTTCGAGGGGATTGCCTTCGCTGTCGCGAAAGAAAATCAGGCGGGTGCCGGGACGGGTCTGGATCGGCTGCGCGCTCATCATCTTGGCGCCGGATCGCGTAAGGCGCTCCAGCGCCGCCTCGATATCGGCGACCACGAATGTGAGATAGCTGATGCCGGCGCGTCCCAGGATCGAACCCGGCACGCTGTGTGCGGGGCCCGGTGTGGTTTCGAGAAGCTTGATGCGCTCGCCGTAATTGGTCTGCATGCGAACCATGCGAAACGCCACCGGCCCGAACCCGGCAGCCTCGGCGCGCTCCGGCGACAGGGTCGCCTCGGAAATGCGCTCGAAGCCGAGCACGCCCTGATAGAAGGCCACGGCCCGATCGAGATCGGCAACGCAGATCCCGACCTCCAGCGGCGCTTTCATCGTGATGGTCATGTCGCGACCTCAGAATGGATTGGTGACGATGCCGCCATCGGCGCGCAACGCCGCGCCGTTGGTCGCGCCGGAGGCTTTGGAGCAGACGAAGCAGATCAGGTTCGCGACCTCCTCCGGCATGGCGTAGCGTTGCAACAGCGAGGCTGGCCGGCGTTCGGTGAAGGTGCGCGCGGCGAGTTCATCCGCGCTGATTCCCATTCCCTTGGCGCGGGCGGCAAGACGAACCGGCGCCATCTCGACCCAGGTCGGGCCAGGCATGACCGAATTGACCGTGACATTGGTTCCCTTGGTTTGTTCGGCGGCGCCTCGCGCGATGTAAAGCTGGGCTGCTTTCGAAAAACCGTAATGCACCATCTCCTTCGGAACGAAGACGGCGGACTCGCTGGAGACGAACACGACACGGCCCCAATCCTTGTTGTCCAGCATCCGCTTCAAATAGTGTCGCGTGAGGCGTATCCCGCTCATCACGTTGACTTCGAACATCTTGCCCCAGTCGGCGTCCTCGATATCGAAAAAACCCTTGGGTTCGTAGATGCCGAGGTTGTTGACGAGAATATCGACCTCGGAGAATTGAGCGACAAGAGCGCTGCATCCCTCGGCGCCGCCGAGATCGAACACCGCCGCATGCACTTTGGCCGAGGGCGTTGCCTGCTTGATCTTCGCGATTGCGTCGGTAACGGCGGCGCTCTCCCGGCCATTGACGATGACTTCAGCGCCCATTTGCGCAAGCCCCGTGGCGGTAGCGAGCCCAATGCCTCGGGTCGAGCCCGTGACGAGCGCGAGTTTCCCAGTCAGGTCGAGATTCATACGTTGTCTCCTTGAAGTTTCGGTTCATTGGTCCGGTTGAGGACAAAATCGAATTCGAGCAAATAGCTGCCGTCGGGTTGTTCGGTCCATTCCGCGATCAGGGATTGGCGCACGCCGAACACTGCATCGGAATCGAGATACTCGTCGCCGTTGCGGAAGACATGGGTGATCAGCGTTTGATGGCCGGGCGCCGTGATCATGAAGTGCAGATGGGCCGGCCGCCAGGGGTGGCGCCCCAGCCTGTCCAACATCCGCCCGACCGGGCCATCATGCGGAATCGGATAGGCCTCGGCCACGATCGATCTGAAATGGAAATGACCGTCGGGCCCGGAGGTGAGCACACCGCGCGCGCGATGCGTGTCGAGATCGACATATTGCACGTCGTAGTGGCCTTCGGCGTCGGCCTGCCAGGTCTCGATCATGGCGCCGGAAACGCCGCGCCCCTCGACATCCCTGACCCGGCCGCGCACCAGGCAAGGCACCCCTGCCGCACCATTCGAAATATCGTCGCCATGGTCGTAATGCGGCGCATCCGCCACGTAAAACGGCCCGAAGACGGTCGATTCGGTGCAGCCCGGTGGCTTTTTCTCATTCTGCGCCGTCACCAGCATCGAGAGTCCCAGCGTGTCCGACAGCAGGATGAATTCCTGCCGCCTGGCATCGGTGATATGGCCGACTGCGGTGAGAAACTTGATGCCTTCCAGCCATTCCGCCTGGGTAAGGTGGACCTCGCGCGCAAAGGCGTGAAGATGCTGGACCAGGCCCGTCATGACCTCGCGAAAGCGCACATCGGACGCATTGAGGTGCCGCGCGATGACGGCCTGGGTGACGTTGTCCTCGTTGAGATTACGCACACGTTTCCTTGCGGGCCGTTCTTCAGGCAGCCCTTTGTCTCGCTTTGGCTGTTACTTTAAATTCGACGCCACCGGCTCGAAAGGCGACAACAGGAAAGGTGTTTTCCATTCTCAGGAATACTGCGCGTCATGGATCGTTGGACCGAGATCGAGGTTTTCGTACAGGTCGCCGAACTCGGCAGCCTGTCGCGTGCGGCGGAGGCGCTGGAGCTTTCCAATGCTGCCGCCAGCCGCCATCTGGCCGCGCTTGAGAAGCGGCTGGCGGCACGGCTCGTGCAACGCAATACCCGCAGGCTGTATTTGACCGACGCGGGAGCGGATTTCTTCCGGCACTGCAAGGATATGCTGGCCGAGATGCGGGAAGCGGAGGCCGCGGTCAACGCGACAGTCCTGAACCCGACCGGACTGCTGCGGATCACCGGATCATTATCGTTCTGCATGATGCATGTGGTGCCGCTGCTGCCGGAGTTCACCGCACTTTATCCGGGCTTGCGTATCGATATCGTCGCCGCCAACCGCTATTACGATCTGATCGAGAACGGCATCGATCTCGCGATCAGAACTCGGGAATACGAGGCCGATTCGAACATCACGGTGCGTCGTCTGGCCGAAACACGCCGCATTCTCGCGGCGTCGCCGCAATATCTGCAGCGCCACGGCACGCCGCGTACGCTTGAGGAACTCGCGAAGCATCCGCTGCTGGTCTATACTTATTCGAACCATCCGGACCAATTGCGCTTCACACGCGATGGCGAGACCGTAATCCTCTCGGTCAAGGGCTTGCTGGAGGCTAATGACGGCCAATTGCTGCGCACCGCAGCGTTTCAGCACATGGGTATCCTGATCCAGCCGCGTTACATCATCCACGACGACATCGTCGCCGGCCGGCTGGTACCGGTGCTCGACGAATGGGACCTGCCACGCCTGACCATCAATCTCGCATACCAGAGCCGCCAGCATCTGCCGGCCAAGGTACGATGCTTCATCGACTTCCTCGTCGAGCGCTTTCGCCGGATGGACTATGAACGAAAGTGGACGGCGTAGCCGCTGTCGCGGAACAGCGGTGCGCTATCTGGCCGGCGGCACGATGTAGACGTTCCAGGCCGTCGCGGGGCCGGGGTGGCCCAAGAAGAATCGCCGCGTGGTCATCACCACGCGCTCGCTATTGGCGGCATGGGCTTTCATCCACGCTTCGCATTCTTCGAACTTCCAGTGGCCAGGTTCACAGATCCCGATGAAGCCCGACCGCTTCGCCTCCTCGAGCGAGGTCAGGCCCGATGACCAAGGCTCGTTCGGCGTGAGCGGCGCCGGATGATCGGGGCTATAGAAAGTCATGGGCGGGCCGGTATCCATATAGGCGGCGACCACCGGCCAGCGCGAAAAAAAGCGCGTGTGCCAGGCTTCCGTCAGTTCGCGGGCGAGTTCGGAACGCGCCCGGTAGGTCGCGCCTGCCGTACGCTTTTCGCTGACTTCATAGGCGACGATATTTGGCGATACCGCCAGCACCACGAGCGAAATCACCAGCCAGGTCGCCGTCAGGTTCAACAGCGCGACTTTCCGGACCCGCAACGCGGGGATCGCGATCAGCGCGAGCGGCGTCAGGAAGAACAGCGGGATGCCCCAGTCGGTCTTAATGTAGACGCGGAACAGCAAGGCGCCGAGCGGCGGTCCGATCGCCACCACCGCCTGGATGATCCAGACGTTGAGCGCCTGCGACAGGTTCACGCCGGAATTGACGCCGCGCGCCAAGGCCGGAAACGGCGTCAGGCGGAACGGCCGCCAGACAAGCGCGATCGCGCCGAGCACCACCGGCGCGGCCAGCAGTGCGAGATTATGCAAGACGTAGCCCAGGGCGAGATTGTCGATCAGCGTGCGGTCAGTGAGCGAATACGTGTCGCCCGCATAGGTAAGCGGGACGAAATCGACCTGCTTCAGCCACATGAAATGCGGGAGCATCACAATCACCAGCGTGGCAATCGCGACCCACGGCGCCGGCGAGCGCAGGAAGCGCAGGCGGTCGGGATGGATCAGCGCGGCAAGGCCGATCGCGCCGATCATGGTCAGCACCCAGTATTTGGTCATCAGCGCCAGCGCACCGGCGAGCCCGAGCCACAGGCCGGATTTGACGCTGCGCTTCTCGAACGCGTCGAGATAGGCCAGCACGACAAGCGGCAGCGTGACCAGCTGCAGCAGATCCGGATTGTACTTGAAGCCCTTGAAATTGAAGATCGGATAGAGCGCCAGCATCACCACGACGAAGAACGCCCGGCGGCGATCGACCACGCGCAGCGCCAGCAGCCAGCAGATCACGAGCCCGCAACCGAGCGTCGCCATCGCCAGCGCATAGGTCGCCCAGTCCGTGACCGGAAACAGCATAAACCAGACGCCGGCGACCCATCCGGACAGCGGCGGGTGCTTGCCATAGCCGAGCAGGAACTTTTGTCCCCAGGCGTAGGCCTCCGCGACATCCATATGAACGTCCTGCCCGGTCTTCAGATTGACCAGGATCAGCGTCCACAGCACGGCGTGAACCGCGGCAAAGCCGGTCACCAGCCACAGGCCGGCTTTGGGATCGCTGGCGCGCGAGGCCAGCCATGCCCCGAGCCGCCGAATCGATGGGAAACGCTTGCCGCGCGCGGCCGTGGGCAAAATGGATGCAGTCGACATGGCCCATTCCGTAGCGCGTTTTTGGCTCCAGTAAAATCAGCTTGGCGTGAAGAAACCCCCTTGAAATACAGCAAGATGGTTGCCGCACGGTGATGTGAATGCTATCCCGCGCCCCATGACAACCGCCCCCATTTCCAACATCCGCAACTTCTCCATCGTCGCCCATATCGACCATGGCAAATCGACGCTGGCCGACCGCCTGATCCAGATGACCGGCGGCCTGACCGATCGCGAAATGGCGGGCAAGGAGCAGGTGCTCGATTCCATGGATATCGAGCGCGAGCGCGGCATCACCATCAAGGCGCAGACGGTGCGGCTGAACTACCGCGCCAAGGACGGCAAGGATTACATCTTCAACCTGATGGACACGCCCGGCCATGTCGACTTCGCCTACGAAGTCTCGCGGTCGCTGGCGGCCTGCGAGGGCGCGCTGCTTGTGGTCGACGCCAGCCAGGGCGTCGAGGCGCAGACGCTCGCCAACGTCTATCAGGCGCTCGACAACAATCTCGAGATCGTGCCGGTGCTGAACAAGGTCGACCTGCCCGCGGCCGAGCCTGAGAAGATAAGGCAGCAGATCGAGGACGTGATCGGCATCGATGCCTCCGACGCCGTGATGATCTCGGCCAAGACAGGCCTGGGCGTTCCCGATGTGCTGGAAGCCATCGTCACCCGGCTGCCGCCGCCGAAGGGCGACCGGGATGCGACGCTGAAGGCGCTGCTGGTCGATAGCTGGTACGACGTCTATCTCGGCGTCGTCGTGCTCATCCGCGTGGTCGACGGCGTGATGAAGAAAAACCAGCGCATCCGCATGATGGGCACCAACGCGGCCTACGACGTCGAGCGCGTCGGCTTCTTCACGCCGAAGATGGAGCAGGTCGACGAACTCGGTCCCGGCGAGATCGGCTTCATCACCGCAGCGATCAAGGAAGTCGCCGACACGCGCGTCGGCGACACCATCACCGACGACCGGAAGCCGGTCAGCGAAATGCTGCCGGGCTTCAAGCCGGCGATCCCTGTGGTGTTCTGCGGACTGTTCCCGGCCGACGCCAACGACTTCGAAACGCTGCGCGGGGCCATGGGGAAGCTACGGCTGAACGACGCCAGCTTCTCCTACGAGATGGAAACCTCGGCCGCGCTTGGTTTCGGCTTCCGCTGCGGCTTCCTCGGGCTGCTGCATCTGGAGATCATCCAGGAGCGGCTGTCGCGCGAGTTCGACCTCAATCTGATCGCGACCGCGCCGAGCGTGATCTACAAGATGCACCTGACCGACGGTCAGGAGATATCGATCCACAACCCCGTCGACATGCCTGATGTCGTCAAGATCGCCGATATCGAGGAGCCCTGGATCGAAGCCACGATCCTCACGCCCGACGAATATCTCGGCAGCGTATTAAAGCTGTGCCAGGACCGCCGCGGCGCGCAGAAGGAGCTGACTTACGTCGGCTCCCGCGCGATGGTGAAATACGATCTGCCGCTCAACGAAGTGGTGTTCGATTTCTACGACCGCCTGAAATCGGTCTCCAAGGGCTACGCCTCGTTCGATTATCACCTGACCGACTACAAGGTGGCGGATCTCGTCAAGATGCAGATCCTCGTCAACAACGAGCCGGTCGATGCGCTGTCGATGCTGGTGCACCGGACCCGCGCCGAAGGGCGCGGCCGCGCCATGGTCGAGAAGATGAAGGAATTGATCCCGCCGCACATGTTCCAGATCCCGATCCAGGCCGCGATCGGCGGCAAGGTGATCGCCCGCGAAACCGTCCGCGCGCTGCGCAAGGACGTCACCGCCAAGTGCTACGGCGGCGACATCACGCGCAAACGAAAACTTCTGGAGAAGCAGAAGGAAGGCAAGAAGAAGATGCGGCAGTTCGGCAAGGTCGACATCCCGCAGGAAGCGTTCATTGCGGCGCTGAAGGTGGATAGCTGAGGAAGCGAGCCAGGAAAATTGTAGGGTGGGCAAAGCGCAGCGTGCCCACCATCGGCATCCACGATCGTGGATGATGGTGGGCACGCTACGCTTTGCCCACCCTACGCATCCTGACTCGCGCGTCCATCTTGCTCTGTCGCTTTGAATAGGCCACCATCTCTCCCGCTCAGATCATAAATACAAAAAGAGCGAAGGAAACGCATGGGCAAGTCCTCCGGGTCTTCCTACGGCTGGGTGGTCGTCGCTGTGGGCGCGCTGATGACCTGCATCGCGTTCGGGTCGATGCTGTCGCTGGCCGTGTTCCTGCAGCCGATTTCGCAAGACATGGGCTGGTCGCGCAGCGGCGTGTCGGCGGCGGCGACGATCGACTTTCTCGCGATGGGGCTGGCGGCGTTCTTCTGGGGCGCGCTGTCCGACCGGTTTGGCACGCGCATCGTCGTACTGTCGGGCTCGGTGCTGCTCGGCGCCGGGCTGATCGGGGCGAGCCAGGCCACCAGCCTGTGGCAATTCCAGTTGACGTTCGGCGTCCTGATCGGCATTGCGGCCGGCAGTTTTTATGCGCCGATGGTGGCCGCGGCGAGCGCGTGGATCGAACACCGGCGCAGCCTTGCGGTCGCATTGGTATCGGCCGGCATGGGGATGTCGCCGCTGACGGTTGCTCCGTTCGCAAGCTGGCTGATTACGGCCTATGACTGGCGCACCGCGATGCTGGCGATCGGCATTGTCGCATTGGCGCTTTTGATTCCTGCCTCGTTCCTGGTGCGCCCGGCACCGGAGGCCGCAAGCCCGGCGACCGCAAATGGAACAGATGCACCTGACGGGCGGCAATGGACCGTCGCGCAGGCGCTCAAGACCCCGCAATTCATCACGCTGGCGCTGGCCCATTTCGCCTGCTGCGCGGCGCATTCCGGGCCGATCTTCCACATGGTGAGCTACGCCATGATCTGCGGCATCGCTCCCTTGACCGCTGTCACCGTCTACAGCCTCGCCGGTTTCTCCGGCCTCGGCGGCCGGCTGCTGCTCGGCGTATTGGCCGATCGCTACGGCGCCAAGCATATTCTGGTCGGCGGCCTGTTCGTGCAGGCCCTGTCGATCGCCACTTACCTCGCGGTCGGCCAGCTCGGCGAGTTCTATGCGCTGTCGGTGATCTTCGGCCTCGCCTATGGCGGCGTGATGCCGCTCTACGCCGTGCTGGTGCGTGAATATTTCGGCGTGCGGATCATGGGCAGCATGTTCGGCGCGGTGTCCGCCTTCGCCAGCCTCGGCATGGCGCTGGGGCCGTTGGCCGGCGGATGGGTATTCGACACGTTCCACGCCTATAGCTGGCTCTATGTCGGCTCCTTCGCCATCGGCATAGCCGCCGTCGCGGTAGCGCTGAGTTTCCCGTCCGCCAGGCGGCCGTCGCAGCCGTCGCTCGATCTGGGGCGGGCGACGGCGTGAGAGGCTGGCAATCTCCGCTGCCTTGATCGCCGGCGACGGATGCGTCACCATCACGGCCAAACCCAAGAACAAGAGAATGCGAGGAAACGCATGAGTAAACATCCCGGCCTCGACCTCGTCGAGCGTGCACGCGCGCTTGCTCCCTTGATCGTGCGCGAAGCCGACGAGATCGAGCGGACGCGGCGGCTGACGCCAGCGGTGACGCAGGCCTTGATCGAGAACGGGCTTTACCGCGCGCTGCTGCCGAAGAGCTTGGGCGGCATCGAGGCTTCGCTGGAAGCGTTCATGCAGATGCAGGAGGAGATCGCCAAGGCCGACGCCTCGACCGCGTGGTGCCTCGGCCAGTGCAGCGTCTGCGCCATGACCGCAGCCTATCTCGATCCCGAGGCCGCCAACGAAATCTTCAACGTCGCGCCCGGCATTCTGGCCTGGGGCGCGATCAAACATGAAGTGCAGGCGGTTCCGGGCGGTTACAAGGCGAACGCGCGCTGGGATTTCGCCTCCGGCATGCGGCAGGCAAGCTGGCTCGGCGCCCATGTCGGCGTCGTCGAGGCCGACGGCACGCCGCGGCGCAAGGCGGATGGCTCGCCGGAAATCCGCACCATCCTGTTCCCGATAAGCAGCGCCACGCTTTATGACGTCTGGGACGTGATCGGCCTTCGCGGCACCGGCACCGATTCATACTCCGTGGACAATCTCTTCATTCCCGAGAAATTTGCAGCACTTCGCGACGAACCGCAGGCGCGGCGCGAGGACGGACCGCTGTACAAGCTCTCCACCAACATGGTGTTCAGCATGGGCTTTGCCGCAACTTCGGTCGGCGTCGCCCGCGCTACCCTCGACGCCGCCATCGACCTTTCCCGCGCCAAGACCCCGCAGGCGCAGAAGGCGATGCGCGAAAACAATGCCGTGCAGGGCGTGATCGGCCGCACAGAGGCGCAGCTGCGCGCCACGCGCGCCTATCTCTATTCCACCGCGGCGGAGGTCTGGCGCGACCTTTCGCAGGGTATGGCGATCACCGAGGCCCACCGCATCGCGCTGCGCATCGCCGCAACCTGGACCATCCATCAATCGGCTGCCGTGGTCGATACCGCCTATCACATGGCCGGCGCCACCGCCGTGTTCAGCCGCAACAAGTTCGAGCGCCGCTTTCGCGACATGCATGCGATCGCGCAACAGATCCAGGGCCGAGATTCGCACTACGAAGACGTCGGCAAGGCGATCCTGTCAGCCAATCTCGATACGCCGCCGACGGCGCGATGATTCCGTTCCGTAGTTCTACGGACCGGCCGGCAACCCCTGTTGTTAAACAATTCATGAAATCCCTTACGGAGCCCTCGCGCCCCTGGAGCTTCCGTAGGTCTCATGTTCAAAATTCGCTCGATCGCCGTTCGCCTGATCCTTGCCATTTCGCTGACGGTGGCCGTCGCCTGCGGCATCCTTGGAACCTTCTCGATCGCCCAGCAACGCTCGCTGACGCAACTCGCGCTCGATCAGCAGCTCAAGCTGCAATATGACAGCGTGACCGCCGCCATCGACTATGAAGGCCGCGCCGCGCTTGCGGTCTCAGCCGCGATCGCAGCGCTGCCACCGGTCGCTGACGCCATCGCAAAGAACGACCGCGATGGATTGGGCAAATTGCTCGGCGAAGCCCTGGAGTCGCTGAAGGCGCAGGGCATCCCGTTGATCTCGTTCTGGCGGGCGCCTGCGATTTCCTTTTACCGCGTCCACGCGCCGAAGGTGTTCGACGACGATGCTTCCAAGCGGCGTTCCACCGTGGTGGAAGCGATCAAGACCGGCAAGTCCATCGTCGGCGTCGAGCCCGGTCGCGAGCAGCTCGCGATCTTCGGCATGACGCCGATCGTGCGCGACGGCAAGACGCTGGCCAATGTCGACGTCGGGGCCGCCTTCGGCAAGGAATTCGTCGATCGCGCCAAGAAGCGCTTCGGCATCGACCTTGCGGTCTATTCGTACGATGGCAAGGCCTTCAAGAAGCTGTCCACGACCTTCGGCGACGAAGCGGTCACGACCGCCGACGAGCTCAAGAGCGTGTTCGACGGGCAGCCGTTGCGCCGTGACGCCACGGTCAACGGACATCCCGCCGCGCTCTATCTCGGGCAGATCAGGAATTACGCCGGCCAGCCGGTCGGCATTCTCGAGATCATCAAGGATACGACCGAGTACGAAGCGGCGGCGGCGAGTTCGCAGCGCAATCTGATCCTCGGCACGATCGCCATCCTGGCCGGCGCGATCGTGCTGGCGTTCCTGCTCGGTCGCGGCCTGTCGCGGCCACTGGCCGCGATCACGGCGGTCATGAACCGCCTTTCCGGCGGCGAGATCGACGTCACGATTCCCGGCAGCGAACGCCGCGACGAGCTCGGCACCATGGCGAGCGCGGTCGACGTGTTCCGCCGCAGCATGATCGAATCGCGCGGCATGCGCGAGGCGCAGGAGGCCACCAAGCAGCAAACCGAACTCGAGAAGAAGACCCTGCAGCGGCAGATGGCCGACCGCTTCGAGACCGACGTCAAGAGCGTGGTCGCCGCGGTCGCGCAGGCAACAACCGGCATGCAGCGCGTGGCCGGCGAGATCGCGAGCAGCGTGAACGGCACCTCGCAGCGGGCCTCCGCTGCGGCGGCAGCGTCCGACGAAGCGTCTTCCAGCGTCAGCGCCGTTGCCGCCGCGACCGAAGAACTGGCCTCCTCGGTGGCCGAGATCGGCCGTCAGGTCACCCATTCCAGCCAGGTCGCCGACAGCGCCGTGGTCAAGGCCGAACAGACCACCGAAATGGTCAGCAGCCTGGCCTCGGCGGCCGAAAAGATCGGCGATGTGCTTCGCCTGATCGGGGCGATCGCCAGCCAGACCAACCTGCTGGCGCTGAACGCGACCATCGAGGCCGCGCGTGCCGGCGAGGCGGGCAGAGGCTTTGCCGTCGTCGCATCCGAGGTCAAGGGACTGGCCAGCCAGACCGCGAAGGCAACCGAGGAAATCGCCGGGCAAGTGGCCGCAATCCAGTCGGCCACCGGTGACTGCGTAACGGCGATCGGCGGCATCAGCGACACCATCCGCGAAATCAGCGCGATCGCCACCACCATCGCCGCTGCCGTCGAAGAGCAGGATTCGGCGACGCGGGAAATCGCCCGCAGCGTCCAGCAGGCCGCCACCGGCACCGGCGAAGTCTCGCTCAACGTAACCGGCGCCAGCCAGTCCGCCGACCAGTCGCGCGTACTGGCCGATAACGTGGCGACCGCGAGCGATCAGCTCAGCCAGCAGGCCGATGCGCTGAACAAAAGCGTCGACACGTTCCTGGCGGGCCTGCGCAACGCCGCGTAGGCATTGGTTGCGCAAGGCCCGGCTTCCGCCGGGCCGGCGCCTGATCTACTCTATCCGCCGCAGCGGTAATCGCGGGGAATGCGGATAGTGATGAAGAAGCCGGTCAGGAAAAGCGCCGCGAAGAAACGCACAGGCAACTCAGACACCGCAGTGAACGCGGTGTTCAGCGCCTACCCGAAGCCCGTGAAGGCAAAGCTGCTGGCGCTACGCCGGCTGATCTTCGACACGGCGAAGACCACCACCGGCGTCGGCGCGCTGGAAGAGGCGCTGAAATGGGGGCAGCCGAGCTATCTCACGACCGAGAGCAAGAGCGGCAGCACCATCCGGATCGACCAGGTGAAGGCGGAAGCCGGCCAGTACGCGGTCTATTTTCATTGCCAGACCGATCTGGTCGAGACCTTTCGCGAGCTCTATCCGGAACTGCACTACGGCGGCAATCGGGCGATCCTGCTCGACGCCGGCGAGAAGCTGCCCGAGAAAGCGCTGCGCCACTGCGTCGCGCTGGCGCTGACGTATCATGCGAGGAAACGCGGACGGGCGAAATAATCTCCCCCGTCATTGCGAGCGAAGCGAAGCAATCCATCTCTCAGCGCACGCGGTAAGATGGATTGCTTCGTCGCTTCGCTCCTCGCAATGACGACTTCCCTTGTACCGCGCGAACCTCACGCCACCAGCGCCGCGCCTGCCGGCGAGCTCCAGTTGCCCTGCGTCTTCAACAGGCTCACGATCTCTGCATTGGGCCGCGCGCGGCTGAACAGAAAGCCCTGCCCTTCGTGGCATCCTTCGTTGCGCAGGCAGCTTACTTCGGCCTCGGTCTCGACGCCTTCGGCCGTGATGGTGACGCCGAGGCCCTTGCCGAGACTGATGATCGAACGCACGATCGCCTGCGCATCGGGGTTGGCGGCGACGTCGCGCACAAAGGACTGGTCGATCTTGATCTTGTCGAACGGAAAGCTGCGCAGATAGCTCAGGCTGGAATAACCGGTGCCGAAATCGTCCATCGAGATACGCACGCCGAGCGCGCGCAGCGCATGCAGCGTCGCCAGCACCTCGCTGCTCTTTTCCAGCAGCAGCGTCTCGGTGATCTCGAGTTCCAGGCGCTTGGCCGGCAGGCCGGACTGCTGCAGTGTCTCCACGACCAGCGACAGCAGATTGCCGAGGCGGAACTGCAGCGGCGACAGATTGACCGCGACGCGGACGTCATCGGGCCATTGCGCCGCATCGGCGCAGGCGCGGCGCAGCATCAAGCCGCCGACGGCGTTGATCAGTCCGGTTTCCTCCGCAACGGGGATGAATTCGGCCGGCGAGATCATGCCGCGCTCGGGATGCGGCCAACGCACCAGTGCTTCGAAGCCGGTGATGCGCCCGCTCGAAAGATCGACCAGCGGCTGGTAGTAGGGCCGCAGCGTATCGCCCTGGACGGCCTCGCGCAGCTCGGTTTCGATCTTGCGGCGGGCCTGGGCGCGCGCATCCATTCCGGCCTCGAAAAACGAAAATGTGCCGCGCAAATCGTTCTTGGCGCGAGACAATGCGAGGTCGGCATTCTTCAACAGCTTGTCGGATTCATCGCCGTCACCGGGCGACATCGCAATGCCGATGCTGGCGCCGATCACGACGGAATGCCCGTCGAGAAGAAAGGGATCGCCGATGGCGTCCAGCAGGCGCCTCGCCAGGAACGCGGCGTCCTCAGGCCGCGTCACCCCGCTCTGGACGATTGCGAATTCGTCGGAGTTGAGCCGGGCCAGCGCATCGTCGTCGCGCAGCATCGATCGCAACCGCTTGCCGACGCCGCGCAGGAGCTTGTCGCCGATGCCATGGCCGAGCGTATCGTTGACAGCCTTGAAATGGTCGAGGCCGAGCACGAGCACCGCCACCTGCTCGGCGCTGCGGCGTGTCCGCAGCAGGATGTCGTCCATCTGCTGACGCAGCAAGTTGCGGTTCGGCAGCCCGGTCAGGCCGTCATGCTGGGCCATGAACGTCAGCCGCGCCTCGGCACGCTTGCGTTCGGTGGTGTCCATCAGCGCCAGCAGTGCCGCAGGCCGGTCGCCGTAAACGAGCTGGCGCGAATAGATCGCCAGATCGATCAGCGCACCGTCGGCCCGGACATGCTTCCAGGTACGCGCCGCGCGTTCATCGACCGCGTGCTCGCCCGCCCATGGCGGCTCGACGTTGAAGGCCTGCAGGCTGCGGATCGTCAGCTTCTCGAATTCGCTCCGGCTGTAACCGTAATGCTGGGTCGCAGCGTCGTTGACGGCGAGAATGCGTTCGTCATCCAGCGCACAGACGATCATCGGAACCGGATTGCTGTCGAACAGCAGCCGGAATGAAGCCTCCCGCTGCTTCAACGCGGTGATATCGACGCGCAGGCCGATGATGCCGCCGTCTTCGGTGGCGGGCGGGCGACACCTGCGTTTGATGGGAAGCTTGGACCCGGCTTTCACCGGCCGACCACGGAAGCGGATCATCGCCGCCTGCCTGGGTTTTCCGAATGTACTTCGCTTCTTCGTCGGCATCGCTACGACTACCCCGCGCATTATCGCGGGCGATCTTGTCGGGTAAGCATCTGAAAAAATGGTATCTCTTGCCGCTGAAAGGCTCGCCTGCCTGCACATTCACCGCCTGCCGGAAAGGCAGACGCACGCTCTGCGTGTATCGCTTTTGACGCAAATCGCAAGTTCTCAGGGCAAAATCGTCGCGCTCGCGCGGCGCGCATGCAATGCCCGTCCTGGATGTACAAGGAATACGCGAAACGCCGCGCGTGCACGTGAATGCCCGTCAACCGTCGAGAGGGTTATCGCGCGGTTAACGGCGGCGTCACGCAACGCGCGTTCAACCCAACGCGGCCGCTGCAGCTTGCGCTTCCGGAACGACATCGTGATCGTAGAGCCGCCGGCGAAACGCCGCATGCGCCGATATCTCGGCATCGCGAACGCCGAGATCGGAATATGCCGAATCGTAACGCATGCCGTTCTCGCGCGCGCCGCGCTGAACCGCCGCCACCCGCTCACGCCTCAGCCGCTCATACGCAAGCAGCGCAGCCGGTGCGCTTTCGCGCGACGCCTGCGCCAGAATTGTCGCCAGCGCCATGCCATCCTCGATCGACTGGTTGGCGCCCTGGCCGAGATGCGGAAGCATCGGATGTGCGGCATCGCCGAGCAACGTCAGGCGGCCACGCGTCCAGGTGGGCAGCGGCTCGCGGTCATACAGTGCCCAGCGGAAGGTCTTTTCAACCTGGCCCAACAAGGTTCCGATGCGCGGATCCCAGCCGTCGAACTCGCGGCGGAGCACGTCGGGATCTCCCGGCGCCGACCAGGATTCCTTCATTTCCGCATCGGCCGGCACGAAGCCGACATAGTTGATGAGTTCGCCGGACCGCACCGGAAAGGTGAGAAAATGTTTGCCCTTGCCGAGCCACATCTGCCAGCAATCGGTCGGCCAGTGCGGAATGCGCGCATGCGGCAGCACGCCACGATAGGCGACGGACCCGTGAAAGATCGGCCGGGACGGCGGCGCGGCATAGGGCCGGAGTTCGGAGTGGATGCCATCGGCTGCAATGACGACGTCACCTTCGGCCACCCTACCGTTGGCGAATAACACGCGCGCGATCTCGCCGGGCTGTTCAAAGCCTGTGCCGCGATGCCCCGTGCGCACCACGCCCGATGGCAATGCGCTCGACAGCATCTCGACGAGATCGGCGCGATGCATGCCGAAGGTGGCGTTCCAGCCCGCGGAATCCGTCACCTGCACCGGGGCTATCGGCGCGCCGTCATGACGGAAATAGTGCGAACCGTGGCCGACCCTGGCGCCCCATCGTTCCACCTGAGGTCCAAGGCCTGCCCGCTGCAATTGCCGCACGCTGTTCGGCGTCAGGAATACCCCTGCCCCGACCTCGCCGAGCGCAGGTGCCTGCTCATAGACGGAAACATCCAGGCCGCGGGCGATCAGCGCATTCGCGGCGAAGAGCCCGCCAATTCCGCCTCCAATGATCACGACAGTAAGCTGCGGCTGCGTCATGGTCCCACACATAAAATGCTTCGGAAGCTTGCTCGTTCAAGCTATCCTTCCTTGCCGCAAACACCAAGCGGCGGCGCCGACAGCTCAGGCTGGACGGAGTAAAACCACAGCGGGAGGGGTTTGGAATGCGCGGCTCTACGCCAGCTTTGCTTTTCGTTCGCCGCAAATTGGCGGTAACGGCGCTGCTTCTGGCCCTCTTCGCACACGGCCACACGCCGGCGCTGGCCGGCGAATACCCGGACCGTCCCGTAAAAATCGTCGTGCCATTTCCTGCGGGAGGGACGGCCGACGCGGTTCCACGAATTGTCGCCGACTGGCTGTCACGCAAATGGGGCCAGCCCGTGGTCATCGAGAACCGCACGGGCGCCGCCGGAAATATCGGCGCCGAACAGGTCTACCATTCGACGCCCGACGGCTACACCCTGCTCTCGTCGCCGCCGCCGCCGCTCGTGATCAATCACAATCTTTACCCCAAACTCGGTTACGATCCGACGAAGTTCGAGCCGATCATCGTCATGGCCCAGGTGCCAAATGCTCTGATCGTCAATCCGAACAACGTCAAGGCATCGAGCGTGCCCGCGTTGATCGAATACCTGAAAGGCAATTCCGACAAGACCATCTGCGCCACGCAAGGCAATGGCACGACTTCGCATCTGACGTCGGAGCTGTTTCAAATGATGGCAAAGGTAAAGCTGCGGCACATTCCGTATCGCGGCTCGGCGCCTGCGCTGCAGGGGCTCCTCGCCGGCGACGTCGACGTCATGTTCGACAATCTCGGCGTCTCGCTGCCGCTGGTTCAGTCCGGCAAGCTGAAACTGCTCGCGGTGGCCTCGTCCGAACGTTTGCCGGCGCTGCCGGATGTGCCGACGATAGCCGAAACGCTGCCGGGTTTTGAAGCGGTCGCCTGGTACGGCATCGTGGCGCCGCCCAAAACTCCGAAAACCATCGTCGACAAGATCAATGCCGACGTGAACGAGGCGTTACGCCAGCCCGAGGTGCAGGATCACCTCAAGAAACTATCCGCCGTCATTTTTGGCGGACCGGTCGACAAGTCGGCCAAATACATGCGCGAGGAAATCGACCGCTGGGCCTTGGTGATCAAGTCGGCCAATATCGAGCTGCAGTAGCGGTCGCCATCTAACTCACCTCGATCCGACGGTTGCTCGCGTCGCAGCGCCAGACCAACGCAAACAATACCGCCGCGTGCAGGTTGAACGCTGTGGCGCACGTGATAGATTGCGCATGCCATGATGATGATCCGTATCAATATCGCTTCTGTCTTCTTTCTCGCGCGCTGAGCGCGTTGCCCGCCGAGGCGGGCGGAAGTCTCCGACAGAACCAGCCCGGCCGCTCCTGCTTCGCGCAGGCCATGGCCGCTTGCCCAGCGATCAAGAGGATTTTCATGTCTGCCAGCAAACCAGCACGCGCGCTCAGCGGCGCGCAGATCGAGCAATTCATTCAAGACGGCTTCGTCCGGATCGACGACGCCTTTCCGCGCGAGCTTGCCGAGCAAGGTCGCACCATCCTGTGGCGCGATCTGCCCTGCGATCCCGACGACCCCGCAACATGGACGCGGCCGGTGATCCGCCTCGGCTATTACAACGACGAACCCTTCAGGAAAGCCGTCAACAGCCCGCGGCTTCATGCCGCCTTCGACCAGCTCGTCGGAAAGGGACGCTGGTGGCCGCGCGCCGACCTCGGCACCTTCCCCGTGCGATTTCCGAGCCCGCACGATCCCGGAGATGCCGGCTGGCATGTCGATCTCAGTTTTCCCGGCGAAGACGAAGCTGTCGGCAGCAACGATTACTCCGCATGGCGGGTCAACGTGACGTCGCGCGGACGCGCGCTGCTGATGCTGTTCCTGTTCTCCGATGTCGGGGAAGCCGATGCGCCCACCCGAATAAGGCCGGGCTCGCATCTGGACATGGCGCGCTTTCTCGAACCGGCCGGCGAGGCCGGCATGTCGCATTTGAGGCTGGACGAGATGGGAAGCGACCGGCCCGAGGTACAGGCGACCGGCGACGCCGGCACAGTCTATCTGTGCCACCCCTTCCTCGTTCACGCCGCGCAAATGCACCGCGGATCCACGCCACGTTTCATGGCGCAGCCGCCGCTGCACCCGCGTGAGCCGTTCAGGCTTGAGCGAGCTGACGGCGATTATTCGCCGGTTGAGCGATCCATCCGGCAGGCCTTGCAGGCGCGCGGATAACAAGCCGGTGAATGAAGCTGGAGCGGGGTCACCAACGAGGGTGGTCGTCTCCGCTCCAATTTCATGCTACGTTTGTGCGAACTTGAGTGATCCGATGCTCCCTCGCCTGATTCTGATCCCGCTCATCACCCTGATGATCTTCGCCAGCGCCGCGAACGCATGGGCGCAGGACAAGGGCACGGTCAATCCAAAACCGCTGCCGCCGCTTGCCAATCCCAACGATCCCACGGTCCCGGCCAAGCAGTTGTTCGGCCGCAAGGTGCTGCCGGCGGCGATGCCGACGCGCGTGCACGGGTTCTATGCCCATGGCTGCATCTCCGGCGCGGAAGGGCTGCCGATCAACGGCGACAATTGGCAGGTGATGCGGCTGTCGCGCAATCGTTACTGGGGCCATCCCGACCTGATCGCGCTGATCAAGCGGCTGGCCGCGAAGGCGCGCAGGGATGCGGGCTGGCCCGGCATCCTGGTCGGCGACATGTCGCAGCCGCGCGGCGGGCCGATGTTCACCGGACACGCCAGCCATCAGGTCGGGCTCGACGCCGACATCTGGCTGACCCCGATGCCGAACCGGCAGTTGTCGCGCAACGAACGCGAGGAGACATCGGCCGTCATGATGGTGCGCACCGACCGCCTCGACATCGATCCGCACACCTGGACGCCGTCTCATCTCGCGGTGATACGCGCCGCTGCGCTGGAGCCCACCGTGCAGCGCATCTTCGTCAATGCCGCGATCAAGAAGGCGCTGTGCCGCGAGGCAAAAGGCGATCGCCACTGGCTCCACAAGGTGCGGCCGATGTACGGCCACGACTATCACTTCCACATCCGCATCAAGTGCCCGCCCGGCGCCGGCGAATGCGAGAGCCAGCCCGAACCGAAAGAAGGCGAAGGCTGCAGCGCCGGCGATCTCGCCTACTGGTTCAGCGATGCGGTGCTGCATCCGAAGCCGCCGAAAGTACCGCCGAAGCCGAAACCGCCGATGACAATGGCGGGGCTGCCGGCGGCCTGCAAGGCCGTGCTGAACGCGCCCGACGCCAGGCATTAGGCACAGTCGATGGACTATCCTCGTTGCAGCGAATTGCGCTAATATCGGATGTCGCTGCGCCGTAAGCGCGCGTCACGAGGCGGACGACGGTCCGGAACTCCCATTGAATACAGAAGCCAGCAGCGCACGGCAGGCCCGTGCGCGCCTGACATTGTGAGGACTACCATGCGCATCAGTGCACGCAACCAGATCAAGGGTACCGTCGTCGAAGTGAAGAAGGGCGCAACCACATCCCATGTCCGCGTCGATATCGGCAACGGCCAGATCATCACCTCCTCCATCACCAACGAGGCGGTCGACGAACTCGGCATCAAGGCCGGCGGCAAGGCGACTGTCGTGGTGAAAGCATCCGATGTCATGATCGCAGTCGACTGACATGCGCACTTCATTTCTCGTTGCGCTGGCGTTGCTCGGCGCCGCGCCCGCCTGGGCGGCAGAAGAGCCGAGCGGCTGCGACAAGTTCAAATGGGGCATCGAGCGCGAACGCGCCGCGCTGACGGCGCCGGATCGCCTCAAGCTTGCGTCCGGCGCAGACCTCGTGGCACTGCCCGCGCATGCCGTGATCCTCGCCTTGCGCAGTCCGGCAGAGGCCAAGCTGCCGAAGCCGCCCGAGCGGGCACCCAAGGAAGGCACTTTTGCCGGCTTCGCCAGCATCAAGGCTGCGCCCAAGGCAGGCCTTTATAGCATCAGCCTGTCCGGGGGCGGCTGGGTCGACGTGGTGCAGGACGGGCATTTCCTCAAACCGAAGGCCTTCAGTGGCGCGACCGACTGCGACGGCATCCGCAAGACCATGAAGTACGAATTCTCGGCGAGCCCGTTCGTGCTGCAGGTCAGCGGAACGAAAGAGGATTCAGTTTCGATTGCCATCCTGCCGACGGAGTAACGCCACACATCCGGGACGAAGGGTCACTTTACCCTGTCCGCCAGCCTGCTATTGTCAGCCAATTGGCGATATTCCGACTGGCCGTAAGCCGTCGGAATTGCCGGAACAGCGCTTCCGCCCATCGCTCCCTTTAGTCCAACACACGCCTGATTGCGGCGCGCGAACAGTGCGCCTGCAAGCACGCACGGAGCGCTATCATGTATCGTCTTAACGGAATTTTTGCCGCCTTCGTCATCCTGCTGGGTGCGGCGCTTTCGCCCGCCGTCGCGCAGGACAAAACCGTCACCGTCTTCGCCGCAGCCTCGATGAAGAACGCACTCGACGACATCAACGCCGCGTATACCGCGAAGTCCGGCACCAAGATCGTCGCCAGCTATGCCGCAAGCTCGGCGTTGGCAAAACAGATCGAACAGGGCGCGCCGGCCGACGTGTTCATCTCCGCCGACACCGACTGGATGGATTACGCGATCGGAAAGAAGAACATCAACGAGCCGACCCGGGTCAACCTGCTCGGCAACAGCATCGTGCTGATCGCGCCAAAGGATTCCAAGATCGACAACGTAAAGATCGGCGCCGGTTTCGACCTCGCCAAGCTTGCCGGCGACGGCAAGATTGCGACCGGCGACGTCAAGGCCGTGCCGGTCGGCAAATACGCCAAGGCCGCGCTGGAGAAGCTCGGTTCATGGCAAGCGGCCGAGCCGAAATTCGCGATGGCCGAAAGCGTGCGCGCGGCGCTGACGCTGGTGGCGCGCGGTGAAGCTGTTCTCGGCATCGTCTATTCGACCGACGCGAAGGTCGAACCCGGCGTCAAGGTCGTCGGCACCTTCCCGGCCGATTCCCATCCGGCGATCATCTATCCGGTGGCGGCGACGACCACCGCGAAGCCGGAGACGACGGACTATCTCGCCTTCCTGCGCTCGACCGCAGCGAAGAACATCCTCGAGAAATACGGCTTCAAGTTCCTGGTCAGCCCATCGACCTGATGTCCGAAATATCGCCGGCCGAATGGACGGCCATCCTGCTGTCGCTGCGCGTCGCTGTTATCGCGACGCTGGTGGCGACACCGTTCGGTATCGCGCTGGCATGGCTGCTGGCGCGGCATGACTTCTGGGGCAAATCCGTTCTCGATGCGCTGGTTCATCTGCCGCTGGTGCTGCCGCCGGTCGTGACCGGCTATTTGCTGCTGCTGACCTTCGGCCGCCGCGGCCTGGTCGGCGCGTGGCTCGCCGATAACCTCGGCATCGTATTCGCGTTTCGCTGGACCGGCGCGGCGCTCGCCTGCGGCATCATGTCGTTTCCGCTGCTGGTGCGGCCGATACGATTATCGATCGAGGCGATCGACCGCCGGCTGGAACAGGCATCGAGCACGCTCGGCGCCGCACCGTGGCAGGTGTTTGCCACCGTCACGCTGCCGCTGGCGCTGCCGGGCATACTGGCGGGCATGGTGCTCGGCTTTGCCAAGGCGATCGGCGAGTTCGGCGCCACCATCACCTTCGTCTCCAACATCCCCGGCGAAACCCAGACCATTTCTTCGGCGATCTATTCGCTGATCCAGACGCCTGACGGCGATACCGCGGCGGCGCGGCTGGTGCTGATCTCCATCGTGATCGCGATGAGTGCCCTGATCGCCTCCGAATGGTTCGCACGGCGCGCCACCAAACGCCTGCACGGGAACTGACCATGCTGCGCGTCGACGTCACCAAGCAGCTCGGCGAATTCTCGCTTGAAGCCTCGTTCGAAAGCCAGGGCCGCGTCACCGGCCTGTTCGGCGCGTCCGGCGCCGGCAAGACCTCGCTGATCAACATGATCGCAGGGCTGCTGCGGCCGGACCGCGGCGTCATCGCGCTCGACGGTGAAACGCTGGATGACACGGCCGCAGGCGTCCATGTGCCGCCGCACCGGCGGCGCATCGGCTACGTCTTTCAGGATGCGCGGCTGTTTCCGCATCTCGACGTGCGGCAAAATCTCGATTACGGGCGGCGCATGAACCGCCTTGCCGTGGACTCGGCGCAGCACGCGCGCATCACCGACCTGCTCGACATCGGCCACCTGCTCGATCGCCGGCCGGGCCAGCTCTCCGGCGGCGAGCGCCAGCGCGTGGCGCTGGGCCGTGCGCTGCTATCGAAACCGCGACTGCTGCTGATGGACGAGCCGCTGGGCTCGCTCGACGAGGGCCGCAAGGAGGAAATCCTGCCCTATCTGGTGCGGCTGCGCGACGAAGGCATTCCGATGGTCTATGTCAGCCACGACGCGGCCGAGCTGCGTCAGCTCGCGACCCAGATCGTCATGCTCAAGCGCGGCCGCGTGACCGCGCTCGGCGGCGTCAAGGTGCTGACGTAGAGCGTCCGCGATTGACGTGGTCGGTTCGTCAAACCGATTGCCGGCGCAGGTACGCGCCCCGGCACGCAACAGATGTTCAGCTGCCGGATAGGATGCTTCGCGGGTCCATGTCTCGGTGCGACACAACGTAATCGATATCACCGCGCGTGATACCGATGTCCGCAAGCTCGCTATCCGTCAGGTGACACAATCGAGTACGCAGCCTATTGCGCTTGCGCCACTCCCGAAACGCATCCCAATAATTCTCTAAAGGACTGTAAACCCGTCGCTTTGCCGTTCCCGCTCCCAGCTCGGTAAGCCCGTGGATCGTGCTCATGGCGATGTCCTGTCTGGACTGTTTCACCATGCAAAGGTGCCGCAAGATGCGCCAGCGCGCTTAACTGGCGGCTTACATTTCCTTTACCGAAGGCTTATTCTTGCCGGAGAACCGCTGCCCCGCTCTGGGGCGATAGAGGGCAAGCTTGGAGAATGGTGCCATGCGCTATCTCTTCGAGGACTGTGCGCTGGACACCGGCCGGCGCGAGTTGCGGCGCGGGCCCGATGTTGTGCCTACGACCCCACAGGTTCTCGACTTGCTCGAATATCTGATCCGCAGCAGAGATCGGGTCGTCAGCAAGGACGATCTCGTCAACGCGATCTGGAATGGTCGGATTGTATCCGATGCGGCGCTGACGACCCGACTGAACGCGGTTCGGCGCGCGATCGGCAACTCCGGCGAGCAGCAACGTCTCATCAAAACGTTCCCACGAAAGGGCTTTCGTTTCGTGGGCGCTGTACACGATGAAGACCGGGGCCCGGGAACTGCAGTGGTCTCGGACGCCCTCGCAGAACCGTCAAAGCTTGCCTACGCGGCCGAGAAGACCGCGGCATCGGTCCCAGATGCCCCGGAAGGAGTAATTGGCAAACGGCGATCCGATGGATGGCTGGGCCACCTCGGCGGTCATTTGAAGCTCGTCGGCGGGGCGCTGGCGTCGGTCGCCGCCGTCGGCGCAATTGCCGGCGTCCTTACCGATCATTTGAATGTCTGGACGACTGTCCACACTGACGTAGTTCGGGAAGCTCAAAAGATCCAGGAGCAACCGGCGGCCAAGCCCGAGATCACGCCTCGGCTTTCTATCGTCGTATTGCCCTTCGCCAACCTCAGCAACGATCCAGAGCACGACTACTTTGCGGACATCATCACGACAAATTTGACGGCCGATCTCATGCGAGCGCCCGCCGCTTTCGTCATTGGACGCGAGGCCGCCTTTACCTACAAGAACAAGTCGATCGATCTGAAGCAGTTCGGAACGGATCTCGGCATCCGCTGGGCCGTGCAGGGCGCAGTTAGACGAAACGGAGACCAGGTACGCGTCAACGTATGGCTGACAGATCTTCAGACCGCCCGCGACATCTGGTCAGATCGGTTCGACGGCGACCGTACAAATCTGGCCGTCTTGCAGGACAACATCACCGCGCGCCTTCTCTGCGTTGCACACCTGCACCTCCGTCAATATGAAGAAGCCATCGAACCGTGCAGCCGCGCGTTGAATATGATCGGCTCGGACGTTCAGACTTACATCAGTCTGATCTCGGCTTACGGGTCGACGTACAAATGAGAAAGACACACCGCATCGCGGCGTCATCGCGTTCGACGGGGTGAAGGTGCCGGCGTAGATAACGACGTTTCGTAGGACGGGTGGCGTCAGTTCACCTTGCTCGCTCGGCCTTGCGCCTTCAATCGATTCTCAAGCCGAGCCGGGTCACCAGCGGCTCCCAGAACTTGACCGCATCGGCCAGCACCTTGCGAAACTTTTCCGGATCGGACTCCGGCGTCGCCTCAAATCCCGTCTCGATCATGAGCCGCTGGTATTCAGGCGTCGACAGCAGCGCGCGCGATGTGCTGGCGATCTTGTCTATGATGGGCTTCGGCGTTCCGGCGGGAGCGAGCAGGCCATAGCTGCTTTCGTTGGCGATGCCTGGAAATCCGGCCTGCGCCACCGTCGGCAGATCCGGCGCTGCGAGCAGTGGCGTCGCACTGGTGACCGCCAGAATGCGCAATCCGCCGGACTTATGAAGTCCCAGGCTTTGCGCCGTGCACCCAACGACTCCCATCGAAATCTGACCGCCGACCAGGTCCGTCATGACCGGCCCAGCGCCCCGATAGGGAATCTGGGCGAGCTCCGGAATGCCCGCGACCGACTTGAACAACTCGCCAACC
Organism: uncultured Alphaproteobacteria bacterium; assembly: GCA_963815955.1. Lineage (GTDB taxonomy): Bacteria > Pseudomonadota > Alphaproteobacteria > Rhizobiales > Xanthobacteraceae > Bradyrhizobium. The sequence goes on from CAWFIQ010000019.1 coordinate 259,424, forward strand.
AGGTGATTGGTCGAGCCGACGCCGACGTGACCGTAGGATACCTTCCCCGGATTGGCTTTGACATGCGCAACGAGTTCGTCCAGTGCCTTGACGGGCACCGATGGATGCACCGCGAAGCAGAGAGAGCCGACCGCGAGCTGCATGATCGGGTCGAGGTCCTTGTTCGGATCGTAGAGCGGCCTTGCCTTCAGCAGCGCTTCGTTGACGTGCGGCAGCGTGCCGCCGAGCAGGATGGTGTACCCGTCAGGGCGCGCCTTGGCGACCGTGGACGCGCCGAGCGATGCGCCGGCACCGCCGATATTCTCCACGACGATCGATCCGAGCAGCGGCTTGATCCTCTCGGCCCAGGGCCGGCCCAACGAATCATAGGCGCCTCCGGGCGGGAACGGTACGACGAGGCGGATAGGCCGATCGGGATAGGACTGCGCCGCAGCAGCGCCCGGCAAGACCAGAGGCGCAGCAGCGCCTCCAAGGAGTTTCAGAATATCACGCCGCGATTTCTGCATGAGGCCCCCAAGGCTCGCTTTCGCGTCGGCGCATACTTCACCTGGGATAGCGGCTTGGCAAGATCGCACGCGTGGCTTGAGGTCGCAGGACTGCAGGCGACCGACGATTTTCAGATGAAGGATCACGGCCCAACGGCGTTCGATGACGGCGGAAATGCGGCGCTTGCCGCGCCCACTCGCCAATTTCTTTCCTTTTCTCCGCCCCGCTTCGTGCACGTTTCCAATCCACGATCGCCGCAAATGAGAACCCGGTGTGCCCCTGGTGCTGCAAGGGAGGTCGTTGCGTCCGGTGGATCAGGCAGTGCGAACCAGATTGTCCCCTCAGCGAATGCTGCGCCGCATCGTAGCTGTTGCAGCCATCGTTATCCCTGTGGCGTTGACGCCGGAAATGAGTTCAGCCGAAGGCTTGCTTGATTTCTTTTTCGGCGGCGGCCAGAAGCACCAGTCCCAGCCCTCGCTGTTCGACAACATTTTCAACAACAATCCGCAACCAGGACCGCCGCGGCCGGTTACCGCAAGCTCTGGGCCGGCCTTCTGCGTGCGCAGTTGCGACGGCAAATATTTTCCGCTGATGCGCGGCGAGGCTTCACCGACGCAGATGTGCCAGGCCTTCTGTCCGGCAAGCCCTACCAAAATTTTCTTCGGCTCCAACATCGACAACGCCTATGCCGCAACGGGCGAACGCTACGCCGACAGCGCAAATGCCTTTGCCTATCGGAAGGCGCTGCGGGCCGATTGCACCTGCAACGGCCGCAGCCCCGCGGGCCTGGCGCCAGTCGATCTCGCGATGGACGGCTCGTTGCGCTCGGGCGACGTGGTCGCCACCGGCGGCGGACTCGTCGTCCAATCCAGTTTGCCGGCCGGCAACGACCAGAACCGAACTCCACGCCGGTAGCGTCTCTTCCGGCCCGGACGCCGAGGTGGTTCGCTGAACCCGAAATTAACCTCAGACGACCGACAATGGTGTTGATCTGGCGTATGTCCAAAATCCACCTTTGTGTCGAGAGATCGATGGTTCTGAAACTCCTCTGCTTCTGGGCGGTGCGCGTGGTTGCGGCCGTCGCCGTCGGAATGGCCGCGACGAGTGCGGGGCGAGCACAGGCGATTTCCCCTCCAGTCTGGACGGTGCCAGAAGTCGGCGCACTGCCTTATGACGATCATGGGCGCCTCGTGCGGCGCGGGCGCGACCTGATCACCGCAACCTACGCCCATATCGGACCGGAGGTACCGGATCCAGCCAAACGGTTTGCTGGCAACAATCTCGCTTGCAGCAACTGTCATCTTGAAGCTGGCGTGAAGAAATTTGGCCTGCCGATCTTTGGGCTGGTCGAGCTGTTTCCGCAATACAGCGCCCGCCTCGGCGCCGAAATCACGATCGAGGACCGGGTGAACTCATGCATGTCGCGCAGCATGAACGGCCGCACGCTGCCGTTCGATAGTCCGGAAATGCAGGCCATGGTGGCTTACATCAGGTTTCTGTCGTCGGGGGTTCCTGCCGGCAAAGTGCTGTCAGGACTCGGCGCCGGGACGATGCCTGAACTCGATCGGGCGGCCGATCCGGTTCGTGGCAAAGCGATCTACGCGAATGCCTGTCTCGCCTGTCACAACACCGATGGCTCCGGAATCCGCCGCAGCCTGCCGACCAGCGATCTCGGCTACATGGTGCCGCCGCTGTGGGGCTCGGACAGTTTCAACGATGGTGCCGGCATGGCCCGGCTGATTACCGCGGCGAACTTCGTCCACTTCAATATGCCGCACGGGACGGATTACCTGAATCCCCAGCTCACAGTCGAGCAGGCCTGGGACGTCGCTGCCTACATGATCTCTCAACCGCGTCCGACAAAAGCGGGCCTCGACAAGGATTTTCCCGACCTTCTAACCAAGCCCGTCGATGCGCCCTACGGGCCCTACGCCGACGGGTTCGATCAGAAGCAACACATGTACGGACCGTTCGGTCCGATCCGGGCGGAGCACGCCAAAAAGCAGCGAGCGCCCCGGTAAAGCGCTTACTCCGGAACGACGCGCACGGCGCCACGCGCTGCGCTGGTCGTCAGCGCCGCATAGGCCTTCAGCGCCATCGTCACCTTGCGGGCTGCGCTTCTTGGCGGGCTTCCAGGCGTCCGCGCCGCGGGCCAGCATGGCTTCGCGGCGCTTCGCCAGCGTGGCGTCATCGACCACGAGGCTGATCGAACGCGAGGGGATGTCGATCTTGATGAGGTCGCCCTCTTCCACCAGTCCGATCAACCCGCCTTCGGCGGCTTCCGGCGACAGATGTCCGATCGACAGGCCCGACGAGCCGCCGGAGAAGCGGCCATCGGTGACCAGCGCGCAAACCTTTCCGAGCCCCTTCGATTTGAGGTAGCTGGTCGGATAGAGCATCTCCTGCATGCCGGGACCGCCGCGCGGGCCTTCATAGCGGACCACGACGACGTCGCCGGCCTTGATCTTGTTGCCCAGGATGCCTTCGACGGCAGCGTCCTGGCTTTCGAAGACCCGTGCCGGCCCCTCGAACTTCAAAATGCTCTCGTCGACGCCGGCGGTCTTCACGATGCAGCCGTCGAGCGCAATGTTACCTGACAGCACGGCGAGGCCGCCGTCTTTCGAATAGGCATGCTCGACGTCGCGAACGCAGCCTGCCGCACGATCGGTATCGAGCTCTTCAAACCGGCGTTCCTGGCTGAACGCGACCTGCGTCGGCACGTTGCCCGGCGCCGCGGTGAAGAATTTGCGGACGCTTTCGCTCTTGGTGCGGACGATATCCCAGCGGCTTAGCGCATCTTCCAGCGTCCTGGCGTGAACCATCGGCAGGCCGCGGTTGAGCAGGCCTCCGCGATCGAGTTCGCCGAGGATGGCCATCACGCCGCCGGCGCGATGAACGTCTTCCAGATGCACGTCGGCGACCGACGGCGCCACCTTGCAGAGCACCGGCACCCGCCGCGACAGGCGGTCGATATCCTGCATCGTGAACGGCACCTGCCCTTCATAGGCGGCCGCCAGCAGATGCAGCACGGTGTTGGTCGAGCCGCCCATGGCGATGTCGAGCGTCATCGCGTTCTCGAACGCCTTGAAGTTCGCGATTTTGCGCGGCAGCGCGGTTTCGTCGTCCTGCTCGTAGTAGCGCCGCGCGAGGTCGACGATCAGATGACCGGCTTCGACGAACAATCCCTTGCGATCGGCATGCGTCGCCAGCACCGAGCCGTTGCCCGGCAGCGCCAGCCCCAGCGCCTCGGTGAGGCAGTTCATGGAATTGGCCGTGAACATGCCCGAGCATGAGCCGCAGGTCGGGCATGCCGAGCGCTCGATCACTTCCACCTCGGCATCGCTGACATTGCTGTCGGCGGCCGCGACCATGGCGTCGATCAGGTCGACCGCGCGGAGCTTGCCCTTGATGTTGACCTTGCCGGACTCCATCGGACCGCCCGAGACGAACACGGTCGGGATGTTGATGCGCAGCGCCGCCATCAGCATGCCGGGCGTGATCTTGTCGCAGTTGGAGATGCAGACCATGGCGTCGGCGCAATGCGCGTTGACCATGTATTCGACGCTGTCGGCGATGATCTCGCGCGACGGCAGGCTGTAGAGCATGCCGTCATGGCCCATGGCGATGCCGTCATCGACGGCGATGGTGTTGAACTCCTTGGCGACGCCGCCCGCCTTCTCGATCTCGCGCGCAACGAGCTGGCCGAGATCCTTCAGGTGCACGTGGCCGGGCACGAACTGGGTGAACGAGTTGACCACGGCGATGATCGGCTTGCCGAAATCCTCGTTCTTCATGCCGGTGGCGCGCCAGAGGCCGCGGGCGCCCGCCATGTTGCGGCCGTGGGTCGTGGTTCGGGAGCGGTAGGCGGGCATGGGCTGTCCTCTTGGGTCGGGATAAGGCGTCTTTTAGACGGTGAACCGGGACGATAAAAGCGGCTTGGCGCAGGGTCGCCATGCGCTGGCCAGCCCAAAACGGGACAGGGCCCAGATGCCCCTGCCCCGGCTACCGCTAGACGATCTCGCGCGCCCGCAGTTCCGCGATCGCGCCTGCGTCATAGCCGAGCGAAGCCAGCACCTCCTCGGTATGGGCGCTGAGCGCGGGCGCCATCCGATCCAGCCTGCCGCCGCCATGGGCGAGCTGAAAGCCGCTGCCGGCGAAGCGCAGGCGTCCATAGGGCGTATCGATCTCCTGAATGGCGCCGCGCGCCGATATCTGCGGGTGATCGATCACCTCCTCGACCTTCCAGATGCTGGCGCAGGGCGCGCCTGCGGCCTCCAAAATCTTCTCCCACTCGCGCGGGTCCTTCTTCGAGAGCGCCTCCTCGATGATGGCCCGCAGCGCCGGCTCGTTTTCCTGGCGGGCGAACCAGTCGGCAAAGCGGGGATCGTCCAGCGCGTCGGCTCGGTCAAGCGCGGTCATCAGCGCGATGTATTGCTTCTCGCTGTTGACGGCCAGCAGCAGATAGCCCTCGCCCGCCCTGAACAGATTGGCGGTCGGGCGGCGGCTCACGGCCTGGTTGCCGGAGAGCTGCTGGCGATGACCGGCGACGGCGTAGTCCGCGACCTGCCCGGACAGGAACGCCAGCGTCGCCTCCAGCATGGAGACGTCGACCAACTGGCCCTTGCCGGTATGGGTGCGCTGGAACAGCGCGCTCGACACGCCGAAGGCGGCGGTGGCGCCGGACAGCACGTCGCAGACCGCAAAGCCCGCGCGCGTCGGCCCGGTCTCGGCGTGGCCGGTGATCGACATGATGCCCGACAGCGCCTGGATCTTGCCGTCATAGCCCGCGCCCAGCCGTTCCGGGCCGGTCTGGCCGAAGCCTGAAATGGCGCAATAGATCAGCCGCGGATTGATGGCCGAGAGTGCGGCATAGCCGATGCCGAGCTTGTCCATCACGCCGGGGCGGAAGTTCTCCATCACCACATCGGCCTGGGCTGCAAGCTGCTTGACGATCTCGATCGCCTCGGGCTTCGAGAGATCGAGCGTCAGGCTGCGCTTGTTGCCGTTGATCGCCTGCCAACCCGGCGCGAGGCCGCGCTCGGCCCATTCGCGGCTCAGCGGCGTGCGGCGCATGTCCTCGCCTTCGCGCCGCTCCACCTTGATGACGTCGGCCCCGAGCAGCGCGAGCTGGTAGCTCGCATAGGGGCCAGCCAGCACCTGCGTGAAGTCGAGAAATCTTCACGCCTTCGAACGGTCGGGTCAAATGGACGTCCTCCTGGCGCATTTTTCATTCTCCCCTCTCCCCTTGTGGGAGAGGGTGACGCTGCGAAGCGCCGGATGAGGGGTTCTCTCGCGAGCAGCGAATGCGCGGAGAGAACCCCTCATCCGTCGCCGTCACTTCGTGAGGCGCCACCTTCTCCCACAAGGGGAGAGGGGAAGCAACGATCACGCCGCGCGGTTGCCGCGCGCGATCTCTTTCTGCTTGTCGAACTCGGCGCGGCGCCGCGCCAGTTCTTCCGGGCTCATCTGCGCGATGTTGTTGTAGTCGAGCTTCCAGGAGGCATCCTCGCTCCAGCGCAGCGGCGACTGCATCGTGGTGCGGGAGCCCGCCGCGGATTCCAGCAGACGCAGCGCCAGTTCGAGCGTCAGCGCCTGCGACTCCACGTCATGCGGCTTGCCGGCGGAATTGCCGAGCGGGAAATCCGAAAACAGGAAGCGCGGCACGGCCGCGTATTCGACGATGTCCTTGGCGCAGCCCATGACAACGGTCGGGATGCCGTTGGCTTCGAGATGACGCGCCACCAAGGCTGACGTCTGGTGGCAGACCGGGCAGTTCGGGACGATCACCGCGACGTCGACCTTGTCGGCGCGGCAGCGGTCGAGAATCTCGGGCGCATCGACATCGATGGTGACGCGGTGGCTGCGATTGGTCGGCGCACCGAAGAAGCGCGGCGCGACCTCGCCGATCCGCCCCGAGGCGGCGGCTTTCAGAAGCTGCGGCAGCGGAAACCAGGTGCCGCTGTCGGTGGCTGACGTGTGCTTGCGGTCGTAGCCGATATGCGAGATCCGCAGATCGTGCTGCTTTGAGGTGTCGCCGTCATAGACCTTGTAGAACTTGGCGCTGCCATTATACGCCGCGCCCGGTCCCTGATCGCCCTTGGTCGGGTCATATTGGGCGGCTGTCGTGACGATGGTGACGCGCGATTGCGCGAGCGGCTTCTTCAGCGGCTGAAACGGCGCATCGACATAATGCGCCCAGCGGTAGGCCGTCGTGTAGCCGATTGCCGTGTAATAATCGCGGGTCCGCTGCATATAGGGCACGGGGGAATCATAATCGGGCGCGAAGCCGAGCTGATCGTCAGAGGGGGCGGACATTGTTGTGTTTCTCCCTGCGTTTCCACCGTGAGGTCGGCGACCGACCTTCAGCTAAGCTTATGATACTTCACCTGTTCCTCAACAGCGGAAAATGCGCCTGCCAGCCCCGCGTGACGCATGCCGGTTGTGCAGGGGTCACCGGCATACACAGAACGGCCGAAGGCCGTGGAACTGGAGAGGTCGATCACTCGTTCAGAACTGAGGATCGAAGGCCCGCAACGGAGGTTAGCCATGGCTGATACCGGAATGAAGGATCACGTCTACAAGATCCTGGATCTCGTCGGATCATCTGAGAAGAGCATCGAGGACGCCGTGCAGAACGCCGTCACCCGCGCCTCAAAAACCATTCGCGAAATGAAGTGGTTCGAAATCGTGCAGACCAGAGGCCATATCGAAAACGGGACCGTTCGGCATTACCAGGTCACCTGCGGGTTGGATTTACACTGGAAGAGTAATTCCGGGCATAACGCCCGGCGGCGAGTTCAAGGGATCGCGGTCCGTGGCGGGCACGCCGGCACGGACGGCATCGGCGATCAAACCCCGGCGACCGACGACCAGATCTCCGCGAGCTTGCGCCTGGCCTTCTGCGTGCGCGTCAGAAGCACGACCTGCTCCTCATCCTCGGGCAGCCGCAGGCCGACCACGTTGACCCGCCCGCCACTGATGCTGCGCGCGACCAGCACGATGGGGTCCAGCACAAGCTCGGCGCCTTCCTTCGGCGCGTGGTCGAGATGAATGTCGAAGTAATCCGCCAGCGTCAGCTTCGCCTGCTCTTCTCCGGCCGATACGCCGTAGATCTGCGGCCAGCTCACCGAGCGTGTGCTCGCCCGAGACCATGAAATCGCCGAGCAGATGCGGATCGGGCGTCGAGCTCGGCGCCATGTCGACAAAGAAGCGGTCGAGCGCCTCCGCCTTTTCCGGCGGCGCCAGCAGATAGACGTAATCACCCGGCTCGACCGGATCGGCCTCGACCGGCGACAGAATGCGCTCGTCGCGGATCACCAGCGTCGGCTTCGACCATGACGGAAGCAGGCCGCGGCGGAAGTAGAGACTCTTCGGCCGCACCGGATAGCCGACCAGTTGCTGTTCGAGCTGGCCCGGCAGATCGAGCTCGACGCGCCGCGGCGCGCGGTCGACGCGCGGCAGCGCCACGTGCAGCCACCGCGCCGCCGGGCCCAGCGTCCAGCCCTGCAGCAGCAGCGAGATGACGACCACGACAAAGGCGACGTCGAAATAGAGATAGGCTTTCGACAGCCCGACCAGCATCGGGATCGAGGCGAGAAAGATCGCGACCGCCCCGCGCAGGCCGGTCCAGGCGATGAAGACCTTTTCCCGCCAGTTGAACCGGAACGGCGCGAGACACAGCAGCACCGCGACCGGCCGCGCCACCAGCATCAGCACCAGCGCCACGAGCACGGAGGGACCGACGCTTTCCAGAAGCCGCTGCGGCGACGCCAGCAGGCCCAGGAGCACGAACATCACGATCTGCGCCAGCCAGGTCGCGGCGTCGAGAAACGTCACCACCGAATTATGCGCGCGCGTCGGCCGGTTGCCGACGATGATGCCGGCGAGATAGACCGCGAGAAATCCGGAAGCGTGCGAGATCTGCGCCACGCCGAAGATCACCAGCGCGGCGGTCGTGACAAAGGGCGCATGCAGACCTTGCGGCAGCGCCATGCGGTTGAGCACCAGCACAACCAGGCGGCCACCGATCACGCCGACGACGGCGCCGAGCGCGCCTTCGCGCGCGAGCTCCAGGACGACATGCGCAGGCGAGCTTTCACCGAGTGAAATGAACTCGACCAGCATCAGGGTGAGAAAGATCGCGAACGGATCGTTGGTGCCGGATTCGGCTTCCAGGGTTGCGCCGACCCGGGGGCGCAGGCGCAGCCCCTGCGTGTGAACGAGCAGGAACACCGCCGCCGCATCGGTCGATGCCACCACGGCGCCGACCAGCAGCAACTCGGTCCAGTTCAGATCGAGCGCATATTTGGCGGCCGGTGCGGCAATCAGGGCGGTGACCAGCACGCCGATGGTCGCCAGCACCATCGATGGCGCCAGCACCGTGCGGATGCTTTGAAACTTGGTCCGCAGGCCGCCGTCGAACAGGATCAGCGCCAGCGCCACCGATCCCACCAGATAGGTGGTGCGGACGTCATTGAAGTTGAGCTGGCCCGGCCCGGAATCGCCCGCCAGCATGCCGATCAGGAGGAACACCAGCAGCAGCGGCGCCCCGAAGCGAAGCGCGAGCAGGCTCGACAGGATGCCCGCCATCACCAGGATGGCGCCCAGAAAGATGGCGATGCTGACCGAATCGAGAGAAGCCATGAACCTCCGTAATCGTCCCAAATACTTGCACTTGCATCCTTATCGTTGCCACAGTTGAACGCCAACCCATTTCTGCGACAGCCGGAATATGCCCGATTTCAGGGGCTGAATTGACCTTGCCGGCCCATGTATCGATGGTCCGTCCGCACGGTTTGTGGAAATCTGCCCACCGTTCGAATCAAATTTTGCTTAGCGCTGCGCCTGACGAGATTTTTGCCGATGGACATGGCCCCGAAAGAGATCATCGAGTTACTGCAATCGACCGCGCGATCGGTCGGCGCAGAGTTCTCCTCGCCATGGTTCTATTTGCAGTTTGGGCTGATCCTGGCCACCGCCGGCATCGCCTATGCGGCGGATGCGGCGATCCGCGCGCGGGTCGACATGACCTCGCTGGCGATGCGCTGGCCGTTGCCGCTGCGGCATTTCGCCCGCGTGCTGGTCGGGAGCGCGTCGACCGCGGTGTTCGCGGTCCTCGTGATCGCGGAGCGCGTCGCGATGTACCACATGACGTGGCCAAGCCGCAGCTACCTCCTGATGGTCTCCGCCAAGCTGGCGCTGGCGTGGCTCGTGATCCGCCTCGTGACCTCGGTGATCCACAACGCCTTCATCGTCAAGCTTGTGTCGATAACAGCGTGGTTTGTCGCGGCGCTGAGTATCCTCGGCCAGCTCGAACCGGCAGCGGAAACGCTGAACTCGTTTGCGATCGAGATCGGCGGCTTGCGGCTGACGCCGTTGCTTCTGATCAAGGCCGGCGCACTGCTGCTCGCCGCGCTGTGGCTGACCAACATCGCCAGCAACTTCATCGAAGGCAGGATTACCCGCGCCAGCGACCTGACGCCGTCGGTCCAGGTGCTGCTGATCAAGATCATCCGCATCGGCCTGATGGTGGTGGCGATCGCGATCGCGCTCGGCGCCGTCGGCATCAACCTTTCGGCGCTCGCGGTCTTTACCGGTGCGGCCGGCGTCGGCATCGGTCTCGGCCTGCAGAAGATCGTCGCCAATTTCATCTCGGGTATCATCCTGCTGGCGGACAAATCCGTGAAGCCCGGCGACCTCGTCACCATCGGGGACAGTTCGGGCCGGATCAGCGCCATGAAGACGCGCTACATCTCGGTTGCCGCCGGCGACGGCCGCGAGTTCCTGATCCCGAACGAGGATCTGGTGACGCAGAAGGTCGTGAACTGGACCTATACCGACAAGAACACGCTGGTGAAGGTGCTGTTCAGCACCAATTACGACGCCGACCCCCGCCTCGTCTGCAAGCTGGCGATCGAGATCGCGGCGGCCGCCCCGCGCGCGATCAAGAACAAGCCGCCGAACTGCATCCTGACCGAATTCGCCGAGGCCGGCATGAAGTTCTCGCTGACCTTCTGGATCGCCGATCCCGACGGCATGGACAATGTGAAGAGCGAGGTAATGCTGGGGCTGTGGGACGCGTTCAAGCGCGAGGGGATCCGTGTTCCCTATCCGGTCCGCGAAATCCGCGTCCGCGGCGGGGCGCTGCCGGTCGAGCCGGTGGTGGAAGTTTCCAGCTAGATGCAAGCTTTTTAAGGCCTCTGAACAGGCCAACCTTGGCTTGCACTGACCGCGCCGATCATTAAATTAGGGCTATCAAATCAGCCCGATACCCTTTCTCCGAAGCATGACCGCCCATGAGCTATATTGAAGCGTCAGATACCTCCTTGCGAAAGACCGGCCAGATCAAGCTGCATGGCGCGAGCGGGTTCGCCGGCATGCGCAAGGCGGGCGCCCTGGTCGCCAGGTGCCTCGACGAACTCACCGACATCGTCAAGGCGGGCGTCCCGACATCGCGGATCGACGAATTCGTCCGCGACTTCGCCTTCAGCCACGGCGCCTATCCGGCGACGCTGATGTATCGCGGCTACCGCTATTCGACCTGCACCTCGATCAATCACGTCGTCTGCCACGGCATGCCCGGCGACCGCGCGCTGAAGGAAGGCGACATCGTCAACGTCGACGTCACCTTCATCGTCGATGGCTGGTACGGCAATTCCAGCCGCATGTACGTGATCGGCCCGATCGCCCGCAAGGCGGAGCGGCTGATCGAGGTCACCTATGAGGCCATGATGCGCGGCATCGCCGCGGTGAAGCCCGGCGCCACCACCGGCGACATCGGCCACGCCATCCAGAGCTTCGTCGAACCGCAGGGCATGAGCGTGGTGCGCGATTTCTGCGGCCATGGGCTGGGACGCATGTTCCACGACGAGCCGAACATCATCCATATCGGCCGCCCCGGCGAGGGCGTGATGCTGAAGCCCGGCATGTTCTTCACCATCGAGCCGATGATCAATCTCGGCAAGCCGCATGTAAAAATCCTGTCCGACGGCTGGACCGCGGTGACCCGCGACCGCTCGCTGTCGGCGCAGTTCGAGCATTCGGTCGGCGTGACCGCCAACGGCGTGGAGATTTTCACGCTGTCGCAGCGCAACGGCGAGAAGCCGCTGACTCCGGCATAATTGGGCGGCACTGAAATCGTTCGCCGGGGCCGCACTTCAGAGTTGCAAAAGCTGGCCGGCACGGCATGTTTACCGCCGATGCCCCGCAAGACCGACAAGCCGGAAGATCAACCCGCCGAGACGCCGCATTACCACGGCCATCGCGAGCGGCTGCGCGAGCGCTTTTACGGCGCCGGGCCCGAGGCGCTGAGCGACTATGAATTGCTGGAAATGGCGCTGTTTCCCGCGTTGCCCCGGCGCGACACCAAGCCGCTGGCGAAAGCGCTGTTGAAACAGTTCGGCTCGTTCGCCGAGGTCATTCACGCGCCGGTCGCGCGCCTGCGCGAGGTCGACGGCATCGGCGAGGCCTCGATCAACCAGATCAAATTGCTCGCCGCAGCCGCAAGCCGGGTGGCAAAGGGCGAGATCAGGCGCAAGATCGCGCTGTCGTCCTGGAACGACGTGATCGAGTATTGCCGGACCGGCATGGCCTTTGCCGAAAAGGAGCAGTTTCGCCTGCTGTTTCTCGACAAGCGCAACCAGTTGATCGCAGACGAAATCCAGCAGACCGGCACCGTCGACCACACGCCGGTCTATCCGCGCGAGGTGATCAAGCGGGCGCTCGAACTATCGGCAACCGCACTGATCCTGGTGCACAACCATCCCTCCGGCGATCCGACACCCTCGCAGGCCGATATCCATATGACCAAGGCGATCGTCCAGATCGCCACCCCGCTCGGCATATCCGTGCACGACCACATCATCGTCGGCAAGAACGGTCACGCGAGTTTGAAGGGACTGAAGCTGATCTAGCGATGTTCAGAAGTCCATCATAGATTGAGGGCGGTGCGCGACTGCATTTGGAAAGTTTGCCTGCCGCTGTTATGGAGCATCGGATGCGGACGACACGCCGAACGTTCGTGCGAGCCTCGTTGGCGACGGCGGCCGCAGCGCTCTTGCCAATCTCCCTACATGCCCAGCAGGCGCCGCCCGCCCGCCGTCTTATCCCCTCGACCCGCGAGGAGATACCGATCGTGGGATTGGGGACCTGGATCACCTTCAACGTCGGTAACGATCCGGTGCTCAGGGACGAATGCGCTGGTGTCATCGCCGCGTTCTTCGAGGCGGGCGGCCGCATGATCAACTCCTCTCCCATGTATGGCTCGTCGCAGCCGGTGATCGGCTACGGCCTTCAAAAGCTCGGACGGCCCTCCGCGCTATTCTCGGCCGAAAAGGTCTGGACGTCCTCGGCAGCGGCAGGTCCACCCCAGATCGAGCAATCGCGCCGCTTCTGGGGTGTGCCGAAATTCGATCTCGTTCAGGTCCACAATCTCCTCACCTGGAAGGCGCATCTGCAGATGCTTCTCCAGATGAAGGCGGCCGGCGCGGTGCGTTACGTCGGAATCACCACGTCCGAAGGCCGCCGTCATGATCTCCTCGAACAGATCATGCGGAGCGAGCCGATCGATTTCGTACAGTTCTCCTACAACGTCGTCGACCGCGAAGCGGAGGCGCGGCTGTTGCCGCTGGCGTCGGAGCGCGGCATTGCCGTGATCGTCAACCGGCCGTTCCGGCAAGGCGCGCTGACCGATCGGCTCAAGCGCGAGAAGCTGCCCGAATGGGCGGCCGAACTCGGCGCCTCAAGCTGGGCGCAGCTCATGCTGAAATTCATCCTCGCTCATCCGGCCGTCACCGTCGCTATTCCCGCGACCACCCGCGTCGATCACGTGCGCGAAAACCTTTCGGCCGCCGCCGGCCCGATGCCCGATCCGGCCATGCGGGAGCGCATCTCGGCGCACGTGAAGGCGCTGTGATGTCGGAGTGGTGGACCTACCGGGCGGAGGATTTCCTGCTGTTTTCGCCGCGCGTCTACTGGCGCATGTTCGAACTGCACAACGCGGAGCTCTGGCCTCTGCAGGTGCTGACGCTCGCCGCCGGCCTCATCATCCTGCTCATCGCATGGCGGAGAACCTCGGCGCGCTGGCTCGCACTCATCCTCGCGATCCTTTGGGTCTTCGTCGGGTGGTCGTTCCTGTGGAATCGCTACGCGACCGTCAACTGGGCTGTCGCCTATGTCGCGCCGGCTTTCGCCATTGAGGGCGTGCTGCTGCTCGTGATCGGGTCATTGCTCGATGGTCTCGCCTTCGACCGGCGCGGGCCTGCCGGCTGGACAGGATATCTCATCCTTGCTTTCGCACTCGCCGGATACCCATTGCTTGCGCCGCTGCAGGGACGTGGCTGGGCTTCGTCCGAGGTTTTCGGCATCGCGCCTGATCCGACGGCGATCGCGACGCTCGGCGTTCTGCTTCTCGCCCGCGGCAGGCTTTTGCCGGTGCTGCTGCCGATCCCCGTTCTCTGGTGCCTCCTGAGCGGCATGACCCTCCAGACGATGGGAGAGCCGCAAGCCTGGGCGCCTTATGCTGCACTGGCGCTCGCTGCTGCGGCGTGGGTCTGGACGATCATCCGTGGGCGTGGATCGCCTCCGCGCGCGTGAACGCACTGGTTCCGAACAGGAACACGGATATCATAGTTCGACTACTGACGAAGCATCGACGTAACGAAATCAGGCATGGTGGTTTCAGTCACCGGCGCCGGAATCGAACCGTGCCGGGCCTTACAGGAGAGCACCATGACAACCACCAACAGCGCCAATCAGCACCTGATCGTCACCGCATTCTGGGAGGTCAATTCCGGGGAGGAAAGTACGGTCGCGGCGCTTCTGAAAGACTTTCTCCCGCAGGCGCAGCGGGAGCCGGGCGTGAAGGAATTCCAGATTCACCAGAACGTCGCCAAGCCGCGGGAATTCTTCTTCTACGAGGTGTTCGCAGGCGAGGCCGCGTTTGCCGATCATCAGCAGACCGACCACTTCAAGAACATCATCGTCGGTCAGGCGATCCCAAAACTCGCCAGGCGCGAGCGGCAGCAATTCCGCTTCATCTGAGTTCAGGCCTGATCCAGCGCGCTGCCGATCGCTTCGGCGGCGCGCCGCTTCAACAGTTGCTGTTCGCGCCTGTTGCCCGTCAATCGTGCTGCAGCCTCGAATGCGGCGCGCGCTTCTGCAAATCGGGCGAGCTTGAAAAGCAGATCGCCGCGCACGCTTTCCAGCAAATGATAGTTCTTCAGCGCCGGCTCGCCTGCCAGTCCGTCCACGATTTGGAGCGCAGCCGCCGGCCCCTCGGCCATGCCGATCGCAACCGCGCGGTTGAGCTCGATGATCGGCGAGCGCACCAGCGCCGCCAGTTCGGCGTAGAGCCCCGCGATGCGCGGCCACTCCGTTTCATCGGGCGTGGCGGCTCTGGCGTGACAGGCGACGATCGCCGCCTGCAGCACGTAGAACCCTCGCGCGCCGCCGAGTTCGCATGCCCGCGCCAGCGCCGATAACCCGCGGCGGATCTGAAGCCGGTCCCATAGCATCCGGTTCTGGTCCATCAGGAGAACAGGATCGCCGGCAGCATCCGTACGCGCCGCGGTGCGCGAGGCGTTCAACTCCATCAGCGCCAGCAGGCCGTGGGCTTCGGCTTCCTGCGGCGCCACCAGCGTCAGCACGCGGCCCATGCGCAGCGCATCGTTGCAGAGCTGCGGCCGCAGCCATTCGTCGCCGCGGGCAGCCGTATAGCCCTCGTTGAAGATGAGATAGACGACCTCCAGCACCGAGGCCAACCGTTCCGAAAGCTCCTCGCCGCGCGGGGTCTCATAGGCGAGCCCGGATTCCGACAGCGTCCGCTTGGCGCGTACGATCCGCTGGGCAATGGTCGCCTCCGGCTGCAGGAAAGCGCGCGCGATTTCTTCCGTGGTCAGGCCGCAGATCATCCTGAGTGCCAGCGCTGTGCGCGCCTCGCGCGACAGTCTCGGATGGCAGGCGGTGAAGATCAGCCGCAACAGCTCGTCGCCGATATCGTCGTCGAGCCCTGCATCCGGATCGGGCATCGCCTGCTGTTCCTGCTCAAGGTCGCGTATCAGCATCTCGTGCTTGCGCGCGAGCATGTTGCGGCGGCGCAAATCATCGAGCGCGCGGCGTTTCGCAGTTGCCATCAGCCATGCGCCCGGCTTCTCCGGCACGCCGGTGGCGGGCCAATGTTCGAGCGCCGCCACCAGGGCTTCCTGCGTCAGGTCTTCGGCCAGCGTCACATCGCGCAACATCCGGGACAGGCCCGTGATCAGGCGTGGCTGCTCGATGCGCCAGACCGCCAGAATGGTGCGATTGACATCGGCGGCCGTCATCGCCGCCGATTGCGTCTGACGAACGTCGGCATCAGGCGTGGGCGCGGATGGCGGCCTCGCACGCGCCGTCGACGCCCGGCGTCGCCATCAAGCGGACCTCGCAGGTGCCTTCCCAGCCCGGCATATGCTCAAGGTGCAACTGCATGAATTCCTTCGCCGCCGCCAGCGCCTCGTCCATGTCGCGGAATTCGAAGATCGCGTAGCCGCCGATCAGCTCCTTGCTTTCGACGAACGGCCCGTCGGTTACACTGAGCTTGCCGTCTGTGATCCTGACCCTCGCGCCGGCCATGGCAATCGGCATCAGCCCGCCCATATCGATCATGCGGCCGGCCTTGATCTCGCGCTCGGCGAGCTTTCCCATCGCTTCCATCAGGGCGGGCGTCGGGCCTTTATCTGGCTGGGGTGAGGTAACGATAGACATGAAGCGCATTGCGGAACTCCCGTTAAGGCGAGTTGCGGCGGTGATCGCCCGCAAAACTGGCTCGCTATGGGAGACGACGAACGGCATGGCGACCGATCGACAGGGTCCTGGAAATTTTTTTAGGTCCTGCCGGCCCCGCGAGCCGTCCCCAAGGGGTTACTGCCCCCGGATCATGATCAGGGGATCGGCGGTATCAGGCACCCGCCGCCACTGCGCATTGTCATCGGCCTCGAACTGCCAGGTCTGGCCCGTCGCCGACATCAGGATCATCTGCCCGCGCTCCAGCCGCCACTGGTTCGGCGCGAAAGCCGCGACCGCGGGATCGCATTTCGGCTTCAGGAACACCTGGAAATTGTCGCCGGTCGCCTCGGTGTTGGTCAGCGTCAGCCCGCAGATCGTCTGGCCGTTGCCGCGGACCATCGACCAGTCGCCGATCATCTGGTCCATCGACTTGGCGAGCGAGCGGGCGGCGGCGAGGTTCTGCAGGATGTAGACGCCCTCGCCGGTCCGCAAGCCTTCGAAGATGCCGCTCTCGACTTCGGTAAAGTCGATCACCGGCCCGCCCGCGGCATCCTGCAGCCGCACGATATCCAGCCCCTTGATATTCCAGGCCGTGATTTCCTTGGTAAACGGCAGCGCCGCGGCACAGCCCGGCTCAAGCTCGAGCTTGAGCCCCTGCGGCGTCGTATCGCTCTTCAGCGTGACAACGCAGGTCTTGCTGCGCTCGGTGGTGGCAAGCTCCCACTGCCCGATCATGTCCTTCTGCAGGGTCGAGGCATCCTGCGCCGCTGCCTGCGGCGCAAGTGCGAGCAGCGCCATCAGCGCAGCTGCTGCAATGCCTGAACGCCCAAGCGACATCAGCGTCCCTTCACCGGCGTTTCCGCAACGGGCGTCAGCGGCGCCTTGCCGGCAAACCAGTTTTTCAGATTGTCGACGACAAGCTGATCCATGGCGTTACGCGTTACCACCGAAGCCGAGCCGATATGTGGCAGCAACACGACATTTTGCATGGCCTTCAGTTCGTCCGGCACGTTCGGCTCGTTGGCGAAGACGTCGAGGCCTGCCGCGAGGATGGTGCCGGATTTCAGCGCCGCGACCAGCGCCGGTTCGTCGATCACAGAGCCGCGCGCGACATTGATCACGACGCCACGCGGGCCGAGCGCCTTCAGCACATCGGCATTGATCATCTTGGCGGTGGAGGCGCCGCCGGGCACGATCACGATCAGCGTGTCCACCGCCTTCGCCATTTCCATCAGGTCGGGATAGTGCTTGTAGGACACGGCCGAAGACGGATTACGCGAGTGATAGGACACCGGCACGAGCGAGGCTTCGAGCCGGCGTCCGATCGCCTGCCCGATGCGGCCCATGCCGACGATGCCGATCTTGCGGTCGCGCAGCGAGCCGGCGCTCAAGGGATAGTTCTGGGTCTGCCAGAGGCCGGAGCGCAGATAGCGGTCGGCCTTGACGAATTCGCGCAGGGTCGAAATCAGCAAGCCCATTGCGACGTCGGCGACCTCCTCGGTCAGCACGTCCGGCGTGTTGGTGACGACGATATCATGTTCACGCGCATAAGCGGAATCGACATGGTCGTAGCCGACGCCGAAGCTTGCGACGATCTCGAGCTTCGGGAAATGCGACAGCGACTTCTTGTCGGCCGGCACCGTGTGATAGGTGACCGCGATGCCGCGGGTCCTCGCCAGCACATCGGGGGTCAGGCGTTCGAGGTCGGCGCGGGTCTCCGCCTTGTGCAGGACGAACTGGTCCGAAAAGCCGTTTTCGAGAATCGGCCTGATGGGCCCGTAGACCAGAAGATCGATCTTCTCGGACGAAACATTCGCGGCAGCCATCAATTTTCCTTTCCAAGCGCGCTTTCATGCCAGCGCCGTAATACGAGGTGCGAAACTAGCGCCAGCAGCCCATAGATGACAATCCCGGCGACGGACAGCAACAGCAACGCCGCGAACATTCGGGGAATGTTGAGGCGATAGCCGGACTCGGCGATCCGGAAGGCCAGGCCGGAGCCGGCGCCCGCGGCGCCCGCCGCGATTTCGGCGACCACCGCGCCGATCAGCGACAGGCCGCCCGCGATCCGCAGGCCGCCGAGGATATACGGCAGCGCCGCCGGCAATTTCAGGTACCGCAGCGTCTGCAGCCGCGACGCCCCATAGAGTTGAAACAGCCCGGCCAGATTGCGATCCACCGAATTCAGCCCGAGCGTGGTGTTGGACAGGACCGGAAAGAAACCGACGATCCAGGCGCAGACGATCACCGCGGTCTGCTGCGGCAGATAGATCAGCAATAACGGCGCAATTGCGATCACCGGCGTGACCTGCAGGATGACGGCATAGGGAAACAGCGAATATTCCAGCCATTTCGACTGATTGAACAACAGCGCCAGCGCGACGCCGCCGACGGCTGCCGCGATAAATCCCTCCAGCGTGGTGAGCAAGGTGACGCCGAGCGATTCCGACAGCACCGGCCAGTCGCTGACGAGTGTCTGGAACACGGCAACAGGGCTCGGCAGCACATACGGCTGGATGTCGTTGACGCGTACCACAAGCTCCCACAGCGCCAGGCCCGCGGCGAGCACAGCGATGGGCAGCAACATGCGGCCGATATTTTGGAAGGAGCTCATGTGCTGCGCTGCCCGGAATAGGAAGGCGCGAGCGCGCTGGAGACTTCGCGGCAATAGGCGGCATATTCGGCCGAGGTGCGAAACTCCTCCCCGCGCGGCTCCGCCGTTTCGATACGAAACGCGCTTGCCAAGCGGCCGGGCCGCGCCGTCATCACGGTCACCCGCTGCGACAGATAGACCGACTCGAATACCGAATGGGTGACGAAAATGACGGTCTTGTGCAGCTTGCGCCACAGATCGAGCAGATCGTTGTTGAGCCGAAAGCGCGTGATCTCGTCGAGCGCCGCGAACGGCTCGTCCAGCAGCAGAATATCGGGGTCGGTGACAAGGGCGCGCGCCAGCGAGACCCGCATCTTCATGCCGCCGGACAATTCGCGCGGGTATGCATCGGCAAATTCGGCAAGACCGACCTGGGCCAGCGCCTCCTCGATGCGGCTGCCGGCGTCAGCCGCCGGCGCGTGCGATAATTTCAGCGGCAGGCGAACGTTTTCGCGCACGCTTGCCCACGGCATCAGCGTGGGCTCCTGAAAAACGAAGCCGATGGGATGCCGCCCATCCGCCCTCGTAGCGCGATGGGAAACGTTCACCGCGCCCGCGCTCGGCGCGCTGAGCCCCGCGATCAGCCGCAGCGCGGTCGACTTTCCGCAGCCGGAAGGCCCGAGCAACGAGATGAATTCGCCTTTTGCGACATCGAGATCGAGCGGCCCGAGCGCGGTCACGCCGTTGTCATAGATCTTGGTAACAGCGCGCAGTCGCACGGCAAGACCGGCCGCATCGATATCCGTCTCGGACAAAGCAGGCTCGGCCATCTCGCGTCAGTTCTTCGGCCGCAGATCGAGACCGACGCCCTTGTTGACGAAGCGAAGCGTGTAGGCCTTTCGGTAATCGATATCGCCGCGAACCACGCCGGCCCGCACCATCTTGTCGAAGAAGCTCGCCACGCGCGCGTCGGTCATGGCGCCGATGCCGTCGCGCAAGGTATCGCCGGAATCGACGATGCCATATTCCTTCATCTTGGCGACGGAATAGCCCAGCAACTCGTCGGTCATTTCCGGGTTCATCTTCTTGATCATCGCATTGCCGGCCGAGTTGTCGCCGTAGAGATAGTTGTACCAGCCGATGGCGGAGGCGTCGACGAAGCGCTGCACGAGGTCGGGCTTCTTCTCGACAATCTCGCGGCGGGTCTCGATCAGCGTCGAATAGGCGTTGAAACCGTGATCGGCGAGCAGGATCACGCCCGGCTTGAATCCCGCCGCCTTCTCGACGGCGTAGGGCTCGGAAGTGACATAGCCCTGCATCGCGCTCTGCTTGTTCACGATAAAGGGCTGCGAATTGAAGGTGTAGGGCTTCACCTTGCTCTCGCTGAATCCGTATTCGGACTTCAGCCACTGAAAGTAGCTCGCGATGCCCTCCTTGGACACGAACAGCGTGAGCGGCTTGAGATCCTCGAGCTTGGTGAGTTTGGTTTCTGGATGAGTCAGGAAAACCTGCGGATCCTTCTGGAAGATGGCAGCGACCGCGACCACCGGTACGTTGTTGGTGACCGCGTCGAACGATTGCAGCGTATTCGCGGTCATGAAGAAGTCGAGCTTGCCGGCGATCAGCAGGATGCGGTTATTGGTATTGGGACCGCCCGGCACGATAGTGACGTCGAGGCCGTATTTCTTGTAGGTGCCGTCGGCCACCGCCTGAAAGAAGCCGCCATGCTCGCCCTCCGCGACCCAGTTGGTTCCAAACGACACCTTGTCGAGGGTTTCCGCGCGCGCGGGCATCAGCCCCGCAGCCAGCGCCAGAAGGCCAGCGGTTAACGCTCGCGGCAAAAAGGCCCGGTTCATGGTTGGACTCCGTCGATCGTTCTGGCCCATGATGGGAGGCTATGGACGCCAGATAGCGTCCCCGGGGGTTTGATTTCAGGGGTTGGGATCAGTCCCCGGAATATCTAACAAACTACCCTGCAAATTCATTCAAAGAAACGCTTCGCTCGATGGCTTCAACTGTTCCGCCCCGCGACTGGACCGAGATCCGCTGGCCTGAGATCGCCAAAGCCGACGCCGCGCGCTGGATCGCTGTGCTGCCGCTGGCGGCGACCGAACAGCACGGCCCGCATCTGCCGCTGGAAACCGACGTCCTGATCGGCGAGGCCTATCTGGCGCGGGTGCGCGAATTGTTGCCAGCCGCGCTCCCGGTCACCTTTATGCCCGTACAGCCGATCGGCATCTCCACCGAGCATATCGATTATCCCGGCACCAAAACGCTGCCGACCCACGTCGCATTGAAGGAATGGATGACGATCGGCGAAAGCGCCGCGCGTTCCGGCATCCGAAAGCTTGTGATGGTGACGAGCCATGGCGGCAACAGCGCGGCGATGTCGCTGGTGGCGCAGGATCTGCGCGCGCATCATCAGATGCTCGTGGTCACCACGAGCTGGTTTCGCTTCGGCATACCGGATGGATTGCTTTCCGAAGAAGAGACGCGGCATGGCATTCATGGCGGCGCGGCCGAGACGTCGATCATGCTGGCGCGCTATCCACAGAGCGTGCGGAAGGAAGCCATCGCCGATTTCCGTCCCACCAGCATCGACATGGAGAAAAAATTTCGCTGGCTCTCGGCGCACCGACCGGTGCCCTTCGCATGGCAGACGCAGGACCTGCACGAAAGCGGCGCGGTCGGCGATGCCACCAAGGCCACCGCGGAGAAGGGCGAGCTACTGATCGATCACGCCGCGCGCGCGTTCTGCGAATTGCTCGACGACGTCGACAAATTCGATCCGGAATTGTTTCTTCGTAAAGCATAAAGCCGGCGATCTATCGTCGTAACTAACTGAAATATCGAAGAAATAAATGACGAAACCATATTTCCAGCCCTGATCTCGAACCGCTTTCGAAGAGCCTCCGTCCAACTGGGCATGCGGACCACAATGGCCGCCCAACGCAGGATGGAGACTTCCATGTCGATCAAGACCAGGTTCGCCGCTCTCGCTCTCGCTACCCTTGCCGTTACCGGCACCATCGCTTCCACCACCCAGGCGCAGGCCAAGCCGCTTCACTGGGGCGTCGGTGCCGGCCTCGTTGGCGCAGCCATCGTCGGCACCGCGATCGCCGCTTCGGGCCCCGGCTATTACTACGACGGCTATCGCCGCTGCGGCTGGGTTCGCCAGTTCGACGCTTTCGGCAATTACATCGGCCGCGTCCGGACCTGCTCCTACTGATTTCTTCGGCTGACTTGGTTGCTGTTCGAGAAGCGCTTTCTTCAAGCAGACCACTTCAGACCCTGAAAAACGCTTCTTCTTGTTTGACGCGTTTTCTTCACGCGAACCGGAATACCACTTCGCTCGAAAACGCTTTGTCGTGGATTTGCGTCCGGCACGGGCGCCTCATCCACCTCCGTGCCGAACCCGACCCGCCCGGTTGTCCCCCCGGGCGGGTCAACTTTTTGGGCATGCAGGCCGGCCGGGCCGCCGACCTCCCCGTGTGTCTCCAAACCGGCGATCTGCCCGAGCGCGACCCTCACCGACGCTGCGCGCCGGCGATGTAGCACCCGCGTCACGCAACGGTGTCATCTAGTCGCATTGGCGGATCGCCTTCTTGCTATTGCGAATTATTTGCAATAAGGATCGGGAATGAACGACGGGGAACTCCGATCAGGTGCTGATCCAGGGGCGGAACCGCAGCAATCCCAACGGGGCGAAGGGTTGATGACTTCATTTGTTGAGTGGCGGCAGGCATTCGAATCTGCAGTGATGGCAGGCAACGACAGCATGCGCCGTACCCGGAATGTCCGCCCTGTGAACCGCAACCGCCGATCCCTGGAACACGTGCTGGCCGGCGCCGCGTTCGGCGCGCTGACGCTCGGCAGCCCGGCAATTGCGGCCGATATCCCGCTCAAGGCGCCCTATCTTCGTCCGGCGTTCGACTGGAGCGGCTTCTACATCGGCGGACATACCGGCTACGGCCGCGGTTCTTCGACCGCGGTGCTCTCCGACCCGCTGGCGGTTTCGACCAACAGCGTCTTCAGCGGCGTGACCGGCGGTGTGCAGGGCGGCTACAATGTTCAGATGCCATCCGGCCTGGTGCTCGGCGTCGAAGCCGACCTGACGTTTCCGAACTATTTCAGCTCGAACTCGATCGTCTCCACGCTTACAGGCGCGCGCTCCGAAGTGGTCGAGAAATGGGATTATGTCGGCACCGCGCGGGGCCGCATCGGCTATGCGAGCGGACACTGGCTGCTCTACGCCACCGGCGGCTTCGCCTTTGCCGGCGAGCGCTTCACCAATACGCCCGACGTCGGCACCGACCAGAAGATCATCAACGTCCGCCCCGGCTGGGCCGCCGGCGCCGGCGTGGAATACGCCTTCGCGCCGCACTGGAGCGTCAGGCTCGAATATCTCTACAGCCAGTTCGACCGCGCCAACATTCGCTTTCCATCCGGCGCAGAACATAACTCGACGCTCGACTTCCAGCAGGTGCGCATCGGCCTCAACCGCAAGGTCGATTGGCCTGGATCAAAAACCTGGACACCGAAGACCGACCTGACCGATCCCGAATCCGATCGCTGGGAAATCCATGGCCAGACCACCTATCTGGGTCAGGGCTATCCGGCGTTCCGCGCACCCTATACCGGCACCAACAGTCTGACGCCCGCACGACAGGCGCAGGCCACCTGGAGCAACAGCCTTTATCTGAACGCCCGGCTCTGGGAAGGCGGCGAGGTCTACTACAACCCCGAACTGCTGCAGGGCTTTGGCCTGAGCGACACCGTCGGTCTCGCCGGATTTCCCAGCGGCGAGGCGCAGAAGTCGAACTTCCCCTACCCGCACTACAACACCTCGCGGCTGTATGTGCGACAGACCTTCGGATTTGGCGGCGAGCAGGAAGAACTCGCCAGCGGGCAGCAGCAGCTTGCGGGCAAGGTCGACGTCAACAGGCTGACGCTGCAGGCCGGCAAGTTCTCGGTCGGCGATGTCTTCGACGGCAATTCCTACGCCAAGGACACCCGCCGGGATTTCATGAACTGGTCGATCTGGGCGCCCGGCGCCTTCGACTATGCCGCCGACAGGCTCGGGCTTACTTACGGCATGACCGCCGAACTCAACCAGAAGAACTGGGCATTGCGCGGCGGCTACTTCCTGATGGGCGCGGTATCCAACTCCAACAATTTCGACACGCAGGTGTTTCGCCGCGGCCAGTATGTTGCAGAACTGGAGACGCGCTATTCGCTGTTCTCGCGTCCGGGCAAGCTGCGCACCATCGGCTGGGTCAGCAGCGCCAATTCCGGCAGCTATCGCGATACGCTGGACAATCCCGCGCTCAACATGGACATCGCGCTGACGCGTACGGGCCGCCCCAAATACGGCTACGTCTTCAACGTCGAACAGTCGGTCACGGATGACATCGGCCTGTTCGGCCGCTGGAGCTGGAACAACGGCAAGACCGAGATCATGTCGTTCACCGACATCGATGCCTCGCTCTCGCTCGGTACCTCCATCAAAGGCACCGCATGGGGCAGAGCGGATGACACCATCGGCATCGCCGGCGCCATCAACTCAATCTCGCGCGATCACCGCGACTTCCTCGCCGCCGGCGGGCTCGGCCCGCTGATCGGCGACGGGCAGCTCAATTACCGCAAGGAGCGCATCCTCGAAACCTACTATGCCTATGCGCTCAACAAGTCGATCACGCTGACGGCGGACTACCAGTTCGTCACCAATCCCGCCTACAATGCCGATCGCGGCCCGGTCCATATATTCTCCGGGAGGCTGCACGGAGAGTTTTAGCTATCCTTCCCGAGCGCGATCGCGCATCACCACGTAGCCCGGATGAGCGCAGCGATATCCGGGGGCGCTCTCGCGCACTGGAATATCCCGGATGTCGCGGAGCCTGTCATCGGGCGCGCATTCGCGCGACCCGTTGGCTCATCCGGGCTACGGACTTGCTCAACTGGCCGAAGCGTCGTTGACCTTTGCCGCCAGGATTTTGTCGATGCGCCGGCCGTCGAGATCGACGACCTCGAAGCGCCAGCCTTCCACCTCGATGTGATCGCCGACATCGGGTATCCGGCCGAAATGGCTGAGCAGGAAGCCTGCGACCGTCTGATAGTGGCGGGACGCCGGCAACTCGACCCGCAGCAGCGAAGCAAACTCGACGGCGGACATCCAACCCGAGATCAAATACGAGCCGTCGGCGCGTTTGACGGCTGCCGCTTCCGGCGGCCCCTCCTCCGTGTGAAATCCGCCGACGATCGATTCCAGGATGTCTGCACTGGTCACCACGCCCTGGAACGCGCCATATTCGTCATGGACCAGCCCCATGTGGACGGTGGAGTCGCGCAGGATGGCGACGACATCCCGCGCATCGAGAAATTCCGGGATGACCGGCGCCGGGCGGACCAGCTTCTCGATATCAGGCGCCTGCTCCGACAGATAGCAGTCCAGAATGTCCTTGGCCTTGACGATCCCGACCGCGGCATCGGCTGCCTGATCGAAGACCACAAAGCGGGAATGGCTGCTGGCGGCCAGCGCGGATCGGACGGCTTGCGGGCTATCGGTCAGATTGATCATGCTCACCTCGCGGCGCGGCGTCATGACGGCACCGACCGGAAGATCGCCGAGACGCATGACGCCCGCGATCATTTCCTTTTCGCCGGGTTCGAGCACGCCGGCATTCTCGGCTTCGACCACCAGGGTGCGGATTTCATCCTCGCTGACCTTTTCGCCGGCCGCACCGCGGTGACCGAGAAGCCACAGCAATGCCTTGCCCGATCGATCAAGGAGCCAGACGGCAGGTGACGAGATCTTCGCAAGCATCATCATGTAGGGTGCGACGCGCACCGCCACCGACTCAGGATCGCGCAAGGCAATCTGCTTGGGTACGAGTTCGCCGATGATGAGCGATGCGTAGGTGATCACGGTCACCACGGTGCCGACGCCGAGGGCGTTGGCCACGCCTTGCGACCATCCGGCCTCGACCAGCATGTTGGTCACCCGCAGGCCGAGGGTGGCGCCGGAAAGTGCGCCCGACAGCACGCCGATCAGCGTGATGCCGATCTGCACGGTGGAGAGAAATTTTCCGGGATCGGATGCCAGCGCCAGCGCGCGGCGAGAGCCTTTGACGCTTCTTTCAGCCAGCGCGGCCAGCCGTGCCGGCCGCGACGACACGATGGCCAGCTCCGACATGGAGAGCAGGCCGTTGGTGACAATCAGGATCGTCACGATCCCGAGTTCAAGGTAGAGCATTCTCGCTTTCTTGCGGGTTCCATTCCAGTGCGCCGGGGAAACTGCGCCAGGCAGACCTTAGCAGAAAGCCATCCCGGCAAGATTCAAGAGAGCGTGGGAAAACCGCAAAGATTTTCATCCCACCGGCTGGAACGAATCCGTGCGTGCCATGGCCCAGGCGTCGCGGAAGCGCGGATCCTGGGTGCCTTCGATCAACTCGCCCGGCCGCAGCGACGGATAGAGCTTCGCAAATGACATTACCTCGGTGCTCGACGTCCGCTTCGAGAAGTGGATCGGCCGCAGCTGCTGCGGGTGGTCGAGGCCGGCGGCGGCGAGAAGCTCGGACAGCGCATGCAGGGTGGCATGATGGTACATGTAGACCCGCTCGGTCTTGAGCGGCACCACCAGCGCCCGGGCGCGGGAGGGATCCTGCGTGGTCACGCCGGTCGGACAGCGATCGGTGTGGCAGCTCAAGGACTGGATGCAGCCCAGCGCGAACATGAATCCGCGCGCGGAATTGCACCAGTCGGCGCCGATCGCCATCGCGCGCGCCATGTCGAAGGCGGTCGCGATCTTGCCGGCGGCGCCGATCTTGATGCGGTCGCGCGCATTGATGCCGATCAGCGCGTTGTGGACGAAACTGACGCCCTCGCGCATCGGCATGCCGAGATGATCCATGAACTCCAGCGGAGCCGCGCCGGTGCCGCCTTCATTGCCGTCGACGACGATGAAATCAGGATAAATGCCGGTCTCCAGCATCGCCTTGCAGATCGCCAGGAATTCCCAGGGATGGCCGATGCACATCTTGAACCCGGCCGGCTTGCCGCCCGACAGCCTGCGCATCTCGGCGATAAACGCCATCATCTGCAGCGGCGTCGAAAACGCGCGGTGAGTGGCCGGCGAAATGCAATCCTCGCCCATCGCGACGCCCCTGATCTTGGAGATCTCCTCCGAGACCTTGGCTGCCGGCAGCACGCCGCCATGTCCGGGCTTGGCGCCCTGGCTGATCTTGAGTTCGACCATCTTGATCTGGTCATCGGCCGCGACGCGGGCGAATTCTTCCGGGTTGAACGAACCATCACGGTTGCGGCAGCCGAAATAGCCGGAGCCGATCTCCCAGATGATGTCGCCGCCGTTTTCGCGATGATAGGGGCTGACACCGCCCTCACCGGTATCATGCGCGAAACCGCCCTTCCTGGCCCCGGTGTTCAGCGCGCGCACGGCGTTGGGGCTGAGCGCGCCAAAACTCATCGCCGAGATGTTGAAGACCGATGCCGAATACGGTTTGGCGCAATCCGCGCCACCGATGGTGACGCGGAATTCCGCGCCGCTGAGAGCCTTCGGCGCCACCGAATGATGCATCCATTCGTAACCCTCGCGATAGACGTCCTCCTGGGTGCCGAACGGCCGCTTGTCGAGCTGCATCTTGGCGCGCTGATAGACCAGCGCGCGGGTGTCGCGGGAGAACGGCATGCCGTCCTTCTCGCTCTCGAAGAAGTACTGCCGCATCTCCGGGCGAATTTCCTCGAGCAGGAAACGGATATGCGCCGAGATCGGATAATTGCGCAGAACGGCGTGATTCTTCTGCAGCAGATCGCGAATGCCGAGCAGCGTGAGCGCGCCGAAGATCACGATCGGGATCAGCAGGAATTCCCACGCCTTCGGGTTATGGTCGAAAATCGCAATACCGATCAGCAGTGCGGTGACGACAGCGCAGATCGTCAGTATGATGAAGCGTGGCGAGAACGGAAGCAGTATCGTTTCCATGGAATCCCTCAGCCGTATTGTCGTAGCGCCGGCGCCAGCTTAGTCCAACCGCCGGAACGAGCGCTACACGATAAACGGAGCGGTACTCACGGAAGTGACGGCGGCCCGAAAAAATTGTTGGCGGCCGTACCGGTCCGAAACAAATCCGTCACCTTTTGCAGTGCAGCGTAACGGCCCGGCGGCCGCCGTTCAGTGGCTGTGCAACCGCATCTCGTGCGGAATCTTGCCCTGCTGCAGGCCGTGCTGGGCCAGCCAGGCGTCGGTGGAGAGAATGGCGCGGTCGATATGATCGGCGGTTCGGGAGAAATCGTAGGGTGAGCCTACCAGTGGGCATAGCGGCGGCACCACGAAATACTCGATATCGGGCGCAAGCGTTTCGAGTTCGCTGACCAGTTGCCGCGCGATCATGAGCGTGAGCGCGTGCAGCGCATTGGCGACCGCCCCGACCGGCGGCGTCTGGTTCGAGCAGGCGTGCCCGGTCGGCAGAATGATCAGCCGCCTGGCGCCCTTGTTCACGGCGACCTGTATCGGGGTGTTGCTGGAGATCGCGCCGTCGGCGAGATAATAGTCCTTGTAGCGGATCGGCGAGAACGCGCCCGGGATCGCGGTCGACGCAACGATCGCTTCCGCCGTGGAGCCTTCCGACAGCACCACGCTGTCGCCGGTGACGATGTCGGTGGTGACGATATGCACCGGCAGCTTCGCCTCTTCCAGATTGCGATAGGGGATGTGATCCTCGATCAGCTTGCGGATGCCGTCATGCGGGATCAGGAAATCGCGGTGCCACAGGAAGCTGAGCACGGTCCGCCAGTTCATCGGAAAGACGTCGTGCCGCGTCAGGTCGCGCCAGATCGCCGCGAGCTGCTGCACGCCATCGAGCGTGGGATCGCCGGCATAGAACGCGCCGTTCAGGGCGCCGACGCTGGAGCCGACCACCATGTCCGCGGCGACGCCGTGGGCGGCGAGCGACTGCAGCATGCCGACCTGAATGGCGCCGAAGCTGCCGCCGCCCGCAAACACAAAGGCAGTCTTCGCCGGACCGATCTCGTCGCGCACCGACACGCACACACTCCCTCAGCGCCGCGTCGGCGACAGGCCGCGCGGTGTATGGGAGTGGTTATAGCAGCGGGGGAACGGGGTGGGCTACTGGGGGCATCGTCATTCCGGGGCGGTGCGAAGCATCGAACCCGGAATCTACCGAGATTCCGGGTCTGGCCCTTCGGACCATCCCGGAATGACAGCGAGCTTGTCAGCGCTCGACGAACGCCTTCTCGATCACGAAATGGCCGGGCGTGTTGTGGTTGCCTTCGAGGAAGCCGCCGGATTCGAACATCTGCTTCAGTTCTTCCAGCATCCCCGGGCTGCCGCACATCATGATGCGATCGGTCTCGATATTGAGCGGCGATTGATGGATGTCGTTGAACAACTGCTCGGACGAGATCAGGTCGGTGATGCGGCCGCGGTTGCGGAACGGCTCGCGGGTCACCGTCGGGTAATACAACAGCTTCTCCGACAACAGCGGCCCGAACAGTTCATCGTCGCGCAGCTTGCCAACCAGTTCCTCGCCATAGGCGAGCTCGGATACCTGGCGGCAGCCGTGAACGAGCACGATGGTCTCGAACCGCTCGTAGACGTCGGGGTCCTTGATCAGGCTCGCGAACGGCGCAAGCCCCGTGCCGGTCGAGAGCAGCAGCAGGCGCTTGCCCGGAATCAAATTGTCGGTGATCAGCGTACCGGTCGCCTTGCGGCCGACCAGGATTTCGTCGCCTTCGCGGATCTTCTGCAGTTTCGAGGTCAGCGGTCCGTCCGCGACCTTGATGGAGAAGAACTCGAGTTCTTCCTCGTGATTGGCGCTCGCCATGCTGTAGGCGCGCAAAAGCGGCCGGCCCTCGACCTCGAGGCCGATCATCGCAAACTGGCCGTTCTCGAAACGGAAACCGGAATCGCGGGTGGCTCGGAAGCTGAAAAGCGTATCCGTCCAATGGCGGACAGAAAGGACTTTCTCTCTATAGAACGCGCTCATGTGTTTTCGTTTTCCCTGACGTCTCGATGTAGAACGTTTCGGTTTTCGGGCCTCGAAGCACCAAAAATCAGCGAAATTACCCGCGATTTGGCGCTTCATTTGCGCACAGCAGACACATAGTCAATATGACCTACAGCACAATCGAGAACTCGGAATAGCTGTCGGTCTATTTTGCAAAAAGGTTCGATTGGTTTCGTTAATGCTTTCTCGCGCAATTAACTTGCTGAATTCGGCATCGATCTGGCAATAAATGACCACGGCAAATTAAGAACGTTTCAAAAGAGACCGCATGCGAAGCCCAGCTGAGTTTCGAAAGGGAAAACCGGGCTTTTATCCGGACCAGGCAGTCTATGCGGAATTTGCCTGCGCCGAATTCGGGCTGGAATTTCGCGACCTCGACGGCGGCTCGGGACTGCTGTTCAGCGTCGCCTCACGCGACAGGCTGCTGTATTTCGGCGCCGGCCGGTGCTCCTGGTACCCGCAGAACAGTGCGACCGCGTCGACGCTGGCATCCGATAAACTTTTTGCGAGCAGGATTCTGCGAGAAGCCGGCGTGCCGGCGCTCGGCGGTGAATATTTCTTCCTGCATGACCGCCACCGCGCGCATCGTCCCGCGGGGCATGAGCGTAGCGACGCCATCGACTGCTTCAGGAGCTTGGGCGGATCAGCCTTCGTCAAGCCGCTCACGGGGTCGCGCGGCGATTTCGCGCAAGCCGTTCACGGCGAAGCGGCGCTCGTTCGATATCTTGACGAGGTGATGAAGTATTACGACGCGGTCCTGATCCAGCCGATCGTCGAGGGGAGCGAGTATCGCATTTTCCTGCTCGACGACGACGTGCTCTATTGCGCGCGAAAATATCCGCCGTCCGTCGCGGGTGACGGCGTACACACCGTTGGTGAACTCCTCGTAACCCACAACGACACCCTGCGCGCCCGCGGCCTGTCACCGGCTTCGATTCCGAACAATGACCCATCGCTCGATGCTGTACCGGCAAAAGGCGAGCGTCGCGAAATCCCCGGACGGATGAATCTGAGCGCGGGCGGCACGATGATGCTGGCGCCAGCACCATCCGAAAAGGCCATCACGCTTTCGCGGCAGGCCGCCCGTGCGATCGGACTTCGCGTCGCGGCCATCGACCTGTTCGCCGATATCGGCGGCAATCCGGATGCGATCGAAATCATCGAAGTCAATGCCAACCCGTCGATCCGGCTGCTGGAAGATTCCGATCGCGGCGATCTGATCCTGAAGATCTGGCATCACACCTTCTCCGCCATGGGGCTGCTGTAGTGTTCGATTTTCCGAAATACGGCGATGGCGTCTGCCTCGCGCGCATGGCCGGATTGCTGGAAGCGCTCGGAATCGATCGCGCGCGGCTGCAGCGTATCTCCGTGGTGGTGACCGGCTCGAACGGCAAGGGCAGTACGGCGGCGATGTGCGCGGGCATCGGCCGCGCCTATGGCCTGCGGACCGGCCTCTTCACCTCTCCGCACCTTTTTCGTTTCAATGAACGGATTCAGATCGACGGCGTCGAGATCGGTGACGACGCGCTCGCCCGCCTGAAACTGCGGGTCGAGGCTGCCATCGCAACCGTCTCGGAGAGGATGGGCGAGAAGTTCGGCGCGTTCGAAGCGCTGTTTGCGCTTGCCTGCCTGCACTTCCAGGAGAGCAAATGCGAGTTTGCGGTGTTCGAGGCCGGCATCGGCGGGCGCTACGACGTATCGCGCCTTGTCGGTGCGCGCGAGACCTGCGTCACTTCGGTCGATTACGAGCATGTCGAACTGCTCGGCAACTCGCTTGAACTGATCGTATCCGACAAGAGCGATGCCTGCGCCGCCGGCGGCACGATCGTCTATGGCGAGAACTGCCGGGACCTGCGGCCGCATCTCGTCGCGTATAATCGCGGAGCCGGCCGCACCTCGCTGTTCGTTCGCGACGATGTCGGCATCGACAACGAGGTTGTGGCAGCCTCAGGGCAGCATTTCGATTTCCGGTTCGGATATCATGATTTTCGTCGCCTCGAACTGAGCCTGCCCGGCGCGTTTCAGTTCAACAACGCGGCCATCGCCGTCACGCTTTTTCTGATGTGGCTGCAACGCGAACAGCCGCGCAAGGCTCCCGACCGGATCGAAGCCGCGATACGCGCCGGACTGCGCGAGGCGCGCTGGCCCGGCCGGCTCGAAGTCATCCAACACGACCCGCTCACCGTGATCGACGTCGGTCACACCCCCGACGGCATCCGGCAATCGTTGGCGAGCCTGCTGTCGATCCATGGCCCCGACGGCTGGATTCTCGTCACCGGTGCCTCGCGCGACAAGAGGGCAGACGAGATCATCGGCGCGCTGGCGCCTTCCTTCGACACCATCGTCTGCACGGCGGCGCACCACAAGGGGGCCGAGGCGCAAGTCATCGCTGCCGCGGCGCGACGCGGCAATCCCACAGCGAACATTCATGTCGCCGCGACAATCGCGGACGCAGCGCGGCTCTCGCAGGAGATGGCTCGGCGACAAAAACGAAGCGTGTATGTGGCGGGCGGACTATTCCTGGCGGTCGAATACGCGACCGTCGTGAAGGGCGGCCGCGCGGAGGACTTGGAGTTTTTCTGAACGAGGCGCACAATCCGTGCAGTCGAAATGTCTCGTCCGCGGCCGGTGCATCCGGAAAATGCCACAACAAGACAATGCGAGGGGAGAGAACATCATGAACGACACCGTCAATCGCCAGATCCTGCTCGTGGAAAAGCCGACCGGCAAGCTCGGGCCTGAGCACTTCAAGATGGTCAACGGGAAAGTGCCCGAGCCGAAGGACGGCGAGGTGCTCGTGAAGGCACGCTATATCTCGCTCGATGCCGCCAACCGGGCGTGGATGCACGGCGCCACCTATCGCGCCGCCGTCGAGGCCAACACGGTGATGGCCGGCGGCAGCATCGCGGAAGTCGTATCCTCGAAGGCGTCAGGCCTCGCGCCGGGCGATATCGTATTCGGCGATACCGGCTGGCAGGATTACGCTGCTGTGCCCGCCAGGCATCTCACCAGGATGCCGAAGATGGAACCGATGACGCATCTGCTCAGCGTCTACGGCATCGCCGGCCTCACCGCCTATTTCGGTCTCCTGCATGTCGGCAAGCCGAAGCAGGGTGAGACGGTCGTCGTGTCGGCAGCCGCCGGCTCCGTCGGCTCGCTCGTCGGGCAGATCGCAAAGATCAAGGGCTGCAACGTCATCGGCATCGCCGGCGGCAAGGACAAGTGCCAGTGGCTGACTTCCGAACTCGGCTTCGACGCCGCGGTCGATTACAAGGACGGCGCGACCTTCAAGGCGCTGCGGGCCGCGGCGCCGAAGGGCATCGACGTCTATTTCGACAATGTCGGCGGCGACATTCTGGAAGCCTGCCTTTCGCTGATGAACAACCGCGGCCGCATCGCCTGCTGCGGCGCGATCTCGCAATATGACGGCGTGCCGTCCGCCCACGGCCCGCGCGGCGTGCCCGGCCTGATCGTGGTGAAACGCCTCATCATGCAAGGCTTCATCGTGATGGATTACATGGACGAGAGCGCCGCCGCGCTGGCCGACCTGCAGTCCTGGGTCGCCTCGGGCAAGTTGAAGGTGCAGGAGGATGTGATCGACGGAATCGAGAACACGCCGAAAGCGCTGATCGGGCTACTCGCCGGCGAAAACCGCGGCAAGCGGATGGTGAAAGTGTAAGCTGCGGTCCGTAGGGTGGGCAAAGGCGCACTTGCGCCGTGCCCACCATCTAACCGCCTGCTCGCGCGTGGTGGGCACGCTTCGCTTTGCCCACCCTACGATCTATCGCCGGCACAGGGCCGGGCATGACGACAGAGCTAATGCACCGTGGGCGCCTGCGGCACTGTCTGCACCCCGGCCTTGCGCTTCTTCCGCTCCGCGAGCCAGTTCTCGAAGCGCTGGACCACGACAAAGAACGTCGGCACGAACAGCACGGCGAGGCAGGTCGAGGCCAGCATGCCGGAGAACACCGTGATGCCGATCGATTTCCGCGCATTGGCGCCGGCGCCGGTGGCGAGCACCAGCGGCACGACGCCGAGGATGAAGGCGAACGACGTCATCAGGATCGGCCGGAACCGGGCGCGCGCCGCCTCGACGGCGGATTCCAATAGCGGTTTGCGGTCGCGCACGTGCAGCTCGAGCGCCACCTCGACGATCAGGATCGCGTTCTTGGCCGACAGCGCGATCAGCAGGATGATGCCGATCTGCGTATAGAGGTTGTTCTCGATCCGTAGTCCTGTCAGCACGATCATCGGGCCTAGCAGTGACAGCGGCACCGCCAGAATGACCGAGATCGGCGCGAGCCAGCTTTCATATTGCCCGGCCAGCACGAGATAGACGAGCAGCAAGGCAAGGCCGAAGGCCCAGTAGATCTGGCCGCCGACGACCTTCTCCTGATACGACATCGCCGTCCACTCGAAGCCGGTGCCCGGCGGCAAGGTCTTCGCGGCGATCTCTTCCATCAGCTTCATCGACTGTCCGGAGCTGTAGCCCGTGGCCGGCAAGCCGATGACGGTTGCGGCGGGGTAGAGATTGTACAGACTGATCAGCGATGGGCCGACCGCCGGCGTGATATTGGCCACCGTACCGAGCGGGATCATGTCGCCATTGCTGTTGCGCACCATCATGTTCTGGATGTCACGCGGTGTCAGCCGGTACTGTGCATCCGCCTGCGCGTAGACCTGGAAGGTACGGCCGAACTTGTTGAACTGGTTGACGAAGGTCGAACCCATGTAGGAAGACAGCGTCTGGAAGATCTGGTCGGTCGTGACATGCAGCGTCTGGGTCTTGATCCGGTCCACCTCGATGTCGAACTGCGGCACCATCGAGCGGAACGGCGAACTCACCCGCTGCAGCGCGCTCTGTGACGACGCATTGGCGACGATCGCGCTGGTGATCGCCTGCAGCTTGTTGAAGTCAGAATTGCCATCGCGGAGCTGGACCTGCATCGCAAAGCCGGCGGCGTTGCCGATGCCCTGGATCGGCGGCGGCGGGACCACCAGGATCCGCGCCTCCTCGATGACCGAAAGCTTCTCGTTCAATCCGACGAACAGCGACCGCAAATCCTCGCCTTTGCCGCGCGCGCTCCACTCTTTCAGGATCAGATAGGCGACGCCTGCATTGGCGAGGCTGGAAGAATTGTCGAGCGCGGAGATGCCGGCAATGGTGATGACCTGATCGACGCCCGGCGCCTTACCGGTTATTTCGCTGACCTGGGTCAGCACACGCTGGGTTCGCTCGAGTGCCGCACCGTCAGGCAATTGCACGGCGACGAGAAGATAGCCCTGATCCTCGATCGGAATGAAGCCGGTTGGCACACGCGACAGGCCGTAGCCGGCGATGGCAATCAGGATCAGCGCGCAGACGACAGAAATATTGCTGTGCGCGACCAGACGGCTGATCAGCCGGCTATACCAGGCCTCGACGCGGTTATAGACCGCATTGAAGCCGCGATAGAAAAAGTTGCGCTGCTCCGGCGGTACCGGCCGCCGTAGCCACAGCGCGCACTGCGTCGGCTTCAGCGTCGCCGCGTTGACGGCACTGAGCAGCGCCGTTGCGGCGATGACGAGCGCGAACTGCGCATACATCTGCCCGGTCAATCCCGGCAGAAACGCCGAGGGCAGGAACACCGAGATCAGCACCAGCGTGATGCCGACAATCGGCGCAAACAGCGCGTCCATCGCGCTGATCGCGGCGTCATGGCCGGACATGCCCTTCTCGATATTGTGCGCAGCGCCTTCCACCACGACGATGGCATCATCGACCACGATGCCGATCGCGAGCACGATCGCAAACAGGGTCGAGATATTGACGGTGAAGCCGAGCGCCGCCATCGCCGCAAAGGCGCCGATGATCGTCACCGGCACCGTGGTCGCAGGCACCAGCATCGCGCGCCAATCCTGCAGGAAGATCAGGATCACGACGAGAACGAGCAAACCCGCCTCGATCAGCGTCTTGTAGACCTCGTTGATCAATTCCGAGACGAATTTGGTGGTATCGAACGGCGTGTCGTAGGTCACGTCCTGCGGAAACGCCTTCGCCAGCTCCTGCATCTTCTTCTCGACGGCCTGCTGGACCTCGAGCGCGTTGGCGCCGGGCGACTGGAACACGCCGATACCGGTGGACGGCTTGTTGTTGAGCGAGAACACCTGGCTGTAGGTCTGGGCGCCAAGCTCGACCCAGCCGACATCGCGCACGCGCGTGACATCGCCGCTGGTGCCGGTCTTGACGATCACATTCTCGAACTCGCTGGGCTCAGCGAGCCGCCCACTGACGTTCAGCGTATACTGGAACGCCTGCCCCGCGGGCGTCGGCGGCGCCCCGACCTGACCCGCGGTGACCTGCTGGCTCTGCTGCTGGATCGCGGAAATGACATCCTGCGGCATCAGGTTGCGCGCGTACAGCTTGTTCGGATCGAGCCAGACCCGCATCGAGTACTGTCCGGCGCCGAACACGGTGACGTTACCGACGCCCGGCAGACGCGACAGTTCATCGCGAACGTTGATGGTGGCGTAGTTGCTCAGGAACAGGCTGTCATAGGTCGCTTTCGGCGAACTCAGCGTCACGAACAGCAGAATGGACGTCGACCTTTTCTGCACCGTGACGCCCTGGCTCTGCACCGATGACGGCAGTTGCGAGAGCGCGCTCGACACCCGGTTCTGCACCAGCACCTGCGCGAAGTTGAGGTCGGTACCAATCTTGAACGTGACCGTCAGCGTATAGGTTCCGTCGGCGCCGCTGTAGGACTGCATGTAGAGCATGTCCTCGACGCCGTTGACCTGCTGCTCGATCGGCAGCGCCACCGTATCGATCACGGTTTTCGCGCTGGCGCCAGGATAGCGGGTGGTGACCTGCACCGTCGGCGGTACGACGTTGGGGTATTGCGCGACGGCGAGCCGGAACAGGCAGACGCCGCCGATCAGGACCATCAGGATCGCGATGACGTTGGAAAGGACGGGCCGCTCGATGAAGAACTTCGAAATCATGGCCGGCTCCTATTTGGCCGCAGCCGGCTGTGCTTCGATCTTCTTCAATTGCGGATCGACCTTCTGGCCGGGGATCGCGCGCAACAGCCCGGCGGTGACGACGCGATCGTCGGCCTTCAGGCCCTCCTCGATGACGCGCAAGCCTCCATCCTGCAGCGGCCCGACCCTGACTTTTCGCTGCTCGACGACATTCTCGCCGTTCACAACGAGCAAATAGCGTCCGGCCTGGTCAGCGCCGAGCGCCACATCCGGCACGAACAGCGCGTTCTGCTCCTGATCGACCGGCACGCGAACGCGCACAAAGAATCCCGGCAGCAACGCGCGGTCGGAGTTGGGCAGCACGCCGCGCACCGGAAGCGTGCCGGTCGACTGGTTGA
Source organism: uncultured Alphaproteobacteria bacterium (assembly GCA_963815955.1). Classification (GTDB taxonomy): domain Bacteria; phylum Pseudomonadota; class Alphaproteobacteria; order Rhizobiales; family Xanthobacteraceae; genus Bradyrhizobium. The sequence continues at coordinate 296,668 of CAWFIQ010000019.1, forward strand.
GCGTCACGGCGGCATAGTCGAGCCTGCCCTTGTGCGGAAAGCCGGTCTCGGTTTGCAATCCGACTTCGACCGGCAATTGCCGGAGATCGTCCGCCGTCAGCCCGCGCCGGCGGGCCTCCGCGCGGATCCGCAGCACGTCCTGCTCGTTGACGTTGAAATTCACCCAGATCGGGTTGAGCGCCACGATGGTGGCAAGCTGCGTCGGTGACGACGCGCCGACGAGTTCGCCGACGGAGACGAGATGCGCGCTGACGACACCATCGAACGGCGCGGCCACATGGGTATAGCCGTAATTGACCGCCGCGAGCTTGGTGTTGACCTGGGCCTGCAGCAGGTTGGCCTGCGCGTTGTCGCGCGTCGAGGTGGAAGTATCCAGCGTGGCCTGGGAAACGGCCTGCCGCTGCACCAGGTCCTGCTGGCGCTTGAAGTCCGCCTCGGCCTGCCTCACCGTTGCCTGCGCGCCGGTTTCCGCAGCCTGCGCCTGTTCGAGCTTCAGCTTATAGGTCTCGGGCTCGATCGTGAATAACGGTGCGCCTTCCTTTACAGAGGCGCCGTCCTTGTACTCGATCGATTGCAGAAAGCCCTGCACGCGTGCAACCAGATCGACGCTCTTGATCGGCGCGGTGTTGCCGGTCGCTTCCAGGTAACGCGTGAAGGACCCTTGCGCGGGCACCGCGACGTCGACTTTCGGCGGTGGCGGCGGAACAAAAGTATTTTGTTCGCAGGCACTTAACATGCCCATCGCCGCAATAGCGAAACCTGCACGGCAGGCGGCAGCGCCTTTTTGTGCGGCGGTGCCGTATGATCTCAAGCGTGCAGGCGAACGCGAAGCCTTCATTTTTTGTGCCCCAACAGTTTTTGTTCTCGAAAAGGCTTTAGTCAGAAACCGGCTTTCCGCCATCCCATGAAAATAGCAACAATCCACTTGCAGCGGAACCGGAAAGCGAAAATGATGCAACCTGATTTTTCTGTAAGCAGATTCAAAATTTCAATTTCGTTGAAACGGCGGCTTCCGGCGACGACAAAAGGATTTATTCAAATGATCAACACGTTGACGTGGGCAAAAATGTTTGGACCGCTGCTGGCGGCTACGATATTCGCAACTGCAGCGCATGCGCAAGCGCCGAGCCAGGCGCAGCGCGACGCGATCAAATCACAGTGCCGTTCCGATTATATGGCGCATTGCTCCAGCATCCCGCCGGGCGGCGAGGCTTCGCTGCAATGCCTGCAGAAGAACATGTCGAGCCTCTCGTCGAGTTGCCAGAGCGCGGTGCGCGCCGTGGAAGCGCCTGCGGCTGCGCCCGCCAAGCCGGCCGAGACCGCGGCGCCGAAAGCCGCAGCTCCCGCGGCCGCAACAGCAGCGCCGGCGAAATCCGCCGAGCCAAAGGCTGCAGCGGCTCCAGCAGCCGGACAGCCGACCAGCGCACAGATTTCCGCTATCCGCAGCGCATGCCGCTCCGATTATCCGAAGGTCTGCGCGGGCGTGCCGACCGGCGGCGCGCCGGCCCTGCAATGCCTGGAAAAGAACAAGGCGAAACTCTCGGCCGGTTGCGAGAAGGCCGTCTCCGCCGCCAGCGGCGGTGGTGCAGCAGCAGCCTCGCCCGCGGCAGGCGCGGCTCCGGCCGCAGCGGGAGCGGCTGCCACCGCTGCACCGGCGGCGCCGGCCGTGATCGTGCTGCGGCCGATGCGGCCGCGTGAAGAACTGTTCGTGCTGCGTTCGGCCTGCGGCGCCGACGTCCGCTCGATTTGCGGCGGCGTGGCGCCGGGCGGCGGCCGGATCCTGCAGTGCCTGGCGACCAATGCCGCCCAGCTTTCGCCGGCCTGCAAGGACGTCCTGTCCCAGTTCGCGGCACGATAATCACGCGCGCCCTGCGGCGGTCCTTCATCGATCCGGGGACCGCCGGTCACTCACCGCCGCGAAAGGCGAGGATGAGCTGAATGAGCCGTACCGACAGGGCGATATAGAGGATCGACATCACGATTTGGTACGCAATATGCCAATTGAGCCTGGCGAGCTTGTAGAGGCCGTCGACGAAGTTCAGCAGCAGGAGAATGACGCCGAACAACATGACGCCGCGCCCGATGAGGCCATGGCGCAGATAACCGAACAGCACGATCGCCGGCTCATTGCTCGATACATGCGCGCCGGCCGATACGATCAACGTCCCGATGATCATCTTCTCGACGTAAGAAAATATTTCCTTGGAGACCGGCTCGATATGTTCGGAATAGAACACCAGCCATTTGGCCCTGACCTGCGCCATGAGTTTTCCCTGGGTTTTCCCTGCAATGAATGAGAGCTTTACTACAGCGGGTCCGCGATCAGGAAGCAAGAAGGCAGGCCATCCCGATGCGCGGATACTCACTTCAACGATCGGCCGCCACAACGATAGGGAGAAAACCGATGCTACGCATCATCCTGACCGCCACCGCCCTGCTCTGCATCGCGCAGGCCGCATCAGCGCAGGAGATGACCGCCGAACAGCGCAGCGCCTGCATGGGCGACTACGAGAAATATTGCAAAGGCGTGACCCCGGGCGGCGGACGCATCATCGCCTGCCTCGCCAAGGAGAGCGACAAGATCACGCCGGCCTGCAAGAAGGTGCTGGCGGCCGCCGAAAAGAAATGAGTGGGACGGCTGGCGTTCATGCTGGCCGGCAACCGAAACGAGATCGGCGTGCAGGCACGCCGGGACCGGCATCCGCAGAACCTTGAAGAAGCTTTAGAGAGAAAAATTTCAAAACCTGAACATCAACCAGCATAGTCCGGGAGTCCAACATGCGTTCCCTTCTGATCATCGCATCCGCCCTGTTCGCCTTTGGCGCAACCATGACCTTCGAGTCGACAAAAGCCAATGCCGTGGTCTGCGCCGACGGCGTCGTGCGTGCCGGCTGCGCCGGCCCTCGCGGCGCTGTGGTAGTCCGCAAGCCGGTCAAGGTTTGCAAGACCACATGGGTCAACGGCGTGAGGGTTCGCCGCTGCACCTGAGCTGACTTGATCCGGCCGATGGCCGGGTGCGCCTGCGTTCCGATCGCTGTGATCCACCTTCGTGGCCCAGCGGTCGGCTCGCCGCCGGTGCCGACCATGGCGCGGGCTTTGCGGATCGCGAACGATATGCCAGCATCGAGTGCTTGCAAATCAGCCGCGCCATGGTCCGATACGAATGAAGAATTTTTCCGCACCGCTGCCGCTCTGGGCTCGCGTCGTGCTGTTGGCGGGCCTGATTGGCATCGCCCTTGGCGCTGGGCTCGTCGCGTATCGGTATTATTCGAAGCCTGTAACGCTGAGCCTTGCGGTGGGATCATTCGACGGCGAGGCAACCAAAATTGCCTCGATCATCGCCGGCCGGCTTGATGCCGCGAAGTCTGCCGTGCGCGTCAACGTCGTGCCGACGGACAGCGTGCTGGACTCCGCAAAGATGTTTGCCGCCGGAAAGGCGGACCTGGCCATCGTTCGAGCCGATGTCGGGGATCTTTCCCAGGCGCGAAGCGTCGTGCAGGTCAACAAATCGGTATTGATGATCCTGGCATCCGGGACGGCGCTGACAGGCATTGAGAAATTAAAGGGCCACACCGTTGGCGTGGTCGGCGGCGAGATCAACCAGCGGATCGTCGATGCCCTGAAAAAGGAATATGATCTCGCCGACAAGGTGACCTTCAAGAACATTGCGCCGGCGGATACGCCGCGCGCGATCCAGTCGAAAGAGGCCAGCGCGTTCCTGGTGGTCGTGCCCCTCAACGAGAAATACCTGTCGCTGGTGCGCCGCTTCTTCCGCGGCAGCCATGATTCCTTTCCAACCCTGATCCCGGTCGAGTCCGCCGGCGCCATTGCGGATGTGGACGGCGCCTATGAGAGTTTTGAAATTCCGCAGGGAACACTGCGCGGGAATCCGCCGGTCCCGGACGCCGACCTGACCACGCTCCGCGTCGGCTCCTACCTCGTCGCCAACAGGAAGCTCGACCCCGACGTCATCACGGCGCTCACACAGGCACTCATCAACGTACGCAACGACCTCGTGCGCGATCAGCCGTTGCTGGCCGGGCTGGCAGCGCCCGATACCGACCCCGACGCCTATATTCCGGTCCATCCGGGGGCTGCGGCCTTCTACAACGGCACTCAGCAAAGCTTCATGGATAAATGGAGCAACTGGATCTATCTGACGCCGATGGTGCTGGGCGCACTGGCTTCGATCTTTGCAGCCGGCTGGCGGTTTCTCGGGATTGAGCGGCCGTTGTCGGAAGAAGCTGTCATGAAGACCTTGTTCGCCTTGCCGCGGCGAATAAGGGAGGTGACGACCGACGCCGAACTGGCCGACATCGAAAGCGAGGTCGACGCCGCGCTCGATGCCGAGATGGCCAACGCCATCAAAAGCGAAAACGCGCAGGATATCTCGGCGCTGGTCTCGATGGCCAACCGGCTGGAAGATGCGATCCATCGCCGCAGGCTCATGCTTGCCGCGACGCCCCCTGTGGCGAAAGGCTGATTTCGGCCGCCGGAGACCGTGTTCCGCTCGATTTTCCTGTAGCGGAAATTTCCGGCCCGGATTAGTCTCCGTCGCAAATTAGTAAGTATACTGTCGATTGGGAGGAAGACGTGCGTATCGCCGTCATCGGCGGAGGCCCCGGCGGTCTCTACTTCGCCTATCTCTGGAAACGGCGTCATCCGGACGCGCATATCGACCTGTTCGAACAGAACCCCGAAGGCGCGACCTGGGGGTTTGGCGTGGTGTTCTCCGAACAGGCGCTGGAATTCCTGCGCGCCGACGATCCCGAAACCGTCGACGCCATCACGCCGCGGATGGAGAGCTGGAAGAACATCACGCTCAATCTGCGTGGACAAAGCGTCGAGATCGACGGCATCGGCTTCTCCTCGATCGGCCGGCTCGAACTCCTGACCATCCTGCAGCAGCGCGTGCGTGCGGCGGGAATCGCGGCGCGATACAACACCACGATCCAAGTCGTTGGACGAGCTCGGGGGCTACGACCTGATCGTCGCGGCCGACGGCCTGAACTCGCTGGTGCGCCGCGGCTTCGAGAAGGAATTCGGCGCCTCGGTTTCGCATTCGACCAACAAATTCGCCTGGTACGGCACCAGCAAGCGCTTTGCCACGCTGTCGCAGACGTTTGTGAAGACCGATCTCGGATCGTTCAACGCACATCACTATCGCTATTCGCCCTCCATGAGCACGTTCCTGGTCGAATGCGATGCGGCGACCTGGCAGGCCTACGGCTTCGAGCACAAGACCATCGAGCAGTCGCAGGCGATCTGCGAGGAGATATTCGCCGACACCCTCGATGGCCATGCGCTGGTGTCGAACAAATCGGTGTGGCGGAATTTTCCCTGGATCTGGAACGAGAACTGGTCGCACGGCAACATGGTGCTGATCGGCGACGCCCTGCATACCGCGCATTTCTCGATCGGCTCGGGCACCCGGCTCGCGATCGAAGACGCGATCGCGCTGACCAAGGCGCTGGAGGCGGAGAACGATATCGCCGCCGCCCTCGCCCGCTACCAGGCCGAACGCAAGCCGATCGTGCAGAAGCTGGTGACGGCGGCGCGCACCAGCGCCGACTGGTACGAACATTTCCCCGAGCACATGAAGCTCGACCTGATGGATTTTGCCTACAGCTACATCACCCGCTCGGGGCGCATCGCGGATGCGCGGCTGCGCGCAATGTCGCCGGAATTCATGGCGCGTTACGAGGTGGAAAAGAAAATCGGGAGCCAGACATGACGTCAGAAATTTCCGATCTGGTTCCCCGCGACAGTCCAGGCGCACGCGAGATCGGCTTCGCGCTTCCGGAAAATTATAACGCCAGCCGCATCCTGTTCGACAATCTCGCAGCCGGCCGCGGCAACCGGTTGGCGCTGACCGGCCCCGGCGGCACGCGCACGTATGCGCAGCTCTGCGCCGAGGCCTCGCAATGGGGGCATGGCTTCCAGTCGCTCGGCTTGAAGCGCGGCGACCGTATCCTGATGTTCCTCGACGACACGCCGGCCTATCCTGCGGCGTTCTTCGGCGCAGTACGGTCGGGCTTCGTGCCGCTGTTGATCAACACGCTGACGCCGCCGGACCTGCTGCAATTCTACCTTTCGGACGCCGGTGCAGCGGTAGCGGTCGCGGAGGCCGAGTTTACCTCGCGGTTCAATGCGGAGGCCTGCAAGGACACGCCGCTGCAAACCCTGATCGTGGTCAATGGCGCGGCAGGGCGAACACGCCGTGCCGAAAACCCTCATTGCGCAGCAATGGCTGCAGGGATTCCCGACCGACCTGCCGGAAGCCGACACCAAACGCGACGAGATGGCGTTCTGGATGTATTCATCCGGCTCGACCGGCCGCCCCAAGGGCATCGTGCATCTGCAGCACGACATGGCCTATAGCGAGCAGGCGTTCGCGCGCAACGTGCTCAAGCTCGGGCCCGATGACATCTGCTTCTCGGTGCCGAAGATTTTCTTCGCCTACGGCTTTGGCAACGCCATCACCTTCCCGTTCTCGGTCGGCGCGGCGACGCTGCTGCTGCCCGGCCAGCCGAAGCCGGCAACGATCTTCGAGGCGATCGGAAAATACCGGCCGTCGGTGTTCTACGGATTGCCGACGCTCTACACCTCGCTGACCAAGGCCGATGGCGCTGATGCCACCGACTTCTCCTCGCTGCGGATGGCGCTCTCGGCCGCCGAGGTGCTGTCGGCGGAAGTGTTCAACGGCTGGAAGGCGCTGACGGGCCTCGAGATCATCGAAGGCCTCGGCTCGACGGAAGCGCTGCACATCTATCTTTCCAACCGCCCCGAGAAGAAGAAGCTCGGCGCGGCAGGCCTGCGCGTGCCCGGCTACGAAATCCTGTTGAAGGACAAGGACGGAAACGAGGTCGGCGACAACGAGGAAGGCATCTTGTGGGTGCGCGGCGATTCCAACACGCCGCTGTACTGGAACCGGCCGGACAAATCGGCCGAGACGATCCGCGAGGGCGGCTGGATCTACACCGGCGACCGCTTCGTGCGCGATGCCGACGGCTTCCATTTCTTCCGCGGCCGCGCCGATGACCTGATCAAGATATCGGGCCAGTGGGTTTACCCGCTCGAGGTCGAACTGTGCCTCGCCGAACACCCCGACATCAGGGAATGCGCGGTCTTCGCCGCCGAACTGCCCGATCGACGCATGACGCTGAAGGCGGTGGTGGTGATGAACAAGGGCGAGTTCGATCCGGACAACGCCACGAAGAAGCTGCAGGACTACGTCAAGGAAAAACTGCTGCCCTACAAATATCCGCGCGAGATCAGGTTCATCGCGGAATTGCCGAAGACCGGCACGGGCAAGATCGACCGCCAGGCGCTGATGAAGATGTAGCTGGCACCAAACTCAGTGTCGTCCCTGCGAACGCAGGGACCCATACCGCGTGATCGATCGATAAGACGCGGTGGCTGACGCTCTGCATTAATCAACTAGCTGTGGGGCTGCTGAAGCGAGGTCATCTCCCCGCGTGCCCAACACGACTTCCTGTGGTTATGGGTCCCGGCTCAAGGCCGGGACGACAGCGGAGGTCTTGGCGACTTAACTCCCCAACCCCGTCCCGCCATACAGCCACGCCAGATCGCCGTACCATTCCTCCGACGTCTTCGCGCCCATGATCTCGTTGCGCAGCCGGGCATGTCCGCCTGAGGGGTGATAGATGTGCTCGCCAATCGCGCGGGACATCAATTGCACCTTTGCGGTGCGCAGGAAACGCCGCGCGCGATAGGCTTCGAGCGCCGCGGCGTAATCGTCATGCTGCGACAGCATATGCGACAGGCACACCGCGTCTTCCATCGCCTGGCAGGCGCCTTGCGCGAAATATTGCAGCATCGGGTGCGCGGCGTCACCGAGCAGTGCGACGCGGCCGTCGACCCAGCGCTCGACCGGATCGCGGTCGCACAAAACCCATAGCCGCCAGTTCTTGCCGTGGCGGATGATCTCCTTCGCGCGCTCATGCACGTGGCCGAAGCCCTGCATGACTTCCTCGTCGCTGACGGGCTTGCCGGCAACCGGCTCCGGCGCATCGTTGTGATAGGTGACGACGAGGTTGAACACCTTCCAGCCCGACAGCGGGTAATGCACGATGTGGCACTTCGGCCCGGCCCACAGCGTCGCCGCGTTCCAGCGCAGATCTTCCGGCATCTGCTCGGTCGGAATCACCGAGCGGTACGTCGTATGCCCGGATACAAGCGGCGGGCCATCGGCGACCACCTGCTTGCGGACGTTCGACCACAGCCCGTCGGCGCCGATCAATAGCCGTCCCGTGACCCGGTCGCCATTGGCCAGCCGCGCCGTCACCGACGAGCCGTCCTGGTCGTAGCCGGCCACCTCGCTGCTGACGCGCAGCTCGATCAGCTCATGGCTCTCGCAGGCGCGCAGGAACACGCCGTGCAGATCGCCGCGATGCACCACCGCATAGGGGTTGCCGAAGCGGGCGCGAAACGCCTCGCGCAGATCGACATGGGTGATTTCCTCGGCCGTCAACGCATCCATCAGCCGAAGCTGATCGATATAGACCGCCATGTTTCGCGCGGCTTCGCCGACGCCGAGATAGTCGAAGGCGTGGAACGCATTGGGCCCGAGCTGGATGCCGGCGCCGATCTCGCCGAGCGCGGCAGCCTTTTCCAGCAGGATCGAGCGGATGCCTTTTTGCGCGAGCCCCAACGCTGCGGCGAGCCCGCCGATTCCGCCGCCCGCGATCAGGACCGGCCGCGCGTCCATCAGTTCGATTTCCCCAGATGCTCGAGCGCGTCTTCGGCGCGCAGCGGCACGCGCGAGGCCTCGTTGTTGAGATCGACCAGTTGCGTCAGCAGCCCCATCAGGGTCTTGCGGTCGGCCGGCTTCAAGGGCTGCAGCATCCGCGCCTGCGCGCGCTCCACCGACGGCATGATGTCGCGCAGCACGGCGGCGCCCGATTTGGTCAGATGGAGCAGCTTGACGCGCTTGTCCTCCCGCGACGGCTTGCGCTCGACCAGCGCCTTGCTCTCCAGCCGCTCGATCACGTTGCCGAGCGTGGAGCGGTCGAACGCGATCACCGCCGACAGCCGCGTGGCGTCGATGCCGGGATGGGTGTGGATCGCCACCAGCGCCGCATATTGCACCGGCGTCAGGTCGAACGCCCTGCATTCCTCGACGAAGATCGAGACCGCGATCTGCTGCATCCGGCGGAACAGGTAGCCGGGCGCGGTATAGACCGCGTCCATCGTGATGGGGGATGGCTTACTCGGCATCGGCTTGCTTGTCCGGCGCGGCGTCGGCGAACGCCTTCATTTCCCTGGCCGCGGCCTCGGCCTTCAGCAGACGCGGAAAGGCGGAAACATCGACGCCGAAGCGCCGCGCATTGCCAAGCTGGGGGACCAGGCAGAGATCGGCAAGGGTGGGCTTGTCGCCGAAGCAGAACGGACCGGCCTCGCTGCGCGACCAGCGTTTCGCAGGCGGACAATCCCTCACGGTTGGCCCAGGCCGCCCATTCCGTCACTTTTTCTTCGGCCACGCCGAGCTGGCGCAACCGCGTCAGGACCTTGAGATTTTGCACGGGATGCGTATCGCAGGCGAGCGCCATGGCGAACGCGCGCACCTTGGCGCGGCGCAGCGGATCCTTTGGCAGCAACGGTGGATTGGGTTGGGTCTCGTCCAGCCATTCGATGATGGCGAGCGACTGGGTCAGCACCGTCCCGTCGTCGCCCTCCAGCGTCGGCACCAGCCCCTGCGGGTTGATCGCGAGATAGGCGGGCGCGCACTGTTCGCCCTTGCGAAGGTGATGCGGCAGGTGATCGGTCGACAACCCCTTGAGGTTCAGCGCGATCCTGACCCGGTATGCCGCGGCGCTGCGGAAATAGCCATGCAGCTTCATCGGAACCTCCCTCGGATTTTATCGTTGGCCTCGCGGCCTGTCATTGACGCTACCCATATTGTAAGTATACTGTCAATCATAGACGATACAAAAATGACGGGAGGCTTGACCATGGAAGCCGTGCAGAAGACCCCGGAGCGCGAGGCGTTCTACAAGAAGATCGACGGCGAAAATCTCTCCGCGCTGTGGAACGTGCTGGGCGATCTCGTCACGCCGGAGCCGCGAAGCGCCTGCCGGCCGCATCTGTGGAAGTTCGATTCCATCCGCGACTACATGACCGAAGCCGGCAAGCTGATCACCGCCAAGGAGGCCGAGCGGCGGGTGCTGGTGCTGGAAAATCCCGGCCTGCGCGGCCAGTCGAAGGTCACGACGTCGCTGTTTGCCGGCGTGCAGATGGTGGTCCCGGGCGACGTCGCCCCCGCCCACCGGCACAGCCAGTCGGCGCTGCGCTTCGTGCTCGAAGGCAAGGGCGCCCACACCACCGTCGACGGCGAGCGCACCGCGATGGAGCCCGGCGATTTCGTCATCACGCCGTCGATGACCTGGCACGATCATTCCAACGAAACATCCGAGCCGATGTTCTGGCTCGACGGTCTCGATATCCCGATGGTGCAGTTCTTCGACGCGTCCTTTGCCGAAGGATCGAACGAGGACCAGCAGAAGATCAGTAAGCCCGCCGGCGACAGCTTTGCCCGCTACGGCCACAACCTGCTGCCGGTCGACGAGAAGCGCAAATCGAAGACCTCGCCGATCTTCAACTATCCCTACAGCTATACGCGCGAGGCGCTGGAGCTGGCCAAGGCGCGCGACGAATGGGATGCCTGCCACGGGCTGAAGCTGAAATTCTCCAATCCCGAGACCGGCGATTTCGCGATGCCGACGATCGGCACCTTCATCCAGCTGTTGCCGAAAGGCTTCAAGACCGCGCGTTACCGCGCGACCGACGCCACCGTGTTCGCCGCGATCGAGGGCAAGGGCCGCACGCGGATCGGCGACCAGGTTTTCGAGTGGGGCGCGCGCGACCTGTTCGTGGTGCCGAGCTGGCACTGGGTCACGCACGAGGCCGACACCGATGCGGTGCTGTTCTCGTTCTCCGACCGTCCGGTGCAGCAGAAGCTCGACCTGTTCCGCGAGGACCGCGGGAATGCGTGAGGTGTTTGCCGTGAATGGCCTGTCGTCGTCCCTGCGAAAGCAGGGACCCATAGCCACCGGCTTCGTTTTGCGGAAGGCGATTGCCACATTGCTTCATCGATAGATCACGCGGTATGGGTCCCTGCGTTCGCAGGGACGACAGCAGCCTCGTAGGGTGGGCAAAGGAGCGTTAGCGACGTGCCCACCATTCTTGCGGAGATCAAAGTGGTGGGCACGCTTCGCTTTGCCCACCCTACGGCCTACATTCTCCGCGTCACCGCCAGTGCAGCAGCCGCGCTTCCAGCACGCTGATCGCCTTGCCCACCGCCAGCCCGAACAGCGACAGGATCACGACACCGGCCAGCAGCTGATCGGTCTGCATCAGATTGCCGGCCTGCAGCACGAAGGCCCCGATGCCGAACTGCGCGCCGATCATTTCCGCGCTGACGACGAGCAGCAGCGCGACGGACGACGTGATGCGAAAGCCCGCGAGGATGGTAGGCAGCGCGCCCGGCCAGATCACGCGGCGGACGATGGCATGGAACGGCACGTTAAAACTCTGCGCCATCCGGATCAGGTTGCGCGGCACCGCATCGACGCCGCTATAGACCGAGATCGCGGTCGAGAAGAACACGCCCAGCGCAATGGTCGCGATCTTCGGCTCCTCCCCGATCCCGAGCCAGAGGATCAACAACGGCAGCAGCGCGATCTTGGGAATCGGAAACAGCGCCGAGATGAAGGTGATGCCGACGCCGCGCGCCAGCGTCGACAGCCCGATCGCGAAGCCGACGATCACGCCGGCCACCGTGCCGAGCAGCCAGCCGCTGCCGATACGAACCACCGAAGCCGATAGATGCTGCCAGAGCGCACCTGACATCGCGAGCTTGTAGATCGCGACCGCGATCGCCGAGGGCGCCGGCAGGAACAGCGGGTTGACCCAGCCGGCGCTGCCGGCGAGTTGCCACAGCGCGATCACCAGCGCCAGCGCGATCCAGCCGGAGTAACGCCCCGCCCTCGGCACGAAGCCGGCACCGCGAAATGCGACCGGCCGGACTTCGGTTGCGGGATCGTCGCTCGGCGCGCGCTCAAGCATGCTGCACCTCGCGCTCGGCATCGATCGCCTCCTCGCGGATCAGCGACCACAGATCGTTCTGCAGCGCCAGCAACTTGCCGCGCGCATCGATCGCACCGCGCTCGGCGCGCGTCATCGGGATCTCGACGATCTCCCTGACGCGTCCCGGACGGCGCGACAGCACCACGATACGGTCGGCAAGCCGCACCGCCTCTTCCAGATTATGCGTGACATAGACCGCGCCCATCGCGCCGTCGGCCAGCAGGCGGATAAAATCCTCCATCAGCAATTCGCGGGTCTGCGAATCCAGCGCCGACAGCGGCTCGTCCATCAAGAGGATCGCCGGCCGCACCGCGAGCGCCCGCGCAATGCCGACGCGCTGGCGCATGCCGCCGGACAATTGCTTTGGATAGGCGCCGCGAAAATCCGACAGGCCGGTCCGGCGCAGCGCATCATCGACGACGGCGCGGCGCGTGGCGGCGTCGAGCGCGGTATGAACCAGCGGAAACTCGACGTTCGCTTCCACCGTGCACCAGGGCAGCAGCGCAAAATCCTGGAACACGAAGGTCAGCGGATTGAGGCTGTCGGCCGGCGGCGCGCCGCGCAGCTCTGCCCTTCCCTCGCTCGGGCGCAGCAGCCCGCCGAGAATCGACAGCAGCGTGCTCTTGCCGCAGCCGGAGGGCCCCACGATCGCGACCACTTCGCCGGAAGCAACCGTGAACGACACACGATCGAGCACGTCGAGTTCGCCGAAGCGGTGGCTGATATGGTCGGCGATCAGGTCCATGTGGTTATCAGTTCAATGCCTTGCACCGCTGCGCTCCCTCTCCCGCTTGCGGGGGAGGGCTGGGGTGGGGGTCTCTCCACACGACGCACTTGCCGAGCGGATAGACCTTCCCCCACCCGCCGCGCTCTTGCGAGCGCGTCGACCTCCCCCGCAAGCGGGAGAGGTAAGAACCCCATCAATCCGCCTTCACATATTCCTTCGCGATGATCGCGTTCGCCGCAAATCCCTTGTCGACAAAACCCTGCGCCTGCAGCCACGCGATCTGGTTGTCGACGTTCTTGACGTCGAGCTTGCCGTCGGGATCGATATAGGCGCAATTGCCGACCACCTGCTCGACCGGCAGGTTGGTGTATTTGGCGATGATTTCCAGCAGCGGCCTTGTCTTGTCGTTGATATCGGCCTTGCCGTCCTTCACGGAGGCCAGGATCACGTCGTGATATTCGCGGTCGGCGCGCACCAACGCGGCGAGCAACTTCGTGACCAACGCCGTGTTGGTCAGCGTCTTCGGCGAGGCGAACACCGCGCCGAGCTGCCACGGCGTCTCGTCGCCGACCCAGCCGAGGAACTTTGCGCCGCCGGAATCCACCAGCGACCGCGCGGTCGAGATCGGCAGCAACGCCGCATCGACGGTTTCGCCCTTGAGGGCTGCCGCGGCGTTCGACAGCGACTGCATCGGCAGCACTTTTATATCGGCAAGCTTGAAACCGTATTTGTCGGCGAGCAGCCCCAGCGAATAATGGAAGCTGGAACCGACCTGCGTCACCGCGATGCGCTTGCCCGCGAGATCCTTTGGCGTCTTCAGGCCGGCGGCGTAAGCGTTATTGCTGGCGAAGTAGCCGATCAGCGGATAGCCGGCCTTCTCGCGGCTCATGCCGCCGATCACCTTCAGCGTGCCCTTGCCGGCGAGATTGTAGAGCCCGGCGGTAAACGCCGTGATGCCGAAATCGACATCGCCCGACGTCGTCGCCACCGCGATCGGCTGCGCCGCGTCGAAGAATTTCAATTCGATATCGAGGCCGGCTTCGCGGAAATAGCCCTTGTCCTGCGCGATGAACACCGGCGCCGACGACGACAGCCGCAGCACGCCGATCTTTGCCTTTTGCGCGTCATCGGCCCGCGCGATCCCAGCCGCTGAAATCGCCAACAGGCCCGCCAGCGCAAGCCGTGCAAACTTCCTCATCATCCCGTCTCCTCCGTCTTCTTGTCGTAGTCTGTCTACATGGTCGTCCCTGCGAACGCAGGGACCCATACGCCGCGGCCTTTCGTTAGGCACCCGGGCAGACGGCTTTCGCTATTACACGGTCCTGTGGTTATGGGTCCCTGCTTTCGCAGGGACGACGTAGCATATTTCATCGCTTCAGAGCGCACTGTTCTACAGCCCCTCGGGCACGCTCTGGTCCCGGCCGATGAACGCCCCGTGTTGTTTCAGGCCTTGTTGCAGCTTTTCCACCGCAATGTCGCGTGGAATCGTATTGCCCGACAGCGCCAGCGCGGCCGCGGCGCCGGCCGCCTCCCCCATCGCAAAGCAGGCGCCGGAGACCCGCGCCGCCGACTGGCCCTCATGGGTCATCGAGGCGCAGCGGCCGGCCACCAGCAGATTGTCTATGCCTTCGGGCACCAGCATGCGATACGGCAATTCGTTGAAGCCGCGGGATTCCGGGATCGGCGGAAACGTGAAGGTCACGTCGCCGGCGACATGCTGTTCCATCGGCCAGCCATTGACGCCGATGGAGTCGTCGAACGAGGCGCAGCCGAGCACGTCCTCGCCCGACAGCATGTAGCCGCCGATCACACGCCGCGTCTCGCGGATGCCGAGCTGCGGCGGCAAATCGACGATGTAGGATTTTTCAAAACCAGGCACCGTGCGCAGGAATTCGAACGCCTGCAGCGCCTGCCGCCGTCCCTCGATTTCGCCACGCGTCATCTGGTCGGGCTCGATCCCGCTGACCGCCGTGCCGTCCTCGCGCGCGAGCTGGGTGAAATTCACCCGCCATTCGATCGCCGACCGCTGCGGCCGCACGATCGCGGTCTTGCGCGGAAACCGATGCGTGCCCGCGGCTTCCGCCTGTTCCATCAGCGCAGGAATAGTCCGCCAGGCATCGCCCGCCTTTTCGGGATCGATGCCGTTGAGGCGAAACATCATCGACGGGTACATCATGCCGCCGGCATTGTCGCCGACTTCAAACGGCGCACCTGCCCAGGCCGCGAGATCGCCATCCCCCGAGCAATCGATGAAGATGCCGGCGCGAACCGCCTGGCGACCGGCCTTGGTCTCGACCATCAGCGCATGGATGCGCTTCGCATCGTCCATCACCACGCCCGCGCCCAGCGCGTGAAAGAGGATGTCGACCTTGTGTGCGGCCAAGAGATCGTCCGCCGCGATCTTGTAGGCGGCGGTGTCATAGGCCTGCGCGAAAATCTTGCCAAGGATGAGATGCGGCGCGTTCAACCCGTCGAGCCGGTCGATCCGCGCCAGGAGATCGGAGGCGACGCCCTGCACCACCCGATGCATCTCGCCATGGACATTGGCATGCAGCCCGCAGAAATTCGTCACCCCGGCGGCCGTGCCCATGCCGCCGAGAAAACCGTAGCGCTCGATCAGCAGCGTGCGGCGGCCGGCGCGCGCGGCAGCGACCGCAGCGGCGATGCCGGCCGGGCCGCCGCCCAGCACGGCGACTTCATATTCGCCGTAGAGCGGAATTTGGCGTGCGGGTTCGATGACGGTTTTGGCAGGCAAGGTGATATTCCCGGATGGCGTGCGGGCGATAATGCCCCGGACGAGGGATTTTAGCTATTGCGGCGCGCGGCTCAGGTTCCGACCTGCAGCGGCGAAGTCAGCTTGCGCAGCGCCGCGATCACCGAGAGCGCCGTGATGCGGCCCGTCTTCGGGTTTTCCGACGGGATGTTCTCGATTCCCATCGTGAACGAGGCCGAGTCGGAATCGACCCTGATCTGGTGACAGTTCCGCGTCACCGCCGGATCGGCCCAGATTTCGATCGTCGTGCGATCCGGGCCGATGCCCGCGAGCGACAGCGCCGCCACCACATTGACGTTGGCGGGAAAGGCCGCGGCCGCGTCACGCGCCGAGCCCTTGAACACGCAGAGGGCGGATTTCAGCCCCTCCATGGAGATCCCGTTCTCGACGAGATAGGGCGCGCCGGCGAGGCCGCCGGGCGGCTTGCGCGTGACCATCTGCACCGAATTGATGGTGCCTTCGGCGGCGGCCGATACCGCATCGAAGCCGATCAAGGCGCCGGTCGGCACGATGATCTGGCCGCCATGCGCCCGGGCGAGCTCGACCAGATCGGGACGCGGCAGCAGCGCACTGGCGCTGAGCACCATCACCTGCTTGCCGGCGCTCAGCATCGGCCGGCAGATCTGGTCGAGAATCGCTGCCGGCGCACATTCGACAACGAGGTCAGCGTAAGCGGGCAATTCATCGAGCGAAACCAGCGGGCATGAGATGCCTTCGCGATCGAGCCACGCTTTCGCCTTCGCCTGATCCCTCGCCGCGATCGCCGCGAGCGCAAGGCCCGGCAGACCCTGCGCCAGCTTGCGCGCCACGGTTTTGCCGATCTCTCCCAGCCCGGCAATGGCGATACGTTTTGATGGCAAATCCAATACTCCTGCAAGGAAACGTCATCGAGCGTGGCAGAGCCTAACGTCTATGCGTTCCCCACCTCGCCGCCCGCTTCTCCGCAAACGACGCCAGTCCCTCCGACGCCTCGCTGGTCTGCCGCCGCGCCGAATGCATCCGTACCAGCCGCGTGTAGGCCTCGTCATCAACACCCATCCCGCCGAACGAGCTCTCCAACGCAAGCGCCTTGGTTTCAGCCATTGCTTGCGGACCGTTGGCGAGCAACTGCTCCACGACTTTCGCCCCCGCCGCCTCCAGTTCGGCCAGCGGCACCACCTCATGCACCAGCCCGATGCGCCGCGCCTCCTCCGCGCCAAACCGTTCGCCGGTCAGCGCGTAGCGGCGGACCTGGCGGACGCCGATGGCGTCGCAGAGTTGCGGAATGATGATCGCTGCCGTCAGGCCCCAGCGCACTTCGGTGATCGAGAACAGCGCGTTGTCGGCGGCAACCACGACATCGCAAGCCGAGATCACGCCGGTGCCGCCGCCGAAGCAGCCGCCCTGCACCAGCGCCACGGTCGGGATCGGCAGCGTATTCAGCCGCTGCACGGCCTCGAACGTCGCGCGCGACACCTTTTCGTTCTCTTCCGCCGATTTCGGCCGCACGCCGTTGATCCATTTCAGGTCGGCGCCGGCCTGGAAATGCTTGCCGTTGCCCTTCAGCACCACGACGCGGAGATTGGGCTTTTTGCCTAATTCATCCATCGCCGAGAGCACGCCGTTGATAAGCCCGGCGTCATAGGCATTGTTCACCTCGGGACGATTCAACGTCACCGTTGCGACGCCGCGCGCGTCGAGATCCCACAAAACCGGATTGGCGCTCATCGGCGTTCCCTTGCTTGGTTGTCACATCAGGCACTATGCCGGTGCCGCGGAATTTGATCCATCATTTTTCGCCATGCCAGCGATGCAAACGACATGACCGGTTGCGCACCGCGCGGGCTTGTGGAAACTGGCACTCAAGCCATCCCTCCTCAGGATATCCACTCCATGCGGATTTGCGTTTTCGGTGCCGGCGCCGTCGGCAGTCATTTTGCGGTGCGGCTCGCGTTGGCAGGACATGACGTTTCCTGCGTGATGCGGGGCGCGCATCTCGACGCGGTGAAGGCCAACGGCCTCACGCTGCGTGTGGGAGGCGCCGAGTTCAAGGCGCAGGTGAAAGCGTCCGACGATCCCGCCGCGCTGGGACCGCAGGACGTCGTCATCTGCACATTGAAGGCGACCGGGCTGCCCGGTTTTGCCACCGGCCTCCAGCCCCTGCTCGGCGATAACACCGCCGTGGTGTTCGCGCAGAACGGCGTGCCCTGGTGGTACGATATCGGGCTTTCGCCAACGCATCCGCCGGTGCCGGATCTGGCCTTCCTCGATCCCGGCGGGCGCCTGCGCGCGGCCATCCCGAAACAGTCTATCGTCGGCGGCGTGGTGTTTTCGTCGAATGAAGTCGTTGCGCCCGGCGTGGTCGCGAACCTTTCGCCCGAGCGCAACCGGCTGCTGATCGGCGAATGCGACGACCGCGCCAGCGCGCGCGTCGCGAAACTGCGTGCGGCCCTGAACGACGCTTCGATCGAGTCGCCCGAGGTCACGCAGATCCGGGAGACGATCTGGTCGAAACTCCTGACCAACATGTCGATGTCGGTGCTGTGCCTGTTGACCGGGCAGACCGCGCGCGCCGTGCGCGACGATCCTGCTCTCGCCGAGATCGTGCCGCGCCTGCTCGACGAGGCCAACGCCGTTGCGCAGAGCTGCTTCCCCGAGGTCAGGCGCGTCACGCGCTCCGGCCCCGCGCCGGACCACAAGCCTTCGATCCTGCAGGACTACGAACTCGGCCGCGCCATGGAGATCGACGTGCTGGTCCGCGCGCCGGCCGCGTTCGCGCGCGCGGCCGGACTATCGACGCCGATGCTCGACATGATGGCGGCGCTCGCCATCCGTCAGGCGCGCGACAAGGGGCTCTATCGAGACCAGGCCGTGAACCCATGAAGACCGGGATTGGGTAGATAGCGGCCTGTCCGCTATTTGCGACAGGAAGGGACAGGCCGCCGTCAGAGGGCGCTATTTCAGCGGCAAAAACAGTTCCGCGACCGCCTCATGCTCCGGCACCTCCGGGAAGAAGCTCAGCCGCTGGCAATAGATCGGGAAGTCGCGGGCTTCCTCGCCGCTGGCCGGAAGCCAGTCGCGATAAAGGTAGAGCGCGGCGGGCTCCAGATTGTCGGTGTTGCCAACGACGCGCAGCACCGCGCAGCGTCCGCCGGGGATCTCGCCGGCCTTGATCTGCTCGCCGTTCGCCTCGATCGGCTGGTCGGTCCCGACACAAAGGTCCACGCTATAATCGGCAGGCGACGCAGGACGCCGCTCGGAACGCCAGACATTGAAGGTCGGACTTGTCTTGGGGTGCAGGCCAGCGGCCTTGCGCCACGCGATGAACCGCTGGATGGTGGCGCCGAGCGTCGCCGGGTCGCCCCGATGCTCCATGATCGCCACCGGCGTGGGGGGCACATCGCGGATCGTCACGTCGTCAGTGGTAAAGGTCTTCTGCATGAGCTTGCTCCTCGCGTTGTCGAGAGGCCCGAAGGCCGCAAGCCACGGCTCCCAGTCGGGAGACTTCCGGAACGACGAAGGCGATTGCCCGAACCGTTGCCGAAAGGCGCGGGCGAAGGCGTCCGGTGCATCGTAACCGGCATCCATCGCTATATCAGTGACGCTTTCGGCGTCCCTGTAGGCCAGCCGGTATGAAGCGCGCTTCATGCGGGCGAGCTGGATATAGCGATGCACGGACAGCCCGAAGGTCGCCGTGAACTGCCGGTGGAAATGATATTTCGAGTAGGCTGCGACGCTGCTCAGCGCATCCAGGTCCAGATCGTCGTCCAGATGCCGGTCAATGTGATCCAGCACCCGCTGCATCCGGGCATGGTAGTTTTGAAGCGCCGCCTTCATCGTTCTGTTCTCCGTGGCAGCACCAGTCAAGCGCACGCAGACATGACGCGCTCGACCGATCTTGCGGTTTTGTCACGGGTCGCAGAACATCGCCAGGGATGCGAAGCGCCGATCAGAGCGCCTCCAGGCCCAGCCGCTGGAACAGCTTGCGGTCGGCCTCGTCCTCCGGATTGCCGGCCGTCAGCAAGGTGTCGCCGACGAAGATCGAATTCGCCCCTGCAAAGAAACACAGCGCCTGCATCTCGTCGGTCATGGCCGAGCGGCCCGCCGACAGGCGGACATATGATTTCGGCATCATGATGCGCGCGAGCGCAACGATCCGGACAAACTCGATCGGCGCGATCGGCGCCGCTTTGGCGAGCGGCGTGCCGGCGATCGGAATCAGCATGTTGATCGGCACGCTTTCCGGCGGCTCGGCCAGGTTCGCCAGCGTGACCAGCATTTCGACGCGGTCGGCTTCTTCCTCGCCCATGCCGAGGATGCCGCCGCAACACACTTTCATGCCGGATTGCCGGACATTCTCCAGCGTGTCGAGACGATCGGCAAATGTGCGCGTCGAGATCACCTGCGGATAATAGCGCTCCGACGTATCGATATTGTGGTTGTAGTAGTCGAGCCCCGCCGCGCTGAGGCGGTCCGACTGATCGCGGTCCAGCATGCCCAGCGTCATGCAGGTCTCGAGCCCGAGCGCTTTCACCGCGCCGACCATTTCAACAATGGCGTCCATGTCGCGCGCCTTCGGATTGCGCCATGCCGCGCCCATGCAGTAGCGCGTCGCGCCGCCGGCTTTGGCTTTGCGCGCCTCGGCGACGATCTTTTCGGTCTCCATCAGCTTCGAGGCGGCAAGTCCCGTCGAATGATGCGACGACTGGCTGCAATAGCCGCAATCTTCCGGGCAGCCGCCGGTCTTGATATTGAGCAGCTTGCTGAGTTGCACGCGGTTGGGATCGAAATGCCGGCGGTGAACGGATTGCGCCTCGAACAGCAGATCGTTGAACGGCATCCGGTAGAGCGACCAGGCCGCCTCGCTCGTCCACTCCGGAGCGTCCGCAAGCGGCGCCGTCACAGCCGATCCATCCCGCACTTCGAGCATCGTTCAATTCTCCTGATCCTGATTGCCCCGCGCGGCCGTCATCGCACGCCGGCGAAGCCGATACCAGCGGCGCGCGCCGCGATTGTGAAAAATTGATCGCTGGCGCAAACCGGCATTGACCGCACAGCGCAGCTCGTATCACTCTCACCGTTCAAGAAAAAGAAACAGGTGGGAACCGAACATGCATGTCAAAGGCAAGGTCTGTGTCGTCACGGGCGCCGCGAGCGGCATCGGCGAAGCGGTGGCGCGCGCCTATGCGGAGGCTGGCGCACGCGGCGTCGTCGTCGCCGACCTCAAGAGCTCGCGCGACAAACTGGCGAAGGTCGCCGGCGACATCGACGGATTGCCGATCACGGCCGATGTCGGCCAGGAGGAAGACATCAAGGCGCTGATCGCCGCGGCCGAGGACAAGTATGGCCCGGTCGACGTGTTCTTTTCCAACGCCGGCCTCTCGCGCAAGGGACAGGAGACCGCCTCCGATGCCGATTGGGACGTAAGCTGGCGCGTCCATGTCATGAGCCATGTGTTCGCGGCGCGCGCGCTGGTGCCCGGCATGCTCGCGCGCGGATCCGGCTATCTCCTCAACACCGCGTCGGCCGCGGGCTTGCTGGCGTCGTTGAACTCGATGCCCTACGGCGTCACCAAGAACGCGGCAGTCGCGCTCGCCGAACATCTTGCCATTCAATATGGCGATCGCGGCATCCGCGTGTCCGTGCTCTGCCCGCAATCGGTACAGACAGGCATGACGACGCCGGGTCCGAGCGCCGCGCGAGTCGACGGCGTGCTGCAATCGCCGGAGGTAGCGCGCATGGTGATCGAGGCGATGGCGGAAGAACGCTTTCTCATTCTGTCGCACCCGCAGGTCGCCGAATACATGCAGCGCAAGGCGTCCAGCCGCGACCGCTGGCTCACCGGCATGCGCCGGCTGCGCGACAAGATCTACGGGGCGCCGCAATCAGCGTGACCTCCGTCATTGCGAGGAGCGAAAGCGACGAAGCAATCCATCTATCCGAACGCAGCTCTATGGATTGCTTCGCTTCGCTCGCAATGACGGGTCAGCCGGCGCAAATTGTTCCAGAATCCCGTGTAAGTCTTCGCGCCCGGCGAGGCATACGAACCGCGCCGGGACGTCGTGAGCTTCAGGCCCGCCAGCGCCTCGGCCTGCTTCACTGCCGCCGCCACGCCATCGACGACGGGCACGTCGAATTTCCGCGACAGTTTCTGTGCGAGGTCGGCCATCCCCGCGCAGCCCAGCACGATCGCTTCCGCGCCCTTGTCGAGGGCGCGGGAAATCTCGGCCTCAAGCTTCGCTTCCGCGCCCGAGCCGGGCTTTTCGAGGTCGAGCACCGCGACGTCGCAGGCGGTGACCCGCACCCTCTCCGCAAAACCATAGCGGCGCACCAGTTCCTCCAGCGGCACGATCGAGCGCGGCAGCGTGGTGACGATGGCGATACGCTTTGCGATCTGGCCCGCCGTCACCAGCGCCGCCTCGCAAATTCCGACCACCGGAAAACGCACGGCGGTGCGTGCGGCGTCGAGGCCGGTGTCGTCGAAACAGGCGACAATCGCCGCATCGGCGTCCGGCGCATTCATCAGCGCCTGGATCAGGCCCGGCACGGCGAACGCCTCGTCATAATAGCCCTCGATCGAGACCGGCCCCATCGCCGACGTGACGGCCGATATTTCAGTGCCGGGGCTGGCTACGGCGCGCGCGGCGGCGCCGATCGTTTCGGTCATCGAGGCAGTCGTGTTCGGATTGACGATCAGGATTTTTGTCATGGTCGTATCGTAGCCGGGATGGCGAAGCGACCTACGCGCGCGGAAGCTGCGACTCATGCAGTCCGTACGCTCCCGTGCGCAATGCGCCCGGCAGGGACGACGTCTGAGCTAGCCGTTAATCCCATCCACCCACGCCGCGAACGCGTCCAGCGCCTCGTCCATCACTTCGCGATCGTTCCGCCCCGAACTCTTCAGCACATGAAAGGAATGATCGGCGCCCTCAAGCAAACGGAGCGTCGCGCGCGATCCCAGGCCTTTGACGACAGGCTCGAGCAGACTCAATTCCGCCAGCGCATCGCGCGTGCCCTGCAGGAACAGCATCGGGATTTTGACCTCAGTGAGATGCTTGGCGCGGTCGCTGGAAGGCTTTCCGGCCGGATGCAGCGGAAAGCCGAGGAACGCCAATCCGCGTACGCCGGGCAAGGGAGAAAGCGCCTGCGCCTGCGACGTCATCCGCCCGCCGAACGATCGCCCGCCCGCGATCAGCGGCAGCGAGGGGCAGCATCGTCCGGCTTCCGCCACCGCGGCGCGAACGGCCGCATGCGCCACCGCCGGCGCATCGGGCCGCTTGCTGCCTTTCTCCATGTAGGAAAACTGATAGCGCAGCGTCGCAATGCCGCGCGCGGCCAGGCCAGCCGCAACGGTCTCCATCGACGCATGGGTCATGCCGGCGCCTGCCCCATGCGCGAACACGTAACATGCGCGCGCCTGCGCGCGGCCGGATCAGCAGCGCGGAAACCGCCTCACCCGGGCCGACCTCAATTCGGAGCGATTGCGCGCTATCGGCTGTCATATGGTCCGACCAGTATCGCGTTATGCGGGTTTGACGCAGCGTCAAAGTCAAGCGGCTTTTTCATACATGCCGCCGCCGTAAAGCTGGCAAGCAGTCCTCGAAACAATCCTCGAAACAATTCCTGGCATATATCTGGGCATATATCACGACGATACCCTGAAATGGATCGATGGGATTCCCGCGGCGCCTTAAAATGTCGCGATCGGCGCACAATCATGCTCCGGGCCGACCTGCCGGATTCATGGACAGATTCAGGGCGCTACTATAAGATGGCATGATACTGCATCGCACGCCGAGGATGATTCGCTTTCCCGGCGCTTTTGATAACAGACGGATATTGCGCGCCAGCGGCGCGGTTTTGGGAGGGGGCAGGCCATGCGTGGCAAGACGATTGCGAAAATTGTAGTCGGGGTGCTGGTCGTCGGCGGCGTTTACGTCGCCGTGAAGGACGATGTCGCCGCGTTCTGGAACAACCTCCACGTCAAGATCGCCGAGTATCCGGAGCCGAAGAAGACCGTCTGGCTTGACCAGGGCATCGCTAAGGAAAAGCTGAGCTGGTTCTACCACGCCGATCAGGGCACACGGACGTTCGGCTTCCCCTACGAGTGGTTCATGGCGCTGGAGCAGCCGACGATTCCGTGGCTGGTTTTCACCAAGGTCGACGACTTCAGCGAGACCGCCTATCTCGACCGCTATGGCTTCATCCCGGATACCATCATCCCGGGCAAGAAGGCGCTTCCGATCGGCTTCGCAAAGGGCGGCCCGATGCTGGATCCCTCGGGCGCGCCGTGGAAGAACCCGCGCACCAAGGAGACCATGAACGGAATAGGCCTGACCTGCGCGGGCTGTCATACCGGGCGCTTCACCTACAAGGACACCGCCGTCGTCATCGACGGCGGACCGGCGCTCACCACTCTCTTTACGATGAAGCAGGGCATGGGCGTCTCGCTGCTGTTGACGCGCTTTATCCCAACCCGATTCGACCGCTTCGCCGACAACATCCTGGGACCGGATTCCACGGTCGCCGACCGCGAGGCGCTGAAGGACCAACTCAGCCAGGTCCTGAAGCAGTACGGCGAAGTCCAGGCGCTGGAAAAGCGCGTCGCTGCGCAGAGCGTCCTTGAAGGTTACGGACGGCTCGACGCGCTGAACCGGATCGGCAATCAGGTGTTTTCGATCGACCTCAAGAAGCCGGAAAACTACGCCGGCTCCTCCGCGCCGGTGCATTACCCCCGGATCTGGAATACGCCGTGGTTCGACTGGGTGCAGTATAACGGCTCCATCATGCAGCCGATGGTCCGCAACGCCGGTAAATCGCTCGGCGTATCGGCGGAGCTCAATCTGACCGACCCGTCAAAGGGTCTGTACAAATCGAGCGTCGACGTGAAGTCGCTGTTCGATATGGAGCAGATGATCAAGGGCGACACGCAGCCGAGCGCGAAGGACGGTTTCCCGGGTCTGAGGTCTCCGAAATGGCCAAACGATATTCTGCCCAGGATCGACCAGGCACTCGCCGACAAGGGCGCTGAGCTTTACAAGACGCATTGTCAGGAATGTCACCGCCCGCCGGTGTCGAGCGCTGCGTTCTGGGACTTCAACAACAAGGACTGGTGGACGAAAAACGATAACGGTGAGCAGATCATGAAGGTCGAGAACGTTCCGATCTCGCACATCGGGACTGACCCCGCACAGGCGGAAGACATGGCGAACCGGACGGTCGCGCTTCCCGCCAACCTCGGCATCGACAAGAACGGCTTCGCCGAGGCGCTCGGCGCTGTGGTCACCAAGACGGTCAATTATGACTTCGATCAGAAAAAGCCGCCGGTGAGCCCCGATGAGCGGAAGCGGATCGACGGCTATATGCCGAACGAGCTTCGCGCCGAACTTGCCTACAAGGTTCGCCCACTCAACGGTATCTGGGCGACGCCGCCCTATCTGCACAACGCCTCGGTGCCGACCGTCGACGATCTGCTTGGGGATCCGGAAAAAAGACCGAAGAAATTCCATCTCGGCAACCGCGAATACGATCCTGTGAAACTCGGTTACAAGACCGATCCGATCACCAACAGTTTCGAGTTCGACACCTCCATTCGCGGCAATTCGAACAGAGGGCACGAATTCAGGAAGGACTACGACAAGAACAAGGAAATCAAGGGCGTGATCGGACCGGAGCTGTCGGAGGGCGATCGAAAGGCTTTGATCGAATACCTCAAGACGCTCTAGGGATTTTCCGCGAGGAACGATCGCGGCCCCCGCGCGCATGTCAGGCCCGCGTAACCGCGGGGACCGGATCGTGCCGGCGCAATTGACCGCCGGTACGCTTTGCGCTGTTCTAGCAGGCATGATCGTGCGCGAATGCGCCGCCGCCAACAGAAGCGGCGCGGGCGCGCGACTGGAAACGGTTCATTCAGGGAAACCCGCATGCCGCCTGCGACGCATGACCAGCCGCAACGTGCGCCGGAAGCCGGCGCGACCTTCGATGCCGTCATTGTCGGCGCCGGTTTTGCCGGGATGTACATGCTGCACCGCCTTCGCGGATTAGGCTTCACCGCGCGGGTGTATGAGGCCGGTGGGGGTGTCGGCGGCACCTGGTACTGGAACCGCTATCCCGGCGCGCGTTGCGACGTCGAAAGCATGCAGTATTCGTTCTCGTTCTCAGAGGAGCTCGACCAGCAATGGGACTGGTCGGAAAAATATGCGCCGCAGCCGGAGATCTTGAGCTACGCCAACCACGTCGCCGACCGCTTCGACCTGCGCCGGCATATCCTGTTCGACACGCGCGTCACCGCGGCGACCTTCGACGAGACCGGAAAATGCTGGCGCATCGAAACCGATCGCGGCGACAAGGTATCCGCCAAATTCTGCATCATGGCCGTCGGGTGTCTCTCGGCCGCCAACCATGTCCCCTTCAAAGGCCGCGAAGATTTTCAGGGGCCGGTCTATCACACCGGCGAGTGGCCGCATGAAGGGGTGGATTTCACCGGACTTCGTGTCGGCGTCATCGGCACCGGCTCATCGGCGATCCAGTCGATCCCGATCATTGCCCAACAGGCATCTGCGCTGACGGTATTCCAGCGTACCGCGACCTATTCCGTGCCGGCCTGGAACACCAAGCTGACACCGGAGTACCGCACCGAGATCAAGGCCGGCTACCCGGCCCTGCGCGCCAAAGCCCGCGCTCGGCCGACCGGCTTCTATTTCCCGTTCAACATGAAGCCCGCGCTCGAAGCCGCACCGGAGGAGCGCGCGCGGCTATATGAAGAGGCATGGCAACGCGGTGGACTGCCTTTCCTGGGCGCTTTTGGCGACCTGCTGTTCGAGAAAGCCGCCAACGACACCATCGCCGAATTCGCGCGCGACAAGATCCGCGCCATCGTCCGGGATCCGGCCACCGCCGATCTGCTGTGCCCCCATAACGTGTTCGGCTGCAAGCGCCTGTGCGTCGATACCGGATATTTCGAGACCTACAATCTGCCGCATGTGAAGCTGGTCGACGTGTCGAAGATGCCGATCGAGCGCTTCACGGCCAACGGCATCGAAGTGAACGGTACGGAATATCCGCTCGACGCCATCGTCTGCGCGACCGGCTTTGCGGCGATGACGGGATCGTTCGACAGGATTGCGATCACGGGCCGCAACGGCAGAACGCTGGCGGAGAAATGGCGGGCCGGCCCCCGCGCCTATCTCGGCGTGGCCACGGTGGGCTTCCCCAATCTCTTCACCATCACCGGGCCGGGCAGTCCGTCGGTGCTGGCGAGCATGATCCAGGCCATCGAGCAGCATGTCGACTGGATGGCGGACTGCATGGCGCATATGCGCGACATCGGCGCGACGACGATCGAACCGGTGCAGGCGGACGAGGATGAATGGGTCGAGCATGTCAACGAGGTGTCGAAGATCTCGCTGCGCTCGACCTGCAGCTCGTGGTATGTCGGCACCAACATCCCCGGACGCCCGCGCGTCTTCATGCCCTATATCGGCGGCTTCCCGATCTATGTTCAGAAGTGCAACGAGGTCATGACCAACGGCTTCGAGGGCTTCGTCATGGAAGGCGCCGATACCGGCAACGAAGCGCCACGCGTGCGGCTCACCGAGCGGTGGCGCGTGCCGCTCGACATCGAGGTGATCTCGCCCGCCGCGGTCGCGGCACGGCGCGTGCCTGTCGTGTGAGGGCGCGGTCGCGTTACTTGCTGGCAACGAGCCGCAGATGCGGCTTGATCGTCTCCTCCAGTTCGACCTTGAGCTGCTGCACGCGCGGATCGCCGGAGCGCGCCGCGCACACCGAATATTGATTGACCGAGCATGCCAGCGCGTGCCGCTCTTCGGGCGTGCGCGTCACCTGCGGGCTGGACAGCCTCAGCACCATCCCGCCGAGCTGCACCAGCATTTCGTCGAGCGCCTGATCCACTTTGGCAAGTTGATTCATCGCAGCACTCCCTCTGGTAAGGAGTAATGAGCGGCGCGCCCGCCCGTTCCCCGCGCACGCCGGCTTAAGGATAACGGGAAGTAAACGGGGCGCGTTTCGATCGACGCATGGCCCGCACATCTGCTTGCGGGACTTGATTATCAATTGAAGGAAATCGGCCGGTCTGCCCTGCAAAATGCTGCGATTGCGGCGGCCGCGCCCGTTACCTATGCTGGCGCCTTGTTCCATCACGAGGCATCCCCATGATTCCGCCGCTCGATCCCGTCGTCGCCCAGATCATTCCGCTGCTGCCGCTGCGCGATCCCACGTCGATGACGCCGCAGAGCGCGCGCGATGCGCTGCGCGCGCTGGCGTCCGCGCGCGCGTCAGTTCCGCCGCCGCCGGTAACGAGCGCGGAGGACATCAAGGTGAAGGGCGCCGCCGGGTTTCTCAACGCGCGGGCCTACCGGAATTCGAGCGAGAAGTCGCCGACGGTGGTGTTCTTCCACGGCGGCGGCTGGGTCGCCGGCGATCTCGACACCCATGACCGGCAGGCGCGCTGGCTCGCGATCGAGACCGGCGCGGTCGTCGTCTCCATCGATTATCGCCGCCCGCCCGAGGTGCGGTTTCCCGGCGCCTTCGAGGATGCCTTCGCGGCGACGAAAGACATCATCGCCCGCATCGCCGAATTCGGCGGCGACGACAAGCGCGTCGGCGTGGCCGGTGACAGCGCCGGCGGCAATCTGGCGGCGGCCACCGCGATCGCCTGCCGCGACGCCGGCATCAAGCTGGCGGCGCAACTGCTGGTCTATCCCGTCGCCGACGTCGTCGGAAATTTCGCGGATGCAAAAGAGAACGCGCGCTTTCCCTCGCGCAGCCGAGAACGCGGAAGGCTATTTTCTCACCCGCGCCACCATGGAATGGTTTTGCGGCCATTACCTCGCCGACAAGAGCCACGGCACCGACTGGCGCGTGTCGCCGCTGCGCGCCAAAAACCTCACGGGGCTTGCACCCGCGATCGTCGCGACCGCCTGGTTCGATCCGCTCCGCGACGAGGGCAAGGCCTACGCCGACGCGCTGAAGGCAGCCGGCGTTCCGACCAGCTATTACGACGGCCTCGGCCTCATCCACGGCTATTTCGGCCTCGGCGAGGCCTCCGAGACTGCGAAGCGCGAAGCACAGCGCGCACGGGCAGAGTTCAAGGTGCTGCTGGACAAGGGTGCATAAACGCAGCTCGTCCGGCCAGGACGCGGGATCGCGAACCCCCGCCGCGAAGCCGGCTGCAAGTCGGTCCGCGCCAACACCCCAGCCAATATGGGAGATGGGGCCATGCGCGACGGGCAAACCCGTCAAGGTTCATGCTCATAACTCCGTCCTTTGGTGGAAAAGGCTTGTTCTGTCCCGTGGGATTCCAATAGTGCAGACGTAACGGGGTAAGCCATTCCCGGGAGAGGAAGCGATCGCGTGGGCAACTCGCCGTTCCGGCGGATGATCGAGGCACCGGACTTCTGGCGTTTGTGGTATGTCGGCCTGATCGTCGCCACCGTGCGCTGGGTGGAAACCGTCGCGGTCGGGATTGTGGTCTACCAGCGCACCAATTCGGCGTTCCTGGTCTCGATGATGACCATGCTCCGCCTGCTTCCGATGGGTCTCTTCGGGGTGTTTCTCGGCGCGCTTGCGGAACGCTATGATCGCCGCCGAACGCTCCTCATCGTCGTGCTGCTGATGATCGTCACCTCCGCGGTCCTCGCAGTTCTGGACCGGGCCGGACAGCTCGAGATCTGGCATCTCGCGGTCGCCAGCTTCATCAACGGGTGCGGCTGGTGCACCGACAACCCGGTGCGCCGCGTGATGATAGGTGAAGTCGTGGGCCGCGAACGGATGGGCACCGCGATGTCGCTGGACGTCGGCGCCAACAATGCAAGCCGTATGGTCGGCCCCGCCGTCGGCGGATTCCTGCTCGCCGGGACAGGCATTCAAGGCGCGTTTATTCTGAGCGTGCTGATGTATTGCACCGCGCTATGGGCGGTTCTGACCATTCGCTCGCGCATTCCTCGCGCCGCAGGCTCTGGCGCCGTGCTGGCACGGATCGCCGAGGGGCTCGCTTTGGTGCGCACCGACAAGCGGCTCATCGGCGTGCTGGTTGTGACCGTTATCTACAATATCTTCGCCTGGCCCTTCACCAGCATGATCCCCGTCATCGGGCGCGACCGTCTGCAGTTGGGCCCGGAGGGCGTGGGCCTGCTGGCGACCATGGACGGGATCGGCGCTTTCGTGGGCGCGTTCCTGGTGGTGTTGTGGTTGACCCCGAGATGGTACGGCAAGGCCTATCTTTGCGGCGTCATCTGTTACCTGATCACGGTGGTGATTTTCGCGCTGGTGCAAAGCCCGGCGCTGGCAGGCGCGGCATTGCTGCTGACGGGGTTGGGCGGCGCCGGATTTTCGACGATGCAGGCTACTCTGGTTTATCTCGCCTCGCCGCCGGAAATGCGCTCGCGCATACTGGGCGTCCTGACCGTCTGCATCGGCACGGGCCCGATCGGCTTCCTGTGGCTGGGTTGGCTCGCAGACCGCATCGGATCCCACAACGCCACGGCCGTGACCGGCGTTCTTGGCTTGCTGGCCATGGCCGCGACCTGGCGCTGGTGGAAGGAGATTTGAGAGGTTCGGTCGGGGAGGTCGTCTCTTTAATTCACGAACGTATTTTTTACCCGCTGAGATCGGAGCATATACGGTATCCATATCGCGGC
The DNA here is from genome assembly GCA_963815955.1 of uncultured Alphaproteobacteria bacterium. Lineage (GTDB taxonomy): Bacteria > Pseudomonadota > Alphaproteobacteria > Rhizobiales > Xanthobacteraceae > Bradyrhizobium. Next base: position 326,912 of record CAWFIQ010000019.1, read on the forward strand.
ACCGACGATTATCGTGAAAATCCCAACGGCCTCTTTTTCAGTCATACTCATGAACTCAGTCATCGAATTGCCGGTCGCGGCAGCGAGCGTCAGCGCTACCCACAAATTCGAAACAAACGGAGCTGGAATCACCACCGGAAACTGAGCAATGAAATAGCGCGGAAATTCCCGCGACCGGCGGAACATCAGTGCTATCGTGTCACACAAACAGCGCCGCGAGAAACACGTTCATAGCGGCCAATCCCCCCACATCGTGAGAGGCCGAACTGAGTCCAGACTTTTTCGTCGAGGTCCATTGGCAGTAATACTGTCCCAACATCAACGGCGAAGCGCAGGAAGCCGATTATCTGCCCGAGCGCGACAAGCGATCGAGCCACCCGCCGAGACCACTAAGCTCGGGTTTTACGTTCTTGAACGCCGCAGCATCCTCCGCATCGACCGCCGGCTCGCGAATGACGGGAGGATCCGAAACGGGTGGTGATGGCGGCGCGGATTTGTGCAGCGGCGGAGGCCGGAATACTTCCTTCGCAACCTCGCGCACTTCTTCGAGCGGATTCCACTGGGCGAATCCGTCTGCGCCAGATCAACACGCGCCGTGGGTCTGCTTTCCCGGCCATCAGAGGAACAAGTTCAGTCAGCGACACCGGGCCACGAGTTTCGTCGCCCTCTGCGTAATACCAAAGATCAGTCATGTGGACGCCCCCGCGCATTGCCACCTTAGGAGGCAACGGGCGCCACGCTATCCCTAAAGAGATCAGAGCAAAAAAGGGCAAACATCCGCTGAGGCTATCAGTTGATGACTGCTAACTTATGAAACCTGGCGATCCCAGGCCATGACTCGAACAATGCGACCTACGGTTTAGGAAACCGTCGCTCTATCCGGCTGAGCTACGGGACCGCGGACCCGCTGCGTAAGCAGGTACTTGGGAGCTTCATACAAAGGGCGCGCGTCATCGCCAGCCCTCCGGCGCGGTCGCGGACACCTTGGGGAGTGTTCGTCATGCCCGGCCTTGAGCCGGGCATCCACGCTTACGTGCAATTGGCCAAGGAAACGTGGATGGCCGGGACGAAGCCCGGCCATGACGAAAAGTCGATCTCGTTCGGGTTCCGCCGCTACGCCTTGATGTTGTTCTCGCGCACGACCTGGCCCCAGATGCTCACCTGCTTGGCGAAGAACGTCTGGAAATCCTTGCCGTCGGCGAGCAGCAGCGTCATCTGCTGCGTCTCCTGCAAACTGGTCGCCACCGCCGGCTCGCTCAGAATCTCCTTCACCGATTTCGCCATGCTGGCGACGACATCGGCCGGCGTATCCTTGGGCGCGAAAACACCCCACCAGGCCAGCGTCTCGAAATCGGGATAGCCGGCTTCAATGGCGGTCTGCGTGTCCTTGAGAGCGGACATGCGCTCGCGCCCCAATTGCAGGACGGGACGCAGCATGTTGGTGCCCAGTTGCGCCGTAATCAGCGCCGCCGACCCGATGATCATGTCGACATGGCCGCCGAGCACGTCGTTCATCGCCGGGCCGCCGCCGCGGTAGGGCACATGCACGATCTCGACGCCGGCCTTCTTGCCCAGCACCGTCATCGCGAGATGACCGAGCGTACCGATGCCGACGGAAGCGTATTTCACCACGCCGGGGTTTGCCTTGCACGCCGCGATCACGTCGGCAAAGGTCTTGTACGGCCGCTCGGCGTTCGCGGCGAGGACGTAAGGCGCGGTGCCGACCAGGAACACCGGCAGCAGATCCTTCTCGACATCCAGCCCCGGCTTTTCGAGGATCGAGGGAATCACCGCGTGCGAATCGAAGGTCACCAGGAACGTCGCGCCGTCGGGCGCGCTCTTGGCGACCTGCACGGCGCCGAGCGAGCCGGCCGCTCCCGACTTGTTCTCCACCAGCACGGTCCGGCCGAGCTTGGTCTGCAGGTGAGACTGCAACAGCCGCGCCAGCGCGTCGGTAGAGCCTCCCGGCGGGAACGGCACCACCAACGTCATGTTCTTGGCCGTCTGCGCCAGCGCCGGCGTCACCGCGAACGCGGCTGAAGCCGCCAGCAAATTGCGTCTGGTAATCTTAATCAAGTGTCACCTCCCGATGTGGCTGCGCGCTTTTTTGTCTTGTTCGCAGACTTCTCTTAAGCGCCTCTTAAGCGCCGAAGCCGGACCCGGCCTTTTTGTACTCGGGCCGCGGCGGGCTGAAGATGTCAAGCACGCGCGCCCCCTCCGGTCCAGCCCGCATCGTGTGCGGCACGTTTCCCGGCGTGCGCCAGAAATCGCCCTTCTTGACCTGAATTTCCTCGCCGCCCTGAACGCGGATCGCCGAGCCATCAAGCAGCACGCCCCATTGTTCCTCGGGGTGATGATGCAGCGTGCCTTGCGCGTGCGGCGCCAGCGTCACCACCGACAGCATCGCGTGCTCGCCGGAGAAAATGCGCGTCGTCACGCCGGACGCGAGTTCGCGAAACAGGCCGTCGGCCGGGTTATCCAGATTGTGAAATTCGTCTTTCTGACTCATCGTGCCTCTCTCAAGCGCCCGCGGCGCTTCGATCAAAATTTATCGGATCAGGATTTGCCGTAGCTGCCCTGGTAGCGGCCTTCGCGGATCGCGAGGAGCGTATCCTCCTCGCGCGCGATCTGGGCGCGGACCGCCTCCAGCACGGTGGCTGCGATCGCAGCGGGAAACGATACCACGCCGTCCTCGTCGCCGACCACGATATCGCCGGGCGCGATCACCGAGCCGCCGATCGAAACCGGCACGTTGATTTCACCCGGCCCGCTCTTGTAGGGGCCGCGGTGGATGGCCGTGCGGGCAAAGCAGGGAAAGTCGGAGGCGGCAAATGACGCGACGTCGCGGATGGCGCCGTCGATCACGTAACCCGCGGCGCCCCGGTATTCGGCAATGTTCTTCATGATTTCGCCGACCAGCGCCCGCGTCTCGTCGCCGCCGCCATCGACCACGATCACGTCGCCCGGCCCGACCAGTTCGAGCGCCCGGTGGATCGCAAGATTGTCGCCGGGACGCGTGCGCACGGTGAACGCGACGCCCACCAGCTTGCTGCCGCGATGGAACGGCCGCAGCCCTACGGCGCCCGGCAGCCGGGCAAGGTTGTCAGAGATGACAGAGGTCGGCGCGCCCCTGAACGCCTCGATCAGGTCAGGTGCGGGCTTCGGCACGCTCGTCATGGCCGTGGTGATGCTCATGCAGATTGTTTCCCCTTGGGTCGGACTTTTTTGCCATTACGCCGGCCCAACGTCGATAGCCGGCGCGGCGGCGAGCGCGCTGAATCAATGGCTGGGCTCACCGCACGGCGCAACACCATGAAGTCTTCCATTGCCGCAAAACAAATAGCATTCCGTATGAGCAGCTATAAGGGATTTGCAACACACGCCGCCACGCGACGGGGATCGGGGCCCCTGACCGTCAGCCTGGCCGCCGGCCAAGCCCTTCGAATTCCCCGGTCGTTTTCACCCCATTCGGCATCGAAGGCGACGCCATGTTGACGCAGGCAGCCTATAATCGCACCCACCGGCCACACCTGTTAACATCAAGTTAACCAGAGCGTTCGACGCTGAAGGCCGGATTCGATAATTCAGACGCCGGTTATATTCGAGATGCTATTCCAAAACCTTTCGCCTTCACGGGCGCTTTCGATCGCGCAATTTTCAGACATCGACGCCTTCCGGCCGGTCGAATTTGTCGCCGAAGCGCGCAGCGTGCCCTTGAATCTCGTGAATTTCCATACCGCGCGCGCGATCGTGCCGTTGCCGTTCTGCCAGATCGCCGTGCTGACCTCGTTTCCCCGCATTGTCGATGTCAGCTACCGCGCGGCGCATGGCGTCGTCATCTTCCAGATCGAGGACGACTACGACGTATCCGTCAACGGCATGTCCGTGAACCGTCCGGCCTTTATCGGCCTGCGCGGCAATCTGGATTTGCAGTTCGTCGAACCCCGCGGGTCGCTGCACGCGATCATCACCCTTGGCGCAGGCCTGCGCGATCGGGAATGGTTCGATGCGCCGGACGAACTCTGCGCATTCATGCCCGCCCCCGACGCTCTCGCCACCGTCAGATCCGTCACGACAGCCATCTTGCAGACGGCTTCCGCCAGACCTGACCTGTTGCAGGAACCGCGCTCGGCGCTTGCCCTCCAGGAGAGCCTGCTGCTCGCCATCGACGAGATGTTCCGCAGCAGCAGACCGCCGGAATTGACGAGCAGAATTGCGAGCAAGGGCTATTGCCGCCTCGTCCGCATGATCGACGACTATGTCGCCTTTCATGCCGCCTCGGCGATCTACAGCGCCGACCTCGCCGAACAATGCGGCGTCTCGGTCAGAACGTTGGGCACGGCGGTGGCGAGCGTTCGCGGCATGAGCCTGCATCGCTATTTGCGTCTCAAGCAGCTTTGGTCGGCCCGCGCACAACTCGTGAAGGGATCCGACGCCATCACCGTGACGTCGTGCGCCCGCGCCAACGGCTTCCATCACATGGGCGAGTTTGCGCGACTCTATCGCGCGACGTTCGATGAAACGGCATCGCGCACGTTGGCCCGCGCGCGCGGAACCGACTGATTGTTGCCACAATATAGCGCACTTATCCGCTCGCGCTGATTTGGTGCGCTTGGAATCGCTGCAGCAATGTGTACGCAGCGAATTTTGCCGTTGAATTTCCTCGGTTATTTTCAACGACATAGCGCTGTGTTCCATCGGTCACATCGAACGGATAAGGTCACGACGGCAGCGGGAAAATCGTGCAGTTTCGGCGTGACAGCGCTGCCAAAATGATGACAATCGGCTCAATTAAAGTTCCCTAGAGAATCGGCTGGAGAAATATCGTCCGTGATCGCCTCACGTGCTTCTTCGTTTGCTATTGCCACCATCGGGAGCCTCATCGTGCTGGCTCCGGTGCGCTGCGACGCGCAGTGGTGGCGCAGCGCGCCTGTCGATTTCGAATCCTGCGCCGATGTGGCCGAGCAGGCCAAGACCAAGGAAGAAAAGACGGCGAAGCTCGCCGAATGCAACGCGAAGTTCGCCGGCCGCCGCAAGGCCGGCGGCGGCTACACCTATTACGATTTCATGCAGGACCGGACCTTCGACATCGCGGGCCCCAACCCGACGCCGGAAGAGCAGAAGAAGATCGACGAGCAATATACCGCCTACCTCGAGCGCGAGCGGCGCAACCACATCGCCGCGGCGGCAGCGGCCAAGCAGCAGCAGCAGTCAGAGCCGCCGCCGGCGCAGGAGGTGCACCAGGTCTCGCTCCGCACCGAACAGCCCGCTCCGCTGCTGGGTGAAAACGAAAAGGTGCCGGTGCCGGTGGCAAGTCCGGTCAAGCAGGCGGCGCGCATCAGGGCGGCGCAATGCGCCAAGAACCAGTTCTCCTGTGAATGGCCGCGGCTTTCAGAGAAGGTCAACGAACTGAAAAAGCTGTTCAACCCTCAGCAGCAGCAGCTAGCCGCCAAGCAGAAGAAGAGCTGATGCTCTGTCGTTCCTGCGAACGCAGGAATCGTACCGCGAACTATCGCGGATACGCACGGCCACGACGCCGATGTTACGGATCCCGCCGTGCGCATGCGCCGCCGGGACGACGAGTGGCGCGCTCCCGTAGCGACATCGCGTTAATGCGTGCGCGGCTTCTTGACGCGACGCGGCTTGACGACGGGTGCTACGACCGCCCGTGATGCCGCCCGCTGCTCCTGCAACCTCGCGTCATAGCCCGGTGACGGCGTCGCCGTCGGCGGCACGGCATGAGCAGGAATCGAGGACGCCCAGACAGCCACGGCGGCCACCGCCATTAGCGCCAAACCTGTTCGTTTCATCCGTTTCTCCCGCGCGGTGCCTAAAATCGCCCGACCAGCTCATTTCAAGCAAGTCGGGCGCACGCTGCCAAATCAATTTGCCGCGCGAACCTGCTCCGGCGTCAGGCCCGGCGAGCCCCTGGCTTCGCGCTCGGCCTGCCGGATCAACTCCACGATCCGGCGCGACAGCGGCGCCTGCAGCCCGCGGCGCCCGGCGATCTCGGTGATGACGCCCTGCAGGTAATCGATCTCGGTGCGCCGGCCGTGTTTCAGATCTTCCCACATCGACGATCGCGCCTCGGGATCGATCTTCATCGTCCGTCCCAGCAACGCTTCAAAGATCGAGTCCGGCAGCCGCAGCAGCGGCGGCATCAATCCGACCGGGATCGGCGTCGGCGAGACCGGCTTGATGCCCTCGGCGCGAATCGCCGCCAGGCCTTCCGCCATCTGGTCGGCGAACAATCTCCGCCATGGCCGCTGCGCCAGTTGCCGGCGCAACGGCAGGTCGGCCAGCGCATTGAGCGCGTTGTTGAGATTGACCAGCAGCTTGCCCCATTGCACGCCGTCGATGTTGTCGGTCGACCGCATCGTCAGGCCCGGCACCGACAGCTTCTCAGCGGTGCGCGCCTCGTCCTGCGCGATGACGATGCCGCCGGAAGTGGCGCGATGAAACCGCCCCTGGCCGAGTGCAATCACGTTGAACCCCACCATGCCGCCGAGCACGCGCCGTCCCGGCAGGCGGTTGCGCAGGACGGCAGTGTTGCCGACACCATTCTGCAGGCTGACGATGACGGCATCGGATGGCGCGTGCCTGGCGATGATATCGGCCATGGCAGCGGTATCCGCGCTCTTGACCGCGACCAGCAAGATGCCGGCGTCCTCGAAAACGGACGGATTTTCCGACAATGCGAACTGATCGCGCGCGATGGTTTGGTCGAAACCTTCAAAACTGGTCGGCCGCAAGCCGCCTGCTTCGATTTCAGCGATCACGCGCGGACGCGCCAGCAGCGCAACGCTTCTGCCGCCGGCCGCCAGCATGCCGCCGACGAAGCAGCCGATGCTGCCCGCCCCGGCAATACCGATCGTTGGGCCCGCAACCATTTCGCCATCACCGCGTTGCACAGGGCTTTCAATAGCAGAGCGCGCGGACCGTGCCTATTGCAGGCGGCCGTCCGCTCCTTGTAACCGTCATACGCCACCGTTATGTTGACACGGGGCTACGGAGGAGACGACCATGGGTTTACTCGACGTACTCAACGGCATGCAGAACGGCCCACGCGGCCCGAGCACCCCCAGCGCACAATCCGATAGCGGTGGCGGGATGTCGCCGATGACAATGGCGATCCTGGCGCTGCTGGCCTGGAAGGGCATCAAGCATTTCAGCGGCAACCAGACCGGCTCGGCGCCGCAACCAGCACCCGCGCCCGCACCCGGCAATGTGAATGCCAGTCTGCCCGGCGGCGGCGCAGGCGGCGGTCTCAGCGACATGCTCAAGGGCGGATTGGGCGGGCTGCTCGCAGGCGGCGCGGCCGGCAGCATCCTGAGCGGCGGCCTCGGCGACCTCCTGAATCAATTCCAGCAGAAGGGCCTTGGCGATCAGGCCGATTCCTGGGTCGGCAAAGGTCCGAACAAGCAGGTCGCGCCCGGCGATCTCGGCAACGCGCTCGGCGCCGACCAGATCGAGGCGCTCACCTCGCAAAGCGGCCTGTCCCGCGACGAATTACTGCAAGGCCTCAGCAAGTTCTTGCCCGACGTCGTCAATCACCTGACGCCGGACGGACGGCTGCCGGACGAGAACGAATTATCGGGCCGGATCTGACGCGCCGTCGCTCTTTCTAGCGAAGTGGACGCGTCAACACGAATCTAACGCGGCGCGTCGCGCGCCGCGCCGCTTCACCATCGATGCATTGGAAAGGGACAACTAATGGGCGGCATCATCTGGGTCATCGTCGTCGGCTTCATCGCCGGGATCATCGCGCGCGTGCTTTCGCCGGGCCAGAACAACCCGAGCGGCTTTATCCTGACCACGGTGCTCGGCATCGCCGGCGCGTTTCTGGCAACCTTCATCGGCCAGGCGATCGGCCATTACGGCCCCGATCAGGGCGCGGGCTTCATCACCGCCACCATCGGCGCGCTGGTGGTGCTGTTCATCTGGAACAGGCTGGTGGCGAGGGGCATGATTTCCGATCCGGGCAACAGGTGACGGCGTAGCCGCGTCAGACCGTAGGGTGGGCAAAGGCGCTCTTCGCGCCGTGCCCACCATCTTTTGCACACGCTGACGTGGTGGGCACGCTTCGCTTTGCCCACCCTACGATCCCGACGATCGTTAGATCACAAAACCAGATGCATTCCCGCATCCATGCGAACGAACTCGCCGGTCATGTTGCTCGACGCCGGCGAGGCCAGGAAGCACACCAGTTGTGCAATGTCCTCGGCCGTCGAGGCGACCTTCAGCGGCACCTTCGCCACCACGGCATCGCGCACCGCCTTGGCGCCGGCCTCGCCGCGGCCCTTGGTGAACCAGGGCGTATCGATATAGCCGGGGCAAACGGTATTGACGCGGATCAAGGGCGCCAGCGCACGCGCCAGCGATTGCGTCATGGTGTTGAGCGCGCCCTTGCTCGCGGCATAGGCGACCGAGGAGCCGCCGCCGGAAATGCCGGCAACCGACGACACGTTGACCACGGCCGACGGCTTGCCTGAGGCTTTCGCGCCGGCTTCGAGTTGCGCGCGCGCCGCGCGGATCATCTGGAACGGGCCGATCGTGTTGACGGCGTAGATGCGCTGAAAATCCTCAGCCGTTAGCCCGTCGAGATCGTGATGCGGCACATGCTTGGTGGTGCCGGCATTGTTGACCAGCACGTCGAGACGGCCCCACGCTGCCGCGGCGGCTGCAATCTTCTTGCAGTCTTCATCGCGCGACACGTCGCCCTGCACCACCACAACTTCGGCGCCGGCGCTGCGGCAGAGGTCGGCGGTGGCTTCAGCTTCCGCCTTGCTGCTGGAATAGTTGACGACGATGCGCGCACCGCCCTTTGCCAGAATGGCGGCGGTGGCGGCCCCGAGGCCCGAGGCAGAACCGGTGACAATCGCGCACAAACCATCCTTCGACATCCGCATTTCCTCTTGTTGCTTTTAAGCTGGGTTTCGAGCCGCCCGTAGGTCGCGGGCTTACCATATCGTGCTGCAAGGTGCGTGCAAATCTGCGAACGTTCCACTATGCGGAATTTATTCTTTGCCTGACGCGCTTCATGCCGCCGTCGCAGGCGGCCCTGCGGGCAGCGCTTGTCACGGCTATGGCTTTTGCCCATCATAAAGCGCAAGAAAAGACCGCACCCGAGGCTCTGGCATCACGCGCCGGGCCGGTGCCAATCAATTTCGGGGAACGCAGTGGCGGAGAGTGAGAACATCGTTGCCGAGACCGCGGAGAAAATCTTCGCCGATCTCGCCGACGCCCAAACCATCAATCGCGACAACAAGGACGAGTGGAAAGCGCCGCTCTGGCAGGCGCTGACGGAAGCCGGCCTGCCGCTGGCGTGGGTGCCGGAAGATTGCGGCGGCTCAGGCGCCTCGCTCGCCGAAGGTTTCAGCGTGTTGAGCGCGGCCGGGCGATTTGCAGTAGCCGTCCCGCTCGCAGAGACCATGCTGGCGGGCTGGCTGCTGGCGCAGGCCAAAATTGCTTCGCCCGACGGCGAGATGACGGTGGTGCCCGCGAGCCCGAAGGACCGGATTACCGTCAATGCCGACGGCAGCCTGTCGGGCAGAGCGCGCAGCGTGCCGTTTGCCAAGGCGGCAAAGCACTTCGCGGTACTCGCAAGCGATGCGAAGGGCAGCCTCTCCATCGCGCTGGTCGATGCAGCCAGGTGCCGGATCGAGACCGGGCTCGGCCTCGGCGGCGACCATTCAGACACCGTAACGCTGGACAAGGTCCAGCCGCTCACCACCAAGCCCGCGCCCAAAGGTTTCGACCAGACCCGGCTGATGCTGATGGGCGGCGTCGCGCGATCCCTGCAGATCGCGGGCGCGCTGGAATCGATGCTGGAAATTTCCGTGCGCTATTCCAACGAGCGCGTCGCCTTCGAGAAGAAGATCTCGAAATTCCAGGCGGTGCAGCACAATCTGGCACGGCTCGCCGGCGAGTTGGCGGCAGCCCTTGCCGCGGCGACCTCGGCCGCGGACGCCATTGCCAACGCGACCGACTTCAACGACGAAGTGTTTCTCGAAGCGGCGGCGGCAAAGATCCGCTGCGCGGAAGCGGCGGAGAAAGGCGGCGGCATCGCCCATCAGGTGCATGGCGCAATCGGCTTCACCATCGAGCACATCCTGCATCGCTATTCGCTGCGTGCGCTGGCGTGGCGCGACGATTTCGGTTCCGAGAGCTACTGGGCGGTCGAGCTCGGCAGACTGGTCTGCGACCGCGGCGCCGATGAGCTGTGGCCGCTGGTCGCCTCGCGCTGATACCGACACACAGATTTAGCTGGCTTTAGAAGTCGAGATAGACAATGACCGCAGCCCTTCGTTTCGATCCGATCCGCCTGCCGGAAAAATGCGAGCAATTGCGCAAGGAAGTCCGCGCCTTCCTCGCCGAGGAAATCGCCGCCGGCACCTTCGACCCGCACAAGCCGAACCGCGAAGACACCGACGTGCCGGAGTTCTCCCGCAAGGTCGGCGAGCGCGGCTGGCTCGGCATGACCTGGCCGAAGAAATATGGCGGCCACGAGCGCTCGTTCCTCGAGCGCTATGTGGTGACCGAGGAAATGCGCGTGGCGAACGCGCCGACGCGGCGCTTCTTCGTCGCCGACCGCCAGAGCGGCCCGGTGCTTTTGAAATACGCGCCCGAGAACATCAAGATGGACATCCTGCCGCGCATCTGCCGCGGCGAAGTATGTTTTGCGATCGGCATGAGCGAGCCGAATTCCGGCTCCGATCTGTTCGCGGCGAAAACCCGCGCTACCAAGACCGACGGCGGCTATCTGATCAACGGCACCAAGATCTGGACCTCCTCGGCCCATATCGCCGACTACATGATCGCGATCTTCCGCACCTCTCCGCCCACCAAAGAGAACCGCCGCCACGGCCTGACGCAGTTCCTGGTCAAGATGAAGCAACCGGGCATCCAGGTGAACCCGATCGGCCAGATCACCGGGCAGTACGAATTCAACGAGGTGGTGTTCACGGACTTTTTCGTTCCCGACGATCACGTGCTCGGCGAAATCGACGGCGCGTGGAAGCAGGCGACCTCCGAGCTCGCCTATGAACGAAGCGGCCCCGAGCGTTTTCTCGAAACCTATTACGTGCTGACCGAACTGGTCCGCGCCGTCGGCAAGAACCCTGACACCCGCAGCGCCGAAGGCATCGGCCGGCTGGTGGCGCAGGTTCATACCATGCGGCGCATGTCGGTTTCGGTGGCGGGCATGTTGCAGGCCGGCAAGGAGCCGGTGGTCGAGGCCTCCATCGTCAAGGACATCGGCACGGTGTGGGAGCAGCAATTGCCGCACCGCGTGCGCGACCTCGCCGCCTTCGTCGAGGAAACCGCGACCAATCGCGAGACGCTGGAAAAGCAGCTCGACTTCGCCATCAAGACCGCGCCCAAGCTGACGATCCAGGGCGGCACCACCGAAGTGCTGCGCGGCATCATCGCCCGCGGGCTCGGCCTGCGCTGAGCGCGCGGGCTTAGCTTGCGCTAATTCAACGAGGAAACCTTCATGACCAAATATACTGATATCGGCGTCGAGAAGCACGGCCATGTCGGCCTGATCGAAATCCGCAAAGCCGCCCTTGAACTTCTTCGACGTCGCGCTGATCAACCAGATCGCGGATGCGCTGGAAGAGTTCGACAAGGACATCGAAATCCGCGCCTCGGTGCTGGCGGCGCAAGGCAAGGCGTTCTGCGCCGGCGCCGATTTCTCCGATCCGAAGCGGCAGGAGCAGGAAGCCAGCGCGCAAAAGGATCCGGCCGCCAACCTGCCGATCAACCATCTCTATGTGCAGGCCGTGCGCATCTTCCGCAACAAGAAGCCGATCGTCGCCGCCGTCCACGGCGCCGCCATCGGCGGCGGGCTGGGACTGGCCGTATCCGCCGATTTCCGCGTCACCTGCCCCGAAGCGCGTTTCGCCGCCAATTTCACCAAGCTCGGCTTCCATCCCGGCTTCGGCCTGACCGCGACGCTTCCCGAACTGGTCGGCAAGAACAATGCGGAACTGATTTTCTACACCAGCCGCCGCGTCACCGGCGAAGACGCCACCAAAATGGGCCTCGCCAATATCTGCGTGCCGCAGGACCAGGTGCGCGCTGCAGCGATGAAGCTCGCGGCGGAAATCGCCGAATGCTCGCCGCTCGGCCTGATCTCGACCCGCGCCACCATGCGCGCCGGCCTCGCCGACCGTGTCCTGGCCGCCACCAACCACGAATTGGTCGAGCAGAACAAACTGCGCGCGACGGAGGATTTCAAGGAAGGCGTCAAGGCGACGTCGGAACGGCGCGTCGCGAATTTCAAGGGGCGCTGATTTTCACAGGGCTCTTTCACCACGTCGTCCCTGCGAACGCAGGGACCCATACACCGCGGCCTTTCGAAAAGGCACACGCGTAGACGCCTTGCTTCACTACAGACATCGGCGGTTATGGGTCCCCGCGTTCGCGGGGACGACTCGTTGATGGATCTCCGCTAAGCCACTAGCCTAAACGTCACGCCGCAAAGATCAAAGCTGTCGCCCGACACCTTGCAGCCCTTTGCCCTGGCCGCGTCGCGCACCTTGGCGATATCGGCAACCCGAAACGTCAGCCCGCTCATCAAATCGCTTGCGCCCTTGACGAAGCGGAAACCGGCATTGGGCAGTTTCAGTTCCGGCTCCCCGCCCGCACCCTTGCTGACGGCAACGCCCAGAATCTTCCCCCAGTGCTCGCGCCAGCCCTTGCGGATCCGGGCTCTGCGTCTCGACTTCAGTCAGCGCCAGCGTCACATCTTTCCGGATCGACTTCTGCCAGTCCGGACCTGCCGGCGGATAGACGCCCAAAACATCGTCGCTGCCGTCGGTATGGTTGAACTCGATGAACGCGGCGCGGCAATCGCGCGGGTGCAGTTGCACGCCGTGATAGGGCGCGTGCGTGATCAAATTGGCGGTGCGCACGCCCATGCCGTTGGCGTGCTTGCCGCGCGCATCGGGATCGTCGCAGCAGAAGATCGCCATGTAGCCGCCGCGGCCGCCGGTCTTGTCGAGGAAGCGTCCCGCCGCGGTGCCCGGCTGGAACGGCGCGACCACTTCCAGCAGAATAGTGTCCACGGGCAGCAGCGCATTCTCCAGGCCGTATTTGGCGACGTTACCGTCGCGATAGCAGACGTTGAGGCCCATGATCGCGGAAATGTCCGAGATCGCGGGCTCCAGATGCGGCGCCACCAGGCAGATTTGCCGGAGCCTGAGATAAGAGGCCATCTCAGTGCCCCTGGAATACGGGCTTGCGCTTCTCGACAAAGGCCTTCGCCGCTTCCTTGTGGTCGGCGGTCTCGCCCGAGCGCGAGTGATGGATCGCCTCGGCGTCGAAGCACGCTTCAAGCGACATCGTCTCGGCATTGTTGATGTTGCGCTTGATGTAGCCCAGCGTCACCGACGGCCCCTGCGCCAGCGACATTGCGAGATCATGCGCCGCAGTGTCGATCTCGGCGTCCGGCACCACCTTCGTCACCATGCCGAGATTATAGGCTTCCGTCGCGCTCAGCACCGGCGAGGTCAGATAGAGTTCGCGCGCCTTGGCGCTGCCGAGCATCTGGGTGAGAAAATAAGTGCCGCCGTAGTCGCCCGATAGCCCGACCTTGGCGAATGCGGTCGTGATCTTGCAGGAGGCGCTGGCGACGCGCAGGTCGCAGGACAGCGCGATCGAGAGACCTGCGCCGGCGGCAGCACCATCGAGCTGCGCCACTACGGGCTTTGGCATCTGGTGCAGGAGGCGCGACACTTCCATGCCGCGGCGCAGATTGGCCATCTTGGCCTCGAAGGGAAGCGGCGCCCTTCCCTCCGCCATCGACTTGACGTCGCCGCCGACGCAGAACGTGCCGCCCGCGCCCTTGATCAGCACCGCGCGCACCTCGTGATCCTCCACCGCCCGCCGCGCCGCTTCCACCAGCCCGCGCGTCATGTCCGGGTTGAGCGCATTGCGCCGGTCCGGCCGGTTCATGGTGATGGTGAGCAGGCCAGAATCGAGCTTCTGAAGGACCATTTCGTTTGCGCTCATGTGTCGTGCTTTCGTTGTTGTTGGTTATTGTGAATTCCATCGTCATTGCGACGGTGCCGTAGGGTGGGCAAAAGCGCGTAGCGCTGTGCCCACCACCTTCGCCGTCGGGATGGTGGGCACGCTGCGCTTTGCCCACCCTACGAAGATGCGCTCTACTTCTTCACCAGCGGACAGCGCGAAGCCTCCAGCGACTGGAACGCCTCGTTGCCGGGGATTGTCGTCAGCAGCTTGTAGTAATCCCAGCGCGCCTTCGACTCCGACGGCTTCTTCACCTCGAACAAATACATGTCGTGCACCATGCGGCCGTCCTCGCGGATCTTGCCGTTCTTGGCGAACATGTCGTTGATCGGGGTTTCCTTCATGATCTTGATGACGGCGGCGGAATCGGTGGTCCCTGCCGCCTTCACCGCTTTCAGGTAGTGCGTCACCGATGAATAGACGCCGGCCTGCGCCGAAGTCGGCACCCGCTTCATGCGCTCCTGGAACCGCTTGGAAAACGCGCGGGTATCGTCGTTGAGATCCCAGTAGAAGGCTTCCGAAAGCAAGAGACCCTGCGCGGTTTCCAGACCGATGCTGTCGATATCGGTGACGAAGGCGAGCAATGGTGCGACTTTCTGGCCGCCCTTCATCAATCCGAACTCGGCCGCCTGCTTGATGGCGTTGACGGTGTCGCCGCCGGCGTTTGCCAACCCGATCACCTTGGCTTTCGAAGCCTGCGCCTGCAGCAGGAACGAGGAGAAATCCGAGGTGTTGAGCGGATGCCGCACGGCGCCCAGCACCTTGCCGCCGGACTTCAGCACCACATTGCTGGTGTCCTTTTCGAGATCCTGGCCGAAAGCGTAGTCGGCGGTCAGGAAGTACCAGCTGTCGAGGCCCTGCTTGACGGCGGCGAGGCCGGTCACATTGGCCTGGCCGAAGGTGTCGAACACATAGTGGATGGTGTAGGGCCCGCAGGCCTCGTTGGTGAGGCGGATCGATCCCGGGCCATTGTACATGATGATCTTGTTGCGGGCTTTCGCGATCTCGCCGGCGGCGAGCGCGGTGGCGGAGGCCGCGACGTCGAAGATCATCTCGACGCCCTGATTATCCAGCATGTCGCGGGCGATGTTGGCGGAAAGGTCGGCCTTGTTCTGATGATCGGCCGCGATGATTTCGATCTTGCGGCCGAGCACTTCGCCACCGAAATCCTCAGCCGCCATTTTCGCGGCGGTCTCCGAGCCCGGCCCGGTGATATCGGCATAGAGGCTCGACATGTCGAGAATGCCGCCGAGTTTCAGCGGCGGCTTGCTTTGCGCCAGCGCCGCCGTCGACGACATCGCCAGGACCACGGCGGCAATGATTGTTGTTGTTCTTTTCACGAAGGCCTCCCCTGCTTACCCGCCACATTGGCTGTGGCTTTGAAATTTTCGGCGCGATCATGCCGTATGGGGTCAGCAGCGGCAAGGCGGAGACGTGAGCGGATTGCGTTACGTTTTCCGCTTAGCGGAATGATCCCGTAGGATGGGCATCGCCACACGCACCAGCGTTGATGGGTATCGCTTCGCTCCACCCATCCTACGCAGCTACGAAGCGCGCTACCCCAACAATCCCACTGATCCTTACGCGGCGCGAATGATCTTCGCACCGAGCGTCGTCAGGAAGCCGTGCAGTTCGTCGACGTCAGCACGCTCGCGGACGCGGAAGCAGAGATGATGCAGGCCGACGCGCTTCTGCTCGAAGCCGCGCCTTCATGCTTGGCTGACGGCGCGCTGATGCCGACCGCGGTGCGGCCGCCGACGCAGTAATAGGTCGTCTCGGAGCACCGGCTTCAACCCGAGAAACGGCAGCAGCTTCGACTAGAATTCGCGCGAGCGCCGGAAATTCGAGGCGGTGACAAAAATATGTGCAGTGCCGTTGACCTCCATGGCCTCCCTTTGATTAGCAATCTCTGGTAGTACTTGTCCGACATGTCCAGCATACCGCAACAAACCGGGACCGAGAGCCACGTCATGACTGATCCGGCATGGTGCTACCGAGCATCTGCGGCGGCCTTCCTGGTGCTGGCGTCCGGCGGGCAGGCGTTCGCCGCCGATTGCGCGTTTGAGCGGCAGGGCGAAGGCCGCGTCGCTGCCGTGCTCGACGGCCGCAGCCTTCGCCTCGACGACGGCCGCGAGATCCGCCTCGCCGGTATCGCGCGCAATGGAACCGACACGGCCCGCGGCAGAGCCGCATTGTCGGCCATCGCCGGAGGCCGCGACGTGACGCTGCACGGCGACGACGACACGCCGGATCGCTATGGCCGCCAGACCGCCTTTCTGTTCGCGACGGGCTCGGAACAATCGGTGCAAGGCGAGCTACTGCGCCGCGGCGAGGCGCTATTTTCTGCCGATATAGCCGACAAAAATTGCGCAGCAGCGCTGGCCGCCGCCGAAGGCGCCGCACGGGATGCCAAACTGGGCATTTGGGCTGAAACCGCGGTCATAAAAAACACGGAAAGTTCGGGCGATATTCTGGCGGCGATTGGGCAGTTTACGGTGGTCGAGGGCAGGGTTCTGTCCGTTCGGCAGGCGGGGGCGATTACCTACCTGAATTTCGGACGAAACTGGACACGGGACTTTGCTGCGACTATTTCAAGGCGCATCATACCGGCGTTCGAGAGCGCCGGCCTTGGACCTAAGTCGCTCGAAAATCGACGGATTCGTGTCCGCGGGATTGTCTCGTCGCGGGGTGGACCACGGATCGAGTTGCTGCGGGTGGGGCAGGTTGAGGTGCTGGGCGGGAAATAGCGCTTGATTCGGAGACTGGGCACCGGTTTTCGGTTGGATCACGTGCAAAAAAGGGATGAGATCACGATTCCAGTCGGATCGTGGTCCAGTGGCTGATTTGACGCATCGTGCAGAACGGCGCGAAGGAAACATGGGCGCACGCCTCTTGGCTGCGCCGGCGCTGCTGTGCGCCGCGCTGACGGTTTCGGCCTGTGGAAATCTGGGAAAACTCGAGACCGCCGCGCCGACGGTGGCGGCGCCGAAGCCGAGCCGCACGGTCGCGCAGACGCCGGCGAGCGAGCGCGAGCACGAGCGCATTCTCGCCTCCTACGGCGGCGCCTATGACGATCCGAGACTTGCGACCCTGATCGGCAAGACGGTCGACAGGCTGGTCGCGGCCTCCGACCGTCCCGACCAGGCCTACCGGGTGACCATCCTCAATTCCGGCGCCGTCAACGCCTTCGCGCTGCCGACCGGCCAGCTCTATGTGACGCGCGGGCTGGTTGCGCTCGCCAGCGACACCTCGGAACTGTCCTCGGTGCTGAGCCACGAGATGGCGCATGTCATCGCAAAACACGCCTCGATCCGGGAAGACCAGGCGCGGCAGGCGGCGGTGGTGACCCGTGTCGTCACCGATATGAGCAACGATCCCGATCTGACGGCGCTGGCGCTGGCGAAGACGAAACTGACGATGGCGAGCTTCTCGCGTGCGCAGGAATTCGAGGCCGACGGCATCGGCGTCGGCATTTCGGCCCGCGCGCATTTCGACCCCTATGGCGCGTCGCGCTTCCTTGCCGCGATGGAACGCAATGCGGCGCTGAAGGCCGGCAAGACCTCGCTCGATCCGCGCGCGCAGGATTTCCTGTCCTCGCACCCGGCGACACCCGAGCGCGTGCAAAACGCGCAGGCCAGCGCCCGGCAATACACTTCGCCCCAGAGCGGCGAGCGCGACCGCGAAACCTATCTCGCCGCGATCGACAACCTCGTCTATGGCGAAGATCCCAGCGAAGGCTTTGTGCGCGGGCGCCGGTTCCTGCATCCAAAACTCGGCTTCACCTTCCAGGCGCCCGAGACGTTCACGCTGGATAACACCGCGCAGGCCGTGATCGGCGTACGCGACGGCGGCACGCAGGCCATGCGCTTCGACGTGGTGCGCGTGCCGGCCGAACAATCGCTCGCCGATTATCTCAATTCCGGCTGGATGGAAGGCGTCGACAAGGGGTCGACCGAAGACCTCATGATCAACGGCTTCCCGGTGGCTTCGGCGAACGCGAACGGCGATCAATGGCAGTTCAAGGTCTATGCGCTGCGCTACGGCAGCGATGTCTACCGTTTCATCTTCGCCGCCAAGCAGCGCAACACCGAGAGCGAGCGCAACGCGCGCGAGACCGTCAACTCGTTCCGCCGCCTGACGCTGGACGAAATCCAGGCCGCGCGTCCCTTGCGCATCAAGATCATCACCGCGCAGCCGGGCGACACCGTGGAATCTCTCTCCCACCGGATGGCTGGCGTCGACCGCCCTGCCGAACGTTTCCGCATTCTCAACGGCCTCGAACAGCACGCCCAGGTCAAGCCCAGGGAACGCGTGAAGATCGTGGTGGATTGAGGCTGCATAAAAATCATCAAGCGACGCTGCTTCCTTCTCCCCTTGTGGGAGAAGGTGGCGAACAATCAAATTCGCTACGGCGGCGCCTACTCGGCAGTCACACGCCCACGCCACCGCAACTCGAAACTATTGTCGTCGTCGAGCATCCGCGCCTGTGCATCCATGGGCTCACTACGTTTATCCATGGCGACACTGACGGGGGCGACACTGACGGGCGCCACGGCAGCCTTGGCTTGTTCGGCAGCCTTGGCTTGTTCGGGAGCCTTGGCTTGTGCCGGAGCCTTGGCTTGCGCGGCAGCCCTGGCTTGCGCGGGCATCGCCGCGGGCCAGCGCAACGATGATCTCGCGATCACGGTCTTGCCGGAATACCAGCATTTGCGGCCGTCGATCAGGCGCCACGACCAATGCCCTTTCGCCGATGCGGGCACGGCGGCGCGGCATTCCCTGACCTGCGCGGCCGGTGCGCTGATCGGAAGCAGTGCCCCGGTGAGAACGGCCACGAGAGCGACGAAGACAACGGAGTGAATTTGCCCTTTCATCGAATCCCCCTTGCGGTAGATCTAGATGTGAGTGCGAGACTCCTCCACAAATCTGGTCACAAGAGGTTCAAAATCTGGCTGGATTCCGCGTGAAATGCGCCATGTGAAACCGGAGTGACTTGCCTCGAAGTGACTTGCCTCGGAGTAACTTGCCTCGGAGTGACTTGCCTCAAAGAGAGCGATGGCCGTTGCAGATTCAAAAGGGCCAGGCAGCGCCAGGTTCCAACGGAGAAACCTGAAGTCGGCCTTTACGGCAGGTCTGCTCCGCAAATGCGAATGGCCGGAACGGATTCCAGGCTCAAGCGTCGCCTTATAGGAAAAGGTTGACGGGGACGACGGCATGGAAAACTTTCTTCTTTTCGTAATGTCGAGCAGCTTCTGTACGCTGGTAGCGAGCGTCGCGCTATTGCTGCGGCCACTGCTGGGTCTGCCTTGATGTTTGGCGGGAACCGGTTCTTCACCACAAGGGTCAACAGATATCGCGCGCCGCTCTGTGAAGTGCGCCAATGAGGTTGAAGCTCCGCACTTCGTAGCTTCCCCGGCGACCAAACAAAAAGCCCGGTCTTTCGACCGGGCTTTTCGTTTCAATCCCTGGAATTGGGATCCTTTCAGGCAGCCTCGTCCGCCACGGCAGCGTCGTCGCCATCGGCTTCGACATCCGCCTCGTCGGCTTCGCCGTCAGCCTCAGCCGTCTCGGTCTTGGCGCCGCGGCGCGGGCTCTTGGCGAGCTGGCTTTCGATTTCCTTGACCGCTTCGGTCTCCGTCGAATGCTGGACGACGGCGATTTCGCGCGACAGGCGATCGAGCGCGGCTTCATAGAGCTGCCGTTCGCTGTAGGACTGCTCGGGCTGCGATTCCGAACGGTAGAGGTCGCGGACCACTTCGGCGATCGCGACGATGTCGCCCGAATTGATCTTCGCTTCGTATTCCTGCGCCCGGCGCGACCACATGGTGCGCTTGACGCGCGCGCGACCCTTGAGCGTTTCCAGCGCCTTCTTGACCAGCGCCGGCTCGGACAGCTTGCGCATGCCGACATTGGCGACCTTGGCGGTCGGCACGCGGAGCGTCATCTTGTCCTTCATGAAATTGATCACGAACAGCTCGAGCTTGGCGCCCGCGATCTCCTGCTCCTCGATCGCCAGGATCTGGCCGACGCCATGGGCGGGATAGACCACGAATTCATTGGCCTTGAAGCCCTGACGCTGGGTCACGACCTTCTTCGGCTCCTCGACGCGCGGCGCGGCGGCAGCGACCGGCTTGGCGGGAGCCTTCGGCGCAACAGCGACGGGTTTCGGGGGCGCAGCCTTCACAGGGGTCTTGACGGGGGCTTTGGCGGCAACTTTCGACGCAGTGGTCTTCGCGCCCGTCGCTTTCGCGGCAGTCTTGGCAGTCTTTTCTGGCATTGCGCTTCTTTTGTTCTTTGAGGACTTTGTGGCCGCAACCTTCCTGGCCACCTTTACGGTCGCCTTGGCACGGCCTTTGGTTGCGCTGCGGCTGGCCGGAGCGGCTTTTTTCGATGTCTTGGAAGCACTCTTTTTACGCGTTTTCTGTGACACAGCCTGCGCGCGGAACTGCCACGCCCCTGTTGGATGTTTTTACGGGAACCCACCGGGGCCAAAGATACGCATTGGCCAGGATCGGCTTATAATGTGCCCAATATAGCACATTTTCCGCAAAAATCAATGATTTACGCCGGGTTCCGGGCCTTTACGGGGCCGTATCCGCCATAAGTCGAGTAACAGGGTTAAATCAGCAACGCTGGTTCGGTTCAGTTTAGGGCCGAAAACACACTCAACGAGCCCTTAACTTATCCACAGGCTTAGTCGCCTGAGCCGGGTTCCTTGGAAAAATATTTCTCGAACTTGCCCTCCACGCCCTCCATTTCTTTCGCGTCCGGCGGGGATTCCTTCTTCTGCGTGATGTTGGGCCAGCTCTTGGCGTACTCGGTGTTGACCTCGAGCCACTTCTCCAGCCCCGGTTCGGTGTCGGGCTTGATGGCGTCGGCGGGACATTCGGGTTCGCAGACGCCGCAGTCGATGCACTCGTCGGGATGGATAACCAGCATGTTCTCGCCCTCGTAGAAGCAGTCGACGGGGCAGACTTCAACGCAGTCGGTATATTTGCATTTGATGCAGGCTTCAGTGACGACGTAAGTCATCCAAGGCTCCGAATAATACTCCGAACAAGGCAGCGAACGGATCAGATTTCCGGGGTTTGCGTAGCGCATGCGGTGCGCTGCCGCAAGGGAAGCAGCGGGCCTCAAACGGCCGTTTTTCAGGCGTCCCCGCGCGCCCGATGCAGATAGTTATTCCTTGCCGTTCTGCAAATCATCGTAGAGCACGCGCGCCGCCGCAGCGTCGCCACGCCGCTCGGAAAATCCAGTCACTTTGAGGATGCGTACCGTGCGATCGAGCGCGATCGTCAGCACGTCGCCGGCCTTCACCGAATGTCCCGGCGCCTTTTCGCGCACGCCGTTGATGCGGACGTGACCGGCTTCGACGAGCGCGGCAGCAGAGGTGCGGGCCTTCACCACCCGCGCATGCCACAGCCATTTGTCGAGACGCTGCCGCTCCAACGACCTGCCCGTAGTCTATTTTTGACGCGTTTTCTTGAATGCGAACCGGTACTCATTTCGCTCGAAAACGCTACGGTTATTCTTTGCGGTTGCCGGCGAGCTGTTCCTTCAGCGCCGCCAGTTTTGCAAATGGCGAATTGGGATCGGCCGGACGATCGCGATCTCGCGGTGCCGCGCTGGTCGCCCATTGACGATGCGAGGGACCACTGTCGCGCTTGTCACGGCCGCCCTTGTCGCGTCCGCCGAAATCACGGCCGCCGCGCTCGCCCTTGTCGCGACCACCACCCTTGTTGCGGTCGCCCTTGTTGCGGTCGAATTTGTTGTCGCGGCGATCGCCCTCGCGACCCTTGCCTTCGAAGCGCTCGCGGGCGGGGCGATCCTGACGCGGCTGTTGTTGGCGCGCCTCGGCCGCCGCCGGTGCGCCCTCAGCCGCCGGCGTCGCTGTGGCATCCGCCGGTGCGCCCTCGCGCGGTTTGCGGAAGTCATTGCGGCGACCGCGGCGATGGCGCTGCTCGCGCGGCGCGCCCTCGCCGCCTTCGCCCGTAGCTGCTTGCGCGCCTTCGGCCGGGCGGCCGTGATGGCGCTGGCGGTTGCGGTCGTGATGCGGACGGCGCTCCTCGGAGCGGCCACCGGGCCGCCAGACTTCGACCAGCGCGGGCTCCGCCGGCGGCGCATCAGGATTGGCTTCAGCGGCAACGGCTTCAGCGGCAGCGGTTTCGGTGACAGCAGCTTCGGTGACAGCGGCTTCAGCCGGTGCAGCCTCGCTGGCGGCGACGGGCTCGGTCGTCGCTTCAGGCGCAGGGGCCGCTTCAGCGACAGGATCTGCAGGCGCTTCCGCGGCGGCCGCGTCTGCAGCCACAGGCTCCGGCGCAGCTTCGACGGGTTCGGGCGCAGCGTCGGCCACAACCGCAGGCTCCTCGGCCGCGGCAGCCAGCGGCGCGACATGGGGCAGCAGTGAGGCCGACGGCGCGGGATCGCCGGACACCGGCAACTCGGCGGCGACTTCCTCTGCCGGCGGCTCTGATGTTACCTCGGACGTTGCTTCGGCACTCGCCTCGACCGGCGGCGTTTCTGACGACACCGCCTCGACCACGACCTCGGGTGCGGGCTTCGGCGGCAATGGCGGGCGGCGGTCCATCCGATAGCCGAGCGCGCGCAGGATCGAGGCAAAGTCCTCGCCGGCCGAGCCGGTCAGCGAGGTCATCGCCTGCGTCACCACGAAGCCGCGGCCGTCGAACGCGCCGGTCGGCTTTTCGCCGGGCGAGGTTTCGCGCCACGCCAGAGCGGGACGAATGAGATCGGCAAGACGTTCCAGAATATCGACGCGCACCGCACGCTCGCCGCACTGGCGATAGCCGAGCACGCGATAGGCGTCGCGATGCAGCGCCTTGTCGACCGGGAACGAGGTGCGGCCCGAGCTCGCCAGATGCTGCGCTCCCGACAGCGCGGACATGTCGACATTGTCCTGCTTCTCGGCCCACAGCAGCGACGCCAGCGCCCGCGCCGCGGGCTTCAACAGCCCCGGGAAATAGATGTGATAGGCGCCGAAGCGCACGCCGTATTTGCGCAAGGTCGCGCGCGAGGCCTGGTCGAGATCCTTCATCTCGGCGGAAATCTTCGAGCGCTCCAGTACGCCGAGCGCCTCGACCAGTTGGAACGCGATGCCGCGCCCGATGCCGGTGATGTCCTCGGCCTTGGAGAGCCCGAACAGCGGGCCGAGCAGCTTTTCGATATGCGTCTTCAGCCACAGGTCGAGCCGCGTCTGCACGGCCTCGCGCGGCGCGCCGGAGAGGCGGTCGTCGGCAATGATGCGCAGGCGCGGATGCAGCGCGTCGTCGGCGGCGACGAGCTTGGCGACCGCGTCGCCGGTCCAGCGGATGGTGCCGTCGGAGGTCAGCACGAACTGCTCGTCGGGCGCGGCGGCAAGCTTTGTGGCGCGCGCGTCGATCTCGCTGGCGAGCACCTGCTGGGCTGCAGCCTGCAACGCCTTGGCGTCCGAGCCGGCTTCCGCCGCATCGGGTGCAAAGGTAAATCCATCGAGGCGGCCGATCGCATGTCCCTCAACGATCACTTCGCCGGTCTTGCCGATTTCCGTATTCAAAACACTGTTCTCCCGCAGGCGGCGCATCAATACACTGGTACGGCGATCAACGAAACGCTCCGTAAGCCGTTCATGCAGCGCATCGGATAATTTATTTTCCACCTCGCGGGCGACCCCCTGCCAGTGGTCGGGGTCGGACAGCCAGTCCGGCCGGTTGGCGACGAAGGTCCAGGTGCGGATTTGCGCGATCCGGCCCGACAGCGTGTCGATATCGCCGGTCACGCGGTCGGCCTGGTCGACCTGGGCGGCGAACCATGCGTCAGGGATCCGGCCCTTTTTCATCAGGAATCCGTAAAGCGTGGTCACGAGCTCGGCATGGGCGGCGGGCGCAAGCCGGCGGTAATCCGGGATCTGGCAGGCGTCCCACAGCCGTTCCACGGCGGCCGCGCCGTGGGCCATGTCCCTCACCTCGCCGTCGCGCGCCGCATGATCGAGCACGCGCAAATCTTCGGCAATCGGCGCACGGGTCAGCGCCTCGTGGCCGGGCGACAGGGCGAGTGAGACCTGCAGCGCGCCGAGCGAGGCGAAATCCAGCTTTGAATTCCGCCACTGCAGCATTTTCACGCTGTCGAACGTGTGGTTCTGCAGCGCGTTCACCAGTTCCGGCTCGAATGGCGCGCAGCGCCCCGTGGTGCCGAAAGTACCGTTGCGCGTGGCGCGTCCGGCGCGGCCCGCGATCTGCGCGAACTCCGACGGGTTGAGCCTTCGGAACTGATAGCCGTCGTATTTGCGGTCGGAGGCAAAGGCGACGTGATCGACGTCGAGGTTGAGCCCCATGCCGACGGCGTCGGTAGCGACGAGATAATCGACGTCGCCGTTCTGGAACATCGCGACCTGCGCGTTGCGGGTACGGGGCGAGAGCGAGCCCAGGACAACGGCCGCGCCGCCATGCTGCCGGCGGATCAGTTCGGCGATGGCGTAGACTTCATCGGCCGAGAACGCGACGATCGCGGTCCGTCGCGGCTGGCGCGTGATCTTGCGGTCGCCGGCGAATTCGAGCTGCGACAATCTCGGTCTTGTAACGATGGAAGCGCCCGGCAGCAGCCGCTCGATGATCGGCCGCATGGTGGCAGCGCCCAGCAGCAGCGTCTCATCGCGGCCGCGGCGATGCAGGATGCGGTCGGTGAAGACATGCCCGCGCTCCAGATCGGCCGCGATCTGGATTTCATCGACGGCGAGAAACGAGACGTCGAGATCCCTGGGCATCGCCTCGACGGTGGAGACCCAGTAGCGCGGGTTCTTCGGCTTGATCTTCTCCTCGCCGGTGATGAGCGCCACGCTGTCGGCGCCCGCCCGATCCGCGATCTTGTTGTAGACCTCGCGCGCCAGCAGCCGCAGCGGCAGGCCGATCACGCCGGAGGAATGCGCCAGCATCCGCTCGATCGCCAGATGCGTCTTGCCGGTGTTGGTCGGCCCGAGCACGGCGGTGACGCCGGAGCCTGGCGCGCGATCGGTCGCGAACGTGGAAGGTGAGAAAGCCATTCTGTGCAGGTGTTTCTATTGCGCTCAGCCGTCATTGCGAGCGAAGCGAAGCAATCCATAGCGCCGCACGCGGAGATATGGATTGCTTCGTCGCTTCGCTCCCTAGCGCAAACGCTCCGCGTTTGTCGCCGGCAATGACGGGGAAACTCAGAACTTCGTCCTTTGGCACCATCAGCGGTCGATTCTGTTTCATTCTGCGACGGCGATGCGGTCGCGGCTTAAGCTCTGGAACGAGTCTGGAACGAATCGCGTCCGAATCGCTAACTCCTCCCGAGACCCGATACGTTCACCGCAACATCTCGCGCTGGAGCGACCGAGGCGGCACTAGATCAAGTTTACCCGGGCTCCACAAGCGGCGGTTTGACGGTGAAATCCTTAAAAAAACTGAGAACGTGGAGTCGAATCAGAATGGGGGGAGAGTCAACTGGATTCCGCAAACTGCCGCTGTCGTCCCTGCCTAGTGCGCAATTGCGCACGGGAGCAGGGACCCATAACCACAGGCGCTCATTGGTTGGCTGGCAGCAACTCCGAGTCCCTCAAATCAGCACGGCCGCGGCGTATGGGTCCCTGCTCCCGTGCGCAATTGCGCACTAGGCAGGGACGACGGCAGAGTGCGGGCGACTAATAGCTCAATTCGTCTTCGCGACCCTCGGCGGCGCTGCTGTCGTCACGAACGACGTCGCTTCCAGCATCGCCGGGCCGAACGGCGTCGGGATGGTCATGCGGAATGGAACCATAATGCGGGTTCCCGCGATCGGCACGAAGGCGATCTCCATCCGGCGTTCGGTGGCGAGGTATTTGATCACGGGGCGGTCGGGGATGTAGCCCGCGACCGGCGTGAAGTAGATGGCGCAGACCAGTGCTGGCCCGTGATAGCCCCGTTCGGCCTTCACCGTTTCCATGCGCTTGTAGTCGAGCTTGAGGTCGTAGCGCATCCGTCCGTCGAAGATCCCGGTGCCGGTGCGGCAGGAATCCGGCGACAGCACCTCGCCATTGCCCGGCACGCGCAGCATCGAGCCGGTCATGGGATCGAGCACGCCCTTGCGGTGCGCGTCGGTGACGACGACCCTGTCCGGATCGACCGGCGGAACTGGGTCGATCGAAAAATCCTTCACGCCGCCATTGGCCAGCACGAGGCGGATGGTTTCGGACTTCTTCTGCGTCGTGGTGGTCGCGGTATAGGCATTCGGCACCAGCGCACCGCTGACGACGCGGCCCTGGCTGGCGCCCGAGCCCTTGCCGCCGGAAAACGCCTTCAACAGCCCGGCGGTGCCCCCCTGGGCGGAGGCCGAAAACGTGTCGTCGCCGATTTCGATGGTCCAGGAGCCCTTGCCGACCGGAATGCCCGCCAGCGTCGCCTCATACTGCGCATCCAGCCGGCCCTGTGCGGAGGCCACCTCCGGCGCGAGCGCGGCGAACGCGGCGGCGCACAGGCTGAAAACGAGCCCCTGTCTTGAGACCGAGGTTTGCCTTGCCAACAAGGTTTGGGGCCAAATGGCGCGAGGGGTGGTCAATTCCTGCAGTTCCCGGGATCGGCGCGAGCTAATGTTCATTTAGACAGAAATATCCGGCAAACAACGCGTGTTTCCGCGAAAACACCCGTCAATCGGACCCATCTTGCCGCCGCGTCCTGCGGCCCGGGTCCACAATCGCGAAAACCATGATGTCGGCGGGGATTGCGCCCTTTATAAGGTGGGTTTTTCATAGCGTTTTGCGAAGGTTGTCCCCGGGCCTGATCCGGGAGTGGCGTTGCCGCCCGCACAAAGAAAACGCGTCAAACCTGGGCACTTAAGGGGCCGGAATCGGGCTTCGGGCGACGCCGGGCAGGCCCAAAAACCTTGACGGTTCGGCCGTCTCCCCCTATACGACCGCAGTTCCTGGAAATGGACGCGATTTTGGACCCCCGCGCAGCCGCGAGACGCGCTTGCCTATGGCGGGGATGGAAGAGGATTTTGCAATGTCCCGGCGCTGCGAACTGACGGCCAAGGGCCCCCAGGTGGGCCACAAGGTGAGCCACTCGAACATCAAGACCAAGCGGCGCTTCCTGCCGAACCTGGTCAACGTCACCTTCATCTCGGACGCGCTCGCCCGCAACGTGCGCCTGCGCGTCTCGACCAACGCACTCAAGAGCGTCGACCACAATGGCGGCCTCGACGCCTACCTGATCAAGGCCAAGGCCGACGTGCTCTCCCCCCGCGCCTTGGATCTGAAGCGCGCGATCGAGAAGAAGGTCGGCAAGCCGGTGTTCGTGAAGAAGGCGAGCTAAAGCTTTAGCGCCATCAGCGGATCAGAGTTTGAAGCGGCCGGGTCGAAGGACCCGGCCGCTTTTGCATTGTAAGGAAAAACTTTTCCTAAGACTTAGGCGGCGCCCTTCTTTTTCGACGTCTCTTGGTACGCCATTCCCAATAAGTCGGCATGCCGAGATAAAGCTGCTGCGTAATCTCGGCGAGCGTCCAAAGATCGTCGATATTCACGGACCCGTGCTTGACCACAGCTGCATGAGCACCTCCCAACTCCTCCCAAGTGCCTTTCAGGCGGTGGTCAGAAAATAGTTCAGTGCCCGTGAGCACAATCACCATTGCCCGTGGCTCGCCGTTCTTTTGAGGCACACGTCCCCATTCTGCGAACTTTCGAATACGCTTTTTCTCGACGTCCGCTAGCTGCGACTTCAAAGCGGAAAACACCACATAAGACCCCGGGAACGCTTCGGCCAATCCCTTGAGACGCCGGACATCGCGTTCCTTGAACACCTCCGCTCCAAAGCTCTTCGTTTCACCGAACACAACTACTGGACTCGGATCAATCCAGAATTTCTTTCCCTCGGAGTACCATCCCGCGAAATCGATTTCGAACTTCGATGCCCCCGAAACGATGTCCAAACCTGTCGCAAACGTCGTCGGTGTTTGGTTGTAGCCCAGCGTGTTGTTGAACAGCCGCAACGTCAGGACCGTTGCATAAGCGCCATCAGCATAATCAGGAACGCTAAATGGACCCAAGACCCGAAACCGCCAATCCAATTCGCCGAACTTGATACCAGCTTGCGGAAAGGGAAAACGGTTTAGGCATCGCTCACAAGAAACCTCGTAGTCAACATCAGTCAAACTAAACCAGTTGTCCTTCGCACAATGCAGACAGGTCAGGCTTAAACCAACTCGCATAATGTTTCGTTTGGTGAAATCACTCAACTTTGCCCGAGAGAAAAGCGCTTTCGATCGCTTGCCGAGCACCTCCTTCCACTCGGCAATGCTAGCAGTTCTATCTGGATACTGAGCACTGGTGCCATCGGCCTCACGTTAAATCGTTTTTGCCATCTTATCGAGAAGGCGGATCGTACCGCCGTCCGCAAATAGGCTGCAGCCATCTGTGCCGCCGACTGCGCGCAGAACCTGCGCCGCATTCCGCCCAGAGCTGGAGGGCTTGGCCTCTATTCCTCGTGATCCCAACCAACCTATTACTGCATCTTGTTGAGATATGAGCCGCAGGCCTGCACGATGGGACTTGAACTGCTGGAACAGAACAATCCCTTCGCGAGTACAGAAGCTCTCGCTAGAGTATCCCAAGGAAGGAAATTCGCCCCCTTTTATGTTCGGAGGAAACGTCAGTGCAAAACGCGAGTCGCGCGATACAAAATCCGTGAGCTTGACGACGCTCATCCATCGGGCGCGATTATTTGCAAAAGAATATTTACTTGCGAATTCGGGCGCGGGTGACGGAAACGTTATCGTAATTCCTTTTCGCCGACAAATTCTTCAATCTCAATCTTTGAGGCCACGATCTTTGCTCGACGGGGCTAAATCCCCCCACCTCTCCAATCCGTTCGCCAAATGGGATCGTAGAAGTCTTTTCGGATAACGCTTCCTGCAGGAACATTCTCTACGTAAGCGTTCAGGAGAGTGTCCGCTTCAGTACGACTAATCGATCGTGCAAATTCAATTGTTGTTCGAAATCATCACCCCATTCTTGTTGTTCGGTACCGGACGAAAATTTGCCGTCACCGTCTTTCTTATTGTTTCCGCGAATTGGTCAAACCAGTGCACGCTGACCGGGAAAACGCTCGCCTGAAATTGACGCAAATTCCAATAGTCAATAAGGTCAACTGCCTTGTCCGGATTGAAAACGAAAATGATCGGATCTTCATGGTTCTCAAACGTAACGTCTAATTCATGTAGACCTACGTGAAGCGGTGTAAAATGCCCTTCCTTTAATAACCTAAGAGAGGTTGCTGCGTTCACGGGCAACAGGTCAGGTTCACATACATCTACGAAGGCCTTCTTCAGATAATTGAGCGATTTGGAATGCGGGAACGCACCAAAGACAGCCTCGCAATACGGGTCATCGTCCGAGAACATCGCAACTTTGCGCTTCTTGCGCGATACAAATTTAAATTCTTCGTCATAGAGAACTCCGGAAGACGTCCCACGTGGACAGCCCAAATGCGAAATCGGCACGTCGTCTTCGGTCGCTTCCAACGAAATGCGCGAGTGAAACAACCCGCTCGAACAAAGCATGCTTTGGAAGAACAATACCTGCCTGCTTTGCAAGGCCTGGTTCAGTCTCTACAAAAACGTCTGGCTCGAAGAATCGGATATAGGCGTCGGCTAATCCCTTCCCTGTAATTTCTTTGAAGGGTCCCTGTCGCCACGGAGCTGGCAAAGTGGTGCAGACCGGGATGATCGGATTAAACATTCCACCCCAAAGGCATGCGCACATGCGAACAATCTCGCGCACATGAGAAAAATTCTGCTGTGTCGGGCGGACTAGAAACCCGATCCGGGTTGGTCGAAGCGTCACCGAGCCGTAGATGGTCTCCAAAGGACTCTCTCCCAATATGTACGCAGGTGCTGCTGCAATATAGCTAGCTTGCAGTCATCGGAATTCTCACCCCTGCCTAGAGGTGGCAAAACGTTATAGAATCGATCTATACTCGCCAAGGTAGCATCACCTGATTTCCCGGCAAGTCTCCCCCATGCGCAACATCATCATCTGCTGCGACGGCACCGGCAACGAGATTTCCGAGAACATCTCCAACGTCCTGAAGCTCTATCGCTGCCTGCGCAAGACGGAGAAGACGTCGCCGCGGCAGATCGTCTTTTACGATCCGGGGGTCGGCACGCTGGCGCGGCCGGATCCGTGGCACAAGCTACGCCAAGATTTCAACGCCATCCTGGGGCTCGCCACCGGCTATGGGCTCGATGACAACGTGCTCGCGGCGTATTCCTTCCTGGTGCACCACTATCAGGCCGGCGACGCGATCTATTTGTTCGGCTTTTCCCGCGGCGCCTATACCGTGCGGGTGCTGGCGGGGCTGATCCACAAAGTCGGTCTGATCGCGCCGGAGCAGGTCAATCTCGCAGGCTCAGGCCTGATCGCCTACAAGCAGTTCTCTTCCGACGAGGCGCCGAAGCTGCGATCGAAGCTCAAGTCGCTCGCCGATGTCGCCACCGCGGAAGATACGCTGCCGCAATCGGCGTTCGACAACGCGGCGCAGTTCGCGCGCATCACCTCGACGCGCTGGCCCAACATCCGCTTTGTCGGCGTCTGGGATACGGTCGCGAGCGTGATCGTGCCGCGGGCCGATCGCTTCTACTGGCCGAGCCTTGAAGAGCTGGCGTTCACCATCGTGAACCCGAGCGTGCAGACGTTCCGGCAGGCGATTTCGATCGACGAGCGCCGCTGCATGTTCCGCCTGAAGAAGTGGGACGACCCCCAGACCTACAAGCACAACCGCTTCAACGACGCGCATGCCGAGCCGCAGGATATTTTGCAGGTGTGGTTCGCCGGCGTGCATGCCGATATCGGCGGCGGCTATCCGGAAAGGGAAAGCGGGCTTTCAAAATATCCGCTGCTCTGGATGATCGACGAGGCGACAAAATGCGGGCTGGCGGTTAACCAGGCCACCGTCAACCAGCTCGCCTGGGGCGTCCAGCGCAAGGGCAGCCCGTTCTCCTATGTCGCGCCCGATGTGCGCGGCGATCTGCACACCTCGCTGTCAGGGGCGTGGTGGCTGCTCGAATATCTGCCGAAGAGCGCGAAATACCGGGAATGGCCGGCGCGCAAGGTGTACTTCGGCTATTACATCCCGGACGCCGAACCGCGCCTGATTCCCGACGGCGCGATGATCCATGAATCCGCGCTTTTGCGCATGGATGCGATGCCGAGCTACCGGCCG
Source organism: uncultured Alphaproteobacteria bacterium (assembly GCA_963815955.1). GTDB lineage: Bacteria > Pseudomonadota > Alphaproteobacteria > Rhizobiales > Xanthobacteraceae > Bradyrhizobium. The sequence goes on from CAWFIQ010000019.1 coordinate 358,144, forward strand.
GTGAACCTGCCGAGGCAGTTTGAGAGGTTTCCGATGCCGATACCGCCGGTGCATGCGAGCGCCGAGGCGGAGGAGGATGCGTAGCTTCGCAGGGTGGGCAAAGGCGCAGAGTGTCCACCATTCACGACGCATTCTATCCGCTCGTCATTGCGAGCGAAGCGAAGCAATCCATCTTGCCACTTGCGGAGCTATGGATTGCTTCGCTTCGCTCGCAATGACGCGGAGAGAGCGGAGCGCACCCCTTCTCCACCCTGCAGGCTGTCATCACCCGCGAAGGCGGGTGATCCAGTACGCCGCGGCCCGTCGGTTGAACTCTGCTGCCTCGGAGTACTGGATCGCCCGGTCAAGCCGGGCGACGACAGTAGTGCGTGGGATGCAGCTCGTGCTCTTCAATAACTCTTCATCCGCGCCAGCTGGTCGGCGTGGTAGCTGCTGTCGCCGAACAATTCCTGGCAGACCCGCGCGCGCTTCATGAAGAAGCCGATGTCGAACTGGTCAGTCATGCCCATGCCGCCGTGCATCTGCACGCCCTCCTGCACCGCCAGCGTTGCCGTGGTGCCGGCGCGGGCTTTGGCGACGGCGACCGCCGCCCCTGCCCGTTCGAAATCGCCGTCTAGCGTCTGCAGCGCCTTCAGCACCGCGGCGCGCGTGATCTCGATATCGATGTAGAGCTGCGCGGCGCGGTGCTGCAGGGCCTGGAATTCGCCGATCAATTTGCCGAACTGCTTGCGCTCCTTCAGATACGTCACGGTGCGGCCGAACACCTCCTCGCTCATGCCCACCATTTCGGAGGCCACTGCACCGCGGCCGATATTGAGCACGCCGTCCAGCAGCGCCGCACCCTGATCGACTTCGCCGAGCACATGGTCCGCGTCGACCTCGACATTGGCGAATTCGATTCTGGCGGCGTTGTGCGCATCCACCATCACCGTGCGCTCGATGGCGACGCCCCTGGCCTTGGGATCGACCAGGAACAGCGTCAACCCGTTGCGCTCGCCGGCTGCACCGCCGGTGCGGCCAGCGACGATCAGGAGATCGGCGGTGTGACCGTCGACCACGAGGGCCTTGGCGCCATTGAGCTTGAAACCGTTGCCGGAGCGCACGGCCTGCAACTGCGTCTGCAGCGGGCGATGCTTTGCGCCTTCATCGATCGCGAGCGTGGCCAAAAGCGAGCCGTCGGCAATTTTCGGCAGATGCGCCGATTGCTGCGCTTCGCTGCCGCCGCGCGTCAGCGCCGAGGCCGCCAGCACCGCCGTCGACAGGAACGGCGACGGCATCAACGTGCGCCCGATTTCCTCCATCACCACGCCGGCCTCGACACAGCCGAGCCCGCTGCCGCCAAAATTCTCCGGCACCAGCAGGCCGGAAAATCCCATCTCGGCGAATTCCTTCCACAACTCGCGGGAAAAGCCCGTTGCATCCTTGCTGTCGCGCAGGCTGCGCAGATGCGACACCGGCGCCTTGTCGCTGATAAGGCCGCGCGCGCTGTCGCGCAGCATGGATTGTTCTTCGGTGAGGACGAGTGCCATTGGAGGATTCCGTGTCAGAAGTCGATTAAGTTTGCTTCGTCGTCCCTGCGAAAGCAGGGACCCATACGCCGCGGCCTATCGAACAGGAATGGTGCTAGCGTCACGATCAACACTCAACAGCGGTGGTTATGGGTCCCTGCTTTCGCAGGGACGACGAGAGAGATTGGGCGCTACGCCCCCGGCAGATCGAGAATGCGCTTGGCGACAATGCCGAGCATCACCTCACTCGTGCCGCCTTCGATCGAGTTGGCCTTGGTGCGCAGCCAGGCGCGCGGACGGGCGCCGTTGCGGGAGCGCTCGCTTTCCCACTCCAGCGCATCGATGCCGCCGGCCGACATCAGGATTTCGTGGCGGCGCTTGTTGAGCTCGGTGCCGTAATATTTCATCGCCGAGGAGAACGCCGGATGCGACTGCCCCGCTTTCGCCAAATCGACCGCGCGTTCGGCCACGGCCGCAAACGCGGCCTCATCGATGTCGAATTCAGCAATCTGGCCGCGCAGCATGGCATCGTCGAGCCGGCCCGACCCGTCGCTACCGACGAAGTCGGCAGCGACCTGACCGAGCGGACGGCCGATGCCGCGCTCGCCGGTGCCCGAGATCATCGCGCGTTCATGCTGCAGCAGATATTTGGCGACATCCCAGCCGCGGTTGACGGTGCCGACCACATGCGATTTCGGCACGCGCACACCGTCGAAGAAGGTTTCGCAGAACGGCGAATAGCCGGAGATCAAAAGGATCGGCTTGGTCGACACGCCGTTGGAGGCCATGTCGAACAGGATGAAGCTGATGCCATCGTGCTTCTTCGCCGCGGGGTCGGTCCGCACCAGGCAGAAGATCCAGTCAGCGTAGTTCGCATAAGACGTCCAGATCTTCTGGCCGGTGATGACGTAATCGTCGCCGTCGCTCTCGGCGCGGGTCTGCAGCGAGGCGAGGTCCGATCCGGCGTTCGGCTCGGAATAGCCCTGGCACCAGCGGATCAGGCCCGCGGCGATTTTCGGCAGATGCTCCTTCTTCTGCGCCTCGTTGCCGTACTTCAGCAGTGCCGGCCCAAGCATCCAGATGCCGAAACTCGACAGCGGCGCGCGGGCGCCGATCGCCGACATCTCCTCGCGCAGCACCTTGTGCTCGGCACGATCGAGCCCTCCGCCGCCATATTCCGTCGGCCAGTCCGGCACAGTCCAGCCCTTGTCGCGCATCCGCTCGAACCAGACACGCTGCGGCTCGGACGAGAACTTTGCATTGCGCCCGCCCCAATAGGTGTCGTTCTCCGAGGTCATCGGACGGCGCATCTCCGGCGGGCAATTGGCCTCCAGCCAGGCGCGGGTTTCACGGCGGAATGTTTCCAGTTCGGACATGACGGCGTTTCCATGTGGGATATTTGCATCGACCTTAGCCGTCGCATTGCGGAATTCAACATATGTCTGGCATCAGCCCATGCCGCCGGAACAGTGGTCAGCATGCGGAATCGGGTGTAAGCGCAGAGCGGTAACGATTGAAAAACAAGAGGAAACGGGCATGCGGTTGAAATTGCTTTCGCCTGGCGAAATGAACGCCGAACAAAAAGAAACCTACGACGAAGCGATATCTGGCAAACGCGGCGCCCCGCCGGCGCCGATGATGGCCTGGCTCAACAGCCCGGACATGGCGCGGCACGCCACGCGGCTCGGCGAGCAGCTTCGGTTCAACACGATCTTCCCCGCAAAATTGTCCGAGATCGCCATCCTCGTCACCGCGCGGCACTGGACCTCGCATTACGAATGGTATGCGCATAAGCGCCTGGCGCTGAAGGGCGGCATGGACCCGAAGATCATCGACGATATCAGAGACCGCCGCACGCCTGTCTTCGATGACCCCAAGGGCAAGATGATCTACGACCTCGCCAAATCGCTGCACGAGGGCAAAGGCGTCTCGAAGCCGCTGTACGACGAGGCGGTGAAGGTGCTCACCGAACGCGGGATCGTCGAGGTGATCGGACTCTGCGGGTATTACACGATGGTGTCGATGACGCTGAACACGTTCGAATTTGGACTGCCGGAAGGCGAGGTGTCGGATCTTGCGTGATCTCTCTTCCCCCTCTCCCCGTCCTTCACGGGGTCGAGACGAGCGAAGCTCGCTCTTAGAGGGTTGGGGTGAGGGGCTCCCTCCGCGAAACGTGACCCAACGATAGACCTGTACCCCCTCACCCGAACTTTCCGCTTCGCGTAAAGTTCGACCTCTCCCCGCAAGCGGGGCGAGGTTTGAGAATCGCAAGCGGAGAAACCATGCCCCAGAACCCACCCATCATTGCCGGCACCCGGATCGGGCATGTCCATCTCAAGGTCGCCGATCTCGAGCGCGCGCTCGGCTTCTATTGCGGTGTGCTCGGCTTCGAGGTGATGCAACGGATGGGCACCGCTGCCGCGTTCATTTCGGCGGGCGGCTATCATCACCACATCGGGCTCAACACCTGGGAAAGCAAAGGCGGCGATCCGCCGCCGCCGGGCACCACCGGACTGTTTCACACCGCCATTCTCTACCCCAGCCGTCCGGCGCTGGCGGATGCGCTGTATCGCGTGATCGAGGCCGGCATCGAGCTCGATGGCGCGAGCGACCACGGCGTCAGCGAGGCGCTCTATTTGCGCGATCCCGACCAGAACGGTGTTGAGCTGTACCGTGATCGCCCGAAGGAGGAGTGGCCGCGCGCGCCGGATGGGTCGCTCGCGATGTTCACGAAGCGGCTGGATCTGGAGGATTTGCTGCGGGCGCGGGAAGCTTATTAATTCCTCATGGTGAGGAGGCGCGAAGCGCCGTCTCGAACCATGAGGCCCGTGGCCCATCCTTCGAGACGCGGCCTGACGGCCGCTCCTCAGGATGAGGTTTTTGCGCCGCGTCCTCGAATCATGATCAGCACCGCCGCCGTCAGCTCCACGGCGATACAGCCGTAGAACGGCAGCGTGTAGCTTCCCGACAGATCGCGCAGCAGGCCGACCACGCCGGGGCCGAACGCATAGGTGATCTGGTTGATCGCGGTAATCAGGCTGACCAGCACGCCGAACGAACGCGGGTCGAACTCGCGCTGCACGATCAGCGCCGGCAGCGTGATCAGGTTGCCGACCGAAAAGCCGAACAGCGCGCAGGCGGCGATCAGCGCGTAATCATGATGCACGTTGATGATGATGAAAAGCGCGACCGCCTGACTGACAAAGGAGAGCGAAGACGCCAGCCGCTGGTTCAGCCGGTCGATCACGAAGGAAAACAGCACGCGGCCGACCACCGCCATCGCCGTCAACAGCGCCACCGCAATCGCCGCCTGCTGCCGCCCGATCACCGAATCCAGAAACGAGATCAGGTGGACGATGAAACCGACCTGCGCGAACAGCACCAGCGCGAACGCCGCCGACACCGAGAGGAAGCCGATATCGCGAAACGCGCGGGCACGGATCTGCGTCGGCGACGGCGCATCCGCGGCTTCGACGGTGCGGGCGCTCGCATGAACCGGCGGCCGTCCGACGGCCAGCAGGATCACCGGAACCATCACCACGATCATCACCACTGCCGCAACAGTCATCCCACCGGAAAAGCCGAAATGGCCGATCGCGGCCACCAGCAGCGGCACGCCGGCGATGCCGCCGAAGCTCGCGCCGTTCAGCGCCAGGCTGATCGCCATGCCGCGCTTTTTGTCGAACCAGAGGCCGAGCGTGTTGGTGATCATGCCGAGGCTGGTGCCGGCCCAGCCGAAGGCGAGCACGGCGTTGGCGAGATAGAGCTGCCAGGGCTCGCGGACGTGGCCGATCGCGGTCGCAGCCAAAGCCATCGTGCAGATGCCCGCGATCATGCAGTTCCGGGGGCCGAACCCCTTGATCGCCTCGCTGACAAAGGCGACCAGCGCCGCGCCCGACAGATAGAAGAACGTCGTGCCCGCAGAGATCAGCGACGCCGGCCAGCCGTGCAACCGCTGCAACTCGGCGACATAGACGCTCTGTCCATAGAAGCCGAACGCCCAGCCGAAGGTCGCCAGCAGGAAACAGACGGCGACGATGCGCCAGCCGTCGTAGCGGATCGAGGTTTCGTCGCGAGGGGGATAGTTGTAGGCGTCCAAGAGATGTCTCTTCGTGTCTGTTTCGTCGTTGCCGCATTTGCCACGCACATGTCGGTAACAGCGAACAAAGCCACAAGGGCAATCAATTCGACGGAGGCCGAACTGTCAGCAGGTGGCAACTAGGTTGCCGGCTTCGACGGATCGTAGAAGAACCGCTCGCGCCAAACCTTGTCGCCGCGCCATTCCTGCAGCGCCACCTCGTCGAACCGGGCCGTCTTGCCGGACTGGTACACAAACTCGAACACCCAGTTGATTGCGACGCGATCACCCTCGACCACCGAGGCCACGCAGGTCGACGTCACGCTCTTGACCCGTTCCAGCACCGCGCGCTCGTGCGCCACCAGGAGATCGCGGCCGACGCGCGGCGGAGCGGCATTCTCCTGCATGCTGGCGTCCTCGGTGTAGTAGCGCTCGATCGCGCCGGCATGATCGCCGGAGACGACGACCGCAATGAACTCATCCAGACGGGCGCGCGAGGGCATGGAGCCTCCAGCAATTGACGTGGGAGCCTAAATACTCGGATCGGGAATTTCGTCGACCGCCCGCAATTTTGCGCGCCGTTTGGCGAATGACGCAAGCGACAAAACCGCAAGGCCGAGCAGCACCGGCGGGAACACCACCATGTTTACCATCGACCAGCCGTAATGCGCCAGCAACTGGCCGGACGAGAACGAACCCAGCGCCATCATCCCGAACACCAGGAAATCGTTGAAGGCCTGCACCTTGTTGCGTTCCTGCGGCCGATGCGTCTCGAGCACCAGTGCCGACGCGCCGATAAAGGCAAAGTTCCAGCCGAGGCCGAGCACGATCAATGTCGCCCAGAAATGCATCGCGGTGATGCCGGCAAGGCCGATACCCGCAGCCGCGGCTTCCAGTATCAGGCCGAGCGCCACGATCGCTGGCGCGCCGAAGCGCGCGATCAGCGAGCCCGTGAAGAAGCTCGGCCCGTACATCGCCACGATGTGCCACTGAATGCCGAAATTGGAATCGCTGACGGTGAGCCCGCACATCTTCATGGCGAGCGGAGCCGAGGTCATGACGAGGTTCATCATGGGGTAAGCGATCACCCCGCACAACGCCGCCGCAATGAAGCGCGGCTGCCGCGCGATCTCGAACAGCGGCCGGCCGCCATGCATATCCGACGGCGCCGGTTTCGGCGCATCGACGCCCCACAGCACCGCCATCGCCACCAGCGCGACGAAGGCCTGCGCCACGAAGCTGAACGCAAACAGATAAGGCGGCCAGATATCCATGGTCCACTGCACGAGTTGCGGACCGAGCACGCCGGCGAACACGCCGCCCGCCATCACCCACGACACGGCCTTGGGACGGAACGCAGTGCTGGCGCCGTCGGCGGCGGCAAAACGATAGGACTGCGCGACCGCACCGTAGAGCCCGCCGAGGAACGTCGCGCCGCAGAACAGCCAGAACGAGGCGTACAGGATTGCGATTGCGGCGAGCGCGCCGGTGAGCACGCCGCAGAACGTGCCGATGATGAAGGCGGTGCGGCGGCCATAGGCGCGCGAGATCGCGCCGGTCGGCAGCGTGCCGGCGGCGAGCCCCAGCACGTACATCGAGAGCGGCACGGTCGCGAGCGAGATGCTCGGCGCCAGCGTGGCGCCGACGATCGAACCGGTGGCGAAGATGACAGCCGAATTGGCGCCGGTCAGCGCCTGCGCCGCGGCGAGCCGCAGCACATTGGCGCGCGCGCGTGCGTCGTTGGTTACCTCTACGGTGGCTGTCGTATCCAGCATCGGCATTCCCGCCCGGCAGGCCCCGGGCGGGGAGCCTCGTTGATTGATTGCGAGGCACTATGAAGACGCGAAGCTGTGCGATCAACCGGCGCAAACGGGCGCGCGCTATGCGCCCGCATCACCCTTGCATCGAGCTTTATGCTGAATTTTGGGCCGTTCGCGAGAAGACCAGGATCATGTTGTTGGCGGGCATTGGCACGGTTTCGATCAATACAAGGCCGGCCGTTGCAGCGAGCTTTTCGACATCGGCGATGTCGCGCACGCCCCATTCGGCATCCTGCTCGCGCAGGCTGGTGTCGAATACGGCATTGCTCATCGCGGTGTGCTTGCCTTCGCGCTTGAACGGGCCATAGAGAAACAAAAGCCCATCGCCGCGCAGATAGCGGCCTGCACCGGCGAACAGGCCCTCGGCGACGCGCCACGGCGCAATGTGGATCACATTGGCGCAGAACACCGCCAGCAATTCGGCCGGTCCGTTGCCATCATGCATCGCCGGACACCACGCAGGATCGGTGAGATCGATCCGCAGCGGCGAACGAATGTTCGCCAGCGCCGCATGCGCGCGCCACGCTTCGATGCTCTTCAGGTGGCTCTCGTTGAGATCGCTCGGCCACCAGACGATGCCGGGGGTGTGTTTTGCAAAATGCACGACATGCTGGCCGGTGCCGCTGCCGACCTCCACCACGTCGCCGGATTTGCCGGCGAGGAATCTCTGCAGCACCGCCCAGATCGGCGCATGGTTGCGATGGAACGCCGCCGCATCGAGCCGGCCGTCGGCTTCGACCGGTCGGCCATCCTTGCCGAATTCCACCACATATTCCGCCATATCAGCCTCGCGCAAAAATCGCCATGGCCCTGAACATGTGGATGCGGCGCGTCACTTCAACTCGCCGCAATAAATCTCTTTCAGCACCTGCAGCAGGCGCAACGCGCGCGGGTCGGCAACCCGATAATGCAGTGTCTGCGACGTCCGCCGGAATTCGACCAGGCCATCGGCGCGCAATTTCGCCAGATGCTGCGACAACGCGGACTGGCTCAGCTTGACGATGCCGACGAGTTCCCCGACCGTCATCTCGCCCCGCACGGCAAGAAAACAGAGGATCAGCAAACGCTTTTCGTTGGCGAGCATTTTCAGGAGCTGCGCGGCTTCGCCGGCCTGCTTCGCCAGCTTCGAGTTTCAGCGCGGCCGCATCATCGGCGCCAGGGGCGGATTGTGTCTCTTTGGCTGCCGCGGCGGCTGCTCTCATGGCGTCAAATCCGGGATGGTTTTCCGTGCCTGCGAAGCACACATCACATGTTAGCGGCTCCACCATTGTTTAGCATTGACTAAATTAGCAAATGTGGATACCGGTTCGAAAAAGCAAGAAATAATGCGGCGATGCGGCCGCGAGGGGAAGAAAACGTGCGGCCAGACCCGTTACGCAGCAAAGCTATTCCCTCTGATCTCGCCGGCGCGGACGCGCCTTTGGGGCGACGCGGCTTTCTCGCTCTCGGCGCGGCGCTGACCGGCGGCCTCGCCCTCGGCGGCAAACCCGCCATGGCCAACCCCGCGCAGGAGTCTCCTCCCGCCGACGCCCCCTGGTCGCAATCGATCGGCGCAGGCGTCGTCGACCGGCCCTACGGCCGGCCTGCCGATACCGAAGCTTCCGTCATCCGGCGCAACGTCCCCTGGCTCACCGCCAGCGCGGAATCTTCCGTGAGCTTTTCACCGTTGCAGGATCTGCACGGCATCATCACGCCGAACGGACTGTTCTTCGAGCGCCACCATGCCGGACGGCCCGACATCGATCCGGCGCAGCACAAACTGATGATCCACGGGCTGGTCGAGCGCCCGCTGCTTCTGACCATGAAGGACATCCTGCGCTTTCCATCGATATCGCGCATCCATTTCATCGAATGCCCGGCCAATGGCGGCATGAACTGGCGCGCCGCGCAGATGAACTCGCTGCAATTCAGCCACGGCATGGTCAGTTGCGCCGAATGGACCGGGGTCCGGCTGTCGACGCTGCTGGAAGAAACCGGCGTCAAGAAGGACGCGAAGTGGGCGATGGTCGAAGGCGCCGACGGCGCGCATATGAACCGCAGCCTGCCGCTCGACAAATGTCTCGACGATTGTCTTGTGGTCTACGCGCAAAACGGCGAGGCGCTGCGGCCCGAACAGGGCTATCCGCTGCGGCTGGTGGTGCCGGGCTGGGAAGGCAACGTCAACATCAAGTGGCTGCGCCGGATCAAGCTCGGCGACAAACCCTGGCATTCGCGCGAGGAAACCTCGAAATACACCGACCTGATGCCGGACGGCACCTCGCGCGGCTTCACCTGGCTGATCGACGCCAAATCCGTCATCACCTTCCCCTGCCCGGAAAAGCCGCTCGATGGGCCCGGGCTGTATGAGATCAGAGGACTGGCCTGGACCGGCAACGGCAAGGTCAGGCGTGTCGACGTCTCCATGGACGGCGGCGTCAACTGGCAGACCGCGCGGCTGCACGAGCCGGTGCTCTCGAAAGCGCTGACAAAATTCACGCTGCCCTGGCGCTGGGACGGCCGGCCCGGCGCTGGTCGCATCCCGCGTCATCGACGAGAGCGGCTACGTGCAGCCGACGATTGCGGAGCTGCGAAAGCAGCGCGGCTCGAACTCGGTCTATCACAACAATTCGATCCAGACCTGGCAGGTCAAATCAGACGGAAGCGTCTTCAATGTACAACTCGCGTAAGATTTGCCTGCCGATCGCTGTCATCGTGCTTGTGGCCGCAAGCCCCGCCCGCGCAGCAGAGCCCGCTACTTTCGGTTACGGCAGCGTGCCGACACCCGCGCAAATCGCCGGGTGGGACATCGACGTGCGCGGCGAGGACGGAGCGGGCCTGCCGGCGGGCAAGGGCACGGTCGACAGGGGCGCCGACGTCTATGCCGAGCAATGCGCCGCCTGTCATGGAACCTTCGGCGAAGGCGAAGGCCGCTTCCCCAAGCTGGTGGGCGGCGTCGGATCGCTTCGGGACGAGCGCCCGGAGCCGACGGTCGGCAGCTACTGGCCGTTTGCTCCGACCCTATGGGACTATATTAACCGCGCCATGCCGATGTCCGCGCCGCACACATTGTCAGCGGATGACGTTTATGCTTTGACCGCCTATATTCTGAGCCTGAACGACCTCGTTCCCCCTGATTTCGTTGCCGATCGCAACAGCTTGCCGAAAGTCAAAATGCGCAATCGCGACAATTTCAGCTGGACCGACCCGCGACCCGATACGGCGGCAGCTCCTTGCATGAACGATTGCGTCAACGCCGCCGATGTCAGGATATCGTCGACGGCCGAAGGCAGGAATCTCACGCCACGCACGAACGGACCGCTCGACACGATGCAATCGAAATAGAAATGACGGAAACGCCTGTGACCGATTACTTCAAGATGAAATCCGCAAGCCTCCCGACGTTAAGGCTTCCGGCGTTCACGCTGGCGCTGGTGATCGGCGCTTTCGCTTCCGCAGGCACCGCGCATGCGCAGACCGCCGCGGCCGAGGGCCAGAAGCTCGCCTTCGATCGCAGCAAGGGCAATTGCCTGACCTGCCATGTCATCAAGGGCGGCGACCTGCCCGGCACGATCGGGCCCGAGCTTGTCGATATCAAGAGCAAGTATCCCAAGCGCGAGGATCTCGTCGCCATCCTCAACGACGAAACCCTGCGCAATCCGCTGACCGTGATGCCGCCGTTCGGACGCAACCGGATCCTGACCGAAAAGGAAATCAACGCAGTGGTGGATTTCCTGCAGACGCTTTGACGCAAGACCAAGAGATCAAGACCAAGAGATTTGAGGCTGTGACGTGCCCGCGCACGCATTTGGAGACGATGGACATGACTGACGTCGGATTTTCGGCCACGCGACGGCTGATCCTGCAGGGTGCAGGCGCGGTCGCGCTTGTCGGGCTCGGCAATCTTCCCTTTGGCCTGACGCCGGCGCTCGCCGCGGCCAACGACAAATATCCGGAAGAGGCCTTCAAGGCGAAGAGCGAAGCCGACGCGATCAAGACGCTCTACGGCAAGACGGCGGAGCCTTCGGACAAGGTCAAGATGGACGCGCCCGAAATCGCGGAGAACGGCGCCGTGGTTCCGATTTCGGTGACGACGACGCTGGCGGACGTGACCTCGATCTCGTTCCTGGTCAGCGAAAATCCGGTCGCATTGGTGGCGTCCTACAGGATTCCGGCCGGCACGCTTCCAAACGTTGCCAACCGCATCAAGATGGCGAAAACCAGCAACGTCATCGTGGTCGTGGAAGCCGGCGGCAAGCTCTACAGCGCCAACAAGGAAGTCAAGGTCACCGTCGGCGGTTGCGGCGGTTAACGGCGCCAAAAACAGGCTAGGAGAATTTAGATGGCATCGACCATTCGCGTGCGCGCCACTTCGAGCGGCGAGACCACCGAGGTGCAGGCGCTGATCCAGCACCCGATGGATTCCGGCTTCGTCAAGAACGCCAAGGGCGAGATCATTCCGCCGCATTTCATCCAGCAACTCACCTTCGAACATGACGGCAAGAACGTGTTCACGGCTGACTGGGGCGGCGGCGTTTCCAAGGACCCCTATGTCAAGTTCACCTTCAAGGGGGCCAAGAAGGGCGACGAGCTCAAGATTAGCTGGGCCGACAACAAGGGCGCGACCGACACCACCACGGCGAAGATCCAATGAAGCTGCGTTTCCCGATCTATCTGGCTTCCGCCGCGCTTGCGCTCACGGTCTTGACGCTTGCGAGCACCCTGCCCTCGCGCGCGGCCGACAAGGTCGATCCCGTCGCCGACGCCAAGGCGTTCCAGAAATTCTTCACCGACAAATTCCCCAAGGTGAAGCTGGAAGATTTCGTCAACGGCCCCTATTCGATGAACGAGGACCTGCACCGGCAGTGGCAGGAGAAGGAGCAATTCCCGCCCTACGAGTTCTCGCTCGAGATGGGCAAGGAAATGTTCGCCAAGCCGTTCAAGAACGGCAAGACCTATGCCGACTGCTTCCCGAACGGCGGCATCGGCATCCGCCAGAACTACCCTTACTTCGACGAGAAGGAAGGCAAGGTCATCACGCTTGAACTGGCCCTGAACCGCTGCCGCGAGGCCAATGGCGAAGCGCCGTATTCCTATGTGAAGGACGAAATGGCGGCGCTGACCGCGTACATGGCTTTCACCTCGCGCGGCAAGCCGATGGACATCAAGATCCCGAACGATCCCCGCGCGCTCGCAGCCTACGAGAACGGCAAGGAATATTTCTACACGCGGCGCGGCCAGCTCAATTTCTCATGCGCCACCTGCCATGTGCAGAGCCCGGGCGAGCGCATCCGCGCCGAAATCCTGGCGCCCGCGCTCGGCATCGTCAATGCGATGCCGATCTACCGCTCGGAGTGGAGCGGCATGGGCACGACCAGCCGGCGCTTCACTTCCTGCAACAGCCAGATCCGCGGCGTGCCGCTGAGCCCGCAGGACGATGAATATCGCAACGTCGAATATTATCTGTCCTATGTCAGCAACGGGCTGCCGATATCGGGTCCGGGAGCGCGGCCATGAGGAACATGATGCAGAAATCCGCATTGGTTCTGGCCCTGCTTGCCGCGGGCGCCGTGTCCGCGCGCGCCGCGGGCTCCGAGGACGACTTCAAGGCGGCCTACGCCGCGGCTGACGCCGCCAACAAGGAGGCCGGCAAACTGCGCAATCAATGGACCACCACGGCGAACACGCTGGCGGCGGCAAAGAAGGCGGCAGACGCCGGCGAGTTCGACAAGGCCACCGCGTCGGCCAAGGAAGCCGAAGCCCTGGCCAAGGCTTCGATCTTCCAGGCCACCAGCGAGAAAACCCGCTGGAAGGATATGGAAATACGCTAGAGCATGATCCGGAAAAGTGGGAACCGGTTTTCCCTCGCGACAAACGCGGAACGCGTTTGCGCGGAGATCATGCTCAAGAATGGACGAGATCGTTACGACGCGCGGAGACCCGCATGACCATCCGCCGCCGCGATTTCCTGACGCTAGCAGGCGCCGCCACCCTGTCCGGCACCCTGCCGCGCGTTCGCGCGCAGGCCGCCGAAAATAATGCGGGCGTTTACGATCTCGAGCGCTTCGGCAATGCGCGCATCCTGCACATCACCGATACCCATGCGCAGCTTCGGCCGGTGTTCTTCCGCGAGCCGAGCGTCAATCTCGGCGTCGGACCGATGCGGGGCAACCCGCCGCATCTGGTCGGACGAGCTTTCCTCGACCGCTTCGGCATCCGGCCCGACAGCGCCGACGCCTATGCTTTCACCTGCATCGAGTTCGAGAAGGCGGCCGGGAGGTTCGGCAAGCTCGGCGGCTTCGCGCATCTGAAGACGCTGGTCGACCGGCTGCGCAGCGAGGTCGGCGCCGGTCGCTCGCTGCTGCTCGACGGCGGCGATCTCTGGCAGGGCACCGGACTGGCCAATACGCTGCAGGGCGCCGACATGGTGGACGCCGCCAACCTGCTCGGCATCGAGGCGATGACCGGCCACTGGGAATTCACCTATGGCGAAAAGGCGCTGCGCGCCAACCTCGAACGCTTCAAGGGCGAATTCCTGGCGCAGAACGTCTACCTCACCGAGGAAGCCGCCTTCAACGACGCCAAGGCATTCGATCCGGCCTCAGGGCGCGTGTTCCAGCCGTCCACCATCAAGGAGATCGGCGGACGTCGCATCGCGGTGATCGGGCAAGCCTTTCCCTACGTGCCGATCGCGCACCCGAAGCGTTTTACGCCGGACTGGAAATTCGGCATCCGCGATGAAGAGCTGCAAAAGCTCGTCGATACGCATCGCAACAACGACAAGGTCGATGCCGTCATCCTGCTCTCGCATAACGGCATGGATGTCGATCTAAAGCTCGCCAGCCGCGTCACCGGCATCGACGTCATTCTCGGCGGCCACACCCACGACGCCGTGCCGCAGCCGGTCGCGGTCACAAACGCAAGCGGCGTCACGCTCGTCACCAATGCCGGCTCCAACGGCAAGTTTCTGGCGGTCCTCGACCTCGAGGTCGGCAAAGGCAAGGTCAGCAACGTGCGCTACCGGCTGCTGCCGGTGTTTTCCGAATTGCTGAAGCCCGATCCGGCAATGCAGGCGCTGATCGACAAGACCCGCGAGCCGCATGCGGCCAGCTTCGACGAGAAGGTCGGGTCCGCCGACCGCCTGCTCTACCGCCGCGGCAATTTCAGCGGCACGATGGATCAACTGATCTGCGACGCGCTGCTCGGCGAACTGAATACCGAGATCGCGCTGTCGCCGGGCTTCCGCTGGGGCACCACCGCACTGGCGGGCCAGCCGCTGACGATGGAGGACGTGCTGGCGCAGACCGCCGTCACCTATCCGGAGACCTACGTCCAGACCATGACCGGCGGCCAGATCAAGGACGTGCTGGAAGACATCTGCGACAATCTCTTCAACGTTGATCCCTATTACCAGCAGGGCGGCGACATGGTTCGCGTCGGCGGTCTCGCCTACACCTGCACGCCGGCCGAATCGGTCGGGAAACGAATTTCCGATCTCAAGCTCGACAACGGTCGTGCGCTGCAAGCCGGCAAGCGCTACAAGGTGGCCGGCTGGGCCTCCGTCAACGAGCAGAGCGGCGCGCCGGTCTGGGACGTGGTCGCCAGGCATCTGCGGTCGGGCAAGCCGCCCAACAGGTCACCGCCTGGCGTCACGCTGAAAGGCATTGAAGACAATCCGGGCATAGCGGGGCAGGGATGACAGGTTTCTCGACCATCATTCGCGTGACGATCGCGGCGCTTCTGATCGCGGCCGCCGCGCCCGATGCCCGCGCCCAGCAGGTGCCGCTGCAGGACAAGCCGTTTGCCGAGCACAAGATCGTGCTGCAGCTCTCCGACAACGACCCGCGCAAGCAGGGGCTTGTGCTCAGCGTCACCAGCAATTTGATGAAATTCTACGATCCCGACAAGGTCGCGATCGAGATCGTGGCGTTCGGCCCCGGCATCGAGCTGCTGCGCCCGGAAAATCCCAACCGCAAGATGGTCGAGAGCCTGGTGGCGCAGGGCGCGCGGTTCGACATCTGCCTCAACACCGTCGACACGCTCGAACGCGAGAGCGGCAAGCGGCCGGAGTTCATATCAGCGGCAACGCCGGTGCAGGTCGGCGTCGCGCAGATTCTGTTTCTGACCGAGAATGGGTATACGCTGGTGCGACCCTGACGGCCGCCGCCGTCAATTGCGAGCCAACGGGTCGCGCGAATGCGCGCCTGATGACAGGCTCCGTGAAGCAATCCATCTATCCCTTCGCTGCGGCATCGATTGCTTCGCTTCGGGCGCAATGACGCGGACTGTCGCAGGAAGTAAATTTTCCTCGACTACCCGCTTTGTCATAGATGAAAGTTGTTTGAGAAGGCCAAAAAACTAGAATAATATCCTGCATCAGACTCATATTGAGCGCGGCAGCAGGCATGATCTTTCGTCAGCTCTTCGACAGCGTTTCGGGCACCTACAGCTACCTGCTGGCCAGCCGTGCCGGCGGCGAGGCGTTGATCCTCGACCCCGTGCTGGAGAAGGCCGACCGCTACTGCCAGCTCCTGCGCGAACTCGATCTGCGGCTGGTTAAAGCGGTCGACACCCATCTGCACGCCGACCACGTTACGGGCCTCGGCGAACTGCGCGACCGCACCCAGTGCATCACCATCATGGGCGAGCAGAGCAAGGCCGACGTGGTGTCGATGCGGGTTTCCGACGGCGACCAGGTGACGATCGAGGGGCTGAGCCTCGACGTGATGTACACGCCCGGCCACACCGACGATTCGTACAGCTACTTGATGGGCGATCGCGTCTTCACCGGCGACACGCTGCTGATCCGCGGCACCGGCCGCACCGATTTCCAGAACGGCTCTTCGCGCGCGCAGTACGAATCGATCTTCAACCGGCTGCTGAAGCTGCCGGATGAAACCATGGTATTCCCCGCCCACGACTACAAGGGCGACACGGTTTCCACCATCGGCGAGGAGCGGCGCTACAATCCGCGGCTGCAGGTGCGCTCGGTCGACGAATATATCGAGCTGATGGCCAATCTGAAGCTGCCGAACCCGAAGATGATGGACGTGGCAGTGCCCGCCAACATGCATGTCGGCCTGCATCAGGAGGAACTTGCCAAGCAGGGGCTCGCGCTGTCCGCCCGCGACGCGATCAACAGCCTCGGCCGGCCCGAAATCCTGCTGGTCGATTTGCGCGAAACCAGCGAGCGCGCCAAGCACGGCACGATCTCGGGCGCGTTGCATGCGCCCTACCCCGGCATCGCCGAGAGCCTCAAGCCCGGCGGCATGCTGCGCGAAGTCGCCGCCGCCACCGGCCGCCGCGTGGTGTTCTTCTGCGCCTTCGGCGAACGCTCCGCGATGGCGGTAGCCGCCGCCAAGAGCGCCGGGCTGGCCAACACCGCGCATATCGAGGGCGGTATCGACGCGTGGAAGAAGGTCGGCGGGCCGGTGGTAATGGGGTGAGGGTTGTCCGTGGGGTAACTGTCGTCCCTGCGAACGCAGGGACCCATACGCCGCGGCCCTAATGACCAGAGGCAGTGGCTGACGGCTTCTTTGAATTACAACGTCCTGTGGTTATGGGTCCCTGCTTTCGCAGGGACGACGAGATAGTTTTACCAAGTCAGCATAGCTCCAACGCTTCAATTCCGCGGTCGCGCGTCGAGGATTGCTGGCGACACGCCGCCGCACTCGGACATGCGCCCCGATACAGGACGTGCTCATGCGGCAAAAATAGCGCACTCGTCCGGTGAGGATCGCGAAGGGCGCAAGGCGGATTGACTCGGACTTTGACGGACTTCTACCATAATTGCCGACGGTTCCCGTTTTGGGGATCAAAAGGGAATGCGGTGCGGGGAAATCTCCCCAATTCCGCGGCTGCCCCCGCAACTGTAAGCGGCGAATCCTTCGTCATAGGCCACTGGGAATCTCGGTCCTGGGAAGGCGACGATGGGTAACGACCCGCGAGCCAGGAGACCTGCCGTCAGCCGTGGTCACACGCGAAGATGTCGGTCGGGGAGTACAGGCATTAGCTTCACTGGGTTCGCGCAAGCGCGATAGTGAGCTTGGTTCGCTGTGACGTGCCACTGACGTCATACCGAGGCCTCTAACTATGTCCACGCCAGCCACAGCCATACAGCGGCGTCGCGCCGTTCTGCTGGCTTCGACTTTTTTCATGCCGGCTCTCTTGCTGGGCGTCTCTGGCGCAAGTGCGCAACAGACCTCGTCCGAGCAATTGCCGCCGATCGAGGTCACCTCGCCCACCGACCCGAACCGGACCCGCGCCAAACCGACCTATGATGAAGCATCGACCTCGCGCCGCGTCGTGCCGGCGGCTGCGCCCTCGACCGGCACGAGACCGGCATCAGGGACCGGCTCGAACGTCGCATCGCAAAGCGCCTCGCAAGGTGCGGGCGGATCCGGCGGCCGGCAATTCTCCGGCATCGTCGGCACGGCCTCGACCGTGATCACGGCCGACGATATTGCGCACTCACCCGCGCAAACGTTGCAGGAGATCATCGCGCAGGTGCCGGGCGTCCAGCTCACCAGCCTGTTTGGCGGCGTCAACGGCGCCAAGACCAGCGTCGACCTTCGCGGATTCGGCGCTTTCGCAACCTCAAATACGCTCGTGCTCGTCAACGGCCGAAGGCTCAACGACATCGACATCGCCGGCGTCGATTTTTCGACCATTCCGCGCGATTCGATCGAACGCATTGAAATCACGCGCGGCAACAGCGGCGCGGTGCTGTATGGCGACAACGCGGTCGGCGGCGTCATCAATATCGTCCTGAAGAACGGCGTCGGCGGCCCCCCGGTCGCGATGCGCGCAGAGGCCGGGGTCGGCTCCTTCAATCAGCGCATGGCGTCGGTCTCGACTGCGCTCAATTCGGGACCGTGGTCGACGTCGTTCTACGGCAACGCCATCAAGTCCGACGGCTATCGTGAGAATAACGCGCTCGACCAGCGCAACGGGGTCGGCAACCTCAACTACACCACGCCCGACCTGAAGGCCTTCCTTACGGTGACCGGCGACGATCAGAAGCTCGGCCTGCCCGGCGGCCGCATCGTCGATCCCTCGATAGGCGTCAACGAACTGGTCACGGCCCGCAGGGCCGCCGCGACGCCGTTCGATTACGGCAACCAGCAGGGCGCCAGCGCGACCGCCGGCTTCACCAAGACCCTGTGGAATGGCGCCGAGCTGATCGTCGATGGCGGGGTGCGGAAGAAGGATACGCAAGGCGCCTTCTTCGGCACCGTACCGTTTGCATCGCCACTTCCGAGCTTTTCCTCCACCTATAATGATGCGGCGTTGCAGACCTGGTCGATCACGCCGCGACTGAGCGTCAAGAACGCGATCTTCGGACTCCCCTCGCAGATCCTGACCGGCATCGATTATTACGATGCAACGTTCCACCAGGACCGCGGGGCGTTCAAAGGTGTTCCGCCGACCCACATCTACGATCTGTCGCAACAGACGCTGGCCGGCTACTGGCAGCACACCGTCGGCTTGTTGCCGACGACCGATTTCTCCTATGGCGCCAGGATTCAAAACACCAGCCTGAGCGCCCGGGATCGGTATGACCCCAACTCGCCCGGTTGCGCGATGTTCTTTAATTGCAGCCCTCAAGCCGCTCCGCTGGACAGCGACGAAACGCAATACGCGCTGCACCTCGGCCTCGAGCATCGCTTCAATAACATATTCTCGATGTTCGGCCGCGCCGCACGCGCGTTCCGTACGCCTAATGTCGACGAGCGCGTCTCTACCGGCCCCTTCTTCGCTCCAGGGACCTTCCAGTTGAAGACGCAGACCTCGCACGACGTCGAAGGCGGCCTTCGTATCAAGGTCGGCGCATTCCAGATGCAATCGAGCATCTACAACATGGACCTCGAGAACGAGATCCATTTCATCCCGGCACTGTTCTATAACGTCAACCTCGATCCGACCCGTCGCTACGGCTCAGAGACCAGCGCTTCGCTGCGCGTCAGCGACACCGTGACACTGCGCGGCGGCATGGCCTATACGCGCGCCGTATTCCGTGAGGGTGCGTTCGCAGGCAACGACGTGCCGCTGGTGTCGCACTATACCGCAAGCGGCGGTGTGACCTGGAACATCTGGCAAAATTATCTGGTGTTTGATGCAACTCTGCGTGCCTGGAGTGAGCGCTTCATGGACAATGACCAGGCCAACACCCAGAGCCGGATTCCGGGCAATGCGACCGCCGACCTGAAGCTCAGCGGACAATACGACCGCTTCTTCTGGTCGTTGAGCGTGAACAACCTGTTCAACGCGCTCTACTATGATTACGCGATCGCAAGCAGCTTCACCGCCGGCCGCTTCTCGGCCTATCCGCTGCCCGGCCGTACCTATATGGTGAAGGCCGGCGCGACCTTCTGACCGGAGTACCCGGTTCGGCCTCCTGCCGGACCGGCTTGATGCCCCCGGATGAGTTCGACGACAAAGCAGCCCTGAAGGCTGATTTGACAAGAAAGTGCGCCTTTTTCGACCGAAAATAACGTCCTTTGGGCCCCGATCCGTGGTAAACCGCCGCAAGACCGCCCGACGATATCTGTTGTGATTTCAGAGGTATGACATGGACGATGAGCCGAAAAGTGCCGCCGAAATGAAAGAGATCCGGCTGAATCGCAAGCGTGCCCAGGAAGTCGAGGGCATCAAGGCGATGGCCGAGATCGCGGCCGCCGACATCGCGATCCGAAAGCGGACCGAGAAGCTGCGCGCACTGCGTCTGGCAAAGGAAGCGGCCGACCGCGAAAATCCGCCGGAGCCCGTCGTCAAGATCAAGAAGACCAAGACCGCAAAACGAGGCTGACCTGAAATGACGAAAGAGGATCGCGATCGCGCCCAGGCCCGCGCCGACAAAGCGGCAAGGGCCGTTGAGGATGCGAGATCCGGCAAGGCCGAACGCGACGCCGCGTCCAGGGCCGTGCTCGACAATATGGCGAAGCTGAAGGCGCAGCGGCTCGCGCGCGAGGCAGCCGAGCCACAATCTGCGCCGACCGCAAGGGCCGCAAAGAAGCCGCGCGCCGGCACCAAGCAGCCAGCCGAGAAGTCGGTGGCCCTGTCGGACTGGCTGGCCAGTCAGCAGAACGGCGGACGGCGAACCTGAGATCAGGCCACGGTTCAAATATCGAGCGTTACGCCGGGCCCGGCCAATCGATCAGCGATCGCGTCTTGTTCTCGGCATCGTAGACCTGCACCTGAAGCATCTGGAACCTGTTCTTCAGGGCCATACCGGCCTCTTCGGCCGCCTCGACCGTCTCGTGATGCGATTTGAAATGACCGTCCACCACCAGCGAGTAACCGGTAGTCGGCGCCTTGTCGGCCCGGATTATTTTTCGCAGCTGCGGTTCATCCGCCGCGATGCGTGGCTTCTTCATGCTTGCTCCGTGTGAATGCCCCTTGGACTGAACGCCGCAAAAAGGGCAGGAAAATTCGTGTGGCCCGCGTTAGGATGCCGGCCAAGCGCAATCAGATTGAGGTCATGCCGTTACCCCGAATCGGCATGCAGAGCAAACGCCGATTCAGCCGGCGAAAAGGCATCACATGGGTGGAACTGGCAGAAAGAGCGAACCTCCGAAAAAACCCGACGACAAACCGAAGAAGCCGGAGCACGTTTCGGCGGAGGACGATGATTACGAGGACGGCGACTTCGCGACCCCGAAGCGCGACCGTCACGGCAATGATGATGAGCCCTTGTAGCGCGGCACGCAAAGCTTGCGGCGGCTTGTCAGACTTCATCCAGAGGAGGCGCGAAAGCGCCGTCTCGAAGAATGAATGGCACCGGCGCAGCCTTGTGTTTCGAGACGCCGTTGCGCGGCTCCTCACCATGAGGAGTTAGGGTTTCGATCCCTCGGCAAATTCGCTCCCCTGGAATAATCGGACCGTTGCCGCGCCGGCCCGTCTTTTTCTCCCGATTTGGTGCTGCAATGGGCGTGTCCCTGCCCTCCGCCGGGGCAGCCATGCATCGGCATTCATGGACAAATAACCGCTGGACGATATTTTCGCCGGTGCCCAGCCGGGCCGTGATCTTTACGGGGTTTTGAGCTGACATGGTCGACATTCTGGCCGCACCGCAACAAGCCAAAGCGGATAGTTCGGTGCGCACGCTGGCCGCGATTTCGGTCGCCCATTGGGTCAGCCATTTCCATCTCTTCGTGCTGCCGATGCTGTTTCCGTTCCTGAAGGAGCGGCTCGGCGTCGGCTATATCGAGCTCGGTTTCGCCCTGACGGTGTTCGGCGTCGTCTCCGCCCTGACGCAGGCCCCGATCGGTTATCTCGCCGACCATATCGGCGCGCGAAAAGTCCTGCTGATCGGCCTCAGCGTCGGCGGCCTGGCGCTGATCATGCTCGGCCTGCATCTGAGCTACGTCTCGCTGATTGCCTGCGCTGCGCTGCTCGGGCTCGCCAACAGCGTTTATCATCCCTGCAACTACGCGATCCTGTCGGCGCATATGGATGAAGCGCGGATGGGCCGCGCATTCTCGATCCATACCTTTGCGGGCTTCCTTGGCGGCGCGGTGGCGCCTGCGGTCATGGCCGCGCTGGTGGCAACCGTCGGCGGGCTCGGCGCCCTGATCGTGGCCGGCGCCGTCGGCCCCGTTGTGGCGCTGCTATTGATCGCGGTTGGAATTCCCGATGCGAGTTCGGCCGATCGCAACACCGACGGCGCGCCGGCAGCGCAGCAGAGCGTCGTCACGCCGGCACTCATCGTGCTGACGATCTTCTTCATGCTGCTCGGGCTGTCCAATGCCGGCATCAGCAATTTCGGCGTCGTCGCGCTGATGAGCGGCTATGGCGTGACATTCTCCGCCGCCAATATCGCGCTGACCGCTTTTCTCGGCGCCAGCGCGGCCGGCGTGCTGGCCGGCGGCTATCTCGCCGACCGCACCAGGCGGCACGGCAATGTCGCCGCCGCATGCTTTGCGATCAACGCCGTCATCATATCAATCATTGCGACGATCAACCTGCCGTCGGCCGTGCTGACCGCCGCGATGGGGCTGGCCGGATTCCTCGGCGGCGTCATCGCACCCTCGCGCGACATGCTGGTCCGTAACGCCGCACCCGCGGGCGCGGCGGGCCGCGCGTTCGGCATCGTCTCCACCGGCTTCAATTTCAGCGGCATTCTCAGCCCGCTATTGTTCGGCTGGATCATGGACCAGAGCATGCCGCATTGGGTGTTCGGCGCCTCCGTCGCCTTCATGGTGCTGACGGTCCTGCTGGCGCTGGTGACCGACCGCAAGCCGGCGGAACCCGTCAAGGCCTAACTGCCTGCCGATGCATTCCTGAGTCTCATCCCCGACGGTTGACTGTACGGGGGGACGTCACATGATGCGTCAACAAAATCAGAACCGGGATGGAAGCCATGACCTCGACCCCCGACCTCGTGATCCGCGGCGGCACCATTGCCGATGGCAAGGGTGGCGAACTGTTCGAAGCCGATGTCGCCATCACCGGCGGCCGCATCAGCGAAGTCGGCAAGGTTGCCGCGAAGGGCAAGGAAGAGATCGACGCCAAGGGCAAGCTGGTTGCGCCGGGCTTTGTCGACGTCCACACCCATTATGACGGCCAGGTCACCTGGAGCCAGGACATCACGCCCTCGTCGCAGAACGGCGTCACGACTGCGATCATGGGCAATTGCGGCGTCGGCTTTGCGCCGTGCCGTCCGGTCGATCATGTCAGGCTGATCCAGTTGATGGAGGGCGTGGAAGACATCCCCGAGCCGGTGCTGAGCGCCGGCATTCCCTGGGCCTGGGAAAGCTTCCCCGATTACATGGAGTGGCTGTCGAAGCGGAGTTTCGACATGGACATCGGCGCGCAACTGCCGCACGCGGCGCTGCGCGTCTACGTGATGGGCGACCGCGGCGCGCGGCGCGATCCCGCAACGCCTGAGGACAACAAGGCGATGGCAGTGCTTGCCGCAAACGCCGTGCGATCAGGCGCACTTGGCTTCTCGACCTCGCGCACCCTTAATCACCGCACCTCGACGGGCGACTACACGCCGACGCTGAAAGCGGGCGAAGATGAATTGACCGCGATCGCCGGCGCCATGCATGGCGTCGGCCGCAGCGTGCTGCAATTCGTGCTCGACCAAAGCACCGTGCACGAAGATTTGCCGATGATGCTGCGGGTCGCGGAAAATACCAAATGCCCGATCTCGTTTTCGGTAGCCCAGGCCGACAAGGCGCCGCGGCGCTGGCGCCAGACGATGGACACCATCAATGAAGCCGCCGCCCGCGGCCTGTCGATCACGACCCAGATCGCGGCGCGTCCCGTCGGGCTGCTGCTCGGGCTGGAATTGTCGCGCAACCCGTTCCAGACCCATCCGAGCTACCGCGCGATCGCCAAGCTGCCGCTGGCCGAGCGGCTCACGCAGTTGCGCCGGCCCGAAATACGCGCGGCCATCCTGAGCGAGACCGCGACGGCGACGGACGATCCGCTGTTCTTCCGTCCGAACTACGACAAGATGTATCTGCTCGGTAATCCCCCTGATTACGAACAGCCGCCGGAAAATGCGCTCGGCCCGCAGGCCCGCCGCCAGGGCCGGCAGCCCGAAGAACTCGCCTACGAGGCGATGCTGACGGACGACGGCCGCGGCATGCTCTATGTGCCGTTCCTCAATTATGCCGACGGCAATCTCGATGCCGTGCATGAGATGCTGCGCGAACCGAGCGCCGTGCCGGGACTCTCCGACGGCGGCGCGCATTGCGGCATCATCTGCGACGCCAGCTTTCCGACCTATCTCCTGACGCACTGGACGCGCGACCGCAGCCGCGGCGAAAAACTGTCGATCCCGTTCGTGGTGGCGGCGCAGTCGCGCAAGACCGCGCTCTCGGTCGGCCTCTACGACCGCGGCGTGATCGCGCCCGGCTTCAAGGCCGACGTCAACGTGATCGACTATGACCGGCTGCACCTGCATCCGCCAAAGGTGCATTACGACCTGCCGGTCGGCGGCCGCCGCCTGATGCAACAGGTCGACGGCTACGACGCCACCATCGTCTCAGGCGTGGTGACGCAACGCAGCGGCAAGGCCACCGGCGCGCGCCCGGGCAAACTGGTGCGCGGCGCGCAAGGCTCAAAGCCGCAACTCGACGCGGCGGCGAGCTAACCAACACAAGCACGGTGTCGTCCCGGCCTTGAGCCGGGACCCATACTCCGCGGCCCATCGTAATGGGCACGAGTGAAGACGGCTTCGGTTCAGCATTCATCGCCGCATTTGGCCAACGCAGAGCGTCAGCCACCGCGTCTCATCGATAGATCACGCGGTATGGGCCCCTGCGTTCGCAGGCACGACGAGAGCGTTGTTGCGTATTCCGCCTACGCGAATTTCGGTTGCGCCGCCGCCTGAGCCATCAGCCTCTTGCGCTCCGTGTTCGGCCAGAGCAGCAGCAGCCCGAGCAGGCCGGACGTCGCCATGATCACCGCGTTGATGGTGAAGCCGGTCATGTAGCCGTCGAGCGGCACCGCCGCATTCTGGATCACGGTGCCCATCACGAACGGCGCGATCATGCCTGCCAGCGTATAGATCGCGCCGTAGATCGCGATCACGGCGCCGCGTTGCCGCACCGGCGTGAATTCGCCGAGCATCGGCGGACAGACCACATAGATCGACCCGCACAGACCCGAGCCCACCACGAGGAACGCGATCTGCAAGCCCGCACCGTGAACGTGCGGCAGCACCGCAAGGATCGACCCGCCGACGATCAGCGGCACCGAGCCGAGCACACCGCGCGCGCCCCGCGTCGTGTAGCCGCGCGTCAGCATTACCTGAGAGATCCACCCCGTCAGCAACACGATGGTCGCGCCGAACAGCCAGGGCAGCACTGAAATCCAGCCCGCATCCTTTTGCGAGAAGCCGAGCCCCTTGACGATAAAGGGCGTGAACCACGTCAACCCGAGCGACAGCGCCCAATAGGCACCGAACGTCGCGGCGCAGCAGCCGATGAACGTTCGCGAGGTCAGGAGCTGCAAATATGGTATGCGCTGATCGGCTGCGGCCGCCTCAGTGGACTGTACCAGCGGCCCTTCCTTGCCCATCACGACCCACGCCGCCGCCCACATCAGGCCGACAACGCCGAGCGCGCCGAAGGCGTAGTGCCAGCTATGATTGACGATGATCCAGTTCAGCGCCGGCACCGCGAGGATCACGCCGAAAGCCGAGCCTTGCGAGAGTATGGCGGTCGGCAGCGTCCGCTTCTCGTCGGGAAACCATTTGTAGATCGCGTGCGCCGCCACCGAGAACGCCGGCCCCTCGCCGGCGCCGAGGATGATGCGGCAGATCACGAGCGTGGTGAAACCGATGGTACCGACCATCGGAAACTGCGCCACCGACCAGATTACCGCCATCGCGAGCAGCACCCAGCGGGTATCGACACGGTTGACGATGAAGCCGACGACGATGGCCGAGATCGAAAACAGGAAGAAGAACGAGGAGCCAAGGAAGCCAAATTGCTCCGGCGAAAGCTTCAGCTCGTCCATGATCGGCGCGCCGGCGAGGCCGACCACGATCTTGTCGGCGAAGTTCACCAGCATGAAGAGAAACAGCAGGAACGTGATTTTCCAGGCGCCTTTTGGTGTCGGCTGCGCGGTCATGACTGGTTTCCCCGTTTTCTCTTTGTTAGCTCTCTAGGATCGGCGGTTCCAATGGTACAAGGGGGCTTGCGGACAAGGCAACCGCGATTTCCCGCGAAGCCCCGCGCCGCAAATGCAGGCTGCTACGCCAGGTGCGCGCCACAGCGGTATCACGATCACGTCGCGGCGCGATTGAGACCGTGATCCGGGGCGCCCGCCCTGATATGTTGTGTGGCATCACGTCAGGGGATTTTCATGGTCAGATCGGTCCATCGTCGCGCATGACCAACGGCAATCCCAGCGTGGCCGGTCCTGTGCTTCATGTGACCGGCCTGACCAAGAGCTACCGCACAGCCGGCGAAGATATCGCGGTTCTGCGCGGCGTTACCCTAACGGTCGCCGCGGGCGAGAGCGTCGCGCTGACGGGCGAATCCGGCAGCGGCAAGAGCACGCTTCTGCACCTGATCGCAGGCCTCGATGCGGCCGATGGCGGCGAGATCAGGCTGGCCGATGCAGAGGTCTCCGAGCTGTCAGATGCCGGGCGCGCGGAATTGCGCCGCGACCGGCTCGGCCTGGTGTTTCAGCAATTCAACCTGATCCCGAGTCTCACGGTGGAAGACAACCTCGTTTTCCAGTCACGCATTGCCGGCCGTCACGACGCGGCCTGGCACGATGAACTGGTGGAGCGGCTCGGGCTCGGCCGTTTCCTGAAACGCTATCCCGAGCAATTGTCCGGCGGCCAGCAACAACGCGTCGCGATCGGCCGGGCATTGGCCGTAAGGCCGCTGCTGCTGCTGGCAGACGAGCCGACCGGCAATCTCGACGAGGACACCGCGGACGAGGTGCTGGCGCTGGCGCGCGACCTGGTGACGCGCAGCGGCTGCGGCTTTCTGATGGTGACCCACAGCCAAAGGCTCGCCGCAACCCTCGACCGGCGGGTCAACCTCCATGCCGGGGTGATCGCGTGAAACGCGCGCTGTGGACGCTGGCCGTATTACTGAGCCATTGGCGGCGGCATCCGATGCAGCTTGCGACCCTGCTGATCGGATTGATCTCGGCGACCGCGCTGTGGAGCGGCGTGCAGGCGCTCAATCAGCAGGCGCGCAACTCCTACGATCGCGCCGCCGCCACGTTTGGCGGATCGCGCACCGCCATGCTGGTCGCCCGCAGCGGCGGAAGCTTTCCGCAAAAGCTCTTCGTCGACTTGCGCCGCGCCGGCTGGCCGGTCTCGCCGGTGCTCGAAGGCCGGATCCAGATCGAGGGACGGTCGTTCCGGCTATTGGGCATCGAACCGGTGACGCTGCCCGCGGAAGTCGGCAACGCGCCCGCGGTCGGCAAGGCCGATCTGCTATCCTTCATGACGCCGCCGGGCGCGATGCTGGTTGCGCCGGAAACGCTTTCCGATCTCAAGCTCGCGGAGGGCGCGCGCCCCGAGGCCCATGGCGGCACATTGCTGCCGCCGCTTCGCGTGCAGCCGAACCTGGTGCCCGGCGTATTGGTGGTCGACATCGGCATTGCGCAGAGCCTTTTGAAAATGCCGGATCAGCTCTCGCGCCTCCTGATCGGCAAGGCGGCGGGCAAGCGCGCGTCGCTTGAAAGCGTTGCCGGTGATACGTTGCGCCTGATCGAACCCGAAGCCGAGACCGACCTCGAACGCCTCACCGACAGTTTTCACCTGAACCTGACCGCATTCGGGCTGCTGTCCTTCTTTGTTGGCCTGTTCATCGTCAATTCGGCGATCGGGCTTGCCTTCGAGCAGCGGCTGCCGGTGTTGCGGACCTTGCGCGCCTGTGGCGTCTCGGCGCGGATGCTCAATGGCGTGCTGGTGCTCGAGCTGGTGTCGCTGGCGCTGATCGCGGGGCTGATTGGTCTGGTGTGCGGTTACTTCATTGCCGGCGCGCTGCTGCCCGACGTCGCGGCGTCCTTACGCGGACTTTACGGCGCGCAGATTCCGGGGCACCTGACGCTCAAGCCGCAATGGTGGATCGCCGGCGTCGCCATCAGCATTCTGGGTGCGCTCGCAGCCGCCGCCGCCAGCCTGACCAAGGCGCTGCGGCTGCCGCTGCTCGCGACCGCGCAGCCTTTCGCCTGGCAACAGGCGCAGCGGCGCTGGCTGACCTACCAGAGCGCGCTGGCGCTCGCAGCGTTCGCCGCCGCGGCATGCCTGCTCTGGTTCGGCGATTCCCTGATTTCGGGTTTTGCCGTGCTCGCGGCGCTGATGCTCGGCGCCGCGCTGATCCTGCCGATGTTTCTGGAACTCGTGCTGTCGCTTGGCCAGCGCTATGCGCGCGCCCCGCTCAGCGTCTGGTTCTGGGCTGACAGCCGCCAGCAACTATCCGGGCTGTCGCTCGCCTTGATGGCGCTGTTGCTTGCGCTGGCCGTCAATGTCGGTGTCTCCACCATGGTCGAGAGTTTCAGCCGCACGTTTCTGGTCTGGCTCGACGGGCGGCTGGCGGCGGATGTCTATGTCAACGCGGCCAACGATGCACAGGCACACGAGATCAGGGCCTGGCTGCGCGAACGCCCCGAGGTCGAGGCGATCCTGCCCGGCGGCCGCGCCGATACGCAATTGGCGGGCGCGCCGATCGAGGTGCTGGGCCTGCCGGACCACGCCACCTATCGCGACAACTGGCCGCTTCTGCAGTCGGTCGACAATGCCTGGGTCAAGCTTCGTCCCGGCAACGCGGCCCTCGTCAGCGAGCAACTATCGCGGCGCCTGCGCCTTTCCGTCGGCGACCGCATCGAAGTGCCGGCGCCGGGCGGAAGCTGGACGCTCGACGTGGCCGGCATCTATGCCGACTACGGCAACCCCAAGGGCCAGATCGCGGTGAACTTCGCCGCGCTGACGCGGCGCTTTCCGGAAATCCCGCTGACGCGCATGGGATTGCGGGTCGCCCCGCCAAAGATCCCGGCACTGATCTCGGCACTGCAGGAAAAATTCGCGCTCGACGATCGCAATGTCGCCGATCAGGCGACGATGAAGGCGGAATCGACACGGATATTCAACCGCACTTTTGCGGTAACCGCCGCGTTGAACGCCTTCACGCTCGGCGTCGCCGGCGTCGCACTGTTGACGAGCCTCTTGACGCTCGCCAATTCCCGCCTGCCGCAACTGGCGCCGCTATGGGCCATCGGCATCACGCGGCGGCAACTCGCGGCGATCGAACTTCTGAAGACGATGTCGGTGGCCTTGATCACCACCATCTTCGCGCTTCCGCTCGGTCTGCTGGTGGCGTGGTGCCTGCTTGCGGTCGTCAACGTCAAGGCATTCGGCTGGCGGCTGCCGTTTCACGTCTTCCCGCTGCAACTGCTGTGGCTCACCGGCGTCGCGATGGCGGCCGCGCTTGCCGCATCTGCGCTCCCCGTCATCAGGCTGGCGCGTATGCAGCCGGCGAGCCTGATCAGGATTTTTGCCAATGAACGATAGCGGCCCGATCACCCGGCGCGGCTTCGTCGGCGGCGCGCTCCTCGCGGGCCTTGGTGGCAAGGCGTTCGCGCAGGGCTTCGCCGGGCTTGGTGAAAGCGCGGATGGATTTGCGACGGTCGTGCAGGGGAGGACATTCGCATTTCCCGCCGACCACGGGCCACATCCGGAATTCCGCATCGAGTGGTGGTATGTGACGGCCAATCTCACCGACGCGAGCGGGATCGCCTATGGCGCGCAATGGACGCTGTTTCGCCAGGCGATCGCGGCTGATGGCCCGCAGGAAGGCTGGGCCAACCAGCAAATCTGGATGGGCCATGCCGCGGTCACGCGCGCCGATACCCATCGCGTCGCTCAGGCGTTCGCGCGCGGCGGGGTCGGCCAGGCCGGCGTCGACGCAAAGCCGTTTCGCGCCTGGATCGATGCCTGGGAGATGCGCGGGCTCGCTCCGGTGAACGACGACACCATCGCGCCGCTTCAACTGAAAGCATCCGGCCCGGACTTCAGCTACACGCTGCGCCTCGGCGCGGAGCGCGCGCTCGTGCTGCAGGGCGACGGCGGCTACAGCCGTAAATCGCTGCGCGAGCAGGCCTCCTACTACTACAGCCAGCCGCATTATACCGCGCAGGGCATCCTGACCATCGACGACAAGCCTGTCGACGTTACCGGGATGGCCTGGCTCGATCGCGAGTGGAGCAGCCAGCCGCTGGCATCAGATCAAAGCGGATGGGACTGGCTCTCGCTGCACTTCAAGGCCGGCGACAAACTGATGCTGTACCGGATGCGCCAGACCGACGGCCAGCACTACGGCTCCGGCAAATGGATCGAGCCGGACGGCAAGACCGAACAACTCGCCACCGCCGATATCACGATGACGCCGCTGGACTTCACCGAGATCGAGAAACGAAAAATCCCGACGACATGGCGTATCGCCATTCCGAAGATGGGGCTGTCGATCGAATGCACGCCGCTCAACGCCCGAAGCTGGATGGGAACGAGCTTTCCCTATTGGGAGGGCCCGATCAGCTTTGCCGGTAGCCATACCGGGATGGGCTATCTGGAAATGACGGGCTATTAGAGCGGCCCAGACACAAAATATCGAAAACAACCCCATGCAAAGTAGAATGGGGCCCGCTCGTCGTCCCTGCGAACGCATTGCGAGAAGCAGGGACCAATCAGGACTCGTAGGGTGGGCAAAGGAGCGAAGCGACGTGCCCACCATCCATCAGCGAACGAGCTGCGAGATGGTGGGCACGCTTCGCTTTGCCCACCCTACGGGGTTCTACTTCGTCAACGGGCAGCCGGAATCCTTCGCGGTCGGGAACGCCTTGTCGCCGGGCACCACGGCAAGCTGCTTGTAGTAATCCCACGGCTTCTTCGATTCGGACGGCTTCTTGACCTCGAACAGATAGAGGTCGTGCACCATGCGGCCGTTTGCGAGCACCTTGCCGCCTTGCGCGAAGTCGTCGTCTACCGGAAGCTCTTTCAGCTTCTTGGCGACCGCCTCGGTGTCCTTGGTGCCGGCCGCCTTGACCGCCTTCAGATATTGCAGCGTCGCCGAATAGGTGCCGGCCTGGATCATGTTCGGCATGCGGCCGGTACGTTTGAAGAAGCGTTCGGCGAGGTTGCGGCTCTTGGCGTCGCGGTCCCAGTAATAGCCTTCCGTCAGCACCAGGCCTTGCGCGGCCTCAAGCCCCAGGCCGTGGACTTCGGCGAGTGTCAGCAGCAGGCCGGCAAGCTTCTGGCCGCTCTTGACGATGCCGAATTCCGACGCCTGCTTGATCGAGTTTGTCGTATCGAGACCGGCATTGGCCAGACCGATGATCTTGGCTTTCGAGCTCTGCGCCTGCAGCAGGAACGATGAGAAGTCCGCGGTATTGAGGGGAATGCGGACCGAGCCAACGACCTTGCCGCCCTTCGCCTTGACGAAATCGCCGGTGTCCTTTTCCAGCGCATAGCCGAAGGCGTAGTCGGCGGTCATGAAGAACCAGGTATCGCCGCCGGCCTCCACCAAGGAGCCACCGGTGCCATACGCCAGCGCATGCGTATCGTAGGCCCAGTGGAATCCATAGGGCTGGCAGGCGTCACCGGTGAGACGCGACGTCGCCGCGCCCACGACGATGTCGATTTTCTTCTTCTCCTTCGAAAGCTCGTGAATCGCGAGTGCGACCGATGAGGTCGTCAGTTCGGTGATCATGTCGACGTTTTCGACATCGTACCAGCGCCGCGCAATCGCACTGCCGAGATCCGGCTTGTTCTGGTGATCGGCGGAGACGAGCTCGATCTTGTGGCCCAGCACCTCGCCGCCGAAATCCTCGATCGCCATCCTGGCGGCCTCGACCGACCACTTGCCGCCGTAATCGGCATAGACGCCGGATTGATCGTTCAGAATGCCGATCTTGACGCCCTGCGCCGAGGCGGGCCCCGCGAGCAAAATACCACCCACCGCAACGGCGGCTAACAATCCCGACTTCATCTTTTTCTCCCGGAATTTTTTGTCAGAGGAACTGGCAACACTATTCAATAACCCCGCACCTGCCCATCCATTTCGGATACGCCTAAAGTATTGGGGAACTTGCGATTTAGGCCGCGCCATGCGTTACGCCCGCCGGCGGCTTCCTGCCCTTGCCGTCCGCAAGGTTGCGGACGATGACGTAGAAGATCGGCGTGAAGATCAGGCCGAACAGCGTCACCCCGAGCATGCCGAAGAACACGGCCACGCCCACCGCCTGCCGCATCTCCGAGCCCGAGCCCGTCGAGACCACCAGCGGCAGCACGCCGAGGATGAAGGCGAACGACGTCATCAGGATCGGCCGCAATCGCAGCCGGCAGGCTTCGACCACCGCCTCCAGCCGCGGCCGGCCTTCGAGCTCGATATCGCGCGCGAACTCGACGATGAGGATGGCGTTCTTGGCCGCCAGCCCCACCAGCACCACGAAGCCGATCTGGGTCAGGATGTTGATGTCCTGCCCCATGATGCGCACGCCGATGGTGGCGGCGAGCAGGCACATCGGCACGATCAGGATGACCGCGAAAGGCAGGCTCCACGAGCCATATTGCGCCGCCAGTACCAGGAACACGAACAGCACGCAGATCGGGAACACGTAGAGGCCGGCATTGCCGCCGGTGACCTGCTGATACGAAAGGTCGGTCCATTCATAGGAGAAGCCGCTCGGCAGCGTATCATCGGCGAGCTTCTTCATGGTGTTGATCGCGGTGGCCGAACTCGTGCCCGGCAGCGCCTCGCCCTGCAGTTCCGCCGTCGGATAGAGATTGTATCGGGCGACGCGGTCCGGACCGGAAACGTCGTGGAAATCCACCACGCTGCCGAGCATCACCATGTCGCCGGCGGCGTTGCGGGTGCGCAGCCGCGCCAGATCGGACCGCTCTTTCCTGAACGGGAGATCGGCCTGGGCCGTGACGTGATAGGTGCGGCCGAACAGGTTGAAGTCGTTGACGTAGGTCGAGCCGAAATAGGTCTGGATGGTTTCGTTGACGTTGGCGATCGGCACGCCGAGTTTCTGCGCCTTGACCCGATCGATATCGACGAAGAGCTGCGGCGTATTGGCCGTGAAGGGCGAGAACACCTGCGTCAGCCCGGGCGCCTTGCGCGCCGCGCCGACCAGTTCGTCGTTGGCGGCGGCCAGCATTTCAGGGCCGCGGCCCTGGCGATCCTGGATCCGCATCGTGAAGCCGCCTCCAGTGCCGATGCCCGGCACCGGCGGCGGCGGAATGACGATGATGAACGCTCCTTGAATTGCGGACAGACGCTTGCGCAAATCGGCCGTGATCGCATCCGCGGTCAGGCCTTTCTTGTGGCGCTCTTCCGGATCCTCGAACACCGGAAAGAGGGCCGCCGCATTGCCCGCCTGCGTTCGGGTCGCGCCCGAAAATCCCGCGAATGCCGCAACGCGGATGATGCCCGGGGTATCCAGCGCCGTTTTCTCGATCTGACGGACGATGTCGGTGGTGCGCGCCAGCGACGCGGCGCCCGGCAACTGCGCCGACACGATGACATAGCCGCGGTCCTGCGCGGGAATGAAGCCCTGCGGCGTGGTGGCAAGCATCCATCCGGCGCTGCCGATCAGCGCCACATACAACAGCAGCATCACGGCCGCATGCCGGATCACGAAATCGGCCGCCCCGGCATAGCCGTGCGCCAGCCGGTCAAAGCCGCGGTTGAAATAGCCGGTGAATGCGTCCCAGCCGCGCGCGATGAAATTCCAGCGCGCCGGTGGCCGCTTCTCCCCCGGCGGCACCAGGATCAGCGAGGCCAGCGCCGGCGACAATGTCAGCGAGCAGAAGCAGGAGATCGCGGTCGCGACCGCAATGGTGACGGCGAACTGCTGGAAGAACTGCCCGGAGATGCCGCCAAGGAAAGCGGTCGGCACGAACACCGCGCACAACACCAGCGCGATCGAGACCAGCGCGCTGCCGACCTCTTCCATGGTCTTGAGCGCCGCATCGCGCCGGCTCATGCCATGCTCGAGATGCCGTTCGACGTTTTCCACCACCACGATGGCGTCGTCGACGACGATGCCGACCGCGAGCACGAGCCCGAACAGAGTGAGATTGTTGATCGAGAATCCGAGCGCCGCCATCACGGCAAACGTGCCGACCAGCGATACGGGGATGGCGATGATCGGGATGATCGCCGGCCGCCAGCCCTGCAGGAACACCAGCACGACGATGACGACCAGCAACATCGCCTCGTAGATCGTCTTGATCAGTTCGTGGACGGATTGCGCGATGAATTCGGTGGGGTTGTAGCCGATGTTGTAGTCGAGGCCCTTTGGAAAGCGAGCCTTCAACTTCTCCATCGCATCGGAAATGTTTTTCGCGGTCGCCAGCGCGTTCGATCCCGGCCGCTGCGTCACCAGCAGCGCGACCGCCGATTTCCGCAGCAGGAAGCTGTTGGTCGAATAGGACAACGCGCCGAGTTCGACCCGCGCCACGTCGCGCAGCCGCACGATGCGGCCGTCGGCGCCGGCCCTGACCACGATGTCCTCGAACTGCTTCTGATCCTTCAGGCGTCCGGTAAAAGTGAGATTGGGCTGGAACGCGCGGTCGGCGATCGGCGGCTCGCCGATCTGCCCGCCCGTGATCTGCAGGTTCTGCGCGCGGATCGCGGCCACCACTTCGGCGGAAGTCAGGCCGAGCGTTGCGATCCGGTCGGGATCGAGCCACAGCCGCATCGAGTAGTCGCGGGCGCCGAACATCTGGATGTCGCCGATGCCGTCGAGGCGGAGCAGCTCGTCGCGCACCTGCAGCAGCGCATAGTTGCTGATATAGAGCTGGTCGAAGCTGTCGTCGGGCGACAGCATGAAGACCACCATCAGGATGTCGGGACTGTTCTTGCGGGTGACGACGCCGTTGCGCTGCACCTCTTCCGGCAGCCGCGGCTGCGCGATCGCGACCCGGTTCTGCACCAGCACCTGCGCCTTGTCGAGGTCGGTGCCGAGCTTGAAGGTGACCGTGATGGTCAGATTGCCGTTCGAGGTGGCCTGGCTGTAGAGATACAGCATGTCCTCGACGCCATTGATCTCCTGCTCGATCGGGGCTGCGACCGTGTCGGAAACGGTCTGCGCGGTGGCGCCCGGATATTGCGTGGTGACGACGACGGTCGGCGGCACCACTTGCGGATATTCCGAGACCGGCAGCGTGGTGTAGGCGATCGCGCCGACGATCAGCAGCACGATCGACAGCACCATCGCCAGGATGGGTTGGTTGATGGAGAGCCGGCCGAGATTCATGTCTTGCCACCGGCCGGCTTGGCCTCGGCTGTCTGCGGGGTGACTTTCGCGCCGACGCGCGCCCGCTGCAGGCCGTCGACGATCACGCGGTCCTCAGGCTTCAGCCCCTCGCGGATCACGCGCAGCCCCTCGTCGAGCGGCCCGAGCTTCACTTCCCTGGCCTCGACGGTGTCGTCGTCTTTCACGACGAACACGATCTTGCGCGACTGGTCGGTCGCAATCGCCGTGTCCGGCAGCAGCAGCGCCTCATAAGGTGCGCTGCCGATGATCCGCACCCGGCCGAACTGGCCGGGGAGGATCGAGAGGTTCTTGTTCGGGATGACCGCGCGGGTGCGCAGCGTCCCGGTCGATATGTCGAGGCGGTTGTCGAGGAAATCCACCTTGCCCTCGAGCGAGGGCTTGGTCTCGCCGGTCAGCGTCACCTGCACCGGGTTCGGCGTTTCGCGCGAACTCGGCCGCTTGCCTTCAGACCAGAGCCGGCTGTTTCGCTGGTAGGTTGCCTCGTCGACATCGAAATAGATGTAGATCGGATCGAGCGAGACGATCGAGGTGAGCAGCGTCGCGCCGCCCTCACTGCCCTGCACAAGGTTGCCTGGCGTGACGAGGTGGCGGCTGACGCGGCCGGTGATCGGCGCGATTACATGGGCGAATTCGATATTGAGCTTGGCCGCCTTGAGCGCGCCTTCGGCCTGCATTTCCGCGGCGCGCGCCGCCTGCAGGGTCTGGCGGCGCTGGTCGACGATGGAATCGGACACGGCCTGGGTCTGGTTCAGCGTCAGGGCGCGATCAAGCTCGCGCCTGGCGAGTTCTGCCTTCGCATGTGCGTCCGACAACTGGCCATCGGCCTGCTCGGCAATCGCCTCGAACGGACGGGCGTCAATCACGTAAAGCAGATCGCCCGTGCGCACGATAGAGCCGTCGCGGAATTCGACGCTGGTGACGAAACCGCCGACGCGAGCGCGAACCTGAACCTCCTGAACCGCCTCGAACCGTCCGGTGAATTCGTCCCAGTCGGTA
Source organism: uncultured Alphaproteobacteria bacterium (assembly GCA_963815955.1). Taxonomy (GTDB): domain Bacteria; phylum Pseudomonadota; class Alphaproteobacteria; order Rhizobiales; family Xanthobacteraceae; genus Bradyrhizobium. Next base: position 394,287 of record CAWFIQ010000019.1, read on the forward strand.
ACGGTACGCTTCACCGGCTGCGCAACCGTAACCGCCGGCGCCGCGGGAGCCGCCTGTTGCGGCGCCTTGTCGCCGCAGGCGGACAGTGCGAGGGCGAGCAGCGGGGTCAACCATTTGAGGCTGCGAGGTGAACGACGAACGTCGGCCCCCGCCGGCAAAGCCGCACGTTTCAATTGCTCGATTGCAGTCAAACCCCATCTCCCTCTCGTCATCCCTGATGGATGAAAGCCGCCTTGGCCTCTTGGCGGAGGCCACAGATGTGATCGGTTCCCAGTCTCGTCAAGAACCCAGCGGGATCAAGCACAATCGCTATGCATGAATAGCCGTAACGCCCGGCACAAATGTGGAACCTTTCGAACAATCGCCATCATTCCTCCCAGGGCCAACACCGCTACCAGCCGACGCCTGACAAAAACGTGACACCGCCTGTATCCGTCATCCTCATCCCGTGTGATTTCAGCGGCACAGGGTCGCGGCGGCACAACTCGCGGCTGTGGTCTGCCGACAACATCAGGCATGACGGCCCGGATTTCCTCCGCTAACCTTGCGGTCAAGGCTCCCAGAGAGCCAAGGCTGGCAACAAGGCCAGATGTCCCGGGGAGGACAAGCGTGCACAGAGGGCGAGTCGTATTCGGCGCCATGGATGAGGTCGTGTTCGGACGGCCGGCATCCGAGGCGCTCGTTGAACAGGTGAGCCGGCTCGGCGCGAAACGCGCCTTCCTGATGGTCAGCGGTACTCTCAATCGCGAAACCGACGTAATCGAGACCATCCGCCAAGCGCTGGGGCCGCACTGCGTTGGCACCTTCGATGCGATGCCGCCGCACACGCCGCGCGCCGCCGTCATCGCCGCCAGCGAACAGGCCCGCGCCGCGAATGCCGATCTCATCGTCACGATCGGCGGCGGCTCGATCACCGACGGCGCCAAGGCGGTGCAGCTCTGCCTTGCCAACGACATCCGCAATCCCGATGACATCGACAGGGATCAGGACCGATCGCGGCGGTTCGCCACAGCTCATCGCGCCGACGGTACGCCAGATCAGCGTGCCGACGACGATTGCCGGCGGCGAGTTCTCTGCCTCCGCCGGCGTCACCAACGAGAAGACCAAGGTCAAGGAAGCCCTGCGCCATCCGCTGGTGATGCCGCGCGCGGTGATCCTCGATCCCTGGCTGAGCCGGCACACGCCGGAATGGCTGTGGCTCTCGACCGGGATCCGCGCCGTCGATCATTGCGTCGAGGGCATCTGCGCGCGCGAGGCGCATCCTTATGGCGACGCCCAGGCGCTGAAGGGACTGTCGATGCTGGCGCAGGCGCTGCCACGGGTGAAGGCCGATGCCGGCGACCTCGACGCGCGGATGGATTGCCAGATCGGGACCTGGCTTTCGACCGGGCCGCTGACATCAGGCGTGCCGATGGGCGCCAGCCACGGCATCGGCTACGTGCTCGGCGCGGAATTCGGCGTGCCGCACGGCTACACCTCCTGCGTGATGCTGCCGTCGGTGATGCGCTGGAACAAGTCGGCCAATGCCGAGCGGCAGGCGCAGGTGGCCGCCGCGATGGGGCATCCGAACGAGGACGCCGGCGACGTGCTCGACGCCTTCATTCGCGGCCTCGGCATGCCGCGCAGCCTGCGCGAGGTCAGGGTTGGCCCTGAGCATTTCGACCGCATTGCGCAGCAGGCGATGGCCACCCCCTGGGTGCCGCGCAATCCGCGCAAGATCGAGGGACCTGCGCAGGTGCGGGAAATTCTGGATATGGCCGCGTAGGGAGACCAAAGCCAACATGTACACCGGCAAGCATGCGCAACTTCGTCCGCTTCAGCCCGCCTTCATCATGGCGTCATCAGGCGAGGCGGTGACCTATCGCGAGCTGGAGGCGCGCTGCAACCGGCTGGCGCATCTGCTTCGCAACCGTGGCCTGAAGCGGCTCGATCACTATTCGATCTTCATGGAGAACAACAGCCGCTATCTGGAATCCTGCGGCGCCGGCGAACGCTCGGGCCTCTATTACACCTGCGTGAACTCCTACCTCACGGCAGGCGAACTCGCCTATATCCTGACCAACAGCCAGTCGCGCATCCTCATCACATCAAGGGAAAAACTCGATGTCGCGCGCGAGGCGTTGAAGGAATGCCCGCAAGTGGAGCTTTGCGTCGTCGCCGATGGTGAGCGGCGAAAGCGACCACATCGTTGGCCTGCAGGAAGTAACTTCTGATTTGCCGGACACGCCGATATCGGATGAATGCGTCGGCACCGCGATGCTCTATTCCTCCGGCACCACCGGCCGGCCGAAGGGGATTCTGCGCCCGCTGCCGGAACTGCCGGCCGATCAGCAATTGCCGCTGTTCGATTTCCTGGCGAAGATCTGGCAGTACCGCGAGGGCATGGTCTATTTGTCGCCGGCGCCGCTCTATCACTCGGCGCCGCAGGCCGCCGTCAACCTCACGATCAAGATGGGCGGCACCGCCATCATCATGGAGCGGTTCGATCCCGAACAATACCTCGCACTGATCCCGAAATGGGGTATCACCCACACCCAGCTTGTGCCGACAATGTTCTCGCGGATGTTGAAACTGCCGGAGGAAGTGCGCAAGCGCCACGATTTGTCGTCGCTCGAAATCGCGGTCCACGCCGCCGCGCCCTGCCCTGCGGCCGTGAAGGACGACATCATCAAATGGTGGGGGCCGATCATCCATGAATATTACGGCGCCACCGAAGGCCTCGGCTTCACCGCCTGCAACAGCCAGGAATGGCTCGCCCATCGCGGTACCGTCGGCCGCGTGCTGCTCGGCGATCTGCATATTCTCGACGAGAACATGCAGCCCTGTCCGGTCGGCACGCCGGGCACGGTGTGGTTCAAGACGGCGACGGCGTTCGAATATTTCAGCGATCCGGCCAAGACGCAGGAGGCCCGGTCGGCCGACGGCAGCATGAGCACGGTCGGCGACGTCGGCTATGTCGACGATGACGGATTTCTCTATCTGACCGATCGCGCCACGTTCATGATCATCTCCGGCGGCGTCAATATCTATCCGCAGGAATGCGAAAACCTCCTGATTACCCATCCCAAGATCGCGGACGCGGCGGTGTTCGGTGTGCCCAATCCGGATCTCGGCGAAGAGGTAAAGGCGGTGGTGCAGCCGATGCCGGGCGTTTCACCGGGAGAGGAACTGGCCGAGGAGCTGATCGCCTTCTGCAGCCAGTCGCTGTCGCGCCAGAAAGTACCGCGCTCGATCGATTTCGAAGCGGAATTGCCGCGGCTTCCGACCGGAAAACTCTACAAGCGGCTGCTGCGCGATCGCTACTGGGGCAACAAGACCTCGCGGATCGTGTGATGCCGATGCCCGGTGGTGCAGTGCATCATCTTCGGGTGAGGCATCGTGGCGGGAGCGGTACTGTGACGAGTCCTGCGGAATTTCAGGGAAATGGCTGAAAAGCCGCCCGCAAGTTCCGCGACACGGATTTTAGATAGTCCGAATTGCCAATCCTTGCATCGGCTTGCCCGGTTGCCCGGACGTGCGGTCATGCTATCGTCCGGCGCAATCGGCCAGTTGAGACCGAAAAATGTGGAGGGGACCATGCGGAGCGTTCATGCGCTTGCCGCTGCAGCGTTATTGTTGCTGTCGGCTTACGACCTTGCATCGGCGGGAGAGCCGAAACAGGGCGGTATTCTCAGGATGTATCACCGCGACAGCCCCGGCAGCGCCTCGATCCACGAGGGCGCGACCTATTCGGTCAACGTTCCCTTCATGCCGATTTTCAACAATCTCGTCATGTTCAAGCAGGATGTGGCGCAGAACAGCGTCGATTCGATCGTTCCCGATCTCGCCGAGAGCTGGGCCTGGAGCGCCGACAACAAGAAGCTGACCTTCAAGCTGAAGCAGGGCGTCAAATGGCACGACGGCAAGCCGTTTACGTCGGCCGACGTCAAATGCACCTTCGACATGCTGATGGGCAAGTCGCAGCAGAAGTTCCGCCAGAACCCGCGAAAGTCATGGTACAACGAGGTGAATGAGGTCACCACAAACGGGGATTTCGAAGCATCGTTCGACCTGAAGCGGCCGCAGCCGGCGCTGCTGTCGCTGCTGGCCTCCGGCTACACGCCGGTTTATCCCTGTCATGTCTCTCCGGCAGACATGCGCACCAAGCCGGTCGGCACCGGGCCGTTCAAATTCGTCGAGTTCAAGGCCAACGAATTGATCAAGCTCACGAAGAATCCCGACTACTTCAAGAAGGGCCTGCCGCACCTCGACGGCATCGAATTCAACATCATCACCAACCGTTCGACGGCTATTCTCGGATTTGTCTCCGGCAAATTCGACATGACCTTTCCGACCGAGGTGTCGATCCCGCTGCTCAAGGACGTGAAGTCCCAGGCGCCTAACGCGGTGTGCAAGGTTGAGCCGAACAACGTCTCCACAAATATCATCATCAATTCGTCCTCGCCGCCGTTCGACAATCTGGACATCCGCCGTGCGCTTGCCCTGGCGCTGGATCGCAAGGCTTTCGTCCAGATCATGTTCGAGGGACAGGCCGATATCGGCGGCACCATGCTGCCGGCGCCGGGCGGCTTGTGGGCGATGCCGAAGGAAATGCTGGAGACGATCCCCGGCTATGGCCCGAATATCGAAGCCAACCGTGAAGAGGCACGCAAACTGATGCAGAAGGCGGGCTATGGTCCCGAGAAGCATTTGCAGGTCAAGGTCTCGACCCGCAACATTCCCGTCTATCGGGATCCGGCGGTGATCCTGATCGACCAGATCAAGAGCATCTATATCGATGCCGAGCTCGACGTCGTCGATACCGCGCAATGGTTTCCGAAGGTCGCACGCAAGGATTATGCGCTCGGCCTCAACCTGACCGGCAACGCCGTGGACGACCCCGACCAGTCGTTCTTCGAAAACTATTCCTGCGGGTCGGAGCGCAACTACACCAATTACTGCAACAAGGAGATCGAAAAGCTGTTCGATCAGCAATCGACCGAACTCGACAAGGAGAAGCGGAAGAAGCTGGTCTGGGAGATCGACAAGAAGCTGCAGGAAGACGTGGCGCGGCCGATAATCTTCCACAGCCGCACCGGGACGTGCTGGCAACCCTATGTCAAGGGCGTCACCGTCATGGTGAACAGCTCCTACAACGGCTATCGTTACGAAGACGTCTGGATGGACAAGTAACCGTTCCGCCGTAAACATGGCGCTTTCGCGCGAAGCGGGATTCCGGTTCGCGCGAAAATGCGTGTCAAAAACAAAAAAACTGTAGTTGGGTTCTGATCTGATCGGAATCGAGCTGAAGCCAGCCTGCCAGGGAGAACCGCCAGGGTGTTTGCTTATATCGTGCGACGCCTCGCCTTGATGCTCGTGACCCTGATCGGGATCTCGATCATCATCTTCGTGCTGCTGCGCGTGGTCCCCGGCAACATCGTCGACATCCTGTTCGACGCCGCCGGCTACGTCGATCCCGCCGATAAGGCCAATCTGGAAAAGGAACTCGGCCTCAATTTGCCGATCTACGTGCAGTATCTGCACTGGATCGGCGGACTGCTGCACGGCGATCTCGGCTATTCCTACGTGTCGGAAAAGCCGGCGCTGCAGGAGATCCTGCCGCGCATTCCGATCACCGCGCGGCTGGCGGCGCTGGCGCTGCTGTTCTCCGCTTCCATCGGCATTCCCTTAGGGGTTCTGAGCGCGGTGCATCAGGGCTCGCGGCTCGACTATGCCTTGCGCGTCGTCAGCCTGAGCGGCCTGTCGCTGCCTTCCTTCTGGCTCGGGCTGCTGATCCTGATGGCGTCGGTTTCGCTGTTCGGCAGCATGCCGATCTATAACCCAAATCCAAAGACCTGGACCGAAGCCTTCGCGATCTATGCGGTGCCTGCGATGGCGGTCGGGTTTCGCAGCGCCGCGCTGACCATGCGCATCACGCGCTCCTCGATGCTGGAAATCCTGCGGCAGGACTACATCCGCACCGCGCGCGCCAAGGGCGCCTCCGAATCTTCGGTCAATTATCGCCACGCGCTGAAGAACGCCATTCTCCCGGTCATTACCGTGATCGGCATCGAGGCGGCCTTCCTGATCGGCGGGCTGATCGTCACCGAAACCGTGTTCAATATTCCCGGCGTCGCCCGCTTCCTGGTCGAGGCGCTGCGCTGGCGCGATTACCCGATCGTCCAGAACCTGGTGATGCTGATCGCCGTGGTCGTGGTGGTTGCCAACTTCACCGTCGACATGCTTTACGCCGCGATCGATCCGCGCATCCGGTATGGGGATTAGCCGCTTGACCACGATCAACTTCGACAACGAACTGAGACGGGCCGGCGCCCATTCGACGCATGGCTGGCGCCGTCTGCTTTTTCTGGCGCACCGCTATCTGCTCGGCACCATCGGCCTTGTCATCATGGTGCTGTTCGTCTGGATGGCGATCTCGGCCGACCTGATCTGCCGCTACGATCCGCTCAGCATCGATTCCGCGCACCGGCTGGCCGCGCCGAGCGCCCTGCACTGGATGGGAACCGATTCATTCGGCCGCGACGTCTGGAGCCGCATCGTGCACGGCGCGCGGATCTCGCTGGCCGTCGGCATCGGCGCCACCGCGCTGGGATCGTCGATCGGCGTCATCGTCGGCCTCGCATCGGGCTATCTCTCGGGCTGGGTCGACCTCCTGTTCCAGCGCATCACCGATATTCTGCAGGCCTTGCCCTTGCTGGTGCTGGCGCTGGTGATGACCGCGGCGCTCGGCCCATCGCTGCCGAACGTGATCATCGCCATTGCGATTCCGCTGATCCCGACGGTCGCCCGCGTGATCCGCGCCAATACGCTGGCGCTGCGCGAACTGCCGTTCGTCGAGGCCGCGAAATCGATCGGCATGAGCGAGACCCGCATCGCGTTTCGCCATGTGCTGCCCAACACGCTGGCGCCCCTGATCGTACTGGCGACCGCGCAACTCGGCTCAACCATCCTCACAGAGGCCTCGCTGTCGTTTCTCGGCCTCGGCATTCCCGAGCCCTATCCGTCCTGGGGACGCATGCTGTCGGAATCGGCGGCGGAATATGTCCGCACCGCGCCGTGGCTGGTGATCTTCCCCGGCGTCGCCATCAGCCTTTCGGTGTTCGGCACCAATTTGTTCGGCGATGCGCTTCGCGACATCCTCGACCCGAGGCAGCGCGGCTGATGACGGAGACCAAGAAGGAAGACACGGTTCTCGATGTGAAGAACCTGCAGACGGTGTTCTTCACCAATTCGGGATTGTTCCGGGCGGTCGACGACGTCTCGTTCACCGTGCGCCGTGGCGAGACGCTGGCGATCGTCGGCGAGTCCGGCTGCGGCAAAAGCGTGACCGCGCTGTCGGTGATGCGGCTGGTGCCGGATCCGCCGGGCCGGGTAGTCGGCGGCTCGGTGACGCTGGAAGGGACCGACCTGCTCGGCCTCGACGAAGCCGAGATGCGCAAGATCCGGGGAAATCGGATCTCGATGATCTTTCAGGAGCCGATGACCTCGCTCAATCCGGTGATGCGGATCGGCGACCAGATCACCGAGGTGCTGCGCCTGCATCGGGACATGACATCCAAGGAGACGTGGGCGAAGGCGGTCGAGATGCTGCGCCTCGTCCGTATCCCCGAGCCGGAACGCCGCGCGCAGGAATATCCGCATCAGCTATCCGGCGGCATGCGGCAACGCGCCATGATCGCGATGGCGCTGGCGTGCCGGCCGGCGCTGCTGATCGCGGACGAGCCGACCACCGCCCTCGACGTCACGATCCAGGCGCAGATCCTGGCGCTGATCGTCGATCTGCAGACGACGCTCGGCACCGGACTGATCCTGATCACGCACGATCTCGGCGTGGTGGCGCAGACCGCCCAGCGCGTCATCGTGATGTATGCCGGCAAGAAGGTCGAGGAAGCGACCGTGGAAGACCTGTTCGCGAATCCGAGGCACCCCTATACGCGCGGGCTGATGGCCTCGATGCCGGCAGTGATTTCGTTTGGCGCCAAGACCGATGCGCGGCTGAACGAAATTCCCGGCATGGTGCCGTCGCTGACCAACCTGCCGCCGGGCTGCGCCTTTGCGCCGCGCTGCAGCCTCGCCATCGACCGCTGCCGCGCCGAATACCCGCCGCTGCAGGAAGTCGACGGCGATCATTTTGCGGCGTGCTGGCGCGCGGCGGAATTGGTGGGCGCGCTATGACCGACCAACGCCCGTTGCTGGAGGTTACCGACCTCGTCAAGCATTATGCGGTGCGCGGCGGCGTGCTGCGACGTCGCGTCGGCACGGTCCACGCCGTCGATGGCGTCAGCTTTTCCGTCGGCAAGGGCGAGACGCTCGGGCTGGTCGGAGAATCCGGCTGCGGCAAATCGACGGTTGCGCGCAGCGTGCTGCGGCTGGTGGAGCCGTCCAGCGGCGCCATCAAGCTCAACGGCACCGACATCACCGGGCTCAGCAAGGCCGAGATGCGGCCGCATCGGCGCTCGATGCAGATCGTGTTCCAGGATCCGTTCGCCTCGCTCAATCCACGCATGACCGCCGGCGATATCGTCGGCGAACCGCTCAGCGTGCACGGGCTGGCAACCGGCCGGGCGCAACAGGAACGGGTCGCCGAACTGTTCGCACAGGTCGGCCTGCGGGCGGACCAGATGAAGAATTATCCGCATCAGTTCTCGGGCGGGCAGCGGCAGCGCATCTGCATTGCGCGGGCGTTGTCGCTCGGGCCGAGCCTGATCGTGTGCGACGAGCCGGTTTCGGCGCTCGACGTCTCGATCCAGGCGCAGGTGATCAACCTGCTGATCGACCTGCAGCGCAAGAACGATTTTTCGTACCTGTTCATCGCGCATGACCTCGCCGTCGTCGCCCATATCAGCCACCGCGTGGCCGTGATGTATCTCGGGCGCATCGTCGAGATCGCCGACAAGGCCGAATTGTTTGCCAATCCGCGCCATCCCTATACGCAGGCGCTGCTAGCCTCGGTCCCGATCGCCGATCCCAAGGCAAAGCGCCTGGCGCCCATGGTCGACGGCGACGTCCCAAGCCCGATCAACCCGCCGTCCGGATGCGCCTTCCACACCCGCTGCCGGTATGCGATGGACCGCTGCAAGGTGGAGCGGCCGGCGCTGGTGGCGGCCGGCGAACGGCACGAGGTAGCGTGCTGGCTGAACGATGGGACGGGACGGGCGGAGTGAAATCTCTCGTCGTCCCGGCGAACGCCGGGACCCATAACCCCGGTCATCTCTTGTTGAGAAAGCTGTTGGCCATTGTGCTCAACAACGGCCGCCGCGGCGTATGGGTCCCGGGTCAAGCCCGGGACGACGGCGAGTTTATCGCTACACTGCCGCGATCTCGACGACAATCCTGCCCGTCGTCACCTGCTCGCCTTCGGCCACGTCGATCGACGACACCGTGCCCGCGACACCGGCCGTATGCACATGCTCCATCTTCATCGCCTCCAGCGTCATCACGGGCTGGCCGAGCGCGACCTGCTCGCCAGGCTTGACCAGTACGGCCACCACGCGGCCGTTCATTGCCGCGCGCACCTTGCCGTCGCCACCGGCCGCAGCGGCCGATTCAGGCGCCGCGAGCGTCAGGTCGCGGACGGCAATCGTGGTGCCGCGATGCAGGAGATAGAGCCGGTCGCCGTCTCGAAGGAATCTTGCGGATTCCATCATGCCATCGGTACGGAAGCGAATCGTATCGCGGCCGAGTTCGTCGATCTCAAATCGCTGCTCGGCACCGTTGACGTTCGCGACATACCCTCCATCGCGCTCGCGCACGATATCGACCTCGTGCGCACCATGGCCAAGATCGATGCGCGTCGTCAGCGGAAACGCCGCGGCCAGACTTCGGCCGCTGCGCCAGGGCGGCGCATGGGGATTGGTGACGTAGAGCAACAGCGCCGCCAGCGCGGCATCCGCCTTGTCGTTCGCACGCGGCGCCAGCAATTCGTCGCGATGATTGCCGATGAAGGCCGTGGTCGCTTCGCCCCCGGCAAAGCCGGGATGACGCAGACAGGAAATCAGAAAACCCTGATTGGTGGTGACGCCGAATGCCGCGGTCTGTTCCAGTCCGCAGATCAGCCGGCTGCGCGCCTCGTTACGATCGGCGCCATGGCTGATGATCTTGGCGATCATCGAATCGTAGAATGGCGGGATCTCGGAACCGGATTGCAGCGCGTGCTCGACGCGGACGCCATCCGGCATCTGCCACAGCGCCATTCTGCCGGACTGCGGCATGAAATCATGGCCGGCATCCTCCGAGCACAGCCGAACCTCGATGGCGTGGCCGGCGAACTTGACGTCTTCCTGCTTGAGCCCGAGCGGTTCGCCTGATGCAATGCGCAACTGCAGTTCGACCAGAGTCGAGTCCCGGTAATCGCCTCGGTGACGGGATGCTCGACCTGCAGCCGCGTGTTCATTTCCATGAAATAGAACTCGCCGCCGGGATCGAGCAGGAATTCCAGCGTTCCGGCGCCCTCATAACGAAGTGACTTCACCGCGGCGACGGCGACCGCGCCCATCCGCGCCCGCAATTCCGGCGTCACCTTCGGCGACGGCGCTTCCTCGATCAGCTTCTGGTGCCGACGCTGCACCGAGCAATCGCGCTCGCCGAGATGGATGGCGTTGCCGTAGCGGTCGCCGAACACCTGGATCTCGATGTGGCGGGGATCGACGATGGCACGTTCCAGAATGACGGCGGGATCGCCGAACGCACCCTGTGCCTCGGACCGCGCGCTGCGCAGCGCATCCGGAAATGCCGCGGCGTCCGTGACCAGCCGCATGCCGCGCCCGCCACCGCCTGCCACCGCCTTGATCATAACGGGAAAGCCGATCTTTTTGGCCTCCACGAGCATTACGGCATCGCTCTGGTCAGCGCCTTGATAGCCGGGCACACAGGGCACACCGGCCTTTTGCATGATGTCCTTGGCGCCGGCCTTGTTGCCCATCGCCCGGATCGCCTCCGGTGACGGACCGATGAAAACCAGCCCGGCATCGCGGCAGGCCTGCGCAAGATCCTCATTCTCGGCGAGGAAGCCATAGCCGGGATGCACGGCGCTGGCGCCGCTGGCTTTCGCAGCTGCAATGATGGCATCGATCCGCAGATAGGAGTGCGCAGGCAGCGGCTCGCCGATCCGCACCGCCTGGTCCGCCTCACGGACATGCAGCGCGTCGCGATCGGCATCTGAATAGACCGCGACCACGCCAAGCCCCAGCTTGCGTGCGGTGCGCATGATCCGCAGCGCGATCTCGCCCCGGTTGGCGATCAGGATCTTGAAGAACGGCGTCCGGCTCACTGTCAGTACCGCTCATGGCCGCGCGACCGAGAATTGCATGCGCTGCGGCGTTCGGACTTCGGCCTCACGGCAGATCGCCAGCACCTCGGAAAGCACGTTGCGGGTATCGCGCGGATCGATCACGCCATCGTCGAGCACGCGCGCGCTGGTCGAGAACACGTCCATCTGGCTGTCGAACACGCCCGTGATCTGCGCCTTCATGGCGTGGAGCTTTTCCTTCTCGATCGGCTTGCCCCGCCGCGCCGCCGCAGCCTCGGTCACGATCGCCATGGTCTCCGCCGCCTGCTCGCCGCCCATCACGGCGGTCTTGGCATTCGGCCACGAGAAGCAGAAGCGCGGATGGAAGCCGCGCCCGCACATGCCATAATTGCCGGCGCCGAACGACGCCCCGCAATAGATCGTGATCTGCGGCACGGTTGCCGACGTCACCGCCTGGATCATCTTGGAGCCGTGCTTGATCATGCCGGCCTCTTCATAGGCCTTGCCTACCATGTAGCCGGTGGTGTTGTTCATATAGAGGATCGGCGTGCGCGACTGGCAGCAGGCCTGGATGAAATGCGTCGCCTTGTTGGCGCCGGGCACGTCCAGCGGCCCATTGTTGGTGATGATGCCGATCGCCTGCCCTTCGATGCGGGCATGGCCGCACACGGTCGCGGGGCCGTAATTCGCGCCGAACTCGGTGAAGTCGGAATCATCGACAAAGCGTGCGATGACCTGACGCATATCCACCGGCCGCTTGTGGTCCATCGGCATGATGCCGAGCAACTCTTCGGCATCGTAGCGCGGCGGCTTGAAGGACGCTTCCGCAGGCTTCGACCGATCCCATTGCAGATTGGCCATGATGTCGCGCGCGATACGCAGCGCGTCGCGATCGTCTTCGGCCAGATAGTCACCGAGACCGGAGATGGACGTGTGCATCTCCGCGCCGCCGAGTTCCTCCTCGGTCGCGATCTCGCCCGTCGCGGCCTTCAACAGTGGCGGCCCGGCGAGGAAGGCGCGGGTGCGGCCGCGCACCATCACGATGTAATCGGAGAGCCCGGTCTGATACGCGCCGCCTGCGGTCGACGATCCGTGCGTCACGGTGACGACGGGCAACCCCGCCGCCGACAGCCGCGCCAGATTGCGAAAGATGTTGCCGCCGCGGATGAAATCCTCGACGCGGTAGCGCAACAGGTTGGCGCCGGCGCTTTCGACCAGCTGCACGTAAGGCAGCTTGTTCTCCAGCGCCAGTTCCTGCACCCGCAGCGTCTTGTCGAGGCCGTACGGCTGCAGCGCGCCGGCATCGATGCCGGAATCATTGGCGCTGACCATGCAACGGATGCCGGAGACGAAGCCGATGCCCGCGACCACGCCGCCGCCGGGCACGCTCTTGTCCGCATCCGGCACGTCGAACATGTATCCGGCAAGCGTCGAGAGTTCGATGAAGGGCGAGCCGGGATCGAGCACCAGCGCCACGCGCTCGCGCGGCAGCAATTGTCCGCGCTTGTGGAAGCGGTCCCTGGCCGCGGCCGATGCGGCGCGCGTGCGATCTTCCAGCGAACGCATCCGCGCGATCAGCGCCAGCATGCCGTCGCGGTTGGCTTTGTAAGCGGCGCTGGAGGGGGAGATGGTGGATTCGATTACTGCCATGAACTCTCCCGCTGTCATTGCGACAGTATCTCGGGATAGGAGCGGCCGAGGACTGGATATCCACCCGACCGTGCTTGAGCGAAGCGAAGCAATCCATATTTCGATGTGCGAAGCTGAGGCGAGCGATCTCTATCTGGCGGCAGAAGACTCACGATGGATTGCTTCGCGATCGACTTCGTCGCAAGGGAGAGGTGGACGTTCGCTCGCAATGACGGCGGAAGACTCAATGCCTTGTCCCGAAAATCTGCCGCGCTTCCGCCGGGCTCGCGATCTCGCGTCCGGCGCGACGCGCGCAGGCGGCGATCGCCTCGATCAATTGTCCGTTCGAGGTCACCTTGGTGCCATCAGCCAGATAGAAAGTGTCCTCCAGCCCGGTGCGCAGGTGGCCGCCGAGATCGGCGCAGCGCTGGTGCAGCGGCCAGATTTCGGCGCGGCCGATCGCAGTCACCTGCCAATTCGCCTCCGGCAGTTTCAGCTTCAACAGGATCGGCAGCAATTCCGGATCGGCCGGCATGCCCGAGGCGACGCCCATCACGAAGTTATATTCCAGCGGGCCGGAATACATCCCGGTCTGCCGGTACATGCCGACACAGCGCACGATGCCGACGTCGAAGCATTCGAATTCGGGGATCGTGCCGGCTTGCTTCATCACGTCGAGATAGTCCTGCACCTTCTCGACCGCGTTATCGAACATCATCGGCGGCCACGCCCAGGTGTTGTCGGACTTCACCTTGAGATAATTCAGCGAGCCGGCGTTGCAGGCGGCGATCTCGGGCCGCGTCTCGCGCACGCAATCGAGCGCGCCCTGATATTTTGGACCCGACGTGCCCGTGGTATGGTTGATGATGACACCGGGGCACGCCTCGCGAATGGCCTGCTGGATTTCCTTGCTGACGTTGACGTCCCAGGACGGCAGATGCCCCTTGTTCGGCTCCTGCTGGCGCAAATGCACATGCATGACGCTGGCGCCGGCGTTGAACGCGGCCCTGGCCTCGCGCGCCATCTGCTCCGGCGTAACGGGCACGTTGTGCTGCTTCGGATCGGTCAGCACGCCGTTCAGCGCGCAGGTAATGACGGCCTTGTCGCCCATGGATCAGCCTTCGATTGCGGGACGCGAGGAATAGCGAAAAATATCCAGCGCGATCATGCGTTCCGCATCAGCCGGCTTCTTGCGTCCACCCGCTATTGCCGGCGGCGGCATGGCGATGGCTGTAGATCGCCAGGTCGCGCGAACCTGAAAAGATCGCGCGCGGCTTCAGGCCGTAGAAGCGGCGGATCGAGTGGCTGAAATGCGTGGAGTCGGGATAGCCGATATCCTGCGCGAGATGCGCAAGGTTGATGTCCTGGTTGGCGAAATGAAGCAGATGCCGCGCCCGCTTCCAGGCGCGGAACGAACGGAAGGAAATTCCGGTCTCCTCCTTGAACAAATGCAGGAAGCGCGATGGGGACAATCCTGCCTCCGTGGCGCAGCTTGCCGCCGTCACCGGCTCGCCGGAGAATTTTCCGATCTGCAGGATCGCGCGCGCCACGCGTGGATCGAGTTCGCGCTGCGGCAGCGCCTCGCCAAGACACAGGGTGTCGAATTCGGAGCTTGAGAACTCGCCGGCGTGATGCTCCCGCAGTTCGCGATAGGCGGCGCGGATGCGGCTGGTGAAAGCCGAGCCTTCGGACCCTGCGAGGCGTTTGGCAAGCTCTTCGAGCACACCGGGGCGAACGCTCTCCGGCTCGATCACGATGCTGAGCACCGAGCGATGGTCGCTGGCAATGGTGTGCCTGACGTTGGGGAGCACTGCGACCATTTCGCCATAGCTCTCGCGGCCATCGGCGGTCGTGAGCCACAGCCCGCCCTCGATCGAGACATAGATGTTGAACGCGCCCGAGCAGCGTTGCCGGGGCCGACCGAGCAGGCCGGCGTAGAACACGCGCTCCGGGGTGATCAGCATCAGATGGCCGGATTTGTGGCCGGTATCGTCCATGGTGCATCCTCCTCGCGCGGCTCTTTGGCCGCTGCGACGGGGTCAACCATAGCGGAAATTCGGAAGGTGTCATCTATCGCGATAGGCGGTCATTCCGGGGCGCGAAGTGAACCCGGAATCTCGATTCCAGGGGCGCAAGGGCGCCCCACAGTGCGATGCTTCGCATCGCCCCGGAATGACGGCGGTGGTCAGGCCCGGACCCGCGGCGCTATATTCTGCTCGACGCCGGCCTTGCGTTCCGCCGCGATGGCGCGCTTGTACCCGTCGCGTTCCTGCAACCTTGCCCAATAGGCGGCGACATTGGGGCCGAAATCCTTGGCGAGCCCGATATTGCCTGCCAGCCGCAACGCATAGCCGTTGACGATGTCGGCCGCGGTGAAGCGGCCGGCGCACAGGGTTTCGGCATTTCCGGTGGCTGCCTCGACAGCGCGCAGCCGGCCGAGGAACCATTTCGCGTAGTCGCCCGCCACTTGCGGGTTCCGCCGCTCTTCCGGTTCGAGCTGGCTGTATCTCAGCACCAGCGTTTGCGGAAACGTCAGCGTGGCGTCGCTGAAATACATCCAGTTCAGGAAGGCGCCGTAAGCTGCGTCATCCTGCCCTACCACCAGCGGCGTCGGACCATATTTGGTGCCGAGGTAGTAACAGATGCCGGAGGACTCCGTCATTTTCGTCTCGCCGTCGACCATGAACGGAATGGTGCCGAGCGGATTGATCGCGAGATATTCCTTGGCGAACACCCGCGGCGGGAACGGCAGCATCTTCAGCTCATAGGGCAACCCCATCTCTTCCAGCATCCAGAGCGGACGGAACGAGCGTGCGCCGTCGCAGTGATAGAGCGTGATCATCTGGCGTTCCCCTGTCGTTACCTTGATTGTTCTTATTAGCTTTTCGGCAGCGTGCCCATCATCTTGCACAGCACCGTCAGCATCACCTCGTCGGCGCCGCCGCCGATCGAGGTGAGGCGGCTGTCGCGATAGGCCCGGCTGACCGGCGTCTCGTTCATGAAACCCATGCCGCCCCAGAACTGCAGGCAGGCATCGGTGAGTTCGCGCCCCAGGCGCCCCGCCTTGAGCTTGGCCATGGTGGCGAGCCGCGTCACGTCCTCGCCTGCGACCAGCGCCTCGGCGGCGCGGTAGATCAGCGCGCGCAACAGCTCGACCTCGGTCTGCATTTCCGCCAGCTTGAAATGGACGGTCTGGTTGTCGAGGATCGACTTTCCGAACGCCTTTCGGTTGCGGGTATATTCGATCGTCTCCGATATGATGAACTCATGCGCCTTGAGGCAGGCCGCCGCGCCCCACAGCCGCTCCTCCTGGAACTGCACCATCTGGTAGGTAAAGCCCTTGCCCTCCTCGCCGATCCGGTTGCGCTTCGGCACCCGGACATTGTCGAAGAAGATCTGCGCGGTGTCGGACGAGCGCATGCCCATCTTGTCGAGCTTGCGCGCGACCTGCACGCCCTTGGCTTTCATCGGCACGCAGATCAGCGACTTGTTGCGGTGGACCTGGTCGTCGCTGGTGTTGGCGAGCAGGCAGATCCAGTCGGCCTGCTCGCCATTGGTGATCCACATCTTGCCGCCATTGATGACGTAATCGTCGCCATCGGCGCGCGCATTGGTCTTGATCGAGGCGACGTCGGAGCCGGCGCCGGGCTCCGAGACGCCGATGCAGGCGACCGCATCTCCCGCAATCGCGGGCGCCAGAAACTCGCGTCGCACCTCATCCGAGCCAAACCGCGCCAGCGCGGGCGTCGCCATATCGGTCTGCACCCCGATCGCCATCGGCACGCCGCCGCATGTGATGGCGCCGAGTTCCTCGGCCATCATCAGCGCGTAGGAGTAATCGAGCCCCTGGCCGCCGAACTCGGTCGGCTTGTTGAGACCGAGAAAGCCGAGATCGCCGAGCTTCTTGAACAGTTCATGCGCCGGGAAGATGTCGGCCTTCTCCCATTCATCGACGAACGGGTTGATCTCGGCCGCGATGAATTTCTGCAGGATGCGGCGGGGCTCGTCGTGGTCGGCGGTGAAGAGCATTGTTTCGTTTATCCTCCGTCATTCCGGGGCAGCCCGTAGGGCTGAACCCGGAATCCATTTCGCGACAGTATTTGTGGCCCAATCGATTTCTGAGTGCAATTCCACATAGTCGCGCTTCGCCCGCCCCGGAATGACGGTGCATGTGTGACTCACAGCCCCATCTGCCGCGAAGCGAGATCCTTCATGATCTCCTCGGTGCCGCCGCCGATGGCGTTGACCTTGACCTCGCGGTAGATGCGCTCGACCTTGATGCCGCGCATGAAACCGGCGCCGCCGAAAATCTGCACGGCCTCGGAGGCGCAGAACGCCATGGTCTGGGTCGCCTGGTTCTTCATCATGCAGATTTCGGCAACCGGGCTCTCGCCCTGCCCGAGCCGCCATGCCAGCATTTCCAGCATCGCCTGCGACACCGCGACCTTCTGCGCCATGTCGACCAGCTTGTGGCGGATCACCTGGTGCTGCGCGATCGGCTTGCCAAAAGTCTTGCGCTCCTTGGCGTAAGCAATCGCCTCCTCGACGCAGACGCGGGCATAGGCCGTGCAGCTTGCCGCCATGCCCATGCGCTCGCTGTTGAAATTGTGCATGATGATCTTGAAGCCCTGGCCCTCCTCGCCGATCAGGTTTTCGGCAGGCACCCGGCACTCGTCGAAATGCAGCGTCGCGGTATCCGACGCCCACCAGCCCATCTTCTTCAGCTTCGTGCGCGACAGGCCCGGCGTGTCGCCTTCGATCAGCAGCATACTGACCCCGCCCGGGCCCTCGCCACCGGTGCGCACCGCGACCGTCAGATAATCGGCCCGCATGCCCGAGGTGATGAACGTCTTCTCGCCGCTGACGACATAATGGTCGCCGTCACGCCTCGCTTTGGTGCGGAGATTGGCGACGTCGGAGCCACCGCTCGGCTCGGTGATCGCGAGCGCGGAGATCTTCTCGCCTGACAATACCTGCGGCAGCACCCTCGCCTTGACCTCCGGCCTCGCGGCGCGCGCGATCGGCGGCGAGCCGATGGTGTGGCTCATCAGGCTCGAGCTGACCCCGCCGGCGCCGGCACGCGCCAGCTCCTGCGACGCCACGATCTTCATGAACTGGTCGGCGGGCGACGCCGCCATATTCTTCCGGGAAGCCGAGCCCGAGCAGCCCGATCTCGGACGCTTTGCGATAAAGCTCGCGCGGAAACTCGCCGGCCTCGTCCCATTCATGGGCATAGGGCTCGATCTCGCGCGCCACGAAGCGGCGCATCACGTCGCGGAAGGCCTCGTGTTCGGCCGTATAGAACGGGCTTTGCACCCTCGTGCGCTCCAGCATGCTTTCCTCCGTAAGGAATCACGATGCCCCGATTTGGCCGGCGCAAACTTGCGTTGAGCGGCTGGCACTATCGTGGCAGACGCGGCCTGCCGCACCCGCGGACCTGAGGCGCGCTCTATCCAGCAACTGAACGCAAGACCAGTTCCCGGAGCATGCCCTAGCCTCGGTGCAAAACCAATAACAAGATGTCGGCTATTCGCCGGGGAGGATGAAGCATGATCCGATCGAGCAAGTTCGCCCCGACCTTCTTCTTTTCAGCGCTGCTCTCCCTCACTGCTGCGACGACAGCGACCGCCCAGCAGCCCGGCATATCAGACACCGAGATCAAGTTCGGCAACATCATGCCGTATAGCGGCCCGGCATCGGCGCTCAGTGTCACCGGCAAGGCTTTTGCGGCGTATTTCGACCTGGTCAATGAGAAAGGCGGCGTCAACGGCCGCAAGCTCAACATGATCTCGCTCGACGACGGCTTCTCGCCGCCGAAGACGGTCGAGGCGACGCGCCGACTGGTCGAGAGTGACGGCGTCGCTTTCATGTTCGGAACCATGGGCACCGCGCCGAGTTCGGCGACCGCGAAATATCTCAACGGCGCCAAGGTGCCGCATCTGTTCCTGATCAGCTCCGCATCGAAATGGAACGACCCGGTCAACCAGCCCTGGCTGATGGCGCTGCCCTGGGCGCCCAACTATGTCGAGGAAGCCGGCATCGAGGTGCGCTTCGCCCGCGCCAAAAATCCCAACGCGCGCTTTGCGATCCTTTATCAGAACGACGACGCCGGAAAGGATTATCTGCGCGGCGTCAAGGAAGCGCTCGGGGCCGATGCCGACAAGGCGATCGCGATGGCCGCGAGTTTCGAGGTCGCCGATCCCACGGTGGATTCGCAGATCCTCACGCTCGCCAACACCAAGGCCGACGTCTTCCTGATCTACAGCGTGACGCCGCGCGCGTGTGCGCAAGCGATCCGCAAGGCGCACGAAACCGGCTGGCGTCCGATGCGCTTCATCTCCTCGGGCTGCGCCAACAAGGAAACGGTGATGGTGCCGGCAGGCCTTGAGGCCGCCAGCGGCATCATGTCGGTCGGCTCGCTGAAACCCTACGCGGCCGATTCCACCGATCCCGACCTGGTCGCCTACCGCGATTTCATGAAGGCGCGGGTGCCGAACGTCGATCCCGCCAATTTCGCCGCCGGCTACGGCTACATGGTCGCCCAGGCGCTGGTCGTGGTGTTGCAGCAATGCAAGAACGATCTGAGCCGCGAGAACATCATGGCGCAGGCTGCCAACCTCAAGGACGTCTCGCTACCGCTGCTGATGCCCGGCGTCAAACTCAACACGTCGCCGAAGGACTACCGTCCGATCAAGGACGGCTATATGGTCGAGTTTCGCGACGGCCAGTTCAACGTGATCAGCGAATTGCTGCGCGGTTCGTGAAGGCGATGCGCGAAGCCGAATGACCCGTCGCGACATATTGCATCGCGACCCGATCTCGGTCGCAAAGGGAGCATAGCAGACGTTGACGGGCAGCCGTCTATTGCAGAGGACGACGCTCGTGACCCAAGGCGGGCGTATAGGCTTTGCCCATAATCGACAGCCGATAAACAATCCCGGAGTGTTGATTTAGATCAAGACAGACGTTCTGCTTGCGTTATCGGTTTGACCGTTCGCCCACAACGGGATGCTCACTCTTAACCATGGAGGCTCATCCATGCCCACCTATATCTCCCTAATCAACTTCACTCAGAAGGGTGCCGAGGCGATCAAGGACGGGCCCAAGCGCCTCGAGGCGGCAAAGCAACGCTTCCGCGATGCTGGTGCCGAGTTAAAAGCCTTTTACCTTGTAACGGGCCAATATGATGCCGTGTCGATTGTAGAGGCACCGAACGACGAAGTCATCGCAAAGCTCGCCCTGGGGAGCGCGGCCCTCGGATTTGTACGGTCGCAGACTTGTCGGGCGTTCGCAGAGGACGACTACAAGACGATCATTGCATCTTTGTAAGCGAACTTCATCCCTCAAATACAAGGCCCCGGCCTCGTGCCGGGGTTTTGTTTGTCGGACGCAGGTCAGCTCTGTGCAGTTTCGTGTCATCCCCCGAACCTGTCATCACCCGCCTTGTGCGCAATTGCGCACTGGGGCGGGTGATCCAGTATTCCAGAGACGCGAATGATTGAACCGATAGGCCGCAGCGTACTGGATACCCCGCATGCGCGGGGTATGACAGCGTGTGTGGTCGGGCACTTGAGAACAACTAATGCCGCCCCGCTCAACCACCCCCACCCCAGCCACTCCACGCAAGACAGCGTCCCTATCTGACCCCTCATCTGCTAAATAGAATGCCATCAGGCAAAACAGGCGGCGCGAGACCGCTGGACGCGGAGAGGAAGCATGTCGTCGGTTCGCTATTACGACTGGATCGGGCATTTCGGCCGCCGTACGCCGGACAAGATCGCGGCCATCGACCTTGCCAGCCAGCGCCGGTTTTCCTATGCGGAGTTCGACGCGCGGATCTCGCTGCTCGCCACGCATCTGCGCGACAGACTGAAAGTCGCGCGCGGCGACCGGGTCGCGGTGCTGGCGCTGAACACGACGGATACGCTGGAAGTGCAGTTCGCCTGTTTTCGGATCGGCGCGGTGTTCCTGCCACTCAACAACCGCCTGACCGTTCCCGAACTGCAATTCATCGTCGGCGATGCCTCGCCGAAGGTGATGATTCACGATACGGATCTGGCCGAGGTCGCACTCACGGTCGCAAAACTCTGCAACGTTTCGTCCGCGCTGCTGCTCGGCGCTGATGGTTCCTACGAGGCGGCGATCGCGGCTTCGACGCCGCTCGATCACGCGGAGATCGTCACGCTCGATGATATCTCGACCATCATGTATACCTCGGGCACGACGGGTCAGCCCAAGGGCGCGATCATCACCCACGGCATGACGTTGTGGAATTGCGTCAACCTTGGCGGCCCGGCCTATGTCTCGCCGTCGACAGTGCTGCTCACCGTGTTGCCGCTGTTCCATACCGGCGGCCTCAACTGCTACACCAATCCGGCGCTGCATGCCGGCGGCACCGTATTGATCATGCGCACATTCGATCCCGGCGTGGCGCTGCAGCTGATCAGCGATCCATCCTGGGGCATCACCCAGTTCTTCGGCGTGCCAGCGATCTACCAGTTCATGGCGCAGCATCCGTCGTTCGCGACGTCCGATTTCAGCCGCCTCGTGATCGGTGGCGTCGGCGGCGCGCCGATGCCGGTCCCGCTGCTTAAAGTGTGGGAAGAGCGCGGCGTCGCGCTGCAGCAGGGCTACGGCATGACCGAGACGTCTCCGGCGGTGCTGGTGCTCGACCGCGAGGACGCCGTGCGCAAGGCCGGCTCGTCCGGCAAGCAGGTGCTGCATACGGAAGTGCGGATCGTTCGTCCCGATGGCACGGACGCGGATGTCGGCGAACTCGGCGAGCTCTGGGTCAGGGGACCGAACGTCACGCCGGGCTACTGGAACAGGCCGGACGCCAACGCGTCATCCTTCACCGACGGCTGGCTGCACACCGGCGATGCCACGCGCGTCGACGAGGAAGGCTTCTACTACATCGTCGACCGCTGGAAGGACATGTACATTTCCGGCGGCGAGAACGTCTATCCGGCCGAAGTCGAGAGCGTGCTGCATCAGCTCGCGGCAATCGCCGAGGCTGCCGTCATCGGCATTCCCAATGAGCAATGGGGTGAGGTCGGCATGGCGATCGTCGCCGTGAAGCCGGGCCACACGCTGACGCCGGCCGAAATCCACGCGCATTGCGCCGCCAATCTGGCGCGCTTCAAATGCCCCAGGCTGATCGAGTTCGTCGATGCGCTGCCGCGCAATGCGACGGGGAAAATTCACAAGCCGACACTGCGACAGAAATTCAACGCGCCGACGGCGACAGACAAGCTTGCGTCATGACGGCGCCCGCACCGGCAACGCCCCTCTCGTCATGCCCCGCGAAGGCGGGGCATCCAGTAAACACTGACTGCAGTGATTGAAGCGCGAGGCCGCGGCGTACTGGATCGTCCGCCGTCGCGGACGATGACAGCACTTCGCGGACGATGACAGCAAAAAGCCCGCGGGCTCATCACCGGCGGGCTCTTGTATCAGCAGCCAATCAGAGGATCCCAGTACATCCGTGGAAATCCCGAAATCGGCAACCTTTAGTCGACGCGAAGGTTCTCGGCGCTGGTCTTGCCGCGCATCGGGTCCTTCTTCGCTTCGAACGAGATCTTCTGGCCTTCATTGAGCGAGCTCAGACCCGCACGTTCGACGGCGCTGATGTGCACGAAAACGTCGGTGCTGCCATCATCGGGCTGAATGAAGCCAAAACCCTTGGTCGCGTTGAACCACTTAACTGTTCCGGTAGCCATGTAACTATCTCCAGGATGCGCGAAAGCGCTTTTGCCTGCACGACCTCCGTGCCGGCTTGATCCGATTTCAACGATGTCTTGGGGATTGGAGCCGGTTCGGCGTGGTCAACAAGGCAGAGCGGTAACTCGAATAACAGCCATATAGCGTGTTTCGCCGGAAATGCAAGGGAAATGCAAGGCTGGAAAAGGCTCCGGGAGGGCCCTATCCCGGCAGGAACAGCGCGAACGATTCATCTGTCGTCCGCCGCAAATGCCGGCGGTACAGCGCATAATTGGGATCGTCGGACGAAACCCTGCCGAAGGTCGGGTGAGCCACCATCTTGATCGGCAAATAGGCGATGGGGGCCGCGATCGGCGTCAGCAACGAGCCGCGACCGGCGAGCAGCGTCGTGATGATCCCGTACATCTCGCCCGAAATCGCCAGGTGCGCCAGGGTGATCAGGCGATGCTGGCCGTGCCGGTTGGTGACGAGATAGATGTGTCTCGACTGGTTCGGCACCGCCACCTCGCCGAACTGGGTGAAGGCCGCGTCCTGCCGTTCGCTTTCGTGAAACACCAGCGATGACGCCGCCGCGTCCCAGACGATCTCGGTGCTGTAGGCAAAGATCGCGTCCTTGTCGCCGAACGAAGGACGCACCGTGACATACGTCCCCTCGATCCACGCCACCGCGCGGCGCGAATAGGCGCCTAACCCATCCGGCGCGATGTCGCCGTTCCCATTGGGCGCGGCGGGCGCCGGAGCGTCTGATGTCTTGCGCAGGGAAACACCGAGCGCCTGTTCGAGGCGGACGGTGGTGGCGAGGGTAAACGGCCGGCGGCCACCAAGCACCTTCTCCAGCGTCGAGAGGCTGAGCTTTGCAAGCTCGGCCAGCGATTGCCGGGAGATGCGGCGGCGGGCGATCTCCTCACGAATGGTATCCGCAATTTGCCGGCTCTGCTCGGCGGAAAGCTGCTTGTCCGGCACTGGCATCGTCACCTCTGGCTTATCACGCCAGTCTAGCAGACGCACAATCCATCACAAACCCGCACAAAACCGTTCCCGCCGTGGCGGAGCGCGGTGGCGGGCGACCGAACAATGCCGATCATTCCGCTCGCGCCAAATCGCTGGATTCCGCACGCTTTCAGGCGGCGAAAACGCCAATTGGAGTGAGCGACATGACGACATGCGACGAAATCGAGGCCGGCAAACGCAGCGAACATCCCAGCCTGATCGGGCTGGTGCTGTTCTTTGTGATGCAGGGCGTTGCCGTAATCCTGGTCGGGTTTGCGGCATTGTTCTTGAGCTTTGAGCCGGTGTGGTCGGCCGAACGTCCGTCGGCGGCCTTTCTGAAACCTGGCGACGCGCGCTCC
The DNA here is from genome assembly GCA_963815955.1 of uncultured Alphaproteobacteria bacterium. Classification (GTDB taxonomy): domain Bacteria; phylum Pseudomonadota; class Alphaproteobacteria; order Rhizobiales; family Xanthobacteraceae; genus Bradyrhizobium. The sequence goes on from CAWFIQ010000019.1 coordinate 418,233, forward strand.
GGCTCGCTGCTGCTGAAGACCGAAGAAGGCTATGCCGATGCGTCACGGCTCGGCGTCGATGTCGATCTCACCGTATCGGGTCCGACAGTCCGGGCCCGCGTCACCCAGATTTTCCGCAACCCGACGAAAGACTGGGTCGAGGCCGTCTACGTCTATCCGCTGCCGTCGGGCGGCGCGGTCGATACGCTGAAGATGGTGATCGGCGATCGCGTCGTGGTCGGCGACATCAAGGAGCGTCAGCTGGCAAAGGCGATCTACGAACAGGCGAAGCAGAACGGACAGAAGGCCGCACTGACCGAACAGGAACGGCCGAACATCTTCACCAACTCGGTCGCCAATATCGGCCCCGGCGAAACCGTGCTGGTGCAGATCGAATATCAGGAGCCGGTCCAGCAATCCGGCAACGAGTTCTCGCTGCGGGTGCCGATGGTGGTCGCCCCGCGCTATAATCCCGTGCCGGTCGTCCAAAGCGTCGAGTTCCGGCCCGACAGCGGCGGCTGGGGCGCAGCGAAATCCGATCCCGTTCCGGATCGCGACCGCATCTCGCCCGAAGTGCTCGACCCCGCGACGAACGCGCCGGTCAATCCGACCCGCATCACGGTGCGGCTGCAGGCGGGCTTTCCCCTCGGCGAGGTCAAGAGCCATCATCATGCGATCAACACGGAAAAGGCCGATGCGAGCACGAGCATCATTCGCCTGGCTGAAGGCCCCGTGCCGGCCGACCGCGATTTCGAGCTGACCTGGAAGCCGGCCGCAGAGAAAGCGCCATCGGTCGGGCTGTTTCGCGAGCACGTCGGCGACAGCGATTATCTGCTCGCCTTCGTCACACCGCCTTCGGTCGAGCAGACGCAGCAGAAACCGCTGCCGCGCGAAGTCATCTTCGTGATCGACAATTCCGGCTCGATGGGCGGCGTCTCGATCATCCAGGCCAAGGCGAGCCTCATTTACGCCCTCGGCCGCCTGCAGCCGAACGACCGCTTCAACGTGATCCGCTTCGATCACACCATGGACGTGCTGTTCCCGGCGGCCGTGCCCGCCGACAGGGAGCATATCGGCCGGGCCACCTCCTTTGTCGACGCGCTGCAGGCCAATGGCGGCACTGAAATGGTGCCGGCGATGCGCGCCGCGCTTTCCGACACCGCCGGCGATGCGAACTACGTCCGGCAGGTCGTGTTCCTGACCGACGGCGCCATCGGCAACGAGCAGCAATTGTTCGAAACCATCAATGCGCTGCGTGGCCGCTCGCGCATCTTCATGGTCGGCATCGGCTCGGCTCCGAATACCTACCTGATGACGCGCGCCGCCGAACTCGGCCGCGGCACCTTCACCCATATCGGCTCGGTCGAGCAGGTGGAGGAGCGTATGCGCGGCCTGTTTGCCAAGCTGGAAAATCCGGCGGTGACAAACCTGACGGCCAAATTCTCCGACGCCGCGGCCGATATCACGCCCGTCGCGATCCCCGACGTCTATCGCGACGAGCCGCTGGTGCTGGCGGCGAAGCTCGACAAGCTCACGGGCTCGGTCGAGATCAAGGGCCGCATCGGCGATCGCCCGTGGGTCGTCACCCTTCCGCTGGCGAACGCCGCCGAAGGCAAGGGCCTGTCCAAACTCTGGGCGCGGCGCAAGATCGCGGATGCGGAAGTTGCACGCACCACGCGGCAGGCGAGCCCGGAAGATGCCGACAAGACCATTCTGGCGCTCGCGCTCGAGCATCAGCTCGTCACGCGGCTGACCAGCCTGGTCGCGGTCGACAAGACTCCGAGCCGTCCCCAGGGCGAGCCGCTCAAGGTCTCGGAACTGCCGATCAACCTGCCCGCGGGTTGGGATTTTGAAAAATTGTTCGGCGAACGTCCGCAGGTTCCGGCAACGCCAATGGAACGGCGCGCGAATACGGACGAGGCGAAGGTTCAGCTCGCGGCGATGAAACGGGCGCAGCCCATCGTCACCCAGGCCCCCAGCACGGTCACGCTGCCGAGGACGGCGACTGACGCCGAACTGAAGATGATCGCAGGTGTGATCCTGCTCACTTTCAGCCTGATCCTGTTGGTGTTCAATCGACGTCAGTTCAATCGGCGTCAGATGTTCCTGCGTTGACGTCGACCGAAGGAGGAGGTCTCCCCAACCTCCTCCTTCCAGAGCGCGCGCGGCTCCACCCGTCCCCCCAAGGCCGCGCGCGCCGCTTTTTTCTCAACCACCGTCATTGCGGGAGTCAAAGCGAGCCAGCGAAGCAATCCATCTCATCCTCGCACAGGAGGAATGGATTGCTTCGCTTCGCTCCGCAAAACGCTTGCGTTTGTCGCGGCAATGACGGAAGTGCCCCAATGCCCCGTTTCGTCCTCCCTCTCCTTCTCGCCCTCACCGGCCTGATCCTGTTCGGCCAGGGCGCCTACATCCACGCCAAGGCGCTGGTCGCTCAAGTCCTGCTGGAGCGGGCCTTTGAGAAAACAATTGCCACCGGCCGCGAGACAAAGCCGTGGTCGTGGGCGGATACATGGCCGGTGGCCCGTATCGAAGTGAATCGACTTCATGCCAGTACGATCGCACTCGCCGGCAGCAGCGGACAGGCGCTCGCGTTCGGTCCGGGGCATGTCGAGGGCACGCCCGATGCCGGCGAACGCGGCGTGGCCGTCTATTCGGCGCACCGCGATACGCATTTTTCCTTCCTGAAGAACGTCGTCATCGGCGACGAGATCGTCGTCACGAGGCACGACGGCCGCACGTTCCGTTATCGAGTGGATACGACTTCGGTCGTACGCTTCGATGCCTCCGGCATCGATCCGCTCGCAGCCGGGCACGAACTGGTGCTCTCGACCTGCTGGCCATTCGACGCGCTGAGGCAGGGGCCCGAGCGCTATCTTGTGCACGCCACGATGCTCGGGGACGCGCCCGGTTCACGCTGAATTCTCCGCACGCCGGGAAATCGTGCGCTCCGCGAATGGCGCTGCCCGCGCAACGCGTGTTGCCACCCCCGCCAAGTCTCAATAGAAAGGTCTCAATCACAAGAAAAACATGGCGCGGCTTTCGTCCTCGATCGCCACGGCCAAAGAAAACAACAGAGTTAAGGGACACCCATGGACGCTCAGGCAAGCACCGCATCGCATCAAGCCGAAAAATGGTCGCCCTCGCCTGATGCCAGCGACATCGTCAAAAGCATCCATGCGATGCTGCACCCGCGCAATATCGTGCTGGTCGGTGCAACCGACAAGCCCGGCAACTATGCCGAGCGCATCTGGAACAATTTGATCAAATACAAATACGAAGGCGGCCTGTTCCCGGTCAACGCCAAGCGCGAAGCGATCTGGGGCGTGCCCTGCTACAAGGATTTCGCCAGCCTGCCGGAAAAGCCCGATCATGTGCTGGTATTGGTGCCGGCGCGTTTCGCGGTGCAGGTGATCCGTGACGCCGCAGCGGCCGGGGCGCGCTCCGCCACCATCGTCACCTCGGGCTTCAGCGAACTGCAGGACGAGGAAAGCCAGCGCCTTGCACTTGAACTGAAGCAGGCCGTGAAAGAGACCGGCCTTGCCGTCACCGGCCCGAACTGCCTCGGAAACTTAAGCGCGGGCGAAAATCTGTTCACCAATATCGACGACCGTATCGTCACCATGGAAGCTGGCCCGGTGGCGATTGCCGGACAATCCGGCGCGATCGTGATGGCGATCCGCCAGGCGCTGGAAGATCGCGGCGTCGGCGTCGGCTACATGGTCACGACCGGCAACGAGACCGGCCTCGAGACGCCGGACCTGATGACCTATTTCGCCGCCGATCCGTCGATCCGCGTCATCGTGGTCTATCTCGAAGGCGTCCGGAACACGAAGGTGTTCCGCGAGGCCTGCAAGGCCGCGCGCGCCGCCGGCAAGCCGGTCATCGCGCTCAAGCTCGGGGCCTCGGAAGGCGGCCGCGCCGCCGCCATGGCGCATACCGGCGCACTCGCCGGCTCGATCGAAACGTTCGATGCGATCTCGACCCGCGAAGGCGTGATCCGCGTCCGCGGGCTCGATGAGTTGATCGAGACCACCGAATGCTTCGTGCATGCCGATCCGCCCAAGGGTAACCACCTCGCCGCGGTGTCGCTGTCCGGCGGCAAGCGCGGGCTGCTGATCGACGCGTTCTATTCGGCCGGCCTGAATTTCGCGCCGCTCAGCGCGAATGCGACGGCGCAGCTGGCGAAAATGCTCGGGCCCGGCAGCATCGTCGGCAATCCGCTCGACGCCGGTTTTGCTGCGGTCGTGGATCCCTCGGTCTACATGAGCTCGATCAAGATCATGATCGACGATCCCGACACCGACATCGTCATCATCGACGCCGAATTGCCGAAGGCGCCGCACGAATTGCGCGAACGCAATCTGCGCATCGTCAACGAGATGGCGGGCGCTGCAAACAAGCCCGTGGTCTACATCAGCGCGATGTCGATCGGGTTCACCGAGTTCACCAAGGCCTTGCGCAAGTCACTGCCGAATATCGCAGTCATGCAAGGCCTCGACCGGGCCGTCGGCGCGATCAAGTCGCTGATTGAATACTCTTCGCTGCGCAAGGAAGTGCCCGACATCAAGTCAAGTTCGAAGGCTTCCGCGCGCGCGGTGCTGGAAAAGGCGCTCAAGGCCGCCAACGGCGCCGCCGCGCTCGATGAAGTCGCCTCCAAGAAGCTGCTCAAGGCCTATGGCATTCCGGTCTCCAAGGAAGAAATTGCGCAGACTGCTGCTGAAGCCGTGAAGATCGCCAAGAAGATCGGCTTCCCCGTCGTGGCCAAAGTCGTCAGCGCCGACATCCTGCACAAGTCCGACATCGGTGGCGTGGTGCTGAACCTCAACAGCGCGGCCGAGGTGAAGAAGGCGTTCAACGACATCACGGCGCGGGTCAAGAAGATCAAGAGCAAGCCGAAACTCGAAGGCATTCTGATCGCGCAGCAGGTCAAGGCCGACCTCGAACTCGTGGTCGGCGCCTCGCTCGACGCCGAGATGGGGCCGGTGGTGCTGTTCGGCACCGGCGGCGTCGATATCGAATTGATGAAGGATGTCGCGCTCGCCGGCGCCCCGCTGGATGAGGCCGAGGCGAAACAGTTGATCGCCAGGACCAAGGCCGGCGTGAAGATGAAGGGCTATCGCGGCAAATCGGCGCTGCACGAACCTTCCGCCGTGAAGGCGCTGGTCGGCCTCTCCAACCTGATGGCCGACGCCGGCAGCCGCATCGCGTCGATCGACGTCAATCCGTTCCTGATCAACAGCAAGGTCGGCGTCGCCGTCGACGGCCTGATCGTGCTCAACAACGCCGCCGCGAACAAGGCGGCGAAGCATTAGGTGGCTGGCGGGGAAGCCGTAGGGTGGGCAAAGCGTAGCGTGCCCACCATTGCGAGTGGAGTGCTTGATGGTGGGCACGGCGCCAGCGCGCCTTTGCCCACCCTACGGCGCCGAGCCGGTCACAACCCCACGCCCCATTTCTGCGCGGCCTGCACAATCCAGTCCCGATAAAGCGTCAGCGGCGTGACGCCGGTCATGCCGCCGCAGCCCGCTGAGCCGTTCGGCCCGGTCGACCAGCTCACCACGCCGACAATAGCGGGACCACTTTGCTTGTCCTCGAACACTGGTCCGCCGGAATCTCCCGTGCAGGCGCCGAGCCCTTCGCGCGTGCCCTGCCCGACAGGATCGACCAGCCTGATCTGCAACGTTCCCGGCTTGCCGGTCGCGACCAGCTCGGCGGCGCGGATGGTGCCGCCGCTCTTGCCGTCGCCGCGCACGGTCACGCCGATGCCAGCGATGGTAAAACGGCTGCCGACATTGATTGGGATATCAGGCAGTCCGAGCGCGGCCGGCGTCTTCCCCTTGGCCGGCGCGCTTAACTGCAGCAACGCGACATCTGCCGTCGCACGGTGTCCCGACATCGCCTGCATGTTGAAGCCGGGATGAATGGCAACGGCCTTGACATCCCGCAGCGTCGGCTGCCTGTCCGCGCCGTATTCGACGATCTTGTAATCCGCGCCGGGCTGCACGCAATGCGCCGCTGTCAGCACCAGTTTTGGTGCAATCAACGCGCCGGTGCAGAAATTACCGCGCGAGCCGACGATGGTGACGACAGAGCGACTGACACCTTCCGCCGACGGCGCGCCGCCGCCGACGATGGCATGCGCGGGAGCGGTTAGCAGCAGAGCCAAGCTGACAATCAAGTGGGGCAGGATTTTCATCGGCGCAGCAATAGCCTGCGTCAGGCATGTCGCCAAGCGCCCGATCGGGCTGGTTCCGACAGGCATTCCGTGTTAGCCGCTCGCCCAACGCATTTATTCAGGCAGGGAATGATGATCGAGGCAGTGATCTGGGATTTCGGCGGGGTACTGACCACCTCGCCGTTCGAGGCTTTTACGCGGTTTGAAACCGAGCGCGGGCTTCCCGCCGACATCATCCGGCGCACCAACGCCGCCAATCATCTGGAAAACGCCTGGGCGAAGTTCGAGCGCGCCGAAGTCGACATCGAAGCCTTCGACGAATTGTTCGCGACCGAATCGCTGGCACTGGGCGCGGCGGTGCGCGGCAAGGACGTGCTGCCGCTGCTGTCGGGCGATCTGCGACCCGAGATGGTCGAGGCGCTCAAGCGCGTGAAGGCAAAGTTCAAGACCGGCTGCATCACCAACAACCTGCCCGCCAACGCCATCGGCAGCCATAGCGGCCGCAAGCTCTATGTCGCCGAGGTGATGGCGCTGTTCGATCATGTCATCGAGTCTGCGAAGATTGGCCTGCGAAAACCCGACCCGCGCATCTACCGGATGATGGTCGAGACGCTGAAGGTCGATCCGAAAAACTGCGTCTATCTCGACGACCTCGGCGTCAACCTGAAGCCGGCGCGCGAGATGGGCATGACCACGATCAAGGTGGTCAGCGCAGCGCAGGCGATCGCGGAACTGGAAGCCGCGACCGGACTGGCATTGCGCTAGGCGGAAAAAGGCGGAATCCGCCGCCGCCCATGACGAAACGGCGCTTGTTCTTTGCCGGGAACGCGGGCAGAACATTGCGAAATCTATCGAATTCGGAGTTGAAACCCCGTGGCTGAAAACCGGCCGTCGGCCTCGATCGAGGCAGTGGAAAGCGGTCTTGCGGCGCAAGGCTATATTGCAAGCCGGCAGATCGCGACCGCGGTCTATCTGGCGCAGCAGATCGAAAAGCCGATCCTGGTCGAAGGCCCCGCCGGCGTCGGCAAGACGGAACTTGCGAAAGCGATCGCCGCCTGGCGCGGCATGAAGATGATCCGCCTGCAATGCTACGAGGGGCTCGACGAGGCCAAGGCGCTCTACGAGTGGAAATACGCCAAGCAGCTTCTGTATACGCAGATCCTCAAGGACAAGCTCGGCGAGGTGCTCGGCGGCGCCCCGACGCTCGAGGCGGCACTCAATCAGCTTCACGATTTCGGCGACGTGTTCTTCTCCAAGGAATTCGTCGAACCGCGCCCGCTGTTGCAGGCGCTGGAGCAACCCGCCGGCTGCGTGCTGCTGATCGACGAAATCGACAAATCGGACGCCGAATTCGAGTCGCTGCTGCTGGAAATCCTCAGTGATTTCCAGGTGACGATTCCGGAACTCGGCACGATTGTCGCCGTAGCTGCGCCGACCGTGATCCTGACCTCGAACAGCGAACGCGATCTCGGCGACGCGCTGAAGCGGCGCTGCCTGCATCTGCATATCGGCTTCCCCGAGCAGAAGCTGGAAGAGCGGATCGTGGAAAGCCGGGTGCCCGGCATTTCGCAGACGCTGCGCAAGCAGATGGTGGGCTTCATCCACGAGGTCCGCACGCTCGACCTGAAGAAATTGCCATCGGTCAGCGAGACAATCGACTGGGCGCGCGTGCTGGTGCTGCTGCAGGCGCCTGAGCTCGGTCACGAGGTCGTCAAGGATACGCTCAACGTTCTCCTGAAATACGAGGCGGATATCGAGGCCACCATGCCTCAGGTCTCCACCTTCATCGCCAAGGCCTCGCGTCAAAACGTCTTCGGGTGATGGGCGGATGAGAGAGAACCTGCATCGCTTCTTTCGTGCGGCGCGGGGCGCAGGCGTCAGGCTCTCGCCGGCCGAAAGCATCGACGCGATGCGGGCGGTCTCCAAGGTCGGCTTTGCCGACCGCACCATCCTGCGCGACACATTTCTGCTGACGCTCGCCAAGACGCAGGACGAGAAGAAGGCGCTCGGCGATTGTTTCGATCTGTTCTTCGATCAGCCCGAGCCGCGGTCACCGCCCGAAGACGGCAAGACCGATGAAGAGGATCAATCGAGATCGAGCCCCCCATCGGATTCGTCTGATGACGCCAGCGGCGGCGGCGAGCAGGCCGAGGGGCTCGGCCAGCTAGCCCAGATGTTGCTGGCGCAGGATCGCAACCAGATTTCGGCGGCAATAGCCAACGCTGCGAGCGCGGCCTCGCTGCCCGATATCCGTTACTTCACGCAGCGCGGCATCTTCTCCGGCCGCGTCCTCGACCGGATGGGCATCGAGCGCCTGCGCGACGATCTCGACAACCTCGCCGCGACCAACCCGGCGCTGGCGGAGCGGCTGACCAACGCGCTGGACGGGCTGCGCGGCACAGTCCGCGATACCGTCTCTCAGGCGCTGATGCTGTACGGGCGCGAGGAAGCCGAAAACCTCCGTAACGAAATCCTGCGCAACGCGCCGCTGTCGCGGATCGAGCCGCGGCAGGTCGAGCAGATGCGGCGCCTGATCCGCCAGATCGCGCGCCGGCTGCGCGAGCGCTACTCCAAGCCGCGCAAGCGCCAGCGCCGCGGCCATCTCGACGTTCGCCGCACCATCCGCCGCAATGCCGCCTGGGGCGGCGTGCCGTTCCTGACCGCCTGGAAACGCCGCCACCGTGACAAGCCGAAGATCATCGCGCTCTGCGACGTCTCGGGCTCGGTGGCGCGGGTTTCGGATTTCTTCCTGCTGCTGATTCACAGCCTGCACGAGGTCGTGGACGACGTCCGCTCATTTGCGTTCTCAGGCCACCTGATCGAGGTCAGCGACATCCTGGAATCCAAATCGCCGGAAGAGGCGATGGCCGAGATCATGTCCAAGGTCGGTTTCGGTTCGTCTGATTACGGCAACTCGTTCGACGATTTCGAACACGGCTGGATGAACGCGATCACGCCGCAAACCACCGTGATCGTGCTCGGGGACGCCCGCAGCAACAATCTCGATCCGCGCGCCGATATTGTGCGCCGCATCGCCGAGCGATCGAAGCGGCTGGTGTGGCTCAATCCGGAGGGCCGCATGGCCTGGGGCTGGGGCGATTCCGAAATGCCGCGCTATTCGACCTTCTGCACCGTGGTCCGGCAATGCGCCACTGCGAAACAGCTCGAACGTGCGGTGTCGGACATCGTGGCGAGCTATCAGTAATGTCTTCTCGTGCCGCCTTTCACCACGATGATGCTCCCGACGCGCTGTCGGTGCTGAATTCCGTATTCGGCCTGCCGGGCTTTCGCGGCGCGCAGGAGGAAATCGTCCGGCACGTGACCGACGGCGGCAACTGCCTGGTGCTGATGCCGACCGGCGGCGGCAAGTCGTTGTGCTATCAACTGCCTTCACTGCTGCGTGAAGGCTGCGGCATCGTGGTGTCGCCGCTGATCGCGCTGATGCGCGACCAGGTCGCGGGCCTTCTGGAGGCCGGCGTCAACGCGGCGGTGTTGAACTCGACGCTGTCGTTTAATGAAGCCTCGGAAGTCGAGCGGCGGCTGCTGGCCGGCGACCTCGACCTGCTCTATGTCGCGCCCGAGCGGCTGCTGACGCCGCGCTGCCTGTCCTTGCTTGGGCAGGCCAACATCGCACTGTTTGCGATCGACGAGGCGCATTGCGTGTCGCAATGGGGGCACGATTTCCGTCCCGAATATATCGGCCTGTCCGTCCTCGCCGAACGCTTTCCCAACGTGCCGCGCATTGCGCTGACCGCCACCGCGGACGACATGACGCGCAAGGAGATCGTGACCCGGCTCGGGCTATCAGGCGCGCCAAGCTTCATCTCGAGTTTCGACCGCCCGAACATCCGCTACGAAATCGTCGAGAAGCAAAATGCGCCGGCCCAGCTCAAGGCCTTCATCGGCGAGCGCCATGCGGGCGACGCCGGCATCGTCTATTGCCTGTCACGCGCCAAGGTCGAGGATACCGCTCAAGCGCTGACCAGCGCCGGCATTCCGGCCCTGCCCTATCACGCCGGCCTCGATGCAGGCTTGCGCGCCCGCAACCAGGATCGCTTCATCAACGAGGACGGCGTCGTGATGGTCGCCACCATCGCGTTCGGCATGGGCATCGACAAGCCGGACGTGCGCTTCGTGGCGCATCTCGACCTGCCGAAAAGCATCGAAGCCTATTACCAGGAAACCGGACGCGCCGGGCGCGACGGCAAGCCCTCCAGCGCCTGGATGGCCTATGGCCTGTCCGACATCGTGCAGCAGCGCCGCATGATCGACGAATCCACCGGCGCAGATGCGTTCAAGCGCGTATCGATCGGCAAGCTCGACGCGCTGGTGGCGCTGGCGGAAACCGCGGGCTGCCGCCGCAGCCGTCTGCTCGGCTATTTCGGCGAGGAAGCGACCTCCAGCAATTGCGGTAATTGCGACAACTGCCTGTCGCCGCCGCAGCTTCGCGACGGCAAGGTCGCCGCGCAAAAGCTGCTGTCCTGCGCCTACCGCACCGGGCAACGGTTTGGCGCCATGCACCTGATCGATGTGCTGGTCGGCCGCATGACCGAGCGCGTCACGCAATTCGGCCACGACAAGCTGTCCGTGTTCGGCATCGGCAATGATCTCAACGAGAAGCAGTGGCGCGCCGTGATCCGCCAACTGGTTGCCATGGGCCATCTGCGGGCGGACAGCGAAGCCTTTGGCGCGCTGAAACTGACGGAGAGCGCACGCGGCGTCCTGAAAGGCGAGACCGCGGTGATGCTGCGCGAGGCGGCGCCCGGAACGCGCGTTCGGGCCAGCCGCGCCAAATCAAGACGCGGCGATCTGGCGCCGCGCGCCGAGACCAGGCCCGCCGATGCCGGCCTGCAGGCGGCGCTCCGGGCCTGGCGTTCCGACATCGCGCGCCAGCGCGGCGTGCCGGCCTATGTCGTGCTGCACGATTCCACCATCGACGGCATCGCCGCCGCACGGCCCTCGACGCTCAACGAACTCCGCAACATCCCGGGCATCGGCGACAAGAAGCTCGAGCATTACGGCGACGAATTGATAGCGCTGGTGCGGACGGCCGACGCGTAGACGCTCACCTCATCCGTTGCGAAACGCATAAGCGTATCCGTTGATCGCGGGCGCGCCGCCGAGATGGGCGTAGAGCACCTTCGAGCCCTTCGGGAAGTATCCCTTGTTCACGAGATCGATCATGCCCTGCATGGATTTTCCCTCGTAGACGGGATCGGTGATCATGCCTTCGAGACGCGCGCACAGCCGGATCGCCTCCTTGGTCTCCTCCGAGGGAACGCCATAGGCCGGATAGGCGTAGTCCTCGATCAGCACGCAGTCGTCCTCGACGATCTCGCGTCCGAGTTCAACAAGACCTGCGGTGTTACGGGCGATATCGAGCACCTGCGCCCTGGTCTGGGCCGGGGTGAAGGAAGCGTCGATGCCGATCACCTTGCGCGCACGGCCATCCCTGGCAAATCCCACCAGCATGCCGGCATGGGTCGAGCCGGTGACGGTGCAGACCACGATGTAATCGAAGGCGAAGCCAAGCGCCTTCTCCTGCGCCCTCACCTCTTCGGCGAATCCGACATAGCCGAGGCCGCCATATTTATGCACGGAGGCGCCTGCCGGGATCGCATAGGGCTTGCCGCCCCTAGCCTTCACATCCGCAATCGCATCTTCCCAGCTTTGGCGAATGCCGATGTCGAATCCTTCGTCGACCAGCTGAACGTCGGCGCCCATGACACGGCTGAGCAGGATGTTGCCGACGCGGTCGTAGACCGCATCCTCATGCGGTACCCAGCTTTCCTGCACCAGGCGGCATTTCATCCCGATTTTGGCCGCCACGGCCGCGACCATGCGGGTGTGGTTGGACTGCACGCCGCCGATCGAGACCAGCGTATCCGCATTGGAAGCGATCGCATCGGGGATGATGTATTCGAGCTTGCGCAGCTTGTTGCCGCCGAACGCAAGCCCCGAATTGCAGTCCTCCCGCTTGGCGTAGAGTTCGACCTTGCCGCCGAGATGCTGCGACAACCGCTCCAGCTTTTCGATATGGGTGGGCCCGAAGGTGAGCGGATAGCGTTCGAATTTCTCCAGCATCGTCGTCCCCGTTTGATGGCCTGATATCCGGGGAACGCCCTACCACCAGGCTGGGGAAAGGTGTTCTCAAATTTTGCGGGCAATATGTTATACTATTACGTAATTATCGACTTGTATTATTCTTTCGTCTGCGCGCCGCTCGATTTCTGATCACTGCGCGAGAGAAAGCCAGCCTCGACGAAACCCTGCCGAAACTCTAGTCACACAACGCCGGATGTCCTATCAACGCCGCATGATCACGAGACTTTTCCGGTGGGTGTTCACTTTGGCCGCAATGTTCATTGCGTTGCCGGCGGACGCCTCGGATGAACTTCAGCGACAGGAACCCGATACCATCATCTTCGCGATGATGTCGGGCAAGTGCAGGACGCTCAAGGTCGCCGGGCGGGATCTTCGCTGCCGGGCTGTGGCCTTCTTCCAGACAGAGGAAGGCAGGGCGAATTTCACGGTCGCGATCGACGACCCCAGGGACGACAGCCACATCATCACGTTTTCCGGCGACAACGGGCGAAGGCCGGATGCCAATGTGTACGAGCTGCCGATCGACCGGATGCTGTTCAAATCCAAGGACCGGCCGAAGGCTGACGGCCTGCCGGTGCCGTCGATCGAACCAGCCGCCGGCCTCTGCAAGCAGGTCGGGAATTTCGTGACGCTGGAGCTTTCCAGCATCTCCTGCACCGCCGTCGACAGGAACGGCAAGAGCTACGAACTGCAGTACGTATCCGACGGCACACCAATGGCGGTACGCCGCATCAAGCGGATGCGCGTCGGCAGCCCCGCAGTGTCGCCGTTCGACGATGTGAAATAAAGCGCGAACACAAAATGAAGGCCGCCGGCGGAAAACCCGACGGCGGCCAGTGTCGATCCACGCATGGCTCGCGACTGCGCAGACAAGCGCATGCTGGTACGAAAGTCCTGCCAGGCAGTGGAGACTATCGGTCAAAGTCGAGCGATTGCCTTCACGCCGGCTTTACCGTGAGCCGCTGCGCTCGCGCCCGCCCTTCGTCGGCAGGATGCCCGTCGCGATGTCAAACGCGATGGCCCATCTCGGCTTTTCTTCCTCCGCGCCGGGCACGTTGATCTGAACGCCGACACCGTCGCTGACGGAATAGGAAGCGGCCAGTGCAGCAGCTTCGAGGGCGGCGCCCCGCAAATCGTAGACGCCGCCGATCTTGACGTTGTCGGCGAACACCGACCAGCCCAGCGGCGCCTTCACGATTTCGAACACCGATCGTTCCATCAGGTCACCTTTGTCGCTTCACCTGTATCGCTTCCGCCCCTCGCCCACGCGACGAATCCTGGCGAGGGGAGCGTGGGGTCGGGATGCCGGCTTGTCTCCGGCGGCTTTCGCTCGCCCGTCAAAAGCCCGCAACCCACTGAACGAATGCACCGCCGGTGCAAGCGCGAATTCCTTTCGCACGGCATCGACAATTCGATCGAACTCAACTTCGCTCATCGCACGCTCCGCTGTGCCTGGCCGGCATTCTGCCGCCAGGATTGTAAGAGGGACCGCGCTGAGGGTTAGTTCGCCATGCAAGTTTGTTGTTTGAAGGCTCGCCTGCGGTCGCTTCGGTGGCAAAAAAAGGTCGAAATCGGGAACGGCCAACCCAGATCTCGCGAAACCAGTGGGCCCCGGGAGCCCGCGGGCGCCCCCTTGGCCCAACTTGCCCCATGCGTGCTAGATTCGGCCACGAATCAGGAGGGTTTGCATGCCGGTAGACAGTGACAGCGCCATTGCGTGGCACCGCGCCCAGCTCAAGAAGCTTCGCGAGATCTTGAAGAGCATCGAGACCTCGAGGTTCACGGTGGGCGAGCCTGCCCAGTCGAGCAGGGCCGGCAAGACGCAGAAGGCGGTTGCCGAACTGGAGCAGAAAATCCGCCAGTCGCAGCACATCATCGCCGCCTATGAGCGGCAGACCCGGCGGCCGCTTGCGACCGACCAGCGAAGCCTCGCCAGTGTCAGGTGGAGTGCCTGGAATGCCCAAGCCGCGCATAGCCGCGGCAGCAATTCGCGATAAGCGCCGAGTGGCCTGAAGGCCCGTGACCTGTCGCCCCTGCGGACGTACGGACGCAGGGGCGAACTCGTGGGGGAATACGAAAACCTGTCACTTTCAGACGGGACCCGCGTCTAAACCAGCGGGCTGCGCGGCCTCTGCCCCTAATTCTTCGCGGCCTCTTTTTCCTTGCCCTTGGCTTTGCAGGAAATCAGGAACGTAAATCCCCTCGCATTGCGCGCGATGTCCGCCGTCTTCAACTCGTCCTTGGCGTCGGAGATCTGATACGGCACCACGCTGTTATCGAGAAAGTCCCGCAGCGCCCCGGTCTTGATGGCGAAATTGATGTTCTCGGGAATGTTGCCCGTCGCCCTCACGAACTTGATTGCATTCAGTTTCGCCGCGACGACACCGACCACGTCGCCGCTCGAGGCCAGCAACGGTCCGCCGCTGTTGCCGGGTTGAATTGCCGCGCTGATCTGCAGGAAGCGCGTATCGTTCAGGATGCCGCTGAGCGAACTCACGATCCCGGTCGTGACCGTGAAATCGGAGGTCAGCAGTCCATGAAAGGGATAGCCGATCGCCACCACGCTGTCGCCGGACTGGATCGCCTTGTCCCTGATCCTGGCGACATCCTTGAACGAGCCGGTCACCTGCAGCAGCGCGAGATCGTTGGTCTCGTCGCTCGATACCAGGCGCAACTTGGCGGGCGCCTCGCCGGACAGATTGCCCTGGATGTCGCCGACGCAGCCCTGCACGACATGCGCATTGGTCACGAGGTGTCCGTTCGTGCTCACCAAAAAACCGGTACCGGTCTGGTCGAACAGCCTGTCGGGTTTGGCCGCCGCAGCATCCGTCGTCGCCGCCGCGGCGACCGGCCTGGCGGCGGGAAGAACCGAGAAATCGCCGGCACTGGCCACGCCGGATTGCCTGACCTTGGCGACGCAGTTCGCCAAAATGGGCAGTAGCTGTCCGGTCTGGTCGAGGTTGAACTGGAAGAGCTGCCCTTGCGTATAGGCCGTCATGGCCTTCGCTTTTCGGAATTGGGCGATGAGCGCGGAATTGGCCGGCATCGGCACGCGAACCACCTTGGCGCCGATCGGGACACCATGGACATTGAACGGCTGCTGTCCATCGAACGTCAGGGTCAGCGGAAAGGCCTGCCCTGGTGTGAGTGTCCATTGCTCATGCATGAACCCCAGACCCCACCCGCGATTGCCGTCGATCGTCACCATGAAATAGACGCCGCTGGCGTATCGGGCGCCTGCCGCACAATGCGAGAAAGATCCAGTCTGGTCGTTGGTGTAGGCCCCGCCCTGCCAGTTGCCGACGCTGATCGTACCGTAAGGCCCGCGGGCATCCGCATTCGAATTGGCAAACATCGTACACAACAAAACTGCGACCGCAGTAGCCCGGCATTTCATAAGCGCTTTCCCCACATACCCGGGGCGAGCATATTTTACTTTACAACCGGAGTCCATTTGGAGCGTGCGGGAGGGGGCTGAAATTTCCTGGCGCCGTAGCTGAAAAACGGCCCCGGCATCGGCTTGATACCCGCAGGCGGCTCAACTGCCGATGCCCTTTCGTTAAGGTGTTTGCTGCACCATTCGGCACATCGTCTCGATCGTCGTAAGATCGGCACCGATTCGCATCCGCCCGCAGCCATATATCTCAGCTTGGCAGGAAAACTGGCAGGACAAGGCATGGACTTGGCACAAGGCGACCTGGCACACGGCGGAGGCAATTTCGAGCAAAGGGAAATGCTGCGTCCACCCGCGGTCGTACTGATCCCAGCCCTTTTGATGTCATTCTACGTTTGGCTGCTTCTGCTTACGACCATTCCATATCCGGGCAAGATCGGGCTCGACTACAATACCCTCGGTACCGACTGGATGGTTTTCTACGGCGCGATCCGCTCGGTCCTCGACGGCAACGCACCGTTGATTTTCGACGGGGATCGTTTCACCGACTTCCTCAACACGAATTTTGCAGACTGGCTCTCCAAGCCGCTGGAATTTCGGCCCTGGGCCTATCCGCCCAGCTTTCTGCTGATGCTGCTGCCGTTCGCGCCATTGGGTTTCTTCGGTTCCTATGTGGCGTTTCAGGTCGTGACAGCCGCCCTGCTCGCGCTGGCGCTGCGATCGAGTGCGACCGCCGCCCTGCCATCGAGCGCCCTGTTCGTGGCCGCACTGATTTGCCCGGCATCGGCCATCAATGCGATCAACGGTCAGGCCGTCTTTCTGGTCGCGGCCCTGATCGTCGGCGGGTTTGGCCTGCTCGAACGGCGCCCCTGGCTCGGCGGACTGGTGCTGGGACTGCTGACGTTCAAACCCCAGTTCTGCATCCTGGTCCCGATCGCTCTGATCGCGGCCGGGCAGTGGCGCGCCTTCCTGGCGTCGGGCTTGTCCGCGCTGGCCATGATGATCGCGAGCGGATTGGTTTTCGGATGGGACCTGTGGCTGCGCTGGTTTCCGCTCATCATCGAGAACCTCGTCAGCCCGGACGAGAAGTGGATCGAATTCGGCCGCATGTGGGGACACAGCGTCTACACCTGCGCAGTTCTGCTCGGCGCGCCGGAGCGGATGGCGTCGTGGATTCAACTGCTCGCCACGCTCGGCGCAGCCATATCCGTCGTCATCGCATTCCGATCGCGGTTGGGGACGCGGGAGAAGACGGCGGTCTTTCTGGCCGCGACCGTTCTCGCCGCGCCGCATTCCGGACCCTATGATATAACGCTGCTGGTGATCGCAGCGGCGTTCTGGTTGATGTCGCGAGCCGCTCCGCTGCCGCTGTGGTGCTGGACGCTGGCGTTCATGATCTGGCTGCTGCCGTTGCTGAGCCCGCCCTTGCTGTTTCCTGTGGCCAGATTAGCTCCGCTATTTCCCGTACTGCTGATCGCGCTTCTGCTCCGGCCCGGCGATTCAACTTCGGTACGCACGCGATAGAGGCGGAGCCCCGACCCCTTCCTGGATAGCCTGCGGCGCAATTGTGACGGAACGAGCGGCGCGACTAAACGCCCCGGTACCTAGCCATGTCCGGCCGTTCATTTTAATGGATCACGCTTGGCATCTTGCATACGGTGGGGCCCGTTGCCTGCCCCATTCCGGGTGAATGCCGGAGCCAGTGCGAGGCAAAAAAGACAAACGCGCCGCCGAAGGCGAAGCGCTAACCACAATAGCCGAAGGAAAATGCTGTGAAACCAAGAGTTGTCCGGTGCGTGCTGCTTTCAGTTCTGACGATCGTTTCCGCCGTGGCAGGCCCGGCCATCGCCCAGGCCCAATCATGGCCGGAGAAGCCGATCACCTTCATCGTGCCGTTCGCAGCCGGCGGCGGCACTGATGCCTTTGCCCGTCCGCTGGCGGCCCAGCTCGACACACAACTGGGCAAGCGCGTGCTGATCGAAAACCGCGCCGGCGCAGGCGGCACCGTTGGCGCATCGCTCGCGTCAAAGGCCGCGCCCGATGGCTACACCTTCTTCATGGGCGCAGCGCATCACGCCATCGCCCCCTCGCTCTATCCCAACCTCGACTACAATTTCGAGAAGGACTTTATTGCTGTGGCGCTGGTCGCGCGCCCGCCGCAGGTGGTGGTCGTCAATCCGGACAAGGTTGCCGCCAAGACGCTCGCCGAGTTCATCGCCTACGCCAAAGCCAATCCGGGCAAGTTGAACTACGGCTCCGCCGGCGCCGGCACCACGCATCATCTTGCGGGCGAACTGTTCAAGATCCTCACCAAGACCAACATCCAGCACGTCCCGTATCGCGGGGCCGGACCTGCGATGCAGGATCTGATCGCCGGCCACGTGCCGGTCGTATTCGACGGGCTCGGTTCGTCGGCAGCGCCCGTCAGGGCCGGACAGTTGCGTGCGCTCGCCGTCGCCGCGCCGAAACGCGTGCCGGCATTCCCTGATCTGCCGACCGCCGCGGAAGCAGGTCTGGCCGGCTATGAAGTATCGACCTGGTACGGCCTGTTCGCGCCGAAGAACACGCCGCCGGCGATCGTCGATCAGATGGTCAAGGAATTGCAGAAGGCGATGCAGACACCCTCCATCAAGGAAGCCTGGGAGCGCAACGGCTCCGATGTCCCCGACGTCACAGGTCCGGCGTTCGCGAAAATGGTATCCGCGGAAGTCGAGCGCTGGCGCAAGGTCGTGACCGAAGCGAACGTGAAGCTGGATTAGCGGGAGCAGCTCAGGCGCGGCATCGTTTCATGACGAGTTCGCCGCGCCCGGCCCGCTGATAGTTGCCATTTGATTCAGTTGCTGCCGCGCACGCCATAGCGCAGGAAGTCGTCGCTGATTCCGGCCTGGATCGTCTTTGCCGCTGATATATCGGCATCGCCACCGGTCTTGTCGCCGCTCTTGAGTCTGGCAAGCCCGCGCCCATAGAGCGCACTCGCCAGCTTCGGATCGACCCGCAGCGCGGAATTGAAATCATTGATCGCGGCGTCGGCCTGTCCCATCTTCAGATAGGCCAGTCCACGCGAGTCATGCGTGGCGGCGTCGTTCGGCCACGACTGAAGCACCTTGTTGCAGTCCTCAAGCGCCGCTTGCAACGAGCCGAGGATGGTCCGGGTCCAGCAGCGGCCGCTCCAGCCGGCCTCCAGATTGGGCTCAAGGCGGATCGCCTCGTCGTAGTCCCGCGCCGCGCGATCGTATTCGTTCTTTTTCAGGTAAACCCCGGCACGGTTGACGAAGGCTCTGCCGTTGTTCGGAGTGAGCTTGATCGCCTGATCGAGAGATTTGAGGGCGAGGTCGTATTCGCCCTTCCTCAGGTAAGCCGCGCCGCGGTTATTGAAGGGCTTGGCGTAGGTTGGATCGAGCTTGATCGATTGATCGAAATCCAGGATGGCGCGATCAAGGTCTCCCTGCGCCGTAAGGGCATTGCCGCGATTGTTATGGGCAATGGCCCGCGCCGTCGTCGTACCCTGACTGGAATCGATGAGCGCCGTACAACCATCGATCCGGGCTGCAAACGACGTGCTGCCCGAGCCATTGCACAGCGCGATGTTCCCGAGATAGTCACCCTTCTTGGGGTTCTGCGCGGCAGCCTGTGAGCCGAGCAGCAGCAAGGCACATGTCGCCGCCACGCCGTCGATGATGCGCCTGCTTGCACGAAATTCCATATCAGGCTTTCCGGAACTGCCGGGACGCACCTAGCACCCTCGACAGATTTTCAGATTCGACTTTGGAAAAGGCTTTTCGTCGGGCTGCAGCGCCGCGGGCGCCCTTGACTTGCTGGCGACCTTGCTCTTGCCCTCTTCAATGAGCGTCGAAAATCTGACCGTCCCGTCATCCGAAATTTCGACGCGTGGCGTGGTGCCTCGAACGCCCATGGTCGCGACCGGGGTGTCGATCTTCATGTCGCCGGTCTTGGCGACTTTGCCCGCGACAAAGGTGAAAGTCCCCTTGGTTAGATTGAACAAGGTCGTGTTGGACGTACTGTTTGGATCGTACACGAACTCGTTCAAAACCATGCGCGCGTTGCTCGACAGGTTGAAGGAGGTGCCGTCGGTGAAGTTGATGCCGACCCGGCCGTCGGCGCCGGTCGCGACCGCGTCGCCCTGATAGACGAGATCACCCACGTTCGCCTCACCGGCGTGACCGGCGGTACTCGCCTGAACGACGACAGCACTTGCACGTTCAAGCGTCACCGAACCGGTGGCGACAACAATTTTTCCAATTGGTTTCGATGCGAGATCCTGAACCGCAGGCTTGGCGGAATCGCGTTGCGCGTGCGCCGGCCCGGCGAGGAACCCCGCCACGGACAAAACCAAGCCTGCCACCAAAATGGCAATCGCACGCGTGCCCATGATCCCCCCTTTCCCGAGAAGATCTTGTCCAAGATACCGTTCACCGGCTCTTCGAACCGAAGGCCGGGGCGACATTAGGCCCCGACATTAAACCCGATGCCGGGGGAAGGCATCCTCCACCGTCCACTCTAAAGGATTACTCCTTTTGAGCCTAAAGCCTAACGCCCATGGATTGGGCTAGTTTGGAACAGGAGGTTTCGGCCGCCAGCCCCTCGGCTGGCGGCAGCGAGATGTTTTGACCTCTCGGGCTGGGTAGAGCCAGACCGCGTAAAATTGCACGAAGTGAGTGGCAGGCGGGGTTTGAGCCATGCTCGTCGGATCCCACCCCGAGACTGGGGACGAACGTAAGGCCGTTGCGGCCTCGCTTCCCCACACTATCGGCAACGTTCAGACCGCGGCCGGCCGATCCTCAAAGCCGGGCTCGTGCCGGCGGGTTCGGCATGCTGTGGCTCACAGCACTGACCTTCTCGCTTGCGAAGGAGGTCCAGGCCGCCGACCCGGGCGTCACGTACCTGGACGACGGCAATATTACATATAAAGACCTCGAGCACGGCGCATTCGAGCTGGTCACCAAGGAGGTGATCCCTCGACACTTCCTCGTTGAGGATCCCGGGCAGACCGTCATCCTGCGTACGCAGGGGTCCTCGGTCAGCATCAGTCAGAGCACCAACTCCCCGGCGCGCATGGCCGAACTACAGGCAGCCCAGCAGGAAGCGCTCGCGACTTACGAGAAAGGACTGGGGTCGACCGGGTCGAGCACGCCGCCTGGCCTCGATGCGCTACCGGTGCAGCCGATCAACTTTATTCAGGCTGACGACGGCCCCCCCGAACTGGACTTGCCCATACTGCCCCCGTCGATCTTCACCTCGATCCCGGAGACCGTTTTCGGAAAACTGCCGCCTCCGCAGCCCGTGCCGCCAACGCTGAATGCGGTGTTGGGGCCGACCGAAACCGACACCGTCGTCTTTGACCTCTTCACGGCGACAAGCGGCACTTTCCTTGCCAGCAGCCCCAACAGTTCCACCCTGACCTTCGGCATCGATGGAGGAACCGCCGGCAACAACGTCATTGACGGGGCGACGTACGATGTATCGGAGGTTGGTCCCTACGGCACGCTCTACGTGGCCAGCCGCACCGGCGACTATACGTTCGTGCCGAACAGTGACGCGATCAATGCGCTGGTTGCACCCACCACCACCGACTTCATGATCACCGTATCCGACGGCACGCTTTCGGCCGAAAGGCCCTTTACGATCGCCATCAACGGCACCAACGACGCGGCGATCATTTCCGGCACCATTTCGGGCACGGCCACCGAGACCGGCGGCATCGCCAATAGCACGCTCGCCGCGCCGAACGCCACTGGCACGCTCACCAACGCCGACGTCGACGATCCACCCGATACGTTCACTGCGGTGAGTTCACCGACCGCGAGCGCGAAGGGCTTCGGCACGTTCACGATGACGGCGAATGGCGTGTGGGCCTACACCATCGACCAGTCTAACCACGCGGTGCAGGCACTGAATGTCGGCGACAAGCTGACTGACACTTTCACGGTGACTACCGTCGACGGCACCGCGCAGGTGGTCACAGTGACCATCAACGGCGCCAACGACGCGGCGATCATCTCTGGCGCCACGAAGGGCTCGGTGACCGAAGACAGTGGCCCGAAGTGCGACGATCCGACAGCGACCGGCGTGCTCACCGCCGCCGACGTCGACAACATGTCCAACCTCTTTGCGGCAGTCAGTTGTCCTACCGCCAGCGATGGCGGCTATGGCACCTTCACGATGACGGCCGATGGCGTGTGGACCTACAAGCTCGACAATGACAACTGCGCAGTGCAGGCGCTCAATGATGGCGACACGCTGACCGATACCTTCACGGTAACCAGCATCGACGGTACCGAACAGGTGGTGACAATCGCCATCCACGGCGCCAACGACGCCGACCCGAACGATTTCGACTATTTGGCCACCGGCAGGCACATCGTATCCGATAAACCGTACATCTTCGGAACCCGTGGCGACGACACCATCGACAACTGCGGCCATCACGGTCGAATCATTTTCACGGGCGCCGGCGACGACACCATCAGCGCGACCGGCAAGTGTGACCTCATCTACGCAGGGTCCGGCAATGACGTCGTCAAGGGCAATGACGGGGATGACACGATCTACGGAGGTTCAGGACGGGATACGATAAACGGCGGCGACGGGTGCGATACCATCGTCGGTGGGTATGGAGCGGACAAACTCACGGGCGGCAAAGGAAACGACAGTTTCGTTTTCCTGTCGGCAGCCGACTCAAACGCCGCCCGGTTCGACGTCATCTCCGATTTCAAACCGGGGTCCGACCGGATCGACTTAACGGCTCTCGGCGCATTTGCCCTTCTGGCGCTGACGTCGACGAGCACATCCGTACCTGCGCATACGGTCGCCTGGCTCTATGACAGCACGACAAATCAAACCATTCTGTACGTCAATTCGACAGGTCACATCCTGGATATCGGCGATTCCGCGCTGCTGGAAGTTCATCTGGAGGGATGTGTAACCGTTCAGGCTTCGGATTTCGTCCCCGAGCCGACGGCGGCTCCGGTCATGGTCGCCGCCGAGTTGGGCAATCCCGAACTCACGGCAACTGCGGAAACCGACACGGTCGTCGCTGCGACCATCGCCGACGCTTCGCTTGACGGGCCCGACAGTCACAACGCGCACGTCGACGGCGGAAGCTGGACGTTGCGAACGGCCTGGAAGACCGACTGCTTCGACTTTTGCCGCCATGACGAAGCGCGCACACAACCAGCCGACGCCACCAATGACGACCAAGCAGTTGCGCCGACAAGCGACCCGTCAGTCGACGCCCACCGCGTTCACGTTACAGCGCTAGCGGAGAACAGCCTCGCGCCGGATCCGACCTCGACGCACGAGGCCGTCGCCCACAATACGGGCATCATCGTTCCGAACGACGACAAAGGTGCATCGCAGCGGATCGAGCAACATCGAACGCTGGATGGCGATAAGGATTTGTCGGTCAGTTCCGTGAACCACTCCAGCATCCGCTCGAACGACGACGATCATGGGCAACGGGACGATCACAGATCGTCGACCGTGAAAGACGCTGACGATGCTCATATGTGGAATTGATCACGGGCACGACCATCATTCGAACTCAGACAAGTACGATGCCCCCAAGCAAGGAGCCTCCGATTTCGAGCCATCGACTGCCCATTTTTCATTTGGTTCAGCGGCTAATACGCATGGGCATGGCGACTCATTCCACTTCAAGGACAAGATTTCCGCCTCTGAGGTTTCGGACTACGGCAACGGGGACCATACTTCGTTGTCGGTCGGTCACCACGGATACGCCGCACAAGGCAGCGAACCACCAACCTTCTCGGGGCCGGCACAAGCGATCGAGTTGGCTTCATCAAAACATCACTGGTCGGACAACTTCAGTAACGGTCCGGACCATGCGTGGAGCGGCGCCCACGCCCACGCGCCGCACCACGATCTGATGGTGTGATCGAACTACGCCGATTTCAGCGTGGCCGTTTCCACGTCACGCGAGACGCCTCACTTTGCTTCGCTCGCCTTGATCCCCGAGCTTTCAATGAGCTTTGCCACGCGTGGAAGATCGGCGACGAACAGGCGCGCGTGCGCCTCAGGCGTCAACTCGTTTTCGGGGAATGGCAGGGTTCCGAGTTGCTTTAGCTTTTCCAGGAGCTCCGGCTCGGACAGCGCGGCGCGGAGCGCCGAATTCAACGCATTGACGGTTTCTTTGGGCGTCCCCTTCGCCACGTAGAGCCCATGCCACATCGAGTAGCTCACCTCAGGCATGCCGAGCTCGGCGGTGGTCGGCACGTCCTTTAACTGGTCGAGACGTTCCGGCGACGTAATGGCGATGCCGTGCAGTGTCCCGGCCTGAATCTGCGGCAGCGCGTTGGTCACCTGATCCCATAGCAGATCGATCTGCCCCGCCAGCAGATCGCCGATGGCCGGAGCTGATCCGCGATAGGCTACGACCGTCGGCTTGAAGCCGAGCACATTGCCCATCATCACGGCGCACAAATGACTGTTGGTCCCGAGGCCGCCATGCGCGAAGTTCGCCTTGTCGCGCTGCGCCTTGATCCACTCCACGTAATCCTTCGGTCCTGCGCCGGGTATGGACTTGCGGCCAATCAGGACCATCGGCGCGTTATTGACGAGGCCGACCGGCTCAAACGCCGTCTTTGTATCGTAGCGCAGGTTGATGAAAAGGCTGGGCGCCGCAAGCAGCCCGACGTGATTGATCAGGACCGTGGAGCCGTCAGGCGCCGATCTGGCAACACGATCGTTGGCCAGGGTACTGCCGCCGCCGACGACGTTCTCGATGATGATGGTCTGACCGAGCGTGCGCGACATCCGCTCGCCAATGAGACGCGCGACCGTGTCCGTGCCGCCGCCGGCCGCGTAGGGAACCACCAGCGTAATCGTCCTGGGATTCGATTGCGCGTGGGCCTGCGCCGAAAGTGAGGCAAGCAATACACCCAGGCCGACAAGCGCACTCCTGCAAAGCCGATTGATCACGACGGCACCCCTCCCCTTTGTTGTTATGACGCATTCTCGCGGACGCGTTCATTGGCGAGCCCCGCCGCGTCAAGCAGCCTGGCCCGCATGACCACAGATCATGCTGATTGCATCCTTGCAAATCAACTGCAAAGCGAACGCCTGACGGGACAGGTAAACTTCTCGCCCGCCAGATCGGCGTGATACGATGTCGCAGAGGCGCAGACAGCATTCGGACGGGGTTGAAATGAAACAGGCTGCATACGTCGCGGTCGATTGGGGCACGAGCAGTTTTCGGCTTTGGCTCGTCGACCGGGCCGGCAATATCCTCGGAGAACGGCGCAGCCACGAGGGCATGATGGTGGCAGGCAAGCCTGGCTTCGCCACCGTGCTGCAGTCGCATCTCGAAGCCGTCGGCGCCGCGCCCGGGCTGCCCGTTGTCGTCTGCGGCATGGCCGGCGCCCGAGGCGGATGGGTCGAAGCCGGATATGTCGACACGCCAGCGCGCCTCGCATCGATCCTGAAGCATGCCGTCACGGTGCCGGGACAGGACCGTGACATCCGCATCCTCCCGGGAATCGCACAGCGGGATCGCAAGGCGCCGGATGTCATGCGGGGCGAGGAAACGCAGTTGCTCGGCGCCCTGGGCATGGACGCGGCGGACGACGCGGTCGTCTGCATGCCGGGCACCCACTCGAAGTGGGTCCGGGCGAATGGCGGGACCGTCGAACGCTTCGCCACGTTCATGACAGGTGAGCTGTTCGACGTGGTGTCGCGGGAAACGATCCTGTCTCACGCGGTGGCCGGCGCCGACGAGGCGGAAGACATCGACGCATTCAAGTCGGCAGTCATGGCCGCCTTTGAGACACCTTCGTTCGCCGCCAATCTGCTATTCCAGGTGCGATCGGGTCAGCTCCTCTACGGCGGCAAGCCATCCTCGGCCCGCGAAAAGATATCGGGGACCCTGATCGGTCTCGAACTGGCGGCGGGGCTCGCGGGCGGCGTACCCAGCGAAGGCATCATTCTGGTGGCGTCAGGAAGGCTCCAGCGGCTTTACCAGTTGGCGTTTGACACGGTTTCCGTTCCTGTCCGATCAATCGGTGCAGAGGATGCGGTCCGTCGCGGCCTTTCGATGGCCGCTCAATCGATTTGGAACGTGTGAAGGATCAAACGATGAGTGTTGTCCCATTTCCCCCGATGAAGCGTCCGCTGGTTGCGATCCTGCGCGGCGTGAGGCCCGAGGAAGCGGAGGATATCGTCAGCGTGCTGATCGACAGCGGCATGACGGCGATCGAGATCCCGCTCAACTCGCCGGATCCATTCCGCTCCATCGAGATCGCGGTCAGGAAGGCCCCTGCCGGAATCCTGGTTGGCGCCGGCACCGTCCTGACGCTGGAGGCCGTCGAGCAGCTCTACGAGGTTGGCGGCCGGCTGCTCGTAACGCCCAATGTCGATCCTGAAATCATTGCCCGCGCCCGTGCGCGCGGCATGGTCACGATGCCCGGCGTCTTCACCCCGACGGAGGCGCTGCTCGCCGCCAGGGCGGGGGCTTCGAGCCTGAAGTTCTTTCCGGCGAGCGTGCTTGGCGCCGCGGGGATATCAGCCATTCGCGCGGTGCTTCCCGCAGACCTGATGATCGCCGCCGTGGGCGGCGTCTCCGACAAGAACTTCGTCGACTACACGCGGGCCGGCATTCTGGCGTTCGGCCTCGGCAGCAGCCTTTACAAACCGGGCATGACGGCGGCGGAAGTAGCGGTACGCGCCAAGGCGACGATCGACGCGTATGACAGGGCCATTGCGCAGGCGGGATCATCGAGAACGTCTGCATGACCAGATCATTGAATACGCCGCTGCCGTTTGACGAGCTTGCGAAGGCCATCGAAGCCCGCCGTTCTGTCTATGGATATATCAGCGGACTGCGGCTCGACCGCGCCGCGCCCGGAGAGGCCTGGTCAAGCCTGCCCTACCGTCCTGTCTTCGTCGGCGACACCGAGACCGGCGTTCTTCATGGCGGCGTCGTCACCGCCATGCTCGACGAGAGCTGCGGCATGGCCGTCCAGCTCGCGCTCGATGGCACGCGATCGATTGCCACGCTGGACCTGCGCATCGACTATCAGAAACCTGCAACACCCGGCCTCGACATCAAGGCGCATTCGTTCTGCTATCGCGTCACCCGCTCGATCGCCTTCGTACGCTCGGCCGCCTACCAGGAATCCGAAGACGATCCGGTCGCCACCGCGACGGCCTGCTTCATGATCGGCGCGAACCGGACCAATATGCTGACCGACGCGCGAATACACGACGGCCCGCCTCCGGCGCTCGAAGCCCCCGAAGATCCGGCAAGCCTGTTTGCCAACAGCCCGTTCGCGCGCTGTCTTGGTATCCGCATCGGCGAGGACGACACGCTCGTCATGCCTTTCTCGCCAAAGATCATCGGCAACCCGATGCTGCCCGCCATCCACGGCGGCATCACCGGCGCCTTTCTGGAAACGACCGCGATTGTAGGTGTGACGCGCGAACTCGGCGTACTGGCACCGCCCAAGCCGATCGGCCTGACCATCAATTACCTGCGTTCCGGCCGCGCGCTGGATAGCTATGCCAGGGTTTCGATCGTCAAGCAGGGCCGCCGCGTCGTCGCCTTCGAAGCGCAGGCATGGCAGGACGACCCGACCAAGCCGATCGCTTCGGCGTTCGGACATTTCATGCTGAGGAAGACACCGGGCGGGGATGAAGATTAGCCCGGACGGTGCCGTCGCGCAGGGTCGCCACGGCTCCCACCAAAAATATCGAAAACAACCCCATGCAAAGTAGCCGGCGGCCGCCGCAACCCGCGATCTGGACCGAAAATTTGACACGTCGGGCAAATCAGCGGCACAATTTCATCATCCCGGAATTCGCTGAACGACTGCGTGCGCGCCCGATCGATGCGATCATGCGCCGCGTGGCCAGACCGTTGACGACATGCCGCCATCGCTTGCGCGAGGGTGCAGAAACCGCGAAAATCCAGGCTGTTTCAGAACCTATCAGGGAATCCCTCGCAGATGCAGTTTGATGACGTTGTCCTCGGTCGCCGGAGCATCCGCGGCTACAAACCCGATCCGGTACCCAAGGCGCTGATTGCGGAAATCATTGGTCTGGCGATGCGCGCCCCGTCCTCGATGAACACCCAGCCCTGGAATTTCTACGTCATATCAGGCGAACCGCTGGATCGAATCCGCGCCGGCAACACCGAGCGGATGGTGGCGGGCATTCCGCAGTCGCGCGAGTTCCGCACGGGTCAGGCCTTTGCAGGCAAGCACCGCGACCGGCAGGTCGGTGTCGCCAAGCAATTATTCTCCGCGATGGGGATCGAGCGCGACAACAAGGACAAGCGCCAGGACTGGGTGCTGCGCGGCTTCCGCCAATTCGACGCGCCCGTCTGCGTGATCATCACCTATGACCGCGTGCTTGACGGCAGCGACGATACGCCGTTCGATTGCGGCGCCGTGGCGACCGCTCTCGTAAACGCCGCCTGGTCCCGCGGGCTCGGCGCCGTGATCAACAGCCAGGGCATCATGCAATCACCCGTGGTGCGCGAGCACGCAGGGATCGCCGACGATCAGGTCATCATGAAGAGCATCGCGCTGGGCTGGCCGGACGAGACGTTCCCAGCGAATTCGGTGGTGTCGGAGCGAAAGTCCGTCGAGGAAGCTACGGTGTTTGTCGGCTTCGAGAAGTAGGCGGGCGCCGGCGCGAGGAAGGCTACCCGGTATACGTCGGTGAAACTTCTTCACCTAGCCTGCACACTCGCGCCGGGGGCAGTATCGAAACGGATCGACAATGCGTAGCTGCCTTGCTGCGATAAGTGCTATCGCGCCAACTCCAATAGCCGACGACAGTCCGCCGGCAGCCGCCGTTCATTGAGGTTGGTCACGCAGAGCAGCAGTCCCTGCTGCCGGGGAGGCTGCATGTACCACGCCGACATCGGACGCGGCGCGAGTCCGAACTCCAGCGCACGTGAAGCGATGTCCACGTCTGACGCGGACTTGGGAAGCCAGATCACCACTGCAAGACCGGCAGTCGCCTGCACCTTTATCGGGTCTGGCGCCATTTCTCCCAGGCAACGAAGCAGAGCCTCCCGCCGAGCGGCGTAAAGCCGCTTCATGCGGCGCAGATGGCGAAGATAGTGACCGTCCCGCAGGAATTCCGCCACAGCGCGCTGCATGCCTGCGGCCGGCGCCGGCGCCAGGGAAGCAGCGAGATCAGCGAACCGACAACTCAGTTCCGGCGGCACAACCATGAAACCCAGGCGTAGTGCCGGGCTGATCGTTTTGCTGAAACTGCCTATGTGCAGCACCCGTCCTCCATGATCGAGAGATGCAAGAGCCGGAGCCACCCGTCCTTTCAGCTGCAGTTCGCTCAGATAATCGTCCTCGATGATCCAGCTGTCGTTGCGCCGAGCCCAGTCGAGCAGCGCAAATCGCCGCGACTGAGACATCGTCATCCCGAGCGGCGCCTGCTGGCCTGGTGTCACAACTGCCAATTTCGCTTCAGGGACGGTCCGGACGCCAGCAGCAACATCCAGTCCTTCCGCATCGACCGGGACAGCCGTCACGGCCATGCCAGCCAGGCCGAGTGCGGTGCGAGTGAGCGGAAAGCCCGGATCCTCGATCCAGGCTCCCATCCTTCCAAGCTGGAGCCCTCCGATCGCCAAACCGAGCGCACCGGAGAATCCACCTGTTATGAGCACCTGAGAGGGATTGCACTGAAGGCCGCGGGCCAGCCCCAAATAAGCCGCGACCTCCTTTCGCAGCTCCGGATCGCCACGCGGATCCGGATACGTCACCGGCGCCGCCGCAACCCGCCGGGTCTCACAAGTCACGATGCGTGACCACAGCTTGAACGGAAAGGCGTCTTGAGCGGGCACGCCCATCTGAAATGCCAACGGCGCGGTTCCGAATTCGTAGAAGAGATCCGGCAGAAGCGGGGATTCCGGCGACCAATCAGGTATTGAGGATCGGGACTGCCGCTCGGCCACACGTGTTCCTGCCGGCCCGAAACCAATCACGAATTGCTCCGCGACGAGACGCTCGTAAGCCACACGCACGGTGCCGCGGGAGACGCCAAGTTGAGCGGCCAGATCCTGCCAGGAGGGCAACCGCGCGCCCGAGGCAAGCCGTCCGTTTTCGATGCCGTCTCGGATCGCCGAATAGATCTGGGTAGCCAGCGGAGCCCTTCTGGCACGATCGAGCTGGATCGGGAGGACAGCCATCGCGCAATGGTACAGCCAAAACCGGCAATCTTGGGACTGTTTTATCACCATGCGCAATGCATCTATCCGCCAACGCCCGCGACCGGAGCGATCCCGATCCATCAGGCTTGGTGGGAACCTCGGTCAAAGCAGACGGCGCAGATTGCAGACACCGAGAAAAGGAGTTCCACAATGGATGACATTTTGTCGATAGCCGGAGCGTCCACACTCCCGAGCCCAACGAGACAAACGACCGAAGAGAAAATGATCATGAAGGCAATCGTCGTAACGGACCAGGCGGCGGGAACCGCCGGGATGAAGCTGGTGAAGCGGCCTGAGCCGCAGGCGGCGATAAACGACGTCATCGTTCAGGTTCACGCGTCGGGGTTCGTCCCGACTGAGCTGGAGTGGCCCTCGACCTGGACCGATCGCCTCGACCGTGATCGAACACCGTCGATCCCCGGGCACGAACTGGCCGGAGTGGTCACCGCTCTCGGCTACGGCACGACAGGACTGTCGGTGGGACAGCGCGTGTTCGGCCTCGCCGACTGGTATCGCGACGGTACCCTGGCGGAGTATGTAGCCATGGAGGCACGCAACCTCGCGCCGCTCCCGGGCGAGGTCGACTTCACGGTGGGCGCGAGCCTGCCAATCTCGGGCCTGACTGCGTGGCAGGGACTGTTCGAGCACGGCCGCCTCCAGGCGGGGCAGAGCGTACTCGCGCACGGCGCGGCCGGCGCAGTCGGTTCGATGGTGACGCAGCTCGCACGAGAGTTCGGCGCCTACGTCATCGGCACCGGACGCGCCGCCGACCGCGAGAGGGCGCTCGACTTCGGCGCGCAGGAGTTCGTCGACCTCGACAACGACGTCCTGGAAGACGTCGGCGGAGTCGATCTGGTGTTCGATGTTATCGGCGGCGACATCGGGAAGCGGTCCGCAGGCCTGATTCGAGCCGGAGGCACGCTGGTGTCCATCGTCGGGCCGGCCGAGGCACGGCCCGACGACGGCCTCGCGGTCGACTTCGTCGTCGAGTCCGATCGTGCCCAACTGAGTGAGATCGTCCAGCGGGTGCGGGACGGACGACTGCGGACGAACATCGGCAACGTTTCGACCCTCGACGATGCCTTCGCCGCCCTGAACCCGACCAAGCGACACAAGGGGAAGACGATCATCCGCGTTCGTCCCTGAGCGACACACGTTCGACGCGCCCGTCTGCGTGATGATTTGACGCGCAAGACGCGCGTTTCGCATCGTGTAACGTGGGCTGACAACTCCTGGAGGTTTATTGCGAATGACCGAATTCGATGGCCTACTGCGATCATTGATCAACGAAAGGATTGCAGATGCTCAGAATATTGCACGGGACCATCGCCGCCCTGGTTATACTTCTCGGCCCGGCCGCCACATCATCCGTCGCATTGGCCGATAGCTGGGGCTGTTCGGCTGAAAAATGTCTGGTTGCCTGTCAAAAGGCCGGCGGTAAGAACTGCAGCCTTTATTGCGACAAGGCGCTTAGGGACAAGAAGGTATCAAAGGTCTGCAAGTAGCCAACGCAGCGCTGACATTAGCGGCACGCGGGCGGAAGGGCTGGGGGTACAGCAGTGATCCGCGCCATGGTCCGACGTGCACTAGAGGGTTTTTCAGCGAAGTGGGCACCGGGTCGCGTCAAGAAAACGCGTCAAAACAAGAATTCGAGAGCCCCGTTCCGATTCAATCGGAACGGGTAAGGCTCTTGTGCTGGCGGCGGCTTTTGCCGCTGGCTTGACGCCGGTCACGTGCCTTGGCCAAAGCAGCAAGCCGTTGCCGGCCAAGGCAACACAGGAATTGCCCGCCGAGCTGCTCACGCTGCTCGAACAGAAGAAGATGCCGAAATCTTCGCCGATCGTGTTGCGTCTTTTCAAGGAAGAGGCGGAGCTCGAAGTCTGGAAACAGGACACGACCGGCCGCTTCCAGATCCTGAAAACCTATCCGATCTGCCGGTGGTCGGGCGATCTCGGGCCGAAGTTTTATGAGGGCGACCGGCAGGCGCCGGAAGGGTTTTATACGATCACGCCCGAGCTGATGAATCCCAACTCCAACTTCCATCTTTCGATCAACTTCGGCTTCCCCAACAGCTTCGACAGGGCGAACAAACGCAACGGCAGCTTCCTCATGATCCATGGCGACTGCCTGTCGGCCGGTTGCTATGCCATGACCGACGAACAGATCAGCGAGATCTATGCGCTGGCGCGCGACTCGCTCAGCGGCCGGCCGTCGTTCCAGGTCCAGGCCTATCCGTTCCGCCTGACGCCGGCGAACCTGGCGCGGCATCGAAACAGTCCCAATTTGGCGTTCTGGAAAATGCTCAAGGTCGGCAACGATCATTTCGAGACGACGCAACGCGAACCCAAGGTGGATGTGTGCAACCGCCGCTACGTCTTCGATGCGCAACCTCCCGCGAATTCGCCGCAGCCTCTCGTGTTCAACGCAAACGAAAAATGTCCTCCCTTCGTCGTCAATCCGGAAGCCGCGCGCCGGGCGCAGGAAAAACGGCGCGCCGACGAGCGCGCGTACGCGCGATTGGTTGAAAACAACGTGCCGGCTGCCCCGATCTACAGCGGACTTGACGGCGGCATGAACGAGGTCTTTCTCGCCAGGTTCCCGTACAGGGTGACGCTTGCGAAAGTGATGCCGTATGCATCCTACCTGCCGCGGTTGCCGCCGGTGCCGTGGATCGACAATGATGGCTCGTTGACGAGCAAATGGTTTGGTACCTCGTTCTCCGAACCGGTTGTGTGCAATGCGGCTTGGGCCGGCTTCCTGTTGGGCCGGTGCTGAACGCCTGTGCGACGTCACGCGGCGCCCCCCCGGCTCCGGCCCGCGCGCCGGCTCCCGTAGCAGTTTGAAGAAAGGCTTCTCGCGATCGAGACTGTCTTTGTTGCCACTCAGAAACGGTCGTTGTCGTACAGTTCGAAAGTTCGCAACGTTTCGCACTGCGAGACCCCATAGCCCTCCGTGATGGTGATTGTGTTCGAGTGGTACTCGTCCCGCTGCTTGGCCACAAACTTATAGATTGATTTCACGAGAACAGTATATCATCCCGCAAAGTACAACTTGTGGGGTGGGGACTATGGGTTACGCGTTAAATGAGCTGGCGAACCTGCCGGTCGACGACAATATTCATTTCTACATTTTCGTCGTGAATGGCCAGTACCGCGAGCCGCTCTACGAAATGATTCAGCAAAACTTCATTGCCATTGCTAAAAGCATCGGCAGTAACGCCGTGATTGCCGTAGGCACCGACGCAAAAGGGTTTAGCTCGCAGGTCGAGAGGAAGTACTTTGGAGAAATCAAGGTGTCGTTTGCTCAGGCTCTCCCTGCACTCCTGATTACCAACGCTCACCCCGATAAGCTCACCAAAGACAGCGTCCGCCTCATCGTGCCGCTGCGAGATGCAGAAAGCCGGTTCGGCGGATGGCAACAATTCTTCGACCTTCTATCTGCCTTCGTGAGGGGTGAAAGCGCTGAGTTCCTAGAAAAATTTGAGAAGAAAGAGGACTACTTGGAAGTCGCAAATAAGGTCTTCAACCTGCGGCCGGGGATGTTCGGCATGTCGGTCAATGTGAATGAGCTGGTCGACCGCTGGCGGAAGAAGCGTGCGTAATCAGATGATCAGCGATGACGACTTCAAGACACATATGGCATCCACCGTAGCGGATGGATTCACGCTCAATCCGCCAGGATACGAGCGGCTGAATCAGTGGACGCACATGCTGCTGCACATCATGAATGCACGCGCAAACTTTCAATGGGTCCTTGATCACCCGGTAAAGCTCGGCGACCTCGAAGACACTGTCATGCAACACGCCTTCTTCGTTGCCGGCATTATGGCATACGGACGCTGCTACGCTTCTACCGGTCCGAAAATTCCTACGCTCAATGCGAAGGAGGTCTATAAGGGCTCAACGGAAGGTATGGAGATCCATACCCGACTAAATAATCTGCGCAATACTATAGCAGCTCACACAGACCACTCCGACTTTGTGCGTTTAACCTTAGCGGCAAAAGAGGAGGAGGAACAAGTTGTCATACGCCACCTCTCCACGATGGTAATCCCGACAGACGAAATGCCGGATTTTTTGGATGCCGTTGAACATACAGCACACTTCGTTACGGTCAGCCTCAACAAATATCTCGACTACCTCGGGAAGCAGCTCGGCAAAACCATCGTTCTGGACTAGCGCGCACGCTTAATAGAACTTCCGTCGCCTAGTCTTTAGATCCCAGTACCAGACAATCTTGTTAGGCAGCCGCTTCTCTTTCGGCGGCTGCTTAACAATCGGCACTCGCTCCTCAGTGCCGTCCGCATAGGTCTTCCACAGAAAGCGCTCGTCGCCCTCCTCTATGACCTCAACAGTGATCGGCTTCTTAGCCATTGGATCAAACGACCAAGACCAAGGACTGGTTCCTTCGTCGCTGCACCAACGTTAGCGTTGGCCCGACCGGCCTCACGGCCTTAATGTAGTTGCCAATATCTCTCTGCCTCCACCGCATCGAGTAAAGCGGAGGAAGCGGAAGGCCCGATGCTTGATAACGTGATGAGTACATGGGGACATCGTAGAACTTCGCGGCGCTCACGGACTCCTGTTACGGAACTCCTCTATGGCCATCCCCAACTACTCACACCACAATCCGACACCCGAATAATCCGCTCTGCGGTTCTGTGTCGGTATGAGTTCAGCAGGGAAGGACAAGGACCTGTAGCTCGGGAAACTCCGCGCGGCTTTCGTTTCCTTGTAGGCCGTTTACCTTGCCCATCTCTACGGTGAAAGTGTCCAAAATCGCTTCCGCTGCGCGGGAAGGGCGACTGCTCTATGCGGTTCTCAGTCGCGCGGGCATAGCCTTAACCAAAATAAGTCGCACCTCCGCTTTCCTTCACCCATCACGGTATAGCTCACCGAACGCTCCGCGCAGCTGTGGATAAACGGCACGCTAAGATTGTGCAGACTTGTCAATTCTTGCCTTTGCGGCAAGCTGGCTCAGTTCCCGCATTTTCTTGATTGAACTTCTGACCGTGTTTCTTGCGGCGGGCTTCTGCCGACTTCCTGCCGAGCGATACGGCTGCGCGATTTTTCATGACGTGAGTATGGCACGCCGAATACTCGATACGTGAGAGTTGAGGATAGTGATGACGGAGACCCAGAACCCGAAGTCGTTTCGCGAGCTGTTCGATTCGCTGCAAGAACTTCCGAGAGGTCGGAGGATAACCGCATACGTCGCAACGCTCGGCTTCCTCCTATTCCCGGTCGGGATAGGCCTGGCTTACTATTTCGACGCCGGCTTCATCACGTACTTGGCGCTCGCCTTCGGTTGGTTTCTATCCTCCTTCCACTCGAGCTACGCGATGATGCCAAGTCTTACGCAGCGTGTCGTTCGACGGATCGATTACTGGTATCTCGGCGCGGGAACGATCGGCCTGTTCCTGTTTGCGATCCAGTATTCAACCCAACGCGACACAATGCTGTCGCGGGTGTACATCAAAGTGCATCAGGCGGGCGAAGCGCCGCTTAAGGCCGATGTCGATAAGCAGTTCGCGTACTTGACCACGTTCCTGTGCGGCACGGTCGCGCAGCGGGCGAAGGCACCATGCGAAGCAATTAAGAACATCGCGACGGACCTGAAGCAGAGCATGACACCCGCGGAGATCAACACCTTTCAAGAACGTTTTTCGAAAGAGGTGACGCTCGCATACGGACGATTGTTCCGGGTCGATCAATTCGACACCATCCCGAACCTATTCTCCAGTTTCTCCGTCCTCCAGGTCAGGATGGACGATTGGAAAAAGTATCTGGAGGGGGCACCGAAGTTCGAAGCAAAGCCCAGAGACGAGGACACCGAGCTGCTCTTCGGGCTCAGCCAGTGGTTCGTCTGGCCGTTCCTATTCGCATACGCGCTCGCGCTCCGCATCACCAAGGTCACCATCGATGTCTTCGAGTGGGCCAAATGAAAGAATGCGTTCTGGCGGAGGGAGAGGAACTGGTATCGAACCTTCTCCACTTCAGCAACGTAGCCGAAAGTAGCCTAGCGTACTGAGCCGGCAGCCGCTTGACCAAGGGCCGGCCCGGCGGCAGCAAAACACCTGGATTTCCGTAAATTAAGCCGGCCATAAATGCATTTGGGACGCTCTGCGGATTGGATCGCCATAGGAAAATGGGCAACTCGATACTAATTCGGTTATTCCCAGCTTGTCATGAGATAGCGCATGGCGTCCGCAAAGCATGCGACGGTATTTTCCAACAAACTGACTAAGTTTCAATCCGGTATTCGGCCGTCGACAGGGTCGTGACATTCCGGGCATGGACATGATTGGCGCGCCACGTCGCAGCACGTTGAGTTGGAGCGTCAAGGTTCTCTGCGTGAACCGACACCTGCGCCGGAACAATCCGATCAGTGCCAACCAAACCACGCTGCAAACATCTCTCATGAACCAAGAGCATTTACCCAATTCGACCTCATTACTAGCCGGATTGAGTTTCCGACAATGTCAGGGGGGTAGCCTCAAACCGTGCGGATTATAGGCTCTCCACAGGGCCTCCAAAGTCCTCACCGTTGCAGAGATTGGGCGGCCGCCCGCGCTAAAATGCTTATCTCCTACTGGAGAATAGCGTCCTCAGGTCTTACACCTAGCGAAGGGCATTAGCTCAGGCGAGCTGGTCAAGCCTTCGCTCCCGTCATTGCAAGATAGTTTGGCCCTCGCCCACTCTTCGGCCTCCGCCAGCCAGTAATCCATTTCCTTTTTTGCAGCAGCGGCGCGCTCGCCGCACATGACTTCAAGAGAGTAGAACTCGCTTTTCGAATACATCGACTGCTCCTAGGTAAGACGCACGCTGAACTCTACCTTCTCCCTCTAGAACAGATACTAACGTTTATGTTAGTCACCGCGACGAAACAGTGGCCGTTCTATTTCAACCGTAACTCAATCTGTGACAGTTGATTGTACCGGTAAGGATCACCCGAGGAGCGCCCGTCGGCTGATTAAAGGTTTTCGGGATTTATCCTCGTTCCGTAATTCCTGTTCGGCCGCGTGCCAGAACTCATCTTCACGACCTTCGTGCTTTCCGAGGCGGGCTCGATGGCGCCACATCCGAACGCGAAGCCGGCTTGTGGCACTTTGCAACGTGTCGGCGCGTTCCCGCATAAGACAAAAGTGGCCACGAGTATCTTACGCCTCCTGCAAGATTGACCGCAGGCGCCGCGCCAAGTCTGGCAGGCGGAAAGGTTTGTCGATGATCGGAAACTCGTCTACCGCTCGATATCGTTCCAACACATCCCCCGCGTAGCCCGAAGTGAGCAGGACCTTAATGTTCCGCTGTCTGGCTTGGCGGGCAAGCTCAACGCCATTCATTCCGTTCGGCATCACGACATCGCTCAACAAGAGTTCAACTTGTTGGCCATTCTCGAACATCTGGATGGCCTCCGCACCATTCCGCGCGCAAAGCACCCGATAGCCAAACGTGGTTAGCATTGCGGATGTAACTTCCAGGAGATCCTCATTGTCCTCGACCACAAGAATTTGCTCATGGCCTCCCGGTACGGCCTGCGTTTGGATGGTTTCCATCTCTGCCTCAGCTGTTTGCTCGGCTCTAGGCAGATACAAAGCGACCGTGGTTCCCGCGCCGGGCGTACTTTCTATAGTTACATGCCCATCGGATTGCCGGACGAAGCCATAGACCATGCTGAGGCCGAGGCCGGTACCCTTGCCGACTTCCTTGGTCGTGAAGAAGGGCTCAAAAACCCGATCTCGTACTTCCGGAGCCATCCCGGAGCCGTTGTCCGCGACGGACAACCTTACATAGCGTCCGGGCACACACCCGGCCACGCCTCGCTCGTCCAGAACGACGTTCCGAGTCTCGATCTCGAGTACGCCGCCATCCGGCATGGCATCGCGCCCGTTCAGGGCCAGGTTGAGGAGAGCGGCCTCCAGCAGCGGCGGGTCGATGTGACACAGCCATAGGCGCTCATCGGTCAGCAGCCTGAGCTCGCATCCACCTCCGACCGCCTGGCGGATGAGCCCCTGGAATTTCAAAATCAGCTCGTTTGCGCTGACCAGTTTTGGGTTCAGTTTCTGCCGCCGGGAAAAGGCGAGAAGATGCGCCGTCAGCGCTGCTCCCTGATTAGCGGCACGCCGTGCAGCCGCGGCGAACTGCCGGACCCTGCCAATATCCGCCGCATTTTCGATGAGCTCGAGATTTCCGGAGACCACCGTCAACAGGTTGTTGAAGTCGTGCGCGACGCCGCCCGTGAGCTGGCCCACGGACTCCATTTTCTGGCTCTGTTGAAGCTGCTCTTCGGTCAGGCGGCGCGCCTCCACGGCCTGCTTGTGCTCGGTGATGTCCCGGAAGAAGATTGTGAGGCCTTCGCTGGAGGGGAACGCATTGAGCGCGTACCAGACACCGCGGCGAGGGCAGAACTCTTCGAACGAGGCCGGGCGCTGGTCTGACATGGCTTCTCGAATTAGGCTGATGATTTCCGTTCCGGCAGCGTCCAGAAAGGCCTCTTGCAGCTCCATGCCGATGAGTTCGCCCCCTTCGGCGATCTGCGCCCAGGCCCGCTGGTTGAAGAAGCTGATGCGGCAGTCCCGATCGACCGTGATCACGCTGTCGGTCGTACTCTCAAAGATCATCGTGAGCCGGGCCGCGGAATCCTCCGCCTTTTCCTTCGCCTCAGACAATTCGTGCTCGCGGTGCTCCAGTGCGTCGGCCATGGTGTTGAACGCGTTGGCGACCCCGGCGATTTCGGATTTGTCCCGGATGTCCACGCGCCGCGAATATTCGCCGAGCCGCCATTGGTTTGCGGCAGAGGCCAATTCGCCAAGCGGACGATGGATGAACCGCCGGGCGCCCAAAGTTGTCAGGACCAACGCCAGCGAGGTGCTTAGAGCTATCAGGAGGATGTCGCGTAGCGTGCGATCCTGGATCTCGGTGAAGGCCTGCGCCTTGTTGAGGCCAAAGCTGACAACGAGTGTCCCGGAATCGGCCTGCAGGGTCGAGTAGCCTTCGATCCGCTCCGTGCCATCGACGTCGAGGATATCGACCGCACCCCGGACGTCCATGTTCAAGTATCTGTCACCGGGCATCTTCGTGCCGACGAACCGGCCGTTAGCGGGGTAGCGGGCGAGATAGGTACCGTTGCGGTCCGTGATGGCGAGTGCGGCTCCGCGGGGGGTCCCCTTCTGAGCGATGTAGTCAGCGAGCCAATCGAGACTGAGACCCGCGACGATGACCCCGCCCATCCGACCATCGTCGCCATAGAAGGGCAACGCAAACTGAATAACTTTACGGCCAGTCGACAGACCTGCCGAGTATTCTCCGACCGAAAATTTGCCGGTCTTCAACATGCTGGCAAAGTAGGGCCGCCCAACGATGGAAATTGGTCTATGGACACTGTTCGTGTCACAGAAAGACCAGCCTTTCACGTCGGCGACAAGAAAGGTAATGAAGGCTGGAAATCGCCGCTGCATACCGGCCAGGTAAGCGTCGCACGCTTGGCTGTCCCTCGTTTTTATCGAGGGGAGTTCGGACATCGCGATCAAAACCTGACGAATTCCCTGTACGATCTGCTGCTGTTCTGCCGCGGCGAGCTTGGCCAGACTGAGCGCCTGGTTCTGCACTTCGACCTGGCGCGCACGACGGAGATCGAGTTCATTGTATACCTGAATTGCGATCGCGGGCAGTAGCGCGACAGCCACCAGCAAGAACAAGCGCGATAAAATGGTCACTTCTCGACCGACCCCAATCCTATAGCGTTGTCCTCAGTGCGCTGAGGATCATCACTCTGCGAGCATTTCCCCCGAGCCGCCAATTCGGCCGGAACTCCCTCAATTTGGGGAGCCCCTCCCCCTCGCCAGTACCGCTTATGCGCAATCGACATGAATGACCGGCTCGAACTCAAGCGTCGGCATCGTTGACGCGAAGATATTCCCAGACCTAAAGACCGGAGAGCGAGCATCAGATGCCGACCGCACACGTCAAACAACTGGGCTTCGCGGGATCTTTTGAAATGCTCGCCATTCAGGAGGCGATTAATGACGCCAAGGGCCTCGTCTTGTCGTCCACGAAAGGGCGTAGGGTCGATGCCAAATGCCCGAGCGTCTGCGGTCAAAGCGCCTGGCCCCGAGCCAAAGATGACTCGACCGTTCGTCAGGTGATCGAGTTGTACCATGCGCTCAGCAACGTGAACGGATGGTGATATGGCAGATACCACGCCAGCACCGATGCCTAATGCGCTGTATTCGTTCTCCTGCCGCCGCAAGGAACAGCTCAAGCGATCCGATCGTCTCCCATCCCAAACGAAATGGTGTTCTCCGCTCCAAAATTCGTTTGAGCCAAAATCGTGCTGCAACGTTGGATGCTCGCCCACGGGATGATGAGGCGCGAGGAAAGGGCCGAACCTCAATTTGGCCATTGATCAATCCCTGCATCTAAGCACGCCTCTTCATTTCTTCGCTTCTTCCGTTTCGCACGACACCTTTGGTGGCACTGTTGATCTGATGCCGAATCGCACCCTGCGCCAGGCGATGTCACGGCTTCCAGAAGACTCGCATAGCAGCATCGATGCGACGAACCCCGTAATGGCCCTTGATTTTCGGCGCCGCATCCAGGTGGAGTTGCGGAATTCGAGCGGTGATCACGCTCAGACTTTCCTCAAGTTCGGCGCGCGCGAGTGCCTCGCCGATACAACGGTGTGCGCCGAAGCCAAAGATCGGATGCAATCGCGGTTGATCGGTACGGCGAATGTCGAACGTGTCAGGACTGCGGTAGGCAGTTTCGTCCCGCATCGCCGACATGATCGAAAGCACTACAAGTTGACCGGCTGGTATTACACTCCCGCCAACGTCGATATTCTCGCGCGCAAGCCTCGCGGTCCCGGCGGCGCTAGGCTCAAAGCGCATTGCTTCAGTGACGGCAGCCGGAACCAATGAAGGATCATCACAGACCGCTGCCCACTGCTCGCGATGCTGAAGCAGTAGAGCGAGTTGCATCGTGATCGCCACCCGCGTCGTATCGGCACTGCCGATGATCAGTGGCATAACCTGGTAAAGCATCTCCTCTGGCGACAGCTCACCGGCCTCGGTAGCTGCAGCCAGGAACGCCGACAGGAAATCGTCGCGTGGCCTGCGGCGACGTTCCCCGAGAACCTTGTCTACATAGTCACGCAACTGCCGTATGGCATTCTCGATTTCACCGAGCTCGTCCGGTTTCAATCCGAAGCTGAAGATTTTCGTCACCTCATAGACCAGCAGGGTGAATTCCGGAATGTCCTGCCTCGGAAGTCCCAAAAGGTCGGCAATCATGCGGGCAGGCATTTCGGACGCGAACTCGCCGAAGAAGTCCATCTCACCCCGCCCATAACACTCGCCAATGAGATCATCTGCCGTACGGCGAATGCTCTTACGCATCTCATTGATTGTGCGGTTGGCAAATAGTCTCGAAAATGGCGCGCGGCGACGCCGATGGACATCACCGTCGGCTGTTATCATGCTATATGTGAAGAGATCGAATATCGCTCCGCTGCTGACGCCCAAAGCCTCCGGAAAGCTCGTTCCGCTCGCGCCGGCTCGCGGATCCTTGCCCAACCGGTCGACGTCGGCAAAACGCAAGACGAAATATCCGCCAGTCTCGTGCAGCACGACAGCGTGATCCTTTCGGTACTGGCGGAAGACGCCATGCGGATCCACGTTCAGTTGCTTGAGGGTGAGGACCGGGAGCGCTGCGCCATGCAGGCTCCCCGACCCCGTCGCCGCAAAATTCTCCACCATCAGTCTCCTTAGTTCGAGTGTTCGATCGCGAAAGCACAGTTCGAGCCCGACAGCGCGCTCACGGTCGCGATTTCGTCGCCTTCGCCGCTCCGAAATAAGGGCTCTGTGAGCCCGTCTTCGGCCGCCACCACAACGTCGCCGCCTCGATCAGACGGTTAGAGGCGTCGCTGAGAAGAAGTTATCCGGATCGAAACGACGTTTCACCGCCTGAAGTCTCGTGAGGTTGTTGCCGTAAGCGTGAGCGATTTGGTCCTGAGCCTGCGGGCCCAGAAGGTTGGGATAGCCGCCCGGCAACGACATCGGAGCTAACGTCTGACTAAGATCGCGTGCCCAGCGTTTGTGGACGGAGCCGTCACCAGTAGCAGGGTCCCAACACGCTATGATCTCAACCATGACATGTTCACGTCGCAGTCCAAAGGCGGTGCTGTCCGGCGGGATTTGCGTGGGCAGGCCACGGAAATGCTGAAGGATGATGGTCGAGAATGGCGACGTTCGACTGGTGCCACCTGCAATCAAGGCAGAGACCGTCTCTGGATTGAGTTTCGGAATCCAGCGGCTCTCGATTGCATAGCACCGGTCGTTCTCCACACGCGCATCAAAGCTCTGAACTAAATCCTGATAGCTCATTGAAGCGATCTGCACGTGCATGGGCTTACCGCAGCGCTTCAGGACCTCCATTGCGATTTCACCGTCGGATATCTCCCCGGTCCACGCTGGCGCCAAGAATAGAGCCGGGCTGCCGTCCGGTAGAGAAATGAACCCGAGAACGACTGACAGTTTGATGTCGGCAGATGCTATTGCCTTGGCATACCGGCCCAGCACTGTCTCGGCTTCACCCCATGGAAACAAAATCATGCCGCCCAGAACCCGGCGAGCGCGGTGCAAGCGGACTTTCATCGACGTGACTACGCCGAAATTGCCTCCACCGCCCTTAAGGGCCCAAAGCAGGTCCGGGTTTTCATCGTGATGGACGGTGAGGCGTCGCCCGTCGGCAATGACAAGTTCGGCACCAGTCAGGTTGTCCAACGCCAGTCCGTGGCTTGCAATCAGAGGGCCATAACCGCCGACGGTCGTCAATCCGGTCATTCCCGGCACACCGTTCCAGCCCGTCACGGCAATGAGATTGCTCGCGGACGCGGCAGCGATAACTTTGGCGGCTGTGGTGCCACCGGCAATCGTCGCGATTTGCTCCTCGATATGGACGTGGTTCAGCTGAGACAGGTCGATGACGACTGCTTCCGACCGGACCGAACGACCGGTAACGTCGTATCCACCACTACGAACCGATACAGGCATGTTATGGGCACGCGCTGTTCGCACGGCCGCTTGTACGTCTTCCACGCTTTCGCAGAGGGCAATCGCGACCGGATAGTGATCCACCGCGCCGTTCCATACCCGTCTAGCGCTGTCGTAGCCCTCGTCTCCTCGCGCGATGACCCGGCCTTGCATTTGGGTTTGGAGATCGTGCACCGATTGTTCAGATCGACTAACACTCTGCACCATACTTCGAACTCCCGGCTGTGATTGTACGACGGTCGAGAAATACCGGAAGACGGTGTCGAAGATCGCAGGATGGATCGTTGGCGCCGCAGCCTTTCGCGACCCAGTATTCAATCTGGCAGGACAATTCCTGGGCAAACTCCGTATTGCCGCTTATAGGCGACGATGAAACTGGAAGTCGTACTGTAGCCCGCATGGCGGGCCGCCTGTTTAACGCTTACTCCTGCTTCTTTGAGAGCACAGTCGGCCCGTTGCAGCATGAGTGTTGTGCGATGTCCGGATAGTGTCGTGCCGTAGACCTGCTTGAAGGCGGATCGGAG
>CAWFIQ010000020.1:0-80618 GCA_963815955.1 uncultured Alphaproteobacteria bacterium
CGTTCTGCCGCGGCCGGCTGAGGAACTGCACATCGTCGGCGATGATCTCGCAGCCGTAGCGCTCAATGCCCTCGCGGTCGGTCCACTTGCTGTAGTGGATGCGGCCCTTGACCGAGACCTGCATGCCCTTGACGGCGTGCTGCGCGATGATCCGGCCGAGGCCATTGAAGCAGGTGACCCGGTGCCATTCGGTATCCTTGGCGGTGAAGCCGCTCGCATCCTTGTAGGTCTTGCCCTCGCCGTCGCGCTTGGGTCGGCTGGTGCCGAGGTTGAAGATGGCGATGTCGGTGCCGCCGTTGGTGGAGCGAAGCTCCGGGTCGGCGCCCAGATTGCCGACGAGAAGAACGATGTTGGTCATGTTGCGTCTCCTGAATTCGTCGCCGGGACCACCCCGATCGACAGCCCCAGGAGAGTCGAGGCGAAGCGGCGGCGCGCACCGGAGGCGAAGCCGAAGGGGAACCCCGGACCAAGGCCGGCGCGGGCAGCCCGAAGGGCAACACGGGCCGCAGGGCCGCGGGTTGCGGGCCGAAGCTGCCGAAACACAGAGGGGCTGGAAGGAGGAATGGGGAGGTCTGGCCGTCAGCCAAGGACACTCAATGACCCGAAAATCGATCCGAGACGCACCTGCGCGCCGCGCCGCTTAACCCGCGCCGGCGGACCCGGCCGCGATCCGCAACTCATCAAGGCGCTCGCGCGACACGGCCTCGACAAGATCACAGAGCCGGCGAACGCAGCCGGTCAGGGCATCGAGATCCTCGCGGCTGATCTCGTAATTGGCGGAATAGCGCGCTTCGACATAGGCCCGCTTCAGCAGCTCGAAGCGGCGCCGATCGAGCTTGGCGGCGCGCGGCCAGGCCTCGATCAGACGGGGCTCGCTGTCCTCCGCCAGCGACCGGAGGAACTTGATGTTGTGCGAGCGCGGAAAGTAGTGCGTCCGCACGAGCAGGAAGCAGTCGTAGGCCCGTTCCGTGGCTTGGTGGAGCAAA
Organism: uncultured Alphaproteobacteria bacterium; assembly: GCA_963815955.1. Lineage (GTDB taxonomy): Bacteria > Pseudomonadota > Alphaproteobacteria > Rhizobiales > Xanthobacteraceae > Bradyrhizobium. The sequence continues at coordinate 987 of CAWFIQ010000020.1, forward strand.
AAGGCGGCGTCTTTAGCCACCCTCTCGGACTGCGCGAACGATGCAAGTTTGATCGCACTATCGACCTTCCCGAGCCAGTCCTCGAAATAGCCGGCGCCATCGTGTAGGCGTCGGCGGGCGTCAGCGGCATGGGCGTCGCCAGCTCATGCTGAGGCAGCTCGTAGAGAGCGATCCCGTCGCGCACGATATCGACCCAGAAATATTCGCCGCGCCTGAGCGCGCTGTTCACCTCGTCGATCGAGTGGACGATGATGTTGACGAGCCGGCCGATCGACTGGTCGCGCAGGATCTTGTCCTCGGCGACATACCAATAATCGGCGATCTCGGTCAGGTCCTTGTGGCTGACGACGATCAGCAGATCGAAGTCGGACTGGTAGCCATTATCGGGCTCGTCCACCCAGTCGTCGCGGGCGTAGCTTCCGAACAGGATGATCTTGTAGATCTTGCCGTTGCGCCGCCAGGGCTGCGTGGCCCGCCCGGTCGCCTCCTCGAACTCGGCCATCAGGATCCGCATGACGCGCGCGAGCTCGTCCTGCTGAACCTGCGGAAGATGGTCGATGCCCGTGCGCATCGCTGTCGTTCCCGTTTATCGCGCGCACTTGCAAGCCGGCTGCTGCAACCCGGCGATGACGCGGCGCCAAGCCGGCCTGCGAGAACGTGCTTGCGGCATGCTCCGGAGGCCTCGTTTATGAGCGTTCGGCCGACCGCCCGGGCGCCGCAGCTGCACTGGGCGGCCAGCGCAGAAGAAGTTGGAAGCGGACGGGATGGCAAGCGAAGCCGGACCGGCCGGAGCCGGTCCGGCTGCGGCGGTCACGCCGCCACGGCGCGCTGCGCGCGGCGAGCTTCGGGTTGGTGCCGAGCGGACCGCGCCGGTCGACGACGTGGACGCCCCGCTCCTTGGCCTGGATGACGAGCCGCTCGAGGACGCCATTGCCGGCGAAGGCCACGACGTAGCGCGGCTTCAGCGAGAGCATCTGCTCGTTGCGGCGGAAGCCGGCGCGCGCTCCGAGGCGGCTGTCGAGCGCCGAACGCGACCTGCGGCACCTTGCGACGTTCGGCCCAGGAGGCGGCCAGACGGTCGGCGCCTTTGCCGTCGCCGCCATGGACGAGGACCATGTCGGCAAGGCGGTCGCGCACCTTGTCGAGCGTCTCCCAGACGTACGTGCCGAAGCAGCTTGGCGTCCTCGTGCGTCGCGAAGGAAAGGCGCCCGCCGGCGAAAACGACCGGCGTGCCCTGCGGCATGGCGGCGTTCCGCCGCGCCTCGGGCGGGCACGCAGGAAGTCGCGGCCGTCGACCACGGCCGAGGTCAGGCCGCGCGAATGGTTGAGCCGGGAGCCGCCGGCCGGACGCCAGGAGGAGCCGGTCTCGTTCATGTAGAGCGAAGCGGCGGCCTCGCGGAAAGCCTCAAGAGCGAGCATCGCGATCTCGGCGGAACGGGCGCGTTCGACCTGGCTTTCGAGCTCGCTGGCGTGGATCTCCGAGCCGTCGGCCGAGGCGAGCAGACAGCGAATCTCGTCGGTCGCGCGATCGATCTGCGCGCTGCGCTTGGCTGCCGCCCGGTGGAAGAGGTTGACCAGGCCCCAGGCGAGCTCCTCGGCGTCGTCCTCGAGCGCGGTCTCGGGGAACAGGGCGAAAAGGTCGGACCAGACGGCCGAAAGCGTCTGGGCCACGGCCTCGGGGTCCGGCGGCTCCGAGATGGCCGTGGGTCCGATCCGCTCGATGCTCAGATGGCCGAGCTCGAGCTGCGCGAGCTGGGCGGCAAGGCTTGTATGCATGATGGGTCTCCCTTCGTTCGACGCCGGGAGATCCGGCGCGTGGAGCCCGAGGACCCGGCTCACCCGCCTTCCCGCACCGTCCGCGAAGCGGCGGGGAACCCCCGGCCAAGGCTGGCGCGGGCCGCCGCGCGAAGCGCGGCAACACGGGCCGAAGGCCGCGCGGGTTGCGGGAAGGCGGAGCCGGGTCAGGGCCCCTCTGGCGCCGGGGCGCGGCATCGGAAAGAAGACCCCGGCCACGCAGGAGCGGTGCTCAGGGATGCGTCAGCGGGACGCCGTTCAGGAACGGCACGCCCCAGCCGATACAGGCTCCCGGCATCCGCGCCAGCGGGACGAAGATCGGGTCGATATCCCAGCGGGCTCGCTGCTCGGGGACGTCGGCCCAGGTCAGGCCTTCCGGAAGGGCGTAGCCCTGTTCGAGATAGGAGCGCTCGATGTCGGTTGGCATGGATCGAACCTCCATTCGGGGGTTCACCAGAACCGCCACCAGGGCCGCTCCTGGCGCTCCAGGGCCCGGTCGAGCCTGACCAGCGCATCGGCCAGAAGGCGCTCGGCCGCTGCGGTCGATCCCCAGCCGGAGGGCGATCTCGTCGGTTCGAAAGGCCCTCGCGGGCGCTGAGGATCAGCACTTCGCGCTCGCCCGGGCGGAGGATCGCGGCCTTTTCGAGCCGCTCGGGCGTCGCACGGGCAGGTCTTAGTCATCGGAATTCTCCTCAAGTCTCGGCACGGGTTGGAGGCGGCGGGGAAACCGGGAGGCAATCCGTTCCGGCCGTTTCGCCATGGTCGCCAATCTCCTGTGAGGCGTCCGCCGCCCGTCCGGACGGGTGATGGCAGACAGGTCAGTGAGGCCCTCGGCTAGGCGCGTTGGTCGGCGTTGATCGCGGCGATAAGTAGAGGATTGCCCGCATGACCCTTTGGACAATCCCTCTGGCCAGTTTTGACTAGGTCCGGTTCGCGGACTTGCGTCCCGTTCGCCGCCCCCAGCCGGTGGCGAGGGGCGAAGCGGGCGGCCCCCGCGAAGGGGACCGCCCATGAAGAAGGGCCCGGGAGACGTCAGGCCGCTTCTTCGATCGGCTTGACGACGGCTCGGCTTTCCCCCTGCCGAAGAGTCTCCGTCGTCATTCTCGACGGCCGGGGCGTCGTCGGCTCGGTCTCGGCCACGGCCGGCGGCGCGAACCGCATCGCCTCGGGCACCCAGGCCAGGGCGGCCTCCTTGACCTCGACCTCGGCGATGAAGTCGCCCGAGAAGATCCGTTCGCAGCCTTGGGCAAGCTCGGCCTTCTTCGCCTTGGAATAGCGGCCGGCGAGCGCGGGTCCGCCGACTTCGGCCAGCGCTGCGAGCGTCACGCTCTTCGGCACCCGGTCGAAATAGTTGGCGCCCGTGGGCCGCCACCAGCGCGCCACGTCGATCCCGAGCAGCTGGCCGAGATGGTCGTGGAAGCGGCAGGCGCGCTGACCGGCGAGGTTGAGGCTCGCTTCAAGGGTGCGCGCGACCGCATGGCCGAGCCATGCAGCGCGCGCTCGTCCGGCAACGCCCGGAAGGCGTCGAACCGCTCCGCCCGGCTCTTGCCCTCGGCCCAGCTGCGGTCGAGCGCTTCGGCCGCCTCGGGCCCGGGCGATCGTCGCCGCCGCCTCAGGGGTCTTGAAGTCGAAGACGGGGTTGGACGGGAGGCATGGCGACCAGGGAGGAGCCGCTCTTCTCGCTCGAATAGCCTTCTTCGCGGTCGATCATCAGGAAGATGGCGAGATCGAGCGCCAGGCCGGGATCGGCCGCGACATGGACGGCGAGGATGTCGCGCCGCTGCATCGCGAGCTCGTCGACCAGCCTTTGCGAAAGGCCCGCCGCGCGGCCCGGCTTACCGGCGGGTTCGGCGGGTTCGCCGCCATCCTCGCGGTCGGAGTCCACCGCGTCGCCGTTCGCGGAGATCTCGGCATAGAGGCCGGTGTCGAGCCGCGGGCGGCCATGCTCGTCGAGCATCAGGAATGCGCCGATGCGCGGCTTCAGCTCCTCGTCGATCGACGGGCGGCCTGTTGACGATCGCATCGATCCGGTCGCCGAGCTCGCGGATATTCGCTTCGGCCGCGTCGCGGGCGTCCTCGCTCATCTCCTCGTCCTCGAAGCCGAGCGCGATTTCCTCGATCTCGGCCTCGAGCGCGTCGACCAACTCCGATTCCTCGTCGGTGAGCGGCGGGGTCTCGACCGGAATGCGTCGCAATCCGGCGGTGTGCGCTCCGCCGAGCCAGGGGTCGAGCGTCGGCCGGACCCAGCCGAGCCCGGCTTCGGCGGCCGCCTCGGAGGCGAGGGCCTCCATCTTCTCGCAGGCGAGCCGCTCGAGGATGGCGATGTCGAGCCAGCGGGTCGCGGCGTCGTCCGCGAACAGATCGCGCTCGATTCGGCCGCCGGCCGCAACATAGGCCTCTTCGCCGACCAGACGGGCCCGCCGGTCGGTGGCGCTGGCCGTCGCCTGAGCGCAAGCATCGTCCGGATTTCCTGCTGCACTCCGGCGACACGGTCTATGCCGATGGACCGATCAAGAGCGAGGTGACGCTTCCCGACGGCAAGATCTGGAAGAATGTCACGACCCCGGAGAAGTCGAAGGTCGCCGAAACGCTCGACGAATTCCGCGCCGCGCACAAGTACAATTTCATGGACGAGCATCTGCGCGCGTTCAATGCCGAGGTGCCGGTCTTCGTGCAATGGGACGACCACGAAGTCACCAACAACTGGTCGCTGTCGAAGGAATTGCCCGCGGCCTACAAGGAACGCAACATCACCCTGCTCGCTGCCCGCGCGGCGCGCGCGTTCCACGAAATGTATCCGATGCGCGAGAGCATCACGGAGCCGGGACGGGTTTACCGCACGCTCAATTACGGTCCGCATCTCGACGTCTTCATGCTGGACGAGCGCAGCTATCGCGGCGCCAACGGCCCGAACCAGGAAACCGCCTACGGTCCCGCAAGCTTCTTTCTCGGGCCTGCGCAACTCGCCTGGCTGAAACGAGGGCTGTTGAATTCGCGCGCCACCTGGAAGGTGATCGCATCCGACATGCCGCTCAGCATCATCGTTTATGACGATGCAGCCAACAAGAAGGGCTCGGAGGCCATTGCGCAGGGCGATGGGCCACCACGCGGCCGCGAGCTGGAGATCGCCGACCTGCTGCGCTTCATCAAGACATCGGGCGTCGCCAACACCGTGTGGCTGACGGCGGATGTGCACTACGCGGCAGCGCACTACTACAATCCCGACAAGGCGCAGTTTGGAGAGTTCGACCCGTTCTGGGAGTTCGTCTCCGGGCCGCTGCACGCCGGCACGTTCGGCCCGAACGAACTCGACAACACCTTCGGCCCCGAAGTGAAGTTCATCAAGGCGCCCGGACCCGGCAAACAGAACCTGCCGCCATCGGCCGGGATGCAGTTCTTCGGCCACGTCAGGATCGACGGCGCCAGCGGTCAGATGACGGTGACCTTGCGCGACCGCGCCGACGTTGCACTGTGGTCGACAACGCTCGATCCCAAGCCCGTATGATTGCCGCGACGGCCGCAACCGCTCAAGGCCTGCTGTAACCGTTCTTCAGGAGCGCCTGCAGCGCGTCGGTCGAATAGGGTTTGGGTAACCGGGGCTTCGCCGCGAATGCGGCAGGCAGTATCGTGTCGGCGCCATAGCCGGTGACGAAGGCGAAGGGAATTTTTAACGCGTCGAGCCGTTCGGCAACGGCAAAACTCTTCTCGCGGAACAGGCTGACATCGAGCAGCGCGAATTCCGGCGGCCGGTCGGCGATCATATTCAGCGCCTTGGCCACGTTCGCGGCGGTCCGCACCGACTTCACGCCAAACCCCAGAACCGTGTCCTCGAAATCGAGCGCAATGATTGGATCGTCTTCCACGATCAACACATCATTGGGCATGCCGTCACAGGAGGCGGATTCCATGTCTTCGCCAGTTCCCAGTTCAAGGTTCAGCATTTGATCAGAGGTCCGGGCCGAAGCCCCGGAAGGCCGCAAGGCCAGCCGACGCCCATCAAGCGTCGCCGGTTCCGGAACCGAAACCACCACAAGTCCGTTCTACCGTCTGTCCACTAGTGAACACATCAACCGGATCGGATCGATTATTGTGCGCAAGGGCGAGCGGGAAACCCTCCATGACTTCGAAAAAAAGTGACATCGCCGGCGAGCGGCCGTTCAACAATTTATTGCGTCGCTTGAACGACGCCGATTTCGCGTTGATCGAACCGCACCTCGTCGCGGCCGACGCCGCTCCGAACGACCTGCTCTACAGTCCCGGCGACGACGTCGAGACCGTGCACTTCCCCTGCGGTCCCAGCCTGGTGTCCTATTTGGTTACCAATGAGGACGGCCGCGATGTCGAAACCATCCTGATCGGCCGCGAAGGCGCGGTCGGCGGCATCGTCAGCCAAGGCCACCTTCCGGCGTATACCCGTATCACGGTCAAATTCGCCGGGCCTTTCGTGCGGATGCCGGTCAGCAGGCTCGATGCGGCGAAACTGAAATCGCGTACCCTGAACAACATCTTCGCGCGCTATGCCGACTGCATGCTGGCGCAGATCTTCCAGTCCACCGCCTGCAACGCAATCCATTCGATCGAGCAGCGCACGGCGAAATGGATCATTTCCGCGATGGAACGCACCGATGGCGACGAAATCGTACCGCTGACCCACGAGCAGCTGGCGACGCTGTTGGGGGTCGGCCGCTCCTATACCAGCCGGGTCATCCAGACCTTCAAGGCGGAAGGTACGCTGGAGACCCGGCGCGGCTCCATCCTGGTCCGGAACCTCGACGCCATGCGAAGCCGGTCCTGCCAGTGCAATGAGGCGATTAAAGCCCATTTCGAGGAGGTTTTGCGGGGGGTCTATCCCGACCCCGAAAAAGGCAATTAAGGCGGGTCCCACGCCCAAAAATCGGCTAACCAACTGCCAAACAAACCATTGTTTTTTGACGTTTTCTGAATATATTGCGCCGCAACGCGTAAGGTGTGCCCGGTCTTTTTGGCCGGGCTTCCTTTTTGGGGGAAAAGCGCCCCCGGAGCATGATCCGGAAAAGCGAATACCGGTTTTTCGAAAAGGTCATGCTCAAACAAAATAGACGGAGCGGGATGACGATTCGAAGAAGCGTCATCGCGCGCCAGTATTCCAGGTTTTAGAGCGCGATCCGGAAAAGTGGGTCCCGGTTTTCCGGTGAGATCGCGCATCCACCATGCACGACCAGAAGAAGAGCCATGAACCTTCGTAACGTCGCCATCATCGCCCACGTCGACCACGGCAAGACCACCCTCGTCGACCGCCTGCTGCAGCAATCCGGCACCTATCGCGAGAACCAGAAGGTGACCGAGCGCGCGATGGATTCCAACGACCTCGAGCGCGAGCGCGGCATCACCATTCTGGCCAAGGCCGCCTCGGTGCAGTGGAAGGACACCCGCATCAACATCGTCGACACGCCCGGCCACGCCGATTTCGGCGGTGAGGTCGAGCGCATCCTGAACATGGTGGACGGCGCGCTGGTGCTGGTGGACGCCGCCGAAGGTCCGCTGCCGCAGACCAAATTCGTGGTCTCCAAGGCGCTCAAGGTCGGGCTGAAGCCGATCGTCGTCATCAACAAGGTCGACCGTCCCGACGCCCGCCCGACCGAAGTCATCAACGAAGTGTTCGATCTGTTCGCAGCACTCGATGCCAGCGAGGAGCAGCTCGATTTCCCGATTCTCTACGGGTCGGCCAAGCAGGGCTGGATGGCCGACAGCCCGGACGGCTCCCACGACGCCGGCATGCAGCCGCTGTTCGACCTGATCGTGCGCCACGTTGCAGCGCCGACCGTCGAAGAAGGCCCGTTCCGGATGATCGGCACCATTCTCGAAGCCAACCCCTATCTCGGCCGCATCATCACCGGCCGCATCACCTCCGGCTCGATCAAGCCGAACCAGGCGGTGAAGGTGCTGGGCGCCGACGGCAAGACCATCGAACAGGGCCGTATCACCAAAATCCTCGCCTTCCGCGGCATCGAACGCACCCCGCTCGATGAAGCCGATGCCGGCGACATCGTCGCCATCGCGGGCCTCACCAAGGGCACGGTCGCCGATACCTTCTGCGATCCGAGCGTTGAGACGCCGCTGGTGGCGCAGCCGATCGATCCGCCGACCGTGTCGATGTCGTTCATCGTCAACAACTCGCCGCTCGCCGGCACCGAAGGCGACAAGGTGACCTCGCGCATGATCCGCGACCGCCTGTTGCGCGAGGCCGAAGGCAACGTCGCGTTGCGCGTGGTCGAAGCTCCGACAAGGATGCGATGGAAGTGTCCGGCCGCGGCGAATTGCAGCTCGCGATCCTGATCGAAACCATGCGCCGCGAGGGTTTTGAACTCTCGGTGTCGCGCCCGCGCGTCGTGCTGCAGAAGGACGAAGCGACCGGCCTGTGGAAGGAGCCGATCGAGGAAGTCGTGATCGACGTCGACGAGGAGCATTCCGGCGTCGTCGTGCAGAAGATGAGCGAGCGCAAGGCCGAAATGATCGAGATGCGCCCTTCCGGCGGCAACCGCCTCCGCCTGGTGTTCTACGCCCCGACCCGCGGCCTGATCGGCTACCAGGGCGAATTGCTCACCGACACCCGCGGCACCGCGATCATGAACCGCCTGTTCCACGGCTATGCGCCCTACAAGGGCGACATCCAGGGCCGCCGCAACGGCGTCCTGATCTCCAACGACCAGGGCGAAGCGGTGGCTTACGCCATGTTCAAGCTGGAAGACCGTGGCCCGATGATGATCGAGCCCGGCTGGAAGGTCTACAAGGGCATGATCGTCGGCGAGCATACCCGCGACAACGACCTTGAGATCAACATCCTCAAGGGCAAGCAGCTGACCAACATCCGCACCACCTCAAAGGATGAGGCGGTACGCCTGACACCCCCGATCAGGATGACGCTGGAAAAGGCGCTGGCCTATATCGAGGAAGACGAACTGGTCGAAGTGACCCCGAAATCGATCCGCCTGCGCAAGAAATTTCTGGACGCCAACGACCGCAAGCGCGCGGAAAAGGCCAAGGAAGCGGTGGCGTAAGCTTCACCGCCCCGGAGTACTGTCATGCCCCGCGAAGGCGGGGCATCCAGTACGCCGCGGCCTCTCGATTCGATCACGAATGCCTCTGGAATACTGGATCATCCGCTTTCGCGGATGATGACAGCTATGCATGCTGTGGCTTCAGGCGCGGCGGCGAACATGCTAGAGGCAGGGCATGTCCTCCCTCCCCTCCTCAGTCGATGTCGCCATCATCGGCGCCGGCGCTGCCGGCCTCGGCGCCGCCAATGCGCTGAAGAATTCCGGCCTCTCTACCATCGTGCTGGAAGCGCGCGACCGCCTCGGCGGCCGCTCCCACACCATCATGGCCTCGCCTGACGTCACCTTCGACGTCGGCTGCGGCTGGCTGCATTCGGCGGACGAGAATTCCTTTGTCGGGATCGCCGGGCAGCTCGGCTTCGAGATCAACCGGTCACTGCCGCCCTGGCGCGAGCGCGCCTATGGCAAGGCGTTTCCGCAAGACGACCGCGACGACTACATCCGCGCCCTCGACGCGTTCTACGATCGTGCCGAGCAAGCCGCGAAAGAGGCTGAACGAACCGGCCGCGACGGCCCCGCCAATCTTTGCCTCGAACCCGGCAACCGCTGGAATCCGATGATCGATGCGATCTCGACCTATATCAACGGCTGCGAGCTCGACCAGGTTTCCCTGCTCGACATGGACGCCTATGAGGACACCGACCTCAACTGGCGCGTCCGCCGCGGCTACGGCACGCTGATTGCAGCCTATGGCGCGACATGTCCGGTCGCGCTCAATTGCGTGGTGACGCTGATCGATCATTCGGCAAAGCGCGTCCGCATCGAGACCTCGCAGGGCACGCTGACGGCCGACAAGGTCATCGTCACCGTGCCGACCAATCTGATCGCCGACGAGGCGATCCGCTTTCACCCGCCTTTGCCGGCAAAAGTCGACGCCGCGCGCGGCCTGCCGCTCGGCCTGGCCGACAAGGTGACGCTCGCGCTCGCCGAACCCGAGGCGCTGCCGGCAGAGGGCAATCTGCGCGCCGCCACCATGCGCACTGCGATGGGCACCTATCACATCCGCCCATTCGGCCAGCCCTGCATCGAAGGTTTTTTCGGCGGACGCTTTGCCCGATCACTGGAAGACGCCGGCCCCGGCGCGCTCGCCGCCGAGAGCATCAACGAGATCGTCTCGATCCTCGGCAACGATTTTCGCCGCAAGCTGAAGCCGCTGGCGGAATCGCGCTGGGCCCACGATCCCTTCGCCCGAGGCTCCTATTCGCACGCACTGCCGGGTCACGCAGGAGACCGCGAGGTGCTGGCTGCGCCCGTCGACGGGCGACTGTTCTTTGCAGGAGAGGCCACCTCGCCGGAGTTTTTCTCGACCGCGCATGGGGCGAGGGACAGCGGAGAGCGGGCGGCGGAGGAAGTTATTGCTGCGCTCGCGAGCAAATAGCTTACGTTCCTGGATCAGCCGCACGCGGCGAGCACCGCATCCTTGAAGGCGTGATACTCGGTCTTGAGATCGACGTCATAGGCGGCCGAATAGGGTGGCTGCGGCTGACAGGACAGCGTGACGATGACGACCTTGTGCTTCCGGTTGATATAGAGCGATTGGCCCGCGAAGCCGACGGCAACCATCGAACCGTCTGGATCAATCCACCAGCTATAGCCGTATCCCGCCGCCCCGTAGCGATTGGTGTCGGCGCCAAAGGAAAATGCCGGACATCCTGCATGTTCGATCCAGTCCGGAGGGAGTACAGCCGTGCCGTCAACGACGCCGTTGCGCAGAAGGAAGACACCGAAGCGGCCGAAATCCCGCAGCGCTATCCCCGCGCGGCTGCCTCCGATCTCCTGCCCAGCTTCGGATTCCAGCGTATAGAATGCGTCAAACTCCATGCCGAGGCGGGACCAGATCGTCTCGGACATATAGTCGGCCAGGGTTCTCCCCGTGGCCGCCGATATCAGGCTGCCGAGGACATAGGTATCGCCGGTATTGTAGTTGAAATGACTGCCGGGCCGATGTTCGGCTTTCAAACTCCGCATCAGCGCCAGAACACCTCCCGGAATCTTGTCACCAAGCGATTTGCTGTAACGATTAACGTCTGAATTCCGGTCCGTGTAGTCCTCGTTCCAGCGCACACCTGATGACATGGTGATCAGGTTGCGAATGGTGACCGCGTCATAGGCACAGCCGCGCAGCGCCGGGATATATTTGGACACCGCGTCGTCCAGGCTCGCGATCGCCCCCTGCTGCAGGGCCGCGCCGACCAACGTCGCCGTCAGCGACTTGATCATCGACATCGATGACCAGCGTACGTTCTCCTCCAATCCGAGGGAGTAGCGCTCCAGGACGATCTTTTCGTGCCTGATGACGAGCAGCCCCGCGACATTGGCGCGATCCATATACGCGTCAACGCCCTGAACCTCTTGTCCGGCCTGATAGCGGGGCGAAATCTCCTGCCCGCGCGCCAGTTGCAGAACCGAATTGCCGCGGCGGATCGTCCGCGTCGCGAACATCCGATCCACATTCCGGTAGGCGTGGGCCTGCGCCGTGGGCGAAAGGAGCAGGAAGTCCTCACCTTTCGGCACATGCAGTTTTGGATACGCAACGACACCTTTCATGAAGCTTTTCCTTGGAACGGAAGACCCGATGTAAGCCGCCTCAATCGGCGCGTTTAATTTTCCAGCGATATGCGGCGCAAAAGAAACCCTATGTATCTCCCGGCAATGACCCCCCAGCCAAAGTTGGGCATTGGATTTGACCGTTGCTCAACTCTAGCGGGCAAACTATCCTGTTTGTCTCAGCATGCCTGTCCTTATAAGTGCAAGTCTCCCGATGAACGCTCACAAAGATGGTTGGTCATGGTCAGGGATCGAATTCACAGACTGGCGACGGGCCGTCGACCTGCGGCTCGAGGAAGTGTATGCGATAACCATTGAGGACGCCGGTTTCGACGACGAATTCTTGAAATCCCATTGGAAAGATAAAGAACCACCATTTGAGTTTGTAGGCTGGTTCGGAAATAAGCACGATCTAGAACCAAGAGAGCCGGTTTGGCTGCATCCGGATCAAATAGTGGCCCCGAGTAGCTAGAGCAAATGGCTCAAGACGATCGTTTTGGACTAGACTGGAATGATGAAGAACTTGACTTCATCGTTGCTGACTATTTCGCGATGCTTCGTTCTGAGCTTAATGGTTTTGATTACAACAAATCGGCGCACCGACGCTTGCTTATTGACCGCATTGGAAGAACTGAAGGATCCGTTGAGCGCAAACATCAGAATATATCTGCGGTCCTCAATGAACTAGCACTCCCGGCAATATCTGGTTACAAGCCTCTCCCAAATTTTCAAAAGTCAATCATCGATGCGATTGACCGCCACCTAACACGGCACCCACAAGATCTTCACCCCGAGCAATCGGTCGGTGGCTTAAACGAATCGCACGGCCTCTTCATTGAAGCTGCGCCCATGCTCGAACCCGGCTCTCGCAGGGAAGGGGACCTAGCGAGACTGGTGAGGAAATTTGATCCCGTAGAGCGAGATTTCCGGAATAGGTCGCTGGGTAAGGCTGGCGAGGCAATGGTGTTTACGTTTGAGCGTGAGCGCTTGGTTGGGCAAGGGCGTCCAGACCTTGCCAGGAAAATTAGATGGGTGTCACAAGAAGATGGTGACGGCGCCGGATACGATATTCAATCATTTGACGCAAAAGGATCGGAGCGCCTCATCGAGGTGAAAACTACCAATGGGCTCCAAACAACTCCGTTCTATCTAACGAGGAACGAGCTTTCATTTTCTCACGAACGGCCCAACGAGTTTCGAATATGCCGACTTTATGATTTCTCGAAAAAACCAAGAATGTTCGAGCTGATTCCTCCAATCGAAAAACTCGTTCGTCTCGAACCAATTTCGTTTTCAGCGTCTTTCAATTGATCCCTATTTCCTACTCCATCACCCTCGCCCGCATATCCGCATCGGGCACGAAACACTCCTCATACTTCCCGAAAATCCGATACCGGTTTCGTGCGACGAGGCTGTAGACGGCGTTGCGCAGCGGCTTCGGGACAGAGAACAACGCGCGAGTCCATCGCCAGCCCGGCAGTGAGCTCAACACCGTCAGCGCGGCATCGGATTTGAACCAGGCCGACGCCGCCATGCACGACGGCGTTGGTATCGGGGTCATCGGGATCGATGCCGAAGGCCTGCGCCAGCCGCGTGCCGTAAGGCGACTGGATCGCGGTGAAGCGGAATTTTTGCGCCACATCGCGGGTGGCGACGAAGCGGATCCAGCGCGAGCAGAAGATGCAGACGCCGTCATAGAGGATCACGTCATCGTCGGGCCAATGGTTCATTCGGTCGGGGTCATCGGTTATCAAGGGTAAGGAACGCCACGATCATCAATACGATGGCGGGGCCCGTCTTCACCAGCGCGCCGAGCGGCTCGATCCAGAGGTCCGGCGTCAGGATCGCCGCGCCGACCATGTAGCCCAGCGACGCCACGATACCCGCGATCAGGCCAATTGCCGCGGTGCGGCGGAACGCGATCAGCACGCCGATGCCCATATCCATCAGGCTGGTGCCGATGGTGACGGGGGCGACGAGCCGCGGCGGGAAGCCGTGGCTGCGCAGGATTTCCGCCGCAGCGTCATAGGAAATCACCAGCGCAATAAAGCCCGATACCACCCAGAACACCACGAGGCTTGCGATGACGAGCGCCTTGATCGGGAACAGCCGGGCAAACCATTTGTCCTGAATGGTCGCCGGGCGTTTTCCGGCCGTCTGTTCGATGCGCTTCGGCACGATGCCGGTCGCGGCCATCCAGCCGGCGGGGTCGCCGCTGACGCCGCGGCGCAGTTCCGCGATCGCGGTGGTTCGCATCGGCGGCATCCAGCCAAATTTGTTCGCGAGATCGCCGAGCCTGGCGCCGAAATCGAGCAGGAACGTCGGCATCGCGACGCGCCACCATCTGCCGGTGCCGAACATCTCGCGGAACTGATCGATCACGTCGCCAAGCGTGACCGGCTGCGCCTGCATCAGGTCCCATGTCACGGCGTTCGCCTCGCCGGGATCGCGCGCCGCAAGCCAGGCGATGGTCGCGGCAATGTCTTCCATGGCGACCGGCTGGAATGGTGCGGCCCGCTCGGCGTCCGGGAGATCGAGCGGAAACGCGGCGAGCGAGCGCACCATGGCGCTGCCGCCATAGGCTGCAAGCGCCACCACGAAGCCGGGCCGCAGGATCGCAAACCGTACGCCGGATTCCGCGATCAGCCGCTCGGCCTCGCGCTTGGTGGTGCTGAAGGCGGTGCGGTCGGTCTCGGTCGTGCCTGGAATAGAGATATGCACCAGCCGGATCGCGCGGTCGCTGTCGCGGATCGCCTGCAACAGCCGGGCGACGAAATCGCGATGCACGGCGGCGGTGTCGCTGCCGGGACCGTCCTGCAGCACGCCTAAGCAATTGACGACGACATCGATGTGGTGATCGCGCAGCAGCCGCGCGAGCGCTGCCGCTTCCATCGACATGACAGGCAGTTCGAGATCGAGCGCGCCGCGCTTCTGCGACGCGGGCAATTTGCGGGCGACGCCCACCACGCGAAATCCGCGGGCACGCAGATCGCTGGTCACGAAACCGCCGATCAGGCCGGAGGCGCCGAGCACGAGGATTTTTCTGACGTCGGCGTTCATGCCTGCCTAAAGCGGTTTGGCGATCATCAGCCAGAGAATAGCCATGACCGCGCCAAAACCGGGAATCCCGAACAGAAACCAGCGGTGGAAAAGTGTGTAGTATCGCGGCGGCAACTCAAGATTTTGCTCGGCCGCCTTGCGTGCGAGATCGCGCATTTCGATCTGCATGAAGATCACCGGCACCCAGAACAGCCCCGCCACCGCGTAAAGCCCGAGCGAAGCCATCAGCCAGGGTTCGCGCCACGAGGTGGAGGACAGCCACATCAGCGCGCCGCCACTCACCGGCTGCAGCAGCACCGCCGTCAGGGTGAACAGCACGTCGGCGATCACGACGGTCCCGGCCGTGCGCGCGATGAAGGCCGCGTCTCCGCTGCGATGGGCCATCAGCATGAAGAAGGCGATACCGGTGCCGGTGCCGAGAATGACGATCGCGCCGAGCACGTGCAGGTATTTGACGAGGAAATACAGCGTCATCGCTTCTTTGCCGAGGTTGCAGATCGCGCCTTCAGGGCGCGATCGAGTTCGGGGCCGGCGAGTTTTACCCCACCCTCGGTTTCCGCCAGCCAATGGCCCTCGCTGCCATGGGCCGGCAGCACGTGAAGATCGGCCTTGCCGCCGGTGGCGCGAAACGCGTCGACCAGTTGTCGCGAGAAAGCCGGCGAAAAGTAGCTGTCATTGGCGGCCACCAGCCAGCTCACCTTGACGCGCGCGGCCTTGCCGAACTCGCCCGCAGCGGCAATCAGGGTATTGCGGCGCGCAGACCCGGTTGGGAAAATCATTGGCATGCCCGCCGCGCCCCGGCGCGAACGCGATGATGGCGGCAACATCCTTCGGATCCTCGCCGGCCAGCGCCAGTGCACCCCAGGCGCCAGCCGAATGACCGACCACGACCATGCCCTCGGGGCGGATGAAGGATTGCTTGCGCAGGAAGCCGGCCGCGGCGGCGATTTCATCCGCGGTGACGCGGCCAGACCTGGCGTAATCGGCCTCGTCGCAGCCGCCCTGGTCCTCCAGATACTTTCCACCCGTAGCACCATGGCCCGGACGCTCCGGAACCAGCACGGCGAAACCGCGCGCCACCAGCCATGCGGCCAGCGCGCGATATTCGGGCTGCGGCATTTGCGCCCGCCGCAACACGTTCTGTGTGGAGGCGTGCGCGATCACGGCCAGCGGAAACGGTCCCTCCCCGGGTGGCCTGAACAGCACCGCATGCGCCGCGGTGGCGGGATCGGGAGAAGGCACCAGCCACTGCTGCCGCCGGTGAGGCTCGCCTTCCGCACCTTGCGCGCCAGGGCCGGGCTGCGCCGATGCGGCCCTCACACCGAGCACGGCAACGAGAGCCAGCGCAAAAAGCAGGTTTGGCGAACGCATGAACCGGCCTGACACAGCCAAGGGAGGGCGTATTTTCCAAGTCACCAGCAGAATACCGCCGGCGAATCAAATCCAGCGCATTTTTCCGTGAACGGCATTCGCGAAGACGTTTCCCTGGATGACACTGACAACCATTACGCCTCCATGGCATCGGCGAAAAACCCGTTAAGACAGCCCTGTTGTCCTCTTTCGGTACATACGGCCACAGAACTGATGCACAGAATCCACAGGTTAACCGATAATTAACGATGGACCTTGAAGCCGGGCCGCCGACTTGCTTTGATCTGACCATGAGCACAACCCTGATCGAGGTCCGACCGGCCAAAGCTGCAGACGCAGCCGCGGTGGCGTCTACCCATGATGAAGCCTGGCGCTCCGCCTATCAGGGCATCATTCCCGGGGCCGAGCTCGAAAAACTCATCAACCGTCGCGGCCCGCAATGGTGGGACAGCGCGATCCGCAAAGGCAGCCGCGTCAGCGTGCTGGTGTTCGGCGACAAGGTCGCGGGCTACGCCAACTACGGCCGCAACCGCGCCCGCAGCCTGCATTTCGAAGGCGAGATCTACGAGCTCTATCTGCGGCCGGAATTCCAGGGCCTCGGCTTCGGCCGCCGCCTCTTCACCGCCGCCCGGCGCGATCTGATGCAGAGCGGGCTGAAGAGCATGGTGATCTGGGCACTGTCCGACAACGATCCGGCGACGGAATTCTACCGCGCGCTCGGCGGCCGGATGGTGGCGCGCTCCTCGGAGAAATTCGGGCCCAAGTCGCTCGACAAGGTTGCTTTCGCCTGGACCAACTAGGTCCGATCCAGTCTTTGTTTTGAGGACGATCTGCGCGTAAGCGCTTGCGTTTACCGCAAGGGAAATCCGCGCCCGCTTTTCCCGATCAGGCTCCATTTGAGGCTTCCCCCTGCTGCACTGCGGGGCTAAACCGGCGCTAACGCGCCTGGATACGGGCGCTTCAACGCCAAGCGGAGCCTTTCATGCGCATTGACGCGATCCCGATCGGAGTGAATCCGCCGCACGACGTCAACGTCATCATCGAGGTGCCCGTCGGCGGCGAGCCGATCAAATACGAAATGGACAAGGAAGCCGGCACGCTGGTGGTCGATCGCTTCCTCTATACGGCGATGCGCTACCCCGGCAATTACGGCTTCATCCCGCATACGCTGTCCGGCGACGGCGATCCCTGCGATGTCCTGGTCGCCAATACCCGCGCGATCGTGCCGGGCGCCGTGATGAGCGTGCGCCCCGTGGGCGTATTGCTGATGGAAGACGAGGCCGGCGGCGACGAGAAGATCATCGCGGTACCGTCCTCGAAGCTGACCCAGCGCTACGACAAGGTCAGGACGTACAGCGACCTTCCCGACATCACGCTGCAGCAGATCCAGCACTTCTTCGAGCACTACAAGGATCTCGAAAAGAGCAAGTGGGTGAAGGTGCTGCGCTGGGGCGGCGCCGAGGACGCCCACCGGCTGATCCTGGAAGGCATCGAACGGGCGAAGAAGTAGTAATGATCCTTCGTGTCCCGGACGCGATGCAGCGTGCAACGCTGCGTCGCAGAGCCGGGACCCAGCTCACGTCAGTGGGCCCCGGCTCAGCAGCGCACCGCTATCGCGCTGCGCTGCATCCGGGGAACGAGATCTCCACCAGGGTCAGATCATGCGCCGGGTACTCCGTATCATCCGCAACATCCTGCTGCTCGCCATCGCGGTTGTTGTCATCCTCGCCGCCGTCCTTGCATTCAACACCTTCACTCATGGCTCGCGGCAGCTTCAGGTCGCGGCCGTGCCGCGCGCCGAGGTCGATACACAGGCGGCGGCCAAGCGGCTGGCGGAAGCGATCCGCTTCCGCACCATTTCCAGCTACGAAAAGCCCGACCAGCACGCCGAAGCACTGCGCGGCATGCGCGCGCATATCGAAAAGAGCTTCCCGGCATTTCATGCCGCGGCCAAACGCGAAATCGTCGGTCGCTACAGCCTGCTCTACACCTGGGCGGGCTCCGACCCGAGGGCGCAGCCGATCGCCTTCCTCGCGCATCAGGATGTCGTGCCGGTGGCGCCGGGCACCGAGAAGGATTGGCAGCAGCCGCCCTTTGACGGCGTGATCGCGGACGGCTTCATCTGGGGCCGCGGCTCCTGGGATGACAAGGGCAACCTTTACTCCATGCTGGAGGCGGCCGAGGCGATGGCCAAGGCCGACTTCCGCCCGAAGCGAACGATCTATTTTGCGTTCGGCCATGACGAAGAAACCGCGGGCACCGCCGGCGCCAAATCGATCGCGGCACTGCTCGCCTCGCGCGGCATCCGCCTCGACTTCGTGATCGACGAGGGCCTGTTGATCACCGAAGGCATCATGAAGGGTCTCGACAAGCCGGCCGCGCTGATCGGCGTTGCCGAAAAGGGCTATGCTACGCTGGTGCTGAACGCGCAGGCCGTGCCCGGCCATTCGTCGATGCCACCCCGCGACACCGCGATCGGCATGATGAGCGCGGCGCTGGCGCGGCTGGAGGATCACCGCCTGCCGACGCAGATCCGCTCTACAGTCGCGGAGATGTTCGACACGCTGGCGCCCGAAATGTCCGGCTTCAACCGCGTGGTGCTGTCGAATCTCTGGCTGTTCCGGCCGCTGCTGCTGCGCGAGTTCGAAAAGAGCGGGCCGACCGAAGCGATGGTGCGCACCACCACGGCGCTGACGATCTTCAACGCCGGCGACAAGGACAATGTGCTGCCCGGCAATGCCGAGGCGACGGTCAACTTCCGCCTGCTCCCCGGCGACACGCAAGGCAGCGTGATCGATCACGTGCGCAGCACGATTGCCAATGACCGGATTTCCATCAAGCCGTTTCCCGGCAATACCGACCCGCCACCGCTGACGGCGACATCAAGTCCGTCTTTCCAGATGCTCAACCGGACCATCCGGGAGATCTATCCGGATGTGATCGTCGCGCCCGGCCTGATGGTGGCCGCAACCGACTCGCGGCACTACACGGAGGTCACCGACAAGATTTTCCGCTTCTCGCCGGTGCGCGCCAATTCGGACGATTTGAAGCGCTTCCACGGCACCAACGAACGCCTCCCCGTGGAGGGCTATGGCGACATGATCAGGTTTTACCGGCGACTGATCGAGAACGCGGCGGGGTAAGGTGTTTCCACCGTCATTGCGAGCGAAGCGAAGCAATCCATCTTTCCGCGCGGGGACAAATGGATTGCTTCGTCGCTTCGCTTCTCGCAATGACGGGGAGAGCGTCGGCTCACACCGCAGGCTTCGCCAGCCCGTAAATCGCGCACGCCGCGCGCAGCGTATTCACCAGGAGGCATGCCACCGTCATCTGCCCGACGCCGCCGGGCACCGGCGTGATCGCGCCGGCGACCTCGGCCACTTCCTTGAACGCGACATCGCCGACCAGCCGCGTATTGCCGTCGGCCAGCGGCAGGCGGTTGATGCCGACGTCGATCACGGTCGCGCCCGGCTTGATCCAGTCGGCGCGCACCATCTCGGGCTTGCCTACGGCGGCGTAGACCAGATCGGCACGGGCACAGAGTTGTGGCAGATCCCTCGAGCGCGAATGCGCAATCGTCACCGTCGCGTTTTCGTTGAGCAGCAATTGCACCAGCGGACGGCCGACCAGGTTGGAGCGGCCGATCACGATCGCATTCATGCCTTCCAGCGAGGCATGGACGCTCCTGGTCAGGATGATGCAGCCGAGCGGCGTGCATGGCGAGAGCGCGGCAAAACCACCGGCCAGCCGGCCGGCATTGTTGGGATGCAAGCCGTCGACATCCTTGGCCGGGTCGATCGCATTGATGACGGTTTCAGTGTGGATCGATTTCGGCAGCGGCAATTGCACGAGGATGCCGTGCACGGCGGGATCGCGATTGAGCTTTGCGATCAGCGCCAGCAGATCGTCCTGCGCGACGTCTTCAGGCAGCTTGTGCTCGAACGAGTCCATGCCGGCGGCCTGGGTCTGCTTATGCTTGCTGCGGACATAGACCTCGCTGGCGGGATCGCTGCCGACCAGCACCGTCGCCAGGCCCGGCGTGAGCTGATGCTCGCGCCTGACCCGCGCGACCTCGTCCGCGATACGGGCGCGCAGCTCCGCCGCAATGACCTTTCCATCAATGATGCGGGCCGTCATTTCGATCCTTCATGTTTTCGAGCTGTCGCCCTTCGCAGCGTTTCGCCGAGAATTTTGGGATCGCCGTCGACGGCGACCTGTTTCAGCCGCGACGTGACGCCTGACAGGATCTTCACCTTCGCCTTCGGGACACCAAGCGCCTTCGCCAGCAGTTCGGCCACCGCGCGGTTGGCTTCGCCACCCTCGGCGATGGCGCGGACGCGCACCTTGACCACGGAGCGGCCGTTGGCGAGCGTTTCAATTCCATCGATATCGTCGCGGCCACCGCGCGGTGTCACCCGCAGCGCGACGCTGATGCCCTCGGTGGAGTAGCGCCAAGGATCCATCATGCATCCATCAGCGACCCGCGTCCGCTATCAGATGACGTTGGGATAGATGTAGTAGGCAATCACCCGCTGGATGAACAGGATGATCAGGATCAGGATGATCGGCGAGATATCGAGGCCGCCGAGATTGGGCATGAAGCGGCGGATCGGCGCCAGCGCCGGCTCGGTGATCCGGTAGAGGAACTCGGCCACCGCCGCAACGAACTGGTTGCGCGTATTCACGACGTTGAAGGCGATCAGCCAGGACAGGATGGCCGAAGCAATCAAAAGCCAGACGTAGAGGTCGAGGACGATGATGACGATGTCGAGGATAGCGCGCATGTGGCGGGGGCTCGCGAGGAGGGATATCCAGCTAGATATCGGTTCATCCCCCCGCAAACAAGGGAAGTTCCCGGCAAAATGACGCCAAAATCGCCGCTTTCACCGTTCTTGACTTGGCCTAGGGGCGGACTGTAAATGGCGCCGATTGTCGATCGCTTCGGGTTGTCTCGAAGGCGGTCGCAACGGGGCCATAGCTCAGCTGGGAGAGCGCGTCGTTCGCAATGACGAGGTCGGCGGTTCGATCCCGCCTGGCTCCACCACGCTTCGCCCTTCGGGCTACGCGTGGCGCAGCCACGCAAGAGCCTGAAGGGCGAAGCGTGGTGCCCGGCGAAGCCCAAAGGGCGAAGACGGGCTGCTAGACCCGACCCCTCCCCCTCACTTCCCCGTAAATCTTGGCGGCCGTTTCTCCACAAAGCTCGCCACGCCCTCCCTGAAATCGCTGCCCTTCAGCGCGATCTGCATTTCGCGGTTGGCGTCGATCGTGGCTTCCGCAAGCGTCTGGAACGGCACGTCGTAGAGCTGGCGCTTAATCACCGAAATCGCGCTGGGCGAGACGAAATCGGCGAGATCGCGCGCATAGGCATAGGTCTGCTCGCGCAACTGGTCCGGCGGATAGAGGCGGTTGACCAGCCCGATCCGCAGCGCCTCCTCGCTGCTCACGCGCCGCGCGGACATCAGCAAATCGAGCGCATTGGCGTGGCCGACGATGCGCGGCAGCATCCAGCTGATGCCGTGCTCGGCGATCAGCCCGCGCCGCGCAAACGAGGTGGTGAAGACGGTATTGTCGGCGGCAAAACGCAGGTCGCAATAAAGCGCGTGGACGAGGCCGATCCCGGCGGTGGCGCCGTTCAGCATGCCGATCACGGGTTTCGGGATCGCCGGATAATAAGCATAGCGCGCCTGCCAGTCCGCCCGGCGGTTCATGTCGAACGGCGTGTTCTCGCCGCGCCTGATCTCCTTGGGGTCGATGGCCTGCAGCGCTTCCATGTCGGCCCCGGCGCAGAAGGCGCGCCCGGCGCCAGTGAGCACGATGACGCGGACATTATCGTCACCGGCCGCCGCCTCCATCGCATGGCGCACGTCGCGCTCCATGGTCGCGGTCCACGCATTCATGCGGTCGGGCCGGTTGAGCGTGACGGTCGCGATCTTGTCGCTCACCTCGTAGAGAATATGCTGATAGGTCACCGCGATCTCCCTGTCGTTTCTGTCATTGATTTTTGCGCGCGCGAGCCATTCGGCCGCGCCAGATCAGGCGAAACGACACTATCACATCCCAAGATTTTGGAAGGCACCCGGACGCGCGGGTAAATTCCGCGTGGCGGCTATTCGGCCGCGTCCAGCACGATCGCGCGCGGCGCGCGTTCGATCCAGTTCGCAATGAAACTCTTCAACCACGCCCGTTCGATCATGTCGTGCATCGCGCGGCCTTCGAAGTGAAGGTGACGCGGCTGCGCGCCCGGCGAATCCATGCGCACGCACCCGCGCGTGGTCCAGCGATGCATCATGGCGCAGGTCACGTCGGGATGAAACTGGACGCCGAACGCGTGACCGTGCTGATACGCCTGCACCGGAAAGTCGTCGCCTTCGGCCAGCAGCCTTGCGCCGCGAGGCAGCTGGAAGCCTTCGCCGTGCCAATGATAGACGCGCTCCGGCCAGTCCGGGCAAAGCGCATGTCCGGCCTCGGTCGGACGGATCGGATAGTAGCCGACCTCGACCCGGCCTTCATGATGCGGCGCGACCTGCGCGCCCAATTGTTTGGCAAGCATCTGCGCACCCAGGCAGATGCCGAGAAACGGCCGCTGCTCGCGCAAGGGGATTTCGATCCAGTCGATCTCGCGGCGGACATAATCGTCGGGATCGTTGGCGCTCATCGGACCGCCGAAGATGACCACGCCGGCATGCCGGTCCAGCGTGTCCGGCAAGGGATCGCCGAACCGCGGACGCCTGATGTCGAGGGGATGTCCGAGCGCCCGCAACGCATTGCCGACCCGTCCCGGCGTCGAGGTCTCCTGATGGAGAACGATCAGAATCGGCAGGAGCGGCGCCGGGTCAGGCGCAACCAACGTCCTTTGGCCCGGAAAGGGCAGGATGTTGTGGCCAATTTTGCTCGACCGGAACGACATCGAAAATGCCTGGGAGCAGCTCAAATCGAAACCATATCCAAGTGAGTCTTAATTTCGCGTGAGTTCACGCACACAGGCAAAAATGCAAACGCCGGGCCAGATGCGGTCAGCGCCCCTTACGCCGCTTGGAAGCGGCGCAACTCCGCAAAAACCCGGAGTTTTCAGCGTTGGCGAAGCTGGAGGCGACCAACGGCTCCCAGAATGAAGGAGCGCGGAAACAGCCTGAGCAGAAATGGGACAATCTTGATGCCGAGGCCCGGCATCACTGCACGTTTGTTAGCCATGAATCCGCGATAGGCCTGCTGCGCGACCTCGGCAGGAGAAACCTTGAGAACGGCCGAATCGAAACCGGGCCTGAACCCGGCGCGCGCCTGGAATTCCGACGGCACCGGACCGGGACAGAGCACCGTCACGCGCACGCCATGCGGCGCCAACTCGGCCCGCATCGCCTCCGTGAACGACAGCACATAGGCCTTGGTGGCGTAATAGACCGCCATTCCCGGGCCCGGCAGAAAGCCGGCGATCGAGCCGACATTCAGGAGCCCGCCGCGATTGCGGATCAGATGATCGGAAAACCGCAACGACAGATCCGTGAGTGCGCGGATGTTGACCGCGATCATCTCGAGCTGGACCGACCTGTCACGCTGGACCGCTCGGCCGAACAAGCCGAACCCGGCATTGTTGACGACGTACTCAACCTCGACGCCGGAGGCCGCCAGAGCGGCAGCTATCTGGTCGCCGGAGTCGGGTTGTGCGAGGTCGCAGGGAATGACGATCGGAGCCGCGCCGCCCGCAGCCGTAATTTCAGCCGCCAGCGCTTCGAGGCGATCTGCGCGCCGCGCCACCAGCGCCAAACGATGGCCATGGGATGCAAAAACGCGCGCCAGCTCGGTGCCTATGCCCGCCGATGCACCGGTAATCAGCGTCACACGCTCGGTCAAGATGAAATGCTCTTAAAGTCAAGTCAGGGTTTGCCCGTCAGAAAGGGAACGAGAGCATAGGCGCGTGGTGCGGCGCAAGCCATCCCCCAAACATGGCGCTATGCAGAGCCGCGTGCGCCATGCGCTGAAGCCTCTATATTTTCAGGCTAATCGCAAATTTGTGCCGCCGAGTGCGTCGCACATCAAAGTTTCGTCATCTGCAATGACGCGTGGCTGCGCCGCGCATTGTCACATCGCTGCGTCTGCCTTCGGCGCGCCCGCAGAAGAGGCCGGCGGCCGCTGATCCGCCGCCTTGTGCTTGAGCTCCATCCGGTCGCGCGATGAAATACCGAGCAGGTCAGCCGCGCGCCAGACGACGTTATCCTCGAACTCGCTGACCTGGCCGTCCGCGTAGACCAGCTCCCACATCATCTCGATGATGCGGAGCCGACCCTCGTCATTGACCGAGCGCATGATGACGCTGGTGAAATGATAGAGATCGACCGCCTCGCCTTCGGCCCGCGTCGCCGACGCGATCAAATGATCCGCCGTGCCGGGATCGAGCTTGAAGCGGCTTTCGATCAGGCTGTGCAATTTACGCTTCTCGATCGCGCTCGGCTCGCCATCGAGCGACACGACGTGGACCAGCAGCGCAGTCGCCGCCAGAAGGTACCCGGTATCGTCAAACGACAGATCCGGATCCGCACCGGGCGAAACGATGTCGGCAATGAATTGGCGCAGTCCGTCGAGCATCAATCTACCTGCAAGAAATCGTGGAAGCTGTTCAGCGAATATGGGTCGAAGATTCGTTCTCCGCAATCCGCGCCATGGGTGCCGGACGGTGCGGGCGGATTAAATCGGCGTCACGTTGGATGTGTCGCATCTGCGCGAAACTCCAGGCAGGCGCCCGCAACGACCCGTCGAGCCCTGGTTCCTGTTAGGTCGCGGTTTGCGGCCCTGGGTTCAACACGCGAAACCTTGCCGCCTTCGGAGGGGACCGAGCCTGGCGGCGATGGCTGACTGCGCGATTCGCCGCAGGTCGTGAGGCGGATACCTAATTGCAAATCATTCGCATTTGCATTAGGGCTGAAATGGTTGTTTTGCCAAGCGATTTCTCAAGGGGAAACGAACATGACCTCTTTCCGCTTCGCACTTGGTGCGGCCGTTGTGCTCGGAATTGCCTCGGGAGCTGCGCTGGCGGCCGGCGACCTGTCGCGGCAGACGCCGATCGAAGTGACGGTCGATCTCGGCTCGTCCGGCAAACACGAATTCGCGCCGAAGCAACTCAAGTTTGAAACCGGCAAGCTCTACAAGCTGATCCTGCGCAACTCGAGCAGCGACCCGCATTACTTCACCTCGCATGCGTTCTCGCAGATGGTGTTCACGCGCAAGGTGCAGGTGACGCAGCAGCAGAACGGCAAGGCCGTGACGCTGGCGGAATTCAAGGGCGCGATCCGCGAGATCGAGGTCTATCCGGGACAATCCGCCGAATGGTGGCTGGTGCCGATCGCGGCCGGGCGCGCCAGCGACCTGCGCTGCGACATCAAGACCAGCGACGGCAAGACCCACGCCGAACTCGGCATGACCGGCGAGATCGTGATCGAGTAGCGCGCTCTTCGTCATGGCCGGGCTTGTCCCGGCCATCCACGTCTTCCTTACTTCGCCGTTGCAAAGGCGTGGATGCCCGGCACAAGGCCGGGCATGACGAACTCTAATTACTGACTTGACTTTGAGGTCAGACTCTCAGGGAATCTCGTATACCACGATCTTGTCTGCGATGCCGCGCAGCGCGGCTTCCTTCTGGATCGGCTTGATCGCCTCTTTCTGAAGGATCGAGGCGACCCCCGGCGATTCGATCACCGGGCCGGTGATGTGGATCTCCTGCGAGGTCGACAGGCTCTGCACGCGCGATGCGATGTTGACGGTCTGGCCGAAATAATCCTGCCGCTCGTTGAGCATCACCGCCAGGCACGGCCCTTCGTGGATGCCGATCTTGACAATCAGGTCCTCCCGGCCGCGCGCGGCATTGAGCTTCGCCATCGCCGAGCGCATGCGCAAGCCCGCGACGATCGCGTGTTCCGGCCTGATGAAGGTCGCCATCACGGCGTCGCCGATCGTCTTCACGACCGCGCCCTTCTCCGAAGCGATGATTTCGAGCAGCGCATGGAAATGCGCGCGCACCAGATCGAAGGCGGCGAGATCGCCGACCCGCTCATAGAGCGCGGTGGAGCCTTTCAGGTCCGTGAACAGGAACGTCAGCGAGGTGATCTTGAGCCGCTGGTCTACGTTCAGATTGTCCGCCTTGAAGACATCGCGAAAAGTCTGGTTCGACAGCATCCGCTTGGCGGTCAGGATCGGCTTGCGCTTGCCGAGCAGTTCATGAAGCGTATCGTTGGCGACCCAGACCGCGGGAAGCACCCGATGGTCGGTCTGGTTCTCCAGCGACAGGCGCAGCGGCCCCGGACGCATCACGGTGGTGCCGGTCGGCGCGTGCAGCTTGTTGAAGACGATGGAAAACTGCTGGCGCTCGCGGGTCGGCTCGCCCTGGATATCCAGAAAATGCGCCGAATGGGTCACCGGCTCGAATACGATCACGAACTGATTGGGCAATTGCAGCGACAGCACCGCCTTCTCGCCTGCCGGCAACTCGATGGCTTCGAGCGAAACCTCGTCGATCAGACGCGTGATCAATTCCTCGCTCAGGTCCATCCCCGAACTCCAGAACATCTGGCGGTTATATTCCCAGATCGGCAGCGTGTTGGGATCGTGCGCGGCGATGCGCCGGACGCGAGGACTGACCGTGAATGCGACTTCGACGCGGTCGTCGACGGACGCTTCATAGCCCTGGGCGCATAGCGCGCAATGATAGTCGTCGTGACGAAGGGATTTCAGCGTGTCGTGCGCTCCGAGCACACCGCCACAGCCGGGACACAGAACATTCCAGTTGATGATCGAACAGGCCGAGTCGTGCCGAATGCAGGAAGGCCGAAATGACCTTTTCCTCATCGAGTCCATGCCGGCCGGCAAAATCCAGCAGGTTGATCCGGTTGAGGTCGCGGTCCTCGCCTTTTGCGATCAGTTGCAAGATGGCGTCGACCACCGCGGGATCGGCGGTCTGCCGCAGAACAGAGAACTGGGCGTGGGTATCGCTCATGCTGAAAACCTAGATGAGGTTCTCGCGCCATTTGCGCAAGATGCTACCGCGGGCTTATCGCAAACATCGGCGAACGGTCGGGCTGTGTCGTCACCACGCCGACCGGCATCACCGGCTCCTTGTCGACCAGTGTGACGCGAAACGCGCCAATCATTTTCGCCAGCGCCAGCGTTGCCTCGACCAGCGCGAAATGGGCGCCGATGCAGACGCGTGCGCCGACGCCGAACGGCAGATAGGCGAAGCGATCGGGCGGCGTGCCGGTCATGAAACGGGACGGGATGAAGGCGTTCGGATCGCGCCAGAGCTTTTCGTGCCGATGCAACAGCCACGGCGCGATCAGGATAACGTCCTTCTTCCTGACCGGAAGTCCCATGATCGTATCCGGACCGCTGGCTGCACGCGCAATCAGGAATGCCGGCGGATAGAGCCGCATGGTCTCGTCGATCACCGCACGGGTGAATTTCAGCCGCTCGATATCGAGCGTGCCGTCGACGGTTGCGCCCTGCACCTCTTCGGCGACGTCCTGCTGGACGGCAGGATCCAGCGCCAGAAGATAGAGCGCCCAGAACAGCGCCGTCGCCGTCGTCTCGTGGCCGGCCAGAATCATGGTTGCGATCTGATCGCCGAGCTGCGCATCGGTGAAGGCCTCGCCGGTTTCCGGATCGCGCGCATCACCCATCAGGTCGAACAGGTCGCGCGCCGGCGCGCCCTCGTTCTTGCCGGCGGCGCGGCGCTCGGCCATCAGCATGCCGACGAAGGCCGTCCAGCGCTTGCGGAAACGGGCGCGCGCGAAATCCTGCGGGCTCGGCCAGCCAAGCGGCAGCAGCAGATCGAGAAAATGCGGCCGCGCCAGCCGCTCGCCATACTCCATCACGAAGTCACGCAACGCCGCGCCGTGCCGATCCATCCCGAACGAGAACATCGTACGCCCTGCGATTTCGAGCGTCATCCGCTGCATCGCCTCGCGCAGGTCGACAGGCGCGTTGCTGGCGGCGCTCAGCTTGGCGACCGTCTCGTCGGTCGCTGCCAGCATGTGCGGAATAAGCGTCATCACCGCGCGCGGC
The DNA here is from genome assembly GCA_963815955.1 of uncultured Alphaproteobacteria bacterium. GTDB lineage: Bacteria > Pseudomonadota > Alphaproteobacteria > Rhizobiales > Xanthobacteraceae > Bradyrhizobium. Next base: position 28,898 of record CAWFIQ010000020.1, read on the forward strand.
GTGAAAGCCGGCGCCAGCGTGCGGCGCTGATGCTTCCAGGCGCGCCCTTCTGAAATCAAGAGACCTTCGCCGAGGATCGGACGCAGCACGCGGATGCCGGCCGGCGTCCTTGTGTAGTTTTCGTAATTGTCGACCAGCACGTGCTTGATCGCATCCGGCGCATTGAGAATGAAACTGTTGCGCCCGACGAAGCGGCCCTGGACGATATCTTCCTCATAGGCGCGCTGGCCCCAGCTCCCGATCGGGCTGATGCGGATCGCCTTCATCCGCCCGAACACCGTCATGTCGTCGGGAGCCCGTGGCGGGCTTGGCGGCACCAGCGGCGCTAGTGCGCGCGGCATGTCGTGGGCTTCGGCGATACTCATGACTGCCACTTTCCGTAACCCGGATGAGCGAAGCGACATCCGGAATCCTGCCAAAGCCCCGCATATCGCTTCGCTCATGCGCGCTACTGCCAAAACCAAGCCTTTCGATCCGGGCGCCTTAAGGGCGCATCCATCCAGAACAGCTAGTAAGTCAGTCCTTTTGCACACCATAAAATGCAAGTTGTGCGTGCCCTATGGAGGTTTCTTGGATTTCGGACGAGCCACACTTTCAGAAGTTATGCGGATTTTGCACGGGCGGTTAATTATTCGCCAATGGGATGGTTCCCACAATACATTTAAGCGGCGAGTGCGGCCTTTCCAGAGGGGTCCAGCCGTCGAGCTGCCGAACCAGCCGGGGGCAGTCGCAGCGCACTGGCGTGGCAGTCTGTCGTCGATCCGTTCGCCAAGCTCCAGTTCAAGCGATTCGCTTGAACGAGCCGGGCGCAAAGTCGACTTCAATCGCTGCAACAGCAGCTATCGCTGCGAACCCAAGAAAGCAAAACTTTTCTTTGTCATCCATATCGTCATATCGCAACGTGTGATCCGCATCCTTTTCGCGGCGGACGAACTCGAAGCCCGAACCAACCTCACGGCCGTTGTAAAGTTTAGTTACAGCGCACTGCAGCTTGCTAACATCTTTCGCCTTGAATACCTGCTTATTGCTGTGCGCAAAATTGTTCCGAACAGTGTTGATGATAGACGCCGGAGCAACCCGCAGTCTCGGCAGTCCCACGCTTACTAAATACTCGATCCTTTCGCTCGCATATTGAAGCGGCGGAATCGGAGGTGGCACCATCACTTTTACGATGTGCTTTAAAGCCTCGTCCAACTCAGTATGGATTCGTACTATCGCGCCAATAGGATCGGGCGTTCTCATGGCGAGAAGCAACTTGGCCGTATCAAAGTCAAACTTGAGGACAGTGTGGCCACCATCTGACATGACGACTATGGTCCCCCAGGTATTGAGTTTCGCTACTGAATGGTTGGTCCGTTTCATAAATTGCTCAAGCTGGACCTTTTGCCGAGTCGAAGAGCGCTTGAGAAGAACGAATCAACGACTGGTTGTCGTTTTTCAATTGCTCCCTATATTTGAGCTTTGACCCGATTTCCAGACAGCAATGCACAAGATTTTTCCACACCTCGATCACGGAAAGCCGCTGCGGCCACTGCCGACGCCGCAACCGCAGGCTATTTCTTCGCCCAAAGCTGTCCCCACACCGCCCCCGCTGCCCATAAGCGCGGTCGTCCTCGGTCGTTTGCAAAGCTGGACGGGACAAGTCCACGCGTTTCGTCGAAAGCTACATGCGCGCCTGATCAGCCGAAAGTTGATCGCCGAACTTGCCCTAATAAAACTCAGAAGGGCGATGATAACAGCGGTTACCGGAAGCGCAGCGACCCTTTTATCCGCCGTGGTGGCTGTCTTGTTTATGCTTACTGCTGACGGCTCCGATATTAAAGCGAGCGAAACACATCTTGCGGCGGCTCAAATTATTGGCGCGGCGCTCGCCCTCGTTCTGTCGCTTTCGATCATTCCCGCCCAGCGCGCGGCCGAACTATTCTCGATTGTCGTGCTAAAATTCTTCGCAAAAGACAGTGCCTTATTGAGTGGCTTCCTTGTGCTTGTCGTCACCACGATTCTTTCGCTTCTGCTCGGCACTCGCTGGTCTACGTCGCTCGATTCCAAGACTTCACTGTGCATTCAGTTCGTGCTGCTTGGAGTGTCCTTCGACGCCCTGCGCCGATTTTATGTATCGACGCTGGAGCTACTCGCTCCCGAGTCCGCTATTCGTAGGATCGTCAAAGAAACGCTAGCCTTAAGCAGTTCCGTTGGTGCCTTCGCCGAGAAGACGGTTGCAATTCAGGTTGCTGCAACGGGAGCGACGAGTCCGTCCGACCGGATTGTGTACGCCCAAACAATCATAAGTAGCCAGTTACCAAAACATTTGCAAAATGCGGCTGGTCAACTCCAAGAATTCGCACATCGCTTTATTGCTCGCCGCGATTCAAATGCAACTATTGAGACGCTGAACGCTCTGGAAAATCTCGCCACCGACTATGCTGACTTGCGAAGGAAAGGGCTGACCCTTCACATTGATCCGAAATTCCTGCTTTCTGGACCGCAAAGCGACATATCAGACGTCCTCGGTCCAACTTACGAAAGCATTCACCACATTATTCTTGACGCAATCTCGGCAAAGAATGAGCGCGTCGTCAGGCACGCCGTTGGAACGCTATCTCGGCTGGTTAAGCACGCTATGACCATGGTCACCGAACGCGAGCGCGGAGATAAGTTCGCGCCTCTCGCATTTGGTGCAGCCTTTTGTTTTGATCGTTCCGTCAGAACGATTTTGTCCGCGAACATGCCGGATGCCATCCTTGATACGATTAGAGGTTTAGATTCGATTCTGAAGAGTCGGAAAGCGCATACCGATATCGGCGGTCTGTCCGAGAACGTGATTGAAACGCTATTCGCTATCGCCGTCGATGGTTATGTCAAAGCAGATGGAGTAAGCGTGTTTCGCTCGGTAGAGGCTATTCTTCACGCCTTAGCGTCCGACATAGAGTTGGAAACACTCGAAATCAACCACGCTCAAATCAGTTCTTCAGCGCATTTTTCGACTCGTTCCCGCAGAAATCGCAGCTGAGGAATCCGGTCGACGCTCACTTCAGACGTTTCCGGCCTACGACCTCGGCTTCGAGGCCAGCATTCCAATGCTTGTTCAAGCGGTCGCAATGAAGGCCAAGCTTGACCCCGACGCGAAATGGCAAGACCCGTACTCGGACTTGTCAGAAATCGCAGAGATTGTCCGCGATCACTACCGACGTTTGTCAGCCTTTGATTACAAGGGGACTTTGCTGAAAAAGTGGGTCGTAAACTGCTGACGCCATCTCTCGCGTGCTATTCCATGAAATTGTCAAGCCGTCGGCCAACCAATACAGCGAGAAAGTGGCAGACGACCTGAAGGCTCTGATCTCCTGGGTTTCAGCGTTCTTCGTATCGAAAGATGGTCACAGACAGCATCATCTGACCGACGCTACGTCACAGCTAGTTATTCTGGGAATAAATGCTTTAGACGCAGGTCAGCTAGATATCGCCACGACGTGCGCAGAAACTCTTGCGCAAATTGCGAGCAACCTTGCGGGTCAGATAAGTTCTTATGATGTCGCCGACGTTCATGTCAGTATTGAAGAAATAGCGCGCGCCGGCGACGCCGTTGGTTCGACTTCGCTCTCGACCCTGCTAAGGGCCAAGATTACGTTGCCCTCCCGGCTCACGAAAGAGGAACAGGAACGGTACATGGATGCGCGCCACGTAAGGTTACGCCAGCTTGACCAAGCGCTGTCTCAAGCCGGTCGTCGGACATACATGACCCGCAATGATCCTGTCGAGCGGCTGTTCGCGTTTCAACGTAAGCATCAGAAGAAAGCATAGCTAGTTTGATCAGGGATACATCGACTTCTAGCGGCGAGCCGGTCTGCCGGATTGATCCACGATCGGGGCGGTGAAGTGGTCGAACACGCCGCCTCTGTCGAAGCGGTCGAACAGCGTCGCGACCGGCGAGCTAGTAAGTCAGTTCGGCAATCGCAATCCGGTTTTCCGAGGCCGGCCAGGCCCGCGCCACAATTCGCTCTGTATTGAATATGGCTGCCACAGGGCGGCCAACCTCCTCCGCGGCAAGCCGCAGGGTCGTGGTTGAATCAGTCGGCACGCCGGATTTCACGTCCTTCGGCTCCTTGCCGTCGAACAGCACCACATCGCGTGGCAAACCGAAATAGCCCCGCGGACGCGACATCAGGACCACGGCGCCCGCCCCGGCATCGGCTGAACCGAGCGGGCGCGCCGCGCGCAGATGCACGACCTCGGAGGAGCGCGGAAACGGCGAGCGATAGAAATGCGTCGTGGGCGAGCCGGCCGATGTCAGCACGATTTCGAGATACCAGGCCGGCTCGACCTGCGCCGGTCCCCAGCGGCCGTCGGCGCCGGTTTGCGACGAATGGATCGGGCTCGCCGATCCGTTCGCCGGTGTCGGCGGAGACGCGATAGATCTCAACCGTCGCGCCGGAGACCGGACGGTTGGTGACAACGCCGCCCGGCGTGCCCGTCACCAGCCCGCTCAATCTGACTTCCGCTTCCGGCGCGATCTCGATCCGTGACGGCTCTCTCCCTGCGATGAATTTGTAGATCTCGCGAAACGCGCGCGGATGAAATGCGACCTCGCGATGATCGAGCGCGCCGAGCACGAGATTGGTCGCGCCCTTCAGCGCAGGACTATCTGCTGTCACCCCTGTCGGCGTGCCCGGCTTGCCGACGAAGCGGCCATCGGCTTGCGCATATTTGTCGATGCCGTCGCTGCGCAAGGTGAGGAACGCCGTGCCCGGCGTCACCTCGCTCTCGCCCTCGTTCAAGCCGCGCAGGAACGGGCCGCGACCATTGAACTCGCCGCCAAGCCCCTCGTCCCATTCATAGATGCCATGGTTGGGAACGCCGCACAGCACCGCGTGGCTGATATCGGCGCCACCGCCATTCCTGATGTAGTTGCGGATCGAATAGCCGCCGCGCGAATTACCGACCAGGGCAATGCGCGACGCGCCGGTGCGCTGCTTGCAATTCCTTGACCGCCTCGCCGAGCTCGCGGCGCTGGTCTTCGGTCGAGGAACGGTTTGCCTGCTCCACCCTGTCATCGGTGCGCGCCAGCGGATCGGTGAAATTGATCGCCATCATCCGCTCGCGCGGCACGCCGTTCGATTCCATGCGCCACAGCGTGGTGATCCAGAGCGCCGCATGGTCGCCATTGCCGTGAACGAACAGGATCGGCGGAATCTCTGAGGCGGATGACGTTGACGCGGTCTGCGCCAGCGCGGAAAAGCCCAGATTGCCGGTAAGATTACCCGCCAGCAGAGGTAGCGCGCCGGCGCCCCTGAGCAGAGTTCGCCGCGTCAGACCCATTTTGGTTCCTGTCATCATTCTTACTACCTTAGCTGTGCCCTGGCCGCCCTCATAGCGACCTAACTACTGGACACGGCACGGTTTTCGCAGGCATCTGGGAAAGCCTGCAGGAATCATCGCCCCGTCCTAGCAGTCCAACCGGAACCGGATATGACCGAACCGCCGAAGCGCCCCGATAGTATCACCGCACCGCTGCGGCATTCGGTGTTCCGGCGCATCTGGCTGGCGAGCCTGCTGTCGAACCTCGGTATCCTGATCCAGGGCGTCGGCGCCGCCTGGGCGATGACGCAGATGACGACGTCCGCCGACAAGGTGGCGCTGGTGCAGACCGCGCTGATGCTGCCGATCATGCTGATCTCGATGCCGGCAGGCGCCATCGCCGACATGCACGACCGCCGCGTCGTGGCGATGGTGGCGTTGTTGATCGCGCTGACCGGCGCGACTGCCCTGACTTTGCTGTTTTGGTTCAATCTGGTCACGCCCAACGTGCTCTTGCTGTTCTGCTTCATCGTCGGCACCGGCATGGCGCTGATGGGACCGGCCTGGCAGTCCTCGGTCAGCGAGCAGGTGCCGGCCGAAACCCTGCCGGCGGCAGTCGCGCTCAACGGCATCAGCTACAACATCGCCCGCAGTTTCGGCCCCGCGGTCGGCGGCATCATCGTCGCGGCCGCCGGCGCGGTGGCCGCATTCGCCGCCAATGCGGTGCTCTATCTGCCGCTGCTCGTCGTGCTGTTTCTCTGGAACCGGGTCCATGAACCGTCGCGGCTGCCGCGCGAGCGGCTCAACCGCGCCATGGTCTCCGGCGTGCGCTACATCACCAACTCGCCATCGATCAGGATCGTGCTGACCCGCACGCTGGTTACCGGCATCCTCGGCGGCTCGATCTCGGCGCTGATGCCGCTGATCGCGCGCGACCTCCTGCATGGCGGCGCGCAGACCTATGGCGTCATGCTGGGCGCCTTCGGCATGGGTGCCGTGATCGGCGCTTTGAACATCGGCACCGTCCGCAAGCAATTGAGCGGCGAGGCCGCGGTGCGCGCCTGCACGATATCGCTGGCCGGCGCGATCGCCGCCGTTGCGCTCAGCACGAGCGCCATCCTGACGGCGATTGCGCTGGTGCTGGCGGGCGCGGTGTGGATGCTGGCGGTCGCGCTGTTCAATATCGGCGTGCAGCTCTCCGCGCCGCGCTGGGTTGCCGGCCGCTCGCTGGCGGCGTTCCAGGCCGCGATTGCCGGCGGCATTGCGATCGGGAGCTGGGGCTGGGGTTCTCTCACCGACATGTACGGCGTCGAGGCGGCGCTGCTGGTCTCCTCCGGATTGATGCTGCTTTCCCCGCTGCTCGGCATCTGGCTGCGCATGCCGCCGGTCGGCGCACGCTATGAGCCGCCCGCCGAGGCGCTGGCCGATCCCGAGGTGCGGTTGTCGCTGACAGGGCGCAGCGGACCGCTGGTGGTCGAGATCGAGTATCGCGTCGCGCAGGATAGTGCGCGCGCGTTCCACAACGTGATGCAGGAAGTGCAGCTCAGCCGGCAGCGCAACGGCGCCTATGGCTGGTCGATCGCCCGCGACATCGCCGACCCCGAGCTATGGACCGAGCGCTACCACTGTCCGACCTGGCTCGATTATCTGCGCCAGCGTAGCCGGCCGACGCAGTCCGAACGCGCCCTGCACCAGCGCGCGATCGACTTCCATCTCGGGCCCGAGCCGATCCGCGTCCGCCGCATGCTGGAGCGGCCGTTCGGCTCGGTCCGCTGGAAGGAAGATACCCCCGACCGCGCCGCAAACGAGGTGTTGCCGGTGGTCGCGACGGCGGCAGGCAGCACTACCTGACCGGACGCCTGCGCCGCGATCCAGCGGCTGCGGCGTTAACCAATCACTCGGCCCACAGACCCCCGCGCCGCTCCATAGGTTGCTGCCCACAGGGGGGGCCGCGTCGGAACGCCGCACTGGTATAACGTATCCTTGCCAAGGCTCGGGCCCGACCACTAGCGTCCGCCCCAATCAACAACGGCTGGCCGACCAAAGGCTGGCTCAACCGGGAGGATACCCATGACCAAGCCGACCAAGGACAAGACTACGAGCCGCCGCCGCTTCCTGAAGGTGGCCGCCGCGGGAGCCGCAGCAACCGTCGCCGCGCCGAACATCGCGAGCGCCCAGGGCCCGATCAGCATGCGCTGGCAGAGCACCTGGCCGTCCAAGGACATTTTCCACGAATACGCCCTCGACTACGCCAAGAAGGTCAACGACATGACCGGCGGCGAGCTCAAGATCGAAGTGCTGCCGGCAGGCGCCGTGGTGCCCGCCTTCGGCCTGCTCGATGCGGTGTCCAAGGGCGTGCTCGACGGCGGCCATGGCGTGCTCGTCTATCACTACGGCAAGCAGACCGCGCTGGCGCTGTGGGGCTCGGGTCCGGGCTTTGCGATGGACGCCAACATGCTGCTGGCCTGGCACAAATACGGCGGCGGCAAGGAACTGCTCGCCAAGCTCTATAAATCGATCGGCGCCAATGTCGTCTCGTTCCCCTACGGACCGATGCCGACCCAGCCATTCGGCTGGTTCAAGAAGCCGGTCGCAAAGGTCGAGGACGTCAAGGGCCTCAAGTTCCGCACCGTCGGCATCTCCATCGACGTGTATTCGGGAATGGGCGCCGCTGTGAACGCGCTGCCCGGCGGCGAAATCGTCGCGGCGATGGACCGCGGCCTGCTCGATGCGGCCGAGTTCAACAACGCCTCGTCCGATCGCGTGCTGGGTTTCCCGGACGTTTCAAAGGTCTGCATGCTGCAGAGCTATCACCAGAACGCCGAGCAGTTCGAAATTATGTTCAATAAGGACAAGTACAACGCGCTGCCGGAGAAGATGAGGGCGATCATCGCCGGTGCGGTGGACGCGGCCTCGGCCGAAATGTCCTGGAAGGCGATCGACCGCTATTCCAAGGATTATGCCGAGATGCAGAGCAAGGACAACGTCAAGTTCTACAAGACCCCTGACGCGATCCTGAAGCGGCAGCTCGAGGTCTATGACGACGTGGTGAAGAAGAAGGCGGGCGAAAATCCCCTGTTCAAGGAGATCCTGCAGTCGCAGATCGCCTTCGCCAAGCGAGCGACGCAGTGGGAGCAGGACACGGTGGTGGGCCGCCGCATGGCCTACGACCACTACTTCGGCGCCAACGGCGCGGCCAGCAAGCTCTGATCTAAATAAAAACGGGCAAGGCACCGTCCGGAGCATAGCCGGGCGGTGCCTTGTGTTATAGGGGATCATCGAGATACCCCAGGGCCAAGTTCACCTCTCCGCCGAACCGGATCACATGAACGTCCAGAGTTTACTGCACACGATCGACGGCATCTCCACCTGGGTGGGCAAGGCGGCCGCCTGGCTGATGATCGTCCTGATGAGCGTCGTCTGTATCGAAGTATTCAAGCGCTACATCGTGAACATGCCGACGGCCTGGATCTTCGACGCCGAGAACATGCTGTACGGGTCGCTGTTCATGCTGTGCGGCGCCTACACGCTGGCGCAGAACGCCCATGTCCGCGGCGACTTCCTGTACTCCTCGATGCGGCCGCGCACCCAGGCAACGCTCGACCTCGTGCTCTACATCGTGTTCTTCCTGCCCGGCATCGCCGCGCTGATCTATGCCGGCTATTTCTATGCCGCGGAGTCCTGGCACATCAACGAGCACTCCAACGTCACGGCGGACGGCCCGCCGGTTTATCACTTCAAGGCCGTCATTCCGATCGCGGGCGCGCTGATCATGCTGCAGGGAGTCGGCGAGATCATCCGCTGCATCGTGTGCCTGAAGACCGGCGAATGGCCGAGCCGGCTCGCCGACGTCGCCGAGACCGACGTCATCGAGGAACAGCTCGCACACAGCGAATACGTGGACGAGGAATCGCGCAAGCTCGCCATCGAGGGGGCGCAGCGCATCGACGAAATGGCGCGGCAACGCGGCATGGGCGGGGACCTGAACACATGAGCGACCCGGCACTCGGCCTGTTGATGCTGACGCTCATCATCGTCGTCATCATGATGGGCTTTGCCACGGCCTTTACGTTGATGGGCCTTGGCATGTTCTTCGGCTTCATCGCCTTCTACGACCCGTCGCAGAACTGGACCCACAACAGGGTCTTTGAACTGATGGTCCAGCGCACCTACGGCGCGATGACCAATGACGTCCTGATCTCCATCCCGTTGTTCGTGCTGATGGGCTATGTGATGGAGCGCGGCGCGCTGGTCGACAAGATGTTCTATTCGATCCAGCTCGCCTTCCGCCGCGTGCCCGCCTCGCTTGCGGTCGCGACCCTGATCGTCTGCACGTTCTGGGGCATCGCCAGCGGGCTCGTCGGCGCGGTGGTGGTGCTGATGGGCGTGATCGCCTTCAACCCGATGCTGCGCGCCGGTTATGACGTGAGACTCGCCGCCGGCGTCATCACCGCGGGTGGCACGCTCGGAATCCTGATTCCGCCTTCGGTGATGATCATCGTCTATGCCGCGGTCGCCGGCCAGTCCGTGGTCAAGCTCTATGCGGCGGCGATGTTTCCCAGCTTCTTCCTGGCGTTCCTCTACCTCGTCTATGTCGTGGGCTGGGCGATGATCAATCCGAAGATCGCCCCGCCGCTGCCGGAGGAACAGACCCGCATTCCCGTGCCCGAATGGATCACGAAGTTCGCGGCACAGTATTCGCCGAACATGTTCGTCGGCCTGTTCAAGGCGTTGTTGTCGCCCGAAAAGGCGAAGACGATCGAGATCGACGGCAAGCCGATGAACTATGGCGCGATCGCGCAGAACTTTCTCATTTCGCTGGTGCCGTTGCTGCTGACCGTCATCATGCTCGGCACGGTCTGGTGGTATGTCGTGATCCACCAGCAGGCCGGCGCCGCGGGCGAGGCCGTCGAAGGCTTGCAACAGCTCGGCGGCGCGGTCGAGGCGAAAGAACTGTCCCCGTCCGAAAAGGGACCGGACACCCAGTTCTATATCTGGTTCGCGATATCGGCGGCCGTGCTCGCGGCCTGGACGGCGCGCTCCTATTTCCGCATGAACGGCGAGCGCTTCGAAGTGCTGAAGCTGCTGACGTCGTCGGTGATGCCGCTCGGCATCCTCACCGTCGTGGTGCTGGCGGTGATCCTGTTCGGCATCACGACCGCGACCGAATCCGCCGGCGTCGGCGCCGCCGGCGCCTTCATCCTCGCCTTCCACGCCCGCACGCTCGACTGGAAGCGCACCAAGGAAGCGGTGTTCCTGACCGCAAAGACAACTGCGATGGTGTGCTGGCTGTTCGTCGGCTCCGCGCTGTTCTCGGCGGTGTTCGCCATCCTCGGCGGCCAGGCGCTGCTGGAAAGCTGGGTGCTTTCGCTCAACATGTCGCCCGTGCAGTTCATGATCCTGTCGCAGGCGATCATCTTCGTGCTCGGCTGGCCGCTGGAGTGGACCGAGATCATCATCATCTTCGTGCCGATCTTCCTGCCGATGCTGAAGCATTTCAGCATCGACCCGGTCCTTTGGGGCGTGCTGGTATTCGTGAACCTGCAGGCAGCGTTCCTCTCGCCGCCGGTCGCGATGTCGGCATTCTATCTCAAGGGCGTCGCGCCGAAGCACGTCACGCTCAACCAGATTTTCGCGGGCATGATGCCCTACATGCTGATCGTGATCCTGTGCATGGTGATCATGTATCTCTGGCCCGGCATGACGCTGTGGCTGCCGAACTATCTCTACGGCGGATAGAGAGTTTTCCAGCGAAAGCCTGCCACGGGCTTGATCCGGAGTGGATCGGGAATCCAGACTTCGACGGAATTTCTACTGCCCGTGGCTCGCCAGCATCTGCTGGCAGCCCTTGCTGATCTTTGTGCGGTTCTGCTTCAGGCAGGCGAGCACGATCTGGTCGCCATCCTGCATCTGCGCGCGGCAGTGCCGCGAGACGTCACGCGCGCAGGCATCATGTCCCTGCTGCCGCTGTTGCTGCTGCTGGGCCGAGGCGGCTGATGTGATCAGGACCAGGGGAATGACGAAAAGAATCTTGCTCATTTTTGCTATGCCTTCAAACTCGGGGAACGCAATCAGGTCGCTGATATAACGTTTTCGAGCGAAGTAGATACCGGCTCGCGGCAAGAAAAACGTGCCAAAACAGGAACCCGGATACCGGGATTCGGGCGGCAACCGGCTCGTGAACGCCGCGAAAACGGAAAAACGCCTGCGTCGCATCGACGCAAGCGTTTTTTCGAGCCGTTAAAGACGGTGCCGATTACTGCGCGGCCAGCTTGCCCGACTTCTGCGCGGCGAGTTCGCGATCCATGACACCGCGGCAACCAACGCTCAGATCGCTGCGATGCTTGACCATGCAGGCCGTGATCTTCGGGATATTGGGGATTTCCGAGCTGCAGAGGCGGAACGCGTCGCCCGTGCACTGCTGCTGCGCTTCCGCGCTGAAAGCGAAGCTCGCGGTCGACGAGACGGCGGCGAAAGAGGTGGTCATGGCCAGAACTAGACTGACCTTGCGAACGGTATTGAAGAAGGCTGCGGTCATTTTCGGCTCCTGTCGGCCCGGCATAGCGAGCCCGTTGTTGATGGCCGAAGCATGCGCCTGGAACCGCGCGGCGACTGTGACTGACGTCACTCAGACATAAACCCCTCATTTTCCTCGTCTAACCGGCCCGTGTTCGGGAGACGTTAAGATATTGTTGGCATTAATGCCCTGTTGCGTGTGTACCCCGAGGATGTGGAAAGAGTAGCGATGCGTAATGCGTTGGGCCTGATGCTGGCCAGTGTAGTGACGGCGCTTGTAATCACCGGCGTTTGGTACTGGACCTCCTCCCCGCGCGCCGACGCGGCCCGCCTCAAACCGTCGCAGCCCGTATGGCCGAACCGCTGCTGGCTCCTGCCACTGCGAAGTCTGCCCCCAGGGATGATGTCGAGACCACCGCGGGGCTCTCGAAGCCGGCCCCCGTCCCTGCTCCCGCAGCGTTCCCCGCGCCGGTCCCCGTACGGCCAGCAGCAACCTGCGCCAACCCTGATGCGCTCGGCGTCAGCCGCATCGTCGTGATCGACACGACAGGCGGACCCGGCTTCGGCTTCCTGCAATACAAGCAGTTCGACTTCCTGACCGACAAGGAAGTGGTGCTGACGTTCGACGACGGTCCGTGGCCGACCACGCCCGCGGTGTTGAAGGCGCTCGCGGACGAATGCACCAAAGGCCTGTTCTTCCCGGTCGGCAAGCACACCACCTATCACCCGGAGATTCTCAAGCAGGTCTTCGCCGCCGGTCACACCATCGGCTCGCACACCTGGTCGCACGCGCATCTCGACAGCAAGAAGATGACCGAGCCGCAGATGAAGGAAGAGATCGAGAAGGGCTTCAGTGCCGTGAAGATGGCGATCGGGACCGCGCCCGCACCGTTCTTCCGCTTCCCCGGACTCGGGCACACGCAGGCGGCGCTGGGCTATCTCGCCTCGCGCAACATCTCGATGTTCTCGGTCGACGTCGATTCCAACGATTTCAAATCGTCGGGTCCCGACCAGGTCATCAACAACGTCATGACCAAGCTCGACAAGCAGGGCAAGGGCGTCATCCTGATGCACGATCTGCAGAAGCACACCGCGGTCGCCTTGCCGACGCTGCTGCGCCGCCTGAAGGCTGGCGGTTACAAGGTTGTGCAGATGAAGGCCAAGGAGCAGCTCGAAACCCTGCCCGAATATGACGCGATGCTGGTGAAGGACCAGAAGGTGCCGGCGGTTGCCAGCCGCCCGATCAGCAGCGTGGTGCAGACGGTTATGCAGTAAGATATCGCGGCTTCAGCAGCGCGCTTCACATATCACCGCGTCATGGCCGGGCGTAGCCGTCTGAGGGACGGCGTCGCTTCCGCTCGCCTATGCCCGGCCATCCACGTCTTTCCGCTCTCCGAGATCTCAAAAGTAAATGCCCGGCGCAAGGCCGGGCATGACGAAGAGACGTACACGCACGCTTACCAATAAATACCGTGCCGGTGCAGTGCGCTGATGATGCGCATTTTGATCCCGTAACGCATGTTGTGCGGCCTCCCGCTCCTCGACATTAGCGCCGTTCGCCGGGCCATAGGCCTGCCGGGTCCGGCAGCAGGCCGCTGCATCCTGGCCGCCTGCATCCTGGCCGCCCTGGACCTTGCCGTCGCGGCCCTGCTCGTCTCGGCCCTGTTCGTTTCAGCCGCGGGTGTTTCGGCCTTGGACGTCTCGGCCTTGGGCGTCTCGGGCTTGGGCTCGGCGACCGCGGGCCGTTCGACATACCTTGGCGTTTCCGCGGCCTGCGGGGCTTCCGCACTTTTCGATGCATCCGTAGCTTTGGCCGCCGGAGCACTCTTGGTCTCGACGCCGCCTCCAAGCGAAAGGCTGCGATCGCCAGCTTGAGCTGCGGCGGATGCCAGAACGAACCCTGCAATGAAAATGAATTTACGCATGTTTGTATCTCCCCTTTGGGTTGACGGAGAGATTATGCGGGGGCGGGTCGAGATTGATGTGAGATAGGTCACGCATTTCGGCGTCGTCTGGGCGCGTCCATGACGGCCTTGCCTGGAGGGCGGATAGTTTATTGAAATTATTTTCGATTTCCGAGATCAAGCGACCGATCCAACGGTTCCGCAAGGATGGAGATCGGGCGCCTTCGCAGCAGCTTTTTTCCGGGCACCTCAATCAGGCGATACGTGATCGATGCCAATCCAACGGTTGCGATAAAAAAACCCACCAGGAAAAACGCGCTGTCGTAGGGCATCTGAACGAGGAACGCGACAGAAGCCAGATGCACGCCCAGCTGAAGCGGAAAATGCACGAGATAGATGGAGTAGGAGATTGTGCCGAGATAAACCAGCGGCGGGAGCGTCAAAACCCACTGAACCACCCAGCCATGGATCGCACCGATAATCAGGACGGGAAAGCATATGACCACGACCAGCCGGTGAACCAGCCCGGCCATCTCACCCTCCGGGCTGTAGCAGAGAAATCCGGAAGCCGCGGCGATGGCAAGCCCGTCGGCAAAGCCGCGATTCAGGTTGATCCGCGGCATCCAATACGCATGTCCACGATGCAGCGCTACTCCGCAGCAGAAGCCGACGATGGTCCGGAAGACGTCGGCGGGTCCAGCCGCAGCCGCATCCTTGATCGGACCACCTTTAAGGATAACGGCAAGTAGCACCGCGAATAACGCGAACAGTCCCACGCGGACAATGTGGCGCGGGAGCGCGATGGCCGCCAGGAACAGAACGTTGACGACGAACTCTGTCGAGATCGACCACGACGGTCCGTTGAATGAAAATCCTCGCTCAAGCCCAGTTCGATTCAGGAGCAGAAGGTTCAATACAAAATCGTACGTGTCGTTGAACAGATATACAAACGGCGGCGAGCTCAGACGATTGACCAGTATCCATTGCATGACGCCCACGGCGCATAGCGTCGCGAAGTGCAACGGATACATTCGGGCAATTCGATCGCGAACGTTGTTCGCGAACGTCGCGCTGCGCTGGTCGTTCCAATAGGCGCGGGCGAGCACAAAGCCGGACAACACAAAGAAGAAGTCAACGAGAAGCTCTCCGTGGCTATAAAAGGGCGCCATGAGCGACGGAAGCGGAGCGGCTCCGAAATGACTTGCGTAGTGCCATCCGACAACGCCGATCGCCGCAAGGGCTCGCAGACTATCGAGCTCATGCAAACGAGTCGGCTCGCGGCTCCTGGGGAGCCCTGACTCGCAGTCCACAAACTCACCCACCCCGGTTGGCCTCCCCGCAGGAGAATCGTGCGCAACCAGGTTGCGGCGGCCAGCAGGTCGATCTCCAGGAGATCGGCCGGTCTCTACGCCGAAGCGTTCGTTGACATACTTCCGACGCGGTTCGGCGCTGCGAAACGCAGTTGAGATCTTCCGGGTTTTCGGAGTGTCGCGGATCCAGCACGCTTGTCGATACTATGATTCTCTATACAACCATAGAGTATCGTTCTGAAATGGTGCATTATGACTTAATTGCTCGTTTAGGTATATCAGGCAGCAGGTTGAGGCCCTCGGCAAGAACGCTGATTGCGGCTGGCGCAACCAGGATGCAGCGACCGCTATGTAAGTCACGCCGGCGCGTGCCTATGGACAGTGAGCCGAGCCCGTTCGCGGGATCTGGAAGGGCTGGCGCCGCAACTTGAAAGAGGCGACTCAATGAGCCGCCTCTTTCAGGTCATGTCGCGCGCTTGCTGCTACTGGCAGCGATACATCTGGCCGTCATCGAGTTTTGTAAGGGTCCCGGGCTGGCACTTGATGAAGTTGCGCCCCGAGTAATCCTGCCATCCGGTATAGCCGTAGTAAGGGCTGCCTCCGGCATAAGCCCTCATGGCGTAGTGAGGTTGGCCAAAGCGAGGATCATTCTGGGCGGCGTAAGCGTCGCCCCAGGTGGTGGTTTGTCCTCCCCAGTAGGCAGGTGCAGTCGCCGCGGCGACAACGCCGGCCGTGGCAACCGCCGCCGCGCCTGCGACGCCGGCGCCGGCGCCATACCCGTAGCCGTACGCAGCCCGCCGGTTCTGTCGCCGCGCGACACCCGCAACGCTCACGGGGGTCAGCGGGCGACCGACCCGCGCCTGCGCGCTGTCGGCTGATAACGAGACGCCGTGTTGCTCGGACCAGCCGACGGAGAGCAGCGTCGCACAAGCAAAGGTCGAAACTGCCGCTGTGACTTTGATCAATTTTTTCTGCGTCATGAGTTTCTCCACTAACTGTCTGCCCCATTCGGCGATGCCAGTTCGCAGTCAAACCAATGCGCGATCTTCGTGCCGCAGATCGGAGGCCAATAGGGACCCGAGTGGAAAGCAGTTTGCGCTCGACGGAAACAGCCCGGTGTTTCGGTGGAGAGGCCGTATCAGAGGCGCGCGGGTCCGTTCTCGAAGATCCCTCCGTCATCTTGCCCAGGATCAAATCAGAAAACAGCAGGAAGTACTATTGCCCTGACATCTCGCAATAGGTCATTGCCGCTGTCCTGACGGCAGCGGTCGCTGCGTGGCATCAATAACGGAAGCCATGGCGGCGTGACGCTACTCTTGCATGACCTCGCTCACTCCGCGCGACCGGGTCGTGGAATGAATTACGCTAATGCGATCAACAGATCCGGCGTCAATCAAAGTCTTCCACCGCGCCACCGCATGTCTGGTGTTTCGCAATGCTGAACCGGATCTGCGTGGCCCCCGTCTGCTACGCTTTCCAATGGTTGCAAAAAGGACTAACCTCTCCCCCTTCGTGTAATTCAATAATCGGATCGGAGCACAGCACACAGCAAATTCAGGGGAGGAAACAATGGTGAAGAGAGCCATTACGCTTGGCGGTGGTGGTCCAGCGGCCGGACTGCACATCGGAGTTCTGGAAGCTCTTGCCGCTGCCAATATAACTTTTGAAGTGTGGGCAACGTCCTGCATCGGCGCCTGGGTTGGCATTGTTTACAATCAATTCGACAACAAAGTTGAAAACAAAGACAGAGCCGAACTGACCTATCAGTTCTTCAAGAATGGCGTGTTTCGAGACGATGAAGGCTATGAACACTTCCCTATCAATAAAGTATTTGGAACGGATTGGCGCGGTAACACAAAGGCCCTGAATAAATTCGTAGCCAATCCTGAAAACTATGAGGATTTCGCCTGGGATCCGTACAGAATGATGGATTCCTTCCAGGAATCGATGTCACTTTTCTTCGAGCACATGCCTAGCCGCGACAAGAAGTTCAAGAAATTGGACGAAGGCGACGTGAATGGATGGATCCTTAATCAAGCGCTGGCGCCCAATCCCTTCGTTCGTTATTTGACGTCTATGATGTACTTGTCCGATGTCACTGGTCTGGCCAAGATCAACTATCCCGACAGCGATTTTATGAAGAGCATCAAATTCGAAAACCTGTTCGAGAGGAGGGCAGGCGATAAAGGCGAAATAGAAAAGAAGCCTCTCATTTTTCACAATGCCTGGAATCTTGACAAGAAGGAACTTGCACTCTTCTCCAATAAGCGAATTAAGGACAAGGCGTATCAAGGTGCCATCAATGCAACGACTATGTGCGCGTGTTCGGCTCTTCCCTTCATCGAGCAAACGGTAAAGATAGGCGGAGATACCTACTGCGAAGGCGCGCTGGTCGATACCGTCAATTTCTACAGCTTGATCGAGGAGCATGGGGATGAGCTGGACGAAATATGGGTGAGCCGGATTGTCGATTCTCAGCAAGTTCGCAAGCCGAAAAACCTTCATGACTCGCTTGCAAATCTCTGTGAGTTGTTTGCAGCGACCGTGGGCGAGGATGACGTCAAGCTCTTTAAATATCACCTCAAGGAAGAAAAGAAGTGGAAGGGCACCGTCATCGAGATTCACGTGCCGGCGCACATCGATTTCAAATGGGATCACGAGAATCTGAATAAAGGGCGACAGCTGGGAAGAGCCGCGGCGGAGGATGCAATCGCAGCGCACAAAGCTGCGGGCATCAAAACTACGGCCGAGGTACGGTTCATAAACGAGAACCCGGCGAGAGACAAAAAAGTGCAGGCACGGCTCGATAAATGGTTCGAGCGCGAGGGAATAAGTAGAGAACTGCTCGTGCGTGCGATTCTCCAAGCCAGCCCCAAAAGTGATCAGGACCTTTTGTTGAAAAAGATGAACTGGTTCGTCGATGGCAAAGGCAAACAAGTGCAGCCGGACGACAAGGGTGAATTTCCAGACGGCTCGATCCCATATGCCGCCTTTGCCAAGCGCAACGTCGATGTGAGGAAGGCCTGTGACAAGCTTAATCCGGGGCCCGGTTTGGACAAACTGTAGTCCAGGTCGAATTATCGCAACCGATCGAGCAGAGCCTTTGCCTGTCTTAGATCCTGCGTGTCAAAACCCTCGGTGAACGAGGCGTAGATCGGCGCGAGGAAATTGAGTGCTTCCTCGCGTCTGCCCTGATCGGTCCACAGCGCGGCACGGTCCGTCGCGGCACGAAGTTCAAGCGTCCTCGCGTGTTGGCTTCTTGCCGTGGTCAATGCCCGGTCGAGCAGTGATTGCGCCTCGGCTTCGACGTCGGGTCCGCCGCGGACGATCAGCACCCGTGCCTTCAGCCGATACAATTCGGCTTCCAGAATTCGCTCGCTGTTGCGGCTGGTTGTAGTGAGGCCACGCTCGATAAATTCCAGCGCAGCTTCGTAGTCGTGACCGATCAACAACGGCGGACACAAGAGCACGTCAAGCGCAGTGGTGGTCACCTGATAACCGGCGCTACGGTATTCGTCCAACGCCGCACGGATCTCCTCGAGTGCGTTGGGTGAGGGATCGAGCGACGCCACACATATGCCCCGAATGGCCCGCGCCAGGCGCCATTGTCGGAATCCGTGTTCCTCCGACAGGGCGATGCAGCGTTCGGCATGGCCTTGCGCAGTCAGGAACTCGCCGCGAAGGGCGTGAAGAATGCAGGCATAGTAACATGCGTACGCCTGCGAATGCGGATGACCGATAGCGTCGGCGCGCCGAATGGCAGCGTCCATGCGCAGGATTGCCGTATCGGCCTGGCCGAGCAGCCAGAGCGCCCACGACATCAGCGCCAGGTCGGCCACGCCGGCATCCTGGCCAGCCGACCGCGCCGCCAGCCTGTCGTCCTCGCTGCTCGCCTCGAACGCATCGTAGGCACGTCCGATCACTTCATGGGCGCCGGTGAGGTGTCCCATGAAAAGGCGGATCATCCCCTGCCCGCGCATCGCATTGAGCAACGCCGGTCGATCGTCGCGCGCTTCGGCGAGCTGGATCAGAACCGCGATCGTTTCCTCGGCCAGCGGCAACTCACCACGCATCACGCTCGCAGTGGTCAGCCAGAACATCACCTGGTGTTGCTCGGGAGGGTCTACAAGGCGCGCGCACAGCTCGCGCGCGCGCGTGAATGTTGCCATCGACTTGTTCGAGGCCGGCCCCTGGGTAGCGATCAGGCAAGGCCCGAGTGCGAATTGAAGGTCAAGCTCCGACCTGTCCTTTGGCGTGCCGTCGGGCAGATGGCCCAGGGCCTCGATACCTCGTTGCAGGTGCGCGATGGCTTCAAGGTTGGCCGAGCGCATGGCGGCCTTCTTGCCGGCCTGCAGCCAATAGGCCACCGCCTTTTCGAACAGCCCGGCCTCCGTCAGATGATGCGCGAGAGTTTCGGGTTGAGTCTCCGCGATTTCCGGAAACCGTTGCTCGAAGGTGTCCGCGATCGTGGCGTGCAGCGCTGCGCGCCGGCTCTTCAGCAGTCCCGAATAGGCAGCGTCCCGCACCAGCACATGCTTGAAGGTATAGACCGCCTGGGGAATCTCGCCCCGGCGGAATATCAACTCTGAGCGAACCAACTGGTCAAGCGCATCCTCAAGCCGCTCTTTTGGCAATCCGGCCACGGTGCTCAGCAGCTCGTAGGAGAACTCGCGGCCCACCACGGCGCCGATCTGGGCCACCTCCCTCACCGGAGCCAACCGATCGAGCCTCGCCATCAGCGACGCGTGCAACGTCGTCGGAATTGCCATCGAGGGCAACGGACGGTTGAGGACGTAGTGATCGTCCTGCTCATGCAACAGCCCGGTTTCGAGCACCGTCTTGGTCAGTTCTTCCACGAACAGGGGCACGCCATCGGTGCGGGCGAGAATCTCGTCCATCACCTCTTCCGGGAGCGTCTTGCCGGATGTGACGCGCTCGATCAACGCCGCTCCGTTGCGTCGGTTCAGCCGTGTCAGCGAGATCGTCGTCACATGCGCATGACCCGGCCAGGGCGGCGTGAATTCCGGCCTCGCCGTGATGAGCATCAGCACCCGAAGCCGCGATAGCTGCTCCAGGGTCATCGTGAGCAGCTCCAGCGAAGTGGGATCCGCCCAATGGACATCCTCGACAATGGCGAACAACGGCGCTCGCGCTGCCAGGCCGCTGAATTGAGCCAGAAACGCCGCCAATGTCATCTCCTTGCGCTTCTGCGGGCTGAGCTCCGGCAGGCGGTAGCGGTCGCTGGGCGGTATCGAGAGCAGGTTGGCCAGAGGCACCACGATGCGGTCGGCATCGGCGCGGGACCGCGCAAGCAGCGCCTCGAGCTTGGCGAACTTCTCTGCCGGCAGGTCGCTGCGCTCGAACCGCGCAGCCCGTTCGAGCTGGCGGATGAACGGATACAGCGCACTGTTGGTGTGATGCGCCGAGCAAAACTGACGTATCGTGATGTGCGGTTCGCTCTCGAGCCGCTCGTCAAGCGCCAGGGCAATGTGCGACTTGCCGATACCAGGCTCGCCGGTGAGCATCACCGCGCAACCTTCGCCAAGCCTGGCGCGATGCCAGCGACGCAACAGCATCTCGATTTCCTCGTCGCGCCCGATGGGCGGCGCCAATCGGGTTTTGTGCTGCGCCTCGAAACGGCTTTCCACTTCGGTCGCGCCCAAAACCTGCCAGGCCGGTATTGGCTCCGCCCATCCCTTAAGCGCGACAGGGCCGAGATTGCGGCATTCGAAATGCCCATCGGTGAGGTGGTGGGTACTCTCGGAAATCAATACCGTCCCGGGATTGGCGAACGTCTGCAGGCGCGCAGCCAGGTTCGGCGTCTCGCCGATGACCGTCTGCTCTTGCGCCGAGCCTTCGCCGGTCAAGTCTCCCACCACCACCATGCCGGTCGCGATGCCAACGCGAACCTGCAGCTCGGTGGCGGGGTCTGTCCGGAGCCTGGCCACGGCATCGACCAGCGCCAGCCCGGCGCGTGTCGCCTGTTCGGCATCATCCTCGTGCGCCTGGGGGTAGCCGAAATAGGCGAGCACGCCATCTCCCATGTACCGCGCGATAACGCCCTCATTCTGGGCAACAACCCCTGCGACGCAGCGGTGATAGGTGCCCATCACGGTCCGCAAGTCCTCCAGATCAAGGCGGGCCGAAAGTGCCGACGAGCCGACCAGATCGCAAAACAAGACTGTAAGTTGACGCCGCCCGGCGTTGTCCGCCGACGCCGGCCTGGTGCCGGTTCGAGGTGTTCGCGGCAGCTCTCCCCGAAGGTCTGAGATCGCGCGCAGCATCTTGCGGCGATGCCCAAGCAGGACGCCCAGGTCCTTGAGATCCTGCTCCGTGAGATCTCGAACGACCGAGAGGTCGATGGCGTTGTCGCGGAATCGGCCGGCGTACTCGCCCAAACCGATCGATGCTAGCCACTCTGCGATACCTGTCATGGCACACCTGCGGGCTGACACGACGAGAATAGCACGTTGGAGCGGCATGCGGCACACGCTGGGATTGCAGGAAAGTGCGACGGAGAGCATTCAATGGACGGTCACCCCGCGCGCAGAACGACGATACCACCGCGCCTGCAGCTCACAGCATCGATGCGGCCGCCAAGTCGTCATCCGCGCCCGCTCGTTCCGGGAGGCGGCGCACGCAGGCGCGATGAACGCAATCATTGTCAACATGAGCCAACCGACGTTCGACAGCGTCGGCATGCCAAAGACCACATTCATCCAATATCGACGAGGGTGCCGAGCAGAGCCGTCTGCGGTCATTTCCTCCTTGCGAAACCAAGTCTGCGCAGCGCGACGTTGGTCGTGTTCGCTCATGCATCGCCGGCGCGAACGATTGGATGGAAAACTATTGGGTCGGATATTTCCAGGGATGGGAATGGTGCCGCAAACAGGACTCGAACCTGTGACCCCGTCATTACGAATGACGTGCTCTACCAACTGAGCTATTGCGGCGGACCATACGCGGCGTTCGGGCGTGACCCGAAAACGCCCGCACCTGATATCGGGGACCGCCCCGATTGGCAAGAAAAACGCGGCCCCGAAATCGCTAGTTGCCGCCCCAGCGTGACAAAAACCCCCGCCAGCCGCCGGCCTGGGCCTTGGGCGGGCCGATTTGTTCCGCGAATTCGTCCGCTGGGCCATCCTCGTCGACCCCGGGATCGTCAGGGGCCCGGACAAGGGGAATCACGGCTGGAATCGGGGATGGAACCGTTTTCGGAATATCCTGCCGCGAACGAAACAAGGGGGCCGGCCGGACCGGAGCCGGTTCGGCAGGCGCGGGTGACGGAGCGGGCGCGGTGTCCGTGGCGGCTTCAGAGGCCGCCTCAGTGGGAATCGCCTCGGCGGCGGCAGCCGGCGGGGGAGCATTGTCCTGCTCGGCGGCGGGCGGCGGGTCAACCGAAGCCGCGGGCGCGGCGGGAGCGGCCGGGTTGTCGGGCGCCGGGGCCGGCTCATCCGCGACCGGTGCCGGCGGCTCGAGCACGACGGCCCGGCGCGGGGTCGCCAGCATGGCTTCCTCGAACGGCGAGGATTCGATCGCGGCCCCCTTGTCGGATGGCAGCGCCGCGACCGGCGTCTGCCACTGGAAGGCATCCAGCCGTCCGGTAACCGGAGAGACCGGCCGCCAGCGATCGCTGACATAGCCGTCCGCGGTCCAGGCCGGATCGTGCAGCGCGCGCACCGCGCGCAAGGTCCAGGCCCGCGCCCGGCCGCTATCGCCATGCTCGGTGCGCTCGATCTCCGCCATCAAGAGCGCGACGCGTTGCGTCGGTGCGGCGATGAAGGGCGCCAGCGCCTCGCGCGCCTTGGTAAATTCGGACGCGTCGATCGCGGCGCGCGCAATCGCCAGCGCACCTTCGATGTGACCTGGCGCCTTCGCAGCGAGCGTCTCGACCCGCACCAGACGTTGGCGAGCGGAATCGCCGAGCTTCACATGGGCGTAGGCATCGGCAAGATCCGGATGCGGCTGCACCAGCCACGCCGTCTCGACGAGACGCATCGAACGCCGCACCTGATGCGCTTCGCTTTCGAACTTGCTCGCCAGCACCGCGGCCGGCACCAGCGTCGGCGCCAGCTTGACCGCTTCCATCACGCTCTCGCGCGACAGATCGCGGTCGACCTTCTCGAGTTCGAGCGCCCGCGCCGTCAGCAGCACGCCGCGTTGCCGGCGATAGGCCGCCTTGTCGATCAGCCCGGCCGATTGATTGTTGTCGAGGATTTTCAGCGCGCCGGCCCAGTCACCCTTGGCGCAGCAGAAGCCGAGCACCGCATGCGACGCCCATGACGAGGACGGCGACAATTTCAGCGCCTCCTCGGCGACCATCACGGCCGCCACCGGATCGTCGGCGCGCTGCGCCTCGATGAACAGGCCGCGCAGGCCCAACAGCCGCGTGTCCTCGCGTTCGGCCATGGCGCGGAAGGCGCGCTGCGCGCCTTCGCGGTCGCCGTCGAGTTGCGCCGACTGCGCATGCAGCAGCAGCGCCAGCGGATCGTGCGCCGCATGTTTGCGGGCGGTTTCGGCATGGATGCGGGCGGCAGAGGAATCGCCATGACCGATCGCGAGCAGTCCTTGCGTGATCGCATTCCGGCCCCGCGCCTGACGCCGTTCGCGCCGGCTGCGCCGCATCCGCTCCGGCGTGCGCCACAGGTCGCGCACGATCGCCCAAATCATCATCGCCGCAACGACGACGATGCCCAGCACCAGCGCGAAGACCGGCAGCGTGGTCCTGGCGCGATAGACGCCCCATGACAGCACGACATCGCCGGTCTGCTCGGCAATCCAGGCCGCGCCGGCCGCTCCCAGCGCGATCAACAACAGAAACAGAATGATCCGGATCATCGAAATCCCTATGGCGCCGGCTTGGCGAGCGCAGCCATGGCGTCGGCTGCAAATTGACGGGATGCGACCAGCGCGGCGTCGCGCGCGTCGACCTTGTCGAGCCAGTCTTGCGCCCCGGCGCGATCTTCGGGCGACAGCGTCTTCAATTGCCGCCGAGCTTCATTGAAATCGTTTCGCACTGCCGCCGCCGTAACCCGCGCGACCACGGCTCCGCGATCGTTACCGACGGTATCCGTGCGTTCGATCTTGACCAGCTTGGCGGCGCCCGCCTGCAGGCGCTCGACGATGCCCGTGCCGGTCGTGGCGGTGCTCTGCTGCGCGGCCGGCAACAGCTTTGGCACCAGCGCGAGCAGTTCGGTGCTCAATCTACCGGCGTTCGGCACGCCCTTGTCGGCGAACTGATCGAGCGGCTTCAGGGCATCCGGATTGGGTGACAGCGCCTTAGCTGTCGAAAGCGCCGCCGAATAGGGATCGCCGGTCCGCACCCGCACATCGAGCAGCGCCGCCGACACCAGGCGGCGCAGCGGCATGTCGTCGGCAGGCTTGGCGTCGACTTTCGTATCGGCGAGCTTGTTGCCCTGCTGCGCGATCTCGGCGCCCTGCGTCCGCATCAGGCTTTCGATCTTCGCGATGCGCTCATCGATCCCGGAGAGGTCCGGCGACGCCGCGCCGTCGCCGCGCGGGGCTGACTTCACATCGTTGACGGCGGACGCGAGCTTCTCGCCTTGCGACCGCGTTGCCGCGAGTTCGGCGCGCAACGTCGCGACTGTTTTTTCCAGAGCCTCGGTGCGCGCGGCCGCCGCGGGATCGGGCACGGGCTTGCCGACCTTTGGCTCCAGTCCGGCGAGACGCGCGGTGAGACCGTCGATGGCTGCACTGAGTTGCGGGGCGGGCGGCGCGGAGGCCGGTTGGATCGGGGGCCAGCCCAGCATCCAGCCGACGCCGATCACCAGCGCGGCGGCAACCGCGCCGGAGACCGGCGCGACGATCCAGGGCGAGACGGGCCGGGACGGCGGCTCCGCAACTGGAGCTTCCTCGACTGGCGCCTTGGCGACCTCGGGCGCGGCCTCCGCCATTGGCTCGGCGACGCCTCGCCAGAACTCTTCGTCTCGCTCGACACTTCGGTCGCATCGAGGTCGATGGTCGGCGGCTCGCGCTTCGGCCGGCCCGAATCGGGCAGCGATCCAGTGTCTTCAGGCCTGTCATCGACCATCAGCGGTTCCCTTAATTTGGTTAGATGCCGGAACTTAGCAGAATCCGGGACGTCTTAGAGCATGATCCGGCGGGGGCGGCACCGGTTTTCCGATAAGACCATGCTCAGACTTAAAGATTAGGGCTCGACCGCGGTTGCAACGCCCGGCCCAGCGCCTCGAACAGGGCATTTTCGTCGGGCGATGCCGCCGCCATGACCTGGGTCGCGCCGGCGTCCCGCAAGACGGCGGCGACGGCCGCCGAAATGCAGCATTGCGGCAGCGCCAGCGCCGAGATTTCGACGCCCCCGGAGCGCGCCGCCTCCAGGAATGCACGCGCGCTGCGCCGTGAATAATGCAGCACTGCGTCGATTTGATGCGCCACAAAGGCGTCACATACGTCCCTTGGCAGGATGGGCGCGGGCACCATCCGGTAGGTGGTGTGTGTCACCACCGTAAAACCCTTTTCGCCGAGTTCACCGGCGAGATCGCGCGCGAGATCGGCGCCTGCAAGGTAAAGGATCGGGCTCGCTTTCTTCAGTTGCTTCGACTTCGCTCCCGCCAGCACCAGATCGCGCAACGCGCCGGCGTCGCCCTTTGACGCGATCACCTCGCCAAACCCGGCGTCGCGCGCCGCCGTTGCGGTATTTTCTCCGACCGCGAACAGGGGCAGTTTGAGCAGCCGGCTGCCGGCAAGATGGGGCGCAATGGCACGCAACGCGTTGGCGCTCGTGACAATGACGGCGCCATAGGTCGCGTCCGCATCGTCATGGAACGGCACCGGCTCGAACCGCAGCATCGGCGCACGCAGGACGTCGAACCCCCGCGCGCGCAGCGCCTTGGCCGTCGTCTCATCATCCGGATGCGGGCGAGTGACGAGAACGGCCATATTTCAGATCTCCGCCAAAGCGATTTCGGCACACTCAAGCGATTGCACGCCGTCACCTCGTAATGCTACC
This sequence comes from uncultured Alphaproteobacteria bacterium, assembly GCA_963815955.1. Lineage (GTDB taxonomy): Bacteria > Pseudomonadota > Alphaproteobacteria > Rhizobiales > Xanthobacteraceae > Bradyrhizobium. Next base: position 54,907 of record CAWFIQ010000020.1, read on the forward strand.
CGGTTACGGAAGCGTTGTTTTTGGCGGTAGCGCAAGGGTTAGGGTTCAAATTGGACAACGACACGCCGATGCTGGTGCTGGGTATCGAGACCACCTGCGATGAAACCGCGGCCGCCGTGGTGGAACGCCAGAACGACGGCAGCGGGAAGATTCTGTCCAATATCGTGCGCTCGCAGACCTTGGAACACGCCCGTTTCGGTGGCGTGGTGCCGGAGATCGCGGCGCGGGCCCATGTCGATCTGCTCGATGGCATTGTCGACCAGGCCATGAAGGACGCGAACACAGGCTTTGCGCAATTGTCGGCGGTGGCGGCGGCCGCCGGCCCCGGCCTGATCGGCGGCGTGATCGTCGGCCTCACCACGGCGAAGGCGATTGCCATGGTGCACGATACGCCGCTGATTGCGGTCAATCATCTTGAAGCCCACGCGCTGACGCCGCGGCTCACCTGCGCGCTGGCCTTTCCCTATTGCCTGTTCCTTGCCTCCGGCGGACACACCCAGATCGTCGCCGTGGTCGGCGTCGGCAAATATGTGCGGCTCGGCACCACCGTCGACGACGCGATGGGCGAGGCTTTCGACAAGGTCGCAAAGATGCTGTCGCTGCCCTACCCCGGCGGGCCGGAGGTCGAGCGCGCCGCGGGGAGCGGCGACGCCAGGCGGTTCGCCTTTCCGAGGCCGATGCTCGGACGGCCGGATGCGAATTTCTCGCTGTCGGGATTGAAGACGGCGGTTCGCAACGAAGCCAGCCGCCTGATGCCGTTCGAACCGCAGGACGTCAACGATCTCTGTGCAAGTTTTCAGGCCGCCGTGCTGGAATCGACGGCGGACCGGCTGAGCGTGGGCCTGCGCCTGTTTCACGAGCAATTCGGTCCGCCGCGTGCGCTGGTAGCGGCCGGCGGCGTGGCGGCCAATCACGCCATCCGCGGCGCGTTGCAGGACGTTGCCGCAAAGGCGCAGACCACGCTGATCATTCCGCCGCCCGCGCTCTGTACCGACAACGGCGCGATGATCGCCTGGGCCGGCGCGGAACGGATGGCGCTTGGACTGACCGATACGATGGACGCGCCGCCCCGCGCGCGCTGGCTGCTCGACGCCAACGCGACAGCGCCGGCCGGCTACACCAACACGCGCGCGGGATTTTGACATGGCGTCGTTTAGTTCGGTGGCGGTGATCGGCGGTGGCGCATATGGCACCGCGCTCGCCTGCGCCGCGGCGCGCGCCGGCCGCGAGGTCATGCTGTATGCGCGAAGCACTGAGAGTGCCGCGCAGATGCAGACGACGCGAAATAATCCAAAGCTGCCCGGCGTGAGCCTCGATACGGCCATCGGCATCACTGCCGACATCGTTGCAGCGGCGCGTGCGGAAATCATCCTGCTTGCGACGCCCGCGCAAAATTTGCGTGAGGCTGCGACGACGCTTGCGCCGCACCTCGAGCCTGCGACGCCCGTCATCGCCTGTGCCAAGGGCATCGAGCACGGCACGCACCGGTTCATGACCGAAATCATCGCCGAGACCATGCCGAATGCAATCCCCGCGATCCTGTCGGGACCGAACTTCGCCGACGACGTGGCGCGAGGCCTTCCGACTGCCGTGACGCTGGCCGCAAAGGATGAAAGGCTGGCGAGCGATCTGGTGCAGGCGCTGGGCTCGTCGACCTTCCGGCCCTATCACACGTCAGATGTCCGCGGCGTCGAGATCGGCGGTGCGGCCAAGAACGTGCTGGCGATCGCCGCCGGGATCGTCGTCGGCCGACAACTCGGCGCTTCGGCGCTGGCGGCGCTTACCACGCGAGGCTTCAGCGAACTTGCCCGGCTCGGCCGCGCCTGCGGTGCGCGCAGCGAAACCCTGGCGGGCCTTTCCGGCCTCGGCGACCTGATCCTGAGCTGCTCAAGCCTGCAATCGCGCAACTTTACTTTCGGCATCGCGCTCGGCCGCGGCGAAGCGCCGAACCGCGACAAGCTCGCCGAAGGCGAATTCACCGCACCGGTCCTGATCGAACTGGCGGCTTCGCAGAACGTCGATATGCCGGTATCAAATGCGGTCGCGGCGATCCTGAGCGGCAAGGTCACGATCGACGCGGCGATCGAAGGCCTGCTGACACGGCCGTTCAAGGCGGAGGAATGACGATGGCGTACTGGCTGGTGAAATCCGAACCCTCGGTCTGGTCGTGGGACCAGCAGGTCGCGAAGGGAGCAAAGGGTGAAGCCTGGACCGGCGTGCGAAATTTCACCGCGCGGCAGAATCTCGTGGCCATGAAGAAAGGCGACAAGGCCTTCTTCTATCATTCCAACGAGGGCAAGGAGATCGTCGGCATCGCCGAGGTCATCAAGGAAGCCTATCCCGATCCTTCCGACAAGACCGGCAAATTCGTCTGCGTCGACATCAAGGCGGACAAGCCGTTGAAGACGCCGGTGACGATGGCCGCGATCAAGGCCGACAAGAAATTCGCCGACATGGCGCTGGTGAAATACTCGCGGCTGTCGGTGCAGCCGGTGACGGCGGAAGAATGGAAGATGGTCTGCAAGATGGGTGGGATGTAAGCGCCACACCGGACAGTTTCGTAGGGTGGGCAAAGCGCCGCGTGCCCACCATTACAGGCCACAATTTCCGGAGAAATGGTGGGCACGCTTCGCTTTGCCCACCCTACAGCAGCAAGCTTACGCCGCAGCCGCCGTGACAACCTCCGCCAGCAGCGCCTCGCGCTTGGCTTGCGTGCGATAGCCCTTCATCGTCGCGGCAAAACGCTCGAGGATGCCGTCCTCGAAGGCGGTGACGATGGTATCGTGGACGTAGCTCTTGCGGCAGATCGCGGGCGTGTTCGACAGTTCGTCGGCTGCCGCGCGCACGGCTTCCAGCACCTGCTTCTTGCGGCCGCGCTCACTTGCTGCGGGCGTAATCCGCGACAGCGATTCCAGCACCACGGCGGATGCCATCAGGGTCCGGAAATCCTTCAGCGAAATCTTGATGCCGGCGATCTCGCGCAGGAACGCATTCACCGTGGTGGTCGAGACCGTGCGAACGGTGCCGGAATTGTCGCGGTACTGGAACATGCGCTTGCCCGGAACGGTGCGCAAGGATGCCGATGGCGCGCACCAGCTTGGCGGCGTCGCATTCCTTGCGCACGGCCTTGCCGCCCTTGGCCTTGAAGGTCAGGACGAAGCTGTCGTCTTCCAGCGTGACGTTGGACTTCAACATCGTGGTCGCGCCGCGGGTGCCGTTGAGGCGGGCATAGGATTCGTTGCCCGGCCGGATCGCGGTGCGGGCGATCAGCTCGATCACGGCCGAGAGCGCGAATTCACGCGTCGGCTCGTCACCCGACAGATGCGCCGAGACGTTGCGGCGGATTTTTGGCAGGGCCGCCACCAGCCGCGCCAGGCGATGCGCCTTGCGCTGCTCGCGGACCTTCTCCCAATCGGCATGGTAGCGATACTGCAGCCGTCCTGCCGCATCGATGCCGACGGCCTGCAGATGCGAGGTCGGATCGGCCGAATAGCGGACGTCGCGATAGGCCGGCGGCACCGCCATCGAGTGCAGGCGGCGAATGGTGCCGGCGTGACGGATCTGCGTGCCGTTGGCGCGATGGAATGAATAACCCTTGCCGCGCTTGACGCGGCGGATGGTCAGGCCGTTCTGGTCACCGAGCTTGAGGCCGAGTTCCTCGGCCAGATCTGCGACAGACGTCTTTACTGCGGTCGACTTGAGCCGTCCCTTGACGCCTTCCTTAGGCAGTTGCCCGAGCGCCTCGGCCAATGCAACGGCGGGATCGGCGGAAACGGGCCGCGTAGCCTCGAAACTCTGCTGATCCATCATGACCGTTATCGCCCTGCTCCACCTGTCTGCCGGCAATGCCTGTAGTTATAGCTTGGTTCCGGAGGGGCGTCTGGCCCCGGGGAGGCCATTTAGGGGGTAACGGCCGGCTTTGCGAGTCCCGATTCCGTCATTGGAGGTAATAAAATACCTGTCATGGGAGCCATTCGGCGATAGCGTTGATTTTTGCCTCGGCCGTATCGTGAAGAAAATCCAAAAATGACGATGGTTTGATCGGCGGAAGGCGGCAAACCGGGCGGCGACGACCAAGGTCGCAGACGTTTGCGCCTTGTCCGGACATCGTCCCGCGACGCATAATCGTTGCAACAATCAGACGGCTTGCGGCCAGCGTGTGCGGCGCCGCAATGAGTGGGAGGGTCAGAGATGTCCGAGAAAATTTACGACGTATCCGCCGATTGGGCCAAGCGCGCCTTTATCGATGATGCCAAATACAGCGAGATGTATGCCCGCTCGGTCAACGATCCCAATGGCTTCTGGGCCGAACAGGCCAAGCGCATCGACTGGATGAAGCCCTTCCACAAGGTCGAGAACGTCTCCTTCGCCCCCGGCAATATCTCGATCAAATGGTTCGAGGACGGCGTCCTGAACGCGGCCTGGAACTGCATCGACCGCCATCTCGACAAGCGCGGCGACCAGACCGCCATCATCTGGGAGGGCGACGATCCCTCGCAGTCCAAGCACATCACCTATCGCCAGTTGCACGACGAAGTCTGCAAGATGGCCAACATCCTGCGGACGCGGAATGTCAAGAAGGGCGACCGCGTCACGATCTATCTGCCGATGATCCCGGAAGCGGCCTACGCCATGCTGGCCTGCGCGCGGATCGGCGCCGTCCATTCGGTGGTGTTCGCCGGCTTCTCGCCCGACAGCCTCGCTCAGCGCATCACCGACTGCCAGTCCAAGATCATCATCACCGCCGACGAGGGACTGCGCGGCGGCAAGAAGGTGCCGCTGAAAGCCAATGTCGACGCCGCGATTGCGAAAGCCGGCGGCGTCGATTGGGTCGTCGTGGTCAAGCGCACCGGCTCCCCCGTCGACATGAACCCGACGCGCGATCTCTGGTATCACGACGCTGCGAAGGTCGTGACCACGGAATGCCCGTGCGAGCATATGCACGCGGAAGATCCGCTGTTCATCCTCTATACGTCAGGCTCGACCGGCCAGCCCAAGGGCGTTTTGCACACCACCGGCGGCTATCTCGTATTCACAGCGATGACGCATCAATACGTGTTCGACTATCACGACGGCGACATCTACTGGTGCACCGCCGACGTCGGCTGGGTCACCGGCCACAGCTACATTCTCTATGGGCCGCTTGCGAACGGCGCGACCACGCTGATGTTCGAAGGCGTGCCGAACTATCCGGACAATTCGCGCTTCTGGAACGTCATCGACAAGCACAACGTCAACATCTTCTACACCGCGCCGACCGCGATCCGCGCGCTGATGCAGTCAGGCGACGAGCCGGTGAAGAAGACATCGCGCAAGAGCCTGCGGCTGCTCGGCTCGGTCGGCGAGCCGATCAATCCGGAAGCGTGGGAATGGTATCACCGCGTGGTCGGCGACGGACGCTGCCCGATCGTCGATACCTGGTGGCAGACCGAAACCGGCGGCATCCTGATCACGCCGCTGCCGGGCGCGACCAAGCTCAAGCCCGGTTCGGCGACGCGACCGTTCTTCGGCGTGGTGCCCGAGATCGTCGATGCCGATGGCAAGGTGATGGAAGGCGAAACATCCGGCAATCTCTGCATCGCCAAATCATGGCCGGGCCAGATGCGCACGGTCTATGGCGACCACGCCCGTTTCGAGCAGACCTATTTCTCCACCTACAAGGGCAAGTATTTCACCGGCGACGGCTGCCGCAGGGATGCCGACGGCTATTACTGGATCACCGGCCGCGTCGATGACGTCATCAATGTCTCCGGCCATCGCATGGGCACCGCCGAGGTCGAAAGCTCGCTCGTCGCACATGCAAAAGTGTCGGAAGCCGCCGTGGTCGGCTATCCCCACGACATCAAGGGCCAGGGCATTTACGCCTATGTGACCCTGATGGCCGGCACTGAACCCAGCGAGGAGTTGCGGAAGGAACTGGTTGCCTGGGTGCGCAAGGACATCGGGCCGATCGCCTCCCCCGACCAGATCCAGTTCGCCCCGGGCCTGCCGAAAACCCGCTCCGGCAAGATCATGCGCCGTATCCTGCGCAAGATCGCCGAGGACGAACCGTCCAGCCTTGGCGACACCTCGACATTGGCCGACCCCGCCGTGGTCGAGGATCTCGTGCAGAACCGGCAGAACAAGAAGGGCGCGCCGGCGTAAGGCCGCCGCCGCAGGTTGCTCGCCCCGGGCTCGGGGCGAGGGCCGGAAACCCAGAATTCAAATCCACAAGTTGGTGGCGATTCCAGCGCGCTCACGCGGTTGTTAGCGGCAAGCGCACCTTTGCGCGCATTTCGCCGCCAGGTGTTGTTTGCGGGTCATTTACTTTAATCCGAACATTTTCTTTGTTTCGCCCAGCGAAACCAGTCTTGAGGCCGGTTGCCGAACCATCCGGTTAATGCCTGCGACCAACAATGCGCGAGCGAGACGGTGAGGCGCCAAGGTTCAAGCCAGGCTTGCGCCGAGGCCAGAATTTGAGGGCTCCGAGAGGGGCGGGCAAGATGGAGCTGGGAATGTCTATGAGGATTGCGGTGGCGCTGGCCGCCACTATCGGGGCTGGCATCGTCATGTCGTCGGCGGCGCAGGCGCGGCCGGAAATCGTGAGCATCAGCGGAGACTACACGCCGGGCACGATCGTGGTGAAGACCCATGAGCGGCGCCTCTATCTCATTCTCGATACCGGCCGCGCCATGCGCTATCCGGTCGGGGTCGGCAAGGCCGGCAAGCAGTGGTCCGGTACCACCAAGATCGACGGCAAATATCTCCATCCGGCCTGGTCGCCGCCGAGCGAAGTCAAGCGCGACAAGCCTGATATACCCGACGTCATTCCCGGCGGCTCGCCGCGCAATCCGATGGGCGTTGCGGCGATGACGTTGGCCGGCGGCGAATACGCCATTCACGGCACCAACGTGCCGAACTCGGTCGGCGGCTACGTCTCTTACGGCTGCATCCGTATGCTCAACGACGATATCTCCGATCTCTATCAACGCGTGCCGGTCGGAACGACCGTGACGGTGACCCGCTGATCCACGGATCGGACTGAATGTGAAAAGCCGCGCGATTGCGCGGCTTTTTTATTTGGGCATTGTTTGGCCGGCGTTCGCGCACCAGCCGCTGCGGTGACCGCCGCCGTAGCTTCGGGCATGACCCGCGGCAAGCATCGCTGCCGAAACATTTCCGCTGCGCCGCGTCGCAACGTCGGCGACGACGCGCTCGGCATATTTGTCCGGTCCGATATTGAAGATCATGACGTCGCCTTCGCGAAGCAATGCGCGCAGCGCGTCCGTCGCAGCTTCCGCCATCTGCAATTCCTGCGGACAGGACGCCTTCAATTCAGGCGCATCGATACCGCGCAGGCGGACATGTGTAGTCGGGTCGAGACCCGGCCCGAGATGAACCCGCGCTTCAAACGTGTCGCCATCGATGGTCCGGATTACTTCAACGGCGTGACGCATGTCGGAACTTCCGGCCCGCTTCCAGACCATCTCCGCATCGCGCGCAGCCTGGCTGTCGACCGAATTCGGCAACATCAGGCGCACCCAGTCCCGCACCGGCAGCATCGTCGTCGCCGCTACGCAAGCCACGAACAGCCACGGCAACGCCGCCGAAAACCCGCGACGCCAGCGACCCCGGCGCCGATATGGCTGTATTCTCTCGTATGGCGGCATATTGCCGGACTAAGGGCTGAGTCGGGTCATCCCGCAAGGCCTGTCCATTCCCTCGGACCTCAAAAGTCCGAAGCGATCCCCTTCCGCTCCCAGTCGCCGTACCGGGTCGGTTCCGGGCCCTTCGGACCCTGGAATTCCTTCTGCTGCGGCGTGGCGGCGCCGGCCTCGGCAGCCTTGCGGCGCGCTTCGGCTTCGGCGAGCGCGCGCTCGGCGGCGGGCGTCAGCTTCTTGCGTTCCGCAACAGTCGCGGGAGATGAAGAATTGTCGGTCATCGCAACTCTCCCATAGCACGTGATCGGCGCGCAGATGACATCACATTCGTGAAATTGTCTGTGGCGATTTTTACATTTGGCATATTCGCATGCCAAAGGAGTTTTTCATTTCAATGGCATGAGCCGAAACCTTTCCGCCTTCCGAGACATTGCTGATTCATGCCCCCTTCAAGATTCGCAGTACCTTCAGAAGTCCCCGGCCTCGCCGCGCGGCGGATCGCGGCTGATATCCTCGACGGCGTGCTGCACAAGCATCGCACCCTCGACGATCAGCTTGACGGCGCCGGCGCCCATCCCGGCCTGAAGGCACTCGCCGACCGTGACCGCGCCCTGATGCGGCGGCTGGTGGCGACAATCCTTCGGCGGCTCGGCACGCTCGGGCATTTGCTGTCGCGCCTGCTCGATCGCGGCATCCCGACGGACGCGCCACGCGCGCAGAGTGCGCTGCTGATCGGCGCCGCGCAGATTCTCTGGATGGATGTTCCCGATCATGCCGCCGTCGATCTCTCGGTGCGGCTGGTGCAGTCTGACCGGCGCGCCGCGAAATATGCCGGCCTCGTCAACGCGGTGCTGCGCCGTTGCGCCCGCGAGGGACAACCGCTGATCGACGAAGTCAAATCGCAGAACCTGGATGTTCCGCCGTGGCTGCTGGCGCGCTGGATCGGCGCGTATGGCGAGACCACCGCGCGGGAGATGGCGACAGCCATTGGCCATGAGCCGTCACTCGACATCTCCGTGAAATCGGACGCAGCTCAATGGGCGACCCGCCTGCACGGTGAAACGCTGCCGACCGGCACCGTGCGCACCTTGCTGCAGGGTTCGGTGACCATGCTGCCCGGATTCACCGACGGCCAATGGTGGGTGCAGGATGCGGCTGCGGCGCTGCCGGCACGGTTGTTCGGCGATGTCGCTGGAAAGACCATCGTGGATCTATGCGCCGCGCCCGGCGGCAAGACCGCGCAACTGGCGCAGGCTGGTGCGCGCGTGACCGCGGTCGATCGTTCGCCAGCGCGCATGGCGCGACTGCGCGACAATCTGGTGCGGCTTTCGCTGCAGGCCGACGAAGTGGTGACCGATGCCGCCGAGTGGCCCGGTCCTGGCGATGGAGGCTTTGACGGCGTGCTGGTGGACGCGCCCTGCACCTCCACCGGAACCATCCGCCGTCACCCCGACGTGGCCTGGCTGCGTCAGGAAGCCGACATTGCGGCGCTGTCAGCATTGCAGAAGCGATTGCTGCAACGGGCGGTCGCCCTGCTCAAGCCGGGCGGAACGCTGGTCTATTGCACCTGTTCGCTGGAACCGGAGGAAGGCGAGCAGGCGGTCGCGTCCTTGCTGGCAACCGAATCGGGCGTGCGCCGTGCCCCGATCGAGGTGGGCGAGGTTGCAGGCCTCAGCGACGTCGTGACCGCAAACGGCGATTTACGGACCCTGCCCAGCCATTTGCCCCATGCCGACCCCCGACTCGGCGGGTTGGACGGATTTTACGCGGCGCGTCTGGTTAAATCCTGATTTTAAAGTGGAATTTCCCGGCCTCTGGGTGATTCGCCGGTTTTCAAGATGGTGTCATCCCGGCGTTTCCGGATTAAAAGGATTCGCCAGAATACCCCTCCCTCCTTAAGCAAGGCACGGCGTGTCGGTCGCTCAACGCAGACGCATCTCGACGCTTATCATGAGCCGCTCGGCGCGGACCGTGATCGCGCGCGCGACCGGTGCAACGGTGGCGGTGTCGCGGCTGTGGCCGGGCCGCGCCGACCGGCTGATCATCGCGCCGCACGATCTGCGCACCGCCGACGCCACCCGCGCCGCCGAGATCTATGCCGGCCGCTTCGTGTTCGCCGGCAAGATCGTGACCTGCCATGGCCGCTCGATCTTCGACCTCGAACCGCCGTCGGAAGATTGGGAAGTCGCCCTGCTCGGCTTTGGCTGGCTGCGGCACCTCCGCGCCGCCGATACCGCGCTGACCCGCGCCAACGCCCGCTCGCTGGTCGACGACTGGATCTCGAATCCGGCGCGCAAGCGGCCGCTCGAACGCCGCCCCGACGTGCTGGCGCGCCGCGTGATTTCGCTGTTGTCGCAGGCCCCGCTGGTGCTCGGCGACACCGACGGAAAATTCTATCGCAAATATCTGCGCGGGCTGACCCGCGAGATTCGCTATCTGCGCTACGCGATGCTCGACATCGCCGACGGCGTGCCGCGGCTGCAGGTCCTGATCGCGCTTTGCTACGCCTCGCTGTGCCTGGCCAATCAGGCGCGTCACATCCGTGCCGCGACACGACGGCTTTCCGACGAATTGCAGCGGCAGATCATGCCCGACGGTGGACATATCTCGCGCAATCCTGGCGCACTGGTTGAGCTTCTCAGCGATCTCTTGCCGCTGCGGCAGACATTTGCTGCACGCAACATCGCACCGCCGCCGGCGCTCTTGAATGCGATCGACCGCATGATGCCGATGCTGCGTTTCTTCCGTCACGGAGACGGCACCTTCGCGCTGTTCAACGGCATGAGCAACGCACCTTCGGACCTGGTGGCGACGCTGCTCGCCTATGACGACACCCACGGCGTGCCGATGGCGAGCATGCCGCATACCGGCTTCCAGCGCCTCGATGCCGGCACGACGACCGTCATCATGGATACCGGCCCGCCACCGCCGCCGAATGTCAGCCAGGAAGCGCATGCCGGCTGCCTGTCGTTCGAATTGTCGTCCGGGCCGTGCCGGATCGTCGTCAATTGCGGCATGCCTTCCACGGGCCGTGACAATTGGCGGACCTTCGCGCGCAGCACCGCGGCGCATTCGACCCTGACCTATCACGACACGTCCTCGTGCCAGTTCGTCGAACTGTCGGCGATGAAGAAGCTGCTGCAGGGCGCTCCCGTCGTCAGCGGCCCGACCAATGTGGAAAACTACCGCGAGGCGGTGGCGGGCGGCGATCTCTTGACCGCGTCGCACGACGGGTATCTTGCAAAATTCGGCGTCGTGCATCGCCGGGTGCTGATGATCTCCCATGACGGCGCGCGCCTCGACGGCGAGGACACGGTGTCGCCGGCGCCGGGCGCGCGCATCAAGGGCGCCGCGACCGATTTTGCCCTGCGGTTTCATCTGCATCCCGCGGTGAAGGCGAGCCGCCTCAGCGACACGCGCGGCGTCATGCTGGTATTGCCCAACCGCGACGTCTGGACCTTCGAGTCGCTCGACGACAAGGTCGACCTCGAGGACAGCGTGTTTCTGGCCGGCAATGACGGCCCCCGCCGCACCGCCCAGATCGTGATCCGGCAGGATTCCCGGCAGGCCGGCTCGATCCGCTGGAGTTTCGTGCGCTCGACGGCGTCAGCGGCCGGGACAACCGCCCGGCGCGAGGCGAGGCGAGAGCCGGAATTGCCGCTCTGAGTCTGCTGCAGTGACAGCAATCCGCCCCCATTGTGAGCCCCGGCAAAAGCTGCTAACCAGCCGGCTTCCGCGCAACTGGCGACTTTGGATGGAGCACCATCGGGAAGCGCGGAAATGATCGCCGCGCGCCTGGGCATAAGTATCCCCTGACAGAGGACCTTGCCCATGACTGATACGACCCGCCGCGTAACCCGTGCCCTGCTATCCGTTTCCGACAAGACCGGCCTGATCGAATTTGCCAAGGCGCTCGCCGGCCACGGCGTCGAGCTCGTCTCCACCGGCGGCACCGCGAAGGCCATCGCAGCCGCAGGCCTGAAGGTGAAAGACGTCTCCGAACTGACCGGGTTTCCCGAAATGATGGACGGCCGGGTCAAGACGCTGCATCCCAAGGTGCATGGCGGCCTGCTTGCCATCCGCGACAACAAGGAACATGCCGACGCGATGAAGGCGCATGGCATCGCGCCGATCGACCTGCTCGTCGTCAACCTCTACCCGTTCGAAGCGACCGTCGACAAAGCCGCCGGTTACGAAGACTGCATCGAGAATATCGACATCGGCGGTCCGGCGATGATCCGCGCAGCCGCGAAGAACCACGACGATGTGGCCGTCGTCGTCGAAGCCAAGGACTATCAGCCCGTACTCGACGAGCTCGCCGCCAACAAGGGCGCAACGACGCTGCCGCTGCGCCGCCGCCTCGCCGCCAAGGCCTATGCGCGCACGGCCGCTTATGACGCCGCGATCTCGAACTGGTTTGCCGTCCAGCTCAAGGACGACGCGCCGGATTTCCGCGCCTTCGGCGGCCGATTGATCCAGTCGCTGCGCTATGGCGAGAACCCGCATCAGAAGGCGGCGTTCTATGCAACGCCCGACAAGCGTCCCGGCGTCGCGACCGCGCGGCAGTTGCAGGGCAAGGAGCTCTCCTACAACAACATCAACGATACCGATGCGGCCTATGAATGCATTGGCGAGTTCGACCCGGCGCGCACCGCCGCCTGCGCCATCATCAAGCACGCCAACCCCTGTGGCGTCGCCGAAGGTCCCGATCTGGTCACTGCCTATCGCAAGGCGTTCGCCTGCGACACGCAATCGCCCTATGGCGGCATCATCGCCGTCAATCGGACGCTCGACGCCGAAGCCGCGCGCGTCATCACGGAAATCCTGACCGAAGTGATCATCGCGCCCGATGCGACGGAAGAAGCCATCGCCATCATCGCCAAGAAGAAAAACCTGCGGCTCCTCCTAGCCGGCAGCCTGCCCGATCCGCGCGCGATGGGCCTGACCGCGAAAACCGTAGCCGGCGGCCTGCTGGTGCAGAGCCGTGACAACGCCGTCGTCGATGACCTCGCGCTGAAGACTGTAACCAGGCGCGCGCCGACCGAGGCCGAGCTGCGCGATCTCAAATTCGCCTTCCGCGTCGCCAAGCACGTCAAATCGAACACCATCATCTACGCCAGGGATCTCGCTACCGTCGGCATCGGCGCTGGCCAGATGAGCCGGGTCGATTCAGCGCGCATTGCCGCGCGCAAGGCGCTGGATGCCGCGGCCGATGCGAAACTCGCCGAGCCGCTAACCAGGGGCTCCGTCGTCGCTTCCGATGCGTTCTTCCCGTTCGCCGACGGCATGCTGGCCTGCATCGAGGCCGGCGCCACCGCCGTGATCCAGCCCGGCGGCTCGATCCGCGACGACGAAGTCATCAAGGCCGCCGACGAGCACGGCATCGCCATGGTGTTCACCGGCGTGCGGCACTTCCGGCATTAGGCCAGCCGTCGACAATTGCGAGGAATCGTAGGGTGGGCAAAGGAGCGAAGCGACGTGCCCACCATCTGCCGCCGAGCACGCTACGACTGATAAAGGGGGCTGGAGATTGATAGCAAATCTCGGGCGAATTGCGCCGCGAGAGCGCGAAGTCATATTCAGTCGTCATCACCCGCGAAGGCGGGTGATCCAGTAAACACCGGCGTTCATTGCAGAAACATCGCGGCCAACCAATTGGAGCCGCGGCCTACTGGATCCCCCGCCTTCGCGGGGGATGACAGGCTCATCCAATCGCTCGCATTCACTCCCTGACCCGCGTCAACAGCGCCAGCCCGGCAACGAAGAACACCACCAGCAGCGCCATGCCGGCCTTCTGGCTTCCGGTCACGGCCGTAATCACGCCGATCAAGAGCGGGCCGATGAACGAGGTCACCTTTCCGGTCAGCGCGAACAGGCCGAAATACTGCGCGATGCGATCTTTCGGCGCCAGCCGTATCAGAAGCGAGCGCGACGCTGCCTGCAGCGGGCCACCGGCGGCGCCGATCAGGCATCCCAGCACCAGATAGGCGCGCTCGGCGGCGCCGGAGAATAGTGGACCGCCCGGCACCGGTGGCGCGACCTTCACGAACAGAATCAAATCCTTGTCGACCAGCAAGATCGCGCCGAGCGCAAGCAGCAGGATCAGCAGGCTGCCGGCGATGACGCGCTTGGGGCCGAATTTGTCGTCGAGCCTGCCGCCAAGCCACGCCCCGAAGGTGCCGGCGATGGCCAGCAGAATTCCAAAACTTCCGATCTGGATCGTATGCCAGCCGAAAGTGCCGGCGGCGTAGATACCGCCAAAGGCAAACAGCGACACCAGCCCGTCGGTATAGATCATGTTGGCGAGCAGGAATGTCGCCAGCGATTTCTGCTTCGGCAATTCGCCGAGTGTCCGCTTCAGCCCGCGCAATCCTGCGTGCAACGCCTCGCGTATCGGACGCTTCGCCGGATAATCCGGGGTCAGCAGAAACATCGGCAGCACGAAGATGACGAACCAGATACCCGTCAGCGGGCCGGTGATGCGATCGCCCTGGTGGCTGACCGGGTCGAGACCGAACAGCGGCACGAGGCCGAACAGCGTACGTCCGGTGTCGGGGTTCGCGGCCAGAAAGCCGAGCACCAGGATGAGACTGAGGATGCCGCCGATATAGCCGGTGGCCCATCCGGTGCCGGACAATCGCCCAATTCGATCCGGCGGCACCAGCGTCGGCATCATAGCGTTGTTGAAGACGGTAGCGAACTCGACGCCGACGCTCGCGATCGCATAGGCGAGCAGCAGCGGCGGGATAACGCTCGGCTCACCAGGCTTTCCGAACCACATCAGCGAGGCGCCGATCACCAGCAGCACGCCGAAGCCGGCGATCCACGGCTTGCGGCGACCGCTGGCATCCGCGATCGCACCGAGCACCGGCGACAGCAGCGCGATCATCAGGCCGGCAGCCGCAGTGGCAAATCCCCATAGCGCCTGCCCCTGCGCCGGATCCGGCGCGACGAAGCTCGCGAAATAAGGCGCGAACACAAATGTGGTGATCAAGGTGAAATAAGGCTGCGCCGCCCAATCGAAGAAGATCCAGCTGATGACGGCGGCGCGGCGCGGATATTCCCGCGGTATTTCAGCGCCGGCTGCCTCGGAAGCGATCACCGTCATGTGAGGAATTTCCTTCAAAAGTCTCGCGAGGCGTTTTGCCTGTTGAATCGGAACCCATATAGCATGCGTCACCGGCGCTCCTGCTGGTGCCAAGCGTCACACAGGCTTCAACTGCGGCGGATTTTCGATGGCGATGTTTTCAATGCGGTGGCGCCGGGTAGCCGCCACACTCGTCCTTGCGTTTGCCTGCGGGGCAACAGCCTTTGCGCAGGACCGCCGCGGTTACTCGTCCGCCGATCTCCCCGCCGCTCGCGCCGTCGCGGCCGAGCATGGCCTGGTGGTGGCGCAGGAACGGCTCGCCGCGCAAATCGGCGCCGACATCCTCAAGCAGGGCGGCAATGCGGTCGATGCTGCGGTCGCTACCGGCTTTGCGCTGGCCGTCTCCTATCCGCGCGCCGGCAACATCGGCGGCGGCGGCTTCATGGTGATTCATTCGACCGCGCGCAACGAAGATGTCGCGATCGATTATCGCGAGACCGCGCCGGCCGCGATCACGCAGGATGTTTTTCTTGGCGCCGACGGCAAGCCCGATACCGACAAATCGCGCAATTCCGCACTTGGCATCGGCGTGCCCGGCACGGTCGCCGGATTGGCGGTGGCGCTGGAGAAATACGGATCCGGCCGTTTCACGCTGGCGCAGATCCTCAAACCCGCCATCGAACTGGCGCGCGACGGCTTCGTGGTCGCCGACGACATGGCCGACACCCTGCCGGACATGTATCGGCGGACGTCGCGCTGGCCGACGGCCAAGGCGTTCTTCCGCGCCGACGGCACGCCGCTAAAGGAGGGCGACCGGCTGGTGCAGGCCGACCTCGCCGCAACGCTGTCAGCGATTGCCGAACAGGGGCCGCGGGGCTTCTACGAAGGACCGGTGGCCGACAGGCTGGCGGCGGCTGTCGCCAAGGCGGGTGGCATCATAACGACGGACGATTTGAAATCGTATCAGGCCGTGATCCGCAATCCCGTGCGCGGCAGCTATCGCGGCTACGACATCGTGTCGATGCCGCTGCCCTCGTCCGGCGGCACGGTGCTGGTGGAGACGCTGAATATCCTCGAAGGATTTCCGATGGCGGATATGCGCCAGGGCTCCGCGCCCTCGCTGCACCTGCTGATCGAGGCGATGAAGCGCGCTTATGCCGACCGGGCGCGCTATCTCGGCGATCCCGCCTTCGTCAACGCGCCGGCGGACCTGCTGATCAGCAAGGACTACGCGGCGAAGCAACGCGCCAGTATCGATCTTGCCCGCGCAACGCCCGCCGAAGCATTGTCGGTGCGCCCGCCCCGCGAAGGCAGCAACACCACACATTATTCGGTCGTCGATTCCAGCGGCAATGCGGTCAGCAACACCTACACGCTAAACTTCCCTTACGGCGTCGGCCTGGTCGCCGACGGCACTGGCGTGCTGCTCAACAACGAGCTCGACGATTTCACCGCGGCGCCCGGCGCGTCGAACGCCTTCGGACTGGTTGGATTTGAAGCCAATCTGCCCGGTCCGGGAAAAAGGCCGCTGTCGTCGATGTCGCCGACCATTGTGCTGAAGGACGGCAAGCCGGTGCTGGTAACCGGAACACCCGGCGGCAGCCGCATCATTTCGGCGGTGCTGCAGATCGTCGTCGACGTGATCGACTACAAGATGGATGTCGCCGCCGCCGTGGCCGCGCCGCGCGTGCATCACCAATGGATGCCGGATGTGGTTCGCGTGGAACGTGGATTCTCGCCGGAAACGCTCGATGCGCTGCGGCAGAAAGGGCACGAGGTGATCGAGCCGCTCGGCCAGACCTCGGCCAATTCGATCGCCGTCACGCCCAACGGGCTGCTTGGCGCGCCGGACCCGCGCACAAGGGGCGCGACGGCGGCGGGACAATGAGGATTCCCCTGGATTGGCGATTTGCCTGATGGGGGCATAAGCTTGGGGCCTGCCCGGTCGTTCCCGTCCCCTTGGGGAGGGAGCCGCCGGCCCGCGCGTCCCTAACTGGAGTCTCTCATCATGACGTCCCTCAACGGCAAGACGCTGTTCGTATCCGGCGCCAGCCGCGGCATCGGATTAGCCATTGCACTCCGCGCCGCGCGTGACGGCGCCAATGTCGCGATTGCGGCCAAGACCGCCGAGCCGCATCCGAAACTCAAAGGCACCATCTACACCGCGGCGGAGGAAATTCGCGCCGCCGGCGGCAAGGCGCTGCCGGTGCTGTGCGACATTCGCGACGAGGCGCAGGTGATCGCGGCAATCGAGCAGACCGTTGCCGAGTTCGGCGGCATAGATATTTGTATCAACAATGCCAGCGCGATCAGCCTGACGAACTCGCAGGGAACCGACATGAAGCGGTTCGACCTGATGATGGGCATCAACACACGCGGCACCTTCATGGTGTCGAAGTATTGCATCCCGCATCTGAAGAAGACGGCCAATCCGCACATCCTGATGCTGTCGCCGCCGCTCGACATGAAGCAAAAATGGTTCGAGCATTCGACCGCCTATACGATGGCGAAGTTCGGCATGAGCATGTGCGTGCTGGGGCTGTCAGGGGAGCTGAAATCCGCAGGCGTCGCGGTCAACGCGCTGTGGCCGCGCACCACGATCGCGACCGCCGCGGTCGGCAATCTGCTCGGCGGCGAGGCGATGATGCGCGCCAGCCGCACGCCGGAAATCATGGGCGATGCCGCGCACGCCATTCTGACAAGACCATCGCGCGAGTTCACCGGGCATTTCTGCATCGACGACAAGGTGCTGTACGCCTCCGGCGTCAGGGATTTCGAGCACTACCGTGTCGATCGCTCCGTGCCGTTGATGCCGGATTTCTTCGTCCCCGACGACGACGTGCCGCCGCCCGGCGTCACCGTGCAGGCGCTGCCTTCGGTGGGAGCGGCGCAGACGTCACGCTAGAGACGTGCCGGCGTTCATTCCGTCGCGGAGACATGTGAACTTGCGAAAATGGGTCGTTGTCGCCGCCGCAATCTGCATCGCCGCACTGGCGGGCGCGGGCGTCTACTTCCGGCCCGATCGCGCGGTCCGCGTCGCCACCGGCTACGTGGCCCATAACGTCTGCTCGAAGACATTCGTTTCAGGCCTCGATCCGCAAATGGTGTTCGCGGAGGTTTCCGATCGCGCCGGGATTCGCCGGCTGCGCCACGTGCTCCGCTTCAGCATCGACCTGGATGCACGGACCGTCGATGCCTCGACGCTTGGACTGTTTCGCAGCCGCGCTGCCTTTCACGATGGGCTCGGATGCGTCGAGCAGCATGGAGAGAAAGAGCCCTATCTCCTGAAGAGCGATGTCGAAGCGCTGAAGGCGAAGACGCCGCCATCGCTCCCCGAGATTGCCGGCCCCACTGTCGTCGAACCATCGGATCCGGCGCTGAAGGCGGCGCTCGATCATGCGTTCGAGGAGCCGGCGACACCGCCGTTTCGGAGAACCAAGGCAGTGGTCGTGGTTCACGACGGCAAGGTAATTGCCGAACGTTATGCGGCCGGGATCGGCGTCGATACGCCGTTGCTCGGCTTCTCCATGACCAAGTCGGTGGTCAACGCGCTGATCGGCATCCTTACGCAACAGGGTCTCGTCACGCCCTCGATGCCGGCGCCGATTCCGGAATGGCGCGGTGCCGACGATCCGCGGCGCGAGATCGAGGTCGAGCATCTCATGCGCATGACCAGCGGCCTCGACCTGGACGAAACCAATTCCGGCTTCGATCGATCGAGCCGGATGTACCTGGAGGACGACACCGCCGCCTACGCCGTCAATGCAAGGATGATCGCGCCGCTGGGTGCGCGCTGGCATTATTCGAGCCCTACCACGCAGATCCTGGCACGCATCGTCCGCGACGCTGCCGGCGGACCGGAACAGACGCTGGCATTTGCGTGGCGCGAATTGTTCAACCCGCTCGGCATGCGCAACGTCACCCTGGAGTTCGATGGCGCAGGCACGCTGCTGGGCGCGACCAACATGCTGGCAAGCGCGCGCGACTGGGCGAAGTTCGGGCTGCTTTATCTCAATGACGGCGTGGCCGGGGCAAAACGCATCCTGCATCCGGACTGGGTCGATTTCTGTGCCGCAGCGACCCTCGACACCGACTACGCGGCGGGCTTCTGGACCAATCGCAGCGAGCACCCCAATGCCAGAGGCCGCGTGCGGCTCGGCATGCCCCGCGACGCCTTCTTTGCGTCCGGCGATCTCGGCCAGCGCATCGTGATCATGCCGTCACAGCGCCTCGTCGTGGTGCGTCTCGGCGACAGCGTCGATCCGACCGGCGACATCCGCGGGCTGGCGCGGTTGGTGAAGGAAGTGATCGCGGCGGTGCAACCGTGAGATTCGTCATTGCGCCAAAACTGTCATCGTCCGCCTTGTGCGCAATTGCGCACTGGGGCGGACGATCCAGTATTCCAGAGACGGTGGTGATAGAACCGATGAGCTGCGGCGTACTGGATACCCCGCCTTCGCGGGGTACGACGACCTCATGCGGGTTTCCCCATCACCGCCCGATCACATACGGCCCGCCCTTTTCCAGCGCGCGCGCATAGGCCGGGCGGGCATGAATGCGTTCGAGAAACGCCATCGCCTTAGGGTGGCCCTGCTCCAGCCCGCCGCGGGCTGCGGCCGCTTCCAGCGGAAAACTCATCTGGATGTCGGCGCCGCCGAATTCATTGCCGGCGAACCACTCGCTTTTTGCCAGCTCGCCTTCCCAGTAATCCATGTGCTGCTTGAGCTGCGGATTGACCAAGCTCGTCAGCGCCGTGTTGGAGACCTTGCGCACCAGCGGCCGCAGCAGGGCCGGCGCGCGCTTCGGCATCAGCGTGAACAGGAGTTTTAGCAGCAGCGGCGACATCGCCGAGCCTTCCGCATAATGCAGCCAATAGGTGTAGCGCAGGCGTTCCGGCGTATTCGGCGGCGGGATCAGCCGGCCGTTGCCATGGGTGCCGATGATGTATTCGCAGATCGCGCCGGACTCGGCGATGGTGTTGCCGTTATCGGTGATGACGGGCGATTTGCCGAGCGGGTGAATGGCGCGCAGCTCCTTTGGAGCGCGCATGTCCGGCTGGCGCTGATAGCGGACGATTTCGTAGGGCACACCGAGTTCTTCGAGCAGCCACAGCACGCGCTGCGAGCGGGAATTGTTGAGATGATGCACCGTCAGCATGGCTTCCCCTTCCATTGGCGCGCCGTTGGTGCCAGCCGGGTGAGGGAAAGTCGAGACGGCCATTGTGGGTGCGTTATATTTACCCGGGCGATATTGACATCAAAATTTATCCGGGTAAATATAGCCTGCAGAAAATCCAGAGTGTTTCCAAATGGCTGACAAGACCCACCCCCATTTCACGGCCTTCATGGGTCCGCAACGCCTGGCGGCAGGCCCGCTCGCCGAGGTCGCAATTGCGGTCATGCAGGCATCCCGCAGGCCTGCCGCGCCGCCGATCATCATATTCAGCGACGCGACCGGCCACCCGATCGATCTCGATCTTCGCGGTACCGAGCGCGAAATCGTTGCCCGCCTGCCGCAACCCGTCTCGCCTCCGGATGCCGAACCCGACGAGACGGCGGCGGCGGAACCGCGTGGGCGGGGCCGGCCCAGGCTCGGCGTTGTCGCGCGCGAGGTGACGTTGTTGCCGCGCCATTGGGAGTGGCTCGGCACACAGCCCGGCGGCGCATCCGTGGCGTTGCGAAAGCTCGTGGACGTAGCGCGCCGCGCCAATGGCGATGCGGATCTCGCGCGTGCCGCGAGAGACGCCGCCTATCATTTCATGTCCGTGATGGCCGGCAATCTTGCAGGCTTCGAGGAAGCGTCGCGGGCGTTGTTCGCCGATGACCGGCGGCGCTTTATCGGTCTCGTCGCCGGCTGGCCTGACGATATCCGCGACCACGTCGTCAGGCTCGCCTTCAGCGATCGCGCCGATCCGCCGTAGCAGCGGGAGATCACGCGCTCCACAATATTACGATCGTCATGATACAGTGGACGCGCCGCCCGCCTTGCGCCACAATGCACCAAAATATCCAAAGGAGGCTGCCGTGAGTTCAAATCCGCAATTCCTGTTCGATTTCGGCAGCCCCAACGCTTTCCTGAGCCACGAGGCTATACCGGCGATCGAAAAGCGCACCGGCGTGAAGTTTGAGTATGTACCGATCCTGCTCGGCGGCATCTTCAAGGCCACCAACAACAAGTCGCCCGCTGAAACGCTGGCGGGCGTCAAGAACAAGCGCGAATTCCACGCGCTGGAGACCGATCGCTTCGTGAAGCGGTTTGGGGTCAAGCCCTATGTCTGGAATCCATTTTTTCCGGTCAACACGCTGAACCTGATGCGTGCGGCGGTCGCGGCCCAGTTCGAAGGCGTGTTCGAGAAATATGTCGAGGCCGCCTTCCATCACATGTGGGTCGAACCGAAGAAGATGGATGACCCCGAAGTCGTGGCCAAGGCGCTGGCCGCGTCCGGCCTCGATGCTGCAAAACTGCTGGCGCGCTCGCAGGACGCTGACGTTAAGGCCAGGCTGATCGAGAATACCCAATCCGCTGTCGAGCGCGGCGCGTTCGGCTCGCCGACCTTCTTCGTCGGCAAGGAAATCTTTTTCGGCAAGGAACAGCTTCGCGAAGTCGAGGAAATGATCTCGGGGAAGTGGTAAGGAAGCGAGTGGCGAATGGCGAATAGCGAATGGTTGGGATCAGGTAGCGGCTGCCGCCTTCCCTACTCGCCATTCGCTACTCACTATTCGCCCCGTTCAAGACCAAAAACAAAGGAAGCTATCCCATGCGTATTCTCGTGGTCGGGGCCGGCGCCATCGGCGGCTATTTCGGCGGCAGGCTGCTTCAGGCAGGCAACGACGTAACGTTTCTGGTGCGGCCGAAACGCGCGTCCGAGCTTACCGGCGCAGGCCTCGTCATCAAAAGTCCCAACGGCGACGTGACGCTCAAGAGCCCGCCAACGGTGCAGGCCGACAAGCTCGCCGAAAAATTCGACGTCGTGCTGCTGAGCTGCAAGGCGTTCGATCTTGACGATGCGATCAAGTCCTTTGCGCCCGCGGTCGGGCCGCAGACCGCGATCATCCCGCTGCTCAACGGCATGCTGCATCTCAACGTGCTGGACAAGAAGTTCGGCGCCGATCGCGTGCTCGGTGGCCTCTGCGCCATGCAGCGACGCTCAATGAGGCCCGCGAGGTGGTGCAACTCGCACCGATGCAGTCGCTCAATTTCGGCGAACGCGACGGCTCGATGTCGGATCGGGTGCGCGCGATTGCGAAAGTGTTCGACAGCGGCAAGATCGGTGCCGTGGCCAGCGAACACATCATGCAGGACATGTGGGAGAAATGGGTTTTCCTCGCCTCGCTTGCGGCGTCGACCTGCCTGATGCGTACCTCCGTCGGCAACATCCTGGCCGCCACCGGCGGCAAGGATTTTCTACTCGGCATGCTCGATGAATGCAGCGCGATTGCAAAGGCGTCGGGGCACGAGCCGACCGGCCCGTTCTTCCAGCGCACCAGCGGCATGCTGACGACCGAAGGTTCGCCGATGACGGCTTCGATGTTCCGCGACATCAAGGCGGGCCTGCCGGTGGAAGCCGATCATGTCATCGGCGATCTCGTTGCGCGGGCCGACGCCGCCAAGATCCCGGTGCCGAAGCTGCGCATCGCCTATACCCATCTCAAGGCGTATGAGAAGCAGCGGGGTTAGTTTGACCCGTAGCCCGGATGAAGCGCAGCGTAATCCGGGGACATTCGTTTGCGCTGGTCGACATTATCCCGGGTTGCGCTTCGCTTCACCCGGGCTACGTCACCTCTACAAATGCGCGAGATAGTGCGCGAGCGCCTCGATCTCTTCCTCGCTGAGGGGAAAGGCCACATCCGCCATCGCCGCCATCGCACCGCCGGCCCGCACGCCCGATTTGTAATCGTGCAGCGCCTTCACGAGATACTCCTCGCGCTGGCCGGCGACGCGGGCAACCGCCTTGGTGCCGGCGTAAGTATCCATGTGGCATGAGGCACAACGCCGGCCGACGGCCGCCTGCGCGCCCTTCCTTGAAAGGTCCGGATCGTCGTCGGCCTTGGGCGTCGTCGGCGGAAGGGAGGCGTAATAGGCGCCGAGGTTGCGGATGTCCTCATTGTTGAGTTGCTCGACGATCGGCTGCATCTGCTCGTTCTTGCGGGTGCCGGCGCGAAAGAACACGAGTTGCCATTGAATGAAAAGATCGGGCTGGGCCGCGAGCGAGGGAATGTTCTCCATCTGCGAAATTCCGCCCTCGCCGTGGCAGCCGACGCACATCTCGGCCTTCTCCTTGCCGGCCGCGATATCAGCGGCGTGAGCGGGCGAGCCGCAAACGATTGCCGCCGCCAGCGCGATCCCGCCCAGTGCAATTCGCATGTCAACTCCTGTGCACCACACCCCAGACAACAGAGGCTGCGGCCACCCGTTCCCGGGTAACCGCAGCCCCTGATCGCTGACGCCTTACTTCTTGTAGCTGATGCGATAGATCGCGCCGGCCCAGTCGTCGGCCACCAGGATCGAACCATCCTTGGCCAGCACGACATCCGCCGGACGGCCGAGATAGCCCTGATCGCCTTCGAGCCAGCCGGAGGCAAAGATCTCCGACTTGGCGTTCTTGCCATCGGCATCGACGATCACGCGCTTGATCCGGGCGCCCTGGTACTTGTGCTTGTTCCAGGAGCCGTGTTCGGCGATCAGGATGTTGTTCTTGTACTCAGGCGGAAATTGATCGCCGGTATAGAACTTCATGCCGAGCGGCGCCACGTGCGCGCCGAGATTGACCACGGGCGGCGTGAACTCCGAGCACTTGTGACCCATCGCGAATTTCGGGTCCGGCATGTCGCCCTGGTGGCAATAGGGATAGCCGAAATGCTCGCCGATCTTCGAGATCATGTTGAGCTTGTCGCTCGGCATGTCGTCGCTGATCCAGTCGCGGGCGTTCTCCGTGAACCAGTATCGCCCCGAACGCGGATCGACGTCGCCGCCGACGCTGTTACGGACGCCAAGCGCATAGATCTCGGCATTACCGGTCTTGGGATCGACGCGGCGGACCTGCGAGAGGCTGGTGGGCGGGAGGCCGATGTTGAAGGGAGGTCCGAACGGCAGATAGAACCAGCCATCCTTGTCGACGGCGATGTATTTCCAGCCATGCGGGACGTAGGACGGCATGTCGTCATACACCACCTTGCCGGCGCCGAGATTGTCGAGATTGGCTTCGGCGTTTTCGTATTTGATCAGCTTGTTGATCGCGACGACGTAGAGCGCGCCATCGAGAAAGGCGAGGCCGGTCGGCATGTTGAGGCCCTTGAGGACGGTCTTGACCTCCCTCTTTCCGCCATTGTCCTTGATCGCGTAGACATTGCCGAGGCTGAAGGAGCCGACAAACAGCGTGCCCTTGTCGCCCCAGGCCATCTGCCGCGCCTCCAGAACGTTGGAGGCATAGACTTCTATACTGAAGCCTTGCGGCAGCTTGATCTTCTTCATCATCGCCGCAAGCTCGGCCTCGGAAGCGCCGGTCGGCGGGCCGGAGGGCGGCGCCAGGCCCTTCTGGGCCTCGGTCTCGTCGCCGAGGAACCAGTCCGGCGGCGGGTTGGTCCAGAAGTCCTTGGTGCCGGACTCGTATTTTTTCAGAGGCTTCTGCTGCGCGCTGGCCTGGCTGACCCCCGCGACGAAGACGATTGCTGCGAGCGCAAGAATAGATCGATTGAAAGCCGATTTCATCGCGTCACTCCCCTATGCAGCCTGGCGGCTGCGCCTGTTATTATTTTGCAACGTTCGAGAGACGAACCTGGTCTGGTGAAGGTGAACAGACCGGAAAATGGTAGCACATCCGTTGGGGAGAGAAGCGCGCACCGCGCGGCTCCGCTTGATCAAACCAAAATTGTGAGACGGATTGCCAAGCTGCCGCGTTCGATTGGCGTTTGCAGTTGCGCCCCGCTGCACCGCAATATTCGTGTGGAGCGAACGCTGCCTCTCATCGCAAGGTGCGCAAGTGGGCGGCGTTCCACATCAGCGGATCGCGCGCGTCATCACCGCTTGGCGGGCCGACGCAAAAGAGGAGGCTTGTTTCGAATGCTTTCGTCTTTAATGGTCAAGTCGGCGTAAAACAGCATCCCTGTTACAAGGATTACTGTCACCGCAGGTGCCATAAGCAGAATAAACGCAAGATGGTCCCAATGCGTAACCGCATTGCCCCAGAGGCCAGCGTTGCCTTGCATGTTTAGCACACCCAACCAAATGCCCGCGGCTCCCAAGCCCACTGCGAGCCCGGCCACCATGAACATAACGCCCGCAAATCCGCCCACGGTGAGAAGAGAAACGATTTTTGCGATCGGCCCAGAATAGTGGTCGGCAATTGGAGTACGCAGGACGCTAATCTTGGTGAGCACAAATATGGCCAGAGTGACGGTCAGCGGTATTAGAGCAATCGCCCACACCGAAGCAACTATTGCTACCTGTAGCTGAGACACCTGCGAAATCCTTGGTTGGGGACATTTAGTGCGGTCTCTTCGCAGGCCATTATCTAGTAGGCTCGCGAGACTTCAAGGTCCGTTCCAGGCACTGGCGGCGCGCCGCTGAGTCGGCGCGGTGAATTCAGCACCAAGGGCGTGGTAGCGTCGGACAGCTTGTCGCGCCGCAAGCGAAGCGCACCGCCAATCCCTCGCCAATTAAAGTTGCTCCTACATCCATGCCATTTATTCGTAGCGTGCCGCAGCGGCGGCCGAAGTTGCATGCGTTTGTGCCTTCTGTCCCCGGCGGACAAGAGCAGGCAACCTGCTGGAAATCCGGGCGGCCATTGCTGACTAGTTCGCGCGCGGCGTGCTGTGCGGCCTTCCTATGCGGGCGCCCTACCACGAACCCCACAAAATACCACCGGGCTACCACGGCCGGAAAAACCGACGATCGCCGTCCCCGAAGGAGAACGGCTGAGTCGGTGCAGGTATTGAGAAAATCTGGAGCGGGCGAAGGGGCTCGAACCCTCGACCCCGACCTTGGCA
>CAWFIQ010000021.1:0-61206 GCA_963815955.1 uncultured Alphaproteobacteria bacterium
CACTCGGCCGGACTGCGCGCGATATTTCCTACCGATGCTTCGCCATGCTGCGTCAGCGGCCGGTTACCGGCCAATGCGCGCAGCAGCACGTAGAACATCGGCGTGAAGAAGATGCCGAACGCCGTCACGCCGATCATGCCCGAAAACACCGCAACCCCCATGGCATGACGCATCTCGGAGCCTGCTCCGGTGGAGATCACCAGCGGCACCACGCCCATGATGAAGGCAAGCGAAGTCATCAGGATCGGCCGCAGCCTCAGGCGGCTGGCTTCGATCGCGGCCTGCACCGGCGTACGTCCGGCGAATTCCAGCTCGCGCGCGAACTCCACGATCAGGATGGCGTTCTTGGCCGACAGCCCTACCAGAACGATCAATCCGATCTGGGTGAACACGTTGTTGTCGCCCTTGGTCAGCCAGACGCCGAGCATCGCCGCCAGTAGTCCCATCGGCACGATCATGATGATCGACAGCGGCAGGGTCAGGCTCTCGTATTGCGCGGCGAGCACCAGGAATACCAGCAGCAGCGCCACCGGAAACACCACCAGCGACGAATTGCCGGCAATGATTTCCTGATACGTCAGGTCGGTCCACTCGAACGCGATGCCCTTCGGAAAGGTCTCTGCCGCGATCTTCTCCACCACCGCCTGGGCCTGCCCGGTCGAATAGCCAGGCGCCGCACCGCCATTGAGGTCGGCGGTGAGGAAGCCGTTGTAGCGCATGGCGCGCTCCGGCCCGGCGCTTTCCTTGATCTTCAGCAGCGCCGACAGCGGCACCATCTCGCCGGTGTCAGAGCGCACCTTCAATAACCCTACGTCATCGGCGCGGGCACGGAATTTCGCGTCCGCCTGTACCCGTACCGAATAGGTGCGGCCGAACTTGTTGAAGTCGTTGACGTAGAGCGAGCCGAGATAGATCTGCATGGTATCGAACACGCTGGTCACGGGCACGCTGAGCTGCCGCGCCCGGGTGCGGTCGATGTCCGCATAAAGCTGCGGCACGTTGACCTGATAGCTGGAGAACAGCCCGGCCAGTTGTGGTGCTGCCTGAGCCTTGGCGATGAATGCCTTGGTGGCGTCGTTGAGCGCCTCGTAGCCGAGCCCGGCGCGATCCTCGATCTGCAGCTTGAAGCCGCCGATGGTGCCGAGTCCCGCCACGGGCGGCGGCGGGAACATTGCAATGAAGGCTTCCTGGATCGCGGAAAACTTGCCGTTGAGCTGACCGGCGATCGCGCCCGCACTGAGATTGGCCGCCTTGCGCTCTTCGAAAGGCTTTAACGTGACGAACACGATCCCTGAGTTCGAGCTGTTGGTGAAACCGTTGATCGACAGGCCGGGAAACGCCACCGCGCTTTCGACGCCCGGCAGCTTCAAGGCGATGTCACCCATGCGGCGGATCACCTCTTCGGTGCGGTCGAGCGTCGCGCCGTCAGGCAGTTGCGCGAAGCCGACCAGATATTGCTTGTCCTGGCCGGGGACAAAGCCGCCGGGCACCGCCTTGAACAGCCCAAAAGTGACGCCGATCAGCGCGACATAGCCGACCATCACGATTGCCCGGCGCGAGATCACCCGCTTGACGCCGTGGCCGTAGGCTTCGGAGCTGCGGTGAAAGAAGCGGTTGAAGCGCTGGAAGAACCAGCCGAGCACGCGGTCCATGCCACGGGTCAGCGCGTCCTTTGGTGCGTCGTGGGATTTCAGCAGCACGGCCGCCAGCGCCGGCGACAGCGTCAGCGAATTGAACGCGGAAATCACCGTCGAGATCGCCACCGTCAGCGCGAACTGCTTGTAGAACTGGCCGGTCAATCCGGTGATGAACGCCAACGGCACAAACACCGCGATCAGCACCAGCGCGATCGCGATGATCGGCCCGGTGACTTCCTGCATCGCCTGATAGGCGGCCTCCTTTGGCGTAAGCCCCTGCTCGATGTTGCGCTCGACGTTCTCGACCACGACGATGGCGTCATCGACGACGATGCCGATCGCCAGCACCAGCCCGAACAGCGTCAGCGCGTTGATCGAGAAACCGAACACATGCATCACGGCAAAGGTGCCGATGATGGAAACCGGCACCGCGATGAGCGGAATGATCGATGCACGCCAGGTCTGCAGGAACAGGATGACCACCAGCACGACCAGGGCCACGGCTTCCAATAATGTGTGCACCACCGCCTCGATCGAGGCGCGAACGAATTGCGTGGGGTCATAGACGATGCTGTAGTCCATGCCGTCGGGCATATTCGCCTTCAGCTCGACCATCATCTTGCGGACGGTGTCGGAGATCTGGATCGCATTGGAGCCCGGCGACTGGAAGATCGGTACCGCGACCGCTGATTTGTTGTCGAGAAGCGAGCGCAGCGAATAGTCCGCGGCACCAAGCTCGATCCGGGCGACGTCGCGCAGCCTTGTGACTTCGCCGTTGGCGCCGTTCTTGACGATGATTTCGCCGAACTCTTCCTCGGTCTGCAGCCGCCCCTGGGCATTGATGGAGAGCTGCAGATCGAGCCCGACCTCGCTTGGCGATGCCCCGACGACGCCCGCCGCCGCCTGGACGTTCTGGGCCCGGATCTCGCGCACCACATCGGCGGCCGACAACCCGCGCTCGGCTACCTTCTGCGGATCGAGCCAGACCCGCATCGAATAGTCGCCGGAGCCGAACAACTGCACCTGGCCGACGCCTTCGATGCGCGCCAGCCGATCCTTGACGTTGAGCACGGCATAGTTGCGCAGATAGGTCATGTCGTAGCGGCCGTTCGGCGACAGCAGATGCACCACCATGGTGAGGTCGGGCGCGCTCTTGATCGTGGTGATGCCGAGGGTGCGGACCTCGCTGGGCAGTCGCGGCTCGGCCTGCGCCACCCGGTTTTGCACCAGTTGCTGGGCCTTATCCGGATCGGTGCCGAGCCGGAACGTCACGTTGAGCGTCATCAATCCATCGGTGGTGGCCTGGCTGCTCATATAGAGCATGCCTTCGACCCCGTTGATCTGCTCCTCGATCGGCGTCGATACGGTCTCGGCGATCACCTTGGGGTTGGCGCCCGGGTATTGCGCGCGCACCACCACTGTCGGCGGCGCCACTTCCGGATATTCCGAGATCGGCAGCGCCGGCAGCGACAGAAGTCCCGCCACGAAGATCAGGGTCGACAGCACGCCCGCGAAGATCGGCCGATCGATGAAAAATCTGGAAAAGTTCATAACATTGTCTCGCTGATATCAGGGCTCCGAAGCGCAAGGGTCCCGGCGCGGCCGACCGGGATCGACCGCACTGATTCACTTCTGTTGCTTTTTTGAAATTTGCCCGGTGCTCTCGTAAGAGCACCGGGATCAGGCTGCTAGCGCTGCGCCACCTCGGTCGCGGAAGAAGCAAAGCCCATCGCCACCACCTCGGGCGCGACCAGCGCACCGGGACGCACCCGCTGCAGTCCCTTGACCACGATGCGTTCGCCGGCGTGCAGCCCGCCGGTCACCACGCGCATGCCTTCGATCGATACGCCGAGCGCAACTTCGCGATATTCCGCCTTGCTGTCCTTGTCGACGACCATCACGAATTTCTTGTTCTGGTCGGTGCCGACGGCGCGTTCGCTGATCAGCAGCACCGGCTCGGCCTTGGGCTGTCCCATCAGCAGCCGCGCGAACTGCCCCGGCATCAGCCTGCCATCGGCGTTGTCGAACACCGCACGCACCCGCACGGTGCCGCTGCGCGCATCGACCTGGTTGTCGATCAGCTGCATCCTTCCCTTGTAGGGCGTGCCGTCGGTGGTGCCGGTCCCCATCTGCACCGGGATGCGTCCGATCTCGGACGGCGTCGATTCATCCGCCAGCGTCCGCAATGCCCGCGTCACCACCTGCTCATCGGCATTGAAGCTGGCATAGATCGGATTGACCGAGACCAGCGTGGTCAGAACCGGCGTGCCGGGGCCGGCGGCGATCAGGTTGCCGACGGTGATCTCGATCTTGCCGACGCGCCCGGAGACCGGCGCCCGTACTTCGGTATAGCAGAGATTGAGTGTTGCCGTTTGCAGCGAAGCCTCGGCCGCCTTCAGATTGGCTTCGGCCTCGCGGTAGGCGTTGACGCGACCGTCAAAGTCGCGTTGCGAGATCGTGCGCGAATCCGTCAATTGCTGGCCGCGCTCGAAATCGCTCTTGGTGAGGATCAGGCGCGCCTTGGCCGCGGCCACCTGGCCTTCGGCGCGCGCCACATCGGCCGCATACAGCGACGGATCGATCAGGATCAACAGGTCGCCCTGTTTGACCAGCGCACCTTCCGTAAAGTGGATTTCCTGAATAGCGCCTGCGACGCGGGAGCGGATTTCGACCCGTTCGACGGCCTCAAGCCGGCCGGAAAACTCGTCCCACGGCACGGTCTGCCGGGGCGCGACGACGGAGACCGAGACCGGCAGCGCCGCGGGTGCTGCCGTGGCCGCCTCGGCCTGCGCGCTTCCGCCGCGACCGCTCAGGAAAGTGGCGCCTGCGGCAATCGCCAGGGCGGCCAGCACCAGCCCTCCAACCAAGCGTTTGTTTTTGATGATATTTTTCATGGAGACCCCAGTTCGGCAGGACATTCGGCGCTGTTAACCCCGGTTTGAGCAGACCCGGACCCGGTGGCGACACCCGATCCACGTCTACGCTGCAGCGCACACATTCATAACGTCCGGTATAAATGGGCCATCGACATGACCTGTCAAGTCACTTATCTAACGATTGGTAGGAAACTAATGGAGGACCCCGTCATGGCGATGGGACGGCCCCGCGAATTCGATGTCGACAAGGCGCTCGACCTGGCGCTCCAGGTGTTCTGGCGCAAAGGCTACGAAGGTGCGTCGATGGCGGACCTCACGGAAACCATGGGGATCACCAAGCCAAGCCTTTATTCCGCGTTCGGCAACAAGGAAGAACTGTTTCGCAAGGCGCTGGATCGTTATGTCGACGGCCCCGGCGGTTACGTTCAGGTCGCGCTGGCCAAGCCGACGGCGCGCGCCGTGGTCGAACACCTGCTGTATGAAAGTGCCGATGCCGTCACCGACCCGAACCATCCGCCGGGATGTCTGGCGGTCCAGGGCGCCCTGAGCTGCGGCGATGCCGCCGAATCCATCAAGCAGGAATTGATGTCGCGCCGCGCCAAAGGCGAACAGGATTTGCGCCAGCGCTTCGAGCGGGCGATCGCCGAAGGCGACCTGCCGCAGGGATCCGATGCCGCCGATCTCGCGGCCTATCTCTCCGCGATCCTGCAGGGCATGGCGGTGCAGGCGGCCGGCGGCACGACGCGCGAGCAATTGCGCAAGATCGCCGAGATGGCGCTGCGCACCTGGCCGCCGCCGAGCCTGGCGTCGGTCTGACGTTCACGCCTCGCTCTTCTCCGCCAGCCCAGCCGCCCACAGCGCGAACGCATACACGATCGCGACTTCATCGAGCCGGTTGAACCGTCCCGATGCGCCGCCGTGGCCGGCGCCCATGTTGGTGCGCAGCAAGACCGGGCCGCCGCCGCTCATGGTCGCGCGCAGCCGCGCGATCCATTTCGCCGGCTCCCAATAGGTGACGCGCGGATCGGTCAGCCCGCCCATCGCCAGGATCGCGGGATACTCCTTTGCCGCGAGGTTGTCGTAGGGCGAATAGGACAGGATGGTGCGGAAATCCCTTTCGCTCTCGATCGGGTTGCCCCATTCCGGCCATTCCGGCGGCGTCAGCGGCAGTGTGTCGTCGAGCATCGTATTCAACACGTCGACGAACGGCACTTCGGCGACGATGCCGGCGAACAATTCACCTGATCGGTTGGCGACCGCACCCATCAGCATGCCGCCGGCGCTGCCGCCATGGCCGACGATGCGCTTAACATTCGTGTACTTCGCCTCGATCAGCGCGCGTCCTGCCGCGGCGAAATCATCGAACGTGTTCGTCTTCTTCTCGCGCTTGCCGTCGAGATACCAGCCCCAGCCCTTGTCGGCGCCGCCGCGGATATGCGCGATCGCGTAGACAAAACCGCGATCGACCAGCGACAGCCGGTTGGTGGAAAAGGACGCAGGCATCGCCATGCCGTAGGAGCCGTAGCCATAGAGCAGCAGCGGCGCCTTGCCGTCGCGCACCAGGTCCTTGCGGTGCAGGATCGAGACCGGCACCAGCGCGCCGTCATGCGAGGTCGCCATGATGCGTGTAGTGACGTAGTCGGCGGGGTTGTGGCCGGACGGAATCTCCTGCCGCTTGCGCAGGATTCGCGCGCGCGTCGCCATGTCGTAATCATAGACTTCCGCCGGCGTCGTCATCGACGAATAGGAGAACCGCAAATTCGTGGTTTCGAACTCGTAGCTGCCCATGGTGTCGAGCGAGTAGGCGGCTTCGTCAAAGGCGATGGCGTGTTCTTCGCCGGTCTTGAGATCGCGGATGATGATGGCGGGCAGCGCGTTGGCGCGCTCCAGCCGCACCATGTGGCCGGCATAGAGCTCGACGTCGAGCACATAGACGCCTTCCCGATAGGGAATGAGATCGCGCCAGTTGGCGCGTTCGGGCGTGGCAAGCGGCGCGGTGACGACCTTGAAGTCGATCGCGCCATCGGCGTTGGTGAGAATGAACAGCTCTTCGCCGCGGTCGGCGAGCGAGTACTGCACGCCTTCCTCGCGCGCCGCGACCAGGCGCGGCGGCGCCTCGGGACGGGCCAGGTCGATCAGCCGCTGCTCCGAGGTCTCGTGATCGCCGCCGGCGATGACGCAGAAGCGGCCGGACGAGCTCTCATGCAGATGGGTGAACCAGCCGGAATCCTGCTTCCTCGTACACCAGCGTATCGTCGCGCCTGCTTCGTGCCGAGCCGATGGCGCCAGACCTGCATCGGGCGATGGTTGTCGTCGAGCTTGACGTAGAAGAAGCTGTTGCAATCCTTGCTCCAGACGATGCCGCCGTCGGTCTCCTCGACGAGGTCGTCGCGATCTTTGCCATCAGCCCAGTCGCGCACGCGGATCGAGAAATATTCCGAGCCCTTGGTGTCGGCGCTCCACGCCTGCAGTTTGTGGTCATCCGAATGCCGCGCACTGCCGAATTTGAAGTATTCGTGGTTCGCGGCCAGCGCGTCGCCATCGAGCACGATCTGGACTTCGCCGCCATCGCGCGGCGTGCGGCCGAACAGCTCATGCTGTCCGCCCTCGCGGAATTTTCGCAAATAGGCAAACGGTCCATCCGGCGCCGGCACGCTGGAATCGTCTTCCTTGATCCGCCCGCGCATTTCCGCAACCAGCTTCTTCTGCAAGGGCGTGGTATGGCCGAGCAGGCTCTCGGTGTAGTCGTTTTCTGCTTCCAGATATTTTCTGATATCCGGGTCGAGGATCGAGGGATCGCGCAGCACGTCCTGCCACTTGGCGTCCTTCAGCCATGCATAATCGTCCGTCACGGTGATGCCGTGCGTGGTGAAGACGTGCGGGCGGCGTGGGGCCGATGGTGGCGACAGGGCGGATTTCTCGGTAGCTGCTTGGGTCACGCGGGTCCTCGTATGGCTCCAGGATGAGCCTTATATCGGGCTGAATGTGGCGGATTACCAGATGCGCCGAGCTGTAGGGTGGGCAAAGCGAAGCGTGCCCACCATCTGTCGACGAATCGTATCCCGAACGGTGGGCACGCTGCGCTTTGCCCACCCTACGAAGCCAGACCTCATCATGAGGATCTAGCTATTCCTCAACCGCGCACTCGCATTACCCCCGAACATCGGGATCCGGTTCACCGCCAGCACCACTGCAAACGTAATCACCAGCATCGCGATACCCAATACCGAAATCGCGGCGAGGTCGCCGCTTTCGTTGAGGTCGTAGATCAGGACCGACAGCACCTTGGTCTGCGAGGTGAACAGCACGATCGCCGCCGACAGTTCCCGCATCACGCCGATGAAGATGAAGCACCAGGTTGCGATCACGCCGGTGCGGAGCAGCGGCGCAGTGATCCGCCACAGCGATTGCAGCCGTGTTGCACCGAGGATGCGGCTGGCGTCTTCCAGTTCGGGGTGAATGGTCGCAAACGCCGCCTGCAATTGCTGATAGGCCGACGGCAGATTGATGGTGAGGAACGCCAGCAGAAGAATCCACAACGTGCCGTAGAGCACGAACGGCGGCCGGGTGTAGCTCAGGAACAGTCCGACGCCGAGCACGATGCCGGGCACCGCGATCGGGGCGGTGGCGAGAAAGCCGAGCAGGCGATGGCTCGCGATCACGCGGCGCGTCGTGACATAGGCGACGACCAGC
Organism: uncultured Alphaproteobacteria bacterium; assembly: GCA_963815955.1. Classification (GTDB taxonomy): domain Bacteria; phylum Pseudomonadota; class Alphaproteobacteria; order Rhizobiales; family Xanthobacteraceae; genus Bradyrhizobium. Next base: position 8,207 of record CAWFIQ010000021.1, read on the forward strand.
GCAAGGATCGTTCCAACGGTCGCCGTCGATGCGCCCAGGATCACCGTGTTCTTCAGCGCAAGCTGGGTCGACGACAACTCGGTAAAGACGAATACGATGTTGTGCAGGGTCGCCGTCGACGGCGTCACCAGCGTGGTTGCGTTCGGCGAGAACGCCGCATTCAGCAGCGCGAAATACGGCAGGAACACCGGGTTGAGCAGCACGATGAGGCAGAACGCCAGCGCCGCCCAGCGCCACCCCTTCATCTCGATCTGACGCGGCGCGCCATATTTGCCGCCGACCACAGAGAAGCCACGGCGGCCGAGCAGGAATTTTTGGCCCTGCAGCAGCAATATCGTCAGCAGCAATAGCGGCATGGCGGCGGCGGCGGCGAGTTCGAGCTTCGGCGGATATTGGAACAGGCTCCAGATTTTCGTCGTCATGGTGTGGAAGCCGGCCGGCAGCGCCAGGATCGCAGGCGATCCGAACAGCGTCATCGCCTGCAGGAACGCGATCAGCGCGCCGGCGACCAGCGCGGGCAGCGCCAGCGGAATCGTCACGCGCCGCGCCGTGGTCCAGGCCTTGCCGCCGAGAATGGCGGAGGCGTCTTCCAGTTCGCCCGGCATGTTGTCGAGCGCGTTGGCGACCAGCACGAAGACGAACGGAAACGTGTAGCAGGAGATCACGAAGATCAGCCCGGTCAGTGAATAGATGTCGAACAGCGGATCTTCGGCGCCGGTGAGATAGCGATAGAGCTGGTTCAAGAGGCCGCTGTTGGGTGCGGCCAGCAATTCCCAGGCGACCGCGCCGAGAAAAGGCGGGGTGACAAAGGACGCCGTTACCAGCGCGCGGATGGTCTGCCGCCCCGGCATGTCGGTGCGCGACACCAGCCAGCCGATCGGAGCGGCGACAAGGCAGCAGATCACCGCCGAAGTGGTGGCGATGATCGCCGTCGTCAGCAGGGGATCGAGGAACGCCGGGTCGGTGAACAGCGTGACGAAATTCTGCAGCGTCGGGTGCCGCGCCTTGTCCGTGAACGCGAAAACCGCCAGCCACGACATCGGCAGCACGATCAGCACGATCATGAAGGCGGCGAACAGCCACAGGACGGGCTTGGTCCAGTCGATGCGGAATTTCGGGGTGTCGGTGGCGGTGATGGTGACGGTCGTCATACGAACTTTCTCTCCGTCATTCCGGGGCGCGCGTAGCGCGAGCCCGGAATCCATTTCTCCGGCTGGCATGGATTCCGGGCCTGCGCCTTGCGGCGCATCCCGGAATGACGGCGGTGAGTGTGGCGGACAGCATCCTCAAACCCTGAACAGCCGCGCATAACGCGTCTTGATCTCCTCGGCCATTTTCTCGACGCCCTCCGCATCTTCCTTCATCAGCTTGATGTCCGAAATCTTCCGCCGACCCGGCTTCGACTGCACCTGAGCGTGAGCCGAATATTGTGCGGTGAAATCGGCAAAGAATTGCTGGGTCTCCCGCGTATGCAGCCAGGCCTGGAACAGCCGTGCGGCATTCGGGTGCGGCGCCGACGCAAAGATGGCTGTCGGCCCCGAGATCGTCGGCGTGCCTTCGGCCGGATAGATCGGCTCAACCGGCTGGCCGGCCTCCTTCAGCAGCACGACGCCGTATTCATTGCCGTCGGCCATCACCGCGCGTTCGCCGAGCGAAAGCTTTTTCGGTGGATCGGTCGAGGACTGCACCTGCATGACCCGCTGCTTCGACAGCTTCTCCAGGTAATCCCAGCCCAGTTCACGGACCAGCTGGAAGGTCGCCGTCATGATGGTGCCGCTATAGGCCGGGTGGCCCTTGACCATTTTGCCTGCCCATTTGGGATCAAGCAGGTCGGCAAAGCTCTTCGGTGCGTCCTCAGGCTTTACCAGCTTGGTATTGTAGGCAATCGACGACAGATAGATCCGCGACGTGGCGGACATGCCGTCGGGGTCGCGAAATTCGGGCAGAAAATGCTGGGCGATATCTTCCGACACAAATGGCGCCAACCATTTGTTCCGCTTCCAGGTGATGACGTGCGATGCATCCGAGGTGTTGATCACGTCGGCGGCGCGGATGCCTGAACCGAATTCCTGGTCGAGTCGCTGGAACAATCGCTCCGAGCCGGAGCGCTCGATCTGAATGGTCATGCCGGGATAGGCGGCCTCGAACGCCTTGCCGAGCTTTTCGCCGACCGGCAGGTCCATCGACGAATACAGGATCAGTTTGCCTTCCTTCTTCGCGGCCTCCACCAGCGCCGGCGTGATCGCGACCGGCGCCGGCGCCTCGGCGCGGACGGGGGAGGCAAATACAGTGCCGGCCGCCAGCGCGACCGAGCCTTGCAGGATGTCGCGTCTCGAAAGCTTTCGTCCCTTCATCGCGTCCTCGCGTTTTTCTTTTTCTTCTTAACGGCTCAGCGCCCGGCAGCGCTCGGGCGGCAGCGTCAACCAGACCTCACTGCCCTTTTGCACATTGGTTTCGGTCGGCGCAGTGGCGCGCAGACTGGTGCCGTCGGCGACCTCGACCATGTAGTCGCGCGCGGCGCCGAGATAGACCTGTCGCGTGACGACGGCCTTGACCGCGTTCTCGGGCGAAGCCGGCGCCCGGGTGGATAGTCCGATATCATGCTGGCGGATCGCGACCACGGTGCTTTGGCCCGATGTGAGCGGCGCACCGACCACCTTCAATGTCGCGCCTGCAAAGGCGACATGGTTGGCATCGAGCGCGGAGCCCTTGATGACGTTGCTGGCGCCGATGAAGCGGGCGACGAATTCGGACTCCGGCCGGGCATAGATGTCTTCGGGCGTGCCGAGCTGGTCGATCTTGCCGCCATTCATCACCGCGATCAGGTCGGCCGTGGTCATGGCCTCGGACTGGTCGTGGGTGACGTAGACGGTGGTGTAGCGATATTCGTCATGCAGCCGTCGGATCTCGAACCGCATCTCCTCGCGCAGATTCGCGTCGAGGTTGGACAGCGGCTCGTCGAGCAGCAGCGTCTGGGGTTCGACGATCAGCGCGCGCGCCAGCGCCACGCGCTGCTGCTGTCCGCCGGAGAGTTCGCCGGGATAGCGTTGCGCCAGCGCCTCGAGCTTGGTGGTGGCCAAAATCGCCGCCAGCTTCTTCGCGATGGTGTCGCGGTCCATTTTACGCAGGCGCAGGCCGTAAACGATGTTCTCGGTCACCGTCATGTGCGGCCACAGCGCGTAGCTCTGGAAGATCATCGACATGTTGCGCTGCTCGGGCGGCAGCGTGCGCACTTTCGACGACACCAGTCGCTCGCCGACATGGATCTCGCCGCCGGACGGTTCCAGAAATCCCGCGATCAACCGAAGTGTCGTGGTCTTGCCGCAGCCGGATGGGCCGAGCAGGCAGACCAGTTGTCCATGGTCGATTTTCAACGAGACATTATCGACCACCGCAAGCGGGCCAAATCGCTTGGTCAGGCCACGCAAATCCACCGACGCCAATCGCCTCACTCCCACTCTTTAGCTCTTGCACGGATCAGCGCCCGGCTTGGTATGCCAGTATACGCACTAATGCGGGTTGGGAAAGAGAGTTGAGCTAGAAACGACAAACCTCGTCGTCCCTGCGAACGCAGGGACCCATAACCACGATTTCACATTGTGAGATGAACTCTCTTCTCGCGTGCCACTTTCGCGGGCCGCGGCGTATGGGTCCCTGCGTTCGCAGGGACGACCGCCAAGGTTTCGATATTCGCCCTTACGCCCCTACGCCCCGACGTTCTCGCCGAGATATTCGATCGCGGCTTCGGTTCCGCCCTTGCCATGGGGAACATTCAGCGCATTTAGGCCGACTTCGACGACGCCGAGCGTGCCCAAAATCATCGGCGCATTCACATGGCCCATATGGGCGATGCGAAAGGCCTGGCCGGACAAATCGCCGATCCCGGTGCCAAGCACCACGCCGCATTTCTCCTTGCAGTAGCGCTGCAGCGCGGCCGGATCAAAGCCGTTCGTCGTCACCGTCGTTACCGTGTTCGAGCGTTCATTGGCTTCCGTGACATTGAAGCCGATCACCTGGCCCTCGCTCCAGACCGCGACCGCGCGGCGCACGGCTTCGGCAAGCAGGCGGTGGCGCAGATACGCGTTCTCCAGTCCCTCGTCGTACAGCATGTCGATCGCCTTGCGCAGTGCGAACAGCAGGTGCACCGGCGCGGTGCCGGCATATTTGCGGTAGTGCTCAGCTCCTTCGCGCTCGGTCCAGTCCCAATAGGGCGTGCGCAGGTTAGCCTTCTTGTGCACCTCGCGGGCGCGGTCGTTGGCGGCGACGAAGCCGAGGCCGGGCGGCGTCATCAGGCCCTTCTGCGAGCCGGACATCGCGACATCGATGCCCCATTTGTCCATTTCGAACGGCATGCAGCCGAGCGAGGCCACGGTGTCGACCATGAACAGCGCCGGATGCCCGGTCGATTTGATCGCCTTGCCGATCGCCTCGATGTCGTTACAGGCGCCCGAGGCGGTGTCGACCTGCACGGCGACGATCGCCTTGATGGTGTGATCCTTGTCCTGCCTGAGCCGCGCCTCGACCTCGGCGGGACGGATCGCGCGGCGCCAGTCGCCCTTGAGCACCTCGACCTCGGCGCCCATCGCCGCCGCCGCCTGGCCCCAGCCGATCGCAAAACGCCCGCTTTCCAGCACCAGCAGCTTGTCGCCGCGCGACAGCACGTTGGACAGCGTCGCTTCCCACGCGCCATGGCCGTTGGCGATGTAGATGTAGGATTTGCCCCGCGTGGCGAACAGTTTTGACAGATCGGCGAGCAGGCTGTCGGTCAATTCCAGCATCTGTTCGGAATAGATGTCGAGCGCCGGGCGATGCATCGCCTGCAGCACTTCGTCGGGCATGGTGGTGGGTCCCGGGATGGCCAGAAACTCCCGGCCCGCGCGAACGGTCATTTGTCGGTTTTCCTTATGGGCAGGATATTCGGTCCTGAGATTGGTTATAATAAGGTATCGAAGCCGTCATTGCGAGCGCAGCGAAGCAATCCATTCATGCCAAATGGGGGATATGGATTGCTTCGTCGCTTCGCTCCTTGCGCAAACGCTTTGCGTTTGTCGCAGGCAATGACGGCAATGTGAGGTGTCCTATTTCCCCACCGCATTGGCGATCGCGGCCCAGATCTGATCCTTCAATTCGGTCGCCGGCGGGCTCGGGATCGTTATCGCAGGCCCCTCGCGTTTCTTGCAGGCCTCGACCAGCCGCAGCACCCAGATTTCCCCGTCAGTGTAATAGAGGTCGCCGCCGCCATTATGGCCCGCAATGGTCGGTCCAATGCCGGTGACCTGATATTTCGCCTCGACCATCCCGGCGTTTTCGAGGTCGACCGCAAGCAGCGCGCGCTCGGAATCGAGATCGGGGCTGATATGATGCGTGACGGCGGCGGTGTATTCGCTGACGCCGACACCGCGATCCTCGGTCGCCGCGCCAAGCCAGACCGGGCGCTTCTCCTCGCCGCTCTCCAGCACCTTCCAGTAGCGCACATGGTTGCGGCGGTCGGCGCTGGCCCCGATCGGCTTTTCATAAGCGAGATCCTCGCGGCGGCCGAGATAATACAGATTGCTCACCGGCGCGTCCCTGTAGGGACGGTCGAGCAGCACGCTGCCGATGATCTCGATCGAGGATTTCAGCGTGATCCGGTCGGCCGGATACCAGCCGGCTGCGTGCATCGCGCAGACCACGTCGCCGACGTCGCCGATCAGCCCGACATTCATGGGATCGCCGGGAATACCCTGCGCGGTCCGCGTCACCATCGGCAGGTCGGCGAGCCCGCGCTGATGCTCGTAATGCGTCCAGAAACCCGGCAGCACCAGATAGGCGAGCAGGCCATAGCCGCCGAGGATCACAAGCGTGAGCATCAACGCACGCCGCAGCCCGCCGCGTTTTTTCAACGGCGGTCGGGATTGTCGATCGGTTGAATTATCCGGCACCCCGGTTCGCCTCCCTCTCCCCGCTGCTTCTCCCTCTCCCCGCAAGCGGAGCGAGGTTAAAGACAGAAACTACCGCCGCGTCTCGCGACAGCCGGCGGCCTCGGCCTCCTCGACCGAACAGAACCAGCGTGTGCCCTTTGAAATCTTCATCTGGATCTTCGCATACCAGCGGCTCGTCGGCTGGTGGAAAATGCACTCGCCGGAGCGATTGACGTTGCCCTTGATGGTGCAATCGGGCGAGGGCGCGACCGGGCCGGATGCCGACGCCAGCAGTATTGCCTTGGCATTCTCCGGCGGCTTGACGGCGCCGAGGATCGTCGTCTTCTTGTTGCGGATGCGCCAGTCCCACGGCGCGATGAACGCGCCCTGCCACATCCCGGCCTTGACTTCGCGCGCGGCCTTTTCGTCGGCTTCGTAATCGCGCGAGGTCCGCGTCAGCGCCAGCGCCCAGCCGTGCGACACCAGCCATTTCTGGATATCCTCGCCGTCGGCCTCGCAGCGCGCCACCGTGCGGCCGCGGCGGTCGGTGACGGCCCGGGTATGACAGGTCCAGCTCTTTCCGCCGAAGTGCTTGATCAGTTCGTCGCGCGCGGCGGCGCCGCAGGTCCAGCGTTCGCCCTTGGTATTGAGGCAGAGCTGATCGACGGACGGCGCGGCGATGCCACCCAGGCGAATCCGGCTGTTGCCGATCTGGAGCTGATCGCCTTCGCGGATTTTCGGGACGCCGGTGATGTCGGCCGCCTGCGCTGCGGCGGGGAGTGACAGCATCAAAAGGGCGAGCAGCAATTTCTGCAATTTCATCGGCAGTCCCGGCAGCGTAATGATGCGGATAGTGCGGACAATGGGCCTGTCTTGCCAGTGGCGCAGCGTCGCATCGTTTTCAACTTCCCGTCATTGCGCAAATCGTAGCAATTCGTAGGGTGGGTTAGCGAAGCGTAACCCACCGAATTCTTCGGCCTGGCGAGCAAGACGGTGGGTTACGGCTTCGCCTAACCCACCCTACGAGTTCTTCGCCATCGCCCTTCTCGCCAGCGCCAGTCCCATCAACACAAACGCCGACGTCACCTCGGGCCCGCCGACGAGAATCCGTGTCGGCGTCTTCATCTTGTTCCATTCATAGGCCTTGTACGGCCCATGCCTGCCGCCTTCGCCGAGATGGGCCGCGATGCAGTTCAGCGCCGGCGCGAAGGTCGACACGTCGGCGCCGAGATGCGCCAGCGCCATCAACGCCAGCGCGGCGTCGAACGGGTTCATCTCGCGCGCGATCAATTCACCTTCCACATAGGCCAGCACTTTACCGCGGATGAACGCGAACGTGCCGTCGGGATCGATCGCCTGCCGCGCTGCATGGGGCAACGCCATGAACGCGGCATGGCAGCGGCCGAAATAGGCGGAGTAGAGTTCCGGCAAATAATAGATATGCGAGCGCGGATTGGCGAAGGCGCCGCTTTCCACCAGCCGCCGCTGGAAGCCGATGATGCGATGCATCGTCTCCAGCCGCGAAGGCGTCTCCAAAATCTTCCAGCGCGAAAGGTTGCGGAAAGAGACTTCGAGAATGTCGAGGTTGAGGGTCGGGTCGAGGTCGTTGCCGTAGGGCCGGTCGCCCGCAAGATTGTCGATCCAGGTGACGACGCCGCCCTCGTAGTCGATATTGTCGTTCAGGGGCACGGTGACGTGCGGCTCGTTGGCGCCCTCGCGCACCTGGTAGCCGCGGTAGAAATCCAGCAGCGGCTGGTCGAGGATCGGATCGGTCGAGCCGGCCTGCGCGGCTGCCGAGAACGAGCACGCGGTGGTGTCGCAGTCCGGCACGTAGATGCCGAAGCCCAAATCCTGCTTGATCTGGGCGAAGAAGCGCGAGAAGCGCGGATGCGGCAGCGGCGCCAGCGCGGTGACCACGCGCACATTGGAGCCGTCATGCGAAGGCACTTCCTCGGCCGAGGTCTTGAGGCAGAAATCGACCATGTCGGCTATCGCGCGCCGGGACGCCGCGGCCTCATCCGATGAGGCAAGCCCGGTCTCGACATAACTCAACAACGCTTCGGTGAAGAAGGCGTCGTAGTAGGCCGAGCGGTGGCGGATCTGCATCGGCTGCCACATCGGCTCGGCGATCCCCGTCCAGGGCGGGTTGATCAGGGCGCGGGCCGGCGAATGCGCGATGAATATCCGCGCCAGGCTGAACAGCAGCGTCGAGTTCTTGTAGCCGCGCGAGTTCAGCCCCGTCAGCGCCATCAGCATCTCGCGCCCGCCCATATCGGGGTCGCCGATCAGGTTGAATGCCGCATAGGTCGGGATGAAGCCGTTCTTGGCGAACGAGCCCAGGAGATGGGCGCCGCAGCGGCGGATCACCCGATCGATCTCGCTTCCGTCGGGCGCTCGGTCCGGCAAGGCCGCCGGCTGCGGGGAGGGGTGGCTAACCCCGATATCGGCCATCAGCTCGGCGATCGGGGCGCCGACCGCGGCCCAGTCCGGCTCGGCATCGTCGCGCGCCCGTCGCAGCGCCTCCTGCAGCGCGCCGAGCCGCTTCCCGTCCCGCAGCGCGGGCAGCCCGGTCCGCCGCAGCAGCGGACGAAGCGCCGGATTGCCGAGCGCGGTCCGATAGAACTTGCCGAGATGGGGGTCGCCGCCGCGGTATTTCAGCAGCACGGGATCGCAGACGTCGTACAGCGAGGGGCCGTCTTTCCGCGCGGTCAGCGCCCGAAATGCGGCGCCGGCAATGGTGTGGAAGCCCATGCAGTTTCTTTCCGCCGGAACGGTGAAGGGAGGGTCGCATTAAGCATGGTATCACTCAAAGCGGCCACCGCCGGCCGGATCGGGCCTGCAAGCCCTTGAAAACTAGACAAATCCACGAAAATTACAAATGTGATCTAGGTCACTTAAGTGAAATTAACCTTCCGCCAGTATCTGCGGCTATGGGGGTCCATGCGTCAAATGAGGTTGTTCGGGGGGCCCCAGCGGGCTAAAAGCCCGGTTGTTGCGGTGCCGCAAATTGAGCGCAATTCGACGGCACATACCCTGCAACTCCTTCAAACCCGAACAGTCCTCACGCGACTAACTCGCGCGGTCTTGCTTCGTGCCTTTGAATAAACTTGGGATGGTAACGCGATGAACTTCGGTCAGCTCCGCATCTCCCGCCGCACCGTCACCATTGCCGTTGCTTTCGCAGGCGTGGTGTCGCTGGCGATCGGCGCCCATGCCGCGTTGAACAAGCGTTCGCTCGACGCCGCCAAGGCGATCGGGACCGAGCAGACCGGCTCGATCGGCACGTCCGCCAACCGGGTTGCGCTCGTGATCGGCAACGGCCATTACCCGGATGCGTCAGCCCCGCTGGCCCAGCCCATCAACGATGCCCGCGGCCTCACCGCCGCGCTGCGAGCCAAGGGTTTTGACGTCGACGTGGTGGAGGACGCCACCAAGGACGACATGGCCCGCGCCATCGTTCGCCTGAAGGCCAAGATCCAGCCGCACACCGTGGCGATGCTGTTCTTCGGCGGCTATGGCGTCCAGGTCGGCCGCGAGAGTTTCATGATCCCGGTCGATGCCGCGATCTGGAAGGAAGCCGACGTCCGCCGTGACGGCGTCAGCATCGAGCAAGTGCTGGACGCGATGACCGAGAAGGGCGCCAAGGCCAAGCTCGTCGTCGTCGACGCCTCCCGCCGCAACCCCTATGAGCGCCGCTTCCGCTCCTACTCGCACGGGCTGGCCCCGATCTCCACGCCGGAAAACGCGCTGATCCTGACGTCGGCGACGCCGGGCAAGGTGGCCGATGACGGCAAGGGCCAGTACAGCGTGCTGGTGACCGAGTTGCTCAACAATTTGAATTCGCAGTCCGGCGCGGCAAGCGCCTTCAACAAGACCCGCATCTCCGTCTCCCGCGCCTCCGACGGCGAGCAGGTGCCGCAAGTGTCGTCGTCGCTGATGGAAGACGTCCGCATCGGCGGGTAAGGGCGAGGCCCTGCGATAGGGGCACAGCGAGTCGTCCCTGCGAATTCATCTTTCGCAGGGGCGCCACAGCCGGAATTCGGTCTACTCGTCCCTACTTCACGTCCGCGCTCGCCGTCACCGGCCGCACCGGATCGCCCTCGCGCAGCAGCGCGCCGGCGCGCGCCACGACGATGTCGCCTTCGGCCAGCCCCGAGGTGATCTCGACCTGGCCGGCCGACATCAGCCCCGTCTCCACCCGCCGCGTTTCGACGCGCGAGCGTCGCACCACCTGCACCACGGTGCCGGCGCTGCCGTAGAGGATGGCGGTGAGTGGCACCGATACGCCGCAGCTCTGCCCGGTCTTGATCAGCGCACGGCCGGAGGAGTTCACCAGGAGACGGCGGTTGGTGGTGACGGCGAGGAACACCTGCGCGAGCTGGGTGTTCGGCTCGACGGTGGTCGACAGTCGCCGCACCTTGCCGTCGACCTCTCCGGCGCCGATCACCTTGATCCGCGCGGTCTGGTTGACCTGAAGCTTTTGGATGTCGCGCGTCGGCACCATGCCGACCAGATCGAACTCGCCGCGCGCGATGATCGAGAACAGCGCTTCGCCCTTGCCCGAGGCCATCGCACCGACCGACGCGGTGGTAGCCGAGATCACCCCGCCCACCGGCGCCTGCACCGAGATCTGCCCACCCTCGGGAAGGGTCAGCCGCGCCAGCACCTGGCCTGCGGTGACGCTGTCGCCCGCATCCACCATCACCTCGGCGACCTTCAGCCCCATCCGTTCGGGGCGCACCTGGTTCTCCTCGCGCGGAATGATGGTGCCGGAGACCTCGACGATATTGGCGAAACAGGCTTTCGCGGCCTTTAGCACGGTGACGGCGGCGCCCTTGGCGGGGACTTCGTCGTCGGCGGCAAAGGCGGGGGAAAGGCAGAGCAGGCCCGCGGCAATCAGGGCAGTGAGCTTCGGCGTAAGGTCGCGCGCGGCAAAGGCGGGCATCAGGCAATTCCCTCTGAAATTCAGGGTTTTGGATACCAGAAAGCGCGCCTCGCAGCCAAGCGCCAAGACGTCACCCCTCCGCCCGGCTGACGGCCTCCGCCATCGCCGCTTCGAGCGCCAGTGGTACGCCTGCGAGTTCGTCCGCGCGGGCGATATGCCGCGCGATCGCCGGATTGATTGTGGACGCGTGCGTCAGCGGCAGCATATGGCCGGCGCCCGGCAAATGCCGGATTTCAGCGCAGTCCATGATCTCGCCGAGCCGCTGCACGATGCGCTGGGTGAGATAGGGCGACCGCCCTCCCGAAAACAGCAGCGTCGGAACCCGAAGCGAGGCCGCTGCGGTGGCGACATTCTCTTCGGCGAACGCCGCCGTGAAATCGAACGCAAGCTTGTGCGCACGCTCGATCATGCGCAGGCGCGCACTGGCCGGCAGCGGATCCTGCGGACCGGAGCCGTTCCAGAACTCGGTGAACATGTCGATCGCTTCCAGCACCGATCCATTCCAGAGATCCTCGGAAACGTCGCGCGCGACCTGCGCGAAACGCGCGTGAAGCCGCCGGTCCGCCTCGCTCTCGCACAGCAGCGTCGGCAGCACCGGCTCGATCAGCGTCAGGCTGCGTAGGCGATGCGCGAACGGGGAGGATGTCGCGATCCTGAACGCGATCGCACCGCCATAGGAATGGCCGATGAGGTGTATGGGTCCCTTCGCGTCGTTGAGCGTACCGCTTAAGGCTCGGACTTCTTCCGCGAGCGTGAGCGGCAGATCCAGCGCGCAGCCATTGGCGCCATAGCCCGAGATGTCAGGGGCGAAGAACGGATGGTCGCGCCCGAGTTCATCGGCGAGCGTCTTCCATTGGCGGCCCGAGCCAAGCGAGCAATGCAGGGCCACGACGCAAGCCTTTTCGCGATATGCGCGCGAGATCTGAATCACATTGGTCATCGAAATCATTCCTGGTTTTTTAGGGGCATCACCGGCGGGACCACGCGAATGGTCCCGCCTAAGCTTTTCTGCCGCGACGGTTCACCGCTTGGTGATGACGACCTCGAGATATTCGCTGGGCACGACCATCGTGCCGTCGCCGGACCGGTTCATGCGAACGATCAGGGCATGCAGATCGTTATGCAGCTCTTCCTGTTTCGCCGGATCGAGGGCGGCGAACGCTTTCAGCACCGGGCCGTAATAGGTCTTGAACACGTCGAGGAAGTGCGACGGCGAGCGATAGCGGAACTTGAACAGGCGCGATTCCGCTCGGATCGAGCGCGCCTCGGCGTCGAACATTTCGGTCAGCCGCGCGCTCGTTCCCCACAGCGCGGGCGATCTGGCGCCGGCAGGCGGCGGCAGATATTTGCCGAGCGTCTTGAAGACCTGTCCGATGAAACCTTCCGGCGTCCAGTTCGCCAGGCCGATCTTGCCCTTGGGTTTGCAGACGCGCATCAGCTCGGCGGCGGCGCGGTCCTGGTTCGGCGTGAACATGACGCCGAAGGTGGAGAGCATCGTGTCGAAACTGTTGTCGTCGAACGGCAGGTTTTCCGCGTCGGCTACCCTGAATTCGATCTGCATGCCTTCCGCGGCGGCGCGCGCCTGGCCGCGTTCCAGCAGCGCCGGCACGTAGTCGGTCGAGGTGACGTCGCACCACCGCCGCGCCGCGGCGAGGCTCGCCATGCCGTTGCCGGCGGCGACATCGAGCACTTTTGAACCAGCCTTGAGATCGAGCGCCTCGCAAAGCTCTTCGCCGACGATCTGCAGCGTCGAGCCGACGATGGCGTAGTTGCCCGACGACCATGCGGCCTGCTGACGCGTCTTGAGGGCGGCAAGATCGGGGGCGGGTTGGGTAGAGGCTTGGGTCGTTGCAGTCGCGGTCTGGGCGGCCATCGGGTGTCTCCTCCTGGTCATGCGGCCACGGAAGGGGGCCGCGATGAACCAAACATGGCCCTGTCCGGACCTAAAGACTGTGACGCCGCGCTGATTTTGCCTTGAGACGATCCTGATTTTTCAGTGAGATTTCTAAATCTGTGAGATTTCGCACACTTTCCCGCCGGGAAATTCGGTCTACCTCAGGCCGGAGCATGATCTCCGGGCAAACGCTCTGCGTTTGTCCCGAGGAATCATGCTCAAACAATCGTGTACGCGACGCGGCGGCCGGAAATTACCTGCCGCTCCGAAATGACTTATGATGTTCCAATCGGGATGAAGCGGTGCAATTTCATTTTTCAAACCATGTGCTTGACGTCGACCTTCGCGAACTGACCCGCGGCGGCGAGAGCGTGGCGGTCGAACCGCAGGTGTTCGATCTGCTGGTTCACCTGATCGAAAACCGTGACCACGTCGTCACCAAGGACGATCTGATCGAGACGGTATGGGATGGCCGCATCGTCTCCGAATCCACCTTGACGAGCCGGATCAACGCCGCGCGCAGGGCGGTCGGCGACAGCGGCAAGGATCAAATCATGATCCGCACCCTGGCGCGAAAAGGCTTTCGCTTCGTCGGCGACGTGCAGCCGAAAGCCGCAAACGGCCACGAAACCCGCCGCGATGCGTCGCAGACGCTCGACATCGCCGACGAACTGCTGCAGCCGCAATTCCCGGCGCTCGATCGCACCGCGATCGCGGTGCTGCCGTTTGCCAACCTTTCCGGCGAGCCGGAGCAGGAATATTTTTCGGAAGGCATCAGCGAGGACATCATCACCGCGCTGTCGAAGCTGCGCTGGTTCTACGTGATCGCGCGGAATTCCTCGTTCATCTACAAACATAAATCCGTCCATCACCAGCAGATCGGCGAGGAGCTCGGCGTCGGCTATGTCGTCGAAGGCAGCGTGCGCAAGACCGGCGACCACGTGCGCATCGCGGCCCAGCTCGTCGACGTCGCCACCGGCAGTCACCTCTGGGCGGAGCGCTACGACCGCGATCTCGCCGACGTGTTCGCCGTGCAGGACGAAATCACCCAGGCCGTCGTTGCGGCGGTCGAGCCGCAACTCTATGCCGCCGAGGATTTCCGGGCCCGGCGCAAGACGCCCGACAACATGGATGCGTGGGACCTGGTGATGCGCGCGCTGTCGCATTACTGGCGCGTGACGCGGCAGGACAATCTGGTCGCGCAGGCGCTGCTGGAAAAGGCCATCAGCGTCGATCCCGGTTACGGCCAGGCGCTCAGCCTGCTCGCTGCCTGCCATACATTCAGCGCCCATATGGGCTGGCAGGACATGTCGAAGGCCGTCCCCGTGGCCGAACGCGCGGCGCTGGCGGCGATCCGGGCCGACAGCGAGGACGCGTGGGCGCATTATGCGCTGGCCAGCGTCTATCTGTTCCACCGGCGCTTCGACGATTGCATCGCCGAATTCGAGCTGGCGCTGCGGCTCAATCCCAGTTTCTCGCCCGCGCGCGGCATCTATGGCGTAGCGCTGTCCTATCGCGGGCGCTGGGAGGAGGGCGATCGCGCCGCGCGCGAAGCGCTGAAATTCTCGCCCCGCGATCCCTTTGCCGCGATCTATTGCGGCGTCGCCGCCTACTGCCAGTATATCGGCAGGAATTACGCGGAGGCGATCCGCCTGTCGCGTGAAGCGCTGCGCCAGCGCACCGATTTTGTCGGCGCCCACCGCGTGCTGACGGCTGCCCTCGGCATGGAAGGCGGCGCTGAGGCCGCCAAGTCAGCCCTCGAAGGCGTCCTCCGCACCCAGCCTAACCTCACGCTCGCCTGGCTCGCCAGCGAATTGCCGTTCGAGCACGAGGCGGACAAGGCGCATTACGTGGAAGGATTTCAGGCGGGCCGGCCTGAAATAGTTTCGCGGCGATATTCTCAAGCGCGTCTGGACGGTAAATCACAGCCGCCTGAAAGTCCTGGCCGGCCACACCGGGCATGTTGATGCTGCCTTGCTTCCGCGAGGCAATCATCAAGGAGAGTTACATGCCGTTGATAGAGGTTCACGTCATCGAGAACGTGTTCAATGCCGAGCAGAAGAGCCAGATGATCCGGAAGCTCACGGACGCCATGGTGTCGATCGAAGGCGAGAACATGCGCGGCGTCACCTGGGTCAAGATTTCCGAAGTCGCGAGCGGCGATTGGGGCATCGGCGGTCAGCCGCTGACCACCGAAGCCGTCAAGGATCTCGCGGCACGAAAGGTGGCCTGACGAATTTCGCCTTGCATCGCCGGCGGGCTGGCCCTGCCGGCGGTGCGGCTGATCGCTTTTAGATGTTTCATCCAGCCATGTCCGGCACTCGTCGCCTTTTAGGCGGCCACACTGATGCCTGCTGACACCATGCTGGCAGCAGGCCTCCGATAGAAAGGGTGCCGGCAAGCTCACCGGCTTCCGGCTGCTTTTTGAAAGAAAATAGCCATGACGATGCTGACCACCATTCCGACCCCCTCCAACAGGCCATTTGCCTGGCGAACTGCCATTCGGCTGGCGCGCGTGCGCCGTCTCATCAACCGCTTCCTCGCGGCTATCATCGCGCGCCACGAGCGCCACGCCACGCGCGTCGCCCTGCACAGGCTCGACGACCGCCAGCTCAAGGATCTCGCGATCGCCCGCTCCCAGATCGACAGCAGGCTCGAAGAGCTGGCGCAGACCCGCGCGCGAATGCAGCAGCCCGGCTGGCACTGAGGGGTGGGTGCAGGGTCGCGGCTTATCGTCAGCCGGCTGGAATTACGCGGAAGCGATCCGCCGGTCGCGTGAGGCGTGCAGCGCCGCCCTGACGAACGAAAACGTCCGGCTGAGCTCGCTCTTGAAATGATATCATAACCATGATATCATTTTTGCCTCGTTGGAGGGTGCCATGCAGGTTTCAAAATGGGGCGACAGCCTAGCCGTGCGGCTGCCCAAAGCGCTGGTCGAAAAAATGGGTCTGCGCGCTGGCGACGAACTCGACATCGTCGACGTCGCCGAGCGAACACTGATCGTCCAGAAGGAGGACCGCCGCAAGGCTGCGCTCGAGCGCCTGGCTTCCCTCAACTGGACGCTTCCTGCTGATTACAAGTTCGATCGGGACGAGGCGAACGAGCGGTGAAGGTGTTCTTCGATACCAACATTCTCGTCTACACCGCGACTTCGGACGCCAGAAAACAGCGGGCGGTGGATTGCCTGAGCCGCGGCGGTGTCGTCAGCGCTCAGGTGCTGAACGAATTCGTTCACGTCGCCCGCCGCAAGCTTCATCATGACTGGCCGCAGGTCGAACTCGCGCTCGGGCTGTTCCGCGCGTCGCTCGATGACGTCTTGCCCGTCACGCTGAACACGCACACGGGCGCCGTGTCCCTTGCCCGCGAGCACGGCCTGCCGTTCTACGACGCCCTGATCGTCGCCGCCGCCATCGAGGGTGGTTGCGACACGCTGTTCAGCGAAGACATGCAGCACGGCCGCAGCATAGGCGGCCTCGTCATCGTCAATCCGTTTCTCGATCGTGAGGCATAGCCGGCCGCGGCGCGCGCTGAGTTTCGTGAGGGTACGTGAAGATGCAAATCCTCGGGCGCGTGGCGCCGCGGGAGGTTTGCTGCTGTTTGAAAATTGGAATGAGCGTGCGGTACACTCGGTGTCGTCCCTGCGGACGCAGGGACCCATAACCACCGGCGGTTATTGAGAGCAGAGTGTCAGCTACCGCGTCTCACCGATAGATCACGCGGTATGGGTCCCTGCGTTCGCAGGGACGACTGGCGCTTACGAATTCTTCATCCGCCGTGCCGCCGCCGCCGCATCCACGACGTTATCCACCGCTTCGCGCCAGCCGGTGATCTCCGCCGCCAAAATCGGATGATTGAACCCCTTCAGATTCAAATCGTCGATCGGCTTGCCCTCGACCCACTGTTCGACCATGCCGTAGACGCGCCTGGACACCACGATCTGGTTGGCCTTGGCTTCGTCGCACAGACGCGAGGCGAGGTTGGTGACGCTGCCGATCGCGGCGTATTCCAGCCGCTGCTCGAAGCCGATCTGGCCGAGCGTGGCGTAGCCCAGCGCGATGCCGATGCCGAAGCCGAGATTATGGCCGCGGTTGCGCCACTTCTCGGTCAGTTGGCCGACGGTGTCGCGCATCTCCACCGCCATCCGCACGGCGCGCGCGGTATGATCCTCGAACTGGATCGGCGCGTTGAACAGGATCATCACGCCGTCGCCGGCATAGCGATCGAGCGTGCCTTCGTATTTGAAGATCAGTTCGCCGAGTGCGGCGTGATATTCGCGCAGCACGTTCATCGCCTCTTCCGGCTCGGTGGTCTCGGTGAAACTCGTAAACCCGCGCATGTCGCAGAACACGACGGTGACTTCGCGGCGGTGGCTGTCGAGCAGGCCTTCGTGGCCGTCGGAAGAAGCGATCAGTTGGGCGACCTGCGGCGCGAGGAAGCGCTCCAGCTTTCGGATGCGCTCGATCTCGCCGAGCTGCGTCTCCACCCGCTCCTCCAGCGATCGATTCCAGTCCTTGAGCTGGTCGGTCTGCTCCTGCAGCTTGTCGGCCTGCTGGCGCACGGTGTCGTTGGCGGCCAGAAGCTCGCGGCTCTTGTGGTCCACTTCGGTGAACAGCCGCGCATTGCGCATCGCCAGCACCGCCTGGTGCGCAAAGGTCTTCATCAGCCCGATCAGGTTGGCGGAGAATTCGCCCTCGTTCCGCCGCAGCACCACCAGCGATCCCAGAATGCCGGTCTGGTCGACCAGCGGCACCACCAGCACCGAGTGGAAGCCGGCTTCGATCGCGACATCGCGCAGGGGATGTTCGGGCACTGCGTCGAGTTGGGGGATCGAGATCGGCTCGCCCGTGGTGGCGGCTTCCCCAAGCGGCGAGTGGTCGGCGTCGATGGCGCGGTGGCGGCCTTCGGCCGCCTTGTCGATGCCGATCGATTCGGTGAGGCTGAACTGGTGATTGCCGGCGTCATAGCCGTAGATCAGCACGGCGTCGGCGTGGGTGATTTCCAGCGCGCGCGCGGCGACCGTGGGCAGCACGGCGTTGAGGTCGAGCGAGGAGGCGACCGCGCGGCCGACCTCCTCGAGCACCTTGAGCTCGTTGATCGATTGCGCCAGATCCCGCGTCCGCTCGTCCACCTTGGCTTCGAGGTTCGAATAGGTCTCGGCAAGCTGTCCGGCCATGCCGTTGAACTGGGTCGCCAGCTCCTCCAGCTCGTCCGACGTCTTCACCTCGATGCGGTGGCCGAAATCTCCGGCGCCGAGACGCCTTGCGCCGGCCTGCAGCGCCGTGATCGGCACCAGCATGCGCCGCGCCATGATGGTGCCGGCGATGATCGCCACCACGAGCCCGAGCCCGATCAGCAGCGCGATCCGCACCAGTTGATCGCGGATCGGGATCAACGCCTGCGCGGTCTCCTGTTCGAAGAACACGCGCCAGCCGAGCTTCGGCACCAGGCTCGATGTGGTCAGCACGGCGCTGCCTCTGGCATCGGTGCCCGACGCCGGCGCCACGCCGCCGGGCTTGCTGACGGCTAAGACCTGCGGCAGCGCCGACAGATTCTTGCCGACCTCAGGCCCGTTCGAGGACGTGGCCAGCACGTCGCCCCTGGCATCGGTGACATAGGCAAACGCCACCTTGCCGATCTGGGCATCGATCAGGAACTCCGACAGAAAGTCGAGATCGACCTCGGCGACGGTGATGCTGCCGTCGGCATGTGGCAGCGCGATCGACATGAACGGCCGCTCGCCGCGGACGTAGGCCGGCGCAAAACTGGTGCCGCGCGAGATGGTTTCGGTCAGCCTGACGTCGCGCGAGAAATCGGCGTTGCTGTCGAGCGTGACGGTCTGCCGCGTCATGCGGACCTGTTCGCGGCCCTGGGCGTTGAGCAGAGAGAGCTGGCTGACCTGCGGCACCTGGCGCAGCAACTGGGCGTAGTCGGCGCGGCGCAGGTCGGTGGTGTTGGAGGAGGCGCGCGTCACCCAGGAAATCTGCCGTTCGAGGTCGGACAGCGATTGCTGGATCCGCTTGGCGGTCGCTTCCGCCTTCTCGCTCATGCCGTCGTTGAGCGAGCTCTTGATGCCGCGATAGGTGATCCAGACTTCCATCGCGCCGTTGATGGCCAGCACGAACACGACGAGGCCGACCAGCGCGACGACGTATTTGGCGAACAGCCCTTCGCGCAGAAACCAGACTCTGTCCTTGACCTCGTTCATCCGGGCCCTCGTGCGCCGCGCCCCGGCGGCGCGCGCATCGGTTTGTCACTGGCGCCGGCCTGTCTCGGCAGCCCGGCATGAGGGCCTGTCTAGCACGAATTGGCGGGCGGGATTGTGCGCCCGCTAACATGGTTAGCCCTGATTATAGGCAGGAATCGTGGGGAATTCGTCATGCCCGGGCCTGCTCAACCTCGCCCCGCTTGCGGGGAGAGGGCGTGGCCGCATCACCGGTTGAACAGCTGCCGCAAGACCTCGTTCATTGGCTGACTGTCCTGCTCGGCGGTCGCATCGCTCGGCGGCGCCGGAGGGGCGGGCTCGTCCGGAGCGGCTTGGGTCGGCGTGGTCTGGGTCGGCGCCTCGGCGGGCGAGGTGCGGCTTGGGATGCTGCGTTGGCCGGCCGGCCGGCCGCCGCCCTGGCCTTGGCTCTGGCCGAGGCCGCTCAAGCCCTGCTGCAGGAGATTGCCGAGGGTCTCGCCGAGCTGGCCGCCGAGCGGACCAGCAGGCTGGGTTCCGGCCTGTCCGCCGGCACCGCCTTGTTGTCCGCCGGCCGCGCCCGGCTGTCCGCCGAGCAGGCTGCCGATCGCAGCACCGATGCCCGCACCTTTCTCGCCGAACAGGCCCTTGCCCATCTGCTTCAGCCTGGCGTAGGCGGCGTCGGGATTGTCGAGGATGCCCTGCATCTCCGGATAAATTCGTGGGCTTCCCCATGGGCCCTCGATCATCACGGGAATGCCGAGCCCGACCGGATCGGTGAGGCGGCCCTGGCCTTCGGTGGTCATCACGAGCTTCGGCTCGACGCGGAACCCGATCTGCCTGGTGCCGAGGTCGATGGTGCCGGCGCCGGTCATCTTGACGAGCGGGCCGACCAGATTGAGATCGGTGGTCTGCGCCTGGCCCTTGTCGATCTTGAACGACGCCGACAATTGCGAAAGGTCCGTCGTCTTCTCCGCGCTGTCCTGCCAGCCCGACAGCGTGCTTGCCGTCAGCGAGCGGATCATCTGCGCGACATTGAGTCCCCTGATGGCGCCGTCCTGGAACACGACGAAGGCGGTGCCGGCCATGTTCGACATGATCGCGCGCTGGCTGGTGCCGGAGGATCGCACGCTGATCTTCGCCTGCATCCGGCCGTCGAGCCTGTCGAAGTCGGCGAGGCCGTCCAGCAGCGGAAGCGCGCGCACGCCGGTGAGATCGGCCCGCATCGTGTAGGTGGGATTGGCGGTGGAGACGTCGACCGTGAGATCGCCGTTGGCGTTGCCCTCGTAAGCGCCGAGATTGGTAACCTGCGCCTTCAGGACGCCGCTTGTGAGCGTGGCGTCGATCGCGGCAGGGGTGAAGCGCGCGTCGCCGACGTTGAGTTCGGCCGCGGAAATCCGCGCCTGCAGGTCGACATAATTGAGGCCGTTGATGTCGATCGTCGCGCTGCTCCAGGGCTGGCTTGAGGAATCAGGCTGGCCCGAGGAATCGCCGGTGCTGCGCGTCGTCGCGATGGCGAGCTTCTGGAAATCGAGGTCGAGCTTCACCAGCGGCTTGCTCGACAGATCGAACGAGGCCCAGCCGTTGAACGCGGCGTCGCCGAGCGTGCCGGTGACGCCGTTGATCATCACGACGGAGCCGTTGAGGCGGGCTTCGGCCTTGGCGGTGAGCGGGACGCGCAATAGATCGGGCGCGTCGATCCTGATCTCGGCCGGGATATTCTGCCGCTCGATCGGCGGTGCGGGCGCCACCGCCTTGATTTCGAATTTCAGCGGATAGCCGTTGCGGAGGGCGCTGCCTGACAGCACGATCTTGCGGTCGGAATCGATGGCGATGTCGGCATTGACGGTCTCGATCCTGTTCTCGACGCGGTCGCGCACGTTGGAGAGCACGATGGTGCCGCCGGTGACGCTGATGTGCTCGATCGAGAAAGCCTCGGAAGTCTTGCCGGCAGCGGGCTTCGGGGCAGGATTGTCCTCCCTCACGCGCTCGCGCCTCAGCGGCAGGTTCACGACCGGGCGGATGATGACGAGCTCGGTGATGTGCGGCTTGCCGGCCCACAGGCTGGCGAGCGTCACGTCCGCCTCGATGCTTGCGGCCGCGAAGCGGCGGTTGATCTCCCGGTCCTTCGGGCTCTGCAGCGTGACATCGTTCAGCGTGATGTTGAGCGATGGCCACAGGCCGAGCTTGGCGCCGCCATTGATGGCGAGCTTGTAGCCGGTTTCGCGCTCGACCCGCTCCTCGATCTGCGCCGTCAGGAAGCTGGACGGGATGCCGATCACCAGCAGCAGCGCGATGACGACGACCACGGCGCCAATGACGGCGCCGGCAATTTTCAGTGCTCTCATATCGACATTCCAGACCGCGCAAACGGCTCTTATTTCGGTGGCGCGATACGCCGGCGCAACCGGTCAGGCGAGCTTATCCCGGAAAGAGGTGGGGCCTAAAGAAGCCCAAAAATATTCCGGGGGTACTGCAAAGTTATGTGACTTATGACACACTCGTTGACGTGGGATTCTTGCTAACGGCCTGTGGGGGCGGGACCGAGCTTATTTGGAAGGTAATACAATGAGCAAACAGGCCGAATTTGCGGTCATTCTGAAAATGAACCCGATGTTTGCCGATCTGGGCGCCGATGAATTGCAGCGCATCTCCGGCCTTTGCCACACCGAGCAACTCGGCCTTGGCGAAATGCTGTTCCAGAAGGGCGATCCCGGCGACGCGCTCTATGGGGTGCGACGCGGCCAGATCCGGATTGAAACCGGCTCCTCCGACGGCAGCCGTCTGACGCTGAATTTCATGGGTCCCGGCGATCTGTTCGGCGAGGTCGCCGTCCTCGACGGCGAGAGCCGTACCGCGGATGCCACCGCCGGCGAGCCGTCGGAACTGTTCGTGCTGCGGCGGGAGGATTTCCTGGCCTTCCTCGAGCGCGAGCCGAAGGTCGCGATCAAGATCATCATGCTGCTGTGCCAGCGCATCCGCTGGCAGAGCGAGCGGATGGAAGAATCCGTGCTGCAGCCGCTGCCGGTCCGCCTCGCGCGGCGGCTCTGCGCACTTGCCTCCGATTTCGGTTCCGAAGTGCACATCTCGCAGGAACAGCTCGGCGTCTTCGTCGGCGCCGCCCGCGAAAGCGTCAACCGTCAACTGCAGCTCTGGCGCAAGGACGGCATTCTGGACCTGCAGCGCGGACGGATATTGCTGCAGAACATGACCAAGCTGACGGCAGTGGCAAGGAACGAGTAGGCTCCCTCCTTCAACGTGATCTGCTGTGGTATGATGGCCGCATGAACAAGATACTCAAAGAAATGATCGAGCATGCCGAGACCTGGCCTGCGGAGGATCAGCAGGAACTCGCCGAATACGCCCGAGAAATCGAGGCGCGTCGGACCGGCGTCTACTCGATGTCGGACGATGAGCGAGCGGCGGTCCGGAAAGGGTTGGCTGAGGCCAATTCGAAGAGCATGGAATAACGATAGATAGCCGGCTTTCTCCCAATTAGCGGGGCTTCCGCTCTTACTTCGCCGCAGGCGACATTGCCGGCGGCACCGAAGGTGGCCCCTTGGCCGGCGGCTCGTTGTGATGATCC
This sequence comes from uncultured Alphaproteobacteria bacterium, assembly GCA_963815955.1. Classification (GTDB taxonomy): domain Bacteria; phylum Pseudomonadota; class Alphaproteobacteria; order Rhizobiales; family Xanthobacteraceae; genus Bradyrhizobium. Next base: position 30,710 of record CAWFIQ010000021.1, read on the forward strand.
GATCCGTGAGCCGCTTCCTCCGGCTCGCCGTGGGAGACCAGCAGCTTCTGGCCGAAACGCCAGCACAGGGCGCCGAGATCGTCCATCACCATGAACATCGCCGGCACGAACACCAGCGACAGGACGGTGGAGAAGATGAGGCCGCCGATCACGGCGAGCGCCATCGGCGAACGGAATTCTCCGCCGGCGCCGATCGCCAGCGCTGACGGCATCATGCCCGCGGCCATCGCGATCGTCGTCATCACGATCGGGCGCGCCCGCTTCATGCCGGCGTCGATGATGGCCTCGTCGCGCCTCTTGCCTTCGCGGATCGCTTCCACTGCGAACTCTACCAGCATGATCGCGTTCTTGGTGACGATGCCCATCAGCATCAAGATGCCGATCCATACCGGCGTCGTGAGCTGCTTGCCGGTCAGCAGCAGTGCCACGATCGCGCCGCCGATCGAGAGCGGCAGCGAGAACAGGATGGTGATCGGCTGCAGGAACGTTCCGAACAGCAGCACCAGCACGGCGTAAACCATCATCAGGCCGGCGGTAATGGCGGTGGCAAAACCGTCTGACAATTCGGCCAGACTTTCGGCGTCGCCCGAAGGGCTGACCCTCACGCCCTTGGGCAGGCTCTTCATGACCGGAAGGTCGTAGATCTTCTTGGTAGCGTCGCCCAGCGCTGCGGTACCGACGAGATCGGCGGCGACCGTTGCTTGCCGTTCGCGGTCGTAGCGGTTGATGCTGGTCGGGCCCTGATCGAGCTGGATGTCGGCGACAACCGACAGCGGTACGCCGCCGCGTTCGCCGCGCTGGCCGAGCGGCACCCGCAATTGCTGCAGCATCTTCAGGTCGCTGCGCGCGCTGTCCTCGAGCTGGACGCGGATCGGTACCTGACGGTCGCCGGCATCGAATTTCGCCAACGCCGGTCCGACGTCGCCAATGGTGGCGACACGGATCGTCTGCGACAGGCTCTCGGTGGAAACACCGAGCCGCGCCGCGAGTTCGGCCCGTGGCCGGATACGCAGCTCAGGCCGGTCGAGCGAGGTTTCCGAAATCACGTTGGCGATGATCGGAATCCGCTTCATCTGCGTCGCAAGCTCGCTGGCGACGTTGTTGACGATGTTGCTGTCGACGCCGGTCACGACGAGCGAAATGGCGCGCAGCCCGTTTTCGTCGAGGAACCAGAAGCGGATATCGGGAACGTTTTCCAGTTCCTGACCGATCTCGAGTTCGAGCTGTCGCTGCGTGATCTTGCGGTCGGCTTTCGGCGTATAGTTGATGATCAGCGCGGCGCGACGAACTTCCTGCGTTCCCGGCGGCACCCTTCCGCCGTCGACGAAGATGCTCTTCACCTCAGGCCGCTTGCGCAGGCGGGCGACGATTTCCTCCGTCACCTTCTCGGTATAGGCGAGCTGCGTTCCCGGCGGCAGCTCCATCGCCAGCAGCGAGCGTGCGGTGTCCTGCGCCGGCAGGAAGCCCTGGGGCAGCAGCGTGATGCTCCAGATCGAGGCGGCGAAGACGCCGAAGCCGATCAATACCGTGATGAAGTAGTGATGTACCGACCAGGTCACGAGTTTGGTGTAGGTCTGCAGGATACGCCCGGGCGGCGGGTCCTCGTGCGGATGATCCTTCAGGAAGTAGGCGGCCAGCACCGGCGTGACGAAGCGCGCGGCGAGCAGCGAGAAGAACACCTGCACCGACACCGTGATGCCGAACTGCTTGAAGAACTGTCCGGCGATCCCTGACATGAAGCTGGCGGGAGCAAAGATCGCGATAATCGTCAGCGAGATCGCGATCACCGCGAGGCCGATTTCGTCGGCGGCTTCGAGTGCCGCGCGATAGGGTGACTTGCCCATGCGCATGTGGCGCACGATGTTCTCGATCTCGACGATGGCGTCGTCGACCAGAATGCCCGTCGACAGCGTGATGGCGAGGAAGGAGACCAGGTTCAGCGAGAAGCCGAGCAGGTCCATTGCCCAGAACGCCGGGAAGATCGACAGCGGCAGCGAGATCGCGGCGATGATGGTTGCGCGAATGTCGCGCAAAAACAGCAGGACGACGATGACCGCGAGGATCGCGCCTTCGAACAGTGTCGAGATCGCGGCGTGGTAATTGCCCTTGGTGAATTCGACCGAGGTGTCGATCAGCTTCAGGTCGACGTTGGGATAGGCCGTTTTCAGCGCTTCAATGCGTTTCTGCACGGCTTCGGCGACCACCACGTCGCTGGCGCCCTTGGAACGCTTGATGCCGAGCGCCACCACGGGCTCACCGTTGAAGCGGGCAAAGGTCCGCCGGTCGGCGATGGTGTCGGTGACGGTGCCGAGATCGTCGAGCCGCACCTCGCCGCCGCCGAACAGCGGGATCATGGTGCCGGCAAGTTCGTTCAGCGTCTTGGCGCCGGCCAGCGTGCGGATTGCCTGGTCGTTCTTGCCGATTTCGGCGCGGCCGCCGGCGACGTCGACATTGGTGCCGCGCAGGATCTGGCTGACATTGACGGCGGTGAGTTCCGCGGCCTGCAACCGGTCGGGATCGAGCGAGACAACAATCTCGCGCTCGACACCGCCGATGCGCTCGACCTGCGCCACGCCGCGCACGCCCTGCAATGCGCGCTTGACGACGTCGTCGACGAAATAGGAGAGCTGTTCAGGCGTCTTGCCGGGCGAAATCGCGGCATAGGTGACGATCGGCAGGCCGATCACGTCGACGCGCTGGATCAGCGGTTCGTTGACGTTTTGCGGCAGGTTGGCGCGAACCCGGGTGACGGCGTCCTTGACGTCATTGAGCGCGCGGTCGGTGTTGGTCTCCAGCGCGAACTGGATCGTGGTCACCGACAGGCCGTCGGTGATCGACGACGAAATATGCCGTACGCCCTCGACGCCCGATACGCCGTCTTCGATGGTCTTGGTGACCTGCGATTCCAGCTCGGCGGGAGCTGCGCCGAATTGCGCGACAGCGACCGAAATCACGGGGATGTCCGCGCTCGGCAGCCGTGTCACCGCGAGCTTGGTGAAGCTGACCCAGCCCAGCACCAGCAGAATGATCGAGAAGACGATCGAAGGCAGCGGGTTCCGGATCGACCATGCCGAGATATTCAAAGCCATTATCGTGCCCGCGTGCGCTCGAGTTCGTCGGCGAACATGATCTTGATCTGGTCGCCGTCATGCAGCGAGGTGCCAGCATCGGCCACGACGGTTTCGCCGACGTCGAGGCCTTCAAGAATTTCAGTGGAGGTTTCGGAAGTCAGGCCGACGCGCACTTTTCGCGTCTCGATGGTGTTGCCCTTCACGACCTGCAGGGTCAGGCGGTCGATGGCGGTGCGCGGGACGGCGACGCCGCAGGAGCGCTTGGCGTCGATATTGGCGCGGGCAAACATTCCGACCTTGAGCGACGGATTGTTGTTCAGCGAAATCCGCACCTTGCCGAGCTGGGTGGCACGGTCGATCTGCGGGGAGATCTGCCGGACCTTGCCGACAACATCGGGCGCGTCGTCACGGCTGATGCGCACCGTAGCACCCGGATTGAGTTTGAGCAGATGAACGCTCGGCACTTCGGCCTCGAGCTCGATTTCATTGTTCACCGAAATACGGAACATCGGCCCTGCCTGCGGCGACGCCGGAGCGCCCACCGCGGTCCTGACCTCGGTGACGAGGCCGGCAGCCGGCGCGCGAAGCGTGACCGGCCCGGGCCTGCCGGCAGGGGCGCCCGGTATTTGCGGCGGCGCGGTGAGGCGCGCGAGTTCCTGATTTTCGGTGACCGTATCGCCTTCCTTGACGAACAGATCGGTGACGCGGGAGCCTTCCTGGTCGACGCCGACCTGGGCCTCGCGGCGCGGCACGATGAAGCCGGTGACCCGCACCATGTCGGAGAAGCAGGCGTTGGTGGACTTGGTCACGATCACCAGCGCCTGGCCCGGCGTATCTTTTTCTTCCGGGCGCGGACGGTGCTCGAACCAGTAATAGCCGACGGCCAGAACGGCGACGAAAGCCACTCCGAGCGCAGGTTTGATATATTCGGAGAGTTTCATCGCCGGATCAATCCAGACTGGAAGTCAAATCAAACAGGGCGCGCCTGGCCGGCCGAAGGCCTGCAATGGAGCCCAAAACGAATACGTCCCGCACGGGGCTGCGGGACGCATTGTAGCCGGAAACTATTGGTCGGCGCCACGCCCTTACTTGCACGCCTTATTTGGCTGCGTTCGATGCCGTGGTCTTGTTTTCCATGTTCACGACCTGGACGCGGCGGTTTACTTCGGCCATCGGCTGGCTCGAATCCTTGAGCTTGCTCTTGCCGTATCCGACGGTCACGAGATCGGTGCCGTTGATGCCATATTTGTCGACGAGATAGCGCTTGATCGCGTCGGCGCGGCGCTCGGAGAGATCCTGGTTGTAGGCATCGCCGCCGGACGCATCGGTATGGCCCGCGACCACGAAGGTCGAGCCTTTGAGATCATTGTTGGTGAGCGCGCGGCCGAGCGCCTGAACCGACGGCAGCGATTTCGCGCTGATATCGGCCGAGTTGTAGTCGAAGTTGATCTCCAGATCGATCTTCGGCTTGTCCTTGACGATGGCGGCGATCTCTTCGCGTTCGGCGCTCGAAAGCGAGCGCGTGGAGCGGCCGCGGAGCTTCTGCACGAGCTTGCTCTCGGCAGCGGCCGCGGTCGGATCGACGGTCTGCTGGGGTCCGACCGAAAGGCCGCGGGTCAGCGGCTTCTTTTCGGGCGCCAGCGCACGCACGATCTGATCCTCGGTGACGTTCTTCTCCTGAGCCAGGGCAGCTCCCGTACCGAAGGAAATCGCGGCGCCGAGCGTCGCCACCGAGACGATTGCGGTAAAGGTTCTCGCTGCCGAGATAGTTGCCATGGCCTGTCCCCTCTTGCGGGCTTCCCGCGCGGTTCCAACGTCATTCAAATGCGCTGCCAGACCTGGTTGCGGTCGGCTGCTTTACTTTAGTCTATGCGCCCCGCCACCCGGTTCGAGGGGTGGCCAGCCTTCATTTAAAAAAAGTGGTTACTGCACCCCGTATTCGGCGAATTCCTTGACGATATTGGGGTCCATCGCCTTCGCGTTGTTAATATCCAGATCGCCTTCCGGAATCGAGCCGTTGCGTTTCTTGGCAAGGCCGCGACCATACAGCGACGACGTCAATCTCGGGTTGATCTTGAGGGCGGCGTCGAAATCAGCAATTGCATTCTTGTTCTGGCCGCTCTTCAGGTTGACGAGGCCGCGGCTGTCGAGCGCGTCGACGAAATTCGGTCGCAGCCGCAACGCCTCGTTGCAATCCTTCAAGGCTGCCTGCAGGTCGCCGATCACCGTCCGCGCCCAGCAACGGTTGTTGAAGGCTTCCACATCCTTCGGGTTCAGCCGCAGCGAATTGTTGAAATCCTTGATGGCGAGTTCGTAGGCGCCCTTGCTCGCATAGACCTGCCCGCGCCGGTACAGCGCGGCTGCATCGTCCGGATTGTCGTTGAGCTTGGTGGTCAGGCTCTTGATGGTCGGGTCGTCGGCCAGCGCGATCGCGGTCGGGCTGGCGCTCTCGGCCGGCTTGGCCGGTGGCGGAGGCGGCGGAATCGCGGCTTCAACCGGTTTTGACGCCGCAGGCGGCGGAGGCGGAGGTGCCGGTGCGGCCACCGGGGCAGGCGCGGGCGCGGGCGCAACAGGAGGCGGCGCGGGCGCCGTGGCTACCGGAGGCGGCGGCGGGCTCGCCGGACGCGGGCCTGCGCCGCTCGGGATGAAGGAGAAATCCTCGGCCAGCGACGACGAAATCCACGGCACCTGTTCCTGGCGCGAGGCGCGGGTCACGCCGACACGGGTGCGATTCAGCGTCTCCTCCGCCATCAGGTCGGGGGTGCGGATTTCCTTCAGCAATTCCTTCACGAACAGGCTGCGGTCGCTGCCATTGTCGGAAACCACGGACGAAAGCGCGGCCGAATACATCACCAGGGTGCCGTTCGGCGCAATCACCGGCGCAAGACCTGCCGAAAAGCTGCGGAACCGGCGCTCGTACGGATTGCGCCTGGAGGCATCGATCAGCGCGATCTTGACGCCGGCGCCGCGGCCGTTGATTTCCCCGAGCACCGTCTCGAGGCTGAAGCCGTCACGGCGAACGTCGGCCTCGGTCCAGATCTGCGCATCGACGGGGATCATGTAGCTCTGGCGGCTCGACTGCACCCCAAAGCCGGAGAAGAAGATCAGCGCCACCGAGCCCGGCTTGATCTTGCCGTACAGGCGATCGAACGCGCGGCGCATCTGTTCGCCGGTCAGGTTCTCGCCGATATCGACGTTGAAGCCGTCGCGCTTGAGCTCTTCGGCGATGTCGCGCGCATCGTTGATGGGCTCCTTCAGCGGCGCCTCGGCGTCCGGATATTTCGCGTTGCCGATCACGAGCGCATAGCGCTCACCGGCAGCGAACGACGGAGCTACCGACGCGACTGAAAAAAGCAATGTGAGGAGAAAAACGACGCGGATTTTCATAATGACGGCAGTCCAGATCACAGCGGTCCAGCCCAAATAGCGCCGATGCCAGCTCGCGCCGCGGCGACCTTACTCTACGCTTTCAGCATTATCAAACCGCGCCCGCAGCCCGTCAACCGCTTGCGATGTCGTCACTAATTGCGACAATTAACCGCGACGAGGCTGGGCGAATGAAGGGAATAAGTGGCGCTCCGGCAACGGTCAGCCGCAGATCACAAGGCGATCGACGGAGTTCCTATTGGTGTTCGTATCCGCCACCGGGCTTCGCTGTTTGGCGAGCCCGATGACAGGCGTCGGCGGGGATCGAGTTCGCACCGTGCGCTCGATGTCGTCGATGGTACTGTGATCCTTCTCACATAGTACGCATCGCTGTCATGCGGCCGCCGTTCGCGTCCGGGTTTGACCTTTGCGAATGACAATGGCTTGTTGCCGGGATCGGCCAATCCACGCATCCAAGAAACATCCAAGAAAAGGTGACACCGATGGGAAATGCCTACGAAATCTACGCGCTGCGCTATGCGACGATGTCGCCACGCACCCCCAACATGAATTTCCTGGCCCCCGATCCGCACGAGACCACGGCGCTGGACCTCGATTATTTCGTCTGGCTGATCCGAGGGGGCGGTCGCGACATCCTGGTCGATACCGGCTTCAATGCCGAAGAGGCGAAGGCGCGCTCGCGCAAGCTCACGCTCAATCCGGTCGACGCGCTGGCGAATTTCGGCGTGGCCGCCGACACGATTCGCGACGTGATCATCACCCATTTGCATTACGACCACGCCGGCAATCTCGATCGCTTCCCCAACGCGCGGTTTCACCTTCAGGACCGCGAGATGAGCTACGCGACCGGGCGCTGCATGTGCAACGGCATGCTGCGGCATCCGTTTTCGGTCGAGCACGTCACCACGATGGTGAAGCATGTCTATGGCGAGCGCGTTACGTTTCATTCCGGCGACGGTGAGATCGCGCCCGGCGTGACGGTGCACCGCGTCGGCGGCCATTCCGATGGCCTGCAGGTGGTACGGGTGGAAACCGCGCGCGGGCCGGTGGTGCTGGCGTCGGACGCGTCGCATTACTACGCCAATCTGCACAGGCGCAGCCCGTTTCCGATCGTCTACAATGTCGGCGACATGGCGCAGGGTTGGGAAATCGTCGAGCGGCTCGCTGGCCATCCCGACCGTTTCATCCCCGGCCACGATCCGATCGTGAGCGAGATCTATCCGCGCGCCAGCGACAAGGTCGACGCGTTCGCGCTTCACCTTGCGCCGTCGCGTTCCTTCGCGAAATAGGCTCAAGGAAAAATGTCGGAATACAAGACTGTCGGCTTCATCGGCCTTGGCGTGATGGGCGAGCCGATCTGCCGCAACCTCGTGAAGAAGAGCGGCAAGCGCGTCCTTGCCTTCGACCTGGCGGCCGAGCCGTTGGCGCGGCTGCGGGCCGACGGTGCCGAGGTCGCGGCCTCCGTTGCGGAGGTTATCAAGCAAAGCGATTTGCTGTTCCTGTGCCTGCCGAGCGCGAAACATGTGCGCGCGGTGTTCGAAGGCGACGGCATTCTCAAGAACATCCGGAGCGGGCAGGTCGTCGTCGATCTCGGCACGTCCTCGGTCAGCCAGACCCGCGATTTCGCCAAACAATTGCAGGCCAGAGGCGCGTCCTGGGCCGATGCGCCGATCGCGCGCACGCGGCAGGCGGCGCAGGACGGCACGCTCAGCGTCATGGTTGGAACGACGCCTGCGCTTTACGCCGACATCGAGCCGCTGATCCGCTGCTTTGCCACCGACGTCACCCATTGCGGCGAGGTCGGCGCCGGTCAGGTTACAAAAGTTCTCAACAACATGGTGCTGTTCGAAACCGTCAACGCGCTGGCGGAGGCGGTTGCGGTCGCAAAACATAACGGCGTCGATCCGAAGCTGCTGCTCGATACGCTTTCAAAGGGCTCGGCCGACAGCTTTGCGCTACGCAATCACGGCATGAAAGCGATCGTGCCGGGCAACTTTCCGGAGCGCGCGTTCTCGACCGAGTATGCGCTGAAGGATTTGTCTTACGCGCTGGAACTGGCGTCCGACGCCGGCATCAGGATTCGCGGTGCGGAATTGATCGGCAAGGTGCTGCAGGAAGCCATCGATGCCGGTTCAGGGGACAATTATTTCCCTGTCATATCAAAGCATATTGCTGGCCGCTAACCGGAGATTCCTGATGATCCAACGTTTTGCCGGGCTCACACCCACCCGCAGCCGCGCCGTTGCCCACGACGATCTGGTTTTCACGGTGGCCGTCGCGCCCGATCCGGTCAGTCCCTCGATGTACGAGCAGAGTGTCAAGGCGCTCGCCCGCATCGACGAAAGCCTCGCGCTGTGCGGCACGGACAAGAGCAAGATCCTCTCGGCAATCGTCTATATTGCCGACATCAAGCAGAAGGCCGAGATGAACCGCGCCTGGGACGAATGGGTCGATACCGGGAATCCACCGATGCGCGCGTGCCTCGGCGTCGATATCGAGCCGCCGCATATCGTGGAGATTGTGGTCACGGCCGTGAAGTAGTCGCAACTGTCCCAGCGTCATTGCGAGCGTAGCGAAGCAATCCATATCTCCACTTGCTGAGTCATGGATTGCTTCGTCGCTTCGCTCCTCGCAATGACGGAGAGGGAGCTCAATAGGCTTCCTTCGCGTCGGCCTCTTCGCTGGTCTGCACCAGATCGAGGCCCTCCTCGATCTTGCCGAGCAGCCGCGCGAAATCGCGCCGCTCCTGCGCGGAGAGGCATGACAATATCTCCTGCTCCCTGCGCAGCAGGCGCGGAATCAGTTCCTCGTAGAGCGCAGCACCCTTGCGGGTCAGGCGAAGGCGGAATTCGCGGCGGTCGTCCTCGTTCTCGACGCGCTCGACGATCTCTCGCTTCATCAGTGACGTGACCGCGCGGCTGATGGTGGATTTGTGGGTGCGGGTGCACTGGGCGATGTATTGCGCGCTGCAGGCATCGTGGCGGAAACCGAGGGTCGCCAGCACGCGCCATTCCGGAATGTCGAGCCCATAGCGGGCCGCATACTCGGCCGAGAGCGCGGAACTGACTTCCGCTGCCAGCCGGTTGAGCCGAAACGGCACGAATTTGAAGAGGTCGAGCCGGGCGCTTCGCTTCGACGCGATCTCATCGCGCGAGTCGACAACCACTTCGCTTGAAGACGCCTTTGGCAAAATCGCTCCAATTTGAGTTGACGCCGGACCCGGCCCGGGGTTTAAGATAGTTGCAGATGCGACTAATTTAGCAAAGGCGCAGGCCGCTAGCTAGCGTTTTCGAGCGAAGTGGATACCGGTTCGCGTCAAGAAAACGCGTCAAAACAGGATTCTAAGCTTATCGGTTCTGATTCGATCAGAACCGATAAGCTCTAGTCACGGGATTGAGCCCGCATGGCGCTGACTAACACCCAGTTCGGCTATCGTCGCCATCCCGATCAGGATCGGGCGGACGCAAGTATCGTCGAACACGCGATCGTCGTGGTCGGCGCCGGGCCGGTGGGGCTATCGCTGGCGATCGATCTGGCGCAGCGTGGTCAACCGGTCGTGCTGCTCGACGACGCCGACCGGATCGGCGAGGGCTCGCGGGCGATCTGCTTCTCGAAACGCTCGCTCGAATTCTGGGACCGGCTCGGCATCGGCCAGCGCATGGTCGACAAGGGCGTGGTCTGGAGCGTCGGCAAGATCTTTCACGGCGACTCCCAACTCTACCAGTTCAACCTGCTGCCCGAGGAGGGCCACAAGCGGCCGGCCTTCATCAACCTGCAGCAATTCTATGCCGAGGCCTATCTGGTTGACCGCGTCGCAGAACTCCCTGCCATCGACCTGCGCTGGCGCAACAAGGTGATCGGGCTTGAGCCGCGCAACGACCATGTGGCTCTGACGATCCAGACGCCTGAAGGTCCCTATCGGCTGAATGCGCAATACGTCATCGCCTGTGATGGCGCCCGATCCGCGCTGCGGCAAATGGTCGGTGCGGAATTCGCAGGGCAGGTGTTCGAGGATCAATTCCTGATCGCCGACGTCAAGATGACGGCGGCGTTCCCGACCGAGCGCTGGTTCTGGTTCGATCCGCCATTCCATGCCGGACGCTCCGCGCTGTTGCACAAGCAGCCCGACGATATCTGGCGGATCGACCTGCAACTCAGCCGGGATGCCGATCCCGCGGTCGAAAAGCTGCCGGAGAACGTGCGGCCGCGCATCGCGCGGATGCTCGGGCATGACAAGTTCGATTTCGAATGGATCTCGCTGTACAAATTCCAGTGCCGGCGCATGGACAGGTTCGTCCACGGTCGCGTCGTTTTTGCCGGCGATGCCGCGCATCAGGTCTCACCGTTCGGCGCCCGCGGCGCCAATTCCGGGCTTGAGGATGCCGAGAACATTGCGTGGAAGCTCGACCGCGTGCTGCGGGGCACGTCGCCGGAGAGCCTGCTCGACAGCTATCACACCGAACGCAGTGCGGCGGCCGACGAGAACATCCGCGAATCTACCCGCTCGACCGATTTCATGGCGCCCCACACGCCGCAGGAGGCGCGGCTGCGCAAGGCGGTGCTGTCGCTGGCCAGGGAAACCGAGTTCGGCAAGCGCATGGTCAATGGTGGGCGGCTCTCGACGCCCTCGATCTACGCAACGCCGCTCTCGACCGCCGATGGCGATTCCTGGCGCGGCGGCCCGCGTCCCGGTGCGTCGATGCTTGATGCGCCGGTCGCAGGGCGTGACGGCCGTTCCACCTTCCTGACCGAGACCTTTATAGGTCAGGGAGCGCGGTTCACGTTGCTGGAGTTTGTCAATGGCGCCGCGACCGACGCGCCTGATAGCGTCGGCACGATCCGCGTCGGCGGCGAGACCGGCTTTGTGGACCCGCAAGGGCTTGCCGCCAGGCGCTACGACGCCGAGCCTGGCAGCGCCTATTTGTTGCGGCCGGATGGTTATGTGGCGGCGCGTTTCCGCAAGCCCTCACGGCCGGCCATCGATGCAGCGCTGTCGCGCGCCGCAGGCCATAACTGAGGTTTCGTCATGACGCTGTCGACCGCTTCGAATTTTGCCAAACCCGACGATGCGTTTCGCGCCATCGTCGAGGCGCATCGGGGCTTGAGCGACGGGCAGAGCGCCGATCTCGACGCGGCGCTGGTTCTCGTGCTCGCCAATCACATCGGCGATCTCGATGTGCTGAACGAGGCCATCGCGCTCGCCAAACGGCGGATGCTCGATGCGAGCCAGCAGCAACAACAACAGCAGTAATTCACGTCGCAAACGAAGTCAGGAATCGAATTGATGGCCAAAGGTTTCGCGTCCACCACGGATCTCGCGGAGAAGAAGATTACCTTCTCCGAAATCGGCACCGATCTCTATGCGTTCACCGCCGAAGGCGATCCGAACTCCGCGATCATCGTCGGCGACGACGGCTGCCTGGTGTTCGACGCGCAGTCGACGCCGGCGATGGCGAATAAAGTGATCGAGCGCGTTCGCACCGTTACCGACAAGCCGATCAAATATGTCGTGCTGTCGCATTACCACGCCGTGCGCGTGCTGGGCGCGTCCGCCTACAAGGCGCAGGGTATCGTGGCTTCGGCGGAAACCTACCGGCTGATCGAGGAGCGCGGCCAGCAGGATTGGGATTCGGAGTATGGCCGCTTCCCGCGCCTGTTCCAGGATGCCGAAAGCATCCCCGGCCTGACCTGGCCGACGCTGACCTTCGAAGGCGAGATGTCGATCTATCTCGGAAAACGCGAGGTGCGGCTGATGCAATTGGGAGCGGGTCATACCTCGGGCGACATCGTGGCGTGGGTGCCGGATGCCGAAGTGATGTTCTCCGGTGACCTCATCGAATATCACTCGGCCTGCTATTGCGGCGACGCGCATTTGCGCGAATGGCCGGCTACGCTGAATGAAATCCGCGCCTTCAATCCCAAGGCGATCGCGCCGGGCCGTGGCGATGCGCTTAAAGGTCTTTCGACCGGGCGCGACGCGATCGCGATGACGCGGGATTTCGTTACCTCGCTCTATGGCGCGGCGGAAAGCTCGGTCGCCAAGGGCCGCTCGCTGAAGGAATCGATGGCGGCGACGCGCGAGGTGATGGATCCGAAATTCTCCAGCTTCGCCATCTACGAGCACTGCCTGCCGTTCAACGTCTCGCGCGCGTTCGACGAGGCATCGGGAATCGACGATCCCGTGATCTGGACCGACAAGCGCGACCAGGAAATGTGGGCCGCCCTGCAAGGAGGAGGATGACCATGAATATCAACACCTCGCCTGATCAGATCGTTCGCAGCTCGGCGCAACTGACGCCGGGCTACATGTCCGGCTTCGGCAACAGCTTTGAGACCGAGGCATTGCCCGGCGCGCTGCCGATGGGGCGCAACTCGCCGCAGCGCTGTGCCTACGGGCTCTATGCCGAGCAGCTTTCCGGCTCGCCCTTCACCGCGCCGCGCGGCACCAACGAGCGCTCGTGGCTCTATCGCATCCGTCCGTCGGTGAAGCATTCAGGCCGCTTTGCCAAAGCCGATGCCGGGCTGTGGCGCACCGCGCCGTGCCATGAACATGAATTGCCGATCGCGCAGTTGCGCTGGGATCCGGCGCCGATCCCGAAGGAGGACATGACCTTCCTGCAGGGCGTGCAGACCATGACGACCGCGGGCGATGCCAACACCCAGGCCGGCATGGCCGCGCATGTCTATCTCATCACCAAATCGATGGTCGATCAGCATTTCTACAATGCCGACGGCGAGATGATGTTCGTGGCCCAGCAGGGCAATCTGCGCCTCGTCACCGAGTTCGGCCGTATCGATATCGAGCCGGGCGAGATCGCCGTGATCCCGCGCGGCGTGAAATTCCGCGCCGAGATTCCAAATGGCCCCGCGCGCGGCTATCTCTGCGAAAACTACGGCGGCGCCTTCACGCTGCCGGAGCGTGGGCCGATCGGCGCCAACTGCCTCGCCAATTCGCGCGATTTCCTCACCCCCGTAGCAAGCTATGAGGAAAAGGACACGCCGACCGAACTCTACGTGAAATGGGGCGGTTCGCTGTTCAAGACGACCTTGCCGCATTCGCCGATCGACGTGGTGGCGTGGCACGGCAACTATGCGCCCTACAAATACGATCTGCGGACGTTCTCGCCGATCGGCGCCATCGGCTTCGACCATCCCGATCCCTCGATCTTCACGGTGCTGACCTCGCCATCGGAAACCGCAGGTACCGCGAATATCGACTTCGTCATCTTCCCGGAACGCTGGGCGGTGGCCGAAAACACCTTCCGTCCGCCCTGGTATCACATGAACATCATGAGCGGAGTTCATGGGGCTGATCTACGGCATCTACGACGCCAAGCCGGAAGGCTTCGTCCCGGGCGGTATCTCGCTGCACAACATGATGCTGCCGCACGGTCCGGATCGCCAGGCATTCGACCATGCCAGCAATAGCGAATTGAAGCCGGTGAAGCTGACCGGCACCATGGCCTTCATGTTCGAGACGCGTTTTCCGCAACGGGTGACCGCGCATGCGGCGAAGTCGTCGACGCTGCAGGATGATTATGCCGATTGCTGGAATGGCCTGGAGAAACGGTTCGATCCGAATAAGCCGTGAGAGATGCCGCGCGCCCAACTAACGCTCCGTCATGCCCGGGCTTGTCCCGGGCATCCACGTCTTGAGACAGCAAAGAGAAGTCGTGGATGGCCGGGTCAAGCCCGGCCATGACGACGGTCTCAGATTGGAAGAACCAGGTGCCCCACCCCAACGATCCTAAACTGAAATCCTTCATCGACATCGCGCCCGATTCTCATTTCCCGATCCAGAATCTCCCTTACGGCATCTTCTCCGCCAAGGACGGCCTCGCCCCGCGCGTTGGGGTAGCGATCGGCGACTATGTGCTTGATCTCTGGCAACTCGCGCAGGATTGCCGCTTCGATGTCGTCGAGCCGGGCGTGTTCGCCGCGTCGCAGCTCAATCCATTCATGGCGCTGGGACCAAAGGTGTGGTCGAGCACGCGTGCGCGGATCAGCGAGCTATTGCGGCACGACCATCCCGAACTGCGCGACAACGAGAAACTGCGCCAGCGGGCGCTGGTGCCGATGGCGGACGTCAAGCTGCATCTGCCGTTCGCGGTCTCCGGCTACACCGATTTCTATTCGTCAAAGGAGCACGCCACCAATGTCGGCGTGATGTTCCGCGGCAAGGACAACGCGCTGCAGCCGAACTGGCTGCACATGCCGATCGGCTACAACGGCCGTGCTTCCACTGTCGTGGTCAGCGGCACGCCGGTGCGCCGGCCGCGTGGGCAGTTGAAGCCACCGGCCGCCGATGTGCCGAGCTTCGGGCCGTGCAAGCGGCTCGATTTCGAACTTGAAATGGGCGTGGTGGTCGGCCAGCCATCGGTGATGGGCGAAATGCTGACGGAGAAACAGGCCGAGGAAATGATCTTCGGCTTCGTGATCCTGAACGACTGGAGCGCCCGCGACATCCAGCAATGGGAATACGTGCCGCTCGGGCCATTCCAGGCCAAGGTGTTCGCGACCTCGATCAGCCCGTGGGTGGTGACGCGCGAGGCGCTGGAGCCGTTCCGATTGCATGGCCCTGCGCAGGACCCGAAGCCGCTGGCCTATCTGCAACAGGCGCAGCCGAACAATTACGACATGGCGCTCGAGGTCGGCCTGCGCGCGGCGCAGATGAACGCGCCGGAAAATATCAGCCGCACCAATTTCAAATACATGTACTGGTCGTCGGTGCAGCAGCTCGTGCACCACGCGGCCTGTGGCTGCGCCATGAATGTCGGCGATCTCTTAGGCAGCGGCACGATCTCCGGCCCGGAGAAGGACCAGCGCGGCAGCCTGCTGGAGATAAGCTGGAACGGCACCGAGCCGGTGGAACTGGTGGCGGGCGTGAAACGGACGTTCCTGGAGGATGGCGATTCGCTCGTGATGCGCGGCTGGTGCCAGGGCGACGGCTATCGCGTCGGCTTTGGCGAAGTCGAGGGGACGATTTTGGCGGCGGAGTGACGGTGCCGTAGGGTGGGCAGAGGAGCGAAGCGACGTGCCCACCATCCATCATCGAGCACGCTGCGAGATGGTGGGCACGCGGAGCCTGTCATCGGGCGCGCGTTCGCGCGACCCGGTGGCTCTGCCCACCCTACGGCACCTCGTTCACCGCTCCTGCGGCGGAATATCCCTTACTCTCGCACAATGCGCGGCGACGTCCTCGACGCTGTATTTCAAATGCACGCGCTTGTCCGATGGCAATTGCTTGGTGACGCACACGCCGGGCCGTCGCTCGGTGGCGGGCCGGATCGGTCGCCGTTCAAAACCGCCGCCGCAGTTCGGGCAGACGTTGTTCAGCTTGTCGTCGACGCAGTCCGCGCAGAACGTGCATTCGTAGGAGCAGATCCGCGCGTCCACAGCATTCGGCGGCAGGTCCTTGTCGCAATATTCGCAGTTCGGCCGGAGTTGCAGCGCCATCGTCGCCTCGCGGTGTGATTCCCGGGGATCATCGCAAATCGGAGGGAAAACGCGAATGACAAATTTCCCTCGAATTGGGCCATGCTCGTGAGAGCAGGGGCTACGTCCTTCGAGACGGCGCTTCGCGCCTCCTCAGGACGAGGTCTGAGACCCTCATGGTGAGGAGCGCGGCAACGCCGCGCGTCTCGAACCATGAAAGCCCGGATGCTTCAGCGGATTACCCGCATCCTCAACGGCAGCCTCGCGCTTTCCTTCAGCCGGTCCAGCACGATCGAGGAGCGCACATGCGCCACGCTCTGGTGCGGCATCAGCACGTTGTTGACGAGGTCGGAAAGGTCCTTCAGGTCGCGCAGCACGACTTTCAGCACGTAGTCGGCATCGCCGGTCAGTGAATAGGCTTCCTGGATGTCGTCGACACGGTTGACCAGCGCGCGGAATTTCTTGGCGTTGTCGGGCGAATGCGTCGCCAGCGTGATGTGGACGAAGGCGATCAGGTTGAAGCCGAGCGCCTCGCCGGCGAGATCGGCGTGATAGCCCGCGATCACCTTCTCCTCCTCCAGCCGCATCCGCCGCCGCGAGCATTGCGAGGCCGACAGGCCGACGAGGTCGGCCAGTTGCTGATTGGTCAGCCGGCCGTCGTCCTGCAGCGCGGCCAGTATTTTCAGGTCGAAGGCGTCTACCGTAATCATGCGTAAACTACCAATTTCATGCACAAATTGTGCATCATGATAGCCAAACGAAGGTCCATTTGCACACACTTTGCGACCGTTTCGGTCGATACTGATCCAGATCAATTTTCGGGAGATTCCGCCATGGGTCCGTTTCCGCACGACGCGCCGGCTGCCACCGTCAGCGCCGACAACCCGATGGGCACCGACGGTTTCGAGTTCGTCGAGTATGCGCACCCGAAGCCTGAAGAGCTGCACGCGCTGTTCAAGCTGATGGGCTATGCGGCGGTCGCGCGCCACAGGACCAAGAAGATCACGGTCTATCGCCAGGGCGACATCAATTATCTCGTCAACGAGGAGCCCGGCAGTCACGGCCATGGCTTCGTCGCGGCGCATGGGCCCTGCGCGCCGTCGATGGCGTTTCGCGTGGTCGATGCGAAGCTGGCCTATGCGCGGGCGCTCTCGCTCGGTGCGGAGGCCGCCGATATTTCTTCCGCGCAGAAGACGCTCGATGTTCCCGCCATCAAGGGTATCGGCGGCAGCGTGCTCTATTTCGTCGACCGCTACGGCGCCAAGGGCTCGGCCTACGACATCGAGTTCGAATGGCTGGGCGCGAAGGATCCGCGGCCCGAGGGCGCCGGGCTCTATTATATCGATCACCTCACGCACAACGTCCATCGTGGACGCATGAATGTCTGGACCGGCTTCTATGAAAAGCTGTTCAACTTCCGCCAGATCCGCTTCTTCGACATTGAGGGTCGCGCGTCGGGCCTGTTCTCCCGTGCCCTGACCAGCCCGGACGGCAAGATCCGGATTCCGATCAACGAGGACGCCGGCGATTCCGGGCAGATCGAGGAATATCTCAACATTTATCGCGGCGAGGGCATCCAGCACATCGCCTGTGGCGCGCGGGACGTCTACGGCACCGTCGAGAGGCTGCGCGCCGCCGGATTGCCGTTCATGCCGCCGCCGCCGGCTACTTACTTTGAGAAGATCGATGCGCGCCTGCCGCGGCACGGCGAAGACGTTGCGCGCCTGCAGCGCGACGGCATTCTCATTGACGGCGAGGGGGTCGTCGATGGCGGCCACACCAAGGTGCTGCTGCAGATCTTTTCGGCGAACGCGATCGGGCCGATCTTCTTCGAATTCATCCAGCGCAAGGGCGACGACGGATTCGGTGAGGGCAATTTCAAGGCGCTGTTCGAATCGATCGAGGAGGATCAGATTCGCAGAGGCGTGCTGAAGGTGGGGAACGCGGCCTGAGAGATTTGTAGGGTGGGCAAAGCGAAGCGTGCCCACCATGACTTGCCGAGGGTTTAATGGTGGGCACGGCGCTGCGCGCCTTTGCCCACCCTACGGGTTCCGACAAACTATTCCGTCATTGCGAGCGAAGCGAAGCAATCCATCTTTACGCGCGAAGGAAGAATGGATTGCTTCGTCGCTTTGCTCCTCGCAATGACGGAATTTACCCACCCGTCTTCCATGCCGCAGAGACGTCATCGATCTTTGCCACCTCCGGCTCCCTGATCGCCGACGGCGTGCGTGAAAACCGCGGCGCGGGCGCGGGCTGGGTCACGCCGTGGCGCTCGACGAAGACCTTGCGCGCCGCCATGTGCGGATGACCAGGCGCTTCCGCCATGGTCAGGATCGGCGCGAAGCAGATGTCGGTGCCCTCCATGACCTTGCACCAGTCCTCGCGGGTCTTGCTCTTGAACACTTTCGTCAGCTTCTCCTTCAGCGCGGGCCACGCCTTGCGGTCCATCTGCGCGTCGAAATCGGCATCCGTCAGGTCGGCATGCTTGCGCAGCAGCGCGTAGAACTGCGGCTCGATCGAGCCAATCGAAATGAAGTTGCCGCAGGAGCATTCATAGACGCCGTAGAAATGCGCGCCGCCGTCGAGGAAGTTCTGGTCGCGGCCCTCGGTCCAGCGCCCGCTCGCGCGCATGTCGAAGAACATCGACATCAGCGATGCCGCGCCGTCGCACATCGCGGTGTCCACCACCTGGCCCTTGCCCGACTTCGAGGCTTCCAGCATGGCGGCGAGCACGCCGACCACGAGATAGAGCGCGCCGCCGCCGAAATCGCCGACGAGGTTGAGCGGCGGCACCGGCTTTTCCTTGGTCCCGATCGCGGCGAGCGCGCCGGTTATCGAGATGTAGTTGATGTCGTGGCCGGCGGCGTTGGCCAGCGGGCCTTCCTGGCCCCAGCCGGTCATGCGGCCATAGACCAGCTTTGGATTGTGCGCGAGCACGACGTCGGGGCCGAGGCCGAGGCGCTCCATCACGCCGGGACGGAAGCCTTCGATCAGCGCGTCCGCGCCGGCAAGCAGGTCGAGGACCTGCGCGATGGAAGCTTTGTCCTTCAGATCAAGCTCGATGACCTTGCGGCCGCGCACCGCGACCGCCTTCAGGTTCTTGGCCGCGCCGACGCGGTCAAGCGTCACGACCTCGGCGCCCATGTCCGCCAGCAGCATGCAGGCGAACGGACCCGGGCCGATGCCGGCGAATTCGACGATGCGGAAGCCGGCGAGCGGGCCGGAGGTGCGGGTGGCGGATTGGGCGGCTGGTTTGTCGAGCACTTGTTTTCTCTCCCAAGGCAGCGTCGCAGGAAGCGTCTTAATTAGTTGATTAGCTAAATTGTCCCGCCGAAGCGAGACCGTTGCAAGCTTCTTTTGCCGAGAATCGGACCAAAATGCGAAACGGCGCGCATCGCTGCGCGCCGCTCGCATGGAAGTTGTGTCTAGACGTTATTAGCCCGCGGCAGTGACCGCGCGCTGCGCCATCACCTTCACAAGATTGGCGCGATAGTCCGATGTTCCGTGGATATCGCTCATCAATCCGCCGGCGGAAACCTTGACGCCGTCGATTGCGCCTGCCGACCAGTTCGCCTTCAGCGCCGCCTCGATCGCCGACACCCGCATCACGCCGTTTTCCGATGCGCCTGTCGCCGCGACCCTGACGTCACCTGCCTTGGTCTTGGTCACGAACACGGCGGTCAGCGCGAAGCGCGAAGCGGGGTGCCGCATCTTGGCATAGCCCGCCTTCGCCGGGATCGGGAACGACACCGCGGTGATGATCTCGCCATCCTCGAGCGCCGTCGTGAACAGGCCCTTGAAGAAGTCGTCCGCCGATATCGAGCGCTTGTTGGTCTTTACCGTCGCGCCGAGCGAAACCAGCGCGGCTGGAAAATCCGCCGCCGGATCGTTGTTGGCGATCGAGCCGCCGATCGTGCCGCGATGGCGCACGGCGGGATCGCCGAGCACCGAGGTGAGATAGGCGACCGCGGGAATCGACTTCTTCACATCGGCGCTTTGCATGATGTCGAAATAGGTCGTGGCCGCCTTGATGGTCAGCGTATCGCCGGATACCTCGATGCCGACCAGCTCCTTGATCTTGCCGAGATCGATCACATCGGATGGCGCGGCCAGCCGCTGCTTCATGACAGGAATCAGCGTGTGGCCGCCGGCGAGGTATTTCGCGTCCGAGCCCTTGGCGAACAGCGAAACCGCTTCATCGACGGAGGAAGGGCGGTGATAGGTTGTCTCGTACATGATGTGTCCTTCCTCTCAGCCGTGAATCGCATGCCAGACGCGATCGGGCGTCGCGGGCATTTCGAGCTTGTTGTTGCCGATCGCATCGGTGATGGCGTTGATGACCGCCGCCGAAGCGCCGATCGCACCGGCCTCGCCGCAGCCCTTGACGCCGAGCGGATTGCCCGGACACAGCGTCGTGGTGTGCGACAGCTTGAACGAGGGCAGGTCGTCGGCGCGCGGCATCGAATAGTCCATGAACGATGCCGTCAGAAGCTGACCCGAGGAATCGTACACCGCGTTTTCGAGCAGCGCCTGCCCGATGCCCTGGGCAAGCCCGCCATGGACCTGGCCCTCGACGATCATCGGATTGATCAGCCGCCCGAAATCATCCGCCGCCACGAAGTTGACGAAGGTGCTCTTGCCGGTGGCGGAATCGACTTCCATTTCGCAGATGTAGGAGCCGGCCGGGAAGGTGAAGTTGGTCGGGTCGTAGAACGCGCCTTCCTTCAGGCCCGGCTCCATGCCGTCGGGCAGATTGTGCGCGGTGTAGGCGGCGAGCGCGACCATCGGCAGCGCGATCGACTTGTCGGTGCCGGTGACCTTGAACTCGCCGTTCTCGATGACGATGTCGTTTTCGGATGCCTCGAGCTGATGGGCCGCGATCTTCTTGGCCTTGGCCTCGACTTTCTCCATCGCCTTCAGGATTGCAGTGAGCCCCACCGCGGCCGAGCGCGAACCGTAAGTGCCCATGCCGAACTGTACTTTGTCGGTGTCGCCATGGACGAGCTGGACCTGGCTGATGGGAATGCCGAGGCGCTCGGACACCAGCTGGCAGAAGCTCGTTTCATGGCCCTGGCCATGGCTGTGCGATCCCGTCAGGATCTCGATGGTGCCGACCGGGTTGACGCGGACTTCGGCGGATTCCCACAGGCCGACGCCGGCCCCTAAGCTGCCGACGGCCTTTGACGGCGCAATGCCGCAGGCCTCGATGTAGCAGGACACGCCGATGCCGCGCAGCTTGCCTTCGGATTTGGCCTTCGCCTTGCGCGCCGGGAAGCCGGCGTAATCGATCGCCTTCATCGCGGAGTCGAGCGAGGCATTAAAGTCGCCGATGTCATAGGCCATGATCACCGGCGTCTGGTGCGGGAACTGCGTGATGAAGTTCTTGCGGCGCAGTTCGGCCGGATCGACCTTCAACTGCCGCGCCGCCGTCTCCATCAGCCGTTCCACCACAAAACTTGCCTCGGGCCGGCCCGCGCCGCGATAGGCGTCGACCGGCACGGTGTTGGTGTAGACGCTGATCACTTCGGCGAAGATGTTGGGGATGTTGTACTGGCCCGACAACAGCGTCGCATAGAGATAGGTCGGCACCGAGGAGGAGAACAGCGACATGTAGCCGCCGAGATTGGCGTAGGTTTTTACGCGCAGGGCGGTGACCTTGTTGTCCTTGTCGAACGCCATCTCCGCCTTGGTGAGGTGGTCGCGGCCATGCGCGTCGGTGAGGAAGGCCTCAGTACGGTCGCCGGTCCACTTCACCGGACGGCCGACTTTCTTGGAGGCCCACAGCGCCACCATCTCTTCAGGGTAAATGAAGATTTTTGAGCCGAAGCCGCCGCCGACGTCGGGGGCTATCACCCGCAGCTTGTGTTCCTGGGCGATGTTGTAGAACGCCGACAGCACGAGGCGGGCGACATGTGGATTCTGCGAGGTCGTATAGAGCGTGAAATGCTCTTCCGGTTCGTTGTATTCGGCGATCGCCGCACGCGGCTCCATCGCATTCGGCACCAGGCGGTTATTGGTGATGTCGAGCGAGACGATATTGGCCGCCGACTTGAATGCGGCATCGGTCGGGCCTTCGTCGCCGATGGTCCAGTCATAGATCACGTTGCCCGGCGCTTCCGGGTGCAACTGCGGTGCCCCCGGCTTGATCGCGGCGCGGATGTCCGGAACGGCGGGCAACTCCTCGTAATTGACGACCACGGCTTCGGCGGCGTCCTTGGCCTGGTTCTTGGTCTCGGCGATCACGACCGCGACCGCCTGGCCGACGAAGCGCACGGTCTCCGGCGCCATCGCCGGCCATGCGCCCATCTTCATGCCCGTGCCGTCCTTGGAGGTAATGGCCCAGCCGCAGATCAGATTGCCGATCTTGTCGTCCACGAGTTGCTGACCGGTCAGCACGCCGACCACGCCCGGCATATTCATCGCCGCTGACGTATCGATGCTCTTGACCTTCGCATGCGCGTGCGGGCTGCGGATGAAGTGTGCGTGGGTCATGCCCATCAGCTTGATATCGTCGACGTAGCGGCCCTTGCCGGTAATGAAACGGCGGTCTTCCTTGCGCACAACGCTTGCGCCAATGCCTTCAACGCCCATGTCCTGTCCTCCCGACCGGAGTTATTGTTTCCGCCATTTCCATCGAAACGCGGTATTGAATTCGAAAAATTGCTGGCCGGCGGCTTCTATTCCGCCGCCTGCGCGACCTTCATGCGCCCGGCTGCGTCGAGCACCGATTTGACGATGTTGTGGTAGCCGGTGCAGCGGCAGATGTTGCCCTCCAGCTCCTGCCGGACGGTTTCCTCGTCGAGCTGGCCGCTATGGCGGTGCACAATATCGATCGCCGACATGATCATGCCCGGGGTGCAGTAACCGCACTGCAGGCCGTGATTATCGCGGAACGCCGCCTGCATCGGGTGCAGTTCGTCGCCTTTGGCGATGCCTTCGATGGTGGTGACGTTCGAGCCCGCCGCCTGGCCGGCCAGCACGGTGCAGGATTTTACCGCCCGGCCATCGATATGGACGACGCAGGCGCCGCACTGGCTGGTGTCGCAGCCGACATGGGTGCCGGTCAGGTTCAGATTTTCCCGCAGGAGATGGACGAGAAGGGTCCGGTCTTCGACTTCGGCCGAGACAGCCTTGCCGTTCACGGTCAGTTTGACTGTAGACACGCGTGGTACCTCCCAAGGTTTCTGTAATTGTTCTAATTAGAAACAGCGGCGCAGGAACTTGCAACTAGGATTTTGGTCGCGCGGGTTTTGTGATGACATCGGTGGGCGTGCGCGCGGAAACGCGCGAGGTCGATCTCTCCTCCTCCCAAGGGAGGATAAGAGCCCGCCTGCCAACTTTGCCCGGATTTACGTACCTTTATCCATTCTGCCTTAAGTTTGCGCACTGGATTGGGGGGTGGGGCCTCCCGATGCCTGATTTTCAGAACGAAAACGGGGGGATGACGTGCGATTTCTGAAACGTGGCGGCTCGCCTTTCAGGCTCCCCACTCTGCGGTTCCGCGCCAAGATCATGCTTGGCTTTGCCGTCGTGCTGGCGATCTCGGCCGCCAGCATGGGCTTCGCCTATCTCGGCTTCGAGCGGGTTTCCGCCGGGGTCGATGCCTACCAGCGCAGCGTGCACGAGGCCGATCTGGCGCGCGACATCGACCGCGAGCTGATCTCCTACCGGGCGCTGGCCCGCTATTTCGTGGTGACCGGCAAGGAGGAGGACGGCAAGGCGGCGCTGGCGGCGGAAGCCAGACTGAAGGACGCCATCATCGCTTCCATGAAGGGTACCACCGACCGGCCGCGGCTCGAACAGGCCGCGAAACTGGAACGGGAGTTCCGCACCTTCACCAAGATTTTCGCCGACATCCTCAAGGTCAAGGAAGAGAGCACGCGGATCACCCAGAACCAGCTCGGCCGCACCGGCAACTTGCTGCGCTACAAGCTCGACGACCTTCCGAGCAATGCCGACGATGATGAGATGCAGGTGATCACGCTCGGTGCCAAGAAGGTCACCGAGCAGTTTCAGGCGACCATCGCGCTTGCCAATACTTTCGTGGTCAATTCCGACCAGTCGGTCGCCACCAGCGCACTGGCGCGCCTGAAATTCGTCGAGAACGCGCTAAAGGCGATTTCGACGAAAAACGAAAAGATCCTCGACGGCATCAAGGAAGTTTCCGGCATGCTGGAGGAATATCGCCGGTCGCTCGCCATGCTGATCGGGAATGCCAAGGAGATCGAAGGACTGATCCAGGAAATGACGGAGACGGCTGTCGAGATCAACAAGGCCTCGACGGTGATGAAGTCGGACCTGCTCACCGATCAGACGCGGCTCGACGGCGAGTCGGACGCCGCCATCGCCGAAACCGAACGGCTGATTGTGATGCTGGCAGCGGGCGGCTTCCTGCTCGGCTGCATCTGGGCCTTCTTCCTTGGCAAGGGCATATCCCGGCCGATGACGGCGATGTGCAACGCGATGCGCAAACTCGCCGCCGGCAATTTCGAAGTCGTGCTGCCCGGCCTCGGTCGCAAGGACGAGCTCGGCGAAATGGCAGGCGCGGTCGAGGAGTTCAAGGTGCAGGCCATTGCGCGTGCCGAGCGCGACGCCGCTACCCAGGAAGCGCAGAACAAGGCGGCGAGCGAAGCGCGCCGCGCCGAACTCATTCGCTTCGCCGACGACTTCGAAGCCGCGGTCGGCGCCATCGTCGCCAACGTTTCATCTTCCGCCGTGCAGCTTGAGGCCGCGGCGGGCACGCTCACACGGACCGCGGAGACCACCCAGAGCCTGTCCAGCCAGGTCGCCGGCGCCTCCGAAGAAGCCTCCACCAACATGCAGTCGGTAGCGTCAGCGACCGAGGAATTGTCGATGTCCGTCGACGAGATCGGGCGGCGCGTCAAGGAAAGCAGCCAGATTGCGGAAGCAGCCGTCCGTCAGGCCGAACAGACCGACGGCCGGATCGGCAAGCTGTCGCGCGCCGCGCAGGAGATCGGCGATGTCGTAAAGTTGATCACCGCGATTGCCGAGCAGACCAATCTGCTGGCGCTCAACGCCACCATCGAGGCCGCCCGCGCGGGCGATGCCGGCCGCGGCTTTGCCGTGGTCGCGTCCGAAGTCAAATCGCTGGCCAGCCAGACGGCGAAAGCGACCGACGAGATTTCCAATCACATCTCGGGCATGCAGGGCGCGACGCAGGAATCGGTCGCCGCCATCAAGGAGATCGGCGGCACCATCGGCAAGATTTCGGACATCGCCTCGACGATCGCCAGCGCCGTCGAGCAGCAAAGCTCGGCGACGCAGGAAATCGCCCGCAGCGTCCAGAGCGTCGCGCAGGGCACGCAGGAGGCCGCCACCAACGTCATGCACGTCAATCGCGGCGCAACCGAAACCGGCTCGGCTTCCGAGGAAGTGCTGAACTCGGCGCGAAGCCTTTCGAGCGAAAGCACGCGCCTGCGCGAAGAACTCGATCGCTTCATGGCGAACATCAGGGCGGCGTGAGCCATCGCTGTCGCCCCTGCGTTCACGTTCGCAGGGACGACACCGAAACTATTCTCCCGACAACAGCTATGCAATTTCGCCACCCCAAAGCGCGCGGAACCCCCATCCGCCGAGGGCGTTATCTTGGCATCGGGCATCATGTTTGCCGCAATTTGACGCGAAAACCCTGGGGCTGGGGCGTTCCGGGGGTGTTTTTCATTGGCCCAATCCAATGGTGACTGCAATACGGCACGGTGCGGCGGTGGGTGAGAGTGCTTCCATTTCCGCGCCGCTGAAACCGGACAACGACGGCATCATCGAGACCAGCATCCCTGCGCGGCTTGATAGCCTGCAGTGGGGCGGGTTTCATACCCGCGTGGTGCTGGCGCTCGGCATCACCTGGATTCTGGACGGGCTGGAGGTCACGCTTGCGGGCGCCTTGTCGGGCGCGCTGAAGGAAAGTCCGACGCTTCAGTTCTCGAATTTCGATGTTGGGCTCGCCAACAGCGCGTATCTTGCCGGCGCCGTGCTGGGCGCTCTCGGGTTCGGCTGGCTGACGGACCGGATCGGACGCAAGAAGCTGTTCTTCATTACCCTCGCGGTCTATCTCACCGCGACCGCAGCCACCGCGCTATCGTGGAACGTGGCGAGTTATGCGCTGTTTCGTTTCCTGACCGGCGCGGGCATCGGCGGCGAATATACCGCGATCAATTCGACGATCCAGGAACTGGTGCCGGCACGCTATCGCGGCTGGACCGACCTCGTGATCAACGGCAGCTTCTGGATCGGGGCTGCGATCGGCGCGGTCGCGGCCATCGTGCTGCTCGATCCCAACTTGCTCGCTCCCGATCTCGGCTGGCGGTTGGCCTATTTGATCGGCGCCGCACTTGGCCTGATCGTCCTGGTGATGCGGATGTGGATTCCGGAAAGCCCGCGCTGGCTGATGGTCCATGGCCGTCCCGAGGAGGCGCACGCCATCGTCGACGACATCGAGAGGGCATCCACGAGACATCCGGATCACCCGGCCGATGAGGTGTTCCCGAAGATCAGGCTGAAGATGCGCAGCCATACGCCGCTGGGAGAAGTGGCGCATACATTGTTCACGACCTACCGGCAGCGTTCGCTGGTAGGATTGGTGCTGATGGTCTCGCAGGCGTTCTTCTACAACGCCATCTTCTTCACCTTCGCGCTGGTGCTGACCGATTTCTTCGGCATCCCGTCCAACCATGTCGGCTGGTATATCCTGCCATTCGCGGCAGGCAACTTTCTCGGGCCGCTGTTGCTCGGCCGGCTGTTCGATACGCTGGGCCGGCGCATGATGATCACGGTGACCTATGGCGTCTCGGGCATATTGCTCGCGCTGTCGGGCTATCTGTTCTCGATCGGCGTCCTGACGGCGCAGACCCAGACCATCGCCTGGATGGTAATTTTCTTCTTTGCCTCGCCGGCGGCGAGCGCGGCCTATCTCACCGTCAGCGAGACGTTTCCGCTGGAGGTGCGCGCGCTTGCGATTGCGCTGTTCTATGCGATCGGAACGGGCATTGGCGGCGTGGCGGGACCGGCGCTGTTCGGCGCCCTGGTCGATACCGGATCGCGCAACAGCGTCTTCGCCGGCTACCTGTTCGGGTCGGCATTGATGATCGTGGCCGCCGCCGTCGCGTGGCGGTATGCCATCGCGGCCGAGCGCAAGTCGCTCGAATCTGTCGCACGGCCGCTCGCATTTGTGGAGTAGGATGAGATGAATGAGGATCTGCTGGAAATGCCAATGGAAGAAGATATCGTCCGTGAAGACGACGCTCCGCCGGAGACCGTTCCGGTGCCGAGTTCGCTGGTGCCGCACTTGAGCGAAATCGCGATCCTGCTCGACGTCGACGGTACGCTGCTCGACCTGATGCCGACGCCGCGCGAAGTCTGGGTGCCGCCGGGTCTGTCGAAGACCTTGAACCGCCTGCTGGTAAGAACCAACGGCGCGCTGGCGATGGTCAGCGGACGCTCGCTCAACGACATCGACCTGATTTTTGCACCCGATCAGTTTCCGGCCGTCGGCGGTCATGGCGCCGAGATGCGGCTCGAACCGGATATCGAGTCAGTGGCCGCCCACGCGCCGCCGCTGGACAGGGAATTGAAGCGCCGGCTGGCCGCGATCGCAAAGCTCAGCCCGGGAATATTGCTCGAAGACAAGGGCTATTCGCTGGCACTGCATTACCGCCTCGCGCCGCACGCCGAGAAGGCGATCTATGCCGCGGTGTCGCTGATCAGGGGCGATCTTCCCAACGCACCGATCGAGGTGCTGCCGGGCAAATGCGTCTGCGAGATCAAGCATTCCGGCTTCACCAAGGCGACCGGCGTGCGCGAGCTGATGACGCGCGAACCTTTCAAGGGCCGGCGTCCGCTCTTCATCGGCGACGACGTCACCGACGAAACCGTGTTTGCGATCATGCCGGACTTTGATGGCCTTGCCTTCTCCGTCGGCCGCCGCGCCAAGGGCGTCGCCGGACACTTCGATGCGCCGAGCGATGTCAGGGAATTCCTTACACACCTGCTTGATGACGAAAGGGGCGCGCCGCTGCCATAATGTCTTTCGTGTTGACGAGATTCGAACACAGATTCTCGCGCTTGCTGCCGAGGTTCGCGGTAAATTTTACTTTTCGTGAGTTCCGGTGAGTTCCTGCACGCTGTAGCCCGAATTTGGTTTCAATTCGTTGAAAGGGTGATCAGGAACCATATTGATGAACGGCTGTTAACCGCCAGCGCATCAACGGGAGGGGACCTTGAACCTCGTCGTAGTTTCTAACCGCGTTTCGCGCGGAAAGCCCAACGAACCCATGACGGGGGGCCTTGCTGCGGCATTATTGCCGATTGTCGAGAAGTCGGGTGCTATCTGGGTCGGTTCCAGCGGAAGGGTCCGCGACGGGAACCAGAAGGAACCATTCGCTGAAGTCGAGGCGCTTGGCGCCGGCGCGCTGGCGATGCTCGATCTGCCGGCCGCGCATTATGGTGGCTATTACGAAGGCTTTGCGAATTCCGCGCTGTGGCCGGCGCTGCATTCGCGCGCCGATCTGATCCGCGCCTCGCAGGACGACTATCTCAGCTATCGCGAAGTGAACGCCTTCATGGCGCGCGCGCTGCTGCGATTCCGCAAATCCGATTCCGCATTCTGGATCCAGGATTACCATTTCCTCGCGCTCG
This sequence comes from uncultured Alphaproteobacteria bacterium, assembly GCA_963815955.1. Taxonomy (GTDB): domain Bacteria; phylum Pseudomonadota; class Alphaproteobacteria; order Rhizobiales; family Xanthobacteraceae; genus Bradyrhizobium. The sequence goes on from CAWFIQ010000021.1 coordinate 59,257, forward strand.
GCGCCGAACTGCGCGATCTCGGCGTCACGCAGCCGATCGGCTTCTTCCTGCATACGCCATGGCCGTCGCGTTCGGTGATATCAGGCGTGCCGCATCATCGCGAACTGATCGAGGCGATGCTGGCCTATGATCTGATCGGTTTTCAGACCGAAGAGGACTGCGAGAACTTCCTGTCTTACGCGCAGTCCGACCTCGGCCTCGCCGTGCATGACGGCGTCATCACTTCGCGCTACGGCCGGACGCGCGCCGCGGTATTCCCGATCGGCATCGATCCGCAGCAATTCGCCCAGTTGGCGGCGAAGGCGTCGACCCATCCTGATGTCTCGCGGCTGCGGCGCAGCCTGAACGGCGAGAAGCTCGCGATCGGCGTCGACCGGCTGGATTATTCCAAGGGCCTGATCAACCGCATCAAGGCTTTCGACCGGATGTGGACGCTGCATCCGTCGCTGGCGCGCACGGTGTCGCTGCTGCAGATCGCAACGCCTTCGCGCGGCGCGATCGAGGCCTACGGCAATCTGCAGAGCGAGGTCGCCAGGCTCGTCAGCGACGTCAACGGCCAGCATGGCGAGGTCGACTGGACGCCGATCCGCTATCTCAACAAGGGTTATGGCCAGGCCGTGCTTGCAGGCCTCTATCGCGCCGCGCAGGTCGGCGTGGTGACGCCGCTGCAGGACGGAATGAATCTCGTCGCCAAGGAATATGTCGCCGCGCAGAATCCGGTCGACCCCGGTGTGCTCGTGCTGTCGAAATTCGCCGGCGCTTCCAACGAACTCGACACCGCGCTGCTGGTCAATCCGCACGATATCGACGGCATGGCGCGCACCATCGCGCTTGCGCTGTCGATGCCGCTGACCGAACGGCGGATGCGCTGGGAAGCGATGATGGCGAAGCTTCGCGGTCAAACGATCCAGCAATGGTTCGCCGACTTCACCGACGCGTTGTGTGAATGCCGGCTCGACAGGGAAGAGTTGGCGCCTGTAATAACCGAGCCCGCGCTATGGCCGCTTCGCTCCACCAGCAACGGCGGCGCGCGGTATCACTAATCTCGATGGCTTTTGGCTATGAGCCTGGCCGCAGTCTCCCTTCACCTCTCCCGCTTGCGGGGTCGAGACGAGCGAAGCTCGCTCTTAGGTCGGCGCAAATAGCCGGGTGGGGGCTCTCTCCTCTTGGGCAGTCTCTCCGTGGAGGCACCCCCACCCCAGCCCTCCCCCGCAAGCGGGAGAGGGAGCGCACCATCTTCGTGGTCGCAACCAAATCCAACTCATGATGCTTTAGGATGAGCGCGGCATCGTCCGGAGACGCGCCCATCCACCACTCTCAAAAACAATACGACACGCCATCCAGCACCGGGCAGCGCGCCTTGCTCGGCGCGCTCGGATTTTCCATCGGCACATAACCGCCCTTGCCGTTACCGGTGAACACGCCGGGGCCGATCACGACGGACGACTTGTTGCCGATGATGACGCTCGGATGCGGCGAGACCAGGTTCGACCGCGTGCCATCAGCCCAGATGAGGGATTCGCCGGCGAAAATCCCGCGCCTGCCGTCGTCGCAGGTCACGTCGACGCCCTGGCGGGTGCAGGACTGCGCCACCGCCGGGCCGGCGGCGCCCAGCGCAAGCGCCGATGCCAGGATGGAGAATTGAAGCGCCCGCGTGATCGTCATGCCGTCCCCCATCGATCAAGTTGCCACTTATCGTGGTCGATCGTGGCCGGATTCCGGTTCAAGGCCCGGCAAGGCTGCCGATTATCCGACGGCAAATGACGAAAAATACCGAATAAATTCAATGAATTGGGGAAATTTCGGCAGCCGCGCCCGGCGTCCCTTGCAAAATCAGTCCGGCCCCTTCAAGAGAAGCCCTCCGGAGAGATGGCCGAGTGGCTTAAGGCGCACGCTTGGAAAGCGTGTGTGCGGGAAACCGTACCGTGGGTTCGAATCCCACTCTCTCCG
>CAWFIQ010000022.1:0-37024 GCA_963815955.1 uncultured Alphaproteobacteria bacterium
GAGGCCAAGGAAGCGCCGCAGCGCGAAGCCGCCGGCGAGTAAGGCATCGCTGGAATGTGAACAAAGGGCGGCCGAAAGGCCGCCCTTTTTTGTTATCCGGTTGCGTTACAGTGGGAGTATTGAGGCACCTGTGCGATTTCCGTTGGGGTCGCGAGGACAGAAAACGAAACCCGACCCAATGATCGTCCGTAACTCGCCGCGCTGCGGCGTACGGCGTCCCGTTTGCAGGTACCTACGCCAGTCACCCCACGAGTAAGGAGATAATCGATGTCATTTATGTCCCGGCGCCAACTGATGTTTGCCGCAACCGGTATTGCAGCCATGGCGGCGTCCCCACGCATCGTTTTCGCGCAGGCCGCGGCGCCAGCCCCGGCCCCTCCGCCGCAACCGGCCCCTTCACGCTGCCGCCGCTGACCTATCCGACCAATGCGTTCGAACCCCATATCGACGCCAAGACGATGGAAATCCATCACGACAAGCACCATGCGGCCTATGTCGCCAACCTCAACAATGTCGCCAAGACCAATGCCCAGTTGGGAACATCAAAGATCGAGGACGTCCTCGGCAATCTGAATGCGCTGGACGACGGCATCAAATTCACCGTCCGCAACAATCTCGGCGGCCACGCCAACCACACCATGTTCTGGGAAATCATGGGCCCGAACGGCGGCAAGCCGGAAGGCGAGGTGCTGGCGGCAATCGATCGCGATCTCGGCGGCATGGAAAAATTCCAGAACGACTTCAATGCCGCCGGCGGCCGCCAGTTCGGTTCGGGGTGGGTGTTCGTGACCGTCACCAAGGACGGCAAGCTCGCGATCGAGACCCGCCCGAACCAGGACAATCCGATAATGGACGGCAAGCGCGCGCTGATGGGCAACGACGTCTGGGAGCACGCCTATTACCTGAACTACCAGAACCGCCGTGCGGATTATCTGAAGGCGTGGTGGAATACGGTGAACTGGACCAAGATCGCGGAGCGTTATGCCGCGGCGAAGGCCGGTACGCTCGGCGTGTGATCAGGATTTAGCGGGAGAAAAAAGGGCGGCCTTTCGGCCGCCCTTTGTTTTGTCGTTGCGTTTCCGCCAGGCCTCAGGCGGCCTCGAAGCGATCGTGGTTCATCACCTTGGTCCACGCCGCCACGAAATCCCTGGCGAACTTCTCCTTCGCGTCAGCGGAGGCGTACACCTCCGCAAATGCGCGGAGCTGCGCGTGCGAACCGAAGATCAGGTCGACGCGGGTGCCGGTCCACTTGACCGCATTGGTCTTGCGGTCGCGGCCCTCATACGTGCCGTCGGAGCCAGCGGGCTGCCATTGCGTGCTCATATCGAGCAGGTTGACGAAGAAGTCGTTCGTCAGCGTCTCCGGCTGCTTGGTAAACACACCGTGCTTGAAGTTGCCGGCATTGGCGCCGAGGACGCGCAGTCCACCGACGAGAGCCGTCAGTTCGGGCCCGGTCAGCCGCAGCAATTGCGCCCGATCCACCAACGCCTCTTCAGGCGCCATGAACTGATGCTTCTTGCTGTTGATATAGTTGCGGAAGCCGTCGGCACGCGGTTCGAGCGGGGCAAAGGATTCCACATCGGTCTGGTCCTGCGACGCATCCGCGCGCCCCGGCGTGAAGGGCACCTTCACGTCGACGCCGGCGTCCTTGGCGGCTTTTTCGACTGCCGCACAGCCGCCGAGCACGATCAGGTCGGCCAGCGAAACCTTCTTGGCGGACTCCTTCTGGATCGCTTCCAGCTTCTGCAGGACCGTCTTGAGTTCGGCCGGCTGGTTGACGTCCCAGTCCTTCTGGGGCGCGAGACGAATACGCGCGCCATTCGCGCCACCGCGCTTGTCGGAGCCGCGGAACGTCGACGCCGACGCCCATGCGGCCGAGACAAGCTGGGACACCGACAGGCCTGAGGCGAGAATCTTCGCCTTCAACGCGGCGATATCCTGCTCACCGATCAGCTCGATGATCCACCGCCGGAACCGGATCCTGCCAGATCAGCGTTTCCTTCGGCACCAGCGGGCCGAGGTAGCGCGCGATCGGGCCCATGTCGCGGTGCGTGAGCTTGAACCACGCCCGCGCGAACGCGTCGGCGAACTGGTCCGGATTCTCGTAGAAGCGCCGCGAGATCTTCTCGTAGGCCGGGTCGACGCGCAGCGACAGGTCGGTGGTCAGCATGGTCGGCACATGCTTCTTCGACGTGTCATAGGCGTCCGGGATCGTGGCTTCCGCGCCTTTCGCCTTCCACTGCTTCGCACCGGCCGGGCTCTTGGTCAGCTCCCATTCGTTTTCGAACAGGTTCTTGAAGAACAGATTGCTCCACTTCGTCGGCGTCTGCGTCCAGGTGACTTCCGGGCCGCCGGTGATGGTGTCGGCGCCGATGCCGGTGCCATGCTTGCTCTTCCAGCCGAGGCCCTGATCCTCAAGCGCACCGCTTTCCGGATCCGCTCCCACCAGCGACGGATCGCCGGCACCGTGGGTTTTGCCGAAGGAGTGGCCGCCGGCAATCAGGGCGACGGTTTCCTCGTCGTTCATCGCCATGCGGAAGAACGTTTCGCGGATGTCCTTGGCGGCTGCGAGCGGGTCCGGATTGCCGTTCGGCCCTTCCGGATTGACGTAGATGAGGCCCATCTGCACGGCGCCCAGGGGTTCGGCGAGCTGACGTTCGCCGCTGTAGCGTTCGTCACCGAGCCAGGTGCCTTCCGGACCCCAGAACAACTCTTCGGGCTCCCAGACGTCGACGCGGCCGCCGGCGAAGCCAAAGGTCTTGAAGCCCATCGATTCCAGCGCAACGTTGCCTGCGAGAACCATCAGGTCGGCCCACGAGATCTTCCGGCCGTATTTCTGCTTGATCGGCCACAAGAGCCGGCGCGCCTTGTCGAGGTTGGCGTTGTCAGGCCAGCTATTGAGCGGCGCGAAGCGCTGCTGCCCCGCGCCGGCGCCACCACGGCCATCCGTGATGCGGTAGGTGCCCGCGCTGTGCCACGCCATGCGGATCATCAGGCCGCCATAGTGGCCGAAGTCAGCCGGCCACCAGTCCTGCGATTCCGTCATCAACGCGTGCAGGTCCTTGATCACGGCGTTGAGGTCGAGTGTCTTGAATTCCTTGGCGTAGTCGAACGCCTCGCCCATTGGATCGGACAAAGTGGAATTGCGGTGCAGGACCGAAACATCCAACGCGTCCGGCCACCAGTCGCGGTTCGACCGCGCGCGATTGCCGCCCGGGAACGGGCATTTGGTTTTATCATCCATGGTCGTCTCCTAAGGGTACCTTCCAGATTGGAGGCAATCTAAGCATCGCCTTCCATCAGGTAAAGTTGATTTTAGTGATCGAACCGATAAGATACTCTGATGATCCAGATGACCCTCAGACAGCTTCGCTACTTCGATGCGCTGGCACGTCACGGCCATTTCGGACGCGCGGCGGAGGCTTGTTCCATCTCGCAGCCGGCGCTCTCGATGCAGATCAAGGAAATGGAGGAAGTCCTCGGCGGCGTGCTGCTGGAGCGAAGCGCACGGCAGGTCACGCTGACGAAATTCGGCGAAGAGATCGTTGAGCGCGTCCGCGAGATCCTGCGGTCGGTCGATGAACTCGGCGATTTTGCGCGCGCCTCGCGGGACCGGCTCGCGGGCCGGCTGCGCATCGGCATGATCCCGACGATCGCGCCCTATCTGCTGCCCAAGGTGATCGAGAACCTGGCGCGCATGCATCCGGAACTCGACATTCACGTTCGCGAGACGCTGACGCCGAAGCTGATCAAGGAGGTCGTGGAAGGCCGGCTCGATACGGCGATCGTGGCGCTGCCGGTATCCGAACCGTCGCTGACCGAGGTCGCCTGCTTTTCGGAGAATTTTCTGCTGGTGCGGCCGGGCGAGGACGAGGGAACGCCGGTGCCGAGCCACGAGAGGCTGCGCGAGATGCGCCTTTTGCTGCTCGAAGAGGGGCACTGTTTCCGCGACCAGGCATTGTCGTTCTGCAACATGCAGTCGCCGCCGCGGGAAGTGCTGGACGCAAGCTCGCTGTCGACGCTTGTTCAAATGGTCGGCGCCGGCATCGGCGTCACCCTGATCCCGGAAATGGCAGTCACGGTGGAAACACGCTCGGCGCCGGTATCCGTCGCCCGCTTCAGGAATCCGCAGCCGTCGCGAACCATCGGCATGGTCTGGCGCAAAACAAGCCCGCTGGCCGGACAGCTCCAGCAAATCTCCGAAGTGGTTTGTCTGGCAGCCGACGCGCTGCGCGAAGTGCGCAATGCGAAAACGCCATCGCGGAAATCACGGGCCTGACGCGCCAATCGCCCTGGAGATGCCGCCTTGTCACAAGCCATCATCCGCCCCGCCCGACCGCATGATGAAGTATTATCGATGGCGGAAATCGGCGTGGAAGCCATCGCTCGGCTTGCGGACGGCGCCCACACGCTCTAGTTTGCGCATCTCGCATCATCAACCTTCATTTTTCAGGCCATGCTCCGCAACTTCGCTTTCGCCATCATCCTTGTGTCATGCCTGACGGAAGCCGGATGGGCCCAATCTCCTGCAACGACAAACGTCCCGACGGCATCCGCACCCGCCAAGCCGGTTACAAAGAAAACGGCACCCAAGGCAAAACCAGCCGCGAAGCGGCCGGTCGCGGCGGAAACCGGTCCGTGCAGGCTCGGCGTGATTTCAGCGCTCGGCGACCGCTTTGCCGTGCAAAAGTTCGGCCTCACGGTTTTTGAGACTGAGGAGAGCGAGGTTTCAGTTGATGGGTGGGGACTCGACGATCTCGTTATCGCGCGGGTGCGCGCGGCGACCGGCGTTGATCCAGCCGTCAGGAGGATCGCTTATCCAAAAGGCGCGTTTGAACCCTTCTATCATCCGACATCACGATTCCTGCCCGACCCGCGCGAAGGCCTGCCGGCGATCGTGCGAAGCATCACGCCAGCCGCGAACTGCGAACGCTACCTTGTTGTCACCCGGTTCAAAGGGCAGGTGCCGGGCACCAATCTCATGCTTGACGGAATCGGTGCATACAGTCGCGGCCTGGGATCGCTCGTCAGGCACTCGCACCTGTTCGCTAATGTTGGGGTGACACTGCTCGACGGCGGCAACTACGAGACGATCAGCCGCCCGTTCGCTGGTCTCGGTACGAGGCTGGCCGATGGCTTGCGATTGACTGAGGATCCGCTCACCAAGCTCGACAATTCACTGTTTCCTGAAGCAGCGGCGGTTGTTCCGGGCAACGCAACGCTTCGCGAAAGAACCCGTACTTTGATCGCCGCAAGGCTTGACCAGACGCTGCCCAACTTTCTCAAGAGCGATTAGGCAAGGCTCCCAAGTCAGCTCGACAAATCGCTGCCACAATTTTCCGCGCAGCGTGCCGAATGCCGACGAATTCCGGACTGCCCGGCAATAGCGATACTGCTTACGTGGAGACATCAGATGATCCAGCTCTACTGGTCGCCGCGCTCGCGTTCGATCTCCGCGATCTGGCTGCTCGAGGAAACCGGACTGCCTTATGAGCGCGTGCTGACCGATATTTCGACCGGCGCACAGAAGGCGGCGGAGTATCTCGCGATCAACCCGATGGGCAAGGTGCCGGGATTGAAGGACGGCGACGCCGCGCTGGGCGAAGCGGCCGCGATCTGCGCCTATATTGCGGACCGCTATCCGGAAACGAAACTGGCGCCGGCGGCCACCGATCCGCTGCGGGCGAAATATCTGCAGTGGCTGTTGTTTTCGCCAAGCTGTATCGAGCCGGCGCTGATCCAGCTCTTCACCAAGCTCGAAGTGCCGGCGAGCACGGCGGCATGGGGCAGTGCGACGCAGACCTTCGACGCGCTCGACGCCGCCCTGCAGAAGGGCCCGTGGATTTTCGGCGAGACGTTTTCGGCTGCCGACATCATGCTCGGCTCCGGGCTGAACTTTGCGGTGCGGATGTTCAAGATGGTGCCGCCGCGGCCGTCGTTCGACGCCTATATCGACCGCTGCGTGGCGCGCCCGGCGTTCCAGCGCGCGGAAAAGATCATGGCGGGGTGAACAGCCCGGACACAAAATCGCGAAAACAACCCCATGCAAAGTAGGGCGGCTGCCCGAGCGGCTCACACGACGATGCGAGGGTCTACGTCCTGCGCGTAGTCGACGCCGTCGATGCCAAATCCGAACAGGCGAAGGAACTGGGCCCTGTACTCCGGAAGGTCAGCCAGTTCGCCGAGCGTTTCCGTGGAGAGCAGAGGCCATCGCCGCAGAACTTCCGCCTGAACCTTGGGCGAAAGCTCCCAGTCGTCGACCCTGACGCGCTGCGCCTCGTCAACTTCGACACCCGCGCCAAGGCGGGTCCGGAACAGGCGATCGATCTGTTCGATGCAGCCTTCGTGGAGCCCGAGCTGCTTCATGACCTTGAACAGCACCGTGCCGTAGAGCGGCACCACCGGAATAGCCGAGCTCGCCTGGGTGACGACGGCCTTCAACGCTACCACGCGGGCGGCGTCCTCGCCGAGCCGGCCCCGGATCGCTTCCGCCTTGCGGTCGAGATCCACCTTGGCGCGACCCAGAGTACCTTGCCAGTAGATGGGCCAGGTCAATTCGCTGCCGATATAGGTGTAGTTGAGCGTCCGGAAGCCCGGCGCCAGCACACCGGCGTCCGCGAGCTGGTCGATCCAGCGCTTCCAGTCATCGCCGCCCATGACAGCGACGGTGGCCGCCGCCTCGTCCTCGCTCGCCGGCGCAATGGTCGTCTCGTAGACCTCGCCGGTCTCGGTGTTGAGCGTCTTGATCTCGACGGGAGCGCCGAGCGGCTTGATCGCCGAGCGATACGTTTTGCCGGTGTCCGGGTCGGTCCGCACCGGCGCGGCCATGCTGTAGACCAGCATGTCGAGCTGTCCGAACTTTTCACGCACACGCTCGATGAAGGTTTTCTTCAGCTCGTTGGAGAAGGCGTCGCCCTCGAGCGTGAGGGGCGATCGTCCGATCTTCCCGGCCTCGATCTCGAAGGCGCGGTTGTTGTACCAGCCGGCGCTGCCGCTCTTGGTAGCCGAAGGCTCGCGCTCCAGCGACACGCCGATGGTGTCCGCGCCCCCGGCAAAAGTCGCGACAATGCGGCTCGCGAGGCCATAACCGGTCGAACACCCCAGCACGGCGACACGCCTGGGGCACTCCGGAATGGCGCCCTGGCGGAGAACGTAAGCGATCTGCTCGCGGACGTTTGCGGCGCAGCCGGCAGGATGTGCCGTCGTGCAAATGAAGCCTCGCACGCGCGGTTCGATAATCATGCCGACCCCATTTCGGATTGTTGCAGAGTAACCATCCGTCCGCCTGCCGGTCTCTCACCGCAGGCGAAGCGTGGCAAAAGCGAAATCACGCATCCATCCGCTTGAACACCAGCGTGGCGTTGGTGCCGCCGAAGCCGAACGAGTTCGACAGCACGGTGCCGAGCTTGGCGTTGTCGATGCGCTTGCGCACGATCGGCATGTCGGCGAAGACCGGATCGAGTTCGGTGATGTTGGCGCTCTCGCAGACGAAGCCATTGTTCATCATCAGAAGCGAATAGATCGCCTCCTGCACGCCGGTGGCGCCGAGCGAGTGGCCGGTAAGCGCTTTGGTCGCCGAGATCGGCGGGCACTTGTCACCGGTGCCGAACACTTTTCGGATCGCCTCGATTTCCGGGGGATCGCCGGCCGGCGTCGAGGTGGCATGCGGGTTGATGTAGTCGATCGGCGTTTTCACCGTTTCCAGCGCCATGCGCATGCAGCGCTCGGCGCCTTCGCCCGACGGCGCGACCATGTCGTAGCCATCCGATGTCGCACCATAGCCGACCACTTCGGCATAGATCCGCGCGCCGCGCGCTTTGGCATGTTCGAGTTCTTCCAGCACCACCACGCCGGCGCCGCCGGCGATGACGAAGCCGTCACGGCTGATGTCGTAGGGGCGCGAGGCGGTGGCAGGAGTGTCGTTGTATTTCGAGGACATCGCGCCCATGGCGTCGAACAGCACCGACAGCGACCAGTCGAGTTCCTCGCAGCCGCCGGCGAAGATCATGTCCTGCTTGCCGATCTGGATCGTCTCATAGGCATTGCCGATGCAATAATTCGAGGTCGCGCAGGCCGACGAGATCGAATAGTTCACGCCCCTGATCTTGAACCAGGTCGCAAGCGTGGCGGATGCCGTCGACGACATCGCCTTCGGCACCGCGAACGGCCCGACCCGCTTCGGTCCCTTGGACCGGGTGATGTCGGCCGCTTCCACGATGGTGCGCGCGGACGGTCCGCCGGAGCCCATGATGATGCCGGTTCGGACGTCGGACACTTCCTCCGGCGAAAGCCCGGCGTCCTGAATCGCCTGCTCCATGGCGATGTGATTCCACGCCGCGCCCTCGCCGAGGAATCGCATCGCGCGCCGGTCGATGACGTCTGCCGGATTGAGCGTCGGCGCACCCTGCACCTGCGAGCGAAAGCCCATCTCGGCATATTTTTCCGCGCGCTTGATTCCGGATTTTGCGTCGTGAAGGCTCGCAAGCACTTCCTGGGTGTTGTTTCCGATAGACGAGACAATCCCCATCCCGGTTATGACAACCCGCTTCATGATCGCCCTCGCCCTGCCGTTTCCGTTTGTCCGTGAAGAAATTCGTTGCGTGATCGCGCTGCTCAGGTGGGCGCGGAGCCCTGCTTGAACAACCCGACTTTAAGGTCCTTGGCGCGATAGATAATCTCGCCATCCATGGAAAGCCAGCCGTCGGCGACGCCAAGCACCAGCTTTGAACGCATCACGCGTTTCATGTCGATGTTGTACACAACCTTGCGGACGTTCGGCAGCACCTGGCCGGAGAACTTCAGTTCGCCCAGCCCCAGCGCCCGGCCGTGTCCCTCGCCGCCGACCCAGGCCAGGTAGAAACCGACCATCTGCCACATCGCGTCCAGGCCGAGACAGCCCGGCATGACCGGATCGTTCTTGAAATGGCAGCCGAAGAACCACAGGTCCGGCTTCACATCGAGCTCGGCCCGGATCAGGCCCTTGCCGAACACGCCGCCTTTTTCGGAAATTTCGGTGATCCGGTCGAACATCAGCATCGGCGGCAACGGCAGTTGCGCATTGCCGGGGCCGAACATCTCGCCGCGACCGCAGGCCAGCAAATCCTCGTATTCGTAACCGCTGCGCCGTTCCAGCATCGTGTCTGTCCCGCCTCTGTCCTAAGATGTCCCGATGAGCGCTTTCTGAGCGAACCGGACCCGTTTCCCTACGGGAGTACTTGTTCCCGCAAATTGGCGCTACTGAGGGTGCTATCGGCATTACCCTCTGCCGAAATCGCATATGTGGTCCGCGCGCTCCTTAACATAGGCATCGAGGCCCGGCAAAGAGCCGGAAAGAGCGCAAACGCCCTGTTTACCAGCTTAGTTCCTTTCTAAACTTGGGATGGTTCTAGTTGCGAAAAACTTGCATCTACCTGATTTCCTTTTATATTGGGCAAGATTATTGCCAGAGTTACAGCGTGGTGCCCGAAGTGGACATGAACGACCAAGCCTCAAATGCAAACGACGACGGTCTCGATGCGGCGGCCCGGGCGGCCGGACATCAGCCGGCGTTGACCGGTTGTCCCTGGCACGATGTCAACGAAATGCTGCAGGCCGCCGGCCTCCGGCCGACCCGCCAGCGCATGGCTCTGGGCTGGCTGCTGTTCGGCAAGGGCGCCCGCCACCTGACCGCGGAAATGCTTTACGAGGAAGCCACACTGGCCAAGGTTCCGGTGTCACTGGCGACTGTCTACAACACGCTCAATCAGCTCACCGATGCCGGCCTGCTGCGTCAGGTCTCGGTCGACGGCACCAAGACCTATTTCGACACCAACGTCACCTCGCACCATCACTTCTATCTCGAGAACAACCACGAGCTGGTCGACATTCCCGATCCGCATCTGGTGCTGTCGAAGATGCCCGACGTGCCGGAAGGCTACGAAATCGCCCGCGTCGACATGGTCGTGCGGCTGCGCAAGAAGCGCTGATTAGCCGCGTCAAATTCTGAACTAGTAGGGTGGGCAAAGGCGCGCTTGCGCCGTGCCCACCGTTTTTGTCGCGCTAGCGATGGTGGGCACGCTTCGCTCTGCCCACCCTACAGCACTGCGCCTCACTCCACCTTCTCATCCGCGTAGACGCCCCACAGGCGCTGCTGCTCGATCCAGCCGTCAAAGCCGTTGCCGATCACGCGGCACCAGCCATTGGTGCATTTCTTGACCTGGGCGACGACGCCGACCTGCAGGCGGGCCGCAATCGCGCTGGTCGGATCAGGACGGTCATAGAGCGACGCCAGCTCGTCCTTGCGCTTCATGGTGACGACCGCAGTGCGGCGGCCGGACAACAGCGAGTGATAGACCCAGCCTTCGGACCCTTCGGAATCGCGCACGCGGCGCCAGTTCTCGAACTCGGCGGTGATTTCGACCGGCAGGCCCGAGCGCGTATAGATCCAGGCGACATCGTTATCCTTGGTCGGACCGGCCCGGACATTCACATGGTCGGATTTGAGGCTGACATATCGCGGCACCGGCAGGCCGCTCGTGGTGATGGCCGAATCCTTGGCCGAAAATCCTGTGCTGACCGATGCGACAAGCCAGCACCCCGCCAGCACCGCCACCGAACAGAAACGCCCCAACGCCATCAACCCGTCTCCTGTCGAGCTACCCGCAACTCGAATTCTTCGAGTTGAAACCGCCCGCTAACGCCCGAAAAACCCCAAACCCCTGTGCCGCGCTTTGGTCGTACCCCGGCTTGCGAACGTCCGAGGGGTTCTTGTCTTGGCCCGGCCTTCTGATAGAGAGGACGGAACGCCAAGAACCAGAACGCCCGGATTTCTTTCCGAAAATCCAAGGCAAGTATTGGGGAACCCAAGGGACTTACCTGAGGAAACAGCCGGATACCGGGACCGCGTGGCCATCGCAGTGTCGAACAACCGGGTTAATGAGGTCTGAACGGCGCGCTTCTCGCCACCCCTCATGAGAGCAAAGCATGTCGGTCAAGAAAAAACCTCTCGTCGTCGTTACCCGCAAGTTGCCGGACTCCATCGAGACCCGGATGCGCGAGCTGTTCGACGCGCGGTTGAACCTCGACGATACGCCGATGACGCCGGAACAGATCGCGGATGCGGTCCGTACCGCCGACGTGCTGGTCCCGACCGTCACCGACATGATCGGCGAGGCCATCCTCAAGGATCCCGACTGCAAGCTGCGCATGATCGCCAATTTCGGCAACGGCGTCGACAATATCGACGTCACGGCGGCGCATGCGCGCGGCATCACGGTGACCAACACGCCGAAAGTGCTGACCGAAGACACCGCCGACATGACCATGGCGCTGATTCTCGCGGTGCCGCGGCGGCTGATCGAGGGCGCATCGATCCTCACCGAAGGCAAGGGCTGGCCCGGCTGGTCGCCGACCTGGATGGTCGGCCATCGCATCGGCGGCAAGCGCCTCGGCATCATCGGCATGGGCCGCATCGGCCAGGCCGTCGCCCGCCGGGCGCGCGCCTTCGGCCTGCAGATCCACTATCACAACCGCCGTCCCGTGGCGCCCGTTATCGCCGAGGAGCTCGGCGCGACCTATTGGGAAAGCCTCGACCAGATGCTGGCGCGGATGGACATCATTTCGGTGAACTGTCCGCATACGCCGGCGACCTATCATTTGCTGTCGGCGCGGCGGCTGAAGCTGATCCGCAAAGACGCCTATATCGTCAACACCGCACGCGGCGGCGTGATCGACGAGGACACGCTGATCAAGCTGATCGAAGCCGGCGACATCGCCGGCGCCGGCCTCGACGTCTACGAGCACGAGCCCGCGGTCAATCCGAAGCTGGTACGTCTCGCCAAGGCCGGCAAGGCGACGCTGCTGCCGCATATGGGCTCCGCCACCATCGAAGGCCGCGTCGAGATGGGTGAGAAGGTGATCATCAACATCCGGACCTTCCTCGACAACCACAAGCCGCCGGATCGCGTGCTGCCCAGCATGCTGTGACGTGGGATCTCTCAACAAAGTCGTCCCTGCGAACGCAGGGACCCATAACCACAGGCCTTTGTGGTTAAAAGCGAGCTGCTGCTCCAGCTCGTCTCGACAAGCAACATCGGTGGTTATGGATCCCGGCTCGCGCTTCGCTTGGCCGGGACGACGATAGATTTTTCGTTCTTCCGCCGCTCCCGCTTCCGCCGTTCCGCTACAAACGTCACGAACGCGGCGAGCGCCGGTGGCGGCTGGCGGCGGCTCGGGTAATACAGAAACGGTCCGGGAAACGGCGGACACCAGTCGTCGAGCACGCTGACCAGTGCGCCCGATTTGATGCCGTAGCGGACATACCCCTCGAACGTCAGCCAGAAGCCGATGCCGTCATGCACGGCGCGCAGCGCCAGGCCGAGATAGGTCGCGATCAATTTCGGCGGCGGCGAGACTTTTACGACGCGGCCCGCTTTCTCGAATTCCCAGTCCAGCATCGCGCCGCTGCCGAAGCGGGTGCGGATGCAGGAATGGTCCAGCAGCTCCTTCGGATGTTTCGGCGTTCCATGCTGCTTCACATATTCGCGCGAGGCCACCACCGCGTAGCGTTGCGGCGCCCCGAGCGACACTGCGATCATGTCCTGCGCCAGATGTTCGCCGTAGCGCACGCCAGCGTCAAAACCTGCGGCCACGATATCGACGAACGCGCTCTCGCCGACGATCTCCAGATCGACCTTGGGATGCGCCGCCAGAAACGGCGCGACCATCGGCGCCAGCACCAGATCGATCGCAGGCGGCGGCGCATTGATGCGCAAGCGCCCCGACGGCACAGCCCGAAGCCCGCGCACCTGATCCAGCGCCGCGCCGACATCCGACATGGCAGGGCCGACACGCGCCAGCAGCAATTCGCCGGCCTCGGTGAGGGCTACGCTGCGGGTGGTGCGGTTCATCAGGCGGACGCCGAGCCGCTCCTCCATGTCGCGCAGCCGCTGGCTGAGGCTGGAGACGGAGACGCCTTCCTCGGTCGCGGCGCGGCGGAAATTCCGCGTGCGCGCCACGGCGACGAAAGCATCGAGGTCGCGGAGATCGAAATTCTTCATTGTTCGACATACTGAACAAGCCATTTGGAATTGTCCAGCTTATCGCTTTCGCGGAGAGGGTTCATATCAGCCTCGTCATCCCGGCGACATCGCCGCCACCGAACACGAGGAGAACCATCATGGAAAAGCGCAAACTCGGCACGACTGGTCCAAGCGTCTCGGCGATCGGCCTCGGCTGCATGGGCATGTCGGACTTCTACGGCCCGGCCGACCGCAGCGAGAGCATCGCCACCATCCACGCCGCGCTCGATGCAGGCATCACCCTGCTCGACACCGGCGATTTCTACGGCATGGGCCACAATGAGCTGCTGATCCGCGAAGCGCTTGCGAGCCGCAATCGCGACAATCTGCAGATCAGCGTGAAGTTCGGCGCGCTGCGCGATCCCGCGATGGGTTTTATCGGCATGGACTGCCGCCCGGCCGCGGTGAAGAGTTTTCTGGCTTATTCGCTGCAGCGGCTCGGCGTTGAAACCATCGACATCTATCGTCCCGCGCGGCTCGACTCGTCGGTACCAATCGAGGAGACGGTCGGCGCCATCGCCGACATGGTGAAGGCCGGATACGTCAAGCACATCGGACTGTCGGAAGTCGGGTCGGACACCATTCGCCGGGCGCACAATGTGCACCCGATCGCCGATTTGCAGATCGAATATTCGCTGATCGCGCGTGGAATCGAGAACGGCATTTTGAACACCTGCCGCGAACTCGGCATCGGCATCACCGCCTATGGCGTGCTGTCGCGCGGCCTGATCAGCGGGCACTGGTCAAAGGACCGTACGGGGACACGGGATTTCCGCCTCGCGACCCCGCGATTCCAGGGCAGCAACCTCGATGCAAACCTGGCTCTGGTCGAGCCTCTGCGCGCCATCGCCGGCGAAATCGGTGCAACGCCGGCACAGGTCGCGATCGCCTGGGCCGCCGCGCAAGGCAACGACATCGTGCCATTGGTCGGCGCGCGGCGACGTGACCGGCTGACGGAGGCGCTTGGCGCACTCGACGTCAAATTGACGCTGGCGCATCTGACAGCGCTCGCCGACGCGTTCCCGCCGGACGCCGCCGCCGGCACGCGCTACGCTGCCGAGCAGATGGCGCATCTCGATAGCGAGAAGCGGTGAGACGGAGCGCGGCGAATATTACGCCGCGTAGCCGCTCAAATCGGTGATCGTGGGCAAATCGCCGTTGAGCGGGTTGGCCGGATCGCGCGCGTAGCGCAACGTCTCGAACCGCATGGCGCGCGCGTCCACCATCACCAGCCGTCCGATCAGGCTCTCGCCGAAGCCGACGATCTCGCGGATCGCCTCCAGCGCCATCATCGAGCCCAGCATGCCCGCCAGCGCGCCCATGACCCCGGCTTCGGCGCAGGCCGGCACGGTGCCGGGCGGCGGCGGCTCCGGAAACAGGCAGCGATAGGTCGGATTGAACTCACCCTGCTCGTTGCGCTCATGGGCGCGGATCGTGGTCAGCGATCCGTCGAACATCCCCAGCGCGGCCGTGATCAGCGGCTTGCCGGCAAGGAAGCAGGCATCGGACACCAGATAGCGGGTTTCGAAATTGTCGGAGCCGTCGAGCACGAGATCGTATCCGCCGATCAGCGACATCACGTTCTTTGCATCGAGACGCACCGCATGCGCCTCGAAATGAACATGCGGATTGAGCGCGTGGATCGCCTCAGCGGCGCTGTCGACCTTGCGCCGTCCGATATCGCGCGTGGTGTGAATGACCTGGCGCTGCAGGTTGGAGAGCGAGACGATGTCGTCATCGACGACGCCGAGCGTGCCGACGCCGGCGGCCGCCAGATACATCAGGACCGGCGCACCGAGGCCGCCGGCGCCGACCGCCAGCACCGACGCCTCCTTCAGCGCGGCCTGTCCCGGGCCGCCGACTTCGCGCAGCACGATATGGCGGGCGTAGCGTTCGAGTTCGTCGGCCGTCAGCATGGTCGTACTCGTTCCTTTCGCGGCATCGCGACTGTCAGTTCCTCATGGTGAGAGGCGCCTTGGCGCCGTCTCGAACCATGAGGCCCGGCTGGTAGCTTCATCCTTCGCGACGCGGCTTACGCCGCTCCTCAGGATGAGGGTCGAAGCCGCTGAACCGGGGCGCGGTTGGTGCCGACTAAGCAGATGTGCTTAATTCGCGGCACGTCAATGACGCGCTCCCCTGTTTCACTGCGGCATTCTCCCGGATTTGTCATGAGATCGGTGCTTTCGGCAACATTGATGATTGCGGCCTCAGGTTTTGCGGCCTCGCACGCCCAGGCGCAGATGACGCCGCCGTCCACGGTCGGCGCCAAGGCGAAACCGGTGACGACGGTGCCGATCCGTCCCGCGCTGCAGAAGCCGGAGGACACGGCCAGGGCATTGGGGCAGGCCGAGCGGCTGGCGCTGCAGTCGGACCTTGCCTGGGTCGGGCAATACAACGGCGCCATCACCGGCGACGTCAGCGAGCGCATGATCAATGCGATCAAGGAATTCCAGAAATCCCGCGGCGGCAAACAGACCGGCGTGCTCAATCCGCAGGAACGCGGCATCCTGGCCGACACCGCCAGGCGGAAAGCGGGAGAGCGTCGGCTGGAAGATCCAGACCGATCCCGGCACCGGCGTGCGGCTCGGCATCCCCACCAAACTGGTGCCGCAGCAGGCCAGCGACGCCAACGGCACCAAATGGACCTCGCCTGCCGGCACGATCCAGATTCAACTGGCGCGGCGCAAGGAAGCCGGTCCCGTCACGGCAAAACTCGCCGAGCGCGAGAAGAAAGAGCCGGGTCGCAGCATCGACTACACCGTGGTCAAGCCGGATTTTTTCGTGCTGTCCGGCCTGCAGGGCCTGAAGAAATTCTATCTCCGCGGCACCTTCAAGGGCGACGAGGTCCGCATCCTCACCATCCTCTACGATCAGGCGACCGCGAATACGGTTGAGCCGGTCGTGATCGCGATGTCGAGCGCGTTCAATGCGTTTCCGGCCGCTGCGCAAACCGCCGGGCCGCCCCCGCGCAAGACCGTGGAATACGGTACCGGCGTCGTCGTCGGCGGCGACGGCGCGATCGTCGCCGACCGCCAGATCACCGACGGCTGCCTCACGGTCGCGATCGCAGGGTTCGGCAATGCCGACCGCGTCGCCGAGGACAAGGAGCACGATCTCGCGCTGCTGCGCATCTATGGCGCGCGCGGGCTGAAGGCGCTCGATCTCGCCAACGCCGCCACCAGGACGGCGCTCGACCTCACCGGCATTGCCGATCCGCAGAACCAGGGCGGCGGCGCCGCGGTGAGCACCATCAAGGCGTCGGTGGCCCAGATTGGGGGCCCCCGCGATGTCGTGCTGTCGCCTGCCCCGGCGCTCGGTTTCTCCGGCGCCGCGGCACTCGATGGCGACGGCAGGTTCGCCGGCATCGCGCTGCTGAAGCCGGTTCAATTGGCCGGCCCCACCGATGGCGTGCCCGCAGCGCAGGCGGTGCTGGCGACGGCCGATACCGTACGCGATTTCCTCAAGGCCAATGGCGTCAATGTGGCCGGCGGATCGAGCGATGCGAAAGCGTCGGTCGTTCGCGTGATCTGCGTGAGGAAGTAGGGCCTGCCCTCGTCCCGGACGCGGTGCGCAATTGCGCGTCAGGGGCGGTGCGCCCAGAGTCCAGAGACGTTGATGATTGCAGACCGATAAGCCGCGGCGTACTGGATGCCCCGCCTTCGCGGCGCATGCGCTGGGTCCGAGGCACGAAGACTCTCAAGTCAGCGTAAACCGCACCCCTGCGCGCGCCAACCCGCCGGCGATGCCGATCGGCGTGCCGTCCGCACGCCAGCAGGCCGCGCCCGACATCCGGCCATCATCGTGAAACTCGATCGCGTTCATGCCGCCCGCAACCGTCGGCATCACCTGCACCCTGTGTCCCATCGCGGTCAGCTTTGCTCGTACGCTTTCCGGCACCGCCGATTCAACTTCGAGCGCGTTGCCCTCGGTCCAGACCCGCGGCGCTTCGACCGCCTCCTGCAGGCTCATGCCGTGGTCGATCAGGTTGATCAACGCCTGCATCGCACTCGGGAAGATCCGTTTTCCCCCGGGCAGGCCGAGCGCATAGACGAGCCTGCCGTCGCGCAACGCCATCATCGGGGACATCGAGGTGGTGACGCGCTTGCCCGGCGCCAGCGAGAGCGCGTGGCCGGGACGGGGATCGTAGAGATTCATGTAATTGTTCGGGATGGTGCCGAGGCCCGGAATCAGGATCTTGGCGCCGAACAGATTGTTGATGGTCTGCGTGGTTGCGACCACGTTGCCGAATGCATCCGCCGCCGTCATGTGGGTGGTGTGCGCGCTTTCGAGCTGCGTCACGCCGGCGCCCCAGCCTTGCGCCCGGTTTGGATCGATCGCGCGGCGGCGTTCGCCGGCATAGGCCTTCGAGGTCAGGCGCTCGACCGGCACGTTGATGAAATCGGGATCGCCGCTTGCGGCAGCGCGATCGGCGAAGGCGATCTTGAGCACTTCCGCGAGATAATGGATCGTTGGCGGCGGAGCCGAAGCCGAGCCTGGCGATATCGTAGCCCTCGAGAATGTTGAGCATTTGCGCGATGTGCACGCCGGAAGCCGCGGGCGGTGGCGGCCCCAGAATTTCCCAGCCGCGGTAATCGGCGCGGATCGGCTGGCGCTCGACGGTCTTGTAGCGCGTGAGATCCTCGCGGGTGATGAAGCCGCCATTCCGCTTCATGTAGTCGACGAGGATATCGCCGAGCGGGCCGTGATACAGCGCCGCTTCGCCACGCTGCGAGATGTAGGTCAGCGTTTCCGCATATTCGGACTGCACCACGCGCTCGCCGGCTTTCAGCGGCATTCCCTTCGGCAGATAGATCGCCGAAATCTCCTTGTCCTTCAGCATCTCCCCGGCGCCGTCGGTGATGCATTCGTGCAAATACGGCGTTGCCGCATAGCCGCGTGAGGCATGCTTGATCGCGGGCTGCATGACGTCGGCGAGCGACATGGTTCCGAACCGTTGCAGCGTCTCGCACCAGGCTTTCAGCGAGCCGGGAACGGCGACGGCTTTCGGGCCGTTGAGATTTTCATTCGCCCACGGTATCGAATACGTCATGTGCCGAGCCGGGCTTCGACGTGTAGGTATCGGGCCGAACCGCCAGCGGGCACCGTGCTCTGGCCGTCAATGAAACGATGGCTGCCGTCGGCCAGCCGGATATGGGCCATGCCGCCGCCGATGATGCCGACCATCATCGGCTCGACCACCGTCAGCGTAAACAGCGTCGCAATCGCCGCATCGATGGCGTTGCCGCCGGCCGCCAGCATTTCGGCGCCCGCGCTCGATGCCAGCGGATGATTGCTGACCACCATGCCGCGGCTGCCGGTCGCCGGCTGCTTTTGGCAGGTAAAACCGGTGGTTGCACGATCCCGCCAATGATCCGTCATGTGCCGTCCCGCTTCTTGTTGTCGTTTTCTGGCATCAGCCGACGAAATTCGAGCGCGGCCGTGTTCGCCCGGGATAGCCAGAATTCCACATTCCTGCATGATTGCAAGGTGAGTGATTCGGACATCCGCGATCTCTTCCTTTGGATCGGGCTGGGTACGTCTGGGCGAGCTTAAGGCTCGCCGCCGCAGAATGCGGGCTGCTTGTAAAGCGTATCCAAAAGACCGCTGAAAGCCATCCAAAGGACTTGAAATGCAGACGATCGTACTGGCCACCCAGAAGGGTGGCTCCGGCAAGAGCACGCTTGCCATCAGCCTGGCGCTCGCCGCCATCGAGGCCGGGCATACCGTCCGCCTGATCGAGACCGACTCCCAGGGCACCCTTTCGAACTGGCAGCGCCGCCGCCCCTATGCCGAGCCCATGGTCGAGCCGATCTACGCAGCCCGCGAGGTCGAACAACGCCTGCAATCGCTCGGTCGCGACGGCGTGACGCTGGCGATCGTCGATACCGCCGCCGGCGTCAGCGCCGCGACCGTTTCGGCGATTCGCTATGCCGACTTCTGCCTGATCCCGGCGCGCCCGAGCATCGCAGATATCGAAGCGACCGCCGCGACGCTCAGTGTCATCAGGGCCTGGCAAAAGCCGTTCGCCTACGTCATGAACCAGACCCCGATCCGGAGCGCAGCGCGCCTCGCCAGCGCGGAAAATGCGGTGGGCGATGAGGCCGCGCTCGACGCCGCCGATATTGTTGCCAGACCTTTGATCGTCATGCGCAACGATTACCAGGACGCGCTGAGCGCGGGCCTTGCGGTCTGCGAATACGCGCCAAGCGGCAAATCTGCCGAGGAGATCCGCGCCCTCTGGCAGTGGACCAACGCGCGGCTGGGCAATGTGGTGGCAGCCAGTGACGAGCCGATCATCGAGGAATTGGTGGAATCGCCCGCGATTCTTCCGGCAATGGCTGCGCTGACACCTAATCAAATACGACAGCGCCAGCTTCCTGAGAGCGCCAGCCCAGCGCTGAACCTCAACGAGCGCAAGCGAAAGCAATCCAGCCTCCCAGCCCCGGCTGGATTGCTTCGCTACGGCTTCCGGCGCAGCCAGTTTTCCCGCGTCACCCGCCATCTTTCCGCGAGCGTCTGACCGCTGTGATGGGCAAGCTCGATGTAGCCGACAAGCTCGGCGCCGGTCTTTTGCTTGACCCGGCGTGACGCCACGTTGGTCGCCGCATTGCAGGCGTAGAAGCTCTCGATCCCGAGCGTGCGGAACGCAAAATCGTTCACCGCCGAGACGGCTTCGCTCATCAGGCCCTGATTCCAGTAGCGCTCCGCGAGCCAGAAGCCGCGGTTGCCCTTCGCATCGTCCGACCCGGGACGAAAGCGAATATTCCCGATCGCCTCGCCATCGCCGCCGCGCAGCACCAGCATCCAATTATAGATCTCTTCCCCCGCGGCGACCTTCGCCAGTTCCCTCGTAATGAAAGTCTCCGCGCCGTCCTCCGGATAAGGCCAGGGGATGACCGATGCGAGATGCTGGATGATGTTCCAGTTGTTGAAATGGCGCTGGATGGCCGGCGCATCCGACATCGCGAGCGGCCGCAAGATCAGTCGCGCGGTCTGTAGCGTCGGCGTTCTGGTTATTTCTGACATTTCGGGCACCAAAAGGTCGACCGGCCGTTCTGAACGAAGCGCCGCACGATGCCGCTACACCCTTTGGTCTGGCACTTCTCGCCTTCGCGATCATATACCGCGAACGAATGCTGGAAATAGCCGAGTTCACCAGAGGTCAGGCGATGATCGCTGATCGAGGAACCGCCGGCCTTGATCGCCTGATTCAGCACCGAATGAATCGTATTCACCAGTCGCTCCGCGTGATCGGTCGGCTCGGCTTTCTTCGTGGCCAGCGTCGCCGCCAGCCGGCGCGGCGACAGATGCGACCGGAACAGCGCCTCGCAGACATAGATATTGCCGAGGCCTGCGACAACGCGCTGGTCGAGCAGCGCGGCCTTCAGGCTGGTCTTCTTGTTGAAGCACGAGCGCGCCAGCATCGCGGCATCGAATTCGTTGCCGAGCGGCTCCGGGCCGAGGTCCTTCAACAACGGCTCTTCCTCCAGCGCGTTGCGGGCGATGATCTTCATGTAACCGAAGCGACGCGGGTCGTTGAACACGATGGCGGCGCCCGATGACATGTGAAAAATCACGTGATCGTGTGCGCGGTCCTCGCTGCGCGGATGGTGGAATTGGCCCGGCGTGGTGCCGCCGTTGCCTTCGAGCACCCGGAACGAGCCGGACATGCCCAGATGCATCAGCAGCACGTCGCCGGAGCCAAGATCCGCCATCAGGTATTTGGCGCGGCGTCCGAGACCGGTCACGGTCTGGCCCTCCAGCCGCGCGATAAAGTCTTTTTGAAAGGGAAACCGCAAATCCTTGCGCCGGGCCTCCGCTTTGAGGATTTTCGACCCTTCCATGGCGGGCTGCAGGCCGCGGCGGACGGTCTCAACTTCAGGCAATTCAGGCATACAGGCATTCACCTTATGGAGGTGACGTGATAGCGCCATTGCGGCCGGCGCGCTATGGTCGGCCAGCGGAGTAAAGTGATGGATCGGCCGGATCAAACCACCCATTTTGGCTTCAGGGACGTGCCCCTGGGGGACAAACAGACGCTGGTGAACGACGTGTTTCACAGCGTGGCCTCCCGCTACGACCTGATGAACGATCTGATGTCGGCGGGCCTGCACCGGGTCTGGAAGGACATCATGATCAATGCGCTGAACCCGCCGAAGGGCGACGCGCCGTTTGCGCTGCTCGACGTCGCCGGCGGCACCGGCGATATCGCCTTCCGCGCGGCCGGGATGGCAGGCGCGGGCTTCCACGCCACCGTGTGCGACATCAATACCGATATGCTCGAGGTCGGCCGCAACCGCGCGCTGGCGCGGCATCTCGACCACACGGTTTCCTTCGTCGAGGGCAATGCCGAGGCGCTGGCGTTCGGCGATCGCTCTTTCGACGCCTACACCATCGCGTTCGGCATCCGCAACGTACCGCGGATCGATGCCGCGCTCCGCGAAGCCTATCGCGTGCTGCGGCCCGGCAGCAGATTCCTGTGCCTGGAATTTTCCACCGTCGACGTCCCCGGGCTCGACCGGCTCTACGATTTCTTTTCGTTCAACGTCATCCCGCCACTCGGCCGCGCCGTGACGGGTGATGCCGAGTCCTATCAGTACCTCGTCGAATCGATCCGGAAATTCCCCCGGCCCAATGCATTCAGCGAGATGATCCGCAACGCCGGCTTTGCTCGGGTGAAGTCGGAAAGCCTCTCCGGCGGCATCGTGGCGCTGCATTCGGGCTGGCGTTTGTGATTTCTGCGGCGACCCACATCGCGCGGCTCGTCCGCGCCGCTTACGTGTTCGCGCGCGAAGGCGTGTTCGGCGTGGTCGATCCGAGCCTGGTGCCGCCGCCCGGGCAGCTCGCGCTGCGGCTGGCGCGGCTGATCGAACGCCCCGGCGCCAAATCCGGCCCGCGGCTGACGCGCGCGCTGACACGGCTCGGACCGGCCTACCTCAAGCTCGGACAGTTTCTGGCGACCCGGCCCGACGTGGTCGGCGTTGCGATGGCGCGCGACCTGGAGAGCCTGCAGGACCGGCTGCCGCCATTTTCGCAAGCCGAAGCCGAGGCCGTGATCGCCGCATCGCTGGATCGCCCTGTGGCGCAGGCCTTTGTCAGCCTCGGGCCCCCGGTTGCCGCTGCTTCCATCGCGCAGGTCCATCGCGGCGAGACCGAACGCGACGGCGTACGCAAATCGGTCGCGGTGAAGGTGCTCCGGCCCAATGTCGCATCGCGTTTCCGCCGCGACCTCGGCGATTTTTTCTTTGTCGCGCACAACGCGGAAGCGCATTCGGCCGAAGCGCGACGGCTGCGGCTGATCGAGGTCATCAACACGATGTCGCGCTCGGTCGCGATGGAGATGGACCTGCGGCTCGAAGCGGCCGCCCTGTCCGAGATGGCGGAGAACACAAGCGACGATCCGGATTTCCGCGTGCCGACCGTCGACTGGGACCGCACCACCCACAACGTGCTGACGATGGAGTGGATCGACGGCATCGCGCTCAACGACCACGCGCGCCTTGAGCGATCGCATGTCGACCTGCCCGACCTCGGCCGCAAGGTGATCCAGAGTTTTCTGCGCCACGCGCTGCGCGACGGCTTCTTCCACGCCGACATGCATCCCGGCAATCTGTTCCTTGACGATGCCGGCCGGCTGGTGGCGGTCGATTTCGGCATCATGGGCCGGCTCGGGCTGAAGGAGCGGCGTTTCCTCGCGGAAATTCTGCTGGGCTTCATCACGCGCGACTATCGCCGCGTCGCCGAGGTGCATTTCGAGGCCGGCTACGTGCCGGGCCACCACTCGGTCGAGAATTTCGCGCAAGCCATCCGCGCCATCGGCGAGCCGATCCACAATCGCACCGCCGAAGAAATCTCGATGGCGAAGCTCCTGACCCTGCTGCTCGAAGTCACCGGGCTGTTCGACATGCAGACCCGGCCCGAACTGATCCTGCTGCAGAAGACCATGGTGGTGGTCGAGGGAGTCGCGCGCGGGTTCGATCCCAAGCTGGATATCTGGAAGGTCGCCGATCCCGTGGTGCGCGAATGGATCGAGCGCAATCTGGGTCCGATCGGACGGATTCAGGGCGCGATGTCCGGCGCGGGCGAACTCGGACGCGTGATGGCGAGCCTGCCTGCGATCGCTTCGCGGGCGGTTGCCGTGCTCGAGAACATGGAGAAAATGACCCGGGAAGGCCTGACGCTGTCGCCGGAGACGATTGCGGCCCTGGGCCGGGCCGAGGGCCGCAAGAACCGCTGGCGGACCGTGGCGCTCTGGATCATCGCCGCGACCTTTATCGCGATTCTGGTCGCCATCCGGCAGTTATGATTGCAATGCTATCACAATGTGATAGCATTGATTGCATAGCAAGCTGGAGGTCGTCATGGCCAGCCTGACCATCCGAAAACTCGACGAAACCGTCAAAGCCTATCTGCGCCTCCGGTCGGCCGGGAACGGCCGCTCCGTCGAGGAGGAAGTCCGGGTCATCCTCGGCGAGCTGATCCAGGGACGCGCCGAGTTACCAGGCGGCACCTCCTTGCCAGCCTCCGCACCGGCCCCGCAACCCGTCGGCGCCTCCGGCGAACGGAGTGTCACCCTGATCATCGGCGGCGGTATCGCCGCCTTCAAGTCGCTGGAGCTGATCCGGCGGCTCAAGGAGCGGCACGTCAACGTCCGCTGCGTGCTGACCAGGGCCGCGCAGCAATTCGTTACGCCGCTTTCCGCCAGCGCATTGTCGCATGAGCGCGTCTATACGGATCTGTTCGACGCCGAGAGCGAGTTCGACGCCGGCCATATCCGGCTTGCCCGCGAATGCGATCTGATCGTGGTGGCGCCAGCGACCGCCGACCTGATGGCGAAGATGGCGCAGGGCCATGCCGACGATCTCGCCAGCGCAATCCTGCTGGCGGCCGACCGGCCGATCCTGCTGGCGCCCGCGATGAACCCGCTGATGTGGAACAACGCCGCCACCCGCCGCAATGTGATGCAGCTCCGGCGCGACGGCATCCACATGATCGGCCCCAACGCCGGCGAAATGGCTGAGTCCAACGAGGCCGGCGTCGGGCGGATGTCGGAGGCGATCGAAATCGCAGCCGCCGCCGTCGACATTCTGCGTCCGCCGCGCCCGCGTCCGCTCACAGGCAGGCGCGTGCTGATTACGGCGGGACCGACGCATGAGGCGATCGACCCGGTGCGCTATATCGCCAACCGCTCCTCCGGCAAGCAGGGTTTTGCCATCGCCGCCGCGGCACAGGCCGCGGGCGCCGACGTCACGCTGGTTTCGGGCCCGGTCGAGTTGCGCGATCCCGCAGGCGTAACCGTGATCCGCGTGGAATCGGCACGCGACATGCTGCACCGGGTGGAAGCCGCCCTGCCGGCCGATATCGCGATCTTCGCTGCGGCCGTTGCCGACTGGCGCGTCGTCAGTGAGGGCGAGCAGAAGCTGAAAAAGACCTCTGCCGGCATGCCGCCGCTGCAACTGGTCGAAAACCCCGACATTCTCGCGACGATCTCTAAACTGAAGGACAGGCGTCCGCCGCTGGTAATCGGCTTTGCCGCCGAGACCGAGAATCTGATCGACAACGCAAAAGCCAAGATTGCGCGCAAAGGCTGCGACTGGATCGTCGCCAACGACGTTTCGCCCGCAACCGGCGTGATGGGCGGCGACCGCAACACCGTTCACCTGTTGACGCGCGACGGCGCCAACGAGATCAAGGTTGATTCCTGGCCCGTGATGACCAAGGAACAGGTCGCGACCGAACTGGTGGGGAAAATCGCAGAGACGGTGGAGAAGAATTCGTGAGCACGACGGTGAAGGTCGACATCCGCCAACTGCCGCACGGCGAAGGTCTCGCGCTACCGGCCTATCAGAGCGCGGACGCCGCCGGGCTCGATCTGCTCGCGGCCGTGCCGGCGGAGACACCCCTGATCCTGCCGCCGGGCAAATACGCGATGGTGCCGACAGGGCTCACGATCGCGCTGCCTTCCGGATATGAGGCGCAGGTGCGGCCGCGTTCCGGGCTTGCCGCCAAGCACGGCGTCACCGTGCTGAACTCGCCCGGCACCGTGGATGCGGATTACCGCGGCGAGATCAACGTGCTCCTGATCAATCATGGCGAAGTGCCGTTCCCGATCCGGCGCGGCGAGCGCATCGCGCAGATGGTGATCGCGCCGGTCGTGCAGGCGCAACTGGTTCCAGTGGTTTCGCTTGCGGCAACCGAACGCGGTAGCGGCGGTTTCGGCTCGACTGGACGCTGAAGCGTTTCAATTTGAGCGGCTCGAACTCATCTTTCCGCCGCTTTTTTCACAGCCAATTTAGCGTTCATGATCTGGACTCTTACCGGCCGACTCCCGAAGGGGGTACTCTCGACCCAATTCGTGCTCGGCGGGGGTTAGCGCCGGGCCTGCAGTCGTGCGTTTTTGGGGCAAATAATGTCGGGCGTAGTCGCGGCGATGCGTCGAACCCTGCTGTCGTGCACCTCACTGGCGCGCTACGGCCTGATTTCGCTCGCCATCGCCCTTCCCGCTTCGCTGGAACCTGCTTTGGCAGCTGAATTGAACATCACACAGACGATTTCCGCTCTATTCGACC
The DNA here is from genome assembly GCA_963815955.1 of uncultured Alphaproteobacteria bacterium. Classification (GTDB taxonomy): domain Bacteria; phylum Pseudomonadota; class Alphaproteobacteria; order Rhizobiales; family Xanthobacteraceae; genus Bradyrhizobium. Next base: position 25,628 of record CAWFIQ010000022.1, read on the forward strand.
TCAACCACCAGGAATTTGCGGCGGTGACATCGGCGCTATCGCTGCTCGGTTTTACCGTGGTGGCCGCGATCCTGCTGATGCGCACGCGCATTCGGGCCACCCGGGTGGAACTCAGCCTGCGCTCCGACGTCGCCGACCTGCAGGTGCAGGCCGACCGGTTGCGCGCGCTCCTTTTCGCCGAGCCCCAGATCCTGATCGCCTGGGCCGCGGGCGACAACCGGCCCCAGATCAGCGGCGACATCTCGCTTCTGATCTCGCAGGACGCGATGTCGAATTCACCGCAACGCATCCTCGCCTTTGGAACCTGGCTGCCGCCGGAACCGGCGCTGCAGATGGACCACGCGGTCGACGCGCTGCGCGAGGCCGGCGAAGGCTTCCTGCTCAATCTCTCCACTTCGAACGGCCGCGCCATCGAAGCGATGGGCCGCGCCATCGGAGGGCAAGCCATTGTGCGGATTCGCGAACTCGGGGGCTTGCGCCGTGAACTCGCCGAATCCAATCTCCGCTACCGGACGCTGCTGGAGGAGACGGAGCTGTTGCGCGACTTCGCCGCCGCGGCGCCCTGGCCGATCTGGGCCAAGAGCGTCGAAGGCAATCTGCGGTACGCCAATGCGGCCTATGTGCGCGCCACCGAGGGCGCCAGCGTCGCGGATACGATTCGCCGCAACCTCGAACTGCTGGAGAACGACCAGCGCGCCGAAATGGGCCGGGTGCTGAACGACAACTCCACCTTCAGCGCGCGGCTGCCGATCGTGGTCGGCGGCGAGCGGCGGGTTTACGATGTTCAAACGCTCAAGCTCGGCGGCGGCAGCGCCGGCATCGCCATCGACGCCAGCGAGGCGACCGCGCTGCGCGACGCCATCGAGCGAATGACGGAAGCCCATCGCCGCACCCTCGACCAGTTGTCGTCAGGCGTTGCCGTGTTCGACGGCCAGCGGCGGCTTGCCTTCTACAATGAGTCCTACCGGCGGCTGTGGGGCCTCGATCAGGCCTTCCTCGATTCCAATCCTGATGATTCGAGCGTGCTCGACCGGCTGCGCGCAGCGCGCAAACTGCCCGAACAGCCCGACTTCCGGGCCTGGAAAGCCAAGCTGCATAAAGCCTACAGCGCCGTCGAACCGGAGAACTACACCTGGTTCCTGCCGGACGGCCGCGCCGTCAGCGTCGTCACCACGCCGAACCTCGAAGGCGGCGTCACCTATCTGTTCGACAATGTCACCGAGAGCCTCAATCTCGCGCGCCGGTATGACCGGCTGACCCAGGTCCAGCACGAGACGCTCGACAATCTGGCTGAAGCTGTCGCGGTGTTCGGCAGCAACGGCCGCGTGGAACTGTTCAATCCCGCTTTCCTGAAAATGTGGAAGCTGTCGGCGGAACCGCTCAAGGAGCAGCCCCATATCGAGACCGTGGAAGCGTGGTGCAAGCCGCTGTTCGACGACGCGCCGACCTGGCGGACGCTGCGCGAGGCGATCACGGGAATCGAGAACCGCGCGCAGGTGGCGCTGAAGCTCGAGCGCAAGGACGGCAGCGTGCTGGACTGCATGACCATGCCGCTGCCCGACGGCGCGACGCTGCTGACCTTCCAGGACATCAGCGACACCGAGAATGTCGAGCGCGCGCTGCGCGAACGCAACGAGGCGCTGGAAGCCGCCGACCAGATGAAGGTGGATTTCGTCCACCACGTGTCCTACGAACTGCGCGCGCCGCTGACCACCATCATCGGCTTTGCGCATTTCCTCAGCGATCCCTCGACCGGCCCGCTGACGCCAAAGCAGGCCGAGTATCTCGACTACGTCACCAAGTCGACCAACGCGCTGCTGGCGCTCACCAACAACATCCTCGATCTCGCTACCATCGATGCCGGCGCCATGAAGCTCGAGCTCGGCCCGGTCAATATCGAAAAGGCGATCCAGGCTGCCGCCGAGGGCATTCAGGACCGGCTGGCGACTGACCGCATCGAACTCAAGGTCGATATCGATTCCAATATCGGCAACTTCACCGGCGACGAGCGGCGCGTGGTGCAGGTGCTCTATAATCTGCTCGCCAACGCCGTCGGCTTCTCGCCGCACGATGCCGCGGTCACGATCAGCGCGCAGCGCACTGAGCATCGCGTGATCTTCACCGTCAGCGATTCCGGCCCCGGCATTCCCGCTGACGTGAAGGACAAGGTGTTCGACTGGTTCGAGAGCCACTCCCACGGTTCGCGTCACCGCGGCGCCGGCCTCGGCCTGTCGCTGGTGCGTTCCTTTGTCGAACTGCACGGCGGCAAGGTGCGCGTCGATTCGGTGGTCGGCAAGGGCACGACGGTCACCTGCGACTTTCCGGTCGACCAGAACGCGCATCGCAACGCCGCCGAATGACCGTATCAGCGACATTCATAGTTGCGCTGGCGAACGAGACGGCGACGGCGCATCTGATGGCCGACCTCGCGCTGCTGGTGGGTCCGGGCGACGTCATCACGCTCTCGGGCGACCTCGGCGCCGGCAAGACCGCGTCGGCGCGCGCCATGATCCGCTACCTCGCCAACGATCCCGCGCTGGAAGTGCCAAGCCCGACATTCACGCTGGCGCAGAGCTACGATCTGCCGTTTCCGATCGTTCACGCCGATCTCTACCGGATCAACGATTCGAGCGAGCTGGAGGAAATCGGACTGTCGCCGCTGCCGGAGGGCACGCTGGCGCTGATCGAATGGCCGGAGCGCGCACCCGATGCGCTGCCCGAAGATCGCATCGACATCGCCCTCAGCCATCGCCCGGCGCTCGGGTCCACCGCGCGCGCCGCCGAAATCACCGGCCATGGCAAGGCGGCGGCGCAGGTGACGCGACTGGGCAACTTGCGCAAATTTCTCGACGATGCCGGCGTCCTCGATGCGGCGCGCCAGCGCATGCCCGGCGACGCCTCGACGCGCTCCTATGCGCGGCTGGTCCGCAACGACGGCACGTCGATCCTGATGAATTCGCCGCGCCGTCCGGATGGTCCGGCGATCTACGACGGAAAATCCTACAGCGCGGCGGTGCATCTGGCCGAGGACGTCAAGCCGTTCGTCGCCATCGACAACGGCTTGCGCGCGCACGGCTTCTCTGCACCCGCGATCCGCCACGCCGATCTCGATTCCGGTTTCCTGATCACCGAGGATTTCGGCAGCGCCGCCGTCGTCGAAGGCGACCCGCCGCGGCCGATCGCCGAACGCTATGAGGCGGCGACCGACATGCTGGCGGAGCTGCATCGCAAGCCTTTGCCCGAGACGGCGCCGCTGGAGCCGCAGGGCTCATACCAAATTCCGGTCTACGATATCGAGACATGGCTGGTTGAAATCAGCCTGATGCTCGAATGGTATCTGCCGGACCGCGGCGCTGAAGTCAGCGAGCAACGGCACGACGAGTTCGTCGCGATGTGGCGAACGCTGCTGGAAAAGCCGGCGACCGCGCCGCGAACCTGGGTGATGCGGGATTTTCATTCGCCCAACATCATCTGGCTCGGCGAACGCACGGGGATCTTGCGCGTCGGGATCATCGACTTCCAGGATGCCGTGCTTGGCCCCGCCGCCTACGATCTGGTGTCGCTGCTGCAGGACGCGCGGCTCGACGTTCCCGAACAGCTCGAACTGACGCTCCTGACCCGCTACATCAAGGCGCGCCGCGCGGCAGATGGTGAGTTCGATCCCGCCAGCTTTGCCGAGCTCTACGCCATCATGTCGGCGCAGCGGAATACCCGCCTGCTCGGCACCTTCGCCCGGCTCAACCGTCGCGACGGCAAGCCGCAATATCTGCGCCACCAGCCCCGCATCTGGACCTATCTGAACCGCTCGCTGGCGCATCCGGCGCTGGCGGCATTTCGTGAATGGTATGCCGCCAACGTGCCGCCGCCGCTCACCTGATTTACCTCCTGTTAGCCACCCCGCACTTAATCTGGAAGCAGCCATGCCGCGGAGGCATGGCGCAGTCAGTTTTGAGACGGGAAGACGGGCCATGGCGGGCGCAGAGCGGCGCAAGGGAGATCGGGTCGTATTCGAGCGCGGCTTTGCGGCGCACATGATGGGCATCGACGGCACCTGGCGGCGCGACTGCGTGATGGAAGATGTTTCCGAGACCGGCGCCAAGCTGACGGTCGAAGGTTCGGTCGAGGGTCTGCACCTGAAGGAATTCTTCCTGCTGCTGTCGTCCACGGGACTGGCCTATCGGCGCTGCGAGCTGGCCTGGGTCAATGGCGATCAGATCGGCGTCAACTTCCTGAAGCAGGGCGACAAGAAGAAAAAGGCGGCCAAGCGCGGGGCCGAGGACGCCGAAGTCTGAGGTTTTGCGGCGTCGGCAGCCGTCGTACGGCCGTCATCTGCGGCCACTAAGGCCTCCTGGTTGCTGGTTCATGCGAATCGCCGTGCTATGATCCGCGGCGCTATTTGATGGTTCGAGATATTTCACAGATGTCCGTTACGCCCACCAAAGCCATGGTCCTTGCCGCCGGTCTGGGTTTGCGCATGCGCCCGCTGACCGACCATATGCCGAAGCCGCTGGTGCGCGTGGCGGGACAACCGCTGCTCGATCACGTGCTCGACAAGCTCGCCGGGGCCGGCGTCAGCGAGGCCGTCGTCAACGTGCATTATCTGCCCGACCAGATCATCCAGCACACCGCGAGCCGTGCCCGGCCCCGTGTCATCATTTCCGACGAACGCGATGTCGTGCTTGGCACCGGCGGCGCGGTGGTAAAGGCGCTGCCATTGCTCGGCAAGGAGCCGTTCTTCCACCTCAACGCCGACACGATGTGGATCGACGGCGTGCGGCCCAATCTGGAGCGGCTCGCGGAAATCTTCGACCCGGCCCGGATGGACATCCTGCTCCTGATGGCGCCGACCACGAGCAGCATCGGCTATGCCGGCCGCGGCGACTACGCGATGCTGCCGGACGGCGCATTGCGCAAGCGCCTGGAGCATCAGGTGGTGCCGTTCGTCTATGCGGGTGCGGCGATCATGTCGCCGTCATTGTTTGCCGACGCGCCCGCCGGCGAATTTTCGCTGACCAAGATGTTCGACCGCGCCAACGAGCAGGAACGGCTGTTCGGCCTGCGGCTCGACGGCGTCTGGATGCATGTCGGAACCCCCGATGCGGTGCATTCCGCGGAAGAGGCGTTTCTGGAAAGCGTGGCGACCCTACGGCCTGTTTCTGTGATGACGGTGTGTAGCGGGGACGCTGCCCTCCCTTACATGACCAATCCCCAATCGCCCCCTATATTGCGCCTGACCTCGGGTCGTCACCGGCCAGCGCGAACGGCTCGCCGACTTCGGCGATCACCGCACGTCGCGCGAGCTGGACACCCTGATCGCGGAGTTCGCCTGATGAAGATCGGGTTCGTTGTTCAACGCTACGGTACCGAGATCCTCGGCGGATCCGAATACCACTGCCCGGCTCATTGCCGAGCGTCTTGCCCCCCGTTACGAGGTCGAGGTGCTGACGACCTGCGCCCGCGATTACGTCACCTGGAAAACAGTATCCGGAGGGCAACGACCGGTCCGGGGCGTCGCCGTTCGCCGGTTCTGCACCATCCCGTGACCGCGATATCGTCGCGTTCAACCCTTCTCGAACTGGATCTCCATCATCCGCACATCGCGCGAGGACGAACTGGAGTGGCTGCGCCTGCAGGGCCCGTCGTCGCCGGCGGCTCGAGCACCGAGCGCACGAAGCGCAGAAAAGAATCCTGATCTTCTTCACCTATCTGTACGCGCCGACGGTCCTGGGGTTGAAGATCGATCCCGCGCGCAGCATCCTGGTGCCGACCGCGCACGACGAGCCGGCCATTAAGCTGCGGCATGTACCGGAGCTGTTTCGCCTGGCCGAGGCCATTGCCTACAACACCGACGTGGAGCGCCGGTTCTTGAAGTCGACGTTCGAGATAGCGACGGCCGGAGGGGACGTGGGGTGCGGGGTCGACCTGCTGCAGAACCGCCCGCGTCCGGCCCGCGCGAGGCGGCCGAGCGGCGGCCAGCGACGACGAGAACTCGCCCGACAAAGGAGAGGCACTGCCGCCACATGCGCGGCGCGGCGCGCGCTTCCGCCGCCGCCATCGGCTGCAGGGGCCGGTCGGCTGTACGGGGGGCGCATCGATCCGGGCAAGGGCTGCGAGGAGCTGCTCGAGTACTTCAACGGCAAGGAGCGGGCCGGCGGCGACGCGACCTGGTGATTATGGGCGTGAAGCTGATGCCGCTGCCCGAGGATCCGTCGGTGCGCTTCGCGGGGATGCTGTCCGAGCGCGAGCGGCCGAGGCCCTCGAAGCGGCCACCATCGTGGTCGTGCCCTCGCCGCTCGAGAGCTTGTCGTTGCTGGCCCTCGAGGCGATGGCGGTGGGCACGCCCATCCTGTTCAACGGCCGCAGCGACGTGCTCGTCGACCACTGCCGGAACAGCCAGGCGGGTCTGTAGGAGCACCGCGGACGAGTTCGTCGAGGCGCGAAGATGCTGCTGGCCAACAATCGGCTGCGGCGTAGATGGGCCGCAATGGCGCGAGTACGTAAGACGGAGTATCGCTGGGACGTCATCATGCAGAAGTACGAAGGGCTGATGGCGGCGCTCAAGGGCTGACGGCGGAGGAGCGTGCGGTGTGGACGCGTTCCCGCTCGAGCTCGAGTATCGGCTGATCTTCGGCGATCGCGTGCTCTGGTGGGGGTGCCCCCTGCGTCTGGGGATTGCGGGTTGGCGCGATCTCGCGCTGCTCCCAGTGATTGCGATCGCGGCCGCCATCGCCGCCGTGGTGGCGTTCGCGCCCGGCCCCACCTGGCACCCGGTCGTGACGACGATCTTTCGGCTGGCTTTCGCGGGATCGGGCGTCTCCCTGATCGCGACTTACCGTACCATCGTCGCCCGCCAGCGCCGCGGGCGCTTCTACGCCATCACCCGCGACCGCGTGCTGCTCGGCGACGACTTCTGGAGCGGTGGGTTTCGCGTCGTTCTGCTCGAGCGCATCACGAACGCAACCGTTGACGCCGCTCCCTCCGGCGAGGGCACGATCACGCTCATCGTCGACGACTGGACGCGCCCACGACTCGCCCATGTTCGCCGATGTCGACGGCGTGCGCACGACCTTGATGGCGGCACGTGCCGACGTTCTCCGCAGCATCACGGGGTCGGTGCCACTCGAGATCATCGAGAACCTCGAGCCGGACGAGCGCGTGCTCTGGTGGGGACGCCCAAAGCAGGGGCTCGATGTGTTCGGCCACACGCGCATGCGGGGGATCTGATCATCGGGCCGATATACCTCGCGATCATGTCGGTCGCCGTCTGGAATGATGGTGGCATCGCGCCGTTGGTGTTCGTCGCAATTATGAGCCTGGTCTTGGCTCGGTCTCGGGGCCGCCGTGGCATCGATTGATGCCGCGCTGCGGTTCAGCACGCTCTACGCCATCACCGATTGCCAGGTGCTCGTCCTCGGTTGGCAATGGCGACACGGGCGGCGCGTGTTCCGGCTGCCGCTGGCAGGTATGCGCTACTACCCGTCGATGACGGTCCGCGCGACGGGAGCGGGCACGATCCGCTTCACCACGGACGGATGGTTCAGGAGCCATCGCCGCTTCTTCGCCGATGATCCGGCCCCGACGTTCGACCGCATCGCCGATGTGCGCGCCGTCCACGCCATCCTCAGCGCCGCCACCAAGGCAGCAGGAGGCCGGGTGCCAGGCGACGGGGCGACCTGGTGATCGATGGCCGAACGTGCGGCCGTGTACCCTGCCCGTTCGATTGCCATGACCCCGACGGGCTCGCGCCCGACGCGGCTGCACGCGATTCCCTGCGACCCGGTCGAGGCACGTGGAGAGGCGACGTCATCGACGGGGTACGCGTCGCTTCGCCTTCGCGGTGCTCCCCGCATTGGCGCTGGGGATCGTCGCGCGGGCCGTCCGACGTGAATGGGATCTGGTGGCCCTGCTCGCCGTGACCCTGATCGGGGTCGCCGTCGCCTGTCGGGCCGTCTTCGCGGCGTGCCCGCGTCGCCTTGATCGTCGGCATCATGCTGTGGGGCAACGGGTTCCTCATGGTCTATGCGCGGGAGATTGCCTTTCATGGGCTGCTGATTCCCAGCGCCGCCAGCTTCGCCGCGCTGATGGGCGGCGCCCGCTGGGGCTGGTGGACCCTGGCGGGCGCGAGCGCGACCTGGCTGGCGCCGCTGGTGATGCCGCTGGCGGGGCTCCCGGCCCCGCTCGACGTCGTCTGGCCCACCCAATACCTGCGGCTATGGTTCTTCCACTCGTCGCTCGCCGCCGGAATCGTCGCGACCATCGGACACGTGACCCGGTACCTCGAAGCGGCCTGGAGCGGAGCGATACTCTGCTCGAACGCGCGGACCGAGTCGAGGGCAGTGCAGGCGCTGGCCGGGCGTGTGCGCGAGGCCGAAGAGAACGAGCGCCGCCGGCTCGCCCACGAGGTGCACGACGATTTCGGGCAGCGGCTGACGGCGCTGCGCATGAAGCCCCAGCTGTCCCGGTGCGACCCGACCAGCGCACCGCCGCCATCGACGACTGCGTCGCGATCTCCGAGGAGCTGCTGCACGACGTCCGCGCGTTCGCCCGCGGCCTGCGGCCGCCGCTGCTCGACGAGGTCGGCCTCGGCCCGGCGCTCCACGCGCTCATCGACGCGCACGTCGATCGGAGGCGTTCGTCGTCAGCGACTGGGGGACCGGCTGCCGCGGCTGGCCGCCCCGATTGAGCCCGCGGTCTATCGCGTCGTCCAGGAGGCGATTGCCAACAGCCTGCGCCACGCGGCCGCGAGCCGACTGTCGCTGGCCGCCCGCCGCGACGGCGACGAGCTGGCGGCCTGGCGGATCGACGACGGCCGCGGCTTCGACCGCGCCTGGCGGCGGGCGCGTCGCCCGGCGAGCATCTCGGCCTGGTCAGCATGCGCGAGCGCGCGGAGTTCGCCGGCGGCAGCCTCGAGGTCGACTCGGCACCCGGACGCGGCACGACGATCTGCCTGCGCATCCCGTGCCGGCCGCGGCGCGGACGCAGCGGGCCCTGCACCGGCGGTGCGTCTGAGCCACACCGTGCTGCTCGCCGACGATCACACCCTCGTGCGCGCTGGGCTCCGCGCGCTGCTCGAGGGCTGCCCGAGGTCTCGACGGTGCTCGAGGCGAGCGACGGCCGCGAGGCACTGAGGCATCGCCGTGCACCAGCCGTCCGTCGTGCTGATGGACATCGCCATGCCCGGGCTCAACGGCCTCGAGGCGGCCGCGCTAGTCTCGCGCGACCATCCGGCGACGCGGACGATCGTCCTCTCGATGCACGGCATCGATGCCTACGTGCTGCAGGCGCTCCGGGCCGGCGCGGCCGGCTACCTGCTGAAGGACGCCGCCGTCGCCGAGCTGCCCCTGGCGCTGCGCGCCGTGCTGCGCGGTGAGATCTACATCAGCAGCGCCGTGTCGCGCGTGGTCGTCAGCGGTTTCCTCGCCGGGATGGCGGCGGCCGATGCGGCCGGCCGGAGCCCGGTCGACGCGCTCAGCGCGCGGCAGCGGGAGATCCTGCAGCTCGTCGCCGAAGGGCGGTCCATCAAGGAGATCGCCTCCGCGCTGAAGATGAGCATCAAGACGGTCGAGACCCATCGCCGCCAGGTGATGGAGCGGCTGCAAATCTTCGACATTCGCGGGACTCGTTCGCTTCGCCCTCCGCCACGGCATCGTCCACGAATAGGCCGCGAACCTGGCTCGGGCGGCCATCAGGATTGGCGCATTGCCCCTGACCCGCGCGGACGGCATGATCCGCGGCGTGGAACACGGCGACGTGCCCAGCCTGACGGCCGCCTTGCGAGCCGTCGGTGCCGAGCTCGACGCGCTGCCGCGAGGCACGCCGCTCTTTGGTGATGCCCTCCCTTCCAGGCGCCGAACCCAGCCCGCAGGCCCTCCGCTACCAGGGGGCCGTGCGCGACGCGGCCCGCGCGCTCGAATGCAGCAAGACGGCCTTCAACAGCGACGAGCTGCGTGCGCTGCGCCGCGCGCTGGAATCGCTCCTGCTCGAGGTGCCGCGATGACGGTCGATAGCCCGGCTGTCGGGGGCCGCCGCTTCTCATCGTGGCTCGACCGGCTCGCCGCCCTGGTGCTGCCGCGGAAGGCTCCGCCGGCGTCGATCGGCCCGCGACCCCCGCCGGCCCGCGGATCGACGCGCAGTGGCGTCACGCCCAGAAGCCGGGCGCTCGCCGGCAGGGTGGCGATCGGCCTGGTCCACGATATCAACAACGCGCTGCTGGTCGCCGTCGCCGGGCTCGACCTGATCGCCGAGACGCCCGAGGAGGCCGTGGTCGTCGGGAGCAGGCACAGGCCGCCGCGAGGCGCTGCATCGCGTCTCGGACCTGACCCGGCGGCTGGCGAACCTCGGCTGGCCAGACGACGGCTCGCGCCAACAGGTGGACCTCGTCGGCGTCGTGCGCGACAGCGCGAGGCTCGCGGAGCCGGTCATCCGGCCGTTCATCGATCTCTCGGTGTGCTGCCCGACGCACTGCTGCCCGTCCACGTCGATCGGTCGCAGATCGAACAAGCGATCCTGAACTGTGCTGAACGCGCGCGACGCCATGCCGGACGGAGGGACCCTCCACATCACGACGCGTCGGCATACGCTGGATGTCGCCGCGAGGGCGGCGACCGCGGTCGGGTCCCGGTGACCTATGCGGTGGTGGAGGTGTCTGACACGGGACGGGCATCCCGCGAAGAACTGCAGTCCCGGGTCTTCGAGCCGTTCTTCACGACCAAAGCGCCCGACCAGGGCAGCGGCCTCGGGCTGGCGATGTACGCGACCGTCCTGGCACACGGCGGGCTCGTCGGGCTGACGAGCGACGCCCTGGGAACGCGTCCGCATTCTTCTGCCCCTGTGGTAGCGCGCGGCCGTCGTCCGGCCGTCAGCGCTGCGGCCAGCCCGGACGGACCAGCCCGAGGACGATGATGCGCCGGAACCGGCATTACCAACAGCGCGGCCGCCCATTCACGCGGGCACCGGGGTGAGCGCGCGGTGCCAAGCCAGTACAGCCCGCTGCCGGCCATCGCCGTGTAGATGACGAGCACGGTCACGAGCTCCGGAACGGAAATCTGCATGTCTCCCCCTACGTGAATCCTGATTACTTAGACGAACGTCGAGGGGCCGGAGGTTCCGAACAGGTGACCTTTATGAGCCTGGGGACGGCCGGCGGCAGGGCGCGACGCGAACGGAGATGGCGTCGATGGACGCCGCCAGGGCACGGCCGTCAGGGATGCCCGCCGCGGAAGGCTTGGCGTCGTAGGCGAAGCGCAGCTCGAGATGGTTCACCCCGCTGCGCCAGGCAGCGCTGGGGACCGTCACCACCGCGGGATGCAGACCCTGACGCCAGCGTGACCGGGCCGAAAGGCACGCCGTTGACGAGCAGCGTGAGCTGCTGCGGCGGCGCCTTCGGCGGCAGATACG
>CAWFIQ010000023.1:0-399718 GCA_963815955.1 uncultured Alphaproteobacteria bacterium
CTCACCGCGCGGATCCTCCGGGATACATTTCGCTAGTGGGCAGGGGATGGTAGGACGTCAGGACGTTTTCCGCGGCCCACCGAAGCTCATCATGAAAAACGACCAGATTCTCAGCCAGATAACGGAGTTCTGCCGCCAGGCCGACATGGCGGAGACGACGTTCGGCCGCCGGGCCGTCAACGACGGCAAGCTGGTGCACCGCCTGCGCGAGGGCAAGCGCATTACCATCGACACGCTGGATCGCATCCAGGCCTATATCGCGGCGTCCACGCCGGGCGGGCTGCCGCCACCACGCGGCCTCGAAGTGCCCCCCGAAAAACGCGATCCGCGCGGCAATTTCCGTTTTTTCGAGAACCGCCAGAAATACCTGCTGTTCGTGCATACCTGCAGCGAGAAGCGGGTGATTGCCGAGCGAGTGGCGCTGGAACTCTCCAGCCTGCATCCCCGCCCGCCGGCGCTTCGGGTGTTCGATGCCGGTGTCGGCGACGGCACCGTGCTGGCGCGGGTGATGCGCTCGATGCACGGCCGCTTTCCCCACATGCCGTTTTATATCGCCGGCAAGGAACTGAGCCTGGAGGATGTCCGCCTGACGCTCGACAAGGTGCCGGACCGGCTGTTCGAGCACCCGGCCACCGTCTTCGTGCTGACCAACATGTACTATGCGGAGGCGCCCTGGCTGACCCCGGCTTCGCCTGCCGCGGCGGCCGGCATGATCTGGCACGAGGTCGCCCTGCGGGGGGCCTCCTCAGGGGAATTCGAGGCCCAGATCGCCGAATTGGGGCCGTTTCTGGAGCAAAACTGGCGGGCCAATATCAGCCCCAAATCGGGCATGCCGACCTACGAACGGCCCGTGGCGCTGGTCGTGTATCGGGAGGACCACCGGTTCCTGCTTGATTCGATCATCCCCCGGGCGGGCCGGACCGAGGCCAATTTCGACCTCGTGATCGCTTCCCAGCCGTATCGGGCAAAATCCTCTGTGAATTTCCGCGCCAAGCGGATCATTGCACCGCTCGCCCGGGCCTTGCGGGCAGGCGGGCGTCTGATTGGAATTCACTCCCACGGGCAGGATCCGGGCCTGGAAATCATCCAGGCGGTCTGGCCCGGAGAAAATCCTTTCGCCGTGAGCCGTCATGAGCTATTGCGCGCGGTGAAATACGAGCTGGGATCGGCCGGGCGCGACCTTAACTTTAATGCCTACGCCGATAACCGTTCCATCTTCCGTTATGATATGGAAGCGCTGCCCAACGAGGTCACCGGCTCGATCGGAACCTCGACGGCCTTTGCAGCGTGGAATGCGGCGGTGTATGTCGCCCAGATCGAAGACGACCGGTTGACGGAAATGACAGAAAGCAGCCGAACCCTCGATGCCACCAGAGAGGTTCTGCGCAAGCATAATGGGCTTTGGTTTTACGACGAATCCTACGTCATTTCGCGTCGTCGCGACTGACATTCCAGGATAGATCACAGACAGCCGCCGGCATCCGGCGGGAACAAGGGGTTGTTGATGCGCGCGTCTTATTTGTTCACCAGCGAGTCGGTTTCCGAGGGTCACCCGGACAAGGTTTGCGACCGAATTTCCGACGAGATCGTCGATCTGTTTTTCCGTGAAGGCCCCAAGGCCGGCATCGATCCCTGGGCGATCCGCGCGGCCTGCGAAACGCTGGCCACCACCAACAAGGTCGTCGTCGCCGGTGAAACCCGCGGACCCAAATCCGTCACCAACGACCAGATCGAAAGCGTTATTCGCGCTGCGATCAAGGACATCGGTTACGAGCAGGACGGCTTCCACTGGGAGAAAGCCGACATCGAGATCCTGCTGCATCCGCAATCCGCCGATATCGCGCAGGGCGTCGACGCGCTGCAGCCGGGCACCAACAAGGAAGAGGGCGCGGGCGATCAGGGCATCATGTTCGGCTACGCCACCAACGAAACGCCGGACCTGATGCCGGCGCCGATCTTCTACGCCCACAAGATCCTGCGGCTGATCTCGGAAGCACGTCACTCCGGCAAGGAGAAGGTGCTGGGTCCGGACTCCAAGAGCCAGGTCACCGTGCAGTACGAGAACGGCAAGCCCGTCGGTGTGCGCGAGATCGTGGTCTCGCACCAGCATCTGGTCGAGGATCTGACCTCCAACCAGATTCGCGACATCGTCGAGCCCTACGTTCGTGAGGCGCTGCCGAAGGAGTGGATCAACGGCAAGACCGTCTGGCACATCAATCCGACCGGCAAGTTCTACATCGGTGGTCCCGATGGCGATTCCGGTCTCACCGGCCGCAAGATCATTGTCGACACCTATGGTGGCGCAGCCCCGCATGGCGGCGGCGCGTTCTCCGGCAAGGACCCGACCAAGGTCGACCGTTCGGCTGCCTATGCCGCGCGCTACGTCGCCAAGAACATCGTCGCGGCCGGGCTTGCGGACCGCTGCACGCTGCAGCTTGCCTACGCGATCGGCGTGGCGCGGCCGCTGTCGATCTATATCGATACCCACGGCACCGGAAAGGTGCCGGAAGACCAGCTCGAGAAGGCGGCTGCGAAGGCGATGGATTTGACGCCGCGCGGCATCCGCACCCATCTCGATCTCAACCGGCCGATCTACGCGCGTACTTCGGCCTACGGCCATTTCGGTCGCACGCCCGACAATGAAGGCGGCTTCTCCTGGGAGAAGACCGATCTCGTCGAACCGCTCAAGCGCGCGCTCTAGTCCTGACGTCATTCCGGGGCGCTCGCCAAAGCGGGCGAACCCGGAATCCTTTTCCATCATTTCGAGATTCCGGGTTCGCCTCTTCGAGGCGCCCCGGAATGACGAGCTAAACAACAGGAAGCTCTCATGACCGCCGCCGCCAAGAAGCCCGCCTTCACCGACTACATCGTCAAGGACATCTCGCTCGCCGATTTCGGCCGCAAGGAACTCTCGCTGGCCGAGACCGAGATGCCGGGCCTGATGGCAACACGCGAAGAATACGGCCCCAAACAGCCGTTGAAGGGCGCGCGTATCGCAGGCTCGCTGCACATGACGATCCAGACCGGCGTGCTGATCGAAACGCTTGCCGCGCTCGGTGCCGACATCCGCTGGGTGTCCTGCAACATCTATTCGACGCAGGACCATGCGGCGGCGGCGATTGCCGCTGCCGGCATTCCGGTGTTCGCCGTCAAGGGCGAGACGCTCGCCGAATACTGGGATTACACGGCCAAGCTGTTCGACTGGCACGGCGGCGGTCATCCCAACATGATCCTCGACGACGGCGGCGACGCCACCATGTATGTCCATCTCGGTCTGCGCGCCGAGAACGGCGACACCAAGTTCCTGGACAACCCGGCTTCGGAAGAAGAGGAAGTCTTTTTCGCGCTTCTCAAGAAGCAGCTCAAGGAAAAGCCGAAGGGTTACTTCGCCGAGATCGCCAAGAGCATCAAGGGCGTTTCCGAAGAGACCACCACGGGCGTGCATCGTCTCTACGACATGCAGAAAGCCGGCACGCTGCTGTGGCCGGCGATCAACGTCAACGACAGCGTCACCAAGTCGAAGTTCGACAACCTCTATGGCTGCCGTGAATCGCTGGTCGACGGCATCCGCCGCGGCACCGACGTCATGATGTCCGGCAAGACCGCGATGGTCGCGGGCTTCGGCGACGTCGGCAAGGGCTCCGCCGCTTCGCTGCGCCAGGCCGGCTGCCGCGTCATGGTTTCCGAAGTCGATCCGATCTGCGCGCTGCAGGCGGCGATGGAAGGCTATGAAGTCGTGACGATGGAAGACGCCGCACCCCGCGCCGACATCTTCGTCACCGCGACCGGCAACAAGGACATCATCACCATCGACCACATGCGCGCGATGAAGGATCGCGCCATCGTCTGCAACATCGGCCACTTCGACAACGAGATCCAGATCGCGGGTCTGCGTAACCTGAAGTGGACCAACATCAAGCCGCAGGTCGACGAGATCGAATTCCCCGACAAGCACCGCATCATCCTGCTGTCGGAAGGCCGCCTGGTGAACCTCGGCAACGCCATGGGCCATCCGTCCTTCGTGATGTCGGCCTCGTTCACCAACCAGACGCTGGCGCAGATCGAACTCTGGGCCAACAACAAGGACGGCAAGTACAAGAAGGAAGTCTACGTGCTGCCGAAGTCGCTGGACGAGAAGGTGGCGCGGCTGCATCTCGCCAAGATCGGCGTCAAACTGACCGAACTGCGCAAGGACCAGGCCGACTATATCGGCGTCAAGCAGGAAGGCCCGTTCAAGGCGGATCATTACCGGTATTGATTTCAGGAAAGGGCATCGTCGCAGGTGCCGTCCTGAAGTGACCGCGAGAATCTCAGCAGGCCCCGGAGCGATCCGGGGCTTTTTGCTGGCCGGCCGCAAATCCCATGATGGTTGAGATTCAAGAGTAAATTTCGATACAGCGTGTATCGCACGGCAACCTGACAATGCGAGTTGCAATTTCTCCCTGCGGCCCATTAGATCGGGAAGCAGGGAGAACATCATGACCGATGCGGCAGAACATTTCGACGTGCTGATCGTCGGCGCCGGCCTGTCCGGCATCGGTGCGGGCTATCACCTGCAGCAGAAATGTCCCGGCAAGAGTTACGTGATCCTCGAGGGGCGCGATTGCATCGGTGGCACCTGGGACCTGTTTCGCTATCCCGGCATCCGTTCCGACAGCGACATGTATACGCTCGGCTATTCGTTCCGGCCGTGGACCGAGCCGAAGGCGATCGCCGACGGGCCGCGGATCCTGAACTACGTGCGCGAGACGGCTTCAGATAACGGCATCGACAGGAAGGTCCGCTTCAACCATCGCGTCAAGCGCGCGTCGTGGTCGTCGCCGGATTCGCGCTGGACCGTGGAGGTCGAGCGCACGGTCGGCGAGGGCGCGACCGAGGTCGTGAGCTTCACCTGCAATTTCCTGTTCATGTGCGCGGGCTATTACAAATACGAGGAAGGCTACACGCCGGAATTCTCCGGCACGGCCGACTTCGCCGGCCAGATCGTGCACCCGCAGAAATGGCCTGGGGATCTCGACTACGCGGGCAAACGCGTGGTCGTGATCGGGTCAGGCGCGACCGCCGTGACGCTGGTGCCGGAGATGGCGAAGACGGCCATCGCATGTCACCATGCTGCAGCGCTCGCCGACCTACGTGGTGGCGCGGCCGGCGGAGGATGCGCTCGCCAACAAGCTGCGCAAAAATCTCTCCGCAAAACTCGCCTATCACATGATCCGCTGGCGCAACGTGCTGTTCGGCATGTATTTCTTCCAGCTCTGCCGCCGCAAGCCCGATCGCGCCAAGCAACTGATCCTGGGTGGCGTCAAGATGGCGCTGGGGCCGGAATACGACGTCGGCAAGCACTTCACGCCACGCTACAATCCCTGGGAGCAGCGGCTGTGTCTGGTGCCCGATGGCGACCTGTTCAAGTCAATCCGCGACAAGCGCGCCTCCGTCGTCACCAATGAGATCGACACCTTCACCAAAGGCGGCATCAGGCTGAAGGACGGTAGCGAGCTTGAAGCCGACATCATCGTCGCCGCGACCGGGCTGGTGCTGCAGGTGGCCGGCGGGCTCGAAGTCAGCGTCGACGGCCGCACGGTCGATTTCGCGCGCACGCTGAACTACAAGGGCATGATGTATTCGGACATCCCGAACATGGCCTCGGCGCTCGGCTACACCAATGCGTCCTGGACGCTGAAATGCGACCTGACCTGCGAATATGTCTGCCGACTGATCAATTACATGGACCGCAACGGCTACAAGCAATGCGTGCCGCATAATGTCGATCCTGATGTCACGGAACTGCCGTCGCTGGATTTTTCCTCCGGCTACGTGCAGCGCTCGATCGCCAAACTGCCCAAGCAGGGCTCGAAGCGGCCGTGGCGGCTGTATCAGAACTACGCGCTCGACATCGTCACGCTTCGCTACGGCAAGGTCGACGACGGGGTGATGCGGTATTCGTGAGCGGTCTGCCACCGACCGGGGTGCCGTCTCGACCGCGAACGCAACTGCGCGTTCATGGCCGAACGTCAGGAAAAATCGCTCCAGCTCATCCGCCGCGCATCGACGTCGCCGAGCGAGAGCGCATCCCTTATCTCGCGCGCGCCGTGAAAACTGCCGCGGAGATAGAGCAGGGGCGTAGCCTGCGCCGACACCGATACGTTTCGCACTTCGCCCACGAATATCGAATGGGTTGCTGTTTCGAATTCCTGCGTCAGCACGCAGTCGAAGGCGGCAACGGCATCTTCCAGGATCGGTGTGCCGGTGACGCCGGTGGTCCAGCGCCCGAAGGCGAAGCGATCGTCGCCGTTGATGCCCTTCTGCCCGCTGAAGGTCAGCGCCAGCATCGCGTGCTCCTCATGCAGGAAGTTGACGGCGAAGGCGCGCTCCTCGCAGATCCGCGCATGCGCGCTCGCATTGCGATTGACGCACACGAGCAGCGACGGCGGCTTGTCGGAAAGCGAACAGGTCGATGTGACCGTCAGCCCGGTGCGCTGGCCTGGTGCCGTGCCTACCGTCACCAGCGCAACGACGCCGGCACATTCGCGCATGGCCTGCTTGAAACCTGGTGCGTCGATATTCATGCCTCGATTCCAGAGATGATGCGGGTGGTTGCGGTTAAAAGCGGCCAGCGGATGCGGAACGATCGTCCCGCATCCGCTGTTTTCGTCTCACGCTGCCTTGATGCGGTCGGCGCCGAGATGCTTCAGCCGCGGCATCACTTCATGCCGCAACAGTTCGAGCGAATGGTGCCACGCCTCGGGCTTGTGCTTGTAGTCGAAGCCGAACACCAGCAGCACGCCGAAACCGCCGACTTCCCGATAGATGGTTTCGATCTTTTCGGCGACGGTGGCAGGCGAGCCGACGATCCAGTTGCGGCGGGCGCAATAGTCGACGGTCACGTCGCTGTCAGGCACGTCGGGCGCGTGCTTCAAATAATCCTTGAAGCCGAAATGCCCGAGTAGCGGCAGGAAATACTCGCCCATCATCCGGCCCATCATGTCGCCGGCCGAGAGCTTCCAGGCTTCCTCGTCGGTATCGGCGACGAACACCTCGCGCACCAGCCGCCAGTCCTGCCGGTTCGCCTTGCGTCCGGCTTTCGCCGCACCGGCTTCGACCGAGTCCCAATGGCTGCCGACATAGGCCGGATTGAGGTTCAGGCTCATCGGGATGAAGCCGCGCTCGCCGGCAAGCTTCAGCGTATCGGAGTTCTTCGAAAGCCCGGCGACGCCGATCGGCGGATGCGGGGCCTGCACCGGCTTGATGTGGGGCTTGAGGAAATCGAACATCGTGTCCGGCTTGGTCACGGTCCAGAACTTGCCCTTGTACGTAAAGGGCGCGGGATCGCTCCAGAGCTTCAGGATGATCTCCAGCGCCTCCCGCGTCATGTCGCGGTTCTGGCCGCTCATGCCGTCGACATTGAACATCGCCCAGTCGCTCGGCAGGCCGCTGGCCGCGACGCCGAAATTCAGCCTGCCCTCGGACAGATGATCGAGCATCGCCACGCGGTTGGCGAGTTCGGCGGGATGGTGATAGGGCAGCAGGAATCCGCCGGGACCGATGCGGATGTTCTTGGTCTGCAGCAGGGCCTGCGCGATCAACAGGTCGGGCGCGGGATGGGGCTCCCAGGGCGCGGTGTGATGTTCACCGATCCAGGCCTCCTGGTAGCCGAGCTCGTCGAGCCAGCGCAGGACCTGGAGGTCCCAATCCTGGCCTTCCTTCAACCCGCACTCCGGCGGATGCGAAGGCATCGTGAAATATCCGATCTCCATGGTGTTCTCCTCGATAGTGTCTACTTGCTTGCGGACGCGTCTTGATGCGCGGTTCCGGCAATGGAGCAAGCGGTGTGCCAGCAGGGATCAGGCCTCGATTTTCGCCGAAACGGCCGGGCTTCGGGCGGAAATGGCCCGCAGCCTGCGCGCAACGCGCGGCGTCCGTCTCACTTGTCGCAAGACAGGGTCTCATTGGTGAGACGGGAAGGGAGAGTAGCTTCCTGTTGCCGTGGCGCAGTCCTTCGGAGGGCGCCTTAGCGCCTGTCCTCCAAAATCATCGCAGCACCTTTCTCCGCAATCATCGCCGTCGGCGTATTGGTGTTGCCCGACGTTATTGTCGGCATGACGGACGCGTCGGCGACGCGTAGTCCTGCAATACCGTGGAAGCGCAGGCGCTCGTCGACCACGGCCATGGGATCGGAAGCGGTGCCCATCTTCGCCGTCCCCACCGGGTGGAAGATCGTAGTGCC
This sequence comes from uncultured Alphaproteobacteria bacterium, assembly GCA_963815955.1. Classification (GTDB taxonomy): domain Bacteria; phylum Pseudomonadota; class Alphaproteobacteria; order Rhizobiales; family Xanthobacteraceae; genus Bradyrhizobium. Next base: position 8,225 of record CAWFIQ010000023.1, read on the forward strand.
GATATCGCCGGCGGCTTTCGCCAGCGACGCGTCGTCGTCGCCGACGGCAGGGCCGGGCAGATATTCTTGCGGGTGATAGCGTTCGAGCCGCTTCTGCTTCATCAGTCGGCGCGTGGTACGGATCGCATCGGCTGCGACCTGGCGGTCGTCGTCGGTCGCGAGGTAGTTCGGCGCGATCGAGGGCGCTTCATCCGGTTTTGCGGAGCGGATGCGCACGGTGCCGCGCGAGGTCGGCTGCAGATTGCAGGCGCTGACGGTGATCGCGGGGAAACGATGCAGGGGATCGCCGAACTTGTCGAGCGACAGCGGCTGCACGTGGAACTGGATATTGGCGCGCTCGCGGCGTGGGTCGGAGCGGGTGAAGATGCCGAGTTGCGACGGCGCCATGGTCAGCGGACCGCGGCGGCGGAAGGCATAATCAAGCCCCATCATGCCGCGCCGGATCAGATTGTAGTAGGTCTCGTTCAGCGTGCGGACGCCCTCGACCTTGTAGATCGCGCGCTGCTGCAGATGGTCCTGCAGATTGCGCCCGACGCCCTGCCTGTCGAGCACGACGTCGATGCCGAGCGGCGACAGCCAGTCGGATGGGCCGATGCCGGATCGGTGCAAGACCTGGGTTGACCCGATTGATCCTGCGCACAAAATCACATCGCCTTTGGTGCGGGCCTCGACCACTTCATTGCCCTGGATGAAGCGCACGCCGACCGCGCGCCCGTTCTCGACGATGAGCCGGTCGACCAGCACGTTCTTTTCCAGCCGCAGGTTGCCGCGGTTCAGCACTGGCTTGAGGAAGCCGCGCGCCGAGGACCAGCGCCGGCCGCGCTTCTGGTTGACGTGGAAATAGCTGATGCCTTCATTGTCGCCGGTGTTGAAATCGGCAATCCGCTTGATGCCCATTTCCTCGGCGGCGTCGCCGACCGCGTCCAGAACCTCCCAGGACAGCCGTGGCGCCTCGATCCGCCACCCGCCGCCGGTGCCGTGATGCTCGCTCTCGCCGAGGAAATGATCCTCCAGCCGCCGGAACAGCGGCAGCACGTCGTCATAGCCCCAGCCGGTGAGGCCGAGCTGGCGCCAGTGATCGTAATCGGCGGATTGTCCGCGCATCGAGATCATTGCGTTGATGGCGGAGGAGCCGCCGATCACCTTGCCTCTGGGGTAGGCCAGTGACCGACCGTTGAGCCCGGGCTCCGCCTCGGTCCGAAACATCCAGTCCGAACGGGGATTGCCGATCGCAAAGAGATAGCCGACCGGGATGTGAAACCAGATCCAGTTGTCGTTGCCGCCGGCCTCCAGGATCAGCACGCGGTTTTTCGGATCGGCCGACAGCCGGTTGGCCATGATGCAGCCGGCGGTTCCCGCGCCAACCACGATATAATCGAAATCGCCTTCAAGTCTGCGTCGGCATCCGTCCGCCCATCTTATGGATTATCGTCATGCCCGGGCAAAAGCGCGAAGCGCGTCTTCGGCCTTGTGCCGGGCATCCACGTTGTTCTTGAGCGCTAATTAGTCAGACGTGGATGGCCGGGACAAGCCCGGCCATGACCGCGAGGCGCGAGGCTGCGTTGTTGCGTTGGTTGGACCGCACCTTGCATGCTACAGGACATAAGCGTTCAACCCGGAAAGCCGATTACCCTCCATGCCCATCGTCAACCGCGTCGCCGAGTTGCAGCCCGACATCCAGGCCTGGCGCCGGGATATTCACGAACACCCGGAACTGCTCTACGAGGTGCACCGCACTGCGGCATTGGTGGCGGACCGTTTGCGGGAATTCGGCTGCGACGAGGTTATAACCGGTATCGGCCGCACCGGCGTCGTCGGCGTCATCAAGGGCAACCGGCCCGCCGGCAACGGCGAGATCAAGGTCATCGGGCTGCGGGCGGATATGGACGCGCTGCCGATCGAGGAGGCGACCGATCTGCCCTACGCTTCCAAAACGAAGGGGCTGATGCACGCCTGCGGCCATGACGGCCACACCGCCATGCTGCTGGGTGCGGCGCGTTACCTCGCCGAGACCCGCAATTTCGCTGGGCGCGCGGTCGTGATCTTCCAGCCGGCCGAAGAGGGTGGTGCGGGCGCCGCAGCTATGATCAAGGACGGGCTGATGGACCGCTTCGGTATCGAGCAGGTCTACGGCATGCATAACGGTCCGGGCATTCCGGTCGGCGCGTTCGCGCTTCGGCCCGGTCCGATCATGGCCGGAGGCGATGCCGTCGGCATCAGGATCGAGGGACGCGGTGGGCACGCCGCACAGCCGCACAACAGCATCGATTCCGTTCTTGTCGGCGCGCAGCTGATCACGGCGCTGCAGTCGATCGTGTCGCGCAGCGTCGATCCGCTGGAATCGGCTGTCATTTCGATCTGCGAATTTCACGCCGGCAACGCCCGCAATGTGATCCCGCATACCGCCGAGCTGGCGGGCACCGTCCGTACCCTGAACGGCGATGTGCGGAAAATGGTGGAAAGGCGGGTCCGCGAGGTCGTCGCCGGCGTGGCGCAGGTCACCGGCGCCAGGATCGATCTGACCTACGATCGCGGCTATCCGGTAACGGTCAACCATGTCAGCCAGACGGATGTCGCGACGCGGGCAGCCAGAGACATCGCCGGCGATGCCAATGTGCATGTGATGCCGCCGCTGATGGCCGGCGAAGATTTCGCCTTCATGCTGGAGCAGCGGCCGGGTGCGCTGATCTTCTGCGGCAACGGCGACAGCGCCGGACTCCATCACCCCGCCTACAATTTCAACGACGAGGCGATCGTGTTCGGCACCTCCTACTGGATCAAGCTGGTCGAGAACACGCTGGCCGCGTGAGGCCGTCGCGCGCCAAGGTTGCACCGGGCTTTCCAGACCTTGCTCCGCCATGCTCCCCGGTGGATGGGGGCTCTGCGGCAGCGTGTTGGGTGGACCGCCGCTTGCATGCTAAGGATGCTCCGAGTGTTCCAACCTGAGGTTCGAAAGTCCCATGCCCATCGTCAACCGCGTCGCCGATCTGCAACCCGATATCCAGGCCTGGCGCCGCGATATCCATGAAAATCCCGAATTGCTGTACGAGGTTCACCGCACTGCAGCATTCGTGGCAGACCGCCTGCGCGAATTCGGCTGCGACGAGGTCGCCACCGGCCTCGGCAAGACCGGCGTGGTCGGCGTCATCAAGGGCAAGCAGCCCGGCAAGGGCGAAATCAAGGTGATCGGGCTTCGCGCCGACATGGACGCGCTGCCGATCGAGGAGGCGACCGATCTGCCGCACGCTTCCAAGACGCCGGGGCTGATGCACGCCTGCGGCCATGACGGTCACACGGCGATGCTTTTGGGTGCAGCGCGGTATCTGGCCGAGACCCGGAATTTCGCCGGCGACGCGGTGGTGATCTTCCAGCCGGCCGAGGAGGGCGGTGCAGGCGCCGCTGCCATGATCAAGGACGGGCTGATGGACCGGTTCGGCATCGAGCAGGTCTACGGCATGCACAACGGCCCGGGGATTCCGATCGGCTCCTTTGCCATCCGTCCCGGTCCGGTCATGGCCGCGACCGACTCGATCGACATCAAGATCGAGGGCCTCGGCGGCCACGCCGCGCGCCCGAACAAGTGCATCGATTCCGTGCTGGTCGGCTCGCAGTTGATCACCGCGCTGCAGTCGATCGTCTCAAGGACCATCGATCCGCTGGACTCCGCCGTGATCTCGATCTGCGAGTTCCACGCCGGCAACGCCCGCAACGTAATCCCGCAGACCGCCGAACTCAGGGGCACCGTGCGGACGCTGACGCCGGAAGTGCGCGCAACGGTCGAGAAGCGGGTGCGCGAGGTGTGCGAGGGCGTAGCCAGGATGACCGGCGCCAAGGTCGATCTGGTTTACGAGCGCGGCTATCCCGTGACCAAGAACCATGCCGAGCAAACCGACTTCGCCACGCAGGTGGCCAAGGACGTGGCGGGCGCCCAGAACGTCCACGAAATGCCGCCGCTGATGGGCGCGGAAGATTTCGCCTACATGCTGGAAGCGCGGCCGGGCGCCTTCATCTTCTGCGGCAATGGCGACAGCGCAGGCCTCCACCACCCTGCCTATGATTTCAACGACGAGGCGATCGTCTACGGCACCTCGTACTGGATCAAGCTGGTCGAGAACAAGCTGGCGGCGGCGTAAGGGTACGTTCCCTTCGATCGCACGTTAATTCGAATACATACCAGGGAAGGCCCGTATCTCCAGTACGGGCCTTCCTTATTTGCCGCTCAGCCAGCACGTGAAGATGCGGTTCTTAATATCTGACCGTCGTGGTCACACCGAACACGGCGGCGTCGCCGATCCGCGACAGGCCGCTTGGGTCGTTCGGGTTCGGGATGCCGCCGGAGGGGCGGACCACATACTGAAAATACGGGGCCAGCAGCCAGCCGGGCTTGAGGTGGGCCTCATAGATCAATTCGAGCAAGGTCTCATTGCTCCGTACCGGGCTTGGCAGGCCGGTAAAAAGCTGGTTGTCGCGATCGAGATTTCGCGCGGAATTGGATATCCGCATATAGGCCACGGCCATGCCGAACCGGTCGGCGGGACGGCCGGGGACCAGGCCGCTGACGCCGATGCCGCCGTCGATATAGAGGTCGATGAGGTTTCGGTCCGGCGGGCTGTAGGCGACCCGGGCGAACGCCGTCACCCCCGGCACCGAGGCTGACGCGCTTTTCTCGGTTACATCCGGGCGGCCGGTAAAGCGTCTGCTCGACGACGGCGAAGATGCCGAAATTGCCGCGAAGCTTTGCCGCGATGCCGCTTCCGTCGGGATCGGCGATCGACACGCCCTGCGCCGTGAAACGCTGATCGTCGAACTGTCCGGTATGATGCCAGGCACCCGGGGTGAAATTGCCGGGCAGGGTGCCGGTGCCGACATCGAGGTCATAGCTGAAGCGCACCTGCCCGATAAGCCACGGCGGATCGTTCACCCGGAACGCCAGGCCGTGATTGTCGCGAAGCTGCGGGTCGCCGTCGCCCGGCCGCGCCGCATTGCCGTTGAACACGGCACCGAACACGGTGACCTGGTCCGACAGCGCAGCCTTGACGCGAATGCCGGGCACCGCGATCGGCGGCGCCGGGCCGCCGGACGGAAGGTTGTTGGCCTTGTTGGCCGGCCAGCCGAACGTTCCGTTGATGAAGAGATCGTCGGTCTGGCTGTCGAAGAACTCGACGTCCGCCGCCTGCTGCCCGATCCTGATGCTGAGCGCATTGTTATAGAAGCTCTGCTCGAAATAGGCGTTGTAGAGGCGCGCTTCGGGCAGGGCTTCGATTTCGCTGATGGTGGCGAGGTTGTGGACATAGTTGCGCGACAAGCCGCGGCCGTAGAGGCCGAGCGCGTTGACGTAAAATTTGCCGCCGGTCCAGCCGACCAGTTTCTCGAGGTCGCCATCGACGGAGAAATCAAACCGGCCGAAATGGATGGCGCCCCGTCCCGTTCCGCCCGAGACGTTGGTGATGTTGTCGCCGATCCAGGTGGCGCCGAAATTCAATCCCTTGGCCGCCAGCCCGTCATGCCATTCGTTGAGCCATTTCGGGGCCAGCCATTCGGCGGCGGATTTCATCCTTGGCGCCGGCGGACGCGCTCGTGTTCGCCATGACGCCTGCAAGATACGCTGCCGCTACGACCAATCTACGCAACGCGAACATCCGCGGTGATCCCGCCCGCTACCTGATGATTCCGATGCGCTTCATGATGAAATAGGCGGCAAGCGACGACAGCACCAGCAGCAACGAGGCCCACAGGAAGGCTGTTTCGAGATCGGTGAACGGCAGCCCCTTGGTGTTCATGCCGAAGATGCCGGTGATGAGCGTCGGCGGCATCAGCAACGCGGTCAGGACCGAGAGCACCCTGATATTGTTGTTGCCTTGCTCCTCGATCTTCAGATGAAGCTCTTCCTGCAGCAGCCGGCTGCGCTCCCGCATCTCGACGATGGTGTGGTCGAGGCCGTCGAGCCGCTGGGCGAGCTTGCCGGCGCGCAGCCGCAGGGCGGGCTTCAGGTCGTCGAGATGCTTCTGCTCGAACCGGTGGAAGACGATCCGCAGGCCCGACAATTGCCGGTGCAGCCGGCCGCAGGTGCGCCGCAGGCGGCCGAGGGTTTGACGGGGATCCTTCGCGCTGTCCGACAGCACCTGCTCCTCGACCTCGTCGAGGGCCTGCGCCACGCGATCGGCGATGCCGTCCATGGTGTCGGCGACGTGTTCGACGATCGTCTCCAGAAGTCCAGCGGCGCTTTCGATTCTGCTGGCCCGCCTCGAGCGCGCGGCGGGTGGCGTCGACCGCGCACAGCGCATGATGCCGGCCGCTGACCAGGATCTGCTCGGTCATGACGAAGCGGAGATATCCGGTATCCTCGGTCGCCTCGCCGACGTCGCGCAGCAGATCGGAGATCACGCCGTAGATGCAGTCGTCGACGGTGTGAAGCTGCTGGTAGGTGTCCTTTGACAGCAGCAGCGCGCGCCCCTGCGGTGGCACCTGGAGGTCGGCGGAGGTCAGCCACTGCAGCGCGCGGGCATCGGCCAGATTGAAATGCAGCCAGAGCAGCCCGTCATGGGAAAACGGAATCGGCTGGTCGACGGCGAGCGCTTCCGGCGCGCCGTCCGAATGGATGCGAAACGCCCAGACCAGTCCCGGAACAGGGACTGGCGCAAGCGGGGCGCGCGCGGGATCGCTGTCGGCGAGGGGATTTGCAACTGCCGTATCAGCTCGCATCGCACACCACACAATTTTGCTGCGCGCCAGAAGTCACGGGGACGCCCACCAGAGAGAAAATCAGCTCGGGGCAGCCCTTCGACCCCGAAGATCCTCAACAAGGTCGTATTGAATGACGCCTCTGTTACAGGAGTGTGTCACCCGTCCTATTCGGCGGCTTCCGCCAGATCCTCGTCCTGCTTGTTGTAGTCGTAAACGACGCGGCCATAAGGGAGTGTCAGATCGGCGAGAAAATGATGCGCGCCGACGACACGCCGAACCGGAAAATCAGCCACCGGTGCGTTGACATGGGGCACGAGGTGCAGCCGGCCCGGTCCGATCCATGAACCCTTGACGACGATATCGGTCAGGTTGATCGCGACCAGCTGGCAGACTTCCGCGCGGCCATCGACGCCGGGGATCAGCTTGAGATTGATCTGGGTCTTCGACAGCGTGGCGCGGGTTATCTCGCCGTTGCCCGCCATCGCTTCATGCTTGTAGCCCATGGTCCCCATGGCGACGAGCTGGCCGGCGTATTCGAGCGTGCCGGTCAGCGTATCCTTGACCACTTCGAGCTTCGGGTGGGCGTATTTCTTCGGGAAGCCCCAGATCTCGCGACCGGCAGCGATCGGCGGATCGTCGTCGAGATACATCTGCGAGACGAAATTGACCTCTTCGCCGTTGAGGCGCGCGGGGATCACCAGGCCGGATTCAGTGTAGCTGCCGAAGCCGGAGCTGTCAGGCATCTTGATCCACTCATAATGCACGATCGGGCTGATCGATCGGCTCCAGCGGTTCGGGCAAGCCGGCGCGGATCAGGTCCGGATCGGTCTCGTAGCTGATGACCAGGAATTCCCGGTTGACGAAGCGATACGGTCCCGCCGGATAGCTCGGACCCGCCATCGGCATCGACGGAAGCTTGAGCACGTCTGGCCTTGCGCATCGAAAATCCCCCTTGTTCAGTGAGCGGTCCAGCCGCCATCGACCGGCAGCGCGGTGCCGGTGATCGATCGTGCGTTGTCGGTGCAGAGAAAATTCACCAGCGCCGACAGCTCTTCGACGGTGACGAAGCGCTTGGTCGGCTGGGCCGCGAGCAGCACGTCGGAGATCACCTGCTGTTCGGTGATGCCGCGCGCCTTGGCCTGTTCGGGGATCTGCTTCTCCACCAGCGGCGTCATGACATAGCCGGGGCAGACCGCATTGACGGTGATGCCGTGTTCGGCAAGTTCGAGCGCTGCGGTCTTGGTCAGGCCGGCGATGCCGTGCTTGGCGGCGACATAGGCCGACTTGAACGGGGAGGCGACCAGCGCATGCGCCGAGGCAATGTTGACGATGCGGCCCCAGGACCTCTTCTTCATGCCGGGCACTGCGAGGCGCGTGGTATGGAATGCGCTGGACAGGTTGATGGCGAGGATCGCATTCCATTTCTCGACCGGAAATTCCTCGATCGGGGCGACGTACTGGATCCCGGCATTGTTGACCAGGATATCGACGCCGCCGAACGCATCCTCGGCTTCCGCGATCATGCCGGCGATTTCAGCGCTCGTCGGCCATGTTGGCCCCGCTATAGAGCACCTTGATGTTGTGACCGTTGGCGAGGTCCTCGCGAATGGCCTCGATCTCCTTGGGATCGCCGAACCCGTTCAGCATGATGTTCGCACCGCTGGCGGCGAGGCCGCGCGCGATGCCGAGACCGATCCCGCTGGTCGAACCGGTCACGATGGCTGATTTTCCGGACAACATGGCAATGACTCTTCGGATGAGAATGAAATGCCCGAACGAGGACGCGCGATTGCAGATGCCCCGTCCGCCGCAATACGCAATTGCTAGCGGCCGCAGGCGACGGAGATGTGAGATATTTTCTTCAGACGTGTGACAGCGGCGGATGCGCGTGAGCGGCGGCGCGAAAGCGCTGTCATACCGGTGTCACCGCTGCCCTGAATTCTACGAGCGATCCTTGATTTCGTTTCTCACGAGGTATTGCCATGGACGCGCGCACACCACATTCAGCTAACTCCATCGCGCCCGGCTGGCGGCCGGATCGCTGCGACAGGATCGCGCTGGTGCTGCAGGGCGGCGGCGCGCTCGGCGCCTATCAGGTCGGGGTCTATCAGGCGCTGCACGAAGCGGGCATCGAGCCGGATTGGGTGTGCGGGGTGTCGATCGGCGCGATCAACTCGGCGATCATCGCGGGCAATCCGCCCGAGCAGCGCCTGGAGAGGCTTCAAATCTTCTGGGAGCGCATCACCGCCCGCAAGATCTGGCATTATACGCCGGACGGCGACGTCTACCGCAAGGCCCGCAACCTCGCGAGTACGTTCATGACGACCACGCTGGGTCAGCCCGGCTTCTTCAAGCCGCACGAGGTCAGTCCGTGGTTCAGCCCCGCCGGCGCCAGGACCGCGACCAGCTATTACGACACCGGCCCGTTACGCGAAACATTGCTCGAACTGGTCGACTTCGATCTCATCAATTCCCGCAAAGTCCATTTCGCGGTCGGCGCCGTCAATGTGCTGAGCGGCAATTTCCTGTACTTCGACAACAAGAACGAAGTGATCGGGCCCGAACACGTGATGGCAAGCGGCGCGCTGCCGCCGGCGCTGCCGATGGTCAAGATCGGCACCGATCATTTCTGGGACGGCGGCATCGTTTCCAACACCCCGCTGCAGCATCTGCTGGACCAGGAAGACAAGCTGAATTCGCTGGTGTTTCAGGTCGACCTGTTCAGCGCCCGCGGCGCGTTGCCCCGCGATATCCAGGAGGTGCTGGCGCGGCACAAGGACATCGTTTACTCGTCCCGCACGCGGCACAATACCGATGTCTACAAGCAGATGAACAATCTGAAGGCCGATCTCTACAAGGCGCTGCAAAAGGTTCCGGAGGACCAACTCAGCGAGCATGAGCGCTCATTGCGCGACCGTCTCGCCGATCTGCCGGAAATCACCATCCTGCAGATGATCTATCAGCAGAAGGCCTATGAGGGCGATTCCAAGGATCACGAATTCTCCGCCACCTCGATGCGCGAGCACTGGCAAAGCGGCCTGGAGGACACCCGCCGGACGCTGAAGCGCCGGGACTGGCTGGCCTTGCCCGAACAGGGCATGGGCATCGTGGTCCACGACGTGCATCGCGAGCGCGACTACTGAAATCGCGCAGCGCGGCGGTGCGGCCGCTCAGTAGCGCTCCGGCACGTACATTTCGGGTGGAATCGGCCCGCGGCTATATTCCGGGTTGCGCACCCGCGCGGGCAGATTCACCGGCTCGTTCTTGATTTCCTTGTAGGAAATTTGTTCGAGCAGATGCGCGATGCAGTTCAGCCGCGCTTTCTTCTTGTCGACGGCCTCGACCAGGTACCAGGGAGCTTCCGGAATGTGAGTACGCTCCAGCATCGCTTCCTTTGCCTTGGTGTATTGCTCCCAGCGGCTGCGCAATTCCACATCCATCGGGCTGAGCTTCCACTGCTTGAGCGGGTCGTGGATCCGCATCGTGAAGCGCAGATGCTGCTCTTCGTCGGTGATCGAAAACCAGTACTTGATCAGGATGATTCCGGAACGCACGAGCATGCGCTCGAATTCCGGTACCGACCGGAAGAATTCCTCGACCTCGGCTTCGGTACAGAAACCCATCACCCGCTCGACGCCGGCGCGATTGTACCAGCTGCGGTCGAACAGCACGATCTCGCCGCCGGCCGGCAAATGCGATACGTAGCGCTGGAAATACCATTGCGTCCGCTCGCGCTCGTTCGGCGCCGGAAGTGCCGCGACGTGGCAGACCCTGGGATTGAGCCTTTGGGTAATGCGCTTGATGACGCCGCCCTTGCCGGCGGAATCGCGCCCCTCGAAAATCACCACCACCTTGAGCTTTTGCTGCTGCACCCAGCTCTGCAATTTCACCAGTTCGCCCTGCAGGCGGAATAGCTCCTTGAAATAGACGCGCCGGTCTACGGTCTCCGTCGCAGTATGGTCGGAGAATTCGTTGGTCAGTGCATCGAGGCGATCGTCATCGATTTCGAGTTCCAATTCCTCATCGAAACTATCCAGCATTTCCGCCTGAATGCGGTCCTGGATCGGCGTGGTGCCGCTGAGCGGTATTTTAGTCATTGTGGACTCCGGCTGCAGACCTTTCGGCTGCGCAACGTAAAATGCAAAATCCTGCCGGACCGCCGGTCAGGGCACCTTGAAAAAAAGCAAAAGGCCGGAGTTTGGTTCCGGCCTTCCGCTACCCGTCGAGGCTGCCGGCATGGCAGCGACCCGACCGCACCGCCGATACTCAGAACAGATTCGAGAACAGCACGTAGAGGCCTGCCGACAGGCAGATCGCGGCCGGCAGCGTCAGCACCCATGCCATCAGGAGATTGCGGATGGTCGCCATCTGCAGGCCGGAACCGTTAGCCGCCATCGTGCCGGCGACGCCGGACGACAGCACATGCGTGGTGGAAACCGGCAGGCCGAATACGTCGGCGGCGCCGATCGTGGCGGCGGCAACCAGTTCGGCGGACGCGCCTTGCGCGTAGGTCAGGTGCGTCTTGCCGATCTTCTCGCCGACGGTGACGACGATGCGCTTCCAGCCGATCATGGTTCCCAGCCCGAGCGCGATCGCCACCGCGACCTTGACCCAGAGCGGGATGAACTTGGTCGCGCTGTCGAGCGAGCCCTTGTAGGCCTTGAGGGCTCGGCCTCTTCCTTGCTCAGGTCGTTTTCCTTGTCCTTCATCAGGAAACGGATCGCTTCCGACGTCAGGTACATGTCGTTGCGGGTGTTGCCGACGGCTTCCGCCGGCACCTTGTTCAGCGAGCCGTACTTGTGGACCTGCTCGCCGACGTCCTTCACCAGCACGGCCAGCGAAGGGTAGGTGCCTTCGCCGATCTGGTGGGTGGTGACGTATTGCGTCACCGCGGGCCTGGGATCGCCGATGATGTTGTGACCGGCGCCCTTGGCGGCGACCACCCTGGAGGCGGCTTCCGAGGTCGTCTGGAACTGCGCCACCTGGGATGCCGGCAGCGCGCGGTTCAGCGCGTAGGCGGTCGGCACCGTGCCGATCAGGATCAGCATGATCAGGCCCATGCCCTTCTGGCCGTCGTTGGAGCCGTGCGCAAAGCTGACGCCGGTGCAGGTGGCGATCAGGATGCTGCGGATCCACAGCGGGGGCGGCTTGTTGCTTTCAGGTGCGGCATACAGTGCCGGATTGCGGACGATGAACTTCAGGACCAGCAGCAGGATCGCCGCCATGACGAAGCCGAACAGCGGCGAGAGCAGCAGCGCGTAGCCGATCTCGGTCGCCTTGCTCCAGTCGACGCCCGAGGTGCCGTCGCGGCCGCGCATCAGCGCATTGGCGATGCCGACGCCGATGATCGAGCCGATCAGCGTGTGCGAAGAGGACGCCGGCAGGCCGAAATACCAGGTGCCGAGGTTCCAGATGATGGCCGCAATCAGCAGCGCGAACACCATCGCAAAACCGGCGCTGCTTCCGACCTGGAGGATCAATTCCACCGGCAGCAGCGAGACGATGCCGAAGGCGACCGCGCCCGAGGAGAGCAGCACGCCGAGGAAATTGAAAAAGCCCGACCACATCACGGCGAATTCCGCCGGCAGCGAATGGGTGTAGATCACGGTCGCGACCGCGTTGGCGGTGTCGTGGAAACCGTTGACGAATTCGAAGCCGAGCGCGATCAGGAGCGCCACGAACAGCAGGATGTAGGGCAGGAAGGCGGTCACCCGCATGCCGGTGGCGTCGATGTCGGCGTAGATGCTGTAGGCGACGTACAGCAGTCCGGCGGCGAGGATGCCGAAGAACAGGATCATGGTCAGCGGATTGAAGCCCTTGTCGAGGTTCGGCCGGGAGGCCGGTTGGATAGGCGCCGCGTCGGCCATCGATGAATTGAGTGTAATATCGGTCATTCTGACCCCCCGTAGTAGCATGCTGAGAGGGGGCATCTTTGACCGAGGGACTTGAAGGTTAGATGACAGGCACGACGGCTGCCCCGGCCGGCGGGATCACGCGCGTCAACGCAGCCGGAAGAGCTGGCCTGGCCGTCCGGATGTTTGCTGTTGGAATCGTTGGGGCTTTGCAGGCGGGCGCCCGCAAGCAAGAGGGTCGCGCGCTGCACGGCGCCGGGGCTGGAGTGGAACCGGGCAGCGCGTCGACCGAATGGGAGCGTCAAGCGTGAACAAGACGTCCCACATTCCCTTGAGAATGCGATTGTGTTCTCAATCAATTAATGGTTGTGAATGGGATTGTCAATTTCCCCGTTATATTTCACCAGAAATTGCGGCTGCTATTTCACTGTAAGTTGCGGCTGCCGGATTGGCGGAATTCAGGCCGCCTGTGCTGATTTTCGCAGCAGGTCGGCGGCCATTTTGAGATCCTCGACGAAGCGCCGGTATTCGCGGGCCTTGGCCTCTGCGTCCGGCAATCGCAACAGATAGGACGGGTGCACCGTCACCAGCGCCCTGGTTCCATCGTCGAGATCGATCGGGTGGCCGCGGCTCTTGTTGATCGGCGTAATTTTCCCGAGCACGCTTTGCGCTGCGGTGGCGCCCATTGCCACCACCAGATCGGGTTTGATCGCTGCCAGTTCCCGCTCGTACCATTGCCGGCATGCCTTGATCTCCGGCGTGTTCGGCTTCTGGTGCAGGCGGATCTTTCCGCGCGGCACGAACTTGAAATGCTTGACCGCATTGGTGACGTAGACTGTGCGGCGGTCGATCCCGGCTTCCTCCAGCGCGCGGTCGAGCATTTGCCCGGCGGGCCCGACGAAGGGTTTTCCGGCGAGGTCTTCCTTGTCGCCCGGCTGCTCGCCGACCAGCATGATCCGTGCTGTTTGCGGCCCTTCGCCGAACACGGTCTGGGTCGCATCCTTGTAGAGAGGACAGGCGCGGCAATCGGCGGCTTCCTCGCGCAGCGTCTCGATATCGTCAGCCTGTCTGCGGGCCATTTCGTTTGCCGTGCCGTTTGCTGTGGGCGGTTCCGGCCGCTTCTGCGGCTTGTGCGGTTCGGTCGCCGCGTTCGCGATCATCGCGTTTGTGGTGTGTCCGGCGCTTTCGATCAGCGGTTTAATCAACGAGGCCTCGGGCAGGTTCCGCCAATACTTTTTCGGCATTTCGTTCTGCATCGCCTTCACCTTCAGCCGGGCGGGATTGAAGATGCTGGCGTAATAGCGCCGCCAGGTTTCCTCCAGCCGATCCGCGGTCGGGGCTTCGCTCTTGGCTACGCCTGATGTGATCGAGACGGCATGGCCGTCCCAATGCGCGCAGACATCCGGTGTCAGGATCGACCAGGGCATGTCGGCGAAACGGCGCGCGAAAAACGGCGCGGCCAGTTCGACGATGTGGTGCTCCGGCTCGAACCAGGCGACGAAGTGCGACGTTCTGCTCGCGACCGACTTCGCGGAAGCGGACAAAGGCGTGCATCTTGTGCTCGTCGCGGCGCACGGCCTTCGCCATCGCCGTGACCTCGGCCACATCAGGGTCGGTCGCGATATCAATGAGATCGTGATGAGCCCGCAACCGCCACAGCAGGCGATAGAGCAGGGCGAACCGCTCGGGGTTGCGGTGCAGGATCGCAACTTCCGCCAGTTCAACGAACTTGGCAGCTACGTTGAACGTGCCGGATGGCGGCTCGAGCGGCGGCGCTGTCGGTCGAACAGTTCGGGCGCATCATCAGCCACGCGCCAGCTCACGTCGGAGGGTTTTACATCGTTCACCGCCAGCGCGCGGGCCGCTTTGCGCCAGCCGTGGAAATCGGTTTCGCTGTCGAGGGTGATGTGGTGCATGTCGCATTCTCCGTTCGTCATTGCCGGGCGCCAGCCATCCAGTCCTGCTCGCGACAATGGCGACATGGATGCCCGCTGGCTCGCAATGACGCTGATACTCAAAACCCAAATCCCAGTTGCGTCGCCTTCGGCTTGAACCGCGCCGCCAGCCCCGCGCCATCGAGCAGATTCGGCGACGGGCGGTGATCGCTGAGCACGATGAACGGCAGCGCCTTCTTCTGCGGGATGTGCAGCCGCGCCAGGTCGGCGGTGCGGATCGAGGTCAGGCGGCGGGTGGCAATGATGCGGTCGACCGCCTTGGTGCCGAACCCCGGCACCCGCAACAGTTCTTCGCGGCTCGCGGTTGCGACATCGAGCGGAAAGCGGTCGCGGTGGCGCAGCGCCCAGGCCAGTTTCGGATCGATGTCGAGCGGCAGCATGCCCTTGGCCTCGTCGACGATTTCGCCTGCGCCAAAACCGTAAAACCGCATCAGCCAGTCGGCCTGATAGAGCCGGTGCTCGCGGATGAGCGGAGGGGAGACAAGCGGCAGTGCGCGGCTGGCGTCGGGGATCGGGCTGAAGGCCGAGTAATAGACGCGCTTGAGCCGGTAGGAGCCGTAGAGATTGGCGCTGGTGTCGAGGATGGTTTTGTCGCTGGCCGCATCCGCGCCGATGATCATCTGCGTGCTCTGGCCGGCGGGGGCAAAGCGCGGCGGCTTTGCCTTCGTTGCGGTCTTGCTGTTCTCCTTTGCCTCATCGAGCCTCAGGCGCAGCCGGCCCATGGTGCGGCGGATCGCGCGCACGTCCTTTTCCGGCGCCAGTTTGGCCAGGCTGTCTTCCAGCGGCATCTCGATGTTGATGGAAAGGCGATCGGCATATTTGCCGGCTTCCGCGATCAGCGCGTCATCGGCTTCGGGAATCGTTTTCAGATGAATGTAGCCGCGGAAGCGATGCTCCTCGCGCAGTTTTCGCGCGACGCTCACCACCTGCTCCATGGTGTAGTCGGCGCTGCGGATGATGCCGGAGGAGAGAAACAATCCCTCGATGTAGTTGCGGCGATAGAAGTCGATCGTCAGCTTCACCACCTCGTCGACCGTGAAGCGCGCCCGCGGCACGTTCGAGGAAGTGCGGTTGACGCAATATAAGCAATCGTAATTGCAGGCGTTGGTGAGCAGCACCTTCAACAGCGAGATGCAGCGTCCGTCCGGCGCGTAGGAATGGCAGATGCCCATGCCGGGCGCGGTCGAGCCGAGGCCCTTGCCGTCGCTGGAATCCCGCTTTTCGGTGCCTGAGGAAGCGCAGGAAGCATCGTATTTCGCAGCATCCGCCAGGATCTCCAGCTTGCGTTGCACATCCATCGTTGAATCCCTTTGATTCCATTCATGAATTGGCTGGGCGTCGATCTCGATTGACTCTGCCGGGCCGGTTAGCTTTATATTAGAACATATCATGAACAAATGAGCCAGCCGCGGGTTCACTCGGGAAGAAGCGGCAAAGGCCAAAATTTCTAAGGAGCGGGGCATGAGCACCGCACGCACAAGCACGCTTGCGAATTTGCGAGGACGCATCGAGCGGATCGAAACGCCGGTCGATACGCATGGCCTCAACAAGGTCGCGCTCGGCCATGCGGCAGCGGATTTGGTGCTGCACGGCGGTCTTGCGGTCGCAGCGGTGCATGAAGTGTTCGCCGAGGGCCACCAGAGCGCGGCGGCAACCGGCTTCATCGCGGGCCTCGCGGGAAGGGTGTCGCCGCGCCGGCCGCTCGTTTGGGTGCGGCAGGATTTTTCGGAAATTGAATCCGGTGCGTTGTCGATGAGCGGGCTGTGCGAGCTGGGCCTCGATCCGCGGCTGCTGGTGACCGTGCGCGCGCCCGACACCGACGCCGCGTTGCGGACCGCCGCCGACGCGCTGGCCTGCGATGCGCTCGGCGCCGTGGTGCTGGAAGTCTGGGGGCAGGCGCGCCAGCTCGATCTCGTCGCCAGCCGCAAGCTCACGCTGGCTGCGCAAGCCTCCGGCGTCACCGCGCTTCTGCTGCGGATGGCTGCGGAACCGCGGCCCTCGACCGCGGAGACCAGATGGATCGTGCGCGCGGCGCATTCGCCGCCTTCCGCACCATGGAGCGCCTGGGGCGCGCCGGTGTTCGACACCCAACTCGTTCGTAACCGTCATGGCCCGGTCGGCCGCTGGATCATGGAATGGAAATGCGATGAGTGCCTATTCAGCGAACCGGCGGCGCATCCTCAGCCTGTGGCTGCCACGCCTGCCCATCGACCGCATCAAGCGGCGATGCAAAGCGCTTTCAGACGAAGCGCGTGAGCAAAATTCTCTCGACACGACCAGTGCGCTCCCTCTCCCGCTTGCGGGGGAGGGTCGGGGTGGGGGTGCCGCCGCGAGTCACACTGTTCGTGTGGAGAGAGCTTCCCCCACCCGGATCGCATCTTTCGATGCGATCCGACCTAAGAGCGAGCTTCGCTCGTCTCGACCCCCGCAAGCGGGAGAGGTGACGCAAGCCTATCCCAGCGTCGTCGTCGCCAAGCAGCACAACGCCATCCTGATCCATTCGCTCGACGAGGCCGCTGTGCATGCCGGCCTCTCGATCGGCCTGCCGCTCGCCAATGCCCGCGCGATCTGCCCCGAGCTGACGGTGTTCGACGCCGATGAAGTCGCCGACCGCAAGACGCTCGACGACATCGCCGACTGGTGCGACCGCTTCACGCCGTTGGTGGCGCTCGATCCGCCGCATGGGCTCTATCTCGACATCACCGGCTGCGCCCATCTGTTCGGCGGCGAGCGTGCGCTGCTGCAGATCGTCTGCGGCGCGCTGAGCCGCCGCGGCTTTGCCGTCAGCGCCGCGATCGCGAGCACCCCGATGTGTGCCCGGACGCTGACGCGCCAGACTTCCGGAAAAATCATCGCCGATGGCGAGGAGGCCTGTGCCGTTGCCCCGCTGCCGGTATCCGCGCTCGGCGCCAACGAGGCCATCACCAGCGGCCTGCGCCGCGCCGGCCTGAAGACCATCGGCGACGTCGCCTCGCGCGGAGCCCACGAAATTACGGCGCGGTTCGGCGCCGGCTTCACGACGCTGCTGGGACAGGCGCTGGGGCAGGGCGATGCCCCGATCAGCCCCCGAAAGCCGCTGCCGGATTACATCGTCGAGAAACGCTTCCCCGAACCGGTCGCCACCGACACCGTGATCGCGATGAACCTGTCCGCGCTCGCCGCCATGCTGGTCACGGCGATGGACAGACAGGGCAAAGGCGCGCGGCGGCTGGACGCGAGTTTCTTTCGCACCGACGGCGCGGTGCGCACCATCTCGGTCGATACCGGCCGTCCGGTGACGAAGCCAGAGGTGATCGACCGCCTGTTTCGCGAGCGGCTCGATGCACTCAACGATCCCCTCGATCCCGGCTTCGGCTTTGATCTCATTCGCCTGTCCGCCAGCCGCACCGAGATCGTGGTGCAGCAGCAGCGCGATCTCGACGCCAATGTTCATGACAATGACGAACTGGCTGCGCTGATCGACCGCATCGCCGCGCGCATCGGGGGAAAACGCGTGGTCGTGCACCTGCCGCAGGATACGCACATTCCCGAACACGCCGTGCTGGCCGTGACCGCGCAGCATCATCTGGCAGCGGCCGCGCAGGCGGCATGGCCGGAGCGCATCGAAAGCGAACCGCCGCTGCGGCCGTTGCGGCTGTTCGACAGGCCGGAGCCGATCAAAGTGCCGTTTGCAACCGTGCCCGACGGCCCGCCGCATCAGTTCACCTGGCGGCGCGTCACCCATGCGGTGGTGCGGGTGGAGGGGCCCGAACGCATCGCCATGGAATGGTGGAAGCAGAACGGCGACGGCCCGACGCGGGATTATTTCCGCATCGAGGACGAAGCGGGGCTTCGCTTCTGGATCTTTCGCGACGGGCTCTATGAAAGCGAGCCGGCCGATGTGGAAGGCGAACCCGCGGCGGTCAGATGGTTCGTGCACGGGCTGTTTGCATGAAAAACCCTGTCAGCGATTATGCCGAAATCGGCATCACCACCAATTTCTCGTTCCTGCGCGGCGGCTCCGACCCGCGCGCCTATGTGCATCAGGCAAGCCTGCTCGGCATTTCCGCCATCGGCATCGCCGACCGCAACACGCTGGCCGGCGTGGTGCGCGCCTACAAGGAACTCGAAAACCCCGAGGTCACGCATAAACCAAAACTTTTGATCGGCGCCCGTATCGTCTTCATCGACGGCACGCCCGATATCCTGGTCTATCCGCGCGACCGCGCCGCCTATGGCCGGCTCTGCCAGTTGCTGACCCGCGGCAAGCGCGGCGACGACATCACGCGGATCGAAAAGGGCGAATGCCATCTGAGGTTCGATGACCTCTTGGAATTCGCCGAAGGCCAGCTTCTGGTGCTGGCGCTGCCGCATCGTTTCGATGCGGCGGAAGCACAAACAATTCTGGCGCGTCTGAAGCACTCCAACGCCGATGGCGTCTGGCTCGCCGCGAGCCTGATCTATCGCGGCGACGACAAGCGCCGGCTGGCGCGGCTGCATCATCTTGCGCTCGCGGCAAAGGTGCCGCTGCTGGCGACCAACGAGGTGCTGTACCACCATCCCGCCCGCCGCCGGCTGCAGGACGTGCTGACCTGTATCCGCGAAAAAACCACCATCGATGCGATCGGCAGGCGGCTCGAAGCCAATGCCGAGCGTTACCTGAAGCCGCCTCATGAAATGGCGCGGTTGTTTCGCGAGCTGCCCGAGGCGATTGCGGAAACCATGCGCTTTGCCAGGCGCATTTCGTTTTCGCTCGACCAGCTCAAATACCAGTATCCGGACGAGCCGGTGCCGCCGGGCAAGACCGCGCAACAGCATCTGGAAGACCTGACCTGGGCCGGCGTCGACAGATATTTCGGCGACGAAATTTCCGACACGCTGCGCGCCACCCTGCGCAAGGAACTCGATCTGATCGCCGAACTGAAATACGCGCATTATTTCCTGACCGTGCACGACATCGTCCATTACGCGCGCAGCCAGAACATCCTGTGCCAGGGAAGGGGATCGGCGGCGAACTCCGCCGTCTGCTACGTGCTCGGCATCACCTCGGTCGATCCGACCAAGGTCGATCTGCTGTTCGAGCGCTTCATCTCCAAGGAGCGGCTGGAGCCGCCCGACATCGACGTCGATTTCGAGCATTCGCGGCGCGAGGAGGTGATGCAATATGTCTACCGCCGCTACGGCCGCCACCGCGCCGCGATCATCGCAACCGTCATCCACTATCGTCCGCGCAGCGCGATCCGCGACGTCGGCAAGGCGCTGGGGCTGACGGAGGACGTCACCGCGGCGCTTGCCGATACGGTGTGGGGAAGCTGGGGCAAGGGCCTCAGCGAGATGCAGGTCCGCCAGGCCGGGCTCGACCCCGCGAATGCGATGGTCGAACTCGCGGTCGAACTCGCCACCGAGCTGATCGAATTTCCGCGCCATCTGTCGCAGCATGTCGGCGGCTATGTGCTGACGCAGGACCGGCTCGACACCTATGTGCCGATCGGCAACGCGGCGATGGACGACCGCACCTTTATCGAATGGGACAAGGACGATGTCGACGCGCTTCATATGATGAAGGTCGACGTGCTGGCGCTGGGCATGCTGACCTGCATCCGCAAATGTTTTGATCTGATCGCCGACCACAAGGGCGAGCGCTGGGAGCTCGCTACCGTCGAGCAGGACGACAAGAACGTGTACGACATGCTGTGCCGCGGTGAATCGCTCGGCGTGTTCCAGGTCGAGAGCCGCGCGCAGATGAACATGCTGCCGCGCCTGAAGCCGCGCACCTTCTACGATCTCGTCATCGAGGTGGCGATCGTACGCCCCGGTCCGATCCAGGGCGACATGGTGCATCCGTACTTGCGGCGGCGAAACGGCGTCGAGAAGGAGAATTATCCGGCGCCGTTGCCCGAGCACGGTCAGCCGGACGAATTCGTACCGGGTGCTGCACAAGACGCTCGGCGTGCCGCTGTTCCAGGAGCAGGCGATGCGGATCGCCATCGAGGCCGCCAGGAATTTACCCCGGAGGAAGCCAACGGGCTGCGCCGCGCCATGGCGACGTTTCGCAACGTCGGCACCATCGGCAAGTTCGAAGACAAGATGATCGGTAACATGATCGCGCGCGGTTACGCGCCGGAATTCGCCAGGAATTGCTTCGAGCAGATCAAGGGCTTTGGCTCCTACGGTTTCCCGGAAAGCCATGCCGCGAGCTTCGCCCAGCTCGTCTATATCTCGTCATGGCTGAAGCATTATCATCCGGATGCCTTCTGCTGCGGCCTGCTCAATTCGCAGCCGATGGGCTTTTACGCGCCCGCGCAGATCGTCGGCGATGCCCGCACCAACGGCGTCGAGGTGCGCGAGATCGACGTGTCCTACAGCTTTGCGCAGAACACGCTGGAGGAGGGCGAGGGCAGGTATTGCGCGGTGCGGCTGGGCTTTCGCCAGATCGATGGGTTTAGCTGGGTGGATGAGGATGAGGAGCGGTTGAAACACAGCCAGTTGTCATTCCGGAATGCGTCAAAGCCAAAAGCCTCTTCGCCCAGCCGCACGGGGACTGTGCTCCCTCTCCCGCTTGCGGGGGAGGGTCGGGGTGGGGGTGTCACCGCGAGTCACACTGCCCGTGTAGAGAGAGTTTCCCCCACCCGGATCGCATCTTGCGATGCGATCCGACCTCCCCCGCAAGCGGGAGAGGTGATTACAGACTGGGCCGACCGCATCGTCGCCGCGCGCAAACGCCGTCCCTTCACCTCGCTGGAAGAGTTCGCCCGCGACACCGCACTTCCAAAACGCGCGCTGATCCTGCTGGCCGATGCCGATGCCTTCCGCTCCATCGGCCTCGACCGCCGCGCGGCGTTGTGGGCGGTGCGGCGGCTGCCCGACGACGTGCCGCTGCCGCTGTTTCAGGCGGCGATCGCCCGCGAGCAGCCCGACGAGAACGCAAAACCGTTGCCGCTGATGCCGCTGCCGGAGCAGGTGGTCGCCGATTACCAGACAATTCGGCTGTCGCTGAAGGGCCACCCGATGGAATTCTTGCGCGAGAGGTTTACGCAAGAGCGCGTCGTCGCCTGCCGGGACGTCAATCACACAAACGACAAGCGCCGTATCAGCTGCGCCGGCGTGGTGCTGGTGCGCCAGCGGCCGGGCAGCGCCAAGGGTGTCGTCTTCATGACGCTGGAGGACGAGACCGGCATCGCCAATATCGTGGTGTGGCCCAAGGTGATGGAGCAGTACCGGAAGGAAGTGATGGGCGCCCGCCTCATCCTGGTCGAGGGCTATATCCAGAGCAGCCCCGAACATGTGACGCATCTGGTGGCGCAGCGGATGTTCGACCGCTCCCACGACCTGATCGGCCTCGCCAATGATGCGCCGGGCCGCAGGCACCCGGTGCCGGCAGGGCCTGCGCTCGTCGAACCGCTCAACGACGACCGCCGCGAACATCCGAATAACCCTGCGCAGAAAATCCGCCACCCGCGCAACGTCCGCATCCTGCCGCCGTCACGGGATTTTCACTGAACTGATCCATCTGCGACGGCCGCCATCTGTGGCGCGTCTGCCTCCGGGGCTGACACTGCCCGTCGCTACGCACTCACCCTTTGAGCTCTCCCGGCTGCCGCAGCAAAGATTGCTTCGACGTTGTCAGGCGCAAAAAACTCCGTCGGGGATATCGTGCCGGCGTTCATGCGCGCGAAGCCGTCCATGGCTGTCTGGTTGCCGTGAACCGCCCCAAGGATCCGTTGCAGTTCAGGTGGCGGCGGTTCGAGCGTTGCGAGGTCGCACGTGAAATCGTACATCGCCCCAACGTCAGCGTCGCGGGTGCGCTGGTACTCGCCCATGGCATCCTCGAACGACCGCGCGCCCGACAATGATTGGTCGATCGCCCCGGCGCAGAGTTCGGCATCCCGGAAGGCATCGAGGATTCCCTGCGCGGTTACGAAATCCCTGTTGTAGCCGGCGTCTCCCGCGAGCGCCCAGCCGGAGCCGTAAGGCTTGCGAAAATAGTTCGGCACCGCTGCACCCGCGAACGGTGCTTCGCGTGTTGCGCCACGCAGCCTTTTGGCAAAGTCCGGCGCCAGCTCGATGGCTTTCAGGTAATTGCCCTCGATATCCCTCTTGTTGTCGGCAAACTCTGCGTAAGGCCATCCGGCAATGACGAGCGTCAGGTCGTCATGGGTCGGCATGGCCGCAAATGCGCGCTTGTCGCGGATATAGGTTTCAAAGCGGCCGTCCGTGGGCAGTCCCCTCCAATAGCTGTAGTAGCCCGCCAGCAGCGGCGGCTTTTCGCGGTAGTGCTCGGGCTGAACCCGCTCGCCCAGCATGGAGTGCCGACCGTCGGCGCCCACGACAACATCGGCATATTCCGTGACCGCGCCGCCTTGCTTCGATCGACCCTTGATGCCGACGACGCGCTCTCCCTCGGTCATGATTTCCTCGACGACAAAACCCTGACGGATCTCCGCGCCGGATTCGGTCGCCGCGTCGACCAGCAGTTTGTCGAGGATGGTTCGCCGCGGGCAGTAGGCAACGGGATCCTTGTCCGTGCCCGGCGCGCCGGCAATGGTGAACGCGCCGAAGTCGAAGGAGTAGGTATGGATCGGCGGGCATCCGGTCGCCACCAGCCGGTCGAGCAGCCCCCATCGCGATAGCGCATTCACGGCGCGCGGATGCACCAGATGCGTCGATACGGTGTCGCTCGGGAATGAAGCGCGGTCGACCGCCAGCACGCGGTAACCCCTGCGCGCCAGCAACATTGCGGTCGGCGAACCGGCGCAGCGCGCGCCTACGACGATTACGTCGAATGCCTTGCTCATCGAGATCTCCCAGCAGATTCTTCCGTGCCGGTTCATGGCGCCAGGGAACTGACTGGCCGCAGCGGCCGGAATTCGCGGCCCGAACCTAGCGGGAAACCGCAGCCCCAACTTTGCCGAAACTCCGTGGTTCTTTGCAGGTTGTTCAGGACCCACAGTCGACGGAGCACAGCAATGGATGCTCTATCGGAGGCGCTGGCGTCTGTGCGCATGACCGGCGCCATCTTCTACCACGCGGAGTGCACAGCCCCCTGGGGGTTCCGGGTGCCGCCCCTGGAAGACGTCGCCCACGTGCTGGCCCCCGGAACCGAGCGGCTGGTCAGCTATCATCTGGTCACCCACGGCAAGGCGATCGTGTGCTTTCCCGGCGCAGAGGACATCCCTGTCGCCGCAGGCGATATACTCATCATCCCCCACGGCGATGCCCACACCGTCTCGAACGGCTCGCCTTCAACCTTCATTGACAGCGGGACTTCGCTCGGCAGGTATCTCGCGGGCGATCTGACGACAATGCGGCTGGGCGGCGGCGGCGAACTGACCCAATTCGTCTGCGGCTATTTCGGCTGCGAACGTCATGCGGACCGGCTCTTCCTTGCTGGCCTGCCGCTGATGATCAAGATCAACCTGCGGGGCGACCCGGCCGGCGAATGGCTGGAGAGCTCGGTTCGTCATCTTGTCTCGCAGGCGGGATCCGCGCGACCGGGACAGTCGGTCCTGCTCTCCAAGATGGCGGAGGCACTCTTCATCGAAACCATTCGCCGCTATATGGAGGCGCTGCCGCCGGAACAGACCGGCTGGCTTGCCGGTGCGCGGGATCCGGTCGTAGGTGGTGCGTTGGCGCTGCTGCACCGAAAGCCCTGTCATCATTGGACCGTGGAGCAGCTTGCCGCGGAGACCGGCGTTTCGCGCTCGGTCCTTGCCGAGCGGTTCTCCCGGTTTCTCGGCGAGCCGCCGCTGACCTATCTTGCGCGCTGGCGACTGCAACTCGCTGCCAGGATGCTGCAAACCACGCGGGAGGCGGTGATCCAGGTGGCCTCCGAGGTCGGCTACGACTCGGAAGCAGCGTTCAACCGGGCGTTCAAGCGCGAGTTCGGCGTTCCGCCAGGAGAATTCAGGGGCCAATTCAGGCGATCGTCCGCCCGATCGGACTTGGCTGGAGGCGACGGGCCAACTCGCATTCCCTCAGGGACCGCGTGAAGGGAATCAAAAAAGGTATCCCCGTGGGAAACCTTTGGCGCGATCGCCAATCCACCGGTTCCAGTTTACCAGTAGATCAAGCCCCGTCGCGTCTTTCCGGCTCCGCTTCCGGCAAAGGCTGCTGCGATCCTTTGCTTTTCGGCGCAATGCGCAGCCAGCGTCTCGTATAGCCTTGCCTCCATGAAGTAGGTGTGTTCGCTGCCGGTGGAAGCTGCATCGGCGGTTGCAGATATCAGCGCACTGATTTGGCGTATCAGCAGATCGTCTGTCGATGGCTGCATGACCTTCTCCTTCGATCGCGGTCCGAAAAGCTCACTCCCGATTTCGGCTCACCGCAAGTCGGCAGATCACACGAATCGCAAATGCTGGCTGCGACAGATTGGTCGCGCTTCACCATGCTTCTCGTTCCTCCGGTACAATCGAACCTTGGCTCAATCCGACCCGGTCTCGCTCTTGCGCTTGCTCTTGCTCTCGCCATCGTCCTTCAGGTCGTCTTCGTCCTTCACCAGCGTCAGCAGCCGGAGCGTCAGGAACGTGAATACCGAGATCGTCACCGCGACATCATAGCTGCCGAGGCCGACGGAAACGCCGATGGCGCCGGTGGCCCACAGGCTCGCGGCCGTCGCCGTACCCTGCACGGTGGTTCCCTGCTTGAGGATCGCGCCGCCGCCGATGAAGCCGATGCCGGTGATCAGGCCTTCGATCACCTTCGCCATGCCGTCGGGGGAATGCACCAGCAGGTTCTCGCTGGCCTGCACGAAGCCGCAGCTTGCCAGCGCGACCAATGGGAAGGTTCGCAAGCCCGCGCTGCGCGTGCGCTTCTCGCGGTCCCAGCCGATCGGAACGGCGAGGGCGAAGGCCGCCGCCAACGTCAGAAAATGAACGCCTATCTGAAATCTGTCCAAAGCCGCCCTCGTCAAACCAAAGCCCCACGCCGGTAATAGACGTGCGCCCGTCGCGCCACCATGCGACGTAAAGCTTCAGAGCGGGCAACCGGAACTACGGGGCCGCGTTCTTCCTCAACGCATTCGCCGTGGAAACGTTCACCGCAAGGCCGGCGTCGTTCGCCCCATGGCCGGCCGCCGCGTCAGGCGACACGCTCACGATCGCCGCGTTGGTCCGGTACTGCGGCAGATGACTTTCGAGCGAGTAGAACACGCACAGCGCGAGGCTCGACCAGACCGCCAGGCTGAAATAAAGCGACATCCAGGCAATCTCGTCCTTCCACTCGGCAAGGTCGTGCGTCACCACCCAGCGCGTGCTCACGTCGCGCAGGCCCTCGCGGGGCGTCAGGCGCTTGTCGCCATCGGCATCGCCGGTCCGCCAGCGGTTCAGGTACATCGGAACGTCGATCGTCATCAGAAATGCCAGGAAGCCCGCAATGCCTGCGATGGCGATGGCCAGGACCGCGCGAACCGCGCCATGAAATTCCGGCAGCAGGCGGCAAAGACCCACGCCGATGATGAAGAAGGCAACCGCCCACAGCGAATTTTCGATGGCGTTGCCGAGATAGTTCCTGGTCAGCACCGCATACCATGAGAGGCATTCCGCGATCAGGATCAGCGGTACGATCACCCACGCGGCGTTCACCGTCGTTTCCGCTCCGGTCATGGTGCCGAGCTGGTGCAGGAGGACAGCCCATTGCGCCACAAAAGCGATCTCGGCCACGGTCGCCACCGACCGTCCGACCATGACGCTCGACAGCCAGGTGTCGAACAGGCAGATCCGCTGAACATCGGCGCGCGGCAGAAATGACCTGAAGGCGCAACCAAAAACATAGGCCGCGCAGAACAGCAGCATGATCCCGACGCCGGACACGCTGCCGGCCGCACCGGCCGGCTGGAGGGGAAGTTCGCGGTACAGCACGAACCAGACGGCGATATTGACGCCGCTCACCAGCGTCAGCAGGCCCCACCACCAGGACACGGGATTCGACCAGGCCAGGGACCCTGACCGCGCCTGCCATTCCAAGCTCATTCGCCGCTCCGCCGTAATCGAACTGACATCTGACTGTAATAATACAGTCATACGTCAAGGCCAATCACGACATGAGTAGGGCGACGAGCAGGGACGAATGTGACAGCCGGGCCTGCATCCTTCGAGACGCGGCGAAGGTGCCGCTCCGCGGAGCCTGACTGAAAAAGCAGCGAATGAAATAGGCTCTTTAGGTGAAGCCGTCATGCCCGGCCTTGTGCCGGGCATCCACGTCTTTACTTCCGATCAGGAAAGACGTGGATGGCCGGGACAAGCCCGGCCATGACGAGAAAACTGACTCAGTTCAGGGCAGGAATTTCACACCGTAGGTTTTGCCCCGGCGCCAGACCACTTCGCACGGCTGGCGCGTCGTATGTTCGGGCACCAGCGCCAATTCAAAGCTGTCCCTGACGTCCATCGCAGCATCGGTCGCGATCTTGGCGCCGCCCGGCGAGACGTCCAGGACGACGCAGTCAATCTTTGTCATCCCATTGTCGATCGTCAGCCATGTCGGCCGTTTGCGCAGTTCGCGGCGCGGCTCGCGCTGCACTTTTGTCCTTTGCTCGTCGACAATCATCGTGCCCATCCGTCGTTGGACCCAGTCGTCCGGGTCTTCGAAACAGGCCATCAGAGTGAACGTAATTTCGTAAAGTTCCCTTAGTTTATCGTTTCAAATTTACCGGTTCGCTTCGCGAGTTGTAAGTCGAGTTCTCTCAACTCTACCACCGCCGGCGGGCGCGTTCGGGATGTCCGCATCGCCTTCGCGGCCGCAGCAAACCGGGTGGGCAAAAGCGCAAGCGCGCCTTTGCCCACCCTGCACACCCTCAGAAATTCACCCGGTTCGAGATCGCGCCGTCGACGACGAGGTTGGAGCCCGTCGTGAAGGAGGAGGCCGGGCTCGCCAGGAACACGGCGGCATTGGCAATCTCCTGCGGCGTTGCCATGCGGCCGGTGGGGTTGCGCGCCAGCGCATCCTGATAGCGCTTCGGCATGTTCTGCTCGACCATGTTCCAGATGCCGCCCCTGAAATAGACGGTGCCCGGCGACACCACATTGACGCGGATTTTCCTGGCGGCATGTTGCCGCGCCAGTCCCTTGGCCATATGGATCAGCGCCGCCTTGATCGGGCCGTATGAGCTGGCGTTATCGGCCTGCGCCGCCGAGATCGATGAGATGATGACGAAGGCTGCATCGCCGGTCTTCTCGCCGCTGGCTTCGAGCAGGGGACGCGCCGCCTCGAACGCGTTCACGGCGCCGAGCACGTCGAGCCGGAAATTCTGCTCCCATGAAGCGGGATCGCCGCCTTGCGCCATCGCGCCGGCATTGGAAAACAGCATGTCGACGCTGCCCAACTCGCTTGCTACGCCCGATATCCATGATTTCAGCGCGGCGGCATCGGTGATGTCGACGGACGCACCGGTCGCCTTCACGCCCATCGCTTTCAGCTCGGTAACCGTGCCGGCGACCTGATCCGCATTGCGGGCGCACACCGCGACGCCTGAACCTTCACCGGCCAGCGTGTCCGCAATCGCCCGCCCGATGCCGCGCGTGCCACCCAGCACCACGGCGTTTCTGCCCTTCAAACCCAAATCCATTCTGTTTTTCCTTATGTTGATCCGCATGCATTGTAGCGGTGAAGTTGATCAGGGAGAAAGCTGCAAATCGCCGACATGTCCTTCGTCATTGCGAGCGCAGCGAAGCAATCCATGCTCACGTCGTGCGCGAAGCATGGATTGCTTCGCTGCGCTCGCAATGACGCGGATAGTCCGTAGCCCGGATGAGAAGCGACATCCGGGACCACTCTAACACCACCCCGGATATCGCTTCGCTCATCCGGGCTACAAGCCCCGCTTTTCGAGAGATGAGACGAGCTACTCCGGCGCAGCCCCGACCGGCGGGCCGCCGGGTGGGCGATGCAGGAAGGTGATCGTGGCGAAGGCGCCGAGCCACGAGCCAATGGCTGCGAAGGCAACGTAAGCCCAGTTCTCGGTGTAGCTGATGACGGCGTAGGACGAGAGCAGATACCAGACGCTGCTCCAGGTCGCCGCCGGCACGCGCTTGCGCGCGACCACCGCCGAGGTGAACATGACGTAGACCGCATCCGTCGCGGCGGTCGCAAGCAAGACGGCTCCGGCCGTCAGGGGATCGATGGCAGCCATTGCAATTCCTTCCGTGGGAGACGACCCTGGTCGTCATTGCGAGCGCAGCGAAGCAATCCATCTATCCCCGAGTCGAGATATGGATTGCTTCGCGGAGCCTGTCATCGGGCGCGCGTTCGCGCGACCCGTTGGCTCGCAATGACGGGTAAAGACCACCGAAGAACGTTAGGGAAGAGACACGCCGATGCAAAGCCCCCGCGAAATTCTCTCCGATATCTGGACCGCTGCCGGCGGCGAAGCCTCCGCGCTCGACGCGCTCACGCTGACCGGCGATGAACCGCAATTGCCGTCCTCGTTTCGTGTCGCCGCGGCGGCGCAGGTCAGCGTTGCCGCGACCGGGCTGGCGGCGGCCGGGATCTGGAAGATGCGCAGCGGCGAGGCGCAGGATGTCGCGGTCGATATGCGCCATGCCGTGGTCGAATGCCGGAGCGAACGTTACCTGCGGGTCGACGGCAAGCCGCCGCCGCCGACCTGGGACGCGATCGCCGGCGTCTACAAGACCCGCGATGGCTTCGTGCGCCTGCACACCAACTTTCCGACATCACCGCGACGCCGTTTGCAAGGTGCTGAACTGCAAGCCGGAGCGTGACGCGGTTCAGGCTGCGCTGATGCAATGGGACGGCGAGGCGTTCGAGACCGCGGCCTATGCCGGCGGCTGCGTCGTCGCCTTCATGCGTTCCCATGACCAATGGTCGGCCACGCCGCATGCCCGGGCGCTCGCCGGTCTGCCGCTGATCTCGATTACGAAAATCGGCGAAGCGCCGCCGAAGCCGTGGCCCAGGGGTGACCGGCCGCTCGCAGGCATTCGCGTGCTGGATCTGTCGCGGGTGATCGCGGGTCCCGTCGCGGGCCGGACGCTCGCCGCGCATGGTGCCGACGTGCTGCTGATCTCGGGCCCCGACCTGCCGGCGATCCCATGGCTCACCATCGACACCGGCCGCGGCAAGCTGACGAGTTTTGTCGAACTCAAGAACGAGCAGGGCCGCGGCGTGCTGCGCGATCTGCTGCTTGATGCGGATATATTTTCGCAGGGCTACCGGCCGCGCGCGGTCGCTGGTCTGGGCTTCTCGCCGGTGGATGCCGCGCGCATCAATCCGGGGATCGTTTACGTCACGCTGTCGGCCTATGGCGCCGCGGGTCCCTGGGCCGAACGGCGCGGCTTCGACTCTTTGGTGCAGACCGCGACCGGATTCAACCATGCCGAGGGGCAGGCCGCCGGCGTCGATGGCCCGAAGGAATTGCCCGCACAGATGCTCGACCACGCCACCGGTTACTTCATGGCGTTCGGCGCCATGATGGCCAAAGCGCGCCAGGCGCGTGAAGGCGGTAGCTGGCACGTTCAGGTGTCGCTGGCGCAGACCGGACGCTGGCTGTGGAATCTCGGCCGGGTGGCCGGCGGCCTCGAAACCCGTGATCTTACGGGGGAGGCGGTGGCGCCCTTCATCGAGGAGGTCGGCTCGGGCTTCGGTGCGTTGCGGTCGGTCAGTCACTCCGCGATTTTGTCGAAAACCCCGGCTTTTTGGGCCCGTCCAGCCATGCCGCTCGGCAGCCACCCGCCACAATGGCCGCCGGCGGCATAGGCCCGCTTGCCGGCATTCGGGCCGGCTCTCCAAACTTTAATCTCTCCCGCTCAGGCTATTTTCGTTTTTCAGGTTGTTGGAATGTGAATTGGGCACTATCAGCACAGGCTGAGGCAAATTGTCGCTAAGTGGTTCCGGCCGGATGCTGAACGTCTTTACCAAGCGATTGCAGATCGTTACCCGGCAGCGGCTGGCCATGGCCATCGGCCTGTTGGCGCTCGTTGGCGCGGGCGCATATGGCTACGCCCAGATCGGCAGTGCAAAGCGCGGGCACTCGGAAGTTTCGAGCCAGTCCCGCAAGGGATTTCAGCGCTACACGCCGAGCGCTGCCGAATGGGCCAGCCTGACCATTCAGCCCGTCACCGAACGCGATTTCCGCGCCGAACACGTCACCGAAGGCAAGATCGCGATCGATGAAGACCGCTCGACGCCGGTGTTCTCGCCCTATGCGGGCCGGGTCACCAAGCTTTTGGCCAAGCCGGGCGACAGCGTCGTCAAGGGCCAGCCGCTGTTCGTGATCGAGGCTGCCGACAACGTTCAGGCGCAAAACGATTTCATCGCGGCGATGTCCGCCATGAACAAGGCGAAGTCCGCGCTCGAGCTTGCACAGTTGCAAGGAACGCGCGCCAAGGACCTGTTCGAAGGCAAGGCCGTCCCGCTGAAGGATTATCAGCAGAGCCAGGCGACGCTGATCCAGGCGCAAAACGACATGCGCTCGTCGGAAACGGCGATGCAGGCGGCACGCAACAAGCTGCGGATTCTCGGTCTCACCGACGAAGACATCGCGACCTTCCAGGAAAAGGGCCGCATCAATCCGGAGACCACCATCTTCGCGCCGATCGCGGGTACCGTGGTCCAGCGCAAGATCGGCCCCGGCCAGTATGTCAACGCCGGCGCCAGCGACCCCGTCTATGTGATCGGCGACTTCTCCACCGTCTGGATGACGGCCTTCGTCCGCGAAAGCGATTGCGCCAACGTCGCGATCGGACAGGACGTGACCTTCAATGTACTCGCGCTGCCCGGCCGTTCGATTTCGGCGCGGATCAACTACGTTGCCACCGCGATCGATCCCGCGACGCGGCGGCTGCTCGTCCGCGCCACCATCGACAACAAGAACGGCACGCTGAAACCGGAAATGTTCGCCAACGTGACGATCTATTCGGGCAGCGACCATCCAGCCGTCGGCGTACCGAAGCAGGCGTTGATCTATGAAGGCGATCAGGTCCGGATCTGGGTCGTGCATGCGGACAAGACGATCGAACTGCGTCAGATCAAGCCCGGCCTCACCAATGGCGATCTCGTCGAGGTGGTCGGCAATCTGAAACCCGGCGAGCAGATCGTCACCAAGGGTGCGCTATTCATCGACCGCGCCGCGTCCGGTAGCTGACCCACTCATTGAAAGCTTCGATCTGAATGGATCGCCTGGTCGCCCTAGCAGTCAGCCGCCGCTATTTGATGGTCGGCATGTTCGTCGCCGTGCTGGTCGGCGGCCTGATCGCATTCAAGCAACTCAACATCGAGGCCTATCCCGATCCGACTCCGCCGATGGTCGACATCGTGACGCAGAGCCCGGGGCTGTCGTCGGAAGAGATCGAACGCTACATCACGATCCCGATCGAGACCCAGGTCTCCGGCATCAAGAACCTGCGCACCATCCGCACCATATCGCTGTACGGGTTGTCAGACGTCAAACTGCAGTTCTCGTTCGACTACACCTATGAAGAGGCGCTGCAGCAGGTGTTGAACCGGCTGTCACAGCTCGCGCCATTGCCGGGCAGCGCGCAGCCGACCATCTCGCCGCTCAGTCCGACCGGCGAGATTTTTCGTTACCGCCTCAAAGGCCCGCCGAACTACAGCGTGCTCGACCTCAAGACGCTGCAGGACTGGGTATTGCAGCGCCGCTTTCGCGCCGTGCCCGGCGTCGTCGACGTCACCGGCTGGGGCGGCAAGACCAAGACCTACGAGTTGCAGGTCGATTTCAACAAGCTGGTCGCCAACGGGCTGACGCTGCCGCAGGTGCTGCAGGCCGTCAGCAACGCCAACATCAATGTCGGCGGCAACACCGTCAATATCGGCGCGCAATCCGCCGTGGTGCGCGGCGTCGGCCTGATCCGCTCGATCGACGATCTGAACAACACCATGCTGTCGCAGTCCGGCGGAAATCCGGTACTGGTCCGCGACGTCGCGCAGGTGACGATCGGCGAGAAGCCCCGGCTCGGGATTGCCGGCCTCGATCAGGACGACGACATCGTGCAGGGCATCGTGCTGATGCGGCGCGGCGAGCAGAGTTCGCCGACCATTGCCCGGGTCGAAAAGCTCGTTCACGAGATCAATAACTCCTCGATCCTGCCGCCCGGCGTGAAGATCGAGCGGATCTACGACCGCAAGGACCTGATCGACATCACCACCCACACCGTGCTGCACAACATGGTGGTCGGCATCATCCTGATCGTGCTGCTGCAGTGGCTGTTCCTCGGCGACCTCCGAAGCGCGCTGATCGTCGGCGCGACGATTCCCTTTGCGCTGTTTTTCGCCGTCATCATCCTGGTGCTGCGCGGCGAATCCGCCAATCTGCTGTCGGTCGGCGCGATCGATTTCGGCCTGATCGTCGACGCCACGGTGATCATGGTGGAGGCGATCTTCCGGCGGCTGAATCAGACAACCGCGCTTTCCGCCGCCGAGCAGAGCCACATCTCCTTCGAGACCACGATGGGGATGAAGAGCCATGCCATCCTGTCCGCATCCGCCGACGTGTCGCGCTCGATCTTCTTCGCCGCCGCCATCATCATCGCCGCCTTCCTGCCGCTGTTCACGCTGAGCGGCGTCGAGGGCAACATCTTCGGGCCGATGGCGCGGACCTATGCTTACGCCCTGGCGGGCGGACTGATCGCGACCTTTACGGTGACGCCGGCACTGAGCGCGATCATCCTGCCCTCGCATCTGGATGAAGCCGAAACCTGGATCGTGAGACAGCTCGACCGGCTGTATCTGCCGGTGCTGAGGTGGGCGATCGGGAACCGCAAGATCGTGCTGACCGGCGCTGCCGTCCTTGTCGTGACGACGATTGTGTTCTCAAGGCTGCTGGGACTGGAATTCCTGCCCAAGCTGGAAGAAGGCAATTTGTGGATCCGCGCCACGCTGCCGCCGACGATCTCGCTGCAGGAGGGCAACGCCTACGTCAACGAGATGCGCAAGATGATCCGCGCGCGCCCCGAGGTGGAATCGGTGGTGTCGCAGCACGGACGCCCCGACGACGGCACCGACGCCGCCGGTCTGTTCAACGCGGAATTCTTCGCGCCCCTGAAGCCCAACAGCGAGTGGCCCGGCACCCGCGACAAGGATGAATTGACCGCGCAATTGCTCGGCCAGTTGCAGGACAAGTTCCCCGGCGTCGAATTCAACTTCTCGCAATATCTGCAGGACAACGTCTCGGAGGCGGTCTCGGGCGTCAAGGGCGAGAACTCGATCAAGCTCTATGGCAACGATCTGCAGGCGCTGACGGATACCGCCAACAAGATCAAATCCGTGCTTGGCACCGTGCAGGGCGTTACTGATCTTGCGGTGTTCACCTCGCTCGGCCAGCCGACCATCCAGATCGATATCGACCGTGCGCGCGCGGCGCGCTATGGCCTGTCGCCCGGCGATATCAACGCCACCATCAAGGTCGCGGTCGGCGGCGACAGCGCCGGCGACCTCTACGAGCCCGGCAGCGACCGGCACTTCCCGATCATCGTTCGCCTTGCCCCGGAATATCGCAAGAGCGCGGAGGCGATCCACAATTTGCGGATCGGCGTGGCCGGGCAGGGCGGCGCGGTCACGCAGATTCCGCTCAGCGAAGTCGCCTCGATCAACCTGATCTCGGGCGCGGCCTATATCTACCGCGAAGGGCAGGAGCGCTATCTGCCGATCAAGTTCTCCGTTCGCAACCGCGACCTCGGCAGCGCGATCCAGGAGGCGCAGGAGAAGGTCGCCGCCCAGGTCGAACTGCCGCCGGGATCGCGCATCGAATGGGTCGGCGAGTTCGGCAACCTGCAGGACGCCATCAAGCGGCTCTCGATCGTGGTCCCGATCAGCCTCGCGCTGATCGGCGTGCTGCTGTTCTTCAATTTCGGTTCGATGGTCGATACGCTGCTGGCGATGAGCGTGATCCCGATGGCGATCTTCGGCGGCGTGCTCGGATTGCTGATCACGGGCATTCCCTTCAGCGTGTCGGCGGCGATCGGCTTCATCGCGCTGTTCGGCATCGCCGTGATGGACGGCATCATCATCCTGTCGCAGTACAACCAGCTCATCGACGAAGGCTATGAGCGGATACGCGCGGTGATCCGTACCGGCGAACTGCAACTGCGTCCGGTGCTGATGACCTGCGTGGTGGCGGGCGTCGGACTGCTGCCGGCGGCGCTCTCGGAGGGGATCGGTTCGCAGGTGCAAAAGCCGCTGGCGGTCGTGGTCGTCACCGGCATGATGCTGGCGCCGATCGTCATTCTGGTGACGCTGCCGGTGCTGATCTCGGTATTCTCGCGCCGCGCGCGGTAAATCCATTGTGGGCACATGCCCATGTTTCCTGCCCACTCGGTTTGTGGTTGACGCAATCCAGCGGCCGTCCCCAGATGTCGGCAGGGACAACCGCGGGAGAACACCATGCGGACCGAGGAAAGCCAGGGATCGACAGGCCAGCAGAATGGCCACGCGCCGCCGGCGAAATCGCCGCCGACCGCCGAGCAAATTCTCGGCGAAATCCGCGACTTCTGCCGCGAGACGCAAACCGCTGAATCGACCTTCGGGCGGCTGGTGGTCAACGACGGCAAGCTGGTCTCGCGGTTGCGCGACGGCGCCAGGATCACGACGGGCACGCTCGACAAGGTCCGCGCGTACCTCGCCGAGCACCGGCCCGCTTCGACCGCAGCGGCAGGTCAGCCGTCACCGGTCGCCAAACCGCTGAACGGCGCCGCCGCCAACGCCGTCGCGCCGCCGGGCTTCCGATTTTTCGACAACCGGCAAAAGTACCTGCTGTTCGTCTCGACCTGCAGCGAGAAGTCCGAGGTCGGCAACCGCATCTCGCTCGAACTCGGCAATCTGCAGCCGGCGCCGCCGGCGCTTCGCATCTTCGATGCCGGCGTCGGCGACGGCACCGTGCTGTCGCGGGTGATGCGGGCGGTGCATGCGCGCTTCCCCACCATGCCGCTCTACGTGGTGGCGAAAGAGATCTCTTACGAAGACGTCCGCCTGATGCTGGAGAAGATGGCGGACCGCCTGTTCGAGCATCCCGCCACCGTGCTGGTCGTGACCAATCTCTATTACGCCGAGGCGCCATGGCTGACGCCGCGCTCGGTGACATCAGCGCAAGGCCTGATCTGGAAGGATGTCACGCTGACCGGCAACACCGCGCACGGCTTCGCCGAACAGATCGGCGAGCTCGAAGGATTCCTGGCGGAAAACTGGCGCGCAGGCATCAGCCCGACCACGGGCAATCCGGTGTATCAGCGCCCCGTCATCCTGACGCTGCGGCGCGAGGATCATTCGTTCCTGCTCGATCCGATCATGCCGCGCCCTGGGCGCGTGATGGCTGACTATGATCTCGTCATCGCTTCGCAGCCTTACCGGGCGCGGGCGAGCGTGGAGTTCAAGGCTTCGAAGGTGGTGACGCCGCTGGTCAGGTCGCTGCGGCCGGGCGGGCGGCTGATCGGCATCCATTCGCACGGCAGGGATCCCGGCATCGAGATCATCGATCAGGTCTGGCCGGGCGACGACCCCTTCAAGACCGACCGCTACGCGATCCTGCGCCAGGTCAAGCATGAGCTTGGCGCGGCCGCCCGGCACTACAATTTCAACGCCTCCTCCGACGCGCGCTCGATCTTCCGCTACCACATGCACACGCTGCCGGACGAGGTCAGCGGACCGATCGGGACCTCGACGCTGTTCGCGGCGTGGAACGCTGCGATC
The DNA here is from genome assembly GCA_963815955.1 of uncultured Alphaproteobacteria bacterium. GTDB lineage: Bacteria > Pseudomonadota > Alphaproteobacteria > Rhizobiales > Xanthobacteraceae > Bradyrhizobium. Next base: position 44,340 of record CAWFIQ010000023.1, read on the forward strand.
TACGTGGCGCAGATCGAGGACAACAGGTTGTCGGAAGTGGTCCGCGACGGCCGCTACCTCGAAGCCACCGACCGCGTGCTGAAGAAGCATGGCGGACTGTGGTTCAACGATGAAACCTATGTCATCTCGCGCCGCCGCGCGCCGGCATGACCTTGGAGGCGCCCGTGACCGTCTCCGATCAGCCATCCTCCGGACTGGCCGCGCTGCTGTCGTCGGCGTCGGTCGAAATCTCCTCGCGCGGGCATCAGATCGCGGAACTGCGCGACCGTTTCGCCGAAGGCACTGATGTCACCATCACGTTCCTGCCCGGCGACCATTACCGGCACAATGTCGAGACCGCCGCGGCGCTGCGCCGGGTTGGCTTCAACCCGGTGCCGCACATCGCGGCGCGCGAAATGGTCTCGCGCGACGCGCTCGACGATTTTCTGGCGCGGGCGCGGGGCGAGGCCGCCGTGTCGCGGATCCTCCTGATCGCGGGCGATGTCGCGGCGGCCAAGGGCCCGTTCAGGTCGACGCGCGACGTCTGCAGCAGTGGATTGATCGAGGCGCACGGAATGGCCTCGGTCAGCGTGGCCGGTCATCCCGAGGGCCATCCCTATCTCGAACTGCCGGATGCGCTTGATGGCCTGAAGGCGTGGCGCGACTGGGGACGGCGGACCGGAACGCGGGTCGATGTCGTCACTCAATTCTGCTTCGAGAGCACGCCGATCCTGCAATGGCTCGGCGAACTCGATCGCGCCGGCGTCGATCTTCCTGTTGTCGTTGGCCTGGCCGGTCCGGCCACGCCGGCGACATTGACCAAATTCGCGCTTCGCTGCGGCATCGGCAATTCCATGCGCGCGCTGCGGGCCCAGATCGGCCGGTTCGGCCGCCTGCTGACGGATACCGGGCCGGACGACGTCGTCAGGGGACTGCGCTGCGCACCTGCGGCCGCAACGGCTTCGATCGCGGGATTTCACCTGTTCCCGTTCGGCGGCCTGCGCAAGGCCGGTGACTGGCTGCGCACCTGTGGCCGCGACCCGCTCGGACCTGAGCGGGCCGCAATGTCGGACGTCGGGCTTCAGAATCCGTAGAGCTGCGCCGGATTGTCGACCAGGATCTTCTTGCGGATCGCCGCATCCGGCGCCCACACCGGAAGCTGGTTCAACAGCCGCCCGTCGTCGATCTGGAACAGCGGCGTCACGTCTGAGATCTGCTTGCCGGGCGGCGTAACCGAATCCGGATGCGGCCAGTCGGTGCCCCAGACGATGCGGTCGGGATTGGCGCCGATCAACGCCTTCGCGAGCGGGGTGCAATCGGCGAAGTCGGGGCCCAGCTTGGAGGAGCGATAGGCGCCGGAAATCTTCACATGGGCCTTGCCCGCCTTGACGAGATCCACGAGGTCGGCAAAGCCCGGCTGTTCGACGCCACGCGCCGCCTCTGCGCCGCCGAAATGGTCGAAGACGACAGGCACCGGCGAAGCCATCATCTGATCCTTGACCGCAGTGATCATCGGCAGGGTGGTATAGATCTGCACGTGCCAGCCGCGTGCTTTCATGCGCTCGACGGCATTCGTAAATCGCGTCCGGGCGACGTTGGGATCGTTGACGCCGCCGGTTGCAAGATTGAGCCGGACGCCGCGAATGCCGGCCTTGCCCATCGCATCGAGGTCGCTCTCCGAGGTCTTGTCGTCGATCACCGCAACCCCGCGCGCGGTCGGCCCTCGCGCCGCCATGCCGAACAGCGTGGCCGAGTTGTCGGTACCATAGATCGAGGGCGTGACGATCACGACCCGCTCCATGTGCAGCGCCTTGTGCAGCGCAGTCATCTCCTCGGGCGAGGCCAGCTCGGGCGTGTAGACGCGGCCGGAGAAGAACGGGAATTTCGCCGGGTCCGGGTGAATATGAGTGTGGCTGTCGCAGGCGCCGGCGGGCACATCGAAATTGACCGGCGTTGCGGGCTGTGCCGCTTTGGCGGAGGCGGTTCTGTTGTTCATCATCACTCCGGCGGCGATAGAGGCAAGCATCATACTGCGTCGCGTCAGCATTGGTGTTCTCCCTGGATAATGTTGTTGATTGTTGGTGTCGGGACAGGCGTATTGCCCGTCGACTTCAGCTTTCCTCCTCGGCCCCGGGCGTTGCGTCGCCCGATGTGCGATCGGCAGATTATCGGGAGAAGTGAGGCGCGGGAAAGGCGGCCGTCGTCTGCTGCATCGGGTTATCGGTTCAGTAATGCTGCGCGGTCTATCGAACCGGAAGGCGCTCCGATTTGACTAATCATCCGCCCGCCCGGAATATCTCCCTCTTCTGGAATCAGTTCATGCGAAAATTTTCACAGAAATTCAAAACCGGCGCGTCGGTTGCTGCCGTGGTCGTCGTGCTGCTTGGCATTTACAGCTATCGCAAGCTTCAGGCGCTGGCGGCCGATCCCTCCGGGGAAAAGGATTGCGGACCGGCGGTCGGCGGCGGCGAGCAGGCGAAAATCGATCTGGAGCGGATCAAGGCGATTGCGCCGCTCAAGGATGTGAAGTGGTCGCAGCTTGGCGGCAGCATCAACGATGCGAGCTGTCTCAGCAAGACCGAGATCTACGGCGTGGTCGAGGTGCGCAGCGTCGAGGATATCGCAAAGACCCTTGCCTTTGCGCGCGACAACAAGCTCTCCGTCACCACCGCCGGCGTGCGCCACAGCATGGGCGGGCAGGCGTTCCGCAAGGGCGGCATCGTGCTCGACATGCGCGGCTTCAACAGAATCGTGCTCAACGAGAGTTCGCGATCGGTCACGGTGCAGCCGGGCGCGACCTGGCACGACATCCAGAACGTGCTGCACCCGCGCTTTGCGGTCCGCGCCATGCAGTCGACCGATATTTTCAGCGTCGGCGGTTCGATCTCGGTCAATGCCCATGGCATGGACCATCAGGCCGGCGCGCTGGCGAAGTCGATCAAGTCGATGAAGGTGATGCTGGCCGATGGTTCGCTGCAGACGGTGTCGGCGACCGAGAACAAGGACCTGTTCAACCTCGTGGTCGGCGGCTACGGCCTGTTCGGCGTGATCGTCGAGGCCGAGCTCGATATCGCGGATAATCTGGTCTATCAGACCGGCCGCCGCATGATGGACTACAAGGAATTTCCGGCGCTGTTCGCAGGCGAGATCGAGAAGGACGGCAATATCGGCCTGATGTACGGCCACCTCTCGACCGCACCGAGCTCGTTCCTCAGGGAATTGCTGCTCTATACCTACACCAAGGTGGACGGCACCGATTTCAAACGCGAACCGCTGGGCGAGGTCTCAGGCACCAAATTGCGGCGGCTCACCATCAACCTCTCCAAGCAGGGCGCGCTGTTTCAGGAAATGAAGTGGCTGTCGGAGAAGCACATCGAGCACCGGATGGAGACCTGTACGGTGACGCGGGCGCAGGCGATCGGATCGGCAGAGGCCTGCCTCGTCAACCGCAACGACCCGATGCATGATTCGGTGACTTACCTGCGCAACTCGCTGCCCAACGATACCGACATCCTGCACGAATATTTCATCCCGCGCAGCCAGTTCGTCTCGTTCGTCGACGGCATGCGCAGGGTTCTGACTGACAACAAGACCAATCTGCTGAACGCGTCGGTGCGCATCGTGCATCAGGAGAACAATTTCCTGACCTATTCGCCGGAGCCGGCGTTCTCGCTGGTGCTCTACATCAACCAGACCACGGATGACGAGGGTAACCGGCGGATGAAGAAGGCGACGGAAGAACTGATCGACCTGACCATCGCGCATAAGGGGCGGTTTTTCCTGCCCTACCAGCTCCATTATTCGAAGGATCAGTTGCAGCGCTCGTATCCGCAGATCAACGATTTCTTTGCCGCGAAGCGGAAATATGATCCGGGCGAGCTGTTCACGAGCACGTTCTATCAGAAGTACGCGCCGTAGACGTTACGCCTGACGCTCCCTCATCGTCATTGCGAGGAGTGAAGCGACGAAGAAATCCAGATATCGCCTAGCTCAGAGATGGATTGCTTCGCTTCGCTCGCAATGACGGGGGTAGGCCGGTGCAGCCACCGGCCTGTTCGGCATCAAGTACCAGAAGGGCACCCGCTGCATACAGGCGAGCGACGAAGCCGGCATCGTCGGAACGCGCGATGGTGACGTAATCGTTCGAGGCGAGGATGCGTCCGTTAGCCGTGGCGATGGCTGCCAGAGCCTGTGATGGAGGACCGACAACGGCCATCGACTTGCCGGGGGCTGATCCAAAGGTCAACGCAACGACGACAGCAAGCCAGCCAAGGAAGACGAGGGCAATTGCGCCGGCGATGCGGCCCAACGGCAACGCCCGGTGCTGCTGACGCCCGTCAGTAGTCATAGAAGTGCTCAATGCTCGCGCCCCTGGCCTTGAGTTCGCGGTTGATGTCGACGAGGCGCTCGATGCTGGCTTTCATGCCGGCCCTGCGAAACCCGGGCCGGGCATCCAGCTCCAGCGAAAACAGCTCCGTCGTACCCTTGATGTCGAGTTTCGTGGCATCCGGCGCAATCACGGTTACGAGGATGTCGTGATTGCCGGCGATTTCCGCAAGGCCGTATCCCTGGTCCAACAGGCTCTGGACAATCTCGGTGAAGGCTTTGTAGCGCGGCGCCTGCACGAGCTGCCATTGTGCGTTGAGCGCACGGATCGGCTTGATGCGCGGCTCCTTCGCCAGTACTTCCGGCGGAAGTGCTGCGACCACGAACATGATGTCGCGCGGCTCCTCGTCGCCACCGGCGTCGAGCGCCTTCTGGATCAGCGCGGCGTAGCCGATCTTGGCGAAATATTCCGCGCCCAGCGCGAAGTCGCGCTCCCAGCTGCGCAGATTGCTCGGCGTCGGCGCCGAGATCGCCATCAGGCCGTCGAGCTTTTCGCGAAACGGATATTTGTACCAGGGGGTGGTGTAGAGGAAGGCGGCATAATCCTGCAGCACGGTACGGCCGAACTCGTCCTGTGGCGTGCGCTTCTCGCCCCTGATCCATTCGAACACGCGCCCGATGGTGTTTTCATAAAGTCCCTTGATGGCGTATTCGGCGGAGTAGCTGATGCCGATCACGTAGATCATGGTCTTGACCTCCGTGAGCGACTCTCCCGTCGCGGGCACCGCGCGGTTGATGGTGCAGAAGCTTTTCCAGAATCCGAAGATATGACCGAGATAGTTGAAATGGCTTTCGCTGGAGCGATCGAGGAAGCGGCCGAAATCCTCGAAGGAATAGACGATGTACCATTCGGGGAAGGTGAAGAAGGTGTTGTTCAGTTTGCGCCGATAGCCCGGCTCATCGATCGCGGGCAGGGCCGCCGCCGGCGCGCTGGCTGCTGCGCCGCCGGAAGACGGGCGGCACGTCCCCTCGATATAGGCCAGCGGCAAAAGCACCGACAACGCGATCAGGATCGCGATGACTGCCAGAACGCGCCGCAACGCTTTAAGCATGAACGGCGATCCGCGTCCGCGGCGCGAGCCCATAGCCGATCAGGATCGCCACGCCGCCGAGGCCGAGATGCGGGGCATTGGCGAAAAACCGCGTCGAGAGCGGCAGGTTGAGGACGCCGTTGATCAGGATACCGAAGTCGAGATAGCCGCTGCCGGTGAGCAGGCCGAGCACGCCGTCGGCAAAGTAGAACACGCCGAACAATTGAAAAAACAATTCCGAGGCGCGGCGCGAGGTCATCGCCGCAATCGCCGCCCAGAGCGCCGAGACCAGATGCAGCCCGTCGGCATACCAGGTGCGGCGAAACAGGCCGAAGATCATGTCATTGGCGTCGATGAAGGCCGGGATGTAGCCGGTGAGGATCACGAAGCCGAGCAGGGCGGCATAGCCCCAGGCGCATAATCTGATGATGTCCATGATGTCTCCGGCGAGTTTCGAATCTCAGGCCAGTCTAGAGGTTTGCAAGCGTCACGCTCCCTCAACCTACTGCCCCGACGGTGTCCGCAGGCCGTGCCAGGCGTCGCGCACCTGGTGGTAGTGCACTTCCGGCAGATAATCCGGCGTGTTGAGGCCGAGGTTCTTGACGTCGAGCCGGCCGATCGCGCTCAGCAGCGTATAGGAGGCGATCACGCGGTCGCGCTGCGCGCCGATCAGCCGCGCCTTTGCCTGGATCAGGTCCTGCGATGCGTTCAGCACGTCGACCGTGGTGCGCTGGCCGCCGGCCGCTTCGCGCTGCACGCCCTGCAGCGCGACGGTGGCGGCGCGGACTTCGGCTTCGGATGCGGTGACCGCAATCTTGGCGCCTTCATTGGCGACCCATGCGCCGACCGCGGCGGTGCGGGCCTGGCTGCGGAACTGATCGAGCACCAGCCGGCTCTGGCTGGCAACTTCCTTGGCCTGCCGGGTCTGCGAGGCGGCCATGCCGCCGTCATAGATCGGCTGGGTGAGCTGGGCGGTCGCCGAGGCCTGGTCGGTCCCGAAGGTGCCGAGGGTGGGATCCGAGTCCCTGCTTCGGCTGGCACTGCCTTGCAGCGTGATGGTCGGCATCAGGCTGCTCTCGGCGACGCGGATCGTGGTCGTGGCGACGTCGAAGTCGAAGCTTGCCGCCATCACCGCCGGATGCTCGCGGAAGGCAAGGCCGGTCGAGTCATCGCGGCTGCGCGGCAGCAGGCGGTCGATGGTTTCGGCAGGGCGGAGCGAATTGGGCGCGTTGCCGATCACCTGCGTATAGGTCGCCTGGCTGACGGCGAGGTTGACCTCGGCGGCGTTCAGATCGGCACGGCCCCGGCTCAGGCGGGCCTCGGCCTGCGCGGTATCGGTTGGCGTGACGTCGCCGGCATTGAGACGCTTCTGGGTGATGCCGAGCGTTTCCTGCAGGAACGACACGTTGGCGCGCTGCGCTTCGACCAGTGACTGGTTGGCGAGCACGTTGGTATAGACGGTGACGGCGTCGAGCAGCACGCCTTGCCCGACATTGCGGAGCGCCTCGCGGCCGGACCGCACCTGCAGTTCCGCCACGCGGACGCTGTTGGCGGTCTTGAAACCGTTGAACAGTGTCTGGGTCACCGTTACCCCGATGGTCCAGGGTTTCAGGTTCGCGGACTGGATGGTGTTGTTAGGCAAGAGATCGCGCACCGCCTGCAGGCCGGCGGAAAGATTCGCGACGATCTGCGGCCGGTAGCCCGAAAGCGCCTGCGACACATTCTCGTCGGTGGCGCGCTGGCGCGCCCGTTCGGCATTGAGCTGAGGATTGGTCTGGTAGGCCTTGGCCAGCGCCTCGGAGAGATTCTCGCCGTGCGCGGCCGGCGCCGCGAACGCAAAGCAAGCCGCCGCAAGGCAAATGCCCGATCGAAGCAACCGCCTTTCAACGTGGCCAATCCTTGCGGCACGCCCAGCCATTTGATCCCGTAGTCGACACAAGAACGTGATAACCCTGCTTCGAGCCATCCCGCTCTATCTGCTTGTTTGGGCATGATCTTCAGGGACTGCCGGTTACCCGTCATTCCGGATCATGCATTGCTTGTCCGCCCCGCCGACAGCTTCGGCTCGTCTACCTGTTTAGGCGGCGTCGCCGCCACAGGCAAACTGCCGCGCGACATCAGCACATCAATTCACTGAAATCTGCGCTTGGCTGTTGCCGGTTCGTCACAGACGAAGTCCGGCGGCAAATACGCTATAGCTTCATCGGCTGGCGTCCAACTCAGGGCGATTGGCTTCGCAGCTATGCCCGGGTCCGCAGGTAATGCCAAAACTGTTTTCCGACCCCGAAGCGATCGCGGAGGATATCATCCGCGATGTCGGAACCAATCTCGTGGTCGGCTTGCCGCTCGGGCTCGGCAAGGCCAACCATGTCGTCAACGCCCTGTACGCACGCGCCGCCGCCGACCGTTCGATCAAGCTCACCTTGTTTTCGGCGCTGACGCTGGAAAAGCCGCGGCCCTCGAGCCTGCTCGAACGCCGTTTCATCGGCCCGGTGATCGATCGCCTGTTCGGCGGATATCCCGACCTGACCTATGCCAGCGCGCTGCATGCCGGCGAATTGCCGCCCAACATCGAGGTGATCGAGTTCTTCTTCCTGGCCGGCAAATGGCTGCGCGTGCCGTACGCGCAAGAGCACTACATCTCCGCGAACTATACCCATGCCTCGTCCTATCTGCTGACGCGCGGGCTGAACGTCGTCACCCAACTGGTCGCGAAACGTGTGGTCGATGGCGTGACGCGCTACAGCCTGAGCTGCAACACCGACACCACGCTCGACATACTGCGCGCGCGCCGCGAGGGCCGCGCGTCGTTCAAGCTGATCGGCCAGGTCAATTCCGAACTGCCGTTCATGCCGGGCGCCGGCGATCTGCCGGCGGATGAATTTTCCGCGGTTCTCGACAGCCGCGCGACGGATTTTCCGCTGTTTGCGCCGCCGGCCGAGCCGGTCAGCGACACCAAATACGCGATCGGGCTTCATGCAGCGGGCCTCGTGCCCGACGGCGGCACCCTGCAGATCGGCATCGGGCAGGTCGGCGATGCACTGGCGCAGGGGCTGATCGTTCGCCACCGCGACAGCGCGCAATTCCACGCGATCATGAAGCGGCTTGCGCCGGGAGCGGCGCCGGTGGAAAGCGGGCCGTTCACCAAGGGGCTTTACGGGGTCAGCGAAATGCTGATCGAAGCGTTTCTCGGCCTGATCGACGCCGGCATTCTCAAGCGCGAGGTCGATGGCGTGACGCTGCACGGCGCGTTCTTCCTCGGGCCGAAATCGTTCTATCGCGCGTTGCGCGAGATGCCGGCCGACCAGCTCGCGCGAATCCAGATGATGCCGGTATCCTTCACCAACCAGCTCTATGGCGATGAGGATGCCAAGCGCCGGGCGCGCGTCGGCGCCCGCTTTGTCAACACCGCGATGATGGCGACCTTGATGGGAGCCGCGATTTCGGACGGCCTCGAAGACGGCCAGGTGGTGAGCGGTGTCGGCGGCCAGTACAATTTCGTCGCGCAGGCATTCGCGCTTGAAGGCGCACGGTCGGTTCTCGCGCTGGAATCGACACGGCAGGCGGGTCGCAAAACGCTTTCCAACATGCGCTGGAATTACGGCCACCAGACCATCCCGCGGCATCTGCGCGACGTGTTCGTCACCGAATACGGCGTTGCCGACGTCAGGGGCAAATCGGACGCCGAGACCATCGCGGCGATGCTGGCGGTCACGGATTCCCGTTTCCAGGATGAACTGGCCGCGATCGCCAGGGATGCCGGCAAGCTGCCAAAGGAATTTGAAATACCGCGCGCCCACCGCGAGAACTTTCCGGAGCGGATCGCGCAAGCCCTGAAGCCTGCGCGCGATGCGGGGCTGCTGCCGTCATTCCCGTTCGGCAGCGATTTTGACGGGGTCGAGCAACGGCTGATCCCGGCGCTGCAGTTGCTGCGGGAAGCGCAGCAGACGCCGCTGCGCTTGCCCGGATTGCTGTGGCAGGGGATGAGGCAGCCGCCGGACGCTTCGGCTCGCGAATGTCTGAAGCGGCTGGGTCTCGATCATCCCACGACGCTTGCCGAACGCGCCTATCGCGCGCTGGTCAACGCGGCGCTGGCGCGGGCGAAGTAGCGCCGGTGCCGTAGGGTGGGCAAAGCGAAGCGTGCCCACCATCGTTTGCACCTGACGCTCGAATGGTGGGCACGGTGCTGCGCACCTTTGCCCACCCTACGAAATTCGAGCAAGCCCCTACCTGTTCTTGTTCACCGGCTTGCGCTTCTCGATGAACGCCGCCATGCCCTCGGAGCGGTCTTCCAGCGCGAAGGTCGAGTGGAACAGGTTGCGCTCGACATTCATGCCTTCCGACAGCGGCGTCTCGAACGCGCGGTTGATGGCTTCCTTGGCCATGGCGGCGGCAGGACGCGACATCGAGGCGATCTTTTCGGCGGCCGAAAGCGCCTCTTCCATCAACTTGTCCGCCGGCACGACGCGGCTGACGAGGCCGGAGCGCTCGGCTTCCGCCGCATCCATCATGCGCCCGGTGAGGCACAGATCCATCGCCTTGGATTTGCCGATCGCGCGCGTCAGCCGCTGGGTGCCGCCGATGCCGGGGATGGTGCCGAGGGTGATTTCCGGCTGGCCGAACTTTGCGGTGTCTGACGCAATGATGATGTCGCACATCATGGCGAGCTCGCAGCCGCCGCCGAGCGCATAGCCGCTGACGGCCGCGATCGTCGGTTTGCGGCAGGTGGCGACGCGGTCGCCGCCGACGGCGGTGAAATCGCTGGAGAACATGTCGATGAAGCTTTTCGGCTGCATCTCCTTGATGTCGGCGCCGGCGGCGAACGCCTTTTCGCTGCCGGTGAGCAGGATGCAGCCGATCTTGTCGTCGGCCTCGAGGTCATCGACGGCCGCCGCGATCTCGCGAAACACGCCGAACGACAGCGCGTTGAGCATTTTCGGCCGGTTCAGCGTGATGATGCCGACCGCGCCCTTGCTGTCGACAATGATGTGTTCGAACGTCGCCATGATCCACCCCGGGGTGCCGATTTGCGGGCAATGTGCCCGCTGCCGGGGTGGGCTTCAAGTGGGGCGGAAGGGATCCCGGACGCGGGGATGCCGCGGCCCGAACGCCGATAGCTACGCCATGAACATGCGCGCGGCCGACGCCATCGTCAGCAGGGCGCCGAAGGCGATGAAGATCTTTCCGACCAGCGAGGTCTTGTCCAGGGTGGAACTGTCGTTGTTCGCGGCCTGGGCGGCGCCATCCGCTGCCGGTCTGGCGGCCGAGGCCATCGCAACCGTCTGCTGCGTGGCGGGGCCCGCCTGCAGCGCCCGATCGACGTCGTTGAGCTGGTCGGGGGCAACGACAGTGGCATCGGCAGCCGGCGCCTCTGCGCCAGCCGGCGTGTCCGTCGCCGCCTGCAGGACCGTGTTGGCCTTCTCGGACATGGCCGCCGACATCCCCTTGGCGCTGTCGGGCGGCGCATCGGCCGCAGTCATTTGGGCGTTGGCGGCGAGCCATCCCGGCGTCGCGGGCGGGGTGCCGCTCGCATCGGCGACCGGCTTTTCGTCGGTTTTCTTGTTCTCGTCGGGTTTCGAGGCCTCGCGCGTGGATTTGCGATGGGCGTCGCGCTTCTTCAGGTGACGCGAACCATGCCTGGCCGGCTTCTCGGAAGTCGCACTCTCGGACTTAGATGCCACGGCGCTATCGGCATCCGTGCCAGCCGCCATCGCCGATGGCGGTGCTGCGAAACTTACCAAAAGTCCCGCAGCGAAAATCAAGGCCGCGCTGGCTTTGACCGTCATGTAGAATCTCCCCTTGGCCGCCGCCCAATCGCGAGAAGGACCCCGGCCCGTGTCCACAGTTCGGCGAAAAATGGGTATCTTTTGATAACACCGGGCAAAAGCTGGGCAATTGTGCAGCAGAGAGCATGTTCCCGCCGGCCAGGGCCTTCCATCGGGAGGGGCTGTGCCGGATGCGAGCCTGCGCAATCAATGTTATGAGCCTGCCGTCCGAGCAGCCGGCTGTCCCGGCTCCCGATCAAGGGGCCGCCAGACCGGAGCGCCGGAGTTTGCGTCAGACCTTCAATCACGACTTCGTGATTGAGGCGTCCTGACGTAACAAATTGAAAGATCGACCGAATTGCAGGGTAGGAGCGCGGGTGCGCGAACGGGATGACGAATGGACCGGCCTGATGCGGTCGGCCATCGCAGGCGACAGTGCGGCGTATCATCGCCTGCTCAAGGCCGTCACGCCGGTGCTCCGGGCCGCGGCGCGCCGTGGTCTGGCGCGGGCAGGGCAACCGGTCGATCAATCCGAGGACATCGTGCAGGACATTTTGCTGGCGGTCCATCTGAAGCGGCACACCTGGGACGCCACCGCCCCATTTGCCCCATGGCTGTTTGCGATCGCCCGAAACAAGCTGATCGATGCGTTGCGCCGCCGCGGCCGGCGCATTTTCGTCGATATCGACGATTTCGCCGAGACCCTGCCGGGCGAAACGCCGGCCGAGACCGCCTCGGCGAGCGAGGTTGCCGCCCAGCTTCAGAGCCTGCCGGCGCGGCAGCGCGACGTGTTGCAGTCGATCGCGGTCGACAGCGCCTCGATCAAGGATACGGCCGCGAAATTTTCGATGAGCGAGGGTGCGGTGCGGGTGGCGCTGCACCGGGGGCTGGCCAGCCTGACGGCGAAGTTACGGGAACAGTGAGAATGGATACCGATCAGCTCATTCGAACGCTAGCGGCCGACAACACGCACCAGGCGCGGCCCGTCGGCTTTGCGCTGATGCTGGCGCTTTTGGCCGCGGCGCCTGTCTCGCTTCTGATGTTCTTTGCCGAACTCGGTGTCAGGCCCGACCTGATGGTTGCGATGCGAAACCCGTTCTTCGACCTGAAATTCGCGGTGACGCTGGCGCTGGCGATTGCGGCGATTGCCGTCAGCCTGCATCTGTCGCGGCCCGAGGCCTCGCTGCGCGGATTTGGCTGGCTGCTGCTGGCCCCGGTCGGGATCCTGGCCGCAGCCATCGGCGGAGAGATGATGATGCCGCAGCGGTTGCCGATGATGACGCGGCTGGTCGGCAAGAACTCCTCGGTTTGTCTGGTGGCGATCCCGGCGCTGTCGCTTCCTCTCCTGGCCGGCGCGCTGATCGGCCTGCGTCACGGGGCGCCGGCGCGGCCGGCGGTCGCCGGCGCCATTGCGGGATTGTTGTCGGCGGGACTGGCGGCGACGCTCTACGCCTCGCATTGCTCGGACAATTCACCGCTATTCGTGGCAGCCTGGTATACGCTCGCGACCGCGCTGGTGACGGCGATCGGCGCGCTTATCGGAGCGAAGCTGCTCAGATACTAGGTGCGGTGGCGCCGGGCGTATTCTGCTGCATGCGGTGGAAGCGCAGCACCTGCTGCGCCGTCGACGGCCGCAACCGCTCGTAGGTGTTCTGGCAGGCGCTGAGATCGGCGGGCTCCGCGCCGGACAGATCATCGCGCATCTTGATGATCTTCCTGACCGTCGACCATGACAGCCCGGCGACTTTCGCCAGGATCATCACGCCTTCGGCCTGGCTTTCGACCATCATGTTCTCGGCGATCGCCACCGGCACGTTGGCGAGTGCTGCGATCGAGGCGTTGGCTTCGTCGAATTTCCCGGCTGCGGCAAACGACGCCACCTCGGTTTCGTCGAGCCGGCCGTCCTCAAACAGCGACTTGACCAGCGCGTGCGCAATTTCGGTGTCCCTGGTAATCGTCGAGGTCGCCGAGCGTGCACGCCGCGTCGCCTCCTTGACCACATTCGGCACCTCGGCCGCCTGCTGCGGGTTGGCGGCCTCCAGTCGCTGCCGCACCGTGTCGGAGGCCTTGGCGAGCAGTTTCAGATAGAGATGCCGCGGCACGGACGGACGCATGCCGATGGAGGTCGTGAGATTGTCGTCGCCTTCGGCGCGGTCGACGAGGCGGGTAAAGCCGCGCTCGGTGAACTCCGCGCCGGGATTGTTCACGGTCGACTGGATCACCTCATCGTTGCCGCGCTGGACCAGCACATCGGTCACAGCGCCGCTCAGGTTCCTGCGGGTCGAAATCGCCATCAGATGCGCCTGGCTCTTGCTGCGCGCATTCTCGATCAGGGTCTTGTCATCGAGCCGCATCGACTGCGACAGCACCGGGCCTGCCACCTCGATGACGTCATCGAAGGCAAGCGCGCGGATGGTGAGCGGCGGGGCGGTGTCGATCGGGGCGAGACGGTTGGCCAGCAGCATCTTGGCCGAGGTTTCGATGTGATCGATCAGGCACTGGAAGACATCGTCGAACAGCCCGACTTGCTCGTCCGAATAATCGATCGCGCCGTTGATGAAGAGATCGGTTACCCGGCGCAGGGTCTCCACCCGGCGGGCGACAGTCCCGTGCGCAAGGGTGGACTGCAGCTCATCGAGCAGACTTCCGGGGGAGGGAGACCTGGAAGAGGAAGACTTGGCGGCTTTCGAAATCATGACTCTGTCCTGGAGCAAAGCCGGCGCCGAATTCTTCGCCACCGGAGTTGAAATATGTCGGATCAGGCGCGGGTAATACGGTCGCGTCCCTGCGCCTTGGCTGCATAAAGCGCGCTGTCGGCGCGCGCGAGTAATGTGTCTGACGTTTCGTTTGAATTGAGCGTTGCAACGCCTGCCGACATCGTCACCTTCATGCCGGGCGCGAATGCGCTCCAGTCGAGATCGGCAATGATGGCGCGCAGGCGGTCGAGCGCCCGCACCGCGCGCTCGGTGTCCATGTCGGGCAGCACCAGCAGGAATTCTTCGCCGCCATATCGGCCGAACCGGTCGACGCTGCGGATGTTGGCGAACATGGTGATCGAGAATGTCCGCAGCACCTCGTCGCCGGTCGGGTGGCCGTAGGTGTCGTTGATGCGTTTGAACCAGTCGAGGTCGATCAGCGCGATGGAGCAGGGCGAACCGTTGCGCACGGACCGCGCGATCTCCTCCTCCAGCATTCGCATGATGCAGCGCCGGTTGGACGCGCCGGTCAGTTCATCGAGTTCGGCCAATTCCTCGATCCGCTTGTAGGCTGCCTTGAGCTCGAAGCTGCGGTCATAGAGCATCTTGCGCATGGTGCTGCCGTACAGCCCCACGAACGCGCATTGTCCGATCGTGAGGACATAGGAAAGCATCGCGGCGACACGTTCGGTCGCGGTCCCGACCGGCAGGCCGATTGGCGTACTGGTCAGCAGAAAGATCGGGGCCAGCCCGATCATCGTGAGCGTCCACGTGATGATGGCCTGCCGCGAAGTCATCCGCAGCGCGCCGAATCCGAAAATGAGGAATACGACGCTGAGGAAGGCAAATCCGATTTCGGGCGCCGCCAGCAGGAAACAGAGCTGAAGCGCGACGTGGCCGCCGACCTGGTAGATCGTGAGATAGTGATCCTCGAACCGGTCGTTGAACTGGGCCTCCGACAGCACGACGAAGATCGCGACCAATCCGACGCCGGCCAGGAAATAGGTTGACGGAATGACGATCGAGATGGTGCCCGCGTAGCAATAGACCAGCAGCACCGAGGTGATGAGCGCATAGCTGACGCCTTGCACGGCCAGCATCTGGCGGCGCTGGCCGGTCCGGCGCTTCAATAGGTCCGGCGGCAGTCGGACCGGCACGGCCGTACTGTGGGAGCCTTGCCCTTGAAGCAATGAAGCCGCGCTGCTCATGTCCCGTCGCTACTGGAGTATGCCGGACGAAACTTTAGGGAATAAAGCCTTTAGGTTTGGTATCTTTTGAAGTCGAATCGGGTCCGTTAAAACCCTGCCATTGCACTGTTTCGCAACGGAAATCTGCCGGATTCCGATAGTGGGGAACCCGTTTGTGCGGGTATGTTCGGCCCGTGACGCGGGTGCTGCCCTGCCAGCGAAGCCTTGCTAAGGTCCCGGGCGGTTTGGCGCATCTTTGAGAAAGTATTTGCGTATTATGGTACCAATTCTGGGGGTCAGCTCGTCGTTGCCGGGAATATGGTCTGGCGATGTTCGTCTGTGCGGTAGGTCACACATGCAGTCCGGACATTGCCGTAATGTGAAGAATCTCACCTTTCACATCGAACCGCCGGCCGGTCCCGTCATACCAACTTTGCGAGACGGCCATTGAACGCGGCACAGGCGGCTTCAGACGAAATTCTGATCGCTCGGATCGCTCAAGGCGACCGGCTCGCCATGCAGGTGCTTTACGGAAGGCACCATGTCAGGGTGTTCCGTTTCGGGCTCCGGCTCGTAAGGGACGAACAGATTGCGGAAGACCTCATCAGCGAGGTTTTTCTCGATGTGTGGCGGCAGGCTGGCAAGTTCGAAGGCCGATCCGCCGTTACCACCTGGCTGTTGGCGATTACGCGGTTCAAGGCCCTGTCGGCACTCAGGCGCCGCAAGGACGTTGGGCTGGACGACGAGACTGCCAACGCGATCGAGGACACGTCCGACGATCCGGAAGTGGTGGCGCAGAAGAAGGATACGGGTGAAGCGTTGCGCAAGTGCCTGACGGCGCTTTCGCCAGAGCACCGGGAGATCGTCGATCTCGTCTACTACCACGAGAAATCCGTGGAGGAGGTAGCCGAGATCGTGGGTATTCCGGAGAACACCGTCAAGACGCGCCTGTTTTATGCGCGCAAGAAATTGGCCGAGTTGCTGAAGGCAGCCGGCATAGAGCGAGGTTGGCCATGATGGCAGCGAGCAAAAAAATGCTGGATCGCGAGCCCGGCGAAATCGAGATGCTGTTGCCATTCCACGCGGCCGGCACCCTGAGCACGCGCGATGCGCGCCGCGTCGAGGACGCGCTCGCCAGCGATCCCGAGCTTGCCCGGCAATACGCCGTCATCCGCGAGGAATATGCCGAGACGATCGGCCTCAACGAGAGCCTCGGTGCGCCGTCCGCGCGCGCCATGCAGAAGCTGTTTGCCGCGATCGACGCCGAGCCCGAGCGGAAGCCGTCGCGTTCGGTGAGCCTGTCCGCCCGGATATCGGAATTTTTCGCAACGCTGTCGCCGCGTACGCTGGCCTGGTCGGCGAGCCTCGGCGCCGTGGCGCTGCTGTTGCAGGCCGGCGTGATCGGCGCCGTGCTGATGAAGAACCAGACCGGATCGTTCGAGACGGCCTCGCTCAGCATGAACGAGCCGGCGTCGGGGCCGATCACCCGCGATCTCGGAAGCAGCGCTGCGCCGACGCGCGCGCTGGTGCGGTTCGCGCCGGAAGCCCGCATCGCCGACATCACCGCGCTGCTCGACAATTACCAGGCTTCGATCGTCGACGGCGCCAAGGGCGGCATGTTCCGTCTGCAGTTCGGCAACAAGGCGATGAGCAAGGACGAAGCCGCGGGCCTGCTCGCCCGCCTGCAGCGCGAGAAGATCGTCAGCCTCGCGGTCGCAACGCCTTAAGAGGCTGTCGGTGCGCCCCGGGAAAGCCGAGGTTCCATGGTTCACGATGGCCCGAACTGGCTGATGAAGACGCGCCGTGCGGCATTGATCTTGTCGGCGGCGTTTCTGCCATTGGTGGCTTTCGCAACCTCGCCGGCTGATGCGCAGAGCATCATGCGCACGCCCAATCTCAACGTCGGGGCGCGGACGCCTTCCATCAATCCAACGATTACGCCACGGATCAATCCCAGCGTCGCGGCGCGGCCGAGCGTGAGCGTCGATCGCGTGGCGCGGACGCCGCCGACGCGCATCGGCACCATGAATTCGACCCCGCGGGTCCCGAGGGTCGCGCGTGCAGTCGACGCTTCCCTATGCGCGGTTTTCACCCAACCTCTATCCGGCCTGCCAGAATGCGTTTCGCGGCGCCGACGGCGAATGCTTCGATCGTCCGGTCGTGTCGGCCGGCGGCGGTGGCAACAGCACCTCGGCCAGGAAGGGCAATGGCAAGGGCAATAACGGATCGCGCAACAACGCGCAGGCCGCGGTCAATACTGCGCGCGGTCCGGAACGAGATCGTTGCCGAAATCGACGGCGCGCTGTCCGCCGCCGAGGCCGATGAGCTGGCGCGGCGTCATGGCCTGGAGCGCATCGCCTCGCAGAGTTTCCCGCTGATCGGCGGCACCATCGGCCTGTTCCGCATCGTCGACCGGCGGCCGGTGGACACGGTGCGCCGCGAATTCGCGGCCGACGGCAGCGTGCGTTCGGTGCAGCTCAATTTCCGATACTTCCTGCAGGACCAGAAGAAGCCCGCGACCGAGGGGGACGCCGCGCAATACGCCGTCGCCCAGCTTCGGCTGCCGCAGGCGCACGCGCTCGCCCGCGGCATGAACGTCACCATCGCGGTGATCGATTCAGGTATCGACATCAGACATCCCGAACTCGCCAATTCGATCGCCGACAGTTTCGACGCGCTCGGAAGCAGCGAAGGTCCGCATGTCCACGGCACCGGCATTGCCGGCGCGATCGTCGCGCATGCCAGACTGATGGGCAGCGCGCCGGAGGCGAGGTTGCTCGCGATCCGCGCATTCGGTGCGGGATCGAAGGGCGCGGAGAGCACGTCCTATGTGATCCTGAAGGGATTGAACTACGCGGCCGAGCATGGCGCGCAGATCATCAACATGAGCTTTGCCGGCCCGAAGGATCCGCTGATCGAGCGGGGGCTCGCCGCGATGGCGGGCCGCGGCATCGTGATGGTGGCTGCATCAGGCAATGCGGGAGCGAAATCGCCGCCGCTCTATCCAGCCGCCAATCCGAACGTCATTGCGGTGAGCGGAACCGACGCGCAGGAAAAGCTGTTTGCGGCGTCCAACCGGGGCAACCACATCGCGATTTCGGCGCCGGGCGCGGATATCTTCCTGCCGGCGCCGGATGAAAAATATCAGATCACGTCGGGCACCTCGTTCTCCGCCGCCTATGTCAGCGGCGTCGCGGCGCTGATCCTGGAGCGCAATCCTGCATTGAAGCCGAACGATGTTCGCGCGCTCCTGACGAAGACCGCCCGCGATCTCGGCGCGCCCGGCCGCGACGATCAGTTTGGAGCCGGCGAGGCCGACGCTTTTGCTGCGGTCACCGCGGCGGCCGCGCCGCCGGCAGTTCCACTTGCCTCGGCCTCAGGCAAGCCTGCGGGAGAAAAAACGCCGGCGCTTGACCCGTCTGCCGATAACGCTTCCGTGAGCCGGGCACTGAATGACGACCCGCCGTCGATGGCGTCGGACAAATCGGCCGCAAACGCCGCGAAATAGCCTGCTGCGCAGCGGTTTTTCCGGCAATCGCCCCAGACACGAGGTTAAAAAAATCGCCCGGCGTTTTGAACGTCCGGCGAGGGTGCTGCGACTTATCTATGTGGGAGCGGTAATCCCCTCCCCATCGGCTATATTCGGCGCGAGCGCCCATCCACCCCAAGCGCCCATATGGCTTGACCCGTCCGGTTGTCCCCCCGGACGGGTCTTTCATTTCTGGCACAGGTTTTTGAAAGAGCTACGTCGCGTGCGATGCCGCCCCGGCTTGGCGGACGGCAGGCTCTCCGTCTGTTTGTGACGCCCGGATATTTCCTCGCGTCTTTTCAGGCGAAGTGATTGGGCCACGCATCGCAACGCGCCCATGCTGCTGTGCGGCTTGACGGTGGATTGAGCGGATAACTCCGTATTTGTGCGGGTTTGTTCGATTGCTGCGTGCTCCGTGGCTCCCACGCACTGGACAACGAGAAAGTTTTCCACAGAATATCCATATTGTATCCAACTGATTCGTCTCAGGTTGCGTCTGCGTCCGTCTCTCTCCTACGGGCTAATCTATGGCACATCCTGCAGACGTGGCGCGTGGCCGCAACATCGTTGCGCGCTGGTGCAACCTTGCCGAGCAACGGCTGGAACATCTCACCGAACTGTTCGAGAGCGGGCGCTGGCGCCGCTATCACACCGAACTCGAATTTCTTGAAAACATCCAGGAAGCCAAGGCCGCCGTCGAAACCTGGCGTGACCTGTTGAGCCGGGAAGCCTCGCTGGAAAACACGGCGATCGACCTGGCCTGGCTTGGCCGCCGTCGCACGACGCCGCTGCCGCGCGATACGGGGTACCGTCAGCCGGCTTTGCACCGGAAGCCGCAGCCTGCGCCGATTGCGGCGGAGCCACCGCCGATTGCAGCAGTGTCGCCGCCGATTCTCGCCGCGGCGCGAAATTCCCGCTGATATTCTGGTCGCGCTGGAAAGCCGGCTTGCCGTCGCAGACAAGGCGCCGTCCGTGCCCGACGCGCCGGCGCTGGTCGAAATGCCGTTGCAGCCGCGCGATCTCGATACGATGAAGGAGCGTTATCCGCTGCTGCGCAACGCGCTGTAGCGCCGTGAGGAGGAGGGCGAACTAGCGCCTTACCGCGTTGCCCCCGACCACCACCTGCGCGTAACGCTGCGCGCCTTCGGCTGACAGGTCGGTCGTAATGGTGCGGGCGTGGTCGAGGCCGACCACGGCGCCGCGCGGGGTTTCCGAGATCATGTTGTTGCTGACCAGCGCCGTGCCGGCGCCGGGCATCACCGACACGCCGACGCCGACGAAGGCGTTGCGGATCACATTGCCGGTGATCGCGACGTCGCGGAGATATTTGCCCCAGCCGGCGATGATGCCGAACGAGGGCGCGTTCTCGATCACGTTGCCTGATACCGTCGAAGTCCGCCTCGACATAGATACCGATCCCGGCGTCGTCATCGGGCGCGGTGCCGATCGGCCGCTTCGGCAGCAGGTTTCTGACGATGTTGCCCTGCACGACGGCGATGCGGCCGCCCTCGTTGAAATTGCAGACGGAGACGCCGACGGCGGCGCCGTCGACGGTGTTGTTGGCAATCACGGCGCCCTCGAATGCGAACTCAGAGTAGAGCGCGACCTCGCGGACATTGCTGACGCTGTTGCCTGATATCTGGATGTTCGAGGCCGAATTGCCGCGCACCGCGGAGTAGTCGCAATTCCTGATGCGGTTGCCGCGCACGATCACATTGCCGGCGCGGAACGCGTTGATGGCGTTGCCATATTGCCCGGAGCCGCCGGGTCCGGCCTTGATGTCCTCGATCCGGTTGTCCGCAACCAGGGTGCCGTCATCGCCGATCGATGTGCGGAGAATCTCGATGCCGTTGTCGTTGGTATCGGTGATGGTGTTGCGCGACACGATCAGGCCCAGCGCGTCGAACGATACCACCGCTGTTGTCGCGATCTTCCTGAAGATATTGCCGGAGATGTCGCCGGAAACCTGCTCCAGCCAGATGCCATTGCCGCCGCTGGCCGTGATTTCGCAGTCGGCGATGCGGACGTCGCGCCCGCCGAGGCAATGCACGAGCCCGCGCCGCTCCGGCAGCGGAATGCCGCCGCCATCGAAGGTGATGCCGGTCAGGCCGACATTGTTGGCGCCTTCGCCCTGCAGCATCGAGGGGCCGCCGTTGAACACGAGTTTGGTCGCGCCGCGCACGCCGACCAGTTGCGTGCCGTTCGAAAGCCGCAGCATGCCCGTGCGGTAGACGCCCGGCGGCAGCGCCAGCGGCACTTGCGCGCGCGCGGCCTCGTCGATGGCGCGTTGCAGTTTCGCGGTCTGGTCGTCGGGACTGCCGGGGCGGACGCCATATTGCGTGACGTCGCGGCCGAGCGTGGAGGTTAGCGGCGCGGCGCGCGCGGCGTCGGGCGACATCGCAAGCGCGCCAGCCATACCGGCGGCGGATGCTCCAATGAGATGGCGGCGGTTCATATCCATGGTGAGCCCTTGCGCAATGCAGATCACGGCATTCGCGCCTTCATAGGTATCGCGAAAATGCGGCTGGGCATGGTGAAGACGGGGCAGGAACGCGGCGATTGTTCGGGGTAGGGTTAATGTTGGGTGCGGCACGATGCCGTAGGGTGGGCAGAGGAGCGGAGCGACGTGCCCACCATCTATCATCGAGCGAGTTGCGAGATGGTGGGCACGCTTCGCTTTGCCCACCCTACGAAGATTTACGCAGCCCTTCGCGCCAGCCGCACCATTTCCAGCAGCATCGCTTCGCCGGCGTCGACCAGTTCCTCCAGCGTGATGCGCGGAAAACCCTTGCGCCTGACCGCGCCGCCGCGCGCCAGTGGCGGGATGTGAACGAAGGCCGCAAGGCGCGGGCCGTTGTCGGCATCGACGGCCTCGATCGCCCGCCAGCTCAAATAGTTGCAGAGGTAGCTTCCGGCATCGCGCGAGGCGCGGGCATCGATGCCGGTCGCCTCGGCGGCACGCAGCAGCTTGGCGGTGTGCGGGCCGAACCTTTGCGCGTCCGCGCCATCCGATATCGATCCCTTGCGCACGCGGGTTTGCGCGGCGTCGGGCCACAGCATGGTGACGGCGTTGCGGGCGCGGGTTTCGACCCGGAGATATCCGGTGCGGCCGGCGAGGCCGAACATCAACAGCGCGTGCGGCCGGTGCTTCTTCAGGGCCATCGGCAATTCGCGGTCGACCGCCCGATACGTCACGGGAAAGATGTGGCTGGACAGTTCGACCTCGCTGAAGGCGGGACGTCGCAGCCGCGTCAGCCGCGCCACCAGCGGCTGCGTCGGATTCCAGGGCGCACCGGGAAACGGGCCGAAACCAGTGACGAGAATGCGAAGTTTGTCGCTCACCGCAGCCATCTCCGCGATCTGTTCGGCGCCGACCGCCGGCGTGATGCGGCCGTCGGCGACCTCGGCCTCGGTCTTCTTCACCTTGGCGCGGATCGCGGCATCGGCGCGCAGCCGCGCCATCATCCGCTGCTCCAGCATCGACCACATCCATTTCACCTGCTGCTCGCGCCGGCGGCCCGCGAACTCGCCCGAGGCATTCATGGCGGTGCGGTGATCGAGGATCTTCTGCCACAGCGTGTCCATGCCGGTGCCGGTCAGCGCCGAATAGGTCAGGACTGGCGGATGCCAGTGCTCCGAGCGGGGGCTCAGAATATGCAGCGCGCCGCGATATTCGGCCGCCGCCAGATTGGCGCGCTTGATATTGTCGCCGTCGGCCTTGTTGATCGCGATCATGTCGGCGAGTTCGACCAGGCCTTTCTTGATGCCCTGCAACTCGTCGCCGGCGCCGGGCAGCATCAGGGCCAGGAAGAAATCGGTCATGTCGCAGACCGCAGTCTCGGACTGGCCGATGCCGACGGTCTCCACCAGCACCACGTCGAAGCCGGCCGCCTCGCACAACAGCATCGCCTCGCGGGTTTTCGCAGCGACCCCGCCCAGCGTGCCCGACGCCGGTGAAGGCCGGACGAAGGCATGGTCGGAATTCGCCAGCCGCGCCATCCGCGTCTTGTCGCCGAGGATCGAGCCGCCGGTGCGGGCCGAGGACGGGTCGACCGCCAGCACCGCGACCTTGTGGCCGCGCTCGATCAGGAACATGCCGAGCGCGTCGATGGTGGTGGACTTGCCGACCCCGGGCGAGCCGGTGATGCCGACGCGGACCGCCTTGCCGGTGTCAGGCAACAGCGCCTGCACCAGGTCGCGCGCCGCCGCCTGATGGTCGGACCGCCGGCTCTCGATCAGCGTGATCGCCCGCGCCAGCGCCGCGCGCTCGCCGGAGCGGAGATCTTTCGCGAGTTTCCCGACATCAGGGGAAGGAATCTTCGGCAGGGTCATGGCTTGGTTTACAACGCCCGCGCCGGACAGGCGAGGGGGCCCTGGGCCGTCCCTCAGCGCGCCGAAGCGGCGGCCGGGGCCTCGCGCTTGATCCGCCGCCACACCCAGACCAGCGCCGGCCAGATCAGCGCGCCGATCGCCATGGCGGCGAGGATCGCGGCGATCGGCCGCTCGAAGAACGGCAATATGCTGCCGTCGGATTTGATCAGCGAGGTGACGAACGCCTGTTCCACCATGGTGCCCATCACGATGCCGAGCACCATGGCGGCCACCGGATAGCCGTTTTCTTCCATGACGTAGCCGATGATCCCGAACATCGCGACGGTGACGACGCCGAACATGTTGTTGCCGATCGCGAACGAGCCGACGGCGCAGCACAGCATGATGACCGGCATGATAGAGGAGCGCGGCGCGCGCAGCACGTGGCTCGCCAGCCGGATCATGACGATGCCGAGCGGGATCATGATGACGTTGGCGATGATGAACATGAGGTAGATCGCGTACATGCTCGACGCCTTCTCGGTGAACAGCGTCGGGCCGGGATTCAGTCCCTTCATGTAGAGCACGCCAATCGCAATCGCCGCGATGGTGTCGCCGGGGATGCCGAACAGCAGCGACGGCACCCAGCCCGAGGCGATGCTGGCGTTGTTGCTGGCGCCGGCTTCGACCAGGCCCTCGACGTGGCCGGTTCCGAACTTCTCCGGTTCTTTCGAGAAGCGCTTGGACATCGCGTAGCTGACCCATGCGGCCATGTCGGCGCCCGCGCCCGGCAGCACGCCGATAATGATCCCGATGATGTTCCCGCGGGTCATCTGCGTATGATATTTCTTGGTGAGCTTCCATTGGCCCGCCAGGATGCTTCCGAATTTGCGCTTTGGGATCGGCGGCGGTTCCGGCGTCATCATCGCGCGCATGACCTGCGCCACGGCAAACACGCCGACCAGCGCGGGGATCGGCTCGATGCCGCCGAACAGATCGGTCATGCCAAACGTGAAGCGGGGTACGCCGCCCGGGTTCTCGATGCCGACGCACGCGACCAGCAGCCCGATGAACATGCTGGCAATTGCCTTCACAGGCGAGGAACGCGCGACCAGCGTGGCGCACATCAGGCCCAGGAACGCGAGCCAGAAATACTCGAAGGTCGAGAATGACAGCGCGATCTCGGCGAGCGGCGGCGCGAGAATCATCAGCGAGAGGGTGCCCGCGATGCCGCCGACCGCGGAGAACCATACGCCGGCGCCGAGCGCGAGCTCGGCTTCGCCCTTGCGGGTCATGGCGTAGGCTTCGTCCGCGTAAGCCGCCGAGGCGGGGGTGCCCGGAATGCGAAGCAGCGCGCCAGGGATATCGCCGGAGAAGATCGCCATCGTGGATGCCGCCACGATGGTCGCAATCGCGGCGATCGGCGACAGATAGAACGTCACGGGAACCAGCAGCGCCGTCGCCATCGTCGCTGACAGCCCGGGCAGCGACCCGATGACGAGGCCATAGACCGACGCCGCCAGCATCGCGATGATGACTTCCCAGGTGGAAATGAGCGCGAACGCTTCAATCAGAGTGTTGAGCATGAATCACCACGGCATCGGCAACAGCCCGGCCGGCAGCGGCACGCGCAGCAGCTTGCTGAAAATCAGATGAATCCCGATCGGCGCCAGCACCGCGAGTGGGAGCGAAAGCTTCCAGCGCGCGCCGAGCGCGCTCGACGTGACGTACACGATCAGCCCGGCCGTGATGATGAAGCCCAATCGGTCGGCCACCGCCACGTAGAACAGCAGCAGCGCCGGCGGCAGCAGCGCGCGCAGGCCATAGAGCTTGCCGGTCGGCGGCGGCTGGCCGCCCTCGACCGGAATGAGTTCTTCCTCCTCTTCGAAGGAATGGCCGATCCCGAACGCGATCGCTAATCCGCACAGCGCGAGACCCGTTCCGATCACCAGCGGGAAAACATTGGGCCCGACCGGCTGGCCGGGCACCGGCGGCAACAGCCAGCCGCCATAGGCGGCAGCCGCGCCGAGGCCAACAAGAAACAATCCCGTGACGCGATCGGGAAGACGCATGACGAACTCCGCGGATTGAGGCGATAAGCGCGATCAGGCCTTCGACAGACCGGCGGCCTTCATCGCCACGCCCATCTGGGCGTCGCCCTTGTCCATGAAGGTGGTGAATTCGGCCGCATCGCCCCACACCGTTCCGAAGCCGCGATTGCTCATGAATTCCTTGAATTCCTTGGAGTCGTAAACCTTCTTCAGCGATGCCGTGAGCTTGGTCGCGACGTCGGCGGGCAGGCCTTTGGGACCGGCAATGCCGCGCCACGCACCGGTCGCATAATCGATGCCCATCGCTTCCTTCAGCGTCGGCACGTTGGGAAAGGCCGGGTTGCGTTTATCGGACATCAGCGCAAGGCTGCGCGCCTTGCCGGCCTCGATGATGGCGCGTGCTTCCGGCACCGAGCAGGTGGTGAGATCGAGTCCACCGGCGGCGAGATCCTGCATCGCGGGCGCAGCGCCGTTCGAGGGCACCCACGCCACGTGGTTCGGCGCAAGTCCCATCGCCTGCATCCAGCCGACCAGCGCCAGATGCCAGATGCCGCCCTGGCCGGTGCCGGAGGCTTTGAACTTGCCGACCGGCGCCGCCTTGATGGCGTCGGCCAATTCCTTCACGGTCTTGTAGGGCGATCCGGAACTGACCTGGATGCCGGGCGGGTCCTCGTTCATCAGCGCCAGCGGCGTGTAGCTCTTGGGTGCGAGTTCTGTGAGCCCCTGCCAGTGCATCATCGAGATTTCCACCGTCAGCATGCCGATGGTGTAGCCGTCGGGCTGTGCGGTCGCGATCGCGGAATGGCCGACCACGCCGGAGCCACCGGTGCGGTTGACCACGTTGAACGGCTGGCCGAGGTCCTTCTCCAGCAGCGCCGCCACAATGCGTGCGGTCGCGTCGGTGCCGCCGCCGGCGCCCCAGGGGACGATCATGGTCACCGGACGTGCCGGATAGGCCTGCGCCGACGCCGGCTTGAAACCAAGGCCCGCGACGGCCGCCGCCGCAGCGGATGAAGCCACAAATGTGCGGCGCGTGATTTTCCTGGACATGGTGATCCTCCCCTGCGGCATCCGTGAGGCCGGACGCTCTTCTGTGATGAGACATTCTAGGCGGCTTTGCGTTGTGGTCGCAAGGCATTGGCGCATGAAGGAGATCGTCGCCGGTGGGCATCTCGTCACATCCGGAAACCGGGTGGCGGCGGTACGGACCCCACTTCGCGCGAGCTTTTTTGGCGGCGATCCGGCCGTCGGTTCCTGCTTTTGCGCCGCAATATTTCCGTAATTGGGGGAGCCAATGCGCCCGCGCTTGGGGGTCAGAGCATGGGGAGTATCATCATGACTGACAGTGATTGGAAGGAGCGCAGAAATCAGGTGGCGCGCTATCGAGCGATGGAGCGGGAGACCACCGATCCACTCGCGGCACGCTTGCTACACGATATCGTTTTGGATTTAGAAGCGGAGTTGGAGGAATTGCGGCAAAGCGTCGGCCTTGACGCTGCGGCGTGATCAACGACGCAACCAAAATCAGGACGTCCTGTCCGGGGGCACTTGCGGCGATCGATCTCGATACTGCGAGACGATTGCACGGTGCCCCCGGCGATACCCGCCTATCGCATCTGCACGCTCTCTGAGAACTACTCCGCCGCCTCGCTATGGCCGAGCCGGGCGTTGAGCTTGTGGATCAGCTCTTCCGCGGCGTCCGAGATCACGGTGCCGGGCGGGAAGATCGCTTCGGCGCCGGCCTTGTACAGCGCGTCATAATCCTGCGGCGGCACCACGCCACCAATAATAATCATAATGTCCTCGCGGCCATGCTTCTTCAGCGCGGCCTTGAGTTCCGGCACCGCGGTGAGATGCGCTGCCGCCAGCGACGACACGCCGAGGATATGCACGTCGTTCTCCACCGCCTGCCGCGCCGCCTCGTCGGCGGTGGCAAACAGTGGTCCGATATCGACGTCGAAACCGACATCGGCGAAGGCGGACGCGATCACCTTCTGGCCGCGGTCGTGGCCGTCCTGGCCGATCTTGGCGACGAGGATGCGGGGGCGACGGCCCTCGGCATTCTCGAATGCATCGATCAGTTCCTGCACCTTTTCGACCCGGTTGGACATGGCGGACGCCTCCCGCTTGTAGACGCCGGTGATGGATTTGATTTCGGCGCGGTGACGCCCGAACACCTTTTCCATCGCGTCCGAAATTTCGCCGACGGTGGCCTTGGCCCGCGCCGCATCGATCGCCAGCGCCAGCAGATTGCCGTTGCCTTCGCCGGCGCTGCGCGTCAGCGCGACAAGCGCAGAATCGACTTCCTTCTGGTCGCGCTCGGTACGCAGCCGCTTCAGCTTGTCGATCTGAAGCCGCCGCACGGTGGAGTTCTCCACCTTGAGCACGTCGATCGCAGCTTCATTGACCGGCTTGAATTTATTGACGCCGATCACCGCTTGCCGCCCGGCGTCGATCCGCGCCTGCGTCTTGGCGGAGGCTTCCTCGATGCGCAGCTTGGGCACGCCGGCCTCGATCGCCTTGGCCATGCCGCCGAGCGCCTCGACTTCCTGGATGTGGCCCCAGGCCTTGGCCGCGAGATCGCGGGTCAGCCGCTCGACATAATAGGAGCCGCCCCAGGGATCGATGATGCGGTTGGTGCCGCTCTCCTGCTGCAGGAACAGTTGCGTGTTGCGCGCGATGCGGGCGGAGAAGTCGGTCGGCAGCGCCAGCGCCTCGTCGAGCGCGTTGGTGTGCAGCGATTGCGTATGGCCCTGGGTCGCCGCCATCGCCTCGATCGTGGTGCGCATCACATTGTTGAAGACGTCCTGCGCGGTCAGCGACCAGCCGGAAGTCTGGCAATGCGTGCGCAGCGACAGCGAGCGCGGGTCCTTCGGGTTGAACTGCTTCAACAGCTTGGCCCAGAGCAGCCGCGCCGCGCGCATCTTGGCGACTTCCATGAAGAAGTTCATGCCGATCGCCCAGAAGAACGACAGCCGCGGCGCGAAGCGGTCGACGTCGAGGCCCGCGGCGAGGCCTGCGCGCAGATATTCGACGCCGTCGGCCAGCGTATAGGCGAGTTCGAGGTCCTGCGTCGCGCCGGCTTCCTGCATGTGATAGCCGGAGATCGAAATGGAATTGTACTTCGGCATCTTCTGCGAGGTGTACGCAAAAATGTCGGAGATGATCCGCATCGAAGGCGTCGGCGGATAGATATAGGTGTTGCGCACCATGAACTCTTTCAGAATGTCGTTCTGAATGGTGCCCGACAATTTCTCCGGCGGGACGCCCTGTTCCTGGGCCGCCGCGACGAACAGCGCAAGGATCGGCAGCACCGCGCCGTTCATGGTCATCGACACGCTCATCTGGTCGAGCGGAATGCCCGCAAACAGCGTGCGCATGTCGTAGATGGAATCGATCGCCACGCCCGCCATGCCGACGTCGCCGGAGACGCGCGGATGATCGAAATCGTAACCACGGTGGGTGGCGAGGTCGAACGCGACCGAAAGGCCCTTCTGGCCGGCGGCGAGGTTGCGGCGATAGAACGCGTTGGAATCTTCCGCCGTCGAGAAGCCGGCATATTGCCTGATGGTCCAGGGCTGGTTGACATACATGGTCGGGTAGGGGCCACGCAGATAGGGCGCGACACCCGGCCACGTCTCGAGGAAATCGATGCCTTCAAGGTCGGCCTCGCTGTAGCCGGGCTTGACCGGGATGCCCTCGGGCGTCAGCCACGGCTCGGCGCCGCCAGCGGGAGCAGCGGGCGCGATGGCTTCAAAGGCGATGTCTGCGAAGTTCGGTATACGGCTCATGGTACCCATCATAGCATATGTAAAGTCGAGGGGCGCGCTACCCCTAGTCGTGATCCGGATGCTGGTGACTGGTGATGGTCGCCATCTTCTCCGGGCCGTAGTTTTGCTGCGTGGTCTGGCTCGGCAGGTTGGCGATGCCGACCACCCAGCCGAGGCGGGATTCGGTTCCATATTGCCGCGTCGGCACCACCCGGTCGGGGCGGTCGAACGCGCCGGTCATGATCTCGATCCGGGGGCCGCCGATCAGCCGATAGGTCAGGGGCGTGCCGCAGGCCGCGCAGAAATCGCGCTCGGCGATGGAGGAGGACTGAAACGTCGCCGGCTTGCCGCGGGTCCAGGCGAAATGCTCGTGCTCGATATCGGCCAGGGAGGCAAAGGGCGCTCCCGAGGCTTTCTGGCACATCCGGCAATGGCAGATGCTGACCTTGGGCGGCGGTACCGACAGCGCAAAACGAACCGCGCCGCACTGGCAGCCGCCGGTCAGAACCGGTTTGCTGTTCTCCGCCATGCTCACTCCATCCGCCGCCACGCTTCGCGCAGCATCGCCAGGGCATCTCCGCCGGCAAAGATGAAATCGCCGACGCCGGCTGAGCGCAGCGCGGCCTCCTGCTCGCCGGGCCGCCCTGCCAGATAGATATGCCTGGCGCCGGCGGCTTGAAGGCCCTTGGCGGCTGCCGTCGCGTGTTCCGCATAGACCTTGTCGGACGAGCACAGGCAGACAATGGCCGCGCCGGACGCCTTGAACGCGGCGGCGAGCGCTGCCGGGTCCGAAAAGCCCTGCGTGTCCAGCGCCTCGATGCCGCCGGTCTCGAAGAAGCTTTTTGCGAAGGTGGCGCGCGCGGTGAAGTCGGCCGCCGTGCCGAGATTGGCGAGGAAGATTGTTGGCCGCGCGCCTGACGTCTTGAGCCTTTCGTCCGACTTGTCGCGCAGCGCCTCGAACGGCGCGGCCAGCCGCATCGGCGGCAGTGGATCGAACTTGAATTTTGCCTCGCCATACGGCGGCAGCACCACCGGCTTGGCGTCGAGCACGGCGATGTCAGCTTCATGCAGGTTGGGGAATTCGCTGGCGCCGGTCAGCACATCACGTCGCTTGGCGATATTGG
The DNA here is from genome assembly GCA_963815955.1 of uncultured Alphaproteobacteria bacterium. Lineage (GTDB taxonomy): Bacteria > Pseudomonadota > Alphaproteobacteria > Rhizobiales > Xanthobacteraceae > Bradyrhizobium. The sequence continues at coordinate 74,169 of CAWFIQ010000023.1, forward strand.
CCTCGCGCGCGGCGCGGGTTGCAGCGACCTTGCGCTGGATCAGATTTTGCTCGAGCGCGGCGAATATGCCGCCGGCCTTTTCGATCTCCTGAAACAGCGACCATGCGGATTCGCAAAGCTGTCCTGTCAATGTCTCGATGCCACCGGAGCCGGCGGCGGGATCGCTCACCTTGGCGAGGTTGGACTCTTCCAGCAGCACCAGTTGCGTGTTGCGTGCGGCCCGCCGCGCGAACGGGTCGGGCAGACCCAGCGCCAGGGTGTGCGGCAACACGGTGATGGTGTTGGCGCCGCCGAGACCGGCCGAGAAGGTCGCCATCGTCGCGCGCAGCATGTTCACGTAAGGGTCGCGCTGCGTCAGCATGCGCCACGCGGTATCGGCCGCAATGAACAGCGGCTTCGGCGTGAGGCCGCAGGCCTGTTCGATCCGCGCCCACAGCAGCCGCAGCGAGCGGAATTTCGCCAGCGTCAGGAACTGGTCCGCGTCGGCGCTGAGCCGCGCATACACCATGCCTTGTGCGTCTTCGAGCGCAATCCCGGCCTGCTCGATTGCGCGCAGATAGGCGACGCCGCAAGCCAGCACGAACGCCAGTTCCTGGACTTCCGATCCGCCGGCATCGTGGATGACCCGTCCATCGGCGGCGGCAAGCGGGCCTTTGAAGCCCATCGCGGCGATACCCTTGATCGCACCGGTGACGGCGGGAACGATCTCCTCCCAGCTATAGGGGCTGGAACCCCAAACCGCACCGGACCCGAGCGGGTCCAGCCCGAAGCGGATGTCGCACGCCGCGGGATCGATCCCTTTGCGCTTGATGTATTCGGCGAGGTGAATGGCCGCCATGCGCGACTGCGGGCCGATCTGAAGCTCGATGCCGATGCCGGCATCGAGATAAATGCCGTCGAGAACCTGCGCGACCGCCTCTGCCGAAGGATCGAGCCCAAACCCGTAGGCGCCATTGGCGCCGGCGAATACGAGTGTCAGCCCCGTGGCGCCGTTCTCCAGATCGTGCAGCGCCTGCGCGTTGGCTGCCTTCGCATCGGGATGGTCGATCCGCTGCATGATCTGCCAGGGCGCAGCCGCAGCACGGCCGGCGACCGGCGCAGCACCCTGGGCACGGCGATAGATCGGATCGATCTTCAACCCGTCGGACGTCTTGCTGACCAGTTTCTCGAACGGCGCGCCCTTCAGCACCCCGTCGACCAGCTTGCGCCAGTCCTCGTAGGTCGCCTGCGGAAACTCCGCCGCCAGTGTCAGCTCGTCAGTATTGGTCATCCGGCCCATTATTCCCTGGTCGTCGCTTGATTTGGCCGGAAATTGCCACGCCGCGCCCGCCAAGCCAAACGGTTGTTTTGGGTCCTTCCGGGGTCAATCGAGGTCGGGTAGCCGCTGGATACCCTCGGTCGAAAGCTGCGCCAGCGCTTCGCTGACGCGGCGTCCCGCAATGACACGGTCGGGGGCGATTTCGGCCAGCGGCACCAGCACGAAGGCGCGCTCGAACGCCCTTGGATGCGGCAGCGTCAGTTCCGGCTTGTCGAGCCTGACGTCGTCATAGGCGATCAAATCGAGGTCGAGGGTGCGCGGACCCCAGCGGGTCTCATGAGCGCGGTCGCGGCCGAACTTCTTCTCGATCTTGTGCAGCGTGAACAGCAGCGCATGCGGATCGAGGCTGGTTTCGATCTCGATGCAGGCGTTGGTAAAGGGCGCCTGGTCTTCCTCGCCCCAGGGCGGGGTGGTGTAATCGGAGGAACGCGCCAGCAGGGCGGCCTGTGTCATGCCGCAGATGTTGGAGATGGCTTTCCGAAATGTCGCGCGGACGTCGCCGACATTGCCGCCGAGCGCGATCAGCACGTCCGCCATGTCAGGACGACGGCCGCTTGCGCATCAGCACCACGCCGACATCCTCGAAGATCGCGGCAATCGGCGCATGCGGCTTGTGCACGGTGACCTTGACCGAATGGATGCGCGGAAAAGTCGCGAATATCGCGTCCGAGACAGCACCGGCCGCGCGTTCCAGAAGCTTGTAATTGGTGTTCTTGAATGCCGCGGTCGCGGTCGCCACCACGCTGGCGTAGGACACGGTGTCGGATAGCCGGTCGGTGTGCGAGGATTCCGACAGGTCGATGGAAAGTTCGAGATCGATGACAAAACGCTGCCCGACTTCGGTCTCGTGCTCCATCACGCCGTGGCGGGCATGGATGACGACGCCGGTGATGAAGATCGTATCGCTCATCCCTGTTCCCTGATTGCGGCGGTGACGCGCAGCGCCTGTACGGTTTCGGCGACGTCATGCGCCCGGATGATCTGCGCTCCGTTCCGGGCCGCCAATAGATGTGCGGCAATCGAACCACCGAGACGCTGATGCGGTTCCGACGGCGTCACCGTGCTGATGAAGCGCTTGCGAGAAGCGCCGACCAGCAGTGGAAGTCCGAACGACTGCAACTCGCCGAGCCTCGCCAGTGCGGTCATGCTCTGCTCGGGCGTCTTGCCGAAGCCGATGCCGGGATCGAGCACGATTTTGTCAGGCGAAACTCCAGCGCGGGCAGCGATGTCGAGCGAGCTTGCAAAGAAATTGCAGATGTCCTGCATGATGTCTACAGCGGGATCGGCGTGATCGCGGTTATGCATGATGATCACGGGAGCGCCGCGCCCGGCGACGAGGCCAGCCATGCCGGAATCGCGCTGCAGGCCCCAGACATCGTTGGCGATCGCGGCGCCCTGATCGAGCGCCCAGGCGACGACGGCCGATTTCATGCTGTCGATCGACACGGGAATGCCGAGCGCGACGACACCGGGCAGCACCGGCTGCAGGCGTGTCAGTTCTTCTTCCGCCGAGATCGCTTCCGACCCGTAGGGCCGGGTGGATTCTGCGCCGATGTCGATGATGTCGGCGCCCTCGGCGACCATCCGCCGGGCCTGGGCCAGCGCGCTCTCGGGGGCGGCGAATTGCCCGCCGTCGGAAAATGAATCGGGCGTTACATTCAGGACGCCCATCACCGCCGGATAGGGCCTGGAGAGCAGCGCAGGCAGCACCGTTTGACCGGCCGGACCGGTTGCGGCGGTAGGTCTGGGCCTGGCTGCGGTCATGCCGTGGCTTTGCGCGGTCCGCGCCGGGGAGTCAAGGCGTGAGAACAGGTCCTCGCGAGCCGGCCTGACCGGCCTTAGTAGCTGATCTTCGGCGAAAGCTTGCGCGCCTGCGCGATCAGCTGCTCGACCGATCTTTCGGAGGGTAGAACCCGGACCAGTTTGCGCTTTGTGTTCACGTCTTTCATGTTCTGTGCCAGCCGCGCCGGATTGCGGAGCGCGAGCTCACGCACGGTGGTAACGCCCGCCGCGCGCACCAGGCCGACCTTGGCCTTGCCCATCCCGGGAATTCGCATGTAGTCGGAAAAATTGGCCCATTCGAGCAGGTGCTGCTCGCTGATGCCGGTCCTGGCCGCGAGCGTCTTGCGCCCTTTCACCGTGCGAGCGGCTTCCAGCAGCGCCTCGGTCGTGCGAATGCCCAATGATTTCAGTTTAGAGGCAGAGTAGGCGGTCAAGCCTTCGATCTCGGAAATTGGATAAGTCATGATGCTCGATGAAAAAAGAATGTGCTGAGGCTGAACGTGCTCACCAAGGTGCGCACTATGCGTACTGGCTGAGCCCCGGTGTCCCTGAAATAATTTCGCCCATCTGATCCGCTCCGATTTTGTCGCGGCCGAACCTGAAAAGTTCACGCGCCACGTTTTGAATCTCGCTCATGCCCAGACCGAGCGCCATCAGCCTGGTGCCCACCGCCATCAAGCCTCCGCCCATCAGCCGCGAGAAGCCGGCATTGATGCTCGAGGCCGCAATCGCAGCTTCGGCACCCGGAATTTGGTCGATCAGGGCCTGAACTTTGTCGGAGGGTCCCTCGTTACGGAGAAAACCCAGAACGATGCCGATGGTTTTTTCAGCGACAGCGCCATCGATGCCGGCCTTGGAGGCCAGCCGTCCAATCAATTCGTCCATATTTTGCCCCGTCCCCAACGGCCGTTTGACGGGCCGCTTGCCTAAAATTGATCTTGAGCGCCTGCGTTCTGAAATACAAGCGACCAGGGCGGTCTTGATTCGCGATCGCGGTGCGAGTGTTGCAGCAATGCAAGAGTAGATGCCGGATTCGCACAGACTTGTTGCGCTGCGTTCCCGGTTTCTTCGCCGAAGATTGGAAAAAAGCATGAGAAGCGGGAACGACGAGGCGGCTGAATGCTCACATAAGGGCCGTCAGCGGTTTCAATCGGCGGGCAGGATGCGATATGATTGCCAACCAGATCCCCTGATGCACGCGAAGAGGCGAAGCGATGGCGACCTCCGATAACAAGATGGCCGATACCGATGAGAAGATTTTTATCGGAAAGGGCGAACAGGCGGCCTGGTTGACGCTGGCGCTCGCCAATCGGCATGGCCTTGTCACCGGCGCGACCGGTACCGGCAAGACCGTGTCGCTGCAGGTGATGGCGGAGGGCTTTGCCCGCGCCGGTGTTCCGGTATTCGCGTCCGACATCAAGGGCGACCTTTCCGGTATCGCCGAAGTTGGCGAGGCCAAGGACTTCATCCTCAAGCGCGCCGGAGAGATGGGCCTCAAATTCGAGCCCGACCAGTTCTCGGCGGTGTTCTGGGACGTGTTCGGCGAGCAGGGCCATCCGGTTCGCGCCACGGTCACGGAAATGGGGCCGCTATTGCTGTCGCGGATGCTCGATCTGAACGACGTGCAGGAAGGCGTCCTCAACGTTGCATTTCGTGTGGCGGATGAAAATGGCCTGACGCTGATCGACATGAAGGATCTGCGATCGCTGCTGGATGCGATCGCTCCGGCCGGCGGAAAAAAAGGGGCGGATGCCGAGGAAGATGATTTCGCCGACATCCGAAAGGCCGCGCAGAGTTACGGCAATGTCAGCAAGGCGACAATCGGAACCATTCAGCGCCAGCTTCTGGTGCTGGAAAACCAGGGCGGAGCGAAATTCTTCGGCGAGCCGGCGCTGACGCTGAAGGATTTCATGAAGACCGACAGCGACGGCCGGGGAATGGTCAACATTCTGGTCGCCGACAAGCTGATGGAGAGCCCAAGGCTCTACGCGACGTTCCTGCTGTGGATGCTGTCGGAACTGTTCGAGGAGCTGCCGGAAGCTGGCGACCTGCCGAAACCGAAACTGGTGTTCTTCTTCGACGAGGCGCATCTGTTGTTCAACGACGCGCCGAAAGCCCTGATGGACAAGATCGAGCAGGTGGTCCGGCTGATCCGCTCCAAGGGCGTCGGCGTTTATTTCGTCACGCAAAATCCGATCGACGTGCCGGACAAGGTGCTGGCCCAGTTGGGCAACCGCGTGCAGCACGCATTGCGCGCTTTTACGCCGCGCGACCAGAAGGCGGTGAATGCGGCGGCGCAGACCTTCCGGCCCAATCCCAAGCTCGATACCGCGCGCGTCATCATGGAACTGGGCAAGGGTGAAGCGCTGGTGTCGTTCCTCGAAGGCGGCGGCACGCCGACCATGGTCGAACGTGTCATGATCCGGCCGCCGACGGCGCGGATCGGGCCGATCACGCCGGAGGAGCGCAAGACGATCATGAACAAGAGCCCGCTCAAGGGCAAATACGATACCGCTGTCGATGCCGAGTCCGCCTATGAGATGCTGCAGAAGCGCGTGGCCGGAACGGCGGCGCCTGCGGGTGGCGCGGATGCTGGCGCCGGCGGCGGCGGAATTTTCGGACAGATCGGTTCGATCGTCGGCACGATCTTCGGCACCAACGTCAAGCGCGGCAGGCTCTCGACCGGCCAGGTCATTGCGCGCGACGTTACGCGCTCCGTCACCAACAAGGTGATCGGCGGCGTCGTCGCCGATCTCGGCAAGTCGGTCGGCGGATCGCTCGGCGGTTCGATCGGGCGCTCGCTGGTGCGCGGCGCGCTCGGCGGATTGCTGCGGCGGTAAAGCTACGATCTCCCTCTGACCTCCGGAACGAGTGTGTGCTGAGATATCCGTCGCTACGAAGGCCGCTCGATCTCCTGTTTCTGGTTTGCTGCATCGCCTTGATCGCCGATGTCCTCGTCCCGGAAATCTGGGGCAGCGGCAAGACCAAGGACTATCCGCTGTGGTTCTGGGCCGGGCAGCAGGTGCTGCACGGCAGGAATCTCTACCCCGACGATCCCGCCGCCTATTTCGAATTCATCTATCCGCCGCTCTCGGCGGTGCTGCTCGCGATCCCAAGCTGGTTCGGCAAGATCCCGCTTTATCTCTGCCTGTCGTTCATCAATGTCGTCGCGTGGTGGATGACGGCGCAGTTCTCGCACGCGATGGCGGGATCGGGGCGCAAGCCCGGGCCGTGGCTGGAAGCGCTGCCGGCCTTCGTCACCGTCACCTTCGTGTTCGATATGTTCGATCTCGGCCAGCCGAACCTCGTGCTGCTGGCGCTGATGCTCTACGGGTTCTGGCTGCTGCGGGATCAGCGCGGATGGATGGCGGGGAGCATGTTTGCGCTTGCTACCGCCATCAAGGTGTTTCCGGTGGCGGTGTTGCCTTATCTGGTGTGGCGAAGACAGTGGGCGGCGGCCGCGAGCATGCTGGTGTTCATCGGCGTGTTTCTGTTCGTGCTGCCCGCGCCGTTTCGCGGCTTCCAGCACAACGCCGCGGAGCTGAAGACCTGGTACCAGGGCATGGTGGGGACGAGCTCGGAGAAGGGGTTCGGGCAGCGCGACGAACAGAACTGGTCGTGGGTCAATCAGTCGATCATCGCGGTGACGCATCGGCTGACGCGGCCGGTCAACTACAATCAGGACGATCCGTCCAAGCCTGCGCGCACGATGAATATCGCAAACGTCGATTTCAAAACGGCGAACTGGATCGTGCTGGCGATCTCGCTGGCGATCGGGCTCGGATACCTCGCCGTGATGCCGCCCGCGTCGCGCCGGACAGAACGGTCGGATGCCGAGGAGATCGGCATTCTGTTCTGCCTGATCACGGTCGCTTCGCCGCTGGCCCGGCAATATTACTTTCTGTGGTTGTTCTTTCCGATCACGGTGCTGGTCCATCGCGCCGCCTATGATGCAAGGCCCGCGGTCAGGACCGGCACATGGGTGCTGCTCGCCGTGGCGGGCGGCTTGTTGTGCCTGTCGCTTCCACTGTTCCCGATCGACCTGCAGGCGTATGGCAACAATCTCGCAGCGACCGTCCTGCTCACCGCAGGGCTGGTCTGGCACATATTGCATCCGCCACCAGCGGATGTCGCCTTGCCTCGGGCCGCGGGCGAGCTACAACTTGACGTCAACAACACGGCTCACAGCCAAGGGCAACTTCAAGGGTAACTCAAGGGATAGTCAGCCATGTCCAACGCAAAGATTCAGCCGGTCCTCGACCATATCGACGCCGATTTCGACAACAGCCTCGAGCGGCTGTTTGCGCTGCTGCGGATCAAGTCGATCTCGGCCGATCCCGCCTTCGCCGGCGATTGCAAGGCGGCCGCCGATCATCTTGCGAAAGATATCGCGACGCTCGGCTTCAACGCCGAGGTGAGGCCGACCGCGGGGCATCCGGCGATCGTCGCCAAAGCGAACGGCAGCACCGACGGCCGGCCGCACGTGCTGTTCTACGGCCATTACGATGTGCAGCCGGTCGATCCGCTCAATCTGTGGCACCGTCCTCCGTTCGAACCCGTCGTCACCGACCATGCCGATGGCAGAAAGATCATCGTCGCGCGCGGGGCCGAAGACGACAAGGGACAGTTGATGACCTTCATCGAGGCCTGCCGCGCCTGGAAGAAGGTCACGGGATCGCTGCCGGTCGATGTCACGATCCTGATCGAGGGCGAAGAAGAAGTCGGCTCGAAGAATTTCGTGCCGTTTATCGAGGCGATCAAGGATGAGTTGAAGGCCGACTTCGCGCTGGTCTGCGACACCGGCATGTGGGACCCGAACACACCCGCAATTACAACCTCGCTGCGCGGCTTGATGTATGACGAGGTCACCATCAAGGCCGCCAACCGCGACCTGCATTCCGGTGTGTTCGGCGGCGGCGCGCGCAACCCGATCCGCGTGCTGACCAACATCCTCGGCGGCCTGTTCGACGACAACGGCCGCATCACCATTCCCGGCTTCTACGATGGCGTGAAGGATCTGCCGCCGGATATTCTGGCGCAGTGGAAGAACCTGAACCTCACGCCGGAGTCGTTTCTCAAGCCAATCGGCCTTTCGATCCCCGCCGGCGAAAAGGATCGCCTGCTGATCGAGCAGGTATCCTCGCGTCCGACCTGCGACATCAATGGCATCATCGGCGGCTACACCGGCGAGGGCTCGAAAACCGTGATCCCGGCGGAAGCTTCCGCAAAGGTCTCCTTCCGTCTGGTCGAAGGCCAGGACCCGCAGAAGATCAAGAAGGCGTTCCGCGACTATGTCACCGCGCGGCTTCCGGGCGACTGCAAGGCCTCCTTCACCGAGCACTCCAGTGGGGCGGCCATCGCGCTCGACTGGAACATGAAGCCGCTGGCGGCTGCCAAGCGCGCGCTGACCGAGGAATGGGGCAGGGAGGCGCTGCTGGTCGGCTCCGGCGCCTCGATCCCGATCGTCGCGGATTTCAAGCGTACGCTCGGCCTCGATAGCCTGCTGGTCGGCTTCGGTCTCGACGACGACAACATCCATTCGCCGAACGAGAAGTACGACCTGAAGAGCTTCCACAAGGGCATCCGCTCCTGGGCGCGAATCCTGGGCGCGTTCGCGGAGACGCCGCGCGGATAGCTGTTTGCAGGTCCCAAGCCGCAGGTGCACTCCCCGCGGCGCGATACGCCCGACTGTGCAGCTATTTCCGCCAGATGGAAATGTGCCGGTTCCGGCTCGATTCCGCGCAGGGTCCAAGGTTACCGGGACTATTGCACGCCACCCTATTGAGGCGTTCAATCCCGTAGATGACCGTCTCGTCGCCCGGGACGGACCGGTTCGATCTGCCGCTGGCAGACGAGACGGTCGGCGACATGATCCGGATTCCCGGCGGTACGCATGCCGAAGCGATTGCTACCTCTACAAGCGTATCGGGTTTAGTTGCGTCGTGCGGGGGAGGATTGGCGATGGAAGCCAATAGCAGCCGATGACACCATATCAACCCTCGATCGCGACCGGCGTGCCGCGGCGATTTTCAGACGAGGTGTTCGATGTGCGGCAGCCGACGCTGCAACTGATCTACGACACCGCGCCGATCGGCCTTGCGTTCCTGTCGCCTGATTGCCGCTATCTCCAGATCAACCAGCGCCTGACCGATATCTGCGGCATTTCTGTAGAGGACCATCTTGGCCGCTATGTGCGGGATTGCGTACCGGCACTGGCGGACGCGGTCGAAGGCATCGTGCAGTCAATCATGCGCACCGGTGATCCCGTCACCGGCATCGAGGTGGCCGGCCAACGCGCCGACCAGGCCGATGAGCGTTTCTGGATCACCCACTGGCATCCGCATCGCAACGCCGACGGTGAGATCGTTGGCGTCAATGTCGCCGCCGAGGAGATCACCGAGCGCAAGCGCGCCGAGTCCGCGCTGAGAGCCAGCGAACGCCAGTTTCACACGCTGGCGGATTCGATTCCGCAACTGGTGTGGATGGCGCACGCCGACGGCGCGATCTACTGGTTCAACAGTCACTGGTACGAATACACAGGCAGGCTCGCCGGCGAGATCGATCCCCACGCCTGGCATACGGTGCTTGGCAATCGCTGGACCGAGGCATTGGCAACCGGCACCGCGCTGGAGTCCGAACTGTCGCTGCTCGGCAAGGATGGGGAGTATCGCCCGTTCCTGACGCGCGTCGTTCCGCTGCGCGATCCCCAGGGCGTGGTCTATCGCTGGATCGGCACCCATATCGACATCAGCGAACGCAAGCGCAGCGAGCGGGAAGTGCGCCGGGCCAGGGATGCGGCCGAAGCCGCGTTACAAAATCTGCGCGAGACCCAGAACTCGCTGATCGAGGCGGAAAAGCTTGCAGCGCTTGGTCGGCTGGTCGCCGGCGTCGCGCACGAAATCAACAATCCGCTCGGCACCAGTCTGACGGTGGCGTCATCGCTGGAGCGCAAAAGCCGATTGTTTGCCGCGGAAACGGCGCAAGGAGCGCTCAAGCGGTCGAGCCTCAACGAGTTTATGAACGCTGTGCGCGACGGCTCTGCGCAGCTTCAGGAGAGCCTGAACCGTGCGGCCGGACTGATCCAGTCGTTCAAGCAGGTGGCGTCCGACCGCAACAATTCGGATCTTCGGTCGTTCGATCTCGGCGATCTCACCGAGCAGGTCGCCATGGGCTTGCGGCCGGCTCTGCCAAAGCACGGCGTGACGTTCAACGTCGAGTGCCAGCAGGGCCTTTCGATCAGCAGCTATCCCGGCTCCTACGGGCAGGTGCTGACCAACCTTTTCCTCAACTCGATCGCGCATGCGTTTCCGGACGGCCGGCAGGGGAATATTGCCATCAAGGTCAGCGCATGCGGCGCCGATGATGTCGAGATCATCTTTAGCGACGACGGCTGCGGCATGAGCCCGGACGTCAGGCGGCAGGCGTTCGATCCGTTCTTCACTACCCGCCGCCATCAGGGCGGCACTGGCCTCGGCCTGCATATCGTCTACAGCGTGGTGACGGATCGGCTGGGCGGCCAGCTTCGCTTGAGCAGCGAACCCGGGAAGGGGACTGACGTAAGGATCATACTCCCGAGACAGATGCCGGACAGGACGTGAGGGTTATGCCGGCGAGCCGCCGTCCCCAAACAAAAACGCCGCCCGGGATTGGGCGGCGTTTTGATTCCGGTCGTGTAGAGGTCGTTGGCGGCTATCTTACACGGCGATTACCAATTTTCAATTCCGGTAACCGGGATCCATGCGATCCAGTTTGCGCAGCAGCGGCGGCCACACCAGGTTGGTCGAGCGCAGTTCCGCGCGGTCGGGATTGGCGAACAGCTTCTCGTTCTTGTCGATCACGGCCTGTTCCACCGGATAGGCGGTCGGGCCCAGCATGCGGGTTCGCACCTGCATCGTGCAGGCCCGCTCCAGATGATACATGCGCTCGAAGGCGGCGGCGACTGAACGGCCGACCGTCAGCGTACCGTGGTTGCGCAACAGCATGTGGTTCTTGTCGCCGAGGTCTTTCTGCAGCCGCGGGCGTTCGTCATGGTCCAGCGCCACGCCTTCATAGTCATGATAGGCGAGGTCGTGGGTGACGAATTGCGCGGTCTGGTTCATCGGCAGCAGGCCTTCCATGCAGCTCGCGACCGCTGTTCCATCCGGCGTGTGCAGATGGAGCACGCAGCCGGCGTCCTCGCGCACCTCGTGGATCGCCGAATGAATGGTGAAGCCCGCCGGATTGATGCTGTATTCGCTCTCCGTGAGCTGATTGCCGTGCAGATCGACCTTCACCAGGCTCGACGCCGTGATCTCCTCGAACATCAGCCCGTAAGGATTGATCAGGAAGTGATGGTCGGGGCCCGGCACGCGCGCCGAGATGTGGGTGTCGACCAGGTCATCCCAGCCATACAACGCAACGAGGCGGTAGCAGGCAGCGAGATTGACGCGCTGGTTCCACTCGGCATCCGTCATGCCGGAAGGAATTTGCTTCAGGCGAGCTTCGGCTGGCGACATGGCGCGCTTCTCCGGAAAATTGTTGATTGTCTAAAAGCGAGCCTAGCCCTGTGCCGGACGGGCAGCAAGGCGGTCGTCATGCGTGGCAGTCATATTATGCGCGCACAGAAACATTTAAACGGGCCGGAAATGCGAGCCGCGCCAGTAATAATTCCTACGGCTCCGCCTTTGGCCGGAAATCCCGTGTTAGGGGAGGCTCTATGTTATTGAGCGCAAGCAATTCGTGCGCGAGAATGGAAAGCGCGCATTCAATTTCTGAAACGCAGGCCGACACGTCAGCCTCAATTTCTGCAGGCGCAAACGCGATAATCGGAATACCGGATACGATAACGGTCCGTGCTCGGAGGCGGTCGAAGAGTTCGTTAGGAAGACGTCTAATGGGAGCATGACATTCCACTCCAAGAAGACGGGTGTCGCCCTTCATACAAACCTTGAATATGAACGCAGGCGTGAGATCGCGAACATCCTGGCGGATGCCCCAAATGGTACCCCACTCTGGGTCACGATGCGCTCCCCAAGCAAGGTGATAACTTAGTTCATTGTACCCGTCGCTCCCCTCAAGGACCGGGAGGTATGCGGCGAGGCGAGCGAGGACAGCGTCGTTAGTTGCTCAGAGAAAGAGGTCATCGCCTACCTCAAGGAGACGCTTAGTGATCTCATATTTCGCAATTTTAATCACAACGTTCCCGTGGTGCCAGTCGGAAGATCTGTAGCCGGTTTTTCGTTCGACATGTAGCTTGCTCAGAGCGAAGCCGACGGCCGCTACTTTCGCGCCGGAATCGCCAGCAGCGTCGAGATGGCGCGGCCGCGGATATCGTAGACGCGCGCGAACACGACATCGTCACGCTTGATTTCCACCATGACGGGCGCGGTTAGGCCCTTGCAGTAGAATTCGCCCAGCGTCATCGCAAAGTCGGCGGACTGGCTGTCCCAGCCGATGGTGAAGTCGGGGCCGAGCGCCACCTGCGCCGGACGCTGCGGGCCGCACACCGCGACCTTCCATTTGCGCCCCTGCGGCGGCGATTCCTGCCGCTCGACCAGTTCCTCGCGCAGCCCGTCGGACGCCTGCTTCAGCGCCAGGCCCCAGTAATCCAGCATGAAGAAATTGTCGGCGGTGCGCACCGTGCCGGCGATGTGGTTGAAATGGGTGTATTCGTAGGGGTGCAGGCGGATCATCTCGCTGAGCGGCAACAGCAGGCCGAACGCGAACACCGCCACTGCGGCGGGTTGCCAGCGGCGATGATTGACCTTGAGCCAGTTCATGGCCCAGGCGAACGAGACGCCGGCGAGCACCGCCATCGGCGGGATGACGAACACGAAATGCCGGATGCCGTTGTAGAGCGCCGGCCGCTTTACCATCGCGATCACCAGCGGCAGGCTGGCCGCCAGCGTCAGCATCAGGAAGATGGTCTTGCGGCGGGCCGGGACATCCGTGCGCGACAGCGACATGAAGGTGCCGACGATGCCGGCGAGCAGAAGCGCGAGCAATACTTCCGGAAGCTGCAGCGCGAACAGCGTCGGCAGGTAGGACCACGGCATGTCCGGCACCGACACCAGCGCGCCGTCGAACATTTCCTTCCAGGGCTTTTCGAAGAAGTGCGAGAAATAGGTCAGCGCCTTGAAGGGGTGGTCCGCCTCCATGATCGACCACGGCCATACCAGACCCATGATCAGGTATCCGAACACCAGGCCTGGCAGCAGCACATACAAGACATGGCCGAAGCGGCGGACGGCTTCGCGCGCGCCCTGTGTGCGACCTTCCTCGATCAGCAGCGGGACGAAGCCGACGATTGCATAGACCAGCGCCAGCCCGCCGAGAATCCGGCAGCCGATGGAGAGGCCGGCGCCGAGACCGACGATCAGGATGGTTCGCGGCGAGGGCGCGGGATATTCCTCGGCGAGGCGCACCAGACCCAGGATCAGGATCACCATCGAGACGGCAAACGGCGCGTCTTTCGGGTTCATGAACATGTGCCCGTAGAACGTCGGGCAGAGCGCGAGCAGCAGCAGCGTCGCGAGTCCGGCAAGCGGGCCGCCGACGCGCCGCGCCAGCCGCCATGTCACGGCAAGGCCGATCAGGCCGACGACGGCGCCAAGCAGGCGGCGCGTTTCAAACAGCTCGAGCGGAATGACCTTGTGCAGCAGGGCTGCCGCCATGTCGAAGCCGCCGCCATACATATAGAGATTGGCAAACGACAGTGCGCCGGTGTCCTTGAAGCCGGAACCATACATCCGCAACAGCAGCTCGGCATACTCGGCGTGCGTGTAGTCGTCCCAGCCAAGCCCATAGTCGCGGAAGGTCAGACCCGCAACAATGGCGACCACGGCCAGCATCAAGATGGCAAGGTCGTCGCAGGTCCGCTCCACCGAGCGCCGCGCAGGCGTATCGAGGGCAGAAGTCGTGATCGATGACATGGCGATTGGTAACCCAGAGTCCCCTATGGCCCAGCCTGGATATTCTTGAGCCGCATTCCCCGGCTACCCATATAGCGCAGTTCCATTTTCAAGTAATTGGGAATTGTGGCCTTAAATCCCTGATGCAATGCAACAAAAGGGCAGTAATTGGTAGGCGGTAGTACTACTGTGCGCGGGCTGAACGATACCTGAATGGCATGAAGCGTCCGTGAGCAGAGTCCTGCGACCCGACGACGCCATTCCGGAACCCCGGACGCAATTGGCGGTTGGCGGTGCACATAATATGACGGTATCGTGGCGTGGGGCGGCTTGCGAGCGTTTCGGGCGCGGCTGAGGGGTTGGTTCGATGATGTTTGTTATGTTGGTCGCCGGGATCGGCCTCGTTTTGGCAGGCCTGCTCGCGATCGGCTTCGGGATTCCGATCAAGGAATTCAGCACCGGGAACACGCTGATCATCGCCGGCGTGATGGGTGTTTGCTCCGGCGCGATCATGCTCGCGCTTGCGATGGTGGTCCGGGAGTTGAAGAACATCGTGCGGCGGCTCGGCGCTGGCGTGCCTGAAGCACGCGGCGAAGCCAAGGTGCGGCCAGTGCTTCCCGTTGCCGCAACGCGGGATTCCAGTCCCGCCGACGGTGGCTTTCCGGACGATGAGCAGCCCGGCGGTTCCGGAGCATTTTCTCCAGCGACACCGCCACCTTTCACTCCGGCGGGCCTGCCGCCGTGGCAGAATGAGGCTGTCCTGCGTGATCACCCGATCCCGGAACCTTTGCACCCCGAACCGCCGGCGCCCAAACCGAAGCGCAATTTGCTGTTTTCGTCGACATCGCGAAAGGAGCGCGAGCGCGCCGAGGCGCGGGGCGGCGAGCCGCTGTCGCTGGACCTGTTGTCGTCAGACCTTCGCCCCAGGCCGCCCACCGTGCCGCCGGTCGAAACGGCCGAACCGCCTCCGGCACCGTTCGAGGATAGCTGGCCGAGGGCGGGACGCGCAAAGCCCGGTGAAAGCCCGGTGCCGCGGCGCGGCCGCATGCCCCCGACGCTCTCGCAAGCCGATGAAGGGCCGGCGCGCCCTGAGGATCAGCCTGATGTAACGGTGCTGAAATCGGGTGTTGTCGATGGCATGGCCTATTCGCTCTATTCCGATGGTTCGATCGAGGCCCAGATGCCCGAAGGCATGATGCGGTTTGCATCAATCGATGAACTGCGCGCGCATCTCGATCAGCGGCATTAGAGCCTGTTCCGTTCGATTGAATCGGAACGGGGCTTTTCTTGACGCGAACCGGTTCCCACCTCGCTGGAAACGCTCCGGTAGCCGAAATACTTGCGGCGAACCCGGCCTCTGAAAATAAAGCGCCGTCGTTCTTGTCAGTTTCCCGGCAGTTCGTTCATATTCGTCAAGTCGTACGCGATTCCGCTGATGTATAGGCGTGGTTGGATACTGTCGGAACCGTGTCGCCGACAGATGCATTCGCGATCCCAAAAGGTTGAGCCATGACCGATTCCGCCGGCAAGACGCCCGTCGAACTGACCGCCAGTATCGTATCGGCCTATCTCAGCAACAATCCGACCCAGGCCTCGGAAATCCCGAACCTGATCAGCCAGGTCCATGCCGCGCTGATGCGGGTGTCGAACGGCCGCCCTGAGGTGCCGCTGGAGCCGGCCAAGCCCGCCGTGTCGGTGAAGAAGTCGATGACCCCGGAATATCTGGTCTGCCTCGAGGACGGCAAGCGCTTCAAGTCGCTGAAGCGCCATCTGCGCACCAAGTACAACATGACGCCGGAGCAATATCGCGACAAATGGGGCCTGCCGCCGGATTACCCGATGGTGGCGCCGAACTACGCGGTGGCGCGTTCACAACTCGCCAAGAAGATGGGACTTGGCCAGCAGGCGCGGAAGCGGAAATAGTCGCAATGACGGTGTCTACGAAGCCGCGGCGAGCGCCTCGCGCGCGTCGACGCGGATGCGCTCGACCATCGAGCGCAGGCCGTTGGAACGCTGCGGCGTCAGATGCTCGCGAAATCCGAATTCGTTGAATACGGCTAGCGCATCCGTTGCCAGGATCTGCTGCGGCGTGTGGCCGGAATAAAGCGTAAGCAGGATCGCGATCAGGCCGCGCACGATGTGGGCGTCGCTATCGCCCAAATATTTCAACCGCGGCTCGCCGTTGCCACTGCGGTCGATCTGCCTGGAAAGCCAGACCTGGCTGACGCAGCCATTGACCTTGTTCTCGGCGGAATGCTCGGCCTCGGGCATCGGATCGAGCGTGCGGCCGAGTTCGATGACGTACCGGTAGCGGTCGTCCCATTCCTCCAGCAGCTCGAAATTGTCCCTGATTTCGTCGATCGTCATCGTGGCCTGCGTCCGTTGCATTCAAGTCCTATATAGGATGCGGATCGAACGAAAGCGACGGGAATGGAACCGGTTCCGTGGCCTTATTTTGAGGCCAGCGGCGTCCGCGGCAGCCGCCATTCGACCGCCATATCGTCTTCCGTCAGCGCGTCAGTGGACGGCGCGGCCGCGGGCACGGTCTCGGCGTCGCCGGCCGTGTCGATCGAGCTGGTATGGTCGGGCTTCTTGTCGGTGATGATCTTGTACAACTGGCGGGCGCCATCCTGGGCGCGCTGGCCGATCGCCGTCGCCGCCTGACCGCCGACCTCGCAGGCCGTCGGCTGGCGCTTGCAGAACTGGCCCATGTCGGAGGCGGCGGCGGTCGCAGCCGATATCGCTTCGGAGGCGCCGATCTGCGGCGCCTTGTCCGATTCAGGCGTCCTTTCCCTGGGCAGCAGCACGAGCACAAGCCCGAGCCAGAATGCCATGCGAAGCAGAAAAAACATCTCGCGACCCCGGTCGTCTCTTATGGTTGTGTTGCGGTTAAACCGCAGCTTTGTTCCTGACTACCAGCCGTCGATAAATCGGAAGTGTTTCCATTGAGGTAAAGCCGCCGAAAATTTTCTGAAAACTGGAATGATTCGATTCGGCGTAAATTTTCGATTGATGACCACCATCGCGTGAAAAGTTCGCGCCGCTCGCGCGTCCACCATTTCGAAACCATAGTCGATCGCGGCTTGTAACCTGTCGTTCACCATCCGGGTCGAATGAACGTTGTGCGGGGCATGAAACCCCCGCCAATGCACGGTGTTGGTCGGTCGCTCCCTGCGCCTTAGCGTTCGCTTAAGTTCGCTCTGACACGGTGGCGCAAAGATTGAGGGGGCGTTCCGGCGCGTCTGTCTGACGAACAAGCCGAAGCGCGAAAGCCGTGACTGTTTTGAGTATCATCCGCGATTGTCTCGATGCATTGCTGCATCCCTCGGCACGTTATGATGCGCTGACGCGTGCGCGTCATCGCGCGTTCATGGCGCCGCGGCTGCTTGGCAGCCTGGCGGCGCTTGCCGCTTTTCCGATCTACCTGGCGATGCGCGGGGCGCCCTCGGCGCTCGAAGTCGCGGCCTTCGCCTGGCTGATCGCGCCCATTCTGTTGTCCTGGTTCCTGTCGCGTACCGGCCGCTACGAAGGCGCACATATCCTTTCCGCGCTGGCGCTGGCGGGCCTTGTCATGATGGTGGCCGCGACCACCGGCGGCATCGAATCCTTCGCCGCGGTCTGGCTCATCGTCGTGCCCCTGGAAGCCGCGCTGTCGGCCTCCCGCCGCGTGGTCGCGTTCGCTTCCGCGCTGGCGCTGGCATGCGCCGCCTTGCTGATCGCGCTCGGGCATTTTCACCTTCTGCCGGTGGCGGAGCCGAACGCGGTCCTGCGCGGCGTCCTGATGGGGGCCGGCGTCGCTTCCGCGACGCTCTATGCGGCAGGCCTCGCCGTCAGCGCGGAATCGCTGGCGCGCACTTCGGTGGCGCTGCTCTATCTCGAGGAAGACCGTTATCGCTTGCTCGCAAGAAACATGAGCGACGTGATCTCGCGTCACAACCGCACCGGCGCGGTGGAGTTCATTTCGCCGGCGGCGGAAGCCATGCTCGGCGCGCCCGGCGCCCGGCTCACCGGCCATGGCCTGTTCGACCGCGTCCATGTCGCCGATCGTCCGGCCTATCTCACGGCGCTGTCCGACGCCACGCGCGGCAGCGAGCAACGCGTCGAATTCCGTCTCCGCCGCGACGCGGTTCGCGGCCAGAACATTTCCGCCGATTTCATCTGGGTCGAGATGCGTTGCCGGCCGCTCGAGCAGGCTTCGCCCGAGGCCGAGGTCGTCGCCGTGATGCGCGACGTCACCGACCGCAAGGTGCAGGAACAGGCGCTCGAACTGGCGCGCACCGCCGCCGAGCAGGCGGACGCCTCCAAGACGCGCTTCCTGGCCACCATGAGCCACGAACTGCGCACGCCGCTGAACGCCATCATCGGTTTCTCCGAGATGATCGTGCACGAAGAGGCGATGATGATCGATGCCGCGCGCCGCAGGGAATACGCGCAACTGATCAACGATTCCGGTCAGCATCTGTTGTCGGTCGTCAACGGCATCCTCGACATGTCCAAGATGGAAACCGGCAATTTTGAAATTTCGCCGGAGCCGTTCGCGCCGCGCGCGGCGCTGCTGCACTGCTGCAATTTGCTGGCGCTGAAGGCGCGGGACAACGGCGTCGATCTGATCACCCGCGCGGCGGACGACTTGCCCGTGATGAACGGCGATCCGCGCGCGTTCAAGCAGATCGCGCTGAACCTCGTCGCCAACGCGATCAAGTTCACCGAGCGCGGCGGCAGCGTGACGGTTTCAGCCACGGTCGAGGGCGCGCGGCTGATGTTGCGTGTCACCGATACCGGGGTCGGGATCGACGCCGAGGATCTCGCGCGGATCGGCGATCCGTTCTTCCAGGCCGGCAAGACCTATCAGCGCAAGCACGAAGGCACCGGCCTCGGCCTGTCGATCGTGAAGGGCCTCGTCGGATTGCACAATGGCGAGATGAACGTGCAGAGCAGGGTCGGCGAGGGCACCACCGTGGCCGTTGCCTTGCCGCTTGACTTTGCGCCGTCGCTGACGCCTTCAAACAATATCGCGACGCTGAAACCGGCGCTGCGATCCGGATTGCAAGAGTTGGAAGAGTTGGCCCATCAGGTGAAGAAACGTGCCTAGGCGTATTGACGACGATGAAGAGATGCCGCGCCGCCGCCGTCGCAGCGCGAAAGCGGCTGCGATTGAAGCGGAGCAAGAGCGCGGCCTCCTGATGCGCATCTTCCTGCATAGTCCCAAGGACGTGCTCGCGGGCCTGCTCGCCGCTTCCGCGATCTGCGCCATCGTCGCCAATGCGCTGTTCCTGCAGGCTGGCCGCCATCCCTCGCCGATGTTCGGCTCGGTCGTGACGCTGCCGGCGCCGCAGGCTGCCGTCGTGAGCCCGCTGCCGCGCCCGCGCCCGGTCGAACTGACCTCAAGGCCGGGCGAGGCGGAGCCGCCGGAAATCAGGCCGGTCGAGGTGAGGGGAGCCGATCCCAGGCACATCGAGATCAGGAGCGCCGATCCCAGAAACAATTCCAGGGGCGATTCCAGGAATCCCGACCCGATGGCCAATCTGGTGGTCAAGTCGACCGGTGCGCCCGCTGCGGCGCCCACGAATGTCGCGCGTCCGCCGGCGCCTATTCCGGCCACGGCGCAAAGCGCCGGAGCGCGCCGCGTGGCGGGCGTGCAACGCGCGCTCACCCAATATGGCTACGGCCAGTTGAAGGCGACCGGCGCGGTCGGTGCGGACACGCAGGCCGCGATCTCGAAATTCGAGCGCGACCGCAAGCTCCCGGTGACCGGCCAGATGTCCGATCGGCTGGTGAAGGAGCTCACGGCGATGATCGGGCACCCGATCGACTAGCTTCCGCCTGATCGCTGTCCTATCGTCGTCCCCATGCGATTGAAATCAAGCATCTGGGTGGCCGCTTATCTGCGCCGCTGCCAGACTGAGGGCGTTTTTGGCGCCGTGCGCAAGCGCGGGGCGGAGGAGGCGGGGGCGGTGTTCGTCAAGGTGGCGCTGCTTGACGGCAACGCGATGCTGTATGCACCCGCGCCGCAGACCGTCTATGACGAGAGCCGCCCGGCGGAACGGTTGTTCGCGGCGGCTTCGCCGCAGCCGGTGCCGGAGCAGTCGGTCGAGGAGCGTCTTGCCAAGGAAATCCGTTTCGATCCCGACGTCTGGATCGTCGAGACCGAGGACCGGGCGGGGCGGCACTTTCTGGATCTGGCGAAGGCCTAACCAGAGCGTTTTCAAGCGAAGCATGCCCTCGGACTTGATCCGTGGGTGGATACCGGTTCGCGTGAAGAAAACGCGTCAGACAAGAATCGCGCGCTAGCGCTTCGAGCCGTCGGTGCCGGTGCGAACGGCCGGCGCTGTTCCGGGCTGCACCGTGGGACGGGTTTGCGGCGTTCCTGTGCGCGCGCGCTGGCGTTCGTCGTCATACAGCGCGGAGCGATATTTGGCGCGGGTGACCGCCATCGTCGAGCCGCGCCACGCCGCCAGCATCACGAGCGCGGATCGCTCGCTCAGCCGGTCGTACAATCGCGCCAGACGATAAACGTTGTGCACGGATGAGCCGAATTCCGGATTGAGGAACAGCAGCACGCGCTGGAAGGCCGCGCTCGGCATGTCCAGGGCGCGCGCGGCGCAGGCGAGCGGCTCGCCGCCGGGATCGTGGACCACCTGTTCGGCAATCCGCTGCGGCAGGATCAACGCTTCGCCGATTTCGAGCGCGAAGTTTTCGGTGTCCTCGGCGAATGCCGCCATCTCCAGGATATGGAGCGCGCGCGCGGCGCGGGCTGCGGGAATGCGCGGCGAGGCCTTCAGCGGCGTGTCGTCGAGATTGTGCAGGATCAGCGCGCGCTCGCTGGCGCCTGCCGCGAAGAACATGTCGCTGATTTCGGCGGCATCGTTGGGCCGCATCGACAGGGTGGAGGCCATCCGCAACTGCGCCTCGGTCGGCTCTTTCACCGTCGGCGCGTCGGTCGGAGCTGCGGCAATCGCAGCCGCGACCGGCAGGATCTCGCCGGGGCGTGAACGCCGCAGCCCGAGCTTGTCCATGACCTCGGCCGGCGTCGCCGGATAGATCGCAAGCCGCGCCCGCACCGCGGCGCGGGTGGCGTCGTCGACCTGGTCGATCAGGCGGGACGTCAGTTCGATGAACTGCCGCTCCTCGTCGGCGGAATGGGCGCTGGTCTGGACATAGAGGTCGGTCAGCACGCGCAGCAAGGTCGGCCTGATATCGACGCCCTCGCGGCGCGAGAGCGTCATCAGCCCGTCAAATCCCGGAAACAATTGAGCTGCGGTCATGTGGTGTACGCGACTTCGGTAATCCCTCGCGCCAGCCTACGTACGGCACTTTAAGAGTTGGTTAAGGAAAACGGCCCGTGAAGAAATCCGATAAAATGCAGGCTTTCGGCGGGGCATCGGCCTGGGGCCCGTAACTCTACCGCTCGCGCAAATTAAGATGCCGTTAACCACGTTCTGTTCTGAATAATGTCACGTCGCCGGCCAGATCGTGTCCGTGCGCAACCAGAGAACGGAATATGGGCACCATCATTGAATTTCCGGCGGATGCGGCTTCGCGACGGCCGGGCTCCACCATGGATGGCGCTCCACGCGATGGCCTGGGAACCGTGCTGATCCTCCCCGTTGTCCGCATCGAACGTGAAGCCGTCGAAACCGGCGACGGGCGCGGACCGGAAGAGGGCACCGCGCCCCGTCGCCGTCGCCGTCGGCGCCCCTGAACGACGGATATTTGAAATGCCGGAGCTGTGCTTCCCGATCCGGACCACCGGGCTTCGGTCACTCCCGGCTCTGATGCTGCTCGCGGCAAGCGCGGCGCTCGGCGGCTGTAGCGGCGGCGATTTCGGCCGCACCCGCGCGGATATGCGCAACGACGATATGCACCGCTGGCTCGGCGCCGAGGCTACCGCCAGCGTCGGCCTCAAGGCCTCGCAATTCCAGCTCACCGAAAACGAGCGCCAGCTTCGCGATCTCGCCTATCCCCTGATCGAACCGCCGCACTCGCGCCCCGCCTGGAAGAGCGTGTTCGGCGATTACCAGCCATTGCCCTCGCCATGGCGGCAGAAGGTGGTGTTCGACCGCACCACCTACGGACGCGCCTTGATCGACGAGCCGCACCGCTCGCACACCTCGCGTTATCAGCAATTGATCGAGGACGTCCGCAACGACATCACGCGGTTCGAGCCGTTCTTTGCCTCGGCTGCGCGCGTCATCGAACTCGATAACAAGCGCAACGCCAGCCTCAGGATGGTGTCCGAACTGTCGCCGCGCGAACAGGCCGATGCGGTCGCCCGCATGGAAGAGAACACGCTGATCGTGCAATGGGTCCAGCAATGCCTGGAGCGGCGCATTTCTTCATATCGCTGGGCGCTGGAGCGGCTGGTGATCCAGGCGCCCGACAATATCGCGGCCGATGCCGACCGCCTGATCGGCGAACTCGCGGCGCAAACCGCCAACCCGCCGGTCGCTGCCCAGCCGGTGATCGGGCGGGCAGTGGTCGTGAAGGGCTGAACCAGGGCGTACGCACAAAGCCGACATGGATCGCGCCATGCGTGTCGAAAACCAGGAACGGCTACGGACGCTCAAGGCCAGTCACGGCGATACCGTGACGATCTTCAACAGCCACGATCCTGTGGACTACGAGAATTGCCGCTGCGGCCGACACCGGGAAGCGCCGGCCCATAACAGACCGTCTTCAGCGCTTGCCCTTCGGCGCGGGCGCAGGGGCCGGCGCCGGTGCGGCCGGTTCGGGTTGCTTGGCCGGCGGAGGCTCGGTCTCCACGGTGCAACGCGATGCCGCGAGCGAAGCCTGCGCCTGCGGCATCAAGCCTGGCTCCGGCGCCAGCGCCTTCAGCACGATCAGGCCGGTCGCGGTGGGAGAGTCGATGATCAGCCGGTCGGCGGCGGTGACTTCCTCATCCTCCGGCAGTTCGGAATGCTGCGCCTCCGTCATCAGATCGAGTTCGATCACCTTGCGGCCGGCCGAGCGGTCGTTGATGGCGTAATAGGCGACCTCATTGCGCGTGTAGAACGACACCGAGGTATAGGCCTGGCTGACCGGCACGGTGAGCTTGAGTGGGCCGTCGGTAAGGTCGTAGCGGCAGATCGCGACCGCAAAGGCAGGATCCATGAACGGCATCGGCGCCTTGTTGGGCTCGGCGAGCGGAAGGGCCGTGACGGCATTCTCCGTGGTCATCGGCGTCAGCCGCGAATAGGCATCCTGGGTGGCGATGCGCGGCAGCGCCAGCACGCTGACGAGATGCACCACGCCGCCCAGCAGCACGCCCGCGATGATGGTGAATGCCAGCCGGATCATGGGCAGCCTACCGTCGTGATGGAGGGCATCGGCGCGTCGCGCTGCGTCCGCGTCGCCACGCCAACCGGCGTATCGTAGAGCCGCAGCATCAGCGCGTAGCGCTCGATGCCGCCGGTCGGCAGCCAGTTTCCGGCCCGCGAGCGCGCCGCCACGCGGATCTCGAACGCGCCGTCGGAGCCGCGGACGATTTCCTGGCTGGTGAAGCCGTAGCGCTGCAGCGAATTGGCAACCAGATGGCCCTTGCGGTCGAACAGCGTCAGCGTCCAGAACCGGGCCGCCGGCGTCACCCCGCTGACGACCACGTCGCAGCGCCCGTCGAGCGGCTTGTTCTTGTCGTCGGACGTGGCCGAGAACGCGATGCCGTCACCGGTGCCGATCGGCAATTCGCCGCTGCGGGCGATCGAGGCGCGCGAGTAGGGATCGACCTCGGCGGTGCCGATCTTGGGCCGCGCGGTCCAGGCGCCGATCGTCAGCGTGCCGAGATCGGTGCCGCGCGTCGCCGTCATGTAGGTCGAGCCGAGGCCGACGGCCGTGGCAAGGGCCAACGTCAGCAAGGTGATGAAGATCAGCCGCACAGGCCAGTGCTCCGAAATCTCACGGCATCAGATTCCGGTTGAACCGGCTTCATCCGAAACCTGAAGCGCTTCTTTTTGTTTGAGCATGTCTTGTTTGAGCATGTCGTGGCAGATGCCTCGCATCCGTTCCGAGGATAGCCGGTTAACATTCTGCCGGATCATGCCTTTTAATTCTTCCGCTGCGCCGGCGCAGGCTGGTCGCCGGCGGCTGCGATGTAGTTCTCGGGAAAGGCCAGCGCGCCAGACGTGACCGGTTTGGCCGGTTGCTTCTGATCGTTCGACGAGGTCTTGCCCGCCGCCTTGCCGGCCTCGTCGAGCAGTCGCTCGACGCGCACCAGAATATCCGCGCCGCGCCTGGTCAATACCGGCGGCGGCCCCGGCTTGGTCTCCAGCACGCGCGCCGCGCTGTTGGCCGCGACACTGGCCGATGCGGCGGGCTGCGGCAGTTTCGTGCCCATGCCGACGCCGGGGATTTCCTTCACCTCGACGCCCTGGTGCGCGACGACCATGATGTCGTGCCAGGTTTGCGCGGGCAACGAACCGCCGGTCATGCGGTTGGTCGGCGAGTAGTCGTCATTGCCGTACCAGACCGCGCAGGTGAAGTTGCCGGTGTAGCCGACGAACCAGGCGTCACGATAGGCGTTGGTGGTGCCGGTCTTGCCCGCGGTCGGAATACCGTCCAGCGCGGCGCGGCGGGCGGTGCCTTCGCTGACGACGTGGCTCATCATCATCGCCATGTCGGCGGCGACGGAGGCGGGAATGGCCTGCGTCGGCTTCTTGCCGTCGCGGTCGAAGCGCCAGACCAGATCGCCGGCGCCGGTGCGCACTTCCAGCACCGCGTGAGGTTTCACCGACCTGCCCTTGTTCGGGAAGGTCGCATAGGCGACCGCGTGCTCGAGCACGGTGACTTCATCGGAGCCGATCGGCATCGACGGCGTATCGGGCAGGGGGGCCGTGAGGCCGAACTTCCGCGCTACCTCGGTGATCTTGACACGGCCGGCCTTGGCAGGGTTCGGCGTCTTGCCGCCCATCGCGATCGACAGCTTGACCGGCACGACGTTGATCGAGCGGGTGATCGCCTGGGTCAGCGTCACCGAGCCGGAATAGGAGTGGCCATAGTTCTGCGGGCACCAGTTGCCGATGCAGACCGGGCCGTCGACCACTTTCGAGTTCGGGGTGTAACCGTTCAATAGCGCGGTGGCGTAGACATAGGGCTTGAACGACGACCCGGGCTGGCGCATCGCGTCGGTCGCGCGATTGAACTGGCTCGATCCATAGTCGCGGCCGCCGACCATCGCGCGAACGCCGCCATCGAGATCGGCCACCACGGTGGCAGCCTGCGTCGCGTGATAGTCGCGGCCGAACTGGCGCAACTGGTTTTCGACGGCGTCCTCCGCGGCGCGCTGCACGTTCATGTCGATCGAGGTGCGGACCACGAAGACGCGCTCGACATAGGATTTCGGAAAGGTGTCGACCAGCTTGCGCATCTCTTCGAAGGCGTAGTCGAGGTAATAGTTCGGTGAATTTTCGTCGCGGCGGTCGACCGCCATCGCCGGATTGCGCCGGGCACCGAACACCTGTCCTTCGGTCATGAAGCCGGCATCGACGAGGTTGTCGAGCACGATGTTGGCGCGGGCGCGGGCGGCGGGCAGGTTGATGTGCGGGGCGTATTTGGTCGGCGCCTTGAACAGGCCGGCCAGCATCGCCGATTCCGCCAGCGTGACGTCGCGCGCCGACTTGTTGAAGTAGAAATGCGCCGCGCCGTCGACGCCGAAGGTGCCGCCGCCCATATAGGCGCGGTCCAGATAGAGCTTGAGGATCTCGTTCTTGGTGAGGCGCGTCTCCAGCCAGATGGCCAGGAAGGCTTCCTTCACCTTGCGCTCGATGGTGCGCTCGTTGTTGAGAAACAGGTTCTTCGCCAATTGCTGCGTGATCGACGAACCGCCCTGGCGCACGCCGCCGGCCTGCGCGTTGGTGACGAGCGCGCGCGCGGTGCCGGCGATGTCGATGCCGAAATGGTCGTAGAAGCGGCGGTCTTCGGTGGCGAGCGTCGCCTTGATCAGATTGTCCGGAAAGTCTTCCAGCGGGATCGAGTCGTTGTGCTTGATGCCGCGGCTGCCGATCGGATTGCCGTAGCGGTCGAGGAACGTCACCGCGAGATCGGATTTCTTCAGCCAGTCGTCATCGGCGGTTTCGCGGAACGCGGGGATCGCGAGCGCCAGCATCACGATCAGCCCGGCAAGGCCGATGGTGGCGGCCTCCGAGAGCGGCTCGATGAAGACCCAGCGCTTCCAGCGGCCGACATAGAAGCGGTCCATGAAGGTGGAGTAGCGCTCGTACAGCTCGCGCAGGCCCTTGCCCGACGAGAACAGCGTCGAATTGATGCGCGCATCCAGATCCAGGAAGTAGTTCCGGATCTTCTGCTTCAAGTGTGGAGGTACGATCTGGCGCACGAGTGCCCGTTTTCCGAAGTTCGTAATACGTTGCCGCACCCCTTGTACGAACTTCGGAAAACAAAGGGCACTAGCCAATCAAGAATTTGGTGCCGCTCGTCGATTTGAAGTTCCTGACGGTGCTGCCGCGGGTACTGCAGGAACTTCAAATCGGCGGCACCAGTACCTTCGGTCGGTTCGAAACGCTCGTACGCCCGGCCGGGCGCTATCGAGACGTCATGCTTCAACGTTGCGGCAAACCCAAGGCGCTTTCAGGGACCCTTGGGGAATCGCATTTGTTCTATCCGAGCGGGGGCTATAAACCAATGCTCTCGCTCACCATTTTGGTGGTCAGCCCTAACGCGTTCCCACCTTTTTTGTACCCGTAGTCAGCCCGCTTGCACCGGGGTCGCCGGACCCCCTAGAAGGGCTGCAGCCGAACCCGACCCGGAAACCATCCAACTGCATGACCGCGCCGCCTAAGCGAAATTCCAGCCAGGAGGGATTCTTCTGGAAAACCAAGACGTTGGAAGAAATGTCCAGCGCCGAATGGGAAAGCCTGTGCGACGGCTGTGCGCGCTGCTGCCTGGAAAAGCTCGAGGACGAGGATACCGGCAAAATCTACTTCACCCATGTTTCCTGCAAGCTGCTGGATTCGGGGCTATGCGCCTGCAAGGACTATCAGAACCGTTCCGACAAGGTTCCGGATTGCGTCCGCCTGACGCCCGAGAACGTCCGCACCCTGAACTGGCTGCCGCCGAGTTGCGGCTACAAACTGGTCGCAGAGGGACGCGATCTCTACTGGTGGCACCCGCTGATTTCGGGTGATCCCAACACCGTGCATGAAGCCGGGGTTTCGGTGCGCGGCAGGGTGCTGGGCACCGAGGACGAGATCGCCTGACGAGGATCTCGAAGACCACATCGTGCAATGGCCCGGGCTGTTGCCGAAGCGGGCGCGGCTGAAGAAGCGGCCCTGATCGCTTCGGCGCCGGCTGCGGCCACATGCGCCTTTCCATCCGGAAGTCGAAGCGCTAAGGTGGTTGTACATTTGAATACGAACACCCTTAGGCTTTGCGCTAAATTCTGATTTTCTTTCAGTGAGATGTCCCTCAATTTTTGAGGTGTCCCATGAATACTGGTCCGGTTCAGCCGATACCGACGGACGACGATAACAGGCCGCCCGAGCCGACCACCGCGCTGTGCCTTTCCGGCGGAGGCTATCGCGCGATGGTGTTTCATATTGGCGTGCTTTGGCGCCTCTATGAGACCGGGCTGCTGAAGGACATCAAGCGGATATCGAGCGTTTCGGGCGGTTCGATCACGGCCGGCCAGTTGGCGCTGGCCTGGCGCAGCCTCAGCTTCGGACCCGACAGCGTCAGGAGCGATTTCATTCCCAAATTCGTGGAGCCGCTTCGCGCCTTCGCCGGTGTCACGATCGACGCGGAATCCGTCATCCTGGGCGCGCTGTTACCGGGCAGCGTCGGCGACCGCATCGCCAAGGCGTATGACGACCACCTGTTTCACGGCAAGACGCTGCAGGACATGCCCGACGAGCCGCGCTTCGTGATCAACGCGACCAACGTGCAATCCGGCGCGCTCTGGCGTTTCATGAAGCCCTATATGCGCGACTACCGCGTCGGCAAGGTGGAGAAACCCAAAGTTCCCCTGGCGCAGGCGGTCGCGGCTTCGTCCGCGTTTCCGCCGGTCCTGTCCCCGTTCGAACTGCGCCTCAGGGACGGGGACTTCGTGCCGGGCACCGGGCTCGACCTGCAGCGGCCGCCATTCACCACCCGCGTCGTTCTGACTGACGGCGGCGTCTACGACAATCTCGGCCTGGAGACCGCATGGAAGCGGCACCAGACGGTGCTCGTCAGTGATGCCGGCGGCAAGACGCAGGAAGAGGAAGAGCCGGAGACGGACTGGCCGCGGCATTCCTACCGGGTTCTGAACCTGATCGACAACCAGGTGCGGTCGCTGCGCAGGCGCCAGGTCATCGACTCCTTCGTCGTCGGGGACGCGCAAGGGCGCTTATTGGGGCGTCCGCACCGACATTGCGGATTACCAACTGCCCGATGCGCTCAACTGTCCGCTGGACCGCACCACGCAGCTAGCCGAACTGCCGACGCGCCTGAAGCGGCTCGACGAGCAGACGCAAGAGAGGTTGATCAACTGGGGTTACGCGGTCTGCGATGCGGCGCTGCGCAAGCATCTGAAGCCAGACCTGAAACCGAAGCCAGAGTTTCCATATCCGCAATCCGGGGTTTGAGGCAGAGGCGAGGGGGCGAACGTGGCAAAGAAACGCAAGCAGCGTACGACGCGTCAGCGAAAGTCGAAATCGGCGGATGACACTGGACCGGCTGTCTCGGAACCGGAGGCCGCGGCATCAGGCGAGGCGGCGCCCGCAAATGCAACGTCCGGGAATGCAAAACCCGACATAGCGCGACCGCCCCAAGCGCCCGAGGCTGCTGTGCCTGCCAATGGCAGGCCGAAGCAATTCTCCATTCCCGCCGAACTGGTCGAACACATCCTGCTCGGCCCGATCGATGATCGCCGCGTGCTGCAGGATTCTCCGCTGCTGGGAGACGTGTGGACTGCGTACGCCCTCGATCCCGGCAATGTTCAGGACGTGTTGATCACACCGCACCGAACCGCCACAGCCGCCAGCGTCGCCAGCGTCATTCCAAAAGGTCTGGGGCTAAGAGCGGCGGAGCGAGAAAAGGAAATCGAGCCAAAGCCGGCGCCTCGCGACAAGGAAAAGCCGAAGGTCGCCTATTTGCAGGGCCTGGTTGGCGCCAGGCTGTATTTCGATGAAGTGCTCTGCATTCTTGTTCCATTGACGCAATGGTGGCGTCAGCCCAAGGTCACCGGCCGCATCCTGGAAGTCGGCGAGCACAAGGAAAGGCTCGAGAAACTGCTCAGGCGGGACGTCAGCAAGCAGGGCGTCGTGCAGCCCATTACAGAGAATTTTTCATCACTCGAACGATATATTGCGCTGGCCGGATTGATCTACTGGGTCAGCAAGCTGGAGCGACCCGAGGCTTGCCAGCGTCCACGACCATCGCCGGATAGTCGCAAGCTCCCGCCGCTACCGCCGCTCCCGACGGAGAAATTCGAGGATGCTTTCGCGCTGTACCAACTATTCGTTCCGGAGATCATCGACGGCATTCTTGCCGCCTATCCGGTCGTGATGGAGAACGCCAGGCAATTGATGGAGCTCGCGCGCGTCGACAAGGTCGACGTTATCGACGCAGATGTCGAAGGCTACATCTTCCAGATCTCGTTGAACCGTATTGCTTCGCCTGCGCTTGACCGTTCCGTGCCGGCGGTAAAGGGCGACGCGGCGCATTCCCTGTTCAAGGTGAACTGCAAGAACATTGTCTGGGCGGTGCTCGATTCCGGCATTGACGACAAGCATGCAGCGTTCGTCGATCAGGGCAGATCGCGCGTCAGGAAGACCTTCGACTTCACGAAGATTCGCGAGATCGTCAGCAGCGACGTGACCGACGTCGACCCGAGCAGAACTCAAGGAACTCGCTGACGCTGCCGGTATCGAACCGGCCGAGGCATCCAGCCATCTGAAGACAATTGCCGAGGATGCCGAGGCAAAGCGGCCGATCAACTGGGCGGTGGTTGAAAGGCTGATCACGCTCAAGGACCCGGCGCGGCCACCCAGTCCGCACGGCACGCATGTGGCAGGAATCATCGGTGCAGCGGGGGTAAACATCGGCCATGTCGATGGCATGTGTCCCGACATCAGGCTGTACGATTTCCGCGTACTCGGCCAAACCATCGAGGATACCGAATTCGCGATCATCGCGGCGCTGCAATACATTCGCTACGTGAATGAACGGCATAACTTCATCACAATTCACGGCGCCAATCTGAGCCTGTCCATTCCGCACAATGTTCGCAACTACGCCTGCGGACGCACGCCGATCTGCAACGAATGCGAGCGGCTGGTGGAGAGCGGGGTGGTGGTGGTCGCTGCCGCGGGCAATCGCGGCTTCCAGAAATTCAGCACGATGGATGGCGGCGTTTTCGAGAGCTATGCTGCTTTCAGCATCACGGATCCCGGAAATGGCGATAGCGTCATCACGGTCGGGTCCACGCACGGAAACTGGCCCCATACCTATGGTGTTAGTTTCTTCTCCAGCCGCGGTCCTACCGGCGATGGCCGCATCAAGCCGGATCTGGTGGCGCCGGGAGAGCGCGTGCAATCCACCGTTACTGGCGGCAATCACAATGAATGGGGGCCTGAGTCCGGTACCAGCATGGCGGCGCCGCATGTCAGCGGTGCCGCCGCGATGCTGCTGGCGCGCTACGAGGAACTGATCGGCCAGCCTCGCCGGGTCAAACAAATCCTGTGCGAAAGCGCGACCGACCTCGGCCGCGAGCGAAGCTTCCAGGGCCACGGCATGCTGGACGTCTTGCGTGCCTTTCAATCCATCTAGGGAGGCGGGAAATGTTCTTCAGTCTGGATGTATTGCGAGCGCGCAAGGGCGATTGCCTGATGCTGCATTTCGGATCGGAGCAGGATCCGCATCTGATCCTGATCGATGGCGGTCCGTCCGATGTCTACAAGCCTTTTCTCAAGCCGCGGCTGCAGAAGATTCACGAAACGCGCGAACTCGAGAACAGGCGCCGCTGCCGGTCGACGTCGTCATGGTGAGTCATGTCGACGACGACCACATCAAGGGAATTCTCGAGCTCACCAAAGAGCAGCGCAACAAGAGCCCGGATGTGCGGCTCGACGTGACGAGCCTGTGGCACAACAGTTTCGACGATCTGCTCAAGACCAAGCCCGATGAACTGGTGGCGGGATTTGGTACCGCATCGGTCGGGCTACGGAAGGCGAGGCAGGCATCGATTCCGGAAGCGTGCTGGCCAGCTTCGGAACGAGCATGCTCAGGGATGACGCTGAGATCGAAGACGAGGATATGCATCAGACGATCGAGGTGCTGTCCAGCATCCCGCAGGGCCGCACGTTGCGTGACGACGCCAAGGCCCTCGGGCTGGAAACCCAACCACAAATTCAAGGGCAAGCTCATCCTTGCAGCCAAGGCTGCGAAGCCGGTGACGCTCGGCGACCTGAAGGTGACGGTAGTCGGTCCGATGCAGGCGCAGCTCCTGGCGTTGCAGAAGCAGCATGACGAATGGCTGCGCGCCCAAAAAGAGAAGAAAAAGAAATCGCCTGAAGCTGCGCTGGCGGCATTTTCCGATAAATCCGTTCCCAATCTGTCCAGCATCGTCGTCCTCGCCGAACTCGGGGGCAAAAGCATGCTGCTGACGGGCGACGCCCGTGGCGACAAGATTTTGGAAGGCATGGAATTGGCCGGGCTGCTGGAGAAGGGCGGCAACAAGCATGTCGATCTTTTGAAGGTCCCGCACCACGGCAGCGATAACAATATGGAGACCGATCTTCTTCAAGCGTGTGCCGGCCGACCACTACGTTTTCTCCGGAGATGGCGAGCATGGCAACCCGGAACGCGCCACGCTGCAAATGCTGCTGGATGCGCGGGGCGCTGACGCCAACTACACGATTCACCTGACCTATCCGGTCGCGGAGATCGACGCGGGACGGAAGGCGGAGTGGGAAGAGGAGCAGGCGCAAGGAAAAGGCCCGAAAGAAGAAGAATCCCGCATCCGGGAAAAAGGTGCGGGAGGATTGGTCGCCCGAGAAACACGGCCTGGTCGCGTTTTTCAACAACAACCCGAAAATGGCGAAGAAGCTCTCCATCGTCGAAGAGAACAAGCCGCATCTGATCGATCTGCTCGAGCCTTTGAAACTCCAGGTCTGACCGACCGGAGATTTACGGGGGTTGGTTTCCCAAAGCCGTCTAAGGCGCGTGAACCTGCGAGGCCAAAAATGTCACTCACGGAAACGCGATGATACCCCCGCGGGATGCACCCATGCGCGCAGACGCCTGCCGCGAGAGGAATTTGCCCTCTAGAACAGTGCGATATGGCGATTCCATCTCGGCGGCCTTTGCCGCGCAGAACAATATTACATCCGACATGAACAAGCACCAGCGGCAGGGCCGTGAACCTGCCGATCAGACGACATTGCCCGACGATATCGGCGAAGAGCTCTCGCGCCTCACGACGGAGGTCATCGATATCAGCGATGCGCCGCCGATTGCGCCGCCTGCGCCGCTGAGCCCCGACGAGGTTCGCACCATCCTGATGAGCCTGTTGCTGACGATGTTCCTGGCCGCGCTCGACCAGACCATCGTGGCGACGGCGCTGCCGACCATCGGCCGCCAGTTCAACGACGTCAGCAACTTGTCCTGGGTCATCACTGCCTATCTTTTGGCCTCGACCGCGGTCGCGCCGGTGTTCGGCACGCTGAGCGACATCTATGGCCGCCGCGTCATGATCACCGTTTCGCTCGTCTTGTTCACGGTCGGCTCGATCCTCTGCGCGGTCGCGCCGAACATGACGGTATTGATCGTCGCACGCGGCCTGCAGGGGCTCGGCGGCGGCGGCATCATGCCTGTGGTGCAGACCGTGATCTCCGACGTGGTCAGCCCGCGCGAGCGCGGCAGGTATCAGGCCTATTTCAGCGGCGTCTGGATGGCTGCAGGCTTGTTGGGTCCCGTGCTCGGCGGCGTGTTCGCCGAACATCTGCACTGGTCGATGATTTTCTGGATCAACGTGCCGCTCGCCGTCGGCGCGCTGTTTCTGCTGTTGCCCAAGATGGGCAAGATCCCCGTGTTCCACCGCCGGCGCAAGGTCGACTGGCTCGGCGGCTTGCTGCTGATGGCCTCCGCCGTCGTGGTCATGCTGGTGCTCAGCTGGGGCGGCAGCCGTTATGCCTGGCTGTCGCCTGCGGTCATGGCGATGATCGGTGCATCGATCGCGCTGGCGCTCGCCTTCGTCTGGCATGCGCGCAATGCCGAGGAGCCGTTCCTGCCGCTGCCGCTGCTGGGCGGCACGGTGGTGCCTTACGCCATGGCGGCCGGCGGCTGTGCGCTCGGCGCCATCACCGGGCTGACCGTGCATCTGCCGCTGTATTACGAGATTGTCTATCATTTGACCGCGAGCGAAGCAGGCCTTGCGCTGATCCCGCTCGCTGCGATTTCCACCTGCGGTGCGGCGATCGCCGGACGCACCATGGCGCGCGCCAAGCACTACAAGCGCGTGGCGATCGCGGGCACTTCGGCGGCAGCGATCTTCGGTGCGGTGCTGACGGTAACGACCCTGCCGCTGTGGGGCTTGCTGATCGTGCTGTCGCTGTTCGCGCTCGGGCTCGGAACGACATTCCCGGTCAGCGTGGTCTCGCTGCAGAACTCGGTGGCGCGCGCGCAGATCGGCACCGTGACGGGTGCGATGAATTTCTTCCGCTCGCTGATGTCGTCATTCACGGTCGCTGCCTTCAGCGCGGTCCTCCTGATGGCGCTGGGCGCGGGCATTTCCATCGGCGAACATCGCGGACCGGCGAATGCGATTCCCGCCGCCGACATGATTGCTGCGTTCCGCTATGTGTTCGGCGCCGCCACCGCGCTGCTGACCTGCGCCGCGATTTGCATCATCCTTATGGAGGAGCGGCCGCTCGCCGGCCCTTCGACGCCGGCGGAGATGGCGGAGTAGGGAGATACCGTCGTCCCTGGCCCCCTTCTACTTTGCATGGGGTTGTTTTGCGGTTTTTGTGTCTGGCCCGTCCGGCGCACCGCCGAAGCGTATCTGCGTGGCTAGGCTCGGCGAGTAAGAAAGCGCGTGATCGCGCCGCCCAGCCGGGCGCTCTCCAGCGGTTCGGCGAGCGAGGCTTTCGCGGTTGCCACCAGACTGTCGGGCGCATGGCCCTTGCTGTGCACCACCTCGCAGCAGGCCAGCGCGTAGCCGACGGAGAATTCCGGATGTGGCTGCACCGAGAGCGTGGTGTCGCCGTACAGCAGCCCGGCATGCGGCGTGAAATCCGAGGACAGGATGGTCCTGGCGCCCGCTGGCGGCGCGATGACCTGATCCTGGTGCGAGCAGGCGAGCGCGATGCGCGCGCCCTCGATCACGGCGTTGCCGGGCGCCACATCGTAGACGTGCCGCCCGATGCCCCAGCCTTTCTCCGACTTGCGCACCGTGCCGCCCAACGCCTGCGCGATCAGTTGATGGCCGAAGCAGACGCCGACCATCGGCACCTTGTTGTCGTGGGCTGTGCGCACGAAATCCTCGAGCGGCGCGATCCAGTCGAACGCGTCGTAGACGCCGGCCGCGGAGCCGGTGATGAGGATCGCCTCCAGTCCCCCGACATCGGGCAGCGGCTCGCCGGCGGGAATGCTGACGGTATTGAACGTGACGTTGGCGTCGGCAGCGCCGATCAGATTCTCGAACATCTGCGGATACGATCCGTGGAGTTCGCGGTTTTTGGGGCTGACGAGCCCGGTTTCCATGATCGTAACGTGCGGCATCGGCGACCCGCCGTCTGTTGCTTGAGCCTCAGGTCCCCGGCCGTGAAACCTCGGTCTCCTTGCTGGTGATGAACTCCAGCAATACCGGGACGCCTTCCTTGGTCTTCTGGATGCCGCGCTGGATGGCGGGGATGATGTCTTCCGGCCTCAACACCCGCTCGCCATAGCCGCCGAAGGCGCGCGCCATCGCGGCGTAGTCACCCGAAATGTCGGTGGAGCGGTATTTCTCCGTCGAGATCGGCATCACCTTCAGTTCGATCGCCATGGAAAAATTGTTCAACAGGATCGACATGATCGGGATGCGCTCGCGCACCGCGGTCTCGAAATCCATGCCGGTGAAGCCGATCGCGGCATCGCCCCAGACGTTGATGCAGAGCTTGTCCGGCTTTGCCAGCTTGGCGCCCATCGCAAGCCCAAGGCCGTAGCCGAGCTGCGTGGTCTTGCCCCAGCCGATATAGGAGAGCGGTTCGACCGATTTCCAGAACGGCGAGAGCTGGTCGCGCGGGCTGCCGGCATCGTGGGTGATGATGGTGTTGTTGATATCGACGGTGTGCTGCAGATCCCACAAAACGCGGTAGGGGTTCAGCGGCGCGTCGTTATGCGTCAGCTTCGGCATCCACTTCGCCAGCCATTCCTTGTGGGAGGCTGCGATTTCCGCGGCAACGGCCGTTGCATTGCGATCCGTCGTGACGGTCTTGCCGATCTCTTCCAATAGCGCGTCGAGCACCAGCCCGGCGTCACCGACCAGGCCGAGCTTCGCCTCGACGTCCTTGTTGAGATGGTTGGGGTCGAGCGTCGAATGGATGATGGTCTTGCCCTTCGGCATGGCGATGCCGAATGAGGTCTCGGTGAAGGAGCAGCCGATGCCGAAGATCACGTCGGCTTCCCCTAGGAATTTCGGTACCGCGCGCGGCACGGCGAGGCCGCCCGATCCCAGCGACAGCGGATGCGTTTCCGGAAAGGACGACTTGCCGCCAAGGCTGGTCGTGACGGGGATGGCGAGACGCTCGGCCAGCCGTCTGAGCTGCGGCCACGCCT
Source organism: uncultured Alphaproteobacteria bacterium (assembly GCA_963815955.1). GTDB lineage: Bacteria > Pseudomonadota > Alphaproteobacteria > Rhizobiales > Xanthobacteraceae > Bradyrhizobium. The sequence goes on from CAWFIQ010000023.1 coordinate 109,902, forward strand.
TGGCGTAGTGCACGCCCTGGCCGGCATAGATCACCGGGCGCTTCGCCGCGACGAGCAGGGCCGCCGCTTCCTTCACATGCACGGGATCGGCGCCGTAGCGGGTGCGCAGCACCGGCGTGTAGTTCAGCGGTTCCGGAACTTCCTCGTTCCACATGTCGGCCGGGATTTCGACGATCACCGGTCCGCCGCGGCCGTTTTTCAGCTTGGTGAAAGCGCGCCGGAAGATGTTGCAGACCTCGGCGGCGATGTTGATCGGCTCGGACGATTTCGAGAACGCCTTCATCGCCTGGCTGGAGTTGAAATTCGGGTCGATGTTGGCAAGCCGGCGCGCATAGCCCATCGGCAGCACCAGCACGGGTACCGACTCGCCGTAACATTGCGCGACACCGCCCATCGCGTTCTCGGCGCCGGGGCCGTGCTGCATGCAGAACGCGCCGATCGACCGGCCCGAGGTGACGCGCGAGATCGCGTCCGCCATGTGAACGCCGATGCGTTCCTGGCGCACCATCACCGGGCGGATATCGGCATTGGCGGCATATTCAATGATGTGGTTGACCGGATAGCCGCAGAGGATTTCGATACCCTCCCGCTTCATGATTTCCGCAATGGCGGCGCCGAGCTTCATGACGGTCTCTCCCTGATGCAGGCCGGTTTGGTCCGGCCGATTTGCAACAGTAGGAACAGGATTTTACCGCGCGGTAAAGCGTTCGCACCACGTGGGCGCGGAAGTGCTGATATGCGTTTTGCCGCTTATGCGCTTTTGCCCGTTATGTGGGTTTTGCCACTTGAAAGGCTTGCTCGTAAAAATACCCAGAAGTCCCGGGGAGAATTTTCTTGCTCCCAACGGCTCAGGCAGAAAACAAAATTAGACTCTTTGCGCCGGTTCGACGCCGCTGCGTTGCGAAAACATCACAGCCGCGATCCAAGTGACGCGGCATCACATCCTTGTCATTCCCAGTAAGGAATTTTGGATTACCTCTGCCACATGCAACTGCATAAATCGCAGGACAGGAGACTTACTAGATGATTACGGCTCGAACACTCATTCTCGGCTCGGCGGCAGGCTTGATCGCCGTGAGCGGGGCACAGGCGGCCGACCTTCCGGTCAAGGCCAAGGCAGTCGAATATGTCAGGATCTGCTCGCTTTACGGCGCCGGCTTCTTCTTCATCCCGGGCACCGATACCTGTATCAAGCTCGGCGGTTATTTGCGCGTTGACACCACCTTCAACGGCGGCGCCCACGGCGCGCCGGCCTGGAGCAGCGATCTCGGCCAGCAGAACCGCTTTGCCGATTACTTCGTTTCCCGCTCCCGTATGGCGCTGACCATCGACACGCGCACGGCGACCGAATACGGCGTGGTCCGCACGTTCGGCCAAGGCGACTTCCAGTTCAACAATTTCGGCAGCTCCAATCCGAGCACACTCTCGGCGTTCCCGGGCGGAGTGGCGAACGCGCTGTCCGTTCCTGGCGGCGGTTATGTCGCGGTCGAATACGTCTTCATTCAGTTTGCCGGCTTCACCTTTGGTAAGTCTTCGTCGGCTTACTCGACGCCATGGAATGGCTTCCCGGGCAACATCAACTCGAACCTGCTTGGCGGCAACAACACCGACACCGGCGTGAACAACATCCAGTACACCGCCCAGTTCGGCAACGGCGTGTCGGCCTCGATCGGTCTCGATGACCCGACCGTCTGGAATCGCACGGCCGTCTACAATCTGAGCATCCCCGGCGCTATCGGCGCCAACGGCACCGGATCGAACGCCTATGCCGGCACGCACTCTCCGGACATCGTCGGCAACATCCGGGTCGATCAGGCCTGGGGTCTGTTCCAGTTGTCGGCCGCGGCCCACGAGGTCAGCGGGTCCTACAATACGCTCGGTGCCGGCAGCGTGCCGACCGCGCTTTCCGAAATCAGCGGTCATCCCGAAACCAAGTGGGGCGGTTCGGTGATGGCGGCGTTGAACATCAAGAATCTGCCCACCGGCCCGGGCGACGACATCAAGATCGACGCGTCCTATGCCAAGGGCACGACCAAGAACGTGATCGCCACCAGCGGCGGTTCGCCGAGCTTTGCGATGTTCGGCGACAGCGGCTTCGGCTACCAGAGCGTCGGCTTCGGCGCGACCACCGATGGCGTCTACTTGCCCGGCGCAGCCGGTACCGGTGGCATCGCCCTGACGACGGCCTGGGGCGTCCGCGGCGCATTCAACCACAACTGGAGCCCATACTGGTCGAGCAGCCTGTTCGGCAGCTATTCCGCGGTCAGGTATGACGGTGGTGCCAACGACAACCTCCTCGGTGCCGGAACCACGTCGGCCAAGGGTGCTTACTGCGCAGCCTTCGCCGCCAGCCATCCGGGCCAGGCGTTGGCCGGGAGCGCTGCAGGTGCCTACACCTGTAACCCCGACTTCAACGTCTCGCAGCTCGGCGTCGTTACACGTTGGACCCCGGTCAAGAACCTGACCTTCTCGGGCGAAGTCCAGTGGTTCCATCTCGACCAGAAGATGTCGGGCTCTTCGATCTTCACGGCGTCCTCTCCGAAGCCGGCCGCGCTCTACGAGTTCAAGGATCAGAACACCGTCCTGCTCCAGCTCCGCGCCCAGCGTAACTTCTGAGAATGACCTTCCGGACCGGGCCGTTGGCCCGGTCCCTTATTCAACGCCGCGGCGGGCGGGGGTACTACCTCGTTTCGCTGCGGCGGCTGAACGTCCCGGCCAGCAGGCCGAGGATGTGATCCACGAAACGGTGCTTCGCGGCCGCCGGCATGTCGGCGATACGCTGCTCCTCGGTCTCCTCAGTGCACGAGCCCGATGTAGTTTCTTCCCGTTTCGCCCTTCTGACCTGTCATATCCGCTCACTCCGCAAGACGCCGACCGGCCAGCGATGGACGGGTGGTGCGCAATCGATGGTAAATTTTCCGTACCGTGTGATTCCGGGGCGCGGATTTCTTCGACCGCCTTAATCAATCGTTCAGTCTGTTCGTCAAGGCCTCTTCAACCGTTCCGGCCTAGAGTTTAACGAATATGACGCGGGAGAATTCCGGGGAGCGTCGACAGGAGTTTGTCTATGCGTCGATTAGTGGCACGATTTTTCAACGATGAATGCGGTGCGACCGCCATCGAATATTGCCTCATTGCGGCCGGCCTCAGCATCGTGATCGTCTCCGCCGTCAACGGCATTGGCAGCACGCTCAGCACGAAATTCGCCGAGGTCAGCACTTCGCTCAAGTAGCCAGCGGTTCGGGGGCAGGGACGGCGGGCGAAACCGGCTGGTCTTTATTTCCCGTCCGCAGCGAGCGCCCGCATCATCGCGATCCGCGCGAACATCAGCCAGCCTCCGCCGGTTTCCGCCGCATTGATCAGATTCTCGACCGCGACCTGCCAGTGCTTTTCGTGCTGCGCTTTTTCCGGCAACGCCACGATATAGTCGGCGGCCTGCTGCAGGGTCACAAGCCTGCCTCCGCCGCGAAGCGTTATCGGGTCATCGAACGGGGTCGACCACGGCATGGCGCGCTAGATGATGCTATCGCGCCGCTCGCCCAATCATCCGGCCTTCTTGGTGCGGCCGGCGGTACGCACCGGCTTCTCTGCCTTCTTCGGCGTTTCCTTCGCCGTCTCCTTGGCGGCGCGCTTGCCGCTACCGCTGATCGGCAGCAGCATTTCGCGCTGGCCGGCGGCAGCCTTCTTCGGCTTCTTGCCCTTGGCCTTTTCCTGGGCCTTTTCGGCAGGGGCGGCCTGCTTTTCGCTGGCGAGGCTGCGCTTGAGCGCGTCCATCAAATTGATGACGTTGCCGGTACTCTTCGGCGCGGCCTTGGCCTTGGTGCCCTGGCCGTTGCGCTTCTGGTTGATCAGGTCGATCAGCGCCTGCTCGTAGCGGTCCTCGAACTGCTCAGGCTCGAATGAAGCGGACTTCTGCTCGACGATATGCTTTGCGAGATCAAGCATATCCTTGGTGATCTTCACGTCCTGGATGTCTTCGAAATACTCTTTCTCGCTGCGGACCTCGTAGGGGTAACGCAGCAGCGTTCCCATCAGCCCCTTGTCGAGCGGCTCCAGCGCGATGATGTGCTCGCGGTTGGTCAGCACCACGCGTCCGATCGCAACCTTGTCCATGTTGCGGATGGTTTCGCGGATCACCGCGAATGCGTCGTGGCCAACCTTGCCGTCCGGCACCAGATAATACGGGCGGATCACGTAGCGGCTGTCGATATCGGTCCTCGGCACGAATTCGTCGATCTCGATGGTGCGGGTCAATTCCAGCGCGAGTTCGTCAAGCTCGTCCTTCGTCACCTCGATGTAGGTGTCGGTGTCGACCTTGTAGCCCTTCATGATGTCGTCGTTGGCGACTTCCTCGCCGGTGTCGGCGTCGACCTTGGCGTATTTGATCCGGTGACCGGTCTTGCGGTTGATCTGGTTGAAGGAAACCTTCTCGGTGTCCGACGTCGCCGGATAGAGGGCGACCGGGCAGGTCACGAGCGAGAGGCGTAGAAAACCCTTCCAATTGGCGCGGGGGGCCATGGGCTACTCCGAAAAAACGCAACAGACGATCGGCAAGAATACCATCGGATGACCCCGTCTCAAACATGCCGGGGCAGGGAATCTCGGAACGGCGTTAACTGTCCGGCCTGACGCCGCACTGCGACGTTTTGGACGCTGCGATCGCGCGGCCCGGCCCGATAGGCCGGAACATCACCTCCGATCATGCGTTGCTTTAACCGGCGGTGTCGAAGCATTCGCTGGCAATACAGGCACTTACTCGAAGAGGTCCCTATGGCAACGCAACGACATGGCCAGATCGTCGAAACCCCGACCGAGGCGCGCCAGGCCGAACCCGGCCCGTCGGTGCTCGCGCTCCTGACGGTTTCGACCGGGCTCGCAATTCTGATCCTGGGCATCGTCTGGTTCGTATTTTTCCGTACGTGAGCGACTGGCCGGGCGACAGAGCGACCTGCCGGCCCCTTGGGGCAGCCGATCGGCCATGCGTTGGCCTGTGGCTCCGCCGGCTGCGGAAAGCTCATGACGAAAAAGTAACATTGCCCCGCCCCTCGTTCATGGCCCGTTCACGCCGTTTAGCCTCATCTTGAGACCTGATATTGTAGGGCTCACTTTTGGAGGCCAGCTTGCGACTGCTCGTTGTTGAGGACGATCCGGATCTCAACCGTCAGCTTACGACGGCTTTGACCGATGCCGGTTACGTGGTCGATCGCGCGTTCGATGGTGAGGAGGGGCACTTCCTCGGTGACAGCGAACCTTATGACGCCGTCGTGCTCGACATCGGGCTGCCGAAGATGGACGGCATTTCGGTGCTGGAGGCGTGGCGCCGCAACGGCCGCGCCATGCCGGTCCTGATCCTCACCGCGCGCGACCGCTGGAGCGACAAGGTGCAGGGCTTTGACGCCGGCGCCGACGACTATGTCGCCAAGCCGTTTCACCTCGAAGAAGTGCTGGCGCGAATTCGTGCGCTGCTGCGCCGTTCCGCCGGTCATGCGCAGTCGGAACTGACCTGCGGTCCGGTGTCGCTGGATACGCGCACCGGCCGCGTCAGCGTGTCCGGCAACCCGATCAAGATGACCTCGCACGAGTACCGGCTGTTGGCCTATCTTATGCACCACACCGGGCGCGTGGTGTCGCGCACCGAACTGGTCGAGCATCTCTATGATCAGGACTTCGATCGCGACTCCAACACCATCGAGGTGTTCGTCGGCCGTATCCGCAAGAAGCTCGACGTCGACATCATCCAGACCGTGCGCGGGCTCGGCTATCTCCTGACGCCGCCGACGCCCGGAATCTGATGAGTCTTGCTCTTTTATTCGAGCATGATCTTATCCGAAGGCCGGGTTCCATCCGTCGGATCGGAGCCTGGGGATATGCTTTTCGGGATCTTGCTCTGATGCGCGGAAGTTCGCTCGCCACGCGGTTGTTCCTGTCGGCGACCGCGTGGGTGGTCGTGATCCTCGTGATAACAGGCGTGATCCTGTCGTCGGTCTATCGCAACGCGACCGAGCGCGCCTTCGACCGCCGTCTCAACCTCTATCTCCGCACCCTGATCGCCGAGGTCGCGACCCCGGACGAGCCGCCCGACCACCAGTTCCAGTCGCTCGGCGAGCCGCTGTTCGAACTGCCGCTGTCCGGCTGGTACTGGCAGATCGTCCGTACCGACGAGAAGGCGGAGACGCGGGCGTCGCGCTCGCTGTGGGACAAGAAGCTGCCGAAGCTCGAGGATATCGGCGCGGAACTGACCCCGGCCGGCATCCGCCTCGGTTACGTCGACGGGCCGGAGGGCCAGAGCCTGCGGGTGGTCGAGCGGCCTGTCGACCTAGGCGCCGACGGCAAATTTCTGGTCAGCGTGGCGGGCGACGCATCCGAGATTTTCGACGAGATCCGCTCCTTCGACTATTACCTCGGCGGCACCTTCGCAGCGCTCGGTATCGTGCTGCTGCTGACCACGATCTTCCAGGTCCGCTTCGGACTGGCGCCGCTCAAGCGCATTTCGGAATCGATCGCCGACATCCGCTCGGGCCGCGCCGAACGGCTGGAAGGCGAGTTTCCGGTCGAGATCGCACCGCTGGCGCGCGAGACCAACGCGCTGATCGACGCCAACCGCGAGATCGTCGAGCGCGCGCGTACCCATGTCGGCAATCTCGCCCACGCCATCAAGACGCCGCTCTCCGTCATCGTCAACGAGGCGTCCGCCCATGCGGTAGATCCCTTTGCCAGCAAGGTCCTGGAGCAGGCCGATGTGATGCGGGATCAAGTGGCGCATCATCTGGAACGGGCGCGGATCGCCGCGCGCGTCACCATCGTCGGTACCGTCACCGAGGTCGCGCCCGCCATCGAGGCGCTGCGGCGGACGATGGAAAAGATCCATCGGGACCGCAGCATCACGATCGCGGCGAAGGCCGACCCGCGCGCCAGGTTCCGCGGCGAGCGCCAGGATCTCGAGGAGATGGCCGGCAACCTGGTCGACAATGCCTGCAAATGGGCGGCATCGCAGGTCTTCATCGAGGTGAAGGTGGAGCCGCCGCCGGAGCCCCGTGCCGCGCCGCGGCTGCGGATCATCGTCGATGACGACGGCCGCGGATTGTCCGCCGACGAGCGCGCGCAGGTGTCCCGGCGCGGCCAGCGCCTGGACGAATCCAAGCCGGGTTCCGGGCTCGGGCTCTCGATCGTGGTCGATCTCGCCGGGCTCTATGGCGGCAACCTTGTCCTGGGCGACGCCCCGATCGGCGGGTTGCGGGCGGAACTGGTGCTGCCGGGGGTGTGAACGCCGCGCCCTGGCGACTGAGGGGCGGCACCCGAGGTTGAATTTCGCTATTCCTAACGACTTCTTAACGCGCACGCTTCTAAAATTGGCGTGGACGCGCTTTGCCGTCCGCATGACAAACGCATATTCACACCAGGCGAATGAGCCAGACATCGACCGAGCGGCTGAGGGACTATCTCGCCCAGCTCCCGCCCCAATCGCAGGCGCTGCTGATGCGGGAGTTCGAGCGCGCCATTGAGCGCGGGGAGGACTTGGCTGTCGCCAATTTCGTGCTCGAGCAGCTTCGCAAGGTCGTGCGCGGCACCGAGGAGGACGACGAGACGCGTCCGCGAACCGACGATCCGGCGCGGCTGCTGTTCCGTCCGCTGGAGCCGTTTCTTGTCGAAAGCAACTTTCCGGTCCGGGCAGGGCAGATCCGGCGTGCATCGCTGCTGCCGGTCTGGCAATGGCTGGATCGCGACGGCGCGCCGGATGCCGTGCGTAAGTTCGAGACCGCGCTCGCCGAGATCATGCAGAGCGGCAGCAATGCCGGCCTCGAAGGCGCGGCCCGCAAATTCCAGCTCGCCGCAGCCGAAGCCATCGTCAGCGTCGCCACACCGGTCGCGGGCGACGACAGGCATCGGTCGCTCGCCCGTATCGGCCCGCCCAAAGTCGTAGAGGATTTATTGTCGATCGGGGGCGTGCTGCGGGCGCGCGAGGCGCTGGAGGCGCTCGGGAGCCGGATGCCCGGCCAGATGCGGGTGTTTGCCGAATCCCAGATCGGGTCGGTAGGCTCGGCGCTCAACGTTCCCTCGTTGCAAACGCCGCAATTGCTGCCGTTCGCGCTGTCGTTGATCATGCAGCGGCTGGCTCAGCCGTGGCAGATCATCCGTCTCGCGATCAAGATGGCGGCATCCGACGACGAGATACGCGTGGCCGCCACGCCCTACGGTATCGCCGTCACGATCGCGCTGCACGACCTCTCGTTCCTCACGGCCTGCCTGCGCACGGACATCAGGCGCGGCCATTTCGACAATGTCGGCGAGCAACTGAAAGCCCTGCACGAGGGCGTGCGCGGGCTGCGCACCGAGCTCGATCTGCGCAACAATTCCGCGTGGGGTCGCCAGCTCACCACGATCCGCGCCGATATTTCCAATTCGCTGCAGTCGGAGATCGAGAGCGTGCCCGGCCGGGTCCGCCGCATCCTGCGTCAGCGCGCCGACAAGGATATCGCTGCCGCGCCCAAGATCGACGCCGCGGAGGTCGAAGAGATCGCCGCCCTGATCGACTTCGTAGCGGTGTGCCGCACCTATGCCAGCGAACTCGCCATCAACGAGGTCACGCTGCGGACCTATTCCGATCTGCAGCATTACGTTGAGCGATCCACCGAGAGCATGGTGCAGGCGCTGCGCGGCGGCGACGCCAAGGCGCGCGCCTATCGCCAGATGCAGGTCCAGGCGGCGATCCGCTTCTGCGAAATCCTGTTCGGCCATGACTATGCATCGCTGATGAGCCGGGCGGCCGAAAATGCCGTGACCGGCGAGCGCAAGAAGACCAGGGCGAGCTAGGCCTGCGCCCTCGGCCACATGGCGGTCCAAACGCCACCGGCTTGGGTGGATTTTCTGCCGCAATTGTCAATTGCCGGGCTTGCCGCCGGTGGTGTAAAGCGGCGCATCGGCGGTACTTGTTCTCGTTCTAAAAGCGCCGTTTCACCCGGGAACTGCTTGATGACGCTGTGGTTTGTGTTCGCGCTGATGACGGTCGCGGCGATCTTCGCCGTGCTCTGGCCGTTAAGCCGCGGCTCTTCGGCACAGGCCGGCGGCAGTGAGGCTGTGGTCTACAAGGACCAGCTCGCCGAGATCGATCGCGATGTCGCCGCCGGACTGATCGGCGTATCCGAGGCCGAGGCCGCGCGTGTCGAAATCGGCCGCCGCCTGCTCGCCGCCGCGGACGGCCCGCGCGACCTGCCGGCGCGGCCGAACCTCAACCTGCGCCGCGCCTCGACCGTCCTGGCGCTGGTGGGACTGCCGATCGCGGCGGTGACGTTCTATCTTTCGCTCGGATCGCCGCTTCTTGGCGATTTTCCGCTGGCCTCGCGGACCCGCACCGCCGACGCCAACCAGCCAATCGACAACATGGTGGCGCAGGTCGAGGCGCATCTCGAAAAAAATCCGACAGACGGCCGCGGCTGGACCGTACTGGCGCCGGTGCTGGCGCGTCTCAGCCGTTGGGATGATGCGGTCCGGGCCTACCGCAATTCCATCACCTATGCCGGCGATAGCGCGGAGCGCCGCTCTGATCTCGGCGAAGCCCTTGCGGCCGCGGCGGGCGGCGTCGTCACGGCGGAGGCCAAGGCCGAGTTCGAACGCGCGTTGGCGCAAAGTGCCGATGAGCCCAGGGCCAATTACTTCCTCGGGCTCGCCGCCGAACAGGACGGCCGCCAGGCCGCCGCCGCCACGATCTGGCGCACGATGCTCGCCAAGGCGCCGGCGGACGCGCCATGGCGGCCGCTGGTCCAGGCCGCGCTGACGAGGGTCGGTGGTGGGCCTGTGGCACCGGCGCTCTCCAACGACGCGATGGCCGCTGCCAAGGATATGAATGAAGATGACCGCGGCGCCATGATCCGCGGCATGGTCGATCGGCTCGCGACCCGGCTGAAGCAGGACGGCGACGATGTCGAGGGATGGTTGCGGCTGATGCGGGCCTATATGGTGATGGGGGACCGCGACAAGGCGGCGAGCGCGCTGACTGACGCGCGCCAGGCGGTCGCCAACGATACCGAGCGCTTGCGCCAGCTCAATGAGGGCGTGAAGAATCTCGGGCTTGGTGGGTGAGGCATGATGGCGGAACCCAAAGGCGAAGACAGAGGATATTCATGACGCGCAAGCAACGGCGTTTGACCATGATCGGCGGTTCGCTCGCGGTGCTCGCCATTGCCGCGGCGCTGGTGCTGAACGCCATGCGCGATTCCATCGTGTTCTTTTCCACGCCGACCATGGCGGCCGAAAAGCAGATCCCGCCCGGCAAGCGGTTCCGCCTCGGCGGCCTGGTGCAGCCGGGATCGCTGGTGCGCGGCGACAATCTCGCCGTCAATTTCAGCGTCGCCGACGGTAGTGCCAAGCTGCCGGTCGCCTACAAGGGAATTCTGCCGGACCTGTTCCGCGAAGGGCAGGGCGTCGTCGCCGAGGGCGTGCTGGATGCCTCCGGCGTCTTCAGGGCCGATACCGTGCTGGCAAAGCATGACGAGACCTATATGCCGAAGGATGTCGCCGACGCCCTGAAGAAGCAGGGACACTGGAAGGACGATTACGGCGCCAAGCCCGGTGCTGCGGCCTCGGCCGCCCCGGTGCAGGGGGCTTCGAAATGATCGCGGAAGCCGGGCATTACGCGCTGGTGCTGGCGCTCGGACTGGCGCTGATCCAGTCCACCGTGCCGGTGCTCGGCGCACGCTGGGGCGATCATGCCCTGATGAATGTCGCGCGCTCGACGGCGCTGGCGCAATTGCTGTTCGTGGCGGCCTCGTTCACCGCGCTGGTGACGCTGCACGTCGTCTCGGATTTCTCCGTCGTCAACGTGTTCGAGAATTCGCACTCGATGAAGCCGCTGCTCTACAAGATCACCGGCGTGTGGGGCAATCACGAAGGATCGATGCTGCTGTGGGTGCTGATCCTGGCGCTGTTCGGCGGCATGGTCGCCGCCTTCGGCAACAATTTGCCGCTGTCGCTGCGCGCCCATGTGCTGGCGGTGCAGGGCTGGATCGCCGCCGCGTTCTACCTGTTCATCCTGGTCACCTCGAATCCGTTCCTGCGCATTGCAAGCCCGCCGATCGAGGGCCGCGACCTCAACCCGGTGCTGCAGGACATCGGCCTCGCCGTGCATCCGCCGATGCTCTATCTGGGCTACGTCGGGTTCTCGATCTCGTTCTCCTTTGCGGTCGCCGCCCTGATCGAAGGCCGCATCGATGCCGCCTGGGCGCGCTGGGTGCGGCCGTGGACGCTGGTGGCCTGGATATTCCTGACGCTCGGCATCGCGATGGGCTCGTACTGGGCCTATTACGAACTCGGCTGGGGCGGCTGGTGGTTCTGGGACCCGGTCGAGAACGCTTCCCTGATGCCCTGGCTCGCCGGCACCGCGCTGCTGCATTCCGCCGTCGTGATGGAAAAGCGCAACGCGCTGAAGGTCTGGACCATCCTGCTGTCGATCCTGACGTTCTCGCTGTCGCTGCTCGGCACCTTCCTGGTGCGCTCGGGCGTTTTGACCTCGGTGCACGCGTTTGCGACCGATCCGGCGCGCGGCGTGTTCATCCTGCTGATCCTTTGCCTGTTCATCGGTGGCAGTCTTTCGCTGTACGCCTGGCGCGCATCCGCGCTGAAGCAGGGCGGGTTGTTCGCACCGATCTCGCGCGAGGGCGCGCTGGTGCTCAATAACCTCTTTCTCACCACCGCCTGCGCAACCGTGTTCATCGGAACGCTGTATCCGCTGGCGCTGGAGGTTGTGACCGGCGACAAGATTTCGGTCGGCGCGCCGTTCTTCAACCTGACCTTCGGACCCCTGTTCGTGCCGTTGCTGCTTGCGATGCCGTTCGGTCCGCTGCTGGCATGGAAGCGCGGCGATCTGCTCGGCGCGGCGCAGCGGCTGACGGCGGCCGGCATCGCGGCGCTGGTCGCGATTGCGGTGCTGTTGGCGTGGACCCGGGGCGGAGCCACGCTGGCGCCGCTCGCGATCGGGCTTGCGGTATTCGTGATCGGCGGTGCGCTCAGCGATCTCGCCGAGCGCGTGGGATTGTTCCGCGTTCCCCTGGGCATTGCGCTGCGCCGCGGGCGCGGATTGCCGCGCTCGACCTGGGGCACCGCGTTCGCCCATGCGGGCGTCGGCTTAGCCCTGATCGGGATCGTCTGCGAAACCACCTGGAACAGCGAATATATCGGTTCGATGAAGCCGAACGATGTCACAAGCGTCGCCGGCTATCAGTTGAAACTCGACGGCATCACGCAGCGGCAGGGACCGAATTTTCGCGAGATGATCGCGCAGTTCACTGTCAGCCACGACGGCGAAACACTCCAGGTGATGACGCCCTCGAAGCGCAACTTCACCACTCGGGAATCGTCGACCACCGAGGCCGCGCTGCTGACCCGCGGCGCCAGCCAGCTCTATCTTTCGCTTGGCGACACCAATGCCGACGGCGCCATCGCGGTCCGCATCTATCACAAGCCGATGGTGCTCCTGATCTGGTGGGGGCCGGTGCTGATGGCGTTCGGCGGCCTGCTGTCGCTGTCTGACCGGCGCTTGCGCGTCGGCGCGCCGAAGCCGGCAAAAGCCGTTCGCGCGCTGCAGCCGGCGGAATAGTTTTTCTTCATCCTGAGGAGCCGCGATAGCGGCGTCTCGAAGGATGAGGCCCGGATTGACGCCATCCTTCGAGACGCATCCTTCGGATGCTCCTCAGGATGAGGGGAGAATGATGCGAAAGCTGATCGCAATTTCGGCCGTGCTGCTGCTTGCAGCTTTTGCCGTTCCGGCCGCTCACGCCGTGCAGCCCGACGAGATCATGACGGACCCTGCGAAGGAAACCCGCGCGCGCGACCTGTCGCGCGAGCTGCGCTGCATGGTGTGCCAGAACCAGTCGATCGACGATTCCGACGCGCCGCTGGCGCGTGACCTGCGGCTCCTCGTGCGCGAGCGGATCGCGGCCGGCGACAGCAACGGCCAGGTGATTGATTTCCTGGTGGCGCGCTATGGCGAGTTCGTGCTGCTCAAGCCGCGCTTCTCGCCGCACACGCTGCTGCTGTGGTTGCTGCCGCCGTTCGCATTGGCCGGAGGCGGACTGGCGCTGTGGCTCTACAGCCGCCGGCGTTCGAAGGGCGACGGCGTGACCGATCCCTCGCTGCTGCATTTGACCGAAGAAGAAGCGGCGAGGCTGGAGCGCCTGCTTGCGGCCGATGCACCGGACAAGCCGGCTTAAGCCTGCGCCGCTTGTTCCGTTCGGCCCAATGCGTGCGGGTCGATGGCGGTTTCCGGCCAGAAAGGGCGTTTTTTTGGCCCCAAAAGCGCAATTTTCAGCTGCCGGTAACCCGTTGATGGGCTGCGATATTCTGCCGCATCCATAACCGCCTCCATTACAAAAGTTTAATTCCCTAGCCAGCGCGCGGTAAGGCGGCGAACCCCATCTTCAGCGTTGTCAGGTGCACCAGCCCCCGCGCCCCCGCACCGTCGAAATTCAGGCTCTGGAGATTTTTGAAACATGACCGAACGTCCCGATCTTTCCTCGCTACCGTCCTACGGCGCGCCGCGCCGTTCGCTGTTCTCCGCGCGCAGGTTCGCGCTGATGGCTTCCGTCGTCGCCGGTCTCGGCGCTGCGGTTTATGGTTTCAGCCCGCAGCAGGGACCGGTTGATGTGTTCACCAGCGCGGCGCACGCGCAGGTCAACAACGAGGTCCGCAAGGTCGAACGGCCGATCGGATTTGCCGACATCGTCGAGCGCGTCAAACCGTCGGTGATTTCGGTCAAGATCAAGATCGCCGACAAGAGCGCCAAGGACGACAGCGCCAACAAGGACGAGGACTCGCCGTTCCAGCCGGGTTCGCCGATGGAGCGCTTCTTCCGCCGCTTCGGCGGTCCGGATGGCTTGCCGCCCGGCCTGCGCGGTAACCCGCGTGGCGGCCGTGGCCCGGTGACGGGGCAGGGTTCCGGCTTCTTCATCTCGGCTGACGGTTTTGCCGTGACCAACAACCACGTGGTCGATGGCGCCGACAAGGTCGAAGTCACCTCCGACGACGGCAAGACCTACAGCGCAAAAGTGATCGGCACCGATCCGCGCACGGATCTGGCGCTGATCAAGGTCGAGGGCCGCACCGATTTCCCGTTTGCCAAGCTGTCCGACTCCAAGCCGCGGATTGGCGACTGGGTGCTCGCGGTCGGTAACCCGTTCGGCCTTGGCGGAACCGTGACTGCCGGCATCGTCTCGGCCTCCGGCCGCGACATCGGCAACGGCCCGTATGACGATTTCATCCAGATCGACGCGCCCGTGAACAAGGGCAACTCCGGCGGTCCGGCGTTCGACACCAATGGGGAGGTGATGGGCGTCAACACCGCGATCTATTCGCCGTCCGGCGGCAGCGTCGGCATCGCGTTCTCGATTCCCGCATCGACGGTCAAGAGCGTGGTCGCCCAGCTCAAGGACAGGGGCTCGGTCAGCCGCGGTTGGATCGGCGTCCAGATCCAGCCGGTGACGTCTGACATCGCCGACAGCCTCGGCATGAAGAAGGCGGAAGGCGCGCTGGTGGCGGAGCCGCAGGCGAATGGCCCGGCGGCCAAGGCCGGCATCCAGTCCGGCGACGTCATCACCGCCGTCAATGGCGAGCCGGTGAAGGATGCCAGGGAGCTCGCCCGCACCATCGGCGGCCTCGCGCCCGGCAATGCGATCAAGCTGAACGTGCTGCACAAGGGCCAGGACAAGGTCGTCAACCTCACGCTCGGCCAGTTGCCGAACACGATCGAGGCCAAGGCCGACACCGACAAGGAAGACAAGGGTAGCCTGAGCAGGGGAACCGGCGTGCCGAAGCTCGGCCTGACGGTGGCCCCCGCCAACAGCGTGGCCGGTGCCGGCAAGGAAGGCGTCGTGGTCACCGAGGTCGACCCCAAGAGTGCTGCGGCCGAACGCGGCTTCAAGGAAGGCGACGTCATTCTTGAGGTTGCCGGCAAAACCGTCGCCAGCGCCGGCGAAGTGCGCGAAGCGATCGATGCTGCGCGTACCGACAACAAGAACAGCGTTCTCATGCGCGTGAAGAGCGGCGGTTCGTCGCGCTTCGTCGCGGTGCCGCTGGCAAAGGGTTAAACGAGGACTAGATATCAGATGGAGGGTTTCGCCGGCATTCGTCGCCCCCGCCGACGTCTCCTTCCGGGGAGCGGGTCAAAGGCTCGCTCCCTCTGGCTACCTTCCAGCGGAACACGCCCCCCTCCGTCGGAAGGGCCTAAGGGCGGTGAGGTCCCCCAGCTTCACCGCCCGCTTTTTTCACTTGAGAGCATGATCCGGAAAAGTGGAAACCGGTTTTCCGGAAAGATCATGCTCAGACAAAAGATAGAATGGGATGATTTTCGAAGAAAACTCATCCCATTCCTTTGAGGTTGGCCGGCCGCCTTGCATGTGCAGGGCGGTCGAGCCATGGTGAGAGAAAGCTCATTCCCGTGACCGCAACTGCCCCGCAAATGCGCCTGCTGATCATCGAAGACGACCGCGAGTCCGCCGACTATCTGGTCAAGGCGTTCCGTGAAGTCGGCCATGTCGCCGATCTCGCCAGCGATGGCGAGGAGGGCCTGTCGATGGCCGACGGCGGCGATTACGACGTGCTCGTGGTGGATCGCATGCTGCCCAAGCGCGATGGCCTGTCGGTGATCGGCGCGCTGCGCGACAAGGGCAACCGCACGCCGGTCCTGATCCTCTCCGCGCTCGGCCAGGTCGACGACCGCATCAAGGGCCTGCGCGCCGGCGGCGACGACTATCTGCCAAAGCCCTATTCATTCGCCGAACTGCAGGCGCGCGTCGAAGTGCTGTCGCGCCGCAATGTCGGCCCCGCCGAAGAAACCACTTACCGCGTCGGGGATCTCGAGCTCGACCGTCTCTCGCATCGGGTCGCCCGCGGCAAGGACGAGCTGACGCTGCAGCCGCGTGAATTCCGGCTGCTCGAATATTTGATGAAGCATGCCGGCCAGGTGGTGACCCGCACCATGCTTCTGGAAAACGTCTGGGATTATCATTTCGATCCGCAGACCAACGTCATCGACGTGCATATTTCGCGGCTGCGCTCCAAGATCGACAAGGGTTTTGAGCGGCCCTTGCTGCACACGATCCGTGGCGCCGGATACATGATCCGTGACGGCCTTCGGTAAACTGATCCGCACCACGGCGTTCCGGCTGACGCTGGTCTATCTGTTTCTGTTTGCGCTGTTTGCGGCGTCGCTGCTCGGCTATTTCGCCTGGAATACGCGGCGGCTGATCAACGAGCAGATCACCGCCACGGTGAACGCCGAGACTTCCGAGATCACCGACATCTACAATCGCCGCGGCTTGCACGGCATCGTCTTCACGCTCGAAAACCGGGCGCTGCGGCCGGGCGCCAATCTCTATCTCGTCACCACACCTGAGGGGAAGGCGATCGGCGGCAATGTCGGCGCGCTGGCGCCGGGCGTGATGGCCTCGATCGGCTGGTCCGAGACCGCCTATCGCCGGCTCGACGAGCAGGACACGGCGCATCACCGCGCGCTGGTACGCGTCACCGAACTCACCAACGGTTTCCGCCTCCTGGTCGGCCGCGACCTGGAGGAGCGGCGGCGTCTGTTCGGCATCGTCGCCAAAGCCGCGCAATGGTCGGTGCTGGTCGTCATCGTGCTCGGCATCGGTGGTGGCATCTTCGTGGCGCGGCGGGTGCTGCGGCGGATCGATGCGATGACGGGCACCACCCAGCGCATCATGGCCGGCGACCTCTCCGGGCGCCTGCCGGTCGGGCGCTCCGGCGATGAGCTGGATCGCCTCGCCGAAAACCTCAACGCCATGCTGGAACGCATCGAAGCCCTGATGACGGGGCTCAAGGAAGTCTCCGACAACATCGCCCACGACCTGAAGACGCCGCTGACGCGCATGCGCAACCGCGCCGAGGAGGCGCTGGCGAGCTCCGGCAGCGAGGCGGAGTATCGCGCAGCGCTGGAGCGGACCATCGACGAATCCGACGGCCTGATCCGCACCTTCAACGCACTCTTGATGATCGCGCGCGCCGAGTCCGGGCAGGCGCGCGGCAACATGGACGATTTCGACGCCGCCGACGTCGCCAAGGGCATCCACGAATTGTATGAGCCGCTGGCCGAAGACGATGGCATGACCTTGCGCGTCAAGGCGGCGACCGCGCGGCTGCACGGCAACCGTGAGCTGATCAGCCAGGCGCTCGCCAACCTGGTCGAGAACGCCATCAAATACGGCAAGCCATCGCCGGTGGTGCAGCCGCTGGACCCCGCGGCCGCCGTGCGCACCCGGGAGATCCTGATCGAGGCGCGGCGCGAGGGCGACCACGTGCTGCTCAGCGTCGCCGATCATGGGCCCGGCATTCCCGAAGGGGACCGCAAGCATGCGGTCGAGCGGTTCGTGCGGCTGGAGGCGAGCCGGACGCTGCCGGGTTCCGGCCTCGGCCTCAGCCTGGCGTCCGCCGTGGCGACCCTGCATGGCGGTGAACTCAGGCTCGGCGATTCGCGTCCCGGCCTGACCGCGACGCTGGTCATCCCGGCGCTTTCTGCCGCGGGCGACAGGCTTGCGGCCCAAACGCCGGATGTGCCACAGAAGGTGGCATGAATTCCTCCGCCTTGGCCGCGCGGCTCGTGAGCGGGCCGCATATTACCGCCAGCAGCACCGCCGAACAACGCCTGGGAGACTGGCTCGCCGAACTGGAGCCAGCGCAGTCGGCTGAGATCCGCGCGTGGCTGGACCGTCCGCCGGCCCGGGCCATCCTGCTCGGTATTGCCGAGTTCTCGCCGTACCTGTTCGACCTGATCCGCGCCGATGCCGGGCGGCTGGTCCGCCTGCTGGCGTGCGACCCGGAACCGCATCTCACCGCGCTGATCGAGAAAACCTCGCGCGACGTGCTCGCCGCCGCGGGCGAGGCCGACGTCATGCCTCTGCTTCGCCGCATGAAGTCGGAGGCCGCGTTGCTGATCGCGCTATGCGACATCGGCGGGGTCTGGCCGGTGATGCGGGTGACGGCGGCGCTGACCGAACTTGCGACCGTCTCGGTCCAGACGGCCCTGCGCTTCCTGTTGCGCCAGGAGGTCGCGCGCGGCCGCATGACGACTGCCAATCATGACCGGCCGGAGGAGGGCTCCGGCCTGATCGTGCTCGCGATGGGCAAGATGGGCGCGGGCGAATTGAATTATTCGAGCGACATCGACCTGATCGTGTTTTTCGATCCGGCCGCGACGTCGCTGGTCGCAGACATCGAGCCGGCGCCGTTCTTCGTGCGCGTGACGCAGGCGCTGGCCCGCCTGCTGCAGCAACGCTCCGGCGACGGCTACGTGTTTCGCGTCGATCTGCGGCTGCGGCCCGATCCGGCCTCGACGCAGGTGGCGATTTCGACCGAGGCGGCGCTGCATTATTACGAGCGGGAAGGGCGGACCTGGGAGCGCGCCGCGATGATCAAGGCGCGCGTCTGCGCCGGCGACGCCAAAGCCGGCGAGGCGCTGATCGCGGAACTTTCGCCGTTCGTCTGGCGCAAGCATCTGGATTTTGCCGCGCTGGCCGACGTCCACGACATGAAGCGGCAGATGCAGACCTATCGCGGCCAGAGCGAGATCGCGGTCGAAGGCCACAACGTCAAGGTCGGCCGCGGCGGCATCCGCGAGATCGAGTTTTTCGCGCAGACGCAACAGCTCATCGCCGGCGGCCGCCACCCGGAATTGCGGGTGCGCCCCACGCTGCACGCGTTGCAGGTCCTGGCTACCAGCAACTGGATCACATTGCAGGCCTGTGAAGAGTTGACGGCAGCTTACGAATTCCTGCGCAGCGTCGAGCACCGGCTGCAGATGATCGCGGACGAGCAGACCCATGCGCTGCCCGAAGATGCCGAGGCCGTAGAGCGCTTTGCGAACTTCTTCGGCTATGAGAACAGGGCGGCCTTCGCAAAGGATCTGCTCGGCCATCTCAACATCGTGCAGGGGCATTACGGCAAGCTGTTCGAGGGCGATCCGGCCGGCTCGGCGAAGCTGCCGCAGGTCGACTACGGCGCAGGGCCGGAGGATGCGCGCCTGCTCGACCATCTGACGACGCTGGGCTTCAAGAAGCCGGTCGCAGTGGCCGGCACGCTGCAGCTATGGATGCAGGGCGATTATCGCGCGCTCCGCAATGAGGCGACCAAGGCCGCCTTCATCGAATTCGTGCCCGGCCTGATCGACGGGCTGGCGCATGCCGAAGACCCTGATGACGCGGTGACCGCGTTCGATCGCTTTCTTGGCGCGTTGCAGCGCGGCGGCCGGCTGATTTCACTCTTGCGGGAGAACCGCGACCTGGTGGCGCTGGTGGCGCTGGTGCTGGGTGCCGCGCCGCGGCTCGGCGACATGCTGGCGCGCCAGCCGCAGATCATGGACGGCCTGATCGATCCCCGCTTCTTCGGCGCGATGCCGGACCAGAAGGAACTGTCGGCGCGGCTGGCGGCAACGCTGAAGGACGCGGCCTCCTACGAAGACTTCCTCGACCGCCTGCGGCTGTTCGGCCAGGAGAGCCTGTTCCTGATCGGCACGCGCATTCTCTCTGGTACAGTATCCGCCCAGCAGGCCAGCGTCGCCTTTGCCGACGTCGCCGAGGGCATCGTGCACACCGTGCACGGCCTGGTCACGGACCAGTTCGCCGGCCAGTACGGCCGCATCAAGGGGCAGGAGACCGCGATCCTCGCGATGGGCCGGCTCGGCAGCCGCGAAATGACGGCGTCCTCCGATCTCGACCTGATCCTGCTGTACGATTTCGACTCGGAGAATCCCGATTCCGACGGCGAACGATCGCTGCACGGCGCGCAGTATTTTGCGCGGCTGACCCAGCGGCTGATCTCGGCGTTTACGACGCGAACCAATTACGGCGTGCTCTACGAGGTCGACATGCGGCTGCGCCCGTCGGGCCGCGCCGGACCGCTGGCGTCGCGGATCGATTCCTTTGCCGACTACCAGGAACGCGAAGCCTGGACCTGGGAGCACATGGCGCTGACGCGGGCGCGGGTGATTTCGGCTTCACCGGCGTTTCGCGCCAGGATCGAGGGCACCATCCATAGTGTGTTGACGCGGCCGCGCGACGCCGCCAGCACGGCCGGCGACGTCGCCGACATGCGCCGGGCGATCGCGCAGGAGAAGGGCGAGGACGACATCTGGAACCTCAAGCTCGCCGCCGGCGGGCTCGTCGACATCGATTTCATCGCGCAAAACCTGCAGCTCGTTCACGCCGCGGAAAAACCGGGAATCCTCAGCGTCTCCACGCTGCAGGTGCTCGACAACGCCGCGCGCCTCGGCGTGCTGCCGCATTCCGACGCCGAGATCCTGCGCTCGGCGGCGCGGCTTTATCACGACCTGACGCAGATCATCAGGCTTTGCGTCACCGGCAGGTTCAACCCGGAAACCTCCGGCGATAATCTCTTGCACGTGATGGCGCGGGCGGGCGACACCCCGGACTTCTCGACGCTGGAGGCACGGGTGCGCGAGACGCAAGGCGAGGTGAGGCGGGTGTTCCAGGCGCTGGTCGGCGGTGGCTAACGCTTGAGTTCGCAGGATGGGTGGAGCGAAGCGATACCCATCAATTCTTGTAGCCCGGGTGGAGCGAAGCGCAACCCGGGGGCAGTGTGGCCGCTTGCGAGATCCCGGGTTTCGCTTCGCTCCACCCGGGCTACGGGAACGGATCGAGAGCCGCTGGCAGTTCACTCCACTACAACGCCCGTGCCGCATTGCCCTTGAACAGGATGGGGCCGGTCGGCCGTCCGATGGGTGAGCCGCCTTCAGGCTCCAGCGTGATCTCGAACAGCTGATTTTGCACGGTCTCCGGCAACGAATCCAGATTCAGCTGCAGCGTGCGCGACTGGCCGGTGAGGCCGATCGATTTCGGGCCAACGGCGCGATCCCACAGCGTCCAGACCTGCAGCGTGCGGCCGGCAGGAACCTCGATCGGGCGTAGCGGAATGAGCTCGACGCGGCCATTCGAAAATGCGTTGACGATGGCGCCGGCCTCTTTGGTCGTGTCGTTCACCAGCACGGCGACGTAGACGGGTTTGCTCTGTGCCAGCGCAATCAGGTCCCTGCGAAGGTGACGCGACGTTGTCAACGCGCCGATCATGATCACGGCAAACAGCAGTGCGGCGAGCGTGCCGCCGATGCCGGCGGCGCGCCAGAACCGGATGTCGTGCCACAGCGTGGCGCCACGCAGCGCGGCGCGTGCGGAGGGCAGGGCGTCGATCGGCGCGATTTTCGTTGCGTCCGTGATGCGCTGCCAAAGCGCCGGGCTCGGTGGGTTTTCCTCGGCCGTGAGATCGAGGTCTGCAAGCCGATTCCCGCCACGCGCTGACAGCCTGCGCAAACGATTGGTCGGTTGCGAGGCGCTGCTCGGCGGCGGCGTGCTCCGCACCGTCCAGCAGGCCCATCACGTAATCGGCGGCCATGGCGTTATCGGCGTCGTGCGGGTTCATCCCATGCACTCCTGCAACGCAAACAGGCTGCGCCGTACCCAGCTTTTGACCGTGCCGAGCGGAACCTTGAGCCTTCCCGCCAATTCGCCATGGCTCATGCCGTGAACATAGGCCAGCACCACGACGTCGCGGCGGGGCCGGTCGATCTGCTCGAGACACCGGCGCAGCGCGCTGGTCTCCGGCATCCGCGACAGGGTAGCCTCGCAGTCGACGTCCTGAACGCTTTCGTCCGATGCTTCGTAGCGGTGCTCATCGCGATGAATGCTCAGCGCGCGGTTGCGCACCACCGCATAGAGCCAGCCGCGCGCGCTGCCGCGGCGCGGATCGAAGCCGGCCGCGCCACGCCAGATCCGGATAAAGGCGTCATGCACCGCCTCTTCCGCAAGGTCCCGCCGGAACAGGATGCGGCGGGCGATACCGATCATGCGCGGCGCCTCGCTGTCATAGATCACGCGCAATGCGGTGCGGTCCCCGGCCGCGCAACGCGCCAGCGCCGCGGCGAGCTGTGCCTCGCGTTCCCGATCGAGCAGCGTGGGAGCCTGCAGGCTGGCGGTGATGGTGCCATTTCCGGTCATGTCTATGCCCTTGCATAGTTGTTCTACCTTGAGATGCGGCATTTGGATGCATCTGCCGAAAATAATTTTGGGTGTGCTGCATCCGTTTCGCGACGCCGCCGGTACCCGCTGTGTTGGTCCCGAGAGGATCATCGGAACACAGGGAGCTTTACGATGAATTTTCGCTCAATTTTCGCCGCTTCGGCCGCACTATTGCTGTCCTCTGCAGCCGCCAACGCCGCGCAGGTTGCGGCGCTGGTCGGCGGCGACACCATTGCAATGGTCGATACCGCGCAGAAGAAGGCGACCGGATCCGTCAAGGTCACCGGCATTTCCGGCGCGCTGGTCGGCATCGATGTCCGTCCGGCCGACGGCATGCTCTACGGGTTGGTCGACGATGGCACCATTGTGACCATCGCGACGGACGGCAAGGCCACGACGAAGTCGAAGCTCGACACCATGCTTGCCAAGGGCGTGGCCGCGACGGTCGATTTCAACCCGGTGGCGGACCGCCTGCGCGTGATGGGCGCGGACGGAATGAACCTGCGGGCCAATGTCGATGACGGCAAGGTGACCAAGGACGGCGACCACAAATATGCCGAGGGCGACATGCACAAGGGCGAGAAGCCGAACATCGTCGCCGGCGCCTATACCAATTCGGTGAAGGGCGCCAAGGAGACGGCCTTGTTCAACATCGATGCGACCATCGGCGGATTGATCAAGCAGGCGCCGCCGAATGACGGCGTGCTCGGCGCGATCGGCAAACTCGGGATCAAGGCGGATACCGTCGCGTTTGACATCCGGTCCGACGGCGCCGGCAAGAACGAAGCCTGGCTGATGGCGGACGGCACGCTCTACAGCGTCGACCTTGCGACCGGAAAGGCGACCGAGGCTGCAAAGATCGCCGGCGTCAGCGGCACGGTCAAGGACATCGCCATCATGGGGATGTAGCCGACCGCTGCAATGTCCGGACGGCTGGATTCTGCCGGTTGCTTGCGCGACCGGCAGAACCTTGCGGCGAATTCGGGCTCAGCGTGCTTCCTACGCCTTCTTCAGCGTTTCGAGCGCGTCGCGGACATCGGGGTCGAGCCCGCTGCCGCCCGCATCCAGATGCGCAAAGATCGCCTTGCGCATTCGCGGGTCCCAGAACTTCTTGATGTGATCGGCGATCCCCGGCACGGCCTTGCCGTGGCCCTGGCTCTTGAAGAATGTTCCAATTTGATTGGCCATGTAGACCAGCCGATCAGGCGACATGGGTAGCCTCCGCAACGCCAGTATGTTGTGTAACCGCAATCCGCCGTGGATGCGTGAAGATCTCAAATCCATCCGCGCGCGCGATGGCCGCGAGCGTGATGCCGGCGGCATCCGCGGTGCGAACCGCCAGCGCAGTCGGCGCCGACACCGCGACCATCAGCGGCGCGCCGATCGTGGCGGTCTTCTGCACCATCTCGACCGAGACCCGGCTGGTCAGCAATACGATGCCTTCGCTGGCGGAAACGCTGCTCCTGCGCCAGCGCGCCGGCGAGCTTGTCGAGCGCATTGTGGCGGCCGACATCCTCGCGCAGCGCCACCAGCCCGTGCGCCGGTGTCCAGAATGCCGCCGCATGCACCGCGCGGGTCTGGATATTGATCTGCTGCAACAGGTTGATGCTTGCCATCGCGGCCATGATCTCGTGGGGCGAGAACACGCGCCCCTCGGCCACAATAGCGGCCGGGCGCACGGCTTCGGCGATGGACTCGATCCCGCAGATGCCGCAGCCGGTGGGTCCTGCAATGTGCCGCCGCCGCTCGCTGACGCGCTCGGCCTGCGATGATGCCAGCCACATTCGCAGTTCGATGCCGTCATCGAGTTCCACGATATCGAGCGAGACGATCTCCTCGGGCGATTGGACGATGCCCTCGCTCAGGCTGAACCCGATGGCAAAGTCCCGCAGGTTCTGCGGCGTGCCCATCATGACGGCATAGGTGCCGCCATTATAGGTCAGCGCGATCGCCGTCTCCTCCGGGATCAGGCGTGTGCCTTCACCGAGATGACCGTCGCGCCAGATCTGCCGATCGGCGGTGTAGACCGCATCGGGCATGCCTTACTCCGCGGCTTCCGCCGGCGCGATGCGGCGGGAATGGCGGGCCTGCTCGTCATAGGCCTTCTGCCAGTCGCTCGGACCGTTGGACGGCGAAATCTGCACCGCGGTGACCTTGTATTCCGGACAGTTGGTGGCCCAATCCGAGAAGTCCGTCGTGATGACGTTGGCCTGCGTGTCCGGGTGGTGGAAGGTGGTGTAGACCACGCCCGGCGCCACGCGATCGGTGATATCAGCGCGCAGCGTGGTTTCACCGGCGCGGCTCTTCAGCCGCACCCAGTCGCCGTCGCGGATGCCGCGCTGTTCGGCGTCATGCGGATGGATCTCGAGCAGGTCCTCACTGTGCCAGACGACGTTCTCGGTGCGGCGGGTCTGCGCGCCGACATTGTACTGGCTGAGGATACGTCCCGTCGTCAGCAGCAGCGGGAACCGCGGCCCGGTGCGTTCGTCGGTCGCGATATATTCGGTGATGATGAACTTGCCCTTGCCGCGGACGAAGCCGCCGATATGCATCACCGGCGTGCCTTCCGGCGCCTTCTCGTTGCAGGGCCACTGCACCGAGCCGAGTTCCTCCAGCTTGGCGTAGGAAACGCCGGCGAAGGTCGGCGTCAGCGCCGCGATCTCGTCCATGATCTCGGACGGATGATTGTAGCGCATCTCGAAGCCCATCGCCCTGGCGAGCGCGATGGTGACTTCCCAGTCGGCGAAGCCGTTACGCGGCGTCATCACCTTGCGGACGCGCTGGATGCGCCGTTCGGCGTTGGTGAAGGTGCCGTCCTTCTCCAGGAAGGTCGATCCCGGCAGAAAGACGTGGGCGTAGTTGGCGGTCTCGTTGAGGAAGAGGTCGTGCACGATGACGCATTCCATCGACGACAGCGCCGCCACCACATGCTTGGTGTTGGGATCGGACTGCAGGATGTCCTCGCCCTGCACGTAGAGGCCCATGAAGGTGCCTTCGATCGCGGCATCGAACATGTTGGGAATGCGCAGGCCCGGCTCAGGATTGAGCTTGACGTTCCACATCGCCTCGAATGACTCGCGCACGGCGTCGCCCGCGATATGGCGATAGCCGGGCAGCTCGTGCGGGAACGAGCCCATGTCGCAGGAGCCTTGCACGTTATTCTGGCCGCGCAGCGGATTCACGCCGACGCCGGAACGGCCGATATTGCCGGTCGCCATCGCGAGGTTGGCGATTGCGATCACCGTGGTCGAGCCCTGGCTGTGCTCGGTGACGCCGAGCCCGTAATAGATCGCGCCATTGCCGCCGGTGGCGAACTGGCGCGCGGCTTCGCGCAGGTCTTTCGGATCGACGCCGGTCATGATCGCGGTCGATTCCGGGCTGTTCTTCGGCAGCGCCGCGAAGGCGGCCCAGTCCTCGAACTCGCTCCAGTCGCAACGTTCGCGCACGAAAGCCTCATCCACGAGGCCTTCGGTGACGATGACGTGCGCCAGCGCGGTGAGCACGGCAACGTTGGTGCCGGGCATCAGCGGCAGGTGCAGCGCCTTCACGTGGGCCGACTTCCACCATCTCGGTGCGGCGGGGATCGATCACGATCAGCCTGGCGCCCTGGCGCAGCCGCTTCTTCAGCCGCGAGGCGAATACGGGATGCGCGGAGGCCGGGTTGGCGCCGATGATCATGACGACGTCGGTATCTTCGACCGAGTTGAAATCCTGCGTGCCGGCCGAGGTGCCAAAAGTCTGCGACAGGCCGTAACCGGTCGGCGAATGGCAGACCCGCGCGCAGGTATCGACATTGTTGTTGCCGAAACCGCCGCGGATCAGCTTCTGCACCAGATAGGTTTCTTCGTTGGTGCAGCGGGAGGAAGTGATGCCGCCGACAGCGTCGCGGCCGTATTTCTGCTGAATGCCCTTGAATTTCGCCGCAGCAAAGTTGAATGCCTCGTCCCACGACACTTCGCGCCAGGGATCGGCGATATCCTCGCGGATCATCGGCTTGAGAATGCGCTCCTTGTGGGTGGTGTAGCCCCAGGCGAACCGGCCCTTGACGCAGGAGTGCCCGCGATTGGCCTTGCCGTCCTTATAGGGCATCATACGCACGACTTCCTCGCCGCGCATTTCCGCCTTGAAGGTGCAGCCGACGCCGCAATAGGCGCAGGTGGTGACGAGGGAATGCTCGGGCTGGCCGATCTCGATGACGGATTTTTCCGTCAGCGTCGCGGTCGGGCAGGCCTGCACGCAGGCGCCGCAGGACACGCATTCGGAGCCGAGAAAACTTTCGCTCATGCCGGGCGACACGCGGCTGTCGAAACCGCGGCCGGAGATCGTCAGTGCGAACGTGCCCTGGACTTCCTCGCAGGCGCGGACGCAGCGCGAGCAGACGATGCATTTCGAGGGATCATAGGTGAAGTACGGGTTGGACTCGTCCTTCGGCATCCAGTTGTCGTTGCTGCAGCCGTCCGCCTTGGCGAACACATGGTTCTCGCCCTCATAGCCGTAGCGCACGTCGCGCAGGCCGACCGCGCCCGCCATGTCCTGCAATTCGCAATCGCCGTTGGCGGCGCAGGTCAGGCAGTCCAGCGGATGGTCGGAGATGTACAGCTCCATCACGCCCTTGCGCAGCTT
The DNA here is from genome assembly GCA_963815955.1 of uncultured Alphaproteobacteria bacterium. Classification (GTDB taxonomy): domain Bacteria; phylum Pseudomonadota; class Alphaproteobacteria; order Rhizobiales; family Xanthobacteraceae; genus Bradyrhizobium. The sequence goes on from CAWFIQ010000023.1 coordinate 136,553, forward strand.
CTTCAGCCGCTCGGTCTGGGTGTGCACGACAAGGCCATTCATCGCGGGCGTGGTGCAGGAGGCCGGCGTTCCGGCGCGGCCCTCGATCTCGATCAGGCAGAGCCGGCAGGAGCCGAAGGCGTCGACCATGTCGGTGGCGCAAAGCTTTGGAATTTGCGTGCCGGCTTCCATGGCCGCGCGCATGATGGAGGTGCCCTCGGGCACCGTGACGCTGTTGCCGTCGATGGTGAGCGTCACCATCGCTTCGGATTTCGAGCGGGGCGTGCCGAAGTCGATTTCCTCGATCAAGGACATTGTCAGTCTCCTATTCCGCGGCCTGCAGGGTGGCCGGTGCCGGGCCAAAATCTTCCCGGAAATGTTTCAATGCGCTGAGCACCGGGTAGGGCGTGAAGCCGCCGAGCGCGCAGAGCGAGCCGAATTTCATGGTGTTGCAGAGGTCTTCGACCACCGCGAGGTTTTCGGATGTGCGCTCGCCGCGGATGATCTTGTCGATGGTCTCGACGCCGCGGGTCGAGCCGATCCGGCACGGCGTGCACTTGCCGCAGGATTCGACCGCGCAGAATTCCATCGCGAACCGCGCCTGCTTCGCCATGTCGACGCTGTCGTCGAACACCACGATGCCGCCATGGCCGATCAGCCCGTCGCGCGCGGCGAAGGCTTCATAGTCGAACGGCGTATCGAACAGCTCGCGCGGAAAGTATGCGCCGAGCGGGCCGCCGACCTGCACCGCGCGAACGGGGCGGCCCGTGAAAGTGCCGCCGCCGATATCGTCGATCAGTTCGCCGAGCGTGATACCGAAAGCGACCTCGAACAGTCCGCCATGCCTGATGTTGCCGGCAAGCTGGATCGGCATGGTGCCACGCGAGCGGCCCATGCCGAAATCGGCGTAGGCTTTTGCGCCGCCGGCGAGGATGAAGGGGATGGCCGCGAACGACAGCACGTTGTTGATGACGGTCGGGCGGCCGAACAGGCCCTTGTGCGCGGGCAGCGGCGGCTTGGCGCGGACGATGCCGCGGCGGCCCTCGAGGCTTTCCAAGCAGCGAGGTTTCCTCGCCGCAGACATAGGCGCCTGCGCCGACCCGGACTTCGAGGTCGAAATTGTGGTTGGAGCCGACGATGCGTTCGCCGAGATAGCCGGTGCGCCGGGCGGCCGCGATCGCGGCATTCATCGCCGCCACCGCATGCGGATATTCCGAGCGGATGTAGATGTAGCCTTTGGTCGCGCCGACGGCGATGCCGGCAATCGTCATGCCCTCGATCACGACGAAGGGATCGCCCTCCATGATCATGCGGTCGGCAAAGGTGCCGCTGTCGCCTTCGTCGGCGTTGCAGACGATATATTTGCGGTCGGCGCTGGCCTGCGCCACGGTCTTCCACTTGATGCCGGTCGGGAATCCGGCGCCGCCGCGCCCGCGCAATCCGGACGCCGTGACGTCGGCGAGGATTTCGTCCGAGGTCAGCGTTAGCGCGCGCTCCAGCCCCTTGTAGCCGTCATGGGCGCGGTAGTCGCCGACCGAGCGGGGATCGATCACGCCGCAACGCGCGAACGTCAGGCGGTTCTGCCGCTTCAGCCATGGAATTTCGTCCGCGAGGCCGAGCCGCAGGGCGTGCGGGCCGTTGCTCGCCATCGCATCGAACAGGGAGGGGACGTCCGCCGGGGTCACCGGGCCGTAAGCGACGCGGCCTTTCACCGTCGCCACCTCGACCATCGGCTCCAGCCAATAAAGCCCGCGCGAGCCGTTCCTGATGATCTCGATCGGGAGGCCGCGCTTGTCCGCAGCCTGCTCGAGCGCGGCAACGACATCGTCGGCGCCGACGGCAATCGCGCCGGCATCGCGCGGAACGAAAATCCGCATTTTCATCGCTGTGCCTCCGCCACCAGCGCATCGAGGCGCGCTTCATCCAGCCGTCCGACCACGCGGCCATCGAGCATCGCCGATGGCGCGGTTGCGCACAGCCCGAGGCAATAGATCGGCTCCAGCGTCACGCGCGAATCGGCGGTGGTGTTTCCGATCGATACGCCAAGCTTGGCTTCGGCGCGCGCGGCGAGCGCATCGCCGCCGGCGGCCTGGCAGGCCTCGGCGCGGCACAGTTTCAGCACATGGCGGCCGGCAGGCTCGTGGCGGAAATCATGATAGAAGGTGAATACGCCATGGACTTCGGCGCGCGACAGGCTGAGTGCGGAAGCAATCATCGGAATGGCGGGCTCCGGCACGTAGCCGAACGTTTCCTGCATCGCGTGCAGGATCACCAGAGTCGCGCCTTCGAGCTTGCCGTGTTCGGCGATGATCTCGGCGCCGCGCGCTTCATTCCAGGGTTCGTAAGCCGATGTCATCCGCGTTCCCATCAGAGTTGTTCGTTCTGATGAGAAATGGAATCCTTCAAGGAAATCAATAAAGCTGTCTCATGATGCGATTTCAAATCGCAATCGAGAACTGCATAGGCAAAGCCTATGGGGTGCCATGGCGCAGATTGGGTTGGTTAACGCCTGATTGTCGCCATGTTCTGCAGCGGAGCGCGCCCGTCAGGTCGGTCCCGACGAGCGCGTTTTGCACGGTTAGTTGTTGTTTCTAGAAAATGCCCGGCACCAGCATTGCCACCTTTTCACGATAGCGGCGGTATTGATCGCCGAACATCGACACCAGATCGCGCTCTTCGAGATAGATGCCGACGAAGATGTAGGCCGTCGTCACCGCAGCGAACAGCAGATGGCCCAGCGTCATGGTCGGCGTACACCAGAAGGCAATGATGAAGCCGAGATAGATCGGGTGCCGGATCAGGCGATACAGGCCCGGCGTCTTGAACTTCATGGGCTCAACCACGCGCCCGGCGAAATGCGACACCACCTGGGTCAATCCGAACAGTTCGAAATGGCTGATCAGGAACGTGCTGTAGAGCACGATGAGCCAGCCCACAAAGCCACCGGCGGTTGCGATGCCGGCGAGAACAGGGTCCTCGATGTTCCAGACCATCAGCGGCATCGGCTGCCACTGCCAGAACAGCAGTATCAGCGAGAGGCTGGCCAGCAGCACATAGGTCGAGCGTTCGATCGCAGGCGAGGCGAAGCGCGCGAACAGCTTCTTGAAGCCCTGCCGCGCCATGCCGCTGTGCTGCACGGCGAAGATCGACATCAGCACCAGGTTGACCAGCAAGGCCGTCATCGGTGAGGACGCCGAACCGCTGTCGACCGTCTTGGGCACGACTAATCGCGAGACGAAGCCGACCGCGTAAAGAAACGTGCCGAAGAAGATGAGATAGGCGATGCCGCCATAGCAGAGGGTGAACAGCCTCGCTGCCAGCGAGGCGAGGGCGGGACGCGCCGCATTCGGTCCGGTTTGCATTGTAATCGACATTTTAAATCTCCTTGGTTTGAAATGTTGGACGTTCGGGAATTGTCTTGTTCAGGGTTGCTTCAGTGCCTCCGCTTGCGAAGCCACGTGGCTCTTTCGAAGGCGTCATCGATCGGACCGCGGTAGATGCGCTTGTTGCTCCAGTCGCGATCTCCAGCCCGGTGCAACGCGAGCAGGGCGGTTTGCCGTTCGCGGTAGGCGATGGCGGCGGCTTTCCAGCGGTTGAGCAGGAGCCTCAGACGCGCGATCACCACGTGCGGGCCGGCGGCAGGGCTTGTGTTGGCGGCGGGGCTTGCCTGCATCGGCGCGCGGGCCCGGATGGCGCCCTCGTGCGGCAACAAGCCTTCTGGCGAAACGTCCGCCTTGGTGGGATTCAGCAATAAGCCGATCATGGTCGTCTCCGATTGAACGATGATTGGCGCCTTATTAGATTGAGATGGCCGTTCCAGCTTGGCGGATTCCTTGAGAAGACCTTGGTTTTTGCTCCGAAAGTGATTGTTTTTGTTTGGTTTATGTCGCGAACCGTCGGCTGATGGCGCGGCCTTATATTGGATGAGCAGAGGTGGTATTAAAATACCGATTCGCTGATTTCGAGATTGACCTCGGCCAACAGGAGCTGCGCCGGCTTGGGGAAGCGGTCCATATTGAGCCCCAGGTTTTCGATCTCATCGTCCACCTGGTGCGCAACCATGACCGGATTGTCAGCAAGGATGAACTGATCGAGAAGATCTGGAATGGCCGGATCATCTCGGAGGCGGCGCTGTCGAGCCGGATCAATGGCGCCCGGCGCGCGCTTGGCGACAACGGAAACGATCAGGTCTTCATCCGGACGCTGCACAAGCGCGGCTTCCGGTTCGTCGGCGATGTTCAGGCCATCAACGCCCTGGAAGCGGATGCGGAGCCGGTTCGGCTCGTTCCTGACGAGGGTGCCGCGCCGGCATACGTTCCCGTCAGCGTCTCGGTCTCTGCCGAAGTGCGCCACCTCGATGATATCGTCTCGGAATCCGTAAAGGCCGAAGCTGTCACGCGACCGTCGATCGCCGTGTTGCCGTTCGGGAACATGTCTGACGATCCCGAGAACGACTATTTCAGCTATGGCTTGACCGAGGACATCATCCGTCTCCTCGCCCGCAACCGGTGGCTTTCGGTTATCTCGCGACACTCGACCGTGGCGTTCCAGGGACGAACGGTGGACGCCCGCGAAATCGGCGAGCAGCTCGGCGTCAGGTACGTGATGGTCGGCAGCGTCCGCAAGAGTCGCGATACGGTACGGATCACGGCGGAGCTGGTCCGGGCAGCGGATAGCAAGCAGTTGTGGTCGGACAAATACGACCTGCAGCTCGAATATATCTTCGATATCCAGGAGGAGATGGCACGGCAGATCGCCGCAACGATCGAGCCCGAGCTGTCGAAGGTCGAGCAGCAGCTCGCCTCCCGCAAGGCGCCGGAAAACCTGGACGCCTGGGATTGCTATCAGCGCGGCCTATGGAATCTGTGGCGCTTCACCACCCCGGGATTTGACTCCGCCGAAAGCTATTTTCAGCGGGCGATTGCGGCCGATCCGAATTTCGCACGCGGCCACGGCGCGCTCAGCTACGTCAATATTCAACGTGCGTTCATTGACGAACCGAAAGATCGCGCGGCGCGGCTGGAAACGGCGTTGCGCCAGGGGCGCCACGCGGTGGCGCTCGACGAACTCGACTGTTTCTGCCACTGCGCCCTCGGGCGCGCCTTGTGCCTGACCCATCAGAACGACGAGGCGCTGGCTACGCTCGACGTATCGCTGGAGCTCAATCCGAGCTTTGCGCAGGCCCATTTCGCCCAGGGGTTCAACATGCTGTGGCACGGACGGGAGATCGAGGCGGAGACGTTGCTCGATCGGGCGACCATGCTGAGCCCGCGCGACAGCCATATTTCTTCTTTCCACCATGTCCGCTCCTGGGCGCACTTCTCCCTTGGCGAGTATGACATCGCGGTCGAGTTCGCCCGGCGCGCGACACGACAGCCCAATGTCACCTATCAGGCCTTTGCGTCACTGGCGGCGTCGCTCGGCCTGCTCGGGGAGCGGGCGCAGGCGGAAACGGTGGCCGCCGAACTGCTGCAACGCAAGCCGAACTACAGCGTTGAAACCGCGCGACAGCAATTCTTCTTCTGCAATGATCCGGGCTTCGTCGAGCGTTTCGTCGAAGGCCTTCGTGTGGCCGGCATTGCGGGCACTTGATCTGGAGCCACGGTTTCGAGATCAGGGCTGCGGGCCGGACAGTGTCATTTCACGCTCAGCGCGGAAAACATTGCTGTAAAGGTTTGCAATCCACTGACGCCCCCTTGAGGTGACGTTGAGGTAGCGTATTGCTGTCTGGATCTGCGGAGCCACATTATTCCAATAGAACTGCGGATATTTATAAACGACATCTGCCGGCGTGTCGTAGCCGAGCTGCTTGGTCAGGCCGATCTCCTGAAATTCATAGAACAGGGCATTCGACTTCTTCAGGTAATTGGGGTCGCCGAGCTGCCCGATAAGGTCGGCGGCGCGCAAAAGCAGCCCTTCCTCTTCGATCAGATCGTCACCTGACGCTTCCGGGTAGGGAAAGCGGGTATATTCGATTGCCCTGGCGATCCGGCTAGCGTCGACTTCTTCTGCGGTGTCGAGGCGCTCGAAGACGAACAGTTTCGAGCGGTCCACATGGTAGGGCGCCAGCGATGCATCGGACGAACCTCTCGGCAGGCGAATGGTTCGGCCGCTGAGGTCGGCGACATAGGACTCGCCGTCATCTCCCTGAACGGTTCCTCTGACATATCCGATGTCGTGGGTCAGGCATGCCAAAATGAAATTGGCGTAGTCGTCGGGCGTCGTCGGCCGCAGCACCGCCCGTCCCATCAGGATGTCGTGGCCGGCCAGGGTGACGAGCAGGGAATGCTCGACATTGTGATAGAGCGCGTCGCTGTTGCCGATGCACTCCAATGTGAGCCGGGCGGCATAGGGCAGAAACTCAGCCAGGCGCGCGTGGGATGCGCCAAACCGGCTCTTGGTTTCCGCGGTCAGGAATGTGCCCAGGGCTTGCGCCACCAGTTCCGGGATTGTGATCATCTTAAACCCCTCTCAGTTCTGCGGCGTCGGGGTAATCTATCGGCGCTCCACGATAGCACGTCATTCACGTGGGCCGGATATTTCCCGGATCACGCCGCCTGAAGAGGTGCGAAGAGTTCGATGACGGTGGGTCAGTTGCCGTGACGTATTTCGGGCAGCGTACGGAGAGTAGCGGCAAGGATAGCCCGCAAGCTGAAAGGGACGTGCCGGAGTTCGCTTCGACAGATGCTGGCTAGTGAAGAAAGCAAGCAGATAAGATTGAGAAATGAGGCGATATGAGAATCGAATTGTCCCGGAAAAACGACGCATCCGGCCGGCACTTTTGACGTGTTGATGGCCGCCGGTCCGTGCTATTTCTGAACACCCGGCAATCTCCTTTGCCCCGAAAACTCCTGGGACTATCCTCTTGATCGACAAGCTTGAACTGCTGCTGGCGCTCGCAAAGGAGCGGCATTTCGGACGGGCTGCGGAAGCCTGCGGCGTCACCCAGCCGACCATGTCGACCAGCCTCAAGCAGCTCGAGGAAATTCTCGGCGTCATGCTGGTGCAGCGCGGCTCCCGCTTTCAGGGCTTTACGCCGGAGGGCGAACGCACGCTCGACTGGGCGCGGCGCATCGTCGGCGACGCCCGCGCGATGCGGCAGGAGATCAACAGCCTCAAGGACAAGCTCTCCGGCGAGATCCGGATCGCCGCGATCCCGACCGTGCTCGGCATGGTGGCGTCGCTGACGACGCCATTCCGCGCGCGGTATCCCGACGTGAGCTTTCGTGTTCAGTCCTGCACGTCCGCCGATGTGCTGGGCCTGCTGGAAAATCTCGAGGTCGATGCCGGGCTGACCTATACCGAGAACGAGCCGATCGGCAAGGTGCGCACCATTCCGCTCTTCAACGAGACCTATCGCCTGCTGACGTCGCCTGACGCCATGTTCGGCGATCGCAAGCAGGTGACCTGGAAGGAAGTCGGGCAGGTGCCGCTGTGCCTGCTGACGCCGGACATGCAGAACCGCCGCATCATCGACCGCGCGTTGCGCTCGGTGGGCGCGGAGGCCACGCCGTCGCTGACCTCGAATTCGCTGCTGGTCCTCTACACCCATGTGAAGACCGGGCGCTGGGCGAGCGTGATGCCGGCAAAACTGGCGGAGACCTTGGGGTTATCAGACTCCATCCGCAGCATTCCGATCGTCGATCCCGTCGTCGACTACAGCGTCGGCCTGGTGATCCCGCAGCGCGATCCGATGACACCGTTGATCGCGGCGCTGGTGCAGGTCGCCCGCGAAGTGGCGCCGACGCTGGAAGATCGGGCCGGTATCTGACAGCCCGCCGGCATCAGCCGTAAGGTCAGGCGGCGACCTGGTTCTTTGCCTCGCTTGAACGCGCCTCGCGCGGCAGCGTGATGCGCACCACGGTGCCGGTGCCGAGCTTCGAGCGCAGCCGCATCGTTCCGCCGTGCAGGCTGGTCAGCGACCGCGCGATGGCAAGGCCGAGGCCCGAGCCCTGGTAGGTCTTGGTGAGCTGGCTTTCGACCTGTTCGAACGGCTTGCCCAGCCGCCGCAGCGAGGCGGGCGCGATGCCGATGCCGGTATCGGCGATCATCAGCACGATCTGGTCGGGCAGCACGTGGCTCCGCACGGTGACCCTGCCGTCGTCGGGGGTGAACTTCACCGCATTGGACAGCAGGTTGACGAAGATCTGCTTGACCGCGCGGCGGTCGGCCATCACGGAAATCGTGCTTTCGATATCGGCGTCCAGCGTCAGATGCTTGTCCTCGGCGCGTCCGGACACCACGCGCAGCAACTCCGCCAGCAGCTTGGACAGGTCGAGCTCTTCCATGTCGAGCTTCATGCGGCCGGCCTCGATCTTCGACATGTCGAGGATGTCGTTGATGACTTCGAGCAGGTATTTGCCGCTGGTGAGGATGTCGTGGCAGTACTCCTGATACTTGTCGGAGCCGAGCACGCCGAACATGCCGCTGCCCATGATCTCGGAGAAGCCGATGATGGCGTTCAGCGGCGTGCGCAGTTCGTGGCTCATATTGGCGAGGAACTTGGATTTCGCCTGGTTGGCTTCCTCGGCGCAATTCTTTTCCCGCGAGTATTTTTCGGCGAGGTCGGCAAGCTCGGCTTGCGAGCGCTTCAGGTCGATCACGTTGGCGCGCAGGCGGGCGTCGTTTTCGATCAGCTTCTGCTCGTGCTCCTTGATGCGGGTGATGTCGGTGCCGACCGAGACGTAGCCGCCGTCCTTGGTGCGGCGTTCGCTGATGTGCAGCCAGCTCCGGTCGTCGAGCTGCGCTTCGAAGGTGCGGGCTCCCGGCGCTTGTGCGCCGGTCTCCTGCAGCCTGGTGCGGACCTCCGGCATGCTGCCGACCTCGATCACGGTCTCGTAGGAGGTGCCGGGGGCCACCGCCGTATCCGGCAGCTTGTGCAGGCGCTGGAAATGCGAGTTGCAGAGCACGAGGCGGTCTTCGGCGTCCCACAGCACGAAGGCTTCCGGAATGGTCTCGATCGCGTCGCGCAGCCGCAGGTCGGCCTCCACGGTCTTCTCGGCGAGGCTCTTCTGTTCGGTGATGTCGACCGCGATGCCGATCAGGTGCAGGCCGCCGTCGGCCTGGGTGTGGCTGAGCTCGCAGCGTACGCGCAGCCAGATCCAGTGGCCGCCGGTGTGCTGCATGCGGAAGCTCTGGTCGATGTGGTCGAGCTTGCCGGCGATCATCTGGTCGGCGATCGCAAACAGGTCGATGTCGTCGGATTTCACCAGCGCGTTGACTTCGCCGAAGGTGAGGAGGTCGTTGCGGGAGTCGAGCCCGAGCATCGTGAACATCGATGCCGACCAGAAGATCCTGCCGCGGGAGAGGTCCCAGTCCCACAATCCGCAGCGGCCGCGATTGAGCGCGGTGTCGATCCGGCCGCGCACCGCGTCGTTGATGAGATCGCCCTCGCGGGCGCGGGTCGATTGCCAGTGGAAGGCGAAGCCGAGGATCAGCACGACGAAGCCGGTGGTGGCCGAAAGCGTCACCGACAATGCGGCGTCGGAACCCCACAGCGGCTCGTTCTTCTCCTGGATGACGACCACCTGGCCCGGCAGCGATTTCACCAGCCGCGAGATCGCCAGGGCGCCATTGCCGTTCGGCAGCGTCATGTCGTTGACGACGCCCTGCTGAACGGGAGTGGCGAGCAGTTGCGCCGTGCTGATGACGTCCAGGACGCGATCGCTGTCGCCAAGGCTGCTCTCGATGGGGACGCGGGCCAGAATCCGGTGATCGGCGCCGGTGATGATGACGTGGCGGCCGTTGGCTACGCCCCAGGCCGGAATAAGGTCAGGCAGCAGGCTCTGCAATCGCTCGATATTGGCCATGCGGTCCTGCCGGACCGAGGCAAGGCGGTCCAGCCGTTCGGCCAGCAGATCGGTGAGGGCGGAAATATCGCGCTTCATGGCGGCGCGCTTTTGCCGGCTCTGGTCGATCACCTGCACGAAGGCGCCGAGGCAGATGGTAATGAGGAAGGCAATGATGAGCGTGGGCACGGCGCGGCGAAGCGCCGGCTCTGCAATGAGCAGCCGGTGATAGGCAGGTTTTGCGATCGACTGCGCCAATCCCTTGATAGAATCGGATTGGACACATGCGTTCGCCGCATGCGCGCGCGCCATGCTTTAGACCCCCGCCGAAGGCTCTTTTGCACATTGTCCGGAAGGAACCCCACGTCATTCCGAATCATAGCGATTTGAATCCAGTTTTTCCGGGCTGTCGAGTGTCAACGATTCGTTAATTCGAAATAAATGTTGTCCAACGCGAATAAAGGCACCGCCAAGTGAGTCCGAAACGAGAACGGGCCTGCAAAGCTACCTGCGCGGCGGCTCGGCATGACTGATCACGCGCTTGATCGAGGGAAACGCGCGCCGCAGCGCGCGCTCGATCTCGTCGACGTTCTCATGCACCTTGATGACGCTCATCGACGGCGCGGCGCGGCAATGAAAGTTAACGATTTCGCCGGCGTCGGTGTCGCGCACCCGCACGTTATGGATGTCATGGATCGCGCTATTGCCGGCAAAGCGCACCAGCGCGGCCTTGATGACCTCGACGCGCTCGGGCGCGGCGTCGGTGCCGTGCGGCAGTTCCGGCTCGAGCGGTTCGATATGGGTATCGACCTCGACGTCTTCGCCGAAATCCTCGCGGATGCTCCGCTCCAGCCCATGGGCGATGTCGTGCGCGGCCAACAGTTCCATGTCGCCGTCGACTTCGAGGTCGATGCTGACCGTCAGTTTGCCGCCGAGATCGTGCACGGTGACATGGTGGACGGCGAGGCCGGAATTGCGCGCGATCACCATGATGCGCTCGCGCACGCTTTCGTTGTCGCGCGCGACCGGCACTGCGGTGAAGGTGAGATCGGCGTCGCCGAGCGCCTCGGAGACCGCGGCTTGCGCATTCTTCTTGATCGCCTCGACCCGGTCTATCGGGTAGGTGCGCGGCACGTTGGCGATGGCATCGATGAAATGCGTCGGCCCGACCATGCGGGCGCGCAGGCGCTCGACGCCGACCACGCCGGGCACCGAGCGGATGGCGGCAATGGCCTTTTCCGAAGCCCCCTCCGGCGCCCGGTCGAGCAGCGTTTCGATGGTGGAGCGCCCGAGCCGCAGGCCCAGGATCGATATCATCACGGCAACCGCGATGGCCGCGGCCGAGTCGCCCCAGGCAAAGCCCAAGCCCGTCAGCACGAGCCCGATGATGACGGCGGTCGAACCAAGCACATCGGAGGCGAAATGCAGCGCGTCCGCCGCCAGCGCCTCGCTTCGGGTCTCGCGCGCGGCGCGATGCAACGCCCGGGCGCGCCAGAAATTCACCGCGATATCGATCACCAGCACCACGAAGGGAATAGCGGAGAGTGTCGGCGGAACTGCGCCTTCGCGCAGCCGGCTCCAGGATTCGACCAGGATGCCGCCGGCCAGCACGTAGAGCAGCGCGATGACAAACAGCGCCGACAGGCTCTCGAACTTGCCGTGGCCGTAATGATGTTCCTCATCGGCCGGTCGGTCGGAGACCCGCACGACCAGCCAGGTGATGACGGTCGCCACCACGTCGACGGAGGAGTGCAGGGCCTCGGAGATCAGCGCGAGAGAGCCGATCGCGATGCCGACGGCGAATTTCGCCGCAGCCATGCCGGCGCTGGCGAAGATCGAGATCGCCGCGACATTGGTTTTGAGGGTGGGGGGATGACTCATGGGCGGCGGTTTAGCAGGGCGTTGTCCAACATTAAAGCCGACAGTCCGAGGCGCAATCGCCACTCACTTGCAGGAGCGATTTGTTGCGAATTGTTCTGAGTTGAAATGGCTGCGGAGAATAGCGACGCAAAACTCGATCGTCATACCCGCGAAGGCGGGTATCCAGTACGACGCGGCTTATCGGTTCAGTCATCGACGTCTCTGGGATACTGGGTCACCCGCCTCAATTCACGCGGGTGACGACAACTGAATGTGCGTCTGCATTTTCGCCGCGCGATGCACCCGAGGTTTGCAAACGCACGGCAAGTTGCTGAACAACTCGATGACCAGTTGGCAAGCGTCCCCGGAACTGAGTTGCCTAGTCGCGAATCCTGCGAATGACCCGCGCCGGATTTCCTCCGACGAGCGTGTTCGCGGGAACGTCCTTCGTAACTACCGAGCCCGCAGCCACGACTGAACTCTCGCCGATGGTCACCCCGCCGATGATCGTTGCGCCGGCTGCGATCCAGACATTTCTATCAATCACGATGGGCTTCCCAATCGTAACGGACCGGCGTTCGGAGGGTTCGAGCGGATGACCTGAGGTGATGATGCTCACGTTCGGCCCGATCATCACATCGTCCGCTATGTCGATTCCGCCAAGATCATAGAATGTGCAGTTCTGATTGATGAAGACGTTGCGTCCGATGCGCGTTTCATTTCCACCTGTCGCATAGAACGGTGGAATCAATAAGAAGCCATCATCTACCTTCTTGCCGACAAGTTCGCCGAAGAGAGCCCGGACCTGGTCCGCGTCGTCGAACGTCAAGCGATTCATCCTGGCAGTGATGGCCATTGCGCGCCTGGTCTCCACCACCATCGCTGCGGATTCTGGCGTACGCCTGTGAACGATCCTTACGCCATGCTGATGCGACATTCGCTGTTTCCTTTTGCAACGGCACTGTGCCGATGATCCCGACGTATCCGACGCCGTCGCGGACGATTTAGATTTGATTCATTGTAATTATTAGAGTTCGATTCAAATTTTCTGTCCATGATCGCCGCGTTGCGCGGAATTCCATTTTTGATCGGTGCTCCAACAAGGCTCGCGTTGATTCGGAATCATTGGCATGGCGATCGTTGGTGGAGCGCTTTTTGGTCGGGAGTTTTTGCTCGCGCCAAAACTTTTGGCGGTCGGCGCTATTTTTTGTTCGATCTCGGTTGCCGGTTGCGCGCGCAATCCGGCGCCGCGTGAACCCGATCTAGCCCGGCGCGAAGTCAAGGCAACTCCCACCCGTACGGCCGTGCGCGCCCGCCGACACTCCGAACAGTATCGATATGCGGCGCCGACAATTCGGCGACCGGACCCGGCCCTGCTTTCTCCGCAGCCTGCACCTGATTGCGAGTTCAAGAGATCTGACCTCAAGACCGTGGATCCGGATCAATGGGCCCAGTTGAAGGTCGAATACGAGCGACAGTGCTATCAGGATGCGGAGAAGGCTGCGCGCGACCGCCTGGTCTTGCTGCAGGCGTCCAGCACATGCGAGATCGAACCGGTCCAACGAAAGCCCGTTCGGTAACAATCCCGCAGTCGGGACAGCAAAACTCTCATCGGTAGCGGCGCGTCTTGGCGCTCGCTTGCCTGCGCAGCGTCGCAGGGCTCACTTTTGAAATCCGTTCAACAGCAATTACCGGCGCGCCCGCGGCGTCTGCGACCTTTTTGATGGCGATGGCAGGGCAGTCGCCTCAATTTAGTCCTTTTTTTGCCACTCCACCGTTTCACGTTTTTCACCGGTGGGGCCTTATTTTACAGTGTTTGGCTGGGAGGGAGTAGTCGAGGGCGTAGTTGTTTAGTGAGTTATTATGAAAACCCTTTACGATTTACTTGGTGCACTTCCGGACGACGACGCGGAAGATTTGAGAGTTGCATTCCGCAGGGCCGTTAAGGCCAACCATCCGGACCTTAACCCCGGCGATCCGGAAGCTTCACAAGCGTTCAGGCGGATCGTTCGCGCCAACGCCATTCTGAGCGATGAGCGGCAGCGGGAGGCCTATGATCGGCTGCTCGAAGTCGCGCGTCGGCAGCAAATTCCGAAACCAAAGCGCAGCAGCTTCGCTGACAGGAGCCGCAGGCTCGGCGCTGACGCCATGGTGAGTGCGCTTGCCTCGGCGGTGTTTATCGGGGGCTACGTTCTGCTCAAGCCGGTTGACAGGCTGCCCCTCGCCTCGGCGCAGGTAACCGAGATATCCAGGCACGAAACGGCGCACGCCGCCGCCGATAGATCCACCGAGCTATCTTCGCAGGAGCGAACCGGCCAAGCCGAAAAGCCTGAGGATCCCGGAGCCGACATGAAGTTCGTCGATCATCCGCAGGAAGAACCGACCAATCCGGACAGTATTGCACCTGCGGTGACGACTGGCCTTGCTCCCGCACGCGCAGATGTTTCCCCGGCTCCCGACCCGGGGCCCAAAGACGTCAAATACTATCGAGAACGGGGCATCTCGGCCTATCGCCGCGGGGATTTATACATTGCGCTGGCCAATTTCGATCTGGCGATCCAGCAGGATCCCGCTTGCTCGGATTGCTATGTTGATCGCGGGATTGTCTTGCACCGCATGGGCGATCTAAAGGGTGCATTTTCCGACGTCACCGAAGCCAGGCGCATCGATGCTTCGAATCGAAAAAAGACCTTTACCGAGGCAAGCCCGCGCTAACGGGCCTGCGCAAAGGCGGCCCGACGACAGGCTTCCTCATGATGCACCGCGTCATCTCAAATAGATGATGGACATGTCGCGCTTTCAGCCACGGCGGGCGAGGCGCTGATCCGCGTTGCGCGACGTCAGCGACAGCGCAAACGCATGACGCGTGCCCTAGACACGAGCCGCCCGCATCGTCGAAAATCTCCCGATACAGAGTGGAGGCGCCGATGACGGTTATCGATTCCCAGGTCCATGCCTACGAGGCGAACAGTCCGAAGCGGCCCTGGCACAGTGTGCCGAATTGGCCCGATCACGTCACGGGTGACGAGATGGTGGCGGCGATGGACAAGGTTGGCGTCGACGGCGCGATCTTCATCTCCGCGTTTTCGATGTACCGCTACGATGCCAGCTATGCCGTGGAAGTGGCGCGGGCGCATCCCGACCGGCTCGCCATCGTCAAGCCGGTCGACCCCGATGATCCCGGCGTGGCCGACGTCGTCGCGGAGTGGAAGAAGACGCCGGGCACGGTCGGGATCCGCATCATGCTGACAAAGGAGGCGCAGCGCGCCCCTGATGACCCCGGCCTCGACCGGATCGCGCGCGCGGCGGTTCGCCATGATTTTCCGGTCAACCTGCTGTGCTGGGACAATCTGGACGCGGGCAGGGCGCTGATCGATCGCCATCCCGATACGCGGTTCATCGTCGATCATCTGGGCATCCTGCAGCCGCGCGTACCGCCGGCGCCGCCCGAACCCTGGGCCGATCTGCCGAAGGTGCTCGAACTCGCCAGGCGTCCGAACGCCGTGATCAAGATCAGTGGCGCCTGCACGCTGTCGCGCGAGCCGTTTCCTTTTCCCGATATCTGGGACCCGCTCGCCCGCGTGTTCGATGCCTGGGGCTTCGATCGCTGCCTGTGGGGCACGGACTGGACGCGGGCGTTTGCGGTCGTCAAATACGCGCAGGCCGTCGAGCCCTTCCTCAAGACCAGCCGGCTGAACGACGCCGAGCGGGCCATGCTGATGGGCGGCGCGTGCGCCAAGGCCTATGGCTGGTCGCCGAAGAAGCGTTAGCGCTATTGCGCTGACGTCGCCGACGCTATCGCCCCCGGGGCTTCAACTTGCGGGCCGGGCATCGCGTCGAACCCGTGCGTGCTGGCGCTCAAGCACCAGCGCCAGGACACGCACGACGATGTTTACCAGCGTATCCGGCGCCGCAGGACGTTCGGCCGGGTCGAATGCCAATCCAATGACGGCATTCGGGCCTTCGGCCGTCTGCACCGGCCAAAAGTCAAAACGCGAGGCCAGGTTCGGGTAAATGTCGCTGCGCATGACAGTTCCGGTCGCCAGGGACGATCGCGCCGCCTCCAGTTCGGCCTCCTGAGGCTCTATATCGCCGGCACGCTCGAGGGAAATCACTGTGCCGTTCGTAACGAGCATCACGACGGCAGGAACCTGGAAGAGCGCTGCAAGAGTCTTGCAAGTGATTGAAACGATTGCCTTCGCATTATCGGCCGCGGAGACGTCACGGCTGTAGCCTTGCAACAGAGTCGTCTGCCTTCTCAGCAGTGCGGCCTCGGTCGCCCTCTGGCGGGAGGTGAAGGCAACGCCGCTTGCGATGAGGCCGACGACAAACAGCAGTCCAATCGCCCAGATGTTCGCCGCGTCGTCGACGGCCAGCGAGTAGCGAGGCTCGGTCAGGAAAAAATTGAAGGCCAGCGCCCCAAGTATCGCCGCACCGAGTGACGGACCCAAACCGAGGGTAACGCCCGCAATGATGACTGGAACGACAAACACCAGGGACAGGTTGGGGATGGCCACCCTGGTGTCGACCCCGACAGCAATGACCGTGGCCGCGGCGGTCATCGCAATGGAAGCAAGGTAGCGCATCACCTCCGATGCGGCCGGGCCAAAAAGGGGAACGGCATCGGACGCCGGGGTGATGTCCTGCGGCAGCTTCGATTCAACATCGGCCACTGCTTCAACTCCTGGCTTCAACTCCTGCCTGGCGCCTGGGCGACAACGCGTTGGCTGAAGAGAGCAAACCAGCCAAAGCGGGATCGCGGCACTGATAAGCGAGCCCGAGTATATCCCAACTTCATCGGCGCGCGAGCCGCATGAACATGAGTTCCCTGCGGGCCGGCCCGAGGGCCGCGCTACAGTCACGTGGTGCGGCTACGCAATTTGGCTGTCGAGGCCGCAGCCGAGCAGGGCACCGGAACGATCGAGGGGCCGGAAAATCGATCTTCAAGGCACCTGGAAAGGCAGCAGCCGAAGTGCTGCTACGGCGATAGACGTCAACATGAGCCGGCGGTGCTCCCCGCCGTACGTTCAGATCATCCGGTCAAACGCGCTTCGACCAACTGATCGAACACGAGCTCTGTTTACGGCTGAGCCTGAGGCGCAACCGGCATTCTTCGAATCGCGGCCTTCTTGCGTGGCTCGGAGCTCATTGCTTGCGGGTTCAACTCAACTGTGGCCGGAGATGCGATCTTCTCCTTCATTTCAGCACAGGTCTTGCGTACCTCCGCCGTCAGCAACGAGCAGTTCTCGATCTGGAGGAAGACGCGCTTCGCCTCATCGCGGTACTGCGCCGCGGTTTCCTTGAGCTCCTCGATCACCAGCATCGCGTCGCGGGTCATGGCCTCGCACATCTTGACGTGCTCGACGAGATCAACGCCCAGCGCCTCGATGTCCTTTGCCGCAGCTTCGTATTCGCGGACAACGGCTTCTGCCGACAGCTTTCCGATCTCAGGTACGCCGTCGCGATGTTCGACGTAGTCGGGCATCGCGAGATCCGGCGCACGTACGGAAGGCGGCGCAAAGTCGGTCGGCTGGGGCTCGCGTTCCGGCGGCGGCAGCTTGCGAAATTCCTCGGCGATCTCGCGTTCAAGATCGATTGCATCGAAGATCGGCGGCTTCATTGTCTGCGCCATGGGAATGCTCCTTGAATGAAAACGTGCGCGATGGCAAATACTTGCCGAATGCTTAGTTGCTCTGGGGAACCAAGCAACAGAAGCCCTTTGGTAAGCTTATTTTTTAGTATTTATGTCCGCGCTGCGGGTTAATTCCGGAACCGCAAGAGCCGCGCCATCGGGGACCTCGGCATGCACGGATTCAGCGACAATCAAGTGTTCGGTGCCCCAAAACCAGCCTGCTGGGCGCGCTTTTCGCATTTCAGGCCGCTTATTGAACCGTAAAACATCAAGGTTGAGTAACGGCCGTTTCACCCTGCATAATCTCTCCAGCCAGTCGGAGGGCAGCCATGCAATTGCGGGTCTTTGGGCGCACGGGAATGCAGCTCTCGGTGCTGGGTTTTGGCTGCGGCGCCGTGGGTGGATTGATGGTGCGCGGCGATGCTGGCGATCAGGAGCGGACCATCGCGCGGGCGATCGCCGCCGGCATCAACTATTTCGACACCGCGGTGCTCTACGGCGATGGCAAATCTGAAAAGAACCTCGGCCGCGTTCTGCAAAAGCTGAAGCCGGCGAACGCAGTCGTCGGCACCAAGGTCCGGTTGCCGCCCGGCGAGGCCGGCCGCATTGCAGACGCGGTCAGGACATCGCTCGAAGGCAGTCTGACGCGGCTGCGTCTTGACCGCGTTGATATCCTTCATCTGCATAATCCGATTACCGAGAAAGGCGGCGGATCGGCGTTGAGCGTCCGGCAGGTGCTCGACGACGTGGTCCCGGCGTTCGAGCGGCTGCGTCAGCAGGGCAAGATTCGTTTCCTCGGGTTGACGGCCGTAGGCGACACGGCGGCGCTGCATCAGGTGATCGACGCGCGCGCCTTCGACAGCGCGCAGGTCGTCTACAACATGCTCAACCCGTCTGCCGCGGACGAATTACCGACGAACTATCCGGCGCAGGATTACGGACGGTTGTTCGATCGCACCAAGGCCGCCGGCGTTGGCGTGGTGGGCATTCGCGTGCTGGCAGGCGGCGCGCTGTCAGGCTCCGCCGAGCGTCATCCGATCGCGGGTCCGGCGCCCGAGCCGATCGGTTCGGCGATGAGTTACGATGCCGATATCGATCGCGCGCGCCGTCTCATGCCGCTGGTCGAGGAGGGGTTCGCCACAAGCCTGACCGAAGCCGCCACGCGGTTTGCGCTGTCTCACCCGGCGATGGGCACGATCCTGGTCGGCATGGCGACGCCGCAACAATTCGACGACGCACTCGCCGCGGCGGAGAAAGGCCCGCTGCCGCAAGCAGCGCTCGACCGGCTGGCAGCATTGAGGCAGGGATTTTCCGGCGAGCCCCGGTGATCGTCCAAGGTGCCGACAGGCATTGATGACGGCCACGGCGTCAAGAAGGGCTTTGCCCATCCGCATGCTTTAGCGCCCGTGTCTATCTGGCGTCGGGCTGCGGCGTCATCGCCGACAAGTCCAGGCGCTTGTACGAATGCGGATCCTTTCGTCGAACGCCAAAATGACAGATGACGGCATCGATGCTTTCATCCGGCGTTCGCAGCCTTCTTCCCTGCTGCGCCAGCCAGGCCTGTATCCTCGCGATCGAAGCCCGACCCAGCCCGCTCATCTCCAGAAGCTCACGCCTCGTGTGCAGGGATATGATTTCGGGAAGAAAAACGGTGCGGTCGGAAGCGCATCGCACGACGAACGATGCGTACGGCGCATTCGTCATCAATCGAACGATCCTGTCCGGCAAATCCGCGCCGGAAGCGACGGCAATTTTCTTCGCTCTTGCCATATGAAGCAGCTCGATCCTGAACACGATGGGTCGGGTGAACCTAAATCATTCTAAGGTTGCTCGCAATAAAGCATGACCGCGTCAAATTATCGCGCGCCATGAATTGACGTGCTCAACGCACGCCGAAGTTTAGAATTAGAACAATTAGAAATTTCCGCAGTCGATTTCCCGCACTCGATTTGAAGGATCGACTTGCGACGTTGCTCAGTTGTCACAGGTGCAATCCGTCGCGCACGCACACCATCACCTTAGATGACTTCTACTCGCCCATTCCACTCGGGAAGCTAGAACGCCGTCGTGGGAGTTGGGGTGAAAGTATGACGTTTGCGATTTCGACTAATAATGTTGTGCGTGTTATTTCGCTGGGGGCGGTGAGCTATCTCGTACTCTCTCTGGATTTTGTGAGCGGTCAGAAAGCATTCGCGCAATCGAATTTGCCGCCCGTCACCGTCGATGCGCCGGGGCAGCAACGCGCGCGGCCCGCGGCGCGGAGATCGCAGACGTCAGCCTCGCGTGTGCAACGGCGTGTTACTGCGCCGGCGCCCCGTCGTGTAGAGCCTGTTCCGTATGTAACGCCTTCTACCGGGACGCTCGGCGTGCCCTCGGCTCCCTATGCAGGCGGACAGGTCGCGACAGGCGGAAGCCTGGGACTGCTGGGCAATCGCAGCGTGATGGATACGCCGTTCAACCAGACCAACTATACGGCGCAATTGATGGCGAACCAGCAGGCGCGCACTATTCGCGACGTCCTGGCGAACGATCCGTCCGTCAGGGTCGTGCAGGCGGCGGGCGGCGGCGCCGACACCCTGTTCATTCGGGGCTTCTACTACGACAGTGGCGATTTCGGGCTGAATGGCCTCTATGAAATCGCGCCGTACTATTCCATTGGCGCGAATTTCATCGAGCGGGTGGAGGTTCTCAAGGGCCCCAGCGCCGTGCTGAATGGCATGACAACGGGCGGCACCGGCGCCACGAGCGGCGGGGCCGTCGGCGGAAGTATCAATCTCATCACCAAGCATGCGCCCGATGTCGACATTACGCGTCTCACTTCGACCTACGTTTCAAAGTCGCAGTTCGGCGGGCAGATGGACGTCAGCAGGCGGTACGGCGAGCATAAGGAGTGGGGCGTTCGGCTGAACAGCACCTATTCCAACGGCAACACGCCGTGGAATCGCCAGACCGACGAGTTCGGCAACGTGCATCTTGGCCTCGACTATCGCGGCGAGAATGTACGCATGGAAGCCGATGTCGGCTACCAGGCCGACAATCTTAACCCGCCCATGCGCTTCTTTAACATACCGGCGACGACGAAGTTCATTCCGGCGCCGCCGAAGGCCGGATTCAATTTCCAGGTTCCGTGGGCCTATTACGCCCCGACCGACTTCTTCTCGACCGTCAGAGGCGAAGTCGACATCAACGACTGGGTAACGGCCTATGCCGCGTTTGGTTATCACGACAGCAACATCAACTATGCCTATCCTTCGCCCAACATTTCCAATCTCGCGCCGGGAGCCATAACGGCGCCTCCGGGGACGTTCCAGTTGGGCGGCTTGTGGTCGCGACCCTTTGCCGGCAAGGAGACGTTCGAGACGCTCGCAGGTGAGGCGGGCATTCGTGCGAATGTGGACACGGGTCCCGTCAATCATGCGCTGAGCGTCAATTACTCGATCAACGATCGAACCTATAATCAGGCGGTTCGGACGCGTTCGAGCAATGCTGCGTCCGACATCATTTTCTGGAACCTCTATAACGAACCCACTAATATTCCCAAGCCCAACTTCGCGACACTTTCTGCCAGTCAGGTCACCGGCGTGAATTTGTCGAGCGTCGGCGTTGCCGATACGATGTCGATACTGAACAAGCGCGTCCAGTTGACGGTCGGTGTTCGTCACCAGACGGCCGGTTCGGAGGTCACGAATTTCCTTGCGCCTGCTTCCAGCCGGCCGCAGCAGGATACATCCCTGTGGACCCCGGCGTACGCGCTTGTCGTCAAGCCGGTCGAGAACATCTCGCTTTACGCGAATTACATCGAAGGGCTTCAGACACCGGTGGTCGTCTCCGGTAATTTCTCCAATGTGGGCACCGTGTTTCCGCCCAGCAGGACCACACAGGCTGAAACAGGCGTGAAGATCGATACGGGTCGCTTCACCACGACGCTGAGCCTGTTCGAGATCGAGCAGCCGAGCGTTATTACGGTGCCGGGATTTCCCCAGTCCTCCCAGCAGCTCAATGGCAGGCAGCGTAACCGTGGCGCGGAACTCAACGTTTTCGGCGAGATCACGCCGGCGATCCGGTTGCTCGGTGGTGTGGCGTTGATCGATGGCAAACAGGTCGCGACGCCAAGCGGCGCCACCGACGGCCGAACGGCGGTCGGCGTCCCGGCTGTCACCGCGAACATCGGCGCGGAGTGGGATACGCCGTTCGTTCCAGATCTGACGCTCACGGGAAGGGTGATCTACACCGGCTCGCAATATGTCAACGTCGCCAACACCCTCTCGCTGCCGGAATGGACGCGGGTCGATATCGGAGCGCGGTATACGCTGAAGTCACCCTGGAACGGCAAGCCGATCGTGATTCGCGCCAACATCGAGAATGTCGCTAACAACGCCTACTGGGCTTCGGCTTACAGCGGTGTGATCACGCTTGCCGCGCCCCGCACTTATCTGCTGTCGACCACGTTCAATTTCTAAAGGGGAGGGCGCGAGATTTTGGCGGCTGCGAACTCCAGCACCGCGGAATCGGGCCGCCTGCATCCCTGGCTGCGGGCGTTGCTGGCCGGGCCGTGCGCGCTGGGGCTCGCGGCTCTGCCGGGCCTCGCACTCGGCGTCGCCGGCCGCTGGAGCGATTTCCTGATCTGGATCGGTGCGGCCGCCATCCTGGGATGGGCGCTCACCTCGCTGACCAACATGCGTCCGAAGTCTCGGACCGGACCTCAGGGATAACCAGCTCCCGCAACTTCCACATCCACCACGTCGATGCGTGAGGACGATTTGCGTTGCCGGAGCTCTTCGTAGGACGTCGCCGCGCTCAGGCAGAACAGCGTCCGCCGTTCGGGCCCGCCGAGGACGCAGGCGAGGGCGCGGCGGCCGGGCACTTCGATGCGCTGCAATTCGCGCCCGTTGGCGTCGAGGCGAATGAAGGCGTCTTCCTCGAAGGACGCGACCCACACGGCGCCTTCCTGATCGAGGCAGATGCCATCGGGAGACTTCATGCTTCCGAAGCGGCCACGAAACTTCAAGCTGCCGTCGGGCTCGATGTCGTAATCGGCGAGGCAGGCGCCATCCATTTCGGCGACGACGAGCCGGCGGTGATCGGCCGAGACGGCAATGCCGTTGGGAAACCGCAATCCTTCGGCGACGACGCGCGTCGCGCCGTCCGGCATCACCAGAATGATGCGTCCGGGAGCGCCGCGATCGGGCGGCGGCGGCATGTCGAAGCCGAGATCGCCGACATAGGCGCGGCCAAGTCCGTCGATGATCATGTCGTCGATCGTGCCGGCCGCGATCCCTGACAGGTCGGCATAGAGCGAAAGCCGGCCGTCGGCATAGGTCATCAGGCGCTTGCGGTACATCGTCAGCACAACAAGCCGTCCGTCCGGCAGGATGCCTGTGCCGCAGGGCGTGTCGTCGTCGAATTTCGCGTGCTGTTCGCGTTCGCCGGAAGGCGAGAGGCTGAGCAGCGTCCGATCCATGCAGTCGACGAACCAGAGCCGGCCGGCATGCCAGCGCGGCCCTTCGAAGTAACGTCCGCCGTCAAGCACGCATTGCAGCGGCATCGGCTACAGCGCCACCACGATCTTGCCGAGGTGCTTGTTGGCTTCCATGTGCTCGAACGCTTTTCCGATCTCGGCGAACGGATAGACCTTGTCGATCGGCAGTTGCAGTTTTCGCGATTCCACCGCGCTCCAGATATCTTTCCGGACCTCGTCAAAGATCTCGCGGACTTCCTCGATGGTGCGGGTGCGGAAGGTGACGCCGATATAGTTGATGCGGCGGGCGGCGTGCAGGTCGAAATTGAAATCGGCATGGGTGCCGCCGAGCCGGCCGACATTGACGATGCGGCCCTTGACCTTGGTGGCTTTCAGATTCTGGTTTGCGACCGGGCCTGAGACCTGGTCGACGATCAGGTCGACGCCTTCGCCGCCGGTTGCTTTCAGCACCTGATCGACCCAGCCGGGATCGCTGGAATCCACGGCGAGATCGGCGCCGAATTCCTTCAGGCGGCCGCGGCGCATCGCGTCCGTGGACGAGCCGACCACGAGCTTGGCGCCCTTGAATTTTGCGATCTGCATCGCCATCAGCCCGACGCCCGAGCTGGCGCCCTGGATCAGGACGGTCTGGCCCTTTTGCAATGCGCCGTTGGTGACGACCGCATTGTGCATGGTGGCCAGCGCGACGGGCAGGGTGGCGGCTTCCTCGAAGTTCATGTTCGAGGGCGCGCGGAACAGCCGGCCATGATCGGCCAGCGTATACTCGGCGAACGCCGCGCCGCCCGAGCCCATGATCTTGTCGCCAACCTTGACACCCTTCGCGTCCGGGCCGAGCTCGGCGACTTCGCCCGCCCATTCCATGCCGAGCACGGTGCCGACGCCGCCGGCAGCGCCATGCACGTGGCCCTTGGTCATGCCGAGATCGGCGCGATTGAGGCCGCAGGCATGGACCTTGACCAGCACCTGCGTGCCTTTGGGGGAGGGTTTTGCAATTTCCGTGATTTCAGCGCCGTTGGCGCCGTAGACATAGGCTTTCATGGGCTCTTCTCTGTTGTTGAACGGACAGACCGCCTACTCGGCGGCCTGTCTTTATTTATGGCGTCAAAGACGTCTATTCGGCGGCCTGACGCTGCGCGCCCGACATCATGCCTTCGAGCCGGCTCTGGATGATCGCTTCCGCGTCACGCATGATGCGCGATACCAGCTCGGCGCAGGTCGGAATGTCGTGGATCAGGCCCTGGACCTGGCCGGCCGACCAGATGCCTTCATCGGCATCGCCTGACGCATAGACCATCTTGCCGCGGGCGCCGGCGACGAGTTCGCGGACGTCCTCGAATTTCGCGCCTTCCTTCTCCATCGCCACCACCTTGGTCGAGATCGAATTCTTGGCGACGCGGGAGGTGTTGCGCATGGTGCGGAAGATCAGTTCGGTCTCGCGCTCGTCGTTGGCGACGATGCGCTCCTTCACGAGCTGGTGGATCGGGCTTTCCCTGGTGCACATGAAGCGCGTGCCCATGTTGATGCCCTCGGCGCCGAGCGCCAGCGCCGCGACCAGGCCGCGGCCATCGCCGAAACCGCCGGAGGCGATTATCGGAATCTTGATCTTGTCGGCCGCCGCCGGGATCAGGATCAGGCCGGGCGTATCGTCCTCGCCGGGATGGCCGGCGCATTCAAAGCCGTCGATCGAGATCGCATCGACGCCCATCCGCTCCGCCGACAGGCCGTGACGGACGCTGGTGCATTTGTGGACGATCTTGATGCCGTGCTTCTTGAACTCGGTGACGTGTTCCTGCGGCTTGTTGCCCGCGGTCTCCACGATCTTGATGCCGGCCTCGATGATGGCCTGGCGATATTCCGCGTAGGGCGGCGGCTTGATCGCGGGCAGGATGGTGAGGTTGACGCCGAACGGCTTGTCGGTCATGTCGCGGCAGCGCGCGATTTCCTTGGTGAGATCCTCCGGCGTCGGCTGCGTCAGCGCGGTGATCAGCCCGAGCGCGCCGGCATTGGCCACCGCCGCGACCAGCTCGGCGCGGCCGACCCATTGCATGCCGCCCTGGACGATCGGGTGCTCAACGCCAACAAGCTCGGTGAATCGCGTCTTCATGTCTGCCCTCTGGTTTCCTCGGCGGGGGAAGCCCGCACACGCCTTTTGTGAGATTTCGAGGGGCAGGATGCCGTCAGCCCCCGTAAAAGTCTACCGGCAGGGGCAGGGGTTAAGACAACGCCATCATGCAAAAGCAGGGCTTTTGTTTCCGCGGAGCGGACAATTTCGCATGGAGACGGCATTTGCGAGACTGCCAGCTAACCGGACATGCGAAAACGATGCTTTCGTTCGCGTGGACTGTTCCTTGACTGTTCCTTTGACTGTTCCTTGGGCGGCGCGCTGGCGATAACGCGCTTCACGGTAAACTGAAACTCGCCACGGGACGGTTGTGCTAGTCTGAGAAGACAAGTTCTGCGTATTGCGGTCCAGGCGCATGCCAAAGGATCCAAAAAAGCCAAGCATCTTTACCAAGCGTGGTCGGCTGATCGCGCTGGCCGTCGCGGCGGGAATGGTGCTGGGCATGGCCGGACCTACCTCTGCCCAGTTTTTTAATTTCGGCGGATATCAGCAGCAGCGGCCGCAACCGCAGCGTGGCGGCGGCTGGTTTGGCAACGAACAACGCGGCGGCGGCTGGTTCGGTAACGACCCGTTTGCACCGTACCAGCAGCAACAGGCGCCCCCGCCGCGCCCGCATGCGCGGCAAGCGCCACCGGCGCCGCGCGAGGATTTTTCAAAGGCGCCGCCGCCCGAGAAGCGCAACACCGTGCCCGAGCGCCACATTCTTGTGCTCGGTGACTCTATGGCGGACTGGCTCGCCTATGGGCTCGAGGATGTCTATGCCGATCAGCCTGAGATGGGTGTGATCCGCAAACACAAGACAGGCTCCGGCCTGATCAAGTATCAGCCGAAGGGCAGTCCAGCCGATTGGGCCGCCGCCGCCAAAGGCATTCTCGCTACCGAAAAAGCGGACGCCATTGTCGTCATGCTCGGGCTCGATGACCGCGTCGCAATCCGCGAGCCGGCAGCCGACAAATCGGACAACAAGCCCGCGGACAAGAAAGACGCCAAGGCCAAGCCAGACGGCAAGCCTTCCGGCGAAAAACCTGCGGCGAAGCTGGATGGCGCCAAGACGGCGGATCTCGAATTGCCTCCGGATGATTCGGCCGACAACAATGATGCGCGGCCGGCCGCCGGACCTGAGAAAAGCGCGGGCTCGCTGAGCGGCCTCCATGAGTTCCGCGACAAACGCTGGGTCGAACTCTACAGAGAAAAGATCGACGAGATGATCGGCGTGCTCAAGGCCAAGGGGGTGCCGGTACTGTGGGTGAGTCTGCCGGCGGTACGCGGCACCAAGGCGACCGCCGACACGGCGTTTCTGGATACGCTCTATCGCGAAGCGGCCGGCAGGGCCGGCATCACCTATGTCGATGCCTGGGACGGATTTGTCGATGAAGCCGGGCGCTTTGTACAGCAAGGCCCCGATTTCGAAGGGCAGATCCGCCGGCTGCGCTCCTCCGATGGCGTGTATTTCACCAAGGCCGGCGCGCTCAAGCTCGCGCATTATGTCGAGCGCGACCTCACCCGGCTGTTGGCCGCGCGTTCCGCGCCGATCGTGCTGCCCACCGAACCGGCAACCCCCGACGCCAGTGCGCGGCCGGATCAGCCGGCGCCGCGTCCGCTGGCCGGGCCGATCGTTCCTCTGGTGGCCTCGTCAGTCGGTACGGATCAATTGCTTGGTGCTCCCGGGTCGCGACAGGTCGCGATCGATGCGCAGGCAGCGCGGCTCTTGATCAAAGGCGAGCCTTTGCTGGCACCCGCCGGCCGCGCCGACGATTTTGCCTGGCCACGCCGCGAAATAGGACGCGAAGGAACCAAAGCAGAGACGCCAGTGGCGTCAACGGCGCTCGATGCCAACGCACGGGCGGCGGCGGCTTCGCCAAAGCCGAAAAAGCATCGCCGCTAGAGCCCAACTCATTGGTGAGTTCGCCGGTTTCATCGATGGCTACCGTCACCGTGTTGACCGGCTCCTTTATGGCACCGATGCCGACCGAGGTGCGCCTGTCGCATTAGCTGACGGTATTTCAAAATCTCAATTCCGCTGCGCAATTTTGACTTCGCGAATCGCCAGACAAAGGCTGATCGTACCTATAATGACGGGAAGTAGTCCCATGAGCATCCAAGCCAAAGGCGAGCCGGCGCCGATCGTGCCGGCAGCTATCCAAACTCCAAAGGCAATGATACCTACCGAGATTGAGAGCGAGAATGCGTCATTCATGATGACCTCCAAAGGCCTGTCAGATGAATGCCAGCCGGTCCGTAAGTTACGGCATCAACCCCGGCCCGCCACTTAACCTCATCAGCCAGCTCGTAAGAGCAGGGAAGGCGGGAATGTCGTGGCTCGTCATTCGCCTTCTGCGGGCTCGGCAGGGTCTCAAGAACCGCCACTAACGGGGAATAGCTTGTCGGCGGAGCGATCGAGCCGCTTATCGGAGCCTTGCGCCCCGTTGAGATGACCGACCAGTTCGCCGGAAAGTCGATAAATATTGATGCCTTTCAGATGATAAAGTTTTTGGCCCCTCAGGTCGAAGATAGCCGCGCCTTCCACCACCCCAACGTGGGTGCCATTGCTATTGAAAATATTGCCGCTCATGACTGACCTCCAGGCGAGGCTCCAGAGCCAAGCTGCGCTTGTTGGACCCGGATAGCGAGACAATTCGGGCACCACCCGGACACTTTAGGTGTGCCCAGATGACGCTACGCTTGCTTTTGTCCGGTATCGAAACTCAAGTCACGGGCGTTTCGGTGCTCGAAGCGCGTATAGTCTTTGGTAGATCATCAACTCTGGTATCCAATCAAGCAGGGTGTGTCCAAGCGGCAGCTTGATCAGGCTAGCGATAATTCTGGATGAGGGCGGATACCAATAAACGGACAGGTTATAAAACTTAAGGGGAGTGAACCCTAGTGTCCTGAACTCGTACATCAAACGCTTATGACTAAAGTGTCTTCTGTAGTCCACGATTGGACCCGAAAGTAAAAGTATTTTGCCAGCGTGTTCCCTGGCAACTTTCTCAAAGAACGCTCCCTGCTCCGGCAAGGACAGGTAGTAGACGCATTCGATGGCTGCGATCACGTCGTAACCTTCGAACGACGTTTGCAGGAAATCGGCGCTTTCAAATCTGGCATTTGGCAGGTTCAGCGATTTAGCCCGGGCAATTGCCACATCGCTTATGTCGATGCCGACCACGGATCGTGCCTTGCCAAAAATTGCGCAGAGTCAGGTGGCCTTCGCCGCAACCGAGTTCAAGAACGGATTTGTTCCGGATGAATGGCTTCAGACGCCGGCGCAAGACCTTGTCCCTGAATTGCGCGTGGGAAATATGCCAGGGGTCAGGGGTTGCGTAATAGAGATTGAAATCTGCGGCCGTTCGCATTGCTGGTTTTCCGCATTGCGCAGTTAAGCAATCGATGGCGGACTCGTCACTTGTGCACTGAGAGATTGCCTTGTTGCTGCATGCGGCTCACAGCCACGACCAGCTCTGGGCGTTCGAAAACTTCCACCAGCTTCTCGAGGATGCGCTCATTGTTCTGTGGCCACGGCCGAAGGAATTCTTCCAGGATGAGTTGCGCTTCGTTGATCGCCTGAAAAGCCAATTGCTGATCGGTCATCTGTGCTTACCCATCTGCATGCTGCCCCGACAAATAGGGGGACTAGAAATCAAGCTGCTTTTGGGAAGCGCCCCCGTCTTTTTGACCAATTCGATCAATTTTTATTTCAATGGGGGGCGCCATTGGCGCACGATCGCGGCGATCAGGCTGCTCGTCTCCGATGGACCGATATTCACACTTGTATTCGCACTTGGGCATCCACGAACGGCCACGCCTTCTTCGGCAAAGGTCCGCTTTTCCCAAACACACCCTGTTAATTCTCTCGTGATCTGGTGGGCTTTGGGACGCCATCCGGCTGCATCCGCTGGCCGTAACCGCCCGGAGCCTCGACCATGGAATCCACGCCGCTCGCCGCAAGGCAGCTCGACAAGATCACGCTTTCGGAGCTGTTAGGCGCACTCAGCCACGCGCTCGATCTCACGGAGGGACAGCCGGCCGGACATTGTGAGCGATGCAGCCGCATTGGCGTCGAAATCGGCAGGGAAATCGGCCTCAGCGAGGACGAGATCGCGGAGCTCTACTACGCGCTGCTGATGAAGGATCTCGGCTGCAGCAGCAACGCGGCGCGCATCTGCGAGCTGTATCTGACCGATGATCTCTCGTTCAAACAAGACTTCAAGTTCATCGACGGCAGCTTGCCGCAGGCGCTTCGCTTCGTGCTGGGCCATACCGGCCTGAAGGCCGGCCTCGCCGAGCGGTTTCGCGCAATCGTCAACATCTTCCAGAACGGCGGCGAGATCGCTCGCGAGCTGATAGAGACGCGCTGCCATCGCGGCGCCGACATCGCCCGCAAAATGCGTTTCGCCGAGCCGGTCGCCGACGGCATCAAGAATCTCGACGAGCATTGGGACGGCGGCGGCAAGCCCTTGGGCCTGCGCGGCGCGGCCATCCCGATCTATTCCCGCATCGCGCTGATGGCACAGGTGATCGATGTGTTCCATGTCTCGAACGGCCCCGAGGCGGCGTTGCGCGAAGCCCAGAACCGGTCGGGGACGTGGTTCGATCCGCACCTCGTGGCTGCCTTCGAGCGCATCGCGGTGCGGCCTGGCTTCTGGGACATGCTTCGCACCGACGATGGTCATGAGGCGGCCTTTCCCCAATTGCCGAAACAGGCGAGCGTGCCGATAGATGAGGATTATCTCGATGACATCGCGGCTGCCTTCGCACAGGTGGTGGATTCCAAGAGTCCTTACACCAGCGGCCATAGCGAGCGTGTCACGCTTTTTACCGACATGATCGCGGAGCAGTTGGAGTTCAGTGCCGAGCAGCGACGCTGGCTCAAGCGTGCCGCGCTGCTGCACGACATTGGCAAGCTCGGCGTCAGCAATGCTATCCTCGACAAGCCGGGCAAGCTGGACGACGCCGAATGGGAGGTCATGCGTATGCATTCCGCGCATTCGGAAGCAATCCTGTCGCGCATCGGCGCGTTCAGCGAACTCGCCCCGATCGCCGGCGCGCATCACGAGCGACTGGACGGCATGGGCTATCCCCGCGGCCTCTCGGGCGACCAGATCTGCCTGGAAACCCGAATCATTACCACCGCAGATATCTTCGATGCGCTCACCGCCGATCGCCCCTATCGCGCCGCGATGCCGATCACAAAAGCCGTGGCGATCATGTCCGGTATGGTCGGCACCCAGATCGACGCAAACTGCTTTGCAGCGCTCAGTCGCGCGCTCGGACGCATCGACGAGACGCTGGCCGCCTGACGGGCGGGCGAGACGTGGCGTCTGTCGGACGACGTCGTCTCAAGCGAGACGCCGGTCAGGCTTTCCGAGGACAAGGCCGAGCCCGCTTTATAGGCGGTCTTGCCGTCGCAGGAGAGGGGCGTTCGATCACGGCGCTGGGCGTGACTCCGGTGGTTTTCAAGCAGATATGGCCTCGACGCTCTCGCTCAGTTTCTGATTGACGATCCGGACCGTACGGTCGATTTCGGCATTGGGCACGCCAAGCTGATGTGAAATCAGCTTTACCAGCAGGTCGACGCGCTCAATGAAAGGTGCGCCACCAGCGACCGCCCGGGCCGCCGACGAGGGCCTGAGAAGGCTTTCCGCCGCTTTGGCGTATTTCTCGAAAGGTACCTGATCCCTGGGATCGGCGCCCAGGCGCTGGGCGATGGCATCGACATGGTCATAGATGGACTGCGAGAGATTGATATCGCCATGCACAGCGTCGCGGATCGATCTCGGCTCTTGCTGCGTGATGCAGCGATAATTCCCCGTCAGCAGCATCGACCATTTGGCGAGAGGGACGAACATCGAATTGAACACTTTGAGCTTCACCGGAACGTCCTGGCCATCCAGCTTCACCGCATCGATGTCGGCTTCCAGCTCCCGAAGCCGCAAGTTATGTTTCTCATCCGCAAATGACGCTGCCTTGAAGTTAGTTGGCAGGCCGACATGAAGAACATTCGCCGCCTCTTCCGGTGGACGAAAGGCCTGCGGATCAGGGGAGCAGAGCGACACCAGGCCCGGCTCGAACCGATCCCACACCGCGGCATTGGTATAGGCCCTCTCCAGGTCCATTTCCGCCAGCGCCGGAATGCGCTTGAGGTAGGGCAGGGGCGGCATGTTCATGATCGAAAGGCAAGGCAGCTTCGCCTCGGCGATCTTGATCATCAGAAGCCGCATCGTGGGGGCGGCGTATTGCGGCTCCTGCATTGCAAGACCGACCAGATCGTAACGGGAAGGATCGACGCCGGCGGGCTCGATCGCGTCCAGGATACCGGGCTGGCCGCGCGAGAAGATCGGCCGGTGGGTCGCCTCGTCGCGCAGCTTGATTCGAACCTCGGTGCCGTCGCGATTGATGAGTTCTGCCGTCTGCCTGCGGCAAACCAGGGTCACGTTGTGACCCGCCATCAGGAGCTTTGTTGCCAGCAATGAGCCATACGAGGCTCCGAGGATCAGAATGTCACGCGCCATGCGTCCTCCCACAGATGATGCTTTCCGGCGCGCCACTACTGGTGCGCAGATTTGCCAGCGCCTGCTTTGCGACAGGGGTTAAACCGAATTTGCGGTGCGATACCGTCTTCCCCGGGAGCGCAACCCCCGGGAATGCCGACGGAGTTCCGTCAAGCCGATGCGGCCAGCTTGTAGGGCGTCGCTTCGTCGTCAAACGCATTAAAGATGTCGCGAATGCTGATGACGCCGATCAGGCTGTAATTGTCGATGACAGGCACGTGGCGGATGTGATGCTTGCTCATGAGGTGACGGACATGTTCGAGCGTATCCGTCGACGTGCAGGAGACGAGCTGCTGCACCGAAATGAATTGCGAGACGCGCATGTTCACGCCGGCCGCGCCGTGCTCGGCAATCGCGCGGACCACGTCGCGCTCGGTGAACATGCCGGCCGCCGTGTTGCCCTCGGTGCGCACCACGTCCTTGACCACAAGCGCGCTGATATTGCTGGAGCGCATCAGTTGCGCGGCAATCGCGACCGTCTCGTTCATGCGGACCGTTGCGACACGGGCGGTTTTCTTGCGAAGGATATCTCCGACTTGCATGGCAACCTCCTTGGGTAAATGATTGGCCCAATTCTGGTATACATAATACCAATTGTCAACGTGTCTATCAGGAGAAATGCTGCGCCGGAATAAAGATAAACAGGCAGTATTACTGACGTTATTGAAACGAAACTCCCAGACCGGCGAAGGGAGGGTGTCCCGGGAGAGGTCAAAAAATCGATCAGGTATACCAGATGGCGTCCAGCCGAAAGAAAACGCGCCCATCCCGTTGGGATGAGCGCGCTTCGTTCGAACAACCGATCCGGTTTGGATCAGGTCGCCATCTGCGATTTGGCGACCACCACCTTGCGCCAGGGCTTGAGCACCACGATCGCCAGCAGCGAGGCCAGGATATTGGCGCCGGCCGCGAAGATGAACACGGTGTCCCACGTGCCCGAAGATTGCTGCATGTAGTTCGCCACGGGCACCAGTAGCGCCGCGGTGCCCTTTGCCGTGTAGAGCAGGCCGGCATTGGTGGTCGCAAACTTCGCGCCGAACGTATCGGTGCAGGTCGACGGGAAGAGCGAGTAGATCTCGCCCCAGGCGAAGAACACGAAGCCCGACAGCAGCACGAACCACACCGGATCGTGGCCCAGCATGTACAGACCCCAGATGCCGATGCCTTCCATGCCGAACGCGATGAACATGGTGTTCTCGCGGCCGATCATGTCCGAGATCCAGCCGAAGAAGGGACGGGTCAGGCCGTTGAGGACGCGATCGATGGTGGCCGCGAACGTCACCGCCGTCATCGTCACCGCCATCAGCGTCACCGGCACGCTGTCGACCTTCCAGTCGACGGCGATCGGCTTGAGGTTGGCGGTGACCATCAATCCACCGGCGCCGACGATCACGAACATGAAATACATCAGCCAGAAGATCGGCTGACGGATCACCTCGGTCGGCTGGTAGTTGCGCCGGCTCTGGATGATGTTGGCGTTCTGCGTCACCGCGGGCACTTGTCCCGGCTTGGGCGCGAACATCAGGAAGGCGAGGATCACGATGATGATGCCCTGGCCGAGACCGAAATAGAGGAAGGTGGTCTGGAAGCCGGAGTCCTTGATCATCGCCTGGATCGGAGCGACCGTCAGCGCCGAGCCGGCGCCGAAGCCGGCGGCGGTGATGCCGGCAGCAAGGCCGCGCTTGTCGGGAAACCATTTCAGCGCGTTGCCGACACAGGTGCCGTACACGGCACCGGCGCCGATGCCGGCGATGATCATGCCGAAATAGAAGCCGTTGAGCGTGGTCGCATGCGCGTTGATGGCCCAGCCGACGCCGCAGAGAATGCCGCCGACGAAGACGACGATGCGCGGGCCGTATTTATCGACGAACCAGCCTTCGATCGGCACCAGCCAGGTCTCGAACAGCACGAATAGGGTAAATGCCCACTGGATCGAAGCGCGATCCCATCCGAACTTTTTCTGGATGTCGGGGACGAAGAAAGTCCAGCCATATTGGTAGTTGGCGATCATCACCATCGCGAGGACGCCGATGGCCAATTGCGTCCAGCGGTAGGTGTCGCTGACGCGGGCCGCCACAGGGGCTGCCGCTCCTTGCACTGTGTCCGTCATCTTTCCTCCATAGGCTGTTCTATCGATCCGACAGCTCAAGGGAGGAGTTTGGTATATGTTATGCCAGTAGACAAGGAAAATCTTGACAGATTGTCGCAACTCCTCGCGACCGTAGCAATGCTGCATGCGCGAAAAAAAGGGCCGTGCTTGAGACAGCACGACCCTGATCAGGACGGAAAGGCGTTTGATTATATGGCGGTAACGTCCCGCTTGCGTTTTATGCAGGGGCGCCGCGCAACCGGGTATAGCCCTGCTGGATCACCGACCAGAACAGCGCAATCAATCCCAGGATCATGATCGTTGAGACCAGCGTGTTGGAGAAGAACACGCTGAGCGAGCCCTGGGATCCCAGCAATGACTGCCGGAATGCCTCTTCCGCCTTGTCGCCGAGCACGATCGCCAGCACCAGCGGGGCGAGGGGATAGTTGCACTTCTTGAGCAGGTAGCCGATCACGCCGAACACCAGCATGAGCATGACGTCGAAAGTGCTGCTGTGGACCGAATAGGCGCCGATCGCGCAGAGCACCAGGATCAGCGGCGCAATGATGCTGAAGGGCACGCGCAGGATTGCCGCGAAGATCGGCACGCAGGTCAGCACGACGAACAGGCCGACGAGATTGCCGAGATACATCGAGGCGATCAGGCCCCAGACGAATTCCTTCTGTTCGACGAACAGCATCGGCCCGGGCTGCAGGCCCCAGATCAGGAGGCCGCCGAGCAACACCGCGGCGGTCGGCGAACCGGGCACGCCGAGCGAGAGCATCGGCAGCAACGCCGCGGTGCCGGCCGCATGCGCCGCGGTCTCCGGCGCGACCACGCCTTCGATGTCTCCCTTGCCGAAATTATTGCCGTTCTTTGCGACGCGCTTGGCGATGCCGTAGCTCATGAAGGAGGCCGGAGTAGCGCCGGCCGGCGTAATGCCCATCCAGCAGCCGATCACGCAGGAGCGCAGCGAGGTCACCCAGTATTTTGGCAATTCCTTCCAGGTCTGCAGCACCACCCGCAAATTGATCTTGGCGCTGCCGCCGCGGAAGGCCAGCCCTTCTTCCATCGTCAGCAGGATCTCGCCGATGCCGAACAGACCGATCACGGCGATGAGGAAGTCGAAGCCGTTCAGCAATTCGGTAAAGCCGAACGTCAGCCGCAACTGTCCGGTGATGGAGTCCAGTCCGACAGCGGCAAGCGCAAAGCCCATCATCATTGCCGCGATGGTCTTGAATGGAGGCTCCTTACTCAGGCCGACGAAGCTGCAGAAAGCCAGGAAATACACCGCGAATTTCTCCGCAGGCCCGAATTGCAGCGCAAAGCCTGCGACCAGGGGAGCGACCAGCGTGATCATGATGACGGCGAACAGCGCGCCGACAAAGGACGAGGTGAAGGCGGCGGTCAGTGCTTCGCCGGCCTTGCCCTGCTGCGCCATCGGATAGCCGTCGAACGTCGTGGCCACCGACCATGGCTCGCCTGGTATGTTGAAGAGAATTGAAGTGATCGCTCCGCCGAACAAGGCGCCCCAGTAAATGCAGGAGAGCATGATAATGGCCGACGTCGGCGGCATCGAGAACGTCAGCGGCAGCAGGATCGCAACGCCGTTGGCGCCGCCCAGTCCCGGCAGCACGCCGATGATGACGCCGAGCACGACGCCCAGAAGCATCACCATGATGTTGAACGGCTGCAGCGCGACCGCAAAGCCGTGAAAAAGATTGACGAGTTCTTCCATCCCGATAATCCGATCCTGACGGTGCGTCGATGTTACAGACCGAGCCACTCTTCGACCGGTCCCTTGGGAAGCGGGACCAGAAACCAGCGCTCGAAAATGAAATAGGTGACGATGGGCATACCGAACGCCACCGCCAGGACGACAGGCCAGCGGTATTTGCCCAGCCATCGCATGAACCATCCGATGAAGACGATCGAGGCGACATACAGCCCGGTGAATGGCATGACGCCGACATAGATCGCGGTCGGAACGACAACGCTCATGACCTGGCGAAGCTGTCCCCATTCGGCGAACAGCTCGTCATTGTCCTCGCGCAGTCCGTTCCACAGGTTTATCGCGCTGGAAACGACGATGAAAAGTCCGATATAGAACGGAAAGAAACCGGCACGCGGGCCTTCGGCGCCCCAGTTGATCCCCGCCTTGACGCTGCCGAGGATCACGATCACTCCGAACAGAGCGATCAGTAGCGTGACGCCTGCTTCCACCAGTCTGTGGGGCGGGCCGGCCTTGCTCGAGCTGCCTGTTGTCATCAAAACTCCATGCGGAATCGAGCCTGCGGTGTCAGGGCCCGCCGTCTGCGTTGCTATTCCAGATTCAGTCGGTCAGCGCTTCCCGGTCAATTTCCCGGCGCGAGGAAACCGGCATCTTTCATCAAGGTCTGATGACGCTTTTCCTCGACCTCGACCCACTTGGCGTAGTCGGCGCCGGTCAGGAAGGTCGTGTTGAACGCGCCGCTCTTCATGAAGTCCTGCCATTCCGGGGTGGCTCGAACCTTCTTGAACAGTTCGACGTAGTATTCGACCTGGTCCTTGGTGGCCTTGGGCGTCATGAAGATGCCGCGCAGCATGAGGTATTCCATGTCGAGACCTTCCGACTTGCAGGTCGGAATATCCTTCCAGCTCTTGCCGTCGGCGATCTGCTCGTCATAGGTCATTTTCTTTCCGTCGAACACGCAGAGCGGGCGCAGTTTGCCGCCACGCCATTGCGCAACCGCCTCGATCGGATTGTTGACGGTGGAATCGACGTGGTTGCCGACGAGTTGAACGGCGACTTCGCCGCCGCCCTTGTACGGAATGTAGGTGAACCGTGCGCCGGTAGCCTTTTCGACGGCGACCGTGATGATCTGGTCTTCCTGCTTCGAGCCGGTGCCGCCCATCTTGATGGAGCCGGCGGGCGCGGCCTTCACCGCGTCGACGTAATCCTTCACCGTCTTGTACGGCTTGTCGGCGTTCACCCAGAGCACGAATTCGTCGAGCGCCAGCATTGCGACCGGCGTGAGATCCGTCCAGTTGAACGGGATCCCGGTTGCCAGCGGGGTGGTGAACAGGTTGGAGAGCGTGATGATGATCTTGTGCGGATTTCCGCTCGACCCCTTGAGGTCGAGGAAGCCTTCGCCGCCTGCGCCGCCCGACTTGTTGATGACGACCATCGGCTGCTTCATCAGATTGTGCTTGGTGACGATGCCCTGGATGGTGCGCGCCATCTGATCGGCGCCGCCGCCGGTGCCGGCGGGGACGATGAACTCAACGGGGCGCACCGGCTCCCATGCCGCCATTGCGGGAACCGTGATCCCGCTTGCGTACAGCGCCGCAATCGCACCCACCGCTACTTGTGCAGAACGCTTCATGTGTTTCACTCCCGTTGAGCTATGGTTTCGCCGGTCTTTGCCAGCTTGTTATTTCGTTCCCGATCAAAAGTTTCGGGTCTTCTTGCACCCTTGGCCGTCAGCCCGCAATGGTTGCCTCATCGCGACCGTTTCAGACTGAAATTGTAAGAGGGGCCAACCGGCGCGGCATCCGCTCCTTTTGGCCAATCGTCGATTGAAAGCGCATGAAAAAGCGGCGGCAGTGCGCGCACTGCCTGTCCTTTCCCCCACATCGCGATCGCTGTCCGTTGCGGACTGCACGTATCCATCCCCTGGTGCGCTCTTGCTTGTCGATAGAGCGTTTGACGTATTCTTGTATATGATATGCCAACGTGTAAACAGTTTTTTTCAACTTCGAGGCGCGACAAATACGATTTCTGTATACCAGATGCCATAGGCAATCGACCCGTCTTGCAGTACCGGCAATTATCCAGCCGCCTGCAGCAAAAATCGAATAGTTGGCATTCCACATCAAAAAGGCCGCCGGAACCCGGCGGCCTCGGTATTTCAGACGACAAGCGGCTTATTCGGCCGCCTGCTTCCGCGGCGGATCGAGCGCGCCGGAATCGTGGATTTCGGCCACCTGGTGGTCGGAGAAGCCGAGAACCTGGCGCAGGATCTCGTCGGTGTGCTCGCCGAGCAGTGGCGAGCGGCTCACATCGCTCGGTGAGTCCGACAGCTTGATCGGGTTGCCGACCGAGACGTACTTGCCGCGGGTCGGGTGATCGACCTCGACCACGGTGCCGGTGGCGCGCAGCGACTGGTCTTCGGCGATCTCCTTCATCGACAGGATCGGGCCGCAGGGGATGTCGTCCTTGTTGAGGATTTCCATCGCCTCGAACTTGGTCTTCGTCATCGTCCACTGCTCGATGCGCGCGAAGATTTCGTTCAGCCGAGGCAGGCGGGTCGCCGGCTTGGCGTAGTTCGCATCGGTCTTCCAGCCGGGCTCGCCGATCACGTCGCAGATCTTCTCCCACACCGGCGCCTGGGTGATGAAGTAGATGTAGGCGTTGGGATCGGTCTCCCAGCCCTTGCACTTGAGAATGCGGCCGGGCTGGCCGCCGCCGGAATCGTTGCCGGCGCGCGGCACCGCATCGCCGAACGGAATGCCTTCGCCGAACTGGCTGTATTCCTTGAGCGGACCATGGGCGAGGCGCTGCTGGTCGCGCAGTTTTACGCGCGCGAGATTGAGCACACCGTCCTGCATCGCGGCCGTGACCTTCTGGCCCTTGCCCGAGTGGGTGCGCTGATAGAGCGCGGTGACGATGCCGAGCGCCAGATGCAGGCCGGTGCCGCTGTCGCCGATCTGCGCGCCGGTGACCAGCGGCAGCCCGTCGCGGAAGCCGGTGGTCGAGGCCGCGCCGCCGGTGCACTGCGCGACGTTCTCATAGACCTTGCAGTCTTCGTAGGGGCCGGGGCCGAAGCCCTTGATCGAGGCCACGATCATCTTCGGGTTGATGCTCTGGATCTTCTCCCAGGGGAAGCCCATGCGGTCGAGCACGCCGGGGCCGAAGTTTTCGACCAGCACGTCGCAGGTCTTGATCAGCGCGGTCAGGACTTCCTTGCCCTTCGGGTTCTTGGTGTCGAGCGTGATCGAGCGCTTGTTGTGATTGAGCATGGTGAAATACAGGCTGTCCACATTGGGGATGTCCTGCAACTGGCCACGCGTGATGTCGCCGACGCCGGGGCGCTCGACCTTGATCACGTCGGCGCCGAACCAGGCCAGCAATTGCGTGCAGGTCGGACCCGACTGAACGTGGGTGAAATCAAGAATGCGAACGCCCGTAAGCGCCTTGGACATATTTTCTCTCCTCTTGCTATCTGTTGCCGTCATGCCCGCGAAGGCGGGCATCCAGTAGTCACCGTCGGTTCAGTCGGACACAGCCTTCGTCACACGATGGTTCGGCGGTTACTGGATTCCCCGCCTGCGCGGGGAATGACGCCGATGGGTTGATCTGTTCACTTCTTCTTCAAAACGCTTTGCGGGTTGAGGTTGCCGATGCGGCCGCTCTCGGAACCGGCCGCCGGATCGATCACCGCGTTGATGAGCGTCGGCTTGCCGGAATCCATCGCCTCGTTGACGGCGCGCTTCAGTTCGTCGGGGGAGGTGGCGTTGATGCCGACGCCGCCGAAGGCTTCCATCATCTTGTCGTAGCGCGAGCCCTTGACGAACACCGTGGTCGCCGGATCCGAACTTGCGCCATTGACGTCGGTGCCGCGATAGATGCCGTCATTGTTGAAAATGACGATGCAGATCGGAAGCTGGTAGCGGCAGATGGTCTCGACTTCCATGCCCGAAAAGCCGAAGGCCGAGTCGCCTTCGACCGCGAGCACCGGATTGCCGGTTTCGACGGCCGCCGCGATCGAATAGCCCATGCCGATGCCCATGACGCCCCAGGTGCCGACGTCGATGCGCTTGCGCGGCTTGTACATGTCGATGACGCCGCGGGCGAGGTCGAGCGTGTTGGCGCCTTCGTTGACGAAGATCGCGTCCGGCCGCTCCTTGACGATGGTACGCAGCACGCCGAGCGCGCCGTGATAATCCATCGGCGAGGCGTTGCTCATCAGCTTCGGCGCCATCTTGGCGACGTTCTCGTCGCGCTTCTTGGAAACCGTGCTCAGCCATTCGGCCGGTGCGGCCGACCAGCTGCCGCCCATGCCTGCGAGCAGGGCGGAGACGCAGGAGCCGATATCGCCGACCACGGGGGCCACGATCTCGACGTTGGAATCCATTTCCTTCGGCTCGATGTCGATCTGGATGAATTTCTTCGGCGCATCGCCCCAGGTCTTGCCCT
Source organism: uncultured Alphaproteobacteria bacterium (assembly GCA_963815955.1). GTDB lineage: Bacteria > Pseudomonadota > Alphaproteobacteria > Rhizobiales > Xanthobacteraceae > Bradyrhizobium. Next base: position 176,228 of record CAWFIQ010000023.1, read on the forward strand.
TGCCGTGCGACAGCAGCCAGTTGAGGCGGGCGCCGATCAGCATGACGACATCGGCGTCCTTCAGCACGGTCGAGCGTGCCGCGCCGGCCGACTGCGCATGGGTGTCGGGCAACAGGCCCTTGGCCATGCTCATCTGCAGGAACGGTGCGCCGGTCTTTTCGACAAAGGCGCGGATATCGTCGTCGGCCTGCGCATAGGCCGCACCCTTGCCGAGGATGATGAGGGGACGCTTCGCGCCCTTGAGCACGTCGAGCGCGCGCTTGACCGCCGACGGGGCAGGGATCTGGGCGGGCGCGGCGTCGATGACCTTGACCAGCGATTTCGCGCCGGCAGCCGCATCCATCACCTGGCCGAAAAGCTTTGCGGGCAGGTCGAGATAGACGCCGCCCGGGCGGCCCGAGACGGCGGCACGGATCGCGCGGGCGAGACCGATGCCGATGTCGGCGGCGTGCAGCACGCGGAAGGCCGCCTTGCAGAGCGGCTTGGCGATTGCGAGCTGGTCCATCTCTTCATAGTCGCCCTGCTGCAGGTCGACGACCTCACGTTCGGAAGATCCCGAGATCAGGATCATCGGGAAGCAGTTGGTGGTGGCGTGGGCGAGTGCCGTCAGGCCGTTGAGGAAGCCGGGCGCCGAGACGGTGAGGCAGACGCCCGGTTTCTTGGTGAGATAGCCGGCGATCGAGGCCGCGTAGCCGGCATTCTGCTCGTGGCGGAACGAGAGCACGCGAATGCCCTCGGCCTGCATCATGCGTCCAAGATCCGTGATCGGGATGCCCGGCACACCATAGATGGTGTTGATGCCGTTGAGCTTGAGCGCATCGATGACGAGATGAAAGCCATCCGTCAGCTCCTGCTCGGTGCCCGGTGCTTCGGACTTGGTCGCGGTATTCAGCATGGGCTTCATCTCCCTGATCGTTTTGGTTCGGACGATTTTTCGTCGTCTTCTGTTGCGAAGTTGCGTCTAACTAAAGAGTTCCTGCCCGTGCGCCTCGACGTAGGCGGCCAGGCCCAGCGTGTGGTCGCGCGCGCGTTTCTCGGCGAGTTCGGTGTCGCGTGCTTCCAATGCCTCGATAATGGCGAGATGCTCGGGCAGCGAGGTTGCGGTACGGTCTTTCCGCCCGATGGTCAGTTGCCGGTAGCCGCGCACGTGCAAAAGGATATCGTTGGTCATGTCGACCAGTACCGGGGACTCCGACAGCGAGATCAGCGCCTGGTGGAACGCGATGTTGGCCTTGGAGTATTCCTCGACATGATCCTGCGGCAGACGATCCTTGCCGAAATCCTTGAAGAAGTCGCGCAGCGCGGTGATGTCCTTCTTGCGCGCCGTGGTCGTGATCAGGCGTGCGGCCATGCTCTCGAGCGCGGCCCAGGCGCGGATCATGTCGACGATCTCGGTCTTGGTGCGGCGGACCACGACGATGCCACGGCGCGGCACGGTTTTGACGAAACCGTCCTGTTCCAGCATCGCGATCGCTTCGCGAATGGGAGTGCGGCTGACGCCGAGGCGTTCGGACAGTGCGCGCTCGTCGAGCATCACCTGCTCGGGCGTCGCATAGATGTCCATCTTGAGAATAGCTTCCTTCAAGGCCTCGTAGGCCTTGTTCTTGAAGCTCGTCTCAGGCGCAATCCGGACGATTGCGATATCTGCATCAGCCATGACAGGCGGCGCCTTGGTTTGTTTACGTGCGGGCACGACTCGTCTCCTCCCTGTTTTGGAGACGTCTTCTTAGCAGAAGAAACACTCGAATATTTTTGGCATACCAAATACCAGAATGTCAAGATGCCCGTGTTTTCGCTATTTCCGCGCGATAGTTTGTCTTGACAATCTTGTCTCTGGCATACCAAATGCCATAAAACCAGCCCCAGGAGGAAGCTAAATGTCAAATTCTGCAGATGCGGCCCGCAAAGTCGCCGAGCCCGGCGCCCACCAGGCTGTCCGCCGGGTGCTGGACACGGTGAAAGCCGAGAAGCGCACCAGCCTCACTGCCCCGGAAGGCAAGTTGGTGTGCGATGCCTACGGCATCCCGGTTCCGAAGGAAGGCGTGGCCAAGTCCGCAGCCGAAGCATCCAAGCTCGCATCCGCCATGGGCTTCCCGGTGGTGATGAAGATCGTCTCCCCGGACATCCTGCACAAGACCGAAGCCGGCGGCGTCGTGGTCGGCGTCAAGACCGCTGATGATGCCGAAAAGACCTACGAGACCATTCTCGCCAATGCGAAGAAATATAAGGCCGACGCCAAGATCGAGGGCATCCAGGTCCAGCAGATGCTGGCCGGCGGCACCGAGGTCATCGTCGGCTCCATCACCGACGGCTCGTTCGGCAAGCTGGTGGCGTTCGGCCTCGGCGGCGTGCTGGTCGAGGTGCTGAAGGACATCACCTTCCGCCTCGCGCCCGCCACCAAGGACGATGCCCTGTCGATGCTCGACGGCATCCAGGCCCATGACATGCTGAAGGGCGTGCGCGGCGGCGATCCTGTCTCCCGCGACGCGCTGGCTGATGTCATCGTCAAGGTGTCGCAGCTCGTCAGCGATTTCCCCGAAATCGTCGAACTCGATCTCAACCCGGTGTTCGCCACCAAGAAGGACGCGATTGCCGCCGACGTGCGCATCGTCGTCGACTTCGACTACAAGCCGCGTCCGGCGCCGCGCCCGACCGAAGAAATCGTCGCCGCGATGAACCGCATCATGCAGCCGAAGGGCGTCGCCGTGATCGGCGCCTCCGCCGAGGACGGCAAGATCGGCAACTCCGTGATGAAGAACCTGATCAATGGCGGCTACAAGGGCGAGATCTATCCGATCCATCCGAAGGCCGCCGAGATCCTGGGTTACAAGGCCTACAAGAGCGTCAAGGACGTACCCGGCGTGATCGACACCGCGGTGTTTGCGATCCCCGCCAAGTTCGTCGCGGGCGCCCTGGTCGAATGCGGCGAGAAGAAAATTCCAGGCGCCGTCCTGATTCCGTCGGGTTTTGCCGAAGCCGGCGCGCCCGAACTGCAGGCCGAGATCGTCGAGGTCGGCAAGAAGTACAACATCCGCCTGATGGGGCCGAACATCTACGGCTTCTATTATACTCCGGCCAATCTCTGCGCGACGTTCTGCACCGCCTACGACGTCAAGGGCTCGGCGGCGCTGTCGTCGCAGTCCGGCGGCATCGGCATGGCGATCATCGGCTTCTCGCGCTCCGCCAAGATGGGCGTCTCCGCGATCGTCGGCCTCGGCAACAAGTCTGACATCGACGAGGACGATCTGCTCGCCTTCTTCGAGCAGGATCCGAACACGACGATCATCGCGCAGCACTGCGAAGACCTGAAGGATGGCCGCGCCTTCGCGGAAGCCGCCAAGCGCGTCTCCAAGAAGAAGCCGGTGGTGGTGCTGAAGGCGGGCCGCACTTCCGCGGGCGCCAAGGCGGCCTCGTCGCACACCGGCGCGCTCGCCGGCAACGACAAGATCTACGAGGACGTGTTCGCACAGTCCGGCGTGATCCGCGCCCGGTCTTTGAGGCAACTGCTCGAGTTCGCGCGCGGCGTGCCGGTGCTGCCGACGCCGAAGGGCGAGAACATCCTGATCATCACGGGTGCGGGCGGTTCGGGCGTGCTGCTGTCGGACTCGGTGGTCGACAACGGCATGTCGCTGATGGCGATGCCGCCGGATCTCGACGCTGCGTTCCGCAAGTTCATCCCGCCATTCGGTGCGGCCGGAAATCCGGTCGACATCACCGGCGGCGAGCCGCCGATCACCTACGTCAACACGGTCAAGCTCGGCCTGTCGGATGAGCGCATCCACGCGCTGATCCTCGGCTACTGGCACACGATCGTGACGCCGCCGATGGTGTTCGCCCGCAACATGGTCGAGGTGAAGAAGGAGATGGAGGCCAAGGGCTTCGTCAAGCCGATCGTCGCCTCGCTCGCCGGCGACGTCGAGGTCGAGGAAGCCGCCGAATATCTCTACCAGAACGGCATCCCGGCCTATGCCTATTCGACCGAACTGCCGGTCGAGGTGCTGGGCGCGAAGTACAAATGGGCGCGCGGCGCGGGCCTGCTCTGAGACTAGCGTCGTCATTGCCTGCGACAAACGCAAAGCGTTTGCGCAAGGGAGCGAAGCGACGAAGCAATCCATCTATCCGTTCTGCCGTACGATGGATTGCTTCGCTTCGCTCGCAATGACGGTGTTACAGGGCGACATTCTGCGACCATCTCTTCCCGCAGGCGCGGGGAGAGGGAGAATAGTCTCATCTCGCGCGAACAAAGAGGCGAGGCGTGATCCGACGGAAGGCGACCCGCGCGAAAGAGACGGACGAAGTCGACGCGCGCGACAGCGGCGTCCAGTCCGTCGATCGCGCGCTCTCGATCATCGAAACGCTGGCCGAAGACGACGAAGGCTATCGCCTGAGCGATCTCGCCATCCGCACGGGGCTTTCGACCTCGACGGTGCATCGCCTGCTGGGGACGCTGGAAAACCGCCGCTTCGTGCAGTTCGACCGCACCGGATCGAAATGGCATGTCGGCGCGCGCTGCTTCACGGTGGGGGCGACGTTTGCGCGCCGGCGCAATTTCTCGGCGCAGGCGGTGCCATATCTGCGCAAGCTGCGCGACCTGACGCGCGAGACGGCGAACCTCGCCGTGGTCGACGACGAGTTCATCATCGTGCTGACGCGCATGGAGAGCCGCGAGATCATGCGCTCGCTGACCAAGGTCGGCGGCCGCGTCGCCATGGTGGCCTCCGGCGTCGGCAAGGCGGTGCTGGCGACCTATTCCAACGAGGACGTCAGCGCCATCCTCCATCATCATGGCATGCCGAGATTGACGGAAAAGTCGATCGTGCGCCCGGGCGACCTGTTCAAGGAACTCGAAAAAATCCGCCGCCAGGGTTTTGCGATCGACGACGAGGAGGCCTGCATGGGCCTGCGCTGCATCGCGGCCGTGGTCTACAATGACTGCGCCGAGCCCTTGGCGGCGATTTCCGTCTCGGGGATGACCAGCCGCCTGACCGACGAGCGGCTGCCGATGCTCGGGCAGACGGTGCGGGAGGTGGCGGCGGAATTGACGGTGGCGCTCGGCGGCGTGATGCCGGAGGCGAAATCGGCCTCAAATTAGGTCTGGCGGCGAGAGCCCCGACATCGCTATATCCATCCATCGGCGTCCATGGCGCGGCTTCGAGGGACGATGTCCTCCGGTCAACGATTGGGGAAAGTCATGCCTTCTGAAACCCGCTCGCCCCGTCTCGCTGTTCTGATCGATGCTGACAATGCGTCCGCAAAGATTGCGGATGGTCTGTTCGAGGAGATTGCCAAGATCGGGGAGGCGAGCGTTCGCCGCATCTATGGCGACTTCTCCAACGCCCGGTCCAAGGGCTGGGCCGGATATTCTGTCGAAGCATGCCATCATACCCCAGCAGCAGTTCGCCTATACGACCGGAAAGAATGCGTCCGACATCACCCTGGTCATCGACGCGATGGACCTGCTTCACAGCGGCCGGTTCGATGGATTCTGCCTGGTGTCATCAGACAGCGATTTTACCCGGCTTGCCGCCCGCATCCGGGAACATGGCGTTGATGTGTTTGGCTTCGGGGAGCAGAAGACGCCGGAAAGCTTCAGGCAGGCTTGCCGACAGATTCTTCTACACCGAGAACCTGCTTGGCGGTACGGCGAACAACCAGGATGCCGCCTCGAGGTCGCAACTGCTCCAACCGCCTGATGCAGCCACCCCTATCATCAAGAAGGCCATCGCCCAGATGGAAAGCGAAGACGGATGGGTCGCTCTCGGGGAAGTCGGAAAAGGGCTCACCAACCTGGCCCCCGATTTCGATTCGAGGACCTACGGCTCCCGCAAGCTGAGCGACCTCGTGCGAAAGACAAACGCTTTCGAGATCGACCAGCCCAAGGGCGGAACGATGCGAATTCGGATCAAGCCTGCTGCCGGATCGCCTCCGAAGACGCGAACCGCTCGAAAACCTGCGGGGTGAGGGCGAGTCCAGCCGCAAGCAGTCCATCGTTACCGGCATGGCAGCGGTCCGCTTTTGGTACAAGGCGACCGGTTGGCTGAAAACTCCGATCCGCTAGAGTGGCCTGCAACGGATCAGCGGACGCGGTTGTGTCCGATGCCAAGAAAACGTTGGGGGAAATCATGGGCCGGAAGATCGCAATCGTCGGAGCAGGCGCCGTTGGCGGATATGCCGGCGCCCATATGGCGCAGGCGGGCGAGGACGTCACGTTCATCGATCCCTGGCCCGAGCACGTCGAGCACATGCGCAAGCACGGGCTGCGCGTCACCCACGCCATGGATGTTGCGGAATTCTCGGTGCCCGTGCGCGCGCTCCACGTCACGGATGCGCAGCAACTCTCCAAGGAGAAGCCGGTCGACATCGCCTTCGTCTGCATGAAGTCCTACGACACCGCCTGGGCCACCATGCTGATCCGGCAATATCTGGCGGCGGACGGCTATGTCGTGTCGCTGCAGAACTGCATGAACGAGGAGACGATTGCCGGCATTGTCGGCTGGGGCAAGACGCTGGGCTGCATTGCCAGCAGCATCACGGTGAACCTGCCCGAACCCGGCCACATCCACCGAGGCGCCGGCAAGGGCGGGGCGGCGCACACGGTGTTTCGCGCCGGCGAAGTCCATGGCCGCATCACGCCGCGGGCGGAGGAGGTCTGCCGCCTGGTCGGCTATTCCGACAGCGCCAAGGTGACGGACAATCTCTGGGGCGAGCGCTGGTCGAAACTGGTCGCCAACGTCATGGGCAACGGGCTCTCCGCCTGCACCGGCCTGCCGGGCGGGGAAATCCTGCAAAGCGAGCCGCTTCGCCGTTTCTCCACGCGGCTCGGCAGCGAAGCGATCCGCGTCGGCCAGGCGCAGGGCTATCAACTGGAAGAGATTTTGCACCTGCCGCCGGACACGATCGCGCGGGCCGGCGAGGGCGACGAGGCGGCGATGCGCGCCTGCGACGAGCAGCGCTTCAAGGACGGCAAGCGCACCTCATCCGCGCAGCGGCCCTCGATGGGGCAGGACATGCAGAAGGGCCGGCGCACCGAGATCGAATTCATCAACGGCCTTGTGGTGCGCGAGGGCGAGAAGATCGGCATTGCCTGCACCGCGAACGCGGCGCTGACGGACATCGTCACGCGCGTGGAGCGTGGTGAGCTGAAGCCCGATCCGCGGCACATCACGGAACTGCGGCTGAACTGAGTCAGGAAGCGTAGCCCGGGCGAGCGCAGCGACCCCGGGGACCACGTCGAGACGATCCCCGCATATCGCTCCGCTCATGCGGGCTACGAGCTTGGCGGCGTTGCGCCGACAGCTTAGCGCTTGCCCGCGCGCCAACCCATTTCCCAGAAGTCGGCTTCGAGCCTTGTGGCTTCCTTGAAGATCGCGATCAGCTCTGCCTCGCGGGCCGGCGTGGCGTAGCGACCGGCAAGCTCCTCCAGATGCGCCCGGGCATTTGCCGCGACTTCCTGATAGGGCACACCGGCGTAATCGGCGATCCAGACGCTGTACGGGTTTGTTGCCAGCGAGCGCATTGGGCCGCGCGGCAAGCCGCGTCGCGATCTCGGCATAGCCGATCACGCAAGGGGCGAGCGCCACCTTGAGCGCCAGCAGGTCGCCGCGCATTCCCGCATCGAGCACGTAGCGGGTATAGGCCAGCATCTCGACGCCGGAGGCGCTTGCTCGAGATCGGCGGCCGACAGGCCCCAGCCGGCGCAGAGTTTTACGTGCAGGTTCATCTCGACGTCGAGAATGGCCGAGATGCCGGCAGCCGCTTCGCGCATGTCAGCCAGCGTGGGCGACTTGTAGACGGATAGCGCATAGGCGCGGGCGAACTCGATCAGGAACAGGTAATCCTGGACGAGATAGTGCCGGAACGCCGCCTCGGGAAGCGAACCGTCCGCCAGCCCCTCCGTGAAGGGGTGCTCGGTATAGGCCCGCCACTCGGCGGATGCTGCTGCCTTCAGTCGCTCGAAGAAACCCATGATCTTTCGCCGGCCTTTCGCTTCTGATGTGCCCATGTCTTGCCTCCGCTTGCGGCGCTATGGATTGCTTCGCTCCGCTCGCAATGACGCTTCTCGCGTTTCCATCGAGTGATGGAAGCAAGCGACTGATCTAACACATTTTTTGCTACTTCCTTCCACTCCGCGGGAAATAAAATCAACCGCGTTGAGATCGCACCCCGCCACCGCGATGATCGCCGCCAGAGCGAACAGCCTTAGCGAGGCGCGACATGGCGAAGATGCGAGCGATCGATGCGGCCGTACGGGTCCTGGAAAAGGAGGGCGTGACCATCGCCTTCGGCGTTCCCGGAGCGGCGATCAATCCGTTGTACTCCGCGCTGAAAAAGCGCGGTTCGATCGGCCACATCCTGGCGCGCCATGTCGAGGGCGCTTCGCATATGGCGGAGGGTTACACCCGCGCCAAATCAGGCAATATCGGCGTCTGCATCGGCACCTCGGGGCCGGCCGGCACCGACATGATCACCGGGCTTTATTCTGCGATCGCGGATTCGATCCCGATCCTCTGCATCACCGGGCAGGCGCCGCGCGCGCGGCTCTACAAGGAAGACTTTCAGGCCATCGATATCGAATCGATCGCGAAACCCGTGACGAAATGGGCGGTCACCGTGCGCGAACCAGCGCTGGTGCCGCGGGTGTTCAGCCAGGCGTTTCACGTCATGCGTTCTGGCCGACCGGGTCCGGTGCTGATCGACCTGCCGCTCGACGTGCAGCTTGCGGAAATCGAATTCGACGACGAGACCTATGAGCCGCTGCCGGTCTACAAGCCGGCCGCGACGCGCAGGCAGATCGAGAAAGCGCTCGAAATGCTCAACGCCGCGGAGCGGCCGCTGATCGTCGCGGGCGGCGGCGTCATCAATGCCGATGCGTCCGAGCTGCTGGTGAAGTTCGCCGAGATCGTCAACGTTCCTGTCGTGCCGACGCTGATGGGGTGGGGCGCCATTCCCGACGATCACGTGCTGATGGCCGGCATGGTCGGCTTGCAGACTAGCCATCGCTACGGCAACGCCACCATGCTGCAATCCGACTTCGTGCTCGGCATCGGCAACCGCTGGGCCAACCGTCACACCGGTTCGATCGAGACCTACACCAAGGGGCCGGACTTTCGTGCATGTCGATATCGAGCCGACGCAGATCGGGCGCGTCTTCAATCCCGATTTCGGCATCGTGTCCGACGCCAAAGCGGCGCTGGAATTGTTCGTCACCGTTGCGAAGGAATGGCGAAAGGCCGGCAAGCTAAGGGAGCGGCAGGCGTGGCCGGCGGCCTGCCAGGACCGCAAGCGCACGATGCTGCGCAAGAGCCATTTCGACGACATGCCGATCAAGCCGCAGCGCGTCTATGAGGAGATGAGCAGGGCATTCGGACGCGACACCTGCTATGTCAGCGTGATCGGCCTGTCGCAGATCGCCGGCGCGCAGTTCCTCGGTGTCTACGGCCCGCGCAACTGGATCAATGCCGGGCAGGCCGGTCCGCTCGGCTGGACATTGCCCGCGGCGCTCGGCGTGCGCGCGGCGGATCCAATCCGCGACATCGTCGCGCTGTCGGGCGATTATGATTTCCAGTTCCTGATCGAGGAGCTCGCGGTCGGCGCGCAGTTCAAGCTGCCCTACATCCACGTCGTCGTGAACAACTCCTATCTCGGGCTGATCCGCCAGGCGCAGCGCGGCTTCGACATGGACTACCACGTCCAGCTTTCGTTCGAGAACATCAACGCGCCCGAGCTCGGGGTCTATGGCGTCGACCACGTCGCGGTGGCCGAGGGGCTGGGCTGCAAGGCGATCCGCGTCACCGACCCGAACCATGCGCAGGCGGCGTTCGCGACCGCGCGTGAATGGATGGCGGAATTCAAGGTGCCTGTGGTCGTCGAGTTCATTCTCGAACGCGTCACCAACATCTCGATGGGCACCGAGATCGACAACATCGTCGAATTCGAGGAGGTGCTCGATCTGCCGCTGGACGACACGCCGGCCAGATCAAGCGCGCCGCAATCCGGCAAGCTGCTGCCGGCATAAATCGAGGAGAATAGACCGTGCCGAAATTTGCCGCCAATCTCACCATGCTGTTCGGCGAAGCGCCGTTCCTCGATCGGTTTGCCGCCGCCAAGGCCGCGGGATTCAGCGGGGTGGAATATCTATTCCCGTATGATTTCGACAAGGCCGAGCTGCGCGAGCAGTTGCACCGGCACGGCCTGACCCAGGTGCTGCACAATCTTCCCGCGGGCAATTGGGCGGCCGGCGAGCGCGGCATCGCCATCCTGCCCGATCGGGTCGAGGAGTTTCGCGACGGCGTCGCCCGCGCCATCGACTACGCCAGGGCGCTCGATTGCCGCCAGCTCAACTGCCTGGTCGGCATTGCGCCCGACGGCGCGGACAGGATCGATCTGAACGAGGTGCTGATCGGAAATCTGCGTTTCGCGAGCGGATGCGCTTGGGAGGGAAGGGATCAAGCTTCTGATCGAGCCGATCAACACCATCGACATCCCCGGCTTCTTTCTGAACAGGACCGAGCAGGCGCTTCAGCTCATTGCGGACGTGCGTTCGAGCAACCTGTTCGTGCAGTACGACATCTACCACATGCAGATAATGGAAGGCGACATCGCGCGAAGCCTGCAAAAACACCTCACCCGCATCGCCCATGTCCAGCTCGCCGACAACCCCGGCCGCAATGAGCCGGGGACGGGCGAGATCAACTATCCCTTCCTGTTCCGCCATCTCGACGCTATTGGTTATCGCGGCTGGGTCGGGTGCGAATACAAGCCGAGGACGACGACCGTTGAGGGCCTCGGTTGGCACGCCGCGCTGACGGCCGATACCTGAACAAGAAAACGCGTAAGGGGAGTTGAAATGATCGATATCGGTTTTATCGGCCTCGGCACCATGGGGCGCCCGATGGCAGGCCATCTGCAGGCCGCCGGCCACCGCCTGTTCCTGCACGACGTTGTGCCCATTCCACCGGAGCTGGTTTCGGCGGGCGGTGCGGTCTGCAAATCGGGCAAGGAGGTCGCCGAGCAGGCTGACGTGGTCATCATCATGGTGCCGGATACGCCGCATGTGGAAGCGGTCCTGTTCGGAAAGGACGGCGTCGCGGAGGGAATCTCGAAGGGGCAGACCGTCGTCGACATGAGCTCGATCTCGCCGCTCGCCACCAAGGAATTTGCGAAGAAGATCGAGGCGCTCGGCGCCGACTATCTCGATGCGCCCGTCTCGGGCGGCGAAGTCGGCGCCAAGGCGGCGAGCCTCACCATCATGGTCGGTGGACCGGAGCGCGCGTTCAACGCCATGAAGCCGGTGTTCGACAAGATGGGCAAGAACGTCACGTTGGTGGGCGCCAACGGCGACGGCCAGACTACGAAAGTCGCCAACCAGATTATCGTGGCGCTGACGATCGAGGCGGTCGGCGAGGCGCTGCTGTTCGCATCGAAAGCCGGCGCGGATCCGGCATTGGTGCGGCAGGCGCTGATGGGCGGCTTTGCATCGTCGCGGATTCTCGAAGTGCATGGCGAGCGCATGGTGAAGCGCAACTTCGAACCGGGCTTCCGTATCGAGCTGCACCAGAAGGATCTCAATCTGGCGCTGGAGGGCGCGCGTGCGCTCGGCATTTCCTTACCCAGCACGGCGGTGGCCCAGCAATTGTTCAGCTCCTGCACCGCCCATGGCGGCAAGGCGTGGGACCATTCAGGCATGGTGCGTGCGCTGGAGATGATGGCGAACCATCAGGTCGCCAAAGGCTGATGCGCTGATTGACTGAGACTGGAACTCCCTGACTTGGAACCGCGTCGAAATTTCGGCGCGGTCCCTTTTTGCTGCCGCATTGGAACCGGAACTATGTCGCGCCTCCAGTGGTTGAGACGTATCGTCAATTCACTGGAGGATGTGATGAATAATCGTTTGGCTGTTTCACTGATTGCCGCCGCGCTGCTGGTCCCGGGTGCGGCATTTGCTCAGTCGTCGACCACCGCCAGAGGCGCCGCGGACGGCGCCGCCGCGGGCGGCGAAGTGGGTGGCCCGGTCGGCGCCATCGTCGGTGGCACCGTGGGTGCTGCAATGGGTGCGGCCGTGGAAATTCCGAACGCCGTGATCAACGGGCTCCCGCGGGACCGTTCTGTCGTGGTTCGTGAGCGCGTCGTCGTTGGCGAGCCGCTGCCGCCGACCGTCGAACTGCGTACGGTGCCGCAGCACACTGAATATGGCTATGCGGTCGTCAATGAGCGCCGCGTTATCGTGGAGCCGCGCACGCGCCGGGTTGTCAGGATCATCGACTAACGAAGACGGCGTTTTTTGAAATGGAGTCCTCGCGGGGTCGTTGCCCCGCGGGGATTTTTTGCGACCGTGGCTAGAGCGTTTTCGAGCGAAAGCCTGCCCCGGACTTGATCCGGGGTGGACACCGGTTCGCGTTAAGAAAACGCGTCAAAACAAGAATTTAGAGCCCGGTTCTGATTCAATCAGAACCGAAAAGGCTCTAGGGCAGCGATCGCTGCGTTCGCCGGATCGTCCAGTCGAGCGACGCTGCTGCCGCAAGGCCGAGCGAAGCCGCCAGGGCGTCGACCACAAAGTCCTCCATCCGGGCGTGCCGGCCCGGTGCCAGGAACTGCAGCACTTCGACCAGCCCGGTGAAGGCGATGACGCAGCCCGCCGTGAGCAGGCGGTTGCGCGTATAGGCCAGTCCGAACGCGAGCCCCAGCAGCACGAAGGCAAGCGCATGCTCGCCATCCTGTCCCAGGTTTGAATGTGGCCGTAGTCCCGGCGGCCCGAGCGTTGCGAATGCGATGGCTGCGGCAAGGCCCCAGGCGACTAGTCGAAGAATGATCGTCATCGCGGTGGCATAGCACAATTTATGTGCCGGATAGCCCCGTGTACGCGAATGGCTGATGCCTGTGGTTAATTACGTTTTAGAGAGGTTCCCTGACGCCCATACCGTGCATGAAGCGCTCCCGGATTTGCACGGGATCGCGGCGGGTAGTGCCTGTGCCCGGCTTGTCGTCGATGCGCACGCCGATCAGTGTCGGGCCTGCGGCCGACATGGACTCGTCGATCAGGCGCTCGAAATCGTCTTCGTCCGCAGCCCAGGTGCTGTTGGTGAGTCCGCTCGCAACGGCGATGGCGACGATGTCGGCGACGGCAGACCCCGGCGTCGGCTGTGCGCCGGTGATCTGGTAGATGCCGTTGTCCATCACGACCATGGTGAGGTTCTTCGGCGCCAGCGTCGCGATCGTCGAAAGCGAACCCAGTTGCATCAGCAGCGAGCCGTCGCCCTCGAGCGCAAATATGCGCCGGTCCGGTTGCGCCAGCGCGACGCCGAGCGCGATCGGGAAGGCAAGGCCCATGCTGCCGAGCATGTAGAAATTCTGTGGCCGGTGGCCGGCGGCCCAGAGGTCGAAATTGGTATTGCCGATGCCGCCGATCACGGCTTCCTCGTGCTTCAATTTCGCGATCAGCCGCGAGGTGAGATCGAAGCGGTTCATGACCTTGGTATTGCGGGCCGCCTTGTCGCTGTTCATGGGATCGCTCACTTGTCGAAGACCTTGCCGCCGGTCAACAGCGGCGAGAGGATCAGGGCTACCGGCGCCTGCGTCGTGACGGCCTGCTTGATGGAGCGGTCGACGATGAACTCGAATTCATCGAGCCGCGTCGCGGTGTGGTGCTCCATCGCGAGCGAGTTCGAGCACCGGACGCATGGTGCGGCAGACCAGCGACTGCCCATAGTTGAATTCGCCGAGCGTGCCGCGCTCGGAGACGAACATGATCAGCGGGATCTGATAGGGGATCGCCAGCGATGCCAGCACGTTCGCGAGCGTGGCAAATCCTGAAGTCTGCATCAGCACCGCGCCGCGCATGCCGCCCATCCAGGCGCCGGAGACGATGCCGACCGCTTCCTCTTCGCGCGCGGTGGGGAAGGTCGTGAAGAAGGGATCGGCGTGCAGGTTCTTGATCAGCGTGGTCAGGACGCGGTCGGGTACGTAAGGGACCAGGCGGATCTCGTTGCGCTTGAGCGTTTGCAGCACCACGCCATGCCAGCTCTTCTCGGAGGTTTCGGGCGAGGTTTTTTCCTCTGCAACCGCCATTCTGGTCTCCCTTGCCCGCGACGATTTTTTTCTCGGCGCTCATTCTTTGGAGCGGCGAAACTTGACGTCATCGGCGAGATTGTCAACATGTTCCAGCCGTATCCTGCTCTGCGCCTCGCGCCACTTCAGCCGGGATGCGACGATGTGAGATAAACAAGAAAACATATCATCGGGAGGGGGCTGCCATGGGCAGATGGTTCCGGATCGCTGCCGCAGCAGCGGTCATTCATATCGCAGCAGCGGCCATGCAGATCATGTGTGGCAGCGCCTTCGCCCAGACGAATTTTCCGTCCAAATCCGTTCATATTTTGGTGCCCTATCCCGCCGGAGGCGGCGTCGATGTCCTGACGCGCACGCTCGGCGATGTCGTCTCCAAACAATGGGGGCAGTCCGTCGTCGTGGAGAACCGTCCCGGCGCCGGTGGCGTGATTGCCTCGCAGGCGGTCGCGACCGCGCCGCCCGACGGCTACACCCTGATCATGGTGGCGAGCGGCCATGCCACCAACCCGTTCCTGTATGCCAAGATCCCCTACGACACGTTCAAGGATTTCACACCAGTCTCGCTGCTGGCGTCGTCACCCAATATCCTGCTGGTGCGGGCCGACTCGCCGTTCAAGACGGTGGCCGAGATGATATCGGCGGCGAAAGCGAAGCCGGGAAGCCTGTCCTTTGCCCATGCCGGCAACGGGACGTCGACGCATCTCGCAGGCGAACTCCTGAAGAACCTGGCGAAGGTCGATCTCACCGCCATTCCCTACAAGGGCGGCGCGCCCGCGATCAATGATCTGCTCGGCGGACAGATCCCGATGTCGTTCAACAACGGTCCGGAATTGGTTGGGCAGCTTCAGGCAGGCACGCTCCGCGCGCTCGCCGTCACCACGGCCTCGCGCGCGCCGTTCCTGCCCGATGTACCCAGCATGTCCGAGACCGTGCCGGGCTATGACACCGGCGTCTGGTGGGGCCTGCTCGGACCGGCCGGAATGCCGCCCGAGGTGCTGGCCAGGCTCTCGCAGGATTTTGTCGCGGCCCTCAATACCGACGCCGTCAAGGAGCGGTTGGCGAAACTCGGGGCGCAACCGATCGGCAGCACGCCGCAGCAATTCGACGCCAAAATCCGCGAGGACTACGAAAAATGGGGGCCGATCATCAAGGCCGCCGGAATGAAAGCGGAATAATTGATGTGGTGCCTCCCATGATTCCCGCCTGCCTGCCGCCCCGCGACGTCACCCGTCCGAGCGTACCGTTGCCGCCAGGCGCCTGCGACACGCATGCGCATGTGTTCGGACCGGCGGATCGTTTCCCCTATGCGGACGATCGCAGCTACACGCCTCCGGATGCGCCGCTGGAAAAATACCTCGGCATGCTCGATGCGCTCGGCTTTGCGCGCGGTGTGCTGGTGCAGGGCAGTGCGCATGGCCACGACAATTCGGCAATGCTCGATGCGCTGAAGCGCGAGCCCAACCGCCTGCGCGGCGTCGCGGTGGCCGATGCGGATGTTTCGCCGGACGAATTGCGCGCGTGGAACGCAAATGGCGTCCGCGGCTTGCGCTTCAATCACTTCTTTCGCGATGGGCAATTGCATTATCGCGGCGGCATTCCTTTAAGCGAAGCGGAAAAACTTGCGCCTCTGATGGCCGAGCTCGGCTGGCACCTGCAATTGTGGATCGACGTCAAGGATTTGCCGGCGACGATTCCGGTTCTGAAATCGCTGCGGCTGCCGGTGGTGATCGACCATATGGGGCGCACCGACGCCCGTGCCGGTACCGGTACCGAAGGGTTCCAGAGTTTGCTTCGGTGCGTCGGCGAAGGCTGGTGCTGGAGCAAGCTGTCGGGCGCCCATCGGCTTAGCCAGAACGCGCCTGACTACCCCGATGCGCGCCCGTTTCATGAAGCGCTGGTGAAGGCCAATCCGGAGCGGCTGGTGTGGGGCGGCGACTGGCCGCATCCGCGCGTCGAGGGTGAAATGCCCGACGCCGGGCATCTGCTCGAGTTGTTTCAGACATGGACGCCTGATAAGGCGACGCAGCAGCGCATCCTCGTCGATAATCCCGCCAAGCTCTACGGCTTCCCGAACTGAAAGTTGCCAACAAAGATGACCGTCAACAACAAGCGCGTGTTCTACGTCAAATATCTCGCCCACGAGATCTATATCGATATCCTGAAAGCCCGCGCCGACGTGCGGCTCGACCGGCTGGAGAACGACAGTCCCGATGCCGTCGCAGCGCCGATCCTGTCGGCGGCGCATGCCTACCAGGTCGGCGCGGCGCGCGACGAGATCGCCGGGCATTTCCACGTCAATCAGGATTTGCTGAAGCGGGCGCCGAACCTGCTGATCGTGTCTTCGAACGGCGCGGGCTTCGATCCCGTCGACGTCGATGCCTGCACGGCGGCCGGCGTGCTCGTCGTCAATCAATCCGGCGGCAACGCCAATTCGGTCGCCGAGCATGCGCTCGGCATGCTGCTGACGCTGTCCAAGCGCATCCTCGAGGCCGACCGCGCACTGCGCCGCGAGGCCAATGTCAATCGCAACGCGCTGATCGGCAACGAGGCGCAGGGCAAGACCATCGGCATCGTCGGGATCGGCAATGTCGGCCGCCGCATCGCCGAACTGTGCAAGGGCCTGCTGCACATGAAGGTGATTGCCTACGATCCCTATTTGACCGCCGAGGAAATCGCCGCGCGGGGCGCGGAGAAGGTGGAGCTTCACGATCTGATGCGCCGCGCGGACTTCGTTTCGATTTCCTGTCCGCTGACCAAGGACAATCGCCGCATGATCGGCGCCCGCGAATTCGCGCTGATGCAGCCGCACGCATTCTTCATCACCACGGCGCGCGGCTTCATTCACGACGAGGAGGCGCTGTACGCGGCGTTGCGCGACAAGCGGATTGCGGGCGCCGGCCTCGACGTCTGGGACAAGGAGCCGCCGCCGCCGGAGCATCCGCTGCTGCAATTCGACAATGTGCTGGCGAGCCCCCACACCGCAGGTGTGACCAAGGAAGCGCGCATGAACATGGGCAAGATCGCCGCCGAACAGATTCTCGATGCGCTGGACGGCAAGCGTCCACCGCGCATCGTCAATCCTGCGGTGTGGCCCGACTACGTCAAGCGCTTCGAGCGGACATTCGGATTTACGCCGAAATAGGCCATTACCTCGGCGAGAAACGATCCATGACGGCCGAGCCGGCAGACTGCTTTTATGAGTCCCAGGGGCTGCGGCTGCACTATGTCGACTGGGGCAACGAAGCCGCGGCGCCGCTGATCCTGGTCCATGGCGGGCTCGACCATTGCCGCAACTGGGATGCGATCGCGCGGGAACTGCGGCCGCATTTCCATGTCGTGGCGCCCGACCTTCGCGGGCACGGCGATTCCGAATGGGCGAAGGGGAGCAGCTACAGCCTGGTCGATCATGTCTATGATCTCACCCGGATGATACGCTTTGCCGGGTTGCAGGATGCAGCCATTGTCGGTCACTCGATGGGCGGGATGGTCGCGCTGGCCTATGCCGGCACCTACCCGGCGCAGGTGTCGCGCCTTGGCGTGCTGGATGGCGTCTTTCTGGCAGGCTCCCGACGCACACCGATTCATGAGCAGATGTCGCGATGGATCGACCAGCTCGATCGCATCGGTGAGCGTGAACCCAGCACGTTCCGGACCACCGAGGAGGCGTCGCAGCGGCTTTCGGCACGCAACAAGCGGCTGACGCCGGCGCTGGCGCTGCATCTTGCCCGCCACGGCGTCCGGCAGAACGCCGACGGCTTGTATCGCTGGAAGTTCGATCATCATCTGCGGGCGAGGGCGCCGTATCGGCTGTTGCCGGACGACTATATCGGCTTGTGGTCGCGGATTACCTGCCCGACCCTGCTGATGTGGGGTGACGAAAGCTATCTTCCCGACCCGACAGGTCTGCTCGCGCATTTCAAGCAAGCCGAACTGGTGAAGTTCGCGGGCGCCGGACACTGGCTTCATCATGACAGGCTGGACGAAGTCCTGGCGTCGCTCAAACGGTTTCTTGGTGTGACGGAGCCAGTTCAAGCACGGTGAGGTGAAGAATGTCCGACGGTCGACAGCGGAATCACCGGGCTATGAGCCAAAATCCGGGGAGAAGATTTCATCCGCCGGCGGGTCGATCGGGGCAATAAATCTGCTGCCGATCGGCCTCCGGACGAAGCGCACATTGCTATTTTCCCAGGGATATCGACTAGTTAGCGGCTTGAGACCATCTTCCCAATGCGCCTCGCCCCCCGGCGCATTTGGAAGATGAAGAGATGCGACAGGTTCGTTCATTGCTGAGCAGCGCGTCCTCCCGGATCGGACGCCGGCTGTCCCAGATCGTCGCCATCGCCGCTGCCAGCCTGCCGTCCGTCGGCGCTTAAGCTAAATTCCCGTTGGAAACTGACTTTACCGTCGACTAGCTGCGGGCTCGCGCGGCCGGAGCTTGCTCGGCCGCGCCATCCCGGTAACGTCATCGCGGGCTAGTTCGTGTCGCGCGAATCCGTGCGTTTTGCACGCGGGCTGGCCACAGTGCATTTCCAGCCAACGGGAGCACCCGCGTGAAGGCCGTCTACACCGAACAGCATCGCAGCCACGATCCGCAATTCTTCCTGGTGCGTGGCGTCGTTCAGCGCACCACCGAGCAGCCGGAACGCGCCGACCGCCTGCTGGCTGGGGTGAAAGCCGGCAAGCATGATCTGGTCGCGCCGACGATTTTCGGTCAGGGACCGCGGGCGCGGGTGCACAGTTCCGAATATCTTCGTTTCCTGGAGGAGGCGTGGGACGCCTGGCGTGCGCTCGGCGATGCAGGCCCTGAAATGATCGCCAATGTGCATCCGGTACGCAATGCCGCGACTTACCCGACCCACATTGTCGGCCGGCTCGGCTGGCACGCGGCCGACACGGCGTGCCCGATCGGTCCCGGCACCTGGGCTGCGGCCTGCGCGGCGACCGATGTTGCCACCACCGCTGCGCAGCTCGTGATGGACGGTGAAGACGCAGCCTACGCGCTCTGCCGGCCGCCCGGTCATCACGCCTACCGCGATCTCGCGGGCGGATTCTGCTTTCTCAACAACAGCGCAGTTGCGGCGGCTCAGCTTAAACTGAAGCACGAGCGGGTCGCAATTCTCGATGTCGACGTCCATCACGGCAACGGCACGCAGGGCATCTTCTACGAACGCCCTGACGTTCTCACGGTCTCGATCCATGCCGACCCCGTCTTCTTCTATCCCTATGTGTGGGGATATGCGCATGAGCGCGGCGCGGGTCCCGGCCTTGGCGCCAACCTGAACATTCCATTGCCGAAGGGCACCGGGGACGACGACTACATCAAGGCGATCGGCGAGGCCCAGAAAACCATCCGCGCGTTTGCGCCCGGCGCGCTCGTCGTTGCGCTTGGCCTCGATGCCTCGGAGCACGATCCGCTCGCCGGCCTTGCGGTGACGACCGCCGGCTTCCGGCGCATCGGTGCTGCGATCGCGCGGCTGGGCCTTCCGACCGTTTTCGTTCAGGAGGGAGGTTATCTCTCCGATATCCTCGGCGCCAATCTCACCGCGGCACTCGGCGGCTTCGAAGAGGCGCGTTAGCCCGCACATCGGCGCCTGCCACTCCAGATTGCAGGTGTGGCACGATGTCCAGTGTGCATTGGCCAACGGCCGATCTAAGCTCGGCACGCGATGAACCGAAGAACAGTCCGAATGCTCGATGCTTTGCGGGCTCGACTGGCTCCGCTCTGGAGCTATTCCCGAGAGCGGACGGCTGCGCAGCACGATGCGGCCGACACATCCGCTTCGCCGATCCTCATGTTCAGCGCCGCCGTTCTCTTCCTGATCCTGTCGATTCTGACGGTCGATCTGCACCGCGACGAATTGCGAGCGCTCGGTCTTGTCGGTGGCGCAGAGCGGATCAATCCAGTCTTCATGAGCCCCTGAATTAACGTACGGCGTTTATTCGATGACGATGCGCGGCGGCGGCCGGTGCGCGGCGCCGTTGACGATTGCGGTCCAGATTTCACGCGCAATGCTCACATAATGTTTCGCGTGGATGCCGTCGGGGTCGACGGCGACGATCGGGCGGCCGTCGTCTGAGGTCTGGCGGATCTGCATGTCGAGCGGAATCTCGCCGAGATAGGGAATGCCGCGGCGCTCGGCTTCGGCGCGCGCGCCGCCATGACCGAAGATCGGCGTGACATGGTTGCAGGCCGGGCAGCAGAAGCTCGACATGTTTTCGATCAGGCCCAGGATCGGAATGCTGACCTTCTGAAACATCGCGATGCCGCGCCGCGCGTCGATCAGGGCGATGTCCTGCGGCGTCGAGACGATGATCGCGCCGGCCAGCGGCGCCTGTTGCGCCATGGTGAGCTGCGCGTCGCCGGTGCCGGGCGGCAGATCGACGACGAGAATGTCGAGATCCTCCCATGCGACTTCGCGGAGCATCTGCGTGATCGCCGAGATCACCATCGGCCCGCGCCAGATCATCGCGTTGTCTTCCTCGACCAGAAAGCCGATCGACATCACCTTGACGCCGAAGCGCTCCATCGGCTCAAGCATGCGCGGGCCGAGCTGCCGCGGCTTGCCGCGCAGTCCGAACAGCCTTGGCTGCGACGGACCGTAAATGTCGGCGTCGAGAATGCCGGTCTTCAGTCCGAGCGCGGCGAAGCCGAGCGCGAGGTTGCAGGAGGTGGTGGACTTGCCGACGCCGCCCTTGCCGGAGGCAACGGCGATGACGTGCTTGACGCCGGGAATACCGGCGGCTTTCGACGTCGCGCGGGCCTTGAGATCTGGAGGGGTCGTCGACACAGACTGCTTACGATCCAAGCGGATCGTCCTTCTTTACATTGCGTGCGCGCAAATAATCTTCCGTCGACATGACCGGCGGACGTTGCGGCCCGGCATGCGGATCGAAACTTTCGTTCACCACCGCTTCGACACGGCAATCCGCGCACATCTTGATGACGTCGAGGCGTTTGGCATTGGCGCCCTGGAACAT
This sequence comes from uncultured Alphaproteobacteria bacterium, assembly GCA_963815955.1. Taxonomy (GTDB): domain Bacteria; phylum Pseudomonadota; class Alphaproteobacteria; order Rhizobiales; family Xanthobacteraceae; genus Bradyrhizobium. The sequence continues at coordinate 197,270 of CAWFIQ010000023.1, forward strand.
CCAGTGCTTCTCGCCGAGTTTTGCAAGCACACGGTCGATCGAGCTCCTGGTGCCGAAGGGCTTGCCGCAGGCGATGCAGTTGAACGGCTCTTCCTCCTTCAGCACGCGCTGCGGGCTGTTCCAGGCCTGGAAGTCGAGACGCGGCTCGATGGCGATGACCTTCTCGGGGCAGGTGGATTCGCAGAGCCCGCATTGCACGCAGAGGCTTTCGGTGAAGCGCAGCATCGCGCGATCGGGATTATCTGATAGCGCGCCGGTCGGGCAGGCGGTGACGCAGGCATGGCACAGTGTGCAGCCTTCGACGTCAAGCTTTACGGTGCCGAAGGGCGCGCCCGGCGCCAGCGGCACGACGTCGACCGGCGCGGGGGCGGCGAGGCGAAGCTCGCGAAAAGTCGTCTCCAGCACGCCGCGCTTCGCGCCGCGCGGCACGAAGCCGGCCGGCTTTGATGTCGCGACCCCGCGAGGGGCAGCATCCAGCGTGGCGCGCAACTGGTCCGGATCGTCGGTCTCGACGATGTGAATGATGCCGGTACCGAAACCCAGCGCGCCAACGACGCGATCTGCGGTTTCGACCGCGCGGCGGAGCGCCGTGATGTCGTGACGGGGTTTGGCGCGGGTGAGCAGTGCGGCGCCGCTGCCGCCATAGGCAAAGACGGACGCGAGGAGTTCCGGACCGAGCTGCGTCACTTCGTTGACGCGCAGCGGCAGCACGTTGGCCGGCAAGCCCTCGCCGAAACGTGCCAGGGCATCGATGACGTCCTCGCCGTGCTCGCCGTCGTGAAACAGGACCACGGCGTCGCTTCCGCCTGCCTTGCGGTAGGTCTGCAGCAGCGTTCGCAGCCGGCGCATCAGGGCGTCCGCGCTCGGCAGCGCATAGGAGGCCGCGCCGGTCGGGCATACCGAAGCGCAGGAACCGCATCCGGCGCACACATTGGCATCGATCGCGACGGCGTTCCCGTTCGGTGCGATCGCGCCGGTCGGACACAGGTCGAGACAGCGCGTGCATCCGGTAATGGAAGAGCGCGAATGCGCGCACAGCGACGGCTCGAAATTGACAAAGCGCGGCTTGTCGAAGGTGCCGACCAGCCCGCCGGCATCCGCGATCACGCGCTCGACCGCAGCCTTGTCGCGCGGATCGGCGCGCAGATAGCCGGGACGCAGTTCATGCGCGGGAAACAAGGGTATGCCGCCCGAAAGATCCAGGATCAGATCGCAGGTCGAGGTAGCGCCGTTGCGCGAAGGCCCGAACACCAGCTTCGCGCGCGAGGAGGGGGAGGGCTGCGCGTAATCGTCGATCGCAAGTTCGAACTGCCCGAGATGTCCGCGGGCATTGCGGATCGTGCCCTTGAGAACGGGAAATTCGTTGGTGCGGCGTGGCGGCACGTCGCCCGGCTTTGTCAGAAGCACGGTGATGTCGAGACGCTCGGCGAGACGCTGCGCTGCTTCGATGGCAATCTCGTCGCGGCCATAGATCAGTGCAACGCCGCTGCTCTCGAGCGTGACCAGTGAGAGCGGGGGCATGTCTTCGCCCGCTGCGGCAATCAGCGCCGCGGCTTTTGGTCCCGCCCCGGCAGCGTCCTTCGACCAGCCGCCGGTCTCGCGGATGTTGACGAAGGTGAGTTGGGCTTGCGGGGTGTTCTCCGCGACTTCCCGAAACAGCGCCGCTTCCTGCGTGCACGCAACTGTGATCGGCGCGCCGTCGGTGAGCGCCTCCTTGAAGCGGTCGAGGTCGAGGCCGCAAAGCTGGTTGGCCTGCGTGACCCTGGCCGTACAGCCACGCCCGATCGCTGCCGCATCGAGCGGCATGGTCTTCTCGCAACTGCATATCAGGAGGCGAGACGCGGCCGCACTCATTTTGAAATACCTCGAACCGATGTTTCACGCGGGCGGTTGCTTCATCCCACGGTTCTGCGGTAACCGCTCGGGCGGACATCTGCAAGATGCAAAGGCCGCTCGCGCTGCCGGCTTGCGCGGGATAGCATACACCTGCGGCCCGTGAAGCAATGAGGGAATAGTTCTTCGTGATCGCTCGTTTCGGGGATACGGAACAGACACTTGATCTGCCCCCCGGCTATACTTTGGTCGCGCTGCGCGAACTCGGCGATGCCTTCGCCCATGGCTGCAAGATCGCGGCGGAGGCGGGCGCCGGGACACTCATGTGGGTGCGCCGCTACGATCTGGTCGAGTTCGCGGTGGTCCTTGAACCCGACGAACCGCTCCGCTCGGCGCGCCGGGCATTGTTTGCCGGCATGAATGCGGTGGCCGATGCGATCGCCGCCCATTGCCCGCCGGAGCGAGAGGTCGCGTTCGACTGGCCCGATGCAATCCGTTTCGATGCCGGATTGCTCGGCGGCGGGCGGCTCGGCTGGCCGGCCGAATGCACCGAAGACGACATACCTGAATGGCTGGTTTTCGGCGTGATCCTGCGCGCCGCCGCCATGGCGCATGTTCCGGAGGTGCAGGCGGCCTCGGGCGTGTCCTTGCTGAGCGAGGGTTTCGAGATGGTCGACACCAATGCGATCATCGAGAGCTTCAGCCGCCACCTCATGACTGCGTTCGACCGCTGGAAGGAGCGCGGCTTCGAGGCGATCGCGCGGGATTACCTGGAACGGCTTCCCAGGCGCAAGGCCGGTGAGCGCCGCGGCATCGACGTCAACGGCGATCTTCTGGTCAGCCAGCCTGCCGGCAGCGGAGAGCCTGCGCGGAGCAGTCTTGTGGATGCGCTTGGACGCGCCACTTGGTATGATCCGCAGGCGCGCGGTCCGAAATTCGGATGAGGCGGACATGTTGAAATTTCCGCGAACCATCAGGCTGGACCCTTCGGATACGTTCGTCTTCGAACGGGCAGCCGAACCCGGCGAATGGGCGGTTTCCGGCGCGTTCGTGTTCTGGAACCGGGATCCTGCAACGCTGGCCCAGAAGCAGCGCGTGGCGCTGCGTTCGGGCTTTCTCGGGATCGACAGCTCTGGGATGGTCGACCCTTGCCATCGTCACCGAAGCGACGGAAGCGGAGCGGGAGATGATAATCGAGCGGCTCGCTAGTCAGTTGATGGAGAAATTCGGGGCGCCCGACATCGAGGCCGCGCGCCTTGCCGCCGGGGAAGAGGTCGCGTTCGCAGCTTCGCTATGCGAGCACCCGCCGCAGACGCTGCTTGCCGTTCAGCGCAGCATTGAAAATGGTGAAATCCGCGAACGCTTTCGTACCCTCAAGCCGCGCCCGGTTGCCGCAGATGCCGACCGGTTGCACGCGCATGCCAGCGCCTTTACCTTCCATGACGTCGAAGGTGATGTTGAACCCCAGGAAGAGGTCGATCTTCTCGGGCTGATCAGGACCGACGCCAGGACGACGGATCGTACATGAGAGAATTCTGGGTCGCCTCGGGCCATCACCTCACGCGCCGTACCGATCATGGCGGGCTGGTCGCCACGCCTGAACTCATCATGGCCTATCTGGCGCGGCCCGAATTGATGCCGCCGGCGGATGCCTGCGACGCCGAGCGCGATCTTCATGCAAGCCTGATGGCCGATCCGTTGCGCCCGGTGTCGGACGCGGACATCGCCCGGCTTTCCGATGCCGACGCGCGCGAAAACTGGTCCTTCATGATGAATTTCCGCGACCGGCTGATGGCGGCGCCGTCGCTGGAGGCGGTTTACGTCGCGCTGGCCCGAAAAGGCGCCGGCGACCTGCCGCCGATCTTTCTGTCGCAACTGTGCCACCTGATCCTGCGTAACGCGCTCGAAGGCTGCGACGACCCTTATGTATTGCGCGCCGCAGAGCTGTTCTATCGGAGCCAACTGGCCGCGCTTCACGATGGCACGTTGCTGCTCGCCGACGCCGAAGTGATCGAGGCGGAGCAGCATGCCCAGCACGATCTGCATTCGTCGCCGCTCACGGCGATGCTGCAGCAGCCGAAGTCGTTCGGCGAGATGGACGTGATGGACGACGAAAACGCCTGGACCTACTGGTCGCGATCGGACGCGCACGCGATGGCCATGAATCTCGGCGGCAATGCAAAGGCGCGCGCCGCCCTGTGCCGGGTCATTGAGCGATGGATCGGCCACCTGCTCGGCGTTACCGTCGGCGTCGAAACCATCGCCTCGATCGAGGATCGCGACTGGCGCTGGTTCGTCGGTCTCGACAGCGAAGCGACACGGATCGGCAACGCGCTGTGGCGCGGCGAGCGGCTGGAGGGCAGCGTTTCCGAGCGCATCGTGGCCCTGATGCGCCTGACCTTCGAAGATGCACGGCTGGTGGATGAGCGGGTCGGCGACAAGCCCGTCTACCTCATCCTCGCCATGGGCGCGGACAAGGTGGTGCGATTAAAGCCGCAAAATCTGGTCGCGGGGTTGCCGCTTGCGGCCACCGCGAATGTCATATGATCCACCAAAGGGAGGATCGGGCATGGCAATGACTGAAGTATCCCGCGAGGTTGGCGTGGTGGTGCGACGCCGTTCGATCGACAATCCCTGGATCGATGAGTTGTGGTCGCCGGCGATGATCCTGGACGAGGTGCCCGCGACCGCGCCGTGGACCATGCTGTCCACCGAGGCCGATGCGACGATCTACTACGCGGGCTCGGCCAGCATCGATCTGTTCAGCTCGGAAACGGCCAATTATCGCGATAACCTTGCCGATGGCGAGCCGCGCATCTGGGTGGCATTGCGCCGCCAGGACGGCGGCGCCGAGTTCGAACTGACCAAGGTTACCGCCGATCCGACCGAAGGGGAGGCGATGTTCGAAAGCGGCTGCGATGTCATTGGCACCGTGCCGATGCCGCCTGAGATCGCGTCATGGATTGCTGCCTTTGTCGATCAATTCCATGTCGAGCGCGTGTTCCACAAGCGCGAGCGGGATCGCGCAAGCGGCGACCGGCCGCACGTGCCGGGCGGCCGATCGGATGAGGGAACGGGAAGCAGATGAGCGGTCCGGACGAAACCGACCGGGACAAGGGCTTTCTGGCGCGATGGTCGCAGCGCAAGCAGGAGGCAAAGCAGCCGGATCCGGATCCGGCCGCGCCGGCTGGCGAAAGCGTCGAATCATCAGGCCCGCCCGCACCGCCAAGCGAAGACGCTACGCCGGAGTTCGATCTTTCAACCTTGCCAAACCTTGAGGAATTGACGGGAAGTACCGATATCACCGCGTTTCTTCGCAAAGGCGTTCCCGAACATTTGCGGAATGCGGCCTTGCGAAAATCCTGGGCGCTGGACCCCGCAATTCGCAATTACGTCAACCCAGCGCTCGAATACGCCTATGACTGGAATGCGCCGGGTGGGGTTCCCGGCGGCGGCGAACTCGACGCAGGCGTCGATGTCGCGCGGCTGGTGTCGCAGATCATGGGCCAACCTGCCTCCGAAAACATAAAATCCGATGTAGATCCCGAAGATGAAACGGCAGGTTCTCCGGCGCCGTCACCTGAACGTGAACTTCCGGCAAATCCGCAGCCGGAACTGCCTCAGTCGGTGAGACGGGGTGATCCCGCGGCGGAAACGGAAGACGTTTCAAAGGCCGAAGGCGCTGCCGAGCCGAGCGAAGCTCAGCCGGTGGGAACTATTGCGCCGCAGCAACCGGTGCGACGTCATGGCACCGCAAAACCGATTGTTTAGACAAAAGTATTTGCGGACATAGCCAAAGGCTATGTTAGAAATTCTCCAGCTTGGAATAATTCCAGTTCTAAACTGGACGCCCGAAATGCGGGACACGTGCGGGCGTGAGTGGGCGGGGAGAAATCGGTAGCACCATGCGTGACGCCGGTCTGGAACTAGCAATCAAAGCGGCGGGTGGCGTTGCATCGCTGGCGCGGGGGATCGGCATTGCGCAGCCCTCGGTTTCAGCGTGGTCGCGCATCCCCGCCGAGCGGGTCCTCGCCATCGAGGCGCTGACGCAAGTGAATCGTTTTGTGCTCCGTCCCGATCTGTACGGATCACGCGAGGATCAGGTGAAATCACCAACCGAAATCGACGAGATCGATCGGCTTCGTGCCGCGGAATACGGCCTGTTGTCGCTGCTGCTCGGCAAGGCGCCCGATGCCGAAACGTTAAAGCGGGTTGCAACGCTAAAGGGCGATGGCTCCGATCTCGGCATGGCGCATGTCGAACTCGCTGCCGCGGCTGCCGCGAGCGACGATCGCGCCGTGAGCAAGGAGTTCTTCGATCTCTTTATCGGCCTCGGCCGCGGCGAACTGCTTCCCTATGCCTCCTACTATCTGACCGGCTTTCTTCACGAGCGTCCGCTGGCGCGGGTGCGCGAGGATCTGGGTGCGCTCGGGATCGAGCGCGCCGGCACCTCGCGGGAGCCGGAAGATCACGTCGCTATTTTGCTCGAAGTCATGGCCGGCCTCGCACGCGGCGACTTCGAGGCCGAGTTCGCCGAACAGATGCGTTTTTTCGAGCGTCATCTCAAGCCGTGGGCGGCGCGGATGTTCGCCGATCTGGAAATGTCGCAATCGGCGCGCTTCTACCGCGCCGTCGGCCGCACCGGCCGTGTCTTCATGGAATTGGAATCCGAGGCCTTCACGCTGTCCGAATGACGGCGAAAGGCGACGTGAGAAGAGGATATCGCAATGAGCAAGCCATCTGACAGCAAGGGCAAGTCTCGGGGCACCGGAGTGGATCGGCGCAGCCTGTTTCTGATGGGCGGTTCGGCGGTCGCGGCCGCAGCCATTGTGCCGCTTGCCGGCGGCGAGGCTGTGGCGGACAAGTCGCAGGCCGAGCGCGTCAAGGCGCGCTACAAGGAAACCGATCACGTCAAGAACTACTATCGCGTCAACCGCTATTGATGGGATCACGCACATGTTGATGAAGCGAAGAGACGGATCCGCGGGCAAGGCGCGTTTGCAGGGTATCGCTGCCGGCCTCGCGTCAGGCGTTCTCGACCGCCGCACGTTCCTGCGGCGATCCGGTCTGGCGGCCGGTGCGGGCGCCGCGATCGGCCTGATGCCGCTCGGCTCGGTGCGCAAGGCGCAGGCCGGTCCGAAGATCGTCGGCGCGCCGACGGAAATCAGAAAGAACATCTGCACGCACTGTTCGGTCGGTTGCACCGTGATCGCCGAAGTGCAGAACGGCGTCTGGGTTGGCCAGGAGCCGGCCTGGGACAGCCCGCTCAACCGCGGCTCGCATTGCGCCAAGGGCGCCTCGGTGCGCGAACTCGTGCACGGCGACCGTCGGCTGAAATCCCCGATGAAGCTGGTCAATGGCGAGTGGCAGAAGATCTCGTGGGACCAGGCCATCAACGAGATCGGCGACAAGATGCTCGAGATTCGCGCCAAGTCAGGCGCCGATTCCGTCTATCTGTTGGGCTCCGCGAAATTCTCCAATGAAGGCGGCTACCTGTTCCGCAAATTCGCGGCCTTCTGGGGCACCAATTCGATCGACCATCAGGCCCGTATCTGCCACTCGACCACCGTCGCCGGCGTCGCCAATACCTGGGGCTACGGCGCGATGACCAACTCCTACAATGACATGCGCAATTCGAAGACCGTCATCTTCATGGGGTCGAATGCCGCCGAAGCGCATCCGGTGTCGCTGCAGCACATCCTGACCGGCAAGGAGATCAACCGCGCCAACGTGTTCGTGCTCGATCCGCGCTTCACGCGTACGGCGGCCCACGCCACCGAATATGTTCGCTTCCGCAGCGGCACCGATATCGCCGTCATCTGGGGCATGTTGCACCACATCTTCGCCAATGGCTGGGAAGACAAGGAATTCATCAAGCAACGCGTCTACGGCATGGACCAGATCCGCGCCGAAGTTGCGAAGTGGACGCCCGAAGAGGTCGAGCGTGTCACCGGAATACCCGGCGAGCAGTTGAAGAAGGTCGCCGAGACCTTTGCCAAGCAGAAGCCGGCGGCCTTTGTCTGGTGCATGGGCGGCACGCAGCATACCGTCGGCACCGCCAACGTCCGCGCCTATTGCGACCTGCTGCTGGCAACCGGCAATGTCGGCACTTTCGGCGGCGGCGCCAACATCTTCCGCGGCCATTGCAACGTGCAGGGCGCGACCGATATCGGCCTCGATATCGTGACACTGCCGCTCTACTACGGTCTGGTCGAAGGTGCGTGGAAGCACTGGGCGCGCGTCTGGGAGGTCGAGTACGATTACCTGCAGGCGCGCTTCGACGAAGTGCCGGCGAAAGCCGGTCGTCCGGCCCGCACCCGCAAGCAGAACATGGAATTGCCGGGCATTCCGTGGACCCGCTGGTTCGATGCGACGCTGGCCAACCCTGACGAGGTCGACCAGCGCGATGTCGTAAAAGGCGTGGTCATCATGGGTCACGGCGGCAACACCGTGCCGCGCATGACAGAGATGGTGAAGGGGATCGAGAAGCTGGAACTGCTCGTGGTCGCCGATCCGCATCCGACCACGTTCGCCGCGATCTCCGAGCGCAAGAACGGGACATACCTGTTGCCGGCCTGTACCCAGTTCGAGACCTCGGGTTCGCGCACGGCTTCGAACCGCTCGCTGCAGTGGGGCGAGCAGATCGTCAAGCCGATCTTCGAATCGAAGGACGATTACGAGATCATCTATCTGCTTTCCAAGAAGCTCGGTTTCGCCGATCCGATGTTCAAGAACATCAAGGTGGAAAACAATCATCCGTCTGCCGAAGACCTGCTGCGGGAAATCAACCGCGGCGGTTTCTCGACCGGCTATTCCGGCCAGTCGCCGGAGCGGCTGAAGGCGCACATGAAGAACCAGGGCAAGTTCGACCTGGTGACCCTGCGCGCCAAGGCCGACGAGCCCGAAATCGGCGGCGACTATTACGGCCTGCCGTGGCCGTGCTGGGGCACGCCGGAGATCCGGCATCCGGGCACGCACACGCTCTACAATACCAACCTTCACGCCAAGGACGGCGGCGGCACGTTCCGCGCCCGCTTCGGCGTGGTGTACGAAGAGAAGCAGCCGGACGGTTCGGTGAAGAACGTCAACATGCTGGCGGAAGGCTCCTACAGCAAGGGTTCGGAGCTGACCGACGGCTATCCCGAATTCACCTATGGTGTGCTCAAGAAGCTCGGCTGGGACAAGGATCTCACCGAGGCCGAACTGGCGACGATCAACAAGATCGGCGGCAACAATCCGGATGGCGTCGGCTGGGCGGTCGACCTGTCGGGCGGCATCATTCGCGTCACGCTGGAGCATGGCGTGATGGCGTACGGCAACGGCAAGGCCCGTGCGGTGGCGTGGAATCTGCCCGATCCCGTACCGGTTCATCGCGAGCCGATCTACACGGCGCGCCCCGAGCTCGTCGCCAAATATCCGACGCGTCCGGACGGGCGTCAGTTCCGCATGGCCAATCTCGGCTTCTCGATTCAAAAGGCGGCGGTGGACAAGGGGCTTGCCAAGCAATTCCCGATCATCCTCACCTCCGGACGTCTGGTGGAATACGAAGGCGGCGGCGAGGAGACGCGGTCGAACCGCTGGCTCGCCGAATTGCAGCAGGACATGTTCGTCGAGGTCAACACGTCGGACGCCGCCGAACGCGGCATCAAGGACGGCGGCTGGGTCTGGGTGTTGGGTCCGGAAAACGGCTCGAAGGCGCGGGTCAAGGCGCTGGTCACCGACCGCGTCGGCAAGGGCGTGGCGTTCATGCCGTTCCACTTCTCCGGCTGGTTCCAGGGTGTCGACCAACGCGGCAAGTATCCGAAGGGTGCAGATCCGATCGTGCTCGGCGAAAGCGTCAACACGATCACGTCCTACGGCTACGACCCGGTCACCGGCATGCACGAGGGCAAGGTGACCCTGTGCCAGATCCAATCGGCGTGAGAGGAGAATAGATCATGGCTCGCGTCAAATTTCTTTGTGATGCCGACCGTTGCATCGAGTGCAATGCCTGCGTGACGGCCTGCAAGAACGAACATGAGGTGCCCTGGGGCATCAATCGCCGCCGCGTCGTCACCATCAATGACGGCAAGCCCGGCGAACGTTCGGTCTCGATGGCCTGCATGCATTGTACCGATGCGCCGTGCGCCGCGGTCTGCCCGGTGTCGTGCTTCTACACCACCGCCGACGGTGTGGTGCTGCATTCCAAGGACCTGTGCATCGGCTGCGGTTACTGCTTCTACGCCTGTCCGTTTGGCGCGCCGCAATACCCAAAGGTCGGCAACTTCGGATCGCGTGGCAAGATGGACAAGTGCACCTATTGCGCGGGCGGACCGGAAGCCAACTCCTCACCGGCCGAATACGCCAAATACGGCGCCAACCGTCTGGCCGAGGGCAAGCTGCCGCTTTGCGCCGAGATGTGCTCGACCAAGTCGCTGCTGGCCGGCGACGGCGCCATCATTGCCGAGATCTACAAGGAGCGGGTGATGAAGCGCGGTTACGGCTCCGGCATGTGGGGCTGGAAGACCGCCTACAGCGATTCACCGACCGGTTGATGCAGCGGCCGTCTTGCTTCGGCGCGGCGGCATCAGCGTAATTCCGATAACCGAAAGGGCGTTGTGCAAATGCCAGGCTCACTTTCAATTCTCAGGCTCGCGGGTTTCAAGCCTTTGTTCGCCGCGTTCGCGCTGCTGTTCGTTCTGGCCAGCCCCGCAACCGCCCAGCTTTCCTTCAAGCCGACCGCCGAAGCCGTTCACGAAGACAAGCTGCTGAACGCGCTGAAGGAAGGCGACAAGATCACCGGGCGCGTATCGATCCCCGACGGCATGGCTGCGAACCTGATCCAGCCTGCGGGGCGCGACTGGCGCGACTTTCACCGCAGCAAGATGCCGTGGATCGGCGGCATTGCCATCCTCGGCATGCTGGCTGTGCTCGCGATCTTCCTGATGGTGCGCGGCCGGATTCGCGTGCGCCAGGGCTTCTCGGGGAGGACGATCCTGCGCTTCGCCAGTTTCGAGCGGTTCACGCACTGGCTCACCGCAAGCTGCTTCATTATCCTGGCACTGTCGGGGCTGAACGTCAGCTTTGGCCGCGTCCTGATCCTGCCGTTGTTCGGCCCGGACGCTTTTGCGGCGATGTCGGCCTATGCCAAGCTTGCACACAATTACCTGGCATTCCCGTTCATGCTCGGTCTCGTGATCATGTTCCTGATCTGGATCAGGGATAACATTCCCGGCAAGCTCGACCTGGAGTGGATCAAGCAGGGCGGCGGCCTTCTGCCCAACGGCAAGCATCCGCCGGCCAGGCGCTTCAACGCCGGTCAGAAAGGCATTTTCTGGATCGTGATCATCGGCGGCGCGCTGATGTCGGTGTCCGGCTGGTTCCTGATCTTCCCGTATCTGCTCGGCAACGTCACGGAGTTGCAGGCCTGGACCGTGATCCACGCCGTGGTCGCGATGCTCTTCATCGCCGTGATGCTGGCGCACATCTATATCGGGTCGGTCGGCATGGAAGGCGCGTTCGATGCGATGGGCACCGGCGAGGTCGATGTGAACTGGGCCAAGGAACATCACTCGCTCTGGGTGGAGGAACAGGAAAAGAAGGCCGGCGCGCCGCCCGACCGCACGCCGCATGCCGTGCCGGCCGAATAGTCCGGCTGAAGTGAAATATGAGGAAGTGACATGAAAGTCTTTGTTGCGGCTCTTGCATTTGCAGTGGTTGCCGCCGTCGGCGTCGCGATGGTGCTCAGCGCCATTCAGGAGCCGAGCTATGTCGCCTTTTCGACCAGCGGCGCCAGGGTCGGCGATCCCGGCCATAATTTGACCGGCCCGACCTGACGCCGGCGATGGGCGTGCCCGACGTCGCGTTGGCGTGGCCGGTCGAAATCCGCCTGCCGAAGGATCGCCGCACGCTGCGCGTTGCCTTTGACGACGGCCGCACCTTCGATCTCCCCGCCGAATTGCTTCGGGTGACCAGCCCATCGGCCGAAGTGCAGGGGCATTCTGAAGCCGAGCGCAAGACGGTCGGCGGCAAACGTAATGTGACCATTCTTTCCGTCGATCCTGTCGGCAATTATGCCGTCAGAATAGGGTTCGACGATATGCACTCGACCGGCATCTATTCCTGGGCGTTCCTGCACGATCTCGGCGTGAATGCGGAGCGGCGCTTTCAGGACTATCTCGACGACCTTCAGGCCAAGGGACTCGACCGCGACAGGCCGGGCGTACGCTGAGGGTCGGTCCGAATGGTACGCAGGGTTCCGGCGAAGGCTCCACGTCGCAACAGAGGCCGGTCGGCGCTTCTGGCCGTGTTGGTCGCGCTGCCGATGGGTGCGACGGCCGCCTCCGCGCAACTGCGCGGGCATGGCGGGCCGGTGCGGGCGCTGGCGGTCTCGGCCGACGGGCAAAGCGCGATCTCCGGCAGCTTCGATTCGACCGCGATCCGCTGGTCGCTGACGCGCAATGCGGCCGAGCAGGTGCTTCGTTTCCATGCCGACGCCGTCAATGCGGTCGCGCTGCTGGGCGAGGGGCGAGTTGCTACCGCCGGTGCCGATGGCCGCATCGCAATCTGGACCTTGGGCAAGACCGAGCCCGACACGGTGTTCGAAGGCCATACGGCGCCGATCGTTGCGCTGGCGGTTTCGCCTGACGGCGCAACGCTCTCATCGGCCTCGTGGGATCATACGGTGCGACTCTGGCCGCTCGCAGGCGGTGCGCCGCGCATACTCGATGCGCATACGCAAAACGTCAACGGCGTGGCGTTTACGGCCGATGGCCGCGCCCTGGTCAGCGTCAGCTACGACCTCAGTGTTCGCATCTGGCCGCTGTCGGGCACGCAAACGCCGACCGTCGTTGCGATGCCGACCCCGCTCAACGCCGTGGCCGCCGGCGCTGATGGCGAAATCGCGGTCGGCGGCGCGGACGGCAAGGTTTATTTCCTGACCGCAGGCGGCGCGCGTGCCGGCGACGTTGCGGCAGGGCCAAGGCCGGTGATCTCGATTGCGATTTCGCCTGACGGCGCGCTGGTAGCCGCCGCGGGCATTGGGGGCACGGTCGCCGTGATCGACCGCAAGTCACGCGCACTTGCGCGCACGCTGGTCGGTCCGGGCTTGCCGGTCTGGTCGGTGGCATTCTTGCCGGACAGCCGCACGCTGCTGACGGGCGGCGCGGATAACATCATCCGGCGCTGGAATGCGGCAACGGGCGAGCCGGTCGATCCGCTTCTCGTGGAAGCCGCCGGAGATCCGCTCGCCGCCTATGCCGGCGACCGTGGTGCGGAAGTCTTTCGTGCCTGCGTCGCCTGCCACACCCTCGGCGCCGACCAGGCCAACCGCGCAGGACCAACGCTCGCCGGCATCTTCGGCCGGCGGATCGCGACCGCGCCCGGTTATAATTTTTCCGAAGCGCTCAAACACCTCGATATCGTCTGGACGCCGGAGACAGTTTCCAGACTGTTCGAGGTGGGGCCTCAGGCCTATACGCCCGGCACCAAGATGCCGGAGCAACGCATCGGCTCGGAGCAGGACCGCGCCGCGCTGGTGCAATTCCTCGAGCGGGCGACCAGGCGATAGGGTTGCTCGTCGCGGCGGTTATCCCGGCGCCGTCAATGCTTCGCGGGGGTCGAATAGACCAGCGACAGATCCTCGAAGTCCTCGATCGGAAGCCTGGTTACGCCCGCGGCGGCCGGAGATTTTTTCGACAACGCGGCGCCGGTGGTCACCGTGGCGCGCTCCTCCGATAGGATTGAATGCGAACGCATGGTGGTTGCGACAGCGAGCAGGGCGACTGCCACGAATCCGGAAATCAACAGACGCTTCATGCAAAACCCCGTTGGTTCGATATGCAGTGTGGCTTGCACCACCGCATTACGACCAACGGTCACCCGCGAATGTGGCCTGCGTCACCTATCACGAACTTGTTTTCGGCCGTTCGGGCATGTTTTACGCTGACGCAGAACGGCGCCCGCGGGCATCACGACACGCCTTGCGGATCGTGGGCGCCGAGCGCGGTCTTGTTGCCGGCGTCGCGACCGGGGACGCTGACATGGACCTCGTGGCCCTGGCGGATCGCCAGCGACGCAGCCGCGACGGCCGCTTCGAAGGCGGCTTCCTTTGTTTCGTAATCGTGCTCAGCGGACCCGTCGTGGAGTACCGTCCAGCCGTTCGGCCTGGAAACGATCATGTATTCGGCCAATCCCATCGTTGCCTCCTTGCTAGCAGGGAAAGCAACGTTGCAACCCGTTCCCCGGTTCCGATCGTTCACCGGGGTGGAGGCGGCACCTGCATGCTGCTACGCGCAACAACGCTCGCTTCAGCGTGATGTCCGTTCACTTGTTTGCGTCGGAACCGTTCGGCACGAGCGCCGGTTAAGGATTCGCTTCAACCAAAGGAGTTCCCCATGAAGAAAACGATCCTGGCTTGCGCATGCGCTCTGTTGCTGTCGACCGGCAGCGTATTCGCACAAGCTCAGCCGGCGCCGGGCGCATCAAGCGAAGGAAACGTCGGACCTGGTGCCACCAAAAGCACGACCAAAAGCATGACCAAGCACACGAACATGAAAAAGGGTACGACGACCGGAGCCTCTACCGGCAAAATGAAGTCCGGCTCGTCCAGCAGCAGTATGGATAGTGCCGGATCCGGCGCCAAGAAATAATTCCGGTCCTTGGCTGCCAGACGCTTGCGTGAATGCCGTTGTCTGCGGACAACGGCATTCGCCTTGTTCGTGGTGAGGTACCAGCGTTCCCGCACGATGCGCACGCGCGATACCCACGCCTAGAGTTGTACATGCTGTCCGCCCGGCCGTGAAATTCCGCTTAACGCCGTGCCCGTGCCGTTGCGGTGCGCCAACCGCCGTTCCCTCACGCAAAGGGAATATTCCGGACTTCGGGCGGAGAGACTTCACGCTGAGCCGAATGCGGACAGCCGAAGTCTCTCGCCGAAATTCTTCCGGGTTGTGCTACCAGCGGTCGTTGTCGACGCCGACGCCCACGCTCACGCCGGGGGTGCGGATGCCGACACCAGCTCGCGGCCCGTCATCCCAATCGCGATGCCGCCGCTGCTCGATGTATCGATCGCGTGGCGCATAGTTGTATGAATCGCGGACGATCACGCGGCTGCTGCCGCGGGTGCGATAGCAGCGTCCGTTGTCGTCGCAGACCATGCGGACCTGCTGTACCAGGTCGGGGTTGGTGTATTCGCTGCTGGTATAGATGTCGGACGCATTTGCGCTGCCGGCCAGGAGTGCGCCCGCGCCGGCCAGCAGGCCGATTGCGATCTTCCTCATGAGTTCCTCCTCATTCGCATACTGCCCTGTGGGGCTCAAAGCATCGCCTCCGCTTTGGTTCCGACGCCGGAGGCAATGCGGCCGGAGTTCCATCCGTGCGGGTAGGGCCGGGTGAGGTGCGATTCGTGGTCGCTGTGGCCGGCCCGGGCGTCATCGTCGCAGGGGCAACCACGCCGCTGGTCGAGCGTTGGCCCACATGGAGGCAACGACAATGACCAATGAACCGACCCCCCTCATCTCCCACAATGCACTCGTTCTGATCGGCGACGGCCGGAAGGCGCTCTTTCTGCGCAACAAAGGCACCGCGCACCAGGTCAGGCTCGAAGTCGAGCAAATCCTGCAGCAGGACAATCCGGCAACGCGCGAGCAGGGCACCGATCGCCCGGGGCGTTCCGTCGCAAGTGTCGGTACGGCGCGAAGCGCAGTAGAGGAGGTCGACTGGCACCACATCGCAAAGGAGCGGTTCGCCGGAGAGATCGCAGAGGCGCTCTACCGCCATGCCCACGACAACCGTTTCGACAAGCTCGTCGTGATCGCGCCGGCCAAGGTTCTCGGCAATTTGCGCAAGGCATTTCATGCCGAGGTTACGGACAAGATCGTAGGCGAGATTGCGAAGGAATTGACGTCACATCCGATACCGCACATCGAAAGGCTCGTAGCGGCCTAGCCGTGCATTGGCTGGACCATGGCGCCTGCCGCCTCGCGACAGCGGGGCGCCGGGCCGTTGTCACGTCACCGGGCCCGGATTGAACAGTGCAAGCGAGTTGGCGAGCTTCCAGTGCTCGGCCCAGGTCTCGCGGCCGCTCGCCACGTCAAGCATGAGACGGAATATCTGCCAGCCGACGTCTTCGATCGTCGCATCGCCGGTTGCGATACTGCCGGCGTCGACGTCGATCAAATCGTGCCAGCGTTGCTTCAACTCGCTGCGTGTCGAGACCTTGATGACCGGCACGGCGGCAAGCCCGTAGGGCGTGCCGCGGCCGGTGGTGAAGACATGCAGCGTCATGCCCGAGGCGAGCTGAAGCGTGCCGCAGACGAAATCGCTGGCCGGCGTTGCCGCAAAAATCAGCCCTTTCTGGCTTATCCGCTCACCCGGCGCGAGCACACCGGCGATCGGGCTGGTGCCCGACTTGATGACCGAACCCATCGCCTTCTCGACGATGTTGGAGAGGCCGCCTTTCTTGTTGCCCGGCGTGGTGTTGGCGCTGCGGTCGGCTTCGCCGCCGGCGAGATAGCGGTCATACCAGTCCATCTCGCGCACCAGCGCATCCGCAACGTCCTGATTTGTCGCGCGCGGCGTCAGCAGATGAATGGCGTCGCGCACTTCCGTGACTTCGGAGAACATCACGGTGGCGCCGGCGCGCACCAGAAGATCGGCAGCGAAGCCCAGCGCCGGATTGGCGGTCACGCCCGAGAACGCGTCGCTGCCGCCGCATTGCATGCCGACCACCAGCGCCGATGCCGGGCAGGTTTCGCGGCGCCGCCGGTTCAATATCCTGAGGCGCGCGTCGGCCATCTGCACGATGTCCTCGACGATCTCGCCGAATCCCGTGAAGCCTTCGTCCTGCATCCGCATGATTTCGTCGTCGGCGTTCATGCCCTCGGGCAGCAGCAGTTCGGGCTGCAGCTTCTCGCAACCCAGGCCAACGATCATCACCTCGCCGCCGAAATTGGGATTGCGGGCCAGGTTCTGCAGCGTGCGGATCGGGACGGCCGCGCCCGGCGCGTTGATTGCGACGCCGCAGCCATAGGCATGCGTGATCGCCACCACGTCGTCGACGTCAGGATATTTCGGCAACAGCTCCTTGCGAATGCGGTCCAGCGCGAACTCGACCGTGCCGGCGACGCATTGCACGCTGGTCGAGATCGCGAGGATGTTGCGGGTGCCGACCGAACCGTCGGCATTGCGATAGCCTTCAAAAGTGTAGCCTTCCAGCGGCGGCAGCCTGATCGCACCGCCGTTCGGCTTCGGCAGATTGTCGAACGACGGCGCGTCCGGCATCTGCACCAGCGATTCCCTGACCCAACTGCCGCGGACGATTGGTGCGGCGGCTCGACCGATGACTTCGCCATAGCGGCGAATGGCTTCGCCCTCTGCGATATCGGCGAGAGCAACCTTGTGGCCTTGCGGGATCTGCTCGACCAGCCGCAAACCGCACGCGAACTCAGCGCCGGAGTGCAGACCTCCGCGGTTCGCGACGATCGCGACGTTATCGTCCGCGTGCATGCGGATGTAGAGCGGCTTTGCGGTGACGGGCTGCATGTCGAATCCTCACGGGCCGTATCAGACAACGGCGTAGCCGCGCGGCGTGATCGAGGCAATCAAGGTCAAACCGCGCGCGCGATCAAGCGGCTCTTCAGACAAGACACCGGAGGGTATAAGCTCGGCGCTCGGCTGATGGGAAACTAATCCTCGGATTGAACACCCGCACCCGTCGAGCCAAATAGTAAAATAGTATTACTAGTCAGCCCTTATTTTCCCTGAAATACTCCCCGCGCTGTCGCGACAAACGGCCAATAAGGTGCCTTCATACCGATTTCAGGGATGGAAATCATGACGTCTCGGCTTGTTGTCATCCCGATGCGTCGCGCGCATTCCAACCACGCCGAGGTTGCCCGCAGCGTCGGCGTCGACATCATCGCCGGCCGTTACGCCGAAGGTGCTCGCCTGCCGGGCGACGTCGAACTCACGGCGATGTTTCGGGTATCGCGGCCGGTGCTGCGCGAGAGCGTCAAGACCCTGGTGGCGAAGGGTCTGCTCACCACCAAGGCGCGGGTCGGCACCGTGGTGCGCGAGCGCGGCGCCTGGAACATGTTCGACGCCGACGTGCTGGCCTGGCATCTCGATGCCGGCATCGACCGGCGCTTTCTCAACGATCTCGCCGAGATTCGCCTTGCCGTCGAGCCGCGCGCTGCCGCGCTCGCAGCTAGCCGGCGCTCGGAAGCCGACATCGCCGAACTCCGTGGGAGCATGGAGCGGATGCGGTGCGAGGCCTCCGACTCCGTTGGTTTTGCCGATGGCGATCTTGCCCTGCACCTGGCCGTCGCCAATGCTTCCGGCAATTTGTTCATGCGTTCGATCGGCAACGTCATCGAGGCGGCGTTACGTGCCTCGTTCCTGCTCAGCGCGCCGGTTGAAACGCAGGACCGCGAGACTGTGCTGTCGTGGCACCAGCGCATCGTCGATGCGATCGAGAGCGGCGATGCCGGGGCGGCCTCCGCCGCCATGACCGAGGTGATCCACAACGGCTTGCGGCGCCATGAAGGGACGCCGGCATCATCAAGCGCTGTGCCCGCGACATCAGCGGCAGTCGAGCCTGGAGAGCGATCATGAACCCGCTTCGCGTCGCCATCGTCGGTTTCGGCAAGATTGCGCGTGACCAGCATGTGCCGGCGATTGCCGCGACTGACGGCGTGGAGCTGGTTGCCATTGCCGACCCAAATGCCTCGCTGCCCGGCGTGCCGCATGCGGCGGCGCTCGATGAATTGCTGCGCGACGGTCCGCCGATCGATGCGGTGGCGCTGTGCACGCCGCCGCAGGTTCGTCACGCGCAGGCGGCGATAGCGCTGGCCGCCGGCAAGCATGTGATGCTGGAAAAGCCACCCGGCGCCACGGTCGCTGAAATCACTCCGCTCGTGGCCGCGGCGCGCGCATCGCAGCGCACGCTGTTCACGGCATGGCACTCCCGCTACGCGCCCGCGGTCGAGCCGCTGCGCCAGATGCTGAAGGGACGAAAGATCAATTCGATCAAGATCACGTGGAAGGAAGACGTGAGGGTCTGGCACCCCGGTCAGGCCTGGATCTTCGAACCCGGCGGACTCGGCGTGTTCGATCCCGGCATCAACGCGTTGTCGATCCTGACGCGGATCTTGCCGCAGCCGGTGTTCGTGACATCGGCCGATCTCTTTTTCCCCGCCAATCGCGATGCACCGATCGCCGCGAGCCTGACGTTGGGCGATGCGCAGGGTCTCCAGGTTGCGGCCGAGTTCGATTTCCGCCAGACCGGTCCGCAGAGCTGGGACATCGAGATTGAAACCGACGCCGGCCTGGCCTCGCTGTCGCAAGGCGGCAGGAAGTTGAGGGTAGGGGATCAGCTTCACGTCGATGCCGCCAAGGCAGAATACCCTGCGCTCTATCGCCGCTTCCGCGAACTCGCCGCGAGCGGCGACAGCGACATCGATCTGGCGCCGCTGCAACTCGTTGCCGACGCTTTTCTGCTGGGGCGACGGCGGACCGTCGAGCCGTTCGAGGATTAAGGCATGAGCGATTCTGTCTGGGCCGCGCATAACCCGTTCCCGCTTCGGCGTGCTGCCTGACGGCAGCGACGTCGAGCGCGTCGTGCTGCAGGCGGCCGACGGGCTGGAAGCAGGCATCATCACCTATGGCGCAAGCCTGCAGGCCTTGCTGGTGCCCGATGCCGCCGGACACCGCGACGACATCGTGCTTGGTCATGACGCGTTCGAGGGATATCTCGCCCGGCGGCAGTTCTTCGGCGCAACCGTAGGGCGCTATGCCAACCGCATCGCCGGCGCGCGCTTCACGCTCGACGGCACCGAGGTGCAACTCGCGGCGAATAACGGAGCCAATGCGTTGCATGGCGGGCTGGAGGGTTTCGATATCAGCAACTGGCGGATTGTCGGGATCGAGGATGGCGATCATCCGGCGGTGACGCTTGCCTACACCAGCGCCGATGGCGAGGAAGGATATCCCGGCACGCTGGAGGTGGAACTGACCTGGCGTCTTGCCGGACCGATGGAGCTCCGGCTCGACATGACGGCGCGGACCGATCGCCCCACCGTGGTCAATCTCACCAATCACAGCTTTTTCAATCTGGCCGGGGCGTGCTCGGGCCAGGACATTCTCGATCATCGTCTCACCGTCGCCGCCGATCATTTCCTCGCCATCGATGCCGGCGCGATCCCGCTGCCGCAGCCGCCCAGCGCGGTCGTGGGCACACCATTCGACTTTCGCGAAGGCTTCGAGGTCGGCGCGCGGATCCGCAACGACCATCCGCAGTTGCGGGTGGGCCGCGGCTACGATCACAATTTCTGCCTCGGCCCCGCGAGCGGCGAGCCTCGCTTCGCCGCGCGGCTCGCCGAGCCTGCGTCCGGCCGCGTGCTAGAGCTGTTCACCAACCAGCCCGGGCTGCAGGTCTATTCCGGAAACTTTCTCGACGGCTCCACCGCCGGAAAGGGCGGCCGGCTCTATCGGCAATCCGATGCCATCTGCCTCGAGCCACACGCCTGGCCCAATACCCCCAATCGGCCCGACTTTCCGACCGCACGGCTTTCGCCGGGCGAAGTCTATCGCCACACCACGATTTACCGCTTCACGCATGCCAACCGGGACGCAATCGGGACACAATCCGAGGTAGAGTTGCCTGGAGGGAGCGGGCAATGACCGGCGATTACAAAATGGAAGAGGTGCCGACGACCGTTCTCTGCAGCGAGCGGTGCCACCTTGGCGAGGGACCGACCTACGACGCCGCCACCGATACGGCCTGGTGGTTCGACATCGTCGAACGCCGGCTGTTCGAGGCACGGCTCGGCACCGGGCGGACCACCATCCATTCGCTCGATGTGATGGGCAGTGCGCTTGGGCGGATCGACGCGCATCGTCAGCTCGTCGTCGCCGATGACGGCCTCTATGTACGTGAGCTGTCCGATGGGCGGATGACGCTGTACCGTCCGCTCGAAGCCGACAATGCCGCAACGCGTTCGAACGATGCCCGGGTTCATCCGTCCGGCACCTTCTGGATCGGCACCATGGGGCGCCAGGCGGAGCGGGGGCTGGGCGCCATCTATGCGCTGCATCGCGGTGAGCTGTCGCGGCTTTATGATGGGATCACGATTCCGAACGCGATCTGTTTCTCGCCGGACGGGACGATCGGCTATTTCGCCGACACCGGGCAGAATGTGCTGTTCCGCGTCGATCTCGATGCGGCGACCGGCCTGCCGCGCGGCGCGCCCGCCGCGCTGGTCACCCGCCGGGGCGGCGGCGGCATCGACGGCGCGGTGGTCGATGCCGACGGGTTGATCTGGAATGCGCGCTGGGGCGGCGGCTGTATCGATGTCTACAGCCCGCAGGGCGAACATCTGCGCAGCCTGCGCGTTCCGGCGCGGCAGTCGAGTTGTCCCGTCTTTGTCGGGCCTGATTTCTCACGTCTGCTCGTCACCTCGGCCTGGCAGGGGATGGCGGAGGATGCCAAACGCGCCGATCCCGATCACGGCCGCACCTTCCTGCTCGATGTTGCCGCACGCGGCCGCCCCGAACCGGACGTAAGACTTGCAACGGGTTGATGGAGGAAGACGGAGCGCGGCAGCCGAACGCGCGCGAGCGACCGAATTTCAAGAGCCGCATTCAGCGGTCCAACGATCCAGGAAACACAGATCCTCGATGAATCAAGGGAGTGAAGCATGACTAGTCTGAAGACCACATTGTCGGCCCTCGCGCTGGCAGCAACCATGGCCACGGCTGCGGTGACCGGCGCGTTCGCCCAGAGCAAGGGAACTGTCGGCATCGCCATGCCGACCAAGTCCTCGGCACGCTGGATCGACGACGGCAACAATATCGTAAAAATCCTGAAGGAGCGCGGCTACGGCACCGACCTGCAATATGCCGAGGACGACATTCCGAACCAGCTCTCGCAGGTCGAGAACATGGTGACCAAGGGCGCCAAGGTGCTGGTGATCGCGGCGATCGACGGCACCACGCTGTCCGATGTGCTGAAGCAGGCCAAGGCCAAGGGGATCACGGTCATCGCCTATGACCGGTTGATCCGCGACACGCCCAATGTCGACTACTACGCCACGTTCGACAATTTCCAGGTCGGCGTGCTGCAGGCGCAATCGATCGAGCAGGCGCTGGGGCTGAAGGAAGGCAAGGGGCCCTTCAATATCGAATTGTTCGGCGGCTCGCCGGACGACAACAACGCCTACTTCTTCTACAACGGCGCGATGTCGGTGCTGCAGCCCTATATCGACAGCGGCAAGCTGGTGATCGGCAGCGGCCAGAAAGGCATGGACAAGGTCTCGACGCTGCGCTGGGACGGCGCGACCGCCCAGGCACGCATGGACAACCTCCTGAGCGCGTTCTACGGCCGCAAGCGTGTCGATGCCGTGCTGTCTCCCTATGACGGCCTGTCCATCGGCATTCTGTCGTCGCTGAAGGGCGTCGGCTATGGCAGCGGCAACATGGCGATGCCGGTTGTCTCCGGCCAGGATGCCGAGGTGCCGTCGATCAAGTCGATGCAGCGCGGCGAGCAGTATTCGACCATCTTCAAGGACACCCGCGACCTCGCCCGCGTCACCGCCGACATGGTGGACGCAGCGCTCAGCGGCAAGGAAGTGACCGTCAACGACACCAAGACCTACAACAACGGCGTCAAGGTGGTACCTTCCTATCTCCTGAAGCCTGTCGTCGTCGACAAGAGCAACTGGGAGAAGGTGCTGATCGACAGCGGATACTACAAGCGTTCGCAGTTCGATTGACGCGCAAAGGCGTCGCCGGATATGTCCGGCGCCGCCACCTGCCTGTGTGCGAACGCAGCGAGATGGACAGATAATGGACGTGATGGAGCGATGACCGCAATTCTCGAAATGCGCGGCGTAAGCAAGAGCTTTTCCGGCGTTCAGGCCCTGCGTGACGTCAACTTCACGGTGGAGGCGGGGCAGATCCATGCGCTGGTCGGCGAGAACGGCGCCGGCAAGTCGACCCTGATGAAGGTGCTCAGCGGCGTCTACCCCTACGGCGATTATGAAGGCAGCATCATCTTTGACGGCGAGGAGCGGCGTTTTCGCGACGTCAACGGTTCCGAGGCGCTGGGCATCATCATCATCCACCAGGAGCTGGCGCTGATCCCGCTGATGTCGATCGCGGAGAACATCTTCCTGTCTCATCCGCCCTCGCGGCTTGGCGTGATCGACCGCGACACGGTCTACCGCCGGACCAGGGAACTGCTGGGCCAGGTCGGCCTCACCGAGATGCCCGATACGCTGGTGACGGACCTCGGCGTCGGCAAGCAGCAATTGGTGGAAATCGCCAAGGCGTTGTCCAAGAGGGTGCGACTATTGATCCTCGATGAACCGACCGCCAGCCTGAACGAGAACGACAGCGCGGCACTGCTGGATCGCCTGCTGGCGTTCCGCGCGCAAGGCATCGCCTCGATCCTGATCTCGCACAAATTGTCGGAGGTCGCGCGCGTAGCCGACCGGATCACGGTGCTGCGCGATGGCCGCACCGTCGACAGCATCGATTGCCGGGCCGAACCGGTGGAAGAGGACCGGATCATCCGCAGCATGGTCGATCGCGACCTTGCCCATCGCTTTCCGCAACGATCAGCCACGATCGGCGAACCGGTCTTTGCCGTGCAGGACTGGACCGTGCACCATCCGCAGCACCGGGATCGCCGGGTTATCAAGGGCGTCGATTTCGAGGTCCGGCGCGGCGAGGTGGTCGGGATCGCCGGGCTGATGGGCGCCGGCCGCACCGAATTTGCGATGAGCCTGTTCGGCCGCGCCTGGGGGGAGCGGATCAGTGGCCGCGTCTGGCTCGATGGCAGGGAAGTCAACCTGTCTGAGTGTGGCGGCGGCGATCGATGCCGGCCTTGCTTATGTCACCGAGGACCGCAAGCAGCTCGGCCTGATCCTTGACAGCGACGTCCGCAAGAACATCACGCTGGCAAGCCTCGGCCGCGTGGCGCGGCACGGCATGATCGATGACATGTCCGAGCTGCGCGTCGCGAGCGACTACCGCAACCGGATGCGCATCCGTTGTTCCGACGTCTATCAGGAAGCCGGCCAGCTCTCCGGCGGCAACCAGCAGAAGGTGGTGCTGTCGAAATGGCTGATGACCGATCCGAAAGTATTAATCCTCGACGAGCCCACGCGCGGCATCGACGTCGGGGCAAAATATGAAATCTACAGTATCATCAACGAGCTTGCCGAAGCGGGCAAGGGGGTGGTGATGATCTCGTCGGAAATGCCGGAACTGCTCGGGGTCTGCGACCGCATCTGCGTGATGAATGACGGCGCCTTCGTCGGGGAATTCGCCGCCGCCGAGGCCACCCAGGAAAGCATCATGCGCGCCATCATGCGCAACAAGGTAATGGACAAGAAGGTACTTCAGGGAGATTTGCGGCCATGACCGACAAGGCGGTTGCGCTGCCCGGGCATACCGGCTTCATCAAGAACAATCTGCGCAACTACGGCATGCTGCTGTCGCTGTTCGCGATCATGCTGTTCTTCCAGGTCATGACCGACGGCACGCTGTTGCAGCCGCTGAACCTGACCAATCTGGTGCTGCAGAACAGCTACATCGTGATCATGGCGCTCGGCATGCTGCTGATCATCGTCACCGGCCATATCGATCTGTCGGTCGGTTCGGTCGCGGGCTTCGTCGGCGCTGTAGCTGCGGTGCTGATGGTGCGCTATCACGTCGCCTATCCGCTGGCCTTTGTCGCCTGCCTGCTCGTCGGCGCGGCGATCGGCGCCGCGCAGGGCTATTGGGTTGCCTACTTCAAGATCCCGTCCTTTATCGTGACGCTGGCCGGCATGCTGGTGTTCAAGGGACTTGCGCTTGCGATCCTGCAGGGGCAGTCGGTCGGGCCGTTTCCGCCGACCTTCCAGAAATTGTCCTCGGGCTTCATCCCCGAATTGTTTCCCGGCGCCGGCACGCTTTACCCGACGTCGCTGTTGATCGGCGCCATCCTGGCGGTGGCGCTGGTCTATGCCAGTGCGAAGGGCCGCGCGCGGCAGGCCTCGCACGGGATCGAGGTCGAGCCCTTTGGCTTCTTCGTCGCCAAGAGCGCGATGCTGTTCGCTGTGATCGTGTTCTTTGCCGGCCTGATCGCCTCGCATCGCGGCCTGCCCAACGTGCTTGTCATCATGACGGCGCTGATCGGGCTCTATGCGTTCGTCACCACCCGCACGGTGGTTGGCCGTCATATCTATGCCATCGGCGGCAACGCGAGAGCCGCGAGCCTGTCTGGCATCAAGACCGAACGGCTGACGTTCCTGACCTTCGTCAACATGGGCGTGCTGGCCGCATTGGCCGGCCTCGTTTTCGCCGCGCGGCTCAATACGGCAACCCCGAAGGCGGGGGCCGGGTTCGAGCTCGACGTCATCGCAGCCTGCTTCATCGGCGGCGCGTCGGCCTATGGCGGCGTCGGCAGGGTCGGCGGCGCGGTGATCGGGGCCATGATCATGGGGGTCATGAACAACGGCATGTCCATTCTCGGCATCGGCATCGACTACCAGCAGGTGATCAAGGGGCTGGTGCTGCTCGGCGCCGTCTGCCTCGACGTCTACAACCAGCGGCGATGAGGCAGGATGAGCTCAAGTTGGGCCGTTTCACGCCCCAATTCTACTTTGCATGGGGTTGTTTTCGATATTTTGAGTCTGGCACGCCGGCCCGTCATTCCTGCAATTGCCAGCGGCCGATGACGCGAAACCGCGCATTGGGATTTTCCTGGCGGCAGAGGGCAATCGCGTCGATCGCGAGCGGCCCGATGCCCGTTGCCGCAAACCGTTTGCGCAGCATCGCCACGACCGGCTCGCGCCGTTCTGCGGGAAGCCGTCCGGTCAGCGTCATGTGGAAGCGAAACTCCTCGAAGACGTAAGGGTAGCCCCAGCGGTCGAGATAGTCGCGCTGCCGCGGCGTCAGCCTGTCAGGATTTCGCCGCGCACGATCGTCCGGGCTCAGGGGAGCACGGAACGGATCGAATGCCTTGGTCGCTTCGGCGGCGAGCAGTTCAAGCTCGGCCGATGGCTGCGCTGGAATCACCGCGATGAAGCCGCTGATCGAATTGACGACCGGTTGGATCACCGGCACGGGCCGGGCCAGATCGGCAAACAATTCGCATGCCGCGAGAAGCCGCACTTCGGCCTTGCCGTCGGCCAGCGCGATCGGCGCCTTCAGCGTGGCGTGAAAGCCGTATTTGCGCGGGTCCTGCGTAAGCTCGCGCCAGTCCGATGGGAGCCCGTCCGGAAAGGGCAGTTCGTCACCGCCATGGGCATCGTAGCCGAGCAGCGACGTGCCGAACCGGTCGAGCGCGCTGCCTGGCGCTGCGGTGTAATAGATCGCGTAACGGGGATAATTTGCCATCGCGCCAGAATAGGGCCGCCTCACGCGGCCGCAACTGCCTTGCGGGGAGTGACGGACGAACGGACGAGACGGTTCGCCTCCGTCAGGTGCACCAGGCGTCCCGCCGCAACGACCGCGACGATTCGCGGCCGCAGCGGCATCGTGTCGTCGACCAGGATGATGTCGGCGCGCTGTCCCACGGCGAGGGTGCCGCGATCGGCGAGGCCGGCGGCGCGTGCCGGCGCCGACGAGATCAGTTGCCACGCCGCAGCCAGCGGCAGCACCCCGTCGGCCGCGAGGCGAAACGCTGCCAGCAGCGGCGCCGGATAGTAATAGTCCGACGCCAGCACCGAACACAGGCCCTTGGCGATCATGTCGGAGGCCCTGGTCCAGCCGGTGTGACTGCCGCCGCGCACGACATTGGGCGCGCCGAACACGATGAAGTCAGAGGCTGCGGCGGCGTCGCGGGCGGTTTCCTCGTTGACCGGAAACTCGGCGATGGCAACGCCCTGCGCACGAAAGGCCTGCCGCATCGCCGGGCTTTCATCGTCATGCGAGAGCATCCGGACGTTGGCCGCGCGCGCCACTTCGGCCAGCCCGGCGATGGACGCCGGCACGTCGTGGCTGCGGCAGATCACGCTTTGCACCAAATGATCGAACGCCTCATTGGTGAGCCCCGTACGCTCGACCATCCGGCTGCGCTTTTGCGGCTTGGCGAGGCTGGCGACGGTCGAGTCCATGTGGTCGTTGAATGCCAACAGGTCGACGCGTCCCTCCGACAGCCACTCGACGATTTCGCTTTCCGCGTCGAGATTGTAGGTCTCGTGGCGCAGATGGAAGCGGGTGTCGGCCGCGAGCTGCGGCCGCATCTGCTCGATCGCCTCCAGCAATTTCCGCGCATTGTCCGCGCTGCGGAGGCCGGGTTCCCAGGACCAGGTCGTGGCATGATAGACGGTCGTGATGCCGTTGCTGATCGCCTGCCGGTCGCTGTCGATCAGGGCGACGTCGATCGGGAAGTCGACGCCGGGGCGCGGCATCATCTGTCGCTCGAAGGCATCGCCATGCAGATCGACAATGCCCGGCAATACCAGCAAGCCGCCGGCATCGATGCCGGATGAGCCATGGCTGTTGTCCGTACCCACAGCCACGATCTCGCGGCCGGCAATCCGCAACGTGGTTTCGAGGATCTCATGGCCGAGCAGGGCCCGGCCACCTTCGATGAACAGTTCGGTCACGATGCGGCACTCTGGTTGAAATGGGGTCGACCCGATGCGTTAGCGGCTTCGTATTTCTCAAGAAAGCCCTCGACATCGAGCTTGCGGAAATCGGGCAGGGCGTGGCGCAGGGTCTCATGGTCCCAGTCCCACCATGCGAGCTCCGCGAGCCGGCCGGCAATGGATTCGGGAAACCGCCGCTTGACCGGCCGGGCCGGGTTGCCTGCAACGATCGTGTAGGCGGGGACATCCTTGGTCACGATGGCGCCAGCCGCGACCACCGCGCCGGTGCCGATCGAGCGGCCGGGCAGGATGACCGCGCCGTGGCCGATCCAGACGTCATGACCGATATGGACGTGATGTTCGCGGCGCCATGCAAAGAATTCGGCATCGTCGCTTTCGCCCGGAAAATAGCTGCTGGCGCGATAGGTGAAATGCGCCTGCGAGGCGCGGTGCATCGGGTGATTGCCAGGGTTGATCCGCGTCATCGCCGCGATCGAACAGAATTTCCCGATCGTGGTGTAGGTGATCTGCGCATCGTTCACGACGTAGGAATAATCGGCCATCGTGACTTCGAGCAGGATGGTGCGGGCGCCAACCTCGGTGTAGGCGCCAAGCTTGCAGTCGCGCACCGATGCGGTGGGGTCGACGGCCGGTTCGGTAGAAAGCGTTTTGCCAGCCATCGGACAGGTCCGTCAGCGATTGAGGGAAGATCAGGGATGCACGCTCGTCTTCATGGTGCTTGATGACAGTATCATGACGGATGGATGACACCATCCGTCGCTGTGGACGAACGCCGCACCGCAGCAGGCGTGTCACACAACTGTAAGATCGAGCCGCTAGCGATGCTGTACGACCGGAACTCTGGAGCAGTGCATGCTGGTGGTAGAAGGTTTGACGTGCCGGTTCGGCACCAAAGCCGCAGTGGATAATGCGTCATTCTCGATTCAGCCCGGCAGCTTCGTCGGCGTGATCGGCCGCTCCGGCGCCGGCAAGTCCACGCTGCTGCGGATGATCAATCGCCTCGCCGAACCCTCCGAGGGTCGTATCCTGTTTGAAGGCGTAGACGTGACGGCGCTGCGCGGCAAGGATTTGCGGCAATGGCGCGCGCGTTCCGCGATGATCTTTCAACAATTCAATCTGGTCGGCCGGCTCGACGTTCTGACCAATGTGCTGATGGGGCGGCTGGCCGATATTCCGTCATGGCGGTCGCTGACGCAGCTTTGGCCCGAAGAGGACAGGGCGCTGGCGATGTCGGCGCTGGAACAGTTCGATATGGCTGGCATCGCCGCCCAGCGCGCCGACCAGCTTTCCGGCGGCCAGCAGCAGCGCGTCGCGATCGCACGCGCACTGGTGCAGGAGCCCGATATCATTCTCGCCGACGAGCCGATCGCCTCGCTCGACCCCCGCAACACGCGGATCGTGATGGATGCGCTGCTGCGCATCAACAAGCATTTCGGCATCACCGTGATCTGCAATCTGCATTCGCTCGACCTGGCGCGGAACTATTGCGATCGCCTTATCGGCATGGCGGCCGGGCGCGTGGTGTTCGACGGTGCGCCCGAGACGCTGACCGACCACATCGCGCGCGAGCTTTACGATCTCGAAGCCAACGACGTCATGGGCAGTGCGCCTGCGCACGCGCCTGACGGCGCTGCTGTTCCGGAACTCGGCACCGCTGCGGCGGCCTGAGCTTCACTTCTATACAGGGTAACCGTTGCAAACCTGCAATCGGCGAAGGCGTAACCACAACAAGAGGGCACATCATGATCACTCGTCGTATCGTTCTTGCCGGCGCGGCCGCGCTGGCATTGTCCGCCTCCGCCTCGGCGCAGGACTGGAAGGGCAAATATCCGGAATTGACCTTTGCCGTGGTGCCGGCCGAGAACGCCTCGGGCGTGACCGAGCGCTGGACGCCGTTCGTCGCGTATCTCTCCAAGGAACTCGGCGTGAAGGTCACGCTGCGCATCGCCAACGACTATGCGGCCGTGATCGAGGGCCAGCGCGCCGGCAACATCCATATCGCCAGCTATGGTTCGGCATCGTTTGCGCGCGCCCGCCTGACCGGCGTCAAGACCGACGCCTTCGCCAACGACATCAATGCCGACGGCTCGACCGGTTATTATTCAGTGTTCTTCGTCAAGGCGTCGAGCCCCTACAAGAATATCGATCAACTGAAGGGCAAGAACCTCGGCCTGGTCGATCCGAACTCGACATCGGGCAACAACGTGCCGCGCTTCGAACTCGACAAGTTGGGCATCTCCGACGCCGATGGCTATTTCGGCAAGGTCGTTTTCACCGGCAGCCACGAGAACGCCATACTGGCGCTGTCGCAGGGCACCGTCGAAGTCGCCGCCAACCAGTGGACCAACGACGACGATTCCACGCTCGCCCAGATGCTGCACAAGGGCATGCTGAAGAACGCCGATGGCGCGCCGATGAAGAAGGACGACTTCCGGATCATCCACAAGTCCGCCCCGATCATCAACGGACCCTACGCCTATAATTCGGACCTTCCGGCCGAGTTGAAGACTGCCATTGCCAAGGCCTTTACTGACGCGCCAGCCAAGGACAAGGCCGCGTTCGACCGCCTGTCCGACGGCCAGAAGAAGGGCTTTCATCCGGCCACCACCAAGGACTGGGATGGCACTATCGAATTGATCAAGTTCGTCGATGCGTTGCGTAAAAAGAAGGCGTCCTGATCAATAGGCCTGGACGAGCTGGCCGGGTCCAAGCGACCCGGCCTTTTTCTATCCGACACCCGTTCAGCTTAACATCCTTCTGTTCAACGCTCCTCTGTCTAATACTTGGGCAAAGCGATCCGATGGCGAATGCCATATCCATCCTGCCAGACCAGCAACTTGCGGTGCTCAACGATACCTATCGCAAGGCGGTCGCGCGCAAGCGTTTGAAGGTGACTTTGGCGGCGGCGATATTCTTCGCCGCGTTGATTGTCGCAGCGATCGGCGCGGAAGTGAATCTGCACACGCTCTTCAGCTATTTCGGCAACTTCGTCAGCTATTTCGACCGTATCCTTACCCTGGAAGACGGCACGCGGGTGTGGACCAATTTCGGTGAATGGTTCTGGGGCTGGCAAAAGTGGCTCAAGATGCTCGGCGAGACCATTCTGATCAGCTATGTCGGGACGCTGACCGGCGCGGTGATTGCCTTTGTGCTGAATTTTTTCGCGGCACAAAACACGTCGCCGTCACCTTGGCTGCGGTTCGTCATCCGGCGTCTCCTCGAATTCGCGCGCACCGTTCCCGGCATCGTGTTCGCGCTGATTTTTGTCATCGCATTCGGCCTCGGGCCGATGGCGGGCGTACTGGCAATCGCCCTGCATTCTGCCGGCGCGCTCGGAAAGCTGTTCTCCGAGATCGTCGAGAACGCCGACATGAAACCGGTCGAGGGTGTGCGCTCGACCGGCGCAAGCTGGCTCTCCTGCATGCGCTTTGCGGTGTTGCCGCAGGTCACGGCCGGTTATGCCAGCTACGCGCTGCTGCGGTTTGAGATCAATGTCCGCGAGGCCTCGGTGATGGGTTTCGTTGGCGCTGGCGGCATCGGACAGGAACTCGTCGTCGCGATCCGCAAGTTTTACTACTCCGACGTCAGCGCGATCCTCGTCACCATCATCGTCACCGTCTTCATCATCGATATCACGACCGGCTGGTTGCGCGGAAAGCTGTTCGGCAAGGAGGCTCGCGCATGAGCCAGTTGCCGAAACCGGATACCGATGCGCTCCGGGTAAAATACCCTGACGTCTTCGACCGGCCCGCATCGGCGCGCCTCGCTATGCCGGCGACGATCTTGGCTGCTGTTCGCGATCTTCGTGTTCGGGTTGGTCGACCTCGGTTTTTCGCCGGCCAAACTGGTATCGGGCCTGAGCCAGCTTGGCTGGATCACAGTGATGATGATTCCGCCCGATCCCGGCTCCTCGCTGCCCGCCTATCTCGCAGCCCTCGGTGAGACGCTGTCGATCGCGCTGCTCGGCACGACCCTGGCTGCCGTGGCGGCGCTACCGGTCAGCCTGCTGGCGGCGCGGAACATCATTCCGTCGAACCTGCTTCGCTTCCCGGTACGCCGGTTCCTCGATTCGATCCGAGGCGTCGATACGCTGATCTGGGCGCTGGTGTGGATCAATGTGGTCGGCCTCGGTCCGTTCGCGGGCGTGCTGGCGATTGCCGTGTCGGATTTCGGCGCGTTCGGCAAGTTGTTTTCCGAGGCCATCGAAGCCGCCGACAGGAAGCAGGTCGAAGGTGTCAGGGCTTCAGGCGGCAATGCATTGCACGAGATACGCTTTGGTCTGATGCCGCAGGTGCTGCCTGTCATCGCGGGGCAGGTGCTTTATTTCATTGAATCGAACACCCGCTCGGCCACCATCATCGGCATTGTCGGCGCTGGCGGCATCGGTCTGCAATTGGCCGAACAGATCCGCGTGCTGGAGTGGCAGAAGGTTTCGTTCCTGATCCTGATGATCCTGGTCGCGGTGGCGGCGATCGACTGGATCTCGGGCAAGCTGCGCTTTGCTATCATCGGGCAGCGCGCAATCGCGTGAGTTTCGTAGGGTGGGCAAAGGCGCGCAAGCGCCGTGCCCACCAGCGGTCTACGGGGCGCCGAAGAATGGTGGGCACGCTACGCTTTGCCCACCCTACGAACCTACAACCTACAAACCATTCTCCACCAGAAACTCGACGCGCTCCGCGGCAAAGCGGGAGCGCTTGGTCACCAGCGGCGTGCCATCCGTATCGATGTCGGTGCTGTCGACCACGAGCACGGGACGTCCGAGCGCGAGGTCCAGCCGCGCGGCATCGGTCGCGTCCACGATACCGGCGGTGATCCGGGTTGAAGCGCGGCGAAAATCCCGGATGCCGTAATGCGCCAGCAGCTTGGTCATCGAGCGTACATTGGCGAAGATCCGCCCGGCGTCGGGAAAGCGTTCGGCCGAAAGCCAGGTGGTGCTGACGCAGATCGGCGCGCGGTCGGCGAGCCGTACCGATTCGATCCGGATCAGAGGCGCCCCCGTCTTAAGTCCGAGCTCTCGCGCCAGTTCCCGCGGGGCGGCTTCTTCAGTTGCGTCGATGAACTGGCCGCGCGGCTCCCGGCCGCCGGCGCCTACGATCTCCGAGAATCGCGTCCGTGCGTGCAGCGGATATGCGAGGCGCCGGGTTTCGACATAGGTGCCGCTGCCGCGCTCGGCGCGCACCAGGCCGCGTTCGGCGAGCGTGGCGAGCGCCCGGCGAACGGTGTGGCGGTTGACCCGATAGGTCTCGGCGATCTCCATCTCGCCCGGCAGCTTTTCGCCGGCGGCAAATCGGCCGTCGGCGATGCCGCGCTCGATGCCGTCGGCGACCTGGCGCCACAAGGCGACGCCGGAAGGCGTGTCCTGGATGCTCATGGCGTGAAATACGGCATCGGGAAAAATCACCTCAGTGTCACGAAATCGTCATGGCGCTTCGTTATCAAGTTGTCTAGTATCATAGACAACTTGATTCCGGCAAGGCCGATATGATGGCAAGTAAAGAAAGTCTGGCAGACGAAGACGGCGGGCAGGCGCGGCGCAAAGCCGTGATGGCGGTGCTGGCCCATTCCGCGACGGCCGATATAGCCGCCCGTCTGGGGACGATGGCATTGCCGGTACACGAAGACCTGCGCCAGCCCGAGAATGGGCTCGTCATGGTGCGCGGCCGCGTCGGCGGCGACGGTGCGCCGTTCAATCTCGGCGAGGCGACGGTGTCGCGAGCCGCGGTGCGGCTGTCGACCGGCGAAATCGGCTTCGGCTATACGCTGGGCCGCGACCGGGAGAAGGCGAAGCTGATCGCGCTGTGCGATGCGATGGTGCAATCGGCCGAACTCGCCGGCGCAATCGAAACCCAGATCGTCGCGCCGTTGCGCATAGCGATGGTCGAAAAGCGAAACCGCAAGGTCGCGGAAGCGGCGGCAACGCGGGTTGATTTCTACACACTGGTGCGGGGTGAGGGCTGATGACGACCGTTGCCGAACTGCCCGCAGGATTTGCCGACAAGGTGTTGTCGGCGCAATCGACCTTTCGTTCCGTGATGGATGCGATGGCGCGTCCCGGCAGCGTTCAACGCATCCAGCCTGCAGTCGGCGCGGCCGGC
The DNA here is from genome assembly GCA_963815955.1 of uncultured Alphaproteobacteria bacterium. Classification (GTDB taxonomy): domain Bacteria; phylum Pseudomonadota; class Alphaproteobacteria; order Rhizobiales; family Xanthobacteraceae; genus Bradyrhizobium. The sequence continues at coordinate 230,778 of CAWFIQ010000023.1, forward strand.
ATCATGATGCGTGGCACCGCCGCGCTCGCGCTGACCTTGTTCGATCACGATACGACGATCTGGCTGGACCCAGTAATGTCGGCGGCGCCGGAAGTCGCCAGATGGCTCAAGTTCCACACCAGCGCGCCTGTTATCGCAGATTCGTCGATCGCCAGTTTCGCGCTGGTCGGCGATCCGCAAAATCTGCCCGCGCTCGATCGCTTCGCGTTCGGCAGCAATGAATATCCGGACCGTTCGACGACGCTGATCCTGCAGGTCGAAAGCCTGACCGATGGGCCGGTTGCCGAACTGCAAGGCCCCGGCATCGACGGCACGGCGGCGCTGCGCGCCTCAATTCACCCGCGAGATCTGTTCGAGCGGCTGACCATCAACGCCGCACTGTTTCCGCGCGGCATCGATGTTGTGCTGGTTCATGACGATTCCATCGTCGCCATACCGCGTACGACGCGGCTCGCGAAAGGAAGCTGACCATGTATGTAGCCGTCAAGGGGGGCGAGCGCGCCATCGAGAACGCCCACCGTCTGCTGGCGCATGAACGGCGCGGCGACCGTGATGTACCCGAACTGTCGCTGGCTCAAATATCCGAGCAGCTTTCGCTCGGCGTCGACCGCGTGATGACCGAAGGATCGCTGTACGACCGCGAACTCGCAGCACTTGCCATCAAGCAGGCGCGCGGCGATCTGATCGAGGCGATCTTTCTGGTCCGCGCCTTCCGCGCCACGCTGCCGCGCTTTGGCGCGACCGAGCCGGTCGACACCGGTGCGATGCAGGTGCGCCGCCGGATTTCCTCGACGTTCAAGGATATTCCGGGCGGGCAGATTCTCGGGCCCACCTTCGATTACACCCATCGTTTGCTCGATCCCCAACTCGCCGAGGGGTTCGCGCCCGAGGCTCCCGCGACAGGGGAAGCCTCCGCCGCGGCAACCCCGCGCGTGACCGATATTCTGGGCCGCGACGGCCTGATCGAGCCGTCGCCGGTTGCAGATGCCGACGCGCCCGTCGGCGATCTGACGCGCGAGCCACTGAATTTCCCGGCGGATCGCGATCTGCGCCTGCAAAATCTGGCGCGCGCCGATGAGGGCTTTCTGCTGGCGCTCGGTTATTCGTCGCAACGCGGCTATGGCCGCAATCACCCCTTTGCCGGCGAGATCAGGTTCGGCGAGGTGGAGGTCGAGTTCATGGCCGAGGACGCCGGTTTTGCCGTTCCGCTTGGCTCGATCGCATTGACCGAATGCCAGATGGTCAATCAGTTCAAGGGATCGGCAACGGAAGCGCCATGTTTTACGCGCGGCTATGGCCTGGCGTTCGGGCAAAGCGAACGCAAAACCATGTCGATGGCGCTGGTCGATCGCAGCCTGCGCGCCCGCGAACTCGGCGAGGAAGTGATCGCGCCGGGCCAGGACGAGGAGTTCGTGATGTCGCATTCGGACAATGTGCAGGCGACCGGCTTCGTCGAGCATCTCAAGCTGCCGCATTACGTCGATTTCCAGTCCGAACTCGGCCTGTTGCGTAAGCTGCGGAAGGAATTCGCCGAAGCGAACGAGACGCCGCCGATGCGGGAGGCCGCCGAATGAACGCGCCGACTTACAATTTCGCCTATCTCGACGAGCAAACAAAACGGATGATCCGCCGCGCGATCCTGAAAGCGATCGCGATTCCCGGCTATCAGGTGCCGTTCGCCAGCCGCGAGATGCCGATGCCCTATGGTTGGGGAACCGGCGGCGTACAGGTGACGGCCGCGATCCTCGGGCCGCAGGACGTGCTGAAGGTGATCGACCAGGGATCGGATGACACCACCAACGCGATCTCGATCCGGAATTTCTTCGGCAAGACGGCCGGCGTCGCGACCACCACCTCGACGGCGGATGCGACCGTGATCCAGACCCGGCATCGGATTCCCGAAGCGCCGCTGCATGCGGGGCAGGTGCTGGTCTATCAGGTGCCGATCCCCGAGCCGTTGCGGTTCCTGGAGCCGCGCGAGACCGAGACGCGGCGCATGCATGCGCTCGCCGAATACGGCCTGATGCACGTCAAGCTGTACGAGGACATTGCGCGCTTCGGCCATATCGCGACCTCCTATGCCTACCCGGTGAAGGTGAATGCGCGCTATGTGATGGACCCGTCGCCGACGCCGAAATTCGACAATCCGAAGATGGACAATTGTCCGGCGCTGCAGCTGTTCGGCGCAGGGCGTGAGAAGCGTATCTACGCGATTCCGCCGCACACCGACGTGGTGTCGCTCGATTTCGAGGATCACCCGTTCACGCGGTACCGGTTCGACGCGCCCTGCGCGCTGTGCGGCGCCGGCAATTCCTATCTCGATGAAATCGTCACCGACGACAAGGGTGGGCGGATGTTCGTCTGTTCCGACACCGATTATTGCGAGGCGCGTCAGCAAGCCGGCCATCGCGGCAGCGAGAGCGCCGCGCCGCACAAGGAGAGGGCGCATGGCTGAGCGGCAAGACGTCACGCTGGACGATCAGCCGCTGCTGGTCGCCGATCACCTTGGCAAGAATTATGGCCGGCTGACCGCCTGCCGCGATGTTTCCTTTGCGCTGTATCCCGGCGAGGTACTGGCGATCGTCGGCGAGTCCGGATCGGGCAAGTCGACATTGCTGCAACTGTTGTCCGCGCAGCTCGCGCCGAGCGGAGGCCGCGTGTCATACCGGATGCGCGACGGCGTGTTGCGCGATCTCGCAAACCTCGGCGAGGCCGAACGCCGTTTCCTGTTCCGCACGGACTGGGGCTATGTGCATCAGGACCCTGCGCAAGGCCTGCGGATGGCGGTTTCTGCCGGCGCCAATGTCGGCGAGCGGCTGATGGCGGTGGGCTGGAATCACTACGGCCGTATCCGCGATACCGCTTCGTCCTGGCTGGAGCGCGTCGAGATCGATACCGCGCGCATCGACGACGCGCCGCGGACCTATTCCGGCGGCATGCGGCAACGGCTGCAGATCGCGCGCAATCTGGTGACCGAGCCGCGCCTGGTGTTCATGGACGAGCCGACCGGCGGGCTCGATGTATCGGTACAGGCGCGATTGCTGGATCTGATGCGCAATCTCGTCAGCGAGCTCGGGCTTGCCGCCATCGTCGTCACCCATGATCTCGCTGTAGCCCGGCTGCTGTCGCATCGGGTGATGGTGATGAAGGGTGGTCGCGTCATCGAGACCGGCCTGACCGACCAGGTGCTCGACGATCCGCGCGAGCCCTACACCCAATTGCTCGTTTCCTCGATTTTGCCGGCATGAGCGCACCAATGACTGCGATGATCGACATCACCAACGCCGAGAAGACCTTCACCATGCATCTGCAGGGCGGCGTCGAACTGCCCGTGGTGCGCGGCGTCTCGTTCCATGTCGAGCCGGGGGAATGCGTGGTGCTGTCGGGGCCGTCAGGCGCCGGAAAATCCTCGATCCTGAAAATGATCTTCGGCAATTACCGCTGCGACGGCGGCCGGATCGGCATCCGGCATCGGGGCGAGGTGATCGATCTTGCCACCGCCGAGCCGCGGCAGGTGCTCAGCGTGCGCCGCTCGACCATCGGTTATGTCAGCCAGTTCCTGCGTGCGGTGCCGCGGGTTGCCACCATCGACGTGGTGGCAGAGCCCTTGATTGCAAACGGAGTTTCACGCGCGGAAGCTCGCGAGAAGGCGGGCGCGCTGCTGCGCCGTCTCAACATTCCCGAGCGGCTGTGGGCGCTGCCGCCGTCGACGTTCTCCGGTGGCGAACAGCAGCGGGTCAACATTGCGCGCGGGTTCATTTCCGATCTGCCAATCCTGTTGCTGGACGAACCCACAGCCTCGCTCGATGCGGCCAATCGCGCTGTCGTCGTCGAACTGATCGAGCAGAAGAAACGCCGGGGCGTCGCCATGGTGGCGATCGTCCACGACGATGAAATACGCCATCTGATCGCCGACCGGATCGTCGACGTGACGTCATTTGCCGCTGCCGCCTGAAGGAAGAGATGTGAGATGACAAGGCAAGAGACCACCCTCGGTAACGCCCGCATCGTGCTGGCCGATCGCGTGATCGAGCGCGGCTGGGTCGCCTTCGCCGACGGCCGCATCGCCGGGTTCGGCGAAGGCAATGCGCCGGCAGGCAGCGAGGATGCCGGCGGCGACCTGATCATGCCCGGCCTGATCGAGCTGCACACCGATCATCTCGAAATGCATTATGTGCCGCGTCCGAAAGTGTTCTGGGATCCGATCGCGGCGGTGGTTTCCTACGACGGACAGTTGGCCACCTCGGGCATCACCACCGTGCTGGATTCGCTGCGGGTCTGGCGCGAGGACGGCGCCGAGGAGGTTGACGGCAGGGCAGGCGTGCTGGCGGAAGCGATCACAGCCGCGCGCGATGCGAATTTGCTCCGTGCCGACCACTTCCTGCATCTGCGCTGCGAAATCCCGATGCCCAGCGTGGTCGAGGAAGCCAAGGAACTGATCGACCGGCCGGACGTGCGGCTGATGTCGCTGATGGACCACACGCCGGGCCAGCGCCAGTTCCGAGATGAAGTCAAGCTGCGCGATTATTACCGCGGCAAGGGCGGCGGGAAAACCGACGCCGAGCTCGACGCGCTGTTCGAGAAGCGCTTCCACTATCAGAAGACGTATGCCGCGGCCAACATGCGCGAGATCGTGGCCCTTGCCCATCAATATGAAATCCCGCTCGCCAGCCATGACGACACGACCGAGGAAAATGTCGCCGACGCGATAAAGGACCGTGTTTCGGTGGCGGAATTCCCGACGACGATCGAAGCCGCGCGCGGACTGCATCAGGCCGGCATCGGCATCCTGATGGGGGCGCCGAACGTGGTCCGGGGCGGTTCGCATTCCGGCAACATCGCCGCCGTCGATCTCGCCCGTGAGGGATTTCTGGATATCCTGTCGTCCGACTATATTCCCTCGAGCCTGTTGATGGCGGCGTTGCAATTGCCGCAGCATGTTCCGTCGATCGATCTGGCCTCAGCCGTTCGGACCGTCACCAAGACGCCGGCCGAAGCGGTGGGCCTTGCCGACCGTGGTGAAATCGCAGCCGGCAAGCGTGCCGATCTGATCCGCGTGCACGTCGCGCGTGACATTCCGGTAGTGCGGAGCGTCTGGCGGGAAGGGCGGAGGGTCGCATGACGGAGACATTGACAACCACCACGGCAGACCAGACGGCTGCCATCGGGCCGGGCCGGTTGGTGCTCGTGGTCGGCCCGAGCGGCGCGGGAAAGGACACGCTGCTCGGCCTTGCCAAGGCAGCCTGTGCCGATGATGGCAACATCGTATTTCCACGCCGCGTGATTACGCGTGAAGCCTCGGCATCGGAAGAAAACGAAGAGGTCAGCATCGGCACATTTCAGGAGGCGCTGACGCGTGGCGAATATGCCATGCACTGGGAGGCGCACGGTCATCGCTATGCGTTGTTGCGCACGATCGACGACGATATCCGCTCTGGGCGAACCATCGTCGCCAACGTATCGCGTACGGTGATTGGCGCCATGCGCCGCGCTTATGCCGAGGTGGTGGTGGTTTCAATCACGGCGCCGCCAAACGTTCTGGCCGAGCGGATTGCGATGCGCGCACGAAGCAGCGACGGCACGGTCGAAGATCGTCTGCGCCGCACGGTGGAGGATGATGCCTCGGCGGCGCCGGACGTGACCATCGTCAACATCAGCAGTGCCGAATACCATGCCCGCCAACTCGTCCGCATCATCAAGGGCGAGAAATGGGACGAGTGAGAGGGGACCCGAAATGACCGTTGTCGGGACCATCGAGCAACTCGAGGCCATCTACGGCTTGCCGAACGATGCCTCGACCGTGAAGGTCGCGGACCGGGTGACGCCGGCCTATCGGGCGTTGATGGACAAATCACCGTTCGTGGTGCTCGCGACCGGCGGGCCGGAAGGGCTGGACTGCTCGCCGCGTGGCGACCAGCCGGGCTTCGTCCGCATCCACGACGAGAAGACGCTGATGATGCCGGACCGCCGCGGCAACAACCGTTGCAACTCGCTGCGCAACATCGTGCGCGATCCGCGGGTGGCGTTGCTGTACCTGATCCCGGGCTCCGGCAGCACGCTGCGCGTCAACGGCCGCGCGTACCTTTCGGCCGATCCGGAATTGCTGGCGTCGTTTAAAATGGAGGACAAGGCGCCGCGCACCGTCATCGTCATGACGGTTGAGGAGGTTTACTTCCAGTGCGCGCGCGCCATCGTGCGGTCCGATCTCTGGAATCCCGACAAGCGCGTTGACCCCAGGAGCTTGCCGACGCCCGGCCAGATCCTCGCCGAAATGAGCGACAACACCGTTGGCGGCGAGAAATACGATCGGGAATGGCCCGAACGGGCGCGGCAGACCATGTGGTAGGGCCGCGGTCCCTGCGTTCAGCGGCGTGCGCTCAAGCCTCGCATGCAGCGAGGCGATGACTTGGCTTTCAGTCGTTGCGAACACCGATGCGTCGTCGCCGGCCACCGCGCATCATCCCAAGGGGGTATGCAGACAATTGGCCGGCCGCGGCTTGCTCCCTCGCTTGTCGATGGGCACGTTGCAATTGTCGATCCGTTGCTCGTCCATCCACTTCCTGCCCATGCGCTCTTTTCCCGTCCGCGACGGCCCGTTCGCTGGCAAGGCGGCCCCGGCGCCTGGCGCGGTTTGGTCAGGCTGGCTGTCCTGCGCAAAGCTCTCCGACGCAAAGCACACCGCGACAACAAAAATGATCAACCCTCGATAAATCAGTTCCATCGGTTGTCCTCACCAAGAAAGCTCGGGCTCAGATTAAACATGCCGGAATTTACCTGGCCACCCGGAACCTGGAGGCAGCGGGTCGGTTGGCTCTCATCAGTTCGTGCGTGCTTCACGAGAACAGGAGAGACAGATGAAAATGAAACAGCTCATTCTTGCCGGTTGCTCGATCCTGGTTTTGAGCACTGGCGCGTCACTGGCAGGTCCCTGTGATACGGGCCGGGCGGCCAACCTGAAGGATGCGGGCTCCGGCCCGGCCAAGACGGGCGACAGCCAGACAACGGGTATGGCCGCCAACACCGGTCAACATCCGCCGACCGACACGATGAATCGAACGACTGGAGACGTTGCTACGTCTTCGCAAGATGCGCAGCGGCAGATGCAGGGCGAGCCAACGGCCGCGCAGCAGGCTGAAGGCGCCAAAGCTGACAGAAAGACTGCAGACAAGGACTGCTGAAGGCGCGGAGCTGATGCGGTGTCGGATTGCCGGCGCTTCGGCCGGCTCTTCCAACATCCCGACGTGACCGACGTGGCTCATGCGTCGATCCGTCGCTTTCGTTCGCTTGCTTTGTCCAAGAGCGAACTAGCTTTGTCCAAGAGGGAAGTTTCCGGTGTCCGGTAGGCCAGTATGTCTCTGACATCCGGTCTTCCGTGCTTGCGCTGCGTTCCAGGCCAACCTAGTTTTGATGCCGGTACGAAGGTCGTGCCAACACTGCTTGGGAGAGACCCTGATGAGTTGGAAAACTCCGAAGATTGTGGAAGTGCCGGTGGGCATGGAAATCAACATGTACGCCTGCGCGGCGCGTAAATAAACGCGTCGAAACGGTCTGCCCGGCTCCGGCAACGGCTTGTTGCCGCGGGCCGGGCAAGCTGTGCGATTCCCAGAAATTCTCCAGTGCCAGCTATATTCCACATGTTCCCATGGCTCGCCGATGGTCACGGCATCATGCTAGGGTATGTTGCCGGCTGACGCCGCCGGGACTTTACCCGTTCAACCCCATGACCCGCTGAATGCCACTGTCCATCCGTGCAAACACGTTTCAGGCGGCGGTCGTGTTTCTTGCCGCGCTGCTGCCGGCTTGCGCCCGTGCCGAGGACATCGATACCGAGCATCTGTTCGGCTTCATGATCGGGGCTGATGTCGGCACTGTCGGCGAACGGGAGTTTCAAAGCGAAACGACCGGAAGCTTCGGCAAGAACGGCGGGCGCTATCGGGCCGTCGGCCAGGAGCTTGAGCTGGAGTTCGTGCCGGTCCAGAATTTTCGAATCGAGATCGGAAGCGCGTTTGCGTCACATCTCATCAGCGGCGTGCCAGGTCTTGACGATCAGCGCCGGATGTCATGGCAGGGCGGGTCCGTCGATCTGCGCTACCGTTTCCTCGATCGGGAATCGGCCCCCTTCGGGCTTACTTTCGCGACGGAAGTGCATGCTCATCGGATTGATGAAACAACGGCTGAAAGGGTCCGGAGTTTTGGAACGGAGTTCAAGCTGGCGTTCGACCGGGAGATCGTGCCGAACCGCGTCATCGCAGCGTTCAACCTGATCTACGAACCGGAGTGGACGCGCATTGTCGGCAGTGGCGTGATGGAGCGGGAATCCACCGCAGGCGTGGCGCTTGGGCTCATGGCGCAGTTGCGTCCCGGTTTCCTGTTCGGTGGTGAAGCGCGGTACTTGCGGAAATATGAGGGGACCGGCCTGGAGGAACTTGCAGGGCAGGCGTTGTTTGTCGGTCCCACCGCGTATTTCCAGTTGTCGAAGAGTTCTCGACTGACCGCGAGCTGGAGCGTTCAGGCGTGGGGAAGTTCGGCGGGCTCAACTGCCAGCCTTGATCTCGTCAATTTCGAACGTCACCAGGCACGGCTGGTATTTGGCGTAAACTTTTAGGGTTGCCGCTCGGCCGGGATACCGGCTTTTCACGGTGTAGTGAAACTTTCCGCCGCCGGTTACGGTATCTTGGCATATCTATTCGGGAACAAGGGATATCAGGCATGACCCCGATCGATTTGATTGTGACCGTCTGCACGGTGCTCTCGCCGACCACCTGCGAGGAAACCCATCTGGTCTTTTCCTCAAATGCTTCGCTGAAACAATGTGTCATGGCTGCGCAGCCCTACATCGCGCAGTGGGTGGGCGAACATCCGAAATGGACCGCGGTCAAATGGCGTTGCGAATATCCCGGCAGCAACCGAAAGGCCTCCGGCGACGCAGTCTGGTCCGCGGGCTGAATATCGTCTGCAGCAGCGGTTACTTATTGCAGTCCTTCAAGTCCTTGTCCGCGATCGAAAACACGGCGTCGGCCTTGATTTCGACGTCACGAACGAAGCAGTGCTTTGCGCCGCGATAGCCGACCTTGGCGTCGTAACGTCCCGGCGCCACGCCCGTGATGCGCAGGCGCTCGTCGTGATCGACTTCCTTGTCTTTGTCGTTCAGGGTCTGGTTGGGTCCCCAGTCGTTCTTTCCGACCGGGGAAAGCTGAAACTCCGAAACGGTCGCGGTCGTCAGGTTCCACAATCGGATGCCTTTCCCCTGCGCGGCCACTTCATCGGCGCTCGCTGACAACAGAGCCACCAAAGCCAGAATCCATCGCATCGGGAAATCCTTTCATCGCGGAATATCTAGAGCCGTCATTGCTTTACCAGGCGGTCTCGATTTTTTGCCTTATCGAAATTTCTCGCCCGATCGAGCCCGATTGGAGCGATCAACCTGGCTGAATCGAGATCGGCATTATCGAAATCGGTATCGACGACAGTGATGCCGGTCAAGTCGGCGCCCCCGAGCTGGGCTCCCTTGAGAGAAGCACCTGTGAAGTCGCCACCCTTCAAGACTGCAAATTCGAGATCGACGCGCAACAGGTCGGCGCCGCGCGCGTTCAGCCGTTCCAGATTGGCGGATTTCAGCACCGTGCGCATGAGGCCCATCGACTGGTTGCGCATGTCGGCGCCCAAATTCGCGTCCGCGATCGAAGCTCCGACGAGGCTCGCGCCGGTGAGATCAGCGGCGATGCGTGCTCCCGAGAGATCAGCGCCGTCGAGGCGGGCGCGAACCATCTGCGAGGCGAACAGATTTGCGCCCTTCAGGCTTGCGCCGGTCAGGTCCGCCGCGAGCAGCCAGGCCTGGTCGAGGATTGCACGGTCGAGTCTGGCGCCGGCGAGCTTTGTCTTGTTGAGCTTGGCTGCGCGGAAAATCGCGCCGGACAAATTGAGCCCGGACAGGTCGAGGCCGGATAATCTCTTTCCTGTGAAATCCGCGGGCGCGGCGACGGTCGCTGCGGCGAGCGCAGCCTCGACCTCGGCCCGGGTCATTTCGGCAGAGACCATATCGGGCGACGACAGGTCCACGTGACGCATCATGTCCTGCGCCGTCGCCGTCACGGTGACGAGAGCAAGACCGAGGGCTGCGATTCCGATCGTGTTCTTCATCGTCAATACCGTCGATGACGTATCGTAGCACGCGCTCCGTTCACTGCCTATGAGGCATCCTGATCGGTGGGATTGCCGTTGATCCGCCGCATGATGTCGAGCTTGATCGCGGCTACCTCGGCGTCCCCGCGCTGGCTGCGCGGCGTGCGGATGGGAAGGTCGGCCAGAATCCGGGCGGGGCGCGGCGACAGCAGGAACAGGCGGTCGCCAAGGCGAACCGCGTCGTCCACGTCATGGGTAACCAGCAGCGTGATCACCGAACGGCCGTCCACCAACACGGCAATCTGATCGCGCAGGCGGGCGGCGAGGGCGACGTCGAGCGAGGCCAGCGGTTCGTCGAGAATAAGAAACTCCGGTTCGATGGCGAACGCGCGGGCTAGCGCAACGCGCCGGGCGAGGCCGAGCGACAACTCGCCGGGAAAATGGTTGAGATGAGCGTTCAGCTCCAGAACTTCGAACAGGGCTGAAAGCTTCGTATCATTGGCCAGCGGCGCGACAAGCCGCACATTTTCTTCAACCGATCGCCAGGGCAGCAGCCGCGGTTCCTGGAAGACGAAGCCGATCCGCGCGCCGACCGGACGCGAGACGCGCCCTTGAAAGTCGTGGTCGAGGCCGGCGAGAATCCGCAGCATCGTACTCTTGCCGCAGCCGGATGGACCGACGAGGACGCCTACCTCTCCGGCATCAAGCGCAAAGGAGACGCCGGCGATCACGTCGTGCTGTTCGCCCGCCGCGTTCCTGAACGTCTTGCCGGTGATATCGACCTCAAGCCGCACGGGGACGCCACCGGGATAGCCGGGCCTCAAAAGGCTGCACCAACAAGGTCTCAATGAGGAGCACGACCGCCGCGAAGCTCAGCGAATAGGCGAGCAATAATGGGATGTCGAATAGCTGGAACGCCACGCCGATCTCGAATCCAACACCGTTCGGACGTCCGAGCAACTCCGCAACAAGGACGATCTTCCAGACCAGGGAAAGTCCTGATCGCGCGGCGGCCGCGATATAGGGCGACAGTTGCGGCAAAATCACGTGCCGGAACTTCTTCCAGCGCGGCAGCGCAAATACCGTCGCCATTTCGTCGAGCGAGGCGTCGAGGGCACGCGCGCCCTCCCGCAGCGTCACGACCGCGGTCGGGAGCTTGTTGATGGCGATGGCCACAATTGCGGCGACTTCGGTCAATCCAGCCCAGATGTAGGCGAGCACGATGACCACGAGCGCCGGCAGATTGAGCAGCAGGATCAGCCAGGGATCGCCCAGCCGATCGGCAAGCCGTACCCGGCCCATCAGGTATCCGATGGCGGCTCCCAGCGTCATCGCCAGCGTGAAGGCGAGCGCAACGCGCGCCAATGTCACGCCGAGGTGGAAGAACAAGTCACCCGACCTGGCTTCTTCAATCATGGCCGTGAGCACGGTGGGGGGAGGTGGCAGCTTCGCGTCACCGGCCAACAGCGAGGCGATCCACCAGGTTGCGAGCAGCACGGCGAATGACAGCAGGCGCGTCACCTCAGTCTCCCGGGATCGCGTGATAGAATGTTCCGGAATCGAGTTCTCGCGCCGACCCGACAAGTTCGCGGCCGCCGATGTCAGCCAGCACGCGGTAGAGAATGCGTGCGTCGGCTTCCTCGTCCGCGACCGGGCGACGCGGAATTCCCTCCCGATAGCGATCGCGATAGGCGCGCAACGTTGCGGCATCTGGAGCGCCGGTCAGTGGCGCAATTTTCTCCCACTCCGCATCCGAGGTCGACAGGATCTCTTTCGCCGCGCGGGTCATGGCGATGAAACGGGCAATCTTGTCCTGGTTTGCGTTCGCCCATTTTTCGTCGAAGACGTAGCCGATCATCGCGGTGCGGCCCTTGGCGCCGAGTTTCGGCAGCAGATCCTCAATGCCGGCAATGCGGCGAAAGCCCTTCGCTTCCAGTGCGGCGCAGAAATTCCAGTAGTTCAAGGTCGCATCCATTTCCCCGCTGAGCGTCTTCGCAGCCAGCAGCGGTGGCGCGCCGTAAGCGATTTCCGCATCCGACTTCAGATCGATGCCGCCTTGCCTCAACCACGCCAGCAGCAGCAGCCAGCTCTTGTCGATCGGGCCACCCGCGACGGCGAGCTTGCGGCCCTTGAGATCGGCCAGGGTCTGGATCGGCGAAGAGGCAGGCACCATCACGGCGCCGAGCGCGCTCGAATAGGGATAGAATGTCAATTTGGCGCCAAGCCCGCGTTCACGCGACACCCAAAGCCAGTCGGTGACCACGACGTCGGCGTTCCCCGCACGAAGCGCGATCTTGCCCGCCTCGGGGCTCGCGAGCTCAAGAACCTCGACCGAAAGGTTGGCCTGCTTGTCGAGGCCGTGCGCGCGGATCACCGCGAGTTCCCAGGCAAATGTTCCGGTCTTCTGCACCGCAACGCGCAAAACCCCGGCACTGCAGCATGTGCCGAGCGAGACCGAAACAATCGCAGCAAGCAGCATGCGAACAAAAAGATTCATAATGCCTTGGGCCATTTCCTCGAACGTCTTTTCAGCGGGACAGTCATAGCATAGCTTCCACGATTAGCAGCGGGAGGAAGACGATGACTCTGGCCGGATCGGTACGACGGATTGTCGCCGCGTTGACGGCGCTGATGACGACGGCAGTGATCGCGCACGCCGAGGACCTCAACGATTATCCGACGTCGGCGCGCGTTGAATACGTGTTCGGTTGCCTGAAAGCGAATGGCGAGACGCGGCAGGCGATCGAGCAATGCTCCTGTTCGATCGACGTTGTCGCTTCGCTCGTGCCCTATGAGCGCTATGTCACCGCCGAAACGGTGCTCAGCATGTCGCAGGTCCGGGGAGATATGGGCTCGCCATTCCGCACCTCCGAGCAAGCGACCAGCGCGGTGAACGTGCTCAGGCGGGCTCAGGCCGAGGCGGAAGTACGCTGCTTCTGAGTGCTGCACGCGGCCGACGTCAAATCCCGGAATCGTCGACCTTCCACTCACGCTGGAAGACGTGTCCTTCGGTGTCTTTTGCCTCGGCGCGGAAGCGTTTTGCTCCATTCGAGACGTAGGTGAACCTGATATTGGGGTCTTCTGAAATCGAAATGCCGCCTTCCATTGTCAACACCAGGCTGTCGTCCTGCCAAAGTCGCAGCTCATTGACGAAGAATGCCGGGACATAGAGGTGCGTGATCTGGTCCATCTGCAAGCCGGAATTGTTGGGATGCCCGATCATGATCTGGGCCTCGCGCGCGCCGCTGGCGGGGCCTTCGCCGGCTTTGGCGAATTGCCGGTAGCGCATCTGGCCGAGCCTGCCTTTGGCTTCGTCGGCGTTCTTGGCGGCAGGCGCCGAGCAGCCGCCGGACGCCTTCACATAGGTCTTGATCATGTAGAGTTTGCCGTCGCTGAGTTCGGCGACCGCATGAACATCGGTGTAGCTGTTGACGCGGACGCGGGTGGAGATCTCGGACACTTTGGCATCCGGCCCAAGCTGGAATTTCGCCGCCATCGGTGCAGGGTTCTGGTCGATTACCAGCGTAATGCTCAACACCTGCCTGCTGTCACCGGGCGACAGCTTCGTTCGCAAGGTTACCGGCACGATGGCGGCATCCTCGGCACGCGCCGGCATTTCGATGGCGATCACGTCGCTGCCGTCGCTCATCGGGCGATTGTTGAAGATATCCTGCACCAGGCCCGGCCAGGGGTCGTTTGGCGTTGCCGCAAGCGTCAGCGGCGTGCCGAACAACAGCAAGCCAGCGACGACGAACAGGCGGAAAAGAGATCCGGGCATGCGCCACCTTCTTGAGGATGGAAGTAACGCACGCAATATAGGGCAATGCCCACCCTCACGCTATTCCCATTCAATTTCCGAAAATGCTGCAGTTGCGTTGCGGGTGTTGTAGTCGTCGAACAATTCCCACCGCGCTCGCTCGGAGCCCGCTGCCGTGCCCGCCGCCGATATCGGTTCGCCGCGAGCGACGAGCCCGCGCACGTCCGAGGCCAGCGTTTGGAGATAGCGGCGCTCGTCGGCGAGGGCGGCTGGCCATTCGCTCACAGGACCGTGACCGGGAACCACGCGTTGCGCTGAGAGGGCGCCGAGTTCGCTGATCGCGCCCAGCCAACCGCGGATGCTGCCGTCCAGCACGGGCGTGTGAGCCAGAAACACGAGGTCACCCGCAAAGAGAGTACCGGTTTTTTCATCAAGCACCGTGAGATCGCAATCGCTATGCGCGGCAGACCACGCCCGCAACACGAGGGGGCGCGCGCCGAGATCGAGGTTGAGCGTGCCGCTGACGAGCAATGTTGGCGGCACGATGCTGACCTCGTCGATCAACTGATCGCCCATGGTACGGCGAAATGCATCGAGGTAGAATTGTCCCCGCGTGGCCAGCGCGCGTGGCAGGTTCGTGTGGCCGACAAAGGTCGTTCCGTCCTGCGCGAAGGCGGCGTTGCCGAAAACGTGATCGGGGTGGCCATGCGTATTGATGACGTAGCGGATCGGCTTGTCGGTCCGCGCACGAATGGCCGCCATCAATCGTCGTCCCTCGCGAAGACTGCCACCGGTATCGATCACGGCGACTGCATCCTCTCCGATGATGAAGCCGACATTGGCAATCGCGCCATCGTTGTCGCGCGTCATCTGCGCGGTCTGGCCGTTGTGCACGAATACGCCATCCGCGATGGAGTTGACGGGTAATTCCCGTTGCTGCGCGAGCGCGGCTGTCGCCGTAGCCAACATCGCGAGCGTGGCAAGGACCAACGTGGGATGAGCCATATTTCGGCCTCCATCACACCACGAAGCGCTATCGTAAATTATACATTTCATCGCAGCTATGTTTGCGTCGCAGCAAGGTGGCGAACTTCCAATGGGGATTATTCCTGTTGCACGCTCCAAATGACAAGCATAGCATTTTCGCTGTCTGCGGCTTCAACGGAACTTCTTTCGTTGAGGTTGCCGATATTCTTCCGAAATTGGCAACCATGGTGGACCGGAAGTGCAGAAGTTCTCGATGACACATGCCGGGCGGAAGCGCTGGCTGGCGATTGCAACATTGGCGTTCCTCGCCGTCTTCGCCTGGCGCGATACCGCACGCGCGCAGATCAAGGAAGGCGGCGATTTGTCGATCGAACTCGTCGATCCCAAGGTGCTGCGCGTCTGCGCCGACCCGCACAATCTGCCGTTCTCCAACGAGAAGGGCGAGGGATTCGAGAACAAGCTTGCCGAACTGTTCGCCGAGAAGCTCAACAAGAAGCTGGACTACATGTACTTCCCGCAGGCGACCGGCTTCGTCCGGATGACGCTTGGGGCCCATCGTTGCGATGTCATCCTGGGTTTCCCGCAAGGCGACGACCTGGTTCAGGGGACCAATCCCTATTACCGCACCGCCTATGCGCTGGTCGCCAAGCAGGGTAGCGGCCTCGAAGACGTTGCGACGCTCGAAGACGAGCGCCTTAAAGGCAAGCATATCGGCATCGTGGCCGGCACGCCGCCCGCCACGAACATGGCGGTCAACGGCCTGATGGCGAATGCCAAGCCATACCAGTTGATGGTCGATACGCGCATCAATTCGTCAGCGGAGGCCATGATTGGTGATCTGACGTCGGGAAAGATCGATGCCGGCATTCTGTGGGGGCCGATGGCAGGTTTCTATGCGAAGAAGGTGAACCCGCCGCTCCATGTCACGCCGCTCGTGAAGGAAAAGACGGGCCCGCGATTGGCGTTTCGCATTGGCATGGGCGTGCGGGGGGCCGACCAGAACTGGAAGCGGCTGCTCAACCGTCTGATCCAGGAGAACCAGCCCGCCATCAACAAGATCCTGCTGGACTACGGCGTTCCCTTGCTCGACGAGAACGATCGGCCGATCGGCGCGGAGACGGCAACGAAAACGCCATGAAGGAGGCGCTCGCAGGTCTGATCCTTGCGGCACTCACATTCATCGTTTCGACGTCAGCGCAGGAAAAACCTCCCGAGCCCGACGGGTATCGCATGGAGGATTACCGTGCGCCGGTTCCCGCAACGCTTGCCGGCGTGCGCGTTCTGACAACCGCGGAGGCCGCGTCGATCTGGCGAGCAAAGGCGGGCGTGTTCATCGATGTGATGCCTCGTGCGCCAAAGCCGCGTAATCTTCCCCAAGGTACGGTTTGGCGCGACCAGCCGCGGCTCAACATTCCCGGCAGCATGTGGCTGCCGGACACCGGCTACGGAAAGCTGGCGGCGGCGACGGAAGATTATCTGCGGCGCGGGCTCATCCGCGCGACGGCGGGCAACAACGCCGCGCTGGTCGTGGTTTACTGTCTGACCGATTGCTGGATGTCCTGGAACGCGGCAAAGCGGCTTCTGGCATACGGCTATTCCAATGTGGCGTGGTATCCCGAAGGAACCGACGGCTGGGAACGGGCCGGCCTGGATTTGGCGGAGTCGCAACCAGAACCGCGGGCAGGTGAGGCGGCTTCAGTGCCGCATTAGGCCGCTATTCGATCTCCTGCTGGATTGTTCTGCCGAGCGCGAACAGCCGCTGGTCGATCGCCGTCGGCACCTCGCAGACGAACTTGATCACGTTCCGCCGGTCCTCGAAGATCCGCGTCTGCCAAACAAGCTGATTGCCGAGCCCGTCGATCTTGGCCTGGTCGGGCGGGGACGCGCCCTGCAGCGCCTGCAGAGCGAGCGTATCGTCACGGATTTTTTCGGCGGCCGCGCGCTGCTTGCGGGTCACGCGCTCCAGCCCGTTCATGACCTGGGAGCGCTGGGCATTGAGGGAGTCGAACAGGCCGGCAAACAGCAGTTTTCCGCTGCCGGTCTTGTCGGCTGCACCATTCAGATATTCCGTAATCGCCTTTTGCGCTTCCTCGAGCGGGGTCCGCCTTGCTGCCACCTTTGCTACCAGCGCGCTGGCCTTGGCATCGTCCTTCCACTTGCCGGAGACATCATCAAGCGGCGGGCCTGCCCACACTGCGGCGAGGGATATCTCGGGTACCTTTGCCTGGGCGCACGGCCAATCCGGATAGCGCGGATCGGCCGCATGGGCGAACCTGATCGTCGCCACAACGGCAAGCCCTACTGCGATCGCGATCCGATATTTCATGTCTCGCCTCCGGCCGGCCCGCGTCGGATCAGGCCGCGCGATGGATCGTAGGCGAGGATTGCACCGACCATGAAGACGATCGTGCAGCCGCCGACAACCGCGAGCGCGATCCAGTTAATCTGTCCGTACAGCGCGAAACGGATCAGCTCCACGGCATGCGTGAACGGATTGAACAGGCAGACATAGTAGAGCATCGGGCTGCTCTCCAGGATACGCCACAACGGATAGAGCGCTGAGGAAGCAAAGAACAACGGAAAGATGACAAAGTTCATCACACCGGCGAAATTCTCAAGCTGCTTGATGCCGGAAGAGATCAGCATGCCCAGCGCGCCGAGCATCAACCCTGACAGCACCAGCGCCGGCAGCACCGTCAGATAGCCCATTGGCGGCGGCGCGATATCCCAGAACCATGCGATCATCAGGAAGGCATACACCTGAAGCAGCGAGACCGCGGTCCCCGCCAGAAGCTTGCAGGACAGGAGATACCATCGCGGCAGCGGGCTTACCAGCAAAGTCCGCATATTGCCCATCTCGCGGTCATAGACCATGGAGAGCGAGGATTGCATGCCGTTGAAGAGCTGGATCATCGCCATCAGCCCGGGTGCAATATAGACCTCGTACAGGATGTAGGTTTCGTAGGGCGGGATGATGGAGAGGCCGAGCACCTGACGGAAGCCGGCCGCGAAGATGAACAGCCACACCAGGGGGCGCACCAATGCGGAGATGAAGCGTTCGCGCTGATGCAGGAAACGAAGCGCCTCGCGCCACACGATGCCGCTCAGGCAGGTGAAATATTCGGCGAGCGAGAAGCCGCTTCTGGCCGGCCTTATGGTCGCTGAGGTCATGACGCTGGGTACCCGCTCTGCGCGGTGCCTGTCAGCCGCATGAACGCCGTATTGATATCGCTGCCGCCGGTGTCGGCGATAACCCGCGCCACCTTGCCCCGGGCCAATACCTGGCCCTGATGCAGGACAACGAGATCGTCGCTCGAACCGATCTCGTCGAACAGATGCGTCGCCCACAGCACGCTTATTCCCTGCTCGGCAACGAGCTGGCGGACGTGGGTGAGGATGTCGGCGCGCGCCTTGACGTCGAGGCCGACGGTTGCTTCGTCGAGCAGCAGAAGGCGCGGGCGGTGCAGCAGTGCCCGCGCGATTTCCAGCCGTCGCATCTGACCGCCGGAGAGGTCGCGCACCTTGCTGCCGGTGCGGTCGGCGAGACCGATGCGCGTCAGCACCTCGTGGCTGCGTTCGCGGGCATCGCGCCTCGCGATGCCGTGCAAGGCGGCGTGATAAAGCAGGTTCTGCGTCACCGAGAGGTCGAGATCGAGCGTGCGAGGCTGAAACACCACGCCGAGCAGCCGCAATGCCTCGCCGGGCGCACGCGCGATGTCGTGACCGAAAATCCCGATATGTCCGCGCTGGATTCCGAACAGCCGCGTGATCAGCGAGAACAGGGTGCTCTTGCCGGCGCCGTTCAGGCCAAGCAACGCCGTGAAACTTGACGGTGCAACGGAGAAGCCGATGTCGATCAGCGCTTGCCGCGCGCCATAGGCGTGGCTGACGCCGTCGATCGACAATGCAGGCACCTCTACGGCATCTGGCCGGGAAGGGATGTCCCGCTTGTCGTGACCGGCGGAAAGGGCGTCAGTGGCCATCATGGCTGCGCAATCGTGATACCCCAGGGCAGCTCGCCGACCTGGATCGTCTTGATGACTTTTTGCGCGGCGACGTCGATCACCGAGACGTCGTTCGACACGCCGTTGGTAACCATCAGATACTTCTCGTCCGGGGTGAATGCCATGTGCCACACCCGCTGACCCACCAGAAGATATTTGATGACCTTGTGGCTGGCGGCATCCACGACCGCGACGCGATTGGCAGGGCCGAGCGCGACGAAGGCGGTCTTGCCGTCCTTGGTCATGCCGATGCCGACCGGCTGGATGGCCTCGCTCCGCAGGCCCGGAATGTTGAACGAAATCTTGTCCGTCACGACCCGCTTGGCCGGGTCGATGATCGAAACGGTGCCGCCGATCTCCGACGATACCCACACTTCGGAATTGTCGCGCTTGAACTCGGCGAAGCGCGGGCGCGCATCGACCAGAACGTTGGCGACGATCTGGTGCGTCGTGGTGTCGATGAAATGCGCCATGTTGGTCGTTTCGGAAGTATTGATCAGGATCTTGCCGTCCGGGCTGATGGCCATGCCCTCCGGCTCGACGCCGACCTGGATCTCGCCGAGGCGTGCGCGCTTTTCGACGTCGATGATGGTCACCGTGTTGTCGTTTTCGTTGGCGACGTAGAGGATCTTGCCGTCAGCATCGAGGGCGAACAATTCAGGGTCCGGGCCGGAGGGCAGGGTATCGACCACCTCCTGCTTCGCAACGTCGATGACCTGAATGCTGTCGTCGTCGCCGACGGCGACGAACACAAACTTTGCATCCCTCGTGAACTCGATGCCGCGAGGCCGCTGGCCGACCTTGATGGTTTTGGTGACCGTCCAACTGTCCGTGTCGATGACCGTTACGGTGTTGCTCTTCTCGTTGGACACATAGGCGATGAAGGCCGAAGCGGGGGTCGCCGTCGCGAGCCAGACAGCCACTCCGGAAAGCAGGCAATGACGCCACATACGCAATCCATCCTCCCTCATTGCAGCCTGCATTTGGTTTCCGGGCGATCGACGCCAAGCGTATCGAGCTCCGACACCTGATGCAGGAATCCCTCCTGCGGCGAAACCGAAACCACCATGCGTCCATCGACCAGCAGGATCGGCTGACGTAGCTGCAAATTCCAGTCCCTTAGCGTCAGCCGCCGGCCCTTGAACGCCGCAATGGAAAAGTCGGGCCCCTTGAGGAAATCCGAAACCGCCTTTGGGTCACCCGACTTCGTACGCGACGCCGCCTCACCGATCATACGCGCTGCCGTCCAGGCTTGCATGTCCAGTGCGGTCATGTGTCGCGAATTCAGTTTCGCAAACCGGTTCTGGATCTGGATCGCGCCCCATTGGTCCTGCGCGGCGTGCCAACTGGTCGGAACCAGGCCTGCCGAGCCGGCAACCGGTCGCGGATCCCACGTGCGGTAGGGCAGGTAGGCCGCGAACACTTCGCTTTCGTCAGCGGCAACGAGGACGTCATAGGCCGGCGCCTGCTGGGTGAATACCGGCATTTGGCGCTGGATCAAGGTGACGCCGCTATCGGTACGGCGGGCGCCGCCGGTATCTTCGAAAATTCGTTCCTGAACGATCTTGGCGCCAAAGCGCGTGGCTGCGCGGCGCAATGCGTCGGCGTATAATTTGTCCCGATCATGCGAGCCGACGACGAACAGCCAGCGCTTCCATCGCTTCCACACCAGGTACTGGGCGAGGGCGTCCGCGAGCATCGAGCGCGTCGGCGCGACATGGATCACGTTGGCGCGGCAGTCCTGCTCGCGCAACCGGTCGTCGATCGCGCCGGCATTCAACAGCAGCGTCCCGCGACCACGGAGTGCGTCGGCAGCCTTCAATAAGTCGTCCGCTGGAAGGTCGGCAATGATGAAGCCGGTGCGCTCGGCAAGCGCTGCTGCCGCCTTCGCGACGTCCTCATTATCCTTGAGCCGCACTTGTTCCAGCGTGAAGTGCTGATTGAGGAACTTGCCCGTGGTGTTGTTGTCCTCGACGGCAAGGCGTGCGCCGGCAATGCCGTCGTTCTCGGCCGGCAATTCGACGAGCGACAATTTCGGCTCGATGCCGGCGCGGCCGAGATAGCCGATGCCGATCTCGATGGGGTCCGCCGCGAGCACGGGGCTAGCCGCGATGCAGAAGCCGACCGCAACGACCAGCCATCGGACCATGGTTCCTCCCTGACAGGCCTTCTCGCTGCATGGAAGACCGTTGGCTTGAACCATGACCGAATTGTTTTGGCTTGCAACCCAATTCTCTGTGGGGGCGGCATCACGCCGTTTCAGCTCTTCAGGCGCTCGGCGTGCCAGCGCAGATGATCGCCCATGAACGTGGAGATGAAGTAGTAACTGTGGTCATAGCCGGGCTGCCGGCGCAAGGTGAGGGGGATTTTGGCTTTCTCGCATGCGGCCTGCAGCAGCTCCGGGCGGAGCTGTTCGGTCAGAAACTGATCGGCATCGCCGCAATCGACCAATAGATCGGACACTCTGGCGCCATCCTCGATCAATGCAACCGCATCGTGCTTGCGCCATGCCTGCCGGTTGTCTCCGAGATAGCCGCCGAGCGCCTTGATGCCCCACGGCACCTGTGAGGGAGCGACGATCGGTGCAAACGCGCTCGCCGCGCGATAGCGGTCGGGATGGCGCAGCGCGACCGTCAATGCACCGTGACCGCCCATGGAGTGGCCAAGAATGGATTGCCGATCGGGATCGGCGGGAAAGTTTTCGGCGACCAGTTTCGGCAATTCTTCCGTGACGTAGCTCCACATGCGGTAATTGCGGGCGAACGGCTCCTGCGTCGCATCGACATAGAAGCCGGCGCCTAGCCCAAAGTCGTAGGCATTGATGGGATCGCCGGGCACGCCTTCGCCTCGCGGGCTGGTGTCGGGTGCCACGAAGATCAATCCAAGGGCCGCACAGGCGCTGCGGAATTCACCCTTTTCCGTTACGTTGGCGTGGGTGCAGGTCAGGCCGGAGAGATACCAGACCACCGGCAGCCTGGCGCCGGCAGCGTGCGGAGGGACATAGACCGAGAAGGTCATGTCGGTCCGGGTCTGGCTGCTGGCGTGTCGGTAGACGCCCTGCGTTCCGCCGTATGACGTATTGAGCGAAACGGTTTGCATGGTCATGTTGTTGCGACTCCTGCGCCGCGCAGCACGATCACGCCACGCCGCTCTCTATTGCGAATCGCACCAGTTCGGCGGACGTGCGTACGCCAAGCTTGTGGCGCATGATCGACGAGGTGTTGGCGACGGTTTTGTAGGAGGAATGGACCAGCCACGCAATCTCGGAGAGGCTCTTGCCTGCACTGAGCAGGCGCAGGATCTCCATCTCGCGCGAGGTCAGACGGGAAAGCGGACTTCGGGCGAACGAGGTTCTCGCGAATGCAATACTTCGTGCCATCGCAGGCGGCAGAAAAACCCCACCCTTTGCAACTTCATGGATTGCCTCGACGAGATCCTGGGGATCGCCGGCTTTGGAAACATAACCCTTGGCGCCGACTTCGATGGCACGCGCGGCGAATACCGGATCATCGTTCATGCTGAACATAATGAGACGGGCAGATGAGTCGCGCACGAGCAGACGCCGTGCCAGTTCAAACCCGGAAACCGTCGGAAGATTAATGTCGAGTACGCAGATATCCGGATGCTGTTCGCGGAACACGCGCTCGCCACTCTCCGCATCGGAGGCTTCCAGTATCTCGATCTCGGGATCGTCCGCGAACAGGGCACGGCACCCCGAAGCAACGATGCGATGATCATCAACGATCAAAACGCGCATTGGCACTGGTCTCGAATACCCGCATCACTCCCGTTGCCGCACCGCATCAGACGAAACACCGGCGCAGACTTCGGGGCGATACTTGCCGTCGACGATCATGCAACCCGGGCGATGTTGCTATACGGTTCGATTAGACAGGCGCCTGTTTTATCTGTCAACGCTCCCCTCAATGGGGGAACCGAGGACGATTTCGCTCCCAGACAAACGTGAGTTCTCTCTTGGACAAAGGCAATGTGGCAAAAACTTTCCTTGCGCACCCGGATAAACTTGCTGCTCGCGCTCGTCCTCGCGCTCGGTTTAGCCGCTAATATTGCGCGGCTTGTGCTCGAGGCCGGGCCTCGCGTCCAGGCCGAAGATCAAAGCGTCGTACGGCTGGCGCGTGAGTTTATCGATACCATCGTTGCCGGACTGAATGAGGCGCCGGACGCGGAAGTGCGGCTGAACCAGATTGTTCATGACCTCAACCGGCTTCGCCACGTCAGCATCACGCGGCAGGGTGAATCGGTCGAGAGATCCGGGGCGGCGGCCAGCCCGGACGACAATGCCGATGCGCGCTCGCCGCCGGCATGGTTTGTCACGCTTGTTCACCCCGAAAAGACCGCGGTGAACGTGCCGATCTCGATCAAGGGAAAGCCGGGTTCGCTGCTGATCACGTCGCATCCGAACGACGAGGTGGCCGAGATCTGGGATGGAATTATCACGCAGCTCCAGATCGGCACGGTGATTGCGATCGTTCTCTTCCTCATTACGACCAGGGTCGTCAGCCGGGCGCTTGCGCCAATCCAGACACTTTCGGAAGCCATGACGAAAATCGAAGCCGGTGGCTACGACACGCGCGTGAAACCGGATGGCCCGCCAGAACTCGTTGCCATCTGCGACAAGTTGAATCACCTTGCGGCCACTCTGGGCAACGCGGTTGACGACAAGAGACGTCTGGCCGAGCGCGTCGTGTCGCTGCAGGATGTCGAACGCAAGGAAATTGCACGCGAACTGCACGATGAGTTTGGGCCCTATCTGTTTGCTTTGCGCGCGCATGCCAGTGCGCTGACGCGGATCGCGGATGCAAGGGATCCGAATGGGGAAGCCACGCGAAAGCACGGCGGCGCCATACTGGAACAGGTGAATGCCTTGCAGCAATCCAATCGGCGGGTTCTTGAAAAGCTGCGGCCTGCGGGGTTGACGGAGCTGGGTCTTCGCGAGGCGCTTGGCGCGCTCCTGCGTCTATGGGGGGAGTCGCATCCCGACGTTGCCATCGAAACGGCAATCTCGCAGTCGCTGGGCGACACTGGAGAAACCGCCGATTTGACGATCTACCGCACCATTCAGGAAGCACTGACCAATGTCTTTCGCCACGCGGGCGCCAGCTGCGTCAATGTAACCGTTGAACCTGTTGAGCTCCCTTCGGGATTGGCCGGACGAGGCGGCGCTTTGGTGCGGGTCCGCGACAATGGCGGCGGATTGAGGGCGGATCACAAGCTCGGTCTTGGGCTCACGGGAATGCGCGAGCGCATTCTGGCGCTCGGCGGCTCGCTCACGATTGCTTCCGGAGACAACGGCGTAACCGTGGAGGCCGTGATTCCGAGGGACGCGCGTTACTGATCCGGGAATTTCTCCCGCCTTGGCCGGGACGTTTTGAATGGTGCGCGATCCGATTGACGTCCTAAGATCATCCGCAACAAACCGGCGGGGACCAAAGCGGCCGGTGTGGAATGGGGATGAAACAAAATGGACGCTCGGTTCCTGTTTATTGGGACACTATCGCTATGTCTCGTTCCCGGGATCGACCGCGCCGAGGCCCAGACCCCGTCCGGCGATAGCGAGGTCCTGCCGGCCATCGAGGTAACCGCTCCAACGACATCAGCCAGACCAGCGGCCCGGCCAGCCCGCGGCAGCACCGCACCTCGAACCACCCAGAATGTGCGCAGGGTCTATGTCTACCCGACCGCACCTACGCCGACGGTCGGCTCGGGAATGGACGTCGACAAGGTGCCGGCAGCGATCAACGCCTTCGGCGCCGGACAGATCACGCGCACGGGCTCACTGAACATCGCGGACGCACTGCAACAACAGGTGCCGGGTATCGTTCTCAGCGATACGACCGGAAACCCATTTATGCCTGACGTACAATTTCGTGGTTTCGTGGCATCGCCAGTGGCCGGCACTCCCCAAGGGCTTGCAGTTTACCAGAACGGGATGCGCATCAACGAAGCGTTCGGCGACACCGTCAATTGGGACCTGATCCCGACCGCTGCGATCAGGTCGGTTACCGTCGTGACCAATAATCCGGCGTTCGGTCTCAATGCGCTGGGCGGAGCCGTCAACGTCCAGATGAAGGACGGATTCAACTATAAAGGTGCCGAAATCAACACGATGGGCGGCTCGTTCGGGCGCATCCAGAGTTCGGCGCAGTATGGCCAGCAGTTCGGCAATTGGTCGGTCTACGGCGCGCTCGAAGGCCTGCGCGACAACGGCTATCGCAATTTTTCGCAGTCGGAAATTCGTCGCTTTTACGGCGATGTCGGGTACCGGACAGATAGCAGCCGAATTCCACCTCAACGTGGGCGTTGCCAAAAACAATTTCGGCGCATCGGCGGCGGTGCCGGTCGAATTGCTGCGGAACTATTGGGGCGCGACCTATACAACACCGCAGACCACGGACAATCGCGTTGCCTACGCCAATCTGACCGGAAAGGTCGAGGTGACGCCGACCTGGACGATCGACGGCTCGGTGCGTGTCCGCGAGTTCCGGCAGAAGACGGTGGACGGAAACCCGACCGAGACGGAGCGATGTGCCGCCGATCCGGGGCTGCTTTGCTTCAACGACGATGACGTGCCGGCAAACGGCCTTAACGGGGTCCAGCTTGCAAATCCCTTCCCCGATAGCGCGGTGCTGGGACAGATCGACCGGACAACAACCCGTTCGACGACGACGGGCGCGACCCTGCAGGCAACCAACACCGACCAGTTATTCGGGCACAACAACCAGTTCATGGTCGGCACCAGTTTCGATTCCGGCGTCACCCGCTTCGGGGCCAGCGCGGAATTGGGCACGATCGGTTCAAACTACGTCGTCAACGGTAGCGGCATATTTCTCGGACCGTCGGGCACTCCGATTTCGATCGGTCCGGTCTCGCTTCGAGCCACCAACCAGTACACCGGCATCTATGCGCTCGACACGTTCGACGTGACGGACCGGTTTTCAATCTCGGGCGGCGGCCGCTTCAATTATGCAAGCATCGTGCTTCAAGACCAGATCGGCACCGATCTCAACGGCAGTCATACGTTCAGCCGCTTCAATCCGATGATTGGCGGCACCTACAAGATTACGCCTGAAGTGACGGCCTATGCCGGCTATTCCGAAGCCAATCGTGCGCCGACCCCGCTGGAACTCGCATGCGCCGACCCGGCGCGGCCCTGCATCGTCGCGGCATTCCTGATCGCGGATCCGCCGTTGAAACAGGTCGTGTCCCGCACCGTCGAGGCAGGCTTTCGCGGCACCAAGGAGCTGAATATCGGAACGCTTGGGTGGAAAATCGGTGGGTTCCGCGCGACCAACGCGGATGACATCCTGGCGATTCCCAGTCCGGAGGTGCAGGGCTTTGGCTACTTCCAGAACGTGGGCAGGACGCAGCGCCAGGGTATCGAGGCGCAGGTGAATCTGACGTCAAAGACGCTGCAACTATATGCCAGTTGGGCCCTCGTCGATGCGCGCTTCCTCGATGCCCTGACGCTCAACTCTCGCAGCCCGTTCGCCGACGACGATGGCAATATCCAGGTCCAGCCGGGAAACCGGATTCCGGCGATTCCGCGCAACCGGGTCAAGCTTGGCATCGATTATTCGGTCACCGACGCCTTCAAGGTCGGTGGCGACGCGTTGTTCGTCGCCAGCCAGTTTTTCGCCGGCGATGAATCCAACCAGGCGGTGAGGCTGCCGTCGTATGCGGTCTTCAACCTTCACACTTCCTATCAGATCAACAAGACGTATCAGATCTACGGCCGCATCGATAATATCTTCGACAATCGCTATGCGACGTACGGGACGTTCTTCGAGAGGGGGGACGTACCGAATTTCGCCAATGGCGGCGCGGAGTTCACCGATCCTCGCACGGTCACCCCGGCGCGGCCACGCGCCTTTTACGCGGGCCTCAAGGCCACCTTCTAGGATCGGATATGACGGGGAAGGGTACGCGGCATGCCAATGCGCGGCAGAATATCAGCTTGCCGGACGCGCTCGTCAGGAGACGTCCGGCACCGGATCGGCGCAATGCGCCTTGTGGATGGCGGACGGAACGAACCCGAAATGCTTCCGGAACACGCGGCTGAAGTGCGACGAACTGGAAAAGCCCCACGAAAATGCGACATCGGTGATCGTCTTGCCGGGCTGCGTCTCCAACTCCTGCCGGCAGTGCAGCAGTCTCGCCCGCCAGATATAGTCGCTGACGGTCATGCCCTTGTCGCTGAACAGCATGTGCAGATAGCGCTTGGTGCAGCCCAAGGTCGCCGAGATCTGGTCGATGCAAAGCTCCGGGTCACGCAAATGCTCGCGGATGAACGCTTGAGCTCGAATGTACATCGCCTCAGGACCGACGCGATCGAACATCGTGTCGGCCTCGCGCAGCGGCAACAGCAGCAGATCGATCAGCGAATCGGCAACGCCGATGGCGTTGTAGGGCGACAGCCGGTTCGCTTCGTCAAACGCGGTGTGCACGAAGTCGTAGGCGATGCGGCCGGTGCCGTTACGCGCGGAGAGCTTGCATGGCAACATCTTCGCCGTGCGGAAGCCGCGTTCGTGAAGCAGTTCCTTTGGGACGATTACGACCTCATGCCGGGTCAGCGAAGGGCTGACGATCGTGTGCGGACAGGAGACGTCGTAGGCGAGGCAATCGCCGGGCATGATGTCGATGCGACGGCCGCCCTGTTCGAAGTGAGAGATGCCGTAGGTCTGGAACAGTATCTTGACGTAGGGATGTTCGCTCAGTTTCGTGCCTGAAGCCGTGTGCGCGATGCGATGCTGGCTTGCCTCGATCTGGCACAGTTTGAGCTGCGAGACGGTCGTGTAATTTATCCGTGCCTCGAGCGAAGAACCTTCCAGCGGATCGATATCAAACTGGCCGCAGAGATCGGTCAGCGCATCTGACCAAGTTTGGATCTGCTTCTTCGGCGCCAATCCGGAAGTGCTGAGTGAACGAACTGTATCAGACATTGCCCAGCCACCGATTTGAGAACAGGCTACGACCTCCGCCAGGGCGTCGGTCAGACGGTCGTACCATTTGGACCCAATTTAGGCAGTCGTCAGGGAAGTTGCGCAAATTCTTCCCAATATCCCTTTGACAATCCTCCGACTTAGTTTCGGCGGCGTCAAGGGAAACCTCCGCCGAGGGCGGCACGGGGAGGTGGTGGGAACACGCCCACGCAAATGATGCTTCGCAGCATCGCGGCGGAGCCGGAATATCGCGCCGGTCCAGGAAATTAAAAATTGTAATGAGTTTCGCTATTGAGCAAACGCGCTTCGCTCTTGGGCAAGTTTCCTATTCCCGGACGGGATAGGAATAGGGACCAAAAATGGAAGACGTGGGCCGTTTCGGCGGGAACCCAAAACTCGTATCTGGGAGGAGACCACTATGCGCAAGGTGCTATCCGCTGCCTGTCTCGGTGCCGTGGCGGCATTCGCTGCAGGCGTTGCGTACGCCAATGATGAACTGATCAAGATGTCGCAGAACCCAAAGGACTGGGTGCAGCCGGCCGGCGACTACGCAAACACCCGCTACTCGAAACTGAACCAGATCACGGCAGCCAATGTCGGCAAGCTCCAGGTCGCCTGGACCTTCTCGACCGGCGTGCTGCGCGGCCATGAAGGCGGTCCGCTCATCATCGGCAACATGATGTACGTCCATACCCCGTTCCCGAACAAGGTCTACGCTCTTGACCTTTCGCAGGAGAACAAGATCGTCTGGAAGTACGAGCCCAAGCAGGACCCGAACGTCATTCCGGTGATGTGCTGCGACACCGTCAATCGCGGCGTCGCCTATGGCGACGGCAAGATCTTCCTGCATCAGGCCGATACCACGCTGGTCGCGCTCGATGCCAAGACCGGGAAGGTGGAGTGGAGCGTCAAGAACGGAGATCCGGGCAAAGGTGCCACGGGCACTTCCTCGCCGCTCGTCGTCAAGGACAAGGTCCTGATCGGCATTTCCGGCGGCGAATTCGGCGTGCAGTGTCACGTCACGGCCTACGACCTCAAGAGCGGCAAGCAGGTCTGGCGCGCCTTCTCCGAAGGGCCGGACGATCAGATCATGGTCGACCCTGAGAAGACGACCGACCTCGGCAAGCCGGTCGGCAAGGATTCGAGCCTCAAGACCTGGCAGGGCGACCAGTGGAAGATCGGCGGCGGCTGCACATGGGGCTGGCTGTCCTACGATCCCAGCCTGAACCTCGTCTATTACGGCTCGGGCAACCCCTCGACCTGGAATCCGAAGCAGCGTCCGGGCGACAACAAGTGGTCGATGACTATCTTCGCGCGCAATCCGGATACCGGCATGGCCCGCTGGGTCTATCAGATGACGCCCCATGACGAGTGGGACTATGACGGCGTCAACGAAATGATCCTCAGCGACCAGCAGGTCAACGGCCAGGAGCGCAAGCTGCTGACCCATTTCGATCGCAACGGTTTGGCTTACACGATGGACCGCGCAACCGGCGAACTTCTGGTCGCCGAGAAGTACGATCCGAAGGTGAACTGGACCAGCGGCGTCGACATGAACAAGAGCTCGCCGACCTATGGCCGTCCCAAGGTTCTCGATCAGTATTCGACCGAAAAGGGCGGCGAGGACAAGAACACCAAGGGCATCTGCCCGGCCGCGCTGGGTACCAAGGACCAGCAGCCGGCAGCCTATTCGCCCGATACGCAACTGTTCTACGTGCCGACCAACCACGTCTGCATGGACTACGAGCCGTTCAAGGTGAGCTACACCGCGGGCCAGCCCTATGTCGGCGCGACGCTCTCGATGTATCCGCCTCAGGGCGAAAGCCACATGGGCAATTTCATTGCCTGGGACAACAAGACCGGCAAGATCGTCTGGTCGAACAAGGAGCAGTTCTCGGTGTGGTCGGGAGCGCTCGCGACGGCTGGCGGCGTGGTGTTCTACGGAACGCTCGAAGGCTATCTGAAGGCAGTCGATGCCAAGACCGGCAAGGAGCTCTACAAGTTCAAGACCCCGTCGGGCATCATCGGCAACGTCACGACCTATGAGCAGGGCGGCAGGCAGTACATCGCAGTGCTGTCCGGCGTCGGCGGCTGGGCGGGTATCGGCCTTGCCGCAGGTCTGACCGAGCCAACCGAAGGTCTCGGCGCTGTCGGTGGCTATGCCGCGCTGAGCAACTATACCGCGCTCGGTGGCACGATGACGGTGTTTGCGCTGCCGCAGTAAAGCAGGACCACCTCGTCCGGCGCGTGGCTCGTTCCACGCGCCGGTTGATCTAGATCGAACTCGAGGATTGGCTCTTGCGTATAATCTGGTTGGTTGTGGCCACTCTCATGCTTGTGGCGCCGGGAAAAGCTGCCTTCGCTGCGGACGATCCCAAGGCCGTCAAGTCCGAGGATGGCAAATATTTCGACAAGGAAGGAAACCCGACCTTCAACGTCGCGGCTGACGGGACGGTCGATTGGTACACTTATTCCGGCTACCGTCGCTATCACTCCGAATGCCATGTCTGCCATGGCCCTGACGGGATGGGCTCGACCTATGCGCCGGCATTGAAGGATTCGGTGAAGACGATGAGTTACGCTGATTTCCTGGGCGTAGTCGCCAGCGGTCGCAAGAACGTCAACACCGCGCAGGAGAGCGTCATGCCGGCGTTCGGTGATAATCCGAATGTCGCTTGCTACATGGACGACCTCTACGTCTATCTGCGCGCCCGCGCGAATGACGCGGTCGGCCGCGTGCGACCTCCCAAGCGTGCAGACAAACCTGACGCCTACACTCAGGCGGAAACAGCCTGCATGGGAACCAAATGATCATGCCGAACAAGCAAGGCGCGCGTCTCGGCAGGTTCGCGCAGCGGCTTGAAAAGAAAATGTGGAGTTTAGGATGAAGACCCGCGCTGCAGTCGCGTTCGAAGCCAAAAAGCCTCTCGAAATCGTTGAGGTCGATCTGGAAGGCCCGAAGGCCGGTGAGGTCCTCATCGAGATAAAGGCGACCGGAATCTGCCACACCGACGCCTATACGCTTGATGGATTCGACAGCGAAGGAATCTTTCCTTCGATTCTCGGTCATGAGGGCGCAGGCATCGTCCGCGAGGTCGGGCCGGGCGTGACGTCGGTCAAGGCAGGCGATCACGTGATTCCGCTCTACACGCCGGAATGCCGCCAGTGCAAAAGCTGTCTCAGCCAGAAGACAAATCTTTGCACCGCTATCCGCGCGACGCAGGGCAAGGGCGTGATGCCGGACGGCACGTCGCGCTTCAGCTACAAGGGCAAGCCGATCTACCACTACATGGGCTGCTCGACCTTCTCGAACTTTACCGTACTGCCGGAGATCGCAGTGGCAAAGATTCGCGAGGACGCGCCGTTCGACAAGAGCTGCTACATCGGTTGCGGGGTGACGACGGGCGTTGGCGCCGTGGTGAATACCGCCAAGGTGACACCGGGCGCCAATGTCGTCGTATTCGGTCTCGGCGGCATCGGGCTCAACGTCATCCAGGGCGCGAAGATGGTGGGCGCCGACAAGATCGTCGGCGTCGACATCAACAATTCCAAGGAGGACTGGGGCCGGCGTTTCGGCATGACCCATTTCGTCAACCCCACCAAGGTCAGCGACGTCGTCCAGCATCTGGTCGGGCTCACCGACGGCGGCGCCGACTACACCTTCGACTGCACCGGCAACACCAACGTCATGCGGCAGGCTCTCGAAGCGTGCCACCGCGGTTGGGGCGTCTCGGTCGTTATCGGGGTCGCGGAGTCCGGCAAGGAAATCGCCACCCGGCCGTTCCAGCTCGTGACCGGCCGCGTCTGGAAGGGAACGGCATTTGGCGGCGCACGCGGGCGCACGGACGTGCCGAAAATCGTCGACTGGTACATGAACGGAAAGATCGAGATCGATCCGATGATCACACACGTCCTCAAGCTGGAGGAGATCAATC
The DNA here is from genome assembly GCA_963815955.1 of uncultured Alphaproteobacteria bacterium. GTDB lineage: Bacteria > Pseudomonadota > Alphaproteobacteria > Rhizobiales > Xanthobacteraceae > Bradyrhizobium. The sequence continues at coordinate 262,543 of CAWFIQ010000023.1, forward strand.
ATGGATTCGATCTCATGCACCAGGGCAAATCGATCCGTTCGGTTGTCGTGTTCTGATTGAAGAACTTCAAACACAAGGAGGACAGGCCCATGACTGCTCATATCCATCCATCGGTTGATGGCGGCGTAAAGAAGGGTACCGGCAGTTTCGCTGGCGGCACCCTTGTCTGCAAATGCTCGGACAGGCCGGTCAAGGTCGCCATCAAGGGCGATGTGGCCCACAACCACGCCTGCGGCTGCACCAAATGCTGGAAGCCCGAGGGGGCGACCTTCTCCGTCGTCGCCGTCGTTCCGCGCGACAATGTGAAGGTGACCGAGAACGGCGACAAGCTGCAGATCGTCGACGCGTCGGCGACGATCCAGCGCTATGCCTGCAAGGCCTGCGGCACGCATATGTACGGCCGGATCGAGAACACCGGGCATCCATTCTACGGCCTCGACTTCATCCATCCCGAGCTGTTCCAGGAAGGTGGATGGGCAGCCCCCGGGTTTGCCGCGTTCGTATCGTCCGTGCTGGAGTCCGGCGTTCAACCGGGCGAGATGGATGGAATCAGGGGGCGGCTGAAGGAACTCGGGCTCGAGCCCTATGACTGCCTGTCACCGCCCTTGATGGATGCGATCTCGAGCCACGTGGCCAAAGCCAAGGCGGCTTAACAAGGCGGCTTGAAACGGGCGCCGGGGCTGATCCCGCGCAAACTCTGAACTCACGCTGATGGCGATCGCCATCAGCGGAGCCGGGCACCGAGAGTGCTCCGAGGTCGTGCAATTCCTGCGTTGATGCCGGTGGGTGAAGAACGCCTGCCGGCCGACGAGGTTGTGCAGCCATCCTGAGCCGACAATTCTTCGGCGCGGCGTCCTGACGCACGAATTCCCGGATATCGAAGCCCTCCGAGGTCTTTGTTCTATCGCCCCGTCGTCCATGGCGAGCTGCGGGGCGTGGCCAATCGGCTGCACTTGCCCGATCGTCTGATTTTGCATGTTGCGGCGCGGTGAACTTGTCGTGGCAGCCGCAATGATGAAGGCAGCGCATCGTCCGAAGGTGTTGACCCATTGAGCGGTTCCCTTCTATGGACCATGCTGCCCCGACCGCACAGACGCTATCTCGCGAGGATTCCCCACAATGCCGATCGCCACGGATGCCGCATTCATTCTACCCGACGATTCCGCCGGCGCCGCGCTGATGGGGCGGGTCTGGCGTCCCGATCTTGCCGGCCCGTCGGTGGTCGCGATCCGCCAGGACGGCGTGTTCGACGTTACCGACGAGTTTCCCACCGCCAGCCAGCTTGCCGCTGCCGCCGATCCGGCGCAGGCGCTGCGCGCGGCCCGCGGCGAGCGGGTCGGCACGCTGCAGGATCTGCTGAACAACACGCCGCCCGACAGCCGCGATCCGACCAGGCCATGGCTGCTTGCCCCGATCGACCTGCAGGTGATCAAGGCCGCCGGCGTTACGTTCGCCGTGTCGATGCTGGAGCGGGTGATCGAGGAGCGGGCGCGGGGCAATCCGGATTCGGCACAGGCGATCCGGGCCGAGGTGACGCGGATCGTCGGCACCGACCTGTCCCGGTTGAAGCCGGGTTCGGCCGAAGCGCAACACGTAAAGGACGTGCTGGTTTCCCAGAATGCCTGGAGCCAGTATCTCGAAGTCGGCATCGGGCCGGACGCGGAGGTGTTTACCAAGGCTCCGGTGCTATCAGCGGTGGGCACCTGCGTGGACGCCGGCCTGCATCCGAAATCGACCTGGAATAATCCGGAGCCCGAGGTGGTGCTGGTGGTGACGAGCGACGGCCGTATCGTCGGCGCGACACTCGGCAATGATGTCAATCTGCGCGACTTCGAGGGACGCTCGGCGCTGCTGTTGTCCAAGGCCAAGGACAACAACGCGTCCTGCGCCATCGGGCCGTTCGTGCGGTTCTTCGACGCGGGCTTCACGCTCGATGACGTCAGGAAGATGGAGATCTCGCTGGAAGTGAAGGGGCCGGAGGGCTTCGTCCTGCACGGCGCTTCCTCGCTGACCCAGATCAGCCGGGACCCCACCGACATCGTCGGGCAGACGATCAACGAGAACCATCAATATCCCGATGGTTTCGTGTTGTTCCTGGGCACCATGTTCGCGCCGATCCAGGATCGTGCCGCGAAGGGGCAGGGGTTCACCCACGTGGAAGGCGATCTGGTCACGGTCGCCACGCCAAAGCTCGGCCGGTTGACCAATCGGATGCGCCACAGCGGCGATTGCGAACCCTGGCAGTTCGGCCTGACCGAACTCTTCGCTGCGTTGATGCGCCGCAAGGGTGTCGGCCGGAGCGGCAATTAGCCGCGAGCCGCGACAAACGGGAGGCGCTCCGCAATGGCGAAAATCAGGATCGGCCTGGCCGGCTGCGGCTTCGTGTCCGAACTGCACATGCATGCCTACCGGCGTGTCTACGGCGTGGATGTGGAAGTCAGGGCCGTTGCGGCCAGGGGCGATCATGTCGTCGAGTTTGCCCGTCGCCACCAGGTCCCGACGGCGTATCGCAGCTTTCGCGAGCTGATCGCCGACGCCGATATCGATGTCATCGACATCTGCACGCCGCCCAATCTGCACGCCTCGATGATCGTCGATGCGATGCAGGCCGGCAAGCATGTGATCTGCGAAAAGCCCTTCGGAGGCTATTTCGGGCGCGAAGGCGACAAGGCGCCGATCGGCAAACATGTGCCCAAGGCGCTGATGTACGAGCGCGTGCTGGAAGAAATGGAAAAGACCCGCGCGGCGATCAACAAGACCGGCAGGCTCTTCATGTATGCCGAGGACTGGATCTACGCGCCGGCGGTGACCAAGACGGTAGAGATCCTCAAGGCCACCAAGGACAAGATCCTGTTCATGAAGGGGGAGGAGAGCCACTCCGGTTCGCATGCCGCGCACGCCGCGCAATGGGCGATGACCGGCGGCGGTTCGCTGATCCGGATGGGATGCCATCCGCTCTCGGCAGTGCTCTATCTCAAGCAGGTCGAAGCGAAGGCCCGCGGCGAGACGATCAGTGTGGCGAGCGTGACGTGTGACGTCGGCAACGTCACGGCGTGCCTGCGTCCGGATGAGCGGGCCGTGCTCAAGGCCAATCCCGTCGATGTCGAGGATTGGGGCATGCTCACGACCACCTTCTCCGACGGCACCAAGGCCACGGTTTTTTCCGGCGACATGATCCTCGGCGGCGTGCGCAATTTGATCGAAACCTATACCAGCAGCGGCTCGCTATTCGCCAACATCACGCCGAATACGCACATGATGAGCTATCAGACCAGCGAGGAGAAGCTCGCGAGCGTCTACATCACCGAGAAGGTCGATCGGAAGACCGGCTGGCAGTATGTCTGCATCGAGGAGGAATGGACGCGCGGCTACGTGCAGGAAATCCAGGACTTCATGGAATGCGTCGCGACCGGCCGGCAACCGCTTTCGGATCTGGCGCTGGCCTTTGAGACCATCAAGGTCAACTACGCCGGCTATTGGGCTGCCGATGAGGGGCGGCGCGTGACGTTGTGAGTTGATCTCTCCCTCGCCCCGCTCTTGCGGGGAGAGGGTTGGGGTGAGGGGCCGCTTTCGCGAATACGGTGCGCGAGAGAGGAGCCCTAGGCCGCATACACCGACGACTTCGGCAGCGGAAACACCGGATCCTGCGTCTTTATATTGGTCGGCCAAACCACCGAGATGTGTTCGCCGGCATTTTGCATCACGACCGGGGTCGAGCGTTCGTTCTGGCCGGAGAGTGGCGTGCCGGGCCGATAGAATTTGACGCCATAGCCCTGGATGGTGCCGCCCGCCGGGATATCCACGTCGAGTGCCGCCTTGCGAATGGCTTCGGGATCGAAGCCGCCGTATTTGTCCTTTGCCACGGGCAGCACGTTGTTGAGCAGGATCCAGGTCTGGTTGAATCCCATCGAGCAGTGCGGCGGCACGTCAGTCGCGCCGGTTTTCTGCTTGTAGCGGTCGACCATGATCTTGGTGAGGTCGCCGATCCCCGGCGCGAGTTTCGAAGGATCGAGCAACTGCGCGGGTACCGGATCGATATTGCAGAAATTGTCGATATCCGCGGCGAAGGTCGCTCGCAGCTTGTCGAGCTGGCTATAACCCGCGCCGGCGCCGAACAGCATCTTGAACTTGAGGCCGTTCTCGCGCGCCTGGCGCAGGAACAGGGTGATATCGGGGTTGTATCCCGCGTGCGAGATGACATCTGGCCGGGCACGCTTGAGCTTGGTCACCAGCACCGAGAGGTCGGGCGCGGTCGCGGAATAGCCCTCCTTGAGCACGACCTGCAGGCCGGCCTCCTTCGCGTAAGCCTCGTCGGCGGCGGCAACGCCGACCCCATAAGGGCCGTCCTCGTGTATCAGCGCGACCTTGACGTCCTTGGGCTCCATGCCGAGCTTGGTCTTGGCGTGTTCGGCGATGAAGCCCGCGAAGGCCTGGCCGTACTGATCGGAATGAATCTGCGCGCGGAAGACGTATTGCAGGTTCTTGTCCTTGAACACGGCGGTCGAAACCGCGGTCGTGATCCAGAGGATCTTCTTCTGCTGCTCGACCTTGGCCGCGAGCGGGACCGCGTGCGAACTCGCATAGACGCCGTTGATGATGTCGATCTTTTCCTGGTCGATCAGGCGATTGGCCTCGTTGATCGCCACGTCGGGCTTGCTCTGTGAATCGGCAGCAATGGGAGCGATCTTGTATTTGCCACCGATGCCGCCCTTCTCGTTGACGAGGTCGATGGCAATCTGCGCGCCAATCGAGGAGGCGACCGACCCGCCCGCAGCAAAGGGGCCGGTCAAGTCGTAGATAAGGCCGATGCGTACCGTTTCGGCTTGCGCCTGTGCGCGGGTCCAATCGAAGCTGAATGCAGCGGCAGCAGCCGCAGAAGTCTTCAGCAGCGTTCTGCGTGAAGTCGGCATCGTGTCCTCCCACTGAAATTATTATTGTCGCCGGGACTGGTTATTCCAGTTCTTGGCCAAGTATTTGGAGAATGCGGAAGGAAGTCAACATGCGGACACGCCCGGGGCGCGCTCGCGGCTACGAAAATGCGTTGTCATGCGGGAGAGGGCGTCAGGGCTCACCAACTAAAGTCTGATAGGGAAAGGGCGGAGGCGGCCGGCCACGAGTGGTCCGGCCGCCTCGATAGAAAATGTCCACAACGCCAACAGCAACTAGGCCAGTCCCAGGCCGCCATCGATGGCGACCACCTGACCTGTCATCCATTCCGAAGCAGGGCCGACAAGCCGCACGATCCATTCGGCTACGTCGTCCGGAACGCCGCGTCGTCCGAGCGGTATGCGCGCGCGCTCCTGTTCCTTGATTGCCGCCGCCTGTTCGAGGGAAAGCCCCATCATGCCCGTCAGCGCGCCTGACTCGGTGGGGCCGGCCGCGACGGCGTTCACCCTTACGCCGAGCGGTGCAAGCTCCAGCGCCCAGCAGCGGGTCAAGTGCTCCAGTGCGGCCTTGCTGGCGGCGTAATGGGCCAGCCCAGCCACCGGCTTGTGGCCCAAGGTGCTTGAGACGTTGACGATTGTTCCCTTGTTTGCCCGCAGGTGAGGGAGAGCAGCAGCAGCGAGCAAACTTGGGCCGAGCACGTTGACAGAGAAGATGTCCATGATGCGATCGCCCGTCGTATCTTCCAGCGGGAGGATTGCACCTGCGCCCGCGTTGTTGACCAAAGCATCCACTCTGCCCCAGATATCGACTGCCCTGGCGATTGTGCGCTTTGCATCTTCGGCGGAGGCGGCATCCGCAACGAGGCCCGCGATGTTCGCATGCCCGGCAGCGGTTTCTTCGATCGGGCCGGAACGGCGGCCGGTCACGAGTACCTTGTCGCCTTGCCTGGCGAAGCGCAGCGCCGCCGCCCGTCCGATGCCGGAGCCGCCGCCTGTCACGATTACGATCTTTTCACTCTGCATGTTCGAGCTCCGAATTGGTCGATGGTGAGGGGCCGCGCCGCTGCGCGAGAAGCGCGGCCCATATGGCGTGATGCACCTACAGTTCAGTCACATGCTCAGGATCGGCCGACGCCAGCGCGGCGGCACGCTCGGCCCGCGGCGGATAGATCCAGACGGTGTTGATCTCCTGCTTGGTCTTCTTTGCCACCTCGCCGACCATCTCGACTTTCCGGTCCCAGCCACGCGTGAAGAGCGCGCCGGCTTCTCCGAGGTCGAGACAGGTGACGTATGCCTTCTGGTGATACGGCTTGGTCGGAACTCCCAGGAGCTCCGCGGCGGCATTGTTGCCGGCAAAAGCTCCCATCCGCGTGGCGTGCTGGCACGACATCAGCGCGTAGTTGCCGATATCGTCGCAGGCTGCCCTGGCGGCGTCGCCGGTGGCGAACACGCCGGCCACCGACGGCACGCGCAGGTCGCGGTCGACAAGCAGCCGACCGAAATTGTCGCGCTCGGCGGGGATCTGCGCGGTCAATGGCGCGGCGCGAATGCCCGCCGCCCAGATCACGGTCTCGGTTTCGATGCGTTCGCCGTCGGAAAGCGTGACGCCGGATTTGTCCAGCGACGCGACGCCGGCACCGAACCGGGTCTCCACACCGAGCTTGCGCAGGGCGTCCTCGATGACGGGGCGGGGACCTGCGCCCATATCGGGAGCGATCGCACTGTTCCGATCGACGATGATGACGCGCGGCCTGGTGTCCTTGCCGAGAATCGCACGAAGCCGTGCAGGCATCTCCGTCGCCGCCTCGATGCCGGTGAACCCGCCGCCTGCAACGACAACCGTGTTGCGCCCGTTCCTTGCCGGCCGATCGGCCAGGCTGTGCAGATGCCGGTCGAGGGCAATCGCATCGTCGAGCTGGTCAACGCTGAAGCCGTGTTCGGCTAGGCCTGGAACATTCGGACGGAACAGCCGGCTGCCGGTAGCCACGACCAGCCGATCGTAGGAGAGCGTCTTTTTCGCTCCCCCGGCCGCAACGACGTGCACCGTGCGGGATTTGGTGTCGACCGTCTCGGCGCTGCCTTGCACGTAGGCGACGTCGATCGCCTTGAGGACATCGAGCAGAGGCGCCGTCAGGGTTTCGGGCTTCAATTCGTAGAGCCGCGGGCGAACCACCAGCGTCGGCTCCGGTGCAAGCAGCGCAATCTCGAGCTCTTCGGGCGAAACGCCCTGGATGTCGCGCAGGCGGGCTGCGGAAAGGGCGGCATACATGCCGGCGAAGCCGGCGCCGATGATAACAAGTCGCATGTGTTCTACTCCAGTGGTTTGGGTTTCTCGGAAGTCCGCGCGCTACCGCCGCTGCTCCTCATGGACGCAGCGTTCGACGACGACGCGAAAAGGTGAACGAAAACGCCAGGGTGCTATGGCGGTAGGCAGTCCGCCGTTGACGGCTTCGGCATGGGGCGTTCGCAGGCCGTGCGGCAGCCTCGGAAACTCGCCGGCCAGCCGCGCTGAAAGACGATCGACTGAGCGGGATTCGGAGGCCAGTCGTTGTACGAGATCTGGCCGCCGTTCATCATGATGGAGAGCATCGGGTTAGTGCGCTGAGCGGCTTGCGCTGAAATCTCCGTTTCATCGCCTGCTGTCGAAGTGAAGCGAACGGTCAGCGACAGTCCGTACATGACGGCCGACGCGAGGACCCTCCGTCGCGATGTGATTGCACGGGGACCGACGAAGTTTTTCCAGACCATTGCTTGTCTCCCTCTCTGTTGGCTGGGCACCGTGATGTTCTAGCGAACCGGATCTGCCACTGCCCCAGAGCGATTGACGTACTTGTAGAGACATTGCTGCTAACGCACGCGCCTCCGCCAATCGCTCGGAGTTTCGCCGATCAGCTTCTTGAACGCTGCGGCGAAGGCGGTTTGGGAGGCGTAGCCGAGCGCCGCTGCGACCGTGACGATCGATGCGTCCGTGTCGCGCAGCATGTTCATGGCCTGCTCGAGCCGGTGTTGGCGCAGCCAGGCGTGAGGTGAGAGCCCGGTGCTTTCCTTGAAGGCACGGCAGAAGTGGAAGCGCGACAGGCCGGCATCCGAAGCCAGCGCAGCGAGCGAGACGTCCGCATCGCTGTCCGAGCGCAGGCGTTCGATGGCGCGGCGCAGTGCCTTCGGCGAGAGCCCTCCGAGGGTTGGCTGGGAGGTGGCGGCTATGCCGGAGTGTGCGGCCAGCAGGCGCGTGGCGAGAAGATCCGTCAGCTGTTGCCTGAACAGGGCATCCAGAGCCGCGCTGCCCTCAAGGGCATCCGCAGCACTCAGAAGCAATCGGGACGTGATGAGGTCGGGATGCCCCGTCCGTTCCAGCAGATCGCCAGGAGTCGACGCGTCGGCTTCGGTGGCGATACGCTGGAGCGTCGCGTGCGGAAGGTAGAGCTGAACGACGTTGACGGGCCCGGGAATATCCCAACGCGCGCTTGACCCGGCCGGGATGATCGTCACGACCCCGGCACGCGCTGTTCCAATCGCAACTGAGTTCCCGGTGCGTCGCTCCAGCCGCTGCACGCCGGACGGGTAGGTCATGATGACGTGATCTGCCATGGGCTCGACGACGTCATGCAAGGCGCCATGCTTCCAGTGGGCGATCGCGCCGCTGGAACGATCGGAAGCGATGTGCACCGGGGCGGTCTTGAGGACGCGCGCCATCTCCACATCGGCCGGACGCGGCTCGGCATTCGACTGGCCGCCCCGGCGCGCCGCAGATGCGGCGGGCGGATCTTCCGAAGGACGGCGCGAGATCGGTTTGCTCATGGACCTGTGCTCGTGTTGGAGGGGCTGGCATCAGGCTAATGAGGCGCGAGCCCTTGCCTTCCGTGTGCCCGCATTATCGATGGCAAAAGCCGCGCGACGATATCGTGCACCGGGTCTGGTTTCGCAGGTTCGGCGGATAGATGGACCTGCACCTTGGGATAGGATGGACCCGACGTGCGTTACCGCTCCATGGAGCCGAATTTTACTGACGAAGCTGACCCCAAGTCGACGACGCCGGAATCGGACGCGGCAGCCGCCGGCTCCGGAAGCGTGAAGCGAAAATGGGCACCGCCGTTCGGGCGGTTTGCACCCGAGATGTGGCCGCCATGCGCGGCAATGATCGACTGGCAAATGGCGAGGCCAATGCCAATTCCGGCATCCTTGGTGCTGAAGAAGCTCTCGAAGACATGCTGCAGGTCCGCGGCGGCAACACCTGGCCCGTTGTCAAAGACGGAAAAGACGGCCGAACCTTCTTTCGATCGATGTCTGGATATCGATCCGGCGTGTCGGCTGTCCCGAATGGACGATCGCCTGGACGCTGTTGACCAGCAGGTTGATGATGACCTGCTGCAATTGAACCCGGTCTCCGATCACGTGCGGAAGGCCGGGGGCGAATGTCGTCGACAGGACGATCGACTTCGAATCAAGGTCATGGCGGATGAACAGGAGAGCCTCTTCCACGACCTCATTGAGGTCGATGAGGCGTTTCTCGGGCTCATTTTTCGCAGCCATGCCTCGTATGCGGTGAATGATTTCACCCGCACGACGCGCGCTCGATACGATCCTGGAAGTGAGCTGCGCGACCTTTTCCAGGTTTGGATCAGTGCGTGCCAACCACCTCAGGCTCGTCTCGCCATTGGTAACGATTGCCGTAAGCGGCTGGTTGACCTCATGCGCGATCGAAGTCGCCAGTTCACCCAGCGTTGCGATGCGTCCGGCGTGCGAGAAGTCCGCCTGCAATTTTTGAAGTTGCCGCTCCGTATTCAACCGTTCGCTGATGTCCTGCATGGTGATGAAGGTCGTATCGAGCTGCTCGGGCGGTACCGGATAGGTGACCGAGAACAGGACATCGATAATTGTGCCATCGAAGGCACGAATCCTGGTTTCTTCGCAGAAATTCCGGCGGCCTTCGAAGTGAGCAACCATGACCCGCTTGGCGAGCCCCGGGGCGGCGGCAAAAATGTATCGCACGGGATTTATGAGATCGGCGGCGTTGCCGGCGCGAAATAGCGCGACCGCATCCCGGTTTACTTCCCTCACGCACACGACATCCTTGGCGTGTTCGATAAGGTCCGGATTCCGGTCGAGGTAGGCGGCGATGTCGCGGATGCCGTTTGCCTTCAACTGGTCAAAGGCCTCGCCCGCGCGACGGGAGTCGACCTGCCAAAGCGCGGTCGGGAGATACTGAATCAGCTGGCGATAGCGCTCCTCGCTAGCCTGCAATTCCCAGGACGTGCGATCGTCATTCGCCGCGCCATTGATCGTCACGAACACCGTGCCGGGAGGCCTTGGCTCCGCACAATGCCATGCCCGGATGATGGGGGTGCGTATGGTTCCGCTGGAGACCATCTTGCGCATCGCGAGGCGCGAGGGATCGGCTGCCACGTTTTCGAGCAGGGCAGCGAGCACCGAGCGGCTTTCAGCCGGCCAGAATGCGCTGACGGGTTGGCCTATCATCTGCTCGAGGCCGGCATGCGCGCCGAACATTCGTACCGCGCGATCATTGACGGCCGAGATAAGGGTTGCGGTCAGCAGCTTTTCAACCCATTCCGGATGTGCATCGAGATCGTCGATTATGCCGCGACTTCTGAGTTCACCGATTGTATGGAGAACAGAGCGTGCGGGCGAGGTATCGAGTTCCCAGCAGGCGGCCAGATAGCCCTGCAGATCGGCATCCAGGCGCTCGGTTGCCGCTTCGGACATCGCTCCTGCGCTCCGTCCGTATTCGACGATGTCGAGTAGCGTGCCGGCGGCGTCCCGCCGTACGATTTGCCGCACGGCGGCTGTAACTTCCGCGCCGGCCAGATTGCGCCGGCGGACCACGCCCTCCCAACGGCTTTCTCGCAGCAGCGCGCTTGTGTGTTCGCCATCGTGGTGGCCGGGTACGCGAAGCGCTGCAAAATTCTGGCCGATCATGGCCATAGCCGGCCATCCATAGAGGGCTTCGGAGGCGGCATTCCAATATTTGATGACGCCGTGCTCGTCACTGACGATCACGCTTTCAGACGCAAAATCGGACAACTCCATCCCCGGGAGGGGCGTGAAGGGGTGTTCGCGTTCACCTGCCACGGCTTTGTGGACGAGGCTAGCCATTGGGAGGCGTCTCCGGTCCATTGCCCTCAGGGGGACAGCCCCTGCGCCTCAGGGCGGACCGCAGATCACGAATGAGCGCTTCGCTGCTTACCGGCTTGGTCAGATAGGCATGGGCGCCGCCTCTCATGGCGCGCGATCGGGTCGCAGGGTTCGTATCGGCCGTCACGATGATAACCGGCATCGAAGAGCCGATGCTCCGCAGGTGCCGCAGCAGGTCGAGCCCGCTATGGCCCGGCATGCTCACGTCGGCAATCAGGCAATCGAACCTGCCTGCGACATATTCCGCCATGAAGGCCTCCGCTCGATCGAACGTACTACACGACAGATCCAGCACCAGCAGGAGGTCGGAAAGGGCCTCTCGCACAGCTTCGTCGTCATCCACGATTGCGACTATGGGCACTTTAGACAAGCCAATGACCTTCGCTAGCGCGGCCGGATGGCCACACCCCGCATCTGGCTCACTGCCTGCCGGATTGTAACCATCCTTTGGTCTAGGCTGACTTCTCCTGTCGAAGGTCCGCAGGCAACAGTTCCCAGATGCGAATGAGCTGACCGACGGATGCTGCCTGCATCTTTTTCGTGACGCTGCCACGGTGCAGCTTGACGGTGACTTCGCTGATGCCGAGATCGAACGCGATCTGCTTGTTGAGGCGGCCCTTGACGACTTCGCGCAGGACTTCGCGTTCGCGCGGCGTCAACTTTGCGTAGCGGTCGACGTGCTGTTTGACGAGCCGGGCCGCGGTTCTTTGCGAGATATCTTTCTCGATTGCGGCCGTGACCGCGTCCAGGAGTGTCTGGTCTCTTACCGGCTTTGTAAGGAAGTCGACGGCTCCGGCCTTCATCGCCTGGACCGTCATTGCGATGTCGCCATGACCGGTGAGGAAAATGATCGGTCGCGTGCTGCCATTCAGGGCGAGATGCTGCTGGAGATCCAGGCCGCTTGCGCCGGGCATGCGAACATCGAGGACGAGGCAACCCGGCCGCTCCGGAAGATCGGCGTGCAACAGTTCCTGCGTCGATCCAAAACAGCATGCGTCGATTCCTACCGACAGCAGAAGCTCTTGAAGCGCGGATCGGACCTCCTCGTCATCGTCCACGATCAAGACGAGCGGGTGGTCTGTATTGTCAGCAGCCATGTTCATGGGAGAGCGGGGTAGGGGTGGTCGAGCAAATGAGCCGGCGAGTGCAGTTGTCCCAAGCATTGCGTGGTCTCCTTTGATCGCTTCTGTCCCCTCGTCCGTCATCGCGTTTTCTTGCCGAGGGTGCTTGGGTCTCTCTTGGGTTCCAGCGTTCTAGGCGGTAAAAAGGTCCGGCGTCTTTCCAAAACCTGCCATGCTTTGTCTGATCCTGCTCCAAGCGCACCGTTGCGGCACTATGTGCTTGACAGTGCCGAAGCTGTGATCGCGATGACTGGTCAACGTAGTAGCGGCCATACGGCGGAAGTTATGGTCAGGCGTAGCGACCCAATTTGATCCAGGTTCGCAAACAGGAAGATTATGCGTGCCAATCGCTTTGAAATTGCACCGAAAATCGCTCTGTCACAATCGATCCGGCATGCTGTCAACGCAGCCTCACATCCCCTGAGGAAACTGGACGGCCCTGCGCTGATATCAGATAATGAACGCTGACCTCGCGGGGGTCGACGATGACCGGCCCCGGTCCAGTTCCACTGACAAGCCAATCCATATGACACAGACGGGTTTCTTCGGTCAGAAGGTCCAGGAGTTCTTGCGCCTGGAGCATGAACCGCCCTCGCTGGTCACGCGTTCACTGCGCAGCGCGGAAATTGCAGTGACCGAAACCCGGAATGATAACCCGGCGCCGGGTCTTTCCGGCTCACACGCCGAGGATGCCTATAGTGTCAGCCTGAAACTTCGCGATTACCCGGACTGCGAACTGTGGGAGCGCGGCAAGTGCGTCATGAAGGCGAATGTCCGAGCGGGCACAACATATCTGTACGATCTCAAGCACGATCCGCGCTACGTCATCGAGAAGCCGTACCATTCTCTCCATTTCTACCTTCCGCGTTCGGCGCTTGACAACATCGCCGAACAGTCCGGTGCACCGCGCGTTGGTGAACTCGCCTATCAGTTCGGCGTCGGCCATGACGACGAGGTCATCCGTCATATCGGCGCGTCACTGCAAGAAGCGCTGCGGCGGCCGGCCGAGACCAACCAGCTTTTTATCGATCACATGATGCTTGCGTTCACCGCGCACGTCGCCCAGACCTATGGTGGACTGCAGCGCATCACCGATCCGGCCCGCGGAGGTCTTGCTCCGTGGCAGGTGAAGCGCGCATGCGAGAGGCTGGAGTCCGATCTCAGCGGGAAACTTTCATTGCAACAAATCGCGGCTGAGTTTGGCCTCTCGGTCAGTCATTTTTCACGCGCATTTCGGATCTCCATCGGCCTGCCGCCGCACCAATGGCTGCTTCGCCAGCGTGTGCGGGAAGCCAAGCAGTTGATGACTGTTCGCGACCTGCCGTTGTCCGAAATTGCGATATCGGCCGGGTTCGCCAATCAAAGCCACTTTACGCGGGTATTCTCGGCCGTGGTCGGCGTGAGCCCCGCAGCGTGGCGCCGCGAGACGCTTGACGCGCCGGAAAGCGGGGCGCGATCCACGGCATGACGAACCACGTTTAAGATCGTTCTAAAAATCGCTTCACCGGTCGATTCGGGGATCTGTCGAGACTGTTACCGTGAGCATCCTAGATGGCTGCTCGCTGATGCCGGATAATGGGCGGCGACCTCGCAGGGCGACGATAGCCCGCACGGTCGGACTCGACGGATGGGACCGATCCACATGGCACAAGCGGGCGTCTACGGACAAAGGCTCGGGCGGCCCTTGCAGCTGAACGATGCGCCCTCGCTGATCACGCGTTCGCTGCGCAGCGCCGAACTCGCGGTCACGGAAACCCGGAACGATGACCCCGTACTGGATCTTTCCGGCTCGCTGCCGTCGGTGGATGCCTATCTCGTCAGCCTCAAATTTCGCGATTACCCGGACTGCGAGTGCTGGGAGCGTGGCAAGTGCGTCATCAAGACCAATGTCCGTGGCGGCGCAACCTATCTGTACGACCTGAAACGCGATCCGCGCTACGTGATCGACAAGCCGTTCCACTCCATCTTTTTCTATCTGCCGCGCTCGGCGCTCGACGATATCGCCAAACAGGCCGGTGGCCCACGCATTAACGAACTCGCCTATCAGCCCGGCATCGGTCACGACGACCCGGTCATCCGTCATCTCGGTTCGTCACTGGTGGAAGGGCTGCGCCGGCCGGACGAGACCAACCAGATTTTCGTCGATCACATGATGCTTGCGCTCACCGCGCATGTCGCCCAGACCTATGGAGGAGTGCAGCGCCTCGCCGAACCGATCCGCGGCGGCCTTACTCCGCGGCAGGCGAGGAACGCCCGCGAAAGGCTCGAGGCCGACCTCGGCGGAAAGCTGACATTGCAGCAGATCGCGGCTGAGTTTGGCCTCTCGACGAGCCATTTTTCGCGCGCATTTCGAATCTCGACCGGCCTGCCGCCGCACCAGTGGCTTCTTCACCGGCGCGTGACGACGGCCAAGCAATTGATGACCGTTCGCGACCTGCCGCTGTCCGAAATTGCGATATCGGCCGGGTTTGCCAATCAAAGTCACTTTACGCGGGTGTTTTCGGCCGTGGTCGGCGTGAGCCCTGGAGCGTGGCGACGCGAAGCGCTCGACACCCCGGAAAGCGAGACCTGATCCAGGGCAATTGCGCCTCGTTCGGTCAGCGACGCTTCGCCAGTGAAATGGCATAGGCATCGCGGCGGGCCGCAAAGATCTCGTCCGGCGGGTGACCGATGCCTTCGGCGAGATTTGCCGGATCGAAGATCGAGGCGTCGCACGCCTCGTTCGGTTCGACACCGGTGATGACGATCGTTCCCAGCCGCACCGCTTCGCGACTGTCCTCATCCGGCCATCGGATGGTCACGTCCATGGTGGGATCGCCGTGACGGGCGAGCAGCGCCATCACGCTGAACCGGACATCGCCTGCAGCGATCCGCTTGTTGAGGTCGTCGTGCAGGAAATCGGCAGACTTCGCTTTGGCCTCGCTCTTTGTGAGCGTGACTTCTCCGCCGACTGGAACGACCTTGAACTTGATGAACCGAGTCTCGCCTTTCGCATTGGTTGCCGGAAAGGTGTGCACTGCCCAATAGGTTGTGCCGGCAAAACTCCCGGTCAGCGGACGCGTGGCGATGTAGTCTGCCTGATGTAGGGTTTCAGGATTGGCGGCGGAGAATGCCCTGACTTTCGCCAAATCCGGCTTGCCGTCCGGTCCCGGAAGGCGCGCCTCGATGAATGCCAGCATCTGGTCGAGTGTTCTCGCAAAATGCACCGGCGCGCTTTCCGCGAGAATGTCCGAGCGATGGTTGTCGTCGCCGAGCTTGAAGCTGAAGCCGCGCAGCACGAGGCTGTTAGTATCCGCTACGTCGGGATTGCCGTCGCCCACCGAGAAGCGAGCCAGCACACGTGATGGCCTGGTGAAGCTTTGGGATTTCGTGATCTCCGCCGCTCGATCCGATGGGGCATAGGTGCCGCGAACGCATCGGCCCTTGGCAAAGCTTGCACGCACCTTCGGCGGCGCACCAACTGCCGCTTTCAGCGCGTTGACGATGGACGTGGGCGTGGCGGCGCCGGTTGGGAACCGGGACATAAAGCGATCGTGGGTTCGAACCTGGGTATCCGTTCTGGGCGCTGCACAGGTCCGGCGTCTTTCCTAAAGCGGCCATGCCTTGTCCGATCCTGCTCCATTCAACTGGCGCCGCCGCACCGGCAGCGTCGCACCACGCGCCCTTCCTGCCTTCCAGCTAATTCACCCTAGACCAGGAGATTAGAAATACGAGTCCCTCGTAGGATAGCGAGAACAACTCCACGCAGCGCATCATTGCGCAATCTCGTCATAACAAAGTGGAGAGAACAATGCCCAAAGGCGAGCGGCGACAAGGAGCAGCGAGGCCTATTCCAGAGCCGGATCAGGATCGGCGGAAGATCCTTCGTCCGGCAGCCAGCCTGTTCTCGCAACTGCGGGCGATGGCAACCTGGCTTATGCTGTTCGCAATGCGACGCAATCGGAGGAAAATGCCTCCGACGAGATGCTTCTGAAGCATATTGCGGAAGGTGATAAGGCTGCGATGCACATCATGTTCGCTCGTCACCGCGTAAGAGTATTTCGTTTCATCCAGGCAATAGTGCGCAATACGGCAATTGCGGAAGATCTCGTCAGCCAGGTGTTCCTTGATGTCTGGCGTTCCGCAAACAGCTTCGAAAGCCGCTCGCGGGTTTCCACCTGGCTGCTCTCGATTGCCCGTCTCAAGGCATTGAGCTCTTTCCGTGCGCGACGGCATGAGAATATCGATCGAGAATACGTGATAGAAATCGTCGATCCCGCAGACACGCCGGATGTGACGCTCGAGCGCAAGAAAACGAATGCCATGTTGCGCGCATGCATTGACAAGCTTTCTCCAGCTCATCGCGAAATCATCGACCTGGTCTACTATCACGAGAAGTCAGTCGCTGAGGTAAGCGAGATTGTCGGCATTCCCCATGCCACCGTAAAGAGCCGGATGTTTTACGCGCGCAAGCAACTTGCGGGATTTCTCGTGAGTGCCGGTTTCGAGGCCGCAACGGCGCGAACAGGCGTTGATAATCCGAGAGAAGCACGACCGCCTCTCAAATTGTGGGCAGGGTCATCGGCAACTGCTTGATCGGGCGCCCGGTGGCTTGGCACCGCCGCCGCTATCCAGTCCGTCGCTTTGATGGCGTACCTTCAGCGCGTAGGGTGCCCCGGAGCTACTTGCCTTTGGTATCGACCTTCTGCTTTTCGTCCTCGTTCATTTTCTTCACCACGGGATCGCGACTGGCTTCGCCGGTGGTCTGAGTTGTCGAGGCCGGCGGGCTTTCGTTTGGCATGGAGGTTTGCCCCGGTGGGGTCGTCGCCGGCCGCGTTGCGGTTGCGCTCGGTGGCGACGTCGTTTGAGCCGTCGCCGCCTGGGCATTCAATAGAAGGGCGCTCGCCAGTAGCGACACCGCGAGCGCCGTTGAATTGCGTTTCATCGATCTGAACTCCTCTCAGACCAAGGAAACGGCCGGTTCGATCTAACGTTCCCTTACGCCTCCAATTGCTTGCCGATCGGCAGGGCGCGGATACGCTTGCCGGTCGCGGCGAAGATCGCGTTGATCAATGCCGGTGCAAAGGGCGGCACACCCGGCTCGCCGACGCCGCTGGGCGGCGTGTCAGGGCCGGGAGGTGGTACGATGTAGACGTTCGTTATGCCCGGGGACTCGTCGATCCGGATCACCGGGAAATCGTCGAAATTGCCCTGTTGCACCTTGCCGTCCTTGAAGGTGATCGCGCCATGTTTGGCGAGGCTCATGCCCATGATCGCGGCGCCCTCGATCTGCGACTGGATCCGCTCCGGATTGACGTAGGTTCCGCAATCGATGGCGGTATCGACCCGGGGCACGGTGAGCTTGCCCTTGTCGTCAATGGCTACCTCGACGATGGTCGCGATATAGCTGACGAAGCTGCGATGTGCGGCAATGCCGAGACCGTGTCCCTTGGGGACGGACCGTCCCCAGCCGCCCTTTTCCGCGACCAGTTCGACGACCTTGCGAAGACGCGCGGTATCGATCGGGTAGCTGTCATAGGGCTCGCCATAGTTCCAGAGGTCTTTCACCGAATCGAGTTTGACGATCCGGGGCGAGCCGATCAGTTCCAGCAGCATATCCTTTTGATCGCGTTTGGTGGCATGGGCGATTTCAGCGACCATCGACTGCACCGCGAAGGCGCGCGGGATGTTCGACACGGAGCGGAACCAGCCGATGCGGGTATGCGCAGCAGCTTCCGGATTCTCGCACTGGACGTTGGCGATCTCGAAGGGCATGTCGACAAGCCCCATGCCAAGTTCAAACGGCGCCTGATGAACCGTCTTGTCGGCAAAGGTCGAGGCGATGCTCGGCGCGACGCTGCGATGGCGCCAGGCCGTCACCTTGCCGCTTTTGTCGAGGCCGGCTTCGATGCGTTCCACCGAGACAGTATGCAGGAAGCCGTTGCGAACGTCGTCTTCCCGCGTCCATTGCACCTTAACGGGGGCGCCGAGTTCTTTTGAAAGCAGGGCCGCTTCGATGGCGAAATCGCACTTCGACTTGCGCCCAAAGCCGCCGCCGAGCAGGGTGACGTTGACCGTGACATTCCCTTCGGGAATGCCAAGCGTTTTGGCGACGTCCTCCCGCGTTCCGCCCGCGCTTTGCACTGGTCCCCAGATCTCCGCCTTGTCACCCTTGACGTCCGCGACCGCGGCCGGCGGCTCCATGGAGACATGGGCGAGATGCGGCAGATAGTACTCACCCACGATCACCTTGTCGGCGCCCTTCAGGGCGGCTTCCACGTCCCCCTCCTTGCGTACCACGAGGCCGGGCTTCCGCGCGGCTGCCTCCAGTTCGGCCCGGTAAGCCACCGACTCGTATTTGCCGTTGGGGCCATCATCCCAGACGATCTTCAGGGCGTCGCGGCCCTTGATCGCTGCGCCAGTGTTGCGCGCGATCACTGCGACGCCGCCGAGCGGCTGGAATTTTGAAGGCCACGGCCAGCCCTTGACTTCCATGACCTTCTCGACGCCGGAGACTTTCATGGCTTCCGCCCCGTCGAACGACGCAACCTTGCCACCGGTCACCGGCGGCCGGGCAATGACGGCGTATTTCATGCCGGGCAGGCGGACGTCGGCGCCGTAATGCGCGGTGCCTACCGTGATGTCGCGCAGATCGACCATGCTGATCTGGCCTTTGCCCAGATAGCGGAAATCCTTCGGGTCTTTCAGCTTCAGGCCTTCGACACTAGGCACCGACTGCTTGGCGGCATCGGCTGCCAGATCGCCAAAGCCAATGCGGCGTCCGCTCGCATTGTGGACGACCTCGTGGTTGATCGCCTTCACCTCGGTCGCGGGCACACCCCAGCGCTTCGCCGCTGCGCCTTCGAGCATCGTGCGGGCCGAAGCGCCGATCTGACGCATCGGCATCAGGTAGTGACGCGTGCTGCGCGATCCATCGGTATCCTGGTTGCCGAATTTGACCTCGTCGCCATGCGCCTGCTGGACGCGAACGCGCGACCAGTCGGCCTCCATCTCCTCGGCAACGATCATCGGCAGGCTGGTGCGGACGCCGGTCCCCATCTCGGCGCGGTGTGCGACGATCGTGACGGTGCCATCCGGCGCGATCGCCACGAACACGCGCGGGTCCACCACGGTTCCGTGAGGCATCTTGTCCGCGCCGGTCTGGTACGCAGCAAGGGCGGGGCGTGACATCACGGGGGCGGCCAAAACGAAGCCGCCGGCGAGCCCGAGGCCCTTCAGGATGCTGCGGCGCGAAACATTGTCGACTTTGACGTATCGCTCAAAGCCGCGGAGTCTCTTGGGATTGGTGAGAATGTTCATGATCATACCCCCGTCGAAGCGAGGTGGACCGCGTTTTCGATGCGCTGGTAACAGCCGCAGCGGCAGATATTGCCCGCCATCGCCTCGCGAATCTGATCGTGCGTCGGTTTCGGATTTTCGATCAGAAGCGCTGCCGCCTGCATGATCTGGCCGACCTGGCAAAAACCGCATTGCGGGACATTGAGCTGGCGCCAGGCTTTCTGAACCGCGTGATCGCCCGTGGGGTGAAGACCTTCGATCGTCGTGACTTCTCGACCGACCACGTCGGAAACCGACGTGATGCAGGCACGCGTCGCCTGCTTGTCGACGATCACGGTACAGGCACCGCAAAGCGCCTGGCCGCAGCCGTATTTCGTGCCCGTCAGTCCGATTTCGTCGCGGACGAACCAGAGTAGCGGGAGATCGGGATCGCCATCCCAGTTCCTTTGCTGACCGTTAATCTTCACCGTAATCATGATCGATCCTCGCTCTTCATAAGCTGCTGATGATAGCTCCGGCGTGAGCGAAAAACGTTACGGCTGATCGCGCAACGCCGTTGCTTCGAAATTCCTTGCTGTCTGGCTGGGATTTCTGTGAGCCATCCTCCTGATCGTTATTATTGGCTGTTGTTCAGTCGGTCGTGCTTGGCGGATCGGCGCCACGAGGCGATTTACATTTGCTTCCGCATGTTTGGCGAAAGCGGGGCATTGTGAAAATTTGCATTTGGTAAGCAACGCTGACGCAGTGCAATCAAGAATAGTCTTGTCGTCAAACTTGAAAGGTGCGTCAGGAGAAGGGGCAGACTCTTCCAACGCCATCCTGACGCAACACTCACTTTCACCAATTGTACGCCACGGACGCCAGCGAGCAATGAATGCTTTGCATGCTCCTGTAATTCTCGGTCCTTGTGCATACGCCTATGACGCACTGCACATTACACAACGCTGAGCTGTTCTGCGAAATTCGCATGATGCGCACGTCTGCAATTGCCCTCGTACGAAGAGCGGTAGACGCCTGCGATTTGCAGGCTTTCATCTGAATCGTCGATGCAACTGGAACGGACATTTCTCAAAAGACGAATTTGTCCATCGCCTTTCTTTTGACCGAAGTCCGGCCTTCAATTTTGCGTCATGTGCAAATCCGATCAGACGACGAAGTTGGTCACGAGTACAGGCGAGGAACTCACGCCAGCGATGTGTCAGGACCCGACACGGCGCACGCTTATCCTGACGGCTCTCGCCACGGGGGCTTGCCTGGCATCGTCCAGTCCCTCCGCCGCCGAAGAAGATTTGCCGGGGAGCAACGAGCGGCCTCAGAAGGCCGACGTTCTGGTCTTCTCCGAAGGTGATCGTGCCGGCGAGGTGATCAAGCCGCAGGACCTGAAAGCCGGTGGACCGCCAGTACGGGCTTGGCCGAAGGACCCCAACACATCCGTTGTCCGAAAGGGGTCGCGCCTGAATGAGGTGCTGGTCGTAAGACTGGACCCGGCTGAGCTCGATGAAGAGACGCGCTCGCGCGCTGCCGGCGGCGTCGTGGCCTATTCGATAATCTGCGTCCATACGGGCTGTCCTATCACCGCATGGGTGAAGGCGGCAGGCAGCGACAGGGACGTGTTCAAATGCGTTTGCCATAATTCGGAATATGACCCGAGGCAAAGCGCGGAAGTCATCTTTGGACCGGCGCCCAGGCGTCTGCCGGCGCTTCCGTTGGCGGCAGGCGACGGCCCACTCACGGTAGCCGCAACATTTATCGGAAAGGTAGGTGCGCAGCAGGCCAGGTGACGGCGGGCCGCCGTCGATTCACGACAATGAAAAAACAGAATTCGTGAGATGAAAACAAAGGGGAGGTTGCGTTATGGCCTTGAAGCAATGGCTTTTGTCGGGTTTGCTCGCGTCCACATGCCTCGTTTCGATCGCTGCCGCCGGCCCGATCGAGAACTACAGCCCGGTGACTGCCGAGCGGCTCAAGGATCCCGAACCCGGCAACTGGATGCATTATCGCCGGACCTATGACGGCCAAGGATACAGCCCGCTCGACCAGATCAACACCTCGAACGTGAAAAACCTGACGCCGGTGTGGACGTTCTCGACCGGCGTGGTCGAGGGACACCAGGCCCCACCGATCATCAATAATGGCGCGATGTTCGTCTCAACGCCGGAGGGGCAGGTGATCGCGCTCAACGCCAAGACCGGCGACGAGTACTGGCGATACAAACGCCGGCTTCCCGAAGATCTCTTTCAACTGCACCCGACCAACCGCGGCGTAGGACTGTGGCAGGACAAGCTGTACCTCGCCACGACGGACGACCATCTGGTCGCGCTCGATGCCAAGACCGGCAAAGTTGTCTGGGACACCAAGGTTCAGGACTACAAGAAGGGGCAGTACTTGACCCTGATGCCGTTGGTCGTCGACGGCAAGGTGATCGTCGGCGGTTCCGGCGGCGAATTCGGCATACGCGGTTATATCGTTGCCTACGATGCCAACACCGGCAAAGAGCTGTGGCGAACCTTCACCATTCCCGGCCCGGGCGAGCCGGGTCATGAAACGTGGAGCGGCGACGACTGGAAATCGGGGGGTGCGCCCGCCTGGATGACAGGTACGTATGATGTGGATACCAGGACTGTCTACTGGGGCACGGGCAACGCCGCACCCTGGCCGGGCGAAATCCATCCGGGCGATAATCTCTACTCGACATCGGTGCTGGCACTCGATCCCGACAGCGGCAAGATGAAATCATACTTCCAGTACCATCAAAACAATTCCTGGGACTGGGACGAGGTGGACGCGCCCATGCTGATCGACCTGCAAAGGGACGGCCGCAGCATCAAGAGTCTGATCCATCCGGGGCGCGACGCGATTTTCTGGGTGCTCGAGCGCAAGCCGGAAGGCATCAAATACGTAGCCGGCTGGCCATTCGTTTATACCGATGTCTGGAAGGGCATCGATCCGTCCGGCAAGCCAATCGTCGATCCCGCTCACAAGCCGGGCGTCGGCAAGCGGGTTGAGTTCTGCCCGTCATTGTGGGGCGGCAAGGATTGGCCGTCGGCCGCCTATAGTCAGAAAACCGGATTGGTCTACGTTCCGGCCAACGAGAATTTCTGCGGCGGCTTCACCGGCGAGAAAGTGCCGTTGGTTCCCGGCCAGCTCTGGCTCGGCACCAAGCCCGAGGATATCGGCTTGACGCCCCGTCCCGGCGCTACCCACTTTGGCGAACTGCAGGCGTGGGATCCGGCCACGGGCAAGAAGGCCTGGTCGCACAATTTTCCGAAGTCACAATTGTTCGGTTCGGTGACCGCGACCGCCGGCGACCTCGTCTTTGTCGGCGGCACCAATGACCGGATGTTCCGCGCCTTCCATGCCAAGACCGGCGAACTGCTTTGGGAGCAAAAGACCAACTCCGGCATCGTGGGCATGCCGATCGCCTATGAGGTGGACGGCACGCAGTATATCGCCGTTCAGTCGGGCTGGGGCGTCGACGCGCAGCGCATCCAGGACGCATTGGTGGGCAAGGTCCCCGGCCTGGAGAATAACGTACCGCAGGGCGGGGTCGTCTGGGTGTTCGCCGTCAAGAAGTGACTGGCGAGGAGGCAAGATCCGGCGCCTGGCTGCTGCACAGGCAGTGGCCAGGCGATGCCGCGCGTCACGTTTCATGAGTCCCTTGCGGACCGTGCATGCACGGGCTTCGTCAAGCCCGCTGTCCCGCGGCTTCGAGGATGAGCTGCGTGATTTCCTCAGGCTGTGAAATCAGAGAGAGATGGCTGGCCTTCACCTCGATGGTCTTGGCTCCCATCCGTTTGGCCATGAAGCGCTCAAGGTCGGGATTGATGGTGCGATCTTCCGTTGAGACAGCGTAGTAACTCGGCTTCGTTCGCCATGCCGCGTGCGTTGTCTTGCCGGTAAGCAGGGCCTTATGGAACGGCTGCTGCACCGCGTAAAGAACCTTCGCCTTTGCTGCAGGCAGGTCGCCCGCGAAATCACGCAAGAAGGCCTCTTCGGAAAGACGCCCTTCATCGCCATCGAACACGACCCCCGCGCTCGCCGGCGGCGTAGGGAATGTCTTGGCCAAAGCGGTATAATCCTCACCGGCATCGGGCGCGCGCGCTGCCACATAGACCAGCGCAGAAACATTCGGATGCACGCCGGCTTCCGTGACGATCATGCCCGAAAAGGAATGGCCGACCAGAACCGTCGGGCCATCCTGGCGCGCCAGCACGCGCTCGGCCGAGGCGACTGCTTCGGGCAGGGTGGTCAACGGATTTTGCACGGAAGTGGCGTTGAGACCTGCCGCCTGCAATCGCGCGATCACTTCGGTCCAGCACGATCCATCGGCGAACAGTCCGTGCACGAGCACGACATTGCGTGCCTTTGTCGGAGTTGTCGTTGCGGTCATGCCGCGTGTGGAGAGCAGCGAAGCTGCGGCACCGGCAAGCAGGGCGGTCGAAAAGGCGCGTCGGCTTATCATGATGTCTACTCCTTCATTTGAGGTGTCGCTGTAAGTACGATTTGGTGGGGCTCTCGTTACGTTGTCTCAAGCAGAGCAGTACGCAGCTCCGTATCAGCAAGCAGCATATCCACATCATGCGAACGCACGATGGCATCGCCACGGACAAAGTGCTCATGGTTGTCCTCGATGCTGTCATGGTCGTAGAGATAATTGACCATGATACCGAAGGACTCGGCGATCGCGCGCGGCGCGGTGTCGCCGAGCCAGTTGATCCGCTCGAGCCGCGCGCCGTTGCCGAGATGGAAACGCGCCACCGGATCGATGCGGCTTCCGGGCACGGATGGCCGCGTCAGATAGTGCGCGCAAAGCCGCATCAATTCGGGGCGCAGCTTTGCGCTCAGCGCCGGGTCATGCCACCAGCCGTCGGTCCCGGCTTCCGGCAACGGGTCTGCGCCGTGATTGCGACCATCCGCGGTCTGCTGGCCGAGCCAGCGGCGAAAACCCGGCACCGGCGATAGCGTGGAGAAATGCTTCAATCCTGGAAACTCGGCCTGCAGCTCTTCGACCACCTGCTTGATCAGGAAATTGCCGAACGAGACGCCGCGTAGCCCATCCTGACAGTTTGAAATCGAATAGAAGATCGCGGTGTCAGCGCGATCGGCCTGCGCACGCCGAACATTTTCGTCGGTGTCGTGCGACAACAGCGGCTGCACGGCTGTGGCCAGTCCCTCCACCAGCGCGACCTCGACGAAGATCAAGGGCTCGTCGGGCAGCACGGGATGGAAGAAGGCGAAGCAGCGCCGGTCGGGCGCAAGGCGGCGCCGCAGATCATCCCAGCCATGGATCTCGTGTACCGCCTCGTAGGCGATCAGCTTCTCCAGCACCGCGGCCGGCGATTGCCAGTCGATGCGCCGCAGTTCGAGAAAGCCGCGATTGAACCAGGAGGCGAACAAATGCCTGAGGTCGGCGTCGAGCAGCTTTAGTTCCGGCTCGGCGCGCAGGCGCGGCGTGATTTCGCTGCGCATCGCGATCAGTGCGCTGGTGCCCCCGGGCGCCATGTTCATTCGCCGCAACAATTCCTGCCTAGGCGGATCGACGGCCTCCGCGAGACTGGCCGCGGCTTCTGCCGTGCTTTCGGCGAGATAGTGCTCCGCTGCGGCGCGCAGCGCCGCTCTATCGGGCTGAAAATCCGTCGCGAGACAGCGCTGGAAGCGGTGCCGATCGTCAGGCTCGAGCGCGCGCAGCACCTCATGCAGTTGGCGCGCGACCAGTGCGCCGGACGCTTCGCCGCGTTCCGACAGCAGTGTCGCTGCAAGTTGCTTCGCGCGGCCGAGCTGTCCCGGCCTGACGTTGGACAGATCACCTGGAATTTGACGGGCAGGGGTCATCGTTGCCTCCATCTCAAGCAGCAGCGCCGACGTTTCGGCGGAATTTTGCTGGTGGCACGTAAAGTCCACCCGAGGCTGTCACCAGCTCGTCGATTGTCTTGGCTGCGAGCCAGTCGCGCGTCGCCGTTCCGTCGTCGATGCCGAGGTCGGAGGGGAGCATCACGATACCGCGGCGGCGCAGATCATCGGTTGCTTCAGGCGACTGTCGTCTGCCGAAATCGGTGTCGCCAGCGACGGCGCGCAAGGCGGCTTCGCGTTCTTGCGGTGACCGGCATCGCAACAGGTTGGCTACGCCGCGTTCGGTGATGACGTGGCTGACATCGTCGCCATAGATCATCACTGGCGGCAGCGCGAATCCCGCGGAAGCCGCGAGGTCGAACGCGTCCAGCCGTTCGACAAAGCTCGGAGCGCCGTTCGGCTGATGCGTCTGCACCATTTGCACCACGAGCTTGCGTCCGCGCAGGCTCTCTCCTGCTTCCCGGCCAGCGCGCAGCCAGGCGGGCGTGTCGTGGCGCCGGCCACGCGCGTCGGCGCCCATGTTCGGCGCGCCGCCAAATCCGGTGATCCGGTCCTTGGTTGCTGTCGAGCTGTTGCCCTCTGCATCGATCTGCAACGTGCCGCCGATGAAGAGGTCACACGCATATTGGCCGGCGACCTGGGCGAGGGCACGGTTCGAGCGGAGATTGCCGTCGGCGCCGACCGGAAACACGTCCGCGCGGCTTGAGACGTAGCGTTCCATGCCGAGTTCGGAGCCGAAGCAGTAGACGCTGTCGACGAAGCCGGTTTCGATCGCGGGGATCAGGGTCGGATGCGGGTTGAGCACGAAGTGCCGGGCGACCTTGCCTTTCAATCCGCGCTGAGCGGCGAACGTCGGCAGGATCAGTTCGATTGCCGCCGTGGCATAGCCGATGCCGTGGTTGAGACGCTGCACCTGGTAAGGTTCGTATACCGCGGCGATCGCCATCATCGCCATCAGCACGTTCTCGTTTCTGATCTTGGCGGGGTCGCGGGTGAAGAGCGGATCGATCAGATAAGGCTTTTGGCTCGGCACCACGAAATCGATCCAGCCGGAAGGAATATCGACGCGGGGCAGGCGATCGACGATCTCGTTCACCTGCGCCACGACAATGCCGCCGCGGAATGCTGCGGCTTCGACGATGGTGGGCGTGTCCTCGGTGTTTGGCCCGGTGTAAAGGTTGCCATCGCGGTCGGCTTTGTCGGCAACGACGAGCGCGACCTGGGGCGTCAGGTCTACCAGCATGCGGGCGTAGAGTTCGAGATAGGTGTGGATTGCGCCGATCCTGAGCGCTTTCGACGCGACGAGTTCGGCGAGCTTTCGGCTTTGCGGTCCGGCAAAGGCGAAGTCCAGGCGGTTTGCGACACCGCGCTCGAACACATCAAGATGTTCGGGCAGCGCGATGACCGATTGCACCATGTGCAGATCATGGACTCGTGCGGGGTCGACCTTCGCTAGTGCTGCCGCGAGGAAGTCCGCCTGCTTCTGATTGTCGCCTTCGATCGCCACGCGGTCGCCGGGCTCGACGATCGCTTCCAGCAATTGCGTCGCGCCTTCCGCTGGACAGAGCTTTCCGCGTACGCCGCCAACCGCGGCGGCTCGCGCCAGGCGCGAGGTGCGATTGTGCCGGGACGGGTCTGACATGGTGAAGCTCCTTTGATCGCTGCTGTTCTTGGAAGCGAAACGTAGGAGGTTGCCATTGATTATAAAAACGGTATTTTATAATATCATTGATCGTATAGATGGATCAATTATGCTGGATTTCGAGCTGTTGCGCGCCTTCGTTGCCGTGGCCGATTGCGGCGGGTTCCATCGTGCAGCTGAACGGCTCAACCTGACGCAGTCGACGATAAGCCAGCAGATCAAGCGTCTCGAGCTTGAGACCAAACGCCCACTGTTCCGCCGCACGACGCGGAGCGTCGCACTGACCGACGATGGCGAAATGCTGCTCGGCGACGCTCGCCGCCTGCTGCAACTCGAGGAAGCGGCGCGTCATCGCCTTGCGGCACCGCGCCTGTCCGGCACGGTGCGTCTCGGCGTGGTCGAGGAGGTCGCCGGAGGTTCGCTGCCTTCAGCGCTCAGCCGCTTTGCGGCGCTCCATCCCGGCGTGAAGCTTGAGGTGCAGATCGACGTCAGCGCGCCATTGATCGAACAGCTCAATGCGGGACGGCTCGACGTCGTGTTTGCCAAGCGTCCGCTCGGCACGTCGAAAGGGCGCCTGGTGTGGCGCGAAGCTCTGGTCTGGGTCGTGGCTGACACGTTCGATTTCGTTCCCGGAGTGGTGCTGCCGCTGGCGCTCTATCGCGAGCGGTCCGTCTCGCGCGAGGCGGCGCTGGCTGCGCTTCGGGACGGCGACCTCACCTGGGAGATCGTCTACACCAGTCCTAGCCTCACCGGCTTGCGAGCAGCGGCGCTTGCCGGCCTCGCCATTACGCCGCTTCCCGCCAGCGCGGTCGTCGCGGGTCTGCGCATTCTCGGTGCCGCGGAGGGCCTGCCGCGGCTTCCGGACCTCGAGTTCGCGATCTACGAAAAGACACGATCAGACAAAGCCGCTGCTGCACTCGCTGCGGTTCTGCTGACGCTCGCACAGGGGCCATCGCGTCCGACAATATGAATGAGCGGTCGGAAAAGCCGCTCGCGCTGTTTAGGCATCCACCGCAACCTTCAACGCCTCGGCGCGGATTTCCTCGACGAGCCGTTCCTTCAGCCTGACGAATTCAGGCGCGGTCTTGATCTTGTAGGATCGCGGATGGGGCAGATCGATCGCGATCTCGGCCTTGATGCGGCCGGGACGGGCGCTCATGACGATGACGCGGCTGCCAAGGAAAATCGCCTCCTCGATATCATGGGTGACGAAAAGCACGGTCTTCTGGTCGCGTTCCCAGATGCCGAGCAACATTTCCTGCATCAGCACACGGGTTTGATTATCCAGCGCCCCGAACGGTTCGTCGAGCAACAGGATCTTGGGATCGTTGGCAAGCGCGCGGGCGATCGCCGTGCGTTGCTGCATGCCGCCGGAGAGCTGCTTCGGCCAGTGGTTCTCAAAGCCGGACAGGCCGACCCGCTGGATGAATCCGTCGGCGATCTTGCTGCGATCCGCCTCAGGCACCCCGCGCTCGCGCAGGCCGAAGGCGATGTTTTCGCGCACCGTCAGCCACGGGAACAGGGTGTAGGATTGAAACACCATGCCGCGATCTGCGCCGGGTCCCGTTACCTCTTGCCCGTCCAGAATGACGCGGCCGCTCGTTGGCCGGTCAAGGCCTGCGATGATCCGGAGCAGCGTGGATTTTCCACAGCCCGACGGGCCGAGGATGGTGACGAAGTCGTTGTTGCCGACGCTGAGATTGGTCGGTTCCAGCGCCCGCGTCGGCGCATTGCCCTGGCGCGCAGGGAAAATGCGGGAGACCTGATCGATCTTCAGCTCGGTCATGCCAGTTTCCAGGGAAACAGCCAGGCGTTGAAGGCCTTGAACAGGAAATCCGATATCAACCCGATCAACCCGATGACGATGATGCCGAAGATGATCTGGCCGGTGTTGAGCAGCGCCTGGCTGTCGGTGATCATGTGGCCGATGCCCGACGATGAACCGATCAGTTCGGCGACGATGACATAGGTCCACGCCCAGCCCAGAACGAGCCGAAGGATTTCCGCGATCTCGGGGGCGGAGGAGGGCAGCAGCACGCGGCGGATGATGCCGCTGTCGCCGGCGCCCAGCGTGTAGGCGGCTTCAACGAGGTCGCGCCGCGTATTGCCGACGTTCACGGCGATCATCAGGATAATCTGGAATACCGAGCCGATGAAAATCACCAGCAGCTTCTGCAGTTCGCCGATGCCCGCCCACAGGATCAACAGCGGGATGAAGGCCGAGGCGGGCAGGTAACGGGCGAACGAGACGAACGGCTCCAGGAAGGCCTCGATCGGCTTGTAGGCGCCCATCAGAACGCCGAGCGGCACCGCTATGACGGCCGCCAGCACGAAGCCGCCAATAACCCGCCATATCGTCATGCCGATGTCGAACAGGAAGCCGTGCTTGGTCAGGAGCTCAATCCCCTCCTGCAGCATGGTCAGCGGGTTGGCGAGAAACGTCTTGGACACGTAGCCGCCAAACGTGGCCCATGCCCACAGGGCAACGAACAGGACGAAGAACGCAAAGCCATAGGCGGCGCGTTGCTTCGACGTCACGGGATCCAGGGGACGCATCACGGGGCATGTTCCTCAAAGCGGTGCGCCGATCGCGGGAAGCCCGCTTCCACATGTGCGGAAGCGGGACGAGCGCGGCGCCGAACGAACCTACTTGATGAAGCTTGTATCGACGAGGTCGTCGATCTTCGGGATCGATTTGATGATGCCGATCTCGAGCAACAGGTCTGCGGCTTCCTTTGTAAAGGCCTGGAACTCGCCCGCGAAGAACTTCTGGTTCGCGGCCTTGTCCTGCCAGCGCAGGTATTTTGCCGAGTTGCCGAACTGCTCGCCGGACTGCTTCACGTCGGAGCCCATGATTTCGTAGGATTTGGCCTGGTCCTTTTCGATCAGGGCGACGGCCTCGAAATAGCTGTCAGCCAGCGCTTTCGCGGCCTTTGGATTTTCTGTCAGGAATTTCGGCGTGCAGCCGAACGTGTCCATGATCATCGGGTAGTCGAGCGTGGTGGCGATGATCTTGCCCTTGTCGGGTGCCGCGCGCACGGTCGATAGGTAAGGCTCGTAGGTCATGGCCGCGTCGTTCTGGCCGGCGACGAATGCCTGCGCGGCCGCGGCAGGCTCCAGGTTCACCACGGTCACGTCCTTGACCGATAGACCGTTCTTCTTGAGCATCCAGGCCAGGGTGAAATAGGGCGCGGTTCCGGGCGCGGACGCCGCGATCGTCTTGCCCTTCAGATCCTTGATCGATGCGACATCGTTTCGCGTGGCCATGCCGTCGGCGCCGTAGCTCTTGTCGAGCTGGAAGATCTGCTTGGTCGCAACGCCGTTGGCATTCCAGGAAATCCAGGTTTCGACCGTGGTCGCCGCACACTGGATGTCGCCCGATGCAACGGCCAGATGGCGGTCCTTCTGCGGGATCTTCTTGATCGTCACATCGAGGCCGTTCTTTTTGAAAATGCCCGCTTGGTTGGCGAGCGTGAGCGGTGCAAAGCCGGTCCATCCCGAAATGCCGATGTTGACCTTCACGTCCTGTGCGACGGCTGGCGCGGACACCAGAAGAGCGGCGGTTGCAGCAAATATTCTAAAACCTGGCATGACTATCTTCCCCTCTGTCGGTTTATGGATTGCGTCCTGTTCGTCCTATGGCTGCATCAGTCCTACTGCTGCATAAGCCTTGTTTGTTGGACTGCTGCATAAATTGTGCCGGACTTTTATTTGCATGATATCCCTCTCAGCCGCCCTTGAAGCGGGCAACCAGTTTATGGGACTCGCCGGGATAGATGAGGCGCACGGCGGTCAGCGTCCGTGCGCTGCGCCAGGTGTGGCGGTCGATCACGAGGCAGGGTGCGCCGATCGCTGTGTCCAGTGCCGTTGCGGTCTGCTCGTCAGCCACGATCGCGCTGATCGAATGCTCGGCCTCCGTCCACGGGACATGATGGAGTAGCCACGTGCCGGGCGGTTCGATCGCAAAATCCGCCGTGGCCGCTTCGGGCACCGCGTCGAGATCGATGAGCCTGTCCTCGATCGCGAACGGCACGCCGTCCGCACTGTGGCGGCATGAGATCGCGATCACCTTGCCGGATTTGCGCACGCCAAGACGCGCACGGTCCGCGGCATTGGCCGTCCGGCGCGAACACCGGATCAACTGATAGCCGTAGCTGCGGCCGAGCGCGGTGATTTCCGCACGGATGTCTGAAATCGTCAGGACTGCCGACAGGAATTTGGGGCGGCGCACAAAGGTGCCGGCCCGCCGCCGCCGCTCGATGAGATCGGCTTGTGCCAGTTCCGACAGCGCCTTGCTCACGGTCATTCGCGAGCAGCCATAGCGCGTCATCAGTTGGTGTTCGAACGGGATGCGATGACCCGGCGGCCATTCGCCGGTCAGGATACGGCGTTCGATGTCGAGCCGGATCTGTTTGTACAGCGTCGGCTTGTCCGCTGCCTGGAATTTGTCGCGATCGATCGAGAGGCTCATGCGACTAGCCTTCGTACGGCTGCGTTGAATGCGTCGCGCGCGTTCTCGCGGAGCCGGTGGCGTCCATTCTCGACGACCTTGCTTCCGCCTGCCCACACACATGCGACGGCGCCCGAGCCCGCCGCAAAAATCCAGCCGTCGAGGACGGTATCCCCGTTGCGTCCGGCGAGCGAGGGATGCGTGGTGTCGAGGCTCACGATATCGGCGCGTGCGCCTGCTTGCAGCCCGGCGATCGGCTGCGCGAGCGCCTGGGCGCCGCCGGCCAGTGCAGCGTCCAATAGCGCACGGCCGGTCGAAATGCCGGGACCGCCGGACAGCACGTTGCGCTCCCGGTGCTTCAAGCGTTGGCCGTATTCGAGCTGACGCAGTTCGTCGGCCACGCCGACCAGGACATTGGAATCCGTGCCGACGCCGAACCGGCCGCCGGCGTCGAGGAATTCACGGGTCGGGAAGATGCCGTCGCCGAGGCTCGCTTCGGTAATCGGGCAGAGGCCTGCGACGGCGCCGCTCCTGGCAAGCGCCGCGATCTCTGTCGCGGTGGTGTGGGTCGCATGGATCAGGCACCAGCGCCGGTCGACGGGCGCATGTTCGAGCAGCCACTCAACCGGCCGCCGGCCCGACCAGGCGATGCATTCCTCGACTTCCCTGATCTGTTCGGCGGCGTGGATATGAACCGGCCTGCCTGCGGCCAGTGGCACAATGGCCGCCAGTTCGTCTGGCGTCACGGCCCGCAGGCTGTGCGGGGCGATACCGACATTGGCCCCGGGCAATTCGCGAACGGCCATTTCTGTCGCGGCCATCAGCCTGGCAAACTGGTCGATCGAGCAGATGAACCGGCGTTGACCGGCATGTGGTGCGGCCCCACCGAAGGAGCCGCGCGCGTAAAAACTCGGCAGCAGGGTGAGCCCGATGCCGGTGACCTCGGCGGCGCGCGCAATTCGCGTCGCCATCTCGGCAGGATTGGCGTAGGGCGTGCCATCGTGGTCGTGATGGAGATAGTGGAATTCCCCGACGCGCGTATAGCCTTGCTCGAGCATTTCCACATAGAGCAGCGTTGCGACGGCTTCCGTGTCTTCGGGAGTCATTTCCAGCGCGAAACGGTACATCGTCTCGCGCCATGTCCAGAACGTGTCTGAAGTGTCGCCGCGTATCTCGGCGAGGCCAGCCATGCCGCGCTGGAACGCGTGACTATGCAGGCTCGCTATTCCCGGGATGGCTAGTCGGTGGCGTTCATCGTCGGCTCCCGGCGCCACGCCGGCCGTCACCTCCGTGATGGTTCCACCTGACACAACCACCCGCACATCGTCAGCCCAGCCGGAGGGAAGCAGCGCTGATCCGAAATGCAGAGTGGACATGTTTCCAAACCGGGTGGACAGAACACCGACACGGGAATATGTATAGACATATTGATACCCCCGTCAAGTTTCTGCCCTTGAGGGAGATGCTGCATGGCCGAGCGCTTCGATCGAATCTGGCATAACGCCCGGCTCGCCACCGTTCGAGGGGATCTGCCCGACCTCGGCGTGATCGAGCGTGGTGTGATTGCAGCGCGGGATGGCCGCATCGCCTTTGCCGGCAGCTATTCCGATTTTCCATCTGATGCGGATGCGGCCGAACGGATCGATTGTGCGGGGCGGTGGATCACGCCCGGACTGATCGATTGTCATACCCATCTGGTCTTCGGCGGAAACCGCGCCCACGAGTTCGAGCTGCGGCTGCAGGGCGCAAGCTACGAGGAGATCGCGCGTGCGGGGGGCGGCATCGTCTCGACGGTCGCGGCGACGCGGGGCTCCACTGAGGCCGAACTCGTTGCCGGCGCGCTGCCGCGGCTCGACGCCCTGATCGGCGAGGGCGTGACGACGATCGAGATCAAATCCGGCTACGGGTTGAATACGGAAACAGAAATGCGGCAGTTGTCAGCCGCGCGCGCGGTGGGCCGCGACCGGCCGGTGAGCATCCAGACGACGTTTCTTGGCGCGCATGCGCTGCCGCCGGAAGCCGATGGCGACAAGGACCGATATATCGATCTTGTTTGCCGCGAGATGCTTCCGGCAGTGGCGCAGGCTGGACTTGCAGACGCCGTCGACGCCTTCATGGAAGGCATCGCGTTCTCGGGAGAACAAACGGCTAGGGTATTTCGTGCGGCAAAGGCGCTTGGATTGCCGGTCAAATTGCACGCGGATCAGCTGTCGAACCTGGGCGGAGCAGCCCTTGCTTCGGAATTCTCGGCTTTGTCTGCGGATCATCTGGAGCATACGGACGAAGCCGGTGTCACGGCCATGGCGCGGGCCGGTTCAGTAGCGGTGCTGCTGCCGGGCGCTTTCTATTTCATTCGCGAGACGATGAAGCCTCCGGTCGAACTGTTCCGTGCCCACGGCGTGAACATGGCGCTGGCTACCGACTGCAATCCCGGCAGCTCGCCGCTGACGTCGCTTTTATTGGCCATGAATATGGGCGCGACGCTGTTCCGGATGACGGTTGCCGAATGCCTCGCCGGGGTGACGCGCGAAGGCGCGCGTGCGCTGGGTGTACTTGATGAGACCGGCACGCTCGAGGCCGGCAAATGGTGCGATCTCGCGATCTGGGATATCGACCGGCCGGCCGAGCTGATTTACCGAATGGGCTTCAACCCGCTGCACCGCCGGGTGTGGAGGGGACAGTGAGCGACCGGGACGCATCCATTGTCGTTTCCCCCGGAGCGGTCAGCCTCGACGAACTTGCGCAGGTGCTTGCGGGCGCGGCCGTCATGCTCGATCCATCGTTCTGGCCGCGCGTGCAGGCCGCGGCGGCCATTGTTACGGAGGCCGCGCGTTCGGATGCGCCGGCTTACGGCATCAATACCGGGTTCGGAAAACTGGCGTCGAAACGCATTCCTTCGGATCAGACGACACTGCTCCAGCGCAACCTCATTGTGTCGCATTGCTGCGGGGTAGGGCCGCCCACGCCCGAGCCGGTCGTGCGCCTGATGATGGCGCTGAAGATCGTCTCATTGGGGCGAGGTGCTTCGGGCGTGCGCCGCGAGGTCATCGAGCTGCTCCAGGCGATGCTGGCGCGAGGCATTTGTCCGCTGGTACCGCAGCAGGGATCGGTGGGAGCATCCGGCGATCTGGCGCCACTTGCGCATATGACCGCCGTCATGATCGGCGAGGGACAGGCGCTTGTCGGCGGAAAAATTGTGCCGGGCCGCGATGCACTGGCCGCGGCCAATCTCGCGCCGATCACGCTCGGGCCGAAGGAAGGCCTTGCCCTTATCAACGGTACGCAGTTTTCGACGGCCTATGCCATTTCCGGGGTGTTGCGCGCCCATGGCCTCGCCTGCACGGCGCTGGTGACAGGCGCCTTGTCGGTCGACGCGGCCATGGCTTCGACCGCGCCGTTCCGCCCTGAGATCCAGCAATTGCGGGGGCATGACGGACAAATCGCGGCCGGCGCCGCCCTGACAGCGTTGCTGGAAGGCAGCGACATCCGCATGTCGCATCTCGAAGGCGACGAGCGGGTGCAGGATCCCTATTGCCTGCGCTGCCAGCCGCAGGTGGCCGGCGCCGCGCTTGATCTGTTGATGCAAGCCGCTCGCACGCTGACGATCGAGGCCAATGCCGTCACGGATAACCCGCTGGTGCTGGTCGAGAGCGGCGAGATCGTTTCGGGCGGAAATTTTCATGCCGAGCCGGTCGCATTCGCCGCCGACCAGATCGCATTGGCGTTGTCCGAGATCGGTGCAATCAGCGAGCGGCGCATTGCGACCCTCGTCGACCCCGCGCTGAATTTCGGCCTGCCGCCGTTCCTGACACCTGATCCCGGCCTCAACTCCGGCTTCATGATCGCGGAGGTGACGGCGGCCGCCCTTTATGCCGAGAACAAGCAGCGCGCCGCGGCCTGCTCGATCGATTCGACGCCGACCAGCGCCAACCAGGAAGATCATGTGTCGATGGCCGCACACGCGGCGCGCCGCTTGTCAGACATGGCGGACAATCTTGCCGCCATTCTCGGCATCGAACTGCTGGTTGCGGCGCAAGGCATCGGACTGCGCGCGCCGCATACGACCAGCCCTGCGCTTGCAGCGGTCATTGCGGTGTTGCGCGAGCAGGTGCTGGCGCTCGGTCACGATCGCTACATGGCCGACGATCTGGCAAAGGCAACGGCGCTGGTCGCAGCCGGCACATTGCCGGCCGCCGTGATGTCGGCGCTCAAGAAGAATCCGTTTCCAAACCTTGCCGAGAGAGGTCATTCGTCATGAACCGCCGACTGGACAACGACCGTACGATCCGCGCACCCCGCGGGTCCGAGATCAGCGCCAAGAGCTGGTTGACGGAAGCGC
This sequence comes from uncultured Alphaproteobacteria bacterium, assembly GCA_963815955.1. Classification (GTDB taxonomy): domain Bacteria; phylum Pseudomonadota; class Alphaproteobacteria; order Rhizobiales; family Xanthobacteraceae; genus Bradyrhizobium. The sequence goes on from CAWFIQ010000023.1 coordinate 298,259, forward strand.
CGCTCCGGATGCTGATGAACAATCTCGATCCGGACGTTGCCGAACGGCCGAGCGAACTTGTCGTCTATGGCGGTATCGGCCGCGCAGCCCGCGACTGGGACAGCTTCGACCGGATCGTCGCCTCATTGCGCAAGCTCGACGCCGACCAGACGCTGGTGGTGCAGTCGGGCAAGCCGGTCGGAATCTTCCGTACCCATTCCGATGCGCCGCGCGTGCTGATCGCGAACTCGAACCTGGTGCCGCACTGGGCAACGCTCGATCACTTCAACGAACTGGACAAACAGGGGTTGATGATGTTCGGCCAGATGACGGCCGGATCGTGGATCTATATCGGCAGCCAGGGCATCGTGCAGGGGACCTATGAAACGTTCGTCGAAGTAGGACGACGTCATTACGGCGGCAGCCTGGCCGGTAAGTGGATCCTGACCGCGGGGCTCGGTGGCATGGGTGGCGCCCAGCCGCTCGCCGCCACGATGGCCGGTGCGTCGATGCTCGCGGTCGAGTGCCAGCCGAGCCGCATCGAGATGCGGCTGCGCACCGGTTACCTCGACCGCCAGGCCGCTACGCTCGATGAAGCGCTCGCGGTGATGGAACAGGCAACAAAGAGCAAGCAGCCGATCTCGGTCGGCCTGCTCGGCAATGCCGCCGATATTTTTCCCGAACTGGTGCGCCGTGGCGTCAGGCCGGACATCGTCACCGACCAGACCAGCGCGCACGATCCGATCAATGGTTACCTGCCGAAGGGATGGACGCTTGCCGAGTGGGAGTCAAAGCGCAGCGCCGATCCGAAGGCTGTCGAAGCGGCGGCCAAGACCTCCATGGTCGGCCACGTCCAGGCCATGCTGGATTTTCACGCCCAGGGCGTTCCCACGCTCGACTATGGCAACAATATCCGCCAGATGGCGAAGGACATGGGCTTGAAGAACGCGTTCGACTTCCCGGGCTTCGTTCCGGCCTACATCCGTCCGCTGTTCTGCCGCGGCGTCGGGCCGTTCCGGTGGGCGGCGTTATCGGGAGATCCCGAAGACATTTTCCGCACCGACGCCAAGGTCAAGGAGCTGATGCCCGACGACAAGCATCTTCACAACTGGCTCGACATGGCCCGGGCGCGGATCAAGTTCCAGGGGCTGCCGGCGCGGATCTGCTGGGTCGGCCTTGGCGATCGCCACCGGCTGGGCCTGGCGTTCAATGAAATGGTGGCGCGCGGCGAACTGAAGGCGCCGATCGTCATCGGCCGCGATCATCTCGACAGCGGCTCGGTTGCGAGCCCGAACCGCGAAACCGAAGCGATGCGCGACGGCTCGGACGCGGTATCCGACTGGCCGCTCATCAATGCGTTGCTCAACTGTGCCAGCGGGGCGACGTGGGTTTCGCTGCATCACGGCGGCGGCGTTGGGATCGGCTATTCGCAGCATGCCGGCATGGTGATTGTTGCCGATGGAACCCAGGAGGCTGCGCGCCGTATTGAACGGGTGCTTTGGAACGACCCGGCGACGGGTGTCATGCGTCATGCCGACGCGGGATATGAAAGCGCGATTGAATGTGCCCGTGCCAACGGGCTCGATCTGCCCAGTCTGGCGTTATAGCTCACCGGAGACTTTACGCCGCCCGATGGTGCGCGCCGGGCTCGATATTCCCTCAAGACTGCGAGAGAGGCCATGGTCAAACCGTTCCCGTCGAAGACCCTCATCGGCAACCACGTGCTGCATCCCGAAACGCTGATGCTGAACTACGGCTACGATCCGCAACTTTCGGAAGGAGCCGTCAAACCACCTGTCTTCCTGACCTCGACCTTTGTCTTCAAGACCGCAGAAGACGGCAAGGACTTCTTCGATTACGTGGCGGGCCGGCGCGAGCCGCCGGAAGGGATGGGCGCGGGCCTGGTCTATTCGCGGTTCAATCATCCCAACAGCGAGATTGTGGAAGACCGGCTTGCTGTCTACGAGCGCGCGGAGTCCTGTGCACTGTTCTCGTCCGGGATGTCGGCGATTGCGACCGCGATCCTGGCGTTCGCGCGGCCCGGTGACGTGATCCTGCATTCGCAGCCGCTCTATGGCGGCACCGAAACGCTGCTGGCGAAGACGCTCGCCGGCTTCTCGATCGGCGCGGTGGGCTTTGCCGATGGCATCGACGAAGCTGCTGTGAAGCTGGCCGCCGCCGACGCCATGCGCAAGGGACGGGTTGCGATGATTCTCATCGAAACCCCGGCCAATCCGACCAACGGACTCGTCGATATCGCGATGGTCCGCCGCATCGCCGACAACATCGACAAGGCGCAGGGCTACGCGCCGATCGTCGCGTGTGACAATACGTTGCTCGGGCCGGTGTTTCAGCGGCCGATCGAACATGGCGCGGATCTATCATTGTACTCGCTGACCAAATATGTCGGTGGTCATTCCGACCTGATCGCCGGCGCCGTGCTCGGCTCAAAAGCCGTGATGAAAGATATCAAGGCGTTGCGAGGCGCGATCGGCACCCAACTGGATCCACATTCCTGCTGGATGCTCGGCCGCTCGCTCGAAACGCTGAGTTTACGAATGGAAAAGGCCGACCAGAATGCGCGGCACGTAGCGGATTATCTGCGGGGCCACGACAAGGTGGAGAGAGTTCACTACCTCGCGCATCACGACGAAGCTTCCCCCGCCGGGCGCCTGTTCGCGAGACAGTGCCTGGGTGCGGGCTCCACCTTTTCGTTCGACATTGTCGGCGGTCAGGCGGCGGCGTCCCGATTCCTGAACTCGCTGCAGATCTTCAAGCTGGCGGTGAGCCTGGGCGGCACGGAGTCGCTTGCCAGTCTGCCGGCAACCATGACCCACTCGGGCGTTCCGGTTGAAATCCGTCAAAAGATAGGTGTTCTCAACTCCACGATCCGATTGTCGATCGGCATCGAGCACCCGTCCGATCTAGTCGCAGACATTGCGCAGGCCTTGAACGCGGCGTAGTCGCGTTTGGCTACTTCGTGCCATAGGCGCGGTCGCCGGCGTCGCCGAGACCGGGCACGATGTAGGCGTTGCTGTCCAGCCCCTGGTCGATCGCCGCGAGCCAGATCGGAACATCCGGGTGAATGCCGCGGATGCGTTCAACGCCTTCGGGCGCGCCGATGAGGGAGACCAGTCGAATGTCGTTCGCGCCACGCTCCTTCAGCCGATCGACCGCGGCGACGGCGGAGTTGGCCGTTGCCAGCACCGGTGAGATCACGATCACCAGCCGCTCGTGCAGGTCGCTTGGCGCCTTGAAGAAATATTCCACGGCGGTGAAGGTTTCCGGTTCGCGGTAAAGGCCGATATGCGCGATCCGCGCGGTCGGCACCAGATCGAGCATGCCTTCCGCAAAGGTCACGCCGGCACGCAGCACCGGCGCGAACACCAGCTTCTTGCCCGCGATCTGCGGCGACTTCATCCGCGCCAGCGGCGTTTCGATTTCGATATCGGCCAGCGGCAAGTCGCGGGTGACCTCGTAACAAAGCAGCATCCCGATCTCCTTGAGGAGTTCGCGAAACGACTTGGTTGAAATGTCCTTCTTCCGCAACAGCGTCAGCTTGTGCTGCACCAGCGGGTGATTAACGATCGTAACGCCGTCCATGTCTGTGACCTCGGATCTAGAAAACCGTGCCGTCGCTGATAACTTTCACCGGAGGCGACGCGTCTGCGCGACGTTCGCGCGCCAGCCGTCGGCCCGCAGCCCACGTGCCGCCCTCGAGGACTTTCGCCAGCGGCAGCGATGTGGCATCGCGTCCAAGCCGGTGCCGCAGACCATCAGCGATGCGGTCGAGCAGCGCCACCGTCAGCGTACGCCATTCTACGACAAGCTCTGACGACACCTCGTGTTCTCGCTGCGCCGCTTCTGCTTCGCGAAACGCGAGCACCCCGGTATCGACGAACAGCCCGCCATTGCGATATTCCGCAAGGCCCGTCAGGCCATCGATATCGGTCACGCTGATGCCGGATGTCTGTAGCGGTTCGATGAGCGAATAGGCCAGCCATTGCGAAAGCTTGTGCAGCGGCACCAGGCCGCTGGTTGCATCCGCGGTCGTCAGTGCCGGGTGCCGCCAGCAATCGCCGAGCGCGATCCCGCCAAGCGTCAGCCGCGATGGCCAGATCGGCCCGAGTTGCTGCAGCAGTTCAGCTAGAATCGTTGGGGCGGGTAGCTTTCCGCCTTCTGCCAGCATCGCAAGCCGGTCGAACAGGCCGCCCGGCCGCGGTGTGTCGCGGCTGCCGAATATTTCCGGTTTCGAGGCCACCAGCCGGCCCAGGCGGCGCAACAGGTCGGCGCGGCCGTCCAACCCGACCAGCGGATTGACGTCCGAGACCTGCATACCGCGCTCGAGGTCGGCAACGCTGAAATTCGCAAGCACGTCGGCATCGACGCGCAAGGGCTCTGAGGGTGCAGCCGAGAATGCGCCACGCGTGAACATGGCGAGGCTCGCCAGCCCCAACCCTTCCGAACGGCCGATCGCCGATCCGGTTTTTGGATCGTGGTAGCGCCACGATGGACCCGCGCCGGCATCGAGGAAGACGCTGACGATGGCCAGATCGAATTCAGCCCGGGCGCGGGCCGCCCGATCGGGCCATTCAGTTCGGTCGGCGGCGGCAGCCCATCGATCGTCCTCATTGGTGACGAAGTGCCGCCAGCGCGAGTGAAACGGCACGTCGAACGAAGGATAGGTCTTGCGCGTCGTTTCCAGCACCAGATCGACCGCGCCGTCCATGCGATCGAGATCGACGCGGAAGTTCGGAAGCTTGCCTTCAAGGCCGATCGCGAGCATGCGATGCGCGCGCTCGCGGACGGCGCTGGCGTTCAGCAATGACAAGGCGGCCGACGTCTCCGGGTTCTCGGGGGACACAGCGATCTCAATATTTTTCGAGCGGACGGCCGACCGGATTGTCCGAATCTTCCTGCGGCTCCGGCGTGTAATAGCCGGCGGCCTTCTTTGCCGCGATTTCCACATGGGCATCGGCGGGCACGAGATCGTCGGGAATTGGCACGCGCTCGACGATTTCGATGCCCTGGCTGGTCAACGCATCGTGCTTCATGTCGCTCATGGAAACGAAGCGGTCGATCCGCTTCAGGCCGAGCCAGTGCACCACGTCCGGCATCAGTTGCTGGAATCGGGCGTCCTGCACGCCGGCGACGCATTCGGTGCGCTCGAAATACTGGGCCGCGGCATCGCCGCCTTCCTGGCGCTTGCGCGCGTTATAGACCAGAAATTTCGTCACCTCGCCGAGCGCGCGGCCTTCCTTGCGATTGTAGATGATGATGCCGAGCCCGCCGCTCTGGCCCGCACGCGCGCATTCTTCGATGCCGTGGATCAGGTACGGGCGGCAGGTGCAGATATCAGAACCAAACACGTCGGAGCCGTTGCATTCGTCATGCACGCGGCAGGTTATCCTGGTGGAGTGGTCCGGCAGTTTGGTAACGTCGCCGAACAGATAGGCCGTCGTGCCGCCGATCGGCGGCAGAAAGACATGCAGATCGGGCCGTGTCACCAGTTCGGGAAACATGCCGGCGGTCTGCTCGAACAATTGCCGGCGCAGGTTTTTCTCCGATGTTGCGAAGCGCTCCGCCAGTCCGGGCAGATACCAGACCGGGTCGATCGCAATCTTGACCACGGAGACGCTGCCGTTCTTGTGCACGACGTCGCCATCCTGCTTGAGCCGTCCGGCTTCGATCGCTGCCTGTAGTTCAGGCAGATCGAGGCGGGCGCGCGTGATGGCAATGCTCGGACGGATGTCGATACCCTCGGCGATCTCGCTCGCGAAATTTTCCGCAGCGAGATGTCCCCATGGATCGAGCGAGACGATCCGCTGCGGCTCTGCCCATTGCGGAAACGGTCCGATGGTTTCAGCAGGATGGGTATTGGTGAGGTCAGGACGCCGGATCGGGTCGAGGGCGCCGGATGAAACGGCGAGCGCGCGATAAACTGAATAGGATCCGCCGTGGGTGCCGATCACGTTGCGGTCCTGCGGACGCGACACCGTGCCGATCACCGGTCCGCGTTCGCGCGCGCTGGCTGCGCCCCAGGCGATCGGGAATTTAAGCTTGGCACCCGGTGCCGGGTGCGACGTAATGCGAATATGATCAATCCGATTGGACGTCATCGCCACGAACCCTGAAACGGCGACGGCCCGCCTGGACAGACGGGCCTGGTCACCAACATCAAAATCTCAGCAGCGGCTGCGGCTGAGACAGTAATATAGTCAGATTCCGGGCGAAAACAACGGCGATTTGGACTTGGCCGCGCCAGGACATACCAGCCGTTAACCCTTTGGGGGCGGCGGTTTGTCGAACTATCCCTTCACGCGCCGCATCGTCATCGCATGGCGGAATCTGGCGGCGGGATGCGTGTTGATGGCGACCTGGGCGATCTTTCCGGTGGCCAGTTTATAGGTGCGCTGCACTTCGAGTGCGGTGGTACCGGCCTTGACCTTCAGACCGCCAGCCAGCGCCGGTGAAATCAGTGCCGCGGCGATTTCCTGATGGACCTCGACGATACTTTGACCGAACAGGTCTTCGATCAGATGGAAGATGGGGCCGGTGTGACGCTGCAGCAGGCGACCCACGGCGGCAAATTCCCTGTTGATGTAAACCTCCGTCCAGCAGACCGGAAATTCGCTTCCCTCGGTGTGACGGAAGCCGCGGACAGAAAGCCAATCTTCGCCGCTGGCGATGCCAAGGCGAGCAGCAAGCTTGGCATCGACCTCGATCATTTCGATGGCGTCGATTGCAAAGCGGACGCCGGTCGCAAACGCGACCAGGTCGTTGATCGACATCACCTCATGCACGAAAGAGTCGGAGGGGCGAGGCGGCACAACGATCGTTCCGGCGCCTTGCCGCGAGGATACCAGATTATCCTCGCGCAGCCGCCTCAAGGCTTCCCGGATCGTGTAGCGGCTGACCGAAAACCGCTCGCAAAGCTCCTCTTCGGTCGGGAGCTGCGAGCCGACGGGATGTACGCCGCTGACGATCTCGTCCTTCAGCGCGCGTACGACCTGGAGATAGAGCGGATCGTCGGACTTGACCTCGGCCGGGGCGCGCGTCTGCGGCCTCACCTTCGGTGAGTTCGCCTTGCGCACCCTGGTTTCAGTCTTCGATGCCATGGCCTCTCTTGGCTATCAGTGCCGTCCGCTCAAAACTCATGAACTGCGTGCCGTCTCCCTTCTTGCCGATCGTTCGCACGGTGACAAGGCCTTGCCCGGGCCGCGACGCCGATTCGCGTTTCGCGAGCACCTCCGATTCGGCGTAGATGGTGTCACCGACGAACACCGGTGATGTCAGCTTGATGTCGTTCCAGCCGAGATTGCCGATCGCCTTCTGGCTGATGTCGCTCACGCTCATGCCCACCACCATCGACAGCGTCAGGCAGCTATTGACCAGCGGCTGCTTGAACTCGGACTTGGCCGCATAGACCTTGTCGAAGTGCAGGGGATGGGTGTTCATCGTCAGTAGGGTGAACCAGGTATTGTCGCTTTCGGTGATCGTGCGGCCGGGGCGGTGCTCGTACACATCGCCGACGTTGAAATCGTCATAGTAGCGGCCGAAGCTTTCGCGGTAGCGCTGGGGACCGATCTGTTCGTGGCTTTGCATGGCGTCACTCCGAAGCTTAGGTGTTCTTGAGAAACAGGGAGGTATGTTCGCCGAGAGCCGGTTCGTGCAGGTTCGGGCGGGCCGGCTCCTGGCTGAAGCGAATCGGCGGGCCGACGTGGCGGCGGTCCAGTCCGTCGCGCTGTATCATTCCGCGGGCAACAAGGTTCGGATGCGCAAGCGCTTCCGGGAGCGTGTTGACGCAGCCATAACAGACGTCGAGCCTCGCGAGATAGACGTTCCACTCGGCCAACGGTTTTCGGCGAAATTCAGCCGAAAGAAATTCCATCACCGGCTGCTGATGCGGGCCCGGTCCGCGCAAGCACAATTCCGCCAGGTCCGGCCGGCCGAAGGCGCCGAGCAGGTTATGAATGAACTTCGGCTCCTGCCCAGCCAGGACGAGGTAGCGGCCATCCAGCGTCTCGTAAGGACGGTAGAACGCAGCGCCGCCGGTGGTTCGTTCGTGCGCCGGGACCGGTTGTCGATTTTCCGCAAATGCAGGCCCAAGGATATTCAGCATGCCGCCGAGCGTGGCCTCATGCATGCTGATATCGATGTGGTCGCCGAGCCCGGTTCGCTCGCGCCGCAGCAGCGCCATCAGGACGCCGGACAACCCTTGAAGCCCGGCGAGAACGTCGGCGGCGGGAATGCCCGGCATTGCCGGCTTGCCGTCGTTGCCCAGCGTCATGCTGAGCAGTCCGCTTTCGGCTTCGAGCGCGAGATCATGCGCCGGACGGCCACGCAACTCGCCATCCTGTCCGAACGCGCTGATGGAGCAATAGACAATGCGGGGATTGCGCGCACGCACCGCCTCATATCCGACGCCAAGGCGATCGACCGCCCCCGGGCGAAACGATTCCACGAACACGTCGGCGGTCTCGCAGAGCGCGAGAAGGGTGTCGCGCTGGGTATTGTCCTTGAGGTCGAGCACCACGCTTTTCTTGCCGCGATTGAGGTTGCGGAAGAAGACCGTGCTCGGTCCATCGGAAAGCCCGATATGCCGCCCGGGGTCGCCTTCGCCCGGCGCTTCGATCTTGATGACCTCGGCCCCGTGATCGGCCATGGCAAGGGTCAGATACGGACCCGGCAGGAACACCGAGAGGTCGATGACGCGGATGCCCTCGAGCTTCATGAAGAACCCGCGCGTTCGGCCGAACGGACCTTGCCGACATAGGCTGCATTGTCGGCGCCGAATGGCGAGCAGGGCGCCTGGCTGAGGCGTTGCCCGTTGATCTTGATCGGGTTCGACAGCACCCGCATCTCGGGCTTGGCCGGATGCGCGATGACGTTGATCATTTCGGTGGTCTTGAGGAAGGGATTGTCGAGGGCCTGCGCCAGATCGAGTACCGGCGCGACCGGCAACACGCCGTTGAACTTGCCGAGCCAGTAAGACGTCGGTTGCTTGCCGACCTCGCCATCGATGATTTCCGTCAGGGCGTCGCGGTTGGTCTGGCGCGTGGTCGGGGTTGCAAAGCGAGGATCAGTCAGAAGGTCTGGTCTTCCGATGCCGCCAACAAATTCGTTCCAGAACTTGTCGGTCATGCACATGACGAACAGCCAGCCGTCGGTGGTTGGAAACGTCTGCACCGGCGCCACCGAATAATGCGCGCTGCGGCGCTGGCGTTTCGAGACGTGCCCTTCGTTGAGATACCAGGTAGCGGTGTATCCAAGTTGATGCAGCGCGACATCGAGCAGGCAGGTATCGACGTCACAGCCCTTGCCGGTCGAACGTGCCTGGACGATCGCGGACAATAGCCCGACGGCCGCGGTGAGGCCCGTGGTTTGATCGATGATCGAGGGGGCGCCGAGGCGGGCGGGCGGTTTGTCGGGCTCGCCGGTAAGGTCCATCAACCCTGATTCCGCCTGCATCAGATAGTCATAACCGGGCCATGAGGCGCGCTCGTTGTTGCGGCCGTAGGCCGAAAGGTGCACGCACACCAGCTTGGGGTTGACCTCCGACATCGACTTGTACTCGAGCCCGAGTTTGGCGGGGAGGTCGCCCCTGAGGTTGTTGAGCAGGGCGTCCGCGGTCGCCGCCAGCTCCCTCAACGTCGCCTTGCCCTCATCGGTGCGCAGGTCGAGGGAAACGCTTTTCTTGTTGATGTTGAACGCCTGGTAATACTCGCTGTCGTTGGCGCCCAGCATGAAAGGGCCGGTCTTGCGCGATGGATCGCCGCCGATCGCGGGGTTCTCGATCTTGATGACTTCGGCGCCGAGGTCGGCAAGCAGCATGGTGGCGTAGGGTCCTGCGCCGAACTGCTCCACCGAAACGATACGCACGCCCTGGAGTGGCTTCATAGCGCGGGGTTCCTTTTGATGTGCTGCCTGGAAATGATGATGCGCTGCATTTCGTTGGTGCCTTCGCCGATGCAGGTCAGCGGCGCGTCGCGGTACAGGCGCTCGATGTCGTATTCGCGTGAATAGCCATTGGCGCCGTGGATCCGCATGCCCTCGATGGAATTTTCCAGCGCGGCTTCACTGGCGAAATATTTGGCCATGCCGGCCTCCATGTCGCACCGTTCGCCGTTGTCGAAGGCGCGCGCCGCATCCAGCGTCAGCAGGCGCGCGGCCCGTGCGCGCGTGGCCATCTCGCCGATCTTGAGCTGGATCGCCTGATGTTCGCAGATCGGCTTGCCGAAGGTCTTGCGGATCTGGGCGTATTCGCTCGCAAGCTTCAGGGCGCCTTCCGCGATGCCGACGCCGCGCGAGGCGACATTGATGCGTCCGAGCTCGAGCCCGCCCGTCGTCTGGAAGAAACCCTGGCCTTCGACGCCGCCGATCAGATGATCGGCGGGAACGCGATAATCCTCGAAAATCAGCTCCGCCGTGTCGATCGCCTTGTAGCCGAGCTTCGGCAATTTTCGGCCGACCGTAAAACCCTTCATTTTCGGCGCAATGAAAAGGCTCATGCCGTTATAGCGGGGCTTGGCGTCGGGATCGGTCTTGACCAGCATCGCGAGGACCGACCCTTCGGCGCCGTTGGTGATCCACGTCTTGGTGCCGTTGATGACGTAATGATCGCCGTCGCGCCGCGCGGTCATGCGGATGCCCTGCAGGTCGGTGCCGGCGTCCGGCTCGGTCAGGGCGAGGCCGCCGCGAATCTCGCCGGTGGCAAGCTTGGGCAGCCAGCGCGTCTTCTGCTGCGGTGTGCCGAATTTCTGGATCGCAAGCGCCAGCATCAGGTGCGAATTGATGATCCCGGTCACCGACATCCAGACCGACGAGATGCTCATGATGATCTTGGCGTAGGTACTCGCCGACAGGCCAAGGCCGCCATACTCCGGGCTGATGATCGCGCCGAACAGTCCCAGCTCCTTCATCTGCTCGACCACCTGCGTCGGATAGCGGTCGGCATGATCGTACTCGCGGACGATTGGCTTGAGCTCGCGCGCGACCCAACGCTCGATCGTGTCGAGCATCTGGGTCTCTTCCTCGGTGTCACCTTGCGTGTTGCGGATCGCGTCAGCCATCGAAGCGCCTCGTAAATTTGTCCGGACAAATATTGATGTATCCGGTAAAGCGTCTATAACTCGCGCCTTGACGCCAAGTAAAGTCCTCAGTAGTTGTCTGGACAATAACGAGCGACGATCGAGAGGGAGAAAGTCAATGTCAGGCGAGCGCCCTGGATGTCCGCAGACGATGCGGCCTTCGCGCAAACTCCCGATCTGCAGCGCGCCGGAAGTTGCTTCATGCCGCTGACGGAACTCCTCATCGGCGGAATACTGCTCGGCGGCGTCTACGCGCTGATGGCGTGCGGGCTCAACCTCATCTTCGGCGTCATGCGCGTGATCAATTTTGCGCATGGGGATATTCTTGCGGTGGCCGCGCTCTCGACGGTTTCCATCGTCGTTGGTTTCAAGCTGCCGTTCTGGGTCGCCGTCATCCTGGTTCCGATCGGCTGCGCGCTGCTCGGAATATTGATCCACTTGCTTGTCCTGCGGCGGATCGAAAATGCGCCGATGATCATGTCGCTGCTCGCGACATACGCGCTTTCGACCATCCTGGTGAACGTCGCCATCCTGATTTGGGGCGGCGGTTACAGCGGCTTGCCGGGCGTGCTGAGCGGTTCGATCCGGCTTCTTGGGGTGAATGTCTCGGTCTCGCGGCTGGTGTCGTTTGTTTGCGCGATCGGCGTCAGCCTGGCCGTCTGGTGGCTGTTGCAATTCACCCGCTTCGGACGCGCGGTCCGGTCGGCATCGCAGGCCCCGGAGCTTGCGAGCATTTCCGGCATTGCCGTCGACCGGGTTCGGCTGGCAACCTTCGCGCTTGGTTCCGGCATGGCAGGGCTTGCCGGCGTGCTGGTTGCGCCGGCGTTCGCCATCGATCCGCAGTTGGGCTCGCGCTTCATCATCAAGGCGTTCGCGGTGATCATCGTCGGCGGCATGGGCAGCTATCCCGGCGCCATTCTGGCTGCGCTGCTGCTCGGCGTCGTCGAAGTCGTGGGCAGCTATTTTGCAGGCGCCGTGATCGGCTCCGCATTCCTGTTTCTGCTGATGCTCGGCGTTCTGCTGGTCCGGCCGCGCGGGCTGCTTGGTGCGGGAGTTCGGATATGAAGCAACTCGGTCCGCTCGGCGTCTTCGCCATTGCCGCCGTTGCCGCCGCCGTGATTCCGCTGGTCGGGTCCGACTATGCGGTGTCGTTCTCGATCCAGTTGCTGATCTTCCTGGTCCTTGCCTATTCCTGGAATCTGATCGGCGGGTACACCGGTTACTCTCATTTCGGCCAGGTCGCTTTTTTCGGCATTGGCGCCTATGTCGGCTCGCTCCTGATCTTTCACTGGAACGTTCCCTGGTATCTGGCCGCGCTCGCGGCCGCACTGGCCGGGGCAATCACCGCATTGCCGCTCGGCGGCGCGATGCTGCGGCTTAAAGGTCCGTTCTTTGCCATCGGCATGTTCGGCCTTGCGCGTGTCCTTGAGGCGTTCGCGCTCGGCTTCGACGGTATCACGCAAGGCGGGACCGGCATTTATCTGAAGCCGCTCGGCGACCTCAAGCCGCTTTATTACGTCGTCGCTGCGGTGGCCGCGGTAATGATGTTGCTGACCTGGCGGCTCGACAATTCACGGCTTGGGCTCAAGCTGTTGGCGATCCGCGAAGATGAGAACGCCGCCGAGTCGCTCGGCATCCCCACGACGCGTCTCAAGATCGGCGCTTTCGTTGCGTCCGCCGTGGCGCCGGCCGCAATGGGGTGCCTGTACGCGGTCTATCTCGGCTTTATCGATCCGCCGACCGCCTTTGCGTCGAACATCGAACTCACCACCATCGCCATGGTGCTGTTGGGCGGTATGGGCACCGTGCTGGGCCCGCTATTGGGCGCCATCGTGCTGTCGGTCGTGAATGAAGTCCTGTGGGCGAACTACCCGCAAATCTATCTCGCTTCGGTTGGCGTCATCGTTCTTCTGGCCGTGCTGTTCACGCCGCGTGGGCTCGTCAACATCGGCATGAAGGGGGGATGGCTGGCGCTCGGCCGGCCCCTGTTCCGGCGGCCCGCCCAACCCGCGAGCCAGTCGTCATGACCGATCCGATACTCGTTGTCGAAAACGTGTCGAAGCGGTTTGCCGGCCGCATAGCGCTGGAGTCCGTCAGTATCGACGTTGCGCGCGGGTCGATGACGGGGGTGATCGGGCCGAACGGTTCCGGGAAATCGACGCTGTTCAACATCATCGCCGGCACGCTGCGGCCCGACATAGGGCGCGTCATCGTCGGCGGCCGCGATATCACGCGGGCAAGCCCGGCCGAGATCTGCGGTCACGGTGTGGCGCGCACGTTCCAGATCAGCCGGCTGTTCGCGGAAATGACGGTCCTTGAAAACCTCGTCGCGGTTGCGCGGGGCAGGGATGACCGCGCCGCGATCGAGCTTGCGATGGAGCTGCTCGAATTCCTGGAAATCACCGCGATCGTCAACAAGTGGACGTCCGAACTATCCTACGGGCAGCGTAAACTGGTCGAGATTGCACGAGCGCTGATGCTGCAGCCCAGGATATTGCTGCTCGACGAACCGTTCGCCGGCATCAATCCGCGGCTTCAGAACCGCATCGTCGAACATCTGCACGCGCTTTGCGCCAAAGGCATCACCGTGTTCTTCATCGATCACGAGATGCGGATCGTGCTGACGGAGTGCGACCTTGTCTACGTGCTCGCCGAGGGACGGCTCATCTCCAAAGGCGACACGCAGACGGTTCGCAACGACGCCAAGGTGCTTGAAGCCTATTTCTGAATAAAGAGCGGCAACGAATCCGCAAAGGGAGGAAGAAATGATCAGAAGAACAGTTCTCGCTGCAGTGGCGGCCGCGTTGATGCTGCCGACTTTGGCTGAATGCCGCCGAACCCGTGAAGATCGGCGTGGCGCTGTCGCAAACCGGCAATCTCGCCGAACTCGGCCGCCCCGTATTTCAAAGGGCTCGATCTCTGGCGCGAGCAGGCCAATGCGCGTGGCGGGTTGGCCGGCCGCCCGATCGAGTTCGTCGTCTATGACGATCGCTCCGATCCCGCGACCGCAGCGCGGCTCTACGAGCGCCTGATCACCAACGACAAGGTCGATTTCGTGATCTCGTCGCTCGGCTCGGCGACCGCCGCAACCGGGTCGGCGGTGGCCGAAAAGCACAAGATGCTGATGATCAATGGCGGCGGCGCTGCGGAAGCCATTCAGCAGCGCGGCTTCAAATACGTATTTCAGACCGCCGCCCGGATCTCGTCCTATGCCGACGGGGTGCTGCCGCTGATCCAGAAATACGGGGTGAAGAGCATGGCGCTGGTCTCCCGCGACTATGCCGCGGCGCGCGACATCAGCAAGGCGATCAAGCAGTCGCTCGACGGCAAGGACGTTAAGGTCGTGATCGACGAATATTTCCCGGCGGGGACGGCTGACTTCTCGTCCCAAATCGCCAAGGGCCAGCAGCTAAAGCCGGATCTGTGGGTCGGGCTGCTCTACCCCAGCGAGGCCATCGAAACCGTGCGGCAGTTTCACTCGATGAACTACATGCCGAAACTGTTCGTCGCCAACGGGGTGTCGCAGGACGATTTCATCACGGCGGCGGGCAAGGACGCCGAATATGCTGTGGGTATGTCGCTGTACGAACCGTCGCTGCCGAGCGAGGGCAACAAGGAGTTCGTCGAGACGCATCGGAAAAAATACAATTCGGACCCCGGCTATTATGCGGCGTTTGGATTTGTCGCCGGCACGGTCCTTGAGGCCGCGGTGAAGAAGGCCGGCTCGACCGATATCGAAAAGGTTCGGGAGGTCCTCACCACCCTGAAACTGGGGACCGTCATGGGCAAGCACGAGGTCGACCCCACGACCTACATGCAGATTGGCGTGCGCGGACTTCTCGTTCAGGTCCAGAACGGCAAGCGTGAGGTGATCTGGCCGGAGGAATACAAGACGGCCGAGCCGAAATTGCCGATACCGGCATGGGACAAGCGGTGAGGGCGGCATGAAAGACGACGCTGCGCCGCTCGAGCTTCGCGATGTGACGTCGGGCTATGGCGACGTCCCGGTGATCCGGCGCGCCAGCATGATTTTCCGCGAACGGCTTATCACGACGATTGTCGGCTCGAACGGAGCCGGCAAGTCCACCGCAGTCAAGGTCGCGGCGGGACTGCTGCGCGCCTGGCAGGGCAGCGTCTCGACCTATGGCGTTGATATCACCCGTGAGCCTACCGACCGGCGGGTGTATCGCGGCATCGCCTATGTGCCGCAGGGCCGCATCGTCGTTCCCGAAATGACGGTGCGGGACAATCTCATGATCGGCGCCCATATCCTGGGCAGCGACCGGCGCGCCATCGAGGCGGCGACCGAACGGGTGCTGCAGTTGTTTCCGGCCCTGAAGACGCGCATGAAGCAGCACGCCGACACCATGAGCGGCGGCGAGCAGCAGATGCTTGCGATCGGCCGTGCCTTGATGACGAGCCCGAAGATCATCATGCTGGACGAACCCTCGCTCGGACTTTCACCCAAATATGTCGAGATCGTCTTCGAACGGTTGCTGTCGCTGCGCGACGCCGGCATGACGATCGTGATGGTCGAACAAAAGGCCTCGCATGCGCTCGGCATTTCGGACCGTGGATATGTGATGCACCTCGGGCAGGTGGCCTATGAAGGCGAGGCGCGGGACCTGCTGGCGAACGATGACGTCAAGCGGCTGTTCCTCGGCGAAATCCCGGAGAGCCTGAAAGCGTTGAATTTTGCCGATGCATGATGCGCCGAACCATATCTCGCATGCAGCCGCGATCGCCGCCGTCGATGAAGCCATCCGCTCGCGCCAATCCGTCCGCGCTTTCCTTCCCAACCCCGTCGAGCGGACCACGGTCGAGGAATTGCTTCGGCTCGCCAGCCGAAGCGCCAGCGGCAGCAACATTCAGCCCTGGCGCGTCAGGGTGATTGCGGGCGACGCCAAGGCCCGTTTGACGCAAGCCATATTCGATGCGGTCGCCCGCGACGGCTTTGAGCCTTACCAGCGCGAATGGAACTACTATCCTGTCCGCTGGCGCGAGCCGTTCCTTGGACGGCGGCGCAAGATCGGCTGGGACATGTACGGCCTGCTTGGCGTCGCCAAGGGCGATTTCGAGGGCACCCAGCAAGCGAGAATGCGGAACTACGAATTCTTCGGCGCACCCGTCGGCATGATCTTCACGCTGGATGAAGATCTCGAAATCGGAAGCTGGCTCGACCTTGGCATTTTCCTGGGATCGATCATGATCGCGGCGCGGGGCCAGGGTCTCCACACCTGTCCTCAAGCGGCGTTTGCCGATTTTCACAGCGTCATCCGGCCAGTTCTCAACATTCCCGAGAACGAAATCATTGTTTGCGGGATGGCGCTCGGCCATATCGATCCGGACGCCCCGGTGAACGGCTTGAAGACCGAGCGGGCAGACCTGGACGCGTTCGCCACCTTCGACGGACTCTGATCCATGGCACTCAAACTCCCCAAAAATATTGTCATTGCGGAAGTCGGACCGCGCGATGGTTTGCAGAGCTTTCCGCGATGGATCGATACGGATGTCAAGGTCGCCATGATCGACCGGCTCTCCGATCTGGGGCTGCCCGTCATCGAAGTTTCCAACTTTGCACATCCGAAGGTCATTCCGCATCTGCGTGACGCCGAAGAGGTCTTCCAGCGCATCAAGCGCCGGCCGGGAACCGTGTACCGCGCGCTGGTCCCCAACGCCCGCGGCGCCCAGCGGGCCGCGCAGGCAGGTGTCGATGAGATGCTCGGGCTGATTACGATCAGCGCGACGTACACCCGCAAGAACCAGAACATGACGATCGACCAGGCGATCGAGCAAAATCTCGAATCGTTCCGGATCGCCGAGGCGGGTCGTACCCCGTTCGTCATGGCGCTCGGGATGGCGTTCTGGTGCGCGTATGAGGGCTTGATCGCGGAAGATGACGTGATCGCCGTGGTGCGGCGGCTGCATGATGGCGGCATCCGCCGCTTCTATCTCGCCGGCTCCCTCGGGATGGAAGATCCCGCGCACGTCAACCGGTTGTTCGCGCGACTTGGCGGGCTGTTTCCGGACGCCAGCTTCGGCTTCCACATCCACAATCTCTCAGGCATGGCGACAGCCAATATTCTTGCGGCGCTCGACGCCGGCGTCCAATGGCTGGAAGGCGCGATCTGCGGGATCGGCGGTGGGATCGCGATGCCGACCAGGCTCGGCTCCCTCGGGAATTTCCCGACCGAGGATCTGGTCACGATGCTGGCCGAAATGGGAATTGAAACCGGGATCGATCCAGAGCGGGTGGTCGCTACATCGCATGAGATCGCCCGGATGCTCGGCATCGATCCCCAGAGCCATCGCGGCAATGGCGCAACGCGGAAATCCGTGATGGAGCTCGCGTCCAGTAATCCGAATATGAGGTACTCATGAGCTCCAGGACATTCCGGTCGATTCTCGCCGTTCCCGCCACATCGCCCCGTTTCCTCGAGAAGGCTGCGCAGGGACCCGCGGATGCGATCTTCATCGATCTCGAAGATGCGGTCATCAACGCGCTCAAGCCAAAGGCGCGCGCGGATGCGATTGCCGCGATCAATGGACTGGACTGGGGAGGGCGCATCGTCGCCGTCCGCGTCAACGGCCTTGGCACGTCTTGGGGGTGCCGCGATATCCTCGACGTGGTCGAGGCTTGTCCACGGCTCGATTATATCCTGTTGCCGAAATGCGAATCGCCCGGCGACGTGCACGCCGTCGAAGTCATGATCCGCTCGGCCGAGGCGGCGGCATCGCGCGAACGCAAGGCCGGGATCATGGGGCTGATCGAAACGCCGCGCGGCGTCGCCAATGTCGAGGCGATCGCGCAGGCCGGCGGCGGGCTCCATGCGCTGGTGTTCGGCGGCGGCGACTATCAGCTCGACCTCGGCAGCTTCCAGCGGGCGGTTGGCGCGCCGTCCGCCGATTACGTGGTGCTGACCGACGATGACGGCCGCAATGCGCGGCAGCGCCACTGGAACGACCTCTGGCATTTCGCTACCGCGCGGATCGCTAACGCGTGCCGCGCCTTTGGGGTGCTCCCGATCGACGGTCCATTCTCGGGCATCCCTGACGTCGACGGACTGCGCGCCGCTGCGAGGCGCGCCGCCGTATTGGGCTTTGATGGGAAGATGGCGATCCACCCGTCGCAGATCGAGATCATTCATGAGGTGTTTACACCGGCCGCGGACCAGATCGCCTGGGCCAACGAGGTGATCGAGGCGATGGCGGCGGCCGAACGCGAAGGGCGCGGCGCGGTCAAGGACAAGAACGGCGAGATGATCGATCTCATGCACATCAAGGTGGCCAAAAAATTGCTGGACCGGGCCGCCAGCATCGGGGGTAAGGCATGAGCGCGCTCGGTGGAATTCGGGTCCTCGACCTCGGCACCTTCATCGCGGGGCCGCATTGCGCCACCATCCTCGGCGAATTCGGCGCGGAGGTCATCAAGGTCGAGCCGCCGAAGACCGGCGACTCGCTTCGACGGCTCGGTACCAACACCGACTGCGGCGATACGCTGGTGTGGCTCTCGGAAGCCCGCAACAAGAAATGCGTGACGCTGGATCTGGCGAGCGAACGGGGGCGAGAGCTGCTGAAGCAACTCGCCGCCAAGTGCGACATCATTGTCGAGAATTTCCGGCCGGGCACGCTGGAAAAATGGGGGCTTGGTTATGACGAGCTCAAGAAGATAAATCCCGGCGCGATCCTGGTACGTATCTCGGCCTATGGTCAGGACGGACCGATGCGGACGCAGCCCGGTTTTGCGCGCATCGCGCACGCGTTCTCCGGACTGACCTATCTCGCCGGCGAGCCTGGCGGCATTCCCGTCGTACCCGGATCGACATCGCTGGCCGACTACATGTCGGGCATGTATGGCGCCATTGGTGCGCTGATCGCGCTTCGTGCTCGCGAGACGACCGGCGAAGGGCAGTGCATCGATCTGGCGCTCTACGAATCGGTGTTTCGCGTGCTCGACGAGATCGCACCGGCCTATCAGAAGTTCGGCTATGTGCGGGAACGGATGGGCGCGGATGCGGTCAATGTTTGCCCGCACAGCCATTACCAGACCAAGGACGGCAAGTGGATCGCGATCGCCTGTACCAGCGACACGATATTCGCCCGGCTGGCGGAAGCGATGCAGCAACCGGAATTGGCTTCCGCGGAACGGTATGGTCCGCAGGCGCTACGGCTGGCGGCCCGCGACGAGGTCAACCGCATCGTCGCGGCCTGGGTCGCCACGCTCGATCTCGAAACGGTGCTTGCGCTCTGTTCGAAGGGAGGCGTGCCGGCCAGTCTCATTTTCAGCATCGCGGACATTTTCGAGGATCCGCAGTATCGCGCGCGGGGCAACATCAAAATGACTGACTCTCGCGCCGGTGCGATCGCGGTTCCCGGCGTTGTGCCACGCCTGTCGGAGACACCCGGCGAGATCCGCTGGCTTGGCGCAGGACTGGGTGCCCAAAACGACGATGTCTACAGAGGTCTGCTCGAATTGAGCAGCGCAGAGATCGAAGATTTGCAGATCGCCGGCGTGATCTAGAGGTCGCACCTTTCGACCACAACGGATTCGGCCATATGCGACGTGAGACGGGGCGATCGACGAATTCGGCTATGCGCCGAACGCGGTAGCCCGCAATATGTGCATGGGGTCGACCCACACGATCGGCTGCATCCTGCGCGAGATCAACATCCCGCAGCTGGCGATGGCATCCAGGGAGATATTTGATGAATGACGGACTGGTCAACGATGAAACGACGGCGCGGCCGATGCTGTTCCAGCCGCTGTCGATCCGTGGGCTCTCGCTCAAAAATCGTCTCGTTGTGCCACCGATGGTCCACTATAGCTGCGACCCCGGAAATACCTGCGGTGCATTTCACCTCGTCCATCTCGGCCGCTATGCGTTGGGCGGCTTCGGGCTTGTCTTTGTCGAGGTGACGGCGGTCGAGGAGGTTGGACTAACCAACGAGAATGACCTCGGCATCTGGAACGACGCGCAGGCCGAAAGCTTCAAGCCGCTGATCGCTTTCATGAAGCGCCAGGGGACGGCGATCGGTATTCAGATCGGCCACGGCGGCCGCAAGTCTTCTGCGCAGAGCGCCATGCAGGGCATGGGGCCGCTGACCGAGGAGAACCTGAAAGCCGGCGCCAGGATATGGCAGCCCGTCGGGCCGACGGCCGAGCCGGTCGCCCCAGGCTGGCTGACGCCGCGGCAGTTGACCACGGCGGAGTGCAAGGCAATGGTCGGCACGTGGGCGGCCGCTGCAAGACGGGCGGTTGCTGCCGGCTTCGACACCATCGAAATCCACACGGCACACGGCTATCTGCTGGCCTCGTTTCTGTCGCCCGTTTCCAACACGCGCAATGACGAGTACGGCGGCGACCGGGCAGGACGTATGCGCCTGCCGCTCGAAATCGTCGAGGCCGTGCGCCGTGAAATGCCGGAGTCGATGCCGCTGTTCGTACGTGTTTCGTCCGTCGATGGCACCGCGGAGGGCTGGAACATGGATGACACGGTCGCCTTTGCGCACGAATTGAAAGCGCGCGGCGTGGATGTGGTCGACTGCTCCTCGGGCGGCATCTCCGGAGCGGCCACCGCAGCCCAGGTGCCACGCAGCCTCGGATTTCAGGTCCCGTTTGCCGAGCGCGTTCGCAAGGAAGCGGACGTCAAAACCATGGCCGTCGGTATCATTCTCGAGGCGCAGCAGGCCGAAGCTATCCTTCGGAATGGCCAGGCCGATCTTATCGCCGTTGGGCGCCAGTCGCAGTTCAATCCCAACATCGCCCACCACTGGGCGCACGATCTCGGCATCAATGCGCGCTTCGAGGACTGGTCACCAGAATTCGGCTGGTGGCTCGAGAAGCGGATCAGGACTCTCCAGGGCTTTGCGACGCCCACTGGTGTCGTTACGCGCCAGGCATGATCGGGTTTTGAGAACTAACGCCGTTCGCAGAGTAACGAATTGAAGTTGGGCTTCCGAACTTGCCCAACGCGTTATTTGCACGGCAACGGTGGACACCCCTTGGCGCTCAAGCAATGACCGCGTTTCTCAAAGTTTGAGCACACAATGCTTAAGCAATAGGCGAGCGTCTATATCTCCTTGGTGTCGTGAAGCGGCGACGCGAATTCGCCGTGCAACAGTCAAATTGACATAACGCATACGTTTGACTGTTCCGAGGAACTGCGATGGGATGAAGGTGCGCGTAAAATGTACGTTCAAACCAGGAGAGATCCGATGTGCGCGGGTGACGACAAGAACTGTCCGGAATTCGAATTGCACCACCGCAAGTTCAAGGAAACGCTCGATCGGGAACGCCGGTCGTTCTTGAGGTCCAGCTTCGCCGCGGCCGGAGGCGCGGCGGCGATGACCGCGGGCGGCATTTCTCTGGTGACGCCACAGATGGCGGCCGCCGCCGAGAAGAACCAACCGGCCAAGCGGTCCTATCACCATCTGCCGGCGAATGCCGATACGGTGCATTGGGGCTATTTCAGCAAGAAGCTGAAGCCACAGGTCGAAATCGATTCCGGCGACTTCATCACCATTGAGGCATTAACCCACCACGCCAACGACGACGCCGAGCGCATGGTGAAAGGCGATCCCGGCGCCGAGAGCGTGTTCCTGTGGACCAAGGAGAAGAAGGGCGTAAACCGGCGCGGCGCAGGGCCGATGGATGCCTCGCTGTTCGGGCGTGGCGCAGGCGAGGGCCTTGGGGTGCACATCTGTACCGGCCCGGTCTACGTACGCGGCGCCCAGGAGGGTGACGTGATCGAGTTGCGCATCATCGACGTCACGCCGCGGCCTAGCGCCAATCCGCAATATCCGGGAAAGGCTTTCGGCAGCAACGCGGCCGCATGGTGGGGCTTTCACTACAAGGACCTGCTCACCGAGCCAAAGCCGCGCGAAGTGATAACGATCTACGAAGTCGACGCCACCGGCGAGCGCAACTGGGCGAAAGCGGTGTATAATTTCCGATGGACTCCGCAGACGGACCCCTCCGGCGTAGTTCACAAAACCATCGACTATCCCGGCGTTCCAGTCGATCACTCTACGATCAAGGAAAACCATGGCATCCTGAAGAATGTGCGTATTCCGATACGCCCGCATTTCGGCGTGATAGGCTTGGCGCCCAAGGAGGCTGATATCGTCGACTCGATTCCGCCGAGCTATACCGGCGGCAATATCGATAATTGGCGGATCGGCAAGGGCGCCACGATGTATTATCCGGTCGCCGTCGAAGGTGGGCTGTTATCGGTTGGCGATTCGCACGCTTCTCAGGGCGATTCCGAGCTGTGCGGTACGGCAATCGAATGCTCGCTGAACGGCACCTTCCAGATCATCCTGCACAAGAAAAACGATCTGGTTGGTACGGCTCTCGAAGCGCTGGACTACCCGATGCTGGAAACCCAGGACGAGTGGCTGGTGCACGGCTTCAGCTTCGCTAATTATCTCAGTGAATTGGGGGACAAGGCACAGTCGGATATTTACTCGAAATCGTCGGTTGATCTTGCCTTGCGCGATGCGTTCCGGAAAATGCGGAAATTCCTGATGACAACCAAGAAGCTGACCGAGGATGAGGCGATCTCCTTGATTACGATTGGCGTCGACTTCGGCATCACCCAAGTGGTGGATGGAAATTGGGGCGTTCACGCGGTCATCAAGAAGGATATCTTCGCCGGCGGCGAGACCTGATCCCTGGAACTCCGACGCGGCCGGCTTTCGCATGAGCCGGCCGCGTTGCGCTGGATGTCATCGCGGACGCGCATCCTCTTCCACGATCCGCTGCCACAGCGCCCTGATCATATCCTTCATCTGCAGTGCGTCTTGCCAGCGATCCGACAATTCCGCGCCGTCAGGCCCGGTGATGGCATAGGGCGGAGGGCCGAGTTCACACAGGAAGGTCAGCACCGCATCGGGGCCGGCGCGTTTGCGCCAGGAGCGGATGGCGTATTCCCACCAGCCCATGAACAGTTCGACCCAGCCCTGGTGTTGCGGAAAACCCAGCGAGATCTGCACCTGCTCGCGGCTGGCGATCCGTCCGTGAATTCCCCATGAATTGTCAAGTATGCGATGGATCATTGCGTGATTGACCTGGTCCACCGGCCAGGCGAATTCGCGGCCGACGAGATAATGAGAAACGTCAGCGGTTAGCCGCAGGTCCGGAAAGCAATCCAGCAGTTGCAGCGTGAAAAACAGATCCGTCGTCATGCGGTCGCGGTGGGTTTCCACATGCACCGCCACGCCGGCTTCATCACCCAGCCGCCGCCATCCCTCGAGCAGGGGAACACATGCTTCCAGCCGCTGCGGCCGCACGTCCGGCTGCAGGTTGACGTGGTCGGCGCCCAGCCGCGCGACAAGATCGAGCACCGGTTTCAGGTCGTCGACGCAGGTGGGATAGCACTGCGCCTGCCAGATCATCCCATTCGCACGAAGGAAGTCGGTGACTTCCTGCACGAAATCAGGATCGATGAAGCGGACACCGGCACCGTCGAAGCCGGCGTCGCGGATCATCTCAAGCTGGGTCTGCAGCGGCCACTCCGCTTCGTCCGCCCGCCGCCGCTCCATCGCCCAGAGCGACTGCAGGATGCGAAGTTGCTGCGCCATCGGCTACGTGGCGTGCTGCGGGACAGCGGTCGCCGCGTGCATCCGGCCGTCCGACGTATTGTCGACGGTGATGCTTTCCTCGTAGGTTTCGGGACCGCTCCAGATCGCGATCGCGGTGAGGCTGGCCAGCAGGGCCGCGTAACATGCGACTGGCCACCAGCTTCCGGACCACGCCACCAGTGCTGCGGCCACGAACGGCGCCGGTCCGCCGGCCAATAGCGAGCCCAGTTCGCGCGCGAAAGCGAATCCGGCGAAACGCCGCTGCGGTGGGAACAGTTCGGCGAAATACGCCGCCTGTGGGCCGAACATCGCCGCCGTCACCACCGCGCGTGCGCCGATGAAGGCGACTGCGATCCAGATCCACTCCTTGGTGCCGACCAGCCAGAAGAAGGGGAACGCCCAGACGATGCCGGCGAGCGCGCCGAACATATAGACAGGACGGCGGCCGATGCGATCGGAGAGCGTGGCGAAGCCGACAATGGTGAAGAGTTCGATGACGAAGGCCAGCATTAGCGCGCTGAGCGCATCGGACCTGGGTACGCCGAGCGTCGTGATGACATAGCTGAGCCCGAACACCGGGAACAGATAGCCGAGGCCGTTTTCGGCCAGCCGCGCGCCGAGCACCACGAAGAAATTTCGCGGATGCCGCTTCAGCGCTTCCATCGCCGGGTTACGCTCGACCTTGCCGCGCGCCACCACCGCCTCGGTAAAGACCGGCGTTTCCGTGATGCGCAGGCGAACGTAGATGCCGACCATGATCAGCAGGAAGCTCGCCAGGAACGGAATGCGCCAGCCCCACGACATCAGGTCCTCGCGCGGCAGCAGGGTCACCAGCGCGAACGCGCCGGCCGCCAGCAGATTGCCGACGGAGACACCGAGCGGCGCAAAGCTGCCCCAGAAACCGCGGTGCTTCGGGGGCGCGTTTTCCACCAGGAAGATCACCGCCCCGCCATATTCTGCGCCGGCTCCCAAACCCTGTATCACGCGCATCGCGACGAGCAGCGCCGGCGCCCAATAGCCGATCTGGGCGTAGGTCGGCAGCAAGCCGATCAGCGTTGTGCCGACGCCGATCATCAACAGCGTCGCCACCAAAACGGGTTTACGCCCGTAACGGTCGCCCATGATGCCGAACAGGATGCCGCCGAGTGGCCGCACCACAAACCCGACCCCGAAGGTCAGGAACGCCAGCAGCGTGCCGACCACCGGGTCGCTCTTGGGAAAGAACAGTTCCCCGAACACCAGCGCGGCGGCGGTGCCATAGAGGAAGAAGTCGTACCATTCGAGCGCGGACCCAATACTGGCCGCAAGGATCACGCGCAAGCGCGAACGGCTGGCGCTATCGGCTGTCATCTCCGTCATCGTTTCCCCCGTTTTGATTTTTCATTGATTTTATGGTCGTCGCATCAGGCATTGGCGCCCGTGCATCGCACGGGCGCGTTCGCAAAGTTCAGGCGGCGCGGGTGAAGTAGGATTTCTTCGCCGCGGACTGGGTTTCGTAGATCGATCCCTGCCGCTTGGCCGGCGGCAACGGCAGTCGCACCGGAACGCCGGTCATCCGCGGCGCAATGACGGGATCGCCTGACAGCAGGCGGCTATTGAACTCGTCGAAGTCCTTTACGCCCATCAGCGGCCATGCGTCGCTGGCGGCAACTTCGTACAGCAGCAGATTGCGCGGGCGGTCCGAGGTGTTCATGGCCGATCCATGCAATGCCCGAACGTGGTGAAACGACATGCTGCCGGCCTTGCCCATGCAGGGCACTGCGCGTTCGATTTCGTCCTTGATGATATCGGGATCGATCAGGCCGGCGAAGCAGCCGTCCTCGCCGTGATGACTCCAGACCTCGCGGTTATGCGTGCCCGGCGTCACCAGCATCGGCCCGTTGGCGAGATCGCAATCGTCCAGCAGCACGCCGATCGCGAGCACGTCGTCATTGGTGTGCGGATAGAACGCCCAGTCCTGATGCCATTCGACCGGCGAGCCATACTGCGCCGACTTCATGTTGAGTTTTGATCCGTGCAGCCGCAGGCCGGGGCCGAGCAGCTTTTTCAGGATGTCGAGCACCGGTTCGCTGCGGACGATCTCGTCGAAAATTTTGTGCACCTTGTGCGGCGTCTTGATACGGCGGACCCGCGGGTTTTCCGCGGTATGGCCCGGTTCCAGATCATAGACGTCGGTGTGTTCGAGGGTTTTGGCCGATCCCGCGACCAGCTCCGCAATCACCGAGCGGACCTTTGTGAGCGTATCCGGCCTCAGGACTTCAGGCACCACGATCAGGCCATCGCGTTGATAAGTCTGCACATCCTTCTCTGAAATCATTTGGTCTCTTCCCGTATGTTAACGTTGTCATTTAGAATGTTAACGTTGTCATTTGCCATATTCAAGCCAATTCGTGCATTCCTGACCTGCATTCGCTAATGTTCCTCCCGATGAGCACCGCAGGCCCCGAAGAGTCCCATTCCGCCCCGACCCTGTCGGCCGTGGCCAAACTGGCCGGCGTTTCGTCGATCACCGTAAGCCGGGTGGTGCGCCTGCCGGATCTGGTCGCGCCGGAAACAAGAGGCCGGGTCGAAGCCGCGATGCGGGAGCTCGGCTATGTGCCGAACCAGCTCGCCGTCGGATTGGCCAGGGCTCGCACGCGTTCGATCGGCGTGCTGGTGCCGACGATCGCCAATTCGATCTTCGCCGATACGGTGCAGGGCCTCTCCGACGAATTGGAGCCGCTCGGCTATGCCGTGATCCTGGCGCAGTCGCGCTACGACGCCGCGCGTGAGGATCACATGCTCTCGGCATTGCTGTCGCGGCGACCCGAGGCGATCATCATGGTCGGCTCTCCCGCTACGGAAGACGGTGCGCGGTTGCTGCGGCGCGCGGGCATTCCCGTCGCGGAGACATGGGATCTTCCGGCGGCACCGATCGACGCTGTCGCCGGGTTCGATAATTACGAAGCCGGCGTTGCGGTAGCGCGGCATCTCGTGACGCAAGGCCGCAAGAGCCTGGCGTTCATCGGCGGTGACGATCCGCGCGCCACCCGGCGCTGGAATGGGTTCAACGACACGGCGCAGGCGCTTGGCGCCAAAGCGCCGCGCCGGCTGGTGCTGGATCGCAACGCCTCCGGCAGTGTCGTCGCGCTTGCAGAACTGCCCGGTGTCGACGCCGTGTTTGCAGCAAACGACGCGCATGCGATCGGCTTCATGTCCGGCCTGCGAAAGGCGAGCTTGTTGTGCGACGGCCCGGCGGCGGCGCAACCGGTCGCAGTCATCGGCCTCGGCGATCTCGAAATGGGCCGTCTGATCGCGCCGAGTCTTTCAACCATCCGTGTGAACGGCGATGCGATCGGGCGCACTGCTGCAAAATTGATCCTGGCGCGGGAAGGGCCGCGCCATATCGATCTCGGGTTTGAACTCGTCCTTCGGGATAGTGGCTAAGCCATCGAACTGGCCGTGCGCTGTTTATTTCCAGCGAACGCGTGCGGTAGATCGAGATTGCGGCCTTCGAAAAATTCAAGCGCCGCGGTGAGGCTTTTCAGGTCCGTCGTCGCCGCGCCCCGAAACTCGACGCATCGCTTTTCATCCTCTCAAGCAGTCGTGAGCTTGTTCGCGCGGCACGTCACACGCCGGTGATTGAGCGAGAGCCATTTTACCTAATTCAAGCGCCAGATTCTGCAGGTTCTCTCGCGTTCACGAAATCATAAACTGGTTTTTAGTTGAGGGCGATCGATTGGGTCACCACGTTCAGCATATTGCGGTTCTCCTCGGGAGAACGGCTTCAAAAAAGTGTGGGGTGAACGCAGGGCCGGGGCCATGAGCAACTCGCGCGCAACGCGCTTATGCGGAGGTTAAAGGATGATCTTGTTCTCGCGCACGTTCACAAGGGCCGGCACAGTCTTTCAGACACAGTTGAAATAACCGCTCTCGAAATTCGCGGACGCCCGCGTACCAGGATTTGAAGCAATGGGGATCGTTCGTTTCGCCCTGAAATTTCCGCACACGTTCTACGTGGTCGCTGCCCTGGTGCTGTTCCTGGGCGTCGTCGCATCCATCAAGATGCCGACGGACATCTTTCCGGAAATCAACATCCCCGTAGTGACGGTGGTCTGGAGCTACACCGGACTCAGCACGGAGGAGATGGAGCAGCGCGTCACCACCTACAGCCAGTACGCCATCAGTTCCAATGTCAGCGGCATCAGGAACATCGAGGCGCAGACGATGGCCGGCCTTTCTGTGCAGAAGATCTACTTCCAGCCGGACGTCAATCTCGACCTCGCGATCTCTCAGATCGTCGCCGGGACCAATGCCATCCGTGCGCTGTTGCCGCCCGGCATCCAGGCCCCGCTGGTAGTGCAGTTCAATGCATCCAGTGTGCCCGTGCTGCAGATCAGCCTGAGTTCCGACACCCTTAGCGAACAGCAGCTCTACGATTACGGTATCTAC
Organism: uncultured Alphaproteobacteria bacterium; assembly: GCA_963815955.1. Taxonomy (GTDB): domain Bacteria; phylum Pseudomonadota; class Alphaproteobacteria; order Rhizobiales; family Xanthobacteraceae; genus Bradyrhizobium. Next base: position 326,341 of record CAWFIQ010000023.1, read on the forward strand.
CGGATCCGCCAGCAACTGGCGCCGATCCCCGGCATCACGCTGCCGACGCCGGCCGGCGGAAAGTATCGCCAGATCATGGTCGATCTGGATCCCTCAAAGCTGCTCGCCAAGGGACTTACGCCGCTCGACGTGGTGAATGCCGTCAATGCGCAGAACCTGACGCTGCCCGCGGGAACGGCCAAGTTTGGCCACACGCAATACGCCGTCCGCACCAACGCCACGCCGGCCTCGATCGACGACCTTAACAACATCCCGGTCAAGGTGGTCAATGGCGCGACCATCTTCGTGAAGGACGTAGGCCAGGTTCACGATGGCTGGCTGGTGCAGCAGAATGTGGTGCGGCAGAACGGCCGCCGCTCCGTGCTGCTCAGTATCATCAAGAACGGAAATGCCTCGACGCTGAGCGTCGTCAACGCCGTTCATGAGGCGCTGAAGACTGCACGCGCCGCGGCGCCTCCGGGCATGCAGATCAAGGAGCTGTTCGATCAGTCGGTCTTCGTCAAGCAGTCCGTGGCCGGCGTGCTGCGCGAAGGCGCGATCGCGGCCGCTCTCACGGCGTTGATGATATTGCTGTTCCTGGGATCGTGGCGTTCGACCCTGGTGGTCATGATTTCGATCCCGCTGTCGATCCTCACCTCGCTGGTCGTGCTGTACTTTCTCGGCGAGACCTTGAATACGATGACGCTCGGCGGGTTGGCGCTGGCGGTCGGAATTCTGGTGGACAATTCCACCGTCACGATCGAAAACACCCATCGCTTGCTTACCGAGGAAGGAATGCCGCTGCCGCAGGCGACGCTGCACGGCGCCGCCGGCATCGCGATCCCGACACTGGTATCGACCCTCGCCATCAGTTGCGTCTTCACCTCGGTGGTGTTCCTCGACGGGCCGGCGAAATTCCTGTTCACCCCGCTCGGGCTTGCGGTGGTGTTCGCGATGCTGGCATCCTACGGCCTATCGCGAACCCTGACGCCCATCGTCATTGGATTGCTGCTCAAGGGCGAGAAACACGGCCCGGCCGCCGACCCTCCGAGCGGCCTCTTCGCGCGCTTTCATGCCGGTTTCGAGCGTCGCTTCGAGGCGATGCGGCGCGGCTATTCGCGCTCGCTCGACGGACTGATCAAGCATCGCTTTGCCATTCCATCGTTCATGCTGTTTCTGTTGGCGCTCGGTGCCGTGACATTTCCGTTCGTCGGCCGCGACTTCTTTCCAGCGATCGATGGTGGGCAGATTCAGCTTCATGTCCGCGCGCCGGCCGGAACGAGGATCGAGGCCACGGAGAAGATTTTTCAGCAGGTGGAAAACAAGATCCGCGAAATCATTCCCGAGAGCGACCGCGATCTGATCGTGGACAATATCGGATTGCCGGCGCGGGCTTATAATCTGGCGTTCACCGACGGCTCCACCATCGGTGTCAATGACGGCGTCATCCTGGTGTCGCTGAAAGAAGGCCACCGGCCGACCAGCGAGTATGTGCGCAAGCTGAGGGAAGCATTACCGGCCGCATTTCCTGAAAGCACGTTCTATTTTCAGGCGGCCGACATCGTCACCCAGATCCTCAATTTCGGCCTGCCGGCGCAAATCGACGTCCGCACGGTTGGCTACGACAAGGACAACGATTTGCGCATTGCCAAAGAGCTGCGCCGACGGATCGCCGCGATACCGGGCATCGCGGATGCGCACCTGCAACAGGAAGTCGATGCACCGGCGTTCTATGCCGATATCGATCGCGCGCGTGCCGCCCAGCTCGGGCTCAACGCGGACACCATCGCCACCAACGTCAATGTCAGCCTGAGCTCGTCGGAGCAGGTGACCCCCAATTTCTGGACCGATCCCAAATCGGGAATTCCGTATTATTTCGCGGTGCAGACGCCCGAGAACAAGATCAGCTCGCTCAACGACCTCCGCAACACGCCGGTCTCGACCGGGATATCCACATCCCTGACCGACGTGCCGGTGCCGGGGCTGCTCAGCAACGTGGCGACCCTCCGGCGTGGCAGCGTACCGACCAACGCCAACCAGACCAATATTCAGCCGGTCTATGAGGTCTATGCGAGCGTGCAGGACCGCGATCTCGGCAGTGTCGCCCACCAGATCAGCGGCATCGTGAACGATCTGCAGAAGCAGCTCAAACCTGGAAACACCATCCAGGTGATCGGCCAGATCCAGAGCATGAACAGCGCGTTCATCAATCTTGGCATCGGATTGCTGTTTGCGGCGGTGTTCGTCTACTTGCTGATGGTCGTGAACTACCAGAATTTCGGCGACCCGTTCGTCGTCATCCTGGCGCTGCCGGCCACGCTGTGCGGCATTCTCACCATGCTGTTCATCACCGGCACGACGCTGAACGTGCCTTCGCTGATGGGAGCGATCATGGCAGTCGGCGTCGCGTCGGCGAATTCAATCCTGCTGGTGACCTTTGCCCGCGAACAGCAGCTTGCAGGCAAGACGGCTTTCCAGGCCGCCATCGAGGCCGGACACACCCGGATCCGGCCTGTCCTGATGACGGCTGCCGCGATGATCGTCGGTATGATCCCGATGGCGATCGGGGCGCCGGGAGAGGAACAGAACGCAGCACTGGCACGTGCGGTTATCGGCGGGCTGCTGTTCGCAACGCCGACCACGCTGCTGGTGGTGCCTTATCTCTTCGCCAGGCTCCGCAAGGGTAACGACGGAAAGCAAGATCACGGCGTATTCGACGAGGTGCTGGAATGAATTTTAACCCGCCTTTGAACATTGAACCGGAAGATTCGCAGGAGACGGCGAAGCAATCCGGGCCGCCTCGCGTCGGGCAGAGACGATGGCTCGGCCGGATTTCGCTCTTCGCCGTCGCCCTTGCGTTGGGAACGGCGCTGGCTTCCGGCGCATGGAGCCACTATGAGCAGCATCGTCAGGTGGTGGCCACCCTCGAGCAAGGCCGCGACCTGGTTCCGCAGGTAAGAGTCGCGACCGTGCAGCCGAGCGCCGGTACCGAAATCGTCACGCTGCCGGCGACCACCTCGGCGTTCTCGGCCGCCAATATTTTTGCGCGCGCCAGTGGCTACATCGACAAGCGCGAGGTCGATATCGGCGACCACGTGAAAGCTGGACAGTTGCTGGCGGAAATCGTGGCACCGGAGCTGGATCATCAGATCGCACAGGCGGAGGCGACGCTCGGTCAGCTCAAGGCGGCGCTGCAACAGGCTCAGGCGAACCAGGAGCTTGCCAAGGTCACGTGGGATCGCGACGGGCCACTGGTGAAGCAGGGCTGGCTGACCGCCCAGCAAGGCACGATCGATATCCAGACCCTGAAGGCGCAGGAAGCTGCGGTCTCGGTCGCGCAGGCCAATGTGGTGGCGGAAGAGGCACAGTTGCAGGTGTTGCACCAGCAAAAACTCTATCAGCGTGTGGTGGCTCCGTTCGATGGCGTCATCACCCAGCGCAACATCGACATCGGCAGCCTCGTGCAGGCCGATTCGACCAGCGGCACCTTCATGTTCACGATCATGCAGGGCGACGTGATTCGGACCCAGGTCTTTGTCCCGCAGGACGAGGCGTTCGGCCTGAAGCCGGAAATCGACGCTGTGGTACACGTGCCCGAGATTCCCGATCGTGCCTTTCCCGGCAAGGTGACCCGGATCGCCGATGCGCTGCAGCCGGGGTCCCGCACCCTGCTGACCGAAATAGACATTCCGAACCACGACGGCGTGCTGGCGCCGGGAATCTATTGCACAATCGAATTGCACATCCCGCGCAAGACGCCGAGCTTCACGGTATCCGCCGACGCCGTCATCTTCAACGCTGGCGGGGTGCAGCTCGCCGTGGTCGAGAATGGTGTGGTGCATCTGCGCAAGGTGTCGGTCGTGCGTGATCTCGGACAGGAGGTGGAGATCAACAGCGGCGTGAAGGCGGGCGATCAGGTAATTCTCAACCCCGCGGTCGATCTGGCTGACGGCAGCAAGGTTGGCATCCGTGCGCCGGCGACGCGGACGTCCTGAGCTTGCCGCAAGTCATGTGGCGAGGCAGGCTCTGCGGACTTAAGTTGTTTTGCTGAGCGACCCACTGCGCTTGTCCCCCGGAGCCGGTGTCGATATGGCCGCCAAGCGGACGGCGCACGCCACGCCTTGCAGCCCGCGGGCGGGGCGGCGCCGTCCGGCCTTGTGGGGGAGACGCTGTTTCGATGTATGATCGTGGCGCTTGAAGAGCCGAGAGCACGGCGCCGAATACGGTCAGCGTGCCTGCACCGGTGGCGATTGAAAGGCGATCACGTCGCCACTCGCTCAGCGCAGGGAGTGCGCGTGGGCAGCGCCCCAGGGACGTTCGTGCCCGTCATCGCGAATGGTCTTGCCGTAGCACTCGGCCGCGAGCCCCGACGCGGTGGCCTGACATTGCGCATAGCTTGTGAAGCTGCAGTCGGTGCCACCATAATCATATGACAGGCAATAATGGCCCAACGGCACAATCGGCCCGGCCTGCGCCGTGGAGGCCGTCGCCGGTAAGAATGCAAGTGCGGAAAAAGCGATTGCCGAAGCGATCGCAACCTTCTAAATCGTTCTCATGGTCGTAGTCCATCTGTGTCGTGCCCCATCCTGAGATGGGGACCGATGCCGATGAAATCGATTATAAAAAAATTCATTCTGCTCGCCGGCAACCGGCAAGATACAGAAGATGGAGTTGCGCCGGCGCTTCGCCGACCACTATTCGTAGATGACCAGGTCGAGCGCATGAGAATGTTGGAAGCCGCAATGCGGCCGGCAACGATTGCGAGGCTTGCAAATACATTGGCGCCGGGAAGGGCCTCCGCTGGAGGCAACTCGTCAGGCCGCCTGCTTGCCGGTCTTCGCTTTGGCGGGCTTGTCGGGCGATCGTCGCGCCGAAGGATCGCGTGCGCCGGGACCCGGATGGGTATGAACCTGCTTGGCGAGCAGCGGTTCGTTGCACTCGGAGCATACCATCACGGGGTCGAACATCTTCCCGCAGTTGCGATGTTCATGCAGCAGCGGCCGTCCGCGCTCGTCGACCATGTGGGTATCGCCCCAATGGACCAGCGCCATCATCACCGGATACAGGTCAAGGCCCTTTTGGGTGAGGATATATTCGTGGCGTTTGGGCAACTCCTGGTAGGGGATGCGACGCAGCACGCCCTGTCGGACCAGCTTCTTCAGCCGCTCAGCGAGCAAATGCCTCGTGATCCCGAGTGCGGACTGAAACCCCTCGAACCGCCGTGTGCGCAGAAAGCATTCCCGCAGGATCAGAAGGCTCCAGCGATCGCCAATCACACCGATGGTGCGGGCCAGCGAACACGGCTCTTCCTCAAGGGCATCCCACTTCATTCCTGCTCTCTCCACTCACCTTCGACATACCGAATCGAACGGCAGAACCTCGACCGGCCTGCCATTCTAAATAGGTACTCAGAGTGAAACAATCACCCAACTACCCCTAATTAGCCCAATAACCTAACAGAAGAGGGCCTTATTTGACAGTTCGTTTTTAGAACTGTATGGATAATCAGCAGTCAATGCTCGGCCGCTGGTTCGCTTACCAGCCGCTAAATCAGCAACGCGTGCGTCCAAGGAGAAGCCGGTGGCTAGCCCCCTGAAAGTGGAATTTCAGTTCGATTTCGGCAGCCCGAACGCATACCTGGCGGAGCTGGCGCTGCCGGCGATCGAACGGCGGACCGGCGTGAAATTCGAATATGTTCCAGTTCTGCTCGGCGGGATTTTCAAGGCGACCAACAACATGTCGCCGGCCGAGTCGCTCAACGGCATCAAGAACAAGCCGGAGTACCAGGCACTGGAAACCCAGCGCTTCATTCGCCGCCACGGCATCACGAAATTCCGGACAAATCCGTTTTTCCCGGTCAACACGCTGATGCTGATGCGGGGCGCCGTCGCAGCCCAGTTCGAGGATATGTTCGAGCCGTATTTCCGCGCCGCCTACCATCACATGTGGGAAGAGCCGAAGAAGATGGATGACGTTGCGGTCTTCCGAAGCGCATTTGCCGCTTCAGGCATCGATATCGAGAGGCTGATGGCGCGTGCGCAGCAGGATGACGTCAAGAAGCGACTGCTCGATGTGACGAACGACGCGGTGGGCCGTGGCGCATTTGGCTCACCGACGTTCTTTGTCGGCAAGGAGATGTTCTTTGGCAAGGATCAGCTTCGCGACGTCGAGGAATCGATTGTCGAGCAGACCGGTCATCTCGCCGCCAAAACGGCCTGATTGAATTCGTTTTTGCGAGCGAAGCGAAGCAATCCTTCTCGCCGCACAAAGGAAGAATGGATTGCTTCGTCGCTACAGCGCAAAATTGCCTTGCAATTTTGTCGCGAGCTCCTCGCAAGGACGAGGTCCAAATTTCATCAAGGGAGAACGTCATGTCGGGTCCACTCACTGGGGTTCGTGTCCTTGATCTTACGGGGGTCGTGTCGGGTCCATTTGCGACCATGTTCCTGGCGGATCAGGGCGCCGATGTGCTCAAGATCGAGCCGATCGGCGGCGACATCACGCGCCGCAGCCGTGCCACCATCGACAAGGGCGGAGAGTTTTCGGCCCTGTTCATCTCTTCCAACCGCGGCAAGCGATCGCTGTCGATCGACGTCAAAAGCACGGCCGGTCGCGAGGTTCTCGCCAAGCTGGTCGCGCAGGCCGACGTGCTGGTGCAGAATTTCCGGCCCGGCACCATGGAACGCCTTGGCCTCGGCGCGGACGAATTGCGGGCGCGCCATCCGCGCCTGATCTATGTCTCCATCAGCGGCGTCGGCGATACCGGACCTTATGTGAAGAAGCGGGTTTACGATCCGATCATCCAGGGTCTGTCCGGCTTCGCCGACATCCAGTCGCAGCCGGTGACCAACCGCCCGCAGATGATCCGTACCATCGTTTGCGACAAGACCACCGCCGTGTTTACCGCGCAGGCGGTGTCGTCGGCGTTGTACGCCCGCGAGAAGACCGGGCAGGGCGATCATATCCAGGTCGCAATGCTGGATACGATGATCTCGTATTTGTGGCCGGAAGGCATGATGCAGTACACCGTGGTCGGCGCGGAGACCACAGCGGCCGATCCCAACGATCGCCCGGATCTCGTGTTCAAGACCAGCGACGGCTACCTCACCGCCGGCACCATCTCGGATTCCGAATGGCAGGGCTTCTGCAAGGCGTCGGGCGATCCGGAACTTGCCAGGGATCCGCGGTTCGCGACGCCGTCGGCCCGCTCGGTCAATGCCACCGCCCGCATCAACAAGATGGCGGAATACATCGCGCAACGCACGACGGCGGAATGGCTGGAACGGCTCGATGCCGCCGATGTGCCTTGCGCGCCAATCCTGCGCCGCGGCGAGATCATTCATAACGAGCAGGTCGTCGCGCGCGATCTCATCGCGGAGTTCGATCAGCCGATGGTTGGACGGGTACGGCAACCCAAGCCCGCCGCCCGCTTCGCAATCAATCAGGCTGCGATCGGGGGACCGGCGCCCCGTGTCGGCGAGCACTCACGCGAGGTGTTGCGCGAACTGGGCTATGACGACAGCGCCATTGACAAGATGGTCACCGAACGCGCGGTTCGCGTAGCGATATAGCGAGCGCACGCAACGCGTGCCGGTTGTCAGCTTTTGGGCGTAACCGGCGCCAGCGGAACGTTCGCCTTCTTGGCGAGCTGATAGGCTTCCCGCGCCTGCATGCGTTCGAGATAGGGATGGGCGTTGTCGCAAATGCCGACGCCGTAAGCGATTGCCCAGTCCAGACATGTCGTCAGCAAAATATCGGCGCTGGTGAACTTGTCGCCCATCAGGAACTGCCGGCCATCTGCCAGTGCGGCTTCGACATGCCGCAACTGCTCGCGAAAATACTCGCCGGCCTTGGCGACCACCTCCGGCGCAACGCCATAGATCGGTCCAAGCGCATCGGCCCGGTGCCGCCGCATCACGTAAAGGCTGGTGGAGTCCAGCTCGGCAACGACGAAGAAGCACCACTCCAGCCAGGCGGCGTATTCTCGTGGTATTTCGGGTATCAGTGCGCGCTTGGGCGTTGAATACGTCCGCGAAAGGTAGGCAACGATCGCCGCACTTTCGCCGATACAGAAGTCGCCGTCCTGCAGCAGCGGGACCTTCTGCCGCGGATTCAGTTTGGTATATTCGGCCGTCTTGGTCTCGCCCGTCCGCGGTCCAATCGGCCTTGTCTTGTAAGGCAGCGCCAGTTCGTGCATGGCCCAATGCGCACGGATCGTGCGGCTCGTGCCAACGCCCCACAGGGTCAGGTCCGGTGCAGCGGCCATGTCACCATTTCTCCACGGAGGGGCGGAGATCGAGTTCATGGGTCCAGCCGTCCCGTTTTTGCTGGTGGGCGAACCAATAGGCGTCAGCAATGGACGATGTCTTCGTCAGGCTGTCCGGAGGGATATCGCTGGCCTCGATCCCTTTTGCCGCCTTCATGCGCTGGTGGATCGCTTCGCTGTCCACGCCGGCGTCGATCAGGAGATGCACGACGTGTATATTCTTCGGGCCGAGCTCGCGTGCCATCGCCTGAGCGACCGCACGAAGTCCGAATTTCGCCGATGAAAACGCCGCAAAGCCCTTTCCGCCACGAATGCTGGCGGTCGCGCCGGTAAAGAAGATCGTACCGTGGCCACGGGGAAGCATGTAGCGCGCAGCCTCACGGCCAACCAGGAAGCCGCCGTAACATGCGAGTTCCCACGCCTTGAAGAAGAGCTTCTCGGTGGTATCCAGCAGAGGCTTGTTGACGTTCGATCCGGCATTGAAGAGGCAGACCTCGATCGGGCCGATGTTCTTCTCGACGTCGGCAAACAGGTTCTGAACCTCGGCTTCCTGACGTGCGTCGACGCTGAACGCGTGGGCATCGTGACCTGCGGCCTTCAACTCGTCGATCAGTCCCTGGGACTTGGCGGCGTCGCGCCGGCAGATGCAGACTGTATAGCCGCCCACGGCAAAACGGCGGGCGACCGCGGCGCCAATGGCATCGCCGGCGCCAACAAGGATCGCTACGCCACGACTTTTCGACATGTTCCGCTTCCATTAGTTCTTATTTGGTACTGATATAAATATCCGGGTTCGGGTCGATTGTAAACAGCGGGCCTCTGGCAGTGGATGTACCGAAGAAATAAGTCACAGTTTCTGACCAAGGTCGGAAGATCTACGTCGGCAGAAATCAATTGACGAGTTCTAAAAAAGAACGTTAACTGACTCGGATGGGCGGCGCGAACAAGCGCGGCTTGCTAAATGTCGGGAGGGTGAATGGTGGCGAAAGCGGCGAGCGCGATGGATATCGGCGAGATTGCCGCTGGGCTTCCGCGCCGCGTGCACCTGGTGATTGACCGGCATGTCGCCGAATCTCCCGAGCATGTCGCACTGGTCGAGGACGGCGCCGCCTGGAGCTATCGTGAACTGGATAGTGCGGTGGCAGATATCGCCATCAATCTCGAGTCGCTCGGCATCCGGGCAGGCGACCGGGTGATGATTGTCAGCGAAAACTGCATCGCGCTGGCGGCTCTGCTGCTGGCGGCGAGCCGGATCGAGGCCTGGGCGATTGTCGCCAACCCGAGACTGTCGCCGCGCGAACTGGATCAGATCCGCGATCACAGCGGGGCACGCCGGATGTTCTTCACCCCTGATGTTTCCAGGGAAGCCGCCGCTCATGCCCAGCGCTGCAGTGCAGAGACCCGCCAGTTCGGTCCATTGAAGGCCATCGGCGTCAGCGCGCTGAACGAAGGCGCCGTTGCCGAAGCCGTCGAGAACGACCCGGCAAAGCAGGTCGCCGTGTTGATCTATACGTCGGGGACGACGGGCACGCCAAAGGGCGTCATGCTCACCCACGACAATCTCCTCGTCAGCGCCGCGACCACGGCGCATTTCCGCAAGATGCAGGCCAACGACAAGATCTACGTCGTGTTGCCGATCTCGCACATTGTCGGCATCTCACTGCTGATCATGACGCTGATGGTCGGCGCTACGGTTCGGCTGGTCAGCAAATACGACCCTGCAGCGCTCACCAAGGCGATGGCCGAAGAGGGGATCACCATCCTCAACGGCGTGCCTGCGACCTATCAGCGCCTGCTGGAACACAAGACCGTTGCGGGCCTCACCCGGCTCGATCGCGGATCGTTGCGCCTGATTGCGGTCGCGGGCGCTCCGCTCGATCTCGACCTGAAGTCGCGCGTCGAACGGGAACTCGGACTGCCGCTATCCAATGGCTATGGCATCACCGAATGCTCCCCGGGAATATCGGGGGTGCGCTTTGATGCGCCGCGCAGCGATCAGGCTGTCGGAACGCTGCTGCCGGGTGTCGAAGCCCGCATCAGGGCAGTCGATGGCATACCGGTCGCGAAGGGTGAAATTGGCGAGCTTCACGTCCGCGGACGTAACGTCATGCGCGGCTATTACCGCGCGCCCGACTTGACGGCGAAGGCTGTTGATGGCGAAGGATGGTTCAATACAGGCGATCTCGCGCGCTTCGATGGCGAGTGCCTCTATATCGTCGGCCGTACCAAGGAAATGATCATCCGGTCGGGTTTCAACGTCTATCCCGCGGAGGTCGAGGCCGTCCTTAGTTCGCACAAGGATGTTGTGCAGTCCGCCGTGGTGGGCCGTTCCGTCGATGGCAATGAAGAAGTCGTCGCCTTTGTGCAACTGATCCAGGGCTCGAAGGTGACGCCTGCCGAGCTCGCAGCCTTCGTTAATCCGCAATTGACTTCATACAAGCGGCCGTCGGAGATCATCGTGCTCGATGCCTTGCCGGCGACCTCGACAGGCAAACTCCTCAAGCACAAGCTGGCGGAAGTCGTTGCAGGGCACTGCGTCAAGGGTGCAGCCAGCGACAGCCGACGGGCATTCGTAACTTGGCAGATTTGACCGGGAGAACAGCTTTGCAGAAGAGAAACGCGACCGTGGCCGTGATCGGCGCCGGTGACTTTATCGGCGGCGAGATCGCCAAAAAGTTTGCTTCCGAAGGCTTTACGGTATTCGCCGGGCGACGCAATGGCGCCAAGCTCGAGCCGCTGGTGAAGGAGATCGAGAAGGCCGGCGGCGAGATCCATGCCCGCTCGCTTGATGCCCGCAAGGAGGAGGAAATCATCTCGTTCCTGGGCGACGCCGACAAACACGCGCCGCTCGAAGTGTGCATCTTCAACATCGGCGCCAACGTCAACTTCCCGATTCTCGACACCACCGAACGCGTATTCCGCAAGGTGTGGGAAATGGCTTGCTATTCCGGCTTTCTCGCCGGTCGCGAAGCGGCCCGCCTGATGCTGCCGCGGGGCAAGGGCAATATCTTCTTCACCGGTGCGACCGCGTCCTTGCGTGGCGGATCCGGTTACGCGGCCTTCGCCAGTGCCAAGTTCGGCCTGCGTGCGGTGGCCCAGGCGACGGCGCGCGAACTCGGACCGAAGAATATTCACGTCGCCCATCTCATCATCAACTCCGGCGTGGACACCGAGTGGGTACGCCAGCGGCGGATCGAGGCGTTGGGGCCTGATGCGCTCAACGATCCGAACCTGCTGATGCCGCCGTCATCGGTTGCCGAGTCCTATTGGCTGCTTTACCAGCAGCCGCGCAGTGCCTGGACCTTTGAGCTGGAAATACGTCCCTTCGGCGAGAAGTGGTAGCAGGGGCGGCACGGTGGAGCTCAGCCTTTCCAAAGAGGCTGCGGCGCACCGGTGATGGCGAACGATTCGTAACAACTCGGTCGAACGGCTTGAAACCTTCCGGCAAACCGCTCGTACCCTAGGGATAGGTGCCAATCGGGAAGTTTTCGATCTTGAACGACAGGTTTCACGTGGATCGCCTGAGCGATCAAATCAAGGAACTTCGCGAGCAGGCCGGAGGGCTTCCGCCTGGTGACGAACGGGATGAACTGCAGCGCAAGGCACAGCAGGACGAGATTGCGCGGCGTTTGATCGAGTGGGTAACTTCTTTGGGTCAACTTCCTCCGCCTGACGATCTGATTCCGATCCGGAGACATCGGTTACGCCGGAAATGATGCGACGCGGCGCACCTCTTGCGACTTAAGGTGAGACTGCCGGCTCACTCGCTCATGGCAGATCGAATACAACCTCTCAGTTGGTCAACGGTTTGGACAACGCGATGTGCCCCGGCCGCCATCAGTCGCTCCGTCTGATGATATCCCCAGCCGACACCGATTGACCGCAACTTTGCTGCTTGAGCCATCTCCATGTCAAACGTTGTGTCGCCAATGAAGATTGCATCCCTCGGGCGCTACCCCTGTTGCCGCAAGTGCCTGAAGGAGCATCGCAGGATGCGGCTTGGAGGGCGCCATGTCGGCGCCTTGAACGGTCCGAAAAAAGCCGGTCCATCGCAGCGCTTCCAGCGCGGGAGCGATAGTGTCGGACCGGTGCCCGGTGGCGACGCCCAGAATGGTGTCCGAAGTGGAGCTCAATTCATACAGAAGGTCGCCAACCCCGTCGAATGGCTCTTCGGCGAATGCGGGATCTGCTCTCAGTTGCGGCAGCAGGAGATCGTAGGCCCTGACCATCTCAAGTATAGGGGCTGCCGGGCCGGCGAGCTGGGTCAAAATGACATCAAGTGACTTTCCGACCAGCGCAAGACTGTCGGCGGGCGACGGGGCAGGCAATCGAAATTCGGAGAATACGATTCGATGGCTCTCCAGAATCAGGGAGCGGCTATCGACCAATGTTCCGTCGAAATCAAAGATGATTAATTTCAAGACTCTGTCTCTCAACGATGCGATCGCGCGCGTTGCACGAACTCAAGATTGACGGGTCGTCTCTGGCTTATCGATGCAGGCACGAATAAACCCGTACCAGTTCGCGGGTCTGCACCGGAACGACGCGCTCTGCATCCCTGTTCCTTGTTGCCGTTCCGCAGGATAACCAGAAGTAATTTCCCGCGGGATCGATGACCAGCCTGTTCGGTGAGAAGTTCGAGAGAATGATTGACAGATAAGGGATAGTCGAGAACCACGACAGGGGAGCGAGAGCTGGCGAAATCCGTTCGGCTGAGACGAAACGCGGATCACCGAGCGCAGGGTCGGATTCGCCGTTCGACGCCAGCACCGCAATTGCGTTACGGTAATCACTCCACGCCGCGACGAATTTCCCGGTTTCGATCGCATGGATCAAGGTCACCAGGAGGAAGATTGAGGCGAGGGCGCGCAGCCTCCCGCCGCCGGGCGAGATCAGGGCGTGCCGCAGCCCCGCCGGCAGACCGACGACGATTCCCTCCCTGGTCATGGCGGCCAGGGACGCCAACGCGCCGAGCACGGGCGTGGCGATGACCAGCGCGGTCCGCAAATAGTAGCGGCTGCTCGCATGGATCGAATGATCGAAATGCAGCCAGTAGATGGACAGCAACCCGAGCAAAATGCCCAGAGCGCCGATGCACGCCCATTTCGGGAGCCAGATTGACAGCAGCATCAGGATGGCGCCGTAGGTGACGACCGCCGCCAGCAATACCAGGACGACCTCTACTTTGAAAATTTCGAGATCGAAGAAGTGCAGTGCAGCCCGCAAGAATGCGTCTGAGTAGTAGTCGTCAGGCGGAAGAACGATCTTCGCCGCCGCGGCGAGTATCACGATGATCGCCAGGCTGATCGTTGCGCGCACGAAGGTTGCGCTCCGTAAGCCACGCGGCGCCAGCGTTGCTACGATGGCCAGGAGCAACACCAGAGCTCCTTCGTGCGTGAAGGCCAGCAGAAGCCACGCGGTAAACATCAGCAAGGTTCCGGCACTGCCTGGCTTGGCATAGTGGCCCAGCGCCAACGCGGGCCAAAATATCGCATGGGCGAGCCACATCTCCGTGGGAAAGCCGAAGATCAGCGGGCAGAGCAGGGCTGTCGAGCTGCACGCATAGACAAAGACGAGGCGGCCGGGTGAGCGATCGGCTGCATAGGTCACGGCCAGTCCCACCAACGGAGAAATATAGAAAAGCAGCCCATAGGCGATGATTCCAGCCCAGGGATTGCCGGTGATTCCTACAAGTGTTTCGGCCGGCAATAGCGTCAGCAGGAAGACGGACGTTCGGCCAGAGATGTTATGCCAATGGAAGGCCCAAACATCCTGAACCGCGACCGCGTACGAAAACATCGCGCCGTCGCCATAGAGTTCGAGTTGGTTTAAAAGTGCGATGACAGGGAATGCGACGGACCAGCACAGGCCGGCTCCAACGACCAGAAGCCGGAACGAGCGATCATCGAGGCGCAGTGCCCGGCCGGACATGTCAACGGCTGTCCGCATGAAGTGCGATACGGATCAATGCAAATTGAGGCATTTCACCATCAGGATTTTTCGCTGGCGGAAGTCTTCAGAGTAACGAATTTATGCCCGGAGCGTGCTGCTTTCGTCGTCAGATAACGCTTGTTGTGGGGATTGATCGGGGCCTCGAGCGGAACGCGGGCGGCAATCTGGATGCCGGCCTTTGCGAGACCGTCGAGCTTGGCCGGGTTGTTGGTAAGCAACGTGATCCGTGTGCAATGCAGGGTTCGCAGCATCATCGCCGCAACGCCATAGTTGCGCTCATCGTCCTCGAATCCCAGCGTCGTGTTGGCGTCCCGCGTATCGAGCCCGCCGTCCTGCAGTCGATAGGCTCGCATCTTGTTCGCCAGGCCGATGCCGCGGCCTTCCTGGGCGAGGTACAGAACAACACCGCCGCCGAGGCTTTCCAGGTGCGCGAGCGCAAGCCGAAGCTGATCGCCACAGTCACATCGCCGAGAGCCAAACACATCGCCGGTCAGACACGCCGAATGAATTCGGACGGGAACCGGTTCGGTAAAATCCAGGGTGCCGACAATGATGGCTACCTGATCGACGCCGAGAGAATCCCGAAACACGACAAAGCGCGCCGTAGTGCCGGATGCCAGCGGAATTGTGGCTTCACTTGCGACGGCCAATGCACTCGTCGTTTCGGCGGCCAACCGATCCACTGCGCTCGCTTCGACGGCGACGATCGAATGTATCAGGTCGCTGTCGATGTTCGTCAGGCTTCCCGCAAGGATCGCCGGCAGGCCGCGGCTCAGCTTGATGAGCCGGCTTGCCGCGGTGGCGGAACGACTCGCAACCTCAGCCTGTGCTGCAAAATGCCTCTCGCTTTTTGCATCGGCTGCGAGGGCGACGATGGTACCAGCGCTGGTCCCGCTGGAAAGCGTCAACGCCATTGGCGTTGACGCTTCGATACCTATCGCGGTCGCCCGCTGCTGTGTGACGACCAGCTTCGGTGCACTCGGAGTGCACAGCATCGAAAATTCGTGCAACCGCTGGTCATCAAGGCCCTCGACGGGCAAGGCTAACAGCACCTCGCCAGCAGCGGTAACGCGAATTGGTCTTCGCGCTTGCAGTTCGCTCACGGCGCGGTTGACACTGAGATTCTCCTTGTTGCCTAACAGGGCAGAGCTGGCGGGCGATGGCGCGGTGCTCATTAGCGAGACCTCTTTTACTGGGCGCGCTCGTAGAACACCGAAAGTCCGATATCATTCCGCTACAAATGAGATGGATTTTTGAGATCGAGTGGCCGATAGTGGTATTTATAACTAGTGAGAACCGAATTTACCGTGCAACTCGGCAGCTTCCCCATCCGCAAATTTGCTTCTCCCGATACGTGGGAGAGCTTTGTCGACCTTTTTCGTACAGGACAGGAACATCTGCCGCAAGCCTGGGCGGATCTGTTCGGGCCGTTACGGAACGGGTTGGTGGACGATCTGGTGATCGTGGGGCAGGTCGGCCAGTCGCTCGACGGCAGGGTCGCGACGGCTACCGGTCACTCCAAGTACATCAACTGTCCGGCCGGCATCGAGCATCTGCACCGGCTGCGCGCGCTGGTCGATGTTGTCGTGGTCGGCGTTGGAACGGCGCTGGCCGATGACCCGCAATTGACGGTCAGACATGTCGCGGGTCCTCAGCCCGTGCGTGCCGTCATCGATCCGAGAGGGCGCCTCGGCGCCCAGGCGAAATTGTTTGCCGAGGACGGCGTTCGCCGTCTGTTGATCACCTCGGAAGGATCCCGGGCAGCGCCGCCTCCCGGCGTCGAGATCATCACCCTGCCTGCGGAGGATGGAAATATTGCCCCGTGTGCTATCGTGGCTGCGCTGAAGCGAATAGGGATGCGACGCATGCTGATCGAGGGCGGCGCTGATACCGTGTCGCGGTTTATCGCGGCCCGATGTCTCGATCGCCTGCATGTAACCGTCGCGCCCGTCATGCTGGGCGCCGGAGGTCCCGGCATCGAGTTACCGCCGCTTGATCGAGCCGACCAGGCCCAGCGCATGCCGGTGCGGCTGCACAAGATCGAAGACGATGTGCTGTTCGATTGCGATCTGTCGGCTCAGCGCGTGACGCTTGGTGTGGCAAAGAAGTCGACGTGACCCACCCGCATTGTTGAAACACGTTCTTTGACCGCGGTTCTTCGCCTCTCCAGCCAATTGTCGATGTCGGCGTGCGGCAGCAATTTGACTTCGCTCGCCGCGCTCGCCCATCCCGCAAGCAATTCGTCCTGGATCTCGTGGTCGGCGGTTCCGATCGTCCAATCGGAGTTGCCGTTCACGATCGAGTATCCCAACGCCTTGAATTTGGAGATGGCGACGGCGGCGGCCGATGGGCCGAGCGCCGGCCCAAATCCCTTGTCGGTGCGCTGATGCGCATTCACCGCCGATGTGATGGCCGCATCAAGCGGATCGGCCGGCGACAGCTCAATGCGGCCATCATAGGTCAGCGCTGCGTAGACGCACAACGCGCGCGCTGCGATATGCCGGGTAAAGCGATCCAGCCAGTCTTCGGAGACGAGATCGAGCAGGGCCGAGATCGTGATCAGGTCTTTCGTGCCGTCGAGCGCCGCAGCGAAATTGCTGCTGAGATCGAGCGGAACGGCATTCAGCCTGACATCGTCGCTGAATTGTCCGCTGCATGCCACCGTCAGCAAGCGAGGGTCGTTGTCCACGAGGTCCCACGTCTGCCGTGCCGGCAGGTGTGGGCCAAGTGCCCGGACGGTGGAGCCGGCACCGCAGGCGAGATCGACGACGCTTATGGCGTCGAGCGATTTGAACGAGACGGCCACCGCATCGAGCACGATCGGATTGCGCGCGCGCAGGTCATGGCTTTCCCGCAAGGCCAGCCACTCCGCTGAGAAGCCGCTCATGCGAGCTTTTCCAGCGTAGCGGCGAAGATCGCGCCGGATTGCCGCCAGGAGGGCAGCATCCGTGCCGCCTCCGATGCCGCGTCGGACAGGCGATGGCGCAGATCGGCATCAGCGAGGACGCTGCGCAGGGCTTCCGCCAGTGCGCTCACGTCGCCGGGGGGCACCAGCAAGCCTGCCTGATGTGGGACGGTGTCCGGGATGGCGCCTGCCGTTGTTCCGATCACCGGGAGGCCGCGCGACAATGCCTCGGCGTAGGCCATTCCGTATCCCTCAAAACGGGAGGCGAGAACGAACAGATCGGCCTCGTTATAGAGTGCGGCAAGCCGTTCGGACGATACGGCGCCAAGCGCTTCGATCCGGCCGGTAAGCCGGTGTTGGGATATGCTGGCCTGAAGTCTTGCTGCCTCATTCGGATCGCGCGTGAGGTCGCCGGCGATCGTCAGCCGCCACGGCAGTTCAGCAAGTCTCGCGAGTGCGGCAACAAGCACGTCGAATCCTTTGCGGGGCACGACGGAGCCAACGGACAGCAAATGCGGAATTTCGCTTTGGCTTCCCGTGGACCGCGGCGCAGGATCGCTGCCGGGCCTTGCCACCGTGATGCGTCCCATTGGTACGCCGTAATCGGCGGCGACAAGCTTTGCGGTGGCAGGGCTTGTCACAACGACTTCTCGGGCCGCGGCGAGGGCGGTCCGCTCGGTGCGACGCAGCACGTCGGCCTGATTGGCAGATAGTCCCCATTCCAGCGCGAGAGGATGATGCACCAATGCGAGCAGCGGATTCCTGCTCGCAAGCTCGGCGGCGACATCGGGCAGCACTCCCAACGCCAGGCCGTCCAGCACGATCGGCTGTCCGGTCGGCACCTTCAGCAGCAGCGATCGCGCGGTAGACCGGGTCGCCTCATCGGGCGAGGGAAATCCTTCGCCGATATCGAGACATTCGACAAGCCAGCCCAATTCCCGGAGTTCAGCGATGATCCGCCGATCATATGCGTAGCCGCCGGTTGGCGTATCGAGGCTGCCCGGCACGGCGAAGACGACGTGCTTCACCACAAGGGCGACTCGTATTGCGCGCGGGCGACATGTGACTCCGAGAGCGTGATGCGCAGCGCCTTGAGCTCCCGGCCGGGACGGCCGAGTTCGCCCGCTCGGGCGGGCTTCGCCAGGCGCGTCGAAAATATACTTGGACAGGAATTCCGTCGTGGTGTTGCTGCCCTTGAGCTCGGGCACGTCGTCGAGATTGCGGTAGTTGAGTGGCGCCAGCACCGCCTTGAGCGCATCGTGTGCGCGGCCGATGTCGATGACAATTCCATTGGTATCGAGGGTGTCCGCGATGAAGGCTGCATCGACCACGAAGGTCGCCCCGTGCAACGCCTGCGCGGGCCCGAAAACCGCGCCCCGGAAAGAATGAGCGATCATGATGTGGTCGCGAACTTCGACAGTGAACAAAGGCAGCTCCTTACGAATAAACGACGGGTTGGCAGAGTATCCCGGTCTTGGCGTCGAGAATTTTCGGCAGTTGATCCGGCAAATCGTCAAACGCAACCGCCGGTGCCAGCAATGCGTCGAGCCGTGGATCGCTGAGCAGTGCGACGGCGGCCGCGAGACGGCGGACGTAGGTCCAGCGCGGACGGTGCGATGGGGCAACGCGCCCGACCTGGCTCGATACCAGCCGAAGCCGGCGGCTATGGAAGGCGCCGCCGAGCATTGCGGTCACTGCCGCGTCACCATACCAACTCATCTCGAGCACAGTAGCCTCGTCTCCGCCCAGTTCGAGCGCCGTTCGTAGTCCATCGGGCGAACCGCTGGCGTGAACGACGAGGTCGCAGTCACCCCTTGCTTTGCCGGGTTCAGCGAAACCAACCCCGAGTGTATCAGCTAATTTCGCCCGGCCTGGATTGATATCGACAAGCGTGACGTCCGTACCGGGAATCCGCCCGCACAGATACGCGACGAGAGAACCGACCACGCCCGCCCCTATCACGGCGATGCGGTCGGCTGGTCCCGGTGCCGCGTCCCACACGCCGTTGAGCGCGGTTTCCATGTTGGCCGCCAGCACCGCGCGTCGAGGTGGCACGTCCTCCGGAAGCGCAACCGCCGCGCTCGCAGGAATGTTGAAAGCGGTCTGGTGCGGGAACAGCGCGAAGACGTTCTTGCCCTGCAAGGCGCCTTCGCCGCTCTCGACCCGTCCGACGGCGGCGTAGCCGTATTTGACGGGAAAGGGAAAATCACCCGCCATGAACGGTGCGCGCATTCTCTCGAATTCGCTCGCGGGTACGCGCCCGCCAAGCACCAGGGATTCAGTGCCCCGACTGATCGCGCTGTAGAGGGTTTTCACGCGTACTTCGCCCGCGCCGGGCGGAGCTATTTCTTCCCGGCGAATCTCGGCTTTTCCGGGGCCGCAATACCACAGGGCCGAGGCAATATCGGCACTCGCACTAACAGCCATTTTCTTGGATCTCGGACTGGAATTCCCGGCGGTTTAACGTGTTATAAGCGGTAGTCTGCACCGCCTGCCGGCGAATGAGAAGCCATAACGTCCTTCCTAGAGCACACCCACCAGCAATGATACAAGCCGACGCCGCCGAGAAGAGCATGTTCGCGAGGCGGGCGACCTTCGCCGTCCTGTTTTCGGTCACCATGGCAGGATCGCTATGGCTCGCTTCACTGGCGTTGGCGCCGGGCGGATTGGGAATCTTCGATCTGGCGGCGCTTCTCTTGTTTGCGATCACCTTGCCCTGGATGGTGGCAGGATTTTGTAATGCCGTGATCGGTTTCGTCATCATGCGGGTTTCCCCCGATGCCGTGGCTGCCGTGATACCCGCGGCGGGATTGATCCAGGGCAACGAGCCCGTGACGGCGTCGACTGCCATTCTTCTGTGCGTTCGCAACGAAGAGCCGATCCGCATCATCCGAAACCTGGAACCGATGCTCGAGGGTATCAACGCTTCGGGATACGCCGAGCGCTTCCACCTCTACCTTCTCAGCGATACCAACGATGCCAATTTTGCGATCAGGGAAGAGGCGCAATTTTCCGAATTGATCGCACGTTGGCGTGATCGGGTCGCCATCAGCTATCGAAGGCGCACGGTGAATACCGGTTTCAAGGCCGGCAATATCCGCGAGTTTTGTGAGAACTGGGGGAGCCGCCACGAGTTTGCCGTCACGCTCGATGCCGACAGTTTCATGCCCGCAGATGCCATCATCCGCCTTGTTCGGATCATGCAGGTAGATCCCCGGCTTGGCATCCTTCAGGGTCTCATCGTCGGATTGCCGTCGACCAGCTTGTTCGCCCGCGTCTTTCAGTTCGGCATGCGGCTCGGCATGCGCTCCTACACGATTGGAAGCGCGTGGTGGCAGTCCGATTGCGGCCCTTATTGGGGGCACAACGCCGTCCTGCGGCTCGAACCGTTCATCAAGCATTGCCATTTGCCAATGTTGTCCGGAGACGGCGAAGACGAGCGGCATATCCTCAGTCACGACCAGATTGAAGCGGCTCTGATGCGGGCTGCCGGCTACCACGTGCGCGTGATACCGCGGGAAGATCTTGGGTGGGAGGCAAATCCGCCGACACTGCTGGAGTTCATGCGCCGGGACCTGCGCTGGTGTCAGGGCAATATGCAGTACTGGCGGTTTCTTTTGCTCCCGAACCTCAGGCCAGTCAGCCGCTATCAGCTGGTACTGGCCATCCTGATGTTCATGGGCTCGCCGGCGTGGATCGGCTTGCTCGTGCTCGCGACGGCCGCGCTCGTGCTGTGTGACGATCCCGCTACCATCATGCGCTCCGATGTCGGAAACGCATTGCTGATTTGGGTGCTCGTGATGTGGTTCTCGCCGAAAATCGCCGGCGCCCTCGATGTGCTGCTGGCGCCGCAGGAGCGCCGCGCTTTCGGCGGGGCCGGGCGCTTTATCGTCAATTTCCTCATCGAAACCGCGTACTCTATCGTCCTGTGTCCGATCCTCTGGATCAGCCATACGATCTTTCTCTCTGGTCTGCTGTTTAATCGCGAAATCAGCTGGATGGGGCAGATCCGGGACGATCATGCGGTGCCTTTGAAACTGGCGCTGCGTGATCTCTGGCCCCATACCCTCGTGGGATGCGCCGCGCTCGGCCTTGTGCTCGCGAGCCAGCCATGGGCATTGCCGTACATTCTCCTGCTTGCCGGCGGCCCCGCTTTGGCCGTTCCGTTTGCGATGGTGACGGCCTGGCCTGCGCTTGGCATCCTTGCAGCGCGCATGGGCATTGGCCGGCTTCCCGAGGAGACGGCAACACCGGAGCATCTTTTGGAGTTGGCATTGCCCGCGATCAAGCCGGAGAGTCCGCCGCCGCTGGCAAGCTCGGTCTAGCCGATGCTCGGCGCCATCAGGGCCGCGCGTGCCACAATCAGGTCATTTCGCATCTATTACGCAGACAGGGGGCGGGCCGCGGCGATGGACCGTCTCTATGGCAGCTTCGTGCGGCCGGGAGATCTGGTGTTCGACGTCGGCGCCCATGTTGGCGACCGCGTCGCCTCGTTCCGCCGGCTGGGCGCACGCGTTGTTGCGGTGGAGCCGCAGCCGGCAATGGTCAGGGCGCTCAGGCTGCTCTATGGCCTCAGCGAATCCATTGCGATCGAAGCGGTAGCGGTGGGGCGCGAACCGGGCAGGGCGCGAATGCTGATCAATGCCGACAACCCGACAGTGTCGTCGGTATCGCCGGCGTTCGTTGAGGCCGCACGCGACGCCCCAGGCTGGGAAACCCAGCGCTGGAACGAGACCATCGACATCGATGTCACGACGCTCGATGTGTTGATCGCCAAACACGGCATTCCCGCGTTCATCAAGCTTGACGTTGAAGGTTTCGAGGCAGAGGCGCTATGCGGCTTGTCGCACGCGGTACGCGCGCTGTCATTCGAGTTCACCACCATTCAGCGTGACGTGGCGCTCGCCTGCATCGAGCGTTGCTCGGCGATGGGCTACACGCGCTTTAACGCAGCGCTTGGGGAGAGCCAGGCGATGTTAAGTGAATGGATGGACGCCAGCGATGTCACCCGATGGCTGATCGAGTTGCCGCAATCGGCCAATTCAGGAGACATCTATGCCACGGTCGCCTGAGCAGCCATTGTTGCCGCGGCGGTTTCTGATGGTTTCTGCCGCCGTTCTGGTTGCAGTGGGCTTCGGCCTGACGCTTCTGATCTTCTATCCCGGCGTCATGACCTACGACGCCAAGTTCGTCTATGAGGACATCGCCAAGGGCACGTACGGGGATTGGCAGTCACCCGTCATGGTCTGGCTGTGGGGCCTGATCGATCCGATCGCGCCTGGCGCCGCCAGCATGTTCCTGCTGACTGCCGCGACCTACTGGCTCGGCTTTGGCGTCCTCTCGCTCGTGCTCGCATCCCGCGGCAAGGCCGGCGCGCTGCTTCTGCCGCTGCTGGCAATGACGCCGCCGGCGCTGGCCCTTGCCGGGATCATCTGGCGCGACGTCCTGTTTGCAACGTGCTGGTTGCTCGCCGCGGCTGTTGCGTTCGCGGCATCTGAACAGCGATCACCGATCAGATTGACCGGGCAGGCACTGGCGCTTGCACTGGTTATCCTTGGGATGCTGTTGAGACCGAACGCCTTGCTCGCCGCGCCGATCCTCGCGGCTTATATCGTTTGGTTATCGCGGGTCTCCCTGCGCAAGACGGCGATCTTCTACATCCCGGCCGTGATCGGTTTGTTCGGCATCGTGCAACTGGTCTATTACGGCATGCTGGACGCGAAACGACAGCACCCGCTGCAGACGATCATGATTTTCGATCTGGGCGGCATCAGCCATTTCGCGAAAGAGAACCAGTTTCCGGTCGACTGGAGCGAATCCGAAAACGCAATGCTGCTCAATAGCTGCTACCAGCCAACCCTGTGGGATATCTATTGGCGGCTCGAGCCGTGTAACTTCGTGATGCGCAAGGTCGAACGGGAAAAAGGCCTGTTCGGCACCTCGGCGATATCGAGGGCCTGGCTGCGGGCCATTCTGCACCATCCGGTTGCCTATCTGCAGCACCGCTCGGCATTCATGTGGAATTTTCTTGCCGCCGGCAATCTGACGATGTGGACTGCGGACGTCGAGCATCCGGAACGGAACGTCTTTGCCGATCGCGCCGCGTTTAACGCGATGGTCTCGGCACATGACATGCTCAAGCCCACTCCGTTTCTTCGGGCCGGGTTCTGGCTCCTGGCGTGTATTGTCGTTTGTGGCGTGAGCTGGCGGCGAAGCGCGCCGCGCGAAGCAGCTTTCGCCCTCGGCGTCTGCGGATCGGCGACGGTTTATGTGTTGAGCTTCTATGCTGTGGGTGTGGCGTCGGATTTTCGGTATGCCTATTGGGCCGTGCTGGCAAGCATCGCCGGCGTCGTCGTCGTTTTGTCCGGTGGCGCCAGAAAGGCTGAGCTGCCAGCCTGAAGCGACCTATTGCTTCGGTTCAGCCGACGCGGTCCAGCTCTTGTAATCGGCGTCGGAAACGCTCGGCAATTTCTTGACGAACGCCGCGATCGACCAGATTTCGTCGTCCGAAGCGCCGGCCTGCGCGAAGCTGGGCATGCCCGTCATGTTGATGCCGTTCTTGATCACCCAGAACAGTTGGGCAGGGGAGAGCTCACCGGCGACTTCCTTCAGGTCCGGTGGGTCGGGATGCAGTCCTTCCGAGAACTTCAGCCATTTCACGCCGGGCGCACCGTGGCAGGTCGCGCAGCCGAAACTGGCGTAGGCTTTGGCGCCAGCCTGCACCATGGCGGCGTCGCCAAACGAGGCGGGCGGGTTATCGTTGGCGTGGCGATTGATCGACGCGGTCCGGACCCGGGTCAGCGCCCATGTGACGGCGGCGGGGTCTTCGGTCGTCCCGGCGACGCTATAATAGCCGCCGAAGAAAAAGGCCGCAGCGCCAATGCCGACCGCGATCGCCAAAGCTCCGATTACCGCAAGGAAGCGCATGCAAGTCTCCGATCGTCCGTTTGCCGCCCAGCAACTGAAATAGTGGCTCAGATCTGGAATAACAAACCGTCAGAATGGTTGCATGTGATGCGACATCACACGCAAATTTCACGCGACGCCGTGCGACCAGACTGCTCCTTGCGTTTTGGGCCTTGATAGGTTTTAAGCCCGGTGACTTCGTGATCACAGGGATGAACGAGAAGCGAACTGCGTGGCTTGTCGCCTTTTAAGCAGAGTTACGTACCCCCGGTAGCTCGTGCGCTTCAAAACCATTCTAAGCCTCCACAAAGGAATCCATCATGGCCAAGATGACCAAGAATCAGTTGATTGATGCAATTGCAGAAGGAACGCAGGTTTCCAAAGCAGACGTAAAGGCCGTCATCGAGCAGATGGCGACTGTAGGCTATAAGGAACTGAATGAATCCGGCGAGTTCGTCATTCCCGGCTTCGTCAAAATGTCAGTCGTAAACAAGCCTGCTACCGAAGCCCGCAGCGGCGTAAATCCGTTCACGAAAGAGCCCATGGAGTTCGCGGCCAAGCCAGCCAGCAAGTCGGTCAAGGCGTCACCTCTGAAGGTTGCTAAAGACGCTGTTTAGCGGACGGGTTGCCCCGGTGTGCTCGCACTGCGGCATGATCATTCAAGAGTTGGACGTCAGCGATAGGTCAAGTTTTTCAGTTGGTTAGAGGGCGGTTTAAATGTCCCGTGGCGGTCCCGTGCTCGATGATGCGTCCGCGATGCATCACCGAGACGGTGTGGGCGAGCTGGCGCACCAGGGCTAGGTCATGGGAGACGAACACATAGGTCAGGCCCAAATTGGCCTGTAGCGAGAGCAGCACCTCGACGATGTCTGCCTGGACGGTGACGTCGAGCGCGGAAGCGGGTTCGTCGAGCACGATCACGTCCGGCTTGAGGACCAGCGACCGGGCGATGGCCACGCGCTGGCGCTGCCACGACAGGGCTCCCGGCTGGCGGGAGAGCAGGTGCTCGCCGAGCCCGACGTGGGCCAGAGACTCGCGGACCCGCTCGGCCCGCTCCTTGGGGGTTCCGATCTTGAACCGGTCGAGCGGCTCGCGCACCAGTTGTTCGACCTTCCAGGTCGGATCGAGCGAGGTGAATGGGTTCTGGTAGATGAGCTGAAGGTGGCGCCACACCGCGCGCAGCGACTCGGGCGAGCGACCGGTGAGCTGCTCGCCGCCGACCGAGCCTCCTTGCGGCATCGACAATCGAACCCTCAGGTGAAGTCGTCTCTCGTCTCGGGTGGCGCGACCAAGACGATGCGCGGGCGGCCTTCCCGAAACTGAGGAGACACGCCGAAGGCGGTCTGTCGAGACTGCCTTCGTATCGACCCTTCGTGGAAAACATTAGAGTGCGGGCGCTCGCGATTGCTTGAGCGAGTATCCAAAGGAGAGGTCGACGCAAATAATACGTCCAAGCGCAGATGCGTGGTGTCGATCGTCTTTCACGACAACTTTCTTTGGAATTCAATTTCGATAGCGATCAGATACAGATGATCTGAGCAAAGAGGCTGCAAGGATACGGTCGAACGGCGCTGTTCGATCCTGGTCTGGGGCTCGCACGATCGTCCATCGTCAAGCAGGGCGTCCGCACGATCGGGCCTTTCGATCTCTTCGGAAACGATCCAGACGCGTCAAGCAGGCGCGGAGCTTCTGTCTCGATCCATCCGTCGACAATTCCAGTCGTTTGCCGCTCCCCTGATTCTCGCGGTTACACATCTCGCGAGGCGTGGGCGTGCCGAGCGGCGTCGAAGGCCGTCAGGATGCGGCGATATTTTTCTCTGTACTGAAAGGACATCTGTCGTGAAGATTAAAAATCTGAGCTGGCTATTGGTTGCTTTCGCACTGGCTATTGGCTCCATCTCGGGCGGAGCGGCCCATGCGGCCGACAAGGTTGTCCGCATCGCACATCAGAAACTCAGCACTCTCGCGCTCCTGCGTTCGACTGGAAAGCTCGAGGAAAAACTCAAGGCGCTCGGATACAAGGTGACCTGGACGGAGTTTCCCGCGGGCCCGCAACTGCTCGAAGGGTTGAACGTGGGAGCGGTCGATTTCGGTCATACCGGCGAGGCGCCGCCTGTGTTCGCGCAGGCCGCGGGTGCACCGCTCTTCTACGTTGGCAACGAGCCAAGTTCGCCTACCAGCGAGGCCATACTCGTGCCGGCAAAGAGCAGCATCAAATCGGTCTCCGATCTCAAGGGGAAGCGTGTGGCCCTCAACAAAGGCTCCAACGTCCATTACCTCCTGGTTCGGGCGCTGGAGGAGGCGGGTCTTCAATATAGCGACATCACCCCGGTCTTTCTTTCGCCGGCCGATGCGCGCGCAGCTTTTGTCGCAGGCTCGATCGATGCCTGGGTGATCTGGGATCCATTCCGCGCCGCAGCTGAAGCCACCGCCGACGCACGGACATTGAAAGATGGTACCGGGCTGGTGGCAAACCATGAATTCTATCTGGCTACGAAGACCTTCGCGACCGAAAATCCCCAAGCGGTCGCAGCACTTCTTGAAGCGGTCGGCGAAGAAGCCGAGCGGATCAAGCAAAATATCCCCCAGGTCGCGTCTCAGTTCAGCCAGGCTGTAGGCATCCCTGCGCCCATCCTCGAGACCGCGCTCAAGCGAACCTCCTTCGGCGCAAAGCCCATCACGGCCCAAGTGGCTGCCGATCAGCAGAAAATTGCGGACGCATTCTTCAAGCTGAATCTGATCCCGAAAGCGATCAAGATCAGCGATGCGGTCCCGGCGGAGATTGCGAACGCAAAGAACTGATCGCAGGAGTGCCCGTGAGTTGGAACCGGCAGGCGCTCACCCGGACCTGCCGGTTCGACGCGCCTTATCCAGTCTTCCTGCCGGCCTCAACCAGGTCGGCTGAGACGGCCGGGTTGAGAAGCCAAGGCATCGTGCCTTTGTCGACGAGGTCCTCCAGCACCTGCTTGTCCTTAAGCGTATCCATTGGACGCCAGAAACCTTCGTGACGGAAGGCCATGAGCTGGTCGGCCTCAATCAGGCGCTTGAAGGGTGCCTCGACGAGTTCATCGCCTTCATGCATGTAGTCGAAGATCTCCTTGCGGAGGATGAAGAAGCCGCCGTTGATCCAGAGATTGGCGTCCTGACCGGCGCGGATGCGCTCAACCTTGCCGTCAGGCTGCATGTCGACCAGATGCATGCTGAACGATGGCCGCACCGCGGTAAAGCACGCGATCTTCCCGCTCGCACGGAAGGCCTTGATCATTTCCGCAAGATTGACATTGGAAAGGCCGTCGCTGTAGTTGGCGAGGAACATGTCCTCGCCCGCCACTTGTTCGCGCACTGCCCAGAGCCGTTCGCCGATATTGCGCCAGATGCCGGTGTCGATCATCGCAATGCGCCAGTCCTGATGCGGATCGCCCAGGATTTCGACCTGATTGCCGAAGCCCTTGACGACGCAGTCGGCATAGGTCTGCGGCTTGTAGTTCAGGAAATATTCCTTGATGACATTTGCCTTGTAGCCAAGGCACAGGATGAAATCCTTGTGCCCGAACTGGCTATAGTAATTCATCAGGTGCCAGAGGATCGGCTTGTCCCCGATCGGAATCATTGGCTTCGGAATGGTTTCGGACACGTCCCGAATGCGCGTCCCGAGTCCGCCGCAGAACAGAACTGTCTTCATCTCAGCGGCCTCCGGCAAGAGAAGGAGCGTGCGGCCTCTGGCGGTTGGTCATTCTCTGTCCGGCTGGCACAGGCGCGAACCTGCCGGCCGTCGTTACATACGGCAGCTCTGCTTGGGCAACGGCGATGTTGAGCTGTCCGCTCGCCAGATATCGGATGAAGCGTGTCGGTGGCGGTGTGTTGAGTCAACGAAACGTCGGGGGTACTCCCTTGGAGGCCGTCGCTTGATCGGCACAGCGAGGACCTTGCGCCGCAGCCTTGGAGAGGTAGCCCCTTTGCCGCCAAAGCGTCGCCCAAAGCGCTGCTTCGTTGTGTGCTGCGATCGGATATCGAAGCAGAATGAACGCACCCGTCAAAGTCGATCTTGCGGTGCCGCAAAGGAAGCGGCCCAATTCTCGACCCAGTTCCCGGCCCAAGCGCTGGGACTATCGGGAATACTATGTAGATTTGGCCGCCCGCACGCTATCTTCGATACGGAAGCACCGGATATTCATCGTAACGTGTGTCTCGGTTGCCTTCATGCTGGCGTGCATCGGCACACCCCTGATACCGCGCAAATATTCGGCGGAGGCTCTAATCTCTCCGAATCTGTTCTCCGCCGAGCAGGAAAAAGCGGTAGCCAAAGCAAGTATCGATGGCGCGGCCATGGTCACCGGCGAGGCGCGGGCGATCCGCTCCGACGTAATCCTGCAGGCGGCCGCAATGCGACTCGGGCACGATCCAAACGCCGCGACCTCGCGTTCCCGGCCGATGCTGCTCCTTGACCGGTTTCGGGCGGCGTGGCTACCGGAAACCTTTAACTATTCGTCATTCGATCGTGCGGTCGCGAGGCTACGCAACAGGGTGGTGGTAACGAACGACACACGCTCGTATCTCATCTCTGTTTCCTTCACGGCGTCCTCCGCGGAGGAGGCCGCGCAGGTCGTCAACGCCGTCGTTATCGAGTACCTTCGCGACAAGGTCAGACAACGCAGGCTGAGCAAGGTGATCTCTGCTGAAGCTGGACTGCAGGAACGACTGGCGGTTTACGGCGAGAAGCATCCGAAGACCTTGCAGGCTGTGGCCGATCTTGAAGCGGAGCGCGCCTCAATGGGGGCGACGATGAACCAGCAAGATGGCGATCAGTACGAGGTCGCCAACGACCAGAACGTCAAGCTGGCGATGCCAAATCATACGCCGACAAGCCCGAAGGGATTTGTGATCTTCGGAATGTCGTTGCTGCTGGCCTTGCTTGCCGGCATTGGCGTCGCCGTCTGGCGCGATCGCAGGGATGAGGCCAGGCAGACCGTCGATCGCGAGCTGCATTCACGATAGTGCGGAAATGACTCACGTCCTGGCTGAATTCCTATCTACGCCACGCCAATCCCTGAGCTGCACGGCGCGAATCCTTGCCGGCAACTGCTTGAGCGGCAGTTTTCACCGAGTGCACCGCGACGAGTCCGGCGCAGCCAACCTTTGTAAGTATTCCGACAGGCTTCCCCTGCGGCGTCGAAAAATATGCCTTAAGCTGCTGTGCCCTGCGGGAATAGGCTTTGCCGTCTGTGCTCATCCATCTCAACATTTCCTTTTCGCTGAGATGGCAGGACGCACTCTCGTGGAAGCGCTTCGAGAAAAGCACCTCGTTGGAGCACCGGAAACGGCCAAGGAGCGTAAGCTCCGCCAACATTGCGCGATCTCCGCCTGAAAAAGTCGGTATGAGGCGTGTCCGTTTCAGCATGTCACGGCGCATAGCACCGAACATGTGCGTACCCCAGCAAGCGCCCGACAGAACCTGCCAGAAGCGCACGATAGCGACCGGGCTGTCTGCTACCATTGGGCTGTCAGCCGTTTGGGCAATGCCTGTTCGGGGATCGATGTAGCATCCTGTCGCCGGGTCGACAGGGAAGGGCCGGCCGTGATCGTCGACGAACGCGGTCCTGGAGTGAGCCAGGATGACGCTGGGATCATCGTCCAGGATACGCACGCAGGTCTGCAAATAGTGCGGATGATACAAATCGTCGTGGGCCGCCCACTTGAACAGGGGCGCCCGCGAGAGCTCGAAGACTCTGTTGAAATTGGGAATCGCGCCCAGGTTACTTGCATTCCGGAAGTAGCGGATACGTGGGTCGCGCTCGGCGAAAGATTGGCATATCTCGGCAGTACGGTCGCTTGACGCATTATCAGAGACGATGATCTCGAAATCCTGAAACGTTTGGGCCAGGAAGCCGTCAAGCGCCTCGGCCAGGTATCGCTCGGCATTGTAGACGGGCATGCCAATCGAAAGCCGCGGAGAAGTCTGGGCCGAGTGTGCCATGCGTTTGGTTCCGTGTTGCACGCAGCCGGCCTACGGCGAAGTGACCCGCCGCAACTCCCGGCGGCCGAGTGCATTGTGCGCATTCGCTCGTCGTTTGTCGCATGATCGCCGGTGGTACCCCTATAGAGCTACGAAGGCCAACCTTAATGCCCCTTCGTCTGATGATCCGACTCCTCTTACTCTCTCAACTGAGAACAGCAATAGTCAGAGATTGCTGGGGCCGAGGGAAAAGACGACCGCAACAGAGGCCTTGATAGGGGACAGGAAGACATGTCCGAGCATTTCCGTAGAGGCGCTCTTCGCTCGCAAAAGACCATTTTGAATGACGGACACCACATGAGTTGAGCGGAAAGGATCATTCATGAAGATGCTGAAGTGATGAATGCGACCATCCCCGACGTGTTCAGCCAATTGTCCGGCAGCAATATTCTCATCACCGGAGCCTCCGGATTCCTTGGTGGCTTCATAGTAGATATCCTCTCGGCGCTCAATCACTCGTCGCCGCGTTTGAATGCCAACATTGTCGCTTCCGACAATTTTATTGCCACAAACACCGACCGTCTGTCGCATCTGAAGGGCGACCCCTTCATCGAGTTCCGGACCGCGAACGTGGTTGACAAGACGGACTGGGGTCGGAGATTCGACTGGATCATTCACTGCGCAAGCATGGCATCCCCCGTTTACTATCGGCCGCGGCCGCTTGAGACGATCGACGCAAATGTAAACGGCACGTGGCGGATGCTGGACCTTGCAGGGGAGCACGGCGCCAAGGGCGTTCTCTTTTTCTCGTCGAGCGAAATCTACGGTGATCCGGATCCCCAATTTATCCCGACGCCGGAGCACTATCGTGGCTATGTGTCGTGCACCGGGCCCCGCGCCTGTTACGACGAATCGAAGCGTCTCGGCGAGACGCTTTGCATCAGCTTCTGGGCGCAGCGCAAAGTGCCCTGCAAGATCGTACGTCCATTCAACGTCTACGGGCCGGGCCAGCGTCTCAACGATGGGCGCATGGTGCCCGACATGATGTCCGCGGCGCTGAAGGGCGGCCCGATTGTTCTCTTGAGCGACGGAAGTCCTACCCGCTCGTTCTGCTACGTGCGCGATTTCATCATCGGAAGTCTCGGTGTGCTTGTGAAGGGCAAGCCGGCGGAGCCATACAACGTCGGCAACCCCGAGGAACGTTCCATGCTTGACGTCGCGCGCATGATGGCAGAGATCGCCGGCCGGCCGGGGCGACCGCTCGACGTGCAATTTCGCAAGAGCGACGACGCTCAATACCTGGTCGACAATCCAAATCGCCGCTGTCCAGATCTGGCAAAGGTCAAGGCAGATATCGGCTACGAACCGAGAGTGGATTTGCGTACCGGGCTTGCTCGGACCTTCGATTATTACCGCGAAACGGTGCCAGCTTGAGATTGCCCGGAGATCATTCTTGAAAATCACCATTGTCGGGACAGGCTACGTGGGGCTCGTGACGGCGGTCGGTCTGGCCGATGTCGGCCATGCCGTGATGTGCGTGGACCGCGACAAGCGCAAGATCGAGGCCATCAAAAGCGGCCGCGCGCCATTCTATGAGCGCGGGCTTGATGAACTGCTCGTGAAGCTTCGAGCGTCGGGTCGTCTTCAGGCGTCGACAAGCCTCAAGGACGGCTTGAGCGGCTCCGACGTGTCGATAATCGCTGTCGGCACGCCTTCGAACGAGACCGGCATCGATCTCAGCCTGGTTCGCCAGGCCGCCCGCGAGATCGGAAGCCTGCTACCCACGCTCGGCCATTATCACGTCGTCGTGGTCAAGAGCACGGTCGTACCGACGACGACTGATACGGTGGTCCGCGGCGAGCTCGAGGCCGCATCGGGGATGGTCGCCGGACGCGATTTTGGCCTTGCCATGAACCCCGAGTTTCTGAGCGAAGGGCGTGCGGTCGAAGACTTCACCAGGCCTGATCGCATCGTAATCGGCGCGAGCACCGCGCGTGCTGGTTCAGTATTGGCCGACATGTATTCAAAATTCGACTGTCCGCTTCTGCAAACGACACCTCGCAACGCCGAAATGGTCAAATACGCCGCGAACGCTTTGCAAGCGACCCTGATCTCCTTCTCCAATGAAATCGCCGGCGTCTGCGAGGCTATCCCGGGTCTGGATGAGGAGGCGGTCATGCGCGGCGTCCGTCTCGACAAGTGTTGGCGAGCCCCAGACCGCGCTGGCAAGCCCCAGTTTGCCGGCGCCGTCACGTTTCTCAGAGCCGGCATTGGATTCGGTGGGAGTTGCTTCCCGAAGGATTTGAGAGCGCTTCGTGCGTTTGCACGCGATAAAGGCATCGAGGTCCCCATCCTGAGTTCGGTGCTGGAGGTGAACCAGGAACGGACCGACCGGGTGGTCGATCTGCTGACAAGCCATTTCGGTCGGCTGCGCGGCAAACGCATCGCGGTGCTCGGCCTCGCGTTCAAGCCGGAGACCGACGACGTGCGCGAGTCACCCGGCGTCCGGATCGCCAAGGTTCTGTCGCTGCGTGGGGCCGAGGTCGTATTGCACGACCCACTGGTGCGGTTCGATGCCGTGCGGGATGAGGTGGGTCCCGGGATCACCCAGGTCCATGACGTCACCGCTGCCGCAACTCGGGCGGACGCGATCGTTATTGCTACCGGTTGGGACGCCTACCGCAAGCTCGATTGGACTGATATTGCCCAACGCATGCGGTCGCCGATCATCTTCGATGGCCGGCAGGTCGTGTCCGCCGACCACCTGCCCGCAGGGGCGACGCTGCTCGCAACGGGCCGACGTACCGAAAGGATCACCGCATCAGCAACGCGATCGGGAGTCAGAATGCGGACATCGGAGCCCGCACGTTACCCCGAGGGAGATCCGCGTGATTTTCACTGAGACCAAACTCAAGGGCTCCTTCATCGTCGATGCGGAACGGCGGGAGGATGAGCGCGGTTTCTTCGCTCGTGTCTTCTGTCAGAAAGAGTTCACGGAATTGGGGCTGGAGACCGACGTCGCACAGGCGAACATGGCCTTGAGCGTCAAGCGCGGTACGCTCCGGGGTATGCATTTTCAATACCCGCCGGCGACCGAGGCGAAGCTGGTGCGGTGCCTGCACGGCGCAGTTATCGATGTGATCGTGGACTTGCGGCCAGAGAGCGCAACCTATCTGCAACACGTGGCTGTTGAGCTCGGCAGTGGTTCGCAGCGCGCCCTTTACGTTCCCGGCCGCTTCGCTCATGGCTACCAGACATTGCATGACGAAACGGCCATTCTCTATCAAGCAAGTGCCTTCTACGCGCCGAGTGCCGAAAGTGGTCTCCGATACGATGACCCGCGGCTGGCCATTGCCTGGCCGCTACCCGTCGCTGCCGTTTCCAGCAAGGATTGCAACTTCGGTTTACTGGAGAATATCCAAGGCGAATTGACCGCGCGGATGTCCCTTTCCTGATGCGGATGGAGGCGAGCGAAGCCGGCGGGGTGCTGCAGTTTCATCACTGATGCCCATTTTGTTCAAAAGGAGTGAGCCATGTGGATCGTCGATACCGCACTCAAGTCGCGGGCTGATCAGAATAAGCCGATCCGTGTTGGCATTATCGGTGCCGGCTTCATGTGCCAGGGCCTGACCAATCAGATCACGCAGAGCACGCCGGGTATGCGCGTTGCTGCGATATCGAACCGTCGGATAGGAAGAGCCGTCGACGTGTTCCACTATTCGGGATTTGAAGACGTTGCCATTGCCGGTTCACAGTGGGAACTCAACCTTGCGGTCGAGGGATCGAAGCCGGTCGTGACCGAGGATGCGATGCTTATTGCGCGCAGCGACGTCATCGACGTGCTGGTGGATGTCACGGGTTCGGTGGAGTTCGGCGCCCGCGTAGCGCTGGAAGCATTCAAGCACGGCAAGGACGTCGTGCTGATGAATGCCGAGCTGGACGCGACGATCGGGCCGATTCTGCAAACATATGCCGACAGGCACGGAGTGATTTTGACTGCCTGCGAGGGCGACGAGCCGGGTATCCAATTGAACCTTTACCGCTGGGTCAAGGGACTCGGTCTCACGCCCCGCCTGCTCGGCAACGTCAAGGGTCTGCAGGATCGCTACCGCAACCCGTCAACACAAAAAGGGTTCGCCGAGCGATGGGGACAGAATCCGACGATGGTGACAAGCTTCGCCGATGGCTCGAAGGTCAGCTTCGAACAAGCTGTTGTTGCCAATGCCACAGGATTTAAGGTGAGATCACGTGGCATGTCTCGCGGCCTCGAATACCATGGCGACGTGCTGAAGATTGGCGAGATCTACGATCTTGAGGAGCTGCGCAGGCTGGGCGGCGCGGTCGATTATGTGGTTGGGACGCCTCTGACGAAGGTCTACTGCCTGGCCGAACATCCGGACCCCAGGCAACGGCACTATCTCGAGTTGTACAAGATGGGCCCGGGGCCGCTTTATTCCTTCTTTGTCCCGTATCATCTCTGCAATCTGGAAGTTCCTACCGCCATTGCCCGTACGTGCCTGTTTCGCGACCCGGTATCCAGGTCTCTGGCGGGTCCGGTGGTGGAGGTCTGTGCCGTCGCCAAGCGGGATCTCAAAGCAGGAGAGGTGCTCGACGACTACGGCATGTACATGACTTACGGCGAGGCCGCCAACGTCGAGGAGATGAGCGGGAGCAGATATCTGCCGCAAGGCCTCGTGGAGGGCTGCAGACTGCTGCAAGACGTCCCCAGGGATTCCGTCATCACCTACAACGACGTTGTGTTGCCGGCCGGTCGGATAGCTGATCGGCTGAGAGCCGAGCAATACCGCAAATTCCGGGGAGAAACGTGGCTGCAGGATCTGCTGGATAGCCCGGGTACCGGTGAATCGGTGATGCCGGGCCGCCGGGAGAGGGTGCTCACTTGAACCATCGGTGGTGTCGCCGCTGAGGGATATCGCCATGGCGCTGCGGGCAGAGGACTGGGTCGAGGTACGGAGCAAGGAGGAAATCCTTGCGACTCTCGACGAAAATGGTCGGCTTGAGGGCCTGCCCTTCATGCCGCAAATGCTGCAGTATTGCGGTCAGCGCTTCCAGATATTCAAGCGGGCAGGAAAAACCTGCAGTGAAGTGCTTGGCCCCAAGGGCGTCATCTACGTCAGCCGTCGCCTCCGTGATACGGTGCATCTCGAACACCGCTGCGATGGTCGCACGTACGGGGACTGTCAGGCAGGCTGTCTCATGTTCTGGAAGGAAGCGTGGCTTAAGCCTGTGGGCGCGACAGAGTCGCACCAGACGTGCGAGCTGTTGCCCGATCGAGCCTTTGCTCCAGGTCGCCCTGGCGGCTGCACCGAAGATCAAATTCTTGCGGCAACCACGTATCGTGGGCCGGACAACGATGTCAGATATTCATGCCAGGCCACCCAGTTGATGGAATCCACCACAGCCCTCCAGTGGTGGGACGCCCGGCAGTATGTCGAAGCCTATCGCTCAGGCAACTATCCCCTGGGCACTGTTCTAAAGAGCATTGTCTATCTGATTTACTACTACGGCACGTTGGCGCGTTCGCCGCGCCTGGGTGCCGTATCGCGTTGGCTGTACGACCGGTTCCAATCCCTCTGGGGAGGCGTTCCGTTCCCGAGGAAGCCGGGAAAAATTGTGGCGGGCCAAACCACTCCCAGGCTCGATATGGACTTAAAGCCGGGAGAACTGGTGCGGGTAAAATCGTACGAGCAGATACTTGAGACGCTGGATCCGTCCGCTTTTAATCGTGGCCTCAGCTTCGACGCCGAGCTTGTTCCTTATTGCGGCAAGGTATTCAGGGTACGCACGCGCATCGAACGCTTTATCGATGAAAAGACCGGAAAAATGCTCAAGATGAAGACGCCCGCGGTCATACTTCACGGTGCCTATTGTCAGTCCCTCTATAGCGGAAAGCGGATACTCTGCTCGCGTGCAGGATTCTCGTGGTGGCGCGAAATCTGGCTGGAGAGGGTTTCGGAGAGCGGGATCGTTCAGCCTGGTCCAGAGAATGGCTTTGACGGCACCGAGCTTCCGGAAATAGTCGGGGTCGCCGGTCATCAGTAGATGTCCCTCGGAGTCGCGATCATTGCACCGTAAGCTTTCGCGCATAGAACGCCTCCGCGAAACCATCGGGCGCACGACATTCCATGCCACGCAAGCGCGCGAGGCCCATAAAGGTCTCGTCGTCGAACCAGTCCTTGTCGCGCTGTGAGCCGAAATGCCGGTGAAGAAGTCTTGTCTTGCGTTCCATCAGCGTCCTGCTGACAGGAAGGTAGATATTCGGCTGACCGGCATCGCCATCCCATTTCGGAATCTCGTATTCAAGGATCATGTGATTGCGAAACGTATTCCAGGTCAGCTTTGACACTTCGCGATGATCCTGATGCGCATCGTGACGCCGATGGCACAGGATCAGATCCGGCGAAGTGCGTCTTGCCAGCGCTTCAAACCAGTTCTTGATGTCAGCACCCTGATAGGGGAAGAACCCGTTCTTGAACTCCGCCAGATCGATAACGGCCCTGGCCGCATTTGCCAGGAACTGCTCGGCGGATGCGCGCGCCTCGTCGGCGCGGGGGCCGATGGCGCTGAGCACCGCCCAGTGCACGTCCAGGCGGACGCCGCGATCGATCCAGCCGAGGATGGTGGCGCCGGCGCCGATTTCAATATCGTCCGAATGAGCGCCAATGCAGAGCACGGAAAGGCGCTCGCCTGGTCCGGCGAGCCCAAGATGCTTCATCCAATCCTCCTCTCGGCGTCGCGCAAGGCGGCCAGGGGAGCCGCACCAAGGCACTGGAGTCCCCCAGGCCGGTTGGGCAGCCCACGGGATATTGGATCAAAACCTGTCGTTGGCGGAGTGCGGAGTCAACGAACTCTCAAGGGTACTCCCGACGCAATGTTGTACGCCGGTCGAAACGAGAAGCAGGGCGCCCCCACTTTGTGGGTAACCCCTTTGACGCGCATACGTCGTCCAGAAAACGCCTAAGCTAATTCTGTCTGCACGCAGCGTAGACAAAAACTGTCGCGGGGCAGTCCATGGATGCCAAGCTTACCATCCACAGAGCGTCATGGACGCTTATCGACCAGGGCGTGGTGAGTTTCGGCAATTTTCTGCTCAACGTGCTGCTCGCGCGCACTCTCGTCGAGGAGGAGTACGGCGAATTCGCGCTCTTCCTCGGTGCCATCTTCATACTGCGGAACGTCGATTACTCGTTCATCTCCTATCCGCTGTCGGTGCGCTTGTGTAACGCGAGCGATGAGGAGCGCGCCCGTCTGCTTGGAAATTCGATCCTGCTTGCCACGGCTCTCGCCCTCGTGCTGGTCGTGTTCATGGCGCTTGGAACCACGCTGCTGGAGGTCGACAATATCGTGTTGCCGGCCTGCCTCTGCTATCTTTGCTGGCAGGCGCAAGAGACTTCGCGGCGATGCCTGCTCGCCGATTTCCTCTATCGCGCGGCGGTGGCCGGGGACGCTATCGCCTTTGTCGGACAGGCCGTGCTGGTCGCGCTCCTGGCCTGGGCCGATGCCGTCACGCTCCCAACCGCGCTGTATGTAATGTCGGTGACCTTCGGCATTGGCGCCATCGTGCATGCATCGAAGCTGCGGTTCGCCTGGCCGGATCTTGCCGAAGCGCAGTTATTGGCGCGTGAATATCTATCGATCGGCAAGTGGTCTCTGATCAATTACTGGCTGGTGCTTGCCCGCTTTCAGTTGCTTCCGTGGCTGCTGGCGGCCCTTGCAGGTACCGCGGCCACCGCATCGCTTCAGGCCGCGCTGAACATCGCCAACATGATGAATCCGATTATTCTCGGGATGGGCAACGCCGTACCGCAGGTCGCCGCTCAGGCGTACCGCACCGGCGGCGCCATCGGCGCGTCGCGGGCAGCCTATCGCTACGTCGTTATCGGCCTGGCGCCGATCCTGGTCATTTCCGCAGCCGCCTTTCTCATGCCGAACCTGCTTCTGCGGACGGTCTATGGGCCGTCATCGCCCTATCTCACCGTCGGCCTGTGCTTGCAGGTCCTCGCGGTCGCCGGTGTGCTCGAGTACATCGCGGAAATGATCAGCAAGACGCTGCTTGGCGTTGAAGCCGGCAGGCTCGCTTCTCTGGTCAATGTCGTGGCCGTCGGCGTCGTGGCGGTGCTGGCTTTTGCGTTGATCGGCCCGTTCGGCGTTTTCGGCGCATGCCTCGCGTTGCTGATCGCCAACCTGGTGCGCGCGATCAGCGCGGTGATCGCGATCGCCTGGCTGACGGCCAGCGAGCGCTCGCGCGCGTCAGCCCGGTCTGCGACTTCCACCGGTCGTGCTCCGATCGAGAAAGTCCTCGGCGCGGCTGCGGAGCAGAGGGAGCCAGTCTAGGCGATGCCCGACACATCCGTTGCAATGCACGGTATACCGCGACGGCATTATCGAGCGGCGCTCTCATGGAACGACCGGTATATCGCGCTGCTTGCGATCGTGCTGCTGGGTTATGCCTTGATGGGAAAGGGGTTTGCCTATCTCGGTTTCCCGCCGCTCTATGTCGGCGAGATTGCCTTTCTCGCCGGAACCGTCGTCTTCCTTCGGATCGGCGCATTTGCCAGCGTGCTGACGACGCTGCCGGCCGTCCTGCTGGTTGCGCTGATGGCCCTGGTCATCGCACGAACGCTCCCGTACGTTGGCTTGTACGGATTCGAGGCCCTGCGTGACGGCGTCATCGTCATTTATGGCGGCTTTGCTTTCATCCTCGTTGGGCTGCTGCTGGAGGACGCGCGCCGGATCAGCAGCATCCTTCGCTATTACAGGATCATGCTGGCGGGGCTACCTGTCTTGTTTGCGGGATTGTTGGTCACAAGGTACTGGGCGGAATACATCCCGTGGCTTTACGGTCCAGTGCCGATCCTGGATACGGGTGCGAGCATGGTCGGAACGCATTTGGCGGGCACGATGGTGTTCGCCCTGATCGGCTTCCGCAAGGTGTCGGTCGCGTGGGTCTGTGTCTGGCTCGCCACGCTGACTCTTGTCTGCGCGCTCAATCGCGGCGCGACCATCGCCGTCGTCCTGCCTGTCGTCTTCGCGATGCTTCTGCTCGGACGGTTTCGCTTGATGCTGACCACGATGGCGGCAGGCCTGGCCATACTTGCCGTTCTCTTCACGCTTGAGTCCACCTTCGGAGAATACAGCGAAGCCAGGGATTCGACCGACCGCCCGGTCAGCGCACACCAGATCGTCGAAAATATGAAGAGCATTATCGGACAATCCGGCGAACAGGCGGAAGGCACCAAGCAATGGCGCCTGAACTGGTGGGATATCATCATCAACGACACCATCCATGGCGATAACTTCTGGACCGGCAGGGGATTTGGCAGAAATCTCGCCTTCGAGGATGGTTTTGCCGGCACCGGCGATCGACGCGGTCCTCGCAATCCAACCCGCAGTCCGCATAGCGCGCACATGACAATATTGGCGCGCACCGGAATTCCGGGCCTGGTGCTGTGGCTGCTCGTGCTCGTGTCCTGGTTTGGGATGCTGATGAGAGCGACACTGACGGCTCGCGCTCGCGGACATAAGCAATGGGCAGGCCTGTTCCTGTTTATCGGCTGCTATGCTGCGGCGATCGTTATCAATGCGTCGTTCGATGTCGCGCTCGAAGGTCCGGTGCAGGGCATCTGGTTCTGGTGCCTGTTCGGCTTCGGCCTTGGGTCTGTGATGATCTATCGGGCTCAGCCTTTCAACGAATTTGGCCGGAAGGGCGCATGACAAACCCAAGACCAGCGATTTCGCTCGGGTTAGGGAGTTGGTTGCTCGCCATACGCATTTGCGTATCGCTTGCTGCTTTGTTGGTCTTCACTTCCTCAGCGTCGAACGCAACGGCCGCAGGCGTCACTGACGTTCCGTGTCCGCCGGGAGCGATTGCGGTCCAGCCCGGCGCTTCCATCCAGGCCGCGGTCGACAGCGCCGGCGACGGCGCAGTGTTCTGCCTGAAGAACGGAACGCACAGGGTCCAGGTGGTTCGGCCGAGGTCGCGCCAGAGTTTTTACGGTGAGGGGCGCACAGTTCTGAACGGCAGCAAACTGCTCACGGACTTTGATCGCGAGGGGGATTACTGGATCGCAAGCGGCCAATCGCAACGCGGTCGCAAGCATGGCGAGTGTACGCGCGCCGCGCCCGCGTGCGATCGACCCGAAGGCGTGTTCATCGACGATAAGCCGCTGGATCAGGTCTTGAGTAAAGACCGTCTCAAGAGCAACAGATTTTACTTCGACTATGCCAACAGCAGGATCTATCTTGCCGATGATCCGAGTAACCGCAAGGTTGAGGCCACCGTCGCCGTCTTTGCATTCGAAAGCACGGCGGGCGACGTGCTGATCAGCAACCTGACTGTCGAGAAATATGCGAGCGTTGCGCAGAAGGGGGCGATCCAGACCACCGAAGGCTCCGGATGGACGATCGAGAACTGCGAGATGCGCTGGAACAGTGGGGCGGGGATCGGCATCGGGACCGGCGGTCGCGTCCGCGGCTGCGATATTCATCACAACGGTCAGACCGGCATCGCGGGCCATGGGCGGGACATCTTGATCGAGAACAACAGGATCTGGTCGAACAACATCTACGGCTTCGACTATACTTGGGAAGCCGGTGGCGTGAAGATCGCCTTAAGCGATGGGGTCACGTTCCGCGGAAATCATGTTCACGACAATATCGGTCCCGGGTTGTGGTGCGATATCGACTGCCGCGACGTCGTCTATGACGGCAATCTCGTGGAGGACAACCAGGATATCGGCATCTTTCACGAGATTTCATTCAAGGCCGTGATCCGCAACAACGTGGTTCGGCACAATGGCAGCGGGCACAGGGGCGGATTCTGGCGTGCCGAAATTGGCGTTGCTGCCTCGCAGGACGTGGAGGTGAAAAACAACACGTTGACTGTCGCTGCCGGCGGATGTGGCATTGTGCTCATCGATCAAGGCCGACCGACCAGGAACGGCGGCAAATACAAGACGCGCAACAACACAATTCACGACAACGATTTAACTTTCGAGGGCGCCGCTTGCGCCGGCGGCGTTTCCGACGTCAGTTTCCTTGATGAGAATTTCGCGATCATCACCGACGGCAACAACAGTTTCGACAGCAACTTATACAGGGTTGCGCGGGCGAGCGGGCCGGGCCGTTTCTTCTGGGGCCATAACGTGACCGATTGGGATCAGTTTCGACGATTGGGTTTGGAGCAGCGTGGCCAGCTGATCCTTTCTGATGGCCGCTTGTCTCCGTCGCGGGCCCTCATCAATCGATAACGCATCCATCCAGCGAGACGTCGAAGGGCGGGGTTACGCCAGCATGCGTTGGTGGTACCCCAAAATTTCGCCGAAATCACTAAAGGCCGTAGTGCAGCCAAAGCCGAACTGTCTCATCCTGCGACGCGTTTCGATGTAACAGGCCATTTTAGACTTGGCGGCACTCGACCCGATGGCTCAACGCTGATCGGAGGTGGCGCCTTGCTACAGTAAAACAGAAGTCCATGCTGCTCTTCCAGGATACCTGATCGCGCCGATCCGGATTTCGTGCGGGGGGCGTTGCCCGGTTTGCGGATGATGCGGTGGATCATCGACAATCAGGACTGGAGGGCTCCTCGTGTGCGGCATCGCAGGCTTCTTCGACCCCGCCAATAATCGCGGTCCCGAGTTGATGCGCCGACATATCGTCGAAATGACGAACGCCCTCGCGCACCGCGGACCCGACGACGAAGGTGCCTGGGTCGACCCGAGGGCTGGAGTAGCGCTCGGAAATCGAAGGCTGGCGATCATCGACCTGTCACGCGAGGGCCATCAGCCCATGCACTCCGCATCGGGCCGGTACGTGATCGCGTACAACGGCGAGATCTACAACTCCGCGGCGATCGCTCGAACGCTCAAGTCGGCAGGTCTGGCGCCATATTGGCGCGGTCACTCGGACACCGAGGTGATCCTTGCGGCGATCGAAGCCTGGGGCCTCGACAGGGCGCTCGAGTTGTTCAACGGCATGTTCGCGTTCGCGCTCTGGGACGTCCACGAGCGAACACTGTGCCTGGTGCGAGATCGACTCGGCGTAAAGCCTCTTTACTACGGTCGCCTCAACGGCGCGCTCGTGTTCGGTTCGGAATTGAAGGCGATCTCGGCCTATCCGGACGCAGCACTGACGATCGACCGCGACTGGCTGGATCGGTACCTGCGTGAGATACACCGGCCGTGCGAGGACACGATCTACCGCGGAGTTCGCGCCATCCGCCCAGGAACGCATGTGACATTCGACCGGAGACTGCAGGCGCATGAACGCGTGTACTGGTCGGCGACTGACAAGGCCGAGATCGGACACCACAATCGCTTCTCGGGAAGCGAGGACGAGGCCGTCGAGAAGTTGGAGAGCTTGTTGAGTGACGCGGTCCGCTTGCGCAGGGTCAGCGACGTTCCGCTGGGGGTTCTGTTATCAGGCGGGATCGATTCCTCGACGATACTCGCGCTTCTACAGCGCGAGAGCGCGAGGACGATCCGAAGCTTCTCGATCGGTTTCCCCGATTTCGGGACTCGATGAGGCGCCTGCCGCGCGGAAGATCGCTGCTCACATCGGCTCGGATCATACCGAGCTCGACATGGCACCGAACGACATCATCCAGCTGATCCCTTCGCTCGCCAGGCTGTCCGATCAACCGCAATCCGATCCATCCTATGTGTCCAATTACGTCGCCTACCGGCTTGCTGGACAGAGTGTGACCGTCGCATTGTCCGGTGACGGAGGTGACGAGCTATTCGCGGGCTACCACCGGCATCGATGGCTGCCAATGGTGTGCCAACGGCTCGGTTGGCTGCCGGCCGGGATCCGGAAGCAAGGAGCGCGAGCACTGACGGCGATCCCGACGGCGGCCTGGGACAAGGTCTTCAACATTGTCGAGCCGGCGATTCCCTCCCGGCTACGGGAGCGAACCCCTGGCGCCAAGCTCCACCGGCTGGCCCGCTGGATGGGCTCTGCCTCGCAGGAAGAGATGTACCAGGTATTGTCCACTCGGTGGGATGCCGGTGACCGGCTCGTCGTCGGTCACGATCCCATGGAATCGCCAACCGATTTTGCATTCGTTCCACTGAACGGCGAATTCGAGATCCTGGAGCGGATGCTTGCCCATGAACTCGTCACGACCCTGGTAAACACGCAGCTCAAGAAGGTCGATCGCGCAAGCATGGCCGTGAGCGTGGAAGCGCGCACGCCCTTCATGGACTATCGCGTCGTCGAATTCTCCCTCACTCTGCCGCCTGACCTGAAGGTGCGCGGCGAGACAGGGAAGTACATCCTTCGCCGGGTCCTGCACCGACACGTTCCCGAAGCGTTGTATCAGCGACCCAAGATGGGATTCCATCTGCCATTGGGCGCGTGGCTCAGAGGACCCCTGAGGGAATGGGCCGAGGACCTGCTGGATCCAGGTGCCATCCGGCAAGAGGGTCTGTTGGACCCGGATCCGATCCGAGTGAAGTGGCACGAACATCTCACCGGCCGGCGAGATCGGGTTGACCATCTATGGCCGGTGCTCATGCTCAGGTCCTGGCTGAAGCATCATGGCTCGGGCGTCGTGCCAAAGCATCATGATTCCAGCGTCGTGCTCGAGGATCGGAGGGCGCTGGGTGTTCACTGACGCGAGACAGATCGCTGCGGATTCGACCCTGCAGGCAGATATCTGCATCGTCGGCGCAGGGATCGCCGGCATCTCGATCGCGCGGGAGTTCATCGGTGGGTCTGAAAGCGTCGTGCTCCTCGAAGGAGGCGGCCTTGAGTTCACGAAATCCCTTCGCAAGCTACCGACCGTGCTGCGACGACATACTCTGGGTGAGCAAGCGCTGGCCGGCGGCCCGAACGCTGGACAACCCTATTAT
This sequence comes from uncultured Alphaproteobacteria bacterium, assembly GCA_963815955.1. Classification (GTDB taxonomy): domain Bacteria; phylum Pseudomonadota; class Alphaproteobacteria; order Rhizobiales; family Xanthobacteraceae; genus Bradyrhizobium. The sequence continues at coordinate 370,173 of CAWFIQ010000023.1, forward strand.
CCGCTGCGGTTCACACGGGTGCGCGCGTTCGGCGGCTCGTCGCGGGCATGGCACGAAGGTCGCGGCGTTCAGGTCCGACCACTCGACGCAATCGATTTCGAGGCACGAGAGGGCTTGCCGGAGACCGGCTGGCCGATCGACAGGGCCCAGCTCGACCCGTTCTACGAACGAGCCCAGCAGTTATGCGGATTGGGCCCGTTCGCCTACGACATGGAGACATGGGAGGCGCAAGGCTACGGGGCGCCGCTACCCCTCGATCCCAGGCTCGTCCAATCGGTGATCTTCCAGTTTGGCAAGCAAAGCAGCTTCGACCGATACGAGGATGCCTTGGCGCGGGCCGGGAACGTCAACCTCGTGCTCCACGCCACCGCCGTGCACCTCGCCGACAGGGGCGGGCGCACGGTCCGGGTGGACTGTGCGACGCTGTCAGGCAAGCGATTTAGCGTCCGTGCACGGACGTTCGTCCTCGCCGCGGGGGCGATCGAGAATGCCCGTCTGCTGCTGGTCTCGAGGGACAGCCAGCCCGCTGGCATCGGTAATAGCCGCGACCTGGTGGGCCGCTCCTTCATGGAGCATCCGGATGTCGCCGTCGGATACCTGACCCCCGATCCGCAGTTCGGCAGAAGGGCGTTCAGGCTGTACGAGCACCAGCACGCCGGGGAGCACCTCACCGTCGAAGCCATGTTTCGGCTGAGTGACGCTGTCTTGAGAAGCAAGCGACTGCTCAACGCCGTCATGCGCCTGCGGCCCACCTACCGGTCCGGCATGACGTCGGCCGTGCGATCGGCCGAGGCCATCCGAAGGTCGGTGCATTACGGGGTTGCGACGCCGGGGCTGGCGAGGCATGCGCTGCGGAGCATCCTGGGCGCACCACAGATCCTCCGCCACTACGCGACTTATCGTTCCGGGCGCCCACCGGAGGTCTTTGGCATCGACATGATGGCCGAGCAGGGGCCGACGACGTCCTCCCGGGTGAGACTCGCCCGACGACGAGATCGACTGGGCGTCCCCGTGGCTACTCTCGATTGGCGGCTGACGAGCATGGACTGGGAATCGATGCGGCGGACCGTGGAAATCTTCGGCGATGCCGTCCGTGAAGCAGGCGTGGGCACTGTGACCTCGACCCTTGGAATTGGGAAGCATCCGCCGGCGGTCTTCGGCAACTGGCATCACCTCGGTACGACACGGATGCACCGCGATCCCGCTCGCGGAGTTGTAGACGAGAACTGTCGAGTGCACGGGATGACCAACCTCTACATCGCCGGAGGGTCGGTCTTTCCCACCGGCGGCTATGCCAACCCGTCGCTTACTATCGTCGCGCTCTCCCTTCGGCTGGCCGATCACCTCAGATCACCGTTGGTGGTTAGCCGTAGCCACATCCAGGCAGGCCCTGGCGTTTGTTCTTTCACGAACTGAGCGATCCCATATGCGCCGATCCTGGAAGGCACTGATTTTTCGGAGATCTACCCGTGCCCTAAACTGTCGGACCGACCTCTTGTCCGGGCCCGCCCGCGCAGGGCGTCCGATAGCCAATAAGATACGAACAGGTAGTGGTATCGCAGATAACGCGGTCCCAGCCGGAGCGGCTCCCTGGCTAGCCGGTATGCCCAGGTCAGCCCCATTCGTTGCATCCACGCCGGCGCGAACGCGCGGCGGCCGCTCAGCAGCGTAAATGCATCACCCACCGCTAGGAATACGCCCCTCCGATACCGCGCCTGATTGTCGATGATCCATTGCTCCATCCGCACGCCGGGTAACGCCACCCAGACGAAATCCGGATCGGCGCGATTGATGGTCTCGGCGAACAGGGCTTCATCAGCCTCGGTAAAGGAACGAAACGGCGGGCTCAGCATACCGACGATTTCGATGTCCGGCTGCAATTGGACCAGCACGCGGCGCAGCTCGACGAGGCACGCCTCGGAATCGCCGAAGAAAAAATGACGCCAAGGCCGCGGCGTGTTCCGCAGTGCGTGTCGCATGAAGTACGGACCATAGACCCGGTCCTTGAGGCCGGCCCCGCGCGAGTTGAGGGCCCAAACCACCGGCATCCCATCCGGCAACACGAGATCGAAGCGGGCGAGGGTCTTTGCAAACTCGGGATTGTGCCGGGCCTCGCCAAGAATGTGGGTGTTGGAAGGACAGACCGCGGTGGGGCGTGGTTGACGCGCGAGCATCTTGATCTGCTCCAGCGCGGAATTGTACGTGGCACATGCAATCGAGGTTCCCAGGATCCTGATGGATGGCAATGGTCCATCGTCTGGATATGCAACGCCGGACCGCGAGGACGAGGGATCGACGTCCATCGGCTTACTGTTCACAAGTGCCATGGCGTGAATACCCTCGTTCCCGCGGTTTCGGCCAAGTCCCGGTATTGGGGCCAGGGACAACAAATGACCGCAAGCCCAACGCCGGGGTTAGTCTTGAATTCCTCCCAGTCGGAAATCTGCTCGAACTCATGGAGGCTCGGAGAATTGGCGGGCGTGGCAGCGAAGTCATGGATGAGAACGCGGTAACCGCGCCGCTTGAGCTGCTGTGCCAGGAAAAGGCCGGCCGCTTCCTCGGTAATGTAGGTGTTTGGCTTGTAGGTGACGCCCAGAACCGCGACCATGTCGCCGGGCTTGGCCATCTCATCGACTTTATCGACCAGATCCTGCTTGGCTCGCTCATTCACCCGGTCCGAAGCCTCGGCCAGCGGCGCTTCAAGTCCGACCTGCCGGGCCGCGTAAGCCAGCAGACGGTTGTCGCGCGGGAAGCAGGGACCTCCGTAACTTAGCCCGGCGCGCAGATATTTCTTTCCAATCCGGCTGTCGCTGCCGATCGCGTCGAGAATGGCGTGGATGTCGGCCTGCGGATGTTGCGACGCAATCAGCCGCAATTGATTGGTGAAGCTGATCTTCATCGTGATGTAGCTGTTCAGCGAAATCTTTGTCAGTTCTGCGCTGATGATGGACATGCGGGCTATGCGCGGTGAATTGCGGTTGTATTTCCTGTAAAGCTCTTCGAGGGCCGCGCCGCTGCCCGGATCGGATTCGCCGATCAGAACAAGGTCCGGCTCGAGCAAACCATTGATAACGTCGCCCAGCGCGATGAATTCGGGATTGTAGCAGACGCTGAAATCCTTTCCGCAAATGCCGCCGAGTTCACGCTCCAGCATGGGAATCAGGACTGCATCCATGGCTCCAGGCGTCGTGGTTGAACTGCAGACAAAGAGATGCCCTTTCTTGCCGGCGCCCTTGATGGCCTTGGCCACCGGCTGCATGGCTTTCAACAGGAACTCATTGGAGAAACTTCCGTCCGGCAAACTCGGGGAGGGGGGAATGAAGAAGGTGGCATCGGTCGCGATTGTTTCTCTGGCATCGAGAGTGGCGCGAAGCCGCGAATGTCCAGCTTTGATCGTTTCGGCGAGCAGTGGCTCATCGACGGGCGCCAGACCCAGGTTGATTCTGTTGACTTTCTCCTGATCGATGTCGACTCCCACAACGTCGAAGCCGCGGGCCGCCAGCGTTGCCGCTATGCAGGAGCCCAGCTTTCCCAGGCCGCAAACTGAAACTGCTTTGATCGGGGTCATGTCGGGTAAACATGTTTTGCCGTCGCACACGCGCCGGTCCGGGTTGAGGGGGTAGAGGGAAGCCTGCCAAGTCATTGCATACTAGGCTGATGGCTTCATGCAGCGGGCGTTTCGAAAGTGGCGTGATGGCGCGCTGAAGAGGTAATCCCTTGGCCATCCCGGCGCGCCTGCGTGGCGACCTCGCGATGTGGACAAAAATCCGCACAATAGGCTCGGCGGACAAGCGCAATTGCGACACGCACGTACAAGGGAATGCTTGCCTCACAGTCGTTGCATTCACCTTGGAACGCCGGCTCAGCAGGCGTCTTTGATCTGCGCGACTGAGTGGCCGTGCTCCAGAGCCCAAACGGCTGCTTGCGTCCGGTTTGCGACCTGGATCTTCCTCAGGATTGATTTCATGTGAACCTTGACCGTCGCTTCCGTGATGTCGCACGTGCGAGCGATGATCTTGTTTGCGTGCCCTTGCACGAGGCCATTGAGAATCTGGGCCTCGCGCTCCGACAGCCTGGGACCGCCCGGCAGGGAGGTGAAATTCGTGTCGTGCCGGTAGCCGTCCGATTGCATGGCGCCGCCATTAATTGCAGGTCGGGTCGCAGGTATGCTGATCACGTTGACCGATCTGGTGTCGCGCTCGGTGCCGCCCGGCGGCGTTTCGTCCGCGTCGATTTGTGGCTGGCGCACCTTTCCGGTGGGTGAGGGCCGGACGGCCGGGCTCCTCGCGTTGGTCGTGATCACAACGCGGGCGTCCTCGATTGTAATCAGGTCCAGCGTCTTGATCAGCGTCTCGGGGGATGCAAACAGAGGGACACAGCCATCGACTTCCGACGTCAAAAGCTTCTGGAAGTCGGCGGCAGATGCATGCTCGAACAGCAGGACGATCTTGCTGTTTGACCACAATCGGCGAACGTTGACGGCTTCGTCGATCGCATGGTCGGTAGAATCTGCACCCAGGATTACGAGCTTGGGGCCATCATCTACCGTTGTCGAATCATCGATGTCCGCGGTGGATCCGACGCTGCAAACGACGCGATAACGATAGTTCTTTATCAATGATTCGAGCGCCTCGCGTACGAGCAAGTGAGGCTCGATAATAATAGTCGCTGTTCTCTTTGCCATGACGATCCCTCGAAATACTGACTGTTACTCCGTCCGGGGTAGCCTTGGTCAGATAGAAGAGTGTGGTCGCTAAAGCTCCTGCCCTTCGCCTTGGACCGATCGCCTCATTGGAGGGATAGGGGTAACGTGTTCGTGGTAAGTCCTTCTGCGCGCTCTTGCCTTGGTGATACCTTCGATCGAGGCCTCGATAGTTACGAGGTGAAGTACGAGGCGGAGTACAAGAATACTGTTCGCAGTCGTTGGCGTTGTAGTGGGATTTCGGTGATCCGTAGTCTAAGAAGGACTACCTATAAAGATCAGAGCATCCCGTGCAGGTTTTGCCTATGTTGACCGGCAGCATGCATTGACGACCATGCGTTGACGATCTGGCTCAGCTGGTAATGGGATGATTTCAATCTTCCGGAAACCGCGGTCGAGAAAAGGGCGAGGGCGCTTCTCGGTCGCTTGTGCCTGGGCGCTGGCGGTGTTGGCCTTTCAGACACCGTCGATTGAGCTTGCCGGAGCGCAGACGGCTTCGAACGCGTACCGCATTTCGGCCGGCGACAGGATTGGCGTAGCTGTCTTCGGCCAACCCGACCTGTCAGGTGAGGCAACTGTCGATCAAAGCGGCAATATCCGACTGCCCCTGATTGGCGAGGTCTCCGCCGTCGAACTCACCCTGACGGAGCTCGAAGGGAGCATCGCTCAGGCCCTGACGCCGGCCTATGTACGTAATCCGACTGTTACCGCCAAAATCGCGGAATACAGCCCGATCTACGTCCTGGGCCTGGTCCGCACGCCCGGGCTTTACCCCTATCGTGAGGGGTTGTCGGTGCTTGGGGCCATCGCGCGCGCGGGAGGTATTGGCGTGTCGGATGGTCAGCAAGGCGCTATGCTTGGAGCCTTGTTGCAGGCCGAAGAGCGTATTCCGCTGCTTGAGATAAGCCGAGTGGTCCTTCTGACGAAGCGGGCGCGGCTCACAGCGCTGCAAAATGGCGATGAGCGGATCGATTTTCCCGACATGTCCGGGATTGCTGTCGACCCAGCCCGCATCACCCAGATCCGCGACAGTGAGCAAATTGCGTTCAAGGCGGAGCGCCAGGCAATGCAGCAGGAGATTGCGGCCCTGGAGAAGCAGCCTCCGAGACTGGAAGCCGAGATCGCGTCATTGAAGCGCCAGTCTGAACTTGAACAGAAGCAGCGCGTTCTCAATCAGGAGTTGATTGCAGACTACGAGCAGCTGAACAAGAGCGGGCTTGCGCGCAAATCGACCTACATAGAGGTAAAGCGCGAAGAGGCGCGTATCGATGGAAACATCGGCCGGCTGGAATCGGATGCACTCAAGGCCGAACTCCAGATAGGCGAAGTACAGTTCAAGATTGTCGAGCTGCGTAACGCCTATCAGCGTCGCGTGTCGACCGAACTGCGCGACACCGAGCGATCGCTCCTGGAACTGGCAGTCAGCCTGCCAGCTGCGCATCGGGTGCGCGCAGCATACGCGCGCCAGGCCGGCCTGACGAATGCGGAACAGGCGTCGCAGGCCGTCATAACCGTGATCCGCGCCAGGGGCACGACGAATGTAAGGTATGATGCCGCTGCCAACTTCCTGCTTCAGCCAGGAGATATCGTGCAGATCGGATCGCTGTTTCCACAGGTGCCCGGAATGACCGCGGATCGGCCCGAAGAGAAGGCGGCCGAAAGCGGGATTTCGTCGGCGAAAGGAATTGGCGCTCGCCCGGCGGCGAGTATCAATTGAGCGGACAGCGTCCTCGGTCGATTTAGCTACCGGAGCGGCCCTGATCTGGAGCGTCTCCGGGATCTGGTGCTTGCAAGCGCTTCTCGGGGCTGTCGTGATCGCGTCCCGCGATCAGATGGAGTGCTTCCCTCGACAGGCCGAATTCCCGGCCCAATGCTTCGAATGAATTCCCTTGAGCGCGCCGGATGCTGATCGCCTGTTCGAGCTGCAGGAGAATTTCCTTGCGCAGTGGGTCAAATGGCAGATTCATGAAAGTCGCCCTTCGCCGGTTGCTGCATCACCGGACCACCGAAACCCCTAAATCCACTTGAACTCGCCTGCCATCCGCGATGGCAAGAACCACGGCCGCAACGCGCCGGCTATTGGATTCCACTGACTGAGCCGACATCCCGCCGACATTACGAAGTGATCTTTCGGACTTCGATATCGGCTTTGGCGTAAGTCCCCATTGCCGCCCGGCTGTGCAAGATATCGCGCACCCCGATGCGGCAGGAAAATATAGCACACGCTTGCATGCATTTCCACATGCGCGTTTCAAGAAACGCACATCGCCCCTTTTGGTTTCAGTCTGGCGCACTGGACAATCGAGCTACCCCTTCTTGGCGCTTGAGCGCGTCTTCGTGCGCCGTAACGTCCGTGACATGACCGGAACGATCACTTCTCTGATGGAGGAAGCAAATGTCAAAACCATTAAAGCCATCAAAACCATTAAAGCCATGGGCATTGGTCACAGGAGCGGGCGGCTTCATCGGCCATCATCTGGTATCGTATCTGAAGGCGGCGGGCTACCGCGTGCGCGGCGTCGACATCAAGCGGCCCGAATACGGCGACACCGATGCCGACGAATTCATGTTGCTCGACCTTCGCGAGTTGAAGGATTGCCAGACCAGCACCGCCGGGATGAAGTTCGTCTATCATCTTGCGGCTGACATGGGGGGCATCGGATACATCACCGCGTCACACGCCGGGATCGCTCACAACAATTCCCTGATGAACCTGTATATGCTTGACGCGGCACGCAATAGCGGCGTCGAGCGCTTCCTGTTTTCCTCATCCGCCTGCGTCTATCCGCACGGCCTGCAGACCTCCCCGGATGTAACGCCGTTGCGCGAGGAAGATGCGTTTCCGGCGCAGCCTGAAGAAGGTTACGGCCTCGAAAAGCTCTACGCGGAGAAGCTCTGTCAGTACTACACCGAGGACTATGGCCTGCCTACGCGCGTGGTGCGCTTCCACAACGTGTACGGCCCGCTGGGCACCTATGACGGCGGGCGCGAAAAGGCGCCGGCGGCGATGTGCCGCAAGGTCGCATACGCTCCGAATTCCGGCCAGATCGAGGTCTGGGGAGATGGCAAGCAGACCCGCTCGTTCATGTATATCGACGATTGCGTAGAGGGCATCCATCGCATCATGCAGTCGGACCACGGATTGCCTCTCAATCTCGGCACGGATGAGCTGGTGACTGTTGACGAGCTTGCCGAGATCGTGATCGGCGCTTCCGAGAAGCAGATCTCCCTCGTACACGACCTTTCCAAGCCCCAGGGAGTACGTGGCCGGAACAGCGACAATACGCGGCTGCGGGAAGTATTGCAGTGGGAGCCGCGCATGACCTTGCGCAAGGGAATTGTCCCCACCTACCACTGGATCGCGGAACAGGTCGCGCTGGCAGCCGCGGCCGAAAGGAGGATGCCCGGCGCAGCCGTCGCGGCTGAATAGCCGCTCGGGCGGAAGCCCGGGCATCGAACGGATGATTATTCATGTCAAACGCCGACGCACGCTTGGCCCCCACATTGCCACCGCCCGTCGGCAAGCCGTTCGGTGTTGATGGAGAAACGAGCCGCGTCGAGAATGGGACGAGGCGGCGTCTGCTCGCCGCGGTCTTGTTTGCGGGCGACCTGGTATCCGGCGCCATGGCCGTCGTTGCAGCTGCGGCGATCGTAGCCTTGGCGGCCGGCCAGGCCGGTTTGGTCGGTCGGACGCAACCGTGCCTGCTCCTGCTGCTGTTGCTCGGCATCAACTGCTCGCTGGGCCTCTATCGGTCCAATATCAGAAACCCCATGGAGCGGTTCCGCCTTCGCGTGAGCGCAACATTGCTGTTCATGTTCGCGAGCGTGTTGATGTGGATTCGTACGGGTTCATTGGTCGAACTGGCCATTGTGCCGGTTGTTGGTGTAATCGCACCCGTGATCGGTCTGTGGACCGAGCATCTCGTCCGCGCATGGCTCGCCAGGACCGGTGTTTGCAGTACCCCGGCGGCCATCCTGGGTACCGGCGCACACAGTCACGCGCTCGCCCGCCTGCTGCTCAGTCGCCCAGGCTGCGGACTTCGACCAACGGGATTCATCGAAGATGGCACGGGCGCCGGCGACGTCTCGGATGAATGCGTCGCACGAGAAGATACCCGCGGCACAGCTGCTGCATTGCCGGTGCTCGGCACACTTAATGGTTGGCACGCCTATGGCAGCGCGGAAGTCGTGGTTGTGCCGGATTGCGAGCGGCTCCCGCAAAATCCTGCAGCCTTGTATCGTCTGGGTGCCCGGCAGATCCTGGTAGCTGCCCGGTTGGGCGAGTTTCCAACGTTCGGCCTTCAGGTTCGCAACGCGGATTGCCTTGTTGCCATCGAGCTGAATGGAAAACCGGGTGATTACAGCAAGAAGCTGAAGCGCGCCATCGACTTGATCCTTGCGCTTGCGCTCTTTGTTCTTGCAGCGCCGGTCATCGCGTTGCTCGCGCTGGCGATCAAGCTCGCGGATCCCGGCCCGGCTTTCTATTGCCAATGGCGCGTTGGTCAATTTGGCAGACCGATCCGGATCTTCAAGCTGCGCACGATGTACCGGGATGCGGAAGAGCGGCTTGAGCGTGTGCTCGCGAGCTCTCCCGATTTGCGCAGGCATTGGCAGCGGCATTTCAAGCTGGCACAGGATCCTCGTATCCTGCCGCATGTCGGCGGCCTGATGCGCCGTGCCAGTCTCGATGAGCTGCCCCAGCTCTGGAATGTTATCCGCGGCGACATAAGCCTGGTGGGCCCTCGGCCGTTTCCCGCCTATCATCTCGTTGCCTTCGACCCCGAATTCCGGGCGCTCAGGGCGAGCGTGCCGCCGGGCCTGACTGGCCTGTGGCAGATCTCATCGCGCAGCAATGGCGATCTCGACGTGCAGCGCGCGGAAGACAGCTTCTATATCAAGAATCGTTCTCTCTGGCTCGATCTGTACATTCTGATCGCGACATTGCCGGCCGTAATCGGTGCAACCGGTGCAAAGTGACGCTCGCATGGAAGTACCCCTTCTGCGTCGCAAACACATATCGAGAAAGCACGTATCATCGAGCGTCGGCTTACACGATGCATGGCATCGATGTTGTCCGCCAAAGGTTGCAGAACGCGGCTTTCGGAGTGATACATCATGGATTATCGAGTAGGCTCGAGTGAGACCGTTGCGCCAACCACCGCGATCGCGTCGCTCCCTGATACAATGCAGCTTCCACGCCGCGTCCTGGTGACGGGCGGCGCGGGCTTCATCGGCTCACACCTGTGTGAACGCCTGCTGCAAGCCGGCTCCGAGGTCCTGTGCGTCGATAATTTCTTTACCGGGACCAGGCGCAACATCGAACACCTTCGCGACCACCTGCGGTTCGAGATTCTTCGTCACGACGTGACCTTTCCCCTCTACGTCGAAGTTGACGAGATCTATAATCTGGCCTGTCCGGCCTCGCCCATTCACTATCAATGGGATCCCGTGCAGACGACCAAGACCAGCGTGCTTGGCGCCATCAACATGCTTGGCCTGGCCAAGCGGCTCCGGGGCAGGATCCTTCAGGCTTCGACATCCGAGGTCTACGGTGACCCCGAGGTCCACCCGCAGCAGGAATCCTATTGGGGGCATGTAAATCCCATCGGGCCGCGCTCCTGTTATGATGAAGGCAAGCGTTGCGCTGAAACGCTGTTTTTCGACTATGGCCGGCAGCACCAGCTGAGAATCAAGGTGTTGCGGATCTTCAATACCTACGGCCCGCGTATGCAGCCACATGATGGTCGCGTCATATCGAATTTCATTGTTCAAGCCCTCAACAATCAGCCCATAACCATCTACGGAGACGGTTTGCAGACGCGCTCGTTCTGTTTTGTCGACGATCTGGTTGGCGGGATGATCGCTCTGATGAAGACGCCGGATGCAGTCACCGGACCGATTAATTGCGGCAATCCAAATGAGTTCACGATCCTCGACCTGGCGAGAAAGGTGATCACGATGACCGGTTCTCGCTCGCGAATCGTCCATCGTCCTCTGCCACAGGACGATCCAAGACAGCGTCGTCCGGACATTAGTCAGGCACAGGAACTGCTGAACTGGCGGCCGACGGTGATGCTCACGGAAGGCCTGCAGCGAACGATTGCGTACTTTGAGGCATTGCATTCGAAGGAGGGAAAGCGCGTTCGAGAGGGCCGATCGATCGCACGGCCGCGATCCGCGCCGAGGCTCAAGGCGGGCGAGGCGGCGCGCGGCCATGCCGCGGCTTCCTAGGAAGCCGTGCCAGCTTCTGTCACCCCACCTTGGATCGCGCGCAGACTGACGCTGATGCTGGCGCCAGACTTCCGCATCAGCGTCGCTTCCGACAGCGGAAATCTGCCGCCGGTGAAGACGCAGCGACGCCAGCTATGGCTCCTTGCCAGGCCGTGTAGCGCCGGAAGTCCTTCTGTCCTTGCGGTCCAGCTGCGGGATGCCAGCCGGTTCGATCCGTGGCGGCGCGAGTTGCGCAACCTCCGGGATTGTCTCAACGTGATTTACAAGTGACCTGTCGATGATCGGGAGCGATAGCGGACAGTTGCCATTTTCGAGGTGTGTCTGCGACCCGTGGTTGATCCCCCAGATTGCCGCCTGCGTCCGGTTCTGGACCCCGATCTTGCGAAGGATCGCCTTGACGTGGACTTTGACGGTCGCCTCGGCGATGTCTATCTTGCGCGCGATGCATTTGTTGGAGTCGCCTTCGATGATGCAGAGCAGGATCAGTTTCTCCCGCGGGGAGAGCAGGTGAGCGATCGAATTTTCTGCCGTAAGAAGGATTGGCTCGCCGGGTTGCTCATTGCCGTGATCATTTAATGCAGCGTCGGAGAGGCGGGTGTTGGGACCGAGTATGAGTGACAGGAATGCCGGCGGGAAGATCGTTTCACCCAGCATCACCAGCTCGACGGATTTGACGAACCTGTCGCATGTGATGACGTTGACGAAATATCCGTTGGCGCCCGCGCGAAATGCCGCAATCAGGTCTTTCAGCCGATTGTGATCGGATACGATCGCAATCCGTCCGTCTGGATGCCGGCTTCTGAACAGTCCTATCTGCTCGACTGCGGCGTCAAAATCATCGCCGGTATGGACAATAAGGAAGAGCGGGGGAGGAGATGTCGACTTGCCCGGGCAGACATCATCGGCACACGATACGGATGCCAGGATGCGAAAGTTTGCCGCGCCTAAAATTCTCGCCAGCCCTTCCCTGAGCAAAATGCTTTTTCCAATGAGGATAACCGGAAAACAACGTTCCTGCCGCATGGTGGTACTCCCCGCCTGAGCGCAAGCTCACACCCGGGGGCCGCTGAACCGCGACCCTCCCACTAGCTGTTTAAAAATTGGACGATGACTTATTCGACGGTGCAATTCCCGTGTCGAATTAGTGTAGAAATTGGGATCCTCCGGTGTTCTTATCCTGACGTATTTAAGGACTTTAGATTCTAATTCCCGATATACCAATATACCTTTCGATATATAAGCCTTGGCCGCGGCAGAAAATCGCCGCCGCAATGAGAGCCGCGGACGGCTTTGCGATCCGCACGGCGATAACGAAAATCGACAAGTTGTGATAGAGGGTATCGCAGGAAGACAAGGTGTAATTGTGCGGAAGGCAGCAAATTACCGCCTGTCAGTGCCAAACAGTTTGCGATGCAGCGGCTGACCTCCGCTCATTGAGACGAAAATCCCATGGATTGATTTACGGCTGGCGGGGTTAGTGAGGGCAGGTCGAGGATCGCCTCATGCGTGGCACCCGGTTGGTGATCGCAGACCGACATCCGATCGTTCTGCGGGGCTTGACGTCGGTATTCGCGTCGCATCGTGACTTTGCGATTGTAGCCTCCTGTCACGATGGAGCCAGCTGCGTCGAAGCGATTCGGAATTTGGCACCCGATGTCGCGCTTCTCGAAGACTCATTATCTGACGTGACGGCATCTGAAATTCTCGCCATTGCCAACGCCGAGAATCTTTCCACCCGGCTGGTTTTCTTCACCGCATCAGTCGAGGATGGGGATCTCGCTGCGGCAATCGCGACCGGTGCTTGCAGTGTGATTTCGAAGTACGCGAGCCCCGAAACCTTGCTGCAATCCCTGAGGCTGGTGGCGGAGAGCATCAGTCTGCTGCCGGAACTGTCCCCGGACCTGGCGCCAACCGGGAAGGAATTAACCGGCGCCGTCGAAGATATGCTGGCCGCACTGACGGACCGCGAGCGCGAAATCATGCGTCTGGTGTCCGAAGGTTTGTCGAACAAGGCAGTTGCGCGCCGGCTGAACAATTCCCAAGGCACCATCAAGGTGCACCTCCACCACATCTATCAGAAGCTTGAGATCAACAATCGGACGGTGCTCGCGGCGCTCGCCATATCACAACGATACGGCGGGCTCGGTACCTTGTCTCTTGCAGCACTGACCCTCGCAGCGTTGGGCGACGTCCAGGCCGCGAACCCGAACGCCACGTTCCTGGATGACGACAACGCACACTAGACCTTCAACGCCGGCCACTCGACCAGGTCGATCAATGCCGGGTCACGAAACTTGCAGAGCCTATCGCCTCGCCGGCGATGCCGGAATTAGCTCAGTTTCCCGGGTCAGCAAATCGGCCATCGCCGCGGGAGGCGCGCGGGAACATAGAGCGTTGAATGCCAACAGCCGCATGGGGCATGCGAGACGGTGAATTTGTCCAACTCGATCGTTCCTTGTCGAAAACTGCTCCGATCTACCAACTGTACCCGCACGTTTTGGTGATCGTCGGGCCATGACGGTGGCAAAGATTCCTTTGCACCTTACGTTTTGTCCATCTTTAGTTTATCCGTTGCGCCGCTATGGGGGCAGCCAAGTCAATGACGCGACCGGTTGCGGTGGAGCCCTCCGTTGCATCACCGGTGGGTGGGCGGCGACGAAAAAGTGAATAGCCATCCGGAGCAAAAAGGCCCGCGACCCGTGACCAGAAAAAATCCTGCCTTTGTGAGTCCCGCCGCAATTGCGGTCCCCGATGTTCTCCCTCCAGCGGCGCCGCCAATGGTTTGGCGCGACGTCATTTGCCAGTCGCAAATCTTGGATGTGGAGGCCTGGCACGAAACGATCCATTCGACGTGGGGGCGATACACCCCGGTCGTTAATGACCCTAAGTCGTTTGTGGCGAAGATACGCCCGCAAAGCGTTTACGGGTTTTCGGCGATGCACCTGATGCCAAATGCTTCCCACGTAGAGCGGACGCAACGAGATGCTCGCCTTGACGGCATGGACCACTACTATGCTCTGTTCTCGGTTGTTGGCAGCGTGAAAGTGATTCAAAACGATCAGGCCGTCGAGCTTGCCGCCGGTCAGGTCGTGCTGGTCAATTCGGCAAAGCCCGTGACTTACATGGCGGACGGAAAGGATCTGGGGCAGGGCACTTCGGCGACCGGCATAAACGGGAATGACCGCCGGCAGTGCTTCGTTCTTCAGCTGCCACGTCAATCACTGGTGTCTCACCTGGGCTTCGAGCCGCAATATGGCCCCAGCGTCTGCTGGAATACCCGTGCAGGACGCGTGCTTTTCAAACTTGTAAGTGATGCCGTCGATGACGATGGGCCGATGTCAGAGTCGGCCGAGAGCTACATGCGATTAGCGATCTATGATTTAATCGGCGCTATCTTTTCGCCATCCAACTCTGCCGCCTTCTTCCGCACTGAAAAGCTCTTTAGCCGTGTTTGTAACGTTGTGAGAGATCGCTTCGAGGATCCGGACGTCACCCCTGATGAGGTGGCGGCCAAAGTCGGGATTTCGCGGCGTTACCTTCAGAAGCTGTTTGCGATGCGGAACACGACTTATACGAACTTCGTTAATTCTGTGCGTCTTGATCACGTCGCTCGCCTTTTGCGGCGCCGCGCGCTGCTGAGCACAACCCAGCCGATCAGTTCGATCGCCTACTCCTGTGGCTTTAGTAATTATGCGAATTTCGCCAGACAGTTTCAGAATCGCTTCGGGCACTCACCAGGGGTTCATGCCAAACTTCGTGACGAGCGTCCGCATGAAGGATACGTTCGCATAAACTGAGAGGCAGCGCTGCACGCCATCCCCACAAGGCGCGATGGTTGAAGACGCCGTCATAAACAGTCGTTGGGCCACCGCCTGTTAGGCGATTCCCGCGGTCGCGCGTCTTCCGCGCGCGCGGCGCTTGCCGTAGTGACCCCTCCCATCCCGGCGCATAGCTTTCTTGCGCCTTCCGCGTGGCGTCTTACGTTGCCGGCTGAGACGCAAAGCCAGTATTCGGAATCGATTGCTGGAGGAAAGTGCATCCCAGTATCGCCGATGGTGCACCGCAGGTGCACGACAAATTGCTTCCCTTCCTCTAGGAGTCGCCACGGTACCATCGGGATACATTCACAGCGTCGGTATTTTTGGCATGTACAGAGCCCTTCCTTCTCCTCAGCGAGCGCGGTCTGTAGCCATTCGGCAGGAATTCACGATTGCAAGGGTCGCCGACCGATCCATTGTCAGCGCCTTTCGAGATGTCACCGACGAGCAACTTCACCAGAGCAAGAAAATGGAGTTGGTCGGCCGGCTCGCCGCCGGCGTCTCCCACGACATCAACAATCTGCTGGCGGTTATTTCATCCAATCTAGATATGATTGAGCATGTGGCCAGGAGTGGAAGCGTCGGACAGTTCGCGGCTGCGGCACGGCGCGCCGTTGATCTGAGCGCGAGGCTGACGTCGCAGCTACTTTCCTTTTCACGGCGCCAGAACATGAATCCGACGCTGATAAACGCGAACCAGCTGATCTCCGAGTTTCAGGAATTGATGAGGCAGGCGCTAGGAAGAGGATGCGACGTCAAGCTGCGGATCGATCACCAGCTTTGGCGGTGCCGCGTCGACCCGTGGCTACTCAAGAGCGCACTGCTCAACCTCGTACTGAATGGACGCGACGCCATGCCCCATGGAGGCAACCTGGAACTCGAGACGCGGAACGTTATCCTGCGTGCGCGATGCGTGGATGGATGCCAGGTAAGATCGTTTGTCCGAGTGTCGGTGGCGGACACAGGCTGCGGAATCCCGGCAGAAGTGCGTGAACGGGTATTCGAGCCATTCTTTACGACTAAGGAGGCCACCAAGGGGACGGGGCTTGGTCTCAGCATGGTCTCCGAGTTTGTCCGACAGGCCGGTGGCCATGTTGATATCGACAGTTCGCCAGACGCTGGAACGACGATCGCTCTCTATCTGCCGAAAGCTTCAGAATCGGACGTCTAAGCAGTATTCGTCCCCGCCAATGCCTGACTGGCACCGCACTCGTCACGGGCCCGCCCGCACTCCTTTCACAGCTGCCAGTGAAGACCCCACTACTCCACAGATCGAAGCCCTTCGTTACGGGTCTGAGACGCGACCTGGCTGGCCGGCGCAATGAGAAGGCGCCTCAGTAGTGCTGATAGTGCGCCGTAGGCGCACGACGATCGCCACGCTCTGATCTAGCATCAGTCTCTACTTGGAGAACAATCAGATGAATGCAATTTCGCTTTTGCTTTGGATTCACATAGTTGCCTTCGTCGCAGGTGGATCCAACGTTGTTGTAATGCCGATCATCGGAGCAATGCTTCACACAGTCGACGAGGTAACCCGCGCGAACTTGTTCAGAATTGGCTTCCAGATGGCGGTCGTAGGCAAAGTAGCTGCGGCAGCCTTGTTGATTAGCGGGCCTCTTCTGCTTTGGCTCAAGTACGGCGGTCTGCAGGGAGCAACGCCGTGGTTCTGGATGAAGATGGCGCTGATTGTGGTCATGTTCGCGGCGATAGTTTTTGAGGAGACAAACTTCAGAAGATCCGCATCAGGTGACCAAGCTTCAGCGAGAAGGTCAAAGGTGGGCGGCATGATCGCAACCGTGGCGTTTCTCGGCGTTCTTCTTGCGGCCGTACTGGCCTTCAATTGACAACCCCGATTGGAAACTGAGGAAGGCGTGATGCTGGAGATGCGCGTGAGCAAACATTCGTCCAAGCAATTGTCGCAATCGGTAGAGCGCGCTCATGCAGCTGGGCTTCTTGCCGAGAGGCAGGATGCGGCGGCGGCAGCAGAGGTGCCCCTTGACATGGCCCGCTACGTATATCGTCCGTCGACACGACGTGCAATTCGAAAGTTGGTTGTTTGTGTTGCGGTTGCCCTTTCGATGGGCAGCGACACGGCCCGCGGCAACGATGGACCACCCCCACCGGAGGTCACTGTCGCACACCCCAAAGCTAGGTCAGTCCCCATATGGGACGAATACACCGGTCGTTTCGAACCGTTGCAGGAAGTTGACGTTCGGCCACGTGTCTCAGGCGCTGTCGACAAGATCCATTTCGTGGATGGTCAGTTCGTCAAGCAGGGCGATCTCCTCTACGTGATCGATCCGAGGCCATTTGAGATAGCTGTCGACATGGCCAAGGCGGATGTCGCCAGGGCGCAGGCACAGGTCGCAGTCACGTCTACCGATGCGACCCGGGCAGAGCACCTGATACAATCGAACGCCATAACGCTGCGTGAAGCCGATCAGCGCAAGACCAATCTGAGTGTTGCCAAAGCCCAGCAGCTCGGTGCGGAGGCAGCCCTGCGCAATGCCGAGCTTAACCTTGAATGGACCAGGGTCCGGGCCCCGATTTCCGGCCGTGTGTCCAATCACAGGGTCGACGTTGGGAATCTCGTGCAGGGTGGTCAGACCGGGGCAACTTTGCTGACGACGATTGTCACCTTGGATCCGATTCATTTCACCTTCGATGCATCGGAGGCCGACTACATCCGCTATGCCCGGCTTGCCTCCACGGGCGAGCAGCCATCCTCGCGGGAATTCAAAAAGCCGGTCATGGTGCGGCTGGCCGACGAACCTGATTGGAGCCATAGCCACGCGGGAGTCATGGACTTCATCGATAACCGGATCGACGCCCGTGCCGGTACGATTCGCGGACGGGCCATTTTTGAGAATAAGAACCTGTTCCTGCTGCCCGGCACATTCGGCCGCCTGCGGCTTTTCGTCGGCGAGATCAACGCACTTCTGATTCCGGATGCGACGATTGTTTCGGATCAGGCGAGCAGAGTTGTGCTCACGGTAGGCAGCGACAACAGGGTAGTTCAGAAAAATGTGACGCTCGGTGCGATGTATCAGGGGTTGCGCGTCGTCCTGAGTGGGCTGACGGAAAGCGACCGGGTCGTCGTTGCCGGCGTCGCCAATCCGTTTGTGCGGCCCGGCGCCGCGGTTAAGCCGATGGAAGGCATGATCACGATGTCGGTCGACGCCGCCTCGAACTAGACCCGCAGCCAGGGACGACTGAAGATGCGATTTTCTCATTTCTTCATAGAACGACCTATCTTTAGCACCGTGCTTTCAGTACTTCTGACCATCGCGGGGATCGTCGCGCAACGATCGCTGCCGGTCTCCGAGTATCCGGAGATCGCTCCGCCCACGGTGAACATCTCCACAATCTATCCCGGAGCATCGGCCGAGGTCGTTGCCGCGACTGTCGCGACACCGATTGAGCAGCAAGTCAACGGCGTCGACGACATGCTCTACATCACGTCGCAATCGACAGGCGACGGGAAACTCTCGATCGACGTGGTGTTCAAGCCCGGAACTGACGTCGACAAGGCGCAGGTCCTCGTGCAGAACCGCGTCGCCATTGTGACGCCCCGTCTGCCGCAGGAAGTCGTACGTCAAGGCGTAACCGTGCAGAAGGCCTCGCCTGACCTGATGATGGTTGTGCACATGATCTCCCCGGACGGGTCGCGCGACCAGAAGTACATTTCCAACTACGCAACACTCTACATCAGGGATGCACTCTCGCGTGTCGATGGCGTCGGCAACGTGCAGATCCTCGGCGCACGCGATTATTCCATGCGCGTCTGGCTCGATCCGGGCAAGATAGCGGCGCGCGGCTTGACCGCTACAGAAGTCGTCGCCGCCTTACGGGCCGCCAACCTCCAGGTCGCTGCCGGCGCCATCAACCAACCTCCAGTGAAATCACCGGCTGCGTTCCAGCTCTCGGTACAAACTCTCGGGCGTCTCACCGATCCCGAACAGTTCGGCGATATCGTGATCCGGGCCGACGACCGCGGCTACGTTCGCGTCCGTGACGTTGCCCGGGTAGAACTCGGTGCGTTGGATTACACCGTCAACACTTACCTTGACCGCGATGCCGCGACGGCGATGTTGATCTTTCAGCGCCCTGGCTCGAATGCTCTCGCCACCGCAGCGGGGGTGAAGGCAGTCATGGAAGGAGCGAAGAAGGACTTTCCACCGGGAGTCGATTATACCATCGCCTACAATCCAACGGAGTTCATTCAACAATCCGTCGATGAGGTCGTTCATACGTTATTCGAGGCCGTCGTACTGGTCGTTCTCGTCGTTATCGTCTTTCTGCAAACCTGGCGTGCGGCAATAATTCCAGTGGTTGCCATTCCGATCTCATTGACCGGATGCTTTTTGATCTTGAGCGGCATCGGGCTGACGTTCAACACGCTGTCGCTGTTCGGGCTCGTCCTGGCGATCGGCATCGTCGTGGACGACGCCATCGTCGTCGTCGAGAATGTGGAGCGTTACCTCGAACATGGCATGAGTCCGAAGGAAGCAGCCCACAAGACGATGGACGAGGTCGGTGGTGCCTTGCTGGCGATTGCAATCGTGCTCTGCGCCGTGTTTATTCCTGCAGCCTTTATTTCCGGACTACAGGGCGCCTTTTACAAGCAGTTCGCGATCACAATCGCGGGCGCCACGGTGATTTCCGCCTTTGTGTCGCTGACCTTGTCACCTGCGCTGGCCGCCATTCTGTTGAAGCCGCGCCAGGTGCAGTCCAGCGCATCGAAAGTGATTCAGCGCATTTCACTTCCGTTGCGCTGGTTCTTTGCCGGATTCAATTGGGTCTTTGATAAATGCGGCATCGCTTATGGTGCCTTGACGGCGCGGGTAATCAGGTTTGGCCTGATCTCCCTTATCGTCTATGCGGGGCTGATCTTCCTCGCCATCGATCTAATGAAGAGAACGCCGACCGGCCTGATACCAAAGCTCGACCGCGGCTATCTGATAGCGGCCTTTCAACTGCCGCCAGGCGCGTCGCTCGACCGCACTGACAAGGTGCTGCGCGAGGCGAGCGAGATCATCTTGAATCGGAAGGGCGTTGAGCGTGTTGACCCGTTCGTCGGGTTTGACGGCGCAACCTTTACCAACGCTACCAACACCGGCGTCATCTTTGTCGTACTGAAGCCGTTCGAAGAACGCGCCAGGGATGACTTGACCGCGGCCAGGATCCAGGCCGATTTGCGCGAGCAGCTTAAAGTTCTGACAGACTCGTTCGTGTTCGTTTTGGAGCCGCCATCCGTGCCTGGCATCGGTACAGGCGGCGGCCTGAAGGGCTACGTTCAGGATCGCGCGGGCCGTGGCCTGCCTGCACTCGAAGCCGCGACTTGGGGAGTCGTCGGGGCTTCACATGCAAATCCGGGATTCGCCCAAGCCTTTACGTTGTTCAACACCCACACGCCGCAGGTTTACGCCGATATCGACCGAACGAAGGCCGAGCTTCTAGGTGTGCCGATCTCCCGCGTTTTTGACACGCTGTCGGTCTATATGGGATCCGCCTACATCAATGATTTCAATCTTCTAGGCCGTACCTATCAGGTCACAGCGCAAGCCGATAATGGCTATCGTCTGACTACGCGCGACATTGCCAACCTGAAAACGCGCAACGCCTCGGGCGAGATGGTGCCGATTGGCTCGGTCGCAACCCTCAAGGATACGACCGGACCCTTCCGGGTGACGCGCTACAACCTTTACCCCGCGGCAGAAGTACAGGTGAGCCTGGCGCGCGGGTTCTCGTCCGGTCAAGCCATAGCGGCGGTCGAGGGGATCGCCAAAGAAAAGCTGACGCAAGGCTTCGGCTTCCAGTGGACCGAGATTGCACTGCAGGAAAAGCTCGTCGGCAACACCGCGCTCGTCGTGTTCGGCCTGGCTGTTGTTTTCGTATTCCTGCTTCTAGCTGCCCTCTATGAGAGCTGGCTGCTTCCGTTTGCGGTGATTCTTATTGTTCCAATGTGCATCCTCGCAGCGATGATCGGCGTATCGGCCCGTGACCTCGACCGCAACATCCTGGTGGATATAGGTCTGATTGTTCTCGTCGGTCTGGCGGCGAAGAATGCAATTCTGATCGTTGAATTCGCCAAACAGGCGGAGGACGAGGGACAAAACCGCTTTGAGGCTGCAGTGTCGGCCGCTCGCACAAGGTTGCGCCCGATCCTTATGACATCATTCGCTTTCATCTTTGGTGTGCTGCCATTGATGAGCGCGTCGGGCGCAGGCGCCGAAATGCGTCAATCGCTGGGTACGACCGTGTTCGCCGGCATGCTCGGCGTGACCTTGTTCGGACTTTTGTTCACACCGATATTCTACGTGATCGTACGAGGTGCCGCGGAGAGGCTCGACCGCTTCAAGCGAAGCAGACGTGCGCGGGGTGTCGAACGTCCTGTGTCCGAAGAGACGTGAACCGGCTGAGCGCAACTCGGCCCAACTGAACGCTCTCGACGGTAACCTCGATGCCGTGGAGCGCCGCCCGGATGAAGGTGTTCGCGACATACTCGCGTTTCCTTCCGACCTGAACTCGCGTCTGCCCGACTTCAGCTTCGTAAAGGTCGGCATTGCGTGTGCACTCCGTTGCGATTTCGTGTGCGCTACGTGTGCACCGGGAGATCAGATGAGGTACAAACGTGCAATTTTGGCCAGTTTGAAGTGCACACGTTTGCACTTGTTCCTGATCTAGTCCCTTGAAAGGGTAGGATAAGTCTTTGGATTATCAAGAGTATCGCTTCTCCGTCGCCCCCATGATGGACTGGACCGACCGGCATTGCCGCGTCTTCCACCGTCTGATGAGCCGGCGCGCGCGGCTTTATACGGAGATGCTGACGACCGGCGCCATTATTCATGGCGACCGGACGCGGCTGCTCGGCTTCGATCGAAGCGAGCATCCGGTGGCGCTGCAGCTTGGCGGTTCCGATCCCCGCGATCTCGCCACCGCCGCGAAGATCGGCGAGGATTTCGGCTACGACGAAATCAATCTCAATGTCGGCTGTCCGTCCGACCGGGTGAAGGACGGCCGCTTCGGCGCGTGCCTGATGGCGGAGCCGGCGCTGGTCGCGGAAGGCGTTGCCGCCATGAAGCGTGCGGTGAAAATTCCCGTCACGGTCAAATGCCGGATCGGTATCGACGACCAGGATCCGGAAGTTGCGCTCGACGTTCTGGCGCGCGGCGTGATCGCAGCGGGCGCGGATGCGTTGATCGTGCATGCCCGAAAAGCCTGGCTCAACGGATTGTCGCCGAAGGAAAACCGCGACATCCCGCCGCTCGACTACGACAGGGTCTACCGGCTGAAGGCGGCGCTACCCAATGTCCCGATCATCATCAATGGCGGCATCGGCAGTATTGCGGAGGCCAAGCGGCACCTCGACCATGTCGATGGCGTCATGCTGGGGCGGGCGGCCTATCAGGAGCCGTGGCGATTGCTCGACGTCGATCCGGAATTGTTCGGCGAGGCGGCGCCATGCGCCAACATGAAGGATGTCTTCGAAGCGATGTTTCCCTACATCGAAGACCAGTTGGCGCAAGGTGCAAGGCTGCATTCGATGACGCGGCATTTCGTCGGCGCGTTTCACGGCGTGCCCGGCGCGCGCGCCTTCCGCCGCCATCTGGCGGAGAACGGCGTCAAGCCGGGCGCCGGCGTCGACGTGCTGCGCGATGCCATCGCGCGGGTCGAGGACCGTGCGGCGGCGTTGGCCGCGGCGTGAAGACCATCCCGTGCCCCGGACGCAAGCGGCGTGAGTGCTGCGAGCCAGGGCCTATTCTACTTTGCATGGGGTTGTTTTCGATATTTTGTGTCTGGGCCTCGCGGAAGCATCTGTTTGACCCCCAACCCATCCCGCTCTAGTTCGCCGCGCGGCGTTTTTGCTTGCCGGCGACGTGCGGATAGCCGTGCAGCATCACCTTGTCGGCCTGCACGCCCCAGCTTTCCAGCCGGTCCAGAAAACTCATGCCGAGCAGGTTGGTCTTCATCTGCCCGCGCGGGACGACCAGCGCCGGCACCGATTTCTCGACGAGCCCTCCGACCGCAAGACGATCGAGCGTCAGCCGCGCCGCCTTGGTGTGGCCGCCGGCGGTTTCGACGTCGACATTGTATTCGAGCATCTCGATCGGCAGGCCGATCGCCTTCGCCGTCTCCCAGGTCAGCACCACCGAGGTCGCGCCGGTGTCGATCACCATCGGCGCCTTGACGCCGTTGATCTTGGCATGCAGCGCGAATTCGCCGGCCTTGCCACGCGCGATCTGCACGGCGGGCGCCGGCTCCAGGCTGCGTTGCCGCAGCATTTTCGTGACCGAGTTGCTCACGCGCGCGATCTGGTTCGGATCGCCATAGGCGACGACGGCGCCGGCGGTGGCGGCGAGCATCGCCAGAACGAGCATGACGCGGATCACAGCGCGCCTCCGCCGGTTCGTCTCAAGATGCGCCCCAAGGTTCGTCCCGGGATCAGCCGCGATCGGCGGGCGGCGGCATCTGCACGAGGCCGGCCGCCGCCATACGCGCTGCAAGCCCTTCCATCACGGCCAATCGCTCCGCGGTCTCCATGCGGTGCCAGCGCGCGATCTCCGGCAACGTTCGTCCGCAGCCGAAGCAGAGCTTGGTTTTGGGGTCCATCATACAGACTGCGATACACGGCGTTTCTTTGCTCATCCAGCGATAGTGAAATGGTTTGCGTGCCTGGCGCAAGCGTTCCAGCTACAACCCGGTCATAACCCGGTTCCTGCACTCATGATTGGTTTGTGACGCGCCCGCCGCTTTTCGTCGGCGGCCGCTGTGCCGGTGGATTCCGGCTGCAGGGGCGGGGCCTCCTCGTCGACCATCGGCGCCAGCGCGCTCATCACGCGCTCCGGCGGGAAGGTGACGATGACTTCGGTGCCGATGCGCAATTTCGATTTCAGCGTGAAGGTGCCGCCATGCATGTCGATCAGGCTCTTTGCGATCGGAAGGCCGAGGCCTGCGCCCTGTTCGGCCGATTTGATCGAGTTGGAGCCCTGGCCGAACGAGGCCAGCACGATCGGGATTTCATCCTCGGCGATGCCGGAGCCGGTGTCCTTGACGCTGAGATACTGCCCGCCGGAAGCGGTCCAGCCGACCTTGAGCCAGATCTCGCCGCCGGGCGGGGTGAACTTGATCGAGTTGGACAGCAGATTGAGCACGACCTGGCGCGTGGCCCGTTCGTCGCCCCAGATCCTCGGCATGCCCTGCTCGAACACCTCGTGGATATTGATGCCGCGGCTGCTCGCGCGCAGCTTCAACAGATGGTGGCAGTCGGCGACGACATGCACCAGCGACACTGCTTCCTCGTTCAGTTCGTAGCGGCCGGCCTCGATCCGCGACAGGTCGAGAATCTCGTTGATGAGATTGAGCAGATGGACGCCCGAATTGTGGATGTCGGCGGAATATTCCTTGTAGACCGGCACGGTGTGCGCGCCGAAGATTTCACTCTTCATCACCTCGGAGAATCCAAGGATCGCGTTCAGCGGCGTGCGCAGCTCGTGGCTCATCTGCGCCAGGAAGCGCGACTTGGCGACGTTGGCGGATTCGGCGCGGTGCCGCGCTTCGTCGGAGATCGCCTTGGCCTGTTCGAGCTCGCCGATCAGCGCGTCCTTTTCGGCGCGCGCTTCCAGCGTCGCCAGCGTCGTCGAATGGAGCTGATGGGCGAGCAGGGCAAAATAGGCTTCGGCGGCGACCGCAAGCAGCGCGAGCGCGTAATTGTCGAACGTCCCGCTCATGACGAAATTGAGCGCGATCGCCGCCGTCACCGGCGCGGTCGCCGCCACCGCCGCGATGGGCAGCGTCGCCGCCAGCATGCTCGACACCGCGATCACCAGCAGCATCAGGAACATCATCATCGTGTTCGAGACGGCATCGAGGCCGGCCGGATGCAGCAGGATCGCGGTCCAGCTCAGGCCATAGAGCAGGTCGAGCAGCACAAAGCGGGTTTGCCATTTACGCGTGGCGGCGAGCGAGGGCTGCTCGCCGAGGAAGCGCCTGCAATTGCGAATGATGACGGCATGGATGCAGAGCATGCCGACGGTCCAGACCGCGGCCGGCACGGCGTACTTCCAGAGGCCGAACAGCACGCCGGTCGCAACCACCAGCAGCATGACGATAAAGGAGGCCGATACCCGGGTCTGGGCGTATTGCCGGAGCAATTCAGTATCGAAGGCCGGACGGGTGCCGCTGGATGACGTTAACCGATCGCGCGCCTCGCGCACCCGCTGCGCCGCCACGCGCCGGGTATTGACCGGCGGTGCTACCGGCGCTTCTGCCGGAACCTGGACAACCTCAGGCTTTTCTGCGTGGTTACTCATCAAACAACACAAATCCTGCCCGCGAACTGCGCGGGCTTTTGCATTGTCTATCTGTGGAGCCAAATCATTAAGCGATGACTTAAAGCGCTAAAAATATCCGTTAACGGGAAGTTAAAATTAACCTGTCGGGCAGGTGGAACCCCGCTTCTGACGGGACAAGAAGCGAGGCCTGTTCTGCGATCTTAACCGGCTTTTTTAACTCACCGCTCCAGCCGGGCCATCAGGCTCGACGTATCCCAGCGCTTGCCGCCCATCTTTTCGACCTCGGCGTAGAACTGGTCGACCAGCGCAGTCACCGGCAGGTTGGCGCCGTTGCGGCGGGCCTCGGCGATGCAGATCGAGAGGTCCTTGCGCATCCATTCGACGGCGAAGCCGAAATCGAACTTGCCGTCGTTCATGGCCTTGTAGCGGTTCTCCATCTGCCAGGACTGCGCCGCGCCCTTGGAGATGGTTTCGACCACGGCCGTAACGTCGAGCCCCGACTTCTTTGCGAAGTGAAGGCCCTCGGACAGGCCCTGGACCAGACCCGCGATGCAGATCTGGTTGACCATCTTGGTGAGCTGCCCGGCGCCGGCGGGCCCGAGCAGTTTGCACATCCGGGCGTACGAGCCGGCGATGATCGGCTCGGCCGCGGCATAGGCATCTTCCTTGCCGCCGCACATCACCGTCAGCACGCCGTTTTCCGCGCCCGCCTGGCCGCCGGACACCGGCGCATCGATGAACCTGAAGCCGGCCTTGGTGGCGGCGGCGTCGAGCTCGCGGGCAACCTCGGCGGAGGCGGTGGTGTGGTCGACGAATATGGCGCCCTTTTTCATGCCGGCGAAGGCGCCGTCCGCACCGATCGTGACCGCGCGCAGGTCATTGTCGTTGCCGACGCAGCACATCACGAAATCCTGGCCTTCGGCCGCGGCCTTCGGTGTCGGCGCAGCGCGCCCGCCGAACTTGTCCGCCCAATCCTTCGCCTTGGCTCCGGTCCGGTTGTACACGGTCACCTCATGGCCGCCTTTTTTCACCAGATGTCCTGCCATGGGAAAACCCATCACGCCGAGACCGATAAAAGCGACTTTAGCCATGTGTGCTACCTTGAAGTTTAGGCCGGCGAATTGGGCTGGCCGGACGGTGTTTTTGAGGGAGCCGCACCATACAAGCTGCGCATGGGAGGGCAACGCCTTCGTTTGGCGGGCAGGGCCGGTTTTGTGCTAGGATGAGGCCCTGAAGAACCTCACAAAAAAGGGAGTGACATCGCATGAGCAGCAGCGTGGGCGTGCTCGACCATTTCAACATCCGGACCCGTAACCTTGCCGATACGGTCCGGTTCTATGAGGACGTTCTGGGCCTGGAAAATGGTGCCCGGCCCAACTTTGCTTTCCCCGGGGCGTGGATGTACAGCGAGGGCAAGGCGGTGGTGCACCTCGTCGATATCTCCAAGACAGATGAGGCGCAAAAGCCGGATTCCGGGGTCGTCCATCACGTCGCGTTTGCCAGCTCCGGCTTCGACGGCATGAAACGGCGCCTGGAGTCGAAGGGCATGGCATATGAATCCCGCCAGGTTCCAGGCGGCGATCTCTGGCAGATATTCGTCGATGATCCTAACGGCGTCATGATCGAATTGAACTATGAGGCCGCCAAGGAGCAGGGCACTTCGGCGCCGACCATGCGCACGGACGACGTGGGAGCGAGGTAGCCTTTTGCGCTGAACCGCACTATGGGTCGCGTCCGACTGACGTAGCGGTTTCGAAACGCGGCCCAGCCTTTGCGGATCCGGTCCGAGGTGGATCGGGTCGCGTCAGGAAAGCGCGTCAACACAAGTGAGTAGAGCCCGGTTCTTACTCAGGACCGAAAGGGCTTCAGGAGATGCGCGAGTGAGCGTTACGCAGCAACAGGTTCTCGATTCCCTTGGCCGGGTGGCGTCACCGCGTGGCGTGCCCTTGACCAATGCCAACGTGCTGTCGGAGATCTCGGTCACCGACGGCAAGGTGTTCTTCTCCATCAATGTCGACGCGGCGGAAGCCCGCGCCTGGGAAAGCGTGCGTGCGCAGGCCGAAGCCGCCGTGCGCGCGATTCCCGGTGTCACTGCTGCGATGATCGCGCTGACGGCCGAGCGCAAGCCGGGCTCGCCGCCACCTGCGCCTGCGCCGCATCGGCATGCGCATACACATTCTCCCGGCGTGCAACCGGTTTCCGCGCACCGCCCGCCGCAAGGCGCGGCGTCGCCGATGTCGAAGCAGGCGGAGATTCCGGGCGTTGCCGCCGTCATCGCGGTGGCCTCGGGCAAGGGCGGCGTCGGCAAGTCGACCACCGCGCTCAACCTCGCATTGGCGCTGCGCGATCTCGGCCTGCGCGTCGGCCTGCTCGATGCCGATATTTACGGCCCGTCGGTGCCGCGGCTGACCGGCATCAACGAGAAGCCGCAGCTCGACGGCAACAGGAAGATGATTCCGATCCAGCGTTTCGGCTTGTCGATCATGTCGATCGGCTTTCTGGTCGAGGAAGACACCGCGATGATCTGGCGCGGGCCGATGGTGATGTCGGCGATCACCCAGATGCTGCGCGACGTGGCGTGGGGCACGCTCGATATTCTGGTCGTCGACATGCCGCCCGGCACGGGCGATGCGCAATTGACGCTGGCGCAGAACGTGCCGCTGAAGGGCGCGGTGATCGTCTCGACCCCGCAGGATCTCTCGCTGATCGACGCGCGGCGGGGCCTTGCGATGTTCAACAAGGTCAACGTGCCGGTGCTCGGCATTGTCGAGAACATGAGCTACTTCCAGTGCCCCGAATGCGGCACGCGCTCGGACATTTTCGGCCATGGCGGCGCGCGGCATGAAGCCGAGCGGCTGGGTGTCCCGTTCCTGGGCGAGATCCCGCTGCACATGTCGATTCGGACCACTTCCGATGACGGTAACCCGGTGGTGGCGAGCGAGCCGGACGGCCCGCATGCCGCGATCTACCGGGCCATCGGGACCAGGGTTCGCGACCAGCTCCAGGGCGCCATCGCCGCGGCCTGAGGCCCTTATCCGTCTTTCCTAAGACTTTGGTTTAATCAGTGCAGTCATGCCTTTGTCGCGTTTTCGACAGCCGACTTCCGTGTTAAAGCCGCCCCGCCAGAGCGCCCCCGATGACGTGGATTCGCCCGCCGGAGGACATGCTCGAGGAATATGGGAAACGACCCGTCTTAAGGAGACTTGAATGAAGCGTCGTGATTTTTTGAAGGTTTCAGCGGCCGGTGCTGCCGCGACAGCCGTTGCCTCGCCGGCGATCGCGCAATCATCGCCTGAAATCAAATGGCGCCTGACGTCGAGCTTCCCGAAGTCGCTCGACACCATCTATGGCGGTGCCGAGCAGCTGTCGAAGTACGTCGCCGAGATGACCGACAACAAGTTTCAGATCCAGGTGTTCGCGGCGGGCGAAGTCGTCCCCGGCCTGCAGGCGCTGGACGCGACCTCCAACAACACCGTCGAGATGTGCCATACCGTCTCGTATTATTACGTCGGCAAGGACCCGACCTTTGCGATCTATGCCTCGGTCCCGTTCGGTCTCAACGCCCGCCAGCAGAATTCCTGGTGGTATCAGGGCGGCGGCGATGCGCTCGGCAACGAGTTCTTCAAGAAGTTCGGCGTGATCGGCTTCCCCTGCGGCAATACCGGCACGCAGATGGGCGGCTGGTTCCGCAAGGAGATCAAGACGGTTGCCGATCTCTCGGGCCTCAAGATGCGCATCGGCGGCATCGCCGGGCAGGTCCTGCAGAAGGTCGGTGTGGTGCCGCAGCAGCTCGCCGGCGGTGACATCTACCCGGCGCTCGAAAAGGGCACCATCGATGCGGCCGAGTGGGTCGGTCCGTATGACGACGAAAAGCTCGGCTTCGCCAAGGTCGCGAAGTACTACTACTACCCGGGCTTCTGGGAAGGCGGCCCGATGGTTCACGCCTTCACCAATCTCGAAAAGTGGAATTCGCTGCCGAAGAACTACCAGGCGATCCTGGCCAATGGGTGCGCCCACGCCAATACCTGGATGACCGCACGGTACGACATGCAGAACCCGACCGCGCTGAAGCGCCTGGTGGCCGGCGGCACGCAACTGCGTCCGTTCACCAATGAAGTGCTGGAAGCCTGCCTGAAGTCGACCAACGAGCTGTGGAGCGAAATCTCGGGCAAGAATGCCGACTTCAAGAAGTCGATCGACGCGATGCAGGCCTACCGCTCCGACCAGTATCTCTGGTGGCAGGTTGCCGAATACACCTATGACAGCTTCATGATCCGCTCGCGCACCCGCGGCTGATCCGGCTCGTCAGTTGAAGAAAGAAACCCGGTCTCCGTGAGGAGGCCGGGTTTTTTCATTCGTACAGCCGAGATGCGGATGTGCCCGGTCTGACCACTCGGATTGATACGAACTGGATAAACCTGGCCGCTTCTACGGAAAAGCCAGCCGTTTCCGCAACTCGCGGCGCAGCAGCCAGAGGCTCAGCAGTGCCTGCATCGTGGT
>CAWFIQ010000024.1:0-1122892 GCA_963815955.1 uncultured Alphaproteobacteria bacterium
TAGTCGCGGCCGAAGCGGATCGTGCCGGCGATTTCCGCGATGATTGCCGCGTCCTTTGGCTTGCGGGCCTCGAACAGTTCGGCCACCCGCGGCAGACCGCCGGTGATGTCGCGGGTCTTGGCGCTTTCCGTGGAGATACGCGCCAGGATGTCGCCGGCCTTGACCTTGGCACCGATGTCGACCGACAGAATGCCGTCGACCGACAGCATGTAGCGGGCATCGCCGCCACGTGCGAGCTTCAGCACCTTGCCGTCCTTGCCCTTGACGACGATGGCCGGGCGCAGATCCGCTCCGCCCCGCGACGCGCGCCAGTCGATGACGACGCGCTTGGCGATACCGGTGGATTCGTCCAGCGTTTCCGAAATCGACTGGCCCTCGACCAGATCCTCGAACCCGATCGTGCCTTCGACTTCGGTGAGCACCGGACGGCTGTACGGATCCCATTCCGCGATGCGCTGGCCGCGCTTGACCATGTCGCCCTCGTCGACGTGCATGCGCGCGCCGTACTGAATGCGGTGGGTCGCACGCTCGGTGCCGTCGGCATCGGTGATCGCAACGACCATGTTGCGGACCATCGCGACCAGGAGGCCTTCGCTGTTCTTGGCGATGGCCTTGTTCCTGATGGTGACCTTGCCGTCGAAATTCGACTCGACGAACGACTGCTCGTTGATCTGCGCCGCGCCGCCGATGTGGAACGTGCGCATCGTGAGCTGCGTGCCGGGTTCACCGATCGACTGCGCGGCGATGACACCGACCGCCTCGCCGTGGTTGACCGGCGTGCCGCGGGCCAAATCGCGGCCGTAGCACTTGCCGCAGATGCCGTTGACGAGTTCGCAGGTCAGGGCCGAACGGATCTTCACTTCCTGGATGCCGGCCTGCTGGATGGCGTCGACATGCGTCTCTTCCATCAGCGTGCCGCGCTTGACCACGACCTTGTTGGTCGCGGGATCGCGCAGATCCTCGCCCGTGGTACGGCCGAGAATACGCGACGCCAGCGAAGCGACGACGGTGCCGGCGTCGACGATGGCGCGCATCTTGATGCCGAGCTTGGTGCCGCAATCGTCCTGCGTGATGATGCAGTCCTGCGCCACGTCGACCAGACGGCGGGTCAGGTAACCGGAGTTCGCGGTCTTCAACGCGGTGTCCGCGAGGCCCTTGCGGGCGCCGTGGGTCGAGTTGAAGTATTCGAGCACCGACAGACCTTCCTTGAAGTTGGAAATGATCGGCGTCTCGATGATCTCACCCGACGGCTTCGCCATCAGGCCGCGCATACCGGCGAGCTGACGCATCTGGGCCGGCGAACCGCGCGCGCCCGAATGCGCCATCATGTAGATCGAGTTGATGTCGGCATCGGCGCCCTTCGCCGTCTTCTTGGTCGAGGAGATTTCCTTCATCATCTCCTTGGCGATTTCTTCGGTCGCCTTCGACCAGGCGTCGACCACCTTGTTGTACTTCTCGCCATGGGTGATCAGGCCGTCATTGTACTGCTGCTCGAAATCCTTCGCCAGCGTACGCGTGGTGTCGACGATCTTCCACTTTGAGTGCGGTACGACCATGTCGTCCTTGCCGAACGAAATGCCGGCCTTGAACGCGTTGTAGAAGCCGAGCGCCATGATGCGGTCGCAGAAGATCACCGTCTCCTTCTGACCGCAGTGACGGTAGACTTGGTCGATCACGCCGGAGATTTCGCGCTTGGTCATCAGCTTGTTGATGATGTCGTACGAGATCTTTTGGCTCTTCGGCAGCAGGGTGCCGAGCATGACGCGGCCCGCGGTGGTTTCGATCCAGCGCCTGGTGATCTTGCCGGTTTCGTCGATGCCCTCCCACCGGTACTTGATCTTGGTGTGGAGGTGGATGACCTTCGAATGCAGGGCGTGCTCGAGTTCGGCCATGTCGCCGAAGATCTTGCCCTCGCCGGGCAGGCCTTCGCGCATGATCGACACGTAATAGAGGCCGAGCACGATATCCTGCGACGGCACGATGATCGGCTGGCCGTTCGCGGGATGCAGGATGTTGTTGGTCGACATCATCAGCACGCGCGCTTCGAGCTGCGCTTCGAGCGACAGCGGAACGTGCACGGCCATCTGGTCGCCGTCGAAGTCAGCGTTGAACGCGGCGCAAACCAGCGGATGGAGCTGGATCGCCTTGCCCTCGATCAAGACCGGCTCGAACGCCTGAATGCCGAGGCGATGCAGCGTCGGCGCGCGGTTGAGCAGCACCGGATGCTCGCGGATCACCTCGTCCAGGATATCCCAGACCTCGGGACGCTCCTTCTCGACGAGCTTCTTCGCCTGCTTCACGGTCGTCGACAGGCCCTTGGCGTCGAGCCGCGAATAGATGAACGGCTTGAACAGCTCGAGCGCCATCTTCTTCGGCAGGCCGCACTGATGCAGCCGCAGTTCGGGACCGACCACGATCACCGAACGGCCCGAATAGTCGACGCGCTTGCCGAGCAGGTTCTGCCGGAAGCGGCCCTGCTTGCCCTTGAGCATGTCAGCCAGCGACTTCAACGGACGCTTGTTGGCGCCGGTGATGACGCGGCCACGGCGGCCGTTGTCGAACAGCGCGTCGACGGCCTCCTGCAGCATGCGCTTTTCGTTGCGGATGATGATGTCGGGCGCGCGCAGCTCCATCAGCCGCTTCAGGCGGTTGTTGCGGTTGATGACGCGGCGGTAGAGGTCGTTGAGATCAGACGTCGCGAAGCGGCCGCCGTCGAGCGGCACCAGCGGACGCAGGTCCGGCGGAATCACCGGAACAACGGTCAGGATCATCCACTCCGGCTTGTTGCCGGAATAGCGGAAGGCCTCGACGATCTTGAGCCGCTTGGCGAGCTTCTTGTGCTTGATGTCGGATTCGGTCTCGTGCATCTCCGCGCGCAGGGATTGCTCGAGCTTTTCGAGCTCAAGCCCCTTCAACAGCTCGCGGATCGCTTCCGCGCCGATCATGGCGGTGAACGAGTCCTGGCCGTATTCGTCCTGCGCCTTCAGATACTCGTCTTCCGACAAGAGCTGACGGTCCTTGAGCGCGGTCAGGCCCGGCTCCAGCACGACGTAATATTCGAAGTACAGGATCCGCTCGAGATCCTTCAGCGTCATGTCGAGCAGCAGCCCGATGCGCGACGGCAGCGACTTCAGGAACCAGATGTGGGCAACGGGCGCGGCCAGTTCGATATGGCCCATGCGCTCGCGCCGGACGCGCGACAGCGTCACTTCAACCGAGCACTTTTCGCAGATGATGCCCTTGTACTTCATCCGCTTGTACTTGCCGCACAAGCACTCGTAGTCCTTGATCGGCCCGAAGATGCGGGCGCAGAACAGGCCGTCGCGCTCCGGCTTGAAGGTCCGGTAGTTGATGGTCTCCGGCTTTTTGATCTCGCCGTAGGACCAGGACAGAATCTTCTCCGGGGACGCAATCGAGATCCGGATCTGGTCGAAGACCTGGGCCGGGGTCGTCGGATTGAAGAGATTCATAATTTCTTGGTTCATCGTCTTCTCCTCGCGTGCCGATCGTCACCGGCAGCAAATTCGAAATTCTTTCTTTGGCCCGCGCCCCGCTCAACGTCCGAGCGAAGCGCGAATGTCCGGCCCAACTGCGAAGTTGCCTTCGCGCCCTGGGTCGGACATGGAATCTTTGACGTTACTCGGCCGCCTCGGACGTCGTCGCCGGTCCCACCTTGGAATTGTGCAGGTCGACATTGAGGCCGAGCGAGCGCATTTCCTTGACCAGCACGTTGAACGATTCCGGAATACCCGCCTCGAACGTGTCGTCGCCGCGCACGATCGCCTCGTACACCTTGGTACGGCCGGCGACGTCGTCCGACTTCACGGTCAGCATTTCCTGCAGCGTATAGGCGGCGCCATAGGCTTCCAGCGCCCACACCTCCATTTCGCCGAAACGCTGGCCGCCGAACTGCGCCTTGCCGCCCAGCGGCTGCTGGGTGACGAGCGAGTACGGGCCGATCGAACGCGCGTGGATCTTGTCGTCGACCAGATGGTGCAGCTTGAGCATGTAGATGTAGCCCACCGTCACCTTGCGATCGAAGGTATCGCCGGTGCGGCCGTCAAAGACGGTCGACTGGCCGGAAGCGTCGAAGCCCGCGAGCTTCAGCATCTCCTCGATGTCGGCTTCCTTGGCGCCGTCGAACACCGGCGTCGCGATCGGAACGCCGTGGCTGAGATTGCGGCCCAGTTCCACCAACTCGTTGTCGTTCAGCGTCTTGATGGTTTCATCGTCGCCATAGATCTTCTTCAGGGTCTCGCGCAGCGGCTTGAGATCCTGCTTCTGATAATAGGCGTCGATGGTCTGGCCGATGCGCTTGCCGAGGCCTGCGCAGGCCCAGCCGAGATGCGTCTCCAGAATCTGACCGACGTTCATGCGCGAAGGCACACCGAGCGGATTGAGCACGATGTCGGCATGGGTGCCGTCCTCGAGGAACGGCATGTCCTCGATCGGAACGATCTTGGACACCACGCCCTTGTTGCCGTGACGGCCGGCCATCTTGTCGCCGGGCTGGATCTTGCGCTTCACCGCGACGAAGACCTTGACCATCTTCATCACGCCGGGCGGCAGTTCGTCGCCACGCTGCAGCTTTTCGACCTTGTCGAGGAAGCGCTGTTCAAGGCCCTTCTTCGATTCGTCGTACTGCTTCCGCATCGCCTCGATTTCAGCCATCAGCTTGTCGTTCGGCGAGGCGAACATCCACCACTGCGACTTCGGATACTCCTCGAGCACGGCGCGCGTGATCTTGGTGTCCTTCTTGAAGCCCTTCGGACCCGCGATGCCCTGGCGGTTTTCCAGCAGCTCCGCGAGGCGGCCGTAGACGTTGCGGTCCAGGATCGCCTGCTCGTCGTCGCGGTCCTTGGCCAGACGCTCGATCTCTTCCCGCTCGATCGCCAGCGCACGCTCGTCCTTGTCGACGCCGTGACGGTTGAACACGCGCACTTCCACGATCGTGCCCTGCACGCCCGGGGGCACGCGGAGCGAGGTATCGCGGACGTCGGAAGCCTTTTCGCCGAAGATGGCGCGCAGCAGCTTTTCTTCCGGCGTCATCGGGCTTTCGCCCTTTGGCGTGATCTTGCCGACCAGGATGTCGCCGGCGCGCACTTCCGCACCGATATAGACGATGCCGGCTTCGTCGAGGTTCTTCAGCGCTTCTTCCGAGACGTTCGGAATGTCGCGGGTGATTTCCTCAGGGCCCAGCTTGGTGTCGCGGGCCATCACCTCGAACTCCTCGATGTGGATCGAGGTGAAGACGTCGTCCTTCACGATCCGCTCGGAGAGCAGGATCGAGTCTTCGAAGTTGTAGCCGTTCCACGGCATGAACGCGACCAGCACGTTGCGGCCGAGCGCGAGTTCGCCGAGATCGGTCGAGGGACCGTCGGCGATGATGTCGCCCTTCCTGACGATGTCGCCGACCTTCACCAGCGGACGCTGGTTGATGCAGGTCGACTGGTTGGAACGCTGGTACTTCATCAGCCGGTAGATATCGACGCCCGACTTGGTCGGATCGAGATCTTCGGTGGCGCGGATCACGACGCGGGTAGCGTCGATCTGGTCGATCACGCCGGAACGGCGGGCTGCGATCGCAGCACCGGAGTCAC
This sequence comes from uncultured Alphaproteobacteria bacterium, assembly GCA_963815955.1. Lineage (GTDB taxonomy): Bacteria > Pseudomonadota > Alphaproteobacteria > Rhizobiales > Xanthobacteraceae > Bradyrhizobium. The sequence goes on from CAWFIQ010000024.1 coordinate 5,601, forward strand.
GGGCAACCACGCCTTCCATGCCGGTGCCGACGAACGGCGCCTCGGCGCGAACCAGCGGCACCGCCTGGCGCTGCATGTTCGAGCCCATCAGCGCGCGGTTGGCGTCGTCGTTCTCGAGGAACGGGATCAGCGCCGCGGCCACCGAAACGAGCTGCTTCGGCGACACGTCCATATAGTCGACCTTGTCGGGCGTGATCGGCAGCACTTCGCCGGCGTGACGGCAGACGATCAGGTCTTCGGTGAAGCGGCCCTTGGCGTCGAGCGGCACGTTGGCCTGCGCCACGCGATAACGGCCCTCCTCCATCGCCGAGAGATACACGACCTCGTCGGTGACGCGGCCGTCCTTCACCTTGCGGTAGGGCGTCTCGACGAAGCCGTACTTGTTGACGCGCGCGAACGTCGCCAGCGAGTTGATCAGGCCGATGTTCGGACCTTCCGGCGTCTCGATCGGGCAGATGCGGCCGTAATGCGTCGGATGCACGTCGCGCACCTCGAAGCCGGCGCGCTCGCGGGTCAGACCGCCCGGGCCAAGCGCCGAGAGACGGCGCTTGTGGGTGATCTCCGACAGCGGGTTGGTCTGGTCCATGAACTGCGAGAGCTGCGAGGAGCCGAAGAACTCGCGCACCGCGGCAGCCGCCGGCTTGGCGTTGATCAGGTCCTGCGGCATCACCGTGTCGATATCGACGCTGGACATGCGCTCCTTGATCGCGCGCTCCATGCGAAGGAGACCGATGCGGTACTGGTTCTCCATCAGTTCGCCGACCGAGCGCACACGGCGGTTGCCGAGATGGTCGATGTCGTCGATCTCGCCCTTGCCGTCGCGCAGGTCGACCAGCGTCTTGATGACGGCCAGGATGTCTTCCTTGCGCAGCGTGCGGTGGGTATCGGGCGCATCGAGTTCGAGGCGCATGTTCATCTTGACGCGGCCGACCGCGGACAGGTCGTAACGCTCGCTGTCGAAGAACAGCGACTGGAACATGGTCTGGGCCGAGTTCGACGGTCGGCGGCTCGCCCGGACGCATCACGCGATAGATGTCGAACAGCGCGTCTTCACGCGTCATGTTCTTGTCGGCATGCAGCGTGTTGCGGATGTAGGCGCCGACATTGACGTGGTCGATGTCGAGCAGCGGCAGTTCCTTGTAGCCCTGCTCGTTAAGCGCCTTGAGCGACTTCTCGGTCAGTTCCTCGCCGGCTTCGGCGTAGATTTCACCGGTCTTCGGGTTGACGAGATCCTCGGCGAGATAGTTGCCGACCAGCTCTTCATCCGACAGACGCAGCGCCTTGAGGCCCTTTTCCTGCAACTGGCGCGCCGCGCGCACGGTCAGCTTCTTGCCGGCCTCGAGCACGACCTTGCCGGTATCGGCGTCGATCAAATCGTTGATGGTCGAGTAGCCGCGGAAACGGGCGGCGTCGAACGGCACGCGCCAGCCTTCCTTGCCGCGCTTGAAATTGATCTTCTTGTAGAAGGTCGACAGGATCGTCTCGCCGTCGAGACCGAGCGCGTACATCAGCGAGGTCACGGGGATCTTGCGGCGGCGGTCGATGCGCGCGAACACGATGTCCTTGGCGTCGAACTCGATGTCGAGCCAGGAACCGCGATACGGAATCACGCGCGCGGCAAACAGCAGCTTGCCGGACGAATGGGTCTTGCCCTTGTCGTGGTCGAAGAACACGCCGGGCGAACGGTGCATCTGCGAGACGATGACGCGCTCGGTGCCGTTGACGACGAAGGTGCCGTTCATGGTCATGAGCGGGATATCGCCCATGTAGACGTCCTGCTCCTTGATGTCCTTGACGGACTTGGCGCCGGTTTCCTCGTCGATATCGAACACGATCAGGCGCAGCGTCACCTTCAGCGGCGCAGCATAGGTCATGCCGCGCTGGCGGCACTCGTCGACGTCGTATTTCGGCGGCTCGAATTCATAGCGGACGAATTCGAGCATCGAGGTGCCCGAAAAATCCGAGATCGGGAACACCGAGCGGAACACCGCCTGCAGGCCTTCGTCCAGCCGGCCGCCCTGGGGCTCCTCGACCATCAGGAACTGGTCGTAGGACGCCTTCTGAACCTCGATGAGGTTCGGCATCTCGGCGACTTCCTTGATGTGTCCGAAGAACTTGCGAACACGTTTGCGACCGGTGAATGTCTGTTGCGCCATCGTGGCCTCTCATTTTCGTCGCCCTTGTGGGCGAACCTTCCGAAGCGCGACTGCCATCGCCCCCGGGTTGAATTTCGAATCGCTCGAAAGGAACAAAGCCCAATTTCAGGAATTAAGTCCTGAACCCGCACCTTAGACCTTCAAAACGCAAAACGACGCGCGAGGCGCATCCCTGCACCCCGCCCGTCACAACTGGTCGCTTCACGGACTGAAAAAGCCCGAAATCTGACTGTCTCCCAACGGCTTACGCCAGGAACCCTGCCGTTCCTGCCACCTACCGCATTTTCCTGCTGCCGTCCCGATATGGGGCGGAAACGTGGAGATTCGAGGGGCTAACCCCGCGAATCCCCACACTTTTCTGTGTACGCTGTACTCTGGGTTACCCCATCGCACCAGTTTTGGACAGATCCCGGGTCTCGCTGACGCTCGCCCGGGATTTCGCCGAAGTAACTTGCGTTACTTCAGCTCAACCTTCGCGCCAGCCTTTTCGAGCTGGGCCTTGAGCTTGTCGGCCTCTTCCTTGTTCACGCCTTCCTTGACCGGCTTGGGCGCGCCTTCGACGAGGTCCTTGGCTTCCTTGAGGCCCAGGCCGGTGATGGCGCGGACTTCCTTGATGACTTCGATCTTCTTGTCGCCGGCGGCAGCGAGAACGACCGTGAATTCGGTCTTTTCTTCAGCCGGAGCAGCAGCGGCGGCAGCGGGACCGGCGACCGCAACGGCGGCAGCAGCGGACACGCCCCACTTTTCTTCGAGGAGCTTTGCGAGTTCGGCAGCTTCGAGCACGGTCAGGCTCGAGAGGTCGTCGACGATTTTCTGTAGGTCAGCCATTGATCTATTTCCTTAAACGTTTGGTTCGAACCAGGTTTGATTTGCGAAGGGTCAGGCCGCTTCGCTCTTTGAGGCATAGGCCTGAACGACGCGCGCGAGCTTGGCCGCGGGCGCAGTGGAGAGCTGAGCAATCTTGGTCGCCGGCGCCACCAGGAGGCCGACAATCTTGCTGCGCAGTTCGTCCAGCGACGGCAATGAGGCAAGCGCCTTCACACCGTTCACATCCAGGACGGTTTTACCCATCGAGCCGCCGAGAATGACGAACTGTTCGTTCGCCTTGGCGAATTCGATGGCAACCTTCGGCGCCGCTACCGGATCGTTTGAAGTCGCGATCACGGTCGGCCCCTTCAGCAGGGAACCGATGGCAACGACGTCCGTGCCTTCAAGAGCAATTTTGGCGAGACGGTTCTTCGAGACCTTCACCGACGCGCCCGCCTGCTTCATCTGCATGCGCAGCTTCTGCATCTGGGCCACGGTGAGGCCGGAATAATGGGCGACGACTGCGACGCTCGTGGTCTTGAAGACCTCGTTCAGCGCCCCAACCGCGTCCTTTTTTGCCGCTCTTTCCACAGCAAGCTCTCTCCGGTTGGCGGCCTTCGCTTAAGAGCGAGACCGCCGGGTTGCACCCATCGTCTCACCCAAAACCTGACCTCAAGACACAGTCTTTCGGACACGCCGGGCAGGACGACATTGATAAGCCTGCCCTCCCGAACCAGATGGCGCGGGGTGTCGAGGTTCGAACCAAATCGGCCATAGCGCCGCAGGAGGCGGCGTTAAGGCAAAATCCGGTCTTCACCCGTCTATGCAGGCTGTAAGATTAAGCCGTTGTGGAAACTTGCATTTCCATGCAAATTTCGACTTGGGCGCCTGCAGTCTCGGACAGGATCGAGGTCATCCGGCAAGCCGAAGACCCCTGCCGCATTCCACGAAGTGATGAGTTTCCTTCCTTTCGAGCAATCCATGCGGATGTCCTGAAAGGAATGATCTCCTACCGTATCGGGTTTTCGGAATGCGAGCACGGACGTGCCAGCAACGGCCAGCACGCCCGGAAGCGGTTGTTTACCGAGTCTTGACCGGCTTGCCAAGGGCAAAATTCAGACCAATTCGCAGGCCGGCCGGAGCAAAAATTTTTAGCGCCCAATCCCGGAAATTCTTTGGCGGGTTCCGTCCCGGGGGCGCCTGGCTCGTCCTGGCCGCGTCGCCTGCCCGCTCTGGTACGAAACCCGCGCCGGGGGCGCCGGACACCGGCCCGTTCAACCCACATTTCGGCGGAGCACTGATCCAAGTTGAACAATTGCGCTGACAACCTCCTAACCTCACCGCTCGGATTTGCAGCGCTCAGGTCGTGCATTAACCGCAGCACAACCGCCAGCCTGCAGTTTCAGGCCGAAGCTACGCCGCGCGTCCTGTTCGGTCGTCGCGCCAGGAGAGCGCCGTCATGCCTGTCATTCGCAATTCCGCCCGTGCATTTATTGCAGCACTGATCGTGCTCGTCATATTCCACGCCATCATGTCGGTGCTCGGTCTCGGCGTGTTTCTCGCCAACAAGATCGAGCCGCCCTCGCCGGACCGCGCATTTCAGATTTTCGTGGCGCGCGTCGCGGTCGATGCTGCCCTGCTTGCCGCCGGCCACTGGCTGCTGCGTTCGTTCGGCCTCGCCACGCGCATGGTCTATGGGCTGATGGGCGGAACGGCCGCAGCGGTCGGCTATGCCTTTGCGCTGTCGCAAGACCTCAACATTGCGCCGCCCCTGGACGGCACTCTGCTGACGGCAGCGGTATTGCCGATCCTGGTCGGCATGATCAGCGCAACGCTGTACGCCCAGTTTGCCGGCCGCGAGATGCTGGGAGCCCATCGCGGCAGTACCGCAAATCGCGATGTCGCCTCCTTGCCCGCCATTCCCGCAAGTTTCGATGGGCCGGTTCAAGTCCGTACCTCGATGGCCGCAACCGCCATCGCGGCGCTGGTACCGGCCGCCATGGTGGCGCTGATCACAATCCCCTTCGTGACGTTCTTTCTGACGGAATGGAACACCGGCGGTTCGCAAAATCCGGCTTGGGCCAATCAGATTTCGCAAATGGCGCTGCCGGCGTATCTTTTCATGGCAACCTTGCTGGCGACAGCCATTCCATCGGCGATCATTGTCAGCGTCACACACGCTGCAGCGCGAGCTTTCCGGCGCACGCGCGGAACTGACTACGCCCTCATCGGCGCCGTTGTTGGCATTATCGCCTCCGTTGCCCTGGCGATGCTGGTTCCCACACCCCTGCTGGCGCTGGTCGTCGTTGCCGCGGCCATCATGGGAGCTGCCTATCGCCGCTTCGCAGGCCTGGAGCCGCTGCCCTTGCCCGAAGCGGTGATGGCGACCGACCCCGCCACTCTTGTCGGCGAACACGATCCTGCGCGACGAACGCGCGCCGTGATCATGAACGGCTGAACCAGCCAGTAGGGCTACGCCACCTCGTAAGGCAGCGGCTTGCCGGCGAAGAACGCGTCGAGATTGGCGATCACGCAATTCTGCATCGCCACATGCAACTCCAGCGTATGGCCGCCGATATGCGGCGAGAGCACGACGTTGGGCAGCGCCGTCAGTACATCAGGCGCATGCGGCTCCTTTGCGTAGACGTCGAGGCCCGCGCCGGCGATGGTCTGATCGGTCAGCGCCGCGATCAAGGCCTGCTGGTCGATGACCGAGCCGCGCGAAATGTTGACGACGTATCCGTCCTTGCCGAGCTTGCGAAGGATGTCGGCATCGACGGCATGCTCGGTGTCAGCCCCTGCCCGCACCGCAATCATCAGGACACTGCACCACTCAGCCAGCGCATCGAGCGTCGGAAAATATTGATAGGGCACGTCGTGCTTGCTGCGGCTGAAATAGCCGACCTCGGTCTCGAAGGCGGCAACCCGCGCGGCAATCTTGCGGCCGATTTCTCCCATGCCGTAGACGCCGATCCTGCGTCCGAGCATGCCGGCCTGCGGGCGCATCATCGGCGAAGGTTTCGCAGCCGCCCAGCTCCCGCCGCGCACATAGTCATCAGCCGCGAGCAATCGCCGCGTGGCTGCCAGCATCAGGGTGACCGCGATATCTGCGACTGACGCCGCATTCGCCCCCGGACTGTGACCGACCGCGATGTCGCGTTTCGCTGCCGCGTCCAGATCGACACCATCATAGCCGGTGCCGTAGCAGACGATGGCCTTGAGCTTCGGCAGAAGGTCCATCGCGTCGCCACGAAGCGGGGTGCCGCCCGCGGTGATCATCGCGCTGATATCTGCGAGTTGCTCGGCGGAAAACACTTCGTTTGGCGGCTTGCCGGCGGCGTTCAGAAGCTCAAAATGCTCGCCGAAACGCTCCATCTGGGCCTTTGGAAAACGCGAATAGATCAGGACCTTCTCGGGCATTGTTCTTCTTTCTTACCAAGTCCGGCCGGGGACGATTACGCACATCCGACAGCAAACGCAAAGGGCGGAACCGGTATGCCCAATTCCGCCCTTCTTTATTCACGTAAACCGCAAGGAATTAGCCGAGCAGCGTGCCGGGCTCGACCTTGACGCCCGGGCCCATGGTGGAGGAAACCGCCACGCGCTGGATGTAGGTGCCCTTGGCGCCCGCGGGCTTTGCCTTCGACACCGCATCGGCAAGCGCCTTGACGTTCTGCACCAGCTTTTCCTCGGAGAACGACGCCTTGCCGACGCCGGCCTGCACGATGCCGGCCTTCTCGACACGGAATTCGACCGAACCGCCCTTGGCGCCCTTCACGGCCGATGTGACGTCCATCGTCACGGTGCCGATCTTCGGGTTCGGCATCATGCCGCGCGGGCCGAGCACCTTACCGAGGCGGCCGACCAGCGGCATCATGTCGGGGGTGGCGATACAGCGATCGAAATCGATGTTGCCGCCCTGCACCTTCTCGACCAGGTCTTCGGCGCCGACGACGTCAGCTCCCGCCGCCTTGGCTTCTTCCGCCTTGGCGCCACGGGCGAACACGCCGACGCGCAGCGTGCGGCCGGTGCCGTTCGGCAGGTTGACGACGCCACGAACCATCTGGTCGGCGTGACGCGGATCGACGCCGAGATTGATCGCAATCTCGATCGTCTCGTCGAACTTCGACGTGGCGCGTTCCTTGACCATCTTGATGGCATCCGCGAGCGGATAGAGCTTCTCGCGATCGACGCCCTCGCGGACCTTCTTCAAACGTTTTCCGATTGCCATGGTCCGTTACCCCGCCACTTCCAGACCCATCGAACGGGCAGAGCCCTCGACCATCTTCATGGCCAATTCGACGGAATCGCAATTGAGATCCTTCATCTTCTTCTCGGCGATCTCGCGCACCTGCGTCTTCGTCACCGTGCCGGCCTTGTCGCGGCCCGGGGCTTTCGAACCGGACTGGATCTTGGCGGCCTGCTTGAGGAAGAACGACATCGGCGGGGTCTTCATCTCGAAGGTGAACGAACGATCGGCGTAGATCGTGATCACCACCGGAATCGGAGTGTTCTTTTCTTCCTTCTGCGTCTGCGCGTTGAACGCCTTGCAGAATTCCATGATGTTGAGACCGCGCTGACCAAGCGCGGGACCGATCGGGGGCGAAGGATTCGCCGCACCGGCCGGGACCTGAAGCTTCAGGTATCCGGTCACTTTCTTTGCCATGTATCACTCCTGTTGTGCCGGCCGGAGCCGGCTGGTTCAGGTTCCGTGGTTCGGTTGAAGAGCGGTTGGCGACCGCCCTCTCCCTCCCACGGCCTCAATCAACGCGAGGCAAAGCCTCGCGCGTTTCCGATCAGACCTTCTCGACCTGACCGAATTCCAGTTCGACGGGCGTGGCGCGGCCGAAGATCGACACCGCGACCTTCACGCGCGAACGCGCCTCGTCAATTTCCTCAACCACGCCGGAGAACGACGCGAACGGCCCATCGGCCACGCGCACGTTCTCGCCGATTTCGAACGACACCGACGCCTTCGGACGTTCGACGCCTTCCTGCACCTGGTGCAGGATCCGCATCGCCTCGGATTCGGAGATCGGCATCGGCTTGTTTTCGGCGCCGAGGAAGCCGGTCACCTTGGGCGTGTTCTTGATGAGATGAAACGCCTCGTCGGTCAGCTTCATCTTCACCAGCACGTAGCCCGGGAAGAACTTGCGCTCGGCATCGATCTTGCGGCCGCGGCGCACTTCGGTGACCTTTTCGGTCGGCACCAGCACCTGCTCGAACAGATCCTCAAGCCCGCGCTGCTTCGCCTGTTCCCGGATCAATTCCGAGACCTTCTTCTCGAAGTTCGAATAGGCGTGAACGATATACCAGCGCTTGTCCATGGTTTGGGTTCCGGTGCTCATCAGTGAACGCCCAGCAGGAAAGTGACGACGTAGCGGATGATCAGATCCGAGGTGAAGAAGAAGATCGAAGCCAGAGCAACCATCACGAACACCATGATCGTGGTGATCGTTGTCTCGCGGCGCGTCGGCCAGGTGACCTTGGCGGTCTCCGAGCGCACTTCCTGCAGGAATTTGAACGGGCTGAAAGCCATCGTTGGTTACCGCGTCCTTGGTCAGACGATTGCGATTTAAAGCGAATCCGAACAGCCCTCTGGTGCCCAGCCCTCTCTCGAAGGATGAGCCGCCAAGCGGGCTCGATTGTTCGGGGGAAATCAAAGCCGCGCCGGATATCCGCATCTAGCGGGCCGGCAGCAGGTGGCGGCTATCTACTGCCGACCGGGCAAAAGGTCAAGGTACGGGGTGCCGCGGGGGCTGCCACCATCCCCTGAGGCAGCGGCCCCTCATTGGTTAATCATCAGTACCGCCTTGGCTCAAATGCTCACAAGGCCGCGATCTGGTTCTTAAAAGCTCCCTTCTATCCTGCAGGCTCCAAAAGGGACGAGATTGACCATGGCTCAGTTGTGCCACGAGCAGGAGCGACCCGCGGGCGAGACGGCCTGGACCGTTCTCGACGCGGCAAACGACCTTGGCGACGTCCTCACGGTGGATGCGTGCCGGCGGGTCATCGATGCCGACCTGCGGGGCGAGGCCCCGACGCGGTCGGACATGGCTATGCTCAGCGCGTTCTTCGCGTAATCTCAAAAATTGATCTAAGTATTTGATTTAGCTGGCAGGAGTGGCAGGGCTCGAACCTGCGACCCCCGGTTTTGGAGACCGGTGCTCTACCAATTGAGCTACACTCCTGCAGGGAACCGGCGTGTGCGGCCGGTTCGCGCCGTTTCAAGCATAGGGCATGCCCCGATTGCAAGGGCGAAGCAGCTTGCGCCCTATCCAAAGCACGCCTTCTGCGCCAGACTTGGGTCTCACAAACAACAAGCGCAACGGGAGAGACCATGAACGCGCAGACCGCCGCCCGGCAGACATCCGCCCCCCAGACCCCTTCTCTCCCCGACGCCAAGCCGGAAACCATCGGGCTCTCGACCGCCCGCCTGCAGCGCATGTCGGACGCCTTCAAGCGCGAGGTCGACAAGGGAACCCTCCCCGGCGCCACCGTGATGGTGGCACGGCGCGGCCAGATCGGCTGGTTCGATGCGATCGGGCGGCAGAGCCCGGCGGCAGCCGCTCCGATGGCGCATGACAGCATCTTCCGCATCTTCTCGATGACCAAACCGATCGTCTCGGTCGGCATCATGATGCTGGTCGAGGACGGCCATTTCGTTCTGGGCGATCCCGTCGCCAAATTCATTCCGGAGTTTGCCGAGCAGAAGGTCGGCGTCGAGAACAACGGCAAGCTTGAGCTGGTACCGGTGAAGCGGCAGATGACCGTGCAGGACCTGCTGCGGCATACGTCCGGCCTGACCTACGACCACACCGGCAACGGTCCCGTCCAGCAGCTCTACCAGCAATCGCGGCTGCGCAGCCGCAAGATCACCAACGCCGAACATGCGACCATGATCGCCGGCATGCCGCTGATCTGCCAGCCGGGCTCAGAATGGAACTACAGCCGCTCGACCGACGTGCTTGGCCGCATCATCGAAGTCGTCTCCGGCAAATCGCTCGGCGCCTTCCTGACCGAACGCATCCTGGCGCCGCTGCAGATGGCCGAGACCGCGTTCCATACGCCGGAAGCGAACGCCGGCCGCCTCGCCGAGCCGTTCGCGAACGATCCCTGGAATGGCGACAAGGTGCAGCTCTTCAACATGCTGGAGAAGCCCGTGATGGAATCCGGCGGCGGCGGGCTGGTCTCGACATCAATGGATTATGCGCGCTTCTGCCAGATGCTGCTCAACGGCGGCACGCTCGACGGCAACCGGATCATCGGCCGCAAGACGCTGGAGCTGATGGCCTCCGATCATCTCAGCGCGAGCGTGAAGGTCAACTCGCCGCTGATGTCGCCCGGTCACGGTTTTGGCCTCGGCTTCGCCGTCCGCACCCATCGCGGGGTTGCGCCGTTCCCCGGCTCGCTGGGACAGTTCTTCTGGAGCGGCATGGCCGGCACGTTCTTCTTCATCGATCCCGCGGAAGACCTGTTCACGGTATTCATGATGCAGGGCCCCGGCCAGCGCGAATATATCCGCAACCTGCTGCGGGATCTGGTCTACGCCGCGGTGGAGTGACGACGCAGCGTCATTCCGGGGCAGCCCAAGCCACAACTGTCATGCCCCGCGAAGGCGGGGCATCCAGTACGCCGTGACGTCAATCGGAATCGAGATGCCAGCGTGTACTGGATCGTCCGCCTTCGCGGACGATGACAGCATAGCAAACGCGCGTCCCGCCACCGCTCAACTAATCGTAGCCCCGCCATCGATCACGATGGTCTGGCCGGTCATGAAGTCGCCGGCCTTCGATCCCATCAGCACCGCGGCGCCGGCGATCTCGTCCGGAATGCCGATGCGCAGCAGCGGCGAACGCGCGGTGGACGCCTTCAGCGTCTCCGGATTGTCCCACAGCGCCTTGGCGAAATCGGTCTTGATCAGGCCGGGCGCGATGCAGTTCACGCGGATATTGTGCTTGCCGTATTCGCAGGCGAGATTGCGCGCGAGCTGCATGTCGGCCGCCTTCGAGATCGCATAGGCGCCGAGCACGGTCGATCCCTTCAGGCCGCCGATCGAGGACACGATCACGATCGAGCCGTCCTTGCGCTCGATCATCTGCGGCACCACCATGTTGATCAGCCAGTTGTTGGCGACGATGTTATTATCGAGGATTTTTCGGAACTGGTCGTCGGAAATGCCGCCGAGCGGACCGTAATAGGGATTGGACGCGGCGTTGCAGACCAGCACGTCGATCTTGCCGAAGGCGCGGTTGGATTCGTTGACGAGGTTCTGCAGGTTTTCCTTGCTGGAAATGTTCGCGGCAATCGCAACCGCCGTCCCCTTGCCGAACTTGTCGTTGATTGCCTTGGTGACGGAATCGCAAACGTCCTGCTTGCGCGAGGAGATCACGACCTTGGCGCCGTGCTCCGCCATGCGCTCGGCGATGGCGAGGCCGATGCCGCGCGTCGAGCCGGTGATGACGGCAACTTTTCCCGACATATCGAACAAGCTCATGTCTCTCTCCCCAGATGTTGATCCGGCGCGATGCCGGTTTTTCTTTTCAGGTTTGAACTAAGCAGCCTTTGCAGCCCTCGACAACTCAAGGATCAGGCGAGTTTCGTTTCCGGCGGTGCGACTTCCGGGCCTGCCGGCTGATGCATCGCGTTGTGCGAGGCGTCCGCGATCCAGGGCTGCTGGTTGACCATCGGCAGCCGCCATCCGGTGTAATTGGCGCTGGAGAGATGATCGAGCCGCGTCACCGAGCAATTGTCGATATCGAAGGCGAGGCCCTTATCCGGCTGACCGTCGAGTGCAAGCGCGACGGCCGCCCTGATCGTGCCACCGTGCGCGACGGCGATGATGTCCCTGCCCGCCTGCTCGGCATTGATGCGCTCGATGGCGGCGCAGATGCGGTTGTAGAGGTCCATGAAGCTCTCGCCGCCGGGCGCGGGCTCGTCGATACCGGCAAGCCAGTGGCTGCCGACCGGCGGCTGGCGTAGAATGCCGCGCGATTCATGCCCTGCCACTCGCCGAGATGCTGCTCGGCGAACGCATTTACATGCGGCATATCCGACGGCCTCGGATAGCCGGCGTCCCAGATCGCGCTTGCGGTCTGATGCGTGCGCTTCAGATTGCTCGCATACCAGACCGCGTTGCGCGGCAGGATTTTTCCGACTGCCTCGAACACGACGCGGTCGCTGGTGTCGCAGCCGAGATCCTTCTGCCCGTAGATGCAGCCGCCGTCTTCGCGCACCGGCGCGTGCCGAACCCACCACCATCGCGTTGTGACCATACGCGGTTTGTCTGCATTGGACATCGCCAGAACCCTTCAATACTGTTCTTCGTCGCTGTACGTCAGTGCATTGATCGCCTCAAGTCACTTTGGTAGCCAAAGATTCTTGGGCGTTTGAAATCTTGTTTGAATTCCGCAAGGCGGCAGACGCCTGCGCGCATAACTATCAGGGAGAAACTCATGGGCCGCCTCGAAGGCAAATCCGTCGTCATCACAGGTGCCGGCAGCGGCATCGGGCGCGCCGCATCGGTGCTGTTCTCCAAAGAGGGCGCGAAGCTCATCATCGTCGACAAGACCGAGGGCGTGAAGGAAACCGCCAAGCTCGTCAGCGATGCCGGCGGAACCGTCGAGGCCGTGATGGCGGATGCGGGTTCGGAAGCCGACGTGAAGGCCTTCATCGACAAGGCGGTCGCGAAATACGGCAGGCTCGATGCGATCTGGGCCAATGCCGGCGTCAGCGGCGGGCTGGTGCCGCTCGCCGACCAGACCGTCGAGCACTGGCAGGAAGTGTTGCGCGTCAATTTGATCGGGCCGTTTCTCGCGATCAAGCATTCGATGCCGCATATGATCAAGCAGAAGTCCGGCTCGATCGTCTGCACCGCCTCCGTCGCGGGCCTGAAGGCCGGCGCCAGCGGTCACCCCTACGGCGCCAGCAAGGCCGGCGTCATCAGCCTGGTGCAGACCACCGCCTACTCGCTGTCCGGCACCGGCGTGCGCATCAACGCGGTATGCCCGGGCCTGATCGAAACCGGCATGACCAAGCCGGTGTTCGACCGCGCCAAGGAGCGCGGCACCCAGGACAAGATCGGCCAGCTCAATCCCCTGAAGCGGCCCGGCCAGCCGCATGAACTCGCGGCGATGGGATTGTTCCTTGCGAGCGACGACGCGTCCTACGTCAACGGCCAGGCGATCCCGGTCGACGGCGGCCTCACCGCGTCGATGCCGTATACGGGCAAGCCGGTTTAGCCGCGATCTCGTGCCCCGGACGCAGCGCAGCGCGCAGCGATGCGCTGCTGAGCCGGGGCCCATTGCCTCCACAGTGAGCGACGAGCATGGGTCCCGGCTCTGCGGCGCGTCACTTCGTGCCGCACCGCGTCCGGGACACGAGACTGATTTTCGCCGACGAACCATCACAACCCGTCGGGCGGCAGGCCGGATGATTCCGCCGCCAGCGTGCGGTGGCGGATGCGCTCGCGGTAGAAGGCGTAGAGGCCGGACAGCACGATGATCGAAGCGCCCGTCACCATCATCGCGTCGGGCACGTCGCCGAACATGAGATAGCCGAGCAGCATCGCCCACAGCAGCGCCGAATAGCGGAACGGCGCCACCGCCGAGATATCGCCGGAGCGCAGCGCCGTAATGATGCATTGATAGCCGATCAGCAGCAGCACCGCGGCCAGCGCCTGCAGGCCAAGCGCGCTGGTCGATGGCGGCGTCCAGCCGCCGAGCGGAACCAGGATGGCGCCGCCGGCCGTCGTTACGGTGACGGTTGTCAGCAAGGTGATGAACAGCGACGGGATCTTCGCGGGTATCCGCCGGGTTGCGAGATCGCGCAGCGCGCAGAAGGCGACCGACACCAGCGCGAACAGGGAATACTGGCTGAAGCCCGCAAGCCCCGGCCGCACGATGATGAGCACGCCGATGAAGCCAGCCGCGATCGCCGACCAGCGCCGCCAGCCGACCGGCTCGCCGAATATCACCGCGGCGCCGAGCGTGATCGCCAGCGGCAGCGCCTGGAAGATCGCCGAGGTATTGGCGAGCGGCAGATGCACGAGCGCGGCCATGAACGAGATCGTGCCGCCGATTTCGCCGAACACGCGCAGCGCTACCGGCTTGACCATCAGCGTGCGCAGCGGCCGCAGCGCGCCCTGATGCCAGGCGAACGCCGCGACCAGCAGAATAGCGAACAGCCCGCGCACCAGGATCACCTGGCCGAAGTTCATCTCGGACGACACCGCCTTGGTGATGGAGTCGTTCATCGTGAACGCCGCCATGGACACCGCCATGAGCAGGCTGCCGCGAATGTTCGGGGAGAGTGCCAAGTAAACTAACGGCGCGTGTTAAGTCGCGCCGGCCTTCTGCGCGTATTCCCAGGAAGCCTTCGACAGCGGCACGGTGCGCGCGGCCGACTCCAGCGCCTTGGCGTTGGCCGCGGTACCGTCGCGAACGCGGCCCGCAATGCCCTGCGTGATGCCGGCGAGGCGGAACAGGTTGTAGGCAAAATACCAGTTCAGGTCAGGCACCGCGCTGCCGGTGACGTTGCAGTAGATCTGCGCGGCCTCTTCCAGGCTCGGAATGTTGAGCGCCTTGAGATCGGCGCTGGCGAGACCCGGCATGGTCCACTGCATCAAGAGATAGGTGAAGTCGGCCATGGGATCGCCGAGCGTCGACAGTTCCCAGTCCAGCACCGCCTGCACGCGCGGTTCCGTCGCATGGAAAATCATGTTGTCGAGACGGTAGTCGCCGTGGACGACCGAGGCGCGCACCTGCGCCGGCACGGTTTTCGGCAGCCACTCGGCGAGCTTCTCGAATTCCGGAATATGCTGGGTTTCAGAGGCGCGATATTGCTTGGTCCAGCGATCGACCTGGCGCGCGAAATAATTGCCGGGCTTGCCGAAGTCACTCAGCCCGATTTTCTCGGGATCGAAGACGTGGAGTTTTGCCAGCGTCTCGATCTTGCTGGTGAAGATCTTGCGGCGGGCATCCGGCGTCTGGCTCGGCAGCGACGGATCCCAGAACACCCGCCCCTCTTCCATCGACATGATGTAGAAGGCGGCGCCGATCACGGCATCGTCGGTGCACAGCGCATAGGCCCTGGCGACCGGAAAGCCCTGCTTGCCGAGGGCTGCGATAACGCGGAACTCGCGATCGACCGCATGCGCCGACGGCAGCAATTTGCCGAACGGTTTTCGGCGCATCACGTAGGATCGCGCCGGTGTTTCGAGCTTGTAGGTCGGGTTGGACTGGCCGCCCTTGAACTGCAGGACCTTCAGCGGCCCCTGGTAGCCCTCGACATGCTCACGCATCCAGCCGTCGAGGTTCGCCTCGTTGATGCGATGGCGCTCCTCGACTTCCTTGGTGCCCGAGAACTCTTCGTCTTTCCTGACGCCGTCCGCCACGATGACGCTCCCTCAAATTTCTTCTTGAACCTTGGGGAGCGCCATTCGCGGCCTCCCATTACTGCGTAGCGTTTGCATACTTCCGAAGTTCAAGTCTGGCAATGGCGCGATTGTGCACCTCGTCCGGACCGTCCGCCAGGCGGAGCGTACGGATGTGTGCGTAATCCCGCGCCAGCCCGGCATCGTCGGAAACGCCGCCGCCGCCGTAAGCCTGGATGGCGTTGTCGATGATCTTCAGCGCCATATTCGGGGCCGTGACCTTGATCATCGCGATCTCGGCCTGCGCGGTCTTGTTGCCGACCTTGTCCATCATGTCGGCGGCCTTGAGGCACAGCAGCCGGTTCATCTCGATATCGGCGCGCGCTTCGCCGATGCGCTGTTCCCACACCGAGTGCTCGATGATCTTCTTGCCGAACGCGGTGCGCGACGCCAGCCGCTTCACCATCTTCTCCAGCGCCTCCTCGGCCTTGCCGATGGTACGCATGCAGTGATGGATACGGCCCGGACCGAGACGGCCCTGCGCGATTTCGAAGCCGCGGCCTTCGCCGAGCAGGATGTTTTCCTTCGGCACGCGAACGTTTTCCAGCAGCACCTGGGCGTGGCCGTGCGGCGCATCGTCAAAGCCGAACACCGGCAGCATCTTCTCCACCTTGATGCCGGGGGTATCGAGCGGAACCAGGATCTGCGACTGCGCCTGGTGCTTCGCCGCCTTCGGATCGGTCTTGCCCATCAGGATCGCGATCTTGCAGCGGGGATCGCCGACGCCCGACGACCACCATTTGCGGCCGTTGATGACGTAGTGGTCGCCATCCTTCTCGATGCGCGTTTCGATGTTGGTGGCGTCCGATGAGGCCACCGCGGGCTCGGTCATCAGGAACGCGGAGCGGATCTCGCCTTCCATCAGCGGCTTCAGCCACTTCCGCTTCTGCTCCTTGGTGCCGTAGCGGATGAACACTTCCATGTTGCCGGTATCGGGCGCGGAACAGTTGAACACCTCCGATGCCCAGGAGATGTGGCCCATCTCTTCCGACAGCAGCGCATATTCGAGGTTGGTCAACCCCGCGCCGCGGAATTCATCATCCTCATGCGCGTTCGGCGGCATGAACATGTTCCAGAGGCCTTCGGCCTTCGCCTTCTTCTTCAGTTCCTCGAGGACCGGGATCACCTTCCAGCGCGGGCCCTCCGCGTCCTGCTTCTCATAGATCGGCACCGCGGGACGGACATGCGTCTTCATGAACGCCTGCACGCGGTTCAGCCATTCCTTTTGCTTTTCGGACAAATCGAAGTTCATGGGACGCTCCTCGGCTCTGGGCATTTGATTTCGTTGGGCCGCACTGTCCGCCCGCCCCTCATTCTCCGCAAGGTATTTTGCGCTTCGCAACGAGGCGATGGATTGACATTTCCGGCTCTTCAAACGATAGTTTCATACAACTGTTTGAATTACAACTCCCCAAACGGGGGACAGATATGTCGAGCGATCGGACCCGGTCTGCCATCCTTGCCGCCGCCGAACGGCTTTACGCCGATCGCGGCTTCGGCGACGTGACGCTGCGCGACATCGTCGCCGAAGCGAACGTCAACCTCGCCGCGGTGAATTATCATTTCGGCTCCAAGGACGAACTGATTGCCGAGCTGTTCGTCACCCGCAGCCTCGCCACCAACCGCGAGCGGCTCAACGAGTTGAAGGCTGCCGAGGAAAAAGGCGGCGGGCGCGCCTCGATCGACGCCATCCTGCATGCGCTGGTGGGCCCTACCCTGCGCGGCTGCCTCGGCCCGGACCGTGAAGGCTCGACGGCGGCGCGCTTCATGATCCGCGCGTCCATTGAATCGGTGCCGCCGATCCGCCGCATCAAGAACCGCGAGGTCGATCATTTGCGGAAATTCGTCGCCGCGATGCGCCGCGCGATGCCCGGCCGCGACGACGCCGATCTCTACTGGGGCCTGCACTTCGCGCTGGCGATGTCGCATCACACCATCCGGGAAAAAGAGCGGCTGACGAAACTCTCGGAAGGACAATGCGACCTCAACGATGTCCAGGCGATCGTCGACCGCGTGGTGTCGGTCTCGGTGATGGCGCTGACGGGCGGCGAGGTGCCGGCGAAGAAGGCACCTGTCCGAGCGGCGGTGCCACATGGCAGGCTGACCCGGCAGGATTTGTGAGCTGAGTTTTGGATAGTGGCTCTCCTGTAGCCCGGATGACGAGCCAACGCAAACTGTCATGCCCCGCGAAGGCGGGGCATCCAGTACGCCGCGGCTTCTCGATTCAATCATTGCTGTCTCTGGGATACTGGATCGTCCGCCTTCGCGGACGATGACAGTTGAATGTGAGGCCGCGATCTCGCGGCATGAACTGCCCGAGGTTTGCTTGAAAACTTCCCGCCCTCCAATCAGAGGGCGCAGGGAAGACCGGGTGCTTGCTGCACCCGCGGTCTCGCGTGCGATTTGCGCAAAACAAAACTGCACACGAGCATACAGGGCAGCGGGAACACTCCGGCCTTCCCTGCGCAATGGCTTTACGGCTTACTTCGTGCTCTTCCCGGAGAACGGCTCTTTTGCCTCCGTTATCCCAAAGAAGCTCGCTTCTCCAGAACGTAATGCCAGCACCGCGACATCAGAACCACACGACTTCGCCGTACGCATCCGGCGCGTACGTCTATCGCGCCATCCGCGTCCATCGCATCTCACCGCGCGTTCGTGACGATGGCCAACGCCCCTCATCTGCCGTGAGACGGGCGGAGTTATGCCGGTGATTTGGGTGAGAACGAAAGCAGAATATTTTTGCGCGAATGGCTGGACAGGTTTTGACTGATTTGCCCGACAAGTGATTTTGTCGCCCCATTGGCTCCACATCGTCATTGCGAGCGCAGCGAAGCAATCCATAGCGCGGCTTGCGGAGACGTGGATTGCTTCGCTTCGCTCGCAATGACGGAGAGAGTTCGCAGAGTGGGCAAGCGAAGCGGTGCCCACCATCAGGAGGTGCGCTCGATGATAGATGGTGGGCACGGCGCTGACGCGCCTTTGCCCACCCTACGCGACGGTCTCCAGGCACAGCTTCAATTGCGACCATGCTTCGACAACTATGAAACTGGTGTCACGCGTCAGACGATCTTCTTTTCCTTCAGCGCTTCGACCTTCGCCGCGTCGTAGCCGATCGTCGCCAGCACATCTTTGGTGTCGGCGCCGAGCAGCGGCGGCGCGCGGTAGTTCTTGATCGGGGTGCCGGAGAAGGTGATGGCGTTGCGGATCAGCGACAGATCCGGCTCGAACGGGTGATCGACCTTGACCCGCATACCGCGCGACTGAACGTGCGGATCGGCGAACACCTGCTCGAAATTATTGATCGGCCCGGAGGGCACGCCGGCCTTCTCCAGTTCGTCCAGCCAATAGGCGACGGGCTTCTTCAGGAACAACCCGGCGAAGATCGCCATGATCTCCTTGCCGTGCACGACGCGGTCGTTGTTCTTCAGGAAGCGGGGATCGGTCGCGAGTTCGGGGCTGCCCAGCACCGCGCAGGTGCGCTGGAACTGGCCGTCATTGCCGACCACCAGCATCAGTTCGCCGTCGGTGCAGCGGAACACGCCGGCCGGCATGCCGCCATTGCCCCAGGTACCGCGCCGGGGCGGCGTGACGCCGTTGACGAGGTAGATCTGCAGCCAATGCGACAGCGAGGCGATCACGGTGTCGAACAGGCAGACGTCGACATGCTGCCCCTCCCCGCCATTGGCCTTGCGATGAAACAGCGCCGAGAGAATGCCGATCGAAGTGTTCATGCCGGTCATGTAGTCGACAATGGAGGGGCCGACCTTCATCGGGCCCTCGCCGGGCTCGCCGTCGATATGACCGGTGACGCTCATCAACCCGCCCATCGCCTGCAGGATCGCATCGTAACCGGCGCGCGGCGCGTAAGGCCCGGTCTGGCCGAAGCCGGTCACCGAACAATAGATGATGCCGGGGTTGATCGCCTTGATGGATTCATAGTCCAGCCGGTAGCGCTTGAGATCGCCGACCTTGTAGTTCTCCATCATCACGTCGCAGGATTTGGCGAGCTCGCGAACGATGTCCTGTCCTTCAGCCGCCGCGATATTGACGGTGACCGATTTCTTGTTGCGGTTGGCGCACAGATAGAACGAGTTGTTGTTGTTCGCCTTGCCCTCCGGGTCCTTCAGGTAGGGCGGGCCAAAGGCGCGGGCGTCGTCGCCGCCGCCGGGGCGTTCGATCTTGATCACCTCGGCACCGAGATCCGCCAGCATCTGCGCCGACAAGGGGCCAGCGAGCACCCGCGTCAAATCGAGAATTTTGATGCCCGAAAGTGGCAGAGCCGACATGAACTTCCTCCGAATTTTTTGGCGTGGTGGCGCGGGAACGTGTCCGGGCGCTGTGAAACCAAGCCGATACACTATTTTATGCGGCTGAGCCCTGCATTACCGGCATGACACCATCCATACGCCACCCGCTTGGCGCGCAGGTGACCGGACGAACGGAGTTTCAGCGGGCTCGAAGCGATGCCGGATGCGGCATTCCAGGCAAAGGGAACAGCCAGGACATTGGCCCAAAAACACGACGGCCCGCCGAAGCGGGCCGTCTTTTCGTCAAACCGTGTTGGCGGCCTGATTACCGGTGGGGGGCGGCCTTGGAGCGGCTGGCGCGCCACTCCAGGAATTCGCGATACAGGGGATCGCGGTCCTGCGGGGCAAGTGCAGCGGCCGGTGCCGCCGCTGGCGGCGGCGAGGCGGAGCCCGATGCCGCCGACACGGCCGGGCCCGCGGGCATGTTGCGGTCGAGCCATTCCTGCGCGGCCTTGAAGCGGGTCCAGCCGGACACCGTCGCCCGCGGCGCCAATTCCTTCCACTTCGGATGGAACGGCGGCCGCTGCAACTGCGCGACCTTGTCGAACATGGTGTCCACCAGAAGCGCCAGGCGGCGGTAGCGGTCGCTGTTCGGCGCCCAGTTATACGACGCCAGCACCGCTTCGGCTGCGACCGTCTCGACCGAGCCGCCATCCGGCAGCAGGTTCGGATAGTCCGCCGACGACAGCTTGGACGGCAGATACTCCTCCTGCAGCGGCTTGGCATAGTCGACCGGCACCAGGTGCAGGCTGCGGTCGTTGATCTGGCTCAGCCATTGCACCGGCTTGCCCTCGATCGCCACGATCGCGTCGACCTCGCCCTTGCGCAGCATGTCCACCGCCAGCCGCGGCTCCTGATAGACCAGATGCGGCCTGATCCCGAGCCGGTCGAACACGTTGATTGCCGTCACGAAGGTCGAGCTGTCGGGCAGATCGACCACCACGGTCTTGCCGTCGAGGTCCCGAACGCTGGTGATCGACTTCGGCGCCAGGACGTGCATCTCCTCGTTGAACATCTTGGCGACGTAAACGAACTGGTTGCGGATGTCCTTGCCGAAGTCCTTGCGGTCGAGATAAGAGAGCGTGTCCTTGCGCACGATGCCGGCATCGACGCCGCGCAGCAGCAGGATGTCCGCCACCGCCTGCACCGATCCGCGGCCCATCACCGGCAGAATCCGGAGCGCGGTGCCGTTATCGAGCACGGAGGCAAGATCCGCTCCCATCTGGGCATAGGTAGAGCCGAACGAGCCGGTCATCAGGCTCACCGTGTTGGCGTTGAGCTGGTTCGCCAGATCGCGCTTGGTGGCGGTGCCGTATTTGAAGAGGGTCTTGAAGGACTCGCTGACCGTGCCCGGATCGATGCCGCTTCGCACCGGCCCAAAGAACTGCCAGTGGCCGTTGGTGAAGCGCATCATCCGCATCTGCTCGATCGTCGCGTGGTCGGACGCGCTGGTGTTGATCTGGATGCCCGGGACCATCATCGGAATCTGCAGACCCTTGATCGAGCGGGCCTGCTTCATGATGTTTTCGCGCGAGAAGTCGTCGCCGCAGTTCTTCAGGACCTCCATAATCAGCTTGGAGTTCAGATAGCCGTAGACGGCCTGGCCGTTCGACTTGCTGACGCTGGGGACGTATCGCTCCATGAAGGCGGCCCATTCGCGGAACACTGCGGGGCCGGCGCTGGCCGCATCTTCGCCCTCCAGCCGGTACATGGCCGACATGATGCCTTCGGAGTTTTCAAGACCGGCCGGCGCCATCACCGATGACACCGATTCAGACACCGAGGCGAGGAAATGCAGCGGCTTCCAGCCAAGCTCGGCATTTCGCTTGATCGCCATGGCGGCGAATTTCGGCGTCGTGAATTGCATGAAGACGTCGGCGCCCGAGGCCTTGAGCTTGGCAATCTGGGCGTCGATGTTGGCATCCGTCACCTTGTACGGCGCCTCGGCCACGACCGGAATTTTGCCGGCCAGGCCGTCCTTCAGACCCTTGAGGTAGTCCTTGCCGAAGCCGTCGTCCTGATAGAGCACCGCGACCTTGGCGCGCGGATAGTTCTCCAGGAGATACTGCGAATAGATGTGGGCTTCGGTCTGGTAGCTGGGCAGGAAGCCCATGGTCCAGGGAAACTCGCGCGGCTGGTCCCACATCGTCGCGCCCGAGGCGACGAAGAGCTGCGGGATCTTCTTCGCGTTCAGATAGGGGTGGACGGCCTGGCTCGTGTTGGTGCCGAGGCTGGCCAGGAGAAAGAGAACGTTGTCTTCCTCGACGAGCTTGCGGGTCGCCTCCATCGTCTTGGTCGGATTGTAGGCATCGTCATAGGAAATGAAATTGATCTTGCGGCCCCTGATGCCGCCCTCGGCGTTGACCTTGTCGAAATAGGCCGCCATCACCTTGCCGATCACGCCATAGGCGGAAGCCGGACCGGTGTAGGGCATGGTGTTGCCGATCCGGATCTCGTTGTCGCCCGGCGCCGCAAGCGCCCTCTCGGTGAGCGCCGGCGCCGCGATCGCGGCCAGCATCAGCGCCGTTGCCGCGCTACGCCGAGGCGCGGTGAGAAGCCGGCGCATGGTCTCTCCTGCCCCAGACCGGGACAGTCGCCCAATTCGCCGACGAGGATCGATCGTAGCCCGCATTGCAGCCCCCTGTGATGCTTATAACCTTGTCGTTACTTGACGCGCGTAACCAGAGCGGTCAGCGTTTCAACGCTACTCGCCGACATTGTGTCTCAATCGGATTGATTCTGTGGCGAGTAAAGGCGTTCCATGAGGCATGGTTAGCACGCACGTATTTTTGCCGCCAGAAATGCACGGAATTGACGTCACCCCACCACGAATGCAATCAGAACGCGCAGCCGCAGACACAAGCGGCGCCCCACTTTGTGGCACGACATCGGAAATACCTTGAATAAATTTTGAACGTTCGCGCGCCTTGGCGCGTGAGCTGAACCGCGAGGCTCATCGCATCGTCGCGAGTTGGACCGCGAGCGCACAGGCCCGGTCGTATTCGTCGAGATTGATCCACTCGTCGATCGTGTGCGGCTCGTTCTGCCCCGCGCCAAAGGTCACCGTCGGAACGCCGTGACGGACCATCCAGTTGGCATCCAGCCCGCCATTCGCGGCGCGGATGGTCGGTGTCGCGCCGATGCCGGACACGGCCTCGACCGCGCGTTTGACCACGGGCAGGCTCTCCTTCATGCGGAACGGATAATAGTCGGTCTCGGCCTTGAACTTGACGCGGCCCGACTTGCCATCGCTGTTCTTCACGCGCTTTGCGGCCTTCTCGAACGCCGCCTTGTAGGCCTTCGTAATCTCCTTGAAGAACTTGCTGTCGTGGCTGCGGCTTTCGCCGCGCACGTGCACATAATCGGTGACAACATTGGTGGCGTCCCCGGCCGGCCGGCCGTCGCCGCCGGTGACGGGGCCGACATTGCTGGTGCCCTGCAGCTTGCGCTTCACCACCTTGCCGAACCAGCCACCCGCCTTCACATCGGCGAGCGCAAGCGCCAGGATCATGGTCGAACTGATCCCGCGCTCGGGCGCGACACCGGCGTGCGAGGCGCGGCCGAAAATCTCGACCTGCCAGCGATCCGCGCCGACGGCGCCGATCGTGACATTGGAGGCCGAGCCGCCGTCGTAGTTGAAGGCCATGACAGGCGAGCCGAGGTCGGCGGTTTTGACGTGCCGCGCCCCCCAAAGCCCGCTCTCCTCGCGCACGCAGAACAGAAGCGTGATCGGCGGATGATCGAGATTCTGTTTCGCAAGCTCGGCCGCCAGCGTGACGAGAACGCCGCAGCCGGCGCGGTTGTCGCCGCCGAGCGCGGTCTTCGCCTGATTGACGATCTTGCGCCCCGCAAGCTTCGGCTTCGCTCCGGCGCACAGCGGCACGGTGTCCATGTGAGTCATGAACATGATCCGCGGCTGGTTGTGCAGTGCGCCCCGGCCGGGCAGATCGACAATGAGGTTGCCGGTCTCGGTCGGCACGGGAATGCGCGTGTTGGCGTCATCGAGGCGGATCGCGGTCGCCGGCACGCCGCTTTCCTGCAGCGCCGCGCTGAGTTCGCGTCCGATCGCGGCCTCCTTTCCGGTCACTCCCTCGACAGCGAGGAAGCGCATGAGGCGGTCGGTGGCGGTTTTGACGTCGACGGGCATGACGATCCCCTGGATAGAGCCTGCGGAGCTCGTGAGCATGGTTCGAGACGCGTTGCTCCGCAAGAACTCATATGCCGTTCGTCATGACGTGGGAGCGGGCTCTTCTATCTTCATCCTCCTCGGCCGGAGATGAAACGGCTCAGGTCAGGACGAGCCCACAATGCTTCGTCTCGATCCTTCGTACGATCGACGCAGCAGCGCGTACAGGCTGCCGCCCGTCGCCGCGCCAATGAGGTAGGCAATAGCAACCAGCAGCGCGAGCGGCACGCGGGCATTGATGCCGAGGAAGGACATGGTGACGATCTCGAAGTTCTGCGCTGCGAAGATGATCGTCGCGGCGGCGAACAGAACGATGACGGCGAGATAGATCCAGCGCATGGGCGCCTCCTGATCGTCGATCAACCACGTGGCGCGCAGGTCCGCCGCCACCACCACTTCAACGAACGCGGCGCAGGCCGAAGCCCAATCCGATCCAGCCAGCGCCGGCCATGATGAGATCGATGCCAAGGAACAGGCCGAGGATATAGAGGCTCGAGACCGGCCATCGCGCCAAAATCAAGAGGCCGAGCAGCAGCGTGATCACGCCCGATAGCACCACCCAGATCCACGGCGTTTCCCGTTTCATGCTGAAGGCCAGGAAGATCCGCATGATGCCCGAAGCCACCAGCGATGCGCCGAGAATGAGGGTGAGCAGCGCAGCGGCGAGCAACGGATTCTGGAAGGTGACGAAGCCGGCGACAATGTAGAGCACACCGAGCAGAGCCCAGAGCAGGAATTTACCCCAGCTCTTGATCTGAAAGGCGCTGAACACTTCGGCGACGCCGGCGACGATCATCATCACACCGACGATAAAGACGCTCGCGACGGTAGCCATCGCAACGCTGCCAAGCGCGATAAACCCTGCGATGAGATAGACGACGCCGAGTGCGATGATCCAGCCCGACTTGGCGCGTAGCGGCGCCGTATCCGAACCGGCCTGGGGATCTCCCATCGTGCCTGAAGTATTGGTCATGACGGTCCTCCGATGCGAAAACCTATCCGACGTCCGGATCCAAGGAATGAAGAATAATAGCAAGATTCGAAGAGGAATTCAGTCAAATAACCGCGGATTGACGGTTGTCAGAATGAGATCGAGAATTTGTGCTAAGTCACTGAAATTGTTTGGAGCGGGTACTGACCCAAAGGCCCCGGAGCGATCCGGGGCCTTTTTTTGTCCATCAGACGTTGGCTAGTGGGACTGAGCGTAGGGTGCGGCATTCATCAGCAACACACCAAAAAGAAGGACCAGATAGAGCATCGAAAACACGAACAGGCGACGAGCAGGCCGTCTTTCCTTGTCGTCGCTCCGACGTACTTGCCATGCGAGAAAAATCATGATCGCTCCAAGCATCGCTGCGACAGCGCCATAGATGGCTCCCGCAAACCCCAGTGCCCAGGGTATCAGCGAGATCGGAACCAGAAGAACGCTATAGAGAAGAATCTGGCGCTTTGTTTCGGCCTTGCCGGCTACGACCGGCAGCATCGGCACCCCGGCACGAGCATATTCTCCGGCAAGATTGAGCGACAGTGCCCAGAAGTGGGGTGGCGTCCAAAGGAAAATGATCAGGAACAGGATGAGCGGTTCGAGCCCGACACTTCCGGTGGCCGCAACCCAGCCGATCACCGGAGGGAGTGCGCCAGCCGCACCGCCAATGACGATATTTTGCGGTGTTCGGCGTTTGAGCCACATCGTGTAGACGACGACATAGAAGAAAATTGTGAAAGCAAGCAGCGCAGCCGCGGCCATGTTCAGCAAGGTGCCGAGGGCCAGAATGGCGCACACGCCAAGCATCAGTCCGAAAACCAATGCTTCCGAGCGCGATACACGGCCGCCAGGAATCGGACGCATGGCGGTACGCGCCATTACCGCATCGATGTCGGCGTCGTACCACATGTTGAGCGCACCAGCGGCGCCGGCTCCGGCAGCTATGCAAGAAAGAGCAACGGCACCGGCGAAGGGATCGATGCCGCCTGGTGCGACCATGAGACCAACCAGTGCGGTAAAGACGACCAGCGACATAACGCGCGGTTTCGTCAGCGCGACATAGTCCCCGATGCTGGCATAGCTCCCGCGAAGGAGAATTGAACGATTGATTTGCATGAGATCAATGCCTCCCCTTGCCGGCGACACTAGGCCGGCGACGCGAAGAACAGGGCCCGGATGAGGTGCGTGTACTCGGATTCGAACACCATGATGGCCACGAACACCAGCACCAGCACCGGAGGCAGCAGGATGGCATAGACGAGCGCCAACCGCTCCCAGGCCATGTGCATGAATACTGCGACGATCAGGCCGGCCTTCAACACCATGAACAGCAGGATCAGCGACCATCTGAGATAGCCTTGCAGGCCGAAGTAGTCGACGAGATAGGAGCAGGTGCTGAGGACGAACAACCATCCCCAGACCACGAGATAGAGCTTGATCGGGTGCTGCTGTCCCTTTGCGTGCACAGCTCCAGCGGCGATTGCGTCATGCACATGGGTTTGCAGCGAAGGTTGTTGTGTTTCCAAATGGATCGCCACGTTTGTCATGTGCTGACCTCACCACAGATAAAAGAAGGCAAAGATGAACACCCACACGAGATCGACGAAGTGCCAGTAGAGGCCCATGATTTCGACGACCTCGTAGTGTCCCTTTCTGCTCGTGAAGAAGCCGCGCCTTTCGACGTCGAAGTCCCCCCGCCAGACCTTTCGCGCGATGGCGATCAGGAAAATCACGCCGAACGTCACGTGAGTGCCGTGGAAGCCGGTGATCATGAAAAAGCTCGCGCCAAATTGCGGTGCGCCCCAGGGGTTTTCCCAGGGCCGCACGCCCTCCGTGATCAGCTTGGTCCACTCGAAGGCCTGCATTCCGACGAACGTTGCGCCAAGCGCCGCTGTGATCAGCATCAGCACCGCGGTCCTGGTGCGATCGCGGCGGTAACCGAAATTGACGGCCATCGCCATGGTCCCGCTGCTGCTGATCAGGACGAAGGTCATGATGGCGATCAGGATGAGTGGGATATGATGCCCGCCGATCGTGAGCGCGAATACCTCACTCGGATTCGGCCACGGCACGGTCGTGGACATCCGCGCGGTCATGTAGGACAGCAGGAAACAGCTGAAGATAAAGGTGTCGCTCAGGAGGAAGATCCACATCATGGCCTTCCCCCAGGAGACATTCTTGAATGCGCGCTGATCCGAGGACCAGTCGTCAGCAATGCCTTGCCATCCGGCGGCCAGCGCCGGCGATTCTCCAGGGTTGGTCAGCGCAGTTTCTGCCATCTGGTCTCTCCTATCCCCTAGCTGAGCAACCGCCGACAGATGTCGACGAAATCGTCCGTCCAGCCCGTCAACAAACCAAGCAGGACCAGCCAGACCAGCAGCAGGAAGTGCCAGTAGATCGTGCAGAGCTCCACGCTCAGGCGCACCTGGGCCATCCCGGCGCCACGCCACACCTTGGCAGTCGTTCTGCCGAGCGCCACCAGACCGCCCATCAGGTGCAGCCCGTGCGCCGCGGTGATCATGTAGAAGAAGGAATTGGCTGGATTGGACGCGACGAAATAGCCCGCGGCCCTTAGCTGTTGCCAGGCCAACAATTGCCCAATCAGGAACGTAACGGCGGATGCTCCTCCTGCGCACAGGCCGACGATGACACCGTCCATGTTGTCCCGGCGCGCGGCCACGTATGCCCATTGCAGCGCAATGCTGCTCAGGACCAGGACGCCGGTGTTGAACCACAGCAGCCCCGGCACGGGCATCGCGCGCCAGTCCACCATGTTCATCCGCATCGAGTAGGCGCTGATGAAGAGCGCGAACAGCGAGGTGGCGACGGCGAGAAACACGCCCAGTCCGATCTTCGCTGCCGGCAAGGTCATTGCTCCCGTGCCCGGGAAGTCATCGATCGAACCTTCTTCCAGCCAGGGTTTGGCCGTCAGCCGCTGTTGCGAGAGCCACCACCCGACGATGACCGCTATCACAGCCATGAACAGGACGATGGCGCTCACGGCGCAGCTCCCTGAACGGCCCGCCTCGCCGGCGGCTGGTTCTGCGGAATGAAGTCCTGCGCGGCACCTGGCACGCTGTAATCATACGCCCATCGGTAGACCACCGGGAGTTCCTTGCCCCAGTTGCCGTGCCCGGGCGGGGTCTCCGGCGTCTGCCACTCCAGAGTTGTCGCCCGCCACGGATTGCCGCCTGAAGCCTTACCCTTGAACAGGCTCCAGACAAGATTGAACAGGAACACCATCTGGGCGAAACCCACGATCAAGGCCACCACGGTGATGAAGGCATTGAGCGTATGGACGTTCGGCGTGATGAACGCCGCTTCGCCAATGTCGTGATACCGGCGCGGGACGCCCTGCAGCCCGAGGTAATGCATGGGGAAGAAGATCAGATAGGCGCCGAGGAACGTGACCCAGAAGTGAAACTTGCCCATCCAGTCATCCAGCATCCGCCCCGTTACCTTGGGATACCAATGATAGATCGCCCCCATCACCACCATGATCGGCGCCACGCCCATCACCATGTGGAAATGGGCGACGACGAACATGGTATCCGAAAGCGGGACGTCGACGACGACGTTGCCGAGGAAGAGGCCGGTGAGCCCGCCGTTCACGAATGTGATGATGAAGCCGAGCGCGAACAGCATCGGGACGGTAAGATGAATATCACCGCGCCACAGCGTCAGCACCCAGTTGTAGACCTTGATGGCGGTCGGGATGGCGATGATGAGCGTCGTCGTGGCGAAGAAGAACCCGAAATGCGGGTGCATGCCGCTCACATACATATGGTGCGCCCATACGACGAAACTGAGCGCGCCGATTCCCACGATGGCCCAGACCATCATGCGATAGCCGAAGATGTTCTTTCGCGCATGCGTGCTGATCAGATCGGAAACGATGCCGAAGGCCGGCAGTGCTACGATATAGACCTCAGGATGGCCGAAGAACCAGAACAGGTGCTGGAACAGGATCGGGCTGCCGCCGCCATACTTCATCTGCTGGCCCATCTCGACGAGTGCGGGCATGAAGAAGCTGGTTCCCAGCAAGCGGTCGAACAGCATCATGACCGAGGCGACGAACAACGCCGGGAAAGCCAGCAGCGCCATCACGGTCGCTGTGAAAATGCCCCACACCGTCAGGGGCAAACGCATCAACGTCATGCCGCGCGTGCGCGCCTGCAGCACGGTCACCACGTAGTTCAGCCCGCCCATGGTGAAGCCGATGATGAACAGGATCAGCGAGGCCAGCATCAGAACGATGCCCCAATCCTGCCCGGGGGTGCCGGCCAGAATCGCCTGCGGCGGGTACAGTGTCCAGCCGGCGCCGGTTGGCCCGCCAGGCACGAAGAAGGTCGACGCCAGCACCACGACTGCGAGCAGGTAGACCCAGTAGCTCAGCATGTTCACATAGGGGAAGACCATGTCCCGGGCGCCGACCATCAGCGGGATCAGGTAGTTGCCGAAGCCTCCAAGGAACAGCGCCGTGAGCAGGTAGATCACCATGATCATGCCGTGCATGGTGATGAACTGAAGGTACTGGTTCGCATCGATGAAGGAAAATGTGCCGGGAAATCCCAATTGCAGCCGCATCAGCCACGACAGCACCAGGGCCACCAGCCCGATTGCCGACGCCGTCAGCGAGTACTGGATGGCGATGACCTTGGCGTCCTGAGAAAAGACGTACTGCGTCCACCAGCTTTTGGGATGATAGAGCTCGACCTCCGGCACTTCGGCAGGCGGAACGTCTGCGATTCCGTCATACGGGACATCGACCATCGAAATGCCTCCTCGGTCGTTTCCACCGCGGGGGATGAGTTGACCTCCCCCATCTATCCTCGCCTGGCAGTGGCCCTTCCTATTCAGCGTCGGATCTGTACGTCGTCTTCGTAACCGCGCCTCGACCTGATAATTCGGCAAACGTCTGCTGCGTCTCCAGCCAGGCGTGATATTCACTCACCTCCTCGACGATGACCTTGGCGCGCATCTGCGCGTGCGCAGTGCCGCATAGCTCGGCGCAGAGAACATCAAACGTTCCGGTTCGGATCGGGGTCATCCAGAAATAGGTGACCATGCCCGGGACCATGTCCATCTTGGCGCGGAACTCGGGCACATAGAAATCGTGCAGGACATCGAGGGAGCGGAGCAAAACCTTGACCGGCTTCCCGACCGGGAGATGCAAGTCGCCATTTTCGATGACGACGTCGTCCTGCCCGTGCGGGTCGTCGCGATTCAAGCCCATGGGGTTGTCGGGACCGACGTTGCGGACATTGGTCGTACCCATCCGGCCATCTTTGCCCGGAAGGCGGAAGCTCCATTGCCACTGCTGGCCCATGACCTCGATCTCGGTAGCGTCCGCCGGAACCGTGACGAACTGGTGCCAGACAAACAGGCCGGGCGCCAACATGGCTCCAACGCCGATCGCAGTCCCTATGGTGAGCCACCATTCGAGCTTTTTGTTTTCGGGATTGTAGGCTGCCTGCCTTCCCTCCTTGTGATGGAAGCGGAAGACGCAATAGGCCATGAACGCGATGACCGCGAAGAAAACCGCCCCGGTGATCCAGAAGGTGATGCTGATGGTGTGGTCGATGTAGCTCCAGTTGGTGGCGATCGGCGTCCACCACCACGGGCTGTAGATGTGAAACAGCACCGAGCCGACCGCGACCAGAAGCAGTATGTACGCGACAACCATCCCTCGCTCCTTCTTGCCATTAAAGGCAACGGAGACGAATCAGAGGGCGGAGCACACATGTCTTTGATGGCCGACTTCACATGCGCCATCGCAGTGTGTCTTGCCTCGCCCATTTGACCGGTCGCGACATCTAAACGTGGCACGGAGCACACGTTACGACCGCTAATCATCGGATCCGGGCGTCTGAAAGTTAAGATGATCCGCGTCGCGCCGCGCGTCAATAGATCAATAGAGCACGTCGGGATGCGCCACACTGATGCCGGCGCAATCGCTCGATGATGACGCAATGCACCCAATGACCGGCAGCGTGCACAACCGTAAGCGCTATTTCGCGAGTGCTATTTGACGCCAATCGCGCTAAGCTTGTTGGGCAGGGTCGCGACAAGTTTCGTCCGGCTAAGCTCCTTTTCGATGAACATGGGTTTGCCGTACCCGGCTCGACCGCGACTCTCGCACATCAATGCGGAGACACGCGGATTGCGACGCGTCGTTTTGACCGCCGCTACTGCGAGCACGGGAGGTTGCGTCCATGGCCACCACGTATTCTGACAGCATCGCAAAGGTTGGACGGCACGTTTTCGGCGACGCCGCCACATATCAGGTCCGCAAAATCCAACTGTCCGACCTGGGCGAGGCGTTGCGCCTGGGCTGGGAAGACTTCAAGGCAATGCCAAGTCACGCGGTTGTGGTGTGCGTGATCTATCCCGTGCTCGGTATTGCCCTGTTCAGGATGGTCCTCGGCTATTCGGTACTGCCGCTGCTGTTTCCGCTGGCCGCCGGGTTTGCATTGCTTGGACCCTTTGCCGCGATTGGCCTCTACGAGCTCAGTCGCCGCCGCGAGCGCGGCGAGGAGGTCAACGTATCGAAAGCGCTTCACGTGCTGCGCGCTCCGGCTTTCGGCGCCATGGTCGAACTCGGCGTGCTCCTGCTCGTTCTGTTCGGAGCCTGGATCGGCGTAGCGAACGCTATCTACGTTACAATCTTCGGCCACGCACCGGCTGCGAGCATCCCCGATTTTGCAACGCGCGTGCTGACGACGCCGGAAGGATGGTCGCTCGTCATCGTCGGGTGCGGCGTTGGTTTTCTGTTTGCGGTCGTGGCCCTGTGCGTCAGTGTCGTGTCGTTTCCGCTGATGCTCGACCGGCATGCGACTGCCATCGACGCCATCCGGACGTCGCTGCGGGCTGTGATGATGAATCCGATTCCGATGGCCGGGTGGGGGCTGATCGTCGCGGCGCTGCTGGTGATCGGTTCGATACCGCTCTTCGTCGGTCTCGCCGTCGTTCTGCCGGTGCTCGGTCATGCCACCTGGCATCTGTACCGGAAAGTGGTGGAGCCGGATCCCAACCCTCCACAGGAAGAATCCCACCTGCGGAAAGGACACCGCTACGCGGCGGATTTCCCGGCCAATCTCTTCCCGTGGAGCCGTGAGAGGTGAGAGCAAGCTGGTGCATTGAACTGATCGCAGGCACCACGGCGACATCGATATTTGTGCGACTGGATGCGATTTGATCGAATCGCATCCGGCTCTAGCGAACGCTCCGCACACGCGCGCATCGATTTTGGGACACGCCTTCAACTCCGCTCGCGGATATATTCAGTTAAACTGATAAGTTTATCTTTACAGATAAACTTCATATCTGCTATACAGGCTGACATGAACGATCAGCCGGCTAATTCCCAACGCGCCTCGGACTTGGCGCAGGACCTCCGCACCCTGATAGGCAAGCTGAAGCGCCGACTGCGCGAGCAAGCGCATGTTGGCGACCTGACACCTTCCCAGGTGTCGGTGCTGCTTCGCCTGGAGAAGGACGGTCCCGCCACGGCGTCGAGCCTTGCCCGGGCGGAGGGAATGCGTCCGCAGTCAATGGGCCCGGTCGTCGCCGCGCTGGAGAGCGCAGGCCTGGTGAGTGGCGCGCCAGACCCTACGGACGGACGACAGACACTGCTCTCGCTCACAGACGACTGTCGCAAATGGGTCGAGGAAGGGCGCTCGGCGCGCCAGGACTGGCTGACCCGCACTCTCCAGGCGCGTCTGTCGCCGGAGGAACAGGACAAGCTTGCGGAGGCCGTCGAGCTGCTCAAGCGGCTCGGCGACGATTGACGGAAGTTCGTGGGGCTCACGCCCGATCGAACCCATCCCGAATTTCGAGAGGAGAATCCATGGCGCTGACCACGCTCGATCCGAATACCGCCCTGATCATCGTCGACCTGCAGAAGGGCATCATCGGTCTTCCCGCTATCCACCCGATCGGCGACATCATCGAGCGGGCTCGGGCACTCGCCGACGCTTTCCGCGAGCGCGACCTGCCGGTGGTGCTCGTTAACGTCGCCGGCGGCGCGCCAGGCCGGACGGAACGGCCTCGTCAAACGAGTCCCCGTCCGGAAGGGTGGACCGACCTCACCCCGGAGCTGAATCAACAACCCAGGGACATCGTGGTGACGAAGCGGACCTGGGGCGCCTTCGCCAGCACGGATCTCGAAGCCCTGTTGAAAGCGCAGAACGTCCCCCAGGTGGTGATCGCGGGCGTTGCGACGGGAACCGGCGTCGAGGCGACGGCACGCCAAGCCTATGAGGCGGGTTTCAATGTCACCCTCGCCCTCGACGCCATGACCGACGGGCGTCCCGAGGCACACGACTACAGCATCAGGAACGTCTTCCCGCGGCTCGGCGAGACCGGCACGAGCCAGGAGATCATCGATCTTCTGCCCACAAGGAGCGCCTGAAATGCCGTGGCTTCCGCTCCTGTCCTACTTCCTCGGCGGCGTATTCCTGGCGAACGCGATCCCTCATGTCGTCAGCGGCATGATGGGCAGGCCGTTTCAGAGCCCGTTCGCCAAGCCGCCGGGCCAAGGGCTCTCTTCGTCGACCGTCAACGTCCTCTGGGGTTTTTTCAATATCGTCGTCGGCTATGTCCTCGTCTGCCGCGTCGGTGATTTTGGATTGAGGAACACAGGCGACGTCCTTGCATGCGGCGCTGGCGCGCTCCTGATTGCGCTTTTTTCCGCCCGGCACTTTGGCCGCCTCCACGGCGGCAATCAGCCGGAGCATCCATGAAGGCTCCCTTGGCGGGTGTCTTCCGGTCTCTGCGAAGCTTCAACTATCGGGTCTGGGTCGGCGGCGCCTTCGTCTCCAATGTCGGCACCTGGGTCCAGCGGACGGCCCAGGACTGGCTGGTGTTCACCCAGCTCACCCATCACGACGCCTCGGCCGTCGGCTTGGTCATGGCGCTGCAGTTCGGGCCACAGTTCCTTCTCCTGCCCTGGACCGGCTTCGCCGCCGACTATTTCAATCAGCGTAAGCTGCTGATCGCCACACAAGCGACGATGGGCGCTCTCGCTCTGGCACTGGGGGCGCTTACCGTCGCCGGCGTCGTCCAGCTCTGGCACGTGTACATCTTCGCCTTCCTGTTCGGCAGCGCCGCAGCGTTCGATGCGCCGGTGCGCCAGACCTTCGTCGCCGAACTGGTCGGGGATGAAGACTTGCACAACGCCGTGGCGCTCAACTCCACCTCGTTCAACGCCGCGCGGATGATCGGCCCGGCCGTCTCCGGTGTGGTCATCGCCGCGCTCGGCACCGGCTGGGCCTTTTTGATCAACGGCGCCTCCTTCGTCGCGGTGCTGATCTCCCTCGCGTTCCTGCGCGTCGCCGAGCTTCGTCCGAATGCAAGGGTGCACCGGGCCAGAGGGCAGCTTCACCGAAGGGCTCCGCTACGTGTGGGGGCGCCCAGACCTCAAGGCGATTCTGGTCATGCTGTTCCTGATCGGGACCTTCGGCCTCAATTTCCCGATTTTCATCTCGACCATGGCGGTCAGTGTCTTTCATGCCGACGCCCGCGGATATGGCCTGCTGTCGTCGATCATGGCGATCGGCACGGTGGCGGGCGCGCTGTTGGGCGCCGGCCGTGACACGCCCCGGTTCGGCTTGCTGCCGGTCGGCGCCGCGGTCTTCGGGCTCGGCTGTACGCTGGCCGCCATTGCGCCGATCTACTGGTTCTTCGCCGGCGCGCTCGTCATCATCGGGGTGGCCGCCCTGACGTTCACCAACACCACGAACAGCCTGATGCAACTCTCGACCGAGCCGGCGATGCGCGGGCGGGTGATGGCGCTGCGCGTCGGGATCGCGCTCGGAGGCACGCCGATCGGAGCACCGATCGTTGGATGGGTGGCCGATCATTGCGGGCCGCGCTGGGCGCTCGGCGTCGGCGCGGCTTCAGGCTTTGCTGCAGCCCTCGTCGCCGTTTACGTCTTGGCTCGCCCGGGGCCGAGACATTCGCTCTGACCTTCCGCGCCCATACTCCCTTACGACGTAGCGCGCGAACATCTCGACCAGCGGCCTTGCAGGCACCGTCGCAGAACGCTACGGCCGACTGATCGTCTCTTCGCAAGCGTTGTATTCGACCTGCCCTATATTTGCGCCATCGTCGCCGATTTCCGCACGCGCGCTCGTGTCACCGGATGGCAAGTGGTACTACGCGGAAGATATCAAAGATGATATCGGAGCGGGCCAGTCAAAAGATTAGCCAAGCCATTTAACGAACTGATCCCACGACCAGACTTCGACAGAAAACCCTGCTCGCTGGATTTTTGAGGCAAGCCGGGTTTCGTTCGTCACAAGAGCATCAGCCTCACCAGCGGCGGTCGATGCGATCAAGGCATCTTCTGCGTGCTTCGGATTGCCAGACATCATCGCATCGATTGATGCGTTCTCATCGTCCGATCCGTATTTAGTCTCATCCCACCTAGACACACCCCACACAGCGCCTTTGGTGTGAACGGACATAGCCTGTCCATAGATGCACAGCATTGCATCGCGCTTGTCGGCTGGCGCCTTAGAAAGTTCATCGCGCTGGACGTGTGTAGCTATGAGCTTCAACCTGCCATCGTTTATGCACCGATTGATGCCGTCTCTAGTTGCCGGATTCGCAACCACTAAATCATGCACATTGCTATCCAGCATTACGCGCTTCGGATTTGACATGCTCAATGTCCGATCACGATAGGTATTCAGCTTGCTTGATGTGGTCGCGCGACAACTCTGCGCCTGTGCATAAAGATGGACAGCAGCAAAACGCTAAGTACACCCCAGAACGCCCAAGTACACCCTGAGAGATGCACAAAACATCGCGCAGGTGCTTGATTATGTTGGAGCGGGTGAAGGGAATCGAACCCTCGTATTCAGCTTGGAAGGCTGCTGCTCTACCATTGAGCTA
This sequence comes from uncultured Alphaproteobacteria bacterium, assembly GCA_963815955.1. Lineage (GTDB taxonomy): Bacteria > Pseudomonadota > Alphaproteobacteria > Rhizobiales > Xanthobacteraceae > Bradyrhizobium. Next base: position 41,374 of record CAWFIQ010000024.1, read on the forward strand.
CACCCGCGCTGGCGTTGACCTAACACGCCGTGCAGGCGGCCTCAACCCGCCCGGCCGGCCCCTATTCTCTCTTCAAAACCGCCCTGTTCCCCCGGCACCTCACCCGGTCCGGGGCCTTAACAGGGACTGATTCGCCGCCTATATTGATGTTTCCATCAACAATGAAAGGAGGTGATCCAGTGTCTTGTACCAAGCGCTGTCACCTCGCTGGGATCGCCCGCTAGGCCATACGTTTTTCGGCCTGGCAACGGGGCGCTCTCAGCCCTGGACCAGCGAGCACAATAGTTGGGGCGCGGCGGGAGACCATCCCGCCGCGCCTTTTTTGTTGTCGAGATACTGACCGACCCCTGACGGAATGAATGCAGGCCGAAAGCCATCGCGCCCAGGCGCCGGCGGCCCTGGACGTGCGGTCAGAAGCCGCAGAGATTGACGAAGCGCGGGCACGGGCCACGGCGGTCTTCGACGATGCGCTCGCCGCCATTGGTGGCCGAGCTGCCGTAGTAGCGGTGATGGCCGGTGACGTCGTGCCAATCGCCCGCCTGCGACGACGCCGGCTGTGGTGCACGCCATCTGGCGGCATCGCAGATGATCGTGGCTGGATGGCGTCGCATGACTGTCTCCTTGAATGGGGTGCGTTGGCTCGCGTTCTGCTCATCAGTCGAGAACCTGCCACCCCGCGTTCAAGGGCAATCCGGTATATCGTGTTTCCGGAACGTTTCGTCGTAGCCCCGATGTCGGGATGATCCGGGCCGGATCGTCCTTTAAAGGGGGCAGCCAGTCCGGCCAGCCCATCAAGGAGAAGCCGATGCTCTATGCCGTTCTCGCCTACCACGTCGAAGCCGAGGTGATGTCCTGGACACCGGAACAGGATGCAACGCTCATGACCGGACTGCTGGCGGTACATGACCGGCTCAACGCGGGCAAGCTGCTCGGCCCCTCGGCGCGGCTGGGTGGCACGGCGGAGGCCCGCACCTTGCGCGGACCCGGCAAAGGAATGGTGATCGACGGCCCGTTCGCCGAAACCAAGGAGCAGTTGCTGGGCCTCTACGTGGTGAACTGCGCCGACGAGGACGCTGCGATCGCCATTGCCCGCGACCTGCGCCGCGTCAACCCATCCGCTGTCTACGAGATCCGCCCGATCAGACTTTATCTCCCCGGAGAATCCTTGCCGGAAACCGCTCAAGAAGACGGTCAGGACTGAGGCCGGGTGGCGACGATCAGGCCGCAGGATCGCGCCCGCCTCAAGCATGTCGAGATGATCGAATTCGTTGACACAACCGATCGACAGCGTACGCTTGTCGCATCGCGTTTTGCGGGAACTTGCTCCAGCCTGCCGCTAGCTGTCGCCCTGTCTTCGGTATGAGCCAGTCGGGACATAGGCTCATCCATTCTTGTCAAAGAAAATGACGATCACGCTGCCGTCAATCTCCCGGCGTTTGATCTGGATCATGCTGAGCGCCCCTTACAGGCCTCGAAATCTGGCTGCACACTTGTAACGGAGTTCATCCGATGCAAACCAGGATCCGAACGCTGATCGCTGTTGTCCTGTCGCTTGCATCGCTCGGCGCGATCACCGATCGAGTTCGCAACCCCGGCGTGACCGACACTGAAATTCGCATCGGGAACGTTATGCCCTATAGCGGCAGTCTGGAGGTCTTCGGAGCGATCGGTAAAGCCGAAGCGGCGTATTTTGAGATGATCAACGAGCGTGGCGGGATCAACGGCCGCAAAGTGCGCTTCGTCTCATATGATGACAAATCCGATCCGTCAACCGCGCTGGACCTTACGCGCGGTCTTATCGAGAAAGACGACGTCCTCCTGATGTTCGGTTCGTTCGGAACGCCGGGGAATTTTGCCGTTCGCACCTACTTGAATGAAAGGCAAATTCCTCAGCTCTTTGTCGCCTCCGGAGACGACCATCTGAGCGATCCATCGATGTTCCCGTGGACGATGGGCTGGCAGCCCTCCATTCGCGAAGAGGGGCGCATCTACGCCAACTACATCCAGGCGTTTTACCCCGGAAAAAGAATCGTCGCGCTTTGGCAGAACGATCATTTCGGTCGAGAACTGTTCAAGGGCCTGGAAGATGGGCTCGGCGACATCGCCCGCATGATCAGGGTCGACATCGCCTACGATATCGCAGATCAGAATCTGGATACGCACGTATCGATCCTGAAGCGATCAGGAGCCGAAATTTTTGTATTTGCAGGGGTGCCCGCCAACGCAGCGAAGGTCGTCCGGGTGGCGGCGGATCTCAACTGGCATCCAGTATTCATCTTGAACCATATGGCTTCATCGATCGCGACGGCGCCAAAGTCCGCCGGCCCGGAAAGCGCGTTGGGCGTTGTCACAGCCGCCTTCCTGAAGGATGCAAACGATCCGGCCTGGAAGGACGAGCAAGCCGGCAGGGACTGGCAGGCCTTTGTCGAGAAATATAATCGGGCCGGAGGCAAGGACGACAATGCCGCCGTCTTCGGCTACGCCGCCGCCGAGACATTGGCCCAGGTGCTCAAGCAATGCGGCAATGACCTGTCTCGCGAGAACGTCATGAAGCAGGCAGCCGCCCTTAGGGATTACCAGGGCTCCATGCTGCTGCCTGGGATCAAAATCAGCACTGGCCCCTGGAACTTCCGGCCGATCAAACACCTGCGGCTGATTCAATTCGACGGCCGCACCTGGCAACCGATCGGCGACGTGCTCGAAACGGCGTTCTCCAACGCGCAGAAGTAGTGATTTGCGGGCAAACCGAGGTTCGCTCGATACCAAGGCGTTTCACGGTTCCGTTACAGCAGCATTCACGAACATGTCAGGTTCGTTACAGAACCGTTAGTAGGCCGTCACCGACAGAGGTTTAAACTCACCACGATTGGGCGGGGCGCGAACCAACCATGGGCAAGAAACCTGCTCCTGAGTGTGGAAGCTTAGAAGCGTCGATACAGCTTCGCTGCGTTGCACTTGCATGCATCCAGGAGAGACAGAGACTTCTCGAACTACTCAAGATGAATTCGGCCAGTGAAGGATGCAACGAAGCATTCAATGTTGCCCTTATTTGCCTAAGCGACCTGGAACCTGTCTCGCGCGATATACGGCTGGCCCTCGTGCGCTACAGCGCTCCCGCAATATGACCAACCACATCAGCATATGCCTGGCTGAAGCTCGCGGCCACAGCCTGCCTTCGCCCTTTGGGCTTCGGCGTGGCAGCCTTCTCTCGCTTTGCGAGCGAAGGCTGGTGGGGGAAGAAGGACTCGAACCTTCGAAGTCGTAAGACGGCTGATTTACAGTCAGCTCCCTTTGCCACTCGGGACACTCCCCCGTCCAACAACATCGCAAGCCCAACCGCTTGAAGGCGGCGGATCAGGCCATGGATGACGTTAATACCGCGAGCCGATGGCGCGCTCCCGGTCGGGCGCGTTTATGGGCGATGGGGGGTGGCAAAGTCAACCAAGGCAAGCTCCTAAAAATGGCTCTTGAGGCACCCAAATTGCCATATTCGGGCCCCCGTGACACAAGCTCCCCATGAGCGATCGCGACCGAAAATCGCCGTTCCGCCGTGGCGGCGGCAAACCCTTCGAAAAAGGGCGGAAATTCGCCCGCCCGCCCGGTCACCGGGGGCGGGATTCGAGCCCTGACGGGCCTGTGATTCTCTATGGCTGGCACACGGTTTCGGCGGCGCTGGCCAATCCGGAACGGCAGATCCGAAAGCTGTTCCTGACCGAAAACGCCGCAAGGCGGCTGGCGGACGACAATATCGACACCCGCGTTCCCCCTGAAATCGTCCGCCCGAACGCGATCGACCAGCGGCTCGGCCCCGACGCCGTGCACCAGGGGTTCCTGGCGGAGGTCGATCCCCTGCCCTCGCCCGATATCGATACGCTGGCCCAGGAAGGCATCGTGCTGGTGCTCGACCAGATCACCGATCCGCACAATGTCGGCGCGATCATGCGCTCGGCGGCGGCCTTTGCCGTGAAGGCGATCGTCACCACCGCCCGCCACAGCCCGGAGGCCACCGGCGTACTGGCGAAATCCGCGTCCGGCGCGCTGGAGCTGGTGCCGCTGGTCACGGTGCAAAATCTCGCCCGCGCGCTCACCGAACTGAACGACCGCGGATTCATGACGGTCGGGTTGGATAGCGAGGGAACCGAGAATCTCGGCGCGGTGACATTGCAGCAGCCGCTCGCGCTGGTGCTCGGCGCCGAAGGCAAGGGCCTGCGGCAACTGACGCGCGAGACCTGCAGCGTCGTTGCGCGGCTCGACATGCCCGGCGAGATCAAGAGCCTGAACGTGTCGAACGCCGCGGTGCTCGCGCTCTATATCGGCGCCAGCCGATTGGGCCTGATGAAATGAAGACGCCCGCTCGCGGGAAGCGAACGGGCGCCAAAACTTTCAGGATTCTACCGGATCAGTAGTAGCGGCGCAGCACGCGCTGGCCATAATAGCGCCCGGCGTGGCCGTAGCGATGCACGCGATAACCGTGGTGCGGACGGTTGTAACCATAGCCGTAGCCGGAGATCGAGCCTTCACGATAGACCCGACGCGGCGCCCAGTTGCCGGGACCGGTATAGGTCGGGCCCTGGTTGACGTAATAATACTGCTGCTCCGGATCGGGCAGACGTTCACGGACCCCCCAACCACAGGAGCCGCAACCCCCGTAGCCGTAAGCGACCGGCGCGACATAAACCGGCGGCTGCCAGCAAGCGCTGAAACCGCACGCCATCGCGGGCGCAGCGGCCATAACCGCGACGGCGACGATCAATCCCTTAATCAAATGACGCATTACTCTCTCCTGCTCCTGTAGGTGTTCTCGTTGCTCTGATTTTTAACGTGGAAATGGGTGCGGTCTCCGCCAGTCGTCCTGCGGCGCGTAGATGATTGCGGGCGGATTGACCGGTACGTTGGACTGCGCCGGCAGCGGCGCCGAATGCACGGACAAGGACTCATGATAGCTCTCGGCCGGCTGCGGCAACCGGCGGTTCGCCGGCGGTTCGACTTCCAGACGCCCGTAGCCAGGCATGCGGCCGGCGCTTGGATAATAGTGCCCGACGCGCGGAACCGGATCGATATAGCGGCCGCCGTAGATGGTCGACCCGACCTGGTTGCCCTGGCCGAGACCCCACTCACCCTCGATCACCGCATAGGATGCATCGACGCCATTGATGATAATGGGCACGCCTGGGCGACCGGGAATGACGATATCGAAGCCGCCGCCGGCAAAGGCCGTCGACGTCATCGCCATCAAAATTGCCAGTGTCACGCGCGTGCGCATTGCTTTGGGTCCTGCCTCGCCAGGATCGCAAATCTAGTCCAACCCGCCATTTCAGGGGTTAAGGCGTTCGGCCAAACTGCCTTTAAGCCTAACGCGCAAGCATGGATCGTCGTTCAAATCCGCGGATTTCCGCTATCGGAACGTTAACGTCTGAAGCCGCCCCGGGGATCGTGAACCCGATCGATTGTCATTTGCGCGGCAATATCGCACCATTCCGCCGCTTCCGAACACCAGCCGAAGACCCACGATGACGCCTCCCAAAAAGCCCGCGAAGAACGTGCTCTGGATCATGTGCGACCAGCTTCGCTACGACTATCTCGGCTGCACCGGGCACCCCGTGTTGAAGACACCGAACATCGACGCGATGGCCAGGCGCGGCGTGCTGTTTTCAAACGCCTATGTGCAGTCGCCGATCTGCGGCCCGTCGCGGATGTCGTTCTATACCGGCCGCTACATGCGCTCGCACGGCTCGCACTGGAACGGCTGGCCACTGCGCGTTGGCGAACCCACGCTCGGCGATCACCTCAAGAAGATCGGCGTCCGCAACGTGCTGGTCGGCAAGACGCATATGGCGCCCGACCTCGAAGGGTTGAAGAATCTCGGCATCCCCCAGGATTCCATCATCGGCGTGCATGTGTCGGAATGCGGCTTCGAGCCCTATGAGCGCGACGACGGCCTGCATCCGACGGGACGGCCGCGGCCGGCCTACGACAATTATCTGCGTCAGCACGGCTACGACGCCCCCAATCCGTGGGAGCACTGGGCCAATTCCGGCGCGGCCGAGGACGGGACTTTGCAGAACGGCTGGCTGCTGGTGCACGCCGACAAGGCCGCACGCGTGCCGGACGAACATTCCGAGACGCCCTACATGACGCGGCGCGCGATGGAGTTCATTGCGGAAGCGGAAGATGACGGCCGGCCATGGTGCCTGCATTTGTCTTACATCAAGCCGCATTGGCCCTACATCGCGCCGGAGCCCTACGCCAGCATGTACGGGCCGCAAGACGTGCAGCCGGCGATCCGCTCGCAGGAGGAACGCGCCAACGCGCATCCGGTGTTCGCCGCCTATATGGACATGCGCTACTCCCGCAACATGTCGCGCAACGAGGCGCGCGAAAAAGTCATTCCGACCTATATGGGCCTGATCAAGCAGATCGACGACCAGATGGGCGTCTTGATGCAGTACCTCGAAAGCCGCGGCCTGCTCGACACCACCATGATCGTGTTCACCTCGGACCATGGCGACTATCTCGGCGATCACTGGATGGGCGAGAAGGATCTGTTCCACGCGCAATCGGCCAAAATTCCGCTGATCGTGATCGATCCGTCTCCCGCGGCCGACCGCACGCGCGGCACCGTCAGCGATGCGCTGGTCGAGGCGATCGACCTGGCGCCGACCTTCATCGATTATTTCGGCAGCAATCCGCCGGATCATATTCTAGAGGGACGCTCGCTGCTGCCGCTCCTGCATGGCGAGAAGCCTGTCGATTGGCGCAAGGTCGTGTTCTCCGAATACGACTACGCCATGCAGGACGTTCGCGTGATGCTGAACCAGCCGATCGAGCGCTGCCGCCTGTTCATGGTGTTCGACGGCCGCTGGAAATTCATTCATGCATCGGGCTTCCGGCCGATGCTCTACGACCTCGAAAGCGACCCGCAGGAATTCGTCGACCGCGGCGCCGACCCGGCCTGCGCCGAGATCGTGGCGCGGCTGCAATCGGAATTGTTCGACTGGGCGCTGCATCCGAAGATGCACATCACCACGCCGAACGCGAAGATCGCGGCGTATGCAGCCCAGCAATTGCAGGTCAGGAACGGCGTGCTGATCGGCATCTGGGATGAAGCGGAACTCGGCGCGATCAGGGACAAGATCGGGATGAATCCATAAACGCCCGGCCTTGCCCGCATGATCGGTGTTGCGGCCGCGCCACGTTGCATCGGTAAATTGCGGCGCTCACCGCCACGTTTATTGCGGTTCCGAGCACGCGGGCGCTACGGTCACCGGCGAAACACTTCGCAGCCATTCGAGGAGCGCAATGAAGCCATATCGCGGCGACATCGTATTTGCCGGCTGGTCATCCTTTCCCGGCCAGGCATCGTGGCGTCGACTGCACGCAATGGCGGTCGCGGTCCTGCTGCTCCTGTCGGTCGGCGCAAGCCCCGCGCTGGCAGTGCCGAATTCTGACTCGGCAGCCTCGACTGCTCATGTCTATCTGCTCCGCGGCGTGCTTAATATCTTTTCGCTGGGGCTCGATGACATTGCGGCACAACTTCGGGCGCAAGGCATCCCGGTCACCGTCGCGAACTTCGCTTCATGGTCGTCGCTCGCCGACGAAGCCGCCGCCGGATACAGGAGCGGCAGGATCAAGACGATCGTTCTGGTCGGGCATTCCTCGGGCGCGACCGCCCTGCCCGACATGGTCGCCAAGCTGGATCGCCTTGGCGCTCCCGTGAAACTTGCAATCGGCCTGGATTCGGTATTTCGCACCAGGCTTTCGGGGCGCGTGGGACGCTACATAAACTTCTACATCGCCAACGGCGCCGGCGAGCCGGTCGCGAAGACCGGGCAATTCCAGGGTAAGCTCGAGAATATCAATGTGCAGAACGTGCCTGGCGTCGGGCACATGTCCATCGAAAAGAACCGGATCATGCAGCGGAAGGTGATTAGCGAGATCGACGCTGTCGTCTTCGGCAGGTCGGTACCCGCTTCAGGGGAGCACAAGCCGCGGCCGCATGGAGCGGCAAGCGCGGCGAGGCCCGGCACCGCACGCAACGCGGCGGTACGGTAAACTCGATTGGCCTGGTTCCCGGGCTGGCGCCGAGTGCCGCAAATTCCGCCCATTCCGCGACGATAGATGGTCCGCGAGAAGCGCCAGGTGGCGCTGCGGCGTACCTAGACGCCAGGAATCGCGGATGGAACGCGCATGAGCAGTCCGATGCAGGTTGCCGCCGTGGTGATCTGGGCGGCGGTTTCCGCCTGCGTCTTCTTGTCCGGTTGCAATCCGGCGCTCGCGGGGCCGGCCCCGCGCTCGACCGTTGCTGCCGCGACGACCGTCCCGGTTGCGCCAGCCGCGACCCAGCCGCAGGCGCGCGTCTACCTGTTCCGCGGCGCGCTCGGCCCGATCTTCTCGCGCGGGATGGATCGCCTGACCAAGCGTCTCGAAGAAGCCGGTATCCGGGCCGACGTCTACGAATTCACCATTTGCCGACTGATCGCCGATCAGGCGATCCGCGATTACCGTGACAATGCCGCTCCGATCGTCCTGATCGGTCATTCGATGGGCGGACTTTGTGCACTGACGTTCGCCGGAATACTGAAGTCCGAAAACATCCCGGTGAGCCTGGTGGTCACCATCGATCCGGCTCATGCAAGTCCCAAGGTCCCGCTGAATGTCGAGCGTTACATCAACATTTTCCTGTCCGACAGCGTGTTGGGCGGCGGCGATGTGGTGGCGGAGCCGGGTTACCAGGGTCACTACGCGAGCTTCGATTTGAAGCAGCACGAGGAAATCAGCCACATCAACATCGAGAAACAGGATTCCATCCACGAGCAATTGGTGACAGCCATTACGCAGCTTGCAACGACGCCTTTGCCGCCCAAGGGAGAGGCACTGCCGCTGCGCTACGTCGTTCCTCCCGATGCTCCGCTTGAGCTGTGGGACAGCGGCACGCCGCAAACAGCCCGTTCGGGCGATACCTTGCAGGGGCTTGCGGCATCCAACCACGTACCGCTGTGGTCACTTACCCAGGTCAATCCGTATCCAGAGAGTGCACCGCTCTCACAAGGCCAGCGCGTTCTGGTTCCGCGCCGTCTTGTTCCGCCTGTCGCGACACCGGTGGCGTCGCGCCCGAAACGGTAGCGCACACGATATACTGCGCCGTCAGGTAGGCCGCAGGAATGGAATCAGCATCGGGACGCGACGGCAATACGATCCATAGGCATCCTCGCCAAGTTCCGCCGTGAGGAAGCCTTCCTCCATGCGGGCCTTCAAGCTCATCCCAAGCGAGATCAGCACCGCCCCCAGTATCGCGGTCACCGTTCCAACTGCGATGCCCGTCACCAGCATCCCCGCGATAAGCCCCGTATAGATCGGGTGGCGCACCATCCCGTAGGGGCCGGTGTCGATGACCTGATGGCCTTCCTTGTGCGTGATTTCGTTCGACCAGAAACGCCCGAGATGAATTCTCGCCCACCAGGTGAACGAGATCCCTGCGAGCACAAGGCATGCCGACACGTAGACGCCGACGCTGCCAAACTGCCAGAGCGGCTTTTCCCCCAGCACCTTGCCGGTCAATGGCAGGAAGAGAATCGCTCCCGCGTAAATGAGAGAGCGGTACTTGAGCGAGTCCGAGCTCATCACATTCTTCCTGGTCTGCCCGGACCAGAACGATGCGACGACCCAGCTGATCACCCACAGGATCCAGATGATGGCGAGCAACTGCGTGGGCCAGGTCGTAGTCCAGCCGCTCAGGACGAAAGCCACCCATTGACCGAGATTGTTCATGATATTGCGGACCGCGTTAGGTTAGGGTCAGCCGCCAAGCCGACGCTCGACGTGAAGCGGCCGAGGGCGCGTATTGGGCGTTGAGCCCCATTCGCTCTGATTGTCACCGGCACCAAGCAGATGCGCAATGGTCTCCCGCAGCACGGGCTCGACGGGGCCGGGCGAATAGCCCAGCTCGCGTTGCGCTTTTTCGATCGACAAGGCCCCTGCCCGCAATGCGATCCGAACGCCTTCGGCCGTACCGGACGGAGGCCGGCGCGTCACGTGATCGGCGATGAACTCCAGTGCTCCCGTGACCAGTTCGGCCATCTTGCCGTTCACTTGAATGCACCGGACGCGACGGCCGCTGATATCAGCCATAAGTTCGAGAACCTGTCTTAGCGGCATGCTTTCGCCGCCGAGAACGTAGCGATGTCCGGGTTGTCCGCGCTCCATGGCAAGGATCAGCCCTTCGGCGGCGTCGCGCACATCGACGAGGTTCACGACAAAATCAAGATGCAATTGAAGGCGTCGGCCGAGAAAATACCGGAGCATCGCCGTCGGCGGCGTCATGTTGTGGTCGTAGGGCCCGACGGGCATGGTGGGACAGCCGATAACCACCGGATATCCGGATGCGGCCGCCTGCATGGCAAACCGGTCGGCGAGCATTTTCGATCGCGTATATGGACCCGGCATATCGTCCGGCAGCAACGCATCGTCGGCGACAGGAACCGTCGACGGCGATGCACGGAACAGAATTGATTCCGTCGAGCAATGCAGGACGCGCTTTATGCCGCGCTTGCGCGCCGTCTCAATGACGATCTCGGTGCCACCGTAATTGACGGTGTGAAAATCGGCCTTTTGCGGCAGCCACATCCCCGGCAGGCCGGCCAGGTGGTAGACCTCGTCGACCCCCTCCATTGCCCGGTCCACCAGGTCGCGATCGAGGACCGATCCCCTGACATGCTGAACCTGCGGCAAGGCGCGAGGCGGTGGCTGAAGATCAAGCACCCTCACCTGCCGGCCTCGCGCTATCAGCGTCGAGACGAGATGCTTTCCGATAAATCCACTGCCGCCTGTGACCAGTATGCGCGTCATGCTACGGGGGCACTCAAGCTGAACTATTCGAAATCAAGATGCAGCACCTTGCGGATGCCCTTGGATAATGATGGCGAGATCGCGCCGAAAGCCCAGCGCGATAAACAATTTTGCCATGACAAACATTGGTCCGAGCAACAGGTGGGTCGGGTTGTCGACCAGCGCCGGCTGCCGCCGCTCGAACACGCGGTGTCCAATAATCTGCGATGCGACGCCGATGACAATCAGGATGGCCGTAAGCGACCACATAGTGACGGTCGTCACATGACTGACGATCATGGCAGCGGTTGAGAGCAAAACGATCGCGGCCCCAAGTATCGCGGCTCCGAGCGCGAAGTCGAGCAGAAACCAGTAGATGAGTACCGGTACGACAGCGATCGTCGCCGCGCTGGTTTGGATCCCGAATACAGTGATGGACCACAGGCTGAGCGGAAGAACAGCGGCCTGGAACAGGAACACGATGCCGAAGACATGCATTGCGCAATTCCAGGGATCACGATGGTACTCAACGTAATCCGCAAGCTGCCGCCGAAAATATGAACTCATGCGGTGCTCATCCTCTGTTCTGTGGGTAGCGCGGCTAGACTGGTCAACCAAACCCGGCGCACCTTTCGATGCCCAACTCCCATCAGAGACATAAGGGCAGTTAAACTTGGGAATCATCCTCAAGTCAAAGCACGGACTCGGCACGTTTCAAGCCCCTGGGGTGCGCGAAGGCGCTGCCAGTATTGACAAATCATGGGGTAATTCAGGCAACTAACACGGTAAGGGGCCTCGGGAACCGCCACGCGTTGCGACAATTTTTCCCGCAGGGGGCCGTTGTTCCACCCAAGCCGTCATGGTCGCCTGGTGAGTGCCCGCCTTACCCCCGCGCCCCTGAGCCCAGGATGAGGTTCAAGATCCTCAATTCGTGATCTTGTACCCCGTCGCCTTCACGATCGGCTGCCAGAAAGCTGTGTTGGCGGCGAGTTCCCTGGTCAGGCCTTCGGGCGTCGAGCCGACCGGGATCAGGCCGATCGCGAGCAGCTTCTCCTTGACCTCGGGCTTGGCCAGCGCGGCCGCAGCCACCTCGCTCAGCTTTTTCGCAAAATCCGGCGACGCGCCGGCCGGCAGCCACATGCCATACCAGGCGTCCGCCACCAGATCGACGCCGCTCTCCTTCAGGGTCGGGGCATCAGGCAGGAACGGCGAACGGGCGGCGCTGCCGACCGCCAGAATCCGGATATTGCCGGCGCGATGCTGCGGAATGGCGTCGGTCAACGTTGAAATCGCGAACGGCATATGGCCGCCGACGAGGTCGTTGATGATCGGCGCGCTGCCGCGATAGGCGACGCGCGTCAGCTTGATGCCCAGCGCCTCTTCGAGCCGCGATCCGCTAAAATGCGGAATCGTGCCGTTGCTGGGCACGCCGAACGTGGCCTTGTCCGGATTGGCTTTCAGCCAGGCGACGAATTGCTTGAAGTCCTTGACCTCGGCCGGGACGGCGGTGCCGACGAAGACGCAAAACTCGAAGCGCACGAGCTGGCTGACCGGAACGAAATCCCTGGCCGCGTCGAAACTCGGTGTCGTCTCGACCAACGGCAGCAGATACATCGTCGGTCCCGTGGTGACGAGGACGGTGGCGCCGTCGGGATTGGCGCCCTTGACCGCCTTGATGCCGATCAGGCCGTCACCGCCGGTGCGGTTTTCGACAATAACGTTGCGGTCGAGCAGTGGACTGATGTGTTGCGCCAGCAGGCGGCACAGCGCGTCGCCACCGCCGCCGGCCGCAAAGGGAAAGATGATTTTCGTCAGCGGGCCCGATTGTGCGAACGCCTTGCCCGTCATCGCAGCCAGCGAACATGCAGCGCTTCCGGCCAGAAAATCTCGACGCTTCATGCTGTCCTCTCCGAACACTTTATTATTGCTGATCAGCATTATTGTTGATCAGCGCGCAGCGCTGCGGCGACCTCGCGTCAGGCCAGCACCGTCTCGACCACGGTGATAATTCCGATCGCGACGGTGACAAGACCCACGGCGCCCTGCAGCGCGCGATTGGCCCAGGTGAGCGAGCGGGCGGAAATCGCAAGCGGCACCGCGATCACCGTCGACAGTACGCCCATGCCGATCATCGAGCCGATCCCGAACAGCGCGACGTAACCAAGGCCGACAGCCGGACTGGAGGCCTGCGTGACCGCCAGTACCAACAGCGCGGCCGAGCCGGCCATGCCGTGCATCAACCCGACCAGCAAGGTGCGCCAGCGAAAGCGATGTTCGTGGGCATGCGCGGCGCGGACATGCGGCGTGGTTTCGCCGGCATGGCTGTGGGCATGGAAATGCACCGTGCCGTCGCCATGGCCATGCTGGTGGAAATGCACGCGGTCGCGCCACAGCCGCCACAGCACATGGCCGCCGAGGCCGATCAGCATGACACCGACGGCGGTCTCGATCGGCTGGGCGACGCCTTGCGGGATCGCGCGGCCGAGCAGGATGGCGGCACCGGCAAAGACGAACAGCGTCAGCGTGTGGCCGAGGCCCCAGGTCAGCCCGTGCTTGACGATATCGGCGACATGGCTGCGGCGTGCGGCGATGCTGGAGACGGCGGCGATGTGATCCGCCTCGAGCGCATGCTGCATGCCCAGCAGAAACCCGAGCCCCAGAATTCCGAACATACGCCCCTACCCGTTGTATCTGTTCATCAAATACCAGTTGGAAGCCTTTGTCAGGTCAAGACTTCATCGAACAGGCTTTTCATCGAGGCCCAGGAGCGGCGGTCGGCCTGTTCGTTGTACATCGCGGTGCGCAGCATCGAGCCGTCGGCGGCCGGGTTGGTGAAACCGTGCAGCGTGTTGCCGTAGGCGATGACCTGCCAATCCTTCACGCCGCCGGCGCGCATTTCGTTCTCGAAATCCGCAACCTGTTCCGGCGGCGCCAGCGGATCGTCGACGCCGGTGCAGACCAGCACGCTGGCCTTCACCCGGCCGGCTTGCGCCGGCAGCTTCGTCGCCAGCACGCCATGGAAACTGACGACCGCCTTCAACTCGGCGCCATCGCGCGCCAGTTCGAGCACCACCGATCCGCCGAAGCAGAACCCGATCGCCGCCAGCCTCCGCGCATCGACCTGCGGCAACGCGGCGAGCGCTTCGAGCGCGGCGTGGCCCCGCGCGCGCAGCTCTCCCGGCTCGGCGCGAAGTCCGCCGACCAGCGTCGCGACTTCCTGGAGGTTGGTCGCCTGCCGGCGGTCGCCGAACATATCGGCGGCGAGCGCGACATAGCCGAGACCGGCAAGCCGGCGCGTGCGCTCCATCGCGAAGTCACCAAGCCCCAGCCCTTCGTGAAATACCGCCACGCCCGGCCGCGGCCCGGCAAGGTTCTCATCAAGCGCGAGATAGCCGCGCAAACCGGTTTCGCCGCAGCGGTAATCGACGTCGCGCGCCTGCATGAAATTCCGCGATCCTTCAAATGAGAAGCAGCCGGAACTTCACACCGGTTTGAAGATTGCACAACCCCTCGAACCGGAACATCCAACAGCGTCTCCGGTTGGGCTCCCACCTGAACTCGGAGCAATCACACATGACACGATCAGCAATTCTCGGCGCTGCTGCGATCCTCGCTTCGGCACTCGCAAGCCCTGCGGTGGCGCAGGAAGTCGTCTACAATCCCGGCTATTGCGCGCAATTCTATCCGAACGCCAACTGTCAGAATCGGGGACCGGGAAGTCCCTATACCGGCAGCTACCAGCGTCAGGCCTATCGGCGATCAAGCCTCTCCTGACCAAGGCTACAGGGACCCCGCCTGGCGCAACAGCTACAACCGCTGGGACGATAACAGCGGCTTCTGGCCCGGCGATGTCGCGGCCGGCGTCGTCGGTGGCGCGGTCGGCACGGCGGCTGCCATCGCCACCGCCCCGATCGGCGGCGAATCCTATGCCCGCCGCAACGGCTTTGTCTGCATCCCCGGCTCCTGGTTCCGCGGCGAGGATGGCCGGCAGCATATCTGCCAGTAAGGCAAGCGGAATTGAGCACGAGAAGGCGGCCGGAGGGCCGCCTTTTCCATGCGCCGGACGCCCTGCGAGGGCAGCGCCGAGGTTCTGGCCCTTTGCGGACAAGTCTGGTATTCGAGCCGCCGAAGATCGGAGCCAAGCGGGCGGATATTTTTCCACCGTGCACCGATCGCTTCGATTCGCCGGTTTAGCTCAGCGGTAGAGCAGCGGTTTTGTAAACCGAAGGTCGGGAGTTCAATCCTCTCAACCGGCACCATGACCCAAGCCTCAAGACGGGGCTTTTCTTCATCTCCCGACGATTCGCGCGTCGGGCATTCCCTGCCGCGATTCTCTTCTGTGAATACGCCAGGCGGGGCTGGTTGATGGGTCGCCGAACGAATCGCTTCGCCGGAGACCGGCTGGTTTCTCGCCAGGCGCCGGCCGAGAAAACATTTGCCTCGAAAAAGTAAAAACCTCCGGCAGGGCATTGCCGGAGGTTTCGGAGGTTTACGTCAAGGCGGCCGACAGCTTTGTTGGCAACCTTGGACATGATATTAGATTATAAAATTACCTGAGTAAATCACGTTTTCGTATTTTGTGGAGTTTTCAGGTTCTTTCTGACGACTTTCCCTCTCCTCTCGCAGCCCTTGCGCGCGATCGATTCCGGAGCGGCGACCAGAAGGTGAGCATCAAAAAATAGGCCCCCAGCGGTTTTCCGCTGAGGGCCTCTGTTGCAGGATTGTCAGATGTTCGGGATCAGAAGTTGCGCTGAGCGCGAACGTTCAGGAACACGGTGCTCTGGTCCTTGAACTCGTACACAGCGGTCGGCTTCGGAGCCGCCGGAGTCAGGGTGGCAGCGCCCGTGAACTTCTGGTCGAGGAAGAACGCGCCGACTTCAGCCGAGAACGTCAGGTTCTTGACGGGAGTCCAACGGGTGGTCAGACCAATCTGGGCAACGTTGAAGTCCGGGTTGCAGCTATAGTCTGCAGACACGGCCTTGCCAGCGTTGAAGCTCGCGCAGAACTGACCCTTGGCGGAGAGGATGTCGGCTGCGCCGCCGTTATACCGCACGGCCGCGTAGCTGCCCCAAAGGCTGGTCGACCAGTAGGGATCCCAGTTGTGGTTGAACGCACCACGGACACCATAGGCTTCGGTCAGCTTGATGTCGCCGGTAGCACCGCCGGTAAGAAACCCGGGCAGGTATACCCCATCAGACGTTTGGCCAAAGCCGATGCTCTGGTAAGCGCCGCCAAGACCCGAACCGCCGAACATCGCGAAGTTTGGCGAAGCCGCGCTCGTGGAGATCACGTTCTTCGTGTCACCCTTGGAGTAGCTGACGTCGATCTTCAAATCGTCGCCCGCACCGGTCGGGAGGTTCTTGATCTGCAAGGCAGCCATCACCGAACCGCCCCACTTGTCTTCGGGGTGACCGGAGATTTCCGACAGAGCGTTCGGAACGCCGCCAACGCCGAGGATGTTGTAGGAAGCGTTCACGAGATGCGCCGCACCCGAGATCTGGAACAGACCCCAAGCCTGGTCGACGCGGATGTTGCCGACAATGTCGGGAGCACGCGTGCCGCCGTAAGCGTTGGCACCAGCAGCCGTGGCCTGGATAGCACCCGCTGCAAACCCTGCAGGTGTGGCAGCCACGCCCAGGTTGAGCACGGAGGTGCGGTTGAACACGGTCGGATCATCGAGGCCGATGGTGCCCGACACGCCGTTGCCGAACTGAGCGGTGTACTGGATGTTGTTCACGCCGGTAACGGTGTCGTGGCCGCCGAGCAGGAACGAGTTGTTGTTGCCTGGATAACCGTTCCAGGGCGTCGCATAGGCCGACGAAGACTTACCGAAGGTGAAGCCGGCGAACTGGATGAAAACGTATTCGACCGCGACATATCCGCCGCCGGGCGTGCTCAGCGCGTTCGCGGCGCCGCCCGGGAACGCGGCAAGCGCGGACGGGTTGCTGCTGCCGAAGTTGTTGAACTGGAAGTCGCCCTGACCGAAGGTACGGACAACGCCGTATTCGGTGGCAGTGCGGGTATCAATCGTCAGCGCCATACGCGAACGGGAAGAGAAGTAGTCGCGAAAGCGATTGCCCTGTCCCTGATCACCCGACCAGGCCGGCTGACCGTAGGTGCCGCCGTTGAACGTGGTGTCGACACGAACGTAGCCACCCAGCTTGATGCAGGTGTCGGTGCCCGGGATATAGAAGAAACCCGCGCCATACAGGGAGCAGATCCTGACGTACTCGACCGCTTTGGCCTTGACGGGAAGATCCGCAGCCTGCGCCCCGCTCATGGCGATCAGACCCGCCGCTGAGCCAAGAACAAGGCTCTTGATCATAGTCATGTTAAACCTCCAAGTTGCTCTGCAAGGACAAGGGCGGACCTGTAGATGTTCCCCCAGAGGAAAAGTCCGCCCTCGCCTATCGGAAACCGCTCAGTCGTTTCGCGTCTTCGGACACACCCGCATGAACGCGAGGGACTTAAGCGAACCACCTAGAACGGAACGATCGAGGACCCCCCTCGCCGTCTTCAGAACTATGCATGCGCATTTTACTTAATCAAAATACTTTATGAACTAAGCTATATTGATCCCGACCGACTGTGTCGTAGCTGCAACACCGCCGAAGGCGCGACTTCACGCCGCAACGGCTGCCTAAAAGCTCCTCAATTGGATGAATTTGTTATTAAATCAGCTAAGCTGCTTCGTGCAGCCGCGGAAGTAGCAGAGCCATGGGACAGGACACGCGCAAGGGACCGGACTCGCCGAGCCGCGCCAGGCGCGTGGGGCCGAGCGAGCTCGGCGGCAAGAATCAGGACACCGCCCGGCAATTCGCCTGGGAGATCGCCGCCATCAACGTGCATCTCCAGGAGATTCGCTATTTCTGGGCCAAAGCTCTCGGCATCAGCGGCCCGCAATGGATGATCCTGATGGCTCTGGCCGATCTGGACCAGGGAGAGGGCGTGCCTGTGAAGGTCGTGTCAAAGATGCTTCATGTTGACCCGTCCTTCGTCACGACCCAGTCGAAAATGCTGGAGAAGAAGGGCTTCATGCGCCGAAAGACCTCGGGGGACGACGCCCGGGTCGTGCAGATGTCGTTGACGGACAAGACTTACAAGCACATCGCCGGCCTGGCTTCGCAGCAGGAAGAACTCAATAACTTCATCTTTGCCGAATTCAGCGACCGCGAACTCAGTGAGTTCACCGGCAAGCTCGCGGCGCTGAAGGCCCGCCTTGAGAAAGCCTGCCTGAAGGTTTCGATGGGAATCTGACTATTTGCGGTGATCTCAGGCCGGTATCGATTCGAGGCGATCGGCAAGCCAGTCGAAGATGAATTCGTTGGCGAGCGTCGGGTTGTCATGGTGGCCTTGCGCGGCGGCCGTTTCCGAGCTCTCGAAAATCTTCAGCGAAATATCAGGATGATGGGCCTTCAGCCGTTCGAACAGACCGGTCACAACGCTGCTGTCCAGCCAGCCCTGTCCGCCCACGGTGACCAGGACCGGGCAATGGAATTGTAGCCCGGGCCAACCTCCTTCAATACCCCCGCTTCCGGCGCCATCCCGCGAGAGGCGATTCATCAAGAAGGCACGTTCGTGCATATCCCAGATTCCGCCGTCACAGACCACGGCGGCGAAACGATTGTCGAGAGAGACCCCGCGCGCGATAAAGGACGATCCTGCCCCATCGCCGAGAATGGCTATCCGCTGTTCGTCAACATCGTCCCGCGTCGTCAGGTAGTCTCTCACGCAACCGACCGACGTTTCGAGATCGCGCCGGCCGACGACATCTTCGAATTCGGCGCCTGTACCGGAGCCGAGGAGATCCACGGCCAGCAACGACATTCCCCGCTCGCGGGCGTAACGCGCGACCTTAAAGAGGTATTCTTCCTTCCGATGTCCGGGGTCGCCCATGCACACGACGACAGGCGTTCGGCCGGAAGTGGTTGGGGCGGGCAAGAAATAGCCTTCCAACGAATGGCCTTCCAGCCAGGGAATCTCGACCACCTCACCGGCCGGAATCAAATGCGCGACGTAACGCCGGGCGCAGGCTCGCGTGGCGCCAACCGCGAGCTGACGCTTCGTGTCGGCAGCGTCGAGTACGAATGTCGATGCCTGATAGTAATTGATGGCGCGAAGCCAGTTACTTTGCGCGGTCAACAGGTGACCGCACTCAAAAGCAGCGTTGCCGCGTTCATTGTTGAGATCGGCTACTCTGATCCATTCCCGATGCCAGGAGGCGGCGCTATCGTTCGGGTCGATCCTGCTCGCGACGAGGAAGCACTCGGAAACCATCGAGCCGCCTTCCTGAGCCGACCCCAGCAATCTTATGAATTCAGTCGAGAACTCATCGCTGTCCAACGATCTGATGTGTCCTTCCGGACTGAAATGAACGTTCATTTAGCGGCGCATCTTCATTGATTGCGTCAACTGTCTACTACGGATCAATTTCGCTCGCCGACACACAATTTCGTTAGACCGCTCTCCACGCCTGCATGGCAGGCATCCCGCGATGTGATGCGAGCGGGCTTCCGTCGAGCTGTTACCGCTGCGGTCTTGAGCAATCCGGCCGATACAGTTTCAGCCTGGGTGCGGGCGTCCACGCTTCATTGTTGCCGGCCGGAACTACCCGCCCCCTTCCGCGTTTTCGCGGCATGAGAATTCGCGAAGAAAACTGCAACATGGTTTTGCTGGCCGTCGTGTCGGCGCTTGGCGTGGCGATTGCGGGCGGCGCTACGCTGCTGGGGGTCGCCGACAACAAGCCGGTGCGATTCGCCGATCGCACGACCGGCCGCGCCGAGCAGTCGGCCTCACCGGATAAGAGAATCATCTACGTCAGCGACCAGCCGCCGGCCCGCTTGATCGGCGCCCCCTTCGTTCCGAACACGAATCCCCGCGAGCGCTAGTATCGGCGTCGCGTAGCCGCGCGTGCGGAACCCGCATCATCTGACGCCGATCATCTGATGCCATGTGCACCTTGCGGGTCACGAACTGTCACCGTTTTGTCACCGCGCGCGCAAAAGCGCGGCAGTTATCCCCAGTCACCTCTCCGCCCGCTTGATTCCACAAAAGGCGTTTGATGGAGTGACTTGGGCCGAGGTGTTTCATGAAATGGATGAAGGAACGCGATCTCCTGATCGCGCAAACGATGGCGTTCGTCCAATCGGTGACCGGCAAGACGCCGGAGGCCGAGAAGACGGTCACGGCGTCGGTTGCCCTGTTCTCCGTCGAGACATCCGAAACCGCCCGCGCGGCCACGGTCCTTCCCGACATTGAGCTTCTGCTGGCGAGTATGTCCCCCGCTGCCGAGCCACCAAGACTACAAGAGCGGTCTCGCGAGAAGTACCAACGGAGATACCACGGGAGATATCGACGCCGGCCCCGCCCGCGCGTCTCGACCTGCGGGAGGAATTCCAGGCCGAGATCAGGGCGCGGGTCGCCAATTTCCGCGCCCATCAGGAGCGATTCACCCGCGAACGCGAGGCCTATTGCAGCGCGACCATGGCCAAGGTCCACGCTTCGATCAGGGAAGGCGAACAGCCAACGCCGCCGGTCAAGTAACGCGCCCTCCGCGCGAGGCTAATTCCCAGCGATCCTCTCCAGCACCGGCAGCAGATGCGTCAGAAACGCCTGCGGGTCCTCGCTCATCGGAAAGTGGCCAAGGCCCTTCATGATGGTGACCTCGCAGCCCGGAATGCTTTTTGCCACCGCCAGCGTTTCCTCCGGCGTGCAGGAGTAGTCGTATTCGCCGGACAGCAGAAACAGCGGGCAGCGCCGTGTGTCGATCTGCGCGACCCGGCCACGGATGTCACCGTCGAGCTTGTAGAAATAGAGATCGCCCTTGAAGACGCCGGGACCGCCCTGCATGTAATGCCACAGCGTCTCCCAGCGCTCCTTGTCCGGCGCATCGGGGCCGACCAGCCCGGAAACGATGGCGCCGCAGACTTCGCCGCCATGCACGTCCGCCCGGTGCAGGAAGTTGAGGTCATAATAGGGATCGACATGCGCGCCGGCCTGCAGGCCGATGATGGCGCGAAATCGTTCCGGGTGCTCGAGCGCCAGATGCAGCGCGATGCGGCCACCGATCGAACAGCCGATAAGGATCGGCTTGTCGAGCCCAAGCGCTGCCGAAATCTCCAGCACCATGGTCGTGTATTGCGCCGAGGTGAGCTGATACTCCTCGTCATGCCAGCCGGCAGGCGGCGAAGATTTTCCATGCCAGGGCATATCGAAGGCGATCACGCGGTGATTTCCGGTGACACGCGCGTCGTTCATCAGGCCGCGATACTGCCGTCCGTCGCTGCCCGCGGTGTGCAGGCACAGCAGCGGCGTCCCTTCGCCGGCTTCCTCGACATAGATCCGGTGCGGCCGGCCGAACAGATCGAGATGCATGTAGCGGCCGGTAATCGGCTCGAATCTCGCGCTCATGCGGCGGCTCCTTCGCGCAGCTTGGCGAGGGCTTCCTTGAAGTAGCGCAGATGGGACATGAATACCTGCAGGTTGCCCTCGGCCTTCAGCGTACGCCGCTTGATCAGCGCCAGCAGGTCGTTCGAGCCCGGCGGCGGCCGCCTGCTCCAGAATTTCTGCCATTCCTGTTCGGACGCTCGCAGCGCAAAGGACGACGACGGCATCACGAACGGCCCTTGCGTCACCGAGACGATGCGGCCCTCGAAGATGGAGATCAGCCAGGGCGTTGCACCGACTTCCAGAAGGAAACTGGTCGTCAGGTAGCGCCCGCGCCGGACCAGGCCCTGGTCGTCATTGACCCGCTGCTGCAGCGTTTCGATCATTTCCTGTCCCATCCCCGATCTGCCGGCCGCTTCGCGCGGCTCGCCCCTTTGGCAATCATGTTCAGGGGAATGAGGCGGCCGTCAATCGGCCGGCGCTAGAGCCAGGCGCATACCAGTGCCACGTTGGCCGCGCAGGCGACCAGCAGGCAAACCGTCAGCGTGAGTTGGACACGCTCGCAGGAGGTCTGGAGGCTCGTTCTCATGGCCCGAAACATCCGGCGATTCTGGCGGTTGAGTCTCGGGGATTCTTTTTCGGGCATTTACCCCTCGTTAAAGACTCAGAGTCTCCACGAAAATGGGCCGAAATGAGCCAATTTGCTCCCGAAACTGGCTGTCCAATGACGGCATGGCAGCCAAGCCTGAAACCCGGACCCCGCTTCCGCGTTGACCGTTTTTACCGGAGCCGACAATGCCCTACGCGCTGTTCTCGAACGATGCCAAGCTGAGCAAGGCCTATCCCTCCGCGGCCGATGTCTGGAAGATCGCCCAGAAGAGCGGTCTGGTGGTCGATGTCGTCTCCGAGCAGGACAACGCCGCCCCCCGTCCGGTGCTGGACCAGGATTACGAGATCAGGCCGTGCCAGCTCGAGCCGCATGAAGACCCGGCCCGAAACAAGGCCGATGCCGAACGCGAAGCGCAGACGGAATTGCAGTTGGCGTCATAGGGGCGATGGCGGCCGGGCGGGTCAGCCGGGCCCAGGGCAAACGACGTCTGTCGACGTATGGGTCCCGCTGGCCAGGGACGACATCCGAGGCGAAAAGCGGTTCTACGGGGTCGCCGAGACCAGCGACACCTGTTCCGACGCCAGAGTGACACAGGCCTTGCGCCGCTGCAGTCCCCTGATCGCGCCGGTCACCTTGCGCACCTTGCCGGCCCCGCACGAGGTGTCCTGCACGAAGGCGACTTCATAGGGAGCAAGGATAAGCGGCTCGGATTTCAGGACAGTTTGGGCAAGGCACGGAAACGCCACCGCAGAAAAAATCAGCCCTAACGCAAAAGCACGCATGTTCGTTGTCCCACCAGCCGGCCGGAACATAATATCGGATCGTGACCAAAAGTTGCATGCAGCGCGAAATATTTTCGCGGCCCGCCAAAATGATCGGCGCGCGCCCGGCTCGGCATTCCCCAAACAGAAGCCCCAAACAAAAAGGCCGGCGTGAAGCCGGCCTTTGCGCGTGTCGATACCGAACCCGGTATCAATATCTGGCGGCAGCGGGACCACCCCAACCAAACCGGTAGTTCACGCCGACCTTGGCGGTGTGTTCGTCGTTGCGGAAGCTGCGACCGGCGATATCGGCAGGGCCCGTCGCGAAGGTGGTGTTGCCGAAATTGTAATACTGGTACTCGGCCTTGGCCGACCAGTTCGGGGCGAACATGTATTCGAGGCCGCCGCCGACGGTGTAGCCGTCCTTGTGATTTCCGTCGGTGGTGAAGCCTGCCGGCACGCCAGCCACCGACAAATTGCCGTCCCGCCAGGCGTAACCGCCCTTGGCGTAGAGCAGCGCCGGACCCCAAGTGTAGCCGATCCGGCCGGTCACCGAACCGAGCTGGTCATTGTTGGAGGTCACGATGGTGCCGCCCGGAAACAGGACGCCGTTATTGTTGGAGCTGGGCAGCCAACTGTACTGGGCTTCGACACCCATCACCCAGTTCGGGGCGAACTGATAGTCGAAACCGCCCTGTACGCCGCCGAGGAAGCGGGCGTCGCTGCCCTGCAGGGAGTTGTCGCCCGCGAAGGCGCCGCCGACATGGCCGCCGACATAGAACCCGGTCCAGTTATAGACGACCTGGGGCGCGGTATAGGCCGGCGCCTTGGTATAGGGGCGCGGCGGCATATCGGCCGCAAGGGCTGGCGCGGCCATGGCGGCCAGCGCGGCAGCGCCGAGCAAAATCTTCTTCATCATCGATCCCCGTTACAGACGTTGCAGTTACCAAACCAAACAACGTGACTTCATTTAGGTTGCTTTGCGGCACATGCCCGCGACCCGATGGCGCGCCACTGTGACGGCACAGCAACAAACCGTTTTAGTTCCCTCGCACTTAAGGCTTTTCTCTCCGTTAAGGAGGTGGTTTCCCGATTAGTTGATGTCCGCGATAACTAAGGCAAGGTTCAACCGTCGCCGAAAAGTGATCGAAATTCGTTCACGGTTCCGTCCCGGGAACAGCCTGGAAACCGGGACCGCCGACGGCTTTCCTGGCCATCGGCGGGTCGGGCCGCCCCCCTCAAAAGCGAGCCGCCTCGATCACGGCGTCGGCGAACGCCTGCGGCGCTTCCTGCGGCAGGTTATGTCCGATGCCGCCGGTGACGAGGCGGTGGGCATATTTGCCGGAAAACTTCCTGGCGTAGACCTTGGGGTCCGGATGCGGCGCGCCATTCGCGTCGCCTTCCAGGGTGATGGTGGGCACGGCGATGACGGGGAATTCAGCCAGCCGCTTTTCCAGCTCGTCGTATTTCGCTTCCCCCGGGGCGAGACCCAGCCGCCAGCGATAATTGTGGATCACGATGGCGACATGGTCGGGGTTGTCGAAGGACGCCGCGCTGCGCTCGAAGGTGCCGTCATCGAAATTCCATTTCGGCGAGGCGAGCTGCCAGATCAGCTTTGAAAATTCGCGGCGGTATTTTTCGTAGCCCAGCCGGCCGCGCTCGGTCGCGAAGTAGTACTGGTACCACCATTGCAGTTCGGCCGAGGGCGGCAGCGGCTTTGCATTGGCCTCCTGGCTGCCGATCAGATAGCCGCTGACCGAAACCAGCGCCTTGACCCGCTGCGGCCAGATCGCCGCGACGATATCGGCAGTCCGCGCACCCCAGTCGAAGCCGGCGACAACAGCTTTATCGATCTTGAGCGCATCCATCAGGGCGATGACGTCGGTGGCGAGCGCGCCCTGCTGGCCGTTGCGCGGCGTATCGGCGGCGAGGAATCGCGTCGTGCCGTGGCCGCGCAGCCAGGGCGCGATCACCCGGAAGCCTGCCGTCGCCAGCGCCGGGACGACATCGACGAAAGCGTAGATGTCGTAGGGCCAGCCGTGCAGGAGGATCACGACCGGGCCATCCGCGGGCCCGGCCTCGGCATACCCGATATTGAGGACGCCGGCCTCGACCTGTTTCAGCGCGGCGAACGAGGTATGGGCGCCCGGCCTGATCGCGCCCGCGCCGGGCTTTGCGTCGCCGGACTGCGCCAGGAGGGGGCCGCTCATGGCGAACGGTGCCGCCGCAAGCGCTATGGCGGCGCTGCCCAGGAAGCGGCGGCGGTCAGGGTTGATGGGCTTGGACATGGACTCACTCCGATATTAATTCGAATACGATTAGATCGCATACGATATTATTGGCGGGTAATCCAAAGTCAAACTCTTTTGGTCGACGCGACATCACACCCGCGTGTTGGCCGCCAGGAGGCCCGCCAAGCCAGATCCGGCCAGCCGAAGCTTCGCCTCAACCTTGCGCGCGCTCTCAGTGAAACGCGCGCGAATCTAGCGCGTCATTTGTCCCAGTTCTGCGAATGGCGCGTACGCCGCCCCCGCGCAGGGCTCGACGGCGTTTTCGATGACGCGGTCGAGGCGACCGTCGACAAAGAGGATGCCGCGCTCACGCGGCTCGCGGTAGCCGCCGTCGGACTCGCGCGCGCTGAACCGGAGACAGACGACATAACGCTGCCGCCCGCCGACGACGCGCTCGACCGGCTCGGCAACCACGGCGTCGCGCACGCCGACGGGATCGTTGAGATAGGTCCTCAGAAACGCCAGCACCTCGGCGCGGTAATTCCTGGGGAACGGCTGGCTGGAGACGCCGCGATCGTCGGTAAAGGTGATCGGCTTGCTGTCATCGCTGGCGGCACAGGCCGACAGCATGATCGGAAGCAACACCATCGTCACGATTTTGGCCGAACGTCCCAAGCGAACTCTTCCCCTGCCCTCGCCGTCTCTTAGACCGCTGGGCTCGAGAATGGAATTCTCAACTCGGTTATCTCCCCACTTCGCTCTCGAAAAGTTGAGCGCGCGCCAGCCCACGGCCATTAGCGAAGCAAATGGCGCGTGGGCTGGTCTGTCATTCGCAGGCGCGGGGGCAATGGGGGCGAAACGCGCGCCGGCGAATCAGATTTAGCTGCGTCTTGCGGTCGGCGTCATGTGCTTGACCGCGATGTGCGGCTTCGCATGCATCTTGTGCAAACCGATGTGCTTGTGGTGGCGATGATGCCGATAATGCTTGTGATGACGGCCCATCCTTGCATTGGCATTCAGCACCTTGGCGTTGCCCTGCTCCGCCTTCACGGCGGGCGCATGGAAGGTCTTGCCCGGCGTGCCGGCAAGCGCGGGCGCGGCGAGAACGGAAACGGCAACGAGCGCGGCGGAAATGGTCTTGAACATGGTTGTCTCCTCTCCATGGGACCCGCGGGCATTTCCGGTCGAAAGGCCGGGCTCGCCGATCATGCACGTGACGCTAGCGGCTGCGCACTGAACCCCTGCTGAATCGGACTTTCGGATTCCGTTCATCTGAATGACATCTTCGTCATGCCCGTTGACGGTGACCACGAATGAAAATTGGCGAAATCAAGGGAAGCGGCGCGGGAATGTTCTCGGCCGCCGGGGGTTCCCATCAACGGGCTTCGGTGTAGGATCGCCGGACCGGCCATCAGGAGAGATGCATGAATAGATTTGCGATCAGGCTTTTGACGCTTGCAATGTTGTCGCTTGCGCTTACGGCAGCTCCTTTCGTCAGCGTGGTCTATGCAGCGCCCGACAACGAGCCCCCGCCGCCACCGAAGAAGAAAAAGAAATCCAGCGAAGCCCGCCCGGGCATCGAACAGACCGCATTCGCCGACGGATATCGCGCCGCCTACGCCGCGATCTACGACCGCCACGACTACGCCTCCGCGATTACACAGCTCAAGGCGCTCGGCCGTGACGACTCTGCCGCCGTCGCCAACCTGATCGGCTACTCCTACCGCAAGCTCGGCGACTACAAGGTCTCGCAGATCTGGTACGAGCGCGCGCTCAAGGCCGATCCGGATCACGTCAAGACCTGGCAGTATTACGGCCTGTGGCAGGTCGAACAGGGCAACCGCGACCAGGCGCAATATCACCTGAACCGGATCGCTCAGCTCACCGGCACTTCAAGCGAGGAATATCGCTCGCTCGCCGCCGCGCTGGAAAAGCCGCCAGGCACGGGACTGGTTTATTGAGGCGTTAGTCTCTCCACGTCATTGCGAGCGAAGCGAAGCAATCCATCCATCCGTTATGCCGCGATATGGATTGCTTCGTCGCTTCGCTCCCTTGCGCAAACGCTTCGCGTTTGTCGCAGGCAATGACGAACAATAAAAACCGGCGCAGTCCCATGACTACGCCGGTTTTGTTTTGCCTACTTCATCACCTTCTCGACTTCCGCGCGGAATGCCTGACGCGCGCCGTCGCGCGAGTAGAACATGTGGCCGCCGGGATAGACCACGAGCTTCACGCGGTCTGATTGCGCATAGGCCGGCAATTGGTCGAGCAGCACCTTCGAACCAAAATAAGGCGTGGCAAGATCGAACAGCCCGTGGCCGACCAGCAGCTTCATTTTCGGGTCGAGCGCGAGAATCTGGCGAAGCTGCGAGACCAACTCGGCAGGCCCGCGGCCGAAATCCCACGACCGGTTCACGCTCTCGCTGAGCAGTTGGTACGAACCATCAGGCCGCCAATTGAGTTTGCGCGTGGTGAGGTCGACCGCAGCGCTCGTCAGCGGCGCCATCAGCGAATCGCCGGAAGGATCGTCGAAACGGGCGTAGTTCGAATCCGGATAGGGATCGAGGCCCGAGACCGAGGCATCGTAACGTCCGGTCACCCGGCCGCTGCGGCGATCGAACTCCCTGCGAAATTCGCCGACTTCGAAACGCCCGGCAAGCCTGCGGCTCACGGCCTGATCGATGCCGGTCAGCGCCGCCACCTTGTCGGCGAGCCGCGTCGTTGCCTCCTTGTCGGCCTGTCCCTTGATGAGATCGGAGAGATATTCGGTCTGTGCGTAGCGTTCGACCTCGGCGAGATCGGCGCGCGTCATCGCGCCCTTGGCCTCGCGCGCCACCGCCGCCATGCTCGGCAGGGTGTAGACGTATTGCAGCAGGCTCGAGCCGGAAAAGTCGCGGAAGTCGAGCAAGGGAGAAACCAGGATCAGCCCGCGTACGCCGACGCCCTGCTGGGTCTGCAGGTTGCGAATGATTTTCGGACCGCGAATGCCGCCATAGCTCTCGCCTGTCACGAATTTCGGCGACAGCAACCGGTCGTATTTTTCCAGCCAGCGCCGGATCACCAGCGCGATCGAACTGACGTCGCCGTCGACAGAAAGGAACCGCTTGCGCACGTCCTCGCCGGACGCGACGAAGCGGCTGTAGCCGGTGCCGACGGGATCGATGAAAACGAGATCGGTGAAGTCGAGCCAGGTCTCGGCATTGGGCAACACGTCAGGCGTCGCGGAAGATACCGCACCATCGCCGCCGATCGACAACCGCCACGGCCCTGCCGCGCCGAATTGGAGCCAGGCCGAGGACGCGCCCGGGCCGCCATTGAACAGAAACGTCACCGGCCGGCTTGCGCGATCGACGCCGTCGAGCTGGTAGGAGGTGTAGGCGATATCGGCCTGCGGCTCGCCCTTGTCGTCGAACAGACGGATCGAGCCTGCAGTGGCGGTGAAGCTGAGCGTGCGGCCGGGCAGCGCCAGTGTCTGCGTGGTGGTGGAATCCGGCGGCAGGCGATGTTGTTCGGCTGCTGAGGGCTGAGCTGCGGCGCCGCCACGCCCTGCTCCACCTTTCTGATCCGAGGGAGACGGCGACGGCGTCGCCGCAGGTTGCTGCTGCGGCGCCGGCGTCTTCGCCTCCTCGGCACGCGTCCCGCTCACCCAACACAGGACCAGAAGCGTGGCGGCAAGACGCATGGAACGCGTCGCCGTGAAACCAAAAGCCATGCCGTTTGCTCCCTGCGCGCGCGCGCCCTGCGATCCAGCCGCGCGCCTTGCGGATTCTGCCGCAAGACTGCGACAATGAGGCCGTGGTGCACAACAAGGAGAAATTTTTCGAAAATCACAATCCCGACAGCATCACGTGAGAAAGCGGCCAGTGCGTCCGATGGTTGTCCTCGCCGGCCGATCGGTGATATCGGTCGGTTCCGCTGGCACACCGGCCAGGTATTTTTGATCCATCCATGAAACCATTCAGGCGCTGGCGCGACTAATGAACCTGCGCTTTTCCAATGGGGTCCAAAAAATGAAACGTGCGATTGCTGTTTGTCTCGGCCTGCTGGCGCTGGCTTCTCCGGCGGCCGCAGATTCGCCGGTCGCGGTGGTCGAAGACGTCAAGGGCAAGGTCACCGGCGCGGAATTCATGGACTATGTGACGCCCAAGGCCGTCATCAAGATCGGCGACGGCGGCTCCGTCGTGCTCAGCTATCTGAAGTCATGCCGGCGCGAGACGATCAGCGGTGCCGGCACCGTCGTGGTCGGCACCGAGGAGAGCGCCGTCACCTCGCCGACGTCAAGGCCGAGAAGACGAACTGCGATCCCAACCAGGCAAACGCGACCACGCGGGAAACCAGCGGCGTCGCCGCCACCGTGCTGCGCAGCGTCGACAGCAGCAAAGCCTTCCCTGCCGCAGCCGCAGCTCACCCTTTACGGCGCCTCGCCGCTGGTGGAGGCCAAAGGACGCGGCAAGCTGGTCATTCGGCGCCTCGACGTGCCGGGCGAGCGTCAGGAGATCAGTCTCGGCGGCACCCAGCTCAAGGGCCGGTTCCTCGATTTCGCCAGCGAGAACGTCGCCCTGGTTCCCGGCGGACTCTACGCCGCGACGTTCAAATCATCGCAGATCGTCTTCAGGGTAGACCCGCAGGCCAAGCCCGGCGCGACGCCGATCGTCGGCCGGCTGCTGCGGATGGAATAGGCGTGCCGGGCCATCCCGCTTGAGAATCCGGCGCAGCACGCGCAACAGGATGGTGGTTGCCGCCATCGCGCTGGTCTGCGCCGCGGCTTCGGTTTCTCCTGCGACCAGACCGATCCGCGGGCTCTCCCTCGATATCCTCACCGCGCTGCGCTGGGAGGTGTTCGGCCGCAGGCAGGATCCGGCCGCTTCGCCGACGGTCGTCGTAGCGATCGACGAGGAAAGCCTGCGCACCGCCCCGTTCAAGGGCGCGCCGATGCTGACCTGGACCGGCGAGATCGGCCGCGTGCTGTCAGCGACGCTCGAAGGCGGCGCCAAGGTGGCCGGCTTCGACATGGTGATGCCGACATCGATCGAGCAATCGGAAATTCCGTTCGGCGAGGGCATGCTCGGCGAAAAGGTCCGCGGATTCGACCGCGACTTCCTTCGTGCGCTCGCCGGTGCGGCGGCGAACGGCAAGGTCGTGCTGGGAGAGGTGCTGGGCGGCAACCAGCCGGTCAGGCCATCGCCGGGACAGCGCGTCGCCGTACGCCAGCAGCAGAACATCCGCCCGCTCAACGTTCATATCGACAGCGACGATATCGTGCGGCGCCTGCCGCTGAGCTTCACCGTCAACGGCGCGAAGGTGCCCTCGATGGCGGTCGAACTGGCCTCGCGGGCGCAGGGTGCCGCGCCCGAGTTCGATGAGCGCGGCAGGCTGACGCTTGCCGGCTACCGCGTCCCCGGCCGGGTACCGAACACGATGACGCTGAACTTCGAGGGCGGCGCCGACGACATTCCGACCTTCTCGTTTGCCGATCTGCGCGCGTGCGCCGTCAAGAACGACAAGGATTACTTTCGGCGCTGGTTCGACGGAAAGGTCGTCATTTTCGGCAGCGTCCTCGATATCGAGGATCGCCGGCAGACCTCCAAGCGTTTTGCGACCGGGCATCGAAGGCGCGCGCGCGCCGCGCTGCGCAGGCCGAGAGCACGCCGGTCACGGCCGGCTTTCGGATCAGCACGATCGCCGGCGTCTATATCCATGCAACAGCGGTCAACAACCTGATCTCGCGCAACGCGGTGGTCGAACCCGGCCCGCTGGTGCGCTTCCTGATATCAGCCCTGTTTGCGGCGCTGGCTGCCGTCGCCGCGTGGCGGTTTCGGCCGCTCAGCGCGGCGCTGGCCTGGATGGCCGTGATCATGGCCAGCATCGCCGGCGCCACGATCGCCTTCAACCATGCGCTGGCGCTGCCGATCGCCGAGCCGTTCCTGGCGAGCCTGTTCGCGCTCGCCGCCACGATCGGCTTCCGCTTCGTCGTCGCCGACAAGGACCGCCGCCTGCTGCAGAAGAGCTTTGCGCTCTACCTCGCCCCGCACGTCATCAACCGCATGCTGTCGTCGAACAAATTGCCGGAGCTCGGCGGCGAAACCCGCAACGTGACGGTGTTCTTCTCCGACATCGAAGGATTTTCGCTGATCGCGGAAAAGATGTCGCCCGACAGCCTGATGGAGCTGATGAACGAATATCTGTCTGCGATGACCGACGTCATCGAGCGTCATGGCGGATATGTCGACAAATATATCGGCAACTCCATCGTGGCGGTGTTCGGCGCGCCGGCCGACGATCCCGACCATGCCGCCAATGCGGCGCGCGCCGCGCTGGACTGCTGCGAGCAACTGACCGAACTCAACGCCTCCTCGGCCGCCTTCCACGAATACAAGCTGGCGCAGCGGATCGGCATCAATTCCGGCGAGGCGCTGGTCGGCAATTTCGGATCGCGGCGGCGCTTCAATTACTCGGTGATGAGCGACGCGGTGAACCTCGCATCGCGGCTGGAGGGCGCCAACAAATTCTACGGCACCACCGTCATTGCCTCCGAGACCACGGTCGCCCTTGCCGGCGAGGCCTTCGCCTGGCGCGAGCTCGACGCCATCAGGGTCAAGGGGCGGACCCAGGCGCTGAAGATCTATGAGCTGCTGGCGCTGTCGGCCGGGCTGACGTCCTCGCAAGCGGCCTTGATCGCCAACTACGCCGACGGGCTTGCGCAGTGGCGGGCCCGCGAATTCGAGCGTGCCGCGCAGGATTTCGGCCGTTCGGCCGATATCGACCGGCCGGCGGCGCTGTTTGCCGCGCGGGCCCGGGAATTGGCCCAAAACCCGCCGGGCGAGGATTGGGACCCGATCCGCACGCTGCAGGAAAAATGACGCTCCGATGACCTCCGGTTTACGTTACCGGCGCGAAAGAGCGGGCTGGCCATCTCGACAAGCCTGCCTAAGGTGTATAGACGAGCGCGGCGCAATCCGGCGCCACCCAATCCTGGCGCTACACGAGAGTTTGTCGTCCGATGGCCACCCCCAAGCGATACGACCGGATCGCCTTCGTCGCGAGCGCAAGCGCCGAAGCCCAGGCCGCGCTGGCGCAACTGACGAAGCTCTACGGCAATCACGATGTCGACGACGCCGACGTCGTGGTGGCCCTCGGCGGCGACGGATTGATGCTGCAGACGCTGCACCGGAATATGCGCTCGGACAAGCCGATCTACGGCATGCATCGCGGCACCGTCGGTTTCCTGATGAACGAATACACCGCGCACGACCTGCATACGCGGCTGGCGGCGGCACGGGAATCCCTGATCAATCCGCTGCTGATGCGCGCCACCGACATCCACGGGGCAGGTGCATCTGCATCACGCCATCAACGAAGTCGCGCTGTTTCGCCAGACCAACCAGGCCGCGCGTCTGCGCATCCTGATCGACGAACGTGAGCGGATGGCGGAGTTGATCGCCGACGGCATCCTGGTGGCGACGCCGGCCGGCTCCACCGCCTATAATCTCTCGGCCCAGGGACCGATCCTGCCGATCAACGCCGCGCTGCTGGCGCTGACCCCGATCAGCGCCTTCCGCCCGCGCCGCTGGCGCGGCGCCCTGCTCCCGAACTCCGCTTTCGTTGTCATCGAGGTGCTCGAGGGCGAGAAGCGTCCGGTTGCAGCCGCCGCCGACCATGACGACGTGCGCGACGTCCGCCGCGTCGAGGTGCTGTCCGACAAGACGATCTCGATGCGGATGCTGTTCGACCCCGGTCACAGCCTCGAGGAACGCATCCTGCGCGAGCAGTTCGGTTCCTGACGGCGGCAAGCCGGCCTTGAAGCGGTAGTCGCGCGAAAAAAATCACGCCATCGGATGGCCGCGCGAGCACCGCAAGGCCGGTTTCGCAACCATTCATTAACGGGCGCCGCGATATGGTTAACGCCAGTATACCGTTTCGCTTGGCCGGGCCTCCCCTATGTATCGCATCGACTTCAACAAGCTGCGATTTCTGATTTGCGACGACAATCCGCATATGCGCCGCATCCTGCGGACGCTGCTGCACTCGTTCGGCGCGCGCGAGGCCTATGAGGCCGAGGACGGCGCCACCGCGCTCGAAATGTACAGCCACTACGTACCCGATATCGTCATCACCGACTGGGCGATGCCGATCTTCGACGGCCTCGAACTGGCGCAGATGATCCGGCAGCCGGAATCCAAGGGCAACCCCTACGCGCCGATCATCATGCTGACCGGCCATTCGGAGAAACGCCGCGTCACGGTCGCGCGCGATGCCGGCGTCACCGAGTTCCTGGCCAAGCCGATCTCGGCCAAGGGGCTGTACCAGCGCATCCTCAACGTCGTCGCCAACCCGCGTCCCTTCATCAAGACCAAGACCTATTTCGGCCCGGACCGCCGGCGCAACACCAGCAATGCCTATATCGGCCCCGAGCGCCGGATCGGCGGCGAGGTGGAAGTGATGCAGCAGCCGTCGCTGCTCGACAAGGCGCGGTCGAGCATCTAAGCGCAGCCTTCATCTAAGCGCAGACTTCATCTAAGCGCAGACTTGGAGACACCATCATGGCGAAAGAAAAGCCCGGGACGCTGCAGATCAAGTCGTTTGGCGATCACCACGTGATCACGCAGCCCAATCCGCTGCGCAAGGTGTTGCTGCGCGTTCCCGAATCCGATCTCGACGATCCCGTCGGGCGCGCGGAAAAGGCGCTTGCGGGATTGTCCGGTGAATTCAAGAACTGGATGACGATCGAGGCCGACCGGCTCTCGGCGGCGCATGCCGCCATTCTCCGCGACGGCTTCACCCTCGACAACCGGGAAGAACTGTTTCGCGCCGCCCATGACATCAAGGGCGACGCCGCCACGTTCGGCTTCCCCTCCGCAGGCGCTGCCGCCGAAAGCCTGTGCCGCATCATCGAACATGCGCCCGATCTCGACCAGGTCCCGGCGGAACTGATCACCCACCACATCAACGCCATCCAGGCGATCGTGCGCGAGCGCACCAAGCTCGACACCGCCGTGGTGGCCAGCAAGCTGAGCAAGCAGCTCCGCGGGGTCGCGGACGAATTTTTGCTGATGGCCAACCGCGACCGCCCCGAGCATCTCGAAGCGATCCTGGCGCCGAGCATCGTGCCGGCGGAGTAGCTTCATCGTCATTGCGAGCGCAGCGAAGCAATCCATCGCGCCGCTTGAGGAGACGCGGATTGCTTCGCTACGCTCGCAATGACGGGATGAGATGCCGTAGGGTGGGCAAATGCACTCTTGCGCCGTGCCCACCATTCTTGCTCGATCGCAAATTGGTGAGCACGCTTGCGCTCACGCACGGATCGACGTCGCAGGAATACCGATTGTGGGAATTAGGACTACGCCGCGATCAGATCGCGCGCGGGCGGCACGTGCGCTTCGTCGGCGACCAGTTCCTCGCAGAACATGCGGGCTTCTTCGCGCGCGGATTCGGTTGCGAAACGCCGCAGCAGGATCAACAGCGGTTCGGCCGACCTTGCCATCGGTCTCGCAATGGGTCAGCACGCGCTCGACCATGCGGCGGCGCAGTCTCGCGGCTCCGCCGATCGTATCGACATAGCCGGTTTCGTGGCTGACCTCGAGCGCCACACGAAACGCGGCGAAGGTCGATTCGGGAAGGCCCGCGCGGATCAGCAGCGCCTGCAGGCTGGCGCCGCCGCGATCGTGCAGCAGCGCCGTCACGCGGGCCAGCGGCAGATCGGCCAATTCGGCCAGTGCCGCGTCGAACAGTTCGAGATTGCCCGACAACAGCGCGCGCAGGATCAGGCCCGCGGTCAGTTGTCCGGTGGCGCGCAGGTGCTGCACCAGGCCCTGCATCTCCGCGCCGCGCGACTGCGCCGCAATGTTGATGGTCGAGCGCTCGCGCGCTTCGCTGGCAAGCCGCCCTGCCCGGTCGGCGCTCAGCCAGTTACGCGCGACGGCGAATTGCGCCAGCGTCTCGGAGAGCTTGGCGACCAGCGCCGCGCGCGTGGCGGCGGGAAGGCCTTCCAGCACCAGCATCGATTCCCGGATCGCGGC
Organism: uncultured Alphaproteobacteria bacterium; assembly: GCA_963815955.1. Taxonomy (GTDB): domain Bacteria; phylum Pseudomonadota; class Alphaproteobacteria; order Rhizobiales; family Xanthobacteraceae; genus Bradyrhizobium. Next base: position 76,202 of record CAWFIQ010000024.1, read on the forward strand.
GAGATGGCCGTGACGTTCGACGATGCGGTCCCACGAAAACGGCGCCAGTTCGGCATAGGCGTTTTCGATCAGTTCGAGCGCTGCGGCGGCCGAGCCGACTTCGGCGATCGCAGCCGAGACCGAAGGCGGCAGGTTGGCGCGGCGGGCGATGGCACACTGCATGTCGCTGTTGCCGGTCGCGACGATGTCGACGAGGTCGGCATCGATCAGAAGCGGTGAATGTTCGAGCACCGGCAGCGCGATCGTGGGCTGATCGAGCGCCAGCGCCTGCACGATGGCGGCCGGCGCTTCGGAGCTGCGCGAAAATACTTCCGCCATGGCCTGGCGGACCAGCGGCGACGGATCGTCGAGCAGCATCAGCAGCGCGCCTTCGGCGGCGATGCGATCGTCCTCGCTGAGATCTGAAATCAACCAGGCCCGCGCCAACGCCCGCGTCGCCTCTGCCCGCTCGCCTGCCGGAGCGGTACGAATCCAACTGATGAACTGCCGAACGATCATGGTCTGGCTTACGCAACCTGTGACGACACCGTGACGCGATGCCACTATTAGAAAAAATAAACCATGACGCTTAACAAAGGGTTCACCATAAACGGCTGGTTTCGTTGACGTTTTGTTAAGGGTGGGAAAACGGCAGGCCGGTGCTCGGCTAACGCCTGTCGATAAGGCGCGGCTCAGACTAGCTGCTGAATGTGCCGCTGCGGTCGCTGAAGAGATCGAGGCGCCCCGGCGCGCGGACCTCAGGCGTTGCTGAAGCGATCCTGCCCCACAATTCCTGCACGGCCGGCGAAATCGGCTGCGTGCGTTCGCCGGCCTGGAACAGCGAACGGAAGATCGGCTCCGATGGCGCAGCGGCAGTCTGCGATGTGGCCGCCACCGGCGTCACGCTACGCGCATCCGGGAAACTCGAGAGATAGGCGGCGTTGTCGATCGCCGCAGTCGCCGGCGCGGCACTCGCGACGTTGATGCGCCTTGGCAGGTCGCCGCCTGCGGCCGCCATGGCCGTGCGCGTCACCGGCGAATTGGCGGCGGCCGCGTAGCGCGTGTTCAGTACCGAATAGACCTGGGAGACGCTGCGCGCCTGCCCCGAGCGATCATAGAAGATCGACTGGTTGGCCGCCGCCGCGTTCGGAAACATCTGCGCGGCGGATGCGTTCGGATTGTCCTCGGCGCCCTGGATCAGCTTGCCGGCGCCACCGACGCCCATGAAATGCGCCATATAGAGTTCGGCGTCGGTCGGGCGGCGGCCGATCTTGCCGGTCAGCTTGAAACTGTTCGACTGCGTCAGCACCGCCGCCATCGACGAAGCCGCATCCGGATCGTCGCGCAGCTTCATGATCGCGGCGCGCGCGTCAGGGTCGTCGACCGAATAGCTGCCTGAGGGATTTTTGGTGATGGCGTCGGCATATTTGCCGTAGCCGAGATGGGCGCCCGCCTCCTTCACCGTGCCGAGCCAGGTCTGGTCGATGAACTGAAACAGCCCGCGCGCCGACGAGGTGTTGGCGGCGGCCTTCGGGTTGAAATTGGATTCCATCTTCGCGGTGGCGAGCAGATATTCGAAGCTGGCGCCGGTGGTCGAGGCGGCCTGCTTGATCGAGCCGGCGATCCTTGCGCGCGCGGGATCGACACCTGCCGCAGCCGTGGCGCTTGATGAAGTCGACCGCCATGTCTCTGGTGCCCTGCTCCTCGCGAAACCCCGCGCGGGCCCTCAAGGCACTGGCAATCAGCGCCTATAGGCGGGCCGAGACTGCCGTGATTATGGTTAATGGGGGGTTAAGGGGGCCGTTGCCCAAAAAAAGCCGCACCGACCTTGAACTATTTCGGTCGATCGACCGACCTAATCTTGAGTCGTCGTCCGAACCCGGAATGCCGGGAAAAAAATGGGGGCGATGGGCCCCCGACGACGAACATTGAAAGGCCATCCCTTCAACTTTCCAGAACAGGATCAACTCATGAGTGATCAAGTCATCTATCCTCCCTCTGCAAAGACCACCGCCGGCGGCCTGGTTGCGATGCTCTATGGCATCGTCACTTACCTGTTGTTTCTGGCCACCTTCCTCTATGCGATTGCCTTCGTGGCCAACCTGCCGGTACCCAAAACCATCGACAGCGGCCAGCCGGGGCCGTTCATTCCATCCCTGATCGTCAACGTCCTGCTGCTCGGCCTGTTCGCAGTCCAGCACAGCGTGATGGCGCGTCCCGCCTTCAAGCGCTGGTGGACACGCCTCGTGCCGACTGCGGTCGAGCGTACGACGTTCGTGCTGTTTGCCAGCCTCGCATTGCTGCTGCTCTATTGGCAGTGGCGGCCGATGACAGGCATCATCTGGTCGGTGACGAATCCACTGGCCGCGATCATGCTTGAGACGATCTCCTGGATCGGCTGGACCGTGGTGCTCGCCAGCACGTTCATGATCAACCATTTCGAGCTGTTCGGCCTGCGCCAGGTGCTGGCGCGCCTGCTCCGGCAGGAACTGCCGCCCGCCAAATTCAAGACGCCGATGCTCTACAAGTCCGTCCGGCATCCGATCTATCTCGGCTTCCTGATTGCCTTCTGGGCGGCGCCGGTGATGACGGTCGGACATCTGCTGTTCGCAATCGCGACCACCGGCTACATCCTGATCGGCATCTGGCTGGAGGAACGCGATCTCGTGGCGCTGTTCGGCGACCAGTACCGCCGCTACCGGGAGCAGGTATCGATGCTGATCCCGCTGCCGGGACGCAGATCGCGCGCGGATGATTCGGGTTAGTCGCCGCCATGATGCCCGGCCCCGCGCCGGGCATCGACGCCTGAAGACAGCAACGCCTGCCCATTGCGGGCGAAATTCATGTAGCCTTTGGCGCAGATCAATCACATCGCGAGACAACATGGCGCGCACCGCAGTGAAGAAGATCGAGACCAGCACGAGCCTGCTGGAGGCCGCCAAGAAGGTATTGCGTCATGCCGGCTATGCGGGCCTCTCGACCCGGGAGGTCGCGGCGGAGGCCGGCGTGCCGCTTAGCCAAATTCACTATCATTTCGGCTCCAAGCAGAACCTGGTCCTCGCGCTGTTCGAACATCTCAATGCCCAGCTTCTGGACCGGCAGAACAGATTGTTCGGAGATACTTCCCTGAAACTTTCCGAGCAGTGGGACCGCGCCTGCGACTACCTGGACGAGGACATTGCCTCGGGCTACGTGCGGGTGCTGCAGGAACTGATCGCCGTGAGCTGGCATGACGCGGAAGTAGCCAAGGTGATCCGCGCCGGCATCATGGGCTGGATCGATCTGATCGTGGGTCTGGCGCGGGCGGCTGAAGAGAAGATCGGCCCCCTCGGCCCCTTCTCGGCGGAGGAAGTCGGCGCGATCGCCGCCTCCAGCTTCATCGGGGGCGAAAGCCTGTTCCTGCTTGGCCTGGAAAAGAAGGGCTCGCCGATACGGGCGTCGCTTCGTCGCGTCGGTGACCTCATCCGGATTGCGGAAGGATCCTCTTCAGACAGGAGGTGAAGCATGCGCGCAAAACAGCCTGACAGTGCGGGCTTCGTTACCCGCGGCGGCGTGAATCTCGCCTATGAAATCTACGGCAGCGGTGCGGAGACCGTGCTGTTCGTTCCGCCCTGGAGCATTGTCCACTCCCGAATCTACAAGGCGCAATTGCCTTACTTCAGCGAGCGCTTCCGCTGCATCGCGTATGACGGGCGAGGCAACGGCAAATCCGACCGGCCGCAGGATGTCGCCGACTACACGCTGGACAATTACCTGGCCGACGCCCTCGCTGTCATGGATGCCCTCAATGCCGGGCAGACGATCCTGGTTGGACTTTCGTTCGGCGGCCTGCTCGCCTCCATCCTCGCGGCCTACCATCCCGACCGCGTCCGGGCGGCCATTCTCGCCGGTACGATCACGACCATCGGACCTCCGCACTACGAGAGATTTGACGCCTCGCATTTTACGGCCAAGCACGACAGTTACGAAGGCTGGGACAAGTTCAACCGCGGCTACTGGCTGAAGAATTACCCTGATTTCGCGGAGTTCTTCATCCGCAACATCTTTAACGAGCCGCATTCGACCAAGCAGATCGAGGACGGGGTCGGCTGGGCCGCCGAGACCGACGGACCGACGCTGCTCAAGACCGTGGCGGCGCGCAGCATTCTTCCCGGGTTCGACGTCAGCGAAGAAATGTACCGCAAGATCCGCTGTCCGGTGCTGTTCATCCACGGCGACAACGATCAAATCCAGCCCCACGGGCGTGCGGAGGCCGCGCATGCCGAAGTGAACGGCTCGGAGTTTGTAACGATCGGCGGCGGCGGACATAACCCCCTTGGACGATACCCGGCAAAGGCCAACGCGCTGATCAACGACTTCATCGATCGCCGCCTCGGCATGACAGCGCCTGCGCGGACGCCATTGCCGCGCACCGGAAGCGGGAAGCGCGCGCTCTATCTTTCGTCTCCGATCGGCCTCGGCCACGGCCGTCGCGACATCGCCGTCGCGCGCGAGCTTCGAAAGCTCCATCCCGACCTGAAGGTGGACTGGCTGGCGCAGGACCCGGTCACGCGTCTGCTCGAATCCAGCAACGAGCATGTTCATCCGCTCAGTGCCCGGCTTGCGAGCGAGACACGGCATATCGAGCTCGAAAGCGGCGAGCATGAGCTGCACTGCTTTCAGGCGCTCCGCCGCATGGATGAAGTGCTGATCAAGAATTTCATGATCTTCCAGGACGCCGTCGAGCAAGGCGCCTATGACCTCGTAATCGCGGACGAGGCCTGGGACATCGACCATTACTGGCACGAGCACCCCGAACTGAAGAAGGCAAAGCTTGCCTGGCTGACAGACTTTGTCGGTTACGTCCCGATGCCATCCGGCGGCGAGCGGGAGGCGCTGCTGACGACCGACTACAATGCGGAGATGATCGAGCACATCGAGCAACACCCGGGCGTGCGCGATCGTGCGATTTTCGTGGGCACGCCTGAAGACATCGTGCCGTTATCGTTTGGCCGGGATTTGCCCCTGATGCGCGAATGGGTGCCGAGACACTTCGATTTCGCCGGCTACATCATCGGCGAGCATCCCCATGCTTTCGGCAGCCGAGAATTGCTGCGCCAGGAGCTGGGTTACCGCAACGACGAGCGGATTTGCATCGTCACCGTCGGCGGCTCGGGCGTCGGTGCACATCTCATACGGCGTATCCTCCAAGGCTACCCCATCGTGAAGGCGAAGCTTCCGGAGCTGCGCATGATCGTGGTCGCGGGCCCGCGCATCGATGCGGCATCCCTGGCGGCACCCGAGGGCGTCGAAGTGCGGGCGTTCGTCCCCAATCTCGATCGGCACCTCGCCGCCTGTGACATTGCCCTGGTCCAGGGCGGCCTCACGACGTGCATGGAGCTTGCGGCCGCTGGAACGAGCTTCATCTATTTCCCGCTCCACAATCATTTTGAGCAGAATTTTCATGTCGCCCATCGCCTTCGCCGCTATGGCGCGGGCATTCAGATGGATTTCGCCGCATCGACCCCGGAGATGATTGCCGACGCAGTGGTGCTCGCCCTTTCCAGGCCGAACAATCCGAAGCCCGTCGAGGCCGACGGACCAGGCAAAGCAGCCGCCATGATTGCGGAGCTCCTCTAGACTAGTGCCGCACGGCAAGCCTTGTCACGGCTGGGCTTCGTAGTACAGGGCGACCTGGTCGATCTCTTCCGCCGTCATATGACGGGCGATGTTGCGCATCTGCTGGCTGATGTCGTTGCGGCGGGTGCCGGCCGCGAAGGCCTGCAGTTGCGCCTTGATGTAGACGGCCGACTGGCCGCCGAGCCAGGGGCTGCCGGCCTTGTTGTCGATGTCGCCATGGCAGGAGCCGCACGGCGCGATGTTACGCATCGGCGCGCCGATGGTGACGATCGCAGGCGCCGCCAGCGCTGACTGGCCGCCGAGCCAGGGGCTGCCGGCCTTGTTGTCGATGTCGCCATGGCAGGAGCCGCACGGCGCGATGTTACGCATCGGCGCGCCGATGGTGACGATCGCAGGCGCCGCCAGCGCCGGATCGAGCTTGTTCGACGGCACGCGCGGCAGATAGGCGTAATAGGCCGCGATATCCAGCATGTCCTGGTTGCTGAGATTGGCCGCGAATGGACTCATGACCACATTGACCCGCGCGCCGGTCTTGAAATCGACCAGCTCCTTGTAGGTGACGGCGGCAAACTGCCCGGCGAGGTTCGGCGAATTGGCGTCGCTGACGCCCTGCGGTCCGTGGCAGATCGCACAGCGCTGCGCCAGCGTCGCCCCCCGGCCGATCGAGACCTGGTCGTGCCGCGTCAGCATCTCCGACGTCATCACCACATTCGACGTCTTGAAGTCAGGCTGGATGGCATCGGCTTGAGAGGAAGCGCGCGGCACGCCGGCCGCGCTGCAAATGGCATCCCAAATGCTGCTCAGTTTCAGGTCCGGCTGCGCCAGCGGCAGCCAGATCAGGCCGGCGAACGCGGCAAGCACCGCGATAGCGGCCGTCACGCCAACGCTCGCGCTGAACCACGGATTGCGCAACGAGAACAGCGGCTGCTCGCTCATCGGCTCGCTCCGACATAGACCGCGGGCACGTTGGTTTCCTTCAGCACCATCAGTTGCGCGATCGGATAGCCGTAGTTAACCACCGTGAGGCCGATCATCAGCGCAAGCCACAGTCCAAAGCTGTTCAACGCGACCGGGATTCGCGCCGGCATGTGCAGGGGCACGGCAAACCGGTAGGCGCCCGCCTCGCTGGCTGCCGACCGATGGCCGCGGACCAGTACGGTGAGAAACAGGACGCCCGAGATGAGCAGAATGAAGCCGCCGATTACCGACATCGACACCGAGAACGCCTGCGGCGAGATCGCCGGATTGGCGTAGTCGTAGAACGCCATGCGGCGCGGCATGCCGAGGATGCCGACATAGTGCCATGGGAACGTCGTCACCATCATGCCGATGAACCACAGCCAGAGCTGGGTTCGCATCAGGCCGAAACTTTCCAGCGCGCGGCCGGTGAGATGCGGCCACAGATCATAGGCGATCGCGAAATACATGATCACGATGGCGCCGCCGAAGATCAGGTGGAAATGCCCGGTGATCCATTGCGTGTTGTGGATGGAGGCATCGAGCTGGTAGCTCATATTGATCAGCCCGCCGGCGCCGCCGAAGCCGAGCATGACGAGCGACAGCGCGGTCGCCAGCATGATCGGATTTTGCCAGGGCAGCGCACTCACCCATCCGAACGCGCCCCTGCCACCGCGCAGGCGGCTGGCGATTTCGGCCGAGGCGCAGATCGTGAACACCGTCAGCAGCGTCGGCAGCGCCACCAGCCCTGTGAAGACCGAATGGATGTACTTGAATCCGGCGCCGACCTGCGGATCGGCAAACAAATGATGCACGCCGATCGGCATCGCCACGACGACAAACAGGATGAAGGCAATCCGCGCCATCGCGTCGCTGTAGAGCCGGCCGCCGATCGCGCGCGGGAAGATCGTGTAATAGGCGATGTAGGTCGGGATCAGCCAGAAATAGACGATCGCATGCAGCGTCCAGGAGAAGAACACGCGCGCCAGGCCGGCGTCGATCGTCGATCGAAGGCCGAGCGCCACGGGCAGGATCTGGAAAATGATCTCGAGCGCTGCGCCGACCGCCGTCCAGCCCCAGAGATAGGCGCCCGCGACATTGGCGAACATCGCCAGCGGCACAGGCTTGTCCGGGTTCTCGCGCTTCCAGATCCCCATATTGATCGCCATCAGCGCGACCCAGATCCATGAGCCGACCACGACCATCACGACGCCGATGTAGTAGAAGGGATTGCCGACCATCGGCGGATAAAAAGTGTAGAGCACCGAGGCGAGCCCGAGCGAGACCGGGATCATCGCCACCACGGCGCCGACGGCGACCAGGAAAAACCCGGCCCAGGCCCAGCGGCGGCCGACCAGCGGCTTTTCCAGCGCCGCTTCCGTGATCGCATAGCCAAAGCCCATCGCGATCAGGGTCGGGAATACATAACCCATCGCCGAGCCGTGAGCGGTCACCGAGCGATAGTAGAATTCCGGATTGAAGTGCCAGACATTGAGCGGGCTGCGGACGAACATCTGCCAGGCGCCGAGCACCAGCGCCGCGCCGAACACGATGAAGGCGAGCCAGAAATGCGAGAGGATGAGGCGCTTGTTAGTCAACACAGGTCAGCCTCCGTCGTGCGGCGGCAAGCTTGGCAAAGGCAGCCTTGTCCACCACCTTCACCTTGCCCCACATGCCCTGATGCCCGATGCCGCAGAACTCCTGGCACGGCATCACATGCTCGCCCGGCGCCTTGAAGCGCATCGGCAACACGGCGACGTAGCCCGGCACCAGCATGGCGTTGATGTTGGTGCCCTCGATCAGAAGGCCGTGCACCACATCCGCGCTTGTCGTGCGCAAGGTGATCGGGGTTTCCGCAGGCACCAGGATGCATTGCGGCGTGAACGAATATTGCTGCCCGATCGCGCGCACGGTGACCGAGCCGTCGGCCTCGAGCGTGCTGCCGAGGTTGCTTTCGACGAATTCGCCGGAAAGATGGAGGGTCTTGGGATCGGAGGTTTCGACATGGCCCTGCGGCATGGTCGCCTGATGGATGCCGATGAAGGTCGCCATGCCGACCAGCACGACGACGATGACGATCGACAGGATCGCCCATCGCCGCTCGATCCGGGCCGCGACCGCTTCGCCGACGTCGTGATCCGTCTCCGTCACCATGTTCAGGCACTCATCATGTTCAAGCACTCCTGGGCAGAAAGACCAGGAGATAGAAGGCAAACCACAGCCCGATCACGATCGCGGTGGCGATGCCGGCAACCGCAATGGCGCCGCCCGGACCGGAGCGGACGATGGCGTCGACGCGCTCGTCTTCGGAGCCTAGCGTCGGCGATTGCGGCGGGGATGAATTGATCATGACGCCCCTCAGTTCAGCGTTGCCGCACGAAGTTCATTGGCCTGTCGCGCCGAGACCGCCGCGCCGCGATTGCCCCAGGACGTGCGGATGTAGGTCACGACGGCGGCGACCTCGTCGTCGGACATCCGGTGCGCGAACGGCGGCATGCCGTAGGGCATCGGATTTCCGGCCGTGCCCGGCGGATAGCCGCCATTGAGCACCATCCGGATCGCGTTGACGGCGGAGACCATCTGGATCGACTGGTTGCCGGCGAGCGGCGGATAATGCGGCGGCATGCCGAGCCCCTCCGCGCCGTGGCAGCTCGCGCATTCGCGGTCGTAGATCTGCTTGCCGAGCGACAGCAGCAGGCTGCTTTCCGCCAACGGCAGCGGCGCTGCCGGCTTCTCCGGCGAGGTGCCCTGCGCGAGGCTCTTCAGATAGACCGCCATCGCGCGGGTATCGTCGTCGTTAAGATATTGCAGGCTGTTGTAGACGACTTCGGCCATCGGCCCGTAGACCGCACCGCGCGCGGAGACGCCCTTGCGCAAATAGTCCGATATCTCCTCGATGGTCCAGTCGCCGAGGCCGGCTTCCTTGTTCGAGGTCAGCGACGGCGCGTACCAGTTCTGCATCGGGATCAGACCGCCCTCGAAGGCCTGCGATTCCGAACTGCCGCCCAGCGCATTGATCGCGGTGTGGCACATCCCGCAATGGCCGAGGCCTTCGACCAGATAGGCGCCCCGATTCCAGTCCGCCGATTTGGTCGGATCGGGCTTGTACACGCCTTCCTTGAAGAACAGCGTGCGCCACCCGAGGATCAGCGAGCGATTGTTGAAGGGAAATTTCAGATCGTGCGGACGGTTGATCTGCTTCACCGGCGGGATCGAGCGCAAATAGGCATAGATCGCGTCGCTGTCCTCGCGAGTCACCTTGGTATAGGAGGCAAACGGCATCGCCGGATAGACCAGCCCGCCATCGGGGAAACGCCCGTTATGCATCATCTGGAAGAACTGGTCGGACGTCCACATCCCGATGCCGGTCTGCGGATCGGGCGTGATGTTGGAAGTGTAGAGCGTGCCGAACGGCGTCTTCATCGGCAGGCCGCCGGCAAAGGTCTTGCCTTCGCGCGCGGTATGACAGGCGATGCAGTCGCCGGCGCGGGCCAGGTATTCGCCCTTGGCAATCAGCGCGGCATCCTGCGCCATCGTCGGGCGACGCGCCGGCCAACAGCAACGATACGAGGAAAGCCGGGAGCAGAGCTTTCAAGGTTCTCGGCATATGCACGATCTCCCCTTCAGTTCGGCTGGCTGCCGCAGGCAAGCGGCATCGGCAGGCTGCCGCGCTTGGCAAAGGACGGATCCGTCGGCGCCGGACGCGAAGACAGATAGGCCGCAACGGCCTTGACGTCGTCCTCGGTCAGAAGGCCTGCGACAATTTGCATGCAGTCCGGCGCAGCCGCCGTTCGGGTGCCGTAACGCCAGCCACCGAGCTGCGCGCTGATATAGGCGGCGCGCAGGCCAAGCAGACCGGGTATCGCCGGCTCCATGCCGCCGAACGTCGAGCCGTGGCAACTGGCGCAGGGCGGTACGCCGCGCTGCGGATCGCCATTGACGGCAATCGCTTCGCCGCGCGCGAGGATGTCGTTGCTGACGGTGGGGATAGCGGGCGGCGGGAATGGCGGCCGCAGCGAGGCAAAATGTTCGGCCATCTGCTTGAGGTAAGGGTCGGGCAGAAAATCCAGCAGATAGTTCATCGGCGGATATTTGCGGCGCCCCTCCCTGAACGCCACGAGCTGATTGTAGAGGTAGCCCGCAGGCTTTCCCGCCAGCCGCGGAAAATACACGTCGCTGGTGCCCTCACCTTCCGCGCCGTGGCAGGAGGCACAGGCGAGCACCCGCGCCGCCATCGTATCGGGCGGCTGCGGGGTGGTTTGCGCTTGCGCCACGCCCAGCGAAAGCACGGTCGAAACAAGAAGGGAAAGTGCCGAAGAGAATTGATGCGCCACCGTCAAACCCCATCTCGACGACGAGATGGAACTTTTGCACATCACATCAACGGAAGCAACGCAGCATCGGGTATAGGTTGGCTACACCAATCGTGCACGGATCAATTGAATCTATTTGCGGTAGACTTTGTCCGGCTCGAATTGCCTGTCCGCATCGACGAATGACAATCGTGTGTCACCATTGGCGGCGTCGATCTTGCGGTAGAAACAGGAGTGCCGCCCGGTGTGACAGGCAGCGCCGGTCTGCTCAACTCTGATCCAGACCGCGTCCTGGTCGCAATCCATCCGCATCTCGACCACGCGCTGGGTCTGACCTGAGGTCTCGCCCTTTCGCCACAACGCGTTGCGCGACCGGCTGAAGTACCAGGCCTCGCCGCTCGCGATGGTCTTGCGCAGCGCTTCGTCGTTCATGTGCGCGACCATCAGCACGTCGCCGGTCGCGGCGTCGGTCGCGACGCAGGTCACGAGCCCTGACGCATCGAATTTGGGCTGGAAGGCCAGCCCCTCTTCGCGGTCATTGATACTTGCAGATGCGGACACGGCAGTCCTCGCGGAACGTTTGGCGAGGTTACCGGCCCGGTCCTCGCACCAGGAACATGAAACGCTGCTGCTCCGCCGGATTGTCGCGGAACATGCCGGTGAACCGGCTGGTGAACGTCGACGCACCATGCTTGGCGACGCCGCGCACCGACATGCAGGTATGCTCCGCCTCGATCAGCACGGCAACGCCGCGGGGCTTCAAGACCTCGTCGATCGCGGCGGCGATCTGGGCGGTCAGGTGCTCCTGGGTCTGCAGGCGGCGGGCAAAGATATCGGTCAGCCGCGCCAGCTTGGACAATCCCACCACACGCTCCACCGGCGTATAGGCGATATGCGCCTTGCCGTAGAACGGCATCATGTGGTGCTCGCATTGCGAGGTGAATTCGATGTCGCGAACCAGGACGAAATCGTCATAGCCGGCGGTTTCGCCAAAGGTGCGGTCCAGCACCTCGGCCGGGCACTGGTGGTAGCCCTGATAGAGTTCGTCGAAGGCTTCGACCACCCGGCGCGGCGTATCCAGCAGGCCCTCGCGGCCGGGGTTCTCCCCGATATAGCTGAGCAACGTGTGCACGGCCTGTTCCGCCTCCCCGCGCGAGGGGCGCGGCAGGTCGGCGCGAACGGCAGCCGCCAGGAACTCGGCGGGATCGAGCTCGGCCGGGCGGGTTTCCGGGGCCACGTCGGGCGATTTCATGTCGGGATTCTTGCCCGGGCGGAGGGATTTGATCAATGCGTCCATGTCTTCTCCGTTCGACCGGCCACAAAGACCGGAGTGTCACCGGGCAGACGGGGCGGGTTTGCCGCCGGACGCCTGAGTCCCATCCAAAAAACGCCGGCGGCCAAACCGGTTTCCATATCGGGCCACCTTCGGCGAACGGCGGACTGTTTTTCCGTCGTTGCTGTCCATATATAGGACGATGAAACCCAGCCGCCAAGGGCGCTCGGACCGCCGCCCGGGACACCGAATCTCATGCTGAACGACATCTATAACAAGCGGATCATCGAACTCGCGGGCAATATCCCCCGCCTCGGCCGCCTCCCCGACCCCCACGCCAGCGCCACCGCCCACTCCAAGCTGTGCGGCTCGACCGTGAAGATCGACCTCAAGATGGACGGGCCGGTGGTCACCGACTTCGCCCATGACGTGAAGGCCTGTGCGCTCGGCCAGGCCTCCTCCTCGATCATGGCAAGCCATGTGGTCGGCTCGACGGCGAGCGAGTTACGCGAATTGCGAGAAACCGTGCGCAAGATGCTGAAGGAAAACGGCAGTCCGCCGCAAGGCAAATGGGCCGACATCGCCCTGCTCGAACCGGTGCGCGACTACAAGGCCCGCCACGCCTCGACCATGCTGACCTTCGACGCCGTGGTCGACGCGATCGGCCAGATCGAGGCCAAGGCCAGGCAGCCGGCGCAGGCGTAGGTTTGGCCTCACATACCGTCGTCATGCCCCGCGAAGGCGGGGCATCCAGTACGCCGGGAATTCGCGATCATTCACAGCCGCCGCGGCGTACTGGATCATCCGCCTTCGCGGATGATGACAGCGGCGGCGGGTTTGAACTTACTTCTGCTGCGGCTGGGCCGGCGCGGCCGCTGAGCCGCCGGTGGGAACCGCGGCCTCGGCGGTCTTGGTGGACTTGCCCGGCTGCGGGTGCGCGTCGCCCTCGACGGCCGAACTGACGAAGCGATCCTGCGGCTTGGCAGGCTTCGCCTCGGCCATCGGCACGGACGCCTTGTCCTGCGGGAACACATCGGCGACCGCATCGGTCGTGACGAGATTGGTCAGGCGCAGTTCGCCGCGCGACAATTCGTGCAGATCTTCCCACGGCGGCACGCTGAGTGCGAGCGAGAGCAGATCGCCGGTGCCGCCCATGTCGAAGGTGTATTTCGCCAGCCGGCCGATGTCGCGCTCCACGATCATCAGGTCCTGCGCGGTGTAGGTCGCGGCCTTGGCGTCGTCGGCGCGATCGCCCATCCAGATCTGGTGGACGCGGACATGCGCGACCGGCGGCACGTAGCGGGCCTTGCCCGCGAGCAGCAGGAACACGCACATCGACTCGCAATAGGCTTCCGGCGCCACGTTCGGGCGCTCACCCAGCGCGGTTTGCGTGCGCACGGTGGCGCCGACCGTGGTCAGCGCGCCGAGACCGCGGAACCGCCGGCCGAGTGCGATGGAGTCATTGACCGAGCCGCCGCTGGAATCCAGCACGATGGTCGCGCCGGCGAGCTGGCGATCCCTGGCGAATTCCTCGAACTCTCGCGGACTATCCGACGTCACGATACCGACGGCCGAAACCCAGCCCCTGCAATCCGGCTGGCACGCATGCCACTTGAAATGCATCGGCTGCTTGCGTTCTTCGAGGGTGCCGCCCGCGTATGCCGAATTTCCCAGCGTGGTGATCGCGCCAGGAATTGCGAGACAAAAGGCGGTGGCGCCTATAAGCGCCCAACCGCGGAATTTCAGCGAGCCGACAAACCTCAATTTGGTTCCTTCCCCCAAGCCCCGCAACCGAGCAATGGCAATGGCCCCACCTCAACGCGGCATGATTCTGTCATCGAAGCATTGGCGAAACGGTAACTGTACTGACATGTGCCGTCCATAATACCTTGGCGTGCCCCGGTGTTTTGCGGTGCGATAATTGCGAACTGTGGCGTAAATATCTGCACGCATTGAGTTCCTTGCTTGGGAACACCCGCAAAATTACGTACATGGTTGAGCATGGCGCCCGCGGACCATTCATCGTCACATCGAAAACATTGCACGGATTGTGCCAACACCGCCCGTCGTCTGCCGCGCAATGCGGGGCGCGCACTGATCTGGATCTATCGGCACACGCTGTCGCCGCTGGTCGGCTACAACTGCCGGCATCTGCCGACGTGTTCGGTGTATGGCGACGAAGCGATCGAGCGCTTCGGTCTGTGGGGCGGCGGATGGATGACGCTGGCGCGGATCCTGCGCTGCCAGCCTTTCGGCACATCCGGCATCGACAACGTGCCGCTCACAACACCTCCGGGCGCGCGATGGTATCTGCCGTGGCGCTACGGACGCTGGCGCGGCGTCAATGCCTCATGATCCTGCATTGCTGATGCGCGGGAACTTCGGTTCCTCCATCCGCATTGATTGGGTGCTCCCTCGAGGAGGAAACAAACGATGCGCTGGAAAACCAGCCACCATGGTCATGATCCCCGGCTGCACGACCTGCTCGCGATCCTCGCGCTGCTCGTCCTCATCGTCGGGGCGTGGCAATATTTCGGGACGCATTCCGAGCCACCCAGCAAAGCGGCCTTCATCGTACCGAGCCAAAGCGTACGCTGGTGAAGTCCGGTTTCTAACGCGAGAACGGCCAGAAATCCGGTAGCGGCCGCGACCCTATAAACGCCCGCGGCCTGCGCGGAGGTGGCGCTGGCGGCGGCGCTGCGGCCGATGCTGCGGGGTCGATGGCAGGCGACCCGTCATCGGCCAGCCTTACCGACAACAGCAGATTCGTTTCATTGGTGCGCCATCGGTAGCCGATGCCGAAATCGATCGGCTGCGCGCGGCGGAACAGTTCGGCGTAAGACGGCTGACGCAGTCCCGGGAATTTGTCGATCGGCCCGAGGTAGCGGCCGAACGGGAAGAAGCGCCACTTCGTCGTGTTGTAGTAAGCAAGCGGAATTCCTAAATCGTCCTGGATGATGGTGGCGCTGTTGTTGAGCAGGAAGTTGCGCACGGTGGTGAAGTTGCGGGAATGCAGCAGATAGGAGGCGCTCTTGATCAGACTGTTGCCGGCTCCGAGCGTCTCGCAGAACTTCAGGAAGCCGCTCGCCTTCACGCCGGAGTTGGAAAGATCGGTCGAGAAGTAATACAGCGTCTTTTCCTGACCGTCGCTGCCGGCGAAGATGATGCGGACGCCGCGCACGGCATTCGGACCGGGATTTTCGCCTGCGAAATATGCCGCGCCCTTGTCGTCCAGCGCAACCGGCCCGACGCTCTTTACGGTCATGCCCGAGCGCGCCAGGAACACGTAGAGGATCGGTAACGTCCCGCTGATCTGGCCCGCCTGC
The DNA here is from genome assembly GCA_963815955.1 of uncultured Alphaproteobacteria bacterium. Classification (GTDB taxonomy): domain Bacteria; phylum Pseudomonadota; class Alphaproteobacteria; order Rhizobiales; family Xanthobacteraceae; genus Bradyrhizobium. The sequence goes on from CAWFIQ010000024.1 coordinate 91,669, forward strand.
AGATCGCCCTTCATCTCCTTGGTGATGAAGAAACTGAAGCTCAGGATCGATCCCAGCGAGCGCTCGACATTGTAGAGCGCCGACGCGATGCCGCCGCGCGGCAATCGCGAGAGGTCAGGCACCGAGCCGACCGGCTCGAGCGCGCTCAGCACATAGGTCGACGCCTTGGAATAGAACGCGTTCGCATAGAGAAAGTCCGGGCCTGAGAACATGTAGAACATGGTCGGCCGCGGCGCCGCCAGATTGGTATCCGCCCAGGCGCGGATCCGCGATATCTGGCGCTGCTCGAGTTGCCCGAACGCGGTGTCGAAAAATTTGGCGTGACGTTGCCAGGCCGCCTCCTGGGTCAGCGGCGCGAGCGGCAAATCCGCCGACGGCATCATGCCCGCCAGGAATTTCGCGGTATCGTCCGCCGTCGCGGTTTGGGCATGGACGGAAGTCCCGGCCGCCGACAGCATGACAGCAGCAAGCGTCATCGTTCTCAGGGAATGCAGCATGTTCATTCGCGCCCCGCTGCGACCACGGGACCCTGATCCGGCCGCTTGCGCAAGGCGGCGTAGATCAGGAGCCCTGAAAACATGATCAGAAGACTTAGCAGCGACTGCAAGGGACGTTCGGTCAAAAGGTAGTACATCATGAACCCGGTCACGAGCAGGAAAACCACGGGCGTCACCGGGTACCCCCAGGCGCGGTAGGGCCGCGACAGATCGGGGTGGGTGATGCGCAGCTTGATCACGCCGAGCACGGTGAAGAACGAGCAGAACAGCAGCGCGAACTGGATGAAGTCGAGCACCGCCTCGAAGCTGCGCGTAAACAGCATCAGGCTCGCGACCGTGAGCTGAAACAGGATGGCGTAAGCCGGCGCGCCGCCGGTCGATCGTCGGGCGAACGCCCGCAGCACCGGAAGGTCCTCGCCCATCGTCATCATGACGCGCGGCCCGATCCACATCATCGCGCTGATCGAGGAGATCAGCCCGAAGCAGATCATCGCGCCGACGATGCGGCCGCCGAACTCGCCGAAGATGTAGCTGCCGGAGATGCGTGCGACGTCGAGCTGCCCGGCAAGCCTGTCGATCGGCGCGGTGTGCAGGAACACCGCGTTGAGCGCGACATACAGCACCAGCACGAGCAGCGTTCCGATCAGCATCGCCCGCGGCACGTTGCGCTCGGGCAACCTCACCTCGCCGATGATGTAGGTCGCCGCGTTCCATCCCGAGAACGAATACATCACGAAGACGAGGCTGATCGCGAACGGCGCGCTGACGATATGGGTGAAGTCGGAAGCCGATGGCGCGAACGATACCGGCTGCGCCGTGCCGATCACAAATCCGCTGACCAGGAAGGCTACGATCAGCAATACCTTCAGGATGGTCGCGATCAGTTGAAAGGTCGAGGAATGCCGCACGCCGGTGAGCTGCACCAGCGACACCAGCCAGACCACGCCGACCGCAAGCGCCAGCGGCGGCGCGTTTGGAAGAACCGACTTGCCGTACTCGCCGAACGCCATGGCGGCCAGCGCGACGGGTGCGGCGAAGCCGACGGTTGCCGACACCCAGCCCGCCACAAAACCGAAGGCCGGGTGATAGGCCCGGCCGAGGAAGTTGTACTCGCCGCTCGAGCGCGGAAACATCGCGCCGAGTTCACCGTAGGAAAACACCCCGCACAACGCGACGATGCCGCCTATCGTCCACAGCAACAGGATCGAAAAACCCGAGGGGATGTCCTTGACCTGAAAGCCGAGGCTGGTGAAGACACCGACGCCGACCATGTCGGCGACGACGATGGCAACCGCCACCAGGACCGAAACGGTGGAGCCGCTGCCGGAGCGCGAGCCGGGCCATGCCGGGCTTCCCGTTTCTGATGCCGCCATCTCGGACCATACCTTCAGCGCCGCAGCCAGTAGCTGCATCGTGCAGGCACACGCCCCTCAATTCAAGCAATGTTACCAATGGCTTAAATTGAAACACAAAATCGGTTCTATAATACCTGCAACCACCACCGTGCCACTCCGGATTGCGAAAACATCGTGACGGTCCCACAATCGCGACACGATTGCATGGTCTCCTCGGGGCTTCCGGACGTGGGGAGTTTTCCGGACGCTTAATGTCGCCTAAACGCGTGCGAGCTTACGCCGGTTGACGGTGGATCTTGGGACATTGGGGTGGATGGTCGGAGCAATTCCGAAATTCCTGACAGCTGATCGCGCCAGCCGGGCTACACCCCCGGCTGCGCCGCGCCGTGGCTTATCGTTCTCCTTGCCGTTCCCCTTGCCGCTGCGATGGCATTGGGTTGCGTTGGCGGCGCTGTGCGTGGCGCTGTCCTTTGTCATCGCTCAACGCGGCAAGGCGCCGAACGCCGAAATGCTGGCGGCGAACACGGACGGCGCAAAATCGCGCGCTGCCAGGTCGCACACTTCGATCGACACGTTCGAGGACCGTTTCCCGCAGTCGCAATTCGCCGACCGTTTCCCGAACACCAATGAACGCCTGCCGCAGGTCCAGCGCCAGGTCGCGCTCGCGCCACAGCCGCCGCGCACGGTGCGTACCGAGCCCGTGAGGGTCGCCTCGCTGGCGCCGACGCTGGCGCTGCCCCGCGGCGAGCGCGAAGAATTGACCACGCTGGTCAGCATGAAGTCCTCGGCCTTCCCCTATTTCGGCGCCAATCCGCGCTCCGAAGAGCCGTTCCTCAACATCTCCAAGGGCGACCGCAAGGGCCACCGCGGCTCTGGCGGCCGGGTCTATTGGCAGGACGAGACCTACAACGACAGCCGCGTGCTGGTGCATGTCCCCGAGACGTTCGATGCCACGAAACCGGGCGTGATCGTGGTGTTCTTCCACGGCAACGGCGCGACGCTGGAGCGCGACGTGCGCGACCGGCAACTGGTGCCGCAGCAGATCTCGGATTCCGGCGTCAACGCCGTGCTGCTCGCGCCTCAACTGGCGGTGAACGCCGCTGACTCCAGCGCCGGCAAGTTCTGGCAGCCGGGTGGCTTCAAGCGCTTCATCGATGAGTTAGCGAGCCACCTCGCCCGCCTCTACGGCGATCCGAAGTCGGCGCAGGCGTTCGCGAACCTGCCGATCGTGATCGTCGGCTATAGCGGTGGCTTCCTGCCGACCGCCTGGAGCCTCGAAGTCGGCGGCCTCACCAACCGGGTCCGCGGCGTATTCCTGCTCGACGCCGTCTACGGCGAACTCGACAAGTTCGCTTCATGGATCGAGAAAAACCGGACCGGCTTCTTCGTCTCTTCGTATACCCGCTACACCAAGCGGCACGACGTGGAGCTGATGCAGATGCTGCGCGACAAGGGCATCACCGTCACCGAGAGCATGGACGGGCCGCTGCGGCCCGGCAGCGTCGTGTTCGTGCAGACGCCCGACGGCGTCACCCATCGCGATTACGTCACGCAGGCCTGGACCGAGCATCCGGTCAAGGACGTGCTGGTCAAGATGGCGGCCACGCCCGCTCTGACCCACCTCGCCAGCGTGCCCAACGCAGGCCGGTAAGCGACTTCCTCTCAACGCGACAGCGAAGTTATCGGGAAGTGCATCGTCGAATGGCGTGACTGCCTTCCGCATTTATTTCACGCGCGGTTCACAAGCGCATTTGGTGTCGCCGGATTACGTGTCGAGGCGATCATTCGCGAAGTCGACACGAGGCACTTTCGGCAACCGTAGGCTCTTCCCAAGCTTGCAATCTCTGGCTTTTCTCGTTGCGAGAGTGTGCCGGCCTGATACTGTCCGTGCCGATATTTGATTCAGGGCTATTATTGATGCGTATTTTTGGCGCGGCAATCGTCCTTGCAATTTCGACCTGGCTCGTCCAACCCGCGCTTGGCCAGGCGCGGGTTGCTCTCGTGATCGGCAACGGTGCCTATGAGAAGGTGCCCGAGTTGCCAAACCCTACGCGCGACGCAGCCGACATCGGCAGGGCATTGGAGCGACTGGATTTCAAGGTAACTCAGATCAAGAACGCAACTGCACAGGAGATGAGAAAGGCCGTTCTGGAGTTTGGGCGGACCGCCGAAGGGTCCGAGATGGCGGTGGTGTTTTACGCCGGTCACGGCATGGAAGTCAGCGGCGAGAATTGGCTAATCCCGATCGGCGCGGAGCTTCGCAGCGACGCCGACATTGAAAATGAAGCCGTCAGTCTGCGCTCGATCAGCCTTCAGGTTTCAAAGGCGCGAAAAATAGGACTTGTCATACTTGATGCTTGTCGTAATAACCCTTTTGCGGCCAAGATGAAACGCTCGATCGGCACCCGGGCCGTGGCACGCGGGTTAGCTCCAACCGAACCTTCTGAAAACGTTCTGATTGCTTATGCCGCTCGCGACGGTACCACAGCCAGCGATGGCGATGGCCGAAACAGTCCCTTTACTACCGCGCTTCTTCATCACATCGAGACACCCGGGCTGGAGATTTCATTTCTGTTCCGAAGAGTTCGTGACGACGTAATGACCGCCACCAAGCGCGAACAACAGCCTTTCGTGTACGGCTCCCTATCAAAGGAAGAGATTTATCTGAAAGCTGCTGCAGCGGCGGTTCAGGCGCCACCTGCGCCTGCTCTGGTACCTCCGGTTCGCACGGAAGACGAGCAATTCTGGCAGGCCATCCAGACATCCAACGTCGCCGGCTTGTACGAGGAGTTTCTGTCCAGGTATCCCCGCAGCAACCACGTCGCTGATGCCCGCCAACGGCTTAGGGACCTCAAAGCAAAGGAAGTTGCTGCGATAGCGCCGCCAGCGTCATCCACTAAACCTGAGACGCTCGCAAACCCGGCTTCCGAAGCCAAGCCGCTCGATCGAAACCTGTTTACGGCTGAAGATGGCCGGAAAATTGCGGCTATCGCCGCAGCTCAACAGCTCAACATGCCGAACTTTACCATCTCGCCGCATCCAGATGATCCTCTCATCACGAACTCCAGGTTTGTTGGTGTGTGGTCGAACAAGCGAGGGTGGAATAACGGCAAAGGGCGATACGGCATGCTGATCGTGACGGAGGTTACCGCCGCGGGCCTGGCAAAGGGATATTATCTCTGGGGGAAACCAACGAAAGCTTCCTGGACGAGAGACCCGGCAGGTTACAAATGGTTTCAGGAGCAAATTGCAGACAATGGCTTCTCTATCGGCGGCACGGAGGTATCCGCCAAACTGAACAACAACGTCTTTATCCTGTCTTCATTCAAGAAGGGCAAACCATCGGAGACGTCACGCATTGATCTCCGCCCGATATGGCAGTTCGTGCGCGCGCGTGGACCGGCCGAGCCTTCGGTCAAACGTGAGAAGGGTTCGCGTTCGCAATCGGTTCGGAAGGAGAGCACCGCCGAAATCGAGCCCGCCCCGTGCTATTGGCGGAGCGACGATGGAAGATCGCTATCGTGCCTGCAGAAAGCTCGTGAAGGGCTTTGCCGCGCGCGAAAGTTGTGCACGAACCGGTTCAATCTAGGACAGCTCTTGGCCGTAGCGACTGCGATCATCCCGGCTCTTCGGTCGGCGTCCCCTCGCCTTAGGGACAGTCAGAAGCCGACATTGGCCGCCGATGATTGCGCGCCCTGACGTTTCCTCGGCTTCGTCAGGATCACCGTCACCACCGCCAGCGCGACGAAGGCCGAGGCGACGTAGCCGGCGGCGTAAAAGAGTTCGCGCGCAAACAGGAAGCCGCCGATCGCCGACCCCACCGCCTGCCCGATATAGAGCACCGATGTGTTGAGCGACACCGAGGCGGATGCGAGCGAAGGTGCCGCGCCGACCAGCCGCACCTGCTGCATCGAATTGGTGGATGCAAAACCGAGGCCCCAGATCGCGACGGACACGGCCATCAGCGAATAGATGCCCGCACTGAGCGCCCAGCCGGCTACACCGGCCAGCAGCAACGTCGTGAACAGCACCGAGGTTTTCCAGGCGCCCCAGGAATCGACGATACGCGTTGCGGTCGCCGTGCCGATGACGCCGCACACGCCGTAGACGGCGAACACCAGCCCGATCGCATCCGGCCCTGCCCCGGTCAGCCTCGCCAGCAGCGGACCCATGAAGGTGAACACCACGAACTGGCCGGACATCTGCAGCGTGGTGATCAACAGCAACAGCCCGATCAGCCGGTTGCGGCCGATAGCGGCCCAGGTCTTGAGGTCGACCGGCACGCCCATCAGGCCGCGCGGCAGGCGCCACGCCAGCAGGAGGAAGCTCACGCAGCCCATCAGACCAATGCTGCCATAGACGGCGCGCCAGCCATATCGGCTGGCGATGAACGTGATCAGCGGCAGGCCGACCGCCGCCGCCAGCGACCAGCCGAGAAAGATATAGGCGATGGTACTGCCGCGCTTTTGCTCCGGTACGATCAGCCCGGCCGTTCCCGCCGCCTGCGGGGTATAGAGCGCGCCGATCGCGAGCATCACCAGACGGATGATGAGCAGGCTGGTGTAATCCGGCGCGAAGGCGGAAGCGAAGTTGGCAAGCGCGAGCACTGCGAGCGTCGCCGTGAGCAGGTTGCGGCGCTCGATCCTGGACGTCAGCCACGCCGTAACCGGCGAACCGACACAGAGCATGATTGCGCCGAAGGTGATCAGAAGACCCGCGGTACGGATAGAGACATCAAGACCGGAAGACAGTTCACTCAGCATGCCCGCCGGCGCCAACACCGAGCAGCCGGTGACGACATTCCCAAGCATCAGTGCGGTAGGCGCGAAGCGGTTCACGCCGCGCGTATATCAGACGTCGCTTTTAATGCAATTGCATGAAACTGCATGACGGCTCATCGATTGCGCGCCTTGCGCTCATTTCGCCGGACTTGCGGGAGCCGCGGCAGTCGCCGGAATTGCCGGAGCGGCGCTGATGTTGGGGCTGGACGCCGCCGCTGCAGGCCGGGCGGCGTTGGCCGGGCACGACGCGAGGAGCTGGGTCCATGATGCGCCGAGGCCAAGCGTATCGATATCGAACGTCGCCAGCGGTCGACTTGCCCTCCGCGCCGAGCGTACCCTCGCCCATCTGCAGGTGAGAGGCCGTCAGGATCGCCTGCATGGCATCGGGCGCGACGACATCGCTCCACACCTCGAACTTGCCGACGCGCGCGGGATACTTTCCAAAGGCTATGGATTTGTCCGAACCCGCCATCAACATCATCGTCTTGAGGCTGCCGCCTTGGTCGGATTCCCGCACGAATGTCAGCCTGGCGCGATCCTTGTTCTCGCAGAACAGCCGCCACTCCATTGTCCGGAACGATGCGCCGTCGCCCTGTCTTGCCGCGGCAACCTTGCGGACATAGGGGCGCGCCGCGGTCTCGAGCGTCCAGGCCGTTTCGAGCATCGGACGCCTGTCGACGCCGAAGCGATAGAGCTCGGCCCGCGTGAGGACGTGCAAGCTCTCGAACTTTACCGTCTTGATCAGGTCGTCCAGCTCGCGGTTGATGCCCATGGAAACGACGAAAGCCGCACGCTCGCGGTCGGCCCTTTCCATGCTGTGCTGCTTGAAATCGGCCATCTGCTGCGCCGAGATCGGCCCGCGAACGAAAAGCTTGAGCCTGGAGTTATGCACGGCGACCATGGCATCGGGCGCGACCTCGCGGGTCGTGGCGCCGAAAAACAGATAGGTGCAGGCCGAATTGCACATCGCGTTGCGGGTTGTGAGTTCGGCCTCGACCTCGCCGCCTGCCATCTTGATCTTGAGGCAGGCCGCATCGACCTGGGTTCCTGTCGCGCAGGCGGTTGCGATGGTGCGTCCGATCCGGGCGACGGCCTTCCTGCTGCGCAGCAGGCGGGCGATGACATAGGATGGCCGGACCGAACCGCCCGGCGAATGGAAATAGATCGGCCGCCTGTTGTCCTTGACGTCGCGCAGGAAACGGCTGACGCGCGCGGCCGCGCCCTCGTCGACCTGGCCTTCGACCGCAATCCAGCGGTCGCAGCCCGGACCGCACGAATTGGCCGGGCCCTTGGCATTGTAAATGATCAGCCTCGGTGCGAATCCGGCCTTTTCGGCCGCCGGTTCGGCGCGCAGCCCGCTGTGAACCAGCAGCAGAGCTGCGAGGAGGAGAAGGCGGAACATCATGACACCGGCACGATCGGGCGTAGCGCCGAGGCACGGCGCAACCGAAAGCTAGACAATGCACGCCAAGGCGGCAACCCCCGGGCGGTTCGGTTCGCCTCGCGTGAAGTTGAAGGCGATCGCTATCGGCGCCGTTCATTATCGGCGGGATTCGGCGCGTTTTTCTCGATATTGCCCGATTGCAGGAGCCGAATCCCCTGCTATACCGCTGCTTTCCGCTTACCTGCGCTCGTTCGCAGGAGTGAGCTTCAGGAGAATGATATGTCTGACCAAAATACGCCTGCACCGGGATTCCAGTTTGGCCTTGCGAATTTGAAACCGGCCGAACCCTTGGAAAAAATCACCCTCACCTTCCCCGACGGCGCGAAACGCGAATATCCCAGGGACACCACCGGGCTCGATATCGCGAAGGGCATCTCGCCCTCGCTCGCCAAGCGCACGGTGGCGATGGCGCTCGACGGCGCGGTCGCCGATCTCAACGATCCGATTTCGCACGACGCCAGGATCGAACTGATCAACCGCGACGATGCGCGTGCGCTGGAACTGATCCGGCATGACGCGGCGCATGTGCTGGCGGAAGCCGTGCAGTCGCTGTGGCCGGGCACGCAGGTCACCATCGGCCCGGTGATCGAGAACGGCTTTTACTACGACTTCTTCCGCAACGAGCCGTTCACGCCGGAAGACTTTGCGGCGATCGAAAAGCGGATGCGCGAGATCATCGCGCGCGACAAGCCCTTCACCAAGGAAGTGTGGGACCGCGAGAAGACCAAGCAGGTGTTCCGCGACAAGGGCGAGGCCTTCAAGGTCGAGCTGGTCGACGCCATTCCCGGCGACGAGCCGATCAAGATCTATTTCCAGGGCGACTGGTTCGACCTCTGCCGCGGCCCGCATATGAGTTCGACCGGCAAGATCGGCAACGCCTTCAAGCTGATGAAGGTGGCGGGCGCCTATTGGCGCGGCGACTCGAACAACCCGATGCTGACGCGCATCTACGGCACGGCGTTCGCCAAGCAGGAAGAGCTCGATGCCTACCTCAAGCAGATCGAGGAAGCCGAGAAGCGCGATCACCGCAAGCTCGGCCGCGAGCTCGACCTGTTCCACTTCCAGGAGGAAGGCCCCGGCGTGGTGTTCTGGCACCCGAAGGGCTGGACCATCTTCCAGCAGCTGATCGCCTATATGCGCCGCCGCCTGACCGGCGACTACAGCGAGGTCAACGCGCCGCAGATCCTCGACAAGGTGCTGTGGGAAACTTCCGGCCATTGGGACTGGTACCGCGAGAACATGTTCGCGGCGCAGTCGGCCGGCGACGAGGCTGAAGACAAGCGCTGGTTTGCGCTGAAGCCGATGAATTGTCCGGGCCATGTGCAGATCTTCAAGCATGGCTTGAAGAGCTACCGCGACCTGCCCTTGCGTCTTGCCGAATTCGGCGTGGTGCATCGCTACGAGCCGTCGGGCGCCATGCACGGCCTGATGCGCGTGCGCGGGTTTACGCAGGACGACGCGCACGTGTTCTGCACCGAGGCCCAGCTTGCCGACGAGTGTCTCAAGATCAACGAGCTGATCCTGTCGACCTATGCCGATTTCGGCTTCGATGGCGAACTCACGGTCAAACTCTCGACCCGGCCGGAGAAGCGCGTCGGCACCGACGAGATGTGGGACCATGCCGAGCGCGTGATGGCGACGGTGCTGGCGGAAATCCAGGCCAGTGGCAGCAACCGCATCAAGACCGCGATCAACCCGGGCGAAGGCGCGTTCTATGGGCCGAAGTTCGAGTATGTGCTGCGCGACGCCATCGGCCGCGACTGGCAATGCGGCACCACGCAGGTCGACTTCAACCTGCCGGAACGTTTTGGCGCGTTCTACATCGACGCCGACGGCTCGAAGAAGACGCCGGTGATGGTCCATCGCGCGATCTGCGGCTCGATGGAGCGTTTCATCGGCATTCTGATCGAGCACTTCGCCGGCAACTTCCCGCTCTGGCTCGCGCCGACCCAGGTGGTGGTCACGACGATTACCTCCGAAGGCGACGAATACGCCAAGGTGGTCGCGGCCGCCGCGCGGCGTGCGGGCCTGCGCGTCGAGATCGACCTGCGCAACGAGAAGATCAACTACAAGGTCCGCGAGCACTCGCTGGCGAAGATCCCCGCCCTTCTCGTCGTCGGCAAGAAGGAAGCCGAGAGCCATTCGGTCTCGGTGCGCCGGCTCGGCAGCGACGGCCAGAAGGTGCTGCCGACCGAGGAGGCGCTGGCCGCGCTGGTGGAAGAAGCGACGCCGCCGGACGTGAAGCGGGCGCAGATGGCTTCGTGAGTTTAGAGGCCTACTAGACCGCGCCGCTTGCGAATGGGTCGCGGTCATCCGATATGCCGGGTGATCGCCCAGCCACGCACGACCATGGATTATCGATGCCCGACGCCCTTGAACTTCTGAAGATCCGCCGCTCGGTCAAGCCTCGCGAGATGAGCGGGCCCGGCCCCACCGCGAGCGAACTCGACACCATCCTGACCATTGGCGCGCGGGTGCCGGATCACGGCAAGCTGACGCCGTGGCGCTTCATCGTGTTCGAGGGCGACGCCCGGGCGCGAGCTGGCGACGTCATCGCGCGGGTGTTCGCGAAGAAAAACCCGGCTGCCCCCACCGCCGACGTCGAGATCGAGAAACGCCGGCTGATGGACGCGCCGCTGGTGATCGCCGTAGTCAGCTTTACCCGGCCGCATCCGAAGGTGCCGGCCTGGGAGCAGGAATTGTCTGCCGGCGCCAGCGCGATGAACATCGTCACCGCCGCCGCAGCACTCGGCTATGGCGCCAACTGGCTCACCGGCTGGTTCGCGTTTGACCGCGACGTGCTGGATGGATTGGGGCTGAAGGCCGACGAAAAACTCGCCGGCTTCATCCATATCGGCACGCCTTCGAAGCCGGCCGAGGACCGCCCCCGCCCGGCGCTCTCCGAGATCGTGACGCGGTTTTAGACTTGGGCTCGTCGCATTCGCTGTTTGCGACTTTAGACAGCTCTCTTCATCGTCATTCAACGACGACGCCCGGCGCAGAACTCTCGTTCTGCGCCCGGCATTGTCGCGTCGTCACGACATGACGACCATCGCGCGCACGATCAGCCCCACAGATGATGGTCGAAATGCTGCTGCGCCACGTTGCTCAGTTCGGCGAGCTGCGCGCTGTGCAAATCAGCGCCCGATGCGGCGGCTGCATCGCTGTGGTCACCACGGATTGAATGCAGCAGGGATGCGAGATCGGCGAAGCGGCCGCCATGATCACCGCCGAAGCCATGGAGCGCGTCGCTATCACCCATGCCTGCATCTGCACCGGTGCCCGTGGCGCCGCCGCCCGCAGCCGTCTGGGTTCCGCCACAGCCGCCGGCGCCGGCCCGGTATCGCCGGTGCCGTCATCGGGAGTGGCGGTGTCCGGCGGCGTGGTCCCCGTGCCCGCATCCGACATTTCGGTGGTGTTGGGGCCATAAAGCGCCAGAATGCCGTCGATGTCGGATTGCGCCAAACCGGTGAGCGAGAAATTGGCGGTCGAGTTCATCACCGCGGGGGCGTCGTTGAAGTGACCCAGTCCAATCGCATGCCCGATCTCGTGGGTCGCGACGAGGGTCAATTCCGAGCCGCTCAGATTGTCGTCACTATCGAACTGGACGTCCGCATGCTGAAGCTCGCCCCCTGAAAAACTGAAGCCCGTGACCCCCAGGACGTTGCTGGCGCCATCGATCGCACTGTTTGCAAAATCGATGTCAGCATTGGCAGTGGACGAGACTTCCTGGAATTGAATATTGGCGACCTCGGACCATTCAGCGAATGCAGCATTGATGGATTGCAGGTCTGCCTGGGAGATACTGTCATCAACGGCCCAGGTGACCGTCCCACCCGCAGTGCCCAGTTCGGATGAACCCCACTTTGCGCCCTCGAGGCTGAAATCATACGCCATGGTATCTCCCTTGCTGTTGATGTAGATCAAGATCGCAGTGTCGGACACGTAAGCTGTCTGGTTGACGAGACTGAGGCTCTCGTCGGCGAGAGTAAGGCGATACAACGCTCATTAAATGATCAGCAATACTGCGACGAGCCGACGTAGCAGGCGGGCCGGGTGGAAGTTTCAGGCGTGGGAGCAGAATCTGTCTAAGTTTCCGTGGCGGCCATCGTCGAGGATATGCAGCATCGTCACCGCCGCCGCAGCGCTCGGCTATGGCGCCAATTGGCTGACCGGCTGGTTCGCGTTCGACCGCGATGTGCTCGACGGGCTGGGACTGAAAGCGGATGAGAAGCTCGCCGGCTTCATCCATATCGGTACGCCCTCGAAACCGGCCGAGGACCGCCCCCGCCCGGCGCTGTCCGAGATCGTGACGCGGTTTTGCAGCCGACACGCCACGGTCGTCGCATTCTACTTTGCATGGGGTTGTTTTCGTAATTTTGTCCGGGCCGTGCCCACACCACCGAAAAGGATCAGGCTGCGGCGGGGACACGAGCGACTAGCGCGCGATGACCTCGACCTCGCCGTCGACGCCGTTGACGACGTTGAAGGGACGCTCGAACACCTTGCCTTCGTTCTTGGCAATCGCCCGGTATTCGCCCTCGGACAGCACCACGCGTGGAAACGCGCCGATCAATTCCTTGATGACGTCGCCGCCCGGCGTAATCACCGACCACGCGGTATTGGCGAGCGCCTCGCCGCCCCTGTCGCTGACCAGTTTGAGCGTGATCACCGCCGCGCGGTGGCTGACGGTCACGTCCGTCAGCTTGCCGGCCTGGACGCGGATGTCGGAGCGCACGACGGAATTGGCGTCGCCATAGTTGGAGATGATGTAGTAGGTGCCCTCCGGCAGCAGCGCGACATCGCCTGCGGCCACGTTGGGCACCAGCGAGGAGCGCTCCGCTCCGGCGCCTCCGTCGAACTGGCTCCCCTTGTAGAGCGCGAACGAAATCTGGTTCGGCGGAATCTTGCTGGTGCCGACGCGGCCCTCGATGCGCAGTCCGCCGGCCGGAAGCACGAAGGCCACGCGATCGGTCTCCGCTTTCAGGCTCACCGCCCGCACCGCGCTGACCAGGCCAAGGGCCACGTGGACGACGTAGTTGCCGGGCGGTAGCACGATGTTCGGGGTCGCGCCGCGCTCCTCGCGGATCAGCTTGAACGTGCCGGTGTCGTCGGGCTTGTCGGCGAACACCCGCCACACCAGCCCGCCATTGATGATCGGCAGATCCTTGCCGTAGCGTGCCGTCAGCGACAGCACCCCCTGAGTTGGAGCAGGGGCCGCTGCCGGAGGCGCTGCCGGCGGAATTGTCGCGATCGACGGAGGCACGATGGTGGGCTGGTTCAGCGGCGGCGGAAGCGTCGGGGTCGCCCCCGTCCCCGACGGCGGTGCCAGAGTCATGGCGGGCCCGGTCAGGACATCCGGAACCGCGGCAGGCGGCACCGGCGGCGGGCGATCCTGGAACATCTGGGCCGAGGCCGGGCCGGCGAACAGCGCCAACGCAAGCACCAGCCCCGGGAAAGGCCATCCGCCCCGCCCGAATCCAACGATGCCGTTACCGCCCGAGATCATGGCCATGCTTTTCACCGAAAACGCGGCAAATTCAAGCCTCCGTGGCAGAAGTTCGGCCGCCGGCAGTAGCGGAACCCGCTCCGGGACCCAATGTTAATGCGGCGGTCGTGGTCCAGTCACATTTCCTGCCTAGGCCGCTTTCGCCGCCATATAAACCATGCAGGCGGATCGGAATGAACAATTCTGGCGCGATCTCGCCGCGGCGGATATTGTTGAAGCCGCAGGAGAGTTTGCGTGTTGGATAGCTGGATGGGGCGCGGCCAAAAGGGCTCCGATGCCCAAGACAAAGTAGGGCTCGGCAGCATCCGCCGGCCGGTGATCGGACTGGCGCTGGGCGGCGGTGCGGCGCGCGGCTTTGCCCATATCGGGATCATCCGGACGCTGGTGGCCCACGAAATCATGCCCAACGTCGTTGTCGGCACCTCGATCGGCGCCGTGGTCGGCGGCGCCTATGCTGCGGGGCATCTCGACAAGGTGGAAGACTGGGCGCGCAGCCTGCAACCGCGAACTGTCCTTTCCTATCTCGATATCCGCCTCAACGGCTCCGGTCTGATCGGCGGCTCCAAGCTTGCGGCCGAGATTGAGACCGCGCTGGGCCATAGCCTGATCGAGGAACTGCCGGTGAAATTCGCCACCGTGGCGACCGAAGTGCGCACCGGCCACGAGATCTGGCTGACCCACGGCCCGACCGTGGATGCGATGCGCGCTTCCTACGCGCTGCCGGGAATATTCTCGCCGGTCCTGGTCGGCGACCGCTGGCTCGTCGACGGCGCCCTGGTCAATCCGGTGCCGGTGTCGGCGGCGCGCGCGCTGGGCGCGGAGATCGTCATCGCCGCCAATCTTTCCAGCGACGTCTTCACGCACTCCACGACGATCTATTCGCACGGCCCGACGCCCGGCGTTTCGGTGTCCGTGATGCCGGAAGCGGCGCCCGAACCCGAGCCGCGGAAACGCGGCATCGGAAAATTCTTCTCCGCCGAGCGGACCATGAAGCGCGAGTTCTTCGGCGGCGGCGGACGGCCGGGCATCTCCTCGGTCATGATCGATGCGTTCAACATCATGCAGGACCGCATCACGCGCGCGCGGCTGGCCGGCGATCCGCCGGACCTCCTGATCTCGCCCCGCGTCGGCAAGATCGGCTGGTTCGATTTTCACCGCGCCGACGAATTGATCGCCCACGGCGCGCGTGCGGCCGAGCGGGCCATCGAATCGATCCAGGAGGCGATCCACATCCTGGCGCCGGAGCCGGCAGGCGACGCCGCGCCGGCGGTCGAAAAGGCCGAGAAGGAATAGCGATCAGGCCGTCTTGATGTAGTCGCGCAGCGCTTCCTGCTCGGTCTCGTATTCATGGACGCGGCGTTTGACGATGTCGCCGATCGAAATCAGACCCACCACCTTGCCGTCCTCGACCACGGGCAAATGACGGAACTTGCCGATCGTCATCATTTCCATGATCCCGGCAACGGTGTCGGATTCCCGGCAACTCACCACCTTGCGCGTCATGACAGCGCTCACCGGCTCCTCGAGGACCCTGGCGCCGCGCTCGCCCAACACCCGGACAATGTCGCGCTCGGAAAGGATGCCTTCGAGCCGGCCCTGGTTCATCACCAGCACGGCGCCGATCTTGCGGTCGCCGAGGATCCTGATCGCAGCCGAAAGCTTGACCTCCGGCTCGACGCTCAGGATCTGATGGCCCTTGGTGTCGAGAATTGAACGTACCGTCATTGTAGCCTCCCTGAATCCGTTCGTGCCCCCGAGAGCCCGACTGTTCGCGAGTCTTCAATCAACAGTTACGCGCCGGTTTCGTTTCGAGGCGCGGTCTACAAGCGGCTGTCACGCATGGCAGCAGCGTTACAACTTGTGTGGATGATGAATGAAATCGCCCCTCGCCGCAAGGCGGCGATCAGACGCGGCCGGTTTCATCCGGCGACGAAGCATCTGCAGCATGCGGCGTCGCATGCGGCACCGGATCGAACAGCGAAAACAACATCAGGCCGGCGAGAAACCCGCCGATATGGGCCTGCCAGGCGACACTGGCGCCTTCGGCGCCGATCGAAATCGACCCGAGGCCGAAGATGATGTTGACGCCGAACCACACCGCCAGAAATCCGAGCACGCGCGGGTTGCGCAACGCCCGGACAAGCGACAGCGCTGGAACCTTCGCTGCGGCATCCGCATCGCCCCGGTGGAACGAAAGAAAACTGCCCCGCACGAAGGCGAAGCGGATGGCGGCGGCCATGGCGCCGGATACCGAGGCCGAGGCGCCGATCATGGGCGCGATCGCGTGCTCATGGGTGACGAGATGCGCCAATGCGCCCGCCGCAGCCGTCACTGCCATGAAGACGAAGAACCTGACAGGACCGAACCGCCGGGCCAGCGCGCTGCCGAACGGCAGCAGCCACAGCACGTTGAAACCGATATGGCTGAGGTTGGCATGCAAAAGCGAATAGGTGACGAAGGTCCAGACCTTGGCGCCGGCCCCGCCGGGAAATGTGATGTTGAGCAGCGTGGAATCGTAGCGCTTCGGAATGAAACCGAAAACGTCGATGGTCCAGTTCTCCAGCTCCACCGGCAGCAGCACCCGCAAATGAATCACTGCAATCAGCACGACATAGGCCGTCAGCGCCCCCGGCAGCGTCAGGATCGGTTCACGCGGGGCGTCCGGCGGCTCGACCGGGGTTGAGTAAGGCTGGGATTCCAAGGGGCCAGGACCTTGCAAGGCGGCTTCGAGGGTGTTGGTCCAGATAGGCGGCTTTACCCACCTTGTGCAAGTGCACAATCACACTATCCGTGTCCCGGACGCGGCGCGGCACGAAGTGATGCGCCGCAGAGCCGGGACCCAAGAGGCACCTCGTAGGTCCCGGCTCTGCGTCGCACCGCCAAGGCGCTGCGCCGCGTCCGGGACACGAGCCGTCGGCAAAGAAAAAGGGAGGATGCTGAGAACATCCTCCCTTGTCTTGTTGGTCTTCTCGCGCCCTGGAGCCGGGATCACATCCCCACCCCTCCCCGCGCGATGACCAAACTGTTTGACGCCACCTGTGTACCAACTGCGCCGCGAACCATTCAGATAAGCCGGCGCCGTCTGATGCGTTCCACACTACGCGCGCCGCACCGGCTTCGCCAACCTCATAGTTAATTTAACGTTAACAACGCAAAGCCGCGCCCGGCGCCGCCAAATCGCGTTCCCGGCATGGACGCTGCAAAGCCTGTCCTGCACAACAACTACGGGAAGGCGTGTTGCGCAAAAGCGGGACAGAAGTGTCTCGCCGGAAGCAACCCGGGGCGAGGATCAGATATGAAACACCCATCGAGCCGCGAGTTTTTCGCCTATTGGGATGCGAAACGCGGCGATGCGCGGGCGCCGGACCGCAGCGAGATCGAGCCCGGCGCGGTGCGCGAACTGCTCGGCGACATTTTCGTGCTATCCTACGACAACGACGCCGGCTACCCGTTCCGCGTTGCCGGCACGCGGGTCTCCGCCCTGCTCGGCCGCGACCTGAAGGATACGAGCTTCTCCGCGCTGTTCGCCCCGGACAGCCGCCGGGAGATCGAGGACATCATCAACTACGTCGCCGAAGAAATGCTGGCTGCGATTGCCGGCATCACCGCAACGTCGGAAGACGGTACGACGGCGCATCTGGAGCTGCTGCTGCTGCCATTCAACAACCGCGCGCATGCGCCGATCAGCCTGACCGGATCGCTGGCGCCGTTCGAAAACGACCTCGGCACCATCAGGGATTTCAAGGTGACGTCGTGGCGCTATCTGCACAGGCCGCAAAAGCTCGTGCCACGCGCCTTGCGCAAGCTCGCCATCGCGCGCGGCTTCATGGTCTATGAAGGCCTGCGCTAATCACGGTTGCGCTAGCGCGACAGCAAATTGGTCTTGGCCACGTCGATCACCTCATCGCCGCGGCCGCTCATCACGGCACGAAGCACCCAGAGGCTGAAACCCTTGATCTGCTCCGCCGTGATCGTCGGCGGCATCGACAATTCCTGCTTCGCGGTGACGACATCGAGAACGGCCGGACCGTCATGGGCCAGCACGTCGCGGATCGCCTTCGAGAGCTCGCCGGGATCCTCCACCCGCACCGCATGAATGCCCATGGCGCGCGCCATCGCGGCGAAATCGGGATTCTTGAGGTCGACGCCGGTCTCGATGAAGCCTGAGGCCTTCATCTCCATGGCGACGAACCCCAGCACGCCGTTATTGAAGATCACGACCTTCACCGGCAGCTTCATCTGCGTCAGCGTAATCAGGTCGCCCATCAGCATGGCAAACCCGCCATCGCCCGACATCGAGATCACCTGCCGCCCCTTCTGCGCGGCCTGCGCGCCGATCGCGTGCGCCATGGCGTTGGCCATCGAGCCGTGAACCCAGGAACCGATAAGCCGCCGACGGCCGTTCATGGCGAGATAGCGCGCCGCCCAGATCGTCGGCGTGCCGACATCGGCCGTGAACACCGCATCCGCTGACGCCTGCTCGCTGAGAAGGCGCGCCAGATATTGCGGGTGGATCGGCTTTTGGCCGGGCGTACCCTGCGCGAGTTCGTCGAGCCCGGCGCGCGCCTTCTTGTAGTGAGCCAGGCTGAGCATCGAGATGCTTGCGGTCAGTTTTCGCCTTCAATTTCGGCAACAGCGCACCGATGGTGGCGCCGACGTCACCGACAAGGCCGAGGTCGAGCTTGCAGCGGCGGCCGAGATTTTCCGGCCGGATGTCGACTTGCGCGATCTTCGCATCCGCCGGCAGAAACTGCTTGTAGGGAAAATCGGTGCCCAGCATCAGCAACACGTCGCACGCATGCATCGCAGCATAGCCCGACGAGAAACCGATAAAGCCGGTCATGCCGACGTCATAGGGGTTGTCGAACTCGACGTGCTCCTTGCCGCCGAGTGCATGCACGATCGGGCTCTTCAGCGTCTCGGCAAGCTGCATCAAACCGTCATGCGCGCCGGCACAGCCGCGGCCGCAGAACAGCGTGACACGCTTGGCGCCGTTGAGGAGCTTGGCCAGCGCCTCCAGTTCGCCTTCGGCCGGCCGAACGATTGGCGCCGCCGGCAGCAGCCCTGCATTCGGCGAGATGCCGCGCTTCGGCGCCGATCGCAACGCGACGTCGCCGGGAATGACGATGACGGCAACGCCGCGCCGCCCGACCGCCGCGCGAATGGCGTTTTCCAGGACGTAAGGCAATTGCGCCGGATCGGACACCAGCTCGCAATAATGGCTGCATTCCCGGAACAGATCCTGCGGATGCGTCTCCTGAAAATAACCGCCGCCGATCTCAGCCGAGGGAATCTGCGCGGCGATCGCAAGCACCGGCGTGCGGCTGCGATGCGCATCGAACAGGCCATTGATGAGATGCAGATTGCCAGGGCCGCACGACCCCGCGCATACCGCGAGCTCGCCGGTGATCTGCGCTTCGCCCGCGGCGGCAAAGGCTGCGACCTCCTCATGCCGGACGTGAATCCAGTCGATCGCCTTTCGCTTGCGCAACGCGTCGGTGAGGCCGTTCAGGCTGTCGCCGACCACGCCGAAGATGCGCTTGACGCCGGCCTGGGCCAATGTCTCTGCGATAAGGTCGGCGACATTGTCGATCTTCATGTTGGAGATCCCTTCTCAGCGTCCGGTGAACACCGCGGCACGTTTCTCGAGGAAGGCATTACGTCCCTCCACCGCGTCGGCACTGAGACGGATTTCCGCCTGCGTTTCGATCTCGCGGCGGAACTGATCGGCATAGCTGGCGTGTTCGCTTTCGTCGATCAGGCGACGCGTCGCGACCAGGGCGCGCGTCGGCCCGCTTGCGAGTTTGCGCGCCAGCGAGAGCGCACCGTCACGAAGCGCGGCATCGTCGAATACTTCGCGGACCAGTCCCCACTCCCTGGCCTGATCGGCCGTGAGCGGCTCGTTGGTCATCATCAATTCCAGCGCGCGCTGCCGGCCGACGAGACGCGGCAACAGCCAGGTCGAGCCGAGATCGGGGACCAGCGCGATGCGGCTGAACACCTGAATGAAGCGGGCCGACCGCGCGGCGACGATCATGTCGCCCGCCATCGCAAGGCTGAAGCCGCCGCCCGCCGCCACGCCATTGACCGCCACCACGATCGGCACGCGGCACTCGCGCAACGCCTTGAACGTCGGCCAGTAATATTTCATCACGCCGGCCGCGATGTCGTCGCCCAGGATTTGCGCGGCCTTGAGATTTTGCCCTGAGCAGAAGCCACGGCCGGCGCCCGTCAGCACCAGCGCCCTCACCTGCGGATCGTCGTTTAGCTCGCCGATGGCAATCGCGAGGTCGCCCAACAGATCGGGCGTCATCGCATTCAGGGTGTCAGGCTCGTCCAGCGTCAGCACGCCGACATTGTCGTTGCGCTCGCGTTTTACACCCGGCATTTCGCAACCTCCGTTCGCAGACATTCTGGCCGGCCCGGCCGGGCGCGAGAGTAACCCGAATGCGACCGCGCGCAACAATCGCGTCTCGCAACACGATTCAGCAGGACCTTGACCAACTCGTGCAGAAGTAATCGCGACAAATCGTGCCGCCGCGATTACTTGGGCGCGCGAAGCGAATGCCTCGATCCTGCATGCGGCAACGTCAACTCCGATATGCCATTCGCCGTGTGTGAACGCGCCGGCAGACGCTGCTTCCCGCGCGCAGGGCGCGCCAAATTGTCCGTGCCGGAATCTTGAGCGATTCACGCGACCGCCGATAACACATCGTTAACCCTGTCGGCCTTAGGGTCTTCGTGACGCCGAAGGACCGGCTGTCTGGTGGCGAAGATGTCGTTTGCGCAAAAGAAAACAACCGTTATCCCGTCCGCGGAAGAGCGGCGGCGCTTCCAGCGCGTGAAGGTCCACCTGCTCGGCCGCTACATGCTGCCGGATCGCCGCGAATTTCCTTGCCAGATTATTAATATGTCACCGGGTGGACTGGCGCTGCTGGCGCCCGGCATCGGCAATGTCGGCGACCGCGTGATCGCCTATCTCGACCATATCGGCCGGGTCGAAGGCAAAATCACCCGTATCATCGACAACGGCTTTGCCATGACGGTCGGCGCCACCGCGCGCAAGCGCGACAAGCTCGCCGCCCAGCTCACCTGGCTTGCCAACCGCGATATCCTGAACCTGCCGGAAGACCGCCGCCACGACCGTATCGTGCCGCGCAACCCGATCGCGCTGCTCACGCTCGAGGACGGCAGCAAGATGACCTGCCGCATCATCGACCTGTCGCTGTCGGGTGCCGCGATCGCCGCGGAGAACCGCCCGCCCGTGAAATCGCTGGTCATGCTCGGCAAGGTCCAGTCGCGGGTGGTGCGAAACCTCGAAGAAGGTTTTGCGCTCGAGTTCGTCCACGAGCAGAGTGCCGAGACCATCGAAGACTCGGTTACTGCGCGGTAAAGCGCCGCCAGCCAAAAATCCCTGATTTTTCAGCCTAATAAGGCGGTATCCGCGCTCCCGGATGCCGCCTTTTCGCTGTCTTGCACCGGCTAAACTCGGTTAACGCCGGCCGCTTTTGCGGGCGCATCCGCTGCTATCGCAGCGTCCAGGCGTTAATACCTAAAATTTGAATCAATTGCAGTTGTTTAAAATTTTAGTCAAATTCAATTCAAGTATAGATCGAATTTGTCCCAGATTTTACTAGTATTCGCGTCAAATGTACTTGCCTGACTTAGCGGCGGCGCAAATCGTTTGTGCGAAACGTGGTCCCAACAAGAAACGGGGGCCACAATGTTGTTCAAGGGACAGGGAAAGGGACTGGCGGTCATCGCCGTCCTGTTGGGGTTAAACGCTTCAATGAGCGTCTCGGCGAAAGCCGGCGACGTGCTCTATGCCAGCCTTGGCGAGACCGCGCGGTCGCCGATCGGCTGGGTCGAATTCTGCGCCGGTAACGCGAGCGAATGCCGTGGCGGCACGTCACAGCCGCGCGACATCGTGATGTCGCAGACGGCGTGGCGGGATCTGCTGCGGGTCAACAAGTGGGTCAACGAGACCATCAAGCCGATCACCGACATGGATCATTGGGGTGTGATCGAGAAATGGTCGTTGCCGACGGACGGTTACGGTGACTGCGAGGACTATGTCCTTCTGAAGCGCAAGATGCTGGTCGATGCCGGATGGCCGCGCGAGGCGCTGCTGATCACGGTGGTGCGCGACAAGAAGGGCGAAGGTCACGCGGTGCTGACGGTGAAGACCGACAAGGGCGAGTTCGTTCTCGACAACCAGAACGAAAACGTCCTCGCCTGGACCGAGACCGGCTACCGCTTCGTCAAGCGTCAGTCGCAGAGCGATCCCAATTTGTGGGTCTCGCTCGGTGACAGCCGCCCGGCGATCGCCACCGCCTCGTCACGCGATCGATAACGAACAAAGGATTTTACGAACCCGCGACCCGGTCACATCCCCACCCCTCCCCGTCCCAGACCGGTTCGCGCGCGGCCAGCCTTCCCCCAAAGGGTGGCCGCACCTTTTTTGGGACCGCGCAGCCGGTCGAAACCGCCAGCAGCGCTACGTGGGACGTAGACTTCCAACGTTTTTGCGCTCCCCGGCCGATGTGCCATGATGGCCTGCCGCAGCGGGAGAACGCACCTTGGCCCACAGCGAGATCGACGCCATCCGCGCATTGCTGGGCTCGAAGCCGCGGCCGGTCGGCTGGTCGGAGCGGCGGCAACGCATCAATGAGGTCGGATCGACCTGGCCGGTAGCGTCCGACGTGCGATGCGAAGCAGTCGATTGCGACGGCGTCGCCGGCGAATGGTCGATCGCTCCCGGCAGCGAGGCTTCGCGCGTGCTGCTGTATTTCCACGGCGGCGGATATTGCTCCGGCTCGATTGTAAGCCACCGCCGCCTGGTGACGGAGGCCGGGCGCGCGGCAGGCACACGGACACTTGCGATCGACTACCGGCTTGCCCCTGAACATCCCTACCCCGCCGCCCATGAGGATGCGCTCACCGCCTGGCGCTTCCTGCGCCGGCAAGGCATTGCGGCAACGAGCATCGCCGTCGGCGGCGACAGCGCCGGCGGCAACCTGACGCTCGGGTTGATCAACCGGCTGC
Source organism: uncultured Alphaproteobacteria bacterium (assembly GCA_963815955.1). Classification (GTDB taxonomy): domain Bacteria; phylum Pseudomonadota; class Alphaproteobacteria; order Rhizobiales; family Xanthobacteraceae; genus Bradyrhizobium. The sequence goes on from CAWFIQ010000024.1 coordinate 114,300, forward strand.
GCGCGGCCGGCGAGGAATTGCCGGCGTGCGCCTGGCTGGTCTCGCCCTGGACCGACCTCACGATGTCCGGCGTGACGCTGGGGACCAAGGACGCCGTCGACCCGCTGATCCACAAAGCCTATCTCGACGAGCTCGCGGATGCCTACGCACCGCCATCCGCCGATCGCAGGGATCCGCTGATCTCGCCGCTGTTCGCCGAGCTTGCGGGCTTTCCGCCGGTTCTGATCCAGGTCGGATCGGCCGAGACGTTGCTGGCGGACGCGTCCCGGCTTGCCGAGGCAGCCGGGACGGCCGACGTCGATGTGACGCTGCAGATCTGGCCGCACATGATCCACGCCTGGCCGCTCTGGAACGCCAAACTTGGAGATGGCCGCCGCGCACTGGCGGAGGCCGGGCAGTTCATACGGGCGCATATCCGATAGCGCTGGCGACGTGAAGTCGCCGCTCTTGCGCCGAAAAACCCCGAATTCCGAGGCTTTTAGCCGGAATCCAGGGGCCGTCCAGCAAATCCCGGCTTTTGGCCGGGGCGCGGGCCGTGTTAGTTAGGAACATTGAAATCACGTCCGGATTTGAAGTCGTATGATCGAACTCACCCCCGGGAGTGCCAGCCCCGTCGCGCGTTTCGGCGGACAGCCGATTGCGGTCGCCGCTGCGGCCCTCTTTATTGTCGTGCTTGGCGTAAGTTCTATCGCCCTGTGGCGCGCCTACACCGGCAGCGCCCCCGAGACCGATCGCGTGGTCGCGACCCGGCAGTTGCAGGCCCGCGCCGCGCAGGCGTCCGAACAACTGGTCGAGAAGACCAAGGGCCTGGAAGCGACGCAGCAGGAATCGATCGATCAGTTGCAGGTGGTGCAGGACCAGTTGCAGACCGTGCGCCGCCTGCTCGCCGCGCAGCAGGGCGACACCAAGAAGCTTTCCGAGCAGGTCGCAACGCTGACGGAAGCGGTCGAGGGCTTGCGGCACTCCTTTGCCAGCGCGCAAGCCTCCGAACCCTCCGCGGCTCCTTCGCCGCGCAAGCGGTCAGGCAAGGCAAAGCCCCGCACGAGCAGGAGCGCGACCCGCAGCCGAGCCAAAGCGCGCGGCTGATCGGTCCGGGCGGCGCCTGGCGATGACGCCCCGCCCGGCGGGGTCCCGCACGTCGGGCGACGGGATATTTTCCACCGTTAAGGCAAGCGTTACCGCAACTTTTTTCCACCTTTGTGAACTGGTTCACATATCCCCGCAAGAATCCCGGGCATCCTGAAGTTCACCGGATGGCGTGAGCCGATTTTAATATCCGGGGCTGGCAAGGTCGTTGACGGTATATTGCGTCGACGGCCTTGTTTTTTGTGCCCGATTTTGAGCCCCGTTGAGCTGGCGCCCCCCACGACCGACCGGCATCTCGCAAGCAGGTGATTTGCGTTCGCCCCGGTTTGCAAGCTGAATGCGCCTCCCAAAAAAGCCAACGAAGGAGGGCCGCCATGAGCGCCGAACCACTGCCGACCGCTGACGTCATCGGGCTGACCAAGGTCGCGCCATTCTCGCGACGCGGCTTCATGACCGCGTCGGCCGCCGTGACGGCGGGCTACACGCTTGCGGCCGGGCCGGTGCGCGCCGACGTGATCAAGACCGACACCAGCGGCCTGACCACCGGTGACGCCAAAATCAAGGTCGCCGACGGCGAGATGCCCGGCTATTTCGCGCGGCCGGCCGGCGTCAGCAACCCGCCGGTGGTGCTGGTGGCGATGGAGATTTTCGGCCTGCACGAATACATCAAGGACGTGACGCGGCGCCTCGCCAAGCTCGGCGCGTTCGCGGTGGCGCCGGATTACTATTTCCGCAAGGGCGCCGACCTGACCAAGATCACGGATATCCAGCAGCTGCTGCCGATCGTGAATTCGAAACCGGACGCCGAGCTGCTGTCCGATCTCGACAGCACCGTTGCCTGGGCAAAGTCGGAAGGCGGCGACACTTCGAAACTGGGCATCATCGGGTTCTGCCGCGGCGGACGGACGGTCTGGGAATACGCCGCCCATAGCAGCACTCTCAAGGCGGGCGCCGCGTTCTACGGCCCGCCGGTCGATCCGCCAAATCCGCTCTGGCCGAAGAGCCCGACGCAACTCGCGGGCGAGATGAAGGCGCCCGTGATCGGCCTCTATGGCGAGGCCGACACCGGCATTCCCGTCGCCACGGTGGAAGCCTTCAAGGCGGCTCTGGCAGCAAACAAGAAGACCGCCGAGTTCAAGATTTATCCCGGCGCCCCGCACGGCTTCCACGCCGACTATCGCCCGAGCTATCGCAAGGATGCGGCCGAGGACGCCTGGGGCCAGATGCAGGCCTGGTTCAGGAAGTACGGGGTGTTGAGCTAATTAGCCGGGACTGTGAGGGAGGCTCGTGCAACAACACGCGCCATCGGCGATGACGGCAGCAATCCCGCGGTAGTTCGTGACCGCGCGCGTTGCTGCCGAAATTCTATCGGCCGCGATTGCCCTTGCGACGAGCCTTTGATGTCGGTTGCTCGATCTCCCAGAACAGCCAGACGAAGGCCGTGCCCAGGCCTACGACGACACCCAGGAACAGAAATGTCAGAGCCGGCGCTGTGAGCATGTTCAACATCTTTGATGCGGTGCAAGCGGCGTACCAGTCGATGTAGTCAACAACGGCCTCGGTGCATAAACACCGGGGCCGCGCCATTCATCCCGGCCTCATCGGGTCAGCCGCACACCTGCACGGGCCGAATGCGCCAGCCATATGGCGTCAGCACGCTGCGCCGCACGATGTAGCAGCCGCTGTCGCCATAGTAGTAGGAGTCGTCATAGCTTCCGTCATACGGATAGCCGTAATCATAATAGTCATTGTAGTAGCCGTAGCCCAAGCCCAGTCCGACTGCCGTCACGGCAAACGGAAATCTCCGATGCCGGAAACCGTGGTGAAAGCCACCGTGGCTACGGTTGACGGCGAAGCTGCCGCCGCGAAATCCGGCAGCCGGCAAAGCCGCCGCACGGAAACCGCCGCCGCCGATCCCGGCCGCACGAAACCCGCCGCCGCCGATCGCCGCGGCCCGGAAGCCGGCGCCGCCCATCCCCATTCCCCCACCGCGGAAACCGCCACCTCCTATTGCCATCCCGCCGCCGCGGAAACCGCCTCCCCCCATTCCCATCCCGCCGCCGCGGAAGCCGCCGCCGCCTCCCATTCCCATCCCGCCACCGCGGAAGCCGCCGCCACCGCCACCAAAACCACCACGGGCCGAAGCAGCGTCCGGGATCAGCATGGCGACCGATGCGCATGCGAACAGGGCGATCATCATTTTGCGTAACATGAGCCATCCTCCGTGATCTCGCATTCGAAGGCTCGACGCTTTCGGCGTCGGATCTTCAGAGATCCCGCAGCAAATCTAGGACGACTTCCCGGAGGTCGCCGGGCAATTTTGCTCACTTCTACGCGACCGTACGGTATCGAGATCAACAGCCGCGGCAGATGCTCTTGATCTTGCGATCGACCCCCTTGTTCTCTTCGTTGACCGCGGCGTCACCGCTCCTCTGCGGGCCCGTCATATCCGCACCTGATCCTGCCCCTCTTCCCGAACCCGCGGTCACACCGCTGCCGGTGTTGACGCCGCCGCCAGACGACTGCGCGGTGCCGGCGCTGTTGGTGCCCGGCGCGGGCGGCGATGCACGCCTGGACGCGTTCGCCGCGCCGCTCGGATCCTCGCCGGCATTGTTAAGCCCTCCGGGAGCGGCGGGTCCGGGAGGGACGCCGCTAATGCCTTGCGAGCCGGCACCGGCAGAGCCTGCGCTCGGCGAGCCGGCGGCGCTACCGCTGCTGCTGCCGGCAGACGATCCGCCCGCGGATCCGCCTGAGCTTTGGGCAAAGGAAGCGACAGGCGATATCAGTATTGCGATTGCCGCAACGGCGGCGGCTGCAGACGCTAGCTTCATCGGAAATCTCCTTCGGGGAGCAACGACCGCGCCCCGGCCCTTGTTCCACCGGAACAATTCCGCAGCCGGATCATTGATTCACATCCGCTCGCCGCCCGGAGTGATTGCGCTTGCGCAAACTGATCGCCTTCGACGATGACACGCTCGACAAGCTGACCCAGCTTGCACGCGACCGGATGGGGACATTTCAGGAATTGGCCGACGAAGCCTTTGCCGACCTGCTCAAGAAGCATGGCATTCCCGTCGACCTCAAGGATGCGCTGCGGAAAAGTGCAGGGCTCTCGAAGGCCGCGGCGCCGAAGAAATCGAAAACCGGAAAGGCGCCAGCATGAATTCCGACCCCGACCCTTTCGAGCAAGGCGAGCGCGCCGCGCGGCAGAACATTCCGGCGGAAGCCAATCCCTATCAGGACGGCAGCGAGCAGCATGCGCTGTGGGCCGCCGGCCATGAAAAGGTCGCCGGCGCACGCGAGGCGAACGAAAGCGAAGATAGCTAGCCTCGATCGCACATCGGCGGTCGTCAGCCGATCTTCTTCAGTCCATTTTTAAATCGTGGCCCGTTCCGCTGGGTAGGACTTCGCGGCACGTCCCATCGCCGTCGACTGTTCTGGCGTCAACGTCCGGATCACGCGCGCGGGCGAGCCGATGATCAGGGAATATTCGGGATATTCCTTGCCTTCGGTAATGATCGAGCCCGCGCCGACGACGCTGCCGCGGCGTATTCGCGCGCCGTTCATGACGATCGAGCCCATTCCGACCAGCGCGTCGTCTTCGAGCGTGCAGCCGTGCAGGATCACATTGTGGCCGACGGTGCAGTTGTTGCCGATCGTGAGCGGAAAGCCGGGATCGGTGTGGCAGGTGCAATTGTCCTGCACGTTGGAGCCTTCGCCGATCTCGATCCACTCATTGTCACCGCGCAGCACCGCGCCGAACCACACGCTGGCCGAGTTCAGAAGACGCACCTTGCCGATCACGTCGGCGGTATCTGCGATGAAATAGTTTCCGTCTCCGGGGAGTTCAGGCCCCTGTCCGTCGAGTTCGTAGATCGCCATAGCAAAAAGGTCTCCGTTAGCGGAGACCTTGGCACAGCCGCTGGCGCCGGATCAAGCGACCAGCCTGAAGCCTCAGACCAGCACGCCCGCGGCACGCAGCGTCATCAGGAAGAACGTGCCGGACATCAAGCTCCAGAAGCCCGAAAGCACGGTCGCCATCATCACGAATTCGAAGCGGCGGCGCTCGATCTTCGCGCCGCGCAACGTGTTGCGCATGATGATGAAGGGTGCGGCGAAAACCAGAAACGGCACGGCCGCAAACGTCTTCGGCGCCACGCCTTCGCCAAGCAGCCCGAACCCCGCCGGCCGCTCCGCCATCGCCTGATAGCCGCTGGCGAGCGCGCCTGCGAACGCAAAGCCGATGCAAAGGGAGAACAGGGTATTCAACGCATCGGGCGACATGACAAACTTCCCCTACTCGACAAAACGCGCCCTGCTTTCGCAAAATTGGCCGGCGGCCGCCACATCATCCTTAAGGAAAGGTTAACAGCGCGCCGCCGTGACCGCGTTTGCGCATGGCTGTGTGTGCCGGACTCCCGTGAAATCATGCGGAAATCACCTGCCCCATGGCATATTCGCGGGATGATTCGCCCGACTGTTCCCCGACCGACGCTTCGTTCATGACCCTGCTTTCGACGGCCCAGCACATCGCCCGCGACACCCGCAGGGACCCGCGCTCGCACATGATCCTGATCATGGTCGCGGTAACCATTGCCGCGAGCGCCGTTGCGCTGGTTGCCTATCTGCTGTGGCCGACCTGGGTGGCGCGGCCTGCCGGTGCTCCGGAACGGTTGCCGGTCAGCGTCGGCGCTACGCTCTTCAACGTGCCTGCCACCGCGATCCGCCGCAAGATCCAGCGCCACTCCGGCCCGCAGGAGCGGGTCGATCTCAACTTCGTCTTCCCGTCGCTGGAACCACCGGATGCGCCCAAGCACGTCAGCGCCGATACGATCGAGGAAAAGGCGCAGCCGATCGACCGGATATTCGTATCGATATCGGCCCATCACGACTCGCTCGCGCCCGACATGCGGGTGCGCACCATCTATCCGCGCTATCTCCAGCAGCAGGCAACACCGCTCGATGACGGATTGACGATGCGCGCCTTTCGCGAAGGCTCGCCCTACGCCAACGAAGACCTGTTCTCCGCCACGACGCCGAGCCTCAACGCGCGCTGCTCGCGCGACGGCCTGACGCCCGGCATGTGTCTGAGCGAGCGCCGTGTCGACGGCGCGGACCTGACGTTCCGCTTTCCGCGGAGCTGGCTGTCGCAATGGCGTGATGTCGCGAATGCGATGGATCGCTTGACGGCGCAGATGCGCGGACCGAGGGGTTAGCTGCTCGCTCGGCAGCAACCGTTAGATTCGTAGGGTGGGCAAAGGCGCGTTAGCGACGTGCCCACCATCTATCACCGATCGCGCTTCGAAATGGTGGGCACGCTTCGCTTTGCCCACCCTACGGCACTACGGCTGTGGCGAAGTCGCCCTCACCCGACGTCGGCCAGGTCTTCCTCGAGGATCGCCATCTGAAACTGGAACGAGCGATCGTCGTCCTCGTCATCGACGAACAGCACGCCGATGAACTCCTCGCCGATATAGACTTCAGCGGAGTCGTCCTTTTTCGGCCGCGGCACGACGCGGATCTTTGGATTGCCGAACACGCGCTTGAGATAGGCGTCGAGCTTCCTGACTTCCTGAACGTCCACGGCGGTCTCCAATCGGATTCTTTGATTTCCGGGAGGTTTTTAGGACGAGACGGCGCAGACTACCAGCCGTAACTTCACAAATGCGGCCGCCAGAAAGTGAGGAAAATCAAAGGCCGATCGCGCCGAGCATCTGATCCATGGTGCGCGAAGGCTCCGCACAGCCGGCTTCGCCGACGATCTTGGCGGGAACGCCGGCCACGGTGACGTTGTGAGGCACCGGCTTCACCACCACCGAGCCCGCAGCGATGCGCGCGCAATGGCCGATCTCGATATTGCCGAGAATCTTCGCACCCGCTCCGATCAGTACGCCGTGCCTGATCTTCGGATGACGGTCCTCGTTCTCCTTGCCGGTGCCGCCCAGCGTGACGCCATGCAGGATCGAAACGTCGTCGTCGATTACGGCGGTTTCGCCGCAGACGAAGCCGGTCGCGTGATCGAGGAAAATGCCGCGGCCGATTTTGGCGGCGGGGTTGATGTCGGTCTGGAACACCGCCGACGAGCGGCTCTGCAGGTAGAAGGCAAAATCCTTGCGGCCCTTTTGATGGAGCCAGTGCGCCAGGCGATGGGTCTGCAGCGCGTGGAAGCCCTTGAAGTAGAGCAACGGATCGATGAAGCGCGAAGTTGCGGGATCGCGGTCGTAGACGGCGACCAGGTCGGCGCGGAACGCATTGCCGAGATCGGGTTCGTCGCGCAGGGCCTCGTCATAGGTCTGGCGGATCAAATCGCCCGACAGCGCCGAATGATCGAGCCGCTCGGCTAGCCTATGCACCACCAAATCTTCGAGGCGCTCGTGATGCAGCACGGTCGAATAGATGAAGGAGGCAAGCTCAGGCTCGCGGCGGACGATGTCCTCCGCCTCGCCGCGGATACGGTCCCAGATCGGATCGAGTGCGGCGAGCTTCGATGATTGCGGATTGACGTGATGCACTGCCATAATTGCTCTCGCAAATTCAGTAGTTTGGTTGCTATTATAGCACGGCGAGCGGACTTCTGTCCCGGGCAGGCGCTGGCCAAAGTGAACCGCCGCCGAATGCCCCAGGATTTGTTTCAAATTGGTCAGCAATTTCAGGAAATCAAGCTGGCGGGCGTGCGACTATTGGTGAATTTCAGCAGGCCGGCCATTCGGCGGATGTTCCCCTGATGGGGGAAAGCCAGATCAGCACGCAGATATTGCGGGCGCGGACCATTGTGGATTCGCGGTCCGGCTGGATTGCCGCCGTCGCCATCCCATTAATGCTGCTGGCCCCTGCCCTGTGGAATGGCTACCCCCTGCTCCAATGGGATACCGGCGGCTACCTGGCGCGCTGGTACGAAGGCTATCTGGTGCCCAGCCGCTCCACCACGTTCGGCCTCTATCTTCATTTCGGCGAGGATTCCAGCTTCTGGATCAACCTCGGGATCAACGCGCTGGCGACGCTGTGGATCCTGCAGTTGACGCTGCGCGTGCTTGGCATGACCCAGCCCGTTGCGGCTGCTGGCGATGAGCCTCGTGCTGGTCCTGACCACCTCGCTGCCCTGGCTCGCCAGCACGCTCCTGACCGACATTTTCGCCGGCCTGTCCGTGCTGGCGCTCTTCATCCTGGTCGCGCATGGCGAGCGGACATCGATCCCGGAAAAATGCCTGCTGTTCGCCCTCACCGCTTTCGCCGCCGCCACGCACAGCGCAACGCTCGCGGTGCTGCTCGGACTGTGTTGCGTCGGCTGGATCGCACGCCCCTTTCTGCGCGGGCGGATTTCTGTTTCCGGATTGACGCAGGGCAGCCTCACCATCGTGGCCGGCGCTGCGCTGCTGCTGTCGACCAATTTCGCATTGTCCGGGAAACTGGCGTGGACGCCCGGCGGTTACGGCGTCGCCTTCGGACGGATGATGCAGGATGGGATCGTCGCGCAGTATCTGCGCGATCATTGTCCGAAGCAGAATTTCAAGCTCTGCCCCTATCGCGATCAGCTTCCCGCCACCGCCGACCAGTTCCTGTGGGGCAACAGCATGTTCAACACGCTCGGCCGCTTTCAGGGAATGAACGACGAGATGGGCTTTATCGTGCTGCATTCGCTGGCCGAATATCCGGCCTGGCAGGCCAGGGCAGCGCTGACGGCAACGGCGCAGCAACTGGTTCAGGTCGGCACCGGTGAAGGCATCAGCGTCTGGGTCGGCCATACCTACGGCATCATCGAGCGCTTTCTTCCCGCGCAGGTGAAGCCGATGCGCGCCGCGCAGCAGCAGCGCTGGCATTTCGATTTCACCATCATCAACCGGATTCACGTTCCCGTCGCGCTGGCGTCGATGCTGCTGGCCGCAATCCTGTTCGGCCACGGCGTGCTGCGCCGGCCGTTCGACGATCTCACCTTGCTCGCCGGAACGGTCACGCTTTGCCGTACTCGGCAACGCGTTCATCTGCGCCGTGATATCAGGCCCGCACGATCGTTACGGCGCGCGCATGGCGTGGCTTGCGACCACGGTGTTGCTGATCGCGGCGATCCGGCGTTTCACCGGCGAAAAAGCGCGCGACCACTCATTGCCGGCGCGACAGGAAGCCGGTGACGCCGGACTTGTAGACCTTGTCGCCGACGGCGCGCATGTGATCGCGGTTCGGAATGTCGAGCACCTCGGCGCCCGGAATGATTTTCCCGAGAGCCGCGGCTGAGCCGGCAATCTCGTCTTTGGTGCCGACCGCGATCAGAACCGGCACGCCTATCCCGGCGGCCTCCTCCGCGCGTCATCAGCCGCCGCGAACCGCGCAGGCAGGCGGCAAGCGCGCGGCGGTCGGAACGGGTCTGGTCGGCGAAAGCGCGAAACGTCCGCCCGACCGGATCGGTGACGTCCTCCAGCGACGGCGCTTCCAGCGCAATGGCCACGTTCTCGCCGGGGCCGCCGCCCTCGATCAGTCCGATCCCGATGCCGCCGAGGATCGCCGAGCGCAGCCGCTGCGGCTGCTCGTGCGCCAGGACCGCCGTCATGCGCGACCCCAGCGAATAGCCCATGATGTCGGCGCGCTCGATCCCCAGATGATCCAGCAGCGCGATGACGTCGCTTGCCATGATCGCAATTTCGTAGTCGGCGGAATCGTAGAGCTTTTCGGAATCGCCATGGCCGCGATTGTCGAGCGCGATCACGCGGCGGCCGTCTTTCCTCAGATCGGAAACCCAGGTCGGATAGACCCAGTTGACGTTCTTGCTGGAGGCAAAGCCATGCACGAGAACGATCGGATCGCCCTCGCCTTCGTCGAGATAGGCAATTTCGACAGCGCCGTTGTGAAAACTCGGCATCATCAGTTCCATTTATTTGGGGATTGGAATGAGCGATCTTGCAATGGCTGCAAGTCTAGCCCTGCGGGACTGCGCCCGCCAGCGCCGGGGCGGACGGCAAGCATGCCGCCGCCGCCTGCTTTCTCAAGCGCCGCGCCTTTTTGCGACGCAGCCACGCTTCGGTAGCCCGCTCGGTAGTCGCCTTGATCGACGACAGAAAACCGAACAGCGCCAGCAGCGCACCGAACACCCACATCGTCAGATTGAACGTCCCGGCCGCCAGCAGCAGCGCGCCGCGGCCGAGCACCTTCAGAATCGCGCGGGTTTGACCGCCCTTGGATTCGGCAAGTCGTGCAGCGCGCGCGACGTCCTTCGGCCCTTGTGCGATGCGCAGCGTATCGAGCGCCCCGCGCGTACCGGCCTTTTCGCCGACGCGGCCGACGTCTTTCGCCAGCCGCACCAGCGCGCCGGCCTTCTCGGCGCGGAACGCCGCCTTGATCGCGCTGACGGTCTCGCCGGGCCGCAGCACGGAACCCTTCGCGACCGCCTGCTGCAGGACGGGTGCATCGACGACTTCGCGCGCCGAGCGGCCTGCCCATTGCGTCAGCCCCTTGCCCAGCCGCCCAACTTTGCGGGCGTCCTTGACCATGGAAAGACCGGCGCGCACCGGCCCCATGCCGCCAACGGATACATAGGTCGCGGCAGTCACCGCGAGGCCTACCGTCGCCAGGCCCAACACCAGCCGGTCAACCTCCTCGCCCGTCGCCAGATGCTTGCTCTCGCGCACGACGTCCCTGATGTCGCCGAACACGAAGAGATCGCCGGCGACCGTACCCGACAGGCTCGCGACGTCGTCGGCGGTACCGGTCACCAGGCCCGTGGCAAAGCGCTTGGCAAAATGCGACGCCGAACCTGCGTCGGTAACGGCATCGCTGACGCGCTTCGACAGTTCGTCGCTGACCGCGATGCCTTTGTCGTGGGCGAGTTCGACGAAGCTATTGGCGAGATCGGAATCGCCTTCCGCGAGCGCCGCCTCGATATGGTCGGTGACCAGCGCCTGATTACTCCGCAGCGCAGAATTGATGTGGAGATCGGACAGCGTTGCGGGGTCGTCCTGCGCCGCCAGAATAGCTGTGGCCTCGCGGGCGTGCGGCCACAGCGCTGCGCACACCGCCACGCTGAGCGCCATGCACCCTAACGCCCCTGCCAAAGCCGAACCGAACCGCAACCGCCTCATCCAAAAAAGTCCAATGTTTCGTCTTCACAAGATGGTGTGCCGTTTTTAAGACACAACTGCCCCGACGAAAGAAGGGCTTTTCTCCGACGACAAGATTGTGTCGAATTTGCATGAGCAAATGTGCGGCGGGGACCTTCCGGATTCGACTCCACGAATCGGCTCTCAGGAATCATCGGCACCCCCCATTATGGTCCCGCGGCATTTCGAAGCTGCCGCGGCGTGTCGATTGCGTCCGCCCGTCGTTGTCATCCAAGGTGAAACTGATGTCCGATCATGTCGTCCCGCATTTCCACAACGACGCCGGGGTTTCGGTAATCGAGATCGGCTCGCAGGAATTCATGTGCGTGGGCGCCAATCCGCCGTTCGATCATCCGCATGTGTTTCTCGACCTCGGCAACGACAACGAGATCATCTGCCCCTATTGTTCGACGCTGTACCGCTTTGCCGCCGACCTCGGCGCAGGCGAGGCCCGTCCGCCGGAATGCGTCCTGAAAGACAAGGTCGCCTGACCTCTCGGTGGCTGCTGCGCGCACCATCATCGTTGCTGGTGCCGGGATCGGGGGATTGACGGCAGCGCTGTCGCTCGCATCGAAAGGCTTTCGCGTCATCATCCTGGAGAAGGCCGAACGGCTGGAGGAAGCCGGCGCCGGCCTGCAGCTCTCGCCCAATGCCAGCCGAATCCTGGTCGACCTGGGCTTGCAGCCGCGGCTCACGCCGCGCGCCGTGACGCCCGAGGCGGTCAACATCATGAGCGCGCGTGCCGGCGGCGAGATCACCCGGCTGCCGCTCGGCGAAGCGGCCAGCCTTCGCGCCGGCGCGCCCTACTGGGTAATGCACCGCGCCGATCTGCAGGGCGCCCTGCAGGCCCAGGTCAACGACCATCCGGACATCGACCTGCGGCTCGGCTGCCAGTTCGAGGACGTGACCTCGCACGCCAAGGGGCTGACCGTGGTTCAGCGCCGCGGCAATACGCGACAACAGGAGCTGGCGGTGGCGCTGGTCGGCGCCGACGGCATCTGGTCGGCGGTGCGGAACCATTTATTCCCCCAAGTGCAGCCGCAATTTTCCGGCCTGATCGCCTGGCGCGGAACCCTCGATGCCACGACGCTGCCGCGCGAATATACCTCGCCGCGGGTGCAGCTCTGGATGGGGCCGGACGCGCACCTGGTCACCTATCCGATCTCGGCGGCGCGGCAGATCAACGTGGTCGCGATCGTGCCGGGAACCTGGAACAGGCCGGGCTGGAGCGCACCCGGCGACGCCAACGAACTCAAGACCGCATTCGCCTCGCAGCGCTGGCCCGCGACCGCGCGGATGCTGATCGGCGCCGTCGACGGGTGGCGGCGATGGGCGCTGTTCACGCTGCCCGACATCGGCGAATGGACCGACGGCGCGATCGCACTGCTCGGCGACGCCGCGCATGCGATGCTGCCGTTTGCCGCGCAGGGCGCGGGAATGGCGATCGAGGACGCCGCCGTGCTCGCCAAATGTTTGAGCGAAAGCCCGGGCGACAATATCGCAGGCATTCCGGCGACGCTGAAGCGCTATGACCGGCTGCGGCGCGGCCGCGTGCTGCGCGTGCAGCGCGCCGCGCGGCAACAGGGCCGCATCTATCATCTCACCGGACCGCTGGCACTGGCGCGCGACCTCGCCATCAAAGCGATGGGCCCGGAGCGCATGCTGGCGCGGCAGGACTGGATTTATGACTGGCGGGTCTGAACGGAAACGCGAAATTTCCGCTTTGGGTACGACCCTTTAATTCGCCGCGCGGCTGGCCTTCGAACGGCCGCTCTTGGCAGCGGGAGCCGGCGCGGGCTCCGGTTTCGATTCCTGGCACCTGTTCTTCTGCCAGGCTTCGTCGGCCAGCTTCGACTGTCCGCGCAGCGCAATGTAATCATTGCGGTAGGCGACCTCCGCCACCACGGGACCGGCGACGCCGGTTTCGGCCTTCGTCATCAGCCCCTGAATGTCCGCGGTTTTGGCAGCAAGGGTCTTTCGCTCGGCCTCGAGCTGCTTGCAATCATAAAGCTCGTACTTTGCGGGATCCGCGAAGGCCGGGGCAATGGTGTCGCTCATCCCGGCGCAGCCGGACAGGCCAGCCCCGAGCGCAATCAGCGCCAGCGTGGCAAGGCAGCGTTGAAATGACCGGCAGTGGGACGGCGATATCGGCATCGGACCTTCGTTAGGCGGATAATGTTGAGATTGCCTAAAACAGGCCCAAGTGTCCGCATTGAGGCTTTGCTTTGGCAGACGGGCTCGCTTAAAGCAAAGGATGCGTTCGCCCGGGGAACAAGCCAATTCCACTTCTCCGGAAAACGCGCTAAGTACCTGATCTCCTGAGACTAAGCGGACGTGGCGGAACTGGTAGACGCAAGGGACTTAAAATCCCTCGATGGCAACGTCGTGTGGGTTCGAGTCCCACCGCCCGCACCACGCTTCGCCCTGACGGGCTACGCGTGGCGCAGCCACGCAAGCCCGAAAGGGCGAAGCGTGTCCGGCGTAGCTTGAGCGCAGCGAGAGCGAAGACGGACCGGTGAGGCTGGGACCGGTCGGCTACGCGGGCGCGGCCACGCGAAGACCACCAGGTCGGAACGTGTCCGGCATAGCCTGAGCGAAGCGAAGGCGACGACGGACTGGTGAGACTGGGGGATCCCATATGCCGCAAATCGGCCTTTTCGAAATGCGCCGGCTGGAAATGCTGAGCAACACCATCTTCGGCGTTGCCATGACGCTGCTTGCCTATGATCTGCCCAAGGCCAACGTTTTCAAGCAAGCGCCCACCTGGATAGACGTAGCCAACGTCTACGCCCAACCGGTCATCGCACTGATGATCAGCTTCATCGTCGCCGGCATGTTCTGGTTCAGCCATCACCGCCGGCTCGCGGTTGCGCCGGAAGGCGGCCGCGGCGTGGTGTTCCTCAATCTGTTTTTTCTGCTCGCGATCATCATCCTGCCGGTGACGAACGGCCTCTACGGCAGCTTCCGGCTCGATGGTGTGGTCGCCGTGATCTACGGCTTCCACCTGACGGTGATCGCCGCACTGAATGCGCTGCTGTGGGTTCTCGCGCTGCGGGGCCGCCACGATCCGCAATTGCTGGCAACAGCGTTGGTCCCGGTCGTGGTGTGCGTGATCGGCACGACCACAGCCTTTGTCGCGCCGAAAGCGGCACAGTTTATCTGGTGCCTGGCGTTCCTGGCGCCACTGGGCGGCTGGCTCGCAGCGCGCCGCGCGGGCTAGCGGACTTTCGTCTCGGTCACTGTGAGCAAACGGTTCGCCTCTTCGGCAACCATCCGCTCCATCTTTTCCTGAAATTCCTTGCGCGGCAGGCCCGGCGCGATCGGCGGAAGAAAAGAAAGGGTGATGGTGCCCGAGTGCATCATCAGGGTCTTCTTGCCCCAAAAGAGCCCGGAATTGCACGCCGCGGGCACCACTGACACGTCGAGGTTGGTGTAGAGCGCGGAAATTCCCGCCGAATGGAACACCACGGGCTCGTCGATCGCCTGGCGCGTGCCTTGCGGAAACAGCAACACCTTGCGCCCCTCGCCGGTCGCGCGCCTTGCTTCATCGACCATCTGCCGCAGCGCATGGCGACCTGCCGAGCGGTCGACCAGGATCATCGGATAGCGCTCGAGAAACCACCCGACCAGCGGGAGCTTCCTGAGCTCTTGCTTGGCGACGATGCTGGCATCGGGAAAAATCACGCATAGCGCCGCGGTCTCCCACAGCGACTGGTGATTGCAGGCAATGATGCAGGGACCATCGGGCACGTTCTCGCGCCCCTCGACGCGATAATCCAGCCCGACCACGTACTTCATCAGGAACAGGATGCCGTTGACCCACACCTGCGACACCGCGCGCACCGTCGCGCTGCTCGCGTTGAACAGCGCACAGGAAAGGCGCCGACAGCGAAACGACCAGCGTCAGGATCACCACGGCGGCATCGAATAGTATCGACCTCAGATAATGCAAACGTCCGTCCCCTCGGGCCTCTGTGCGGCCTCCAATACAGCACTTTTCCCGGGTTGCACAATTCCGGCCACCCCGCTGAAATATGTTTCACCACGGATTGGCCCGATTACCCATTCAGGATCAGCCCATGCCGGCATCAGAACAAATCACCATCGCGCCGCATCTCACCTTCGATGCCATCACCGCCGGTACGCCCGGCGCACCGCTGGTCTTGCTGCTGCACGGCTTTGCGGAATCGATGCATTGCTGGCGCGCGCAGGTGACTGCGCTCGGAGACATGGGCTATCGCGCCATTGCGCCGAGCCAGCGCGGCTATTCGCCGGGCGCCCGGCCGGATCCGCGCGAGTTTTCGCACTATCTGATCGACCGCCTGATGGACGACGCCATGGCGATCGCGGCGACCGCGGGCTATGGCGAGACGCGCTTTCATCTCGTTGGCCACGACTGGGGCGGCAGCATCGCCTGGGGCCTCGCCGACCGGCACCACGAGCGGCTGGCCTCGCTCACCATTCTCTCGCGGCCGCATCCGAACGCGTTCAATCGCGCGCTGATGGCCGACGGCGAGCAGGCGCAGCGTTCAAAGCACCACAAGGCGTTTCTGGAACCGGATGCCGCCGACGTGGTGCTGGCCGACAACGCCAAATGGCTGCGCGATCGCCTGACCGCCAATGGCGTCCCTCAGGACGCGATCGAGAAGCATCTCGCCGTGCTCGGCAACAAGGATGCGATGGAAGCTGCACTTGCCTGGTACCGCGCCCGCGGTGCGATCCGCGGGCCGCTAGGTCCAATCCGCGTGCCGACGCTTTATATCTGGGGCGACGCCGACGACACCGTCGGCCGCGCCGCCGCCGAGGGAACGGTCGATTTCATCGCCGCGCCCTATCGCTTCGAGGTGCTCCCCGGCGTCGGGCATTTTGCGGCGGACCAGGCGCCGGAACGTGTATGCGAATTAATGCTGGAACATCTCGCCGCGCATCCGGTGTGAGGAACGCAACGCACGCAAAAATGTTGTCATGCACAAAAAGGAGCATGACGACATGGCTAGCGAACAACCCTTGGACAAACCCGCCGCACCCGGGCGCAAATCGTCCCAGGATCGGCGGTCCTCCCAGCCACAACGACCGCAAATCCCCTCGCCACTGTCGAGCGACGGCCCGGAACTGCTACGGGATACCCATTGCTGACCCTCACCGTCATTGCGAGCCAACGGGTCGCGCGAATGCGCGCCCGATGAAAGGCTCCGCGAAGCAATCCATAGTGCGGCGTCATGGATAGATGGATTGCTTCGTCGCGTTGCTCCTCGCAATGACGGAAGCACCGCGCAGGCCAACGCGAATGAACTACGCGCTGGCGGCGAATTCCTGATGCCGGCCGGGCGCGGCGTCGAACAATGCCCTGGTGTATTCGTGCTGGGGCGCGGCAAAAACATCTGCCGTGGCGCCCTGCTCGACGATCACGCCGCGCTGCATGACCGCGATCCGGTCACAGACCTGGGCCGCCACCCGCAGATCGTGGGTGATGAACAGCACCGCCAGATTGAACTTGCGGCGCACCTCGTCCAGCAGCTTCAACACCTGATCCTGTACGGAGACGTCGAGTGCCGACACCGGCTCGTCGCCGATCAGCAACTCGGGCTCCATCGCCAGCGCCCGCGCGATACAGATCCGCTGGCGCTGGCCGCCGGAGAACTGATGCGGGAAGCGATCGATCGCAGCCGGCGGCAGATGCACCACGGCCATCAGGTCGCGGGCGCGCTGCATCGCCTCCTTGCGGCTGAGGCCAAAATTCATCGGCCCCTCGATGATCGCCTCGCCGACGGTGCGGCGCGGATTGAGCGATCGGTACGGGTCCTGAAAGATAAACTGAACGCGCCGGCGCATCGGGCGGAATTTCGCTTCCCGCATCGCTGCGATATCGATGCCGTCGATCTTGATGCCGCCGGCTGACGTATCGACCAGCCGCGCGACGCAGCGCGCCACGGTCGATTTGCCGGAACCGGACTCGCCGACAATGCCGAGCGTCTCGCCGCGCCGGATCGTCAGCGAGACGTCCTTGACCGCGGCCACCACGCGCGCCTTCGGCTGGAACAGCGAGCGCTTGCCATAGGTCTTGAATAGATTTTCGGTCTGCAGAACCACCGGACCGGTCACCGGCGAGCGCTTCGGCGGCGTCATGCTCGGCACCGCGGCCAGCAGCATTCGCGTATACTCCTCGCGCGGGTTCCGCAGCACCTCCTCGCAGGGACCCTGCTCCACGATCCGGCCCATCTGCATCACCACGACACGGTCGGCGATCTCGGAAACGACGCCGAAATCATGGGTGATGAACAGCACGCCGGTTTTCGTGCGGCCCTGCATTTCCCGGACGAGCTTGAGTATCTGCGCCTGCGTGGTGACGTCGAGCGCGGTGGTCGGCTCGTCGGCAATCAGCAGCGCGGGATCGAGCACCAGCGCCGCCGCGATCATGATCCGCTGGCGCTGGCCGCCGGAGAGCTGGTGCGGATAGGCGTCGATCATCTGTTCGGGGTCGGGCAGATGCACCGCGCGCATGATCTCGAGCACGCGCGTACGCTGCGCCTTCTGGTCGAGGCTGGTGTGGATCTCCAGCACTTCGCGGATCTGGTCGCCGACCCGCTCGACCGGATTGAGCGCGGTCATCGGCTCCTGGAACACCATGGCCATGCGGGTGCCGCGGATCGCGCGCAGCTCGGCATCGGACTTGGTGAGCAGCTGATCGCCCTGCAGCCGGATCGAGCCGCTCTCGACCCGCATCGCATCTTTCGGCAGCAGCCCCATCACGGCCTGCGCCGTCACTGATTTGCCGGAACCGGATTCACCGACCACGCAAACGATCTCGTCGGCGCCGACGCTCAGGTTGATGCCCTGCACGGCGTGCGGCCGGTCGCCTCCTTTGATGGTGACGGAAAGATCCGAGATTTCAAGGACGGTGTTGCTCACATCACACCCGCTTCTCCATTTTGGGATCGAGCGTATCGCGCAAGCCGTCGCCGAGAACGTTGACGGCGAGGATCGTGAGCGCAAGGCAGACGCCGGGATAGATGATGTTGTGCGGAAACAGGCTGAAAACCTCTCTTCCCGCAGCCATGATGTTTCCCCAGGTCGGCACCTCCGGCGGCACGCCGATGCCGAGGAACGACAGGATGGCCTCGATCAGGATGGCGGACGCACAGATGAAGGTGCCCTGCACGATCATGGGTGCGATGGTGTTGGGCAACACATGCCGCCACAGCAGTTTCGGGGTCGACGTTCCGAGCGTCACCGCCGCCTCGACATAGGGCTCCTCGCGCACGCTGAGCACGATCGAGCGCACGAGCCGGACAACACCGGGAATCTGGGGAACAGTGATCGCGATGATGACGGTCCACACCCCGGAACGGAACAGCGACACCATGGCGATCGCCAGCAGAATGGCCGGAATCGCCATCAGGCCGTCCATGATCCGCATGATAATGGCGTCGAGAATGCGGAAGAAGCCGGCGAGCAAACCGATGAACAGGCCGCAGGCGACGCTGATCAGCGCCACCGTGACGCCGACAAAGAGCGAAACGCGCGCGCCGTAGACCACGCGGCTGTAGACGTCACGCCCGAGGCTGTCCGTGCCGAACCTGGCGATCATCTTGATGCGTTCGCCGGTGTCTGTCCGCATCGAGAATTCCGCGCCGGGGACCTTGTTGCGCGCGATCGGGTTGATCGCCGTCGGGTCGATGGTGCCGAGCCAGGGCGCCAGCAGCCCCATCAGCAGGACAATCGCGATGATCGTGGCGCCGAACATCACGCTCGGGTTGCGCAGCAATTTGCGGTACGCAGCCGGCTTGCCCGAGCTGGCCGGCAGTACGGGTTCGAGGATCGTCGCGTCGGCCATCAGTAGCGGATCCTAGGATCGAGCACGGTATAGAGCATATCAACCGCCAGGTTGATCATGACGTAGACGAACGAGAACAAGAGGATCACGGCCTGGATCGTC
Source organism: uncultured Alphaproteobacteria bacterium (assembly GCA_963815955.1). Lineage (GTDB taxonomy): Bacteria > Pseudomonadota > Alphaproteobacteria > Rhizobiales > Xanthobacteraceae > Bradyrhizobium. The sequence goes on from CAWFIQ010000024.1 coordinate 133,407, forward strand.
GGATAGTCGCGCGCCAGCACCGCGTCGACCGTGAGCCGGCCAAGACCGGGGATCGTGAACACGCTTTCGGTCACGACGACGCCGCCGATCAACAGCGCCACGCCGAGGCCGATCACCGTGACGATGGGCACCGCCGCATTGCGCAACGCATGGCGGAACAGCACCTTTCGCTCGGACTGTCCCTTGGCGCGCGCGGTGCGGATGTAATCCTCCGAGAGCACTTCCAGCACGCTGGTGCGGGTCATTCGCGCGATCAGCGCGACATAGATCACCGACAACGTCACCGAGGGCAGGATCAACCGCTCGGCCCAGCCGCCGACGCCTTCGGAAATGCGCTGATAGCCCTGCACCGGCAGCCAGTTCAGCCAGATCGAAAACACATAGATCAGGAGATAGCCGATGACGAACACCGGCACCGAAAATCCGAGCACCGAGAATCCCATGACGAGGCGATCGAGCCAACTGCCGTGCCAGTGCGCCGCCATCACGCCAAGCGGGACCGCCAGGCAGACCGCGATCAGAATCGTGAAGAAAGCCAGCGACAGCGTCGGTTCGATCCGCTCGCCGATCAGCGAGGCCACGCTCTTCTTGAAGAAGAAGCTCTCGCCGAAATCACCGGTCAGCACCCGGCCCGACCAGATCATGAACTGCTGTATCATCGGCCGGTCGAGGCCGAGTTGGGTACGGATCTGTGCCACCTGCTCGGCGTTGGCGCTGTCGCCGGCGATGATCGCGGCCGGATCCGACGGCGTCAGACGAAGCATGAGGAAGATGAAGACCGCAACGAACAGCAGCACAGGAATGGTGCCGAGCAGCCGCCGCAGGAGATAGCCATACATGGACATGATCAGCCCGACCTTGGAACGGCGCGGGCGGACAACAAAGGTCTTCGCCCGCGCCGCTCAACTCACTTGGTGACTTCGATGTTCCAGAACACCGGCACCGGCGCGATGATGAAGCCCTTGACGTTCTTGCGCATCGCGACCGGCTGGACATATTCGCCGACCGGGATTTCGGGCGTCACCTCGATGCTGCGCACCTGTACGGCCTCTGCAATCGCCTTCTGCTTGGCGGGGTCCGCCTCGCGCGCGAAGTCGTCGCGCAGCTTTTCCAGTTGCGCATCGCACGGCCAGCCGAACAGCGCCTTGTCGCACGACGCGTTCAGATAGGCGGTCGACACCGGATTCATCACGTCGGCGGCGACCCAGGCGGTCAGGAATGCGTTCCAGCCGCCGGCGTCGGGCGCATCCCGCTTGGCGCGGCGCGCGACGAGCGTCTGCCAATCCATCGACTGCATGTCGACCTTGAAGCCGGCCTTCTCCATCAGCGATTTCGCCACCGGCGCAAGGTTGGTCAGTATCTTCAGATCGGTCGAATGCATCAGCACCACCGGGGTGCCGTCGTAACCGGCTTCCTTCAACAGCTCCTGCGCCTTCTTGGCGTTGGAGGTGAGAAGCCCGTCCATCCCCTTGGTCGACGCAAACGGCGTGCCGCAAATGAACAGCGCCTTGCACTCCTTGATGTATTCCGCGTCACCGACGGTCGCCATCAGGAAGTCTTCCTGGTTGAAGGCGTACCAGAGCGCCTGACGGATCTTCGGATTGTCGAACGGTTTGTGGAGATGGTTGGGACGGAAGACGTATTGCCCCTTCAGCGGCGGCGAAATGATAACCGAAACGTTGGGGTCCTTCTTCAGCGTGCCCAGCAAGTCGTGGCTCGGCTGCTCGACGAAATCGATCTCGCCCTTGGAGAGCGCGTTGACGGCCTGCTGCGCGTCGGAGATCGCGCGCCATTCGACGCGGTCGACCTTGACGACCTTGCCGCCGGCCAGGCCGGACACCGGCTCACTGCGCGGCTTGTACTTGTCGAACTTTACATAGACGGTCTTGTCGCCCGGCTTCCATTCGTCTTTCTTGAAGACGAAAGGTCCGGATCCCGTGAAATCCTCGATCTGCTTGTTGGGGTCGGTTTCGGCGACGCGCTTGGGCATCATGAACGGCACGTTCGACGAAGGTTTTGACAATCCCAGCAGCACGAGACCTGTCGATTCCTTGAGCTTGATGGTGAAAGTCTTGGCATCCACGGCCGTCATCGAGTCGACGAATGTCATCATCTTCTGGCCGAGCGCGTCTTTCGCGGCCCAGCGTTTGATCGAAGCGATGCAGTCTTCCGACGTTACAGGTTGGCCGTCATGCCACAGCAGTCCGTCGCGCAAGGTGAAGGTGTAGCCCTTGCCGTCCGCCGCGGCTTCGTACTTCTCCACCATCTGCGGCTTGATCTCGCCTTTTTCATCCTGTGCGAGCAGCGTGTCGTAGATCATGTAACCGTGGTTGCGGACGATGTAGGCCGTCGTCCAGATCGGATCCAGGATCTTCAGATCCGAATGCATGACGGCGCGCAACGTGGTCTGCGCAAGCGCAGGCGCTGCCGCAACAACCATCAAGCTGCCGACACAAGTCGCAGCAAGAATTGCCTTTCTGAACGCGTTCATTCCCTTCACCTCCGTTGTCGTCTCGACGCCCGAACGTCTATTGTTCGGGCCCCTGCCCGGTTTCTCACCGGACTATAGGGTCGATATTCAGCTTCACAACACCTTTTGACCCGACGACACTGGTGACGCCGGCGCTCAGGCAGAAATCAGGACAGCCCTCCGGACAGGTCCTTCCGCGGCCGGCTTACGCCCGCCGCCGGATGGATTGCAGTCCCGGGTCAGCTCCGCCAACACGCCTCCTCGAAAACCCACAATCAAAAATGATGCCAGAATTCCAGGTCATCCGATCCCATGCTTCGAAAGTCTGAAGGCGCCATGTTTTCCCTTTACAAATTCGCCGCCTGTCTTTCTCGTAAAGAGCCCGCACCGAACCCAAACATTCCGGCCCAACCGGGAGGACCCATCCATGAATCCTGCCAACCTTCCCTTCAATTCCGAGACCATGCTGCAGGGTTTGCGGGCCTGGGTCGAATGCGAAAGCCCGACCTGGGATGCGCGCGCGGTCGATCGCATGCTCGATCTTGCGGCGCGCGAGATGGCCATCATGGGTGCGACCATCGAACGCATCGCCGGACGGCAGGGTTTTGCCGGCTGCGTCCGCGCGCGCTTCCCTCATCCGAAGCAGGGCGAGCCGGGCATTTTGATCGCGGGTCATCTCGATACCGTCCATCCGGTCGGCACGCTGGAAAAGCTGGCGTGGCGGCGCGACGGCAACAAATGCTACGGCCCCGGCATCTTCGACATGAAGGGCGGCAACTACCTCACCCTCGAAGCCATCCGGCAACTGGCGCGCGCCGCGTTCACGACGCCGCTGCCGATCACCGTGCTGTTCACGCCGGACGAAGAGGTCGGCACGCCGTCAACCCGCGACATCATCGAGGCCGAAGCCGCCCGCAACAAATATGTGCTGGTGCCGGAGCCGGGCCGCGCCAACAACGGCGTGGTGACCGGGCGATATGCGATTGCCCGCTTCAATCTCGAAGCCATCGGCAAGCCGAGCCATGCCGGCGCCACGCTCTCATCGGGTCGTTCCGCGATCCGCGAGATGGCGCGCCAGATTGTCGCTATCGACGGCATGACGACCGAAGATTGCACCTTCTCGGTCGGCATCGTGCATGGCGGCCAATGGGTCAATTGCGTTGCCACGACCTGCACCGGCGAGGCGCTGAGCATGGCCAAGCGGCAGGCCGACCTCGATCGCGGCGTCGAACGGATGCTCGCGCTTTCCGGGACCAGCAATGATGTCACGTTCAAGGTCACCCGTGGTGTGACCCGGCCGGTTTGGGAACCCGATGCCGGCACGATGGCGCTCTACGAACAGGCCCGCAACGTGGCCCGGAGCCTCGGCGTCGAGCTTCCGCATGGCAGCGCCGGCGGCGGCTCCGACGGCAATTTTACGGGCGCGATGGGCATCCCCACGCTCGACGGCTTGGGTGTTCGTGGTGCCGACGCTCATACGCTCAACGAACATATCGAGGTCGACAGTCTCGCCGAGCGCGGCCGTTTGATGGCGGGCTTGCTGGCGACGCTGAGTTGAGAAACGTGCCGCCGGCTTTGATTTCGCGAATTCTTCCCGGTTTCGATATTGGCGGAGTAGCGACAAGTTTTCCGCGTCATTGCGAGCGAAGCGAAGCAATCCATGCCACCGCCTGCTGAGGCATGGATTGCTTCGTCGCTTCGCTCCTCGCAATGACAAGGGGCCTAACGCCCACGCGGGCATGCAAAACGGAATTGCTCCCCGGCTTGCGCTTGCCACGATGTCGCGCTTAACGTCCCCTCAACGCAAAGCATTGGCCGAGACACTTGATGACCCGCATCGCCGTTGGCGCCTTTCTGCACGAAACCAACACGTTCGCGCCAACCAGAGCGACGTATGACGATTTCGTCCATGGCGGAGGCTGGCCGTCGATGGCGCATGGCGCCGATGTGCTCAGGGTCATGCGCAAGATCAACGTCGGCCTTGCCGGTTTCGTCGAGGCGGCCGAAGCGAATGGCTGGGAGCTGGTTCCGACGATCTCGGCGGCCGCCAGCCCGTCGGCGCATGTCACCAGGGATGCATTCGAACGCGTCATGAAGGAGATGGTCGACGGCATCGCCGCGGCCGGACCGATCGATGCCGTTTATCTCGATCTGCACGGCGCGATGGTGACCGAACATTACGACGATGGCGAAGGCGAAACGCTTGCCCGCGTGCGCCAGGTGATCGGCAAGGATTTGCCATTGGTCGTCAGCCTCGACCTCCACGCCAACGTCTCGCCCGAGATGATGGAGCATGCGGACGCACTGATTGCCTACCGCACCTACCCTCACATCGACATGGCCGACACCGGCCGCGCCTGTGCAAAGCACCTTGCACTGTTGTTGAAGACGAAGACACGTTTTGCAAAGGCGTTCCGGCAATTGCCGTTCCTGATCCCGATCTCCTGGCAATGCACCAACGACCAGCCGACCAGGGGCATTTACGAAAAGCTCGCAGCGCTTGAAAGCGACGCGGTGCCGACGCTGTCCTTTGCGCCGGGCTTTCCGGCTGCGGATTTCAGGGACTGCGGGCCGAGCGTATTTGCGTATGGCCGGACGCAAGCCGATGCGGATGCAGCGGCGGACAAGATTGCCGCGCTCGTCGAGAGCCACGAAGACGATTTCGACGGCCGCATCTATTCGCCCGATGATGGCGTGCGCCTAGCGATGGAATTGGCGAAGACGGCAAGGAAGCCGATCATCATCGCCGACACCCAGGACAATCCGGGCGCCGGCGGCGATTCCGATACCACGGGCATGCTGCGCGCGCTGGTGCGCAACAAGGCGTCCGCCGCCACCGGCGTGATCTACGATCCGCAATCGGCCAAAGCTGCACATGCGGCCGGCGCCGGCGCCACGGTCACGCTTTCGCTTGGCGGCAAGTCGGGCATATCGGGCGATGCGCCCTACAAGGAGACCTTCGTCGTCGAGAAATTGTCGGACGGAAAGTTCGTGGCGTCCGGCCCCTATTACGGCGGGCGCGACATGGATATGGGGCCGTCGGCCTGCCTGCGGATCGGTGACGTCAGAGTGGTCGTGGGCTCCTACAAGGCACAGCTTGCCGACCAATCGATGTACCGCTATGTCGGCATCGAGCCGACCGAGCAGAAAATCCTGGTCAACAAGAGCTCGGTGCATTTCCGTGCCGATTTCGAACCGATCGCCGAAAAACTCCTGATCTGCGCCGCGCCCGGCGCGATGCCGGCCGATACAGCGACATTACCCTGGACGCGGCTGCGTCCGGGCATCCGCATCAAGCCGAACGGCCCTGCCTTCACCCCAGCCGCCCAGCCACGCTCAACATCTTCAGTCACGGGATAACAGACATGCCCACCATCGACCGCATCGACGGCTATGCCGAAGAACTCACCGCCATCAGGCGCGATCTGCATGCCCATCCCGAGATCGGCTTCGAGGAAGTGCGCACCTCCGGCATTGTCGCGGAGAAGCTGAAGGGATGGGGCATCGAGGTGCATCGCGGCCTCGGCGGCACCGGCGTGATCGGCGTACTCAAGGGCAAGGGCAATGGCGGCAAGCGCATCGGCCTGCGCGCGGACATGGACGCGCTGCCGATGGAAGAGAATACCAACCTGAAATGGCGCTCGACCATTCCCGGCCGCTTCCACGGCTGCGGCCATGACGGCCACACGACCATCCTGCTCGGCACCGCGCGCTATCTGGCCGAGACCAAAAATTTCGACGGCACCGTGCATTTCATCTTCCAGCCGGCCGAGGAAGGCCTCGGCGGCGCACGCGCCATGATCAAGGACGGCCTGTTCGAGAAATTCCCCTGCGACGAGGTTTATGGACTGCACAACGCGCCGGACCTCAATCACGGCGAGATCGCGATCCTGCCGGGACCGGCGATGGCCGGCGCCGACTTCTTCGATATCACCATCACCGGCTATGGCGCGCATGGTGCGATGCCCGAACGCTCCAAGGATGCGGTGATCATCGCGACGACGCTGACGCAGGCCCTGCAGACCATCGTCAGCCGCAACGTCGATCCCTTGAAGTCTGCGGTGCTGTCGGTCACGCAGATTCATGCCGGCTCCGCCAACAACGTGATCCCTGGCGACGCCAGGCTCGGCGGCACCGTGCGCGCCTTCGACGACGGCGTGCGCGCCCTGATCCGCGAGCGCATGCGGACGATCTGCGCCGGCATCGCCGCGACCTACCAGTGCGAGATATCAGCCGATATCCGCGACACGTTCAGCGTGCTCGTCAACGAGGAAGAGCAGTCCAGGGTAGTCGAGGCCGTGGCGAAGACCGTGGTCGATCCGGCCAAGGTGTTGACGCGTTCGACGCCCAAGATGGGAAGCGAGGATTTCGCCGACATGATGCAGAGGGTGCCCGGCGCCTATTTCTGGGTCGGCCATGACGGCTCGGTGCCGGTGCACAATCCCGGCTACATCTTCGACGACAAGATCCTGCCGATCGGCGCCAGCATGTTCGCCCGCATTATCGAAACCCGTTTGCCGGCAGGTTCGCATGCATAAGCCAGCCGCCGAAGAAGAGATCTCGCTGCATGACCTTTCCGCCATCGACCTGATCGCCGGCTATCGCGCCAAGCAGTTCTCGCCGTCCGAAGTGCTGGAGGAAGTGATTGAGCATGTCGCGGCGTGGGAGCCGCACATCAAGGCGCTCTATTTGTTCGATCCCGAGAGAGCGCGCGCTGCGGCAACCGCCTCGACCGACCGCTGGCAGAAGGGCGAACCCGCAGGCACGCTCGACGGCGTTCCTGTCACCATCAAGGACAATATCGCCACCAAAGGCCAGCCGATCCCGCTGGGCACCGCCAGTGTCAGGCTGGCGCCGGCCGAGAAGGACGCGCCGCCCGCCGCGCGGCTGCGCGAATCCGGCGCCATCATCTTCTCCAAGACGACGATGCCTGATTACGGCATGCTGTCGTCGGGCCTCTCCAGTTTCCATCCCCTCACCCGCAATCCCTGGGACCTAGCCAAGAATCCCGGCGGCTCCTCTTCCGGCGCCGGCGCGGCAGCCGCGGCCGGCTACGGCCCGCTGCATCTCGGCACAGACATTGGCGGCTCGGTGCGGCTGCCGGCCTGCTGGTGTGGTCTCGTCGCGCTGAAGCCGAGTTTCGGACGCGTTCCGGTCGATCCGCCCTATGTCGGCCGCGTCGCAGGACCGATGACCCGCACCGTCGACGACGCCGCGCTGATGATGTCCGTGCTGGCGAAGCCGGATCGCCGCGACGGCATGAGCCTGCCGGCGGACAGCATCAACTGGAAGGCGCACGACAAGTCGCCGCGCAAGCTACGCATCGGGCTGATGCTCGATCCCGGCGCCGGCCAGGCGCTGGAAAGCGAAGTGCGCAGCGTTGCCATCAAGGCGGCGAAGGCCTTCGAATCCGCGGGCGCCGTGGTCACCGAGGTCGACGGCATCCTGACCCGCGAGATACTCAACGGGCTCGACAATTTCTGGCGCGCCCGGATGTGGGACGATCTCTCAAAGCTTTCGGCCGAGGAGCAAGCCAGGACGCTACCCTACATCCACAAATGGGCGGAAGCCGGCGCAAGGCTTTCCGGCGTCGACGTCGTCAGGGGTTTCAACGCCACCATGGCGATCCGTGCGGCGGCCGCAAAACTGTTCTGCGAACTGGACTACGTGATCTCGCCGGTGTCGCCGGTGGTGAACTACCCGGCCGAGTTCGCCGCGCCGATCAACGATCCCGACAAGCCGTTCGAGCACATCGGCTATACCGTGCCCTGGAATATGTCCGAGAACCCGGCCATTTCGATCAATGGCGGCTATGACAAGCAACGGCTTCCCGATCGGCGTGCAGATCGTCGGCCGCCGCTTCGACGATCTCGGCGTGCTCGGCATGGCCAAGGCGTTCGAAGGCCTGCGCGGCCCGCAGCGGCCGTGGCCCTCGCCGCCGAAGAAGTGATGGCATAACTGCCGCCGTCATGGCCGGGCTTGACCCGGCCATCCACGTCTTCTTTTCTTTCGGACGACAGAAAACGTGGATGCCCGGGATCAAGCGCGAAGACGCGCTTCCGGCCGGGCATGACGACGTGCAGCAATCAAACAAGAAAAGCAGGAAGGAATCCCCATGGCGTATGAGACCATCAAGTACGAGGTCGACGATCAGATTCTCACCATCACGCTGAACCGGCCCGACAAGCTCAACGCCTTCAACGGGACCATGCAGCAGGAACTGATCGCCGCATTCGATGCCGCCGACAAGGACGACAATGTCCGCGCCATCATCGTGACCGGCGCAGGCCGCGGCTTCTGCGCCGGCGCCGACCTCTCCTCCGGCGCCAACACCTTCGACCGCGATGCGCGGCGCGGGCCGGTGAAGCGGCTCGCCAGCGGCACCGTCGATTACAGCGATCCCCAGGTGCGCGACGGTGGCGGGCAGGTGACCCTGCGTATCTTCAAGTGCCTCAAGCCGGTGATCGCGGCGGTGAACGGCCCCGCCGTCGGCATCGGCGTCACCATGCAGCTCGCGATGGATATCCGCATCGCGTCGGATGCCGCACGCTTCGGCTTCGTGTTCTCCCAGCGCGGCATCGTGCCGGAGGCCGCCTCGAGCTGGTTCCTGCCGCGCATCGTCGGCATCTCGCAGGCGCTGGAATGGTGCTATTCGGGGCGCGTCTTCCCGGCACAGGAAGCACTCGCCGGCCGCCTCGTCAGCAAGGTAGTGCCGCCGGACGATCTGCTGCCGACCGCACGCGCGCTCGCCAAGGAATTCGCCGCCAAGACCGCGCCGGTGTCGGTGGCGCTGATCCGGCAGATGATGTGGCGCATGATGGGCGCCGACGATCCGATGGAAGCCCACAAGGTCGACAGCCGCGGCATCTACGCCCGCGGCCGCTCGGACGACGTCAAGGAAGGCGTGGTCTCGTTTCTGGAAAAGCGTCCGGCCGATTTCAAGAACAAGGTGTCCAGCGACATGCCCGACTATTTCCCGTGGTGGGACGAGCGGGAGTATAAATAGCGATCCTGTAGGGTGGGCAAAGCCAACGGGTCGCGCGAACGCGCGCCCGATGACAGGCTCCGCGTGCCCACCATCTCGCCGCGCGCTCGATGATGGATGGTGGGCACGTCGCTGACGCTCCTTTGCCCACCCTACGACATCACTTGGGATGGCAAGTTCATCCCCTCCGCCGTCATCACCCGCCTTGTGCGCAATTGCGCACTGGGGCGGGTGATCCAGTATTCCAGAGACGCCTGCGCTTGAATCGAAAGGCCGCGGCGTACTGGATGCCCCGCCTTCGCGGGGCATGACGAGAAACTAACCCATCATCAGCGCCACCCGACCGATCGCCTTGCGGTCGATCAGCAGCCGCATCGCCTTCGCATATTCTTCCAGCGGCAGCCGGTGCGAGATGTTGGGGCGCACCTTTCCCGCTTCCGCCCATTCCGTCAGCGCCTTGATCCTGACCTCGCCGAGCGCGGGATTTTTCCGCACCGCTTCGCCGGCGCGAACGCCGAGCACGCTGGCGCCCTTGATCATCAACAGATTGGTCTTGGCAAGACCGATGCCGCCGGTAAAGCCGATGACCAGCAGCCTTGCGCCCCAGTTGATGCAGCGCATCGAATTCTCGAACACCTCGCCGCCGACCGGATCGAACACCACGTCCGCGCCCCGCCCGTCGGTGATCCGCTTGACGGCATCGCGAAACGGCTCGCGATCGTAGCGGATGAGATGATCGGCGCCCCTCGCCTGCGCAATCGCCAGCTTCTCGTCGCTCGATGCGGTGGCGATCACGGTGGCGCCGAGCATCTTGCCGATCTCGACCGCCGCCAAACCAACGCCGCCGCCGGCGCCATGCACCAGCAGCACCTCGCTCGCTCGAAGCTGACCGCGATCGATCAGCGCGTGATAGGCGGTGCCGTGGCCGGCCAGAAACGTCGCGCCCTCGGCATAGTCGAATGTCGACGGCAGTTTGACGAGCTGCGACGGCGTGGCGACGGCTTCATCGCAATAGGCGCCGTGCCGCATCTTGACGATCACGCGATCACCCACGGCGACGCCCTCAGCCGCGTTGACCTCGACGACATCGCCCGCCGCTTCCACGCCCGGCGTGAACGGCAGCGGCGGCTTGAGCTGATACTGGCCGGCCGCCATCAGGACGTCGGGGAAATTCAACCCGGCGGCGCGGATGGCGACACGCACCTGCCCCGGGGCTAGCGGCACGGCGTCAAACGTTTCCAGGCGCAGGCTCTCGGGCGGCCCAAGCTCGCGGCAGACGACGGCTCGCGGCATCAGGCGGCCCGCGCTTTCAAGCGCTCCAGCGCCTCGCGGATCAGGGGCATCCGGTCGTTGCCGAAATACATATCGGTCTTGCCGACGAAGATCGTCGGCGAACCAAAACCACCGCGCGCCATCACCTCATCGGTATTGGCCTTGAGCTGGTCCTTGATCGCCTGCTGGCCGATGCCCTCGAAGAATTTGACGTGATCGATGCCGACTTTCTTGCAGACTTCCGTCAGCACCGAGTCCTGCGAGATGTCCTTGTCACCGCCCCAATAGGTCTCGAACACCGCGGTCGCGAACGGCACCATGTCCTTGTTGCCCAGCCAGATGCAGCCGCGCATCGCCTTCACGCTGTTCACCGGAAACACCGTCGGCGGCATCTTGATGGCGAGCCCGGACGAGCGTGCCCAGTCGGCGAGATCCTTTTTCATGTAGCGCGCCTTCAGCGGCACCGGCGTCTCGCGCGAGGCATAGACGCTCGGGTTGACGGTATTGAAGATGCCGCCGACCAGGATCGGCCGCCAACTGATCTCGACGCCGAGCTCCTTGGCGAGCGGCTGGATGTTGTGGAAGGCGAGATAGGTCCAGGGACTGGAGCAGTCGAAGAAGAATTCGATCATGGGGTTTTTCCTTTTGTGTTGCTCTTGTCTCATCCTCGTCATTCCGGGATGCGCCGCAAGGCGCAGGCCCGGAATCCATGTTTCCGCGCGGGCATGGATTCCGGGCTCGCCGCTTCGCGGCGCCCCGGAATGACGGCAAATCAGCTTTTCCTCGCCACTTCCTTCGCACGCGCGCCGAACATGTTCCGCCGCGCCTCCTCGTCGAACGGCTCCTTCACGAACTTGCCGATCGCAAGACCCGCCTGCACCTGCGGCCGCGCCCGCACGTCCGCGTACCAGCGCTTGACGTTCGGGTAATCGTCGAGCGTAAAGCCCTGCGCCTTGTGCGTCATGGTCCACGGAAAACAGGCGATGTCGGCGATCGAATAGTCACCGGCGACATAGGCGCCGGTCTTGCCAAGCTGCGTATCGAGCACGCGGTAGAGCCGCGCGGCCTCGTCGCGGTAGCGCTCGATCGCGTAAGGGATCTTCTCCGCCGCATAGAGCGCGAAATGGCCGTGCTGGCCGAGCATGGGCCCCAGCCCACTCATCTGCCACATCAGCCACTCCATGACGCGGGATCGGGCCCGCGTTTCCTTCGGCAGGAAGCGTCCGGTCTTGTCGGCAAGGTAGATCAGGATCGCCCCGGTCTCGAACACCGGGATCGGCTCGCCGCCATCGCTGGGTGCCCGGTCGACGATGGCCGGAATCCGGTTGTTCGGGCTGATCGCCAGAAATTCCGGCCTGAACTGCTCGCCGGCCCGGATGTTGACCGGAATGACCTGATAGGGAAGCCCGAGTTCCTCCAGCATGATCGAGATTTTCCAGCCGTTGGGCGTCGGCGCATAGTGCAGGTCGATCATGGCTCCCCTAGCTGCCGATGCGGGAAAATTCCCCGTAATGGCGACTTTTGTTGTTCTGTACCTCGATCATAAGACATGGCAGACAGGCGCTCAATCCGAACCCAGCGGGAGGCCCCTATGCTGTTTCCAACCACGATCGCAGGCTCCTTGCCGAAGCCGGAATGGCTGGCCGAGCCGAACACGCTCTGGGCCCCCTGGAAATCGAAAGGCGACGAACTCGCCCGCGCCAAGCGCGACGCCACCATGCTGGCGGTCAAGCTGCAGGAGGATGCCGGCGTCGACATCGTCACCGAGGGCGAACAGGCCCGCCAGCATTTCGTCCACGGCTTTCTGGAGAAGGTCGAGGGCATCGATTTCGCCCACAAGGTCGAGATGGGCATCCGGAACGATCGCTACAAGGCGATGGTGCCGCAGGTGGTCGCGCCGCTGACGCTCAAGGGGCGCGTCCATGCCGATGAAGCCCGCGTCGCCCGCACCCACACCACCCGCAAGCTGAAATTCACCCTGCCCGGCCCGATGACCATCGCCGATACCGTCGCGGACAAATATTACGGCGACAAGGTCAAGATGGCGTTCGCCTTCGCCGAACTGCTCAACGCCGAGGCCAAGGCGCTGCAGGCCGACGGTGTCGACGTGATCCAGTTCGACGAGCCCGCCTTCAACGTCTTCCTGGACGAGGTCTCGGACTGGGGCATCAAGGCGTTGGAGCGCGCCGCCGAAGGCCTGACCTGCACCACCGCCGTGCACATCTGCTACGGCTACGGCATCAAGGCCAATACCGACTGGAAGCAGACGCTGGGCAGCGAGTGGCGGCAGTACGAGGATATTTTCCCGGCGATCGAAAAAAGCCCGATCCAGCAGGTTGCGATCGAGTGCCGCAATTCGAAAGTGCCGCTCGATTTGCTGGCACTGCTGCCCGGCAAGGTCATCCAGGCCGGCGTGATCGACGTCGCCAGCGACACCGTCGAGACGGCGGAGGACGTCGTCAAGGTGATCGAGGCGGTGTCGAAATTCGTGCCGATGGGCAACATCGTCGCCACCACGAATTGCGGCATGGCGCCGATGCGGCGGGATATCGCGGAAGCAAAGCTGGCGGCGCTGGGCGCGGGCGCGAAGCTGGCGCGGCAGAAGTTGGGGTAGTACCGTCCATCTGCGAGCGAAGCGAGAGCAATCGCATCTCGCCAAGAAGAAAGTATGGATTGCTTCGCTCGCTTTGCTCCTCGCAATGACGGAGTGAAGTCTCTAGACACATCGCACTCGGATGCAGCACTGGGCGATAACCCGCATTCAGCGCGCGCAGCGTTGACGGCGGCGTCAGCAGCATGGCTTCCTCGAGTCGGCCGTCCGTCCTGTGATAGCCCGCCATCGACCATTGCAGCGCCCTGCCCTGGACGATCAGAAAACTCTCCTCGCCCCTCTGCACCATCGCACCATCGGGTAGTTGCGCTACCGGCACCGGCAGCGGATGCAGCCTCTTTTTCCCACGCTCCAGCCGCTCGCCGTGAAGCACGGCGTCCATCTCCCGCGCGCGAACATCCGTAACGCCGTTGCCCTTCTCCCAGCAGCTACGAAAACGGTTGGCATCCTCGCGGCGGCAGAAGAAGCATGGGCGGTGGCCGGCGGCGAAGGCGGTCGCCTCGTCGAGAAAGAACAGTTCGGTCCAGCTCCGCCCACCCATCACCTTGCGCCGCCAACCCCGGAATTCGCAGACACAGGTGATCCACGCCGGGCTCGACCAGCGCTTTTTCAGCAAGGTCTTCGTCGCCGGGTCATGGATGATGCCGCGGTTGCCGGTGAACAGGCCCCGGTGCGGGGTAGCGATGATGTCGCCGGTGGGGGTGACGCGGTTTTGCAGGGGCATGGCTTGGCTCAATCGTTAGCCACACCCGTCATTGCGAGCGCAGCGAAGCAATCCATCTCTTCACGCCGCGGAAGCATGGATTGCTTCGCTGCGCTCGCAATGACGGCGGGTGTCGCACGCCGTCACGGACGGATCGGCGGCTGGAACGACAGCGCGGTGTCCCAGGGAAAATGGATCCAGGTGTCCTGCGACACTTCGGTGATGAAGGTATCGACCAGCGGCTTGCCCTGCGGCTTGGCATAGACGGCGGCGAAATGCGCGTCCGGCATCATCGAACGCACCAGCCGGCCGGTCTTGCCGGTGTCGACGAGGTCGTCGACGATCAGCAGTCCCTTGCCAGTTCCGTCGCCGAGTTTTGCCACCTCGGCCGAAACGCCCTTGAGCGCCTGCAGGTCGCCCTGCCGGGTGTGGTCGTAGCTGGCAATGCAGACGGTATCGATGATGCGAATGCCGAGCTCGCGCGCCACGATGGCCGCCGGCACCAGCCCGCCGCGGGTAATCGCGATGATCGCATGAAACGGCCCGACCTCGTTGAGCCGCCAGGTCAGCGCCCGGCAATCCCGGTGAAACTGGTCCCAGGAGACCGGAAAGGCTTTCTCCGGCGGCGGAGTGGCTTTTTCGCGCCCCGTCACGAACGCGCTCCAGAACAAGCGGTCACTTTGTATTCTCCCGTATTGCGAACTTCGAAGATCACCGCGATCGCCGCTACTTCGGCATGCCCGCCAGCATCTCCTTCACCGCAGCCATCGCCGCGTTGAGCTTTTCGGGATCGCGGGAGCGGACGACGAGATTGGTGTTCGGCTTCTTGTCCTCGTCCATGAACGGATAGCTGCCGATGATGGTGTCCGGGTGGGCATTGGCGATCTCGCGCAGCGGCCCGCCGATGTCCCCCTCCCGCGCATTGGCGCGGACCGTATCCGAGAGCATCCGCACCCCCGACTTCAGCTTGGGCGCGACGATGTCCATCATCGCCTGCATGATCGTGGGAATGCCGGCCATCACGATGACGTTGCCGAGCTTGAAGCCGGGCGCCAGGATGGTCGCGCTCTGGATCAGCTCGGCGCCATCGGGGACCCGTGCCATGCGCAGCCGCGCCTCGTTCAGATCCTGCTCGGTCCAGCGCTCGCGGAACCGCGCCACCACCTCCGGGTGATGGTCGATCCCGACGCCGAACGCCTTGGCGACGCTGTCGGCGGTGATGTCGTCATGGGTCGGCCCGATACCACCGGTCGTGAAGACGTAATCGTAGCGATGCCGCAGTGCATCAAGGGCTGCGATGATGTCGGCCTCGTCGTCGGCGACAACACGGACCTCCTTGAGGTCGATACCGATATTGGTCAGGTATTCGGCGATGAAGCCGATGTTCTTGTCCTTGGTACGGCCGGACAGGATCTCGTCGCCAATGACCAGAATACCCGCCGTGACGATCTCGCTCATGACTTCTCCCCACCTGCCCCGTAACTTTGCGCAAGCAACGCATTGAAGTCACGGGGGTTTGCTGCCGAAATAAGCACCCGGCAGCCTTTTTTCAGGGCAGCGCGGCGAGCTACCCTTACCAAATGCCGCTGGCGAATGCATATCGCGCTGGCCCGAGCCTTGCTACCATCCCTTCCGGTCATGCACTGTGTGACTTTGGGGATAGTCAGGATTTATGGCAGTTGCGTTCGATGAAATGAATGGCCCCGGCGGCGACCTCCGCCCGGCCTATCAGGAACTCTCCCGCTGGCTCAAGGAGACGCCTCCGGACGCCCTCGAATATCGCCGCCAGGAGGCGGAACTGCTGTTTCGCCGGATCGGCATTACCTTCGCCGTCTATGGCGACGCCGAAGCCCAGGAACGTCTGATCCCCTTCGACGTGATCCCGCGAATCATGTCGGCCAAGGAATGGACGCTGCTGGAGAAGGGCCTGAAGCAGCGGGTCCGCGCGCTCAACATGTTCCTGCGCGATATCTATCATGGCCGCGACATCCTGCGCGCCAACATCATCCCCGACGACCTGATTTTCCAAAACCCGGTATTCCGCCCGGAGATGAACGGCCAGAGCGTGCCGCACGATGTTTACGTCCACATCGCCGGGATCGACATCGTCCGGGTCGACGCCGACAATTTCATCGTGCTGGAGGACAATGCGCGGACGCCCTCGGGCGTCTCCTACATGCTGGAAAACCGCGAAATCATGATGCGGCTGTTTCCGGACCTGTTTGCCCGCCACCGCGTCGCCCCTGTGGAACGCTATCCCGACGAATTGCTGTCGGCGCTGCGTTCCGTGGCGCCGCTCTCCGCCTCGGCGGAGCCGACGGTCGCGCTGATGACGCCCGGCGTCTACAACTCCGCCTATTACGAACATTCCTTCCTCGCCGACAAGCTCGGCATCGAGCTGGTCGAGGGCCGCGACCTCATCGTCAAGAACGATGAGGTGTTCATGCGCACCACGGAAGGGTTGAAACGCGTCGACGTGATCTACCGCCGCGTCGACGACGATTTCCTCGATCCGCTGACCTTCCGTCCGGATTCCGCGCTCGGCGTGCCCGGGCTGATGTCGGCCTATGCGGCCGGCAACGTGACGCTGGCAAACGCGGTCGGCACCGGCATTTCCGATGACAAGGCGATCTATTCCTACATGCCGGAGGTCGTGAAGTTTTATCTCGGCGAAGAACCGATCCTGAAGAACGTGCCGACCTGGCGCTGCCGCGAGCCGAAGGACCTGGCCTACGTGCTCGATAATCTAAGCGAGCTCGTGGTGAAGGAAGTGCATGGCTCCGGCGGCTACGGCATGCTGATCGGCCCCGCCGCCACCAAGGCGACGATCGAGGCGTTCCGCGACAAGCTCAAGCGCGAGCCCGAGGGGTTCATCGCCCAGCCGACGCTGGCGCTGTCGACCTGCCCGACCTGCACCGCATCCGGCCTCGCGCCGCGCCATGTCGATCTGCGTCCGTTCGTGCTGACGGGCAGCCAGCACGTCACCGTCGTGCCGGGCGGGCTGACGCGGGTGGCGCTGAAGGAAGGATCGCTGGTGGTCAATTCGAGCCAGGGCGGCGGTACCAAGGACACCTGGATACTGGACGAATAGAGAGCGAAATTTTCGTATGCTGTCGCGCACTGCCGAAAACCTGTACTGGCTGGCCCGCTATGTCGAGCGCGCCGAATATATCGCGCGCACCATCGACGCCACCTTGCGCGTCACCGCTCTTCCAGCCGCCTATATCGGGAAGACCAATGAGTGGGAATCGGCGCTGCTGACGGCGGGCGTCAGCGCGAGTTTCTACGAGGCCTATCAGGAAGCCAACGAGCAGAACGTGGTCGAGTATCTGGCGTTCTCGGCATCCAATCCCTCCTCGATCAAGAACTGCATCGAGGCGGCGCGGCTCAATTCGCGCTCGGTCCGCACCGCGCTGACGTCGGAGATGTGGGACACCATCAACTCGGCCTGGATCGAATTGCAGGAGGTCTGGGGCAAGGGCACGTCGAGCCGCGAGGAGCTGGCGCGGTTCCTGCGCTTCGTGCAGGAGACATCATTGCGGTTCGACGGTTCGGCCTACCGGACCATGCTGCGCAACGACGCCTACTGGTTCTCACGCCTCGGCCTGCATCTGGAACGCGCCGACAACACCGCCCGCATTCTCGACGTAAAGTATCACGTGCTGCTGCCCGAGGAAGAACATGTCGGCGGCCCCCTCGATTACTACCAGTGGACCTCGATCCTGCGCTCGGTGTCGGCGCTGACAGCCTATCACTGGGTCTATCGCGAGACGCTGAAGCCCTGGCTGATCGCCGACCTCCTGATCCTCAACGATACGCTGCCGCGGTCGCTGGCGAGCTGCTACAGCAACCTTGTGCGCAACCTCGACCAGATCGGCGTCGCCTATGGCCGCCAGGGCGCCTCGCAGCGCCACGCCCGCGGCGTCCGAAACCGGTTGGAACACAGCCATATGGACGATATCTTCCAGCACGGCGTCCATGAGTTCATCCAGGAATTCATCTCGGATAACGCGCGGCTCGGTGAGATCATCACAAAGCAATATTTGATTTAAGAATTTTGGACGAACGCAACAAAACACCGTCATGGCCGGGCTTGTCCCGGCCATCCACGTCTTGCTATGCCAAGTGAGCGAGAAAGACGTGGATGCCCGGGACATCTGGCGCGAAGACGCGCTTCGCGCTAATGCCCGGGCATGACGATCCGAACCTGGTTCTGCCATGCGCCTGCGAATTGCCCATTCCACCAGCTATCGCTACGAGCCTCCCGCCTCCGGCGTGATCCAGATCCTGCGGATGACGCCCGGCAGCCATGACGGGCAATACGTTGCCGACTGGCAGATCGACGTCTCCACCGATTCCCGGCTCGACACGCATCAGGACGCGTTCGGCAACGTCACGCATGTGCTCACGCACGGGCCGATCGCCGACCTCACCATCCATGTCGCCGGCCTGATCGAGACCCACGACACCGGTGGCGTGCTGCGCGGCACCGACGAACGTTTCCCGCCCAGCCTGTTCCTGCGCTCGACCGCGCTTACCGAAGTCAATCCGGCGATGGCGACGTTTGCGCGCGAGATGCGCTCGGAGTTCGACGGCGACGTGCTCGGCTTCCTGCATGCGCTGATGGTGCAGATCAACGAACACATGACGTTCGACGAGGATCCGACCAATTCAGGCACCTCGGCGGCGGAAGCGTTCGCGCTCAAGCGCGGCGTCTGCCAGGACTACGCCCACATCTTCATCGCCTGCGCCCGCTCCGGCGGCGTGCCGGCGCGCTTCGTCTCCGGACATTTCCTGCGCTCCGACGGCACTACCCATCAGCAGGCCGGCCACGCCTGGGCCGAAGCCTACGTGCCCAGCCTCGGCTGGGTCGGCTTCGATGCCGCCAACGGCATCTGCACCACCGACGCGCATGCCCGTGTCGCCATCGGGCTCGACTACCTCGGCGCCGCACCCGTGCGCGGCACCCGCTATGGTGGCGGCACGGAGACGCTGACGGTGGCGGTGAAGGTCGAACAGGCCGGACGGCCGGGTCAGTGGCAGAGCCAGTCGCAGTCGTAAAGCAGATCGTCGAACTCGTAGGGTGGGCAGAGCGAAGCGTGCCCACCCTCTCTCAGCGGATTCGGTGATGGATGGTGGGCACGTCGCTTCGCTCCTCTGCCCACCCTACGATTTATTTATCCAGCCACACGTCCTCGAACCGCAGATTGTTGTACTGGCTGTTGTCGTGCGGCCGGAAGTTCTTCACGTAGGGCTGCCGGCAATTGCCGGCCGATGAGTGCAGGATAATCGGCCGCGCCGCATCGTCGACCAGCAGCCGTTCGATGTCCCAGACCATTTTCTTGCGCTTTTCCTTGTCGAGTTCGCTCGATTGCGCAACCAGCAGCCTGTCGACCTCGGCGTTGCAATACTGGGTGTAGTTGCGTTCCGACTTGCAGGAATAGTTTTCGACGATGTTGCCGTCGGGATCGTCGACGCTGACGCCAGTCACGTTCAACCCGATCGTGTAATCCTTCTTGGCGAGCCGCGCGTACCAGCGCGGCGTGTCGAGGATGTCGAGTTCGCTGACAATGTAGATTTTCTTGAGCTGGTCCCCCAGGATTACCGCGGGATCGCGATAGGTCGGCAGGTTCCGGGTCTGGATCTTGATGTGCAGCGGCTTGGCGTCGCTGTAGCCGAGCTTCTGCATGATCGCCTGCGCTTCGGCGACGTTCTTTTCGGCATTGGGGCCGTAGCCGGTCAGCGACGACACCATCTCCGGCGGCATGCCCCACTCGCCCCCCGGCTTGGCCAGCATCGCCCCGCCCATCCGCGCCATCCCCTCCATCAGGATGGTGTTGAAGGGTTTCCGGTCCAGCGCCAGCGACATGGCTTTTCGAATATCCGGATTGTCGAACGGCGGATTGACGCGATTGACCATCAGGTTGATCTGCGTTCCCGTGGCCGTCGTCTCGCAGATCGCGTTGGGCGCACGTGCCTTGATGTCCTTCATCAGGGGAATGCTGACGTCGGAGGGAAAGGTGATGTCGTAGTCGCCGGTGGCGAACGCCAGCATGCGCGTGGCGCGGCTGTCGATCATGCGGAACGTGATCTCGTCCAGATACGGGCCGGTCCTTCTTCCAGTAATCGGGATTGCGCACCAGCCGCACCGACTCGCCGCGCTTGAACTCGACGAATTTGAACGGCCCGGTGCCGACAGGCTTGGTGCGCATCACCTGCTGGCTCACGTGGCAGGGATAGACCGGCGAAAACGCGCTCGCGAGCAATACCGGCAGGCTCGGCTGCGGCTCGCTCAGCTCGAATGTCGCCTCATAGTCGCCGTTGACGCTGACGTCCTGCAGCTTCGTGTACCAGACTTTTCGCGGATTGCGCTTGAAGTCCTGGGTCTCGGTCTTGCCGATCAGCATGCGCCAGGTGCACTGCACGTCCTTGGCCGTGAACGGCTGGCCGTCGTGCCATTTCACGCCCTGCCGAAGCTTGAACGTCAGCTTTGTATTGGTGGAATCCCATGACCAGCTTTCAGCCAGATCCGGAATGACCGTATCGATGCTCTCGTGGACTTTGGCGGGATCGAACACCACGAGATTGTTGAAGATGGCCGCGAACGGCGTCACCGAGGCAATCGTCGCTTCCTCGTGCAGCGAGGTCGAGGGCGGGTTGTCATTGTGATAGAGTCGGAGCGTGCCGCCTTTTTTCTGCGCTGCGGCGGGGAACGCGGCGAAAAGTGCGGTGCCGAGAAGCACCATGAGGTTCCAGGCGCGCATTCAGCCTCCCTGTATTTTCTTTTCTTGCAGCTATGGGTGATCGCAACGTAACGCAGCCGATGCCGGCCGGCGACACTATCTTTGCATACCCCGTTCCCGGAAAAGTTGCACCGCGATCGGACTGCGCTGATCTTCGAGAACTCGTCCATCGGGTGGGCCAGCCGCACCCCGGCGGATATTCGCCGGCGTGAGCGGCGGGTTTCAGTCGCCGGCGCATGCCGCGACGCGGGAATTGGGGTTGGATGGCCCCCTGAAATTGGCTACTAGAGCCTTGTTCGGTTCTGATTGCATCAGAACCGGGCTCTAGTTGTCTTGTTTGACGCGTTTTCTTGATGCGAACCGGTACCCACTTCGCTCGAAAACGCTATGGTCTGCCGCCAAAGATATCAGGCGCGTTCGGGGACTTGGAATGACCTATTGTTGCGGAATTCTGGTGCGGGACGGTCTGGTCATGATCGCGGACACCCGTACCAATGCCGGCCTCGACAACGTCTCGACCTTTCGCAAGCTCCATGTTTTCTCAAAACCCGGCGAGCGCATCATGGCGATTGCCAGCGCCGGCAATCTGGCGATCAGCCAGTCGGTGCTGTCGACATTGACCGAGGGCATCGAAGACCCCACCACCGGTGAGGTCGAGACGCTGATGAACGCGCCGACCATGTTCCAGGCGGCGCAGCGCATCGGGCGGGCGATCCGCATGGTCCATGCCACCGAAGGCCCGGCGCTCCGATCCGAAGACGTCTCCTTCGACGTCTCCTTCCTGTTCGGCGGACAGATCAAGGGCTCGCGGATGCGGCTGTTCATGGTCTACACCGCCGGCAACTTCATCGAATGCACCACCGACACACCCTATTTGCAGATCGGCGAGCACAAATACGGCAAGCCGGTGCTGGACCGCGCGATGCACTATGACGTCGAACTGTACGAGGCGCTGAAGACCGGCCTGATCTCGATGGATTCGACCATGCGATCCAATCTCGGCGTCGGCCTGCCGATCGACGTCCTGGTGGTGCGCACGGATGCCTGCGAGGCCGATCTCAACCACCGCATCGAGGCGGGCGAGCCCTATTTCCACGACCTGCGCTCGCGCTGGTCGGCGGCACTGCGCGCAGCGCACCAGAATATCCCGAGACCACCCTACAAATCCGAAACAGAAGCAAAAAACTGAAGGCGAGGAAATAAAATGGCCGACACAACAAACAAGATCGCGATCGTCACCGGTGCCGGCACCGGCGTCGGACGCGCGGCATCGCTGGCGCTGATGAATGCCGGCTTCACCGTGGTGCTCGCCGGGCGCCGCATCGAGATGCTGGAAGAGACCAAAAAGCTCGGCGACAATGTCGGCAAGAGCCTGTGCGTGTCCGCCGACATGACCGATCCCGGCTCGATCGCGGCGCTGTTCGCCAAGGTGATGGACAGCTACGGCCGGCTGGACGTGCTGTTCAACAATGCCGGCATGGGCGCGCCGCCGGTCAATTTCGAGGATCTCAGTCTCGCGCAGTGGCAGGCGGTGGTGAATACCAACCTCACCGGCCCCTTCCTCTGCACCCAGCACGCCTTCCGGATCATGAAGGACCAGAAGCCGCGCGGCGGCCGCATCATCAACAACGGCTCGATTTCGGCGCACGCACCGCGGCCGTTCTCGGCGGCCTATACCTCGACCAAGCACGCGATCACGGGCCTGACCAAGGCCTCCAATCTCGACGGCCGCATGTACGACATCGCGGTCGGCCAGGTCGATATCGGCAACGCCGCGACGCCGATGACAGATCGCATGGTCGCCGGCCCCGGCGTGATGCAGCCCGATGGCACGATGAAACAAGAACCGCGCATGGACGCGAAGGCGGTCGGCGACGCCGTGGCCTACATGGCCGGCCTGCCGCTGGATGCCAACGTGCTGTTCATGACGGTGATGGCGAGCAAGATGCCGTTTGTGGGACGGGGCTGAGCCGCACCCACTCGCGTCGTCCCCGCGAACGCGGGGACCCATACGCCGCGGCGGTGATTGGGTTACGAGACGTCTACCGTTCGTGTCCACACGAGAGATCACGCGGTATGGGTCCCTGCGTTCGCAGGGACGACATACCGAGACATCGCAGCCACCCTACTCCAGCCGTTGCACCTTCCGCAGCGCCGGGAACAGCTTCATCCACAACAGCGCGATCGCGATGGTGCCGACGCCGCCGATGACGGCGGCCGGCACCGTGCCGAACAGCGCCGCGGTGACGCCGCTTTCGAACTGGCCGAGCTGGTTTGAGGCATTGATAAACAGGAAATTGACGGCGCCGACCCGGCCGCGCATCTCGTCGGGCGTCGAAAGCTGCACCAGCGAAAAACGTATCACCACGCTGATCGTATCGGCTGCGCCCAGCAGCGCCAGCGCCAGCACCGACAGCCACATCCACTGCGAGAGCGCGAATATCACCGTCGCCGCGCCGAACACGATCACGGCCTGAAACATCCGCAGACCCACATGGTGGTTGATGGTGTGACGTGCGAGATAGGCGGTCATCAACAGCGCGCCGACCGCGGGCGCGGCGCGCAGGACGCCGAGGCCGAGCGGGCCGGCCTGCAGAATGTCGCGCGCAAAGATCGGCAACAGCGCCGTGACGCCGCCGAGCAGCACCGCGAACAGGTCGAGCGAGATGGTGCCGAGGATCGCCGGGTTGTTGCGGATGAAGCGGACGCCGGCAAAGACGTCGTCTGCGACCGCATTCGCCTCTTTCGAAGGCTCCTGCTTCGTCGTGTGGATGAAGCCGGTCAGAACCGCGCCCGCCAGCCAGAACAAGACGATGACGAAATACGGCAGGCTCGGCGCCAGCACGTAAGCGAGACCGCCGAGCGCGGGGCCGGTGATGGTTGCGACCTGGGCTGCGCCGGAGGAGATCGCGGTCGCCCGCTGCACCGAGCCTTTTGGCGCGATCAGCGGCAGCAGCGCCGCCGTCGCAGGGCTCTCGAAGGCGCCCGCGATTCCGATCACGAACGTGGCGATGAAGATCTGCGTCACGGTGAGCCAGCCGGCAAAGGTGGAGACCGCCAGGAACAGCGCGGTCGCGGCTTCCGCAACCTGGCAAAGCTGCACCACGCGCTTGCGCTCGAACCGGTCGGCGGCATGGCCGGCCACGAAAACCAGCAGCGCCGTCGGCAGGAATTGCACCAGCCCGACCATGCCGAGCTGGAAGGCGCTGCCGGTGATGTCGTAGATCTGCCAGCCGATCGCGACCGCCGCGATCTGGCTGGCGAAGCGCGACAGGCTTCGCGACAACAGGAAGAACAGGAACGGCCCGTGCCTGAGCAGCTCGCGGGCGCCGACCGGCATCGTTGAGGACATGGGCAAAAGCGGTGGCCGAGCGGCATGCAGAAGTCAACGGGCAGGCCCGCAACACGGCATTGCGCGGCCGCCCGGCGCTGGCATAATCGCTTCCGGGCTTTCGGGGGATACATGCTGCAACTGCAATCGGCGTTTGGCGTGCTGGCGTTGCTGGCGATCGCATGGGCGCTTGGCGAAAACCGCCGCGCGGTATCGTTGCGGCAAATGGCAATTGGGCTCGCCTTCACCGTCGTCACCGCGCTGGTGCTGCTCAAGCTGCCGCCGGTGGCGAAAGCGTTCGGCGCCATCAACGACGCCGTCAACACGATCGCGGCGGCGACGCGCGCCGGCACTTCCTTCGTGTTCGGCTATCTCGGCGGCGGCGCACTTCCGTTCGACCTCAAGGCGCCGGGCGCGGATTTCATCCTGGCGTTTCAGGCGCTGCCGATCGTGCTCGTCATGAGCGTTCTGACGACGCTGCTGTTCTACTGGCGCATCCTGCCGCCGGTCGTGCGCGGCATGGCATGGCTGCTGGAGCGCACGCTCGGCGTCGGCGGCGCGGTGGGGCTTTCGACCGCGGCCAATATCTTTCTCGGCATGGTCGAGGCGCCGCTGTTCATCCGCCCCTATCTGGCACAGCTCACCCGCAGCGAATTGTTCCTGGTGATGACCGGCGGCATGGCCGGCATCGCCGGCACCGTGCTGGTGCTCTACGCGACTTTCCTCGCGCCGCTGATCCCGGATGCGGCGGCGCATTTTGTCATTGCATCCGTGCTGGCTGCGCCGTCGGCCATTCTCGTCAGCCTGATCATGGTGCCGGAGACTTCCAACCAGCGCACCGGCGGGTCGCTGGAAGATCCCGATATGCAGACGAAGTCGACCATGGATGCGATCGTCAAGGGCACCGCTTCCGGACTTGAACTACTCCTGAACATCGTGGCGATGTTGCTGGTGCTGGTGGCGCTGGTCTACCTCGCCAATGCAATGCTCGGCCTGCTGCCCGAGATCGGCGGCGCGAAGATTTCGCTGCAGCGTCTGCTCGGCTACCTGATGGCGCCGGTGTGCTGGCTGATGGGCCTGCCATGGCCGCAGGCGATCACGGCGGGAAGCCTGATGGGCACCAAGACCGTGCTGAACGAGTTGATCGCCTATGTCGAATTTTCGAAACTGGGCGCTGATGCGCTCGACCCGCGCTCGCGGCTGATCATGCTCTATGCGATGTGCGGCTTTGCCAACTTCGCCAGCCTCGGCATCATGATCGGCGGCCTCGGCACCATGGCGCCGGAGCGGCGCGAGGAGATCAATGCGTTGGGATTGAAGTCGATCGTATCGGGCACGCTGACGACGTGCTTGATGGGGGCGATCGTGGGGGTTTTGACGTAATGCTCTCTGTCATTCCGGGATGGTCCGAAGGACCAGACCCGGAATCCATTGAGCCACAGAGCAAGTGAAGGAATGGATTCCGGGTTCGCGCTACGCGCGCCCCGGAATGACGGCGAGTGTTAACTCGCCAATTCCACCGTCTTGAACTCCGCCGGCAGAATCACTTCCAGCAATTCCACGTCGTCGGAATAATCCATGATCAGATGCTTGATGCGCGGCGGCTGGGTCCAGGCGCTGCCTTCTTTCATTACCGTCTCGCCCTGCCCTTCCAGGTAGGTCTTCACCCAGCCCTTGAGCACGTAGACCATCTGGAATTCGACGTTGTGGAAATGCAGTTTTGAGACTTCCGCCGGATTGCAGGGTCCTTGCAGGCGGATCACATGCGCCTGCGCCAGCCCGTGGGTGGCGTCCGCAATCCCGAGGTCGCGGTACTTTGCGTAAGTACGAAGGCCGTCGGCCTTGAAATCCTCTTCGCGGTGATGGCTGATGGCGATGCGCTGCTTCGGCCGCGCCTTCTTGGCCGGTTTTGACTTGGCTGCCGCAACGCCCCTCGCCTTCGACTTGATGGTCTTGCGCGCTGAGGACTTGGCTGCCGTTTTATGGCCCGACCATTTCTTCTTCACGGCGGGCTGTGCCGCGGGCCGTGATGCCATTTTCTTCTTGGCCATTTCTGCCTCCCTTTTTTGTTTGTCGCGGGAGGCTAACACAGAATTCGATTTCGTAGGGTGGGCAAAGGCGCATCGCGCCGTGCCCACCATCGAGAGCGATATCTGCGTCGGCATGGTGGGCACGCTTCGCTCTGCCCACCCTACAGCTTCAGCGCAGGCTTCAATGCAGCCTGAACACGCCGTCCACCGCGCGCAGTTCGGCCGGCTTGATCAGCCTGGAATGCGCGACCGTGACGGAAAACAGCGGGCCATCGAGCTTTTCCTCCCAGAAGGCGAGGAAATCCTTCAGCGCCGGGAATTTCGGAAACAGATCGTAGTTCTGCCAGACATAGGTCTGCAGCAACGCGGGATGATCCGGCATCCGATACAGGATTTGCGCCGTCGTCAGCCCGTAACCCAGCACCTGCTTCCGGAAGTCTTCGGAAGCAACCCCAACCCTCGAGACCATGCCAAACCTCCATTGCTGGAAGCGCATTTCACGTGGTGGCCACACACCGAGCCACCCCGGCGGAGATGCGCTCACATGAGAGAAATGTGACGCACGATACCAACCCATCACAAGCCTAAATGTTTAATGAGTTGTTGAAAATTCACGCATTAGCAGCAGCTTACCGCACGTGCTAATACGGGGTCCGAGCGCCGCCCGCCGGATTAATCATGATTAACGAAATTGGCAGGCGTCATATTTGAGTGCCAATTTTTCTGCTAGAAGCCCTTGTCCCCCGATCAAGTCTGGCCTAAATCAGCCGCAGCCGTGTTGGCACTCGCCAGCCCGGACTGCCAAAATTTCCAATTCTGACAACATCTTCAGAAACTTAGGAGGACTGCATGAAATTCCGTCCGCTTCACGACCGCGTCGTGGTCAAGCGCATCGACGCCGAAGAGAAGACTGCTGGCGGCATCATCATTCCGGACAGTGCCAAGGAAAAGCCCTCGCAGGGCGAAATCACCGCCGTCGGCCCGGGCGGCCGCGACGAAGCCGGCAAGCTGATCCCGATCGACCTCAAGGTCGGCGACCGCGTCCTGTTCGGCAAATGGTCGGGCACCGAGGTCAAGATCGACGGTGAAGATCTCCTGATCATGAAGGAGAGCGACATCATGGGCGTGCTCGACGTCCCCGCCACCAAGAAGAAGGCTGCCTAAGCGCTTCGCCCGCCATGCTCACCCTGAGGAGCGCCCGCGCGGCGCCTCCCCGACAGGGTGAGAAACAAAGATCAACTCAGGGAAACCAAATATGTCAGCTAAAGAAGTCAAATTCGGCGTAGATGCCCGCGACCGCATGCTGCGCGGCGTCGACATTCTCGCCAACGCCGTGAAGGTCACGCTCGGCCCCAAGGGCCGCAACGTCGTGCTCGACAAGTCGTTCGGCGCTCCCCGCATCACCAAGGACGGCGTCACCGTCGCCAAGGAGATCGAGCTCGACGACAAGTTCGAGAACATGGGCGCCCAGATGGTGCGCGAAGTCGCCTCCAAGTCGGCTGACGCTGCCGGCGACGGCACCACCACCGCAACCGTTCTCGCGGCTGCGATCGTCCGTGAAGGCGCCAAGTCGGTTGCCGCCGGCATGAACCCGATGGATCTGAAGCGCGGTATCGACCTGGCGGTGGAAGCCGTGGTCGCCGATCTCGTCAAGAACTCCAAGAAGGTCACCTCGAACGAGGAAATCGCCCAGGTCGGCACCATCTCCGCCAACGGCGACGCCGAAATCGGCAAGTTCCTGGCCGACGCGATGAAGAAGGTCGGCAACGAGGGCGTCATCACGGTTGAAGAAGCCAAGTCGCTCGAGACCGAACTCGACGTCGTCGAGGGCATGCAGTTCGACCGCGGCTACATCTCGCCCTACTTCGTCACCAACGCCGACAAGATGCGCGTTGAAATGGACGATGCCTACATCCTGATCAACGAGAAGAAGCTCTCCTCGCTGAACGAACTGCTGCCGCTGCTCGAGGCCGTGGTGCAGACCGGCAAGCCGCTGGTCATCGTCGCCGAAGACGTCGAAGGCGAAGCTCTCGCCACCCTCGTCGTCAACCGTCTGCGCGGCGGCCTGAAGGTCGCTGCCGTCAAGGCGCCGGGCTTCGGCGATCGCCGCAAGGCCATGCTGCAGGACATCGCCGTTCTGACCGGCGGTCAGGCGATCTCGGAAGATCTCGGCATCAAGCTCGAGAACGTCACGCTGCAGATGCTCGGCCGCGCCAAGAAGGTGATGATCGACAAGGAAAACACCACCATCGTCAACGGCGCCGGCAAGAAGGCCGACATCGAGGCGCGCGTCCAGCAGATCAAGGCGCAGATCGAGGAAACCACCTCGGACTACGACCGTGAGAAGCTGCAGGAGCGTCTGGCCAAGCTCGCGGGCGGCGTCGCGGTGATCCGCGTCGGCGGCGCGACCGAAGTCGAGGTGAAGGAGCGCAAGGATCGCGTGGATGACGCGATGCATGCGACCCGTGCAGCGGTTGAAGAAGGCATCGTGCCGGGCGGCGGCGTCGCCCTGCTCCGCGCCTCCGAGCAGCTCAAGCGCATCAAGACCCAGAACGACGACCAGAAGACCGGCGTCGAGATCGTGCGCAAGGCGCTGTCCGCGCCGGCCCGCCAGATCGCGATCAACGCCGGTGAAGACGGCTCCGTCATCGTCGGCAAGATCCTCGAGAAGGAGCAGTACAATTACGGCTTCGACTCGCAGACCGGCGAATACGGCAACCTGGTCTCCAAGGGCATCATCGACCCGACCAAGGTGGTTCGTGCGGCGATCCAGAACGCGGCATCCGTCGCGGCTCTCCTGATCACCACCGAAGCCATGATCGCCGAACTGCCGAAGAAGAACGCCGGCGGCGGCGGCGGCATGCCCCCCGGCGGCGGCATGGGCGGCATGGACTTCTGATCCAGCCACTCAGGCGTTACTCAAGGAATGCAAAACCCCGGCAGCGATGCCGGGGTTTTTGTTTGCGCAGACGGTGCGGACGACCGCTATTGCGCAGTGAACGCCGATGCCCGTCGCGGCATCACGCTTGAAAAATCCGCAACGTTACGCTGAGGAAAAGACATCGCGCCCGTCGCGATATCCCTGCTATGCACACGCTCAGCAAATATGCGATCGTGTGTGTTGACAATTTCAAAAAATAATTCTGCGCGAGAGTCGCAAACCGAACCGACAGTCCGACTTTTCGCGGCCAAAATAAGATCGGGGCTAGATCAAGGCTCACCCAAAAAAACCCGATCGAACACGGAGCGCAAGCTCTCGTGACGCTGGCGAGCGTCGCGGGGAATGCCTTCGCCTGAGAAGGGCTTGGTGCCGTGCGTGAAAGCGAAGTGAAAGTCACGCTGAACGCGACGGAAACGGGTGAGCCGATCAGAAAACACTTCCCCAGGGTTTTTCATCGAGCCGGTCAAGAAAGCCGCGCTCAACGTCAAAGGTTCGTTTTAGGAGGGATCCGGCCGGTAGGAATAAGCCCAGTAACGAGCACGAGCCCCACTGCCCGATGCTCGATCAGACGAGGTGCGCGATGCCCCCCAAGTAACCCGCACCGAACAGGCGTACTCCAACCGGCCGGTACATTTCTGCAAGAGACAAAGCAATCTCCAGGGAGAGTGACATGGGTATGGTCATGGTCAGGTGTCCGCAAACCGGACACGCGATTCCCACCGGTATCAGGACTGATCGTGAAAGCTTCAGGCGCAGCGCGGTGTTTTTCGCCCGCACCCATTGCCCGATTTGCCGCGCCGATCACGCCTGGTTCGCGCCGGAAGCCTGGGTCGACGAGCCGGGCATCCGGGTCCTGCCCGGCAGCCCGGCCTCCGCGGCGTAAGGGTCGACACAGATCAGGCAATGATCGCGATTGGGGGGACACCTTGGCGCAAATGCAAATCTCGACTGAAACGTCCACCTGGCTGCTGCAGGCCAAGGACTTTCTTTACGAAGCACGCCGGCTGAAGCCGGGTCCGGAGCGCAACGACCTGCGCCAGACGGCGAAGATACTGCGAGAGCTAGCGAGGCTCGAGGCGGCAACTGAGCCAGCACTCGGTCAAAATTGGCGGCAGCGAAGCGGATCGGGCGGAGAACCTGCTGTTTGATGGGCTTTCCGGGAATGCCGCAGCGGCAAGTAGCGGTACGGCAGGTGGAGCAGTTGCGCGGTAACGCGCTCACATGGCCCCGCCCGATCCGATTCCCCGAATGGGCCGGTCTTCGGGCGGAGCCACCGCGCGCGATCGGGTCAAATTCGCCGCGAACATCTCCTCGACTTCGAGATGCATGACGTTGTGGCATTCGCACGCTGCCGCAGCGAGCCGCGCCGGGTCGATCTCGATCAGGCCGCGTCGATCGGACCTGATCGCGCCACTCGCGCGCAGCTTGCGCATCAGCAGCGTCACGGTCGTACGTCGCACACCGAGTATTTGCGAGAGCGCCTGCTGGGTGAGCGGGAGCACATCATGGTCGACGCGGTCGCGAATTTGGAGCAACCAGCGAGCCATCCGCGCTTCGACCGGGTGAAGCGCGTTGCAGGCCGAACCGAGTTGAAGCTGCTTCAGCATCGCCCTGACGTGAATCTGGACCGCGTGCCGTATCGCAGGGCTCCGGTTGAAAGCGGTGTGAAATCGCGATGCGGGTATCCGGGCGGCGGTGCCGGCCGCACGAACGACCGCGGTATTGTCTGCGGACGACGGGCCGAGCACCGAAAGAATACCTACCGCCCCATCGCGCCCGACTGCGGCGACGGCAACTGTATGGCCGTCCGCCATCTCGACCATCAGCGAGATGGCGCCACTATGAGGGAAGAAGACGTACTCGATCGCATCGCCCGCCCGCGAGATGACCGCGTCCTGATCGAGCGCGATCACCTCGAGCTCGGGCTTGAGCAGGTCGAGATCCGATGCCGGCAATGCTGCAAGAAGGCGATTACCCATTCCCGCAGGAGGCGTCACTGCGGGAAACCCGCGGTAAGGCGTCCGCGGCCGTCGCCATATGGAGCGTCCCGGAACGGAGGTCTAATCATTAGTTTGAACCTGCTCTCTCTGCGCACGCGCACTAAAACAAGTTCTCGCTCGAACAATAACCGTCAAACGCACGGGCGCGAGGCGGACTGCTCGCGAGGTCTCAGGGAGTTAGATGCAAATGGGTCTCCGGATGCAACCGCAAAATGCGCATGGGTAACACCGTAAGCTTACGGGACCGCGCGGTTCCAGCTCCCGCCCACGGCAAGCCAATGAGCGGCGCAACGACACGATCGGCGTCGCGCATTGCGACGCCAGCGTTGTAACGCGGCCACTAGTGTCGCGCTATTGCATCACCGCGCCGATCCGGTCGTGGCGAATGGCATGCTGCGCGCCATTGCCACCAGCATCAATGGAAAAGAAAATCATGCCCACGCGACCGATGACATTCTCCAGTGGAATGTATCCCACAGCGGATGGCGTAACGTCAGTTGTGCGAAAATCCCCGAAGGTACAGCCTCGCACGGCCGTTCTTGAACATCATCGCCTACTGAAATGCGACTTCGGCAAAGCTTCTGAGCTTGCGCGAATGCAGGCGCTCGGATTCCTGGTGCTTGAGCCGTTCGAGTGCCTTCAGGCCGATCTCGAGATGTTGACCGACGCGTCGCCGGTAGAATTCGCTGGCCATGCCGGCGAGTTTGATTTCGCCGTGCAGCGGCTTGTCGGAGACGCACAGCA
Source organism: uncultured Alphaproteobacteria bacterium (assembly GCA_963815955.1). Taxonomy (GTDB): domain Bacteria; phylum Pseudomonadota; class Alphaproteobacteria; order Rhizobiales; family Xanthobacteraceae; genus Bradyrhizobium. The sequence goes on from CAWFIQ010000024.1 coordinate 165,237, forward strand.
AAGTGCCGTAGGGGACGCGGAAGCGGTAGCCATTGGCGGCAATCGCCGCGGACTCCATGTCGAGCGCGACAGCGCGGGATTGCGACAGCCGTCGAATGACCGACGGACCGCTGATTTCCCAATTGCGATTGTCGACACTGGCAACCGTTCCGGTGCGCATCACCCGCTTGAGCTCAAAGCCGGTCAGCCCGGTAACCTCGCCGACCGCCTCCTCCAGCGCGACCTGCGTCTCGGCAAGCGCCGGGATCGGGACCCAGAGCGGCAGCTCATGGTCGAGCACGTGATCCTCGCGGACGTAACCATGCGCGAGCACGTAGTCGCCGAGCCGCTGCGTGTTCCTGAGGCCCGCGCAATGTCCCACCATCAGCCAGGCGTGCGGCCGCAGCACCGCAACGTGGTCTGTTACATTCCGCGCATTGGACGGACCAGTGCCGATGTTGATCAGGGTAACGCCGCGGTAGCCTGGCTCGACGAGATGAAAGGCTGGCATCTGCGGCGCGCGTTCGGGGGCAATCCCGGTCGTGCCACCGCCAAGCCGCGCATTGCGCGTGATCGCATTCCCGGGCGCAACAAAGGCTTCAAGGCCCATCTCGCCCGATGCGAGGCGCTGCTGGCACAGTTGCACGAAGGCATCGACATAGAACTGGTAGTTCGTGAAGATCACGAAATTCTGGAAATGCTCGGGATCGGTGCCGGTGTAGTGATAGAGCCGGCGCAGCGAGTAATCGACCCGCGCCGCTCTGAACAGGGACAGCGGCTCGGGTGCTCCGGGGGGCAGCTCAAATGTGCCGTCGACGATCGCATCGTCCATGGCGGCAGGATCGGGCGTATCGAACACGTCACGCAGCGTTCGCGTAAAGGCCGAGCTGTCGGCGATCGTCAGCGCCGCCTCGATGTTGATGTCCCGCCGATAGGCGAAATGAATCGGAACAGGCTCGTTCGACTCGCCGATTTCAACCGGCACGCCGTGGTTCTTCACCAACAGCTCGATTTGCTCGGTGAGATAGGTGCGGAAAATATCCGGGCGCGTCACGCTGGTCTCATGCACGCCCGGTCCCGCAACAAAGCCGTAAGCGAGACGCGAATCGAGCCGCGCATGGGTCGCGGTCGTCATCCGCACAAACGGATAGCAGGCTCGCACGCGCGTCGTGAACGCCCTGCCGTTGACATAGGCTTCAAAGCGATCGCGAAGGAATTGGGTATTGCGCTCGTAGATCTCTTCGAGACGGGCAACGGCCGCACCGGCATCGACGAATGCTTCGGTCGCAAAGGGCGGTGGAGTTTCGACTGATATTGCGGGACACATGTCGCTTCGCGCCAGATCGGTTGTCGAGCGGAGACTCACTCTGGATCAGCAAATATAACCACAATCGGGTCTCGTTCCAGACGCGTCTGGGGTTGCGCTCAGAAGTACCCCGTCTTTCCGGGTTTGACCCGGAACCCATAACCACAAATGCCAACTATTGCGTGACGCTGGGCCGCAATCCCGTCGACAACTTCATTCGGTGGTTCTGGATCCCCTGCTTTCTCAGGGACGAAGAATTCTTGCGAGCCACCAGATTTGCGCCATCAGGCGCATGAGGGCGGCGACCCACCTCCGTTACTGCACCTTCGCCAGCACCGCGAGGCGGCGGATGCCCTTGTTCTTGTAGGCATCGAGGAACGCGTAATAGTCCTTGAACGAGACGCAGCCGTTGGACTGGCCGCTCGGCCCGAGCATGTAGGTATGCGCGAGCAGGCCGTCGCGGCCGTGGATCTTTTCCTCGCCGCCGAGCGGCGTCAGCCGCAGCGCCGGCACGCCGTGAAACAGCGTCTCGCGCGGCTTCAGTTCGTAGATGTGCGGCGGCGTCACGCCCTGCATCCGCACATGCGAATAGCGCACATCGTCCATCTTCGAGCCGAGGCCCGAATGCGCTTCAAGCTTGGTACCGTCGGGCAGATACACCATCGCGGCGGCGATATCGTAGACCGCGGTCTGGCGATCGTAGGGCGGCGCGCCGCCCATCATTGGATTCTGGCTTCGCGTATCGATGATGCTGCCGGTGACGCTGGCGTCGGCGGATGCATAAGCCAGCAGCCCTCCGGATGCCGGCTGCTTGCCCCACAGCTTTTCGACCATGTTCTGCCGGTCGCTGGAAGCGATCGACATCACCGCGGCCTTGGCGCGCTGCGCCATGTCGCGAATGGACGAGCCGGACGAGTTCGCGGTCTTGGTATCCGCAGGCTTGGCTTCAGCCTGGCTTCAGCCTCCTTCGGCGTTGCCAAAGCGAGCTTGGTCGCCGGCGCGGAAACTTTCGGCTTCGCTGTTTCGGCAGACTTCGGCGCCTGGACGACGGCCTTCGCGTCGGCCGGCGGCGAAGCTTCGGCCAGTCTGGTAACTTCGCCGGGCCTGGGTTCGACAGCTCTGGACGGCTCGCCTTGTGCCCCCGCTGCGGCGAACCGCTCGTTGAACATCAGCGAACTCGCGACGTTCTCCGGCGCGGGCATCACCAGCGGGCGCTGCTCCAGTGAAGCGAATATTTCGTTGAAGGCCGGCTGCACCGCACGGGCGATGACCACGGTCGAATTCTTGACGACAGGCGCCTCGTAGGCGGCGCTGTTCACGGACGGATAGATGCTGGCGCCGATCACGTTGGTGTAAACGGTCCAGGCGCAGGCCAGCATGAGGCCTCCGACCGCGACACCGCCGAGGAGATATTGGGAAACGCCCCTACGGGAAGGCTTCCTGCGGTTATGCACCGCAGGGCCGTACGCACGCATACGCTTACTCATTTACACAACGCCCAGACAACAATTCCACCAAGTTCCCCGTTTGATGCCGCGTCCGAAAAAGGTCCCCGGCAGCATCTCGCAGAAGCACAGAGCGCCATTAAGGCGGCTTTTCGTTAAATCCCAATTAAACTTGGGCGCATCTAAGGCGGAACCCAAATATATGGAACTATTGAGGAAACTGCCTCCGTATTGAGGCGGAGATTCCGCCACAATCATGGACATCCGGTGGTCTTGCCCGCTGGATGTCCCATATCGGGCCAAGTTGGGGCACTAGTCCTTGAACGGGTCGAAATCGTTCTCGCCGGCCATGGCGACAGCGAACGGGCGCAGCGCAAAAAGAGCCCGCAACGTCCGCTTGTGCCGGCCCTAATAACCCAGACGAGGATACCAATCCTCGCCGCGCCCTTCGGGCGTCGTGTCCAGGATGGTCCACAGCGGATCGATGTCAGGTGCGCCGCGCGGGTCCTGCCCGGGATCGGCGGTCGAGGGTCCCATTTCGCCGGACCAGAAATGGCGGATGCTGCCGTCGCGTCGCGTGAACACGTTGTAGCCCGGCGCGTCGGCATCTGCCGTACTGACATAGTCGCGCGTGTAATCGCCCGACGCGTCCGAATAGATCCGGTGCCGCGTCCAGCCGCGCGCCTTCTTTGCCTCGATCAACCGCGCGATCGGCGACCGCGCGACGAACACGAACGCGATGCGCTGCTCGACATCGGGCAATTTTGCTTCCCAGGTGCTCATGAAGGAGGTGCACATCGGGCACGGCTGCTCGCGTGCGGAACCGAACATGTAGCTGTAGATTACGAGCGTCTGCTTGTTGCCGAACAGGTCCGGCAAGGTCGCCCTGCCGCCCTCGCCTTCGAACGCATAGTTCTTCGTCACCGCGCCACCCGGCGGCAGCGCGCGGCGCAACGCAGCGACGTGTTCGATGTGACGGCGCAACTCAATCTCCTCCGCCAGCAATTGCTCGCGGGCACGGCGATACTCGGCGCTCTCGTTGGGAAAGCGCACGCTGTTTCCGCGCGCGAGTTCGGCGGCGGGCTTCAGGGAGGAACGGGACATGGACGACCTCGCTTTTGGTTGATCCGGATACAAGACGTTTTGCGGCAAGTCGCCCCGACACTGCGGGCCACCAAAGTACGCCTCAGAATCGCCGTTTCCGCCGCTCACGCGACAAGCCGCATGCCGGCCTTGCGTTCCCGCCGGACCCGGCGTACCCGCAACCCGAACAGGCCCCTTCAACCCTTTCTAATTTCTGCCCTTTCAGCGCTGTAATCAGCCGTTTACAACGCGTATTGGGCCGAATTGCACAATCGGAGCCTTGGCCGAACCTTATGCGCCGCCAACAGACACATTATCTGCGCACCCTTCATTCGCTTTGCACGCGGGGGCGTCCTTGTGATACGGTGCCGTATCAATCCAATTTCTTCAGTGCCCGGAAGGGGAAGCTGCCATGACAATGCTGGCGCGCGCCGGATCGATCGCTTTTGCAGGTCTGCTGCTGCTGACCGGTAACGCGGCGGCTCAGCCGGCAAGGTCAGGCTGCACGTCCGCGCCGACGGCGCAGGGGACGCAGACGCTTCATTGCGCGACGGAGATCACGATCGTCGCCGAAGGCGGCGCGAAGTTCGAACTCAGGGATCGCAACCGCGACGGCCAGGTCGATTCCGTCGAGCTCAGCAACAAGGCCCTGCTGCTCGAGGTGCCGAAGAAGCCGGGGCGCACCCGGTTCGACGTGGTGACGCCGCAGGCGATTGCCGCGGTGCGCGGCACCAAATGGGCGGTGGACGCCGAAGGTGCCAAGACCTCCGTCTTCGTCGTCAATGGCCGCGTGAGTGTCGCACGCCCTCGCGGCCGCGGCAGCGTGGTGCTTGGCGCCGGTGACGGCGTCGACGTCGAGACAACAGGCGAATTGATCGTCAAGCGCTGGCCGCCCGCGCGCGTGACGGCCCTGATGGCGAGATTAGGACAATAGAAGACACGCGGATGAGCCTTCGACGTCTTCATATTCTGGTTGCGCTGCTCTGCACGGGACTCTGGGCAGGCGCGATATGGCTCGGCCATACCAGCGGCCATTTGCGGTTTCTCGACCGGCTCGAGTTCGGCATTATCAGATGCGCGAACGCTGGTGCGCGGCGTAAAGGCGCCGCCGGACCTCGTCACGATCGTTGCGATCGACGACACCATCGTCAAGCTCGCCGGCACCTATCCGTTGCCGCGCGCCGAGATCGCCGGGATCGTCGAGGCGATCGCCCGGCTGGAGCCGAAGGTGATCGCGATCGATCTCCTGCTGGTTGATAAGGGCCCCGCCGACGGCGATGCGGCGCTCGCGAAAGCGCTGGCGGCGAGTCCGACGGTGCTTGCGGCGGCGGCGGTATTTCCCCACACCGTTCGGCCTTCCGAGGAGAACGATGGGCCGCTGGCCCGCCTGCCGAAGGCCGACCGCTTCCTGCTGCCGCTGCCGGCATTTGCAGACCGCGCCGAAGTCGGCATCGCCAATGTGGCGACGGGCCAGACCGGCACGCCGCAATCGGTCCCGATGCTGTTCCGGACACACGACAAGATCGAACTGTCGTTTCCGCTTCGTGTTGCGTCGATCGCGACCGGCCAGAAGCTGACGATCGAGCCCGGACGCCTGCTGTTCGGCGAGCGGCCGATTCCAACCTCCTCCGACTATGCGTTGCCGATTTCCTATTACGGCCCGCGCCAGACCATTCGAACCGTCAGCGCCGCAAATCTGATCGACGGCCAGATCGACAAGGAAGCCATTCAGGGCCGCATCGTCGTCCTCGGCGCGACTGCGACCGGCGCCGGCGACTTCTTTCCGACGCCGTTCGATTCTCTGATGCCGGGGGTGGAGATCATTTCCACCGCGATTTCGCATCTGGTGGCGGCGGACGGTGTCGTGCGCGACCAGCTGGTTCGCATCGCCGATGCCATCACGACGATCCTGCTCCCGATGCTGCTGGTCAGTTTGCTGATCTGGCGGCGAAACGCGATCGGTCTCTTGGCGGTCAGCGTGGTGGTGGTGGCGTGGGCTACTGCGAATACGATTGCTTTCGCGCACGGCATTTGGCTCGACGCCGCGACGACCATTGCCGCCGCCGCGCCGCCGGTCATCCTGTTCGGTACGTTGCAATTGTGGTCGGGCCGGAGTAGCGCCCAGCGCTTTGCCGCACAAAACAGGCTGCTCGAACAATTCCAGACGCCGGGCCTGCAGCAATGGCTGGCGCGCGATCCCGACTTCCTGCTGGCGCCGGTCAGGCAGAATGCCGCCGTCGTGTTCGTCGATCTCTCCGGATTTACCTCGCTCAGCGAAACGCTCGATCCGGATGCCACGCGGGGGCTCTTGAAGGGGTTTCACGCATTGGTCGACAAGGAAGCGACGCGGTGCGGTGGCATGATCACGAGCTTCCTGGGCGATGGCGCCATGATCCTGTTCGGCCTGCCGGAGGCGGCGCCGGATGACGCAGCGCGCGCGGCTCAATGTTCGATCGCGCTCTGCGTCAAGACCGAACGCTGGATCGAGGCGTTGCCGCCGCCGATCGCGACGCGTATCGGCTTCAAGATCGGCGCACATTTCGGGCCGATCGTCGCCTCGCGGCTCGGCGGTCGAAACCATCAGCACATCACCGCAACCGGCGACACCGTGAACGTGGCGAGCCGCCTGATGGAAGTGGCGGCCCGCCACGATGTCAGGCTGGCGTTGAGCGATACGCTGCGGATCGCGGCGGAGGACACCGGCGCCCGGCTGAAAACCGGAAGCCTTGCCGGCCCCGTCGAGGCGCAGATCAGGGGCCGGTCAGGCTCGCTCGCGGTCTGGCTGTGGCGGCACGAGCAACCCACACTGGATCAACGCACGCATCCCGACGCCGCCGAGTGAGCGGCCGCGTTTATTGCAATTCCGGCGGCGGCGTGCGGTCGAATATCTCGCCCTTCGGCCCCCGCATGAGGTGGAGCGCATAGGTCTCGATCACGAGTGGGCCGCGCCTGCGCTCGACCTCCCCGACCTTCTCCACGCCGGCGAACATGTCCTTCAAGGGAGCGTCGCCGGGCGCGACCTCGCGGACATAAAGCAACGGCCCGGCAAGCTGCGCCGCGTCGGGCTCGGGCATGTTGGCCCAGCGGATGCGCTGGCTTTGCTGCGCCACGCAGGTGCCCTTCGGCAGATAGAAGGCGAGCCAGCCGGTGGTGCCGTAGTCCGAAGCCAGCACGCATGTGGCTCCCGTTCGCGCCCTCGCAGCTTCGATCGCGTCGGCCGTTTCGCGCCAGCCGACGCCCACGCTGCGCACGGTGGCATCGCGGCGATAGCCCGACAGCGCGCCGGTGTCGGCCTGCACGACCAGCAGCACGAACATCAGGACACCGCTCGGCGCCGCCCAGCGCCGGCAGAAATCGACCAGGCGCTGCCAGCGCGGCTCCCAGTCGACCAGATGCGCGGCGACGGCGGCGGCGATCGCAAACGCCGGATAGACCGGCGCAAACCAGTTGGCCTCGACGCGGGCATGGAGCGAGTGCCAGACGAAATAGGCGACGATGACCCAGAACATCGTATTGACGAGCACGCGCGCCGGTGGCGCGCCGGCGCGTCGACGGAACAGCGCGTAAAGCCCCATCGCGCCGAGCATCCACACCAGCGGCGTGGCGAATGCGATCTGCGTCGGGATCAGTTCGGCGATGAAGACCGGATGGAAATCCTCGATCCTTGCCCGCCCCATCTGCTTGATGAAGGAAACCCAGTGATGCTCGGCGTTCCAGAGCATGACGGGCGCAAACAGCAGCACCGCGACGAGCCCGCCGAGATAAAGCCAAAGCGAGATCAGCCAGTGCCGCAGCTTGGGAACCGCGACCAGCCAGATCAGGATCGCCGGCCCGAAGAACAGCGCGGTATATTTCGACAGCAGCGCGCAGCCGGCGGCGGCGCCGACCGCCAGCCACCACACGCCGCGGCCGGTGTGCAGCACCTTGGCGAGCGCAAACAGCAGCAGGCTGGAAGCCACCAGGAGCGGCGCGTCCGGCGTGACGATCATGGTGCCGACCGCGGCCATCAGCGTGACGTTCAGAAGGATCGCGGACGACGCGGCCACGCGCCGGCTGCCGAACAGCATGGCGGCGGCCTGATAGATCGCCCAGCTCATCGGCAACGCCAGCAGGATCGAGACCAGCCGTACGCCGAACTCGGTATCGCCTGCGATCATCGTGCCGAGCCGGATCACCACCGCGACGCCAGGCGGATGATCGTAATAGCCGCCGGCGAGATGCTTCGACCACATCCAGTAATAGGCTTCGTCGAAGGTGATCGGCGTGAATGCCGCAGCTACCAGACGCAGCGCCACGAGCCCCAGGATCGCTAGACCCGTGTTCAGGGCAACCCGCGCCTCGTTCGATTTCATTTTGGCGCCCGCCCGCCACCCGTCATCCCCGCGAAAGCGGGGATCCAGTACGCCGGGAAGCCTGCGATCAACACGATAGGCCGCGGCGTACTGGGTCGCCCGGTCAAGCCGGGCGATGACAACGGAGTGTGAGCCGCGCACGTCATCCCATCGCTCTTCACGCTAACCGGCATCCACTTCGCTCGAAAACGCTATCGGTCATCGCTTGCGCCAGACGAACAGTCCGGACATGGCGTAATTCCAGACCACGCCCATCAATGCACCTGCGGCGCCTGCGAGCCACCAGATCGGTTCCTGGTCGAAGACTGCGAACGCGACGCCGACATTGGCGAGCAGCCCGACGCCGCAGACGAGATAGAACAGCAACAGGCCACGCAGGATCGCAAATCCCTTCAGCCGCTGGTCGCGATAGGTGAGAAAATTGTTCAGGATGAAGTTGCTGGTCATCGCAACCAGCGCGCCGACGGCCTGCGCTTCTGCAAACGGCATTTGCAGGATTTCATGCGCGATGAACAGCACCGTGAGATGCACGACGAGGCCGGTGCCCCCGACCATTGCGAACAGCAGGAAACGCAGCGAGACCACGTCGTTGGTCAGCTTCGCCAGCACCAGGCCGAGGAAATCCAGCGCCACCATGGAATCGAGCTTGCTCTCGCCATGCTGGCGTGAACCGAAGGTGTAGGGAATTTCGACGGTGCGCAGCTTGCCTTGCGCGGTCGCGATGACGTCGAGCAGGATCTTGAAGCCCTGGGTCGAGAGTTCCGGCACAAGTTGCTCGAAGCGGTCGCGGCGAATCATGAAGAAGCCGCTCATGGGATCGGCGACCTCGACCTTCAGGGCCCGCCTGGCGACCTCGGTCGCAAGCTGGCTGGCCCCTGCCCGCTGCTTGTTGAAACTGTCGGCGCTGCCGCCCTCGATATAGCGGCTGCCGACCACGAGTTCGGCCTCCCCGCTCCGCAGCAGCGCAACCATCTTCGGCAGTTGCGTTTCGTCGTGCTGCAGATCGGCGTCAATGACCGCCGCATAGGGGCCGCTCGACGCCAAAATGCCCTCGATGCATGCACCCGACAGTCCGCGGCGCCCGATCCGGCGGATACAGCGGACGCGGGAGTCCTTCCGCGCCAGCCCGCGCACCACTTCCCAGGTCCCGTCAGGGGAATTGTCATCGACAAAGACCACTTCCCAGGCGATGTCGGTCAGCGTGGCCACCAGCCGCCGGTACAGCACGGTGACGTTGTCGCGCTCGTTGAAGGTCGGCACAACGACCGAAAGCTCAGGCAAACCGGCCTGCGACGGGATTTCGGGGCCCGGATTAATGGCGTCATTCATGGCCGCCAGCGTATATCCGCAGCCGCCCGCCATGCCAAGGCAAGCTTGGGGAACGCGATGACTGGACGGTGAAGACGGGGACGGAATCCCCCGGGCGTCTGCCCGGCACGGGCCAATCAGTAGCCGCCGCCAGATCGGCTCCGGGGCTTGCTTCGCTTGAAAATGCTCTGAAAATGCCAACGACCACGAACAGAGGGCGCGCGTACATCCGGCGCAGCCAAGCTATTCATGGTCGTCCCAGCGCCGGAGCTTTGAAGCGTCAACGTCGCCGTTGAGTACTAAATAGGAACGCTCACAGCATTCCGCAAGGGGTGATCCGGCGCCCTAATTCGGTACTTCCCGAATCACCGGCCCACGCGGGGCTGGCGTCGCAGGAACCGGCTGAAGCGCCGGCGCGGGTTGCTGGATGCTCGCCGGCCTGGCGGGCTTTCCGAACTGGCCGATCGGCCCATAGGCGATTGCAACCACCATCACGATCGACGCGACGATAGCCCCCAAAAGGCCGGCGACTGACTGCGAATTCATACCCAACTATCCCTTACGCCTGACCCGGAACTGATATCATGGAAAATGCGCGTGGAGGAATAGTTCCAGTGTCCACCATCGGCAAAACCGGCCGCCGACACAGCCCTTCAAAATCTCACCACGCGAGCGCCGCGCAACGGACAAGCAAGAACCGCGATTCCATCGCAAACATGGCGGAGTCTGGACCTTCGGGTTGACAGGGAATAGGGGAAAAGAATGCCGACGACAGATGGGACCAAACCGGCCGGGAAATCCGGACGGCGCAAGGGCAAAGGGGAACAGCGCAAAAAAGCGATTGCCCGAGAGAGTTTGCCTGAGAGCCCGGCGGCGGCTCAACTGCGAAGTCCGGATCAGGAATTGCAGCAGCAGCCCGATCACGCGGGGACCCCGAAGGTGGATCAGCAGCCCGCCGTCGAGGAGCCTGTCGTCGCCGTGTCACCGGAGCCTGTCGTCACCGCCGTCGCATTACCCGAGCCGCAACCCGCCGCTGCGCTCTCGCCTGCCGAGTCCCCGCCTGCCGAGTCCAGGATCGCCGCGCCGTCGCCAGCCGAGCCGGCATCGTCAGAGCTTGCGCCGGTGAGCCTGCAGACCATCGCGAATGCCTATCGCGACTACACCAGGAAATCGATCGAGGAGTTCGGATCGTTTGTCGAACAGCTTAGCGGCGTTCGCTCGCTCGACAAGGCGATGACGGTTCAGAGCGAATTCGTGAAGCGGGCTTACGAGACTTCGGTCGCCGAGTCGCAGAAGATCTGCGAACTCCACAACCGGCTTGCCAGGCAGACCTTCGAACCATTGAAGGGGCTGACGGGCAAGGCGCCTACGACGCACGGCAAGTCCTGAGGTTCACGCAAAACCGGTTTGGCGCACATTGATGGAAGCAAGAGGCTCCGGTTTTCCGGGGCCTTTTTTTGTCGGAGTGATTGCGCCTGTCGCTATCCCGCGTTTCCACGCGTCCGGCGCGAGCTGCGGCAAACTGGCCAATCAGGACCAATTTGGCTAACATCATCGAGAACCCTCCCCCAATTTCCGATGAGTCCTCCCGTGAGCAAGCCCTCGAAATCGACCGCTAAAAATGGCGGCAACATCTATATCGGCATCGGCGGCTGGACCTTCGAGCCATGGCGCGGCGTGTTTTATCCCGAGAAGCTCACGCAGGCGAAGGAGCTGGCCTACGCTGCGTCGAAACTGACCTCGATCGAGATCAACGGCACCTATTACGGCTCGCAGAAGCCGGAGAGCTTTCGCAAATGGGCGCGCGAGGTGCCGGATGGATTCGTGTTCTCGTTGAAGGGGCCGCGCTTCGCGACCAACCGTCGTGTGCTGGCGGAGGCCGGCGATTCCGTAAAACGCTTCTACAATTCCGGCGTGCTGGAGCTCGGCGACCGGCTCGGGCCCGTGCTGTGGCAGTTCGCGCCGACCAAAAAATTCGACGAGGCCGATTTCGGCAAGTTCCTCGAACTGCTGCCGCGCAAACTCGAGGGACGCGCGCTACGGCACGTGGTCGAGGTGCGGCATGACAGTTTCTGCGTACCTGACTTCATCGCATTGCTGCGCAAGTTCGAGACGCCTGTCGTGTTCGCCGAGCACGGCAAATATCCCGCGATCGCCGACGTCGTCAGCGACTTCGTCTATGCCCGGCTGCAGAAGGGCAATGACGAGCTCAAGACCTGCTATCCGCCGAAGCAGCTCGATGCCTGGGCCAAGCGCTTTCAGGCCTGGGCAGATGGCGGCGAGCCCGACGATCTGCCGCGTGTCGATGCCGCAAAGCCAAAGAAGACGCCGCGCGACGTGTTCGCTTACGTCATCCACGAGGGCAAGGTGCGCGCACCGGCCGGCGCGATGGAGCTGATCGAGCGCGTGAAGTAGCCAATGTGGCTTCATCCTTCGAGACGCGGCCTGACGGCCGCTCGCCAGGATGAGGTCTGAGACCCTCATGGTGAGGAGCCGCGAAGCGGGCGTCGTGAACCATGCAGGCCGTGTCGGTGCGTCAATCGAGCTTGATGCCGGCTTCGCGGATCAGCCTGGTCCAGCTCTCGTATTCGGAGGCCACGAAGGCGTCGAGCTTGTCATCCGGCAGGTCCCATACCTCTCCGCCGCTCTTCTCAAAACGCTCCTTGAGTTCGGGCAGCGAGGCGCGGATTTCCCTGCGCAGTTTTGCGATCGCATCCGGCGGCGTTTTGGCGGGCGCGAATATCCCGAGCCAGGAATCGACATCGAGGCCGGACACGCCGGCTTCCGACATCGTCGGCACGTCAGGCGCCAGCGGGCTGCGCTTCGATGACAGCACCGCGATGCCCCTCGCCTGCCCGGACTGCACGTAAGGCAGCCCGGCGGAGTTCGAATCGAAAAACAGGTCGATGCGGCCGGCGAGCAGGTCGGTGAAGGCCGGCGGCGAACCCTTGTAGGGCACTTCCAGGAGTTTGATGCCTGCGGCCTTCATGAACGCGGCTGCCACCAGATGCTGGCCGGTGCCGACGCCAGCGGTCGCTACCGAAATCGAGCCCGGGTTCGCCTTTGCGGCGGCGACGATGTCCTGCAGCTTGGCGTGCGGCAAATCCTTGCGGCCGACCATCACGTAACCGAACTTGTAGATCAGCGCGACCGGCACGAAATCCTTGCGTGGATCGTAGCCGAGCTTGGAATACAGCGCCGAATTGAACGCCATGTTGGAGAGCCCGCCGACCACCAGCGTGTAGCCGTCCGGCTCGCTCTGGCTTGCCGCCTGCGTGCCGACGACGGTGCCGGCGCCCGGCTTGTTCTCGACGACGAAGGTCTGCCCCATCCGCTTCGACAGCGCATCCGCAAGCTGCCGCCCGACCAGATCGTAACTGCCGCCGGGCCCGATCGGGACGATGATCTTCACCGGCCGGTCGGGATAGCCGGTCTGCGCGTGCGCTGCGCCAATGCCGACGATCAGCACCGCGAACAGCCGCGCCAGCACCCGGCAAAATCGTCTCATCGTGTTTCCCCCTGCAATTGCGGCCCTGGACAGGCTCTTTCGCAGGACTATGCGGCAAGCCGCGTCCGGCGGCAACGCGGGATATGGAAATCCTGCGCGCATTAGCCTAGCTTTCGTGATGACAGATCAGCGCAACCGGTATCGACATGGCCCGCAAGTCCAAACGCCTCTTCACCATCGGTTATGAGCAGACACCGGCGAAGGCGGTGCTCGACGAACTCGAAGCCGCCGGCGTCAAGCTTCTGGTCGACGTGCGCGCGGTGGCGTCCTCGCGGCGGCCGGGCTTTTCCAAAAACCAGCTTGCGGCCGGCCTCGACGAACGCGGCATTTCCTATCTGCACCTCAGAGGTCTCGGGACGCCGAAGAGCGGCCGCGAGGCCGCGCGCAGCGGCAAGTTCGGTCTGCTGCACAAGATCTATTCGGCGCACCTGAAGACGGCGCAGGCCAAGGAGGAGCTCGACGAGTTGTCGGCGCTGGTGAAGCAATCGGGCCCGGTGTGCATTCTCTGCTATGAGCGCGACCACACCCATTGCCACCGGCACTGGATCGCGGAGATCATCGAGGACCGCGATGGCGTGAAGGTGGAGAATCTGGCCGCGCCGCAGATGTAAGACGTGGCCGTAGCCCGGATGAGCGCAGCGACATCCGGGAACGGTGCCGCAGGCGGATCGACCTGCCCCGGATTACGCTGCGCTCCATCCGGGCTACGAAGCAACTACCCTTTGCCATCAAGCCGGAACGTTCCCTCCATCATTTTCACGCAACCGCCGCCGACATGGATGGAAGCGACCGCGCCGTTCTTTTTGCGGACGCGCGTCAGCAGCAGACTCGGCCGGCCCATGTCGACGCCCTGCCCGATCTTCAACCTGAGTTCGCCGTCCCTGGTGTCGTCGAAATCGGCAAGCAGCGCCGCGCAGGCCGCCGTCGCGCTGCCGGTGGCCGGGTCTTCGGATAGCCCGCTGGCGCCGGGGTGAAACATCCGCGCCTGTAGCTCGCAGGGCTTTTCGGCAGGCTGCACGTCGCGCGTATAGAAGTAGACGGCGTCGCTGCCGTCACACGGGAAGGTCTTTGCGAACGCCGCGGCATCGGGCCTGGCCCGCCGCAGCACCTCGCGGGACGCAACTTCGACGGCGAGAAACGACAGCCCGACAGAGATGATCTGTGGCTGGTGTCGATCGCTTCTCACATCGTTCGCCGACAGTGAAAGCAGAGCCGCAGCCTGCTCGCTGCGGACATGCGACATTCGCTTCAACGGCTGCGGCGCGGTGAATTCGGTGCTGACGACCCTGCCCTGCTCGGTCACGATCTCGACCGGCACGAGACCTGCCCCTTCCTCGAACAGCAGCCGCACCGGCGGCTTTGCCGCCAACGTCGCCAGCACGAAGGCGGTACCGACATTCGGGTGGCCCGCAAACGGCAGTTCCCGGTTTACCGTGAAGATGCGCACCTGCGCGTCGTGGGCGGGATCGGCCGGCGGCAGCACAAAGGTCGTCTCCGAATAATTGAATTCGGTGGCGATCGCCTGCATCTGTTCGGTCGACATCCCGCCGGCGTCGAGCACGACGGCAAGCGGATTGCCGCCGAAGGCGCGATCGGTGAAGACGTCCACAGTGATGTAACGCCGCTGCATTCGATACTCCCTTATCCCAACCGCCACACGGCCATCGGCCGCTCGTAGCCCCTGACCACGACCTCGCCGAGCGAGACAGCATCGCCGCATGCTTCGCCGAGCGCGTCGCGAACCGCTTCCGAGATCAGGAACTGCGAATTGAAATCCTTGTTGAGCGCCTCTAACCGCGAGGCGAAGTTCACGGTGTCGCCGATCACGGTGTATTCCTTGCGCCGCGGCGAGCCGATACTGCCGGCCACTACCTCGCCAATGTGGATGCCGATGCCGATGCGCAGCGGCCAGCTCGTCGCCTCATTGACCCGGTTATTGGCTTCCAGCATTTCGCGCGCTGCGGCGACCGCACGATGCGCCGGGTCCGGCGCTTCCAGCGGTGCGCCGAACAGCGCCAGGAATCCGTCGCCCAGAAACTTGTTCACGATGCCGCCGTGGCGATCGAGAATGTCGACCAGAATGGCGAAGGCGCCGTCGAGCCGGTCCACGACTTCCTGCGGTGTGCGCGTGCGCGCGCCGGCCGTGAAGCTGCGGAAATCGACGAACATGACGGCGACGCGGCGGATGTCGCTGTCGGTCTTCGTGCCCTCGGCCATCAGGCGCTCGACCACCTGCGGCGAGACGTGCTGGCCGAACAGATTGGTGATGCGGTCGCGCGCGGTGGCCGCCTTGATGCTCGCTTCGAACTGCCGCCGCAACTGGTGACCGACCGCGCCCGCGAGCACGCCGCCGATCAGGAGGATCAGGCTACGCGCCGCGTGATAGAAGACGCTGGGCTCCTGGTTGGGATCCGGATGATAGAACATCGCCATCGCAAACAGCTGCGCTGCAGCGACGAAACCGGTGAAGGTGGAAAGCCAGAAATCCAGCCTCAGCGTGGAGAGGATGATGAAGATGAAATAAGTCATCGGAACCACGAAACCGAGCGCGGCAACGGATCCCATGCTGTTGATATGCAGCGCCAGCGCAGCCGTCGGCATCGAGGTTTCGATCAGCGCGCCAAGATAGCGACGGATCAACGGCAGGTCGCGGCCCTTGTTCATGTGCCGGGTGATCGCACCATGCACCCACCATTCGAACAGGATGAAGGGCAGGATGACCGAATAGAGATAGTGCGGCTTGAGATTGCCGTGCCAGACCTGGCTCACCTTCTCGGGCACGATGAAGTAGACGGTCCAGACAATGATGGACAAGAGCACCGCCGTCGCGATCAGCGCCTTGATACGGAGCAGCTCGGTCGACATCACTTCGTGCGTCAACGCGCGCTGGAAGTCAGCGGATACTCCCGCGTCTTCGTCTTTTGTCTTCTTGCCCCAGAATCCTGACATCATTCACCCGTAACCGGCATTCCGTCTGTCGCGCTCCACGCACGTCTGTTTCAACCGTCATTGCGAGCGGAGCGAAGCAATCCACCTGGCCACCCGGGGATAGAATGGATTGCTTCGTCGCTTCGCTCCCTTGCGCAAACGCTTCGCGTTTGTCGCAGGCAATGACGCCGCTAGACTCTCCGCTGAGCACCTGCCGCAAGCGTTTATAGCCTCAATCGAGCGTGCGACGGAAGCGCGTCACGGCGATCGTCATCGCGATCAGCATCAGTGCAATGAGAGCAATTGTATCGTACTGCAGGTTGGAAGGCGCTGCGCCCTTCAGCATGATGGCGCGGACGATGCGGATGTAGTGGGTCAGCGGCAGCGCTTCGCCGAGATACTGCGCCCATACCGGCATGCCCGCGAACGGAAACATGAACCCAGACAGGAGAATGCTGGGCAGGAAGAACATCATCGACATCTGCATCGCCTGCAACTGGTTCTGCACGATGGTGGAGAAGGTGTAGCCGATCGACAGGTTGGTGGTGATGAACAGCGTCGTCAGCGCCGCGAGCAGCGCCACGCTGCCGAGGATCGGTACCCCGAACAAGAGCACCCCGATTCCGACGATCAGTGTCGCCTGGATGAAGCCCACGATCACGTAGGGAATGATCTTGCCGAACATCACCTCCACCGGCTTGATCGGCATCGACAGCAGGCTCTCCATGGTGCCGCGTTCGATCTCGCGCGTCACCGACAGCGCGGTGAAGATCAGCATGGTCATGGTCAGGATGGTGCCGACGAGGCCGGGCACGATGTTGAGCCGCGATTCCGCAGCCGGGTTGTAACGGGCATGCGCCCTGATCTCGAACGGCATCTCGGGCGGATCGCCGATATGGAGGTCGTGTGCGAGCGCGGTCTGCACCACCATGCCGAGCGAGCCGAGCGCAGAGCCCGCCGCCACCGGATCGGTCGCATCCGCCGCGACCAGCAGCGCCGGCTTGTCGCCGCGCCGCACCGCGCGCTCGAAGCCGCGCGGGATCTCGACCCCGAACAGCACCTTGCCGGACTGCAGGAGGTCGTCGAACTCGGCGACGCTGTGCACTTCCCGGGTGAAGCGGAAGTAACTGGTGTTCTCCAGCGCCTTCAGCACCGAGCGCGCCAGATCGCTGTCCTCCTGGATCAACACTGCCGTCGGGAGATGGCGCGGCGTGGTATTGATCGCGTAACCGAACAGCAGCAACTGCATCACCGGGATCATCACGATCATCGCGAACGAGACGCGGTCGCGGCGGAGCTGGATGAATTCCTTGACCAGCATCGCATAGCTTCGCCGCCAGAAGCCGAAGGCCGGCTCGCTGACGCCGCGATCGTGGTTGGCTGCTTCAGTCGCACTCATTGGAAATTGTCCTTTGAGCGGGTCATGAGATCGATGAACACGTCTTCCAGCGACGGCTCGCTATCCTGCCAGTGGCGCCCCTTCGTGTTGCGATAAGGCGCTATGGTCGCCTCAAGCGCGGATTTGTCGCGCCCCGAGACATGCAGGCTGGTGCCGAACGGCGCCACCATGTCGACGCCGGGCTTGCCGGCGAGTTCAGCCGCAAGCCCGTTGAGGTCGTCGCCGGAGACCGTCCAGGTCGACAGCGCCGATTTTGCGATCACCTCGTCCACCGTGCCGTGCGCCAGCAGGTGTCCATAGGCGATATAGGCAATCTCGTGACAGCGCTCGGCCTCGTCCATGTAATGGGTCGAGACCAGCACCGTCAGCCCTTCGGCGGCGAGCGCGTGGATCTCGTTCCAGAAATCGCGCCGCGCCTTGGGATCGACGCCGGCGGTCGGCTCGTCCAGCAGCAGCAATTGCGGATTGGGCAGCGTGCAGGCGCCGAGCGCCAGCCGTTGCTTCCAGCCGCCCGAAAGCTCGCCGGCGAGTTGCTCCTCACGGCCGTTCAGGCCGATACGCTTGATCATGTCGCGGGCCGCGCCCCGCGCATCGCGCAGCCCGTAAAGCCGTGCGACGAATTCGAGGTTCTCGCGCACCGAAAGATCCTGATACAGGCTGAAGCGCTGCGTCATGTAGCCGACCTGGCGTTTGATCTTGTCGGCGTCGCGGCGGATATCGTAGCCGAGGCAGGTGCCCTCGCCGGCATCCGGCGTCAGCAACCCGCACAGCATGCGGATGGTGGTGGTCTTGCCGGAGCCGTTGGGCCCCAGGAATCCGTAGATCGAGCCGCGCTTCACCTGCATCGAGAGGTCATGCACGACCTCACGGCCGCTGAACGATTTCGAAAGACCTTCGACGTTGATGGCGACGTCGGGGCCTGCTGCGGGAGCCGAACTCATCGCTTGTCCGCCACTGGCGTTCGGGGATTGAGAAACACGCTGATCGGCTGGCCGACGCGCAGGACATCGGGCCGGCTCGGCCGCGCCTGGATCAGGTAGACCAGCTTGTTGCGCTCATCGAGGCTGTAGATGACCGGCGGGGTGTATTCCGCCGTGGTCGCGATGAAGTAGATCTTTGCCGTGAGGTCGGCCGCGCAATTGTCGCAGGTCACCTTCACCTCGTCGCCGATCGCAAGCTTCGGCAACTCCGTCTCCGGCACGAAGAAGCGCAGCTTCATGTTGCCGGGCGGCATGATCGACAACACCGGCCGCTGCGCCGGCACCATTTCGCCTTCGCGGAAATAGATCTGCTGGATGGTGCCGCCGACCGGCGCAAAGCCGCTTCGCCGCGCCAGCCGGGTCTGCGAGGTATTGATGCGGGCTTCTGCCACGCGCAACGCCGAGGTCGCCGAATCCAGGCTGGCCTGCGTGCCGGAGCCGGTCTTGCTCAACGACGCCGCGCGATCGAAAGTCTGCTGGGCATTGGCGAGCGTGGCCTTGTTCTGATTGTGATCCGCCTGCTGCAGATCGTCGTCGACCGAATAGAGCTGCATGCCGGGCTTCACCTCGTCGCCCTCGCGCACGTTGAGTTTGGTCACGCGCCCGCTTTCATCCGGGCTGACGAAGATCATGTCGGCCTCGACCCAGCCCTGGAAGCCCGGATCCTTGCGCTCCTTGCAGCCGGTGAGCACGGCGGCGAGCGCCAGCGCGGCCAGAATTGTCGTCATTCGCGACGAGGTCATGTCGTCCTCCGTTCGCCAAAAATCAGATCGAGATGCACCCGAAACATTTCGATCGCGTCCAGTGGCGCGTGTCTGCTGAAAAGGCTCTGCCAGATCACCGCGATCATCGCGGGCGCGATCAGGATCTGCGGAAACTGCGCCAGGTCCTTGTGCTTGATCTCACCGCGGGCGATGCCCAGCGAGATGGCAGCCCGCATCCCGGCAAGACCCTTTGAGACCACCTCGCGGTAGTAGAAGTCGGCAATTGCCGGAAAACGCGGTCCCTCGGCGACGATCAGGCGCACGATGTCGCCCCGCCGCGTCGTCGTCACCTCATGAATGAAGGTACGGACAAACCCCTCGATCATGTCGCGCACCGATCCGCCGGGGGGTGGCGGGCCGGCGGCAAGCCGGTTCAGCAGCGGCACGATGGCGGTCCGGATCAACTCCTCGAACATCGATTCCTTGTCCTTGAAGTGCAGATAGATCGTGCCCTTGGCGACGCCGGCGCGCTTGGCGACGTCGTCGAGCCGCGTCGCGGCAAACCCGCGCGCGATGAACTCGTCCATCGCCGCCTCGATAATGGCCCCCCGCCGCTCGGCCGCGCGTTCGGCGCGGCTCGATGCCGGTTTGGGGGCCACCGGAGCGGCCGGCGCCGTCTCCCCGGCCCGGCGATTGGTGGGTTTTGGGGCGGATTTCCGGGTGTTTCTGGGGGCTTCCTTTGTCATATTTGTATTATGACTGACTAGTCAGTCATCGTCAATTTGAACCTGAAAACGGGCTTTCACATGGGCGTGACAGGCGTTTGCGAAATCCCGGTCGCGTCCCGCGGAGGATTACGTGCGGCCCGAACAGCGCGATATCCCACACATGCGGGGTATCCGATGCGCCGCGATCTATCCGCGTCATTGCGAGCGCAGCGAAGCAATCCACGTCTCCGAACGCCGCGCTATGGATTGCTTCGCTGCGCTCGCAATGACGGGTGGAAGGCAACGGAGCCCGAGATCGTCGTACCCCGCGAAGGCGGGGTATCCAGTACGCCGCGGCTTAACGGTTCGATCACTGCTGTCTCTGGAATACTGGGTCACCCGCCCCAGTGCGCAACTGCGCACAAGGCGGGTGACGACAACTGAATGTGCGTTCGCGTTCTCGCGGCGCATTATGCGCCCGAGGCTTGCATGAACCTTTCCCAAAAAACAGAGGGAGCAGGGAATGGGTTGACGGCGCAGCGGCTTTTCCGCCGCTATAGGCGACGAATGAAGTGCACTGTCGCCGTCATCTCTGACCGATATGACGCGTCCGGCCAAAGCCCAATGACAGAAAACAAGTCCGCTGGTATTGTCGTAGGCTACCGACCGAGCCCTGACCTGGATCAGAAATCAAAAGGGTAATCGCATGAGCCCAGATGGCGTTGCCTTGGCCGCTATTGTCATCCTGCTTTTTCCGATGGGTTATTTTTTCCTGGCGTCGCCCGCCTTCCTGCTGGTCAAGCTCGACATTCCACCCGTCACCCAATTGTTGCGCGGCATGTTCAGCGTCCATTTTCTGATGACCAGCGTTGCCGGTGTCATCGGAACGGTGGTCTTTGCCGTGACTGGCCGGCCGGTATTTGCTGTTGCCATAGCCTTGATCACGGCGTTCGCGGTCTGGTCGCGGCGCTGGTTTCTGCGGCAGTGGGATGTCCAGCTCAGCGCCAGGGACGCCGGCGATGCCGATGCCGTGCGCCGCCTGCGGCGGCTGCACTGGGGCGGCATGCTGTCCAATGCGGTCCAGCTCGTCGCCATCGTGTGCAGCATTCCCTATGTGGCGGCGACGGCGGCCTGATCCGGCCGGGCTCGTCGCCCTCGCTGCACAAGAACTCACTTCGCAAACGGATTCACCCAGCCGCCCCGACCCGTCGGCGCGCGCGGCGGATAGGCCGCTTCGAGATAGTTCAGCACCACCTCGCGGCTTTTTTCGTCGAGCGGCGGCATGTTGTGGCGGCGGACCATCAGGCCGATCGAATCCTCCCACTGCGCACGCGTCAGGCCCTGCTGCGCCACCAGGCGGAAGCCATGGCAGGCGGTGCAGGCATAGAACGCCTCGTCGCGGCCGGCGCCTGCGGCGAACTCCTCCGGGCTTTCGTCGCGCGGCGTGAAGCTCGTCTGCGCCGTGGCCGGCGATATCAAGACCATGCCGGCCAAAGCGACCCACGCAAATCGCTGCATCATCCGACCAGCACGGCGATGCGGTGCATGGCGTTGCCGCCATAGCCTTGCGGATTCCAGAAGCCGGCCTGATGCGGCTGCATCGCGCCCCTGGAATCGGTGGCGCGCGTCCAGATTTCGAAATAGCCGTCGGTCGGCAGTTTGATGGTCGCGGTCCAGCGCTGCCAGTCATACCTGTTCTTCGGCTTTACCAGCGTGGTCCGCTGCCAGCTCGCGCCGAAATCGGTCGAGACGTCTACCTGCTTGACGGTGAGATCGCCGGCCCAGGATGCGCCGCGCAGTTTCAATTCCTTGGTGCCGGCCGCGAACTTGGCGCCGTTCGCCGGATTGGTGATGATCGAGCGCACCGGCATCGATTCCAGAATGCGAAAATTCGCCGGATCGGCCTTGCCGCCGGGCACCATCGGCTTGATCGCCGTGCGATAGGAAAATTCCGTCATGCCGGGGCCATCATGCTCACGGTCGCGGATGGTGATGCGCGTCAGCCATTTTTGCGAGGCCGAGCCCGCCCAGCCCGGCACGATCAGCCGCACCGGCCCGCCATGGATGTTCGGCAGCGGCTTGCCGTTCATGGCCCACACGATCATCGTGTTGGGGTCCATCGCCTTCTCGATGCGCACGCCGCGCGAAATACTCGGCTTGCCGGCGTCGCCCGACAGATGCAGGTCGGCGGAATAATGCGCGGTGTATTTCGCGCTGGCCTTCAGACCCGCCTTCTTGAGCAGATCGGCGAGCGGTACGCCGGTCCATTCCGCGCACCCTGCCCCGCCATTGGTCCACTGGTTGCCACGCGCCGGCGGCGAGAATCCCGCACGGCCGTTGCCGCCGCATTCCAGCACCATGCGCCGTGTCACTGCCTTGTACTTCGATTTCAGCTCGCCGAGCGTGATCTCGACCTTGGTGTTGACCTCGCCGTCGATGGCGATCTTCCAAGCGTCGGGATCCTTTGCCTCTTCGGGGATCTGCCCGTTGTTGCGAATATAGAATTTCTCGATCGGCGTGGTGTCGTCGTCGAGCAGGCTTTCCGGCGTCTCGGCCACCAGCGGCCGCTCGCCGAGCACGACGAGGCCTTCATTCTTGCCGGGGAATTTCAGGTGTTGCGGTCCCTTGGCCGCGGCGGGCGCGGCGGCTGACGGGGGCGCGGCGGCCGGAGCGGCCTGCGCGTGGGCCTGCGGAATGCCGCCGTTTCCGGGGAGCTGTAAGGCGCCGCCGATAAATGCTCCCATCGCCGCCAGGCCCGTGCCGCCCAGAAATCTGCGCCGGCCGGTGTCGAAATGGTTGGTGTCGAAATGATTGCGATCAGCCGCATCGCGCCCGGTTTCCCGCGCCATGACGTTCTCTCCCTATTTGCCCGCTCCCGGGCTTTCTTGGCCGGGCTTCCCCTCGGAAGCCCAACTCGGAAGAGTATTTGCGCTTTGGACTGCCACCGCAAGGTGGCCGAACGCATCGGCTGTGAGCACCTGCAACCGCTCGCCGGCTCAAGCCGGCAAGCGGTTCGGTTCGCGCGGCCGGAACAACTCAGCCCTTGCGCATTTTGCTGAGCAGATAGTTGTCGTAATAGTTTTCCGCGATCTGCGTGTAGAACAGCACTTCCTTCATATACGCGTCGTGGCTCTCTTTGGTCTTCTTGAACAGCGGGCTCTTCTCGGCGATCTCGTTCAGATGGTCCTGCGTTGCCTTGTAGCAGGCCTCCATGACCGGCTGCGGGAACGCGCGCAGCTCGGCGCCACCAGCGACGAGCCGCTTCAGGGCGGCCGGATTGACGCTGTCGTATTTTTCGATCATCCACGCGCCCGCGGCCCCACCGGCCTGGTTGAGGATCGCCTGGTATTGCTTGGGAAGCGCATTCCACTTTTCGTCGTTGACGATCATGTGCAGCATCGCCCCGCCTTCCCACCAGCCGGGGAAGTAGTAATACTTCGCCACCTTGTAGAAGCCGAGCTTCTCGTCGTCATAGGGACCGACGAACTCCGCAGCGTCGATCGATCCCTTCTCGAGGGCCGAATAGACCTCACCGCCCGCGATCTGCTGCGGCACGATGCCGAGCTTGGCGAGCACATGGCCGCCCATGCCCGCGATGCGGAACTTGAGGCCCTGGAGATCGTCGACGGTCTTGATCTCCTTGCGGAACCAGCCGCCCATTTGCGTGCCGGAATTGCCGCACAGGATCGCATGCGTCTTGAAGGGTTTCAGCGCCTCGTTGCAGAGTTCGGCGCCGCCGCCGAACGTCCACCAGGAATGCTGGTGGCGATGGTTCATGCCGAACGGCGCGCCGGTCGCATAGGCCAGCGCCGGCTCCTTGCCGATGTAGAAATAGAGCGGCGTCTGCGCCATCTCGACGGTCGCCGAGCTCACGGCATCGAGCGCCTGTAGGCCGGGCACGATCTCGCCCGCCGCAAAGGTCTGGATCTGAAACTTGTTGTCGGTGGCGTCGGCCACGTATTTCGCAAAGGTCTGCGCCGTGCCGTAGATGGTATCGAGCGACTTCGGAAAGCTCGAGGTCAGGCGCCACTTGATCTCGGGTGCTGCTTGCGCGATCGCGGGTGCCGCAACCAGCGTCGTCGCGCCGGCCATGGCGCCGCCTTGAAGGAACGTACGGCGTTTCATGATGTTCTCACTCCCTTGAATGCAGGTCCATTGGTGGGCAAAGCGCCCTCCGGGCCACGTCACCACTATCATACCGAACTTCGAGGCCTGCGTGGAAGCGCTACCTTGGCCGTGACATGGCGGATGTTCGAGACTAACGTGGCCAATCTCATAAGGCGGCGAGCCAGATCTCTCAACTGGGGGTGTTTCTCGAAGAGGAGGACTTCCATGAAATTCCGCGCAACATTGCTTTTTGCGGGCGCACTGGCCGGCGTTGCTGCCGTGGTGGCCCCTGCCAGACTTGCCGCGGCTGAACCCGCCGGCCAGATCACCATCCTCTACGACGCTTTCGGCAGCGATGCGGCAATGAAGAAGGATTGGGGTTTCTCCGCGCTCGTGGAAATCTCCGGCAAACAAATCCTGTTCGACACCGGCAACGACCCGGACATCTTCGCAGCGAACGTCAAGGCGAAGAACATTGACCTCACCAGCATCGACTTCGTGGTGCTGTCACATCGCCACTCCGATCACATGGCTGGCCTGAACCATGTCCTGAGCGTGAACCCGACGGTGAAGATCTACGCACCCAGGGAAGGATTCGGCATTTTCGGCTCGTCGCTGCCGTCGACCTTCTACCGGAAGGACAAATCCTTGCCGCCAGAAATGCGATATTACGGCGGCAAGCCGCCGGAAATCATGAAATTCGGCACCGCGTGGCAGCACGCCAACATCGAGCCCATCGAAAGGACAACGGAAATCGCTCCAGGCATCACGTTGATAGCACTGGTGTCCGACGCTCCCGGCACGAAGGAGCTCAAGGAGTTGTCCCTGGCCGTCAACACCGCTGACGGCGTCGTGCTCGTGGTCGGCTGCGCGCACCCGGGGATCGAAAAGATCGTCGAGGCCGCAACAGCCATCAATCCCAAAATTCGTTTGATCGCCGGCGGCTTCCACCTCGTCGTCGCAACGGACGAGGTCATTGCCAAAGCCGTGGCAGCGCTCAAGAACACGTTCAAGGTAGAGAACATCGCGCCGGGCCACTGCACCGGTGAGCCGACCTTCGCAGCGTTGAAGCAGGCTTTCGGTGACCGATACCTTTATGCGGGAGTTGGCACTTCGCTGCCGTTGGGACCAGGCATGGGTTCTGTTGGGCGGCGTGGCGAAGGACCCGCGCTCCGCGAGGATGATCTGGCCACCTACCGGAAGCTGGCCCACCGCGAAGACCCCTTCGGCATTCTGAAGGCCCGGAATTTGCGATCACGGCTTTCGCACCTGTGAATGCATCAACCGCCTGAGGACCTCGCTCTGAATTATCGGCCCGGCCGCTAGCTAGCTGTGAAACTTCAGCCCGTCGACGATCTTGTCTATCACCTTGCGCTCGGCGCGCATCGCGATGCCCACGAGGTTGAGTTCGGCGCGGATCACGGCTTTGACCACTTCGCGGTTGGCGGCGTCGTGCGTGGTCCTGAACATGTCCTCGGTATAGACCGCGGGCGTGACGTTGCGCGCCAACGCCCGTTCGAGCGCGCGGGAAAGCGCCGGACGGTCGGCGCCGTAGATCAGAATCGGCTGGCCGATCAGCGATAGGTATTTCGTGCCCGATGCGTCGCCATAGGGTTGGCCGATACATTCGGGAAACGCAGCCGCGATGCCGCCGGCGAGGAACGAAGCGACGTTGAGCTTTTGCCACGGTTCGAGATCGGTCCGGATCACGACCGCGATCTTGGTATCGAATTGCATGATTACTCCCGATGCGACGTCATTCCGGGATGGTCCCAAGGACCAGTCCTGGAATCTCCAAATTCCGGGTTCGATGCTCCGCATCGCCCCGGAATGACGATAGCAAAATCACCCCTTGGCGTCACACGCCCAGGCGCGGATCACGCATTCCTTGCCGCCGAATTCGTAGCACTTCTTTGTCGCGGCGTTGAGCGAGCTCGAAATTCTCGGCTTCACGGCATAACCATGCGCGCCGCACGGATTGGCCATGTCGACCGCAAACGCAGCGCAGGCACGCTTCATGGTGACCGCGGTGCAGTTGCCCTTGCATTGCTTCAGCGCCGCGGCGCGCGCGGCGGCCTCGGCGGGATAATCATAGGCCTGGCCGTAAGCGCCGCACTTGCCGACGGCGAATGCGCCGGCCGCCCATGCTTTGGTGATGAAGCCCGAGACGCCCAGTATCAGCGTCAACGCAAGGATGAAAAACGCGCGGCGCCGTGCCGCGACGGTCGAAACGATCAAAAGCCCCTCCCCCGAGGTAACGGGCAGAATCTAGCCGGGAGGGAGTTTCAACTTGGTGAACAATGTTAGCTTCGTAGGGTGGGCAAAGCGAAGCGTGCCCACCATAGATCAGCGAACGGGAGAGATGGTGGGCACGGCGCAAGTGCGCCTTTGCCCACCCTACGATCCTCGCGCGGCCTCCAGCGCCTGCGGGGTGTCGATGTCGAGGAACGCGCTCTGGCCATCGACCGGGACTTCGGCGACGGCCTCGGCGTGCTTGGCGATCAGGTGGCGGGCGCCGATATCGCCGTCGAGCGTCATCAATTCCCTGAAAAAACGGCGCGACCACAGCACGGGATTGCCGCGGCGGCCCTCGCTGACGGGGACGGCGATCAGGTGGCCGCGGTCCGGCGCGAAGGTTTCGATCAACTGGTCGATCAGTTTTGCGGAGATCAGCGGCATGTCGCCGAGGCAGACGACGGCACCGTCGGCATTTTCAGGCACCGCCCCGATGCCGGCCTTGACGGAAGATGCGAGACCTCCGGCGAAATCCGGGTTGCGGACGAATTTGACGTTGAGGCCCGCCAGCGCCTGCTCGACGAGATCGGCCTGATGGCCGGTGACGACGATCACGCCAGTTGCCTTCGACGCCAGCGCCTGTTCGGCGACGATCCGTACCAGCTTCTTGCCGTCGATTTCGGCGAGCAGCTTGTTGGGGCCACCCATCCGCGTCGAGCGTCCGGCGGCGAGCACGATGGCCGCGACGTTGCGGTTGGCTTCGGTGTCGGCGACGGTGCGCGGCTGCGGCCGCGTGACGATTTCCATCAGGAGCCCACCGACGCCCATGCCGGTCAGTTCGGCGCGCGTGACCTTGAGCCCCGCCAAAAGCCGCATCAGCACCCAGTCAAAGCCGTTTTCGACCGGCGAGCGCGCGCAGCCCGGCGCGCCCAGCACCGGCACGCCGCCGGCGCTGCCGATCAGCAGCAGATTGCCTGGATCGACCGGCATGCCGAAATGCTCGATCGCGCCGCCGATTTCGGTGATCGCGGCCGGGATCACGTCGCGGCGGTCGGCGATTGCGGACGCGCCGAATACGATCACCAGTTCCGCGCCGAGGCCGAGCAATTCCTTGATTGATTTCGCGAGAACAGCCTCGTCGTGCGGCACGCGCCGCTCGGCAATGATGCTGGCTCCGGCAGGCGCCAGCCGCTCCGCCGTCACCCGCAGGGTCTTGTCGATCACTTTTGGCGCGAGGCCGGGCAACAGCGTCGAGACCACGCCGACTTTCTTGATGACATAGGGCGCGATCCGCAGCGTGCCCTTGGCCGCGACATCAACGGCCGCATCGCGCAGCTTCGCTTCGACGCCGAACGGAATGAGTTTTACCGTTGCGATCATCTCGCCTTCGACCACCGGCTTGAAGGCCGAGAGCGTTGCAAAGGTGATGGCTTCATCGACGCCGTTGATGCGGTCGACCGCGGCGCGATCGATCACCAGCACGCCGGCCTGCGCCGCGAACAGGTTGGAGCGGCCGGTGAAGGCGCGTTCGACATTGACACCCTCGCCGGCAACGGCCTGCGCGATGCTGGCGGCCGCCACGTCCTCGGAGACGTCGCCCTCCTCCAGCCGCACCACGACGATTTCCTTCACGCCGGCCTTGTTGAGCGCCTCAATCTCAGTGGCGCCGATCGTGGTGCCTTTCTTGAGCACCAGCGAACCCTGTCGCAGCGTGTGCACGGTGACGCCGCCAATCGCGTCGGCCGGACTGGCGGGACCGAACTTCATGCCGCCTGTACCTTCGCAGGTACCTTCTCGCCTTCTTTCGGCAGCCGCAGTTCGGCGGTGATCTGGGCCATGATCGAGACCGCGATCTCCGACGGCGACACCGCGCCGATGGAAAGGCCGATCGGCGCACGGATGCGCGCGATGTCGGCATCGGACGCGCCCTGCGCCTTCAGCCGCTCGGCGCGCTTGGCATGGGTTTTTCGCGAGCCCAGCGCGCCGATATAGAAGCAGTCGCGCTCAAAAGCGTGCAGCAGCGCGGGATCGTCGATCTTGGGATCGTGCGTCACCGCGACGAACGCCGTGTAGTGATCGATGTTGAGCGGCGGCAGCGCCACGTCGGGCCATTCGGCGATCAGCGGCACGTCGGGAAAGCGTTCGGGACTGGCAAAGGCGGTGCGCGGGTCCACTACCGTCACGTCGTAATCGAGCGAGCGGGCCAGCGGCGCCAGCGCCTGGCTGATATGGACCGCGCCGACGATGACGAGGCGTGCGGTCGGCGCGTAGACATTGAGGAACAGTTTCTTGCCGCCGCTCTCGACCATACCGCTCTTGCCCATGCGGAGCTGCTTTGAAAGTTCGGCTCCCAGCGGGTCGGTGGCGATGTCCTTTGCCTTCACCAGCCGCTGCTCGCCATTGGCGGTATCGGTGATCACGATGACCGGCCGGCGCGCGGCGCGCTCGACGTTGACCTGCGTCAGGGTTTCCAGTTTCACGACTGACCGACCTTCTCGACAAAGACGCGGATGGTGCCGCCGCAGGACAGCCCGACATTCCAGGCGGTCTCGTCGGCGACGCCGAATTCGAGCATTTTCGGCTTGCCGCTGGCGATCACGTCCAGCGCCTCGGTGACGACGGCGCCCTCGACGCAGCCGCCGGAGACGGAGCCTAGGAACGTGCCGTCATCGTTGATGACGAGGCTGGAGCCCGCCGGGACGTGGGGCCGAGCCCCAGGTCTCGACCACGGTCGCCAGTGCGACGCCGTGGCCGGCCTTTTGCCAGGTCTCGGCGGCCTGCAGAATGTCTTCGTCGCGGTTGAGCATGGGAGAACCTCCTTCAGGCTGCCGATCGGATCAGGCTGCGATGGTGCGGCGGCGGCGCCGCCGAAAGCGCCTCGATCAGCCCTTCCATCGATGTCAAATTATGCACCGGGCGGAATTCGTCAACGTGCGGCAGCATCATTTTGATGCCCTGGGCCTTGGCCTCGAAGGCGCTGTAGCGCAGCAACGGGTTGAGCCAGATCAGGCGGCGGCAAGACCTATGCAGCCGGTCCATCTCGAAAGCCAGCCTGTCGTCGGCCTCGCGCTCCAGCCCGTCTGAGATCAGCAGCACGATGGCGCCCTGCCCCAGCACCCGGCGGCCCCACAATTTGTTGAAGCTGTGCAGCGAGGTGGCGATGCGGGTGCCGCCGGCCCAATCCTCCACCGAGGACGAGCAACTCGCCAGTGCCTCGTCGGGATCGCGCGCCCGCAGCGCCCGCGTCACATTGGTGAGCCGGGTGCCGAACAGGAACACCGAGACGCGCTTGCGGGCATCGGTGATGGCATGGAGGAAATGCAGGAACAGGCGGGTATATTCGCTCATCGAGCCCGATATATCGAGCAGCGCCACGATCGGCGCCGGCTTGTCGATGCGGCCGAGCTTTCGGATATCGATGATCTCGCCACCAGTGCGAAGGGAACTGCGCAGGGTGCGGCGCATGTCGAGGCGGAGGCCCTTGGCGTCGGGCCGGTAACGGCGGGTGCGCAGTTCGGCCTGCGGCAGCTTCATATTGGCGATAGCGCGCGTGACCTCGGCGATCTCGGCCGCGCTCATCTGCGCAAAGTCCTTTTTCTGCAGGATCTCCTTGTCGGAAACCGACAGCCGCAATTCCTGCTCCTGAACCTGCTCCTCCTCGTCGCGCATCGAGGGCTGCGCCAGCGCCTCCTGCACGCGGCGTGAGGCCGGCGGCGGTTTCTTCTTGGCGTGGTCCGGCAGCGGCACCGAATCCAGCATGTGCTTCCAGTCTTCGGCGGCGCGGAAGAACAGGTCGAAGGCCTGCGCAAAGATCAGCATATGCTCGTGGCGCTTGACGAAGATCGCCTCCAGCGTGGCGTAGACGTCGGCACGGTTGCCGATCTCGATCACCTGCAGCGCGTTCAAAGCGTCGATGACGGAGCCGGGACCGACGGGAATCCCGGCCGCGCGCAATGCGCGGGCGAAGCCGACGACATTGTCGGCCATATGCCCGGTCGGCGGGTTGAGATGATCGATGTTAGTCATGAGACCCATCTCTGTCGTCATTCCGGGGCGCGCCTCTTGGCGCGAACCCGGAATCCATTGAGCAGCATCCACGCTGATAGATGGATTCCGGGTTCACGCTTCGCGTGCCCCGGAATGACGAACTCAGTCGCTCGTCGCTTCCTTCAAAACCTTCTGCAGCGTATCGCCCTGCATGCGGGCGATGTCGTCCTGGTATTTCAACAGCGCGCCCAGCGTGTCGCCGACCAGTTGCGGCGTCAGCGAGCGGGCGTCGAGTTCGGTCAGCGCGGTGGCCCAGTCGATGGTCTCGGCGACGCCCGGCGACTTGTAGAAATCCTGGTCGCGCAGCGCCTGCACGAAGCGCACGACCTGCTGCGACAGCTTTGCGGAAATGTTCGGCACCCGCGACTTGACGATCGCGAGTTCGCGCTCGGCCTCGGGATAGTCGACCCAGTGATAGAGGCAGCGGCGCTTCAGCGCGTCGTGGATCTCGCGGGTGCGGTTCGAGGTGATGATGACGATCGGCGGCTGCGGCGCCTTGATGGTGCCGAATTCGGGGATCGTGACCTGGAAGTCGCTGAGGATTTCCAGCAGATACGCCTCGAACGCCTCGTCGGCGCGGTCGAGTTCGTCGATCAGCAGCACCGGCGCGCCGGCCACGTCCGGCTCCAGCGCCTGCAGCAGCGGGCGCTTGATCAGAAAGCGCTCGGCGAAGATGTCCGAGGACAATTGCTCGCGGTCGGTATCGCCGGCGGCTTCCGCCAGCCGGATCGCGATCATCTGCGCCGCGCTGCTCCACTCATAGACGGCGGAGGCGACGTCGAGCCCCTCGTAGCATTGCAGGCGGATCAGCTTGCGCCCGAGCGCGGCCGACAGAACCTTTGCGATTTCGGTCTTGCCGACGCCGGCCTCGCCTTCGAGAAACAGCGGCCGGCCCATGCGCAGCGACAGATAGGTCACCGTCGCCAGCGACCGCTCGGCCAGATAGCCGCGCGAGGTCAACAGCTCCAGCATGCCATCGACGGATTTGGGCAGCGCCGATGCACTCATGGGAAAACCAATCTCGATACGCCTGGAGCCTTTTTGGTTCTGATTGAACCAGAACCGGGCTCCAGATTGTTTTTTTGACGCGTTTTCTTCACGCGAACCGGTATCCACTTCGCTTGAAAACGCTCCAGGGACGGCAAACTTACTTCGCCGTCGCGGCTTCGACGGCGCGGCGCGTCAGGACGCCGATCAGGTGCGCGCGATATTCGGCGCTGCCGTGCAGATCGCTGTTCAGCCCTTCCGACGGCACCGCGATGCCGTCCAGCACCTTGTGCGAGAAGCGCTTCTTCAATGCTTCCTCGAACGCGATGGCACGGAACACGCCATCCGAGCCCGCGCCGGTGATGGCGACGCGCACATCCGACGGACGCTTGGCGACGAACACACCGACCAGCGCGTAGCGCGAAGCCTGGTTGCGGAACTTGATGTAGGCGGCCTTCTTCGGCAGCGGAAACATCACCTTGGTGATGATCTCGTCGCTTTCGAGCGACGTCGTGAACAGGCCCTGAAAAAACTCTTCCGCCTTGAGGCGGCGCTTGTTGGTGACGATGGTGGCGCCGAGCGCAAGCACCGCTGCGGGATAGTCCGCGGTCGGGTCGTTGTTGGCGAGCGAGCCGCCGATCGTGCCCTTGTGGCGCACCGCGGGGTCACCGATCTGGCCGGCGAGTTCGGCCAGCGCCGGGATGGCCTCGCCGACAATCGGCGACGTCGCCACGGCCGCATGCTTGGCGGTCGCGCCGATCACCAGCGAACGGCCCTTCATCTCGATACCGTCGAGCCCTTCGATATGAGAGAGGTCGATCAGATGCGGCGGGCTGGCGAGCCGCTGCTTCATGACCGGCACCAGCGTATGGCCGCCGGCGATCACCTTGGCGTCTTCGTTCTTTATCAGCAGATTGGCGGCCTGCCGCACGGTCGCCGGACGATGATATTTGAATTCGTACATTGAGAACTTCCTGATCGCGGGTCGCGATGAAATCGATTAAGCGAGATCGGACTTTTTAAGCGAGATCAGATTTGGCCATCGCCTTGGCGCCGGCGGCGATCGAGGTAACGATGTTCTGATAGCCGGTGCAGCGGCACAGATTGCCTTCAAGCTCTTCGCGAATGACGTGCTCGGAGAGGTCATGGCCCTTGCGATGCACCAGATCGACCGCGGTCATGATCATGCCGGGGGTGCAGAAGCCGCATTGCAGGCCGTGATGTTCGCGGAAGGCCTCCTGCATCGGATGCAGCGGCGCGCCGTCCGCGGCCAGACCCTCGATGGTGCGAACCTCATGGCCGTCAGCCATGACAGCGAGCGTGGTGCAGGATTTCACCGCCTTGCCGTCGAGATGCACGACGCAGGCGCCGCACTGCGAGGTGTCGCAGCCGACATGGGTGCCCGTCAGACGCAGATTTTCCCGCAGAAACTGGACCAGCAGGGTACGGGGATCAATATTGGCGTTTACGGGATTACCGTTCACGATCAGGGAAATCTTGGCCATCAGCACTCTCTTGGGCTGCACTGCCGGATATGCGGGCAAAGCAGGCGTTTATAGTCATTCCAAGGCCCATAATATGGGCCATCCAGGTAATGAGCAACCTCAGGAGCCCCTCGCCTGGGGCATGGCCTGAGTGACTTGACGGCCCGTTCGAGCGGGGTTCGCTCGCGCAGAATCAGCCTCGACCAGCCTCGATTAACCTTGCACGGCCTTGGCGAAATTGGCGAAGAACTCGTCGGCCAGCTTCTTGGCCGCGCCGTTGATCAGGCGCTGGCCGAGCTGGGCGAGCTTGCCGCCGATCTGGGCCTCGACATTATAGGTCAGCAGAGTACCGCCGTCCTTTTCGGCGAGCGCCACGGTGGCGCCACCCTTGGCAAAGCCGGCGACGCCGCCCTCGCCTTCGCCCGAGATCTTGTAGCCATTGGGCGGATCGAGATCGCTCAAATTGACCTTGCCCTTGAAGCGGGCGGAGACCGGCCCGACCTTCATTTTGGCGGTGGCGCGGAAGCCGTTGTCCTCGGTCCTTTCCAGCTCCTCACAGCCGGGAATGCAGGCCTTCAGCACCTCCGGATCGTTCAGTTTGGCCCACACGTCCTCGCGCGACGCCGCAAGCTGGACTTCGCCGTTCATCGTCATGGCCATGGGGGTGCCTCCTGGATCGCCTTAACCTGATCTCTCCCAAGTAAAGCACGCCCCGGCCAAAAGGAAGGGCGATAAACGATGCGTATTCGCAGGTGCAACAAGTGCAATGCGACAAGGGCATTGGCATTGACAGGCCGGGATGGTTAGGGTCGCCGCAGATGAGCACCTCACTCTCCCCCTTGCTTGCCCCGATGCTGTCGAGCGCCGCGATGCGCGCGATCTGCGACGATGCTGCGGCCCTGCAAAACATGCTGGATTTCGAGGCCGCGCTGGCGCGCGCCGAAGCCGCGCTGGGGGTCATTCCGGCAAGTGCTGCGGGACCGATCACGAATGCGTGCAGGGCCGAATCGTTCGACCTCGCCGCGCTGGCTGAGGCCGCGACCAGGTCCGGTAACCTCGCCATTCCCCTCGTCAAGGCGCTGACCTCCAATGTCGCCAGGGTGAACGCCGAAGCCGCGCGCTACGTACACTGGGGCGCGACCAGCCAGGACGTCATCGATACCGGCGCGATGCTCGGCCTGCGCGCCGGCATCGAAGCCCTGCTTGCGGATATCGATCGCGCCATTGCCGGCTTTGCCGAACTGGCGCGTCAACACCGCCATACCGCCGTGGTCGCCCGCACCTGGCTGCAACACGCTTTGCCGATGCCGTTCGGACTGAAGCTCGCCGGATACGCCGCGGCGCTGCACCGCTCGAAGCTGCGGCTGCAGCGCTTGCGCAGCGAGGCGCTGGCGCTGCAATTCGGCGGCGCTGCCGGCACGCTCGCCGCCCTCCGCGACAAGGGTTTGCCGGTCGCGGAAAGGCTGGCGCACGAATTGAAGCTGCCCCTGCCCGATGCGCCCTGGCACACCCACCGCGACCGAATCGCGGAAGCGGCTTCCGTGTTCGCCATTGTCGCCGGCACCTGCGGCAAGATCGCGCGCGATGTGTCGCTGATGATGCAGACCGATGTCGGCGAAGCCTTCGAACCATCGGGCGAAGGCCGCGGCGGCTCTTCCACCATGCCGCACAAGCGCAATCCGGTAGCGGCAGCCAGCGCGCTTGCCGCGGCGACCATGGCGCCCAATCTCGCCGCGACGATCCTTGCGGCGCAGGTGCAGGACCACGAGCGCAGCGCCGGTCCCTGGCACGCGGAATGGCCGACGCTGCCGACGCTGATGCTGGTCACCTCGGGCGCGCTGGCGGCGACCGTCGATATCGCCGAGGGGCTGGAAGTCGACGCGGCCCGCATGCGCAGCAATCTCGACGCGACGCAGGGGCTGATCATGGCAGAAGCCGTCACCTTTGCGCTGGCCGAGAAGATCGGCAAGAGCGACGCGCACCATCTGATCGAAGCGGCGAGCAAGAAGGCCGTCGCGGACAAGAAGCATCTGCGCGATGTCTTGACGTCGGATGCCAAGGTCACTGCGCAACTCGACGCAGACAGGATCGCTGAACTGTTCGAGCCGATGGCCTATCAGGGCGCCTCGCAGGCCCTGATCGACCGCCTGCTTGCGTCATTGAATGACAAATAAGAGACCGGAGACCTTCCCATGCCGATGATCGATGCCGACGGATGCCTGCTCAACGTATCCGTCGAAGGCCGCGACGGCGGACCGACGCTGATGCTGTCGAATTCGCTGGGCTCGACCATGCAGATGTGGGAGCCGCAGATGAAGGCACTGACGCAAATGTTTCGCGTCATCCGCTACGACCGGCGCGGTCACGGCAAGTCGAACGTGCCGCCCGGGCCCTATTCACTGGAGCGCTTCGGCCGCGACGTGCTGGCGATCCTCGACGACCTCAACATCGCAAAAGTCCATTGGTGCGGCCTGTCGATGGGCGGCATGGTCGGGCAATGGCTGGGCGCCAACGCGTCAGACAGGTTCGGCAAAATCGTGCTGGCCAACACCACCTGCCATTACCCGGACCCGACGCGCTGGAACGACCGCATCAAGGCGGTGAAGCAAGGCGGCATCGCCGCGGTCGCCGACGCCGTGATGGCGGGCTGGCTGACGGCCGATTTCCGCGAACGCGAACCGCAGATCGCGGCCAACATGAAGGCGATGATGCTGACCACGCCGGTCGAGGGCTACATTGCCTGCTGCGAAGCGCTGTCGACGCTCGACCAGCGCGAGCTGCTGCCTGACATCAAGAGCCCGACGCTCGTCATCGCCGGCCGCCACGACATGTCGACGACGATCGCGGACGCCGAATTCATGCGCAGCCGGATTCCCGGCGCCAGCATGACCATCCTCGACGCTGCCCATATTTCCAACATCGAGCAACCGCATGCCTTCACCGACGCGCTGGTGGGGTTTCTGACGCAACGCTCGCAATGACGGGGAGAGAACGTACAATGGACGACAATCAACGCCGCGACGACGGCATGGCGCAGCGCCGCAAGGTTCTCGGCAATGAATGGGTCGACAAGTCGGTCAAGAACCGCAACGCGTTCAACACCGATTTCCAGGATCTGATCACCCGCTATGCCTGGGGCGATATCTGGACCCGGCCGCATTTCGACCACCGTACCCGCCGCGTGCTCGTGATCGGCACCATGGTGGCGCTCGGACAGTGGGATGAATTCCGCCTGCATGTGCGCGCTGCACTGGCCGAAGGCGGCTTCACGCCCGACGACATCAAGGAAATCCTGCTGCAGCAGGCGATCTATTGCGGCGTGCCGGCGGCCAACCACGCGGTAAAGGAAGCGAACGCGATCATCGCGGAATTAGGCTTGCTGAAGAGCTAGCCCGCATCAGACTGCGATTCATAGCTGCACCGGCAGCGATGTAACGAGCGACCTGATCCGGTCGGCATCCGATCGCGTGGCCGGATTATAGACGATCATGCTGAGGTCGGGCCGGCCATCGACGGCAAACGCGGAATATTCCAACCCGATCGAGCCCAGGATCGGATGCCGGAGGCGCTTCACCCCTTCGCCGTGGACCTGAACATTATTGTCGCGCCACAACGCTTCGAATTCCGGACTGCGCTTGCAAAGCTCGTCCACGAGTTCGCCGACTTCGGACACGGCCCCGGCGCGCGCCGCATCCGCCCTGAACGCGCCGACCACGAAACGGGCCACGCTTTCCCAATCATATTGCGCGGCCCGCACGCGAGGATCGCAGAAGATAAGGCGAAGGATATTGCGCTGGCCCGGAGGTAGCGCGCCATAGTCGGTCAGCACCGCAGCGGCCGCGCAATTCCATGCAACGACCTCCCAGGTGGCGGTCTTGATCAAAGCGGGACTGACCTCAAGCGCGTCGAGCAGCCGTTGCAAACGGGGCGTGACGCCCTCGGCGGCCTTGTAGCGGACCTCGGGTGGACGGGCGAGCCCGAGCAGGAAGACATGTTCGCGCTCGATGTCGGTCAGCATCAGCGCCGCGGCGATCCGGTTCAACACGTCCGCCGAGGGCGCGCCGCCCCGTCCCTGCTCCAGCCATGTGTACCAGGTCGGGCTGATGTTGGCGCGTTGGGCGACTTCTTCCCTGCGTAGTCCCGGCGTCCGCCTTCGTCCCACCGCGAAACCGAGGGCGGCCGGATCAAGCCGGGTACGGCGATCCTTCAGATAGGCCCCGAGCAGATTATCGGTCTGGGCATGTTGCTCCTGGGGCATGCTCGTCCTGTTAGTTATTATACCATGATAAAGTCACTACTTTAATAGAATGAAAGCTTAGCCGATATCCGTCTCCGATCAACCTTGGAGACTTTCAAATGCGCGTATTCCTTACCGGCGCCACCGGATTCGTCGGCTCCGCCATCGTCCGCGAACTGGTCACATCAGGCCACCAGGTGCTGGGGCTTACCCGCTCCGACGATGGAGCAGAGAAGCTCGCTTCCATGGGCGCGGAAATCCATCGCGGCTCGCTGGAGGATCTCAACAGCCTTCGCGACGGCGCGCGCAAGGCGGATGCCGTCATCCACACGGCCTTCAACCATGATTTTTCCCGGTTCGCGCAGAATTGCGCGGACGACCGGCATGCGATCGAGGCGATGGGCGCGGTCCTCGAAGGCTCCGACCGCCCTATGCTCGTGACGTCGGGCCTTGCGTTGATTGCGCCGGGCCGCCTTGCGACCGAAGCCGACAAGGCCTCGCCCGATTTTCCACGCGCCTCGGAGACAGCGGCCGCTGCTATCGCCTCACGCGGCGTTCGCGCCTCCTCGGTGCGTCTGGCGCCGTCGACCCATGGCACCGACGATCATGGTTTCGTCCCGCATCTGATCAGCCTCGCGCGCGAGAAAGGCATCGCGGCTTATATCGGCGATGGACAAAACCGCTGGCCCGGTGTGCATCGGTTCGATGCTGCCCGCCTCTACCGGCTGGCGCTCGAACAGGGCGTCGAGAGCGGCCCCTATCACGCGGTCGACGACGAGGGTGTCACGTTCAAGGCGATTGCCGAAGTGATCGGCCGCCGGCTTGGCGTGCCGGTCGTCTCCAAGACCCATGAAGAGGCGGACGGGCATTTCGGCTGGTTCGCCAGATTCGCCGGCATGGACATTCCCGCCTCGAGCGCGCGCACCAGATCCGCGCTGGGATGGACGCCGGAGCAGCCGGGGCTCCTCGCCGATCTCGATCAGTCCCATTATTTCGACGCCTGAGCACCGCCAAGTGTCTTGAGCGCCGAACCGCGAGCGTGTATCGGCGCAAGTGAAATGCCGCGTCGGCGACGTTGCAATCGCCGATGCGGTGAAGTCCTGCCCAGGTGACGTATTGACCCCCGAACCTTCGACGAAACCCGTGGCGGCGTCCGGCTCGTTCGCGGCCATGAAGTCCGCGCCCTATCGTGCCCAGTTCATGGCCTACGTGCTGGCCATGATGGCCGACAATATCGAGCACGTGATCAGCTATTGGGTGGTGTTCCAGAAATTCCATTCCCCCGCGCTGGCGGGCTTTGCGGTGCTGTCGCACTGGCTTCCGTTCCTGCTGTTTTCGGTCGCCGTCGGCGGGCTGGCGGACCGGTTCGATCCGCGCCGCATCATCCAGTGCGGGATGCTGCTCTTCATCGTGGCCTCGGCGGGATGGGGAATTTTCTTCATCACCGACACGCTTGAGATGTGGCACGCGATGCTGCTGCTCGTCATCCACGGCTGCGCCGGCGTGCTGTGGCAGACGCCGAACCAGTTGCTGCTCTACGACATCGCAGGCCCTGCTGATCTGCCGAGCGCGGTGCGGCTGAATGCGATGGCGCGCTATCTGGGCATCCTGGTCGGTCCGGCCGTGGGCGGCGTCATCATGCTGACGCTCGGCACATCCCACGGCATCATTTTCAACACGCTGTTCTATCTGCCGATGCTGCTCTGGCTGTTCTGGGCGCCCACGCGAGCCAAGGACGCGGCACCCCGGCGCATTCCCGTCCGCGGCCTTGCCGACATCGTGCAGACCATCCGCGACATCGCAACCCAGCCGGTGCTCACCTCGATGACGCTGTTGGCCGGGCTCACCTCCTTCATGATCGGCAACGCCTACCACGCCCAGATGCCGGGCTTCGCCGGCGATCTCGGGCACGGCGACCCCGGCGTGTCCTACAGCGTGCTGCTGGCTGCCGACGCCGCCGGCGCGCTGCTCGCGGGCATCGCCCTGGAAGCGTGGGGACGGCTCAAACCGGCTCCGCGAACAGCCATCGTGCTCGCCATTCTATGGAGCCTGTCACTGCTCGCGTTCGCGTCCGTGGGCATTTACGCGCTGGCGATCGCGTTGCTGTTTGCCGCCGGGTTCTTCGAGCTGTCGTTCAACACGATGGCGCAGGCCCTGGTCCAGATAAATGCCCCCGCCGACATCCGCGGCCGCGTTGTCGGCCTGTTCAACATGGCAGGCCTCGGCATGCGGGCGTTCAGCGGCATCACCGTGGGCCTCGCCGGTGCGGCGATCGGCATTCACTGGTCGCTCGGACTGTCGGCTGCCGTGCTATTGGTGTTTCTGTCCGTCCTGTATCGCCGGGCTGCAAGCGGCGGCAAGTCGCCAAGTCAGGTTTGAAGTCAGGTTTGAAGGATCAGCCTGGCGGGAGGCCCCGCTCAAAAAGAAAAGCCCCACCTTTCGGCGGGGCCTTCTTTACTCACTCACCAGTTCGGCTAGCGGTCCTGATCGGGCATCTGACGATTGGGGTTCGGCTTCTCACGGCCTGGATCCTGCTGCTGCTGACCCGGCTTCTGGCCGCCACCCTGCTGCTGCTGGCCGGGCTTCTGACCCGGGTTCTGGTTCTGCTGACCCGGGTTGTTCTGATTGGTCATTGAGGGATCTCCGTTGTTCAGTCACAGTCGGGGTCAACGGAGAGCCGGAGCGATTGTTGCAGCGGAACATCGGTTCCGCTGCGATCATTGCGCGGCAAAGGCGTGGCAGCACTGTGAAGGGGAACCGGGCTTGCAAAAACTAGCTCTGTACAAGCCAATTAAGCCGCACCCGGCGCTGTTGCCGCCCCCGGTTCCCACCTGTTAGAAACCGGCACGACGTGTCGCATCGGGCTGCCGGAGCTCTCGCCCGCGTCGCGGCTCTAACTACGGCAGCGCATGGATTATTTCGCCCAGCAACTGATCAACGGCCTCGTGCTCGGCTCGATCTACGGCCTGATCGCCATCGGCTACACGATGGTCTACGGCATCGTCGGCATGATCAATTTCGCCCATGGCGATATTTTCATGATCGGCGGCTTCATCGCACTGATCACCTTCCTGATCCTGGTCTCGTTCGGCCTGACCGCCATCCCGCTGATCCTGCTGATCGTGCTTTTGGTATCGATGGCGATCACGTCGCTCTATGGCTGGACCGTGGAGCGCATCGCCTACCGGCCGCTGCGGCACTCGTTCCGGCTGGCGCCGATGCTGTCCGCGATCGGCATGTCATTCGTGCTGACCAATTTTTCGCAGGTCGCCCAAGGTGCGCGCGTAAAACCGGTGCCGCCGATCATTACCGGCGGCTACACCCTGCACGAGGGCGCGGGCGGCTTCGCGGTGCAGCTTTCCAACGTCCAGATCGTCGTCGTCATCACCACGATCGTGCTGCTGGCGCTGTTCACCTGGCTGGTATCGCGCACGCGGCTCGGCCGTGACATGCGCGCCTGCGAGCAGGACCAGACCATGGCGGCGCTGCTCGGCGTCGACGTCGATCGCACCATCTCCATGACCTTCGTGATCGGCGCGGCGCTCGCAGCCGTCGCCGGCATGATGTACCTGCTCTATTACGGGCTGGTCGATTTCTTCATGGGCTTCGTCGCCGGCATCAAGGCGTTCACCGCCGCTGTCCTCGGCGGCATCGGCTCGCTGCCCGGCGCGATGCTGGGCGGTCTCCTGATCGGATTGATCGAGACGCTGTGGTCGGCGTACTTCTCGGTCGAGTACAAGGACGTCGCGGCGTTCTCGATCCTGATCGTGGTCCTGATCTTCCTTCCGACCGGCCTGCTCGGCCGGCCCGAAGTCGAAAAAGTCTGACGGGCGGCAGCGTGAGCGCACCCCCCGCCGCCCAAACCTCGCGCGCTCCGGGCGTCGCCTTCATCTTCAAGAAAGCGCTGATCAGCGCGCTGGTGGCGCTGGTGCTGTTCTCGCTGATGATCGGCGTGCGCACCGAAGCCGGTTCGGACGGACAACTGACCTACTGGACGCGCTTCGGCGACCTCGCTGCCATCGTCGCGGCCGTGTTCGGCGGCAGCATCCTCATCGAACTGCTGCGGCAATGGTGGGGACCGGTCGACACCATCAGGGTGGTCCCGGCCCCGGTGAAGTCAGCGCTCTCGCTCGCCCGACGCCTGATCGCGCCCGTACTGCTGGTGTTCACGTTTCTGGTGCCGGTCCTGTTCTACGACCAGCGCTACATTCTCGACCTCGGCATCCTCGTGCTCACCTACGTGATGCTCGGATGGGGGCTCAACGTCGTGGTCGGCCTCGCCGGCCTGCTCGATCTCGGCTATGTCGCGTTCTACGCCGTCGGCGCCTATTCCTATGCGCTGCTGGCGACCAATTTCGGACTGTCGTTCTGGATCTGCCTGCCGCTTGCCGGCATCCTCGCAGCGTTCTGGGGCGTGCTGCTCGGCTTTCCCGTGCTGCGGCTGCGCGGCGATTATCTCGCCATCGTCACGCTGGCCTTCGGCGAGATCATCCGCCTCGTCATCATCAACTGGCAGAGCCTGACCGGCGGGCCGAACGGCGTCACCGGCATTCCCCGCCCGACCCTGTTCGGCATCCCGCTCTCGGCCGGCGATGACGGACTTGCGGCCATGCTCGGCATCGAATATTCGCCGACCCACCGTATCGTATTCCTGTTCTACATCATCCTGGCGCTGGCGCTGTTGACCAACTGGGTCACGATCCGGCTGCGCCGGCTGCCGATCGGCCGCGCCTGGGAGGCGCTGCGCGAGGACGAAGTCGCCTGCCGCGCGCTCGGCATCAACACCACCACGACCAAGCTGACGGCGTTTGCGACAGGCGCAATGTTCGGCGGTTTCGCTGGCGCGTTCTTCGCAACGCGACAAGGTTTTATCAGCCCGGAATCCTTCACCTTCCAGGAATCGGCGCTGGTGCTGGCGATCGTGGTGCTGGGCGGCATGGGTTCGCAACTCGGCGTGGCGCTCGCCGCACTCGCCATGATCGGCGGCTTCGAGCTGTTCCGCGGGCTCGAACAATTTCGCATGCTGGTGTTCGGCATGGCGATGGTGCTGCTAATGATCTGGCGGCCGCGCGGCCTGATCGGCCATCGCGCGCCGACCGTGTTCCTGAAGCACAGCCAGGCGATCTCGTCCGACCTCGTCAAGGAGGGCCACGGATGAACGGCGATCCCATCCTGTCGGTCGATCGCCTGTCGATGCGCTTCGGCGGCATCGTCGCCGTCAACGAACTCTCCTTCGACGCCGCGCCGCGCAAGATCACCGCGCTGATCGGGCCGAACGGCGCCGGCAAGACCACGGTGTTCAACTGCATCACCGGCTTCTACAAGCCGACCTCGGGCGCCATCCAGCTCACGCATGATGACGGCCAAGCCATCCGGCTCGAACGGCTGAACGACTTCCGGATTGCCAAACTGGCCCGGGTCGCGCGCACCTTCCAGAACATCCGCCTGTTTGCCGGCATGACGGCGCTGGAGAACCTGATGGTGGCCCAGCACAATGCGCTGATGCGCGCCTCCGGGCTGACGTTTCTCGGGTTGATCGGCGCGCCGTCCTGGCGTCAGGCCGAACAGGCGGCCATCGACCTGGCGCGGAGCTGGCTCGAACGTATCGGACTGCTGGACCGCGCCGACGATGCCGCGGGCAATTTGCCCTATGGCGACCAGCGGCGTCTGGAGATCGCGCGCGCGATGTGCACCCGGCCCGCGCTGCTCTGCCTCGACGAGCCGGCGGCCGGACTGAACGCGCGGGAGAGCGCCGCTTTAAGCGAACTGCTGCTTTC
Source organism: uncultured Alphaproteobacteria bacterium (assembly GCA_963815955.1). Taxonomy (GTDB): domain Bacteria; phylum Pseudomonadota; class Alphaproteobacteria; order Rhizobiales; family Xanthobacteraceae; genus Bradyrhizobium. The sequence continues at coordinate 207,810 of CAWFIQ010000024.1, forward strand.
GATCCGCGGCGACCAGGGCACCTCGATCCTTCTCATCGAGCACGACATGAGCGTGGTGATGGAAATCTCCGACCACGTCGTCGTGATGGATCACGGGGTCAAGATCGCCGAAGGCACGCCGCAGCATATCCGCGACGATCCCAAGGTGATCGCCGCCTATCTCGGCACCGACGAGGAAGAAGCCATCGCCGTGATGGAGAGCGGCACGTGAGCGTGGTCCACATATGTTCGTCATGCCCGGGCTTGTCCCGGGCATCCACGTCTTTTCGTGCCGGCCGCAAAGACGTGGATGGCCGGGACAAGCCCGGCCATGACGGTGGGGAGGAAAGATGATGTCATCCTCCACGCCCCTGCTCGCGATCCGCGCGCTGCGCGCCGCCTATGGCAAGATCGAGGCGCTGAAGGGCGTCGATCTCGACATCAACGCCGGCGAAATCGTCGCCCTGATCGGCGCCAACGGGGCCGGCAAGTCGACGCTGATGATGACGATCTTCGGCCGGCCCCGCGCCCGCGCAGGGAGCATCGAATTCGACGGCCACGACATCACCGGCGTGCCGACGCATGAGATCGCGCGGCTGCGCATCGCCCAATCCCCCGAGGGCCGCCGCATCTTCCCGCGCATGAGCGTGGCGGAAAACCTGCAGATGGGCGCCGACGCGACCGATAGCAGCGAGGCCGACCGGGCGAACGGCCTGGAACGAATCTTCACGCTGTTCCCGCGGCTCAAGGAACGCATGACCCAGCGCGGCGGTACGCTGTCCGGCGGCGAGCAGCAGATGCTGGCGATCGGCCGCGCCCTGATGAGCCGGCCACGCCTGTTGATGCTGGACGAGCCGTCGCTGGGGCTGGCCCCCCTGATCGCACGACAGATTTTCGATGCGATAAGGACCCTGAACCGGCAGGACGGCCTGACCGTCCTGATCGTCGAGCAGAACGCCAACCACGCGCTGAAACTGGCGCATCGTGGCTATGTCATGGTCAACGGCCTGATCACCCTGTCCGGAACCGGCAGCGAATTGCTGCAACGCCCGGAAATCCGCGCCGCCTATCTGGAAGGCGGCCGGCGGGAGTAGCGCTGGGTACGTTCCCCGGATGCTGCGCAGCACGAAGTGATGCGCTGTTGATCCGGGGTCCATCCTGCTGGCGACAAGTGGGTCCCGGCTCTGCGGAGCAGCGTGACGAGCGCTGCACCGCGTCCGGGACACGGCAAGCTGCGGCAAGATGCTGCGAGCCGACCGTGGATTTGCCTGAAAATTGCCGATGACTTGGCGGTAAAATCAGCCGACAATGGACGTGATTTTCGTACCCGGCGTGCCGGGTGCTTCCCGAAATCGACCTACCCCGCGAGGATATCTCATGAAATCACTGAAACTCATCGGCCTGGCATTGGGCGCATCGTTGGCGCTGTCGACAACGGCGCTGGCGCAGGACATCTCCATCGCAGTGGCCGGCCCGATGACGGGCGGCGAATCCGCGTTCGGCCGGCAGATGAAGAACGGCGCCGAACAGGCGGTGGCCGACATCAACGCCGCCGGCGGCGTGCTCGGCAAGAAGCTGGCGCTGCAGGTCGGCGACGATGCCTGCGATCCCAAGCAGGCGCGCTCGGTGGCGGAAAAGTTCGCCAGCGCCAAGATCCCGTTCGTTGCCGGTCACTTCTGCTCCTCGTCGTCGATCCCGGCGTCGGAAGCCTACGCCGACGGCAACGTGCTGCAGATTACGCCGGCCTCGACCAACCCGCTGTTCACCGAGCGCAAGCTGTGGAACGTGGCGCGCGTCTGCGGCCGTGACGACCAGCAGGGCCTGGTTGCCGCCGACTACATCGTCAAGAACTACAAGGGCAAGAACGTCGCCATCCTCAACGACAAGTCCACCTACGGCAAAGGGCTCGCCGACGAAACCAAGAAGGCGCTCAACAAGGCCGGCCTCACCGAGAAGATGTACGAGTCCTACAACAAGGGCGACAAGGACTTCAACGCGATCGTGTCGCGGCTGAAGCGCGACAATATCGATCTGGTGTTCGTCGGCGGCTACCATCAGGAAGCCGGTTTGATCCTGCGCCAGATGCGCGACCAGGGCCTCAAGACGGTGTTGATGGCGGGTGACGCCATGAACGACAAGGAATTCGCCTCGATCACCGGCCCGGCCGCCGAAGGTACGCTGTTCACGTTTGGACCCGACCCGCGCAACAAGCCGACCGCCAAGGCGATCGTCGAGAAGTTCAAGGCCAAGAACATCGATCCCGAAGGCTACACCCTCTACACCTATGCTGCGATGCAGGTCTGGACGCAGGCGGTGACGAAGGCGAAGACCACCGATCCGAAGAAGGTCATGGAGACCATCAAGGCCGGCGAATGGGACACCGTGCTCGGCAAGCTTTCCTTCGATGCCAAGGGCGACATCAAGGTCATCGACTACGTCGTGTACAAGTGGGACGCCAAGGGCAACTACACCGAAATCAATCCGAAGGGGTCCTGACCCCTCGTAGATCGGAAGCTTCAAACGCCCCGGCTTGCCGGGGCGTTTTATTTTGGGTTCCATTTATTTTTCGCTCGCAGGAACCATCGGGTTCCCGGTGCATTAAATACTTGGGCTGAGTTCCATGTCATTGATTTCTCGACCTTAACCGTTAGTCGGCTTGCTATGCCGGTGGGGCAGCGGTTCAATCGGTGAAATCGCGTTTCAGCCGAAATGATTTGCGCGAACTGGCCAAGGAAACAGCATGAGCGACCTTTCTCCTGGAGCATCACCCTCCGCTCGCCAGGTCGCAAAACCAAAATCAGCCCCCAACGACACCTCCGATCCGATGCAGGATCTGCTGCACGCCTTGCAGGCGATGCGGGCGGGCGATTTCTCGGTCCGGATGACCGGCGACCACGTCGGCATCGAGGGCAAGATCGCCGACACCTTCAACGAAATCGTCGCCGCCAACCAGCGCATGGCGCAGCAGCTTGAGCGCGTCGGCCAGGTGGTGGGGCGCGAAGGCAAGACAAGGCAGCGCGTCAAGTTCGACCTCTCGAGCGGCTCGTGGGCGGACATGGAAGGCTCCGTCAACACACTGATCGACGACCTGCTGTGGCCGACCCGCGAAGTCACGCGCGCGGTTGCCGCCGTGGCGCAAGGCGATCTCCTGCAGACCGTGAAGCTCGATGTCGAAGGCCGCCCGCTGGGCGGCGAATTCCTGCAATCGGCCAACATCGTCAACACGATGATCAAGCAGCTTTCCGTGTTCACCTCGGAAGTGACCCGCGTGGCGCGCGAGGTCGGCACCGAAGGCAAGCTCGGCGGCCAGGCCCAGGTGCCTGAGGTGACCGGCGTCTGGAAGGACCTGACCGAGAGCGTCAACTCGATGGCCAACAACCTGACCGGCCAGGTCCGCAACATCGCCGAGGTCACCATCGCGGTGGCCAACGGCGACCTGTCGAAAAAGATCACGGTCGACGTCCGCGGCGAGATCCTGCAGCTCAAGGAAGCCATCAACACGATGGTGGACCAGCTTCGATCCTTTGCTTCCGAAGTGACCCGCGTCGCGCGCGAAGTAGGCACCGACGGCAAGCTCGGCGGCCAGGCCATCGTCCCCGGCGTCGCCGGCACCTGGAAGGATCTGACCAACTCCGTGAACGCGATGTGCGGCAACCTCACCGCACAGGTCCGCAACATCGCCAATGTGACCACCGCGGTCGCCCGCGGCGACCTCTCGCGCAAGATCACGGTGGATGTCCGCGGCGAAATCCTGGAGCTAAAGGACACCATCAACACGATGGTCGACCAGCTCAACTCGTTCGCCTCGGAAGTGACGCGCGTGGCGCGCGAGGTCGGCACCGAAGGCAAGCTCGGCGGTCAGGCCCAGGTCCCCGGCGTCGCCGGCACCTGGAAGGACCTTACCGACAACGTCAACTTCATGGCCTCGAACCTGACGGCGCAGGTCCGCAACATCGCCGACGTCGCGACCGCCATCGCCGGCGGCGACCTCTCGAAGAAGATCACGGTCAACGTTTCGGGCGAAATCCTTCAGTTGAAGGAAACGCTCAACACGATGGTCGACCAGCTCAACGCCTTTGCCGGCGAAGTGACGCGCGTGGCGCGCGAAGTCGGCACCGAGGGACGGCTCGGCGGTCAGGCCAACGTGCTCGGCGTCGCCGGCACCTGGAAGGACCTCACCGAGAGCGTCAACTCGATGGCGTCCAACCTGACGGCGCAGGTCCGCAACATCGCCGAAGTCACGACCGCGGTCGCCAATGGCGATTTGTCGAAGAAGATCACGGTGGACGTCCGCGGCGAAATTCTTGAGCTGAAGGACACCGTCAATACGATGGTCGATCAGCTCAACGCCTTCGCCGGCGAAGTGACGCGCGTGGCCCGCGAAGTCGGCACCGAAGGCAAGCTCGGCGGCCAGGCGCTGGTGCGCGGCGTCGCCGGCACCTGGAAGGATCTCACCGACAGCGTCAATTCGATGGCCTCCAACCTGACCGGCCAGGTTCGCAACATCGCCGAAGTCGCAACCGCCGTGGCGAAAGGCGACCTGTCCAAGAAGATCACGGTCAACGTGTCGGGAGAAATCCTTCAATTGAAGGAAACGCTGAACACGATGGTCGACCAGCTCAACGCCTTCGCCGGCGAAGTGACGCGCGTGGCGCGCGAAGTCGGCACCGACGGCAAGCTCGGTGGCCAGGCCCAGGTGACCGGCGTCGCCGGTACCTGGAAGGATCTCACCGACAGCGTCAATTCGATGGCCGGCAATCTGACGGCGCAGGTCCGCAACATCGCCGAGGTCGCAACCGCCATCGCCGGCGGCGACCTGTCGCGCAAGATCACGGTGGACGTGCGCGGCGAGATCCTGCAGCTCAAGGAAACGCTCAACACGATGGTCGACCAGCTCAATCGTTTCGCCGGCGAAGTGACGCGCGTGGCGCGCGAGGTCGGCACCGAGGGCCGGCTCGGCGGTCAGGCCAACGTGCCCGGCGTCGCCGGCACCTGGAAGGATCTGACCGACAACGTCAACTCGATGGCCGGCAACCTGACCGGCCAGGTCCGCAACATCGCCGAAGTGACGACGGCGGTCGCCAAGGGGGACCTTTCCAAGAAGATCACCGTCGACGTCAAGGGCGAAATCCTCGAGCTGAAGAACACCGTCAACACGATGGTCGACCAGCTCAACGCCTTCGCCTCGGAAGTCACGCGCGTGGCGCGCGAAGTCGGCACCGAAGGCAAGCTCGGCGGCCAGGCGCAAGTGCCGGAGGTGGCCGGCACCTGGAAGGACCTCACCGACAACGTCAACTTCATGGCCTCCAACCTGACCGCGCAGGTTCGCAACATCGCCGAAGTCGCAACCGCAATCGCCGGCGGCGACCTGTCGAAGAAAATCACGGTCGACGTCCGCGGCGAAATCCTGCTGCTCAAAGACACCCTCAACACGATGGTCGAGCAGCTACGTTCGTTCGCCGCCGAAGTGACGCGCGTGGCGCGCGAAGTCGGCACCGAGGGGCGGCTCGGCGGCCAGGCCGTCGTGCCCGGCGTCGGCGGAACGTTCAAGGACCTGACCGACAACGTCAACCTGCTCGCGGCCAACCTCACCACGCAGGTTCGCAACATCGCCGAAGTCACCACCGCCGTGGCGCGCGGCGACCTGTCGCGCAAGATCACCGTGGACGTGAAGGGCGAAATCCTCGAACTGAAGAACACCATCAACACGATGGTCGACCAGCTCAACGCCTTTGCCGGCGAAGTGACGCGCGTGGCGCGTGAAGTCGGCACCGAAGGCAAGCTCGGCGGTCAGGCGCAGGTCCCGGGCGTCGCCGGCACCTGGAAGGACCTCACCGACACCGTCAACTTCATGGCGGCCAATTTGACCGAACAGGTGCGCGGCATCGTCAAGGTGGTGACGGCGGTCGCCGACGGCGACCTGAAGCAGAACCTGACGGTGAAATCGAAGGGCGAAGTCGCAGCGCTCGCCGACACCATCAACAACATGACGGAGACGCTCGCCACCTTCGCCGACCAGGTGACCAGCGTGGCGCGCGAGGTCGGCGTCGAGGGGCGGCTCGGCGGCCAGGCCAACGTGCCCGGCGCCGCCGGTACCTGGAAGGACCTCACCGGCAACGTCAACCTGCTCGCGGCCAATTTGACCTCGCAGGTGCGCGCGATCGCCGAGGTGGCGACCGCGGTGACCAAGGGCGACCTGACCCGATCGATCCAGGTCGACGCCCGCGGCGAAGTGGCCGAACTCAAAGACAACATCAACACGATGATCGGCAACCTTCGTCTGACGACGCAGGTCAACACCGAGCAGGACTGGCTGAAGACCAACCTCGCCAGGTTCACCAACATGCTGCAGGGCCAACGCGACCTCACGACCGTCGGCCGGCTGCTGCTGACCGAACTGGCGCCGCTGGTCAATGCGCATGTCGGCGTGATCTACCAGACGGAGAGCGTCGAGAATCCGCAATTGCGTCTGCTCTCGGCGTATGCCGGAGACAGCGCCAACCCGCACCCGCAAGCCGTTCAATTCGGCCAGGGCCTGATCGGCCAATGCGCCATGGACAAGCGTCCGCGCCTGGTGTCGGACATCCCCGGCGATGCGGTTCCGATCAATTCGGCGCTGCTGCGGGTCATTCCGAAAAACCTCGTCGTGCTCCCGGTGCTGTTCGAGAACCAGGTCAAGGCAGTGATCGAACTGTCTTCGATCAGTTCGTTCACCACATCGCAGATGACCTTCCTCGAACAATTGACCGACAACATCGGCATCGTGCTCAACTCGATCGAGGCCACGATGCAGACCGAGGGCCTGCTGAAGCAATCCCAGCAGCTCGCCGGCGAATTGCAGACCCAGCAGAAGGAGCTGCAGCAGACCAACGAACAGCTCGAGCAGAAGGCCCAGCAGCTTGCCGAGCGCAACGTCGAGGTGGAAAGAAAGAACCAGGAAATCGAACAGGCGCGGCGCGCGCTCGAGGAAAAGGCGACCGAGCTTTCGCTGACCTCGAAGTACAAGTCCGAATTCCTCGCCAACATGTCGCATGAGCTGCGCACGCCGCTCAACAGCATCCTGATTCTCGGTCAGCAGCTCACCGAAAACCCCGACGGCAATCTGTCGGCGAAGCAGGTCGAATTCGCCCGCACCATCCACGGCGCCGGCACCGACCTGCTCAACCTGATCAGCGACATCCTCGACCTGTCGAAGATCGAATCCGGCACGGTGACGGTCGATGCCGAGGAAATCCTGACGTCGAGCCTGCTGGAGACGGTCGGACGGCCGTTCAGGCACGAGGCCGATAATCGCCGTCTATCGTTCAACATCGATGTCGACGAGAACCTCGCCCGCAGCATGGTAACCGACTCCAAACGGCTGCAGCAGGTTCTGAAGAACCTGCTGTCGAACGCGTTCAAGTTCACCGCCGAGGGCGGCGTGACGCTGAACGTATCGGCTGCCGTCGGCGGCTGGAGCGCCGAACATCCGATCCTCAACCACGCGCCCGCCGTCGTTGCCTTCGAGGTCACCGACACCGGCATCGGCATTCCCCTGGAAAAGCAGAAGCTGATCTTCGAGGCGTTCCAGCAGGCAGACGCCGGCACCAGCCGCAAATACGGCGGCACCGGCCTCGGCCTCGCCATCAGCCGCGAGCTCGCGGGCCTGCTCGGCGGCGAAATCCACCTGCGCAGCGCGCCCGGCAAGGGCAGCACCTTCGTGCTTTATCTGCCGCTGAAATATTCCGGTCCGACGGTTGCACCGCGGGCCCCTGCCCCGTCGCCCTTCGCGTCGACGCCGGCGCTGCAGGTCGCAGCGACGCAGGAGCGCATCATCGAGCAATTGCCGGACGACCGCCTCAACCTCGAGCCGGGAGACAACATCCTCCTGATCGTCGAGGACGATCCGCATTATGCGCGGGTGCTGATCGACCTGGCGCGCGACAAGAGTTTCAAGGTGCTGGTCGCCAGCCGCGGCGCCGAGGCGCTGGAACTCGCCAAGCAGTTCCAGCCGGCCGCGGTTTCGCTCGACGTCTTCCTGCCGGACATGCTGGGCTGGACCGTGCTGAGCCAGCTCAAGCACAATCCGCTGACGCGGCACATTCCGGTGCAGATCATCACGCTCGACGAAGACCGTCAGCATGCGCTGGCGCGCGGGGCATTCTCCTTTGTCAACAAGCCGACGACGACCGAGGGCGTCAGCGCGGCGCTGTCGCAGATCAAGGAATACGCCAAACCCCGGCGCAAGCGGCTGCTGATCGTGGAGGACAACGCCGCCGAGCAGATGAGCATCACCGAATTGCTCGGCCATGACGACATCGAGATCCTCACCGCCGACACCGGCGCCGATGCATTGTCGACGATGCGGAACCAGCCGTGCGACTGCGTCGTGCTGGACCTGCGGCTGCCTGATATGAGCGGCTTCGAGGTACTCGACCGGCTTCGCAACGACGAAACGCTGTCGAATGTACCCGTCGTGGTGTTCACAGGGCGGGAACTTTCGGCGGAAGAAGATGCGGAACTTCACACCATGGCACGGAGTATTGTTGTGAAGGGTGTCGAGTTGCCGGAACGTCTGCTCGACGAAACGTCGCTGTTTTTGCACCGTGTGATCACGGAATTGCCAGTCGAGAAGCAAAGGATGCTCGAAAAGCTCAACAGTTCCGATGAGGATCTTGTTGGCAAGACCGCACTTCTGGTGGACGACGACGCACGCAACATTTTCGCGCTCTCGAGTGTGCTAGAACGGCGCGGGATGAAGGTCCTGACAGCGACGACAGGCCACGAAGCGGTTGCGCTGGTCGAATCGAACCCAAACATCGCAATCGTGTTGATGGATATCATGATGCCGCAGATGGACGGATATCAGACCATCGGCGTTATCAGGCAAGACCCGTCCTTTGGCCGCCTGCCGATCATCGCGCTGACCGCCAAGGCAATGAAGGGCGACCGTGAAAAATGCCTCGAAGCCGGCGCTTCGGACTATCTCGCCAAACCCGTCAACACCGAGCAGTTGCTGCTCGCCATCCGAATGTGGTTACACCGCTGATTGGCGGAAATAGATGATGGATCAAGAGAAAGTAAATATCCTTCTGGTGGACGATCAGCCCGCGAAGCTGCTCGCCTATGAAGTCATCCTGAAGGAACTCGGCGAGAACCTGGTCAAGGCTTCGTCCGGGCGCGAAGCGCTTGAGTTCCTGCTCAAGAACGATGTCGCCATCATCCTTGTCGACGTCTGCATGCCGGAACTGGACGGTTTCGAGCTCGCCGCGATGATCCGCGAACATCCGCGCTTCCAGAAGACGGCGATGATATTCATCTCCGCGATACAGGTCAGCGACATCGACCGGCTGCGCGGCTACGAGATGGGCGCGGTCGACTATGTTCCGGTGCCCGTGGTGCCGGAGGTGTTGCGCGCCAAGATCAAGGTGTTCGCCGAACTCTATCGCAAGACGCGCCAGCTCGAGCGCCTCAACGTCGAGCTCGAAGATCGCGTGCGCGCCCGCACCGCCGAGCTGGAGGAATCGCACACACGGCTGCTGGAAAGCGAGCAGCGCCGCAGCCTTGCGATCGCGGCCGGCAAGATGGGATCCTGGGACTGGGACTGGGTCAACGGCGACTGGATGTGGGACGAAGGTCAGTATCAGATCCTCGGCCTCGATCCCGGCGAGTTCGAGCTGACCCCGGCCAATATCCAGGCGCTGTTCCACCCCGAGGACGTTCACGGACTGCACGAGGCGTGGGCGAGCTTCGCCCGGGGCGCGAAATCATACGAAGCGGAATTCCGCATCATCCGGCCGAATGGCGAGATGCGCTGGTGCGCGGGTACGGCGGCGGCGAGCACCGACAAGGGCGGCCGCGTCATCCGCATCAGCGGTGTCACCGTCGATATCACCGAGCGCAAGCAGGCCGAGGAGCGGCAGAACCTGCTGGCGCGGGAGGTCGATCATCGCGCCAAGAACGCACTGGCGCTGGCCCAATCCATCGTCCGGCTGACGCGCGGCGACAACGTGAAGACCTATGTCCGGTCGGTCGAAGGACGGATCAACGCGCTTGCGCGGGTGCACACCGTGCTTTCGCTTTCGAGTTGGCAAGGCGCCGAAATAAGGAAGCTGATCGACGAGGAGCTGGCGCCCTATTCCACCGGCGAACAGATCGACCTGTCCGGTCCGGAGGTTCAGCTCGAGCCGGCGACGGCCCAGACGGTTGCGCTGGCGCTGCACGAACTCGTCACCAATTCGGCGAAGTACGGCGCCTTGTCGACGCTGTCGGGCCGGCTGTCGGTGAACTGGGAAGACCAGGCGGGCGTTCTGAAGATGATATGGGTGGAGACCGGCGGACCGCCGGTCGAGGAGCCGGTATCGCGAGGGTTCGGCACGCGCAGTGTGATCGCCAGCATCGAGTCGCAGCTTGGCGGCCAGGCGGAATTCGATTGGCGACCGGAAGGTCTGGTGTGCTGCCTCTCGGTCCCGTTGTCGCAACGGCCATTTGCTGCCGAACCGGTTTCGCTCCCTGAGGCCGACGGCAACGGCCTGCGACGCGCCGAGCGGTAGCTAGCGCGCCGCCGCGACGACATCCACCGGCGGCCGGAGCGTTCCCTGCGCCGCTTCGATCGCACGCATCAGATCCGGCGGACGAAACGGCTTCTGCAGACAGACGACATCGGAGAGCTCGGGCATTTCGGACAGAAAATCCAGCGGGGTCATTCCTGAAATTGCAATCACGGGCAGGCCCGGCACCCGCCCGCGCAGCGTTGCGATCAGATCGGAGCCGCTGGCGCCCTGCAGAAAGATATCGACGACCGCAAGGTCGAAGCTTGATTGCTCGAACAGCTTCACTGCGGATGCGGCGCTCTCTGCCTCGACGATCTCGAAACCGTTGATGCGCAGCACGATGGAAATCATCGTACGAACGTCGGCCTGGTCGTCAACAACAAGCACGCGGGGCATCGAAGCCTCCCGGATCGGTCGTGCGGGCAGCTTACGATGAAATTCCTCGATTTCAGCGGTTCCGCGCGCATTATTCAGTCAGTGGTAAAGAGGCGGTTACCTGCCTGCCCGAGTTCTTCTGCAGGCATCGTCAGGTAATATCGGACCTTGAGGTGATTCCCCCCGCGGCCCCACTAGCGTAGCCTGCAGGGGCGCGATTCCAGTGGCGTCAATTCCGGGGGTGTCCGACTTTCGGCTGGATGTCCGGCCACGCCAGATTGGTTATTTTCACGCGTTTGAAGCTTTTGCCATGGCGCGTTCGCTGCCAGTTTGCCGGAGACGACAATGGGTGACGAGCGCAACATCTTTCTTTCGACCATGCCGGCGACCCGCGGCCATCGCAAGGCCGCGCTCGCCGTGGTCAGCGTCTCGGCAGTGCTGTTCGCCTGTGCGGTGCCGTTCGCCGGCGTGCCGCTCACCCCGGTCCCCGCATTCGTTGCGAGCTATCAGTCCGCGCTGGCGATCAACGACGTGATCACCGCCGTCTTGCTGTTTTCCCAGTTCGCGATTTTGCGCTCGCGAGCACTGCTACTGCTGGCTAGCGCATATTTGTTCACGGCGATGGCAGCCATCGTTCACGCCCTGACCTTTCCCGACCTGTTTGCCTCCGGCGGGCTTCTCGGCGCCGGCGCGCAGACCACCGTCTGGCTTTACATGATCTGGCACGGCGGATTTCCGATTCTGGTCCTTGGCTATTCGTTGCTGAAAGGAGCAAACAGCGGCTCGCGAATACGAGGCTCGACCAGCGGTGCGATCGTTACGAGCATCATCGTGGTTGCGGTCACAATGACCGCGTTCACCTGGCTCGTCACCGCCCAACACGACCTTCTGCCGACATTGCTGAGCCGCGGTCACTATACGCCGGTCATGCTCTGGGCGGTATCGATGGTGTGGTGTCTCAGCCTCGCGGCATTGGTCACACTGTGGCTCTACAAGCCGCATTCCGTGCTCGACGTCTGGCTGATGGTGGTGATGTGCGCCTGGATGTTCGACATCGCGCTGTCGTCGGTCCTGAACGTGGCGCGGTTCGATGTCGGTTTCTATCTCGGCCGCATCTATGGCCTCGGCGCCGCGAGTTTCATGCTCGCCGTATTGCTCATCGATAGCGTCGGCCTGCAGGCCAAGCTGGCCCGCCTGCTCAGTTCGTTGCGTCTGCAAGCCGCCTCGGAAAGGGACCTTCGAACCGAACGCGATGGCCTCTTCAGCGCCGTCGTGGAATTGTCGAACGATGCCATCACCACCATGCTGCTGGACGGCACGATCACCGGCTGGAACGGAGCGGCCGAACGCCTGTTCGGCTTCTCGGCGGCCGAAGCGTTGGGCAGGAACATCAACATCATCGTCCCGTCGGACCGGCGCGATGAGGTACGCAATATCATCGAACGGACCCGCCGAGGCGAGCCGATCGAACATTTCGAAACGGCACGCATGCGCAAGGATGGCAGCGCCGTCGATGTTTCACTGAGCATCTCCCCGATCCGCTCGGTGTCAGGCGAAGTCGTCGGCATCTCGAAGGCCGCGCGCGACATTGCCGAAAGCAAGTGGACGGAGCAGGCACTCAGCCAGGAAATCGAGGAGCGCCGCCGGATATTCGAAACTTCCAACGACCTCATCCTGGTAACCGATACCAGCGGCAATTTCATCCAGGTCAGCCCGAGCGTCACCCATATCCTCGGCTATCAGCCGTCCGACATGATCGGGCACAGCGCAATTCAGTTCATTCACCCCGACGATCTCGAACACACAAGAAGCGAGATGCGGGCGGCGCGACGCGGGCAGAGCAAACGCAATTTCGAGACGCGCTATGTCAACAAGGACGGCAAGGCCGTCGCGCTGAACTGGACCGGGACGTGGTCGGAGCCGGTCCGCCGCCACTTCTTCATCGGCCGCGACCTGACCGAAAAGCAGGCGGCGGAAGCCCAGTTGCGCCATGCGCAGAAGATGGATGCGGTCGGCCAGCTCACGGGCGGCGTCGCGCACGACTTCAACAACATCCTGACCGTCATCACCGGCACGATCGGCATCCTGGAGGAAGCTGTCGCCGATCAGCCCCAGCTCGCCGCCGTCGCCAAGCTGATCGACGAAGCCGCCGAACGCGGGGCCAACCTGACCAAGCATCTGCTGGCCTTTGCCCGCAAGCAGCCGCTGCAGCCCGTTGACGTCGACGTCAATGCGCTGGTGCTGGAGGCGGCGAAGCTGCTGCACCCCACCCTCGGCGAACACATCGAAATCACGCCGCTATTGGCCGAGGATGCGTGGGCTGCACTGGCCGATCCCAATCAGCTCACCACCGCCGTTCTCAACCTGGCAATAAACGCGCGCGATGCCATGCCCAACGGCGGCAAGCTCGCGCTCGAGACCGGCAACGTCTTCCTCGACGAAAGCTATGCGAGCATGCAGAGCGAGGTCACGCCCGGCAATTATGTGATGATCGCGGTCAGCGACACCGGCACCGGCATCCCGCCAGCGCTGCTCGAACGGGTGTTCGAACCCTTTTTCACGACCAAGGAGGTCGGCAGGGGCACCGGCCTTGGCCTCAGCATGGTGTTCGGCTTCGTCAAGCAGTCCGGCGGTCATCTCAAGATCTACAGCGAGGAAGGCCACGGCACGTCCGTCAAGATCTACCTGCCGCGGGCGACCGGACTGCAGCAGACCGCCGCGGAAGCGCAGGTCTCGTCGAACATCGAGGGCGGCAACGAAACCGTCCTCGTCGTCGAGGACGATTCGCTGGTGCGGCGCTATGTCATGACCCAGATCGAGAGCCTGGGCTACACCACGCTCGAGGCGGCCAACGCTTCCGACGCCTTGCGCATCATCGACGATGTCGCCACCATCGACCTGCTTTTCACCGACGTGATCATGCCCGGCGCCATGAACGGCCGCCACCTCGTCGACGAAGCACTGAGGCGGCGGCCGGGCCTCAAGACGCTCTATACGTCGGGATATACCGAGAATGCCATCGTCCATCACGGCCGGCTGGATTCCGGCGTGCTGCTGCTGGCAAAGCCCTACCGCAAATCGGAGCTCGCCCGGATGATCCGGCTCGCGCTTGCCAGTTGAAGCATTCCCCGCGGCTGATATATCCGTGGATGGAACGGCAGCCCCACGGAACGACGCCTTGAAAAACCTGCTCACCGATATTTCCGGCGTTCACGTCGGCCACGCCCACGACGCGACCATCGCCACCGGCGTCACCGCGATCCTGTTCGATACTCCCGCGGTCGCGTCGATCGATGTGCGCGGCGGTGGCCCCGGCACGCGCGAGGAGGCGCTGCTCCAGCCCGAAAGCACCGTCGAGGCGATCGACGGCATCGCGCTTTCCGGCGGCTCGGCGTTCGGGCTGGATGCCGCCGGCGGCGTACAGGCCTGGCTTGCCGAACAGGGCCGCGGCTTGAGAATCCGCGAGGCGGTCATTCCGATCGTTCCGGGTGCGATCTGCTTCGATTTGCTCAACGGCGGCAACAAGGCATGGGGGCGCTTCTCGCCCTATCGCGATCTCGGCTACGCCGCGGCATCTGCGGCAAGCGGCGACTTCGCGCTCGGCAGCGTCGGCGCCGGGCTCGGCGCGACGACGGCCAATTTCCAGGGCGGACTTGGCTCGGCTTCCGCACAGACCGAAAGCGGCGTCACCGTCGGCGCGCTCGCGGTGGTCAATGCGGTGGGCAGCGTGACTGTCGGCGACGGCCCATGGTTCTGGGCAGCACCGTTCGAACAGGATAACGAGTTTGGCGCGCGCGGACAGCCGCCTTCGTTCACGCCGGATATGCTGCGGGCGCGTCTGAAGGGCGGACCGGCGGCAACGAATGCGGAGAACACCACGCTGGTGGTCGTGGTCACAGACGCCGTGCTAACAAAACCGCAGGCCAAGCGGCTGGCGATGATCGCGCACACCGGCATGGCGCGCGCGATCTATCCCGTCCATGCGACGACGGATGGCGACGTGGTGTTTGCCGCCGCAACCGGCAAAAAGCCGGTCGATCCGCGGTTCGGTCTCACCGAACTCGGCATGGTCGCGGCCAATACAGTCGCGCGCGCGATCGCGCGCGGCGTTCACAGTGCGACCGCGCTACCCTTTCTGGGTGCGCTACCGGCGTGGAGCGATCGCTTCGGTTAGAGCATGGTCCGGAAAAGTGGGTACCGGTTTTCCGAACAGGCCATGCTCAAGACATAGACAGTCGCACTCCGAAGGATCCCGCCGGGTCTCGTGCTCAGGCGCTGAGCGAAAGCGATGCGGTGGCGCCCGATGAAATCGCTTGAGCCTGACGCTGGATCATCTGCTCAATGAAATTGTAGGATGATGTCGCCGCACTCGACGAGCTTGCGCTCGCGGCCGACGTCATCGTTACCTTCGATCCGTCCGCATAGGTCAGCGAGGTCGTCACCGAACCATCGCTGTTGGTAACGGATGTGGTGGAAGCGTCCTGCAGGGCCTGCGCGAACGGATCGGAATTTGATCCGTCATCATTGCCAGCCTTGTCACCATCAGCGTGATGCCCCTTGCCGGGTTTCACTGCCGACGCCAGCTCCTTGAGGCTGACCGAGCCGTCGCCGTCCTTGTCGAGCTTGCCGAACACGCTGTCGGCCTGCGCGAGATTGGTGCCGCCGGCTCCGAGCGCCGATTCGAATTCCGACTTGGTGATCTTGCCGTCGCCGTCGCCATCGATCTGCCCGAACAGATCCTTCAGCGCGGCGGAGCGGCTCTTGGAGGCCGTCGTCGATCCCGCCGACGACTGGCTTTGTGCGTCGAGCAGCGCGCTCATGGTCTCCGGCGATATCGATGCACCGCCGGCACCGCCCGAGCCAGCTCCCGGACCGATCGAAGCCGAAGCAGTCGAGGATGGCAGGTCGAACACGCCCGTGCCGTTCTGGCCGGCGCCGGAGGTCTTCTCAGACGATTTCGACGATGTCAGCGCCTTGAGGACATCGATGGCCGATGACGCAGCGCCGAGAGCAAATAACATGGCGGAACTCCAACATGGCCGCGCCGATGGCGGCCGACGGTTCGTTCGTGTGCCTGTTTCTCAGCAAGCGCCGTGCCATGCAGAAAAACCCAATAAAATCGGGCTTTACGCCTCGCGTCGGATCCGGCGAACCCGGCAATAGCTGCCCGCTGCGGCAGATTTTTCCGCCCACAGGAGACGTCCGCGAGCACATTGCTCCCGGCCCTCCCCCATGTTACGCGGGGCCGTTCTGCCCTTGGGAAGAGGTTTGGGAAAGCGCACATGTCCCAGCAATTTGCGTCACGTCCCCTCGTCATCGCGCCGTCGATCCTGGCGGCGGATTTCGCCAAACTGGGCGAAGAGGTTCGCGCCGTTGACGCGGCAGGCGCCGACTGGATCCATCTCGACGTGATGGACGGGCATTTCGTGCCCAACATTTCCTACGGCCCCGACGTCATCAAGGCGATGCGCCCGCATACCAGGAAGATCTTCGACGCCCATCTGATGATCGCGCCCTGCGACCCCTATCTCGAAGCCTTCGCCAAAGCCGGCTGCGATCACATCACCGTCCATGCCGAGGCCGGCCCGCATCTGCATCGCTCGCTGCAGGCAATCCGCGCGCTCGGCAAGAAGGCCGGCGTCTCGCTCAACCCGGGCACACCGGTGAGCGCAATCGAGTATGTCATCGACCTGATCGATCTGGTGCTGGTCATGTCGGTCAATCCCGGCTTCGGCGGCCAGGCGTTCATCAAGTCGGCGCTGGGCAAGGTCAGCGACATCAGGGCGATGACGGCGGGACGCCCGATCGACATCGAGGTCGATGGCGGCGTGGCCCCCGATGTCGCCGGCCAGTTGGCTGCCGCCGGGGCGAATGCGTTTGTCGCGGGCTCCGCGGTCTTCAAGGGCGGCACATTGGAAGCCTACAAGACCAACATTTCCGCGATCCGCAACGCGGCGGCGCTGGCGCGCGGCGAAGCAGTCTGACGCGACATTCTGAAGCATCGTCCGCGAAACAGCGGGCAGAAAAGCCACATCCGGCGCGTAGCAGCCGTGGAACCTGAAAGTCCACGCTCCGGCCACAAAGCGTCACCCATCTCGCCATAAAGCCAGATCAGCATCCGGCCCATCACGGATGGGACGAAAATATGATCAAGGCCGCCTACGCCATAGCCGCATTGCTTCTGGTACTCGTGCCCTCCTCCGTTCGCGCGCAGCGCGCTGGCGACACTGCACTGGGCGCCCTGGCAGGCGCGGTCGTGCTGGGCCCGGTCGGGGCCGTTGCCGGAGCCTTCGTCGGCTATACGGCCGGACCGTCGATCTCGCGTTCGTGGGGACTGGAAGGCCGGCGGTCGTCGCGGCACCGCAGGCAATCTTCAAGGGACAGCGTACGCGGCGCCAGGGCGGAAGCCGCGGCCCCCGCAGCCAATTCCGCCGGTCAGGCCGAACGAAGCGGCCGCCCCACCAGCTATCCCGTGCCGAACCCGCCGCGCTCCGGCAGCAAGCTGCCACCCGTCCAGACCCTCGATTGAGCGCCCGCTAGCCACCTTCCTGCACCGGCACAGACGCCGACCGCGGCG
The DNA here is from genome assembly GCA_963815955.1 of uncultured Alphaproteobacteria bacterium. Classification (GTDB taxonomy): domain Bacteria; phylum Pseudomonadota; class Alphaproteobacteria; order Rhizobiales; family Xanthobacteraceae; genus Bradyrhizobium. The sequence goes on from CAWFIQ010000024.1 coordinate 225,273, forward strand.
GCCGCACCACGGTCACGCTACAGGCGGCTTCGGCCGCGACTTTCGAGGACACGCTGCCGAGCAGCGTGCGCATCATCGAATTCTGCCGCGCGCCGATCACGATGTGATCGACATGATTGACCCGGGTGAACTCCAGGATCGCGGCGGCGGGATCGACGGCTTCCAGCACATGCACCGTGAGCCGGCTTTCATCCAGCTCCAGCGGCTGCGCCCAGTGGCGCAGCGCGACCAGGCGGTCGATATGCTTGTTGTTGCCCTGCTCGTCGAGCGTCCGGTCGATGGTGATGCGCCCGAGCCTGAGCACGTTCAGGCAGGCGAGCCGCGCTGACGGCAATGTCTGGAGTAGCTGTGCGGCAGTCCGGCGCAGGCATTCGTTAAGCGTTCCCGACCCCTGCTCGGTATCGAGCGCAACGACCACGATCGGCCCCGACGCCAGTTGGGCCGCGACATCGGATTTCGGCTTCGGCAGCGTCAGGCCGCGATTGAAACGGCGGCGCCACACCGTGGTGAGCGGATCGCGCTGCAGACGCTCCGACCGCGCCGTCAGCTTGACCTGTTCGGGATGGGCCAGTTCGAACGCCAGCTGGGACGCCGTCGGATGACGCCAGACCGGATCGATCTCCAGGCAACGCAGCACGATTTCCTGCAGCCATGGCGGATAGTCGGGCTTAAGCTTGCGCGGCGGATAGGGATCGCGCCACAGCCGCCGCCGCATGCCGCGCAGCGTTTCACTCTCACCGAACGGCCGCTCGCCGGTGGTGAAGAAATACAGCAGCACACCCAGCGAAAACAGATCGCTGCGCGGATCGTCGCGGACGCCGAGCAAGCGCTCGGGCGCCATATAGGGCGCGGTGCCGTAGGGCAGACGAAATTCTTCCTGCAGCAGATCCGGCAACTGGTTGTGATGCGACAGGCCGAAATCGATCAGCACGCATTCGCCTGACGGCCGGAACATGATGCTGCTCGGCTTGATGTCGTGGTGAATGACGTTCTGCCGGTGCAGGTCTGCCAATGCGGTCGCGATCTTTCCCCCGATCAGCCTCGCCTCTTCATAGGGGATCGGCAATTCGCCGATCCGGCTGTACAGCGTCTTGCCGGGGATGCGCTCCATGACGAGATACGGCTGCCGGTCGAAATCGCCGGTGCCGAAGCAGCCCGGCACGTGCGGGCCTGCCAGCCGCGGCACGATCATCCGCTCCATCTCGAAGCTGACGATGGCGGCCGGATCCTCGCCCTCGGCAACCCGCGGCACCTTCATCAGCAGCGGCACATTGATGCCGGGATGCGTCACCGCCCACAGCGTCGCCATGCCGCCCTGATGGACGCGCTCTCCGATCGTGAAGCCGTCCAGTTCCGCGCCGGATTCGATTGACGGCTTCGCCATTCCTCATTTCCCCACGAGCAGACGATCGGCCAGCCAGTGCGGCAGGCCGTTGGCGCGAATCCGGTCGGCCGCCGCCTCCACATCGTAGGGCACGCGGCAATAGGTGATCTCGCGAGATGTGGTGTCGAACATCACAAACGATGCCGCCGGGTCGCCGTCGCGCGGCTGCCCGACCGAACCAAGAACGGCGAGCCAGCGCCGCCCGCCGAGCAATTGCACCGGCACATCGGATATCGGAATGAAGCTCGTCATCTTCGCCGACGACGACATCGAATAGAGCGCCGGCCGATGGATGTGTCCGCAGAAGGTGACATGAGCGTCGGTGGCCGCGATGCTGCGCGCGGCGTCCGGCGTATCGCGTACATAGCGCCATCGCGCCGGGTGCGAGGCTTCGGAATGCACGTAAAGCCGATCGTCTTCGCGCCGGGTCATCGGCAACCCGGCCAGAAAACGCCGCTGCGCCACGCCGAGCCTGCCGCGTGTCCACTCGATCGCGGCCTGGGCTTCGGCGTTCATGGTCTCCGACGGGGTGCCGATGGCGTGATCGTGGTTGCCGATCACGGCGATGGCACCGTCATCTACCAGGCCCATTACGGTATCGACCGCCCATTCCGGATCGGCGCCGTAGCCAACGACATCGCCGAGGCAGACGATCCGCTCCGCACCATGTGCCCGCGCGAAATCAAGGCACGCGCTGAACGCCTGCCGGTTGGCATGGATATCCGCAAACACGGCCAGCCGCACGCGTGTCCTCCCCATCCATCATCGCGCCCGTGGTTGCGCGTGTCTTGATGGATATCAAACAACAGGCCGCTTGTGACGTGCAATCAGGGGGCGGCAGCGAGTTGTTCAACCATGTGAACACGTTCACAGTCACTTACGCTCTTCCGGTCCATAACGTGGCAGCGGAGGGACACGTTATGACCCAACCTGCAAAGCGCATACCCACATGGCTGACGATTGACGTGCTGGTAATCGTCATCTCGCTGGCGATTATCGCGATCGGCATCGGGATCGGGATTGCTCCCTAGCCGCGAACACGAACCGGATCGGTTCTAACAGCCGCCAGTACTACCAAAATTGGTACATTCGGACTGCTGGCTTTCCGAACGGCCCAGTTTTCATAACATCGCAGCCACAGGAGCTGTCCTGTGTGCGCGCTCCGGCGAGAAAACGCGTTGGCTCAATCCAGCCCCCTGTACCGCAGCCAAGGGCATGTATCTCGTCGGGGCGCGCAAGCAGAAAGCGGGAACGGCGGTGAACATGCGTGGTCGTTTGTACGGATTAGTCGAGCGTTTGATTTATCAAGCTGCCCGGGTTGCATCGGCTGCGAACAGACCGACGACAAACGCGCCGGGCGGCCCAAGAACGCCGCGACGGGCGCGGGGCTTTCCGATGTGGACATTTCTTGCGATCAACCCTCGCGCTGGCAGAAATTCGCGACGGTACCCGAGGAAATTTCGAGCGCGAGGTGCAGGGAAAAACCCACAGTCTCCGCCGCCTCGTGATTCCGATCAGTCAGAGGCTCGCGGGAAAAAGAGCTAGATCTTCTCGATTATAGAGGGATCGTCACCGCTTGCGCGGCGCTTCCAGCCCCCGGAGCAGCAGCGCGAGCAAGGCATCGATCCGCGCCGGGGCACCCGGCTCGTTCCATTCCTCGGCGTGCGCGGGATGGTGGAAACGGCTGGTGGCATCGAAAATGGCGCGCGCCGTCACCTTGACGTCGGCAACCTCGAACGCGCCCTGCTTCACGCCGTCGGACAGGATCACGGCGATCTGGTCGACCAGGCAGTCCTTGTGGCAGTTCACGGCCGTGCAGGCCTCGCGGGCCAGCGTCAGGTAGGTCGCGAACATCTCGGGATCGTCGCCAAGCCGCTTGTGCTTGATCGAAAACATCGTGCGCAGCCACTTCTCCAGCCGGGCGGGCGCCGGGCCGGTAGCTTCTGTGATCTTGAAGAGCGGCGCGCTGAGACGGTCGAGCCAGCGCTTGGCCACCGCCTCGCGCAGCGAGGCCTTGCTGGGGAAATGGCGATAGACGCTGCCGTGGCTGACATCGAGGGCGCGGGCGACATCCACCACGGTTGCCTTGGCGAGTCCGTAGCGGCGCAGAACGTCCTCGGTAACCTCCAGAATCCGTTCGGGGGTCAGAACCACGACTTCGTTCATACGCGCACCTGCGAAACGATGGGACGGGTGGTCATCTAATCCCCCTCAACGGGTTAATGTTTGACCGGTTCCAGCCGCTCGGCCTGCGCCGCCAGATGGCGGGCAACGCTTTGATTGAGCCAGCTGTGGATCTTTTCTGTCAGATGAATGATTTGGGCAGTCATAGTGTAGTCCTTTTGCAAGTACCCGGGGCTCGCGGCCAAAAAGCCGGGTGACGCCTAGTACTGGCGTCGGCAATGGATATAGCATGTCTCGCTGACAGATTTCAATATCTGTCAGTCAATAATCCGTGATTTTCGTGTTCGATCCTGCCCCTCTCCGGAGCCTATTGCTCGTCCTTTGGCGGCATCCGCGGCGGCAGCAGGGGCGTAAACGCCACCCCGTCGCCATCGCGGGGCGCCGCGACCAATCCCCCGCCGGTCGAGGGATCGCCGCCCGACGTGTCCAGGATCATACTGGGCGTGATGTACTCCCGGGCGGCCTGGAGCAGGCTGCCGCCACCATCGCCAAAATCGGCGGCACGGCCACCCTGCGGGCGGCCGGCGGCGATCTCGCTTGCCGCCTTGTCGGTCTTTTCCGCCAGCCTGTCGCTGTAGGGAATGCGGTACGCCCGCGGGACGCCGCTCGGCCGATTGCCGTCGTCGAGCGTCTCGACCCAGAGATAGATCGAGCCCGGATCGCCCTCCAGCGAGTGCGGCTCCACGATACGGGCCTGCAGCAATTTGAAGGTGACAGGCAGCCGGTCGACGCTGGCCCAGCCCAGCAATCCCCGCACCCCGACAAAGCTCGCAATGTAGAACGCGCTCGTCACGACCACGGCGACCGCCTTGGCCGACCAGGGCAAGCGCGCATAGACGAGGACAATCAGCAGCAGCGCGCCGATCAACGCATAACTGAGCGAGAGCGTGAGGACGACCGATTGCAGGTTACTCACGGCGCGGCATCCTGACACCGGTTTTCGGATCCAGATCCGCGCCATTCGACCGGACGTTACGGAACGTTTCCATCAGCGACTTCTGCCGCTGCTGCACGTCGACCACCTTGCCTTCGGCATCGAGCCAGAAGCGCAGCGCGGTCTTTTCCTCGCCGGTATGGTCGAGCGTCAGCTTGTTGTCGAAGATCACCTGGGCGGTCGGATTGAGTTTCTGAACCTTCACGCTCACCGCGACGGGCTGCCCGGTGGTGGCCTGAAAGTGCGAGACGTTGACGGTGTATTCGCCGGGGACGATGCCCCGCACCGTGACGATTTCCTCCCGGACCGGCGATAGAATCTTCTTGCCGTTGACGACGATGGAATCGTTCGCGCCGCCGCGATCGTCGCGGTCGAGCGTGAGAAATCCGGCCTCGCGATGGCGGTACCAGGCGATGTTGCCGGCGGGGTCCTGTACGAACAGATCGAAGTCGTCAGGGTGACTGTCGGGCCAGTCCATCGTGATGAGGAATTCAGCCTTGGAATCGATCTTGCCCTCCTTGGCGTCCGGCGAGACCGCAAGCAGCGCCAGGAAGAACAGGAACGCGATCACCTGCAGTGCCTTGAACAGCATCACGCCGAGCGGGTCGAACGGCTCCTCGCGCGGATAGAGACCGAAGTCATCCATCATGGCGGCGTTCCAGCGCGGGCGTCACATGCGTCTCGGTGAGCATGACGGCGTCGGAAAACACCCGCTGGGTCGCGGCATCCAGCATGTAGTATTGAATCCTGACGAGGATGGAGCCGATCAGGCCGGCCAGCGTCGTGTACATGGCCACCGCCATGCCGTCGCTCATCAGACCCATCGAGGATTTCATCGCGACCTTGTCGGCCGCATCGAGGGTCGCGATCGGCGCCAGCATGATGATGAAGCCGACGATGGTGCCGAGCAGGCCAAGCTTCATCAGCGTGTCGGACACGAACGCGCCAAACCCGTTGGAGCCGCGCAAGCGGTCGGCGAGCGATCGCAGCAGCAGCGTCTGGTCGATGCGCCCGGCGGCTTGCGCGTGTGCCTTCATTACCAGATTGCGGATGTGATCCGGTACCAGTCCTCGCGGCAGCGCACGCGCGTCATCAAGTCCCCTCGCCCCGCCGGGAGCCGACAGGATAGCGCGGCAGCGGCGCGTGATCTCGCCCTCACGCGCGATCGCGCGCGTCCGCCAGAAGCAATGAAAGCATGTGACGAGATAGAGGACGGCAATGACGCTCGAAATGTAGGTGCGGTCGGAACTGACCATCAGATGGAGCAGTCCGTATCGCCACAACAGGACGACGGCGAACACCGACAGCCCGGTGAATATCATCCATAACAAAAGGGCGCTGCGTTCGGACGTATCTGCCCCGGAGGGTGGGGTCTCGGCGCTGGCCGTGGCACTCATGCTGCGTCAGCTCCCTGGGCTGGGACAAGCGGTTCCGGCCAAGCCGGCCCGCGAATATCCTTCGGTTTGTTAGATCAGCGGTCCCTGGCCGCGTCCAAAGAAATATGCCCACGGTTGGTTGGGAAAATTTCCCGAGTGACGCCTCGCCGGCTTGCATTTGACGCGAATAAGCGCTGCTGTTGCTCATCCGCACGTTGGGGAGGATCGCATGCGCCTCTTGCTAAGGCTTGTCGGCCGCCTGTTTGTCGTCGTCATCCTGTGCCTGGGCGCAGCTATCGTCTGGGCGACAATCGACGCCCATCGCAGCGTCGACCGCGCCGCGACCGCCTCCGCCGAACGTGTCTCGGTAGCACTTGAAGCGCTCTACTGGCGCGAATTGCTGTTGCGCAGCAATAGAACGCGCGAGCAACTGCTGCCGGTGCCGCAATGGCGCACCATTGAAACGATGGGGCTGATCTCGCCGGGCATCTGCGTCCAGATCGAGCCTGCCGGCGCGTTCGAGAACCCGCTCTGCGGCCAGAGCAAGGGGATCGGCCAGGTTCCGCCGCGCTGGTTCGCGGCGGCCGTGCAGATCCTGCTCGGAAGTCACGCCCCGGTCATCCGGCCGATCAGCGCGCGCGCAGCGGGCGCAGGCAGTGTTTCGGCCACCCCGGATCCGAATGCCGCCATCGCGCTGGCCTGGCAGCACATCCTCGACAACGTTCACCTCGCCTTGCTGATGGCGGTGGCGATCGCGCTCCTCGCATCGCTGGCGATTGCGCATACGCTTGCTCCCGCACAGCAGATCGTTGCCGCGCTGCAGCGCATGGCGCGCGGCCAATACCGGACGTCGCTGCCGCGCTTCCGATCGATGGACCTTGCCATGATCGGGCAAGCGGTCGGCGACCTCGGCGACCGCCTCGCGCAGGCCATGGAAGAACGTGCCGCGCTGACCCGGCGTCTGCTGGAAATCCGCAGCGACGAGCGGCGCGTGCTTGCCCGCGAATTGCACGACGAGTTCGGACAGAACCTGGCCGCAATCCTTGCCTTCGCCAACACGATCGAGGTCGCCAGCGCGCAGCAGCAGGACCAGAGCAGAAGCGAGGTCGCGCAGGACGCGCGGATGATCTCGCAGGCCACCCATCGCATCATGGCCTGCCTCAGGGATACCCTGAAGCGCCTGCGCCATCCGCCCGCCGAGGAACTCGGGCTGGAAGCCTGCCTCGTCGATCTCGTCGATAGCTGGCGGTCGGGCAATGCCGCGCAACCGATGATCCAGCTCGATCTCAAGGGCGATCTCGCCGACGTCCGCGGCGCCGTCGCCGCAACCGCCTACCGGATGGTTCAGGAATGCCTGACCAACTCGCTGCGGCATAGTTCGGCGCGCGGCATCGTGCTCAGGATCGAGCGGCGTACGGGGGTGGAGAACACGCTGCTGGTCCGCGTCGAGGACGACGGCGGCGGCGATGCGGCCAAGGTGGCGGCGTCCACAGGCTTCGGGTTGACCGGTATCCGCGAGAGGGTCGCCGCCCTTGGCGGCTCGCTGTCGATCGTGGGCGCCAATCGCGGGGTGAGCGTGGCCGCCACGATCCCGCTTGCGGCCTGATGAGCGCGCCGCAGACCCCAGGCATTTCGATCCTGCTCGTCGACGACCATCCCGTTGTCCGGCAAGGCTACCGGCGCGTCCTTGAACGCCAGGATGATTTCCAGGTGGTGGCCGAAGCCGACAATGCCGCCGACGCCTACCGTGCATTCAAGGCGCACGCGCCCGACGTCGTGGTGATGGACATCTCGATGCCGGGCGCCAGCGGCCTCGAGGCCGTCAGGAACATCCGCTCGCGCAATTCCGGCACGCGTATTCTGGTCTTCAGCATGCACTGCGACGCCGCGCAGGTGAAGGCTGCCTTCAATGCCGGGGCGAACGGCTATGTGACGAAAGGCTCCGACCCTTCCGAGCTGATCCGGGCGATCCGTTCGGTCGTCCGCGGCGAGCCGGCGATCAGCGATGACATCGCCCACGTTCTGGCGATGGAAAGCCTCTCCCCTTCGGGATCGGCGCTCGATCAGCTCGGGGAGCGGGAAATCGAAATTCTCAGGCAACTGGCAGCCGGCGCGACCACGGAGCAGATCGCCTCAAACCTCAATCTCAGCATCAAGACCGTTCAGAATTACCACTATCTGATCAAGACCAAGACCGGCATGCGAACGGACGCGCAACTTGTCCGCCTCGCCGTGGAATGCGGGCTGGCCAGCCTTTAGGGCTCTCACATCCCACGACGAAGCGTGCGTTCCGCGGGCTACAAGGCTTCAGCCACAAGGGCGCCCGGCCGGGCCCTCGCCTGCAGGCGCGACACCGCCTCGGCCAGCGGAACGTCGGCCTGGGAGCCGTCGCGTTCGCGCAGGCTCACCCGGCCGTCCCGCATCTCGCGCCCGCCGACGATAGCCATCACCGGCACCGCCATGTCATGCGCCGCCACGATGCGCCGTGAAAGCGTATCGGCGCCGTCATAGGCAACGGCCCGGATCCCGGCATCCTCGAAAGCCGCCAGAACGTCCGCGCCGTATCCGGCCTGGTCTTGCGAGATCGGCGCGACCGCGACCTGGTCCGGTGACAGCCAGAACGGAAGCACGCCGCCATGGTGCTCGAGCAGGATCGCGATCATGCGGCCGAGCGATCCGAAGATGGCGTGGTGGATCATCAGGGGCCGCGCGCGGCTGCCGTCGGGGGCGACGTAGGACGCGTCGAGCCGCTGCGGCAGCACGGCGTCGAGCTGAACCGTGCCGCACTGCCAGGATCGGCCGAGACGGTCGCGCAGCGCGAATTCCAGCTTCGGTCCGTAGAACGCGCCTTCGCCGGGATTGATGTGAGGCGCGAGGCCGCATTGGCGCGCGGCATTGCCGAGCTTGGCCTCCAACCGGTCCCAGGTCGCATCATCGCCGGCACGCACCGCCGGCCGCGTCGCCAGCGCCACCTCGTAGTCGGGAAAACCGAGCTCGCGATAGACCTCGCCCAGCAGGACGATGAAGCGCGCGACTTCGTTCTCCACGTCCTGCTCGTGGCAGAACACATGGGCGTCGTCCTGCTCGAAGGCGCGCGTGCGCATGATGCCGTGGAGCGAACCCGAAGGCTCATTGCGGTGGCAGGCGCCGAACTCGGCATAGCGGATCGGAAGCTCCCGCCACGAGCGCAGCCGCTTGTTGAATATCTGCACGTGGCACGGGCACGACATCGGCTTCAGCGCCATCGCCAGCTCGCCGTCGTCGACCCGGAACATGTGCTCGCCGAACTTGTCCCAGTGGCCGCTACGGCTCCAGAACTGCTGCGGCAGGAGCTGCGGCGTCCGCACCTCGGCATAGCCGGCCCGTCGCATCTTGCGCCGGACATAGTCTTCCAGCACCCGGTAGAGCGCGTAGCCGCGCGGATGCCAGAATACCATTCCAGGCGCATCGTCCTGCAGGTGCCAGAGGTTGAGTTTTACGCCGAGATTTCTGTGGTCGAGATCGTCCATGGCTATATTCCTTGTGATGAGGAAAAAGCGCGGACGGGATCACCAAAAACAGAAAAGGCCCCGTCCGTCGCCGGCGGGGCCTTTCTGGGTGAAGTACGCTTGTCTCTAGCGCGCGCAACCAGCAGGCGATCCGCCGTAAGCGGTCGCCGTGGTGGTCAATGCGGCTGACAGAAGCTTATTCATGCGCTGCATATGGCGGTAAAACGCCCAGGCGTCAACGCCAGCCGCTTGGCGTCGCGGACATGGGAGGGGCGGTTTTCGGGCCTGCCGGGGGCGGTTTCCCCATCTCCGCCCCCCATACGGGTGGCCTCGCCCGATACGATTTGCTAAAGCGCAGCGTAAAAAACAAATCGGCCGGGATCGCCTCGCGACCCCGCCCTGCTCGTCCGGAGTTTTCGATGATCCCCCGCTATACCCGCCCGGAAATGGCCTCCATCTGGGAGCCTCAGACCCGCTTCAAGATCTGGTTCGAGATCGAGGCGCATGCGGCTGATGCGCTGGCGGAACTTGGCGTGATCCCGAAGGAAGCCGCGAAGACGATCTGGGCCAAGGCCAAGGACGCCACCTTCGACGTCGCCCGGATCGATGAGATCGAGCGCGAAACCAAGCACGACGTCATCGCCTTCCTGACCCATCTGGCCGAAATCGTCGGCCCCGAGGCGCGCTTCGTCCACCAGGGCATGACCTCCTCCGACGTGCTCGACACCTGCCTCAACGTGCAGCTCACCCGCGCCGCCGACCTGCTGATATCTGATATCGACAAGGTGCTGGCAGCGCTGAAGAAGCGCGCCTTCGAGCACAAGATGACCCCGACCATCGGACGCTCCCACGGCATCCACGCCGAGCCGGTGACGTTCGGGCTCAAGCTCGCCTACGCCTATGCGGAATTTTCCCGCGCCCGCGAGCGCCTGGTCGCCGCCCGCAAGGAAGTCGCGACCTGCGCGATTTCGGGCGCCGTCGGCACCTTCGCCCAGATCGACCCGCGCGTCGAAGAGCATGTCGCGAAAGCGATGGGACTGGTGCCCGAGCCGATCTCGACGCAAGTCATCCCGCGCGACCGCCACGCCATGTATTTTGCAACGCTCGGCGTGATCGCCTCCTCCGTCGAGCGGCTGTCGATCGAAATCCGGCATCTGCAGCGCACTGAGGTGCTGGAAGCGGAAGAATTCTTCTCCGAAGGCCAGAAGGGCTCGTCGGCGATGCCGCACAAGCGCAATCCGGTGCTCTCGGAAAATCTCACCGGTCTCTCCCGCATGGTGCGCGCCTATGCGATGCCGGCCATGGAAAACGTGGCGCTCTGGCACGAGCGCGACATCTCGCACTCCTCGGCCGAACGCATGTTCGGGCCCGACGCCACCGTCACGCTCGACTTCGCGCTGATGCGCCTTGCAGGGTTGATCGAAAAGCTTTTGATCTATCCCGCCAACATGCAGAAGAACCTCGACCGTCTCGGCGGTCTCGTGCATTCGCAGCGGCTTCTGATCGCGCTGACGCAAAAGGGCGCCAGCCGCGAGGACGCCTACAAATACGTCCAGCGCAACGCCATGCCGGTCTGGCGCGGCGAAGGCGACTTCCAGACGCTGCTAAAGAAAGACCCCGACGTGAAGAAGCATCTGAGCGACGCCGAAATCGAGGAACAGTTCGATCTCGGCTATCACTTCAAGCACGTCGACACGATCTTCAAGCGCGTGTTCGGCCAGAGCTGACGACTGCACGCGCTTCAAGCGGGAGACGCTTCAGGTCGTATGTTCCGGCTCGCTGCCGATCATCCGGGCGGTTACGCGGTCGCGCCGAACAAAGTGGTGCCACAGCGCCGCCCCGAGGTGGATCACGATCAGCGCCAGCAGCACATAGGCGAACCAGATATGGCGGTCCTCCCAGGCCCGGGCCGCTTCCCTGTCGGGCGAGGTAATCTGCGGAACGTGGAACAGCCCGAACCAATCCGAATAGTTCGGCGTGCGGGCGCCGGAATGCGCCCAGCCAAGCACCGCCACCAGAATGGTCGCGGCGTAAAGCGCCCAGTGGCTGAGGCTCGCCGCCATCCGTTGCCAGCGCGGCGTGTCCACGGGCAAGGCCGGCGTCGGGTTGAGGCCGCGCCAGATCAGCCGGAACACCATCAGCAGCAGCACGAGATAACCGATATCGGCATGGATCGAGCGATAGAAGAAACGGTCCGGGCGTGCCGGGATGTGGTTCATCCACCAGCCAAAGGCGATCATGCCGATGATCGCGGCGCCGAGAAGCCAGTGGAGCCAGCGCGCCGGGCTGCCCCAGGTGGACGATGTATTTCGTATCATGATGGTTGCGCGCCTTTCGCCGTTCGGATCCACCGGGCCGACGCGGCACTTGCGCATCGTTTGACGGCCGGAAGTCGTAGCTTTACGGCCTTGCCAAGGCGATTTAAATCATTCCAAATTGATACAATCACCCGTGAACGAACCCGTCGCCCCTCTCAAGCAACTGAACGATAACCCCGGATCGGCTAAGGTTACAGCGTGTCATCCCCACCCACCATTCTGGTGTTCAACTCCGGCCTTGGCGGCATGACGGTGCTGCGTGAGATCGTCGGCGCGCGGCCCGACGCCCATTACGTCTATGTCGCCGACGATGCGTTCTTTCCCTATGGCCACCACAGCGAGGAGCAGATCATCGCCCGCGTGGTTCCGCTGATCGGCGAATTGATCGCACGCCACGCTCCGGACCTGGTCGTGATCGCCTGCAATACGGCGTCGACACTGGTGATGTCGCATCTGCGCGGCGCCTACAGCGTGCCGTTCGTCGGCACCGTGCCTGCGATCAAGCCGGCCTGCGCCAGCTCGAAGACCAAACGCGTGTCGGTGCTCGGCACCAAGGGCACCGTCAAGCGCGAATACACCAAGCGCCTGATCGATGATTTCGCGCAAGGCTGCGAGGTGACGCTGGTAGGATCGGCCGAACTCGCCTCGCTCGCCGAGTCCGCCCTCAGCGGCAACCAGGTGGGCGACGACGACATCGCAGCCGAACTCGCCCCCTGCTTTGTCGGAAATGGCGACGCCCGCACCGATACCGTGGTGCTGGCCTGCACGCATTATCCGCTGCTGCTGGACCGGCTGACGAGGCTCGCGCCGTGGCCGGTCGACTGGATCGATCCGGCGCCCGCCATCGCCCGGCGCGTATCTGATTTGCTCGGGCCTCCCGGCAGCGAAAGCGACGAAGCCGGCGCCGAGATGATCTTTACGTCCAGGCGGCCGCACACGCTGAGCCAGGCGCTGATGCCATTCTTCGGCGGACGCGTCCCGGCGTAAAGTAAAGCGGACCTCGAAGGCCGGGATCGGACATGTTTGTTTATTGATTCAAAAGCAAACATTGAAGTCCGACTTCGGGCTAGGCGTAAAGTAGTAGATACTCATTCGCGGCTGGAGGTTGGCCGCGTCTTGTCTTATTTAGGTCGACTTGTTGATGCCTCAATGCGCTCGTCGAGTAGACATCATTGCATTCCCTCTATTCAGGAGCCGTCATATGCTTCGAACATTGGCCTTGTCTTTGCTGCTGATGCTGGGGCTTGCAATGCCCATCACGGATGCCTTGGCGCAGAGCTCAGCAGGACGCGGCGCCGTAGGTGGTGCGATCATCGGTGGCGCCGTTGGAGGTCGACGCGGCGCGGCAGTGGGAGCCGCCACGGGTGCCGTCGTCGGAGCCCATCGCCACCGGCATTCGCGTGGCCATTATTACTGGCGTCATGGTCGTTGTTGGGTGCGCACTGGCGGGAGATCGCACCCCGTGTCTTCCCGGTACTGCAGGTAACCGGCGCATGCCGTTTTGGGCGGACGCGTCCCGGCGTAAACGCCGGGGCGCAGGATGCAATTTCTTATGAAGTCCCGTTTCTTATGAAGTCCCAAGGCCGGCCTTGGAGCATTGCTCGTCCTGGTCGCCGGTGACGCCGCTCACTCCCACCCCGCCAGTGACTTTGCCGTCGGCCATGATCGGCAACCCGCCAGGCGAGGCGAACACACCGGGAAGTGTGGCCGTGGCCGGGCTACCTTTGTTGATCGCCTCCATGAACACACGTGTCGGGCGCCGATAGGTCGCCGCGGCCCTCGCCTTACCGACGGCGATGTCCATGCTGGCCGTCTGCGTGTTGTCCATGCGTTCGAAATACACGAGGAATCCGTGAGTATCGACCACGGCGACCGCCACATTCCATCCGTTCTTCTGGCATTCGGCGACGACGCCGGCTGCGATCTTCTTCGCGCCCGCGGCGTTGACCGCCGTGCCGTAATCGGGGCGCTTGTCTTGAGCAGATGCGCCGACGGTAAGGGCGGCAAGTGCGGCAGCGACCAGTATTGTCCTCATCTTCGTCTCCTCCCCTAGGTTTTATTGTGCAAGGGATTATACCGGAACGAAACGTCGATGCGCGGTCAATGATGTCGCAAGCCCTGTGGTTGGGGCCAGCCGAGCGCGCAGCGACCGCGCCATCCAATGTCCGGGTTCGGCGGCTCGAAGGCCGTGGTCGGCATAAAGCCGACCACGACCTTGCAAGCTTTCTACCGCTCGGCGTTGACGAGCTGATAGGTACCGCGCTCGAACGCGTCGTAGACGGCCAACGCCTTGGCGTCCGCGAATGGCAGGTACTGCATCATGATCACGCCGGCGACGCCGCGCGTCGGATCGATCCAGAAGAACGTGTTGTTGATGCCGCCCCAGCTCAGGCTGCCGGGGGAGCGCTTGCCGGGCACCTGATCGGCCGTGATGAGGAAGCCGAGCCCCCACTTGTCGCGGCCGTCAGCGACAAAGGTGAAATCGGCACTCCGCGGCAGCGCGCTCTTGAGTGCGGGAACCGAGACCGCGCCGATGTGGTTCTGGCCCATCGACGCCACCGTCTCGGCCTTGAGCACACGCGCTCCGTCGAGCGTGCCGCCGTTGAGCAGCATGCGCACGAAGCGCCCGTAGTCATCCGCGGTCGATGCGAGACCGCCGCCGCCGATCGGCGATGCGATGGTGAGGCCGAGCTGCGGCTTCTGCAGTTCGATGGCGCCGTCCATGCGCTCGCCGCCGCGCTGCTGTTGCGCGACAAGGCGCGGTCCCTTTGCTTCCGGCACGTTGTAGGATGTGTCATCCATCTTGAGCGGGGCAAAGATGTGCTGGCGGAAATAATCCTCGAGCTTCTGGCCGGACACCACCTCGACCAGCTTGCCGACGACATCGGTGCTGGTGCTGTAGTGCCAGCGCTCGCCCGGATCGAACAGCAGCGGCCCGCCGAACGGATAGGTTTCACCGGCGCGCGGCTTGAGATCGCGCCAGATCTCGCTGGTGAACGGATAGGCCAATCCGGACGTGTGGGTCAGGAAGTGCTTGACGGTCGGCGGTCGCGATGCCGGGCGGACCTGGTAGGCGCCGGTCGCCTTGTCGAACGATTCAATGACTTTCAGTCCTGCAAGCTCCGGCAGGTATTTTTCGGCGGGGTCATCGAGCCCGAGACGACCCTGCTCGATCAGCTGCATCAATGCCACCGAAGTGATCGGCTTGGTCATCGAGGCGATACGAAACAGCGCGTCTGACGTCAGCGGGCGCCCGGTTGCGACATCGGCGACGCCGAATGCGCTCTGATACAGCACGCGCTCGCGATCGGTGACCAGCGCGACCACGCCCGGTACGTCCTTGCGCTCGACCGCACCGCGCAGGCTTGCGTCGAGGGCCAAACTCCGTGGTGAATTCTGTGCACTCGCAGTTCCGGTCAACGCAGCAACTCCAACGCTTATGGTGAAGAGAATTTCGGCGGTCTTTTTGTACATGGAAGCCTCCCTGTTGCGCATGGCGCGGGCAACGCCCGCGCAGCTCTCCCGAAGCTTTTTTTGTTCGAAGCCAACTCAACGACACGACAGGCACACGGGGTCGCCGTACGCCTGTCGCGTCGTGACATTAACATTCGCTAGTCGTTGAGTCCCGAATTCCCTCGATCGCGCGTTACGCAGGCGAGAGCAACGGCGGACGGGCGTGTGGGCACTAGCCCAATTGCCGGCCTGCCATCCGTCCGATTTCGGCGAAGACGGCTTCGAACTGTTTTGCGGTCGGCGAACCGCCCTGCGTATAGGCGCAGACCAGCACGGGCCCGCCCGCGGCGGGCCAGGCGATCGCGATGTCGCCGGAGGCATCCTTGCCGTTGTTGCCGGTCTTGTCGCCGATCTTCCATTCCGTGGGCAGCCCGCCACGCAGGCGATTGTTGCCGGTCTTGCAGCCGACAAGCCATTCGGTGAGATGCTGGCGTGAGACCGGCGACAGCACTTCGCCCAGCACAAAGCGGCGCAGATTTCCGGCCATCGCGGCAGGCGTGGTGGTGTCGTGGGGATCGCCGGGCGGCGAGCGATTCAGTTCCGGTTCGTTGTGGTCGAGACGGGAGATCGTATCGCCCGTCGCACGCCAGAACGCCGTCAGTGCAGCCGGGCCGCCGGAGCGCGCCAGCAACAAGTTGGCGCAGGCATTGTCGCTGAGCTCGACGGTGGCCTTGCACATGTCCGCGACCGACATATGGCCCGCGGCAACGTTCTGCTTGGCTACCGGTGCGTAGTCCATAAGGTCCTGCGCGCCATAGGCCACCATGTTCTCAAGACGATCCTCGCTGCGGTCGACCCGCGCCAGCACGAAGGCCGCCAGCGAGGCCTTGAACGTGCTGCACATGACGAAGCGCTCTTCGGCGCGCCAGACAATCTTCACGCCGCTTGCGAGATTCTCGGCGTAAAGCCCGATCCGTCCACCGGTTTCGCGCTCATACGCCGCAAGCGCCGGCGGCGCCTCCTCCGCGAACGCGGGCGAAAGAACCAGGCCTGAGGCCGCAGCCAACAGGGTACGCCGATTGATCATCATGAAAGCATCCTTCGAGCCATATCTCTTCCGCATCGCGTTGCTGGTCTCTTGCGCCGGAATCATGGCGCTGCGAACGCGATGAAAAAACAGCCGCTCGATACGTCATCAATTTATCTTTATGTTGTTGCCCGACGCCCCGATCAACCGGCTACCCAAGCAGGGAGTTTCCGCCTTGACCTCCGCAACACCTGCGCCGCTCAACCGTCTCCGCCAGCTATGGCGGGAAGGACGCCCGACCTTCGGCGCGATCGCGACCATCCCCTCGATCCAGACCGTGCAGATCATGGCCCGTTCCGGAATCGACTGGATCATCGTCGATCTCGAGCACGGGCCGATCGACCTCGGCTCGGCGCATGCGATGATCACGGCCACCTCAGGCACGCCCTGCGTACCGATGGTGCGGATCGCCGCCAACGAACCCTGGCTGGCGAAAGCGCCGATGGACCTCGGCGCGCTCGGCATCAACTTTCCGATGATCTGCAGCCGCGAGGACGCCGAGAAGGCCGTGCGCAGCGTGCGCTACCCGCCGAAGGGCGACCGGCTGTGGGGTCCGTTCCACGCGCCGTTCCGCTGGGGCGTATCGATGCCGGAGTACATGGCGACCGCGGACGACGACATGATCTGCATGATCACCATCGAGCATGTCGAGGCGGTCGAGCGCATCGACGAGATCATGGCAACGCCGGGTATCGACCTCGCGGTGATCGGCCCCGGCGACCTCGCCACATCCATCAACAAGCGCGGCCTGCCCGACGATCCCCAAGTGCTGGACACTGATGGCGCGCGCCGAGGCCGGTATCCTCAGGAGCGGCGTGCCGATCGGCGGCGTCGCTCGCACGGCTGACCAAGCCAACAAGATGATCGACCGCGGCTATGTCGCGCTGGCGCTCGGCTTCGACTGGTCGCTGTTCCAGCGCGGCATCGCGGCGAGCTTTGAAGGGATCAAGCGATAGACGTCTTCGCGCGCGGCCGCTTCCAGCAGTGCGCGGGCGCTGCTAGACTTCCTCCACAGGGAGAAAACACATGATCAAGAAAATTATACTGGGACTGACCGTCGTCGCATTCGCCGGCGCCGGTGTCGCCATCGCGCAGCAGAGCGGCATCAAGCGCACGCCGCTGCAAAAGCTCGATTTCCCGGCCGGCTACAACACCGTCACCGCGATTGCGGAAGTTCCCGCCGGCGGGGCCGCGGGCCGCCATACCCATCCCGGCGCCGAAACCGGCTATGTTCTCGAAGGCGAGCTTGAGCTGATCATCGACGGCAAGCCCCCGATGAAAATCAAGGCAGGCGAATCCTATCAAATCCCCGAAGGCGCAGTTCACGACGCAAAAGCCGGCGACAAGCCCTTCAAAGTGCTTGGGGTTTACGTCGTGAAGGCCGGTGAGCCGCTTGCCAAGCCGGCGCCGTAAGGCGATCTCGCTGGCGTCAAATTGCCGCCTTCGTGCTACATGAGGCACTGACGGGCCGGTCATGCCGGCCCGGCGGTTTTTCTTGGTTTGCTGTTGCAGGAACTTGAGCGGAGCGATGCGCGGAACGGTTCGAAAAATTACACTGCCGCGCCGCCTGGTCGCCGACCTCATGCACGCGTCGATGCGCGTGCCCTTTGTGTCGCTCACACGCCCGCTTCATATCCGCAGCCTGCAGGAGGCCCGCGCGCAGGCCGCCCAGCGGCCGGGCTGGGCCGCGATCTTCGTCAAGGCATTCGCGCTGGTGGCGAAGGAGCAGCCGGTGCTGCGCACCCTCTACGTCAAATGGCCGATGCCTGCTTTTTACGAGCTGCCCCGCAGCGTCGCGATGGTGGCGATCGCCCGGGTCGAGGACGGCCAGGATTGCGTGCTGCCGCAAAAGGTCGCCGCGCCGGATGAAATGCCGCTTGCCGAGGTCGACGCCCTGATCCGGCACGCCAAGGAGGCGCCGATCGACGAGGTGCCGGCGTTCCGCAAGATCCTGCGGACCACCCGGCTGCCGCTACCGCTGCGCCGCCTGTTCTGGGCCGTCGGGCTGAATTTCGGCCGCCAGCGGGCCAATTATTTCGGCAGTTTTGGCGTAACTTCGGTGGCTGCCTATGGCGCCGGCCAGCTCCATGCGATCAGCCCCGGGCCGTTCGTCCTGAGTTATGGGGTGGAGAAACCCGACCAGACCATCGATGTCGTGCTGCGCTGGGATCACCGGGTTACCGACGCCGCCCCGATGGCCAAGGCGCTAAACCGGCTGGAACAGGTGCTGAACGGTGAAATTGCCGCCGAATTGCGCTCCAATCGGCAGCAAAGCGAGCCCAAACCGGTCCGGGCGGTCGCGACCTGACGGCGAGCGATTTGGCCCCGAAAACCGGCCGTTTTCGTTGACAGAACGGCGGTTTCTCCTTAAGAACCCGCTTGCTCGCGGGCCGGTTTCGGCCCGCGATGCGTTTCGCGACCCGTGGTCTTCCCCGAGCTTTCGAGGCGGACCTGTCGGCCCCGGCCATGCCGGTGCACAGGAGGGCGCGTTTCCTCAACACTCAAACTCTTAAGCAGAGGACGCGATGACAAAGCGCAGTGAGGCGAAATACAAGATCGATCGCCGTATGGGCCAGAATATCTGGGGCCGCCCCAAGAGCCCCGTGAACCGCCGTGAGTACGGCCCCGGCCAGCACGGCCAGCGCCGCAAGGGCAAGCTGTCCGACTTCGGCGTCCAGCTCCGCGCCAAGCAGAAGCTGAAGGGCTACTACGCCAACATCAGCGAGCGCCAGTTCCACGGCATCTATGTCGAGGCCGGCCGGATGAAGGGCGACACCGGTGAAAACCTGATCGGCCTGCTGGAGCGCCGTCTCGACACCGTGGTCTATCGCGCCAAGTTCGTGGCCACGATGTTCGCCGCCCGCCAGTTCATCAACCACGGCCACATCAAGGTGAACGGCCGCCGCGTCAACATTTCGAGCTACAAGCTCAAGCCCGGCGACCTCGTCGAGATCAAGGAATCCTCCAAGCAGCTCACCCCGGTGCTGGAAGCAAGCCAGCTCGGCGAGCGCGACGTGCCTGATTTCATCGAAGCCGATCACTCCAAGATGACGGCGAAGTTCAGCCGCATCCCCGCCCTGTCGGACGTCCCGTTCGCGGTGCAGATGGAGCCGCATCTGATCGTCGAATTCTATTCGCGCTGATCGGTTTTTGGCTTCCGAGACATCAAGGCCCCGGTTTTACCGGGGCCTTTTTGTTTGCATCCAGTCCGTGTTATAATTGCCCGATGTCGCAGACGACCGACAAACCGACCCGCGTCATGCCTTCGGCCGCACCGACCGAAGCCGCGCTTATTGCCTGGGCTGACCTCCCCCGGGACGAGCAGGTGCGCCGATATCAAGAGATGTTCAATCATCCTGATTGCAACACCTTCACCACAGACACACCCGACGACATGCTGGCCGTTGCCCGGAAGCGAGTAGCTGCCCGCCGTCATGGTTGCAGCCGGCCCCTCCCTTGACGCCGGACACCGGACGCGCGCTTTTGCCGAACCATTACAATGTGAGCGAGAAATGTCCTCCATGCACTACACCCCTGCCCCGCGCGATCCCAAGGCCGATCCCATCCGCATCAACCTGCTGTCGGACACGCAGACGCGGCCCACGCCTGCGATGCGCGAGGCGATGGCGCGGGCCGAGGTCGGCGACGAGCAGATCGGCGACGACCCGACGGTGAATTTGCTGTGCGAACGTGTTGCCGAACTGCTCGGCAAGGAAGCCGCCGTGTTCATGCCGTCGGGCACCATGTGCAACGTCACGGCCACCCTCGCCCATTGCCGGCCGGGCGATGAAATTCTGGCCCATGCCAGCGCGCATATCATTGCGCGCGAAGGCGGCGCGCATGCCGCGCTTGGCGGATTCCAGATCACGCCGCTGCCGGGCGACGACGGGCAGTTCGCGCCCGAAACATTCCGCGCGGCGCTTCATCCGCGCTCGCGCTACCAGCCGCCGCAGACCGTCGTCAGCGTCGAGCAGACCGCCAATATCGGCGGCGGCACGATCTGGAAAAAGGCGGCGCTGGATGAAGTCGTGGAGATCGCCAAGGCCAACGGGCTCATCACCCACATGGACGGCGCGCGGCTGTTGAATGCCTGCGTCGCGACAAAAATATCGGCGCGCGACATGGCCGCAGGCTGGGATTCGGCCTGGATCGATTTCTCAAAAGGTCTCGGCGCGCCGATCGGCGGCGTCATTGCCGGCTCGCGCGCTTTCATCGACGACGTCTGGCGCTGGAAGCAACGGCTCGGCGGATCGATGCGGCAGGCCGGCGTCTGCGCCGCGGCCTGCGTCTACGCGCTCGACCATCACGTCGACCGCCTCGCCGACGATCACGCCAATGCGCGTGCGCTGGCGCGCGGGCTGTCGCAGATCAACGGCATCGAAGTGCAGCAGCCCGAGACCAATCTGGTGTTCTTCAAGCCCGACGGCGCCGGTGTCGCCGGCGACAAGATGGTCGAGGCGTTGCGCAAGCGCGGCGTCCTGCTCGCGATGATGGACGGCCGCATTCGTGCCTGCACCCATCTCGACGTAAGCGCCGCGATGATCGAGGAGACGGTCGGCATCGTGCGCGAGATCGTGCGCGGGGCGTGAGCCTCAGCTGCCATCCGTCGACGTCTTTTCTGCAACGACAGCAATGCGCGCCCGCCACAGCGCACTGCCGAGCAGCAAATACGCCGCGCTGGTCCACATCGCCTGCCAGTTCTCGAACCCTTCGTTGAAGACGACATAGACTGCCGCCATGGCGAACAGCCCGGCAAACACGGCTTCCGAGAGCGGCCGCTCGCCGGATTTCGAACCGTTGAGGAATGCCAACGTCCACAACGGCACCACGGCCATGGTCAGGCCGGCGAACGGGAAATCGCGCCAGCGGGCGTCGAATATCAGGCTGAGCGCGGTTTGCGCGGCAATGAGCGTCGTCACGATCAGCGTGATGCCCAGCATGTTGGCCATGAAAAACGGGGTCAGGCCCTTCGGTCGGCCCCAACACTTCAAGAAACGACGGAAGCGCGCGTCCCGACATCAGCGCGTAGGTGGACAGCAGCGGCGCGGTCACCGCCGCCGCCAGCAGAAAGCCCTGAACCAGCCAACCGCCGAGCCCGTAGCTTTCGTGGAGCATCTTGTCGGCGCTGATGCCCAGCAGGATTCCGCCTGATGTCGCGGACATGGCGACCGCGAGCCACGATGCCACCCGCGGCGGCGACGGCCGGTGCTTCGGCGCGAACCAGGCGACCGCGAATACGCAGATGCAAAGCAACAGCCCGCCTGCCATCTGCAGCTTCCAGAACGGGTAGTTGCTGATGGCTACCCCGGCCGGATATTTCAGCTTGCGTTCGATCCCGTCGAACAGCCCCCAATAGCCGCCCACCGTTCCTTCCCAGCGACGCTTCCACGGCTCGTCATAGGCCTCGAAAAAATTGACGCGAAAATTTTCCTGTCGCGCCCGCTCGAGAATCTCGGAAATGAAACGCGCCTGGTTGACGCGGGAAGCCAGCGCGCCGTCGCGCATCCGCCCGTGGCTCGGCCAGCCGGTTTCGCCGATCAGGATCTCCTTGCCGGGAAAGGCTGCCACCACCTGCTTGCGAAAGCCGTCGACATGCGCGGCCGCATCTTCGGCGCGCGGCGGAACGTCCTCCCAATAAGGCAGGAAATGGGCGGTGACGAAATCAACGTCCTCGCCCACTTCGCGGTAGCGCAGCCAGAACTCCCAGACATCGGCATAGGTCACCGGCACGTTCACGCGCGGCTTGACCGAGCGGATGGTGTCCCGAAGATCGCCCACCGTCATGTCGCCGCGCAGCAGCACTTCGCTGCCGACGATCAGCGCCGCGACCATCCCGGGATGATCCTTCACCAGCGAGACCGCGATGTTGATCAGGAGCGCGTTCTTCGCGCGATCGCGTCCGATCCAGACGCCGAGCAGAACCTTCAGTCCGACCCTGGACGCAAGCTCGGGCACCTTGTCGAGCCCGTTGTCGATGGAATAGGTGCGGATGCATTTGGAGACCTTGGCCAGTTCGCGCCAGATCCTCCGCGATCTGCTCCGGACTGACGATCAGCGTCGGATCATGCGGCGTCTGATCGCCGCGGAACGGCGCGTAGGAAACGCACTCCAGCTTCGCCGCATCGTCGATCGGCGCGCGCGTCAGCGCCACCGGCGTGGCCAGCCACCACCACACCGCCGCAACCATGCCAAGCGATACGAATAAAAGCGCCAGCGGCGTGCGAAAGCCGATCGTCCTGCTCCCCAAATCAATGAATATGTCCGCCTATTTAGCGGTGCGTAACAGCCCTGTCGACCCGCCTGGCCGGCATGGCCGCGCGCGCAATTGCGCCGGAACGCGGAAGCGGTGATATTAGGCCCGCTTCAAACGCAAAGCATCAAGAAGTAAGCCTTGTTTTACTCAAGAATTGATCCCGGCGCGGCGAGTGAACTGATGCCATTCAAGAGATTTTCCCGGCGACAATTTGGCAGGATTGCAGGCTGGTCGGCGCTTGGCATGTCGACGCTGTCGGCCGGGTCCGGACGGGCCCAATCGGACGCGGACAGCGGACCACGAAATCGAACAACCTCTTCCGGTTTTCCGAGCGGTTTTCTGTGGGGTACGGCGACCTCCGCCTATCAGATCGAGGGAGCCGTAAACGAAGACGGCCGCGGTCCGTCGATCTGGGACCGCTTCACCCACACGCCTGGCACCATCTCCGACAACAGCAACGGCGACACCGCGACCGACCATTATCATCTGTACAAGGAAGACATCCAGCTAATGAAGGCGCTGGGCACAAAAGCCTATCGATTCTCGATTGCATGGCCGCGCGTCTTCCCTGAGGGCACCGGCTCGCCGAATCCAAAAGGCCTCGATTTCTACAACCGCCTTGTCGACGAGTTGCTGGCGAACGGCATTCAGCCGTTTGCGACCCTGTATCATTGGGACCTGCCGCAGACGCTGCAGGATCGCTTCGGCGGCTGGACCTCGCGCGAGACGTCGAAGGCGTTTGCGGATTACGCAGCCCATGTCGCGGGGCGCCTGAGCGACCGCGTGAAGCACTTCTTCACCATCAACGAATGCTCCAGGCTCGTCCATCACGGCCATGAGTTCGGCGCTGATGCGCCCGGGCTCAAACTAGCCCCATCGGACGTGAAGCAGGTCCGGCACAACGTCGCGCTGGGGCACGGTCTTGCGGTTCAGGCGATCCGGGCCAATGGACAGGCCGGCACCAAGGTCGGTCCGGCGGAAAATGCCGTGAGCTGCATTCCCGCCATCGAAACGCCTGCGAACATCCGCGCCGCCGAGATCGCGACGCGCGAACTCAACGCCGGCTATCTGACCGTGATGATGGAGGGAAAATATACCGATGCATATCTCGCGCAGGCCGGCAAAGACGCTCCGAAATACACCGCCGAAGATTTGCGCATCATCTCCTCGCCGATCGATTTCGTCGGGCTGAATGTCTACATGCCCGATCATTACGTCGTTGCCGCCGACAACGAACGCGGCTTCACGCTGGCGCCATTTCCCGAATCGTTCCCGCACATGAAGGCGGCCTGGCTCAGGCCCGGCCCCGAAGCGATGTACTGGGTGCCGCGCCACGTCGCCAAGCTGTGGAACGTGAAGTCGATCTACATCACCGAGAACGGCACGTCGGGCAGCGACCAGCCGGCCGCGGACGGCACCATCTACGACGTCGACCGCATCATGTATCTGCGCAACTATCTGACGCAGTTGCAGCGCGCGACGTCAGAGGGCGTGCCCGTGCACGGATATTTCCTGTGGAGCCTGATGGACAATTTCGAATGGTCGGATGGATATGAACAGCGCTTCGGCCTCTACCACGTCGACTTCGAAACCAAGCGTCGGACGCCGAAGCTGAGCGCGGCGTTCTATCGCGAGACGATCGCGCGAAACGCCGTGGCGTAGTCCGGCGATCGTCAATCCTTTGTGCGCAGGCCCTTGCCGAGCGCCTCGAACATCATCGTCTTCAGCTTCAGTTGGATCCGCCCACCCTGCGTCGGGGCCTGCACCATGAAGACAACGAGCAGGTCGTCCTGGGGGTCGACAAAATAGAAGCTGCCGCCCGCCCCGTCCCAGCGGTACTCGCCGAGCGGCCACGTCGTACCCGGCGGCGGCGAGGTGCGCACGGCAAAGCCGAGACCAAAGCCGCTGCTCGGGCCCGGGAAATAGAAGGGATCGTGGATGATCCCGGTTTCCGGCCCGATCTGATCCGACGTCATCAGCGCGACGGTCTCGGGCTTGAGGTACCGCTTGCCGTCCAGTTCGCCGCCGTTCAGCAGCATTTGCAGGAAGCGGGCGTAGTCCCCGGCCGTCGAGACCAGGCCCGCGCCGCCGGATTCCCAACGCCGCGGCAATGCCGGATCCCGGATTCCGGCCACCCGAAAACGATCGACGGGATATGCCTGGGCGATGCGCGCCCACTTCGATTCATCCGGGACATAGTATGCTGTCTCGGACATGCCGAGCGGATCGAACAGCCGCTGCTTCTCGAATTGAAACAGCGTCTGCCCCGACGCCACCTCGATGACGCGGCCGAGCACGTCAGTCGAATGACTGTAGTTCCAGCGCACCGCCGGCTGATCGGCGAGCGGCAGTGCCGCGATCCGGTCGGCGAATTCGGCATTGTCATAGTCGCCGGCGTAAAGCTTGGGATCGGCATAGAGCTTTTGCACGGCGGTTTCGCCGAAGAAGCCGTAACTGATGCCCGAGGTGTGCCGCAAGAGATCCCTGATCGTGATCGGGCGCTTCAGCGGCTCGAGCTTGAGCGGATATTTTCCTGCCTCATCGGAAAGATCGACACCGACTTTAGCATCCGCAAACGAGCGAATGTACTTCGACACGGGATCATCGAGGGCCAGCTTGCCGTCGTCGACCAGCATCATCGCGGCAACCGAGGTGACGGCCTTCGACATCGAATAGATCTGGAAGATCGTATCCGCCGTCATCGGCTGCCCGGACGCCGGGTCCCGCACGCCGAAACATTCGAGATCAACCAGCTTGCCATGCTGCTGGATCAGCATGACTGCGCCGGGAATCTTGCCGGCCGTGACCTCGCTGCGAACGTAGTCGCCAAACCGGTCAAGCGCTGCGCGCGAGAAAGTTGGCGCGTCAGGCGCCTTCGGCTCGCCTCGCATCTCATGCGGCGATGCCGCCGAGAAAAAGCATCGCGAGCGCCGCCGCAACAAGGCAGCGCCCAATGGCGCCGTCAGTTCTCCAACGCTTCATAGACCAACTGCTTCAGCGTTCGCTGGACGCGCTGGCGCTCCGTCGGCGTCTGCTCCAGCACCACGAAAAACATGTCCTGCTTGCGGTCGATCACCATATAGCAACCGCTGGCGCCGTCCCATTTCAGTTCGCCCAGCGAGCCCGGCGGCGGCGGCTTGGCGTTACCGGGATCGGTGCGCACGGCAAGCCCAAGCCCCATGCCGAAACCGTCACCGGGAAAATAGTAATGATCCCGCTCGACGCCAGAGCCCTTGCCGATGTGGTCCGATGTCATCAGCGCGAACGTCTTCGGGTCGAGATAGGTCTTGCCCTCGAACGTACCGCCATTGACCAGCATCTGCGCAAATTTCGAAAAATCCGACATGGTCGAAACCATGCCGCCGCTGGCGGATTCCCATTTCTGGCGAACCTCGGTCCTGTACAGGCGGCCGACCCGGAAATCACTGTCGTTCGGCAGCGGCTGGGCCAGCCGTTGCAGCCGCTCCGGTTCGGTGACGAAGAAGCCCGTATCGGTCATGCCGAGCGGATTGAGCAGCTTTTCCTTCTCGATCTCGAACAATGATTTTTCGGACACGATCTCCATGATCCGCGCCAGAATGTCGGTAGAGTGGCCGTACTGCCAGAGCGCGCCGGGCTGATTGTGCAGCGGCAGCCTGGCGATCCGCTCGGCGAATTCGGCGAGGTCGAAGTCGCCCGCGTAGATGTTGGCGTCCTTGTAGGCCTTGCGCACCAGACTGTCGCCGTAGAAGCCGTAGGTGATGCCGGAGGTATGACGCATCAGGTCGAGAATGGTAATAGGCCGGGTCAGCGGCACCAGTTCGAGCGTCCTGGTCCCGTCCTCGGCCTTTTTCTCGACGCCGACCTTCATATTCGCGAAGGAGGGAATGTACTTCGAGACGGGATCGTCGAGCTTGATCTTGCCGTCCTGGATCAACTGCATCGCCACAACGGAGGAGATCGCCTTGGTCAGCGAAGACAGGCGGAAGATGGTCTTGTCCGATATCGGCGTCTTGGACACCACGTCCTGCACGCCGAAGGTCTCGTGATAGACCGGCTTGCCGTGCTGCTGGATCAAAACGTTGGCGCCGGCGATCTTCCCGGTCGCCACCTCGTTCTTGAAGAACTCGGTGATCTTCGCAAGCTTGTCCTTGTTGAAATGCGCGCCGGCGGGAATATCGAAAGTGCCCTCGGCGCTAACCGGCGACACGGCTGCCAGCATCAGCGCGCCAGCGGCCAGCGTAGCCAGTATTTGACGTGAATTCATTGGACCCCTCCCCGGAATTCAAAGGGGAGTGTAACCCGCACCTCAGTCGGCACAAGGGCTGCCGAAGGTAGTCAATGCCGCCTGATGCAACTGGGCGCTGGCGTCGGAAAAGCAGCAGAAGACCACTTGCGCCAATGTGGGCGCCGCCGCGAGCGTATCGACGACGGTCTGGACGGCGATGCCGGCCGCGCGTTCGGCGGGGAACCGATAGATGCCCGTTGAGATCGCGGGAAAGGCCACTGAAACGAGGCTGTGCTTCTCGCACAGTTCGATCGAGCGACGATAGCAGGAGGCAAGCAGATCATCCTCGTCGAGCGCGCCACCATTCCACACCGGCCCAACCGTGTGAATCACATGCCTGGCCGGCAGGCGGTAGCCGCGGGTGATCTTGGCGTTACCGGTTTTGCAGCCGTGGAGCATCCGGCACTCGGCCACCAGCTCTGGCCCCGCAGCACGATGAATCGCGCCATCGACGCCGCCCCCGCCAAGGAGCGACGAATTCGCCGCGTTGACGATGGCGTCAACGCGCATGGTGGTGATGTCGGCAACAATGACTTCAAGCCGCGCCCTGCCGATCTGGCGCGCGAAACCGTTCAGGCCGAGGCCGCCGCGCTCGCGGTGACGCCCTTGTCAGCCAGGAGCTGCTGCAATTCACCGGCCTGGAACATCTCGCGGATGATGTCGCAGCCGCCGACGAATTCGCCCTTGACGTAGAGCTGCGGGATGGTCGGCCAGTTCGAATATTCCTTGATGCCGTTGCGAAGTTCGGCGGATTCCAGGACGTTGAGGCCCTTGTAGCCAACGCCGACGTGGTCGAGGATCTGCACCACCTGGCCGGAGAAACCACACTGCGGAAACTGCGGCGTTCCCTTCATGAAAAGCACGACGTCGTTCGACTTCACTTCGTTGGCGATGAATTGCTCGATGCTCATATTCGCTTCCTTTTGGGGCTCAGCCCCCTGCGGCTTCGCCTGACGGGCCGGTCCATGTAACCCGGTTAGCTGCCATATATGTAGCCCAAACCGTTGTGCATCCAAAGTAAAATGGCGAGTAGCTGGCATGCGCGGGGCCGGCTTTGGCGCTTCGCGACGGCCATAACCCATAAGTCTGACGCCGGTAATATCATCGAGGGGGAAGGCTTTTATCCCGGAACGGAGCCCCTATTTAGGACGGACTGCCCGCCGGGAACCAGTTTCCCGGACCAACGTTCTCTCCCCTTACCGGAGACACCTGTGACGAAACCAGTAGCCGCCGCCGAGTTCGCGACATCAGCCCCGTCACTTTTTTCCGATTCAGGCACCCTCGCCCAGAATTTGGTGGAGGCCTATCTGGCGGTGCGCGGCGAGACCGAGCGCCGCGCCGCCCCGTTGAGCCCCGAGGACCAGCTCATCCAGTCGATGCCGGACGCCAGCCCGGCCAAATGGCATCGCGCCCATACCACCTGGTTCTTCGAGCAATTCCTGCTCGGCGAGCACTGCGAGGGTTACCAGCCCTTTCACCCTGATTACGCGTTTCTATTCAATTCCTATTATGTCAGCGCCGGTCCGCGGCACGCCCGTCACCAGCGCGGCCACCTGACCCGGCCGAGCGCCGATGAAGTCACCGCCTATCGCCGGCATGTCGATGCCGCCGTGGTCAAGTTCTTCCAGACCGCCGGCGAGGAACGCCTCGTCACGCTCGCGCCCCTGGTCGAGGTCGGCCTCAACCACGAGCAGCAGCATCAGGAATTGATGCTGACGGATATCCTGCACGCCTTTGCGCAGAACCCGATCCCGCCGGCCTACGATCCCGCATGGCGCTTCCCGTCATCGCAGCGTTCGGCAGAGGAATGGATCACCCTCAACGAGGGCATCCACACCGTCGGCCACGCCGACGACAGCTTCCATTTCGACAATGAGAAGCCCGCGCACCGCGCCCTCGTCGGCCCGGTCAGGCTCGCCCGCAACCTCGTCACCAATGCCGAATGGCTGGCCTTCATGAAGGACGGCGGCTACGGCACGGCGACGCTGTGGCTGATGGACGGCTTCGCCGCGGCCACCAATGAGGGCTGGGAGGCGCCCGGCCACTGGCGCCAGATCGACGGCGAATGGCGGATCATGACGCTCGGCGGGCTGCAGCCGATCGACCCTTCAGCCCCGGTCAGCCATGTCAGCTATTACGAGGCGGATGCCTTCGCTCGCTGGGCCGGCCGCCACCTGCCGACCGAGATGGAGTGGGAAGTCGCAGCGCGCGCCAGCCAGCTCAACGACGCCTTCGGCATCGTCTGGCAGTGGACCCGCAGCGCCTATTCCCCCTACCCCGGCTACCGCGCCATCGAGGGTGCGCTGGGCGAATATAACGGCAAGTTCATGGTCAACCAGCTCGTGCTGCGCGGCTCCTCGCTTGCAACTCCATCCGGCCACAGCCGTATCACCTATCGTAACTTCTTCTACCCGCACCATCGCTGGCAATTCACGGGGTTACGCCTCGCCGACTACGCCTGAGATGCATGATCCGGAAAAGTGGGCACCGGTTTTCCGGACAGGATCATGCCAAACATAGATTATGCGCGCCGGAAAGCGCGTTCAGGAGAGTACCATGAATGTGCACGCCGCTGCTTTGGCCCAAACCTATGCGCTCGATGAGCAGACTTCCGCCTTCGCCGGCGACGTGATCGGCGACCTGTCGCAATTTCCCAAGCGGCTGTCGCCGAAATATTTCTACGACGCCGCAGGCTCCGAGCTGTTCGAGCAGATCACGGTGCTGCCGGAATATTATCCGACCCGCACCGAGCTCGGCATTCTGCGCAGCCGCGGCGACGAAATCGCCGCCATCATCCCCAAGGGCGCCGCGCTGGTGGAATTCGGCGCCGGTGCGACCACCAAGGTCCGCCTGCTGCTGGAGCGCTGCGATTTCGGCGCCTATGTCCCGGTCGACATTTCCGGCGACTTCCTGAACGCGCAGGCGAGCGGCTTGCGCAAGGATTTCCCCGAGCTCGGCGTTTATCCGGTTGCAGCCGATTTCACCGCGCCGTTCGCCCTGCCGGCCGAGATCGAAGGGATGCCCAAGGTCGGCTTCTTTCCGGGATCGACGCTCGGCAATTTCGAGCCGCACGAAGCGCGCGCCTTCCTGCGCAGCGCGCGCGAGATTCTGGGTGACGGCGCGCAGATGATCATCGGCGTCGATCTCGAAAAGAACGAGCGCGTACTTTACGATGCCTATAACGACGCTGCCGGCGTCACCGCGCGATTCAATCTCAACGTTCTGGTCCGCATCAACCGTGAACTCGGCGGCAATTTCGACGTTTCCGCCTTCATGCACCGCTCCGTCTATAATCGCGAGCGCCATCGCATCGAGATGCACCTGATCGCCAAGAAGGCGCAGACCGTGCGCCTCCTGGGCCGGAATTTTTCATTCCGGCCGGGTGAGAGCATCCACACGGAGTCGAGCTACAAATACAGCCTCGACCGTTTCACCGCATTGGCGCGCGACTCCGGCTGGTCGGTGCGGGAATCCTGGACCGACCGGGACCGGATGTTTTCGGTTCATGCGCTGGTGGCGTCAGACTGAGGACGATCCCGCGCCTTAGCGCTCAGGTCTCCGTCTTGGCGTCCGATCTCCTGCGCTCCGGCCGCAACCGGCGTGCTGGAGTGATCCGGGGCGCGATGGATATCCAGTCATCGGACAGTCGGTCTGCACTCAGCAGCCACGCGTGAATGATCCGCCACTTGTCCTGTCCGCGAGACTGGAAATCCAGCAGCGGCGATCCGGTGTCCTGCAGCTCGTGGAAGAATTTCAACGAGTCTTTTCCAGTGGGTCCGTCATCCTCGATCACCCTCGTCAGGATCCAGCGGTCCCACTCGTGGATGATGCATATTCTTGCTTCACTTTGTTTCATCGGCGCGTATTCCCAGCCGCGGCTTTCCGTGGCCTCTGAGTGATCGCGCTGGTCTCGGTCTGATGGAAAGGTGCTACGCCGCCGCGCGTCACTGCACCTTGCCGTTCGCACTATAACCAAACTTCTTAACAAATCTTCATCTTTATGAACCCGCCCGCAAAACGTTCTATCTGCGCTCTCGTTTGCCCTTCGAAATGTCCAACTTTTGACGCGGACTAAGTCGAGTTTCTGCGTCAGGCTCGGCTAGGGGTGAGTTCGTGCCAGGGGATGTCAGTCATGGGCAACGCTTATCCAGTATCCGGCAATCGGAAGCCATATTCCAGCGCGTCGCCTGTTCGCGGGGATGCAGACTGGGATCAAGAGGCGGATACCGAACGGGTGTCTCTCGTCGAGGAAAATGCCAGGCTGCGGGCGCTGGTCGTGCAATTGTCGAATCTCGTTCTTCGAAACGTCGTCGATCAGCACAACACGCCGCCATTCATGCCGGTCAGGCGATTGCCTGATTAGAGCGCTTTCAAGCTAGAGCGTTTCCAGCCGAAGCATGCCCCCGGACTCGATCCGGGGGATATGCGTTTGCGCAAATAGAACGCATCAACGCGATACACGAGGGCCCGGTTCTGATTCAATCAGAACCGACATGGCTCTGCAGGTGCTATTCGGCCGGATCGGATCGCAGCGAGATCGTTTCCCACACCGCGACCACGATCATGATCGCGGTGGTCAGGATCGACAGCGTCAGCGGCGACAGCTCGCTTGCGAACCAGGCGAGCACGCACAGTGCGATGATGCCGATCCCGTGCGAGAGCTGGAGGAAGCCGCGAAAACTGTGCTTGAACAGGACGGTCCCGAACAGAAACAGCAAGGGCCCGCCGATCGCGCTTATTACAGTCTTGAGATCGGAATGCCCGCCCGGATGCTTCAGCACCAGTTCGTCGGCGACCGCCGAAACGATGATGCCGGCCACGATCGGCATGTGCAGATAGGTATAGGCCAGACGCGCCAGCCGTCCCGGCTCGCTCGAACTTGATATCTGCTCGGAGCCGGCTTCCGCACCGATGTGGAAATAGATCCACCACATGGCGATGCTGCCGGCCAGCACCGAGACAAAGGCGGCAAGGCTTTCGGCCGACCACGCAAGCTCGGCAAATGTTGCGCCGGTCACGACGACGGATTCGCCAAGCGCGATGATGACGAAGAGCGCGCAGCGTTCGGCCATGTGGCCGCCTTCGATCACCCAGTCCGCGACGGAAGACGCGCCATACCGGGGTATCCAGAACCGCACCGCCGGTGAGATATATTCGATGGCAAGCGCGATCGCCCAAAGCACGAGCCGCGACTGGCCTTGCGCCAATCCGCCCGCGATCCAGAACACCGCCGAGGTCGACAGCCATGCGGTGATGCGGACGGCGTTCATGCGCGTCCGCGGCTGCGAGGCTGGCGTCGAGAACCACAGGAAGATCGTCTTGCCGACCTGCATCGCCGCATAGGCAATGGCAAACCACAGGCCGCGCCCGTCGAACGCGGCGGGAATCGTGGTCGACAACACCAGCCCGCCCAGCATCATCGCAAACAGCAGGAGCCGAACCGGAGTTTTTTCGGGATTGAGCCAGTTGGTGATCCAGGAGGTGAAGACCCACACCCACCACACCGCGAGAAACAGCAGGGTGACCTGCAGCACGCCCAGCGGCGTAAAGTGCGCCAGCAGCGTGTGCGAGATCTGGGTGACCGCAAAGACGAAGACGAGGTCGAAGAACAGCTCCGCGTAGGTGACGCGGCTGTGCTGGTGCGGCACGATCGGGCGATACATCGCGCCGTGCGGATTGTCGTTCATCGATGTGCCCCGCTTGTCCGGGGCTACTAGCTCTCAGGTACCCCGGTCTGCAGCGCCAGCGCATGCAGCAAGCCGCCCATCTGCCCCTTGAGCGACTGGTAGACGATCTGGTGTTGCTGCACGCGCGACTTGCCGCGGAAGGATTCCGAGATCACGGTCGCGGCGTAATGGTCGCCGTCGCCTGCGAGATCGCGGATCGTCACCTCGGCATCGGGGATAGCTGCCTTGATCATCGATTCGATATCGTGGGCGTCCATCGGCATCCAGCATGTCTCCGTCAGGTGTTTCGAATCATGGCCGGCTCGCGCGACCGTGACGGCCGAACCTAGCGCGTACGCTCTTCTAGGTCACGTCTTGCGGCACTATATTCCGGCTCCAACCGTTTGACACCGCGAGATCCGGTCGCGCCCGATCACGGGCTGACCGAAAAAGAGGCTCAAAATCATGAAATTGCCCGGTCCCGACCATCCGATCACGATTACGGCAAACCCCAAGCGCGTCCGGGTCTCGGTCGGCGGCGTGGTTATCGCCGACACCACCCACGCGCTGACCCTGAAGGAAGCCAGCTATCCGGCGGTGCAATATGTGCCGCGCGAGGACGCCAATATGGCGCTGCTGGCCCGCACCGAGCGGACCACGCACTGCCCCTACAAGGGGGATGCGAACTATTTCAGTATCAATGCCAGCGGCAAGAGCATCGAAAACTCGATCTGGACCTATGAGGTCCCCTTCCCGGCCATGGCCGAGATCGCGGGCCACCTCGCGTTCTATCCAGACAAGGTGACGATCGAGGAAGTGGCATAGTCGATAGACACCGTCATGGCCGGGCTTTGACCCGGCCATCCACGCCTTCTTTCTCCAACGGCCAGCGAAGCGTGGATGCCCGGGTCATCCAGCGCGAAGACACGCTTGGCGCTTTTGCCCGGACATGACGAAGGGCGGGAGCTACGCCCTGAATATCGTGAGCCCGAGGATCAAGAGCACCAGGAAGATCGCGGCGAAGACATAGAACAGGAAGCGGGCGATGTCGGCGGAAGCCGCCGAAATGCCGGTGAAGCCGAGAAGGCCGGCGACGATCGACACCAGAAAGAAGATTAATGCCCATTTTAGAATTGTCATTACTTGCTCCGGGACTTCCGGGCCACGCTGATAGCGACCCGTCGATTCACCTGACCTAACGGCGAGCGGCGCCGCCGGTTCCGAAATACCCTCGTGCGGAAGAACGGCTCGTCGTTGCCCGATTGGGTCTTGCTGAATCAGCTGCCCGACTGCAACATTTGACCCACACAGCCTGGCCGGGAGGGCGCATGACATCGATTTCCGCCGTAGGGCATACCGACGTGGGAGCAGTGCCCAAGGCCAAATCGCGAAATCTTTCGCTTGATCGCGCCCGCACCTTCCTGACGCTGGTGGTGCTGATCCACCACGCCGTCATCCCCTATACCTATTTCGGTCATACCGATCCGAAGTCGTTCTTCGGCTTCGACATGATCGTGCTCGCCACCGACAGTTTCTTCATGGCGATGTTCTTTTTCCTGTCGGGACTGTTCGCCTGGTCCGGTATCGCCCGGAAGGGAGCGCTGAACTATTTGCAAGATCGCCTGCTTCGGCTTGGCCTGCCCTTCGTGATCTGCGCCCTTACGGTCATTCCGCTCGCCTATTACGCCATCTCCCTGCGGCACCATCCCGAGATCGGCTTTTCGGAATTCTGGTGGAATATGGTCACGAAGGGCCCGTGGCCGAGCGGGCCGATCTGGTTCCTTTGGGTCCTGCTCGCCTTCGACGTGGTTGCCTGCATCCTGCACCGGCTGTCGCCGAACCTGCTCGATCCGATCAACCGACTCTCGCTGCACGGTCGCCGCCGGCCCGCCGTGTTCTTCGCGGTCATGCTTGCCGTCACCGCGGCGTTCTATGTTCCCGGGCTGATGATTTATGGACCAAGCAGCTGGTTCGAGTTCGGGCCGTTCTCGGTCCAGCACGGACGCGTGATGCTCTATGCGAGCTATTTCTTTTTCGGGGCCGGCATCGGCGTCGCGAATATGGATCGCGGACTGCTCGCGGCAGACGGCCGGATGGCGAAGGTGAGCTGGGACTGGATGGTGCTGGCGATCGTTCCGTATTGCCTGCTCTGGGTGCTGATCTTCATCAAGCGCGAAATACTGGGCAATCCGTCACCGTTGCCGAACTGGTATGAGGGACTCTACGCCGTCTGCTTCGCTGTCTTCAGCGTGGCCATCATGTTTCTGATCCTGGCCTTTTTCCAGAGGTTCAGGCAATCAGGTACAGCCAGGCTACTCGACCCGATGCAGCAGGATGCCTACGGCATGTTCCTGGTGCACTACCCGATCGCGCTGTGGCTGCAATACTGGCTGTTCGACTATGACCTGCCGGCGATCGTCAAGGTCGCGATCGGACTGACGCTGACAATCGCGGCGAGCTGGGCGCTGACGCGAGCGTTGCGGCAGATCCCGGGCGCGACGAAGGTGCTGTGATCTTGTAGCCCGGATGAGCGAAGCGACATCCGGGATTCAGAGGCACCGTTCCCGGATATCGCTTCGCTCATCCGGGCTACGAAATCACGACTACGAAATCAGGACGCCTTGCCGCTCATATAGGCCGGCAGCCAGTGCTCGAACGACGACTTCAGCGCGTCCACCGCCACCGGTGTTTCACCCGCAACCGCGATCGCATCGCCGCCCGTGGTGCCGATCCGCGCGCACGGCACGCCCGCGCCCTTCATCTTGGCCAGCACCAGGCCGGCATCGGCCGCGGGCACCGTCACGATGTAGCGCGCCTGATCCTCGCCGAACCAGTAGGCGTGCGGCACGATCGAGGCAGGTGGGGCCAATAGCTGCGCGCCGATGCCGCTTGCAATCGCCATCTCGGCGAGCGCGATCAGCAAGCCACCGTCGGACACGTCATGCACCGCGGTCGCAGTGCCGGCGCGGATCATGCCGCGCACCACGTCGCCATTGCGCTTTTCGGCCGCCAGATCGACCGGCGGCGGCGCGCCCTCTTCGCGGCCGCAGATATCGCGCAGGTACACGGATTGTCCGAGCCAGCCTTGGGTGTCGCCGATCAACAGGATCGCTTCACCGCCCGCCTTGAACGCCAGCGTTGCCGACTTGGTGAAATCGTCGAGCAGACCGACGCCGCCGATTGACGGGGTCGGCAAAATGCCGCGGCCGTTGGTTTCGTTGTAGAGCGAGACGTTGCCGGACACGACCGGGAAATCGAGCGTGCGGCAGGCCTCCGAAATGCCCTTCAGGCAGCCGACGAACTGGCCCATGATTTCGGGCCGCTCCGGATTGCCGAAGTTCAGATTGTCCGTGATCGCGAGCGGACGGCCGCCGACCGCGGTGATGTTGCGCCAGGCCTCCGCCACCGCCTGCTTGCCGCCTTCGAACGGATCGGCCTCGCAATAGCGCGGCGTCACGTCGACGGTGAGTGCGAGCCCCTTCGGCCCGTCCTGCACGCGCACCACGGCGGCGTCGCCGCCCGGACGCTGCACGGTATTGCCGAGAATGACGTGGTCGTATTGCTCCCACACCCAGCGCTTCGAGCACAGCTCGGGCGTGCCGATCAGCTTTTCCAGCGCCGCGGAAATGCCGATCGGCGGCTTGACGTCCTGCGCGCGCACCACCGGCAGCAACTCGGATGCAACATGCGGGCGGTCATAGAGCGGCGCCTCGTCGCCCAATTCCTTGATCGGCAGATCGGCCATGACGTCGCCGCCATGCTTGACCACGAAGCGCTTGCTCGGCGTGGTGTAGCCGACCACGGCAAAGTCGAGCCCCCACTTCTTGAAGATCGCCTCGGCCTCTTTTTCCTTCTCGGGCTTGAGCACCATGAGCATGCGCTCCTGGCTTTCCGAGAGCATCATCTCATAGGCGCTCATGCCGGTTTCGCGCGTCGGCACGTGATCGAGGATGAGGTCGACGCCGAGATCGCCCTTGGCGCCCATCTCGACCGCCGAGCACGTCAAGCCCGCCGCGCCCATGTCCTGGATCGCGATCACGCAATCGGCTTCCATGATTTCGAGGCAGGCTTCCAGCAGCAGCTTTTCCGCGAAGGGATCGCCGACCTGCACCGTCGGCCGCTTCTCCGCGGAATCGTCGTCGAACTCGGCCGAGGCCATCGAGGCGCCGTGAATGCCGTCGCGGCCGGTCTTGGAGCCGAGATAGACGATCGGCATGTTCACGCCGGAGGCCGCCGCATAGAAAATCTTGTCGGTGTCGGCCAGCCCGACCGCCATCGCGTTGACCAGGATGTTGCCGTCGTAGCGGGTATGGAAGCGCACCTGCCCGCCGACGGTCGGCACGCCGAACGAGTTGCCATAGCCGCCGACCCCGGCGACCACGCCCGAAACCAGATGCCGCGTCCTGGGGTGCTCCGGCGCGCCGAACGAGAGCGCATTGAGGCAGGCAATGGGCCGCGCGCCCATCGTGAACACGTCGCGCAAAATGCCGCCGACGCCCGTGGTCGCGCCCTGATAGGGCTCGATGTAGCTCGGATGGTTGTGGCTCTCCATCTTGAAGACCACCGCCTGGCCGTCGCCGATGTCGATGACGCCGGCGTTCTCGCCCGGGCCCTGGATCACCCACGGCGCCTTGGTCGGCAGGCCGCGCAGATGGATGCGCGACGACTTGTACGAGCAGTGCTCGTTCCACATCGCCGAGAAAATCCCGAGTTCAGTGAAACTCGGCACCCGCCCGATCAGCTTGAGGATGCGCTCATACTCGTCGGGTTTCAGGCCATGGCTGGCGACGAGTTCGGGGGTGATCTGGGGCTCGTTCATGGGTGCTCTTAATAGGAATATCGAGGGGGTGCGAAAAGGCCTTTTATGGCGCATTTCCGCCCTGTCCAGAGCTTTGCGGAGGGAGCCTTGCGGGATCGGCGTTTGCACATTGTTCCCGGATCGGATTTAAGGGCGCAAACACCGTATTGAAGGGCCATTTTTAGTGAACGAACTCCCCAAAAATGCATTCCACCACCGCCCCGACCTTTACGTCGAAACCGAGGGCGAATTTGCGGGCTGGCGGACCTGGACCCGCGACAGCTTTGAGACCCATAACGGCCCGTTCTGGCACCGGATGGACGAGGATGGGCGCGTCCAATGCGCGTTCCGGGTCGAAAAGAAGCACCTCAACGGCATGCGCAACGTCCATGGCGGCTGCTTCATGTCGTTCGCCGATTACTGCCTGTTTGCGATCGCCTCTTCCGTGCTGGAGGGACCGGGCGTCACGGTCTCGTTCGCCTGCGAGTTTCTCGATGCGGCGCGCGAGGGCGAACTGGTCGAGTGCGAGGGTGAAATCACCCGCGCCGGCGGTTCGCTGATCTTCCTGCGCGGCGTGCTGAAATCCGGCGACCGGTCGCTGTTCACGTTCTCCGGCACCATCAAGCGGGTGAAGTGGAAGAAGCCTGTGGGCACCGCCGCCGTTGCCACCTGACGCGCCACAGCCCCGTCGCGGCTGGCGCGACTATGCGTTGCTGCTCGCGCTGGCGTGCTGCTGGAGTTCGACCTATCCGCTGACCAAGATCGGCGTCGGCTCGATCCCGCCGATCACTTTCATCTCGGCGCGCTCGCTGATCGCCGCGGCCTTTCTGCTCGTGATCCTGCGCGTCCGCGGGATCGCGTTGCCGAAAGACGGCAAGGCCTGGAAGATGTTCGCCCAGCAGCAGACCATCAACTCGACGTTTCCGTTCCTGCTGATCACCTGGGCGCAGCAATACGTGCCGGCGGCGCCAACCGTGGTATTGGCCTCGACGACGCCGATCTTTGCCTTTCTCATCACCTGGGGCATCACGCGGCACGAGCCCGCGACGCTGCTCAAACTGCTTGGCGCCGTTCTGGGGCTGGCCGGAACGGCTGTGATCATCGGCCTCGATGCGCTCACCACGCTAGACGCGAACATCCTTGCCGAGATCGTCATCCTGCTCGCCACCATATCGTTTGCATTCGCCACGATCTACGGATTGCGGCTGACCGAGTACGATCCGATGGTGGTAGCTGCCGGCTCGCTCTTGTTCGGCGGCACGGTGCTGTTGCCGTTCGCGATCCTCATCGATCACCCTTGGACCTTGCGGCCAACGACCGAGGCGCTGATTGCAACCTTCGCAATGGGAATATTCTCGAGCGCATTGGGGCTGATGCTGTTCTACATGTGCCTGACGCGGCTCGGCACGCTGGTCACCAATGCGCAGGGCTACTTGCGCATCCCGATCGGCGTCGGCCTGTCGGTGGTCCTGCTCGGCGAGGCTGTGCCGTCAAACCTGACGCTTGGCCTGATCCTGGTCATGGCCGGTGTCGCCGCCATGACGATCCCGAAAGACGCCTACCGCCGGTGGCGGCGTCGCGGCAG
The DNA here is from genome assembly GCA_963815955.1 of uncultured Alphaproteobacteria bacterium. Classification (GTDB taxonomy): domain Bacteria; phylum Pseudomonadota; class Alphaproteobacteria; order Rhizobiales; family Xanthobacteraceae; genus Bradyrhizobium. The sequence goes on from CAWFIQ010000024.1 coordinate 264,066, forward strand.
CTAACCGCCACGCTGCCGGCGGAAAGCCGACCAGCACGTTGGCTAAACCAGGGCGTGAACTCATAAACGCTATGAGTACGCGCCTTGGTCTGGCCTAACCCAACAAGCGGTCAGTAGTCCCAGAAAACCGGTACCCAACGAAAGGCGTCGCCGTCGACCGCCACATGGCCGACGGACGGGAACGGCAGGTGGGTGGCCACCAGCAGCTCGCCGTTCGCCGCCAGCTCCCGCAAAAGACGGACCCGAACGCGCGCCGCCTCCTCGGGGTCGTGTTCGAAACCGTTGTGCCAGTCGGGGTGGTCGAACCCGACCGCGAACACGGCGTCGCCGGCGAACGTCAGCCGGTCGCCGCCTGACGCAAGGCGGACCACGCTGTGCCCGGGGGTGTGGCCGCCGGTGCGATGGACGACCACCCCCGGCGCCACCTCGTACTCCTCCTCGAACGGCCGCAGATGGCTGCGGTACTCTTTCGCGAACCGCTTGGCGGCCGACCGAAGCGCGTCCGGAAACCCCGGCGGCATGGAGACGTGGGAAAAATCGGGCGACTCCCAGAATTTGATCTCGGCAGCCGCCACGTGGATCCGCAGGTCCGGACGCAGCCGCTCCTTCACCCCGTCGACCAGCAGCCCGCCAACGTGGTCCATGTGCATGTGGGTAAGCACCACGTCGGTCACGGACGCAAGATCGATGCCGGCGGCCTCCAGTCGCTTGACCAACTGGCCGGCCCGCGGCAAGTGCAAGTCCGGGTCGAACCCTAACCCGGCGTCGATGAGTATGGTCCGGCCGCCGCTACGCACCACGACCACGTTCAGCGCCCAATCGAACGCGTCCGGCGGCAGGAACATGTCGTTCAGCCAGACCGCCCGATCGGCGGGGGCGGCGTTGTGTCCCAACATTGCGGTTGGGAGCGGTAGCACGCCATCGCTGACCACCAGCACTTCAATGTCGCCGATCTGCACCGCATAGCGCGACGGAACCAATTCTTCGGGCCGCCGTCTGCCGGGGTCTGAGGTGGTGTCCAGGCTCATGTTTGACTCCTGCTGAGTGTTGCGGATCATCTGATTCATCTTTGAAAGCTCCTGCGTTCGAATTTGGCGTTCGATCCTGGGCGGGCCGCTTCCCATGTGGGGCGCGCGGTCAATGCTGGTGAGGTGTTCAGAGATCGGTGACACGCTCATTGCTGGTGTGTCACCGTGATGATCTATCGAATTTGACCTGCGGCTGCGCCAGAGCGATTGCCATCGCTATAGAGCGATTGCTGCTAACGCATGCGCCTCCGCCAATCGCTGGAACAGCAACGAACCGTGATCGGCGAGTTGGAACGTAACGCGCGCGGACATCGTTTGCCCTTATGCAGCAAGTAAAGGAGCATTCATGAAACTCGCAGCATTGGGATTGGCGACGGCGCTTGTCTTCACGGGCACTTACGCGCTCGCGCAATCCACCGGCGGCGCCACGGGCGGAAGTTCGGCCACGGGTGGCGCGGCAACAAGCAGCACGCCGACGGGATCTTCCACGACCGGCACGACCACCGGCAACGCGACGGGCAGCCCCGCCGGTACCGGCATGAGCAACAGCGCCGGCAGTGCCGCGGCGGGACAGAACAGCGGACTGAACCCGTCTGGGAACACCCTTATCAACCCCTCGCCCAGCGGTTCGACCCTGGCGCCGACCGGACCCGGCTCGTCTGTCGGCCGATAACAAAAAGCCCCGCACTGCGGGGCTTTTTCGTTCGCGTGGTCGTCAGGTGCTATTTCTTCTCTTCAAGCAGCTTGCGATATTTCTCGACGTCGCGCGTCACCAGTTGGCCGAGCACGTCGCTGGCGTGCTCGCTGGCGTCGGGCGCGACGGTGGAGAGATCGTGAAAGCGCTTCTTCACCGCCTCGCTCTCGACGGCAGCCTTGGCGGCGGCGTTCAGTTTCTCGATGATCGCAGGCGGCGTTCCCTTCGGCGCGAACAGGCCGTTCCAGCCCTGCGCTTCGAAATCGGGAAGGCCGGCTTCTGCCGAGGTCGGCAGATCGGACAAGGTCGCAAGCCGCACCGTCGAGCCGACGACGAGGCCTCTCACCAGCTTGTCGTCGATCGCCTGCGACACCGAGGCGGCCGAATCGCAGACGCCGTCGATCTGGCCGCCGATTGCATCCGTCAGCGCCGGCGCCGCGCCGCGATAGCCGACCAGCGTCACGTCGATGCCGGCGGCCTGCACAAAGCTCTTGCAGATCAGGAAATTCGACGAGCCGACTCCGGCATGGCCGAGATTGACCTTGCCGGGATTCTTCTTCGCATAGGCGATGAAATCCTGCAGGTTCTTCGCCGGAAAATCCTTGCGCAGCGCCACGATGCCGAAGGTTTTCGCGACCACCGCAATCGGCACAAAGGATTCCGGCGTGAACGGCAGTTTTTGATAGATCGTGTAGGTCGCTGCACTCGTGCCGGCATTGCCGATCGCGATGGTGTAACCGTCGGCGTCCGCGCGCGCGGCACGCGCCAGTGCGGTCGAACCGCCGGCGCCCGCGACATTTTCGATCACGATCGGCTGGCCGAGCGACTTGGTCATCTCCTCGGCGACCACGCGCGCGATCACGTCGGAAGTGCCGCCGGCCGCGAACGGCACGATCATGCTGATCGGGCGTTTGGGATAATCCTGTGCGTGGGCGGTAGCGGCAAGCGAGAAGGCCGCAGCAGCAACGGCCAGACGCATCGCGAAGGATTTCACGCAGCTTTTTCCAGATGCGCGGCGAGGCCCGCGAACAGCCCGCGGCCGTCGGTGCAGCCCATGATGTCTTCTACGTGGTTTTCCGGATGCGGCATCATGCCGAGCACATTGCCGCGCTCGTTGACGATGCCGGCAATAAATTCGGCAGCGCCGTTGATGTTGGACTCCTCGTCGACGACGCCGTCGGCGGTGCAGTAGCGGTAGAGCACGCGCCCCTCGCCCTCCAGCCGCTTCACGGTCTCTTCGTCCGCTTCGTAATTGCCTTCGCCATGGGCGACCGGCACGCGGATGACCTGGCCGGCATTGTAGCCGCGCGTGAACGGCGTATCCGAGCGCTCGACCCGCAGATGCACGTCGTGGCAGATGAATTTCAGCCGCGCATTGCGCATCAGGACACCGGGCAACAGTCCCGCTTCGCACAGGATTTGAAAACCGTTGCAGACGCCGAGCACAAGCCCGCCATCGGCGGCATATTTGCGCACCGCGTCCATCACGGGCGCGCGGGCGGCAATCGCGCCGCAGCGCAGATAATCGCCATAGGAAAACCCGCCGGGCACGACCACCAGATCAGTCCCCTTCGGCAGCTCGGTCTCGGCATGCCAGACCATCGCCGCCTCCTGGCCGGAGACAAGCTTCAGCGCGCGCGCCATATCGCGCTCGCGGTTGATTCCGGGAAAGACGAGAACGGCTGATTTCATGGAAGGCGCGCCTAGAGCAGTTCGACCCGATAGTTCTCGATCACCGTATTGGCCAGCAGCTTGTCGGCGGCATCCTTCAACGCCGCTTCGGCCTTGGCCTTGTCGGCGCCCGACAGTTCGATGTCGAACACCTTGCCCTGGCGGACGCTGGCGACGCCATCGACGCCGAGCGATTTCAGCGCGCCTTCGATGGCCTTGCCCTGCGGATCGAGAATGCCCGACTTCAACGTAACGGTAACGCGTGCCTTCACGAGACTAGCCCCAGTTTGATTTGCCTCAGCTCTTCACCAGCACCGGACCGGTGCCGGCCGGACGCTCGTTCTCCATCAGGATGCCCAGCCGCTTCGCCACTTCGGTATAGGCTTCCAGCAGGCCACCGAGATCCCTGCGGAAACGGTCCTTGTCGAGCTTCTCGTTCGACTTGATGTCCCACAGCCGGCATGAGTTGGGCGAGATCTCGTCGGCGACGATGATCCGCATCATCTCGTTCTCGAACAGGCGTCCGCATTCCATCTTGAAATCGACCAGCCGGATGCCGATGCCGAGAAACAGTCCGGTGAGGAAGTCGTTGACGCGAATGGCGAGCGCCATGATGTCGTCGATTTCCTGCGGCGTCGCCCAGCCGAACGCGGTGATGTGCTCTTCCGACACCATGGGGTCGTTGAGCTGGTCGTTCTTGTAATAGAACTCGATGATCGAGCGCGGCAGTTGCGTGCCTTCCTCGATGCCGAGGCGCTGCGACAGCGAGCCGGCGGCGACGTTCCGCACCACCACTTCCAGCGGCACGATCTCGACCTCGCGAATCAACTGCTCGCGCATGTTGAGGCGGCGGATGAAATGCGTCGGCACCCCGATGTCGTTGAGGTGCTGAAACAGGTACTCCGAAATCCGGTTGTTGAGGACGCCCTTGCCCTCGATCACCTGGTGTTTCTTGGCATTGAACGCGGTCGCATCATCCTTGAAGTGCTGGATCAGGGTTCCCGGCTCCGGGCCTTCATACAGGACCTTGGCCTTGCCTTCGTAAATACGGCGTCGACGGCTCATTGGGATGTACCGTGTTTTGTTGAAATCCATGAAATTGGTGTGCTCCGGATGACAAGGGTTGCAACCACGACGGAGCTGCCGTGAAGGCAAGGTCCCGTACAGAACGACCGGAAACAGAACAAGAACCTCGCCTGTTGGCAACCTATCCGATTGGCCCATCCAGCACAATCGACCCGGCCCGATTGGGGCCAACTTATCCCGGTTGCCTGCGGCCTAACGGCCCGTTGTTTTACCGATTCGCCCCCTCTATCTAGGTAGTCGATCGGGCCGCGACAACGCGGCCCCGTTTACCATTTGGCCGGGATTGGAACCGAAGAAATGACCACTTTCGACAAGCGCCAGGAAGGTTTCGAGAAGAAATTCGCCCTCGACGCGGAACAGAAGTTCAAGGCCGAGGCGCGCCGGAACAAGCTGCTCGGTTTGTGGGCAGCGGAGAAGCTGGGCCTGACCGGCGATGCCGCCGCAGCCTATTCCAAGGAAGTGGTCGCGGCCGATTTCGAGGAAGCCGGCGACCAGGACGTCCAGAACAAGGTCGTGAAGGATTTTGCCGCCAAGGGCGTCGCCGTCGCTGGGCCGGAAGTGCGCGCCAAGATGGATGAGCTGATGGCGACAGCCATCGTCCAGGTGAAGGCGGGGACGTAGGGCTGCACCGTCATTGCGGGGCGAGCGAAGCGACGAAGCAATCCAGAATTTCTTTGTGGCTCATGGGTTGCGTCCTTCGCACGCATGCGCCGGAATGACAGCCGGTTCTAATGCCCTAAGGCTTTGCGTACCGCGATACTCCCTGCGAACAATCTCCAGCAACCTGCGCGCCGCCGCGCTCAAAAATCCGCCGCGGCGCGTTACTGTGACGACATCGTGACTCGCCTTAAGATCACGCACGCCAATGGTCGCGATCGTCCCATATCTCAGCTCTTCGGCCGCATTGCTCTCCGACAATAGCGCGATGCCAAGCCCCGCTTCGACCAGGCGCTTCTGCGCGGTCAGGCTGTCGACCGGCGTCCAGTCGATTTCACCGAGCCCGTGGGTCTGAAACAGCGCAAACACATGTGACGCCGTGATCTCGCGCCGTCCCGGCACCACGGGAAATGCGATCCAGCGCTCGCCGCTGAGATCGGCGAGTTTTGCGACACGGCGGCCGGCGCGTGGGTGGTCGGGCGCGCACACCACCTGCAACGGCTCGGCAAACAGCAAGTCGCAATCGAGATCGCGCGAGCGGTCGCGATCATAGCGCAAGCCGATGGTTGCCTCGCCACGCCGGATCAGATCGCTGACCTCGACACTGGTCGCGGTGCGCAGGCTCAATTCGACCTCGGGGTATTCGGCCGCAAAGCGCTTGAGGATCGCCGACAGCCGCCCGCCGGCAAGCGTGCCGACCACCGCGAGCGCAATCGGCCCTGAATTCGGCCGCGCCAGCGCGCGAACCGCATTCTCCGCATCCTGGGCGGCGGCGACCGCGCGCTCGGCATACGGCACCATCACCCGCCCCGCATCGCTGAGCATCGTGCGCCCCGCGATCCGCTCGAACAGCGGCACGCCGAGCTCCTGCTCCAATAGCGCAATGCGCCGCGAGATCGCCGGCTGCGAGCGGTGCAGCGCCTTCGCCGCGCTCGAAATGCCGCCGCGGCGATGAACGGTCAGGAAGGTGAGAAGCGCATCGCTGTCCATGCTTCGTCCATGCAAAAAGCTGATGATATCCAGAGAAATAACAAATTTGGCTGATGGGAGATAGCCCGCTAGTTTCGCCGCAAGCCAGAACCAGCCACCAAACGAAGCGGAGATTGCCGATGCGAACCCAGATCGAAAAAGCCGAAGCGTTTCGCGCGCTGCATGCGCGCCCCGGCGCCTTCATCATTCCCAATCCCTGGGACGCGGGCACGGCAAAGCTGCTCGCGGCGATGGGGTTCGAGGCGCTCGCGACCACGAGCCTCGGCCTTGCCAATACGCTCGGCAGCGCCACCGTCAGCTTCGATGCCATCATCGAGAACTGCCGGGTGATCGCCGACGCCACCGATCTGCCGGTCAACGCCGACCTGGAGAATTGCGGCGCGGACGATCCGAAGACCGCGGCGAAGGCGATCGCGCGCGCGGCGGAGGCCGGCTGCGTCGGCGGCTCGATCGAGGATTTTTCCGGCGATCGCGAGAAGCCGATCTACGATTTCCAGCTCGCGGTCGAGCGCGTGCAGGCGGCCGTCGAAGCCGCGCGCGCTTTGCCCTTCCCCTTCACGCTGACCGCGCGCGCCGAAAACTTCCTGCACGGCCGCCCCGATCTCGACGATACGATCAAGCGGCTGCAGGCGTTCGAGGCGGTGGGCGCCGACGTGTTGTATTCGCCCGGCCTGCACGACATCGACACCATCCGAAACGTGGTGTCGTCGATCGGCAAGCCGTTCAATCTGGTGATGGGATTTGCCGACCCGACGCTGACCGTCGATCAGCTCTCGAAAGCCGGCGTCAAGCGCATCAGCGTCGGCGGCGCGATGGCCCGCTACGCGCTTGCCGCTTTCCTGAAGAGCGCCCGCGAGATGAAGGATCACGGCGCGTTTACTTATGTGCGCGAGATGGCGCCGATCAAGGAGGTGCGGGCGGCGTTTAGGTGAACGGCGCCTCCCCACCGTCATTGCGAGCGAAGCGAAGCAATCCATCCCTCCGCGCGGGAAGATGGATTGCTTCGTCGCTCCGCTCCCTTGCGCAAACGCTTCGCGTTTGTCGCAGGCAATGACGGTGGAGGAATCACCCCTCCTTGAACCCGTACTCCGGCACATTCCCGCTGGCGCCGTAGTATTTATACGGCAGGAATTTTCCGGACATCGTGATCTTGACCCGGTCGCCCTTCGGGTTGGCGACGCGCTCCATCGCCATGTCGAAGTCGATCGCCGACATGATGCCGTCGCCGAATTCTTCTTCGATCAGCGCCTTCCACGCCGGTCCGTTCACCATCACCATCTCATAGAAGCGATAGATCAAGGGATCGGTCGGCGGCATCGGCGTTCCGGTGCCGCGCATCGGCACCTCGTTCAGCATGGCGATTTCGGATTTCGAGAGCCCGAACAACTCGCCGGCGTTGGCGGCCTGCGGTTTTGTCAATTTCATCTGTCCGAGAATGGCGCCTGTTATCAGCACCTCCGAATAGCCGCCGATTTGTTCGCAGATGTGTTTCCAGCTCCAGCCCTTCTCGCGCTTGATGTCGAGCAGCTTTTCGGTGAGGTCTTCGCGTTTCATGGATGGTCTCCTTTTCGTCCCCATGCCCTGCCTCGGGCGACAAACGAGGTCTTTGCTGGTTCAGAATGCGGAACGGCCGGCACAGGCCCGGCCATAACGTCCGAACTATCCTGTCCTGATGCAATCAAGAGGCCAACTTTGCCGGGCCGCACCGCCGGCACATTCCGCAGAATTGCGGGCCGCGCGCTAGCGACGGCCGCCGATGCCGAACGGCGAGGCGCCGGGCAGCGAATTGATCTCGCTGTCGATTCGGCCCGACTGCTGGACATAGCCGACCCCGAGCGACAGGCTGAGATTCGACGTCGGCTGGAATTCGACACCGGCATAGGCGCTGCTGACGGGCAGTGTGCCGGATTTGGAGTTGAACGGCGCGAACGGGCTGCCGATGCCGGTATTGTATTTCAGCGTGTCGAACCCGGCATAGAAGGTGACGGGCGGCCCGCCGCCGTTCTTCAGGCTATAGCCGAACTGCGCGCCTTCGCTGTAGATCGATCCGAAACTGCCGAACGCGCTCTGACCAAGGCTGTTGAACCCCATGCTGCTGCGCTGGCTGCCGACAAAAAAGCCGTTCGAAAAATTGTAGCGTGCGTAGGAAGAGCCGTTTCCAAGGTCGCGGAAGTCGAAGCTCGGAAAGCTGCCATATGCGTTCGGGCTTTCGCCCGCATCGCCGCTAAATCCCATCGGCCAGCCCGGAGTCCAGTAATTCACCGGCGAGGCCTGGGCGTGGGCCGCTTGCGCGCCCAGGCACAGCGTAGCCGCGACTATTGCAAGACCAAATCTGCGTGAGAACATCGACATCCGCGCGACCACCAACTACTGCCGCGATTATACGCAGCGGATGTCGGGAACGCCAGAGCGGCGCTGTGGCGCGGTTCCATCAGCGCCAGCCGTTGCATCGAGATCGCCGACGCTACACGGACGCGGAAACCGTAACGAAATAGCCGCGCGCGAGCACGATTGCGCCCGCCACGATCAGGCCAACGCCCGCGATGCGGCTGAGCCATGGGCTGCGCGGCAGCAGCTTCTCGAAGGCGACATAGATCGCGACCGCAGCGACCCAGGCGAGGTTCATGACGCCGACGACGAAGAGCAGCGCCATCAGGAACCAGCAGCAGCCGACGCAGTAGCCGCCGTGCTGGAGACCCATCCGCAGCGCGCCGATGGCGCCGGGTTGCCAGTAGCTCGAGAGAAACAGCAGCGGGCTCTGGCAGTAGCGAAGACAGGCGCGCTTGATCGGCGTCAATTGATAGAGCCCGGCGACGAGCAGGATGATGCCGGCGAGCACACTGCTGGTGCTCGCCATCATGCCGGACAGCAGTCCGGCCTGATCGAGTCCCCACTGCGCCAGCACCGCAACGAGGCTGAACCCTGCCCAGATCACGAGATAGCCGGCGAGAAAGAGCCAGCTTGCGATGACGGGGTTTTCTGTCGCCGTCTGTTTGCGCTTGATGGCGGCGAACAGCAGGATCGTGGGCGCGGCGCTCGGCACCATCATCGCGATCATCATCACCCACCACATCGCGAATATGAGCAGTGCCAGGGCCGGCGACCATGGCTCGGGGTCCATCGGCATGTCGGCCATGTTCATGTCGATGCCGGCGCCGGCAAGCAGATAGCCCCAGGAGAACGCAACCACCGTGGCTATTCCGATTGCCACGATCAGGCGATCGTGCCGCAGGGTCTGCTCGAGCGCCCAGGTCCCCGTCATGAATCCGCCCCCGCTGCTGGAACGGCACGTAAAGTTGGAATCGGCTGCGGCGCTAGGCCGCGACACCCTCCGGCGTCTGAACGACGTTCGCCAGCGAGCTGTGCGTGCCCCTGGTTTCGAATTTTATGGCGCCGGTCGAGCGGATGTTGGCCGAGGCAACCTCGGCCGCCCTGTGTTCGAATCCCTCGGGCATCACCACCTGAATGCGGTGAGGCGCTCCCGTCACCGGATTCTTGATCGGCTCGACGTCGGACTCCAGCACACCCTTGGCAACCAGTCGCGCAACGCGCCCGTCCTTGTCGAACGAGAACGTGATGGGCACGAACAGCGGATCGTGAACCTTGGTGACGATCAGGCTAAGGATCTGGAACAGCGTGCCTTCGGCGGAGAACTTGCCCGACATGATGTTGAAAAGCGCTTCGCGTTGTTCCGGCGTGGCGCGCTCGTCGATGATCGGCTGCAGTTGACCATTGCCCTCATGCAGCGCGCCTGGGAAGTCGACGGTCGCTGCGAAAACCAGGCCGTCGAGTTTGGTCTTCTCGAAATGCCCCGTGGTGATCCGCATGCCGACCATGCCCTTGCAATACCCTTCCGTCGGCAGCGCATTGAAATCGCACGGACAGCCAAATGCGCAGTTGCAGTTCTTGATCCATTCGCCTTCGAGACGCCAGTCGGATGTAGCCATGGCACACCTCCGCGTTGCGTTGTCGATGTCCCAGCGGATCAAGCTTACTCCGTTTGTGCGTCCGGGGACAGGAGCGCGATCTGCCCGGTAGGGTTGCCTAGCCGCGTTCACGCAGACTTGTCTCGAGCCGCTCCAGTTCCCCCGCCAGATCGCGCTCGACATCGGCAACCCGCATCTCGATCACGCGGTAATCGCGCGCTTCCAGCCACGTCTTGCGGCCGGCGCGGTCGGCGACGATCGCCTCCGACTCGTTCGGGTTGACGAGTTCGATCGCCAGGCGATGCACGAAGGAGACGAAATCCGGAATGTGCCGCCCCACCGGGGTCTGGCGCTTGAATTGCCCGGCGAAGCGGCGGTCGCGGGTCAGCGCCTGCCACAGGATCCGCTCGGCATCGGTCGGGTTGCGGCGAAGCAGCCGGGCGAGCCCGCGCACGGTAGAGCCGTCGCCGGGCACCGCCGGCCCCTGCCCGTGCTCGGCCAGCAAAGCGCGCAGTCTTGTCGCCTGTTCGCCATCCAGCACGCCGCCCTTCGCCGGACCCTTGCGGCCTTCCGCGATCGCCATCACCACGCCGTGCAGGGTGTGCATGTCCTGCTTGGTCGGGTCCATGCGGGTGAAGATGTTGCGCAGGTTCACCAGCATGGTCTCGCGCTTCTCGCGCGGACGGAGAAATTCGACCTTGTCGAGTTCCCGGACCAGATTGTCGAAGAAGGCCTGCATCTGGTGCTGGGAGGCCGGCTCGGAGCGTTCCGGCATCGCGAACGGCAAGGTGCCGCCGGTCGAGTGCTTGAACCACTCATAGCCGATCAGCAGCACCGCCTGCGCCAGGTTGAGCGAGGCAAACCCCGGATTGACCGGGAAGGTGATGATCCGGTTGGCGAGCGCCACCTCCTCATTCTGCAGCCCGTAACGCTCGCGGCCGAACAGGATGCCGGCCCCGCCGCCGGCTCCGACATGGGCCACGATCTCAGCCGCCGCTTCCACCGGTGCGACCACCGGCTTGGCCTGGTCATGGGCGCGGGCGGTGGTGGCAAACAGCAGGGTCAGGTCGGCGACCGCCTGCTCCACGGTGTCGAACAACTGGGCCTGCTCCAGAATCTGGTCGGCGCCGGCCGCGGCCCGCTGTGCGGCGATGTTGGGCCAGCCGTCGCGCGGATTGACGATCCGCAGACGCGACAGCGCAAAATTGCCCATCGCGCGCGCGGCCATGCCTATATTCTCGCCAAGCTGTGGCTCGACGAGGATCACAACGGGTCCGGCTAAGTCCCAACCAGACTTGGTTTTATCGGTGCCCGAACCGGACATTCGCAAGTTCACTTTCTGATTCAACTTCTGAAGTTGATTCGACCTCTGAAGATTTTGAACAGGCCACGCAGAGCGCGCGGATGATTCAAGATCGCAAGCATCGCCCGTTTTCGAAATGGCGGGTGGAATTCGCAAGCCTGCCGCGCGGCTTAGTAACCTCTCCGCACGCTCGCTCAAAGCCTCAAAGAACTTGGCCCCGCCTGCCGCTTGCGCGCGTTAGACTTTCGGATAGGCTTACAATCACAGACAAAGCGAAGCTGCAAACCAGCCCGAAATCCGGTTCAACGGTGAGGGAATTTTGGAGGAGACGTCCATGCGCGGCAGGTGGTCGTTGGCGATACTGGGCGTGATCCTGATCCTCGCGGGCGGCCTGCTCGCCCATTTCACCCAGACCGCAGGCGGCATCAGGATCGAGGATGTCAGGTTCAAGGGCGCCAAGGGCAACACCATGAGCGCCCTGCTCTACATCCCGCCGAATGCCACGCCGCAGATCCCCGCCCCCGGCATCCTCGCCGTCCACGGTTACATCAACTCGCGCGAGACCCAGGACGGCTTTGCCATCGAGTTCGCCCGCCGCGGCTATGTGGTGCTGGCCCTCGACCAGACCGGCCACGGCTATAGCGACCCGCCCGCCTTCGCAGCCGGCTTCGGCGGGCCGGACGGGCTGGCCTATCTGCGCAGTCTCGAAATCGTCGACAAGGACAATATCGGCCTTGAGGGCCACTCGATGGGTGGTTGGGCCGTGCTCGCTGCGGCAGCCGCGATGCCGAACCTCTACAAATCGATGGTGCTGGAGGGGTCATCAACCGGCAAACCGTTCGCCGCCGAAGGCACGCCGAGCTGGCCGCGCAACGTCGCGCTGGTGTTCGCCCAATACGAGGAGTTCTCGACCCTGATGTGGGGCGTCGAGAAAGCCCGCGACATCATCCGGAGCCCGAAACTGTGGGCCATGTTCGGCACGCAAGGTCCGGTCGAGCCGGGCAAGGTCTATGGCGATATCGCGCAAGGAACGGCGCGGGTGCTCTATACCCCCGCCATCACCCATCCCGCCGAGCATATCTCCCACGAGGCCATCGGCCACAGCCTCGACTGGTTCGCCAAAACCCTGCAGGGCGGCACGCCCCGCCCGGTCGACGACCAGATCTGGTTCCGCAAAGAGATCGGCACCTTGATCGCGCTGCTCGGTTTTGTGGCGCTTTTGATCGGGGCTTTCGATGGGCTGCTGGAAGCGCCGATGTATTCCCGGTTGCGGCTGCCTGAGGTGGCCGACGGCACCATGCCCGAACATTCCGCGGCGGCTGGCCGGCGCTGGACCACGGCCTTCATCCTGTCCGCCTTCATCCCGGCGCTGACCTATTATCCAGCGTTCGCGCTCGGCGGTACCTTCGTAAAGCCGTCCGCCTTCCTGCCCCAGGGCATCACTAACCAGATCCTGGTCTGGGCCGTCATCAACGGCCTGATCACGCTCGCCTTGATGCGGTTTGCGCCCAAACGCGCCAGCCGGTCCGGCATCGTCGGCCAGTCGGTCGTGATCGCTCTCGCCTCGGTCGCGATCGGCTATGCGGCGCTGTGGCTTGCCGACCTCGCGTTCAAGATCGACTTCCGGTTCTGGATCGTCGCGCTCAAATTGATGAGCGCGAAGCAGTTCCTGATCTTCCTGATCTATCTCGTACCGTTCACGGCGTTTTTCGTGATCGCGCTGCATGTCCTGCACCGCAATTTCTCGACCATGGCCGCGCCCCGCGGGGCACTCTATCTGACCAATATCCTGGCGCTGACGCTGGGCTTCATCGTTCTCGTGGGCGGGCAGTACGCCATCCTCTGGCTCACCGGAAAGCTGTTCGACCCGCTGTCCGACCCCGGCTTCGTGCCGCTCTCGACCATCGTGGCCATCCAGTTCGTGCCGCTGCTGGCGATCTGCGCCGTGATCGCGACCTTCACCTGGCGGCGGACCGGCTCCAGCCTGCCGGGCGCCCTGATCTGCGGGCTTTTCGTGACCTGGTACGTGGTGGCGGGGACCGCCACCCAGGCGGCGTTTTAAGGTGTGGGCGGCGTTCCCCGGATGCTGCGCAGCAGGCCGCACAGCGGCATGATGCGCTGCTGATCCGGGGTCTACACGCTGCGACGACGGGTCCCGGCTCTGCGGAGCAGCGCTGAAGGAGCGCTGCACCGCGTCCGGGACACGCGAACCTCGTCGGAGCCCATGCATTTCGAGCCTGAATGATGAGCTAAAAGTGGGGCCAGCACCAGCTTTCGCCAGCCGGTTTGCAGTGCTATAGCCCGACCATAATCACGCAACCCCGCAACAACGCGCGGTTTTCCAAAAAGGCCCCCTCCGTCATGGCAAAAATCAAGGTGACCAACCCCGTCGTCGAACTCGATGGCGACGAGATGACCCGGATCATCTGGCAGTACATCAAGGACAAGCTGATCAACCCCTTCCTTGACGTGAACCTGATGTATTTCGACCTGGGGATGGAATACCGCGACAAGACCAATGACCAGGTCACGATCGATGCCGCCAACGCCATCAAAAAGGTCGGCGTCGGCGTCAAATGCGCCACCATCACCCCGGACGAGGCCCGGGTGAAGGAATTCGGCCTCAAGGAGATGTGGAAATCGCCCAACGGCACCATCCGCAACATCCTCGGCGGCGTGATCTTCCGCGAACCCATCATCTGCAAGAACGTGCCGCGGCTGGTTCCCGGCTGGACCAAGCCGATCATCATCGGCCGCCATGCTTACGGCGACCAGTATCGCGCGACCGACATCAAATTCCCCGGCAAGGGCACGCTGTCGATGAAATTCGTCGGCGAAGACGGCACCGTGATCGAGCGCGAAGTGTTCAAGACGCCCGGCAGCGGCGTCGCCATGAGCATGTACAATCTCGACGATTCGATCCGGGATTTCGCGCGGGCCTCGCTGACCTACGGCCTCAGCCGCGGCTACCCGGTCTATCTGTCGACCAAGAACACCATCATGAAAGTCTATGACGGCCGCTTCAAGGACATCTTCGAAGAGGTCTACGAGAAGGACTTCAAGAAAGACTTTGAAGCCAAGCGCCTGACCTACGAACACCGCCTGATCGACGACATGGTCGCTTCGGCGCTGAAATGGTCCGGCGGCTATGTCTGGGCCTGTAAAAACTACGACGGTGACGTGCAGTCCGACACGGTGGCGCAGGGCTATGGCTCGCTCGGCCTGATGACCTCGGTGCTGCTGACGCCCGACGGCCAGGTCGTGGAAGCCGAAGCCGCCCACGGCACGGTGACCCGGCATTACCGCGAGCATCAGAAGGGCAAGGAAACCTCGACCAACTCGATCGCCTCGATCTTCGCGTGGACGCAGGGCCTCGCTCACCGCGCCAAGCTCGACAACAACGACGAACTGGCGAAATTCGCCAAGACGCTGGAGAAGGTTTGCGTCGACACGGTTGAAGCCGGCTACATGACCAAGGACCTCGCGCTCCTGGTCGGCGCCGACCAGCGCTGGCTGTCCACGACCGGCTTCCTCGACAAGGTCGCGGAAAACCTCACCAAGGCGATGGCGCCGAAATAAGCCGCCTTCGCGACTCTCTCCACGTCATTGCGAGCGTAGCAACTCGTCCGCCGTAGCTCGAAGAGCGAAGGCGGAAGCAATCCATCTTCCTGCCACGGAAGCAGATGGATTGCTTCGCCGCTACAGCGCAAAATTACTTTGAAATTTTGTCGCGAGCTCCCCGCAATGACGCGGGGGGTAACGACGGAGTCCCCATGTCACTGCCGAGAAGTACCGCCCTCACCGTTTTCCTGCTGACTGCATCGCTCGTCAGCGCATCCGCCCAAACGCCGCTCCCCGACGCCATCGCAGCCCCCGGCGAGACCGTGGTCCTCACGCTCCACGCGGAGGGCGCGCAGGTCTACGAATGCAAGGCCGCCGGCGACGGCAAGCTGGCCTGGGCATTCCGCGAGCCGATCGCAACCTTGCTGCTCAACGGCAAGACCGTCGGCCGGCACTACGCGGGGCCAACCTGGGAACACATCAACTCCAGCGCCGTCACCGGCAAGGCGGTCGGCAACGCGCCCGCCGAGACGGCGAGCGATATTCCCTGGCTGAAGCTGACCGTGACCTCCGGGCGCGGCACCGGAATCCTCTCCGGCGTCACCACGGTGCAGCGGATCAATACGATCGGCGGAAAACCCGACGGCGAGTGCGTCAAGGCGGGCACCTATAGCAACGCGCCCTACTCCGCCGATTACGTGTTCCTGCGCAAGGGCTGAATCGCAGACCTATCCGCGTATTTGCGAAGCAATCCACCAGCCGAGGCATGGATTGCTTCGTCGCTGTCGCTCCTCGCAATGACGCGGCGCGACTATGCTCCGGCCATCGCCTGCTCGATCGCCGACAGCGCCGCGTCAGCCTTGGCGCCGTCGGGGCCCCCGGCCTGCGCCATGTCGGGCCGGCCGCCGCCGCCCTTGCCGCCGAGCGCTTCGGAGCCCTTGCGCACCAGTTCCACCGCGTTGAATCGCGAGGTGAGATCGCTGGTGACGCCGACCACAATGCCGGCCTTGCCGTCCTCGGTGACGCCGACGATCGCGACCACGCCGGAGCCGATCTGCTTCTTGCCGTCGTCGACCAGGCTCTTGAGATCCTTGGTCTCGACGCCCTCGACCGCGCGCGCCAGCAGCTTGACACCGCCCGCTTCGCGCACGCCGCCGGCCGCCGCACCGCCATTGGTCGCGCCGCCGCCCATCGCGAGCTTCTTGCGCGCTTCCGACAGGTCGCGCTCGAGCTTCTTGCGCTCTTCCATCAGCGCTGCGATGCGCGCCGGCATGTCGTCGACGGTCGTGCGGAGTTCGGAAGCCGCGGTCTTGGCGATCGCCATCGTGTCGTTGGCATGCTTGCGGGCGTGACGCCCGGTCAGCGCCTCGATGCGCCGCACGCCCGAGGCCACCGCGCTTTCGCCGGTCACTGAAATGAGCCCGATATCGCCGGTGCGGCGCACATGGGTGCCGCCGCACAATTCGACCGACCAGCCGAGTGCGTTCTGGCCCTGCTCGCGCGGGCCCTTGCCCATCGAGACCACGCGAACCTCGTCGCCGTATTTCTCGCCGAACAGCGCACGCGCGCCGGCTTCGCGGGCGTCGTCGACCCCCATCAGCCGTGTCGTGACCTCGTCGTTTTCGAGCACGACCTCATTGGCGATATCCTCCACACGCGCCAGCTCTTCCGCCGTGATCGGCTTCGGATGCACGAAGTCGAAGCGCAGACGATCGGGCGCCACCAGCGAGCCGCGCTGGGCGATGTGGTCGCCGAGCACCTGGCGCAGCGCCTCATGCAGCAGATGCGTCGCCGAGTGATGCGCGCGGATCGACGAGCGGCGTCCATGATCGACTTCGAGCTGCAGGGCAGTGCCGACCTTCAGCGTGCCCTGCTCCACCGTGCCGACATGCACGAAGAGATCGCCCGCCTTCTTCTGCATGTCGGTCACGCGGAACTTGACGCCCTCGCCGGTCAGCACGCCGGTATCGCCGACCTGGCCACCGGACTCCGCGTAGAACGGGGTCTGGTTCAGCACGATCGCGCCGCTCTCTCCGGTCTTCAGGCTGTCGGCATCCTTGCCGTCCTTTACCAGCGCGGTCACCACGCCTTCGGCGCTCTCGGTGTCGTAGCCAAGGAATTCGGTGGCGCCGAGTTTTTCACGCAACGGGAAACCAGATGTTCTCGGTGGCGGTATCGCCGGAGCCGGACCACGACGCCCGCGCCTTCACGCGCTGCCGTTCCATCGCATCGGTAAACGACGCCTGATCGACGCTGATGCCGCGCGACTTCAGCGCGTCCTGGGTGAGATCGAGCGGGAATCCATAGGTGTCGTACAGCGTGAACGCGGTGTCGCCGTCGAACATGTCGCCTTTCTTCAGGCCGGCGCTTTTTTCGTCGAGGATGGCAAGGCCGCGCGACAGCGTTTTGCGGAAGCGGGTTTCTTCCAGCTGCAGCGTTTCCTCGATCAGCTTTTCGGCGCGCACCAGGTCCGGATAGGCCTGCCCCATCTCGCGCACCAGTGCCCAGACCAGACGATGCATCAGCGGCTCGCCGGCGCCGAGCAATTGCGCGTGACGCATCGCGCGGCGCATGATCCGGCGCAGCACATAGCCACGCCCCTCGTTCGACGGCAGCACGCCGTCAGCGACGAGGAAGGCCGACGAACGCAAATGGTCCGCGATGACGCGGAACGATGCCACGGTCTGCTCCTGCGGTCCGTGTCCGAGCGCGGAAGCGGTGGCGTCGATCAGGTTACGGAAAAGATCGGTCTCGAAGACGCTCTCGACGCCCTGCAGGATGCAGGCCATGCGCTCCAGCCCCAGACCAGTGTCGATCGAGGGGCGCGGCAGCGGCTGGCGCTCCTCCTTCGTCACCTGCTCGAACTGCATGAAGACGAGGTTCCAGAATTCGAGGAAGCGATCGCCGTCCTCTTCCGGGCTGCCCGGAGGCCCACCCCAGATGTGCTCGCCGCGGTCGATGAAGATCTCCGAGCACGGGCCGCACGGGCCTGTGTCCCCCATCGCCCAGAAATTGTCCGAGGTCGCGATGCGGATGATGCGGTCGTCCGAAAAGCCCGCGATCTTCTTCCAGTGGCCCGCCGCCTCGTCGTCGTCGTGGTAGACGGTGACGAGCAGCTTGTCCTTCTTGAGCCCGAACTCCTTTGTGATCAGGTTCCAGGCAAGCTCGATCGCGCGCTCCTTGAAGTAGTCGCCGAACGAGAAATTGCCGAGCATCTCGAAGAAGGTGAGATGGCGCGCGGTGTAGCCGACATTGTCGAGGTCGTTATGCTTGCCGCCGGCGCGCACGCATTTCTGCGAGGTGGTGGCGCGCTGGTAGGGCCGCTTCTCGACGCCGGTGAAGACGTTCTTGAACTGCACCATGCCGGCATTGGTGAACATCAGCGTCGGATCGTTGCGCGGCACCAGCGGCGACGACGACACGATCTCGTGGCCGTTCTGCCCAAAGTAATTCAGAAAAGTCGACCTGATGTCGTTGACGCTGCTCATTGTTCATCCAATCGGAAAAGGGCCGGATCAGGCGCAAACAGCGCTCATTTCCGGCGAAACGCTTTTAGACAAGGCCAGCCGTGCTGTCCAGAAACTGTGCAGGCGGATCATAGGCTTGCCGCAGCACACAAGATGGGCACGCACATCCCGTTGATAATACTGCGGCCGCGTTGACAGGCTTGGCAGGGCTGTGTTTCCCTCCTGCCTGTAAGACGTCACGTCGGGAGAGATCGGCTTCAGCGCCGGCGCCGAAGGAGCAACCGCCCCGGAAACTCTCAGGCAAACGGACCGCGTGACGAACTAGCATCTGGAAAGAGACGCCGAAGGCTTTGGCCTGGGGGCGTCCGCCGACGGGATAATACTCTCAGGCACAGCGACAGATGGGGCTTTCTTCGGGTTTTCGGGGGCTGGTCCCCGGGAACCGCTGAGGGCCTGACGGATGCTGGTACGCGACGAATCCTCCTTAAAACGTACCCCGTTGCACGCGCTCCATGTGGCGCGCGGCGGCAAGATGGTTCCCTTTGCGGGCTACGAGATGCCGGTGCAATACCCGGCCGGCGTGCTGAAAGAGCACCTGCATACGCGCGCGAATGCCGGGCTGTTCGACGTCTCGCATATGGGCCAGCTCGCGCTGCGTCCCAAATCAGGCCAGGTCAAGGATGCGGCGCTGGCGCTGGAGCGGCTGGTGCCGCAGGACATCGTGGCGGTTGCGCCGGGACGGCAGCGCTATGCGCAGTTCACCAATGAAGACGGCGGCATTCTCGACGATCTGATGGTGGCGAATTTCGGTGACCACCTGTTTCTGGTCGTCAACGCCGCCTGCAAGGCCGAGGACGAGGCGCATCTGCGCGCGCACCTGTCCGAGACCTGCGTCATCGATTCGCTTGGCCAGCGCGCGCTGATCGCGCTGCAGGGGCCGAAGGCGGAAACGGCTCTGGCCAAACTTGGGGCCGACGTATCGGCGATGCGGTTCATGGATAGCGGGCCGCGGAAGGTGGCCGGCTTCGACTGCTTCGTCTCGCGCTCCGGCTATACCGGCGAGGACGGCTTTGAGATTTCAGTGCCGGCCGAACAGGCCGAGACGCTGGTCACGGCGCTTCTGGATAATCCGGACGTGCTGCCGATCGGGCTTGGCGCGCGCGACAGCCTGCGGCTGGAGGCCGGGCTCTGCCTCTACGGCCACGACATCGACACCACGACGACGCCGGTCGAGGGCGCGCTGGAATGGTCGGTGCAGAAGAGCCGCCGCACCGGCGGTGCCCGCGCCGGCGGTTTCCCCGGCGCGGAAAAGATCCTCTCGCAGTTCGAACAAGGCGCGTCGCGCCGCCGCGTCGGCCTGCTGCCGGAAGGCCGTGCGCCGGTGCGCGAAGGCGCGCTGCTGTTCGCGGATGGCACTTCCAGCGAACCGGTCGGCAAGGTCACATCGGGCGGCTTCGGCCCGAGCCTCAACGCGCCGGTGGCGATGGGCTACCTGCCGACAGCGCTTTCCGCGAACGGCACGAAGATATTCGCCGAAGTCCGCGGCCAACGCCTGCCGCTGCAGGTCGCTCCCACGCCCTTCGTTCCCAACACCTATAAACGCTGATTCATCAGAGGACGTTTCATGACCACGTTGTTCACATCAGACCACGAATGGCTCCGCATCGAGGGCGATGTCGCCACCATCGGCGTCACCGATTACGCCCAGTCGCAGCTCGGCGACGTCGTGTTCGTCGAACTGCCCAAGGTCGGCCGTGCCCTGAAAAAGGCCGAGGCGGCCGCCGTGGTCGAATCGGTCAAGGCCGCCTCCGACGTCTACGCGCCGATCTCGGGCGAGGTGATCGAGGTCAACGAGGCGCTCGCCGCCGAGCCCGCGCTGGTGAATTCCGACGCCGGCGGCAAGGCCTGGTTCTTCAAGCTGCGGATTGCGGACAAGAGCGAACTCGGCGGCATGATGGACGAGGCCGCTTACGCCAAGCATACGGCTTAAGGAATGATGAGCGTCCCGGCCACCACACACTCGCTGTCATCGTCCGCCTTGTGCGCGCTTGCGCACTGGGCGGACGATCCAGTACGCCGGGAATTACGGTTCAATCGCTGACGTCACGGCGTACTGGATACCCCGCCTTCGCGGGGTATGACGGCTGGTGCGGGCATGACGAGCAATAGAGGAACTGCCCATGAACGCGCCGCTGAAAACCACCGCTGAAGCCGCCACCGATTTCGTGCGCCGCCATATCGGCCCCTCGCCCCGCGATATCAGCGCGATGCTGGAGAGCGTCGGCGCGAAAAGCCTTGGCGAACTGATGGGCCAGACGCTGCCGTCCTCGATCCGGCAGAAGGCGCCGCTCGATCTGGGACCCGCGTTCAGCGAAACCGAGGCGCTGGCGCATATGCGCGAGCTCGCCGCGCAAAACGAAGTGTTCACCTCGCTGATCGGCCAGGGCTATTCCGGCACCATCCTGCCCGCGGTGATCCAGCGCAACATCCTGGAGAACCCGGCCTGGTACACCGCCTACACGCCGTATCAGCCGGAAATCAGCCAGGGCCGGCTGGAGGCGCTGTTCAACTTCCAGACCATGATCTGCGATCTTACCGGGCTCGACGTCGCCAACGCCTCGCTGCTCGATGAAGCCACCGCCGCGGCCGAGGCCATGGCGCTCGCCGAACGCCACTCACAGGTCAAAGCGAAGGCATTCTTTGTCGACAGGGAGGTTCATCCCCAGACGCTCGCGGTGATGCGTACCCGCGCCGAGCCGCTGGGCTGGAATCTGGTCGTCGGCGATCCCCTGACCGATCTCGACAATGCCGATGTGCTTGGCGCCCTGCTGCAATATCCGGGCACGTCAGGCGCGGTGCGCGACCTGCGGCCCGCCATCGCATCTCTGCGCGCGAAAGGCGCGCTTGCGATCGTCGCCGCCGATCTCCTGGCGCTGACGCTGATCGCCTCGCCCGGCGAGCTTGGCGCCGATATCGCCGTCGGTTCGGCGCAGCGCTTTGGCGTGCCGATGGGCTATGGCGGCCCGCACGCGGGCTATATGTCGGTACGCGATGCGCTGAAGCGTTCGCTGCCCGGCCGCATCGTCGGCCTGTCGGTGGATTCGCGCGGGCAACCTGCGTACCGGCTGGCGCTGCAGACCCGCGAGCAGCATATCCGCCGCGAGAAGGCCACCTCCAACATCTGCACCGCGCAGGTGTTATTGGCGGTGATCGCCTCGATGTATGCGGTCTATCACGGCCCGGAGGGGCTGACGCATATCGCCCGCACAGTGCACCGGCGCGCTACCGTGCTGGCGGCAGGACTTGCGAAAGCTTGGCTTTGCATTGAAGAGCGAGACGTTCTTCGACACCGTGACGGTGGATGCGGGTAGCAGACAGGGCGAGATCGTCGTCCGGTCCCACGCTGAAAAAATCAATCTGCGCATCGGCGAAGGCACGCTCGGCATCGCGCTGGACGAGACCACGACGTCAGCCACCGTCGAGGCGGTGTGGCGCGCATTCGGCGGCAAGCTTTCCTATGCCGAGGTCGAGGCCGGCGCGCGCGAGACCCTTCCCGCCGCCCTGAAACGCGACAGCGCGTTCCTCACCCATCCGGTGTTCCACACCCACCGTTCCGAGACCGAGCTGCTGCGCTACATGCGCAAGCTCAGTGACCGCGACCTCGCGCTCGACCGCGCGATGATTCCGCTGGGCTCCTGCACCATGAAGCTGAACGCGACCACGGAAATGATCCCGCTGACCTGGCCTGAGTTCGGTAATCTGCACCCGTTCGCGCCATCCGGGCAGGCCAGGGGCTACCACGTGTTGTTCAGACGGCTTGAGAAAGCGCTGTGCGACATGACAGGCTATGACGCGATCTCGCTGCAGCCGAATTCGGGCGCGCAGGGCGAATATGCCGGGCTGCTCGCGATCCGCGCGTATCATGAAGCGCGCGGCGAGCCGCACCGCAAGGTGTGCCTGATCCCCTCCTCCGCGCACGGCACCAATCCGGCCTCCGCCAGCATGGTCGGCATGGAGGTGGTGGTGACCGCCTGCGACATCAGAGGCGATGTCGACGTCGACGATCTCCGCGCCAAGGCGGAGAAGCATTCGAAAAACCTCGCCGCCGTGATGATCACCTATCCCTCGACGCACGGCGTGTTCGAGGAGCACATCCGCGATATCTGCGACATCGTTCACGGCCATGGCGGCCAGGTCTATCTCGACGGCGCCAACCTGAACGCGCAGGTCGGCCTCTCGCGGCCCGGCGATTACGGCGCCGACGTCAGCCACCTCAATTTGCACAAGACGTTCTGCATCCCGCATGGCGGCGGCGGCCCGGGCATGGGACCGATCGGCGTGAAAGCGCATCTCGCACCCTATTTGCCCGGCCATCCCGCGACCGACGGCGCCGCACCGCAACCGGTCGGGCCGGTATCGGCGGCGCCGTTCGGCTCGGCGTCGATCCTCACCATCTCCTACATCTATATCCTGATGATGTCGGGCGAAGGTCTCACGCGCGCCACCGAGATCGCGATTCTCAACGCCAACTACATCGCCAACCGCCTCGATCCGCATTTCCCGGTGCTCTACCGGAATGCCAAGGGCCGCGTCGCGCATGAATGCATCGTCGATCCGCGCCCGCTCAAGATCACCAGCGGCGTCACCGTCGACGACATCGCCAAGCGGCTGATCGATTACGGTTTCCACGCGCCGACCATGAGCTTCCCGGTGCCGGGCACCCTGATGATCGAGCCGACCGAATCGGAATCGAAGGCGGAGCTGGATCGTTTCTGCGACGCCATGATCGCGATCCGGAACGAGATCGCCGAGATCGAAAAGGGCCGCTGGAAGGTCGAGGCCTCGCCGCTGCGCCATGCCCCGCACACCGTGCACGACATCGCCGACGACGCGTGGGCCCGCGCCTACAGCCGCGCCGAGGGCTGCTTCCCGGCCGGCACCTCGCGATCGGACAAATACTGGTCTCCCGTGGGCCGCGTCGACAACGTCTACGGCGACCGCAACCTCGTGTGCTCGTGCCCGCCGGTGGCGGATTACGCGCAGGCGGCGGAGTAGCTTCGTAGGATGGGTGGAGCGAAGCGATACCCATCACGGCTATCACCGCAGGCGCGGCACGATGATGGGTTTCGCTGCGCTCTACCCATCCTACGGGGTTGCCGTTATCGCGCGAGCACACAACAAAACGGGCGCTGAAGACGTCGGCAACTCAACGTCTACAACACCCGTCCGTCACGTTTCAGGCCTTAACCCCTGACGCGTTTCTGAAGCTTATTCGTCCGCCGGCTCCTCGCCGTCGGCGTCGCGCTCGGCGGGACCGGCGAGGATCTGCTCGGCGATCAGGCCGGAGTTCTGGCGGATCGCAATCTCGATCTTGGCGACCATGTCGGGATTGGCCTTGAGGAAGGTTTTTGAATTCTCGCGGCCCTGGCCCAGCCGCTGGCTGTCATAGGAGAACCAGGCGCCGGATTTCTCGACGATGCCGGCCTTGACGCCGAGATCGAGGATCTCGCCCATCTTGGAAACGCCCTCGCCATACATGATGTCGAACTCGACCTGCTTGAAGGGCGGCGCCAGCTTGTTCTTCACCACCTTGACGCGGGTGGTGTTGCCGACCACTTCGTCGCGCTCCTTGATCGCGCCGATGCGGCGGATGTCGAGGCGGACGGAGGCGTAAAATTTCAGCGCGTTGCCGCCGGTGGTGGTTTCCGGCGAGCCGTACATCACGCCGATCTTCATGCGGATCTGGTTGATGAAGATCACCATGGTGTTGGATTTGTTGATCGAGGCGGTGAGCTTGCGCAGCGCCTGGCTCATCAGCCGCGCCTGCAGGCCCGGCAGCGCATCGCCCATCTCGCCCTCGAGTTCGGCCTTCGGCACCAGGGCCGCAACCGAATCGATCACCAGCACGTCGACCGCGCCGGAGCGCACCAGCGTGTCGCAGATTTCCAGCGCCTGCTCGCCGGTGTCGGGCTGCGAGATCAGGAGTTCGTCGATGTTGACGCCGAGCTTGCGCGCATAGACCGGATCGAGCGCGTGTTCGGCGTCGATGAAGGCGCAGATGCCGCCCTTCTTCTGCCCTTCCGCCACCGTGTGCAGCGCCAGCGTGGTCTTGCCCGACGATTCCGGCCCGTAGATTTCAACCACCCGTCCCCTCGGCAGGCCGCCGACGCCGAGCGCGATGTCAAGCCCGAGCGAGCCCGAGGAAATCGTCTCGATGTCCATCGAGCGGTCGTTCTTGCCCAGCTTCATCACAGAACCCTTGCCGAACTGGCGCTCGATCTGGGAGAGCGCGGCAGACAGGGCCTTGGTCTTATCCATGGAGGATCCTTCAACGATACGCAGGGCAGTGGCGGACATAGTAGGTGCTCCTTATGGCGAGGATTCGCGAGCGGGACAAACGGTGGGGGCAAGATCGGATCAGCGGCGCATAGGAATCTTGTACCACCTTTGTTCTATGTTCGCAATATGTTCTTTTTCAAGATGAGTTGCTGGCCTGATCTGACCCCTACTGGCCTGGTACTCGCCTGGCTTGAATTTGGCCGTGGCCTAATTTGGATTTCGGCGGTCGCTCTCGGTCTTGTTGACCGCCTTGAGCTTGTCCCGGATGTACTCGGCCATGTCACCGACCTCGGCCTTCATGTCCGCCTCTGAGATGCCTTGGGCTTTGGCATTTTCGACAAGACGTGCCGTGAGATCGGCCACGTCCTGCGACGCTCCCCGGGTTCGGAACTGCTCTACGGCGTGAACGCTGTTCTCAATCCAGAAGTCAATAAACTCGCGCGCCTTACTCAACGCCCGTCCCCTGCGCCAATCTTTCCCACGCCTAGAATATTATTGGGCTCCAGATAGAGCAAGGCCGCCGCGGTTGGCGACCTCCCCTGCGCGTCGTTTAGCGGCATCTTTCATTTGGGCCGTTTCTTGCGTGCAAAAGTGGACAGACAATAAGCGCAAAACGGCGTTAACCTTTGGACGTCGCCGCCCCATCCGTGGCTTTTATCGGCGATGAGAACGCTTGTTGCGCTCCCGCCTTCCTCTGACGGAAAGGAGCAGCGCCATGGAACGACGCCGTTTCAAACAACCCGCCCCGCTGGATCAGCGTTTGACGGAACAAGCGGAACGTCTTCGAAAGGAAGCGCGCGGAACTCCGCCAGGCATTGCGCGCGATCGACTCATCCGGCTGGCCCGGCAAGCTGAAACCGCAGCGCACATGAGCGAGTGGCTTTCCTCGCCCGGCCTGCAGGCGCCCAGGTAATCGAGACCGAATCGCCGTCTCCCGCCCCAATCCATAGATGTGGGAATGCCTTTCGTGCGATCCAAAAATGAGCGCGTGGAACTCGAAATGCAGATCTTGCGGTATCGCCAAATGACGAGCCGCCGGACTGACGACGCATATTTAAAGCGCGTGAACCAGCAGGTCGCGGACCTGGAACAGAAACTCCGCGAGATAGACGAGTAAGGCCGTCTCGGGCGAGAACGGACATCGCGAGCGGTAGTTCGCCCCCTGAGCCGCCCCACTGCCGGTTTAGGCCTCCAAATGGCCGAACGCCCCGATCACCCCCATGGGCGCGCCTTAGGTACACTTTTGTACAGTTTCCCCGGAACGGATTCCGCTGCAATGCGTAGTCGCATCGGGTGCGGCTGATAGTAACGGGTAGTGACGGGGAACCAGATTGTGCCGGGTAAAAAATATCTAACGGAACAAGCGGCAACGTTTCTCAAGTTTGCAATGGCCACCACCGATCCCGATGTCGCTGCGGGCTTTCTCGACAAGGCCGCCGCCCTTTCGGCCAGGAGTGAAGAGGCGCCGGATGCCAGCCCCCGGCCGCCTGATGTAGAGCAGTCGAAAGACTAGCTCTCGCGATGAGGCCGCCTAAAGAGCGGCCTCATCGTTTTGCAGATCCATCTGCAGATGCGGCTGACGTCACTTACAATTTTATGCTTGCTTGCAGTTTCACCTGAACCGTCCGTCAAGACGCGCACGCTATGTCTGCGGCATGCACATACAGGTTGTCCTCGCCCGCGAACCCATCCTGCCGACACTTCAGCAGCATGGCGTCCATCTCCTCACATGGTTCATGACCTGGCTCTTGAGCCTCAGCCGCACCCCGGAGCCCTCCCGGGTGCCGCAGCCGGTCCGGCCGGACGCGCCGTCGCGACCCCACCTTCCGCCACGGCAGCCTTATCCAACACGTCCAACTCGGCAGGATTAGCGGCGGCGGAAATCGCAAACCCACCCCGGCCCCGATTGGCGACACGAAGCCAAACGACCCCGCCGCATGGGGCTATGCAGCGAGGTCGCCGATGACGGGGAAAATCTGGAGGACCACCCCGCCCTCGCCAGCAGCTACGTCCGCGGCGAGGCCTTCGTTTCAGCGTGCAGACTGCCCGGCAAATTCCTCTCGGCAGCGTTGAACCTTTTTCATTCCGCCCCAGACAAAATTATTGCCTGGGACATTGCATCACTCGGGGAATAGGCCTGCGCCGCCAAGCGATGATATTCCGCTTGCGCGGCGCAGTGCTTTTGCGCGTGGAAAAGCGGCCGTCGGGGAATTTGGCCGCACGCGCGGGGTTGAAAACCTGCAGCGAGAGGAATCCCGGCGTGCCCGTTTGCGCGCCAAAGGCGTTTGTCCGCAGTTAAGGATCGATCGCGAGGTGAAGTACGCTGAGGCCAACCGACGATCGGGGGTCCCGCGCGGGTGCCCCCGGTCCCCTTCCGCTTCGTCGCAGGTGTCCAGCCGGCGCCTGATCAAATCTCAGATAGTTGTGTTGATTAATACTTGCAATTTTAGGTATTAAGTCTGCGTTTGAGGCGGTTGGGCCCGCAGCGGGATTTTTTACATGATCTACAAGGGCGTTGAGTTCACCGTGACGGCGGCCACTCCGGGCATTTGGAAATGGCAATTCCATCTCGGCGACAGGGTCATCGCGGGCAAGACCGAAGCCAAGCTCAATCTGCTGGCCATCCGGCGGGTCCAGCTTCGGATCGATCGGGAGCTGAAAAAAGCCGAGCGGGAATAATCCGCCCGACAGACTTTTTCGGCCGGACGACAAAAGAGCGCTCTAGGCGTGCGCCTTTTTGGAAGTGGCCTCCGGCTCACCGGCCGGCGCAACGCCCTTCCGCAACTCCCGGGCGGAGATAAACCGGACGCCGACCAATTCGCCCTTGCGCCAGATCAGCGCGCATACCCGCCGCACCTCGCCGCCCGCGGTCAGCGAAAGGCCGAACATTTTTGGCACCGCGAGGTCGCCCACATCGAGGCAGGCGCCGTTATCGGAAATATCGAGGATGTAGCACTGGATCCACGGTGCATCCGGCGCGGGAATCAGGAATCCCGGCTTGCGCAAATCGACCCGAACGAACTTGCGGGCACCCAGATCTTTGCGGTCTCTCGCCATGGCTTCTCCTGCGCCGGAGAATGACTAGGCGGAATACCTGAATACCGGGTTATCGGAATTCGGCAAAAATCGGGGTGTTGGCGATTTTCGTCGGGACGGGTTGCACTAGTCGGCGCTTGCAAGCCGGCGCATCGTGAATTCGATGTCGCCATCGGGCAGCTCACGCCAGCTTTCGACCGAGCTCATATAGGCCGCCTTGGGATAGCGGTCGAGAAAGTCGCGCGCCCGCGCCCTCGCCTTGTCGCGCGGCAGCGTGAAGGTCTCGCGCAGGTAGCCGTCGTCCGGCTTCCGCCGGCCGGCCATCCGGCTCGCGAGATCGCGCGGACGAAAGACCATGTCGTAACTCCAGACAGATGACGACAGGTCAGAATATAGGCGTGGCGGCGAACGAATCCTACTCGCCGCCTTGTCGGGGCGCTTACTGGCTGCTGCTGCCGGTCTTGCTCTTCCTGGCGGGCGCTGCTGCGGCCTTGGGGGTGTCAGTGCTGCGCACGGTGCCCCAGGGATCGGAAGAGGCCTTGGCGTCGGGAATCTTCCTCAAGGAATCCTTATAGGCTTTATCCTTGATCGCTTCCTGCTCCTTCTCCTCCGGCGACTTGGACTGGAGTTCCGGGATCAGGTTGATGTTCGGGGTCTGCGCGTAGGCCGGCGCCGTCAACAACACCACCACCACGGCCGCGCTCAGCATTCTCATGACGCTCTCCTTTGGGACGCTGACTTTGCGTTTTCGCCAGGATACCACCGGCGCAACCGCCTCGCCAAGCCTGAGGACCCCCGCCTTTGGTTCGACGTGCCGAACGCGGCCTGCAATAGCGTGGCCGGACTCGCAGGATTTCGTGCCGTATTTGCGGCCCGCCACGGCTGTTCCCTTCGCGGCAATGACCACTACAATACGCCGGCAACGATATCAGGCGAGGAAACGGGCGTTTATGCAACAACAGCCACAAGAAACAGAATTCGGCATCGCGGAAGCCAGGCGGGTGCTTGGCGAGGTATTTGCGCCCTGGGTGATGGATCTCAATCTGTCGATCGAGCGCTTTGACGTTGCCCCGCCCGGCGACGCCGCCGACTGGCAGCCGGGCGCGGTCCTGCGCCTGCCGTTCTCGGAGCGGCTGTGCCGCAACGGCGGCACCGTCTCGGGCCAGGCGCTGATGGCCTTTGCCGACACCGCGATGGTGATCGCCAACCTCGCCGCCAACCGCGGCTATCGGCCGATGACCACGGTCGACCAGACCACCCATTTCATGCGCGCGGTCTCGGCTTCCGACGTGCTGGCCGATGCGCGCGTGGTCCGCCTCGGGCGCACCATGAGCTTCGGCCGCGTCACGCTTCTCGGCGCCACCGACAACAAGCCGGTGGCGATGGTCTCGAGCGCGTTCGCGATGCTGTAGGGAATCCGTAGGGTGGGCAAAGGCGCATCTATCGCGCCGTGCCCACCATCTATCACCGAACGCGCTTCCTGGTGGTGGGCACGCGGAGCCTGTCATCGGGCGCGCATTCGCGCGACCCGTTGGCTTTGCCCACCCTACAAACTTCGCGCGGATCAGCGACAGCGTAATCCGCCATCGCACAGACTCCGTTGATAACACGCCCCCGTAGTTCTCTCGTCTTGCGGGAACATGATTCCTCTGGCGTCCTGACGTTTAAATCTGTCAGGAGGGAATCATGGTCCAAACCGTTCTCGTGATGGCGACCATCACCATCATCGCTTGCGCTGCGGTGATCGCAATCCACGAACTCCTCGCCCGTGCGCGCCACCCGCAGGCCGGTCCCCCGCCGAGGCGCCGGGCGTTTTAAGAAACGAGCGGCCGATATCATCAGCAGATCGCACAACGAGAACCAATCGCGCGTCGTCGAAAGGTCTATCGCTGTTCCGGATCGCCAGGCGGATCATCGCCCCGATCTTTCCGGCTGACATGTTGAGCACGCGCCTTGTCGGCCGGTTGTTCCTGGCCTTTCTCGTCGCGAACGATGCCCTGCTGCGCTGAGCTTCGGTCCTCAGGCTTCGGCATGCCAGCCTGGACGCCATGTTTGCCGCCCATGTCCTGTCGGCCTTCCAGATCGTTTGCTTTAGCCATTTGAGAACTCCGGTTGAGCGCAGATGCTGGAACTGGTGATCGTTACAGCGTGTCAGGCGTGCGCGTCGGCGAGGCTTTATCCTCGTTGCGCAGCTCTTGTTCAGCCAATTGCCAAAATTCAGCTTCGCGATTTTCGGGCCGGCCCGCCTGCTCCCAGAGCTCGATACGCTCGCGCCTCGATTTCCTGTATGCTGGGTTCGGCCACGGCGTTTCTCCGAAGTTGGAGCACGGCCCCACCTTTCAGGCGTGGTGGGGGCTTATTGGCGGGACCGTGCTGGGCCAGCTTGGAGACTGGCCTCCGGATTCAAGTCCGCACAAAGCCACTGGTTCCTCGCTGAGACCGCAGGCAAAACAAAGGCCATGCGGGCGTTACACCGCATGGCCTTTGCCGGGACTGTCCCGCTCCTCGCGAAGATTCCGTCGCCGGTAACATAACCGCGAGCTGGCAGAAACGTTCCGGCCAAACTGCTTCGCGTAGCGCGCAAGCGAAACTTTCGACAGATGGCTGCGACAAATCAACACGACGGGCAAATCACCTAAATCCTGTCCAGCCCTTCCCGCGAAAATATTCCGCTTAACACGTAACCCAAATCAGGGGCATATCCCCGCCCGTCTCACGCGGATGAGGGGCGCTCGCGAACGTCACGAACGCGCGGTGAGATGCGATGGACGCGGAAGGCGCAGAAGACGTACGCGCCTGAAGCGTACGGCGAAGTCGTGTGGTTCTGATGTCGCGGTGCTGGCATTACGTCCAGGAGAAGCGAAGCTTCTTTGGGATAACGGAGGCAAAAGAGCCGTTCTCCGGGAAGAGCACGAAGTAAGCCGTAAAGCCATTGCGCAGGGAAGGCCGGAGTGTTCCCGCTGCCCTGTATGCTCGTGTGCAGTTTTTGTTTGCGCAAATCGCACGCGAGACCGCGGGTGCAGCAAGCACCCGGTCTTCCCTGCGCCCTCTGATCTCGAAGAGGGCAAACCAAGATGCAAACCTCGGGCGTATCACGTCGCGAGAAGGCAATCGCATATTCAACTGTCATCGTCCGCGAAGGCGGACGATCCAGTATTCCAGAGACGTCAATGATTGAACCGATAAGCCGCGGCGTACTGGATCCCCGCCTTCGCGGGGATGACGAGCCGTGTGGCGCTTCAATATCTCCACGTCATTGCGAGCAGAGCGAAGCAATCCATGTCTCGGCACAATGAAAGAATGGAACACATATCCAGTCGTCGTCACCCGCCTTGTGCGCAATTGCGCACTGGGGCGGGTGACCCAGTATTCCAGAGACGTCAATGATTGAACCGAGAAGCTGCGGCGTACTGGATCCCCCGCCTTCGCGGGGGACGACGGCCGTGTGGCGCTTCAATATTTCCACGTCATTGCGAGCGAAGCGAAGCAATCCATTGTCACCTCGCACACCGAAAGATGGATTGCTTCGCGGAGCCTGTCATCCGGCGGCGCATTGCGCCGACCGGGTGGCTCGCAATGACGGTGAGGCATCCCGCTCACGCCCGCACCCTGCTCCGCCGCCAGCGCCACACCAGCATCGCCAGCAGCAGCACCGTGAACCCGACCGCGATCGCGCCGCTCATGAAGCGCCCGCCGGGCCGGTCGATGGTGCGCGACCACAGCGAGGGTGCTTCCGCCGGCCGCGCCAGGCGGAACGCGACCACGCTGTCGCCAATGGTCGTGCCCGACTCGGAATGACCGCCGGCGCCGATCGCGACATATTGCTCGCCCTTCCACTGATAGGTCATGGGATTGGCGACGCCCGGCACCGGCAGCCGGCCCTGCCACAGCTCCTGCCCCGATCGCGCGTCGAACGCGCGCAGATAGGCATCCATCGCGCCGGTGAAGACGAGACCGCCGGCCGTAATCGCGACGCCATTGGCCAGCGGCGTGCCGAACGGAAAGGCGATGCCGAGCGGCGCGCGGTCCTCGGTGGTGCCGACGCGCGCGCGCCAGAGAATCTTGCCCGCCTTCAGATCGACCGCGACCATCTCGCCCCACGGTGGCTTGTTGCACAACAGCCCCAATGGCGACAGCGCGACCGCACGCGTCATCGCAAACGGCGCACCCTGCTGCCGCCCGAAATCGTGCCCGGGCGGCGGGTTGAACCCATCGGCCACGGCAGCACGCGGAAGCAGCTTGATGATGTGGATCGCCCGCGAAACGTTGGCGTAAAGGATCTGGTTGACGGGATCGAAGGCGGCGCCGCCCCAGTTCACGCCGCCGCCGGTCATCGGAAACACGATCGTGCCTTGCGTCGACGGCGGCGTGTAAAGCCCTTCGTTACGCGCCGCCGCGACCTTCGCGCGGCAGGCACCGCTCTCCCAGAACGGAATCAGGCCGAACACGTCATCGGCCGAAATCTGTTGCGACAGCAGCGGCGGCACGTGGGTCGGAAACGGCTGCGTCGGCGAAAGCTGCTCGCCCTCGGCGCCGCCTTGCGGCACCGCGCGCTCCTCCACCGGCCATACCGGCTTGCCGGTGTCGCGGTCGAGCACGAACACAAAGCCCTGCTTGGTCGGCTGGATCACGACGTCGCGCGAGCCTTCGCCGGTATCGATGCGCGAAAGCGTCGGCTGCGCCGGCAAATCATAATCCCAGACATCGTGGTGCACGGTCTGATACGACCAGACCCGCTCGCCGGTCTCGGCACGCAGCGCCACGACCGAATTGGCGTAGTCGTTATTGCCGGGCCGCCTGCCGCCCCAGAAGTCCGGGCTCGGCGAAGATGTCGGCAGGAACACCAGGCCGCGCTCCTCGTCCACCGACATCGGCGCCCAGACATTGGCATGGCCGGCCACGACACCGTTATGCACCAGCGGATCGAACGACCAGCGCGGCTGCCCGGTTCGCGCATCGAAGGCGCGCACCGTTCCGGGTGGCGCCTCGACGCGGCGATTGTCCGCGATCGCAGAGCCGACAATGACGGTGTCGCGCGCAATCACCGGGGCCGACGTGATCTGGAATTCGCCGGGCCAGTCCAGCGGCATGCCGGTCTCGAGCTTGATCTCGCCATTGGCGCCGAAACCGGCGCAGGGAGTGCCGGACCTCGCGTCGAGCGCGATCACGCGCGCGTCGTTGGTACCCACCAGGATGCGCGCTCGGCAGGCATCCGTCTCCGCCGCCTTGTCGTCGACCCAATAGGCCACGCCACGGCAATTGTAGCGGTTGGCCGGGCGCTGCGCGGTCGAGATCTTCGGGTCATACCGCCATTTCTGCGCGCCGCTGCCGGGATCGAGCGCGATCACTTCGTTGAACGGCGAACAGAAGATCAGGCTGTCCTCGACCAGCAGCGGCGTCGCCTGAAACTTGGTCCGCTTCATCACCTCGGGCGCGCGAGCGTCGAGATCGCCGGTGCGAAATTCCCAGGCGCGAACGAGATTGCCTACATTGTCAGGGGTGATCTGGTTGAGCGGCGAAAACCGCGATCCGCCGCGGTCGCCGCCCCAATGCTCCCAGGCGGGAGCCGGAAGCGCAATGCCCGTGCAAAAGATGGCAACGACGAAAGTGAACAGACGAAACGGATTTCGCATCCTGCCCCCGCAAGCGCAACACAACGCTTGCGGGACGATTACCCTATTGGCACGTCAGTATCCACCCCGGCCGCTGCCATAGTGGCCGCCGCCGCCACGGCCGCCGCCAAACCCGCCGAGGCCAATGCCGATGCCGATGCTGATCGGCGGTCTCGATGGCTCGTACACTTCGCGCGGCGGCGGGTCATACACCACGCGCGGGGGCGGACGGCGAACGACCACGACGTCGTCGTCATCCGGCTGGGGCCGACGCGGCGGCTTGCGATCGACCCGCTTCTTCGGCGGATCCGGCTCGACGCGCCTGACCGGCGCATTCACCTTGATCGGCTGCTGCTGCGGCGGCTGCACGTTGCAGGGACAGGTCGGCCCGGCCAGCGCAATGTTTTGCGGCACGGCGGCGTTGGCGGCTGCAACCGCCGGTGTGAACTCGGGACGGTTGCGCAACCGCTGTTCCAGCTTGCGCGCGGTCGCGCTGAGATCGCTGTCGGGGAATTTCGTCAGGAAGGAGCGATATCCGGACGCGGTGTTGATGAGCACGGCGTCGTTCCACGCCACCATGCGCCGGTGCCGAACCAGCCAGTCGCGCGCCAGCCGCCCGAGCTGCGTCTGCGGGAAGAGGCCGGCAAAGGCCTCATACGATTCATCGGTACCGTCGGCCACGATCAGTTCGTTCGCCGCCTCGACCGGCTTACCTTTCAGATCGCGGGTCCACTCGGCGACCGTCTTCTTCGCAGCTGCGGCAGGCTTTGGCCCGGCGACCGATGTGCCCGAAAAGCGGAAATCCTCGGTCAGCGAGGAGCTGTCCCACGGGGTCTGCCGCCCTTCGGTGACCTTGTTCACCGCAAGCCGCACCCGCTTGAAGGTCTCCTCGATCGGAATGTTCTGTTCCTTGCCTGCTGCCAGCAGCGCGTTCGTATACGGGCTGTTGGAGCCGGAGCCGTCTTCCGCGACCGCGCCCGGCGAGGTCGAGAACGACAGGAATGTGCCGGGAGCGCCGACCTTGGCATCGACGATGGCAAGCCCGCCGCCGGCCGCCTTGAGCTCCGGGAACGGATTGTTGCGGCAGGCGTCGAGCATCAGGATGCGCATCTTGCTCGGCACCGATGTCAGCGTGTTCAGGATGTCGTTGAGGCGCACCGCCTGGATTGGAATGTCGGCTTCCAGCTTCGGATCGATGTCGACCGGGACCAGAAAATTCTCGCCGTCGATTTGCAGCCCGTGGCCGGCGTAAAACACCAGCGCCACGGTGTCGGCGCCCTTGGCGG
Organism: uncultured Alphaproteobacteria bacterium; assembly: GCA_963815955.1. Taxonomy (GTDB): domain Bacteria; phylum Pseudomonadota; class Alphaproteobacteria; order Rhizobiales; family Xanthobacteraceae; genus Bradyrhizobium. Next base: position 298,722 of record CAWFIQ010000024.1, read on the forward strand.
CGACCTTGCCGGCGAATTCGCTGACCGCCTCCCGCATCTGGCCTTGCGAAAGATCGGCCGCGGTCGAAACCTCGAAGCCCGAAATCGGTCAGCATTTGCGTGACCGCCCTGGCGTCATTGGCCGGATTCGGCAGCGCCGGCACCGAGCGATAGGCGGACTGGCCGATCACCAGCGCGAGGCGATTCTCGGCGGACGCCGAATGTGTTCCCAGAAGCAACGCTGCGGGAACCATCAACTTGAGCAGCGCGTGACGAAACATGATGCGAACTCCCGGCAATACAAGCTACGGTTTGGTCACGGCCCGGAGCCAACGGGTTCAAGCCGGCGGCGCCTTGTGAGGCCTGACAAAGGCCCAATTCAACGGCGATCTTGTCGCAGGCTCCAGGTCCCGCGCAGTGATCTGAATCACAGTCGCGGAATCGTTATTCTGCCCGGCACTGTCCGAAACGAAGTCTCCGGGGTAGAACGTCCCCGGATGCGGCGGATCGTGATTCATATAGCGCTGATGGCGGGCGCAGCGCTGATGCTTGCGGGTTGCGGCTTTGCCGACGTCCGCTCGCCGGTGCCCGAATTCATGCGCGCCAAGGTGCCCGATCCGCCCGCGCTCGAGCCGCCGCCCGACGTCAAGCGCATGCTGAAGGAGAAACTGGACTCAGTGTTCACGCCGGCTTCGCAGCCGACCGATGTTCGCGTTTCCCAGCCGCACCCCAACCTCCGCGGACCAGGCTGGACCGCCTGCGTCAAGGCCGAAGTGGTGTCGGTGACCGGCAAACCGCTGGGCACGCAGACCTACCGGGTCGAGATTTCCGGCGGCGTGATCGCAGATCGGCAAAAAGTCGAGGCCGAGGACACCTGCAATGCCGAGAGTTACGAGCCGGTCTAGCCTCGGATAGCGGGTTGCCGCCCCGGCCGCGGCCCGATCAGGCTGAACGATCCGTTAACGCGACCGCTCAAATCCGGACCTCGCGACAACGCTATTTTCCACCTCTTGCCGCTAGCGTTGCCCCGTGAACGCGATGGCGAGACGGCACTTTCCAGATGCCATCGGCCGCATAAATCGCGAACGGGGATTCGGGGAAGTGACTGACACTGCCGACACATCGACGGTTCGTCGTGCATCAAGCACGACGCGAACGCACGCACGCGAGGCGGCGGAGCGCTGATGCCGCTCGCCGGCGTTTCCGCGGCCCAATGGCGCGCGCTCTCGATGCGCGCGGCCGAGCCGAACGGCTATTATTTGCCCGAATGGGAATTGGCGGTGAACGCTTCGGCGCGGGGCCGCCTCGATGCCGCCGCGCTCGGCGCGTGGCGCGATGCATCCACCTTGATCGGCCTGCTGCCTGTGATCTCGATGTGGCGCGCCTACAAGATCCCCCTGCCCGCCTTGGTCAGCGCCGATCCCTACGGCACGCTTTGCACGCCGCTGCTCGATCGCGACATGGCGGAAGATGCCGTTACCAATATTCTGCAGCAGGCCCGGCGAGCCGGTGCGCATGCGCTGATCTTGCGCGGCACATCGCTCGACGGTGCCGCCATGAAAGCCCTTACCGACGTGCTGCATCGCGGCGGCATGCAGCCCGTGGTGCTGCAGTCGCATGTCCGCGCCTGCCTTGACACTACCGGCGACGCCGACGAAGTGCTGCGCGAGTCGCTGGGCGCGAAGAAACTGAAAGAACTGCGCCGCCAGCGCAATCGCCTCGCCGAACACGGCGCTATCCACTTTGACGTCGCGCGGACATCAGCCGAAATGACCACCGCCGTCGAAACCTTCCTGATGCTGGAGGCCAGCGGCTGGAAGGGCCAGCGCGGCACCGCCCTCAGCCAGGACGACGGCGATGCGGCCTTCGTCCGCCGCGCCACATCGGCCTTGGCCGAGACCGGCCAGTGCGAGATCGTGACCCTGCGGGCTGGCGAAACGCCGGTGGCCGCGGCAATCGTGTTGCGCCATCTGGACCGCGCCTTCTACTTCAAGCTCGGCGTCGACGAGCGTTTCGCCAAATTTTCGCCGGGCGTGCAACTGACGCTGGAACTGACCCGGCATCTCTGCGCGGATCCGGCGATTCGCCTGGTCGATTCCACCGCCGCCCCCGACCATCCCATGATCAACCCGATCTGGCGCGGACGCCTTGCGATTGGCGACGTCCTGATCCCGCTGCGACGGCGCGATCCGGTCGTGTCGCTGATCCGCGCCGCGCTCGGCCTGCGCGGCGCGATCCGCGAGCCGGTGCGCCGCATCGTTCATTTCGTCAGAGCCCGGCAGGAGAAATCCTAATGAATACGCACACGGCCATAGCACCCGTCATTACGGCCGATCATGATGCCCTCCGTCGCGACTTCCCGCTAAAGCCGTTCGCGATCCGCCACAGGCTCGCCGGCCATCCGCTGCTGACGCTGCCACGTATCGCGCAGCTCGCCGCCGAATTGCCGCGCGATCTGATCGAGTACAATTCCGGCAAGGTCGCGATCAGCCAGGATCCCGATGCGATCCCCACCGTCAACCTCGACCCGGTCGAAGTGGTGAAGAGTATCGAAACCGCCGGCGCCTGGATGGTGCTCAAGCGCGTGGAGAACTCGCCGGAATACCAGACCTTGCTGGAGGACACCCTGCTGTCGGTCGCCCGCGCGCGTGGCTTCAACAGCCTGCTCGATGCCGGCTTCGAGCAGGTCGAGGGCTTCCTGTTCGTATCCTCCCCGAACTCGACCACGCCGTTCCATCTCGACAGCGAAGATAATTTCTTCGTGCATATCCACGGCGAAAAATTCTTCACGATCTTCGACAATGCCGACCGCACGATCGTTTCCGACGACGAGATCGAGCGCTCGATGACCAAGCACCGCAACCTGAAATACGATGAAAATTTTGCGCCGCGCGGCAAGGAATTCCATCTGTTTGCGGGCGACGGCTGCTATGTGCCGTATCAGTGGCCGCACTGGGTGCGCACCGCAGGCTCGTTCTCGATCTCGATGGCGATCACCTGGAAGACACGCGAAGTACGGCGGCTGAACGACCTGCACTTCTTCAATTCGATGCTGCGCGGTGTCGGCCTGCCGCAACAGCCGCCGGGCAAGCAGCCGGTGCGCGATGCGCTGAAGCTTGCGTTCTATCGCACGGTCACGACGGCCATCAAGCCGCTGCGCGCGTCGATGGCGATGCGCCGCGCGCTGCGGCGGATCGCACTCGGCAAGCGCGCGAATTATTATCTGAAGGGCGCGTAGTCGCAGCAGTCGTAGCCCGGGTGAAGCGAAGCGTAACCCGGGGCCGGTGCATATGAGATGCGAAAGTCCCGGATTGCGCTTCGCTCCATCCGGGCTACGTAAACCAACTCACTGCAGCGGCGAATGCGGCGCCGGCAGCATGATGGTCGAGTGCATTTCCTCCAGGAAGCCCGGACCCTTGCCGAGAAATTCCTGCCAGGCGGAGTCCTTCATCGCGTTACCGCGGGCTTCGGCGCGGGCGTTCAGGCTGGGATAGGCCCAGATGTGGCAGGCTTCGTTCGGCTGCCCCGCCTCGGTCGTCCAGAGGCCGACGATCTTTGAATATTTCTCGCGCTCCGGCAGCACCGCAGTAAACGCATCGAGCCACTGCTTCAGGCCACCGGCAGCCTTGCCGCGATAGTTGCGGAGTTCGTAGACATTGCCCGTCGAGGCCGGCGCAACCGGCGGCCGCACCGCGCTCATCAGGCGGACGTCCTGGCGCACCAGCAATGGGCGGATCAGCGGCACGTACTCGCCGGTCCAGCGCGGATTCTTCGCAAGTTCAGCCCGCAACCGCGCGCGCTCGTCGAAACTGTTGTAGCTCCACATATGCAGAACCTGATTGAGCGGCCCGATCTCCGTCGACCAGTAGCCTTCGAGCTTGCCGTAATCGTTCTTGCGGATGTCGCGCGATATCGTGCTCGCGGCCTTGATCATGTCGCCGAGCGTACCCGGCTTTACAGTGTAGGTGCGCAGTTCGTAGATCATGGTGCCTCCCCAGGTTTTGTTGTCTGTAGCCACAAAGCGGTCTGCGCTTGAGACCGCAATCCATCCATTGCGCAGAATTGTGCTCGGTGATCGTGTAATGACATTTTTGAAAGGCGCTTAACCCCTCACCGTGTTCCCCGGATGCTGCGCAGCGCGAAGCGGTGCGCTGCTGATCCGGGGTCCATTGCTCCAGCTTGGGTCCCGGCTCTGCGGCGCAGCGCTGCGCGCCGCACCGCGTCCGGGACACGTGAACTCACTCCGCCGCCTGCGCGTTGATTTCGCCGGACACCTGACGGATGGCGCGGGCGAGCTGGTCGGCGGGCTGCGCGCCGGAGACGGCGTATTTCTGCGCGAAGACGAAGGTCGGCACGCCGGAGATGCCCTTGTCGGACGCCTCCTGCGCCTCGCTGGAAATCCGCGCGACATCTTCGTCGGTTGCGAGGCGCTTACGCACATCGTCGGCATCCAGGCCGACATCGGCCGCGGCCTGCACCAGCACGTTCACGTCGGTCAGGTCGCCGCCATCGCGGAAATACAATTCCATCAGGCGCTGCTTCATCTCGGCGGATTTGCCCTGCGCTTCCGCCCAGTGGATCAGGCGGTGGCAATCGATGGTGTTGGGCTGGCGCTTCACCAACTCCGGCCGGTAAGTCAGCCCCTCCTCGCCCGCAGCCGCCACGACGCGGCCGGCGATGCCCTTATAGGCTTCGACCGAGCCAAATTTGGCGGTGAGATATTCGTCGCGGCTGATGCCCTCGCGCGGCACCCAGGAATTGAGGAAGAACGGCCGCCAGTGCACTTCGACGGGAACATCAGGTACCAGGGCCAAGGCATTCTCGATGCGGCGTTTGCCGATATAGCACCACGGACAGACCACGTCGGAGACGATGTCGATCTTGAGGGGCTTTAAGGCGCTCATCGGGGGTCTCCTCGCAGAATGATGCCCCCAAAAATAGTCCGATCGGGCGAGGAGACAAGGGCAATCGCCGCATGTCTCGTATCACTTCCCTCCGCGGTTATTGTGGGGGGCGGCAATCCGTCCTGCAAATCACGTCAAACCCGCCGCCATTTGCCGCATCCGCTCGGCGGTCAGATCGTCGGCGGGGAAAAACGTCTCCAGCGCCAGCTCCTGCAGCGTGATATCGACCGGCGTGCCGAACACCATGGTGGTCGAGATGAAGCTCAACACTTCGCCGTTGAGGCGCAGCTTGAAGGGGATCGCGACATTGTCGGCCGAGATTGGGCCCGAACGCGCCGGCATCCGATAGGCTTTCAATTCCTGATACAGTTTCAGCAATTCGGGATCGGCCGTCGCCTCGCATTGCCGGTGCAGCCGCTCCAGAAGATGCGCGCTCCATTCAGCGAGATTGACCGTGCGCGGCGCCAACCCTTCAGGATGAAGGGCCAGACGCAGGATGTTGAAAGGCTGCCCGAGCAGATGCGGCGGCAAGCCTTCGAGCAGCGGCGCCACCATGCGGTTGGCCGTCACCAGATTCCAGTGCCGATCATAGGCCAGCGCCGGATTGGGCTCATGTGCCTTCAGCACGAGATCGATCGCCTGCCGCGCCGGCTTGAGCGCGGGATCGTCGAGCGAGCGCTGCGGAAAGGCCGGCGCAAAGCCCGCCGCGACCAGGAGCACGTTGCGTTCACGCAAAGGAACCTCCAATCGCTCGGCGAGCTTCAACACCATTTCGCGCGACGGCGCGGCGCGGCCCGTCTCCACAAAACTGAGATGACGCGCGGATATCTCGGCATCCCCTGCCAGATCGAGCTGGCTCAGATGGCGGCGCTGGCGCCATTCGCGCAGGTGATCGCCGATATGGACGGGCTGGGATCGTTCGGCTCGCGCCGTGGAAGCATGTGCGTTCATGGTGGAAAACCTACCATGCGAATTTCGCCCATTCCATTACGTGTGAGGTAATCGAAACGGGTCGCAGGCCGGGTCATCCTGGGGGCACAGGAGATGACCCATGCTGATGCTTGCCCTCTTCCGCTTCGCGGCCGCTGCGATCCCGTGGATGCTCAATCTGGCCACCCGGTTGCTGGCGCGCTCCCTGAACATGCCCGAACCCGTGGTGCACGACACCGGCGTCTTCGTGTTCGCGCAGGTGCAGACGATCGAGAGCAGGGTCGGCAAGGCGCTCTGCCCGATGCGGCTGATGCGTCAGCTCCGGTCCCTGCTGCAGCGCTGATCGACCTCACCCCCAAGCCACCAAAGGAGATAACTCATGATCCATCCGTCTACATTCCTGAGCCGCGCCCTCCTCGCCGACGCCATCTTCAGCGGTGTATCAGCCGTCGGGCTGACGCTGGGCGCCGGCGCGCTCGCGCCCTTCCTCAATCTGCCAGAGGCGTTGCTGCGTGAAACCGGCCTGTTCCTGATCGCCTATACGGCGCTGGTCGGCTGGCTAGCTACGCGGTCGACGGTGGCGAAGGCGCTGGTCTTGCTCGTGATCGTGGGCAACGCCGCATGGACGCTCGGCAGCATCGCGCTGTTGTTCTCAGGCGCTGTCTCGCCGAACCTGCTCGGTCAGGTGCTTGTCGTAGCGCAGGCGATTGCGACCGGCGTGTTTGCGGAGCTGCAGTACATCGGCCTGCGCAAGAGCGCGGGCACGGTGACGGCCTGAGCCTCGACCGTCATTCCGGGGCGATGCGAAAGCATCGAACTAGGGTGCGCACTTGCGCACCTGAGAATCTCGAGATTCCCCGATGTGCAATTGCACATCTGGGGTCTGGTGCTTACGCACCATCCCGGAATGACACGCGACCGCCTCAGCTCAACACCAGGGCGGCGATCATCCCGGCAAAGGTCAGCAGGAGTCCGATCACAAGCATCGGCACCAGGCTGCTGCCGGAATACGGATCGGCCTGCTGCTTCTTCGTCACGACATGTGCACGATCGGCCATCACACTGCTCCTGCCTGATTGCGCCGAAATCTTTCCCCGTTGCCGAGCATGACGCCGTGGGCGCCGGCGATGCCGAGTTCGAGGCTTGCCGCGATACGCCGCGCCCGTTCCACGAAATGCGCTTCCGCCTCGGGCGGACAGACCTCGCGGGCGGTTTGCTCGAACAGTTCGAGCCAGCGGTCGAAATGCCCGGCATCGACCGGCAGCGGCAGATGCTTGGCCATCGGCGTGCCGTGGTAGCGGCCTGTCATCAACGCGACCGACGACCAGAACGCGCACATCTGCGCCAGATGCGGCTCCCAATTCCTGATGCGGGCCTCGAAGATCGGCCCCAGCACCGCATCCTCACGCACCTTGGCGTAGAAGCCGTGCACCAGGCGCTCGATCATCGCCTCGTCAATGCCCGTCCGCTCCATGATCTCGGCCGTGATCCGCTGACGCCGCTCCGGCCCTGCTACGATCGCTTCCATTTTCTTCGCCTGCCCTTAAATAGGTATTTCAAATACCTATTTAGACGGCTATAGAAGAATTGCAAGCGGATCTTTTAAGAGGACTTCCATGCGCCTGACGTCATTCACGGATTTCGCGTTACGCGCCTTGATGCGGCTGGCGGGCGAACCCGGCCGCTCCTTCGCTACCAACGAAATCGCGGCCGAGTTCGGCATTTCCCGCAACCATCTGGCCAAGGTGGTGCGCGACCTCGCCGATAGCGGATTCATCTCGACCCAGCGCGGCGTCGGCGGCGGCTTCACGCTGGCACGCCCCGCGCAGTCGATCACGATCGGGGAAGTGGTGCGCGCGCTGGAAGGGCCGCCGCTGGTCGAATGCTTTCGCGAGGACGGCGGCAATTGCATGCTGATGCCGCGCTGCCGACTGAAGGCGAAGCTTGCGGCCGCGCGCGAAGCTTTCATGCGCGAACTTGACTCCACCACGCTGGCGGAGTGCGCCTATCCCGCGACGGCCAGCCGCAGCCCGGTGCACGCATGACCGCCGCAGGGAAGCATCAGGTGCAAGGCATGAAACCGATCGAGTTCGAAAATGGCGCTGTTCAGATCGACGCCGCCATCGTCGCCGAAGGCCTCGGCCTGGCGCCCTCCCTGCTGCAGGAAGAGATGCGCGCCGGCAGGATCACGAGCCTTGCCGAGCGCGGGGTCGAGGCCGATTCCGGCCGGCATCGCCTGACGTTCTTCTCCGAACACTGCCGGTTCCGTGTCGTGGTCGACGAAACGGGCGCGATCATTCAACGCTCGGCGGTCAACTTCGGCGATTCGTTGCTGCCGAAGTCGGCGCGCAAGGCTGGTGGATAGACCCGGCGGATGAGACTTCAGATGGCGGTGGGCTGAGCCTCAAGGAGGATAGCAGCGGGCTGGGCCTCAAGGGCCGGCGCAGGCGCGGAAACCGGCGGCCTCCTGGCGCTCGATTTTTTACCGGCAACCCTTGCTCGACCATTGCCGTTCAAATGCTTGCCATTGAGCGGCTTGTCGGCGCGGGACTTGCCGTTGAGGGCATGGCCGTTCAGCTTGAGCTTCTTTTTCGACTTCCGCTCCGCCTTATCCTTTTTGATTTTTCCTTGAGCTTCGGTTCGGCCTTCACCTTGGCCTTCTGCCGTTCCTTGGCCAGCTTCTCCGCCTTCTTCAACGCCTTGCGCTCGGCCTTGGCCTTCAGGCGCGCCCTTTCCGCCCGCGCTTCCGCGCGCTGCTTCTTGCGCTTCTTCTCGCAAGCTGTGCATTTACAGCCGATCGGCTTCAGATAGGCTTTGAAGTAGTCAGTGCCGTAGTCGTAGTTGATCTCGTCGCCCGGCTCGATGTCCTTGATGGCCCGGATGAAGACCTTGCGCTTACGCGGCTTGACGTCGGATTCCGCATTCGGCTTGCAGGCGTGGTTGATGTAGCGGGCGACGTTCTTGCGCACCGAGCCGTCGATGGTCCAGCGGTCGTTCAACTCGAACAGGTATTTGTTCTCGATGGCGTCGTCTTTTTTCTTCTTCGAATTCGAGAAGCGGCCCAAAATAGCGGATGATTTTGGCGCCCTTCTTGATCGGCTTGGTGGCGAAGAGACCTAGTCCTGTGAGGGAGCGGCCGACGCGATAAGGCTTGTTCGATGGTATGGAAGGCATGACGACTGAATGACTGCACGCTCGGGAACGAGGAATTGCGAGCCGCTCTTCTAGGACGATTCTGCGGCAATGTCAGGTGTTTCGCATCAATGCCATGAACCTTCCCCAGATTGCACACGACTGATCCTGGAGGTTCCATGCGCGAAATGCAGACGAAACACGTCCCCCATCGGCAGCTCGGCGTGCTGGCCGCCGCGGCCCTGTTCGTCGCTGCATTGGGCCTGATTTCACCGGCTAATGCCCAAACATTCAGCAGCAGCTACACATCGGCGGCGTCGAAGGACTGCCGCACCGTCGGCAAGCCCGAGAACGGCAGCACGACGCAGGTGTGCCCCGGCAAATCAGGAATGGTGGTGGTGATCAGTGAGGACGACCTGCGCCAAACCGTCTCGGTCGGGCCTAACCGCGCAGCCGCCGCCAAGGAGCCGGCCGCGGAGGCCTGGTTTGCCCCCTTCAATTCCACCGCTGCCACCGTCGAATGGCGGGCGGTGGACGGCAAGCCGTTCGCGATCATTCAGCGCTGGCTGATCGCCGACAACGACGCCCTGGACAAGACCGGAAGCCCGACCTCGAAACCGATGCTCGCCGTGACAAGGCTGCCGCCAGGGCCCGTCTGCCACGTCGCCTATATCGACGGCCAGGCCAACCGCAATTCCAACGAGCTCGCCCGACAGGCGGCGGATGAATTTGCCCGTGATTTCAAGTGCGGGAAAGACGAAGTGAAGGTGATCGGTGAAAAAGGCGCAGCCGTCAGTCTTGCAAAGCGCTGACATAGCCCGCAAAGCGTTGATATAGCCTGCGTCTGGCGTGTTTTCGCCGCATTAACGTCAAAGCTACAGCCTTGAGTGCTTGATATATTCTCACGTTACGAATTTTAACGGCGGCCACACCGGAGCGACGATGCTGACGAAATTCATGGTTCTGCTGGTTGCCGGCTCCGCCCTCACCGGCTGCTGCATCTCCGGCACCGGCTGCTCGACGACCGCGACGGCGGGCGCGCCGATCGCCTGGGATGGGTTGGGTGAACCACCGACGGCAAATGACGCTCCGGGCGAGGAAAAACGGCCGGCGAAGCGAAAAACGGCCCGCAATCGCGAAATCATTCTCGGCCCGCTAAATGACGCCCCGCCCAAAGCGGACGCCAAAGCGCGGTATGACGAGTGGACGCGACAGCCCAACGAAGACGTGGAAGCCGACGCAAGGCTGGCGCGGCAAACCAGGATTTGCAAGGGTTGCTAGCAGGGGTTGCTGAGCGGCACGCCCACACACCGTTGGCCGCGCAGGTCCATGCCGACACCGACGAACACGCCCGTAAAACCACGGATTCGCGTGATTCACCGCATCTCCAACTTTTGGGTGCTTGAGGCCGTGCCGCGGGTGGAATAGGCTTGCGGTATTGGGAATGGAGAATTGATAGTCCGGTAGTTGGTCAGAAAATAGTACATTCAGAGTAGGCGTTTTTATGCGCCAAACGATCGAGAGCGCACCCAGGGACCAAGAGGACATCATCCTCGAGGATGATGCCAGCGGAACTTTTGATGTCGCTCACTGGTCGCCTGAGGCGGGCAAATGGATCCGTGAAAACGGCGAGCGAAGCAAGATCACACCGACGCACTGGTATCCGATACCGGCCAATCAGTATCTCGAACAATCGACCACCTCCTCTCACACCGGCCGTGCGCGGCTACGATTTGCAGCCCTCTCCATCACCGCAGCGTTCATTCTAGCCGGCCTGTATTTCCAGGCCGACACCCCCATCTGGGTGACGCGAAACGCCGGTCAGCAGAACCCCGTTGGCGCCGGCGCGACCGGCGCGCAGGAGACTCCGCAGGTCAAGCAGGCCCTGAAGGCGCCCGCATCGGAGGCGGGACAATCGTTGCCGAAGGAGCCGCGTCCGGAAATCCTGGCGAAGCAGGCTGCCGAGATTCGCAACGCGACCGATCAATCCAGTCTGCAACGGCGGCCGCCCGCCGCGAATGCCGCGCAATCGCTCGAACAGGAGCGCGAAAAAACGGCGGCTCTCGCGCTTGAAGCCACCGCCGCACGACAGGAACGGGCGGCAAGCGCGGAGCAACAACGCCACCTGCTCCAGGAGGAACGCGCTCGCGCAGCCGCACTGGCGAGCGAACTCGCGATGGCACGCCGCGAGATCGAGGCCAACACAGCGCAACTGACCAAGTCGCGCGAGGATGCGACGCAGTTCAAGCAGACTGCGGAAAGGACGACGACGGAGCAGCAGAAAGAGCGCGAGCGTGCCGAGGCTCTGTCCCGCGAACTCGCGGTGGCGCGCCGCGAGATCGCGGCCAACACAGCGCAACTGACCAAGGCGCGCGAGGATGCGGCGCAGTTCAAGCAGATTGCGGAAAGGGCAACGGCGGAGCAGCTGAAAGAGCGCGAGAGTGCCGAGACCCTGCACCGCGAACTCGCGACGGCGCGCCGCGAAATCGAGGCCAACACAGCGCAGCTGACCAAGGCGCGCGAGGATATGGCGCAGTTCAAGCAGACTGCCGAAAGGGCAATGGCGGAGCAGCTGAAAGAGCGCGAGAGTGCCGAGGCTCTGTCCCGCGATCTCGCGACGGCGCGCCGCGAAATCGAGGCCAACTCGGCGCAGCTGACCAAGGCACGCGAGGATATGGCGCAGTTCAAGCAGACTGCCGAAAGGGCAATGGCGGAGCAGCTGAAAGAGCGCGAGAGTGCCGAGGCTCTGTCCCGCGATCTCGCGACGGCGCGCCGCGAGATCGAGGCCAATACAGCGCAACTGACCAAGACACGCGATGATGCGGCGCAGTTCAAGCAGACTGCGGATGAGACGACGGCGGAGCAGCAGAAAGCGTACGAAAATGCCGAGACTCTGTCCCGCGAACTCGTGACGGCACGCGGCGAGATCGAGGCGAACGCGGCACTGCTGACCAACGCGCGCGAGGATGCCGCGAAGTTCAGGCAGATCGCGGAAAGGACGACGGCGGAACAGCAGAAGGAGCGCGAAAGTGCCGAGGCGCTGTCCCGCGATCTCGCGACGGCGCGCCGCGAAATCGAAGCCAACGCCGTACAGCTGACCAAGGCGCGCGAGGATGCCGCGAAGTTCAGGCAGGCTGCCGAAAACACGATGGCGGAGCTGCAGCAAGAGCGCGACCGGGCCAAGGCTGTATCGCGCGAACTCGCAACGGCACAGCGCGCGATCGAGGCCCGCACCGTGCTTGAGCCTGTTCCGAATAGCCTGATCACTCCGGCGACCCAGGCTGCAGAGACAACTGCTTTGGTACAGCCCGCGGCCGCAGACGCGCAAGGCAATCCGGAAGCGACCAGATTGATGGCGCGCGCCAGCACGCTGCTGGCTCAGGGAAATATCGGTGCGGCACGGATCGTCCTCGAGCGCGCTGCCGAGATGGGCAGCCCACAGGCGAGCTTCATGCTCGCGGAGACGTATGATCCGGCCATTCTTTCCATGTGGGGGACATATGGAACGCGCGGCGAAGCGACGAAAGCGCGCGAACTCTATGCGAAGGCTCATGCAGGCGGAATTGAGGAGGCCAAAAATCGGTTCAACGCGTTGTCGCAGTAAGACGATTTTATTTTCAGCAGCGGGCCTTGCCGACGGTGACGGCGCGTTGAAAGCGAATTTGAAGCAAGAGGAGTTTTCGGATGAGTACGCTTTTCAGATCACGCTTGTTGCTCGTGCTCGGCATGCTGGCGCCGGTCATGGTGGCACTTCAGCTTGCCGAAGTCGGCGCACAGGCGCAGAGCGCCCGCCCGCCGCGAAGCGCTTCACCGTTCGAGACGCAAAAAGAGCGAATGAACGCCTGGACGGTCGGCCTCGCCGGCGGCCTGCTGGAGGGCGCGCCCATCCGTCTTGCCACCGAGATCGCTCGCGTCGTCGACGACGGGCCGAACATGCTTGTGCTGCCGATCGTGACCCGCGGAGCCACGGAAAACATGAACGCGCTGCTCTATCTGCGTGGCGTCGACATGGCGATCATCAATTCCGACGCGCTCGAAGAGTACAAGGTCCAGGTGCCTGAGATTCAGCACCGCATCGTCTACCTTCTCAATCTCTTCCCCTCCGAACTTCACATCTTCGTCCGGCCGGAGATTGCGAGCCTGCAGGATCTCGCCGGCAAGAAAGTGAATTTCAATACCCTGGGCACGGCCGCCGCCTATTCGGGACCGCTGATCTTCAGCCGCCTCGGCGTCAACGTCGAAAAGACCTTCATTCCGCACCAGGTCGCGCTGGAGCAGATGCGCAAGGGCGAAATGGCCGCCGTCGTCTTCATCACCTCGAAGCCGGTTGACGCCTTCCTGCGTGGGCGCTGGGAGCCTGGCTTCAAGTTCCTTCCGGTCGCCTACGAGAGCAAGTTCGAGGACTACTATCTTCCCGCAGTGCTGGAGCCGAGCGAATATCCCAATCTGATCAAGCAGGGCGAACGCGTGTCGACGATCGCGGTGCCGACCGTTCTGGTCGCCTTCAATTGGCCGGCCCAATCGAATCGCTATCAGCGCGTCGCACGCTTTGTCGATTATCTCTTTTCCCGGATCGACAGGTTGCAGGCGATTGGCTTCGACCCGAAATGGAAATCGATCAATCTCGCTGCGACGGTCCCCGGATTGGCCCGCTCCCCTTCGGCGCAGGCATGGCTGGATCGTCAGGCGCGCTCAAAGCAGGCATCGCAATGAGAACCGCAGCGATCCCCATGTTTGTCGCGTTCGGGTTGGCGAGCGGATTTGCCCTCGCACAAGGCACGAGCGATCCGTTGGCGCAGCTTCGCGACTGTTCGGTGATGGAGCGCGCGGAGCGGCTGAAATGCCTGGACCGGCTATCGCGCAGCATGGAACCGCCGGCGCGCCCGGCGCCGGCGAACGACAACTGGACCATCAGCGAGACGACATCGCCCGTAGACTATACGCCGTTCGTCGTGGCCATCACGCCCTCTCTCGACGGCGATGAAGGCTCCACGATGCGGCTCTCCATTTACTGCCGCAATGGCCGCACTGAACTTGTGGTCGCCGGATCGGCCATCTCTGGCCGCGGCGAGAATTACATCGTGTCTTATCGCGTCAATGCCGATCAGCCGGTGCAAACCGCCGGAGGCACGCCATCATTTGGATCCGGCGTTGCATTCAAGGGCGACGTCGTACGCTTGTTGCAGTCACTCCCCGAGGAGGGTGAGATCGCCGTTCGCCTTTCTCCACGAACGGGTGTCGCACGCAATGGCAATTTTTCGATCGGCGGACTAAAGATGGTGCGGGAAAAGCTGGCCGCGGCATGCAGATGGCCGCAAGCCATTGCGACGCCACGCAACTAAGGGGCATAGAACAGAAACCGTTCAAGGGAGGATGCGTGATGATCAGATTTGAAAATGTTGTCCGGGCGGCGATGGGAGTCGCAGCGATGCTTGTTCTGGCATCGCCAGCGGCGGCAGAGCCTGCGAAGAAGCCAACGAGAGCGCAGACCGTCGCGGCCCAAACAGCGGCGGCGCCGGCGACGAAGCAGACGACCGCACAGAAGCGGACCGCTGCCGACAAAAAGCCGCACAACCTTGTCTTGCAGGTCAACACCAACGAGCCTGCGATGATGAATCTCGCACTCAACAATGCAACGAACGTCGCGCAGTACTACAAGGACCTCGGCGAGAAAGTGTCGATCGAGGTCGTTACTTTCGGCCCCGGCCTGCACATGCTGCGTGAAGATACCTCGCCGGTGAAGGCGCGGATCGAGGTGCTCGCATTGAGCACGCCGGAAATCTCCTTCAAGGCCTGCGGCAATACCCGGGAAAACATGCGCAAGGCCGAGGGCAAGGACATTCCAATCATCTCACAGGCGCAAGTCGTGAAGTCCGGTGTCGTGCGCGTGATGGAATTGCAGGAGCAGGGTTGGTCGTATGTAAAGCCCTGACGCACAGCCGTCAGGACTGGCCCGCCCCTGCGGGCAGCATCAAGCCCCCGCCGGCCGCGGCGCGGTCGAACGCAGCATGGCATCCAGCAACTGGTCGACGCCGGTCCCCTCGGGCAGCCGGTGCAGAATGTCCTTCAGCCGTCCATCAAGTAGCAGCGTGGTGAAGCCGTGCACCAGCGACCATGCGCGCGCGATCGCCGCGGCCTGGTCGAGCGACAGCGCCTGCAGCGCACCACCGGTGATCGCCTCGTTGCGGCCGGCGCCAACCGCGCTCGCCAATCCCTCAAAGGAGGCGGTCGCCGCCTCGTGCAGCGAGGGTCGCGTCATGTCGATCCGTTCGTTGCGGAACATCAGACTGTACATGCGGGGCTGCGCCTGCGCATAGGCGACATAGGCCTTGGCGCGCGCCAGCGCCTTCATCAGCGGATGGGTTTCGGTCTCGCCGGCCGCCACCATCGCCGCGTTGAAGCGCCGGAAGCCGATCGCGGCAAGTTCGCTCAGGAGCCCGGTGAGATCGCCGAAATGATGGGTCGGCGCGGCGTGCGACACGCCGGCCTCGCGCGCGACGGCCCGCAGCGTCAGGCCCGGCAACCCGTCGCGCTCCAGCACCCGCTCGGCGGCGGCGAGCAAGGCGTCGTGCAGATCGCCGTGATGATAGGGCGTCTCGCCTGCCGGGCGGCGCTGTCGGGCGGCCGGCCTTTCGGCCACGGCCCTTGCCGGCCTGCGCTTCGCGGCGGGACGGATCGTTCTGGTTTCTCGCGATGTTCTTGCCATGCGGCTCCTTATAGCCGCAATTTTTACACTGTAAAGATTTTGCTTGACGGTGGCTCGCGACATACTTACTGATATCTTTACGATGTAAAGATTTAAACCGGAGGCGACGCGAGATGCTCGACCAGGTGAAGACCGAGACGGAGCGAACCAATCTGGCGCCGATCCCGATGGAATGCGACGCGCCACATCTCAAGGTGACCGGCGAACTGCCGCGCGAGCTCAACGGCACGCTCTATCGCAACGGCCCCAATCCGCAGTTCGACGCCCCCGGCGCGCACTGGTTCGTCGGTGACGGCATGCTGCACGCCTTCCATCTGGAAAACGGCCGCGCCAGCTACCGCAACCGCTGGGTCCGCACCCCGAAATGGCTGGCCGAACACGACGCCGGCCGCGCGCTGTTCGGCGGTTTCGGCCGCAAGCTGCCGGGTGCGCCGGCCGGGGTCACCGACGATGGCGGCGTCGCCAACACCAACATCATCTTCCATGGCGGAAAGCTGCTGGCGCTGGAGGAAGGCCATCTGCCGACCGAGATCGAGCCCGGCACGCTCAACCGTCTTGGCTATTGCGACTACAAGGGCGCCATCAAGGGCCCGTTCACCGCGCATCCCAAGATCGATCCCGTGACCGGCGAGATGGTGTTCTTCGGCTACAACGCCGCGGGTCCCTTGACCCCTGCCCTCTCCTTCGGATCGGTCAACGCCGCGGGCGTGGTGACACGGTTCGATCGTTTCGAATCCCCCTATGCCAGCA
Organism: uncultured Alphaproteobacteria bacterium; assembly: GCA_963815955.1. Taxonomy (GTDB): domain Bacteria; phylum Pseudomonadota; class Alphaproteobacteria; order Rhizobiales; family Xanthobacteraceae; genus Bradyrhizobium. The sequence continues at coordinate 315,123 of CAWFIQ010000024.1, forward strand.
TGGTGCACGACTTCGTCGTTACCGAAAACCATATGCTGTTTCCGATCCTGCCCATCACCGGCAGCATGGAGCGCGCGATGCGCGGCAAGCCGCCTTACGCCTGGGAGCCCGAGAAAGGCGCTTATGTCGGCGTCATGAAGCGCAACGGTTCGACCAAGGACCTCGTCTGGTTCCGCGCCGAGAGCTGCTACGTCTTCCATGTCATGAATGCGTGGGAAGAAGGCGACCGCATCATCGCCGACGTGATGCAGTTCGAGGAGGCGCCGCTGTTCCCGCACCCCGACGGTTCGAAGACCGATCCGCAGAAATCACGCGCGCGCTACTGCCGCTGGACGTTCGACCTGTCAGGCAATACCGACCGCTTCACCCAAACCTATCTCGACGACCTCACCGGCGAATTCCCGCGCATCGACGACCGCCGCGCCGGACAGGCGAACAGCCACGGCTGGTACGCCTGCGCCAATCCTGACTTGCCGATGTTCGGCGCGCTGTCCGGCATTGTGCATGTCGACGGCAAGGGCAAACGTCTCGGTCATTATCTGCTGCCGGCAGGCGACACCATTTCCGAGCCGGTGTTTGTCGAACGCGGCGCTGACGCCGCCGAGGGCGACGGCTGGCTGCTATCAGCGGTCTGGCGCGCACAGGAGAACCGCAGCGATCTTGCGGTATTCAACGCGCAGGATGTCGAGGCAGGTCCCGTTGCGCTGGTGCATCTCGGCCATCGCGTGCCGGATGGCTTTCACGGCAATTGGGTCGGGGCGGAGTAAGCATCCACCGTCATTCCGGGGCAACGTCAGTCGATACTATGGTGCGCAATTGCGCACTGGGAATTCGGTTCGTCCTTCGGACGCCCCGGAATGACGCCGCTGGTAGAGGAGACACCCATGCACCTGCCCTCGATCACGTCAGTCTATCTCGCCGTCCTCGCCCTGCTCTATACCGTGCTCGCCACTCAGGTCGGCCGGCTGCGCCAGCGCGACCGGGCGACGTTCGGCGACAATGGAAGCCTCCAACTGCGCAGCGCGATCCGCGCGCATGCCAACTTCATCGAATACGTGCCCATCATCACGCTGATGGTGGCGATGCTGGAAATGTCCGGCCTGGCGGCGATGTGGATTCATCTGCTGATGGGTGCGCTACTGGTGTCGCGGCTGCTGCATCCGCTCGGCATGTACGCCGCGCCCAACACGCTGCAATTTCGCATCGGCCGGGTCGGCGGCATTACGATCACGCTGGTTTTGCTGCTCGCCTGCGCCCTGACGATCCTGACGCGGGCGATGACGGGCGCCTAGAGCGTCAAGCAAGCCATTGATAATAAATCAAATTTCGACCTCCCGCTCTATTTTGACACTGTAAAGATTTTTCTTGACGACTCCCATCCTCGCCCCTAGTGTATCTTTACGATGTAAAGATCGACTGAGGAAGGCCGCCATGACCATCTTCCTGATCCTCGTCCCCTTCGGTTCGTTCGCTCTGCTGATGCTGGTGACATCGGCCCAAATCAGCCTGTTCGCAGCGGCCGCGATCTGCCTCGCCGTCATCGGTATCGACATTGCGCGTGGTCGCTCGGTCAAGATGCTCGGCGCCGGCAGCGTTATCGTCTTCTCCGCTATTGGCGCCTACGTCACCCTGATCGATCCGAACCTGAGCACTTCGGCCGTGAAGATTGCAGCCGATGTCGGCGTGCTTGCGATCTCGCTGGGGTCGCTCGCCATCCGCAAGCCGTTCGTGCTGCAATATGCGCTCGAGGCAGTCGATGCCGAGACGGCCAGGCTCCCCGGCTTTTTGAAGGCGACCTACATCATCACCTGGGCCTGGACCGGCGCTTTCGTGCTGATGATCATTGGCAACGCGCTGACGATCTATCTGCCGGGCCTGCCGCTCTGGTCAGGGCTGGTGATCGCCTTTGCGGCCCGCAACAGCGCCGCCTACTTCACGACATGGTATCCACAATATCGCAAGGCGAAGTATGGTGCGCCGCCTAGCGAACGCCCTGCCCGGCACCAACTGAGATTCCCTCATTCCCGAAACACGATCAGCAGAGAGCAACACGATGAAGGACGTATTCGCCAGACTGGGCGCCGATTTTTTCTCCACCATCCTGTTCATCGCGATCTATCTTGCCACCGACAACGTATTGCTGGCGACGGGCGTGGCGATCGCAGGCGCCATCGCGCAGGTGATCTACTCGCGCATCAAGGGCAAGGAGCTCGGCTACATGACCTGGGCGAGCCTTGCGCTCGTCATCGTGCTCGGCAGCGCGACGCTGTTGACGCATGATCCGCGCTTCGTGCTGGCGAAGCCCGCGATCGGGCATTTCGCGATCGGTGTCATCATGCTCAAGCGCGGCTGGATGCTGCGCTATATGCCGGCGATCGTGACGCAGACCATTCCCGAATACGTCACCTTCGCAGGCTATGCCTGGGCCGGACTGTGTTTCGCGCTCGCCGCCGGCACCATCGGCGTCGCGATGACCGGCGACATGAAGCTGTGGACGTTCTACGTGACCGTCGTCCTGGTCGGCGCCAAGATTGCCGCCTTCGCAATTCAATACATCGCGTTTCGTGTTTTGGTCGGCAGCCGGATTCGCGCCGCCGCCCAGCGCGCTTGAAGAAATACGCGTCAAAAGGACGCTTGAGGCGGTTGGGCTTGTATGGCGAGATAGGCTATACCGCCGATCGAGTTGAGCGGATCTCGCAAGCCATTCCGGTTTGCCGGGACGAAATGTCGGGGAGACAGAAATGGCCGTGGACGGAAACTGGAATCTCACCATGAGCACGCCGATGGGCGAGCGCAAGGCAACACTGACCCTGTTGGCCTCCGGCGATACGCTATCGGGCACGCAGGGCGCCGATGGGAATTCCACCGAAATCTTCGACGGCGCCATCAGCGGCGACGCCGTCAACTGGAAGGTCTCGATCACCAACCCGATGCCGTTGACCCTCGAGTTCATCGGAAAGGTCTCCGGCGACAGCATGTCCGGCGAGATGGGCATCGGCCCGATGGGCAGCTTTCCCTTCACAGGGACGCGGGCCTGACCCAATAGCGAGGGGGCCGCAGCACCCTCTTACTTTCGTGCATGTACAAGATGGTTTGTCTTCGATCGCCGCCCTCGCCGCCCTGGTGAGGGCGGCGGTCGCGCAAACGTTGCCTATCGCACCTATGAAATTGCAGTTGAGCCGGTCGTTTCGGTTCGCAGGCGATCGATCGGATCACGACCAGATCTGCATCGGCAGGCCGTGAGCGTCGCGTGGTGCCTTGCCTGCCGGAACGCAGCCAGTGGCGTCGCGTGCAGCAATCGCAACGGCGCAAGCGTCGAGCACGTCGTCGCATTTTGCGCCGGTACCGAGGCGTTCGTCGGCCAGCCACCTGTCGATCATCCTGATCCCTTCCCGCTTCAGCAGCAGGCGGCGGAGACGAATTCCATCTTCGGATTTCTTCGATGGTAGTGGCTTGCAATCATTGAGACGCAGGAAGACCAGTTCAGGGTGAGCCTCGCGAATGTCGTGCGTGCGATTGGCGCGCACGAACCTGTCCACTTCCATGATCTTCGGCCCGAGATGCCAGAGCTGGCGCGACACGCGCTTTTGGCCCCGCTGCAAGGCATCCCGATTGGCACGATCCGGATCGGAAAATTCCAGCCACAGCCAACGCCGTGCTCCCGTGAAGACGCGTGATGAATGCGGCCGCAATCTCTCGCGGGCGAGGAGATCACAGGCCCGCTCGCCGTCATCGGTCATGCCGATCGGAATGTCGATCGCAGCGCGATCAAAGCTGACGGATAGCGCGCCCGCAACGTCGTCACAAAATCTGATCTCGTGAAGGTCGTCGTCAAGGAGAACCGCAACCCAGCCATTGCGAAACCCGTCGAGGCCAATCGCTCTGCAGCCGGACCCCACGCTCACTTCGGACGCGTCGGCACAATCGCGATCGGAATGAAGGTGTAGACCGCCTCGCCGTGCTGGTCATGGAGGGTCCATCTGACACGGGCGACGCCTTGCGGCTTCGACCGTGAAGGCACCAGTTCGACCACTTCGCCTTCAAGGTGCAGCGTGTCGCCGGGCCGCACCGGCTTCAGCCAGCGCAGTTCGTCAACGCCGGCGCCCAGCAGTGGATGCGGTCCGAACGGCCGGCACTCGGTCGCAAGCCGCATGGCGATAGCCGCCGTATGCCAGCCAGATGCGGCGAGCCCCTTGAAGACCGTCTTCCTGGCGGCCTCGTCGTCCAGGTGAAACGGCTGCGGATCGTATTCCCTGGCGAAGCGGATGATGTCGTCCTTCGACACCGTCACCGCTTCGCTCTTGAAGCGCATGCCGATCTTCAAATCGTCGAACCACTCGACCATTTTGTTGCTTCGCCCCTTACCCCAGATTCAATTCCTTGAAGAAGTCGTTGCCCTTGTCGTCGACGATGATGAAGGCCGGGAAATCCTCGACCTCGATGCGCCAGATCGCTTCCATGCCAAGCTCGGGATATTCCACCACCTCGACCTTCTTGATGCAGTGTTCGGCGAGATTTGCCGCCGCACCGCCGATCGAGCCGAGATAGAAGCCGCCGTGCTTCTTGCAGGCCTCGCGCACTGCGACAGCGCGGTTGCCCTTGGCCACCATCACCATCGATCCACCCGCCGCCTGGAACTGGTCGACGAAGGAATCCATCCGTCCTGCCGTAGTTGGGCCGAACGCGCCGGAAGCGTAGCCATCGGGCGTCTTGGCGGGACCGGCGTAATACACCGGGTGGTTCTTGAAATAATCCGGCAGCGGCTCGCCCTTCTCCAGACGCTCGCGCAGTTTGGCGTGGGCGGAATCGCGCGCCACGATCATCGTGCCGGTCATCGAGACGCGCGTCTTGATCGGATATTGCGACAGCGTCGCCAGGATTTCCTTCATCGGCTTGTTGAGATCGATCTTGACGACCTCGCCGCCGAGCGACTGTTCGACTGCCGGCAGATACTGCGCCGGGTTATGCTCGAGCTCCTCGAGATAGACGCCGTCCTTCGTAATCTTGCCGAGCACCTGGCGATCCGCCGAGCAGGACACGCCGAGCCCGATCGGGAGCGAAGCGCCATGGCGCGGCATCCGGATCACGCGCACGTCGTGGCAGAAATATTTGCCGCCGAACTGCGCGCCGACGCCGAGCGACTGCGTCATCTTGAGGATCTCCTGCTCCATCTCCAGATCGCGGAACGCATTGCCGTCCGCCGAGCCCTGGGTGGGCAGCGCGTCGAGATAACGCGCTGATGCAAGCTTTACCGTCTTCATGCAGAGCTCGGCGGAAGTGCCGCCGATCACGATGGCGAGGTGATATGGCGGGCACGCCGCGGTGCCGAGCGTCAGCACCTTCTCCTTGAGGAACGCCAGCAGGCGATCCCTGGTCAGAACCGACGGCGTCGCCTGGAACAGAAAGCTCTTGTTGGCGGAACCGCCGCCCTTGGCCATGAACATGAACTTGTAGGCGTCATCACCTTCGGCGTAGATCTCGCACTGCGCCGGCATGTTGTTGGCGGTGTTCTTTTCCTCATACATCGTCAAGGGCGCCACCTGCGAATAGCGCAGGTTGCGGCGCAAATACGCATCGCGCGCACCTTCCGAGAGCGCGGCCTCGTCGTCGCCGTCGGTGATGACGTTGCAGCCCTTCTTGCCCATGATGATCGCGGTGCCGGTGTCCTGGCACATCGGCAGCACGCCGCCGGCCGCGATGTTGGCGTTCTTCAGGAAGTCGAAGGCGACGAACTTGTCGTTGTCGCTGGCTTCCTTGTCTTCCAGGATCGAACGCAACTGCTTCAGGTGGCCCGGGCGCAGATAGTGATTGATGTCGCCGAAGGCCGCTTCCGACAGCGCCCTCAGCGCCTCGCGCGAAACCACCAGCATATCCTTGCCCAAGACCTTCTCGACCCGCACGCCCTCGGCCGTGATCTTCTTGTAGGGCGTGGTGTCCGCCCCCAGCGGAAACAGCGGCGTGTGCTTGTAGGGCGGAACGGGCTTCTGGTCGGGAAAGGCGGTCGGGGCGTTCATGTCGATATCTCAGGTTGGAGCCGGCAGCATCCAGAACGGCGCTGCGGCAGTAGACCCGTTCTAAGCATTTTTCGACCAAAAGGAAGGTTTTGGTTGCCCGGACGGAGGGGCCGGAACAGGCGGTAACCGTAGCAGTACGGGCTATTGAACCGTTCCCGGCTCCTTTCAGACAAACCGGAAATTTCAGATGCTCCGCCAACGATTGCGATCAGAAAATGACCTCCGCCACGACGTTGAATGATGCGGCGCCCGTGCCGGCCCGCGCGCCGCGGCTGCTCGGGCTTTATCTCCTGCTCATCCTGATTGCCGCGATCGAAGCCTTCGACGGGCTCTCGCACGTGCCTACCCTGTTCGGCGACATGTCGCAGATTCCCGGCCCCGGCCTCGGCGGTGCAATCATCAAGGCCTATATCGCCAGCCATCCCCTGCTGGCGCTGGCCGCGCTGGCATTGGCCACCGTCGGCCGGCTGCGTTACGCGATCATGGCGCTCGGCGCGCTGGTGCTGATGACCTGGCTGAACTTCATGCCTTCGGTGGTACGGCACGGACTGGATTTTGGCGGTGTCTCCGCCTTCGAAACCCCGGTCCGGATCATCGCGTTTCCGCTGATGGCCGCCTGCGCTATCGCGCTTGCCGCACGCGGCCAGCGGCTGGGGCTTGCCACCCTGCTGGTCAGCATTCCCACGCTGTACGGCGTCTTCGCCGTGATCGCTTTCGGGATCGGCGTTTTCCTCTACGGTTTCTGAGAAGCAAGTTGAAGTTGACTTCCGCGCGCGGCCCTTGCAGGAAATCCGTGCGCGGGGTTCAATGGCGCAAAGGGGCATTCACGATGGCTTTGGTACCACAATTTCGCCGACCGACCTTGCTTGCCGCCGCGCTGGCGCTGGTTGCCGTGGTCGGCGCATCGCCGGCGCGGGCCGACCGCTGCGACGATATCGCCAAGGAATTGAAGAGCCAGATCGACGGCCTCAAGGTCAGCGTCAACACCGGCAAGATGATCTACCTGATGCATCCGGCCGCAAAGGAGCTGTCGCTCGGCTGCCGCGACAGTAAATATTCCAACGAGCTCTACGCCAAGACGGACCGCAAGCCGAAGCCGCAATTCTTCGAGCTGATCGCGTCAGCCAGCGCCATCATCTTCACCATTCCGAAGTCCGACGCACTGACCGGCACCTCGCGCTGCATCAAGCGCATGGGCTTGCTCCGCGGCGACAAGGTCTCCATGCGCTTCCGCCGGCTCAACATGGAATGCACGCGCACCAAGACCGAGGCTTCGATCGCGGTAACCCGCGGCAAGGACGAGTAGGCCCAACTCCGATCCGTCGCATTCTAACGATTTTGCGAGCCGCCCGTTCACCATTGGACGGGATTGCCGGCGTTGGCGCGGGATTGCCGCGCGGAATTCACCAATCGTTCGTTTCAAACCGGCCAGTGTCGGAGGCAACCAAAAGGACGCTTCCGATGAATGTCTCTTCTGTCGCCGCAACGGTGGTGGTCAAGCCGCCTGAAGCCCCCGTGTTCAAGGCTCCCGACAAGACCCCCGACGTCCAGAACGGCGCTGCCGCCGACGGCACCCGCACCCCGCGGCCGACGCCGGTCGCTCCCCTGCCGCCGGGTCAGGGAACGCGGATCGACCAGCTAGCCTGAAACAACCTCTCTGACCGTCGTCACCCGCCTTGTGCGCGACTGCGCACTGGGGCGGGTGACCCAGTATTCCAGTGACGCCAGCGATACGTCGATAGGCCGCGGCGTACTGGATACCCGCCTTCGCGGGTATGGCGCCCCTTGGAAACTGCAACGCCGCAAGTTTGCCGAAGATTCGCGCGATCATGCCGTCACGGGCGCATGGAACCCGGCCCATGATCGCAAAGCTTCTGCTGCAAAATACCATCTTCGTCGTCGCGCTCGGCGCCTTGCTGTTCGCATCCGCAGGGACGTTGGATTGGCCGGCCGCGTGGGTGTTCCTGGCCGTCAGCGCGACCCTCGGCCCCGCCTGCGGGTTGTGGCTCGCGAAGACCGATCCCGCCCTGCTCGCCGAGCGCATGCGGCCGACGTTCCAGGCCGACCAGCCTGCCGCCGACAAGAAATTCATGCTGGTCTTCGTCCTGGTAACGCTGATCTGGCTGGTCGCGATCGGGCTGGACCGGCGTGCGCAGGCATCTCACGTTCCGCTCGTACTGCAGGCGCTCGGGCTTGCGATGTACCTGCTCTCGACCGCCTTCATCATGTGGGTGTTCCGCGAAAATTCCTTTGCCGCGCCGGTCGTGAAGGTGCAGGCCGCGCGTCACCATCATGTCATCTCGAGCGGCCCCTATGCCTTCGTCCGCCATCCCATGTACAGCGGCATCATGCTGTTCTTCGTAGGCGTCCCGCTGCTGCTGGGATCGTGGTGGGGCGTGGCGATCGCGCCGGCATTCGCCGTCCTGTTCGCCATTCGCGCCCGTATCGAGGAGCGCGCGCTGGTCGAAGGACTGCCTGGCTATGCTGACTACGCCGAGCGCGTGCGCTATCGTCTGATTCCCGGACTTTGGTGACAGATCAGGGATGGTGAACTGGGATGCCCGATAGCAAAACCTATACCGGCGGCTGCCATTGCGGCCAGGTGCGCTTCGAATGCACCAGCGATCTTTCGATGGTCACGGCCTGCAACTGCTCGATCTGCACCAAGAAGGGGCTGCATTTCACCTTCCTCGACCCGAAGAGTTTTCAGCTCCGCGCCGGCGAGGAAAACCTGAAGGAATATCTCTTCAACAAGCACGCGATCCACCACCAGCTCTGCGTCGATTGCGGCGTCGACGTCTTCGCGCGCGGCAAGAAGCCCGATGGCAGCGACGTGGTGGCGCTGAACGTAAGCTGCATCGACGGCATCGAACTGTCGAAGCTGAAGATGACGCCGATGGATGGGCGGAGCATGTGACTGCGAAGCAGTCATTCCGGGGCGATGCGTAGCATCGAACCCGGAATGACGCGGCTCACCCATCCAGCGCCTTGTACCTCCGGAAGATCCCGTCCTCGTTGAACGCGATCCTTCGATCGCTCGCCAGATACGCCTTGATGTTCGGCCGTGCCGCCACGCGGTCGCGCACGCCGACCAGGCCGGGAATTTTCCGCTCGAACGCCTTCATGCGTTTCGGAAAGGCGTAGCGCAGCCCCTCCACGATCTGGAACAGCGACAGGTCGACATAGGTCAGGCGGCGGCCGGTGATGTAGGCGCCGCCATTGGCCGCCAGCAGGTCCTCGAAGTAACCGAGATATTTCGGCACGCGCGCCTTCCAGAACTCGTCGGTGCGTTTCTTCGCCGGCGCCTTCTGCTCCTCGTAGTACAGCGAGGGCCCCAGCGGGTGATGGGTGTCGTGAACCTCCAGCACCAGATCTGATATCGTGAGCTGCAATTGATGTACCCAGAGTTTGCCGGCCTCCGACTTCGGCGCCAGCCCGTGACGCGATCCCAGATAGAGCAGGATGTTGGCGGTCTGCCCGATCACGAGCTTGCCGTCCTTGAGGAACGGCGGCGCGAAGGGCGGCGCTCCCTTCTGCGTCTCCATCATTCGCGTCATGGCAGCCATGCCGTTGCCACGGCGCGCGACATCGGCGTAGCGGGCGCCCGCCTCTTCCAGCGCAAGGCGGACATATTCGCCGCGGCCCTGAATGCTTGGCCAGTAATAGAGCTCGTAGCGCATCGATGGCACCTCCGCTGCCGGTTGACCGTTATAACAAATCATCCAGCGGTTCGTTCGTCACGCCAGACGGCGCGCAAATCTCCGCAGGCCCGAATCTGTCCGGATGCTCCCCGCCGTGTTAGGCTGCGGCCGCTTGAATCGTCGATTTTCTCAATACGACAGGAGAATGCGGATGGCGGACGACAAAAAGAAGCGCGGCGGGGCCGATCGCGGGCTGATCGCGTTGAGCGAACCTTACGAGGTCGCCTACTGGTCGAAGAAATTCAAGATCACGCCGGCCAAGCTGAAAGCCGCCGTCAAGAAAGCGGGACGCTCCGCCAAGAACGTGGAAGCCTACATCAAGCTGCAGAAGCACAAGGCTGCAGACCGGGCGCGGATCGCGGTGAGCCAGCCCTATGAAGTCAGCTACTGGTCGAAGAAGTTCAAGGTCACGCCCGCCAGATTGAAGGCCGCCGTCGCCGCCGTCGGGCATTCGTCGAAAGCCGTCGGCGTCCATCTCGCCAAACGCAAGGCTCCGAAGAAGGCGAAGAAGAGCGCCAGCAAGACTCCCCGCAAACCGACAAAGAAGCGCGCAAAGAAAAAGGCCGCCTAGAGGCGTAGCCCGGATGAAGCGAAGCGCAATCCGGGGCCACTTGCAGGACCACCCGGGTTTCGCTTCGCTTCACCCGGGCTACGGCTTCCACTCATCGCAATGACGGATTGGATCCGGCTCAGTTCGCTGCGAAGCAGTAGAACAGCCCGTCGCCACCGGTGCTCTTCAGGTCGGCCTGCGAGCAGCCACCGTCCGGACCGCGCGAGGGGTGCGAGGAGTTCCAGGACTTCGAGGCGTCGTCGTCGCGCAGGCCGATGCGATCGGAATGTCCGACCATCGCCGCGCCCTGTGTCGAGCTCGTCCAGTTCTTGCAGGTGCGATCCTCGCCGGCCGCAAACGCTGACCCGTCAGGCTGCGATCCCGTCAGCGCGTCGTGGCGATTGGGGGTGTCGCCGCGGCCATTGATGACCTCGCCCTTTTCGCTCAGCGCGCTCTGCTTGGTGAGGCCGTTGGTACCGTGCAATTCGGCGACGTCCTTGGCGACCACCGCGCCTTTGGCGTTCTTCCATGGTCCCTTGCCGATACGGTCGCGTGCGTTCACAGCGGGGGCACCGTCGGCGGCTTGCGTCGAGAGGTAGGCGCGCCAGGTCTTGCCGCCCGCGCCGGCCGCCTGCGCCAATGTCTGGCAGTGATTGTCGGCGCCGGCGAGCCCGCCGAGATTGCCGCCATTGCCGACGCCGTTGCTGGTCAGGAAGAAGCCGGTGTCGGCGGATTGCGCCTGCGCGGGCGCGCTTGCGGTAACCGATATGGCCGCAACGGCGAAGCATGCCGGCAAGATGGCCCGAGTGAAGCTGTTCATCGAAGTTCTCCCTGTTGTTTTTATGGATCGTTTGTCATCAACCCACCGCGGCGGGCATTATTCCGGCGTCAGTGTCGCGAAATCAATGAGCTTAGCTCCATGCTGCGGCACAGGCCGCTTCCGGCGCGAAGCCGAGCTGGATCGCGCGGATACTGGGCGCAGACACAAATCGCGAAAACAACCCCATGCAAAGTAGAATGCGGCCTTGGTTTGCCGTGTTCATGCCGCTTGTGTAGGGCACGGCGCGCCCCGGACGCTGCACAGAGCCAAGAGCGCCGGCACCGCGTCCGGGACACGCGATTATCTCACCCAGGACAAAGAAAAAGGCGCCGCGGAACGAACCGCAGCGCCTTCGTCGTCATTGTGCAGGCGATCAGCTGGTCTGCTGGATCGCCGAGAGTTCCCAGTCACTACCGCGGCGCCGGGCGAAGGTCCACACCTCGGTGGCCTCGATCGGCGTGTCGCTGCCTGCGACCACACGGCCGGTGGTGCGCTCAAGGGTCTTGTCGACCAGCGAGAACCGCATCGCCACGCTGGCGTAGTCGGTTTCGCCTTCGCGCCAGGCTTCCGCAAGGTCACCCTGCAGCAGCTTGACGTCGGACACCTTGTTGACGTCGTTGTTGGTCTTGTTCTCCTCGAGATCCTTGGAGAAGTAGGACACCATTTCGGGCGTCGCCAGCGTGTGCAGTTTCGCAACGTCCTCGTTCGACCATGCGGCCTGGACCTCGCCGAGCAGCCGCTCGAACGCTTCATAGTCAGCCGGCTGGATTTCCAGCGGTGGCTGGCTCGATCCCAGCCCAAAGCCACTCAGTCCGGAGCGGAAGGTGGTCTGGGCGCCGGGGCCTTCGGCGGCAGGAGCAGGTCCCGTCGCGTAGGCGGAGGCCGGCGTATGGCGGCGCTGCCACCACGACATCGCCAGCCGCACCACGATAACGATCAGGCCGATCTGCAGCAGCAGGCCGATGATCGACGACAAACCGCCGAGCCCGGAGAACAAGCCGCCGCCAAACAGCATGCCAAACAGGCCTGCGCCAAGGAAGCCCATGGCGAGACCGCCGAGCATGCCCCCCATCATTCCGGGCCGGTTGAAGAAACCGCCCTTGCTGGCCGCGCCGGCCGCCGCCGGTGCGCCCATTCCGGGGGTGCCGGGCTGGGTGAAGCTACGATTCATGGGCTGCGCCGCATTAGGCGCGGTGGTCGTGCTCGGGGGTGCCGAGTAGGTTCGCGATCCCCGCGAACCGGAGCTGCCGCCACCGCCGACGCGGGCGTCAGCCGCCGAAATCGTGATCGCCAGCGGAACCGCGACCGACATAACGATCGCGATAGTCCGTATAATTCCGCGCGCAGTCTGCGTGAAATTCATGTCTTGTTCCTTATTCCCCGAAATTGGAGAAGTGCCCCTAAGATGGGCAGGGACGCCCAAAAGTGAAGCCGCCATAGGGACGCACGGCTGCGGCCCTCCGTCGCGGGGATGTGACGATTTGGCAGTGGGTTAGCAGTAATTGCGCGATGTGGCGAGCGCCTCACCCACTGCCCGTCTGCCTTTCCACCGGGCGCTGGAACCACCAGGATCCGGCGCATAGCGCGCTCATACCGGCCCCAAACCGGGGGCACGGCCTGCCCGGACCCCTGCTCACGACGCCGTCATGGTCTCCTTGACCTTCTCGACCAGCGCGCTGAGCGCGAACGGTTTCGGCAGGAAAGCGAATTGCTCGTTTTCCGGCAAGCTCTTGTCGAAAGCTTCTTCAGCATAACCTGAGACGAAGATGATCTTGAGATTCGGATTGCGCTTGCGCATTTCGCGCAACAGCGTCGGGCCGTCCATTTCCGGCATCACGACGTCGGAGACGACGAGATCGACCGCGCCGTCCTTTTCGTCGAGCGCCTCCATCGCCTCGATGCCGTTGGAGGCCTCGATCACGCTATAGCCGCGCGAACGAAGGCCGCGCGCATTCAGCGAGCGCAAGCCATCCTCGTCTTCCACCAGCAGGATGGTGCCCTGCCCGGTCAGATCGGGGCGCGGCTTCGGCGGCTCGGCCACGGCTTCCTTGCCGTTGGTGGCCTGCGCCTCCGGCTGCGCTTCCAGTTCGGGCCGGTGGCGCGGCAGGAAGATGCGGAACGTGGTGCCTTCGCCGGGCGTGGAGTTCGACATAGACAAAGCCGCCGGTCTGCTTGACGATGCCGTACACCGTGGAGAGACCAAGCCCGGTGCCCTTGCCGACCTCCTTGGTCGAGAAGAACGGCTCGAAAATCTTGTCGACGATGTCGGCCGGGATTCCGGTGCCGGTATCGGAAATGTCGATCCGCACATAGTCGGCGGCGGGCATGCCCTTGTGCGCGAGCTGGGCTGCCTCATCCACCGTCACGTTGCCGGTCCTCACCGTCAGCTTGCCGCCATCGGGCATCGCATCGCGCGCGTTGACCGCGAGATTGACCACCACCTGCTCGAACTGCGAGACGTCGACCTTGACCGGCCAGAGGTCGCGGCCGTGCACGAGGTCGAGCTTGACCTTCTCGCCGATCAGGCGCCGCAGCAGCATGGTGAGATCGGACAAGGCGTCGCCGAGGTCGAGCACCTGCGGCCGCAGCGTCTGGCGGCGCGAGAACGCGAGCAGTTGCCGCACCAGCGTCGCCGCGCGGGTCGCGTTCTGCTTGATCTGCATGATGTCCTGGAACGACGGATCGGTCGGCTTGTGCGCGTTCAGGAGGAAGTCGTTGGCCATCATGATGGCTGACAGCACGTTGTTGAAGTCGTGCGCGATGCCGCCGGCGAGTTGGCCGACCATGTCCATCTTCTGCGACTGGTTGATCTGGTTTTCCAGCGTGCGCCGCTCGGTAGTCTCCAGCAGATAGACGATGGCGGCTTCGGTGTCGCGCTCGTCCTCCTCGACCGCGGTGACGAAGAACTGCCCCCAGCGCTCCTTGGCGCCGTCGAGCATGGCCTCGACGGGAGCGATGTCGCCCTGCCCTTCGGCCGCCTGGTTGATCGCTGCGATCAACAGACCTCGCTCTCGCGCATTCACCGTGCGGAAGATCGACTTTCCGGCCGCGCCGTCCGGGCCCAGGCTTTGCGCGAGCTTGGCGAAGCGGGCATTGGCGCGCACCACCGTACCGCCGCGGTCCACCGTCGCAATCGCCATCGGCGTATGGTCGAAGAATCGCATGAAGCGGACTTCGGCGGCGCGTTCGGGGTCGGAATGCTCGTCGCGCGCACGGCTGATCACCAGCGTGCGCGACGAACCCGGCGCCCCGTCGGCGCCGAAGGCAAGCTTGTGATAGAGCCGCACCGGCATGGTCTTGCCGCCGCGCATGCGCAGGTCGATGTCGAACACCTCGGTTTTGACTTCACCCGGCACCGCCACGATCGAGGTCAGGAGCGAGGCGCCGTCGCCGGAGACGATATCGGCAAGCTTCAGCCCGCCCGAGCCAATCTCGGCGAGATCGTAATCGAGCCAGTTCGCCAGCGTGGCGTTGACATAGATGACGTCGCCGGCCCGATTGACCGAGAAGAAGCCGCATGGCGCGTGGTCGAGATATTCGATCGCGTGCTGCAATTCCCGGAACACATCTTCCTGGCGCTCGCGGTCCCGCGTGATATCGGCGATCGACCACACCGCATATTTTGCTTCGCGCTTGCTTTGGCCGAGCGGACGAACCCACATCCGCAGCCAGCGGCCCTGGGCGCCGTCGGAGCCGGCAATGCGGACCTCCTCCTGCTGCCGCTTGCCCTCGCGAGCAGCCTTGAGCAGGCGGAACACGGCTTCCGAGACGTCGGGATTGCCGATGAAGACGCGTTCGACGGGCCGCACGTCCTGCGGGCTCGCTGCGCCCGTCAGCGTCAGATAGGCGGCGTTCGAATAGACCACGTGGCCCTTCGGGTCGGTCACGGCCAGACCGTCATGGGCGTGATCGGCGATGCGGCCCATCACGGGGTCGTCGGCGGCGCGATCGGTGAAGCGAACGATACCGGCGGCAAAGGCGAACAGGTTGAACAGGCCGACCATGGAGAGCAGCGCCAGCACGCCGAGGATATAGGGCTGGGCCTGGGTGCGACCGATGGTCATCAGCGCCACCGCCACCGCCACGATGCCGGCCGCCACCAGCAGCACCAACACGATGCTACCGCCGCGCCGCGCCGGTTCGTGGCCCGTAAAGGGCTCGGTGGGCGTGTGGCTGTCGGTTTCGGCGGTCATCTGAAGAGGCGCTGCCTTTGGGCGTGGAGGAAACGCGCCGATTTGCGCGCCCCTCTTGAGTGCCTGAATCGGGCCCGCAAGCGCAAGTCCGTCAGGCAGCAATTTGGCAAATTCAAGGTGTTTCAAGGGGATTTCCCGCTGTTCCCTCACATTGCCCGAGTGGAAAGCCCGCGCTTCAGGCCCATGACATAGCCGATGACCTCGGCGACCGCGGCATAGTGCTCGACCGGAATCTCCTCGTCGATATCGACGGTGGCATAGAGCGCGCGCGCCAGCGGCACGTTCTCCACGATCGGAATGTCGTGCTTCCTGGCGATTTCCCTGATCTTGAGCGCAATGTTGTCGGCGCCCTTGGCGACGCAGACCGGTGCCGACATGCCGCGATCGTAGGACAGCGCCACCGAATAGTGGGTCGGGTTGGTGATGATCACGCTGGCGTTGGGTACAGCCGCCATCATGCGCTTCTTCATGCGCTGCTGGCGCAACTGCCGGATCTTGGCCTTGATGTGGGGGTCGCCTTCGGACTGCTTGAACTCGTCCTTGATCTCCTGCAGCGACATCTTCTGTCGCTCGTACCATTCCCGGTACTGGAAGAAGTAATCGGCGATCGCGACTGCGGCCAGCATCGCCACCACCGCCCCCATCAAATGCAATGTCAGACTGGTGGTGACGCCGAGGATCGCCGAAGGATCGAACATCATGAACGATTCCAGGCGATGGCGCTCGGGCCACAGCACCGCCATCATGACGGCGCCGAGCGCGATCAGCTTGAACAGGCCCTTGGCGAAATTCGCCACCGCCTGCTTGCCGAAGATGCGCTTCAGCCCGGCGCCGGGCGATATCTTGCTGAATTTCGGCTTCAGCGATTCCGACGACCACACCAGGCGGTGCTGGATCATGTTGCCGGCGATCGCGGCGAGCATCAGCAGCAGCAGCGGCATGCCGATCGCGCCGAGCACGGCATAGCCCAGCGTGTTGCCGAGCGCGAGCAGCGCTGGGCCGTCGGTATGAAGCTGGCCTGCATTGGCGGTCAGGTTGCGCAGCGGCGTCAGGATGCCGCCGCCGATCGAGCCCGAGAAGGTCGACAATATCAGCGTGGCGCCCGCGATGATGAACCAGGTGTTGACCTCCTGGCTCTTGGCGACGTCCCCTTTTTCAAGCGCATCGTCGAGGCGCTTTTGCGTAGGGTCTTCTGTTTTGTCGTCGGTATCGTCGGCCATCGCGGCGCTCTAGCATTTTCGTTGAGCATGACCTTCTCGGAAAACCGGTACCCACTTTTCCGGGTCACGCTCTATTTCAGCGGCGTCAGCTCATGCATCACGCCGACGAAGTAGTTGATATAGGTCGCCATCATCCCGGTGAGGACGAACGCGAAGATCAGGAAGCCCACCATGATCGACAGCGGCACGCCGACGAAATAGACCTGCATTGCCGGCATCAACCGCGCCAGCACGCCAAGGCCGATGTTGAAGACGAGGCCGAACACCAGAAACGGCGCTGAAAGCTGCATGCCGATCTTGAAGGCGGTGGCGAAGGCCCGTGTGGCCAGCGCCGCAACGTCGCCGCTCGGCAACATCTCGCCGGGCGAGAAAATCCGGTAGCTCTCGTTCAGCGCCGCGATGACGAGATGATGGCTGTCGGTGGCAAACAGCAGCGTCAAGCCGAGAATGGTGAGGAAGTTGCCGATCAGCAGGCCCTGTTGCCCCTGCGTCGGATCGACCGCGGTGACGAAGCCGAGCCCGAGTTGCTGGGCGATCACCGAGCCCGCCACCGACAGCGCCGACAGCGTGACGCGCGCGGTGGCGCCGAGCACGATGCCGATGACGATCTCGTGCACCATCAATACGCCGAGCGCGGACATCGAGGTCAGGTCGACGTGATAGGCAGCACGGTGCAGCGGCAGGATGATCAGCGTCAGCAGCAGCGCGATCGCAAGCTTGATGCGCACCGGGATGTTGCTCTCGCCAAATCCCGGCAACAGCATCACCATCGCTCCCACGCGGGCGAACACCAGCATGAAGGTGGCGGCAAGGGCCGGCAGCAGCGAAATGTCGATGCGCATTCATTTACAATGCATCAACCGCCTATGATTCGCGACGATATCCGCATCGTGTAACTGTGCAGCGAATCCGCCATGAACGGCAACGCGAGCAATAATGTCACAAAGATCGCGAGAATCTTCGGCACGAAGATCAGCGTCTGCTCCTGGATCTGGGTCAGCGCCTGGAACAGCGAGACCACGACGCCGACCACGAGCCCGATCACCATCAGGGGTGACGACACCACCACGATTGTCCAGATCGCATCGCGCGCCACGTCGAGGGTTTCAGCACCGGTCATTTCAATTTCCTTTTCTGGTCTGCGAACTCTCCGCCGTCATTGCGAGGAGCGTCAGCGACGAAGCAATCCATTTCTTTTGCAGGGCGATGGATTGCTTCGCTTCGCTCGCAATGACGAACCCATCGGGCTCGCGATGACGTCCAGGGACGTCAGATCGGCATCTTCATGATGTCTTCGTAGGACTGGATCACCCGGTCGCGCACCGACACCAGCGTCGAGACCGCGACGTCGGTCTCCGCGACCGCCGTCACCACGTCCATGACGTTGGCCTTGCCCGACGTCATCGCCATGGCCTGGGCGTCGGATTTCTTGCCGGCGTCCAGCACGCTTCCCACCGCGTCCTTGAGCAACGCGCTGAAGGACGGACCGCCGGTGGACTGGCCGCCCTTCTCGGCGCCGCCTGATTCCATGATGCGCGAAAGCGCGGCGTAGGCATTTGCTGCAACGGTCGGTGTAGCCATTTTCTACGTTCCTGTTCAGGCCTTGAGGATGTCGAGCGTGCGTTGAATCATGCGGCGCGTGGCGCTGATGATGTTGAGATTGGCTTCGTAGGACCGCTGCGCCTCGCGCATGTCGGTCATTTCGACCAGCGGATTGACGTTCGGATATTTGACGTTGCCGGCCGCATCCGCCGACGGATTGCTCGGCTCATATTTGACGCGAAACGCCGACTGGTCGGCCCTGACCTTGCCGAGCGTCACCACCCGGGCGTCCAGCGTGCGGTCCAGCGCCGACGAAAATGTCGGCACCTTGCGGCGATAGGGATCGCCGCCCGCGGTCGACGAAGTGGATTCCGCATTGGCGATATTTTCCGAGATCACCCGCAATCGCCCTGCCTGCGCGCGCAACCCGGAGGTCGCGATGCTCATCGAGCGGGCGAAATCACTTCCATCATCTGCCATGATCCGGTTCTCCTAATCGCGCCGCGTCAGCGCTTTCCGATGGCGGTTTTGAGCAGGCCGAGGCTGCGGGTGTAGAGCGAAGTGGCGGCCGCATAGTCCATCTGGTTGGCCGAGACTTTCATCATCTGGTCTTCGAGATTGACCGAGTTGCCGGCAGGCTTGGTCAGGAAGCCGCTCTTGCCGCCGTCGTCCCTGAAGCTCTGCCCGCCGGCGGAGACGCTCATATGGGTGGCGCTGGTGCGCATCATGGCAAGCGAGCCCATCCCGCCGCTGGCGTTGGCGCCCTTGCTGTCGAACTTCGGCTCGACCAGATCGCTCGGCCTGAAATTCGGGGTGTTGGCGTTGGACACGTTTTCGGCGAGCACGCGCTGGCGTTCCTGGTGCCACTGCATCTTGGTGCGCAGCGCCGACAGGATCGGAAGGTCGTTGATAGCCATCGCGAGCGGCTCCCCGTTAACCTCTGGCAGACGCCGCGAGGTAGGCAGAATTTGCCCGGTGCATGGTTAACGGCTGGTTAAAATCACGCTCTCCCGCCGTCGACATCCGCCAATCTCCGCCGACCGCGACGAAACGAGCGCATTTTCGCCACGAAAACTGCGTTAACCAGCACGAGCCGACGCGGCTCGGGGCGCTCAGAAGTCGTTTTGGCTCAAGCGATTCTTGGTCTATTAATTAATCGGACGGCGGCGCTCGCCGCGGGGAATTAAGGAATAAGGCTGATCTCGGGCTGATTCGGCGTCTCGCGGATCGCTTCGGAGCATGATCAGGATGGCGGGAACCGCATTCCCGGGGAACATGCTCGGATAAGAAGGGCTCCGCACTCGTCGAAGCCAGCATCAAGAGAACGGCCCGTGGCCGGGGACTAAAGAATGCAGACACTGACATTCCTCTTCGCATTCATCGCCGTTCTGGCGCTGATCGGCGTTGCCGCATGGCTGGTTCGCCGTTTCGCCAACAACCGCCTCGGCGCCAACACCCAGCGTGGACGGATGCCGCGGCTCGCCGTGATCGACGCCGCCGCCGTGGACGGCCGCCGGCGCCTCGTGCTGGTACGGCGCGACAATGTCGAGCATCTGCTGATGATCGGCGGCCCGAGCGACATCGTGGTCGAACCCAACATCGTGCGTGCAATGCCCAACCGCGATCAGATGG
This sequence comes from uncultured Alphaproteobacteria bacterium, assembly GCA_963815955.1. GTDB lineage: Bacteria > Pseudomonadota > Alphaproteobacteria > Rhizobiales > Xanthobacteraceae > Bradyrhizobium. Next base: position 334,795 of record CAWFIQ010000024.1, read on the forward strand.
CGCCGCGCCCGGCGGTCGGCGAGCAGCCGCCGCGCATCGCGCCGCTGCCCGATGCCGCCTGGAGCGAAGAAGCCGCAAGAGCCGAGGCGCGATCGAACGACGGCTTCGACCACCCTGCCGAACCGCAAATGCCGGAGCCGCCGCCACGCCCGGCACGGCCCTCTTTCGCCGACGAAATCCGCCGCCCCGCGCCGCCGCCGATGCCTGAACGCCGCAGCGATCCCTTGACGGGCTTTGCACCGGAATCGATCAGCGGTCGCCCTGAAGCGGGTCCCCCGCGCCTCGGCCGCAACGAGCCGCTGATGCCGCGGCCGCAGCGCGAGTTGCCCAAGGTACCGCCTGTCCGTGAGGCACCGCCAATACGTCAGGCATCCCGCGAAGCGCCGCCAATCCGGGAGGCGCTGCCTGCCCGCGAAGCACCGCCTGTTCCCGTTCCCGAGACGCTCGCCCGCCCGCCTGAACGCGCCGCGGCGCCGCCGCCTGCGCCCCCTCCGCCTCCGGTCCCCGCGCCGTCGAGCGCCGACCAGAATCTCGCCGAGATGGCGCAGCGGCTGGAAGCCGCCCTGCGCCGGCCGGCCGAGCCAGTGGCGCCGCCGGTGGCGCCGGAAACGCCGCCCGCCCGTAATACCGCCCGCAGCGAACCTCCCGTTCCCACCCCCGCTCCGCAGAAGAGCGGCTTCGAAAACCTCGAAGACGAGATGGCGTCATTGCTGGGCCGTCCGAAGAACCCTTCGTGAGGCCGGCGACTTTTCCGCGTAGAGTTTTATTTTTCTTAATCCTGACCGCCGCCGGATCGCTCGCCGATCCGGTGCTGGCGCAGGACATCAGCATCAACCTCGGCCAGGGTGGCGGCGGCGTCACCGAGCGTGCGATCCAGTTGATCGCGCTGCTGACGATCCTGTCGATCGCGCCGTCGATCCTGATCATGATGACGTCGTTCACGCGGATCGTCGTCGTGCTGTCGCTGCTGCGCACCGCATTGGGCACCGCGACCGCCCCGCCCAATTCCGTGATCATTGCGCTCGCGATGTTCCTGACCGCGTTCGTGATGGGGCCCGTCCTGCAGAAGTCCTATGACGACGGCATCAAGCCGCTGGTCGCCAACCAGATCGGGGTCGAGGAAGCGCTGCAAAAGGCCTCTGTGCCGCTGCGCGGCTTCATGCAGAAGAACGTTCGCGAAAAGGATCTGAAGCTGTTCGTCGACCTCTCCGGCGAACCGCCGCCGGCGACGCCGGAAGACCTGTCGCTGCGGATCCTGATCCCCGCCTTCATGATCTCCGAACTGAAACGCGCCTTCGAGATCGGCTTCCTGCTGTTCCTCCCCTTCCTGATCATCGATCTCGTGGTCGCATCGGTCCTGATGTCGATGGGTATGATGATGCTGCCGCCCGGTCGTGGTGTCATTGCCGTTCAAGTTGATCTTTTTCGTGCTGGTCGACGGCTGGTCGCTGGTGGCGGGGAGCCTGGTTCAGAGCTATGGCGGCGGCTAATGGCCGGTTTCGACCGGCTCTCGACCATATAGGTCAGTATTACTTACATATTTGCTGCGGAGTTTCTGAGCGAATTTAAGGTCAGATTAGTTCCTTCGTGCACAATGGATGCCAGGGAACGAACTTCGTAGAAACGCATCACCGGGTTAAACGATGGCAGGCCAGTCGATCGGCGAGATGGACGTCGAATACGCTACGACGATTGCTGACCGGGCTATGCGGTTGATGTCGCAGCAGGCGGTCCCAGCCTCCCCCGCCAATTTCGCCGTCTGGTTCGAGTATGCCTTGGGCAGCTCGCTCGCGCTGCGCAAGACCATCGACATCCTGATCGCGGGCAAGCGCAAATTCGACGCCGCGACCAACCACGAACTCTACATCACCTACGTGACGCCGCAGTCCGGCCCCGACCCGCTCGGTGACCTTCCCGAGCAATTGAGCGGCCTGATCGCCACCGCCCAGCAATTCCTCAACACCGCCGTCAGCGACAACCGCAGCCATATCAAGGCGCTCGGCGAGGTTTCGTCGGAAGCCGACGCGACCAGCGATCCCCACGCGATCATCTCGAAGCTGGTCGACGAATTGTCAAAAGCGACGACACGAGCCGCAACGCTGGAGGCCAATTTCGCCGCCACCTCGGAAGAACTGGACAACATTCGCAACTCGCTGAAGGCGGCCGAGCAACGCTCCAACACGGATGCGTTGACCGGGCTCGCCAACCGCCACTCGATGGATGAATTCCTTCGTCTCGCCCAGATCGCGGCGATGGAAAAGGACGAGGCACTCAGCGTCTTCCTGATCGACATCGATCATTTCAAGAAATTCAACGACGATTACGGCCATCAGGTCGGCGATCAGGTGATCAGGCTGGTGGCCAAGGTCCTGCAGGAAGGTGTTCGCGAAGTCGATCTCGCAGCCCGCTACGGCGGAGAGGAATTGATCGCGGTTCTTCCGGGCGCCGATCTCGAGGATTGCACGTCGGTCGCCGAGCGCATTCGCCGCCGCATTGCCGAAGCAAAGCTGACGCGCCGCGCAACGGGCAAGGAAATCGGCAGCATCACGGTTTCGATCGGGGTGGCGCAATTCCGCCTCGCCAAATCCGCCGAAGCGATGATCGAACGCTGTGACCGCGGGCTCTATCAAGCCAAGCGGCTCGGCCGCAATCGCACGGTGACCGAAACCGAGCTCGAGCCCGAGGCCGGCGCGGCCTAGCGGGATCGTTCCAATTTCAACGCGCCTCCAGCGCCTGCCTGTTTGTTGCCCTGTTTGAACAGCGAAGAAATTGCCGCACCGCGCTCCGTCGCGGAACTAATGCCGCAATCCCGGCTTATCGTTGACGCCCTACAGCCGGGAGTATTCCATGAAAATCGCAGGGTTGATTATGGCCGCCACCGCGGCCCTCAGCATCGCCGCTACATCGGCGCTTGCCCAGCAAATGCGGACCGGAATGGTGACCAGAATAGATCGGATCAGCGGCACCATCTCGATCAAGGATGTGCCTGACGGCACCACCGGTGCGAACACCGGCGCCGCCACCGAGGAATTCAAGGTGCAGGATGGCGCGCGGCTGAACGCCTTTCACGCCGGCGACAGGGTCTCCTTCGCCGTGAACGATACGGCGGGGACCAAGACCATCACGAAGATCGACAAGAAGTGAGATCTGGATTCCCGTAGCGTTTTCTAGCGGCAAGCTCGCTGAAAGATAACGCGCCAAACAAAAAGAGCCCGGTCCTGACCAGATCAGGACCGGGCTCTAGCGTGAGGTAGCCCGTTCGAGTGACGCACGAATTTCGGCGACGGTCTCGTCGCAATATTCGTTCAGCTTCTGGAATCGCTGCTCCAGCGCCCGGAGTGTCCTGGCGCGTTTCGCAGGCCCCTCCCGGTCGATGTTGAATTTGTCGGCCGGCGAAGGACGGGACACGGCAGCCTCCATGAGGGCCAGCGCCGCTTGTATCGATGTGTCGTGACCGTCGGTGGAAGACATTTTTGCACGCCTTGCAAACTGGAAGCCGGCCGGGATTCGATCCGATGGAATTCCGTGTGGTCACGCGCTGGCGTTGTGAGCTTGCACCATGCAGTGTGTTGCTTGGATGCCCCGGCAGGGTCGATTTAGTGGCAAAAAATAGATGCTTGCGGCGAATGAGCGGCATGACCTCGTAGTCTTACGGACTTTCTGTCCACGATTAGGATGCAATCGCCAGCCACCATCGTCCAATTGAGTCGTTAGTTGCTTCAGCGATAGTTCGAAATGCCCGCCCCGCCTTCAGAAATCGGTCTGCCGCCGCGCTGCGAGACCTGCGGCTTGGGTACGGCCCAGATTGGAAAGCTGCCCCGGATCGGACTGCGCCCCCTCGTCTACGTTTACAAGTGCGACGCCTGCAACCAGATCACGTCGATCGAGCCCGAGCGGCAGGACAGTCCCACCATCAGCCCAACCGTCACGCCGCCGATGCCGAACTCGGACATCAAGAAGGCCCCGCACAGGATCTCCCGGCGACAACCGCAGTGATGGCGGGTCACAGCAGCGGCCGAGGGGGATGGCGGCTTCAGAGCGCACCTTTCCAGTTCGGAAAACGTCGCGATTGCGGCTGGACGGGGTTTCATCCGGGGAATGCCGCATGTAAAGCTTCGGCCAAACTTCACTTAAAAGAAGAGGCAGGGGCATGTCCGAGGGCTTCATTGACGAACTGCGCAACGCACTCGAAAAGGGCGCGGTGCTGTCAGGCGACGACATCGACGCGCGCTATCATCACGATATCGCCGGCAATCCGGTGCCGAAGCCACGCGCGGTCGTCCGGCCGAGAACGACGGAGGATGTCTCCGCGTTGTTGCGGCTTTGCCACCGCGAAGGTGTCCCCGTTACGACGCAGGGCGGCATGACCGGGCTGGTGCGCGGCGCGTTGCCGAATGCGAACGAAATCGTGCTGTCGATGGAGCGCATGAATAGCGTTGAAGAGGTCGATGCCTCCGCCGGCGTCGCCATCGCGCAGGCCGGCACGCCGCTGCAGAAACTCCAGGAGCGGGTCGAGCAGGACGGCCTGATGTTTCCGCTCGACCTCGGCGCGCGCGGCAGTTGCACCATCGGCGGCAACATCTCGACCAATGCCGGCGGCAACCGCGTCATCCGTTACGGCATGACGCGCGACCTGATCCTCGGCCTCGAAGTCGTCACCGCCGACGGGACCGTGCTCAAGGGCCTGCGCAAATACATCAAGAACAACACCGGCATCGACTTAAAGCAGCTTTTCATCGGCAGCGAAGGCACCCTCGGCGTCGTGACGCGTGCCGCGGTTCGCGTCTTTCCCGCGCCGGCGGAACGGCAGGTGGCGCTATGCGCCCTGCCCTCGTTCGGACAGGTCACGGCATTCCTGAGGATGGCGCGGGAAGGTCTCGGCGGCGAATTGACCGCGTTCGAGGTGATGTGGAATGCCTACTACCGCCTCACGGTCGAACGCATAAAGGGCGTGGCCGGGCCTCTGCCGACCCACCATCCGTTCTACGTTCTGCTGGAGGCTTCCGGCAGCGACCCCGAGCGCATCCATGCCGATCTCGAGAAACTGCTCGAGACCGCGATGGGCGACAATCTGATCCTCGACGCCACCCTCTCGACCTCGAATGCGTCCGCCGCCGCGATCTGGCGCATCCGCAATTCCAGCGTCGAACTGGGCCGCAGCTTTCCTTACGCCGCGCGGATGGGCTTCGATGTCAGTCTCGCCATCGACAGGATGGAGGAATATGCGGATACGCTGGATGCGCGAGTCAAGGCGATCGATCCGCAAGCCTTCACCATCGTGATGGGACACGTCGGCGACGGCAATTTGCATCCCAGCGTGTATCACGAACATACGCCTGACAAGCACGACCAGTTCGAGAAGCTGGTCTACAACCTCACGGGCGAATTCGGCGGCTCGATCTCGGCGGAGCACGGTATCGGCATCCTGAAGCGGCCCTATCTGAAAATGAGTCGCACCGAAGCGGAAATTGAAACCATGCGCACGCTCAAGCGCGCGCTCGACCCGAAGAACATTCTCAACCCGGGGCGGATCTTTACAGTGTGAAGGCCCTCTTGAGCCTTTTCGGTTCTGATTGAATCAGAACCGGGCTCTGGATTCTTTGTTTTGACGCGTTTTCTTGACGCGAACCGGTGTCCACTTCGCTCGAAAACGCTCTTGGGAGGTCAAGCCGAGGCAGACACCCGCCGGCCTCACTCCTTGAAATCATACTGTTTGCAGAGGTGGTCGCCGATCTGGACCAGCATGGCGACGCATTCGGGAAAGCCCGGTTTGGCGATCGTGGCATCGTCGGCCTCGGCGCGGAATTCCCAGCTATCGCCGTCGCGGATCACCGAGATCGCAATGCCGTCGGGACAATCGACGTGGACCTTCAACTCGGCTCGCGCCATCGCAATGAGTTCGGCTTCGGTCTTGGCGGGCTTGCTCATCGTGATGGCGTCCTCCGGCAGGTTGTTGGCCTGCAGGTTGCCGCTTTGACGCGCATCTGTCGAGGGCGACGGAACGACGCGCTATTGCGCCGCGCTTGCCGGCCTCGTTTCGGCAATGATCCGCAGCGAAGCGGTCTTGTCCGTTTCCAGCTCCGGGCCGCTTGCGGTCGGGGCGGCCAGCGCTGACGACGACTTCTGAACGTCCTTGGTGAAAATCCTGATGATGCGGCCTTTGACCACGGGCACCCTGTCGAACATATCGGATGCGATGCCTTCGACAGCATCCCGCAACGCCAGGAATTGTGCCTGCCTGGCCATGCTTTCCGTTCCTCGGGTGCCGGCCAATTCGTCCATCGCAGCATCGCTGATCTGACACTCGACCGTATCGGCCTCGTTCAGCATGGTGAACCTGAACGCCAGGCGTTCGGTGTCGTGTCCAATAATTCGGTCCCGGGTCAGTGGCATCGGACGGCCGGTCTTGGGCGGTTGGCTGGAGACGATTGCAAAGGGCGCCGTGGAGACGCTGACGTCCTTCCTAATGCGCCAACTGGTCAAAAATTGGCCGAACCTGCGGCCGAATCCGCTACTTCGCCTGCTTCTTCAATTCGATCCGCCTGATGCCTGATATCGCGGGCAAGGAGCCAGTGTGGACCGGCTCGGCCCCGGACATTCCCGGCGATAGCGGCGCGCGGGCGGTGGCATCCGGGAAGCGGATCTTCATTTCGCGGATGAAGCCGTCGAGCGTGTCGACGCTGGCGGCCATCTTGGCGATCAGGGCGAATTCGGTGCTGTTGGAGGCGGCCGGCTTGCTCGCGATCTCGAATGCGGACCGGTCGGCCTCCCCGTTCATCAGGGGCGCGTATTTCTCGCGGAAACGGGCCAGGCCGATCGCGTCCTCGGCCAGCGCATAGCCGACCACGGCGCGGATCACGTCGCTCTTCTCGGCGGCGTTCAGCGGCCTGAAATCCCGCCAGCGTTCGGCGTAGTACAGTTCGATCTGTTCGGAAGCCTCCCGCCACTGCCGCGAGGCCCAATAGATGTCGGAGCGCAGCCGGATCGCTTCGCGGCCGGTGATGTTGGAGATGATATCGAGCGCGAGGTCGTGGCGACCGACGTCGCTCTGGGCCCGCGCCTCCAGCAGCAGTCGCTGCTGCCGCAGTTCGCCGGAGAGATCGGAGATCCGGGTGACGCGCAGCGCCGCGATCGCCCGGTCCGGCTTGCGGTTGGTGAGGTAGACCATGGCAAGGCGCGCCGCCACCTGCGCGCGCGCGGCTCCCTCCAGCCGCTTGTCGACCTGGTACTGCAGCAGTTCGGCGGCCTGGTCGAGCAGGTCCACCGCCGCCAGCCGGTCCGCGAGCCGCCGGATCATCTCGTCGCCGCGACGGCCGATCGGCGTCAACTCGCGGAATTCGTAGAACATGCTGAGCGCATCGACCGGCTTCATGTCTTCGCCCTTTGGGCCCAGATAGAGCTCGGCGAACAATGCGGAGGCCGCGTCCTGGCTTTGCCGCGACAGCTCGGAATTGGGCTGCAGCTTCGTCGCGGTCTTGGCGGCGGTGAGCGAGTCGGCATAGCGCCCGTTCTTGGCATAGACCTCGGCCAGCTTGTTCAGCGTCCTCAACTCGATCGCGTCGCCGCGCCAGATGACCGACAATATCTCCAGCTCGCGTATCAGCTCGGCCTGGCCGAGTTCACCGCGCCGGTGCCGCAGCAGGGCTTCCAGCAGCCTCGCCTCCGCCGACGCCTCCCGGTCGCGGGACTGCGCCGCGTACTTGTAGGCGTCGAGCGCATCCTTGTCGTGTCCCAGTGCTTCGGCGAGCCGCCCGCGCAGCACTGCGATCTCCGGCTTCATCTCGTCGGGAATGCCGATCACCTCAAGCTCGCTGCGCCGCCGCGAGGCCCCGGCATAATCCTTGACCTCGAGCGAGGCGCGCATCGCATCCGTGGTAACGATGCGCTGCAGCTCCACCGGCAGCGCGGCAATCGAGAATTCGGCGTTCTTGAACTTTTCACGCGCCTCCGCCCATTTTTCCTGACGGGCGAGCGCAAACCCTTTCCACAATTGGGAATCGTAGCCATTGCCGATCGCAGGACTTGCAAGGTCCTTCAGCGCTCGCTCGGGATGGCCCATCAGGATGCTGGCGACCGCACGCACCATCAGCACGTTGGCATCTTCGTTGCCCGGGTCGGTCTCGGAGAGGATGAGGTTGGTCATTCCCCGCGCCTCATGATACATCCCGCGCGACATGTAGAAGTTGGCAAGCTCGAGCCGGGCCTGCGCCTTTTCCTCAGGCTCCGCGACGGCCGCGGCCTTGGTCAACGCATCCAGTTTGGGGAAAAACTTCTCTTCCCGGTTCTTGCGCCAGTCGTTGCCGTCGAACAGCGGCCTCACCGCCGCGGTGGCGCGCTCCGCCGCGACGTCGGCGGACGAGAGCGTCAATCCGCCGGGCCGTCCCAGTATCACCTTGTCGGAGCCGACCTCGGCGTTGATATCGTCGGAGTTCGGATGCACGACCACGCCGTGTACGGATTCCAGCAGCGATAGTTCGACGAAATCCTGCCGCTTGATGAGGCCGCGGGTCGGCGGCGGCGCGGTGACGACCAGGAGCGTATCGCCGGCGTCGGGATCGACCAGGCGATGCATCGCACCGGGATTGGCCAGCGGCACGGTGACGCTGGCAAGCGCGGGATCGGCAATGTTCCGCACCACCGCCAACGGCAGCGGCGACGTCTGGCCGCGGTCGGCGAAGGTCAGCGTCCACTCGGAGCCGTTGGCGCGGCCCTCGCTTTCGAGCGAAGGGATCTGCGGCCGGTTGAGACGAATGCGGATGGCTTGCCCCTTCTCCAGCGGCAGCCGGCTGACATCGCCGATGATGGCGCCGCCCTTGGCGCGGATCGGTTCGATATCGAGCGGTTTGGTCTGGTCGAACACCAGCCACACCGCATCGGCACGGCGGAACAGCGCAGCCGGGGTCGGTGCGGCAAAGGAGAACGTCACGCGCAGGCCGTCGCTGTCACGCCTCGCCTCGACGGTGGCGGTCTTGTCCTTGGCGTCGCTTTCCGGTGGCGGGCTGGATGCCGCCGGCTCTGCCTTCTTCGCCGGCTCCGCAGGAGGTGGAGCCTGCCTGGGGGGTACGGCCTTCGGCGCTTCCGCAGCGGCAGCCTGGACCTGTTCGGCTGGCGGCGTCACTTTCGCGGCTTCCGCCGGCGGCGCTGGTTTTTCCGGTGCGGCTGCCATCTTCTCGGCCGCAGGGGCCGCGCTGTCCTTGGCCGGCGTCACTTTTTCGACGGCAGGCGTTGCGGCTTCGGCCACGGCCGGCACTTCTGTCGCCGCCTGAACCGGCTTGATCTCGATCCTGGCCTGTTCGGCAATCGTCTCCGAGGTCACGGGCGGAATCTCGGCCGGCTGCTGCGGCAGCGACGATTCCTTCAGGGCCTTGTCACGCGAAACCCGCGCGGCAGGCCCCGGCCTGGCCGGTACGGCCGGCTTCGCCGCGGCCTGCGGCTCGGGCAAAGCGGGCTTGTCCGCCTGCTGGAAGGCGACATCGATCACATAGTTCTTTTCCTCGCGGAAGGAATGCACGTCGACCTCGCCGATCAGCACGATATCGACTGCGGAAGAATCGATGTCGGCCCGCTGGTTGATCGACGCGATGTTGGGCGGCGCCGCCACCTTGGCGTCAGCCAGGTCGAAATTGAGCACGCTGTTGAACTGCAGCGTCAGTTTCTGCTCGTTCAGCACCGACGACACGTTGACGCCGTCGGGCATCTCGAACACGAAGCGGACGAAGGTCGGCTGCACCGAGGCGCGGACGCGCACCGGCGGCCTCTTCTTCGCGGCATTGACCGCCATCTGCGCGCGCAGCGCGCGCTCGGCGGCCCGCGCCCGCTCCGCCAGTTCGCGCACGACCGCCGCAGGAAGTGCGGGCGGCGGGCCGGTCCAGCTATCGGGCAGGAAGTCGACGAAAATCCGCTCCCCCGCCGTCATGGTGTTGACGGTTGCGCGCCGCGATAGCGACAGCCGGATCGCCGTACCGTCGGGATCGCGCCGCGCCGAGCCGACATAATCGGGAACGGCGTCCGACAATTTGTCGACGGGAATATCCACCGGGCGCTTGAAATGGATGATGATGATCGAACCCGCGGTCGAAACGTCGGATTCGACGTCCTCGGCCAGCTTCAGCACCAGCCGGGCGAAGCCGCCTCCGGACGTGAATGTCGCCTCCCCCCGGACCAGATCGTCAGCGCGGCAGGGCTGCGAAACAGCGAGGCCGGCGAGCAGCACGACAAGCGCAAGCGGCCGGCCCAGGCAAAGCCGGGCCATCCGCGCCAAAGCGCGGCCCTGCGACCCAGTTCCAGCGGCAGCCCTTTGCCCCATCCAGGAAATCTCGCGGCCTCAATGAATTCTGCGGCGAAGCGCCCTCGCCTGTGGTTTTGAAATCTTGGATTGGCCGACTTAAGGTTTTGTTAACGCCAACTCATTGATTTCGTTGGAAGGGCCCCGACGGACATCTGCTGCCCCGTGCGGGGTGAGCATCCGCCTCGCGGGATGGGGCCGGAATGCGGCCTCCATCGCGCAAAAGCGCCTCCGGGGCGCGGTAGGCCGCCCCGCGCCATGATCGGCATCAATATCGCAAAACGCATGGAACCAATCTCGGCCATCCCGTTTTAGGAGAAGCATGGACCCGGGATGCGGGCCGGCAATCGTTCAACTCCCGGGTCTGCCAAGCCTGCCTGAGGCGGGCAAATTCGGAGTGCGTGAAATGGCAACCCAGATCGTGATGGATCGTACCGGTGACACCCGCCATACATTCGACGCCCATGAGCGGGCGGAGGTAGAAAAGGCCGAGCGGCGCTTTATGGAATTGACCGGCTCAGGCTTTACGGCAGCGGTACGATCGGGGCCCGGCGAGCAACGGGTTATCCGCTCCTTCGATCCGACGGCGGAGGAAACGCTGTTTTATCCGCGTCTTGTCGGTGGCTGACAGCCGTGACCCAGCAGGTCGTCCTGGCGATATGCTCGTTCATCCTGGCTTTGCTTGGCACGGTGCTGCTGTCGGCGCTTTCGCTGGTAGTGGCGCGATCCGGTTCCTGCAGCAGATCGTTCCGCCTCGAAACCGAGGCGCGAGCGCTCACGCTGTTGAAGGGCTGGCTCTCGCCGAAGCAGCGCGCCAGCTATGAGCAATTCCGATATTTCGACGTCATCGGCAGCGACACCGGGACGCGCTATCGGGTCCATCATGGCACGCAGACGAACATCGAGGAACTCAGCGGCACGGGGCACCACGTCTGCAAATGGTGCTTCGTTCCGGATGGCGACCTCGCCGCGGGCGATGTGATGCTGGCGCAGAAGATCGCCCTTGAAACCAATGAGCGCGGCGCGCTCTCCGTAGCCCATCGCTCGTTCGTGACAACGGGGCCGCGGAGGTTCTGATCGGGTGACGCCAACGCCCCTTGGCCGGGACGCGTGGAAACCTGTGTCAATTCTGCTTTTGCGGCAGGATCTTGCCTTCGATCTTCGGCAACTCGGCCGTGGAGGTGGATTTATCGGAGCCGGCGCGGCGGGCCAGTTCGACCGTCAGCCGCTCGGCCGCTTCCGGCTGCATCAAGCCCAGAATGTCCGACATCTTGCGCGGCGCGATCTGCGAGGCGATTTCGTAGAGCACGGACATTTCCAGCCGGTCGAACACCTTGGCGGCGTCCTTTGGCTTCATGTTCTCATACATCGTGATGATGCCCTTGAACCGCGCGGCATCCTGCTCCGCCTTTTGCCCCGTCGCGGTCGAGATCTTTGCCTCGGTTGCCTTCATTTCATCGACGCGGCCCTCGATGCGCTTCTCGGCGGATTTCAAAAGGCTTTCGCGAATTTCGACTTCACGCGCACGCTGCTCCAGTTCCTGACGCCGCGCCTGCAGCCTTTCAAGAATGGCGCGCTCCGACGGCGACACCGATTGCGGGTTCTGGTCGGGAAACACCACGACGCCGTCGGGCTTCGGCGGTTCGGTGGCGGGCGCGGCCGGCTTCGGCTCCTCCTTCTTGACCGAACCGGTGATGTCGGCGAGATCGGCCTTGCTCGGAAAACCCAGATTGTCCTGCGCCCACGAACGCTTGGCGGGTGGAGCGGGAGGAGCAGGAGGACTCGGCTGCGGAGCCTGACTCGCCTGATATTCGAAGACATAGCCGCCATCGATCACGAGGCCCGCGACCTTCAGCACGACAAGGCCGAAGATCGCAACCAGCACGACCGGAATGACGCGTATGTCCCGGAACGAATTCATGCAGCGAGGCCACTTGCCCTTCGGCGTTCGGAGAATGCTTCAGCGGCCGCGGCAATCGCCTTGGCGTTGGAAACCTTGGGTGCTTCGGATTCGGCCTCCTGCGAGGGCCGCGCCGCGATTGCGATCTTGGACAGCCGGCGAATGACGCCGTCGCCTTCGGCGAGCATGTTCTTCAGGTGCCCGGCCATCTGTGTCGCCGCCGTGAGCTGGCTGCCGAGATTCTCATTCACGTCGCGCACGGTGTGCTTGAGGCCGCCGATCGCCCGCTCGGCGATTTCGGTCGCGGTAATCAGTTCCGCGATCGTGGCCTTCAGCGAATGCTCGTCGGCCTTCAGCCGCTTCAGCCGCTTGTTGAGCACCATGCAGTAGCCGATCGTGAGCATCAGCAGCACCGCCACCAAACTCTCGATCACAATGCCAAGGGAATAACTCATTGTGCCTCCATCAACTTGGTTTGTTCGTCGGCCTTCTCGAACATCGCGAAGGTGGTATTTGGCTTGCGCAACGGCTTGGTGACGCGAATGGCGACGCGGTCGCCGACCCGGCCCATCCGCCCTTCGGTCAGCGTGACGTTGCCGCAGCGGACCGAGACCAGCGCATCGGGACGCATCTCCAGCGGAAGGGTATCGCCGACCTTCAGCTTCATCAGTTGCTTGAGCGGAATGTCGGCTTCATACAGCACGGCATCGACCGATATCTCGGCCTGCGCCACTTCGGTCGCGAAATGTCCTTCCCAGATCGGATCGCGGCCGAACTTTTCGCCCATGAACATCTGGAGCAGAACAGGACGGATCGGCTCGATGGTCGCGTAAGGCAGCAGCAATTCGACATTGCCGCCGCGGTCTTCCATGTCGATGCGCAGCCGCACCAAAATCGCGGCATTGGCGGGCCTCGAGATCGCAGCGAAGCGCGGATTGGTTTCCAGCCGGTCGATCGAGAACGTCACCGGCGACAGCGGCCGGAACGCCTGCTCGGCGTCGGCCAGCACCACCTCGACCAGCCGCTTGACCAGGTTGGTTTCGATCGTGGTGTAGGGCCGGCCCTCGATGCGCAGCGAGGTCTGGCCGCGCCGGCCGCCGAGCAGCACGTCGATGATCGAATAGATCAGGCTGGAATCGACCGTCGCCAGGCCGAAATTCTCCCACTCCTCGGCCTTGAACACGCTGAGCACGGCCGGGAGCGGAATTGAATTCATGTAGTCGCCGAAGCGAACCGAGGTGATGCGGTCGAGCGAGACTTCGACGTTGTCAGAGGTGAAGTTGCGCAGGCTCGTGGTCATCAGCCGCACCAGGCGGTCGAACACGATTTCGAGCATCGGCAGACGCTCGTAGGACACCATCGCGGAATCGATGATGGCGCGAATGCCGGAATTGTCGTCGAGATTGACGTCGCCGACGGCGAAGCCGAGCAGATTGTCGATTTCTTCCTGCGACAGAACCCGTTCGCCGGAATTCTTGTTGCCGAACTCGCGACCGCCATCCTCGACCATGGCCGCCCATTGCAGCGCCATGCTCTCGGAGAGTTCATTCGCGGCAGCCTCTTCCGCGGCCGCCGTGGGGTCTTCGGAATCCAGGGAGGCTTCCCATTGCGCGGCAATGGCGTCCTGGTCCATCTGGTCTTGGTTGCCGGCCATGATGCTAGATCCGTCCCATCACTGCACGACGATTTCCTTGAACAACACGGCGCTCACCTGATGTGGCGCCACCGCGTTGTTGACCCGCTTGGTCAGTTCTTCCTTGAGCCGAAACAGCCCGGCCGAACCGTTGATGTCGGAGGGACGCAATTCGCGCAGATAGGTCTGGAACAGGTCGGTGACGCGCGGCAGGTTCGGCTTGATCGCCTCGACCTCCTTTCCTTCCTTGATCTCGAGCACGACCTTGACGCGGAGGTATTGCACCCGCTCGCCAGGGGCTCCGACCAGGTTGACCATCATGTCGGGCACTTCGACGAAGGACGGCGGCTTCGGCGGCGGCGCTTCGGCGTGCTTCTCCTCGCCATGGCCGCGCATCAGGAAGAACCAGCCGGCGCCAGCGCCAACGATGACGACGAAACCCGCCACCGCGATGATCAGCTTAAGCTTGCCCTTTTTCGACGACGCGGCTTCTGCGCCGTCCGCGCCTTCCGCCTGCTCGTTCTCAGCCATTGCCCCGCCCGCTTCAATTCCGAAAACGAACGCGGTTGCCACCAGCCTGGGTAAACGATGCCCCCACAACGCGAAACAAAAGCCGCCAGCGCACACGCGCCCTCAATAGATGCAACGCTAGGGTAATAATGGTTAACGGAACCTTTCCATTGGCGCCCAAGTAGGAAAAATCTGCCGGGCAAACATGGTCAACAAGACCTTTCTGCCGCCCGCCCCGCGCTTCGAAAAATACCTAACCCCTTAAAAAACCGGCATTTCCCGACTTGGCACGGCTTTCGCTGAGTAGTCGTCGTGACCCGCCGGCTTGGGAGAGCCCAAAGGTTTACGACGGATCCGGACCACGGGCTTGGGAGAGCCTGCTTCGGATCGATCAAGGGGAGAACCACCGATGGAGAATATGCTTCTCGTCGGACTTTCGCGGCAGATGACGCTGGAACGGCAGTTGGATGTCGTCGCCAACAACGTCGCCAACATCAACACGACCGGCTTCAAGGCCGACCGGTCGCTGTTCGAGGAATATCTGCGCTCGCCGGCGCATGAAGACAATTTCGTGCGCGCCGACCGCCGCGTCTCCTTCGTGCAAGACCGCGCCACCTTTCACGATTTCGCCGCCGGCCCCTCCGAGCAGACTAAAAACCCGCTCGACGTCGCGATCGACGGCAAAGCCTTCCTGGTGGTGCAGACGGCCGGCGGCGAACGTTACACCCGCGACGGCGGCCTGCAGATCAACAATCAGGGCCAGCTCGTGACCGCGAGCGGCGATCCGGTGCTGGGTACGTCCGGCCCGATCGTGTTCCAGCCGACCGACAAGGCGATCAACATCGCAGCCGACGGCAATATTACGGTCCTCGAAGGCATCAACAGCAGTACCAACTCGGTCCGCGGCAAGCTGCGGCTGGTCAATTTTGCCGACGCGCAGAAGCTCGTGAAGGAAGGCGGCAACCTCTACTCCGCGGGCCAGGGCGTCGCCGCCCAGCCCGACACCACCTCGCAGGTGCGCCAGGGCTTTATCGAGAAGTCGAACGTCAATTCCGTCCACGAGATGAGCCGCATGATCGAGATCACGCGCACCTACACGCAGATCTCGGCGATGCTGCAGCAGCAGCACGACCTGCACCGAACCGCAGTCGAGAAACTCGCCGACGTTCCGGCATAACCGTAAGGCATTGATCGATGCGCGCCCTTTACACAGCAGCGACCGGCATGGCGGCACAGGAACTCAACGTTCAGGTGATCTCCAACAACATCGCCAACATGCGCACCACCGGCTACAAGAAGCAGCGCGCGGCGTTTCAGGACCTGATCTACGACCATGTACGCCGCGTCGGCGCGCAGGCTTCCGACCAGGGCACCATCCTGCCGGTCGGTGTCGATATCGGCGGCGGCGTCAAGACCGTCGGCACGCCGCGTCTCATGAGCCAGGGCACGCTGTCGCCGACCGGCAACGACCTCGACATTGCGGTCCGCGGCGAAGGCTTCTTCAAGATCCAGGTCCCCGACGGCACCTATGCCTACACCCGCGACGGCTCGTTCATGATGGACGCACAGGGTCGCGTCGTCACTGCGCAGGGTAACCCGGTGCAGCCGACGATGACGATCCCGCAGAATTCCTCGCAGATCACCGTCAACGCGCAGGGCCAGCTCACGGTGATGCTGCCGGGCTCGACCACGCCGACGCTGGTCGGACAGATCGGCCTGACACGCTTCATCAACAAGGCCGGCCTCAACCCGATCGGCGACAATTTGTTCACCGACACCCCGGCCTCCGGCACGCCGCAGGATGGCGTCGCCAACACCGACGGTTTTGGCGACATGCAGCAGGGCAACCTCGAACAGGCCAATGTCGAGGTGGTGACCGAAATCTCCGACCTGATCGCCGCCCAGCGCGCCTACGAGATGAACGCCAAGGTCGTCAGCGCGGCCGACCAGATGCTGCAATCCACTTCCAACATGTTCCGCTAAAGGACCGATCATGATCGCCCGCACCCTCCTCCTGGCTGCCGCCCTGATCGCCGCATTGAGCGCGGACGCGGTCGCGCAGACCCGGGACAGCGTAATCACTGCGCCCGTGCTGCGTGCCGACGTGCAGGTGTCGGGCGATCTGGTGCGGATCGACGACGTCATCGACAATGCCGGCAGCGCCGGGCAGATCGCGATCTATCGCGCGCCGGATCTGGGCACCACGGGCTCGCTGCCGGTAGCGCAGGTGCTCAACACCCTTCGCGCCCATCATGTGATCGGCGTCGACACCCGCGACCTGAAGGTAATTTCGGTGACGCGCCTGGCGCGCACGCTCGAAGGCAAGGACATCGAGCTACAGGTCGCGCGCGCGCTGGAGCGCCGCAACGGTCTCGGCGACGCCGCCAATCTGTCGCTGACCTTCGACCGCGATCCCGGCGACGTCAGGCTGGACGCCGGCTTCACCGGCGGCATGCAGGCAGCCATCGTGCGCTACGACCACCGCAACGGCCGCTTCGACGTCACCTTCGAAATCGGCAACGATAACGGCGCCGCCTCGGCCAAGCTGCGTTTCACCGGCACGGCGATCGAGACGATCGAGGCCGCGGTGCTGGCGCGCAATGTCGAGCGCAACGAGATCCTCAAATCCTCCGACGTGCTGATGGAGCGCCGCCCGAAAGCGGAAGTCGGCAACGATCCCGCCGCGCGCGACCGCGTAGTGGGCATGCAGGCCCGCCGCCAGCTCCGCGCCGGCCAGGCGATCCGCACCGCCGATCTCGTCAAGCCCGACCTGGTGCAGCGCGACCAGAACGTCACGCTGATCTACGAGGCGCCCGGCATCTACCTCACCATGCGCGGCAAGGCGCTGGACAACGGCACCGAAGGCGACGTGGTCAACGTCATGAACCTGCAGTCGAAGCGCACGCTGTCCGGCACCGTGATCGGCCGCGGCCAGGTTTCGATTACTCCCGTCCCGACCATACCGGCGGCGTCCCGCCTGCCGCAGACCAGCGATGCCACCTCCTCGCTCGGCCAAACACAACCTGCGCCCGTCGCCGTAGCCACCGTCAGTTCACCAGCCGCTCCAAAAACCGAGTAATGTAGATGTCAGTCACCCGTCTCAACCGCATCATTCTTACTGGCGCCATGCTGTCGGTGGCCGCCTGCGCCAGCGGTTGTTCCTCGATCGACCGCCTGTCGCAGATCGGCGAAAAGCCGAAGCTGACGGAGATCGAAAACCCGACCACGCAGCCTGGCTACAAGCCGGTACAGATGCCGATGCCCAAGCCCGAGCAGGCTTCCTACAATGCCAACTCGCTGTGGCGGAACGGCTCGCGCGCCTTCTTCAAGGATCAGCGAGCGGCGCGGATCGGCGACCTCCTGACGGTGACCGTCAACATCACCGACAAAGCCAACCTGTCCAACGAGACCCAACGCAGCCGCACCGCCAAGGAAGACTCGGGGATCACCGATTTCATCGGGTCTCAGACGATCACGCAGGCAAACAAGATCCTGCCCGGCAAGCTCCTGACCACGGACTCGACATCGTCGAGCGACGGCAAGGGCTCGGTCAACCGCCAGGAAGCGTTGCAGACCAACGTCGCCGCCGTGGTGACGCAGGTGCTGCCGAACGGCAATCTCGTGGTCGAAGGCAAACAGGAGATCCGCGTCAACTTCGAAATCCGCGAACTGATCGTCGCCGGCATCGTCCGCCCCGAGGACATCCAGAGCGACAACACCATCGATTCCTCGAAGATCGCGCAGGCCCGCATCGCCTATGGCGGCCGCGGCCAGATCACCGACGTGCAGCAACCGCGCTACGGCCAGCAGGTAATGGACGTGCTGCTGCCGTTCTAGCGGGCATGATCCCAAAAAGTGGATACCGGTTTTTGGAAAAGATCATGCCCAACTAAAAGAGATACTCAGAGCTCCCACATCTCGTTGCGAACCTAGGCGCGGCGGAGATGTACAACACGGCCCTTGCCAGCTCCCCTGGTGAGGGCCGTGGTCGTTTCTCGATCGCGCATCACGCCTTGCGGCTTCTGGCCATCAACGCGAAAACCACGGCCAGCGCCGACGTTGCCGTGTACATCGTGAAGGCGTTCAGATATCCGATCATCATCGCCTGGCGCAGGATTTCCTTTGCCACTCGCGCAAGTCCCGGCACCGTGTCGAAATTCCACGCCCCGGTCATGCCCGGTGTCGTCAGCGCGCGATTGTAGGGCGTGATCATCTCGGTCATGCGGCTGTAATTGGCGCCTGATGTGCGCACGATCTCGGCAATCGACAGCGAGATGAAGAAGCTCGATCCGATATTGCGCAAGAGGTGGAAGACCGCCGAGGCCTCGGCGTAGTGCCTGGCGTCCAGCGTACCGAAAGCTACCGCCGTAATCGGCACCCAGACGACGCCGACGGCAAAGCCCTGGATCACGCTGTTGATAACAAGCACTTCCATGGTGACGTTGAGATCGAACGTCAGCATCCAAAGTCCTGCCAGCGTTTGCAGGCCGAAGCCGAAGGCCATGCTGATGCGCGGATCGATCCGGCTCATGAAGCCGGCGGTCATGAATCCGACCAGCATTCCGACACCCCGGCATCCGATCACCTGCCCGACCAGCGCATCGGGATAGCCGGCCTGCTGCTGCAGCAATGGCGGCAGCAGAACCATCGGCGTGAAATTCAGCATGCCGTAGATCGTCACCAGCGCCAGCCCGATCGCATAGTTGCGATCGGCCAGCAGCTTCAGGTTCAGGAACGGCTCGCGGGCGCTCAGGCTGTGCACCAGGAAAATGTAGAATGCGAGGCCCGCGATCAGGCATTCGATGACGATCTCCATCGAATTGAACCAGTCCAGCCGCACACCGCGCGCGAGCACGAGCTGCACGGCCGCCAGCGCCGTGGCAAGCGCGATGAAGCCGGTCCAGTCGAAGCGCACCCTAGTGAGGCTGTTGTCGGGCGGCAGCGTCCAGCTCATGCCGATCGTGGCGCAGACGCCGATCGGCACCAGCATGTAGAACGACCAGCGCCAGCTATACATCTCGGCGAGATAGCCGCCGATGACGGGACCGAACGCCGGCGCGACCGCGACCGCCATCCCGAAGACCGACATCACCATCGTGTGCTGGCGCCGCGGGAACGTATTGAACAGGATCGATTGCGACAGCGGCACGATCGGCGCCCCCGCCCCGCCCTGGAGGATGCGCCACAGCACCAGCATCTCGAGCGACTGCGCCATGCCGCAAAGCAGCGTCGCCAGTGTGAACAGGCCGATCGAGTAGACCACCACGCGCCTGGTGCCGAAGCGCGACACCAGCCATCCGGTCATCGGCGTCACCACGGCGGTCGCGAGAATGTTGAACGTCATCACCCAGGCGATCTCGTCCTGGGTCGCCGACAGCGCGCCCTGCATCTGCGGCAGGATGGTCGATGTCGTCAGCAGCGCCGTGCCGTAGAGCGAGGACCCCAGAACGACGGTCGCCATGGTCAAATAACGTTGCGCCGGGGGCATGAACCCGGCAGCTTCGTCGGCGTCGATTTCGGTGGAGCTCAAGCCCAAGTCCCTTGTAGCTTCCCTTGTAGCTTCCCTTTTGGCTTCCCCTGCCGCATCGCGCGCCCCGATCATAACCTGGGTTACTGTTATATAACCTAGCTTACCAATTGCCCGGCGGCTACAATGGTCCGCCATGCCGAATACCGAAGAATACATTGGTGTCGTGATCTCGGACGTCGCCCGCCTGCTGCGGACGGAATTCGATCGCCGCGTGCGCCGGCTCGGGATCACCCGCGGCCAATGGCTGGTGCTGACCCGCCTGCATCGCAGGCCCGGGGCGTCGCATTCCGAGCTCGCCGAGATGATGGAAGTCGAAAAGGCGACCGCCGGCCGCATGATCGACCGGCTTGTAGCCAACGGCTGGGTCGAACGCCGCCCCCAACCCGGCGACCGGCGCGTAAAACGCGTCTACCTGACGCCCGAGGCCGAGCGGGTACACAAGCGCATCTGGCGCGTCGCCGAGGACACGGTCGAAACCGCGCTGGCCGATCTGTCTGCCCGGGAGAGCAAGCAGCTCTTCGCATTGCTGCAGCGCGTCAAGGCGACGCTGGTTTCCGGCGCCAATGGTTCGGCAAAGGGTTCGGCAGTCGTCGCCGGACGGAATTCGGCTTCGCGCGGGATGCGCCGCCTCAACGGCAGGATCTCGTCGTGACGCCGCGCCAAAGAAAACTGGCGCTGATCGGCGTGCCTGCGCTCGTCATTGCCGGTGCGTTCGCTGTCTGGCTGCAGGGCGGCCGCCACGTCACCACCGAAAACGCCTACGTCAAGGCTGATATCACCCAGATCGCCAGTGAAATTCCCGGCCGTATCATCGAGGTTCGAATCAAGGACCATTCGATCGTCAAGGCAGACGAGTTGCTCGTGCGTCTCGATCCCGCACCCTATCAGTTCGCGCTGGCCAAGGCCGAGGCCGATGTCGATTCCGCACGCGCTGCCGTCGAGCAGCTCAAGGCGAGCCTGCGCGAGATCAAGGCTGAAACCAGGGAGGCCGAGAACAAGCTGACGTTCCTGCAGGCGCAAGCCCAGCGGGCGCGCGATCTGTCGGGACGCGGGGTGACTTCAGCCGTGAAGCTCGAGCAAACCAATAGCGAAGAACAGGAAGGTCTGGATCGCGTCGCGGTGCTGCATCAGCGCATCGCCCGCGTCGAGGCCGCGCTAGGCGGCAAGCCGGACAGGCAGACCGACGAATTTGCCGCTGTCCGCGAGAAGCTGGCGTTGCGCGATCGTGCGGCGCTCGATCTCGCCTATACCGAGATCAAGGCGCCGCGGGCCGGCGTCGTGGTCAATTTCAGGCTCCAGCTTGGCGAACAGGTCAAGGCGCAGACGTCGCTGTTTGCGATGGTCGCCGATCGCCGGCCCTGGTTGGAGGCCAACTTCAAGGAAACGGATCTCACCCACGTCACCGTCGGGCAGAGGGCAACGGTCGTCCTCGACATGCATCCCGACGTCACCTGGGATGCCGAGGTAGAGAGCATCAGCCCGGCAACCGGCGCCGAGTTCGCGATCCTGCCGGCGCAGAATGCTTCCGGAAACTGGGTAAAGGTCGTGCAGCGCCTGCCGGTGCGGCTGCGGTTGATCGAACGTCCCGGCGAGCCGCCGTTGCGGGCCGGCATGACCGCCTATGTGAGCATCGACACCGGTCGCATCCGAAGCCTCGCCGGCATATTCGGCAATGGTGCCGCCATCGCCGCGCGTCCGCAGGATGCGATCAAGGCACAGTGATCTTCAGCCGGGGCGGAAGATTTCCGCCAGCGGCTGAAGAATGAATGCGATGCGCACCGTGCGATTTTAGCGCGAACGATAGCGCGGGCGGCTCTTGTCGATGAGCTCGGCGTTGGCGCTGAAGTTGCGATTTTCCGTACAATACGCCGTCCGACCCGAGGCCGTCGCCTGGCATTGAGCTTTGGTTGTGAAGATGCACTCGCCGGCTCCGCCGGCGTAGTCGTCACCCTGAATGCAATAAAGATAATCGTTTGCTGAGGCGGGGCTTAGCCCGGCCGCGGACACAACTGCCGATGTCACGAGGGCAAGAAATACTGCACGCATGTTTTCCTCCTACGTTGCCAGGGCATTTTCAGGCTCCGTCCCGGAATCGCCGCGTAAGGTATTTCACATTGTGCGTGTCACTGTTTGTTGATGGGATCTATTGCGAGACATGGGCTGTCGGCTTTCGATGATCGGCGAGAGCTGTCAATCGACCGGAGAATCCCGTGCTGCGTCGATCGGTAGCCCTCCCATCCGGAACGTTTCCCCGCACCTCTCGTTTCCCCTCCTCAACTCACTGGAGGAAAACCATGTCTTTGGAAGCAAACGAAACCGGTAACCTGATCGGCAGCGACAAGGTCGAGGGAACGGCGGTCTATGGCGCCGATCAAAACAAGATCGGCTCGATCGAGCGGGTCATGATCGACAAGAAGAGCGGCCGGGTGTCCTACGCCGTGCTGTCTTTCGGCGGCTTTCTCGGGATCGGTGACGACCACTATCCGCTGCCCTGGCAATCGCTGAAATACGATACTTCGCTCGGCGGCTACGTCACCGGCGTGACGGAAGCGCAGCTCAAGGGCGCACCGCATTACGGCAACGACAACGCCTGGAACTGGGGCGATCCGACCAGGACCCGCGCCGTCAACGACTATTACGGCGTCGCGATGTGATCGCGGTCACGCCCTGACCTCCAAAGGCCCGCCATAATGGCGGGCCTTCGCGCGAATGCGGGGGCGCGTTCGCCCGGCAGAGAACTATTTCTGCTGCACTGCGTTATGATCTGCCGGAGGCAGAGCAATGGGAAAATTCTTCTTGATCATTATCGCCATCAGCGTCGCCATTTTGCTGGCGATGAGTGCCTATATCATCAGCCTGTGACGGCGACGCGCCGCGAGAAGCGCTATCGCCCTCCTCACCTACGTTACGAAAAAGCAGCTGCTGCCCGCATACGTTTCCAAAGCGGATGCCCTGAACGCAACAAGCGCGCCGCAGACATGCTGCGATTCGTCACGAACGATGTGGTGGGCGCAGCAGCATCCGGTGTGCAAGTTTGTCGCAGGACAGCGCGCAAACGAACGGCGCTCAATCACCTTCGCCAAAACTTCGTTCGGCAGCACATGCGCGCCAGAAACGATTGGTTAACGAGGCTGCGGGCAACGAGATCGGATGGTCCTGGTATTCGTTATTGGCGCCCACGGAGGCGAACCTTGTTCGCGCCTAACCATGCTTTCGATTAGCCTTTAACCCCCCGGCGTGTGTCTGCCGCCAATGCACGCGGAAGGCGGGTGCTCGGCGACCCCTGCATTCCCTGCGCCCCTTTCTTTTTTGATGGAACTGGTTAGCATGACCCCCGGTGGAGCTAGCCGCGGAAAAGCGAACAGACAAGCCCGTTGTCATTCGTCCGCGCAGGCAGGCGATCGAGTATTCCAGAGACAGCAGTGATGGACACGACAGGTCGCGGCGTACTGGATACCCCGCAAGTGTGGGGTATGACCATCACTCGTGGGGTAGTGCTTCTTCTCGTCGTCATCCTGATCCCGGCCTCGTCTGCGTTCGCCGAGCCGTGCAGCAAGCCAGCAGCACGCACCAGGATTGCCGAGACGCTTCGCCTCGCCTCGGCGCAGCGGGCGGTCAATATCACGTTCCGCACCCACGCCGACGGCGTGAAACTGTCGATCGGCCTCAAGTCGAAATATCCCGACGATATGACCATCATCCTGCAGAATGACTTCGAGCAGTTGAGCATCAAGGACGACCGCTTCGAGGTGCTGCTGCGGCTCATGGGGAATTGGGAGCGACTGACCGTGCCCTTCGCTGCAATCAAGTCATTCTGGGACAAATCCGAGCTGAAGTGCTCGGACGGCTGACGCCTCACTCGGGCGTCGCGCGCCGGATCAGGGCGCAGAGTCCGGTCATGCGCGCTATCGGATGTTCGACGAAGCGTCGGCACGAAGCGAGCGTCCCCTTCAGCGTATCCGGCGGAGCCTGTGGCTTGAGTTGCGCAGCCAGCATCGTACCATGGTCATGCCCGAGCGCGCGGGTGGAGAGCGTGAGCGCGTTCAGCCGGCCCTGCCGCTGCAGCGGCGCCAGCATGGTTCGCACCAGCGCCAGATAGGCCGGCCAGTAAGCGAGATGCCGGTACATGCTGGCAATCAGTTGCGGCTCGGTGTCTTCGCCGAAGGAATTCAATTCGCCGACCAGCGCCGCCACTTCGGGATCGAGCGCGTCGATCGGCGGCAATTCCGGGATTTTGATGCCGGACGGTTTTGGTGCGGTATCGGCAGGCCCCACGGCATCGGCCGGGCGTGGTTCATAGTGCGCCAGCAGCGCCGAGAGCACGACGAGCGCGAGCGCGTTGGTGTATTGATAGCTGTCCAGCACGTCGCGAATGAGCGCGCGTTCGGTCTCGTCCACGCCGGCGGCCAGCAAGGTGTCGGTGGAGAAGCCGGGCCAATCCGGCAGCGCGATCGTTCGCCTGACGGCTTCGGCATGCCGCGGCGCATCGCCGAGATAAAGCGGGCGTACCGTCGACCACGTCCACTGCAGCGCGCCCGGCATGGTCGCAAGGTTGCGCCAGATCAGGTTGACCACGCTGGTACCTAGAACCTTTCGAATGTCCGCGTAGATGTCGGCGATTTCGCCCCTGGCGTCGGCTTCGAGAACCGACGGAACGCTCTCCTGCCCCTGCATGTACTCGTCCCGAAGTTAAACGATGCGCCCGTAGCCCGTAGCCCGGATGAGCGAAGCGATATCCGGGTTGCTGTGGCGTTTGTCCCCGGATATCGCTTCGCTCATCCGGGCTACAAGGCTTCACCCAAACTTCGCTTCCACGGTCCCGAGCCCATCGAGCTCCATCTTCACGCGGTCACCGGCGTTGAGCCACACGGTCTTCACGAGGCTCCCCGTCAGCACGATCTGGCCCGCATGCAGCCCCTTGCCTTCGTCGGCGAGATGATTGGCGAGCCACGCCAGCGCGTTGTGGGGATGGCCGAGCACATCGGCGCCGGTGCCGCGCCCGGCTTCCTCGCCGTTGATCATGGCGCGGCCATTGACCTTGAGCAGGTCCGGCGCCTTGGTGCGCATCACCGCCTTGCCGAGCACGCAGCCGGCGGCGAAGAAATCATCGGCAACAAGCGTCGGTGCGCCCATCGCCTCCCATTTGACGTAACGGTCGTCGACGATCTCGATCGCGGGGTAATAGGCCTCGATCGCCTCCATCATCCACTCCGCGGTGAACGGGGCTTCCGACGGCGCAAGGTTGCGTGCAAGCCGCACCGCGATCTCGCATTCGACGCCGACACGGACATAGTCGCCATGGCGCAGCCTGGCGCCACTGTCGTGAACGCCCTTGGCAAACACCCCGCCGGCGCAGGGATGGGGGATGTCGAGATATTGCTGCATCACCGCGCTGGTGCAGCCGATCTTGTAGCCGACCAGGCTGCCGGTCTGCGGCAGCAGCAGGTCGTGGACCGCGCGTTGAATGCGATAGCCTTCCGCCTCGTCGCCGGGCACCAGGTCAGGACCCAGCGAGGCCAGCGGCGTGCGGTTGCGGCGGGCAGTAGCGATGGTCTGTGCGGCCGCGAGAATGTTGTCCATCAGCGGCGGCTTTCTCGTTTGCAACCTGCAGCGCTGACCGACACGGTCAGACGCCAGGCATTGCCCTACTCGTCCCGATAAACCTTCTCGCGCTTCTCGTGACGTTCCTGCGCTTCCACCGACAGCGTTGCAATCGGACGGGCCTCCAGCCGCTTGAGCGAGATCGGTTCCCCGGTCTCCTCGCAATAGCCGTAGGTGTTGTCCTCGATGCGTTGCAGCGCGGCGTCGATCTTGGAGATCAATTTGCGCTGGCGGTCGCGGGCGCGCAGTTCGATGGCGCGATCGGTTTCGGAAGAGGCGCGATCAGCGAGATCAGGATGATTGACGTTCTCTTCCTGAAGGGTCTGCAGGGTGATCTTCGATTCCCGCAGGATCTCGTCCTTCCACGCCAGCAGCTTGGCGCGAAAATAGTCGCGCTGGCGATCGTTCATGAAAGGCTCTTTTTCGGAGGGTCGATAATTCTTCAACTTTTCCAAGGTCAGCCTATCTACACGTGCAAGGCGGGGCGGAAAATTGTCCGTCCGCGCGCGCCTTATATAGCGGCGGGTTGTGACAGACAATATCGTCCATCCCCCCAGAAATACCGCCCCCAAGGCCTTGCACAGGCAAAGTTATCGGGGCGGCCTTTCCCTTAATAGCCGACCGTGAAGCGCCGGCGGATATGGGCCGGGCGCTCGATCTCGTCGGCGAGTGCAACTGCGAAGTCTTCGAAGGAAATCGAGCTTTTTCCGTCTGCGGCGGTCAAAAGCCGGTCGATCCCGAGGCGGAACTTGCCGGTTCGCTCGCCCGCCACAAACAGGGCCGAGGGCGACAGGAAGGTCCAGTTGAGTTCCTTCTCGGCCCGGAGCAGGTCGAGGAAGGCCGCGCCCTTCTCGGCCTCTGCCTTGTATGCCACGGGAAAACCCGGGGTGGTCACCAGCCGGTCACCGGGGGCCACCTCGAGACTGCCGGCGCCGCCAACGACGAGGTAGCGGCCAACCTTCGATTCCCTGGCGGCGCCGATCAGCTTGACCGGATCGCTGTCAAGAAAATGGACCGAGCTGACTGCGACATCATGGCCGGTCAGCAGCCGGGCAAGGCCAGCCTGGTCCATCACGTCACCCCTCGTCGGCGCGACGTTGGCCCCGCCCGTGATCTTTTCGGGATGGCGGGCGATGGCGGTCACGGCATGGCCACGGTGGGCAAGCTCAGCGGTGATGCGCGAACCGGCATTGCCGGACGCGCCGATGACGGCGATTTTCATGGAGATCTCCCTTGCAATACCCGAATGTGGTATCCAATGGTGACTAGATATCGAAAGGGATGTAAGTGTGAAGAGAGCACTTCTGGGTCACCTGATTACGCCGGAGTAACCGCCGTGAAAGCCGCCAGTTCGAAAACCCCGAATGCCTATTCGGCCGATTGCCCGACGCGCCAGATCCTCGATCGCGTCGGCGACAAATGGGCGGTGCTGATCCTGCTTCTGGTGCGCGACGAGCCGATGCGTTTCAATGCGTTACGGCGGACGATTGAAGGCATCTCGCAGAAGATGCTCAGCCAGGTTCTCAAGTCACTCGAACGCGACGGACTGATCCGGCGGCGCGCGATCGCGACTGTGCCTGTTACGGTGGAGTATTCGATCACGCCGCTCGGCGCGACGCTCGCCGGCGCGGTCGATCCGTTGCGGGAGTGGGCCGAGAATAACCTGAAGGAGGTGTTGAACGCGCAGCGCCGTTACGACGCGGCGCGCAAGGATATGGCGGCGTGAGTTACCCCGCATCCCCGATGACATGCGCTGAAAGCTAGAACTGCCCAGCCTTTGCGAGCTCGACTTCAACCCGCAGCTCGATCTCGGAGAGCACGGCATCGAGGCCGGGGTCGCCGGAGGACGACTTCAGATTGGCCGCGGCGGCGCGCAGCCGGTTCACGGTGGAAGCGTCGAGATTGCCGGAGAGCAACCCGATCTTGAGTTCGTCGAGTACGTCGAGCGCGCCCCTGCCCCGTGCCACCGAACGCTTGCGGCGCTCGGTCGGATCCTCGACACCCTGCAGCGCGAGCAGCGCATCGATGTTGCCGGCGGCCTTGGGTGCTGTGGCCGAGCGCGTCTCTTCGGGCGCGGACGGCGTTTCCGGCAGCGAGAAGCCGCTCGAACTGGTTCGCCGCGTATGGCTTGCGGGCGATCCAAGCGTGGTGCCGTTCGGTCCGTAAATGCGCATCGTGGTGATCTCGCCGCCGTGAGAGTGCCGAGACCTTCGCCTTCTTATGGTTAATGACGCGTAAACGACCCGGCAAAATCTGCCGACGTGCGGCAGTTTCGCCCATCATGGTGAAGCCGCCCGGGCATCCTGCCTCCGAGAACATTCAGCAATATCAAATCATTAGATCAAAAGCACGACATGGCACGGCGCTCGCATAGTTAATCGCGGATCGCCGTCATGGGAGTGGCGCCAGCGGTCCAGTGGAAGATCTCGAGGGGAGCACAGGATGCCCGGCATCCGTTCGGCAAGATTGATTTGGCTGGCCTGCGCCGCGCTGCTGGCGCTGGCGGCTTCGCTCTCGTCGGCGGGCGCGACGTCGCGGATCAAGGACCTAGCCAACATCGAAGGCGTGCGGCAGAACCAGTTGATCGGCTACGGCCTCGTGGTCGGCCTCAACGGCACCGGCGACACGCTGAACAACATCCCCTTCACCAAGCAATCGCTGCAGGCAATGCTCGAGCGCATGGGCGTCAACATCCGCGGCGCCACCATCCGCACCGGCAACGTCGCCGCCGTCATGGTCACCGGCAATCTGCCGGCGTTCGGGACTCAAGGCACGCGAATGGACGTCACGGTGTCGGCGCTTGGCGACGCCAAGAACCTCACCGGCGGCACCCTGCTCGTTACCCCCCTGCTCGGCGCCGACGGCAATGTCTATGCGGTGGCGCAAGGCTCGCTCGCGATCTCGGGCTTTGCGGCGGAAGGCACCGCCGCCAGCATTACCCGCGGCGTTCCGACCGTCGGTCGCATCGCCAACGGCGCCATCATTGAGCGCGAGATCGAATTCGCGCTCAATCGGCTGCCCAATGTCCGGCTGGCGCTGCGCAATGCCGACTTCACCACCGCCAAGCGCATCGCGGCGGCCATCAACGATTTCCTCGGCGTCAAGACCGCCGAGCCCATCGACCCCTCAACGGTGCAGCTCGCGGTCCCCGCCGAATTCAAGGGCAACGTCGTCGCCTTCCTGACCGAAATCGAGCAATTGCAGGTCGAGCCGGATCTCGCCGCCAAGATCGTCATCGACGAACGCTCCGGCATCATCGTGATGGGCCGGGACGTCCGCGTCGCCACCGTGGCGGTGGCGCAAGGCAATCTCACCGTGACGATTTCCGAAAGCCCGCAAGTGAGCCAGCCCAATCCGCTGTCGCGCGGCCGCACCGTGGTGACGCCGCGGACGGGGGTCAGCGTCAGCGAGGACGGCAAGAAGTTCGCGGTCGTGAAAGACGGCGTCTCGCTGCAGCAGCTCGTCGATGGCCTCAACGGACTCGGCATCGGCCCGCGCGACCTGATCGGCATCCTGCAGGCGATCAAGGCCGCCGGCGCGATCCAGGCCGACCTCGAGGTGATGTGATGGAAACGAGCCTTATCAACGGGATCGGCGCCTACACGAAGAAAAAGACTTCGCTGATCAACGGCCGCAGCGATCCGCAGCTTGCCGATGCGTTGACCAAGGTTTCACCCGAGGCGCAGAAGAAGACCCGCGCCAAGGCCCAGGAATTCGAGGCGATGTTCCTCAACTCGATGTTTTCGCAGATGACCACCGGCGTCAAAGGCGAAGGACCGTTCGGCGACACGACCGGTACCGGCGTCTGGCGTTCGATGCTGACGGACGAATATTCGAAATCCTTCGCCAAGTCCGGCGGCATCGGCATTTCCAACGACGTCTTCCGCTCCCTGATCCTGCAGCAAGCCAACCGCGCCGGCTGATCCAAAAGGAAACCCGACATGAATCAGCGTCCCCAGGCCAGCCCCGCACCGGCACCCGCAAGAGCGATCTCCACGCCGGCCGAGGCGCGCAAGCTCGCGGAAGATCTGGTCGATGTGATGAGCACCCTGCTCGGCATCATCGAGAAAGAAACCGAACTGGTTCGCGCCGGCAAGGTGCGCGAGGCGATGCGGCTGGAAGATCAGAAGGGCGAGCTGTCGCGCCGCTACATGGTCGCGGTCGAAAATCTGAAGAATGCGCAAAAATATCTTGCGCAGGTATCGCCGGAATTGCTGACCACGCTGCGCCGTCATCACGACACCTTTCGCGCGATGCTGCAGATCAATCTCACCGTCCTTGCGACCGCACACGCGGTGTCCGAAGGTATCGTGCGCGGCGTCAATGCCGAGATCCAGCGCAAGAACATTCCGAGCACCTATACGGCCTCAGGACAGCGCACCGCGCCAGGACCGCGCAACATCACCCCGCTCTCGGTCAGCCGTTCGCTGTAAGCGATAACTGTCCACAATTTTCACTAAATTTGCGCGTCCGCGTCAGCGCGGAATTGAGCGTATTCCCTAACACCCCGTTGAGAGGTGCCGGGCTATATTGCGTCGACGAGGGGTTGGGATTTGACTCGCGCTAGCCTGGAGGGCTGCCATGAGTACAGATTTCAACATCAAACCGGTGGGGGCACCGGTTGCCGCGCCGATCGTTCAGCACGTGAGCGAAGCGGCGCAGCATGCGGTCGCGACCGAACTGCCGGCGAGCCAGAGCGTCTCGGCCGCCGGGTCGGGCGCGCGCGCGAGCACCGATTCCGCGGCCGTCCGCGTCTCCATCTCGAACGCCAGTGCTTCAGTGTCGAACCAGGTGGTAATCGACCGCGACACCCGCGCCATCGTCTATCAGGTCATCGATACCAGGACGAGCCAGGTGGTGAAGCAGTTTCCCGAGGACGCCGTGCTGCGCCGCCGCGCCTATTTCCACGCGCTCGACCTCACCAAGGACGCCCCGCAGCGCCTGAGTGCCACCGATCGCAAGGCCTGAGCCATATCGGGTTTCTGGTCGACCGCAGGAACAAGTGAGTGGCAAGTTGGTGCGCGGGATTCCACACCGCCGCTCAGGAACGCTTCGCGTAGGCCTGATCGAGGTAGGTTTGTCCACTGGCGGAGTCGGTGACGACGTTCTTGACCACCGCCGCATTGTTTGCTGTGAGCTCGAACTTCGTATCGCCGACCCTGAACGCATTGTCCTTGATAAGCACTTCCTGAAATTTGCTGGTGCTGCCGCTCTGGTATTGCACCTTGGCGCGGAAACCGGTGACGTTCGAGACCGTGATCTTGAACGTCTTCTGGTCGGCGTATTTTCCGGTCCAACTGCCCTCGTAGAGAGCCGGATCGACCGCCACATAGGGCGTCTTGGTCGGGACCGTCATCCCGACCGTCTTGTAGTTGGCCGCAATGATGCTCATCATGTCGGCCATGGCTATGGCTCCCGTTCCGCCGTCAGCCGCGGCCCGACAGGCCGGCGGCGAGGTTGCAGTTGATGTCGATCAGCGACTTCAGCTTCGCCGGGTCCGGGTTCATCTGCATGTCGACCGTCTGCTTCATCACGAACACGCCGATGTTGGCGATGTTCTGGCGTACTTCGATCGATTGCTGATTTTCTTCGGCCTGCGCCGCGCTCATGAAGATCGACCAGAGCCGGCGGTTGAACAGCAGCGCATTGTCCATGGCTTGGCCGGGACCGGCCCAGTTGGTCTGGACTTCCTGGAGCTGTCGTGCGGCCTTCAACAGCGCCTGCGCTTCGATTTCACGGGGCGACGACGTCGTTTGCGACGTGCGAGCGTAGGCCTGGGCTGCATTAGACATTCACTAACCTCGGTGAGAGCGGCTCGCAGGACGACCGCGGGGACTTCGGAGAAACTGCCCAACTTTCATACAGATAGTGCCTTTAAATATGGTTAGCGGCCGTTACGAGTTGTGTCAGAAGCCCGCCGAAAAATCCATATTTTCACCACCATGCCCGTCATGGGTTCTGATGGAATTAAGATCGAGGCCCAAATTTTTTGTTTCGATGCTTTTTCTTCACGCGATCGATCTCCATCTCTCGTGCAAAAAAAACGGCGGGGTTTCCCCCGCCGCCTTGATCGTTGAGGTCGCCGTTCCGCTTAGCGCAGGAGCTGCAACACGCTCTGCTGGCTCTGGTTGGCCAGCGCCAGCGCGGACACCGCGATCGACTGGCGGGTCGACAGCGCCTGGCTGTTCGCCGCTTCCTCGTTGGTGTCGGCCAGCGTCAGGTTCGACGAGCCGGTCTGCAGCACGTTGATCAGGTTCTTCGAGAAGTCCTGACGGATCTGCACGATCGACAGGTTCGAACCGAAGGCCGAAGCCTGCGAGCGCAGCGTGGACGACGCGCCGCTCAGCGCCGTCACGATGTCGTTGATCGCAGCGTTGTCCTTGAAGGCGCCCGCGTTCAGGACGTCGAGGCCAAGGCCTGCCGGGTTGAAGTTCACGCCCTGGATGTTCAGCGTGGACTTGCCGGTTTCGTTGAAGGTCAGCTTCAGGGTGTCACCGCCGAGCAGGTTGATACCGTTGAAGGACGCGTCCTGCGCAGTGGTGGTGATCTGATTGATGATGTTGTTGTACTGAATGACCAGGTTGTCCCGGGTCAGCTTGGCCGATGGGTCAACGACCGGAGCCGGAGCCGTGGTGCCAGCAGCGAATGCCTGGCTGGCGCCAACCGCAGAACCGGTGATCGCACCGATCGTGGCCGAAGCCGCTTCGTTCGTCGTGGTGATGGTCAGCTTGCCGGACACGAACGTGGCCTGCAGGTTGTTGGCGGCAAGGGCCTCGTTCAGCTGGTTGAGCGAGGAGACGCGGCCGGCACCCACGCCGAACACGATGTCGGTGGCAACACCTCCGCCGGTCGCATCGATCTTCAGGGTCTTGCCTTCCAGCACGCCCGGGACTTGCGTGCGGGCCTGCGTCACGCCGCCTGGCAGACCAAGCGCGGTGAGTGCTGCAGCGTTGCTGCTGGACAGCGTCAGGTCACTGAGCGAGCCGGTGTTCAGCGTGATCTTGCTGCCGGTGATCGTCGAGGGCGTCGACGAGCCGGTCAGACCGTCGATCTTCGCCAGCAGGCCGTCGACGTCGCTGTTGACCTTGATCTCGTTCGGATCGTTGCTGGTCGAGTTCGCGGCTACGAAGGTCAGCGTCTTGCCGTTGACGGTGACGGTGTCACCTACCGCGAAGCCATTCGCCAGCGAAGGAGCAGTGCCGTCGCCTGCGCTGAGCTTGGTGGAGCCGGCCAAAACGCCCGCCGACACGGCGCCACCGGTGCGAACACCGGTATTTTGGTTGGCGTTGGTGAGGCCGAGCGCGGTGAGTACGCCGGCGGAGCCGGACACAGCGAGATCTGAAGCCGTACCGGTGTGCAGGGTGACGATGCCGCCCGTTGTCGTCGAGGCGTTGCCCGGGGTTGCGTTACCCGACAGGGTGTCGATCGCCGCGACCAAATTGTCCAGCGTGCTGCCGATACCCAGCGTATAGGCGTTGCCCGAACCGACGAGGCCATTCGAGCCCGCTTCGAAGGTGATCGTCTTGCCGTTGACAGTCAGCGTGTCGGCAGCAGCGATCGCCTGGGCAACGTTGGCGGTGGTGGTCAGGGCCGACAGCAGCGTCGAACCGCTCGCGTTGGTGGCCGTGCCCGAGAAGAGCTGGGCACCGGCGGTCAGCGTGGTGCTGCCATACGCGGCGCGCTGCGGAGCTGCAGCACCGGTGAACGCGGCGCTGGTCGAAGCCTGATCGGCGACGAGGTTGTCGGCCGTTGCGCCGTCGATCACGACGGAGGTGAACGACGATTTGGTCGAATAACCGACCGTCGTCTGCAACGCCTGATTGGCGACGGACTTGGCGGAGTCAACGAGCTTCTGCAGCGAGGTGATGCCGGTGTTGGCAGCCTGCAGGACCTGCACGCCGTTGCCGATGCCGTCGAGGAGATTGTTGATGTCTGCGGCGCGCGCATCGAGCGAAGCTGCAGTGAAATAGTTGGTGGGGTTATCGAGGGCCGTGTTGACCTTCTTACCCGTGGAGAGGCGGTTCTGCGTGGTCGCGAGCAGGTCGGCGGTCGACTGCAGCGAAAGAAGGTTCTGGCGAACCGAAGCCGAGAGAACAATACCGGACATCTTTCATACCTTTCTGGTGTGAAATTAAAACGAGCTACTATCCCGACCTCTCGATCGGGCGACGGCTCACTCTGGAAGCAAGTCTCTAAGAAAAAATGAATTTGGTCGGACAACTCGCCCGCAAAGACGGTGAATTTGAAATTAATTCGCCGCGTTCGAATCGGTCCCGTATTCCTACGGGTCACCTGCGAAAAAGCCCCGTCAGACGGGCACTAATCGCATGTTCACTATTGGTTAACCATCATCAGGAAGGATGCCGAATTTGCCGGCGGGCAATCGACACCGCGCGAAAAGCGTCAAACGGAGAACAGGCATGGCCTTGAAAGTCGAGCTCAAACCGCACGAGCGAATCATCATCGGCGCCTGCGTGGTCACCAATACCGATCAGCGCGCCAGGCTGCTGATCGATGGCGACAGGATTCCGATCCTGCGCGAGAAGGACATCCTCACCCCCGAGACCGCCGGCACGCCGGCCAAGCTGGTCTATCTCGCCGTGCAGCTCATGTACCTGTCACCGGATCCGATGGCGCACCATCCGACCTATTTCAGCCTCGTGCGCGACATCCTGGCCGCGATGCCGAGCGCATGGCCCTTCATCGAAGGGATCAACAATCACATTCTGAACGGCGATCTCTATCACGCGCTGAAGGAATCGAAGAAGCTGATCGGGCATGAAGAGCAGATTCTCGAAAGCGCCCGAAAACACCAGGCGCCCAACGAGCCCGACCGCAAGTCCGCATGACCAGCGCTACCCGGCCAAACGAAAAAGGCCTCCGCAAGGAGGCCTTTTTGCTTTTGAGGCGGACAAACTTCCGTCAGATCGGCAGGTACTTGGTCAACGTGGTCTGGTAGAGCATCGACGTGGTTTGATACGAAGCCTGCAGGCTGGTCTGCAATGCCAGGATCTTGGTCGCGACCTCGTCCTGATTGATGCCCTCGATCTGGTCAAGCATGGTCTGCGCCATTCCCTTGAGCTGGGTCTGGCGGTCGGTCGAGGCCTTGATGGCGCTCTGCGCGCCGGCGAGCTCCGCCTGCATGTCCTGAATCGATTGCTGGCCGGTCTGCGGCGCCAGGTTTGCCGAAATCCGCTGTTGCAGCGCGTTCACCTGCGCCTTTGAGTTCGGATTGTTGGCATTGGTCGTGACCGCGGCGTACACCGCGATGTTCTGCAACTGATAGCGCAACGCCTGTTCGTTGGCGCGCGCGCCATACTGCACCGTGATCGACTGGTCGATGCGCGCGATCGCGGTGCCGCGCGCCGGGTCGGTACCGACTTCGCCTGTGTACCACGAAACCGTGTTGGCGGATGTGCCGCCGATCAGGTTGGTGGCCGTGGCAAACGGCGGACCGTCGACGCGCAACGGCGCCGGATCTGCACTCGCCGTGGCACTGAAGCCAAGCGCCGCGAACGCGGCCGCGTTCGAACTGGAAACCGTCAAACTGTCGCCGTCACCACCGTGCAGCGCAATCACGCCGCCGGTGATGGTCGACGGCGTGCCGGTGCCGGTGATCGAATCGATCTTTGCCAGCAAGGTCTGCACGCTATCGCCGATGTTGAGCTGGTTGCCGGTCGCACCCGATGCGACGAAGGTGATCGGCGTGCCGTTGACGGTAATCGTATCGCCCGCCGCAAAGCTCGCGGCCAGCGAATCCGTTCCCGCAGCACCCGAGAGCAGCGTGGCGCCGGTGATCGGCGCCGGCACCGTGGCCTGATTGTTGACCGCTGTCCCCGTGACCGTGGCGGATGGATTGAAGAAATTATTGGACGCCGCGATCGCAGACGCCGCCACCAGCGAGGTATCGCTCAGCGTCTGAATCGAAGACGTCAGTGCGCCCTGCAGGTTCGCGGTGGTCGCAGCCGTATCGACGCCGATCAGGAACGAGCCGGTCGGCGGCGGATTTGTGGTCGTCGCTGTCAACGCGATCAACTCGGTGGTGCCGTCGGGCAGGTTGAAGTTGAACGTAACCTTGTCGCCAGCGTTCGGATTGACGGCGCCGAGATCGACGGTAACGGCCGGCGGCGTGCCGGCCGGCTGTGTCACGGTCGCTCCCGTCAGCGATGAACTGACCGAACCCAGCTTCAACCCGAATGACGAACCATCCTCGGCCAGGCTGGTCACGGTGGTCGTCAACGGCGGCGACGAGACCGCAAGATGTGCCATGTTGCTGACGCCCTGATCGGCCTGGCGGCGTTCGTTGATCAGCTGCTTCAACCCGGCCTGGGTTCCCACGCCATCGAGCATGACGTCGGCCGATACCGTCGCTGACGTGTCGGTGGTGCGTCCGGAAAACAGATAGCGGTCACCGGTCTGGCTGTTGAGCAGCGACACCGCGTTCGCGAACGCCGCCTGCGCCGTGATCTGGCCGGAGGTTTGACCGTTGTCGTTGAGCACGATGGTCGACGTGCTGGCCGCCTGCTTTACCAATGTGCCGATGTCGGACAATCCCTGCAGCGCAAGGTTGACGACGTTGAGCCTCGTGTTGACGTTCGCCGCGGTGTCTGCATAGGAATTGATGCCGCTGACCTGCGCACGCAGACTAAGCGCGAAGCCTCGATTGGCGCCCTGCCCCGCATAGGTCGTCGAGACCCGGCCGCTGGCGAGCTGCTGCGTCAGTTCATCGAGTTGCGCGCGAATATTGAGGATCGAGGTCCCGATATAGGATGTTCTGCCGTTAACGCCATCGATAGACATGAAACCCTCACATAGCCTGCATCAGCGTGTCGTACATCTGCTTGATGGACGACATGACGCGCGCATTGGCGGAATAGGCATTCTGCAACGCGAGCAGATGCGCCATCTCGTCGTCGATATTGACGCCCGAGGCGTCCGTCACCTTTTTCTGCAGCGTATTCAGCACCACCGACTGGCCGTCAGAGAGTTGCTTGGCGGCGGTCGCCGCTTCGCCCTGCTGGCTGATGAACTGCTTGGCGAAGTTGACCAGCGTGCCGGTGAACGGAGCGCCGGTGGTCCCGATGCCGGTCTGCGGCGAATAGCGATAGGTCCCCGACGTCAGCTGCGTGAGAATGAAATCGGAACGCGTGGTGTCGCCCGAAGCCGTCAACGGGTTGGTGGAAAACACGATGGTGCGCGAGGGATCGCCGAGCAGCCCGAGATTGACGCTGATGCGGCCGGCGAGACCCGTCTGCTGCGAACCGTTGGCGGTGAGCGCGCCGGTATAGAGCCCGCCATTATCCGTGAACAACGGAAGCTGCGCGTTGCCGCTGGTGAGCGAGGACATCGTGGTGGTGACCGACGCCGACAGCACGTCGGAGCGATTTGGCGCGCCGTCGTCCAGTACGCGCAAGGTCGAGCCCGACGGATTTGAGAACTGCAGATTGGCAGTCGGCCCCAGCGCGGCGTTGAGCTGGCTAACCACCGAAGCCATGCCGCCGGCAAAATTGATGCCGAGCACCTCATCGTTCGGATCGAGCGTTGTGGTGTTGCTCAGCGGCAGCACGCTCGGATCGTCGACGCGCACGATCGAGAGGTTGTGCGTGATGCCGGTGGTGTTGTCCTTGTAGGTAACGTTCATGACGTTACCCGACTGCAATCCCGTGAGATCGAGATCATAACCGGCCTGCGGCAGGACCGACGCGGGTGCGGCTGTGCCGGCCGTCGTCTTGTCCGACAGCGCGCTCGCCATCGACGCCGCAAACTGGTCGATCTGCGCTTGTGCCTTCACCAGCGTGTTGTCGCGCAATTCAAGGTAGGCAGCGATCTTTCCCGAACGGATCGAATTGGTGGATACCAGATCGTAGCTGCCGCCATGCGGGAAATTGATGGCGATGGTGCCGACATTGCTCTTCGTCGGATCGGAATTGTACAGCGTGTTGGGCGTTATCGTACCCTGCGGATTGAAGCTTAGCTGCGCAGCCTCGGTGCCGACCAGTTGCACGCCGGAGTTCGTGAATACGGTCACCTGGTTGAGGTTGTTGACGACCGTCCTGACGTCCATCAAACTCGACAGTTGAGTAATATATTGGTCGCGCTGATCCAGAAGCGATGCCGTCGCGGCGTCCGTCTTGCCGCTGCTCTGGAGCTGGTTGTTGATGAACGCGATCTGGGCCATCGCGTTGTTCGCGGTGGTGATGGAATCGTTGATGCCCATCTCGGCGTTGGCGCGAAGGCTCTGAATCCCTTGCGTCGCCGCGTTGAGCGTCTGCGCCATTGTCTGCGCAGCGGCGACCGCGCCGATCCGCGCCGACTGCGAGTCCGGACTGGTCGACAGTGCCTGGAAGGCGGTCAGGAGCTTGTTGAACGAATCCTCGATGGTGCCGGTTTCAGCCGGATTTCCGTAGACATTCTGCAGATTGGCGAGAAAGGTCGAGCGGATGTCGGCATAGGCCGCGCCGGAGGTTTCCGTCCGCAGTTGCGTCTGCAGATATTGATCGAGCTGCCGGTCGACGCCGTTGAGGAGAACGCTCGAGCCATAGTCGCCGTTGGTGCCGGCGACCTGGATGACCGTCTTCCTGACGTAACCCGGCGTTTCCGCATTGGCGACGTTCGATCCGACCAGCGAGATCGAGGCCTGCGTCGCACGCAGGCCCGACATCGCGATAGCGAGAGCTTGGCTCAAACCCATGACTAATTGCCCATCTCAAATCGCATCGCGAACGACGGCGCGGAATCAGCGCAGTACGTTCAGAAGATCCTGCACCATCGTGTTGGAAGTGGTGATGACCTTGGTGTTCGCCGAGTAAGCCTGCTGGGTGACGATCAGCTTGGTGAACTCGTCGGCGATGTCGGTGTTGGATCCTTCCAGCGACGAGCCGACGATGGTTCCGGCCTTGCCGTACAGCGCCTGGCCGGATGCGTCGGTTATCTCGAACGCGCCGCCGTTGACGCGCTTGAGGAAGTTGGTGCCGTTGAAAGTCGCCACCGAAATCTCCGCGAGGTCGAGGTTACGGCCGTTGGAATAGTTGCCGACGATGCGGCCATTGCTGCCGACGCCGACGGACTGCAACTGGCCGGCCGGAAAGCCGTCCTGCTGGATCTGGTTGACCTGCACGTTGCCGTTGGCATCGGCGAACTGGGTGACGCCGCCGGTGCCGAAGTTGATGACGGGGCTGCCGAGCGAAACGCCGTTGACGACCGCATTGGAGAGCGTGATGTTCGGTACCGCTGGAGACATCTGGCCCGCGGCCGAGAAGGTGAAGTTGGTGTTGACGTTCTGCCACGCGACCTGGGTACCGGTCGCGTTGGGATTGACCTGGTAGAACAGGTTCCAGGTATCGGTATGGCCGGGGCCGAGCGTGGTGCTGTCGGTCTTGGCCCAGCGGAACTGCAGGTTCACTGGCGCACCCGACACGTCGTAGGTCGTGACCGCACCGCCCGCCACTGACTCGTTGAGAAACGTCGAGGTGTCGCTGCCGATGACCTGGCCGGTACCCACGCCGCCGCCGCCGCCGCGCTGCGCCGTCACGGTGCCGGTGAAGCCGAGCGCGGCGAACGCTGCGGTGTTCGAACTCGAGACCGAGAGATCGGCGTTCACGCCGGAATGCAGAGTGATTGAACCAGTTGGGGAGATCGTCGACGGGATTGCCGTTCCCGTGATCGAGTTGATCTTCGAAAGCAACGTCGAGATATCGTCGGTGACATTGAGCTGGTTGCCTGTGGCGCCCGATGCCACGAAGGTGATGACGGTGCCGTTGACCGTGATCGTATCGGCGGGCACGACGGGAGGACCGACAGAGCCAGCGCTAAAGCTGGCCGAAATCGAATTCGGTACCCGCAATGCCAGAGAGCAGGGTCGCGCCGGTATTGGCCACCGACGGCGTCCCTTTGTTGGTTTGAACGGTGCCGCTCCTGAAGGAATCGGTGTAGGGCGCCGCGGGCGTTGCCAACGCCAGCGGATTATGTCCGGCGCTGTATGATCCCGGCGCGATCAATTCCGATCCGAGAACGGAAACGTCATGCTTGGTCGTGAGCGGATAAGAGGCGAGGTTGGCGCGATAGTCGATGCGGGTGGTCTCCTGCGCCGGCAGGAAGTCGTTCTGGAATTTGAGGACCTGCGGCGAACTGCCGGAAGGGTTACCGGTGGTCGGATCGATCGGCACGCCCTGCAGATAGTAGCCGGCGCCGTTGACGAGATAACCGCTCTTGTCGATCTGGAAGTCGCCGCGGCGGGTGTAGCGGTCGACGCCGTCGAACACCGGCGTGCCGTCGGTGAAGTTGCCGGGCTTTTGCACGGCGAAGAAGCCGTTGCCGTTGATTGCCATGAAGGTCGCAACCGACGCCGTCTGCACGTCGCCCTGCACCGAGTTGGTGGAGCGGGATTGCGTGGTCACGCCGCCGGCGAGCTGCGCGGTGCTGGAAGTTTGCGGAATGAGATCAAGGAAAGACGTGTCGACGCGCTTGAACGCCGTGGTCTGCGAGTTGGCGATGTTGCCCGAGACGTTTTCCAGCGCGTAGGAGTTGGCGCGAAGGCCGCCGACTGCGGTGGTGAGTGCGCCGAAGATACCCATGACATGTTCTCCAAATTCGATCCGGGCGGCTCGCCGTTCAGGGGAAACCGAGGCCGCGTCGGGAGAACATGTCGCAAGCGTCGTGCCAAACTATAAAATCGATAGAAGTCATACACTTAAGAAAAAAGCCCCGGTCCGAAGACCGGGGCACATTTGCCGGGCGGGCAACAATTGCCGGGCAGCCGCCGTCACGAAGCCGAGGGCCCTGCCGGATGAAACACCAGCCCAAACCCGTCGATGCAATAGCGCAGACCGGTCGGTTTCGGCCCGTCGTCGAAGATGTGACCCATATGTCCGCCGCAGCGGCGGCAGTGAACTTCCGTGCGCGTCATCCCGAACGTCGTGTCCTTGGTTTCGCCAAGGGCATTGTCGAGCGGTTTCCAGAAGCTCGGCCAGCCGGTGCCACTCTCATACTTCGTGTCCGAGGAGAACAGCGGCAGGTCGCATCCGGCGCAGGCAAAGACCCCCTTGCGTTTTTCTTTCAGGAGCGGGCTCGAGCCCGGCCGCTCGGTGCCGTGCTTGCGCAGGATATCGTACTGCTGCGGCGTGAGCTGCGCGCGCCATTCGGCGTCGGTCTTTTCCACCTCGAATTTTTCGGCGGCTTGCGCCGGCGTGGTCCGCAGCCAGCGGAAAGCGGCTAAGCCAAACAGGCTGGTCAGGGATGCGAGCAGAATACGGCGGTCGATCATGGAAATCTCCGTGCAAGGCAGACGTAACGGTTCGCCATCAAGTACGGCCCAGGCGCGCCGACGTTACACGGAACCGTCCCGGATTTTCTCACTTTCCTGCGAGGGCGCGGTTGATATCGTGCCATCCGGCGCCTCTGCCGGCCGTGGAGGCTGCGGACGCACCGGGCGCGGTCCGACCGGCGGACGGCGCGGCTGCCTGGTTCCGGCCTGCCGGTTCGCTTCCGCCAATCGGGCCTCGCGAACGCCTTCCCGGACGCGGGCGCCTTCGCGGTAACGGGCCAGCGCCCCCGCCGCGGCGGAATGACCCCGCCCCCACAGGCCGATCAGATGGCCGGCAACGCGACCGGTGGCGCCCCCCGCCCAGACCAGTTCGAACGGCGAAAACAATTTCCAGCGCTCCTCGCCCCACAGAATGCTGCGCGCGATGACCTGCCCCGCCATCGCCGAGGTATTCAGCCCATGACGGCCGAAGCCGCTGGCGACCCACAGCCCTTTGCGCAACTGGCCGATCTGCGGCATGCCGTGCACGGTCACCCCGACCGCGCCGCCGAACACGTCTGATATCGGTACCTTGCCGAGCTGGGGGAAGATGGTGGCGATGCGGCGCTGGATGGCGGGACCGAAGCGGGCCGGTCGCGCGTCCCAGGTGGTTTCCGGGCTGGCCCACAACAGCCGGTCGCCGTCGACGATCCGGAAATGATCGATGCCGTCGCTGTCGGCCACCGACCCCTTGAACGCGATCACCTCGCCCAGCCGCTCGCCGAGCGGCTCTGTTACCGCGGCATAGCGCCAGACCGGCAGAAGCGTCTCCGACAGGCGGCGCAAGGGGGCGCCGAGATGGACGTTGCCGGCCAGCACGATGTGCGAGGCGCGCAGCCGCGCCGATGGCGTCACGATGCGCTTGCGAATGCCTGACGGATCGATGCTGACGACAGGGGTGTCCTCGAAGATGCGCGCGCCCGCCCGCTTCGCCTGCGCGGCAAGACCGTGGATGTATTTGCGGCCGTCGATCTGGAACGCGCGTGGATAATAGATGCCGTGGAAATAGCGTGCCGTCCCGAGCTGATCTCGAACGCGATCGACCTGCCATCCCTCGACCTCGGTCTCGAAATCCTCGCTCAGCGTCTGCAGCCGGCTGATCAGCGTTTCGCCGGCGTCGATGTTGGAGACCTCCAGTGCGCCCTCGGTCAGCGCAATGCCCGGCATCGCTTCTTCGGTGGCGGCGGCGCGAACGTAATCGGCGCCCTCCTTCGACATCGCCCACAGCTCGCGCGCATCATCGAGGCCGACACGCTCGATCAGGTCGCCGATCGGAAGACTGTAGCCCGGCATGACCGTGCCGAGCTGATGGCCGGACGCATTCCAGCCGACATGCCGGCCTTCGAGCACGGCCACGCTGGCGCCGAGGCGCGCCGCCTCCAGCGCCACTGTAAGGCCGGCAAGTCCGGCTCCGACCACGCAAATGTCAACATCAAGGTCGAACGATAGACGCGAGCGAAAAGGCGCGTCGTCGTCAGGGCCGTTGGTCGCACTTGTGAAAGTCTCGGGCATGTCGTTTCTTACGGGCGGCTGCAGCGCTTGTCACCTTGTCCGGGACATGAGCTTGTAGATTAGTCCAGACTAAGACCGAATCGAGATCGCGCCCATGCGCCGTTTGATGCTGCTGCGTCACGCCAAGACCGAACACGACGCGCCTTCGGGCCATGACCAGGACCGCCGTCTCGACGAGCGCGGCCGGTTGGACGCAGCCGCCATCGGAACCTGGATCGGCCAGCATCCGCCCTTACCCGATACCGTTCTGGTTTCGACCGCGGTGCGGGCGCGGCAGACCTGGGAGATCGCACGCGATGCGATAAAGGATGCAGTGCGGGAACAGTCTCCGCAGCCGCAGGTCGAATTGCTCGACGAACTCTACGGCGCCGAGCCGACGCAGCTCCTGCAGATCATCCGCATGGCCGAGGTCAACGATCCCGCGCGGCTGATGCTGATCGGCCATAATCCCGGCATGCATGAACTCGCGCTGATGCTCGCCGGCAGCGGCGACGCGGCGGCGAAGAAATCACTCGAGGACAATCTGCCAACCGCCGGCCTTGCCATCCTGGATTTTGCGATCGATGACTGGAGCGAGGTCGCGTTCCGCCGCGGCAAACTCGTGCGCTTCACCAGCCCGAAATTGCTGAAGCAGGTGCTGGACGATTGAGGCAGGCGGACATCTCTGCACCGCCATGCTAAGCTCTGCACGACATGGTTTTCGAGCGAATTGAGAACAAATTCGCGTAAAAGAAGACGTGTCAAAACAATGGGCTGGAGTCCGATCCCGATAAACAGAAGCGACGGGCTCGTCTCAGGAGGCGCAGATGTTCAAGTCGATTCTCGTGCCGATCGACCTCGCCGATACCGATCTGGCCAAGCCCGCGATCGCAACGGCCGCGACTCTGTCGCAGACCTGGAGCGGCTCGGTGCGGCTGCTCAACGTTTTGCCGATGACGCCGGTGATGCTGGCGGAATATGTGCCGGCCGATTTCGACGCCCAGCAGCGCGCCACCTCGGAAGAAGCGCTTACCATCGTGGCGACGGAATCCGGCATCGAGGCGTCGCGCATTTCCACCGCGGTGCGGCAGGGCGGCATCTATCACGAGATCCTCGAAGAGGCGGCGGCGATCAAGGCCGACCTGATCGTGATGACCTCGCACCGCCCGGCGATGCGGACCTATTTCCTCGGCTCCAACGCCGGCCACGTGGTCCGCTACGCCAGATGCTCGGTGCTGGTGGTGCGGCACTGAGAGACGCAACGGCGCCGCTGAACGGCGACGCCGGACGCCTTACATCATCCGTCCGAATTCCGGATCGATCATGCCGCGCACGGCCGTTTCAATCCGGCCGCGCTCGATGCCGATGTCGCGCAGCGCGCGGTCGTCCAGCTCACTCAGGGTTTTGATGGCTTGGCGGTGCGCGAAATAGGTGACGATGCCGTTTACCCAGCTTCCGAGCACGCGGAAAAATCCGCCCGGCACGCTTTGGGGAGCAGGCTGGCCTGCCGTCGAATAGATCGTGGTCATCGCACTTCTCCTTGCCTTCACGCGGCAAACCGCTGCCGCCGGCGCAAACGCTTGCGAGAGCGCCTGCACCCTAATGGACCGATTGTTTGCACCCCTCTCAGTGCAATCATGGGCTTGATAGGTTCAAAATGATCCGATACATTTCTCGGTGCAAGGAAAACATTGCTCTCGGTGCAATAATGTCGAAGTTCGAATATTTGAAGCTTGCCGATACCGTCGCCGCCGAGATCGCCAACGGCGCGCTCAAGCCTGGCGACCGCCTGCCGCCGCAGCGCAGCTTCGCCTATGAGCGCAAGATCGCGGTCTCGACCGCGAGCCGCGTCTACACCGAGCTCTTGCGCCGCGGCCTCGTGGTCGGCGAAGTCGGGCGCGGCACCTTCGTTTCGGGCGAGACGCGCCGCGGCATCGCCTTGCCGACAGAGCCGCGCGGTGCGCGCATCGATCTGGAAGTGAACTATCCGATACTGCCGACGCAATCGGTGATGATCGCCAGAAGCCTTGCGGGGCTGGAGCGCCCCGAAGTGCTCGATCTCGCGTTGCGGCACTCGACCACGACAGGCACGCAGGCGGCACGGACTATTACCGCCGAGTTTCTCTCCCGCGAGGACTGGTCCCCGGCCCCCGATCAGTTCGTCTTCACCGCGAACGGCAGGCAATGCATCGCCGCAGCGCTGGCGGCGCTGGTGCCAAGCGGCGGCCGTTGCGGCGTCGAGGCGCTGACCTATCCCTTCATCAAGGACATCGCCGCCAGGTTAGGCGTCACGCTGGTGCCGCTGGCGATGGACGAGAACGGCGTTCGCCCCGACGCGGTGGCGAAGGCGCACCGCGAAGCGCATCTGTCGGCGCTGTATGTTCAGCCGACAATTCAAAATCCGCTCGGCATGACCATGCCGGCGGCGCGCCGGGCCGACCTGCTTCGCGTCGTCGAGAAGCTCGGCCTCA
Source organism: uncultured Alphaproteobacteria bacterium (assembly GCA_963815955.1). GTDB lineage: Bacteria > Pseudomonadota > Alphaproteobacteria > Rhizobiales > Xanthobacteraceae > Bradyrhizobium. The sequence continues at coordinate 379,517 of CAWFIQ010000024.1, forward strand.
CCGTCATAGAGGACACGGTCTATGGCTTTCTCGACGAAGAAACGCCGATGGCCGCGCTGGCGCCCGATAGCTGCATCACGCTCGACAGCCTGTCGAAGAAGGTGGCGCCCGGCCTTGCGCTCGGCTTCATCGTTTCGCCGCCGCGCCTGCGCGAGCGCATCATGGCCGCGGTTCGCTCGGGCGGATGGACGGCATCCGGATTTGCCTTTGCCGCCGGACAACGGTTGATGGCGGACGGCACGGTGGCCGAACTGTCACGCCTGAAACGGATCGACGCGGCGCGGCGCCAGCAGATGGCGGCGAGATACCTCGCCGGCTTCGAAATCCAGGCGAACGTCAAATCCTACCATCTCTGGCTCACCCTGCCCCAGCATTGGCGCTCGCAGACATTCGTCGCAGCCGCGGCCCGGCGGGACATCGCGCTGACCCCTTCGACCACCTTCGCCGTGACGCCCGGCCATGCCCCCAACGCCGTCCGCCTGGCGCTCGGCGCCCCGAGCACCGAACAGCTCGACCTGGCGCTGCGCACGATTTCGGGAATGCTGACGGCGAAAGAAGACGTCGATACGACTGAGTAGAATCTGTCAGTCGTGTGTCGCGCCCGCCGGCCACTCAGCGATAAAGCCCCTTGCCTTGTACGGCTCGATCTTGTCCCATTCCTTGAGCATCCGGCGCGCGAATTCGGCATCGGTATGCCAAAGCGCCCGCGGCGTCTCAAAACTGTCGACCATGACCAGCATCTTCTCCACGTCCGGCCAGTGCCGGTGCAGCGTCATCGGATAGCGGCGCGCCGTCCAGGTATTGCCGAGACAGATTACGCTACGAATGTTGGCGAGTCCGAGCGCAGCGTCGATGACGGGCAGCGAGAGGATCACGTTCTCGCCGGTGTTCATCGCGCGATCCTCTCTCAGGACGATGTCGGCAGGAACGCCGCGCGCGACCATTGCGCCGGCAATGATCTCGCATTCGGACAGGTCGGCCCCCGGCGTCACGCCGCCACTGACGATCGCCCAGCGAAAAAACCCTTCGCGCCATAGCCGGCAGGCTTCATCGACACGCTCGTCGACGTCCTCACGCGTGCCGAACACGAACAGCAGATCGGCCGGCCGCAGCGGCGTCTCGATCAGATGCCGCGCGTTGATCGCGGCAATCTCGGCTTCCGTCGGCGATCGCGCAGGCAGGGTCGACACGGCAACTCGTCATTTATCGGGAATGCCGCACAGAGTGCCGCGCCCTGCCATGCTTTGCGAAATCACGTTTCGTGTCGCTTGATTGCGAAGCCGGCTACGGCAGCAGTGTCGCGGGAAGTGCGTCGAACGAATATCTGCGCGGCCGATTGCGCTTGATGAAGCCGCCGATGGTCCAGGCAAACCAGACGGAGATGCCGATCAGAAACAACGCGCCGGTGAATTCGGACGTCGCAAGCGCCCGGACGAGAAGTCCGACCATGGCGATGGCCAGCAACACCAGCATCGCAACCGCAATGGCATAGCTTATCGTCCCGATGCCGCCGATCAGGGAAGCCCTGCTGCCTGCCTCCTTCATCCTTCGATGCAGTTCGGTGATGAAGGCACGATAGCCCTGGTCCTGCGGCGCCATCAGCGAGACGGTCTGCCAGGTCGTCGAAAGGATGGCGATCCGTCCGCCGCCGGCCCTTTCGATATCGGCGCGAAAGCGGCGGGCCTGCATCGACATCGGCCGGTACGACAGGCGGATCGAAGCGATATCGGCATAGGGCCACACATCGGACCGGCGACCGACCCGCCACGATAATCCGGCGTCGGTCAGTTCGAATTGTTGCGCCGACGAGACCAGCGATGCCTTGTAGGCATAGCTGATCGTGCGCGCGCCCTCGCCTTCCGTTGTCTGGTTCGGCAGTGATGTCGGCAATCCAAAATATCCCGTGTCGTTTGAAACCGACCGCTTGCGCGGCGCGCCGGCTTTACCTTACAAGCGGGCCATGGCCGAGACGACTTATTTTCCGCGCCGCCTGATCCTGGCCGGCGCGATAGTTTCCGGAGTGCTGCTGGCGCTGGCCGTCCACATGCTGGGCGCGCGTTACGGGCTCGATCTCGGCGGTTTGTGGCGATCCGATACGGGCGAATTCATGCCCGCGGGCGCGGCGATCGCATGGTGGCTGATTGCGACCGTGGGCTTTTCCGGCGGCTATTTCACCGCCAACCTGATGCACAGCGCGGTCGCGGGTCAAATTCCGCAGCGGATGCGCCAGTTCCTGATCGCGGTCGGCGTGCTGATCCTCGCCGGCGCCGGACAGGCCGCTTCGGCGCCGAGCCCGGTCCCGACCGTATCGGGCGTGCTTGCCGGCCTTGCAGCCTTATGCCTCGGCGCCGTGATGGCGTTCTGCGGCGCGCATTTCGCGCTTCGCAAGGCTTGATGAAATTAACGAAGCAAGGCTTGAAGAAGCTAGGCGACGACCCGCGCGCGTGGCCTCGACAGCATCGTTTCCACCTCGGCTACGGGACGCGGCGGACTGAACAGATAGCCTTGCGCCTGCGTGCAGCCTTCCTGGCGCAAGAGTTCGAACTGCGCATCGGTCTCGACGCCTTCGGCCGTGGTGACGATGCCGAGGCTCTTGCCGAGGCCGGTCACGGCGCGGACGATCGCCATCGAATCTTCGCGCGTCGCCAGTTCGCTGACAAACGAGCGGTCGATCTTGATCTTGTCGAATGGAAAGCTGCGCAAATAGCTCAGCGATGAGTATCCGGTTCCGAAATCATCCAGCGAGATCCTGACGCCGAAGCTGCGAAGCTCGTGCAGGACCGAAAGCGTCGCCTCGCTGTTCTGCAGCAGCACCGATTCCGTGATTTCCAGTTCGAGCCGATGCGCCGGAAGGCCAGAGACCTTCAATGCATCCCTCACCGAGGCTACCAGGTTGGGATTCTTGAACTGCACCGGCGAGAGATTGACGGCAACGGCGACGTCCTGAGACCATCGAACCGCGTCCTTGCAGGCCTGGCGCAACACCCACTCGCCGATCGGCACGATCAGGCCGGTTTCTTCCGCCAGCGGTATGAAGTTGACCGGCGAGATCATGCCGCGCAGCGAGTGGTTCCAGCGCACGAGTGCCTCGAAAGCAACGACGACATCCCTGGCGACGTCACGGATCGGCTGGTAGTAGACTTCGAACTCCTTGCGGTGAAGTGCTGCGCGCAAGTCGATTTCCAGCAGCCGCCGGGCCTGCGCGCGCGCGTCCATCCCGGTCTCGAAGAAGCGATAGGTACCGCGGCCGTCCTCCTTGGCGCGATAGAGCGCGAGATCGGCTTTCTTGAGCAGTTCGTCGGGATTCTTGCCGTCCTCCGGCGCCAGCGAAATGCCGATGCTGACGCCAATAACGAGCTGGTGACCGGCAACCTCGTAAGGCGCAGAAACCTGCTCGACCACGTGGCTGGCGAGCAAGGCAACGGCGGACGGATCGCAGTCGTTGCAGAACTGCACGATCGCAAATTCGTCTCCGCCGAGCCGCGCCACCGTATCATTTTCGGTGATGCACTGGCCGAGACGGCGGGCGACTTCCTTCAAGAGCGCGTCGCCGACCGGATGACCGAGCGAATCATTGATGCCCTTGAAGTGGTCAAGGTCAAGACAGAGCACCGCAAGCTGATCGCTGCGTTTGGCAAGCCGCAGGGCCTTTTCGAGTTGTTCGCGAAACAGTACCCGGTTCGGCAAATTGGTCAGCGCGTCATGGCGCGCCATATGCGAGATCTGCTCCTGAGCCGCCTGCCATTCGGTGATGTCCTCAAAGGTGGCGACCCATCCGCCGCCCTTCATGGGCTGATGGACGACGCGGATTGAACGTCCGTTGCGGGTCACCATCCTGGTCGCGCTTTTGCCGGCTTTGGCAGCTGCGATCACGCTGGCGACGAACTGATCGGGATCGCCGTCCCATCGGTCAAGCGCCTTCTGCTGCCGGAGCACATCGAGCAACAACCGACCCTGGAGGGCTATGCCGGTCCGCCCCATCATTTCGGCATAGCGATCGTTGTACAGAAGGATGCGGCCATCCTCATCGAACATGGAAAGCCCCTGAGACATGTTGCCGAGCGCGGTGTCGAGCAGGACTTTCTGCTGATGGAGTTCGCCCTTCGCGCGGCGGTCGATCATGGCCGCCAGCAGCGACAGGCCAAGGATGGCGAAGGCCGCGACCGCCGTCAGGAACGAAAGTGCGGTCGGAGAAATCGACAGCCCGTCGCTACCGAGGGTCGGATCGGGAATGAGCGTGACGGCGCCCATCGCCGTGAAATGATGCGAAACGATGGCGACCGTCAGCAGCCCGGTAGCCGCCATGGTATAGACGGCATTGTCACGACGTACGGCGACGAGAAGAGCCACGGCTGCGAACAGGCTGCCAAGCACGATCGAGGTCAAAACGATGCCGGGCGACCACACGATGAACGCCGGAAGTTCGAGCGCCGCCATGCCGGTATAGTGCATCGCGGCAACGCCGCCGCCAATGACGGCGCCGCCGAGGGCGACCACCGATTGGCGCGCACTGGACAACGCAATACAGAGGCCGATGGCGACGATGGCTATCGCGAAGACGAGCGACAACAGGGTGATGGGTATGCTGTATCCGGCGCCAGCGCCGGGATCGTAAGCCAGCATCGCGACGAAATGAGTGGCCCAGATTCCGCAGCCTCCGACAGCCGCATCGAGGCCGATCCAAACCGCGCGCGTTCGGCCGCGCGACGCCCTCGCCCGATGAAACAGGCTGATGGCGACCGCGCTGGCGAGCCAGCAAATGGTGCCGGCCAATACGACCAGACGCCAGTCATGCTCGGTGGTGAGACAAGTTAGAACGCGGTACATTTACAGACTCCCCGGAGCCTGTAATCGCGGTTCATTCGTATATTTGAGGTAACCGCCGCAGCTCAGTTGCTCGGATGGTGAACAACGGTTTGAGAATTCAACCGGAAGTACCCCCAGTGGTTAATTCTGGTTAGCTATAAATTCCAGGAACAGCTTCCGAGTCGCCGTTAGTGGCGGTGAGTTCCGTTTCACGAACCCGGTCTAATGATCCCGGACGAGTTCGTCGGCGTGCCCCAAAGGATCGTGATGGCGGCGGTGCCGGTTTCAACGTAATACTTCGATAAATCTCGAAGCATGCTTGCAGCCCGCCTTCTGGGCGCGAAAAAACGCCGCGCGAGCGCGGCGTTTTGCCTCAATTACCGATGATCAGCTTGCGGCCTTCAGGTTGACCTTGCCTTCCGCCAGCGACGTCAGCTTCTTGTCGGTGGTCTTCTCCTCGTCGAGCGTCTTCTGCAGGATGCTGGCGCAGTCATTGCGTCCAAGCTGCCGCGCCCACGCGATCAGGCTGCCGTAGCGGGTGATCTCATAGTGCTCGGCGGCCTGCGCGGCGTTGATCAAGGCAGCGTCGAGCACGGCCTTGTCAGCGATCTCGCCCGCGACTTCGTCGGCTTCCTCAATAATCCCGTCGATCGCCGGGCAATCGACAGCCTTCACCTCGGCGCCGTGCATGCGGAAGACCTCCTCGAGGCGCGCTACATGCGTCCTGGTTTCATCGAGATGCGTCAAAAAGCTCTGTTTGAGCAGCTTATCGGCCGCTTTCTCGGCCATCTTGGGCAGGGCCTTCACGAGTTGTTTCTCGGCGTAATAGATGTCCTGCAATTGATGGATGAACAGGTCGTTCATCGTCTTGATGTCTTTGGTGAAGAGTCCCATTGCTGTCCTCTTTCGTTTTGGGAACACGCAGGCGCAGGCTTTTTCCGGCCCGATATTCACGCTTCATGTTCGATTGCTTGATGGGAGCTAACCAGCCCGCGAAAAGGATGTTCCTAAAGGGCCTCGAATACGCCGCGATGGAACGGACGAACGGTCCGGCAAAAAGAGCCCGCGGAACGGACCTGATTGCGACTCAAAATCGTTAACGCGGCGACATATGTAGGGCGTATGACAAAGGCGGCGATGGAGGCCTAAAGGCAGGCTTGTCAAGGGCTGCACAACGACGCCCTTTTAGCTTATGGGTTTCGCGAACGGTGCCTCTGACCGTCGACTGTCACCCGTCGTGACAGGCCCATCTTTACGTATTGCCGCCCCGCCGGGAGGATGAATGCATCGGCTGCTGACCGCGCTCGCGCGTGGCTTCAAGAAGAAGATCGGCTGGAAACGGCTAGGAATCGCTGCGAGTCTCCTCATCATCGGTCTGGCGATCAGCCACCTGGTTCACACCCTCAAGGGGGTCGACACCGGGGTTATCCTGACTGCGCTCACCGACATCGCCCCGCACCGGATCGCGTTGGCCGCGCTGTGTGTGGTGGGCGCGTTTTGCACGCTGACCTTCTATGATTTCTTCGCGTTGCGAACCATTGGCAAGAATCACGTCCCCTACCGCATCGCCGCGCTGTCGAGCTTCACCAGCTACACCATCGGCCACAACATCGGCGCCACCGTCTTTACCGGCGGCGCGATCCGGTTCCGGATCTATTCGGACTACGGCCTGACGGCGATCGATGTCGCAAAGATCTGCTTTCTCTCCGGCCTCACCTTCTGGCTTGGCAATCTGTTTGTGCTCGGCTGCGGCATGGCCTGGCATCCCGAGGCGGCGTCGTCGATGGACCTGCTGCCGCCGGCGATGAACCGGCTGATCGCGATCGGCTGCCTTGCCGGCATTGCGGCCTATTTCGTCTGGCTGCTGACGGGCGAGAGCCGCCGCGAACTCGGGCAGAACGGCTGGAAGGTGGTACTGCCGTCCGCCCGCCTGACGCTGCTGCAAGTCCTCATCGGCGTGGTCGATCTGGGCTTCTGCGCGCTGGCGATGTACCTGCTGATGCCGACCGAGCCGCATATCGACTTCGTTTCGCTGGCGGTGGTGTTCATCCTGGCGACGCTGCTCGGCTTTGCCAGCCATGCGCCTGGCAGCATCGGCGTGTTCGACGCCGCGATGCTGGTGGCGCTGCCGCAGTTCAGCAAGGAGCAATTGCTGGCGACGCTGGTGGTGTTCCGGATCCTGTACTTCCTGATCCCCTTCGGCATCTCGATCTGGATCATGGGGACACGCGAACTCTGGCTCAGCGTGGTACAACCCTGGCTGGAGCGGCGTCGGCTCGGCGAAGCCTGCACGGCCAAGGCCCGGGTGCGACCGCCGATCAACGGCCGGCAATCCTGAGAATGGTAACGGCGTCGTTATCCGCGTCATCAGGTCTTTTGAGGCAGAGCTGCCTCATTCTCTTATTTCTGCCTTACCGCTAACGTCAAACGACGCCATGGCTGGAATTCTCTTACGTTCGATGATGTCGGTCGCGCTGGTTGCCGGCGCACTGACTGGCATGTTCACGTCGGGTGCGGAAGCCCAGACCGCCGGCGGCTATGGGCCGTTGCAGATTTCCTGGGAGGTGCGCAACCGCTTCCGCCTGTTCCGCGAGGAGCGGGATTTCCTGTTGCACGCCGAAGCCGCACGCGGCCGCAGCGTGCTGGCCACAGAGCAGGCGCTGGCAATCCAGAGCGACGGCCGCGGCTGGGCGCGCAACACGGTGAACCGGCTCTGTATCGATCTGGCCGGCCGCGTCAGCGAGCCCTGCACGCGCGACAACGTCAAGGAAAGCTACCTGACGCCGATCGATCATCCGATCGTCGCGAGGCTGACGGGCCCGGTTCCGGTCGGCGCTACCTGCGCCTGGACGTTCGACGATGGCGACGGCCCGCAAACCTCCACCTTCGACTGTGCCGAGCCGGTCAATATCAGGGTTCGCTATGGCCGCACCACGGGTGCGACCGTCGATATGTCCAGTTCGGAGGGCAGTCAGCGCGCGTTCACCGAGATCGCGGTGCGCGATATCTTCATCGCCGGGCTCGGCGACAGCGTCGCTTCCGGCGAGGGAAATCCGGACCGTCCCGTTGCGCTTGCCGATGAGGGCTTCTGCTTCCGCTCCTATCTCGGCACAGCAGCCGCGCAATATTACCGGCCGAGTCGCGCGGGGTATAAAGGCGGGCGCGCCTGCGAGGCGCCCGACACGCTGGCGGTCTGGCAGCGGCAGAGCGCGCTCTGGTTCAACCCTGCCTGCCACCGTTCGCTCTACAGCTATCAGACCCGGGCCGCGCTGGCGCTCGCCGTGCGATATCCGCACATCGCGGTGACCTATCTGCCGCTGGCCTGCACCGGCGCCACCATCGCCGACGGGCTGTTCGGCTCGCAGCGTGCCCGCGACTGTCTCCCGTCGAAGTCGGGGGGTGCGTGCCAGGGCACGGTCAACGGACAACTGGCCGAACTGCGCGAAGCGGTCGCCGCCGCCAAACGCCGCCAGCCGGATCGCAAGCTCGACCTGGTGCTGCTGTCGATCGGGGCCAACGACATCCATTTTTCCGGGCTCGTCGCCGACGTGATCGTGGACACGACGACCGAGCGCGCGCTGTTTCGGCGCAGCGGCGTGATGGCTTCGGTAGACGACGCCCGCTCGGCGATGACGCGCGACCTGCCGCAGGGATTTGCAAAACTGCGCGAGGCGCTGAAGCCCCTGCTCGACGGCGACCTGTCGCGGGTGGTCTACACCTCCTACGCCAATCCGACGCTGACGGGTGGCGGCACGCCCTGCCCCGGCGGACGCGCCGGCTTCGACATTCATCCCTCCTTCAACGCGCAGCCGCAGCGGCTGATCGCCGTGTCGAACTTCGTCGAAAACGAGTTCCTGCCGCAGTTGAAGGCGCTGGCGCTTTGCCAGGGCGGCATCCTGTGCCGTAACCCGGGCGGCGATCGCATGACCTTTGTCGATGGCCATCAGAGCAGCTTTGCCAGCCACGGCTTCTGCGCGCGCGCCGAGAGCGATCCTGAATTCGACCGCCAGTGCTTCTCGGCGACCGGCGACAGCTTCGATCCGGATATCGTCACGGCCGCCAGCCAGCCGATGCTGTGCGGACGCAGCGCCGGCGAATACCGCGCCTACCTGCCGCGCGCGCGCTGGATCCGCGATGCCAATGACAGCTACTTCTCGGCGATGACCTACCCGCAAGGCTTGCCGACATCGCAGCAGCCGGCCGATATCCATGACGCAACCTGGGGCGTGTTGTCGGCGGTCTATGGCGGCGCGGTGCATCCGAGCGCCGAGGGCCACGCCGCGATGGCGGATGCCGCCGCGCCGGCCGCTGCCGCCGTCCTGCAACTTGATGCCGCGGTGCCTGATGTCACCTCGCAGCCGATGGCGCCCTTACCGACTGCGCCGGACGCGCCGCGGCCGCCAGGCAGATTGAACTAGCGCACTGGCGCCGGTGCCGGAGCGGTCGTCTTTTTTGGCGCCGCGGGAGCCTTTGTCGCACCGGCCGGTGGCTTCATCGCCGCGGCATACGCCGGCAGATATTTTGCGACGATCGCGGGATCGACCTGCGCCAACTCCGTGTCCGGCAGGCGGGTCCATACCTCATCCTTGCCGAACAGCGAGATGCCGAGATAGCCGCGCATCGTCAGCGTCTGCCCATCGGGGCTCAGCGTCATCTTGGCCTTGTAAATCTTGCCGTCGCGCGGATCGAGCACGTTGCCGTTCTCGTATTTCAATCCGTCGCGCTTCATGTCGCGGATGAAGGAGAGACCGAGCCACGACGCATCCTTCCGATCGTCGGTGCATTTCGCGCAAGTCGGATTGGGAGGATCGCCGGGCTCGAGAAAAAGCTTGGCGAACGCGCCTTCGAAGAGGCCGTTGCGATCGACCACCAGAAACCATCCGACCGGCTTGCCCTTCTCGACCTTCTGCCACAGGCCGGCCGCAGACGGTTCCACCGGCTGCGCGGCGAGTTCCCCGGCAAACGCGAGCCCAATCATGATTGTGAGTACCAGTTGAAATCCGGCCAGTTTGCGCATCGCCATCACCTGATCAATTCGCTAAATGAATGGCTGCAGACTAAGGCCATTTCGCGGACGGCTCCAGTGACGATCGCCCGGACTGACAGACCCCCGCCAGCCCAACTGTCGCTTTTTGGGACTCAGTTGACGCCGAGCTTCTTCTGCAGGCTCGATGACGAGGTGGTGTACTGGAACACCAGCCGCTTGTCCGGATACACGTAGCGGTGCGCCTTCTGCGACATCAGCGCGCCCTCGTGGAATCCGGACAGGATCAGCTTGAGCTTTCCGGGATAGGTGTTGATGTCGCCGATCGCGAAGATTCCGGGAACATTGGTCTCGAACGCGGCGGTGTCGACCGGCACCAGATTGTTCTCGAGCGCGACGCCCCAGTTCGCCACCGGGCCGAGTTTCATGGTCAGTCCGAAGAACGGAAGCAACGTATCGCACTCGACTTTCGAGATCGCGTTGTCGGTGCCCTTCATCATCGCCCCCGCGAGCCTGCCGCCCTCGCCTTCGAGCGACGTGACCTGACCGATTTTCAGATCCATCTTTCCGCCCGCCACCAGCGAACGCATCTGCTCGACGCTGTGGGGCGCGGCGCGGAAATCGTCACGCCGGTGCAGCAGCGTCACGCGCCTGGCGATCGGATGCAGATTGAGCGTCCAGTCGAGCGCTGAATCGCCGCCGCCGACGATCAGGATGTTCTTGTCGCGGAACTGTTCCATCTTGCGCACGGCATAGAATACCGAGGTGCCCTCATAGGCCTCGATGCCCGGCACCGGCGGACGCTTCGGCTGGAACGAGCCGCCGCCTGCTGATATCACCACCACCTTGCATTCGAATACCTGGCCGGCATCGGTCGTGACGCGAAAGCCGGGATCGCCGATCTTCTCGATTGTCTCCACCATTTCGTTGAGATGGAAGGTCGGATGAAACGGCTTGATCTGTTCGAGCAGCGCCTCGGTCAGGCCCTGGCCGGTAACCAGGGGAATGCCGGGAATGTCGTAGATCGGCTTTTCCGGGTAGAGCTCGGCGCACTGGCCGCCGAGCTTGTCGAGGATGTCGACCACATGCGCCTTCATGTCCAACAAGCCCAGTTCGAAGACCGCAAACAGGCCACACGGACCCGCACCAATAATCAGCACATCGGTTTTGATCGCTTCGCTCATGTCAGTTTCTTTTCGGTTGAACCTGGCGGGAAGGCTGCATCTGTCTAACCAACCCGGGGCTAACAGGAAAGCCATAATATGGTGTTCGCGGCGGCGCCAACCCCTTGCCGTTGTTCGACAAGTGGGCTGTAAGGGAACGAGATTTTTGGAGATGGCCCCGTGAACGCCCCCTTGCGTCCCGACACGACCCCGCGTCTGGAGGATTTCCCCTATCGTCTGTCGGACAATGTGCGGTTTGCCGACCTCGATCCCAACCAGCACGTCAACAACGCGGTCTACGCAACCTATTTCGAAACCGGCCGCGTCACGCTGATGAAGGACCGCAGCTACGGGTTGATGCCGGACGGATTTGCCTGGATCATGGTCCGCCTCGACATGCATTTTCGCGCCGAGTTGCGCTGGCCCGGTACGATCGAAATGGGACTGGGCGTCGTCAAGTTCGGCCGGACTTCCGTCACCTTCGACCAGGTGGTGTTCTCCGAAGGCAAATGCGTAGCTTCAGCGCAATCGGTATCGGTGCTGCTCGACGAAGCCACGCGCAAGCCGACGCAATTGACGCCGGAAATCCTGGCGAATTTTCAGCGCTGGATTCGCCGCGGAGCAAATCCGGCATGACACGCGCGGCGATGTGGGCGGCACTGATCGTCTGCATCGCAATGCAGCCTGCGGCGGAGGCCGCCCTCGCCGCCTGCGCGGAATACGCACCCGATTGCACGCTATATGCGGTCGACGACCATCTCGCGGAGACCGCCAACGCCGGATCGCGCTGAATGTTTTCCGGACTTCAGGCCTGCCGTTCCGGCGTCGACACCACGAGGCCGTCGAGGTCGTCGGTTACCTTGATCTGGCACGACAGGCGCGAGTTCGGACGCACGTCGAAACCGAAATCCAGCATGTCTTCTTCCATCGGGGTCGGAGCGCCGACCTTCTCGCGCCAGGCTTCGTCGACATAGACGTGACAGGTCGCGCAGGCACAGGCGCCGCCGCATTCGGCCTCGATGCCTGGAATGGCGTTGCGGATCGCGGCTTCCATCACGGTCGCGCCGTTCTCGACATCAATGGTTCGTTTTTCGCCGGTGTGGTCGACAAAGTGGATTTTGGCCATGATCGCTCGTGCTGCCGGAATATCTAAAGATGGTCCCGGCAGTCGTATAACGGGTCGATCCGCACAGCGCCAGCGGTCGGGACGAAAACCTTGAGGCAGCACTTTACCGCTATTTTGGCCGATATCGGCCGCGTTCCGCTCAGGAACGGCGATGAACCGCCTCGATCGCTTCGCGCGCCTCTGCAACCGCGTCGCCGAGTTCGGCGAGCGCAGCGGACGCATCGAAGCCCCTGGCGATGGCCGTCTCCAGCCGGGCTGCGGCGTCGGCAACGGCAAAAGCGCCGATTGCGCGGGCCGAGCCTTTAAGCGTATGCGCCAGCGCGCTGGCATCCGCAGGCATGGCGGCGAGCGTGTGCACGAGTTTGGCCGATTGAGCCGAGAACATCGTCAACACCTCCTGCTCAAGACCGGCGTCGCCGAGCGTCATGCGCTGGAGATGATCGAAATCGATCGGCCCGTCGCCGGGAGCCAGCGGTGGCGATGGCATCCATTGTACCTGTTCGAGATGGAGCGGCATGGCCCAAGTCCGGATCGCCCCATCGCAGTGATTCCCGGAGGGGCGTTTTCCCCAGCCAATCACGACAGGGGTTAACGGAACGTTCTCAGAATTCGCCGCAATTTCGACCCATTTTTGCCAGCTATCCGCCTCGATTTCCGACTCGATTCCAGAAACCTGTGTATTCGTAGGGCTTTAAGAAATTAAGCTGTTAACGATGATTAAGAATGTCTTAATCGCGGCCATTTCATTCGTATCGCTCAACCAATAGGATGTTTGCGGACGAGTGCGGACAAGCTGCCGGCGGGCACGCTTGCGGTCCGCGGGGGTTATGAATCCAGCTTCGAACTTGCGGGTTTTTTGCGAGAACGGCTGGACGCGTAGAGTTAAGAGGGCTCGGGCTGAACATGGCGAACAATCCGAAGAAGGTCAAAGATCCCACTGAAGTCGCGCTGTCCGCCATTCAGGAGGCGCTCAACATCAGCGATACGACGGTCGACACCAGTCGCAATTCGATCGGCGGTGAACTCTCGCCGCCAACCATGCCCTCCGGCGCGCCCTCCTATTCTGAAGCAAGTTTCGGCACGCGCGGAAGCGCCGAGCGGCCGGCGTTCGATCCGATCGAAGAGCCGCGCAGCCCCCGTCGCGCGGCCAATGACGATCGCGAAACCATCGGACAGATTCTGCAGGCAATCCAGAAGGGCAGCCCTGCCCGCAGCGTCTACACGCTGGCCACCGTGTTTGGCGGCGTCTGGGTGCTTGGTTGCGCGCTGCTGACCATCAGCTTCCTGCCCGCGCTGCAGGCGGCGATCGGACAGAGCGGCGGCGTGCTGGTACTCGCCGGACTGGCGGCGTTGTTCTTTGCGCCGGTGCTGTTGTTCTATTTCCTCGCCAGCCTCGCCTGGCGCGGTCAGGAAATGCGGATGATCGCGCAGTCGATGGCGCAGGTCGCGATCCGCTTCTCCGAGCCGGAGGGAGCTGCTGCCGATTCGATGGTGACCGTAGGGCAAGCGATTCGCCGCGAAGTCGCCGCGATGGGTGACGGCGTCGAGCGCGCGATCGCGCGCGCCGGCGAACTGGAAACGCTCGTCGCCAACGAAGTCGCGGCACTCGAGCGCGCCTATAGCGACAACGAAGTGCGGATTCGCGCGCTGCTGCAGGACATCGCCCATCAGCGCGACAATCTGGTCGGCCAGGCCGAGCAGGTTCGCAGCGCCATTTCCGGCGTCCAGATCGATCTGCGCCACGACATCGCGCTGATCTCGGATGCGATCGCCTCGCGCGTCGACGAGGTCGCAAAGAGCATCACCGGCGCGCTGGAAGAGCGCGGCCAGCACATCACGAGTGCGCTCAGCCATGCCGGCGACAACATGATCCTCGCGCTCGGCGAGCGCGGCGGCGACCTGCTCGACCGCCTGGAGGAAGCCAGCGCCGAGACCACGCGCGCCGTGCTCGACGCCTCCGAGCGGCTGACCACCAGCCTCAACTTCAAGACCGGCCACGTCCACGACGAGTTCGTCGATCTCGCCGATCGCGTCCACGAGATGCTGAACGAGCGTATCGACCGCATCACCGGCGAATTCGAGCAACGCTCCTCGACCATCGTCGACGGCATCTCCGACCGCACCGAGCAGGTCCACGACTCCCTGAAGAATTCCTCCGACTCGCTCCTGCTCGAACTCGAGTTGCGCTCGGGCGATCTCGTCAACAAGATCGACGAAGCCGGCAACCGCCTCGCAAGCCGCATCCTCGCCTCGGGCGACAAGGCCGGCGACGCGCTGGACGTGACCGTGAACACGCTGGTCGCCAAGGTGATCGGCCAGACCGAAAACGCACACGACAGCCTTACGCTGCAGATGAGCGCCTTCGACGAACTGGTGAAGAACCAGGGCGGCGAGCTCTCGGAAAAATTCGCCCGCGACAGCGGCACGCTCGGCGCGCTGATCACGCGCCACATCTCGGAGTTCGATCGCACCGTCAAGACCTTCGGCGGCGACATCGTCGAGCGCATGGGCGCGCGGACCCAGGAGATCAGCGACAATCTGAAGAATTACGTCGATACGTTCGACACCCGCCTGGTCTCGAACAGCGGCGAGATCACCGCTTCCCTCGATCAGCGCCTGCTGCAGTTCGAAACCACGCTCAGCACCCGCGTCAACACCCTCGATACCTCGCTCGAAAGCAAGATCAGGTCGTTCGACGAGGCCATCGACGGCCGCCTGAAATCGCTGGAAACGACCTTCGACACCCGCACGCAATCCGTCACCGAAACCATTGAGGGCCGCCTCGGCACGCTGGCGACCTCACTCACCGACGGCGCGGCGCAGGCGATCCAGTCGATCGACCAGCGGCTCACCCTCCTCACCTCCTCGCTGACCGAGGGCACCGCGCAGGCAATTGCGGCGGTCGACCATCGTATTACCAACGTCACCGAAACCATCGACGGTCGCACCGCCCATCTGACCGACACCATCCAGGCGCGGTTCCAGGACATTCACCAGGGCCTCGAAACCAGGGTTGGCGACATCGCCAACGGCATCGAGAGCCGGGTCGGCTCCATCGCCGGCGACATCGACACCCGCGTTGCGCAATTCGAGGATCTGCTCGGTTCGCGCATCGAGGCGGTGGCCGGCCGGATCGAAAGCAGCGGCCGCCAGGCCAGCGAAGATCTGATGTCGCGCGCCGAAATGCTGTCCTCCGGCATCAAGTCGCATGTCGAGGACGCCGAGCGTTCGCTGACCAACCTCGTGGTCAATACTTCCGAGACCATCCAGACCGGCGCGCGCACCGCGCAGCAGGCACTGCTGACGGTTTCCTCCGATGTCGGCGCACAACTCAAGCTGACGTCGGCCGAGGTCGAAGCCGCCCTCACCGCGGTCGGCACCGGCGCTGCCGCTTCGATCCTCACCAGCGCCCAGGGTGCCCAGACCTCGCTGGTGTCGGCCTCCTCCGAAGCTGCCTCGCAGATCAAGTCTCTCGCCGCCGACATCGAGCGCACCCTCTCCGCTGCCGGCGACGCCACGGCAGCGTCGGTTCTCGCCGGTGCACGCGAGGCGCAGGTCACGCTGGTGACCGCATCTTCAGATGCCGCAAGCCACGTCAAGTCGCTCGCCTCCGACGTCGAGCGTTCGCTGTCGGTCGCCGGAACGGCAACGGCCGAGGCCGTCACCGCAGGCGCCCGCGAAGCACAGAACACGCTGGTCGCCGCCTCCACGGAGGCCGCCAATCAGGTCAAGTCGCTCGCAGCCGACGTGCAGCGTTCGCTCTCGATCGCCGGAACGTCGACTGCCGAGGCGATCACGGCAGGCGCCCGCGAGGCCCAGAGCACCCTGATGAACGCCTCTACGGAGGCATCGAGCCAGGTCAAGTCGCTCACGGCCGACGTGGAGCGTTCGCTCTCGATGGCAGGCAATGCCACCGCCGAGTTGATCACGACCGGCGCGCGCGAAGCGCAGAACACGCTGATCACGGCGTCGACCGAAGCCGCCAACCACGTCAAGTCGCTGGCGGTCGATGTCGAACGCACGCTGACGGCGGTCGGCACCAATACAGCCGCATCCCTTCTCGGCACCGCGCGCGACGCGCAGAACTCGCTGTCCACGACCTCCGCCGAGGCCGCGAACCAGATCAAGGCGATCGCCGCCGACATGGAGCGTTCGCTCGGCGTCGTCACCGCCAGCACGACCGACACCATCCAGACCACCGCACAGAACGCGCAGAGCGCGCTGGTCGCCGCAACCAACGAGGTCAGCACCAAGGTCAAGTCGACCTCGGCCGATATCGAGCGGTCGGTGCTCGCCGCGAGCAGCAATTTCGGCTCGACGATGACCGGCAAGACCGACGAAATCGTCACCTATGTTCAGCAGCAGACCGACCGTCTGGCGCAGATCGTCGACAGTCGCCGCGGTTCGCTGGTCGAGGCGCTTAGCGTCAGGACCACGCAACTGACGACCGACATCGACCGCGTTACCGCCGATGCGCTGAAATCGATCGAGACCCGCGGCCAGTCGTTCTCGCAATCGATGTCGACCCACGGCTCGGAAGTCGCGCGCTCGATCACGTCCGCAGGCGACCTCGCCACCGGCGCGGTGGCAAAGTCGCTGAAGGACCTCGAACAGTCCTCGCGTTCGGCCATCGACCAGTCGCGTCAGGTGTCGATCGCCGCCGTCACCGAAATGCAGGAGACCAGCAAGATCCTGCGCACCGATACGGTGGCGCTGTTCGAACGGCTGCGTGAAGGCAACATCCTGCTGCAGGAAGTCCTGACCGGCGCCCACGACAATCTCAACTCGCTGGAGCGCGCGCTGGTGACCCGCGTGGCCGACTTCGTGTCCGCCATGAACGACGTCACCGCCCGCAACGGGGTCGCCACGCAGACCCTGGAAGACCAGCTCACTGTCTTCAACAGCAAGACCACAAAGGCGCTGGAGGACCTCGGTGCGTTGTCGAGCGAGTTCGAGAAGCACGGCAAGGAGCTGATCGACGCAGCCGGCGTGGTCGAACAGGCCAACCGTTCCACCACGACCTCGATCGCCGACCGCAAGTCGCAGCTTGAATCGCTGGTGACGACCATCGACCTGCGCACCACCGACCTCGACCAGCGCCTGTCGCGCTTCACCGGCCTGCTCGACGAATTGCTCGCCGCAGCCGAAGAGCGCGCCCGCGATATCGCGCGCGTGGTGGCGGAAACCGCGGGCGCCGGATCGGCCGCGATCAGCCGCCAGTTCGAGGCGGTGCGCACTGCGGCCGAAAACGAGCGGCAGCAGACCCTCAATGCGATGAATGACCTGTACCAGCAGAGCAACCATGAGACGGATGCGATGTTCAAGGAGTTGACCGAGAAGTTCGGTTCGATGGTGCAGGCCATGAAGCAGATGGCTGCCGAGATGCATAACGAGCTCGAGTCGACCCGCAACGAGTTGCGCCGCGGCGTGCTCGAGATGCCGCAGGAGGCGGCCGACAACACCGCGCAAATGCGCAAGGTGATCGTCGACCAGATCGAAGCGCTCGCCGAGCTCAACCGGATCGTCGCCCATCATGGCCGCGGCCTCGACGTCGTGACCTCCGGTCGCGCCAACGTGCAGCGCCAGGAAGAGCCGGTGATGGCAGCCGCCCCCAGCAGCCGCAACGAGGTGCGCCTGCGCGACGCCAGCAGCGCATCGTCGCTACCACCGCCGGACCTCGGCATGCCGGCTCCGCGCCGCGCCGAAGCCCCGTCGGTCTCGCCGGCAGGCGGCGGCCAGGACGGATGGCTGTCCGACCTGCTCAACCGCACCGATGCAGGCGCGGGACAGCCTCCCCGCGGCCGCGCGCCGCAGACCCCGGCCAATCCGCTGGAGTTGCTGTCGCTCGACATCGGCCGACTGATGGATCGCAACCTCGCCGCCGAAATGTGGGACCGCTATCAGCGCGGCGAGAGCAAGGCGTTCAGCAAGCGGCTCTACACGCCCGCCGGCCAGAAGGCGTTCGACGAAGTCACCCGCAAATACCGTGCGGACCGCAGCTTCAAGCAGACGGTCGACCGCTATATCGCCGAGTTCGAACGGCTGCTCGACGAAGTCGCGCGCGAGGATCGCGGGCCGCAGGCGCTGCGCGGCCACCTCACCTCGGAGACCGGACTCGTCTACACCCTGCTCGCGCATGCGGCGGGACGGCTGGGATAAGTCGCGAATAGCGAGTGGCGAATAGCGAATGAAAACGGAGGCCTCGCAGCCTCCGTTTTTCGTTCAAATTCGGATAACCTCGTCATTGCGAGGAGCCAACGGGTCGCGCGAATGCGGCAATGACGCCAGTCGCGTTCGATATCTGGTCGTTACTCGTAACTACTGCCGCTTCGGACCGCTCGGCTGCCGCGGCGGAGCTGCAGCGGTCGCCGGCCTCGGCGGGGTCGCCGCGGTCGGCGCCGGGTCGGCCGCCTGGGTATTGCCGCCGCCGAAAATCACGCGGGTCGGGTTGCGGTCGAAATTGTTCACAGCGCGGCTGATGTCGGAGAGTGTGCGGCGGCCGTCGGTCATCAGCGCTCCGGACCGCTTATCGAAATCCTCGGCCAGTTCGCGGATCGACTTCACCATCAGATTCAGCTCGCCGCCGGCGGAGCCCCCCGCGATCGTGTTCAGCCCGAGCATCAGACTGTCGGCCTTCCCCATCACGCCATCGACCCTGAGCATAACGTTGTCGATCTTCTCGGAGTTGCGCGCGAGCGTGGCCGTGAAGGTCTCGAGGTTCCGCAGCGAGTTCTTCACCGATTCCTGGTTGTCGGCGACGAGCCGGTTGACGTTCTGCAGCGTGGCGCGGATCGACTCGGTCACATCCTGCAGCGCGCTCGGGTCGGCGGTCAGCATCGGCACGCCGTCCTCGTCGAGCGGGACGGCAGGCGCGGTCTCCTCGCCGCCCTTCAGCGAGATCGCCGCGACGCCGGTCAGTCCCTGGAATTCGAGGCCGACGAGCGTGTCCTTCCGGATCGGGGCATTGTTCTCGACCATCGCCAGCGCGACCACCCGCCGGGGGTTGTCGAGCTTGACCGAGACAACTTCCCCTATCCGGATACCGTTAAAATTGACGCTACCGCCATTGCGCAGACCGGACGCCGGGCCTTCGAACACGATGCGGATCGGGCTGCGCTGCTTGGTGGTGTGCAGGCTCTGAAACCACAGCACGAAGCCGAAAGCGGCGGCGATCACCGCCAGCGTGAAGGCTCCAATCAGGACGTAATTCGCCCGCGTTTCCATAACTCAAGGTACTCCGGAACCAAGGTCTGTTCAGCCGCGCCAACCAGACCTGTCATTTATCGCTTGTTTGAGCACGATCTCATCAAAAACCGGTGCCCGCTGCGTGATCATGCTTGCTAGCCCATGACCGCGCGGGCGCGCTTGCCGTGGAAGTATTGCCTAAGCCAGGGATGCTGCGAGGCCTGCATATCGGCAATCGATCCTGCGGCAATGATCTTACCGTTCCCTAAAACGGCGATACGATCGCAGGCCGTATAAAGGCTGTCGAGATCATGGGTTACCATGAAAACCGTCAGGCCCAAAGTACGCTGCAGGGTGCGCACCAGCTCGTCGAAATCCCCGGCGCCGATCGGATCGAGGCCCGAGGTCGGCTCGTCCAGGAACACCAGTTCGGGATCCAGCGCCAGCGCGCGCGCCAGCGCCACGCGCTTGATCATGCCGCCGGAGAGTTCGGACGGATAGCGGTCGGCGACCTCGGGCCGCAGGCCCACCATGCCGAGCTTGGCCACCATGATCTCATCGAGCAGCCGCTGCGAAACGTTGAGATATTCGCGCACCGGGAACTGGATGTTCTGGCGCACCGTGAGCGAGGAGAACAGCGCGCCCTGCTGGAACAGGATGCCCCAGCGGCGCTCGACGGCGCGGCGCTCCGTGGCAT
This sequence comes from uncultured Alphaproteobacteria bacterium, assembly GCA_963815955.1. Taxonomy (GTDB): domain Bacteria; phylum Pseudomonadota; class Alphaproteobacteria; order Rhizobiales; family Xanthobacteraceae; genus Bradyrhizobium. The sequence goes on from CAWFIQ010000024.1 coordinate 399,478, forward strand.
TCGCCGCATCGAGATCGACGCCGAACACTTCGATGCGCCCGGCAATCTTCGGCACCAGACCAATGATGGTCCGCGTCAGCACCGATTTGCCGGCACCAGAGGGGCCGACGAAACCCAAAATCTCGCCGCGCTTGACGTCGAGGTTGAGTCCGTCGAGCACGCGCGTCTTGCCGAACTCCACGGTGATGTCGCGAACCCGGATGATGGCGTCGGAAATCTCGCCCGCCATGGTCACATTCCGATCGATGCGAAGAAGATGGCGAACACGCCGTCCATCACGATCACGAAAAAGATTCCCTTCACCACCGAGGATGTCGTGTGCTGGCCGAGCAACTCGGCGCTGCCCTGCACGGCCAGCCCCTCGACGCAGGCAACGATGCCGATGACGGCCGCCATGACCGGCGCCTTGATGATACCGACGATGAAATGGTCGATCGAGATGGCGTCGCGCAGCCGCAGCAGGAAGGCTTCGGGATCGACGCCGCCGTAGAGCCATGCCACCAGCCCGCCGCCGTAAAGTGCGGCCATCGCGCCCAGAAACGCCAGGATCGGCAATGCCAGCACCAGCGCCAGCATCCGCGGCAGGATCAGGACCTCGATCGGATCGAAGCCCATGGTGCGCAGCGCGTCGATCTCCTCGCGCATCTTCATCGAGCCGAGCTCGGCCGTGTATGCCGAGCCCGAGCGGCCCGCCACCATGATTGCCACCAGGAGCACGCCGATCTCGCGCAGCACCAGCACGCCCAGCATATCGACCACGAAGATGTCGGCGCCGAACTTGCGGAAATGGAAAATGCCCTGCTGCGAGATGATGCAGCCGATCAGGAAGGTGATCAGCACCACGATCGGCACCGCGCGCCAGCACACCTGCTCCAGATGATGGATGGTCGAAGTCAGGCGGAGGCTGCGGGGCCGGATCAGGACACGGGCGGCCGCGGCAAGCACCGCGCCCAACATGTCGATCAGCCCGATCAAGGTGCCCCCGACGCCGGCCACGCTGCGGCCGATCTGTTCCAGCATGCCCGTGATCGTCACCCTGTCGGTTTCGACGACCGGCTCGGCCTTCACCCGCCGCACCTCGTCGACCAGGCTCGCATAATTGGCCGAGAGCCCGGCGATCTGGGTCTCGATGCCGCCTCGCGTCAGGCTTCGCCGCAGCCGCTCGATCAGCCAGGCGCCGAACGTGTCGAGCTTCGACACCTGGGAGACGTCGATGAAGATGTCGGGCCCGGTGCCGCCGAGCTTCTCGGCGTCGGCGACCATTCGTTCCAGCACCGGCGCAAAGCGGGCCGTCCACGAGCCGGTCGCGCGCAGCGCCAGCGCGTTGCCCCTGGCTATCCGCTCCAATGTCGGGTTGCCGCTCACGATGCCCACCCTTCGGCCGGTACGCTTGCCGATGCAAAACCCTTAAGTTCCACGCGCCGTACTGCCTTGTCGAATCTGTCCATAACCAGCCATAGTTGGTAGCGACGGGCAAGCTTGCGGTTCAGAAAATTGCAGATTTTAAAATGACTTCCAGCCTATCTCGAAAGCTTGCCGTCAGCATCGAACGCTGGCCGATTGCAGGCGCCTTCACCATCAGCCGGGGCGCCAAGACCGAGGCTGTGACGGTTGTCGCCACCGTCAGCCAAGGCGGCCAGAGCGGCCGCGGCGAATGCGTGCCCTACCCGCGCTACGGCGAGACCCCTGAAGCAACACGTGAAGCCCTTAAGGCGATGCGGCAACTGCTTGCCAAGGGACTCGACCGAGCGGGCCTGCAAGCCGAGATGCCCGCCGGCGCCGCCCGGAACGCGCTGGATTGCGCGCTGCTGGACCTCGAGGCCAAGAGCAGCGGTCAGCGGGTCTGGAACCTGCTCGGCCGGCCGGCGCCGCGCCCCTGCACCACCGCCTTCACGATCTCGCTCGGCACGCCGGAAGCCATGGCAGCGGCAACCGCGAAGGCCGCGCACCGGCCGCTGTTGAAGATCAAGCTCGGCGGAGACGGCGATGAGGAGCGGATATCAGCGGTACGCAAGGCGGCGCCTGAATCCGAACTGATCGTCGACGCCAACGAAGCCTGGACGCCGGAAAATCTCGAATACAATTTGGCCGCCTGCGCCAACTCCGGCGTCACGCTGGTCGAGCAGCCGCTGCCGGCCGGGCGGGATGAGGCGCTGGCGCGCATCAAGCGCCCGATCGCGGTCTGCGCCGACGAAAGCGTGCATGATCGCGCCTCGCTCGAAGGACTTCGCGCGCGCTATGACGCCGTCAACATCAAGCTCGACAAGACCGGCGGTTTGACGGAGGCGCTCGCAATGGCGGACGCCGCGCAAGCGCTCGGCTTTGAAATCATGATCGGCTGCATGGTCGCGACCTCGCTGGCGATGGCGCCGGCCATGCTGCTCGCGCAACAGGCCCAATTCGTTGATCTCGACGGTCCGCTGTTGCTGGCGCGCGACCGCGACGGCGGGCTGCGCTACGACGGCAGTCTGGTCTATCCGCCGGAAGCGGCCTTGTGGGGCTGATGCGAGAGCCGGTCTCGCGCCAGCCAGACGACCAGCCCGCCCAGGGCGGCCATGACAGCCATCACGTAATAGATGCCCTGGCCCCAGGTCCCGTAGATCGTGCCTGACGCGATCGACGCCAGGCCGGCGACGATGCCGCCGCAGGCGGTCAGATAGCCCTGCGCGCGCGCCATCACATGGCCGGGCACGTGGTTCAGCATCAGTCCCATAACGCCAACCTGCGTCAGCCCGAAGCTCAGCGCATGCGCGAGCTGGACGATGGCGAGAATTGCCAGCGGCGGATCCTGCGCCGTTATCACCCAGCGCGCGGCGGCGCTCAGTGCCGCGATCACCACCAGCGTCGACGGCTGCAGGGTAAATCGCGGCGACAGCGCGAACAGCACGATCTCGGCGATCACACCCAGGACCCACAGGGTCGCGATCGTCAGCCCGTCGAACCCGGCCTGTTGCCAGGCAATCGACGCGAAAATGTAATACGCGGCATGGCTGCCCTGGATCAGCGCGGACGCCACGATAACAGCGATAAAGCCGCCGTCGCGCAGCAACGCGCTGGCCCCCCCGGTGACCGGCCGGGCAGTCCTGGTGTCGTCCAGCGGCTGCAGCGCGAGGCTGGCCACCGCTCCGATCGCGGCGGAGCCTGCGATGATCCAGATCAGATTTTGGGCAGCGATGCGGTCGAACAGCACCCCGCAGACCAGCGCGCCGAGCACGAAGGCGGCGGAACCCCACAGCCGCAACGGCCCGTAGTTGAGGCCATAGCGCTTCACCCCGCGCAACGCATAGGCATCGGTCAACGGCACCATGGGCGTCCACAGGCAGCAGGTCATGGCGTAGATCAGGAACACCAGCACCGGTAGATGCTGGGTGCCCAGCATGAAAAAGCCCAGGGCGGTGGCAAAGGCGGTCACCATGATGCCGCCGCGCAGGGCCTGGCGCCGTTCCGCAAGGCCGGTCACCAGCGGAAGCACCGTGAACCGGGTCACCGGGGGAACAGCCGTGATCAACCCTATCCAAAACGCATCGATCCCGACCGCTTTCAACCATACCGTGAAAAACGGCAGGTGGGTCCCGGTCATGCCGAACAGCGTTGCGTAAAACAGCGCCACCCGCGTCGCGAAACGCTTGGATGCACCTTGAGAAGCTGTGGGGATTTGTGATTCGCTGTGCATCAATTCAATTGCGATTCGGGCAATATCGTGTTGTTTCGTTATCGTAGTGCGCGCTGATTTGCGCGAAGAGTTTGACATGGCCGACGAAGCATTCGCCCTTTCGCCGATCTCAGCACGCGCCACGCTGCCGAGCGAGGAGGATTATGCCGCGATTGCCGAAGCCTTCATGGAAACTTCGCGGGGCCGCTGGTTCCTGACCGAATACGCCAAGCGCAACCGCAATGCCGACACCCGGATGGTGCTGGACGCGGTGGCGCGGATCGAACATAGCCTCGTCGCCCAGCGGGAAGAAAACCTCGAGCGGGAGGCAAGCCTCCAGCGGGACGAAGGCCTTTCGGCGCAGCAGGCCGCGGAGGCCGTTGCCGCGGCAGCGGCGGCGCAGGAGCGCCTGACCGAGGCTCTCGCCGCCATCCGCAGTTCGGTGGAGGCTGCCGAGGAATCGGCGGTGGAGGCGCTCGACAGCCTCGCGCTGGAGCAACGGCTGGCACCGGTCCGCAAGGGTGCGCGGGTGCTGCGGGAAATCGCCTGGCGGTTGCGGGAAATCGGCAATGACGGGCGGATCTGCGACCTGATCGATTCGCAGGTCACGGTCATCGAAAAGGGCACCGACCAGTTCTCCTCCGAAGAGGCGAGAGTGGGCCTGCGTGCGGCCTTTGCCGCCCTGCAAGGCCGGCTTGTGGAATTCGGCGACGAAGACCGCTCGTTGGCGCCGGCGGCCGAGACCGAATCGGCTGCGCCCTCCTCGGTTGCGCCGGAAATGCCCCCGGCAGCGGAGCAAGTGGAAACGGTTCTGCCGCAGGAAGCTGCCGAGGCACCGTCCGCTTCGCTGGCCAGGCCCACCGAGGCCGCGCTGGCGGCGGCGGCAACCGTGCCGACGCAAACGGAAACGCTGCCGGCTGCCGCCGAGGCCGCCGCTGCAAAGGAAACCGCGGTCCAGAAAGCTGCTGTCCAGAACGCTACCCAGGACAATGAGGCCGAGGACGAGGCGGTCCTCGACATGATCGCAATGGAGATGGGCGCGCCCGATCCGATCAGCGACGACGAGATCGCCGAAGCGGCGGCCGAGCAGGCCCGTCTGGCGGAGCCTGCACCGATCGCCCCGGCGATCGTCGCAGAAGCGCCCAAACCGGTCGCCGCGCCGGCACCGGTTCAGCAGGCGGTTCAACCGCCACCGCCCGCAGCCGCACCGGCGCCTGTGCCGGCCGTGGAAGTGTCGCTCGGCTCGAGCCTCATCGCGAGCGGCATGCTACGAAAGCCGGTGACGCCGGCCAACGACCCGCTGGCGCCGATCCGGCGTATGAGTCAGGCCGAGAAGATCGCGTTCTTTTCGTAAAGCGCCTTTTGCGTCGTCCCTGCCAACGCTCCGGAATCCGAAATCTGCTTACGTGCCGGCGGCCACCCTCGCCGACGGCCGCCACGCGTAAGCCAGCCAACCGATGCCATGAGATATCAGATCGACGCCGAGCAGGAATCCGAGGACCCACAATCCCGTCATCGGAAATCCCGTCAGGATCACGAGACCGGCCAATACGCCGAATATTCCTGACAGCAGCATGATCCAGCCCGCTTCTCGCCAATGGCTGATACCGAGCAGGATGCGAACAAGACCGGAAATCAGCAGCACCATGCCGAGGATGTAGGTGAGGATCAGCGCGCTGGCGACCGGCTGCCCCACCAGCACAGCGCCAAATGCGACGTACAGAACGCCCAGCAGCACCTGCCATAGAAACCCGCCCCACCCCTTGGTCCAGAAGGCGTGGACGATCTCGAACGCACCGGTGAAGATGGACACCCAGCCGATGAAGATGGTGCTGATGAGCGTAACCAGCATGATGTCGCCGAGAACCAGAATCCCCGCCCCGATCATCACGATCCCGAGCAGAACACAGATCCAGAACGACGGCGCAGGCCGGTTACCGGCACCCGTGCGCGAACTGTTGTCATATGTCGTCATGTCACTCTCCTCCCTGGCCGAATACCTCTCCTCGCCTCATCTGCGCGTTTCGATCAATCTGGTCTCGGTCGATCACCGGTCGGCGCTTCGCCCGGTGCCGACGACGCAGATACCGAATAGATCTCGGGGAGCCGGGCCAGCGCCGGATAGACTTGTGAATTGTGCACGTCACCATTCGACTTGAACCGCCGGTGCGCATCGAACACCAGCCTCTGCACCATCTCAGGCTCGAGCAGATGTCCCGTCGAAATGTATGGCCGGTCTGATTGTTCTACGATCGAAGGAAAGTCCATCGGACCCTTCCAGGCGGCTGGAACGATATCTCTTGGAGATTGTCGAGCCGTTCAACGACACGCAATTTATGCGCCGAGAAACGATCTCCAACGATCGCTCAGTTTTCTTATGACCTGCAACGAACATAGTGCTCGAGAGTGCACCGAGTTCAACGACACAACCTTGAAGTCGGTTTGCGGTGTATGTGGTCCGCTACAACACTTTGTGACAAATCGCGCGACGCTGGCAACGCATCGACCAACCCCGGCGAATTAGAAACCAATTTGACCGAACGCTGTCACGACGTGATGGGGCCGATCAGCGACGCGCGATCCCTTGGCTCGCAGGCTGGGATAGCCTAAGGTTTGTGCCGCACGGCCACCGAGCGGCCGGCCGGTTGCCGCCGAGCCTATAAGGTCGGCGGCTCTTGCCTGGACGTTCGCCGCGAAGGACTTGCCGGCAGCGACGTTGTGCGCTGCGCAACCAAGGGAGTTTGCCCCGTCAAGAGCGCCCTGCGCGGCCACCATCATGTCCATCATATCGAGCTGGAGGATACGAGATGTCAGATCTAGTCGCGATCATCTATCCAACCGAAGCAAAGGCCGAAGAGGTGCGGCAGCGCCTGTTCAAACTACAAAAGGAATATCTGATCACGATCAGCGACGCGGTGATTGCAGTGAAAACGGAAGCCGGCCCCGTCAAGCTGAACCAGCTCGTCAATACGACGGCGGTGGGCGCCGTATCGGGCAGCTTCTGGGGGCTTCTGATCGGCGTGATCTTCCTCAATCCCATACTTGGTGTTGCCCTCGGCGCAGCTTCGGGTGCACTCGGCGGCGCCCTGTCGGACTACGGCCTCGACGATGCCTTCATGAAGGATATCTCAGGGAAAATGCAGCCCGGCAACGCTGCGCTGTTCGTGCTCATCAAGAATATGACCCCGGACAAGGTGCTGCGGGAGATTCAGGACGCGGGAGGCACCGTGCTCAAGACGTCGCTGGACGACACCAAGGAACAGCAGCTTCGCGACGCGCTCGCAAAGGCAAGCACCGAGCAGGCGCCGCCAAAGATAGACGCTGCCTAAGTCGCTGCGGCCAACTGAGGTAAGTCGACTGTGGAGCGCGATCCTGTCAGCATGGACGACCGTATGCTGATCGATCCGCGCCACGGCGATATCGAGGACGATGCCGCCAGTCCCGGACAGCGGTCGCTGCTTGCGATCGCCGGAAGCCTGCTCGTCGAAATCAGCTTGCCGAAGCTGCTGTTCGCCTGGACCGTGTTGCTGCTGTTGCCGGCGCTGCTGCTGGGTCTGGCGCCGTTGCTGGCTTCCGCCTGGTTTTCGAAATTGTCGGAACGTCTTGCCGCATTGACCGAGATCTACACGGTCCTCGCCTTGATCGCGATCGCCGCGCTGGGATGGATCGGATGGCGCCCGCTGTTTCGGATCGCCGAGATCAGTTTCTGGTCGCTCAACGCGCTCGCCGTGCAGCCCGGCTACGCATTCGGACGCGAGGCGTTGCGTCATCTGACGGAACGGATGTGGGGCAAGAAGCTGACCCCCGCCGGCCGGGCGCGGTTGCGCAGCGCCAATTCGGTCGGCGCCGCCGTCGTGTTGTCGGCATGCGCGGTTCTGGTCGCGCTTGCGGCCTGGCCTGCCTCGCGTTGGACGGGTAACTGGAACGACCTGGTCCTGCTGCATCGCCTCGCTTTGCCGACGCTCGCAAATGCTGTCGTGCTGCTGTCCGCATATCTGGCGGCAGCATCGCTGGTTTGGGGATTTGCGGATGCCAGCATGCCGCAACCCGTTGATCTCGCCGCGTTCGATTCCGCGCCTTCCGGATGCCGTAGCTGGCGCGTGGCGCATCTGTCGGACCTTCACGTGATCGGCGAACAATATGGCTTTCGCATCGAAAGCGGACGCTCGGGCCCACGGGGCAACGGCCGGCTCGGGCGACTCCTGGCGCGTCTCGCCGCCATTCATGCGGTCGATCCGCTCGACCACATCCTGATCACCGGCGACATGACCGACGCCGGCCGCGCCAGCGAATGGGCCGCGTTCCTCGACGCCATGGCGCTTCATCCGGAACTTGCCGCACGCACGGTCCTGCTACCGGGCAATCACGACGTAAACATCGTCGACCGCGCGAATCCGGCCCGGCTCGACCTGCCGTTCAGCCTGAACAAGCGTTTGCGGCAGCTTCGGACCCTGTCGGCACTCGCCGCCATACAGGGCGACCGCGTGCACACCGTCGATGCCGACGGAAAGCCGAGCGCTACGCTGCATCAGGCGCTGGCGCCGCACCGTGATGCGATCGTGGCGCTTGCGGCGCATGGCGGCCTGCGCCGTGCTGCGGCGCTGCGCCGGCTGTTCGACGACCTTTTTCCGATGATTCTGCCGCCGGACACCGATGACGGCCTCGGGATAGCGATCCTGAACTCAAATGCGGAAACCCACTTCTCCTTCACCAACGCGCTCGGACTGGTCTCCCTTGAACAGACGCACCGCTTCGAGAGCGCGGCCAGGCATTTTCCGAAGGCGCGGTGGATCGTCGCCTTGCACCACCATGTGGTGGAATATCCCATGCCGGTGAAAGCGTTTTCCGAACGCATCGGAACGGCATTGATCAACGGGAGCTGGTTCGTCCGCAGGCTGGCAGCTTTGGCGGATCGCGCCGTCGTGATGCATGGCCACCGCCATATCGACTGGATCGGCACATGTGGTCCGCTGAAGATCATCTCGGCGCCTTCACCGGTAATGGATGCGACCGATGATGCGCCGACGCATTTCTATATCCATACGCTGACAGCCGGCCCGGACGGACGGCTCGGCCTGCCGCCGCCAGAGCGCGTGGAGATATCCGGCGAGAGAGACTGTTAGCCGGGCTTCGCCGGATCCGGCCCGCCCAGCAGGTCGGCGATCCAGCGGCTCGACGGATGCGCCGCGCAGAAGGTCAGAATTGCGAGTGTAATCGGCACGCCGATGAAGGTCCCGAACAGGCCCCACAGGAATGTCCAGAAGAAGATTGAAAAGAACACGATGACGGGCGAGATCGACAGCATCGTACCCGCCACCCGCGGCTCGACATAGCTGCCGACCACGAACTGAATGACGTTCAGGCAGACGAAGAGGCCAAGGACCGCTGGCCAGCTATCGAACTGCGTCATCGCCAGCAAGGTGGGAAACAGCGTGGCGACGAAAGGACCGATGAACGGGATATAGTTGAGCACGAAGGCAATCACGCCCCACTCAAATGCAAATGGCAGCCCGCTAATTCCAGCGAAAACGCCGACGAGCAAACCGGTCACGGCGCTCATCTTCGTCCGCACCAGCAGATACTTTCGAAATTTCGCCGAAGTCGCCGCGCTGCCGTTGAGCAGTACACGCGCCGCCACCGGGTTATCCAGCCGCTCAATCCTTTTCCTGATGTTTTCGACTTCGAGCAATCCGAGCATGACGTAGATCAGTGCAATCACCCAGAAGCTGAGCGTGGTATTGACGCGCCCGGTGACAAGCTGCGTCGCGCGCAGCAACCAGCCGACGTTGAAGTGTTCGGCCCACAGTCCGGCGACCGATACGCCGTGGCCGTCCAGCCAGGCCACCATCGTCGAATAGAGGGCCTGGTAGCGCGGCAGCTCCGCGACCAGCGATCGTCCGACGCGACCAAATCCCCAGGCCGCAAGTGAGGCAAAACCCAGACAGATCGCCACCGTGACGACGATGGTAATCGCCAGCGCGACCAGCTTCGGCATCCACGACTGTAACTGCTTCTGGACCGGCCACACGATGGCGATGATAAAAACGGCCGCAGCGAGCGGCGCGAATACCCTGCTCGCCTCCGACAACGCCGCGATAACCAGCACCGCCGCGATGATTCCCGTCGTGATATTTAGCCCGAAGCTCCCCATCCTGGGCTCCCTTGACCGTCCCGCAACCCAAGCTTCCCGCAACCCAAGACTGTCAGTTGCACCGAACGGCGGCAAGGGCTGCGGCACCTCCCGCAACAACGTGATCGGCGTCACGTACAACGACGCCCGCCTGAACCTAGCGTGCTTCTCAAATCTCTACGGAGAAAAGGAGCCGCCATGTCCCGTTTCAAGTCACTGCTGCTATCTGCCGGCCTGCTGGCAGGCCTGTTGGGCTTCGCTGGCGCCGCTTTCGCCGAAGCCCCCAATGCCGACATCCGCAACGGCATGCAAACGCCGCCGCCGGTGGATCAACGCATCGCGCTGGTGATCGGCAATTCGAATTACCAGACCGCGCCAAAGCTCGCCAACCCCGGCAACGACGCGCAATCGGTGGCGCAGCTTCTGAACTCGGCCGGCTTCGAGGTGACCCAAGCGACCGACCTGACGCGCAGCGACATGGTCAGGGTCGTGCAGGATTTCTCCGCCAAGGTCGCCGAGCGCGGCCCCGGCACCGTCGCCATGATCTACTATGCCGGTCACGGCGTGCAGGTGGCGGGCGAGAACTATCTGCTTCCTGTCGACGCAAAAATCTCCTCGCCGGCCGATCTCGACGGCAATTCGCTACGGCTGGTCGACGTGATGGGCACGCTGGAGTCGATCTCGAGCCGGATGCGCATCGTGGTGCTCGACGCCTGCCGCAACAATCCGTTCCCCGAGATCAACGACGCCGGACGGGGCCTTGCCATCGTCGACGCGCCGAACGGCTCGATCGTCGGTTACTCGACCGCGCCGGGCATGGAAGCGCAGGACGGCGACGGCAACCACAGCCCGTATACGTCGGCTTTCCTGAAGAACGCGCGCGAGCCGAACCTGCCGATCGAGCAGTTGTTCAAGCGCGTCCGGCTCCAGGTGAACAACGCGACCAACGGCCGTCAGACGCCGTGGGAAAGCTCGTCGCTGACCTCCGACTTCTATTTCTTCGGCGATACGGCGGTTGCCGGAAGCCGCGCACCGGATCGCAGCCCGATCATTCAGGCCGCCGCGAATCTGCCGTCGCGTTCGGTGCGTCAGGCCTACGACTACGTACTGTCCGAAGGCTCGCCCGAATATTATGAGGAGTTCATCCGGCTCTACCCGCATGACCCGCTGTGCGACCACATCCGCGTGCTGCTCGGCAATCTGCAGGTAGCAAAGGCATGGCACAAGGCCGTGCTCGCGAACTCGCCCTTCGCCTACAAGACATTTCACGACAATTTTTCCAGCAGCCCCTACGCCAAGTCTGCGCTGAAGCTGCAGGTCGCGCCGAAGGGTGTTCCGCTGATGCAGTTCACGCATCTGGCGAAGCAGTCACCGAACTTCAAACCGGCGAACTTCGGCAACACGCCGACGCTGGGCATCTCCAAGGGAAACCTTGGCGCTCAGCCCCACATGTCCGGGCCGTCGAAGATCGTTACGCTGCCCGCCAAGGGCATGACGACAAACAACCTGGGCAATGGCCGCAACAACATTGGCAACATGGGCAAGACCACGACCCTGCCTGGCAAGATCAAGCCTGGCCCCGTCAATGCCGGCAACAACAGCGGCAACACCGGAAAGGTCTCAAGATTACCCGGCAGGTTCAACAACAATCCGGCACGGCTCACCAACAGGCACATGGTCAACACCGCGCCGCGTCATTTCAACAGTGGTATGGGCAGAGGACGTTTCAGCCAGAGCTTCGCCGCAGGCCCATCCCGCGGTTCGTTCGGCGGCGGCGGGTTCGGCGGCGGCCGTTCGTTCGGCGGCGGCGGCGGCGGCTTCGGGCGGCGCTGATTCTAACCAAGAGCTCCGCACAACGAAAAACGGGCAGAGCACATGCTCTGCCCGTTTCCGTTTGAGACGGAAAGATCAGGCGACCAGCTTGGCGAACAGGTCCGCGTCGACATTGCCACCGGAGAGCACAATGACGACGTTCTTGCCTCGCGTGTCGATGCGGCCGGCCAGCAAGGCGGCGAGACCGACGGCGCCGCCGGGCTCGACCACCAGCTTCAATTCCCGATAGGCATAGGCGACCGCCGCGCCGACTTCCTCGTCGGAGGCGGTCACGCCATTCGCAAGCAGCTTGCTGTTGATCGAGAAAGTGAGTTCGCCCGGCATCGCCGCCATCAGCGCATCGCAGATGGTACGGCCGGCGGCGTGATGGGCCTCGCGATGGCCGGCGCGCAGCGACAGGCCATGATCGTCATAGTCCTTTGGCTCGGCGACGATCACCTGCGCTTGCGGAAACTTTGCCTTCACCGCGGTCGCAACGCCGGCGATCAGCCCGCCGCCCGATGCCGGCGCCACCACGATATCGGGGACGAGCCCGAGCGCCGCCATGTCCTCCGCGATCTCGCGGCCTGCGGTGCCTTGTCCGGCGATCACGAACGGATCGTCATAGGGGCGCACCAGCGTCGCGCCACGCTTTTCGGCAATGCCGTTGGCGATGGCTTCGCGGTCTTCCTTGTCGCGGTCGTAGAGCACCACCTCGGCGCCATAGCCCTTGGTGCGCTCGCGCTTGGTGACCGGAGAGTCTGCAGGCATTACGATCGTGGCCTGCATGTTGAGAATCTGCGCCGCCGCCGCCACGCCCTGGGCGTGGTTGCCGGAAGAGAACGCGACCACCCCGCCAACGCGTTTGTCTTGCGGGATCGAGGCCAGCTTGTTGAAGGCGCCGCGGAACTTGAACGATCCGGTCCGCTGCAGCATTTCGGGTTTCAGGAATACCCTCGTCCCGACGCGTTCATTGAGGACGGGGAAGGACAGCAGCGGCGTCCGCACCGCAAAGGGCGCGACCACCTTGGCGGCGGCCTCGATATCGGCAGCGCCAATGGGTGGATTTTGGGTGGTTTCTGGCATCCGCAATTTGTATCGCGGTCGCGGACAGGCGGGCAAGACGATTTAGCGTGAACTTAGGCGGCGAAATGCGGATCTTCTGCTACAAAATCGGCCGCCTCGCCGTCCGGCACGACCGGGCGAAGATTCAGAGCATGTTCGACAAAAACCCGGGCGGAGGCCTGCCAGGTGTGGCCGGCGGCGAATTCGACGCAATCTTCCCGAGAAATCGGCAGCGCCTCCAGGCAGGCCGTGCGCAAATCCTCGTCCAGGACGCCCACCGGCGCCGAGCCGATCACATCGCGGGGACCGCTGACCGGAAAGGCCGCAACGGGCAAACCGCTGGCCAGCGCCTCCAGCAGCACCAGGCCAAACGTGTCGGTCTTGCTGGGAAATACGAAAATATCGGAGGCCGCGTAGATTTCGGCCAGTTCCTCGCCGTGCCTTGCGCCCAGGAACACGGCGTCCGGATATTTCCGCTCCAGCGCCGCGCGGGCCGGCCCATCGCCGACGACCAGCTTGGTGCCGGGCAGATCGAGGTCGAGGAAGGCTTCGAGATTCTTTTCTACCGCAACGCGCCCGACGCTAAGGAACACCGGCATCGGCAGGCAGAGATCGGCATTGCGCGGATGGAACAGCGAGGTATCGACGCCACGCGACCACAGCACCACGTTGCGAAAGCCGCGCAAGCGCAATTCGGCCGCCAGCGCCGGCGTCGCCGCCATCACCGCCTGACTCGGCCGGTGGAAGCGGCGCAGCGCCCGCCACACCCAGGATTCGGGGATCGGCGAACGCGCGGAAACGTATTCGGGGAAACGGGTGTGAAAGCTCGTGGTGAACGGCAGGCCGCGCTTGCGGCAATAGCGCCGCACCAACAGCCCGATCGGGCCCTCCGTCGCGATATGGATGCTGTCGGGCTTTGCCGCCTCGATCAGTTTTGCGATTTTTGCCGGATACGGCAGCGCCAGCCGCAGATCGGGATAGCTCGGCATCGCGAAGGTGCGAAACGGTTGCGGCGTCAGGAAACTCACCTCGACGCCGAATCCCTTCGCCGCCTCTGCCATCATGGTCAGCGTCCGAACTACCCCGTTGACCTGGGGATGCCACGCATCGGTCGCGACCAGGATATGCGTCATGCGGCGCGCGCCGCGACGCGGGGAACGGGTGCCGCCCTTCGCTGCGGATCGGTCCAGGTGATGATCTCGAACCGTCCGTCCTCGTGCTCGGCGAGCGCGGTGCAGCTTTCTACCCAGTCGCCGCAATTCATATAGCGGATGCCGTGCTCGTCGCGGATCGTGGCGTAGTGGATATGGCCGCAGATCACGCCGTCGGCGCCGTGCCGCCGCGCTTCGCCGGCCAGGGTCTTTTCGAACGCGCCGATATAGTTCACGGCGTTCTTGACCTTCAGCTTCGCCCATTGCGACAGCGACCAATAGGGCACGCCGAACATACGCCGGAAGAAGTTGACCAGCCGGTTCATCTGGATGGCGAAGTCATAGGCCTTGTCGCCGAGATGCGCGAGCCAGCGCGCGTTCTGCACCACGAGATCGAAGATGTCGCCGTGGATGATGAGGTAGCGCTTGCCGTCGGCGCCCTCATGAATGGTGTTTTCCACCACATCGATGCCGCCGAAATGCGTGCCGTAATAGTTGCGCAGGAACTCGTCGTGATTGCCCGGCACGTAGATGACCTTGGCGCCCTTGCGCGCCTTGCGCAGCATCTTCTGCACGAAGTCGTTGTGCGATTGGGGCCAGTGCCAGCTCGACTTCAGCGCCCAGCCATCGACGATATCACCGACGAGGTAGATGGTGTCGGCGTCATGGCTTTTGAGGAAGTCCAGCAGACGATCGGCTTGCGAGCCGCGGGCTCCGAGATGGACGTCGGAGATAAACAAAGTGCGAAAACGCCGTTCCGGGCTTTCTTCACTCAAGGAGTCACTACCCATACCTGTTCACCTGACAGATTTTTGTGACAGGGCGATGACTGATTACGTGACCGATGGCCCCACGAGAATCAGTGCCGCGCCCCTGTCCTCGCGGATAGCAGCGCCATGCGACAGGCAAGCGACATTCGAGAGGCAAGATCCCGATGTCGTCCCTGCGAAAGCACTAGGGCATGCACACATCTCCGAAATCGACTCAAAAACAAGCACTTAGCTGACCGTCGATTCCACAAGCGAATGAGCGATCACCACTGAGCGAGCATTGAAAAGACTCTTATTTTTTCGTCGCTCACCACAGCTGGCGCAAGAGCTCCAAAGATGTGTGCATGCCCTAGTGCAAAGCAGGGACCCATACGCCGCGGCACCAATTGTTTTGGAAGACGTCAGCCATCTTGCTTCTGTCGATCGGACAACGCGGTATGGGTCCCTGCGTTCGCAGGGACGACAAAAGATACGTCAATAAAACTTGTGAAAATGATGGATCGGGCCGTGACCTCGGCCAACGCTGAAGCGGTCTGCCGCTGCAATCGCAGCACTTACCCAAGCCTTGGCGTTGCGCACGGCGGTTTCCATGCCCTCGCCTTTCGCCAGTCCCGCGGCGATTGCCGAGGAGAGCGAGCAGCCGGTGCCGTGGGTATTTTTTGTGGCGATGCGCGGCGCTGCGAGTGCGGTGACACCGGAGGAATCGATCAGATAGTCGATGCTCTCGGTGCCCTCCCCGTGGCCGCCCTTGATCAACACCGCCTTGCAACCCAGGGCCAGCAATCGCCTGCCCTGGTTCTCGACGGCAGCTTCGTCCGCCGCCACGCCTTCGTCGAGCAGCGCTGCGGCTTCCGGCAGATTGGGTGTGATCACCGACGCCAACGGAATGAGCCTGGTCCGCAGCGCGTCGACGGCCTCGGCCGCGAGCAGCCGGTCGCCCGAGGTTGCGACCATCACGGGATCGAGCACGACATGCTTCGGCGACCAGCGCTTGAGCCCGGCGACGATGGCATCGATGACCGGCGGATGCGCCACCATGCCGATCTTGACCGCGCCGACCGCGAGATCGGAAAACACCGCATCGATCTGCGCGGTGACGAACTCCGCCGGCACCTGATGGATACCGCTGACGCCGGTGGTGTTCTGCGCGGTCAGCGCGGTGATAACGGAAGCGCCGTAGACGCCGAACGCGGCAAACGTCTTGAGGTCGGCCTGGATGCCGGCGCCGCCCGAGGAATCGGAGCCGGCGATGGTGAGCGCAATCGGCGTCGTCATCGCTGGCCTCGCGCAAATCGTGTGTTGAGAGCCATGAATTGTCCTAGCGCGCCCCGCCATTGGCAGCAAGCTGGCTTGCCATTATCAGCGGTTTTTGGCCTATTGGGGCCAACCTATTCGGAGACGACAGCGATGGTTCCCTTCTTCGTCCAGTTCAAATGCAAGCTCGGCCAGTCCTATGCCGTCGCCAATGCGCTCGCAGAGGCCGAGATCGCCTCGGAGATCTATTCCACCGCCGGCGATTACGATCTGCTGGTCAAATTCTACGTCGACAACGACACCGACATCGGCCATTTCGTCAACGAGAAGGTGCAGGTGATTCCGGGCATTCAGGACACCCACACCATCATCACCTTCAAGGCGTTCGGCACAGGCTAGCAACGGCGGCCCCGCTTGCTTGCAATCGCCGTCGACTTCGCCCGGCGCGTGGTCGCGCCCGCGGCCTCAGGGAGTGCCCGTCCTGTCCGAGACATCAGTTACTTTTGACCGCCTGAAGGCCTTCATTCAGCACGCGCTCACCGCGGTCGGCTTGCCGGACGCCGATGCTGCGACCGTCGCAGCCCTGATGGCGGCGGCCGACCTGCAGGGTTCGGACGGGCACGGCGTCAGCCGGCTGCCGCAATATGTCAGGCGGATCAAGGCCGGCGGCTTCAACGTCCGGCCCAACATCCATGTCGTGCACGAGCACGCCAGCACGGCGGTCCTGAACGGCGACAACGGCATGGGCCACCTCGTCATGAAGCGCGCGGCGGAGATGGCCGTCGAAAAGGCGCGCAGCACCGGAATAGGCTGGGTCAACTCGCAGTTCAGCAACCACGCCGGCCCCGCCTCGCTCTACGCCACGATGCCGCTCGCCCATGACATGATCGGGCTCTACTTCGCGGTCGGCAACGCCAATCACCTTCCGCCCTGGGGCGGCCTCGACATGCTGCTGTCGACCAATCCGATCGCGGCGGCCATTCCGGCCGGCGACGAAAAGCCGATCGTGCTCGACATGGCGACGACGGTCGCCGCCTACGGCAAGGTGAAGACCAAGGCGTTGCGCGGCGAGACCATGCCGGAGGGCTGGATGATCGATCGCGAGGGCAAGCCGCTGACCGACCCGAAGCGCGCCGACGAAGGCATGCTGCTGCCGCTCGGCGGCATGGAGGCCGGCTACAAGGGCTACGGCCTTGCGATGATCATCGGCCTGCTCGCAGGCACGCTCGGCGGCGCCGCGATGGGCCGCGACGTGATCGACTTCAATCACGACGACGACAGCGTCACCAACACCGGACAGGCTATCGCCGCGATCAACATCGCAGCCTTCGGCGACATTGCCATCTTCAAGCGAAGCGTCGATGCGCTGGTACGCGATTTCCGCAACAGCGAGCGCATCCCCGGCGTAGAGCGCATCTGGGTGCCCGGCGAACGCAGCCATGAAACGCGGGTCCAGCGAACCAGCCTTGGAATTCCCATGGCACCTGCACTGCTGCGCGGACTGGACCAGGTCGCTGACGACCTCGGAATACCGGGGCTCATGACGTAGCCCGCGCTCTGGTAAAGTACTACTACCGGAGGTATCCACGTCCGCTTGATACGCGCACAGGCGTGCACACACTGCAACGCATCGTTAACGACGTTAACCATGGCACGCTTTTGCCATAAGAGCATCATTTTACCGCCTCTATATTTTTGATTAGCTATGGCGTCGTCAATCGGAAGCTCCGCGTAGGGGACGTTCCGAGGGGGAAATAGTCGCGAGTACCACCATGGGGACGCTGTACGATTTGCTCGGGGCGCTTCCGAGCGATGACGCCGAGGGCTTGCGGACTGCGTTCCGCAAGGCGGCCAAGGCTACCCATCCCGATATCAATCCCGACAATCCCGATGCTGCGCTGCGGTTCAGGGAGCTGGTGCGCGCCTATGACATCCTGAACGATGTCGAGCAGCGCACGACCTACGACCAATTGCTCACCATTGCGCTCCAGCCGCCGCCGGCCACGAAGGCTGTGCGTACCTATGAGGTGATCGGCAAGGTCGCCTCCAATACGATGGCGGCAACGGTCATTTCGGCGGTGCTGGTCGGAGGCTACGTCCTGTTCGGAATATTTTCAAAACCACCTGGCGCGGCGGAAATCACGACTGACAGCACCATCGGCGAAACGCAACTCGTCGCAGCGCTGCATCCTGACGTCACCGCTTCGGATGAACCGCGCATCCAACGCGAGGGCGACGCACCGACCGCCGGCGCCGTCGCGACATCGGAGGTTGCGCCCGCAGCGAAAGAGGCAAACGCCGTGGCCATCGGCCGTTTCGAACCGGTCCCGGCATTCGTCTCATACAATCTGGCGGTTCAATATTATCCGCGCTTCGCAACCGCCAATTTCGACCGCGGCATCGTTCTGTATCGCGTCGGCGATTTCGACCCGTCCGCCACGCTCGCTCCACCCAAACCCACGACGGACTCGCGGCGAACAAAGACCGCCACGCCTGCGCCGCGCAAGCCGCTGCCGATATTGCCTCCTGTTGCGTCCGCTCCGCTGCCAGACCGGCGAATGCCGATCACCGCGGCCTTGACGCCCTGAGTGCAGGCGCAACGCGCCGATCATGACTTCTCGGCGTCCTTGGCCTTCTTCTTCGGCCGCGGCGGTCCCTCGACCGGCGGCAGCGACTTCAGATATTCCGCCATGGCCGCGCGATCCTCCGGCGGCAATTGCGACGTATTCCTGATGACGCGCGCCATCGATCCGCCTGCGGTGTCACCGTCAGGCGTCTGCCCGGTTTCGAGGAAGTAGGCGATGTCCTTTGCGCTCCACTCGGCCAATCCCTTCTGGGTGATGTTGGGCACCCAGCCCTCGCCCTCCGGATTGGGTCCGCCCGCGAAGCGTTGCGCTGCGACGATACCGCCGAGGAAGTTGCGCGGGCTGTGACACTCGGCGCAATGGCCGAAACTGTTGACGAGATAGGCGCCGCGATTCCATGACGCCGAATGCGAGGCGTCCGCCGTGTAAGGCTTGCCGTCCATGAACAGCCATTTCCAGACGCCGACATTGCGGCGGATGTTGAATGGAAACGGCACGTCGTGGTCGCGCGGCTTGCCGGCAACCGGCGCCAGCGTCTTGAGATAGGCAAAGAGGTCGCGGACGTCCTCGACCGTCGCATGCTGGTAGGACGCATATGGAAAGGCCGGGAAATAATGCTGGCCGTCCGGCGAAGTCCCCTTGAGCACCGCCGTCACGAAATCCGCTTCGCTCCACCGACCGATGCCGTAAGTGGGATCGGACGAGATGTTGGGAACGTAAAACGTTCCGAACGGCGATGGCATTGCAAGCCCGCCGCCGAGTTTCAGCCGATCGGGCTGGTTGGGAACGGCGTGACAGGAGGAACAGCCGCCGGCATTGAACGTTGTGATGCCGTTGGCGAGATTCGGCCTGTAAGCAGCAAGCGAAGCCGGGGCAACGACCGCCGGGACTGTCAGCCACCAGAAGATGCCGGCGCCGACGGCGCCAACCAAGATCAAGCCAAGGAAAACTCGTCGCAGCATTCACCGATCCATAATCAAGCGTCGCAATGCGATGATCAGTATGAACGCACTTTGCGTCATAAGCTTCCACGAAATTTTCGGACGTTGTCGGCGTTTCGGGAATAAATTCGTGAAGTCATTGTTTTGAGGCTGACACGGCCGTTTGACGTCAACAGGGAGAAAGCCCATGTCGAACAAGACCATGCTTGTCACGCTTGCGCTGGGAGCAGCGATTTCTTTTGCCGGACCCGCTTTCGCCGAAAAGATGAAGGCGACGCTTGACGGCAAGTCCCAGGTGCCGCCCAACGCCAGCGCGGCCACTGGCACCGCCGACATCGACTACGATCCCGCCAGCAAGAAGCTAAGCTGGAAGCTGAGCTATTCCGGCCTGTCCGGCCCTGCCACCGCCGCGCATTTCCACGGCCCCGCCGAAGCCGGCAAGAATGCCGGCGTCGCAGTCGCCATCCCCAATGCAACGTCGAGCCCGGTCGAGGGCAGCGCGACATTGACCGATGCGCAGGCCGCGGATCTTGTGGCCGGCAGGTACTACGTCAACATTCACACCGCAGCCAATCCGGGCGGCGAAATCCGCGGCCAGGTGACGAAGTAAGTTTCGCCGCTGACGGCAGACAAGAAAGGGCGGACGCTTCGCGCGCCCATCCTCTTTCGTTGATTCGAATGGTCAGCCGTTCTTGAGACGGAACGTCTCGTGGCAGGCACCGCATTCCTTGCCGATGGCAGGCACGGTCGCCTTCAGCGAGTTGAGATCCTTGATCTTCGCCTTGGCCTCGGTCACGATCTTGGTGAAGCTTTCGATCTTGGCAGCGAAGCCTACCTTGTCTTCCCAGATCTTCGACGAGGCGCTGTAGTCGCCCTCGGGCTTCAGACCCTTGGTGCTTTCAGGGAACATGGTCGGGAGCTTCCTGGCGGTGTCGTCGAGAACCTTGAGCGCCTCATTGACCGACGCCTGGTCGTACGGCTTGTCACCCTTGACCATCGGGGTCAGCACACCGCCGAGGGCCTTGCCGTTTGCCTTCATGTCGGCCTGAGTCCGCTTGACCACATCCTGTTGCGCAATGCCTGCGCCAACGCTCAACAGCAACGCTGCCGTGACCACCAACATTCGCTTCATTCACTTGCCCCTTCTTAGCTCAAGCGCGCGGGCCCGCGACCGCCGCGAGCCCGCCTGTCTTGCCAACACCGCATGCGCCGCATCATTCCGCATGCGACAAAATATCAGAGATTATGCCGTTTCTGTGCCTCGCGGATCGCGATCCACACCCGTTCGGCCGTGGCCGGCATGTCGATGTGATCGATCTTGTACTCGCGCCACAGGCCCTCGACGATCGCATTGACCACCGCGGGGCAGGAGCCGATCGCGCCCGCCTCGCCCGCGCCCTTGACGCCGAGCGGATTGGTCGTGCACGGCACGTTGTGGGTTTCGAAATGGAATGACGGGCCGTCGGAAGCGCGCGGCACCGCATAGTCCATGAAAGTGCCTGTGACGAGCTGGCCGTCGGTTGAGTTGTAGACCGCCTGCTCCATCAGCGCCTGGCCGATCCCCTGCATCGCGCCGCCATGCACCTGGCCGGCGAGCAGCAGTGGATTGAGCGTCACGCCGAAATCGTCGACGATGACATAGTTGACGATCTTGATGATGCCGGTGGCGGGATCGATCTCGACTTCGGCGAGATGCGTGCCGTTCGGATAGGTACCGTCGGCCTGCGCGAAGGTCGCGCTCGCATTCAGCTTCGACGGATCGACGCCCGGCCGTTTGGCGAGGTCAGCGAAGCTGATCGAGCGATCGGTGCCGGCGATGCGCACGAGCCCATTGCTGATCTCGAGGTCGCCGGCGCTGGTCTCCAGCGCCTCGGCCGCGATCTCCTTCAGCTTGCCGCCGAGATCGCGGGTCGCGCGTTCGACGCTGACGCCGCCGGTCGGGATCGACGCCGAGCCGCCGGTGCCGAGACCGGTGGCGATCTTGTCGGTGTCGCCCTGCAGGACGTGAACGCGCTCCGGCGGCACCCCGAACTGTTCGGCGACCAGTTGCGCGTAGGCAGTCTGGTGGCCCTGCCCGCTCGATTGGGTGCCGATCAGGATGGAGATGTCGCCATTGGGATCGAGCGCGACATTGGCGGTCTCCTCGCCCATGGTGCCGCAAACCTCGACATAGCAGGCCATGCCGATGCCGCGCACCAGGCCGGCCTTCTTCGCCGCCTTGGCGCGCTTGGAAAATTCCTTCCAGCCCGCGACTTCCATCGCGCGCTTCATGTGCGCGGTGAAGTCGCCGGAATCGTAGATCTTTCCGGTCGCGGTCGTGTAGGGCATCGCCTTCGGCGGAATGAAATTCTTCCGCCGGATCGCATCCGGCGTCAGCCCAAGTTTGCGCGCGGCCGCATCGACCAGCCGCTCGATCACGTAAGCAGCTTCCGGGCGCCCGGCGCCGCGATAGGCATCCACCGGCACGGTGTTGGTGAACACGGTGCGGACGCGGCAGTGGAAGGCCTGGATATCGTAGAGCCCGGGCAGCATGCCGGCGCCGCCATGCGGAATGTAGGGCCCGAAGGTCGAGAGATAGGCGCCCATGTCGCCCATCAGATCAACGTCCATCCCCAGGAACTTGCCGTCATCGGCCAGCGCCATCTTCGCGGTGGTGACGTTGTCGCGACCCTGCGCATCGCCCATGAAATGATCGGAACGGTCGGCGGTCCATTTGATGGTCTTGCGCAGCTTGCGCGCCGCCACCGCGATCAGCGCGTATTCGCGGTAGGGAAACAGTTTTGTACCAAAACCGCCGCCGACGTCGGGACAGATCACCCGCATCTTTTCCATCGGCATCTTCAGCACCATGCCGCACAGGATTTCGCGCAGGCGATGGCTGCCCTGGCTGCCGATCGTCAGCGTCAGGTGATCGCGCTTGGCATCGTATTCGGCGACCGCTGCGCGCGTTTCCATGAAGTTGGTGATGACGCGCGGGTTGACGATCGATACTTCGGCGACCGCATGTGCTTTGGCAAAAGCGGCATCGGTTGCCTTCTTGTCGCCGATCGGCACGTCGAACAACACATTGCCGGGCTTGTCGGGCCAGACCTGCGGCGCGCCCTGCTTGACGGCGTTGACGAGGCCGACAACAGACGGAAGCGGCGTCCATTTGACGTCGATCGCCTCGATCGCGTCGCGGGCCTGATCTATCGTGTCCGCAACCACGAAGGCCACGGCGTCGCCGACATGGCGAACCTCGTCCTTGGCGAGGATCGGGTATGGCGGGCCGGTGAACGGATCGGTTTCCAGATTGAACAGGCATGGCAGATCGCCGAGGTCGCCGACCTCGGCCGCGGTCAGAATCAACGACACGCCCGGCATCCCGCGGGCCTTGGTGGCGTTGAGGGTGAACTTCGCGTGCGCATGCGGCGAGCGCAGCATCAACGCGTGCATCGCAGCCTGTGGCGAATGGTCGTCGGTATAGCGGCCCTTGCCGCGAATGAGCGCGTCATCTTCCTTGCGAAGAACGCTTTGACCGACGCCGAATTTGATGGGAGCTGCCATCGTATCTCCAATTCCCGTTAGAAGCGTTCCATACTGCAGTGGTTCGCGCGTCCGCGCAAACCCGCTTTCGGCCGAATAGCACAGCAGCGGCGCAACCCTTCTCGCGCCTGCACAACAAAAAAAACCGGGCGATGCCGGGCTTTTGATTTTACGGGAGGAAGATAACGCCGAAATCAATACTGCGCGATCACCTGGCCGCCGAAAGCGCAGTTCAGGCCGACGCGCAGGACGTGGTCGCGGAAGCGCGCATCCATATTTGCGCTGATGAGGCTGCCAGGCGCGAGCGTGAAGGTCCCGGCGCGGAAGCTCCGGCCCATCGAGTATTTCCTTTATTTACAATCAGTTACGGACGGGTTTTCCGGTCACGTAACAGCGAAAATATCCATCCCCTGCCAAACAGCAGGAGGATCAAGACCCCGTACACAAAGGCCCCTGTCGCAATCAACAGCAGCAACGTGGTCTCGTCCCGGAACGTGTGCATCTGCGCGAAATAGAAGCTGGCGAATCGCGCGGTGGCCCAAAGTGCGGCGGCAAGCAGGACACCAGCCGTCGCGAACTTGGCGAGCGACGTCATCCAGGCGCGGTCGAATTCGAGGTAGCCTGCCCGCACCGCGAAGAGGAGCACCAGCAAAAGATTGACCCAGGCCCCGATGGCGGTGGCGAGCGCGAGGCCGATCTGCGCCAGCGCGCCCATCAGCGCGATCTTCAGCGCCACGTTGACGGCAACGCCGGTCAGCGCCGCCTTTACCGGCGTCGCGGTGTCGTGACGGGCATAGAAGGTCGCTACCGCGCTTCGGATGGTCACGAACGGAATGAGTCCGATCGCATAAGCGGCCAATGTGGCGCCCGCGGCCGCGGCATCCGCCTTCGAGAACGCCCCGCGCGCAAACATCGCGCGCATGATGACATCAGGCACGGTCAGGAAAGCGGCTACGAACGGTACCGAAAACAACAACGAGAATTCGAACGCCCGCCGCTGCGCGCCTGACGCGCCGGCGATATCGTTTGCGCTGAGGCGCCGCGACATTTCCGGCAACAGCACGGTGCCGATCGCGATCCCGATCACGCCGATCGGCAACTGGTTGAGACGGTCGGCGTAATACAGCGCCGAAAGCGCGCCTGCCGCCAGAAAGGTCGCGATGATGGTATCGGCGAACAGCGCGATCTGGGTTCCCATCGAGCCGATGGTCGCGGGCCCGAGTGCCCGAAAGAACGCGCGCACGTCTTCGTCGAGCTTGAACATCGCGAATTTCGGCAGGATGCCGGTCTTTGCCGCGTCGCCTGCCAGCAGCAGGAATTCAAGGATGCCGGCAAGCAGGACGCCCCATGCGGCGGCATAACCCGCGCCCGGAAAGAACGCGGCGAGCGCCAGCGTCGCCATCATCGACAAATTGAGAAAGATCGGCGCGGCGGCAGCACTTGCGAAGCGATGCATCACGTTGAGCATGCCGCCGTACAGCGTCACCAGCGTGATCAGCAGCAGATACGGAAACGTGATCCGCGTCAGCGAAATCGCGAGCTCGCCGCGCGCCGGATCGTCCTTGAACCCCGGCGCAAGAATAGCGATCACCTCCGGCATGAATATCCAGGCCACGACGAGCAGAATCACCTGGGCAGCAAACAGCAGCGTGAAGATGCGGTCGGCAAACAGCCGCGCCGACGCCTCGCCCTTGCCGTGCACATGCGCGTAGGCCGGCACAAAGGCGGCGTTGAAGGCGCCTTCGGCGAAGATGGCGCGAAAATGATTGGGCAGCCGCAGTGCCACGAAAAACGCGTCCGCGACAGGACCGGCGCCGAGAATGGCGGCGAGCATGATGTCGCGCGCGAATCCGGTCAGCCGCGAGAGCAGCGTGTAACCGCCGACGGTGAAGATGCGTCCGAGCATGCGCCGCTTCTAGCGCATATTCGCGAGACGGGGAAATCAGGAAGCGAGCGCGCCGCGCACCGCCTCGATGACGCGATCCTGCGTCGGCTCGTCGAGATAGGCGTGAATCGGCAGGCTGATGACATCGTCCGAGAGCTTTTCGCTCACCGGCAGCCCGCCATCCGCCACCGGGAAATCCTTGTACGCGGTCTGCTGATGCATCGATTTCGCATAATAGACCATCGTCGGAATACCCTGCGCCTTCAGCGCCGCCGCGAAACCATCGCGATCGGTCCCCTTGGGCAGGCGGATGGTGTACTGCGCCCAAATCGAGGTGCACCCGGAAGCCAGCCGCGGCACCGTCACGAGATTGCCGAGACCGCGCGTATAGCGCTCCGCAACGCGGTTGCGGGCCGCGATCTCGTCCTCGAAAACCTTCAGCTTCTCGATCAGGACCGCCGCTTGCAGCGTATCGAGGCGTCCGGTCAAGCCAAGGCGCACATTGTCGTATTTGTCGGAGCCCTGGCCGTGAACGCGGATGCTGCGCAGCGTCTCGGCAAGCTTGTCGTCATCGGTAAAGATGGCGCCACCATCGCCGAAGCAGCCGAGCGGCTTGGTGGGGAAGAAGCTGGTCGCGGTCGCAAGTCCCAGAGAGCCGATCCGGCGGCCCTTGTAGCTCGCGCCAAACCCCTGCGCGGCGTCATCGAGCACGAACAGGCCCTCGGCCTGCGCGACCTCGGCGATTGCATCATGATCGGCGCTTTGGCCGAACAGGTCGACGGGGATCACGGCCCGGGGCTTCAGGCCGCGCTGCTTCGCCGCCGCGATGCCACGCCGGAGCGAACCGGCATCCATATTGTAGGTTGCTTCGTCGACATCGACGAAAACCGGCGTCGCGCCGGTCAGCGCCACGGCTTCGCCGGTCGCGCAGAACGTGAACGATGGACACAGAACGGCGTCCCCCGGGCCGACTTCGCTCGCCATCAAAACCATCAGAAGCGCGTCGGTGCCGCTGGCGCAGCTCACGACATGCCTGGCGCCGCAGAAATCCGCCAAGGCTTTCTCCAGCACGGCAACTTCCGGACCGTTGATGAAGAGGCAGTGACTCGTCACACGCGAGATCGCCTCATCAATCGACGCGCCGAGCCGCCGACGCTGCGACCCAAGGTCATAAAAGGGAACGGGTTCTGGACGCATGTGCTGGTTCATGTGGCCTTGCTGGGATCGGAATGGAGTAGTTCAGCCGACGATGCGGCGCGGGCCCTTGCGCACGGCGGACGCCGCGGGCTTGGCGGGCTGCTCGAGGCAGCGGATCGCGATTTCGAGACTGGCGACGCCCTCGTCGCCGGAAACCGCCGGCACATTGCCGGTACGGACCGCATCGAGGAATGCGATCAGCTCGGCGCGCAGCGGTTCGTCATGGCCGACCGGCAGATGTCGCATCGAATAACTGCCGTCGGGCTTGAAGCCGAAGCATTCGGTCACCTGGCGCGTCAGGAGATCGCCCATCACATATTTTCCGCGGGTCGCAACCGTCACGCTGCGCGCCTTGAACGGCGTCAGCCAGTTGGTGTTGATGTGCGCGAGCACGCCCGAGGCGGTGCGGAACTGCAAGAGCGCGATATCCTCGCGCTCGGCGACCGCGCTGGAAAGCTGCGGCTGCACCTCGACGATATCGGATTCAGTGAACCAGCGGATCAGGTCGATATCGTGCACGGCCAGATCGATCACGACGCCGACATTGGACATCCGCGGCGGGAACGGCCCGACGCGGGTAATGCCGATCGAAAGGATATCCTCGCCCGAGATCGCCTGCTTGATGGCGGCGACCGCTGGATTGAAACGCTCGACATGGCCGACCATCAGCGTCACGCCGGCGCTGCGCGCCGCGTTGACGATGTCCTGCCCCTCCTCCACCGTCGAGGCGACCGGCTTCTCGACGAGGATGTGGATGTTGCGCGTGATGCAGGCGAGCGCAATCTCGTGATGGAGATGGGTCGGCGCCGCGATCGTGATGGCGTCGACACCTTCGTCGAACAGTTCTTCGAGGGTAGCGAACGCGCGGCAGCCAGCGAGCGCGGTAGCGCGCGCGCGGTGCTCCGGCAACGGATCGACGATGCCGACCAGCGTCACCCCGGGCAGACCGGCCAGCACCCGGGCATGGTTGCTGCCCATCACACCCGCGCCGACCACGCCGACGCGCAAGCCGCGATTTGCATCGCTCTTCGCGTCAGATGCGGACCCTTTGGAACTCATGATTTGTCGACCCCAAGAAGACTTTCGCTAGATTCTGCGCCCGTAACGTCCCCGGCGGTTCTCTAGCACGCCGTCACAGACGTGGCGAACGCCATCGACCGTTTCCAGACACGTTTTGATTCAAAGAATTACAGCCCCCGGGGGCGGTAAAACTACGGCTCGCTCAACTGCGCTTATAGTCGTCCTCGATGCGGATGATGTCGTCCTCGCCGAAATAGCTGCCGGTCTGGACCTCGATCAGTTCGAGCTGGATCTTGCCGGGATTCTCCAGCCGGTGCACCGCGCCGATCGGGATGTAGATCGATTCGTTCTCGTGCACGGTCTTGACCAGTTCGTTGACGGTGACCTGCGCCGTTCCGCACACCACGATCCAGTGCTCGGAGCGATGGTGGTGCTTCTGCAGCGACAAGCGCCCGCCCGGCTTGACGATGATGCGCTTGACCTGATGCCGGTCGCCATTGTCGACCGACTGATAGGATCCCCAGGGCCTGTGAACCTTGATGTGATCTTCCGTCACCTGCGGCGCCACCGTCTTCAGCTTCGCGACCAGCCGCTTCAGCCCGTTGGCGTCCTTTTGCCTGGAGACCAGCACGGCGTCCTGGGTCGCGACTACCACGAGGTCGTCGACGCCTTCGAGCGCGACCAGCGCGCGGTCGGTCGACACGTTGCAATTGCGGGAATCCTCGAACACTGCAGCCCCCCGCGCCGCGTTGCCCTCGCCGTCCTTGCCGGACAATTCCCACACCGCATGCCAGGAGCCGACATCGGACCACCCGCACGCCACCGGCACGACCGCGGCGCGAGAAGTCTTTTCCATCACCGCATAATCGATCGAGATCGACTTCGCCGATCCGAACGCGGCCTCGTCGAGCTTGACGAATCCGAGGTCGGTGCCCGCCTTCGCTACCGCATCGGTGACGGCCTGGACGCTCTCCGCATCGACCTTGCGATATTCGTCCGACAGCACGGCGGCGCGGAACATGAAGTTGCCGCTGTTCCAGAGATAGCCGGCCTCGACATAACCCGCAGCCGTCGCCGGGTCCGGCTTCTCGACAAACTTCGCGACCGCGCGGACCTTGCCGGAAATAGCCTCACCGGGATTGATGTAGCCATATTCCGTGGCGGCGCGTTCGGGCTGCACGCCGAACGTCACGATGTGGCCGGCCTCCGCCGCAGCCAGTCCCTCGCGGCAGGCGGCGAGGAAAGCGGGCGTGTTGGAAACCACGTGATCGGCGGCTAGCGCCAGCACGATCGCATCCTTGTCGCGCGTCGCGGCAAAGGCGGCGCCGGCCGCGATCGCAGGTCCGGAATCGCGCCGCATCGGCTCGAGCAGCACGTCGGCCTCGAGCCCGATCTCCGCCAGTTGCTCGAGCACCATGAAGCGATAGGCATTGTTGGTGATGATGACCGGCCGCTCGAACAGATCAGCATTCGATACCCGCAGCAGCGTGTCCTGGAACGTCGACCGCGCCCCGAACAGCGAGATGAACTGCTTGGGATGGACCTCGCGCGAGGCCGGCCACAGCCGCGTTCCGGCGCCGCCGCACATGATCAGAGGGATAATTCGTCGGTTCATCGGCGCCTCAAATCCCGTAGTGGTCTCGATACCAGGCGACAAAATCGGCAAGCCCGTCCTCGATCGCGGTCTGCGGCCTGAAGCCCGTGTCGCGCATCAGTTCCTCGACATCGGCGAACGTCTCGGTCACGTCTCCGGGCTGCATCGGCAGCATCTCCTTGACCGCTGTGCGGCCCAATTCCCGCTCCAGAATGGCTACCACATGGGTCAGCTCTTCCGGATGATTATTGCCGACATTGTAAATTTTCGCAGGCGGTCCGGCGCCCTCGCCGCCATCGCGCGGCGGCTGATCGACCAGTTGCAACACGGCTCGGGCCGCATCCTCGATATAGGTAAAATCGCGCCGCATCCTGCCGTGGTTAAAGAGCTTGATCGGGGTGCCCTCCACGATCGCCTTGGTAAACAGGTAAATCGCCATATCGGGCCGTCCCCACGGCCCATAGATCGTAAAGAACCGCAAGCCCGTCACCGGAAGGCGGTAGAGATGGCTATAGGAATACGCGATCAGCTCATTGGCCTTCTTCGTGGCGGCGTAGAGGCTGACCGGATGGTCGGCCTTGTCGGCCACCGAAAACGGCAGCTTGGTATTGGCGCCGTAGACCGACGAGGATGACGCATAGACCAGGTGGCCGCATCCATGATGCCGGCATCCTTCCAGCACGTTGACGAAGCCCTCGAGATTGGCGTCGACATAGGCGTGCGGTTGATCGATCGAATAACGCACGCCGGCCTGCGCTGCGAGATGCACCACCCTGGCAAAGCGGTGTTTGGCGAACAGGCGCTGCATTGATGCGCGGTCGGCGAGATCGATCTGCTCGAACGCAAAGTTCGGCTCCCGGCGCAGGATGCCGAGCCGGGCTTCCTTCAGCGCCGGATCGTAGTAGCTATTGAGATTATCCAGGCCGACCACGCTGCGGCCTTCGGCCAGCAGCCGCCGGGCAACATGGAAGCCGATGAAACCCGCCGCACCGGTGACCAATATGGATTGATCCGACATCATATTCCTGAACGTGGCACCGGCTCGTTCCCTCCGGTCCGCGCCTCTTTACCCGCGTTGTCGAGGGGGCCGCAACACCTAGCAGCCCTGCTATTGCCAGATCGGCCCGAAAACCATACCAAGGCGCCGAATTGCATCGCTTTTTGCACCCCCATTCTCCAACCCGGCATGGGCGAGATGCGCCGTATCCTGCTTTCGACGTTGAAGATTCTGGTCTCGGCGGCGCTGTTGTATTTCTCGCTGCGCAAGGTCAACCTTGCCGACCTCGTTGCTCGCATCGACGTTTCCAGCCTGGGCTGGATCGGCGTGGCGATTGCCGTGAGTTTCCTGCAGATATTCGTCGGCGTCCTGCGATGGCGCGAGATCAGCGCGGAGTGCGGTGCGCCGCTGCCGACCGGGCAGGCAATGCGCTTCAACGTGATTGGAACCTTCTTCAACCAGACGCTACCCTCCTCGATCGGCGGCGACGCGGTACGGCTGTGGCTGGTGGCCCGCAGTGGCGCCGGCTGGCGGGCCGCGACCTATTCCATCTTCGTCGACCGCGCCATCGGCCTGATCGCGCTCGCCGTAATCATCGTCGCGAGCCTGCCATGGAGCTACCGGCTGATCACCGATCCGAACGGCAGGTCGGCGCTGCTGTTCGTCGATTTCGCAGCCCTTGCCGGCGGCCTCGGATTTCTGCTGCTTGGCTGGCTGCCGTGGCCGTGGTTGAAGCGCTGGTGGGGCACCCACCACATCCACGCCTGTTCGGTGATCGCCAACCGCGTGCTGTTCAGCCGCGTTCACGGCCCGAAAGTCGCGGTGCTGTCCTTGCTGGTGCACGTGCTCGCCGTCGTCATCGCCTGGTGCGTGGTGCAGTCGATCGCTGCCCCCGTGCTGTTCGGCCAGATATTCCAGCTCGTTCCGCCCGTCATGCTGATCACTATGCTTCCGATCTCGATTGCCGGCTGGGGCGTCCGCGAGGCTACCATGGGGCTGGCATTCGGCTATGCCGGCCTGATGGCCAACGAGGGCGTCAATATCTCCCTGCTCTATGGCGCGGTATCCTTCATCGTCGGCGCGATCGGCGGACTGGTCTGGATATTGAGCGCCGAGAAAGCCGCGCAGGGCACGGCGGCCATCGAGGTTCCCAAATAATCGTCGAGTAGCTTTCGGCGCGGATAGAAATGGCCAATTCGCAATTACTGCTGTCGTTTGCCGCCGCCGTGCCGGCGGCACTTTTGTCGGGCGTCCTGATATGGGCGACCCGGCCGCTGCTCGTGCGCATCGCGCTGGCGAAACCGAATGCGCGCTCTTCCCATCGCGTTCCGACGCCGCAGGGCGCGGGCATCGCGGTGATCGCGGCCACGCTGATCGCGGCCGTCGCGGTCATCGCATTTGCCGGCGCGGCCGAGATGAAAATTCCCGTCGCGGTATTCGGCGCGACGCTGTTCATCGCAGCCGTGGGCTTTGCCGACGACATCAATTCCATTCCAGTGTTGCCGCGGCTCTTGCTGCAGGGGCTCGCGGTTGCCGCAGTGGTCCTTGCCGCGCCCGACAATTTGCGGATCGTTCCGGCCTGCCCGTTCTGGATCGAGCGCGGCCTCTTGTTATTCGCAGGGCTGTGGTTCGTGAACCTCGTCAACTTCATGGACGGGCTGGACCTGATGACGGTC
The DNA here is from genome assembly GCA_963815955.1 of uncultured Alphaproteobacteria bacterium. Taxonomy (GTDB): domain Bacteria; phylum Pseudomonadota; class Alphaproteobacteria; order Rhizobiales; family Xanthobacteraceae; genus Bradyrhizobium. The sequence continues at coordinate 430,732 of CAWFIQ010000024.1, forward strand.
GCCGAGATCGTGCCGCTAACCGGTGCGCTCGTTCTGCTCGGCTGGCTCGCCGAACTTCCGGCGCCCGCGACGGTCGCCGCGGCAGCGCTGTTCGGTGCGATGCTCGGTTTCGCGCCTTTCAACCGGCCGGTGGCGAAGATCTTTCTCGGCGACGTCGGCAGCCTGCCGATCGGCCTCCTGGCCGGCTGGTGCCTGCTGCAACTAGCCTGGCATCAGCAAATTGCAGCGGCGCTACTGTTGCCGCTCTATTATCTCGCCGACGCCACCGTCACCCTGTTGCGGCGCGTCATCAGGCGCGAACCGTTCTGGGCCGCGCATCGCACCCATTTCTATCAGCGCGCCACCGATAACGGGTTTGCGGTGTGGCGCGTGGTGAGCGAGGTGTTCGCGCTCAATGTCCTGCTCGCTGCGCTGGCAATCGGCTCGGCCATGACCTCGTCTTCCGCCATCGCAATCCTGCTTTTCGTCACCGGCAGCATCGCCACTGCGCTCCTGATGTATCGCTTCTCACGCCGGCAAGTATCGTCAGCCTAATTCGGCTGCTTTTGCGAAAGCTCGCGGATCAGGCTGCAATAGTCGGTCATGGCGATTTCAAAATCGAAACGCTTGGAGATTTCGGCTGCACGCTCGGCCCGCTGCGGATCTTTGGCGCCGGCGGCGCGACGGACCGTTTTCGCGAGCTCATCGGCTCCGCCGGGTTCAACGACCCAGCCGACATCGTGCTCGGTCACCGTCAACGCCGCCTCGGCGTCGGGTTCGGAAACCAGAATCACCGGGCGGCCGATCGCCAGCAGGTTGTAGAACCGGCTGGGCACCGATACGCCGGCGACGTTCCTGCGGTAGGGAATGATCCAGACATCGGCGGCGGAAAGAAACGCCTCCAATTGTTCATCCTCGACGCGATCGACCAGGGTGACGTTCGCAAGCTTTGCCTCGGCTTGCATCGCCTTCAACTGGTCGAAGCCAACTCCCCAACCCGAGAGCAGGAAGTGGATATCCGTGTCGTTCCGCAGCAGGCGCGCGGCCTCGAACACGATGACGGGATCGTGGGTAAAGCCGAGATTGCCTGAAAGCCCGACGACGAAGCGGGCGGAAAGCGGACGGCGATAAGGATTATCGGGCGTGACCGCACGAACGCCGCGCTCTAGCGTCGCCCAATTCGGAATGAAACGGATCTTGTCGCTTGTCATTCCGCCGTATCGCAGCAGCAGCTTTTCGGTATCGCGGCCGATGACGACGACGGCGTCGAGCGCGCGAAACATCAGCGCGTTCAGGCTACGCATCGCCTTCGCCAGCAACGAACCCGGCTTCAGGAGGCCCGCCATGATGAGGACGTCGGGATAGAGATCGTGCATGATCAGCACCGACCTCGCGCCCTTCAATTTTGCGGCGGCGGCAAAAGCATAAGGCAGCATGAAGGGTGCGGGAACGGTGATCGCGACGTCGCCGCGGCGCAGTTTCACCAATAGCGCAGCGAACATCCGCATCGTGAACAGCAGTTCGGCCAAGGCGCGCTTGAGCAATGCCGCCTTGCCGGGCATCCAGTTCCTGATCTCGACGATCGCAGGCTTGCCGGAGGACGCAGCGGCGGCGGAGCCTGCCGTTCCCGACAGCACGACGACTTCGGCTTCCTGCGCCACGCGCTCCGAAATCGCCGCCATGATCGCGGCCGTCGTGCTCGGGTCCGGCGGATAATGCTGGCTGACGACGACGACTTTTCCGGACTTCTGCATCATGGCTCTCGAAGCGGCCTGCATGGCCCGGCGGACACCGAAAAAGGATCAGGCGGCGTGCGATCCGAATTCGGGCACGGCATCCTTTAGCACCGCGCGGATGGTGGAACGGTCATCCCGCGCAATCGCCTCCTCAAGCGCCGCCAGCCATTTGCGCAACGTCTGCATCGGCGGCTCGTTCGGCTTGGCCGCCATGATGCCGGCGACCCCGATCTCCACCGGCGGCTCCTCGCTGGCGAACAGGATCTCGTTCAGCCGCTCGCCCGGCCGCATCCCGGTGAACACCACCTCGATATCGATGCCGGGTTCGAGGCCAGACAAGCGAATCATCCGCTCGGCCATTTCCACGATCTTGACCGGCTGTCCCATGTTGAGGACATAGACGGAGACATCGGGCCGCGCCGGCGTCAGCGCGTGGGTCGCAGCCGTCAACACGAGATCGCAGGCTTCGCGGATGGTCATGAAGTAGCGGACCATGTCCGGATGCGTCACCGTGACAGGGCCGCCGGCTTCGATCTGCGCCTTGAATTTCGGCACCACCGATCCGTTCGAGGCCAGTACGTTGCCGAACCGCACCGAGATCAACCGCATGTGCGGCTTGCCGTCCGATTGCGTCATCAGGTCATGGTCGAGCGCCTGGCAGTACATTTCGGCGAAGCGCTTGGTCAGGCCCAGCATCGAGACCGGCTCGATCGCCTTGTCGGTCGAGATCATCACCATCGCGGCCGCGCCCGCCGCCATTGCAGCGTCGGCGACATTGACCGATCCGAAGATGTTGGTCTTGACGCCCTCGCTCCAGTCGCGCTCGAGGATCGGCACGTGCTTCAGGGCTGCGGCATGGAACACGATATCGGGCTTGAATTCCCGCATCAGGTTCATGATCCGGTCGCGATCACGGATATCGGCGATCCGGCCCTCGATCGCGGCATTGGTGGCGTGCGCCGTCAGCGCTTCCGTCACCGCGTAAAGCGCCGGTTCAGAATGCTCAATTATCAGCAGCCGCGCAGCGCCGAAGGTCGCAACGCGATCGCAAATCTCCGAACCGATCGAGCCGCCGCCGCCGGTGACGATCACCGCCTTGCCCTTCACCAGCGTCTCGAGCCGTGCGTAGTCGATCTTCTCGCTCGGCCGCAGCAGCAGGTCTTCGACGGCAACATTGGTTAGCCTCGGCACGTCGCCGCTTTCGAGCGACGGCAGGCGGCTGACGAACAGGCCGAGCCGCTTGGCCCGCATCAGGACCGCCTCGGGATGCGCCTCGGGCTCGAACGCCGACGGGGTCATGACGACCCGCGAAATCGGTTTTCCCCGTCCGGCATAATCGCGGACCACGTCCTCGACATCGTCGAGGCCGCCGAGCACCGGCACGTTGCGTATCGACTGCCCGCGGTCCGAGGCCGATGGCGACAGAACTCCCACCGGCCAGAGCTGCTTGACTGCGCCGCTCTCGATTGCGCGCAACAGCACCTCCGCGTCGGCAGCACGGCCGATCAACAGGGTCGACGATGCCCCTTCGGTCTGGGCATGGCGGCGAACCCGCGAATAGCGGAAGTAGCGATAGCCGAAACGGAGCGCGCTCAGCGCGAACACCTGGAGAAACCAGTAGAGAACGATGGTGATGCGGCCGAACAGCACAGGCGCCTTGCCGTTGGACGCCCCGAAAATGAAGGCATAGTCCAGCACGAGCAACGCCAGCGCAAGAACCGTCGCTACCCGCAGGATGTTCAACGCGTCCGGCAGCGAAATGAAGCGCCATTTCGTCGTCGTCAGGTTGAAGACGTAACAGATCACAATGCTGAAGACGACGAAGAGGGGCAGAATCCGCAGCAGCAGCGGCAGGCGGGCATAGAAGCCCTCACCGCCGTCGAACCGCAGATAGAAACTTGCAAGCAACGCGACCGCGGTCGCCAGCGCATCATGCGCTACGATCAGGTAATTGCGACGGGTCAGTTGCGAAAGCGGTGTCATTGCAATGGCCGGCTGCGGAAGCGATGGGGATTCGCAGGGCATCCCGAGCCCGCTGATATCTTATCTCCGGCGCGCATGCCAGCGATCATGGCCGGGCAGTTCCGGAAGATTCCGTGACCTCGGATCTGGCGCGCAACACCATGCCGCCGGCTATACCGACGCCCAGCACATACATCCATCCCTCGTGAAAATCGAACAGATGCGAGTTGAACAGCGAACTGAACACGTTTTGCAGCACCACCATCAGCCCGATCCAGGCCGCCAACCCCTCGCCGCGGAACAGCAGGAAATGCGAAATCCACATGGCATACAGGATCACGACCCCGACCATACCCCACTGGACCGCGACGTTGAGGGTCTGGTTATGCGGGTTCCCGATCACCTGCCCCTGCGCCAGCACCGCGGGCCCGGTCGCCGCCGCCTCGAACAGCCCGCGCGTCGATCCTGTGCCGTGACCGATGACCGGCGCCTTGACGAAGAACCCCAACGACTTCTCCCAGAATTCGAGCCGCAGCCCGATCGATGTCGGCTGATTGAATTCCTTGTAGATCCGGTAGTCCCGCACGAACCTGTCCGTCGTCGTCTGCAATTGAGGCGATACCGTCCAGGCCAGCGCGCCGAGCACGACGGCGGCGGCGAACAGCATCACGTTGGTTCGCCATTTCAGGTGCGCCATCGCGAACGCGGCGAGCATCACCGGCAGCGTCACCAGTGCCGTGCGCGACACGACGACGAACACCATGTTGACGACAAAGTTCGCCGCAACGGCCGTCAGCAACAGCGCTTGCCGGATTTTTCCCTCGCGCAGCAGCGTGATGATCGGGAAAGCAAGCACGACCACGCACAACACGAATTCCTGGCTCTGCGCGATATAGTTCTTGACGAAGATACCGTGCCCTGTCGGTTCGCCGGGGATCTTTAGCGAAAGGCCGGGATCAATCACGACGATCCAGGATGCGACCGTCATCAGAGTGCAGGAAGCCAGGAACGCGACGAATACCCACATGCCGCGGGCCGAGCGCTCGAAATGATAAAACAGGAACGGCAGCACGAGCAGCTTCGTCGCGGGACCAAAGGCAAGCACGCGCGCTCCCCACGGCGCGTCCGACCACAAGGTACCCAGCGCGGCGAGCGCAACGAGCGCGATCGGCAGCGCGCAGATCGGGCGCTGCAACGAACGCAGGAACGGGCGCAGTTCGAGCGTCGCGGCCAGAGCGGCGAGCCAGACCAATATGCCGATACCCACGCCGCTGGTCGACCATGGCAGCAACACCGCCACCAGAACCGCGATGAGATCGACGTTCAGCATGCGCGCGAACGGATCGTGCCGAGCCGACGCCATGACCGACAACATCGAGCCGATCGAATTTATTTCCCTGCGCTCGTGATCCACCCCCATCACGGCCCCGCCCGTTCCGCGCTCGCATTGCGCTGCCTGGCCGCGAGCATCATGCCGCCGGCAACACCGACGCCCAGCACGTACATCCATCCTTCGTGGAAATCGAAGATGTGCGAGTTGAACAGCGAGGTAAAGATGTTTTGGACCACGACCAGCAAGCCGATCCAGGCCACGAGACCCTCGCCGCGAAACAGCCGCAGATGTGCGAACCACATCGCATACAGCACGACAATCCCGGCAACGCCCCATTGAACAGCAACCGCAAGGGTCTGGTTATGGGGATTGCCGATGACCTGAGCCGTGGCGTCCCTGTCGCTCCTTCCGCTGGCGGCCTTCTGGAACAGCCCGAGCGTCGAGCCCGTCCCGTTGCCGACGAGCGGCGATGCAGCAAAAAACTGCAGCGACTTACGCCAATATTCCAGCCTTAGACCCACCGACGTGGGCTCGTTTGCCCGCTTGTACAATTGGTAGTCGCGGAGAACCATCTCCGCCTTCTGCTGCAGGAGAGGCGACGCGGCAAAGGCCAGTCCCGCCAGGACAACCAGTCCGCAGAAGATTGTCAGGCTGGTTCGCCATTTCAGGTGAAGCAGTGCGAACACCGCGATCATCACCGGGATCGTCACCATCGCTGTGCGCGAAACGATCACAAACGACATGTTGATGATGAAGCCGAGCGAAATCACGACCAGCATCATCGCCAGCCAGCGCCTGTTCGCCTGCAGAAGACGAACGATGGGGTAAGCCAGCGCGACCGCACACAGCGCAAATTCCTGGCTCTGGTCGATATAATTCTTGACGAAAATGCCGCGCTCTCTGTCCGTGACCGGCTTCAGCGAAAAACCTGGCTCGATCAGGACAATCCATGACGCCAGCATCAGCAGGGTGCACGACACCAGGAACGCGACCAGGACCCACATTCCGCGCTGCGAGCGCTCGAAATGATAGAACAGCCCGGGCAACACCAGAAGCTTGAGCGTGGGAGAGACGGCGTACAGACGCGCACCCCATGCCGCGTCCGACCACAGCATACCAAGGGCGGCGAGGCCCGCGAAAGCCAGCGGCAGATAGCAGATCGGCTGCGCCAGATTTCGTCCGTAGGCTCGCCAATCCATCACCCAGGCGACGGCGCCGAGCCAGCAGAGTACAAAAATTCCTGGCAGAGACGTCGACCACGGCAGCGTCAGTGCAGCCAGGATAGCGAAAACGTCTGCAATCGTGGTCCACAGCGCCAGGTCGCGCCAGTACCGCCAGAATGGCGATACCCGCGGAGCAGCAACATCCAGGCTCACGCGTTGCCTCCCCGCGCGCGGCCGACCAGCGACGTCGTGCTGTGACCCGGCAGAATGTCGACCAGCACGACCTCGACGCCGGCAGCCTCGACGATCTCATGGCCGACCACCTGCTCGCGGGTGTAGTCGCCACCCTTGACCAGCACGCTGGGCCTGATTTTCGAGATCAGGTCGATCGGCGTGTCTTCCTCGAAGATCGCAACGAGATCGACCGCCTCCAGCGCCGCCAGCACTTCGGCGCGCGCCTGCTCGTCCTGAACCGGGCGCCCCTCGCCCTTCAGCCGTTTCACCGAGGCATCGCTGTTGAGCCCGACGATCAGCCGGTCGCAGGCACGGCGCGCGGCCGTCAGCACCTTGACATGCCCGGGATGCAGAATATCGAAGCAGCCATTGGTGAAACCGATGCGCAGTCCCTCCTTGCGCCAGTCCGCCAGATGCGCTGCGAGATCGCCGCCTGCCGGCACGATCTTCTCCTCGGCCGCCAGCGACGCATGGGGCAGGATTTTCCGCCGCAGTTCCGCCGGCGTCACCGTAGCGGTGCCCTTCTTGCCGACCGCGACTGCAGCCGCCGCATTCGCCATCCGCAGCGCGGTCTCCCAGTCGGCCCCGGCCGCAAGCGCCAGCGCCAGCGCCGCCGCGACCGTGTCGCCCGCGCCCGAGACGTCGCGCACCTTGACCGGCAGCGCCGGCACATGGATCGCCTCGCCGCCGCGAACCACCAGCGTCATGCCGTGTTCGCTTTGCGTCACCAGCATCGCCTCGCAGTCGGCGAGAACCATCGCGTCCTGCGCCGCGCCGGCAATGTTCTGGTCGGTATCGGCGCGGCTGCGGGTAGCTTCCGCGAATTCCTTGCGATTGGGCGTCAGGAGCGTGGCGCCGCGATAGATCGCGAAATTGGCGCTCTTGGGATCGACAATCACGCGCTTGCCGAGCTTCTTCGCGGCGTCGATGATGTTGCGGATCACACGCGCCGTCAGCACGCCCTTGGCATAGTCGGACAGCAGCACGATGTCGGCGCGCGGCACGAGCGGCAGGATCGCGTCGATCAGCCGCTGCTCGACATCGGCCGAGGCCGGAACGGCATGCTCCCAATCCGCGCGCAGCATGTGGGTGGAAAAATGCTCGGAGACGAAACGCACCTTGCGCGTCGTCGGGCGGGAGGAATCGGGACCAGCACGGCCTCGATCAGCGTCTCCCGGGCCAGACCGGCTTTCAGCTTGGCGCCCGCCTCGTCCTCGCCGACCAGGCCTGCAAAGATGCAGCGCGCGCCGAGCGAGGCGATGTTGCGCGCGACATTGCCGGCGCCGCCGACATTGGTCTCGCTGCGCTGGACCGCGATGACGGGTGCCGGCGCTTCCGGCGAAATGCGCGACACCTCGCCATAGACGAATTCGTCCAGCATGAGGTCGCCAACGCAGAGCACGGTCTGGTTTGGGATCGCCTGGCTGAGGGCTTCAAAATCGAACATCTGTCTACCTGGTGCCCGTCAGCGAAAGCGATCGGTGGAATCGAGAAAACCCTTCACGTAACTCTCGACCGCGTCTTCCAGCGCGGTGAAGCCGCCATTATACCCGGCGCGCAGCAGCCGATCGACTTCGCTCTGGGTGAAGTATTGATAGCTGCCACGGATCGATTCGGGCATGTCGATATACTGGATGTTCGGCGTGGCGCCGAGCGCCGCATAGGCAGACAGCATCAGGTCGCGAAAGCTGCGCGCGCTGCCGGTGCCGACGTTGAAGATGCCGCTGACATCAGGCGTCGCCAGCAGCCACATCGTCACGCGCACGACATCGTCGACATAGATGAAGTCGCGCCGCTGGTCGCCGTCGGCGATCCCTTCCCGATGCGACTTGAACAATTGCACGGGACGCCCGGCCTTGACGTCGTCGAAGCGCCGCGCCAGCACGCTCATCATCGTGCCCTTGTGATATTCGTTGGGGCCGAACACGTTGAAGAATTTCAACCCTGCCCATTGCGGCGGCAGCCGTTCGCCGCGCGCCGACGCGTTCGGCCACCGCCATGTCGAACAGATGCTTGCTCCAGCCGTAGAGGTTCATCGGCCGCAGCTTCTTCAGCGCATCCATGGATTGGTCGTCGCTGAAGCCGGCGCTGCCGTCGCCATAGGTCGCCGCCGAAGACGCATAGATCAGCGGCGTGGCGTTCGCCGTGCACCAGTCCAGAAGCCGCATCGACAGCCGGAAATTGGTCTCGATCACCAGATCGCCGTCGGTCGCCGTGGTCTCGGAGATGGCGCCGAGATGAATGACGGCCTCCAGCCGGCGGCCCTTCAGCCAGTCCATCAGTTCCGAAGGCGGCACAAAATCGGCGAGCCGGCGCTTGGCCAGATTGCGCCATTTGCCGTCCTGTCCGAGCACATCGCATACAGCCACGTCCCGGCCGGCGTCATTCAACGCAGCCACGACGTTCGACCCGATAAAACCGGCGCCCCCGGTCACCAGCAACATGCCATCCCCTGCCATGATTGTTCGGCAAGACCTTTGCCCCAGTCCTGCCTAGCAGGCAACTTGGCTTCTTTGGGGTGGTGGACCGGATTGCTCGACTTTACCTACCCCTGCAGAGCGGTTACCTCCGGAGCCGGAATCGCCTCCGGTAGCGAAAATAAGATATGAATGTAAATTCACTCTATGAGACCGAGATGGAGGATGCCGCCGACACGCGGCCGATCCTGATCGTGCCCTATATGTGGATCGGCGACTTCGTCCGCGGCCATACGGTTGTGCGTGTCCTCAAGGAGCGCTGGCCGAACCGCCCCGTCGATCTGCTGGTGACCTCGCTCTGCGCGCCGCTGGTCGATTACATGCCGGGCGTCCGCGCCGGGATCATCTGGGACCTGCCCCGCAGCCGGCTTGCGCTGGCCAAGCAGTGGGGTCTCGCATCCGAACTGCGCTCCCGCGGTTATGGAACCGCCCTCGTCCTGCCCCGCACCTGGAAGGCCGGGATTGCGCCCACGCTGGCCGCGATCCCTGAGCGTGTGGGCTTTTTCGGCGAGGCTCGATTCGGGCTGATCAACCGGATGCGCTGGGGCGAAAAAGCCCTGCCCCGCTTCATCGACAAGAATGCCGTGCTGGCGCTGCCGGCCGGCGCGCCACGGCCGCCGGAATGGCCGGTGCCGCAGCTCGTCGTGCCGACGGAGGAAATCGCGCGCTGGCGGCAGGCCAACGACGTCGGCACCGGTCCCGCAGTGGCGCTGGCACCGGGGTCGGTCGGCGCCTCCAAGCGCTGGACTTATTACCCCGGCGCCGCCCGGCTCCTGGTCGAGCGCGGGCTCGACGTCTGGGTGGTTGGCGGACCCGGCGAGAAGGCGCTGGCACAGGAGATCGTTGCCGCCGGCCGCGGCAAGGTCCGCGACCTCACCGGGTCAGACCTGCGCAACGGCGTCCTGGCGATGGCGGCAGCCGGCGTCGCCATCTCGAACGATTCCGGCCTGATGCATATCGCGGCGGCGATCGGCACCCCGACCATGGGCATTTTCGGCCCGACCAGCCCCTATCTGTGGGCGCCGTTGAACGGTCTTGCCGCGACGGTTCTTCAGACCAAGGCCGTGCTGCCCTGCCAGCCCTGCCAACGCACCGTCTGCACCATGAACGATCACCGCTGCATGCGCGACATCGACCCCGCCTACGTGGCCGAGGTTGCGCAGCGCCTGCTGGTCACTCAGCCGAGCGTACGATAGACCGCAGCGATCGCGTTCGCCTCCGCATCGAGGCTGAACTTTTGCAGCACACGCGTCGCGCGCCCGTTCGCCCATCGCGATTGCCGATGCCGGATCGCGCATCAGCGGCTCCAGCGCCGCGACCAGTGCATCGGCGTCCCCCGGCGGCGTCAGCACGCCGGTCACGCCATCCTCGACCACGAATTCCGCAGCACCTGCGCGCGATGCCACCAGCGCCGCGCCTGAGGACATCGCCTCGATCAGCGTCAGGCCAAAGCCTTCATTGCGCGAGGTAAAGGCATAGATCGTCAGCCGCTGATACCAGCGCTGCACTTCCTCGATATCAAGTTCGCCCGTAATGACGATGCGCGATTGCAGTCCGGCGGCTTCGATCTGCCGCTTCAGACCGTTGGCAAAAGCCTGCTGCTCCGGCACGACCGCGCCGACGATAACGGCGGTGAAATCGGGATAGCGCGGCAAGAGCCGGCACATCGCCTCCACGAAGACGTCCGTGCCTTTTTGCGCGCGCACGCGGCCGAAGCAGCCGATCGCGTAACGTCCCGGCAGTTTGGCTTCCGCAAACGCCGCCGCGCGATCGGCGGGGGGCGCGTAAGCATCGGTATCGACGCCATGCATCACCACCGTTGCCTTGCGCTCGAGAAACGCCGCCGAGAGTTCGGAAGTGGCGATCACGGCATCCATTTGCCGAATCAGCCAGCGCGTCAGCCACTTGTGGCGCCGCTGCGCCGCCGAGGTGAAGACGAGTTTCAACGGCCAGCCGAGCGCGCGCAGCAACACGCCCGCGATCATCTCGTCATTGCGCCGCGCGTGCCAGATCAGCGGCGAGCTGTGGCGCCGGAGTTTCCGGAGATCCGCAAAACCCATCCGCGCAATGCCGTCGGGCGCGTGCGGTCCGAGCCATGCCGCCCGGTACATCCGGGCGAGTTTCGGCGCCACCATCCGGTTGGTCGCCGTGACGCCCGAATAGCGCCTGTGCAGATTCGGCACGATCAGTTGCAGATCACTGGCCAAATTGTCCCTCGATCGGCACGTCCGGCTCCGTTTCAGCCAGTTCCTATACGCAACATTAAGCATAGTGGCCAGTTCGCCGGCACCGAAACCCACTCTTCACCGCAGCCCCGCTAGCATCGCCAGCAATAGAGCGCGACCAGCAAAAGTGGAAACCGGTTTTGCGTCCGGGCGCGCTCCAAATTCAAGAGCGAGAGGTGACCCATGACCGTGCTCGTCACCGGTGGCGCCGGCTATATCGGAAGTCATATGGTTCATGCGCTGGTGGACGCCGGCGAAAGCGTCGTCGTGATCGACAATTTGTCCACCGGATTCTCCGTCTTCCTGCCGGAAGGCGTGCCGCTGTTCATCGGCGACGCCGGCGATGAAAATCTCGTCGGAGGCGTGATCGCCCAGCACGGCATCGAGAGCATCATTCATTTCGCCGGCTCCATCGTGGTGCCGGATTCCGTGCGCGATCCGCTCGGCTATTACCGCAACAACACCATGACGACGCGCAGCCTGCTGAATGCAGCGGTGAAGGGCGGCGTCAACCAGTTCATCTTTTCGTCGACGGCTGCCGTCTACGGCAATCCAGACCAGGTGCCGGTGCCCGAGCATGCGCCGACGCGGCCGGCGTCGCCTTACGGCTCTTCAAAGCTGATGACTGAAATCATGTTGCACGATGTCGCTTCCGCGCACGGCATGAATTATGTCGTGCTGCGCTACTTCAACGTCGCCGGCGCCGATCCGCAAGGCCGCTGCGGCCTTGCCACCGTCGGCGCGACGCATCTGCTCAAGATCGCGGTCGAAGCCGCCACCGGGCAGCGCGCCAAGATCGACGTGTTCGGCACCGACTACCCGACGCCGGATGGAAGCTGCATCCGCGACTTCATCCATGTCAGCGATCTCGCACAGGCCCATCGCGCCGCGCTGGCCTATCTGCGCGGCGGCAGAGGCTCGATCACGCTGAACGCCGGCTACGGCCGTGGCTATTCGGTGCTTGAGACCATCGAGGCCGTCCGCCGCGTCTCCGGACGCAATTTCGCGGTTTCATATGGGCCGCGCCGCCCCGGCGATATCATGACCATGGTGGCTGATACGCGCCGCATTCACGCGACGCTGGACTGGACGCCGCAATACGACAATCTCGAGACCATCGCTACCCATGCGCTGGCCTGGGAGGAGAAACTGTTCCGCGAGCGCGGCGGCCTTCCGCAGCACGCGGAATCGGCTTGAAATCAAGCGCTTATTTGGCTTGAAAAAGCCCCGCCAAGCAGGCAAGGACTAGTCCGCAGCAGCCCTGACGCGCCGTTCTACCGGCCCCGTCAATGGAACGCGGATGACCGAACTTCCAAGCAAACCGACACGAAAAATCACCGACGATCCCTATGGCGCAGCGATCCTGATTCGCCGCCTCGTCATGGAACAGGGTTTTGTCTATTGGCGGCGCTATGTGACCGCGTTCGCGCTGATGGGCGTGTCGGCCGGCGCCACCGCGGGCTCCGCCTATATCCTGGGTCAGGTGATCAACCAGGCCTATATCGACAAGAACGTCACAGGCATCGCCATACTTTCCGGCGTCACGGTGGTGCTGCTGTTCATCAAGGGTCTGGCGACCTACGGCCACACTGTGATCCTGTCGAAGATCAGCAACGCCATTCTCGCCAATAACCAGCGGCGGCTGTTTGCCAAGCTGATGAGCGAAAGCATCGGGTTCTATTCCGCGCGGCATTCCTCCGAATTCCTGGCGCGGCTGACCGCCGGTGCAAAATCGATCACCGACGTCCTGACGCTGTTGATCAACGCTGTCGGCCGCGACGTGCTGCTGCTGGTCAGCCTGATATTCGTGATGGTGACGCAGGATCCGGTACTGTCGTTTATCGGCCTCGTGGTGGTGCCGCCGGCGATGCTGATCCTGCGCAAGCTGGTGAAGCGCATCAAGGGCCTCGCTTACAACCAGTTCACCGGCAGCGCCGACATCATGGAGACGATGCAGGAGTCGCTGCAGGGCATTCGCACCGTGAAGGCGTTCACGCTGGAACAGGCCATGCAGCACCGCATCGACGAGAATATCGCGATCGTCGAGCGCAACGCCAACAAGATGGCGCGGGTCTCCAATCGCTCCAACCCGCTGATGGAAATGCTCGGCGGCTTTGCGGTCGCCGGCTGTCTGCTCTATGGCGGCTACAGCGTGGTCGCGCTCGGCGCCACGCCCGGACAGTTCTTCTCCTTCATGACCGCGTTCCTGCTCGCAACCGAGCCGGCCAAGCGTCTGGCGCGGCTCAACATCGACCTCAACAGCCAGTTGGTCGGCGCGCGCATGCTGCTCGAGATCGTCGACAGCCCGGCGAGCGAGCCTGCCGACAACGACAAGCCGGCGCTCAAGCTCTCCAATGCGCGGGTCGAGTTCCGCGACGTCAATTTCTCCTACCGGCCGGACGAGCCGGTGCTGAAGAACATGAGCTTCGTCGCCGAGCCCGGCAAGACCACTGCGCTGGTCGGCCCGTCCGGCGGCGGCAAGTCCACCGTACTCGCCCTCCTGCTGCGGCTCTACGAAGTGAACGACGGCGAAGTCCTGATCGACGGCCAGAAGATATCAGGCGTGTCGCGGCATTCGCTGCGCCAGCAGAGCGGCTATGTCGGGCAGGACGTCTATCTGTTCCGCGACACGGTCGGCGCCAACATCGCCTTCGGCAAGGAAGGCGCCACCCAGGACGAGATCGTGGCGGCGGCGAAAGCGGCTTGCGCGCATGACTTCATCATGGGCTTTCCGCTCGGCTACGACACCCCGGTCGGCGAACACGGCACGCAGCTCTCCGGCGGCCAGCGCCAGCGCATCGCGGTGGCGCGGGCGCTGCTCAAGAACGCGCCGATCATCCTGCTCGACGAGGCCACCGCCGCGCTGGATTCGGAATCCGAAAAAGCCGTGCAGGAGGCGATCGAGCATCTCTGCCAGAACCGCACCACCATCGTGATCGCCCACCGCCTGCACACCATCATGCACGCCGACGCGATCCTGGTGGTCGAGGCCGGCGAAATCGTCGAGCGCGGCCAGCACGACGATTTGCTGCGGCGCGGCGGCCGCTATGCCTCGTTCTTCCGCCTGCAACAGCGCGACGCCGGCCATCCCAGTCTGGCGCCGGTCAGCGCAACCGCGTAAAAGCGACCCGCCAAATTTCCTCTGTAACCCGTTGAGACCATTTCATGAACGCAGCCTCCTACGTCATATCAGCAGTCCCGCAGCCCACCCTTCCCGTCGTCGGCGAGACGGGCTCCTATCCGGTCCGCCGCATCTGGTGCGTCGGGCGCAACTACCTCGAACACATCCGCGAGATGGGCAATGACGAGCGCGCGCCGCCGTTCTTCTTCGCCAAGCACGCCGACATGCTGGTGCCCGACGGCGCCACGATCCCCTACCCGCCGCTGACCAAGGATCTGCACCACGAGGTCGAGCTGATCGTCGCCATGAAGAGCGGTGGCCTCAATATCCCCGCCGACAAGGCGCTCGACCATGTCTACGGCTATGCCGTCGGCATCGACCTTACCCGCCGCGACCTGCAGATCGCTTCGCGCAAGAAGGAGCGGCCGTGGGAAATCGGCAAGTCGTTCGACTATTCCGCGCCCTGCTCGGCGATCCAGCCGGCCTCGAAGATCGGTCATCCCACCAAGGGCAAGATCTGGCTGACGGTCAACGGCAAGGAAACGCAAAAGGGTGATCTCACCGAGCTGATCTGGAACGTGCCCGAGATCATCTGGCAGCTCTCGCAGCAGGTAAGACTAGCCGCCGGCGACATCATCATGACGGGAACGCCGGCCGGCGTCTCCCAGCTTCAGCCGGGCGACAAGCTCGAATGCGGCGTCGACGGCGTCGGCACGCTGAAAGTGAACATCGGCAAGCCGGAATAGGCCGAACTGCAAGCCACCGCGAAAATGCAAAGCCCCGGATCAGGATCCGGGGCTTTTTGCTGCAGACCATAGGGCGCTTCCTTCCGGTTGCAAGATCCGCAAAACTGACACAGATTTCAAATATTGCCGAAAATCAACGGCGAACGTCGCATCGGAGGACACACCCATGATCAAGGTAAGCGTAATGTACCCCAATACGCCCGGGGCACGCTTCGACCACGCCTATTACCGCGACAAGCATATGCCGCTGGTGAAAGCCCGGATGGGCGATGCGTGCAAGTCCTATACGGTCGATAAGGGCATGGCCGGCGGCGCACCCGGCGCCCCCGCCACCTATGTCGGGATGTGTCATATCTTCTGTGACTCGGTTGAAGCTTTCCAGGCCGGCTTCGGGCCTCACGCCACGGAAATCATGGCCGATATCCCGAACTATACCGACCAGTCTCCCGTCATCCAGATCAGTGAAGTCGTCGTCGGCTGATGGTGTAGCCTCCCGGCTCAATACGCGGGGCGGGTTAGCGAAGCTTAACCCGCCGAGTAGTTTGCATGTCCATTGACCGTCAGCAGCTGTAGCCTGGATGAGCCACCGGGCCGCACTCGCGCGACCTTGTAACTCATGCGGAGTTACAACGGCTCGCAAGGTTCTTTGGAAGAGCAGACAGCCATGCCCGGCGAACGCGATCTGAAGATCGTTGCTACTAAATATGAACCTAGTGCATATCGATCTTCAGCAGCTTGATCTTGCGGTAGAGCGTGGCGCGGCTGACATGCAGCGCGCGCGCCGCGTCAGCGACGCGCCCGCCATGGCTGCGCAGCGCTGCCGTGATTTCTGCGCGTTCGGCCGCAGCGGAATCCGGCTCGGCAGCGCGGCCGCCGAACGGCGGCAGGTCGAGATCGGCATCCGTGATGACGCCGTCACCGGCCGTGCAGCCAGCGAGCCGCAGCACGTGGCGGAGCTGTCGCATGTTTCCCGGAAAGGGATAGGCCAGCAGCATCGACCAGGCCGCGGGCGCAAGCCGGCAATCGGGCGCCTCCTCGTTTGCGATCAGCGCGATCACATCGGCCCTGTCGGCGCGCTCCCTTAAAGAGGGCAGCCTGATTTCCAGGCCCCGCAGCCGGTAGTAAAGGTCTGCGCGAAAGCTGCCGGCCTCCGCCATGCGGCCGAGATCGCGATGGGTTGCGCTGACGAGACGAATGTCGACAGCCACCGGCTTCAGCGCCCCGAGCGGCCAGACTTCGCGATTTTCCAGCACGCGCAACAGCCGCGTTTGCAGCGCGATCGGCATGTCGCCGATCTCGTCGAGAAACAAGGTTCCGCCGTCGGCCTGTACGATCAGGCCTTTCGACCCCTCGCGCCGCGCGCCGGTAAAGGCGCCGGCCTCATAGCCGAACAATTCGGCGTCGATCAGGCTCTCCGGCATCGCCGCGCAATTGAGGGCGACATAGTTTTTCCGCGCGCGGCCGCTCGATGCATGAATGGCGCGCGCGAAGACGTCCTTGCCGACACCGGTCTCGCCGCACAGCAGGATCGGCAGGTTGTGATCGCCGATGCTCTTCAGGCGGTTGACGCCCCTGATCAGCACCGGATCGCTGCCGGCGAGCTGGTTCAAGCGGACAAACCGGCCCGCAGGAACTTCGCGGTGCTGGACCGGTGGAAGCCGCGCCGGTTTCGCCCGGAGCGGCGGCGCAACGTGCCCCTCCCCCAGCACGCTGCCGTCAGCACGATGAAGTTCGACGCGGCCATCCGCCATGTCTGCAGCCTGGTTGTCGAACCTGACGACATCGGACAATGCGATGCCGGACTCGAGCAGGCTGTCGGTCAGCTCCAGCATCGATCGCGCAGACCGGCAGGCGCCGATGACCCGACGGTCGTCATCATAGGCAATCAGGCCGCTGCCGCCTTCGCCCGGCACCGTCGCAATCCAGGCATTGCGAAAACGCCGGCGGAAGATCGACCGCTCGATCCGGTGCGTGGCTTCCATCGTGACCGCCAGCGCGAGCTGGTGCGCGGTGCGGCCGAGGTCGTTGCGGCAGGACGTAATGTTGACCGCGCCGGCGAGACGGCCGCCATGGTCGAACAGCGGCGCCACGGCGCAACTGAAGATGCCCCATTGCTCGCGAAAATGTTCATCGCGGTGCACCAGGATCGGCCTCTGCTCGGCAAGCGCGGTGCCGAGCCCATTGGTCCCTTCGAACGCTTCAGCGAAATTCGAGCCCGTATAGACGCCCCATTGCAGGAACATCCGGTCATCGGCGCCGCCGGGAAGGCGGCTGATCAGCATGGTCGCGTTGGGATCGGCCAGATTGACGCAATATCCGGCGTCGCGCAGCACACGCGCGAGATCCTCCAGTTCGGGCACGGCGACCCGGATCAATTCCTCCATCGGTTCGGCGACGTGCCTGACTTCGGCTTCGGTGAACGTCTGCGGCGGCCCGCGGCGGGCGGGATCGAGCTTGTGGTCGATCAGGCAGCGCCGCCAGGAATTCGCGATCCACGAACCGTTATCGATGCCGGCCACCTGATCGGCGACGGACAAAACGCGGGCGACATGGTTCGAAGCCGAAAGGCTGGCCATGCGGACGTCTCCACCCCTGCATTGTTATGCAAAGTCTGGCACCGCAGGCGTGGAAGTCAATCGTCAAGCGGGACGCCGACCTTGACGTGTCCGCATGGCGTGATGCGGTCGCGATCCTGCCCGGGACGCGGAACCCAACCGGATTGGCGTCTGCCGGCACCTGCCCGGAATTGCCGTTGCCGGCGCATCGGGTGATGCCGGCCGTCACGTCCGGCAACGCAATACGCCGAGCGCGATGATCGCGGAGAACCGCTCGCGAAAACGTTATCGCCTCGTCCGACGGGACCGCTTCCGCAGGGAATAAACGATGCCCCTGCCCGATCACGTCCCTGCAAGCCCAATCATGGGCTCAGGGAGATTTGCCATGAGCGACCACGACCACCACGACGACGGTGTCAGCCGACGCCGCGTGCTGGAATGCATGACCTGGGCAGGCACCGGCGTGCTCTGGACCATTTCGGGCGGCGTGCCCCGCTCGATGGGACTGGTCGGGTCGGCGCAAGCAGCCGAGCCCGCCGGAATGACGTTCCTGCAGATCAGCGACAGCCATGTCGGATTCGACAAGGCGGCAAATCCCAACGCGCTCGGGACACTCGAGGAAGCCATCAACAAGATCAATGCGATGCCGAAAAAGCCGTCGTTCATGATCCACACCGGCGACATCACGCATCTGTCGAAGGCCAAGGAATTCGACGATGCCGACCGCATCATCTCGCAGGCAAAGCTCGACGTTCATTACGTGCCGGGCGAACACGATTTCATCGACGAGGAGGTCAAGCTCTACAAGGAGCGTTACGGCCGCGGCACCAAGGGCGCAGGCTGGTATTCCTTCGACGCCGGCGGTGTCCATTTCGTGGGTCTCGTCAATGTCGTCGACCTCAAGGGCGGCGGACTCGGCAATCTCGGCAACGAACAGCTCGAATGGCTGGAGAACGACCTGAAGGGCCGTTCGAAGTCCACGCCGGTCGTCCTTTTCGCGCACATCCCGCTGTGGACGGTCTATCCGCAATGGGGCTGGGGCACCGAGGACGGCGCACGGGCGCTGGAATACGTCAAGGGATTCGGCTCGGTCACGGTGCTGAACGGCCACATCCACCAGGTGATGCAGAAGGTCGAGGGCAACGTCACCTTCCACACCGCGCGCTCGACCGCCTTCCCGCAGCCGGCGCCAGGCTCCGCCCCCTCGCCGGGCCCGATGAAGGTCGAGGACAGCAAGCTTCGCAGCCTTCTTGGCGTCGCCAGCATCAACTTCAAGCAGGGTGACCAGCGCCTTGCGATCATCGACACGCCGCTGCAGGGCTGAAGAGGAAACTGGCAATGAGTTCGATCAATCGCCGCGACTTCGGCATCTTCGCGGTCGCAACCGCGCTCCTCCCCGTGGGTGCGGCCCTGGCCGAGGGCTCAGCAGATCCTGTGGCCGTACACATCGACAATTTCGTATTCGAGCCGGCCCAGCTCACGGTGAAGGTCGGCCAGACCGTGACCTGGACCAACCGCGACGACATTCCCCATACCGTGGTGTGCGCCGGCAAGTTCAGGTCAAAGACGATGGACACCGACGGCACCTTCACGTTCACGTTCACCGCACCGGGCGAGTACAAGTATTTTTGTTCGCTGCACCCGCATATGACAGGGGCGGTGAAGGTTGAGTAACGCCGCAAACCAAGGCATCACAACCCTGCCCGGCCGGTGGATCGACGCCGGCCGGGCGGAATCGTTTCCTTCAACAGGGCGACAACAGGCGATGCCGATCAAAGCATCCGACGACCCCGAAAAGGCGCGGCGGTTTCGCGAGGCCGCGCTGCCCTATCTGAACGACGCCTATACGCTGGCGCGCTACCTGCTTCGCAACGCCGCCGACGCCGAAGACGCGGTGCAGGAATGCTACCTGCGCGCGTTCAGGCATTTCGACAGCTACCGCGGACCGGCGATGAAGCCATGGCTGTTTGCGATCCTGCGCAACGTCTGCCGCGCCGAATATGCCCGCCGCGCCACCACGCCGACCAGCGCGATCGAGGACGTGCCGGAAAGCGCCGAACAGGCGCCGCTGTGGCATGAGGCCGAGGAAACGCCGGAGGCGCAGCTACAGCGCCGCTGGGACGGCGACACCATCCGCCGGCTGGTAGCGGCACTGGCCGAACCGTTCCGCGAGACCTTTGTGCTGCGCGAAATCCAGAACCTGTCGTACCGCGAGATTGCCGATGTCGCCGAAGTGCCGGTCGGCACCGTGATGTCCCGTCTCGCACGCGCCCGCGCCATGCTGCGATCGGCGTGGCTGGCGGAAGAGGAGCAACAGAAATGACCTGCGAAGAGGCTGAAGTCCTGCTTCACGCATTGATCGACGGCGAACTCGACGCCGGGCACGCGCGCGAGGTGGAAAGCCATATCGCCGGCTGCCCGCGCTGCGCGGCGGCGCTTCGGGATTATCGCGAGATGAGCAAGGCAATTGCGGAAGCCGGCGCGGGTTATACGGCGCCCGCAGCGTTGCGTAAGCGTATCGAGGCTGCACTGCCGCAGCCGCGCCAGGCCCCAAATCGCCGCGCCGTGCTACGCGGCTTTGCGATGGGCTCGGCAGTATCGGCCCTGGCGGCGACCGGTCTGGTCGCGATCGTGCTGCGTCAGGATGACGTCGAGCGCATTCAGTCGGAGGTCGTATCGGCGCATTTGCGTTCGCTGCAGGCCGGTCATCTCACCGACGTGGTTTCCACCGACCAGCACACCGTGAAACCGTGGTTCAACGGCAAGCTCGACGTCTCGCCGCCGGTAATCGACCTCACCGCGCAGGGCTTTACCCTGATCGGGGGCCGGCTCGATTATGTCGATGCCCGCGCCATCGGCGCCGTGGTCTATCGCCGCCGCCAGCACGTCATCAACCTGTTCGTGTCGCAGACGTCGAGCACCGAACGGCGGGCCGCAAAGATCGAGACGATCCAGGGCTTCAACATCCGTCACTGGAGCGAACGCGGGCTGAATTTTTGGGCTGTCAGCGATCTCGCAAAGGACGAGCTTGCGGATTTCGGCGAGAAATTCGAGAGCGCGATACGCGCACCGGGATAAAATTCGCGAGCGCGCACGGGGGTACGGCTGTGCACCGGCCCCCTCACGCAACAGGCATCAAGCCACGCTCCTTATCGCGCCCTGCGGTGATGTCGCGGCGCGATCTGCCGCTGATTACGCGTGGGAACGGCATCGATGTAATAGGCATTCGATTGATCGAACGATCGGTAGGCCTGCCGGCCGCCGAGTACGTCGGCATTGGGATGATAGAAGGCAAAGGCGCCCGGCTCCTGGATCGCAGCCTGCGCGAACACGGGCGTTGCAATCGTCGTCATCAGCAGCGCTGTGGCGAGTATTGGGATCGACTTGGTCATCGGTGAGATCCTCTTTGTTATGAAGTCACCTCATCCAGTTGGGTATCGCACCGCAAAAAGCGGATAGCTGTGCGAGGACTCTCACCGCGATGTGAAGTGCCGTGCGCGAAGATGCTCGACCGCGTGAACGTGCGGAATATCTCCAACAGCAAGTGAGCAGAAGATTCGCCTACAAATGAAACGATCGACGCAGCATTTTCGCCAGTGTCACCGCGGGGCGCGAGAGTGATGTAAATAGAGTTTTTCCTTCTCGCGCGGTTATGAGAGCACAAGATTATCGCCAACTGGCCCGTTGGCGAATTGTCCTTTCTCTTTTCACCCGAGACCTCCAGGTTGATCCGGCAAGCGTCGTGACGCTTCCGGTCAAAACATCCCGTTGCCGTGCAGAGCCGTCTCCGGGACGGGCTGCCGCACCTCCCAATGCTCGACGATCTTGCCTGCCTCCAGGTGGAAGATGTCGACGATGGCAAGACCGGGATCGTCGGGCGTCCGCATGACATGAACATGCGCGACAACGAGATCGCCTTCGGCGACGATCCGCTTTACCTCGGCGCGCAACTGCGGAAATTGTTCGCGAAGCCCGACCATGTGCTTGCGAATACCTTCCACGCCGTCGCCGATCATCGGATTGTGCTGGACATAGCGTGGACCGAAATGGATCCGGGCTTCCTCGAAATCGGCCTGGTTGATGGCCTTCTCCAGGAAATCGAGCACGATCTCCCTGTTGGCCGCAGCGATACGGTCGCCAGCCTGGGTAGCGACAGCAGCCATCGCTGCATCAGCGGGCTTGTTCACATGCATTGTCTTGTCTCCTGTTCCAATCATCGCCATGTTCTTGGCCGGACATGGCGAGGCTGTCGATGCGCGAGACGTGCAAAGACGTGTCCGATCGTCTCAATCGAACGTCGGACGGAACGGCCAGATGGATGCCATATCGAATGTGCTGACGCCCTTGAGGTCAGGCGGCGCAACCCTTGCCAGGGCGCTGTTGAAGCGCCCTTGGGGCATTTCCGTCGACCCGATGCGCAGCCCCGCCATCCATGTCGTGCTCGGGGGCGAGTGCTGGCTGAGGCTGGCCGGCGATGAGCAACCGCTCCGCCTTCTGCAGGGCGACGCGCTCCTTGTTGCAAGCGGCGTCGGCCATACACTGAGTGACGCGCCGGATTCCAATGTGATCTCGATGCGCGAGGCCCTTTCCATCCAGGCCGACGCGCAGGCAGCCGCGGACATTGAGACGACCGCGCTGCTTTGCGCCAAATATCAGCTCGACGACGGTGGCCCTCATCCGCTGGTTTCGTTGATGCCGCCGCTGATTCACCTCACGCGGCGACAGATCGGCGCGAACGAACCCTTGCGTCTGGCCCTGGAGCTACTCCGCGTCGAAGCGCAGAACGGTCGGGCCGATGCCGATATCATCGCGTCGCGCCTGATGGATAGCGCGCTCGTTGTGATGTTGCGGGCCTGGATCGACAATCAGCCCGAGGGAACGGCAGGCTGGTTCGGCGCGCTGCGCGATCCCGCCGTGGCGCGCGCGTTGCGTCTGATCCACGAGCAGCCGACCAGGGCCTGGACCGTCGCCGTGCTGGCGGACGCCGCATCGCTATCCCGCGCCACCTTCGCGCGCCGCTTCGCTCGCCTGGTCGGAGAGCCACCCCTCACCTATCTCATGCGCTGGCGGATGACCCTTGCGGCAAAAGCACTGCGCGAGACCCATCGCTCGCTCGACGAGATCGCGCGCGCAGTTGGCTACGAGTCCAGACCCGCGTTCTCAAAGGCGTTCCGTCGCTTGTACGGTGAGGCACCCGGACGATATCGCAGCGGCCGGGCTGATCGAATCTGACCGACGCACGGGTAAAGGCGCTGCGCAACGGAACCGCGGGGATTCGCTATGCCTGCGGCGGATAGCGCTCGAAGGTCGGCAGTTCGTGGGCGCGCTCCATCCAGCGGAGCCGTTCTGCCGTCTGGATATGCACCGTTGCCGGCACGGCGTCGGGGTCGTCGTACGTCCCGCTCTGAATATCGACGATGCCCGGCAGTATATTTGCGTTGATGTAGAACAGGCCCGTGCCGCAGTCGGCACAAAACTGCCGCCGGCCATGTTCGGAGGACTGATAGACTTTCGGCGTCCCCTTCGTCACCTTGAGCGCGTCCTCCGCATACATCGACCAACCGACCATCGGCGCGCCGGCGTGACGTCGGCAATCCGCGCAGTGACACAGTGCATGAACGATGGGTTCGCCCTCGACCTGATAGCGGATCGCGCCGCAATGACAGCCGCCGGTGATGTTGACCATGCTCTCCTCCCAAAAAGATTGTAGCCCGGATGGAGCGCAGCGTAATCCGGGATAACTCCCTCGTCGGCCGAGACGCTCCCGGATTGCGCTTCACTCCATCCGGCTACGGCCTTGGTGTGTGGGACTACGCCGACTTCCTGACCGCGTTGTCGACCAGCGTCTTGCCGAGCGACCAGATCGCGCCGGGGACCTTGTGGCTCGCGGCGATGACGTCGTCGAACGACTTTGCGATCCAGTCGCAGTCTTCCTCCGTGACGACGAGCGGCGGCAGCAGCTTGATGGTGTGGCTGCCGTGGCCGGAGACCTGCGTCAGGATCTTGTGATCCTTGAACAGCGGCACCGTGATGAGCTGACAGAACAGGCCCTTGTTGGCGGTCTCCAGCAGATTCCACGAAGCCTTCAGCTTCAGCGATTTCGGCGGACCGAACTCGATGCCGATCATCAACCCCTTGCCGCGCACTTCCTTCAGCAATTCGTAGCCGGGCACCATACGGGTCAGCGCGAGGCGAAGTTCGGCACCGCGCTTGGCGGCCAGCTCGACCAGCTTTTCGTTCTTGATCACATCGAGGGTCGCGATGCCTGCGGCCATCGCCAGATCGTTCTTCGCAAAGGTCGAACCGTGCACGACCGCGCGGTCCATCTGGTTGAAGATCTTGTCGAAGATACTCTTGCGCGTCAGCAGCGCGCCGACCGGCACGTGACCGCCCGACAGCGCCTTCGCCAGCAGCACCATGTCCGGCTCGACATTCCAGTGCTCGACCGCGAGGAACTTGCCGGTGCGGCCGACGCCCGTCTGGATTTCGTCGGCGATGAAAAGCGAGCCGTATTTCTTGCAGAGCGCGGCGGCGCCCGGCAGGAATTCGTCCGAGGGCAGATTGACGCCCTTGCCCTGGATCGGCTCGACGATGAAGGCCGCGACCTGGCGCGACGAGAGCGCCTGCTCGAGTGCAGCGAGATCGTTGAAGGGAATCTGCGTGCATCCCGGCAGCAGCGGCTCGAAGCCGGAGCGGAAATTCGCATCGTCCATCAGCGACAGCGCGCCGTAGGACAGGCCGTGAAACGAGTGGGAACACGAGACAATGCCGGGGCGGCCGGTCGCGCCGCGCGCGAACTTGATCGCGGCCTCGACGGTCTCGGCGCCGGAATTGGCAAAGAACACCTTGTCCAGATATGGCACATGTTCCAGCAGGCGTTCCGCCAGCACGCCCGCAAGCGTGGACACATCAAGTTGAACCAGATTGGGAAAATCGCTGTCGAGCACGCTTTTCAGCGCCTGACGCAATGCCGGATGATTGCGACCAATCGCAAAAACGCCAAATCCGCTCAGTAGATCGAGATAGCGGTCCCCGTCACGATCGAACAGGTATTGACCTTGCCCCTTCTGAAAGCCCACATCGTAGCCGATGGTCTTCAGCACCCGGACGAGCTGCTCGTTCAGGTGGCGCGCATGCATGGAACTTCGCTGCGCCTGCCGCTCTACAAACAGCCCGGAAACGTCTAGATATGAACTTGGCATTCGCTACATACGTCGGTTGATGACGGTTTCGTCAACTGAAAACACTCAATGCGGCGTTTTGACCCCCGCATTGGATCATCTTACTTAAACATAGGTCTGAACCATGTTGCACTGCCCAAGAACCATCGCGCGTACAATAGTT
The DNA here is from genome assembly GCA_963815955.1 of uncultured Alphaproteobacteria bacterium. Lineage (GTDB taxonomy): Bacteria > Pseudomonadota > Alphaproteobacteria > Rhizobiales > Xanthobacteraceae > Bradyrhizobium. The sequence goes on from CAWFIQ010000024.1 coordinate 455,607, forward strand.
TATTCGGGAGTTTTTTTGGCCACAGGTGCTGCGCTTGCCGCCGACCCCACCGGTGACTGGAAAGTGGCCGATGGCGTGGCCAACATCCGCGTCGCCCAATGCAACGGCAACATGTGGGGTGCCGTCGCCTGGGAAAAGATGCCGGGCGGCAAGGACAAGAACAATCCTGATGCCGCAAAGCAGAGCCGGCCGACCCTGGGCATGCCGATTCTGATCGAAATGAAGAAAAAGTCCGGCGTCGATGCGTGGGAAGGCCAAGTCTACAACGCCAAGGACGGACAGCTCTACAGCTCGACGATCAAGCCTGTCGGCACCGACCAGCTCGAGATTCAGGGCTGCGTGCTCGGCTTCCTGTGTGGCGGTGAAACCTGGACCCGTGTCGGGCCGCCGATTCCCTCAAGCCCTGCCAACAGCATGGCCAAGGGTGCGCCGAAGGGTGCACCGGGCGCGGCGTCCAAGACCGCTGGGCACACGACCGCTACACCGGCGGCACCGAAGACCACAGGTGCAGCGAATCCCGCACCCGCCGGCCCCGCGCCGAAAGGCGCACCGGCTCAGAAGCAGGCCGCCGGTCAGCCCGCCGATATCGGCGATATCTGTCTACTCCCTGACATCGCGCGGTTTGCCCATTAGCGCCGGCTGGAACAGCAGCACCGCGGCAAGCGTGATGACGAACGACAGCACCAGCAATTTGCCCATGCTGGCGGTGCCGGGATGACTGGATAGCCACAGGCTTCCGAATGCGGTCGCGGTCGTCAGCGCCGAGAAAAAGATCGCACGCGTCAGGCTCGACTGCAGCAGATTCGTTCTGCCCTCGCGCCACGCCGTGACGTAATAGATCTTGAAGGCGACGCCGACGCCGAGCAGCAGCGGCATCGCGACGATGTTGGCGAAGTTGAGCGGCAGCCCGATCAGCACGCAGAGTTCCAGCGTCACCGCACCGGCCACCAGCAGGGGCACCATCGTCATCAGCACGTCAGTGACCCGCCGCAGCGCCAGCCACAGCAACAGGCTGATCACCAATAGCGCCCAGATGCCGGCATGGATGAATGCCTTCACGATGGTGTCGCCGGATTTGAGGATCGACACCGGACCGCCGATCGCATTCGGCTCGGCCGCCAGAACCGCATCCGCAAAGCGGCGCAAATTATCGTTGTCGTTGGGATCGCCCTTCGGCAGCGCCTCGACGCGAATCAGCCCATCCTTGGACTTCCAGCTGTTCAGCAGTTCCGGCGGCAGCGTCTTCAACGTGACAGGGCCTGCCTGCATCGTGTTCTTGAGCTGATCGAATACGATCTTGAGCGGGGAAACGAAAATGTTCTGCGCCTTGTCGCGCGTCGCCTGGTTGCTGCCGGCAAGTTTCGACAGCGCATCCGCCAGCCGCCGCGAGGCAACCGCGCCGGGTCCCTTGCCGTCGCCGGCGGCCCTGCGCAGGCTGTCGACCGAGCTCTTTAGCGCCTCCACATTCTCCTCATCGGTGGGCGCCGCATCGACCGAATCGGGATTGAGCGCGGGCCCCACCACCCTCGCCGCTTTCGCGATCAGTTGCAGCTTCGCCGGCTGATCCTCGGGCACGAAACTGTCGATCGACATCACGCGCAGGACTTCCGGCAGCTTTTCCAGCCGCGCCTCGATCTTCTTCGCTTCCGCTTCCGAAGTGGTCAGCACGTTGATGGCATTGGCGCCGGTGTTGGGGTCCTTGCGCAGGTCGAGGAAGGTCGCGATCGATTCAGCCTTTGGATTGCGCAGGTTGATCGGGTTGAAGTCGAACTTCATGAAATAGAGCAGCGGCAGGCCGGCCACGACAAGAATCAGCGTGCCGACGACGATGATGACGCGGTGCCTTTCGAGGAACTCGTCCACCGGCGCCAGGAACGCGTAGCCGACCGGCTCGCTTTCGCCGGGCGGGTGAAGCAGCTTCAGCATGGCAGGCAGGGCCGTGATGCTGGTGATGAACGCGATCAGCATGCCGGCGCCGGCAATCTTGCCGAGTTCGGAAATGCCCTTGTAGTCGGTCGGCAGGAAACACAGGAAGCCGGCGGCGGTCGCCATTGCGGCGAGCGACAGCGGCACCGCCGAACGTCTGGCCGCGTTCTCCAGCGCCAGCGCCAGATCTTCGTTCTTGAAACGCTCGGAACGGTAGCGGACGCTGAACTGGATGCCGAAATCGACGCCGAGGCCGACGAACAGGACGGCAAAGGCGATCGACAGCAGGTTCAGCGATCCCACCATCATCAGGCCGACCGCGGTCGTCAGCGAAAGGCCGATGAACAGATTCACGAACACCGCGAGGATGATCTTCGCGGAATGCAGCGCCATCCAGAGGATCACGAGGACGATGAGGACGGTTGCGACACCGTTGACGATCGCGCCGTCCTGCACGGTCGCGTATTCCTCATTGGCGATCGGAACCGGTCCGGTCAACCGCACGCGCGCACCGTATTCGCCGGCAAAATTCAGCTCGGTTGCGGCCTGCCGAATCGCGTCAGTGGCACCCTTGCCGGGTTCGAGCTCGCTGTAGTCGAGCTTCGGCTTGAACTCGATGAAAGCGCGGCGGTCGGAATCGGTCAAAGGCTTGTCGCTGACGAGTTCACGCCAGGAGAACGTCGCCGTCCCCTTGTTCTGGATGTCCTCGACCGTCTGGCTGATCAGGTTGAAGGGCCGCTCGGTATTGTCGAGCTTGACCTGCCCGCGCTTGACGCCGGCAAGCCCGGTTTCCAGCGCACCGGTCAGGCCGCGGATCGAGGGATCGCCGGCCATGATCTCGATCAGAGGCGCGGCGGCTTCGAGCTGGCCGGCAGTCTTGCCGACTTCTTCCACCGGCAGGAACAGCAACCCGTTCTTTTCGAAGAACTCGCCGGAACCCAGCGGCTGCACCGATTCGAAATTCTTGGTGTCGCCGGCGAGCTTTGTGAAAAGCGCCTTGCTCGCGGCACTGGCGAGTTCGGGCGTCGGCGCCTCGACGACGGCGAGAATCAGTTTTTCGCGGTCAAACGCCTGCTCGAACTGTTGGTCGCGCTTGCGCCAGTCGAGGTCGGGCGAAATCAGCGTGTTGATGTCGGTGTTGATGGCGAAATGCCGGGCGGCATAGTAGCTCGCTCCGACCGCCAGAAGCAGGGAGAGGATGACGACGAGAGTGGCAAACCGCGTACAGGTTCTGACAATGGCGACGACAATACTGGTCAGCACTTCGTTTCTTTCTAAATCTCAAGGAGAGAGAGCTGGGCGAAAACGCCCGCTGTCTAGCGGAGTTCCCGAAGCCGATCTAATGTTGTTTTGGTTACTTCCCGGACGGTTCAACCGAAACCGCCAAACGGACCGGAACAGGCATTCGGAGCCGGTATAACCCTTCCGGATGGGCGATAAAGTGACGAACCGGTGAGGAGCAATAGCTCTGGCAGAGCGTTTTTAGGTATTTAGTTACCTAAATTCCGGTAACCATTGCGCGATGCACCCTTTTCCAGCCGCACAATTTTTGACACATAGTCCTGCGCTTCCATCTAGTTGGGTGGGGATCACCTACGGGTTCCGGTCATGGTGCGGATATTGCAGATCCGAATGTGACCGGCTGCACGGAGACCTTCGGGTGAATTTGCGAATTCAGTACGTGGTGCAACTTGCGTAATGGACATCATCCCATGGAAGTGTATTTAGCGCAGCCCCGCGGATTTTGCGCGGGCGTCGTGCGAGCCATCGAAATCGTTGAGCGTGCGCTCGTGAAGTACGGTCCGCCGGTCTACGTCCGGCACGAGATCGTGCATAACAAGTACGTGGTCGAAAGCCTCAAAGCCAAGGGCGCGATCTTCGTCGAGGACCTGTCGGAGGTTCCGCCGCTGGCGGTAACCGTCTTCAGCGCCCACGGCGTGGCCCGCACCGTCGAGGAGGAGGCGGCCGCCCGCGGCCTGCCCGTCCTCAACGCCACCTGCCCGCTGGTCACCAAGGTCCACAATCAGGGCAAGCGGTACATGTCCAAGGGCCGGACCCTGGTCCTGATCGGGCATGCCGGCCATCCCGAGGTCGAGGGCACCATGGGCCAGGTTCCAGGGCCGGTTCTGCTGGTCCAGAACGTCGACGACGTGGCGGCGCTGCCCCTCCCCGTCGACGCCCCGGTGGCCTATATCACCCAGACGACCCTGAGCGTGGATGACACAAAGGACATAATTTCCGCCCTTCAAGCTAAATTTACAGATATTCAAGGCCCCGACATCCGGGATATCTGCTATGCGACACAGAACCGGCAATCTGCGGTAAGGGACTTAAGTAAGCTCGTGGACGTCATTTTGGTGGTGGGGGCCGCCAATAGTTCCAACTCAAACAGGCTCCGCGAAATCGGCACCGAGGTCGGCGTCGCGAGTTATCTCATTGCCGACGGGAGCGAACTAAACCCCGATTGGCTTAGGGATGCCAAAGCCGTCGGCATCACGGCGGGCGCCTCGGCGCCCGAAGTTTTGGTCGACGACGTGATCGAGGCTTTGAGGCGTATCGGACCCGTCAAGGTGTCGGTACTTCCCGGCCGGGAGGAGAATATCGAATTCCGGCTTCCGGCCGAACTGACTGCGGGCTGATCCCGTTCACGAATTCCAGGTCTGGACCGCCAGGTCCAAACTCCAGGTCCAGAAAGAAAATCTCTCCATGGCAATACCGTTCTTCAAGGAATTGAGTATCGGCGGCTATCTGGTCAAGCAGAAGCTGCTTGGCCGGAAGCGCTATCCGCTCGTGCTGATGCTGGAGCCGTTGTTCCGCTGCAACCTCGCCTGCGTCGGCTGCGGCAAGATCGACTATCCCGATGCGATCCTCAACCGCCGCATGAGCGCACAGGAATGCTGGGATGCGGCCGACGAATGCGGCGCGCCGATGGTGGCGATCCCCGGCGGCGAGCCCTTGATCCACAAGGAGATCGGCGAAATCGTGCGCGGCCTCGTGGCGCGCAAGAAGTTCGTCTCGCTGTGCACCAACGCGCTGCTTCTGGAGAAGAAGCTCGATCTGTTCGAGCCCTCGCCCTATCTGTTCTTCTCGGTGCATCTCGACGGGTTGAAGGACCACCACGACAAGGCGGTGTCGCAGAAGGGCGTGTTCGACCGCGCCGTTTCCGCGATCAAGGCCGCGAAAGCGCGCGGCTTCACCGTCAACGTCAACGCCACGATCTTCGACGGCCATCCGGCGGAAGAAATCGCCAAGTTCCTCGACCTCACTACCGAACTCGGTGTCGGCGTCTCGATGTCGCCGGGCTACGCCTATGAGCGCGCCCCGGACCAGGACCACTTCCTTAACCGCACCAAGACCAAGAAGCTGTTCCGCGACGTGTTCGCGCTCGGCAAGGGCAAGAAGTGGAACTTCATGCATTCCGGCCTGTTCCTCGACTTCCTGGCCGGCAACCAGTCCTATGAGTGCACGCCCTGGGGCATGCCGGCCCGCAACATCTTCGGCTGGCAAAAGCCCTGCTATCTGCTCGGCGAAGGCTACACCAAGACCTTCAAGGAATTGATGGAGACGACGGACTGGGACACCTACGGCACCGGCAAGTACGAGAAGTGCGCCGACTGCATGGCGCATTGCGGCTATGAGCCGACCGCTGCCAACGCCGCGCTGGTCAACCCGTTGAAGGCGATGTGGGTCGCGCTGCGCGGCGTCCGCACCTCGGGCCCGATGGCGCCCGAGATCGATCTCTCCAAGCAGCGCCCGGCGCAGTACATCTTCTCCCAGCAGGTGCAGAAGAAGCTTTCGGATATCCGCCGCGACGAGGCGGTAGCCGCGGCGGCGAAGCAGCAAGCGAAACAGAATGCCTCCACCGCCGCCTGAGCGGGACGGAGCAAAAGATTTGGGCCCCGGTTCAGGCGAACCGGGGCCCTTCTTTTTGTTTGACGCCCTTTGAAAATCCCGAAAGCCGGATCCCACTTGCGCGGATCAGATCTCCGCCGTAGCGAATGCACCTTCGCTGCCATGCAGGAAACCGCGGCAGCCGCGCAGGGAACGCAGCGCGCGATTGAAATCAAGTCCCGTCGAGACCAGGGCGCGCAGCGTGGCGGGATTGCGCGCAACCCCGCGGAGCACCTTGCGGAGGTCGATGTCGCCGTTCGGCTTGATGGCGCTCATGGCCAGCGCCGGAAGCGCCCGGCTGGCGGGATCGGAAATGACCCGCAACGCCGCGAACGGCAAGCCGGCCTTCGCCGCATAGGCTGCGGCAATATGACTTTCCATATCGACCGCTGCCGCGCCTGTCTCCGAATGCAGCGCGGCCTTGCAGGCGGTCGCCGCGATCACCTGTTCCACGCCAGCCAGGCCGCCGCGGACCACGCGCCGGCGACGCAGCGCCACGCGAGCGATCATTTCCTCGTTCAGCGCCAGACCTGCCAGGAAACGGGTGTCGCCAGCCAGAACCTCGGTCGCCACCACCACGTCGCCCGATTTCAGCGACGGATCCAGCCCGCCGGCGACGCCGAACGAGATGACACCCCTGAAAGTGGAGGAATCGAGCGTTGCCAGCAGTGCGCGCAGTTGCTGCGGGTCGCTGGAACTGCAGATAACGATCATGCCGGGCCCGGCCGCGATGCGGGCCTCCTGCACCAATCCCGTTACGATCAAAACCGGCCGCGGATCATTCGAATTGCGATCAACCGAATTGTCCACGATCGCGGCGGCCCCCGCCCCCAAAGTCACATCCCGACCCCTACCACCCTGCTGTTGGTGCTTCTCAGATTTCGGTACCGCGCCAGCGCCCAGAGCGGAAAGAATTTCGAGTAGCCATGATAACGCAAATAAAACACCCTCGGAAAGCCCGTAGCCGTGTAGCGCGCCTCGTCCCACAGCCCTTTCTCCGTCTGTGTGGCTTTTAGGTACTCCACACCCCGCACGACCGCAGGACTCTCGACCTCGCCGGCCGCCATCAGTCCAAGCAAGGCCCATGCCGTCTGTGAGGAGGTCGACGGGGCTTTCTCATATCCCTTGTAATCGAGTCGGTAGCTGACGGCATCCTCGCCCCAGCCGCCATCCTCGTTCTGGATCGATGCCAGCCAGTCCGCAGCCTTGCGAATCATTGGATCCTGGTGATCGGCCCCTGCGGCATTTAGCGCACACAGCACCGACCAGGTTCCGTAAATGAAGTTGAGGCCCCAGCGGCCATACCACGACCCTTCGGCAAGCTGGGTGCGGCGCAGATAGGTGATTCCATCCGCGACCGCCTTGCTGGTCTGCGCGGTCTCCCCGAGCTGCGCCAGCATCGAGATGCAGCGCGCGGTGACGTCCTCGGTCGGCGGATCGAGCAGCGCCCCATGATCGGAGAACGGGATGTTGTTGAGGTAGTATTCGAGGTTGTTGACGTCGAAGGCGGCCCAGCCGCCATCACGGCTCTGCAGGCCCTCGATCCACTCGCGGCCGCGCGCAATCGCCTGATCGTATTCCTGGCTGCCGGACGCCCGGCGGGCACGGTCCATCGCCATCACGACCACAGCGGTATCATCGAGATCAGGATAGTACGCGTTGTTGTACTGGAACGCCCAACCGCCCGGACGGACATCGGGCGCTTTCGCCGCCCAGTCGCCCTTGAGGTCGAGTATCTGCCTCGGCTTCAGCCAGTCGAGACCCTGCTCCATCTTCTTGAGCGTGTCTTCGCCGCCCGCTTCCGCCAGCGCGTGGCAGGTCAGCGCGGTGTCCCACACCGGCGAGACGCAGGGCTGGCAATAGGCCTCCTGCTCGCCGATCACGAGCAACTTGTCGATGCCCCTGCGGGTGACCGCGCGCGGCGGAAAATCCGGTCCCTTGCCGAGCGCGTCATACATCATGACGATGTTGGCCATCGGCGGATAGATCGCGCCCATGCCGTCCTCGCCGTTGAGGCGCTCTTCCGTAAACGCAAGCGCGGCGTCGATCGCGCGCTGGCGAAGCTTCTTCGGAAACAGCGGCTCGACGACGCGCAGGATCTTGTCGAGCGTGCTGAAGAGCGCGAACCAGCCCCAGCTCTGGTGCGGCGCCTTCAGCGTCATTCCGACCGATTTGGGATCCTGCAGAAACAACTCGTCGATGCCGACGCCCTTGGGGTTCTTCGCCAGCGGCTTCAATGCGGCCATCACCATCAACGGCACGATCGTGGTGCGCGCCCAATAGGAAATCTTGTTGAGATGGAACGGCGACCACATCGGCAGCAACATGATCTCGACCGGCAGCACCGGCACCGCGCGCCAGCTCAGTACGCCGTAGAAAGCGAGCAGGAACCGCGTGAAGACGTTGACGCGGGCAGCCCCGCCACGCGAGCGGATCGCTTCGCGGGCACGCACCATATGCGGCGCGTCGACGGAATCGCCGATCATCTTCAGCGCGAAATAGGATTTGACGCTGGCGCTCATGTCGAACGGGCCGTCCTGCACCAGCGGCCAGCCGCCATGATTGCCTTGCGTGCGGCGCAGATAGTTCGCGATCTTGGCTTCGAGGGCGCTGTCGACGGGCTCGGCGAGATAGTGACGCAGCAGGACATACTCCGACGGAATCGTGCTGTCGGCTTCCAGCTCGAACACAAAGTGTCCGTCGGATTGCCGGTAACCGAGCAGCGCTTCGGTCGCCGACGAGATGCTTTTCTCCAGCGCGACAGTATCGACTGCCGCGACGGGATCGACTGCAATTTTTTTGTCTACGGAAAGCATATCGCTAGACATCCCTCTATTCGCGACCGGGTTCTGTGAAGCCGGTCACGCAACGTCCGTCGGGCTTTTAGCGCCTCGCCAGGACAAGATCGGCGGCGCGGTCGCCCGACCGCACCGATCCTTCGATGGTTGCGGGCAATCCGGTATCAGTCCAGTCGCCGGCGAGAAACAGGTTTTTGAATGATGTTACCGCTCCCGGTCGCAGCGCATTCTGCTCCGGCGTAGCCTCGAATGTCGCGCGGCGCTCGCGCACGATCTGCCAGGGCGGCAATTCAGGCTCGCCCGGCAGGCCGGCTGCCTTGCAGACATCCCGCCAGATCGCCAGCGCGAGTTCTTCGCGCGGCATATCGACGAGCCGGTCGCCATTACTGATGGTGACCGACAGCCGCTGCGGGAATGCGAACAACCATTCCACCAGGCCGCCGACCACGCCGGCGAACGGCACGGCATCGCGGGGCGGATCGAAGCGGAAATGCGCGTTGACGATGGCGCGGAATTTCGACGGCGTCTTCAGGCCCGGCAGCAGAGCCGCCGCCGGGCGCGGCGGCACCGCGAGCACCACGACGTCGTCGGGACCGAGCGCAATCGCGTCGCCGCCGAATTTCAACTCGCCGACGGCGTTGCCCGTCATCGCGAATTCGCGCAGCTCATGGCCGAACTGAATCGAGGCGCCCTTGTCCTGCAAGAGCTTGACCGCCGGCTCGACCAGAACTGCGCTCAGGCCGTCGCGCGCAATCAGCGGCCGGCACGCCTGCCCGCCCGCCAGCAACGTTTCCCGCACGATTGCGCCGGCGAGACCTGCCGAGCCCTCGGGCGGGTCGACATTGAGCGCGGCCAGCAGCAGCGGTTGCACCAGCCGCTGGTACAGCGTGCCTTTGCAGGGGATCGTGTCGCCGACCAGTTTGCCGGTGCCTGCCCAGACCAGCGGCGCCAATGCGAGATAATCGAGCAGCCTGGTATCGGGGACGCGGCGCGCCTCGTCGAACACCCATAGCGGCAATTTGCCGTCGCCAAGATCGAGCTGCCAGCGCTGGCCGGTCGTGATGTCGACAAAGGGAAACTGCGCAAGCTTCGGCCCGACCAGCCCCGCCTCGGTGCCGATCGATCTGGCATAGGCCAGCGCATGGCGATTGCCCGACAGCAGCAGATGATTGCCGTTGTCGATGGTGAGATTGGTGGCCGCGTCAAAATAGGACCGGCAGCGGCCGCCGGCCTGCTGCGTGGCTTCGTGGACATGCACCCGGTAATTGGCGTTGGCCAACCGCACGGCGGCTGAAAGGCCGGAAATGCCGGCGCCGATGATATGAACGTTTTTCTGCATCAGATGATCGCGTAACGGAGAATGATGGCGATCTTCGCCCATTTATGGACGCGGACCGGCTCGCGTGGGGCGGCAAAGCCCCGCGCCAGGAGCAAGTCGAGGATCGTGCGGTAATATTTCGACATGATCCGCGGCGCGCGCACCCTGCGACGCGAATTGCGTTTCATGATCTCGTCGGCCTTCTCGAAATGTTTCTTGGCCCGCTCGGCGAGCGGCAGGCAAACTTTGGCCAGCGAGCGATCGATGATCACCCGATTGGGATCGTCGGTAGTGATGCCGGCAAGCAGCAGGCTTTCGCGTGGCAGATACAGCCGGCCTAATCCAGCGTCCTCGTCGATGTCACGCAGGATATTGGTCAATTGCAGCGCGCGGCCGAGATGATGGGCGAGCTGGATTCCGTCTTCCTCGGGCAGGCCGAACACACGCACCGACAGGCGGCCGACGGCGCTGGCGACGCGGTCGCAATAGAGATCGAGGGTGGCGAGATCAGGCGCGCGGATATCCTGCGGCACATCCATCTCCATGCCGTCAACGATGGCGAGAAAATCTTCGCGCTTGAGGCCGAAGGTTTTCACCGATGCGGCGTAATCCTGCAGATGTGGCGGCGGATGACCGTGATATAGCGCATCGATATCGTCACGCCATTGTTGCAGCGCGGCCAGCCGCTCGGGCCGCGGCCCGTGCGAATCGGCGATGTCGTCGACCTGCCGGCAGAAGCTGTAGATCTGGAACATCGCGTGGCGCTGGTCGCGCGGCAGGATGCGCATCGCGGCATAGAACGAACTGCCGGACGCGGTGGCGCCGTAATCTGCGTTGGCCGCCGCCGTCTGCACCGTCATGCGCCGGCCGCCGGTTTTGTCTGGGGGCGGCGTCCAGCGCCGCGCCTGATCATTTCGGCGGTGATGGCGCCGATGCTCTGCACGAGCAATTCGGGCTTGCTCAGGTGCACGCGTTCGCTCAGCGGATCGCGCACCTTCAGCATGCCGACGATCTTGTCGGCAAAGGCCTGGATCACGGCAACCTCGAGCCCGAGCCGGAAATCCTTCACCTCGGCGCTGAGCGACCTGCTTTCATGGAGCAGGGTTTCGGTCCGAACCGCGAGCGCATGAAGGCATTGCAGCAGCGCCGGCTGCGACTTCGCCTCGCCCAGCATCTCGACGGTGGCCCCGCTGGCGGCCAGCGCGTCGCGCGGCAGGTAGACACGGTTGAGGTTTTTGTAGTCCTTGGCGCAGTCCTGCAAATGGTTGTTGATCTGCAGCCCCGCGCACAGCGCGTCCGACGCGGCCCAGGTCGACGTGCTCTCGCCATGGACGTCGAGCATGAAGCGCCCGACCGGCATGGCCGAATAGCGGCAATAATGGATGACGTCGTCCCAGTTCTCGTAGCGCAGCTTGGTGACGTCCATCCGGAACGCGACCAGCACGTCGAGCGCGTGGCGAGGCGCCATCGAACGCTCGGCAAAAGCGCGGCGCAGATTGACCGCCTCCGGCTGCGTGTCGCCGTTGCCCAGCAACTCGGCTTCGAACAGGTCGAGATAGCGCAACTTCTCGTCCGCGCCGAGCGTCGCGTGATCGGCGATGTCGTCGGCCGTCCTGACGAAATTATAGAATGAGAGGATCAGCGCCCGGTGACGCGGATGAATGATCCACGACGCGACCGGAAAATTCTCGTCGCGGTGGGTCTTTCCGGATCGCAGGTCGCTCGCGCTGGTCATCAGGAACTGACTACATTCATCTGGTTTGGCGGCATGCGCCGATGCTCAGCGCATGCGAAGAAATCGCGTGCCCCATATAGGGGAATACGCCGCCAAAACCAATGCTATATGGGCTGAATAGCCCCGCCCGTGACGCGCGTCATAGAGCCGAAAACGGCTTATCCGCGCGGGAGAACGGACGCTAGCCGCGCCTTATTGGCCGTTGTTCTTGAGAACCTGGTTGCAGGCCGCGCTGATCTTGGACCGATTTTCCTTGAGGCACGCCAGGATGGTGAAGTCGCCCTGGTCGATAACCGGGCGGCAGTGCTTCTGGACGTCGCGGGAACAGGCCTTCTGCTCGTCTGCCGTTCCGCTGCGCTGTTGCTGCTGGGCGAAGGCTCCGGACGAAGCCGAGAGCGACAACAGGGTGAGTGCGAGGAGAAATTTACGCATCGTATTCCTTCATTTCGGCGGCAAGAATCCAGTTCCCCGATTTGCGATGAGGCTTCGCCGGAACGGATTTTGTTTGGATGGCAGGCGCCGCGTAACGCAGCGACGAGCCTACGACAAGCATGGCAAATGAGGCCAAATTTGCGGCGATACTTACGGCCATATCAGCACGTTAAATAACCAACTGATATCTAAAGTGTATTTATGTCACACCCTTGTTGCCAAATCGCTGTTGCGGACGATGCTAAGCGTAGCTAGATGCTGCGCCGACGGAGCTGATGTGAATATCTCGATTCCTCTCGGCAGCCTGCGGCCTTTTATCCTGCCTCTGGCGCCGGAAACAACGGCCCGCCATTTGAACCTAAGATACTGCGGGAACACTAAATCTTCGATGCGGCGAGACGTATCTTTGCCAAGAACGTCTATTGGATGGGAAAACTCACGATGAAACTGTTTGGTTCCAGCTTGTTCGGTCAGGCTCTCGCCGCGGCCGGCGTCGGCGCCGCGCTCATGTTGTCGGTCACCGCAAGCCACGCCCAGGCGGGAGGCCCGTTCGCCGGCTTTGACGGAAACTGGGGCGGCAGCGGCACAGTGACGCTCTCCAACGGCACCACCGAGAACATCCGCTGCAAGGCCGACTACAAGGTCAACGCCAGCGGGCTTGGCCTGAAGCAGAACCTGCACTGCGCCAGCGACAGCTACAAGTTCGACCTCTCGAGCGACGTCACCAGCCAGGGCGACCGCATCTCCGGTAACTGGAGCGAGAAGAGCCGGAATATCTTCGGCAATCTGCAGGGTACCGCCGGCGGCGGCCAGATCGATGTGTTCGTCGAAGCCTCGGGCTTTGCGGCCAATCTGAACCTGCGCACCACCGGCAACAAGCAGAGCGTACAGATCGACTCCAAGGGCGAAATCCGCGGCGTCAAGATCACGATGTCGAAGACCTGACGCTACCCTTCGAAACAGCATGAACGGCAGCGCGCTGGCGCTGCCGTTTTATTTTTGCGACCAGCTACGCTCAATCAGCCGAATTTCCAGCGCCAGCAGGGATCGCCACGGTCGCGGCGTTCCGTCACTTCGACGCGCATGAAGCGATCATGCGCAAGGGCTGCCCCCACCCACAATTCGTTCCAGGCATCGAACACCTCCGGCGACAGCGCTTCGCGTTCCGCCATCAGGCGCCAGGACGTCTGGTGCACGGTTGCGCCCGCGCCTTCCACCTGCAGCTCCGCATCGTCATCCTGACCGCGGGCCAGCCTGGCGAAGGCTTTGGCGAAACCCGCCGCACCCGCTTCCACGCCGCCCAGCAGGGCAGCAACTTCGTCGAAGGTGTGCATCCCGACGAGCCGCGCCGCGGCCCCGGCGAGATGACCGCCCTCCTCCGGGCCGAGCACCCTGATCGTCTCCGGCACGATCGAGGTGACGTACTCCATCGCATAATTGCGAAGCACCTTCTGCAGCCGCTCCTCCGGCCATGTGTTCCCGGGCAGGCGCGGCGCCAGATCGGCCCGGAACGGCGGACAGCGCTCGCCGGGCGAAAACTGCAGCCGCTCCTCGGGCGCGAGATCGTGATCCCACTCCTTGTAATAGCCCTCGAGCCCCGGCTGGCCGTCGACGGTCTGTCCTGTGCAGACGAAGCCGAGCCTGGGATTGCCGAGCACGACGCCGTTGTTGGCGTGCCATCCGCGCAGCATCGCCCGCGACACTTCCGATGGAATGCCGCAGATCGCGGTGCCGGACCAGATCCAGCGCGGCGGCGGATAGCGCACCCAGGCCTTGGTGTCGCTTTCGTAGACATACTCGACCTTCACGCCGCCGACCTGGTTCGACAGATAGTGATATTGGGCGCACGCGACCGCATGCGGAAGCTGGTCGAGGCCGAGCTTCTTCAATCCGGGAAGGAAGCGCGCCAGCTGCTGGCGCCGGAAGGTTCGGAACACCACCTCGGCCGCACGCGGCGCGCCCGCCCGCGAGGCCAGCATCAGGATCAGCCCGGTGAGATAGGAATGATAGACGTGTTCGACCGCGCGATAGGCGGCAGCGTCGGGCGCCATCTTGCGAGCGGCTGATTCAGCGGACGCCATTCTATTCCGTGGGCTTGGCGTGACTGACGCCGCGAATCTTTTCCGACAGGTTGATCAGGAACATCGAGGTCGGCCGCAGGATAAAGAGATCGGCGACCAGGGCTGCGATCATCGAGAACGCGCTGAGCCAGCCGAACAGCCGCAGCGACGGCAGTTCAGAGAACACGGTGACGACAAGGCCGCAGGCCAGCACCACCGTGGTCAGGATCAGTGCGGGGCCGACCAGCACGGTGGCGCGTTCGACCGCCAGTTCCGGAGTGATGCCCGGCTTGCTCTCCAGCCGCAACCGGTTGAGGAAGTGGATGGTGGCGCTCAGCCCCAGGCCGAACGACACCGTCAACGCCACCACGCTGGCGAATTGCAGCCCCTCGCCCAATATCCAAAGCACCGTGCCCGACGCCACCACAGGAAAAATGCCGGGCAGGATGCAGGACAACATCACCACGACCGAGCGGAACGCCAGGCCGATGAAGACCGCGACCAGCAGGAACTCGATCGTCAGGCCGTGGTTGAGTTTCTCGATCATGTTGGCGCTATTGCGCGCGGCGATCACCGAAAGCCCGGTGACCGCGATTTCGAAGCCGGGATGTTCAGCGCGCACCGTGTCGAGCGCCTTGTCGAGCTTGTTGACTACGGGAAGGATTTCGCTGGAATCGCGGTCGGGAACGCGCCCCGAAACCACCACCGCATCCTGATCGGCCGAGATGAAGCGGCGGACCAGATGCTCGGGGATAACGCTGACATATTGCTTCAGCGTTTCGACGTCGTTGCTGCCGGCTTTCTCGGCGAGCCAGCGGCGCAAGGTTTCAAGCGACCAGACGTTGCCGACGCCGGCCGATTTCTCGACCATGGCGTGAACTTCGGCGATCGTCTTCAACGTATCCGGCGCATAGAGCGAGGCCCCCTTGGGGAATTCGATCAGAACGTCGATCGGATTGGCGCCGGTGAGCTTGGCGTCGAGACGGCTCGACGCCTCCACCGCCTGCCGCTTGTCCGGCACCTGGTCGGCGAGCCGGTAGCGCGGCTCCAGCGTGGAGTAGATGAAGCCGAGGCCGGCGACGAGCAGCACCGCGAGCAGGCTGAACAGCCCGGGACGGCTGACCATGCGCACCGCGATCCAGTAGCAGAAATTGCGCAGCGCCTGCACGCCGGCGTCGGCGCTCTGGAATTTGACGGCAAAGATCTTCTCGTTGCGGACGAACAGCACGCCGAACACCGGCACCAGCGAGAGCACCGCAATCAACGCGATGATGGTGGCGGCAAGGCCGGCCTCGCCGAACTTGCGGATCAATTCGGAGTCCGAGAATTGCAGGGCGATGAACGAAATGCCGGCGGTGCCGTGGGTGAGCACGCAGGCCGGACCGACCACCAGCACGGCGTTGGTGAAGGCGGTGAGCTTGTCCTGGCCCGCAATCAGGCGGTCGCGCGCCGCGAACGTCAACTGCATCGAGTCCGAGAAGCTGATCACCATGATGAGCGGCGTCATCACGTTCAGGAACATGTTGAGATTGAAGCCGGCCCAGCCGAGGCCACCAAGCGCGAGCAGGATCGCGATGATCGGCGGAAAAGCCGCAACCACCATGAACGATATCTTGCGGAAGAAAATGATCGCAATGATGCAGCCGGCGAGAATACCGAGGATGTTGTAGGTCAGTCCGTCGCGCTTGACCGCGTTGCGGATCTCAAGCTGCATGACGGGAACGCCGGAAAGTTGCGCGTTGAGACCGCTGCCCGACAGGTCGTCGGCCATGATCTTCCGCATTTCACCGACCACCTTGCCGAGATCGTTTGAAGAAACGACATTCGGCTCGAGCGACAGCACGATCAGGGCCAGCGTGCCGTCCTCGGACAACAGCTTGCCGCGAATGATCTCGTTGGATTTGACGGTCTCGACGAACTTGTCGTAGTCGGCGCCTTGCGGCAGTTCGGGCGGGAACAGCGCGGCCGGCAGCTTGCCGGACTCCGGCGCCTGGCGCGCCGAAAACAGCGAGACCAGACCGCGCACGCCCTCGACCAGTTGCAGGTCGGTGACCATGTCGCGGATCTTTTCGAGGTTCTCGCGGGCCAGCAGCGTCTTGCCCTCGACCACGACCAGCACGTCGAATTCGGTCGCCGGGAAGCGCTTGGTCACGGCCTCGTATTGCTTGTAGTCCTTGGAATCGGAACGGAACAACTGGCTCAGCGAGTCGTCGATCTTGATCCGCTGGATGCCAAAGAGCGCAGCCACGATCAGCACGGCGAGAATGACGATCGACAGGATCGGCGCCTTGACCGCGATCAGGCCCATGCGCTCGAGCCCGAAGGCGATGCTCTTGCCTGGCGGCGGCGGCTCCTCGATGGCTTCGACGTGGACGCGACTTTCGGAGTTCTTGTCGAGCATACCCTGTCCAGTTCTCACGTCGGCCTGTGTGTGCAGCTTGGTTTTTTATGCAGCTTGGTGGCGCGATTGCGGCCTTGAAGGCCCTATCCGATCGGCGCTAGCCATTGAAATCACGCGGTAAATTAACCGGCGCCGTTTTACAGGGCCGAACCCCATCCGGCAAGCGCGCGGAGCGGGCCAAATCGGCACCAAGGTGACGAAAATGCACGTTAAGTCTCTGATTTGCCACACCCGCCGGTCCGTCTTTGGGGCTCCCCCGCGCTAACGCCAACGCCGGTCGCGACGGCGCGGCGCGGCCACCTCCAGTCAATTTTTCGGGAAACGGCTCACGCGAGGCGATCGCGCCGGAAGCGACGCGGCGCTCAGTCCGTTTTCTTTTCCGCTTCCGTTCCGGCACGGAGCGCTGCCTTGAAGGCCGCGTCGAAAACGCCGCGGTACTGGCTCGCATTGACGTTGGAAATGTGCGCGGTGTCGCGGAAATTGGCCTGCCCGTTCCGGACCAGATAGCAATAGCCGCGCTCGCAGACGACAGACTGCGGGTCCACCGTAATGAGATGCGGATTATCCCGGTACCGATCGAGGACACTCGTGATCTCGTTCCGGAAGGCGCTCATCGTCAGGCCGGGGCCGGCCTCGACCTTCCACTCATCGATGGCCTTACCGGCGCGGATCTGGTTTTCGATCCAGCGCTGCGGCAGATCGAAGCCGATGTTGAGTAACGGCATAATCAGCACAACCGTCTTGCCCGCCGAAAGCAGCCTGTCCGTGAGGACGGAAATTTCGGCCGCATTGCCCCAGTTGCTGCCGAGCACGACGATGCTCGGCTCCGCCTGCGCCAGCACGAAAGCAAGCGTGCTGCGATTGAATTGCCGGCATGGCGGTTGATCGCCTGCATTGCTGGCCTCGTCGTCGACGAAGGCCCGGCATCCGCTTTGCGTCGCGATCAGTCCATGGATTCCGTTGCCGAGCGCGGCCGAAGAAATCGGTTCGAGATACTGGTTGGCAAAGGAATCGCCCCACAGGATCGCCGTCGGCCTGCCCGCGGCCTGCGCGCTGCCGAAACTGCAATAGGTCTCCGTCGGTCTTCTTGGTGGAGTTCGCATTCCGGAAACACTCATCGCGCGGCGTGTTGGTTCTTCGCGCGAGTTCAGCCGGCAGCAGATAGTCCGGCAGCCTTCCGGGAAAACCATGGTTCAGGAATGCCAGCGACACGAAGCCGGCGAACACTGCAAACGAGACGCTGGAAGCTGTCAGCAGCCGGCGCGGCGTCCAGAAATCGCGTTGCGTCCGGACCGGCTGCTCGACACAGCGGTAAGAGAGCGCGCCGAGCGCCAGCGAGGCCAGCACCAGCATGATCTTTTGCGCGCTGCCGACGTCGTAGCCGCGCACCGCCAGCCAGCTCAGCGCGAACACCCAGATCGGCCAGTGCCACAGGTAAATCGAATAGGACCAGTCGCCGATGCGCTGGACCGGTGATAATCCAAGCAGGCCGCCCTCGCCCGCCCCCTGTCGGGCCGCGACGATCATGGCCGCGCCCAGGATCGGCAGAATCGTGAGCATGCCGGGCCAACGCGCTTCGGGCAAGCGGATAGGCGGTGCAGCCCACAACCAGCGCCCAGCCGGCGAGCGCCAGAACAGGCGATTCCAGCCATGAAGCTTTCGCGCCTTCCGACCGGCGGCGGATCTCCGCGGCGGCGATCAATCCTCCCGCCAACGGCTCCCAGGCCCTCGCGCGCAAGGAGAAGAACGACGATCCCATCGCATCGTGCTGGCTCGCCCACAAACAACACGCCAGAGACAGCGCGGCAAAGACCTGCAATGCGATCGTCACCGCGCGGATCCCTGACGTTGCGCGGGACGCCAATCGCCAGACCAGCCACGCAATCAGCGGCATCCAGAGATAGAACTGCCATTCCAGCGAAAGCGACCAGGTGTGCAACAGCGGCTTGGTCTGCGCGGCCATGGCGAAATAGCCGCTGTCGCTGTTGAAGGCGAAATTCGACACGAACGCCAGCGCCGACAACGCCTGCAGCAGGTGCTTGAGATATTCACCCGGCAAGGTCACGAACCAGCCGATGACGACGGACGCAAGGCGACCGCGACCGCCAGCGCCGGATAGATCCGCCGCATCCGCATCATGGCAGAAGGTCCACAGCGAAAAGCGGCCGAGCTTCAGCTCGTTCAGCACCTTGGTCGTCATGAGGTAGCCGGTGATCACCAGGAAGACGTCGACACCGACGAAGCCTCCGGCGAATCCAGGTATCTGGAAGTGGAAGCCGACGACGGCGATCACCGAAAGCGCCCGGAGCGCATTGATGTCCAGACGGAAGCCGTCCGGACTCATATGCTTGCCCGCCACGCCTCGTCCCGCCTCCGCTTTCCCCATAGCCTGTCTCTGCCCGCTCCGTGTTCGCTTATATCAGGCGCGAGTTGGCTCACAACGGCGAAGCGGCCGCATGTCGATTCGTTTTGGGAGTTAATCGATCGGCCTGGCGGAGATAAGCACGGTTCCGCTTTCGTCCTTCAGCGCCACGCCGGTGGCCTGACGCGCAAGGCCTTCACGCACCAGCCACGCGATCTTGACGGCGGCCTCATCGTAGCTCAGCCCTGCACCATGGATGTTGGACACGCAATTGCGCTTCTCATCGGTGAGGCCGATGCGCGGTGCAAAGGTGATATAGGCGCCGAGGCTGTCGGGCGCCGACAAGCCCGGCCGCTCGCCAATCAGCATCACGACCATCCGCGCGCCGAGCACGGCGCCGATCTCGTCGCCCAGCGCCACCCGCGCGCCCGATGCGACCACGACATGGCCCAACAAGATCCCCGCCTCCGTCAGGCGCGGAGCCAGATGGCGAACCAGTTCGACCGCATGGACATTGACAGCGGCCGGCGACAGCCCGTCGCCGATCACGATCACAATTTCGCTCGCGCCGCCGCGTTGCTTTTCCAGCGCGCGCCGCGAATCCGCATCCAGCATGCGTCCGAGATCGGGACGGCGCAGATAGTCGCGCCGGTTCTGCGCCTGGCTGGACACCTCGCCGACCTGCAGGCCGAGGCCGGTCAATCCGGCCACCAGATGCGGCGCATCGAAAGCAGCGTGAACGGCATCGCGCGCGCGTGCATGGTCGAGCGTGAAGGCAAGCAGGGCATCGGTCGGCATGCTGGCACCGGAGCGGCCGAGCCCGACACGTGCCGGCGTCAGCTCTCGCAGGGTTTCGAGCGAGCGGGACGGCGGCGCCGGCGTTTTCATGGCTTGCTACTCGGCAGGGACCGAGGCCTCGCGCAGCCGGATCGAATAGTTCGATGCGTTCTGCTGGCCGACCGATGCCGCGCGCGCAAACATGATCAGATGATGTCCGATCATCGACGAGGCAATCAGCCCCTCGATATCGCCATGCCGCAATCGCCCCAGCGCAAACTTCCAAAACACCTTCTTGTAGTCGCCGAGCACGCCGACTTTCCAGAAGATGTTCCGCAGCATGATCAGGGCGCGCTTGATATTGGCCCAGCTCTTCTGCTCCGGTGTCACCGGCACCTTGATCCGCCGCGAGTACGTGTAGTCGCACTGATACTGGTAGCGCGCGAACAGTTTTTCCGGCTGGTAGGCGACTGCCATGCATTTGCGCCAGGAATCGACCACCTGATCGTAGGGCAGCAAAAACTCGACATTCGAAGTCGCGGCCGTCATCGTCATTGACCAGACGGCCCTCCTTCTCAAGCCGGTCCCACAGCGGCGTCTTCGGCAGCGCCTGCAACAGATTGATCGTGAGCAGCGGGATCTGCGACTCCTCGACAAACCGCAGCAGCGCATCGCTGGTTTCCGGCTTGTCGGTGTCGAGGCCCATGATGATGCCGGAGACGACTTCCAACCCGTGGGAGTTGAGGGTGCGAATGCCTTCCAGGATCGGGACCATCATGTTGTGGTCCTTGTGCATCGCCTTCAACGCATCGGGATCTGGCGTCTCGATGCCGCAGAACACCGTGACAAAGAACGCCTCGCGCATCTTCTCCAGAATTTCGGGCCGCTTGGCGATGTTCAGCGTCGCCTCGCAGGCGAGCCGCATCACGTAGCCGGTCCGCTTCTGCCATTCGATCAGATGCGGCAGCAAGTCCAGCGCGGCCTTGCGGTTGCCGATGAAATTGTCGTCGACGAAATAGACCGAGCCGGTGACGCCGCATTCCCTGAGCTTGTCGAGTTCGGCAATGATCTGCTGCGGCGTTTTCAGGCGCGGGTTGCGGCCGTAGAGGCCGGGGATGTCGCAGAACTCGCACTGATAGGGACAGCCGCTCGAATACTGGATGCTGCCGAGGAAGTATTTCTTGACCTCCGCCAGCTCGTAGGCGGGGATCGGGAACTCCGTCATCGAAAGACGGTCGGACGTCGTCAGCACCACTTGCTGCTCGGGGCGCGACGGGTCGCGCGCCAGCTGCGCGATCAGTTCATTGGTGGCGTCGCCGAGTTCGCCGACATGAAGATAATCGAATGAAGGATAGTAATCCGGGCATGCGCTCACCGACGGTCCGCCGATCGCCACGGCAAGGTCGAAGGCATGCGCGCGGCGGCAGATGTCGTTCATCTGCTGGCGCTGGATGTGCATGCCGCTGACGAATACCGCCTCGGCCCATTCGAAGTCTTCCCTGGTGGCGGGGCGAATATTCTCGTCGATGAAACGGACCGGCCAGTTCTCCGGCAGATAGGCCGCGATCACCAACAGGCCCTGCGGTGGCATGAACGCCTGCACGCCGTCGGTCAGGGGATAGGCGTACTCGAACGTACCGAAAGACGAGGTATAGCGCGGGAAAACGCACAGGATGCGCCGTACCGTTCCGATGCCTTCAGCTCTCATCAAATTTCCTCAAGGCTGGCATGAATTTAACCACGACATTGAAAGCTGGGCCAGAAATTCTTCAACATTGTGACAGTCAGCTCTAACTCGTTGCGGGTTCAATTGGTTTCAGGAAAATCTGCTGGCCGCGGGCCGTGGCCGCAGGCGGGCGCTCAGGCGATCAGCCGGGCGGCAAAATCGGGCAGCAGCCCCGCGTTACCCGCAAGCCGGAAGTTGCCATCCGCGAGGCCTGAGCGAACCAGCCAATCGTCGAACTCCGGCGCCCGCTTCAACCCGAACAGGTCGCGGATATACAGCGCGTCATGGAACGAGGTCGACTGGTAGTTCAGCATGACGTCGTCGGCGCCCGGCACGCCCATGATGAAGGTGACGCCGGCGGCGGCCAACAGCGTCAGGAGATTGTCCATGTCGTCCTGGTCGGCCTCGGCATGGTTGGTATAGCAGACGTCGACGCCGAGCGGCAGGCCGAGCAGCTTGCCGCAGAAATGATCCTCGAGCCCGGCGCGGATGATTTCCTTGCCGTCATACAGATATTCCGGGCCGATGAAGCCGACCACGCTGTTGACCAGCAGCGGATCGAAGGCGCGCGCCACCGCATAGGCCCGCGCTTCGCAGGTCTGCTGATCGACATCGCGATGGGCATTGGCCGACAGCGCCGAGCCCTGCCCGGTCTCGAAATACATCACATGATCGCCGACCGTGCCGCGGCGAAGCGACAGCCCCGCCTCACGCGCCTCGCGCAGCAGCGCCAGATCGACGCCAAAGCTGCGGTTGGCCGCCTCCGTTCCCGCGATCGACTGGAATACCAGATCGACCGGCGCGCCCTGTCCGATCAATCCGAGCGTCGTGGTCACGTGGGTGAGCACGCAGCCCTGCGTCGGAATCTGCAGCCGCGAAATGATGCCGTCGAGCAGCCGCAGCAGTTCTCCGATCACGGCCGGGTCGTCGCTGGCCGGATTGATGCCGATGCAGGCGTCGCCCGATCCCAGCAGGATGCCGTCGAGGATCGAAGCGGTGATGCCCTTGGCATCGTCGAAGGGATGATTGGGCTGCAGCCGCACGCTCATCCGCCCCTTCAGGCCGATGGTGTTGCGGAATGCCGACGTCACCGCGCATTTCTTGGCGACCAGGATCAGATCCTGGTTGCGCATCAGCTTCGAAACGCCGGCGGCCATTTCCGGCGTGATCCCGCGCGAAACCTGGTTGAGCGTTTCGCTGGTTGCGGCGTCTGACAACAGCCAGTCGCGAAAACCGCCTACAGTCAGCGAGGAGATCGGCGCAAAAGCCTGCGTCGCATGGGTATCGAGGATCAGCCGGGTGACCTCGTCGTCCTCATAGGGGATCACGGCCTCGTTGAGGAACTGCTTGAGCGGCACGTCGGCAAGCGCCATCCGCGCCGCGATCATCGCTTCCGCGCTTTCGGCAGCTATGCCGGCAAGACGGTCGCCGGACCGCGGCGGCGTCGCCTTGGCAAGCAGCACGCGCAAATCGTCAAACACGTAGGAGGTGGCGCCGATGACCTGGCGATAGACCATGCTGGGTTTCCCACATCCGTATCAGCCCTATGGCAGGCTACCCTATCACCATGCGCGCGACGATGCGGAAGAAGAGTTGGGTGATTTTCCTGGCAGAACGCTCGCCGCCCGCTAGTTCAGCGTATGAAAATAGCGAGCAAAGAAGCTTATCTCATAGACGAGCGCGGCGAGCACAAACAGCATGTGGAATTTCACATTGCGCGTTATCGAGGCGATGCCGCACATCATAATGAACAAGCCGATCGATATAAGGTACTCAGGCCCGAAGGACTGCAGATGCGCGTCACCCTTGACCCAGGTGTCGACCACATCGAGCGCTTCGGTGAGGGCCGCAAACCCGAAGAACCAGCGGCGGCGGGACAGGAAGTAATCCTGATAGCCCGTGTATTCCTCGAGATCCTGCGGGAATAGCAGCGCGCTGAGGAAAAAATACATTGACGCGTAGACGCACACGAAGAAGTACAGGCTGAACGTCCAGTGCGGGATGATGCTCAGACGAAATTCCCACCACCAGAACGTCACCACGTTCACCAGCGCCCACGCGACCCAGCCGAGATGAACCGACCAGATCCGGTAGCGCTTGGGATGCTGGACTATTGCCGCGATGCCGCTGACCAGACGCGTGACGCTGAGCCCGAGTATGATTCCGATCAGCACACGCACGTGAAGATAGAGATCGGCGTTGGCCGACAAGGCTGCACTTTGCGCCATCAGTTCCAGCTCTCACTTGTCATCGAAGCAGCGCAGCACCTTAACAGCGACGAATTCCCCTGCGCCCACGGCGGCGATGGTGCGGGACCCGCGCTTGCCGACCGCAAAGGCGGGTTTGACCACTTCCGTCGCCTGCGCGTTGTCTAACTCGATTCGCTGCAGGGATGTCTGCCGATACGGACTGCGCCTGGCGACAATTCCTCTGTCAGGCTGCAGCCGCCACAACCCGCTATTTTCAGTTGTCAGCCTGCCATGCGCGGAAGGATCATACGGCGCTGCGCCGCGATCTCCTCCCCGTCTCGCAAGATGTGCGCGCCAATCGTCAGGCCGTCGGCCAAAACAGCCACCTCCTTCGTTACAGTCGCGCAAAAATGCCGAATTTTCCCGACGAGACAACCCGTCGCACGTCGGTAATCACATGAAATTACTAAGCTATTAGACTAAGTTGCAGATCCGCGAATTTCGCGCGTTAAGACATTGTCCATCAAAATTCAGCACACTTTGCCGAACCCGACGGCACTCGCTGGACCAGCGCCGGTGCCGTTACGGCTCAATTGTAAATCCCTACGCATTTTTTGGTGGCTCATGGCATCCCGGTTTTCGCTCGCAGCAAAATTGTATTCGGTCTTCGCGCTGTTCGCGCTGCTCGTCGCCGCCATCACGGCTTTGTCCCAGTACAACACCAGCCAGAACGCGGCTCTCACCGAAGCGGTGTCGACCGCCAGCCGCGCGGCGCTCAACGTCGAGCGCATCAATTCGCTGGTCTATGCCGTCGTGATGGAATCGCGCGGCGTCTACATGTCGACCGATCCGGCGGTGGTGAAGAAATACGGCGACGGCTTGCTCAAGTTCAACGGGCGCATCCTTGACGTCGTCAAGAACTGGGAGGGGCTGGTCCAGGATGACGATGCCCAGCAGTTTGCCGCCTTCAAGAAGCGCATCCAGCAGTTCGTCGATTTCCGCAAGGAACTGGTTCGCCGCGGCGTCGAGATCAACGCGGCGGCGGGGCGCGAATGGGGCGACAATGACGCCAACCGCGAAGTGCGGACGGCGCTGAACAAGGATCTGGAAGCGCTCTCCAAGGTCTATGCCGAACGCAGCAAGAGACTGGCGCAGCAGACCGACACCAACCACACGATGGCCTTCGTGCTGACCTGCCTCGGTGCCCTCGCGCTCGTCGTGGTCGTGCTGGGCGTACTGATCATCGCCCGCTCGATCGCGCGGCCGCTTTCGGTCATTACCGCAACCATCAAGCAGGTCGCCGACGGCGCCGAAGGCGTGCAGGTTCCGCATACCGGCCGCTCCGACGAGATCGGCGCGCTCGCCCGTGCGATCAATATCTTCCAGGAGGCGATGGACCGCAACCGCAACCTCAATTCGCAGGTACTGGAGGATTCGAAAGCGCGCGACGAGCGCACCCGTCACATCGAAGCTTCAGTCGACGCCTTCCGGGAAGCGATCGGCGGCGTGCTGCGTGCCGTCACCGACAACGCGACCTCGATGCGCGGCACCGCCCAGACCATTGCCAGCGTCTCGTCAGATGCCACCGGGCGCGCGGTGGCCGCCTCCGGCGCGACCGAGCAGGCTTCCAGCAACGTTTCCGCCGTCGCCAGCGCCGCCGAGGAGCTTTCCGCTTCGGTCGAGGAAATCGGCCGCCAGGTGCGCCAATCGGCCAGCGCTGTCGAGCAGGCGGGCCAGCGCACCGACAGATCGGTCGCCGAAATCGAAGGGCTTGCGGCCGCGACCCAGCGCATCGACGGCGTGCTCAGCCTGATCCAGGCGATCGCCGAGCAAACCAATCTCCTGGCGCTCAACGCGACGATCGAAGCCGCGCGCGCCGGCGATGCCGGCCGCGGCTTCGCCGTGGTCGCTCACGAGGTCAAGGCGCTGGCCGAGCAGACCGCCAAGGCGACCGCCGAGATCGGCCAGAACGTCGGCCTGATCCAGACGTCGACCAGAACTTCCGTCGAAGCGGTGCGCGAGATCGGCAACGCGGTGCGCGAGATCAACGAGGTGACCTCCAACATAGCCAGCGCGATCGAGCAGCAGGATTCGGCAACCCGCGAGATCTCGTCGAACGCGCAATTGGCGGCGCAGGGCAACGGAACGCTGGTGGTCAATATCAGCTCGCTCAGCGACGCGATCGGCACGACCAGCACAGCCGCGGCGTCCGTTCTCACCGCATCCAGCGAACTGACGGCTACCGCCGAGACGCTCTCCCGTGAAGTCGAGACGTTCTTCCACAATCTGCGCGCGGATTCGTCCGAGCAGGTGCGCAAGACGGGGACTTAAAGCCGGGCCTTACTCCACCAGCAGCACGTCCACGGCGACGGTGAGTTTCTGCTTGCGCGATCCGACGATGATGCCGTCGACCGGGGAGACGTCGGAAAAATCCCTGCCCACCGCCAGGATGATGTGATCGTTTTCGACCAGGAGGTCGTTGGTCGGATCGAACCCTATCCAGCCGAGCTCGGCGCCGCACCAGACCGAAACCCAGGCGTGACTGGCGTCGGCGCCCTGCAGGCGCGGCTGGCCGGCGGGCGGAATGGTGCGGAGATAGCCGCTGACGTAGGCCGCCGGCAGGCCCAGCCCGCGCAGGCCTGCGATCATCACATGAGCAAAGTCCTGGCAGACGCCGTGGCGCTTCTCGAACACTTCCTTGAGCGGCGTCGAAATCACGGTGGCCTTGGGGTCATACCTGAAATCGCGGCGGATCCGGTACATCAGGTCGACGGTGCCTGCGAGGATGCCGCCGCCCGGCGGGAAGCTTGGCGCGGCATAGGCGGTGAGAGGTGCCAGCACCGGCACCAGCGAACTCGCAAAGACGTAGCCGACCGGCGAAGCGGGGCCGAGACTGCTGGCCTCGAACGCCACGTCGCGGACGTGCTCCCAGGGCGGGCTCTGGGCCGCGCGACCCGGCGGCCGGCGTGAGACCGAAACCCGCGAGCGGGAATCGATCCGCAAATTGCGGTGCGCAGCCTCGATCAGCACGCTCTCGGTATGGGTGCCGAAAAAATCGTGCCGCACCGTGCGTTCGGCCGGCCGTGGCCGGATCTCGACGGTATGAGAGATCAATTGCTGCCCGTCGCCGCTGCGCGGCTCCAGCCGCAGCGAGCACCGCGCAAAACTCACCGGGCTTTCGTAAGCGTAGGTCGTGACGTGACGGATGTCGTAGATCACGCGAGGCCCGTGAGCTTCTCCGGCCGGCTCGCATTGGGCCCGTGCGGGAAATAATGCAGGCCGATGGCGTCGGCGAGATTGAGCAGATCCTGCTCCAGCGCGAACAGGGTTTTGACGTCCAGCGTCGCGGCTTCGGCTGTCGTCAGCTTCGCCTGCAACGCCACCGCCAGCCGCTGCGGCCGCTCGATCATGCCATGCTCCTTGAGGCTCGGAAGCGCGGCGATGTGATCATTCAGCGTCGCCACCTGAAACGCGACCGAGCGCGGATTGTAGGGATCGAGCACCGCGAGATCGCGCACCGGCGCCAGCGCCGGGCCGATCAGATAGCGCGAACGATAGGTGATCTGGCAATCCACCAGCGTCAGCAGAACGTCGAGGTCGTCGTCGCCCGCTTCGTCATAGGCGAACTGCCTCGCGAACCGCGCGGTATTGATGGCGCGCTCGGCGCGGCGGCCCATGTCGAGGAAGCGCCAGCCGGCGGCGCGGTTCATGTTCTCCTGCGCCAGGCCGGCAAGGCCGGCCAGTTCCTGCAGCGTCAATTCGGCGGCACTGACGATGCCGTCGTCGTCGTCGACCTGCAAGGCGAGACGCTCCACCATCTCGGTGATGATCTGCCAGGCGTCGGGCGAAAGCCGCTCGCGCAACGAGGAGGCCGTTCGCTGCACCGATCGCACCAGCGAAAATGCGGAACCGAACTTCTCCTCGCTTTGCAACGCTTCGGCGATGAGCCGCGCAGGGTTCGTTCGCGTTGCCTGCGAGGTGGCGCCCCACGTCACCAAAATCCGCTGGATGCGCTCGACCGAATGCAGCGCCGCGGAAGCCCCCGTCGAAGCCCCCTTGGCGGAATCGCGCGTCGACGTGCCGAGCGCACGGATCAGCCGCAGCGTCGCCTCGGCGCGCTCGAGGTAGCGGCCGAGCCAGAACAAATTGTCCGCGGCGCGGCTGGGCACGACGCCGGCGATCCGCCTGATCCGCACGGCGTCAGCCCCCGGCAGCAGCGTCGAAGCCGATACTTCCTTGTCGGACACCACCCAGACATCCGCCGATCGCGCGCCATCGCCCATCGACACCGCTCGCGCATCCGCCTGTTCGGCGATCCGGCAAAAGCCGCCGGGCAGGATGGTCCAGCCACTCGGCGTCGCGGCGGCAAAAACCCTGAGTACAAACGGCCGCGGCGTGATCCGTCCCTGCTCCCACACCGGCGTCGTCGACAGCCGCACCAGTTCCTGGCCGACATAGTCGATGCCGCGATCGGTGATCGCCTGCCTGAGCCGGTCGCGCTCGGTGGGCGGCAACTCTCCGGCAAGCACAGGCCCGTGGCTGGAAAAGCCGGGAACGGCCCGGCCATAGGCGCCTTCGATCGCAAAGTCCTCCAGCCGCGACAGCACTTCCTCGCGCGCCGCTTTCTGGCCACACCACCAGGTCGCGATGTGCGGCATGATCAAATTTTCGCTGAGCAAACGCCGGCACAGGCTCGGCAGGAAGCCGAGCAGCGCCCTCGCCTCCAGGACGCCCGAGCCCGGCATGTTGGCGACGACGACGCCGTTCTTGCGCAGCACGTCGATCAGGCCGGGCACGCCGAGATGCGAAGACGCATCGAGTTCCAGCGGATCGAGGAAATTGGAATCGACCCGGCGCAGCAGCACGTCGAGCCGCTTCAGCCCCGCGACGGTGCGGATATGAATGCGGTCGCCGCTGACGGCAAGATCGTCGCCCTCGACCAAAAGAAAGCCGAGATATCGCGCCAGCGTGGCGTGCTCGAAATAGGTTTCGCTGAAGACGCCCGGCGTCAGCAACCCGATCCGCGGCTCGTCGCGGTCGGCGCTGGCGCGCAATAAATCGCGGAATGCCTCGAAGAACGGCGCCACGCGCTCGACGTTCATCGACTTGTAGAGACCGGAAAAGGCACGGGACAGCACCAGCCGATTTTCCAGTGCATAGCCGGCGCCCGACGGCGCCTGCGTGCGGTCGTTCAACACCCACCAGCGGCCGTCGGGACCGCGGCCGACATCGGCCGCATAGAAATGCAGATAGCGGTTGCCCGGCGGTTTGACGCCGCAAACCGCGCGCAGATATTCGTTGCTGCCGGCAATCGCGGCCGCAGGCACCGCGCCGTCGCTAACCAGCCGGCCTTCGCCATAGAGATCGCGCAGCACCATTTCGAACAGTTGGGCGCGTTGCGCGATGCCCGTGGTCAGTTGCTGCCAGTCGGCCTCGTCGATGATGAGCGGCAGGTGGCTGAGCGGCCACAGCCGGTCGGCAGTCTCGCCGGGCGCGCGATAGGTGACGCCGGCCTCGCGCAGATGCCGGTCGGCGGAGGCGAAACGCCGCTCGATATCGACAGGCGACAATGCAGCAAAGGCATCGAAAAAACGGCTCCACGCCGCGCGCGGCACGCCGTCCGGTCCGATATATTCGTCGGGGGTTCCGGGCAGCCGCGCATAGTCGCGCATCCATTGTGCGATCCGGCGCTGGCCCGGGCGGGCCTTGCTTTCCTGAGTGCTGCCTTGGCCTGCCATTCCGATCCCCCGAGACCCCCGATTAGATCAGGAGGGGTGTCCTCAAGTCGAGCGTCAAAGGGAATTCAATTGTGCGTTCCTCGGGCGGCGGGTCGATTCGGCCCGGGGTGTGGCCGTGATCCTGAAACCGGGCCAGCCGCCGCGCTTCCGCCTCGTAGGAATTGACCGGCTTGGTGTCGTAGCTGCGGCCGCCGGGATGGGCGACGTGGTAGACGCAGCCGCCGAGCGAGCGGCCGTTCCAGCTATCAATCAAGTCAAATGTCAGCGGCGCGTGCACCGGGATGGTCGGGTGCAGCCCTGAGGCCGGCTGCCAGGCCTTGAAACGGACGGCGGCCACGGCCTCGCCGGAACGGCCGGTCGGCGTCATCGGCATCCGCCTGCCGTTACAGGTCACGACATGGCGGCCTTCGACGAAGCCGGTCGCCTTGACCTGCAGCCGCTCCACCGAACTATCGACATAGCGCACGGTGCCGCCGGCCGCCCCCTCTTCGCCGAGCACATGCCAGGGCTCCAGCGCCTGACGTAATTCCAGCGTGACACCGCCATGATGGACGCGGCCGAACACCGGAAAACGAAACTCGAGCTGGGCCGAATACCATTCCGGCGAAAACGCGTAGCCGGATTGCCTGAGTTCATCGAGCACGCCGAGAAAATCCTCCCAGAGGAAATGCGGCAGCATGAAGCGGTCGTGCAGCGTGGTGCCCCAGCGCACGAACTTGCCCTGCTGCGGTTCGCGCCAGAGCTTTGCGATCAGCGCGCGGATCAACAATTGCTGCGCCAGCGACATCCGGGGATCGGGAGGCATTTCGAGCGCGCGAAATTCGACCAACCCGAGGCGGCCGGTCGGCCCGTCGGGCGAATAGAGCTTGTCGATGCAGATTTCGGCGCGATGGGTATTGCCGGTGATATCGACGAGGATATGCCGGAACAGGCGGTCCACCAGCCATAGTGGCGCCTCGATATCGGGCGGCGGCACATGCGAGAGCGCGATTTCCAGTTCATAGAGCCCGTCATGCCGGGCCTCGTCGATGCGCGGCGCCTGGCTGGTCGGGCCGATGAACATGCCGGAAAACAAATAGGACAGCGACGGATGCCGCTGCCAGTACAGCACGAGGCTCCTGAGCAGATCGGGGCGGCGCAGGAACGGCAAATCCTGCGGCGTCGAGCCGCCGACCACGACATGATTGCCGCCGCCGGTGCCGGTGTGGCGGCCGTCGACCAGAAAACGGTTGGCCCCGAGCCGGACTTTTGCGGCGTCTTCATACAGGCCGAAGGTGATGTCGACGGCATCGCGCCAGCTCTGCGCCGGCTGGACGTTGATCTCGATCACGCCGGGATCCGGCGTCACCTTGATCACCTCGACGCGCGGATCGTAAGGCGGCCCATAGCCCTCGACATGAACCGGGATCTGCAGTTCCTCTGCGGCCGCTTCGAGCGCCGCGATCAATTCGAGATAGTCCTCGAGCCTCTCCACCGGCGGCATGAACGCGCACAGGACGCCGTCACGAACCTCAACGGAGGTCGCCGTGCGAACCGGCTTCGGCTTTGATTTGGGCTTCTGCGCCCGCTTCGCCGGCAGGCCGCTTGCTACAGCGTCCTCGTCTTCGGCCGCAAGTTCGGGCCGCGGCTCCATCGGATCCTGCTCGACGATATAAGGGTATTCTTCCGGCGGAACATGCAGCAGCGACGCCATCGGCAATCGTAGCCCGAGCGGAGAATCCCCCGGGATCAGGAACAGGTGGCTGCGCCGAAACTGCCAGCGCTCGCTGATCCAGCCTTTCATCGATCCCTGGGCATCGGCGCCGGCGTGCTGGGTCGGCAGAACAAACCCTTTCGGCTTGTTGAGCCCCTCGTCGAATACCCGCGCCATGCGCGATCGTTCTTCGGGATCAGACAGCTTTGAATCGCCGGGATCGACATTGACCGGCAACGCGGCTTCCTTCTGCAGCCAGTGCTGGGAGTCTTCATAGGCCGGCATCACATAGGCCTGATCGAGGCCGAGCCGCCTTGCGACACCTTCCATCAGCTTTTGAGCGTCTTCGATTATCGCCTTGCGCGGGCTGTCGATCTTCGCGATCAGTTCGGCATTCTTCCAGATCGGTACGCCGTCCTTGCGCCAATAGAGGCCGAACGCCCAGCGCGGCAGGCTTTCGCCCGGATACCATTTGCCCTGCCCGTAATGTAACAGCCCGCCCGGCGCAAAGCGGGCATGCAGCTTGCGGATCAGCTCGTCGGCCAGCGCCTGCTTGGTCGGGCCGATGGCGGCGATGTTCCATTCCGGCGATTCCAGATCGTCGATGGAGACGAAGGTCGGCTCGCCGCCCATGGTCAGCCGCACGTCATCGGCCTTGAGATCGGCGTCGACCTGTTCGCCCAGGCGGTCGAGACGCGCCCAGGATTCATCGGAGAACGGCCGCGTGATCCGCGGCGCCTCGCGGATGCGCTTGACACTCATCTCGAAGCCGAAATCGACATTGGCGAAGCCGGCGCTGCCCGAGATCGGCGCCGCCGAACGATAATGCGGCGTGGCGGCGACCGGGATATGCCCCTCGCCCGTCAGCATGCCCGAAGTGACGTCGAACCCGATCCATCCGGCACCAGGAAGATAGACCTCGGCCCAGGCATGCAGATCGGTGAAATCGCTTTCGACCTCGCGCGGGCCTTCGACCGGATCGATGTCGGGACGCAACTGCATGAGATAGCCGGAGACGAAGCGCGCGGCGAGGCCGAGGTGGCGGAAGATGTGGATCAGCAGCCATGCCGAGTCGCGGCACGAGCCGGAGCCGGCAGCCAGCGTCTCCTCCGGCGTCTGAATGCCTGGCTCCATCCGGATGACGTAGCTGACCTTTTTCTGCAGTTGCGCGTTGAGTTCGACCAGAAAATTGACGGTGCTGTCAGCCTCGCGCGGAATCTGCTTCAGATACGACGCGAACAGCGGCCCCTGCTCCGCCGTGACAAGATAGGGCGCAAGTTCGGTCTTGAGATCGGCGGTGTATTGAAACGGGAAAGAGCTGGCGTAACCCTCGACGAAGAAGTCGAAAGGATTGACCACCGTCATCTGCGCGGTGAAGTCGACTTCGATCTTCAGCTCGGACGCCTTCTCCGGAAAGACGAACCGCGCCAGCCAGTTGCCCTGCGGATCCTGCTGCCAGTTCACAAAATGGTTTGAAGGCGTGACTTTAAGCGAATAGCTCAGAACCGGCGTGCGCGTATGCGGCGCCGGGCGCAGGCGAACGGTTTGCGGGCCGAGATCGATCGGTCGGTCGTATCTGTAGTGCGTGACGTGGTGCAGTGCGACGAAGATCGACACGGACCGGAAACTCCAGCGGCTTTTTTAAGCAGAACACCGGTTCCGGGTGGGATCAAGCACTAACAAAGGGCACGGCGTGCCTACACAGCGGGCGGAGTTGCACCCTGAATTATCCACGAGTCGTCCCTGCGAACGCAGGGACCCATACCGCGTGATCTATCGGCTAAAGCGGGTCGCTGACACCACCCCAAACAACGGACGCCTGTGGTTATGGGTTCCTGCGTTCGCAGGAACGACGACAGAGCGTGCGTCGCCTCACATCGTTGCGCCCAGCACCCACGGGGCGAACTCGGCGCCGCCGAAATCGAAGCCCTCGCTTTTCGTCGGCTGGCCCGATGCCGTTTTCAGCATCAGCTCGAAAATGCGCTGGCCGCATTGCTGCACGGTTTCCTCACCGTCGAGGATGGTGCCGCAATTGACGTCCATGTCGTCTTCCATGCGCTTGTACATCAGTGTGTTGGTGGCGAGCTTGATCGAGGGTGCGGGCTTGCAGCCGAACACGCTGCCACGTCCTGTCGTGAAGCAGACCATGTTGGCGCCACCGGCCACCTGCCCGGTCGCCGCGACCGGGTCGTAGCCGGGCGTATCCATGAAGACAAAACCCTTCTTGGTGATGGGCTCGGCGTAGTTGAGCACATCGACCAGATTGGTGCTGCCGGCCTTGGCCATCGCGCCCAGTGATTTCTCAAGGATCGTGGTGAGGCCGCCAGCCTTGTTGCCGGGGCTCGGATTGGCGTTCATCTCTGCGCCTTCGCGTTTGGTGTATTCCTCCCACCAGCGCATCAGCCCGACGAGCTTTTCGCCGACCTCGCGGCTGACCGCGCGCCGGGTCAGGAGATGCTCGGCGCCGTAGGTCTCAGGCGTCTCGGAGAGGATCACGGTGCCGCCATGCGCAACCAGGAGATCGCTCGCCGCGCCCAGCGCCGGGTTGGCCGACACGCCGGAGTAACCATCGGAGCCGCCGCATTGCAGCGCCACCGTCAGTTCGCTGGCCGGTACGGGCTCGCGCTTGACCTTGTTGGCATCGGTCAACGCTTCCTTCACGAAGGCGATGCCGGCTTCGACCGTCTTTCGGGTGCCGCCGACTTCCTGGATGTCCATCGCGCGCAGGCGACCGGCGAGTTTCTGCTCCTGCATCAGGCCGCCGATCTGGTTGACCTCGCAGCCCAGCCCCAGCACGACGACCGCGGAAAAGTTCACATGCCGCGCGTAACCGCCGAGCGTCCGGCGCAACAGCGCCAGCGGCTCGTCCTGCGTCATGCCGCAGCCGGTCTTGTGGGTCAGCGCCACCACGCCGTCGACATTCGGGAAATCGGCCAGCGGGTTATCGCCGGTAAACGGATTCTTCTTGAACATGTCCGCGACGATGCCGGCGACATGGGCGCTGCAATTCACCGAGGTGAGGATGCCGATATAGTTGCGCGTCGCCACCCGCCCATCGGCGCGGCGGATGCCTTCGAAAGTCGCGGGCAGATCGAAATTCGGCACCGGCTTGACGTCGACGCCATAGGCATAGTCCTTGGCGAAATCGCCCATGCCGCAGTTTTGCGTGTGCACATGCTGGCCCGGCGCAATCGGCGCAGTGGCAAAGCCGATGATCTGGCCGTAGCGGCGCACCGGCTCGCCCACGGCGATCGGCTTGATCGCGACCTTGTGGCCGGCCGGAATTCGTTCCGTCGTGGTGACCCCATCGGCGACCATCAGGCCGGGCGGCAGGCTCGAGCGCGCGATCAGCACGCCGTCGTCAGGATGCAGGCGAATGACGGGTGCCGGGGTCATGGCGATGTCTCCTCGGTATCTGGCTATCGTACCCCGGATGCTGCACAGCGCGAAACGGCGCGCTGCTGATCCGGGGCCCACCCTTGCTGCAACTCCTGGGTCCCGGCTCTGCGGTGCACCGCTAAGGAGCGCTGCACCGCGTCCGGGACACGAGACCTTTTAAGCCTTGCCGCCCGAGTCCTTGCGGGTCTGGTTCACCTGCATCTTGGCGTAGGTCATCATCAACCCGCTCTCGTTCGAGAGCGTCACGAGCTTGAAGCCCATGTTGATGGCGCGCGCAGCGCCCTCGGCGCCCGAGCAGTGAATGCCGGGATGGAGGCCGCGCTTGCCGCACTCCTTGATGATCTTCTCATAGATCTTGAGAATTTCCGGCTCGTCGCGGTCGAGCTTCGGCACCAGTCCGTAGGAGAAGCCGAGATCAGACGGACCGATATAGACGCCGTTGATGCCTTCGACGTCGAGGATCGATTCCATGTTCTCGATCGCGGTCTTGGTCTCCATCATCGGCAGCAGCACGATCTCGTCGTTCGCCGTCTGCTGATAGGAGCCGGCCGAGCCGTACATGCCCGAGCGGATCGGACCGTTCGAACGCGTGCCCTTCGGCGGATACTTGGCGTACTGGACGAGGTTCTTCGCTTCCTCCTTGGTGTTGATCATCGGGCAGATCACGCCATAGGCGCCGCCGTCGAGCACCTTGCCGATGATGCCGGGCTCGTTCCACGGCACGCGGACCATCGGCGTCACCGGGTGGCCGTTCATCGCCTGAAAGCACTGCACCATCGAGAGATAGTCCTGCACGCCGTGCTGCATGTCGACGGTGACGCTGTCGAAGCCGCATTGCGCGATCACTTCGGCCGAGAAGCCGGACGGGATCGCCAGCCACGCGTTCACGACGGCCTTGCCCGAGGCCCATACTTTCTTGACGTTGTTGGTTGTCATTGGGTGCGTTTTCCCTGTTGTCTCTTGTTTTGGACCGGGCAGCCTAGCTGACGGCCCGCTGGATGCTCACTTCGCTGACGCCTACCTCGCGCGCGGTATTCACTATCGCCGCCCAGGTGTCGTCAGGCAAGGGGATGCCGTTCTTGGTACGTTCAGCACGCATCTTCCGTTCCGTGTCGCCCGGAATCAGCACAGCATCGACGCCGGCGACCGGTTTGGTCGCCCGGATGAAGTCGACGTAGCGCGAAATTTCGCCGTCGAAGAAATTACTGGTGTCGATCACCTTGGGGTCGACATAGAACGCGAGCATGCCATTGGCGAACTGACGCCCACCTGAGGTGGCGCCGGTGCCGGTGAGCGCACCGCCGAGCAACTCGCAGATGAAGGCAAGTCCCGAACCCTTGTGCTCGCCGAAAGCGCGGATCGCCCCCGTCCCCTTGGTATGGTCGCGCGGTCCGTCCGCCGTGTGCGGTCCGTAGAGCACGGCCGGATCCTCGCTCAACGTGCCGTCATGATCGACGAGTGCGCCCTTCGGCAACTTCTTGCCACCGCGGCTCGCGACCAGCACCTTGCCTTCGGCGACGATGGAGGTCGCGAAATCGAGCACGATCGGATCCTGCCCCTGGCGCGGGATGCCGACGCAATACGGTGCGGTCGACAGCCGCTTCTCGACGCCGCCAAAAGGCGCAACCAGCAGCGAACCAGCGGCATTGACGAAATGGACCGACACGAGGCCTTCGGCGGCGGCCATCTCCGCCCAGTCGCCGACGCGACCGATATGTCCGGCATTGCGCAATGCCACGGCCGCAAGTCCGGCCTTCTTGCATTTCTCGATGCCGATCCGCACGGCCTGCGGCGTTACCGTCTGCCCGTAACCGAACTTGCCGTCGACCACCGCAAGCGACGGCGTGTCGACCACGACCTCGGCCGTCTGGTTTGGAATGACGGAGCCCATTTTCTTCCAACGGACATAGACAGGCACACGAATCACGCCGTGGCTGTCGTGCCCGGTGAGATTGGCGGTCGTGAGGTATGTCGCGATGCGCTTGGCTTCATCAGTCGAGGATTCAGAGTGCGAAAATACCTCGGCAACGAAACTGATGAGATTGGGGACCTGTATGGTGACCATGGATGACTAACTCGCTGCTTTAAGCGTTGACCTTGGCGTGACCACCGAGATATGCGGCGGCAATGGCTTCGTTGCCCCACAATTCATCGGGCTTGCCGCCCAGCACGATCCGTCCGGTTTCCAGGACGAACCCGTGATCGGCGACGGAAAGTCCCATGCGCGCATTTTGCTCGACAAGCAAGACGGTGGTATTGCGACGGACCTCTGAAATGATCCTGAAAACGGCTTGCACGATCACCGGAGCCAGCCCGAGCGAGGGCTCGTCCAGCAACAGCAATCGCGGCCTCGCCATCAGGCCGCGGGCGACGGCAACCATCTGCAACTGGCCTCCCGACAGCGTCCAGCCCAGCGCACCGGAGAACGACCTGATGTCGGGAAACAGGTCGAACATGGCATCCGCCTCACGCGACAGTTGCGAAGTTGCAACCTTGCGGTTGGACGCGCCGAGCATGATGTTCTCTTTCACCGTCAAGCCCGGGAATACCCGCCGTCCTTCCGGCACATGCGAAATGCCCATCCGCACAATCGCTTCAGGTCCAAGTCCTGCGATCGACTTTCCGTCGAACAGGATGTCGCCCGCCGCGGGTTTCGCCAGACCGGAGATCGCACGCAGGGTGGTCGACTTGCCGGCGCCGTTGGCGCCGAGCAAGGTCACCACCTGCCCTTCGTCGACGCCAAGCGAAATGCCGCGCAGCGCTTCGATTTCGCCGTAGCGGACAACGAGATCGCGGATTTCGAGCAACGGCATCTATTCAGTCCCGAGATAGGCGGAGACGACATCGGGGTGGCGCAGCACCGCCATGGATTCGCCGTCCGCAATACGGCGCCCGAAATTGAGCACGGTGATATGCTGGGCCGCCTCGGAGACGAGCGTCATGTCGTGGTCGATGATCAGGATGGTGAGGCCCTGCGCCGCGATGCGTTTGAGCAGCGCATGAAGTTCGAGCTTTTCAGTCGAATTCAGCCCGGCCGCAGGTTCGTCGAGCAGCAGCAAGGTGGGGTTGGCCGCAAGGGCGCGCGCAATCTCGATCAGACGCTGGTGGCCGTAGGAGAAGCTCGAGATCAATTCGTTGGCGCGGGCGCCGAGACCGACAAAGGTCAGCGCTTCCATCGCGCGCTCGGTCAATGCAGCGTCGCCGCCCGTGCCGATCATGGTGTTACCGGGCCGTTCGGCGCCGATCTCCACGTTCTCCAGTGCCGTCATCGAGCGGAACAGGCGGATATTCTGAAACGTCCGTCCCAATCCCGCCGCCGTACGCTGATGCGGCGGCATCGAGGTGATGTCGGTGCCATCAAGCACGATCTTGCCAGCTGTCGCCTTGTAGAGACCGGAGAGCACGTTGAGCGTCGTGGTCTTGCCCGAGCCGTTCGGTCCGATCAACGCATGAACGCCGCCACGTCTGACCTGAATGTCCACACCGTCAACGGCCTTGAGGCCGCCGAAATACTTCGACAGCCCGGAGACTTCAAGCACGATGTCGCCGCCTAGCGTCGCAGGCTTCAATTGCAACGCAGCCACTGCCGGTGGCGCCTTCAACTGCGCGCGCCAACGCGCGGTTGCAGTATTGACGAATCCCCAGATGCCATCGGGCATGTAGCGGATGATGAGAATGACAGCGAGACCGTAGATCGCAAGATATAGTCCGGGAACGCTTTTGAGGAACCGCAACCACTCCGGAATCAGGATCAGGAGACCCGTGCCGATGGCCGAACCGATCGGCGACGCCACGCCGCCGAGCAAGGACATCGTCAGGAACACCACCGATTCGGCGAATGAAAACTGATCCGGACTTACATAGGCGAAACCGCCGGCGAAAAGGCCGCCAGCCAATCCACCCAGGACCGCACTCAGCGCAAAGGCCAAAACCTTGGTGCGAAACACGTCAACCCCGATGACGCCGGCAGCAAGTTCATTATCTCGCACCGCCCGCATGGCTCGCCCGAGCCTTGTATCCGGCAGGTGCCAAACGACATAGCCGACGATCGCAAGCACCGCCACGCAGAACGCAAGATAGGCTTGCGCGGATTGAAACAGAGCCGGCCGGCCGATGCGCGAGACACCGTCCGGCCCATGCGTGAGCCAGATCGCGTTGATCATGATCAGCGTGACGATCTGCTGGAACGAGATCGTTACCATCGCGAGGTAATGCCCGCCGAGCCGCAACGTCGACATGCCCAGAACCGCGCCCGCCACCAGCGCCATCAGGCATCCCGCCACAAGGCACAGCCAGTAGCTGATCTGGTAGTCGGAGGTGCCGATACCGACCGCGTAGGCGCCAAAGCCGAAAAACGCGGCCTGCGCGAGATTGATCTGCCCGCACAGTCCGAGCACGACCGAGAGACCGAACACCGCGATCGCAAAGGTCGTTGCCTGCATCAGGATATTGTGCACATAGCCGTCGAACTGAACGGTGGCGGCAAGCGCCACCACGATCGCAGCACCGATGAAATACAGCGAGTGACGCAGCAACAGTGGCTTTGGCCCGGACACGGTGAGCGGGATATTTTCGCTGGGGGCGCTCATGCTTTCTCCGCGACACGTTCGCCGAAGATGCCCTGAGGCCGGAACATCAGAAACAAGATCAGAGCCAGGAACGCGAAAGCGTCCTTGTAAGGTACGGAGATGTAGGCTGCGCCAAAGGTTTCGATGATGCCCAGCGCCAGACCGCCAATGACAGCGCCGGCAACGTCACCGAAGCCGCCGATGATCGTTGCGGCAAAGGCCTTGAGTGCGATCGTCGACCCCATCTGGATCGAGACAAACAGTACGGGCGCGACAAGGATACCGGCAAGACCGCCGAGCACGGCCGAGTATATGAAGGTGATCATGATCATCCCGGAAACCGAGATGCCCAGCAGAGAGGCCATTTCCTTGTCCTGCGAGGTCGCCTGCAGCTTCTTGCCGAGCAATGTCTTCTCGAAGAACCAGTAATTGAAGATCACGAGCGCGACCGTCACGGCGATGATCAGCAGGTACTGGCTGTCGAGATAGACGGGCCCGAGCTGGATCCCTGGCGTTTCGAACCAGCCCTCCAGCACCTGCGGCTGCGGGCCGTAAATTGCCAGGACGGAGTTGGCGAGCAGGATCGACGCGCCGATGGTGGCGATGATCACAGGGAGGAACGAGCGGTGCCGCAACGGGTAATATACCCCGAGATTGAAGATGACACCGAGCAGCGCCATGCCGGCCAGCGCGATCAGGAATGACAACCAGTAAGGCCAGCCCAGATCGACGGCAAAAACCACCATCAGATAGGCGGCGACCATCGAGAATTCGCCTTGTGCGAAATTCACCACATTCGTGGCACGGAAGATCAGCACGATACCCAGAGCGACCAGCGCATAGACAGCGCCGATGCCGATCCCCGTAAACAGCAGTTGAAGGACAAGATCCATGACACGCGTTCGGTAAGAGAAACACTTCGACAAAAAGTCTTGGCCTCCCCGGTCGGAGCCGGAGAGGCCAAAGCCACGATCAGTCGTTGAACTCGATGTGCTTGTCGAAGACAATCTTACCCTTATCGTTCTTCACGATGTTGTAGCCGTGAAGGCCGTCGCCGTTCTGGTCGAAATTGTATTCGCCCTCGGCGCCCGGAAATTTCTTGGTGGCGAGGATCGCCTCGCGGATTTTGGCGGCGTCGGTGGAGCCGGCCTTGTTGATCGCCGCTGCGAGCACGGTGACGGCATCGAACGGCCAGGAGCTCTGGTTGTCCGGCGCGACCTTGACGGCATCGCGATAGAGCTTGCCGAACGCCTTTGAAGCCTCGCTGCTGTCTTCGGCGTAATCGGCAACGCCATAGGTGTTGTAGAGCGCCGGACCAGCGAGCTTCAACGCAGTGATGTTGACGATCGAGGGCGAGCCGACCCAGGGAATGTTGACGCCAAGCTGGCGCAACTGGCGGGCAAAGATGCCGAGATCGTTTTCGAAGGTGAAATAGGAACCGAGGATGTCGGCGCCCGACTGCTTGATTGCGAGCACGACCGGCGTGAAGTCCTGACTCTGGTTGGCGTAACCCTGGTCGAGCACGGCAGGCGCACCCATTTTCTCCAGCGCAGAGCTAAGGGCCTTGCCGCCCGCGGTTCCGAATGCGTCGGTGGAATGCAGCACGGCCCACTTCTTCTTGCCGAGCGTGTTGACGCCGTAATCGGCGATCACACGGCCGGAGTAGCTGTCATTGGGACGGAAACGGAACAGCCACTGATTGCCCATATGCGTCAGATTGGGATCGGTACCGCCGATCATCACAGGCTTGCCAAGCTTCAGCACGTCCGGCGCCATCGCGTGCACCTGGGTCGAACGGATCGAGCCGAGGAAGCCCACGATGTCAGACTGGGCTGCGAGTTTGGAGAATGCCAGCACGATGCCCGGATTGGTGGTCTGGTCGTCTTCGACGATCAGTTCGAGTTGTTTGCCGAGGACACCGCCAGCCTTGTTGACGGCTTCGAGCGCGAGCTTCGCTCCCTTGATGGCATATCCGCCGGATTCGGCGGCCGGACCGGTTACGGGCGCACACATGCCGATCTTGATGGTGGCGCCCTGTGCCTTTGCACTGCTGATGATGTGGGGTGCGGCAATACCGGCAACGATACCGGCCGCGAAATCGCGTCTCGTAAGCTTCATCAAATTCTCCCTGAGGCCGGGCTACTTCGTCGGCCTTTCTTGGTGTTGGCATCCTCACGGGACGCATAACCGCGTGCGTATTACGGACTCTCTTCTCCCGAGTAAATTGATATCGCAGTGAGTTCGACCAACGACGCAGACCAGTCGTGCAATACGATATCCCGAGATGAATAACGCCGCTCCGCCCTATAAATTCCGATAAAAACCGCCAATCAGCGAACGCTTCGTTGCCCAAACAACGAGCAGAAATCGAAGCTATGCGTCTTGTCACATATCATCATGCAGATTTGTGATTACTCATCAGCCTCGGCCTCGTCAGCCAATCCCATCTCCGCAAGACTGCGCTCCAAATCGCCCAGCATGTCCTGCAGCTCGATGAGCTTGCGCGTACCAAAGCGATTGGTGATCTCGGCATAGATTGCCTCCGACGTCGGCGCGACCGCCTCGATCAGCTTCAATCCCCTGGACGAGATCGACACCTCGCCGCGGCGCAGATCGGCCTTGGCGGTTCGCCGCTCGATCAAATCGCGGGCTTCGAGATCGCGCAGGATACGTGACAGGCTCGGCCCCAGCAGGAACGCAACACGCGCCAGTTCGGTCACCTCGATGGTGTCCACCGCCGTCAGCGCGCGCAGGATCCGCCACTGCTGCTCGGTCAGCCCATGATTGCGCAAGGATGGACGGAACTGGCGCATCACGGCTTCGCGCGCGCGCAGAAGCGACATCGGCAGCGATCGCGAGAATTCACGCATCGGTCCGCGGCGGGGCTCGAGCATCCCGTTCGGCGATTTCTTGCCTGCCATCGTCAGTGGTCCGCCATCGTCGATTGCGCGAAGGATAAAGTTTTGCGGCGCAACAAGCACCAAATCAGTTTGCAGCGGATAACTTAACATGTTAAGCAGATTTCAGCACCCGCTTTTTATGCATACTGGACGCCCATGGCCCTTTCCAGAGACGACATCCGAAGCGCCGCCGAGCGGCTCGATCAGGCCGAAAAGACCCGCAGGCAGATCCGGCAGCTTTCGCTCGAACATCCCGGCATCACGATTCAAGACGCTTACGCGATTCAGAAAGCCTGGGTCGAGATGAAGGTGGCCCAGGGCCGCACCGTGAAGGGTCACAAGATCGGCCTGACCTCGAAGGCGATGCAGAGCGCGCTCAGTATCGACGAGCCTGACTCCGGCATCCTGCTCGACGACATGTTCTTTGCCGATGGCGGGCTGGTGCCATCGGACCGTTTCATCGCCACCCGCGTCGAGGCCGAACTCGC
Source organism: uncultured Alphaproteobacteria bacterium (assembly GCA_963815955.1). Classification (GTDB taxonomy): domain Bacteria; phylum Pseudomonadota; class Alphaproteobacteria; order Rhizobiales; family Xanthobacteraceae; genus Bradyrhizobium. The sequence goes on from CAWFIQ010000024.1 coordinate 498,008, forward strand.
CTTCGTGATGAAGTCGCGGCTTTCGGGACCGGATTGCACGATGTTCGACGTGCTGAACGCGACCGATTTCGTGGTGCCGGCGCTGGAGATCCTCGACACGCGGGTTGAGCGCGTCGACCCGCAGACCAAGGCGACGCGGAAGATCTTCGACACCATCGCCGATAACGCCGCGAATGCCGGCATCGTACTCGGCGGCCGTCCGATCCGCCCGATGGACGCCGACCTGCGCTGGATTGGCGCGCTGTGCTTCCGCAACGGCCAGATCGAGGAAACCGGCCTTGCTGCCGGCGTTCTCAACCATCCCGCGACATCAGTGGCCTGGCTTGCCAACAAGATCGCGCCGAACGGGCTGGCACTCGAAGCCGGACAGGTGGTGCTGGCGGGATCGTTCATCCGCCCGATCGAGACCCGCAAGGGCGACACGATCCAGGCGGACTATGGACCCTATGGTTCCGTGAGCTGCTACTTCGCCTGATGTGTTAGGGAAGACGGGAGTCATCGCAACATGCCGCACTTCACGATTGAATATTCAGGCAATCTCGACGGACGCGTCGACATGGGCGCGATCGTGGAGCTGGTTCGCAAGGCCGCGGTCGAGACTGGCATCTTCCCGCTCGGCGGTATTCGCGTCCGCGCGATCAGGTGCGAGCACTATGCCATCGCCGATGGCCGCCAGAATTACGCGTTCCTCGACATGGTGCTGCGGCTCGGCGAAGGCCGCGACCTCGCCGCCCGCAAGAAAGCCGGCGAGCATATTTTCAAGGCCTTGTCGGCCTACCTTGATCCCGTGTTCGCGAACCAAAAGTTCGCACTGTCGTTCGACATGCAGATCAACGACAAGGAAACAAGCTGGAAACGCAACAACATCCACGACGCTCTGAAAGTGGAGGCTCATAATGGATAAGGCGACCCGCAAGGACGTGTTTCAGGCCAACCGCGACCGCGCGGCCCCCCTGCTCGCGAAGCTAAAGAGCGACGGCATTGGCCACATGATCGGTGGCAAGACGGTGCCGTCGGCTTCGGGCCAGACGTTCGAGACGAAATCCCCGGTCGATGGCGCGGTGCTGGCGACGGTCGCCCGCGGTAATGCCGAAGATATCGACCGTGCGGCAACGACAGCCGCGGCTGCCTTCAAATCCTGGCGCGAGATGCCTGCGGCGGCGCGTAAGAAGTTGCTGCATCGGGTGGCCGACGCGATCGAGGACCGTGCCGACGATATCGCCGTGCTCGAATGCATCGATACCGGCCAGGCCCACCGCTTCATGGCCAAGGCCGCGATCCGCGCGGCAGAGAATTTCCGCTTCTTTGCCGACAAATGCGCCGAGGCCCGGGACGGGCTCAACACACCTAGCGAGGAGCACTGGAACATCTCGACACGGGTGCCGATCGGCCCGGTCGGCGTGATCACGCCATGGAACACGCCGTTCATGCTGTCGACCTGGAAGATCGCCCCCGCGCTGGCCGCTGGCTGCACCGTCGTGCACAAGCCCGCGGAATGGTCGCCGGTAACGGCCGACCTGCTGGCCAAGCTCGCGAAACAGGCCGGCCTGCCCGACGGTGTGCTCAACACCGTCCACGGCATGGGCGAGGAAGCCGGCAAGGCGCTGACCGAGCACCCCGCGATCAAGGCAATTGGCTTTGTCGGCGAGAGCGCGACCGGCTCCGCGATCATGGCGCAGGGCGCCCCTACCCTGAAGCGCGTCCATTTCGAACTCGGCGGCAAGAACCCCGTGATCGTGTTCGACGATGCCGACCTCGACCGCGCGCTGGATGCGGTGGTCTTCATGATCTACTCGCTCAATGGCGAGCGTTGTACCTCGTCGAGCCGGCTGCTGGTCCAGGCCGGCATCGCCGACAAATTCATCGAAAAGCTCACGGCACGGGTGAAGGCCTTGAAGGTCGGCCACCCGCTCGACCCGGCTACCGAAATTGGCCCGCTGATCCACGAGCGGCACCTCGCCAAGGTCTGCAGCTATTTCGAAGTCGCACAGAAGGACGGCGCCACCATTGCGGTCGGCGGCAAGCCGCATGACGGCCTCGGCGGCGGGCATTACGTGCAGCCGACGCTGGTCACCGGCGCGCACGCCAACATGCGGGTGGCGCAGGAGGAAGTGTTCGGCCCATTCCTGACCGTGATCCCGTTCAAGGACGAAAAGGACGCGATCGAGATCGCCAACGGCGTCCAATACGGCCTTACCGGCTATGTCTGGACCGGCGACATGGGCCGCGCGCTTCGCGTGGCGGATGCGCTGGAGGCCGGCATGATCTGGCTCAACTCCGAAAACGTCCGCCATCTGCCGACGCCGTTCGGCGGTATGAAATCATCAGGCATCGGCCGCGACGGCGGCGACTACTCGTTCGACTTCTACATGGAAACCAAGCACGTCTCGCTCGCGCGCGGGACGCACAAGATTCAGAAGCTCGGCCTGCCCTCATCCTGAGGAGCGCGCTCTTGCGCGCGTCTCGAAGGATGGGCCACGGGCCACATGGTTCGAGACGGCGCTTGCGCGCCTCCTCACCATGAGGATCAACAAATCAGGAGTGGAAAAAGTAAATGCCCGTTCCGACACATGTCTTCGACCCGCCGTTCAACATCATCCGCTGCAGCCATGCCGTGCTTGATGTCGTCGATCTCAACAAGAGCCGCGCCTTCTACGAAAACACCGTCGGCCTCCATGTCGAGGACAGCGACGACAAGGCGGTCTATTTGCGCGGCAGCGAGGAGCATCAGCATCACTCGCTGGTGCTGCGGAAGGCGCCAGCGGCGGCCTGCAGCCGGCTCGGCTTCAAGGTCGGCAATGACGGCGACCTCGACAAGGCCGCCAGCTTCTTTTCCGAGAACGGCATCGCCTACGCCTTCGCCGATCAGCCGTTCCAGGGCCGTACGCTGCAATTCACCGATCCCGCCGGCTTCCAGCTCGAACTCTACGCATCGATGGAAAAGCGCCCGCATCTGCTTCGGCGCTACGACCTCTACAAGGGTTGCCACCCGCAGCGGCTGGATCATTTCAACGTTTTCTCGCCCGAGGTGCAGAACACCGTGGACTTCTACGCCCGGCTCGGCTTCCGGCTGACCGAATATGGCGAGGAAGACGGGCCGAACGGGCGTATCGCGGCGGCCTGGATGCACCGCAAGGGCAACGTTCATGACTTCGCCATCACCAATGGCCGTGGTCCTCGCCTGCACCACATTGCCTATTGGACGCCGACCGCGATGAATATCCTTCATCTCTGCGACGTCATGGCTTCCAGCGGCTATTTGAAGAACATCGAGCGCGGCCCGGGTCGCCACGGCATCTCGAATGCATTCTTTCTTTATGTCAGGGATCCCGACGGCCATCGTCTCGAACTCTACACCAGCGACTACTTCACCGGCGATCATGACCATGAGCCGTTGCGCTGGTCGCTGAAGGATCCGCGCCGGCAGACACTGTGGGGCGCGCCCGCGCCACGCTCCTGGTTCGAGGAGGGTACGCCCTTCACCGGTCAGGCGGTGCGGGAACCGGCCTTCGTCGCCGACGTCACGATTGCAGATTGAAGGGATAACAGATGGCCCCTCCCCGCCTTGCCACCTTCACCGTCAACGGTGCGCAGAAATACGGCGCCGTGACTGACGCCGGCATCGTCGATCTCTCGGCGCATTTTGGCAAAAACTATCCGACGCTGCGCGAAGCGATCGCGGCCGGTGCGTTGATGAAGCTTGCCGAGGATGCAGCGCGGCGCACGCCGGACCATGCGCTCGATGCGATTACATGGCAGCCGCCGATCCCCTCACCGGAAAAGATCATCTGCATCGGCGTGAACTACCCGGATCGCAATGCCGAATACAAGGACGGCCAGGACGCGCCGAAATATCCGAGCATGTTCATGCGGACGCCGCGCTCCTTTGTCGGTCACAACGCGCCGCTGGTCCGCCCGCGCGCTTCGGCCCAGCTCGATTACGAGGGCGAACTGGTGCTTGTCATCGGCAAGGCCGGCCGGCACATCAAGGAGGGCGACGCGCTGGATCATATCGCCGCGGTCACGCTGTGCAACGAAGGCACCATCCGCGACTGGGTGCGCCACGCCAAGTTCAACGTGACGCAAGGCAAGAATTTCGATTCCACCGGCAGTCTCGGGCCGTGGCTGGTGCCCTACACAAACGAAAGCCAGATCGCGGATATCCGTCTCACCACGCGGGTCAATGGCGAGACCCGGCAGGACGACCGCACCGGCCGGCTGATTTTCGGCTTCCGCTATTTGATCAACTATCTCTCGACCTTTACAACCCTGGTGCCCGGCGACGTCATCGTGACGGGAACCCCGACCGGCGCCGGCGCACGGTTCGACCCGCCGCGCTACCTCAAGCCCGGCGACGTCATCGAGGTGGAGGCCGAAGGGGTCGGCGTGCTGAAGAACGGCGTGGTCGACGAAGCCTGACAAATCCTGTGAGCGAGTGACAGAACGATGAAATCAACTTCGGGCGGCGAAGCGATCGTCAATGGCCTCGTCGCGCACGGCGTCGACACGGTGTTCGGCCTGCCGGGCGCACAGATCTACGGGCTGTTCGACGCCTTTCATCAGGCGCAGTTGAAAGTGATCGGCGCGCGGCATGAGCAGGCCTGCGGCTACATGGCGTTCGGCTATGCGCGTTCATCGGGCAAGCCCGGCGTGTTTAGCGTGGTGCCGGGCCCCGGCGTGCTCAATGCCGGCGCGGCATTGCTCACCGCATTCGGCTGCAACGAGCCGGTGCTGTGCCTGACCGGACAGGTGCCGACGGCATTTCTCGGCAAGGGCCGCGGCCATCTGCACGAGATGCCCGATCAGCTTGCGACGCTGCGCACCTTCGTGAAATGGGCCGAGCGCATCGAATATCCGGACATTGCGCCCGCGATGGTCTCGCGCGCCTTCCAGGAAATGATGTCGGGCCGCCGTGGTCCGGTGTCGCTGGAAATGCCGTGGGACGTGTTTACCCAACGCGCCGAGGTCGGCCCCGCCAAGGTGTTCGACACCCTTCCCGCCCCGCAGCCCGACCCTGATCGCATCAAGGCCGCCGCTGCACTGATCAAGGGCAGCAAGCGGCCGATGATCTTCGTCGGCAGCGGCGCGCTGCATGCGCGCGAGGAAATCCTCGAACTGGCCGAGATGATCGACGCGCCCGTGGTGGCGTTCCGCAGCGGCCGCGGCATCGTCTCCAATGCGCACGAGCTTGGGCTGACCATGGCGGCGGCGTACAAACTCTGGCCGACCACCGATCTGATGATCGGGATCGGCACGCGGCTGGAACTGCCGACGATGTCGCGCTGGCCCTATCGCCCCGACGGATTGAAATCGGTCCGCATCGATATCGATCCCGTGGAGATGCGGCGCTACGTGCCCGACACGGCTGTCATCGCGGATGCCAGGGCCGGCACCGCCGATCTGGCCGCGGCGGTGAAAAAGGCCGGTTACAGCAAGAGCAGCGGCCGGCGCAGCGAGATCCGCGAGGCGACCGCGGCGGCGCACCACGAGATCCAGAAGGTTCAGCCGCAAATGGCGTACCTGAACATCCTGCGCGAGGTGCTGCCGGCGAACGCCATCGTCACCGACGAACTGTCGCAGGTCGGCTTCGCCTCCTGGTACGGCTTTCCGATCTACGAGCCGCGCACCTTCATTACCTCAGGCTATCAGGGCACGCTCGGCTCCGGCTTCCCGACCGCGCTCGGCGCCAAGGTCGCCAACCCGGACCGGCCGGTGGTCGCGATCACGGGCGACGGCGGCTTCATGTTCGGCGTGCAGGAACTGTCGACCGCGGTGCAGTTCAAGATCGGCGTGGTGACGCTGGTGTTCAACAACAATGCCTATGGCAACGTCCGCCGCGACCAGCAGGAACGCTTCGATGGCCGCGTCGTAGCGTCGGACCTGGTCAATCCGGATTTCGTGAAACTGGCGGAATCCTTCGGCGCCGGCGCGGCGCGCGTCACCTCGCCCGATCACTTCCGCCCCGCGCTGGAAAAGGCGCTGGCCGACGGCGGGCCTTACGTGATTTCGGTAGAGGTTCCGACGGGTTCGGAAGTCTCGCCGTGGGCGTTCATCCATCCGGCGAAGAATATCTAGCCGCATGGATCGCTTCTTCTCCTCCCAAACGGGGAGAAGGAAGATCACCGCACCTTGCGAAAAGTCAGGTTGATGCGCTGTCGGCCCATCAGCGCATGTTCGCCGTCGGCGAGCGGAGCTACGCCGTGAAAGAACAGTCGCGACGGGCCGCCCCAGACCACGACGTCGCCATGCTCCAGCCGGTAACGGTTCGGCTTGTCGGCGCGCTTCGGTCCGCCGAACAGGAAGATCGCGGGCAGTCCCAGCGACACCGACACGATCGGCGCGGCAAAATCCAGTTCGTCCTTGTCCTGATGCAGCGACAGCTTCGCGCCCGGCACATAGCGGTTGATGAGGCAGGCCTCCGGCGCGAAATCCTTGAACCCGGCGTCATCAGCCGCGTCGGCCGCCAGTCTGCGCAGCACGGTCGGCATCGCCGGCCATGGCTGTCTGGACTCGGGGTCGATGGCGTCATAGCGATAACCGGTGTTATCGGACACCCAGCCGACACTGCCGCAATTGGTCATCGCGACCGACATGCGGTGGCCGCCCGGCGTAATCAGATGCCGGAACGGCGCCTGTTTGACGATCGCGCGAAGTGCCGGAAGCAGCTCGGCTTCGAACGCCCGTGCAAATCCGCGCAGCAATACCGCGCCCTCCGCCATCACTTCGCGTGACGGACGCAGATCCGGAACGGTCTCGAACAAATCCGCAGTCAACTTCAGTCCGCACTCATTTGGCATCGTGAAAGATCACGCCCACGGTATGGCGGTGGCCGGAACGGATCCGGCTGACGCCGTGGCGCAGATTAACGCGGTAAGGCCCGCGCGTCCCCTGCACCGGCCGGTGATGCACAGCAAAGGCGACCGCATCGCCTTGACGGAGCGGAACCACCTCCGGTCGCGACTGCATCCGCGGCCGCTGCTCCGTCAGCACGAACTCGCCGCCTTCGAAATCGCGCCCCGGTTCCGATAACAGGATCGCGACCTGCAGCGGGAACACGTGCTCGCCGTAGAGATCCTGATGCAGGCAATTGTAGTCGCCCTCGCCATATTGCAGCAGCAGCGGCGTCGGCCGCGTCTGGCCGGCGTCGTGGCAGCGCTTCAGGAATGCCTCGTGGCGATCGGGGTAACGGATGTCGATCCCCATCGTCTCGTTCCAGCGATTGGCGACAGGGTGAAGCCGCGCGTAAAGCGCCGGCCGCAGCTCGGCGATCAGATCGGGCAGCGGATAGGCGAAATACTTGTATTCGCCGCGGCCGAACCCGTGGCGCCCCATCACGACCCGGCTGCGGAAGTTCTTGTCATCCGGATAGAGCGCCGCCATCGCGGCGCATTCTTCCGGCGACAGCAATGCCTTGAGGACGGCGCAGCCCTGTGCGTCGAGATCGGTTGTCGCCTGCGTCCAGTCGATGGCATCGACGCGGGCGACGATGGCGGAGATTGCCGAACTGCCGATGTTTTTTGCGGTTGCTGTCATGACAGTAAAATTGCAAACGTCCGCGATCCGCGCCACCCGATTTCCGGGAATTCCATCGTCGTCCCGGCGAACGCCGGGACCCATACGCCGCGGCGATTATTGTTGAGCACGAGGGTCGATGGCTTCTTCCAACAACAGATGCCCGGGATTATGGGTCCCGGCGTTCGCCGGGACGACATCGGGGACAATATCAAAACCTACCCCAACACCGGCATCGTGATCACATCATACCCATGACTGATCTTCCGTTTCAGCACGGGATCCTCCAGTTCGAACTCGAACCGGCTGGCGGGGCGGATGCCGCCCTTGGCCGCGAAGGTGCCGCCGAACATGGCGCAGCCGTCGGGCAGGCCCTTGCCGCCGAAACCACGGTCGATCAGGTCCTTCACCGGCAGCATCGCATCGAGCGTGCCTTCCTGGTACAGCACCCGCGCACCGTCGATCGTGGCCCAGGCGCGCAGGATCATCTTGTCCCAGTGCGCGATGACGTCCTCCAGTTCCCACAGCACGGACGCCATCGGCTTGTCGCACATCTGTTTTGAAACCGTGACGCTGTAGGCTCTCCACCTTGCGGTCGGTATGGTCGGAGCCGCAGCCGACGAAGGTGCGGCCCTGCCAGCCGATCAGCACGAACTCTACCTCGCCGCTGGAATCCCCGCCTGAAACTTCGATACGGTCGGCCTGGGTAATCCGCCGCGCCGAGCAGCGGTAGTAGATCGGCGTTGACGCAGGCCGCGCGATGCCGATCGCTTCCAGTTCGGCGATATGCTTGTCGCGCGCCACCGGATCGCGGCCGGTCCAGCCGGCGATGACGGCCTGATCGATCGCAAGTGTCAGCGGCGTCAACGCGCCCTTGTCATCGACGTTGAAGGTCAGATCAAACACGGATGATGTTCTCCATTCCGGCGGCCAATTCGAAGATGCGGCGGTCCGATCCGCCGGCCGCGGCCAGCATCAGCCCGACCGGCACCTCGCCTTCGCGATGCGCCGGCAGCGAAATCGCGCAGCCGTCGAGCATGTTGATCAGCGTGCAATTGCGCAACGCGCGCAAGTTCTGCGTGGCGAACGCCTGGTCGTCGGCGAGATCGGCAATGCGAGGTGGCGTATTGGCGGTGGTCGGCAACACCAGTGCGTCATAGGGCGCGATCCGCCTTTCGGTTCGCGCAATGAACGAGCGGCGGGCGTTGACGATGTCGATATAGTCGGCCGCGCTGATGCCCTCGCCGCGCAGGATGCGGACGCGAACGCGGGGGTCGTAAACGTCGCCCTTGCTGGTGAGCAAATAGCGGTGCCATGCATAGCTCTCGGCGGCGGAAAATCCGCCCTTGCTGTTCATGGCCACGACATCGTGGAATTCCGGCACCTCGATCCGCTCGATCGACGCGCCCTGCCGCGACAGCGTTTCCAGCGCGCGCTCGAATGTCTTTGCGACGTCTGCGTCGAGGTCGTCGAGGGCGATCGTGGTCGGCACCGCAAGCCGCATGCCCTTGACCGGGCGCGGCTGCAACGGCTGCACGGCTTCATCCGCCAACACGGCGTCGAGCACCGCGCAGCAATCGACACTGCGCGCCAGCGGCCCAAAGCTGTCGAGCGAGAACGACAGCGGCACGCCGCCGTCGAGCGGCACGCGGCGTTGCGTCGGCTTGTAGCCGACGATGCCATTGAAGGCCGCCGGAATCCGGCACGAGCCGCCGGTATCGGTGCCGAGCGCGCCGTAAGCCATCCGATCGGCGATCGAGACCGCCGCGCCCGAGGACGAGCCGCCGGGCACGTGGCCGACGCTGCGATTGAACGCGCTCTTCGGCGTGCCGTAATGCGGGTTGATGCCGATGCCGGAATAGGCGAATTCGGTCATGTTGGTGCGGCCGATGACGACGAAGCCCGCCCGGCGCAGCCGCGCCACCACGGGCGCATCGGCTTCCGCCGGCGCCGAATCCTCCAGCGCGCGGGAGCCGGCGCGGGTCACCTGCCCCTTGATGTCGTAGAGATCCTTGATCGACACGGGAATGCCGGCATAGGGCGACGGCGCGGCGTGCGCTTTACGCAGATGATCCATCGCGTCTGCCGCGGCAATTGCCGCGTCCTTGTCGACGTGAATGAAGGTCCGGATGCCCTCGCCCGCGGGATCGGCAATCCGTGCGAGGCATTCCTCGACTAGTTTGCGCGCGGTGGTGCGTCCCGCATCAAGATCGGCGGCCAAAGTGGCGAGGGTCGGGTTAGCAGGCATGATCGTCGGTCGCTCTCTTTGTTATTCGCCGTTTGTCATTTGCTTTGCGGCGCAGGTACGATATCGAAATCGAGCAGCGCCGAGCTCAACGATTTGCCATGCGCATCGAGGGCCAGCGAGCGCGTCACGCCGCCTCCCAGCGCCTGGTCCATCACGAAATTCAGCGCAGACAGATTGGGCAGTTCATAGCGAACCACTTCGCCCTGGACAACACCGGCGAAATGCGATTTCACCCGCTCGGCCGTCACCTGTTCGAGCAATAGCGGATAGTGCTTCGCGTCATAGGCAATGACGGAGATATTGGAGATGTTGCCCTTGTCGCCAGTGCGGGAATGAGCGATTTCGCGCAGCTTCACGTTACGCTCCTACAAATCGGATATGCGGCTTTGCCAGCTCGCGCGGCAGCAGCACGGAAGCGACCGCCACGACATCGCGCGCCGATTTCCACGCGCCGCCACCGGCGGCCGGGCCGTTGGTATAGAGCGTCTCGACCTCGTTGCCGATCCTGATCGCCTCGCGCAGGTTCTCGGTGCGCCCGGAGACACGCACGCGCACCTCGTACGGTTCGCCCGCGCGCGCGGAGACTTCCGGCCCGTGCAGGGAATCGACGCCGACCAGTTCGAACCGCAATTCGCTCGCGGCGACATCGGTCAGCTTCAGCCGCTCGCGGACGATCTCCAGCGCCAGCCGTCCCCGCGCCAGTGCGCCGGGACCGGCATAGGAGATCTGCCCTTCACCGATGTAGCTATCGACATAGCCGACCGAGACTTTCAGCGTATCGGTTCGCTTCCCGCCGCGCCCGCCGCTGACACGAACACGATCGGGTCCGATTTCCTCGACCGTCACCTGCGAGAAATCTGCGACCACGTCCGGCTGGAGATACTTCGCAGGGTCGTGCACCTCGTACAGCAACTGCTCCTTGCAGGTTTGCGCCGTCACCGCGCCGCCCGAGCCCGCAACCTTGGTGACGACAAGGCTGCCATCCTCGCCGACCTCTCCGATCGGAAAGCCGAGCCGCGCCAGACCTGCCACGTCCTTGTAACCGGGATCGGCAAAATAGCCGCCGGTGATCTGGCCGGCGCATTCCAGCAAATGCCCGGCGACCGTCCCCTGCCCGAGCAAATTCCAGTCGTCCATCGCCCAGCCAAAGGCATGGATCATCGGCGCCAGGAACAGCGCCGGATCGGAAGCCCTGCCGGTGATGACGATATCGGCGCCCGCGGCCAGCGCCTGCGCCATCGGCTCGGCGCCGAGATAGGCATTCGCCGACAACAGCCGGTTGCCGAGCTGCTTGATCGTGCCGTCGAATTCCATGATCTGGCAGATCATCTGCCTTGCAGGCGTCGAGCACGTCGTCGCCGACGACGGCGGCCACTTTCAGAGACGGCAGTCCGAGCGCCTTCGCGATGTCAGCGGTCTTTCGCGCGGCGGCCTCCGGATTAGCCGCCCCCATATTGGTCACGATCTTGATGCCCTTGGCGGCGCAGACCGGCAGCACCGCGCGCATGCGCTCCTCGAGCAATGGATCGTAGCCGCCGTCGGGATCCTTCATGCGCGCCTGCTGCGCCAGCGCCACGGTTCGCTCCCCGAGGCATTCGAACACGAGGTACTGGATATCGCCCTTCTCGGCGAGTTCGATCGCGGGCTCGATGCGATCGCCCGAATAGCCGGCACCGGACCCTATTCGTATCGTTCGCACATCGTCTCCTTGGTCGTTGCATGCACCATGCGGCTCGCAACAGAAATACCCTAGCGCGGAAAATTACTGGCATACAAGCGCCGTGGCCTGGCGGAATGCGGCCATGCGGCAACGCCGCTGCCGGGACCGTTGACGGGAAACGGTCAATGGCGCATCAAGTTTATAACGAGCGGGCGGACGCCCGTATTCCCAAGGAGAACAGCCGATATGGCGGAGCCTGCGCGCGCTAAACCAAAGCCCACGCCTGAAACCCAACATTTCTGGGATGGAACACAGGCCGGCGAATTGCGCCTGCAGCGTTGCGACGCCTGCGCCAATGTCTATTTCCCGCCGCGCCCGTTCTGCCCCTCCTGCGCCTCGCGCAAGGTCTCGGTGTTCAAGGCAAGCGGCAAGGGCAAGCTCTACAGCTATGTCATCAACCATCGCCCGGCAGCGCCCGGCTTCACGCCGCCTTACGCGATCGCGGTCGTCGAACTCGACGAAGGCCCGCGCATGATGAGCAACATCATCGACTGTCCGCAGACGCCCGAAGCGCTGGAGCTCGACATGAAGCTCGAAGTCGCGTTCGAGAAACTCGACGACAAGATCACCCTTCCCTTGTTCCGTCCGGCGAAGGGCTAAGCACCATGCGCAAAAATGCAGTCGCCGTCGTTGGCGCAGCCGAGACCACCGAACTCGGCGTCATCCCCAACATGTCGCAGATCCAGTTGCATGCGGATGCGGCGCTCAACGCCATTGCGGACGCCGGACTGAAACTGTCCGACATCGACGGCATCGCCACCGCCGTTGAAACCCCGCAGCAGATCGCTCACTATCTCGGCATCACGCCGACCTGGGTCGACGGCACTTCCGTCGGCGGCTGTTCGTTCATGCTGCATGTCCGCCATGCCGCTGCCGCCATCGAGGCCGGCCTTTGCAAGACCGTGCTGATCACGCATGCCGAAAGCGGCAAGTCGATGATCGGCAAACAGCCGCGCTCGACGCCGGCGGACAGCCTCAACGGCCAGTTCGAGGCGCCCTTCGGCGTCTACGGCCCGCCGAGCATGTTCCCGATCCCCGTGCTGCGCTACATGAAGACCCACGGCATCACCCATGAGCAGATCGCCATGGTCGCGGTGGTGCAGCGCGAATGGGCCGCGAAGAATCCGCGTGCCACCATGAAGGCGCCGATCACGGTCGAGGACGTGCTGAACTCGCGCATGATCGCCTATCCCTTCCGCATCCTGCAATGCTGCCTCGTCACCGACGGCGGCGGCGCGCTGATCCTCACCTCGGCCGACCGCGCCAAGGACTTTCCGAACAAGCCGGTCTACATCCTCGGCACCGGCGAGAGCGTGGAAACGCCGATGGTCAGCCAGATGGAGACCTTCAACTCCTCGCGCGCCTTCAAGGTCGCTGGCCCCCTCGCATTCAAGGAAGCCGGCATCACCCACAAGGATGTCGATCATCTGATGATCTACGACGCCTTTGCGCATCTGCCGCTCTATGGCCTCGGCGATCTCGGCTTCATGCCGCACGAGGAAACCGGCAAGTTCATCGCCGACGGCAACACCCGCCCCGGCGGCAAGCTGCCGCTCAACACCAATGGCGGCGGCCTGAGCTACATGCATTCCGGCATGTACGGCATGTATGCGCTGCAGGAAAGCGTCCGGCAGATGCGCGGCATCGCGCCGGCGCAGGTCAAGGACGCGAAAATCTCGGTCTGCCACGGCGTCGGCGGCATGTTCGCGGCGTCTGGCACGATCATTTTTACGAACGAGAAGTAACCACTCCGTCATTCCGGGATGCGCCGTCAGGCGCAGACCCGGAATCATCGTACGGCAAAATGGATTCCGGGTTCGCGCTTCGCGCGCCCCGGAATGACGGCGGAAACTGGAATCGATAGCGGAGAACCCCAATGGCGAAATCACTGCAAGACAAGGTCATCATCGTCACCGGCGCGGGCCGCGGCATCGGCCGTGAAATCGCGCTGCTCTGCGCCGCGGAAGGCGCCAAGGTCGTCGTCAACGATCCCGGCGGCGCCGCCGACGGCGCCGGCTCGAGCGCCGCTCCCGCCGAGGAGGTGGTCGAAGAGATCAAGAAGCGCGGTGGCACCGCGGTCCCCAATTTCGAGTCGGTGGCGGAAGCCATCCCCGCCAGCAAGATCGTGAAGACGGCGACCGATCATTTCGGCCGGCTCGACGGCGTCGTCAATAACGCCGGCATCTTGCGTGACATGATCTTCCACAAAATGAGCGTGGAAGCCTTCGAGGCCGTCATCAAGGTGCACCTGATGGGCTCGTTCTATGTCAGCCACGCCGCGGCGCGGCTGTTCCGCGAGCAGGAGAGCGGCTCCTTCGTGCACTTCACCTCGACCTCGGGCCTGATCGGAAATTTCGGCCAGGCCAACTACGCCGCCGCCAAACTCGGCATCGTCGGCCTGTCGAAGTCGATCGCACTCGACATGGGCCGTTTCAACGTGCGCTCGAACTGCGTCTCGCCGTTCGCCTGGACCCGCATGATCGGTACGATTCCGACCGAGACCGAAGCCGAGAAGGCGCGCGTCGAGAAGATCAAGCAGATGGGCCCGGAGAAGATCGCGCCGATGTGCGCCTATCTGCTTTCCGATGCCGCCAAGGACGTCAGCGGACAAATCTTCGGTGTGCGGATGAACGAGATATTCCTGTTCAGCCAGAACCGTCCGTTGCGCTCGGTGCAGCGGAGCGAAGGCTGGACGCCGCAGACAATCGCCGAGCACGGCATGCCGGCGCTCAAGGGATCGTTCTATAAGCTCGATCGTTCCGCGGACATCTTCCCCTGGGATCCGATCTGAGGATCTCGTAGCCCGGGTGGAGCGTAGCGAAACCCGGGAATCGGGAACGTCGGCCCCGCATTGCGCGGAGCTTGTCATCGGGCGCGCATGCGCGCGACCCGTTGGCTCCATCCGGGCTACGCGATCTCTGGTTGTTTTGCGAAAGCCCGCCCGCTTTATGCCGGATTGCGGGCTGATGTTCTCCTTCCAAACAAAAACCTTGGGAGGAAATCATGACAACGTCGCTGACCTTTCCCGATCCCCAACATCAAGGCGGCGGTTTCGACCGCCGCAAGATACTGACCGGCGCTGCGGCACTTGCCGCCTCAGCTGTGACGATGAAGACGGCTTCTGCCGCCTCGGTAGCGCCGCTCGGCCAAACCGGCGCGCCAACCACGGCAACCCAGCCCCTGCCGCTCGGCCCGCTTCCCGGAGCCCGCTATCCGGACGCTCGCCTGGAGTCGATGAAAAAGGCGGGTGTTTCGTTCGGGCCGTCAGGTTTTCCGGCCTTCGCCGGCACCATGGCGGTCGAGCGCGTCGCAACCGGATTCCGCTGGGCGGAAGGCCCGGTCTACTTTCCGGCCGGACGATACGTTCTGTTCAGCGACATTCCCAACAACCGCATCATGCGCTTCTCGGAGGATGACGGTCACGTCAGCGTATTCCGCCATCCGTCGATGAACTCGAACGGCAACACCATCGACCGTGAAGGACGCCTGATCACGTGCGAACATTCCGGCCGACGCGTCACCCGAACCGAACTCGACGGCTCGATCACGATCATCGCCGACAAGTACAATGGCAAGAAACTGAACTCGCCGAACGACGCGGTCGTCGCGGCCGACGGTTCGATCTGGTTCTGCGACCCGGCCTACGGTATCGGCGGCTATTACGAGGGCATCAAGGCCGACGCCGAGCAGGACAAGAAGAACGTCTACCGGGTGGATCCGAAATCCGGCGACATCAAGATGGTGGTCGATGACTTCGTGGAGCCGAACGGCCTGTGCTTCTCGCCTGACGAGAAGAAGCTCTATATCTGCGATACCGGCTTCACCGACGGGCCGGACAACCCCTCGCATATCCGCGTGTTCGACGTGGATCTCGCGGGTGGAAAGCTTTCGAACAGCAAGGTCTTTGCGGAAATACCCAAGCCCAGCATTACCGACGGCCTGCGCTGCGATCGTGACGGACGCCTCTGGTGCTCGGTCGGCTGGGGTGATCCGAATGAGGACGGCGTGCGCTGCTACACAGCGGAGGGCGATCTCCTCGGCAAGATCCACATCCCGGAAACTGTCGCCAATCTGTGCTTCGGCGGTCAGCAGCGAAACAGGCTTTATATCTGCGGCTCGTCATCGCTGTATGCGGTTTATACGAGTGCGCAGGGCGCGATGAAGCCGTGAGCACGCTCACTTGCTGAGGTCTCTCCACGAGTCGTCCCCGCGCACGCGGGGACCCATAACCACAGGGCGTCGTTGAAGAAGGATGTCTGCCATCCTGCCTCATCGAAAGATCACGCGGTATGGGTCCCGGCGTTCGCCGGGACGACGAGGGAGAGTGACCTACCCACTATTCCTTAACCCCGCCGAAATTCCGTTGATCGTGAGCTGTATCCCGCGCAGCACCTGCTCGTCCGGGTTCTGCGCGCGATGCTCCTTCAGCAATTCGACCTGCACGTGGTTGAGCGGGTCGAGATAGGGGAAGCGGTTGCGGATCGAGCGATCCAGCAACGGGTTGCCCTGCAAGAGGCGTTCGTGCCCCATGATGTCGAGCAGCGTTTCGATCGAGGAATGCCATTCGCGCCGGATGCGTCCAAAAATACTTTCGCGCAATTTCACATCCGGCACCAGTTCGGCATAACGCGAGGCGATCGCGATCGAGCTTTTCGCCAGCACCATGTCCATGTTCGACAGCAGCATGCGGAAGAACGGCCACTCCCGGTAGAGCTCCTGCAGGAACGGCATGCCCTGCTCCGGATGCTCGGCGATCCAGGTCTCGACCGCGGAGCCGAACCCATACCAGCCCGGCAGCATCAGCCGGCACTGCGCCCAGCTGAACACCCATGGGAATAGCACGCAGGTCCTCGATCTCGCGGGTCTTCTTGCGCGACGCCGGGCGGCTGCCGATGTTGAGCGTCGAGATTTCGGTGATGACGGTGGAGCCCCAGAAATAATCGGCAAAACCTTCGGTCTCGTAGACCAGCCCGCGATACGCCTTGAACGCCAGCGCGGAAAGCTGCTCCATCGCGGTGAGATATTCCGCGCGCGGCGCGCTCTGCCGCGGATGCAGCAGGCTCGCCTCCAGCGTCGCGGCGGCGAGGATTTCCAGATTGCTGCGGCCGACTTCGGGGTTGGAATATTTGCTGGAGATGATCTCGCCCTGTTCGGTGATGCGGATCTGGCCGTTCACCGCGCCGCCGGGCTGCGCGATGATGGCGTCATAGCTCGGCCCGCCGCCGCGGCCGACCGACCCGCCGCGGCCGTGGAACAGGCGCAGCCGGACGCCGTGGCGCTCGAACACGTCGACCAGCCCGATCTCGGCCTTGTAGAGCTCCCAGCCCGAGGTGACGAAACCGCCATCCTTGTTGCTGTCGGAATAGCCGAGCATCACTTCCTGAACGCCGCCGCGGCTGTCCACCAGCCGGCGGTAATCATGCAGCGACAGCATCCGGTCCATGATGCCGGACGAGGCCTGCAGATCCTCGATGGTCTCGAACAGCGGCACGATGTTGATGGCGCTGCGGCCCGAGGGGTTGATGAGCCCGACCTCCTTCAGGAGCACCGCCACCTCCAGCATGTCGGACATGCCCTTGCACATGGAGATGATGCATTGGTGGATCACATCGGTGCCGAAGCGGGCATGCGCTTCGGCTGCCGCGCGGAACACGGCGAGTTCGTCGAGCGTCTCCTCGCTGTACTTGACGAAGGCCGAACTGAGCGGCCTTGCGCTGCGCAGCTCGCCCAGCAGCAGGTTGATGCGCGCTTCCTCGCCCAACGCCAGATAGGACATTCCGGGGATCGCCGCATCGAACAGTTCCGCCACGGTGCGCTCATGCACCGCCGAATTCTGCCTGATATCGAGCCGGGCGAGATGAAAGCCGAAGCAGTCGACGGCCCGTCGCAGCGACCTCAAGCGCCCCCTCGCAATCACGCCCGAATTGTTGGCGATCAGCGAACGATCGAGCACGTCGAGATCGGCCTTGAATTCCTTCACGGTTGCGTAAGGCGCGGCCTCGCCGACCGGACGCCTTGTCGTCTCGATATCGAGCTTCAACGCCGTCCCGGTCAGCCGCGCATAAATGCCCGACACCGCCAGCCGATAGGGTTCGCCGCTTCGGTGCGGCGAGGAGTCGGGCGAGCGCCCGGCCAATGCACGCAATTCTTCGGAAACGTCGGCAAGGTGTGTCGCGAGCGACAGCTCGGCGCCCAGCGCGTGCAGCTGCTCCAGGTAGAAATTCATCACCCGGCTCGACTGCAGCCGCAAGGTGCCCCGCATCACGTCGGCCGTCACGAACGGGTTGCCGTCGCGGTCGCCGCCGATCCAGCTTCCCATGGTCAGGAACGAGGCCAGCTCGCCCGGCGCGCCGCCCTCCTCCTGGTTCAGCCGGTCTTCCAGCGCGCAATGCAGCCGCGGCACCTCATGCAGGAAGGTGTAGTCATAGAATGACAGGCCGTTGGCGACCTCGTCGAGCACGGTCAGCTTGGTCCGGCGCAACAGATTGGTCTGCCACAACGTCAGCACGGCGCGGCGCAACTGCTCGTCGCTGGCTTCGGCCTCTTCCGGCGTGAGTTGCGTACGTTCGCGCCGGTCGAGCAGCGCCGCGATCTCCATCTCCCGATCCATCGTGCTCTTGCGGCGGACTTCCGTGGGATGCGCGGTCAGCACCGGGCTGACCTGCGCCTGCCCGAGGAACCGGCGCAGCTCGGCAGCACTGATGCCAGCGTTTCGCGCGTGCGCCAGGGTCTGGGTGAGCGCGCTCGGCTGCGGCCCGCCGGGACCACGGCCGCGCATCTGGCGGATGTTGTTCTGGTCTTCGGCGATGTTGGCGAGATGCGAAAAATAGCTGAAGGCGCGGACGATCCGCACGGTATCGGAGGTCGACATGCCGTCGAGGATGGTCTCGAGTTCCCGCCGCGCCAGCTTGTCTTCGTCGCGATGGAACCGGATCGAGGTCTGCCGGATGCGTTCGACAAGATCGAATACATCGGCGCCCTCCTGGTCGCGGACGGTATCGCCGAGGATGCGCCCGAGCAGGCGGATATCGGTCCGCAGCTGGGCATCTTCCGCCAATGCCAGCGCTTCGTCGCTGCGATTGGACCGGGCCTCGGTCTCGGAAGGCATGATCTGGGAAGACACTATCTGGGAAGACATGGCTGGCCACCTCAGAAATTGCCCGGCAATTCCGAGTGTGCAATTTTTTTGCCGCAGTGCAAGATAAAGATGGAGCTGATACGGACTCTCGCGTCCCGGACGCGGTGCAGCGCGCTTCGCGCTGCTCCGCAGAGCCGGGACCCAGCGCCCGATGTGGGGAAGCATGGGCCCCGGATCAGCAGCGCACCGCTCACGCGCTGCGCAGCATCCGGGGCACGACCAGCTCCCCTAAATCCTGCGCCCCGCCCGTTCCCAATAGGGATCGCGCAGGCGGCGCTTGAAGATCTTGCCGGAATCTTCCCGCGGCAGGTTCGACTGGATCTCGATGTGCTTCGGCACCTTGTAATCCGCCAGCGAGACCTTGAGCTGGCCGCGGATGGAAGGCAGGTCGAGCGTCACCCCCGGCTGTGGCTCCACCACCGCCATCAGCGCCTCGCCGAATTCCGCGTCGGGAATGCCGAACACCGCGCAATCATGCACGCCCGGCAGCGCATGCAGCGCGGCCTCGATCTCGGCCGGATAGATGTTGACGCCGCCCGAAATCACCATGTCGCGCTTGCGGTCGCAGATGAA
Source organism: uncultured Alphaproteobacteria bacterium (assembly GCA_963815955.1). GTDB lineage: Bacteria > Pseudomonadota > Alphaproteobacteria > Rhizobiales > Xanthobacteraceae > Bradyrhizobium. The sequence goes on from CAWFIQ010000024.1 coordinate 517,199, forward strand.
GACATAGCCGTCGGCATCGATGTAACCGACATCGCCCGAGGTGATGAAGCCGTCGCGATCGATCTCGGCACGCTTTTCCGGCTTGTTGTGATAGGTGAAATCCGGGTTGCCGGCGATGCGCGAATAGATTTCGCCGATCTCGCCCTGCGGCAACTCTTTCCCGTCGTCGCCGATGAAGCGCAGTTCCGCGCCCGGAGAGATCTTGCCGACGGTGCCGGGCTTCTTCAGCGCATCCTCGGAAGTGGCAAAGGTGACGGCGCTGGACTCGGTCGAGCCGTAGAATTCGTAAATCACCGGACCCCACCATTCGATCATCGCGCGCTTGACGTCCGCCGGACAGGGCGCGGCGGCATGGATGATGTGACGCAGCGACGACATGTCGTACTTCCTGCGCACTTCCTCCGGCAGCTTCATCAGCCGGATGAACATGGTCGGCACCATGAAGATGGTGTCGATCTTCTCGGTATCGATCACCCGCAGAAATTCTTCGGGGTCGAAGCGCGGCATCAGCACCAGTGCGCCGCCGAGACGGCCCGCGCGCAGGCCGAACGAGTTCGGCGCGGAGTGGTAGAGCGGCCCGGGAAGCAGCGCGCGGGCGCCCGGCTTGAGGCCATAGATCATCGCGCGCAAGCGTTCGCCGTTGGCGACCTGCTCCGGCGTCGGCGCGTTGCGGCGCACGCCCTTGGGATGGCCGGTCGTGCCCGAGGTGTAGATCATGTTCTGCGGCTGCGGCACCACCGGCCCGTCATAGCGCGGATGCTGCTTCAGCCAGGATTCGAAATCGATTGCGAAATCCGGCGTCGCCAGATGATCCGGGATTGATCTTGTAGTTGGCGAGGATTTCCGGTGGCGTCGGCACGCTCAGCGCCGTGACGCCTTCCGGAATCGCATCGCGCAGCTGATGCAGCATGTCGGCATGCGCGATCAGCACCGCGGTGCCGGAATCCTTCAGCACGTAGTTGATCTCTTCCGGTTTGAAGTGCCAGTTGATCGGCACGCCATAGGCGCCGAGCCGCATCGCCGCGTAGGCCGCCTCGATGAAGGCGATGTCGTTGCGCATCAGCATGGCGACGCTGTCGCCCTGCTTGACGCCGAGTTTTTGCAAGCCGCTGGCAATGCGGTCGGCGCGATCGGCGACCTCGCGCATGGTCGCGCTTGCGCGGGCCACTGATGATGCCGAGGAAGAGTTGGGAGGCTGGCATTGTCTCTTTCCGATCTGTGGTCGGGTTTAGGTGACCCTCATGGTGAGGAGCGCGTCTTCGCGCGTCTCGAACCATGAGGCCCGTGGCCCATCCCTCGAGACGCCGCTTGCGCGGCTCCTCGGGATGAGGACTGAGCTACGCCTCCGCAAATCGCGGCGCACGTTTTTCCATGTTGGCGCGCACCGCTTCGGTCTGGTTGGGGCTGCCGAGCAATTTCTGCTGCTCGACGGATTCGGCGAGCAGCGCCGGAGCCGGATCGACCGACAGTTTGTTGAGCATGCGTTTGGCGGCGCGGATCGCGTCGGGACTCTTGCCGGCGATTTCGCGCGCGACCTCGAAGGCCGCAGCAAGCGGATCGTCGCAGATCCGCGTCGCCAGGCCATAGCTCATGGCTTCCTGGGCGGAGAAGATGCGCCCGGTGTAGGTCAGTTCGCGCAGGATATCATCGCGCACGAGGCTCGCGAGGATCGGCGTGCCGGCCATGTCGGGCACCAGCCCCCATTTGATTTCCATGATCGACATCCGCGCATCCGGCGTAAGGAAGCGCATGTCGGCACCGAGCGCGAGCTGGAAGCCGCCGCCGAACGCCACGCCCTGGATCGCGGCGATGACAGGCACCGGAAGCTGGCGCCAGCCCCAGACCGCAGCTTGCGGAAAGTTCGCCAGCCCATGCGTGCGTGCAGAGAGGTCGCGTTTCTCGCCACCGGCGACCCCGTTACCGCCATTCTCCTTCATCGCGGCAAAGCGCCCCATATCGAGACCAGCGCAGAACGCCCGCCCCTCCCCGGACAATACGACCACCCGGAGCCCTTTTTCATGCGCAAGCCGTTCGGTCGCGGCCACCAGCGCCTCGAACATCGCGGCGTCGAGCGCGTTCATCTTGTCCGCCCGCACCAGCCGGACATCGGCGATGCCGTCCGAAATCGAGATCGAAACGCGTTGTTCCATGAGAATTCCTCCACTCTTTCGTCTCTTGGCGCTTTACAGAACGGCCGTTGGCGGTTTTAGTCAATCGACCAATTAACAGACAATCCCCGTGGGTGGAAACGATGTTCAACGATCAGCTTCTCGCCGGGCGGCGCATTCTCGTGACCGGGGGCGGCACCGGGCTCGGCAAATCCATGGCCGCGCGGTTTCTCCAACTGGGAGCCCAGGTCCACATCTGCGGCCGCCGCAAGATTGTGTGCGACGAGACCGCAACCGAATTGATGGACCTTCATGGCGGGCGTGTCATCAGCCACGGCGTCGACATCCGCAATGCGATGGCCGTCGACGAGATGATCGAGTCGATCTGGACCGAAGGCCCCCTCACCGATCTCATCAATAACGCCGCCGGCAATTTCATCTCGCGCTCGGAAGAGCTGTCGCCGCGTGGCTTCGATGCCGTCGCCAACATCGTCATGCACGGCACCTTCTACGTGACGCATGCGGTGGGACGGCGCTGGATCGCCGCCAAGCAGCGCGGCAACGTGGTGTCGATCACGGTGACCTGGGTGCGCAACGGCTCGCCCTATGTGGTGCCGTCGGCGATGAGCAAATCGGCGATCCACGCTATGACGATGTCGCTTGCGATCGAATGGGGCAAACACGGCATCCGCCTCAACACGATTGCGCCCGGCGAAATCCCGACCGAGGGCATGAGCAAGCGCATCAAGCCCGGCGACGAGGCCGGTGCGCGCACCAGGGCGCAGAACCCGATGGGCCGCGTCGGCACCATGGAGGAACTGCAGAACCTCGCCGTGTTCCTGATCTCCGGCGGCTGCGACTGGATCAACGGCGAAACCATCGCCATGGACGGCGCGCAGGCGCTCGCCATGGGCGGCAATTTCTATCAGTTGCGCGACTGGAGCGACGACGACTGGACCAAGGCGCGCGACTCGATCAAGGCACAGAACGAAAAGGACCGCGCCGCGCGAGGGTAAACTTGTCGTGTCCCGGACGCGGTGCAGCGATCTTCACGCTGCTCCGCAGAGCCGGGACCACTGCCAGTTCCAAGCAGATAGGCCCCGGTTCTGCAGCGCACCGCTGGCGCGCTGCGCAGCGCCCGGGGAACGCCGCCCCCGTATTGTCTTTGTTGCGCGATGACGCCAAACTCCGCACAACGATAACAAGACGATACGGGAGAGACATGTCCGCGCCACAGCAACTGACGAACCTTGCCGACATGGTGCGCGACCGCGCCAGCACGCGCGGCGACGCCATCGCTTATGAATTCGAGGGACGCCAGACCAGTTTTGCCGAGTTCGACGTCAGGACGAACCGCGTTGCCAACGCGCTGATTGCCCTCGGCTCAAGCCGGGTGAGCGCATCGCCTATCTCGGCAAGAACAGCGACCTCTATTTCGAGCTGCTGATGGGCGCGATGAAGGCCAATGTGGTGATGGCGCCGGTCAACTGGCGCCTCGCCGGCCCCGAGGTCGCGTTCATCGTCGGCGACTGCAAGGCGCCGGTGCTGTTCGTCGGACCCGAGTTCATCACCCAGGTCCGCAACATCAAGCCGCAATTGCCTGACGTACGACACGTGATCACGACCGAAGGCGGCGCGCCGGAATGGCCGGATTTTACAGCCTGGCGCGATGCCGCCAGCGGCGACGACCCGAAGGTGGCGGTCAGCTCGAAGGACATTGCGATCCAGCTCTATACGTCGGGCACCACGGGCAAGCCCAAGGGCGCGATGCTGTCGCACGCCAACTTTCTCAATCTGGTGCAGACCGGCAGCGCGGACGAGAAGCCGGAATGGAACAAGTGGTCGACCGACGACGTATCGCTGGTGGCGATGCCGATCTTCCATATCGGCGGCTCCGGCTGGGGCGTGATGGGGCTTTATCACGGCGCCAGGGGTGTCATCGCGCGCGAGTTCGATCCGACCAAGGTGCTGGATTTCTTCGAGCAGTCCGGCATCACCAAACTTTTCATGGTGCCGGCCGCGATGCAGTTCGTGGTGCGGCAGCCGCGGGCGCGGCAGGTCGATTTCTCTCGCCTGAAATACATGCTCTACGGCGCCTCCCCCATTCCCGCGGCCTTGCTGAAGGAATGTATCGAGGTGTTCAAATGCGGCTTCGTGCAGATGTACGGCATGACCGAGACGACAGGCACCATCGTCGCCCTTCCGCCCGAGGATCATGTCGAAGGCCTGGAGCGCATGCGCTCTGCCGGCAAGGCACTGCCCGGCATCGAACTCGCGATCCTCGATCCCGACGGCAAGCGGCTGCCGCCGCGCGAGGTCGGCGAAATCGCCACCCGCTCCGGCTCCAACATGGCCGGCTACTGGAACCTGCCCGAGGCAACCGCCAGGACACTGGGCAGCGACGGCTGGCTGCGCACCGGCGATGCCGGCTACATGGACGAGGACGGCTACCTCTACATCCACGACCGCATCAAGGACATGATCATCTCCGGCGGCGAGAACATCTACCCGGCCGAAGTCGAGAGCGCGCTCTGCGATCATCCTGACGTGGCCGAAGCCGCCGTGATCGGCATCCCCGACGACAAATGGGGCGAAGCGGTCAAGGCGATCGTGGTGATGAAGCCCGGCAAACAGGCGACGGCCACCGACATCATCAATTTCACCCGCGAACGCATCGCCGGATTCAAGACGCCGAAGTCGGTCGACTTCCTGGAGGCGCTGCCGCGTAATCCGTCGGGGAAGATCTTGCGGCGGAATCTGCGTGATCCGTATTGGGCGGGGAAGGACCGGCAGGTGAATTGAGCATACCGTTGTCGTCACCCGCGAAGGCGGGTGACCCAGTATTCCAGAGACAGCAGGGTTTGAGCGGACAGGCCGCGGCGTACTGGATACTCCGCCTTCGCGGGGTATGACGACGAAATGCGCGGCTCGCGGTGCGCCCACTCCCTCAATGCTTCCCCGCCCCCATATAGCCGAACAGGAATCCCGCCACCTTGCGCTTCTGGATCTCCTCGCTGCCTTCGGTGATGCGGTAGCGGCGGTGGTGGCGGTAGATGTGCTCGAACGGCTTGTGGCGCGAATAGCCCATGCCGCCGTGCACCTGCATGGCGCGGTCGGCGGCCTCGCAGCACAGCCGGTTTGCCCAGAAGTTACACATCGACACCCGGTCGGAGAGCGTGTGCTCGACCTGCGCCTGGGTGAGCTGGTCCATCTCCCAGGCGGTCTTGCGGATCAATAGCCGCAGCATCTCCGCCTGCGTCGCCAGTTCCACCAGCGGCCACTGGATCGCCTGGTTCTCGGCCAGCGCCTTGCCGAACGGCTTTCGCTCGCGGGCATATTTGACGCTCTCGTTGATGCAGTAGACGGCCGCGCCCAGCGAGCTCGCCGCCTGCCGGATGCGGTTCTCGTGCACGAAGCACTGCGCCAGCGACAGCCCGCGGCCGACCTCGCCGAACAGCGCATCGTCAGGCACGAACACATCCGTGAAGCTGACGCGCGGATGATCCGTCGGCATGTTGAAGGTCCACATATACTCCTCGACCTTGACGCCCGGGCTCTTGGCCGGCACCAGCAGGCAGGTGATGCCCCGCGCGTCGCCGTCATTGCCGGAGGTGCGGGCGAACAACGCGCAATGGGTGGCGACATGCATGCCGGTCGTCCACATCTTCTGGCCGTTGATGATCCAGCCCTTGACGTTGTCGCGGGTCGCCTGCACGGCCCTGGTTTCCATATGCGTCGCGTCGGAACCGTGGTCGGGCTCGGTCAGACCAAACGTGATGCGATACTTGCCCGTGATCGAGCCGTCGATCATCGCCTTCTGGTCGTCGGTGCCGTAGCGATCGAGCATGGTGACGATCGGAAGGTTGCCGACGATCGAATGCTCGTTCTGCAGGTCGTTGTGCAGGCCGAGGCCCTTGGAGGCGAAATGCTCGCGGATCACGGCCATCCAGAGATTGGAACCGTCCTTGCCGCCGTAACGCTTCGGGATCGCGAAGCGCAGATGGCCGGCGGCGTCGGCGAGGTTCTTGGCCTTGCGCAGCAGCGCTTCCCATTCATGCCGCGGCAGGCCGCCGTTCTCGAAATCGGTGCGCGCCCATTCGCGGCGATGGTCGAAGAAGCGGATGTTGTCGTCGGCCTCCTCCAGCGGCTTGATCTCGCGCACGATGAAGCGGTCGAGTTCGTCGAGATAGGCCGTGAGGTCGGCAGGCAGGTTGAAATCCAAGGCGGTCTCTCCCGGAAATGTCGTTTGTTTTGATTTGCGTTTAGGCGCTACAGAGCGCTGCTGCTCGGATCGATTTAGGTGAGAAGACCAGCGCCCAAGTCAAGCAACGGAATGGACCTTGGCACGCGCGGGGGCCTTGCGTAATTGGATGGTACCGGACGCCGCGCCGGCGCTATGATCGCGGCCAATATTCTTCTCCGCAGAAAATCGAAACGGGAGCAAACATGGACCTGAAATTCTCCAAGGTGACGCGCAAGGGACCGATCACGATCGTCACGCTGTCGCGGCCCGAAGTGTACAATGCGTTGCATATCGACGCGCATTTCGAGCTCAACAAGGTGTTCGACGATTTCTCCGCGGACCCTGAGCAATGGGTCGCGATCGTCACCGGCGCCGGCGACAAGGCATTCTGCGCCGGCAATGACCTGAAATGGCAGGCGGCGGGCGGCAAGCGCGGCTGGGACAAGGGCGGTTTCGCCGGCCTCACCACGCGGTTCGACTGCGACAAGCCGATCATCGCCGCCGTCAACGGCGTCGCGATGGGCGGCGGTTTTGAGATTGCGCTCGCCTGCGACCTCATCATCGCGTCGGAAAATGCGACCTTCGCACTGCCCGAGCCGCGCGTCGGCCTTGCGGCCCTTGCCGGCGGCGTGCACCGCCTGCCGCGGCAGATCGGGCTGAAGCGCGCCATGGGCATGATCCTCACCGCGCGCCACGTCTCGGCCAAGGAGGGGCTCGAACTGGGCTTCGTCAACGAGGTGGTTCCCGCCGGCGAAGCCCTCGCCGCAGCGGAACGCTGGGCGGAGACGATTGCCAAGAACTCGCCGATGTCGATCCGCGCCTCCAAGCAGGCGATCCAGCGCGGACTTGAGGTCTCGCTGGAACAGGCGATGGCCGAGCAGCGCGAGTATCCGGCCGTGAAGGCGATGGCGGCCTCGCAGGATTACATCGAAGGGCCGAAGGCGTTTTCGGAGAAGCGCCCGCCGAAATGGCTGGGGAAATAGAGTCTCGTGTCCCGGACGCGGTGCGGCGCGCGGCGCCGCTCCGCAGAGCCGGGACCTATGGCACCGCAGATGGACCCCGGAACAGCAGCGCACCGCTTCGCGCTGCGCTGCATCCGGGGAACGCTGCGGCGGTATGGCGAAACCCATCGCTGGAGTGTCGATGCTCATGATGGGTATCGCTTCGCTCCAGCTATCCTACTTATTCCCCAGCTCCCTCTTGTATGACGCATAATTCGGCTGATCGACCGCAAGCTTGTCCATCGTGGTCTGCCAGAGATGTTCCGCGAGCCCCGGCGTCTGCAGATCGACGTCGCCGTTTGTTATCTTGTCCGACAGCGCGCGATTCAACTCGACCAGCGAACCATCCGCGCCAAGCAACTGCTTGAGCCGCGCGGCCTCCGCAGCATCACTCCCCTGCTCCAGCGCCAGTTGGCGCGTGACCAGATCGAGCGCGTTGATGCCGACGCGGAGCTTGAAGGCGTTGTGGCCCTTGATCTCTGGGGTGATCTCGTTGCGGAGGAAATCCGCGACCGCCTTGATCAGTTCGGTGGGTGTCGGTTCGTCCTGCATCTTTATCCTCCTCTCGGAGCAAGCAACCTTAGCAAATCGATCTCCGTCTCCGACGAACGCCGCCCGATCATGGCGCGCTCCATCGAATGATCCGGGCCGGTGCGAAAGCGCTGCATCATGCCGCAGCACATGATGCCCCAACGCAGCGTGCCCATCACTTCCCAGAACATCACGCGATCAGGGTCGGCCTTGCGGCCGGCTTCCTCATAACCGGCGAACAGTTCCTCGCGGGAACCAAAGCCGCCGACCGGCTTGTCGATCTCGCCGAAGCGCCAGGAGTTGACGCAGATCCAGCCCAGATCTTCCATCGGGTCGCCGAAATGCGCGAGCTCCCAGTCCAGCACCGCGCGCACGCCGTCAGGACCGATGATGAGGTTGCCGTGGCGGAAATCGCCATGCACCAGCGTCACCTCTTTCGACGGCCCCGGATCGCGCTCGCGCAGCCAGCGCAGCGCCAGCTCGAACACCGGACGCGGCCGGCCAAAGCTGCGGTATTCCCGTTCGAGGTCGGCGATTTCCTTTGTCGCGCTCATCTCGCGCAGTTTCGGCAATTTCGCAGCCGGCAAGCCGTGAATGCCGGCGATCACCCGGCCGAGTTGCCGCGCCAGAATCGGCCGCGCCTCGGCGAACTGCTCGTCGCGCAGAATCTTGCGCGCGATGGTCTCGCCCTCGATGCGCTGCATGATGAAGCCACGGCCGAGTTCATCTTCCGGCTTCAGCACGTGCATCACCCGTGGCGACGGCAGGCCCGCGTCATGTGCGAGCTGCATCAGCGTGGCCTCGGCGTCGAGCCCGGCGGCCCGCCCCGGCGACGCGCCATAACCCGGCGGCGCGCGGCGCAGGATGGCGCCGGCGTTGCCGTTTGCGATGCACGATGTCGAACGTCCAGGTCTCCTGGCTGGCGCCGCCGGAAAGTTTTGCCGCGCCAGTGACGCCGGTCGCTCCCGGATACCAGGAGGTGACGCAGCGTCCGAGTTGGTCCTCGATCATTTGCCCCTGAACTTGGCCGGACGCTTTTCCAGGAACGCGGTGACGCCTTCCTTGAAATCTTCCGCCGCGCCCGCGATGCGCTGCGACTCGAATTCGAGGTTGAGCTGTTCCTCGAAGGAATTCTCCGGGCTGTCCCAATAGAGCTTTCGGATCAGCGACAGCGCGATCGTCGGCCCGTTCGCCAGTTCGTGCGCGAGCTTCATTGCCTCTTCCATCAACACAGCATCATCATAGACGCGGTTGACGAGACCCCACTCCAGCGCCTTCTCCGCCGGCAGCCGCTCGCCCATCAGCGACAGTTCGACCGAGCGCGCCTTGCCGATCATGCGCGGCAACAGCCAGGTCGAGCCGCAATCCGGCACCAGGCCGATGCGGCGGAACGCCTGCAGGAAGTAAGACGAGCGCGCGCACACGATCATGTCGCCCATCAATGCAAAGCTCATCCCGGCGCCGGCAGCGGGACCGTTGACCGCCGACACAATCGGGCAGTGCAGCCGGCGGAGCCGCCGCAGGAATGGATGAAAGCCGATTTCCAGCGATTGCCCGGCATTGCTCTTGCCTGGCTTCTGGCTGTTGCGGCCCTGCAGATTGGCGCCGGTGCAGAACGCGCGTCCGGCGCCGGTCAGCACGAGGCAGCGCACTTCGTCCCGCTTGTCGTCGATCACATCGAGCGCCTCACCGAGGCCGCCCAGCATGTCCATCGAGACCGCGTTCATGACCTCCTGATGGTCGAGCTTGAGAATGGCGACCGGGCCATCGAAATCGAGCGTGACGTGCTTGAACTGCATTGCTTCCTCATGACTTGTGTTTACGCGCTATTTCGCTGCGCGGAAGATGAAGGGTTCTCGGCCCATATTTGATTTTCCGGGCGCGCTTGTCCATGGTTGCATCAGAACATCTGCCCGCCACCGGGCGCACGCCTTATCGCGCCCCAAAGCAAATGGAAACATCCAATGAGCATCTTTGACCTCACCGGCCGCACGGCCGTCATCACCGGCGGCAATGGCGGTATCGGCCTTGGCATTGCGCAGGCGTTGAACGCGCAAGGCTGCAACGTCTCGATCTGGGGCCGCAACGCCGACAAGAACAAGAGCGCGGCGGCAACCATGTCGGCCGGGCCCGGCAAGGTGCATAGCCTCGTCTGCGACGTCTCCGATCCTGCCTCGGTGAAAGCCGCGATGAAGGCGACTCTCGACACGTTCGGACGGGTTGATGGCTGCTTCGCCAATGCCGGTATCGGCGGCGGCGGACGCCGCGCCTTCATCGACCGCACCGAGGAGGAATGGCGGCGCATGTTCGCGACCAATCTCGACGGCGTCTTCCATGTGTTTCAGGTCGCCGCCCGCCACATGACCGAGCGCGCCGAGGCCGGCGACAAATTCGGCCGGTTGGTCGCAACCTCGAGCCTGGCGTCGCTTGTTCGGCACCGCGCGCAACGAGCACTACGCCGGCACGAAAGCGGCGCTGAACGCGCTGTGCCGCGCGCTCGCGGTTGAACTGGCGCGTTACGGCGTCACCGCGAACGCGATCCTGCCCGGCTGGATCAAGAGCGACATGACCGCCGGCATCATGGGCAATGACAAATTCGTCGCCAACGTGATGCCGCGCATCCCGGTGCGCCGGTTCGGCGAGCCCACCGATTTCGGCGGCATCGCGGTGTACATCATGAGCAAGGCGTCGTCGTATCATACGGCGGATTGTTTTGTGATCGATGGCGGCTACACGGCGTTTTGAAGCTGGGTGGGGTGGCATATTTCCGCAACCGTCATGCCCCGCGAAGGTGGGGCATCCAGTACGCCGCGGCCTATCGATTCAATCGCTGCGGTCTCTGGAATACTGGATCACCCGCCCCAGTGCGCAATTGCGCACAAGGCGGGTGACGACGACGGAGTCCGTAGGGTGGGCAAAGCGCAGCGTGCCCACCATTTGGAAGCGCGATCGGTGATAGATGGTGGGCACGGCGCTGACGCGCCTTTGCCCACCCTACACGACTTCGCGTCAGCTCAGCCCCACGGTCCGCGCGTGGCCGACGGCCGGCCCCACGGACTCCGGCGCGGATAGCTGCTCCGGGTGCCAACCGAAGGCGGTCCGCCCTGCGCGCCCATCTCCGCCGCGAGCTGCTGCAGCGCGGCGATGCGGTTCTCGGTCGCGGGGTGCGTCGTGAACAGATTGTCCATGCCCTGACCCGACAACGGGTTGATGATGAACATGTGCGCTGTCGCCGGATTGCGCTCGGCCTCGCCGTTCGGAACCTGATGCGCCGCATTGGCGATCTTGCCCAGCGCCGACGCGAGCCACATCGGCTGGCCGCAGATACGCGCGCCGAGATCGTCGGCGGCGTATTCGCGGGTACGGCTGATCGCCATCTGCACCAGCATGGCGCCGAGCGGGGCCAGGATCATCATGGCGATCGAGCCGATGACGCCGGGGCCGTGATTGTTGTCGCGGTTGCCGCCGAAGAACATGCCGAACTGCGCCAGCATCGAGATCGCACCGGCGATCGTCGCCGTGATCGTCATCAGGAGCGTGTCGTGGTTCTTGATGTGCGCGAGCTCATGGGCGATCACGCCGGAAAGCTCCTCGCGGCTGAGCGACTGCATCAGGCCGGTCGTCACGGCCACCGCCGCGTTTTGCGGATTGCGGCCGGTGGCAAACGCATTGGGCTGCGCCTCGTCCATCACGAACACGCGCGGCATCGGCAGGCCGGCGCGGCCGGCCAGCTCAGCCACGAGGTGGACGAGATCGGGCGCGCTATGCCGGTCGACCTCATGGGCGCCGTACATCGACAGCACCATGCGGTCCGAATTCCAGTAGGCAAACAAGTTGGTCGCGGCGGCGATCACGAGCGCGATCACGGCGCCGGTGGCGCCGCCGATCAGATAGCCGACGCCCATGAAGAGGCCGGTGAGACCGGCCAACAGAATGGCAGTCTTCAGATAGCTCATTGTCGTCTCCTTGCCGCCTGCGGCCAGACGCCGGGCTGGCATCCCAGAGGTATGAATTCCCCCGGCCGCGCTTCAAGATGCCCGCGGTGCGTCGAGGCGCCGCGCCGGGCAAAGACTAACCTCCGGGGCCGCATTACCGAAACGTAATCTGGCGGCTCCGGGTACCCTTCGGACATCCCGCCGGTTGCCCCTCACCTGCTTGTACAACGGCAAGGGCGCCGTCTACATTGCGCGGCAACGAGCGGCGCACGGGAGTTGTTCCACCCGCAATAGCGCAAGAGCAATCGCGGCTGCTCGTCAGAAAAAAATGGGAGGAATTGAACAAATGTTTTCACATGTGATGATCGGCACCAACGACCTCGAAAAAGCCAAGGGGTTCTACGACGTGTTGCTCGGCACGCTCGGCGTCCGGCCGGCCAAGGTCGACGGCCACCGTATTTTCTATTTCACCAAGACCGGCGTGTTCTCGGTATCGAAGCCGATCAACGGCGAGCCGGCAACACACGCCAATGGCGGCACTATCGGCTTTTCGGCGGACTCTCCCGAGCAGGCCGACGCCTGGCACGCGGCCGGCATCGCCAATGGCGGCAAGACCTGCGAAAACCCGCCGGGCATTCGCGAAGGTTCTGCCGGCAAACTCTATCTGGCTTATTTGCGCGATCTCGACGGCAACAAGATCTGCGCGATGCATCGGATGCCGGCGTAGATTGTCGGACCTCATCCTGAGACGCCGCGAAAGCGGCGTCTCGAAGGATGGCGGCATCGGGGCCTCACGGTTCTCCCGGCGATGCGAAGCATCGTCCGGAGACGGCGCGGAGCCTGTCATCGGGCGCGCTACGCGCGGACCCGGTGGCGCCTCCTCACCATGAGGATCGCGCAGATTGTAGGGTGGGCAAAGCGCCAGCGTGCCCACCACTCAAGACGACGGTCGCAGATAGATGGTGGGCACGCTACGCTTTGCCCACCCTACGCACTCGGCGCTGCGACGCAATCAAGGAGGCACACGTCATGAATCCACGTGTCAGATCCCTGGCGGCGTCCGCCGCACTGTTCGCAGCCAGCCTGCTGCCGGCCCACGCCGAGCTCGATGTCATCAGTCTCAAGAAAGCGATCGAGGCGTCGATCGCCAGTGATCATCCAAAGCTCGACGCGCTCTACAAGGAGCTCCACGCCCATCCGGAGCTTGCCTTTCAGGAGGTGAAAACCGCAGCCAGGCTCGCCGCGGAGATGCGCGCGCTCGGCTTCGACGTTACCGAGAATATCGGCAAGACCGGGCTGGTCGCCATCTACAGGAATGGCGACGGACCCACCATCATGGTGCGCACCGAGCTCGACGGCCTGCCGATGGAAGAGAAGACCGGCCTCGACTATGCGAGCCGCGACAAGACCAACTGGAACGGACGGGAGGTATTCGTCGCCCATAGCTGCGGCCACGACATTCACATGGCGAGCTGGGTCGGGACGGCGAAGACGCTGCTTGGCCTGAAAGACGAGTGGAAGGGCACGCTGATGTTCATCGCCCAGCCCGCCGAAGAAGTTGGTGCAGGCGCCATGGCGATGCTGCGGGAGGGTCTGTTCACGCGATTTCCAAAACCCGATTTCGGCTTTGCCTTGCACGCAACTGGCGCCTTCGCCCACGGCACCGTGCTCTATACCGTCGGGGCCGGCTCCTCGAGTGCCGACGGCCTCTACATCAAATTTCGCGGCATTGGCGGTCACGGCGCGATGCCGCAGGCAACCATCGACCCCGTGATGATGGCCGCGCGCTTTGTCGTCGATGTTCAGAGTGTGATCAGCCGCGAAAAGGATCCGACCGAATTTGGCGTTGTCAGCATCGGTACGATCCAGGGTGGCACCGCGGCAAACATCATTCCCGACGAAGTGGTGCTGACGGGAACCATCCGCAGCTTCAAGCCGGAGGTACGCGCCAAAATGCTCGCAGGTATCGAGCGGACAGCGAAGGCGGTCGCCGCCATGTCGAATGCGCCGGAGCCGCTGGTCATGATCACCGAGGGCATCAAGGCCGTGATCAATGATCCCGGCGTGGTTGCCACGGCAGAAAAAGTGCTGAAAGCCGGGTTCGGTGACAAGCTCAGGCAAATACCACCCGTCACGCCCAGCGAAGATTATTCGGAGTTTATCAGCTCCGGCGTGCCCTCGATGTTCTTCAGGATCGGCGTCTACGAGCCGGAGCGCGTCGCTGCCGCCCGCGAGGGCGAAGGTCCGCCGCTGCCGGCCAACCACTCGCCCTTGTTCGCGCCGGTGCCGACGCCGACCATCGAGACCGGGATTACCGCGATGACGCTCGCTGTTCTCAGTGCCTTCGATCAGAAGGCCCGGCAGAAGTGAGAGCAACGGGAAGGTAATCCAATCAAGGCGCGTCAGACCTCATCGTGAGGAGCCGCGAAAGCGGCGTCTCGATTCGAGACGGCGCCAAGGCGCCTCCTCACCATGAGGATCGCGCAGTGCCACTTACCATGAGGCGGAAAATCGCGTCCCTTCGCGCGTGCTTGTACAAGTCCCTCCCCGCCGTCTACATTGCCGGCCAACGAGCCGAGTGCGCGCCCGCAAGACGACCGTTCTTGCGCAAATGGGAGGAAATAATCCATGAAACACGCCTACATCCCGCGAACGACGACCTACAACCTCAATCCGGGCGAGGAACTCAACGATCTGCGCATGTCGGACGAGGTCCGCCCGCTGTATGAGCACGTCAAGAAGTTCATCCGCGAGACCGTCGACCCGATGTCGGTCGAATTCGCAAAGCTCGGCGAGAAAAAGACCGACCGCTGGAGCTTTACCCCGGAACAGCTCGCGGTGCTGCAGAAGGCCAAGGACAAGGCCAAGGAGGAAGGGCTGTGGAACTTCTTCCTGCCCGACGACGAGACCGGCCAGGGCCTGAAGAATCTGGACTATGCCTATATCGCCGTCGAACTCGCGAAAAATCCGATGGCCTCGGAAACCATGAACTGCTCGGCGCCTGATACCGGCAACATGGAAGTGCTGGAGCGCGTCGGCACCAAGGCACAGAAGGATAAGTGGCTGAAGCCGCTGTTGGCCGGCGAAATCCGCTCGGCCTATGCGATGACCGAACCCAATGTCGCCTCCTCCGACGCCAAGAACATCTCGACCACCGCAAAGCTGGTCGGCGACGAATGGGTGATCAACGGCGAGAAATATTACATCTCCGGCGCCGGCGATCCGCGCTGCAAGATCATGATCGTGATGGTGAAGACCAATCCCGATGCGCCGCCGAGCAAGCAGCAGTCGCAGATCCTGGTGCCGATCGACACCCCCGGCGTCGAGATTTTGGGCCCGATGCACGTGTTCGGCCACGACCACGCCCCGCGCGGCCACATGCATCTGCGCTTCAACAATTGCCGGGTGCCGAAGGAAAACATGCTGCTCGGCGAAGGCCGCGGTTTTGAAATCTCGCAGGTCCGCCTCGGACCGGGCCGCATCCATCACTGCATGCGCACCATCGGCAAAGCTGAAAAGGCGCTCGACCTGATGGTCCAGCGCGGCCTCACCCGCGAAGCCTTCGGCAAGAAGATCGCCCATCTCGGTGGCAATATGCAGATCATCGCGCAGGCGCGCTGCGAGATCGAGGCGATGCGGCTGATGGTATTGAAGGCCGCCAAGGCGATGGACGTGCTCGGCAACAAGGAAGCGCGGATCTGGGTCAGCATGGTGAAGGCCATGGTGCCGGAGCGCACCTGCAAGATCATCGACCAGGCGATCCAGATGCACGGCGCGACCGGCATTTCGCACTGGAGCCCGCTCGGCGAGATGTACCAGGACGTGCGGCACCTGCGCTTCGCCGACGGTCCGGATGAAGTGCACTGGATGGTTGTCGGCCGGCATGAACTGAGCATGCCGTAGGCCGGGCTGTCGTAGGGTGGGCAAAGGCGCGCAAGCGCCGTGCCCACCATCCATCACCAAGCAAGCCGTGAGATGGTGGGCACGTCGCTGACGCTCCTCTGCCCACCCTACGAGAGCTGTGAGTTCATCCAATGGAATACGACCCCAGCGACCTGAAACCCCGCGAGCGCTACAAGGTGCTGGCATCCTTCGTGCTGCCGCGGCCGATCGCGTGGGTGACGACGATCGGCCCCACCGGCGTGGTCAACGCGGCGCCGTTCAGCTTCTTCAACGTGTTCTGCGAGGACCCGCCGCTGTGCATGTTCGCCGCCAATCTGCGGCCTGACGGCGGCGTCAAGGATACAGTGATCAATATCCGGCGTACCAATGAGTTCGTGGTCAACATGACCGACGAACCGCTGGCGCTCGCGATGCACGAGAGCAGCGGCGATTTTCCGCCTGATATCGGCGAGCCGGATTACCTGAAGCTAAAGCTTGCGCCTTCGACGAAGATCGGCGTTCCGCGGCTGGCGGATGCGCCGTTCTCGATGGAATGCAGGACCTGGAAGGAGATCGACGTCAACGGCGACCGGTTGCTGGTGATGGGCGAAGGCATCCACTTCCACATCCGCGACGAGTTATGGGACCACACCGCGATGCGCGTGCACATGGATCGCTATCACCCGATCGGCCGTATGTTCGCGGACCGGTATTGCCGGACGGATGATCGCGTGGTGTTTCCGCCGGCGGAGGGAGCGAAGACGGCGGTGTAATTTGTAGGGTGGGCAAAGCGAAGCGTGCCCACCATTTCGACTGCGCATATAGATGGTGGGCACGGCGCAAGAGCGCCTTTGCCCACCCTACGAAACTACGTCGAAGCCGGCCGGTGCGCGCGCAGGAATGACCGGATCTGCCGCACCGCTAGCGGCACCCGCTCTTTCGGCTCCTTCCACGGAAATAAACTCACTTCCGCGTTCGGCGCCAGCATCGCGGTCTCCATGGCGACCGCATAGGGATGCGCCGGGATGTCGTCGGGCAGGATCAGCACCGGCGTCTGGCAATCCCGCACGAAATCGCGCGTCACCGTGAATACGAAATCCGGATCGGTGCGATACATCCGCGTCAGGAATTTCTCGGCCTGCTCCATGGTAATGTGAGGTTGGCGCTCGACAAGCTGCGGCGCCCAGCCCGTGATATTGTTCTCATAGAACAGGTCGCGCATTTCGGGGCGCGAGCCTGACGGCATCGCCAGCACGCCTGCCACGACGCGATCGGGGGCACGCTTGAGCAGATTCCAGATCAAGGGGCCGCCGATGCAGAAGCCCAGCACCATGAACTTGTCGAAGCCCAGATGATCCATCAGCGCGAGCTGATCGTCGGTATGGGAATCCCAGGGACGATCGATCTCGAGCGGGCCGGACGACTGACCGGGCGGCGCGTTGCGCAAATCGTAGGCAACGCAGCGATATTCGTTGCCGAACTCCTTCATGGCGTTGAACGGCGGATAGTCGCCGGTGATGCGCGTAATGTTCGAGTTCAATCCGCCGCCCGCGATCAGCAGCAGCGGGAAGCCGGAGCCCGCCTCCTCATAATGGATGCGGACGGCGCCCTTTTCAAAAAAGCTCATGATGTTTCCTCTGCCCACGCATTACGTCTTGGCGGGCTCGCCGATCTTGTCCTGCGTCTTTGTGTCGAAATCAGAGGCGTCGTGGCGCTCGTGCAACTGGCTTGCCGGATCGCCCGAGATCCGGTTGACCATGCGGCCGCGCTTCACCGCCGGGCGTTTTGCGATCGCGTCGGTCCAGCGCTGCACGTTCTTGTAGTCCTGCACCGCCAGGAATTCGCCGGCGCCGTAGACCAGCCCTTTCGCCAGCGCGCCGTACCATGGCCAGGTCGCCATGTCGGCGATCGTGTATTCGCTGCCTGCGAGATATTCATTGTCGGCGAGACGCCGGTCGAGCACGTCGAGCTGGCGTTTCACCTCCATCGCATAGCGGTTGATGGCGTATTCGATCCTGGTCGGCGCATAGGCGTAGAAATGGCCGAAGCCGCCGCCGAGAAACGGTGCGCTGCCCATTTGCCAGAACAGCCATGACAGGCACTCGGCCCTCGCCGCCCCGCTTGCCGGCAGGAACGCGCCGAATTTTTCGGCGAGATGCACCAGGATCGCGCCGGACTCGAATATACGGATCGGCGTCGGCCCGCTGCGGTCCATCAGTGCGGGGATTTTCGAGTTCGGATTGACCCCCACAAAACCGCTGCCGAACTGGTTGCCGTCGATCCTGATCAGCCATGCGTCGTATTCGGCGCCGCTGTGACCGCCAGCCAACAACTCCTCGAACATGACGGTGACCTTGACGCCGTTTGGCGTCGCCAGCGAATAAAGCTGGAACGGATGGCGACCGACCGGCAGTTCGGCCTCATGCGTTGCCCCCGCGATCGGGCGGTTGATACTGGCAAAGCGGCCGCCGCTTTCCTTGTCCCAGGTCCAGACTTTCGGGGGCTCGTAAGCGGCGGGATCGGTGACGGTGTCGTTCATTCGTTTTGGCTCCGGGCTTCTTTCGGCCGTGTCATGGTGGCGATCTGCCGCGCGGCGGAATAGCAATATTGCGTCTGGTATACCTTGGGGCTGTCATCGCCAACCGCAAGGTGCAGCATGGCGATGCCCAACAATTCCCGTGGCGGTCCGCGCCGGGTTCATGTTACGATTTCGGATCGGCACCGCAAGATAAACAAAAATGCGGGCCCATCAGGGGAGGAATGCACCATGCTGCAAGGCAAGTGGTTGACCGCGTTCTTTGGGGTTGTGCTCGCGATCGCCTGTGGCGGTCACGCCTGGGCGCAAGGGACCATCAAGGTCGCCTACACCGATCCACTTTCAGGGCCGTTCGCGCAAGTCGGCGACGCCAACCTGAAACAGATGCAGTACATCATCGATTATATCAATTCGAAGGGCGGCGCGCTCGGCAAGAAGTTCGAACTGGTTCCGTTCGACAACAAATCGCAGCCGTCGGATGCGCTGATCGCACTGAAGAGCGCGACCGACCAGAACATGCCCTTCATCATGCAGTGCAGCGGCTCCAACATCGCTTCCGCCCTGATCGACGGCGTCAACAAGCACAACGAACGCAATCCTGATAACCGCATCATCTATCTGAATTGCGGCGCGGTCGCCCCTGAGCTGACCAACGAGCAATGCAGCTTCTGGCATTTCCGCTTCGACCTGCACGCCGGCATGAAGGCCGAAGTGATGGTCCGCGCCCTGCCGAAAGAAACCACCAAGGTCTATCTGATCAACCAGGACTATCTGTTCGGCCAGTCGGTGCAGCGCGAGGTGAAGAACTACCTCGCCAAGCTCAGGCCCGACGTTCAGGTCGTCGGTGACGAGTTGATCCCGCTTGGCAAGATCAAGGACTTCTCGCCCTACCTCACCAAGATCAAGGCCTCGGGCGCACAGGCCCTGCTGACCGGCAACTGGGGCCCGGACATGAACCTGCTGATCAAGGCCGGCGTCGATGCCGGCGCTGATCTGCGCTACTACACCTTCTATGCGCATCTGGCCGGCGGCCCGACCGCCATCGGCGCCGGCGGCGACAACCGCGTGCTGGCGGTGATGTCGTTCGGCGAAAACGTGGCGCCGGAAACCGGCAACAAGGAGGCCGAGGAGTTTACGAAAGGCTTCCGCGAGAAGCACAAGTTCGACTTCTCGGCGGCCGGCTTCCGCACCATCTTCGAGTACCTGCAGGCCGCGGTGAACAAGGCGGGTTCGGTCGACCCGACCAAGATCGCAACCGCGTTGGAAGACCTGCAGGTCAAGGACTTCCTTGGTTTCGACACCAAGATGCGCAAGGCAGACCACCAGATCATCAGCGAATACTTCGTCGGCACCTTCAAGAAAGGCGTGAAGTACGACGCCGAAGGCACCGGCCTCGGCTGGGCGACCTCGGCGACCATTCTCGCCAAGGACATCGACCAGCCCAACACCTGCAAGATGAAGCGTCCAAACGGCTCCTGACCGACACGATAGTCGCCTGCTTCCCTCCCCGGGGAGCAGGCGTCGCGCTTTGAGTGGTCAGGTAGCATGGAAGTCTTTGTCGTCTCGCTTCTCAACGGTCTCGTCTACGGCATGCTGCTGTTCATGCTGGCGAGCGGGCTGACGCTCATCCTCAGCATGATGGGCGTGCTCAACTTCGCCCATGCCAGCGCCTACATGCTGGGGGCCTATTTCGCCTACACCATCAGCACCTATATCGGCTTCTGGCCGGCCTTGGTCATCGCGCCGCTGCTCTGCGGGCTGATTGGCGCGGCCATCGAGATGTGGGGGCTGCGGCGCGTTCATCGCAACGGCCACATCGCCGAACTGCTGTTCACGTTCGGCCTTGCCCTGATCATCGAAAAGGTCGTGCAGATGTCGTGGGGCCTGCTGCCGGTGCCCTACCGCGTACCGGAGCTGCTCGACTTCCCGCTGTTCAAGATCTACGGCACGCAATTCCCCGCCTATCGCGCCTTCATGCTGGCGATCTCGGCGGTGATGTTCGGTGCGATCTGGCTCGGTCTGACCCGCACCCGAGTCGGCCTGGTGATCCAGGCCGCGCTGACCCATCCCGACATGGCGTCTGCGCTCGGCCACAACGTGCCGCGCATCTTTACGCTGGTGTTCGCCGCCGGCACGGCATTGGCCGGCCTCGCCGGTGTCATCGGCGGCAATTACCAGGTCACGGAGCCGGCGATGGCCTTTACCATGGGGCCGATCGTCTTCGTCGTCGTGGTGTTCGGCGGGCTCGGCTCGCTGACCGGCTGTTTCATCGCCTCGATCCTGATGGGGCTGATCCAGACCTTTGCCGTGGTGTTCGACGTTTCGCTGGCTGACCTCCTGGCAAAGTTCGGCTTCACGGTGACGTCGAGCACGCCCTTTGCGGAAGTCCTCAACGTCACCCTGCCGCGGGTCGGCGCGCTGCTGCCGTTCCTGATGCTGGTGCTGATCCTGGTGTTCCGGCCACGCGGGCTGATGGGGACGCGCGATACATGAACATGCTGCGCCGCCATTGGCCCTGGTTGCTGGTCCTCGTCGTCCTGCTCGCGTTCCCGTTCCTGTTCTTCGACTGGAGCAAGGGCCGTCATTCCGGCTTTGTGCTGACGCTGATGAGCGAGATCGGCGTGATGGCGATCTTCGCGCTGTCCTACAACATGCTGATGGGCCAGGCGGGCCTGCTGTCGTTCGGACATGCCGTGCTGCTCGGCATGGGGGCCTATTGCGCGGCGCACGTGGTGCTTCTCGTAAAGGCCGGCTCGTTCTGGCTGCCGACCGAACTGGTGCCGCTGGCCGGCGGGTTCGGCGGGCTGTTCTTCGGCTATGTCTTCGGGTCGCTGGTGACCAAGCAGCGCGCCACGGCGTTTGCGATGATCACGATGGGGCTCGGCGAATTGGTCTCCGCAGCGGCGCTGATGTTCATGGGCTTCTTCGGCGGCGAGGGCGGCATCGCGGTCGATCGCGTGATGGACACCAGCCTGCTCGGCGTCAAATACACCTCGTCCTGGCAGGTCTACTGCCTGGTGCTGGCCTGGGCCTTTATCGCCACGGCCCTGATGCGGCTGCAGACCCAGACGCCGCTTGGCAGCATCGCCAACGCCGCGCGCGACAATTTCGAGCGCGCCCAGTTTGTCGGCTACGATCCGCGCGTGGTGCGGCTCTATCAGTTTGCGCTTTCCGGCTTCTTCGCCGGCATCGCCGGCGGATTGTACGTGCTGATATACGAAATCGTTACCTTCGACACGGTGTCCGCGGCGAAGTCCGCAAATGCGCTGCTCGCCGTCTATATCGGCGGCGCCGGCGGATTCTTCGGACCGATCCTCGGCACCATCGTGGTGGTGCTGCTGCAGAGCGGGGTCAGCCTGCTCAGCAACGCCTGGCTGCTCTATGTCGGCGTGCTCTTCATCGTGATGGTGATGTACGCGCCAGGCGGGCTGATCGGGCTGATCTTCATGCATGCGCCGATCTGGCGCGCCGGGCGTCTGCGCGAGCTGGCGCTGCCCTATGCGCGGGCGTTTCCGCCGGCACTGCTGGTTTTGCTCGGCTTCGTGTTCATGGTCGAACTGGCTTCTTTCACCACCATCGGCGCCGCCCAAGGCAAGAAATTCTCGATCGCGGGCCGCATCATCGACACCACAACGCCGCTGCCGTGGGTCGTCGCCGTCGCCGCGCTGGTGCTGGGCGGGCTGTGGCTGCGCCGCGAAGCACGCGGTTTCCGCGAGCGCTGGGACGCGCTGATGGAAGGCGCCAAGAAACAGGACGGCATCAAGATCCAGGGCGTGAAGGTACAGGAGGCGATGTCATGAACACGGACGTCGCAAGCGTGCCCGCCATCGAGCTGCGTGACGTCTGCAAAAGGTTTGGCGCCACGGAAATCATCCGCGGCGTCAATCTAAGCATTCCCCGCGGCGAACGACATGCCATCATCGGCCCCAACGGGGCCGGCAAGACCACCCTGTTCAACCTGATCTCGGGACGCTTCCCGATCAGCTCCGGCTCGATCACCGTCAACGGCCGATCGACCGCCGATCTGGCGCCGCAGGAGATCAACCGGCTCGGCCTTTCGCGCAGCTTTCAGATCACCTCGATCTTCCCGCGCATGAGCGTGTTCGAGAACATCCGCTGCGGCCTGTTGTGGTCGCACGGGTACCGCTATTCGTTCTGGAACCTGCTGAGCCGGCAGAAGGCGCTGAACGAGGCTGCCGACCAATTGCTCGAACGGCTCCGACTTTCAGACCGGCGCAACCTGCAAGCCGGCCTGCTCTCCTATGCCGAGCAGCGCGCGCTGGAGATCGGCATCACCATCGCCGGCGGCGCCGAGATCGTCCTGCTCGATGAACCGACCGCCGGCATGAGCCACAGCGAAACCGACAGCGCCGTGGCGCTGATCCGCGCGGTCACCGAAGGCAAGACGCTGATCATGGTCGAGCACGACATGAGCGTGGTGTTCGGCCTCGCCGATCGCATCACCGTGCTGGTCTATGGCGAAGTGATTGCGTCCGATGCCCCGACCGCCATCCGCGGCAACGCCGCCGTGCAGGAAGCCTATCTCGGGACGGTGGCGGCATGATGCTCGAGGTCCGCGATCTCCATGCCTTCTACGGCAAGAGCCACATCCTGCAGGGTGTCGATCTCAGGGTCGATCAGGGCGAGATCGTCAGCCTGCTCGGCCGCAACGGCGTCGGCCGCTCGACCGCCTGCAAGACCATCATGGGACTGGTGCCGCCGGTCGGCCAGATCGGCTTCAAGGGCCGCGCGATCGCAGGCCTTCGACCCGATCAGATCGCCCATCTCGGCATCGGCTACGTGCCGGAAGACCGCCAGGTGTTTCCGGGACTGACCGTGCGGCAGAACCTCGAACTCGGGTTGAAGCGCGCCGGGGTCGTCGGGCGCTGGAAATTCGAGGACGTGTTTGCGCTGTTTCCCAATCTCGCCGCGCGCCAGGACAATCCAGCCGGCGTGCTGTCGGGCGGCGAGCAGCAGATGCTCACGATGTGCCGCACCCTGATGGGCGATCCGGACCTCGTCATCATCGACGAGCCCACCGAGGGCCTCGCCCCCAAGCTGGTCGAACAGGTCGGCACGCTGCTGGACGAAATCGCCAAACGCGGCACCGCGATCCTGCTGGTGGAACAGAAGCTCACCATCGCGCTAAGAATTTCCCGCCGCCTCTACGTGATGGGCCACGGCCGCATCGTGTTCGAGGGAACGCCGACCGAACTCGCGGCCAATGCCGGCGTCCGCAAGGAGTGGCTGGAGGTTTGAGGGGCCCGCGCTATCGGCGACAACTCGGAGCAATGCCTTTGTGGCTGGCGCGGCCGGGATAGGTCATATTGGATTGGTCACCACAACGAGACCATCCGGATGCTTTCGTCACAGCGCGCTTCGTTCGATATACCCCGCCATATCTGCTACCTGAACGCGGCTTCCTATAGCCCGCTGCCGCTGCGAACTCTGGAAGCCGGCCGCGCCGCCGTTGGGCGCAAGGGCACGCCCTGGACGCTCCCGGCCGCCTTCGCGAACGAACAGCATGAACGCGCGCGGACTGCTGCCGCCCGGCTGATCCATGCCGAGCCTTCCGATATCGCGTTGATCCCTTCGATCAGCTACGGCGTGGCGACGGCAGCGAAGCTTCTCACGCTCGGCCGCGGCACTCGCGTCCTTGTGCTGGAAGACGATCACTCCTCTCCCGTACTGGAATGGCAAACGCGCGCCGCGGCGCAGGGCTTCACGGTCGAGACGGTCAAGCAACCGGAGGATGGCGACTGGACGTCGGCGGTGCTCGCCGCGATTGAGCGATCAGGCGCGCCCCCTGTCAGTCTGGCTTCGATCTCATCGGTGCACTGGTCGGACGGCGGCCTGATCGATGTCGACAAAGTGGGCGCGGCGCTGCGACGGCAGGGCGCGGCCTTCCTGATCGACGCGACGCAAGGCGCCGGCGTGCTGGCGATGGACGTGACAGCGTCTCGATCCGGACTTTGTGATCTTCCCGACCTACAAATGGCTGCTCGGGCCTTACGGACGCGCCTTTCTCTATGTCGCCAAACGACACCAGAATGGCATCCCGCTGGAGCAGACCTCCGCCGGTCGCCGCAACGTGCGCGCCGAGAACGCGGTGTATTTCACCGATCTCGATTACGTCGGCGATGCGCGGCGCTTCGACATGGGCGAGCGCGATCATTTCGTCTCGATGGAGATGGCCTCGATCGGCATGGAGATGATGGCCGAATGGGGAGCGCCGGCCATTGTGCAACGTCTCGCGATGCTGACGGAGCGGATCGCGCAAGCCGTCCGCGGCATCGGCGTCCACGTTCTCGAACCTCATCTGCGGGCGCCGCATATATTGGGCCTCGCCTTCAAGGGCGGGATGCCGGCGGGATTGATCGAGGGAATGGCAAGCGAAGGCGTCTATGTCGCGCCGCGTTTGGGACGAATGCGTGTATCGCCTCACGTTTATAATGACGAAGCCGACGCCGACCGGTTTGTCGAGGTGTTGACGCGGCGGCTGCGGGGCTGACTTGTAGACTTGTAGGGTGGGCAAAGCGCAGCGTGCCCACCATCACAAGCCGAGCATTAAATGGTGGGCACGCTTCGCTTTGCCCACCCTACGGAAACTTCCGTCATTGCGAGCGAAGCGAAGCAATCCATTCTTTCTTTCCGCCGAGCGATGGATTGCTTCGCTACGCTCGCAATGACGGTGGACTCTAAGACGCCTCCAACTCCCGCGGCGCCTCCGCCTTCTCCATCACAAACCCCTCATACCCCTTCGCCGCGACGTCGTTGCAGATTTGCCGGTAGGGCCCGACGCCGCCGATATAGGGCATGAAAATCCTGGGCTTGCCGGGAACGTTGGCGCCCATGTACCAGGAATTGGCCGTCGGATAGAGCGTGGTGTAGGCGACCTCGTTGACGTGGGCGACCCATTTGTCTTCGGCATCGACGGCCGCTTCCATCGTATCCAGACCTCGATCGCGCATGTAGGCCACACAATCGGTGATCCAGTCGACATGCTGCTCGATCGAGACGATCATGTTCGACAGCACCGACGGACTGCCGGGACCGGTAATGACGAACAGGTTGGGGAAGCCTGCGCTCATCAGGCCGAGATAGGTGCGCGGGCCCGCCGCCCATTTCTCGTTCAGCGTCTGGCCGTTGCGGCCCCTTATATCGATCTTCGCGACCGACCCCGTCATGGCGTCAAAACCGGTCGCCAGCACCAGCGCATCGACCTCGTAGTCCTTGCCGGCCACGCGCACGGCATTTTCGGTGATCTCCTCGATCGGGTTCGACCTGATATCGACCAGCGTCACGTTCGGACGGTTGAAGGCCGCGAAATATTCGGTGTCGATGCAGATGCGCTTTGAGCCGATCGGATGGTTGTTCGGCTGCAGCAATTTTGCCGTCTCCGGATCCTCGACGATCTCGGCGATTTTTTCGCGGACGAAGTTCGCGGCGGTGTCGTTGGCCGCCTTGTCGAGCCCGAGATTGTTGTAGACCGACATGAAAGTGAGTCCGCCGCGGCTCCAGCGCGCCTCGTATTTCGCGCGGCGCTCATTGTCGCCATCATCGAGCGCGCCGCGGTCCGGCACCTCGGTATAGATGCCGTTCCTTGCCACCTCGCGCGCAAAGCGCCTGATCTCGGGATAGTTGTCGCGAAACTTTTTCCGCTCGGCTTCCGTGAGCGACGCATTGCGGGCCGGAATGGAGAAATTCGCGGTGCGCTGAAACACCGTGAGTTCGCTCGCCTGCTCGGCAATCACAGGCACCGACTGGATGCCTGACGATCCGGTGCCGATGACGCCGACGCGCTGGCCGGCGAAATCGACCGGCTCATGCGGCCAATGGCCGGTGTGATAGACCTTGCCCTTGAACCGATCGAGACCTTTGATGTCGGGCATACGTGCGTTCGACAGGCAGCCGGTGGCAAGCACGACAAACTTTGCGGTCACCGTCTTGCCGTCCGAAGTCGTCACCGACCACAGCGAAGTTGCCTCGTCGAACGCGGCACTTTCGACACGGGTGTTGAACTGGATGTCGGGCCGCAGGTCGAAGCGGTCGGCGACGTGGTTGGCGTATTTCAGGATCTCCGGCTGCGGCGCGTAACGCTCGCTCCAGTTCCATTCCTGCTGCAGCTCTTCGGAGAATGAATAGGAATACTGCATGCTTTCGACGTCACAGCGTGCGCCGGGATAGCGGTTCCAGTACCAGGTGCCGCCGACGCCACTGCCCTGCTCGTAGACCCGCGCCGTCATCCCCTGCCCGCGCAACCGGTGCAGCATGTACATCCCGGCAAAGCCCGCGCCGACCACGACGACGTCGTAGTTCCCGGCGGATTTGGCGGTGGCAGATGGCATAGCGGACATGAAGGCGAGCTCCCTGATATTCTCTTTGATTTGCCAAACAGCATTCCTTCCGTAGCGCCAAAGCGCAAGACGCAAATCAGCCGCGTGGCATTGCATATTCTACGCGGTGGAATTGCCCGATCCTCATGGTGAGGAGGCGCGCGAGCGCCGTCTCCGGACGATGCTGCGCATCGCCGGGCGAACCATGTTGCCCGGCTTTCATCCTTCGAGACGCCGCGGAGCCTGTCATCGGGCGCGCATTCGCGCGACCCGTTGGCGGCTCCTCAGGATGAGGATGGAGGCCGGTGCATTGTGCGGACGGAGAGTGCTTGGCATCCACAGCTGCGATGCGCTAGCGTTTCATAGTAATACTGCCGCCGGGAGGACACGCCATGAAATCGCCGATCTGCGACATGCTGGGTATAGAGTTTCCGCTGCTCGCCTTCAGCCATTGCCGCGACGTCGTCGCCGCCGTCAGCCGTGCCGGCGGGTTTGGCGTGCTGGGCGCAACCGCGCACTCGCCGGAATCGATCGAGCAGGAACTGAAATGGATCGACGATCACACCGACGGCAAGCCCTATGGGCTCGACGTGCTGATCCCCGAAAACATCTCGACCGCGGGTGAAAAGGACGTCACCTGGAAAAGCCTGGAGGCGCGGATCTCGCCGCAGCATCGCGACTTCACCCGCAATCTCCTGAAGAAATACGGCGTCGAACTGACGACAGCCAACGTCGCCGACAACCAGCCGCAGCCGTTCGACGCGCAGCGCGCGCTTGACGTGCTCGACGTCTCCTTCCGCCACCCGATCAAGCTGATCGCGAACGCGCTTGGCGTGCCGCCGAAAGCGATGATCGACAAGGGCCGAAAGCATGGCGTACCGGTTGCGGCGCTGATCGGCTCCAAGGAACACGCGCTGCGGCAGGTCGCCGCCGGCGTCGACATTCTGGTGGCGCAAGGCACCGAGGCCGGTGGCCATTGCGGCGAGGTCTCGACCATGGTGCTGGTGCCCGAGGTGATCAAGGCGATCAAGCCGATCCGCGACGTGCCTGTGCTGGCCGCCGGCGGCATCATGACCGGGCGTCAGATGGCGGCGTGCATGGCGATGGGCGCGGCGGGCGCGTGGACCGGCTCGGTGTGGCTCGCGACCGTCGAATCCGAGACCACCGAAATCTTCCGCGAAAAAATGATCGCGGCGTCCTCACGCGACGCCATCCGTTCCAAGGGCCGTACCGGCAAGCCGGCGCGGCAGTTGCGCTCGGTGTGGACCGATGCATGGGACCGCGGACCCGACAGCCCCGGCGCACTGCCGATGCCGCTGCAAAGCATCATCAGCCGCGACGCCTTCAATTCGATCGACCGCGCGGCCGCCGCCGGGAATACGCAGGCGCGCGACCTCGTGAGTTACTTCGTCGGCCAGGGCGTCGGCCTGATCGACAGCGTGAAATCGGCAGGAGCTGTGGTGCAGGAATTCAAGGAGGATTTCGCCGATGCGGTGGAGCATATGAATGTGCTGATGGAGGAGTGAGTGTTAGTCCCTCATGGTGAGGAGGCGCGGAGCGCCGTCTCGAACCATGAGGCCCGTGGCCCATCCTTCGAGACGCCGCTTCGCGGCTCCTCAGGATGAGGTCTGTGTAATTTGAGAAAGTGAAACAAGAAGAAATGTCGAACACCCCCCTTCCCGAAGACCGCATTCCCGTCATCGTCGGCGTCGGCGAAATCGCCGACCGGCCCAAGGATATCGCCGCCGGGCTCGAGCCGATGGCGCTGCTCGAAGAAGCCGTGCGGCGCGCGGAGGCCGATAGCGGGGGGAAACTGCTCGGCGAGCTCGGCTCGCTCGACGTCGTCAATTTCCTGAGCTGGCGCTACCGCGATCCCGAGAAACAGCTTGCGGCCCGGCTCGGCGCCAGTCCGGCGCATTGCTATTATGGCCCGGTCGGCGGCGAGAGCCCGATCCGCTACATTCATGAAGCCGCCAAGCGCATCGCGCGCGGCGAATGCAGCGTGGCCGTGGTCTGCGGCGCGGAAGCGCAATCCACCGCAACCAAGGCCGAGCGCGGCGGCATCTCGCTGCCGTGGACGCCGTTCGCCCATGACGTCGAGGAGCCGAAGCGCGGCGCGGCGTTTCAGAAGCCGATGGCCGTGAAGCTCGGCGTGTTCCGCCCGATCACGGTCTACCCGCTCTATGAATCCGCCACCTCGGCGCATTGGGGCCAGACGCCGCGCGAGGCGCTCGCTGAGTCCGGCGCGCTGTGGTCGACCTACGCGCGCGTCGCTTCCGAGAATGAAAATTCATGGATGAAGAAGCATTTAACGCCTGACGAGATCACTACGCCCACACCCGAAAACCGGTTGATCGCCTGGCCCTATACAAAGCTGATGGTCGCCAATCCGACCGTGAACATGGGCGGCGCGGTGCTGCTGACGTCCTTGGCGAAGGCCCGAGCGGCCGGGGTGCGTGAGGATCGCCTGATCTATCCGATCGGCGGCGCCTCGGCGGAAGAACCGCGCGACTATCTTGTCCGGGACCAGTTCTTCGAGAGCCACCCGCAGAACGCGGTGCTGAAGGCCGTGATGGACCTCGTCGAGGGCGACGGCAAAAAATTCGACGCCATCGAGTTGTATAGCTGCTTCCCCTGCGTGCCCAAGATGGCGCGGCGAACGCTCGGCCTCGGCCCCGACGTGCAGCCGACGGTGACCGGCGGGCTCACCTTCTTCGGCGCGCCGCTCAACACCTATATGACGCATGCCGCCGTTGCGATGGTGCGCAAGCTTCGTCAAGGCGGCAAGCTCGGCCTGCTCTACGGCCAGGGCGGCTTTGTCACCAAGCATCACGGGCTGGTGCTGTCGCGCGAGGCGCCGAAGCAGGCGCTTGCGCAGGACACCAGCGTGCAGGCCGAAGCCGACCGGCGTAAACGCGCCGTGCCGGACTTCGTCACCGAGGCTTCAGGCAAAGGCAAGGTCGAGAGCTTTACCGTGATCTACAAGGGCAAGGGCGAGGTCGAGCACGGCGTGGTGATGATGCGCACCGAGGGCGATCAACGGGCGCTGGCTCGCATCCCGGCAAGTGACGAGGCGACGCTCAAGCATTTGCTGAACATGGATCGGACGCCGGTTGGTTCGGTCGGCGCGATCGTCGACCGCCGAGGATGCCGTGCTGGAGTGGCGGGTGGGGTAGCTCGCCGATGTGATACTGCCAGCGGCACATTCGTAGGGTGGGCAAAGCGCAGCGTGCCCACCATTCTCAGCAACGCGATCGCGGAGGGATGGTGGGCACGGCGCGGAGCGCCTTTGCCCACCCTACGGTCTGACACCTTGCGCTCGGCAACATGGACCCCGGCTCAGCAGCGCATCACCATAGCGTGTCGAAGACGCGCGTAAACGCGCTTGAGGTGCTGCGCTGCGTCCGGGGCACGGAGAGCGACCCCCTACCCCTTCACGTCCTGCTTTTCCGACGCGGTCGTGGGCTTGCCGTCCTTATTTCCGGCACCGACGACACGGACCTGATCGCCATCGGCGATACCGTCGGGGGGCGCCGTGATGACGCGGTCGTCGGCTGCGAGGCCGGAGGCCAGCTCGATCTCCCGGCCGAGGTCGCGGGCGATGGTCACGGTCTTGAACAGCACCTTGTCGTCGGGACCGACGGTGGCGACCCGCAGACCATCCTTGTTGAAGATCAGCGCGCTGGCGGGAATGTGCAGCGGCACGGCGTCGCGCTGCAGCGGCAGGCGGACGCTGGCATAGCCGCCCGGCATCAGTTCGCCGTTGGCATTGTCGAGCGCAAGCTGCATCCGCGTCGTCCCCGAAGATACATCGACCGACTGCGACGAGGCTTCCACCGTCGCTGCGAATGTCCGGTTCGGATATTCCGGCATGGTCAGCACCGCCTTGGCGCCGATCCTGATCGCGGGCACGTAGTTCTGCGGCACGTTGACATAAACGCGCAGCTTGGAGATGTCGGAGACGACGAACATCGCGGGGCCGGCGCCGCCGCCGGCATTGATCAACGCGCCGACGTCGGTTTCGCGCGAGG
Organism: uncultured Alphaproteobacteria bacterium; assembly: GCA_963815955.1. GTDB lineage: Bacteria > Pseudomonadota > Alphaproteobacteria > Rhizobiales > Xanthobacteraceae > Bradyrhizobium. Next base: position 547,802 of record CAWFIQ010000024.1, read on the forward strand.
TAACAACACCGTCGAACGGCACCGTGATCTTCTTGTAGCCGGCAAGCGCTTCCAACCGCTCGACATTGGCCTGGCCGGAATTGACGGCGGCCCTCTTGTTGGCGAGATCGGCCGTGCGTTCGTCGATCTCCTGCATCGAGACGAAGTTCGAGGCGAGCAGCGTCTTGCGCCGGTTCAAGGTTGCTTCGGACAGCCGCGCGCTCGACTCCTGGCTGACGAGATCGGCGCGGGCCTGCAACAATTGCTGGTCGAGGTCCGGCGCTTCGATCTCGGCGATCACCTGGCCTGATTTCACCTTGGCGCCGATATCGGCGCTCCAGCTTTTCAGGTAACCGCTGACGCGGGCGAAGATCGGCGCGCGTGAATAGGCTTCCAGCCGGCCCGGCAGATCGATGGTCGGACTGAGCGCCTTGCCGCTGGGAGGTGCGACGGCGACGGTGGGGATCGCCTGGGCGTTGGTCCACTCCTTCAGCTGCGCGCTGGAATCCTCGCGAGCGCGAATGCCGGTAGCGACGATCAGTCCCGCGCCGACCAAGGCTGCAAGCCCGAAAAGGCCCAGCTTGCGGTGCGAGACCGGCGGGCGTTTTTCAGTGGACATGCGGCTTCTCCGGTGCGGCGTTGGCGATGACGCCCTGTTTCTTGTGTACCATACTGAATACCACGGGAACAAACATCAGGGTGGCGATGGTGGCGAAAATCAAGCCGCCGATCACAGCGCGTCCGAGCGGAGCATTCTGCTCGCCGCCCTCGCCGAGCCCCAGCGCCATCGGCGCCATGCCGATGATCATGGCAAGCGCCGTCATCAGCACCGGACGGAAGCGGACGAAGCCGGCCTCCAGCGCGGCCGCGATGGGATCGCCGAGCTCCTCGTAACGCTCGCGCGCGAAGCTGATGACGAGCACGCTGTTGGCGGTCGCGACGCCCATGCACATGATCGCGCCGGTCAGCGCCGGCACCGACAGCGTGGTCTGGGTCGTGAACAGCATCCAGACGATGCCGGCAAGCGCGGCCGGCAGCGCCGTGATGATCACGAACGGATCGGACCAGGACTGGAAGTTCACCACGATCAGGAAATAGATCAGCACGACGGCGGCGAGCAGTCCGAACAGCAGGCCGGAGAAGGCGCTGTTCATGGTCTGCACCTGTCCGAGCAGAACCACCGACGAGCCCTTCGGCACGTCATTGGCGGTATCGGCCATTGCGGCCCGCACATCGGCAGAAACCGCGCCGAGATCGCGGCCCTGCGGCGTCGCGAAGATCTGCACCAACGGCTGGATGTCGTATTGGGACACGACCGCGCTGGATGTCGAGCGCTTCAGGTCCGCAATGCCACCCAGGATCGGCGCCTGTGGATTACCCGACGCCGTGATCGGCAGCGCCTGCAGCGCACTGAGCGAATCCATCTTGTATTGCGGCGTCTGCATCACGATCGAATAGGACACGCCGTTGTCGGGGTTGAGATAATAAGTGGGCGCGACCTGCGCGCTGCCGGCCAGATTGACCACGAGGCTGTTGGTGACGTCGCGTTCGGTCAGACCGACATACTGTGCCCGGGTGCGATCGACGTCGATATTGAAGGTGGGCGCATTGGGCGATTGCTGGATGCGCGCATCGGCAATCCCGGGAATCTTCTTGATGCGGCTCAGCAGCTTGTTGGCGTAGGCAAAATTACCTTCCGAATTGGGGCCGCGGATCTGCAGATCGATCGGCGCCGGCGCGCCGAAATTCAGAATCTGGCTGACGATGTCGGCCGGCAGGAACGAGAAGCTCATGCCGGGGAACTGCCGCGGCAATTGCTCGCGCAGCAACTGCACGTGCTGCTCCGTCGGCTTGTGACCTTCCTTGAGCTTGATTTGAATGTCGCCGTCCGCCGGACCGATCACGCCGGTGTTGTTGTAGGTCATGTTGATGCCCGAGATCGGCATGCCGATATTGTCGGTCATCGTCTCGATCTCGCCGGGCGGAATGATCTTGCGGACCGCCTTCTGCACGTCGGCGAGCTGGTTGGCGGTTTCCTCGACGCGGGTGCCGATCTGGGTGCGGACATGCATCAGGATGTTGCCGGCATCGACCGCCGGAAAGAAGTTGCGGCCGAGATACGGCACCAGCAGGAACGAGAGCGCGACCACCCCGAGGAAGCCGGTGACGAACAGCGGCCGCCGGCCCAACGCCATCGACAGCAGATCGTGGTACGTGCCGCGAATGCGCTCGAACCTTGCCTCGAAGCCGCGCTGGAACAGCACCAGCGGATTGCGCGTCTTCGGCGGTGCGCCCTCATGATGGACGTGCGGCTGCAAGAGATATTTCGCCATCGTCGGCACCAGCGTGCGCGACAGGATGAACGACCAGATCATCGCAAACATCACGGCTTCGGCCATCGGCACGAACAGGAAGCGCGCGACGCCCTGCAGGAAGAACATCGGCACGAACACGATGCAGATGCACAGCAGTGACACGAAGGCCGGCGTCACGATCTGGTTGGCGCCGTCAAGGATCGACTGCTCGACCGGCTTGCCCTGCTCCAGATGGTAGTTGATGTTCTCGATGGTCACGGTGGCGTCGTCGACGAGGATTCCGACCGCGAGCGCCAGCCCGCCGAGCGTCATGATGTTGAGCGTCTCGCCGATCGCCGACAGCATGATGATCGCGCCGAGCACCGACAGCGGGATGGAGATCGCGATGATGACGGTCGAACGCCAGCTTCCGAGGAACAAGAGGATCATGACGCTGGTCAGGAGCGCCGCGATGACGCCTTCGACGGCGACACCCTCGATCGCGCCGCGCACGAACACCGACTGGTCGCCGATGAAGCCGATCTTGAGCGCATCCGGAAGCTGATCCTTGACCTCGATCACCTTCTGCTTGATGCCGGCGATGATATCGAGCGTCGAGGTCGCGCCCGCCTTCAGCACCATCATCAGCACCGAACGGTTGCCGTCGACGTGAACGATATTGGTCTGCGGCGGGTTGCCGTCGCGCACGGAAGCGACGTCGCGGACATAGACCATCGCGCCGTTAACCGCCTTGATCGGCAGGTCGCCGAGTTCTTCCATCTGAAGCGGCGAGTTGTTGAGCTGGATGATGTATTCGAACTGGCCGATCTTCTGGGTGCCGACCGGGGTGATCAGGTTCTGCGCGGCCAACGCGTTGGCGACGTCCTGACCGGACAGGCCGCGGGCCTGCAACGCCGCTGGATTGAGGTCGATCTGGACCTGGCGCTGCTTGCCGCCAAACGGATAGGGAATAGCCGCGCCCGGTACCGTGACGAGAGGGGTGCGCAACTGGTTGATGCCGATATCGGCGAGGTTCTGCTCGGTGAGGCCCTCGCCCGACAGCGCGACCTGAATGATGGGGACAGTGGAAGCACTGAAATTGAGGACCAGGGGCGGCGTCGCGCCGGGCGGCATCTGCTTGATCAGGGTCTGCGAGATCGCGGTCACCTGGGCGTTGGCGGTGCGGATATCGACGTTCGGCTGGAAGAAGATCTTGACGATTCCAATGCCGTTATAGGAATTGGCGACGATGTGCTCGATGTCGTTGACCGTCGTCGTCAGCGCCCGCTGAAACGGCGTGATAATGCGCCCCGACATCTGGTCCGGCGGCAGACCGGTATAGTTCCAGACTACCCCGATGACGGGGATGCGGATGTCCGGAAAGATGTCGGTCGGCGTGCGCAGCGCCGCCAGCGGCCCGATGATCAACAGCAGCAGAGCGAGCACGACAAACGTATACGGCCGGCTCAGCGCGATACGGACCAGCGCAATCATGTAATCGGCATTCCCGGGAGCCCCTGCAGCGGGATGGCAACTGGGCGATGCAAAGACCCAGCCAGACTGCGCTGATTTAGCCGAAACAAAGCCAAAAGGCCAATTCCGGCGGCGCAGCCGCCCTTCACTTCCCCGGCATAGCTGGGATGCCGGAGCCGGGGCCGGCCTTGTCAGGCCGCCCGGACCGTATCCAGGAACTTGCCGACCTCGAGCTTGAGGCGGTTGCTGTCGGCAGAGAGCGACTGTGCCGCCGAAAGCACCTGCGCGGAGGCCGATCCGGTCTCGCTGGCGCCGCGCTGCACGTCGGTGATGTTGGAGGACACCTGCTGCGTGCCATGGGCAGCCTGCTGCACGTTACGCGAGATTTCCTGGGTCGCGGCCCCCTGCTCTTCCACCGCGGCTGCAATGGTCGCGGCGATCTCGGCCAGCCTTTCGATGGTGCCGCTGATCTCCTTGATCGCGCCGACCGACTCCTGGGTCGCGCCCTGGATGCTCGATATCTGCTGGCCGATCTCGCCGGTCGCCTTGGCCGTCTGTTCGGCGAGCGCCTTCACTTCGGAGGCGACGACCGCAAACCCGCGGCCGGCTTCGCCGGCGCGCGCCGCCTCGATGGTGGCGTTGAGCGCCAGCAGATTGGTCTGGCCCGCGATGGTGTTGATGAGTTCGACGACGTCGCCGATGCGCGCGGCCGCCTTCGACAGCTCGCTGACGCGATCGTTGGTGGTACGGGCCTGGTCGACGGCCTCGCTGGCCATCCGCGCCGATTCCTGCACCTGGCGGCTGATCTCGTTGACGGAAGAAGACAGTTCTTCCGTCGCTGAAGCAACCGACTGCACGTTGGTGGAAGCCTCTTCCGAGGCCGCGGCCACCGTCGTGGTCACCTGCTGGGCGCGCTCGGCGGTCGCCGTCAGCGTGCCGGCGGAGGCTTCGAGTTCGGTCGACGCCGACGACACGGTTTCGACGATCTCGCCAACCGCCGTCTCGAAGGAATCCGCCAGCCTGATCATATCGGCCTTGCGCTGTTGCGCAGCGATCCGATCCTGCTTCATCCTGGCTTCCGCTTCGTCGCGGGCCTTCTGCTCCGAGACGACCTTGAATTTCTCGACGGCGCCGGCAACCGCGCCGAGTTCGTCCTTGCGGCCGAGACCGGGCAACACCACGCCGAAATTGCCACCGGCAAGTTCTTCCATCGAGACGCTCAGTGCGCGCATCGGACGGGAGATCGTGAAGAAGGAAAATACGCTGGTTGCGATCAGCAGCAGAATCGTGCCGATGCCGAGTGTCAGGCCCTCCCATTCGGCGGTGGCCATTTCCCGCGCGGCCTGTTGGGCCTGTTCTTCCACGTTGTGCTTGGCGAAATCGGCGATCTGGTTGGCGAGCGGCTCGAGTTCGGCAACGATCGGCGCCGCGACTTCGCGGGCAATGCGCATGACTTCTTCATTCAGTTTTGCAATCCTGGCTGCGGCGTCGGCGCCGCCGCCTGCTGCGATCGCTTCGCTGCGAACGGCCGCGATCTGCTGAGCGCCCTTCGAATATTCCGCCGCTCTCGCCTTGAGTTTTTCGATACGGGCGTGGTTCTCGGGGGACTTGGACAATTTGAGCATCTCGTCGCCGAAATGGCTGGCCGATTTCACGCGTGCGGCGACATTGTCGTTGGCCTTTTGCAGCTCAGCCGGACTATTGGCCAGACGAATATCCCGGAGGCCGACCTGCATCCCGGCGATCGACGCCTTCGCTTCCACCGCATCCCGCGCGATCGTCTGCTGGCCGGCCATGTGCGCATCGAGTTCGCGCGTCGCCGCATTGGAGCGGATCTGGACAATCACCATCGTGGCGACGAGCAGAACGCCGAGGCCTGAGGCGATGCCGAGCTTGGCGCCAATGGAGAGATTCAGAAGGATACGGGTAAGGCTAGACATGGAAAAACGTCCTTGAAACAACAGAGGTCAGTGAAAATCGCAGCAATACCGGCTGTTTCCCGTACGGCGGGATCACGCTTGAAGAGACCGGGCCATAGGACTGGACGAGCCGGTTCGTTGCGAACGAAGGGCTCCTGCGGCAAAGCCACAGAGCGGCACTCATATGCTTAAGGTTTCATACGGTGGTTAATGAGAGGCTAAATCGAGCGGTTTGGGGAAATCTTAGAACTACGGTATCGCCGCTTGCTTCGCCATCACGATTTTCCGTTCGGCTTATTGCGGGCGGCCGATAACGTCTGCTGCGGCGTTTCGCCGAACAACTCGCGATAGAGCGAGCTGAACTCGCCCATGTGCCAGAAGCCATGCACGAGTGCGACAGCCTTGATCGATTGCAGCAATGCTCCCCGCACCAGTTGCTGACGCACATTCCAAAGGCGACGCAGCCGCATATAGCGATGCATGCTCATGCCGCGAATGGCAACCACGGCGTTATGCAGCGTCCTTACCGAGACCCCAAGCTGCCGCGCCACGTCGGCGCTGTACAGCGTCTTGCCGGCGTTGGCTGCGATGAACTCGTCGAATTTTCGGACCAGCGCCAGATAATGGCTCAGGCTCAGCCGCCTGGCTTCGGACGCCGGCGATGCCGCAGCCATCGCCAGATCGACCGCCTGCAGAATCGATTCCTCAATATTCTCGATCACGTTCGGCTGCGCGAGGGTATCGGGCGAATGCGAGGCCAGCATCAGCGCGTCGCCAACGGTTGTCCGCAGCGCCTGGCATTTGTCCAGCAGTGTCACTATGACTTGAGCGCTATCGGCATCGCCCGGCCAGCCTCGATCGTCGATGGAATCGAAATTCAGGAGCGCCAGCATGTTGGGCTGCTGCTCCACGATCTCGCACGTCGTGGTACCCTTGACCAGGAGCAGGGCCGGCGCACGGGCTTCAACGCCGTCGATAATCAACGAAACCGCATCGTCCATCGCGAGACCGACGATCGCGCCGGTCGTGGAATAGTGCATCTGCAGAATCCGCGGAAACGTTCGTTGCAAATGGACCGAACAGGACTTCAGCTTCAACGAAGCGAAAGCGGCGGCGAAGGCCTTGGCATCGATCGGAATGCTCCAGGCCTCGCCCAACCCTTCGATGCTCCGGAAACGATCAACGTCCGGAGACCGGCTAACCCTTACGAACTCAGACTCAACTAGTTCATCAAACAACGACACGCGGCGGTCATCCGAGCCGTCGGCAGCGATCGTCGCAACAACGAAAAAGCGCTAGCCGGAGTTGAGAGGGATCGTATGCGCAACTTGACCATGGCGGGTGGGTGCCTCGATGCGCCCTGCCATCGTCCGAAGCGTCTTGAGTTCTGGCGCGTCTTCATTGACGCAGAAAGCTTGGCATCGGATCTTCACGATGCCCTTGTATCTTACCGGTTTATCCCGATTTCGGAAATTCGTTGGCCACATTCTCATCAGTTTCGCTCAGGGCGATTGGCCGGCCTGCGCTGCAATCGCGATTTTACGATCCAGGGATGTCTCGTGGCCCTCGTGCAGCCGAAAAACGGGCTCCCCGTGGCAGCTCGCGCTTCCGATTCGCATCATCGGCCATTGCGAAGCCGCATATGGAACCGGCATGGAACCTGATTGGCAGTGCGAAATCAGGCCGCCCGCACCGAGTTCGAGGAACCTGCCGACCTCGAGCTTGAGGCGGCTGGAATCGCCCGACAGCGATTTCGCCGCTGCAAGCACCTGCGAGGACGCCGATCCGGTTTCGCTGGCGCCGCGCTGCACGTCGCCGATATTGGAGGACACCTGCTGGGTACCCATGGCCGCCTGCTGCACGTTGCGGGAGATTTCCTGCGTCGCGGCGCCCTGCTCTTCCACCGCGGCTGCGATGGTCGACGAAATCTCCGACAGCTTCTCGATGGTGCCGCTGATCGCCTGGATCGCGTTCACGGATTCCTGGGTCGCCGCCTGGATGCTTGATACCTGCTGGCCGATCTCGCCGGTGGCCTTGGCGGTCTGTTCCGCGAGCGCCTTTACCTCGGAAGCCACCACCGCGAAGCCGCGGCCAGCCTCGCCGGCGCGCGCCGCCTCGATGGTGGCGTTGAGCGCCAGCAGGTTGGTCTGCCCCGCGATGGTGTTGATGAGTTCGACGACGTCGCCGATGCGGGTTGCCGCCTTCGACAATTCGCTGACGCGGTCATTGGTGGTGCGGGCCTGATCAACGGCCTCGCTGGCCATCCGCGCCGATGCCTGCACCTGGCGGCTGATCTCGTTGACGGAAGACGCCATCTCTTCGGTGGCCGATGCGACCGACTGCACGTTGGTCGAGGCTTCCTCGGAGGCCGCCGCAACGGTTGTCGCGAGACCCTGCGCGCGTTCGGCGGTCGCCGTGAGCGTACCCGCCGAGACTTCGAGCTGACCGGACGCCGACGATACGGTCTCGACGATGCGGCCGACCGCAGTCTCGAAATCGTCGGCCATCTTGTTCATGTCGGCCTTGCGGCCCGCGACGACGCGGGTCTCGGCTGCGCGCTGCTCGGTCTCCAGAGATTGGCGAGCGACGGCATTGCTCTTGAACACCTCGACGGCCTTGGCCATCTCGCCAACCTCGTCGCCACGCCCGATGCCGGACACCTCGACGTTGAGGTTGCCGCTGGCGAGGTCGTTCATGGTGACGGTCATGCGCTGCAGCGGGGCGGTGATGCTCCGCGCCACGAAGATCGATACCGCAAGGATGAACAGCACGATCGCGCCGGCAACGATCAGGGAGCGCTCGGTCGATACCCAGGTCTGCGCCTTCAGGTCGTCGATGTAGACGCCGGTGCCGATGACCCAGTTCCACGGCGCAAAGCCGACCACATAGGACAATTTCGGCTGCGGCTTGTCGAAGCCCGGCTTGGGCCACTCATAGGGAACGAAGCCGGAGCCGTCCTTTTTGACGGCATTGACGAAATCGACGAACAACAGCTTGCCGTTCGGATCCTTGTAGGCCGACAGATCGTTGCCGTTCATTTCCGGCTTGATCGGATGCATCACCATTTTCGGATGCATGTCGTTGATCCAGTAATAATCGTTGCTGCCGTAGCGAAGCCCCGCAATCCGCGCCATCGCGCGCTTCTGGGCGTCGGCGTCCGGAACGCCGCCCTTCTGCGCCGCGGCATGCTCTTCCTTGACAATGCCGAGCGCGAGTTCGCCGAGGTGCCGCAGTTCGATCTGCTTCTGCTGATTGAGGCTCGATGCCAGTTCGCGCGAGTCGAGGAAGGCTACCCCGAGAAGCCCGACGAAGCTGAGGAAGATGAGGGCATAGATCTTTCGGCCAACCGTCATCCTGGCCTGACGTATCATTCCGAACATCACATCGATCTCCCGCGCGACGACGAATGTCGTCCGCCCCATTGCACGGAATCGTATATGTCAGCCGCTCTCTTCGCGTTAATATCTGCTCAGTAGATATACTGAGTTCAAAACAGCAAAAAGCCCGCCCCTTGTTCAGGAGCGGGCCATTTTCCTTGCGGTCTGTCGGCTGTTAGGCCGCCCGCACCGAATTGAGGAACTTGCCGACCTCGAGCTTGAGGCGGCTCGAATCCGATGACAGCGATTGGGCCGAGGACAGCACCTGCGAAGAGGCCGAGCCGGTCTCGCCGGCGCCACGCTGCACATCGATGATGTTGGAGGAAACCTGCTGGGTGCCCCGGGCCGCCTGCTGCACGTTGCGGGAGATTTCCTGGGTGGCGGCTCCCTGCTCTTCCACCGCGGACGCGATGGTCGAGGAGATCTCCGACAGCTTTTCGATGGTGGTGCTGATCGCCTGGATCGCACCGACCGATTCCTCGGTTGCGGCCTGGATGCCGGTAATCTGCTGGCCGATCTCGCCGGTCGCCTTCGAGGTCTGTTCCGCCAGCGCCTTCACTTCGGACGCCACGACGGCGAAGCCGCGGCCGGCGTCGCCGGCACGGGCCGCCTCGATGGTGGCGTTGAGCGCCAGCAGGTTGGTCTGTTCGGCGATGGTGTTGATGAGTTCGACTACTGCGCCGATGCGGGCGGCCGCCTTCGACAATTCGCTGACCCGGTCATTGGTGGTTCGGGCCTGATCGACGGCCTCATTGGCCATCCGCGCCGATGCCTGCACCTGGCGGCCGATCTCGGTGATGGACGAGGCCATCTCCTCGGTGGAGGAGGCCACCGACTGCACATTGGTGGAGGCTTCCTCGGAAGCCGCGGCCACCATCGTGGTCAGTTCCTGGGCGCGTTCGGCGGTCGACGTCAGCGTGCCTGCGGCGGCTTCCAGTTCGGTCGAAGCCGACGACACGGTCTCCACGATCTCGCCGACAGCGCCTTCGAAATCGTCGGCGAGCTTGATCATTTCCCGCTTGCGCCGCTGCGCCGCGACCTGGTCCTGCTCGACCTTGGTTTCGGCTTCCTCACGCGCCTTATGCTCGGCGTTTTCGCGAATGACGGTCACCGTCTTGGCGAGGTCGCCGATTTCGTCGCCGCGGCCGGCGCCGGGAATCTCGACATCGAGATTGCCGCCGGCCATCTCGCCCAGCGCGCCGTTGAGGCGCGTCATCGGACGTGCGACGCCCAGGAAGGAAAACACGACCGAGGCGATCAGCGACACGACCACGACGATCGCCATGATCAAGCTGATCCGGTTGGCCTGCTCTATTTCGGCCACCATCTCTTCCTTGGAGGTCTGCGCATTCTTCTTGGAATTCTCGACCGTTGTTTCCATCAGATCGGCGGCATCGGCTGCGGGCTTGGTGGTGCGGTTGATGATGATGTCGTTCTTCGCCTGCTCGGTCTTTACGGCCTCCTCATTGGCGGCCAGGAAGCGCTTGACGATCGAAGACAGGTTGCTGACCACGACCAGCAACTCGCGGTCGTCGGCTTCGCCGCGCAGCTTGTTGAAGACATCCTTCAGCGAAGCCTCGGTCTTGCCCATCTCGGTGACCAGGTTGGCATCGCCGGTGGCGCCGAGTTTCCAGGCGGCTGCCCGCAGCGCGTTCACTCTTGCATCGGCCTGAAACAGCAAACGCTCGATATCGAGACGATTGTCCACCTTCGCCATCGCGGGCGAACCCAACTGGGCCGCGACGGCCTTGGTCCATTCGTCCGAGACGACCGAGCGCTTTTCGATCTGCGCCAGCAGTGTGATCTGCGCCTTGGCGAGATCTTCCACGGCGGCGGTAAAGCCTTCCATCAGGGCCTTGGTCTTCTGCAGCCGATCCTGGGTAGCCGCCATCTTTGCCGTTTCGAGCGCAGCCTCGATGTCCTTCGCCATGACCGCCTTGTACCGCTGCAGGTCGGCGACAGTCTTTTCGACATCGGCGGGCGTTCGCGCCAGCCTGATATCGCGGGCGGTGAGCTGTATCTTGCGAAGTTCGAGATGTCCCCCCAGCGAGGTATCGGCCACCTTCTGCGAGCGGGCAGCCCGATCATTGGCGGCCGTGACCGCAGATTCGGTCATTATTTGGTTGGCCACCATGCCGATCGCCAGCAGGACGCCGACCGCCCCGGCCAAGCCCAGTTTGTTTCCGATACGGTTGAGCTTGATCATGTCGACGACCCCAAATTCTTTGAGCAGTTTTTCCGGAGGCAGAAATTTGCGGTGCAAAGGAACCGGCAACCTTCGCGCGCGAATTCGCAAGATGCGGGTGGAGCGTAGTGGGGACCGGTTAATTTCCGCTTGCGTGAAACTACCGAATATCCCATCGGGTTGTATCGCTATCTACTTCTCGTAAAACGCGAAAAGGCCCGGATCCCGATGCTGCGAGCCGGGCCCTTCGTCTGCCGCCGGCCGGTTGTCAGGCTGCCCGGACCGACTCCAGGAACTTGCCGACCTCGAGCCTGAGGCGCTTGCTGTCGCCCGACAGCGACTGCGCCGCCGAGAGCACCTGCGAGGAGGCCGCGCCGGTCTCGCCGGCGCCGCGCTGCACATCGGTAACGTTGCTGGAAACTTGCTGGGTACCCCGCGCCGCCTGCTGCACGTTGCGGGAGATTTCCTGCGTTGCCGCGCCCTGCTCTTCCACAGCGGCCGCAATCGCCGAGGATATCTCCGCCAGCCTTTCGATCGTGCCGCTGATTTCCTTGATCGCGTTCACCGACTCCTGGGTCGCGCCCTGGATGCCGGTAATCTGCTGGCTGATCTCGCCGGTGGCCTTGGCCGTCTGTTCCGCCAGCGCCTTCACCTCCGACGCCACGACGGCAAAGCCGCGACCGGCCTCACCGGCACGCGCCGCCTCGATGGTGGCATTCAGCGCCAGCAAATTGGTCTGCCCGGCGATGGTGTTGATGAGCTCGACCACGTCGCCGATGCGGGCGGCGGCCTTCGACAATTCGCTGACCCGATCGTTGGTGCTACGCGCCTGACCGACCGCACCCGACGCCATCCGCGCGGATTCCTGCACCTGGCGGCTGATCTCGGTGACCGAGGAGGAAAGTTCTTCCGTCGCCGACGCTACCGACTGCACGTTGGCGGAGGCCTCCTCGGAAGCCGACGCCACCGTCGCCGTCACTTCCCGTGCACGCTCGGCGGTCGCCGATAGCGAACCGGCGGAGGCTTCGAGCTGCGTCGAAGCCGACGACACCGTCTGCACGATCTCGCCGATGACGTTTTCGAAGTTGCGAGTGATGCCGTCAACCCGCCGGCCACGCTCGATCTTGGCTTCGGCATCCGCCGCCGCAGCCTCGTCGGCGGCTTTCTTGGCAATCAGGGCATCCTTGAAGACCTGCAGGGTATCAGCCATGACCCCGATTTCGGTGCGCTCACCCTGGTGCGGCACATCTGCGGTGAGGTCGCCTTTGCCCAAAGCCTGCATCGGCGTGACGATGGAGGCGATGCCGGCCGAGACGTCGCGAACGAGATAGTAGCTGACGGCAGTTCCGATGATGACGGCCATGCCGAGGATCGTCGCAAGCATCATCAAGGCAGACGCATAGCTGTCCGCCGCGTTTTCCGCCGCCTTGTCGGCGCCGGCATCGTTGAGGTCGATGTCCTTCTTCAGGACGGCATCGGCGTCGAGCCCGATCTTGTTGACCGTCCTGGTGTTCAACTCATGGGCCTCACGGGGTACCTGGCCGGGCGCCTTGCGCGACAGCGCCATGACCTCCTCGGTGCCCTTCCTGTAGCTCTCCCACAGCTTGACCCATTCGCTGTAAAGTGCGCGCTCTGCCGGCGAACTCATCATCGGCTCGTAGGTGGCGCGGATCTTGTTGTTGCCCTCGACGACGGTGGCCAGCGTCTTCTCCATCGCCAGCTTCTCTTCCAGCGTCTGGACCAGCATGTGCTCGCGGATGACGTTGCGGTAGGTGATCACGCTGGCGCGCAGGTCGCCGAGCACGCGGACGCTGGGCAGCCAGCTCGTCGAGATCTCCACCGTGTTGGCGTTGATGGCGCGCATGTTGCGGACGGCGAGCAGACCCATGCCCGTCATCGCAACAAGCAGGAAGGCCACCACGGCAATGATCTTGGTACGGATGGCGTATTTCGCGAGCATGGCTGGAATCTCTTGGTTTTGGGCGCGGAGCACGTGCCGATTATGAAAAAGCCGATTGTGAGAAGGTGGTGAATTGGAGAATCACGGGGATGCCTTGCAGGCATCAAACCCGCCGCTCCCTGAGGTTGCGTTAACGCGCCGTTCCGTAAAATTACGGCAGGCGACTTATCTCCCACTGGAGGAGAATGCGCGAAGCGGTCAGCGCATCAGCTTCAATGCGTCGGAGAAAAACTCCGTGCCGCCGAAATTGCCCGATTTCAGCGCAAGCAGCATTTCGCCCTTGTCGGCGCCGACGGCGCGCAGAACCGGCACTCCTGCAGCGATTTCCTCACCTACGAGGAATCCGGGAATGCGCAGACGGTCGACGACTGCGCCCGAAGTTTCACCACCCGCGACCACCAGCCGCCGCACGCCCGTGCGCACCAGGCCTTCGGCGATATCGGCCATCGCCTGCTCGATGGCATGTCCGGCTGCATCGCGGCCATGTCGAGATTGCAGGGCTGCAACCTGATCCGGCGTCGAACTGCTGGCGATCAGGATCGGGCCGTTGGTGAGTCGCGCACTCGCCCAGGCCAGCGCCCGCTGGGCTTCAGCGGGACCGGCAATGATCTGCTCGGGGTCGAGATGCAATACGGCCATGGTCTTTTCGGCGTTTGCGACCTGCGCCAGCGTCGCCTGCGAACAGCTCCCCGCAAGGCACGCTGCCGGTCCGCCGACCGGCGCGCCGGAGACCGCGCCCGCGGCCGCCGACTTCACCTTGCCGGAAGCGACCAGCGCCCGGGCAAGGCCGAGGCCGATGCCGGACGCGCCGACGGACAGGCGATGATCCAGCGCGACGCCGCCGATGGTTTCCAGATCGCGGTCGAACACGGCGTCGATGATGGCGGCGCCGATGCCCTTCCCGGCGAGATCGGCGAGACGGCCGCGAACCGCGTCCGTGCCGCGCGAAAGCGTGGCGAGATCCACCAGCCCGACCTTGGTCCGGCTCTGGCGCGCCAGCACCCGCACCAGGTTGGAATCGTGCATCGGGTTGAGCGGATGATCCTTCAGCGGGCTTTCGTTCAACGGCACGGCGCCGACGAACAGATTCCCCTGGTAGACGGTGCGGCCGGTTTCCGGGAAGGCCGGCGTCACCAGCACGATCGCATCGCCGGAGTTGCTGCGCAGTGCATCCATCACCGGACCGATATTGCCGGCGTCGGTGGAATCGAAGGTCGAGCAGATCTTGAACAGCACGTGGCCGGCTCCGCGGCCGCGCAGCCATTTCTCCGCGGCGCGCGAACGCGTCACCGCAACATCAGCCTCGATCGAGCGGCTCTTGAGCGACACCACCACCGCATCGACCTCGGGCAGCGCGAGATCGTCGGAGGGAACACCGATGGTCTGCACCGTGCGCAGGCCCTGACGGGTCAGCGTATTGGCGAGATCGGAGGCGCCGGTGTAGTCGTCGGCAATGCAGCCCAAGGACAATTTCACGGCTTTACTCCGGCATAGGGCTTGAACCAGCCAAGGCCGTCGGTGGTCTTGCCGCGCGGGTTATATTCGCAGCCGACGAAGCCGCCATAACCGAGCCGGTCGAGTTCGGCGAACAGGAACGGATAGTTCAGCTCTTCGCCATCGGGCTCGTTGCGCGAGGGAATGCTGGCGATCTGGATGTGGCCTGTGATCGGCATCATCTCGCGCAACCGCATGGTGACGTCGCCATGAATGATCTGGCAATGATAGATGTCGAATTGAAGTTTCAGGTTTGGAATTTTCAGCTCGGTGATCAGGTCGCGGGCGAACAGGAAGTCGTTGAGGAAGTAGCCCGGCACGTTGCGGGCATTGATCGGCTCGATCACGACATCGAGGCCGTGGGGCGCAAAGAATTCCGCCGCCCACGTTACCGACTTATAGAACTGCTCGACCGCCTTCGCATCGGAGCGATTGGCGATACCGGCCATCAGATGCAGCCGCTTGACGCCGGTCGCCTTCGCGTAAGGCAGCGCCGTATCAAGGCTTCGCTTCAGATCGTCAAAGCGATCCGGCAGCGCGGCAAAACCTTTTTCGCCGGCGTCCCAATTGCCCGGCGGCAGGTTGAACAGCGCCTGCGTCAGACCGTTCTTTTTCAACCGCTCACCGACGGCGTCTGCCGGATGGTCGTAGGGAAACAGGAATTCGACAGATGTAAATCCCGCTTTTGCCGCCGCCTCAAAGCGGTCGAGGAACGGCACATCGGTGAACATCATGGAGAGATTGGCGGCAAAACGCGGCATCGAACGTCCCCTTTTTTGATCTTGCTGCTATTTCGGTTCGCCGGGCAGATGCGTGCCGGTGACCTTGGCATACATTCGCGCCACCGAGGCGTCGTCGTCGCGGCCCATGCCGGATGCGGCCGTCATCAGAAACATCTGCAGCGCGGCGGCGGCCACCGGCACCGGGAATTTTTGCGAGCGCGCCATATCCTGGATGATACCGAGGTCTTTCACAAAGATCTCCACCGCGCTGCGCGGCGAATAATCGCCGTCGAGCACATGCGGCATGCGGTTCTCGAACATCCAGGAATTGCCGGCAGACGCCGTGATCACCTCGTAGACTTTTCGGATGTCGAGGCCCTGCTTGGCGGCGAACGCGATGGCTTCCGAGGCGGCGGCGATGTGCACGCCGGCCAGCAACTGGTTGATCATCTTGAACGCGGCGCCCTGGCCGGCATCGTCGCCGAGCTCGTAAAGCTTTGCGGCCATCGCATCGAGCGCCGGGCGGGCTTTCGCGAACGCCGCCGGGCTGCCCGACGCCAGAATCGTGAGTTCGCCCTGTGCCGCGCGCTGCGCGCCGCCGGAAATCGGTGCGTCGAGGTAGTGCCGCCCGGTGGCCTCCAACTGTTTGGCAAGCCTGCGCGCGACGTCCGGGTCCATGGTGGCGGAGGAGATGAACACCGCGCCCTTCCCGAGCGTTTCGGCGACACCATTGGGGCCGAACAGGATGGTCTCGGTCTGGGCGGCGTTGACGACCACGCTGACGACAATGTCGGCAGCCTTGGCGGCTTCCGCCGGCGTTCCGGCGCCCTTGCCGCCGTCGGCCACGAACCGGTTGACCGAATCCGCCGAGACGTCGCAGCCGGTGACTTCAAGCCCGGCGCGGCGCAGCGAGGTCGCCATGCCGAACCCCATCGAGCCCAGCCCGATGACGGCAATGCGCGGTTTTGCGGATTCTGGCATGCGGCGGTCCCTCAATGTTTCACTTTAGCCGGCATCCGAGCCGGCGGCTTTGCCTCTGGGTATCACGGCTTGGCCGCGCTGCCAAAGCATGGGAAAAAGGTTCAGGAAACGGGGCCATGTGCATGAGCGAAACAAAAATCCGGGAGGAAATCTGCCGCCTCGGCCGTTCGCTGTTCGAGCGCGGGCTGACGCCGGGCTCCTCGGGGAACATCAGCGTCAAACTCGACGACGGCGGCTGGCTGGTGACGCCGACCAACGCCTCGCTCGGCTCGCTCGATCCGGCGCGGATGTCGCGGCTCGGCGCCGACGGACAGCTGGTTTCCGGCGACGCGCCAACCAAGGAAGTGCCCCTGCACACCGCGCTCTACCAGACCCGCACCGCCGCGCGCGCGGTCGTGCATCTGCATTCGACCCATTCGGTGGCGCTCTCGATGCTTCCCGAGATCGACCCCCGCGCCGCGCTGCCGCCGATGACCCCCTATTACCTGATGAAATGCGGCCAGACCGCGCTCGTGCCCTATTACCGCCCCGGCGATCCCGCGGTCGCGGATGCGATCAAGGGGCTGGCCGGGAAATACTCCTCCGTGCTGCTCGCCAATCACGGCCCGGTGGTTTCGGGCGATACGCTGGAAGCCGCGGTGTATGCGATCGAGGAACTGGAAGAGACGGCGAAATTGTATCTGCTGCTGCGCGGGCTGAACCCACGGTATTTGTCGCCGGCGCAGGTGGAGGATTTGACGAAGACGTTCGGGCTGACGCTGCCGGAGCATGGGCACGAGCACTAGCCTCTCCCCGTCATTGCGAGCGAAGCGAAGCAATCCATGGCGCCGCGTGCGGAGAGATGGATTGCTTCGTCGCTTTGCTCCTCGCAATGACGTGGAGGGAGCTTCCCGTCACCGCTCACGGCGGCTCACAATCCCAGATACGCCTTCCGCACATCCGGGTTGACGCTGATCTCCGCCGCACTCCCCTGCATCAGCACGCGCCCCGTCTGCAGGATGTAGGCGCGGTCGGCAATCTCCAGGCATTCGGCCATGCGCTGTTCGACGATCAGCACGGTCATCCCGGCGTCGCGGATGCGCTTCACGGCCTGGAAGATTTCGTCGACCAGCTTTGGCATGATGCCCTGCGAGGGCTCGTCCAGCATCAACAGCCGCGGCCGGGTCATCAGCGCGCGGCCGATGGCGAGCATCTGCTGCTCGCCGCCGGAGAGCGTTTCGGCGCGCTGCTCCAGCCGTTCCTGCAGGCGCGGGAACAGCTTGAACACGAGATCGAGCGGCGCCTCGCGATCAGCCTGGCCGCGGTAGAGGTAGCTGCCGAGCCTTAAGTTATCGTGCACCGACAGGCGCGGGAACAGCCGGCGGTTTTCCGGCACATAGGCGATACCGCGCGAGGTAATGACATGCTGCGCCATGCCGTCGATCCGACTGCCGTCGAACGACACGGTGCCGGAGCGCGGACGCTCCGCGCCGGCGATCGATTTCAACAGCGTCGACTTGCCGGCCCCGTTGGCGCCGGCGACGCAGACGATTTCGCCCTTCGCCACTTCGATCGAGACCGCCGAGATCGCGACCAGGCCCTGATAGGCGGTGGTGACTTCATGCACCGACAGCATGACGATCCCCCAGATAGGCGCTGATGACTTTCGGATCGCGGACGACGTCGGACGGCTTGCCCTCGACCAGCACCTTGCCGAGGTCGAGCACGATGGCGCGGTCGACCAGCGGCATCACGATTTCCATGACGTGCTCGACCATCAGCACGGTGACGCCGGTGTCGCGCACCTTGCGCACCAGTTCGACGCCGGTTTTTGCTTCGACCGGCGTCAGCCCTGTCAGCACCTCGTCCAGCAGCAGCAGTTTCGGCTCGGTCGCCAGCGCACGCGCAACCTCGAGGCGGCGCTTTTCGGACGGAACGAGATCGCTGGCCAGCACATTGGCGCGCGGGCCAAGGCCGCAAAACTCCAGCACTTCGTGCGCCTTGCGGCGGGCATCTCGCATCACGGTTGATCGGACCAGCGCACCGACGATGACGTTGTCGATGACGGTCATGGTCTCGAAGCTCTTCACGACCTGAAAGGTGCGGCCGATGCCGCGCTGGCAGCGTTCGGCGGCCGGCAACGCGGTGACGTCCTGGCCATCGAAGATGATCGAGCCTTGCGTGGGCGGCAGCACGCCCGCGATCAGGTTGAACAGCGTGGACTTCCCCGCGCCGTTCGGCCCGATCAGGCCGACGATCTCGCCGCGCCCGACCGAGATCGAGACGTCGCTGTTGGCAATCAGGCCACCAAAACGCTGCCAGACGCCGCGGGTTTCCAGAAGAGGCGTCGTCATCGGGCCGCCCCCTTGCGCTTGAACGAGAACAGTCCGACCAGCCCCTGCGGCCGCGCCAGCGAGATTGCCACGATCAGCCCGCCATAGACGATCAGGTCGACGCCGCGGCCGGAGCCGCCGATGAACGAGCGCGTCAGTTCGGTGAGCGGGATCAGGATGACAGCGCCGAGCAGCGGTCCCCACAAGGTGCCGATGCCTCCCAGCACCGCGGGCAGCGCCATCAGCAGCGAGAACTGGAAGCCCATGACGCTTTCGGGATCGATGTAGGAGACGAACTGCGCATAGAAGCTGCCGCCGACCGCGACCAGGAACGCCGACACCGCCGCTGCGCCCATCTTGGAGTTGAAGACGTCGACGCCGAGGCTTTCGGCGGCGTCCGGATTGTCCTTCACCGCGCGCCACCAATAGCCCCATTTGGAATCTTCCAGCCACCAGGTGACGAACCAGGCGACGCAGGCCAGCGCCAGCGCGAAATAGAAATACGGCAGCTTGCTGCGCGTGAACTGGAACTTGAGCCAGCTATCGCCGCGCACCGGGATATCGATGCCGAGCGCCGCACCCGCCCAGTCCCAGTTGTGGAACAGCAGGAGCCCGATCTCGGCGATGACGATGGTGGCGATCACGAAGTAATGGCCGCGCAGGCGGAAGCAGAGATAGCCGAGCCCCATGGCGATGATGCCGGAAATGATCCCGCCGCCGAGCATGCCGAACCACGGCAACACGCCGAACTTGGTGAACAGCAGCGCGGTGGTATAGGCGCCGATGCCGAAATAGAGGGCGTGCCCCAGCGAAATCTGCCCGCAATAACCGGAGAGAATGTTCCAGCTCTGCGACAGCGCGCCATACATCAGGGTCAGCACCATGATGTTCTGCACGTAGACGTCCTTGACGAACAGCGGGACTGTGGCTGCGATCGCGGCCAGACAGAAAGCGACGATGAGATCGCGGCGGCGGCCTTTGGCGAAATCCGTATCCATCACATCGATCCGAACAGGCCGCGCGGCCGGATGAAGACGACAAGCAGATAGACCGCGTAGATGCCGACGGCCTTGAGCGACGGCGGCAGGATCAGCGCGGTGGTGGCCTCGACGAGGCCGACGACAATGCCGCCCGCGAAGGCGCCGAACACGCTGCCGAAGCCGCCCAGCGCCACCGTTACATAGGCGATCAGCGCAAACGACGCGCCGACGTCAGGATAGATGTAGAAGAACATCGCCATGACGGCGCCGGAAAGGCCCACCAGCGCCGCGCCGAGGCCCCAGCCCAGCGCAAACACCTTGTTCTTGTCGATGCCGACCAGCGCCACCGCGCCGGCATCCTCGCGGGTTGCCTCCAGCGCGCGGCCGAAGTCAGTGCGGTTGATGAAGAGATAGAGCGCGCCGAAGGCTGCGATCGCCACCAGCGCGCCGACCAGTTGCGGCACGGGCAGGAAGATGCCGGCCACCGAGACCGTCTTGCCGCCGAGCCATGAATGCGTGACGCTGCGGTAATCAGGCGTGAAGAAGTACTGCGCCAGTCCGCGCATGACGATGGCGAGGCCGAAGGTGGAGAAGATCTGCACCATGCCGGCATTGGCTTTTGCGCGCACCGCAAAGCGCACAACCAGTAGATAGACCACGGCGCCGAACACGAACAGCGCCGCGGCGACCAGCGGCGCCGACAGCAACGGGTCGATCGCAAAGAATGCGAACAGGAAGAATGTCGCGTACATCGCGATCATCAGGAATTCGCCGTGGGCGAAGTTCACTACGTCCATCAGCCCGAAAATCAGCGCGAGCCCGACGGCGATGAGCCCGTAGAGCAGCCCCATCAGGAGACCGCTCGCCAGGCTTTGGATAATGGTCTCGGCTGTCACTGGAACGCCTCCATTGATCGTCGTCCCTGCGAACGCAGGGACCCATAGCCACCGGATTCGCATTTGAAGGAAGGTCGTGAGGCCACGATGAAACCGATGCTCCTCGGCGTATGGGTCCCTGCGTTCGCAGGGACGACGCTGCGTTTGGGGTGTCTCCCCAAAAGACTTGCGGCTTACTTCATCGGCCAGGAAGCTTCGGCGACTGCGGCCTGCGCCGGGAAGATGGTGACGAACTTGCCGCCGACATACTGCAGGAGCACCGGATCGGCGTCGTTGTTCTGGCCCATCTCGTCGAACTTGACACGCTTCCACGGCATGATCGTCGCGTCGCCGGGCATGTCGGTGGCGACGAGCGCCTCGCGGATCTTTTCGCCGTCCGTCGACTTGGCGCGGTTGATGGCATCCGCCATCACGATCAACCCCATGAACTGCCGCGAGGAATAATCGTTGAAGTCCTTGCCGGACCGCTCCTTGAACATGTCGTTGATCTTGCCGACCATCGGCCGCTTGGCCGCGAGGTCGAGCGAGAAGCTGCCGCGGGAAATCACGCCTTCGAGCTTGTCGCCGACCGCGTCATACAGCGCCTTTTCCGAGAAGCCGGCGTCCTGTGCAACGATCGCGTTCGGCTTGTAGCCAAGCTCGCCCATGGTCTTGACCAGCAGGATACCGTCGGTGGTGTAGCTCGAGGGCATCAGCACGTCGGCGTTCGCCGCCTTGATCTGCTGCACCTCGGCGGTCAGCGACGGCGAATTGGCGCGGTACTTGATGTCGGAAACAATCTTGTAGCCGCGCTCCTTCGCCAGCTTGGTCTGGGCGTTGGCGGAGTCGGTGCCGAAGATGGTGTCCTCGTGGAACAGCGCCAGCGTCTCGATCTTGGTGCCCTTCTTCTTCATCGCATCGAAGAAATCGAACATCGCGGTCGAGAACATCTCGTCATGTGGCGCGGCGCGGAAATAGAACTTCAGCCCACGGCGATGCAGGCTCGGCGAGGAATTGTCCGCCGAGAGGAACGGAATTTGATAGCGTTCGCAGATCTGGCTGACAGTGACCGCCACCGAGCTCTGATAGGTGCCGATGATGGCGCAGACTTTTTCCTGCGTGATCAGGCGCTCGGCTTCCGCGCGGCCCTTTTGCGGATCCGCCTGATGGTCCGCGAACACGAGCCGGATCTTGGCGCCGCCGAGGCCCGGCAGCCCCTCGCCCTTCGCCAGCGGCAATGCGAAATCGTAGTTCTTGTTGATGAGGTCGGCCGCGGTCTCGAAAGCCTTCTGCGCATCGACGCCGATCTGCGCGCTGGCGCCCGACAGCGGATAGATCACGCCAATCACCACCTCGGAGGTTTGCGCGCGGCTTGCGAGCGGCGCGAACGCAGCAGCGGCAGTGGCTCCAAGCAGCACATTTCGACGCGAGATGTTCATGGCAGTATCCTTTGTTGGTCGGCAGCTATCGATGAAACGATTGATGATTTCGGTAAAGCCTCAATGCGCGGCAAAGGTTGCATCAAAGCACGGCAAGGTGCTTGTTCAGGAGATCGGTCACCAGCATCAACCCGGGCGAATGCGTGATCGCAAACGGCACCCTGGCGGCTGCGATCACCGACTGCGGTGTGACACCGCACGCCCAGAACACCGGAATTTCGTCGGCCTCGACCGGCACCGCATCACCGTAATCCGGCTTGTTGATGTCGGCTATGCCGATCGCGTGCGGATGGCCGAGATGAACCGGCGCGCCGTGCACGGAAGGAAAGCGCGAGGTAATCTGCACCGCGCGGATGGCGTCCGCCGGCTTGAACGGCCGCATCGACACCACCATCGGCCCTGCGAAGGCCCCAGCGGAACCGCAGGCGATATTGGTGCGGTACATCGGCACGCGAGCGTTGCGCTCGATGTGGCGGATCGGAAGTCCGTCCGCCAGCAATGCCTCCTCGAAGGAATACGAACAGCCGATGACGAAGGCGACGAGGTCGTCGCGCCAATGCGCCATGATGTCGGTCGGCTCCTCCACCACTTCGCCGTCGCGCCAGACGCGATAGCGCGGCAAATCGGTGCGGATGTCGAGATCGATGCCGAGCGCGGGGATCCTGGGATCGCCGACGTCGGACATCCCGATGATCGGGCACGGCTTGGGATTGAGCTGGCAGAACCGGTGGAACGAGGCCGCCAGCTTCTCGGGCAGGATCGCGAGATTGCCCTGGACATAACCGTTGGCGACGCCGGCCGTGGTGCTCGTCATCCCGCTGCGGCAGGCGTGCCGGGCCGCGACACCAGGCGATAAATCCGCCGTATCGTGGCTGGGTCTGTCGCTCCTCGCCAAGCTGGTCATCGCTGATCCCCGCCTCAATCTAGTTGGCATCTACTCCCGCATACGGCTAAGATAAAGTCTAATCTTCTTTTCTAATCAACTTTGATAAGATGAATTTATCAATCTGCGGGCATCGGGTGCATGACTGATTTCAAGGCAATTGAGACTTTCATGTGGGTGGTAACGCTCGGCAGCTTCCGCGGCGCCGCGCACAAGCTCAACACCACCCAGCCCGCGATCTCGCAACGGATCGCCCAGCTCGAACGCGAGGTCGGCGTGAAACTCCTGCAGCGCGACCGCCGCATGGTGCTGCCGACGCCGAGCGGCCGGCAGTTGATGGTCTATGCCGAGAAGCTGATCGGGCTGCGCTCGGAAATGCTGGCTGTCGTCGGCGATCGCTCGGCGATGCGCGGCGTGCTGCGGCTCGGCGTCGCCGAGACCATCGTGCACACCTGGCTGTCGCAGCTCATCAAGAGCGTCAATCACGCCTATCCAAATCTCTCGCTCGAAATCGAGGTCGATATCACCTCGAATTTGCGGACGCGGCTGCTGGCGCAGGAAATCGAGCTCGCCTTCCTGCTTGGCCCGCTGACGGCGCCGACCGTCAGCAACCGCGTGCTGTGCGACTATCCCGTGGGCTTTCTGGCCAGTCCGTCGCTCGGTCTGGGCAGCCGTCAATTGACGGTGCACGATCTGGCGAAATTTCCCATCATCACCTTCCCGCGCAAGACCCCTCCTTACGAGATCGTGCGCTCGCTGTTCAACCGCCCGGACCTGCCGCCGATGCGCCTGCACGCCAGTGCATCGCTGGCAACCGTGATCCACATGGCGATCGAGGGCCTCGGGATTGCGGTGATGCCCACCGCGATCGTCGAAAGCGAAATGGCCGACGGACGGCTGCAACTGCTGTCGACCGATCTGCAACTGCCGCAACTGACTTTTTCGGCAAGCTGGCTCGCCTCCCCTGATACGGTTGCCGTGGAGCGCGTGGCCGAACTCGCCGCCAATCTCGCCCAGGGCGGCGTCATTGTTGACGCGCCGCGTCAGGCGCGTCATTGAAAAAGCGCGGCTTGCGTATCGTCTGAACTTCGGAACGGCCAATGACAAAAATCGCCTCCAACCTGCAAATCGACTCCGCCCGGCTGTGGGACACGATTCACGAAACCGCCAAATTCGGCGCCACCCCGAAGGGCGGTGTGCGGCGGCTGACGCTGGGGCCTGAGGACAAGCAGGTGCGCGACTGGTTCCGCGCGCGTTGCGAGGCCGCCGGGCTCGACGTGCATGTCGATGCGCTGGGCTCGATGTTCGGCCTGCGCAAGGGCCGCGACATGTCGAAGGCGCCGATCGGCCTCGGCTCCCATCTCGACACGCAGCCGACCGGCGGCAAATATGACGGCGTGCTCGGCACGCTGGCGGCGCTGGAGGTGGTTCGTACCCTCAACGATGCCGGGATCGAAACCGAGACGCCGATCTGCATCTGCAACTGGACCAACGAGGAAGGCTCGCGGTTTGCGCCGGCGATGATGGCGTCGGCGGCTTACGTCGGCGACTTCACCACCGATGACATTTTGTCGCGGCGGGATGCCGAGGGCGTCACCGTGGCGCAGGCGCTCGACAGCATCGAATACCGCGGCGCGACCCCGGTGGGGACGCAGAAATTCTCAGGGTTCGTCGAACTGCATATCGAGCAGGGCCCGATCCTCGAGGCCGAGAACAAGACCATCGGCGTGGTCGATTCCGGCCAGGGCGTGCTGTGGTACGACGGCAAGATCACCGGTTTCGAAAGCCATGCCGGCTCGACGCCGATGCCGTTGCGGCGCGACGCGCTGGCGACGCTGTCGGAAATCGTGCTGGCGATGGAGGCGATCGCAAAGAAGCACGGCCCGAAAGCCGTCGGTACCGTCGGCGAAGCCGTGATCGCCAACCCCTCACGCAACGTCATTCCCGGCGAGATCGCCTTCACGGTCGACTGCCGCAGCGCGGACGCCGCCATCATGGAAACGTTGGACAGGGATTTGCGCGCCGCGATTGCCGAGATCGCAGCGCGGCGCAAGGTCGACGTCCAGTTCGACCTGATCTGGCGCAAGCCGCCGACGCATTTCGATCCCAAACTGGTGGACGCAGTGGAGAACGCCGCGAAGATGCTGGGCTATTCGCATCGCCGCATCACCTCCGGTGCCGGCCATGATGCCTGCAACCTCAACACTGTGATGCCGGCTGCGATGGTGTTCGTGCCCTGCAAGGACGGCATCAGCCACAACGAACTCGAAGACGCGACCCAGGCTGATTGCGCAGCGGGCGCCAATGTGCTGATGCATACCGTGCTGGCGCTCGCCGGCGTCGCATCCTGATAGATAGAGTTAGCGATAAACAGACTTGTAAACCGACTCGTAAACGGACTTGGGGAAATGCCATGCGTGGAGTTTTCGTCGACGCCAATGAATCGCTGGCCGTGATTTTCGAACGTCTGGAGAAGCCGGGCGATCCCAAGGTGCTGATCCATCGGAACCCCGACATCACCTCGGATCAGTATCCCAAAATACTCGATGGCGCCGAGATCGCGATCGTCGATCACACGGCGCTGCCGACCGATATTGCAAAGAAGTGCGCCGGACTGAAGCACGTCGTTTTTCTCGGCACCGGCGCCCGCAGCTACATGAATCCCGACGAGCTCGCCGAGACCGGCATCCATGTGCATCTGATCAAGGGCTATGGCGATACCGCGGTAGCGGAATGCGCTGTTGCGCTGATGTGGGAGGGCGCGCGGGGGCTTGCCAAGATGGATCGCGGGATCCGCGCCGGCAACTGGCTGCGCGACGACGGCATGCAGTTGACGGGCAAGACGCTGGGCCTGGTCGGCTTCGGCGGCATCGCGGCCGAGGTCGCACGCATCGCGATCGGCGCAGGCATGCGCGTCATCGCCTGGAACCGGTCGCCGAAGAAATATCCGAAGGTCGAGTTCGTCGATCTCGACGAATTGCTGACCGACAGCGACGTCATTTCGATCCATCTTCTGTTGAACGACGAGACGCGGGGCCTGATCTCGCGCGCCTGCATCGAGGCGATGAAGCCCGGCGTCATCCTCGTCAACACCGCGCGCGGCGCGATCGTCGACGAGGAAGCCATGATCGACGCCCTGAAATCAGGCCAGATCCGCCATGCCGGCCTCGACGTCTTCAACATCGAGCCGCTGCCGGCGGATCATCCCCTGACGAAACTGGAAAACGTGACGCTGTCGGCGCATTCCGCCTTCCGCACGCCGGAAGCCAGCGAGAATTTGATGCAAGCGGCGTGGGAACATTGCCGGCGGATCGTGAAGGGAAAGTAGGACCCTAACAACGTCGTCCCGACCTTGAGCCGGGACCCATACGCCGTGCACTCTCGTTAGAAAAAGCCGACAGAGACCACCTGCAATTACAACGGCTGCGGCGTATGGGTCCCGGCTCAAGGCCGGGACGACACCTGTGGTTCAATCCACCATATCCGCTACCGCCTTGCCACACGCGGTCGTGTCCGCATTGCCGCCGAGATCCCTTGTCCGCAGCGTGCGTTCGCCGAGCGTGCGCTCGATGGCGCCGACGATCGACGCGGCCGCTTCCTTCTCGCCGAGATGCTCCAGCATCATCGCGCCCGACCAGATCATGCCGATCGGGTTGGCGATGCCCTGCCCCGCGATGTCGGGGGCCGAGCCGTGCACCGGCTCGAACACCGACGGGAAATTGCCCTCCGGGTTGATGTTGCCCGACGGCGCGATGCCGATGGTGCCGGTGCAGGCGGGACCCAGATCGGAGAGGATGTCGCCGAACAAATTGGAGCCGACCACGACGTCGAACCAGTCGGGATGCAGCACGAAGTTCGCGGTGAGGATGTCGATGTGGTACTTGTCCCACTTCACCTTCGGATAGTTCTTCGCCATCGCCTCCACGCGCTCGTCCCAATAGGGCATCGTGATCGAGATGCCGTTGGACTTGGTCGCCGAGGTCAGGTGCTTCTTCGGCCGCGACTGCGCCAGATCGAACGCGAATTTCAGGATGCGGTCGACGCCAATGCGCGTCATCACGGTCTGCTGCGTGACGAATTCACGGTCGGTGTCCGGGAACATGCGCCCGCCGACGGATGAATATTCGCCTTCGGTATTTTCGCGCACCACCCAGAAATCGATATCGCCCGGCTTGCGGTTGGCGAGCGGCGACGGCACGCCGGGCATCAGCCGCACCGGACGCAAATTGACGTACTGGTCGAACTCGCGCCGGAATTTTATGAGCGAGCCCCACAGGGAGATGTGATCCGGGATCTTCGCCGGCCAGCCGACCGCACCGAAATAGATCGCGTCGTGCTTGCCGATCTTGGCCTTCCAGTCTTCCGGCATCATCTCGCCGTGCTTTTCGTAATAGTCCCAGGAGGCAAAGTCGAAATGGTCGAAATGCACGGAAACGCCGTGCTTTTTTGCGGCCGCTTCGAGCACGCGCAGGCCTTCCGGGATCACTTCCTTGCCGATGCCGTCACCGGGAATGACCGCGATCCGATATTGCTTTTTGGCGCTGCTCATCGAGAGTTTCCTTGGGCTGTCTGTCAGGCGGCTAATGCCGGTTATTTGATTTCCTTGCAATGGACCAAACCTGCCGCCTGCGCAACGCTGCACTGCAATGTTGACCGCAACAGCGTCATCCGCCTACCAATCTGCCGACTTCCTTCCGACCCCTCCCCCAAGCCAAGCGAGTATTCCCATGGATCTGCACCTGCGCGGCAAGCGTGTCCTCATCACCGGCGCCTCCAAGGGCATCGGCGCGGCCGCGGCCGAAGCCTTTGCCGAGGAAGGCTGCGACGTCATGCTGGCCGCCCGCAACGGCGAACAGCTAAAGGCCCTGACCGAACGGTTGCGCTCGACACACCAGATCGGCGCGACCGCCCATGTCGTCGACCTGCGCAAGGCCGACGACATCGCCAGGCTCGCCAAGGAAGCCGCCGATATCGACATCCTCGTCAACAATGCGGGCGACATTCCCGGCGGCTCGATCGACAAGATCGACGAGGCGACCTGGCGGCACGCCTGGGAACTGAAAGTGTTCGGCTACGTCAACCTCACCCGCGCAATCTATGCGCAAATGAAGGCGCGTGGGCACGGCGTCATCGTCAACGACATTGGTGCTGCCGGCGAAAAGTTCGACGCCAACTACATCTGCGGCAGCGCCGGCAACGCCGCGCTGATGGCCTTCACCCGCGCGCTCGGCGGAAAAAGCCTCGCCGACAATATCCGCGTGGTCGGCATCAACCCGGGCCCGGTCGGCACCGACCGTCACGTGACGCTGTTGAAGACGCGCGCCAGGAACCAGCTCGGCGATGAGAACCGTTACAAGGAGTTCCAGAAGAACATGCCGCTCGGTCGGCCCGCGCATGCGCGCGAGATCGGCGACCTGATGGCGTTCCTGGCGTCGGACCGGTCGGGGTATACGTCAGGGGTGATCTTCACGGTGGACGGCGGGCATACCGCGGGGTGGGGTTAAG
Organism: uncultured Alphaproteobacteria bacterium; assembly: GCA_963815955.1. Classification (GTDB taxonomy): domain Bacteria; phylum Pseudomonadota; class Alphaproteobacteria; order Rhizobiales; family Xanthobacteraceae; genus Bradyrhizobium. The sequence goes on from CAWFIQ010000024.1 coordinate 576,180, forward strand.
CAGAGCAACCCCTGCCCGATCCTCATCCTGAGGAGCGCGCACTTGCGCGCGTCTCGAAGGATGAAGGCCACAGTCGGGCCTGCATGGTTCGAGACGGCGCTTCGCGCCTCCTCACCATGAGGGTTAGGCAGGTGGCCAGTCCACAATGACGGCGAACTCTACCCCGCTGTCCGCTCGAACAACTGCCGGATCAGCGTCGTGATCCGCCCCTTCGGCGACATCATCTCATGCATGATGGTGAAATGATCGGCGCCGGGAATTTCCTCGTATGTCACCGGCAAGCCATGTCTGGCACGGTGGCCGGCGAAATCGGCGGTCTGCTTGCGCAACAACGGCAGTTCGGCGCTGCCGACCACCAGCGACAGCGGTTTTGGCGGCCCACCCTCCTGCATCATCGGCGAGTTGCGGCGTGACGTCGCCTCGTCAGCCCGCAGCTTTTCGTTGAGATAGGAGTGGCGGATCGGCTCGAGGTCGTAGATGCCGCTAATCGCCATCCCCGCCCTCACCTTCGGATGCGACAGCGCCATCGAGGTCGAGATGCCCGCCAGCCGACCAGCCTGACACCACGATGCCCTCGGCTGCCGCGCCAAGCGCGGGCAGTTGCCCGGCAAGGAAATCGATGCCAGCGTGGATTTCGGCGACGATCTCGTCCAGCGTCGCTTCCGGCGCCAGCGTGTAGCCGATCAGCGCCACATTGATGCCATGCGCCAACGGGCCCTCGGCCACGATAGTGAAGACCTCTTTCGCCCGCGCCTGCCAGTAACCACCGTGAATGAACAGCAGCGTCGGCGCGTTGTCGCCCGCTTTGAGAAAATCGATCCGGTTGCGCTCGCGCGGGCCATATCGCAGATCGAGATGCCCGGCGAAGCGCTTGCGCATCTCGGCGGAGCGCGCCTCCCAGCCCGCGACCATCTCGACGCTGCCGGGCACGGCGACGCCGTTATTGAGGCCGAGGTCGCGCGCCTCCTGGCTCATCGCGCGCCAGTCAAGCGCAGAAAACAATGTCGTCATGCAGATATCTCCCGGTCGGCTGCGGCTTCCGCACGTTCCACTTTGCCGGAAAATGTTCTACAGCACCATCTGCGATCAAGAAACGGAAACGAACGGAGAGTGCGAAGTGGCTGATCAGGGGCTGGTGCGTGAGACCGCGTGTGCCGTCGTCGGCAAGCTGAAATCGGGCGAAGTTACCCCGCTCGACCTGCTCGACGTGCTGGAAAAACGCATCGCCGAGGTCGACGGCAAGGTCAACGCGCTGCCGACGCTGTGCTTCGATCGCGCCCGCAAGCACGCCACCGCGCTGATGAAGAAGCCGGCCAGCGAACGCGGGATTCTCGCGGGGCTTCCGATCCCGATCAAGGACCTGACCAATGTCGCCGGCGTGCTCACCACGCAGGGTTCGCCGATCTACAAGGATAATATCCCGGCGAAGTCGGACATCCTGGTCGAACATCTCGAAAACAATGGCGGCGTGATCTACGCCAAGTCGAACACGCCGGAATTCGGCGCCGGCGCCAACACCTTCAACGAGGTTTTCGGCGCAACGCGCAATCCCTGGGATACGTCCCGCTCCGCAGCCGGCTCCTCGGGTGGGGCGGCGGTGGCGCTCGCCACCGGCACCGCATGGCTCGCGCATGGCTCCGACATGGGCGGTAGCTTGCGCAACCCCGCAAGCTTCTGCGGCATCGTCGGGTTGAGGCCGAGCATCGGCCGCGTCGCGCACACGATAGCCGCCGCCGTCGATCGCAATCTCGGCGTCCAGGGCCCGATGGCGCGCAACGTGGAAGACCTCGCCCTGCTGCTCGACGCCATGAGCGGCGAGCATCCTGGCGATCCGCTGTCGTTGCCGGTGCTGCCTAAGTCGTTTCTGTCCGCTGTCCGCTCCGGCAGCAAGCCCAAGCGCATTGCCTATTCGCCCGATCTCGGCATCACGCCGGTCGATCCCGAAGTCGCGGCCATCACCCGCAAGGCCGCGCAGCGTTTTGCGGAAGCGGGCGCGATCGTCGAGGAAGCCCATCCCGACCTGCGCGAGGCCCATGAATGTTTCCATGTGCTGCGCGCGTTCGACTTTGCGCTCAGCAAGGCGGCACTGTTGCGATCGAAGCGCGACCTGCTCAAGCCCGAAGTGATCTGGAATATCGAGGAAGGCCTCAAGCTGACGGTCGAGCAGCTTGAGCGCGCCGAAGCGCAGCGCGTCGCCATGACCGCGCGCACGCTGGAATTCTTCGACAAATACGATCTGCTGCTGGCGCCCGCGACCATCGTGCCGCCCTTCCCGGTCGAGAACCGCTACGTCGCTGAATGCGCCGGCAAGAAGTTCGACAATTACGTCGAATGGCTCGGCATCGTCTACGCGATTACGCTGGTGTGTTGTCCCGCGCTGTCGCTGCCTTGCGGCTTTACCGCCTCGGGCCTGCCGGTCGGGCTGCAGGTGGTGGCGCCGCCGCGCGGCGAGGCGCAACTGCTGGCGGGGGCCAGGGTGCTGGAGGATATATCTGGGCGTGCGCGGCACGACGCCGATCGATCCGCGGGCGCCTAAGTAAGCGCGATCGTCAGAGCAACCTCTCCATTCGGCCCACGCTCTCCGTTTCGTGATCGGGGAACCCGGCATAGCCCGTCCTCGTTTCCCGCCATTGTGCGGCGAATTGATCCGGGACAAAGGGATCGTACATCGCCCTTTGGAGACGGATCATGACCGATCAAGCCATTCAGCCCGCCGACGATCATCTCGACCTCGAGGACGTGCAGCGGCGGATCAAGGCGATCTTCATCGGCTCGATCGGCAACCTCGTCGAATGGTACGATTTCTACGCCTACACCGCGTTCGCGCTGTATTTCGCGCCGGCGTTCTTTCCGAACAGCGATCCCGTGGTGCAGCAGCTCAATGCCGCGGTGCTGTTCGCGGCGACATTCCTGATGCGCCCGCTCGGCGGCTGGCTGTTCGGCTACATCGCCGACCGCTACGGCAGGCGGCAGTCGCTGACGCTGTCAGTCGTCTGCATGTGCTTCGGCTCGCTGATCATCGCGGTGACGCCGACCTACGCCACGATCGGGATCGCAGCTCCCGCCATTCTGGCGCTGGCGCGCATCATCGAGGGCTTGAGCCTCGGAGGCGAGTACGGCGCCAGTGCGACCTACCTGACCGAAGTCGCGGACCCCAGACACCGCGGCTTCTATTCGAGCTTTCAATACGTCACGCTGATCGGCGGGCAACTCACCGCGATCATCGTGCTGTTGCTGCTGCAAAAGGTGTTTTTGACGCCGGAACAATTGAAGGATTGGGGCTGGCGAATCCCCTTCGTGATCGGCGCCCTGCTCGCGATCTTTGCCGCCGTCATGCGGCGTAACCTCCATGAGACGGAGGCGTTCGAGGAAGCGAAGAAGCTCACAAAGCCGACGGGCTCGATCCGCGGACTTCTGAAATATCCGCGCGAGCTGCTGCTGGTGGTCGGCCTCACCGCCGGAGGTACCGCCGCGTTCTATACGTTCACCACCTACATGCAGACCTTCGTCAAGCTGTCCGTCGGCCTCACCGCGGACCAGACCACGCTTGTGATCTTCGGCTCGCTGATCTTCGCGACCCTGCTGCAGCCGATCTATGGCGCCCTGTCCGACCGCATCGGCCGCAAGCCGCTGCTGATCTTCTTTGGCGTCGTCGGCACGCTGGCGACCGTCCCGATCCTGACCGCGCTGAAAGGGACACAATCGCCGTTCACGGCCTTCCTGCTGATCTGCGCTGCCTGGATCTTCGTCGCCGGCTACACCTCGATCAACGCGGTGGTAAAGGCCGAGTTGTTCCCGACCAACGTCCGCGCGCTCGGCGTCGGCCTGCCCTATGCCATCACGGTATCGCTGTTCGGCGGCACCGCGCCGGCGGTCGCGCTCTATTTCAAGACGCTGGGGCATGAGGAATGGTTCTACTATTATCTCAGCGGCATGATCTTCCTCTCGCTCCTCATCTATGCGACGATGCGCGACACCAAACATGCATCCGCGATGCATCGCCACGAGTGAGTGGTCCCGATATGGCCGACGAGAACGACCCGCCGCCGGAGAGCAAGCTGACGCGCAGCAAGGCGCGCTGGGCGCGCGAGGGAAAATTCCTCACCGGCAGGATTTCGCGACCCGAAGAAGCGCGGCTGCCGCCGGGCCAGCATCTGACGAAAGACTGGCCGACGCTCGATCTGGGATTGACCCCGAACATCTCGCGCGAGCGCTGGCGGCTTGACGTTTATGGCGCGGTGGAAAATCCGCTGTTCTGGGATTTCGCGCAGTTTTCGGCGCAAGCGCAGAGCAAGTTCGTGTCCGACATTCATTGCGTCACCACCTGGTCGCGCTACGACAATCAGTGGGAAGGATTGGCGACGCAGGATCTGCTCGATGCCTGCCGGCCGCGCGAAGAGGCGCGGTTCGTGGTGCTGCATTCGCATGACGGCTACACCACCAACCTGGCGCTGGAAGATTTCTCCGCCGAGGATGCAATCCTGGTCCATAGCTGGTCGGGTGCGCCGCTCGAGCAGGAGCATGGCGGCCCGGTGCGTCTCGTCGTGCCGCATCTTTATTTCTGGAAGAGCGCGAAATGGCTGCAGAGCATCGAGTTTCTTGCAGAGGACGCGCCGGGCTATTGGGAAGTGCGCGGCTACCACAATCGCGGCGATCCGTGGCAGGAACAGCGATATTCCGCAGACTAAAGCCGCAACATTGACCGGGGAGAACGCCCGTGCCGACTGAACGTTTCCAATTCACCGGTGAAGGCGGCCATCAGCTTGCCGCTGCGCTGGATACGCCAGACGGGCCTGTGCAGGCCTACGCGCTGTTTGCGCATTGCTTCACCTGCGGCAAGGATGTGCTGGCGGCAAAACGCATCGCGACCGCGCTCGCCGCCAAAGGCATCGCCGTGCTGCGTTTCGACTTTACCGGCCTTGGCACCAGCGAAGGTGAATTTGCGAATTCGACCTTCTCCTCCAACGTCGCCGACCTCGTCCGCGCTGCCGCACATCTGCGTGAAACCCACGGAGCCCCCATGCTGCTGATCGGACACAGCCTCGGCGGAGCGGCAATCCTTGCCGCCGCCGGGCAGATTCCGGAAGCCAAGGCGGTCGTGACGATCGCGGCGCCGTCCGATCCCGTCCATGTCACGCATCTGTTCAAGGATCGCATCGAGGACATCCGCAAGCATGGTGAGGTCGAGGTTCAGCTCGCCGGGCGACCGTTCCACATCAAGCGCGAATTCCTTGATGACGTCGCCGAACACAGCCTGGCGGCGCATATCACAAAGCTCCACAAGGCGCTTCTGGTGATGCATTCCCCGACCGACGACACGGTCGGGATCGACAACGCCACGAAGATTTTTGTTGCCGCCAGGCATCCCAAAAGTTTTGTGTCCCTGGCAGGCTCCGATCATCTGTTGAGCGACAAGCGCGATAGTGCCTATGTCGCCGACGTGATTGCCGCCTGGGCTGAACGCTATATCGAGCCCGCGGCGGCGCAGCCTGCCGCTGCCGCGAGCGAGGGGCCGCGCAACGTCGTGGTTCGGGAAACCCGCAACAGCAAATTCCAGCAGATCGTCACCTCAGGTCCGCATCAGATGGTGGCGGATGAGCCCGTTGCCGTCGGCGGCCAGGATTGCGGGCCCGGGCCGTATGATTTCGTTCTGGCCGGCCTCGGCGCCTGCACCTCGATGACGATGCGGATGTATGCCGATCGCAAGTCGCTGCCGCTCGACCGCGTCACCGTGACGCTCAGGCACAGCAAGATCCACGCGGAAGATTGCGCCGAATGCGAAACCCGCGAGGGCATGCTGGACCAGATCGATCGCGTGATCGCTATCGAGGGCGCGCTCGATGCCGATCAGCGCAAGCGATTGATGGAGATTGCCGACAAATGCCCGGTGCACCGGACGCTGACGTCGGAGATACGGATCGTGACGAAGGCGGCGGATTAGGCCGCCGCCAGCGGGCGGACGCGCAGTGCACCGCGCAGGCCGGCGGCGGTGCCGAGCAGAATGCCGGCGAAGGCAATCAGCGACGCCAGCGCCAGCGTGGAAAATCCCGTCAGGCCCTGCCCGATCGAGCAGCCAAACGCCATCACACCACCTGCGCCCATCAGCGCGGCACCGCCGCCCGAGCGCAGCATGTGGCGCGGCGACCGATAGCCTTCGAAATGGAAGCGCCCGGTCAGCAGCGCGGTCGCCAGGCTGCCGGCGAATACGCCGAACACCGTGACGATGCCGAAATTCAGCGTCGATCCCGTCGACAGCATGACGTACTGCAACGCGTCCGCGATCGGAGCGATGAAGGTGAGCGAGGTTACCGGCGTCGGATTGAAATCGTCGGCGCCGAGATAGCCGGTCGCAAACCAGCCGGCCGCGACGAGCAGGCCGATCACCAGGCCCGCGGCGATCTGGCCTGATGACCGCCGGAACGCCGGATGGGCAAATGCGAAGATGATCAGTGCCGCAGCGATGATCGAGGCCGCCAGCATGCGTGCGGCCGTCGCGCTCAGGCCCGCGGCCGCAAGCAGCGCCGGCACCGAGTTTGCGGTTGCGGTGGTCTGCGAGGCGCCGACCAGCGCGATCCGCGGCGGCGCGATCAGGCCTTTCAGCGTCATCTGGGCAAAGATCGCCAACACCACGACCACCACGAAGGAACGGAGATTGCCGCGCCCGAGCAGCACCAGTGCGCGCGACCCGCAGCCGTTCGACAGCACCATGCCGTAGCCGAACAACAGGCCCCCGAAGAACATCACCGGCACGGAGAACGAGGGCTGCAGATAGATCGACTTGCCGATATCGACGAGCCCGGCCGCCGCCAGCAATTGCGTGACGGCGACGGCAACGCCGATCGCCAGCGCATAGGTGCGGATCAGGCGGCCGTCGCCCTCCGCCAGCCAACCACGCATGCCGCTCATCAGGCAGAAGTCGCTCAACAGGCCGACCGAGCCATAGACGAGCCCGATCACGAGGGCGGACAGGATGACGATGCTGGCGCTATCCATGGCTTCGCTCCTGTCACGCCGGCCGCAAAATCACGCGGTCGCGCGACGAACCCGCCACCGCGATGAAAGCCGCCTTGGCCTGCTCCAGCGGATAGATCGCAGTTGGCTTGATCGGAAACGGCCTTAAGTGCCCGCCGGTGAAGCCAGGGCCGAGTTCGCGCAGCACGGCGCCGGTCGCAACCGACGACAGGCCGAGCGTATCGATGCCGACATAAGTGTGCTGGCCGCGATAGAATTCCAGGATGTTGAACTGCACGATGCGGTCGACCGCGGCGATCAGGATCTGACGCCCGCGCAGGGCCAGCGATTTGTGCGCGGCGTCAAAATAGGGATCGCCGACCGTGTTGAACACGATGTCGGCGCCCTTGCCGCCGGTGAGTTCGCGCACGCGCGGCGCGACATCGGTCGCGGAGGCGTCGATGACTTCCACTTTAGAACTGGCATGGCCTTCGTAAGCCTCGTTCCTGCGCACCACGCCGATGACGCGGGCACCGTGCCAGCTTGCGATCTGCACGGCAGCCTGCCCGACCTTGCCGTTGACGCCCATCACAAGCACGGTCTCGCCCGCCTTGGGAATGCCGGCACGACGCAGGCCTTCCATCGCGGTGACGAAGGGCACGCCGATGCCCGCGGCCTCCTCCCAGGAAATGCTTCCGGGTTTCTCGACCACGGCTTCTGCCTCGACCACCAGATGCGTGGCGTGGGTGCCGTCACGGCGGATACCGAGATCGCCGGACGAACCGAACACCTCGCGCCCGATCCACCCCGGCGGCCCGTCGATCACGACGCCGGCATAGTCGCGGCCCGGCGTGCGCGGAAATACGGCGTAGGGCATCAGCCCGGTCGCGGCCTTCACGTCAGACGGATTGACCGCCGCAGCCCTGACCTCGATCAGCAGGTCATTTTCGCCGCGTGACAATGCCTGCGTCTCGACGACCGGCGCGATCGCAGCGGCATCGGCGGCCTTTGCCGGCAGACGGACGCAGCGGGCCTGGACGGCAACGGGACTATTGGCAACCGACATCACGGCCTTCCTGCTTTCTCATTCAAGCAGGGGTTACCCTTTCGGTCGCTTGTCGTAAACCCGTTTCGCTTTGCCGAGCGAACGTTCCAGCGTGTCGGGGGCGACGGCCTTGATGCGCGCGGTGATGCCGATGGTGTTCTTGATGAATACCGAGACTTTTTCGGCATGTGCGTGCAGGCCGCTGCCGTCCCAGCTTTCGGGACGGGCTTCGGCGAGCACGGTCATCTCGTCCATGCGCCCCTCGCGCGTCAGCTCGATGATGAAATGGCCGCCGCACCAATCGGTCGCGAGCAGCGCTTCCTCGATCTGGGTCGGGAATACGTTGACGCCGCGCAGGATGATCATGTCGTCGGAGCGTCCCGTCACCTTCTCCATGCGCCGCATCCCCGGCCGCGCCGTGCCCGGCAGCAGCCGCGTCAGGTCGCGGGTCCGGTAGCGGATGATCGGAAAGCCCTGCTTGGTGAGCGAGGTGAAGACCAGTTCGCCCTTCTCGCCGTCGGGCAGCACGGTGCCGGTCTCGGGATCGATCACCTCGGGATAGAAATGATCTTCCCAGATATGGAGGCCGTCCTTGGTCTCCACGCATTCCTGCGCCACGCCGGGGCCGATCACCTCCGACAGGCCGTAAATATCGGTCGCGTCCATGTCGAACGCCTGCTCGATCTCGGCGCGCATCGCGTTGGTCCAGGGTTCGGCGCCGAAGATGCCGAACTTCAAGGACGATTGGCGTGGATCGAGACCTTGCCTTTTGAATTCGTCGAGAATGGCGAGCATATAACTTGGCGTCACCGTGATGATGTCGGGCTTGAAGTCGTTGATCAGTTGCACCTGCCGCTCGGTCATGCCGCCGGAGACCGGCACCACGGTACAGCCGAGCTTTTCGGCGCCGTAATGCGCGCCGAGGCCGCCGGTGAACAGGCCGTAGCCATAGGCGTTGTGCATCAGCATGCCGGTGCGACCGCCGGCGGCGCGGATCGAACGCGCCATCACGTCGGCCCAGATATCGATATCGCCCTGGGTGTACCCAACCACGATCGGCTTGCCGGTCGTTCCCGACGACGCATGGACGCGGACCAGCTTTTCGCGCGGCACCGCGAACATGTTGAAGGGGTAATTGTCGCGCAGATCGGTCTTCACCGTGAACGGGAACTTGGCAAGATCGGAGAGCTGCCTGAAATCCGACGGATGCACGCCGGCGGCATCGAAGGCCTTCCTGTAATGCGCGACATTGTCATAGGCATGCCCAAGCGACCAGGCGAGACGCTTCGTCTGCAGCGCCATGATCTCATCGCGCGAGGCGCGCTCGGCCTCATCCAATTCAGCGCTGTAGCCGCTTCCGCTGGATTTCAATCTTGCCATGGCCATGGCGCGTTCCCCTTGCTCGTTATTTTTGTGTGGCCGCGATGTCCGCAATCGGCAGCCACGTCCCGGCGATGGTGCGGGAGTGACCGCGGAACTCCGCGATCACCGCATCGCCGGCGGTCACGCGGATATCGTAGATGCCGGACCGGCCACTGCGCGAAATTTCCCGCGCAGTGGCGACCAGCACGTCGCCGAGTTTGCCCGGCCGGATGAAGGTGATGTCGCATTGCGCGGCAACCGCGCGCTGGTTGCGGGAGTTGCAGGCAAAGGCGAAGGTCGAAATCCGCCAGCAGGAAAATGAAGCCGCCATGGGCGATGCGCTGGCCGTTGACCATGTGCGGGGCCACCGTCATCGTCATCGTCGCCTGCCCGGGCTTGACCTCGACAATTTTCATGCCGAGGCCGCTGCTGGCGTCGTCTTCCTTCCACATCGCATCCGCGCAGGCGCGGGCGATCTCGTCGGGCGAAAGCGCGACGTTCATAGCGGGCTACCCGCTCGGCGAGACGGATCCACGGCGTCTTCTCCTGTACATGGGCCCGTTTGAGCGGGCCTCCTTACGTCGTCACTTAGTGTTGGGACGAAGCACCTGAGGTGTCAACGATCCCCATTTCAGTCGTTAGACGTGGTCGTAATCCACGACCACCTTGTCCGAGCATGGCCGCGCCTGGCAGGTCAGGATGAAACCCGCCTTCAGCTCCCACGGCTCCAGCGAATAATTGACTTCCATTTGGGCGTCGCCCTCGACCAGCTTGGCGCGGCAGGTCGAGCACATGCCGCCCTTGCAGGCGAACGGCAGGTCCATGCCGGCGCGCAAGGCGGCATCGAGAATGGATTCCTCCTCGGCGACCGGCACCTCGCGACGCTTGCCGTCGATGATCAGCGACGCCATCGCCTTGGGCGGCGCGGACGCCGCGATGACCTTCTTCGGACGCGGCTTGCCGCCGAACTCCGAGACGAAACGCTCGACATGAATGCGCTCATCGGCAATGCCGATCTCGCGGCAGGTCGCCTCGATGTCCTCGCTCATGCCCATCGGGCCGCAGATAAAGACGTGATCGACGCTTGCGGCGGGAACCAGCGAGCGCAACAGCACCCGCACCTTCTCGCCGTCGAGGCGGCCGTGCAGGATCGGAATGTCCTGCTCCTCGCCCGAAATGACGTGGAAGAGCGAAAGCCGCTGCATGAAGCGGTCTTTCAACTCTTCCAGATCCTCAAGGAACAGCATGCTCGTTGTCGAACGGTTGCCGTAGAACAGAAAGAAGCGGCTGTTCGGTTCGCGCGCGAGCACGCCCTTGACGATCGACAGGATCGGCGTGATGCCGCTTCCGGCGGCAAAGCCGACATAGGTCCGCGCCTCGCCGGGCGCGTGGACGATGCCGAAGCGGCCGGTCGGCGTCATGACGTCGAGTTCGTCGCCGGACTTCAATTCGTCCGCAGCCCAGTTGGAGAACGCGCCGCCGTCGACTTTCTTCACCGCGATGCGCAGCTCGCCATCGTCAGGTCCGGAGCAGATCGAATAGGAACGGCGCACTTCTTCGCCGTCCATCGTGGTACGCAGCGTAAGGTATTGGCCCGGTGCAAAGCTGTAATCGCCTTCCAGTTCCTTCGGGATCGCAAACGTCATCGATACCGCATCCGCGGCTTCGCGGCGCAAATCGTTGACGGAGAGACGGTGAAAGCGCGGTGCGTGCGACATGGTCAATGACACTTGAAATAATCAAAGGGTTCACGGCAGCTCTTGCAGCGCCACAGCGCCTTGCAGGAGGTCGAACCGAACTCGGACAGCAGTTCGGTATTCTGCGAACCGCATTGCGGACAGGTGACCTGCTGTTCGCCAAACAGCGCGCGGCGTGAGGTTGAGGCTTGCGGCGGCGCGATGCCGTATTCCCTTAACTTGTTGCGGCCGTCCTCGCTCATCCAGTCCGTGGTCCAGGCCGGCGACAGCACGGTGCGAACCGTCGGCCGGCCGATGCCGGCCCGCTCCAGCGCCAGCTCGATTTCGAGCGTGATCATGTTCATTGCCGGACAACCGGAATAGGTCGGCGTGATCGCGACCTCGACGCGGCCGTCGTGGACCTGGACATCGCGCAGCACGCCGAGATCGGCGATGGTCAGCACGGGGATCTCGGGATCGACCACCTGCGACGCCGCCTCCCAGGCGCGCCGGCGCAGATCGGTATCGCTTGACAGGGCCGTTACCATGTCGCCCCCGGAAACGTCCGCTGCATCGATTGCAGTTCGCTGAGGAGATGGCCGAGATGCTCGCTGTGGCGGCCGCTGCGGCCCCCCTGCTGCATCCAATCGCTCTTTGGCAAGGCCAACGTCGCCTCGCTGATGACGCCGGTAATGGTCTTCAGCCATTGCGAGCGCAACGATGCCGGATCGATCGCGATGCCGGCATCGATCAGGCCGCGCTCGCTGTCGTCGACGGCAAACATCTCGCCGGTAAAGGCCCAGAGCTCGTCGATCGCTGATTGCGCGCGGGTGTGGCTTTCCCCGGTGCCGTCGCCGAGGCGGACGATCCATTCCGAGGAATGGCGCAAATGATAGGCGCTTTCCTTTTCCGACTTCGCCGCGATCGCCGCCAGCGTCGGATCGCTGGAGCGCATCATCGCGCGCCAATAGAGATCGGCGAACGTCGCATAGAAGAACTGCCGCACCATGGTGCGGGCGAAGTCGCCGTTCGGCTGTTCCAGCAGCAGGAGGTTGCGGTACTGCCTGACGTCGCGGAGATAGGCGAACTTGTCCTCGTCGTTTTCCTTGCCCTCGACCTTGGCGGCATAAGCGTAGAGTTCACGCGCCTGGCCGAGCAGATCGAGGCCCATATTGGCGAGCGCCATGTCCTCTTCCATCATCGGCGCATGGCCGCACCATTCCGACAGCCGATGGCCCAGGATCAGCGCATCGTCGGCGCGGCGCAGGGTGTAGAGCACCAGCGGCGTTTCGGAGACGGAGATGTTGGCGACGGTCATGCTTGCTTCCACCTACATCCACTTGCTCAGACCTCATCCTGAGGAGCGCGGAACGCGCGTCTCGAAGGATAGGCCGCGAGTCCCGTTGCCGCCATCCTTCGAGACGCTTGCTTCGCAAGCTCCTCAGGATGAGGTCTGTATTCGCACCTCGACACCTTATGGCTCGAAACGGCGCTTTGCGCCCTCCTCACCATGAGCGAGAAACTCAGACCTCATCCTGAGGAGCGCCAAAGGCGCGTCTCGAAGGATGGACCGCGAGTCCCGTTGCCGCCATCCATCGAGACGCTCGCTTCGCAAGCTCCTCAGGATGAGGTCTGTATTCGTACCTCGACACCTATGGCTCGAAACGGCGCTTTGCGCCCTCCTCACCATGAGCAGGAAACTCAGGCCTCATCCTGAAGAGCGCCGAAGGCGCGTCTCGAGGGATGGACCGCAAGTCCCGTTGCCGCCATCCTTCGAGACGCTTGCTTCGCAAGCTCCTCAGGATGAGGACTTCACATATGCCCGACTTCATCCGGCACGTCGTAAAACGTCGGGTGGCGATAAATCTTGGATTCCGCCGGCTCGAACATCATGCCCTTCTCGGACGGATCGGACGCGGTGATCGCGTTCGACGGCACCACCCAGATCGAAAGCCCCTCGCCGCGGCGGGTGTAGATGTCGCGGGCGGCCTGCAGTGCCAGCGTCGCGTCGGTGGCGTGCAGCGAGCCGACATGCTTGTGCGCCAGCCCGTTGCGGCTGCGGATGAAGACTTCCCAAAGCGGAATGTTCGGCGTTGCCATGGCGGATCTCCCTACTCTGCGGCCTGCAGGGCGGCGCGCTGCCGGCGCTTCTCGGCATAGGCCATCGCCGCTTCGCGCACCCAGGCGCCATCCTCGTGCGCCTTGCGCCGCGCCGCGAGACGATCGCGGTTGCAGGGACCGTTGCCGGCCAGCACCTGCTTGAATTCTTCCCAGTCGATCGTGCTGTATTCCCAATTGCCCGCTTCGTTCTGCTTCATGCCGGGATCGGGAATGGTCAGCCCCAGGAACTGCGCCTGCGGCACGGTGGCGTCGACGAATTTCTGGCGCAACTCATCATTGGAGAAGCGCTTGATCTTCCACTTCGTCGAGGTGTCCGAGTGCTGGCTGGCCTGGTCGGGCGGGCCGAACATCATCAGCACCGGCCACCACCAGCGGTTCAGCGCGTCCTGCGCCATCGCCTTCTGCTCCTCTGTGCCGCGGCACAGCGTCAGCATGATCTCAAAGCCCTGGCGCTGGTGAAAGGATTCCTCCTTGCAGACACGGATCATCGCGCGCGCATAGGGGCCATAGGAGCAGCGGCACAGCGGGATCTGGTTCATGATCGCCGCACCATCGACCAGCCAGCCGATGGTGCCGATGTCGGCCCAGGTCAGCGTCGGATAGTTGAAGATCGAGGAATATTTTGCCTTCCCCGCCAGCATCAGGTCGACCAGTTCCTCGCGCGAAGTGCCGAGCGTTTCGGCCGCCGCGTAGAGATAAAGTCCGTGGCCGCATTCGTCCTGCACTTTCGCAAGCAGTGCTGCCTTGCGGCGCAGCGACGGCGCGCGGGTGATCCAGTTGCCTTCGGGCAGCATGCCGACGATTTCGGAATGCGCGTGCTGGGAAATCTGCCGCGTCAGCGTCTTGCGGTAGGCCGCCGGCATCCAGTCGTTGGGCTCGATGCGATCGTCGGCGTCGATGCGCGCCTGAAACTGCGCCGATAGCGCGGCGTCCTCAATGTTGCGGTCTTCGCCCTCGGACGAATTGAGCGCCTGCGTATACATGGCGGACCTCCCCTGAAATCGTTGGAAGGAAATATATTACATAAATTTAGAAATGCAATAGAATTCTGTAACACATTTACGGATCGCCGAACCGCTTCGAAAGTTCCGCGCCGGGCTTCGGCAACGGGCCGTTTTCGTTGGTCGCATGGCGGTCAAGCCATTGTTCAGACGCGGGAAGCAGTGCGCGATAGATCTCGCCGCAGAGCGAGCGGGCCGCCCTGCCCGGCCAGTCCGCAGGCAACAGCGCCGTCGGCAACAGCGGGTCGCGCAGCACGACCCGGCGGTAGTGGTGAATCAGCAGCACGCGCGCGGTGAAGGCGTCGGCTTCCGCCAGCCGCTCGCCGTTGACGATCGAGCCGTGCAGCGGCTCGAAGGTTTTCATGAATTTCTGATAGGCGTCCGCGGTGCGATGCAGCGGCCAGCTTTCGCTGAGCAGGCGCCGCCCACTGTCGTCCTCTGCCGAAACTTCGAGGCGGATCGCGCCGGCCGCTTCCGCCGGCACGGGGACCCCCGAAGGCGCGACCCATACACCCGGCAGCGGGCTGCCGAAGCCGGCGTTCTTCAACGCCTCGCGCGAGGCGTCACGGTCTTCGCCATTGCCGATCAGCAGCAGCTCAAACCGGCCGGTCCAGTCGGAGGCCGGCTGGCCGTAGATGTGTTTTGTCGCGATATCAAAAGTTTGCCGCCCGCTCTGCACCAGGCGATAGAAGCTGTTGCGGCCAATTCTATTGCGCTCGAACCAGCCGTCCGCGGTCAGCCGCGACATCGCGGTGCGCACCACGCTGGCGTCGATGTCCAATTCCCTGAAAAACGCCAGCAGCGTGCCAAGCCACACCGAACCTCCGCGCGGCACGATGGCGTCGCCGAATACGGTGATGACGATCGAACCGGTGCGCGAAGGTTCGCGCTTCAATTGCTGGATGATGCGGGCAAGCGGTTGCGGCATGCGTCAAGGCATAGCGCGTTTTGTGGATTTGCGACAACGGCGGATGGAGCGGGGCTACATCCTTCGAGACGCGGCGAAGACGCCGCTCCTCAGGACGAGGGGTTCTCACAGCTCAGGTGAGGTCTTGGATCCTCATGGTGAGGAGCGCGGCGACGCCGCGCGTCTCGAACCATGTGGCCCCGATAGGTCCAGCCGGGACTTCGCCCGGCTCAGCGATGCGGGTTCGGATAAACCAGGCTCCGCCAGCCGCTTCGATCGAACGGCGACCATTCGCCTTCCGGCTGCGCCAGGCGGTCGGCGACCGCATAGACCGCGGCCGGGTGATGGCCCATGCCGCAATGGCTGCTCTCGACTTCGATGCTTTCCGATGTCGCCGACGTCTGCTCCATGCAGCCCTGCCAGGCGCAGATTCCGTCGGTACGACTGAAGATCGCGGTGGTCGGCACCGGCGGCGTCGCCGACAGCGCGCCACCGAAACGCGCATCCTCTTCATCGGCGCGGCGGCCGCTTGCGATCTCGTAGACGCGCCAGGCGTTGGTCGCCTTCGGGCCGGATGCAAACGGGCTGCCGAGCGTGATCACGGAGCGGACGCGCTCCGGCATCATCTTGGCGAGCTGGCGCGCATAGAGTCCGCCGAGGCTCCAGCCGACCAGCGAGACCTTGCGGCCATGCGTGTCGTTCAGCTCCTGCACCAGATCGACCATCGCGTCCTGCACGCCGTGGCGGAGCCCGAGATTGCGACCCTGCCGCCAGCCGCTGACGGCGTAGCCGCGGCTCTTCAGGAAGCTGCGCAGCGGACGCGTCGAAGTGTCTGACGCTACAAGCCCGGGCAATACCAGTACGGGATGACCGTCGCCGCGTGGCGCCAGACTGAGGAGCGGCAACGCGCCGAGAAACGCACCCAACTCGGAAATGGCCCGCCCCTCCAGAAACATCAGTGTTCTGGACGGCGGGGCAAGCGTCTGCGCAGCAACGGACATCATATCTCCTCTCGGGCCGGCCCCTTACGTCTCGGCAGCCAGACCACTGGTTCAGTTGAATTGACGCAACCGCGATAAAATCGTTCCGCAACGCAACATTATTACTTGAAAAAGCTAAGGAACCGGTTTTGGTCTTGCAAGCGGGGCAGATCACAGACGGGATAACTAAAAGCGTTGACGTGATTAATTGGTCACAGCAGCCGCAGCAGGTATTCGAGGGTGTACAACGCCAGCCCGGCCAGCCCGCCGATCAGCGAGCCGTTGAAGCGGATGTATTGCAGGTCGCGGCCGATGTTGATTTCGATCAGCGAGATCAACTGTCCCATGTCCCACGATTTCACCTGGTCGGAGATAAAGGTCGAGACGCCGCTCTTCTGTTCGGCGACGACGGTGCGCAGCACGGCGACCAGGCCCTGGTTGATTTCGGTGCGCAGTTCGGCATCGCCTGCCAGCGCCTCGCCGGCGGTTACGAACATGCGCACGAGATATTGCTCCAGCACCTGCGTCTCGCCGGAGGCGCTGCGCTCGAAGAACGATCGCGCATTCTCCCAGATGTGGCGCGCAAGGCCGGTCAGCTCGGGGCGCGCCAGCAGATCGCGCTTCAGGCCCTGGATGCGCTCGGCATAAACAGGATCGGTGCCGAGCCGGTCGACGAACGTCAGCACCATGCGGTCGAACTCGCCGCGGAACGGATGCACGGGATCGTTGCGGACTTCCTCGAAGAAGGCGCTTGCTGACGCCACGATCTTGTTCACCAGAAACTTGTCGGCGCGATATAGCTTTAAAAGCGTCGGCAATTCGGCGCGGATCTTTTCGCGGATCATCGCCATGGTCTCGGCCTGCGTCATGGTCTGATGTACGCCGCGCAGGAGATCGTCGAGCAGCCCCTGATGCCGCCCCTCCTTCACGAACGCCCGCAGCGTGCCAGCAGCGAGCGGCGCAAGATCGATCGCCATCAGTTGCGCGGTGATGCGGCGGCTGACGAAGGTCATCAGCCCGGAATTTTCCGTCGCCGCCAACGCTTCCGGCAGCAGCCGCAGCGCAAAGCGCGCCAGATCCTCGCTGCGCTTGCGGTCGCGCAACCAGTCGGCAATGAACGAGCCGAAATCGATCTGCCGCAGCTTTGCTTCGACGGGAGCAGATTCGAGAAAATGCACCTCGATGAATTCGCCGAGCTTGTCGGCGATCCGCTGCTGGTTGCTCTGGATGATCGCGGTGTGTGGAATAGGCAGTCCCAAAGGCCGCTTGAACAAGGCGACCACGGCGTACCAGTCCGCAAGACCGCCGATGGTGGCGGCCTCGGCGAAGGCTGCGATGAAGCCGAACGCGGGATGCATCGGCACCAGGGCCTTCGCGCCGAGGAAGACGGCAAACGTCGCCACCAGCACCGACGTCGCCAACAGCTTCACGCGCCGGAGCTCGGCGGCGCGCGCGGCGTCGCCGGGAGTGTCGATGGCGAAGGTAACGGGAAGGCTCATGACGGCTTTCGAATGGACAACGACCTCATCCTGAGGAGCATCGCGAAGCGATGCGTCTCGAAGGACGTAGCCCCATCGTGGCCTCATGGTTCGAGACGGCGCAAGAGCGCCTCCTCACCATGAGGGTCCAGACTGACTTATGCCGACGCCAGACAAAAAGAAGGCCCGCCTAAGCGGGCCTTCGAAAACGGCAGTTGTCAGGCGGATCGCGATCAGGCGGTCTTGGTATAGACCTTGGAGAAATTGTCCTGCGCGGTCTTGGCGCTGTCGGCGACGAGCTTGCCGAGATATTCGGTGGTGGCCTTCGCCCGCGAGACGAACACTTCGCCACGCGCACGGACCATTTCCGACTGGATCTGGGCGGCTTCGCTCAGCGACTTGGCCGAAGCGAGCTTGTCGATGCCGGCGAAGAACGCTTCCGCGTCCTGATAAAGCGCCTGCTGGATATTGCGGCTGATCTTGGCGGCCTCGGAAACCGAACCGGAAACGGCGGTCTCGATGACAGCGGTGACCTTCTCGGAACCGGCATGCATGTCGGCGGCGCGAACCTTGGCGGTCTCGGCCTGCTTCTTCACGAACTCACGGGCGGCTTCCGGAACTTCCAGGTTCTGGAGCTTGGTGAACGCCTCGGTGACGGGCGCGAAGGCTTCCTTGACGGTATTCAGCACGGAATTGGTTTCGGTGGTCATTTGGGTTTCTCCATCCTCAGGTTTGAGCTATGGGCTCACCCCGTCCGGATTGGCCCGGGGCACGAGCGTTGTGCCATAGTTAATGGTGCGATGCAACATCAATGGTGCATTGCGGTATCACGAATCCGTGAACATATCGATGAATGGGCGCTTTGCCCAGATATTCGGCAAAAGCTCTACTTTAGTCTAATGCCGGAGCCGACCCATCTACTTTGCATGGGGTTGTTTTGCGAGTTTTTGTCCGGGCGGTGTCCGGCCGGTCAGTGCTGAACCGCCCCCGGCAACCCGTAGGCTTCCATCTGTGCCCGCACCTGCGCCACATTATGTCCGAGCACGACGATGTCGTGCTTCTTGCCGTCGACGTCGCGGACGTGATCCCGCAGCAGGGCCTCCGCCTTGAAGCCGAGGCTCTCGAACAGCGCAATCGCCGCCTGCTGGTCGACCGTCATCTGCACCGACAGCTTTTCGAGCCCGGCACCGAGGGCAATGGCGAAAGTCTCCTGCGACAGCGCCCGGCCGACCCCCTGCCCGCGGACATCAAGCGACACCACCATCCGGATCTCGCCGACATGGGGCGACCACGAATGGGGATCGCGCACCAGCGTGCCGCAGCCGACCACCGTCCCGTTCTTCACCGCCAGCAGGCTCGTGATGGCGCCGCGCTCGATCTCGTTGACCCAGGCCGACATCACTTTGGGCTGGCTGATGTTGCGCGGCAGGAACAGCAGATCGTGGGTCGGAAGCTTTTGCGCGAACGCCAGCACCGCAGGCTCGTCGACGCGCGTCATCATGCGGAATTCGATGTCGCCGGCGTCGGTCTTGACGTGGCGCGGATAGGAACGTGTCTCGCTCATGTTGATCTCTTACCTAGCCAGGAATCCAGTTTCGGCCACAGCCGCTTGATGGCGTTGGCGCCGGCGACGAGGCTGACGTGACCGCCCTTCAGCATCACCTCTTCCTTGTCCATCGAGCCGACCTTGGTGATCAGGTGTTTTGCGGCATCATACGGCACGATGTGGTCGTGCTCGGCGACCGCATGCAGGATCGGCACCTTGATCTTTGAAATATCCGCCGTGCGCCCGCCGACCGACATGGTGTCGTTGAACAGCTTGTTGTCCCACATCAGGTCCTTGGTAATGGCGCGGAAGTACTCGCCGGCCAGCGGCAAGGTGTCCGTGCCCCAGCGATCCATCATCCGGTAGGCCTTGACGTATTCGTCGTTCCAGATGTTTTCCCACAACTGCACCTGGCTTGCCGTGCGCGACGCCGGCCGCAGCATCTCGAACGAGGACAGGATCATTTCGGGCGGCACGTTGCCGACGCTGTCGACGAGCTTGTCGACATCGAAATAGCGCCGGTCGGAGAAATTCGAAAACAGCTTCATCTCGCGAAAGTCGATCGGCGTGGTGAAGCAGATCAGGTTTTTCATCGGCCCGTCGTTGAAGATCGACCCATAGAGCAGCGACAGCACGCCGCCGAAGCAATAGCCGATCACGGTGACGTCGTGCTCGCCGGAATCCTGCTGCACGCGGCGGACGCAATCCGGGATGAAGTCGAGGACGTAATCCTCCATCCGCAGGCTTTTCTCTTCCGGCTTCGGCGCGGTCCAGTCCAGCATGTAGACGTCGTAGCCGCGCTTCAGGAGAAACTCGATGAAGCTTTGGCCCGGCACCATGTCGAGGATGTAGCCGCGGTTGGTGGTGGCCATCACGATCAGGATCGGCACGCGGTAGATTTCATCCGCGACCGGCCGGTAGTGATAGAGGTTCATGGTGCCGCGGGCGGCCAGGATGTCCTTCGGCGTCGAACCGAGCGACGGGCCCGACGAGGAAAAATATTCGACGCCCTTGATGCTGCGCTGGATCGCGCGCTGCACCTCGGACTGGACCCGCTCCGAGATGGAAGCAAGATCGAGACCCGCGGCAGCGTTCATTTCTGCTCTCCCTCCGATGGCGGACGCCTGGTGCGCGGCGGCTTCGGCGTGCCATGGCCGCCGTCCTGCGACAGCGAATTGTGGTGCACCTGATGCAGCAGCGCCTTGATCTCGTTGAGCTGGCCCTCGATCGACTGCAGCCGCTCGGCCATGCCGACCATCTGCGCCCGGCTCGGCAGGTTCATCGCCAGCAGGTATTTCTCCATCAGCTCGCCGAGCTGTTTCTGCGCGCCCGCCGTCACGCCGCCGACCTGATTCATCGCCTTGGAAAATTCCGGCGACGTCATCGCCTGGTTGGCGAAGGAGTTGAACCCCTTTTCCATCTCTCCGATCATGGTCTGCCAGATCACGGCAGGATCGTTGCCCTTGTCGGCCATCGGCGCCCTCTCCCTAAAAGGTTACGAGCGCTTGCCACGCTTCGCTTCTGTTGAGCCCATACCACACCGTTGCGGCGGGCCGGTCAACCGCTGCAGAGCCTTCTGCGGTGCGGGAAACCGTGCCATAGTTACTCAAAGCTCCGTATCACCGAAGGGAAGACACACGCGATGCTCGCCCATCAGCCGCCACAGATCGCTCGCGCCAACGGCATCGACATCTGCTACGAAATTTTCGGCGACCCGGCCGCGGAACCGCTGTTGCTGATCATGGGGCTCGGCGCACAGATGATCCATTGGGACGACGATTTCTGCCGTCAGCTCGCCGCACGCGGCTTTCGCGTCATCCGCTTTGACAATCGCGACATCGGCAAGTCCTCGCATCTTTCCGGCGGCAAGAGGCTGACGCCGCTCGAACTCCTGAAGCTGCGGTTCCTGAAGATCCCGATCGCAGCGCCCTACAGACTGATCGACATGGCAAAGGATACCGTCGGCCTGATGGACGTGCTCGGCATCCAGTCGGCACACCTCGTCGGCGCGTCGATGGGCGGCATGATCGCCCAGGAAATCGCGATCTCATTCCCGCAGCGGGTGCGTTCGCTGACCTCGATCATGTCGACGACGGGCAACCCGAAAGTGCCGCCGCCGACGCGCGAGGCCGCCGCCGTGCTGATGGCGCCGCCACCGGCCACCAAGGAAGAGTATTTCGCGCGGTTCGCCAAGACCTGGAAAGTGCTGCGCGTCGGTTCGTTTCCGGAGGACGAGGCGCTCGACCCTGCCCGCGCCGCGCGCACCTACGAGCGCGGTCTCAATCCCGCCGGCGTCGGCCGGCAGTTGCGGGCTGTGCTGGCTTCCGGGAGCCGCAAGGAGCGGCTCGGTCAGGTAAAGATCCCAACGCTGGTCATTCACGGCACCGTCGATCCGCTGGTGCGCCCCGAAGGCGGCAAGGACACCGCGGCGTCAATCCCCGGAGCGAAGTTGTTGATGATCGAGGGCATGGGTCACGCGCTGCCGATCCCGATGTGGCCGCAGATCATCGATGCGATCGACAAGCACGCGCATGGGGCTGCCGCGAAAGCGGCGTAGGTTCTTTCGTCGTTCCTGCGAACGCAGGAACCCATAACCACAGGACGGCGTCGGTTGGGCAAGACGTCGACCACTGCCTTTTATCAGCCTGGCCGCGGCGTATGGGTCCCTGCGTTCGCAGGGACGACGGCCAGGGTTTCGCGTGCAACTCAAACCTTCATCGCGATCCAGATGACGTGACGCGCGCCGCCGCCTTTCCCTGTCGCGCGAACGTTGACTTCGTTGACCTCGAAGCTTGCGCTACGAAGACGCTTTGCAAACGCCGGATTGGGCCCGGACGACCAGACGGCCAATACACCGCCGGGCCGAAGCGCCGTGTACGCCGCCTTCAATCCGGTTGAACTGTAAAGCGCATCATTGGCCTTGCGGGTCAGCCCTTCCGGCCCGTTGTCGACGTCGAGCAAAATCGCATCGAATTTCAGACGGTGCGAGCGGATGATTTCGGTGACATCGGCTTCGCGGATGCTCACGCGCGGGTCGCTCAGGCTTTCGCCGAAAATCTCGGCCATCGGCCTCCGCGCCCAGGCGACGACGGCGGGGACGAGTTCGACCTGCACGATCTGCGCCTTGCTTCCGAACGCGCCAAGCGCCGCGCGCAGCGTAAAGCCCATGCCCAATCCGCCGATGAGCACATGCGGCTTCGCGACCGTTTCGAGCTTCTTCGCCGCGAGCGTGGCGAGCGCAGCCTCGGAGCCCGAAAGGCGGCTGTTCATCAGCTCGTTGGTGCCGAGCATGATGGAAAATTCCTTGCCGCGGCGCATCAGGCGGAGTTCATCGTCGGTGCCGGGAATGCGCGCGGTGTCGATTTTTTCCCAGGGAATCATGTGCGAGCATTAGCACGATCGGCTCGAAATTGATCGTCGCGCGCACGGAAGCGCGAACTCGTCATCGTCCGGCTTGACCGGACGATCCAGTATTCCAGAGACCGTGGTTGGCTACGCACCGTCTCGCGACCGCCGCGGCGTACTGGGTCCCCCGCTTTCGCGGAGGACGACAGCCGGGTAATCCTATCCGCTCGCCCAGACGTCGAGCACGTAACGGTTCCTGGTGCCGAGATCGTCGATCCAGCGCAGTCCGGCGCCGGCATCGGCGCCTGACTTTTCACGATAGATCTTGACCAGCGCTGCCTTGACGTCCGGTTCCATCTTGCCGCCGTCGCCGCAGACATAGACGATTGCGCCCTGCTCGATCAGGCTCCAGACGCGGTCCTTCTGCGCCGCCACCTGATGCTGCACATAGGTCTTCGGCTTTTCCGCGCGTGAGAACGCGGTATGCAACTCGGTAATTCCGTCGGCAGCGAACGCCTTCAGTTCATCCGCATAGAGAAAATCCTGTTCGGGATGGCGGCAGCCGAAGAACAGCATCGCGGGGCCAAGCTTGGCGCCTTGCGCCTTGCGGTGCGCGCGTTCCTGCAGGAAGCCGCGGAATGGCGCCAGCCCCGTGCCGGGGCCGATCATGATCACGGGGACGGAAGGATCGTCGGGTAAGCGGAAGCCGGCCTTGGTCTCGCGCACGGTGGCATGCACGCTGTCGCCGACGCGGCGGCCGGAGAGATAGTTCGAGCAGACGCCCTTGTAGACGCCGCGGCCCGAACTGGCGGGCGCCTGCACCACGCCGACGGTGACGCTGCAGCGCGCCGGATCTCCCGACGGCGACGACGAGATCGAGTAGTAGCGTGGCGCCAGCAGCGACAGCATTTCCAGATAGGCGTGGAACGGCAATTCGCAAGCCGGATGCTCTTCCAGCAGGTCGAACACCGATTTGCGCCGCGTCAGCACGTCCGAGCGGTAACGCTCCGCAGCAGCGTCATCGTCGCCGACATAGGCGAGCAGTTTCGGCTTGGTGACGGGACAACGCGTGTGTTCCGACATGATCTGGATCTGCTTGCGGGTCGCGATCTGCTGCAGCTCGACGAACTCGGTCAGCAATCGCCCGATCGACACGGCATCGCCGACCGGCAATTGCGCGCGGCGGCCCTCGGCGACCTGCAGCCGGATCTGGTCGGCGGGGAGGAATCCGAAGCGACGCGCGACGGAATCGACCAGCGCCGGATCGTTGCGCGGCACCACGCTGAGATGGTCGCCAACGCGGTAGCTGATGCCGGGCGGCAGTTGAACCTCGATATGCCGGGTCGAACGGTCGGAAGGACGAGCGCCCGCCCTGGTCTGCAGTTCGGAATTCACCAGCACCTTCATCGGCGCGACGCCACCCTGTGCGACGAGCACGTTGACCGCCGACGGCGCTACCGGCTCGATCAAATAAAGCGGCGCGTCGTCGGCGCTGCGGGCGAGACTGGAATCGACGCCCAGTTCCTTCATCGCCGCGGGCGCGGCCTTTGCGAACCATTTCTCGAACTGGCCGTCGAGATCGCTGCGGGCATCGCCCTCGCCACGTGCGTAGAGACTGCGCGCGCCGTGCGCCGCCAGTTGCTCGTCGATCAACCGCGGCACGGACTGATAGGTCGCCGCCCAGTCGCTGTTGCCGCAGCCGAACACGGCATAGCGCACCTTGGCGAGCGCATCCTTCGCCAGGCCGCTGTCCAGCCATCTGACGAACTGCGTGGCGTTATCGGGCGCTGCGCCGTTGTAGGACGCGCAGAAGATCAGCAGCCCGCCCTCTTCCGGCAGCTTGCCGACGTGATCGTCGAGCGCACCGAGCTTGGTCGCAAAGCCGTTGACCTCGGCGAGATCGGCCACCCGCGTCGCCAGTTCTTCCGCCGAACCGAGGTTGGAACCGTAGAGTACCAACAGCGGCGTGTTGTGTCCGGGGCGGGTCCGCGCCTGCGGCGCCGCCGCGCTTGAGGCGGCCACAGCAACCGCTGCACGGCCGGCGAAGGCGCCACGGTCCTTGTCCGCGCGCGGCCGCACCTTGATCTTGAAGCCGTCGGGCTTGACCGTCAGCGTTTCCTTCAGGTGCATCTGGTAGCGGTGCACATCGATCAGTTTGAAGCGCTGCAGGATCATGCCTATCGCGAGCGCGGCCTCATGCATCGCAAAGCCGCGCCCAATGCAGGCGCGCTGGCCGTTGCCGAACGGTTTCCAGGCATTGACCGGCCGCTTGGCCTCGGCCTCGCGACTGAAATTCTCGGGATCGAAGGCATCCGGGTTCGGCCCCCAAACGCTGGGGTCGCGGTGCAGCGCCATCACCAGGACGGTGACGAAGGTGTTCTTCTTCAGCCTGTACTTGCCGCCGATGGTCTCGTCCTGAAGCGGCGCGATGCCATAGGCCGGCGCCGGCGGCCACAGCCGCAGCGCCTCCTTCAGGATTTGTGTGATGTAGGTGAGCTGCGTGACCTGCTGATAGGTCGGCCGTGCATTGATATCGGGCCCGAGCACCCGATCGACTTCCTCATAGGCCTTCTTGAGCACTTCGGGATGCTTGAGCAGCGCGTAGATCGTGCACGACAAGAGCCCGCTGGTGGTCTCGTGGCCCGCGATCAGGAACGTGTTGATCTGGTAGCGGATGTTGACGTCGTCGAGCTGCTCGCCGGTGGCGCGGTCGACGCCGGTCATCATGGCGCCGAGCATATCCTTCTTGCCTTCGGCGGCCTCGGCATTGCCGCGACGCTCGGCGATGATCTCGTCGACCATCTTGTTCATGAAGGCGACGTCGGCCGCGAGGTCGCGGCGGCGCTTCTGCAGCCACAGACCTTCCAGCGGAATGCCGCGCGTCATCATGATGGTCTCGAGCGAGCGCACCAGCGATTCCACAAACGGGTGATAATCGCGGCGGTAGAACGAGTTGAAACGGTAGTCGAAACCGCAGAGACCAATGGTGTCGAGCGTCAGCGCGGTCATGTCATGGACGACGTCGATCTCCTCGTCGCCGTTGAGCCGCTCCCATTTCTTCACGAGCTGATCGGCAATGTCGACCATGCTCGGGTGATAGGACTGCATCGCGCGGTTGCCGAACGGCTGCAGCAGGATGTTGTGCGCCTTGTTCCAGTTCGGCTCTGACGTGTCGGCGGTGAACAACCCGTCGCCGCCCACAGCGCGAACACGTCGAAGCGAGCCGCGCACCGCCTTGTCGAAACGCTTCTCGTCCGAGAGTTCGTCGATCAGATCGTGGCCGCCAACGATGACAAGCGGCGCACCCATCATGTCGAGCCAGAAGATCGGTCCCAACTCCTTGGTGAGCCGTACGAGGTGCTGCACCGGCGCGTTGGGATCCAGCGACAGCATGTTGCCGACGACAGGTTTTTTCGGCGGATGCGGTATCGGATCCAGTTTGTTCGGGGACGCCATTGTCAGATTGTCTCCTGCCCTGTCTCAACCGTCATTGCGAGCGAAGCGAAGCAATCCATCGCGCCGCAAAAAGAAAGAATGGATTGCTTCGTCGCTGCGCTCCTCGCAATGACGGCTCACTACCTCGCGTTTTCTCACCCAAACCGCTTCTTACGCCATTCGATCAGCTTGGCGCTGACCTCGTCCGGCTTTTCCTGCTGCGTCCAATGGCCGCTGCCGCGCACGAGATATTTTTCCAGATCGGGGATGATCTTCTCCATGCCGTCGGCAGCCGACGGCGGCAGCACTGCGTCGTTCTCGGCCATGATCATGAGCGACGGCACGCGGACGGTATGGTCGAGGCCTTCCGAGCGTTGCCAGTTGCGCGAGAAATTTCGGTACCAGTTGATGCCGCCGGTGAAGCCTGTTCTGGTGAAGGCATCGACGAACACCTTCTTCTCTTCCGGCGACAGGATCGGCGTGCGCGGATCGAATTTCGCGTCATAGGCCGCGATCATCTGCGGGAAGGCCAGGTTGGTCTTGGCCGAAGCGCCGACACCTGCGGTCGCGGGGGCTGCCGGTGCGTCGTCCTTGCGCGGCAGCGGCTTACGCATGAAGGCGTCAAACGTCTGCTCAACCCGGCTGCCGAAGATCTTGTCCGGCTCGCGCGCCGGGTCCTGAAACTGAACGATGTACATGCTGTCGCCAAAACGTTTGCGGAACAGCTCGATCGGGTCGGCCGGCAGGCGATCATAATGCGGCGTGTTGACGCCGATGACGCCGGCGACGCGGTCGATGTGGCGCAGCGGCATCTGCCAGACAATGAAGCCGCCCCAGTCGTGGCCGACGAAGATCGCCTTGTCGATCTTGAGGTGGTCGAGCAGCCCGACGAGATCGCCGGTCAGATGCTCCATGTCGTAGGCTTCGACCGGCTCGGGCCGGTCCGTCGCGCCATAGCCGCGCTGGTCCGGCGCAATCACCCGGATGCCGGCCTCGCTCAAGGCCTTGATCTGGTGACGCCAAGAGAACGCGATCTCCGGCCAGCCATGGCAGAGGACGACCGGCGGCGTGTCGGACCTGGGCCCTGCCTCGTAATAGCCCATGCGAATACCGTTCACCTCGGCGAACTGCAGCGGCGGCATTTCAATCATCTCAAATTCCTATTCAGCCGCGCTGGTCATGCTCGGGGGCGGCGCGAACGCCGCTTCCAGCGCTTCAAATTCGACCGGCAGCATGTCGCACATAACCTGGACATGCGGAATGATGTTGGCGCCGGCGATGAAGCCGAAATCGAGCTGGTCGCGATAGCTCTGCACGGTGATGTTGAGCGCAATTCCGTGGGTCGAGATCGACACCGGGAAGATGTGCAGCAATTCAGCGCCCGCAGCATAGAGGGTCTGCCGCGGTCCGGGCACGTTGGACACCGTGATGTTCGCCGACGGCGGCAACACGTTCGACAGGTCCGAGCGGCTGTAGAGCAGCGCCAGAATCTGCACCATGATCGGCGCGCCCAGCATCGAGATGTTGGACACCTGCGGCATGAACGCCCGCAGCGGGTGCGACATTTCCTTGGACTTGGTGGATTGCGCGATGATCGCCTCCAGCCGTTCCTTCGGGTCCTCGATATTGGTGGCGATCGAGCAGATCATGCCGAACACCTGGTTGTTGGCCTCGGTGTTGCCCTCCTCGCGCAGCGAGATCGGCACCGCCGCTGTCATCGATTTGGCCGGCAAGGCGCCGCGCTCCAGCAGGTAGCGCCGCACCACGCCCGAGGACAGCGCCAGCACCACGTCGTTGAGCTTGCCGCCGGATGCCTTGGCGACCGCCTTTGCCCGCGACAGCGAAATCGAGGTGCCGGCAAAGCTGCGCTCGGACGAAATCGCCTTGTTCAAAATGGTCGACGGCGAAACCATGCTGGCGATGCTGTCGCGCGACTTCGGATCGGAGATCTTGCCGACCACATCCGAGACGCTCTTGAGCATCGCGGGAATGCTGCCTGCGAACTTCACCGCGCTCTCGATCTGGAACATCGCGTTATCGAACAGGATCGATCCGAGATCGCTCTTGCCCGAGCGCGGCAGGTCGAGGGTCTTCGGCGTCGAGGAGCCGTCGAAGGGCTGGCGCCACAGTTGCTGATAGGAATCGATCAGGTTGGCGGCGATGTCGCGCGGCTCGTTGGCCCCCTTCGCCTGCGGGATAGGCTTTTCGACCACGCGCGGCACCGGCGTGACGTCGTAGATCATGTTGGTCAGCGCCGCGCCCGCGCCGCCGTCGATGCAGGCATGGTGCATCTTGGAATAGAGCCCGATCTCGTTGTCCTTCATGCCCTCGAAGACATAGAACTCCCACAGCGGCCGGGCGCGGTTCAGGAGTTTCGCATGCATCCAGCCGACGATGCGCTCCAGCGTCGCGCGGTCATACGGCGCCGGAAGGCTGCCGCGGAAGATGTGACGGTCGATGTCGAACTGGTCGTCCTCGACCCAGGAGGGATGATCGATGTCGAGCGGCGCCTTTTCCAGCCGGGCTTTCAGGATCGGCGCGATGTGCAGCCGCGAGGCGATCATCGCCTTGAAGTCCTCGAAGAAGTTGCCGTTGTAGTTCTCCGGCAGGCGGAAGATCGCCATGCTGCCGACATGCATCGGCATTTCAGGCGTTTCCAGATACAGAAACGACGCGTCCATCGAAGACAGTTTCCTGGCGTCCGCCATATTTTCCTCCGCAGTAGAAAACGCGGCGCCTTGGCGGCGCTTCTGGCGTCTCAAATGTCTTTGTTATTGGATCATATCCGAAAACCTCTCACCATCCTGCAGCAATTGCAGGCGGGATCTTTCGGGATCGTGCCCTCGGCTCAGGGCGTCAGGATTGTGCATTTTCAGGGGGGCCGTAGGCAATGGCAAATGGTCCCGATCGGTCAAAATGCTTGAATTCGCCCTCGGGCTGCGCCAGACGGTCGGCCACCGCCCATAATGCTGCGGGGTTGACGCCGAGCCCGATATGGCTGGCGAAGTACACCTCGATGTTTTCGGCGGTCTCGGAAGGACGCAACAGGCTGGTGTGCCAGTTCACGATGCCGTCGGTATGGGAATAGATCGAGGTCGCCGGCACCGGCAGGTCACCGGCGATCGCCTCCCGGATTTCCGGATTGTCGTCGACCGCCTCTCCCGACAGCGCCTCATAGAGCCGTGTGGCGTTGGTCGCCCTTATGTCGTTGGCAAACGGACTGCCGAGCGTGATCACGGAGCGCACCATGTCCGGCATCTGCAGGGCGAGATCGCGCGCATAGACGCCGCCGAGACTCCAGCCGACCAGGCTGACCTTGCGGCCGGTCTCTTCATGAATGCGCCGCAGGAGATCGCGCAACGCACCGCGCTTCGAAGCGACGCCGCCGAAATTGCGGCCCATGTTCCAGGCATAGGCGTCGTAGCCGAGTTCTTTCAGGTAGCGCCGCATCGGCGCCATCGACAGATCGCTGGCGAGAAAGCCCGGCAGCGTCAGCACCGGATGCCCGTCGCCCTTCGGCGCACGCAGCAACAGCGGCGACAGCAAGAGGCTCGAATTCAGTTCGAACAGGGCCCTTGCTTCGGCCATCATCAGGAACAGGCTTGGCGGCCGAAGCCTTTTCTCTTCTGTCGCTGCGCCGCCTGCCGCGATGGGCACTATCACTTATCCTTCTTGGCCATGCCGCCAAGGCCGGCCATCGTCACGAACATGTCCTGAAACCGCTCGGCGATTTTGGGATCGAAAGTAAACCAGCTCTGGATCAGCGATTCCGGCGAAACCTTTTCGATGTTGGCCATCATCTGCTGCTGCATCTTTTCCATCACCGCCGTCTGCATCGGCTGCACGTCCGGTAGGCCGAAAAACTGCCTGGCCTCCAGCGGCGTGCAATCTACTTCGACGTTAACTTTCATGACCGCTCCTTTTGCTGGCTTTTTGGCAGTATCGCCACGATGGCCCTGATCGCGCAAGGACAAGACCCGGCCCCCGCCTCTTCAATTTCCGGTATGGTCAACCAAAGCGTTCGACGGCAAACGGCCTGGCATCGGCAAACGGGGTCTCGCCGGTCATCATTTCGGCCAGCAGGCGGCCGGTTACCGGTCCGAGCGTCAGGCCATGGTGCTGGTGGCCGAAATCGAACCATAGCCCGCTATGTCGGGGAGCCTTGCCGATGACCGGCAGCATATCGGGAAGACAGGGCCGCGCGCCCTTCCACGGCGCCGCGTCGACCGGCGCCCCCAGCGGGAACAATTTATGCGCCCGCGGCAGCGCCCGCTCGACCTGGACCGGCGTCGACGGCGCATCGCGGTGGGCGAACTCGGCGCCGGTGGTCAGACGAATACCCCGGTTCATGGGCGCCAGCAGATAGCCGAGATCGGTGTCCAGCACGGGATGGTGCAGCACCGCATTGCCGCTGGGCTTGAGATGCAAATGATAGCCGCGCTTGACCTGCAGCGGGATCGAATAGCCGAGCGGCGCGAAGATCTGATCGGACCACGGTCCCATCGCCACCACGACCTCGCGCGCGGTGATCGTGCCTTCCAGCGTCGCCACCCGCCACCGCCCGCCGGATTGTTCGAGCGTTCGTGCGTCGCCGACGAGGTATCGCCCGCCCTTGCGGCCGAACAGCGCCGAATAGGCTTTGGCCAGCCCGCCGGGATCCGGCACGAAGCCCGGCGCGGGAAAATGGATCGCGCCGCTGAAATCGCCGGTCAGATGCGGCTCGCGCGCCATGATCGCCGCCGTGTCGAGGATCTCGCCGTCGACCCCATATTGCCTGGCACGCTCCAGATCCCCCACCGCGCTCGCGAGCGTCGCCTTGGAGCGAAACAGCTTGATCCAGCCGGTCCGCCGCAACAGCTCCGGCACATTGGCTTCCGCTATCAGCGCCTCATGCTCGATCAGGCTGCGCTGGATCAGCGGCAATTCGGCCATCGCACTGTGCAGTGCACGCTCCGGTGAAGAGGCGAGGAAATAACGTACCAGCCACGGCAGGAAGGCCGGCAAATCCCTGAAATGGTAACGCACCTGCGGCGCGCGAAGGAACGCGTAGTTCAGTATCTGACCCAGGTCCCGCGGAAACATGTAGGGGAAGACCGAGGCGCATTCGATCAACCCGCCGTTGCCGTGACTGGTTTCCTCGCCGGCAACCTCATGCCGGTCGATCAGAACCACGTTCCTGCCACGTTTCTGCAGATGCAAAGCGGCGCTGACGCCGACCATGCCCGCACCCAGGACGAGAACGTCGGCCTTTAGTTCCGCCATCCGGCACTCCGAAAGTTCAATGTATGGCGCTTGCGCTCACTGCCTAAGGTGAAGTTAGTCGTTACCGCACCGCCGCGCAAACCGGCACGCGGTGCGGGATAATGAAGCTTGCGCGGCGGCTGGACTTTGGCAACATGGCTCGGCAATATCCGGCGCGACTTGCGGAAGTTGCTGTTCAGAGTGGGGAAATCGAACAATGTCGGTACGTCAGAGTTTGCTTGCAGCGGCCACGGCTACAATCCTCGCCCTGGCAACGGCGCCGGCATCGGCCCAGACCCTGCGCTATGCCAACCAGGGCGATCTCAAATCGCTCGACCCCTACACGCTCAACGAGAGCACCACCCACGCCCATCTCGGACATGTCTTCGAAGGCCTGGTGGCCCGCGACAGGGACCTGAAGATCATTCCGGCGCTGGCGGAAAGCTGGGAAACGCCGGAGCCGACCCGCTGGCGGTTCCATCTGCGCAAGGGCGTGAAATTCCAGAACGGCGACCCCTTCACTGCCGACGACGTGGTTTTCTCCGCGGAACGCGTCCAGAAGAAGGGCTCGAACCTGCAGACCCGCATTCCCAGCGGCACCAAAGTCGTCAAGGTCGACGACCACACGGTGGACTTCATCCTGCCGACGCCCAATCCCATTCTCAATTCGCAATGGGATACCTGGTACATCATGGACAAGAAGTGGGCCGAGGCGAACAACGCCGTCGAGCCCACGCCCGCCGCAGCAACGACGCCGAGCTTTGCCTCGCTCCACGCCAACGGCACCGGCCCCTTCACGGTCGAAAGCCATCAGCCCGGCGTCAAGACCGTGTTCAAGGCCAATCCGAACTGGTGGCGCAAGCCCGAACATAATCTCAAGGAAATCATTTTCACCCCGATCGGGTCGGACGCCACGCGCGTCGCCGCCCTGCTCTCGGGCGAAGTCGATGTCATCGAGCCCGTTCCGATCCAGGATATCGCGCGGGTGGACTCCAGCCCCAATGCCCAGGTGCTGAAGGGACCGGAACTTCGCACCATCTTCCTTGGCATGGATCAGGTGCGCGACGAGCTGCTCTACTCCAACATCAAGGGCAAGAACCCGTTCAAGGACATCAAGGTGCGCGAGGCCTTCTTCAAGGCCATCGACATCGAACTGATCAAGGCCCGCGTCATGCGTGGCCTGTCGACGCCGTCGGCGCTGATGATCGCACCGCAACTGTTCAAGCTGTCTGGCGATTTCACGCGACCGAAATTCGATCCCGACGGCGCCAAGAAGCTTCTGACCGAAGCCGGCTATCCCGATGGGTTCGAAGTCACGATGGACTGCCCCAACGACCGCTACGTCAACGACGCGGCGATCTGTCAGGCCGTCGTCGGCATGCTCGCCCGCATCGGCGTCAAGGTGACGCTGCTGGCCCAGCCCAAGGCGCAGTATTTCGCCAAGGTGCTGAAGCCCGGCGGCTATCAGACCTCATTCTTCCTGCTCGGCTGGACACCCGGCACGCTCGACTCCCACAACGTGCTGTTCGACATCATGGGCTGCCGCGACGATCCGAAATCGTCGCGCGGCGAGGCCAATCTCGGCGGCTACTGCAACAAGAAGCTCGATGAGCTCACCGACAAGGTGCTGCAGGAATCCGACACGAACAAGCGTGACCTCCTGATCAAGCAAGCGTTCGAGATCGGCGCCAAGGACTTCGGCTATATCCCGCTGCACCAGCAGGCGCTGGCGTGGGGCGTATCGAAGAAAGTCAAGCTGAGCCAGCGCGCCGACAATCAGGTCCTGCTGTACTGGGCGACCAAACAGGAATAGTCAGGCTTCAAGACCAGGTCCCGGCGGCTTATGGCTTCCGGGACTTTTCGTTACCAGGCGAGCGCGACGTCCGCCGCCGCACCCAAAGAGCAGTGAAAGGAATACATGCTCGCTTTCACGCTTCGCCGCGCTATCCAGGCCATCGGCGTCATGATCGCGGTCGGCGTCATTGCGTTCTCGATGTTCCGGTTCGCGGGCGACCCCGTCAACCAGATCGTTTCGCTGGATACGCCTGCCGCCGAGCGCGAGGCGGTGCGCAAATCGCTCGGCCTCGATGATCCGGTGGTGATGCAGTTCGCGCGTTATTTCGGCAACGCGGCGCAGTTCAAGTTCGGCGTGTCCTATCAATTCCGGCAGCCGGTATCGAGCCTGCTGGCGGAGCGGATGCCGGCCACACTGGAACTTGCAATCTGCGCCACCATTTTCGCCATGGTGTTCGGCATCCTGATGGGGGTCTATTCGGCGCTGCGGCGCGACTCCATTCTCACAAAATTCTTCCAGGCGGTGTCGCTGATCGGAATCTCGCTGCCGACGTTCCTGATCGGCATTCTCCTGATCTATCTGTTTTCGGTGACGCTGGGCTGGCTGCCCTCCTTCGGGCGCGGCGACGTGGTGCGGATCGGCTGGTGGACTACCGGCCTGCTGACCCTTTCCGGTCTCAAGGCGCTGATCCTGCCATCGATCACGCTCGGCCTGTTCCAGTTGACCCTGATCATGCGGCTGGTGCGCGCTGAAATGCTGGAAGTCCTCCGCACCGACTACATCCGCTTCGCCCGCGCCCGCGGCCTGACCACGCGGGCGATTCATTTCGGCCACGCGCTCAAGAACACGCTGGTTCCCGTCATCACCGTGGCCGGGCTGCAATTTGGCTCGGTTATTGCTTTTGCCATCATTACCGAAACCGTCTTCCAGTGGCCGGGTATGGGATTGTTGTTCGTGCAGGCCGTGCAAAATGTCGATATCCCGATCATGGCCGCCTACCTGCTGATGGTGTCGCTGATCTTCGTCACCATCAACCTGGTGGTCGATCTCCTCTACACCATCGTCGATCCGCGCCTGCGCTCGACTATCAGCCGTCCGGCATAAAGCGAGACCAACCATGTCCGATGCCGTCGTTCCCCACCGAGCCGAGCCGAGCGCAGTGCCTGCGCGCGCCGGCGTGAGCTGGGCCAGACGCGCGATCGACAGTGACATCTTCTATTCGTTCCGCCGCTCCAAACTGACGATGGTGGCGGCGACCATCACCATCCTGTTTTTCCTGCTGGCGATCTTCGCCTCGGTTCTCGCCGTGCAGAACCCGTTCGATCCGGCGCAACTGCAGTTGATGAATTCACGGATCTCGCCGCTGTGGACTGCCGACGGCCAGAGCCCGTTCCTGCTCGGCACCGACGAACAGGGCCGTGACGTGTTTTCAGCCATTCTCTACGGCTTGCGGATTTCGCTCGTGGTCGGCGTGCTCGGCGTCATCCTCGCCGGCACGCTCGGCATCACGCTCGGCCTGATCGCGGGCTATGTCGGCGGCGCGATCGACGGCTTGATCATGCGCATCGCCGACGTGCAACTCACCTTCCCTGCGATCCTGATCGCGCTGCTGGTCAATGGCGTCGCCAAGTCCGTGTTCGGCGACCGGCTGGATGCCATGAGCACGCTGGCGGTGCTGGTGGTCGCGATCGGCCTGAGTTTCTGGGTGCAGTATGCCCGCACCGTGCGCGGCTCGGTCATGGTCGAGAAGAACAAGGATTATGTCGCCGCCGCCCAACTGATCGGCCTTCCCGCACCCAAGATCATGTTGCGGCACGTGCTGCCCAACACGATGGGACCCATCCTCGTGATCGCAACCATCAACCTCGCGCTCGCCGTCATCACCGAGGCGACGCTGTCGTTCCTCGGCGCCGGCATGCCCGACACCATGCCCTCGCTCGGCACCCTGATCCGGATCGGCAACAACTATCTGTTCGCCGGCGAATGGTGGATCGTCGCCTTCCCCGGCATTGCGCTCGCCGGGCTGATCCTCTCCATCAACCTACTCGGCGACTGGCTGCGCGACGCCCTCAATCCAAAACTCCGATGACCATTCCCGTCCTTTCCGTGCGTAACCTCGAGGTGGAATTCCTCACCCGCCGCAGCACGCTGCGCGCGATCAACGGCGTGTCCTTTGACATCGCCAAGGGCGAAGTGCTCGGCGTGGTCGGCGAGTCCGGCGCCGGCAAATCGGTCACGGGACTGGCCGTGATCGGGCTGATCGATCCGCCCGGTCGCATCGCGGGCGGCGAGATCCATCTGTCGGGAACGCGGATCGACCATCTGCCGCCGGAAGAAATCCGCCGCATCCGGGGCAAGCGGATCGGGATGATCTTTCAGGATCCGCTGACCAGCCTCAATCCGCTGTACCGGATCGGCGACCAGATCGTGGAGACGATCCGGACCCACCTGAATCTGTCGGAGACCGCGGCGCGCAAACGCGCCATCGATCTCCTGGCCGAAGTCGGAATCCCCGCTCCGGAAAAACGCATCGACGCCTATCCGCACGAATTCTCCGGCGGCATGCGCCAGCGCGTCGTGATCGCGCTGGCGATCTGCGCCGAACCGGAACTGATCATCGCCGACGAGCCGACCACCGCGCTCGACGTCTCCGTGCAGGCGCAGATCATCTCGCTGATCAAGCGCCTCGGACGCGACCATGGCACCGCGGTCATGCTGGTTACCCACGACATGGGCGTAATTGCCGAGACCTCCGACCGGGTTGCGGTGATGTATTCGGGGCGGATCGCCGAGATCGGCCCGGTGCAGGACGTGGTGCAGAACCCGCTGCATCCCTACGCCAAGGGACTGATGGGCGCGATCCCGACGCTGGCCGGCGAAGACAAGCGGCTGGTGCAGATCCCCGGCTCGATGCCGCGGCTGTCGGCGATCCCGCCGGGCTGCTCGTTCAACCCGCGCTGCGCCTTCGCGTTTGACCGCTGCCGCGTCGAACGGCCGGAGCCGCTTAAGCAGGGCTCGCATGCGGTGGCCTGCCATCTCTACGACACCGCGCCCAGCGAAGCCGCAAAGGAGACCGCGGCATGACGGTCTCCTTTGTCGATGTGCGAAACCTGCGCCGTGTGTTCGACGTCTCGAAACCGTGGCTCAACCGCGTGCTGGAAGGCGGCCAACTGGAATTTTTGAAGGCCGTCGACGGTGTGACCTTCGACATCAGGAAGGGTGAGACCTTCGCGCTCGTCGGCAAGTCCGGTTCGGGCAAGACCACCGTGGCGCGGATGGTGGTGGGATTGCTGCCGCCGAGTTCGGGCGAGGTCGTGATCGACGGCGTGTCGATGACCAACGCCCGGCAGGCGCAGGCACGCCAGCGGCTACGCCGCCGCATCCAGATGATTTTTCAGGATCCCTACGCGAGTCTCAATCCGCGCTTCCGGGTCGATGCCATCGTCTCCGAGCCGATCCGCGCCTTCGACCTGATCCAGGGCGAGCGCGACATCCGCTCGCGCGTCGGCGAACTGTTGAGCCTTGTCGGCCTGCATCCCGACGACGGGTTGA
Organism: uncultured Alphaproteobacteria bacterium; assembly: GCA_963815955.1. Lineage (GTDB taxonomy): Bacteria > Pseudomonadota > Alphaproteobacteria > Rhizobiales > Xanthobacteraceae > Bradyrhizobium. Next base: position 612,615 of record CAWFIQ010000024.1, read on the forward strand.
AATATCCGCATGAATTCTCCGGCGGCCAGCGCCAGCGTATCGCGATCGCCCGGGCGCTGGCGTCGGAAGCCGAATTCATCGTCTGCGACGAGCCGACCTCGGCGCTGGACGTTTCCGTGCAGGCGCAGATTCTCAATCTGATGCGCGATCTGCAGGACAAGTTCGGGCTGACCTACCTTTTGATCAGCCACAATCTCGCCGTCGTCCGCCACATGGCGACGCGGATCGGCGTGATGTATCTCGGCCGTATCGTCGAGATCGCCGAGGGCCGCGAATTATTCGCCAACCCCAGAATGCCCTACACCAGGATGCTGCTGGGCGCGGTTCCCGATCTTGCGATGTCCGGTCGCCAGCGCATTCCGGTCAAGGGCGAAATCCCCAATCCGATCCACCCGCCGCCGGGCTGTGCCTTCAATCCGCGCTGCCCGCTGGTGTTCGATCTCTGCCGCAAGGAGGCACCCGCGCTGATCGATGGCGTCGCCTGCCATGCCGTCAACCATCCGGTTGAGACCACAGCCTTGGTATGATCACGGAAATAGGTGCAGTGCGTGGCATCCCAGCGGTTGGCATCCAGCCTCGCCTGTGGTCAAGTGTCTCAGCACCACGATACCAGCCCCACGGATACCCATGAGCAACATCAATCCCGATCCGTTCACCACCCGGCCGGAAATCGAAGGCACCTTTGGTGTCGTGACCTCGACGCACTGGATCGCCACCGCTGTCGGCATGGGCATCCTGGAAAAAGGCGGCAACGCCTTCGATGCCGGTGTCGCCACCGCCTTCACGCTGCAGGTGGTGGAGCCGCACTCTGAACGGTCCCGGCGGCGATGTGCCGATCATCGTCCACGATACCAAGCGCGGCCGCACCGAGGTGATCTGCGGTCAGGGTCCCGCACCTGCGAAGGCCACCATCGCGCATTACAAGAGCGAAGGCCTGGAGATGGTGCCCGGCACCGGCCTTCTCGCCGCCTGCGTGCCCGGCACGTTCGAATCCTGGATGCTGCTGCTGCGTGACTACGGCACGATGCGGCTGCGCGACGTGCTGGAGCCCGCGATCGCCTATGCGCGCGACGGCTATCCGCTGGTCGAGCGCGCGGCGGCAACCATTCAGGTCGTCGAGAACTTGTTCCGCAAGCACTGGACGACATCGGCCGCTGTCTATCTGCCGAACAACGAAGTGCCCAGGCCCGGCACGCTGTTCACCAACAAGCAGCTCTCCGAAACCTACGCCCGCATACTGAAAGAGGCCGAAAGCGCCGGCTCCGACCGCGTCGCGCAGATCGAGCGCGCGCGAAAGTCCTGGTCGCACGGTTTCGTGGCAGAAGCGATCGACAAGTTCTGCCGCACGCAGGAAGTCATGGACGTCTCCGGGTCGCCGCATCGCGGCGTGCTTTCGGCCGACGACATGGCGCGCTGGCAGCCGACCATCGAGGCGCCGCTGACCTACGACTACGGCCGCTACACCGTCTGCAAGCCCGGCGTCTGGAGCCAGGGCCCGGTGATGCTGCAGCAGCTCGCGCTGCTGAAAGGCTTTGAGCTCGACGGACTCGATCCCGCCGGTCCGGAATTTATTCATCTGCAGATCGAATGCGCGAAACTCGCCTTCGCCGATCGCGAGAAGTTTTATGGTGACCCGAAATTCACCGACATCCCGATCGCGACCTTGCTGTCGGACGCCTACAATGACGAGCGCCGCAAATTGATTTCGAGGGACAAGGCCTCGCTCGATTTCCTGCCCGGCTCGGTGGAGGGCTTCGGCTCGGTGGTGAAGCTGCGCCGCGCCGAAGGGCATCGCGAGGCGGTCGGCGCCATGGGCGCGGGCGAGCCGACCGTCGGCCGCTTCGGCGAGGTGCGCGGCGATACCGTGCATTTCGACATCATCGACCAGGCCGGCAACATGATCTCGGCGACGCCGTCCGGCGGCTGGCTGCAATCCTCGCCGGTCATTCCCGAACTCGGCTTCTGCCTCGGCAGCCGCGCGCAGATGTTCTGGCTGGAGGAAGATCACCCGGCAGCGCTCGCTCCCGGCAAGCGCCCGCGCACCACGCTCTCGCCCACCATGGCGCTGCGCGACGGCGAACCGTACATGGCGTGGGGCTCGCCCGGCGGCGACCAGCAGGATCAATGGACCACGCAGTTCTTCCTGCGGCACGTCCACGCCAAACTGAACCTGCAGGAAGCGATCGACGCGCCGGCGTGGCACTCCGAACATTTCTCGATCTCGTTCTGGCCGCGCACCGCGCGGCCCGGCGTGCTCGTGGTCGAGAACCGCGTGCCGAAGGCAACGATCGATACGCTGAAAGGCCGCGGCCACGTCGTCGAGATCGGCCCCGATTGGTCGGAAGGCCGCCTCACCGCAGCCTCGAAGGTCGGCCGCCGCCGTCGCGCCGCGGCCAACCCGAGGGGCATGCAGGGCTACGCGGCCGGACGATAGTTAGAGAAGAGACAAGATGACCTGGTCGATCATCGCCCGCGATCCCTCAACCGGCCAGATCGGCATCGCCGTCGCGACGAGGTTTTTCGCGGTCGGCGCCCGCGTGCCGCATATCGCGCCCGGTATCGGCGGCGTCGCGACACAGGCGCTGGTCAATCCCTACTACGGCATCGACGGCGTAAAGCTGCTGCGCGACGGGCGCAGCCCGCGCGAGGTGGTGGACACGCTGATCGCGGCAGACGCGGGTCGCGATGCCCGGCAGCTTCATGTCATGGATATCAAGGGCCGGATCGCCGCGCATACCGGCGCCGAATGCGTCGACTGGTGCGGACATATTCAGGGCGATGGCTTTTCGCTTGCCGGCAACATGCTGGCGGGCGCCGCCGTGCTCGACGATACCGCGCAGGCCTTTATCGCCAATGCCGGCCTGCCCTTCGCGCAGCGGCTGATCGTGGCCATGAAGGCCGGCGAAGCCGCCGGCGGTGACAAGCGCGGCAAGCAGTCCGCGGCGCTGTTGATCCAGGGCGAGGAGGAATGGTCCGATCTCGACTTGCGCGTCGACGACCATGCCGATCCGCTCGCCGAGCTCGAACGGCTCGAGCAAGTCAGCCGCGAGCGCTGGGTGCATTTCCGCCCCTTCCTGCCGACGCGGAAGAACCCTGCCGGGATCACCGACCGCGCGGTCATCGATGCGCGCATCGAAGCGGCGACGACGGGCAAGGCATGACCGCGAGCCCGCTTATCGAAATCGAGAAATTGCGCGTCGTCTTCCATGGCGATGACGGCCGCACGACACATGCGGTCGACAGCGTCGATCTCAGCGTCGCCAATGGCGCGACGCTCGGCCTGGTCGGCGAATCCGGCTGCGGCAAGAGCGTGACCTCGCTCGCCATCATGGGATTGTTGTCAAAACACTCCGCCGAGGTTTCCGGCTCGATCCGCTTCGACGGCTTCGATCTGCTCGACGTCCCAGACGACACGCTGCGTGACCTCAGAGGCAACCGGCTCGCGATGATCTTCCAGGAGCCGATGACGTCGCTCAACCCGAGCTTCACCATCGGCGACCAGATCATCGAGACGATCCTGCGCCATCGCGGCGGCTCGCGGCGGCAGGCGCGCGAGCGCGCCATCGAGCTGTTGCGCCGTGTCCATATTCCCTCGCCCGACAAGCGGATCGACGAATACCCGCACAAGCTTTCGGGCGGCATGCGCCAGCGTGTGATGATCGCGATGGCGCTGGCCTGCGACCCGCGCCTGCTGATCGCGGACGAGCCGACCACCGCGCTCGATGTCACCCTGCAGGCGCAGATTCTCGATCTGATGCGCGAACTCAAGGCTGCCAGCGGCGCCGCGATCATCCTGATCACCCACGATCTCGGCGTGGTCGCCGAGGTCTGCGACGAGGTTGCGGTGATGTATGCCGGTGAGATCGTCGAACGGGCGCCGGTCGACGAGCTCTTTGCCAGCCCGCAGCATCCCTACACCGTCGGCCTGCTCGGCTCGATCCCGCGGCTCGATCGCCGTACTGCACATCTCGCAACGATCGAGGGCATGGTGCCGAACATGGCGAACCCGCCGGCCGGCTGTCGCTTCGCCGCGCGCTGCCCCTTTGTTATCGAGGCCTGCATTGCCGCGCCGCCGCCGCTGGCCATCGTGAGCACGGGCCACGCCTCGCGCTGCATCCGTGCACCGCTGGAGCGGCTGGTATCATGACCGCGACGCTCTCCATTCCCCGGGCGCAGTGCAGCACAAGCGAAGCGCAGTGGTGCACTGCTGAACCGGGGCCCACCGCCGACCTCACGCACGATGGGTCCCGGTTCGGCAGCGCATCGCTTCGCGCTGCGCAGCGCCCGGGACACGAGGAGCGTCGGCTATGACCGCCCTTCTCGAAGTCGAAGGCTTGGTGAAGCATTTCGTCGCCGCCCGCTCCGTGTTCGGAACGCCCACTGCCCACGTCAAGGCGGTCGATGGCGTCAGCTTCACCGTCGAGGCCGGCAAGACGCTGGCGCTGGTCGGCGAATCCGGCTGCGGCAAATCGACCGTGAGCCGGCTGGTGCTGCGGCTGATCGAGCCGGATGCCGGAACGGTGCGCTTCGAAGGCCGCGACCTCGGCGCGCTTGACGCCAATGCGTTGCGCGCGTTCCGCCGTGACGCGCAGATCATTTTCCAGGATCCCTACGCATCCCTGAACCCGCGTATGACCGTCAGCCAGATCCTCACCGAGCCGCTGGCGCTGCACGCTCTGGTGCCGGCTGCACGCCGGCGCGAGCGGGTTGAAGAGCTGTTGCGGCTGGTCGGACTGGAGCCGCGCTTTGCGCGCCGCTACCCGCACGAGTTTTCCGGCGGCCAGCGTCAGCGGATCGCGATTGCGCGGGCGCTGGCGGTGGAGCCGAAACTCGTCATCTGCGACGAGCCGGTATCCGCGCTCGACGTCTCGATCCGTTCGCAGATCCTCAACCTGTTGCGCGACCTGCAGGATCGGCTTGGTCTCGCCTATATCTTCGTCTCTCACGATCTTGCGGTCGTAAAGCACATCGCCGACCGCGTCGCGGTGATGAATCTCGGCGGCATCGTCGAGACCGCGGACGCCGACGCGCTGTTCGCCGCGCCCCGACACCCCTATAGCCGCGCGCTATTGTCGGCCATTCCGGTGCCCAAGCCGCAGGCCAAACGCAGCCGCGTCGTGCTGGAAGGCGAGATGCCGAGCGCGCTCAATCCGCCGGCCGGCTGCCGCTTCCATACCCGCTGCCCCTACGTCATCGAGCGCTGCCGCACCGAGGTTCCGCTGCTGCTCGCCGACGGCACAGGACACGCCACCGCCTGTCACCGCACGGCAGAATTGCCGGTGGCCGAAAATATCGTTCCCGCCGATGGCGGGTTTTCGCCGGTGCTGGAAAAATTGGTCGCCGCCTTCAGCGGTGGCACGGAAGGTGCAGGCCGCGCCGGGGTTGATATATCAGCGACACGGCCAACAGCGTAATCGTGGACAAGGGGATGACAGCAATGAGAATCTTTCGTTTGGCAGTCACCGCGGCGGCGCTGTTGCTGCCGCTTGGCGCAACCGTTCAGGCCCAGACCACGCTGCGGATCGGGCTCGCAGAGGATCCCGATATCCTCGACCCGACCATGGCGCGCACCTATGTCGGCCGCATCGTGTTCGCATCGTTCTGCGACAAGCTGTTCGACATCGACGAAAAGCTCAACATCGTGCCGCAGCTCGCGCTGAGCCACGAGACATCGGCCGACGGCAAGGAAGTCACCATCAAGCTCAGGCCCGGCGTCAAGTTTCACGACGGCGAGCCCTTCAATGCGGAAGCTGCGAAGTATTCGATCGATCGTCACCTCACAATGCAGGGCTCGTTCCGCAAGCCGGAACTGGCAAGCATCGATCGTGTCGAGGTGGTCGATCCCCTCACCATCAAGCTCGTTTTAAAGGCGCCGTTCTCGCCGCTGATCGCGCAACTTACCGATCGCGCCGGCATGATGGTTTCGCCCAAGGCGGCCAAGGAAGCCGGTGACAAATTCGGGCTACATCCGGTCTGCGCCGGGCCTTACAAATTCGTCGAACGCGTCCAGCAGGACCGCATCGTGCTCGAGAAGTTCGCCGACTACTGGAACAAGGAAAACGTCCATATCGACCGCGTAGTGTTTCTGCCAATCGTCGATGCCACGGTGCGGCTTGCCAACCTGAAATCGGGCGGTCTTGACCTGATCGAGCGCGTGCTCGCAACCGACATCAAGGATGTGCGGAGCAATTCCCGACTCAAATTGTCGACGGCGATCGAACTCGGCTATCAGGGCATTACGCTGAATATCGGCAAGGACAAGGCCAAGGGCCCGCTCAGCCAGTCCGCCAAGGTCCGGCAGGCGCTCGATCTATCGATCGATCGCGAGGCCATCAACCAGGTGGTGTTCAACGGCGAATTCAAGCCCGGCAATCAGTGGATCAATCCAGATCACCCCTATTATCAGAAGGCGTTTCCGATCCGCACACGCGACGTCGCCAAGGCCAAGGCGCTGTTGAAGGAAGCCGGCGTCACGCCGCCGGTCAACGTCGATTTCATGGTGCCGAAAGGCGCGGAGACCGAAGCAGTCGCCCAGGTCGTGCAGTCGATGGCCTCGGAAGCCGGGTTCGACATGAAGATCAGGGTTACGGAGTTCGCGACCTCGCTGAAGCAGGCCGAAGCCGGCGAGTTTCAGGCCTTCATGCTGGCCTGGAGCGGGCGGATCGATCCGGACGGCAATTCCTACGTGTTCCTGAAAACCGGAGCACCGCAGAATTACAGCGCCTGGAGCAACGCGGTGGCTGACAAGGCGCTCGACGACGCCCGCCTTGTCACCGACCTGGCGCAGCGCAAGGCGATCTATGAGAAATTGGCCAAGGCCGAAATGGAAGACCAGGCACTCCTCTACATCTACCACCGCCGCATCCTGATCGCGCACACCACCAAGCTCGAAGGTTACAAGCAGATGCCGGACGGGCTGGTCCGCGTGGTCGGGCTGAAGCTGAAGTGAGCGGCGCGAACAAACGCTCGTGTCCCGTACGCGGTGCAGCGCGCCAGCGGTGCGCCGCTGAGCCGGGGCCCACCTCTCTCGCATGGGTCCCGGTTCTGCAGTGCAGCGTTACACGCTGCACTGCGCCCGGGACACGGATGAAACCATGCTGAACTTCCTCGCACGGCGCGTACTTCAGCTCATTCCGACGCTGTTCTTCGTGTCGATACTGATTTTCTCGCTGCAGCAATTGCTGCCGGGCGATCCCGCGCTTGTCATGGCGGGCGAGGAACGCGATCCCGACGTCATCGCACAAATCCGTCAGCAGTATCGGCTCGATCAGCCGGTGCCGGTTCAATATGTCTATTGGATGAAGGGCGTACTATCCGGCGATTTCGGAGAATCGCTGCGCAACAAGGTGCCGGTGCGTGAGTTGATCGCGCAGAAGCTGCCGGTAACGATGCAACTGGCGTCGATGGCGATCATCATCGCCTTCCTGATCGGTATCCCCGCCGGGATTGTGTCGGCAGTCAAGAAGGGCACGGCCTGGGATTATGGCGCGAATTTCTTTGCGCTGTGGGGAATCTCGACGCCCAACTTCTGGCTCGGCATCATGCTAATCTTCCTGTTCTCGATCAAGCTCGGCTGGCTCCCGGCGTCGGGCTATGTGCCGTTGACCGAGAACTGGCGCGCCAGCATCGCCTCCACCATCATGCCCGCCTTCGTGCTCGGCAACGCGATTGCCGCGATCCTGATGCGCCATACCCGCAGCGCCATGCTGCAGGTACTGGAAAGCGACTACGTCCGCACCGCCCGCGCCAAGGGCCTCTCCGAGCGCTCCGTCATTCTCAAGCATGCCATGCGCAACGCGCTGACGCCGGTCATTACGCTGGGCGCGCTTGAACTGGGCACGCTGCTGTCGGGCGCGGTGCTGACCGAGCAGATCTTTTCGATTCCGGGTTTCGGCAAGCTGATCGTCGACGCCGTGTTCAACCGCGATTATGCGGTCGTGCAAGGGGTCGTGCTGACAACGGCGACGATCTACATCACGCTGAACCTGATCGCCGACATCGCCTATGTCCTCGTCAATCCGCGGCTGAGGGCGTAAGCCATGACCGACACGGCCCTCGGCACGATCAAGCTGACCGCTTCCGACGAACTGGAGAGCCCGGCACGGCGCGCACTGCGGCGTCTGTTCAAGCGCAAGGGTGCGGTGGTGGGCCTTGTCGTGATCGCGACCTTCGTCCTGCTCGCGGTGTTTGCGCCTTTGATCTCGCCCTATGAGCCGATCGCGACCAGCTGGTCGCTGGTGCGCAAGCCGCCTTCCGCGCTGCACTGGTTCGGCACCGACGAGCTTGGCCGCGACATCCTCGTCCGCGTGATCTACGGCGCGCGGGCTTCGCTGCTGGCCGGCGCGATCTCGGTCGGAATCGCACTTTCGATCGGCGTGCCGCTCGGCCTCCTGTCGGGCTATCGCGGCGGCTTCATCGACGCCCTGATCAGCCGCATCACGGACGCGATGCTGGCCTGCCCGTTCCTGATCCTCGCGATTGCACTGGCCGCCTTCCTGGGCCCCAGCCTCGGCAATGCCATGATAGCGATCGGCATCTCGGCGACGCCGATCTTCGTGCGGCTGACCCGCGGCCAGGTAATGAGCGTCAAGGTCGAGGATTATGTCGAAGCCGCGCGCGCGATGGGCAATCCACCCTGGCGCATCGCACTGTTTCACATCCTGCCGAACATCATGCCGGCGCTATTGGTGCAGGCGACACTGTCGATTGCCGCCGCCATCATTGCAGAAGCCGCGCTGTCCTTTCTCGGCCTCGGCCAGCAGCCGCCGGCGCCATCCTGGGGCAGCATGCTGAACGCCGCGCAGCGCTTCCTGACCAACGCGCCCTGGATGGCGGTCTGGCCGGGGCTTGCGATCTTCCTTGTGGTCCTCTCGTTCAATCTGGTCGGCGACGGCCTGCGCGACGCGCTGGACCCGAGGGAGAGGTAGCACGAGACCTCATGGTGAGGAGGCGCAAAGCGCCGTCTCGAACCATGAAGGCCCGGCTGGGGCATCTTGGCCTTCATCCTTCGAGACGCGCGAATACGCGCTCCTCCAGCAATAACGGCGAAGCCGTTATGCGGGGATGAGGATCTAAATTAACTAGATCACCACTTCCCGCAGCACTCTCCGGCAATCCATCTCATATTCGAGATCGATCACCGGAGGCCGGGCAAAGTGCCAGGTCAGGCCCGAGCGCGCGGCGCCACGGCGAACGAGCGCGTCGGCAAAGACATGGTGGAAATCGTGGATGGTGTAGGTCTGCACATCGGTCGTATCTTTCCAGCCGAACCCGAACTCGCCCATGCGCCGCTCCATCACGCCGGCGACATAGCGGACCTTCTCGGCAATGCCCTCAGGGCTGGTATCGCGGTAACGCACCGTGCGCTCCGCATAGCTGGCGTTGCCTTCCTGCGACTCTCCGCTGCCCGCGATGACGAAACTCGGCGTCGCGCCCTGGCTCGGCCGCGTGAATGAAAACGCATAGAACGACGGCTCGCTTGGCGGATCGATTTCCGGACAGACGTTGCTGCGCGCCACCGGATTGGTCGTGCCGTCATACACGCCCCACTCGGCCAGCGTCTTGACGTAGTGCAGGTTGAAATTGCGGAATCCCTCGTCGGTGAAGGCGGCCGGTGACCGCAGCTCGCAGGCGCAGAACGATGTCAGCGGCCGTCCCGCCGCCTGAATATGTTTTGCGATTTGCGCAAACCCATCGGCCAGCGGCAGCCATTTGCCGAAGCGCACCCGCTCGATCTCATAGCCGGGATTGGCGGCCACCCCGCCGGAATACTGAAATACGGCCGGAATGAAGCGGTAATTGCCGGCGGAAAAGTCGCTCGTCATGTTGGCTCCCTGCTTTTTCTTGTTTTCCTAGCATGGAGAGCCGGCGGCGTCGCGGGGTGTTTGAACCAGGCAAACAAAAACGGCGGCAGCGTTATCCGCTGCCGCCGCTATTCAAACTTCCGGCCGCCTCAGGTCGGCTTCAGGGCCTTGTCGCCGAGGTCGTATTCGGCGATCTGCTTGGACCGTTCCGAGTTCGCCGCGGCCTGGTGGTCGGTCGCGATCGTCATGTAAACCGCCGGCAGCACGAACAGCGTGAACAGCGTGCCGATCGTCATGCCGGCCACGACGACGAGACCGATCGAGAATCGGCTCGCGGCGCCGGCGCCCGATGCCGTCAGCAACGGCAACAGTCCCGTGACCATCGCGGCCGTCGTCATCAGGATCGGACGCAACCGGATGCGTGCGGACATTTCGATCGCCGAGCGGCGGTCAAGCCCCTCGTTGATCTGGAGCTCATTGGCGAACTCCACCATCAGGATGCCGTGCTTGGTGATCAGCCCGACCAGCGTCAACAGCCCGACCTGGGTGTAGATGTTCATGGTCGCGACGCCGAAGAACAGCGGGATCAGGGCGCCGACGATCGCCATCGGCACGCTGATCATGATCACGAACGGGTCGCGCAGGCTTTCGAACTGCGCGGCCAGCACCAGGAAGATGATGATGATCGCGAAGGCGAAGGTAACCAGCAGCTGATTGCCCTCCTGCACATACTGCCGCGAGTCGGCGAGGAAGTCGTGGTTGAAGCCGGACGGGAGCTTCTTGGCCTCACCCTCCAGGAATTCGACCGCCTGTCCCATCGAGACGCCAGGCATCGGCACCGCGGAGAAGGTCGCGGAGTTGAGCTGGTTGTAGTGGGTCAGCGCGTTCGGATCGACACCGGTCTCCACGGAGACGATGGTCGAGAGACGCACAAGCTGGCCGGCCAAGGCCGGGACGTAGTAGTTGTCGAGCGATTCCGGCGACAGGCGTTTGTCGCGCGGCACCTGCGGGATCACCTGATAGGAGCGCCCTTCCAGGTTGAAGCGGTTGATGTAGTTGCCGCCAAGCAAGGTCGCCAGCGCGTTGCCGACCGACTGCATGGTGATGCCGAGGTCGCTCGCCTTGGAGCGGTCGATTTTCACCCGGACAACCGGCTGGTTGAACTCGAGGTCGCTGTCGGTGACGATGAACAGGCCGCTCTTCCGCGCGGCATCCTTCAGCTTGGTCATCTCCTCATAGACCGCCTGGAATCCCGCGGTCGAGTTGATGACCATCTGCACCGGCAGACCGCCGGGACCGCCGGGCAGTGGCGGCAGGCTGAATGCGAACGCATTGACGCCCTCGATCTTCGAGAGCTCCGCCTGCACCAGCGGCTGCAGCTGCTGCGCCGATCGCTTGCGCTCGTCCCACGGTTTGAGCAGCATGCCCGCGAAACCGCCCTGCGGACCGGTGATGCCGTTCAGGACGAACCGCAGGTCGGTCTCGGGGAATTTCGCGAACTGCTTGTCCATCTTTTCACCGTAATAATCGATGTAGTCGATGTTGGCATATTTCGGCGCCTTGGTGATCGCGAAGACGATGCCCTGGTCTTCCTGCGGCGCCAGTTCCTTGGACGTGTGCATGTAAAGGAAGCCGACGAGGCCGAGGATCGTCAGCGCGAACAGGCCGGTGATCGGGCGGTAGTCGAGCGAGCGGTCGAGTCGCCGGCCGTACCAGCGCGTCATCGCACCGAACACGCGGTTGACCACCCTGGCGAACCGTCCCTCCTCCGCGCTCTTGAGGAATACCGAGCACATCATCGGCGACAGCGTCAGCGCAATCAGGCCGGACACGATCACGGCGCCCGCGAGCGTAAAGGCGAATTCGCGGAACAGCGTGCCGGTCACGCCACCGAGGAAACCGATCGGCGCATACACCGCGGCAAGCGTGATCGTCATCGAGACCACGGGGCCGACGATCTCGCGCGCGCCTTTCAGCGATGCCTGCACCGGTGGCATGCCCTCCTCGAGATGGCGATGGATGTTCTCCACCACCACGATGGCGTCGTCGACCACGAGACCGATCGCCAGCACCATCGCCAGCAGCGTCAACAGGTTGAAGCTGAAGCCGGCGGCCAGCATCAGAATGCAGACGCCGACGAGCGACAGTGGAATGGTGACGACGGGAATAATCACCGACCGGAATGAAGCCAGGAACAGGAAGATCACGACCACGACGATCAGCATGGCTTCGCCGAGCGTCTTCTGGACCTCGTCGATCGACGACTGGATGAACTTGGTGGAATCGTATGCCACCTTCATCTTCATCGAGGGCGGCAGATTACGCTCGAGTTCGGGGAACAGCGCGCGCACGCCCTTGACCAGCGTCAGCGGGTTGCCTTGCGGCGTCGCCTTGATGCCGATGAAGATCGCGTGCTCGCCGTTGAAGGCGACGCTGGCATCCGTGCTCTGGGCCGCGAGTTCCACCGTCGCGATGTCCTCGACGCGCACGAAGCCACCGTCCTTGGATTTGACGATCATCCGCTTGAACTGGTCGATATTCTGAAGGTCGGTATTGGCCGAGACGTTCGAGACGATGAAATAGCCCTTGGTCTGGCCCGCGGCCGACTGGAAGTTGTTGGCCGCAATCGCCGCCGCAACGTCATTGGACGACACGCCCCGGCCCGCCATCCTGATGGGATCGAGCCAGAGCCGCATCGCAAAGGTTTGCCCGCCGAGAATATCGGCCGAGGCGACACCGTCGACCGTCGACAGCACCGGCTGCACGACGCGCGTCAGGTAATCGGAGATCGCCGACCCGCTCAGCTCCTCGCTGGAGAACCCGAGATACATCACCGCGATCGTGTCGCCGGTCGCCTTGGTCACGACAGGGTCGAACGCTTCCTTCGGGATCAGGTATCTGACCGAATTGACCTTGGCGAGCACCTCGGTCATCGCCTTGTTCGGATCGAAGTTGAGCTTGACGTAGACCTGGATTGTCGAGGTGCCGAGCACCGACGATGAGGTGATGTAGTCGACGCCCTCGGCGGAGGCGACGGCCTGCTCGAGCGGCGTGGTGATGAAACCCTGGATCAAGTCCGCAGCAGCGCCGGGATACGCCGTGGTGACCGTGACGATGGTGTTGGACAGGTTCGGGTATTGCCGGATCGGCAGCGTGGTCGCAGCGCGCAGGCCGATCAGGAGGATCAGCAGGCTGACGACGACCGAGAGCACCGGCCGCTTGATGAAAATATCAGTGAAGGCCATCGCCTACCTATTCTGGTTGTCTGCCGATTTCCGGCAACGTAATGCGGAGGGCCCTCGGCCCTCCAAACTATGTGAACGCGGTCAGTAGCGCGGAGCCTGCTCCGGAATCGGCGGCGGCGGGTCCGACGAGATCGCAACCGCGATCCCCGACTGCAGCTTGATCTGCCCAACGGCAACCACACGATCGCCGGGGTTGAGGCCCTTGAGGATCTCCACACGGCCGCCGGTGCGGTTTCCGGTCTTAACGGCCGTCCGCACCGCGTTCAGGCTGGTCTTGCCGTCATCCGCTTTTTTCTCGGTGATCAGGAACACCGAGTCGCCATACAGCGTGTAGTCCACCGCGGTTTCGGGAACGGTGACCACCGGCGGCTTCTCGGGCAGCGTGATCGTGGTGGTCGCGAACATGCCGGGCTTGAGGATCTTGTCCGGATTCTGGATCGTCGCCTGCACGCGGATATTGCGGGTATCGGTCGAGATCTGCGGCTCAATGGTCGTGATCTTGCCCTCGAAACCACGGCCCGGATAGGCGTCGACCGCGATACGCACGGTCTGGCCAACCTTGACCTGCGAGCTCTGCTTTTCGGTGACGGTCAGGTTCGCATAGAGCGTCGACAGATCGGTCAGCGATACGATCTGCGTGCCTGCCGTAAGGTACTGACCGACCTCGACCTGACGAACGCCGAGATCGCCATCAAACGGAGCGCGCACCAGCTTCTGCGAGATGATGGCTTCCGTCTTGGCGATGCCGGCGCTGGCCTGATCGAACGCGGCCTGCGCATTATCCACGGTCGCCTGCGGTCCGAACTGGCGCTCGGCCAATTGCTTGGCGCGATCCAGCGATATCTGCGCCACCCGCTGCTGCGCCTTGTAGTTCGCAAGGTCGCCCTGCTCGGGACCGTCGAACAATTGCACGAGCGGCGTACCGGCCTTCACCTGGCTGCCCGCAGTGAACAGGATCGCGGTGATGCGGCCGGACACGTCGGAGGTGACGTTGACCTGATGCACCGCGACGAGATCGCCAACTGCGGTCAGAAGATTCGGAATCGCTTCGGACTTCGCCACGACCGCGGTCACATTCGCCGGCGGCGGCTTGTTGTTCGCGAAGAACTGCGCGATCATTTGTCCGCGGAAATGGTTGAACCAGACGAGGCCGCCGACCAGCACGGCCAGCAGCAATCCCACGACAATAAACCAGCGCACCAGCCGAACCGGCCGCTTGTGCGACTTGTCGCCAATCGGCTTGCCCGACAGCTTGGGTTCAGTCACGATATTCATGTCATGCACTTTCTGCAGTTACCGATTGTCCCGAATTCGGTGACGGCTCGCCGTCCAAATGAGAAGCAATTGCGGCTTCGGTAAGTCCGATGCCGCGCAGGATGAATTGACAAAGCTGCCGCTCCAGATCGGCGGCGTTGCCGTAGGAAAGACAGGGCACGGCCGGAAGCCGCGTGAGCGCCGCCATCAGCACGGTGTGGTGCGCGAACCAGAACAAATTGAGCGGATCGCTGCCGACCCGCGCGGCGTCGCCGGCCGCCACGGCGCTTTCGATCGATGCGGAGAACACCGGCCCGATCAGGCCGCCGATCTTGTCGTAGAGCAGACGCGCGAACTCGCCATCATCGAGATGGCTGGTCGTCATCAGCCGCATCCGCTGCGCTTCCTCCTGATCCGACCCGTTGGATACCTCCATGAAATGGCCAACCATGCCCTTGACCAGTTCGACCAGTGTGGCAGTTGAGGGCGCCTGGCCGAGCAGGTGCGCGAAATCCGGATCGGCCTCGCACTCTTCCGTAAGAATCTCGGCATAGAGCGCGGCCTTGGAGGGGAAGTGCTTGAACAACAGCCCTTCCGAAATGGCCGCGGCCGCCGCCACGCTCTTGGTCGTGGTGCCGGCAAAGCCGTTACGGGCGAAGCATCGCTTGGCGGCGCTCAGGATCAACTGCCGCCGCAAATCACTGGTCATGCGCAGGGTAGACATGGGCGCGTGAGTAATCACTCACCATTATGAAGTCAAGGATACATTGCAACGCACCAAGCGAATTCCGTTACAGGGTGACGTCAAAGACACAGCCTCATCACCTTGTCTGGTCTAGCTTTTTTCGAGAATGGGGCACGCACCTTTGCGGCTCATTCCAAATCGGTCGCAACCCCAAGGCGCCTCGCCACGGACTTGGAGGACCGGCGAGCGCCGCTTGACGGGGCGACCGCGGCATTTAAGATAGTTGCAATTGCGACTAATTAGACGGTAGCGCAGCCTATCTGTCTTTCAAAGAGTGGCGGGCCATGAACCTGGATGCGAGTGAACTGGCGGCCACTTTCGACCTCGAAAGGCTGACGCCGGAGTTCTACGCCAACCCCTACCCGACCTACCGCGCACTGCGCGAGACCGAGCCGGTCAAGCGGATGGCGAACGGCTCGTATTTCCTGACGCGCTACGACGATCTGGTTGCCGCCTACAAGAACACCAAGGCCTTTTCTTCGGACAAGAAGAAAGAGTTCTCGCCCAAGTACGGCGCCTCCCTGCTCTACGAGCACCACACCACGAGCCTCGTCTTCAACGATCCCCCCGCCCACACCCGCGTCCGGCGGCTGATCATGGGTGCGCTCTCGCCGCGCGCGATCGCCGGCATGGAGCCCGACCTGATACGGCTGGTCGACCGCCTTCTCGATGCCATGGCCGCCAAGGGCAAGGTGGATCTGATCGACGATTTCGCCGCCGCGATCCCGATCGAGGTGATCGGCAATCTGCTCGACGTGCCCGAAGACGAGCGCGAACCCTTGCGCGACTGGTCGCTGGCCATCCTCGGCGCGCTCGAGCCGGTGATCAGCCCGGACGCCTTCGCCCGCGGCAACAAGGCGGTGGGGGACTTCCTGTCGTACCTCGAAGGGCTGGTGACGCGGCGACGTGCCAGGCCGGGCAATCCCGACCGCGACGTGCTGACCCGGCTCATTCAGGGCGAGGACAATGGCGAGCGGCTGACCGAAAAGGAGCTGCTGCACAACTGCATCTTCCTGCTCAATGCCGGCCACGAGACCACCACCAATTTGATCGGCAACGGGCTGGTGGCACTGTCGTTGCATGCGGGCGAGAAGAAGCGGCTGATCGAAAATCCCGCGCTGATCAAGATCGCGATCGAGGAAATGCTGCGGTTCGAGAGCTCCAACCAGCTCGGCAACCGCATGACGGTCGAGCCGTTCGAACTCGGCGGGATCAGCGATGCCGGCGGGCACGCCGGTGACGCTGTGCATCGGCGCCGCCAACCGCGACCCTGCACATTTCGCCGATCCCGAACGTTTTGATATCGGCCGTTCGCCGAACCGGCATCTCGCGTTCGGCACCGGCGCGCATCAATGCGCCGGCATGGCGCTGGCGCGGCTTGAAGGCGCGATCGCGATCTCGCACTTCCTCGCGCGCTTTCCGGATTATGCGCTCGACGGTGAACCGGTCCGTGGCGGCCGGGTGCGCTTCCGCGGATTTCTCAGTGTGCCGTGCAGGATCAGCTAGCCGCCGCAGACGACCCGCACCTGCGTCGCAACACCGCAATTCAAATCAAAAGACAAAGGCGAACGATTTATGCGCCTGCGCGTTGGCATTTCCGGGCGGCGAAGCATAAGGGAGCTGAGATCATGCTTTCCCCAGCAGCGCGACCTGCCCGGGTATTCTTGATGATGATATTAAGCGGAGTAGCATGCGTGCTTTCATCGCCTTCCGCCCTGCCTCAGGCATCGCAAGGTGACGACGCCGTCTCAGGACAACTGGCGTTCAACAATGCCTGTCGAACGTGCCACATCGTGCGGGAGGGTGATAATCGGCTGGGTCCTAACCTGCACGGGATTGTCGGACGGAAAGCAGGATCACTGCCGGACTACGCGTTTTCCAGCGCAATGAAGGAGGCAGGCTTCGTCTGGGATACGGAGAAGCTCGATCGCTTCATTGCAAATCCCGATGAGGTCGTGCCGGGCAACAACATGAAGCCGTATGGCGGCCTTGCATCGAGCGAGGAGAGAAAGAAAATCATCGCCTTCCTTGCCCAACCGCGATAACGCCGCAACCGGCGCCGACATTGCTAATGCTTTTCGCGGCAGTCAGCCGTTCGATTCCGACTAACGCAGGAGAGTTCTAATTCCCGGCGGTGTTGAAGCGGGAGAGATCGCAATCCCGTTCGGCATATTTCACGCGGCGCAGGCCCTCGCGGTCTTCGACCACGGTCGGCCGGCAGCGTTCTTTCCAGGCGGCCTGGGCGGCCTCATCGGCCTTCAGTTCTTCCGCGGTCCGGGGCGCGATCTTCACAGTGCCGCCGCTGCCGACGTAGAAATTGGTTTGCTGGCTGGGAAGCAGCGGCGCGCCGGAGGCAATCGCCGCAGCCTTGGCATTTGCTGCGGCCCCCGCCGCGCGGGCGGCCTGGGCGGCCGCCTCGGCCTGACCGTGGTCCATCGCGAATTGCGCGGACGCGGACGATACCGAAGCGACGACAATCGAGATTGCGATGAACACGCGCATTGACACTGCCTCTTGAAATGAATGCCGAACGTCAGGAATGACTGACAAGCATTGAGGCGGCGTAAAGCGGCGTGACTAACCGGTTCGCAATTTGATCGATAAAGATTTAGCTGTCTTTCGGGCGCCGCAGGGCGCCGGAAACCGTCGGGCCCGCGCAGGCCCGGAATGCTCCTCGCCGACTGCGAGGAGTTGAACCGTACCGGTTACTCGCTGCGGCCGAACTCGCAGCCCCTGCGAGCGTAAACCAGGCGGACGACGCCTTCGTTGTCATAGGTGCGCGTCGGCTTGCAGAACGCTTCCCACTTTTCGATGCTGGCGCGTCGTGCCCGCTCGTCTTCCTGTTCCTGCGCCGCGTTGCGCGGCGGATCGTCCAGGTAGGACGTCGTGCACTTCCGGCCATAGTACTGGCTTTCGGAGCAGCGTTCCACAACCTGCCACGCCTGTGCGGACGTCGACAGCAGGGTAAGGGCCGCAATTGCGTAAATGATTTTCATGTTGTCGCTCATCGCTCGCGGAGACGTTCTCCGTGCGGTGTAGCTAGCGCCGGAGTTTGCGGAGGCGCAACGGTAACCCTTTGTTAATCTAAATAGCCGCGCAAAAGGTTAAATCTGGAACCGTGCGCTGTCTCTTCCCGCTACGTTATCAGAGTAAATGGCAGACGGCAGTCCACATACGAGACAACACCGTCCGCCATTGAGACAGCAAGTCAGCGACTTCGATCGACGGCTGCTACACCACCGCCCGATGCCGCTCGATGCAGGTCTTTAAAACCTCATCCATCGGTTTGTTCCACCAGTCGTTGGAGAAGATTTCGATCTCGGAATAGCCGGCGAAGCCCTGTGCCTCGACCGCCGATCGCACAGAGGCGATGTCGATGACGCCGTCGCCCATCATGCCGCGGTCGTTGAGGATGTCTTTTGTCGGCACCAGCCAGTCGCAAACGTGAAAGGCGAGCAGACGATCCTTTCCCGCGCGGGCGATCTGCGGCATCAACTCCGGATCCCACCAGATGTGATAGACGTCGAGCGCAACGCCGAGCGCGCCGGTGCGCTGCGGATCGAGCTGGTCGCAAATATCCAGCGCCTGCTTCGTCGTATTCACGCAGGCGCGATCGGCGGCATAGGCCGGGTGCAGCGGCTCGATTGCAAGCGGCATGTTGGCCTGCTTCGCGTATTCCAGCATCTCGGCGATGGCGTCATGAACCTGCGTGCGTGCCGCCGCGATGTCTTTTGAGGCTGCGCTTCCCGGCCGCGAATATTGCGGCAGGCCGCCGACGACCAGCACGATGCAGGGAGCGCCCAGCGCGTTGGCTTCGTCGACCGCGCGGCGATTGTCGTCGCGCGCCTCGATGCGGCGCGCCGCGTCCGCCGTAAACATGCCGCCACGGCAATAGCCCGATAATTCGAGCCCGGCGTCGCGCACCGCCCGCACCGCGCGGTCGAGGCCGATGGCCGCGACCTGGTCGCGCCAGGGATCGATGGCGCGGATGCCGTGCCGCGCACAGGCCTCGATGATGGCTGTGAGGTCGCCCTGCTTGCGAACCGTCGCCGTGTTCAGCGACAGCCAGCGATGATCGGAAGAAAAATCGCGCATCAGGGCTCGATGCCGCGCGTTGCCAGCACCGTCTTCATGCGCCGTGTCGCCATTTCGGGATTGGAGAGAAGCCCGGCCTGATCAGCCAAACGAAACAGTTCGGCTAGATGCAGCGTCGAGCGCGTACTCTCTTGGCCGCCGACCATGGTGAAATGATCCTGATGGCCGTTGAGATAGGCCATGAACACGATGCCGGTCTTGTAGAACCGCGTCGGCGCCCGGAAGATATGGCGCGACAGCGGCACGGTCGGTCCCAGCACGTCATGGAAGCCGGCCTCGTCGCCTGCCGCCAGCCGCGACAGCGCGTAGGACGCCGCCGGCGCGATGGCATCGAAGATACCGAGCAGCGCATGCGAAAAGCCCTTGTCGTCGCCCGCGATCAGTTCGGCATAATTGAAATCGTCGCCGGTATACATCTTGACGTTCTTGTCCAGCCGCCGACGCATGTCGATCTCGCGCTGCTTGTCGAGCAGCGAGACTTTTACGCCGTCGACCTTGGCGGCGTTGGCGTTGATGATGGCGACCGCCGTATCCATCGCCTTGTCGAGATCGGCCGTGCCCCAATAACCAGCCAGCGCCGGATCGAACATATCGCCGAGCCAATGGATGATCACGGGCTCGCGAACCTGGCCCAGTACGCGGTTATAGACCTTGGCATAGTCGTCAGCGTTGCGCCCGAGCTTCGCCAGCGCGCGCGAGGCCATCAGGATGATGCGGCCGCCGGCCTTCTCCACCGCCGCGATCTGTTCCTCGTACGCACGAATCACGTCATCGATGGACCTGGCATCTTCGACCGCGAGGTGATCGGTCCCGGCGCCGGAAAACACCAGCGCGTTGCCCTTTGCCTTGGCCGCCTTCACCGAGCGCTGGATCAGTTCCAGCGACGTCGGCCAGTCCAGTCCCATGCCGCGCTGCGCGGTGTCCATCGCCTCCGCAACGCCGAGGCCGAGATCCCAGACGTGCTCACGGAACGCAATGGTGCGGTCCCAATCGATCGCGGATGTCAGCCACGGGTCGTTGTCGGCGAATGGATCGGCCACCACATGGGCGGCCGAGAACGCCACGCGATTGAGCGTGCCCTCGAGCTTCGCCGGAAACGTCCGCGACGCCGCCAGGCGATAGGTTTCGATCGACCGGTTCGCGGTCGGCAGCTTCAGCGACAGCGATGACATCGGCAGGACGGGCTTGTTCATGGCTAGGCCTCCTCACACCTTGATCGGCGCAACGTCGATCCAGCGCCGCTCGCGCCAGCTCTGCAGCGCGCATTCGGCAAGCTGCACGCCCTTGGCGCCTTCCAGCAGCGTGAACTTGTAGGGCGCATCCTCGCAGACGTGACGGATGAACATCTCCCACTGCTCCTTGAAGCCGTTGTCGTAGACGACGTTCTCCGGAACCTTCTGCCAGTCGGCGTAGAAATCATGAGTGCGCTTTTCGTCCGGGTTCCAGACCGGGCGCGGCGTCGCCTGCCGGGCCTGGATCACGCAATCGGTCAGGCCCGCCACCGCCGACCCATGTGTGCCGTCGACCTGGAAGGTCACGAGATCGTCGCGGTACACCCGCGTCACCCAGCTCATGTTAATGTGCGCAATCACGCCGCCCTTGAGGCGGAAGGTGGCGTAGGCCGAATCATCGGCGGTTGCCGTGTACTTCTTGCCCTTCTCGTCGAAACGCTCGGGGATGTCGGTGGTCCCGAGGCAGGAGATGCTTTCGACTTCGCCGAACAGGTTGTCGAGCACGTAGCGCCAGTGGCAGACCATGTCGAGAATGATGCCGCCGCCATCCTCGCTGCGATAGTTCCACGACGGCCGCTGCGCCTCCTGCCAGCCGCCCTCGAACACCCAATAACCGAACTCGCCGCGCACCGAGAGCATGCGGCCGAAGAAGCCGGAATCGCGCAGGAAGGCGAGCTTCTTCAACCCCGGAAGGAACAACTTGTCCTGCACCGTGCCGTGCTTGACGCCCCTGGCGTTGGCGAGCTTCAGCACCGCAACCGCCTCGTCGAGATTGGTCGCAATCGGCTTCTCGCAATAGACGTGCTTGCCGGCGTTGATCGCCTTCGTCAGCAGCGTGGGGCGCGCCTGCGTGGTGGCAGCATCGAAGAAGATCGTATCGCTCTTGTCCGCCAGCGCCTTGTCGAGATCGGTCGACCAGCGCTCGACGTTGAAGCGCCTCGCAAGCTGCTCCACCTTGTCCGCATCGCGGCCGATCAGGATCGGGTCGGGCAGCATGCGGTCGCCGTTCGCGAGCACTACGCCGCCCTGGTCGCGGATCGCGATGATGGAGCGGATCAGGTGCTGGTTGAGCCCCATCCGGCCGGTCACACCGTTCATGATCAGGCCGAGGCGTTTGGTCGTCATACTGCTTTCTCCAAGGAAATTCTGGCTGTGGGCTGCGCGAGCGGCGACATCGCGGACCAGTCCGGATGCGTGGCCGTGGCGAAACCTGGTGTGGTCAGCGATCCCGTCAGGAGATCGCCGTCATGGATCGCGAGCCGGATTTTATTGCCGTCGCGGACATAGAGGTCGGGGTGCACCGATAGGAACGCTTCCGCCTCAGTGGCCGGCGTATCGCCAAAACCGTCGACATAATGGTGACCGTTGCGCTCGGCATGGGTGACGCCGATCAGTGCGCCGAGGGCGAGATCCTGCTGCACCGCCAATCCCGCCTGACAGGTCAGGTCCTCACCGGCGATGAAACACTTTTCTCCACCCGCACTCCATTTGGCCGCGCGCGTAGCATTTATCACCGACTTGTAGATGCCCTTGCAGGATTTCGAGGAGATACCGCGATAGCCGAGCGCGCGCGCCACCGGGAAGGCGTCGTAGGAATCGTCGGCCTCGTCGACAATGAAATCGCGATGCGCCAGGGAGCCGAGCGGCGTTTGGCGCGTGATATCGCGCGGCATCGGCTGTTCGATATAGAGCAGCTTTTGCGCGATCGGCCGCAGCGCGGCGTCGCGATCAAGCCGATCGACCAGCGTGCTCAAGACAGCAAGGTCGGCATACTGCTCATTGGCGTCCAGCGTAACGCGGTAGTCATATGGCAGCGTGGCGAGTTCGTTGCCGATGCTGATCAGGCGATCCGCATCGTGTGCGGGATCGCCGTTGAGCTTGAGCTTGAAATAACGCGCCCCCGCATTTTCCCTGATGTCGGCAACACCGCCCTCGCCTTCGACCTTGTCGTCCATGCCGACCGTGTGCCGGACCGCAACACGCTCCAGCCGTTTGCGGTCTGCGAGGAACCTCGACACATCCGCATCAGCCAGATCAGGCGACAGCCGCGCATCGACCCCGGCGATATTGGCCGCCATGCCGTCAAAGAAGTTGGCCCCCGTGCAGCGCAGCAGCGCGTCCAGGATGGCCTTGTCGATTTCGGCCGGCCCGTAAGCCGCCGCCAGTGGCGGAATGTCCTCGGCGGCGCAGGCCTCGACCTGCGCGCCGATGCAGGCTGCATGCAGGCCGAATGCGGTTTCGAAGGCGGAATGCGCCAGATAGATGTCACGCGCGATCAGCAGCGAGCGGCGCAATTCTGCGACCGTTTCCTCCGGCGACAGATGCGGCCGCTTGTCGAACCATTTCGCGACCAGAAACTCGGCGCTGGCCCCGGTCGCCCTGCCCTTGCCTTCGACCTCGATCTCGACACGCACAAAAGCCTGCGGCGTCGCGTTGATGACGACCGCGCCGAACCGGAACGGCCGGGCGAAAGTGACCGGACGTTCGAAAAAGGAGATGTCCTTTACAGCCAAGCGATACGGCATCGAGCCAGCTTTCAGTCGAGCGCGCTTTGGGTGAAAAAATGCTTGCGAATGCGCTGCACCAGCTCGGTGAAGGCGGGATCGGCCATCGCATCCAGCGAGCGCGGGCGCGGCAGCGGCACGTCGTAGATCGCCGCAATCGCACCGGGCCGTTCGGTCATGACCAGCACGCGGTCGGCGAGGAACACGGCCTCCGGAATGGAATGCGTGATCAGCAGCACGGTCTTGCCGGTTTCGCGCTGGATGCGCATCAGTTCGACGTTCATCTTCTCGCGCGTCATGGCGTCGAGCGCGCCGAACGGCTCGTCCATCAGCATGATCTTGGGATCGTGCACCAGCGCCCGGCAGATCGAGGCGCGCTGCTGCATGCCGCCGGACAATTGCCAGGGCAGCTTCTTCTCGAACCCTTCGAGGCCGACCAGCTTCAACAGTGCCTTCGCCCGCGGCAAATATTCGTCGCGCGGCAGTTTCTTCATGTCGATCGGCAACATCACGTTGGAAAGGATGTTGCGCCAGGGCAGCAGCAGCGCGTTCTGGAACACGATGCCGACATTGCCGTGCGGCTTGGTTACCTGCTCGCCTTCGACCAGGATTTCGCCGGTCGAGGGCGCGAGCAGGCCGGAGATCATTTTCAGGAGCGTGGACTTGCCGCAGCCGGACGGGCCAACCACGACAAAAAACTCGCCCTCGTTGATGTGGAAATCCAGCGGCTGCAACGACGGCACATCGCCATCGCGCGAGCGATAGGTTTTCGAGACGCCCGACAGCGTGATGCCCGACGCAGCGCCGCCGGCGCGATCCGACACCAGGCGCAAATGCGCGCCCGGCTGATTGGGCTCCGTTTGCTTGGTCGCGGGATTCATTGCGGAGTTCCTCTACACCCGTCGTCCCTGCGAACGCAGGGACCCATACGCCGTGCCCTTTCATTCAGGCACGGAGGTAGAGACCTTCTGCAGCAACTGAGGCCGGTGGTTATGGGTCCCTGCTTTCGCAGGGACGACGAAGAGTGCGTCATCGATGGCTCACGAACCGCCCTGCGGCAGGTAGTCGTTGGTGTAAAACGCCTTCGGATTGTCCTTGGCCTTGGCATCCAGCCCGCCATATTCGACCATCAGGTTGACGGTATCCGTCATGTTCTGGTCGGTCACCTGGAACGGCCGCTTGCCCTTGGTTTCAGCAGTCCGGTAGAGCGGGATCGTCAGCTCAAAGCCTTGCGTCAGCGTTCCGATCTTGCCGCCCTTCGGGTTGGCGTCGAGGATCGACTGCGCCGCGGCCTTCGGGTCCTTCTCGGCGGCTTCGACCGCCTTTGTCGTCGCCGACATGAAGCGCTTGACGAGATCGGCATTGGCCTTGACGAACTCGGTGTTGGCGACGATGCCCGAGCAGACCATGTTGATGCCGTAGTCGGCGAACTTGATCGCGTTGACGTCCTTGCCGGTGGCGTCCTTGATCTTCATCGACTGGTCCATGACGTAGCCGAGCAGAAGATCAGCCTGGCCGTTGATGACGGCATTCAGCTTGGTCTGGCCGTCGCCGGCCACGGTCTGGAAATCGCTCTCCTTCAGGCCGGTCTTCTTCAGGAACAACGGCCAGATCTGCGTCATCGAGTTCGGCCGGCGTGATCGCCACCGTCTTGCCCTTGATGTCCTCGGGCTTCTTGATGTTCTTTTCGACAAAGCCCATCGCCGACATCGGGCTGGTCTGCAGCAACACGCCGGTAGCGACGATCGGGGCGCCCTTCACGGCCGCGCGCATCATGGTGGGCACGTCGACATAGCCGAAATTGGCGGTCTTGGCCGCAACGGCCTGCGTAGTCGCCGCCGAACCGCGGCCTTCCTGGATTTCGAGATCGATGCCCTCGGCGGCATAGATGCCCTTGGCCTTGCCGTAATAGAACGGCGCGTGCTCACCATAGACGTACCAGTTCAGCATCAGCACGACCTTGTCGGCGGCCGATGCGGGCAGCACTGAAAGCGCGGTCCAGATCAAGGCGGCTGAGATCGCCGCTGTCATTCGTATCATGGTCGTCCTCCCGTTCGTGTTGATGCGCCCCTTGAAGCGGGCCGTTTTCTGGTTTGGATCAAGAAGCAAAAATAATGTCGTCGCGCTGGCTGACATGCCAGGGGATCACGAGGCGCTCGATGCGATCGACGACCCAGAACAGCACGACGCCGAGCAGCGCGAGGATCACCAGCGCGGCGAACATCGTCGGCAGGTCGAACGTTCCGATCGAGCGCTGCATCACATAGCCGATGCCGGAATTGGAGCCGACGAACTCGCCGACTACGGCGCCGACGACCGCGAGCGTGATGGAGACCTTCAGCCCGGAGAAGATCGCGGGCATCGCATGCGGCAGGTTGACGGCGCAAAATACCCGGAAGCGGCTGCCCTGCATGGCGCGCGCAAGATCGACCATATCAGGATCGACCGACTTGAACCCCTGCACCGCCGACACCACGACGGGGAAAAAGCCGAGCAGGAACGCCGAAATCACCTTCGGGATGATGCCGAAAC
Organism: uncultured Alphaproteobacteria bacterium; assembly: GCA_963815955.1. Lineage (GTDB taxonomy): Bacteria > Pseudomonadota > Alphaproteobacteria > Rhizobiales > Xanthobacteraceae > Bradyrhizobium. The sequence goes on from CAWFIQ010000024.1 coordinate 638,025, forward strand.
CGAACCAGACCACGAACAGCGGCGCGATCGCGATCTTCGGCACGGACTGCGAGAACACCAGTAGCGGATAGATATAGCTTTCCACCGTCTTCGATCCCGCAATCAGCATGGCGACGGGAATGCCGAACAGCGCCGACAGCAGGAAGCCGCAGATGGTCGCATAGGTGGTGGGCCAGGCCTGCCGCAGCAGTTCCGGCCACTCCGTCCGCAGCACCGCCACGACATCGCCGGGCGCGGGGATCTGGTAGGCTGGAATCTGGAACAGGCGGATAGTGAGGTCCCACATCACCACGATGAAGAGCAGGAACAAAAACGGCCGTATCCACGCCGCGTTCAGCGCTTTCGACACGCCACTCTCGCGCTTCAGCTCGGCCACGTCCCGCTCCCTGATGATCGTCTTTTCTGGATAGAATTTAACCCGTTGGATAAATACTGGCAAGCGGGTTTTCGTGCGCTATTTTGTCGTTCCTGCGAACGCAGGAACCCATAGCCGCCGAGGCCAATTGTTTTAGCAGGATCAACGACTACCGTTTAAAAATCGCGAGGCCGCGGCGTATGGGTTCCTGCGTGCGCAGGAACGACGGCTTACACCGGCTGATGCGCCGGCACCCGTGCGCCCTGCGCCACGGCCTTGCCAAAATCCGCGGTCGATTTGCCCGTCAGCGCCGCCAGCACCAGCGCCACCATGTGGGCGAGCCGCTCGTCTCTTGCGTCCTTCTTCAGGAGGTCGCGGCCGAAGATCACGCTGAGCGTGGCGCTGTTGGAGAGATAGAAGAAGCACAGCCCGGCGATCGAAATATAGAGCTGCACGGGATCGACGGCGACGCGGAAGTCGCCGCTTTCGACGCCGCGCGTCACCACGGTGCGGATCATCTCGACGAACGGCGAGTGCATCGATTTGACCTTGGTCGAGCGCTTCAGATGACGCGCCTTGGCAAGGTTTTCCGTGTTGAGCAGCGCCAGGAATTCCGGGTTGCGGAGAAAATAGTTCCAGGTGAAATCGATCAGCCGCTCGATCGCCTCGGGCGGATCGAGATGTTCGAGATCGAGCCCACGCTCCTCGGAACGGATCTTCTCATAGGCGCCCTCCAGCACCGCGAGGTAGAGGTCTTCCTTGTTGCCGACGTGGTAATACAGCATGCGCTTGTTGGCGCCGGCATTGGCCGCGATGCGGTCGACGCGCGCGCCGGCAAGGCCATGGGCGGCGAACTCCTGCTTGGCGGCCTCGAGAATGCGGATCCGCATCCCCTCGGGGTCGCGCTGCCATTTCTGAACGCGTTTTGCCTTTGCCAAATCAGTTGCTCGACGGACACATGATGTCTGCTGTAGCACGCACGGAAGGCTTTGAGAACGTAGCCTTCATCCTCCCCTGGAGGGTAGGGCTATCGCGTCCTTCCCCGCCGAGGGCTGCACCAGCAGCGTCGGAACGCTGCACGTGCCGCTGCGCACGGTCATCACCCGCGTTCCCGGCTTGCGGCCGGTGCGGACTTCCGAGACGTCGACCCCCGCCTGGACCAGCCGAGTATGGGTGGCATCGATGTCGGCGACACGCCAGCACAGGCCGCGCAACCGGTCTCGCGACGTATCCGCCTCCTTGCCCGGCCGATGCGTGACCTCGACAATCAGTTCGCCGCATCGGAAGAACATCAGCCGGCCCCAGTCGGGGTGCGAGCGATCGAGCGCCATGTCGAGGCCGAGCCGCGCGCCGTAGAGCGCCGCAGCCCGTTCGGGGTCCGACGTCGAGACCACGACATGGTCCATCGCCGTGATCGATCCTGTCGTGGTTCGCACCGACAGCGGACGCTCCTTGTCGCGCTCGAGGAAGAACAGGCGGATGCCGCGCGTGGCGTCCGTTGCTGTTCGCGTCCGCTTCCATGCCAGTGTCGCGCCGGAGATCGCATCACGGCTTTCGACCTCGGCAATGGCTTCGGGCTTCAGCGTCAGCCGGTCGAGTCTCCGATGCATCCTGGCAATGTCGCTGGTTCGGAAGCAGATGCTTGCGAGCCCCTCGCCCTGCGCAGTCAGCACGCTGCGAATACGGTCCGCATTGGCGCCCTCGCCGCTGGGCGCCACCAATTCCAGCGTCGTGTTATCGAGTGTGAACAGGACGCGATCGGCGCCGTCGCCGCCGTATTGCCAGGCCGGCGCGCGGGCAAACAAGGTCTGGTAGGCGGCCGAGGCCGCCTTTATATCGCCGGTGAGAACGACGACATGATCGAGGCCTGTGATCACGGGAACAGACCTCGCGTGTTCTTGGCAGCGCGCACCTTCTCCACGCCGATCGCCATCGCGGCCGTGCGATGCGGGATCTTGTCCGCTTTCGCACGCGTGAGCATGCTATCGAAGGCGCGATCGAGGATCGCATATTCGCGCCGCGTCACTTCCTCTTCCTCCCAGAACAATTGCTGCAGATCCTGCACCCATTCGAAATAGCTGACAACGACGCCGCCGGAATTGCAGAGAATGTCGGGGATCAAGAATACCTCGCTTTGGCGCTTTTCCAGCACGAGGTCAGCCTCCGGCGTGGTCGGGCCGTTGGCGCCTTCCGCCAGCACGCGGCATTTGAGGTTTTCCGCGATCTTCGCGTCGATGACGCGCTCCATCGCCGCGGGCACCAGCACGTCGCAGGGCAACGTAAAGATCTGCTCGGGATCGAAGGCGAGCTGATTGGAGAATCCGGCGATGCTGCCATGCGTGCCCGCGTGCCGCATCAGCGCCGGAATATCCAGCCCGGCCGGATCGTGCAGCGCGCCGGTGTGATCGCTGACGGCGGTGATCTTCAAGCCATATTGATGCAGCTCCAGCGCCGCATAGGAGCCGACATTGCCAAACCCCTGGATGGCCGCGGTCGCGGTGCCCGGATTGATCGACAGCTCCTTCAGCACGCGCCTGGCGAGATAGGCGACGCCGCGTCCCGTCGCTTCGCGCCGGCCGAGCGTGCCGCCCGACGATACCGGCTTGCCGGTGACGATCTCGGTCACGGTGCGGCCCTGGTACATCGAATAGGTGTCCATGAACCAGGCCATCACCTGCTCATTGGTGCCCATGTCGGGCGCCATCACATCGGTATGAGGACCGACAAAGGGAATCATCTCCTGCATGTAGCGACGCGACAGCGCTTCCAGCTCGCGTTTGGAAATGGTGGAGAGATCGACATTGACGCCGCCCTTGGCGCCGCCATAGGGCAGCCCGACGAGCGCGCATTTCCAGCTCATCCAGATCGCCAGCGCCGCGACCTCGCCGATGTCGACGGAGGGCGCAAATCGCGTGCCGCCCTTGGTCGGGCCGAGGGTGAGGTGATGCTGAACCCGGTAGCCTTCGAATACCGCGACCGTGCCGTCGTCGCGGTGAATCGGACAGGAGACCGTGATGGCCCGCTTCGGCATCAGGATTCGGTCGCGTTCGTCCATCGGGATTTCGAGATGGTTGGCGATGACGCCAAACTGGTTGACCGCCATGTCGAACACCGGACCGGAATAAACGGTCATCATTCCCTCCACTTTTGTCGCACCGCCGGGAAACCCGGGCCGCCGTCAGCCGTTATACGGCAGTATACCCGAGCCCCCAAGAACGGTCGTATTCTCCTCATACTCCCCTCTCATGCTGCAAAGACGGCACGGTTGCGAATAATTTCAGCGAATGCATCCGATAACCGGTGCTAATGTATGTGCGCCGGGCCGGGACCACCCCTAAAGCTCATGACGGAAAACGAATGCAGGCTCTCTTCATCGGACAGACCTATATCGACGTTACCTTCATCACCGACCACATGCCGACCGGCGACGAAAAACATGTGGCCTCCGCCTACGCGGTGTCCTTTGGCGGCAACGCCGTCACCGCGGCGTTCTGCTGCGCCAAGCTCGGCATCGTGCCCGACCTGATCGCAACGGTGGCGAACGACTGGCTCGGCCGCATGTTTCAGGACATGAGCGCGAAGTATGGAATCTCGATCCATCCGCGCAAGGTCAACTCCTCCTCGCTGTCGTTCATCATGCCGAAAGACGGCAAACGCGCCATCGTGCGCTGCCGCGACGACGAACACATCCACCCCTTCCCGATGCTGAACCTGAAGGGCTGCCGCGCGCTGCATGTTGACGGCCACCAGCCGGACGCCGCCATTCATTATGCCAAACTCTGCCGCGAGGACGGCATTCTGACATCGCTCGATGGCGGCGGCCTCCGTACCAACACCCACGAGCTGCTGGAATTCATCGATGTCGCCATCGTTGCGGAGCGGCTGTGCGAGCAGATGGACAAGACGCCGGAAGCCATGCTCGACTATCTCAAGAGCCGCGGCTGCCGGGTCGGCGGCGTCACCATGGGGGAGCAAGGCCTGCTCTGGTATGACGAGACCGGCGCGGTCCGCAAGCTGCCGGCGCTGCCTATCGCCTCCGAGCGCGTGCTCGATACCAACGGCGCCGGTGACGTATTTCATGGCGCTTACGTGTTTTCGTATCTCAACAATCCCTCGAAAGGCTGGCAAGATCATTTCGAGTTTGCGCGCGCGGCCTCGACCTACAAGATCCAGCGCCTCGGCAACGAGGCTGGATTGCCGACGCTTGCCGATATCGATGCCGTGAAGCAGGAATTTCAGATCAACCGCAAGAAGGAATTTTGGGATTAACATGGCCCGCGTCTTCGTCGCCGGCAGCATCAACATGGATGTCGTGGCAACGGCCGAGCGGCATCCGAAGGTCGGTGAGACCGTCGCGGGCCAGGCCGTGCATTATTTTCCTGGCGGCAAGGGCGCAAACCAGGCGGTGGCCGCCGTGAAGCTCGGCGCGCCGTCGATGCTGATCGGCCGGCTCGGCATGGATGCTTTCGGGCAGCAGTTGCGCGCGTTTCTTAGCCTGCAAGGAGTCGATCTCACCTTGGTCAAGGACACGGCGGATATTCACACCGGAACGGCCATCATCACCGTCGCCGACGCCGACAACACCATCGTGGTCGTTCCCGGCGCCAATGCGCGCGTCAGTGCCGAGGATGTCGCCGCCGCCATGCTGGCCAAAGGCGACGTTGCCGTGAGCCAGTTTGAAATTCCGCAAGCTACGATCGCCGCCTTCTTCAAACGGGCGCGTACAGCCGGGGCGATCACCATCCTCAACCCGGCGCCAGCGATGGCCTGCAGCCCGGAACTGCTCGAACTCGTCGACATCATGATCCTGAACGAGACTGAGCTCGGGTTTCTCGCGGGCACCGCGCTCGCCGATACCGACGCCCCTGCCCGTTTCATCGAGGCCGCGCGGCGCCTGCCGATCGGCGCTGACAAAATCATCTGCGTTACGCTCGGCAAGCGCGGCGTGCTCGCGCTTGCGGGCGGCGAGGCCTCGCTGATTGCGGGGCGTGCCGTGAAGGCGGTGGACACCACCGGCGCCGGCGATTGCTTCGTCGGCGCGCTCGCAGCCCAGCTTGCCGATGGAAAGCCGATCCGCGACGCGCTCGAATATGCCAATGCAGCCGCATCGATCTGCGTGCAGCGGATGGGTGCCGCGCCGTCGATGCCGACGGCAGCCGAGGTGGCGGCCGTCTTGCGTTCGTAGTTCGTAGCCCGGATGCAGACTTCGTAGGGTGGGCAAAGCGACAGCGTGCCCACCATCACGCGCTCCGCAACAACGGTGGGCACGCTTCGCTTTGCCCACCCTACCAAATATCAACCGAGGGCGCTCTTCAGATCGAAGCTGCTGTCCGCCGCCTGTTCGGGCGTGATCGATCCGTGAGCGGCAAGCAGACGGCGACCGAACATGTGATCGCCCGCGCGGTTGACGGACTCGATGCCGACAAGCTGGCCGGATTTGTAGCAGAAGGCCGAGAACGCCCCCTGCGCGCGATCGCCGCGCACCACCACGCGGTCATAGCCGGTAGTCAGCCCCACCATCTGCAGCTTGTCGGGGCCCTGATCGCTCCAGAACCAGGGCAGGCCGTCATAAAGCTTGGCATCGCCGGTCAGCCGGGCCGCGACGCAGCGCGCGTGGTCGGTCGCGTTCTGCACCGACTCCAGCCGCAACGAGCCGCCGAACCGCGGACTCGCATACAGCGCACAATCGCCCACCGCCGAAATGTTCGGGTCGGCCGTCAGCAGATGCTCGTCGACGACAATGCCCGCCGCGACCGGCAAACCCGCCTCCGCCGCCAGTTCGACATTGGGCAGAACGCCGACGCCGACCACGATCAGATCGGCCTTGATATGCCGCCCATCGCTGAGGCTGACCCCGGTGACCTTGCCGCCGTCGCTCTCAATACTCGTGACCTGAACGCCGAGATGAATCCGGATGCCGGCCGCGGTGTGCCGCGATTGAAAATGTTCCGAGATTTCCGCCGTCACCGCGCGCGCCATCACCCGCGGCGCAAGCTCGATGACGTCGACTTCGAGGCCTTTGGCCCGCGCGGTCGCGGCAAATTCGAGGCCGATGAATCCGGCGCCGATCACGACGACGCGCTGACCCGGGCCGATGTAGTCGCGCAGGGATTGGCTTTCATCGAGCGTCCGCAAGTAACGTACGCTGTCGAGATTGGCGTTGGGAATGTCGAGCAGGCGATTGCGCGCACCGGTCGCCAGCGCCAGATGGCCGTAATCGAGCGAAGCGCCGGAGGCGAGCAACACCTTGCGTGCGGCGCGATCGATCGACACCGCACGATCGGAGATCAGATCGATGTTCTGGTCTGAATAGAATTTTTCCGGGCGGAACATCAGGCTGTCGGGCCCGCCGGTCCCTTTCAGATAGGCCTTGGACAGCGGCGGCCGCTGGTACGGCAGATGGCCCTCATCGTTCAACAGCGCGACGCGCTCGGAAAAGCCGTGCTGGCGTAGCGACATCGCAAGCTGAAAGCCCGCGTGGCCCGCGCCAATGATGACAACCGGTCCTGCCGTCATGGGAACATCCTACGTTCGAGCGCACGGGAATGACCCATGTCGTTTCCGCTCCGCTGATTTTGGCTTGCTGTCTCGTCCCCTGGGCGCGGCGCTCGTGTCCGTCCCGAACGATGACAGGCCCTATCTGACCTCATGGCGCGAAGGGACGCAAGAGTGCCGCGGTCCGGAAAGGAAGGATCATGACCGCATTTTGCGGACCCCGCCGGGGATTGTCACCCCCTCCCTTCTGCGATCTAAATGCTGGCCCGTCCCGAGCCGAGGCCCAGCCATGCCGACCTCCGATGATACCGCCGCCCCCGCATTGCTCAGGATTGAAGGCCCCATCGCCACGATCACGCTCAATCGTCCGGCCGCCTTCAATTCGATCAATCTCTCGATCGCGCAAAAGCTGGAGCAGCTCGGCGCGGAGGTCGAGGGCAATGACGATATCCGCGTGCTTGTCATCGAGGGCGAAGGCCGCGCCTTCTCGGCCGGCGGCGACCTGCAGACCATTGGAGCTGCCGCCGCCAACGATACCGTCGCGCCCGTGGTCGGCGAATTGCTGAAGCACTATCACGCCTTTATCGAGACGGTGCGGCGGATGCCGAAGATCGTTCTCTCCAGCGTCCATGGATCGGCCGCCGGAGCCGGCATGGGGCTGGCGTTCGTTACCGATCTCTGCATTGCCGCCGACGACGCCCGCTTCACCCCGGCCTATGCCAAGATCGGCGTCTCACCGGATGGTGGCAGCACGGTCGGCATGGTCGGCACCGTCGGCACCCGCCGCGCGCTGCAGATCCTCCTGGCCGAAGACAGCTTTACCGCGCAGCAGGCCTATGAATGGGGCCTGGTCGCCCGGATCGCTCCGGCTGCGGAGCTGAAGGCAGAGACACGCAAATTCGCCGAACGGCTGGCGCAGAATCCGCCCGCGGCGATCGCCGGCACCAAGTCCTTGGTCTATCAGGCGACGGTCACGCCGACCAGGCAGCAACTCGATGCCGAGGAAGCCGGGATCATCGACGCCATGCTCACCGAGGATTTCCGCGTCGCGGTGAAGAAGTTCACCAGCAAGGGGAAATAGCGGCGCGCTGGCGCCGCCCACTCAACTGTCATCATCCGCGAAGGCGGATGATCCAGTACGCCGCGCTCTCTCGATTCGATCTCAACACCTCGGCGTACTGGATGCCCCGCCATCGCGGGGCATGACGACCGATGGATGTGCGAGGACGATCAATTCGGACAGATATACCCCGACCCCGACGGCGACTTGAAGCAGCCGACCGATTCCGGAATCACCTGCTTCGGCAGCCACAGCACGACCTTCGGGAAATAGATCGTGAAGGTGATGGTGACCAGGAACACGACATAGATCGGCAGCGCCGCCCGCAGTGCCTGGGAAAAGCGGACGCCGACGAATTTCGACGCCATCAACAGCACCAACCCATAGGGCGGCGTGATCAGCCCGAATGCCAATGTCGCGATCAGCACGACGCCCATGTGAACGGCGTTGATGTCGCCGGCCTGCGTCAGCGTGTTTACCAGCGGCATGAAGATGATGATGGTCGGCACCGGCTCGATGAAATCACCGACCACGGTGAACAGCAGCACCAGCAGCAGCATCATCAGATGCGGATCGTTTCCAGCCAACGAAGTGATCCAATCGGCGATCACTGCGGCGCCGCGCAAGTACGCGAGCATCCAGCCGAACGCGTTGGCGGCGCCGATCGTGATCAGCGGCAGCGAAAAGATCAGCCCGGCCAGGCAGAAATCGTAAGGAATCTTGCTGAAATGCTTACGGTTGAGCGCGGGGATCACCACCGCGATGATCCAGATCACGGCGACGACGCCCGCTTCGGTCGGCGTGAAATACCCGGTGAGGATACCTCCCAGCAAAATCACCGGGATCATCAAGGGCAGCGCGGCATCGCCCGCGGCGAACACGACCTGGCGCAACGGCGCGCGCGGCTTCTGCATGCCGGTGGGCCCGAAGAAATAGCAGTAGATCATCAGGCCGAAGCCGATCATCATGCCTGGCACCACGCCCGCCATGAACAACCCGGCAATCGAGACGTTGCCCACCGCGCCATAGACGACGGCGGTGATGCTTGGCGGCACCAGTGCAGCGATGGTGGACGCCGCCGCGATGATCGCGGCGATGAAGGCCGGGCTATAGCCCTCCTTCTTCATTGGGCCACCCAACGCCCGGGTCATCACGGCGACGTCGGCCGTGGTCGAACCCGACATTTCCGAAAAAAACATGCTGAAGACGACGACGACCTGCGACATCCCACCCCTGATGTGCCCGACCAGCGACAGGGAAAGGTTGGCTATTCGTACCACCACATTGGCCGAGCTCATGAGCTCGCCGACCAGCAGGAAGAACGGGATCGCGAGCAACGCTTCGGAATCAACGCCGTCGAAAATTTTCTGCATGATTGCGGCGAGCGAGACGTCGGCCAGCAGGGCACCGACGAAAACGCCTATCATCAGCGAAAACGGCACGGGCACACCGAGATAGCCAAAGAACAGGAAGCAGAATGTCATCAACCCCAATATGACAGGCGCGCTCACAGTCCCACCTTCGTCTGCAGGCTGGTGTCCATAGGCGAAATCGATACATCTTCCTCAGGCGGCTCCGGATGATCGAAGCCGTTGCGGATGCCGTTGACCAGTTGCTCGATCGTGAACAGCGCGATCAGCGCACCGCTCAGCGGGATCGCCGCGTAAAGCGAGGCAATCGGCGTGTTCGACGGCAGGCGGAAACTACCAAAGCCGCGGAGGTAGTTGATGTATCCGTAGTAGATCAGGCACCCCGCCACGATGAGCACGACGATGCGGATGATGATCTCGACGATCAGCCGCGGCGTGCCGTGCATCGCCTCGGAGACCGCGGTCAGATAGAGATGATCGTTGCGGCGGGTGGCAACGGCCGTACCGATGAAGATCGCGTAGATGAACAGCGTGGACGTCACTTCCTGAAGCCAAAGCCAGGGCGCGCCTAGCGTGCGGGTGACAATGTCGGCCGTCACCGACAGGGAAAACCCGAAGCACAGCACGCCGCAAATTATCATCAGGATCAGCTCGAGCCGGTCCAACGCCTGCCATTTCAGGTGATGCTGCCGCTGCAGGACCAGTTTGTCGGCAATGGACATCTTGAAACTCTTTGTCGTCGTCCCTGCCTGATGCGCAATTGCGCACTAGGCGCAGGGACCCATAACCACAGTTGCTAGTTATTTGCGGAAGTCGGCTAATTGATCGCTCAACCGATAGGCCACGGCGTATGGGTCCCGGCGCCCAATGCGCAATCGCGCATCAGGCCGGGACGACGTAAGCCCTAGTTGATCGCCCGGATCAACGTCTTGATCTTGTCGGCGTGCGGACCGAGATCCTTGGCAAGCTTGTCCAGATAGGGATCGGCGATCTTCTGGAAGCTCGGCTTGTCGACATCGGTGACGATCTTGACGCCCATTTTCTCAAGCTTGGTCGCTGCGGCGTGCTCGAGATCGAAGGCCCGCTTGGGCTCCTGGAGGCTGACGTCCCGGGCAGCGGCCATCACCCATTTCTTCTGATCGCCATTGAGGCTTTGCCAGAGCTTGTCGCTGATCCACAGGATACAATTGTTCGCCTCGTGTCCGGTCATCGACATTACCGGGGCGACTTCATAGTGCTTGTTGATCATATAGACGTTGACGGCGTTCTCGCCGAAATCCATTACGCCGGTCTGCAGCGAGGTATAGACGCTCCCGAACGGCATATGCACCGTCTGGGCACTATAGGCGGGAAACATCAAATCTTCAGTCGCGGTCGCCTGGACGCGAACCTTCATCCCCTTCATATCTTCGGGCTTGCGTACTTCCTTCTTGCCATACATGTGCCGGAAGCCCTGGGTGCCGAGCGCGATCGCATGAATGCCCTGCGTGGTGCTGTCGATCATGTCGCGCACGGCTTCGAACACCTTCTCGTCGCCGAGCGCCTTGATGTCGTGTTCTTCCGAGCGGAACAGGAAGTGCAGCGACATCACGCCGGCCTGCGGCGAGATCGTCGACGTGTTGGCTGATGACACGACCGCGAAATCGAGATCGCCGGCCTTCACGAGTTGCAGGAGCTGAGGTTCCTGCCCGAGCTGCGCGCCGGGAAACTGGTCCACCAGCATCGTGCCTTTGCTCAACTCCTTCAGCTTCGCCGAAAAAATGTCGTAGGCGATGCTGTAGCCTGAGTTGAGCTGCTGATCGTGTGCCAAGCGATAATGCTTGGTTTCCTGTGCGGTCGCCCCGGTGGCGAACATGACAGCCGCAGCGGCTATCGCCGCAAAGATCGATTTCCCTGGATTTCCCATGACGCGTTCCCCCGTTGGTCTGATTTTTCCCAATCAAACCATCAGGGCGACGAGATTGTCAATAAAGTATCGGAATTATCCGCCGGGATGGGCCAAATCGTGCCCCACCGGGCAATAATTGTCGATAATTCAGGTCCGCCGCAGGCCTAATCCCTGCCCTGCCCGCGCATGAAATCGAAGTCGCAACCTTCGTCGGCCTGGAGGATAGTCTCGTTGAACAGGTGCGCGTAGCCGCGCCTGGCCCATTCGGGCGTTACCGCCGGCGCAAGCGCAGCGCGGCGCTTTGCAAGTTCGGCCTCGTCGACCAGGAGATCGATGCTGCGCTTCGCGACATCGAGGCGGATCATGTCGCCGTTCCTGACCAGCGCCAGCGGACCGCCCACCGCGGATTCCGGCGTGATGTGCAGCACGATGGTGCCGAATGCCGTGCCGCTCATGCGCGCGTCCGATATCCGCACCATGTCCTTGACGCCGCCGCGGGCAAGTTTCTTCGGAATCGGCAGATAGCCCGCCTCCGGCATTCCGGGTGCGCCCTTGGGGCCGGCATTGCGCAGCACCAGCACGTCGTCGGCGTTGACGTCGAGATCGGGATCGTCGACCCGCAGCGTCATGTCCTCGACGGAATCGAACACCACGGCGCGGCCGGTATGCTGCAGCAGTTTCGGGCTCGCCGCCGATTGCTTGATGACGGCGCCGCGCGGCGCGAGGTTGCCGTGCAGCACCGCCATCGCGCCTTCTTTCTTGATCGGATTGTCGCGCGGACGGATGGCGTCCTGTCCCGGCACATCCTCTGCGCCGGCGACGATCTCGCGCAGAGTCTGTCCTGTGATGGTCTTTGCGTCGAGATCGATGAGGTCGCCGAGTTGAGCCATCAATTTCGGAACGCCGCCGGCATGATGGAAGTGCTCCATGTAATGCTCGCCCGACGGTTTCAGATCGATCAGCACCGGCACTTCGCGACCAAGCCTGTCGAATGTCTCGAGGTCGATCCTGTGCGGCGAGCGATGAGCCATTGCCGTGAGATGGATCAACCCATTGGTTGAGCCGCCGATGGCCTGCATCACGACCTGCGCGTTGCGGAACGATGCCGCCGTCAGAATCTCGCTCGGCTTCGGTCCCTTGGCTTTTGCCATGGCCGCCGCCACCTTGCCGCTCGCTTCCGCCGAACGAAACCGCTCGGCATGCGGCGCGGGAATCGTCGCACTCATCGGCAGCGACAGTCCGAGCGCTTCGGTGACGCAGGCCATGGTCGATGCAGTTCCCATCACCATGCAGGTGCCAACCGACGGCGCGAGCCGGCCGTTGACGGCTTCGATCTCGACATCGTCGATTTCACCGGCGCGGTATTTTCCCCACAGCCGCCGGCAATCGGTGCAGGCGCCCAGCACTTCGCCCTTGTGATGCCCGACCACCATGGGTCCCACGGGAATGACGACCGTCGGCAGATCGGCGCTGATCGCAGCCATGATCTGGGCCGGCAAGGTCTTGTCGCAGCCACCGATCACCACGACGGCGTCCATCGGCTGGGCGCGGATCATCTCCTCGGTATCCATCGCCATCAGATTGCGCAGGTACATTGAGGTCGGATGCGAGAAACTTTCGGCGATCGAGATGGTCGGAAACACCATCGGCATCGCGCCGGTCAGCATGACGCCGCGCTTCACCGCCTCGATGATCTGCGGCACATTGCCATGGCAGGGATTGTAGTCGCTGTAGGTATTGGTGATGCCGACGATCGGGCGATTGAGCGCGTCGTCGGAATAACCCATCGCCTTGATGAAGGCCTTGCGCAGGAACAGCGAGAAGCCAGCGTCACCATAACTTGCCAGTCCCTTGCGAAGTCCGTCGGCCATTTTTTCTTCCTGTCGTTGTGGGTAGGCACTTAAGGAGTCTGCCGAATTATTGTCAATGCTTGAATATTCGGAGCCTTTGCGCCTCATTTCGTCGCATCCAACGCGATATTATTGACAATAATGCGAGTGCGTGTTGACTTCCGGCCATGATCGGAACCCTGCGTCCATGAACCAGCCGCTGCGTATTGGCCTGATTGGCGCCGGCATGGTGAGCCGTCATCATCTCATCGCCTGGGCGAACATATCAGATCAAGCCCGCGTCGTGGCGGTCGCCGATCCCTCCAGCGAAAATGCCGCGCGGCGCGCGAGCGAGTTCGAAATTCCACAGACCTACGCCGGTGCCGAGGCGATGCTGGCGGCTGAGGCGAACTCGACGCCATCGATATCGCAGCGCCCCGCGAGATGCACGCGCCGCTGGTGCGGCTCGCCGCCGCGAAGCGGTTGCCGGTGCTTTGCCAGAAGCCGCTCGCGCCCAACCTGCAGGAGGCGACCGCGCTTGCAGCAGAGGTTCACGATCAGACGCGCCTGATGGTGCATGAGAACTGGCGTTTTCGCGGTTACTATCGTGACGCGGCAGCATGGCTGCGCGAGGGACGCATCGGCCAGGTCAAACAGGCGCAACTGACGCTTTTGACGTCGGGCGTATTGCCGGGGCCGGACGGGCTTTGCCCTGCACTGGAGCGGCAGCCCTTCATGCGCCGTGAACGACGTATGCTGGTCGCGGAAGTCCTGATCCATCATCTCGATACGCTGCGCATGCTGCTCGGGCCGCTGAACGTGACGGCGGCGCAGCTTTCCCGTTCCAGCGATCTCCTCGTCGGCGAGGACGGCGCGGTGATCCAGCTTCGGACCGGCAACGGCGCGGGCGTTGCAATCTTTGCAAGCTTCGCCGCCCATGGGCGTCCGGCCGTGCAGGTCGACCGGCTGGAGATACTGGGCGACAAGGGAGCCATCAAGCTCGATGGACCATCGCTCACATGCTCGGGCGCATCGCCCGGCGAGCGCACTTACGATCTCGCCACCGAATATCAGGGTTCCTATAACCGTACGATCGCGCATTTCGTGAACGCACTCCGCGACAATAAGCCCTTCGAGACGGCACCGCAGGACAATCTCGAGACCTTGCGCCTGGTCGAGGATTGCTATCGGCTGTCGGGCTGGGAGGCCTTGCGATGAAGGCGCAGGAATCGTTGACCGAAACTTCCGCGCTGACGCGCGAGGAGGAACAGGCCGAGGTCATCCGTCGGCTTGAGGAGGACATCATCTTCGGCCGCTTCGCGCCGGGTCTACGGCTGGTCGAGGACACGCTGATGCAGCGCTACGGCGCCAGCCGGCATTTCGTGCGGCAGGCGCTGTTCCAGCTCGAACAGCGGGGCATCGTGCTGCGCGAGAAGAACATCGGCGCGACGGTGCGGTTCTATTCGGCCGAGGAGGTGCGCCAGATCTACGAGGTGCGGGAAATGCTGACGCGACAGGCGGCGTTGATGATCGCGCTCCCCGCCCCCGCCGGCCTGATCGAGCAGCTCAGCGAATTGCAGCGGCAATACTGCGCCAGGGCCGACGCGCAGGATCTGCGCGGCATCCACGAGACCAACGACGCCTTTCACGTCGCGCTGTTCTCGGCCTGCGGCAATCCATATCTGGTGCGCTCGCTACAGAACTACATGAACCTGACGCTGCCGATGCGCGCCAAGAATCTCGCAGATAGTGAGGGACTGGCGCTGTCCCGCCGCCAGCACGAATTGATGATTGAGCTGTTGAGGGGCCGCGACAGCTGGGCGCTGGCGCAGCTCTGCGTCGATCACATGCAGTTCAGCAAGTCGGACTATCTCGGGCGGATCGCCGGGGATGAGGGCAAGCGCTAGCGCTTGCCCCAGTCCACAATCCTGTCCTTGTCGCCGTCGAACTCCATGCTGCAGAAGGTGCCGCCCTGGTAGTAATCGCCGACCGGGTCCGGCTTGAGCTTGGCCTGCTCGGCCTTCGCGTGTTCACGAAAATCTTCACCGCGCCCCGTTGGCCGGTAGCCGAGCTCGTAGGCGCGATGGTTGTCCCACCAGGCACGCTCGTTGTAGGAGGCGCCGTAGAAGATCTCGAAATGGATGTCGGGATGATCGAGCCCGATCCGACAGAGCTGGACGAGATCTTCCGGCTTCAGCCAGATCGACAGCCGGCGGTGATCGAGCGGCATCTCGCCGAAATTGCCGATCCGCAGACACGTGACGCCGAGCCCGTACTTGTCGGCATAGAGCGCGCCCACCGCCTCGCCGAACACCTTGCTGACGCCGTAGCGGCTGTCGGGGCGCGGGGTGACATCGGTGCCGATCCGGTGATGACGCGGGTAGAAGCCGACCGCATGGTTCGACGAGGCGAAGATCACGCGCTTGACGCCCTTGCGGTAGGCAGCCTCGAACAGATTGTAGCAACCGATGATGTTGGCCTGATGGATCTGGTCCCAGGTGCCTTCGACCGAATAGCCGCCGAAATGCAGGATGCCGTCGATGCCTTCGCAAATCGCCTCGACCTGGGCCAGATCGGCGAGATCGGCCGCCTTGAACTTCTCGTTCTTGCCGAGATCCGCCGGCGCCTTCAGATCGCTCAGCAGCAGGTCCGGGTAGATCGGCGGCAACAGCTTGCGCAGGCTCGTGCCGATCCCGCCGGCAGCGCCGGTCATCAATATGCGTGGCATTTCGTTCCTCTTATCTCTCGACCGATTTGCGGTCATTAGCTGACAATGATAGCAACTCCAACTGTCAGGGAAACGCAACAACGAGAACAGCAAATGTCCGATGCAGCATCGCATTCAGCCGGCTGGCGCCCGGCGACCTATTACCCCGATCCGGCCATCCATGCCCTCGATCCGCGCTTCGAGAAATACTGGCTCAAGCTGTCGTCGGTGGAGCGGCTGACCACCGGCCTGCGCTGGGCCGAAGGGCCGGTGTGGTTCGGTGACGGACGCTACCTCCTCTGCAGCGACATTCCGAACCAGCGCATTCTCAAATGGGAAGAGGAGACCGGCGCGGTCAGCATCTTTCGCAAGCCCTCCAACTTCGCCAACGGCAACACCCGCGACCGCCAGGGTCGGCTGGTCACCTGCGAGCATGGCGGCCGCCGCGTCACCCGCACCGAATATGACGGATCGATCACGGTGCTGATGGATTCCTTCGACGGCAAGCGGCTGAACTCGCCGAACGACGTCGTCGTCAAATCCGACGGCTCGATCTGGTTCACCGATCCGGTGTTCGGCCTGCTCGGCAATTACGAAGGCTACAAGGCCGAGCCCGAACTCGACATGAATGTCTACCGGATCGACGGCGCGACCGGCAAAGCCAGCATCGTTGCCGAGGGCGTGCTGGGGCCGAACGGGCTCGCCTTCTCGCCCGACGAGAAAATTCTCTATGTCATCGAGTCCCGCGGCGTGCCCACCCGCAAGATCCTCGCCTACGACGTCTCGCCTTCCGGCGACAGGCTTTCGAACAAGCGCGTGTTTGTCGACGCCGGACCTGGCACACCGGACGGTTTTCGCGTCGATATCGACGGCAATCTGTGGTGCGGCTGGGGCATGGGCGATCCCGAACTCGACGGCGTCGTGGTGTTCGCGCCCGATGGCGTCATGATCGGCCGCATCGCGCTGCCCGAGCGCTGCGCCAATCTCTGCTTCGGCGGCGTGAAACGCAATCGCCTGTTCATGGCCGCAAGCCAGTCGATCTACGCACTCTACGTGAACACGCAAGGCGCGCCGGGCGGTTGAGGTTGGAATCGTAGGGTGGGCAGAGCGCAGCGTGCCCACCATGCAGCGCAGCGTTGGGGAGAGATGGTGGGCACGCTGCGCTTTGCCCACCCTACGACGCTATCGATCAAGCAGTTTGAATGACACCGTCTAACACAATTACATTCGGTGGTTATGGGTCCCTGCGTTCGCAGGGACGACACTAAATTTGCTTCTGCAGCTATCAATGCAACGCGCCGGAGCGGAATAATCCGCCCCGGCGCTTGATCTTCCATGGTGGGCACGGCGCGAAGAGCGCTTTTGCCCACCCTCCGCATTTGCGTTACGCCGCGTTGTAGCCGGCGACGGCCTTCACCTCGAGATATTCCTCGAGGCCGTACTTGCCCCACTCGCGGCCATTGCCGGACTGCTTGTAGCCGCCGAACGGCGCGGTGCGGTCGTTCGGCACGCCCTGCAGGTTGACGTTGCCGGCGCGGATCTGCTTGCCGACGCGGCGCGCGCTTTCAATGCTGTCGCCGGTGACGTAGCCGGCCAGACCATAGGGCGTGTCGTTGGCGATCTTCACCGCCTCAGCTTCGTCCTTGGCCCCGAGGATCGTGAGCACGGGTCCGAAGATTTCCTCCCGCGCGATCGTCATGTCGTTGGTGACGTCGGCGAAGATGGTCGGGCGCACGTAGAAGCCCTTGTTGACGCCCTCTGGAAGACCGGGACCGCCGGTCACGAGGGTCGCACCTTCGTCGATGCCCTTCTTGATCAGCGCCTGGATCTTGTCCCACTGGATACGCGACACGACCGGACCGATGGTGGTGCCTTCGGCGCGGGGATCGCCCGCCTTGGTCTTGTCGGCGACACCCTTGGCGATGGCGGCGACTTCCTTCATCTTCGACAGCGGCACGATCATCCGCGACGGTGCGTTGCACGACTGTCCGGAGTTGTTGAACATGTGCATCACGCCGCCGGTGACGGCCTTGGCGAGGTCGGCGCCTTCGAGGATGACGTTCGGCGACTTGCCGCCCAGCTCCTGGCTGACGCGCTTGACGGTCGGGGCCGCACGCTTGGCGACGTCGACGCCGGCGCGGGTCGAACCGGTGAACGAGATCATGTCGATATCAGGGTGCTCGCTCATGGCGGCACCGACCTCCGGGCCCAGGCCGTTGACGAGGTTGAACACGCCCTTCGGCACGCCGGCTTCATGGAGGATTTCCGCGAAGATCAAGGCCGAGGACGGCGTGAATTCCGAGGGCTTGAGGATCATGGTGCAGCCGGCGGCGAGTGCGGGCGCGACCTTGCAGGCGATCTGGTTGAGCGGCCAGTTCCAGGGCGTGATCATGCCGATGACGCCGACCGGCTCACGCACGACGACGGCCGAGCCGACTGTCTCTTCGAAGTGATAGTTTTTGAGGACTTCCAAAGTGGAAGCGATGTGGCCGAGGCCGGCGCCGGCCTGCAGGCGCTCGGCCATCGGCAGCGGCGCACCCATTTCGTCGGATACGGCGGCGCCGATTTCCTTCATGCGGCCCTTGTAGACCTCGATGATCTTTTCCAGCAGCGCGATGCGCTCCTCGCGGCTGGTCTGTGAAAACGTCAGGAAGGCGCGCTTGGCGGCGGCGACGGCCTTGTCGAGGTCGGCCTTGGAGCCGAGCGCAACGTCGTACATCGCTTCTTCGGTCGCCGGATTGACGACGGGGGTAGACTTCTTGACGGCCGGATCGACCCAGGCGCCGTCGATGTAGAATTGCATGCGATTGACCATCGGAAACCTCTTTGTCTCGGAGCAATTGAAGGAGGAACATAAGCGTTCGGCAGGCATCCTTGCACGAAAGCCAGAGCAGTTGAAGCCGCCATATGCGGGGTGCCGCGATGCGGCAGGCGCTGGATATAAGATCAGGGATACGACGGTGGCAAGGTGCTCCTCAACATCGTCTGCCCGTGCCGAGAGACCCCCACCGTAGCCGATGCTCCGCATCGGCGTTTTCTTCAAGTACGGCGGCCGCAGGCCGCCTATGCCCTCCCCCGCAAGCGGGAGAGGGAGGGCTTGCCGCGGATAGCGAGCGAAAATTCAACGCAGCATCTAGACGCAACGTCCACCAACTCAAATGTCGCGCGCTCGCCACCAAGCCGCGCGGTGCGCCCCCTCTCCCGCACTTGCGGGGGAGGGTTGGGGTGGGGGTGGCGCGGCATCGGAAGTCTCGCATCTGTATCTCACACCGCCATCTTGCGGTGCCGTACCGGCGCGCCCACGGTGAGGCTTTCGGCCGCATCGATAATGGCGTTGGCGTCGATGCCGTAGTGGCGGTAGAGATCGCCGATTGTACCGGTCTGGCCGAACTGCTCGACGCCGAGCGCCTCGAGGCGGTTGCCGCGCACGCTGCCGAGCCAGCCCAGCGCCGCCGGGTGGCCGTCGATCACGGTGACGATGCCGCAGTCACGCGGCAACGGCGCCAGCAGCTTTTCGACATGGCTGAGATGCTGGATGCTACGGCGGTCGCGCCGCAAATTCCGCGCAGCGGACCACCCGCCATGCAGCCGGTCGGCCGAGGTTACCGCCAGCAAACCGACATCGCGGTGGCTTTCTCCGATGAAGCCCACCGCTTCGATCGCCTCCGGCGCCACCGCGCCGGTATAGGCGATCACGATGTCGCAGTTCGGCCCCGGTTCGCGCAGCCAGTAGGCGCCCTCGGTGATGTCCCTTTGCAGTTCCGGCGCCATGATCCGCTGCGGCTGGTCCAGCGTGCGGGTCGATAGCCGCAAGTATACGGAACCGCCCTCGCCGGCTTCGCGCTGCATGTGGCGAAAACCCCATCCCATGATCACGGCAAGTTCATCGACAAAGGCCGGCTCGAACGAAGCCAGCCCATCCTGCGCCATGCCGATCAGGGGCGTGGCGATCGATTGATGCGCGCCACCTTCCGGCGCCAGGGTGATGCCGGACGGTGTCGCCACCACCATGAAGCGCGCATCCTGATAGCAGGCATAATTCATCGCATCGAGGCCGCGCTCGATGAAGGGATCGTACAGCGTGCCGACCGGCAGCAGCCGCTCGCCGTTGATCGCATGCGACAGGCCGAGCGCCGAGAGCATGATGAACAGGTTCATCTCGGCGATGCCGAGTTCGAGATGCTGGCCCTTCGGCGAATAATCCCAGTTGAAGGTCGAGGGGATTTTTTCCTGCCGGAACAGGTCGTGGTTTTCGGCCTTGGCAAACAGGCCGCGGCGGTTGACCCAGGCGCCAAGATTGGTGGACACGGTGACATCGGGCGACGCGGTGACGATCCGCGCGGCCAGTTCGCTATCGCCGCGCGCGAGCTCGTTGAGCACCAGCCCAAAGCCCTGTTGCGTCGACATCTGCGCCGCCGGCTTGAAGGCGAGCTGTTGCGGAACGTCGATCACGGGCGCGGTCAGACGGCGGCGGCCTTCCTGGTTGAAGGGCGCTGCCGCCAAAAACGCTTCGAGTTCGGCCGGCGGCTGCGGCAGGCCTTCGAACGTGTCCCATTCATGGCCGGGACGGATGTTCTGCGCGACGCGCCACTTCTCCATCTGCGCGACCGTCATCAGGCCCGCATGGTTGTCCTTGTGGCCCTGCATCGGCAGGCCGACGCCCTTGATGGTGTAGGCGATGAAGCACACCGGCCGGTCATGATCGATCGCCTCGAATGCTTCGATCATGCTGGCCATGTCGTGGCCGCCGAGATTGGACATCAGCGCCAGCAGTTCGTCGTCGCTGCGCCGGTCGACCAGTTGCGACACCTGCCCCTGATCGCCGATGTCGTCCTGCAGATGCTTGCGGAAAGCCGCCCCGCCCTGGAAGCACAGCGCCGCATACATCTGGTTCGGGCAATTATCGATCCAGCGCCGCAAGGCCTCGCCGCCGGGTTCGGCGAATGCCGCCTGCATCAGGCGGCCGTATTTCACGATCACGACTTCCCAGCCGAAGTTGCGGAACATGGACTCGAACTTGGCCCACAGCCCTTCGCGCACAACGGCATCGAGGCTCTGCCTGTTGTAATCGACCACCCACCAGGTATTGCGCAGGCCGTGCTTCCAGCCCTCCAGCAGCGCCTCGAAGATGTTGCCCTCGTCCATCTCGGCATCGCCGACGAGCGCGATCATGCGTCCTTCGGCGCGGTCCTTCATCCAGCCATGGGCGGTGACGTAGTCCTGCACCAGCGAGGAGAACAGGGTTTGCGCGACGCCGAGACCGACCGAACCGGTGGAGAAATCGACATCGTCGGCATCCTTGGTGCGCGAGGGATAGGATTGCGCGCCCTTGTAGCCGCGGAAGTTTTCCAGCTTCTCGCGGGTCTGGTGGCCGAACAGGTACTGGATGGCGTGAAACACCGGGCTCGCATGCGGCTTCACCGCGACGCGGTCCTGCGGACGAAGCACAGAGAAATACAGCGCCGACATGATATTGGCGAGCGAGGCGGACGAGGCCTGGTGGCCGCCGACCTTCAGCCCGTCGGCATTGGGCCTGACGTGATTGGCGTGGTGGATCGTCCACGACGACAGCCACAACACCTTGCGCGCCAGCGCGGACAGCAGTTCGAGGCGTGCGGGCTCGATGGGCATGGCAGTGCTCCGGGCAGGGTCAGTATGCGCCGATTTTAGCTCTCGTTCCGATGCCAAACTTCTCAATTTCCTGCGACATACCGCCCAATATTGGGATAAAACACCACGATATGCCTCCAAACCGCGAGTTCATACCAATGGTTACCCTCGACGCCATCGACCGCAAGATTCTCGGCCTGCTGCAGACCGACAGCCGCATGACCATGCAGGAACTCGCCGACAAGGTCGGCCTCTCGGTGTCGCCCTGCCATCGCCGGGTCAAGCTTCTGGAAGAGCGCGGCGTCATCTCCCGCTACATCGCGACCGTCGACCAGAAATCGTTGGGGCTCCATGTCAGCGTGTTCATCTCGATCAAGCTGGCGCGGCAGAAGGAGGAGGACCTCAACCGCTTTGCAAAGGCGATTTCGAAATGGGACGAGGTGCTGGAGTGCTATCTGATGACCGGCAACCGCGACTATCTCCTGCGCGTCGTCGCGGCCGACCTGTCCTCCTACGAAGCGTTCCTGAAGAACAAGCTGACACGGCTGGATGGTATTGCCTCGATCGAGTTCGAGCTTTGCGCTGAGCCAGGTGAAGTACTCGATCGCGCTGCCGGTGTAGAAGACTTTGTACAGCGACAACGGTTGTCATCCTCCGCGCATGCGGGGGATCCAGTACGCCGCGGCTTCTCGGTTCAATCATTGACGTCTCTGGAATACTGGATCGTCCGCCTTCGCGGACGATGACAGTTGAATATGCGACTGTGATCTCGCGGCGCATTGCGCCCGAGGTTTGCCAACAACTTCCCGCCCTCCAATCAGAGGGCGCAGGGAAGACCGGGTGCTTGCTGCACCCGCGGTCTCGTGTGCTGTTTGCGCATAGCAAGAGCTGCACACGAGCATACAGGGCAGCGGGAACACTCCGGCCTTCCCTGCGCAATGGCTTTACGGTTTACTTCGTGCTCTTCCCGGAGAACGGCTCTTTTGCCTCCGTTGTCGGCGGGACACTTCCCGCCAACGTAATGCCAGCACCGCGACATCAGAACCACACGACTTCGCCGTACGCATCCGGCGCGTACGTCTATCGCGCCCTCAGCGTCCATCGCATCTCACCGCGCGTTCGTGACGTTCGCGAGCGCCCCTCATCCGCGTGAGACGGGCGGAGTTATGCCGGTGATTTGGGTGAGAACGAAAGCGGAATATTTTCGCGCGAGGGACTCGACAGGTTTTTGCTGATTTGCCCGTCGGGCAGTCACAGACGGATCACACAAGCAAGGTGTGGCAAAGCAAGCTGCTGAAACGGCTGCCGTCCTTTTCGACGCATGGCCGTTTTCGCGGGGTCTACGTCATTTCGAACCGGACACACGGCAGTATATTCGATGATCAAGGAAACGAGGGTCTAGAAAGCCATGAATTCGCGACGTCTGCTGTGGAGCGCCTCGGTGCCGTCGCACTTTTCGATCGGGATCGGCGGAGCCTGGATTTTCTCGCTGCCGACGACGCCTTCCGTCGCAGCCCCGCCGGCGATTGCGCAGGACGAGCGCGATGCGATGATCGCGGCCTTGAAGCCGCCGAAGCGGCAGCGCCCGCTGATCGCCATCATCGGCATCAACGACGCCACGGAGACCACCGATTACCTGATGCCCTACGGCGTCCTCAAGCGCGCCGATGTCGCCGATGTCGTAACGCTCGCAACCCGGCCCGGGCCCATGACGCTGTTTCCGGCGCTGAAGGTCGAACCGCAGGCGACGACCGCGGAGTTCGATGCGCGGCATCCCGATGGCGCCGACTATGTCATCGTCCCCGCCATGAGCCGCGACGACGATCCCGAGGCGCTGCAATGGATCAGGAACCAGTCGGGCAAGGGCGCGATCGTCATCGGCGTCTGCGTCGGCGCCAAAGTGGTCGGCGCCGCCGGGCTGCTGCACGGCAAGCGGGCCACCACGCATTGGTATTCCGTCAAGGAATTGCGCGGCAAGCATCCGACGATGCGCTATGTCGAAGACCGGCGGCTGGTGGTCGACGACGGCGTGGCGACCACGACAGGTATCAGCGCGTCGATGCCGATGTCGCTGACGCTGGTCGAGGCCATCGCCGGCCGCGACAAGGCGCGCTCGGTCGGCCGCGAGATCGGCCTCCCCGATTGGGACGCGCGCCATGAGAGCGACGAGTTCAGGTTCACGCGGCCGTTTGCGCTGACGGCGATCGGAAACACGGCCGCGTTCTGGAGCCACGAGCAGCTTGGCATCGAACTCAAGCCCGATGTCGACGAAGTGTCGCTGGCGCTCGTTGCGGATGCGTGGTCGCGGACCTATCGCTCACGCGCAGTGACGTTCGCGAGCACAGCCGGCGCCCGGCAAACCCGCAACGGCATTCGTATCCTGCCCGATGAGGTCGCGACGAGTTGGCCGGCGGCGCGACGGCTACCGGAGATTGGCGGCACAAAACCTGCGGACGCCCTCGACAGCGCGCTTGGCGGCATTGCGGCCCGCTATGGTGCGCGCACGACCGACTTCGTCGCCATGCAGCTCGAATATCCAAGGCACCGGGCGACGCGGTAAGAGTTCGTAGGGTGGGCAGAGCGAAGCGTGCCCACCATTCAGCCTGCGAACCTGAGAGATGGTGGGCACGCTTCGCTTTGCCCACCCTACGGCACCTCTGTCATTGCGAGCGAAGCGAAGCAATCCATTGTCACCCCATGCGCGGAAAGATGGATTGCTTCGCTGCGCTCGCAATGACGTGGAAAGAGCGGGGCCTGCATGGTTCTCCCGGCGATGCGAAGCATCGTCCGGAGACGGCGCTAACGCGCCTCCTCACCATGAGGGTCCAGGAGTTGCTACGCCGCTAAAACGCTCATCACCGCCACGGCTCGACGATGATCTTGGTGTGCGCTTCCGGACTGGCGAGATCGGCGAAGGCCTTGGCGACGCCGTCGATGCCGATGCTGGCGGTTACCATCGAGGCCGCATCGACCTGCCCTTCGGCGATCAGGCGCAGCGACTAGACGAATTCCTCCGGCGTGTAGCCCAGCACGTACTGAACGTTGAGCTCCTTGAGGATGCCGAGCATGGGCTCGGCGCGGTCGGTTTCCATGCAGACGCCGACCACCACGATGCGCGCGTCACGCGGCGCGCCTTCGAACACCTGCTGGATCAGGCCGGGGACACCGACGCATTCGAAGATCAGCGCGGGCTTCAGCGCCGGCAACAATGCCTGCAGCGGCGGGCGCGCGGCTTTTTCCTCCGGCGACATCTGCGCATGCTCGGCCCACGTCGCATAAGGTTGCGAGCGTGCGGGATCGACGACCACGTCGGCGCCGAGTTTTTCGGCGAGCGCGCGGCGGGCCGGCGAATAATCCGCGGCGACGATCGGGTGCATCCCCTTGATCTTCAGCGCCGCGATGACGGCGAGCCCGACCGGGCCGCAGCCGATCACCAGCGGCACCTCGCCGCCCCTGATGTTGGCTTTTGCCACCGCGTGCACGCCGACCGCGAGCGGTTCGGTCAGCGCGGCGTGCTCGGCGGCGAGGCCGTTGGGGACCTCCAGCAGCAGGGCTTCGCTGAGCAGCATGCGCTCGGCATAGGCGCCGACATTGTCGTTGGAGTAGCCGATGCCCTGCGGGCCTTCCGCAGTCAAAAGCGCCGGCAGCGAGCAGACTTTGGTGCCGGGCTTGAGCTTTCCCGTGGTATCAGGACCATAGTCCAGCACCTCGCAGCAGAACTCGTGGCCGAACACGACGTCGCGGGAAAGGTCCATCGGCTTGCGGCCGGGAAAATGCTTTGCCAGTTCGACCATGCGGTGCGCGTGCTTGCGCGCGTGCAGGTCGGAGCCGCAGATGCCACAGGCCAGCGACTTCACCAGCACCATGCCCGGGCCCGGCTTGGGTTCCGGCATCTCGTCGACGACAATTTCTCCGTTGCGGAAAATGGCTGCGCGCATGGTTCCTCCCGGTGATTTTCGTCACCTTAGCGCACTATTGGTTCTGATTGCATCAGAACCAATGCCCCGGATTTTTGTTTGACGCGTTTTCTTCACGCGAACCGGCGGCCACTTCGCTCGAAAACGTTATGGAGAGGGCTCACCACGCATAGCGCACAGCGCCCTTGCCGGCGCAGGAATTGGCGACGTTGGAGAACTGGCCTTCGAAGATCGCCGCCGCCGGCCAGCCGTTCGCCATTTCATTTCGGCGGCCGCCGTAACCAGCGCGGAGCCGTGGGCCTGCGCCGCGCCGTTGACGACGAAGGCCGCGCCGGGCAGCGTCTGGAACAAGGCCGTGACGTTGCGGTCGGTGTTGAAATCATGCGCCCAGGCGGCGCGGCCGCGCAGGGTCAGCATGCCGTTCGGCACGGCAAAGGATTTGTCGGTGCGAACGCCGAGTTCGGTGCGCGCGGCGGTGACGTCCTTGGCCGCATAGTTCAGCGCAAACGTGCCGGCGCCCGCCAGCGCCTGCTCGGCATAGGCCGGCAGGCTGTAGGTGGTGAACTGGCCGGCGGCATAGGGCGTGATGCCCAGCCACGGCGTCAGATAGCGATAGCCGCCCTCGATGCGGCCGGAATAGGCATTGGCGTTGAACTGGGCGCGCAGGCGTTCGAAGCCGGCCACCGTGACCGTGCGCTCGGTGGTCACGTCCTGCCAGCCATAGGCCGCCGCGGCGGTGATGTAGGCCGCGCCGATGTTGTGGCGAATGAAGGCGCCGGCCTGGAACAGATCCGAGCGCCCGGAGCCGAAACCACTGACGTCGAAATTGGTGCCGCCGCCGGCGAGCGCAAAACCGGCCAGCGTATCGCGCGAGAGGCGATAGTCGGCGCCAACCGCAAAACCGAACGCGCGCGCGGTCGCGTCGTTCGACCCGAGCGCCGCATTGCCCGACGTGCTGCTGCCGCCGCCATAGGCTGCGCCCCAGACGCTCCAGCGCTGGTCGAACAGATCGTTGCGCGCGACATCCGCCTTGGTCGGGAATTTGGCGAAGGCGTCGCGCGGGGCGCGGGGCTGCTTCGCGGCATAGCCGAGCGCGCTCTCTTCGGCGAACGGGATCAGCACTGGCATTACCACCGAGGCCGCCATTGCGGCCCGCCACGAACGGATCTGACATCAGCGACATGAACAGGTTCATGGCGTCGAAGGTCGCCTGCTGCGATCCGGTCGCCAGTTCGCCCGAGACCTGCGTCAGGCCGGCCGGCGAGAGCGAGGCGAAGCCGGCGGGAATGCCGCCGGTCGTGTTGAAGAAATTGGTCAGCGCGCTGGCGACGTTCTGCTGATTGACGTTGAGACCGCCACCATAGTTCAGCGCGAAATTCAGGTAGACATTGTTGGTGTCGTAGCTCAAGCGTCGGGCTCAGGTTCGGCGAGACGCCTGATACCACCGGGTTGAACGTGTCGGGCACGCCGCCGGTCGCAGTCAGGATCGTGTATTGCTTCGCCACCGTGCCGCTCGGAACGACCACGACGGTGGCGCTGCCAAGGATCGCTACGCCCGTGACCCGGGTCAGGTCGCTGCTGGTACCGGATATCTCGACCATGTAGCTCGAAGCCGCCGAGAACGTCAGGCTGCCCGTCACGTTGAGGGTGCCGATCGAATTGCCCGGCGCGAGCACGCCGCCATTGACGGAGACATTGTCGATCGTGCCGGTGCCGCCGAGCGTGCCGCCGGCATTCACGGTCACGAGGCCGTTGATGGTGCCGTTGACCGCGAGCGTGCCGCCAAGGACGTTCCAGTACTGCGCGCCGGTGCCGGTGACGGTCCAGTTCGAACTGCCGACCTTGTTGAAGGTCGAGAAGCCGTCATATTGCTGGGCGGCGCCGATCAGGCTGAGGTTGAAGGAGTCCTTGCCGGTGCCGCCAAGCTGGAACGTGTCGACGCCGGTGCCGAACACGAGGCCGTTGATGACGCTGCCCGGGCCCAGCGTCAGCACATTGGCGACGCCGCAGCCGCAGAATTCGATCGCCGCAAAACCGGTCGCGGCATTGATCGTGCCGGAGTTGAAAACCGTGCCGGTGCCCTGACAGGAGAATGCCCGTCGCGCCCGCGCCGACGTTGATCGTTCCGGTGTTGATGATCGAATTGCTGCCGCCGAAACTGGAGACGTCGATACCGACGGCGAAGCCGGCTCCGACGGTAATGGTGCCGCTGTTGGTGATGGTATTGGAATCGCCGAGCACGACAATGCCGAAGGCATCGTCGCCGAGAAGGATGCGGCCGCTGTTGTCGATCGTGCCGGAGGAGCCGTTATAGGCGATGCCGGCGCTTGCGACGCCGCCATTGATGGTGCCGGAATGGGTAATCAGGGCGCGGTCGCCCTGCGCGGAGATTCCGGCCGCGTTGTCGGTAACGTTGAGCACCCCGTTGCTCGTGACCAACGCATCGTCGCCGAACACGTCGATTGACGGCACCGGAAGCGTTGATCGTGCCGGCATTGTTGACGATGGCGCGATTGCCCTGCACCAGGATGCCGTCAGCGTTGAGGCCGGCGGTGATGGTTGCACCGGCGAGATTGCTGACGGTGTTGTCGTCATTGATGGCAACAATGGCGCCGACCAGTCCAGCCGCGTCGCCGATCGTGATGGCGCCGGCGTTCGTCACGCTGCTGTTGCCGGCGGCAAAGATTCCGACGCCATTGTCGCCGACGGTGATGACGCCGGAGGCGGCGTTGACGATCGTGTTGTTCACGCCGGCGAAGATGCCGGTGGTCGATGGCCCGGCGCTGAGCGTGCCGCTATTGGTAACCGTGTTGAAGTCGTTGACGCCGATGATTGTGCCACCGCCGCCGTCGCTGACGACAGCCCCGGGCAGCACGTCGACGGTGAGGTTGTCGACACCACCGCCGGCCTGAAAGCCGTTGGGCACGTTGCCGCTGCAGGTCACGGTCTGGCCGCTCGTCGCCGGGTCTGGCGCGCATGCCGCATTCGCAGGCGCCGCCGAAAGGCCAGGCCCACGAGAAACGCCGACATCGCGACTGCCCACGCAGCCGCATCGCTGGCGGCGTCGGCGCTGCGCCAACGATAGCAAGTGAAAATGCAACGCCCGGACCCCATTCCCCGGCGCTCTGCGGCACCATGGGGACTCACTAGCATGGGTTCCGCCGTAGAATTACGGATGCGGGGTTGAATCCCAGGGATTTGCGGCACAACCGAGCGTTTTACGGCGACGCTGTGGCACTCGCGCCACATTTTTGCCGCGCTGCGAATGTCAGCGCACAGCAGTAGCCGGCGGATCAGGCGTTCGGCGACGGCTCGCCCGGGACGGAGAGAAGCTGCGAGCGGCGGACCCGCTCGCGATGGGCGGTGTAGAGTCCTGAGGCGACGATGAAGGCGGCGCCGGTCACGGTATAGACATCGGGGACTTCGCCGAAGATCATGAAGCCAAGCACGCTGACCCACAGCAACTGCGTGTAGGAAAACGGGGCGAGCACGGAAGCGTCTGCGTAGCGGAATGCCAGCACCACGATCCACTGCCCTGCCGTGGAGGCGACGCCGATGAAGATGCCGAAGGCGATGTCCTGCCAGCTCGGCGTCACCCAGACGAACGGCACCAGCGCCGAGAGGATGCAGACGCCTGCGATCGACGAGTAGGTCATCACGGTGATGGCGCGCTCGGTGCCGCTCATCATTCGCGTCATGATCAGCGTGCAGGCCCAGGCCAGCGCCGAGACCAGCGGAAAGAACGCCGCGGAATGAAACGCACCGGTGCCGGGACGCAGGATGATGATGACGCCGATCAGGCCGACGCCGGTCGCAATCCAGCGCCGCATGCCGACCTTCTCGTTGAGAAACACAATCGACAGCGCGGTGACGAGCAGCGGCGCGACGAAACCGGTGGCGGAGGCTTCCGCAATCGGCAGGAACTTCAGGCCGGAGATGAAGAACAGCGACGAGGCCAGCACCGTCACGCCGCGCATCATCTGCAGGCCGAGCCGGTTGGTCGGCATCGCAAACAGCGGCGAGCCGGGTATCATCGCCGGCGTCATGATGACCGCGAACACCACGAACCGGATCCACGCGATCTCGATCGAAGGCAGCGTCGCGGACAGATATTTCGCCGTCACGTCCGAGATGCCGAGGAAGACCGTCGAGGCCAGGATCAGCGCGATGCCCTTGAACGGCCGGTCGGCGCGCGCGGGCGCCTTGCGGAAAGCGGACTTTTTCTCGGGCAAAGGTATTTCAGCGCTGTCCAGCCTTGCGGCTGCGGCGGGGGGCGGTGTCACGGCAATCTCGAAAGGCAGTAATTGTCGAATCGGGCGAGGCTCTAAAAAACACCAGATAACCCGGCAGGACTAGGCCCGAAAACAGGATGCGGATATGCGCAAGGGGCGCAATTGCAACACTTTGTTAAGGAGCGTGTTCCGTCAGAGCATCGGCAAGCCGCGTGGCTTCGGCCCGCGCGGAAAGGCCTTGTCGAGCGCGGCGATTTCCGCGTCGCTCAGTTTCAGATCGCCGGCGGCGGCGTTCTCCGCCGCGTGCTCCGCGCTCGAAGCTTTGGGAATCGCGAGCACCGAAGCTGCCCGCGTGAGAAACGCCAGCGCGACCTGACGCGCGCTTGCCTTGTGCGCGTCAGCGATCGCCTGCAGCACCTCGCCGCCCTTGCTGCGCGCGGACGGAAAGTCGTTGTGGCCGAACGGCGAATAAGCGACGACGGCGGTGTCATGTCGCTCGCACCAGGGAATGACCGCGTGCTCGATCGCGCGCTCCTGCAGATGATAGAGCACCTGGTTGCAGGCGATCTTCCCCTCGCCGGCCACATCGAGCAGTTCGTCGAGGTCATCAGCGTCGAAATTGCTGACGCCCCATGAGCGGATCTTTCCGGCAGCCACCAGTTCGTCGAAGGCCGCCACCGTCTCCTCGAAAGGATACGAGCCGCGCCAGTGCAGGAGGTAGCAATCGAGATGATCGGTCTTCAGCCGCTTCAGCGAACGCTCGCAGGCGGTGATGGTGCCGCGCCGCGAGGCGTTGCTCGGCAGCACCTTGGAAACCAGAAACAGTTTTTCACGCGGCAGCCCAGCGATCGCGTCCGCGATCACGAGCTCGGCATCGCCATACATCTCGGCGGTGTCGATATGCGTCATGCCGGTTTCGATGCCACGGCGCAATGCAGCGACGGCCGCCTTGCGGTCGCCGCGGTCGAGATACCAGGTGCCCTGCCCGATCACGGAAACGTCTGGAGCGCCTGTGCCGAATTTTTTCTGTTTCAAGGATCACCTCAACTTCTGACGATGCCGACCAAACGGCGACCACGATGCAGCGCGAGCGAATTCTCGGCCGGCAGAGCGCGCAGCCAATCGCGCAAGCCTGATATCTCGGGACGCTATCAGCCAACCGTTGAGCGGTGGAAGGATGCAGGTCATCGTCGTCCAGTTTGTCACCGATAGGCTGCGGCCTTGCAATAGATTTTCTTGTGCTGAACCGCAGCAAATGCTTTGCGCCGCGGTGACACATTTGCGGACTTGATTTCGAGGCCTACGCAACGCGTGGCATTCGTCTGGAACGAACCCAAACGCTCCGCAGGCCGTTGCTCCGTAACGCGCGTTTCAAGCCGAGTTGAGTTTATTGAACCGGAATTTAATGGGACGGGCGCGCGGTCTCCCTACATCCAGTACCAGGTATCCGCATCGGATCTGCACCCAGATAGCTCGCGGCCCGGACGGCGCGCTCGCCTTGTGAAGCGTGATCAATTCGTCTTGTCCCACGCGGCTCTGCAATCGATCCACACAGGAGAAACGAAAATGATTTCATTCAAAGCTCTTGCAGCGGCCGTGCTGCTGGCCGCGACCGCAGCGACGCCGGCGTTCGCGCAAGCTGCGCTGATGAGCAGCAGCGACCACGCCCTGTACATCAAGAATTTACGCGACTCCGGCTACAATCCGAGGAACGACTACAATCCGGACGGGACCATGAGGGCCGCCATCCAGGAGCCCGGCGCGTTCGCGTTCTATTATCCCAATCTGGATGTTCTGAATGGAGGTGCGCCAACGCCTGCAGCCAGGGCTTCTCGCGACTGGCCCGCGTTGAGGGGCGCGTGTGCGTCGGCCGGCGGCGGCATCACTTACTGCGGCGACCGTCACAACTCATATGCGGCTGCGCCCGACGTATTCCCGCGACACCATGCCCGCCACCATCACCGGTCGTGACAAGGACGAACGCGAGCTATTGTGCTGACGACAGCTGGACCATCTGGCGCCCGTCATTCATTTCCTTGAGACTGTTGACGTAGTTCTCAGGACGCTGCCAGCGGTGAGGAACTTTCAATCCCATAAATTCTGCGATGCTGCCGATAAACGATGTGCAGTTGGATGTTTCGGCGTTCCAGACCGGAGAACTGGCCTGCAATTTCTTGATGTATGCGAACACCCTTTTTGCGTCCGGCTCATTCAGGTAAACCCGGTAACTGGCCAACAAGTACTCCGGGTCAAGATCGCCATAGCTTGCCGTGGTCTCCGACGGCACCCACATCAAATGACCAAGCACGTAAGCCGTGGTGTCTCCCGCAGGGGTAAGGCCCGCGACTTCAACGGCGCGTTCGCTGGTCTTCCCATACCAGACGAAAGCGTGTCCCCAACTCGCCGCCGTCCTGGCTCTGAAATCGACGTAGTACGGGCCCTTTGCTGATCCCGATCCCGGCTTTCGAGTCGACCGAGGCGCCGATTTCGATTCGATCGGCGCCTCACTGGAAACAAGCGCGTTCGCGCTAGCGACGCGCTTGTCGGCATCCCGTGCAGAAGCCGATTGGATTCCGCACTGGAGCAAGACAGCGAGGGTGAATCCCGCAAGCAAGCATAGTTCTAATCTCTTCCGCCTGTTCGCCACGCTTCACCCTTCAACTGTCGACGATAGAGCTCAGATTGCGAGACTTGAGTCAGTACCGCGCATAGGGCCGCGACGCGACGGGCGTCTTGCCGATCGGGGTCTTCCCGACCGGGGTCTTGCCAATCGGCATCTTGCCGATTTGGGCCTGCTGATACACGGGCTGCGGCCGCGGGATATCGGCAGCTCCAGCGGCAGTCACGACGGCAAGCGTTGCACCGGCTATAATCACAAATTTCATCACGGTAGTTTTCCTCAAGGTTGGAAGAAACAAGGCAGGAACCTGCTGCGCGTTCCCCTTCGGACATGCCGTGAGCATGAATGCCGGAATACGTCTACAGTGCGGCAGGTCGGTCACGTCAGAAGGTTAGGTCCGCAGTGCGGCAGATATGAGACATAGTGGAACCTCGACGTCTGCCGGGAACCTCGATCTCTATTGCATCGATGGAGCGGTCGCCGAGCGCCGTTGTCGCATCACACTGTAGTGATGCGCGCTTCATGGGCAGCGCTTCTCACCCGACCTGGGCTGCCGGGGGTAACTCATTGACGAGTACGCGCATGTTCTCGCTGTAATCGACGGGCACGACGACGAGATGCACGCCGCCTTCGCTGAAAGCAGCTTCCAGCATGGTCACGAGTTCCGAGACCTTGCCGACGCGGGAGCTCCTGGCCCCGTACGACTTGGCATAGGCGACGAAATCAGGATTGCCGAAATCGAGGCCGAAATCCGAAAACCCGTCGACTTCCTGCTTCCATCGGATCATGCCGTACGCGCGATCCTCGAGCACGAGCACGACGAGGTTCAGCTTGAGCCGCACGGCCGTCTCGAGCTCCTGCGAATTCATCATGAAGCCGCCGTCGCCGCAGACGGCGAGCACGCGCCTGTCCGGATGGATCAGCGACGCAGCGATCGCCGAAGGAAGACCCGCCCCCATGGTCGCGAGCGCGTTGTCGAGCAGCAGCGTATTGGCGACGCTGGTGCGATAGTTGCGGGCGAACCAGATCTTGTACATGCCGTTGTCGAGGGCAACGATGCCGTCCGGCGGGATGACCTGGCGGACGTCGTGCACGATGCGTTGAGGCGTCAGCGGAAAGCGGTCCTCGGTCGAGCGCTCGGCGAGGCGGGCAAGAATGCCTTCCCGCAAACCCAGCAATGCCTGGCCATTGGGGAGCTTGCCTTCGAGGCGATCGGCAAGGCTTGCGAGGCTCGCGCCGACATCGCCGACGATCTCCGCCTGCGGGAAGTATACCTGCTCGACCGTCGCCGGCGTGGCGCCGACATGGATAACCTGCGGCCCATCATGGCCCATCAGGAAAGGTGGCTTCTCGACGGTGTCGTGGCCGATTGAAATAATCAGATCGGCCTGGTCGATCGCCTCGTGAACCCAATCCCGCTCCGACAGCGCGGCCGTGCCCATATAGAGATTGGAGCCGGCATTGACCGCGCCCTTCCCCATCTGGGTATTGAAGAATGGAATCCCGCATCGTCGCACGAACGCCGAGAGCGGCTCGGCGAGACGCGGGCGGCTCGCCGCAGCGCCCAGCATGACGAGCGGCCTGCTGGCGTCCATGATCATCGCTGCGGCGCGCTCGATCGCCGCCGCAGGCGCAACTGGAAGCTCGACGACATGCGGAGGAATGATGTCGGCTGCGGCTTCATCGGCCGCGATATCCTCGGGCAGTTCGAGATGCACGGGGCCCGGCCGCTCCTGCTGTGCGACCCGGAAGGCATCGCGAACCAGGGTCGGAATACTCTGCGCTGAGACGATCTGCGTCGCCATCTTGGTGAGCGGCCGCATGGTCGCGACGATGTCGACGATCTGGAAACGCGCCTGGCGGCTGCTCCGGATCGCCTTCTGTCCGGTGATCATCACCATCGGCATCGCGCCCAAATGCGCGTAGGCCGCAGCCGTGGTCAGATTGAGCGCACCGGGACCCAGCGTCGTCAGGCAGACGCCCGCGCGTCCGGTGAGCCGCCCATAGGTGGCCGCCATGAAGCCGGCAGCCTGTTCGTGCCGCGTCAGCACCAGCTTGATCTTCGAACGCCGCAGCAACTCCAGCACATCGAGATTCTCCTCGCCGGGAATGGCGAAGACGTATCCGACGCCCTCGTTTTCAAGGGCCGCCACCAGCAGATCGGAGGCTTTTGTCATGCAGCCGAAACCCCGCTCGCGCCTGTTGCAGCTTTCTCCGCCCGATGCGGCAGCGTCCATTCCGGCCGAATGAAGTGACAGGTGTAACCATCAGGATATTTTTCCAGATAATCCTGATGCTCGGGCTCGGCCTCCCAGAACGGTCCGGCAGGGGCCACCTCGGTGACAACCTTGCCCGGCCAAATGCCGGAAGCATCGACATCGGCGATGGTGTCTTCCGCGACCCGCTTCTGCGCGTCGCTGGTATAGAAGATGGCCGACCGATAGCTCGCGCCCCGGTCGTTGCCCTGGCGGTTCAGCGTCGAAGGATCATGGATCTGGAAAAAGAACT
Source organism: uncultured Alphaproteobacteria bacterium (assembly GCA_963815955.1). GTDB lineage: Bacteria > Pseudomonadota > Alphaproteobacteria > Rhizobiales > Xanthobacteraceae > Bradyrhizobium. Next base: position 672,616 of record CAWFIQ010000024.1, read on the forward strand.
CCAGCAGCTTGCGATAGCTGATGGTCTGCGGATCGAAGATGATCTCGATGCCCTCGGCGTGATTGCCGTGGTTGCGATAGGTGGCGTTTGGCACCTCGCCGCCGGTGTAGCCGACCCTGGTTGAAATCACGCCGGGATAGCGGCGTAACAGATCCTGCACACCCCAGAAGCAGCCGCCGGCCAGGACTGCGCGTTCCGTCGAAATTGTCATGTCTGTCCTCCATGGATACGCTGCGGGCGTCATTCCCGAAACTCTATCAGGAATACATAATGACGCCGAACGATGCAGAAGCGCAATGATCCACGAAGGTGCGCTTTGCACCCCAATACGCGATTGTGATGCAGCCGACAGCAGCCGCCTTTTCAGAACTGCCGATTGAGCGTCACCGCAGCCGCGCGACCCGTTGGCTTTGCCACCGCTTACGATTCTGGATAGCGCATCAACATGTATTGATGCGCCCTCGTGGAAGTATCCCGGACTGGCGTCACAGATTGCGCGAGGTCCGAAAGTGCCAAAACGGGAAGTGGCGGTTTTCATTCGACGATCTTGCAGGCGAACGAGTAGGAAACCGGAGACAAACTCATCAGCGTCATACATTCGTCCGCGTATCTCCTTGCCTTCGTCGGCCTATCACCTTGCTTCCTCACTCAATGGCCGCGGTATCGGCCGATTGACGCCACGATACGGCGCGAACGGTTGCGGCGATCAGCCACGTTGACAGGGAGAAAAGCCAGCCATGGCAAGCCATTCTCATCACCAACATCACCACCATGATCAGACGCCACCGGTTGTTACTTATCGGATAGACCGCCAACCGATCCGACATCGCCGACCGATCCGACATTGCCTGCCGATCCAGCACCGCCGGCATCTACAGCGCCGGCATTCTCAGACCTTGGCTTGACGTTCAACGACGCGGGTCGTGCCCTGGTAGGCGGCTTGTGGCAGAACGCGGTCGAGGAAGGTGGCCAGGGACTTGGCAGCGTGTTGAAGTACACCGCCGATCTCACGGCCGTGCAAACCGGCCTTCAGGCCGACGTCGCTGCTGGACAATTCACCGGCGACACGCTGGCCCATGTCAACACGATGCTGACCGATATTACGACCGCGCTCTCGGCGGCCACAGCCTCCGTGAATGGCGGCGGAGATTTCGGCAGCGTCGCGGCGGCAGAAACGGCGTTGCGTACCAGCCATCTCGACATTCTCAATATCGTCAACAACGACGCCAACCTCACCGCCCTGGCGACGCAAAACGACGCGACGGGATTTCTCGCAGCGCCCACAGGCCTCGCCGCCGGCGTCACGGCCGCGACCGCGCCCCACGCCAATCTCGCCGAGATCGGCGTCATCTTCGACGACGTGGCGAGCCAAATACTCGGCGGGGTCAATGCCGACAATGCGACCGTGATCAGCAACGATGTGAATGCGATCATCACGGACATGCAGGCCCTGATGACCGCCAACCCGCTGCTGTTCGGCGGGCTGACCGGCGTTCACGCGGAAGCGGTCGTACGGCAGCTGGAGCTCGAGAACACCTACATCGCCCAGGCTGGCATAACCCCCGATGCGGGACGCGGCAGCAACGACAACCTTCTCGACATCATCGACATCGTCCAGGGCGACACCAATCTGGCGAACATGGCACACCAGGATGGTGTTTCCGGCTTTACGCCCTTTGGCGACGCGCTGAACCCTACGCCAAGGTATATCGACAACGACGCGCAAACCAGCTTCTGGGCAAACTTCATCGCGCAGTCCAACTCGCTGGGACAGCAGGCGGTTGCGGCCGTCACCGCGCACGATGCGGCAGCGACCGCTGCTGTTATCGCCGACCTGCACACCTTCCAGACGGATGTCACCAACTTCGACGCCGCGCAGGGTGGCATCTTCGAGGCACGGTTCGACAACGAGTTGCTCGGCGATACGAGCACGCTTGGAGCCGAGGTGACCAAGATGATCGACGGCCTGCAGAGCGGAAATGCGGCGCTGGTCGGCGCTGCCGCCGAGCAGATGCACGCCAACTCCGCCGATGTGGGAGGCAACAATGTCCCGGTGAACGGCGGCACCTACAATGCCGATGGTTTGACCGTGGCTGACGTGCTGTCGACGGCAAGTGCCCCGGCTGCGGTTGCCGCCGCGACGCCGGCCGCTGCTGCTCCGGCCGACGCGGCACCAGCGACGCCTGCCACAGCACCGGCGGTCGCTGCGGCCCCGGCTCCTGTCGCGACGACCCTCGCGGCCGCCGACGCCGGTACACATGATCTTGCGCCGACGGCGGTGGAACACCACGAGCCGGCGATTGCCGAGATACACCACTTCCATCACATGTGGGGATAGCTCCGCATCGACATGACCTCCGGCGCGTCATCGTAGCCATGGCGTCGCTGGAGGTCAGGCAAATAGTTCAGCAAGAAGAAGGGTGGCAAAGGCACCCGACACTGTCATCACCCGCGAAAGCGGGTGATCCAGTACGCCGCGGCGCCTATCGTGTGTACACGCCGGCGCTGCGGAGTACTGGATGCCCCGCCTTCGCGGGGCATGACGGCTTGGCTGATAGCTATCTTCTACCCACCCAGCACGCTGATATCCGCGACCAGCACCGTGCCCGTTACCGATTCCGTGATGTAAAGCCTGTCGCCACCGATCGCGACATTGGTGCAGCTTTGCCCGGCGCAGGACTTGACCCGTGCGATCAATTCGCCGTTCGGCGCAAACACGAAGACATGGCCGAGCGAGGCGTGCGCCACGAACAGCCGGCCTGCGCTGTCCATGGTCATGCCGTCGGGGCCGCTCGGGCCAAACATCGAGCAGAAGCGGCCGACCTTGGAGACGCTGCCGTCCTTCATGAACGGCATGCGCCACACCGCGTTGTCGCGGGTCATCGCGACAAACAGCACCGCCTCGGCCGGATCGAGCACCAGGCCGTTCGGGCTGATGCCGGTGTCGATCAGGCAATCCAGCCGGCCATCGGTCTTGAGCCGATACACGCGACCGGTCGGATCGTGCAGGCCGGTCTGCCCCTGATCCGTAAAATAGATGTCGCCATTGCGGGCAAGGTGCAGGTCGTTGCATCCCCTGAACGACTCCGAATTGCGCGAGGTCAGCACCTTCTGCATCCGCCCTGCCCGCGCGTCGAGCTCCATGATGCCATGCCTGTAGTCGGCCACCAGAATGCGCCCGTCGCGGCCGATCTTCAGCCCGTTGGGCCAGCCGTCATATTCGACAACCAGCGACCATTTCCTGTCGGGCGATGATTTTGAAGATGCGGCCGAACGGGATGTCGACGATGTAGAGATTGCCGTCGGCGTCGAACGACGGTCCTTCGATGAAGCAGTCGGTCGCAGCGCCCGGCCGGTTGGCGTCGGCCCATTCGGTAGGCTGCTTGCGGCGGAATTCGGCGGGCATGGCCGAAAAGACCTTGGTTTCGATCAGGTGCGGCGGCGTTTCCAGATACATCATTTTCTTGGTTCATCCGTTTTTGGAACGGGTGGACCATAGAGGACATTCCAGGTGCGGTCGATTGTCTATCCCCGTCATTGCGAGGAGCGAAAGCGACGAAGCAATCCATCTCACTTCACGTGTCGGGAGAAGATGGATTGCTTCGCTACGCTCGCAATGACGCGGATAGAGACCTTAGTTCGCCGCAACCAGCTTCCGCTGTCCGGCGTCATTTGGTTCTGTCTGCGCGATCAGCCGCTTCAACTCCGGAATGCAGGAGCCGCAATTGGTGCCCGCCTTCAGCTTCGTCCCAATGTCGGCTGCGGATCGCGCGCCGGCTGCAATGGTGTCGCAGATCGTGTTGTGGCCGACGCCGAAGCAGGCGCAGACGATCGGGCCGGCATTGGCGAGGCCATCCATCGATTTGCCCGACAGCAGCATGCGGCGTTGATCGGCGCCGAGCGTATCGGCGGCAAACAATCCCTTCACCACATTCCAGTCGCCGGCGTCCCGCGCAGGACCGATGAACAGGCAGGTTTCGATGCGGTCGCCGCTAAAGGACGCCGCGCGATAGACGCCGCCGCCGAAATCCTTGTATTCGGCGAGATCGTCCGCCGCGAATGATTTCAGCCAGGACTGCCAGCCTGCCAGATCGGCGTTGTCGGCAAACAGGTAGCCGTGACCGCCAGTGACGGCGACGCGCGCGGCCCATGCGTGATCAGGCAGCGTGAGCGGCTTGCGCGACAGCGCAAAGCCGCGGAACACGTATTCATAAGGCGCGATCGATGCCGGCGTCGCCTTGTTCTCGGGCTGACCCGAGAACGGGTCGGTCGCCGGCACCACCAGCGAACCGACCCGCGCGCCGGTCGCGTTGGCCTCGCTCCAGTGGATCGGCGCGAACAGCATGCCGCGCTGCTGGCGTTCGCTGACGACGACACGAAGCGTACATTGCCCGTAGTCGGTCGTGACCCGCGCGAAGTCGCCGTGGGCGACACCATAACGCGCGGCATCGTCGGGATGGACCTCGACGAACGGCTCCGGCAGATGCTGGCCGAGCCGCGGGCTTTCACCCGTGCGGGTCATGGAGTGCCACTGATCGCGGATGCGGCCGGTGTTCAGCCGCAGCGGGCGCGCGGCCGTGGTCTCGGTCCGGAGTGCCGGTATTTCCGGCGCGACGAAACGGGCCTTGAAATCGTTGGCGAAGAAGCCGCCTTCGGCGAAGAAACGCGCCTGCGGCTCGCTGCCCTGCCGGACCGGCCATTGCACCGGCGCCATCGCGTCGAAATCGCTGTCCGACAACGACTGCAGCGCACCGATGTCGAAGTCGCGCGCGCCCGCGTTCTCGAATGCCGAGAGGGCAGCGTGCTCACGAAAAATATCCGCCGCCGAGGTGAAGCCGAAGGCCGCGCCGAAGCCGAGGCGCCTGGCGACCTCGCCCATGATCCACCAATCGGGCCTGGCCTCGCCGGGCGGGGAAAGGAATGCGCGCTGCCGCGAGATGCGCCGTTCGGAATTGGTCACCGTGCCGGATTTCTCGCCCCATGCCTGCGCCGGCAGCAGCACATGCGCGCCGACGTCCACCGTGTCGTTGGAAGCCACGTTTTCGGAAACCACGAACAGTTCGAGCTTCTTCAGGGCATCGCGAACGCCGTCGGCGTTCGGCAGCGACACCGCCGGATTGGTGCCCATCACCCACAACGCCTTGATCTCGCCGCGCGCGATGGCCTCGAACATCTGGACCGCCTTCAGCCCCTCATGGGTGGCAATGCGCGGCGCCTTCCAGAACCGGCGCACGCGGTCGATGTCGGGCGGCGTAAATCCCATATGGGCGGCGAGCTGGTTAGCGAGCCCGCCGACCTCGCGGCCGCCCATCGCATTGGGCTGCCCGGTCAGCGAGAACGGCGACGCGCCCGGCAGGCCGATCCGCCCGGTCGCGAGGTGGCAATTGAGGATGGCGTTGACCTTGTCGGTGCCCTGCGCCGACTGGTTGACGCCCTGCGAATAGAGCGTCACCACGCGCGGCGTGTTGGCAAACATCTGGAAGAACGTCGCGACGTCCCGCTCGGTGAGGCCGGTCGCCAGCGCGGTGGCCCCGACGCTCCCCGCAATGTTGCGCGCGCGCGTGATGGCGTCGTCGAAGCCGGTGGTGTGGAGCGCGATATAGTCGCGGTCGAGCGCGCCGTTATCGGCAAGATGCACCAGCAACCCGCTGAACAGCGCCGTATCGGTGCCCGGCTTCAATCCCAGGAACAGATCGTCATCGCCGACGGTGTCGGTCCGGCGCGGATCGATGACCACCATGCGCGCGCCGCGCTTCTGCTTGTTGGCGAGCATGCGCTGGTACAGAATTGGATGACACCAGGCCGCGTTGGAGCCGACCAGCACCAGAAGATCCGCCTCGTCGAGATCTTCATAGCAGCCGGGCACCGTGTCGGCGCCGAAGGCGCGGCGATGGCCGGCAACCGAAGAGGCCATGCAGAGCCGCGAATTGGTGTCGACATTGGCGCTGCCGATAAAACCTTTCATCAGCTTGTTGGCGACGTAATAGTCTTCCGTCAGCAATTGACCGGAGAGATAGAACGCGACCGCGTCCGGGCCGTCGCGCGCGATAATGTGCTGGAAGCGGTGCGCGACATGGTCGAGCGCGTCGCTCCAGGCCACCCGCTCCATGGTCCCCTTGCCGCAGCGGATCATCGGATAGAGCAACCGGTTGGTCAGGCCGAGCGTCTCGCCGAGCGCCGAGCCTTTTGAGCACAGCCGGCCGAAATTGGCGGGGTGTTCGGGGTCGCCGGATATTGCTGCCCCGCCCCGCCCGTCCGGCGTCGCCAGGATGCCGCAGCCGACGCCGCAATAGGCGCAGGTTGTATTGATGGCGTGCGGGTCGGGATCGATGGCAGTCATGGCAACAACCGGATCATGCAGCTTCGGAACGGATCGCGAGCGAGCGGCCGAACATCATGTCGGCGCGAATTCTTTGTGTCGGCTGCCGCGTACGGATCAGTTCGAGGTACCAGAGCGCATCGCCGACATCGCCGATCAGCACCGCGCCGGTCAAACGCCCGTCCGCGACCACCAGCTTCTTGTAAGTGCCGTGATTGATGTCGGAGAGCACGATGGTCTCGCTGCCGTCGCCGCCCATGAAATCGCCGGCGGAGAACACGCTGACGCCGGAAACTTTCAAATTGGTCGCGACGATGCTGCCGGCATAGGAGGCTTCCCGCCCGGCGAGATGCCGCGCCAGCACCCTCGCCTGCTCATAGGCCGGCTCGACCAGGCCGTAGCAGATGCCGCGATGTTCGGCGCATTCGCCGATCGCGAATACGTTCGACGCGCCGGTCTGCAGATGGTCGTCGACCACGATGCCGCGGTTGGCGGCGATGCCGGCTTCCTTTGCCAGCGCGGTATTGGGCCGGATGCCGGCTGCAAAGATCACCGCGTCGGCCGGGATCAGGCGGCCGTCCATCAGCTCGACGCCTTCGACGCGCGTCTGCCCATGGATACGCGCGGTATTGGCATTGAGCAGGATTTCGATCCCCTTGCGCTCGACCAGGGATTTCAGAAGTTCGGCCGCGGGCGCGTCGAACTGGCGTTCCATCAGGCGGTCCATCAGATGCACCAGCGTCACCGGCGCGCCGGCCTTGGCGAGCCCATAGGCCGCTTCGAGCCCGAGCAGTCCGCCGCCAACCACCACCACGCGCTTCCTCTGCGCAGCCAGTGTCAGAAGAAGATCGACGTCGCGGCTGTCGCGGAACGTATGCACGCCGGCGAGGTCGGCACCCGGCACGTTGAGCCGCAGCGGCGACGAGCCTGTGGTGAGCACCAGCTTCGAGAACGGCACGCTCTCCTCGTTCTCGATCTTGAGTTCGCGGCGGCCGACATCGATCTCGGTGGCCACGCAGCCATATTTCAGGGTGACGCCGCGGTCGCGCCACCAGGAGGCGGGCCGAAGCTCGATGTCCTGCGAGGTGGTCTCGCCCGCCAATACCGACGACAGCAGCACGCGGTTATAGGCGAGCCGCGGCTCGTCGCCGATCACGGCGATGGCGTAGCGGCCCAATGCCGCCTTGGCCAATTCGTCGACCAGACGGGCGGCGGCCATGCCGTTGCCGACGATAACAAGCGGTTCGCTCATGGCGCATCCTTACTCGGCGGCTTGAGCCTTGCCGTAGGCTTCCGAGATCATGTTTTTCTCCTGCCTCTTCGGCCCTCGCCCACTGCGGCGCGAGGGAAACGAGAACTACGCCGCCTCGACGAAGCGATGCCGCTCGTAAAGGAATTCGAGCACGCGCTGCCGGCACTTGAGGTAACCGGGGTTGGTCGCGAGTTCGAGCCGTTTGCGCGGCCGCGCCAGCGGCACTTCCAGCACTTCGCCGATCCGTGCGCTGGGACCGTTGGTCATCATCACGATGCGATCCGACAGCAGCACGGCCTCGTCGACGTCATGGGTGATCATCAGGATGGTGTTACCGAGCTTCTGGTGCAGCGCCATCACCGAATCCTGCAGATGCGCGCGGGTCAGCGCGTCGAGCGCGCCAAAGGGCTCGTCGAGCAGCAAAACCTTCGGCTCCATCGCGAGCGCGCGGGCGATGCCGACGCGCTGCTTCATGCCGCCGGACACTTCGGACGGACGCTTGTCCTTGGCGTGGGCCATCTGCACCAAATTGAGATTGTGCATCACCCAGGCGTCGCGCTCGGCCCGGGTCTTGGTCGAGGCGAATACCTTGTCGACGCCGAGACGGACGTTCTCATAGACCGTCAGCCAGGGCAGCAGGCTGTGGTTCTGGAACACCACCGCCCGATCCGGTCCCGGCGAATTGACCTCGCGGTTCTCCAGCAGCACGCAGCCCTGGGTCGTATTGGTGAGGCCGGCGACGATGTTGAGCAGCGTGGACTTGCCGCAGCCGGAATGGCCGATGATCGAGACGTATTCGCCCTTCTCGATCGTCAGGTTGATGTCCTTCAGCACTTCGGTGGTGGCGTTGCCGCGGGTGAAGGTCTTGTCGATGTGGTCGAGCTTCAGATAGGCCTGCATGACATGCTCCTTCAGTTCAGTGCGGTGCCGCGGGTCACGATCTTCGCCATTCCCGCGATCAGGCGGTCGAGCACGAAGCCGATGATGCCGACGTAGAAAAGCGCCAGGATGATTTCGCTGATGTGCGAGGAGTTCCACGCGTCCCAGATGAAGAAGCCGATGCCGACGCCGCCGATCAGCATTTCCGCCGCGACGATCGCCAGCCACGACAGGCCGATGCCGATGCGAAGGCCCGTGAAGATGTAGGGCGCCGCCGCCGGGATCATGATCTTGGAGAAGAACTCCAGCGGATTGAGCTGCACGACGGCTGCAACGTTGCGATAGTCCTGCGGGATGTTGCGGATGCCGACCGCGGTGTTGATGATGATCGGCCAGACCGAGGTGATGAAGATGACGAAGATCGCCGAGGGCTGGCCGTCACGGAACGCGGCGAGCGACAGCGGCAGCCATGCCAGCGGCGGGATGGTACGAAGCACCTGGAACAGCGGATCGAGCCCGCGCATCGCCCACACCGATTGTCCGACCAATGTGCCGAGCGCGATGCCGGCGATCGCGGCCAGCGAATAGCCCAGCGCGACGCGCTGCAGCGAGGCGGAGAGATGCCAGAACAGGCCCTTGTCGATACCGCCGCGATCGTAGAACGGATCGAAGATCAGTTCCCTGGTTTCCTTGAACACGCGCGACGGCGGCGGCAGGGTCGAGCCGGCCCGACGACAGACCAATTCCCAAAACAGGAGCAGCAGCGCGAGAACGATGAGCGGCGGCACGACCCGCACCGCGGTCTCTCTCGCCATCTTGATGTACTTTTCGGCCCGTGGCGCCAGCTTTGGCTTCATCGCCACCACCGGCGCCGCCGTCGTCGGCGAAGTGACCGGAATTGCCGTCGCGGTAGCTTCGGTTTTCATCGCATGCATCGACATTGAAATGGTATCTCCGCGTTTCAATGAGCGGGCCGCACGCTTGCCGCGCGCGGCCCGGTTTGGATCAGACCTCGACACGCTTGATCGACAGGGATTTCAGATACGCAGCCGGGTTTTCCGGATCGAACACCTTGCCATCGAAGAAGGTCTCCTTGCCGCGCGACGTCGATGTCGGAATATCCGCAGCCGCAACGCCAAGCTCCTTGGCGGCGTCCTTCCAGAGGTCTTCGCGGTTCACCTTGCCGATCAGCGCCTTGCTGTCGAAACCCGGTTCGTATTTGCCCCAGCGGATGTCCTCGGTCATGAACCAGAGGTCATGGCTCTGGAACGGATAGGAGGCATGATCGGCCCAGAACCGCATGATGTGCGGTGAGTTCTCGACCACCTTGCCGGGAATGCCGTAGTCGAACTTGCCCTTGACGCGATCGGTGACGTCATCGACCGGGCAGTTGATCCATTGCCGCTTGGCGCAGATCGTGGCGACCTCGTCACGATTTTCCGGCTTCTCGCACCACTGCTGGGCTTCCATCACGGCCATCAGCAGCGCCTTCGCCGCCTTTGGATATTTGTCGACATAGGCGGCGCGCATGCCGAAGGATTTTTCCGGATGCTTGTTCCAGAGTTCGCCGGTAGTGATGGCGGTGTAGCCGATGTTCTGATGGATGAGCTGCAGGTTCCACGGTTCGCATACGCAGAAGCAATCCATGGTGCCGACCTTCATGTTGGCCACCATCTGCGGCGGCGGCACCACGATGGTCTCGATGTCCTTGTCGGGATCGATGCCGCCGGCGGCGAGCCAATAGCGGATCCACAGATCGTGGGTGCCGCCCGGGAAGGTCATTGCAGCCTTGATCGCCTTGCCCGAGGCTTTTTTCTTGTCCAGCGCAACCTTGAACGGCGCGGTGTCGACGCCGACCTTGACGTCCTCATATTCCTTGGCGACCGAGATGCACTGGCCGTTCAGATTGAGCCGCGCCAGGATGTACATCGGGGTCGGCTGATTGTTCTGCGTCACCTTGCCGGCCGAAATCAGATACGGCATCGGCGTCAGGATGTGCGCGCCGTCAATGCCGTTGCCTTCCGAGCCGAGCACGAGATTGTCGCGCGTGGTGCCCCAGGAAGCCTGCTTCTGCACTTCGACATCGGGCATGCCGTATTTCGCGAACATGCCCTTTTCCTTGGCGACGAACAGCGGAGAAGCGTCCGTCAGCGCGATGAAGCCAAGTTTCGCAGCCTTCACTTCCGGACCCGCACCCTGCGCAAAGGCACCGGCGGGAAAGTTCAGTTTGGCCGCGGCGAGCAATGCAGCCGTGCCACCGGTCGCCTTCAGGAGCTGGCGGCGGCTAAGGCCGCGGCGTGAGGTCGGAATGGCAGGCTTCGTCATGGGTATTGCGCTCCTTTGCGAATGAATGGGCCGTCCGTTTCGTGTCGCTGCGGTTCGCGCATAAGGACGCGCTCCGGGGATGCCCCGGATTTGCGGCGTCACAATTCGGATGAGTGGTCTCAAGGGACGGCAGCAGTGGCGTCAGCACAAACTATTCAAGCTTCGTGCCAAGCCTTTTGCATTGCAAAAAATGTAGTTTTATCAAATGACTAAGCGCCGGATGCAGCGGAACATCGCCCTGCATCCGGAGCCATTATTCGCATTCTAAATTTGCGATTCGCTCAATTCTTGTGCGTCGCACAAAGAATGGGCAAGGCGAGAAACCGGTGCCCTAGGCGTCCTCGGTGGCCTTGGCCATCATCGGTTTCGGCGCGCTTCCCTCGCCCGGCTTCATCCGGAATTCGTAGGTCATGAGGTGCCACGGCGCGGCCGCCGGCTTGCCATCCGGCATCGCCGGATCGGTGCGCTTTTCGATTTTGGCGACCAGCTCGTCCTTGACCCCGAACACCACGTCGGAATCGAGATATTTGTCGCCGTCCATGAAGACATGCGTGATCAGCGGCTGGTGGCCGGGCGCGTCGACCAGGAAATGCACATGGGCCGGCCGCATTGCGTGGCGGCGGGTCTGCACGATCATCTCGCCGACCGGGCCGTCGGTGGGGATCGGATAGCTGCATGGCAGGATGGTGCGGAAGAAGAACCTGCCATCGGCGTCGGTGATGAAACGCGCCCGCGACGACGGCCCCTCCGTCGCGTAGGTCGGCCGTTGGGAATCGTAATAGCCCTCATCATCGGCATGCCAGACGTCGACCGGCACATTCGCCAGCGGCTTGCCCTTGAGATCGGTGACGCGGCTCTGCACGAACATCCGCTCGCCCGGCAGATCGGCCGAGATATCGGTGCCATGCGGCGTTACCTTGTGCTCGCCGACATAGAACGGGCCGAGCACCGTGGTCTCGGTGGCGCCCTCGCGCTCCCGGTGGTTCACGGCATCGACCAGCATCGACACGCCGAGTACGTCGGAGAGCAGGATGAATTCCTGACGGATCGGGGTGCACTTCTGGCCGGTGCGGGTCAGGAAATCGATCGCATATTCCCACTCCTCGAAGGTGAGATCGGTCTTGCGGACATAGTCGTGGAGCGACTTCACCAGTTCCTGCAGCAGGAATTTGGCACGCGGATCCGGCGTCTCGTCGAAACTGCGGATCACGGCGGCGGTGAGTTCGGTCTCATTGAATTGGGGCATTTCTGGCTTCCTGCGGATGCGCGGTGGCTCGCGCCAGCGTATACCACGGCTGCGCCCGCGGTAAGCTTGGCCGGTTGGAACGGAGCACACTTTTCGGCTATCAAGGCCCCATCGCCAGCCGGAGATCAGTGCCGATGTTAGCCCCCACCCCCGCCTCGCCCGAGCAAGCCGGAATGTCCAAGGCGGCGCTCGATCGCCTCGAAAATCACCTGAAGCATCGCTATGTCGACGCCGGCCGCTTCCCGGGAACGCAGCTCCTGGTCTATCGCCGCGGCAAGATCGTGCATTCGACCGTGCAGGGCTTTGCCGACGTCGAGCGCAAGGCGCCGGTCAAGGACGACACGATCTTCCGCATCTATTCGATGACCAAGCCGCTCACGAGCGTAGCCTTCATGATGCTGGTCGAGGAAGGCCGCGTCGCGCTGGACGAGCCCGTGCACAAATACATTCCGGAATGGAAGAACCTCGGCGTGTTCATGGCCGGCACGCACCCCGCCTTCCTGACCCGACCGCCGACGCGGCCGATGCTGATCGTGGACCTGCTGCGCCACACCTCGGGCCTGACATACGGCTTCCAGCAGCGCAGCAATGTCGATGCCGCCTATCGCGCGACCAAGATCGGCGAAGTCGAGAAGGCCGGCACGCTGCAAACCATGATCGACGACCTCGCGAAAATTCCGCTCGAGTTTTCGCCGGGCGAGGCCTGGAACTACTCCGTCGCCACCGACGTGGTCGGCTATCTCGTGGGCGTCATCAGCGGCAAGCCGTTCGAGCAGTTCCTGAAGGAGCGCATCCTCGATCCGCTCGGCATGAACGACACCGATTTCTTCGTGCCCAAGGACAAGGCCCATCGCTTCGCGGCATGCTATTCGGCCGACCCGCAAGGCGGATTCAATCCGCTCGCCGCCGAGCGCAAGGGAACGCTGACGCTGCAGGACGATCCGGCGACGAGTTCGTTCCTGTCGCCGCCCTCCTTCATCTCCGGCGGCGGCGGCCTGTGCTCGACCGTGGCCGACTATCTCACCTTCTGCCGGGCGCTGCTCAATGGCGGCGAGCTCGACGGCGTCCGCCTGCTGGGTCCGAAGACGCTGAAGCTGATGACGTCGAACCACCTGCCCGGCGGCGTTGATCTGCCGGCGATGTCGCGCTCGCTGTTTTCGGAAGCGGCCTACAACGGCATCGGCTTCGGGCTCGGCTTCGCCGTCACCATGAATCCGGCGCAGACGCTGATCGCCGGCAGTCCAGGCGAATTCAACTGGGGCGGCGCGGCGACGACCTCGTTCTTCATCGATCCGGCGGAAGAACTGATCATGATCTTCATGACGCAGGTGCTGCCGTCGAGCGCCTATCCGTTGCGGCGCGAGCTGCGCACCATGGTGTATGCCGCCATCACCGACAGCAATCTCTAAAGACTGGAAAGTCCGGGTTCCGCAGCGCGCCGGAACCCGTCACTTCGTCGAGAGCGGATTTACATCCCTCTAATATCCTTGGCGAAATTCGGCGGCTTCTCCTATGCTTCGGCCGATTGGCGCCGACCGCGGGACTTGCGTTGCCGAAACCCTCATTGCCAGTGCGTCTCGCCCTTCTGGTCGCGGGAACCACGCTGCCGCTCATCATTTTCGCGGCCGGCATCGTCTACAACAATTACAAGCAGGACCGGCAGAACGCGACCCAGCGGGTACTCGAAACCGTGCGCAGCGTTCGCCTCGTGCTCGATGCGGAGATGCAGCGGATCACAGGCGCGCTCCAGGTGCTGTCGCTGACCAACGCCCTGCGCGACCGGGATTTCGAGGGATTCCGCCGCATCAGCCAGGGCTTCCTCGACCAGTATGGCGAAGGCGGCGTGATACTGGTGGCGGACCGCGAAGGCCGCCAGGTGTTTTCCTCGCTCGCACCGGACACGGCAAACCTGCCACTGCGCAACAACCTCGCCATCGTCGACAGGGTGTTCGCGGAAAAGAAGCCGGTCTATTCCAACCTGTTCCTCGGGTCGGTCAAGAAACGGCTGATCGTGACGGTCGAAGTTCCGGTTATCCAGGACGGCCAGGTGCTCTACGACATCTCCTTCAGCCCGCCGATTGAAATTTTTCAGGCCATGATCGAGCAGCAGCGGCCGAGCGGGGACTGGACGATCTCGATCTTCGACAACGAAGGCACCAATTTCGCGCGCGTGCCTAACCCGCAGGAGACCGTCGGCAAGCGAGCCTCGCCCTCGCTCTATGCCGAGATGGCCCACAATCGCGAAACCACCATGCCGACGGTATCGCTCGAGGGCGTGCCGCTGATTACAAGCTTTGCCCGCTCCTCGCTCACCGGCTGGACGGTTGCGGCCGGGGTTGCCGAAAGCTCGCTGGTCGCGCCGCTCTGGCGCAACCTCGCGATAACAAGCGTGATGGGTTCCATCCTGCTGATGGTCGGCCTCGCCTTTGCGGTGCGGATGGCGACCCAGATCGCTCGCGGCGAGATGCTTCACAATCTCCTGATCGAGGAACTCAACCACCGCGTCAAGAATACGCTCGCGGTGCTGCAGTCGATCGCCACCCAGACGTTCCGCAGCGCGAGCCGGGCGGAGCGCGACAAGTTCGAGGGAAGGCTCGGCGCGCTGGCGGAGGCGCACAATCTGCTGAGCCAGGAGAAGTGGCTGAGCGCAGAGTTGCGGGAAGTGATTGCGCGGGTGCTGCAGCCCTATCTGCTCAACAACCCGCAGCGGGTACGGATGTTCGGACCGCAGGTCCCGCTGTCGCCACGGCTTGCCGTGGTGCTGTCGATGATCGTGCACGAGATCGCAACCAATGCCGCCAAATACGGCGCGCTGTCGAACGACACCGGGACCGTCGCGGTGGACTGGGAGATCCTGGAGGAAAGCGACGGGCGCAAGCTGCGGCTGATCTGGACCGAGGCCGGCGGCCCGCCCGTCACGGCGCCGGTCCAGCGCGGCTTCGGCTCGCGGCTGATCGAGCGCAGCACGCGCGACCAGCTCGGCGGCGAGGCGACCGTCGACTTCCTGCCGCGCGGCGTCGTCTACACGGTGAGCTGCGCGCTCGACAAAGAGGAGTAGGCGTTTTCTTTTTGACGCGTTTTCTTCACGCGAACCGGAATCCACCTCGCTTGAAAACGCTATGCCTATTTCAGCATCTCCGGCACGATCAACCGCGGCAGGAACAGCGAGACCTCGGGCCAGATGATCAGCGCGGCGAGCACCAGCAACATCGGCACCAGCATGATGGCGGTATCCTTCAGCGCATAACGCAGCCGCACGCCCGCGATCGAGCAGGCGATCATCAGGCACAGGCCATAGGGCGGCGTCACCAGACCGAACGCCAGCGAGACGATCGAGATAATCGCGAACTGAACGGGATGCAGATCGACCGACCTCGCCAAAGGCTCCAGCACCGTGCCGACGATGACGATCGCCGGAATGGCGTCGAGAAAGCAGCCCACGACCAGAAAACAGAAGGCGATAAAGAACCCCGCCGCGATCGGGCCCATCCCCCAGGTCGAGACGTTCGCCAGCAGCTCCTGCGGGATCTTGTAGTAAGCCAGCAACCAGCCGAAGGCGCTCGCGGTGCCGACGCAGAACAGCGCCACGCCCGCCAGCCGCCCGGTGTCGAGCAGCGCCTTGTAGAGTTCGCGCGCGCCGGTCTCGCGGTAAAAGAACGCCGACAGCACCACGGAGTAGAGAACCGCGACGCAGGCGGATTCCGTGGCGGTAAACCACCCCAGCAGAATGCCGCCGACAATGATGAACGGCGTCATCAGCGCCGGTATCGACCGCCAGATGGCGCAGCACATCTCCCGCCAGGTGTCCTTGGGATAGGTCGGATAGCCGCGGCGCACGGCATAGACATGCACCGTCGCCATCTGCGCGCCGGCGATCAGCAATCCCGGCACGATACCGGCCAGATACATCGCCGCGATCGAGGTCGAGATCAGTCCGCCCCACACGATCATCAGGATCGAGGGCGGGATGATGACGGCGAGCACGGCGGAGACCGCGGTGATGGCGATGGAGAACGAGAGGTCGTAGCCCTCCTTGGTCTGGGCGTCGATAAAGATTTTTGACTGGCTCGCCGCATCCGCGGTGGAGGAGCCGGAAATGCCGGCAAAGAACACCGACAGCACGACGTTGATCTGCGCCAGCGATCCCGGCCAATGCCCGACCATCGAGCGCGACAACGCGACCAGCCGGTCGGTGATGCCGCCGATGCTCATCAGGTTGGCGGTCAGGAGGAAGAACGGCACGGCGAGCAGGATAAACGAATTGTAGGCGTTGAAGGTTTCCTGCGCGAGCGTCATGATCGACAAATGCGGCTCGATCAAAAGGATCGGCACACAGGCAAGGCCGAGCGCAAAGGCGACTGGCACGCGAATGATGAGCAGGCCGACGAAGACCCCGAACAGGACCATCGCGGCCTGTCCGGCAGAAAGAACATTGCCGCTCATTGATTTGCCCCAAGGAGAATCCGCATTTCATCGAGGATCTGTTCGCCCGCAAACACGATCCACGTCACGCCGGCCACGGGCCAGGCGACGTGGATCAGCCAGAGCGGCAGATCAGCCAGTTCCGACGTCCGGTTCCAGGCGAACCGCGTGAATTCGAGCCCGGCCCACACAAACACCAGCGCCATCGCCAGCACGCCCAGCCGGGCGAGAATCCGTACCGCAGCCTCGCTTCGGCGCGACAGGTCAGGCCAGACGTCGACCTCGAAATGCTGCGACTCTCTTACGCCGACCATGGCGCCGATCATGATCGTCCAGACGAACATGAAGCGCGCCATCTCCTCGGTCCAGATGTAGGACGGAATGAACGGCGTGTAGCGCGAGATGATCTGCAGCGTGACCGGAATGACCAGAATGCCGACGCAGGCGGCGAGCAGGATTTCCAGCAATTTTGCATAGGCCGCCGTCGCTCGGCGCCATAGCGACGGGTTCGGCGGCATCGATATTTCAGTCATCATGGCTCCGGGGGATCACGATCACGGAATGGGGCAAGCCGTCCGGCTTGCCCCGACTTCCTGCCGCGTGGGCAGCGACAATTCTCAGGCGACGTTGATCTTCTCGAAGATGCCCTCGGCGCCGATTTCCTTGGCGTAGGTGGCCATCACGGGATCGGCGAGCTTCTTCATGGCCTCGCGCTCCTCGAATGGAACGCGCTTGAGCTTGCCTGCCTTCTCCAGCGTGTCGAGCTTGACGACTTCCTCGCTCGATTCCAGTTGGCGGCCGTAATCGCCGGCCTCCTTGCCGGCTTTCATGATCGCCTCCTGCAGATCCTTCGGCAGGGTCTTCAGCGTCTTCACCGAGAAACAGATCGGACGGATCGATACCGCGTGCTGCGTCAGGTTGAGATGGGGCGCGACTTCGTAGAACTTCATCGCCTCGACGCCGGCCGCCTCGTTCTCGCCGGCGGCGATCACGCCGTTCTGGATGGCATTGTAGACTTCGTTATAGGCGATCACGGTCGGGCTCATGCCGACGGCCGCAAACGTCTTCGACCAGATCGGCGCACCCTGCACGCGCACCTTGAGGCCCTTGAGATCGGCAATGTTCTTGAGCGGCTTGTTGGCGAAGATGTTGCGGATGCCGCCGCCGGAATAGCCGATCAGAACCACCTCGGCCTTGGCCGCGACTTCATCGGCGATCGGCGCCAGAATATTCGCATCGACCACCTTGTTCATGTGCTCGATGCCCTTGAACACAAAGGGCGCATCGATGAACGGCGCCGCCTTGGCGAAGGTCGACATGTGGGCCGGCGAGACGATGCCGTAATCGACCGCCTTGCCCTGGGACATGTACTCGAAATACTGCTTTTCGAGCCCGAGTGACGAGTTCCTGTGCAGCGTGAAATTGACCGGCTTGCCGTAATATTTCTTCACCAGCTCTTCGAACCGCAGCAGCGCCCGGTTGAAGGCGTGGTCGTCGTTGAACTGCACGGCTCCGTTGAGCGTGACGGGCGCTTGCGCCCGCAGGATCGTCGGCATGCCCAGGACACCGGCAGCCGCCGTCGCACCAAGGCCCGCAAGTACGGTTCTTCGCTTCATGGCGTTCCTCCCCTGTATGCCCGTCCCTTGTAAGCGGGACTTTGGCCTGGCCGTCGATGCGGCCACTACCGCAAAGCGTATGCAAAACGGGACGCGGGTGGAAGCCAATTGTAAGCAGTACCCAAGGCCAATAAGCCGCAGACGGCTAGCCGATGATTGCAATCATCTTGGCAAACCCGTCCCCCGGAAGCGCCGACCGAACCAGTCGCCTCCCGCAGTTTGGCGCAAGCGCTCATCAAAGCCTCCCGGCCTATCAGTTGCCGAGGCAGTGTTGCGATTTCACCGGACACCGGCGGCGATGTTCATTGCGCAGGCAACCGACCCGCTGCAATCGTTGCGCGATGTCGGGTCTGGCCCGCTCCATCAAGGGCACGCATAACGTGCGGGCACACCGCTTGCCGCAATTTCCCGCCACGCTCGAACCGAAAACCGGAGCTGAACTCTGCTGCATTTCGTCAGGCAACACCGCCTCACGGAAATTTCATGCAACAAATCGGCGGCACGCACCGCGAGCGATCGCATATTCAGCCGGAAAACCCCGTAGAAATCCGGTGCATGCCCTTGACGTAGTAAGTATGCTGACCAAAATCTGTGTCGATTGAACTCGCGGTGGTTGTGGTTTGTCGAATATTTTGCCAAGTTGCAAAGGGCGGGGTTTTGCCAATACACCCCGGGTGTCGGCAGCTTTAAGTGGTTGGCGGCGCCGGTATCCAGATGCTTCCAATGCGCGCATGCGTTTGGCTACCATCCCGGAATATCTCAGGATTCCCGTGGTTCCATATACAACCTCACGGTTCGGACTGAATTTAAACACGGCAAATGCGGATGAAACCCTGACCTACCTTTGCCAGGGTTTCCCGATTGAAGGACGGTAAAACCAGAATGAACAGATCAGCAGCGAAGAAGATGAAACAGCGCAGCGCCGGCAAACCCGATATCGAATTGGGCAAACGGATTCGCCTGCGGCGTGTGGAACAGAAAATCTCGCAAGCCGAACTCGGCGACAAGCTCGGCGTCAGCTTCCAGCAGGTCCAGAAGTACGAGAAAGGCGTCAACCGTGTCGGCGCTGCTCGTCTTCAGCAGATCGCGACCGCGCTCGACGTGCCGGTGACGTTCTTCTACGACGGCGACGGCAAGGCGCGCGAAGTCGAGAGCCTGTTGTTCCTGGACAGCGCATTCAGCCTGAGGCTGTTGCGTGCCTACAGCAAGATCAAGGACCAGACCGTACAACGTCAGTTGGTCTCCTTGATGGAATCGATCGCAGCCAACGAAGGCTAGGCATTATCGCGCCTGGATCGCAGCACCGCGGACCCGATCAATCGACGCGAGAAAATCGCCGGGTAGCCTGTTGCTGCGCCAGGTCTCATATTGATCCGGCCGGAACAAGATCAGCGCATCGCCATCATCTTTGGCGGAATCCGGTCGTTCGATACTCAAAGCCCTGAATATCAGGCCTCGCGGGCGCGGGCCGCCTAAAACATTTTCTGCCATTCGAATGCGGCGCCCGGGTTTTCAAGACCATTGCCCAGCACCGGCCGCGGCCTGCCTGCGGGCGCAACGACGCCTTGGCAGGATTGCAGCCGCGGACCTTGTCCGGGGCCCGTGAAACATGGCACCACACTCCCGATAAAAAAGACCGGCCCATCGGCTTCGGGAGGCACCATGATGATCCTTCACCACGGCTGGCGTTCGAGCGCTTCGCGCCGCGTCCGGCTGTGCCTCGAAGAGAAGGGTCTGGCCTATGAAGGCCACGTGGTCGACATGGCGAAGATGGAGCATCATTCACCGGAATATCTGAAGATCAATCCGCTCGGCGTTATCCCGACCCTGATTCACGACGGCAAGCCGCTGCACGAAAGCGGCACGATCTGCGAATATCTCGACGAGACGTTTCCTGCGCCCCCGCTCCGGCCGGATACGCCCTATGAGCGCGCCGAGATGCGCAACTGGATCCGGCACATCGACGGCCTGATCGGCAATCTCATCATTTTCAACTGGCGGCATCATCTGGCGAAAACGGCGTCGCAATGGTCGGATCAGGAACTCGCCGAAAAACTCAAGAGCATCCCGAGCAAGGAGCGGCAGGAGGCCTGGATCCGCGCCGCGCGCAAGCCCTACACCGAGGAGGAGCGCGCCGCGGCGCGAGCCAGGCTGGTCGTGCTGCTGGACCGGATGGAAGACGCGCTGAAGCCGTCCGGCTGGCTGGTCGGCAAGGCCTACTCGATCGCCGATATCGCCGCAGCACCGTTCGTAAAGCGCATCGACGAGGAAATCGCGCCGGACGAGGTAACCGACCAGAAACATCCGCGCGTCACGGAATGGTGGACCAGGCTGCAGGCGCGGCCAGCCTACGCCAAAGCGAATTTCGGCCCTTTCGTCGATTCCTGAAATAGATTGGATACTCCGATGCTGGATACCCCCAAGAACACCGAAAAGAACACCGAAAAATCCCATGCCGGCGGCAAGATCCTGCAGAGCGTCAACGATGGCGTCGGGATCATCACGTTCAACAATCCCGACAAGCGCAACGCGATGTCGCTGGAGATGTGGGAAGGTCTGGGCCTCGCGCTGACCGAGCTGCGCGACAATGCCGATGTCCGCGTCGTGATCCTGACCGGCGCCGGCGACAAGGCTTTCGTTTCAGGCGCCGATATCAGCCAGTTCGAAAAAACCCGCCACAATGCGGCGGCCTCGGAGGAATATTCGAGGCGCAGCGAGGCCCAGCGGGCGCTGCTCGCCAGCTACCCGAAGCCGACGATCGCCTGCATCCGCGGCTTCTGCCTCGGCGGCGGCATGCAGGTTGCGATGCTTACCGACATCCGTATCGCCTCCGACAACAGCCAGTTCGGCATTCCCGCCGCCAAACTCGGCATCGCCTACGGCTATGACGGTCTCAAGCACCTGGTCTCGCTGGTCGGGCCATCCTGGGCGCGGCTCATCATGTATACGGGCATGCGGATCGAGGCGACGGAAGCGCTGCGCATCGGGCTGGTCGACCGCGTGCTGCCGGATGCGCAATTATGGGACGCCACCATGGAGATCGCGCGCACCATTTCAGGCAACGCCCCGCTGGCGATCAAGGCCGCCAAGATCACGATCTCCGAAGTGCTGCAGGACGAGAGCAAGCGCGACATGGACGCGATCAAGAAGATCGGCATGGCCTGCATGGACAGCGAAGATTTCCGCGAAGGCAGAACGGCTTTCATGGAAAAGCGCAAGCCGCAGTTCAAGGGGAGGTAATCCTACTGCGCCGCTCACTCTCCGCGGTCATCATCCGCGAAGGCGGATGATCCAGTATTCCAGAGACGCCAATGACTGAACCGAGAAGCCGCGGCGTACTGGATACCCGCCTTCGCGGGTATGACGGCCGGTGGTTATGCCTCGCCTACAACGCCTCGATCACCGCCTTCGCGATATCCGCTGTGCCGTTGCTGCCGCCGAATTCCATCGGCTTGATTGCGCCGGCATAGGCCTTGTCCACCGCGCGCTCGATGCGCTCGCCGGCTTCCGCGGCGCTTTCGAGGCCGTGCTTGTCGGCGAGCCAGTCCAGCATCATCGCCGCCGACAGGATCATCGCCGTGGGATTGGCCTTGCCCTGCCCCATGATATCAGGCGCGGTGCCGTGGCAGGGCTGGAACACGGCGTAGCGGTCGCCGATATCGGCTGAAGGCGCCATGCCGAGCCCGCCGATCAGTCCGGCGGCGAGGTCGGACAGAATGTCGCCGAACATGTTCTCCGTCACCATGACGTCGAAATCCCAGGGCCGCTTCACCATCATCAGCGAGCAGGCATCGACATAGACCCGGTCCGCCTTGACGTCGGGATGACGTTTTGCGGCTTCATCGAACATCTTGCGAAAGAACGCGAACGCCCTGAAAACATTTGCCTTGTCGACGCAGGTCAAGCCGCCATTCATTTTGCCGCGCGCCTTGCGGCGCTCGGCGAGGCGGAACGAAAATTCGAACAGCCGCTCCGAGGTCTTGCGCGTGATCACGAGCGTCTCGCGCGCCTCGGTATCGGTCACGACGCCCTTGCCCATCGAGGCGAACAGGCCTTCGGTCGATTCCCGGATCAGCACGAGGTCGATACCGCGCTGGTCGGCGCCGACGATCGGGCTCGGCACGCCCGGAATCAACCGCGCCGGGCGCACGCCGGCATAGAGATCGAAATGGAAGCGCAGTTCGATCTGCGGAGCGATCTCGGTATTGTCAGGGTAGCGCACCGACGGCAGGCCGCAGGCGCCGAGCAGGATGGCATCCGCTTCCTCGCAGAGCCGCACGGTGCTGTCAGGCATCGATTTGCCGGTCGCCAGATAATTATTGGCGCCGGCAGGCGCATCGCTGAAGCGGAATTTGAGGTCCGATGTCGCCTCGATCTTGCGCAGGACTTCGATCGCCGGCGCCATCACTTCAGGGCCGATGCCATCGCCGCCGAGCACGGCGATGTGGAGGGCGTTGTTTGCGGACATGGGATTCCTTACCTGGGGAGTCATTCCGGGGCGATGCGAAGCATCGAACCCGGAATGACGGAGCCTACGGCGTCAATACCGCGCGGCCGACCAGCTTGCCCTTCTGCAAATCGATGAGCGCTTCATTGGCTTTGGCGAGCGGCAGTGCCGTCACCGGGATCGGCGGAATCTTCTGGTTGCGGACGAGATCGAGCAATTCCTCGGTCTCACGCAGATTTCCGACATAGCTGCCCTGGATCGTGATCGCCTTCATCGCAATCAGCGGCAATGCCCAGGGCGCGCCGCCGCCGAACAGGCCGACGATGACGAGCTTGCCGCCCTTGGTCAGGCAATCGAAGCCGAGCTGCGTGGTCTGGGCGTTGCCGACCAGGTCGATCACCGCGTGGATCGGGCCACCGGCCCTCTTGGCGAGTTGCTCGAGCGCGTCGGGCGCCTTGCCGTCGACGGTGGCGAGCGCTCCGGCGGCTTCGGCGGCTTCGCGCTTGCGCGCGTCGATATCGACGACGATCGCACCCTTGCCGCCCAGCGCCTTCAACAACGATAGCGCCATCAGCCCGAGCCCGCCCGCACCGAAGATGACGATCGGCGAATTGAAGGCGAACTCGACCTTCTTCAGCGCGCTGTAGGTGGTGACGCCGGAACAGGCATACGGCGCCGCCGTCACGGGGTCGAGCCCCTTCAGATTGATGAGATACTTCGCATTCGGCACGGTCATGTAGTCGGCATAGCCGCCATCGCAATAGACGCCGAGCGCGTTCGGCTTGACGATGCACATGTTCTCGTCGCCGCCGACGCAGGTTGCGCATTTGCCGCAGCCGAGCCAGGGGTAGACCAGCGCGATGTCACCGGCCTTGAGGCCGCCCTTGTCGGCGGCGCTGACATCCGGCCCGAACGCCACCACCTCGCCGACCGTCTCGTGTCCCATCGTACGCGGCAGCGACACGCCACGGTCCTTTAGCGACAGCGGCTTGCGGCCATGGCCGAGGTCATAGCCGCCTTCCCAGATGTGAAGGTCGCTGTGGCAGACGCCGGCCGCCTTCACCTTGATCAGCACCTGCGTGCCCGTGGGCTGTGGCGTCTCCTGATCCACCTCTTTCAGGGGTGCATTGAACTCGGCGACCTGAAAACTCTTCATCGCTTCCCTCCCGTCATTCTTGTTCTTAAGCAGGCACTTCTTGCGCGGACATTGCCACGTCTGCCCAATCGAGACAAACGCGGCTGGTTGTCCCGCTATTCAGATCAGCGGGTGATGGCAGGCCGCGAACTGGCCCGGCGCCACGGCGCGCAGTTCCGGCACCTCGTCGCTGCATTGCCGGTCGGCGCGCGGGCAGCGGGTACGGAACCGGCAGCCCGACGGCGGCGCGATCGGCGACGGCGGCTCGCCGACGGGCACGGTCTCGGTGGGCCGGACGTCCGGATCGGGCACCGGGATCGCCTCGATCAGCAGCGCGGTATAGGGATGCGCCGGCCTGGCAAACAATTGCTCGGAGGGGCCGACCTCGCAGAGCCGGCCGAGATACATCACCGCGACACGGTCGCTGACGGCTTTCACCACCGCCAGATCGTGCGCGATGAACAACAGCGTCAGGCCGAACCGGACCTTCATTTCTTCCAGCAGATTGAGGATCTGGGCGCGAATGGAAACGTCGAGCGCGGAGACCGGCTCGTCGCAGACGATGAACTCCGGATTGAGGATGAGCGCACGCGCGATGCAGATGCGCTGACATTGTCCGCCGGAGAATTCATGCGGCAGCCGTCCCACCACCAGGGTCGGATCAAGACCGACCGCGCTCAGCACCTCGTCGACGAGTTGCCTGCGCTTCTCCGGATCCTTGACGCCTGCAATCACCAGCGGCTCGGCGACGATGTCGCCGATCTTGCGGCGCGGATTGAGCGAGGCGATCGGATCCTGGAAGATCAACTGCACGCGACGGCGCATCAGCCGCAAGGCGTCGCCCTGCATCGTCGTGAGATCATGACCGTCGAACAGAACCCGCCCCGCGGTCGGCCGGCGCAACTGAAGCACCGCCCGGCCCAGCGTCGATTTTCCGCAGCCGGATTCGCCCACCAGCCCCAATGTCTCGCCGCGGGCGATCTGCAACGACACGCCAGATACGGCATGAACGATCTTCTTGCCGACGGGGTATTCCACGACCAGATCGTCGACGGCGAGCAGCGGCTCGCTGGAAGCGGCCGACACGGCTTGCTGCATCATGCGCCGGCCCCCGCATGGACATCGATCGGGTGGAAGCAGGCGAACTGGTGTTCGCGCGACTCGGCTTCCGTCAATACCGGCTTCTCAGTCTGGCAGCGGGCCGCCGCATAACGGCAGCGCGGCGAGAACGAGCACCCCTGCAGCGGCCGGGTCGGATCGGGCGGGCGCCCCGATATCGCGGGAAGCGGCGTGTGGGGCGCGGCATCGAGCCGCGGAAGAGCCGCCAGCAGCGCTTCGGTATAGGGCATCCGCATCTTCTTGAACAAAGCGGGCGTCGGTGCGCGTTCGACTACGCGGCCGGCATACATGACGGCGACCTCGTCGGTGCGGCCGGCGACAACGCCAAGGTCGTGGGTGATGATGATCATCGCCATGTGCCGGCGACGCTGCTCGCGCGCCAGGAGGTCGAGGATCTGCGCCTGGATCGTCACGTCGAGCGCGGTGGTCGGCTCGTCGGCGATCAGGAGTTTCGGTTCGCACGACAGCGCGATCGCGATCGCCACCCGCTGCCGCATTCCGCCGGAGAGCTGGTGGGGATACTGCGCCAGCCGCTGCTCGGGCGCGGGGATGCCGACCGCTGCGAGCAATTCGACGCTGCGCCTGACGGCGGCGGCATCGTCCAGTTCGAGATGCTCCTGCAGTGTCTCGATCAACTGGGTGCCAATCGTGAGCACTGGATTGAGTGACGTCATCGGGTCCTGGAATACGACCGCCAGCGAGCGCCCGCGCAGCTTGCGCAGTTTCTCCGGCGAGAGCTTCAGCAGGTCCTGTCCGTCGAACATCACGCGGCCGGAGAGCTTGGCCTTCTTCGGCAGCAATTGCAGGATCGCCCGCGACAGCATGGTCTTGCCGCAACCGGATTCACCGACGATGCCGAGCGTCTGGCCGGCGCCGACGGTGAGGTCGACATGATCGACTGCGCGCAGATTGCCGCGTGGGGTCGGCAGATCGACGACGACGTCCTCGACGGAAAGCAAGGTATTCCCGGTCACAGCGCGCCCTGACGTGGATCGGTGAGCGCCCGCAGCGTGTCGCCGACCAGATTGAAGGAAAGCACGGTGAGGAACATTGCCGCTGCCGGCAGGAAGGCGAGCCGCGGCGCCACGTCGAGGCTTTCGCGCCCCTCTCCGATCATGCTGCCCCAGCTCGATATCGGCGGCGGCACGCCGAGCCCGAGGAATGATAGCGAGCCTTCGACCACGATGATGACGGCGACACCGAGCAGGAAGAACGCTAGCAGCGGCAGCATGACATTGGGCAACAATTCGCGCAGCAGTATCCGTGAATGCGTCGCCCCCAGCGCCTGGGCTGCGATCACAAATTCGCGCCGCGCCAGCGTCAGCGTTGACGCCCGCGCCACCCGCATGAAGGCGGGTACGCTGAGCGCGCCGAGAATCAAGGTCAGGTTGAAAATCGACTGCCCAAGATAGGCGGTCACGGCCAGCGCCAGGATCAAGGGCGGAAACGCCAGCAGCACATCCATGCTGCCGACCACCATCGACTCGAACCGGCCGCGGAAATAGCCCGCGAGCATGCCGAGTGCGCCGCCAACAACGAGCCCGATCACCGGCGCGAACACGCCCACAACCAGCGATATCCGCGCACCGTAAATCAGTCGCGAGAGTTCGTCCCGGCCAAGCCCGTCGGTACCAAGCCAATGCTCCGCCGAAAACGGCGCGCGCCGCTCCAGCATGTCCATGTCGGTCGGGCTCGGCAGCGGCAGGACGGTCGCGAAAATCGCCACGGCGAACACGAAAAGCAGCCAGCCGATCGCCACCCAGAACAGCATGCCAAGGCGCCGGCCCTTGCGCGCGGGCTGGGTTACAGCCTCCCCGGCGACTTCGAGTTCAAGCGTGGCCATGGCGAATCCTGGGATCGAGAGCGGCGTAGAGCAGATCGACGATGAAGTTCATGATGACGAAGCCGGCGCCGACCAGCAGCACGACCCCCTGCAGGATGATCAGATCGCGCGTGAGGATCGCGCCGATCAGCAAGCGGCCGATACCCGGAAGCGCAAAGATCGTCTCGACGATGACAGCGCCGCCGATCAACCGGCCGATATTGATGCCGGTGATCGTCACCAGCGTCAGTGACGACGGCTTCAGGGCGTGTACGAACAGGATGCGCGCCGGCGTCAGGCCTTTGGCCTTGGCGAGCGCGATATAGTCTTCCTGCAGGGTCGCGATCATATCGGAACGCAGCACGCGCATGATGCCCGGCCATTCGGCCAGCGCCAGCGTCAGCGAGGGCAGCACGAAGAAGCGCAGATTGGCGAGCGGATCTTCGGTGAACGGAACATAGCCGGTCGCCGGCAGCCAGCGCAGTTCGACCGCAAACAGATAGATCAGCAGGATCGCCGACAGGAAGGTCGGCACCGACAGCATGCCGAAAGCAGTGCCGGTCATGAAGCGGTCGAACGGGCTGCCGCTGCGCGCTGCGCAGACGATCGCCAGGGGAACGCCGATCGCCAGTGCGCCAACCTGCGCCAGCAGCATCAGTTCGATCGACACCGGCAGCCGCTCGGCCACGGCCTGCAGCACCGTCTGGCCGGTGCGGAACGAACGGCCGAAATCGCCCTGCAGCACATTGCCGAGCCAGCTTATGTAGCGCCACCAGATCGGTTGATCCAACCCCATGTCGGCCCGCAACGCCGCCACGTTCTCGGGCGTCGCCTGGTCACCAAGGATGGTGTAGGCAAGATCGCCCGGCAGCAGCGATGCAATGGAGAAGGTGAGCAGCGAAACCGCGATCAGCACCGGCAACAGATAGAAGAGCCGGCGCGCAACGAAGAACGCCATGAGAAGCTATTCCTTCCAGGCGCGCGATACGTCGATCACCCCGCTATACATCTTGGGCAGTCCCTTAACCTTCGCGCTCGAGATCGCATAGTAGGTGTTCTGGAAGGTCCAGAACCAGATCGCCTCCTTGTTGATCAGCCGGCTGATCGCGCAATAGTCCTCAATGCGCTGGTTGGTATCTGCCGTGGTGCGCGCGTGATCGAGCAGCTTGTCAAGCTCCGGGTTGGAGTAGTTGGCGAGCGCCACCGGGCTTCCGGTCTTGAAGTTGGAGTACATCTGCACATCAGGATCGGCGAGATCGACGATGCGCCAGGGCGTCAACTGGAACTGGCGCATGAATGCGCGCGGCGGAATGGTGGCCTGATCGACCTGCTCGATCTCCATGTTGGCGCCCGCACGTTTCCAGAACTGTTGCAGCACCTGACCAACGGTGCGCCCACGGGGCGTCGCCGTGACGAGCATCTTGAATTCGACCGGCTTGCCGTAGTCCTTGATCAGCGCCTTGGCCTTCTCAAGGTCTTCGGGAAGCGCGCCGTCGTCCTTGCATTTGACCCAGGAGCCGTCGCCATAGGGGTTGCTCGCGGGCCTTGCGAGGCCATTGGTGATCGCCTGCGACATTTTCTTGCGATCAAGTGCCATGACAAGCGCCTGACGCACGCGGACGTCATCGAATGGCGGCGTCTTGGTGTTGAAGGCATAGACCTGCGCTCCCGAACCGGCATAGGTGTGCACGGTCAACTTGGAGTCTTTTTGGGCCTTCTGGACGTTATCGGCGGAATATTCATCATCCCAGACCAGGTCGACCTCGCCGGATTGCAGGCTGGCAAAACGCGATTGCGCGTCGGGCAGCGGCTTCAGCGTGATGCGGTCGAAGTAGACCTTGTCCTTGTCCCAGTAATCCGGATTTTTCTCCAGGATCATGCGATCGCCGGCGGTCCAGGATTTCAGAATGTAGGGACCGGTGCCGACGGGATTGCGGTTGTACTCGTCGCCCTTGGCCTTCCAGGCCGTCGGAGAGTGAACGGCCTGATTCTGGTTCGCGTAAGAAGCCAGCGCAGGATAATTCACCGAAGGGTCGTTGAGGTTGAACACCAGTGTCAGTTCATCGGGCGTCTCAACGCTCTTGACGGCGGAAATATAGAAAGCACATCGGCACTTGTTGGCAGGATCCTTCTGCCGGTCGAAATTCGCCTTGTAGGCTGCGGCATTGAACGGCGTGCCATCGTGGAACTTGACGCCGGGACGCAGCTTGAAGGTCCAGGTCTTGAAGTCCTCCGAATGCGACCAGGACAGCGCCAGCTTGGGCTGCGGCTTGCCGTTGGCGTCGAGCGTCGTGAGCGTATCGAAAATCGCGGAAGATGCGGTCAGCGCCGCCGTGTCGTACACGCCGACCTTCAGCGGATCGAAACCGGGGATATCGAGTTCGAGGCCAACGGTGATGCTGCCGCCCGCTTTCTGGGCGTGGGCTGGCATTGCCGACAACGCCACGCCAAATCCCGCCACAAGAAATATTCGCGCGAGCGCGCTCGAACGGATCGCCGCTTTCATCAATGTTTCCTCCGATTGTGTCGTTCGTCCGGCATTCCGGATCGTCGATGGCTGCGCGCATGATTGTCCGGAAACGCAGGCGCGGGCAAGGCTGTTCACACGCCGTGGATGAAAACGCCGCAGGTTAATGTTTCGCTGTGCGAACCGCGCCGTCAGCCGCGCGCGGCGACCTGCGCCTTGCCGGCAAAGGCTGCGATTTCATCCTCCGACAGGCCGGTCTCTTTCAGGTAGGCGCGCGTGTGCTCGCCGAGCGTCGACATGCGTTTCGCCGCCGATACTTTGGCACCGGACATGCGGAACGGCAGATTGAGCACCTTGAAGGTGCCGCCACCGTCCTCGACTTCGGCCAATGCGCCACGGTGAGCGATCTGCGGATCGCGCAGCGCTTCGGCAACGGTGCGATAGGCCGATGATGGAACGCCGTGTGTGTTGAGCGCCGCGAGGCACTGCTCGGTCGTCACGCCGCGCGACCACGCCTCCACACCCTCGATCAGGCTCGTCCAGTTTTCCCGGCGGTCGGAATATCTGGCAAAGCGCGGGTCGCTCACCCATTCGGGGTGATCGATCACCTGCATCAGGCTCTGGAAGGTTTTCTCGCTGGCGATCGCCATCATCACGTAGCCGTCCGTCGTCTCGATCGGGCCGAACATCGGCCGCTGCGTCGGCTTCACTTCGAATTGCGACCATTGCAGTTCGTTCAGCGTCAGGCTCAGCATGGATTCCAGCATCGAGACATCGATATGCTGGCCCTGCCCGGTCGTCGTACGCTGATACAGCGCCGCCGAAATGGCCCCGAACGCATAGATTCCGGTGAGCACGTCGGCGTGATAGATGCCGCAATAGTCGGGCCGGCTTCGTCCCGGCTGGTAGGCCAGATGCGCCATCTCATAGCCGGAGGCCGCGTGAATCACCGGCGCATAGGCCGGCAGTTCGGCGGACGGCCCCGTCTGGCCGTATCCGGAAATCGAGCAATAGACCAGCTTCGGATTGGCCTCATGCAGCGAGGCATGGTCGAGCTTCAGTCGCCGCATCACGCCCGGACGGAAATTCTCCACCAGCACGTCCGCGGTCGCGACCAGCCGGCGAACCGCCTCCAATCCCGCAGGCGACTTCAAATCCAGAACCAGGCTGTTCTTGCCGACATTGAGCTGGCCGAAGGCGGTCGAGCAATTATTCCGCACCGGCGGGCGGGTCCGCATCGTCTCGCCTTCCTCGGTCTCGATCTTGATGACCTCCGCCCCCATATCGGTGAGCATTCGTGTGCAGTGGGGGCCGGCAATCGTGGTCGAGAAATCGAGGACTCGCAGGCCGGCGAAGCTGCCTGTCAAATTCCCCTGATCATTGCCGGCTATGGTCATTGCGTGAAACTCCCTGGGGCCTTTTCCGGCCATTCGTTTTGTTGACGGCGGTGACCCTAAATTGTGCAGCCTCGACAGGAAAGTAGTTCGCTTAGGAACGACAGCCCGGGGCGCGCGTTGTTATGGCAGGGAAGTTGGACCCATTCTTGCATCAGTAACGTTGCGGCGAGTACGAGGACGCTTGTCTTGAAAGTCTTGTTCGTCACCACTGAAATGGATGACTTTGTCCGGGTGGGCGGTCTCGCTGCGGTATCCGCGGCACTACCCCGGGCACTGCGTCGCTGGAGTGATGTCCGGATCATGCTGCCCGGCTATCGGGACATCGTCGAACAGTTCACGCACATTGAAATCGTTGGGGAATGCCCCTCTCTGGCAGAGATGCCGGCCTGCTCGCTCGGGCGGGCATCGACCAAGGACGGCCTGCCGGTTTACGTCCTGCTCTGCCCGCAACTTTACGACCGACCGGGCAATCCCTATGGCGACGAATCCGGGCGCGACTGGCCGGACAACGACGTCAGGTTCGGCCGCTTCGCATCGGCAGCCGCCGAGCTTGCCGCGGGCACCCTGGACAAGAATTGGGCAGCGGACCTGGTCCATGCCAACGACTGGCAGGCCGCGCTGGCACCGGCCTATCTGGCGTGGCGAGGCTCAAAGGTTCCCTCGATCCTGACCATCCATAACCTCGCCTATCAGGGGCTGTTCCCGCCGGACTCGCTGCGGCGGATCGGCGCGCCCGAAAGCTCCTTCCACATCGACGGGCTCGAATTCTACGACCATGTCTCGTTCCTCAAGGGCGGCCTCGTCTACGCCTCGCACCTGACTACCGTCAGCGCCACCTATGCGAAGGAGATCACGACGCGCGAGCTCGGCTGCGGGCTCGAAGGTCTGCTGCAGCGCCGCTCGGACGCCGCGCAACTGACCGGCATCCTGAACGGCATCGATGAAAGCTGGGACCCCAGCGCTTGCGCCCATCTGGCGCAGACCTTCGCTCCCGGCGACTGGGAAGGCAAACAGGCGAATGCGGAATACGTTCGCAAGCAGTTCGGCCTGGCGCTGTCGCGCGGGCCGCTGTTCGGCCTCGTCGCCCGCCTGGTTCACCAGAAGGGCGTCGACCTCGTTTTGTCCGCCGCCGACGAAATCATCGAGGCGGGTGGACAGATCGTGGTGACCGGCAGCGGCGAGGCGCAGATCGAACAGGCGCTGGTCAGCGCACATCGCCGGAGGCCGGATGCGATCGGCGTCGTCATCGGCTTCAACGACGCCCAGGCGCGGCGGATTTTTGCCGGCAGCGATTTCACCCTGATGCCGTCGCGGTTCGAGCCCTGCGGGCTGAGCCAGATGTATGCGCAGCGGTTCGGATCGCTGCCGATCGGTCACCAGACCGGCGGGCTGGCGGAAACCATCAAGGACGGCGAAACCGGTTTTCTGTTTTCGCAGCCATCGGCCGAATCTTTCCTCGGCGGCGTCAGGCGCGCGTTCGATGCGTTTCGCGCCAAGGACCGCCTCGATGCGATGCGGCGCAGCGCGATGGCGCGGTCCTTTAGCTGGGATCTGTCGGCCGCCTGCTACAGCTCGCTGTATCGCAAGACGATCGCGCCTTCCATCATCGCGTGACGCGCGTTACTCCGCCGCTTCCGGCAGCCGCCGGGTCTCCGGCATGAACAGCCAGATCACTGTCAGGCCCAGCGGCTGCGATACCGGCCAATCCTGTAAAGGCGATGCTGCTGCCGAAGGTGTCGCTGATATAGCCCGCCAGCACCGTGCTCAATGACGCGCCGATGCCGGTCGCGGTTCCGACGATGCCTTGCGCCAGGTTGAAGTGGCCGCTTCCGAAGGCGACATCGGCCACGATCAGCGGGATCATCACGCTGAGCACCGCCGCGGTGATACCGTCGAACACCTGCACGGCGACCAGAAGATACGGATCGGTCACGACCGCAAACAGCAGGCCGCGGATCGCCAACGCACCGAACGCCAACAGCAGCAGCGGCCGCCTTCCCCACGCCTGCGCCTTGCGTCCGACCGAGGGCGAGGTCAGCGCGACGATGGCCTGCGGGACGATGATGCAGGCCGCAATCAGCACCGGCGCCCATTGGCTCGACCGCGTGGTGACAATGCCGGCCATCAGCGGCAGCATCGCGGCGTTCGCGAGCTGAAACAGCAGCACGCCGCCGGCAAAGATCAGCAGCGGACGTTGGCGCAGCAGATGAAATACGCTGGTGGCTTCTTTGTCGGGAACCTCGCGCTCGACAGCGCCGTGGCATTGGGCCACGTCGATCTCCTTTTCGCGGATACGCGAGAGCGCCACCAACGTGGGAATTGCCAGAAGGAAGGTAACAATGAACACCGCCTGGTTCGACAGCAGGTAGCCGGTTGCACCCATCAGCGCCGCGGCCGAACCGTTGCCCAGCGAAGCAAAGCGGGCGTTGCGCCCG
Organism: uncultured Alphaproteobacteria bacterium; assembly: GCA_963815955.1. Taxonomy (GTDB): domain Bacteria; phylum Pseudomonadota; class Alphaproteobacteria; order Rhizobiales; family Xanthobacteraceae; genus Bradyrhizobium. Next base: position 705,497 of record CAWFIQ010000024.1, read on the forward strand.
AGGCGCTCGCCGATCGCATACGGCCCGACCAGGCCGAGGCTGATCGCGGCAATCGCCGGCCCCAGCACGCAGCTTGCCAGCGCATGCAGCGCCGCCGCCGCCGTCACCACCGGAAAGATCGGCCACAACGCATAGGCCAGCGCGACGCAGCCGATGGTGGCGACCGCCAGGCCCGCCACCAGCCGCTCGGAACGCGCGGCGTCGACGATCGCGCCACCCGGCATCTGCCCGAGCAGGCCGATGATGCCGCCGATCGACAGCACGAAGCCGATCTCGACCTGTGTCCATTTCTGCGTGGTCAGATAGACCGCAATGAACGGTCCGAATCCGGTCTGGACGTCGGCGAGAAAGAAGATGAACCAGTCGAGGCCGCGCTGGCTTTCGCGCGACGGTTTTGGCTGGCCGCCGGGCGCGGGCGGCAGCGGCACAACATTGCCTTCGCCGGCGGAACGCCCGCGGCGATCGTCGTCAATCCGATTGAACGATGGGGACGGACGCGCGACCAGGCTGTTGCTCCTCCTCAGTTAGGCATGAACTCCCGGGCAAACGCGTTTGTCCCGTGTTCCGGACCATGCGCTAGTGATCGAAATCCCACGGCTGCAGACGGCCGGCCGCACCGAGAACGATGACCGGCGCGTCCTCCTTGTATTCGGGCGCCGCTGCGACCTGCGCCTTGGTCAGCTCGAGCGAAATGCTGTCGCGCTTGTTGGCGACGCCGCCGAAACGCAGCGCGCCCCAGTCGACGACGATCTTCCGGCTGCCGACACCGAGAAAACCGCCGAAATCGATCACTGCCGCGCGCACCGCCCCCTCGCGGTCCACGATCACATCGACGATGCGCCCCATGTCTTCGTTCGCCGCGCTGCGAACTTCGCGGCCGAGGATGCCGTGGGCATCCCTGGCGCCGATCACGGTTACCGACGGCGGCGGCGCGGGCACCTTCGCGGCGTCCGGCGGAGTAGTGCGGCTCCCCTGCGTCGCGCCGGGTTCCTCCGCCGCAGAAGCCGGCGGGCTGCCGGCTAATCCAGCGATCAGAAACAGAATGAGAATACCAACGCGCATGTGGCCCTCCTGACTTTACCTGCACGAGCCGCGCATGGCTCCTAATGCGTCAATACGATCGACACCTGAATCTGGCCGCGGGTTCGCACCACCTCGAGCGACACTTCATCGCCGTGGCGGCGAACCCTCAAGTCGACGCTGGACGGCCCGAGCCGCAGATCGCGCAGCAGCACCTCGTTGATGAATTCCGGCAGGCGCGGATCGCGCAGGCGGATCTCGCCGCGCGCAGCATCGAATTCGAGGCCGAGCGCCGCTTCCAGCAGCGTGAATGGCGTCGCGCTGGCCCAGGCCTGCGGCGCGCAGGCGACGGGATAGAGCACCGGTCCGCGCCGCCTCTCGCGCCGGAATCCGCAGAACAATTCCGGCAGCCGCCGCAGATCCATGTAACTTGCGGCATCGAACAGGCCCTTGAACAGATGCGCCACGCAATGTTTCAGGCCGTAGCGCGCGAAGCCGAGCGCTATCAGCGCATTGTCGTGCGGCCAGATCGATCCATCGTGATAGGACATCGGATTGTAACGGGCTTCACCGCGCGCAACGGTGCGGATGCCCCATCCCGAAAAGAACTTCGGGCTCATCAGATCCGCCGCGACCAGCCGCGCGCGGTCCGGCCGGACGATGCCGGTGAAGAGAAGCTGGCCGGCATTCGAGGTTCGCACCTTGCACGGCCGCTTGGCACCGTCGAGCGCCAGCGCGTAGGTGCCGAGCTCTTCGCACCAGAATGCCTGCTCGAAGCGCTCGGCAAGGAGCAGCGCTGCGGATTCGAGCTGGGCTGCCTTATCGATCAATCCGAGGCGCCGGGCGCAGCGCGCGGCCAGCCGCTTGCCGGCAAAGACATATCCCTGAACCTCCGCCAGCGCGATATAGCCTTCGGCGAGTTGCCCGTCGGCATGAAAGATCGCGTCGAAGGAATCCTTCCAGCCCTGGTTGGCAAGCCCCTGCTCGGTGGCGCGCTGATATTCGACGAAGCCGTCCTTGTCGGGATCGCCGGGGCCGTCGATCCATCGCAGCGCCGCTTCGATCGCCGGCCACAACTCGGCCAACGTTGCCTCGTCGCCGGTGCGCTCGACATAAAGGCCGGCCAGCAGAACGAACAGCGGGGTGGAATCGACGCTGCCGTAATATTGTGCGAACGGCACCTCGCGAAGCGCGGCCATCTCGCCACCGCGCATCTCGTGCAGGATCTTGCCGGGCTCGGCGTCGGCGAGCGGATCTGTGGTCTTGGCCTGGAAGAAAGCGAGCCGCCGCAGCACGCCCTGTGCAATGCGCGGATCGACCCACAGCATTTGCAGCGCGGTGATCAGACCGTCGCGGCCGAACGTAGTCGAATACCAGGGAATGCCCGCATAGGGGTACCGCCCCTGCGGCGTCTCGGTCATCAGCATGTTGAGGTCGGCCATTGCCTGGCACAGCACCTCGTTGAAGATATCGTTCGACGTCTCGATGCTGGCCGCGCCACTCGTCGAGCGCCGCATCTCGCGACGGTGCGCCAACAGGCCGCGAAAGAACGGCACCGGCTTCTGCATGATCGGCTTGTTGCAGGATACCGCGACGAACAATGCGGTAGCTCCCTTCGGCGCCAGCTCGAAATGATAGGTTGCCGCATTGGCGGCGAGCCGCGTCGGCCGCGGCTCGAAATGCAGGGCGGTAATGCGGGCCTGACGGTCGAGCCCGGCGTATTCCAGCACGACATCGGCGGGACCGAGCAAGCGGCTGGAGCCCACTCCCCGGCGCGGCCGGCGCTCGCCGCGCACCTCGAACAAATCGGCGAAATCATTATCGAACAACAACGTGAGATCGAAGCTCGCCTGCCGGTCGCCGTGATTTTGCAAGGCGATGCGCTGGTAGGCCGTGCCGCGCCACAGAAAGATCGTGCGCACGATGTGCAGCGTGTCCTTCTGCAGCGCCAGCCTGCCGTTGCGGTAGACGTCGGAATTGGTCAGATCGACGGTTAGCGCCGAATTGTCGTCGCGCAGATTGGTGCCGAGCAGCAGCGGCTGGACTTCGTCGAGCACCATCTCCAGCCGGGCGAGATACCGGGTATCGGCGTTAAACAAACCGTCGGGCCCGCCGGCAGAGGCGCCGATGTCGCCGTGGCTGTCCAGCACGATGAAGGTGTCGTCGTGCTTGAGCGAGCAGCGCGGTCGCGTCGCCGGGCCCGTCATCGGGATGTAGAACGGCAATTCCGCGACGTGTTCGGCAGCCTCAATGGTGACGAGTTGAGTGACTTCTGCCGTCATTTGGACCTCAAGCGATTCTCTTGCGTTGCGATGGACGCATCTCGACGCAAACGCTACTGCCGCAGATCAGGCCGCATGGCTGGCGAGCCGACCCATTTCCCGGGCAACCAGTTCGCGGTAAGGGCCCCTTCCCTGCACGAGGATGTCCGGCGGTCCGTCTTCGATGATTCGCCCGCCCTGCAGTACCACCACGCGATCGAAGTTGCGCAATGTGGCGAGACGATGGGCGATGGCAATCACGGTGCGTCCGCGCATCAGCCGCGACAGCGCCTCGCGAATCGCCTCTTCGGATTCGCCGTCCAGCGAAGCGGTTGCTTCATCCAGCAACAGGATCGGCGCATCCTTCACGAAAGCGCGCGCGATGGCGATCCGCTGCCGCTGCCCTCCGGAAACCTTGATCCCGCGATCGCCGACCATGGTGTCCATGCCGTCGGGCAGATTCTCGATGAAATCGCAGCGCGCCGCAATCGCCGCCCGCAACACCTCGTCGTCGGTCGCGTTCGGCCGTCCGTAGCGGATGTTTTCCATGATCGAGCGGTGGAACAAGGAGATATCCTGCGGCACCACGGAGATCGCCTCACGCAGGCTTTGCTGCGTCACCCGCGAAATGTCCTGGCCGTCGATCGTTACGCTGCCACGCTGGATGTCGTAGAACCGCTGCAATAGCGCGAACAGGCTGGATTTTCCGCCGCCGGAATGACCGACCAGGCCGACCCGTTGTCCCGGCTGAATGCGCAGGGAGAATTTTTCGAACACCTGAGCACCGCCGGGATAGTGGAATGCCACGTTGTTGAAGGCGACGGCGGCGCCGCTGCGGATCAGCGGCTCGGCCTCGGGATGGTCCTTCAATTCGTGCGGCAGCAACAAGGTCGCGATCGCCTCGGTCAGGCGGGCGACGTGCTGGGTCACATCGACCAGCGCCACCGCGAGGTCGCGCGTCGCGCTCAGGATCGATAGCCCGAGCGTACAGACCAGCACGACGTCGCCGGTGGTTGCCGCGCCGCGCTGCCAGAGCATGATGGCCCATGCCAGCAGCGCAATGGTCAGTACGATTGTCACGACCGCGTGAAGCAGCCGCAGCTTTTCGAGATAGCGCAGGCTGCGACCGCGGGCGTCGAGTTCCCGCCCGACAGTGGCGTCGAAGCGGTCATGCTCGTAGCTCAGGCCGCAGAATGCGCGGACCAGCGGCAGATTGCTGATGACGTCGACCATCTCGCCGTCCACCGCAGCTGCCTTGTCGGCGAATTCGTCATGCAGCGGCTTGCCCGCCGCAGCGAGGTGGAACATCGCCATCAACATGATACCCGCGATCACGATCAACCCCGCGGACATCGCCAGGCTGACGGTCCCTATCAAAAGAATGGCCGAAACGGTCGCGATGCACGGCGGCAACACATTCCAGACGAACATGTTTTCACACGTGAAAACCGCATTGGATGTCGCGGTGATGCGGCTGGTGAGCATGCCCGGCAGCCGATCGGAGAAATAACTCGGGGCGTGACCGGTAAGATGGCGGAACATGTCGCGGCGGAGATCGCCGGTGACGCCGACAAAGGTGAAGCTCGCTGTCCAGCTTGCGACCCGCCACAGCAGATTATCTGCCGCAATCAGCAACATGAGAAAAGCGAATGCCAGCCATACGCCGTTCGCTTGCGACGATCCGGCCGTCAGGCTGTCGACCAGATTTTTTACGCCATATTGCGTGCCCACCGAACAGGCAACCGCCGCAACAACAGCAGACACGATGACCACATGGGCCGCACGACGCCGGCGCAGATAGCGCATGACGAATGAAAACGGACGCCGCGCATATCCTGAAAGATTATCCATGAGTTCCGCAAACCTGTTGAGAGTGAACGAGAATTCCTACCGCGTGTCGCACACGATGACGTGAAGAATGCCGCTTCGGGTTTCTGCGCGCATGGCCATCACCGCGCAACAATTCTGCAGCATCGATACGGCCATGAATCTGTTGGTGTCAGATGGCATCAGCAAGACAGTCGTGTGGAAGAACCAAGATGTGCTGACCAAAGGAACTTCGCAGATACGGGAACGTTCCCGCTACTGGCACGCCGGTGTCGAACATGGGCTGAAGGCTTCGTTCAACCATCATTCAAAAAAGGAGACGCAAATATGCGCATCGCGCAGGTCGCCCCGCTGACGGAGGCTGTCCCCCCCAAATTGTACGGCGGCACCGAACGGGTGGTGCACTGGTTGACCGAGGAACTCGTGGCATTGGGACACGACGTCACGCTGTTTGCCAGCGGCGATTCACGTACTTCGGCGAAACTCGACGCAACCTGGCCGAAAGCACTGCGTCTCGACGGCTCGGTGCGCGATCCCAATGCACTGCATATGGTGATGCTGGAGCGTGTGCGGCAAAAATGCGACGATGAAGAGTTCGATTTTCTCCACTTTCATCTCGACTATTATCCATTCTCGCTGTTCTACCGGCAGCCAACCCCGTTCCTGACCACGCTGCATGGCAGGCTCGACCTGCCGGAGCATCAGCCGGTATTCAATACCTTTTCCAAAGTTCCGGTGATCTCGATCTCCAACGCCCAGCGCCGCCCGGTGCCGCAGGCCAACTGGGTGCGTACCGTTCTCCACGGGCTGCCGGAGAATCTGCTGACGCCGCAACCGGTGCAGCCGTCCTATCTCGCCGTGCTCGGACGGATCGCGCCGGAAAAGGGCGTCGATCGCGCGATCAGGATCGCCGTCCGATGCGGCATTCCGCTCAAGATCGCGGCCAAGGTCGATCGTGCCGACCAGGAATATTACGACGAGGTGATCTCTCCGCTCATCAAGTCCAATCCGCTGGTCGAATTCATCGGCGAGATAGGTGACCGCGAGAAATCAGATTTCCTCAGCGGCGCGATCGGCCTGCTGGTCCCGATCGACTGGCCGGAGCCGTTTGGCCTCGTGATGATCGAAGCCATGGCCTGCGGCACGCCGGTGCTTGCCTATAACCGCGGATCAGTCCCGGAGATCATCGATCCCGGCCTCACCGGCTTCGTCGTCGAAGACGAGACCAGCGCCGTTGCCGTGGTCGACCGTCTTGCCACGCTGGACCGGGCCGCCATCCGCAAGCAGTTTGAAACCCGCTTCACCGCGCGCCGCATGGCGCTCGATTATCTCGCTGCGTATCGCGGCCTGATGGAGCAAGCGGAGCCGCGCATCAAGCTGGTCAGCAGCGCGGAGTAGAAGCGCCGCGACACTCCGACGAAAATCGTAGGGTGGGCAAAGCGCAGCGTACCCACCATTTTCAGGCAATCTGCCGATGAATGGTGGGCACGCTGCGCTTTGCCCACCCTACGCGTTCATCAGCTCACCGCCGTCCGTTTCGGCTCGACGATCTCGAACATTCGCGGAAATTCATCCATCAGCGACATCAATTCGGCGAGCCGCATCGGGTCGCCGACGACCTTGATTCTTCCCGAGCCGACCGCTTCCGGGAACGTCGTCAGCTTGGCAATCACTTCGTCGAGCACGCCACGCGGAAGCGTGAAGCCGGCGTCGGCATCGGCGGCTTGCGCGCCGGCGGCATAGGTCAGTGCGCAGTTCTCCAAATTCAGGATGAACGTCTCATTGGTGTCGGTAAAATTCCAGTTCAGCACGATACGCTTGCCTTCGGCCTTGGGACCGTTCAGGCGCACGCCGAGCACGTCCCATAGCTGCTCGGTGCGGAGCGCCGCCAGCGTCTCACGCGGCATCGGCGAGCGCGGCGGCACCTTCGGCATCCCCTGGCGCAACTCCTGCGCGCCGAACAGATAGGCGTTACGCCAGGTCGAACTCTCCGAGGCGTAACCAAGCTGCTCGAATGTATCCGCCAGCATCGCACGCGCCGCCTGATTGTCGGGCTCGGCGAATACCAGATGACTTACCGCCTGCGCGACGAAGCGGAATTCGCCCTTGGAAAAATCCTTCTGCGCACGCGCGAGGATCGCGTCCGCGCCACCCATATACTCGACATATTTCTTGCCGGACTCGACCGGCGGCAGCGGATCGAGGTTGACCGGATTGGCGTCATACCAGCCGAGGTACTTCTGGTAGATCGCCTTCACGTTATGGCGAATGTGCCCGTAATAGCCGCGTCCGTGCCATGCGCCCTCGAGGCTGGCCGGCAGGCGGATGGTTTCGGCGATTTCGGCTGCGGTGAGCCCGTGGTTCATCAGGCGGATGGTCTGGTCGTGTGCGAATTTATAGAGGTCGCGCTGCTCGCGGATCATGGTGTCGATCCGCGCCTGCCCCCAGACCGGCCAGTGATGCTGGCCGCACATTGCATCCGCCTTGCCGCCCCACATCTGCAGGGCTTCGCCGAGATATTTTGACCACGCCAGCGCGTCGCGCACATCGGCGCCGCGGAACGGCAGCAGGTTGTGGAAATTATGTGTGCAGTTCTCCGCGAGGTTCAAAAGCCTGTATCGCGGGATAAAGAAATGCATTTCCGCCGGCGCTTCGCTGTTCGGCGCCATTTGGAATTCAAATTCGACCCCGTCGATGGTGCGCTTGTCTCCGGTCGCGATAATGAGATCGGTCGGACGCAGCAGCGCGACCGCGCCAGCCGCCATGGTCTTGCCGAGCCCGCAATCGACCTGCCCGCGCACGCCCTTCGCCAGCAACGGCCCGAACTGATACATCGCGCGGCGCAGCATCGCCGGCCCTGCGATGATGTTCTCGGAGACCGCGTGCTCCATGAACAGATTGGGCGCGATGATCGGCACCTTGCCGCCGGCCAGCGTTTCGTCGTCGAGCACGCCGCGCGCACCGCCCCAATGGTCGGTATGGGTATGGGTGAAGATGACGGCCGCCACTGGCCGCTTGCCGCGGTGCTGGAAGTAGAGCTCCATCGCGGCCCGCGCGCCCTCGATCGAGGTCAGCGTATCAACCACGATCACGCCGCTGTCGCCCTCGATCAGCGTCATGTTGGCGATGTCCAGCCCGCGCACCTGGTAGACGCCGGGCACCACCTCGAACAGGCCGTGATGCATGTTGAGCCGCGATTGCCGCCACAGGCTGGGATCGATCGTCGGCGGCGCCTCTTCGGCGGAGAGGAAACCATAGGGCTCCAGGCTCCAGACCACCCTGCCCTGCGGCGACATGATCTTCGCATTCTCCACCGTGCCGAGAAAGCCGCGTGCGGCGTCGTCGAAATCGCGCGTATCGGAGAACGGCAGCGCCTTCAGCGTCGCCGCGTGCTGCGCGATGACAGGCGCAGAAGCGTCCTTCGGCGCTTCCCTGGGTGTTTCCTTGGGCGCTTCGTTCGTGGCTGGTTGGCTCATTGTTGTGTACTCCCTTGCACAAACAAAAAATCGGAAACGGCGTCAGCGGAACTGCAGCCCCTCGAACTGGCCGCTATTGCGCCATTCGTTGATATACTTGAAGTAGGCGAGCGCGCCGGCGGGATGACCTACATTGAGCCGCGCCGCCGGCCCAGGCTCGTGCCCTTCATTGTTGTAGTAGCCGGGCGTGCAATCGGGCCCGCCGATCATGCGGCCGACGCCGGTCAGCAGCAGTTCGACCCATTTATCCTCGGCTTCCCGGGTCACTTCGATTTCCTTGAAGCCGTTGTCCCGCGCATGCTTCACCATCCCAGCGATAGTCTTCGCGGAGTCGGTCAGATTGTGCGGCACGTTGGAGATGAGATTGGCACCCTGCGTCGGCTGCACGAAGAATGCGTTCGGAAAGCCGTGCACATGGATGCCGTGCTTGCTGCGCATGCCCTCGGCCCAATGCTCCGACAGTTTTATGCCGCCTCGCCCCGCCATGTCGAAGCCGGAGCGCCGCCTGTACTCGGTGCCGACCTCGAACCCCGACGCGTAGATGATGCAGTCGAGCTTGTATTCCTTGCCGGCGGCCACGATCCCGCCGGCCGTGATCTTCTCGACTCCCTTGCCGTCGGTATCCACCAGATGCGTCCCCGGCGTGTTGAACGCCTGCAGATAGGAATCGTGAAAGCACGGCCGCTTGCAGAGCTGGCCGTACCAGGCCTTGAGTTTTCCGGCGGTCTCGCGATCCCCGACGATGGTGTCGACACGGCTGCGGATTTCCTCCATCTTTTCGAAGTCGGAATCCTCAAACGCGGCTCGCATGTTCGGCACGGTGCGCTGCTCGCGCGGCAATAGCTGGATCCTGGCGCGAATCCGCCGCGACAGATCGGTCCACCCGTCCTGCACCAGATCTACCTCGGGGTTGCCGCCGGCCTGGTTCGCGGTGAAATTTTCCAGCCAGCGCAGCTGCCAGCCGGGCGATGCAATGGTCGAGAACCAGTCCGGATCGATCGGCACGTTGGCTCTGATATCGACGGAGGACGGCGTGCGCTGGAAGACGTAAAGTTCCTTGGCCGCGCGCGCGAGATGCGGCACGCATTGCACGGAAGTAGCTCCAGTGCCGATGATGCCGACGCGCTTGCCGGCGAGCCTGGTCATCGGGGCGCCCAAGGGATCGCCGCCGGTGTAGTCGTAATCCCACCGGCTGGTATGGAACGAATGTCCCTCAAAGGATTCGATGCCGGCAATGCCCGGCAGTTTCGGCACATGCAACGGCCCGGTACCCATGCCGATGAACTGCGCGGTGAAAGCGTCACCGCGATTGGTGGTGATGATCCAGCGCGACCGCGCCGCGTCCCACTTCAGGTCGGTGACCTGGGTATGGAACAGCGCGTTGTCGTACAGCCCGTATTGCGTGCCGATGCGCCGGCAATGCGCGAGAATTTCCGGCGCGTGGGCATATTTCTCCGTAGGCATATGCCCGGTTTCTTCGAGCAAAGGCATATAGACCATGGAGGCGGTATCGCATTGCGCGCCGGGATAGCGGTTCCAGTACCAGGTACCGCCGAAATCGCCGCCCTTCTCGATAATGCGGACGTCCTCGATACCGGCCTCCGTCAGCCGCGCGGCCGTGGCGAGCCCCGCAAACCCGCCGCCGATGAAAGCGAAGGTGACGTGGTCGGTCTTCGGCTCGCGCGGAGTGACGGGCGTATAGGGATCGTCGAGGTAATGGGCGAGTTGTCCCTTGACCTCGATATACTGGTCATTGCCGTCGGCCCGGAGCCGCTTGTTGCGCTCCTCGATATATTTCTTGCGCAGTCGCTCCTTGTCGATCGCGGGGCTACGCTGACGTTCGTCGGTCACAGTCATTCGAAAACGCCTCTCAGGAAGGATGGGCCGACAGATACGGCGAATTCTCGATCGACCAGGACGGCATCGGCTCCATGCGAAAGATCTGCCGCAGATGGACCTCGTCGGGGCCGTCGCCGATCCGCAGCAGGCGGCCCCAGGCCAGCGCCTGATGGATCGGCGTATCGTCGGAGCCGCCCATCGCGCCGAACACCTGCATGGCACGGTCGGCGATCCGCTGCAGCATCGCGGGCACCGCCACCTTGATCAAGGATACATCGCGCCAGGCGTCCTGGTGGCCGGCCTGATCGAGCCGCCACGCACAGCGATAGGCGAGCAGCCGCGCCTGTTCGAGCTCGACGCGGGATTCAGCGATCCAGCGCTGCACGGTATCGTATTGGATCACGGTGCGCCCGAAGGCGGAGCGTTCGGAGGCGCGGACCATCATCAGTTCGATCAAGAGCTCACAGAGTCCGATCGAGCGCATGCAATGATGGATGCGGGCCGGCCCGAGCCGGATTTGCGCGACCCTGAAGCCTTCGCCCTCGGCGCCGAGCAGGTTCGCGCGAGGCACGCGCACATTGTCGAAGGCAAGCTCGCCGATCGGGGCGACGTGATCCTCGCAGCCCATCCAGCGCAGCCGCCGCACCAGGCGAACGCCAGGTGCATCCATCGGCACGATGATGCAGGAATGGCGGCTGGTGCGGTCCGCGCCGGAATCGGTCACGCCCATCACGATCAGGAAGCTGCAGCGCGGATGCGCCGCGCCGGTGATGAACCATTTTCGGCCGTTGATGACGTAGTCGTCGCCGTCGCGGACCATGCGCGTGGCGATATTGGTGGCATCGGATGAAGCCACATCAGGTTCTGTCATGCCGAAGGCCGAGCGGGTTTTGGCTTCCAGCAGCGGCTGCAGCCAGCGCGCCTTCTGCTGCGAAGTGGCGCAATTCTGCAACGCAATCATGTTGGGCACGTCGGGCGCCTGGCAATTGAAGACCTCGGGCGCCCAGAACAGCCGGCCCATGATTTCCGCCAGCGGCGCATATTCGAGATTGGAAAGCCGGGTGCCGGGTTCGTCGTCGGTCAGTTCGGGAAGGCCGAGATTCCACAGCCCTGCCGCGCGCGCTTTGCGCTGCAGGTCGCCCATGAAAGGGCGCGGCCTCGCCTTTGGCCGCGTGATCGAGCCAGGTGCGATGGCGCGGCAGCACCTCCTGATCGAAGAACGCCTGCAGCTTCTCCAGCCATGCTTCCGATCGAGGGGAAAGATCGAAATCCATGTCGCCTCCCGCCTTTTGAAGACGGAACCTAAGCGTATATCGACACGATTTGCAAATTCATTTCGATATATTGACAGAGTTCCTGATTTTGACCATTCTTTGGCTATGGCAGCCCTTTCCACCGTCGATCCCGCTTCCCGGCCTCGAACGCCGGAGGACCAGGCCGATCCCGCCTTCGCGACCACGCTGGCGCATGGGCTCGACGTGCTGGCCGCGTTCCGCAACCGCAGCGGCTCGCTGTCGAACGCCGATCTTGCGCTGCATACCGGCCTGTCGCGGCCGACGGTGTCGCGGCTGACCTACACGCTCGCGCAACTCGGCTACCTCAAGCGCGATGCCAAGGGACGCTTCCAGCTCGGGCTCGGCATTCTGGCCGCCGCCTATCCGGTGCTGTCGGCGCTCAAGATCCGGCAACTGGCGCGCCCCCTGATGCGCGATTTCGCTGCCTACACCGGGGGCACCGTTTCCATTGCGATGCCGTTCGGACTCGACTTCATCTATGTCGAAACGCTGCGCACCACCGACGCCGTAACGCATTTGCCTGATGTCGGCTTTGCCAGCTCGCTGGCGCCGACCGCCGTCGGCCGTGCGCTGCTGTCGCTGTTCACCACGGAAGAGCTCGACGCTTATGTGGCGAACGTGAAGGCAGAACGCCCCGAAGAAGCCGACTATGTCCAGGCGCGGACGCTGCCCGACGTCGGGCTTTGCAAGGAGCGCGGCTTTGCGATCTCGCTCGGCGAATGGCGGCGCGAGATTTTTGGCGTCGCCGCGCCACTATACCGCACACCGTCGGGTGATTGTCTTTCCGTCAACTGCGGAATTCCCTCGTTTCGTTTCAACGCCGAACAGATCGAGCGCGAATGCGGGCCGCGCATGCTGGGCCTGGCGCGCAGCATCCGCTCGCTGGCGGCCGGCGACTGAATACCCCCGCGAGAGGGGCAAGCGCATCGCTCGACCGATGCGTCAAATATGGGGAGGGAAGGATGAGCCGGATCAAAACCGTGCTGGGCTTCGCCATGGGTCTTGCTTTGGCCGCGGCCATGTTGCCCGCCAACGCCGCGCAGGCACAGAGCAACTACCCTAACCGTCCGATCCGCATCGTCGTGCCCTACCCCGCCGGCGGCATCGTCGACATCGTCGCGCGCGCCGTGACCGAACAGGTCGGCCGCGACTGGAAACAAACCGTGGTCGTCGAAGCGAGGCCGGGCGGCAACAGCAATATCGGCACGGCTTCCGTGGCGCGCAGCGAACCCGACGGTTACACCTGGTTGGTCACCGGCCCCGCGGCACTGGTCAACCCGACGCTCTACAAGGACGCCGGCTGGGACGCGCTGAAGGACCTCAAATGCGTCGGCCTCGCGGTCTGGAATCGAAAGCGTGGCGCTGGTGCATCCGTCGATGCCGGCCAGCACCGTCGGGGAATTCGTCGAGATCGCGCGCAAGAAGCCGGGTGAGTTGAATTTCGGCAATCCCGGCACCGGCTCCTCGATCGACCTGAGCGCGCAAAAGCTATTTCAGGCAGCCAACATCAAGCTCACCAATGTCGGTTACAAAGGCCAGCCGCAGGCGCTGATCGACCTGATGACGAACCTGATGCATTTCGAGATCGTGTCTCTCGAACTGGCATTGCCGCACATCAAGGCAGGAAGCGTGAAGCCGCTGGCCGTCATGACCGACAGGCGCGTCGCCGACCTGCCCGATGTGCCGACGATTGCGGAGGCCGGATTTCCGGAGGCCACTTACGTGCCCTGGTACGGCATCTATGTTCAGGCGGGAACGCCGGACGCCATCGTTGGCAAGATCAACGACGGCATCAACAAGGCGCTGCAAAATCCGGAAGTTCAGCGCCAGCTCGCCGTCGCCAACATCCCGGGCAAGCCGATGCCGCTCGCCGATCTCGCCGCGCTGATGAAGGGCGACTACGAGAAGCTGACGAAAGTGATCGCGACCTCGGGAATGGCGCTGCAGTGACTGGACCTACCGCTCTCACCGCGTCATTGCGAGGAGCGAAGCGACGAAGCAATCCATTCTTTCTTCGTAGGGCGAGATGGATTGCTTCGCTTCGCTCGCAATGACGGTGAGGCTCCTACTTCTTCACCTTGCTGGCATCCATCTTGACTGCCGGATCCAGCATCTTGGTCGAGAACGCGGTGTTCACGTCAAACGGCTTTTCCATGCCGAGATAGGTCTGCACCAGCTCGTAATCCTTCTTCATCCGCTCGGCGTCGATCCAGCCCAATGCCTTGGTCGTCGTAAATTCGTCCGTCATCAGGAACTTGATGCGCTCCCACTGGCGCTGCTGGTTCTCCTTGTCGAGGCCCGAAGCCTGGTCGAGCAGCGCCTTGAGGCACGGCGCGACGTCGGCGACGCAGGCGGCGTAGGCCTTCTGGCTGATCCTGACGAACTCCTCGACCAGTTTCGGGTTCTTCGCGAGGTAAGCGCCGTTGACGATCAGCGAATTGCCGTAAGGATTAAGCCCGATGTCCTTCCAGTTGATGTAGCCGAGATCGGGGCCGAACTCGATCGCCTTCAGATCGTGCTCATTGTAGAAATCGCTGATGATATCGACGGTGTGGCTCTTCAGCGCCGCGATCTTGGCGGTTGGGCCGACATTGACGAAGCTCACAGAATCCGGCGCAATCCCGGCGGCCTTGGCAAAGGCCGGCCACATCACCCGCGACGCATCGCCCGGCGGATTGCCGATCTTGTGGTTCGGGAAATCCTTCGGCCCGTTCACGCCGTAGCTCTTCAGCCAGTAGAAGGTCTGCCCGGTATTGGCGTAGATGCTCATCAGCGCCACCACATCGGCGCCCTTGCTCTTCGCTACCAGCATGGTCGCGAGATCGGCGATGCCGAACGGCGATCCGCCGGAGCCGACCTTCAGCGAGGAGACGCCGGACCCCTTGCCGACCTCGATCGTCAGATCGATGCCGGCCTTTTCGTACCAGCCTTGCGACTTGGCGTAATAGAACGGCGAATGGTCCGCCGTCGGCGTCCAGTTCAGGATCAGGTTGACGGCCTCGGCGGCCGCACAGGGCGCAGCCGGCAGGGCCAGCGCAAGCGCCAAGCCCGCAATTCTGAAAGCCTTCATTGCACCCTCCTCGTTCTGCAACCGATCTTGTCGCCGCGTTCCTGTGACGCTACCAATGCAACAAGGGACCAGACGACTTGTCAACTATTTGGTTGGAAATGCCCAAAAAACGATCTGACGACAATAAGCCCCAGCGGCGCGATCCGGCCGCAACCCGCAGGAAGCTGCTGACCGCGGCGCGGCGGGAATTCGCGAGCAGCGGTCTCGCAGGCGCCCGGGTCGACGAGATCGCGGCGCGCGCCGGCGTCAACAAGCAGCTCGTCTATCATTACTTCGGCGACAAGGACGCGCTGTATCTGGCGGTGCTCGAATGGGTCTACGAGGAGATTCGCGCCCAGGAGCGCAAGCTCAACCTCGAGGGATTGCCGCCAGAACAGGCGATCAAGAAACTGATCGAAAGTTCCTTCGATCACCTCGCCGCGCACCCCGACTTCATCGTGCTCCTGAACGACGAAAACCGCGGCGGCGCCCGGCACGTGCGCGGCTCCCGAAAACTCGAAGCGATGCATTCGCCGCTGGTCAGCCTGGTTTCGACCATCCTCGGCGACGGCGTGAAGGCCGGCGTATTCCGCAAGGGTATCAACCCCGTACACCTCTATATCTCGATTGCAGGGCTGAGCTATTTCTACTTCTCGAACACGCCGACCCTGTCGGCGATCTTCGGCAAGGACCTGTCGAGCGCAGCCGCCCGGCAGGCCCGCCGCAAGCACGTGGTCGACCTCGTGATGCATTCGCTGCGACCATAATCAACCAGATGGTTGATTAGTAAGAAAGGCCGCGATAGATTGCCCGCCGGGCCGGAACCGGCGCGCGCCCAAAAGGAGCATACGGTGTTCAGTGATGACGGGCGATCGATAAGGTCTTTCGCGATCATCGTGATCGTGCATCTGGCCGTGATCGTGCTCTGGCAGGTGCTGGTCGACGCCTTCCAGGTGCCGAAATTCATCCTGCCCTCGCCGCTTGCGACCGTCGCGACGCTGGGCTCGCCCAACTATGCCTGGCTTTCCAATCTTGCGGTGACGGCAGCCGAAATTCTCGGCGGGTTCTGCCTCGGCGCGCTGGTCGGCGTCATGCTGGCCGTGATATTCACCTGGTCGCCGCTGATCAGCCTGTTGCTGCTGCCGCTGTTCGTGACGCTGAACATGATTCCGAAAGTCGCGCTCGGGTCCGCTGTTCATCGTCTGGTTCTCCTACGGAATCTTTCCGAACATCCTGATCGCGTTTTCGATCTGCTTCTTTCCGATCCTGCTGACGACCGCACGCGGCTTGAGCGAGGTCGAGCCGGATTTGCTGGATCTCGTGAAATCGCTGCGCGGCTCACGCTGGACCCTGTTCCGGAAAATCCAGTTGCCGGGCGCGCTGCCTTACGTGTTTTCCGGGATGAAGGTCGGCGCGATCCTGGCGGTGGCCGGCGCCATCGTCGGCGAGTTCATCGCCTCCGAGCGTGGGCTCGGCTATCTCATGATCCAGGTGCAGTCCTCGCTCGATACGCCGGCGATGGTGATGGCCGTCGTGCTTCTGACATTGCTGGGCGTAGCGCTGTATGGGCTCGTGCTCGGCCTGGAGCGGATGTTCGTCGTTCGCGATATCCGGCTGCAGTGAATACAAGGAAAAAGAAGAATGCTGCTGACGCGCGACACCCTGCCTGCAACGATCGCCGATATCGCTGATCTTGACGAGCTGCTGTGCCGCCCGAGCCAGGCGCTGATCGACGACCTCCGCAAGGTCGATGGCGACATCATGGTTTTGGGCGTTGCCGGCAAGATGGGGCCGACGCTGGCGGGCCTTGCCAAGGCAGCCGTGCCGGAGCGCCGCGTGATCGGCGTCGCCCGCTTCAGCGATCCCGCCGTGAAGGACTGGCTGCAGGGGCGCGGCATCGAAACCATCAATTGCGACCTGCTCGACGAAGCCGCCATCAAGGCGCTGCCGAAGATTCCGAACATCGTGTTCATGGCCGGGCGCAAGTTCGGCGCCGAGGGCGATCTGTCGCTGACCTGGGCGATGAATTCGCACGTCCCCGCTTTGGTCGCGCAGGCCTTCGCGAGTTCGCGCATCGTCGCGTTCTCGACCGGATGCGTTTATTCGTTCGTACCGGTGGACGGCAAGGGCTCGGCTGAGGACATGGCGCCCAATCCGCCCGGCGAGTACGCGCAATCCTGCGTCGGGCGCGAGCGCATGTTCGAGTATTTCTCGCAGAAACATTCAACGCCCGGCCGCCTGTTCCGGCTGAACTACGCGATCGATATGCGCTACGGCGTGCTGCATGACATCGCAAGCAAGGTCCTGCAGGGCAGGCCGATCGACGTCAGCCTCGGTCATGTCAATTTCATCTGGCAGGGCGACGCCTCCGCGCAGGCGCTGCGCTGTCTGGCGCACTGCGACACCCCGACCTCGCCGATCAATGTCAGCGGCCACGAAATTCTCGCCGTGCGCGATCTCGCCGCGAAATTCGGCCAGCGTTTTGGCCGCGCGCCCGTGATCACCGGCAAGGAAGAGCCGACGGCCTGGCTCACCGATACCTCGCAGGCGGTGAAACTGTTCGGCCTGCCGATCGTCGATACCGAGCAGCTCATCAGCTGGACCGCCGACTGGGTGTCGCGATCGATGCCGAGCCTCGGCAAGCCTACCAAATACGAGGTGCGCGATGGCCGATACTGAGCCTGTCGACATCGTCGAGCTTGGTGTCGGCGACGCGCAGGCCGGGCTTGTGCTGTCGACCGAGGCGGGCTGGAACCAGAATGAGGCCGACTGGCGATTCTTCCTGAGCAAGGGCGTCATGTTCGGCGTGCGGGACGGCGCCAGATTGGTGGCAACCGCAGCGCTGCTGCCCTACTCGGCCGACAACGCCTGGATCAGCATGGTGCTCGTCACCGCGGATTTTCGCCGCCGCGGCATTGCGACCAGGCTCGTCGACGCCTGCCTCGATGTGGCGAAACGGCGCGGCCTGACGAGCTGGCTGGATGCGACGCCGGCCGGCGCCACCGTCTACGGACCGCTCGGCTTCATCCCGACGCTGCAATTGCGGCGGCTGCGGCTAACGATGCCGCAAGGCAGCACGGCCATACGCCTACTATCGGCCGGTAACCTCGACGGCCTGGCCGCACGCGATGGCAGCGCCATGGGATTCGACCGCAGCACATTGCTGTCGGAATTTTCTGCGCGCACGGGCTCTCGCATCGTATCCGATGATCGAGCCATCGCCCTCGTCCGCAATGGACGCACTGCGCGTCATATCGGCCCGCTGCTGGCCGATCGCGCCGATCAGGCGCTCGCGCTGGTGGATGCCATTGTCCAATCCGAGACCGGGCCGTTGCTGATCGACGCCGTCCATTCCCAGGAAGCGTTTCTGAACGGACTTGTTCAGTCAGGCTGGAACATCGAGCGGCCGTTTCAGCGCATGCGCTTTGGCCGTCCCACCGCGCCGCCCGCGCAACTGCCGTTCGCCGTCGCCGGGCCGGAATTTGGATAGGAACAGCGTACATGCATCACAGTGAAATCAAGGCTGAAATTCGCAAGCTGATCGCCGACGGCACGGTGCTTCCGGCGCATCCGCTCGCACTCGATGCCAACCGCGCACTCGACATCCGGCATCAGCGCGCGCTGACGCGCTATTATCTCGATGCCGGCGCCGGCGGACTGGCTGTCGGCGTGCACACCACGCAATTTGCCATCCGCGATGTCGGCCTGTACCGCCCGGTGCTGGAGCTGGCGGCCGAGACCGCCGCTTCGTGGACCAAGCGTCCGGTCGTGATGGTCGCAGGCCTCGCCGGCCCGACCCAACAAGCGATCGCGGAAGCGCAAACCGCTGTTGGCATCGGCTACCACGCCGGCCTGCTAAGCCTCGCGGCGATGAAATCGGCGTCCGAGGACGAGATCATCGCGCATTGCGAGGCGGTCGCGCGCCAAATTCCGATGGTCGGCTTTTATCTGCAGCCAGCCGTTGGCGGCGTCATCCTCAGCGCCGATTTCTGGCGCCGCTTTGCCGCCATCGACAATGTCATCGCCATCAAGATCGCGCCGTTCAACCGCTACCGGACGCTCGACGTGCTTGCGCGGCGTGGCCGCAGCCGGCGCGCTGGATCGCGTCGCCCTCTACACCGGCAATGACGATCACATCCTGCTCGATCTCACTCTGCCCTTCGACCTGCGCGACAACGGCGTCACCACCCGCGCCTACTTCAAGGGCGGCCTGCTCGGGCACTGGTCGGTGTGGACCGCGAGCGCGATCAGGCAGTTCGAAATGTGCAAGGCTGCGCGCGGCAAGGACACCTTGCCCGCCGACCTGCTGGCGCTCGACGCCCGCGTGACCGATTGCAACAGCGCGTTCTTCGATGTGGCCAACAATTTTCACGGCTGCATCGCCGGTTGCCATGAAATCCTGCGGCGGCAGGGGCTGATGCAGGGCCTCTGGTGCCTCGATCCAGCGGAAGGCCTCAGTCCCGGCCAGATGGCCGAGATCGACCGCGTCTGCCGTGAGCATGCCGATCTCTCCGACGATGCTTTCGTGAAAGCCAATTTGCAGAAATGGCTGGCATGAGCGCCGACGAGCCCTTCATCAGCCTGCAGAACGTCCGCAAGGTCTATCGTTCCAAGGGCGCGGAGTTCCTCGCCGTCTCCGACGTCACCATGGACGTCGGGGAAGGCGAACTGGTCTCGCTGGTCGGTCCATCCGGTTGCGGCAAGACCACGGTGCTGAAGATTCTGGCCGGGCTGCATGAGGCCGACGGCGGCACCATCAAAATCGGCAACTCGAAAACACCGTTCGACCCCGCGCGCGATATCGGCATGGTGTTCCAGCAGGCCCTCTTGCTGAAATGGCGAACCATTCTCGATAACGTGCTGCTGCCGGCCGAAATCGTCGGTCTGCCGATGAAAGCCGCGCGGGCCCGCGCGCGCGACCTGCTCAACCTGGTTGGCCTTGCCGGTTACGAAGACAAATATCCGCAGCAATTGTCCGGCGGCATGCAGCAGCGGACGGCGATTGCGCGTGCCTTCATCCACGATCCCAAACTGATCCTGATGGACGAGCCGTTCGGCGCGCTCGACGCGCTGACCCGCGAACAGATGAACCTTGAAATGCTGCGGATCTGGCGCGAAAGCGGCAAGACCATCCTGTTCGTGACGCACTGCATCCAGGAAGCCGTGTTCCTCGCCTCGCATTGCGCTGTGCTCACCGCAGGCCCGGCGCGCATGGCGGAGTATTTCCCGATCGAGCTGCCGTTCCCGCGGGACTTGCCGATCAAGACCACGGACGAGTTCGGCGCCTATGCGCGGCGAATTTATGCGAGCCTGGGATTGAGCGCAGGCGCCTGAGCCTCACTTCTCGACCTTGCTGGCATCCATCTTGACGGCGGGATCGAGCAGCCTGCTGGTGAAGGAACTTTCGACCGCGAATGGCTTCTCGATCCCGAGATAGGTCTGCACGAGATCGTAGTCCTTCCGCATTCGCCCCTCGTCGATCCAGCCCAGCGCCTTGGTCGTCGTGAATTCATCCGCCATCAGGTATTTGATGCGGCCCCATTGCAATTGCTGCTCCTCGCGGTCGAGACCGGTCACCTGCGCGAGCAGCGCCTTCAGGCAGGGCTCGAAGTCGGCGACGCAGGCAGCATAAGCCTTCTGCGTGATGCGAACGAAATCCTCTGACAGCTTCGGGTTCTTTTCAAGGAAAGCACCGTTGACGATCAGCGAATTGCCGTAGGAATTGAGGCCGATGTCCTTCCAGTTCAGCGACCCGAGATCGCTGCCGAACTCCCTCAGCTTGATATCGTGCGAATTGTAGAAATCGCTGATGATTTCGACCGTACGGCTTTTCAATGCGGCTGATTTCGCGGTCGGACCGACATTGACGAAAGAGACCGAGTCCGGCGCGAGGCCGGCGGCCTTGGCGAAGGCCGGCCACATCACGCGCGAGGCATCGCCGGGGGGGTTGCCGATCTTGCGGCCGGCAAAATCCTTCGGGCCGTTCACGCCAGAGCTCTTGAGCCAGTAGAAGGTCTGTCCGGTATTGGCATAGATGCTCATCAGGGCCACTGTGTCGGCGCCCTTGCTGCGAGCGACCAGCATGGTCGCGAGATCCGAGATGCCGAACGGCGCGCCACCCGAACCGACCTTGAGGGACGAAACGCCCGATCCCTTGCCGACCTCGATGCTGAGATCGATGCCCGCCTTCTCGTACCAGCCCTGCGATTTCGCATAATAAAACGGCGAATGATCCGCGGCCGGCGTCCAGTTCAGGATCAGGCTCACGCTCTGACCAGCCTGGACCGGTGCGATCGGCGCAACAAGCGCGAGCAGCAGCCCGGCAAATCTCAAACGCTTCAATGCACCTCTCCTCGTTGTCGGGCCCAAAATGTCGGCGATCTTTCGCCCCGGCCGCAACCGGTCCAGAACTGCGATCGCGTCTTTCGGCCACAGGCATTGATAATGAGATACGGTTCGTTTTCGAACAACTATTGTCAGCTAGTCGTACGCCACCGGTCCGCTATCGCGATAGGCCCAGCAACTCTCCTTCGGCAGCGAGACCTGGGTCTCGATACCCACCTGATGCCGGGCTGCGGTGCCGAGTTCGACCACCTCCAGCCGACGGCCGAACAGTTCGATGCCATAGGCCGTCTGCGTGCCCTGATAGCGGCGGTCGAGGACGCGGGCTGGAAAAATGTTGGCGCCGTTATGCTGCCCGATCGAGATATTTTCCGGCCGCAGTGCGATGCGCACCTTCTCGTCCGGGCCAAGCGAATGCAGCAATGCCACTTCGCCCCGCCGCCCCTCGCCGAAATCGACCGTGCCGAATTGGCCGTTGCGCGACACCAGCGTGCCCGCAAGTTCGTTGGTCGCGCCGGTGAAATTGGCGACGAACAAATCCGCCGGCCGGTTATAGATCGCGTCAGGCGTATCCATCTGCAGCAACTTGCCGTCGCGCATCACGCCGATGCGGTCGCCCAGCACCACGGCTTCAGCCTGGTCATGGGTGACATAGAGCGCGGTCATCCCGGTCTGCTTGAGGATCACGCGGAGATCGTCGCGCAGCCGCAGGCGCAGCTTGGCATCGAGATTCGACAGGGGCTCGTCGAGCAGCAGCAATTGCGGCCGGTAGACCATGCTGCGCGCCAGCGCCACGCGCTGCATCTGGCCGCCGGACAATGCGACCACCGGCCGTTCGGCATATTCCGATAGCCCGACCAGTTCGAGCGCCTCATCGACCTTGCGGCGGGCGTCGCTGCGGGAGAGTTTTCGATGCTTGAGCGGATAGACCACGTTCTGCCGCACCGTCATGTGCGGCCAGACTGCATAGGACTGAAACACCATGCCGAGATCGCGCAGGCGCGGCGGCACCAGAACGCCGCGTTCGGGCGACGAGACGACCTTGCCGGCAATGCTGATTTCACCCGATGTCGGGTGCTCCAGCCCGGCGACGCAGCGTAGCGTCGTGGTCTTGCCGCAGCCGGAGGGGCCGAGCAGGACCACGATCTCCCCGGCCGGCACGGCAAAGCTGACGCCGTCGATCGCCGGCCGGCCGATCGCAAACTGCTTGCGCAGGTCGGTAACTTCGAGCGTCGCTGTCATGGGTGCAATGATTTCCCGGATACGACGATCATTGCTTGTATCCGTAGGTCTTGTTCCAATCGGCGATCCACGCCGTGTGCAACTTCACATACTCGTCGAATTTGGGGAACCAGATCTTGACCACCTTGGGGTCGAAGCCTTCCGGAAAGGCCGGCGGTACCTTCAGTGACGTCAGATTGCCGAGCTCCTTGATCATGAACGTCTGCCCCTCTTTCGACAGGCACCAGTTCAGAAACAGTTTCGCGGCATTGGGGTGCGCGGCGGTCTTCGGAATGCCCGTGGCATAGGGATTGACCGGCGCGCCCTCAGGCGGAAAGAAGATCTGGATCGGCGCACCATCCTTTTGCTTGGGATAGATCGCATTGTAGAGCAACGGCCCCATGGCGACCTCGCCGCGCACCAGCGAATCCGACATCGGCGCGCCGGACGGATAGAGAACCGGATGGGTCGCCGCCTGCTTGGCCCAGTAATCCTCGCCGAGCACCTGCCGCTCGAACATGATCCGGGTCCAGGTAGTGCCGCCCGACGGGCCGATCACCTGCCCTGTCAATTTGTCGTATTCGGGCTTGGTGAGGTCCATCCAGGTCTTGGGCGGGTTCTTGACCAGTTCGGTGTTGTAGGCGATCGACCACACCAGCGTGACACGCGGCCAGAGTTGCGGCGCGACTTTCGATTCGGGATTGTAGTCGGCGGCATTCGGCGGCGCGTAATCCTGGAACATGTCCGCCAGCGGCTGCATCAGCGCGCGGTCGGAATGATCGACCACGTCGGCGATCAGTTTTCCGGCCGCGGCCTCGGTCTTCACGCGCGTGATGAGCTGGCCGCCCGGCGCGCGCACCATCTCGACCCTGATTTCGGGGAAGCGCTTGTTAAAGGCCTTGATGACCTGCTGTTCCACTTCGGCGAAATTCGCGGTGTAGAACACAAGCTTGCCCTCGGCCTTTGCCGCCGCGATCAGTTCGGGCGAACCGAACTCCTGCGCCTGTGCAGTCGCGCTCCATGTCAGCGCAAGACCGGCGATGCCGGCGGTTGCGACGATGTTGGTGAAGATCCTTCCAGTCATACTCAATCCTCCCCTTTGCTTTTTGTTATCCGGCTCGAGCGACACTGCTCTGCGCCCCACCGCGCGACAGCCAATTGGCGCCGCCGATGAGAACGCCGAGCAGAACCGTCTGCACCAGGCTGAACGCGGCGGTCTTTCCGAGGTTTCCGCCTTCGTAATAGTCGAGCAACAGCACCGACATCACCATGGTGTTGCTGGTGTAGAGGAACAGCGACGAGCCGAGTTCGCGGATCGCCAGCACGAACAACAGCGTCATCGAGGCGATCACGCCCGGCCGGGCCAAAGGCAGCACGATTGTCCTGATGGTGCCGAGCACACCCTTGCCGCAGACCCAGGCCGCCTCCTCGAGCTCGCGATGAATCTGCAGGAACGAGGTCGACAGCGACTTGATCGTATCCGGCATGAACCGCGCGATGAACGCCAGCGCCAGGATCCAGATCGTGCCGTAGAGCCCGCCGGGAATGCCGATCCATGCCCAGAGATAAGCGACGCCGACCACGAGGCCCGGGATCGCAACCGGCAAGGTCGAGATCACGTCGATCCAGCGCCGGCCCGTCACCCTGGTGCGATGAATGGTGTAGCCCATGGCGAACGCGAGCGCGCCGCCGACCACGGCGGTGGTGATGCCGACCTCGACCGAGTTATAGATCGAGCGCATGGTCAGCGGATTGTCGAAGATGCTTTCGAAATGCACCAGCGAATACTGCCTGAGGTCGAACAGGCTCGCGATGTCGCGGATGAACATGAATTTTCGAAATGCCGCGACGATAAGCGCGAGCAACGGCAGCACCACCACGACCAGGAGATAGACGATGCCGAGACCGAAGGTGAACCAGCGCCAGCGTCCGAGATCGAGGCTGCGCGGACGGAACGCCTTGCCGGCAACGGTGGTGTAGCTGCGGCCGCTCAGCACCTTCTGCTGCAGGAACACGAGAAGGCCGGTGACGACCATCAGGATGATCGCGACCGCGGCAGCCGTGTTGTAAAGCGGCGGCGACCAGTTGGTGAGCTTGAATATGTAGGTGGTCAGCACCGAAATGTTGGTCGGCGCGCCCAGCACCGCGGGGATGCCGTAGATGCCGAGCATGACGATGAACGACAGCAGCATGCCCGAGACGATAGCGGGCATGATCAGCGGAAACGTCACCGTGAAAAGGGTCGCGAATGCGCTGGCTCCGGAAATCTCGGCGGCCTCTTCCAGGCTAGGATCCATGTTGCGCAGCGCCGAAGCGGTGAACATGTAGACGTAGGGCGCGTAGTAGATGCCGAACACGAGCACCAGGCCCCACATCGAATAGAAATCGACGCGCCAGTCCAGCCCCACCCACTTGAACATGGTGTTGATCAGACCGGTCTTCGGCGAACCCAGGATCGCCCATGCGACGCCCGCGACCAGCGGTGGCGCGAATAAAGGCAGGATGCTGGCGGCCGCGATAAAGCCTTTGAACGGCGTATTGGTGCGAACGACGATCCAGGAAAACAGCAATCCGATCGCGACCGCGATCAGCGTGCCGCCGCCACAGGCAATCATCGTGTTGGCGAGCGCCTCCGCGACATTCGGGTTCGCCAGCACGGTAAGGAAGTTCGTAACCGAAAGATGACGGAGCGAGATGCCGTCCACCACCGGATTGGTGTCGGTAAGCGCGCCCAGGAGCAGCATCAGGATCGGGTAGATCACGAGAAAGCCGAGAACTGCCAGCAGGAGCCAAACCCACAAGCGGGCCCATGCGCGCTGCCCCTCATTGGCGCTACGCATGACCTCGCTGCGCCGGATCACCTGTTCGTTCAACGCGTTTCCCCCCGGTGACCGTCTTTTTATGGAATTGCGGTCGCGGTGCGCAAAAGCCTAGTCGATTGCGCGGCGGGCGGAAAGGTATCCGATAGTTGACGCGCGGTTATGGCGCGGAGGCGCCTTTTTCCGACACCGGCCGTCCCTTCGCATATGCATCATGCAACGGCGCGCCTGTGGCCGGTGCCGGGTCCGTAGTACACGCCGCAGTGGGCGCGACCGCCCCCCGGCGCGGAGAGCCCCAAAGAATGTCCGAAGATACAACCGCAAAGCCGTCAGCTACAACCATGGATGGCTTGCCCCCGGAACTCCGGCGCTGGGCGGTCGCGGCGATCTTTACCGCGCTGGCGATGGCCTCACTGGATACGGCGATCGCCAATATTGCCCTGCCCGCCATCGCCGCCGACCTCCATGTCAGCCCCGCCGACGTGGTCTGGGTGGTCAACATCTACCAGATCGTACTGGTTGCGACGCTGCTGCCGCTCGGCGCGCTCGGCGAAATCGTCGGCCATCAGCGGATCTATCTCGGTGGCCTGCTGCTGTTCACGCTGGCCTCGCTCGCTTGCGCCCTCGCATGGTCGCTGCCCAGCCTGATGGTGGCGCGGGCGCTGCAGGGGTTAGGCGCCAGCGGCATCATGAGCGTGAACGCGGCGCTGGTCCGCTTCGTCTACCCGACCCACATGCTGGGCCGCGGCTTCGGCCACAACGCGCTGGTGGTCGGAACGGCGTTCACATTCGGCCCGACGATTGCCTCCGCGGTCCTGTCGGTCGGAACGTGGCCGTGGCTGTTCGCGATCAACATCCCCTTCGGCGTGATCGCCATTTGCATCGGCCTGAAAACCTTGCCGAAAACACCGCGCGCGAAGCACGCGTTCGACTTTGCGAGCGCGGCGCTGACCGCAAGCTGCCTCGGGCTCTTTATTGTCGGAATAGGCAGCGCCGCACATCAGGCGCCTCCCGCGCTGGTCGGACTGGAGCTTGGCGCAGCATTGCTGCTCGGCTGGATGATGATCCGCAGAGATGCGGATCACCCCGCGCCGATGTTGCCGATCGATCTGTTTCGACGGCCGATGTTCGCGCTGTCGGCGGCCACGTCGGTCTGTTCATTTGCAGTGCAGGGACTGGCCTTCGTCTCGCTGCCCTTCTACTTCGAGGACGTGCTGCACCGGTCTCAGGTCGAAACCGGCTTCTTCATGACGCCCTGGCCGCTGGTAGTGGCGATCATGGCGCCGATCGGAGGCCATCTGTCCGACCGCTATCCGGTCGGCATCCTCGGCGGCATCGGTCTGGTGCTGCTCGGCATCGGCATGGCGCTGCTGGCGATGCTGCCGCCGGACCCCGGCATTGCCAATATCGTCTGGCGCACGGTGATCTGCGGGATCGGCTTCGGTTTCTTTCAAACGCCCAATTTGCGGGCACTGATGTCGAGCGCGCCGCCGCACCGCAGCGGAAGCGCGAGCAGCATCGTGGCGACCGCCCGCCTGACCGGGCAAACGCTGGGCGCAGCGCTTGCGGCCCTGTGTTTTGCCCTCGCCGGCCATGATGGCGCAACGGTAGCGCTGATGCTCGGCGCCGGGTTTGCCGCGCTCGGCAGCGTGATGAGTTTCCTGCGTTTGGCCGTGGATGCTCCACGTAGTAAATGACTGTCATGCCCGGTGATCGGGCTGACGCGCGATGGATTTGGAGGGCGAGTTGCGACTTCTCAGTATGCTGGCCGGCACGCTTATCCTGCTGTTTCCGGCCGCTCTTCAGGCCCAGACGGTCTGGGACATGCCAACGGAATATCCGCAAAACGCGATGCCGGGCGTTGGCGTGGCGGCCTTCACAAAACACGTCGCCGAATCCAGCGCAGGCAAGCTCGAGATCAGGCCGAGCTTTGATGCCAAGGCCGGCATCAAATCGGCCGGCATGCTCGCCGCGATTGCGGAAGGCCGGGTGCAGGCCGGCGATGCCTTCGCCGGCGCGCTCGAGGCCGAAGACCCGATCTTTGCGCTACCCTCGCTGCCATTTCTGGTGACGTCGACCGCCGACGCCAAGCGCCTTGCCGACATCGCGCGGCCGCATCTTGCCGCGGCGCTGCAGAAGAAAGGCCTGCGGCTGCTTTATCTGACGCCCTGGCCGCCTTCAGGCATTTGGTCGAAGACGCCGCTGACGTCGCCGCCCGATCTCGCCAGGCTTTCCATTCGCACCTATGACAGGATCTCAACCGAAGTATTCCTGAGCGTCGGCGCCAAGGCCGCATCGATCAGTTTCGCCGACACGATGCCGAAACTGGTCGACGGCAGCATCAGCGCGGTGTTGTCGTCGGGAGACGGCGGCGCCGGCCGAAAGCTTTGGGAGTATCTGCCCTGTTTCAGCGAAATCACCTATTCGCTGCCGCTTTCGATCGCGAGCGTCAATCAGGCGGCCTATGATGGTTTGAGCCCGGACACGCGAGCCGCGGTCGATGCCGCCAGCCGTCAAACCGAGAGCGAATTGTGGCTCGCTCTGTCGACTCGGCTGGAGGAAAACTATCAACGCATGCGCCAGAACGGGGTCACGATCGATTCAAATCCTGCGCCGCTGATCGTTGAAGCGCTGCGAAAGGGAGCGGCGGCGGCGCAGCGTGCCTGGTGCACCCGGTCGGGGCCCGTCTGCGCCGAGATTCTCGACGCCTTCAAGGCCGGCAAACCATAGCGGCCTGGACGACGGCGCCAGCGATTCCGAGATTGCAGCGCCGCGCTCGGAAGCCTGATGAGTTTCCTGCGTCTGACCGTGGGCGCAGAACGAACATGACAGCCATGCGGGAACGCGTGCCTACGCAACACCGGCGGCTCAGCTTTCATCCTGTGCGCAAACGCATTTTCTTGATTTGAACTATTCCAGATTGCAGGCCATCTTCCCGCGCGCAGCTCACTCGGTGGATTGAGCTAACAGGGGATACGCGATGGCAAATCTCACTATCAACGGCAAATCAATCAGCGTGGACGTCGAGGACGACACGCCGCTTCTTTGGGCGATCCGGGAAAACGTCGGGCTGACCGGCACCAAATACGGATGCGGCATTGCACTATGCGGCGCCTGCACCGTGCATGTCGACGGGGTGGCGATGCGCTCCTGCGGCCTCTCGGTCAGCGAAGCTGTCGGCAAACAGATCACCACGATCGAAGGTCTCGCCAGCAACGGCGTCCTGCACAAGGTTCAGGAGGCATGGGTGGCCAACGACGTTCCGCAATGCGGCTACTGCCAGAGCGGCATGATCATGGCCGTCGCAGCGCTTCTCAAGGAGAAACCGAAGCCGACCGACCAGGACATCAACGAGGCCATCACCAATATCTGCCGTTGCGGGACCTTCCAGCAGGTCCGCGAGGCGATCCACGCCGCCGCGAACGCTTGAGGGGAACGCCATGAACAAGCACGTCATGCCCAAACTCAACCGTCGCGCCTTTGTGATCGGCACGGCCGCCGCCGGCGCCGGCCTCGCCATCGGCTTCGATCTTCCCTTTGGCGGGCCGACCGTGGTCCGCGCCGCCGACGGCTCGCCCGAGGTCAATGTCTGGGTGGTGATCCGCCCCGACAACACCACCGTGGTTCGCATCGCCCGCTCGGAAATGGGTCAGGGCACGCTTACCGGTCTCGCCCAACTCGTCGCCGAGGAACTCGAATGTGACTGGTCGAAGGTCGTCACCGAGTATCCGACGCCGGGTCAAAGCGTCGCACGCAAGCGCGCCTGGGGCGATTTTTCGACCGGGGGCAGCCGCGGCATCCGCACCAGCCAGGAATATGTCCGCAAGGGCGGCGCCACCGCACGCGTGATGCTGGTGCAGGCCGCCGCGAACGAGTGGAAGGTTCCGGCCTCGGAATGCACCGCCGCCAACAGCATCATCACCCACACGCCGTCGGGCAAGACCACGACCTACGGCAAGGTGGTTGAAGCCGCGGCGAAGCTCGAGCCGCCGGCCGAGGTGAAGCTGAAGGATCCCAAGGACTGGAAGATCATTGGCAAGGGCGTGAAGCGGCTCGACACCGTCGACAAGACGACAGGTGCGATGATCTACGGCTCCGACGTCAAGCTGCCGGGCATGCTCAACGCCGCGATCAAGGATTGTCCCGTCTTCGGCGGCAAGCTGAAGAGCTATGACGAAGCCAAAGTCACGGGCATGAAGGGCGTCAAGAAGGTCGTGCGCGTCAGCGACAGCTCCGTCGCCGTCGTTGCCGACACCTGGTGGCACGCCAAGACCGCGCTCGATGCGCTGCCGATCGTCTGGGATGAAGGCGAGAACGCGAAAGTCTCCAGCGAATCGATCGCCAAATGGCTGGCCGAAGGTCTCGACAACGCCCAGCCGGCCTTCATCGGCAACCAGAACGGTGACGCCAAGGCCGCGATTGCCTCTGCCGCCAGGAAGGTCGAGGCGGTCTACAACTACCCCTACCAGAACCATGCCGCCATGGAGCCGATGAACGCCACGGCGCTCTATACGCCGGACAGATGCGAGGTCTGGTGCGGCACGCAGAACGGTGAAGGGGCATTTGCTGCTGTATTGGAAGCCTCAGGCCTGCCGGCCGAAAAATGCGACGTGCACAAGCTGATGCTGGGCGGCGGCTTCGGCCGGCGCGGCATGACGGATTATGTCCGCCAGGCGGTGGCGATCGCCAAGCAGATGCCGGGCACGCCGATCAAGCTGTTGTGGTCGCGCGAAGAGGACATGGCGCAGGGCAAATTCCATCCGGTCACGCAATGCAAACTGACCGGGGCCTTCGATGCCGACAACAATCTCACGGCGCTGCATGTGCGATTGTCCGGCCAGTCGATCCTGTTCTCGGTTCGACCGGCGGCACTGGAAAACGGCAAGGACCCGGCCGCGTTCCAGGGCTTGAGCCCGTCCGGCGACGCGGCAATCGGCTACTCCGTGCCGAACCTGCTGGTCGAGCATTCGATGCGCAATCCCCACGTCCCGCCCGGCTTCTGGCGCGGGGTCAACGTGAACCAGAATGCGATCTATATGGAATGCTTCATGGATGAGCTGGCGAAGTCGGTCGGCCAGGATCCGGTGGAATTCCGCCGCAAGCTGATGAGCAAGCATCCGAAGCATCTCGCCGTGCTCAATGCCGTGGCCGAGAAGATCGGCTGGGACAAGCCCGCACCGCAAGGCGTCTATCGCGGGATCGCGCAGGTGATGGGCTATGGCAGCTATGTCGCGGGTGCCGCGGAGATCTCGGTGACCGACGGCAGCAAGATCAAGGTGCACCGCATCGTCGCCTCGACCGATCCGGGCTACGTCGTCAACCCGGCGCAGATCGAGCGGCAGATCGCGGGGTCCTTTGTCTATGGCCTGTCCGCCCTGTTCTATGGCGGCTGCACGGTGAAGGACGGCAAGATCGAGCAGACCAACTTCGACACCTACAACTCGATGCGCATCGCCGAGATGCCGAAGGTGGAATGCGTCATGGTGCCGAGCGGCGGCTTCTGGGGCGGCGTCGGCGAGCCGACCATCGGCGTTGCCGCGCCCGCGGTGCTCAACGCCTATTTCGCGGCGACCGGCAAACGCATTCGTTCGATCCCGCTGCGGGACCAGAACATCACGTTCGCCTGACAATCGCGGGCGGCGGCCTCGTTCCGGCCGCCGCCCCCTTCTTTTCCGGATTGCAGCCATGGACGCCAAGCGCCCGATGACGCGCAGGGATGTCGCTCGCGGCATCGCCGCATCTGCGGCGGCGTCTGTATTGCCGTCCCCATCGTTGGCGCAGGGTGCAGCGCGTATCGTCGTGATCGGTGGCGGCTTCGGCGGCGCGAGCTGCGCGCGGGCGCTCCGGCAGCTCGATCCAAAACTTCAAGTGAGCCTGATCGAGCCAAATCAAACCTTTACCGCCTGCCCGTTCAGCAACGAGGTGATCGCAGGCATGCGTGAACTGCCGGCGCAGCAATTCAGCTATGACAAGATTGCCGCTGAAGGCGTGACCGTCATTCCCCAAGCCGCCACGAAGGTCGATCCGCAGAAGCGCGTGATCGCCCTGGCCGACGGCAATTCCCTCAGCTACGACCGTCTGGTGCTGTCGCCCGGCATCGACCTGCGCTTCGACGCCCTGCCCGGCTATGACGAAGCCACCTCGGCCAGGATGCCGCATGCGTGGAAGGCCGGCGAACAGACGATGCTGCTGCGCAGGCAGATCGAAGCCATGGAGGATGGCGGCACGGTCGTGATCGCGGTACCCGCGGCTCCCCTGCGCTGTCCCCCTGCGCCCTACGAGCGCGCCAGCCTCATCGCGCATTATCTGAAAACGCGAAAGCCACGCTCAAAAGTCCTGATCCTCGATGCCAAGGATGGTTTTTCGCAGCAAAAGCTGTTCGAGTCCGCATGGAAGGAGCTGTATCCAGGCATGATCGAGCGCATCGCGCTCTCGCAAGGCGGAAGAGTGACGTCGGTCGATCCCGCGACCAGCACCATCGTCACCGACTTCGGCAATTATGTCGCCAATGTCGCAAGCGTGATCCCGCCGCAGAAGGCCGGGCGTATTGCCGAACTCGCCGGGGCCGCCGACAACACCGGCTGGTGCCCGATCGACCCTACGAGCTTTGCCTCGAAACTCGTGCCCAACATTCACGTTATCGGCGATGCCTGCATCGCCGGGCAAATTCCAAAGGCGGCGTCGGCCGCCAGTGCGCAAGGCAAGGCCTGTGCGGCTGGCATCGTGGCCATGATATCGGGCAAGGCACCCGAGACGCCCCGGCTGAGCGGCGCCTGCTATAATACGGTCGCACCTGGCTATGCCTTCTCGCTGTCGGGTATTTACCAGCCGAAGGACGGCCAGTTCGCCGAGGTCGAAGGCGCGACGAGCCCCGTCAGTGCCCCGCGCGATGTGCGCCGGCGCGAGGCCGAGGCCGCGGAAACCTGGTTCAGGACGATTACGGTGGAAACCTTTGGCTAGATCGAGGGTCCATATCGGAATGTGGCTTGCCGGCGTGCTGCTTGCAGTGCCCTGCCCGGCCGGCGCGCAGGCACTGCAGCCCTACACCGTCGTCTGGCGACGCCATTCCGGAGACCCTGACGCATGCGCGCGGGCGACGTCGCGCGCGGGCGCGCCCTCGTCGTCGAACGTTCCAGCACTTGCATCCTCTGCCACAGCGGCCCATTTCCCGAGCAGAAGTTTCAGGGCGACCTGGCGCCCGACCTTTCCGGTTCCGGCAGCCGATGGTCGGAGGGCCAGCTTCGGCTCCGGCTGGTGGATGCGTCCCGCCTCAATGCCGCGACCATCATGCCGTCCTATTACCGGGTGGACGGCCTCAATCGCGTCGGGACGCCGTGGCGCGGCAAGCCGATCCTGTCGGCCGGACAGATCGAGGATATCGTGGCGTATCTCGGAAGCCTGCGCGAATAGGAACAGGAAGACACGATGCAGCAACCGCCCAATTCATCACGCCGCCAGTTCCTCGGCCTCGCCGGTGGCGCGGCCGTGCTCGGCGCGCTCCCCGTCGTGACTGTTCGTCCCGCGGAGGCGACGCCCGCGATGCTTGCGTCGGCGATCCAGAATGTCACCGGCGGCGCGGCGGTGCGGACCGGCAAGGTCAAGCTCGACATCCCGCCGCTGGTGGAGAACGGCAATACGGTTCCGATGACGATCACTGTCAATCACCCGATGGCGCCGGAGGATCATGTCCGCAGTATCCACGTCTTCAACGAAAAGAACCCGCAGCCCAATATCGCCAATTTTCAGCTCGGCCCCCATAACGGCCGCGCACAGGTCTCGACCCGCATCCGTCTCGCCGATAGCCAGAAGATCGTCGCAATCGCAAAGCTCTCGGACGGGTCGTTCTGGTCGGCCAGCGTCGACGTCGTGGTGACGCTGGCGGCCTGCACCGAGGATGTGATCTGATGGCTTCCGCGCTCATCAACGTTCCAGCGAAAGCCAAACGCGGCGACATTATCGAGATCAAGACGCTGATGTCGCACATCATGGAAACCGGCTATCGCCATATGGCGTCAGGCGAAGTCGTTCCGCGCGACATCATCACGAGCTTTACGTGCCGCTTCAACGGGTCAGAGATTTTCCGCGCCGACCTGTTTCCGGCAATCGCCGCCAACCCCTTCATTACCTTCTTCACCACCGCGACCGGGAGCGGCAAGTTCGAATTCGAATGGACCGGCGACCAGGGGTTTTCCGAAACCGCGTCCGCCTCGATTATGGTCGAATGAGATTTGCCGGCGCCATAGCCGCGGTGCTGCTGTTCGCGAGCTCTGGTTTCGCCGCCGAAATCCCGCAAGCCGACCGCCGCTCCGGCTACGACTTCATGAAGCCGGACACCAGGGCGATGCAGGACGAGGATACCGCCAATCCCGGCATGCTCTGGGTGCTCGACGGCGAAAGCCTGTGGAAGCGCAAGGCTGGCACAGCCAACAAGGCTTGCGCCGATTGCCACGACGATGCGCGTACCAGCATGAAGGGCGTGGCTATCAGATACCCCGCCTTCGACAAGGCAACCGGCCGTCCTCTCGATCTGGAGCAGCGCATCAATTCGTGCCGCAGCAACCACCAGCAGGCGACGCCGCTGCCTTTCGAGAGCCGCGAGCTGCTGGCGCTCACGGCCTTTGTCAGCAGGCAGTCGCGAGGCGTGCCAATCGAAACCAGCGCCGATCCACAACTTGCGCCGTTCATCGCCAGGGGGCGCGAGCTCTATGTGCAGCGGCAGGGACAGCTCAATCTCGGCTGCGCCAATTGCCATGACGATAACTGGGACAAGCGGCTGGCGGGATCGGCGATCACGCAAGGACACCCGACCGGCTACCCGCTCTACCGGCTGGAATGGCAGTCGCTGGGATCGCTGCAGCGGCGCCTGCGCGCTTGCATGTCAGGCATCCGGGCGCAAGCCTATGATTACGGCGCGCCGGAACTGGTCGAACTCGAGCTGTATTTGATGTCGCGGGCGCGGGGCATGGCGATGGAAGCGCCGGCGGTGCGGCCATAGCGGAACGGACTAACTAGCGTGTATCCCCTCATCCCGAGGGTCTAAACTATCAAGCTCCATCATTGCGAGGAGTGATAGCGACGAAGCAATCCATCTATCCGTTTTGCCGCGCTCTGGATTGCTTCGCTACGCTCGCAATGACGTTGAACGAGCGGTTACCGCTCCGCGAACGCCTTCTCGACCACGAACTGCGCCGGCTCGCCGTGATTGCCCTCGACAAAGCCTCTGCCGTTGAGCAGCGCGCGCGTGTCGGTCACCAGCGCCGGGCTGCCGCAGATCATGACGCGGTCATGGGCGGGATCGAGCGAGGCCAGCCCGATATCGGCGAACAGCTTGCCGGAGTTGATCAGGTCGGTGATGCGGCCGCGGTTACGGAAGGGGTCGCGCGTCACGGTCGGGTAATAGACGAGCTGGTTGCGGATGTATTCGCCGATCAGTTCGTCGTTCGGCAGCTTTTCGGTGATCATCTCGCCATAGGCGAGTTCTTTCACGCGACGGCAGCCGTGCAGCAGCACGACCTTCTCGAAGCGCTCATAGGTCTCGGGATCCTTGATCACGCTGAGGAACGGCGCCAGGCCTGTGCCGGTGCCGATCAGATAGAGGTTGCGGCCATCCTCGAGGTTGTCGATGACCAGCGTGCCGGTGGCCTTGCGGCTGACGATGATCTCGTCGCCCTGCTTCAGGTGCTGAAGGCGCGAGGTCAGCGGCCCGTCCTGCACCTTGATCGAGAAGAATTCGAGCCGGTCCTCGTAATTGGCGCTGGCGACCGAGTAAGCACGGAGCAGCGGCTTCTCGCCCACCTTCAGCCCGATCATGGTGAACTCGCCGTTGCGGAAACGGAACGAGGGATCGCGGGTGGTGGTGAAGCTGAACAGCGTATCGGTCCAGTGATGGACGCTCAGCACGCTTTCCTGGTTGAAATTGCTCATCTTGCCGTTCCCTGACCTGCAAGCCGGATTGACCGGTTCAATCATTTGTATACGATCATTCGTATACAAATGAATAATCCAGCTTGATCCGATCGTCAAGCCGGGCAGAATGTCCGGCGAAGGCATTGAACAAAAAGGAAAAACCATGGCCCACGATGCACCCCAGGCGACCGGCCCGAGCAAGCTGGTGATCCGCAATATCGGGCTGCTGCTGTCGGGGGCGCTGGAGAAGCCGATCCTGGACGGCGACACGATCGTGGCCGAGAACGGCAAGATCACTGCGATCGGACGGTTCAAGGACGTCAACACCGAGGGCGCCACAACGATCGTCGATGCCAACGGCACCACCGTCGCGCCCGGCCTGATCGACAGCCATGTGCATCCCGTCGCCGGCGACTGGACGCCGCGGCAGAACCAGACCAACTGGATCGACAGCTATCTGCATGGCGGCGTCACCACCATGATCTCCGCGGGTGAGGTCCACATGCCCGGCCGTCCGCGCGACGTCGTCGGCCTGAAGGCGATGGCGATCTTTGCGCAGCGCGCGTTCTGGACGCTTCGCCCGGGCGGGGTGAAAGTTCACGCCGGCGCGCCCGTCATCGAATGCGAGATGGTGGAGGACGATTTCAAGGAATTGGCCGCGGCCGGCGTCAAGCTGCTCGGCGAAGTGGGTCTGGGCGGCGTCAAGGACGGCCCGACCGCGCGAAAAATGGTCGGATGGGCGCGCAAGTACGGCATCCAGAGCACGATCCACACCGGCGGTCCTTCGATTCCCGGCTCCGGCCTGATCGACAAGGACGTCGTGCTGGAGGCTGACACCGATGTGGTCGGCCATATCAATGGCGGCCACACGGCGCTGCCCGACGACCAGATCCGCTGCATCTGCGAGGGCTGCAAGCGCGGGCTGGAGCTGGTTCACAACGGCAATGAGCGCTCGGCGCTGTTCACGCTGCGCATCGCGCGCGAAATGGGCGATCTCAATCGCGTCATCCTCGGCACCGACGCGCCGGCCGGCTCCGGCGTGCAGCCGCTCGGCATCTTGCGCATGGTCTCGATGCTGTCCTCGCTCGGCGACCTGCCCGCCGAACTCGCCTTTTGCCTTGCGACCGGCAACACCGCGCGCATGCGGGAGCTGGACTGCGGCATCATCGAAGTCGGCCGCTCCGCCGATTTCGTCCTGATGGACAAGGCGCAGCATTCGCCGGGCAAGAACATCCTGGAGAGCGTGCAGCTCGGCGACCTCCCCGGCATCGGCATGACCATCATCGACGGCATCGTCCGTACCCAGCGCAGCCGCAACACGCCGCCGGCCGGAAAGGTGCCGGAGATCATCAGCGGGCATTGATGCCGACATAGCGGTCGAACTGCAGACCGACATCAACCTCATGGTGGCCGGGACAGGATTGACCCATGCCTGCCCGGCTCGTCTGCCGGGTTCCAGGCCTGAAGTTTGTGTCCCTTCGGTTGAACCTGGATACGGGTGGGGTGACTCATTCTCGTGAGTGTCATTGCGCGGGTACCACCCAGCGTGGAACCTGCGCACGGTTGCTTGCCGCCCTCAGTCAGTATGGTACGCTGGGGGTGCTGGAAGGATTGTTTGCCGTACGC
Source organism: uncultured Alphaproteobacteria bacterium (assembly GCA_963815955.1). Classification (GTDB taxonomy): domain Bacteria; phylum Pseudomonadota; class Alphaproteobacteria; order Rhizobiales; family Xanthobacteraceae; genus Bradyrhizobium. The sequence continues at coordinate 742,178 of CAWFIQ010000024.1, forward strand.
TGTCATTAACAGCTCCTGGGACAATCTGAGTCATGGCGCAGATTCGTGACTTCAAGTCTGGCCGATTTGGCGCGCCACCGCGCGAACCAATGCCGCGCCGCCTTGCGGCCATCGTAGCGGGCGATATCTCCGGTTACAGCCGCCTGATGCAGATCGACGAAGAAGGCACGCACAACCGTGTCAAGCGTATCGAGCGCGATCTCATCGAACCCAGCATCGTCGAGCATCACGGCAGGCTGGTTAAAACCACCGGCGACGGGTTCATTGCGATTTTCGACAGTCCCGTCGAGGCGGTCCGCTGCAGCATCGTAATCCAGCAAAATCTGGTGGGACGCAACGCGGCGCTGCCGAAGCATCACTGGATCGAGTATCGAATTGGCGTCAATCTCGGCGATGTCATCATCGAAACCGACGACGTTTACGGCGACGGCGTCAATATTGCCACGCGGCTTGAAGGCATAGCCCAGCCCGGCGAAGTCTACATCTCCGGCGGCATCTACGAACAGATCAAGCATAAGCTGGTTTGCGGATACGAATCGCTCGGTGATCGCCACGTCAAGAACATCACCGACCCGGTGCGGGTCTATCGCGTGCTTTCCGATCCGAATGCGCTCATGCAAAACCGGAAGCGGCGCGAAGGCGTCCTGATTTTGGCGCTGAGCCTTGCACTGCTGCTGATTGCGGGCGGCGCTCTCTGGTACATGCTCTTGCAAGCCGGCAAGCTGCCAAACCTGGCTTCGGTTCGCGTTGCACCTCCGGCTGAAGTGCAGAAGGCGCCCGCGGCAAAACAACCAGCGCCGCTGCCCGCCCAGCCCACGCCGAAGGTGGCCCCAACTCAGCAGCAGGCAGCGCCCCAGCCCGCACCTTCTCCGGCGCCCCAACAGGCGGCGCCGCTACCGCCTTCCGCTGCGCCTGCTGCGCCTGCTGCTCCACCAGCCACGCAGGCCGCCGCGTCGATTCGAGAACCCGAGATGATCTCGCTTCGGGGTGGCAGCTTTGCCATGGGCAGCAACGAAGACGTCTCGGAAAAGCCGGTCCGTCAGGTAACGGTCAAGCCGTTTGCGATGGCGAAATTTCCCGTCTCCGTGCGGGAGTGGAACGCATGCGCTGCCGCAAAGGCCTGCGGATTTACCGCGACCGGAAAAGACGATGCGCCTGTTGGAAACGTAAGCTGGAGCGACGCAAAACAGTATGCTGCGTGGCTCGCCGAAACCACCCGCAAGCCGTACCGGCTGCCGAGCGAAGCCGAATGGGAATATGCAGCGCGCGGCGGCACGCAGACCAGATACTGGTGGGGCGATCAGTTTCAACCCAACATGGTCAATTGCAAGAACTGCAGTGACATTCCAGCCAGCGATCAGCCGGTCAAGGTCGGCAGCCTGAAGCCAAATCCCTTTGGGCTATTCGATATGGGCGGCAGCGTCGATCAATGGGTCGAAGACTGCTGGCACAAAAATTATCAGGGCGCTCCGGCGGACGGGTCGGCATGGGTCGAGAATGCGTGTGGCTCGCACGTCATCCGTTCCGGCTCCTGGAGGAAAGACTCCGAATATGCCCGGACATCAAACCGCGGCAGCTATGACACCAACGTGCGATACCCCACCCACGGGTTCCGCGTCGCACTATCCCCCTAGGGAGCGAAGAGGACGACCATGAAATTCATGCAATGGATCGTTCTGTCGGCAGCGCTCACTTGCCTGCCATTCGCCGCATTCGCTCAAGGCAAGCCCGCACACAAGGATGCTCTTCTCTATTTCGTGTGGCCGCAGAACGGCGCCGTCATCAAAGGCGGATTCTGGGCCCGCTTCGGTCTGCGCAACATGGGCGTTACGCACGCCGGCGATAATTACGCCAACGCCGGCCATCACCATCTGCTGATAAACGTGAATGAGCCACTCAATCCCAACGAGCCGATTCCGCAGGACAAAACTCATCTGCATTTTGGCGCGGGCCAGACCGAAGCGCGAATAGAACTTCCACCCGGCAAACATACGCTCCAGCTCGTGCTGGGCGATGCCGAACACTATCCGTTCAATCCTCCGGTGGTCTCGCAGAAGATTACCATCACAGTCAGATAGACCAGAACTCTCCGCCGACGTGAAGCCTTCCTCGAACTACCTGTTCTGTGTAATCGGCTGATTGGTGGTCCAGTCGAAGGTGCCCTGGTCGCGCTCGTCGACCGCGTGCTTCCAGCCCTTTTCCTCCGAGCGCCGCTTGAAGTTCAGCCCTCGGGCGAATGCCGGGTAATGCCGTCGAACACGGTCGCGATCATCTGCGTGCCCATCAGGCCCATGTTGTAGAGCGCCTGGTTGACCATCAGCTTCTGCATCATGAGCTGGTTTTGCGGCACGGTCGCCATCCGGTGCGCGAGAGCATCCACTTCGTCGTCCAGCCGGTCGGCCGGAACGGCTTTCAGCACGAGGCCGAGCGCCGCCGCTTCGACCCCGGTGATCTTGTCGCCGGTGAAGAGCATGCGCTTGGCCTTCTCCGCGCCGAGCCGATAGACCCACATCGCGGTCGTCGGACAGCCCCAGACCCGAACAGGCGGATAGCCGATGCGCGCGTCCTCCGCCATGACGATCATGTCGGAGCACAGCGCAATATCGGAGCCGCCGGCCACCGCAAAGCCGTGCACCTTGCAGATCACGGGCCGCCTGGATCGGAACAGGCTCATGAACTGGTTGGTATTCTCGGACATGCCGGCATAATCCTTCATCGGATCCCACGGCATTTCCTGCGTATAGCGATTGGCGCCGTCGCCGGAAGCGTAAGCCGTCAGGTCATATCCGGCGCAGAAGGCGCGCCCCGCCCCCGCGAGCACGATCACATGCGCGCCCGGATCGTGATCGGCGCGCGACACCGCGTCCGCGAGCGCGCCTGGCAGTTCATCGTCGATCGCATTCATGACTTCGGGCCGGTTCAGCGTGATGCGCGCGATGCGGCCATCGCGCTCGTAAAGGACTTTGGCCATGTGCGGCTCCTTCCGAAAAAGCGATCAAATCCTGGCAAAATCGCCGTGGCGACCCTTGCCGGCTGCAAAGCGCGCAGCGCCGCTGGCGCCTTCCTTGAAAATAGCTTCGACGCCGTTGGACCATTCCTGCCGCAATGCTTCGCGGACCGGCAGGCCATAGGTCTCGACCACCGAGCGCCGATCGGCCCGTACCGCCGCTTGCGGAAACCGCGCGATCTCGCGCGCCATCGCCTCCGCCGCAGCGCGGGCCCCGCCGCTCTCGACGACCTGCTCGCACATGCCGATGCGCAGCGCTTCGTCGGCCGGCACCTTGCGCCCGGTGAGAATGATTTCCATCGCCCGGCCCTGCCCGACCAGCCTCGCCAGACGCACGCTGCCGCCGTCCAGCAGCGGGATTCCCCAGCGCCGGCAATAGACGCCGAAATAGGCGCTCTCCGCCATCACGCGGATATCGCACCACAACGCAAGCTCCATGCCGCCGGCCACCGCCGGCCCCTCGACGGCCGCGATCACCGGCTTCGATAATTCCAGCCGCGTCGGTCCGAGCGGCCCGCGCGGCGCGGGGTTTGCGCCGGTGGGGAATGCCAGGCCATCGACGACATGACGTTGAAAGGCATCGCGATCGCCGAGCGTGCTGGCGAACTTGAGATCCCAGCCGGCACAGAACGCACCGCCCTCGCCCCACAGCACGGCGACGCTGGCGGAATCGTCGGCGTCGAATTTCCTGAAGGCTTCCACCAGCGCGTCGGCACTGTCCGGGTCCATCGCGTTGCGCGCTTCGGCAAACCGGCTGTGGATGACGGTCCACACTGCGCCCTGCTTTTCGATCCGGACCATTTGGCTTACTCCCTTACTGTTTGGATTTGCGTGCAGCCTTCGCGTTCTTCGGCCCCATCGGGGCAAGGCATTGCGCCAGCATCATGCGAAGCAGCGTCGGCGCACCGGTTTGCAGAAAATCCAGCCGGCCCGCGATCTGCAGCACGAGCGCCCCGATCATCTGGCTGGTGAGCAGCGCCACCCACGGCCGAACCTCTGAAGGCTTGAGGCCGCGCACTTCCGTCAGCGGCACCGCGATGCGTTCCAGCACCTTCCATAGCGCCTGGTTGAGTTCTTCATCCGACGGCTTGCCGACGCCCAGCCGCTTGAGGCCGCGGAACGCATAGAGGCCCAGATTTATCTCGAAGCGGTGGTCGAGATAGTAGTTCAGGAAGGCGCCGCAGGCCGCCTCGACCTGCGCCTCCGGCGTCCGCGCTTTGGCGACGGCCCCGGCAACATAGCCATCGAGCGCCGCCAGCGACTGCTTCAGCAGTTCGGCGTAAATCGCCTCCTTGCTGTCGAACAGCGGATAGATCGCGCCCGTCGTGCAGCCGGCGCGCACCGCGATGCCGCGCATCGTGGCGCCTTCCAGCCCCTGTTCGGCGAATTCGTCGCGCGCGGCGCGCAGCAGAAGGTCGCGCTTTGCTCCCCTCACGACGTCCGACCAGTCCCTTGCGGCGGCTGCAGGCTTGCTCATGATAACAATGTTATCGAACTATTCGATATGAAGTCAACAGTAACAATAGTTTTGACAGACGCGCCAATCCGGGCGCCGCAGGTCAAGCCAGCGCTCGATCGAGCGCGGGAGGAAGGAGCGCGGAGGACGCGGGGCGTCACCCTTCAAATAGTCGCGAGCGGAACGGCGATGATTGAAGCTGCGGATTGGTCGCACCATCGTCATTTTCGCTTGATCGTATTGCGGTGTATTGTCGGTTGCGCATACCCCGGCCGGCGGCGCTCGCGAGAGCCCGGTGACTTCTTGCCGCCGCATGCCGCTGAGCCGTGTTGCTGTACATCGAGGCAAACAGGGAGGCAGTACGATGACCATTCGGCCCGACCCCACGTTTCACGCTTCGCCAAGGCTTGCCATGGAAGCGCCGCCGGAGAACTTCGCCTACACCGTGCTGCTCAGCCCGGACTTTTCCAAACCGGACGCACTTGCGGTCATCGACGTCAATCCGAAGTCCCAGACCTACAGTCAGGTCGTCCACACCGTGACAATGCCCAACAAGGGCGATGAATTTCACCATTTCGGATGGAACGCCTGCTCGTCGTCGCTGTCCCCGCTAACCGGGCATGCTTTTCTCGAACGCCGTTATCTCATCATCCCCGGCATACGCTCATCCCGCATCTACATCATCGATACCAAGCCGGATCCCACCAAGGCGGCCATCCACAAGATCATCGAGCCGGAAGAAATCTTCAGGAAGACCGGATACTCGCGACCCCACACGGTTCATTGCGGGCCGGAAGGCATTTACGTCTCTACGCTCGGCGGCGGCGGCAAGAACGGCACCGACGGACCACCCGGCGTCTTCATCATGGATTGCGAGACGTTCGAGGTGCTCGGACGATGGGAGCTCGATCGCGGTCCGCAAACCCTGCATTATGATTTCTGGTGGAACCTGCCGCGCGATTACATGGTGACGAGCGAGTGGGCGTTGCCGCCGCAGTTCGAGAACGGCATCGTGGCGGAGGATCTGCTCTCCAACAAATACGGCCACCGGATCCATTTCTGGGACCTGCGCGCCCGCCGCAATGTCCAGACCATCGATCTCGGCGCCAACCATCAGATGGCGCTGGAAGTGCGCCCCGCCCACGATCCCGTTCGCGAATACGGCTTCCTCGGCGTCGTGGTCGATACAACAAACCTCGAAGGCTCGATCTGGACCTGGTGGCGCGAGGGCGGCAAGTTTCACATCGAGAAGACGGCGACGATTCCGCCCGAGCCCGCGCCGAAGGAGCAACTGCCACCGCTTCTGCAGGGCTTCGGCGCCGTGCCGCCGCTGGTAACGGACATCGACCTCTCGATGGATGACAAATTTCTCTACGTCGCCTGCTGGGCCACCGGCGAGATGCGTCAATACGACGTCAGAGAGCCGCGAAAGCCGAAACTTGCCGGATCGGTACATATCGGCGGCATCGCGCGCCGTACGCCGCATCCGAACGGCAAGGCCTTCGCCGGCGGTCCGCAGATGGTCGAGATCAGCCGCGACGGCAAGCGTGTCTACTGGACCAACTCGCTCTACTCGACGTGGGACAACCAGTTCTATCCCGACGGCGTGCCGGGCGCCCAGGTGATGGCCCATGCGAAGCCGGACGGTGGCCTCGAACTGGCGAGGGATTACTGGGTCAATTTCCCCGACGGATACCGCGCACATCAAGTCCGGCTCGACGGCGGTGACTGTTCGACAGACTCGTTCTGCTATCCGTCGGTCTGAATTTGAGCGCAGCCGACTGGACACCTGCCTGGCTCTGGCTGGCTGTGATCGCGAGCGGCCTCTACCACGGCGTCAACCCGGGCATGGGGTGGCCGCTCGCCGTGTCGGCGGGATTGATGGAAAGGAGTCCACGCGCGCTGGTGACCGCGCTTGGGCCACTCATGGCCGGCCATCTGCTCGCGATGCTCCTCGTGATCCTCCCCTTCGCGCTGCTGGTTACCGTCGTCGAATGGCAGCGCACGATACAGATCGGCGCCAGCCTCCTCGTCATCGCCTTCGGTCTGTACCGGCTTGCCAACCGGCGCCATCCAAGGGCGCTGGCGCGGATCTCGCCGACGCAATTGGGGCTGTGGTCCTTCGCGGTGGCGCTCGCGCATGGCGCGGCCCTGATGCTGGTGCCGATCTATCTCGGGCTCTGCCGGCAAGCCGACCTCGACCGCGGCCACGCAGGCCGCCGACACGCTCATCAACGCCAATCTCGGCATGGCCGTGCTGGTTGCCATCGTCCACGCTGCCGCGATGATCGCCGCCGGCGGATGCTGCGCATGGCTCGCCTATCGCTATCTCGGTCTCAAATTCATATCGCAGAGCTGGTTCAATCTGGATACGATTTGGGCCGTCAGCCTCATCCTGGTGGGCGCGATCGCGCTGGTGCTGAACCTGAGCGCTGACCGCAGCGAGCAGCCCTGGACCGCTCGCTTCAGCGCAAGCTTGCTTCGCAAGCAGCACTTCAGCATCATCAGCGTTTCGCGCTCCTTCGCATCGAGCGGCGCCAGCGTCTCCCTCGTTATCGCGAGCGCGGCCGGTGCGGCCTTCTCGGCCAGTTGCTGGCCGGCGCGCGTCAGACTCACCAGCAAGCGGCGGCCGTCCTCGGGGTCCGCGCTGGTCTCGGTCAGGCCCCGCGCGGTGAGGCGGTCGATCACGCCCTTGATGGTCGCAACATCCATCGCCGTCAGCCGTCCGAGCAGGTTTTGCGAGCACGGCCCGGTCTCGGCGAGCTTCGAGACGGCCGCCCATTGCGTCGGCGTCAGGTTGATGCCGATTTCGCGGGCGAAGATGGTCGCGTGGCGCTGCCAGACCTGGCGCAGGATGAAGCCGATCTGCTCATCGAGGATGTAGGACGGCCGTGCAGGCTTGACCGCTCGTTTCGGCGAAACACTCCTTGCCATCTTCGCTCCCGCCCTTCCCTTACAGCGACAGATGCGCGTCCCGGATGTCCGGCCGCGCATCGAGTTCCGCCATCGTGCCGCCGAAGCAGATCTTGCCGCGTTCGATGATGTAGGCGCGGTCCGAAATCAGCCGCGCGAAATGCAGGTTCTGCTCCGAGACCACGATGCTGACGCCTTCCCGCTTCATCGCGAGGATGGCCTCGACCATCTGCTCGACGATCTTCGGCGACAGCCCTTCCGAGGGCTCGTCGAGCAGCACCAGCGACGGATTGCCCATCAGCGTCCGCGCGATGGTCAACATCTGTTGTTCGCCGCCGCTCATCCGCCCGCCCGGGCGGTTTCGCATTTCGCCGAGATTGGGAAACAGCGTGAACAGTTTCTCGCGCGTCCACTGCGGCGCGTTCGGCCGCTTCGGCTGGCGGCCGACTTCCAGATTTTCCTCGACCGTCAGGTCCGTGAAGATGCGCCGCTCTTCCGGCACATAACCGAGCCCGCTGCGCACGATGGCATGCGTCGGCTCGCGCGAGACGTCCTTGCCTTCGAAGACGATCCGCCCCGAGCGGTTCTCGACCAGGCCAACGATCGAACGGAACGTGGTCGACTTGCCGGCGCCGTTGCGCCCGAGCAGCGCCACCACCTCGCCCTCGCCGACTTCGAGCGCGATATCGAACAGGATATGCGCCGGGCCATAAAAACTGTTGAGATCGGCGACCTGCAGCTTCATGCGCCGGCTCCCTCGCGGTGGCGCGCGTCGTAGACCAGCCCTTCGCCGAGATAGATCGCGCGCACCTGCGGATTGCCGCGGACTTCCTCGGGCGAACCTTCGGCAATGAGACTGCCGCGGTTCAGCACCAGGATGCGGTCGGCATGTTCGAACACGACATCCATATCGTGCTCGGTAAAGAGCACGCCGATCGATTGCTCGCGGGCGATGCGCGCGGTGAGCCGCATCAGTTCGATCCTCTCGCGCGGCGCCATGCCGGCGGTCGGCTCGTCCATCAGCAGGAGTTTCGGCTGGTTGGCGAGCGCGATCGCGAGTTCCAGCCGCTTGAGGTCGCCATAAGCGAGCTCGCCGCAGGGCCGCCCGGCATAGGCGCCCATGCCGACGAGATCGAGCAGCCGGCCGGCTTCGTCGCGCGCGTAACTTGCGGTCGAGCCCCAGAGATTGAACAATTGCCTGCCATAGGACACCAGCGCGACCTGCACGTTCTCGCGCACGGTCATGGTCGGGAACGTCGCGGTGATCTGGAACGTGCGCCCGACGCCGAGCCGCCAGATCGCGCGCGGCTTGCGGCCCACCGTATCCTCGCCGAGCAGATTGATCCGGCCGCTGTCCGGAATGTTCTGGCCGTTGAGCATGTCGAAGCAGGTGCTCTTGCCCGCGCCATTGGGCCCGATCAGCGCCAGGATTTCGCCCGCGCGCAGCTCGAACGACACGCTGCGCACGGCATGCACGCCGCCATAGGATTTGCTGAGGTTCTCGACCGACAGCAATGTGGGGACCATGCTCATTCGGCAACCTCGACCCGGGAGGTGAGCAGCGCGGATTTTTTCTCAGGGGATCGCCAGCGATTCCTGATCGTCTCCAGCGTGCCGACGATGCCTTTCGGGAACGCCACCACCATCAGCACGATGAAGCCGCCCAGCACCAGCTTCGAAAGATCAGTCTGGCTGACCAGCCAGATATTGGCCGCCTTGAAGACGATGGCGCCGATGACCGCGCCGGAAACCGTCTCGACGCCGCCGAGCAGCACCATGACCAGCGCATCGACCGACAGCGAGATGCCGAGGCTGTCCGGGAAGACGCTTCCCTTCAGATAGGCGAACAGCGCGCCACCGATGCCTGCGACCGTGCCCGATATGACGAAGGCGGTCCATTGCACGCGCTTGCCGTTGATGCCGATCGCCTCGCTGCGCAGCGGCGAGTCCCGCGTCGCGCGCAGCGCAAAGCCGAACGGCGAGAACACGATCACCCGCAACACCGTGACCGCAAGCGCCGCGATCGCGAGCGACAGCCAGTAGAAACTGGCCGGGCCCGCGGCCCACTTGTCCGGCCAGACGCTCAAAATGCCGTTGTCGCCGCCGGTCACCGCGACCCACTGGAACGCGATCGACCAGACGATCTGCGCAAACGCCAGCGTCAGCATCGCGAAATAGACGCCGGACAGTTGCACGGCGAAGAAGCCGAACACGGCGGCGCCGAGCAGGCCCAGCAGCGGGCCGAGCAGCAGCGAGACGATCATCGGCAATCCCGCCGCCTTGGCGAGGAACGCGACGCCATAGGCGCCAAGCCCGAAATAGGCGGCGTGGCCGAACGAGGCGAGCCCGCCGACCGACATCAGGAAATGCAGGCTGGCGGCAAAGATCACGAAGATCGCGATCTCGGAGGCGACCGTCAGCGCGTAATTTCCTGCGAACAGCGGCAGCATGGCCGCAACGGCCAGCGCGCCCAGCGACATCAACCGCTCACCCGAGGTCAGCGGCCGCCACGGATTGACGGTCAGGCCCGGCGTGCGGCGCGCAGCCGCTTCCGGCTTGCCGAACAGCCCCCACGGCCGCACGATCAGCACCACCGCCATCACCAGGAATACCAGGATGATGGAGATCTTCGGGAAAATGAGAATGCCGAAGGCGTTAAGTTCGGAGACCAGCACGGCGGCAACGAAGGCGCCGATGATGCTGCCGAGGCCGCCGATCACCACCACCACGAACACGTCGACGATGATGCGCAGGTCGAGCGCGTGATGCACGGCGTCGCGCGGAATCTGCAGCGCGCCGCCGAGCGCTGCGAGAAAGACGCCGAGCGCAAACACGCTGGTGAACAGCCATTTCTGATTGACGCCGAGCGCCGCCACCATGTCGCGGTCCTGCGTCGCCGCGCGCACCAGCACGCCCCAGCGCGTGCGCTGGAACAACAGCCAGAGCCCGCCGAGCACGACCGGGCTGAGCGCAATCAGGAACAGATCATAGCTCGGGATGTTCTGGCCGAAGAAATCGACGGCGCCCTTGAAGCCGGGCGCGCGGCGGCCGAGCAGATCGTCGGGTCCCCAGATCAGCACCACGATATCCTGGACCATCAGGGTCAGGCCGAAGGTCGCGAGCAACTGGAACAGTTCCGGCGCATGGTAGATCCGCCGCAGCAGCACCATCTCGACCAGCACGCCGACGACGGCGACGACCAGCGACGCAACGACGATGCCGCCCCAGAAGCCGAGCGCGCCGGAGAAGCGCTCGGTCAGCGTGAACGCGACATAGGCGCCGAGCATGTAGAACGCGCCATGGGCGAAATTCACGATCCGCGTCACGCCGAAGATGATCGACAGCCCCGACGCGACCAGAAACAGCGACGCCGCGCTGGCAAGACCGGTCAGGAACTGAACGAAGTAGAAGGCCATGGGCGGTCCGGGTTGGCGCAATCGTCAGAGCGGGGCTTCCATCCTTCGAGACGGCGCTTCGCGCCTCCTCAGGATGAGGTCTTTCTTACCTCGCCCCGCTTGCGGGGAGAGGTCGGATCGCCCTTGCGATCCGGGTGAGGGGGTACAGGTCTATCGACAGGCACAACTCGCGGAGAGAGCCCCTCACCCCGACCCTCTCCCCGTAAGGACGGGGAGAGGGAGGAGTGAGAACGTCACTCCTTCGGGCGAAGCTTTCCGACTTCCGCATCGCTCGGGAGATAGTCCGAGCCCTTGCGATAAACCGAGTTCACCATCACGCCCTTGCCGTCCTTCAGCGCGGTCTTGCCGACATAGGCGCCTAACGTCGACTGGTGATCGATCTTGCGGAAGGTGATCTCGCCGAACGGCGACGGCATCGACAGGCCTTCGGTCGCCGCAATCAGCTTCTCCGGATCGGTCGAATTGGCTTTCGCAAGGATCGCGGCGGCCGCCTTGATGGTCTGGTAGCCGACGATCGAGCCGAGGCGCGGATAGTCGTTGAACTTGGCCTGATAGGCTTTCAGGAACTTGTCATGGTCCGGCGTCTTGATGTCGTACCAGGGATAACCCGTGACGATCCAGCCCTCGGGCGTTTCGTCCTTCAGCGGATCGAGATATTCCGGCTCGCCGGTGAGGAACGACACCACCGCGCGGTTCTTGAACAGCCCGCGCGTATTGCCCTCGCGCACGAGTTTCACCAGATCGGCGCCGAAGGTGACGTTGAGGATCGCTTCCGGGTTGGCGGCGGCAACCGCCTGCACCACCGGACCGGCGTCGATCTTGCCCTGCGGCGGCCACTGCTCGTCGACCCACTGGATGTCAGGCCGTTTCTCCGACATCAGCTTCTTGAACACCGCGACCGCCGACTGGCCGTATTCATAGTTCGGCGCGATCGTTGCCCAGCGTTTGGCCGGCAGCTTTGCGGCTTCTTCCACCAGCATCGCCGCCTGCATGTAGTTGGAGGGGCGCAGGCGGAACGTGTAGCGATTGCCCTTGGACCAGGTGATGGCGTCGGTCAGCGGCTCCGCCGCCAGGAAGAATACTTTCTTCTGGTTGGCGAAGTCGGAGACGGCCAGACCGATGTTGGACAGGAACGTGCCCGTCAGCATCGCCACGTTCTCGCTCGACACCAGTTCGTTGGCCGCGGTCTGCGCGTCCGCCGGCTTGCCGCCGTCATCCTTGGAGATGACGACCAGCTTCTTGCCGTTGATGCCGCCCGCGGCGTTGATTTCCTCGACCGCAAGCTGCCAGCCCTTGCGATAGGGCTCGGTGAAGGCGGGCAACAGCGAATAGCTGTTGATCTCGCCGATCTTGATCTCGCCCTGCGCCATGGCGCTGCCCGCCATGCCCGCGACCGCGATCGCCAAACCTGCTCCCAGTACGTGTCTACGTCGCATCCCTACCTCCAATACCCTTGTGAAATTATCGCAAACCGTCTTCGCCTTTGACTTCCGAAACCTTCAGCCCGCCGACGCGCGGCAATGGCCTGCCGCTGTCGGTGACCGCAACCGCCACCATGATCTCATTGGCGCGCGGCGCATCGTTGATCTGCACTTCCATGCCGTCGAAATGGCTGCGCACGAACGCTGCGTCCTTGTGGCCCAGCGGAATATCGAGCGTCGTTCCCGGGCCGCTGCGCTTCTTCGACGACGGGATCAGCGCCGCGCCCTTGCTCAGCACTTTCCGCACCGGCGCGCCCATTTTCGGATGCAGGATGGCGGCCGCATGTTCCAGTTCGCCGTTTTCGCCGACGGCTGCGGCCTTGCCGTAGCTGTGCGCCCTGGCGCCGTCGATGCCGAGCGCCGCTACCGCCCTCTTCGAAAGCAGATCGCCGAGTTCCTCGCCGATTTCAATCAGCGGCGAGAGATCCTCGACATACCGGCCTGCAAAGGGATTCTCGATCACGGCGATCGCCGCGGCCCGCCGGGTCGGCGGCGCAACCTTTTGACCCATCTCGAGATGGGTCTCCTCGACCACCGTGACGATCTTGCGAATGATCGCGCTCATTGTCAGCCTCGCTCCCGATCAAACATGCGCTATTCTTTCCAGTGCGCTTCCGTGAAATGCCGGCGGCGCGCCTGCCTTGATCCCTGTTGCACCCACCACGGCCGTCTCGCCTAGTAGACGCAAGGCCGCACCTTCGATCAATCCCGCCGCAAGCAATTGCTGTGCCCGGTTCACCCCTGCCCTCAACGCCTCCTCGATCTCGTCCTCACGCAGCGCGCCGACGTCACGGGTAACAAGGCGCGCGCCGAGGTCGCTGTCGGGCTGTAATTCATTCGCCGGACAACGGGTGATGGCGGGATGGCCGGGCAGATCGACCGCATTGGCGATGATGGTGGCAGCGGCATCCGCCTGCGACGCCGTTTTCGCCAGCACGGTGACGGCATCGGCAATCCCGAGCGAAAAGCTGCGGCCATGCCGCCCGCTGGTCGCGATACCCCGCACCGGATCTTCGGCGTCAATATCAATGGTTCGCATCAGGCCATGCCGGTCGGGCCGATCCATCAGGCCGACGGTGAACTGCTCGCCGCCGGCGAGATGCAACGCGATGTCACCGCCATTATTGACATAAGCGCGGTCGAGCCGCGCTGCGCGCGAGCATCGCGCCAAGGATTTCTTCCGCGACGCTCCCCGCCACCGCTGCCATCGGCGTGATGAAGGCAGCCGTTGCAAACGGCGCGACAGCCGCATGCATGCGGCGCGCGACGACCCCTCTCAGCTTACATCGAACCGGATCGGCTGCCCGCCGCAACTCCACCAATTCCGCACAGAGTTCATCGAGCAGACCGGTGAAACGACGTGCCGCGGCCTCATAGGCGGCACGCACGTCAGCCTTCCTCGCCCTTCGCCTCGATAACCAGATCGATCGGACCGTCCTGCAAATGCAGCCGCTTGCCGTCCGGCAGAAGCGCGATTTGCGGGCGCCGTTTCATGCGCGCCGTCCCGGAATGTAAGGCATCGGGCGGGTTTCGGTGTTGTCCCGCAACGACGCCAGCGGACGGACGTGATCCATGTGGCCGCCGAGCGCGGCATAATCGGAAAGCCGCAGCGTGAACTCGATCGGCGCCACCAGCGCCGGCGTCGGCACATAGCCGAACGCGCCGGCCGGCATCTGCGTGACATCGACCATGAAGGTGATGCCGCCGCCGGGCCAGACATAGACCGGCGCGCCGCCGCTGGTGACCCGCGTCAGCGCGTCCTTGACCGAGCGCGTCAGCCGCACCGGATTGTCGGTGACGCCGGCGCGCAGCGAACCGCCGGCGCCGCCCATGAACAGCACCGTGCACAGCGCCGGTTCGCAATTTTCCTGGATGCGCTCGACCGAGAATTTCAGATCGGGCGGCATCTGCTTTTCGACCGGCCGCAGCGCCTCATCGAGTTCATAATAGGCCGCGTGCTCGCCCGTGGTCGAGACCATCAGCATGGTCAGGCCGGGCCGCGCCTCCTTCGGATTGAACGGCCCCAGCACCGACAGCGGATCGGAAATATTGGTGCCGCCCCAGCCGGTGCCGGGATCGGCGACCTGGAAGTAACGGCCCGGCGTCGAGCGCCGGCCCTTCATCTTGATCCCGGTATCGGGAATATCGAGCAACTTGCCGGCCTGATGCTCGCTGAGAACGCCGGTGATGTGGTCGTCGACGACAACGACCTCATCGACCTTGCCATGCCACTGCTTGGCGAACATGCCGATGGTCGCCGAGCCGCAGCCCACCCGCATGCGCTCTTCGGCAATGCCGTTGACGATGGGAGGATAGCCGGCCTGCACCACGACCGTGGCGCCGCCGTCGATCGTCAGCTCCACCGGCTTGCAGTTGGAGAGGTCCATCAGCGCGTCGCAGGTGACGCGGCCTTCCTTCTTGGAGCCGCCGGTCAGATGATGCACGCCGCCGAGCGACAGCATCTGCGAGCCGTATTCGCTGGTCGTCACATGGCCGATCGCCTCGCCTTCCGCGCGGACCGCCGCCGTCTCGGGGCCCAGATAGCGGTCGGTGTCGATCTTCACCTTGACGCCGCAATAGCTGAAAATGCCTTCCGTCACGACGGTGACCATGTCGACGCCGTCGATTTCCGAGGACACGATGAAGGGCGCGGGCTTGTAGTCGGGATAGGTCGTGCCGGCGCCGATGGCGGTGACGAATACGTTCGGCTCGCGGACGATCTTGCCGTCCCAATCGCCGCCCCCGGCCTGGAACGGCACCAGGCGACCGCCATGGGATACCGTTTGCTCCAGCACAATATGCGGATCGACGCGCACCAGCTCGCCATCATGATTGGCATAGCGATCGCACGCGCCGGCCGCGCCCGGCTTGATGTAGCACATCACCGGACAGGCATCGCAGCGGATCTTGTCGCCACCGGCGGCGGTCATCGCATCATCAGTCATGAACAAGCCTGCGGTCGAGAAGGCGCCGATCAAACCCCGCGTCTTCGCGGGTCCGATCATTTGTTCGTATACGAACGATGTTGCGCGCGGACTTGAATGCTGTCAAGCGGGCCCGGAGGCCAAATGCCTCGCCTGCCGCATAATAACTCATTTGCCTCGCATCGCTGTTCATAAAGCAAGCAACGCGCTGCAGCGCGGGATGGCGCGCTTGCACGTTTGTACACAAACGGTATCTTTCGCGAGGCGTCCAGTGCAGAGTTTTGCAACGCAGCGAGGACCTGGGGGAGCATGACGCAGAGCACGATGCGCCTGACCGTCAACGGCAAGACTCACGATGTCGAAGCGGCTCCCGACACTGCATTGCTTTATGTGCTGCGCAACGACCTCGCCTTGAACGGACCGAAATACGGCTGCGGGCTCGGCGAATGCGGCGCCTGCGCCGTGCTGATCGACGGCGTCGCCGCGCGGTCCTGCGTGATCCCGATCGAGGGCTGCACCGGGCGCGACATCGTGACGCTCGAAGGTCTCGGCACACGCGAGCATCCCGATCCGGTGCAGCGCGCCTTCATCCACGAACAGGCCGCGCAATGCGGCTACTGCCTCAACGGCATGATCATCGCGACCAAGGCGCTGCTGCTGCGTTCCCCTCACCCGTCGGACGACGAGGTGCTGGAGGCGCTGCATCATCAACTCTGCCGCTGCGGCGCGCATATCGAGATCATGCGCGCAGCAATGCGCGCGGCCGGCCGCGCCGTTGAGGCGCAGGCGTGATGGCGGCTCCCGACACGACCGAGGATCGCAATCGGCTGCAGGGCAAGCTCACTGTCGTTCGTCCTGCCTCCCCCGTCGAGGCCGTCAAGTTCGAGACCTTCATCAGGATCACCGCCGACGGATCGGTCACCGCCTATAACGGCCATGTCGATCTTGGCACCGGAATCCGCACCGCGCTCGGGCAGATCGTCGCGGAGGAACTCGACGTCTCCTTTGCGCGCGTCGTCGTGGTGCTCGGCGATACATCGCTCGTCCCCAATCAGGGCGCGACGATTGCGAGCGAAACGATCCAGATCACCGCCGTGCCGTTGCGCAAGGCCGCAGCGCAGGCGCGGCAGTTCCTGGTCGCGCGTGCCGCGGCGCGGTTGGAGCTTGCGGTCGAGGATATCGTCATTGAAGACGGTTTGATCCGCGGCAAGGACAATCGCAGCGTCAGCTATGGCGAACTGATCGCGGGTGAGACCATCCAGCTTGAACTGGCTGATGATGTCCCCGTGAAGTCCGCCGATGCCTACACCATCGTCGGGCAATCGGTGCCGCGCGTCGATCTGCCGGCGAAGGCGACCGGCGAGCTGGTTTACGTTCACGACATGCGCGTGCCCCACATGCTGCATGGCCGCGTCGTACGTCCGCCCTATGCCGGCGTCGATGTCGGCGATTTCATCGGCAACAGCCTGATTGCAGTCGATGAAGCCTCGGTGCGCGATATCCCCGGCCTTGTCGCCGTCGTCAGGATCGGCGACTTCGTCGGCGTCGTCGCCGAGCGCGAGGAGAACGCCATCAAGGCCGCAGCACAGCTCAAGGTTACCTGGAAGCCGGTGCCGACGCTGCCCGACCTGAAGGACATCGAGACCGCGCTGCGCGCCAATCCGTCGACGCCGCGAACGCTGATCGACAAGGGCAATGTCGATACGGCGATTGCCGGCGCTGCCAAGCCGATGCCGCGAACCTACATCTGGCCCTACCAGATGCACGCCTCGATCGGCCCGTCCTGCGCGGTTGCCGATTATCAGGAAGATCAGACCCGGGTCTGGTCCGGCACTCAGAATCCGCACCATCTGCGCACGGAATTGGCACGGCTGATCCATCGCCGCGAAGCCGAGATCGAGGTGATCCGGATGGAGGCCGCCGGCTGCTACGGCCGCAACTGCGCCGATGACGTTTCCGCCGATGCGGTACTGCTGTCGCGCGCCGTGGGCCGGCCCGTGCGCGTGCAACTGACGCGTGAGCAGGAACATGCGTGGGAGCCCAAGGGCACCGCGCAGTTGATGGATGTCAACGGCGGATTGAACGCCGACGGCAGCGTCGCCGGTTATGATTTTGCCACGCGCTATCCCTCGAACGGCGCGCCGACGCTGGCGCTGCTGCTGACCGGCGCCATTCCGCACACGCCTGCGATCTTCGAGATGGGCGACCGCACCGCGATCCCGCCCTACGACTACGAGAATCTGCGCGTGGTGGCCAACGACATGCCGCCGATCGTGCGCGCCTCCTGGCTGCGCGGCGTCTCGGCGCTGCCGAACACCTTTGCGCATGAATCCTGGATCGACGAATGCGCCGATGAAGCCGGCGTCGACCCGATCGAGTATCGCCTGCGCTATCTGAAGGACTCGCGCGCGGTCGACCTCGTCAATGCGGTGGCCGAGCGCGCCGGCTGGAAGCCGCGGCCGATACGCCTGGAAAAATCCGCCGAGGGCGACATCGTGCGCGGGCGCGGCTTTGCCTATGCGCTCTATGTGCACAGCAAGTTTCCCGGCTATGGCGCGGCGTGGTCGGCATGGATCGCCGACGTCGCCGTCAACAAGGCGACCGGCGATGTCAGCGTGACGCGTGTCGTCGCGGGGCAGGATTCCGGCCTGATGATCAATCCGGACGGCGTGCGCCACCAGATCCACGGCAACGTCATCCAGTCGACCAGCCGCGCGCTGATGGAGGAAGTGTCGTTCGACCGCACGTCGGTGACGGCGCGCGAATGGGGCGCCTACCCCATCATCAAATTCCCTGATGTGCCCGAGATCGACGTGTTGATGCTGCCGCGGCCGGACCAGCCGCCGCTCGGCGTCGGCGAGTCCGCTTCCGTCCCGAGTGCCGCTGCCATCGCCAACGCCATCTTTGACGCAACCGGTGTGCGCTTTCGCGAATTGCCGTTCACGCCGGAACGCATCCTGCGGGGGCTGCACGGCGAGGCGCAACCTGCACCGGACGCGTTGCCTCCGCCGGTATCCGCGCCGCAGCCCGATCAGAACAGATGGCAGAATCCGTTTGCCGGACGCCGCGGTGTGTTCGCGACCGCCGCAGCGTTGTGCGCCGCCGCGATCGGCATCGGCGCCGCCGTGCTGCCGTGGCGCGCGATCGCGCCGATCGCGCGGCCCGATGCCTCGGTCTATTCGGCCGCCACGATTGCCCGCGGCCAGCAACTCGCCGCGCTCGGCGATTGCGCGGTCTGCCATACCTCGGCGAACGGCATCCTCAATGCCGGTGGCCGTCCGCTGCAAACGCCATTCGGCACGATCTTCTCGACCAACATCACGCCCGACGTCGAAACCGGAATCGGCGCGTGGTCCTATCCCGCCTTCGAGCGCGCGATGCGCGAGGGCATTCATCGCGACGGCCGGCAGCTCTATCCGGTATTTCCCTACACGCATTTCGCCAGGACCACCGACGCCGACATGCAGGCGCTCTACGCCTACCTGATGGCGCAGCCGGCGGTGCGCGCGGAGACGCCGAACAAGGCGCTCGCGTTTCCGTTCAACCTGCGTCCGCTGATGGCGGGCTGGAATGCACTGTTCCACAAGCCGGCGGTTTTCCAGGCAGACCCGACCAAATCCGAGACATGGAATCGCGGCGCCTATCTGGTGGAAGGCCTCGGCCATTGCAGCGCCTGCCATTCGCCGCGCAGTGCGCTCGGCGCGGAAAGGGCGAACGCCTATCTCGCCGGCGGTTTTGCGGAAGGTTGGGAAGCGCCTGCGCTGACGTCGCTGTCGCAGGCGCCGATCCCGTGGAGCGAGGACGAGCTTTACGCTTACCTGCGAACCGGCGAGTCGCGCCTGCATGGCGTCGCCGCCGGGCCGATGGCGCCGGTGGTGAAGGAACTCACGGCGTTGCCGGATTCCGATATCCGCGCCATGGCGGTCTATCTCGCGTCGTTCAACGAGGCCTCCATGGATCGCGCGGCGCAGGATGCGCTCGCCGCGCGACTGGAGTCCTCGACGGGCACGCGCGCGTCGGCCGCATCCGGCACCGGCGCCCGGATCTACCAGGGCGCCTGCGCGGTGTGCCACGAGGTCGGCGGTGCGCCGCTGTTCGGCAGCCGGCCGTCGCTGGCATTGAACAGCAATCTGCACAGCGCCGTGCCCGACAATCTGATCCAGGTCATCCTGCACGGCATCGCGAAGCCGGCCGTAACCGACCTCGGCTATATGCCGGCCTTCAAGGATAGCCTGACCGACGGCCAGGTCGCGGAACTGGCCGCCTATCTCCGCCGGCAATTCGCCCCGGGCAAGCCGGCCTGGACCGATATTGATGCGGCGGTCGGGCGCATTCGGCAGGAATAGCGCGCGCTGAGCTGCCATGTTCCCGCCAATACCCACTGGTTGGGCGGCCCGCGGCACGGTAGAGTTCCATCATGGCAGTTACCGACATTGCATCCCGGACCTATAATCACGGCTGGCGGCTCGACCCGATCGTGCGCAGCCTGCTCGATACCGATTTTTACAAGCTGCTGATGCAGCAGATGATCTGCGAATCTCTACCCGGATCAGCGCGTCACCTTTTCGGTCATCAACCGCTCCAGGCATGTCCGCCTTGCCGAAATCATCGACGAGGGCGAACTGCGTGCCCAACTCGACCACGCCCGCTCCATCCGGTTCACCAAGAAGGAGCTGATCTGGCTCGCCGGTAATACGTTCTACGGCAAGACCCAGATGTTCTCGCCGGACTTCATCCACTGGCTCGCCAATTTTCGCCTGCCCGAATACGAGCTGCGCAAGGTCGACGGCCAGTACGAGCTGCACTTCCACGGGCCGTGGACCCACACCACGATGTGGGAAATCCCGGCGCTGGCGATCATGAACGAGTTGCGCTCGCGCCAGGCGACCAAGGGACAGGGCCGTTTCGTGCTCGACGTGCTCTATGCCCGCGCCAAGGCCAAGCTGTGGTCCAAGGTCGAGCGGCTGCGCAAACTTGAAGACCTTCGACTGTCGGACTTCGGCACCCGCCGCCGCCATGGATATCTGTGGCAGCGCTGGTGCGTCGAGGCGGTCAAGGAGGGGCTCGGGCCGTCGTTCACCGGCACCTCCAACGTGCTGCTCGCGATGGACAACGATCTCGAAGCGATCGGCACCAACGCGCACGAATTGCCGATGGTCGCAGCCGCGCTCGCCGATTCCGACGAGGAGTTGCGTTGGGCGCCCTATCGCATTCTCGACCAGTGGCGACATACCTATGGCGGCAACCTCCTGATCGCCCTGCCCGATGCTTTCGGCACCAAGCCCTTCCTGCGCGACGCGCCGGACTGGGTCGCCGACTGGACCGGCTTTCGTCCGGACAGCGCGCCGCCGATCGCGGCCGGCGAGGACATCGTCAAATGGTGGAAGCAGAAGGGCCGCGATCCCCGGGAGAAGCTGCTGGTGTTCTCCGACGGGATGGATGTCGACTCGATCGAGGAGACCTATCGCCACTTTCACGGGCGCGTGCGCATCTCCTTCGGCTGGGGCACCAACCTCACCAATGATTTCGTCGGCTGCGCGCCGGATGGATCCGCCGATCTCGATCCGATCTCGCTGGTCTGCAAGGTGACGTCGGTCGACGGACGGCCTGCGGTCAAGCTCTCCGACAATCCGGAGAAGGCTACCGGCACGCCGTCCGAGATCGAACGCTATTTGCGCGTGTTCGGCAATGCCGGGCGCGTTCGCACCGCCGTGCACGTCTGAGCCATAATCCTTATCCCGCCACCCGTTGATCTGACGAGCCTCGCATGCCCGCACCCAAGCCGCCTGCTTTCGAGACCCTGAGCCTGCACGCAGGCCAACGCCCGGATCCCGCGACCGGCGCCCGCGCCGTTCCGATCTACCAGACCACGTCCTACGTGTTCCAGGATTCCGACCACGCGGCGGCGCTGTTCAACCTGGAACGCGCGGGCCACATCTACACCCGCATTTCCAACCCGACGACGGCGGTACTCGAGGAGCGCCTCGCCGCGCTCGAAGCCGGCGTCGGTGCGATCTGCACGGCAAGCGGCATGGCCGCGCTGCATCTGGCGATCGCAACGCTGCTCAACGCCGGCGATCACATCGTCGCCTCCTCCTCGCTCTATGGCGGCACCATCAACCTGCTGGCGCACACGCTGCCGCGCTTCGGCATTACGACCACCTTCGTCAAGCCCCGCGCGCTGGATGAATTCCGCGCCGCGATCAAGCCGAACACGCGGCTCGTCATCGGCGAGACCATCGGCAATCCCGGGCTCGAGGTGCTGGATATTCCGGCGGTGTCGCAGATCGCGCATGACGCGAAGATTCCGCTGCTGATCGACAACACCTTTGCCACGCCATTCCTCAGCCGGCCGATCGAGCTCGGCGCCGATCTCGTGATGAACTCCGCGACCAAATGGATCGGCGGCCACGGCATCGCGATCGGCGGCGTCATCGTCGATGGCGGCCGGTTCGACTGGCACGCGTCGGGCAAATTCCCCCAGCTCACCGAGCCCTATGCCGGCTATCACGGCATCGTCTTCGACGAACAATTCGGCCAGGCCGCCTTCATCATGCGCGCGCGGACGGAGGGTCTGCGCGATTTCGGCGCGTGTCTCTCGCCGACCAATGCGTTCCAGCTGCTGCAGGGCGTCGAGACGCTGGGCGTTCGCATGGAGCGCCACATGAGCAACACGCTCGCGGTGCTCGAGGCGCTCACCGCCAACAAGGCGGTCGACTGGGTGCTGCATCCCGCGCTTGAGAATCATCCCGATCATCAGCTCGCGAAGCGGCTGCTGCCGCGGGGCGCGGGATCGATCGTGTCTTTCGGGATCAAGGGCGGCCGCGCGGCGGGCAAGAAATTCATCGAGTCGTTGCGGATGATCAGCCACCTCGCCAATGTCGGCGACGCCAAGACGCTGGTCATTCACCCCGCCAGCACCACGCATCAGCAGATGGACGCCGCGCAGTTGAACGCCGCAGGCATCGGCGAGGAGCTGGTGCGGTTGTCGGTCGGCATCGAAACCGTCTCCGACATCATCGACGATCTCGGCCAGGCGCTTCGCGCATCGCAGAGGGTTTGATCCATGCAGTTGTCCGTCAATGGTGCTGATATCTTCGTGGCCACCGGCGGCCGCCCGTTCGATCGGTCGCTGCCTGCGGTCGTGATGCTGCACGGCGCGGGTTTCGATCATTCGACCTGGGCGCTGCACAGCCGGTGGTTCGCGCATCACGGCTATTCGGTGCTGGCGCCAGACTTGCCGGGCCACGGCCGTTCGTCCGGCGCGCTGCTGCCGACCATCGCCGATATGGCCGACTGGACCGCTGCACTGCTCGACGCCGCCGGCGCACCCAGAGCCAAGCTCATCGGCCACTCGATGGGCTCGCTGATCGCGCTGGAGACGTCGGCGCGGCATCCCGACAAGGTTTCGGGCCTTAGCCTGATCGGCACCGCCGCCGCGATGGCGGTCGGGCCCGATCTGCTCAAGGCGGCCGAAGCCAACAATCCCGACGCCATCGATATGGTCTCGATCTGGGGCCTCGGCTTCAAGGCCGAACTCGGCGGCAGCCTCGCGCCGGGACTGTGGATGCATCAGGGTGCGCAACGCGTGCTGCAGCAGATGCGGCCGGGCGTGCTGTACAACGATCTCAACGCCTGCAATTCCTACCAGAACGCGCTCGCCGCCGCCGCGCAGGTCAAGGTGCCCGCGACCTTCATTCTCGGCGAGCGCGACATGATGACGCCCGCCAAGGCCGGCAAGGCGCTCGCGGCGGCGACGCCGAATTCGCGCACCGTCGTCGTTCCGGGGGCCGGTCACATGATCATGTCCGAAGCACCGGACGAGTTGCTGGCGGCGTTGCGGTAGTAGCATCGAGCTCCGCTCTCACTCCTCATCCTGAGGAGCGCGGAACGCGCGTCTCGAAGGATGAATGGCACCGGCCGGGCTACATGGTTCGAGACGGCGCTTACGCGCCTCCTCACCATGAGGGTCTGACGTTACTGCCGTGCAGCCGGCTTGCGCTCCACCGGATGAATATCGATCGCGCGCAACCGTCCCATCCGCAGCACATCCATCGCCAGCGTGCGGCCGATCCGGTCGCGATCCAGCGCGCGGATCAGGTCGTCGACGCCGTTGATCTCGATGCCGTCGAGTTTGACCACGACGTCGCCCGGCAGCAGGCCTGCCTTCGCAGCCGGGCTGTCCGGCTCGATCTGCGCGAGCAGCGCGCCCATCGCGTTGTCGACGCCGGCGACCACGGCATGGCGCCGCGGGATCGGCGCGGTCTGGCCGGCGACGCCGATATAGGCGCGGCGGACATAGCCATGGCGGATGATCTCGGACAGCACGAACTGCGCGGTGTTGCTCGCGACCGCAAAGCAGATGCCCTGCGCGCCGCTGATGATCGCGGTGTTGATGCCGATCACTTCCGCCGACGACGACACCAGCGGCCCGCCGGAATTGCCGGGATTGAGCGCAGCATCGGTCTGGATCACGTCCTCGATGGTCCGCCCGCTCACCGAGCGGATCGAGCGGCCGAGCGCCGACACCACGCCGGCCGTCACCGTCGATTCGAAGCCGAGCGGATTGCCGATCGCGACCACGAGCTGGCCGCGGCGCAGGCTCTTGGAATTGCCGAGCGAGGCGTAGCGCAGATCGCGCGCGCCATCGGCCCGCAGCAGCGCGAGATCGGTGTCGGGATCGACACCCAACACATGCGCGTCGGTGACGAAGCCTTCGGTGTCGCGCAGCCTGATCTCTTTCGACGATCCGACCACGTGGCTGTTGGTCAGCACCAGTCCATCAGGCGAGATGACGATGCCGGAGCCGAGCCCGCCGCGCTCGCGCGCTGAACGTACTTTCGGTCCGGTTTCGACACGCACGACCGCAGGACCGACGCGTTCGGTCACGCCGATCACGGCGTTGGAATAGGCGTCGAGCAAAACCTGGTCGTTTGCAGGGGTGGGTTCGGGGGCCGGCGACAGGTCGTCGCCGGCATTATCTGAGCTAAAATCCAGCATGGCGCGATTCCTTCGGCTCATCAGATGGTGGCCGGGAACCGTATGCGCAAGATGCCCGCAATCGGCGCAAGGCAGGCCTGCTAGGGCGCCCGCCTAAGCGTCCCCGACCTTGCCCTGACCGGATCGAGCATCGCCCAGTCGCCCTCCTGCAGCACATAGCCCTTGGGGAACGGTGCGCGAAGCTCCAACCCGAGCGAGCGCAACACGCGATCGTCACGGTAGTAGCATTGCAGGACGACGCGGACGAGCGTCGCTGCCGCAGCGCCGCCGGTGGCGCGGAACTCGTTCGCTATCGACTCGCGTTTGGCCGTATCGAGTTCGGCCAGCGGCTTGCCCGCGAGACGCGCGAGATGATCGAGCGCCTGCGTGACCAGCGCCGTGTCGCGGCCGAGCGTCGCCAGCATGTCGGCCTGGATCGCGGGATCGTCCGCGCCGGGCACCTTGTACTCATCGCTGGCGGGAACGATCATCGCGGCGACGGTGCGGAGATCGTTGCATTGGGCTCGGGTCAGTTCATTGCTTGCGGACATGGCGGTCTCAGTCAAAGAGGTTGGCAAGGCGTTGCTTCATCTGGTCGGCGACATAGAGCGCGATCGCCTGGATGGTCGAGGTCGGGTTCACGCCGCCCGAGGTCACGAACACGCTGCCGTCGACGATGAAGAGGTTCTTCACGTCGTGCGAGCGGCCCCATTCGTTGACGACGGAGCGCGCCGGATCGGTGCCCATCCGCGCGGTGCCGAGCAGATGCCAGCCGCCCCACGGGAATCGGGTCGTTGATGCAGATATCGGTGGCACCGGCGGCTTCGAGGATCTCGCGGCCGCGCGCCAGTCCGTGATTCATCATCTTCCGGCTGTTCGCGCTGATCGTGTAGTCGATCTTCGGCGCGGGGATGCCGTGGCCGTCCTTCAGCACGGGATCGAGCGTGACGCGGTTGTGCTCCTCGGGCAGATCTTCGCAGATCGCAGAGACCGCGAGCCGATGTCCATTGAGCTTGCGGAACACGCGGTGATGGTCCGCGCCCCACGGCAGGATGCCCTTCTGCTCGCTCGCGACAGCTTCGAACACCGGCCCTGCCCCACGGCCGAACTGGATGCCGTAGCCGCGGACGAAGCCGCGCGACAGATCGGTGTCGTAGAACTCCTTGCTCCAGAGGCAGGTCGGCGGCGCGCGGTTACTGTCCGTCGGCTCCTTCACGAAGCCGTAGATCTGCGCATAGGGATGGAACATCAGGTTCTTGCCGACCAGGCCGGATGAATTGGCCAAGCCATTCGGGAAGCGGCCGGACACCGAATTCAAGAGCAGCCGCGGCGTGCCGACGCCGTTGCAGGCGATGATGACGACCTCGGCCGGCTGGAACTGCTCGACGCCATGCTCGTCGTAATAGACGACGCCCGAGGCCATGCCGTGCTCGTTGGTCAGGATCTCGCGCACGCGGCAATGGGTCTTGAGCTCGACGCCGGCGCGGATCGCGTGCGGCCAATAGGTGATGTCGGTCGAGGCTTTTGCGCCCTGCGCGCAGGCCGGCGTGCAATGGCCGAGGTTGATGCAGCGCGCCCGGCCCTCGTAGTCCATCGTCGCAACCGTCGTGTCCGACGGCCACCAGTGCCAGCCGAGCTTGTTCATGGCCTTGCCGATCAGCGGACCGGAAAGCCCGAGCGGCTGCGGCGGCATCGGCGGGTGCGTCAGCGGCGACAGCGGATCGCCCGACATGCCCGAGACACCCATCATCCGGTCGTTCTCCTCGAAGAACGGGGTGAGTGCGTCGTAATCGATCGGCCAGTCGTCGGCGACGCCGTCGAGCGTCTTCACCTTGAAATCGGACGGATGCAGCCTCGGCCAATGCGCGGTGTACATCACGGTCGAGCCGCCGACGCCATTGAAGTTCACGACCTTGATCGGCGAGTTGTCGTCGTTGATTGGATAGTCCTCGGGCCGGCCGCGGATGTTCGGGCTGGTCGACCAGTCGCCGTAGAACTTCGCCTCCCAGTCACGCCCCGTGCTGGGGTATTCCGACGACTTCATCCAGCCGCCCTGGTCGAGACAGAGGATATGCATCTTGGTATCGGCCAGCGACCACGCCACCGCCGCGCCGGATGCGCCGGCGCCGATGATGAGGACGTCAACGGGATCGTGCTTGTTCATCATTCCTCTCTCTGTCGTCATTGCGAGCCAACGGGTCGCGCGAATGCGCGCCCGATGACAGGCTCCGCGAAGCAATCCATTCTTCCGTCGTGCGGAGAGATGGATTGCTTCGTCGCTTCGCTCCCTTGCGCAAACGCTTCGCGTTTGTCGCAGGCAATGACGGGGCCTGACGATAGGGGCAGATGCGGCTGCGAGTAAAGCCGGCAGGCCGGCCGGTGGCAAACCTGCAACCCTGCCACGCGCCGATACGGGGTTTGTCCGTGGGCATCGGAGCGGATAGGCTCGACCCCAAACACGGGGATGGAGGCGACGCTGATTCCGGATTTTGACGCCATTATCATCGGCGCGGGCATGTCGGGCCTGTACCAACTCTACCGGCTGCGCGAACAGGGTCTGCGCGTCCGGGTGTTCGAGGCCGGCACGAACGTCGGCGGCACCTGGTACTGGAACCGTTATCCCGGGGCACGCTTCAATTCCGAGAGCTATTCCTACGGCTATTCGTTCTCGAAGGAGTTGCTGCAGGAATGGGACTGGTCGGAGCATTTCGCCGGTCAGCCGGAAACGTTGCGTTACTGCAACTATGTCGCCGACAAGTTCGACCTGCGTCGCGACATCCAGTTCGAGAGCCGCGTCACTGCCGCTGTATACGAGGAAGAAACACGAAGCTGGACCATCACGCTGGAGGACGGCAGCCGCTTCAATTCGCGTTTCCTGATCACCGCCATCGGCCCGCTCTCCACGCCCACCCTGCCCCGGATCGAGGGACGCGACGATTTCAAGGGGGCATCGTTTCACACCGCGCGATGGCCGAAGGAGCCGGTGGATTTCGCCGGCAAGCGCGTCGCCGTGATCGGCACCGGCGCGACCGGCATCCAGACCATCCAGACCATCGCCGGCCAGGTCGGCCATCTCACGGTGTTTCAGCGCACCGCCAACTGGGCCGCGCCGCTGCATAACGGCAAGATCGACGCGGAGACGCAGGCGAAGATCAAGGCCGGCTATCCAGAAATATTCGCGCGCTGCCAGGAGACATTCGCCTGCTTCGTTCACACGCCCGACCCACGCGGCGCGTTCGAGGTATCCGACGAGGAGCGCGAGGCCAATTATGAAAGGCTCTACGGAGAGCGCGGCTTCGGCATCTGGGTAGGCAATTTCAACGACATCCTGACCGATCGAAAGGCGAACGCGACGATCTCCGATTTCGTCGCGCGCAAGATCCGCCAACGGGTGAAGAATCAGGCCGTGGCAGAGAAGCTGATTCCGAAGAACCACGGCTTCGGCACCCGCCGCCTGCCGCTCGAGACTTTCTATTACGAGGTCTACAACCAGGACAATGTCGAGTTGGTCGACATCAAGGAAACGCCGATCGAGCGGATCACGCGCAAGGGTATCAAGACCAGCGATCGGGAATACGAATTCGACATCATCATCTACGCGACCGGCTTCGACGCCATCACCGGCAGTTTCGACAAGATTGACTTCCGCGGCGCCGGCGGCACGCGGCTGAAGGACAAATGGAAGCGCGGACCCGAGACCTATCTCGGCATCATGGTGCATGAATTTCCCAACATGCTGATGCTGATGGGCCCGCACACCGCGCTCGGCAACATTCCGCGCAGCATCGAGTACAGCGTCAAGTGGGTGACCGGGCTGATCCTGTTTGCGATGAAGAACGAGTTGACGCGGCTGGAGGCAACACCAGAGGGCGTGAAATCCTGGACCGACCACGTCAAGGCGCTCGGCGAGGGACTGCTGGCCAACGAGGTCAATTCCTGGATGACCGGCATCAATTCCAACGTCGAGGGCAAACAGACCCGCATCGTCGCCCGCTACAGCGGCAGCGCGCCGGCGTACCGGGCACGGTGCGATGAGGTGGCGGCGAAGGGATATGAGGAGTTGAGGTTGGGGTAGCATTCTTCCCCGCTGATGCCGCTCTGTCATTCCGATCCAACACTCGATCGTCATCCCCGCGCATGCGGGGATCCAGTACGCCGCGGCCTCTCGGCTCAATCATTGCTGCCTCTGGAATACTGGGTCACCCGCCTTCGCGGGTGACGACAACGGAATATGACTTCGCGATCTCGCGACATGTTTTGCCCGAGGTTTGCTATCAACTTCCCGCCCTCCAGTCAGAGGGCGCAGGGAAGACCGGGTGCTTGCTGCACCCGCGGTCCCGCGTGCGATTTGCGCAAACAAAACTGCACACGAGCATACAGGGCAGCGGGAACACTCCGGCCTTCCCTGCGCAATGGCTTTACGGCTTACTTCGTGCTCTCCCCGGAGAACGGCTCTTTTGCCTCCGTTATCCCAAAGAAGCTTCGCTTCTCCTGGACGTAATGCCAGCACCGCGACATCAGAACCACACGACTTCGCCGTACGCTTCAGGCGCGTACGTCTATCGCGCCCTCAGCGTCCATCGCATCTCACCGCGCGTTCGTGACGATGGCCAACGCCCCTCATCTGCCGTGAGACGAGCGGAGTTATGCCGGTGATTTGGGTGAGAACGAAAGCGGAATATTTTCGCGCGAGGGACTCGACAGGTTTTTGGTGATTTGCCCGTCGGGCAGTTTCTCTCGTCGTCCCTGCGAAAGCAGGGACCCATACGCCGCGGCGGGAATTGTTAGGCACACGGGTCGACGTCCGTCCTCAACAACGTAAGACCGTAGGGTTGGGCAAAGCGAAGCGTGCCCACCATCTTGCAGCGCTGTCGGTGACGGATGGTGGGCACGTCGCTTCGCTCCTCTGCCCACCCTACGAGAATTGCGTTTGATCTGTAGCCCGCATGAGCAAAGCGATATGCGGGACTCGTCCCCGGGGTCGCTTCGCTCGCCCGGGCTACGGCATCACCACGCATCGATGCACGGCCGCTTTTTCGTCATGCGCGCTTCCGGCTTCGGCACTGAGCGCAGGCCCGACATGATCCAGTGCCGCGTGTCGGCGGGATCGATCACTTCGTCGATCTCCAGCACGGAGGCGATCGAGACTGCCTTGCCGTTGGCGTAGAGCTCGTCGACCTTGGACTGGTAGTATTCCTCGCGCTCGTCCGGATCCTCGATCGCTTCCATCTCCTTGCGGAAGCCGAGCCGGACATAACCCTCCAGTCCCATGCCGCCGAACTCGCCGGTCGGCCAGGCCACCGTGAAGAAGGAGGCGTGGAAGCCGCCGCCGATCATGGATTGCGCACCCAGGCCATAGCCCTTGCGCAGGACGATGCCGAACAGCGGCACCGTGAGGCTCGCGCCCGTCACGAACATCCGCGCGACATGGCGCACGATCGCGGTCTTTTCCGCTTCGGGACCGACCA
Organism: uncultured Alphaproteobacteria bacterium; assembly: GCA_963815955.1. GTDB lineage: Bacteria > Pseudomonadota > Alphaproteobacteria > Rhizobiales > Xanthobacteraceae > Bradyrhizobium. The sequence goes on from CAWFIQ010000024.1 coordinate 771,822, forward strand.
TGAAGCCCGGCGTATCGCACAGCGACAGGATGGGAATGTCGAAGGCGTCGCAGAGTTGCATGAACCGCGCGGCCTTGTCACCGGCCGGCGCATCGATCGCGCCGCCGAGGTGTTTTGGATTGTTGGCGATCAGGCCGAACGGCTTTCCTTCGATGCGGATAAAGGCGGTGATCATGCCGACGCCAAAATCCGTGCGGATTTCCAGTACCGAGTCTTCGTCGGCGAGGAGGTCGATGACATTACGGATGTCGTAGACGCGCAGGCGATTTTCCGGAATCGCCCGCCGCAGCAGCCGCTGGTCCGGCGCCTTCCAGTCGGCAACCTCACCCTGAAAGTACGACAGATATTTTTGCGCGGCAGCCGTCGCTTCGGTCTCGTCCTCGACCAGGATGTCGATCACGCCGTTCGGCGACTGGAACGACACCGGCCCGACTTCGGCCGGATGGTAGACGCCGAGGCCGCCGCCCTCGATCATCGCGGGGCCGCCCATGCCGATCGAAGCGTTCCTGGTGGCGATGATGACATCGCAGCAACCGAGCATCGCAGCATTGCCGGCAAAGCAATAGCCGGAGACGACGCCGATGACAGGCACGAGGCCGGAGAGTTTTGCGAACTGCACGAAGGACGGTCCGTCGAGGCCGGTCATGCCCAACCGATCGGTATCGCCGGGACGGCCGCCGCCGCCCTCGGCGTAAAACACCAGCGGCATCCGCCATTGCTCGGCAAGGCCCAGCATACGGTCGATCTTCTTGTGGTTCATGTGGCCCTGGGTCCCGGCCAACACGGTGTAGTCGTACGAGATCACCATGCAGCGGGCCACATCCGCGCCGAATTTTTCCGCGTTCACGGTGGCGACGCCGGAGATCAGGCCGTCGGCCGGGGTGTTGCGGATGAGATCGTCGACCGCGCGGCGGCGGCGCTGGGCGGCAATCGCCAGCGAGCCATATTCGACAAACGAGCCTTCATCGACGAGTTGCGCAATGTTCTCGCGCGCGGTGCGCTGGTTGGTCTTGCGACGCCGCTCGACCGAGGCTGGGCGGTTTTCGTCGAGCGTGATGGCGTGGCGTTCGATCAGCTCGGCCAGATCCGGGCGGATATGATCGAGGTCGACATCTTCCTCCTCAGTCACATCATGGGCGTCGATCTCGGCCGGCTCCAGATAGAGGATCGCCTCGTCCTGCATCAGCGTCATGCCGGCTTCTGCCGCAACTTGCGTTACCCTGCCGCCATGCGGCGCGGTCACCAGATGCTCCATCTTCATGGATTCTAGCACGGCAATCTGCTGGCCGGGGCGCACGAGGTCGCCCTCCTCGACGCCGATGGCGACAATCGTGCCCTGCAATGGCGCCGGAACCGCGACCGAGCCTGCAGGTCCGGTCACCGATGCCGCGACTGCGAGCGCAAGCTCGGCGTCATCGGCGGCGCTGCCGGATTCGATCAGCTCCACCTCCGCCGTCGCACTCACCTCGCCGACCAGACCAGCGACATGCTTGTCGACAAACCCGGTGCTGAGGCGGTTCTCGATAAAATCCGGATGCGACAGGATCGCCGCGAGGAAAGGGATGTTGGTGGCGACACCGCCGACGCGGAACTCGCGCAGCGTGCGCGTGGCCTTGTGCACGATATCGGTCCAGTTGCCGCCAGGCGAATGCACGATGACCTTGGCGAGCAGCGAGTCAAAGGCGGTGCTGGTGCGGTAGCCGGAATAGCCAAACGTATCGACGCGGACGCCGGGGCCGGACGGCAGGTCGAACATCGACAGCGTGCCGCCGGTGGGCCTGGTTCCGCCGGTTTCGTCCATCACCTCCATGTTGACGCGGAGCTGCATGGCAAAGCCGCGCGGCTTGGGGATATAGGCCTGGGCGAGGCCGAGCGAGCCGAGTGTGGCGCCGGCCGCGACCGCGAGCTGCGACTGCACGAGATCGAGGCCGAGCACCTGCTCGGTGACGGTATGCTCGACCTGCAGCCGCGGATTGGCCTCGATGAAGGCAAAGGCCTTGTCGCTGGTCCTGGCGTCGTTATCGACGAGAAATTCGAAAGTGCCGAGATTGTCGTAATTCGCGGCGGCGGCCAGTTCCTTGGCGGCGTCGATGATGCGCGCCCGCAAGGCGTCATTCAGGGACGGGCTCGGCGCGATCTCGATGAGCTTCTGGTTGCGGCGCTGGATGGTGCATTCTCGTTCCCAGAGATGGCTGATCGCGCCGAAATGGTCGCAGATGATCTGCACCTCGATGTGGCGGGCGTTCCGGATCAGGCGCTCGACATAGACGCCGTCGCTGCCGAAGGCGGCCATGGCCTCGGACTGGCAGCGCGCATAGGCCTCCTCCAGTCTGTCGGCATCGTCGACAGTACGCATGCCGCGGCCGCCACCGCCGGCGATCGCCTTGATCATGATGGCGCCGCCGGCCCCTAAGGATTCCAGGAAGGCCCTCGCCTCGTCCAGGCTGGTCGGCCCATTGGTGCCCTCGATGACGGGAACGCCGCATTTTCTTGCCAGCGCCTTGGCCTGCGCCTTGTCGCCGAACAGGTCGAGCGCTTCCGGCGACGGCCCGACGAAGACGATGGTTTCCTCGATGCAGCGCCGGGCGAGCGTGGCGTTCTCGCTGAGGAAGCCATAGCCCGGATGCACGGCGTCGCATCCGGTCGCCTTGGCGGCCGATATCACCGCCTCGATGTCGAGATAGGCCCGCGCGCCGCGGCCGGGGATTTCATACGTGGCGTCGGCGGCGCGGACATGCAGCGATTGTGCGTCGTCGGCGGAATAGATCGCGACGGTGGCAAGGCCGGCGTCTCCGGCCGCGCGCGCGATGCGGATGGCGATCTCGCCGCGGTTGGCGATCAGCAGCTTGTGGAAAGACATGACGTTCCGTTGGCCCCCGCGTTCGCGCCTAATCAGCGCAAAATCGCTGTCGATTCAGATTTTCTTGTTGCCGAACATGAAACCTTGCCGGGAATCCTATGCAAGTGGAATTTTGTTCCGCGCAACGGAAATCGCTGATGATCCCCTGTCATTGACGCTTCACGCAATCCATTGTTGTTATCAGCCCAACCACAACAACAAGCCCCGGGGCAGGAAAATCATGAAAAAAGCCACCACCGTGAGAAGCGTCGAGACGCTCGCCTGCGATGCCGGCTGGCGCAACTACCATTTCGTCAAGATCGTGACCGAGGACGGCATCGTCGGCTGGAGCGAATATGACGAGGGATTTGGCGCGCCCGGTGTGACCACGGCGATCGAGCGGCTTGGGGCGCGGGTGGTCGGCAAGAATGCCTATCAGCATGAGCGGATCTATGCGGAACTGTTTGCGGCGACGCGGCCGGCCGCAGGCGGCGTGGTGGCGCTGGCGCTCGGCGCCATCGAGAACGCGCTGCTCGACGTCAAGGCCAAGGCGCTCGGCGTGCCCTGCTACGAACTGCTCGGCGGCAAGATCCGCGACCGCATCCGGGTCTACTGGTCGCACTGCGCGACCTGGCGCATCAACCATCCCGCCTGGTTCAAGCCGGCGATTACCGATCTCGACGGCGTCAAATCGATCGGCCGCGAGGTGCGCGAAAAAGGTTTTACGGCGATGAAGACCAACATCTTCGTCTACACCGACGGCAAGCCGCAGGGCTGGCGGCCGGGCTTCGGCTCGCCGTTCGAGCCGGAGATCAATGTCGACCGCACGGTGCTGCGAAACCTCTGCATGCATCTGGAAGCGATCCGCGACGGCGCCGGGCCCGATGTCGACCTGCTGCTCGACCTCAACTTCAACGCCAAGACCGAAGGCTATCTGAAGATACTCCGCGCGATAAAGGACATGGACATGTTCTGGGTCGAGATCGACACCTTCAACCCGCAGGCGCTGGGCTACATCCGCCGCCAGAGCCCGCACCCGATCTCATCCTGCGAGACGCTGCTGGGCCTGCGCGAATTCCTGCCCTACTTCAACGAGCAGGCGATGGACGTCGCCATCATCGATACGCCGTGGAACGGGGTCTGGCAGTCGATGAAGATCGCCGCCGCCGCCGAGCATTTTGAGGTCAACGTCGCGCCACATAATTTCTACGGCCACCTCTGCACCATGATGAACGCGCATTTCTCGGCAGCGGTGCCGAATTTGCGCATCATGGAAACCGACATCGATCGTCTGGCGTGGGATCATGAACTGTTCACGCATGTGCCCGAGATCGTAGACGGTCATCTGGTGATGCCGGACCGCCCGGGCTGGGGCACCGAGCCCAACGAGGAAGGCCTGCGCGCCCATCCGCCGAAGAGCACGGGCGGGCTGTTGAATTACGGGCAGAAGAAGTAGCGGAATCTAGCTGTCATACCCCGCGCATGCGGGGTATCCAGTACGCCGTGACCTATCCGTTCAATTGCTCCCGCCTCAGCGTACTGGATCACCCGCCTTCGCGGGTGATGACAGCGGTGGTCGCTAGTCAAATCCAGAAATTGGCTTACTTATCGCCCGGCGCGCTCGCGAACGCGCTTTCGATCACATCGCCGATCGGCTGCCATGAACTGCCGTCAAACTGCACCAGCCGCATCTGCTTGATCGGCCGGAAGTCAGTCGGCCCAGTGTTCATCACTACGCCCGGCAAGGCCATTGGGTTCTGGTAGCCCTTCAGCGACTCCGCCTGCCGCATGATGTTCTCGCGCGAGAGGTCATCGCCGCACTGGGTCAATACCCGCGCCAGCGTCTCGGCTGCCGCGTAGCCGAAGATGGCATTGCCATCTTCCTTGTCGCCATCGGGGTAATATTTATCCATGAACGCCAGCCATTCCTTGATGGCCGGGTCATCCTTCCAGGTGGCGTCGCCGGCGTCCTTCAGGAACGAAGTCGATATCACGCCAACGGAATTCTGAAGCCCCGCCGGCCTCAGCGCGTTCGCGATCGAAGCCGCCGCGTTGACCAGCAACAATTGCGGATGCCAGCCCAGTTCGGCGGCCCTGCGGATGGCACGCGCGGAGATCGGTGGCGCGCAATTGAGCACGAGCACTTCAGCACCGGAGTTCTTGAGGATATCAACCTGGTCATCGATCGACATGTCGGCATCGATGGCGATATCAGCAACAATCATGTTGGCGGTGATGCCGAGCCCCTCCTGCAATCCCCGGAACAGGTCGCGGCCGAACTGGTCGTTCTGCCAGAGTACGGCGATCTGCCGGCTTGGATAGGATGACTGGATGTAGTTGGCGTAGATCCGCCCCTCGGACCGGAACGAGGGTTGCCAGCCCATCGTCCACGGAAACCGCTTCGGATGCGCCCACTCCTCGTCGCCGGAAGCGACGAAGAGCTGCGGGATGCTTCTCTCATTGAGATAGGCGCGCGTCGCCAGATTGCTTGGCGTGCCGAACGACCCGAACATCAGGTGCACGCGCTCCTGCTCGACCAGTTCCTTGGTGTTCTCGACCGCCGTTTTTGGATTTGAACTGTCGTCGCGCGAAATGAACCTGACCTTGCGCCCGTTAATGCCGCCGCGCTCGTTGATCATGTCGAAATAGGCCGCCTCCGCCCTTCCGATCGAAGCGAACGCGGCCAGCGGCCCGGTATAGGGCATGATGTTGCCGATGCGGATTTCGGTGTCGTTCACACCGGCGCTTTGGGCCGGCGATAGAGCGGCCAACAACAATGCGGCAAAGAAGGCTGGTAGCAGCCATTTTACTCTTGTTTTCATCAACGCGGCCCTCGAACGCGAGTTGGTCAGAGCTCGTGACGCCACCCAGCGATGCCAATAATAGCTCGGTAGATCAGGTTGTTAAAATGAAATGTTGGCGCGCGGCTTCGCTACGCCGGATAGGCCGCCATCTTCATAAATGAGACATTGCGGTTCAGGCGCGTTTGATGTCCGATATGCCCATTGGCAGCGGCACGAACTCGAACATCGCTGGATATCCGGGTTGCACGCTGTGTGTGGCAAGGAGGTCAAGGCATGAGGATAGCGATCGTAGCTTTGGGAACGGCCATGGTCCTGGGCAACCTGGGCGCGTTTAGTGCCGCAGCGCATGCGCAGACCGTTCGTGAACCACGGGAAAGGCCCATCGTCAGGGTGCCCATCATAACGCCGGCTCCCTACTGGGATTACAATATCGTTCCACGATATCGTTATCGCCCTGAGGACGACCGGGTCGATCCATGCGGAGGGCCCGTGGTGCCGGTGATACGTTATGGACCTCAAGAGGCAACGGTTCCGTTGTGGCTGGCGAACGAATTAGGTCTTGGCCGTATACATGGCCGAGATTGGCCGTGCAGGGGCCGAAACCGGTAATGCACCGATCGAGCAGCGAGTAGCCCGCATGAGCGCAGCGATATGCGGGAGCTGCAACCAAAAAGTCCCGGATGTCGCTCCGCTCATCCGGGCTACTCTCGCTCCATAAATCGAATTCAGCCGTCCTCGCGTGACTGCTTTTCCAGCTTCTCGATATGTTTGTACAACCTCTGCAGCTCATGCGCGGCTTCGATGCTGCCCTGCTGGATCGCATGCTTGTACCAGCGGACTGCCTCCTTCAGGTTCGGCTCCACTTCGAGCGCCCCCATGACATAGACTCGAGCGAGCGCTAGTGTGTGGATGGGCGCGGCCCCGAGTTCGACCGCCTTGAGATGATGAGCGAAACAACGGCGGGCCTTTTCATCATACGGCATATTGCCCAGCCTAATATCGTAGGCACCCCTCAACTGCAGATGCGTTTCGATATCCTGCGGATCCATCGTGGACTCGATATCGTCAATCAGCGCGTCAACCTCCGCTCGCGAAAGACCGGCCTCGTCTCCCATCTTCGCCAGCATCACGCGCGCCGACATGTCGCCTTCCGCTATGGCTCGCCGAATCAGAACAAGTGCTTCCTCATTCCGCCTGGCTACTCTTAATTCCGCTACCTTGAGACGCCATCCTTCCTCCATGTTCACACTCCAAGGTACTTGTGGCGCGTAGCCGCATGAGTGAAGCGACATGCGGAAGAGGCAACCAAAGAGTCCCGGATCTCGCTTCGCTCATCCGGGCTACGTATCAGCGCAAGACTATATCCAGCCATCCCAACGCATTGACCGTGACGCGGTCGCCGGTATCGACCAGCACGGTGGTGGTCTCGGCCTCGATGATGGCGGGGCCGGACAAGGTGTGGCCGGGCTGCAGCTCGTCGAGGGCATAGACCGGCACGTCGCGCCAGCCGCCGAAGAACGCCTGCCGCTTGCCACGCGGCGAACAGGCGCTGGACGCCGCGGCTTCCCGCGCGCCTTCGTCCTGCCGCGCCACCTCGCCGACCGCGGCGACGCGGGCGTTGACGAAGACGACTTCCTGGCCGCGCGAGGCGTAGGTGTACAGTTCCTCATGCCTGACGTGAAAGCGGTCCTCGATCTGGTCCACCAGATTGACCGCGTTCCAGTCGAGGCCGTCGAGCGAGACGTCGATTTCGAAGATCTGTTCGCCGTAGCGCATCTCGGCGGAGCGCTCGGTTGAAATCTTTCCACTGAACCAGGACCGCAGCCGGCCAGCGGCCTGCTGCTCCAGCTCGGCAAACAGCTCGTGCACTTCATCGGCGGTGACGCGTGCGCCGGCGCCATAATGCGTGCGGCTGACCTCGTAGCGGAGATCGCTGGTCAGCATGCCCCAGGCCGACAGCACCGAGGCCACCGTCGGCACGATGATGCGCTTGATTTCGAGTTCGCGCGCCACTTCCGCCGCGTGCAGGCCCGCCGCGCCACCGAAACTCAGACAGCGCAAATTTCCGGGGATCGACGCCACGGCGCAGCGTCATCAGGCGAATGCCGTCGGCCATGTTGAGGTTGATCATGCGGTAGATGCCGGCGGCGGCCTCCACGCGCGACGAGCTCCATCGCCTTGGCGACGCGGTCAATCGCGGCTTCCGAAGCGGCGCGATCGAGCGGTCGCTTGCCGCCCATGAAGGCTGTGGCATCGAGATAGCCGAGCACGACATTGGCATCGGTGACGGTGGCGGCTTGGCCGCCGTTGCCGTAACAGGCCGGCCCCGGCACCGAGCCCGCGCTTTCCGGCCCCACCCGCAGCGTGCGGCTGGCATCGACGCTGGCGATCGAGCCGCCGCCTGCGGCGATGCTTGCGATGTCGAGGCTGCGCAGCGCAATGCGCTGGCCGGCGAGCATGCCGTCGGCGGACAGCGAGGCCTGCCCGCCCGAGATCAGCGAGATATCGGTCGAGGTGCCGCCCATATCGAACGGCACGAGGTCGGGAATGCCGACCAGATCGGAACAACGCCGCCCGCCCGACATGCCGCCCGCAGGGCCTGACAGCACCGTGCCCGCGGCAAGCCGCGAGGCTTCCTCGACGGGCGCCATGCCGCCATGCGACAGCACCACGAACAGACTGCCCTTGAAGCCCGCCTCGGTGAGCCGCGCTTCGAGATTGGTCAGATAGCGCCGCACGATCGGCTCGACATAGGCGTTCACGATCGTGGTCGAGACGCGCTCATATTCCTTGATCTGCGGCAGCACGTCGCCGGAGCGCGAGATGCTGATGTCAGGCAGCACCTGCCTCAGCTTTTCGACGGCCGCGAGTTCATGCACGGAATTGAGATAGGAATGCAGGAAACACACCGCGACCGAGGTCGCGCCTGATTGCCTGATCCCGGCAATGGCATCGTCGAGCGATTTCGCATCGAGCGGAATCAGGACCTCGCCATTGGCCTTGAGCCGCTCCCTCACGCCGAACCGCCGTTCGCGCGGCACTAGTGGCTCCGGCGGCGGCGAACGCAGGTCGTAGCGATCGGGCTTGAGGCCCTCGCGCATCTCGATGACGTCGCGATGGCCTTCGGTCGTCAGCAGCGCGACCTTTGCGCCCTTGCGCTCCAGCAGCGCATTGGTCGCAACCGTGGTGCCGTGAACCAGCCGGTCGGTGGCGGCAAGCATGTCCGCGCGCGTCACGTTCAGCCGCCGCGCCAGTTCATCCAGCCCCGCCATCACGCCGAGCGACTGATCCGCCGGTGTCGACGGCGATTTCGCGAATACCGTCCGCCCGTTCTCATCCGTGGCCACGAGATCCGTGTAGGTCCCGCCGACGTCAACGCCGATCCTGAACATCATGAGGACGCCTGCTTCACTGCGACGTCGGTCAGACCCTGCTCGCGGTCGTGCCGGCGTGCCTCCGCCGATCGTTTTTCAGGCGGCCCCCAGCCGCCACCGCCGGAGGAACGTATTTCGAGGCAATCTCCGGGGCGCAGCTCGATACCGACTTCCTTGGTCCGCAACACGCGCGGCTCACGGCCTTCGGACAACAGGCGATAATGATGCGGCTTGCCGTCCTCGCCGCCAAGCATGCCGCAGGGGCCATGGCGCGCGCCATCGCCGGCCGTATTGCCCTTTGCAATCTTTTCGGTCTCCAGCACCAGATCGAGGGAGACGCCGAGGCCGCCGCGATGCTGGCCGTCGCCGCCGGAGCCCGGACGAAACTCATGTGTGCGAAAATGCAGGGGAAAGCGCACCTCGGCGACTTCGAGGCTGCCGAACTTCAACCCGCCGACCGAATGCCATTCGCCGATCGATGACCAGCCGTCGCCGCCCGACGACGCGCCGCCGCCGGGCCGCGCCTGGAACAGATGCCAGATGAAACTTTTTCCGGTGCGCGGGTCCTCGCCCTGGATCGCGATCCGGAACCTCCGGCTCCAGCCTGCCATCGCGCGCTCGGGGCACGACGCCGACAGCGCCTTCACGATGGCTTCCACGATTTCGTTCGAGGGATGGCTGGTGCACAGCGTCACCGGCCGGCCCGGATCGGCCCACACCACCGTGCCCTGTTTCGCAATCACCTTCAGCGGCCGTAGCGCGCCGGTGTTCTTGGGGATTTCCGCGTCGATCAGATAGGCAAACGCCATCGCCACCGCGGCCTGCATGTTGGCATGCGAGGAGTTCACAAAGCTGGTGGATTGCGGATCGGAATCGGACAGGTCGATCTCGATGTCGCTGCCCTTCTTGGTCACCTTGGCGGCGATGCGAATGTCAGTGCGGCCGTGGCCGTCGTCATCGAGAAACGCCTCGCCGTGAAACACGCCGTCCTTCCAGGTCGAGACGACAGCCCTCGTCTGCTGCTCCGTTGCATCGAGGATCGCCTCGACCGCGGCTTCGACGACGGGTGCGCCGAATTCGGCAAACAGCCGCGACAGCCGGCGCTCGCCGAGATGCGCCGCGCCGAGCATCGCAGAGAGGTCGCCGCGGAATTCGCGGGGGTTGCGGACGTTGAGCGCCAGCATGTCAAACAGATCGTCGCGTAGCTTGCCGGCTTCGTAGAGCTTGATCGGAGGGATACGCAGTCCCTCCTGCCAGATCTCGGTGGCCGCGGGATTGTAGGCACCGTGGGTGCCGCCGCCGATATCGCTCTGGTGCGCACGCACGATGGTCCAGAGCAAACGCTTGCCATCGGCGAATACCGGCACGAATACCGTCACATCGGGCAGATGGCTGCCGCCATGATAGGGATCGTTGAGCAGGATGACATCGCCGGGCTGGACGTCCTTGAAACGCTCCTCGACCGCGATCGTCGCCCACGGCAATGCACCGACATGAACCGGCAAGTGGTCGGCTTGCGCGATCAGGCGGGCGCCGATGTCGCAGATCGCCAGCGAAAAATCGCGGCTGGAATTGAGGATCTGCGAATAGGAGGTGCGAAGCATGGCTTCGCCCATTTCCTTCACAATCGAACTGAGGCGGTGCTGGACGACGGAACGCGTGATGGGATCGATCTTGGCGGACATTGAACCCGTTCTTGTTATGCTGGTCAGAGCGTACTTCTCAGAGCGTACTTGCGACTTCCTCGAGCGCACCCGATGCCGCATTGATGATTGCACGTATATCGGCATCCGTCATCGGGGTCGACAATGCCATCAACCCGTTGCCTGCAGCCAGCACGCCGCGATTGAGAAATGCGCGATTGAAAACCACCTGACGCCGCGATTCTTCCTCGTTCAAATAAGCCGAGCGATAATCGCGGATCGGCCGATCGGCGAAATGAATCTTGAGCAGCGAACCAAGCCCCACCGTGCCGCCGGGCACGCCGTGGCGCTTGAATGCGGCGTCGATGCCGGAGCGAACCGCTGCGCCTATCGCGTCCAGCCGCGCAAAGGCCGCGTCATCGAGCAGTTCCATCGCAGCGATCCCTGCGCGCATCGTCACGGGATTGGCGGAGAATGTGCCGCCATGCGGCAGCGCCGGTTTGCCCGGGCGCGGATCGAACACGGCCATGACGTCCTTGCGACCGCCGATGGCCCCGACCGGAAAACCGCCGCCGATGATCTTTCCGAGCGTGGTCAGATCCGGATCGATATTCCAGATGCCCTGCGCGCCGCGATAGCCGAGGCGGAACGTGATGACCTCGTCGAAGATCAGCAGCGCGCCGACCTCGCGCGTGACTTTTCGCAACGCCTCCAGGTAGGCCCGGTCCGCAGGCGCCAGACCGGCGCGATTGGGCATGGGATCGACCAGCACGCAGGCGAGTTCGGGACCATGCTCGCGGATCAGGCTGACGGCCGCTTCCGCGTCGTTGAAGGGAATGGTGACGACGTCGGCCAGCACATTGTCGGGCGTGCCCTTCGCATAGGCGACCGAAACCGGCGCGTTACGGCCCCAGGCTTCCGGTGTCGGATCGAGGCTCACCTCGGCATAGTCATAGGAGCCGTGATAGGCGCCCTCGCACTTGGCGATCTTGGGGCGGCCGGTATGCGCACGCGCGGCCTTCAGCGCCATCATCACGGCCTCGGTGCCGGAATTCGCGAACCGTACCTGATCGACCGAGGGCAAGCGCGAAGCCAGCAGTTCGGCGAGGTCGACCTCGGATTCCGTCGGCAGGCCGAAGGCCGATCCCAGCGCCAATTGCGCGGTCGCCGCCTTTATCAGCGCGGGATGGGCGTGGCCGTGAATCTGCGAGGTGAAATTGTTGATGCAGTCGATATAGACGTTGCCGTCGAGATCCCAGACCCGGCAGCCCTCACCGCGCGCGGCGTAGATCGGATAGGGCTTCATGAACACGGTGGTGCGCGTGTTGCCACCAGGCAGGCTTTCCAGCGCACGGTCGTACATCTTTTGCGACGAGGAATTTGGATCCGGGTACATGCGGCTTCCGAGGATGGTGGTGCAAGCCCTTATAGCCGCTGGAGTTCCGGCCGCAAACCGAAGCTTTGTCGCGGCTGCCGCCCGGAGAATGCGCCACGGCTTGGGTCACCGGCTCACGATTACGTGTTGCGATATCTCGCCGAAATAGTCGCGGATGACGGAATAGAACGCGCCGTCGCACGTCACCATCCATGCAAGCTGTTTTCTGAACCCGGAAGGTACTGCGACAATGCTGCAATTTCTCAAATCTGGCCCGGGCGCGGCGATCTTCGGCGTGCGCCTGCTCGTCGCCTTCGCCGCGCCACCTCTGGTGTTCGCGGCGTTCGCGCACGAAGCTCATTCACCGGCGCAACACGCTGCGACTTCGGAGGAAGGCGCTTTCCTCGCCGAAAACGAAGCCGCGATGACGAGGATGATGAGCGCCATGGAGGCAAAGCCGAGCGGCGACATCGACCGCGACTTCGTCGCCATGATGGCGCCGCACCATCAGGGCGCGATCGATATGGCCGTGCTCGAACTGCGTTACGGCAAGAACGAACAGCTACGCCGCATCGCGCAGGAAATCATCGTCAGCCAGATGCAGGAGATCGCGGCGATGAAGCTCGCGATCGGCGAACAGGTTACCGCTTCCGTTCCCGCGCCAACGCAAGGCGGCCGGATGCCGGCGCAGGATCACATGAACATGTCCGCAGGGACGCAGAAATAGGAACGACAGATGAACTATTCGACCTTGAGAAGCAGCCTGCTGGCCTGCACGATCGCTGCCACATCGGCTTCTGCGTTAATGTTGCCTGCGGCAGGCTGGGCCGGCCAGGCTCCCGGCGCCGCGGCCTCCCCTGACATTCCGATCAGCCATCGCGACCGCGTCTACGCGGCGGAACAATTTTCGAACACAGTGTCGGTCACCGATCCCGTCGACAACAAGCTGCTCGGCGTAATCCGGCTCGGCGATCCCCAACCCGGAAATTTCAGCCCGCTCTACAAGGGGCAGGTGCTGGTCCACGGCATGGGTTATTCGCCCGACCACAAGACGCTCGCCGTCGTCTCGATCGGATCGAATTCGGTGACGTTCATCGACACCGCAACGAACGCGGTCAAGCACGTCACCTATCTGGGCCGTTCGCCGCACGAGGCGTTCTTCACACCGGACGGAAAGGAAGTGTGGGTCACCGTGCGCGGCGAGAACTACATCAGCGTCATCGACGCGGCGAGTTTCGCCGAGAAGACCCGCATCGAGGTGCCAGCCGGCCCCGGCATGCAGATCTTCTCGCCCGACGGCAAATACGGCTACATCTGCTCGTCTTTCAATCCGGAGACGGTCGTGGTGTCCGTTGCCGAGCACACCATCGTCGCACGCGTGAAGCAGGAAAGTCCGTTCTGTCCGAATATCGCCGCGACGCCTGACGGCGAACAGGTGTGGTTCACGCTCAAGGATATCGGCAAAACACAGGTGTTCAACGCCAAACCGCCGTTCAACCCGATCAGGACGATCGAGACCGGCCCGATCACCAACCACGTCAACTTCGCGCGCACGCCGAAGGGAACGTTCGCCTATGTCACGATCGGCGGCACCAACGAGGTCAAGGTGTTCCGCACCGACGATTTTTCGCAAGTCGCGACGATCCCGGTCGGCAATCTGCCGCACGGTCTCTGGCCGTCCGGCGACGGCACGCGCATCTATGTCGGCCTCGAAAATGCCGATGCCCTCGCCGCGATCGACACGAGCACCAACAAGGTGGTGGCAAACATCCCGATCGGACAGGCGCCGCAAGCCATCGTCTATGTGCCGGGTGCGGCGCCCAACCCGGACGATCGACAGAATTTGCAAAGCCTGGGCGTTGGCGGTCAGGTCGCGCATCTCACCCTCGGCCGGAAAGCCGAAGCGAAAGGCGAAAAGCCGCCGACCAACGTCTCGCTGTTCGATCAGGGCCTGATCCAGGTCTTGCAGGCGTCGGTGAGCGGCCTGCAGCCGAAGCAGCGCTACGTGCTGGCGCTGTCCGACAAGAGCGACGGAACCGGAGCGGTGCAACCGCTCGCCGCCTTCATGACGAGCCCGGCAGGTTCGGCCATCGTCAATGCGGTCGGACCGATCCGGCAGATCGTCCAGAATGCCGTCCCGGCCGAACGGCGATATCTGGTGATCGCTCCCGGCGAGCCGGCAAAGTTCGGAGACGCCGTACAGGTCCAAACCCCATGAACGACATGCTGCGCCAGGTCGAACCGGTGATCCCGGCCCTGCGCCGCTATGCGCGGGCGCTGGTCCGCAATCGCGCCACCGCCGACGATCTGGTGCAGGACTGCCTGGAACGGGCCGTCAGCCATTGGGGCCAGCGGCGCGAAGGCGATCCGCGCCCGTGGCTGTTCACGATCCTGCACAACCTTGCGGTCAACCAGTTCCGCCGCTCGGCGAGCCGCGGCAAGCACATCGCCATCGACGAGGCCAGTGAGGATGATTTCGGGCAGGACGCCGTGCAGGAGCAGAAACTGATGTACCAGGACGTCCTCGACAAGCTTGCGCGACTTCCGGAGGACCAGCGCGCCGTGCTGCTTCTGGTCGCGGTGGAAGACCTGACCTATGCCGACGCCGCCAGGGTTCTCGATATTCCCATCGGCACCGTGATGTCGCGTCTGTCGCGGGCGCGCGAAAAACTGCAACAGGAAATCGAAGGGACCGCGGGCGGCGCGCCGAAAAACGTGGTGCAGTTGCGGAGCATGAAATGACAAAAAGGCCCATCACGGAAGACGATCTTCACGCCTATGTGGATGGCGTTCTCGAATTCGAGCGGCAGGCGGAAGTCGCCGCCTATCTCGAAGGCCACCCCGACGTCGCCCGGCGCGTCTCGGCTTTCTCGGATCAGCGCGATCTGCTGCGCAAGGCGCTGGCGCCGATCGCGGACGAGCCGCTGCCGCCGCAACTCAATTTGTCAGGGATGATCGGTAACCGGCGGCGGCGGCCCTTGCCTGTATGGTTGGCGGTCGCGGCCATGCTGATGCTGAGCATCGGCGGTCTCGGCGGCTGGGTGATGCGGGGCAGCCTGCAGGGTTCGCGCGGCGGACTTGCCGCGCTCGCGCAGGAAGCAGCATATTCCTATCACGTCTATGCGCCGGATCGTGTCCGGCCCGTCGAGATGCGGGCAGCCGACAGCGCGCAACTGGTACAGTGGGTGTCGAGCCGCCTGAAACAGCCGGTGACGCTGCCGGACCTGACAGGTTCGGGTTATCGCCTGATGGGCGGGCGGCTGATCGCGACGTCGCACGGTCCCGCTGCGATGTTCATGTATGACGACGATCGCGGCAATCGGCTGGTGGTGCTGACGCGCCCGATGATCTCGGACCAGAGCGCGCCGATGGCGCCGCATTCGGGAGGCGACGTCTCGGGCTTTTCCTGGGCCGATGGCGGGATGGGCTACAGCCTGGTGGGACAGGCCGCAGCCGAATCCCTCAAGCCGATCGCCAACGAGGTCCGCAGGCAGGCGCGCAGTATCTAGGATTTCGACGGCTGGGTATAAGCAACGAAGACGACGGTCCCGACGATGAGCACCGCCGCCATGAATAGCAGCACGGCGGGCAATCCATAAACCGCCGCGACCACACCCGTGGTCGATTGCATCAGCGCCGCGCCGAGGAAGAACGCGAGGTTGATCGCAGACAGCGCCTTGCCGGCGTTCTGCGCGTCCACGAGTTGCCGCGTCATGCCGTAGAGCAAGGGCTGCGTCGATATGGCGACGCCAATCAGGACGAACAGCGCGCCGTCGACCTGGGCCGGCACGGCCTTCACGCCGAGCAGTTCGGACAGCGGATATTGCGGCGCACCGGCCGCCATCAGCACCAGCAGCAATGCGGCAAAGCAATGCGCAGCGGCCAATACTTCACGGCGATGGCCGATGCTGCGATCGAGAATCCCCATCAGCACGGGGCCTGCGATCAGCGCCAGCGTAAACAGGCCGAGCATGTTGCCCGCCTCGATGCGGCTGAGCGCCTTGATCTCCATCAGCCATGGGCCGCCCCATAATCCGCGCAGCACAAGCGAGGCCGCGAGCGACACCAGCGCCAGCCCGATCAGGCCGCGAAGCGGTCGCGAGAGGCCGATGCGCAGCACCTCGGCCATTTGCGACAATGGCGAGGACTGGTCGGCCTGCGCCGCCGGCTGTTTCGGAACTAGCGCGAATACCGCGATCGCCACCAGGGCGCCAAAGCCTGCGGAGATCCAGAAGCCCGCGCGCCAGCCCCAGAGTTCGACGACAAAGGCCAGCGGGCTTGCCGACAGCAACATGCCGATATTGCCGATCGACAGGATGATCCCGGACCACAGGCCGAACCGCGCCGCCGACATCTGCTTGGCGGCCAGCGTCATCGGGCACATCAGCATGCCCGAGGTGGCGACGCCGAGCAGGAATTGCCCGAATACAAAACTCTCCGGCCCCGTGGCGAGCCCCGACGCCAGCGCGCCGACGATGGTTCCCACGAGCAGGCTCAGGGAGACCGGGCGGACGCCGAAGCGATCCATCGCAGCCCCGACCGGTATCTGCGAGGCGGCGAAAGCGAAATGATAGATCGAGGTGAGGCTCCCCAGCGTCTGGGGCGCTGTACGGAAATCGGCCGCCATCACGTCGAGGCTGATCGCCGGAATGGTCCGCAACAGCGTCGACAGCATGTGGCCGCAGGCGAGCGCCAGAAGCGCAAAAATCAATGCGCGGAAATTGATCCCCGCGTCGTCGGCCTTGCCGTCCATAAACCGTCTCGCCCCAAAACTGCTTCGGGGCGAGGTATCACCAATATGGCGGGAACGCGAATCCGGCCCGTTACCCGGTCAGTTCCTGTGGAACACCAGCGTTCTTAGCTCGATGCTCTCGCGCGGAGCAGCGTCGGCGGGCGTGGTGGGATCGATAAAGGCGGTATGCGGCCCGAACCGCGTGCGGCCGTCGGTTGCGGAATCGTAGCACTTGAGCAGCAGCGCCTCGTCGGCCCTCATTTCCGGGATGTAGTACCAGCGGTGGTTCGGGTTGTATTTTACCGAATAGGTTTCGCCGCTGCGGTTCGGATAGATCAGATCGGAGGCGACGAGATCGCCGGGCTCGACGGTCTGGCCGTCGGCCATCGCAAGCGGCGCATCGCGCAGCGGGCCCCGGATCGGCCGCCATACATTGATGACCTGCACGCGTCCCTTCAGGAGTTCGTCCGCCTCATCGGGAAGATGCTCGCGCACGCGATTGGCGCCCGATTTATCTGTCTGGTCGACATGGACCCGCGTGGCCGGCTGTCGCGGCCCGGCGCCCCTGACATCGTCGGCCCCCTGCACGCGCTTGCGTACGGTATGGTCGAAGATGAAGATGCGGTCGGCCCCCAGCGTCGCCTTCAGGAAGGCTTCCACGGCGGGGTAGTAGACATTCCTCACTTCCTTGTCGTCGTAGAAATCCTTGACGATGGTGGGATGCCGGACCAGCGCAAAGCCTTCACGGTCCAGCGAAAGGTTGCCGGCGATCAGGCGCGCGTCGAAGATCGGAACGTCGTGCGGTTCAGGCAGCGCCGTGGATTTGGGTTCACCCGGCGGCGGATCGAAAGCGTAGGTACGGGGTTTTCCCGGGGTCGGCGCGAGATAGTTCAGTTCGGCGGTGACGAAGGGAAGCGATTCGAGTTTTGCTTGTTGCAGGCCCATGGTGGTCTCCTGGACTCCATTGTTTGTTCTGTTTCATTTTGGACCCGCCGCCGAGCCTCACAAGACGCTTTCGAAAATAGCAACGATGCCATTCCCGGCTCGCGGCAAACGGGAAAAATCCTTGTCCAAAGCGGCCGCCGAACCGCATAGTAATTCCAGCGTTCACGCGTTCGTCACCGCGTGCGGCCGGCGCATTACAGCCCTGCGCCTTTGCCGATGGCCTCGGAAAACGACCGGTCGACGATATCGGCCGCCTTGAGGTTCTGCTTGATCAGCCCCGAACGGAAATAGAGATCGATGGTCTTCTGCTCGTCCGCGACGACAATTTCATCGATCGGCGTGATCTTGATCTTCGCCCGCGTCAGCCAATTGAGCGGCACTGACGTCGGGAATATTCATCAGCTTGCCCCAGGTCTCGGCATAGCTGCCGACGTTACCGGCGGACCATGCCCGCGCCGCCGCCAGCCGGCGCACGAAATCCTCAAGTTCGGGCCGCTTGTCCCTGATGGCGGTCGGCGTCGCGACCTGGAAGCCCAGGCCGGGCGTGAGGCCCTCTCCCGTGATGACGCGGCGGGATTTGAACAGCACCTCTTCCTGGCTGACATAGGGTTCCCAGGTCGACCATGCATCGACCGAGCCCTGGGTGTAGGCGACCTTGGCGTCCGACGGCGCGAGGAACGCGATCGTGACATCATCGGGCTTCCATCCCCTCGCCTCCAGCGCCGCAAGGATCAGCTGGTGGCCGATCGAACCGCGGCCGGTGGCGATCTTCTTGCCGCGCAGATCGTCAAAACTCTTGATCGGCGACCGTTCCGGCACCAGGACCGCGAGTCCATCCCGCGACTGCCGGACGGCGGCGATCGCCTTCACCGGCACATTGGCGGCCGCGGCGAAGGTGAAGGGCGCGTCCCCGACCAGACCGGTTTCGATCGCGCCTGCGCCCAGCGCTTCCAGAAGCGGCGCGGCGGCGGGAAATTCCTTCCACTCGATCTTGTAGGGAACGTCCTTCAGCACGCCGGCCGCCTCCATCACGGCCTGCGAATTGCCCTTCTGGTCGCCGACCCGAAGCGTGGTTTGCGCAGAAGCGAGGACGGCGGAGCCGAGCAACAGCCCGGCGGCAAGTGCGAGGCGGATCATTGCGCGGCCACCCCGTGCGCCGACTGGCGTTCGGCAATGAGCTTGCGCGTCAGCGGAATGAGCTCGCGGCCATACTCGATGGCGTCGATCAGCGGATCGAAACCGCGAATCAGGAAATGGCTGATGCCGAGCTCGTAATAATCGCCGAACACTTCGGCGACCTGCTCCGGCGTGCCGACCAGCGCCGTGGTGTTGCTGTTGGCGCCGGTCAATTTGGCGATCTCGGTCCACAGCCGCTTGTCGATCCGCGTGCCCTGCTCCGCCAGCGCCAGCAAGCGCCGCGCGCCCGCGGTCGCATGACCATCGGCCGGCTTGCGATACCCGGTCTTGTCCTGCAGCGCGGTGGCGCGGGCGAGAATGTCATCGGCCTTGGCCCACGCCTTTTCTTCCGTCTCGGCCAGGATCGGCCGCACCGACAGGCTGAAGCGCGGCGTCGGCCGGCCATGCCGGGCGGCAGCGGCACGCACGCGCGCGGTGACGTCGCGGACCTGCGCATAGGATTCACCCCACAGCGCAAACGTATCGGCATGCTTGCCGGCCACCTCGATCGCCGCATCCGAGCCGCCGCCGACGAACGTATAGATGCCGCCGGGATGCAAGGGCTTCACCTGCGAAAAGCCCCTCTCGACCTTGTAGTACTTGCCATCGTAATCGAACGGCTTCTCGCTGGTCCATTCGGCGCGAAGGATGTCGAGGAACTCGCTGGTTCGCGCGTATCGCTCGTCCTTGTCGTCAAGCGTATTTCCGTCCTGCCTCAACTCGGTGGCGTTGCCGCCGGTGATGACATGAAGCGAGACGCGGCCGCCGGAAAGCTGGTCGAGGGTTGCAAGCTGGCGCGCGAGCAGCGTCGGCGCGGTGAAGCCCGGCCGCTGCGCGATCATGACCTTGAGTTTTCGGGTGATGCCGAGCACGTGCTGGCCGATCTGAAGGGCGTCTGGCGTCGTCGAATGAAACGCCAGCAGGGCGCGGTCGAAGCCGGCAAGCTCGTGCGCCTTGGCGACCGTCTCGATATGCGTCGGGTCGAGGACGGGACCGGACCGCACGATGGTCTCGGAGGAATTGTTGTTCGAGATGAATCCGATGAACTCGACGGACATAATGTGGCTCCAGTTTGAAGAAGGTTCACAGGCCGAGCGCGAGGCGGCCGGCGGAGATTCGGGTGGTGTCATCCTGCGGGGTATGGACGCGCCCGCACAGGGCGTCGCGATAGTGCCGCTGCAGCGGATTGGTTCGCGACAGGCCATGATTGCCCGCCAGCGACAGCGCATCCTCGACCACGGCGACCGCGTTGTTGGTCACCGTCAGCTTGATGAAATGGGACTCGACGGCGCTGAGCGGCAGATTGTCGTCGAAATCATCGGCGAAACTGCCGATCAGGCGCGCATTCACCGCAAGCCGTGCCTCGATGCCGCCGAGCACTTCCTGCGCCCGCGGCAAGGTCGCCAGCGGCGCGCCGAGATTGGCCGGGACGCGATCCCTGAGGAAGCCGATCAGCCAGTCGCGGGCCGCGCGGGCGACACCATCATAGATCGCGGCGATGAAGATGGCATGCACCGTCGCCTGGGTGAAATCGGGCGTGCGCCACTCGTCCGGCAAGCGAACGTCGATCTCATGGTCGAGCGGAAAGACGACGTCTTCGAAGACGACGTCATGGCTTCCGCTGGCGCGCAGGCCGAGATGATCCCAGGTCTCGACGATCCGGGTGCCCGGGAGACCTGCCGGCACCAGAAACATCCCGACGCGCGTTTCGGCTTCATCGGTTTTGGCCCAGACGGCATACCATTTCAGGATCGGCGCGCCGGTCGAATAGATCTTGCGGCCCGACAGCCGCCATCCGGTTTCGGTGCGCCGGGCGATCGTCGCGGGCAGCCCGCCGCGCGCCGGCGATCCGAGTTCGGGCTCGACGCGCAGCGCGTTGACCAGGGCAACGCCATCGACCGTCTCCCGGGCCAGCTTGCGCGACAGCCGGGCGGGCCAGCGCGAACTGCGCGCCATCACGAGGTGCTGGATGTAGTGCATCGACAGGACAAGCGCGGTCGACGGATCGGCCTTGCCGATGATGCCGAGGACGCGCGTCGCCTCCGCGGCGCCCGCGCCTCCGCCGCCGAGCGCCGTCGGCACCGTGAGCGCCAGCAGGCCTGCTTTCGACAGATCCTCGAAATTCCCGAACGGAAAACTGCCGTCGCGGTCATGGACCACCGCGCGCTCTGCAAACGCCGTGGCGAGACGCGCGGCGCGCGCCAGACTATCCGGTTCGTTCTCCTGTTGCGGCTCTCTTGCCACGATATTGCCTGGAGCCGTCACCATGTCGCGTCCAATCCAAGCAAGCCAAGGATCTGCTTGCGCAGCTCCGCGAGATAGGGATCGCCGCGATGCCGCGGGTAAGGCCGATCGACCAGGATATCAGCCTTCACGCGCGCCGGCCGATCGCTAAGCACGATGACGCGATTGGCGAGGAACAGCGCCTCTTCCGCATCGTGGGTCACGAGCAGCGTCGTAAAGCCCTTGCGCTGCCAGAGCGAAACGAGTTCAGCCTGCATGGTGATCCGCGTCAGCGAATCCAGCTTGCCGAGCGGTTCATCGAGGATGAGAATGCTGGGATCGTTGACCAGTGCGCGCGCCAGCGCCACCCGCTGGGCCATGCCGCCCGATAGCTGATGCGGATAGGCGTTGCGGAATGCCGACAGGCCGACGAGATCGAGCGCCGCATCGACCCGCTGCCGCTGGCTCTTCAGGATACCCTGCGCCTCCAGGCCGAGCGCGACATTGTCCCAGACCGAGCGCCACGGGAACAAGGTCGGGTCCTGAAACACCACCACGCGCGAGGGATGCGGTCCCTTGATACGATTGTCGTCCTCCCGCAGCGCGCCGGATTTGGGTTTCTCCAGCCCCGCCACCAGCCGCAGCAAGGTGGATTTGCCGCAGCCGGATGGTCCCAGCAGGGCTACGAATTCGCCGGGCTCGATCAGAAGGCTGACATCCTCCAGCACCGGAAGCACGGCGCCGTCGATGTCGAAGGCGTGGCTGACATGCTCGATGTCGAGTGAGGCGCCGGCCGCATGACGGGCGACCGGCTCGGCGAGCGCTTGCGCTACCATTTGACGACACCTTTCTGCCAGACCAGCAACCGGTCGCGCGTCCGGAACAGCAGCGTGATCGCGCCGGAGCACAACAGCGACATCACGATGAGCGCCGCATACATGTTGGCGTAGGCGGCCCAGCCTTGCGCCCATTGCAGATACCAGCCGAGGCCTGCCTTGACGCCGATCATCTCCGCGACCACGAGCACCGCGAACGACGATCCGAGCCCCATGAACAATCCGACGAACACATGCGGCAGCGCCGCGGGGATCGCGACCTTGAGCACGAGGAACGATGGCTTGGCGCCGAGCGTGCGCGCGACGTCGTAATAGGCGTTGCTCACGCTCGCGACGCCGGACCAGGTGAGCACCGTGACGGGAAAGGCGGTCGCCAGCGCGATCAGGAAGGTGCTGGCGCTCCAGCTCGAGGGAAACGTGAAGAAGGCAATCGGAAGCCATGCGGTGGCCGGCAGCGGGCCGATGAAGCGCAGCACCGGATGCACCCAGTAGCCGATGCTTCGCGACCAGCCGATCGAAACTCCGGTCAGGAAGCCGATCGTGGCACCGATGGCATAACCGCCAAGCTGGAGTTTCACCGACGCAAAGACGCTGTCGAGCAGTTTCGGCAGATCGTCCGTATAGACTTCGAGGATGGCCTGGGGCGGCGGGAAGAACGGCAACGGCAGCCAGGCAAACTTTGCGGTCGCGAGTTCCCACACGGTGAGGAACAGGCCGAGCACCGCAAGCCAAGGCGCGCGGCGGCGCAAGGCCGGCCCCGCTGCCCCGAGGAAATCAGCGCTTAGCGTACCGAACAACGCCAGCGCTGCGACCACGAAGGCTGCAATGCCGAGCGCATACGTCCGCGACCAGTCGCCGAGATCCGGCCACCACAGGCATGACAGGCCGAACGCGACCCAGGCAACAGCCGCGCCAACTCCGATGCCGGAGCTTTTCAGCCAGTCGCCGATCGCTTCCGCACGCGAGCTGGATGCGCGCGAGCCCTCGACGGAGATCGTGTCAGACACCGAATACGTCGACATAGATCTTCTCCGCGAATTTGGCCGTATCCGTGCTGGGCTTGAAGACCGAAACCGACTTCAGATCGTCGGCGTATCCCTTGAGCTCACGCTTCAGCACTTCGCCGACGGGATGATGGTGATGGGTATGGTAACGCGCCATCGCTTCGAGATCGGCCAGCGTCGCCGCCTTCGGCGCATACGGCTGGAACGATTTTGCAGCCTTGTCCGGATTCTGCGAGGTGAACATCGCCGCATCCAGCAGCGCTTGCGTGATAGCGCGTGCGACCTGCGGCTCGTTGCGCACCAGGCTGCCGCGCAGCCCGAGGATGCAGCAGGTCTTGTCGCGGTATTCGCCATCGAGATTGGAGGCGACTTCCTTGTACTGGGAGTCCTTCAGCCAGAGATGCGCGAGCGGATCCGACGCCAGGAACGCCTGGACCTCGCCCTTCTCGACGGCGAGATTGAGAAGATTGCCCGGATAGGCGCGCCAATCGACATCCTTGTTGGGGTCGATGCCCTGCTTGGCGAGCTGGATCGAGAAGAAATTCTTGTCGGGTCCGGCGAGATCGCCAACGGCGACGATCTTGCCCTTCAGATCGGAGAGCTTGTGGACATCGGAACTGGTACGCGTCAGCACGCGCATGCAACCGCCATGGGTGCCCGCGGCGATCTTGACGTCAAAGCCCTGCTCCAGCGGCTTCAGCCAGCGCAGCGCCATCCCCAGCCCGGCATCGCTCTTGCCGGTGGCGATGGCTTCCAGCAACTGGTCGGTCGAACCGCTGTAATTGACGAGTTCGACGTCGAGATTTTGCTTCTGGAAAAAGCCGTACTCGATCGCAATCGGAACCGGCGCGAGGCACACCGCGCCGGCATTCCACGAGAGTTTCAATTTGCGCGGCGCGCCCGTTAGCGCCGGCGCGTCCGACGCCGTCCTGCAGATCGGAAATTCCGAGAGGTCGATTGCTGGTGCTGCAGCGCGAAACGGAAGCGCCTGAGCGCCGAAAACCCCAAGCGGCGCGGCAAACGCTGCGGCCGCGCCGGAGCGCAACAGCGTGCGCCGGTCCAGCACTTGTCGGCCGGGCTGCTTTTCTTTCGACATTATTCCTTCTCCTTATGCCGCAGGCACGCGACCACGCTCGCGCAACGCGAGAAGCGCGCTGCCGCCTGGCACCGTGAATTGTCTGATTGGGTTCAGTCCCGACGAGAATTCCTGGCTCTCGTTCCGCTGAAGTTGACGCTGCGATGATGCGCGGCAACAATGGGATCGTCAATAAAATGGAATTTTGAATGTTGAAACGGACGGAGAGTTTATCTCCCTGTTCGTTCCCTCCGACGGTCGAACGATTTTCGTGCGACCGGTTCCCGCTCAAATCACAGGCAGAACGACATGCATGTCACAATGAAGGATAGAGTCGCGGTCGTCACCGGCGGCAGCAAAGGCCTTGGGATGGCGATGGCACGGCAGTTCGCCGCCTCCGGCGCGAGGGTCGCGATCCTCGCACGCGGCGCGGCCGACCTGAAGGCGGCGCGGGAGCTGCTCGCCAGGGACAGCATCGCGGTCCGCGACTATGTCTGCGACGTCTCGAAGGCTGCCGATATCGCCAGGGCGCATGAGAAGATTGTCGGCGATCTCGGCCCGGTCGACATTCTCGTCAACAATGCGGGCACGGCACGGACGATGGCGTTCGAGAACATCTCGGATGAAGCCTGGCAGGAAGACCTCGACCTCAAACTGTTTGCCGCGATCCGCTTCTCCAGGCTGGTCTGGCCGGGCATGAAGGCGCGCAAATGGGGCCGCATCATCAACGTGCTCAACACCTACGCCAAGGCGCCGGCAGCGTCCTCGGCGCCGACCTCGGTATCACGGGCCGCCGGCATGGCGCTGACCAAGGTGATGGCGAGCGAAGGCGGCGAGCACAACATCCTGGTCAATGCCATGCTGGTCGGCCTGATCATGAGCGATCAATGGGTGAAGCGGCACGCCGCACAGGCGCCGGACACGGACTTCGAGGTGTTTGCGAAAAACCTCGCCAAGGGCACCCCGCTTGGGCGCATCGGCACGGCGGAGGAATTCGCCAACCTGGCCTGCTTCCTCGCCTCCGATCAGGGATCGTTCATCACCGGCACCGCCATCAATGTCGACGGTGGCCGTTCTCCGGTGGTGTAGCAGCGCCAACAACTCTCGTGTCCCGGACGCGGCGCAGCGTGCAACGCTGCACCGCAGAGCCGGGACCTTGCGGCTCGGCAGGTCCCGGATCAGCAGCGCACCGCTCCGCGCTGCGCAGCATCCGGGACACGAGACCGTCGAGCAATTCGGCACACAAACAAAAAGGCCCCCGTTGCCGGGGGCCTTTCCGTTTTCTCAAGCCGCCTTGGCGGCCCTTGCTTAGACCGCGTCCTTGGCGGCCTTGACCGGGCGGGCCCGGACGATCTTGCGGGCCGGCTTGGCCTTGAACATCATTTCCTCGCCCGTGAAGGGGTTGGTGCCCTTACGAGCCTTGGTCGCGGGCTTCTTGACCACGACGAACTTCGCGAAGCCGGGGACGAGGAACACCCCGTTCTTCTTGAGCTCCTTGTGGCCAACGTCAACGAGCGCTTCCATCACGCCCTTGACCTCTTTCTTCGAAACTTCAGTGGTGGTCGCGATCTTCTCGATCAGCTGCGACTTAGACATTTGGGTGGCCATGATTGCTCCATTTGATTCTGGCACCGGCGACGATATGGCGGAAACAGCCTAAAAAACAGGGTTTCCGACATTCTGCACAGCTATCTCGCTAATCGAGTTGCACTGATTCGTCCAATTTTGGCTGGTTTTTGGGCCTCCGAAGCTGTGCGGAGCCTATTTTTAGGGTGAATCCGGCGCTCCGGCGGGCCTGTTTTGGCACAATCCCAGACTGCGGGGCGCCCTCCTTCTATTCAGAAGTGCCTCGATTTCGCACTCCCAGCGAAAAAACGAGCAGGCCGATTAGGTCCTGAGCACGTTGTTTTCAGGAAGGATTTTCCGATCCGCGCGGCGTTTAGAAAATGACTCGCGTTCCCGTTCCGTCGTAAAACCGTCCTCAAGGCGGACGCCTGAACGGTCCGCCGCCAATATCACCCTCCGGAGACTTCGCATGGATTTGACGCGCCTTGAGATCAATCGTCGCACCGCGCTGCTGACGTCGGCAGCCATTGCGGCCAACGTGATCAATCCAATGCGGGCCTTCGCGCAGGAAACGCCGAAAAAGGGCGGCGTGTTCAACGTCCATTACGGCGCCGAGCAGCGCCAGCTCAACCCGAGCATCCAGGCTTCTACCGGCGTCTACATCATCGGCGGCAAGATCCAGGAAAACCTTGTCGATCTCGACGCCAACGGCCAGCCGGTCGGCGTGCTCGCCGAAAGCTGGGAAGCCACACCCGACGGCAAGACGGTGACCTTCAAGCTGCGCAAGGGCGTCACCTGGCACGACGGCAAGCCGTTCACCTCGGCGGACGTCGAATTCACCGCCATGAACATGTGGAAGAAGATCCTCAATTACGGATCGACGCTGCAACTGTTCCTGACCGCCGTCGAGACGCCGGACGCGGAGACCGCGATCTTCAAATACGAGCGGCCGATGCCGCTGAATCTGCTGCTGCGCGCCCTGCCCGACCTCGGCTATGTCTCGGCCAAGCATCTCTATGAGAGCGGCGATATCCGGCAGAACCCGACCAATCTCGCGCCCGTCGGCACCGGCCCGTTCAAATTCGTCAAATATGAGCGCGGGCAATATATCATCGCCGACCGCAACGAAAATTACTGGCGGCCCAATGCGCCCTATCTCGATCGGATCGTCTGGCGCGTGATCACCGACCGCGCCGCCGCGGCTGCGCAGATGGAAGCGGGCGAGCTGCATTACTCGCCGTTTTCGGGGCTCACGATTTCCGACATGGCGCGGCTCGGCAAGGACAAGCGATTCGTCGTCTCCACCAAGGGCAATGAAGGCAATGCCCGGACCAACACGATCGAGTTCAACTTCCGCCGCAAGGAACTGTCCGACATCAGGGTTCGCCGCGCGATTGCGCATGCGATCAACGTGCCGTTCTTCATCGACAACTTCCTCGGCGATTTCGCCAAGCTCGGCACCGGGCCGATCCCCTCGACCTCGACCGATTTCTATCCGGGCGCGAACACGCCGCAATACCCCTACGACAAGGCCAAGGCGGCGGCGCTGCTGGACGAAGCCGGCTTCAAGGCGGGCCGCGGCGGCACGCGCTTCTCGCTGAAGCTGCTGCCCGCGCCGTGGGGTGAGGACATCTCGCTGTGGTCGACCTTCATCCAGCAATCGCTCGGCGAGATCGGCATCCCCGTCGAGATCGTGCGCAACGATGGCGGCGGTTTCCTCAAGCAGGTCTATGACGAGCACGCGTTCGACATCGCCACCGGCTGGCACCAGTACCGCAACGATCCCGCCGTCTCGACCACGGTCTGGTATCGCTCGGGCCAGCCCAAGGGCGCGCCCTGGACCAACCAGTGGGGCTGGGAGGACAAGAACGTCGACAAGACCATCGACGATGCCGCGACCGAAGTGGATCCGGCCAAGCGCAAGGCGCTGTATGCCCAGTTCGTCAAGGAAGTGAACACGGAGCTGCCGGTCTGGATGCCGATCGAGCAGATCTTTGTCACCGTAATCACGGCAAAGGCGCGCAACCACTCCAATACCCCGCGCTGGGGCTCGACGAGCTGGCACGATCTTTGGCTTTCGGCTTAAGCCGATATCCGCCAAGATAGATTTATGCGCATCCTGAGCCTTGCGGGGCGGCGGCTTGCCGCCTCGATCCCGACCCTTATCCTGATCCTGATCGGCGTGTTCCTGCTGCTGCAGTTCGCGCCGGGCGACACCGTCGACGCCATGATGGCGCAGATGGGCGGCGGCGATGCCGCAACCGCTACGGAGCTGCGCAAATTCTATGGGCTCGACCTCTCTATCCCCGCTCAGCTCGGCAATTATCTCTGGCGGCTGGTGCGGCTCGATCTCGGCTTCTCCTCGATCTACGGCAAGCCGGTGGCCTCGGTCATTCTGGAGCGGCTGCCGCCGACGATCCTTTTGATGACCGCGTCGCTGTCGTTCGCGTTCTTCTTCGGGCTCGTGTTCGGCGTGATCGCCGCCCGCGGCGTCAACCGCTGGCCGGACACGCTGATCTCCACTTTGGGCCTGATCTTCTATGCGACGCCCTCGTTCTGGTTCGGACTGATGGCGATCGTGGTATTTTCCGTGTACCTGCAATGGCTGCCGCCGGGCGGATTCGAGGACATCGGGACGGTACAGACTGGCATCTGGCGCGTGTTCGATATCGCCAGCCATCTGGTGCTGCCGACGCTGACGCTGGGGCTGATCTTTCTTGCGATCTATTTGCGCATCATGCGCGCCTCGATGCTTGAAGTGCTGAACCTCGACTACGTTCGGACTGCGCGCGCCAAAGGCCTCGACGAGACCCGCGTGGTGACACGGCATGTATTGCGCAATGCGCTGTTGCCGATGGTGACACTGATCGGGCTGCAGGCCGGCACCATGCTGGGCGGATCGGTGGTGGTCGAAAGCGTATTCTCGCTGCCGGGCCTCGGGCGCCTTGCCTATGAATCGGTGGTGCAGCGCGACCTCAACACGCTGCTCGGAATCGTGTTCGTCTCGGCTTTGCTCGTCATATCGGTCAATTTCGTCGTTGACCTCATCTATGCGCGGCTCGATCCGCGCATTGCGGCGGATTGAAGCGATGGACACGGTCAAGCGCTATTTCCGAAGTCCCGCCGCCGTCGCCGGCCTGATCCTGCTCGCGGTCGTGATCGCGATGGCGATCTCGGCCGGCTGGCTGTATCCGCGCGATCCGCTGGCGCTGGCCGGCCGGCCCCTGATCTGGCCGTTCTCCAATCCGCGCTTCCTGCTCGGCACCGACAATTCGGGGCGCGATATCGCCGCCCAGATTTTCTACGGCGCGCGGATATCGCTGCTGATCGGCGGCGTAGCCACCGCGATCGCGATCCTGATCGGCATCCTCGTCGGCGCCTTTGCCGGCTATTACGGCGGCTGGGTCGATAATGTCCTGATGCGGATCACCGAGGCGTTCCAGACGCTGCCGAATTTCGTGTTGCTGCTGGTGCTGGTCGCCGTGTTCGGCTCGACGCTCACGACCGTCACCATTGCGGTCGGCGTGGTGTCATGGCCTGCCCCGGCGCGGCTGACCCGCGCCGAGTTCCTGTCCTTGCGCAACCGCGAATTCGTCCAGGCCGGCCGGACGCTGGGTATGAAGAACATTCAGCTCATCTTTGGCGAGATCCTCCCGAACGCGCTGCCGCCGGTCATCGTCTATGCCAGCGTGGTGATGGCGGTCGCGATCCTGCTGGAAAGCGCGCTCGCCTTCCTGCGCCTGTCCGATCCGAATGTGTCGTCCTGGGGTAACCTGATCGGCCTCGGCCGCGACGTGCTGCGCGTGCAGTGGTACGTCTCGGCGATCCCCGGCATCGCCATTTTGGTCACGGTGCTCGCGGTGTCGCTGGTCGGCCAGGGCCTCAACGATGCCCTCAATCCGAGGCTGAAGGGGCGATGAGCGACAAAGAGACCATCCTCTCGCTCGATCGCTTGAGTGTCCGCCTGCCCCGCGGCGCGGACCGGGCGCATGCGCTGTCTGATGTCTCGCTGGAGATCGCGTCGAACGAGATCCTCTGCGTGGTCGGCGAATCCGGCTCCGGCAAGTCGATGATGGCGAACGCGGTCATGCGACTGTTGCCCAATGAGGTGACGATCGACGGCGGCAATATGATGTTCGAGGGCCGCGACCTCTGCGCAGCATCCGTTGCTGAAATGCGCGAGGTGCGCGGCGCCGGCATTGCGATGATCTTCCAGGAGCCGATGACGGCGCTCAATCCGCTGCGTACCATCGGCGACCAGATCGCCGAGATGTTCTCGATCCACACCGAATTATCGAGCGCCGAGATCAACGCACGGGTGCTGGCGCTGCTGGTGGACGTGCGGATTCCCGATCCGAAGGTGGCGGCAAAGGCCTATCCGCACGAGTTGTCGGGCGGGCAGCGCCAGCGCGCCATGATCGCGATGGCGCTGGCGCTCGATCCAAAGCTCCTGATTGCCGACGAGCCGACCACCGCGCTCGACGTCACCACGCAGGCGCAGATCCTGAAACTGATCCGCGACCTGCAGCAGCGCCGCAGGACCGCGGTCATGTTCATCACCCATGATTTCGGCGTCGTCGCCGAGATCGCCGACCGCGTGGTGGTGATGCAGCACGGCGTCATCGTCGAACAGGGCACGGCCCATGACGTGCTCAACAAGCCGCAGCATGCCTACACAAAACAGCTTATCGCCGCCGTGCCGCCGCTGAAGGCGCCGCCGCCGCGGGTGCTGGCCGCCGATAACATCCTGACGATCGCGGATGTCTCCAAAACCTATCGCACCGGCGGCTTTCTCGGGCGCGGCGCGCGCGTGACGCCGGCCGTGAAGAACGTGTCGCTCAACCTGCCGCGCGGCGCGACGCTCGGCATCGTCGGCGAATCCGGCTCCGGCAAATCGACGCTGGCGCGCTGCATCGTGCGGCTGATCGATCCGGACACCGGGGCGATCGTGCTCGAGGGCCGCGACTGGGCAAAGCTGTCGCGCGAAAAAGTTCGCCGCGAGACGCGGCATATCCAGATGGTGTTTCAGGACCCGTTCGCCTCCCTCAATCCGCGCCGCAAGGCGGCCGAACTGGTCGCGCAGGGCCCGATCGTCCACGGCACACCGCGTGCGCAGGCGATTGCGGATGCGAAGGAACTGTTTTCGCTGGTCGGTCTCGATCCTTCCTCCGCCGACCGCTATCCGCATGAATTCTCCGGCGGCCAGCGGCAGCGCATCGGCCTCGCCCGCGCGCTGGCGCTGAAGCCGGACGTACTGGTAGCGGACGAGCCGGTGTCGGCGCTGGATGTCTCCGTGCAGGCGCAGGTGCTGAAGCTGCTCGCGGAATTGCGCGCGCGGCTCGGGCTGTCCATCGTGTTCATCACGCATGATCTGCGCGTCGCCGCGCAGATCTGCGACCTCGTCGCGGTCATGAAGGACGGTGAAGTGGTGGAACATGGGCTTGCGGGAGAAGTGTTCGGCAACCCGCAGCATCCCTATACGCGGGCGCTGCTCGACTCGATTCCCGGCGGAGAATTTGCGCGGGAGCACGCGGTGTAGCGGCATCGCCCCCCTCTCCCCGCTCTTGCGGGGAGAGGGTTGGGGTGAGGGGCTGGTTCAGCGCATACGACTGTAATTTGAACTCGCGGAGAGAGCCCCTCACCCCGACCCTCTAAGAGCGAGCTTCGCTCGTCT
The DNA here is from genome assembly GCA_963815955.1 of uncultured Alphaproteobacteria bacterium. GTDB lineage: Bacteria > Pseudomonadota > Alphaproteobacteria > Rhizobiales > Xanthobacteraceae > Bradyrhizobium. Next base: position 803,088 of record CAWFIQ010000024.1, read on the forward strand.
CGACCCCGTGAAGGACGGGGAGAGAGAGAAGATCACGCCATCTCCCTCGCATCTCTGCGTCGATAGACCAGCAGCATCAGCGGCGCCAGCTTGCGCAAAACGCCGTGGCCGACGATCGGCACCGGCTCGGTGAACGGCAGCGCCAGTTCGCTTTCCGGAACGCCGCGGACGGCCTTTGCCAGTTCATTGCCGAGCGGGATCGTCAACGCCACCGCGCGGCCGTTGCAGCCGGTCCAGCCATAAGCGTTGGGACCGAGCTTGTGAATGCGCGGCAGGAAATCGGTGGTCATGCCGACATAGCCGTTCCAGACATAATCGAACGAGACTTCGCCGATCTGCGGCCACAGCCGCTGCAGCCGCTCCGTCACCCGCGCCTTGATCCGCTCCACCTTGTTGCCGGGGCCGATCACCGCACCGCCGGTGACCAAGCGGTTTCGCGCGTCGTAGCGTGCGAAATAAAGCTCGCCATGGGTATCGGACATCGCCTGCCGGCCGGGAATGATGGTCTTGCGGACGTTGTCGGACAAGGGCTGCGTCGCCATCTGCCAGGACAGCACCGGCATCACCTCCTGTGCAATTTGAGGCACCAGCGATTTTGAAAACTCGCCGCTATACGCGTTGGTCGCCATCACCAGCGCGCGGCCGGAAATCTCGCCCTTCGCAGTCTTGACCACCCAGCGGTCGTTGCGGCGCTCAAAGCTTTCCGCCGGCGAGCGCGCGTAGATGCGCGCGCCGAGGCCGAGCACGATGCGCGCAAGGCCGCGCGCCAGTGCGAGCGGATTGATGTGGCCGCCGGTCCTGTTCCAGAATCCGCCGAACCATGCGTCTGAACCGAGCATGTCGCGCGTCTGCTCGCGCGACAGGAGTTCGACGGGTGCGCCGAACTTCGACCACTGCCGCACGCGACGTTCGGCGATCTTGATGCGGCCGGGCGAATGCACCGGTTGAACCCAGCCGGCCTGTTCTCCCTCGGCATCGATGTTGTAGCGCCTTGTAACGTCGAACAGATAGGAAGCGCTGTCGCGCAGCATGCCGACAAAACGTTCCCCCGCCTCGCCGTGCCTGGCGACAATGTCCTCCGGATCGGGCCGCGACAGCGTCGGGATCACCTGGCCATTGTTGCGCCCGGAAGCGCCCCACCCCGGCTCCGCGGCCTCGACGATCGCGACGTCGACGCCGGCCTCGCGCAGATGCAGCGCGGTGGAAAGGCCGGTAAAGCCGCCGCCGATCACGATCACGTCCGCCTGTTGCGTGCCGGTCAATTCGGGCAATTCAGGCCCCGACGGCGTCATCGCGGCCCACAGGGAATCGGGCCAGCGGACGTTGCTCGTGCTCATCGTGATCCTTTCTTGCAGACAACTTGTCGTTCTGCTTAGTTTAGCCTCCAGACAAGCCTCAAGGATATAAAAGAGTGGCACTCAAGAACGTCGTCGGAATCGATCACGCCGTGGTCATGGTGAAAGACCTGGACAAGGCCGCCGAGAACTACAAGCGGCTTGGCTTCACCGTGTCGCCGCGCGGCACCCACAGCGCGCATATGGGATCGGGCAACTACACCATCATGTTCGATCCTGATTATATGGAATTGCTCGGCGTGCTGACGCCGACGGAGCATAATGCTCCGGCGCGGGCCCATCTCGAAAAGAACGGCGAAGGCATCGAACGCATCGCGTTCACGGCGGTGGATTCGGCCGAAGGCGCGGAAGAAATCCGCGCGCGCGGCTATCCGCCCGTCGGCCCCACCGATTTCGAGCGGCCGGTGACAATGCCCGATGGAACGGTGTCCGCCGCAAAATTTCGGACCTTTCAGTGGCCGACGGCGGAAGCGCCTGCTGGCGTGCGCATCTTTGCCTGCCAGCACAAGACGCGCGAGACGGTGTGGATTCCCGAACTGATGAAGCACGCCAACGGCGCCAGGCGGCTGAAGCAGGTGCTGATGGTCGCGCCCGACCCGGCCAGGGAAGCTGCGCACCTGTCGAAGATGCTCGACCGTGAGACGCACAACGAGGCAGATGGCGCGGTCGCGGTGCCCTCAGGCGGAGACCGCGCGGACTTCGTGTTCCTGACGAAAGATCAACTCGGCAAGCGCTATCCCGGCGTATCGCTGGCCGGCCTGCCCGAGCGCGGCGGCGCGGGACTTCGTGATCGTCGCCGACGTCGCGGCGGCGGAGAAGGCGCTGGGTGCCGTCGGCGTCAAGAGCGCTGATGGCTTTGTGGTGCCGCCAGCCGAAGGCAACGGCACGATGCTGGCGTTTGTCGGGGCGTAGGGGATAGTGTGTGTCCCGGACGCGATGCAGCGTGAAACGCTGCTTCGCTGAGCCGGGACCCAGCCGCGGCGTAGACCCCGGCTCTGCAGCGCACCGCTGACGTGCTGCGCAGCGTCCGGTGAACAGCCTGCTATTCCGCCCGCACTGCCGCGCCCGTAGCTCGCACTTTCACTTTTCGCCAGCGCGAACAGGCCCGCGGCCATTACCGCCTGGCTCGAGCAATTGCTCATTGGCTGTGCATGCTGCGATTGCGCCTGCCCGATCGAAGAATGGATGATCCGCCGTTTCCTGTCTGCACCTGCCCCAGCAACTGGACCAGCCAGGCAAGGCCGGCATCCATCATCGCCACTTTCGGAAGGACGACATTGATCGAGAAGCGTGGCAGCGGCAGCGGCGCCTTGACGGCGACGACATCAAAGCGGGCGCCATGGACCTCGATAAACCGTCTCGGCACCGCGGAGGCCATCTCGGTATCGGCCAGCACCGAAAGGGCAAAAATGAAATTGGGCACAGTCAGGGCCACGCGCCGCGTCAGGCCTTTTTTCGCAAGTTCAACATCCACGAATCCGGAGACATCGCCGGTATGCGAAACGACGAGATGCTCCATATCGCAGTAGTGCTTGAGGGTCGGGTTACGCTGGAACAAGTGCCCCTTCCTGACCGCGATGACGAACTCCTCCTCGTAGAGCTTCTGCTTATGAAAGCGGACCGGAATATCGTCGAAGGGAATGATCGCTATATCCATCGTCCGGTCTTCGAGTTCCTTCAACGCATCCTTCCACGCCAAATGGGGCACGGTGAAACCTTGCACCGGAAGGAGTTGGCGGATGCCTATATCGACGCCCGGCGCCACCCCACGCAACGTCTCCAGCAGCGGAGGCAGGATCACCGACGAAATTCCATCCGGCGCGCCAATGACGAAACGGCGCGTCGAATGCCGCGGGTCGAACGGCGCTGCCGTCGAAACGACGCCCCGGATACGCGCGAGAATTTCAGCCACTGATGGCGCGAGCTGGAGGGCGCGCTCGGTCGGAACGACGCCTTTCGGGGTCTTGAGAAACAAGGGATCGCCGAGCAGCGCGCGCAGGCGGCCAAGGCCATGGCTGATGGCAGACGGCGAAAGATGCAGCCGCTCCGCCGACCGGCCGACATGCCGCTCCGCAAAGACGATCTCGAACAGCACGAGCAGGTTGAGATCGATCCGGGATAGGTCAGTTTGATTCAGCATTATGCTGAAATCATATCACTGGATTCATCATGATTGAAATGGGATTTGAGCGTCACCGCCGGTGTCGCCGGCCCAACGCGAATGGAAAGACGCGGAAAATGCTCAAATCGAACCGCTGGAGGCGCCTGGCGCTGAAGGCCGCACTCGCCATGCCGCTGTCGACCGCCGCCGCAAGTGAGCCGATCTCGGCAAGTTCGGAGCAGGAAATAGCCGACCTGGTCAGGAAAACCGAGGCCCGGGCTTCGGCTTTCATGCGCGGCGACATGGACAGATGGTCCGGCCTGACGCGGATCGCTGAAGATTTCACCCTGATGCAGCCGTTCGGCGGCGAAGCCAGCCGGGGTTTTGACATGAGTCCCGAACGGCTGGCGCGGCTCGCAAGCTATTTTAGGAACGGCGACGCCAAAGTCGAGCTCGTCCAATCCTATGCGTCAGGCGATCTGGCCGTCCTCGCCGTGATCGAGCGGCAGCACGGCGAGGTTGGCGGCCTGCCGGATCAGGACTGGTCGCTGCGGGTGACGCTGGTCTACCGCAGGCAAGGCGCGGAGTGGTGGCTGGTTCATCGCCACGCCGATCCGCTCGTGCGCGACGTCGGGCTTGAGACCGCAGCCGCATTGGCCCGCGGCGCAAATCTCGACAAGAAGTGAGGCGGCCTAGCTCCCGCCAAGCAGCGGAGTCCCGAATGCCCGCCGCCAGACCGACAGAAAACGCGGAAACCAGGAGTGAGCGACCGCGCCCTGATAGGCCCAGGTGCGATACTTCTGACCCTTTTCGGAAAGAAGCTCCTGATATCCGCCGTGCGTTTCGGTCGCGGTACGAATATCGGCTAAAATGGCCTGCGCGCAGAGCCTGTATCTGTCGGTGCCGGAGTGTTCATCGTACTCCAGCATGCGGTCGGCGAATTCGACGTTGAACGTCGGCCAGCACGAGCGCCCCTGGTAGGCTGGCGCTGCAATCTTGTGGATCAGCTTGTTCAGCGGATTATCTGCCGATACCAGGAAGTGAGAGGTGTCAGGTATTCGAAATCGTGGTTCGGCGAGTATCAAATCCGTCGTCGCCGCGAACAACGCGCGTTCGCCCGCGTCGCTCAAATCCCAAAATCCCTGGTGCACGTTGACGAAATCGAGCGCAACGGACAACGCCGGCGGCGCGCTGCCGGGGTGCAAGGCATGCCTGATATAGCCGGGCTTCCCGAACAACCGGAGCAACTCCCTTTTGTATTGCGAGAGTTCGCGCCCGAGCACGGCTTCCAGCTCGATCCGGTCGATTACCCCCAATTTTATCCCGCGCAGAAAAGTCGCGTAAACACATGCATTGGTGACAAACCGCCTGCGTTCGGCGCGGGTATCGGTTGCCGCGGAACGTGGCGCGGTTGCGTCACACAACAGAGCGCCGACACCGCCGTACTCGAACGGCTCCAACGCTTCCGCGAGTTGTAAAATCGCCTTCTTCAGATCCTCGCGATACTCGGCAAGCAACAGACGGCCGGCATGCGCGCCTTGCGCCATCGCCAAATAGGAGGATGTCCTTTGGTCCGCCCGCACGATCTGTTCCAGACCCGCGAGGATGCCTAACAGCGTATCCGACGGCAGCGAGAAGTAATTGACGCCGATGTACCGGTCGCGGCCGGCAGGAACAATGGTCGTCGTAACGACATTGGCGCGAACGGCCTCCAGCATCAGCCGGACGCTTTTTTCGAGCAGGCGAACCCTGCGGACGGCGTCCTCGGAATCCAGGATGGTCTCGGGATCGAGCACATCGGGATAAAACCAGGCAAAGTCCCGCGGATAATAGGCGGATGCGTGCGGCGCCCCCGTGACCAGAAAGGTCTCCGTTGGAGAAAAGGCACTGTTGACCGAGTGCGTATACAGCTCCTCGATCCCGGCCGATGAGTGAGACTTTCTCAGGAATCGATCACCGAGAAAATTGACGGCCTGAATACCGTTGGCGACACAAGAGGCAAACGGCCCTTGATAAAATCGGTATTCGCGATGTGATGAAAATGAAATGTGACGATGCATGTGCCTGGGATCAACGAGGTTCTGTGGCTACGCGTACCACGCGTTCGTACGCCTGACATCGTCGATTCGTCTTTCCGTTAGATGAATTGCGGTGTCACCGGCCTGTCACAAATGGACGTGGCTGCGGCGCACAGAACCTGGGGCGGGTTAGCCGGAGGCGTAACCCACCGCCTTCGCGTCGGGCGAGCGGCGGATTACGCTGCGCTAATCCGCCCTACGCTCCCTTGGCTTAAAGTTCTCGATCAACCGCAGCAGCACGCGCGCACCGGCATCGGCATCGGCGGGCTCGACATGTTCGGCCGGGTTATGGCTGATGCCGCCGCGGCAACGGACGAACAGCATCGCAACATCGGCGACATCGATCATCGCCATGCCGTCATGCCCTGCCCCGCTCGGCAATTCGAATACGGGATAATTTTCGGCCGCAACCGCTTTCGCCACCTGCGCTTTCAGCCAGGGCGCGCAGGGCACGGTGCGGTTCTCGTGGGTGACTTCGATCTCCAGCGACAAGTCGCGCCGCTTCGCGATCGCCTCGACGCGGCCGACGATGTCGGCTACCGCAAGCTTGCGATGCGCATCTGTCGGCGCGCGAATGTCCAGGGTGAAGGAGACCCGTCCCGGAATAACATTGGTAGCGCCCGGAAGCGCGGTGATGGCACCGACGGTGCCGACCAGTCCGGCGCCGTCGGCCTTGCAGAACTCCTCGACCGCGACGATGCACTCGGCCGCTCCCGCCAGCGCGTCGCGCCGCAACGTCATCGGCACCGTGCCGGCGTGGCCGGCCATGCCGGACAGGTTCGCCGCCAGCCGCGTGGCGCCTGATATCGCCGTGACCACGCCGACAGGCAGGTTCTGCTGCTCCAGCACCGGCCCTTGCTCGATGTGCAGTTCAACATAGCCATGCAGTTCGCGGCGGGCTCGCGCCGCCGCACCTGTTTTGGCCGGGTCCAGCCCAAACTGCACCATCGCCTCGCGCATGGTGAGGCCATTCGCATCGCGCGTGTCGAGCACGCTTTCGTCGAAGGTTCCGGCGACCGCCCGGCTGCCGAGCAAGGTGGAGGCAAACCGAACGCCCTCCTCGTCGGCGAAACCGACGACTTCGATCGCGAACGGCAAGCGCACGCCGCGCCGGTTCAGATCGGCGACGCAGGCAATTGCGGTGATGATCCCGAGCGGACCGTCCCATTTGCCGGCGTCGCGCACCGTGTCGTAATGCGAACCCAGCATCAGGCAGGGCAACCCGGGACTGTCGCCCTCATAGCGGCCGCAGACATTGCCGATGGCGTCGAGATGCGCGGCCATTCCGGCATCCTTCATCCAGGACAGGATGAGATCGGCCGCGATGCGATGTTCGGGCGAAAGGAAGATCCGCGCCAGATGCTCCGGCGTCTCGGAAATCATGCCGAGCTGGTTGATCCGGCTTACGATTTCATCGCTCGAGCATCGGTTCATCCGATATCGAAAGCGTTGTCGGCCAGATGCGCCAGATTGGCGTGCCAGTGCTGCGCGATCGCCAGCCGGGTGGGCACCCAGACGCCCTCGTGCTTTCCGATGTAATCGAGGAAGCGCATCAGCGAAGCCGCGCGGCCGGGACGGCCGACGACCCGGCAATGCAGGCCGACCGACATCATCTTCGGCGCGGTTTCGCCTTCCCTGTAAAGGACGTCAAAGCTGTCCTTGAGATAGGTGAAGAATTCATCCCCGCCGCCAAACCCTTGCGCATTCACAAAGCGCATGTCGTTGGCATCGAGCGTATAGGGAATCACCAGATGCGGCTTCGACCCGCGCGCCTTGATCCAGTACGGCAGGTCGTCGGCGTAGGAGTTGCAGAGATAAAGCAAGCCGCCGGATTCCATCAAAAGCCTGAGCGTGTTGATCGAGGAACGTCCGGTGTACCAGCCGAGCGGGCGCGCGCCGGTTGCCTCGGTGTGGATGCGGAGCGCCGCCGCGATCTCGACGCGCTCCTCGGACTCCGACATGTCCTTGTGCTCGATCCATTTCAGGCTGTGGCTGGCGATGTCCCAGCCGGCCTCCTTCATGGCCGCGACGACGTCCGGATTTCGCTTCAGCGCCATCGCGACGCCGAACACGGTCGTCGGCAGATTGCGCTCGGTGAAGATCCGCCACAGCCGCCAGAAGCCGGCGCGCGACCCATATTCGAACATCGATTCGATATTGGCATGGCGCTGGCCGGGCCAGGGCTGCGCACCCAATACGTCGGACAGGAAGGCTTCCGAGGCGCGGTCGCCGTCGAGGATGTTGTTCTCGCCGCCTTCCTCGAAATTCACCACGAACTGGACGGCGACCCGCGCCTTGCCCGGCCATTGCGGATCGGGCGGGTTGCGCCCGTAGCCGCGGAGGTCGCGCGGGTAAGCCGGCTCGGCCATGTCAGATTTCCTCGAAGCGGATCTTCTGCGCGCCCTTCCACAGCACGGTTTTGCCGAACGCGGTCAGGTTCTCCAGCCCCGAGGTCAGGGTGATGAAGTGATTGCCGGCGAGCTGGCCCATCTTGCTCGCGAAATGCACGCCGCCATAGGCCAGCAGGATTTCGGTTTCGCTGATGCCGCCGGGATAAAGAATGATCTGGCCCGGCGCGGGATAGCTGGTGTGGTTCTCGTAGGAGACGCCGAAATCGAGATCGCCGAGCGGCATCCAGACAGCCTCGCCGCTCCATCGGACGTGGATCGCCTGGCTCTCGAACGGCATCGCCTTGCGAAACGCCGCCACCGTCTTGGGCGCCAGTTGCTCCTCGAAGCGGGCCTCGAAGGTGAATTCACCGGCACGGACAATCAGTTGGCTCATCGATCTCTTCTTCCGGATGTAGCTGAGGACGTGGTTCAGCCGTATCCATTACAGCCGGGATTAATGGAAGCAAGGCCGATTCCGCGCGCGCCATGCATCAAGGTGACGCCCAAACACGAGGCGCTAAGCGCTTGCATTCGCACGACGATGCGCGTTTCATTCGGTCCAAACCAAAAAAACGGGGAAAATGCGATGCCCGCAAGAATCATCGGAATGATCGGCACCCAGCAGGAAGGCATCGCGGTTCACCTGATCAAGGGGCAGATATCGCGCCAATGGGTGATCGACTTCACCCGCCTGCACGAGCAGTGGAACTATGATTCTGTTCTCGTTGGATATTACGCTTCCGCCGCCGAAGGATTTGCAATTGCGCTCTATGCGGCCGACCACACCGAGCGGATCAAGTTCCTGATCGCGCACCGGCCGGGCTCGGTGGCGCCGGCGCTTGCCGCGCGGCAGGTCGCAACCTTCGACCAGCTCACGCAAGGGCGGATGGCGCTGCATATCATCGCCGGCACCAGCGACGCGGACCAGGCCAGCGAAGGCGACTTCCTGCCCAAGAACGACCGCTACCGCCGCGCCGCCGAATATCTTGACGTGATGCGGAAGCTCTGGACCAGCGACAGCCCGATCGACCACAAGGGCGAGTTCTACCGCCTCGAGGGCGGCTACACAGACATCAAGCCGTATCAGCAGCCCTGCCCGCCGCTATTCTTCGGCGGCTCATCGGAAGGCGCGCTGGAGATGGGCGCGAGGCATTGCGACGTGTTCGCGATCTTCGGCGAGCCGCTCAAGGAGACGCGGGAGCGGATCCGGGATTTCCGCCGGCGCGCCGCACCCTTCGGGCGCACCGTCGGCTTCAACATGTCGCTGCGGCCGATCATGGCGGCGACCGAGGGCGCGGCGTGGGACAAGGCCAATACCCTGCTGGCGGATGTCGAGCGCAAGACCGGCGCGGCGCCGCAGCCGACCAACCATTCCGCCGAACGCCTGCTCGGCTACGCCGCGCGCGGCGACGTGCATGACGAGCGGTTATGGATGGGGATCGCGCGCGCCACCGGCGCACCCGGCAACACGTCGTGCCTGGTGGGAACGCCCGAGCAGATCGCGGCGGCGGTATTGGAATATTACAGGCTCGGCATTCATTCCTTCCTGCTGCGCGGCTTTGAGAATCCGCACGACACGATGGCGATCGGTCGCGACCTCATTCCCCTCATCAAGCAAGGCGCGCTGGCGATCGACCAGCAGGCCGAGGCGGCCGAGTAAGACTTCATCCGAAGAATTGCAGACACCTCAAAATGCCGGCGTAATGCATTGGAGCCCAAGAAGAAAACGCATGAAAGAAACTGCATGAAGGCCGTGGTTGTCGAGAACTACGATTCGATCGACGGCATTTCGATCAAGGAGATTGATACGCCCGGCGTTTCCAGAGGCGAAGTCCGCGTCAAGGTCGGCGCCGCGGCGGTCGGCTTCGTCGATGGATTGAAGGTGCAGGGACTTTATCAGACCAAGGACCCGCTGCCGTTCGTACCGGGCACCGAGTTTGCCGGCACGGTCGACGCCGTCGCCGACGACATCACCGCCTTCAAGGTGGGCATGCCGGTGATCGGCATGACCCGTTCCGGCGCGCTCGCCGAATACATCTCGGTACCATCAGCGGCGCTCAAGCACCTGCCGCCGCAGGTTCCCTTTGAGGCTGGCGCCTCGTTTCAGGCCAACTATCTGACCGGACTTTACGCGCTGGATGCCCGCGCCTCGCTGCGCGAAGGCGAGATATTGCTGGTGCTGGGCGCGGCCGGCGGCGTCGGCATCGCCGCCGTTCAGCTCGGCAAGCTGATGGGCGCGCGGGTGATCGCCGCGGCCTCGACGGCGGAGAAGCGCGCCTTTGCGGTACAATTCGGCGCCGACCAGACCATCGACTACACCCGGCGGATTGGCGGGATACGCTCAAGGAACTGACCGGCGGACATGGACCGGACGTGATCTTCGACCCCGTCGGCGGCGAAGTGGCGCTGCAGGCGTTTCGCTCGATTGCCTGGCGCGGGCGGCATCTGGTTGTCGGATTCGCCTCGGGCACCATTCCGGCGCTGGCCTTCAACCTGCCGCTGCTCAAGGGCGGCGCGCTGCTCGGCGTCGATCTGGCGCAGATCCAGAGGCGGGAGCCGGAGACGCACGCTCGCCTGATGGCGCAATTGTTCGACTGGCTGGCATCGGGCAAATTGCAGCCCGTGGTCGGCAAGATCGTGCCGTTCGAGAATTTCCGCGAGGCCTTCAAGACCATGCAGTCGCGGTCGGCGCTCGGGAAGATGATTATCAAGTTTGGCTAGCTCCGCGCCGATGCAGGATACGAATTGATGCCTCTGGAAACTAACAACAAATCGCGCCGTCATCTGCATACGCGGTCGGTTCAATGCGATGGCTTTCTGCGCGACGACGGGCTCTGGGAAGTCGAGGCGTGGCTGCGCGACACAAAACCCTTCGCCCAGCGCGCCGACCGTTTTCGCGGCGAACTGAAGCCGGGCGATCCCGTGCACGATATCGGCCTGCGGCTCGCGATCGACGACGGAATGACGATCCGCGAGGCGGAAGCGATGATGCGCGGGACGCCCTACCCCACCTGCATAGACGTTGAGCCGATCCTGCAGCGCCTGGTCGGCGAGCGCATCGGTCCGGGCTGGCGCGAGACCGTGCGGCGCAAGATCGGCCGGCTGGAAACCTGCACGCATCTGATGGAATTGCTCGGCCCCGCCGTGACCACGCTGTACCAGACCATGTCCTACGGCAAGAAGCCGGGAGGCCGCGACACGCTGGAGAACCAGCAGAGCTCCGGCGAACGTCCGTTCTTCATCGGCGGCTGCCATTCCTGGCGCACCGACGGCCCGGTCGTCGCCGCGATGTTCCCGCAGTTCGCGACCAAGCCGGCGGCAGAAGGATTAGGCGCGAAAGCGAATACGATCATAGATCGCAAACGCCGCCGCCAGCGCGCATCCGGCGATGATGCCCATTGTCAGGTCTTCGATCAGCGTCAGGCCGAAGGTCGCGATCAGCACGCAAGCCGGGCGCCAGTCGTGAAGCAGGCGAGCAAATTCTTCCTTCTCGGCCATGTTCCAGCACACCACGACGAGCACACCGGCCAGCGCCGACAGCGGAACAAAGCTTGCCAGCCGGGCTCCGAGCACCATGAACACCAGCACGAACAACGCGTGCGCCATGCCGGAGACCGGGCTGCACGCGCCCGCGCGGATATTGGTGGCCGTGCGCGCGATCGTGCCGGTCACGCTGATGCCGCCGAACACGGCGGAGGCTATGTTGGCGATGCCTTGCGCCACCACCTCCATATTGTAGCGATGCTTGCGCCCGGTCATGCCGTCGGCGACCTTCGCGGACAACAGGCTTTCGACGGCGCCGAGCAGGGTGAAGGAGAGCGCCGTCGGCAGCACCTCAAGAACGGTTGCGTATGAGATATCAGGCAGGCGCGGCCCCGGCAGACCATCCGGAAGCTGGCCAAAACGGCTGCCGATCGTCTCCACCGGCAGATGCAACAGCCAGGCAGCGACCGCGGCCAGGACCACCGCGATCAACATTCCCGGCCAGTTCGGTGCCAGGCGCCGCAGCAGGAAGATCAGGGCGGCCGAGCCAACGCCGATGGCGAGCGCAGCAGGATTGAGCGTTGGCAACGCCTGACCGAGCGCGGCGAGTTTTGGCAGCAACGGTCCAGGTTCGGCCGCAAGCTTCAAGCCGCCGAGATCCCTGAGCTGGCTGGCAAAGATCGTGACCGCAATGCCGCAGGTGAAGCCGACGGTCACCGCATGGGGAATATAACGGATCAGCGCGCCGAGCCTCAAAAGGCCGATCAGCGTCAGCATGAAGCCGGAGATAAAAACCGTCAGCAACAGTCCTTCGAGACCGAATCTCGCCACGGTGGCCGCCACGAGGACGATGAACGCGCCGGCGGGACCGCCGATCTGATAGCGGCTGCCGCCCAGCGCCGATACTAAAAAGCCGCCGATGACGGCGGCGTATAATCCCCGCTCGGGCGATACGCCCGAGGCGACGGCGATCGCCATCGACAGCGGGAGAGCGACAATCGCAACCGTCAGGGCCGCCAGCATATCCCTTCGAAAGCTGGCGAGACCGTAGCCCTCCGTCAGGACGGTCACGAGCTTGGGGCGGTAATGATGGGCGCTGGCGGAGCCGTCGGGCATTACGTTCAACCTATCGGGGATTCATGGATCATAGCGAAGGGTCGGACGCGGAACCAGAAAAACTCCGCCGGCACCGCGCCTATTTGAGGTTGCGACGATCCTCGATCGCAACATCCGGCAAATAATTCGGGCGACGGCGTGTCGCGCGGATCGGCCTCGCCAACAGAAAGTTCCCGAGCGGCTGGCGGCGTTCGAGGCGGCCCAGCAGGCAAGGATGCTCGCCTTGTCAGCCGGCGTGTTCGATGGCGCGAATGGCGCCGCGCAGTTCAGCGAGCCCGCGCAGGCGGCCGATCGCGGTATAGCCGGGGTTGGTGCGCTTGGTCTCGGCGAGATCGTCCAGCATCCGATGACCGTGATCCGGCCGGAACACGATTTGGTGGCTGGACGAACGCTTCTTGTTTTCGGCAAGCAACGCCTTGAGCACCGCGATCATGTCGACGTCGCCGTCGAGATGGTCGGACTCGAAGAACGACAAACCGTCGCCTTCCCGCTTGGTTGCGCGCAGATGCGCAAAACCGATCCGCGGCGCGAAGCGCTTCGCCATCGCGGGCAGATCGTTTTCCGCGCGCACGCCGAGCGAGCCGGTGCAGAAGCAGATGCCGTTGGCCTTCGAGGGCACGGCATCGAACAGCGCCTGATAATCTTCCGCCGAGGATGCAATGCGCGGCAGGCCGAACAGCGGACGCGGCGGGTCGTCCGGATGCAGCGTCAGCGTCACGCCGAGGGATTCGGCGACCGGCGTCACGCGCGCGAGGAATTCGCTGAGATGCCGGCGCAGCACCGCGGAATTGATGCCGCGATATTGCTGCAGGCGGTCGCGGAATTGCGGGATCGTCAGCGGATCGGTCGTGGAGCCCGGCAGCGCGCTGGCAATGTTGGTGACGAGGACATCGATATCGGCCTGCGTCATCCCTGCATAGACCTGTTTGGCGCGACGCCGCGCGGCCTCGGAATATTCCGCCGGCGCCTCGGGACGCTCCAGGATATGCAGATCGAACGCTGCGAACCGTTCATGGTCGAAGCGCATCGCCTTGGCGCCGTTCGGCAGTTCCCATTCGAGATCGGTGCGGCACCAATCCACGACCGGCATGAAATTGTAGCAGATGATCTTGATGCCAGCCGAAGCCACCGCCTCGAGGCTGGCGATCCAGGCCTCGATCGAGCGGGTCGCGCGCCCCCCGAGCCGCTTGACGTCATCGGGGATCGGAATCGATTCCACCACCGACCAGGTCAGCGGCGAACGGCCGGGCTGGCTGTTCTCGATCAGGTTCTTGCGTTCCTCGACGGCCGCACGCGTCCAGGCTTCCCCGATCGGTACCTGGTGCAGCGCCGTCACCACGTCGGTCGCGCCGGCCTGGCGGATATCGTCGAGCGACACGGGATCATTGGGCCCGTACCACCGCCATCCCTGCAGCATCATGCGCGATCTCCTGAAACGAACATGCGATCAAGCCGTCAGCACGACCTTGACGCTCTGCGAGCGGTCGAGCGCCAGCCGCACCGCGTCGGGTGCGACCGAAAGCGGGCGTTGGGCCGTCACCAGCGAAAGTACGTCCACGCTGCCATCGGCGATCAGCTTGACTGCATCGAAGAATTCCATCCCGAAGCGGAACGAGCCGCGAAGATCGATCTCCTTGGCCATCACGGCGTTCGCCGGCACCGGGATCTGTCCGCCCGGTAAATTGCCGACCTGGACCACGACGCCGCCGCGCCTGACGACGCCGATGGCGCTTGCAAGGCCTGCGGCCGTGCCCGAGACTTCAAACGCGACATCGAACGGGCGCGCCGCAGCCTCGGCTTCAGCGCGTCCTCACCGCCGGAGATATCGACGACATGGTTGGCGCCAAGCTTGGTGGCAAATGCCAACGGTGCCGCCGCGATATCGACGACGGTCGTCTCCGCAATGCCGGCGCGCTGCGCCGCCAGCATGGTGAGCAAGCCGATGGGACCGGCGCCGAACAGCACCGCGCGTTTGCCGGTGACATCGCCGGCGCGGGCGACCGCATGCAGGCATACCGCCAGCGGTTCGGCGAGCGCCGCCGCCTGATACGTCACGTGGTCGGGAATTTTCACGCATTGCGCCGGGATGGCGTCGAAGTAGGACGCAAAGCCACCCTGCATATGCGGTGTCTTCGAGGCCGACCCCATGAAGAAGATGTTCTCGCAGAGATTGGGCCGGTTCTCGCGGCAAGGCTTGCAGTGGCCGCACCAGCGCGACGGATTGAGGGCGACGCGGTCGCCGACCTTCACATCAGGCGCGGAACCTGCGATCTCGACTACCTCGCCCGCGATCTCGTGGCCGAGCACCAGCGGCGAGGTCACCACGAAATCGCCGGTGCGGGCATGGCGATAGTAATGCATGTCGGAGCCGCAAATGCCGCCGGCGCCGAAACGGATGCGGACCATGCCGGATGCGAGCGGATCGAGCGGCCGCTCGACCATGCGCAGATCTTCCGGGCCGAACAGCGTTGCCGCCAAAGCCATCGATGTCATCTTGAGAGCCCCATGTATTTAGGCAACCAGAGCGTCAGCTCCGGGATGTAGGTGATGGCGACGAGCGCCAGCAACAGCGGCACCAGCCATGGCAGGATCGCCATGGTCGTCCGTTCGACAGACAATTTCGCCACGCGCGCGAGCACGAACAGCACCATGCCGAGCGGCGGATGCAACAGGCCGATCATCAGGTTCAGCGTCATGATCAGGCCGAAATGAATGGGGTCGATGCCCAGTTTCAGAACGATCGGCAACAGGATCGGCACCAGAATGGTGATCGCGGCGATGGTGTCGATGAAGCAGCCGACGAACAGGATCAGGATGTTCGCCAGCAGCAGGAACACCCATTTGTTCTGGGTAATCCCGAGGATCACGTCGGTGAGCGTTTGCGCCGCCTGCGACACCGTCAGCAGCCAGGCGAAGATCGAGGCCGCTGTGACGATGAACAGCACCGAGGCCGTGGTCTCGATGGTGTCGAAGGTTGCTTTCGCTACCGTCTGCAGCGTCATCGAGCGGTAACGCACCAGCCCGAGGAACAGCGACCAGATCACCGCGGCAACCGCGGCTTCCGTCGGCGTGAACCAGCCGAGCGTCATGCCGCCGATCAGGATCACCGGCGCCATCAGCGCCATGACAGCGGAGAAATCGAAATACCAGTCGAGCGCCAGCAACACCACGAGGCCGATGCCAACGGCCATGTTCACCGACATCCCGCCGACGACCAAAAGCCAGACCACCAGCGGGAAAGCCAGCACGACGAGGATTTCAAGCGCCGCCGAGCCGAGCTGCGGCCAGGAGAACGGCGCGTCGCTGCCCCAACCGTTCTTGTGGGCGAAGTAAGCCACGGTCGCCATCATGGCCAGGGTCATGACGACGCCGGGGATCACGCCGCCGAGAAACAGCGCGCCGATCGAAACGTTCGCCATCATGCCGTAGATCACGAACGGCAGCGATGGCGGAATGATCGGACCGAGCGTCGCCGAGGCTGCGGTCACGCCGACCGCAAACTCGGTCGAGTAGCCGTGGTCCTTCATCGCCTTGATCTCGATGGTGCCGAGGCCTGCGGCGTCAGCAATGGCGGTGCCTGACATGCCGGAAAAGATCACCGAGCCGATGATATTGACGTGGCCGAGCCCGCCGCGCATCCAGCCCACCAGCGCGACCGCGAATTTGTAGATCCGCCCCGTCACGCCGGCGATGTTCATGAGGTTGCCGGCCAGGATGAAGAACGGCACCGCCAGCAGTGGAAAGCTCTCGACGCCGGCAATCATGCGCTGCGCCAGCGTCACGTCGGGCGTGATGCCGGTGACGAGAATATAGACCAGCGACGATACCGCCATGGCCAGCGCGACCGGCAGGCCGACCAGCATCAGCAGCAGAAATCCCCCAAGCAGCAGCAGCATCGCCCTACCCTTCCGTTCCGTCGAAGGCGCCAGGACGCTCCAGGATCGAATAGCCCCGCCGCCAGTTCTCGACCGCGATCTGGATCGAGCGCACAAACATCAGCACGAAGCCGAGCAGCACGGCGTAATAGACAAAACCCTTTTGAAACTTGATCGTGGTCATCCGCTCGTCGCCGATGATCTGGATGAACTGCCAGACCAGCTTGATCGCATAGCCGAAGAACGCGATCCGGATCAGGTCGATGACGGTCGATAGCGCGCGCGCCGCGAGATGCGGCAAATAGCGAAACAGCAGATCGACCTGGATGTGCCGCGACAGCCGCACGCACATTGCCGAGCCGATGAACACTACCCCGATCAGGCAGTAGGTCGCGATCTCCTCGGTCCAGGCATAACTGTCGTTGAGGACATAGCGGGTGAAGAACTGCAGGAAGACGGACAGCGCCATGACCCAGAAGATCACCAGCGCCAGCCAGTCCTCTACGGCGTATTGCCCGAGATCGGCACCCTTGGGGACCTCGTCCTCAAATGTATGGGCGATCTCGTCCGCCGTGATTTGCTTGTGCACTTCAACCGTCGACATGCGCTTATTCCCCAAGTGGCCTCGCGTGATTGGCCACGTCATTCCGGGGCGGCTCGGAGAGCCGAACCCGGAATCTCGAGATTCTCAGGTGCGCAATTGCGCACCATAGGTCGACGCTAACGCGTCGCCCGGAATGACGACTTCGTCGTCACTTCACCGCCTGGATGCGTTCCCAGTCGGCTTTGCGGTAGTCAAAACTCTCGAAGCTCACGGTCTTGAGCACGGTGTCGCGGAACTCGTCCTTGTTGACCTCGGTCACCGTCAGGCCCTTCTGCTTGAAGAAATCGACCAGCTTGCCTTCGTTGACCTTGATTTCGGCGGTGGCCTTCGCCGCCGCCTCCTGCGCGACGTCGGTGAAGATCTTGCGGTCTTCTTCGGACAGCTTCTTCCAGAGACCGGCGGCGATCACGGTGTTGAGGTGATCGACGATGTGGCCGGTCAGCACGATGTGCTTCTGGACTTCGTAGAACTTCTTGGCCTCGATCGTCGTGAGCGGATTTTCCTGGGCCTCCACAGTGCCGTTCTGCAGGGCGAGATACACTTCGGCAAACGCGATCGGCGCGGTATTGGCGCCGCAGGCGCGCGGCATCGCGAGATAGGCCGGCACATCAGGCACGCGAATCTTGAGGCCCTTCATGTCGGCGCAGGTCTTGATCGGCTTGTTCGAGGAAGTGTGACGCACGCCGTAATAAGTCACCGCCAGGATGCGGTGGCCGGTCTTGTCCTCATATCCCTTGGCAAGCTCCTTGAAGACGTCGCTCTTGGTGTAGGCCAGCAGATGATCCGCGTCGCGGAAAGTGTAGGGATAATAGGTCACGCCGATCGGCGGGTAGCTCTTGGCCGCGAAGCTCGAGCCGGAAATGATCATGTCGACCGAACCCAGCGAAAGGCCCTGGTTGATGTCGGTTTCCTTGCCGAGCTGCGAAGCCGGATAGACGTCGATCTGGTAACGCCCGTTGGTGCGCTTGTTGATTTCACCTGCGGCCCAGACGGAGGCCGTATGGAACGGCTCGGAAGTCTCGTAAACGTGGGCCCATTTGAGCTTGGTCTGCGCCATGCCGGATGTGGTGGCGGCCAACAACGCCGCAGCAGAAGCCGCGAATGCAATCGTCAATTTCTTCAACATTTGAATTCCTCCCTTGCTACAATTTTCTTTTGTTACTCAACCGGCGCGGCGTTTCGCCGAACCGTTCGAACTCCTGGTCGTTTTTCTTGTCGTTCAGCCGCTCCCCGCGCGGACGCGGGACGCGGACGAGGCTTCGGTTCCGAAACTCTGCGCAAAGCGGGCCTGCGATCGCGCCAGGTGCTCGCGCATCGTCACGCGGGCTGCGTCCGGGTCATGTGCGGCAATGGCATCGCGGATCGCCCGGTGCTCGGCCAGCGCCGCGTTCCAGGATTGCGGGTTCTCGAAATAATGCGCGAGCTTGGCGAAGTAGGGATTGAGCCGCTGATCGAACAATTCGCCGACCACACGGACCAGCACGGCGTTATCGAGGCATCCGGCGACTGCGACATGAAACGCGCGGTCATGGATCATCGAGGCTTCGCCGGGATGCTGCACATTGGCCATCGCCTCCAGCGAAGCGTCGATGCGCGCGATGTCTTCAGGCGTCGCCACCCGTGCGGCCTGCTCGGCGACGGCGCCTTCGAGGAATTCGCGCGCGCGCAACAATTCGAACGGGCCTTCGATCTCGGCCGCCGCCGGCAAGGGCGGTGCGAGCGCCGCCGGTTCACTGACGTAAATTCCGGAGCCGACGCGAATCCGGACCCGGCCCTCGACTTCCAGCGCGATCAACGCTTCGCGCACCGTCGGCCGCGACACCTTCAACTGTTCGGCAAGATCGCGCTCGGTCGGAAGCCGGCTGCCCACGGCGTATTCGCCGCTGTCGATCAAGGCGCGGAGCTGATCGGCAACCTGGCGATAAAGGCGTCGTGCTTCCACGGCTTCGAGCGGCACGCTCGGCTCTCCCTGACGATCCCCTGAAGTGATCGATTTTTCTTGCTTTGATCCGGCCAAGGCCAATTAAATCGGAAAATTGGCCTTACCAATTGACCAAGGATTGATAGATCGAGCCTCTCATGTCAAGCGAAACGGCGAAAATCCCGTCCTCCGGCGCGAAAGACGGCGATTTGCGCCTGTCCAACGCCAACCTCGACAGGCTTCCCGGCCATGTCAGGCGTCCGGCCTATGACCGTTCGCGCGTCACGCCGGGCATCGTTCACCTCGGAATTGGCGCGTTCCACCGGGCGCACCAGGCGGTGGTGATCGACGACCTCCTTGCCGGCGGCGCCACGGAATGGGGAATCGTCGGAGCCAGCTTGCGCAGTCCGGAGACGCGCGATGCCCTCGCCCCGCAGGACTGCCTCTACACACTTGCCGTTCGCTCCGGCGCGGGCACCGATCACCGGATCATCGGCTCGGTTCTCGCCACCGAAGTCGCCACCGGGAAACCCGGGCAGTTGATTGCGCGGCTGGCCAGCCCGGCCACGCGCATCGTCTCGCTGACGGTGACCGAGAAGGGCTACTGTCACACGCCGCAAACCGGCGATCTCGACGAACATCATCCCGACATCGTCCATGACCTGCAGAACCCGGGCACGCCGCGCTCGGCCATCGGATTTCTCGTCGCCGCGCTCGCGCGCCGCCGGATTGCAGGCACAGCCCCCTTCACCGTTCTGTCGTGCGACAATCTTTCCGCCAATGGCCATACCGTCGGGCGCATCGTGACGCAGTTCGCCGCCTTGCGATCGCGCAATCTCGCCAAATGGATCGAAGCCGAAGTCGCCTTCCCGTCGACCATGGTGGACCGGATCGTGCCCGAGACCACCGACCTCGACCGTTCAGAGGTTTCCTCCGCGCTCGGCATGACCGACGCATGGCCCGTCGTCACGGAGCCGTTCACGCAATGGATCGTCGAAGACCGCTTTCCGGCCGGGCGGCCGGATTTCGCGGCCGCAGGCGTGCAAATGGTCTCGGATGTGACGCCGTTCGAACACATGAAACTGCGGCTGCTCAACGCCAGCCACTCGGCGCTGGCCTATCTCGGCTATCTCGCCGGCCATGAGACCATCGCTTCCACCATGACCGACCATCGCTTTGCAGCGCTTGCCCGACAGGTGATGCACGACGCGGCGCCGACGCTGGCGATGCCTGAAGGCACCGACCTTGCGGCCTACAGTGCATCGCTGCTGCAGCGCTTTTCCAATGCCGCCCTGCATCACCGCACCTGGCAGATCGCGATGGACGGATCGCAGAAACTGCCGCAGCGGCTGCTCGCCACCATGCAGGACCGGTTGCGGCTGGGCCTTTCGATCGACACGCATGCGCTCGCGGTAGCGGGTTGGATGCGCTACGTCACCGCGAGGGACGAACAGGGACGCGCGATCGACGTGCGCGATCCGCTTGCCAATGAACTGTTTGAGATCGCCGAGCGCGCCGGCCCGTACGCGGAGCGCCTTGCTCCCGCGCTGCTGGAGGTGCACTCTATTTTCGGCAACCTCGGCAGCGATCCTCGCATGCGCAACGCCGTCACCGAGGCGCTCTCAAAACTCTATGCCCTGGGTGCACGACAGACCGTGCAGACGTTTCAGCCAGGATAGCGTCGCCTTAGTGCGGCACCACTGCGGTAGCTTCGATCTCGACGCGGGCGGCCTTCTCGACCAGGCGCACCACCTGAACCAGCGCCATCGCCGGATAATGCGCGCCAAAAATCTCGCGATAGGCGCGGCCAAGCTCTTTCAGGCTCGCGAGATATTCCTCGATGTCGACGACATACCAGGTCAGGCGCACGAGATGCGAAGGGCTGGCGCCGCCCGCGGCCAGAATCTCGGAAATATTGGAGAGCGTCTGGCGCGTCTGCGCGACGAAGTCCGGCGCCAGATGCCCTTGCGTATCCCAGCCGATCACGCCGCCGGTCACCACAAGCCGGCCGTCCGCCGCCATGCCGTTGGCATAGCCTTTCGGTATCGGCCAGCCGCTCGGCTGCAACACTTGCGGACCCGACAGCGAGTTGTCGGTCTTGGGATCAGGCACCACACTCAGTGTGGGCCCTTTGGGGGCGGTCACCGGCTTTCTCCGTCAGTTAGTGTTATTCCGCAGCAACGCTCGGCGATGCCGGGCCGGCCGCAGCCATCTGCCGGAGCGCAAAGCGCCTCAGCTTGCCGGTTTCGGTCTTCGGCAGTTGCGCGACATATTCGATCGCACGCGGATATTTGTACGGCGCAATGGTCTGCTTGACGTGATCCTGCAACGCCTGCGTCAGCGCGGCGTCGCCCTTGGCGCCGCCCGCCAGAACCACATAGGCCTTGACGATCATGCCGCGCGCCTCGTCGGGCGCGCCGACCACGCCGCATTCGGCGACGGCAGCATGCGACAGCAACGCCGCCTCGACCTCGGGGCCTGCGATGTTGTAGCCGGAGGAGACGATCATGTCGTCCGAGCGGGCGACAAAGGACAGCCGGCCGGTCGCGTCGCGGACGAACGAGTCGCCCGTCAAATTCCAGCCGTCGCGCACGTAGTTCGATTGCCTGCTGTCGGCGAGATAGCGGCATCCGGTCGGGCCGCGCACCGCAAGCTTGCCGACGGTATCAGGCGGCAATTCGTTCATGTCGTCGTCGACGATTTTTGCCTCGTAGCCCGCCACCGGGTGTCCCGTCGTTCCCGCGACCGCGTCGCCGACGCGATTGGTGATAAAAATGTGCAGCAGTTCGGTCGAGCCGATGCCGTCGAGGATGGTCTTGCCGGTCCTGCGGGTCCAGTTTTCGAACACCGGCGCCGGCAAGGTTTCGCCGGCGGAGACCGCAATCCGCAGCGACGACAGATCGGCGCCCTTGTCCATCGCGGCCATCATCGCGCGATACGCCGTCGGCGAAGTAAAGGAGATCGTCGCCTTGTAGGTTTCGATGATCTTGACCATCTCGGGCGGCGATGCGTTTTCCAACAGCGTTGCGGTGGCGCCGAACCGCAACGGGAAGATCGCAAGTCCCCCGAGCCCGAACGTAAAGGCCAGCGGCGGCGAGCCGACGAAAACATCGTCCTCGGTGACGTTGAGCACTTCCCTGGCGTAGCCGTCCGCAACGATCATGAGGTCGCGGTGGAAATGCATCGTCGCCTTGGGTTCGCCCGTGGTGCCCGAGGTGAATCCAAGCAGGGCAACGTCGTCGCGCCCCGTCTTCACGGCGTCGAACTTCACCGGCTTGTTCAGCGCCACCCGGTCAAGCTCGGCATCGTGGTTGGACGTGCCGTCGAAATTCACCACCTGCTTGAGGAACTTGCTGGTCTTCGCGCACGCGACCAGTTCATCGGCGATGCGGCTGTCGGTCAGCGCCAGCGCAATCTCGGCCTTGTCGACGATCTTGTCGAGTTCGCCGGCGCGCAGCATCGGCATGGTGTTGACGACGACGGCGCCGGCCTTTGTGGCCGCAAGCCACGCCGCAACCAGCGCCGGGTTGTTGCCGGAGCGGATCAGGACGCGGTTGCCCGGCTTGACGCCGTAGTTCTCCACCAGCGCATGCGCGAGGCGGTTGGACCAGTCGGCCAGTTCCTTGTAGGTGCGCTGGCGACCGTTGCCGATCAGCGCGATCCGGTCGCCCCAGCCTTTCTCCACGATACGGTCGGTCAGTTCGACCGCGGCGTTCAGATATTCCGGATATTGAAACTCGGGCCGGTCGAGCAACAGGTCCGGCCACTGGTCGGACGGCGGCAGGTTTCGCCGCGAAAAATCATCGACGTGGCCGGATGGGCCAAGAGACGGGGATCGGCTGGGAGTTCTACCTGACATTTTCATCGCCTCATCAATGAAAGGCTCGAGATCAATATCGAAGACGCCCGGCAGCGTTAGCTCATCAATCATTTTAAGCTTAAAGTATTTTTCTGCAAGTGCGGAATTGCGATCCTGCCCACAAATAGCAATGGCCGGCCGCGCGCCGCCCGGCCCGGGAACTCATCCCTGCCCTACGCGGTCGCGCGACAGCAGGGGCCAAGGCGCGGAAGCGGCCATGGCCGCAGCATCGGGCGGGGTAAACTTCTCCACCAGCGGATTGGCCCGGCGTCCGGACCCTGCGTTCCACGAACTATTCGTTGGCCTCGGGCGGCAAGAAATTCACTTCATGCTGCGCCGAGATCCGAACCACCTCTGCGGGATCGGTCAAATTGTGGAGCTGGTTGAACAGCGCTTCGAGCTTCTGCATCGGCGACACCCAGAACAGCGCCCGCGCCGGCTTGTCGGATTTGTTGAAGTAGCCGTGCGGAATGCCGCGCGGCAGACGAACGAGATCGCCGGCCTTGGCCCGCACCCAGACGCCGTCGAGCTTGAGATCCAGTACGCCTTCCTGCACCAGGATGAACTCATCCTGCGTCGGATGAATGTGCACCGGTACGAACTGGCCGGGCTCGCTGTTGGTCTCAAAGGCAAAGGTGGAATCGGTAATGGCCTTGGGGAAGTAGACCTGACCAAGAATATTCCAGCTCTTGCCACCGTAACCGGTGCCGTTGGCAGTGATGCCTTTTTCAAGTGCTGCCATATCATCCCTCTCCTCTGTCGCAGTTTGGTAAACCCACTTCACGATGCGCAAGCCGCCCCGATGAATTCGGGGCTCGCGCTGCGCGCCCCTAGCGCCCGGCCAGTTGCTTCAGCCGCAGCGTCATCGGCGAGTTGGGATCGGCGAGCGGCGCGATGGCGGTAAAATGGTTGGCATCGGGAATTGTCGCAAATCGCGTCGCGATGCCAGCAGCATTCCAGGCGTCGACAATGGTGCGGCTCTGCCGGAAATATTCGGCGCTCTCATTGCCTCCGACCACCGCATCCAGCGTGCCGTGCGACGGCGACTTCCAGAACAAGGGGCTTACCGCCCTTGCCGACGCATCATCGAGCTTCAAGGCTGTGTTGATGGATGTGCTGACCAGCGGACGAAGATCGAACAGGCCCGAGATGGCGTAGGCCGCGGTCACGAGTTCGTCGGGCAGCGACGCATCGAATGCGCGCCAGTCGGTCGCCAGCATGCAGGCGGCGAGATGGCCGCCGGCGGAATGGCCGCTGACGACGAGCGGCCGCCCAAGCTTCGCAAGTTCGCGCGAAGCTGCTCGCATCTCGCCGATAATCTCGGCGACGGAAACAGCGGGACACAAATCGTAGCTCGGCACGGCAACGTCGATGCCATGGGCGTTCAGCCCGGCCGCGAGATGACTGAAGAACGAACCATCCAGCGCCTGCCAATAGCCGCCGTGGATGAAGACGACGATCGCGCCGGCACCGTCGCCGGAAAACAGATCGATCCGGTTGCGCTCGCCCGTCCCGTAAGGGATCACCTTGAGGCGCGCCTGATGCGCCTCGCGATAGGCCGCCGCATCGCGCGACCAGCCGGCGATGATCGCGGGATTCTCCGGAACCCGCGCGCGATTATTGTATTCGACCTCGTAGTCCACATCCGCGCTCAACGGACCACCCTTCCCGCGTCAGCCTCAGCCCGCTCGCGCCTTCGCGGACTTCTGTGCCGACGCCTTGGTCTTGGCCAAAAGACGCATCAGTTCGCGGACGTCCTTTGGCGTCAAATCGCCGAAGACATCGGCAATCCACAATTCGTGCTCTGCCGCCATCTTGCGAAATTCGGCCCGCCCCGCCTTGGTCAGGCGGATCACCTGCACGCGGCGGTCGGCGTCCGATGTGCGGCGGTCGAGATGCCCGGATTCGACCAGGCGTTCGACCAGGCCGGTGACGTTGCCGTTCGAGACCATCATCCGCTTGGAGACATCTGACAGCGTCATGCCCTCCGGCACCTTGTCGAGCTGGGCCATCAGATCGAACCGCGGCAGGGTGACGTCGAAGCGCTCGCGCAGGCGGCTGCGCACTTCGCCCTCGATCAGGGTCGTGCAGGTCAGGAGGCGAAGCCACAGCCTGAGTTCATCGCCATGATGCTCGGGGAGTTCGACGGCCTTGGTCTCTGAATCGAGCGTCATAATCCAAATCTTGTCCGGCTTGGGCGTTCGGCGATCCGAACAGCGCGCAGCTTGCGATCATTGCCCAGATTTCTTTAGGTTTCAAGCAATTGGCGCGTGGCTTGCATGGCGACCTGTTTGGATGCGTTGTGCTTGCAGGCGCCGTCGCCGTCAGAATAAGCTGCATTCCGAGCATTGGGCGTGGCGTGGGTTTCGGCTGCAGAGGCCGAATGGAGGAATATCATGAAGCCGTCGTTGAAGCTGACCGGACTTGCCGTTTTGCTGGGTGCTGCCGTCACTCCGGCCGCAGCGCAGGAGAAGATCAAGGTCGGCATCATCGTGACGCTGTCGGGACCCGCCGCCGTGCTCGGCCAGCAATCCCGCGACGGTTTTCAGCTTGCGGTCAAGGAGCTCGGCGGCAAGATGGGCGGCAAGGACGTCGAGGTCGTCGTCGTCGACGACGAACTCAAGCCCGATGGCGCCGTGACCAAGGCCAAGGGCCTGCTCGAGCGCGAGAAGGTCGATTTCGTGGTCGGGCCGATCTTCTCCAACATCCTGCAAGCCATTCACCGGCCGGTGACCGAGAACAAGACGTTCCTGATCAGCCCGAACGCGGGCCCGTCGAGCTACGCCGGCAAGGAGTGCAGCCCGTTCTTCTACGTGACTTCCTACCAGAACGACCAGGTTCACGAGATCCTCGGCAAGGTCGCACAGGACCGCGGCTACAAGCGCGTCTACGTGCTGGTGCCGAACTATCAGGCCGGCAAGGATTCGGCGGCCGGATTCAAGCTCGACTACAAGGGCGAGATATCAGAGGAGAGCTACACGCCGCTCGGCACGCTGGATTTCCAGGTCGAGCTGACCAAGATTTCCTCCTCCAAGCCGGATGCGCTGTTCACCTTCATGCCGGGCGGCATGGGCGTCGGCCTCGTCAAGCAGTACCGGCAGGCCGGCCTCGCCGACAGGATCCCGGTGCTGTCGGCCTTCACCGTCGACGAATCCACCCTGCCGGCGCAGCAGGACGCCGCCATCGGCATGTTCGGCGGCGCCAACTGGGCGCCCAACATGGACAATCCGCAGAGCAAGAAATTCGTCGCCGCCTACGAGGCCGCCTATAACAGCGTGCCGGGCACCTACGCCATGCAGGGCTACGATACGGCCATGCTGATCGACAGCGCGGTGAAGGCGGTGAAGGGCGATCTCAAGAACAAGGACGCTGTCTCGGCCGCGCTGAAGAAGGCCGAGTTCACCTCGCTGCGCGGCGACTTCAAGTTCAACGTCAACGGCTATCCGATCCAGAATTTCTATCTGACCAAGGTTGCGAAGCGGCCTGACGGAAAATTCCAGACCGAGATCGTCGAGAAGGTATTTTCCAACTATGGCGACCGTTACGCCAAGGATTGCACCGCGAAATAATGTTTGGGAGGGAACAGCCAATGAAGACCGAAATCGCCGGCATCACGCGCGCCAATGAAGGCATCCAGGGAATTTCCTGGGGCATCCTCGGCCAGACCTATGTGCCGAAGAGCGTCAGCGAGCATTCCTTCTCATGGCATGCGACGTTCCCGCCGGAAACCTTCGTGCCGCCGCATATTCATCCCGACCAGGACGAATATCTCTACATCCTGGAGGGCCAGCTCGACTTCTTCCTCGACGGCGCCGAAACGCAGGCTACGCCGGGCGATCTGGTGCGGCTGCCGTCGGGCAAGCCGCACGGCATCTTCAACAAGTCCGGCCGCACCGCGAAGACGCTGTTCTGGGTGTCGCCGACGCGGCGGCTCTACGATCTGTTCTGGGCGATCCACAACATGAAGGAGCAGACGCCGGACGCGGTGGTGGCGCTCGCCGCCGAGCACAACATCCACTTCCTGCCGCCGCCTCCGGGCGCGTGAGGTTTTTAGCGCCGCTTCGTAGCCCGGATGGAGCGGAGCGAAATCCGGGGCCACTATGGTTGCTGCGCAGAATCCCGGATTGCGCTTCGCTCCATCCGGGCTACGGGTTTGAACTACGCCCGCACCGCCGCCAGTCCCAGCGGCGGTGGCGCGAAGCCGGCCTTGGAGGCATAGCCGCGCACGATCGCCTCGCGCTGGGCGTGGCTCAGCACCTTCTCGATGTCGGTGAAACCATCGGGCGCGAGTTGCTCGACCGCGTCGATGACGCCCTCGGGGCCGCCGCGGCGGTTCGAGCGCACGATCTCCGCCGTCATCGGCAGGCGCTTCTGCTCATAGGCCACCAGCGCCTGGCGCGGATGTTCTGCGCGCGCCAGTTCGTCGGCCAGCGCGCGGGCGTCGAGGATCGCCTGCGACGCGCCGTTGGAACCGACCGGATACATCGGATGCGCGGCGTCGCCGAGCAGCGTCACCCGACCCCAGGTCCAGTGCGGCAGCGGATCGCGGTCGCAGCACGGGTACT
The DNA here is from genome assembly GCA_963815955.1 of uncultured Alphaproteobacteria bacterium. Classification (GTDB taxonomy): domain Bacteria; phylum Pseudomonadota; class Alphaproteobacteria; order Rhizobiales; family Xanthobacteraceae; genus Bradyrhizobium. Next base: position 830,435 of record CAWFIQ010000024.1, read on the forward strand.
CGTAGAATTCCGGCGTCGCCGAGATCAGGCTGCGGACATCGACATGGGGTACCTGGAACCGCTCGACATGCGGCATCAGCTCCTCGCGCTTGCCGGGCCGCGACCAGTCTTCGCGACGCGGCGGCGCTGAATTGCCGTCGCCGATCCTCACCAGCACGGCCCAATTCGTCAACCGGCTCGCCGGGCTCGAGCCTTCCGCGATCGGATACACCACGACCTTGGCGTTCAGTCCGCCGGCCACGATCATCGAGCGGCCGGTCAGGAACGCCGGCCAGTCGCGCGCGCCGCGCCACAGCATCAACCCGTTCCAGCACGGCGGCCCCTCGTCCGGAAACAGCATCTCGCGAACGCGCGAATGAATGCCGTCGGCGCCGATCAGGATATCGCCGCGCGCGGTTTTGATATGGGCGCCGGTGCGGTCGAAGAAATGCGCGACCACGCCGCCCTCGTGCTGCGCGAACGCGCCGAGACGGCAGCCGGTGTGGATTGCCTCAGGCCCAAGCCGTTCCTCGACGGCGCGATGGATCACGTTCTGCAAGCGGCCGCGATGAACGGAGAATTGCGGCACGTCATGGCCGGCATCGAGGCCGCGCGGCTCGCGCCAGACTTCCTGGCCGTGGCGGTTGAGATAATACAATTGGTCGGTGCGAACAGCGGCGGCATCGAGCCGGTCCAGCAGCCCGAGGCCGGCCAATTCGCGGATCGCATGCGGCAGCGTGTTGATGCCGACGCCAAGCTCGCGGATGCTGTCGGACTGCTCGAACAATTCGCAGTCGATGCCGCGCGCGCGCAACATCAGCGCGGTGGTGAGGCCTCCGATGCCGCCTCCGACGATGATTGCTTTCATGCGCGTTACTCCACTCTCTTTCTTCAACCTCGCCCCGCTTGCGGGGAGAGGTCGGATCGCTCTTGCGATCCGGGTGAGGGGGTACTGCACTCACGGCGTTCACAGTTCGCGGAGAGAGCCCCTCACCCCGCCCTCTCCCCGCAAGAGCGGGGCGAGGGAGTAGTGGAGCCTGCCATCCGCCCTATTCGGCTGCAAGCGGCTTTGTCGCCTCGGCTTTCAGCTCGGCGCGGGTTTTCGGCTTACCCTTAATTTTGAGGTCCTCGAAATCCTGCCGGTCCCGCACGCTGTTGCGGAAGATTTGTTCCTTGCCCGGCAGATATTGCGGCGGACAGGCGATATCGGCGCCATACCAGGCCGCCGCCCGCATCGTAAACGACGGATCGACCAGATGCGGCCGGCCCAGCGCCACGAGGTCGGCGCGGCCGGCGGCGAGGATGGTGTTGACCTGGTCCGCGGTGGTGATGTTGCCGACGCACATGGTCGCGACCCGGGCTTCGTTGCGGACCTGATCGGAGAACGGCGTCTGGAACATCCGGCCGTAGATCGGCTCCGCGTCGCGCACGGTCTGCCCCGTCGAGACATCGACCAGATCGACGCCGGCCTCGCCGAACGCGCGAGCGACCGCCACCGCGTCGTCGCCGGTGATGCCGCCCGCGGCCCAGTCGGTGGCGGAGATGCGAACCGACATCGGCTTGTGCGCCGGCCACGCCGCGCGCATCGCCGCGAATACTTCCAGCGGATAGCGCAGCCGGTTGGCGAGCGAGCCGCCATATTCGTCCGTGCGCTGGTTGGTCAGCGGCGAAATGAAACTCGCCAGCAGATAGCCGTGGGCGCAGTGCAGCTCCAGCATGTCGAAGCCGCAGGCCTCGCCACGCAAGGCCGCGGCGACGAACTCCTGCTTGACGCGATCCATCGCGGCGCGATCCATCTCGCGCGGCACCTGGCTGTCGGGGAAGTAAGGCAATGGCGACGCCGAGATCGTGTCCCAGCCGCCCTGCTCCAGCGGCCGGTCCATGCCCTCCCACATCAATTTGGTCGCGCCCTTGCGGCCGGCATGGCCAAGCTGCAGGCAGATCCTTGCCGCGGAATTGGCGTGAACGAAATCGACGATCCGCGTCCACGCCGCCTGCTGCTCGTCGTTCCATAGACCAGTACAGCCGGGCGTGATACGCGCGTCGCGGCCGACGCAGGTCATCTCCGTGAAGATCAGCCCGGCGCCGCCGATGGCACGCGAGCCGTAATGCACCAGATGGAAATCGCCGGGCACGCCTTCCTTCGCGGAGTACATGCACATCGGCGACACCACCGCGCGGTTCGCAACTTGCATCTCGCGCAGTTTGAGCGGCTGGAACATCGGCGCCGCGGGCTTGTCGATATCGACATCGAAGCCTTTTGAACGAACCTGCTTCGCAAAGGCCGCATCGACCTCGCGGACGAACTCCGGCGCGCGCAGCGTGAGGTTATCGTAGGTGATCGCCTTGGCGCGGGTCATGACGCCGAACGCGAACTGCACGGGATCGAAATCCCAGAAGCGGTCGACATGTTCGAACCAGACCAGCGATACGTCGGCGGCATGCTGGGTCTTCTCGACCTCCTCGCGCCGGCCATGCTCATAGGTCTGCAGCGCGGCATCCACCGTCGGTGCCTGCGCCATCGCATCGGCCAGCGCAATCGCGTCTTCCATCGCGAGCTTGGTGCCGGAGCCGATCGAGAAATGCGCGGTCGCCTTGGCATCACCGAGCAGCACCATGTTGTCCTTGACCCAGCGCTGGCTGCGGATCATCGGGAAATTGCGCCACGTCGAGCGGTTGATCAGCAGCGGATGGCCGTCGAGGAACCAGCCGAAAATCTCCGCCATCCGATCGGCGGATTGCTGTTCGCTCAGGCCTTCGAGCCCGGCGCGCTGGAAGGTTTCGGAATCGGTTTCGAAAATCCAGGTCGAACGTCCCGCCTCATACTGGTAGGCGTGCGCGATGAACGGCCCCCACTCGGTCTCCTGGAAGATGAAGGTGAAGGCATCGAGCGGCTTGGTCGACCCCATCCACGCGAACTTGTTGGAGCGCAAGTCGACCTGTGGCTGGAAGTGGTCGATGTGCTTGTCGCGGAAGCGGCTGTTGATGCCGTCGGCGATCACGATCAGATCGGCATCGGCAAAGCGCGCTTCGTCGTCGATATCGGTGTCGAACTTTAGCGTCACGCCGAGTTCGCGGGCGCGCTCCTGCAGGATCAGGAGCAGCGTCCGGCGCGAGCAACCGCAGAAGCCGTTGCCGCCGACGCGGTGCACGGTGCCGCGGAAATGCACCGCGATGTCGTCCCAATAGGCGAATTCCTGGGTGATGCGGCGATAGCTCGGCGGATCGTATTTCTCGAAATTGTCGAGCGTGGCGTCCGAGAACACCACGCCGAAGCCGAACGTGTCGTCGGCACGGTTGCGCTCATAGACCGTGATCTCGGCCTGCGGCCGCTGTTTCTTCAAGAGGATCGCGGCATAGAGACCGGCCGGTCCGCCGCCGATTATCGCGACCTTCATCTACCGCCTCCGAAACAGGCTGTCGGGCTAGCACGGAATTACTTTAAGTCTAAAACAATTTTGGGGCAAGGGGGCTGGATTTCGTGCCCCGGATGCAGCGCAGCGCACAGCGGTGCGCTGCTGTTCCGGGGCCCATCGGTGGTGGGTCCCGGCTCTGCGGAGCAGCGTAAAGAACGCTGCACCGCGTCCGGGACACGGTCCCAAAAGTCCCCTTCAATTCCCCTGGAACACCGGGGTCCGCTTGTTCGAAAACGCCTCGAAGGCGCGGGCAAAATCTTCCGTGGTCATGCAGAGCGCTTGCGCCACCGCTTCGGCCTCGATCGCCTCCTCCACCGACATCGCCCATTCCATCGCCAGCATGCGCTTGGTCATGGTGTTGCCGAAGGTCGGTCCGTCCGCAATCTGCCTGGCCAGCAGTTGCGCCTGCGGCAGCACCGCATCCGGCGTGACGATACGGCTGAAGAAACCCCATTTCTCGCCCTCCTCCGCCGTCATGAAGCGGCCGGTATAGAGCAACTCGGAGGCCCGCGACTGCCCGATGATGCGGGGCAGGATTGCACACGCCCCCATGTCGCAGCCGGCAAGGCCGACCTTGTTGAACAGGAACGCGACCTTGGCGCCGGTCGCGGCCAGACGCATATCGGAGGCCATCGCGACAATCGCGCCCGCGCCGGCGCAGATACCTTCGACGGCGGCTACGATCGGCTGCGGACAGGCCCGCATCGCCTTTACGAGATCGCCGGTCATGCGGGTAAAGGCGGTCAGCCCCTTGGTGTCCATCTGAATCAAGGGGCCGATGATCTCGAAGACGTCGCCACCGGAAGAGAAGTTACCGCCCGCGCCGGTCACGACGATGGTCTTGACCTCATCGTCCATCGCGCAGGCGCGGAAGAAATCGGTGAGTTCACGGTAGCTTTCGAATGTCAGCGGATTCTTTCGCTCGGGACGGTTGAGCGTCACGGTCGCGACACGATCGACGACGGCCAGCAAGAAATGCTTCGGCGAATAGTCGGCTAGCGGCAGCGTGACGGGGTTGGCGGGCTTGCTCATGATCTCTCCCTGAATTTAAATCGTTGTCGATGTAGCAGGCGGTCAGACTTCGCCGCCCGCTACCGCAATGGCCTGTCCCGTAATGGCGCCGGCGCCCTCGCCGCACAGCCACAGCACGGCATCCGCCACTTCCGCGGGCGCCACGAGACGTCCTTGCGGATTATGCTTCGACAGTTCCGCGATGGCCTGCTCGCGGCTGCGGCCGGTCTTCCTGATGATGTTGTCGATCGAACCTTCGAGCAGATCGGTTTCGGTAAAGCCGGGGCAAACGGCGTTGACAGTGACGCCGCTCTTCGCCGTCTCCAGCGCCAGCGAACGGACCAGGCCGATCACCGCATGCTTGGCCGCACTATAGGCCGAGACGTAAGCATAGCCCTTCAGGCCGGCGGTGGACGCGACGGCGACGATCCGCCCCCGGCGGCGCTCCACCATTCCGGGCAAGACCGCCTGCGCGGCGTGGACCACGCCCATGAAATTGACGTCGATCATCCGCTGGAACAGCGCCGCATCGGAGCGGCCGAACGGCGCAGATTCCGCCGCCCCGGCATTGGCAACGAGGATGTCGACCGGCTGCCGCGCGGCGGCTTCCGCAACGGCCGATTTGACCGATGCCTGATCGGCGACGTCAGCCACCGCAGCGAACTGCGCGGCGCCGGATGCCACGGCTTCGTCCAGTGTCGCGCGGTTGCGGCCAAGCACCGTTACCGTCGCGCCCGCTTTCGACAGCGCCGTCGATATCGCAAGCCCAATGCCCCGCCCGCCGCCGGTGACAAGCGCATGGGAGGAACGCGACAATCGGGACATCGATCAAGCCTCCAGGATGAGGGTTCAGAATATATTTTAAACTTCAAGCTTTTGCAAGGAAGCGGCGGGGTCAGAGCAGTGGTTAGTAGCCCGGATGAGCGGAGCGATATCCGGGACGGTGTCAGAGTGGCCCCCGGATGTCGCTCCGCTCATCCGGGCTACGGGTTAAACGGGGCCGCTCCGTCATTGCGAGCGCAGCGAAGCAATCCATCGCGCGGCAAGCAGAGAGATGGATTGCTTCGTCGCTTCGCTCCTCGCAATGACGCGGAGATAGCGATGCAACACACCATCGTCGTCCCCCGCGAAGGCGGGGGATCCAGTACGCCGCGGCTTCTCGGCTCAATCATTGGCGTCTCTGGAATACTGGATCGTCCGCCTTCGCGGACGATGACAGTTGAATATGACTTCGCGATCTCGCGACGTGATACGCCCGAGTCTTGCTTGTGAACTTCCCGCCCTCTTTGTCAGAGGGCGCAGGGAAGACCGGGTGCTTGCTGCACCCGCGGTCTCGCGTGCTGTTTGCGCATAGCAAGAGCTGCACACGAGCATACAGGGCAGCGGGAACACTCCGGCCTTCCCTGCGCAATGGCTTTACGGCTTACTTCGTGCTCTTCCCGGAGAACGGCTCTTTTGCCTCCGTCGCCCCTAAGGACTTAACGCCAGCACCGCGGCGCCCGAACCACACGACTTCGCCGTACGCTTCCGGCGCGTACGTCTATCGCGCCATCAGCGTCCATCGCATCTCACCGCGCGTTCGTGACGATGGCCAACGCCCCTCATCCGCCGTGAGACGGGCGGAGTTATGCCGGTGATTTGGCCTGTAAGTTAAGCGGAATATTTTTGCAAGAGAGGCTGGACAGGATTTAGGTGATTTGCCCGACAAGTGATTTTTGTCGCCCCCGGTGGCTCGCAATAACGGCGAGAGTTCGTAGGGTGGGCAAAGCGAAGCGTGCCCACCATCAAGAAGCGGTCTCGATGATAGATGGTGGGCACGTCGCTGGCGCTCCTTTGCCCATCCTACCGATTGCCGCGATAGCATTTCACCCGCAGCTCACTCCGTTCGCGGTTCCCTTTCCCTAAGCAGATCGACGATCGCATTCGCGTACGGTCTGGAACTCCATCGTGACAAGCGTTCCGAGCATCGATACCGGCCGATTCCGAGTGATTGGCCGGGATGTTTGTAACCGCGTACCGACGAAACTTGCTCTTACTCACGCCCTCGCCAAGAGATTCTATTCAGTCATGCTGCTGACGCAATTTCTTTCTTAGTCGGTGAGAACTAAGAACACCTGTGCGAGGACCACACTGGTTCCCACAACGGTTCCGTCGCCGAGAATGGCACGTATCCGCAAAACATCGGCGTGAGTTCATCAACTCATCCGCGTTCGCTTGAGCATGTTTTGCGGCATCGGGAACCGAACGTTCTAGAAAATCAATCAAGGAGTTCTGATGTTGCTTCGCTCCAGCGCCGCAATTTGCGGCGCCGTACTTGCGCTTGCGTTTTCTGTTACCGTTGCTCGAAGTGAGACCGTTGCAGTTCATTCAAGCGCCGTCGTCAATGCCGCTTCCGGGGATGCGATCGTCGGCGCAGCATCCACATACAATCCGTTCCGGCCCGGATGGCGCGAGGGCGGCCCGAACACGGCCTCCGGCGAGCGCTACGATCCCTCTGTCTGGGCGGCCGCCATCAAGACGAGCTTGCGCCAGAAATTTGGTGGGGTCCTATATGGCGCGAGGCCGAAGTATGCCCTCGTTGAGGCTGTCGGCAAGAAGGTCATCGTCAAGATAAATGACGTGGGGCCACTGACGCCCGGCCGCATCATTGACCTCAATGAGCGGGCGATGCGCTATTTCGATCCAGGCCTGCAGCTCGGGGTAATTTATAGCGTAATAGTCAGACCGCTATTCGGCGACTATTGGATCCCCGGACCGGTTGGCTGAACATCGCACGCGAAAGACGTGGAGCACGGTGGGAACGCCTCAGCGGACATCGCCGAGTTCTTGCGCGTTGGGATTTATGAGTATCCGCCCTAGCATCAAGCCATCGAACGCGGCCAGAGCTGCGTTCGATAGCGGTCGTCCAGGGATCAATAATGCAACCGCTTCGCTGATCCTGGATCGACCTGCACCGTGGCGGTCAATCCGGCCACCAGCCGCACGCCGCTTGGCACGTCATCGAGATGGATGCGCACCGGGACGCGCTGCGCGAGGCGGACCCAGGTGAAGATCGGATTTACCGAGGCAAGACCGGACGTATCCGGCCGAGCGTTTGGCACATCGATGCCGCGGGCGACGCTCTCGACGTGCCCACGAACGACTTCGCCGTGGTCCATCAACTTGATCGTCGCGAGGTCTCCTTCGAGAAGGCCTCGCAGATTAGTCTCCTCGAAATAGGCATCGACCCAAAAGGAATCAGCGTTGACGAGCGAGATGCTCTTCTGTCCGACAGTGACGAAATCGCCGAGTTGCACTTGCAAATTCGTCACATAGCCGTTGACCGGAGAGAGGATGCGGGTGCGCTTGAGGTCGACATGCGCCTGGTCGCGTTTCGCAAGCGCCTGCTGATAGGCCGCATTGGCGCTCAGAGAGTTGCTTGCGAAGGTCTGCTGCTCCTCCTGCGAGACCGCCAAATCCGTCAGCTTCTGGCGACGCGCCGACTGAGCCTGCGCATTTTGCGCCTGCGCCTTCGCCTGGTCGACGGCGGCATCTGCCAGTCGGGCGGCAATCGCGAAGTTCGTGGGATCGACGACCATGAGCAGGTCGCCCTTGTGGACGAATTGATTGTCGGTGACCGGCAGCTTCACAATTCGGCCGGATACCTCGGGTGCCATCGTGACGACATAGGCGCGCACGGTGGCATCGCGCGTCCATGGCGCCTCCATGTAGACGTCCCACATCGCCCAGCCGAGCAGCACGGCGAGCGCGACGGTCGCCAGCGTGATCAAGAACGGAATGACCTGTACGCGACGCCTGACCGGCGCGCGTATTTCCGGCTCAAAGGACGGCCTCTCTTCCCGATCATTGGGCATTTTGCCGCGCTTGGATATGATTTCGGTGAAGGTGACGGTCATGACAGCAAGCTCCAGCGGGCCGAGATCAGGACCCAGGACGAAAGAACGATGAAGTATGCGGCAAACACGAACAGGGCTGGATGCCAGACGTATCGGAGCAAGCCAAAGCGGCTGGCGATCCGGCGCAATGCAATCGTGACAAGCCAGGCGCCGACCATCATGAGAGAGATGGGCGCAACGTACACGCCGAACAGGTCAACCTCGCCAAACCTCATCTCGGCACCCCCGTATCGAAGTAATCGGCGTGCTCGAGCAGCACCTCCAATAGAGTGAGAATGCGAGCACGTGCCCGCATCACCTCGCGCTCGGCGCATTCGTTGCCCGCGAGCGCCGCGTCGAGACGGGTGAGGCGCGCAATGGTCGTCGAACATTTGCCTTCTGCCAGAGAGGCAAGAGCGTGTTCGAGATCGGCGCCGACGCCGAGCCGTAGAGCCGCAGGACGTAGTCTGATTATCTCGGATCCCACTGACATCGCCGCCAATAGTTGAGCACGCTGCAGGGATGTCGCCTCTCGCGGCATGGCCGAGAGCCGACCATGGATGTGGCCCATCCAATCGCTGGGCGTCCGCCCCATCGCGAGACGGCGCAGATCGCGCAAGGTCAAGGCCAGCAACCGGCGGGTCCGGAATGCCGGCGACAGCTGTGGCAGCAGGCGAAAGGACAATACCACGGCGCCGATGCCGGCAATGACCGCGAGCGCCGCATTGTAAAACTGTACTGTGTCGTAGCTCATCTGGTTCTCAGGCGCGAGCAACGGCACGAAATACGCCGCTATGTAGGTGAGCGTGCCGCTCTTCCATTTCCACGCTGCCGCACCGGCAGGAACCAACCAAAGGCCAATCGCGAGGCTGAAGGCAGCAAAGGTCTCCAAGTGCGGCAACACCGCGAACCGGATGATCGCCGCACCAGCAGCGGCGATTCCGGTGCCCACCATGAAGCCCATGGCCCCCGCGTGAGCCTGGTCGGCTCGCGGGCCGAACAGAATGACGGAGATGGCGGCGAAGTTGATGGCCTCGGCGCCGCTGGGCCAGGCAGTCACGATCCAGAACAACACGACGGCGCAGATTGTGGCGAATGCGCGCGCGGCATTGACCAGAGCTGGCAGCCAGTCCGCCACGTGCAGGCGGACGACATTGCGGCGGCGCGGGAGAGGTCGAGCGGGATCAGCGACAACCAAAGCCAGCCCGTTCACCGCATGCGAAATGCCGGCGAGCGCTTCGCCGGTCTGGTCGGCGAGCAGGCGGAGCGACGGGGTACGAGAGGGCAGCTCGTTCAACCGGTGCGCAGTCGTCTCACAGAGCCGGCTCAGATCGGCCGGATTGGCGATCCAGCCTGACGGATCGGCGTTCGTGGATTGCAACTCGGACGGCAGGATTTGCAGTATAATTCCCGCTTCTTGCCGAGACTCTGCGCTGGGCAGTTGGACAATGTGATTTGCCACCGTGCGCCAACCAGCCAGGGCCGCGAACAAGCTGTCCACTGCCCTTTCCAAAACCGGTGAATGATATCGGATTTGAGCGGATTCCCCGAGCGTTCTGTCGATCATTGGGTCGAGGGCAATAACTTTCTGTATGAGTGCGCGCCGCATCGATCGCGTGACGGATGGTTCGGGCCCGGTCGGTGCGAACGTGCTGGTGAGGCCGGCCGCGATTCGTGCCGTCAATTCTGCAATGCGCGTGGCCAGCAGCCTACGGGCACCGCCGAGATCGGTTGCAGCGAGAACGATGCCGGCGCAGACGATGCCAATACATGTCTCGCTCGCACGGGTGACAGCCAGCATGAATATGTCACCGTGTGCGCCGCCGGTTGCACCGAGCTGATCGCTGGCAACAATCGCTGCTGTATAGCCGGCCAATGATGCGCCATAGCCCGCAAAGTTACGGACTAACGTTGCGACGAAGGCACATGCCGCCCCCCATACGGCCAGCCCGACGAGAAACAATAAGCGATCCTGCGGAAAGCATGCGGTCAACACGACGATCGCGACAGCCCCGACCAATGTACCGATCATGCGGAACCACCCCTTGCGCAGCGCTGCGCCGAGTTGCGGTTGACAAACGATCGCCGCCGAGGTGCCGGCCCAGAACGGGCTGTCGAGTTCGAGCCAGAAAGCGATATAGAGCGCGAGACAAACAGAGGCCCAAAGCCGCAGGCCAAAAAGAAGTGCGGGAACCGTGTCTGCAGCCACCCTGTTCAGGCGCCCGAAATCAAGCACACGGATTTGACCTACAAGGCGTCTGAGTGACATTCGGCTGGGCTCATCGCTAATCATTGACCGTTTTCCATCGGTCGCACCATCTCGCGGAGCTGGAAGCTCGACCGGACGGCATTCTCTTTTCCGCGCCAGTTGCTCGACAACAGTTCCACTGACTTCGTAGGCGAGCACTCGCTCACAAATGAAAGGTGGGTCCGCCCATTGATCTCGTCCAATAGAGAGACGATATGATTTAATCTCGCTGCGAGATAAAATCCGGAGGCTTGAAATGCTCGATGTCCGGCAACTTCGCTACTTTGTGGCAGTCGCGGAATATCTGCATTTCACCAGGGCGGCAGACCACCTGCACGTCGCTCAGTCAGCGCTCAGCACTCAAGTAAAGCAGCTTGAAGCCCAGCTAGGCGTAAGGCTGCTCAGCCGGAGCAAGCGGTCCTCAGTGACTCTGACCGACGCTGGTCTGCTCTTCCTGACCGAGGCGCGAAATGCGCTGCGGCAACTCGATATCGCGGAATCCGTCGGCCAACTCGCGGGGCGCGGCATGCTCGGCCACGTCGAGATCGGTTACGTCGCGTCGGTTGCTTTCTCGGGCCTGCTCTCGCTCGCCATGTTGACCTTCCGCAAGGAGCGCCCCGGCGTCGTCCTACGGATCTCGGAGATGGAAACGCTTCAGCAACTCACGGCCATCACGGAGGGCAAGCTGGACGTGGGCTTCATCAGGCCACGCCCGAACTACCCCGAGGGCGTCGTGGTCGAGGTGCTGCTCACCGAGAAGCTGCTGTTGGCGCTACCGGTCGGGCATCCCCAGTCGGCGGCCCCCGAGGTCCGTGCGCTCGCCGACGAGACCTTTGTGGTGCCGAAGTCCGGCGGCTTCGCCGAGCATGCCGCCGACTTCGTGGCCGCCGCCGGCCCTACACCCGAGCGGGTCGTGCAGGTGCGCGACTTCCTCTCGGCCATCACCTTGGTCGGCGCAGGCTGTGGGATCGCGCTCGTGCCCGAATCCCTGCGCGCGCTCGCCATGCCAAACGTCCGCTACAGCGAAATGTCGAACTACGACCGCAGGGTCGAACTCGCCCTCGCCTATCGCTCGGCACGCAACTCACCTGTCGTACAGGCCTTTGTTGAGGTCTGCCGGAGTTGCAGGAACGTAAGTCACCAGGCGTGACGATTGACTCTGCGGCAAGCGATTTGCAAATGCGGTTCGCGCCTTCGGCAACCCACGTTCGGCCAACGCTAGAACGCATTCAGTCCCGATGATTGCAAGACGGTTCTGGGGTTTGGAACTTACACGAGCTAGCCTGGCATGAAGGCATCGAACGCCGCCCAGAGCTGCTCGCGATAGCGATCGTCTTCCTGCAGGATTTCGTGTTTCGCACCCGCAATCACGCGATGCGATCCCGCCGGCAGCTTCCGGGCGAACGCCGCAATGGCAGGCGCCGACACGATGGTGTCGTCGCCTGCCGCGATCATCAGGACCGGCCGGCGAATCCCTCCGGCGAACTCGGGCGAACGAAACTCGGACATCGCCGCAAAGGCCGCGTCGAGCCACGCCACGGTTGGCGACGCAATCCCGAGCGTCGGATCAGCCTCGGGGATCGCCGCGTTGCGGGCATAGCGGTGCGGGTCCGAGGTCAGGGGGTTGCCGGGAAAGCCCGTTGACTTGACCAGGTCGACGTTGCCGCCCGGGATGAACCGCTCGCCCATTCCGGCCGCGCGCAGCATGCGCATCGGGCCGCGCATCGACGCGCGCAGGCCCGGCAGGTCGATCATCGGCGCGCAGAGCACGAAGCGTTCGAACGGCGCGATGCCGGCACGCGCGACGCGCAGCATGACCGCGCCGCCCATTGAGTGAGCCAATGCGAAATAGGGCGGCGGACAATCCGGCAGCACCACCCGTTGGACAAAGGCCGCCACGTCGATCTCGTACTCCGAAAAATTCTCGACATGGCCCTTGAACGGATTGCGCAACCGGCGCGAGGAATGCCCCTGTCCCCGCCAGTCGATCATCGCCACCGCATAACCGCGCTTGCGCAGATCCCGCACCGTTTCGAAATATTTCTCGATGCACTCGCCACGCCCGGTGAAGACGCAGACGGTGCCCCTGCCGCTGGCCGGCGCCGCCCAGCGCGCAAAGCGCAATTTGGCGCCATCCGGTGTCCCGATCGTCCCGGCAAGCGCACCCTCAGGAACAGGATTGGCCGGTATCGACAGCAGCGTCATGGCGCTGATGTCCAGGCTGCGATTGGATTAGCAACTACCTGACGGCGACGAGCAAGGCGGCATGTCATCGGCCGCTGCATCTAGATAATCCCGCCTCTGCGCAGCGCGGCAATATCAGCCGCGTCATAGCCGATATCGGCGAGCACGCGATCGGTGTGCTCGCCGAGCGTCGGCGGGCGCGACACGATTTCGCCCGGGGTCTCCGACAGCCGCACCGCGACGCGCGCGGTCGGCGCGGGGTTCGGCAAGCCGGGATAATCGACGTCCTGCATGAACCCGGCGGCGCGGATATGCGGATGCTCCAGCGCCTGTTGCGGGCTCAACACCGGGCCGCCGGATATCATCGCCTTGCCAAGCGTATCGAGCGCTTCCTGCGTGGTGCGTTCGGCGCACCAGCGCGCCATCCGCTCGCTGATGACAGGACCGTTGTTGCCACGCTTGAGATCGTCGCCGAAACGCGGATCCTCCAGCCAGTGATCCTCGCCCATCAACCTGGCCCAGCGGATGAACAGCGGGTGTCCCGTGACCTGGCACAGCACCCAGCCGTCTTTGGTGCGGTAGATGTCTACGGGCGCCGCGGTCTGGCCGAGATTGCCTGTTGGCACGCGATTGGCCGCGATCACCGCCTGCTCGATCAGCGTGGCGTTGGTGAAGGAGAGTGCGGTCGCGAGCAGCGCGCCCTCGACGATCTGGCCGCGGCCCGACTTGCCGCGCTCGATCAGGGCGGCGAGCGTGCCGAACGCGCAATGCAGCGCGGTGCCGAAATCGACCCAGTTCACCGCGGCCCGGTACGGTGGATCGCCCTTGCCGGTCATGTACACCGCCCCCGACATTACCTGCCCGACGCCGTCGAAGCCGACGCGGTCGGACCACGGCCCCGGACCGCCGAAAGCGGTCGCGGTCGTCAGGATGATGTCCGGCTTGATCGCCTTCAGCGATTCATAATCGAGCTTCATCGCCCGCAGCGTCTGCGGCGGCAGGTTGGCGACGACGACGTCAGCGGTCGCAACCAGCCGGCGCATGACCTCCTGCCCTTCCGGTTTCATCGGATCCAGCGTGATGCACTTCTTGTTGCGGTTGACCTGCAGGAACAGCGCGCCCTCACCGCCTTCGCCGACGGGGGCGACAAAGCGATCCTCGCTGCCGTCGCGCTTTTCCACGCGAATGACTTCCGCACCGAATTCCGCCAGCAGGGTCGCGCAGTAAGGCCCCGCGATATAGCGCCCGAAATCGAGGACGCGAACGCCCTCCAGAACTCCCCCCATCGGTCTTTCCCCTTGTCTCGCTGCTCGCTTGTGCCCGAGGCTTCTATCATGTTGATGAATGAACTGGACGACCATACAATCACTGATCCCCTTTGAACGGAACATCCTTCAATGACCCCGACTGCAAAACGGCCCTATCGCGGTGTTTTCCCCGTCGCTCCGACCATCTTCGACGACCGCGGGGAGCTCGATCTCGCAGGGCAACGGCGCTGTATCGATTTCATGATCGACGCCGGCTCCAACGGCCTCTGCATTCTGGCGAATTTCTCCGAGCAGTTCGTCCTGACCGATGCCGAGCGCGAGCAGGTGATGGTCGCGGTGCTGGAGCATGTCGCCGGCCGGGTGCCGGTGATCGTGACGACGACGCATTTCGGCTCGCGCATCTGCGCCGAGCGCAGCCGCCAGGCCCAGGATGCGGGCGCGGCGATGGTGATGATCATGCCGCCCTATCACGGCGCCACGTTCCGCGTGCCCGAGAAAGGCATTTTCGATTTCTACCGAACCGTGTCCGATGCCATCGACATCCCGATCATGATCCAGGATGCGCCGGTTGCGGGGACGCCGCTTTCGGTCGACTTCCTGGCCCGCATGGCGCGGGAAATTCCGAACATCAGCTATTTCAAGATCGAGGTGCCGATGGCGGCGGCGAAGCTGCGCGATCTGATCGCAGCCGGCGGCGACAAGCATCGAAGGGCCCTGGGACGGCGAGGAAGCCATCACGCTGATGGCCGATCTCGATGCGGGTGCGACCGGCGCCATGACGGGTGGCGGCTACCCTGATGGCATCAGGCAGATCGTCGATCCGTATCTGGCGGGGCGCCGGGAGGAAGCGATGGCGGCTTATGCGCGCTGGCTGCCGCTGATCAACTACGAAAACCGCCAGTGCGGCCTGCAGGCTGCCAAGATATTGATGAAGGAAGGTGGCGTGATCGGTTCGGACGCAGTCCGTCATCCCCTGCAAAAGGTTCCTCCGGCGGCGCGCGCGGGCCTCATTGAAATCGCCCGCCAGCTCGATCCGGTGGTGTTGCGCTGGGGGCGGTGATCAACAGGCTATGTTTCCTTTTTCGTCATGGCCGGGCTTCGTCCCGGCCATCCACGTCTTTCCCGGCGGGTTGCAACGAAGGACGTGGATGCCCGGCACACAAGGCCGGGCATGACGAACTCTTGAGTTCGGTTTGCTGGCTGCCTCGAACCAGACTGAAAGAGATTTTCTACTCCGGAAACCCGACATCTGCGATCACAGGGAGATGGTCGGAATAGGCACGGGCCTTGCGATCGGTCCAGGCCGAACGGATCGTCAAATCGCGCGAGGCATAGATCCGGTCCAGCCGCATCATCGGCAATCGGGCGGGAAACGTTCGCAGCCGCGTCCGGATCGGACAAATCCGCGCCAGCACCCCCCTCACCGATTTCACCCAGAACCAGTCATTGAAATCGCCGAGCACGAGCGTTCGCGTCGGCTGCACCAGGCCGGCCAGGGCATGCGCCTGCGCGTGCCTTTCATGGATGCTCAGGCCGAGGTGGGTGGCAACGACCCTGACCTCGCCGTGATCAGACAGGATGCGCGCGGCAATGGCCCGGCGCGGCTCCCGTTCCTGATAGGAGACGTCGGAAATTTCCGGCGGCGCTGCAAACGGCCAGCGGCTCAGCAGCACCTGTCCGTAGTCGCCGTCCTCGGTGACGATCGATCTCGCATCGACGCTGTGATCGCCGACGGCCTTCGCCAGCAAGGCAAAGGGATCATCGGTTCTTCCGCGCGAATCGACCTCCTGCAGCGCCACGACGTCGGGCGACCAGTGACGGATGATCGAGCAGACGCCGTCCACATCGAATTTCGGGTTGAGCGTGAACGTGCCGTGCACATTCCACGTCATGATGCGCATCGTGGACGTCACGGCCTTCGCCCCGCCATCCACGTCACCAGGAACTGCACGCCGAGGCAGAGCGCGATCCACGCGAGGATCGCAAGGCCGAGCAGCACGGCATTCCACAACGACGCATGTCTGGCCAGGTCCGCAATCTGCGCACCCAGCGCGGCCATCACAGCTATCCCCGGCAACATGCCGAGCGCCGTGCCAAGCATGAAATCGCGCAGGCTCAATTTGCTTGCGCCCGCCACGACGTTGACGATCGAGAACGGAGCGATCGGCACCATCCGGATCATCGCAACCGCAACAACCCCCTTGCCGATGATGCGGCTTTGAATCCTGGATGAGCGACGCCCGAGCAGCCGCTGCAGCCGGGCGTGGCCCAGCACCCTGCCAATCCCGAATAGAACGGCCGAGCTGAGCAGCACGCCGGTTGCGGCGCTGACGAATCCCATCCACGGGCCGAGGGCCGCGGCGGTCGCTGCGATCAGGACCAGCACCGGAAATACCACCAGCCCGCCGACGACAAAGGCGGCAATCGCGAGCAGCGGCGCGAATTGCGACCACGCCGGTTGCGAAATGACCGAGGAGACGAAACCGACATCGGTGAAATCGCGCAACGACGTGTACTGCCAGGCGAGCGCAAGACCGGCGAGCGCTGCGGCCAAGCCGGACACCGCCAGGACGGTTCGTGCCGTCCACATGCGATTGGCGGCGCGCTCGAGGTGAAGCGGTTCCCTGGGATCGGCGACAGGCTGTACGACGGTCGCCATGCTGCCGGCCGTTGCGGCCGGATCGATCGGCTGCAACGACTTCGTAGCCCCCGCGTCCGGCAGGCGGTCGAGAAATCCGAACAAATCGGCTTCGTTGCTTGCGATGTCCCGTTCATCGACGCCGCAGAAATGCCCGATCAGTTGGCGGCGAAGTCGGGCGATGTATTCCCGATGCGCGCCTGACGTCGCCTCGAAGACGAGATCGCACTCCGTGTCCGCACCCATCGATCGATTGTTGAGGTTGGCCGAACCGACGCGCAGGATGCGATCGTCGACAATCATGACCTTGCTGTGGACCATGACGGCGGCGGCCTGGCCCGTATCCCCTGTCGACGGATAGAGAAAGCGAATCCGGTCCATGACGCCGGCCGATACGAATTCGCCGATAAATCCGCCTCGGCCGCTCTGCATGGCCTGCGATTCGAACCACGACGAATGCAGCTTCGGCGTGACGATCAGAACACGAAGCTGCGGCACGTCCAGCATGCGTTGCGCCAGCCGGCGCGCGATGTCGGTGGCGCTGGTGAACTGGTTCTCGATATAGATGAAGCGGTCGGCCGCGTTGATGGACGCCTCGAACAGCCGGGCGACCTCGTTCACGCCGGCTTCGCTCGCGGTGGCGATCCCGGTCCGGGCGATGCCCGTCGTCATTCCCTGCGATTGCACCGGCACCGAGGCCGGCCAGCGCTCGCCCTTGACGGATACGGTTCGTTCGACCGTACAGCCGGCGGCCCGCCACCTGCTCTCCGCCAGTTCCGTCAGGCTGACCGCTGCTTCGCCGTCCACCATGCACTGCACGTCGTGAAACGGCGGATAGGGCTTGCCGTCCGGATCGACGCGGAGCGGATCATTGGCCTCGTGCGCACTGGTGTCCCAGCGCCTTATCGTGAGGTCGAGACCGCCGACGAAGGCGAGCGCGCCGTCAATGACGACGATCTTCTGGTGCTGCGCTGACCCTAAGGGAAGGCTGGAGTCGAAGCAGAAGCAAAGCCGGCCCGTCGCTTCCGAGGTGAACTTGGCGGCTGAATTCCATTCCCGCTCCGCCGCGTACAGAGCCGGGAAATTCCAGCTCAGGATGTTGATCCGCAGCTCGGGCTTCGCCTTCAGGAGCGCCTTCAGAAAGGCGCCGAGCTCTTGCGGATAACCATCCTCGGCCTGCCCGGAAGGCCCCACGAACCGGGTCAGGCTGTGGATGTCCCAGCCGATGATGTAAACCTGCCTCGTCGCGAGCAGCAGCGCTTCCCGCAGAGCGGCGAAATACGCGGCCGCGTCATTGAGGATTGCCAGCCGCCCTGCCTTGCACCTTCTCCAGACGGTGTCGCCCGGAATGAGGATGGATGAGCTCTGCAGCAGGCGGCACCTCGGCAAGACATGGCAAATGAGCGCGGGACTGCGAGCACAGACCCGTCCATCACCAAACGTTTGGCGGGCAAGACCGTTCCTGCATGCAGAGGTCTTTTGCGCCCCGGAATCCCCGGGAAATCCGGTCAAACTAGCGACGGTCCGGGCTGGAAGCGCCTTCCACGGCCACGGCTTCGATGTAGGTGTTGTGCAGCGAGGTTGCCGACCTGAAGCCGTCGAACATGACGCGGACGGTGCTGGGATAGCGGCCCGTGCCGATGACGACCCCTTCCCTGCCGGCGAGATTTGGACATCGCGCCACCCCGAGTGCGGTCATCCTGATGCGGGTCCGTGGGGGCAGCCCAAGCCGCGCTTCGGGCGGCTCTGCGGGCGATCGCGACGAACCGAGAACCATTGCACTCATCTCCATCGTGCCAACTCCTTCCCCGCCAGGTCCTTGCCGGCGGGGCAATTCCGGCAAATCCGCGCTACGCCGAGACCGAGTGTTCGCTGGCGGTCGGCCGGTCCGGGACGCCGTGCCAATCGCGCCACTTCCGGACCGACGGGGCGCTCGCCGGTTCGATCGCCGCCAACAGCGCGGCATTGACTTCCGCCATCCGCCCGAGCTTGGCCATGCACCTGGCAACCGCGATGAAGCCGTCCGGCAGATTCGGTTGCAGCCGCATGAATTCGAGGTGCTGGCGCAACGCTTCCTCGTGCTGACCGAGGCTGTCGCAGACCTGGCCCAGACACTGCCACGCCTTGGCGGCGTCGGGCCGAACCGTCGTCAGGACCCGGAACAGCCGCTTGGCCGCGGTGAAGTCACCCTTCGCTGCCAGCAACTGGCCCAGCCGGTGCAACGCGTCGGCGTGCTTCGGCTCAACCTCCAAAATCCGCCGATAGCCGATCTCCGCATCGGCTGACTTTCCCTTGCGATGAAGTTCGGTCGCCTGCTCCAGCAGATCAGGAATGCACCTGGGGTCGATCCGTCCACCCAGATTCCTGCCGCTCCTGGTTTCGAGAACGATGGAGTAGATCTTGCGCTCCTTGCAGCCGAACGAATATTTGTACGGCTCGTTGCCGCGCAGGAAGTCGTATTCGACAAAACCGCGCTCGATGGCATGGCGAATGCTGTAGGCATGCAGGATCATGCCCGCCGGCGGTCCTTCGAACGTCTCGTCGCGTCCGGCCATGTAGAACGAGAACGTCCGCTTGCGCGGCTCCACCAGGGTCGCCAGCGCCGCCACCGGCCGGTCGCCATGCCAGAAGGTCGGCAGGTACACCAGACCGGAATGGAAACTGCGCGTCAGCATGGTGCCGTTGGAGCGGATCAGGCTATCGGTCCGATCCGCCTTTCGCGCACGCCACTTCGTCTCCCAGAATCCCAGCAGGGTCTTGAGGTCCCGATCGAACGTCTCTGATGTGGCGACGGTTATTCGGTATTCGCTGGACGCCTCGAGCTGCTTCAGAAGACGGCGGATCTTCTGCCGCGTATTGGTGCTGAGCGTGTCGAGATAGCTGTTCCAGTCGTTTGGCAACGCGGCATAGGGACAGAGACTATTGTCGATCCCGTCGATCTTGACGGTCTTGTCGATCCTGGTCGAGTGGAAGCTTGCCTTCGGGAAGCAGGCGGTCAGCAGCCGCCAGCGCCGCTCGGACATTCTGATATTGTCGAGATGGAGATGCGCCCAGTTCATCTGCCTGATGGCGCGGGCAAAGGCCGGAATGACCTTGTGCTCCGCCTCCAGCCTGCAGACGATGCCGGTATAGTCGGCGCCGAAATTGCCCGCCATCCGGACGTTTGCCGAAAACGTCGGATTTCTCGATCACGGTCTGCAGCCGCAGCGGAAAGAATGCGACGTAAGGCAGATCGGCGGCGTCACGCTCTTTCGCCGCCAGGATGAACCATGGTCCCGGGATGGAGGACAGCCAGCCGCTCAGCCATTTCCATGACAGGAAAATCTGCGCCTCGTCGTCCGCGTCGTAGACGGCGTTCCAGTTGTCCTCCAGCTTGGCCAGCGACGGCGAGGTTTCGATGATGTCGATATGCACGGCGGACACCTTTCCCAAACTGCGTGTTGACTGCTCATCGATCGCCTAGCGTTCCCGGAATGCGCGCATCATGCTGTCGTGAATCGGCCTGACGATGTACTGGAAGAACGTCCGTTCCGCCGTCTTGATGTAGACCTCGGCCGGCATGCCCGGCGTCGGGCTGAAGCCCGGAATATCCCTGCTCTCCTCGCTGTTGAGCTTGACGCGCACGATGTAGATGTCGGTCGGCCCGACCTGCTGGGACTTCTTTTCATCCGCCAGCGTATCGGCCGACAGATAGACGACGTCGGCGGAGACCATCGGCGTGATGCGCTGGTTCAGCGCCGTCAACCGCACCATCGCCGTCTGTCCGTGCTTGACGCTGTCGATGTCCTGCGGCCGCAATCGCGCCTCGATGATCAGTTCGTCCTTCAGCGGCAGCAGCTCCATGATGTTCTTGCCGGCTTCGACCACGCCGCCCCGCGTATGATAGCGGAGCTTCACCACCACGCCGCTCACCGGGGCCGTGACGCGAACCCGATCGAGTATGCCCTTGGCGGTCAACATCCGCTCGCGGACGTCGGCCAGTTCGCCGCGGATCTCGTGCATCTGCTCGACCGCGGTCTTGATCGCGGTCTTGCGCACGCCGTTGATCTGCTCGAGCGCGCGGGCGATACGTTCCTTGGCATCGCCGATGTCGCCCATGATGCGGCCGACCTCGCCTTCCAGATTGGCCTTCGACCGCTGCAGGATCATCAGTTCCGGCTTGCGCACCAGTCCGGCCTGCACCAGTCTGTCCTTGGTCACGATTTCCTCGTCGAGCAGAACGATCTGGCGGTGGACCGCATCGAGCTGCACCCGAGATCCCCGGATTCGCTCCTCGAGAGCGTTGATGCTCTCCTGGATGCTCTTGATGTCGCTGTTGATGTTGTTGCGGCGCGCCGCGAACGTCATCTGCTGGCTGTCAACGATTTCCTTCACCTCCGGCGCGTTAGCCAGCCAGTTGACGATCTCGGGCGGAAGGGCGATTTCCTTTTCCTCCCTCATCTCGGCCTGCAGCCTTGCATCGATGGCCGTCAGGCGGATGCGCCTCAGGAACAGCCGCTGCAACTCCCCGCGCGACGCGGTGTCGTCCAGCTCGAGCAAAATTTGTCCGGCTTCCACCTTGTCGCCTTCGCGCACGAAGATTTCGCGGATCATTCCGCCTTCGAGATGCTGGATGATCTTGTTCTGACCGGTAACGACGAACACGCCGGAGGCAACCACGGCGCCGGCGATCGGCGCCATGTTTCCCCAGACGCCGAAGCCCATCAGCACCACCGCCATGATCAGCGCACCGGCGACGGTCGGTAATTTGGTCGATCGCGGCAGCGAATCGTACCAGGTGCCATCTGACTCCGCGGAGCGGTCCGCAATTTTCCTGTTGGCCATCGCGTAACCTCGTTGCTGTCAAACCCGGCCGGCGCCCTCGATCAATTCAACGAAGGCGGATCGCCCGGCCCGGTCGGGATATTGTTGTTCGGTTTGCGTCCGGTGATCATCGGAATGATCTCGTCGCGGCTGCCGAAAGCCTGCACCGAGCCCTGATGCAGGATCATGATCTTGTCGACGCTCATCAGCAGCGCCGCGCGCTGGGTGATCGTCACCACCGTGATCTGTTTTTCCTTGGCGCGCAGCAGCGCCTTGGCCAGCGCCCGCTCGCCATTGGCGTCCAGATTCGAATTCGGCTCGTCGAGCACGATCAGGCGCGGGTTGCCGTAGAATGCGCGCGCCAGCCCGATCCGCTGCCGCTGGCCGCCCGACAGCGGGCTGCCGTCCATGCCGACGATGGTCTCGTAGCCCTGGGCAAAGCTCGAGATCATCTCATGCACATCGGCGGTCTCGGCGGCGTCGAACACGTCCTCGTCGCGGGCGTCGTCACGCATGCGGCCGATATTGGCCTTGATGGATGCGGGAAACAGTTGCACATCCTGCGGCAGGTAGCCGACGCTCTCGCCGAACTGGCGCGGATCCCAGTTGCGCAGGTCCATCATGTCGAGCCTGACGCTGCCGGCGGTCGGAATGATCGATCCGACCAGCATGCGGGCCAGCATGGTTTTCCCGGTGCCGGAGTCTCCGACGATGGCGAGCGATTCCCCGGGCTTCAGTTGAAAGCTGATGCCGTTCAGGATCACCTTCTTGTTCGGCGGCGGCACGTAGAGAATGCGCTCGACATTGAGATATCCGGCCGGACGCGGCAGGCGGAGCCGCTCCAGGTTGAGCGGCGAGTTCAAGAGCAGCGCCCTGACGCGGGCATAGGCCGAACGCGCCTGCACGAAGCCGCGCCAGCCTTCGATCGTGCCCTCCAGCGGCGCCAACGCGCGGCTCGCCACGATCGAGGCCGCGATCACCATGCCGCTTGTCATCTCGGCTTCCAGCGCCAGCCATGCGCCCCAGCCCAGGATGGCGATCTGGGTGCACAGCCGCAGAAACTTCGACAACCCCGTCATCAGGATGTTGCGATCCTGTCCGATCACCTGCGCCTTCAGCGACTCCACGGTTTCGCGGCCCCATACCTGGACGCCTTCCGGAATCATGCCCATCGCATTGATGACCTGGGCATTGCGGGCCATCGATTCAGCCGTCAGGTTTGCCCTGGCGCCGTAATTGTTGGCCTGGTTGAACGGGACCGCGGTGACGCGCTGGTTCAACAGCGCGACGATGACCAGCGCAACGCCCGATCCCAGCACGATGAACCCGAGATGCGGATGAATCAGGAACACCACGGCAAAGTAGACCGGCGTCACCGGCGTATCGAACATCGTGAGCAACACCGGACCGGTAATGAACGCGCGGAGATGCTGCAGGTCGGCCAATGTCTGGAATTCGCGGCTGGATCCACTCTGCGCGGATTTGGCGGCAGCGCTCAGCACGGGTCCGCCCAATTTAGCTTCGGTCTCGACCGCGACCCGCATCAGGATGAGACGGCGCATCATGTCCATCAGCACATGCGCGGCGATCGCGATGACCACGATGATGGTCAGCATCACCAGCGTGTCCGTGCTGCGGCTGGTCAGTACGCGATCGGACATGTTGAACAGGTAGACCGGGATGGCGAGCACCAGCAGGTTGACCGCGACCGAGAAAAATCCCACGGTCACCAGGTTGCGGCGGGCGTTCGCCAGACCGCTGCCGAGCACGTCCCTGAATTCATTGTCGCTGGAACGCTTGTGCATCGGCGGGGAGCCACCGCCGCCGCCACCTCCTCCACCGCCTGAGGACCCGCCACCGTCCTTGTCCCCTCCGGGGCGGAGCGGGGGAGCCGGGGTCGTCTGCTCGATCACGACGGTGGATCCCGGCGCCGGAGTCTTCGCTTCGGTCTTGGATTCCGTTCTTGCTTCTGTCTTGACTTCCTCGTGCGGTGTCCTGGCCTGCTCCCGTAGGGCCGGCTTGACCAACGGCTCGGCGTTCCTGACTTTGGCCTGTGCAGCGCTCTCGTCGGCAAATGTGACGGGCGAATCTTCGGCGCGCGAAGAGGGTGGGTCGAACCACGGCCGAAGGGGGATTATCTTGGCTGTGTTCGGCGTCGCTTCGTCATGCTGACTTAGGCGCCAATTCACGGCACCTGGTCGATCGTCCCAGCCCCACATCACAAACCTCTCCTACACTTCCGCTGCAACAAACAAAGCACCTGCCCTTGCCGCTAATGCAGCACGCTTGCCATCGGGTCTGACTGCACCGAATTGAGAATCGCTGCCGGCGGCGGGCACGCCGCGTCGTGAGAGTGGTCATCGACGAAAGCAACGAGTTCGGTCACTAGCGCGTTGGTATCGGCGTTGACGGCGCTATCCGAAGCTGTCGGCACCAGATCGGCCTGCACCAATATGGAATCGGTGTAGATATGGCCACCGACGTAAGTTGCATCGGGATTGACGTCCACGATCGCAGCGTCGTTGACCAGTTCGTTGCCGCCCGTGGTGACCGATTGCGTCACGGCTCCGTCCGGATCAAGCGCCAGCAGATCGGCCACAGGCTGGTTCTGGAGCTGATACATCACGTCAACGTCGGAGGTGATGTTGGTCTGCCAGGCCGCGTTGATGTCGTAATAGTCTCCGGTGATGTAGAGCACCTTCAGCGGGCCGCCATGACCTATGAGGGCGTCTGCCAGTTCGGGATCGAGCGACGTCATGCCGGCGGCCAGCAGGCTTTGGATCAACTCGAGATTTGCCGGCAGATCGTCGAAGGTATCGCCGCCATAGTTCGCAATCGTGGCGTCGTTCAGCAGGTTGTTGTTATCCGAACTCGCCGATTGGGACGGATCGGCGCCGTCGGCCGCCATCTTGATCCTGTCGTTGTCCAGCAGGATGTTGTTTTGAAAGATCACGTTCAGGCCGTGATAGCTGCCCTTGATGATGATCAGGTCGTATTCAACGCCGCCGTCGATGATCTGGGCCAGGTTACCCTGGGTATTGTAGCCACTGACGAGGTTATAGTGGCTGCTGCTGCTGACCTGTGTTGCCACATCGTTGTCGGAGAGATAGCTAACCTGCGCGACTGCGTGAACGCTGTAGAAGTCGCCGTCGACCACGTCGACGGTCCAGTTCGGGCCGGCAAATTGGGCCGAGAAGCCAGTGTAGATGCTGGGGTTGTGCGCAAAATCGGCGATATTGGTCGCGACGTCGTGATCGCTGGTTGATGATGGCTCGCGGTCCCCGCCCGATACGCAGACCTGATCATCGTCCACAAAGGCGTTGGTCTGGAAGATGGCATTGGTCTTGAAGTAATCTCCCTTCACCACCATGGTGCGGGCGGACTCGCCGATATCGACGATCAGCGCCGCGTTGATGCTGAAATTATTGCCCAACGAAGCCCACTGGCCGATACCGTGTCCGGTGTCGGGCAGTTCCGGCGCCTCGGCAGGCGGCGTCGTTTCCGACGGCCGTTCCTGCAGCTCACCGTTGACGTAGTAGCCAGCGGTCACCGAGTGCGCATCCGGCTCGCCGCCGCCATCGGCCCAGGCCGCGTCGTGAGTGATCAGGAAATCCGCAGCGCCGCCATCAGTCTGCGGCATCTGCCAGTTGTCGGGAATCGCGGCGTTCGCATCGGCCGCCAATTCCTCGATAATGGTCATCGCATCGCTGTTGAGGCGTTCGATCAGAGGCGCAACCACGGCCAGGGCATCCGCCGGCAGATTGACGTCGTCATCATTCATGAAATTGTATTGATGAGCCGTCAGTTGGGTCTCCGGGCCACCATCCTGGTATTTTACCGTGACGTGATGTTCGACGCTGCCTCCCCCGCCACCGCCGCCGCCCGGCGGTTTCGGCAGCGGCACGTTCGGCGCCGACGAACGCGGAAAGAAATCGGAATCGTCGTCCTCTGGACGAAGCAGCTTGAGCGGACGGCCTCTGACGAAATGGATCGGATCGTCCGGCATCAGCTCCGGCACCGGGCCGGCCGCGGTCTCCAGGTCTTCAGGCACGATCCGATAATCGTAATTCGGCCGAAGCGTGGTGTAATCGTCGGGCGGACCGGGCGCGAGGCTCTCGTCGTACTGGACGCGGTCGCGCGCGATGTCGTGGAAGATCTGCAGATATCCTGCGAAGTGAGAAACTATCTCAACGAAGCTCGCTGACGCCATGGGAACCTCCCCAGTCGCCGTAAACTGTCAAAGCCGCGGTGCGGCCGTCAGTTCGCATCGGCAACTGCAGCGACCGAAAATGAAATCGCTGGAAAAAACCCGCGCGGCTGGCGCCGCGCGGGTCGAACGTCAAACTATAATGTATCGCTGTCGGTCAGTTCAGTGCCAGCAGCCTGAATGGTGATGCTGTTGAACTGAATGTTCGCGCCCTGCGTGATGTTCTGGTCGAACGCGGACTGGTTGAGAACGGCGTCGGCGCTCGAAGACACATCGGCACGTGCACCAATCTCTCCAGCCGTGAGCCTGGCATCTCCGCCCTCGATCTTGGCGTCCATGCTGAAGCTGGCGCCCGGATCATGCCATGAGCCGCCACCGCCGCCGGAGTAGGTGGCATAGGAGGTGTTGCTGTCCTGATCGACCAGGTTGTTGACCTGATCGATATTGAACTGGTTGCCGTCGCCCATCTTCTGGTCGACCACGTCGGGCATCACGATAGAGCCGCCCGTGGTGAAGTTGTAGAGATCGATGACCGGGCTGCTCAACCCGCTTGTATCCACCGCGACATCCACATCGACATCAACGTCTACCTTGCTCTCGACGGTGTTTTCGATCTTGTTTTCGATGTTGTTGTCGATCTTGTTATCGACCGCGTTGTCGACCTTGTTGTCGAGATCGTTATCTACCTTGTTGTCGAGCTTGTTGTCGACGGTGTTCTCGTTCTTGTTCTCATTCTCGTTCTCATTCGAACTCTTGTTGTCATTCTCGTTGTCGTTGTCGTTCTCGCTCTTGGAATCCAGCGACTGAACGGCGAACTGCAATTGACCCTGACCCTGACCTTGGCCCTGACCCTGCAACTGAGCCTGGAGATTGGCCTGCGCCTGCAACTGGTCTTGCTTCTGGTCCTGATCCTGTTCTTGGTCGTTGGGGTCCCACGGCTTCTTGTTTGGCTTGCTGCCCATGACGAGCTCCTGCGGTTGGAGCATCGCGGACGGAACGAGATCGCTGATCTTCTAAGTCTGCAATCTTCGAAACGCGGGCGGTGCTCTTGACGTCGGTTCTTCCGACTGCCGGCACTTCGCCTTATTGCGGATGCCGGCCTGGTCAGAGTGCCGCCACACCTTCGCCAACAACATGCACGCATTCGATGCGGCGCTGTATCTTGCGATATCAACCATCGACGCGATTGGCTCTCGGAACGAATGAATTCTGGCGTGAATAGCGGCGGGACGAGGACCGTCTAAGCCGCGTCGCGCGGCACGCTTTGGGGCTTCACGCCGTGGACATGCGCTTCAAGGCGCGGCAGCAAATCCCATATCTCGCGATTGATCTTCGTCATTTCATGCGTCGTCCGCACCATCTCCTGCAGACGGGTTTCATCCAGCGCCTTTATCTCTCCGAACCTCAGGCTCGATCTTGTTTCCACCAATCGCATCGACTGGGTGTGGGTGATGGCGCCCGCAGAATCAAAAATGAACATGCAGTGATTCAATTCATTGCGAACCTTGGTGGATTCCGAGAAACGTTCGATCAGAGCCGTCAGACTTTTCGACAGCGCCTTGTCGCTAACCCTGATCTTGGCCAGTCGCTGGATCAGATCGAGTCTCGCGCGCGTGGTGTTCAGTGTCGCGAACACGACTGCTGCGGCGGCCTCGTCGGTGCGTAACAGGATCATCAGCACGTAGATGAAAAGGCTTTCGTTGTTCGACCAGCTGCAGATCAGGTTTCCCATCAGTGCGAGAACGAATGTGCGGCGATCCGCCGAGGCGGGAGCCGCCGCGGCGAGCGCGTCAAAGTCCGGTTTTGGAGGCAGTTTGCTGACAAACATGGCAACGTGTCCGCAGATACAGGCCGATTTCATTTAATAGATTTAATCGTAAGGGCTTGGTCGCCAAAGACGTACATATCGAAAGATATAGTAATGAAGGTTGGGCGGGCGCATTGCTGCAATCACCGCATGAAAATGTCGCCTTCCTGCTACTATCTTGCTGGAGTTCCCTCGTTTTCGACGACTTCTTGCCGCACTTTCGGTTCTTGGCATTCGTTCCAAACAAGAGTAACTTTTATGCATAATTATAGAGGCCAAGTGATCTAATTCATATCGACCTGGAAGGGTCCGAAGCAATCTATCGATAGTCACAGGATGTGTTGAGCGATAATTCATAGGACATAATTTAAGGGGCGCGTTTATGTCAGTCCCGTTTAAGAAGTCCGTTTTCCTTGTAGACGCGATGGCCTTCCGACGAGCTCGCGCAGAGAGCTTCTTGAACCCGTGGGCCCGGGACGAAAACGTCGAGCTAATTTCGCTCGACCCCGACGAAGCTCATGCGAGACTTGTCGAACGCGCGGTATGCAACATGCTGATTTACAGCGTCGGCGCTCCCTCCCCTCACGAGGTTTTCGCCGAAATACAGGTGTTACATGCCCTTCGCCGAGATGCGGCGCTTGCCATCGTCTCCGATGATGAAAATCCCACCACCGTTCTCGCTGCAATCCGTTGCGGGGCCCAGGGTTATTTCAGCAATTCCATGGCGCCCGAACTTGCGTTGCAGGCGCTTTCATTCGTACTCCACGGCGGCACTTATTTTCCAACTGCCGCCATCCTGGCCAACCAGGCCTTCAGCGCGCCGGCACTCGTCGAATACAGACAAACCGACCTTTCCCAGGAGCAACTGCTTCCGGGACCGGCACAACGGACGCAGACGCCACCTCTCGGGCCGGAGGACAGCCTCTACGACAACAAGGCGGCCAGCCTGCAGCGCGGCGGCCATGGTTTAAACGGGTCCAACGGTGCGCGGCATGCGCCCGAGTTTACCGAGCGGCAGTACGCCGTTCTCGTTTGTCTCTGCCAGGGCGACCCCAACAAGGTAGTCGGTCGCAAGCTCGGAATGACCGAAACCACCGTGAAAGTCCATGTCCGCGAAATCATGCGCAAGCTCGGTGTAAGCAACCGGACCCAGGTCGCGATCGCCGCGTCGCACGTCTGTTCGGACAGCGCCGTCGAACTGGTGCCCTCGGATTCACCCATGGTGATCAGGTCGTCCTTACCTAACTAGCGATGAATTTCCAGCGATGAATTTTCGGCACTACGCCCCGAGTGCCATTGCGCCATCCTTGCGGAAATCAATCAGCACCTGATCCGTTCCACAACGGCACGTTGGAATAGACCCCGGATCATTGGTGCTAATCCTTCCGACGCGGCAGTCCACGGAATTACTGGTGACCCCGGGTTAACAGTGGGCCTCCCATTGCAATCTCCGTATATATGACTATCGTCATATGATAATCCGCGACCGAACAGGAGACCGCCCTGATGTCCGCAAGCCCCGATCCCGTCGTCATCCTTTCCGCCGCCCGCACACCGCTTGGCCGGTTCATGGGCGAATTATCCCCTTTCAGCGCGCACAAGCTCGGGGCGCACGTGATCGGCGCCGCGCTGGAGCGGGCGAAACTCGCGCCGGAACGCATTGACGAGGTCTTCATGGGCAACGTGCTGCCGGCCGGACAGGGCCAGGCGCCGGCGCGCCAGGCCGCGCGCGGCGCCGGACTGCCCGACGCCACCGGCGCCACCACCGTCAACAAGGTCTGCGGTTCCGGCATGAAGGCGACCATGCTGGCGCACGACATCATCAATGCAGGTTCCGCCGCGATCGTGCTGTCCGGCGGCATGGAGAGCATGAGCAATGCGCCCTATTTGCTGGCCAAGGCGCGCGGCGGCTATCGCGCCGGCCATGACCGGATCATCGATCACATGATGATGGACGGGCTGGAGGACGCCTACGAGACCGGCCGCTCGATGGGCGATTTCGGCGAAGCCACCGCGGAGGCCTATCAGTTCACCCGCAAGGACCAGGACGTCTATGCGATGGAGACGCTGACCCGCGCCCGCAAGGCCGTCGAGGGCGGCGCCTTCAGTGCCGAGATCGCGTCAATCACACTGGCCGAAAAGGCCGGTCCACGCGTCGTCGCCAATGACGAGCATCCGCTCAAGGTGGACCCTGCCAGGATTCCCGGATTAAAGCCTGCATTTCGCGCCAACGGCACCATCACGCCGGCCGCCTCCTCAGCGAATGCCGACGGCGCGGCGGCGCTCATTCTGGCCAAGCGCTCGCTCGCCGATCGCGACGGCCTGCCTGTTCTCGCCGAGATCAAGGGCCACGCCACCCACAGCCAGGAGCCGCAATGGTTCACCACCGCGCCGATCCCGGCCATCCGCAAGCTGCTCGACAAGGTCGGCTGGAGCGTCAGCGACGTTGACCTGTTCGAGATCAACGAGGCCTTTGCAGTGGTCGCGATGGCGGCGCAGAAGGATCTTGGCATCGCGCGCGACAAACTCAACGTCAATGGCGGCGCCTGCGCGCTCGGCCACCCGATCGGCGCTACCGGCGCACGACTGATCGTGACGCTGCTGCATGCGCTGGAAGCGCGTAACCTCAAACGCGGCGTCGCCGCCCTGTGTATCGGCGGTGGTGAAGCCACCGCCATCGCTGTCGAGCGCATCGTTCGCTGACCGGGCGAATGGAGGCACATGCGGGCGGCGCGAACGGTGCCGCTCGCCGCTTTCTTCTCAACCGGCCAACTCCCGAGCCGCGACGACGGCAGGCCTCAAACGCGTCGTCGCCGCCCGTTTGATCTTCTCGAAGGCCAACGCTTCGATTTGCCGTACCCGCTCGCCGGAGATGGACAGCTCGCGCCCGAGCTCCTCGAGGCTCGGCGGATCCTCGCTGAGCCGCCGCGCCTCGAACACGCGCCGCTCCCGCCCGGTCAGCACATCAAGGGCTGAATGGAGCGCTCGCGCCTGTTGCGCGCTTTCATCCTGTTCGGCGACGATCGCCTCGGCGTTCGGCGAATGATCGACCAGCATCGCCTCCCATTCGGTCGGCCCATCATCAGTGACAGGTGCATTCAATGAAACGTCCCCCGTCAGGCGGCTGCTCATTTCGATCACTTCACGAAGCGGAACCACGAGCTCACGCGCGACCGCCTCGGCCACCTCCTGCGTAAGCCCTGCCCTGTCGCCGCCAAGCTTGCTCATGGCGCGCCTGAAGCCGAAGAACAGTTTTCGCTGCGCGGACGTCGTCCCGATCTTCACCAGCGAACGCGACCGCAGGATGTACTCGTGGATCGCGGCCTTGATCCACCACAGCGCATAGGTGGAAAACCGGGCGCCACGGCCGGGCTCGAAATGCGAGGCCGCGATGACGAGGCCGAGATTGGCCTCCCCGATCAGATCGGCAAGCGGAAGGTCGTGTCGCTGATAGCGGCGCGCAACCTTTGCCGCCAGGCGCAAATGGCTGGTGACGAGCGCGTCGGCAGCGCGGCGGTCTCGATGTTCCTGCCAGCGTCGGGCGAGCTGTTGCTCCCGCGTCGGTTCAAGCAGATCGTATCGCTTGATGAGCGAGGCGTACTCATCGACGAATGCATGCGATCTGTCTTCACTCAACGTCTCGCGTCCGTCTGACATCAGTGTTGTGCAGTGAGCGTTCATGGGTGGCTCCAATCCATCGGGCCCGGCGGACAAACCCTAGGAGAAGACGCCGCGATGCAGCCACTAAATTGGAATTGAGGAAGCTAAATTCGCTGTTAGCCTGCACAACCTGGATCTCGATTTCATAATCGCACGATCGCGCTGCGAACAAGCTTGTGAACACCGAGCGGCCGCCGCGCACGCGCGCGTGAACTTGCTACCGCCGCTTGCCGTGCAGACGATTCAAGACGAGTTGAGATTCGTAAATGGCAATTTAGTGGGGCGACAGCGCCCCCACCCTATATCTCCATCATGCATCCGTCCTCCGGATGCCCCCTCAAGCGAGCAGTTCGCAATCGGAAGAACCCGCGCCCGCCACGGTGCGTGACCGCGCTTGCGCGTCCGGCGAACTCTGCATCGACGATATGGAGAAATACAATGAAATCGATCAAGACAATCGCTGTCGCAGCATTGCTGTCAATGGCAGTAGCAGCACCGGCCTTCGCTCAGGAAGCCATTCAGGAGCCGGGAGCCTTTGCATTCTATTATCCGAATCTGGACGTCCTGAATGGCGGCGCCCCCACGCCAGCCTACAGGATGGAAGGCATGCCGCCTTCGGTGATGCAGGCCTATAACGAAAGGGCAAGCGGCATGGCCGGCCCATTTGTCCGGCATCATGTTGGGATACGCGCGTCCGGCGCCAGGCATCACGATCGTTGGCATGGATGACCTTGCCTCGGGCAGATCACCGATCCAGCGTCCGACTGACGGGCTCATCGGGGCAAATGATCTCCACCCGGCCTCCCGGGCCGGAGTGGATGATCAAGCGAAAGCCATGCAGCTTCACGATGGCCGAAACCAGGTTCAGCCCGAGTCCTATTCCCGGCGTATTGCGAATTTTGTCCGAGCGATAGAACCGGCGCAGCACGGCTTCATGTTCCTGATGGCTGATTCCCGGACCCGTATCCGTCACGCGCAGAATGGTTTCTCCCTCGCCGCGCAGCAGCTCGAGCCTGACGCAGCCGTTCGGGGGCGTGAACTTGATGGCATTGTCGACGAGGTTGGCGACCGCTTCCAGCAACAGGTCCCGATCGCCGCGCACGTGAGGTTTGCCGGATATGCCCGCGCTCAACGCGATCTGCTTGTCCTCGGCGATCGGCTCGTAGATGTCGCAGACCTCACGCAGCATTTCGCCGAGCGCAACGTCGCCGAATGCGGCTGACCGGCGGCTGTTCTCGATCTCGGCCAGGCGCAGCAACGCCGTAACGATCGATAGCGACTGGTCGATGCCGGCGATCGCCTTGTCGGCGGACTGCTGGAGCTGTTCCAGGGTTGTCGCGTTGGTGCGGCCGCGCTCCAGCGTCAGACGCGCGCGCGTCAGAGGGGTCCGCAGATCGTGCGCGATGTCGTTGCCGACACCGGCCAGCGCGTTGATCGTGGTCTCCAGTTCATCGAGCATGCCGTTGACGATGGCGGCGAGCCGCGAGAACGGTTCATCGACGTTCCGATGCGGCAGCCGCTCGCGCAGATCTCCGGCGATGATGCGCTGGACCCGCAGGTTGACCTCCTCGATCCGTCTGCGGGCACGTACGCTGAGCCAGGCGCCGGCCAGCAACCACAGACAGAAGGCGGGAAACAAACCGAGTGCGAACGCCACGCCGACGACGCTGAAGATTTCCCTTGTTTCGTCGACGTTCCGTCCGACCACCAACGTATCGCCGTTGACGAGGCGCCGCGCGACGGTCCTGACCGACGTCGCGCCAGCCGCCTTGTCATCGCCGCGCACCAGCGGCACGCTCCGCGCTGGCGCGCCCACCTCAAGTCCATCCGGGAGGAAAGCAAAGTTGCCGACTATCCGATTCCCGTTCGCGTCGAACAGGCCGGAAAACTGCACGCCGCGGGAATCCTGCAGGAGATGATCGTTGATGGCGCCGATCAGGCGGTCGCGCGGCAATCCGGCAAAGAAGCCGAGCTGCGTCGTGATCATGCGATCGGAGCGCGCGATCAGGTAGTCGTCGATCTTGAAGTAGATAAATCCGAACAATACCGTGATGAAGATCGCGAACAGGCCTGCCAGTGCGGCAGTCCAGTGAAACGTGTTCGAGCGTATGAACTGCATCTGACGCTTCGGATCCTGCCGTCCGATGGCCTCGCCGGCCCAAGAATGCTTAAGGAAAAGCTTAAGGTACTGCGCGAAGAATGAACCCTGCACCGCGGACGTTGTGAATCATCGGGGCCTCGCCCGGACCGTCGACCTTGTGCCTGACGCGGCCCATATGCACGTCGACCAGGTTGGTTGCCGGAACGAACTTGTAGTTCCAGACCTCCTCCAGCAGCATCGCACGCGTAAGAAGCTGGTCGCTCCGCCGCATCATGTATTCGAGCAGGCGAAACTCGCGCGGCAGCAGGTCGATGCTGCGTTCGCCGCGTTTCGCCGTGCGCTCGATCAGGTCGAGTTCGAGCTGTCCCACCCGCAGGGTGGTTTCCCGCGTTTCCGGCGGGCGGCGCAGCAACGCCTCTATTCGCGCGACGAGTTCGACGACCGCGAACGGCTTGGTGAGGTAGTCGTCGCCACCCATCCGCAGTCCGCGCACGCGGTCATCGACCGCGCCAAGCGCGCTCAGCACCAGGACCGGCGTGCGCACCTGTTCCTTGCGCAAGGACTCGATGACGGTAAGGCCGTCCATTCCCGGCAGCAGGCGGTCGACGATCATTGCGTCCGGACGCAAGTCGCGTGCCTTGGCAAGGCCATCCAGCCCGTTCGATGACCATTCCACATCGAAGCCGCGTTCGGCCAGCTCGGCAGCGATTTCCCCCGCCGTCTCGTCATCGTCTTCTATGAGAAGAACCTTCGTCATGAGATCGTTCCGACTGCCCTCAAGATGCCCGCTCACGGCCCGACTCCGCAACAATGATACGCGGATCAGCCAATAAAGCCATGGTGACGACGCAAGTCTCACGCTTCAGAGGAGCCAGACAGCGCCGCCATCCCCTTTGGGACCCGGCGTGCGCTATCCGCTCGGAGGCCATTTTCGCTGCCTCGCAACGAGCACAGCGAGCCCGCCACAAATAGCTAACCCTCACCGGCGGGCCGCGCCAATAAATAGCGATTTAATGAATCTGCAGGCCTGCGTCGTTCGACCCGCCGGGGCTTTTTCGGACCAGCCGAGGCCACCGATCCGGTTCGTCCCAGCTTCACGCCGAGTTGAAAGCGCGTGAAGCAATGTTTCCTTTGGACGATGGCGCAGCAGCCGCACGTCACGGGGAGAAGCCAGTCCGGCTTCCTTCCCTAACCCATGGAGAACAACGATGCGCAATGTGAAACTTCTGGCGGCTGCACTACTCGCCGCAGCCACCCTCGCCACGCCGGCGCTGGCTGCCACGCACGCCGCGCGGCATCAGGTAACCGACGGCCGCGTGATGTCGGCAATGCATCGCGAAGGCGATAGCTGCATCCGCGCGCCGCGCGTCGGCGCCTTCGCCACCGAGCCGTGGACCAACGCGGCGCCTTGCGAGCCCAACACGGGTTACTGATCCGCACGCTGCGATAGAACAACCAACAAGACGGGCTGCCGGGATATCCCGGCAGCCCGTCTTCTTTTGCCGCATGACAATGTCTTCACCTTTGACACAGCGCCGGCCGCTCCAGTTCGTGAACGTAAATTACCTCGAATTTAATGGCCGCCTTGTGCAGCGCACCTACCTGTCAATCATCCGACGTCTCACTCGCGTGGCTCGTTGAAGTTCGCGCGTCATGGCGTCGAACAACCTGACGAAAAAGGAGTGTCATGATGAAGCGGATGATCACGGTATTGGCGACAGCTCTTCTTGCTTCCAGCCTGCTGGCAGGCGCAGCCGACGCGCGCGGTGGCGGCGGTGGTGGTGGTGGCGGTGGTCACGGCGGAGGTTTTGGCGGCGGCCATATGGGCGGCGGCGGAGCTCACATCGGAGGCCTTGGCGGGGGAGGCCTCAGCAGCGGAGGTCTTGGCAGCGGCGCGCATATCGGCGGCATCGGTGCCGGCGAACACATGGGAAGCTCCGGTAGCGGCGTTGGCGGCGGCCACATCGGTGGTGGCGATCACATCGGTGATGCTCACACTCGGCGCGCATGGTTTCGGACTGCACCATCACGCCCTGAATCGCTTCGACGGTTTCGAGCCGCCCGATTGCTACGACTGGTATTCCCTGCATCCCGGCGTCCCCTTGCCACTGAGCTGCAGCTAACACCCTCGCGCAGATCCCGCACGCGGGCTGCCCGACCGGCACCGGAGAAACACCATGAAACGCTTTCTGATGATCACGGCAGCCTCGGTCTTGCTGTGCGGCCATGCCTTTGCGCAGCAGGCTGCGGTGATGCCGACGCCTTCGCTCTCGGCGACTTCGCCGCTCGGCATGGTGCCCAGCGCGCCGGTCGGCGGCACCGGCATCCCGTTAGGCGCAACGGAAATCGCGTCCGGCGGCGTAAGTCCGATGCCGGTCGCATCGAGCATCGGCAGCACCGCATGCTCGACCATCGGTGCAGCACCGTCAACGATGTTCGGATCGGCGGCGTCCTTTGACGGCGGCGGCATGGCGGTCGGGACCGTCACATCGCAGAGCGCGATGTCGATGCCGGGAATGTCGACGACATCAGCCATGTCGTCATCGGGCATTTCGCCGACATCGGCCCTGATCGACACCTCAGGCACCCAAAGCATGTGCGGCGCCGGCTCGAGCAATGTCGCCGCATCATCGATGCCGACATCTGCGCTGACGCCGGGCGGCGTGCCGCGAACCGGCATTCCGATGGGCTCGACCGAGATCGGCAATCTCGGGGTTAGCTCCGCCGCAATGGTGCCCACCATCACCGTCGGCCCCACCATCAGCGCCGTCGCGACAACGGCTCCGACGGTGCCTGCCGTTACGCTTTCGGCCCCGAACACAACTGCCGTCACCGCGGCCACCGATCCCATCACGGGGATACCGAACATCACCGGGACGCCGAACACGATACCGGGCCTGTCAACAGACGCGACGATGCTCCGTTGAGCGCAAACCACGTGAGAAGCAACCATGAAAATGAAAGTCGCAATACCTGCCATTGTGTTCGGGGCCGCCGCCGCAGGCGGCCTTCTCTTCCTGACGCACGCCCTCCTAGTCAAGCCCGCCGTCGCGGCGGTGCCGCCGCCTCCGGTCCCGGTCGTTGCCGGCGCGGTCACCCAGCATGACGTGCCGATCTATCAGGACGGCGTCGGCACCGTGATTGCCTACAACACCGACGTCGTGCGCGCGCAGATCCAGGGCCAGCTCATCAGCATCAACTTCACCGAGGGACAGACCGTTCATGCCGGCGACTTGCTCGCGCAAATCGATCCGCGCCCCTACCAGGCCCAGATCGACCAGTTCGAGGGAAATCTGGAGCGCGATCAGGCTCAGCTCACCAATGCCCGCGCCAACTTCACGCGCTACAACGAGCTCGGCAGCAAGGGCTGGGCCACACCGCAGTTGATCGAGACGCAGAAGGCGCAGGTCGGCCAGCTGGAGGCCGCGATCAAGACCGACCAGGCGCTGATCGAGGCGGCCAAGGTGCAGCTCAGCTACACCCGGCTGACTTCGCCGATCGACGGCGTGGTCGGCATCCGCCAGATCGACGTCGGCAACATCATCAGCCCGACGACCGCCAATGGCCTTGTCGTTGTGACGCAGCTCGATCCCATCTCGCTCATCTTCACGCTGCCGGAAGGGGTACTGCCGCAGGTCCTCAAGCAGCAGCAGGCGACCAAGACGCCGCTTACCGTCATCGCCAATAACCAGGACAACACGCTCGAACTGGGCCAAGGCGAACTCACACTGGTCAACAACGAGATCCTGCAGACGACCGGCTCGATCCAGCTCAAGGCAACCTTTCCCAACAAGTCCCGTCTGCTTTGGCCGGGTGAACTGGTGAATGCGCGGCTGCTGGTCACGACCCGGCATAACGGCCTGACCGTTCCCGCTTCGGTCGTGCAGCAGGGCCCGAACGGCGCTTATGCCTACGTCATCAAGCCCGACAGCACGGTGGCGATCCGCCCGGTCAAGATCGCACAGATCACCGACGGCGACGCGCTGATCGATTCCGGCCTGAAGGCCGGCGAACAGGTCGTGGTCGACGGACAATACAAGCTGCAGCCGGGCACGCATGTCGCGATCCTGCAAGGAGAAGCGGCCGACGAAGCGGCCGTGCAGCAAGCACAACAGGCGACAATCCCATGAACATATCCGCGCCCTTCATCCAGCGGCCGATCGCAACTGCTCTCCTGATGGTCGGCCTTCTGGTCGGCGGCCTGGTCGCCTATCCGCTGCTGCCGATCGCAGCCCTGCCGAACGTCAACTATCCGACGCTTCAGGTCACGGCGCAGTTGCCGGGCGCGGATCCGCAGACCATGGCGGCGTCGGTGGCGACGCCGCTCGAACTCCAGTTCGGGCAAATTCCGGGTCTCACCCAGATGACGTCGGCGAGCGCACTCGGCTACACGCAGATCACGCTGCAATTCGATCTGAACCGCCAGATTGACGGAACGGTCAGCGACACGCTGTCGGCGATCAACGCCGCGAGTCCGTATCTGCCGCCCGGCATCCCCTATCCGCCGACGATCCGCAAGGTCAATCCGGCCGACACGCCGATCCTGGTGCTAGGTCTGACTTCGGACACCCTGCCGCTGACCACGGTGGATGCGTATGGGGAAAACATTCTGCTGCAGAAGATATCGCAGATACCGGGCGTCGGCCTCGTCGGCCTCGGCGGTCAGCAAAAGCCCGCCGTGCGCGTGCAGCTCGATCCACAGGCGCTTGCCGCACGCGGCATCAATCTCGAGGACGTCCGCACAGCGCTCGGCCAGGCCAATGTCGATCTGCCCAAAGGCACCCTCAACAGCCCGCGTCAGACCTTTACGCTGAACACCAACGACCAGCTCTTGAATGCGGAGGACTACGCCAACCTGGTGATCGCCTATCGAAACGGCTCGCCGGTCCGCATCCGTGACGTCGGCCGCGCCGTCAGCGCACCGGAGAACGACCTGATCGCCGGCTGGTACAACAACCGGCGCGCGGTCATCATGGCGATCCAGCGTCAGCCCGGCGCCAACGTCATCGAAACCGTCGAGCGGATCAAGGCAGCGATGCCGGTGCTGCAGGCCTCGATCCCGCCCGCCATCAAGGTCAATGTCATCGCCGACCGAACCGATACGGTTCGCGCATCCATCCACGACGTTCAGTTCACGCTGATGCTGACGGTTGCGCTTGTCGTGATGGTGATCTTCGTCTTCCTGAGAAACTTCTGGGCAACCGTCATTCCGGCGGTCACCGTTCCGCTGTCGCTGGTCGGCACCTTGGGGGTGCTGTACGAGCTCGGTTACAGCCTCGACAACCTCTCGCTGATGGCGCTGTCGATCGCCGTGGGCTTCGTGGTCGACGACGCCGTCGTCGTGATCGAGAACATCGTGCGGCACATGGAAGGAGGCGCCACGCCGTACGAAGCGGCACTGAAGGGCGCCGGCGAGATCGGCTTCACCATCGTGTCGATCACGCTGTCGCTGATCGCGGTGTTCATTCCACTGTTCCTGATGGGCGGATATGTCGGGCTGCTGTTCCGCGAATTTGCCGTCACCGTCAGCGTCGCCCTGGTGCTGTCGCTCCTGATTTCGCTGACGCTGACGCCGATGATGTGCGCGCGGCTGCTCAAGCCGGAAAGCCGGACACACGGGCGGCTGTTCCGGCTTCTTGAAGGCGGCTTCAATTCACTTCTCGCAATCTATGAAGCCGGGCTAAAGGTCGTGCTTCGCCATCGCTTCATCACGCTGTTGACGATGTTTGCGACCATCGTACTGACCGGATATCTCTACGTCGTCATTCCTAAAGGCTTCTTTCCGCAGCAGGATACCGGGCTGATCATCGGCCTGTCCGAAGCCGCGCAGGATATATCCTATTCTGCGATGGCCGAGCGCCAGCAGGCCCTGCTCAATGCCATTACGCGGGATCCGGCCGTCGCATCCGTCGGCTCGGCGATCGGCGCCGGCGGCGGCAACACCACGGTCAATAACGGCCGCGTCTATATTGCGCTCAAGCCCTACAGGCAACGCGACAGCATGGAAACGGTGCTCGCGCGCTTGCGCACCAACCTGGCCAAAATCCAGGGCATCACGCTCTATATGCAGGCTGCGCAGGACATCACCATCGGCGGCCGCGTCTCGAAAACCCAGTATCAGTATACGCTGGGCGACGCCGATCCCGGCGAGCTGAATCATTGGGCGGCGCTG
This sequence comes from uncultured Alphaproteobacteria bacterium, assembly GCA_963815955.1. GTDB lineage: Bacteria > Pseudomonadota > Alphaproteobacteria > Rhizobiales > Xanthobacteraceae > Bradyrhizobium. The sequence continues at coordinate 869,804 of CAWFIQ010000024.1, forward strand.
TTCCTGGACAGGATAAAGAAGATCAGCGGCATTACCGACGTCGCGACCGACCAGCTCAATTCCGGCCCCCTGCTCGACATCTCCATCAAGCGCGAGGTCGCTTCGAGCTACGGCATCCTGCCCTTCACCATCGACAACACCCTCGATGACGCCTTTGGCCAGCGCATCGTCTCGACGATATACACGACGTTGAACCAGTACCATGTGATCATGGAGGTCAATCCGAAATTTCAGTACTCGCCCGAAGCCCTGGCCGGGATTTATGTCAAATCCTCCGCCGGCCAGGAAGTACCGCTATCGACGCTGGTCGACAGCGTGGTCAAGGTCGCGCCGCTCGTGGTCAATCATCAGGGCCAGTTCCCGTCGGTGACGATCTCCTTCAACCTGCTGCCGGGCACGTCGATCGGCGAAGCGACCAGCGCCATCCAGCATGTCGAGCAGCAACTCGGCAAGCCGCTGTCGCTGCAGACGAGTTTCCAGGGCAACGCCCAGGCCTTCGGGGATTCGCTGTCAACCACGCCGATCCTGATCGTGGCCGCGCTGTTCGTGATCTACCTTATCCTCGGTATATTGTATGAGAGCCTGATCCACCCCATCACCATCATCTCGACGCTGCCGTCGGCCGGGCTGGGGGCGCTGCTGCTGCTGATGGCGGTTCACCTCGATCTCAGCGTGATCGCGATCGTCGGCATCATTCTCCTGATCGGCATCGTCAAGAAGAACGGCATCATGCTGGTCGATTTCGCCCTGCATGTCGGCCAGCAGGAGGGATTGTCGGCGGAGGAAGCGATCTATCGCGCCTGCATCATGCGATTCCGGCCGATCCTCATGACCACGATGGCGGCCATGCTCGGCGGCGTTCCGATGATGCTCGGCACCGGCGCGGGCTCCGAGATACGCCAGCCGCTGGGCTATGCCATCGTCGGGGGCCTCGCCGTGTCGCAGCTCCTCACGCTGTATACGACGCCAGTGGTCTATATCTACCTCGACAGGCTGCAGAGCCGGCTGTTCGGCAAGCGCAAGCCCGCGACCGACGCGAGCGCCAGCCTGGCGCCGGCCGAATGAGGGAAATCCTGACGGGAATGCTGGCTAAAGCGAGAGTGATGGAACCTGCAGTCAATCGCCGGCAATCATTGTCCACAACATCGCCAGTCGCCTCCAGTGCGTGAAGCGTGTCAAGGCTGATTGCCATGCGGGCGGATGGCTTTCGACCAGCCGTGGAGAACACGGCGTGGCCGGTCATGGGCGCTCGACGGACTGCAATCAGGTTGTTAAGCCCGCCTCCCCAAGGAGCGTTTGAGTCGAGAGATGACCGTTGCGATCGAGATGGGACAGACGACGGCAGGTGCCTCGGCTACTCTGGACCTTGAGGAACTGCTGGCGACCCGCCTGCTGGTGCAGGGTAATTCGGGCTCCGGCAAATCCCATCTGCTGCGCCGGCTGCTGGAACAGAGCGCCCCCTGGGTGCAGCAGACCATCATCGACCCCGAAGGCGACTTCGTGGCGCTGGCCGACCGTTTCGGCCACCTGCTGATCGATGCCGAGGACCATACCGAGCGGGGCCTGCACGTCGCCGGCGAGCGCGCACGCATCCATCGCGTCTCCACGGTGCTCAATCTCGAGGGGCTCGACGCCGAGAACCAGATGCGGCGCGCCGCCGCCTTCCTCGACGGGCTTTTCGAGGTCGCCCGCGACCACTGGTACCCGATGCTGGTGGTGGTGGATGAGGCGCAGCTGTTCGCGCCGGCAGTCGCCGGCGAGGTTTCGGACGAGGCGCGCAAACTCTCGCTCGGCGCCATGACGAACCTGATGTGCCGTGGCCGCAAACGCGGGCTTGCGGGCGTCATCGCCACCCAGCGGCTGGCGAAGCTCGCCAAGAACGTCGCGGCCGAGGCGTCCAATTTCCTCATGGGCCGAACCTTTCTGGATATCGACATGGCGCGCGCCGCCGACCTTCTGGGCATGGAGCGGCGACAGGCAGAGGCCTTCCGGGATCTGGAGCGCGGGCAATTCATGGCGCTGGGGCCTGCCCTCTCCCGCCGTCCGCTCGGGCTGCGCATCGGTCCAACCGACACCACGCCGCGCAACGCCACCCCGCGCCTGATGCCTCTGCCGGAAGCGACACCGGACGCACGCGCCATCATCCTGGCAGCGCCGCCGCCCGAGAATAATCGGCCCCAGCGCCGGTCGTCGCCGGATCTCCTCGAACAACTCATGGCGGCGAAAACCGCAGCGCTGGAGATCCGTCCCGAAGCGGTGGAGCAGCCGCTCAGCGCGGAGGAACTGGCGGCGCGGCACGAGCGAGTGGACCGTATTCTGCGCGCCGTCATGGCAGAACCCGACGCGGGATTCCGTGCCATCGGCGTCCTCTATCAGGAGTTCGTGGTCCGCTGCCGAATAGAGGGCCTCGGTTCGACTGTGCCGGATTTGGAGTGACTTCCGTCGCATGCTGACGCGCGCCCGCGCCGGGCTCGGTTCCGATATGGCAGAGGATGACGGGTGGCAGGATGTCTCGGTCCGCGCCTCGCTGCTGCCGGAGGATATCCAGGGCGTCTTCATGATGATCGCACGCGCCGCGAAGGAAGGTTGGCCCTGCCCGGGCGATGCAGCGATTGCCCGCGCCTATGGCTCACATTCGTTGCGCCGCGCACGGCGTCTGCTGAGCTATATCGAAGAGCAGGGCCTCATCGTCTGCCAGCTTGACGGTGCCGGTCGGCGGATCGTGACGCTCGTCGAACTGGCCTGGGCGACGGCACCGGGCGACCCCAATGCCGAGGAAGTGCCGGCGGAGCAAGGCTGCAGCAGCTCGGCGCCTTGATGCGGCGTTCGAGCGCGCACTTCCTCATTGTATCGGAACAGCGCGGACCGAGACATCCACGTGCAGCCCGGTTGGGTCGTCCGCATTGCCGATAAAGCCGCCCGATATCGGAAGCGCCTGCCCCGCCTCCCTGGTCACGCCAACGCGGATCAGATTCGCTCCGGCAACCAGACCGTTTGTCGGATCGTATTCGACCCAGCCCGCACCGGGTAGATAGACGCTGCACCAGGCGTGCGTGCTGCCGCCACCGCGGGTGGTGCCCGAGGAATCGTCGTACAAATAGCCGGTGACAAAGCGAGCGGCGAGGCCAAAGCTGCGCAGCGCTTCCATCATCAACACCGCAAAGTCGCGGCAGGTGCCTGAACCCAGCGCCAGCGTCTCGGCGGCCGTCTGCGTGCCCTCCTCGTAGCGGGCGCGATAATTGAACGTCTGCTTGATGGTGTGCGTCATCGCTTCCAGCACCTTCAGGGTCTGTTTGCTGTTTGCGTCGGACACGACACGGCGCGCCCAGGCGTCGACCGCTCGGTCGGGGTCCGGCATCTGGCGTTCGGCAAGGCGCGCGAGATCGGGAATCTCGTGGGAGTTGTAGGAAAATGGAAACAGTTCGGCGGCTTCGTCGAGGCTGTAGACCGGAAGCGGCTGGCCGTCGGGGTGATGCGTCATGTCGAGCGTGGATACGATGCTGAGCCGCTTGGTCCTGAGCGCTTCGGGCCATTCCAGGAAGCAGATGGAATTATTGAAGACGTCATGCTTCCAGTACACGCCGGTCGGCTCGGGTTCGACCTTCAACGTCGCGCTGTGCAGGCGGAGATCATGGCTATCGTCGGGCCGGACCATCAGCTTGTGGCGCAGCAGGCCCACCGGATTGCGGTAGATGTATTCGGTCGTATGCACGATACTGATCTTCGCCATGCGAGCCTCACCTGACCGGGGTTGACCTAATCCATACCCAACGGGCTCAATTTACCCAGGGCAAGACACTCCTCCCGGTGCACCACGGGAGTCAACTTCTGGATCAACTGTTCGGTCGTTCTATTACAGGTATTTGATGAACCTCGATCTCGCCCTCGTCCTGCTTTTGCTCGCCGCCGCCATTGTGATGTTCGTCATCAACCGGCCCCGCATGGACGCGGTCGCGCTGTTGGTGATGGCGGCGATGCCATTCACCGGCATTATTACCATGAACGAGGCACTGGCAGGATTTGCCGATCCGTCGATCATACTGATCGCCGCGCTATTCGTGATCGGCGAAGGCCTCGTGAGGACCGGCGTCGCGCGACGGCTCGGCGACTGGCTCGACGCCAAGGCCGGCAGCAGCGAGAACCGCTTGCTCATCCTGCTGATGGCGGCCGTCGGCGGCCTCGGCTCCCTGATGAGTTCAACCGCTGTTGTGGCTATTTTCATTCCGGTGGTGCTGCGCATCTCGCAAAATCGCGGCATGGCGCCAAGCCGGCTGATGATGCCGCTGAGTTTCGCCGCGCTGATCAGCGGCATGCTGACACTGGTCGCAACGGCGCCCAATCTGGTGGTGAATGCCGAACTGATCCGACAGGGTGCGCAGGGATTTGGCTTTTTCAGCTTTACCCCGTTCGGGCTGCCGCTGCTCGCACTCGGCATCGTTTATATGCTTTTCGCACGCGGCCTGCTGGCCTCGAAAGCTAGCCTGCCGGCCACCGCGGACCGCCGCCCTGGCCTTGCGCGGTGGATCGAGCAATACGGCCTTGCGAATCGCGAAAGGCGCGGCCGCATCGTCGCCGGCTCGTCGCTTGTCGGAAAGCGCCTCGACGAACTGTCGCTTCGCTCCGCGGGGGTGAACCTTCTCGCCATCGAGCGTGGGACGGGGTTTGCGGCCAAGATACTCCGTCCAACCGCGCAGACGGAACTGCAGGCAGACGATGTACTGCTCGCCGATGTGCACATCTCGAACGACGGCGCCCACGAGAAGTGGCAGTCCCTGAAGCTCGAACCGCGGCCGCTCAGCGAGATCGGAAACTATTTCGTCGACCGCGCTCAGGAGATCGGCGCGGCGGAGGTCATCCTGCCGGCCGAATCCACGCTGATCGGCCTGACCGTGCGCGAGGCCCGGATTCGCTCCGAATACGGCCTCACCGTCATCGGGTTGCGGCACGGCAATAAAGTGGTGATGCACGATCTGCAGGAGGAAAGGCTGAGGATTGGAGATATTCTCCTTCTGATCGGCTTCTGGTCCGATATTCAGGATCTCCAGTCCCACACGGACGACGTGGTCGTACTGAACATGCCGGTTGAACTGGAGGAAGTTCTTCCCGCAGCGCAGCGCGCGCCGCATGCGCTGGCCGTGCTCGGGCTGGTGGTCGCGCTGATGGTCAGCGGTCTGGTGCCGAACGTCCAAGCCGCGCTGATTGGCTGCTTGCTGATGGGGCTTTTCGGCTGCATCGATTTCAACAGCGCCTATCGCTCCATCAATTGGAAGACCCTCATCCTGATCGTCGGCATGTTGCCGTTCTCGCTGGCCTTGCAGCGGACGGGAGGGGTCGATCTTGCCGCCGATGCCGTGGTCGGCATGGTCGGAGACGCCGCGCTGCGTCTCGTGTTGGCGACCTTGTTCGTGATCACGGCGGGGCTGGGCTTGTTCATCTCCAATACGGCGACCGCCGTACTGATGGCGCCGGTGGCGCTCGCCATCGCCAAGGAGCTCGGGGCCTCGCCCTATCCGTTTGCGATGATCGTCGCGCTGGCAGCATCCACGGCTTTCATGACGCCGATCTCCTCGCCGGTAAACACGCTGGTCGTGGGACCTGGGCAATATAGTTTCGGCGATTTCGTGAAGGTCGGTGCGCCGTTCACCGTCGTTGTTGCAATCGTGAGCGTACTGCTCGTTCCACTATTCCTTCCGTTCCACTAGAGCGTGATTTTCGGAAAACCGGTCTCCTATTTCCGGATCATGCTCCAGCTCAATCAACCGGATACTCGACGAACTTTTTGTAGGACCAGCGCCGTCCGTTCCTGCGCCGCCATACCGTTCCCCAAACCAGACGGCCCGTGATCGATCGCCTCGGGAAAATGACCTTCCAGAGGTGCCAGGCATCAGCCCACGACGGTCTCGACCGTGAACTGACCGACGAATCGATGTTGTGGTCGTTGGCAGACATGAGCCGCAGCCCAGGCAAATCAAAAGCGAAGCCTTCAGGCGGAGCGCCCAGGCAACAAAAACGGTCTAACCAATGATCGGCAGCGGCCATGATGACCGCTGCCGATCTCTTGCGTTTCTAGCTGCTTGCGAGTGGCACAGCGACGTAACGGGACGCGTCGCCGGAACGCAGGCGTATCAGCGCGCTGCTCTTCTTGTCCGTGCGCGCGGCTTCGAGCGCTTCGCGAACGTCGCCAGGAGATGCCACGCTCTTTCCGGCAACCTCCAGGATCACGTCACCCTTCTTGAAGCCGCGATCCGCGGCTGCGCTTTTCGGGTCCACGTTCATCACAACGACACCCTGCTTGCCCGCGCCCTCAACCTTGTCTGCCGGTGCGACCGTCATGCCCAGTCGCGGAACATCCGTGGTTGAACCCTTGCTGTCGGTATCGGTGTCAGCCTTGGCCTCCTGGGCATTGGGCAGTTTGCCAAGCGTCAGGTTGACGACCTTGCTTTTTCCGTTGCGCAGCATGTCGAGCTTGACGTCGCTGCCGGGAGCAAAGCCGCCGATGACCCGGGCGAGCTCGCGGGCGTCCTTGATCGACTGACCGTTTACCGAGGTGATGACGTCACCCGAGGCAATGCCGGCCTTGGCGGCAGGCCCGTCCTTCTGAGGCTCGGCGACCAGCGCGCCCTCGGCCTGCTTCAGACCCATGCTGTCAGCGATATCCTGCGTTACCGGTTGGATCTGGACACCGATCCAGCCCCGGCTGACAGTACCCTTGTCCTTCAGCTGGGCGATCACGCTCTTCACCGTCGACGCCGGGATCGAGAACGCGATGCCAACGCTGCCGCCGGATGGCGAATAGATCGCGGTGTTCACGCCAACGACTTCGCCCTGCATGTTGAACGCCGGGCCACCCGAGTTGCCCTTGTTGACCGGCGCGTCGATCTGAATGAAATCGTCATAGGGACCGTTGCCGATGTCGCGACCGCTGGCCGACACGATGCCTGCCGTGACGGTGCCGCCGAGGCCGAACGGATTGCCGACCGCAAGCACCCAGTCGCCGGTTCTGGCCTTGCCTTCGGACAGCTTGGCGACCGGGAAGCCCGAGCCACCCTCGACCTTGATCAGGGCCAGATCGGTCCGCGGATCCGTTCCGATCACTTTCGCCGTGTAGGTCTTCCCTGCGTCGGTCGTGACTTCGACCTTGTCGGCGCCTTCCACCACGTGGTTGTTGGTCACGGCATAACCATCGGCCGAAATGAAGAAGCCCGAACCCTGGCCCATCATTCCCCGGTGCCGGCCATCCTGACCAGGCCTCTGCGGCACGCCATCGGGGCCACCGAACTGGCGAAAGAAACGCTCCATCGGCGATCCGGATCCTTCGTCATCGCTTTTATCGCTGGCTTCGGTTGCCTTCTTCATCGTGACCTTGACCGAGATCACCGAAGGCTTCACGCGCTCCACCATGTCGGCGAAGCCCGCGGGCTGGGCGTTGGAGACGGCTTGACTGGCCTGGGCGTGAGCCGCGGCGCCAAAAATGTCGAAAGCGCCAGGCGCAGGGCTGAAGCCGTAAACGGCGACACCAAGGCCGACAGACGCCATCAATGCCAGCTTTCGCGCCGACAGCAATGAAGGTCGCTGCGTCAGAAGGGACTGTGAGCTGGCGGATTCAGAGGGACGGCTCGTCATTAAAAACTCTCCATGAAATCGGCGCGCGGTTGCTCGCCCTATGAAGCAGTGATGCAGGCCGCTGCCTTACGGCACGCTGGCCGTGGAATTAATGTTTTGAAATGGATTGCATCATCGTAATGATTGAAGCCACCCGTCGCATCCATAGCGTGCAGCCGTTTCACGGTGACGCAAATTGCGATCCAGGCATAAAGGACCAACGCAATCAGGATGAGGACCGGGGGCGCTTCTGGCGGCCAACTTCGGAATGCGATATACAACGATCGGAGCGAGGATACTGGAAAGCCATGAAAGCTGGATCGCTTGCGCTCGCTGCCGTTGCGCTTTATGCGCTACCTGTCGTCTGCGGGATCGGGTCTGCATTCGCGACCGACTTTTGCATCGAACTCACTGCCGCTGAATTCAACCGCAGGGCCGAGCGACGAGGCGATGACAATGCCTGCGCCGCAAGTCATTCCTCCGGGATAAAGGCCAGGGCGAGAGACCGGGCGAGAGACAATGCGAGTAATGCCATTGCCCCGCAATGTCTCGACAACGTTACGCCAGGCATTGCGCAGCGGGCTTGCGCCCGGGTCAATCTGGTTGCCAACACTTCTGCCAATAGCTCGTGGGCTGACTCTCCTCCAACGCCGAAACCCGGCGCAGACAAGGTTAGATACATCGGTCATGGGACCGGCGGCGCTGCGGGCGTAAACCTCTGCGTCGTGGCGCATGATGCCCGCTTCAGGACACACAGCGTTGTGGATGGAGAATGCCGTCACGACAAGGGACTTCTACCGCACAGGACCTTTGCCACTGCCCGAGCGCGGGCACGCTGTGCGGTCATATGCAGCACGCCATAGAGCACGAAAGAACAATTTCCTTTCAAAGCCCGATCAATTTTGTGCGAATTGCATACCGGACCAACTCGGCGGTCGATGAGACGTTAAGCTTACGCATTGCCGATGCGCGATGGGTTTCGACCGTCTTCACGCTGAGATTCAAGACCGCGCCCACCGACTTGTTGGTGTGTCCCTCCGCAATCAATTGAACAACGCTCTGTTCTCGCGAAGACAGCAAGATCTCCGATTTTTCCTTCTTGTTTGCCTGATACTCATGAAGCAACTTCTCCAGCAAAACACTGGTGAAGTAAGGCCGGTGGTCAAGCAGTGCTTCAATAGCCGTGATAAGGTGGCTCCTTGCATCTGACTTGAGCAGGAATCCCCGCACGCCTGCCAGAAGCGCTTCCGTCAGGATCTCTTCGCGTTCATGCATCGTAAGAATGAGCACTTCTGTGGGCAGATGATGCAACTTAATTCGACGGCTAACCTCCAACCCATTCATGACGGGCATCGAGTAGTCGACGATCGCTACATCCGGCTTCATTTTCAAAGCTAACGCCACGGCTTCCTTGCCATCGGTCGCCTCCCCGCCCACGGTCCAGTCCGCGCGAGTTTCGATGATCGCGCGAAGACCGGAGCGAACGACTTCATGGTCGTCCGCAATCAGGATCTGCTTCACAGTGACGTTCCCGTCGGTTGGAACCACTGGCCAGGCGATCGGCGGTAGCGATGCGACAGCACGATTGACTCATCATACTGATCGGCTTGCCTGGCGATAATCCCACAAAACCCTGAAACTCGGTGGATGAGTATTCGGACTTCTCGGTTGGTCAGCTCTCCCGGACTCCATACAAGGGTGCAGCGTAATCTCACGAGGCGATTGGAAAAACCAGCACTTAACTTACCGTCCGAACCAATGTGTTCGAATTTGCGTTTTAGCGCCAACTGGCCTTTTCTCACATGAACGAACCGTTCTCATGCCTCCACGAGTTTGCTGCGGACCGCGTATCGAACCAGGCCCGCCGTTGAATTTATGTTAAGCTTGCGCATAGCGGCTGCGCGATGCGTTTCTGTCGTCTTTATGCTGAGATTCAAGATCGCGCTCACGCCCTTGTTGCTGTGTCCTTCCGCAACCAGTTTAACGATCGTCTTTTCCCGAGGCGAAAGCACCTGGTTCGGGTTGCCCTTCCCGGTCGCCATTCCCTTCAGCTCGCTCGTGAAAGAGCCCGCGTAGAACGGCTTATGAATTATCAATGACTCGACGGCCGCCAGGAGCAACTTGTTCGCATTAGCCTTCAGCAAGAAAGCACGGGCGCCTGCCTGGAACGCCTGCAACGCAAGCACCTCCGAGTCATGCATTGTGAAAATAAGTATTTCCGTTGTTTGCTGATGTTCCCTGATGCGCCGTGCAACTTCTACTCCGGTCATAAAGGGCATGGCGTAGTCAACAATGGCAACATCAGGTCTTTTCTCTACAACTCCGGCGACCGCCTCCTTGCCATCGCGTGCCTCCGCGACGACCTCCCAGCCGACGCGCCCTTCCAACACGGCGCGTAGTCCGGATCGCACCGTTTCGTGATCGTCAGCTATGAGAATCCGTTTCATGATCGAAGAACACTCCAATGCCGCACCGCGTCAGGCATCGACATTCTGTCGTTCGCCGCCAAACTTCCTTGAATTCTCTGCTTTCCTCCAGCATTTCGAGCGGCTGGCGTCTTTAAGGCGGCCCTGCAATGGATTTGTGAAGTCCCGGATGGCTATGATGCCGTACCCGCTGTCGTGCTTTCTTGAGCGGAAGCGCGTGCGGAAGCTCAGCACACAACGTGGTCCCTCGCCCCCCTGTCGCTGAGGACGAATGGATTTCGAGCGTACCGCCCAGCTGCCGCAATCTGGCTCTCATAGCCGGAATTCCGACACCAAATGAAATCGCCTTGGGGCCCGATCTCGCTTGATTGATCGGCATGCCACGGCCATCGTCAGCAACCCGAAGCCTGAAATGCGTATCCATGGTCTCCATTGCGACCTTCACCTGTGTCGCCCGGGCATGACGGAAGACATTCATAAGCGCCTCCTGAGTAACTCTCAGCACAGCGCGCTGCCGCTCGTAGGATAATTGATCAACTTCGGGAGCGATCTTGAGGCTGGTCTTCAGTGAAGTGCGCGCCGAAAATCCGTTTACGAATTGCTCGACCGTAATCTTCAGGCCATCGGTTAACAGGTTCTGGGGATGCAGCAGGTAGGTAAAGGCACGGATTTCCCTCTGCGCCTGATCGATCGACGCATCGATATCATCGAAGAGTTTCTCTGCGCTACCGTTGTCGCTCATCGCGCGCCTCAGACGCATCACGGTCAAGCTGGCGGCGATCAAATGCTGGCAAGTCGAATCATGCAGATCGGATGCGATCCGCTGCTGCACCTCCTCCTGAAGCGATAACAACCGGAGATCGAGTTTTGCCGCAGCCCGTCTTTTTGCCATCTTGTCGGCATCGACGGTCGATCGCTCTTCGACCGCCCGGTGGCTGCCGGCCAGCTTGACTATATTCCCGCTTTCGGAATCACGAACGGGATTGATCGTCGTATCGAACTCGCGTCGGCGTCCACCGAGGGTAAGGCGCTGCCGGTAACAAACCGACTTTCCCTCGGCCAGGCATGCATCGCAGGAAGCGCAAATGGACTTTGCGTCCTCTTCGCTCATGCAGTCGCGAATTGGTCTTTCGCTGCCTTGAATTGAAATTCCGAGCAAGCGTTCGAAGGCCGGATTCATGCTCTCGTAGAAATACTGTCTGGCATCAGAAATCTGCACTCCGAAGAGATATTCCGGAGCATGTGTCCGGTGCAGCTTATGGTACGCCGATCGGGTACTCATCGCACTCTTGCACCTTTTTTCCCGGATCGCGCGGCTTGTCGAACTGCTCGATTTCCTTGGGCAACGTTAGGTCGACGTCGCGTTCCGGACTTTCCTTAAGTAAATACCCTCCGGAAAACACTCGTCAAGTAACTGTTTTTAATATCCGAGTCGCGCAAACCGACATGGCACAATCTGCACATTTCATTTTTATTCGAGTTTTCAGTTTTGCGCCGTCACAATTGAGGATTGAATTCGATTTCAGTTACTTAGCGACCACTGCGCAGGCGCTGTCCCAAAGAGGCATCCGAAATTCCCACTGCGGTCGAAGCGTCAGGTATTCTTGAATTGCCGCGGCCGAAGCTCGGGGAAACTCCCAACCAGGTACTACACACGCTCAGTACATTTTCCGATAGCCGGCAGCTATCCGTCAGCCCACGGTCCTCGACGGAAACGTGGTGGAGAACTGCGACACGTTCACTCGAAATCTTTGCGAGCGTCCACCGCAGAAAGCTGCTCCGCCGCGTTCTTACCCGAGGCCGGGGCAATCGGCAGGAGCGCTCAGTATATTTGCCGATGGCGTGGGGTCTTCGCCCGGCCGAAAGTACTTAATCAGTGTCGATCTGCAACTCATAGGTCTTGCTATGCCCTCACACACCGGCAGGACGAAATTGCATCGATTGCTGATGATGGCGGTTGTTGCGATTGCACCGGCATTGTCGCTCGCGGCCTGTCAGAGAGAGACTGACACCGCAACTCCGGCAGCCCGTCCAGTTCGGACCATAACCGTTGAGAAGCGCGAGGCTGGCGAGGCGCTTACATTCACCGGCCGTATCGAGGCTGAGGATGAAGTGAACCTGGCGTTTCGAATTTCCGGGCGGCTGTTGGAAACCAGCGGCAAGCTCGGCGACCGGGTGCAAGCCGGGCAAATCATGGCACGACTTGAACCGCAAAACGAATTGAACACATTGCGGCAGGCGCAGGCAGGTCTGGCGGCCGCCCAAGGGCAATTGACGCAGGCGCGCAATCATTTCGAACGCCAGGAAACGCTTCTTGCGCAGGGATGGACGACGCGGGCCAATTTCGATGTCGCGACGCAAGCGCAACAAACCGCTCAGTCGCAAGTCGATGCCGCCGAAGCCCAGCTCCACACCGCACACGATCTGGTGAGCTTCACCGAACTCAAGGCCGATGCGCCGGGGACAATAACCGCAACAGGCCCCGGCACGGGGGAAGTCGTCCAGGCGGGACAAATGATCGCGAGGCTCGCACGGAAAGACGGTCGCGACGCGGTTTTCGACGTTCCGGCCCAGTTGCTTCGATCAGGACCCAGCGATCCCCAGATCACCGTCAGCCTGACGGACGATCCGGCCGTGACAGCGCAGGGGCGAATCCGCGAGGTCGCCGCTCAAGCCAACCCTGTAACCCGGACCTTCGAGGTCAAGGTCGGCTTGACCGACCCTCCACCGGCCATGCGGCTTGGGGCAACCGTCGTCGGGCGCCTGCGAACCGATGCCGTGCCGATCATCGACATCCCGGCAACGGCATTGACGAAGATCAATCAGCGACCGGCGGTATGGATTGTCGATCCATCGAGCAAAACCGTTTCGATCCGAAACGTCGACGTTTTGCGCTTTGACCAGGCGCGGGTGGTCGTTTCCCAGGGGCTGGACACCGGCGAAGTCGTCGTCACGGCGGGCGTTCAGGCCCTTCACCCGGGCCAGAAGATTCGCCTGCTCGGGTCCGAGCCATGATCAATCTCTCCGAATGGGCGCTCAAACACCGCTCGCTCGTCGCCTACATCATGATTGTCGCCGTCATCGCCGGCGTCTTGTCCTATTTCCGGCTTGGCCGCAGTGAAGATCCTACCTTCATCATCAAGACCATGGTCGTACAGGCCGCCTGGCCGGGAGCGACCATCGAAGAGACCCTCAAGCAGGTAACCGAGCGGCTTGAGCGCAAGCTGCAGGAAACGCCTCACCTGGATTTTCTGCGCAGCTTCACGCGTGCCGGCGTTACGACGATCTTTGTCAACCTGAAGGGCAGCGCGAACGCAAAGGAAGTTGCCGACACCTGGTATCAGGTTCGCAAGAATGTCGGCGATATCCGCCACACCCTTCCGGCAGGCATAGTCGGGCCCGGCTTCAACGACGATTTCGGCGATACGTTCGGGATCATCTATGGCTTTACGAGCGACGGCTTCACGCATCGCGAACTGCGCGATCGTGTCGAGGATATCCGCTCGAAGCTGCTCCTGGTGCCTGACGTATCAAAAATCGAATTGTTGGGGGCGCAGGACGAGAGGATCTTCGTCGAATTCTCGATGAAGGAACTCGCCAGCCTGGGGATTGACCGATCTGCACTGATTGCAGCGCTGCAAGCGCAGAACATCGTTCGGCCGGCCGGCACGATTCAAACCGGGTACGAAAGTCTCTCGCTGCGGGTTTCAGGCGCATTTGCATCGGAGCAGGACGTCGCAAACACCAATTTCGTCGCCGGCGGACGCGTGCTCCGCCTCAGCGATATCGCGCAGATACGGCGCGACTATTCCGACCCGCCGCAGCCGCAATTTCGTGTAAATGGCGAACCGGCCATCGGGCTTGCAATCGCGATGCGCGACGGCGGTGATATTCTTGCGCTCGGCGCAAACATCAAGCGACTGATGGCGCGGGTCACCGCAGACTTGCCCATCGGCATCGAGCCGAAACTCATTGCGGACCAGGCCGTCACGGTCGACGGCGCCATCTCGGAATTCATGACGTCGCTGCTGCAGGCGATCGCCATTATCCTCGTCGTCAGCTTCATCAGCCTCGGCGTCCGACCCGGCTTGATCATCGCGCTTTCCATTCCGCTGACGCTGGCCATCGTCTTTCCGATCATGCAAATGGCTGGAATCGATATGCAGCGCATATCCCTCGGCGCGCTGATCATCGCCCTCGCATTGCTGGTCGACGACGCCATGACGACGACCGACGCCACGCTCAATCGTCTGGCGGAAGGCGACGACAAGGTCGCGGCCGCGACATACGCGTTCCGGACCTACGCCTTTGCCATGCTCGCGGGAACGCTGGTGACGATCGCCGGCTTCGTCCCCGTCGGCTTTGCGGCCAGTTCGGCGGGAGAATACACCTTCTCGCTCTTCGCGGTGGTCAGCATCGCGCTGATCGTGTCCTGGTTCGTTGCGGTGATCTTTGCGCCGTTGCTGGGTGTTATCATTCTCAAGCCACCGAGGGCCGCAGCAACCGCCGAACCCGGCAGGGTTTTCCGCTGGTATCGGAATTTCCTCACCTTCGCCATGCGAGCGAAATGGCTGACGATCTTCGTTTCGCTGGCACTCTTCGCGGCATCCTTTCTCGCGCTTCCGCTCATCCCTCGGCAATTCTTTCCGTCCTCGGATCGACCGGAGTTGCTGGTCGACCTCAGCCTGCCGCAGAACGCGTCGATCTATGCCAGCGAAACCGCAGCGCAACGTCTCGATGCCGCTCTGAAGGGCGATCCGGATGTCGCGCGCTGGAGCACTTATGTCGGTCGCGGCGCCATTCGCTTCTATCTGCCGCTCAATGTTCAGTTGCCGAACAACTTCTTCAGCCAGGCGGTAATCGTTGCAAAGGACGTTGCGGCACGCGAACGACTTCGTTTGAAGCTGGAAAAGATCCTGTCTGATGATTTTCCAAGCGCAATTTCGCGGGTCTCCCCGCTTGAACTTGGGCCTCCGGTCGGATGGCCCCTACAATATCGCGTCAGCGGGCCCGACGTAGGTCAGGTGCGCGAGATCGCGCTCAAGCTCGCCCAGATCGTCGCGGCGAACCCCAAGGCCGAAAAGGTCAATTTCGACTGGATCGAGCCCGCCCGCCAGGTGCGCATCCGTGTCGACCAGGATGAGGCGCGCCTGCTGGGCCTCAGCTCGCAGGCCCTGGCCAGCGTTCTGAATACCGTCATATCCGGCACCGCCGTTACCCAGGTGCGCGACGACATCTATCTGGTCGATGTCATCGCACGTGCGACGGATGAACAGCGTGTCTCGCTTGATACCCTGCGCACCGTGCAAGTGCCGCTGCCGGGCGGGCGAACGGTTCCGCTCAGTCAGTTCGCGACCTTCGAATACGGGCAGGAATATCCCTTGATCTGGCGGCGCGACCGCGTTCCGACGCTGACGGTGCAAGCCGACATCGTCGCCGGGGCCCTGCCGGAGACGGTAGTGAGTTCACTTTCGTCCGATGTAGACGCCCTGACAAAGACCCTCCCTGCAGGGTATCATATCGTTGTCGGCGGGACGGTCGAAGAAAGCAAGAAATCGCAGGCCTCCGTCATCGCCGTCGTGCCGGTCATGCTGCTCATCATGCTCACCGTCCTCATGGTGCAGCTGCAGAGCTTCCAACGGTTGTTCCTGGTCCTCAGCGTAGCGCCGCTCGGTCTGATCGGTGTCGTCGCGGCGCTCCTGCTGTCTGGCAGGCCGCTGGGCTTCGTTGCTATTCTCGGCATCCTGGCGCTGCTGGGCATGATCACCAAGAATGCGGTGATCCTGATCGGCCAGATCGAGGCGGAGCGATCTCAGGGAAAAAATGTCTGGGAAGCCGCCATCGATGCCAGCAGCTCCCGCTTCCGTCCAATCATGTTGACCGCCGTATCGACCGTCCTTGGTATGATCCCGATCGCTCCGACAGTTTTCTGGGGGCCGATGGCCTTTGCCATCATGGGCGGCCTGCTTGTCGCAACCATTCTGACGCTGATCTTTCTGCCGACATTGTATGTGGCCTGGTTCAGGGGAACGGCGCCGCCGGAGCCTTCCTCGAAGGCTGTATAGTTGTGGCGCTCCTGGCATTTTCGGTAGGGTAATTCCTCATCGTCGACTAGGTGATCCACCCGATATCGTGGTGCACTCTAACCGTGCATTGTGCCGATACCCTTAAAAAGGAGGCAATGATGCAAAATCCGAAAGCACGATTCGCATTTGCCCTGCTTGTTCCCGTACTTCTCGCATTGTCAATTTCCGAAGCGGCGGCGCAGAAGCAGTCGGCCTCATGCGGCGCGAGCAGAATGCTTCAGACAAGCCAACGAGGCGGCAGCCGCCGTCAATATAGCCAGCACCGGTGCAACTGCTGAGAGAAACGCCAGGGGTGTTTCGGCCTATCGCGACTGCGCCAGGCGAATGGGAATTCGCCCCTGATGCAGTGTCATGATGCGGCTGCAGCTCCGTTGGAGTTGCAGCCGATCTGGCTTTACTCCGGGCCATAGCCGAATGGCCAAGGTTTCTGCCGCCGCGGATCAATGGCGGGCTCACCGCCCGAAATCAGATCGTGATATATGCACGGCGAACGAGTTCCGCCGTGCCGGCGCCGGATTTGCAGTTCGCGTCTCCTTTTTCGGCCTGCTGTCAGCATTCCACTGGCCTTCCTAAGCAGTCGACCTCGTCCCAACAGGTCAGCACGCCAGCGAAGATGGGTTCGACTCGATCGAGCCTCGAACCACGGCTTCGTTGAATGTCATGACAGCTTCTTCGAATTCATCCGATCAGAAGCTCTCTCGCGGCGCGCTCATCGCGCTTGTCGTTGGATCGATGATCGGCTCGGGGATCTTTGCGCTGCCGTCAGCATTCGGCCGCGCCACTGGAGGCCTCGGCGCCTTCATTGCCTGGGGCATCGCGGGCGTCGGAATGCTGATGCTCGCGTTCGTCTTTCAGACGCTATCCCGGCGCAAACCCGATCTGGACGCAGGCATCTACGCCTATGCCAAGGCAGGTTTTGGCGACTATCCCGGCTTTGCGTCGGCGGCGGGCTATTGGATCGGCTGCTGTCTTGCCGATGTCGCCTGCCTGGTCCTGATCAAGGCGACTTTGGGCCAGTTCTTTCCGATCTTTGGCGATGGGACGACACCCACCGCGATCGCCGCGGCGACCGCGCTGCTATGGGGCGTTCATTTCCTGATCCTGCGCGGTATCAAGGAAGCCGCAGCGCTCAATACGATTGCAACCTTCGCCAAAATCGTTCCGATACTCCTCTTCATCGTTGTTGTCGCATTTGCATTCAAAGGCGATGTCTTCGCGCTGAACTTCTGGGGTGGTGAAGAACCGACCTTCGCGAATGTGACAAATCAGGTCCGCAACACGATGCTGGTCACCGTATTCGTCTTCGTTGGGATCGAGGGCGCAAGTGTCTACTCGCGCTATGCAAAAGACCGGAACGATGTGGGGATCGCGACGATTTTGGGCTTTCTGGGAGTCCTCGCCCTGCTCGTCCTCGTGACAATGCTGTCGTACGGCATTTTATTGCGTCCGGAGCTGACAGCGCTCGCTACTCCTTCGATGGCAGGCGTATTGGAAGCCATCGTAGGGCCGTGGGGCAAGATATTTATCAGCGTCGGCCTGCTCATTTCGGTCCTGGGTAACTACCTGTCCTGGTCGCTGCTCGCCGCTGAGGTCCTCCACTCTGCGGCAGTAAATCGCACGATGCCGTCGTTCCTCGCGCGCGAGAACGCCAAGAAGGTTCCAGCGGGTGCGCTGTGGCTGACGAACATCGTTATTCAGGTTTTCCTGCTCGTCACCTATTTTGCGGAATACGCATTCACGCTCGCGCTGAAGATGACGAGCTCAATGACGTTAATTCCCTATCTGCTCGTTGCTGCCTACGGGCTCAAACTCGCCTGGACTGGAGAAACCTATGCAGCCGACCCGCGTGGCCGCGCCATCGACTGGATTCGCGGCGCAATTGCTACGCTTTACGCGGCTGGCATGATCTATGCCGGCGGCGCAAAGTTTCTGTTGCTGTCAGCCCTTCTCTATGCGCCCGTAACGACCTTATTTATTATTGCGAGACGCGAGCAGAGGAAGACGGTTTTTACCTTTGTCGAGTGGGTTCTGTTCGGCGCCATCCTGGTTGCCGCGGCCGTCGGCCTGTACAGTCTCGCAGCCGGTACTATTTCGGTCTAGGCAGCCCTCCTGATTATCTTCGAGATGCGATTTCAATCCGAAGCCGGGGCAACCCTTGCATCTGCAGCAAGGGTGATTCCTCATCTTCATCTAGGTGGATCACCCGATATCGTGGCGCACTCCGGACGTGCAGTGTGCCGGGAAAGCTGCCCTGAAGCAGAAGGGCCGCCTCCTGATCCTCGCCAACTGAGTTGGTGTCGATACATCGGTGGGTGCGAGACCCCGCTGCTGAGCAACATGGAGGCCGGTCGGGTCATGAACTCTTCGGAGGAACAAGGTAGACCGGCGGAGCCGCGCGTGAACGGTTCAGGCACTGCAGGGAGTGCGATTTCCCGCGCTGCCGGATTTTTTGGTTTCTGGCTGGTGCTGACCGGCGCCGATGCGGGCGATCTTGTGGCCGGGTTGGTTGCTGCCGTTGCGGCGACCTGGGCAAGTCTGCGCCTCATGCCGGCCGAGCAATGGCACTTGAATCCCATCAAGCTTGCACGATTCGTGCTGCACTTCCTGCGTCAATCGGCCTCCGCCGGAACGGACGTCGCAATGCGCGCACTTGATCCTCGGCTGTCGCTTCGGCCGGGCTTTGTGGTCTATCAAGCGCACCTCCCGCCGGGCACAAAGAGAAATACGTTCTGCGCCATCATGAGTTTGCTGCCGGGCACGCTTCCGTGCGGACCCGCGGAGGGCAATGGCCTGACCATTCATTGTCTCGACGTGACGCAGCCGGTGGTCGAACAGTTGGCTGCGGAGGAAGCCCTGTGCATGCAGGCACTCGGAGGAGCGCAGCGCAATGGCTAGCTTCCTGTTCGGAGCCGCGGGCTTCGTGCTGACGATGGTAGCGCTTGGTTTGGTCGTGATTCTTCGGCGCCCGGCCGAGGTTGACCACATGATGGCGGCGCAGCTCCTGGGCACCGGTGGCGTCGCCATACTTCTTTTGCTGGCCGTGGCGACCGAGACACCCCCGATCGTGGACGTTGCATTGCTCGTTGGCGCTGTTTGCCGCGTTCGCGGCCGTCGCGTTCGTTAGAAGCGCGTCCGACCGGGAGAGCGAGGTCCCGAAGACAGCGAGCGGCAGATGAACCTCGCGCTTGACATCTTCACGGTTTCCGCGGTCTCGGCGGGGGCGTTCTTCTTTTTGGCGGGGACGGTCGGTTTGCTCCGCTTCCCGGACTCGCTGACGCGCCTGCACGCCCTGACCAAGGTGGACAATCTCGGCCTTGGCCTTGTCGTTCTGGGCCTGCTGCCACAGGCAAACGGACCGTTCGGCGCGCTGAAGTTGGTGAGCATCTGGCTGCTGGTCCAACTGTCCGGCGCGATCGTTACACAGCTCATCGCAGGCGCGGTTCGACAACACGGACCACATGGATGACCATCTTGTCTGTTTTCGATATCGGTCTTGTCGTCCTGATCCTCGGGATCGGAGCATCGACCGTCGCCGTGCGCGAAGCGTTCCCTGCCGTTGTCGGCTTCGTCGTCTACGGGTTGCTGCTGGCCATCGCCTGGGTCAGGCTCTCTGCGGTCGATGTCGCGCTGACGGAGGCGGCGATCGGCGGCGGAATGACCGGCATGCTGCTGCTCGGTGCGGTCGCACGCCTGCGCCTTGCCAAAGGCAACGACACCCGGGCCAGCCTGCCGGTGCGTTTTGCGGCGGGCGTATTGTGCGCGCTTGTCGCGGCGGGCCTTGCCACCGCCGTCCTGTCCCCGCCCGAGGCTATTCCTACGCTCGCACCTATGGTGATGGAAAATCTGGCGCAGAGCGGCCTCGGCAATCCCGTCGCCGGCGTTCTGTTCGTCTACCGCGCGCTCGATACGCTGCTCGAGAAAGTGGTCTTGATACTCGCTTTGCTCGGCGTCTGGTCGCTGGCACCGGATAATGTGTGGGGCGGAATACCGGGCCTGCGTGTCTATGCGCAACCTGGCAGCACCCTGACCTTTCTCGCCCAGCTTCTGCCACCGGTGGGAATCGTGGTGGCAATCTATATGTGCTGGGTCGGCGCGAAAGAACCGGGCGGCGCCTTTCAAGGCGGCACGGTTTTGGCCGCGATGTGGCTCCTTGTCATGATCGCAGGCCTGACGAATGTGCCTTCGATCAGCCAGCGCTGGTTGCGCCTGCTGCTCGTCGTCGGACCGGTGGTCTTCCTTGCCATCGGAATCGCGGGGATGGTGCTGGCGAATGCCTTCCTTGCTTATCCACCGGGCTACGCCAAACCGCTGATTGTCGCCGTGGAAGTCGCCCTGACGCTTTCGATCGGTGTGGCACTGGGGCTGCTCGCCGCAGGGCCGCCGGAACGGGTGCAACCGCAATGAACGCTGCAACGTTGTTCGGGTTAAGTGGCGCCGCGCTGGTGGGAATTGGATTGTACGGGCTCGTCACAAATCCGGAGCCGCTACGCAAGATACTGGCGTTCAACCTGCTGGGAAGCGGCGTGTTTCTGGTGTTCGGCGTCGTGTCCAGGAGGGCCGCAGCTTCTGGTCTTGGGGGCGATCCCGTCCCTCAAGCGATGGTCATTACCGCGATCGTTGTTGCCTTCGCGGCAACGGCCATGGCGATCGCCCTGGTGCTGCGACTTCTGCAGGAAACCGGCCGATCCACGCTCGAAGCCGATAATCCCGAAAGCACAGATACGCTCAAGGGCAACTCCTGATGCCGGACGCAAACGTCTTGCTCGACACGACAACGACGGATGGAGCGTTCCTTGTTCTGGCGATCGTATTGCCGGCCGCGGGCATTCTGCTGTCGTTCGTCCTGAGCGCGCGGCACGCTGAAAGAATTGCCTTCGTTCTGCTGCCCTCCGGTCTCGTCCTTGCGTCGATCATATTCGTCGACGTGTGGCGAAGCGGCCACCCGCTGATCTACATCGTCGGGGATTGGAAACCTCCGCTCGGGATTGCATTGCGCGCCGACGGGCTTTCGGCGGCGATGATGCTAACGATGGCAATCGTGATCTGCGCGGTCGCCGTCTTTGCCCACGCGGACTTCGGCACGCGCGCAGGGTCCGTCGATGCCCGCGCACCGTTCGCGTTCTGGATCCTGCTGATGGCGATCTGGGGCGCAATGAATATGGTCTTCCTGGCCGGAGATCTGTTCACGTTATACGTCGCGATCGAGCTCCTCACCTTCGCCGCGGTACCGCTGGTCTGTCTCGATGGCCGGGCGGAGACATTGCAGGCCGCGCTGCGATACCTGCTGTTCGCCCTGCTCGGCTCGATTCTCTACCTGGTCGGAACGGCCCTGCTCTACGGGAGCTATGCAACGCTCGATGTCATCCTGCTCTCCCGCCAGATCCGTATGGAACCCGCGACACTTGTTGCCGCCACCCTGATGACCATCGGGCTCTTCGCCAAGACCGCGCTCTTTCCACTGCATCTATGGCTTCCGCCAGCCCACGCCGGTGCACCGGCGGCTGCCAGCGCGGTTCTGTCGGCGGTGGTGGTGAAGGGATCGTTCTTCATCGTCGTGCGGCTCTGGTTCGACGTCATGCCAGGAATGCTCGGTGCAGCCGGCGCGCAGCTGTTCGGTGGGCTCGGGGCGGCGGCAATTGTATTCGGCAGCGTCGTCGCACTGCAACAGCAGCGGCTCAAGCTCCTGATCGCCTATTCGACGGTCGCGCAGATCGGCTACCTGTTCCTGATGTTTCCGCTCGCCCTCGACCCGGTATCGGCGGAGCTACAGAGCGGCGCCGCTTTGACCGGCGGCATGCTTCAGGCGATATCGCATGCGACAGCGAAGGCGGCCATGTTCATGGCCGCAGGACTTATCTACGCCGCGCTCGGACATGATCGCATCGCCGAGCTTGGAGGGGTCGCACGGGCAATTCCCATGACGATCTTCGCATTCGCACTCGGTGGCGTGTCCCTGATCGGGTTGCCGCCAAGTGGCGGCTTTCTGGCGAAATGGCTGCTGCTCGAGGCGACCGTCGCGACCGGTCAATGGTGGTGGGCGATCGTGATGCTCGCGGGAGGCCTCTTCACGAGCGGCTATATGTTCATTGTTCTGCGGAGCGCCGTTGCGCCGCCGAGCGAGCCGCTCAAGCCCCGCGTCGCCGTGCCGAAATATCAGGAAGCCGCGGCACTGGCGTTGGCGCTGACGTCGCTGTTTCTGGGTCTGGTCGCGCTCGGCCCTGTCGATATCCTCGGGGTTGGCCGCCCGGATTCAATGATGGTGGGGCCGCGATGATTGGGGAAAGTACACTGCTGGCCAGCGCATTCGTCGTGCCGCTCGGCATGCTCCTGGCATGCCTTTGGCCGCGGGCGCTGGACCGGATGCCCTCGCTGCTGGCGTTCGCCCCGATCCCGGCGCTGGCCGCCGTGTTGCTTGTCGCCACTGATTCCTCGCTCGCAATAGGTTCGGCGCGCTTCCATTTGACCTTCGCCATGGACCGCCCTGGAGCCATGCTGCTGGGCGTTGCGGCGCTGTTGTGGATCGCATCAGGGGCTTATGCTTCGCAGTATCTGCAGGGCCGGCCCAACCGCGGACAATTCGTGGTGTGCTGGCTGATGACGCTGACCGGCTGCGTCGGCGTATTTCTGGCCGCCGACATGGTGGGCTTCTATTTTCTGCTCGCGCTGCTCACGCTCGGAGCCAGCGGCCTCGTCATCTACCACGAAACATCCCGCGCATGGCGCGCCGGCGCGGTCTATATCGGGGTTGCCCTGCTCGCCGAAACCCTCCTGCTAATGGCCTTCGTGCTGCTGGCCGCGCAAATCCCTGACGATAGCCTGTTGATCCGCGACGCCGCGGCAGCGCTGCCGACCTCGCCTCAGCGCGATCTGATACTTGGCCTGTTGATAGCGGGCCTGGGCATGAAGGCTGGCCTCGTACCATTTCACTTCTGGATGCCACTGGCGTATTCGGCGGCGCCGACGCCGGCTGCCGCTGTGCTGAGCGGTGCAGCCGTCAAGGCGAGCATCCTCGGAATGATCCGGTTTTTACCGCTCGAAACCGCGCTGCCCGATTGGGGCACGGCGCTCGCCGCCGCAGGACTTTTTGCCGCGCTCTACGGCGTCGTGATTGGAATCACGCAGCGCGATCCCAGGGTCGTGCTGGCGTATTCAAGCGTGAGCCAGATGGGATTCATCATCGCCGTCATTGGCATGGGAATGCTCGCAGGAGACGGCCGCGCCGCACTGGCAGCGGCTTTCTATGCCGCCCACCATGTCCTGGTGAAAGGCGCGCTGTTCCTGTCCGTGGGCGTGATCGCCGCGACCGGCAGCCGGCGGCTGTGGCCGATGCTGCTGCCCGTGGCGATCATTGCGGTGGGCCTCGGCGGACTCCCGCTCACGGGAGGCGCATTGGCGAAATTCGTTGCCGATGAGCTGCTGGGCGACAGCACCGCGAGCGCGATTGCAACGCTGTCTGCGGTCGGCACGACGCTGCTGATGTTGCAGTTCCTGCGCAGCCTTGCGAAGTCCGCATCGCAAGATCCGCAAGCGATAGCACCCGCAGGACTTGTCTGGCCGTGGCTGGCGACCGCATTGGTTTCGCTCGTCGTGCCGTGGACGCTGTATCTGACGGTCCCGAGCGGAACGCTGCCTGACCCGCTTTCTCCCGCGGTGCTGTGGAAAGCGCTTTGGCCCGTTCTGCTGGGTGCCGTACTGGCGATTGCGCTGTGGCGCTGGTGGCCTTCGTTGCCACGCATTCCCAAGGGAGACGTCATTGTGGCACTGGATGGCGGAATGCAGATGGCTGCCACGTCGGGCAAGGCGCTGGAACGAATGGACAGAGTTCTTCGTCAGTGGCCGGCGGCCGGCGTGGCGTTGCTTTTGGTGACCATCGCGCTAGGTGCAGCGGTGTTCACGCGGTAAAATGTCGGGCAGAAGCGCCCGGACGCGGACGCGAGGCGCATCAAACCTGCACTCATCCAGGTTCAGCTCGCTAGACGATCAATCGGGGTAATCATCCGGACAGGTCAGGGTTTTTTCCTATCACCTCGCGCGCAAGACATCGGGCATCATATGGCAGGTCGCCTTTCGACAGATTGCGGTTCCCGCGAGTACACCATCATGCGGATTGATTGCGAACAACGGCGGCACACGGCGCGAGGTTTCACTTTCCAGTTCATCGCCGTAATATCAAGCATTCGCGTACCGACTATAGTGTGCGCATTGCTGGCCGTTCTATTCGGCACGGCGAATGTGCAAGCACAGCCCTTTCGAGTCGGCGGCTTGACATGCAGCACCGGCCCAAGGGTCGGGCTCGTCCTTGGCTCGCGGCAGGATATGCGATGTGTTTTCGTTGCGAGCGCAACGGGACAACAATACGTTTACAGAGGCATGATCAGGCGCCTTGGCGTCGATATTGGCGTGACAAGAGGGGGAACGCTATTCTGGGCTGTTTTTGCGCGAAACAGCCAGATCGGCCGAGGCACGCTAAGAGGAAGTTACGTAGGTGCCAGCGGCAACGTTGCCCTGGGCCTGGGTCTGGGCGCCAAGGTGCTGATCGGCGGATCCCGCCGCACGATAACGTTGCAGCCGTTGTCGGTCGAAGGCCAGATTGGAATTAATTTGGCGTTGGGCGTAGCTAATCTCACCCTCCGATGACGAGTGCCAGGAAGGGATGATTTGCGCCAGTGCGTGGGCGAGGCACCGGCACACCGTCGAGCTGCGTCGCGGCAGCGTTGCTCTGGATGTCGGACCAGCCACAAGAATGCCGATCGGATCACCTATTGAATTGGCCGGGCCCCGCCTGCCACCGCGGGAATGCCCTCGCGGATCCGGTCGGTCATATACGGGAAGAACGGGTTTGACGACGCCCGCATCAGCGAGTCGAGGCTGGCGATCAAGACGTTGCGCTCGCCTCGCGGCGCCAAGGTACCGAGATTTTCTCCGAAATTCTCGGACGGGTCGGGCTCAGCCCCATACAGGGCGTCGCTGACCGGAAACGGCAACGCGACGTGTGACAGTGAATAGAATCCCCGTGGATACGATAACCCGAGGGGGCGCGACTTCTCGACGTCGCTGCCGGCCTCGGTAACACGCTCGATCACATCGTCACTTTCGCCATCGGAATTGGTGATGACGGTGAGGCGATAACGTCGCGAGCCGCTTGGTACGATACGCGCAAGTGCGGTGTCGGCGCTGGAGCGGAGCAAAGGGCCGAACTTGGCCGTGCGGTTGACATCGAACAGCACCAACTCGTGGCCGTTCTCGGGAAGCTGCGCATAAAGCGCCGATACGATGGCCCGCGTACTCACCGTGAAATCGATCAGCGATTGAAAGGTGAGGATCGGCGGCAACTGTCCCAGTTTGCCTTCGCGGGCGTAGCGGGCGATCCGCGCCTGCAGATCTCGCGTCAGACGATAGGATTGGCGCGCGCCGTTGACAGGAAACGAATTATATTTGAACGGATTGAACTCGGGCGCGATGCCGAGCCACGCTGCCTTGGCGAAGGCCGGCAAAAGCGCCGGCAAGCCCGCCAGGCCAGCATAGCGTGCGGCGCGTGTGATACCGACCATCGGTGAAATCAACACAAGGCGATCGGGCCGAGACAATTTTTCGTCGCTGATGGAATCAAGCGCATACATCAAAGCCAACGCGCCGCCATTGGAGAAGCCCACCAGATGCAGCGGCGCGGAGGGCTCGATGCGGCTGCGTGCTTCGCGTACCGCGAGCCGCGTCGCCGCCATCCAGTCTTCCCACTCCACGTCGGTCAGGGCGGCAGGAACGGTGCCATGCGCCGGCATCCTCGGCACAACAGCCACAAAGCCCTGATCGCGATAAAAAGCTGCAATATGCCGCTGACTGTAGGGGGAATCCGTCAGGCCGTGCAGAAGCACGACAGCGCCGACCGGCTTTCCCTTCGGCTCCAGCACAAACGAGCGATTGAAATCCTGCGCAAAGTGTCCCGGATAGATCGGACTGCCCTCAAAATACCGATTGGCCGGCACACGATCGCCCGCATCGAGCTTCCGGGATACCTCGCGCTGGACGTCATCGAAGATCTTGGCCTCGGCCGCCAGATATTCCGTCCAATTGGCCGCATCAAGCTTCTCCCTGCTCAGTTCATGCGGAACATGGGTGTGCCAGGGTTCGAGCGGCAGTCCCCTCTGCGAATCATAGATGCGGACGGCAAGCAACGTCAGCAGGGACACGCCGAGCAATGCGCCCGTGATTTTCGCAAATCTGAATATTTTCGCCCGCATGATCGAAGCTCTCCAACGGCGATGATGCCGTGAAAGACCGCCACGGAGCAACTGGAAATGTCCCGCGGCGCCATCTGCCTCGCACCTGCGCGCGCGTCATTCTAGAAGGAGCCAAACATCGAGCCCAAGGCAATAACCGCCACGAGGGCGATGAGAGCGCTGACGATCCCAACCATGACGATATCGAGATAACTTTCGCGATGCGTCGAGCCGCAAACGGCGAGCAGCGTCACGACAGCACCATTGTGCGGCAAGCTGTCGAGGGTACCGGAGCCAATTGCGGCCACCCGGTGCATCAACGCGGGATCAATACCTTGCTCCGCGGCGATGCGCATATAGGTGTCGCCGAGCGCATCGAGCGCGATCGTCATGCCACCCGAGGCCGAACCGGTCAGAGCCGCGAGTATGTTGGTTGCCACCGCAAGCGAGACCAACGGTCCGCCTCCAATTGAAAGCACCCAATCGCGCACCGCCGCAAACGCGGGCAGCATCGCGACGACGGCGCCGAAGCCCACCAGGCTGGCGACACTGAACGCCGGCAGGACGGAGGCGTTGGCGCCGGCATCCATGCTCTCGCGCAAGGCCGGCAACCGTTGACGGTTGAAAAGGACAAGCACAAGGATCGCGGTCGCGAGTGCCACCGCCACCGACCAGACACCAGCAACGGCTGACAGCGAGGTGGCGCCCCAATGCGATTCCGCCAGGAACGAAAAGTCCAGGCGCGGCAGGATGACGAGCGACATCAGGAGATTGACACTCACGACAACAACCAGCGGCAGCACGGCAATGCCAATCGGCACCGGGGTTTCGCTATGACGGCCGTGGCCGATCTCCGCGGGATCGAATTCGCGTGCGGTCGTCGCCCGCTCCCGGATGATCTGATCATCGGCGACCGAGCGCGGGGAGATCTCAGTATCACCACCATAGCCCTCACCTGCCCGCCGAGCGGCGACTTCGCAACGGGCGAGCCACCACAATCCAAATCCCAGCATGATTGCCGAGGCGATGATGCCGAGGCCAGGCGCGGCAAACGGCGTGGTACCGAAAAACGGCATCGGAATCGCATTCTGAATGGCGGGCGTTCCGGGGAACGCCGTCATCGTGAACGTCGAGGTGCCAAGAGCAATTGCCGCCGGCATCAGCCGCCGCGGAATGTCAGCGGCCTGAAAAAGCGCCTGCGCCATCGGCGCCAGGACAAAAAAAGCGACGAACAGGCTGACGCCGCCATACGTTACCAATGCACCCGCGAGCACCACCGCCAGTATGGCGCGCCGCGCACCCAGTCGCTCTGTCATGAAGCGCGCGATGGCTTCGACCGATCCGCTGTCGTCCATGAGCTTGCCGAACAGCGCGCCGAGCAGGAACAGCGGGAAGAATTGCGCGAGAAACTGCGCTGCGCTGCCCATGAAGGTTTGCGTCCAATGGGCGAGCAACGGCTCCCGAGAGACGGCAGCCGCGATAAGTGCCGCCGCAGGGGCCAACAGGAGCACGCTCCATCCGCGATAAGCCAGCCAGACGAGCAGCCCCAGCGCAAGGAGAATTCCCAGAAGGCCCATGGCGTCAGACCTGTTCCAGGAGAGCGTCCAGGTTGAGGGTGGAATGCTTGCCAACATTCCCACCATGCGTCGCCAGGAAGGATTCCGCGCAGCGACGGCCCTCGACCTTCAGCATGGTTAGAAAGTCCCATTCCGCATTGAATTTGGACGAAGCTCCAAGCTCGTCGATGGTTTCACTGGAGATCAGGTGAATGCGCATGCCGGCCCATAGGGCCCCCTCGCCGGTGCCGGCATCAGCGACCTGGCGCAACAGCGCAATCATGCGCAATTCCTTCAGCAGCGTGGCGTTGAAGGAAACCTCGTTCAGACGATCGAGGATCTCGCGTGCCGAGCGCGGCGTGCCCCGGCGTTCGACAGGATTGACCGCAACGAGCAATGTATCGCGGGATTTGCATTCGCGTACCAATGGGGTGATCGTCGGATTGCCCGAATAGCCGCCGTCCCAATAGGCCTCGCCGTCGATCTCTATGGCCTGAAACAGCGTCGGCAGGCAGGCGGACGCCAGCAGCACATCCGGCGTGAGCTCATTGTTCCGGAATACGCGGCCGCGGCCGGTTCGAACGTTGGTGGCAGTCACGAACAAACGGATTGACGACTTCGCCGCCCGCTCAAAGTCAACGCAGTCGGCAAGTATTTCGCGTAACGGATTGGCGCCTCGCGGGTTCAGATCGTAAGGCGAGAACACCCGCGCGGCCAGGTCGAAAGCAACGAAGAAGGGCGAGCTGTCCAACGTCCATCGCCCCAGGAGAACATCCATGGGGCTTCGCCGGATAGGGCTAAATCGGGCGGCATGCGAGACGCGCCGCCAGAACTCTTCAAGCGCGGCCCGCGCTCCCTCAGGCCCGCCCTTTTCATAGCCATCGACCAACACCACGGCATTCATCGCACCCGCGGAGGTGCCCGAGATACCGTCGATCCGCAGCCATGATTCCTGGAGGAGCCGATCGAGCACGCCCCACGTAAAGGCGCCGTGAGAGCCGCCACCCTGCAGCGCGAGATCGACCAGAACAGCCTCACGGCCGGAGTTCGCCGAAGGATTGGAAGGAGCGGTTTCCATCACACCCTCGTGGATTGCCGCGGGTGCTAAAACCTAGCGGAACAAGCCCTCATTGTCATCGGGTTTTACCCTTGGCTCTCGCCAACTAATCATGACCATTGGTCATGTGAGCAGGTATCAGCACCTTCCGGCGCTCTTGTCATGCAGTTCGGCATCCGAAAATGTTGTTGCCATTCTCATCCAGCACCAGCACCAAATTCGACCGGCAGAACTCGCCTGCCTTGCTCAATTCGACAGCAAGGGCGTTGGCCTGACGTATCGCAAGTTCAGGGCTCGAAAGTCTGTTTCCGTCCTCATCGGGGAACACCTTCGGGCCGTGAAGGATATGGAAGAAGTATCGCATCGCCTTCCAATAAGGCAGACGACGCGGGTGTCCAGTGACAAGTAAGTAAGAATCAATTGTATCTATCTTCGTTGCCGATCCCGCCTTTCGAGCGCGAGACTGCGGCGACCTATTGCAGGGCGTCACACTGGCATGCCGCCGCCGATCTTGCAGTAACCGGCGCGGGCGTTTTCATTCAACTCGTTCGGCATCCGAAGCTAAACCAAGGCGACCTTCCCTGTGGGAAGATCATATACGGCGCCGACCACGCGGAGCTTTTTCTTGGCCACCATCTCCGCCAGAATCGGGGTTGCCTGTTCCAGTCGCTTCACATTATGGCGTACATTCGCGACAACCGCGCGCTGCTCAAGATCCGGACCCGCTTTCTTCATTTCCTCTTCAATACCCGGTTTCATGGCCCGCACCAGATCCGCGATGTGCCCGGGCAAGTCGTTGCCTTTTTGAAGGGCCGCTACGGTGGCATTGACCGCGCCACAACTGCTGTGCCCGAGCACCATGATCAACTTGGTGCCAAGCACTGCCGCACCAAATTCCAAACTCGCAAGCCCCTCGGTCGTTACGAAATTGCCTGCAACGCGAACGACAAACAAATCCCCTGGTCCTTGATCAAAAGCCAGCTCAGGTGCGATCCGGGAATCTGCGCAGCTTAAAATAGCTGCAAAGGGAGCCTGACCAAGTGCGCGGCTCGCGCGTCCAGCAGAGAAATCCCGTTCGCGCGGCTGGTTCGCCACATAGCGCTCGTTGCCCTCGGTCACCAGTTTCAAGGCTGCATCCGGCGTATCGGCGGGCGACACGGGCTGAGCTCGAGCGACACGCCCGACGAGAGGAATCGTTGCGAGTGCGGCGCCCCCCAGCAACAGCGACCGACGGCTGGGACCTGCCTGCGAACAACAATCGCACATGAGATTTATCCTTCCCTGTTTTCACTAATCCCCATTTCTCTCCCCCTCTCCATTCGCTCCGCGCTTCTGAATGGTCGTGCTTCAGCGACGCCCTCCCATCAGACGCAGCAGCATCATGAAAAGGTTGATGAAGTTGAGGTAGAGCGAAAGCGCGCCCATCACGGCCTTGCGGCCCGCCGAAGTGGCGTCGTCGCCGCGGTCGTACATCCCCTTGATCCGCTGGGTATCGTAGGCCGTAAGGCCCGCAAAGACACCGACGCCGATGATGGAAATCATCCAGTCCAGCCCGCTCGATCTCAGGAACAGATTGACCAGGCTCGCGATGATGATGCCGATCAGACCCATGAGCAGGAAGGTTCCGAATCCCGACAGGTTTCGCTGGGTGGTGTATCCCCACAGGCTGAGGGCACCGAAGGCCGCCGCCGAGATAAAGAACACCCGCGTGATCGAGGATTCCGTGTAGATGTGAAAAATCGTCGACAGTGAAATCCCGACCAGGGCCGCATAGAGGAAGAACAATCCTCGCGCGGCTTCCACTGACAACGTATTGATCCGGGCGCTGATAAAAAACACCAGCCCCAGCGGCGCCAGCATGAGCACCCACATCAGCGGGCTCTGAAGCAATTCGGGGCCGGTGAACTGATAGGTCAAAAACGCGGCAACGGCGGTGAGGCCAACACCCGCGGCCATGTAGTTGTACACGCGCAGCATGTAAGCGCGCAGGCCGGCGTCTATAGCGATGGCGCCATCGGCGGGAAGACCGGGCGCGCCTATATTTCGATCATAATCCGACATGGTCTTATTCCTCCTTAATTCCGGACGACCCGCCGGGGCGCTCGGAGGCCACTGGATGCGTATCGCTCCAATAGGACCAGAACGCCATGGCGAGACCGACAAAGAACACCACAGCCAGAATCAAAAACAGCGCAGATTGCTTGACCCACGAGATCGCGGGAACCGCCAGCGCCAATGCAAGGCCGAGAAAGATGATTTGAAGCGACAGCAGGTGGACGCCGGCGAGGAACGTACCGAGCGCCAGTATTATGAGAAGGACGAGACCGGTAGCCAGCGTAGGTAACACCTGCTGCACGCCCGAAAACAGCATGATGTTCATCGCTACCAGAACAGCCAGCCAATGCAGCGCCTGAGTCCACATCAGTCGAAAGCGCGCCTGCTTGTCCTCGAACTGCGACCATTGAGTGATGACGCATACGAGGCCCATCACAACGGCCAAAAACTCCCAATAGCCAACGAGAGGGCGCTGCGAAATATTGGTATAAGCCACGCCCCCGATTGCCAGCGCGAGTATGGCGAGGAAAGGCAGCTGTCGGCGAACCAGGCTGATCGTACTGGCGCTGTGATCCCCGGTATCGTGACCTGACGACGCATCAAGTTCAGTCATGAGCAATACAATTGCGGCATCTGCCTGTCTGTGGCTATCCCACCTTCCAACAAGTTCCAACGTCGCCGATTTGCGCCGAAGATGCAATTGAGATCGGTTGGTCGCTCGGCTCCTGCGCGATGACGCCGGCGTTCTTGCCAACGGAGATTTTTCGCAGTCATAGACCTGCGCGCGCATCTCCACGCCGCACCGACGATGTTTCCGCGAGACTGCGCTACTGCCGCACCGCGCGATATCAGATGTTCACCTTAGCAGCGACCGGGAATTACCCTGAAAAGACGACGGCTGCGCCTTCGATTCCCAGCGATCAACCGGTGGGCAACGAAGCAGATCTCGCGGCTTGCCGCTAACCCAAGGCCGCACGCCGGGTCAATGGGGTTCCCAGATCGGCGCGTCGGTGAACAGGCCGCCCTCGGCAAAGCCGATGCCGTAGATCAGGACCACCCCGAAGCAGAAGCTGACCAGACCCGATGCCACGCGGAGCCGCCAATTGAATTTTGGCAGATTGACGGCCGTGAACGCAAACGGCGCCGACAGGATCAGCGTGATCAGCATCATTCCGAGGATAGTGCCGAGCCCGAACAGCAGCAGATAGCCGAGCGCGGCGGCCGGTTCGCTGATGATGGACAGGATCATCAGTGCGACGGCGGCCGACCCTGCCAGGCCGTGCACGAGGCCGACCACGAAGGGGCGCAGCCAGTGATAGAGCGCGAAGCGGCCGAGCCCGCTGCGATCGAGCCGCGCCAGCGGCGTCTGCTCTTCGGCGTGCCCGTGCGCGCCGGCGCCGTGACCGTGCGGGTGCCGGTGCAAGTAGTCGCCGTGCGCATGGAGGTGATCGTGGACGTGAGGCTCATCTACGCGGGAAACGCCCGCATGCGCATGGGTCGCGCCGTCTGCGCGGCCCATGCCTGTCAGGGTGAGAACGCCGAGCAGGACGAGCATGATGCCGACGGCGAATTCCATCGACATGCCGAGCCGCGGTGGGATGACGACCCCGAACACGATGATTGCCGCGCCGACCGCCATGACCGTGACGGTGTGTCCGACGCCCCAGGCGGCGCCGATCAGCGCCGAGCCAGCCACACCGCGCTCCCGACTGACAATTGTCGCAATGGCAACCACGTGGTCGGCGTCGGTCGCATGCCGCATCCCGAGGAGGAAGCCGAGAAACAGGAAGGACACGACGTTAAGGGCGGCTCCAGTCATTGCGCACTTTTCAAGATGGCATCGGAGCCAAGGAACTTTCGCGCGGATAACCCGGCACGATACGTCCGCCCGCGGCAGCCGGTCCATCAGGGCGATTCCGAGAGAAGACCGGGGGAGAACCCTGATTGACACGTCCGGTTGTGAAGCCCCTACTTGTGGTAGCTGTCGTTACGCAGAGGTTCTGACGACCATTGCACGGAACCGACGGCTGATTAGCGCAATCGTGCTCCTGCTTTTCCCAAAGTAGAGCAAGCCAGGCTGGGTCCGGAGAATTGCATGCAGCTCACTCCGAGAGAGTTCGACAAGCTGCTCATCTACACGATGGCAGATGTCGCATTGAAGCGAAGAGCCAAGGGCCTCAAGCTCAATTATCCCGAAGCCGTCGCTGTCATCTCAGCGGTCGCGCTTGATGGCGCACGCGCCGGGAAAACAATCGAAGACGTCACCAAGGAGGCGCGTACCGCCCTGACCAAGGCTGACGTGATGGACGGCGTCGCCGATCTTGTACCAATGGTGCAGATCGAGGCGGTGTTCACCGACGGCAGCCGCCTGGTGACGGTGCACACGCCGATCCAGTGAGTGCCTGACAGGAGGCTAACATGGCTGGACCAAAAGTCGGCCCCGCTGTTGCCGCAAATGTCGACCCGGCGACAAAGGACGTGCCGGTCGGCGGTTACGTCTGCAGTTCAGCGGCGGTCACATTCGATGCCGATCGCCCGGTGACGACGCTCAAGGTGCGCAATGCGGGTGACCGCCCGATACAGGTCGGATCGCACTTCCATTTTTTCGAGGTCAATCGTGCGCTGGAATTCGATCGCGCAGCCGCCTTCGGGTTGCGGCTGAACATTCCGTCATCGACGGCAACGCGGTTCGAGCCCGGTGACGAGCGCGATGTCCAACTCATTCCCTACGGCGGCAAGCGCGCCGTCTATGGCTTCAACAATCTCGTCGACGGTCCCACCGCAGGCCCGGACGCCGCCACGGTCAAATCCAGGGCGGTAGCGCTGGCAGCGAAGCGAGGCTTCCGCTCGACCTAAGACGCGAGGTCGCATCGAAAGAACGAGGGCAGTATGCCTACCATGTCTCGGCAAGAATATGTCGGCCTCTTCGGTCCGACGACAGGTGATCGCATCCGCTTGGGCGATACGGGCCTGTTCGTTGAAATTGAGCGCGATTTACGCGGCGGCTACGGCGACGAGCTCGTCTTCGGCGGCGGCAAGAGCATGCGCGAGGGCATGGGCATGGACAATCAGGTGACGCGGGCGGGCGGTGCGCCTGATCTCGTGATCACCAACGTGACCGTGATCGACGCGGTGCTGGGCGTGGTGAAAGCGGACGTAGGGATCAGAGACGGCCGTATCAGTGCGATCGGCAAGGCCGGCAATCCGCAGACGATGGATCGCGTTACACCTGGCCTGGAGATTGGCCTCGCCACCGACGCCATCTCGGGCTCACATCTGATCCTGACGGCGGCCGGGATCGACACACACATTCACTTCATTTCTCCGCAGCAGGCGCAGGCGGCGCTCTCAAACGGCACCACGACATTGATCGGTGGCGGTACCGGTCCTTCGGACGGCTCCTACGCGACGACGGTCACGTCGGGCCCCGGCAACATCAGCATGATGTTACGCGCGTTCGAAAACTGGCCGCTCAACGTCGGCATTCTCGGCAAGGGGCACGGACACGGCAAAGCGGCCCTGGTTGAACAGATCGAAGCGGGCGCGGTCGGCGTGAAATGTCACGAAGACTGGGGCACCACCCCCGCGGTGCTTCGGTCCGCACTGACAGTCGCAGACGAGACCGACACCCAGGTGTGCATCCATACCGACACGCTGAACGAATCCGGCTTCGTCGACGATTCGATCGAGGCGTTTGAAGGCCGGACGGTCCATTCGTTTCATACCGAAGGCTCCGGCGGCGGCCACGCGCCCGATATCATCAAGATCGCAGGCCTTCCCAACGTCTTGCCGTCTTCGACCAACCCCACGCTCCCCTACGGCATCAATTCGCAGGCGGAGCTCTATGACATGATCATGGTGTGTCACCACCTCAGCCCCGACATCCCGTCGGACGTTGCATTCACCGAGAGCCGCATCCGCGCTGAAACCATCGCCGCGGAAAACGTCCTGCAGGATCTCGGTGTCATCTCGATGTTCTCAAGCGATTCGCAGGCCATGGGCCGGATCGGGGAATGCTGGCTGCGCTGCATCCAGACCGCCGATGCGATGAAAACCGGCCGCGGCAAGCTGCCGGAGGACGCGCCCGGCAACGATAATTTCCGGGTGCTGCGCTACGTGGCGAAGATCACCATCAACCCCGCGATCACGCACGGTATTGCCGACGTGCTGGGCTCGGTCGAGGTCGGCAAGATCGCCGACCTCGTGTTGTGGGAGCCGGCGTTCTTCGGCGCCAAGCCCAAGCTCATCATCAAGAACGGCTTCATAAGCTGGGCGGTGATGGGCGATCCAAACGCCTCGCTGCCGACGCCACAACCGACCTACTATCGGCCCATGTTCGGTGCCTACGGCGATGCGCTGGCGGCCAACTGCATCACATTCGTCTCCGGCGTCGCTCATGCTGCCGGGATCAAGGAGCGGCTGGGCCTTCGCCGGCAGGTGATGCCGGTACGAAACGTGCGCAAGATAGGCAAGCGCGACATGGTTCGAAATGACGGGACGCCGAAAATCGAGGTAAGTCCGGAGACTTTCGCCGTGACCGTCGATGGCAAGCACGCGACCGTGCAGCCTTTGACGACGGTCTCGTTGAACCAGAAGTATTTCTTCAGTTGAGGGGCGCGCCGTGATCTTCATCAAGACCGTTCTGGGCAACATCGGCGATCGCGAATGGGCCGATCGCCTGTCTGCCGCGGAGAGCGACTTACTGGAGATCGACCAGTGGGAAGCGCAGAAGAGCCGCTTCCGCAAGACCACGGCAAAAGGCGTTGAGATCGCGGTCTCAATCGACCGCGGCACTCATATCCGCGATGGAGACGTCCTGCTCTGGGACGCCCAGGCGCTCTCGGCCGTCGTCGCGCGAATCGAGTTGCGTGACGTGATGATCGTGCATCTCGACGCTCTGACCGGCCTCGTGCCCGAAGTGGCAATGCGCACATGCGTCGAGCTGGGCCACGCGATGGGCAATCAGCATTGGCCGGCATTGGTCAAGGACAACGCCGTCTATGTCCCGCTCACCGTCGATCGCAAGGTCATGGCGTCCGTCATGAATACGCATCGTTTTGAAGGAATCCGTTACGAATTCGTACCCGGCCGAGAGGTCGTTCCCTACCTCGCTCCGCATGAATCACGTCGGCTTTTCGGTGGCGCGGAGGGACCGGTACATTCACACACCCATGAGAGCTATACCGGTGTCGAGGCCGAGACGGGACGCGTGTACGGACATCCGCCGACGCATGTCCACGCCCATCCGGGACCCGCCGCTCAGGGACAAATATCGCCGGCAACGGCCGGTTCTGCGCATGATCATCGAGAATGATGGCGTCGGGACGACGAGCAGTACCGCATTTCTCTCGCGGATGCTGCAATTCGGTGACTCGATGTTTCCGATTGGCGCGTTCGCCTTTTCCTCCGGCCTGGAATCCGCCATTCAGCAAGGCGTCGTCACCAACGCGGCAACGCTTCGCGCATTCGCACGCACCGCCTTGGAGCAGGCGGCGCGCGGTGACTGTATCGCGCTGATCTCCGCGCATCGCGCGGCGACTGCCGCCGACGTCGATACCCTTGCCCGGATCGATGCGCAGGTATACGCGCGCAAGCTTTCAGACGAAGCGCGGACGATGTCGGTTCGCATGGGCAAGAAATTCACCGAAATGGGTGTGGAGGTGGTGGGGGCGCCGCTGCTTCGCACCTGGCGTGAATGCATTGAAAAGTCGGTTACCCCCGGTTGCTACCCGATAGCCCTCGCCATCAATTTTGCCGTGCAGGATCTGCCTGCCAGCCAGGCCTTTATCGTGCACCAGTACGGCGTTGCAACAACGATCCTCGGTGCAGCCCTGCGGTTGATGAAGGTCAGCCACATCGATACGCAGAAGATTCTCTACGAGCTTACCGGACAAGCGGCAGGGGCGTACGAAGCCGCTGCGGCGGCGCGTCTGTCGGACATGGCGGGCTTTGCGCCGTTGACGGAAATTCTGGCGGCTATCCACACCAGGGCCCATGTGCGCCTGTTCATGAACTGACGTTGAAGGGAGCTTCGGATGTCGAAGAATATCACGCGCATCGGCATCGGCGGCCCGGTCGGATCCGGCAAGACCGCGATCGTGGAAGCGATTACACCGCGTTTTCTGGACCTTGGCATCAAGGTGCTCATCATCACCAACGACGTGGTGACGACCGAAGACGCCAAGCACGTTCAACGTACCCTCAAGGGTGTTTTGCTCGAGGAACGCATTATCGGCGTGGAGACAGGCGCCTGCCCCCATACTGCGGTGCGCGAAGATCCAAGCATGAACCTGGCTGCGGTCGAGGACATGGAGCGTCGCTTTCCGGATAGCGACGTCGTGCTGATCGAAAGCGGGGGCGATAATCTGACGCTGACCTTTTCGCCTGCGCTGGTGGATTACTTCATTTATGTGATCGACGTCGCCGCGGGCGATAAGATCCCCCGCAAAAACGGGCCAGGCATCACCTATTCCGACATCCTGGTGATCAATAAGACCGATCTTGCCCCCCATGTCGGGGCCAGCCTTGACGTGATGGAGCATGACTCGCGGATGATGCGCGGCAGCAAGCCGTTCCTGTTCACCAACTGCAAGACGGGGGAAGGTATTCCGGAGTTGGTCGCGCTGATCGAGCGGGAGTTTCTGTTCGATATCAATTTGCACGCACGGCGTTCGGCATGATACCGGCGGCCTTCCCTCCCTGGGCACGCGCCGAAGCGCTCGGCGCATCGATGCCGGAGTTCGCCTCGTTCCAGGATGAACCGCCGCAGATGAGCAGCGGCACTGTGGGAAAGACGGGCTTCCTCCGTCTGGGTTTCGAGCACCGCTCCGGCAAAACGATCCTGGCAAACCTGGAACGCCGCGCTCCCTACATGGTGCAGCGCGCGTTGCATTGCGACGAGCAAATGCCGGGTTTGGCCTACGTGTTCCTGATCACCACCTCGGGCTGCCTGCTGCAGGGAGACAGGCTCACTCTGGACATCACGCTTCATCCACGCGCGCAAGCCCACGTCACCTCTCAATCGGCAACCAAGATCCATGCGATGGACGCCAATTATGCGGCGCAAAGCCAAACTATTACGCTTGCCGATGACGCCTACCTGGAATTTCTCCCGGATCCCGTGATCCCGCACCGGCACGCACGGTTTATCAGCGATACGCAAATCTCTGTCGCGCCGTCGGCCACCTTGCTCCTCTCGGAGATTATTCAACCGGGCCGAAAGCACCATCATCCGGACGAATGTTTCGGCGCAACCGTGTTGTCGATATCAACGGCAGCGGCGCGGCCGGACGGTCGTTCCCTGTTCACCGAGAAGCTGGTGATCGAGCCGCGGCGATATGCGATGCGGCAGACCGGCGTGATGGACTCCTTCGATGTGTTCGCCAACGTGATCCTGTGCACTCCCAAAGACAAGGCCGACCGTATCCACGAGCGTACGGGCGCCGATATCGACCTTGCGGACGGCGTGGCGTTCGGCGCCTGCCGGTTGCCCAATGATGCCGGCCTGATCTTCAAGGTGCTGGGCCGCGAAACCGCGCAGGTGAAAGCCAAGGTGCGCGAGTTCTGGAGCGTGGTACGTCAGGAGATCATCGGCGCCGCGCCTGCCTCCGCCCTTTCTTTGGCGCTAGCGGATCGACGGTGCCAAGAGGTAGTCTCCAACAGCTGACGTCGACACGTTCGGGGAGGCGGCAATGGAGAAGATCCTGGCAAGGTGGGAAAGCCTCTCTGCGTCGTCAGGCATTGTGCGGTTCCTGGACATCAATTTGCGCGGCATCGGGCAGGTTATGTTTCAGAACAACCCACTGACCGGGGCTTCTCTTTCTGGCCGCGATCGCCTGGGGTTCATACGCAGCTGGCGTACCCCGCGTGGCGATTGCCGGCGTCCTCGCCGTCGTCGTGGCAAACTTGACGGCCCAATGGCTTCACGTCGACAGGGAGTCGCTCCATGCCGGGCTCTATGGATACAACGGCGTCCTTGTCGGACTTGCGTTGGCGACATTTCTGGCTCCGAACGCGCTCATGTGGGTCTATGTGGTGCTGGGGGCGGCCGTTTCGGTCGTCACGATGCTTGGGACCGTCAACGCCGTCAAGCCCTGGGGCGTATCCAGCCTCACGTTTCCTTTCGTGCTGACGACGTGGCTCCTTCTGTTGGCCACGTACGGATTTTCCGGCCTCACAGGGGCTGCGCTGCCGGCCGGCGAGTTGTCGTCGCGTTTCAACCCTATGAAGCCAGCCCGCTCAAGCTGATCGACCTTGCTCCAGGGTGTGCTCCAAAGCATCTCACAGGTCTTCCTGAAGGCGAGTGGCGTGGCCGCCCTTCTTCTGCTCGTTGGCCTGGCCGTGAACTCGTTGGCTGCCGCCGCATTCGCTCTCGCCGGTGCGATACTGGCGGTTCTGACGGCCCATCTTTTCGGTGCCGAAAGCGAGCTGATCACTGGCGGTCTTCTCGGCTTCAGCCCGGTTCTGACGGCGATCGCGCTGGGTGCCGTGTTCTACCGACCGAGCTGGCGGGTCGCGGTCTACGCCATGCTGGGCACGCTGTTCACGGTCGTTGCGCAGGCAGCGCTGAACGTTGCCCTGACGCCGTTCGCCATTCCTGCACTTACTGCGCCTTTTGTGCTCGTCACATGGATATTCCTTCTTCCACGCCAGTGTTTCGAGCCGGCGTCGGCTGCAACAGCCGATGCCGCGACAGCGCGTACAACCTAGATCTTTGCTTTTTTTTGAAGCCCACATGTCTGACCTAAGTCCCTTGGTACTCCCGTACGAAACCGGACGTCATCGCGTGGATTTCAAGTCGTTGCTGGTGGAGAACTGAGCCATGGGACTTGTCGGGATACTGTTAGGGCTCGCTCTGCTGATGTGGCTTGCCTATCGAGGGTGGAGCGTACTCTGGTGGCCCCGGTGGCCGCGCTGCTTGCCGCCGCGATTTCGGGTGAGCCGCTTCTCGCTCATTGGACGCAGACCTTTATGCCCGGTGCCGCGCGATTCGTTACGCAGTGGTTTCCGATGTTCCTGCTTGGCGGGTTGTTCGGCAAGCTGATGGACGACAGCGGTTCGATCACCTCCATCGCGCGTTTTCTGACTGAGCGACTGGGAACACGCCGCACGATGCTCTCGGTGGTGCTAGCTTCGGCCGCCGTCACCTACGGCGGCGTCAGCGTCTTCGTTGCTTTTTTCGTGCTGGTCCCGATGGCGAAGGAGATGTTCCAAGCCGCGAACATCCCGCGCCGCCTGATGCCGGCTACCATCGGTCTTGGGGCATTTACGTTCACGATGTCGGCAATGCCAGGAACGCCGTCGGTCAACAATGCCATTCCGATGCCGTACTTCGGCACGACAACCTTCGCGGCGCCCGGTCTGGGCATCATCGCTTCGATCATCATTTTTGTTTTCGGCATGTGGTGGCTCCGCCGCGCAGAGGCGGCCGCGCGAACGGCAGGTGAGGGCTATGATCGCAATTCGGAGGTGTCTTCCGATATCAACGAGACCGTTCGTATGCAGGCGACCGCTGCCGGCGATTTTGATCCAGCTGAATTTCAGCATGGCAAGCACAGTGCAAGCCTACCCCCCATTGCGATTGCTGCATTGCCGCTGGCTGTAGTCATCTGTACGAACTTCTTACTGTCGCTGGTCGTCCTCCCACGGCTGGATTTTTCATTCTTGGCCAAAGAGGTGTGGGGCGGGACCACGATCGGAGCAGTGGCCGGCGTCTGGTCGGTTCTCATTGCGCTCGCGGCTGCGACCCTTACTGTCGTCATCTTCAACTATCGGCGTTTCCCGGCGTTGCGGGAAAGCCTGGATGCTGGCGCCGCTTCCTCCGTCATGCCAATCCTGATGATCGGTAGTCTCGTCGGCTTTGGTGCTGTCGTTGCGGCGCTGCCCGCATTCGCGGATGTACGTGACGCGGTACTCGCGGTTGGCGGGGGCCCCCTTATCTCTCTCACGATCGCCATGAACGCGCTCGCTGCGCTAACCGGTACCGCTTCCGGGGGAATGGCGATCGTGCTCAATATACTTGGCGACACCTTCTTGAGGCTCGCCGCCGAGCACGGCATCAATCCCGAGCTGATGCATCGCGTGACCACGATTGGCGCCGGCACGCTCGATGCTCTTCCACACAACGGCACGGTCCTGTTGCTGCTTCAGATCAGCGGGCTGACCCACCGCGAGAGCTATTTCGATATGGTGATGACCGTGATCGTCACCTGCATCATTGCACTTGCCGCTGTCCTTGTCCTGGGCACGGTGTTCGGGTCGTTCTGACGGCATAGGTTATCGGATCTGGAGCAAGACACGGAGGCGAGCATGAATATCCGACTTGTATGGAGCGCCCTGATTATCGGCGCATTGACGGCAGTTACAGTGCCTCTAAATCTGTCGGTAGCCCAACAATCGACCGACCAAAAGGCATCTGCGAAGAGTGCAGCACCGAATACGAATATGACCCCGCAAAAGCATCGCGCCTGGCGTCATCACGGTGGAAGGCATCCGCACTTCGGCAGCCGGCGGGTTCGTACCCAACCGGCAAAAGCAACGGCATTGCCGCCGACGAAATGAGCCGCCTGTCGGTTCATTGCCGGCCAATCTCGCGGCTGCAGCGGTCAAGGAGATGTTCTCGTCCGCAGGCGTAGTTCGCGCGCCGCAGTGATTTGATCCTCAGGCCGGGCAGCCCCCCGCTTTCGGCAAGGGTGATTCCTTCTCTGCAACTGGGGGGATCACCTGATATCACGGGGCATTCTGGAGGTGCATCGTGCAGAAACCTGCCCGCTCGCGCGCTGCTCGCGAGCGGGTGGTTCGCTGTAAGGCGCGAAATCTGCACACAGGCTCCGCTATGAGCACCGATGTAGGCCAGCAAAAACTACCGCTGTGGACCTTAACGGCCATGGTGGTCGGCGGCATGGTCGGAGCTGGCGTGTTCTCGATACCGCGCAACTTTGCGCAGGCCACCGGCGTCTACGGGGCGCTCATTGCCTGGACCATAGCCGGCGCCGGCATGCTCATGCTGGGGCTCGTATTCCAGACC
Organism: uncultured Alphaproteobacteria bacterium; assembly: GCA_963815955.1. Taxonomy (GTDB): domain Bacteria; phylum Pseudomonadota; class Alphaproteobacteria; order Rhizobiales; family Xanthobacteraceae; genus Bradyrhizobium. The sequence continues at coordinate 911,829 of CAWFIQ010000024.1, forward strand.
CTCGCCAATCGCAAGCCTGATCTCGATGCGGGGGTTTACGCATATGCGCGAGCCGGGTTTGGACCCTACGTCGGGTTCTTCTCCGCCTTTGGGTACTGGGCCAGCGCTTGTGTCGGCAACGTATCCTACTGGATCCTGATCAAGTCCACGCTCGGCGCACTCTTCCCCGCCTTCGGCCAGGGCAACACGATGATCGCTGTCGCAATCTCTTCAGTATGTATCTGGGCGTTTCATTTTCTCGTTTTGCGCGGGGTCAAGGAAGCAGCAGCAATCAACAAAGCCGTGACCATCGCCAAGGTCATTCCGCTGCTGTTGTTCCTGGTGCTGGCGATTTTCTTCCTCAAGCCTGACGTCTTCGCGGCGAATCTCTGGGGAGGGGCGACCGGAGATTATGGAAATCTCTTCGAGCAGGTGAAGTCGACGATGCTCGTGACGGTTTTCGTGTTTCTGGGTATCGAGGGCGCAAGTAATTATTCACGGTTCGCGCAACGACGCGAAGACGTAGGTATCGCCACGGTAACCGGCTTCCTGGGTGTCCTTGCGCTATTCGCGTCCGTATCGATCCTGTCCTACGGTATCCTGCCGCGGGAGGAACTCGCGCAACTCCGCCAGCCGTCAGTCGGTGGCGTTCTTGAGGCTGCCGTCGGCTATTGGGGCGCCGTGTTCATCGGCGCCGGTGTCATTATCTCCGTACTGGGTGCCTACCTGGCCTGGACCCTGATGGCCGCCGAGGTGCTGTCCGTCGCGGCAAAGAGACAGGACATGCCGGCTTTCCTGGCGCGCGAGAACGCCAACCAGGTGCCCTCCTCGGCGCTGCTGATGACCTCCCTGCTGATTCAAATAGTGCTCATCGCCACACTGTTCTCCGACGACGCCTTCACTTTCGCTTTGTCGCTGTGCAGCCACCTGTCGCTGATCCCTTATTTCCTCTCGGCGGCCTTTGCATTGATGCTGGTGTATCGGAAGGAGACTTACGAGAAGGATCCCGGCGACCTCCGCAAAGATACAATCATTGCGGTCCTGGCGACCATCTACACACTCTTCCTGCTGTTTGCCGGCGGAACGAAGTTTCTGTTGCTCGGATTCATCATCTACGCCCCGGGGACGATCCTCTACTACATCACGCGACGAGAGATGAGAAAGCAAGTCTTCACCCCCGCGGAGTGGGCGTTGTTCGCTGTAGCCGTCGCCGGATGCGTTATCGGGATTCACGGCCTCGTCACCGGCTACATCACTATTTAGACGCATGGGAGCACGTCATGGCAAAGGCAAACGAAGCGCAATTCGGCGTGCACTCGGAGGTCGGACAATTGCGCAAGGTGATTGTCTGTGCGCCCGGCCTCGCCCATACGCGTCTAACGCCATCCAATTGTGATCAGTTGCTGTTCGACGATGTGCTGTGGGTGGATAACGCGAAGCGCGACCACTTCGATTTCGTCACGAAAATGCGCGACCGGGGTATCGAAGTACTGGACATGCACAATCTGCTTGCCGAGACGGTGGCGGTGCCGGAAGGCAAGAAGTGGATCCTCGACAACCAGGTCGTCCCCAATCAGGTGGGCCTGGGCTTCATCGATGAACTGAAAAGCTACCTTTCGGGTCTGGACAACCGCAAGCTCGCAGAAACGCTGATCGGCGGCCTGTCGACCCATGACTTCCCTGAAACACACGGCGGCGACGCACTCAAAATGGTCAAGGAGGCAGCGGGTGCCACCGAGTACCTGCTGCCGCCGCTGCCGAACACGCTGTACACGCGCGATACCACCTGCTGGATCTATGGCGGGGTGACGCTAAACGCCCTCTATTGGCCGGCGCGACACGAGGAAACGATCCTCACCGCGGCCATTTACAAGTTTCATCCTGACTTCGCGGGCAAGGTCAATGTCTGGTGGGGCGACCCCACCCAGGACCACGGATTGGCGACGCTTGAGGGCGGCGACGTCATGCCCATCGGCAAGGGAGTGGTCCTGATCGGCATGAGCGAGCGCACGTCGCGCCAGGCGATCAGTCAGCTCGCGGCAACGCTGTTCAAGAAAGGCGCGGCAGAACGCGTCATTGTCGCCGCAATGCCCAAGATACGGGCCGCGATGCATCTCGATACCGTGTTCACTTTCGCCGACCGCGACTGCGTGCTGCTCGCGCCCGATTTCATGAACCAGACCCGCACCTATTCCTATCGTCCCAGCAACGCGCCGAGCGGCGTCGAGTTGCGTGCGGAAAGCAAGTCGTTTGTCGGCGTGGTCGAGGAAGCGCTTGGCCTCAAGAAACTTCGCGTCGTCGAGGCCGGCGGCAGCGACTACCAGCGCGAGCGGACGCAATGGGACAGCGGCGCCAACCTCGTTTGTGCATCGCCGGGTGTCGTCTACGCCTACGATCGCAACACCTATACCAATACCCTGCTGCGCAAGGAAGGCATCGAAGTCATTACCATCGTCGGCGCCGAGTTGGGACGTGGGCGCGGCGGCGGACACTGCATGACCTGCCCGGTTAGCCGCGATGCGGTGGACTACTAATGCCGATCGATACTCCATTGGCGGCCGATGTGGCTGCCGCGCTGCCCGACTATCTCGATTTGGTACGAGGCTGGTCTTGACAATAAACAACCTGAGAATAGCCTCGATAAATTCCGGCAACCAGTGAGTGATTCGTCGGGAGATTCCGAATGCGCAGTTTTAAAATTCCGCTGCAAGCTTTGGGACTCTTCAGCGCGAGTGGAGCATTTGCCGCCGAACTGGATCTGATCGAGCCCAGAAAAATCGAGTACTCGAAAATCGAGTACACATCGATGGCTCCTTCCTGGAGCCTGGTCGGATCCTTGTCGCCAACATACACCGAGAATGCGCTGTTCAGCCGGGACGACCGACGCCGCGATTTCTACTATGAGCCTGATGTCAGTTTGAGGTTGGATGGCAATTTGTCGCCCGACCTGACCTATCGCATCTTTGCCCGAGCACAATTCGAATCGTTTGCAACCGAGCACCTCGGCAACGCCGCGATCGCGCGCCTGGGAGCGCGGCTGACGCAAAATCTCTATGGTTGGAGAATAACCGGTCAATACGAAAACAGATATGATTTCGACGGCGTCTACCGGGATCTTGCCTTCACCTCACACGATGTGACGGGTTCAGTCGGCCGCGACTTCCAGTTCGGCAACGTGACGCTCTCCCCGCTCGCGCTGCTCACTTACCGATTTTCCGATCTTGCCGAAGCTCGCCGCTGGCGTTTCGATGCCTTGCTCGGGATAGAGGTCAAGCTCGACCCGAAATGGTCGGTTGTCAGCACACCATTCATCGAGGCATTCTGGTTCACGGACGGCCTCAACGCCGGCCGGCAAGATCAAATCTATTCGGTGTCTCTCGGATTGAAATACAATATCGCCCGCAATATATCGCTCACGACCAACGTCATTTACGAAGCGCGAACATCGAACGTTCCCTTGCGGCACTACACGGATGTGCAAATCGGCCCAAGGCTCGACTTCGCCTTTTGAATGACCAGCAACGGGATTGCTCATGAATTGGTTCATTGCAGTGGCGAGTGCGGCAATCGTGTTCTTATGCGCGTCGTCCGCGGCCTTGGCGCAGCGCGATTCCGTCGAGCGCGGAACGAGGATGGACACCAATGCACTTCGCGACGATGTCCGTACCGATCGCCTTCAGGTCCCCTCGCATCCCCTTGCCGAGCAGCCTGCGCAACCCGCCCCAGGTTCAAAAGGAAAAGCCAAACTCAAGAAGAGCGGAGAGCGCAATCAATAGTGCCGGCCTGGAACCGCCACCGCAACAACAGCTTGCGGCGGCGATCACGTCTCACATCCCATACAGGATCTTCAGCTCGCCACTGGCGCGAAGTGCGATCACGACTCCATCGGCGGGCAATGACACGCTCTCCAGCCCTGCGGAGGAAAGATTTCCCTCCATGCGGAAGCCATCCTTCAGGGACCGGTTGAGTTTCGCGTTGGCGGCGTTGAGCAGGTTGTCGTAGGCGATGCCGTAATCGACATTGAGCTTCGACCCGAGTTGCGCGGCGATGGGATCGATCAACGGAGCGAGGCCCTCGTCGTCGGTCATGACGCCAACGTTGGAAAGCCGGATCGCACGACCGTCGGCATCGACCTGGATCGCGCCCGACAGATAAACCCATTTCCCGGAATTCGGATCAGTATCGGCCGCCTTGGCGACGCGCAGACCGACAACAAGCTTGCCCGACGACGGATACACGTCAATGTCCCGAACAGAGATCCCCGCCACCGGCGGCATTGCAGCAATCGCCTGTGTCAGCCGATCCTTGAGCACGTCATAGCCGATCCGCACCGGCAGGATGACATCGAATGCGCCGGGCGCCTCGACGTCCCGGCCAAGCGTTGGCAAGGGGGGTGCGGTTACGGAAGGAGGTGCCTGACCGACGATGGTTTGCGCCGTCCCGGCAAGCTCGATCGATCCGCGCAACGTCTTCGAATTCGCCCGCATGCCAGCAAAGGACACGCTTTGCGGCGTCATTTGCAGCCAGACCGCCGGACTATCCGAGAGCTGGATCGGCTCGAACGCGTGCCGCCACGCCGTCGCTGCCTTGTCATGCAGATCGAGGCGGCGGGCTGCAGCCAGCGCATGCGACCTGACCACGGCAAGCTGCGACCGGATTCGCGGCTCGGCGTATTTTGCCAGCGGGATCTCGTGCCCCATCACTTGCAGAACCGGCGGCTCGCTCCAGCGGAATCCGTCGCTGAAATTGAGGTCGAGCGACCAATCCTGGCCGAGTTGCGGATGCGCCGAGGCTTCGATCGTGGCGCTGGCCTCGGTCTCGCCGTGGATGCGCGCGGTGAACCGGTTGGCGCCCTGCCCTTCGAGCGCACCATCGATCCGCACCGAGCCGTACACGCGGTCGCCGCGGCCATACAGCGAAACTCCCCCGGACCGTTCCACATAACCCCAGACATCGCAATTGGCGTTGACCTTCCAGAACAGCACCCGGCGATGCACGCATTCGATCTTTTCGTTGATACTAGCGAGTCGCTGCGGGATATCCCGCTCGATATCGGCTGCAAGGGCCGGCAGGCTGAATTCGATCCCTGCTGAAAGCCGCGAGTTGGTGCTGAAGGGCACCACCGTATCTGGCGCCAGCGGCGGCTTGTCCGCCGCATGTGCCGCCGAGCAGAGGCCGACGAGGCTGAGCGCGGCAAAGCCAGCCAGGCTAGAGCGCAGGAAAGCGTTTTGGTTGCGTTGAACGCGTGATGTCGGAGCGAAATTCATGACAGGACCCTTTATATTCATCTGGATTAGGTTGGATTGATCAATTTCATGCTGCGGTGTTCTGATCGACGGTCCGCTATTGCGCCGTCGCTTCGGCAGGATCAGCGGTCGCAACGTTCTTGCCGCAGTCGCTGGGCACGGGCCGCCCCGCGAACCGGTCCATCATCCAGGCCACCGCGGCATCTGCGCTGTCCCTGGCGACAAAGCCATGACCGACACCGGGCACCCACATCATGGCGACCTTGCCGCCTGCCTTGCATTGCCGCTGCATATAGGCGCGGGTGACTTCCGGCCGGACGATGTTGTCCGTGGTGCCCTGGGCCAGAAACAGCGGGATCTGCGGCGGCAGCGTACCCGGCGTGTTGCGCATCGCCAGCGAGCGCCAGGGCTGCACGGTAGCGATGTTCGGCACCGAAAGGAATTGGTGCTCGAGCGGCTTCTCGGTCTGCCGGCGCTCGAGAATGTCGAAGATCGACTCGATGCATTCATTGGAAAGCCGGTCGACGGTCGGCATCGCCTCGGGCACGACCACGTTGTCGATCGGTGCGCCGTATACGCGCGACCACGACCACAACGTCATGGCTGTGAGGTTCTTGCCGCCCGAACTCTTGAAATCATCTCCCATCAAGGTCACGAGCGAGGTCGCCGGCGCAGCAGCCGAAACGCCGACCAGACGAAGCTCCGGCGCATAGGTCCTGGCGATCAGGCCGGTGTAGAGCGAAGCCTGCCCGCCCTGCGAATGGCCCCACACGGCAAAACTGTTGCCGTCGCCGACCCCCGGCAGGCTGCGCGCGGCGCGCACCGAGTTCGATCACCGCCCGCGCCTCGCTGTCGCCGACGAGATAGGGATGCGGGCCTGATGTCCCGAGGCCGGGGTAGTCGGTTGCAGCGACCACGGCGCCCTGCTCGATCAACTGCCGCAACCCCGCCATCTGCTGAAAGACGAAGATCGCAAGCGACGGCGCACAATGCGGAACCACGCCGGTGGTCGGATGGGCCCAGGCCACGATCGGCCGTCCGCCTGCCGGCGCGGGTCCCGGCGGGACGACGATCACCCCGGACACGGCGATCGGCTCACCCTGCATACCGACCGAGCGATAGAGCACCCGGTAGGCCTGCGCGCCTGCAGGAGCAAACATCATCGGTTCGGAGCGGATCAGCGAACCGGGAGGTCCGGCAAGCTCGTGCGCCGTTGCGTGATAAAACGGTGTTTGCGCACGGGCGCCGCTGGCTGGCAACGAGAGTGCCGCCGCACAGAGAAACGCAGCGAGATAGCGCATTGCACGCGATCTGCCCGTCCTGGATTTTGCCTGATCTGTCATGGTTGCCTCATAAACTCTTGCGATTGAAATGAACCGCGGGGTGTCGCGCCCCGATGCGAGCCTCGTCCGGCGGATGCGCGTTAATGCCGGCACTCCCTGTCGCGCAGGAGAGCCCGGTCTAGATCACCTCGTAGGCGAAGAGGGTAGCAACGAGCGTGATGCCGACCAGCCCGCAAAGAAAGATCGTGTCGGCGATGCCCTCGATCTGAACGCTCAGTTGCGTTCGATCCGACCAGCGGATCGACAGATACGACGTCAGCGCACTTGCAAGAAACGTCACCGCCACCACTGCCGCATACTCGTCGACGTGAGATACGCCGTGCTTGGACGCCGCGAGCTTGGCCAACCCGATCAAGGTTGCGCAGACCCCGATCATCGTTCCCGATACCGGCAGGATGTGAGATGCCAGGCTGTCGCTGCGGGTTCGGATCACAATACGGTTGGACATGATTTCTGCCTGATGACTTCAGATATTTATCGCGGTGCGCCGGCATCGATCCCGGCGCACGGCCAACGCGGCTCAGACCCAGCCGCCATTCGGAAGCCGGCCATGGAACGGCGTATCGCGGCAGTGACCATACGGACCGCGCCAGTGACCGGGAGGGCAACCGTTCATCGATCCCGGCAGCTTGTAGGAGCCGTTCGGCAGGCGGCCGTAATACGGGGTGTCGCGGCAATGGCCCCAGGGACCGCGCCACGCATGCGGGCCGCAGCCGCCCGCCACCGGAACGATCATCGACTGATCGACGCTGTTCTCCAGATAGCCGGCATTGGCGGGCAAAGCGCTGGACAGCGCGAGCATAGCCGCAAGCGCAAGTACGACGGGTTTCAACATGATAAAATCTCCTTTTGCTTTGGTTGGATTGGTCGGGTTTCTGAAATCGGAGCAGTCGCGCTGGAAAGGCGAAGGCTCTAGAAAGACGACGCCTTCGCGAGCGCGATGGGGTAGATCGGGACACTCAACTGCTCGATCGTGACCTGCTGCTGCGCACCGAATACGTCGCGCTCGTCCATCGAAGCCGAAATGTTCGGCCGGTCGACGGAAATCTTGATCGCGTTGCAGCTATCGACGAAATAGGTGCCGACCACGCGCTCCGGCGGCAGGTTGAGGATCTTCGCGACGTTGCCGCGGGTGAAGACGTTCGAGTGCAGCGCGGCTTCGTAATTCTCGCCGGACGTGAAGATGATGTCGAAGGTCAGGCGGTTGATGCCGGCATCCTTGCTGCGAATGACGACGGCCATATCGAGCAAGGGGTGCGAGCCGACCGGCGCGCCAACCGGCGGATGGTCTGCGATGAGTGAGAGCGTTCGGTCGTCGACGTTGCCGCGATAATCGCGCTCGCCGATATCGAAATAGCGCGGCCGTTCCGAACCCTGCTCGCTCCAGTCGGCTCCGTTGGCCGCGAAGTAGGTGATCGGGAACATGGTATTCTTGATCACGTCCTCGTTCTGCAGCAGGTGGTAGAGCGACCAGGCATAGGCGTCCGGGGCGTCGAGATTGAGCAGCGAACCGGGACCGGGTTTGATCAGCCGCATGATCCGGTCGATCTCCTGCTGGTGACGCTGCGCCAGCTTTCCGGCATCGCGATCGACAGTGCGGAGCAGCGCGACCGGATGCGAGGCGTCCGCGTCGGTGATGGCATAGGTCGCATTCTCAAGCGCGTCCGGGAATTCATCCGCGATCAGCTTCAGCACCGCGGCCTTGATCGCGGCATAGTTCTCGAAGAACACGGGATCGCGCGTTCCGCTCGGCACGATGGCGCCGAACGAGCCGTCTTCGCGCGCGAAGCTGATGAGATTAGGCGAAAGCGGATAGGCAATATTGCCGGCAGTCGCCTTTCGGCCAGGGTAGCCATAGTGAATGAGGTAATGCGTCAGCAGGCTTGCAAGCAGAACTGCGGCTTCGCGGGTCTTGCCGGTCGCCTCGACGATGATGCCCAATTCGCGCTGCGACGCATCGACCGGCTGGGCCTGCACGCCATTGCGGCCATAGACCAGCACGTCCGCCGGTACCTTCGACAGATCGGCCGGGTCGATATGGATCAGCGAGACCTTGCGGAAGCCAAGCCGTCGCGATCCTTCGAGCTTGATGCTCCAGGGCCATGGCTTTGCGGAATGAACAAATCGGCTGTTGCGGATGCCGGCGCTGCGACCGTCGCGGGAGAAGAACTGCGTCTTCTCCATGACCAGAATGCCTTCCGGATAATATTGCAGCTGCGGGTGGCTTTCCTCATAGAGCGAGTGCGCGGCGATCGAATAGGCCGTGCAGCGGCGTGCGGGATTCGGCGCGGTAAAGACCGCCGAGCCATCGTCATAGATCTCGGCAACGAGACAATCCGACGGCGAACCGGGATCGCAGGCCAGCGCGCCGCATTCCAGGACGTGGCCGACGTGGTAAGCCAGCCCCGCATCGATGTTACGGCGGATCATGTCGGAGGCGAACAGCGCGATATCGCAGCTCCGCCCGGCCAGCACGATTTGCGCGCCGCTTTCGAGCGCGGTGATCAGCGGATGGATACCCATCTGGCCAACGATGGTGCTTTCGCGGAGCGCCTCCTCGTCGAGATCGGGACCGGTGCCGGTCGCGCGCAGCGCTACCGGCACGAAATTCCTTGATGACGATCTCGGGATCGAGCTCGGAGCGGATTACCGCGACTTTGGTACCTTGAATGCCAAGCTCGGCGAAAGACCTCCTTGGCGATAGCGATCATCCAGTCGAGGTTGCGATCGCCGCCGGCCATTCCGCAGCTTCCCAGAATGACGGGGCAGCCGATCCTGGCGCCGGCTTCGACCATGTGGCGGAAATCGAGCTTGACCGCTTCGCTCTCGAAATATTCGGTGCCGGTGCCCAGGTAATAAGGACCCGCGTCCATCGAGCCGCCGTCGCAGATGATGGCGTCGACCTGGCCGCGCAAAGCCGATTCCAGCGACTCCCTGGGATAGCCGTAGCCGAGCGCGCCGCAGGCCGAGACAACACGGTAAATCAGTTTTGGCATCGATCTGGCCCTTCACCTGCTGGGGCAATCCGGAATGGTTCGCCGCCAGCGCGAGCGGACAAATGCTCCAGGCCGGCATCAAAAACAAATATGGCTTCGATATGCAGGTATCGGCGGTCGATATGGCCGGTCAGATCCTCAAGCGACCGTGATGTCGCGTGATTGAACCTCGCACAGGGCTCAGTCGATCCATTCCACGCCGAGCAGGCCGGCGTCGCGCAACTGCACCCGCAGCAGCTCGATCAGGATCTCGCGCACGCCCTCCCCGGCATAGGTCAGGGGAAAGTCGCTCGACGATATCACCGAACAGGTGAGGAAGAGCGCCGGCTCGACCAGCAGCGGCTCGGCAAATCCGCCGCGCTCGAATGTCGCACGATCGGAGATCGGCAGGATGGTGTTGGCAACGCCCGAACGCACCGCGAGCAATTCGCTGGGAAGCGTATCGGCCTCGGCAACGATATTGGCCACCAGGCCGCGTTCGGCAAAGGCACGATCGATCAGGGAGCGGCGGCCGTTCGGAAGCCCGGGCAGGATCAGCGGAAGTTTGGCGATCTGGTCCAGCGAGGCCGCCGATGCGTCCTTCACATGAAAGGGCTGGCTGCCGACGAAGTAAAGCCGCTGCCGGAAAATCGGCCGGCGGGAGAGACTGGATACGAACTCGTCCTCATAGACGACCGCCAGGTCGAAACTGCTCGCCTCGACGCCGGCCTGCAGCGAACCGCTGTCGTCATCGGATATTTTGAGGTTCACTTTCGGCAGGGTCGTCTTGACCTGGGCGAGCAGCGGACCGATCAGGATCGGCGCCATCGACGATGCCAGACCGACGCTGACGGCGCCTTCAGCCTCGCCGCTGCCGGAACGCACCACGGTCGGCAATTGATCGAGCTGGTGCAGGATCGAGATCGCCTCACGAAACAGCAATTCGCCGGCGGCCGTCGGGCTCACCCCCCGCGCGCTTCGCCGAAGCAGCGTGACACCGAGCCGATCTTCCAGTTCGTGGATCTGCTGACTGAGCGCCGGCTGCGCCACATGGATCAATGTCGCTGCACGCGAAAAACTGCCGGCTTCCACGATCTTTACGAAATAGCGGAGTTGTCGAAACTGCATTAACCACGGTACCCTGCGGGCACATTCAAAAACGCCCACAATTCATTCTTCGGATTACCTTTTAGCACATCCCTCCTTGATGAGATTCTCTTGGCATTATCGCATGGCAGGTAAGCGCACCGGGCAATTCGCCGCATGAAGGGTACGGAAGACGAACAAGCCCTGATGCGGCGGCTGGGCTGGCGCCTGATGCCGGTGCTGGTCCTGATGTTTCTGGTAGCCTTCATCAACCGCCAGAACATCGGCTTCGCCAAGCTGCAAATGATCTCGGACCTGCACATTTCCGAGGCAGTGTTCGGATTCGGGGCATCGCTGTTCTTCATTGGCTATGTCGCCTGCGAGATACCGAGCTGCCTCGCGCTGCAGCGCTATGGCGCAAGACTTTGGCTGTCGCTGCTTGTCGCCGCTTGCGGCCTCATCACGCTGGCGCTGGCGTTCACCGCCTCGGCCAACATGCTCTCCGTCCTGCGATTACTGCTGGGCGCGGTCGAGGCCGGCATATATCCCGGCGTCGTATATTACCTTACCACCTGGTTTCCGGACCCCTACCGCATTCGTATGCTCGGCTTCTTCACGCTGGGGAGCAGCCTCGGCAATATGGTAGGCGGACCGATCAACGGGACCTTGCTCGATCTCAACGGCTGGCTCGGGCTCGCAGGCTGGCAGTGGGTATTCATCGGCGGCGGCCTGCTCGCATTGCCGCTGGCGGTCGCCGTTGTCGCGCTCGTGCCCTCCTCGCCGGCAAGCGCCCGCTTTCTGAATGACAAGGACCGCCAGTTGCTTGCGGCCATGCACGCCCGTGCGCTCGTCGGCCTCCGCCTCCCGGCAAAACCCGTGGTCGGCATTGTGGGATCCAGCCGTGATCGGATTTGGGTTGATCTATATCCTGCTCGCCACGTCGTACTACGGCATGACCTACTGGCTGCCGACCGTCATTCGCGACTTTGGCGTGAGCTCGACTGTCAACGGCTTTCTGAACGCAGTTCCCTGGGCGCTTGCCGCGCTCGCTCTGATCGCGGTGCCGGCGCTGCTTCGGGACGACAGATCGATCTTCCGCTTCGCGGCCGCGGTCACCCTGCTCGGCGCCATCTGTTTTCTGGCGAGCGTTCTGTTGACGGACAACACGCAACGGTTTGTCGTGCTCGCGATCGGCGGCCCCTGCATTGCGGTGCTTAATCCGTGCTTCTGGACCTTTCCGTCGCGATTCTTTTCCGGCGCGCGCGCGGCAGCGAGCATCGCCGCGATCAATGCGATCGGCAATATCGGCGGCTTCTTCGCGCCGAATCTGGCGCCATGGGTGCAACACCACACCGGCAGCGTCGCCGGACCGATGCTGGTGCCTGCGTCGTGCCTGATTGCGCTGTGCGCCATTGCAACATGGCTCTGGCTACGCGCGGCGAGACAGCGCGGCTGAAGCGGGAAAGCCGCACCCGGCGCTACGAGCTATCGGCGAACGCTATACCCGCATAGTCAATCGGTATTTGTTTCGAAATCGATTTCCGGCGACACAGCGCCCGCGAGCAAATGCTCCCGACGTCGCAGGCCCTGCCCTGCGGCTCTTCAATTTATTTCGATCAAGGAAAGAAAAGGAACATCCCATGTTTGAAGAAAAACTCTCCCGCCGGAATTTTGCAGCGGCTGCCGCGACCGGCCTCGCCGCGCTGGGCGTGCTCGGCGCTTCCGCCACGACGGCTAGCGCCTATCAGGGCAATATGGAGCACGCGCTCGCCGAGCTGTTCCAGGCCCTCGAAGCGCTGCGGCAGGCGACCCCGAACAAGGGCGGCCATCGCGAGCGTGCCATGGACCTGATCCAGCAGGCTGTCGTCCAGGTGCAGCAAGGCATCGATTTCGCCAATCGGCGCGACTGAGTTGCCGGCAGTTGTCAGGGCGGGCGCGCCGCAACCATCGAGCGCCCGCACTACTTTCCGGACATCAGTCGATGACCTTGGCGCCCCGGCGCCTGGTCGTCGTGATGAACTGCTTGACTACCTTGATCAGCGAGCCGCGTACCGCCTCTGTAGCAGTACTGAGCGCAGTGTCATTGCTGAAGATGGCGCAGCAGGTCATGAACAAGGGCGGCTTGATAGGCACCGGCGGGGCGAAGGATTCAAGTCCGGCCGGGAGTTCGCCGACGTTGAGAATGGTGTTGCCGACACCCGCACGAACCGCAGACAGCTCGCTCGACAAATTGTCGGCCTCCACCGCGATTGTCGGAACAAGCTTGCGCGCGGCAAAGGCCCGATCGATCAACTGACGCCGGTTTCGCTGCCCGCCGGGCGAGATCAGGGGTATGCCAACGAGCTCTTCGAGCGAGACGTGCGGCTTTCTGAACTTCCCGGCGTCCTTGCCTATCAGGAAAAGCTGCTGCGAAAAGATCGGCGTCCGCGAGTGCGCCGATACCAGTTCATCCTCGAACACCAGCGCGAGATCCAAAGCGTGTGATTGCACCCGGGCGACAAGTGAACCGCTGTCACCGTCGGAACAGATCAGGTTGACCTGCGGCAGTTCGGACTTGAAATGCTCGACAATGACACCGACCAGGGGACCTGCGAGACTGGCGACGATGCCTAGTCGTACCGTGCCCTGGGTTTCGCCGATCGCCGATTTCAGCATGCCCGGGAGCTTGTCCATGCGATGCAGGATCAGCGAGGCCTCGCGAAACAGCGTTTCACCGGCCGACGTGGCTTTGACGCCACGCGGCGTGCGCAGCAGCAACTGCACGCCAATCCGCTCTTCCAGATCAGCAATTTGCTGGCTGAGCGCCGGCTGGGCGACATGAACGGTCGTAGCGGCGCGAGAGATACTCCCCGCTTCCACAACCGCCACGAAATATCTTAGCTGCCTGAATTGCACGCCACCCATCCTCGAGGTGAAACAACCTTACCACACCGCCGGCTCGGAAAGCGAGCGCACGAAATAGCTGCGCTGCAGAGACTTCTGGCCCAACTTCCTACCTCGAATAACAGCGAAATATTTGGAGCTAACAGAGTATCGCGGCGATCATGACAAGGAATTTATTCGGCTATCCGGCATGTCAGCTAAATCGATGCCTTTCGCATGCGTTTGCCTTTCGCGACGGCCGGTTGGATCGCTTTCTCCCCTTCTTGTCAGCTTGATATACCGAGAAGAAGCGTTACAGGCATCCGGGCCTCGTGCGGATAGACCAGCACCGCATCCCTCACGTTCTCCCTGCCGTTGCATTTTCTCGTACTTACGCGGCTGTCGGTCCTGGGTCGTCATCAAAGGGCTCTTCGTCTCCCTGGACTGGCGCGCGAAACAGGAGCGGAATAACATTTGGCTCAGTTCGACTCACGCGTTCGACGTTGACGATGTGTGTGCATCCTGCGGCGAAAAAGGGAATCTGGCTTCCGATCTTGCGCCCGATCAGCGCCGCGCCCAGCGGCGACAACACCGGGATTTGGGTCTGTTCGGATCTGCATTCTTCAGGGTAGACCAATTGCCTCGTCTCCCGCGGGAATCCCCAATCGGTCCAAAACGTCACCCACGATCCCATCGTGACGATGGAATCCAATTGAGCGGCGCGATCCGGGACCGTCGCCGCGCGATTGATTTCACCCATCAGACAGAGGGCGTCCCTGTCACCTTGCGCCGCGGCTGCGCGCGCCAACTTTTCCAAGCGCCGACGATCGGACTCGGACATCGTAATGGTAGGAATAGACTGCTTGGACACGGCATGCCTCCATCCGGATTTCACATGGTGATTCCTTGCAAACACCGCGAGCTGACAGCGGGACGCGAACTCCTGAACTTTTCTTTCGGCTCATCGATCGTTATTCAATTCGGGGCAAGACCTCGAATTGATGGAACGGCGGCGGCGACGATAGCGTCCACTCGAGCGTGGTCGCGCCAGGTCCCCAGGGATTATCCGCAGCCTTCGTTTTTCGGACGAAGGCATAGGCCATGCCCACGAAGAATGCGATCAGACCAGCCGCGGAGATATAGGATCCGATCGAGGCAATGTGATTCAGGCCTCCAAATGCATCCGGATAATCCGCAATTCGTCGCGGCATTCCCGACAATCCGAGGAAATGCATCGGAAAAAACGCGAGATTGACGCCGACAAAAGTCAGCCAGAAGTGCAGCTTGCCGATGGTTTCCGAGTACATGTATCCGGTCATTTTCGGGAACCAGTAATACCAGCCTGCAAAGATCGCGAACACGGCGCCAAGCGACAGCACATAATGGAAATGCGCGACGACGTAGTAAGTATCCTGCAACGTCCGGTCGATGCCCGGATTGGCGAGCACAACGCCGGTGACGCCACCGATCGTAAACACGAAGATGAACCCGATCGCCCACAGCATCGGCGTTCTGAATGTTATGGAGCCGCCCCACATGGTGGCTATCCACGAAAAGATCTTGATGCCGGTCGGAACCGCAATCACCATGCTGGCGGCGGCGAAATAGGCCTGGGCGCTGCTCGTCATCCCGACCGTGTACATATGATGGGCCCAGACGAGAAACCCGATGAATCCGATCGCAACCAGTGCGTATACCATTCCGAGATAGCCGAAGATCGGCTTGCGGCTGAACGTGGCAACGACGTGGCTGACGATGCCGAAGCCTGGCAATATCATGATGTAAACCTCGGGATGACCGAAGAACCAGAAAAGATGCTGATACAACACCGGATCTCCGCCGCCCTCCGCCGCGAAAAACGTCGTTCCAAAATTGCGATCGGTGAGAAGCATCGTAATCGCGCCGGCGAGTACCGGCAGCGACAGCAACAACAGGAAAGCCGTCACGAGAACGGACCAGGCGAACAGCGGCATTTTGTGCAGGGTCATGCCCGGCGCCCGCATGTTGAAGATGGTGGTGATGAAATTGATCGCGCCGAGGATCGAAGACGCACCCGCGAGATGCATTGACAGGATCACGAAATCGACGGCCGGCCCCGGATGACCCGAGGTCGACAACGGCGCGTAGAGCGTCCAACCGGTACCGGCGCCGTTCGAGCCGGGCTCACCTTCGACGAACATCGAGATGATGAGCAGCGAAAACGACGCCGGTAGCAGCCAAAACGATATGTTGTTCATGCGCGGAAACGCCATGTCCGGCGCGCCGATCATCAGCGGCACCATCCAGTTGCCAAATCCGCCCATCATCGCCGGCATCAGCGTGAAGAAGATCATGATCAGGCCATGGCCGGTGACGAACACGTTGTAGGTATGCGTGTTGGTGAAAATCTGCAGCCCGGGCTGCTGCAATTCCATCCGAATCACCACGGAAAGGATTCCACCGATCAAGCCGGCGCAGATCGCGAACACGAAGTACATCGTGCCGATGTCTTTGTGGTTGGTCGAATAGAGATAGCGCCGCCAGCCGCTGGGATTTGCGTGGGCCTTCTCGTGCGCACCAGCAACTTTCAACATAGTCGGCATTACCAGCTCCGAATTCGGTCAGATTTTCTGCGCATACAATCTGGCATCCGTCTCATCGGCGGATGCATCAAGCAAACGAATTTAATTGTTATCTGAATGCAGTATTTCTGATCGAAATGGACAGATCGCACGCGTCCTGCCGGTGCTGCAGATGACCAGTCGCGCCAGCGATGCTGCTCGCAAGGGGCCAACTACCCGCAAAGGCTCGACGGACGGAAAGGCAACTAGCCTGATCTCTTCTCCGGCACCGTCAGTCGTTGCATCCGCGTGACGTTGCTCGCGCGATGCTCGGACTTTACGGCCACGAGCACGCTGCATGGCGGTTGATGCAGGATTGACTCGCCTACCGAGCCATTCAACCAGCGCGCAAGCGTTCCTTGATCCCGATGACCGACGACGATCAAATCCGCGCCTGTCTCAGCCGCGGACAGAATTATCTGTTCCGCCGGCTTGCCGTATTTGAGTTCGCTCGTTGCTGTGCATCCAATACCTCTTAACCGCCTCACGGCCTCGTCAAGCACTGCCTGGATTGCAGATCGTTGATTGTCGGGGATGAAAGACATCGCCTCAACGACGAGGATGCTTTCGGACGGGTCAATGATCGCAACAAGATGAACCGTCGCACCACACGCTGATGCCACACTTTCGGCTTGAGCCAGTGCTTCGCGGCCATCGGGCGAACCGTCGAACGCCAGGAGAATTCTTTGGTACATCGAGCCCTCCGTTTGGCAGTTGAATTACCAAGTCAGATCGGGGCATTTTGGCTACCGACAAAGGGACTCCGCGTTGCATTGGCCAATCCCATAACGACCCGGATTTTCTCATCTAAAAAGGGGCTGTCGCCCTCTCCGTCGGCCCCGCGACGGCTGAGGGGTTCGGCGTTCCGAGCAGGGGAGTCGCCGGCTCATGCTCCGGAAATGACGTTTTCATTCGCCTCTCCCGTTGTTCGCGCCGGCGTGGTCGATCGGCGCGTTGCGATCAGCCTATGCCTCCGATGAAGAATGACAAACGAAAAGCATCGCCAATTGATAGCGGTTATATTGTTGTCAGGATTGCCTGAGCGCTCGGCCTTCGAAGTGAACGATAGCGCCATCGTCGCGCGGCTGGCTGTCAATCAGTCCGTTCCGGCCTAGCAACTTCCTTGGTGAAACCCGACAATATTTATCGCTTGTCGGGTATTCCCGCAGGGCCGCAAGATGGCAGGACACCCAATGGCTGCAACGATTGTTAATGCGGAGAGTGGGAGTGTCAAATGACCGAACTTTTACGCCCCGAGTCCCAGTATGATGCTTTCCTGTTCGCATCGGTTTGCGAAACAAATGAGATGACATTGAGCGTCTTATCCGTGCTCGCACGTCAGGACGTCGATCCCTGGCAAGAGGCCGATCGGTTGGCCCAGCTTTCCAGGGATCAGGCGATAAACAGCCTTGCTTCGAAGATATGGAAATCGAATAGCGAGCGGTGGTCGCCGTCGGAAGCGAGCATACTGGCGGCTCGGCTGGTCGAGCTTCTGCCTTCGCATAACGGCTCCCCTTCAACCACACTCTGGGCGGGCGATGACAACGGCAGGCTGACATTCTGGGTCGTCACCGGGATGCTGTTTATGTCACTCGCCATATCGGGAAACAGCATGCAGCAGACCAAAGATTCCGGCGCTTCGACGCACAGCGTCAGCATGGCTGTACAGGAGGATGGAGTGACGCGATCGTCCCGCGGGCACAGGAACGGATTAGGGAGATCAGGAGGAATATAGATGAGCAGCAGAATTGTTGCGGAGAACATCAGGTTAAAACGGGCATACAATTCCGCCGGCTCGGGCGATGGCACTCGAGTACTGATCGACCGCCTGTGGCCCCGGGGCGTCAGAAAAGCTGACGCTGCGATCAATGTGTGGGCCAAGGACATTGCTCCCAGCACAGCGCTGCGGAGGTGGTTCGGACATGATCCTGCTCGTTGGCATGAGTTTCGACGCCGCTACTCCGAAGAGATACATCGGCGTCGGGACCGGCTGGACGAACTGCGTACGCTCGCTCAGAAAGGACGGGTTACACTCGTTTTTGCAGCACGTGATGAAGTTCACAACGACGCTGTCGTCCTGAGAGAGGTTCTCCTTGGCCGGAGCATCCCACGACGGCCCCCTCCTCGCTCGCATTCGCTCTGACTTAGTCGGCGCGACCGACCTTGAGCACGGTCAGTTCGCGCCTTTCGCCGGTTCTGGTGCGGAACGAAATAGTCTGATTGACCGAAAGCCCAAGAAGCGCCGCGCCGACCGGCGTCAGCACGGACACGCGCCGGCGTGCAATATCGGCATCAAGCGGATAAACCAGAATGATCTCCTGAGTCTTTCCGGTTTGTTCGTCCCGAAATTCGACCTGGCTGCCGAGACTAACGATGTCAGGACGCAGTTTTTCTGCCGGGAGGACGCGCGCGCGATCGAGCTCCTCCCGAAGATATTCGCATACCTCCGTCATCGACCCGCTCGTCAGCGACGAGAGCGCAGACAGTCTGGCGAAGTGGTTCGCATCAATGGCAATTGGCGGTCTCATTTCGGTTGTTCCGTCGCGCTGCATTTTCCTGCTCCATAATGTTTATCGAGCGATCGAGCTCGTTTCCAACACACTCGTTCTCAGGCTGCTTGAGGACCGTCGTCATCGGGTCCGCGAGAGTCGGTGGAAGCCCGACCGGCCTTGCGGCGAGCTTTCAGCGGAAACAGCAAGGGCGCACCCGCCGGCGCGACGACATCCTCGACAATAACGGAGTGAAGTCCACCCTCGATACTGAAGAACTTTATACGTTGCCCAACGCTCATTCCGAGAACGGCGGCACCCAGCGGCGAGAGCACCGATAGTTCCATTTGACCGTTTCTAAGCTCATCCGGACAGACCAGGATTTTGCTTTCAGACTGCCGACTGCCATCGACCCTGTACGTCACCCACCCGTTTAAACATGCGACGCCCTCAGGCACCTTGTTGGTGTCGAACACGACAGCCCGCCGAATCTCCGACATCAAGAACCGGCCGACCGGATGGCGCTCTCTCAAGGCATCATCGGCAAGCCGTTCAAGACGCGCATGGTCTCGTCGCGCGATGGCGATTGGAGGCAATTGCTCGGACATATCGACTCCCATGTTTGGCACAGCGTACGCCGCACGGTTCGTTAAACGACAACACACCTTGCTACGCCCCCTCGCGCTCTGAAGGGGCGAGACATATGCCCCGCATCTTCCGGGCAAGATCGACGAGGTTCTTCGAGTATTCGCCTAGCGCGTCCAGCTGATTTCGATAATGCGCACCTGAAACCTCGATCGCTTCCATTCCGGTTTTCGCGCCCGCAAGCCGGGCCAGATATTCAAACGACCTGAAGGCGCTGGCACCGGACAAGTGCATGCTCTTGCGGTTATGATCCGCAATGGACGTAACTGCAGCGTCGGCGGCTTTCATATACAGCCGGCCCATCTCTCTCGCCTCTGTCATCGCTTTCTCCTTCGGTCACAATTATCTCGATCGCGCAGCCGAAGCACTGACCGCCCGTCGCCCTTGGCGCGGGACAGCCTTCGTAGCTCCGCTAATAAATTGCGTTTGCCGTCGTGGCGGCGCGTCGTCGCCCCAGCTCACGCGAAACGATCGCGGACCGTATGTTCCGCAACGTCGCAATCGAGCAGGACAGCTTTTGTAGGGAAATTTATGCCCGGACAGCCACGAAGGCAGCCCGGGTTACTTGCCAATTTGCAAGTGGCCCGTGCGGCAATATTTTTTATCGAGCACAATGATAACCATAGCGACATACTTGGCGAGGCGGCCCGCGAAATCAAGCTGTGGAGTCAGCCCGCGCCTTTTTGTCGCTAATTGGCTGCACGACCGCATCGGAGATTTTGACGAACACGACGTGAGCTCCCACCGCGAGGAAGACGCCGGCACAGAAGACGTCGAGCGATTGCTGGCCGCACTTGATGAGCGGCCGGAATATCGGCCATTCGAGGCCCCGCCAGTCACGCGGCAGGAACCTGGTGCTGGATGCGCCGAGGTCGCTGCCGTGGAGCCTTCGTCACGGAATCTTGCACTGGTATTGTCCGAACTACCATAAGAAGATGGAGAAATTGGCGCTGCTGTAGCAATTGGGCAAAGATGTTGACTTCTCCGGAAACGCTTCTCATCGCAATCATTGCGGTCCCGTTTATGGGAAGCTGCCTGGCCATTCTGTTCCGGGCAAATGCCCGCAACGCAGAAGCGTACCTGGCGGGAATCGTCTCTGTAATTGCTCTCGGGTCGGTGATTGCAACCTACCCGCGCGTCACCAATGGCGGGATCCTCCAATACAACGCCGCCTGGGTTCCTGAACTCGGCCTCGAGTTCAGCTTGAGGATGGATGGCTTCGCCTGGCTGATGGCCACGCTAATCACCGCCATCGGGTTATTGGTCGTGCTCTACGCCCGCTACTACATGTCGCCTGCCGATCCCGTACCCCGCTTCTTCTCATTCCTGCTCGCTTTCATGGGCGCGATGCTCGGCATCGTGCTCTCGGGCAATCTGATACAATTGGTCTTCTTCTGGGAACTAACCAGCCTCTTTTCTTTCCTGCTGATCGGCTACTGGCACCAAACGGCGCAGGCGCGAGACGGCGCCCGCATGGCGCTGACCGTTACGGCGTCCGGTGGTCTCTGCCTGTTCGCCGGCGTCCTGATCCTCGGCCATATCGTCGGCAGCTACGATCTCGATCGCGTGCTCGCATCCGGCACAGTGATCCGGGCGCATCCTCTCTACGTCCCGACGCTTGTCCTCATTCTTCTCGGTGGGTTTACCAAGAGCGCCCAGTTTCCGTTTCATTTCTGGCTGCCGCACGCGATGGCAGCCCCTACGCCAGTTTCGGCTTACCTGCACTCCGCAACAATGGTTAAAGCCGGCGTATTCCTGCTGGTGCGGCTATGGCCGGCGCTGGGAGGAACCAACGAGTGGCTGTGGCTTGTGGGCTCGGTCGGCCTGGTTACCTTCATTCTCGGTGCCTTCATCGCCATTTTTCAGCAGGATCTGAAGGGGCTACTCGCCTATTCGACCATCAGCCATCTTGGGTTGATCACGCTGCTCATCGGCCTCGACACGCCGCTCGGCCAGGTGGCTGCCATCTTCCACATCATGAACCACGCAACGTTCAAGGCGTCATTGTTCATGGCAGCAGGAATCATCGATCACGAAACCGGCACGCGTGACATACGCCGGTTGAGCGGGCTTTGGCGATTCATGCCGATCACGGCGGCTCTGGCGATGGTTGCCGCTGCTGCCATGGCCGGTGTCCCGCTGCTCAACGGCTTTCTCTCGAAGGAGATGTTCTTCGCGGAGACCATCGAGGTTCATGATAATTCACTGGTAGATCAGGCGCTGCCTTACATCGTTACGGCCGCGAGCATGTTTACGGTCGCGTACTCGCTGCGCTTCATACGTGATGTCTTCTTTGGTCCGGCGCCGACGGAGCTGCCGCGCACACCAAGCGAGCCGCCGTTTCTCATGCGCTTTCCTGCCGAGCTCCTCGTGCTCGCATGCCTTCTCGTCGGCATCGTTCCTGCTGTTACCGTGGGACCGTTGCTCCAAAGCGCGGTGCACGCCGTGGTCGGCCCAAATATTCCGGAGTACAGCCTTGCCGTCTGGCATGGCTTCACGCCCGAACTCCTGATGAGCCTGGTTGCGTTATGCGGGGGCATCGGCTTGTATTTTATCCTGCGCTCCTACCTGCTCACTTGCGATGGGCCGCCTCTGCTGCGCCATATCAAGGGGCAACGCATTTTCGAGCGCGTGTTGGTTACACTGTCCTGGCGCGTCGCAAGGCGCCTGGAGGGGCTCCTCAGCACGGATCGGCTGCAGCCGCAGCTGCAACTGCTCGTCTGTGCCGCACTGTTGGTGGGTGCGGTTCCGTTGTTCGCGCGCGGAATTGGGACCGAAAGCTCGATGCCGGCAGGATTCGATTTCGTGTTCGGAATGATCTGGGCTGTCGGAATCGCCTGCGCCTTGGCGGCGGCGTATCAAGCCAAGTTCCATCGCCTTGCGGCGCTCATCCTGCTCGGGGGCACCGGTCTGGTGACCTGTGTCAGCTTTGTCTGGCTGTCCGCGCCGGATCTCGCGCTGACGCAGTTGGTCGTAGAGACGGTCACTACCGTACTGCTGCTGCTCGGGCTGCGTTGGCTTCCGAAACGGGTCCACAAGTTTGACCCCGGTGGCGCGACGGCGAGCCCTATCCGATGGTATCGCGTTCGTGACTTCGCCATCGCCGTCGCGGCAGGATCGGGGTTGGCGGCGCTGGCCTTCGTAATCATGACGCGCCCGCCGCCGGAGAGCATCGCTGACTACTTTGTCGAAAACGCCTATACGCGGGGTGGCGGCACCAACATCGTGAACGTCATCCTGGTCGACTTCCGCGCGTTCGACACGTTCGGCGAGATCACGGTGCTCGGCATCGTCGCAATCACCGTCTATGCGCTGCTGCGGCGGTTCCGACCGCCTGCCGAAAGTATTCCAATCCCGGAGCAGCAGCGGGCGCAAGACAGCTACGACGAGTCTCATCCCGACCGTCTCAAGGGAGACACAATCAAGGGCGCTATGGCGATCCCGGCGCTCATGATGACAATGCTTTTCCCGGTGATTGGAGCGGCAGCCGTCTTTCTGCTGCTGCGCGGGCACGACCAGCCCGGCGGTGGATTTGTCGCCGGGATCACGATGGCCGTGGCATTCATTCTCCAGTACATGGCCCGCGGGACCGTATGGGTGGAAGCGCGGCTGCGCATCTTGCCAGTACGATGGATGGGTACAGGGCTGCTCCTCGCCGTCAGCGTCGGGGCCGCCGCGTGGCTGTCCGGTCGGCCCTTCCTGAGCTCGTATTTCTCCTATGTCGACATTCCATTGATCGGAGCTGTTCCGCTGGCAAGCGCACTCCCGTTTGACCTTGGCGTGTTCGTGCTGGTCGTAGGTGCGACCGTCCTGATGCTGATCGCGATCGCGCATCAGTCCGTGCGCAGTCACCGCATGCCGGGCAGCAGCGGGCCTGTCGGGCCTGCGACCTCTCCAAAGGACGAGGTACGATAGTGGAGGTCATACTCGCCCTCGGCATTGGCATGCTCGCCGGTTCAGGTGTCTGGTTGATCCTCCGGCCGCGCACGTTCCAGGTGATCATCGGCCTGTCCCTGCTTTCCTATGCGGTCAATCTCTTCATCATCGCCATGGGGCGACTTCGGACGGGCGTCGCTCCGGTCCTGACCGCGCGCGGAGCGGGCGACCCTGCACACCTCGCCGACCCGCTACCGCAAGCGCTGGTCTTGACCGCCATCGTGATCAGCTTTGCGACGACAGCGCTGTTCCTGGTCGTCCTGCTCGCGTCGCGCGGCCTGACGGGGACTGACCATGTCGACGGACGGGAGCCCGAACTGTGACCCGCTTCGCCGACCATTTGATGATCGCGCCGGTGGTGTTGCCGATGTTCGCCGGAGCGATGATGCTCGCCCTCGGCGGAGAGCAGCGCCGCAACGTCAACGCCGTGCTCAACGTCGTGAGCACCTTCGCGCTCGTGGTCATCGCCATCGCATTGCTCCGGGCTGCGGACGCGGCCCCGACTGGCGTGGCGGGCGTGTACCGGCTGGGTAACTGGCCTGCTCCGTTCGCCATCGTGCTCGTAGTGGACCGGCTGGCCGCCGTCATGTTGCTGGTGACCAGTCTCCTCGCGGCGGCTGCAGTTGTATTCTCGCTGGCCCGCTGGCACCGCGCAGGCGTGCTTTTCCATCCCCTGTTTCAGTTCCTCCTGATGGGAATCAATGGAGCCTTTCTCACCGGCGATCTGTTCAACCTGTTCGTCTTCTTCGAGGTGATGCTCGCGGCCTCGTACGGCATGGTGCTGCACGGCTCGGGACCCGCCCGGGTCACCGCCGGGTTGCATTACATCGTCGTGAACCTCGTCGCCTCGCTGTTATTTTTGATTGGCGTCAGCCTGATCTACGGCGTCTCCGGCACGCTTAACATGGCTGATCTTGCTGCACGTATCCCGGCAATGCGCATAGAGGATCGCGCGTTGCTGGAAGCAGGAGCCGGTGTCCTGGGTATTGCGTTCCTCGTCAAGGCAGGAATGTGGCCCTTGTGCTTCTGGCTACCGGCGACGTATGCCGCCGCAGCCCCACCGGTCGCCTCGATCTTTGCTATCCTCACCAAAGTCGGCGTCTACATCGTGCTGCGGCTATACCTGCTCCTGTTTGGCGATGGGGCGGGAGCATCGGCGCAATTCGGCAGCGAGTTGATATTGCTGGGCGGGTTCGCAACTGTCGCATTCGGCGCTATCGGCAGCCTGGCTTCACAGGACATGGCGCGGCTCGCCGGCTTTTCCGTGCTTGTATCCTCCGGAACGGTGCTTGCTGCCATCGGTATGGGACAGGTCGGTGTGACGGGGGGAGCCTTGTTCTATCTTGTCAGTTCGACGCTCGGGCTGGGTGCATTTTTCCTCTTGATTGAACTCGTCGAGCGAGGCCGTGAGCCAGGAGCGGACGTGCTCGCGGTGACCCGCGAAGCGTACGGAGAAGCGGACGATCTGGAGGACTCAAACGAAGTCGGCATCGCGATCCCGGCGACGATGGCGATCCTCGGAGTGGCCTTTATCGGTTGCGCCCTTGTCATATCCGGACTGCCGCCGCTCTCCGGATTCATCGCCAAGTTTGCCCTCCTGACGGCCGCGCTCAATCCGCCGACTGGCGCAGTCCCGAACGCGAGCTGGGTTATGCTTCCCGTCCTGATCCTGTCGGGGCTGGCGGCTCTTGTCGCCATGACGCGCGCCGGCATCCGTGCCTTCTGGGCTTCTCCGGATCGCACTGTACCACGCGTGCGTCTGATCGAAGTAGCGCCGGTCGGAGCCCTCCTGCTGCTGTGCGCACTCCAGACGATCGAGGCCGGCCCGATCATGCGCTTCATGCAGGCAACGGCGCAATCGCTGCACGCCCCTCACGACTATATCCGCGGCGTCCTTGGTTCTGCAGCAGAGCGGCCGAAGGGCCTGATGGGGCCAACATGACCCGGCTCATCCCCTTTCCCATGGTAAGCGCCGGCCTTCTGGTTCTCTGGCTGCTGCTCAATAACCTTTCGGTTGGGCATATCCTTTTAGGCGGCGCCGTCGCGCTGATCGGAGGCTGGGCGCTCGCCGCTCTCGAGCCGCCGAAAGCGCGTACACGGCAACTGGTAGCTATCTTCCGCCTGACTGCTGTCGTCGTTGCAGATGTTGTGCGATCCAACCTCGCCGTTGGCCGCATCATTCTCGGGCTCGAGCGAAGACGATGGACCTCAGGCTTCGTAGAGATTCCACTTGAGCTTCGAAATCCCTATGGCTTGGTGACGCTTGCCTGCATCATCACATCGACGCCCGGTACCTTATGGGTGGATTTCGAGGAAGCGAGCGGCACTTTGACCATTCATGTCCTTGATCTCGTCGACAAAACCGAATGGGTTCGCACCATAAAGGGGCGCTACGAGCGACCGCTGCTGGAGATATTTGCATGAGCACGATGCTTGCATGGTCGATCACGGCGGCGCAGATCCTGTTGAGCCTCGCCATGGCATGCGCCGCGTTCCGCATCCTTTGGGGACCACGGGCGCAGGACCGGGTCGTCGGCTTCGACACACTGTCTGTGAATACGATGCTGCTGCTTCTTGCATTCGGCATTCGGTCAGGCAGCACTCTCTATTTCGAGAGCGCTCTCATCGTTGGCCTGCTCGGATTCGTGAGCACGGTAGCACTCGCCAAATTCCTGCTTCGTGGCGAGGTAATCGAATGAGTGAAGTAACAGACGTCCCTTCCCTCGCGACGATCTTGACTGCGGCGCTCCTGATCGGCGGCGCCGCAATCACTCTGATCGGGTCGTTCGGACTACTCCGCCTTCGCGGCTTCTATCAGCGCGTCCATGCGCCCACGCTTGGAACGACGCTCGGAACGATCTTCATCACAACGGCGTCGATGATTTATTTTTCGGCCCTTGGAACCCGACCTGTACTGCATGAACTGCTGGTGATCGTTTTGGTCATCACAACAACGCCCATAACGCTGATGGTTCTGGTTCGAGCCGCACGGTTCCGCGACGGGGCCGAAAACGAACGAGACCTCGGCGGCGGAAAAATAAACAGGCTGAATTCATCGCTTCAGGGGAGACACCGCCAAAATATCAACGTTCAGGGAGCGTAGAGCCTCCTCGGTGACGCTGCCTATCAGCACTTTAAGCAGGCCAGAACGCCCATTCGTACCCATCACCAACAGATCGGGCCGTAGTTCGGAAATCGCACGGGAGATGACTTCCATAGGCCCACCCTCTTCAACACGGAGAGACCATCTTCCATCTGCACGATCGACCGACGCTGCCAGGAACGCGGCCAGTTCATGCATTAACTCGTCTCGCTCGCTCGCGACGTAGCTGTCGATACTGTCTTGGTCCGCCCCACCAATGAACATTTTCCCTTTCCCCACAGGCGTGAATGCGTGAAGCAGCGTTGCCCTGTTGTCGCCGATCAATCCCGTGGTCGTGGCGGCTCGAAGGGCATCAGCCGAGGCATCCACCATATCGACGGGAGCCAGAACGTTTTCGTACTTCCGCTGTGCCTCGTTGTTCACCATCAGCACCGGGAAAGGGCCCTTGCGGATCACACGCTCGATGGTAGTACCGATGATGATGTCGAGCAGTTGCTTGCGATGCGAACCCATGACAATGAGATCCGCGTTCACGTCTGCAGCCGCCCTCAGGATCCCGTCAAAGGGATCGCCCGTGACTACAAGCGGATGCGCCTGTACGTCCCTCAGCTCTGGCATTGAAGCCATCTGCTCACTGAGCAAACGCTCTGCCTCCCGCTTTTCCATGCGGACCAATTCATCTGGCTGATCGTCGTCCACTACGTGCACGATGTGAAGTTGCGCGCTGCCGGGCTGTGCCAACAAGCCAGCTTGCCGCAGGGCCCGGTTGGAACGAGTGGAGAAATCCGTGGCTGCAAGGATCTGCATGTTCGCACCTCACCTGCACATCGACGCACTGAATTCGAGCCGTCTTGATAGAACTCTAGGGCCAGCCGGCAGCCCAGTTCAAGCCTTACCCTTGGCGGCTGCTTGAGTCCCGGCCACAGACAAGTGCAAGCTGCCATCGTGCTTCGACCTGCGGCAATAGGCTCCACTTGATTTTCTCGGTCTCAGTCCCAAATCGAAGTTCATGATCTGGAGAACGCAGAAAACCCGGCGATCGCGCCTTCACACTGGTCTCCTGCAACCTGGCAGGTAGCCCGGACGGCTTTTCGCCGGCCGGGGCTCCATTTCCTCTTCCTGAAAATCGCACTGAAACCGCTCCGACTTGGCGCTGAGCGCGGCGCGATGCTGCGTGCAAGACGCGCATCGCCGGTAGCCAACCTGGGAGTAACGTTATGATTATTGGCGGAACTCTGATCATCCTGGCCCTGTGGATGGCGTTTATCTGGTTTGTCGATCCCGACGGCCTTCGCAGCGCCCGACGGGGCGGCCGGCGGCTGGCGAAAACGCCACGCGCAAGAAAGATGCTTTGAATCAATGTCGGTAAAAGCTGGCGAGGAAGTTCTCTCGCGGCGTTTTATTGCACCCAACGGACAATTAAACTCATTTGTCCGGCGGATCAGTTGATGGGATATGAGTCGCTACCCGCACAAGGAGCCAATGCCGTTCGCACGCTGCCGCTCCATGCACTTGGGCGGCAAATGGCGTCCGGAAGGGAAGTAATCATGACAAACTGCGAACGAACCCGTCCTGAGGAACGGCCATCTATTGTTTTAACAAAATCGGACCGTGAGACTTTGTTCAGGCTGCTCGGAGAATCAGAGGTTTCGAATACGGAGACTGCTTGTCTTCTTCGTCAAGAGATCGAGCGCGCTGACATCATTCCGGAAAGTGTTGCCTCGAATTCGGTTGTCAAAATCGGATGCAATGTGAAGTTCGTCGAGCACGCAAATCCACATGTTCGACGCGCTCATCTTGTTCTTCCAGAGAAGGCTGGAGGCAACGACTATATTTCAGTCTTGAGCCCGATCGGAACCGCCCTTATCGGTCTTGGACCGGGACAGTCAATCTGTTGGACGGAGCACGGCAGAGAGCGAAGCCTCGCGGTTCTTGACGTACGAGCAAGCGGATCACCACACACTGAATTCGAGGCGAAGCGCGGACGACATCGGCAGCGATAAGCTGTTGAGCAGATGCGATGGCGGACGCCCTGGCCAAACAATTCACCGAGGAATTCGCCAGGCGTTCGATGCGTCGGATTACTTTTCGACGCTTGCAACCGCACGCAACGCGGTAAGCGCCGCGTCCAACGCGGCGGTATCAACGTTCGTCGAGTGTGTGGCATAGACCGGGAATGCGAACCGAGGCGCGCCAGGAACCAGATGGAGCTCTCCCGTAGCTAGATAAGATTGAACCACATGCATACGGAAGTAGCCCGAACCTCCCTCCAGGAGAATGTAGCTGAGGGCAAGCGGACCGAGGTTCGTTACCAGGCTCGGGACTGTTTCCGGGAAACTCACCGCGTGATGAAGAGAGAACTCCGAGCCCCATTCGACGTGAACGTATTGCGGATCGCTGTCGCGATACTTCGCGAGATCGGTTGTTACGAGTACGAGTTCTTCCTCCATTACCAAATCGACCTCCAGGCCCGGTCGATGTTGGGGAGCGTACATGATCGCGATATCTACCAGCCCAGCGGCAACGTGCGTAACCAAATCCTGGGGAACGTCGACATGAACGCGAAGCGCTATGTCCGGGCGTGAGCGCCGCATCGCCCTGACCCACTCGATCAGAAGCGGCCGCCACAAGCTGACCTCGCTTCCAATCGTCAAAACAGCGCTGTGCCCTTCCGGCACCGCCACCTGCTGTTTTGCGCGCTGCCACAACTGCACGAAAGTAGGGGCGAAGCGGAGGAATTGCTCGCCAGCCGGCGTGAGGCTCGCACCGCCCTTGTTTCGAACGAACAGCGGCCGCCCGAGCTGCTGCTCAAGGAGGCGCACGCGTGCGCTGACTGTCGTCTGTGCGACATGCAACCGGTCGGAAGCTTTGATGAAGCTGCCGGTTGAGACGATCTCTATGAAGGTCCTGGCGAGCTCGATATCCATGCTTTCATAGCATAATCAATGCAGATAAATGTCAATTGAATTCGCTTTCCTGCTCCATCGCTCGATGGGCGCTTGATCCGCAGGATCGCCGCCGCGCCGGCGCTCTCGGCGGAGGCCGAGGCAGAATGGCGGCCGGGCTCATCCCTGCGCACGGATGACGACATCCTTCGTTACGTGCGCGAGACCGGATCATCCATCTTCCATCCCGTCGGCACTTGCAAGATGGGGAGTGATCAGGATGCCGTGGTCGACGACGAGTTGCGTGTGCGCGGGATTTCCGGAATGAGGGGTTGTCGATTGCTCGATCATGCCAACGTTCGTTTCCGGGAATACAAGTGCGGCCGCGATTATGATCGGCGGGAGGGTGCCGTTCTCGCTCAACGTTGAAATCGTGCTGGCGCACTGCGCCAAGGGCGGCGTGCCGTCGAGCCTGATCTACAGCATCGCCGACATTTTTGAGGATACGTAATATCGCGCGCAGCGGAATATCCAGATGAAAGAGTCTCGCGCCGGCGCGATCGCCGTTCCCGACGTCGTACCGCGATTGTCGTCAACGCCCGGCGAAATCCGTTGGCTGGACGAGGGCATCGGCGCGCAGAACGAGGAAATTTTTTGCGTCCATGACGACGAGCTCAAGCAGATGCGCGACGAAGGCGTGATTTAGCTCCGCGGCGAAAATAGACTTGCAGCACTGTCGAAAGCGGCACTACATTCGTTGGCAAAGATCAGGGGAAACGTCGAGGTCGTGGTGCCGGTAGCTTTTCGGCAGGAACATCGCCGACGAGCGACCGTAAGGGGTTAATCGTGCGCGTCGAGCAACATCAGCGTTCAGACGTTCGCGAAGTGCTGCGCGTGGAAAATCTTACCGTCCAGTACGGCGCGCTCGTTGCACTGCACAACGTGAGTTGGTCAGCTTCTGCCGACAAGATCCTCGGCATTATCGGCCCCAATGGCGCGGGAAAGAGCAGTTGCTTTGCGGCTGTCACTCACGCGGTAGATCGTCGCGGCCGGGTGTTTCTCGACAATGTGGACGTATCGAGTGTCCAGACATTTGATCTCGCGAGCCGAGGCCTTCGCAGGACGTTCCAGCAGAACTCGTTTTTCGGCGAGCTGACAGTCCTGCAAAATGCCGTTTCGGCAATCGTCAGGGACTACTCGACCAGTCTTTCTATCTCGTTGCTCATGCCATGGCGCGAGGCCGCGACCCGACGCCAGGCCGAAGTGGCAGCAGCGCATTTGCTCGATTACTTCGGGATCGCGTCACGATACCACGATCAGCTTCCGGGCGATATTCCGTACGGCGTACAGCGCCTGCTGTCGGTCGCGCTTGCGTATGGAACGGGCGCGAAGGTGCTGCTGCTTGATGAACCGGCTGCGGGCCTCAGCGGCGGTGACATGAAAAAGCTCGCGGACGTTCTCATCAGTCTGCGCCGGCAAAAATTGGCTCTGGTCGTCATCGAGCATCACATGGACCTGATCATGTCCATTGCCGACCATATCGTCATGATCGACCAGGGCGCGATGCTCGCCACCGGCACACCGGCAGAGATCCAGCGCGATCCCCGCGTGATCGAGGCCTACCTGGGACGCGACGAATGAGCGGCGTTCTCGAAAGCCATGGCCTGACGGTGCGCTACGCCGGCAATGTCGCGCTTTCCGACATCGAAATTGGCGTGCCGGCCGGCACCATGGTCGGTCTTGTCGGCGCCAACGGCGCCGGGAAATCAACCTTGGTCAATGCGCTTGCCGGCTGGTCGCGCGGCCGCGCGGCGGTGTCGGGAACAATTCGACTTGGAGGCTCTGATATTGCCGGGCTTGCCGCCCATCAGCGCGTCGCACAGGGCCTGACGCTGGTACCGGAAGGCAAGAACATCTTCATGGAGCTGACCGTTGACGAGAATCTGCTCTTGATACGACCGCCGGCAGATCGCACCGATCGGTTCACATTCACTATCCCTGAAGTCTTCGAGTTCTTTCCCCGCCTTGCCGAGCGTCGCGGTCACAAGGGGGCGGCGCTCTCCGGTGGCGAGCGGCAAATGCTTGCCGTCGGCCGCGCGTTGCTTGCCGGGCCGCGCGTGCTGATGCTGGACGAACCATCCGCGGGACTGGCGCCGCGGCTGATTTCCGACCTCCTGTCGCGCATCCGCCTGCTGGTCGACCGCGGCCTGCCGGTGCTGCTGGTCGAACAGAACGTCAAGGCCGCGCTCAAGGTGGTCGACCACCTCTACCTCCTCGAACGCGGACGCATCGTCGGCAAGGGTCCCGCCGATGTCATGGCCGCCGACCCGCGGATCGTCGAAGCCTATCTGGGCACGATCGCCGAAGGAGCGGGTTCGTGAACATCGCGCAGCAGATCATCAACGGCATCGTGCTCGGCTCCGGCTACGCCTGCATAGCGCTCGGCTGGACCATCCTGCTCGGCGTTGCCCGCTTGGTGAACTTCGCCCACGGTCAGCTTTACATGCTTGGAGCGTTCATAGCCTGGTATGCGATCACCAAACTCGGGCTGTCCTACCCATTGGCGATCGTGGTCGCGGCGGTATTCCTCGCCCTGCTGGGCGCGCTGATGCAAGGCGCCATGATGCGGCTGGTGATGACGCAGAACCTGACGAGCCTGATGATTGTCACACTCGGCCTCGGCTATGTAATCCAGGGCGGGAGCGCGCTCATATTCGGCGGCAATCCGCACACCTTTCCCGGGACACTGGCACGCGCGAAGATCGAGATCGGGCCGCTCTGGTTCACCTGGCAGGATGTACTCGTGCTGGTCGTGACCCTCGCTTTGTACGGCGCGGTGTGGTGGTTTACCCAGAAGACGCGCTACGGTTCGGTCATTCGCGCGGTGGCGGAGGATTCCAAGCTCGCGGGATTGTTCGGCATCAATGCGCAGGTCGTCTATCTCCTGGTATTCATGTTCGAGTGCTCGGCCGTGGCGATCGGCGCAGCCCTGGTGGCGCCTCGCTCACCTATCCTCACCAGCATGGGCTTCAACGAGGTCATCATGACCTTCGTCGTGGTCGTCGTCGGTGGCATTGGGTCGATTGGCGGAGCGCTTGCGGCCGGTCTTGGCCTTGGGCTGTTCACCGCCTTCTTTGGCGCGTTCGTCGCCCACGCCTACACCACCGCGGCCGCCTTTGCGCTGATGCTCATACTGCTGGTGGTCCGCCCGGCGGGATTGGCAGCGAAATGACCGCGATCGATAGCCCTGCACGGCCTCCGATGTCGCTATTGCGTGCTGCCGCCGTCGTCGGCCTGATCATTGTCGGCTTCTTCATGCCACGCCTGCTCGGCGGAGGTTCCGTCGCATATTCGACGCTTACGACAATCGCGATCTTTGCCGTCATGTGCTACGGCGTCGATCTCGTCCTGTCCTACCTCGGCGAAGTGAGCCTCGGCCATACCCTGTTCTGGGCGATCGGCGGCTATACGGCCGCGAACCTTTCGGTCAAGTACGGCCTCAATGGCTGGGGCACGGCGGTCGCGGCCGTCGCATTTTGTGTGGCAGCCGCTTTTTTCCTCGGCATGGTCACGCTCCGGACCCGCGAATTCGTCTTCTCGCTCGTCACCTACGCCGCTGCGGTCGTGGCCTACGAAATCGCATTCAACTGGGATGCAATTGGCGGCTCCGACGGCGTCGTGGGCATTCCTGCGCTGATCCTGCCGTTCGGCGTTGCGACATTTTCGGGCTTGAGCCAGGAAGACCTTTGGCCGGTGGCCTTCATTCTGCTTCTCCTCACGCTTGGCTTTATCGCGCGCTTTCGCCGTTCGAAGCTCGGCACCACCGCGCTGATGGTGCAGATGAATCCGGCGCTCGCCACGAGCCTCGGCGTCGATCCCCGGAAAATCCGGCTCGCCGTGTTCGTCCTGTCAGCGCCGATCACCGGCCTCGCCGGCTGGCTCTACGGCTATCAGCGCGGCTATGTCGGCCCCGACATGTTCGAATCCTATTTCCTGGTTCTGATGCTGACCGCCGTCGTGCTGGTCGGACGGCGGATTTTGATCGGACCCTTGATCGGCATCGCCCTCTTGATCACTCAGCAGAACCTGCTGTCGCTGGGCGGTGATTGGAACAAGATTATCCTGGGATCCGTCCTCGCCATTGTCCTGATATTCTGGCCGACAGGGCTTGCCGGGTTGTTTCGACGCTTTGGCAAAATCAATTCTTCAAAATAAGAACAGGGGAAGCACGCATGAGCAAGACACTTTCGCTTACCACTTTCGCCCTTCTCGCCAGTCTTGTCGCGCCGGCCGCGGCGCAGGACATCAAGGTCGGAACCATCTTTCCGCTCAGCGGCGGCGCCGGCCCGGATGGCCAAACCGTCACCAATGCCGTGAAGCTCGCTGTCGGGCAACTCAACGAAAAAGGCGGCCTGCTCGGTCGCAAGATCACCGTGATCTCGAAGGATGACGAGAGCACACCCGCCGTCGGCGTGAGCCGCGCCAACGAGATGATTTCGGAGAAGGTCGACCTCGTCATCGAGGGATGGAATTCCCCGGTCACCCTTGCGATGCAGCCAATTCTGGCGCGCGCGAACATCATGGACATCACCGCCGTCTCCAAATCCGATCTGATCCTGAGCGGCGAGACCAATCCTAACGCCGTCCGCATCAACAGCTCGAACGGATTCGATGCAGGCGTGATCGCCAAATACGTCGTCGAGAAGCTTAAGGCCAAGAAGGTCGCGTTCCTCACCCAGAACGACGTTTACGGTAATGGATTCCAGGCGGCCGTCGAAGCCGAATTCAAGAAACTGAATTTCTCCGGCGAAGTGACGATGACCGAGAAGTTCGCGTTCAAGGATACGGATTTCAGGGTCCAGCTCACGAACCTGAAGGGCGCAAATCCCGACGCGATCATTGTGACCAACTCGTCAAACTCGTCGGGCCTGCCGGCCATGGTGGAGCAGTATCGCCAGGCCGACATCAAATCCACCTTTGTCGGCGCGGTCGGCATCATGCTGACAACGGTTTTCAAGGTGGCCGGCGACGCCAACAACGGGATCGTGTCGGCCGACATCTTCTTCCCCGACCTGCCGCCGTTCACGAGCATGCCGGCGAGCACCGCCTTCGTCGCCGCCTATACGAAGGCCTATGGCGCTGCTCCCGACAAGAGCGCGGCGCTCGGCGCCGCCGCCGTACAGGTTTGGGCAAAGGCCGTCGAAGCCACCAAATCGCTGGACCGCAAGACCGTGGCAGCGGCGATCCGCGGACAGGCTGTCAAGGACACCGTGTTCGGCGACGTCCAGTTCCTGCCAAACGGTCAGATGCAGCCGCGATACGTCGTCTTCAAGGTCGTCGACGGCAAGAATGCCAAGCTCGAAGCGATCGAGTGATCGCTTGCCGGGACGCGATCCGTGATCGGAGAAACCGATCACGGAAGTCATGGAGCTTTGACACGGTTTCAGAGTATTTTTGTCAGCCAGGATGGTGGACAGCCAATTGACAGAAGCGCGCATGAAAGATCACGAGGATGCCAAGTTGGCCGGCAAGGTCGCAATCGTCAGCGGTGGGGGTGCTGCGGGCGACGGTATCGGCAATGGCCGGGCCGCGGCGATCTTGCTGGCGCGCGCCGGTGCCAAGGTGGTGGTGGCCGATCTCGATCCCGTGCTTGCCGGGCGCACGGTCGAAATGATCGAGGCCGAGGGTGGCATTGCCCTGGCTGTGGCCTGCGATGTCACCGTGGAGGCCGAATGCAGACGGCTGGTCGAGGCCGCCGTCGACCGCTGGGACCGGCTCGACTTCCTCGACAACAATGTCGGCATCGGCAGCCGCGGCAGCGTCGTCGACGAGAAGGTGGAGGAATATCGGCGCGTGATGCAGGTCAACGTCGAAACCATGTTCCTGCTTTCCAAACACGCCATTCCCGCCATGATCAAGACCGCCAAAGGCGGCGCGATTGTCAACATCTCGTCGATCTCGGCACTGCGGCCACGCGGCCTGACCACCTACACGACCTCGAAAGCCGCGGTGATCGGACTAACCCAGGCGATGGCGGTCGATCACGGCCGCGACAACATCCGGGTCAATTGCATCTGCCCGGGTCCGATGTACACGCCGATGGTCTACGCCGGCGGCAACGGCATGAGCGAGGCTGCGCGCGCCCAACGCGCCAATGCCTCGGTGCTGAAGACGGAAGGCACCGGCTGGGACGTCGGCCACGCCGTGAAATTTCTGCTCAGCGATCATGCCCGCTACATCACCGGCCAGGTGCTGGTGGTCGACGGCGGTGTCACGCTGCAAGGCCCGGAACGCAACTCCCGGGGCCATTGATCACGGCTCCCTCAAAGGCATAGCGGGAGAGCGCTAGCTAGCGCCATTCAAACTTTCGCAGGAGGCGATTCACGAGGCTCTGAGATCGCAACGCGCGTCTTGCATCGATGCACCGAAGACTGCGTCGTTTGCATCGGCGGTGAATGGTGGCGAACCAACATAGCGACGTCTTCGTCGATGGGCGGCGGAATCCGCTTTTCCAAATGAAGCAATGGAGAAGACGATTTTGATCAGCAATATCAATTGGCTGGCGACGCAGTGCTGATCGCACCCGTCTCCGCGCGAAATCCCTGCTAACAGGGAACCTTACAGGGAAATTGGCGATTTTGGGCGTTTGGAGGCACGGCAAGTCTCGAGGAATCCGCTGCCACGAGGTCGCTTTGGGCGTAATTCCCTACTCCAATTAACAGGGAAAAATCTTGCACTAACAGAGTAGTTGTTCGGCCATAACAGGGAGCTTCCCAGGTTTTCGAGTCAACGTCCGCTTTGCGCCACAACCCGACATACATCTCAGGTCAGCTTTTGACCCAAGGCAGACCTTGCGCCTTACACTAGCGCAGTGCGCGCTAGTCCGATCGATTGGGCGCGATCGCCTCGCGACACCTAAGGTCTGGCCGCCTAGATTCCCGATCTTGGCAATCGCGCGTTGCGGTCGGCGTGACAGTGGTGCCGTGCAATCGTTTGAACAGAAACCAGCTGAAGGAGGATAAAATGGTGGAAATGACCGGTCGCTGTCTGTGCGGCAAAGTCAGTTACGCGGCGAATGCCGATCCAGTTTTCGTCGGGGTGTGCCACTGTACGCACTGTCAGAAGCAAACTGGAACAGCTTTCTCTGTCCTTGTTGGGATTCCGAAACCAGCAATGTCGATCCAGGGACAAGTTAGGACATTTCACGATACTGGCGACAGTGGTCAACCCGTTGAGCGTAACTTTTGTCCGGAGTGCGGGTCTCCAATCTTTACGGAGGTCGCCGTTATGCCAGGCATCACCTTTATCAAAGCTGGCACTCTCGACGACACGACTTGGCTCGATCCCAATGTTCACGTCTATTGCGACAGCGCTGAGCGTTGGATGCCAATACCCCAAAGCACTCAAAGATTTGCCAAGATGCCTGCTTAGCTGGGGTCTTACTCGATCGGCGGCGCGGCCCGCAGAGCGCGAATGCCATGCGGGATATTTTCTGTGAACATCCCTGAACTGCGAACCTGCTGGCAACACCAAAGTTTGCGGCCGCAGGACGCCGATGTCTGGCCGCTCTTCGAGCGGAGCGACATGGGACTCGATGAAGGCTAGGCCGCCGATCTCACTGCTTCCCCTTCGGACCCTGCTCCCGCGCGAAGGCACCGGCCAAATTGTCCCAATCTTCCGCCAGGTCGAGCCACGCCTCCTCTTCTGTTGAAATGCGGGTATTTTCCGCATCCAGCCGACAGCGATCCGCTCTTGCGCGATACAACAATATCTTTTCGGTTGGCATTCGCCTGGCATCATCCACGATGAACTCTCCGAAGCGCCAAGCCGCCACGCCGTCGAAAGTTGCTAAGGTTTTTCAATTGCAGTGTGGAACGCTGGTCGGCGAACTTGTGTAAGTTGTGCGCTAAAATATAGCTATACCGGGGCCGGGCTATTGCCGCTTCTCTCTTCTGACCGATTTGCTGATTGCTTGTTCGGCGGCGCTAACAGCTTCCGCCCGACTAAAAGCAACTCCAGTTTTGGGCCTCCTATCATCTCGCTCAATAGACCATTTCCAGCCAAATGGATTGATCGTTTGGACTACCGTGTATTCGACGCCCTGATGTTCCATAAAGCAGAATAACACGATCGGTTCTCGCGGCCGATAAAATCAACTTGGAGCACTACTGAGTAGAAACCAGCTTACTATCGGTGACTGAGAGCCACTGTGCTCCCGCCGCAACCAAAGGCGGTCAAAATGACAAAACTTTCTTCACTCAATTTTCGTGAGTGGCTGGTACCGCCAGTACTGCTGCCGATCTTTCTTGTGCTACTCATCGCCGGGGCGATGTTGTATCCCGCGTAGCGCAGTCGCGCTCCCGCCTTGCTCGAATAAAGGCGGAGCGCGGTGCGGAAGCGAAACCCGATGCCCCAGACACAGTCTCTAGAGGAACGCCTAGCCAACCACGCGGCTCGGCTACGCGAGGAAGCAAATACGCTTCCTCTTGGCAAGGTGCGCGATGCGGTTCTGAGACGGGCCGAGCAGGGCACAAAGCGGAGCTGAAATGCGCGACTGGTTGCGCATGCCCCGAACGACGCCCGCGTAGCCAAACCGAGCTATTATGCGTACCTCATCGACGCTGACGGCCGCATTGCAAAGCGCGAGGTCATCTTATGCGACGATGACGAGCAAGTAAAACGCGTGGCCAAGCAAACAACTCTTAGCCACGCGATAGAGCTATGGCAAGAAGCGCGCATGATCGCCACCCTTGAACCAGGTCATAACTGCCTCGGCTGCAAACCCGTGTCTTAATCGGCGGGTTTTTCCGTGGGCACAGGCTCATGCGGTTCGCCGCGGTTTTCAGCAGTCTGCTCCGCATCTCCGGGCTTTTTCCCGGCCATGTTGCCGGGGTTGAAGTGATACTTCCCTTCCGGGTTCTCGCCGGGTTGCTTCTCGTTTGGATTTTTATTGTTCGCCATTAGGCATCCTTTGGAAGGAGTAACGAAGTTTGAACGGGACTGGAGTGGTTACGTTCCAACAATCCGTTGCGGAACTGTTTCACCTTGCGGTGTCCGCGTGAGCAACGACAAAGTCGGACAGGCTCACTTGGCAACATAATAAATTCGAACTATTTCCGCACCGGGCCGTAGTCTCCATCAGAAGACTACTCAAACTGAGCGCCGAGTTGTTTCGCGGGTCTCGCTTGAAGAGTGGCGCATGAGGGCTGGCTAACGCACATGGCGAAACGGCATACACCATTCCAATTGGCGGCCGACCTATCTGCGGCAGTTCTCGACGCAAGCATCACTCTATGGTGGCGATGGCCGATCCTCTTATCGGCGGGAATGCCGTTCAGAGACACCGCTGAATTGAATCGGATGGTCTCGGAAACGGCAGCGGCGGCTGCTTCTGGAATGGTCGCTGCCCAGACTGAAACAATGCGCATTGCGGCGAAGGCCCTTACGGGGAAAAGAACTGCGCATACGTCCACGGCAGTCGCTTCGGCGGCTTTGAAGCCCGCATTCCGTACCGTCAAGGCGAATGCCAAGCGCTTGCGTAACAAGCGCTGAATATCCCTGACAGCACGATGGGCAGGTGTCCAGCGACGACCATGACTTTTAGCCTATTTGGTGCTCGCGCAATTGAAGGGCCGGACGGCGATGACTTAAGCATCTCTATATTCGGGCGTAATCAGCTTTTCCAGAGGCGCACTGAGCGTGCAGACTAAGCCATCCGGTTTGAAATTGATTAGGACTTCTCCACCGAAATCGTTTTTCAACATTCTTTCGATCAAGCGAGTGCCGAAGCCTCTCTTTGACTGTTCCGGCTCGACGACCTGAGGTCCGCCCTTCTCAACCCATTCGAAATGGAAGCTGGAATTTGCTCTGCTAGTATTTGTCTTCCAGGCGATATTCACTCTGCCTTCATCGTTGGAAAGTGCGCCGTACTTCGAAGCGTTCGTTGCTAGTTCGTGTATAGCAAGCGCGATTGCCAGCGCAGGTTTTGGCGGCAAGAGCAATTCGGGTCCGCTGAGATCAAAGCGAGCTTGGCCGGGTCGATGAGGGGCTAAGGCTCCCTCAATCACGTCCTTAATCGGCGCGCTTGTCCAACTCGTTTGAACCAAAATATCGTGCGCGTTGCTCAGCGTGATCAGCCGCGCTGTAAACGCTTCTCGGGCGGCTCCCATGTCATCGCCGCGAATGGTTTGATTTGCGATGGCTGACACCATCGCGAGGGAGTTCTTGATGCGATGCTGCAATTCAGCGGTAAGGAGCCTTTGCCGCTCTTGAAATTCGGCAAGTTCAGTAATGTCCCGCGAGATTGAAAGAATTTGCGAGACCTTCCCGTCCTCGCCGAAAATGGGCGACACCTGAACGTCCCAGTATCGTGGATTTCCTTTGGCCGTATTTGCGGCCCCCTTGAACCGGCCTGTACCACCAGCTTTCGCGGTTTCGACCGCCGCCCGCGCATCTGCGTTTCCGACTCCAGCCCAGAAGTCAGGCCATGGGCAGCCTTTGAGCTTCCCGAAGTCCTCGACTTCCATCACCCGCTTGCCGCCCTCGCTCATGAACTGCAAATGGCCGTCTAAGTCCAAAATCTTGATGCAGTCGCCGCATCCTTCCAACACACCGCGCAGCAGGTCATCATTGTCGGCCAGGCCGGCGCCAGCGGCGCGTAACTCTGTTTTTAACGTTTCAACGGTCGAGACGGGTCGATTTTGCATAGGTTACTGGGAGCTAGTCCTTGTTGGTCTCGGGACATAAACACAGAATATGCCCACCAGCTAATGCAATCGGGCCTGAAGCAGTTAGTTCCTGCCCCACCATATCTAGGAAGAGACGCCGGTCAGTTCGCGCAACGTCCCCACGATCTCTCGCGGGCTGTACGGCTTTGGGATAAAGCGGCTGCCAGAGGGCAGTTCTTCGGCGCTTAGCTTCGCTCTTCCAGATGTCGCAACGATTTTGATGGGCGGCCATCGGCCCCTAATGGCGGCGGCCAGCTTAAGACCGTCCATGGAACCGGGCATGTGGACATCCGTGAAAACGA
Organism: uncultured Alphaproteobacteria bacterium; assembly: GCA_963815955.1. GTDB lineage: Bacteria > Pseudomonadota > Alphaproteobacteria > Rhizobiales > Xanthobacteraceae > Bradyrhizobium. The sequence continues at coordinate 952,007 of CAWFIQ010000024.1, forward strand.
CTGTGATGTCGGGGCGGCGTTCCAGAATTTCGATGGCCTCGTCAGCGTCTTTTGCCTCGATGGCTTCGAAACCGGCAGACCGGATCATATCGATCGCATCCATGCGGATAAGATAATCGTCCTCGACGATCAGGACCACTTTTGGACGGCTCTTTTCGGAATGCGCCAATGCAATGTTTCCTCCAATTGCAACCAAACAATGCAGATGTCATTGGTTCCTCGCAAAACCGTAACAAGGCGCCTACTGGCGTACGCCCAATGTAGACCGATGTCGCCTATTGGCACTTAGCCGACATCGCGAACTTGGCGAATGTCCGCTTGGCACCAGAAGTGGTCATTTCACCCGAGGTCGGCTTTTGACCCGAAGCAGGCAAATGGTTTGCGGGGTCAGACCGAGTCATCTCCCACGAACACGTTGTAATAGAGTTGGAATTTCTGGGGCAGACCCAGCACGCCCTTCTTTTGCGCATCCAACAGCGCTGAATACCAAGGCAACTCTTCGGGATATCAATCACGATCCGATCTCGCGTGATCTCAACGAATGCTTCCGTGAATTGCGCTGTGGGATCGAGAATGCCGGTGAGGTCCGATGTGTTCTGATGCCGTCACAGCGCGGGAACGGGGCCTCGTCTCGCCCATCAATCATGCAAGTGACGGTTAGCACCCTTGAGATTGAAATCGATGTCGGTCGACTTTTCATGCAATGACCGAACGGCGACGTCTTTCTAGGACGGCTGGTGCTTATATGATGTCCGGGTCACGAAGGGATGCTCCCAAGTGGACTTCAGAAACCATCGACATTGTACGTGCAGGTTCATCAAACCTAGTTGATGGGTATAGAAGACACAGACGCTGGGTTCTAAGTATGGAAGGGATGGCATTCGAACGCCGCTTCCCGTCGAGGTTTGAGCGAAGGCATGTTCCGGCATTCGCCTCGCAATTTATCCCAAGGCGGATGGTCATTCGGGTGTCGCTCCGATAGCCCGCAGCCTTCGACGGTCGTGGTTGCCGTCTCAGTAGCATTCCATGGAAGACATGATGAAACTTGTGCGGTTCGATGACTGGAAGACCGGGATATTGGTTCAACTCCCGTCGGGATTACATGTGATCGATGTTGTCAGGAGCCTTGGCGTACTTTCGCCCGGGGATCCCATATCCATTGGCGTGCTCAACGGCATTCTAAAGGACCGAGGTAGCTGGGCCCCTCTCATCGAGCATTGGATACTGGCTCGTCGCGCTTTGCGAAGACTGGCGCTTTTGGCGGAGCAAAGTCCCAACAACTCCAGCCTAGTCGTCCTCCCCCTCGAAGAGGTTCATCTTGACTGCTCTTCCGTCCATCCGGCTAGCATTGCCTCATTGGAGATCACGGAGTTGAGTGAGGTCGTGCCCGACGCTACCGAGTCAAAAACAGCGTGCCGATGCGCAGAGCCTGCACGGCCCGCAGTTACGCCATCGAATGATAAAGTGGTGGAACTGGATGCGCATCGAAGAACCATCGACCATTGAAGGTATGGTCACGGCCTCTCCTGCGGCGAGCCCGGTCAGCGCTGCATCCACCATCCGTCCGGCCGTCAGATAAGCGTCGGCCGGAAAGACACCCTCGCACATCCCTTGAGAAGAAAAGAACTCCGTATGGACGGTCCCAGGATCACCACCTGAGTCCTGATCGCGCTATTCGCATACTCAAGCTGGAGCGATCGGGTGAAGTTCAGTACGTACGCCTTCGATCCGGTATACCTTCCCCCCGCCCGCGTTATTGACCAGCATCGTCACGTCCACCTCACCGACGCGCGATGACAGTCGAGCTAGGTCTTCGCTCGACGCCAAATCGGCGACGAGTGTGGTGACGGTCGCCATGTTTCGCTTTCACGTCAGCTGCGACTTTCTCAAGGCGATCCGCGCGGCGGGCGACGAGGAGCAGCTGAAAACCTTCCGCGCCCAGATTCCCACGTGTCGCTACAATCGGGCCCATCCGCAGAATTGAATTACAGTCATGAGTTGAGTATGCGAGCCGATGGCGGCCGCGCGCAGACGATCCTCTAAAGTGTCAATGTCGATTTCTTGGGCTGTCGCGACACCGATTTTCTCAAGCTGCGGAATGAGGCTGCGTAGGGTATGAACTATCCAGCCGCAAAGAGGAGATTCAGCGCCTCCGCCGATGGGTATCTCGCAGAATAGTGTTGGTGTCCGCTTTAGACCCGCCTCGTGGAAGTGCCCTACCATTCTAGCGCCCGCATCCGGGTGCGTCATGACAGACTGGAAGGCCGTAACGATCCAATCAAATACCTTAGACCACAGCGCAATTGGTGGCACCGTCTGATTGCGTTTATCGTACACGCCGGGCTCGTGAAACGCCACCACGCCGCCAGGACGAACATTTTTAGCGATAGCGCGGATGAAGGAAGCAGGATCGGGCTGGTGGACGAGCACATAGCGACCGATGGCGAAATCGAATGGGACCCGCGTGGTGAATGCCTCGGCACTTCCTTCGCGGAATTCAATGTTGTCATGTCCGGCCGCCTGCGCGCGTTCGCGCGCAATTGCAAGAGCATCTTTGCTGCGATCGATGGCTACCACCGCGCCACCCGAGCCGACCATGTCGGCTACGAGCATCGACACATCGCCAGTCCCGCAGCCGACATCTAAGACGCGCATATCGCGCGCTAGTCCCGCGTCGCTAAGCAAGCGCCGTGTGATTGGCGTAAGCACTGCCGCCTGACGCATCAAGCGGTCAAGTTCGGAATCGGAATGACCGAGAACGTAAGGAAACGCTGTGCCAATACCTCTGCTTGCTCCCGTCACGAGAGCGCGTTTTCCCGTTAGCGTCATTGTAATCTCCACTGTTGTAACGATTGACACAGAGTTATCCAGAACCTCGATCGACAGCGCTCAGAAGCGTCCGTTCTTTGCTCCGATCTCTGCTACGTACGGCTGCCAAGGTCGGAATCTAGGCGGCTGGACCGCAGGTGTCGTGAGGCGATCGCGCTCAATCGTCCGTACTGGCGCGCACCGCCGGGCGCGCCGGGGCGCTGACACGATCTCGGCGGTGTGATTGGGCGTGACGAGAGTTGAGCGGGACCTGTCTCGGGGCCATGCCAAGTTGACGAAGGTTTGCCCGTGGCTTCGGCGCAGGCCTACAACCCATACGATCAGGCTTGCAGGATTATTACCCCGTGGAGTCGATGGTGCAGCCGAACGATGATTTTCTCAGCGCTCCAGAATTGGATTATGACGGTTACATAGCTGCATCGCGCGAGATTTTTGGATGTTTTAGTTATGTTCGCGGAACCAACATCTTCGCAGGCAGGGTGCGCCCGCGGCGCGTCTTAGGGTTCGCTGCGGTGGATCTCGCCAGCGACACTGTCCGCGTTGACCGGACGAAGCTGGACATTCGCCGTGATGACATGGACTATTACTTCGTCGGAGCTCAGCTGACGGGCGGATTGACAATCATTCAGAACGACCGAGTTGTAAATGCCGCTGCTGGCGAACTCGTCCTGCTCGATTCCGCGAGACCCATGACATTAGTTCCGGTCCAGCAAGCGCAATGGTTTGGCTTGCAGTTGCCGCGCCAGAATCTGGTGTCGCATCTCGGCTTCGAGCCGCAAGGTGGCACGTGCGGTCGAGGGCAGGCGGCACGGATACTCAGTCAACTCGCTCTTGACCCCGTCGGCAATGTAGAACCGGCGGTCGCGTCGGCTGACGACTATATGCGTCTGGTGGTCTATGACCTCCTTGGAGCACTGTTTGCACAGCCTGGGCCGCTTGGCTTACGCCACACCGACAAACTGTTCGCGCGCGTCTGCGACATCATCAAGAACCGCTTTGCCGATCCGAACATCTCTCCGACTGAGGTGGCTGCCGAGATGGGAATTTCGCTACGCTATTTGCAGAAGCTGTTCACGGCCCGCGGATCGACATGCAGTCACTACATATGTTCGCTCCGTCTGGATCATGCGGCGCGTCTGATTGAACGACGCGCGTCGATGAAAACAGGTCAACCTCTCGGCGATATTGCTTACGCTTGCGGCTTTCGCGATTACACGTATTTTTCGCGTGGATTCCGACAGCGTTTCGGCTCCACGCCGGGCGCCGTGGGAGCGGGCGACGCCGGTAATGATAAAGCGCGAGTCCGCGCCGACAATGGCAGAGTCAAAAAGCCCTACGAAGCGACGTGACAGCAGGACACGGACTCCGCAATCAGCTCGCTGAAGGTTGCGCCCACACTCAGGTATATGACGACGGGCGGTCCTCTTTGACCCAGTGCTTTTCAGCCTCAGAATCGGGGTCCGGCGGCTTCATCCCTTGGATCGTCCAGAAATCGATTGGCGTTTCATCAATGTGGAGCTCCCAACGATAACCTCGCTCGCGTAGGAAGGGATTGAGGGTAGTGTTGACGCGCTCAAGCCACCACGCTCGCCGCTCGGGAGCAGTTGCGCGCGCAATCTGATCAATCCAAATCCTGACAAAATCGTTCGCTGCCTTTCCGCCGACAAAGAACGAGTTCTTCGGCAACTCGTGAAAGACAACGCTTGCATAGAACCGGGGCAAGCCGACATCCGCGTAAAGGTCCGTGACACGCGTCGCAAGCGCGCACTTGTTCTCGGCCGAGTACGCATTTTCCGGACAGTAAATATGCCACAGAGGCATTTGAGTTCTCCTTGTTAAGCTTTGGCGATATTCGCCATTGCCGAGATCGGAATCTCGGCGGCTGGACCGCAGATGTCGACAGGCGACGCGCCCAATCGTCCATACTAGCGCGCACTAAATGGCCCGCGCTGCGCCGCGGCGCTGACACGATCTCGGAGGTGTGATTGGGTGCTCGCGAAACCCGTGACGCGCTTTGGTCATCGCTTTAAAACCATTGCTATTAAATCTTGCACCGGCGGAATCGCTGCGAGCGCGGATGCACGCCATGTCGGCGATGGCCTGCAAGTCGAAGCCGAGCTGGTACACCCTCGCTCAGAAGGGTCAGACGGTGCATCCCGATCTTCAGCGCCTTCTGGCGAAACGCATAAACGCGACCGCGGTCGAGACCGACAGCAGTAGCTCGAGATGCCGATAGCTGTTCCAGGCTAACGTCGCCACGCGATCACCTGGCTACTGCCGATCGAGTTCAAGGCATGTGCGAGCTGAGAGCTGCGCTGGAGAAGGCCCCTGTAACTGGTGATGTGATCGCGCTTGTCGGGGGTTCGCGAGACAATCTCGACATCGGGAAAGGAGCGCGCCGCGTGCATGAGAATGGACGACAGGAGCAACGGCGTTTGCATCATTAAGCCAAGCATGGTGAATGATCCTCGGTTTCAACGCTTTCGCGTCAGCCACCAGAAACTATTCGAGCAGGCGGGAGATCGTCCGCGCGGGCGTCCGTTTGGCGGGAAGTCTGCACCAGCCTGGACGACGTCTCACCCGCCCTCTCCGCCTTGGGCACCCTTCCCCCGAAAGCGCGCCTTCGCGCGAGACCGGAGAAGGATGATAAGCCTGAAGTGAACGACGAGCAGCCTGATCGCAACGGGCGCGGTGAGCCATATGACTAACAGAGGCATATTTCTTCCAAACACAATTTGGATTTGATGATGTGAATGACGCTAAGGCTCTGGAAGCTGGATGTCGTGAGCCGCGTGCGCCCTTTCAGCCGTACTGGCACGCATGGCTCACTGCCACGTCGCGCCGCCAACCCGACGAAGGTGAAGCTCACCTTCCCTGCTTGGGTGACGACTGCACGTTCCTGCGCACTGCTAGTCTTACAATGTCGACAGTATCGCTAAGTCATCGAGTAGGACCCCAGGGCGCACCAATCGTCCTGGGGTTCTCTCTATCAATCGACGCCAGCCTTTGCGGACTTCTCTTCAACTTCAATACGGGAATAGCTCTCATGGACATCTTGGGCCTTTGCGTACTCGGGCTGGAATCGAACGCTGGCGTAGTGCGAAGCTTTTTCCGCTTCCCGAGTCCTTTTGCCGAGCTCCGCCGTGTCTCCGAAGCCAAGAACCTGCCGAGCAAGCTCTGTGAGTGGACCATCAACCTGATACTCGGTGCGTTGCATCGTAAGGAGATTTATCAGGTACAATGGTGTTCCATTGAACTTCTCGAACATCTCATGACGATTGCCCCACTCGGTAAGGAACCGCTCGCTGATCTGCCTGAATATCTTGATCCGATCCCGGGCACTGATCTCCGGCCCCCGAAGCGCTTCAGCCAATTTGGGACCGATGTACGGGTCGTCCAGCTCTTTCTTGGTCGGCTGTATAACGACGCCGCGCCCACAGAAATCGATCAGCATATTGACCATCTTGTGCTGATTTTCCAGGTAGTAAGCGCGACCAAAGTCGACGAAGATGTTATTCGGCTTGTAGAGCCCCCCGGAAGTCACGAATCCCTGTCTCTTCCGCTGCGAGCATGAAGGCCCGACACGTCTCACGGAACCTGATAAGCTCAGCGAGTTGCGCTTGCACTACCGGTCCTGAACCGGTCCCGAGCGACTGAGTAAGCAACAGCGCCAGACCGACCATAAGCTCGGCGTGTACGCAGTGGCGAATTTGTGTTTCCAGATGAATCCAGTCGAACTGACGCTGCGGGTACCATTTCGCATGGTCCGGATTGCCGATGTGTTGCACCCGCGCCCAGGGAATCAGCACGTCGTCGAAGTAAACCATTGCATCGAGCTCGTCACCGATAGTAGCCAGCGGCCGATCGTACGGATCTGCGTCCGGTTCGGCATTCGATTTACGGGCAACCACCGAGATACCCCTCGTAGCGATCGGAACCAAGGCATATACCGTTTGCTCTGGTGTCTGGCCCGGGCGCCACAAATTGCCAATCAGCAGGTGGTTTACAAATGGCACCGATGTGCCAATCGCTTTCCAGCCTCTGACCAGGATTCCGTCGTCCCTCTCCTCAATAATCTTCAGCATTGGGGTCTCGGCCATTGCGTTGTCGCGCCCCCGGTCGAATTGCACATCGAGGAACATTGGAGAAATCGCAAGGTCCTTAGAGGTAACCTCTTCCCATTGATGCTGAATATTCTTGGATAGGTCGCGCGTTCCGTTTTTGAATCGGGAGTTTTCAGCCCACGGCTTTTGGTCGTCGACCTGCGTGAACATCACCGCATTCATTCCGACCGGCGGCCGTGTAAAGATGCCACCCTTGAAATGGCGACAAATGAAATCACAGTACTTGCGACGCCGAACTACATCCTCTTTGGATCGCGGCAAGAACCAGTGCATCGATTGGCGATCGCCGTTCGTGTCGACAAACGTTGCGACATCCTGGTTCTTGGGATCCAGATGCAGGTCGTAGTACTCTGCGATCGCGCGAGCATAGCCCTTCGTCTTGGGATGCGTCGTGACGTCTTCGATGAGTTCACCACCGACGTACACTTTCCTCCCGTCGCGAAGCGCCTCTAGATACTCTTTACCTGTTCTCATGGTAACTGCTCCGTTAGGCGTTGAGTTGTTTCTGAAACGTTGCAGCGTCCCAGTAGTCTTCACTGCTATGAATGAGCCGCCCACGCACATGCAAAACGTGAGCTCCTCGCAATGAAATTCTTTGACCACGCGCAATCGTGCGGCCCATTTGCGCGTGCAGAGTTGCCGAAAGGAGATACGTAATCGTCACCGACCCGAACGGATCTGCAATCTGCACGCGCGGGGCCCAGTGGGCATCCGGAAACCAACCGAAGAACTTCTGCAAGCCATCCGCAATCGCGGCCTGACCAACCTTGGAATGGCCCATCGCCATGTCTTCATGAGTGCCGTTGGCATCATAAAGCTCCGCGACAGCGGTCGCGTCATGACGATTGTAGGCGCCATAGAGCACGTCGGCGATCCCGTGTAATTTCATGCCCTGATCTCTCGTCTTGTAGCTGACTCACCGATCGCAACACCATGCAGATAGCGGCCCTCTCCATACAGCAACGGTGGCAGAGATCGCGGTGCTAGGATCGCCGCAATGGCGCTAATGACGACGAGATGGCTTCCTACGGAAAGAATATCGGTCGCTCTGCAATCGAACGTCACAATGGAGTCTCGCAAAACCGGCATCATGACCCGCTCTGGCAAACCGGAGGGCGGAACGACATAGTCGCCGATGAATTTGTCTTCACCTGCGCGCGAACATTGCTGCGACAGATAAAGCTGCGCCTGGCTCAGCAGATTCACAGCAAAACGGCCGCCACGTGATATGTCCGAAGCCGTGGTCGTGCGATTATTCACGCAAACAAGGAGCGTCGGGGGATCCATGCATACAGGCGTGAATGCGCTAACCGTCATTCCCCACGGTTCATGATCATGCAGTGTCGTGATTATGGTGACGCCGCCGACTATCCGTCGCATCGCAATCCGAAACGCTTCTGCCTCTCCGCCGCTATTGACGTCCCAGCGTACGCCGGCGTATCCGACGTCGACCTGTTCGAGTAGCGGTAATTGTGTTGCTTGCTCAACCATCTTCCATCCCACACTGTCGCTCGTAGCTTTTGATTCGATCTGATCCGGATATTTTGGATAAGGACAAAATTCGTCGTTAAATTCGGGGAGCCTCAGTTCGGCAACGTCACGCTATGACCATGGACTCCACGCTCCGATCGAGATTTGGAATTCCAACTGGTCGATTGTAAGTCGCGATGCGTCATGTAAGTCGCGGCTGGGAGCAACGCCAACGTCGTGAGTAGGGTGCGACGTTCGATGCCGGAGCGGAGAATGGCTTCTTTCATGTTCGGCTACTCCCAATTCAAATAGATCGGATGGAGCATGATCAGCGAAAATGCGATGGACCGCTCTGCCACTGATGCCGTTCGCCGCGCCCATCAAGTTGGCCGTAAGACAAAGAGTCGTAATTCACTGCGACACACTACTAATCCGCACACACCCAGAGCGCTTGTAGTCCATTGAAGTTCAGCGTCGTCCGGCGCTCCAAGGGGCGGTCGGTTCTCAGGCGCAGCTTCGGGAACTGCGCGAAAAGCATCGAAAGAGCGATCTGTGCCTCGGCCCGCGCCAGTGGCGCGCCAAGACAGAAATGAGCGCCGCCGCCAAATGAGTTGTGACGCTTATCCGGCCTTTCGATGTCAAACCGCTTTGGATCGGGATGCGCCTCTGGGTCATGGTTCGCTGCATAGAGCATGGCATTGATGGTCTGCCCTGCGGCGACCGGGCACCCGCCGAACTGCATCGCTTCGGTTGCGATCCGAGTGCCTTGCATGACTGGCGCGTCATAGCGCAACACTTCCTCGACGGCGCTACGAACCAGGTTCGGCTTGGCGAGCAGTTTGCGGAGCTCATTCGGGTGCTGCAGCAACGCTAATACGGCGTTACCGATGAGATCAGTCGTCGTCACGTTGCCCGCAATGAGCAAGGCAATGCAAACGCCAATGATCTCCGCTTCGTCGAGTTGCTTGCCGTCCTCTTCAGCGTCGATCAGGCTGCTGATCAGATCAGCCCGACGTTCCTTACGACGCGCTTGGATTACCTCGGCGAAGTAGCCAGCGAGAGCGGCGTCGCTGGATGCCAGAATAGCCTCCTGCTCTTGCGTGCGTCGCGGGTTGAACATCTGCATTTTGCCGTCAGACCACTGTTTGAAGTCGCGGCAGCGGGCGGTATCGACGCCTAACATCAGCCCGATAGCTATCGTCGGCAACGGTCGGGCATAAGCGTTCATGATATCGAAGCAGGATGGATCGTCGATAGCCTCCAGCAAGCCGCATGCGACCTCAGTGATGCGCGGGCGCATTGCATCGACCGCGACCTGGTTGAACGCCTTGACGACCAGGTCGCGCAGGCGCTTATGATCGGGGTCGTCCATATGCAGTATGAGCGGCCGAAACGTATCATCCACCGTCAGTTGCACCCGAGAGAATGAACCCAGGCGGGATTTCCGTGGATCGGAAGCCAGTTTGCGATTGTTCATGACGGCTTCGACATCGGCCGCACGGGTCAGCACCACGCGATCGAACATCCGATCCTGGTGCACCGGCTCCCGTGACCTCAGCATATCGAGATATTCGTTCGGCCGTTCGCGAAAGACGGGATCCAAGTGGGTCAGGGCCGTTCCCGTTGGTACCGCGGTCTTGTCGTTACTCATGAGTATCGTCCTTTCGCCAGGGTTTGGTTGCGATCGGCTTGGAACAAGCAAAGCTTCTGCATCAACTGCCGGATCGGAAATTAAGCGGCTGGACCTCAGATGTCGTGAGACGAGCGCGCCCAATCGTCCGTACTGGCGCGCACCGCTTGCGCCTTGCAGCGACGTCGACACGATCTCGCAGGCGTGACCTGGCGTGACGCAGAGTTGAGCGCCGCCAATCTCGACGCCACGCTAGGTTAATTAATCAACAGCGCTGGTGGCTTACGCAGGCCACTACAAACCATACGATTTAGGTCTGCGGCATAGTTGCCCCGTGGAGTTGATGGTGCACCCAAACGACGATTTTCTCAGCGCTCCAAAATTGGACTATGACGGTTTCCGAGCTGCGTTGCGCGAGAATTGGGGATGGTTTAGTCCTGCTCTCGAAGCCAACATCTTCGCCGGCAGGGTGCGCACGCGGCGCGTCTTCGGATTAGTTGCAACGGATCTCACCTGCAACTCGACCCGCGTTGAGCGCACGGTATCGGATATTCGCCGTGATGACATGGAGTACTATTACGCCGTGGTTCAGCTTACGGGCGGATCGAAAATCATGCAGGACGACCGAGTCGTAGATTTCGCTGCTGGCGATGTCATCCTGCTCAATTCCACAAGACCCGTAACATTCGTCCCGGAGGCCGGGCAGCGGAAAGCGCATTGGCTTAGTCTGCAATTGCCGCGCCAGAACCTGGTTTCGCATCTCGGCTTCGAACCTCAAGGTGGAGCGTGTGGTCGCCGGTCGGCGCAAGCGTCACGTCTGCTCTGTCAACTCGCTCTTGACCCCGTGAGCGATGCAGAACCATCTTTCGCGTCGGCTGATAGATATATGCCCCTGGTAGTCTATGATCTCGTCGGCGCGCTGTTTGCACCGCCCGCCCCGTTTGGCTCACGCCACAACGACAAGCTGTTCATGCGCGCCTGCCACATCATAAGGAACCGCTTTGCCGATCCGGACATCTCTCCGCGCGAGGTGGCTGCCGAGGTGGGAATTTCGCTACGCTATTTGCAGAAACTGTTCACGGTCCGCGGGTCGACATGCCGTCACCACATATGTTCGGCCCGTCTGGATCATGCGGCGCGTCTGATCGAACGCCGCGCGTTGATCAAGACAGGCCAGCCGCTCAGTGATATTGCTTACGCTTGCGGCTTTCGCGACTATACGCATTTTGCGCGTGGATTCCGGCAGCGTTTCGGCACCACGCCGGGCGCAGTCGGAGCAGGCGCCACCGGTAGCGACAACGCACGAGTTCGCGCCGACCATGGGCAAGTCGAAAGGCCCTCTATCGGGCGACCCGACAAGCGCGCCGTTTGGCCAGCGCGAGCCGACACAACAATGGGTGACGATCCCGAAGGTGAGGAACACGCCGACTAACCCGATGGATACACGCGTCCTGGCGCGGAGTGTGGCGCGCTGTAGCAAGGTTGATACTGTCCGCCTCAAGAATGGACGGCAAGCCAACTTGCAAAGCTTCGGGCGCCGCGCCCGATCCCACCCGGCTTGACCGGACCTCGCAGCCCGATAGCAACTCGCCCCGCCATTACGCTGGACTTCACGGCTGACGGTTGATGGAGATCGTCCCAGGTGGCGCGCGATCGACCGCAATGAGCAGCGCATGCTGAGCCATCAAGAGATCTCCTCTCGTTCAGAAAGGCTGAGCGCCTGTTTGGCACCGTTCCGATCCGGAGGACGGATGCCGCCGGTCGGCGAGATCACCGAGAAGACCGACGAGGACTCCCGGTCAAATCGGCGTCCGATCGAACTCATCGGCTCGCGGCTTGCCAGCGATCCCAGATCTCGGATCGCTGGGCCGCAGAGTAGCAAATGCGACGCCGCCGCTTCATGTCCACACTCCATCTTTGCTAAAAGATTAAAGTGTTGCGCCGACCAATTGAGCCCACCGCGCAAAGCGGACATTCGCTCTACGTCGACTTTTGACCTAAGGCAGACCTTGCGCCTCACATTGGCGCGGGTGCGCGCTAGTACGGACGATCGGGCGCGATCGCCTCACGACACCTGAGGTCCAGCCGCATAGAGTCCATTGGCAGTCGGGTCAGCGGCGACGCATCGCACCAGCGGGTCGACTTTGGCAACGGCGATTTCGTACCTCACATCAGGAGAATTGAATATGTCCAGATCCCTGCAAAATGGGCCAGCACATCGGCCGGTCTCCGCCCTTGGCTCGCTCTTCGGACGGAATTGCGCGGCTCTCGTTGTTGAAGAACTGCCGGTCCTTAAGGTGGCAGATCTCGATGCGGATCCGCACGGCATGTTCCGCAGATATCGCGCCGGCTACCCCTTTGTCAGACATGAAAATGGAGGTTACCTCGTGCTCCGCCGTGCCGACGTTGAACGGCTTAGCAATGATCCCCGCACCGCGGCAACTGAGACGATGCACCCGGAAATGTACGGTGTCCCAGAAGGAGCGCTCTTTGATTTATTCGAGCAGGGAATGCTCACCGCGAACGGCGCCGTTCATCGTCGCCGGCGCTCACCGTTCTCCAGAAGCTTCGCGGTCCGGACGATGGCTGATCTGCGGCCGCAGATACGGCGGTCATCGGAGGAGTTGATCGAGAGCTGGTATGCCGATGGTCGAGTCGAATTTGTCAGTCAGTTCGCATCTGAACTTCCGGCCCGCGTCATTGGCGATCTTCTTGGCCTGCCGCGAGCCGACATCCCATCCTTTACAAAACTTGTCTACCTGGTGACCCGGTTCCTGAGCGGCAGCATACTGCCGAACGAAATTCCTGAATCGGAGGCGGCGTGCCAGGAGTTGCGCGATTACGTGGAAAAGACGCTTCAAGACAGGCGCCGGACCCCTCGTCACGATTTCCTCTCGAATTTCCTGGCGAAGGCGGACGCAGCCGGCGAGCTGTCACCTCTGGAGATCATATTCCAGATCGTGCAGTTGATCGTCGGCGGCACCGACACAACTCGTGTCGCCATCGTGGTACAACTGGCGCTTCTGCTCCGGTACAGGGAGCAATGGGACGCGGTGCGCCGCGATCCCTCGCTCATTCCGGGCGCGATTGCGGAAGCGATGCGCTTCGAGCCGAGCGTGGCATCGTTCGCCAGGGTTACGACTGAAAAGATAGAGGTTGGTGGCGTTGTTATACCGACCGGGCAATTGCTCCTTTTTTCAACCATGTCGGGCGCACGTGACGAAGAGGCCCATGAACGCCCCGACGTGTTCGACATCCGTCGAATCGACCAACCGCGGCTGCTCCCCGCCTTTGGTGCCGGCGCCCATCGTTGCATCGGCGAAGCGCTGGCGCGTGTCGAACTCGAGGAGAGCCTGGCGGCGCTCGCGGCCCGCATCCCGCACCTCCAATTGGATCAAGCGCCGGCGATCAAGGGGCACCTCGGCATCCGCCGCGTCGATACCATGCGGTTATCCTGGCAGCCGTGAGCCTCAAATGAAACTCCGGTCGGCACAACATAGACCGCGTCGGTGTGACGACGCTCGGTGCCATACGATGTTTCGACGTCGAAGTCCGAAAATGGCCCTTAGCAGACATCGACGTCTGGCCGAATGTCCGCTTTGCGCCAAAAGCGGACCCTCGAGCCTAGCTCGCTTTTGGCCCTGCGGACTCCGTCGGCCTTACGGCGCAGCTAATTCCTATCCGGGCTCGCATCTATGGAGGTTGGCTGAAGAAGCGCTCAACGCGCGTCCGCTGCCGAAGCGGGTTGCATGATGTTCTTGCCGATCTTGAGGCTCACATCCACTGACCTGCGTCGAGAACCGATAATGGAAGCCGCCCCCACTTTAGCTGCGCCGGCTTCTGACCTTCGAATTATCTTGATAAACAGACGGCTTTCCGTCCAGCCCATGCCGCACACATTCTCTATTTTACCGAGCTCCTCGGGATTTAATCCGAAGCTGAAGATTTTCGTCACCTCATAGACGAGCAGGGTGAATCCCGGAATGTCCTGCCTCGGAAGTCCCAAAAGGTCAGCAATCATACGGGCAGGCATTTCGGACGCGAACTCGCCGAAGAAGTCCATCTCGCCGCGCTCATACCACTCGCCAACTAGACCATCTGCCGCACGGCGAATGCTTTGACGCATCTCATTGATTGTGCGGGTGGCAAATAGTCTCGAAAAAGGCGCGCGGCGACGCCGATGGACATCACCGTCGGCTGTTATCATGCTATATTTGAAGAGATCGAATACCGGTCCGCTGCTGACGCCCAGGGCCTCCGGGAAACTCGTTCCGCTGGGCCCGACTTGCGTATCCTTGCCCAGCCGGTCGACATCGACAAAACGCAGGACGAAATATCCGCCGGTCTCATGCAGCACGACAGCGTGATCCTTTCGGTACCGGCGGAAGACGCCATGCGGATCCTCGTCAAGTTTCGTGAGCGTTAGCACCGGAAGCGCGGCACTAGCCCCGTCTCCGTAAAATTATTCGTCGCCATCGCAGCTCTCCGTTGTTCGCCTGTTCGGTCTCAACACCCAGTGCGACTGACGGCTCGTTTCAATTCGTCGCCTCGCTGGTCCTACCAATTGAGGGGCGCTCGGAGCCCAGCTTCGGCCGAGGCAGTTATTCGCCTTGCTCAGGCGGGAAGAGGCGTTGCTGAGAAGAAGCCATCCGGATCGAAGCGACGCTTTAAGGCTTGAAGTCTTGTGAGACTGCCGCCGTAAGCGTGAGCGATTTGGTCATGTGCGTGCGGTCCCAAAAGGTTCACATAACCGCCTGGCAGGGATATTGGAGCCAGTGTACGAGAGAGGTCGCGCGCCCAGCGTTTGTGAACGGAGCCGTCATCGCCGGTGGCAGGGTCCCAGCACGCGATGATCTCGACCAGGACGTGCTCGCGCCGCAGTCCGAAAGCGGTACTGCCTGGTGGAATTTGCGTGGGCAGGCCCCGGAAATGCTGAAGGATGATGGTCGAGAATGGCGACGTTCGACTGGCGCCACCGGCAATCAGGGCAGATATCGTCTCGGGGTTGAGTGCCGGTATCCAGCGATTCTCGAATGCATAGTGGCGGTCATTTGCCACACGCGCATCAAAGCTCCGGATCAGGTCCTGATAGCTCATTGAAGCGATCTGCGCGTGCATCGGCTTGCCGCAACGCTTCAGGACCTCCATCGCTATTTCGCCATCGGATACCTCGCCGGTCCACGCTGGCGCCAGGAATAGAGCCGGGCTGCCGTCCGGAAGGGAAATGATTCCGACGACGACGGAAAGATGGATGCTGGCAGATTCCATTGCCTTGGCGTACCGTCGCAGCACGGTCTCAGCCTCTCCCCATGGAAACAAAATCATGCCGCCCAGAACCCGGCGTTCCCCGTGCAAGCGAACCTTCATCGACGTGACCACGCCGAAATTGCCGCCGCCGCCCTTGAGAGCCCACAGCAGGTCCGGGTTATGCTCCTGATCGATGGTGATGTGTTGACCGTCAGCCAAAACAAGCTCGGCGCCAGTGAGGCTGTCCAGTGCGAGACCGTAGCTTGCAATCAGAGGACCATAGCCGCCCACCGTCGTTGCGCCAATCATTCCCGGCACGCCGTGCCAGCCCGTCACAGCCATAAGGTTGCGCTCGGCCGCGGCGGCGATGACCTTGGCGGCGGTGGCGCCGCCGGCAACGGTCGCGGTTTGGCCGTCGATGTGGACGTGGCTCATCAGAGAAAGGTCGATGACAAGCGCGTCCGGCCGGACCGAACGCCCGGCGGAGTCGTGTCCACGGCTACGAACCGATACCGGCATGTTATGGGCACGCGCCGTTCGCACGGCCGCCTGGACGTCTTCGACCTTCTCACAGAAGGCGATCGCGGCCGGATGGTGATCCACCGCGCCGTTCCACACCTTGCGGGCGCTCGCGTAGCTCTCGTCTCCTCGCGCAGTAATCCGGCCCGGCATTTGGGCCCGCAGGTCATGCAACGCAAGTTCGGACGGCTCGATAACGGACTGCACCATATCCCTGGACTCTCGGTTGTGAGCATTACGACAACCGAGAGAATACGGTGACACGGTATCGAAGGGCGCAGGATGGATCGTTAGTGCCGCAGGCCTTCAGGCCTGGCTAGGTACTCAATCCCGGGCAACCATCCCCGGGCAAATTCCGTACTGCCGCTTGTAGGCCACGATAAAACTGGAAGTCGTCGCGTAGCCCGCATGGCGGGCCGCCTGTTTGACGCTGACGCCTGATTCTTTGAGCGCCCGGTCGGCTCGCTGCAGCATGAGCGCCGAGCGATAGCCCGACAGCGTTGTGCCATAGACCTGCTTGAACGTGGAGCGCAGCTTGGTTCTGTTCATGGCGGCGGCACGCGCGAGAGCATCGACGTCCAGAATACGATGCGGGGCACGATCAATGACTTGCTTCACCAGGCCCAGCCGATCAAGAGTGCCAGGATCGAAGCCGCCGTTGCCGGAGCACAAAGCATCGCGCCGGGAGAGCTCGCCCAAGAGGGCCGAAACCAGCTCAAATGTCTTGCCTTCATAATAGAGCGCAGCAAGCGGCGGAAACATGGCTCGTCGGTCGGCCACGTCCCGTGCGATCGCGCCAAAATGGCCAGGGGCGAGCGTTTGCATCGCGATCTGCCGCCCGTGGATCGCGCGCAAGAGCGATTCCGGCAATGCTGCTGCAGAAAGGCCGTGAGCTTTCATCATCGATATCACGTCGACGACCACGGTAACCGCCCTGAAACCTCGCGAAACGCGCGTTGCAAAATGGAAGCGCTCGTGTTGCGGGACAAAGACCATCGTCATATCCGCGCCGCTTGCGTCGAAATTTCTATCGCCTACGGCGAACTCCGTCGACGCTTCGTCGTGATTGAGCACCACGCTGCATACGACGAGGTCCTTTCGTACGAACGTTTCGAGCTCGACAATTTTCGTATCAGGCCGATCGACAACGAAAAGACCCATATCCCGTCCGGCCCATGCCACGTTGCCAACGGGCGCTCCTTCCGCAATGGTTCGCCATGGAACCTCGGTGAGATTTCCTCCGCAGACCTGCATGCCCGTACGACTTAGCGCTTCCCTGAAATCGACTTCCGACACTCCGTTGATCTCCAATACCGGCGCCACCGAGATCGCGACGCGCGTGAATGATAGCGGAGGCTAATGACCGGCGGAGTCAAAGCGGGCTCAAATCGTCGTGCGTTTCCGGTCAATCGAGTTACGCCTGCAATGATTCCTGTTGATTCGTGACATGTCCGCAACGCCCCGCCCGCTGTCAGCGTAGGCGATGACAAATATGCCGGCCGGTTGAATGGCGTCGTGCAATTTGGTGTGGAAATGCCCAAACCAGGCACGCTCAGCGTCGATACGCGACGATCTCAGCGAGCTGACGTCGACTTCTCCGCCATTTCCTTCAGCGCGCTCGACATCGCTTCGATGACGGGCTTGGCAGATTCACCGACACCATGCCGCTGAGTGACATACGAGGGATCGTTATAGGAAAGAAAGGTGCCGCCAGCCTCGTCCTGCCAGACCAGCGCCTTCAACGGCAGATCGATGCCGATCGTTTGCACCGATTGCATCAGCGAGGTGCCGCCCTTGGCCGCACCGAAGATCAGAAGGTCCGTCGGCCGCAGGAGCAGGCCGACCGCGGCAGCGCCGGCGGCGTGGTCGATATGGGCAAATATCGTCATGGACCTGGCACGGACTTCCGCCTCAAACCGGCTCATCGTTTCCTCCGGGCCAAAGCTGCTGCGCAGCGTGATCAATCCTTCTGCAGCCATTGCATTTACTCCTGATAGCCAGCTTGTTGCGATCAATACGAAGATGACAATCCTCAT
This sequence comes from uncultured Alphaproteobacteria bacterium, assembly GCA_963815955.1. Classification (GTDB taxonomy): domain Bacteria; phylum Pseudomonadota; class Alphaproteobacteria; order Rhizobiales; family Xanthobacteraceae; genus Bradyrhizobium. The sequence continues at coordinate 969,862 of CAWFIQ010000024.1, forward strand.
GAAGCCCATTCTTACTTCTCCCTGAACAGATTGGCCGGATCGAATTCCGGATCAGGAACGAAGCCGTCGCGGTTGGGCATCCTGACTTTCGGCAGGCTGTCGCGATCGAGCTTGCCGTCAGCGGGCAGAATGCCGTTCAAGTGAAGAATATAGGCCGCGACGGCATAAGTATCGTCGTCACTCAGCGAACCCGGCGCCTGATATGGCATCGCTCTGTGAACGTAATCGAACAGCGTGGTGGCATACGGCCAAAAGCTGCCGACGGTTTTCAGCGGGGCGGCCGACGCCAGTGTGCCCTGCCCGCCGGCCAAACGATCCTTGATGCCGCCGACGCCGGCGTCGCCGTGGCAAGCCGCGCAATTCTCGGCGAATACCTGCTTTCCCTGCGCCACCGTACCGCTGCCCGATGGCAGGCCCTTGCCATCGGGCCTGACGTCGATATCCCACAGCGCTATCTCGTCCGGTGTGGCGGGACGGCCGAAATCATAGGCGAGCACGGGAGAAACAAGCACAAGCGCAATCGCGCCGGTAAGTAGTGCCTTGCTAGTCGAGCACATTGCGAACCCTCCCGGCCTCGTCGAGGCTCCAGGTCTGTTGCGCGTTGTAGTGAAACAGTGCGTTGGTTCCGGCTGCGGCGATGAAGGAGTTCCGGTCGGGCTGGACATTGCCCCTATCGTCGATCGAGCGGCTGACGATCCTGGTCGGCCTGCCATCCCAGGTCCAATCCATCTGAAAGCGCGTTTGCGCCTTCGGCAATACCGGCAGATTCAGCTCCGCCTCCTTCCAGCTTTTGGCGCCATCGGTCGAAATCTCCACCTTGGCGATCTTTCCGTGGCCGCTCCACGCGAGCCCGGTGATCCGCTGGTAGCCGGGCTTGATCACCATCATTCCTGAGGGCGACGTGATTACCGAATTGACGTCCATACGGAGCTGAAACTGGGTGGCTTTGCCATTCGCCCGAAGCTGTGTGTAGCGCGCGGTTTCCCATCGCGTCATCCAGGGCTGATCGCCGAACTTCAACCGACGCAGCCATTTGATATTCAGGTTTCCCTCGAGCCCCGGCATGATCAGCCGCATCGGAAAGCCGTGAGCAGGCCTGATCGGCTCGCCGTTCTGCCCATACGCCACGAACGCCTCTTCGAGGATTTCGTCGGTGAGCGGGATGCTGCGGTCGACGCCCGCGGCGTCGCCGCCCTCGGCGAGCATCCAGGTGGAATCGCGGTCCTTGCCGACCAGTTCGATCAGGAATTTGAGCGGGACACCGGTCCACTCGTTGGTACTGACGAGACCGTGCGTGTTCTGGACTGTGAGATTCGGGTCGGCGTTCTTCCAGTTCTCCCAACCGTTGCCGGTGCATTCGATGAAGACCACGCGCGAAATCGACGGCATCGCCTTCAGATCCTCGACGCTGAACACCAGCGGCTTCCGCACCATGCCGTGCACCAACAACCGGTGCTTGGCCGGATCGATGTCGGGCGCGCCGGAGTGGCTCCGCTCGTAGTGCAGGTCCGACGGCGTGATGCTGCCAAATAGCTTGTCGAGCGGCGCCTTCGAATTGATCGCATCGCCTGGGTCGACGTTGCGCTGTCCTGGACCGGCTTCGGGAATGCGGGCGATCTTGACGTATTTCGATCGTTCGCTGTGTCCGCCGAGGTCGGCGCCAACCTCGCGCGTCGGCACGTCGGCAAGTGACTCGGCTGCCGCCCTGCCCGCAACCATGCTCCCCGCCAGACTCGCAGACGCCGCGACAAAATTCCTTCGCGACAGACCGCCTTCTCTGCGGTCGGCGCCTCTGTCCTCGACCGGGATATCGCTTGGATTGGTCATTGTTGGCTCCCCGGTGACTGGTCTGCGACGCGCTTTTCCTGAATCCGCTTCGTTCCCGGCAGCGAGACGAACATCCTCCCCGTCATCAGGAGCGACAGCGTCATGAACACGAGGCAAACGATGAAGGTGTTGGCCATTACGAACAGCGGCACGCCCAGCGTGGAGATCGCGCCGCCATCACCACGCGCCACCAGATGGGCGGGAGCGGCGGCCATTGCCGTCACGCCGAAACTGAAGGCCCAAAGCCCGGGTACTGCACCCGCTTTCGCGATCCACGACGAAAGCCGCGCCAGCACGAGAAGTTGAAGGACACCGTAGCCGACGAGCGCATGTACGAAGAGGTCGGGCGCGCCTCCACTCACGGCGATATAGGCAATGGCCCCCACAGGAGCAGGCGCGAGCTGGATTCCCAAGGTCGGACGCAGTTCGACGGCTTTGGTCGGGCCGGTCAGCAAGCGATGGATGAGCACGGATTCCAGCGCCAGCCAGGAGAACATGCCGGCGCCAAAGGCGAACTGCCCCCAATCGGAGTAGCCGAGCGCGGACGCGACCGAGGCTGAAACGAAGCTGCCGGCGACCGTCGGCAGATAAAGCACCGCGGTCGTGGTTTCCGGATCCCGCTCGCCTTGCCAAAGGCCGCCGGTGCGCCACACAGCAAAGCACATAGTGAAGGCGAAACCGATCCCAAACAGGACGCAGGCGCTCGTCCGTTCATGCGGGACCAAACCTCCCGCGATCAGCATGGTCGCAACGCCAGCGAGCCCGATGAAGCAGCATTGGACGGGATGCGCCGCCTCCGCCGCCAGCTTGTCGGGCGCCAGCAGCGCCTTCAGGATAAAGAGAACGACGAGCACCGCCCACACAAGCCCGGCGACAAGGTAAATCCAGTCCGTGACGAACTTGGGGAGATGCCAGGCCTGCTCGGCACCGCGCCAGGCATTCCCGAGACCCGCAAGGCCCAGCACGATACCGAAATAGCTGACCGGCATATTCCCGACGATCTGAGCCAGCGGCCCGAGCCACCTCTCCGGTACCGGCGTTCGGGCAATCGCGGTTTTCATGATGTCTCCTTCAAAACTCAGGCTTCCTGTACGTCTAGGTGCATCGAATGTGCTGGTCGCGCAGACGACGGTGATGGTGGCGCGTGGGCTGTGGGCCCCGGCCTCGCTCACTTGCGCAAGGCGCTGTCAATCTGGCCGACAAGCGTGGCCCAGGGCATGTCGAGCGCGCCGTACACAGCGCCGGCTTCCGGCCGCCTGTTGTCCTTGAGGATTTCGACCATCAACGTGGCGTAATCGGACACGATCACGCCGGCCTGCATCATGCGCAGCAATCCGGCTTCGCGCTTGGTCGGGCTGAATGTTCCGGATGCGTCGACGGCGACGTATGCGTCGAGCCCGCGAGCGACGGCCGTCATGGCTGGAAAGGCTGCGCACACCTCGAGAGAGACGCCGGCAAAGATGAGCTTCTTCCGCCCGGTTGCCTCGATAGCCTTGACGACGAGATGGCAGTCAAAGGCATTCACCCACGGACGATCAATGATCTCGATGCCGGGCAGAGCTTCGACGAGCTCAGGGAAGGCCGGTCCCCACATGCTGTCGCTGGCGGTCGTCGTGGCGACAATCGGCAGCTTGAGCGCCTTTGCGGCTTTGGCGAGGGCCACCACGTTGTGCTTGAGCTCTCCGATCGATATGTCGCGGACCCCGGTCATCAGGCCGATCTGGTGGTCGACCAGGACGAGAGCGGCATTCTCAGCGGTGAGCGGTTCGTAGGCGCGGTTGGTCATCAGGTCCTCTTGATTTGTACAATTCAATTCGAAGGCGGGGCGAAGCCGGAATGCGGCCGTGTTGACGGAGCTAGCCTCTGGACGATCGGCCCAAAAGTCCCCAAAATCCGAACCCAGCGTCCCAATGGTTGGACGACGGTGACCCATGCTGGATCTGAACGACTTTTTTCTCTTTGTGCAGGTGGTCGACCGCGGCGGCTTCACGGCCGCGAGCCGAACGCTGCGGACTCCCAAATCGACGCTCAGTCACCGCATCCAGCAGCTCGAGGGCAGTCTCGGCTTAAGGCTGCTGAACCGGACGTCTCGCAAGTTTGGAATGACCGACGCAGGCGAAGACTTCTACCGGCACGCGGTTGCGGTGCTGCGAGAAGCGGAGTTGGCCGAGAATGCCGTCCGGCATCGGCTGAGCGAGCCGAGCGGCACGATACGGTGCACCGGCGGCGTGGCGACCATGCAGTTCGCCATGACCGGCCTCATCAGCGACTTCCTGATCCGCTATCCGAAAGTGAACATAGTCGTGCATGCCGTCGATCGGGCGGTCGATATTGTCGCAGAGAATTTCGACATCGCCATCAGGGCCCATTCCAGCCCGCTCCCTAACTCCAACCTTGTCCAGCGGACGCTTGCACCGGCGCCTTGGTTCCTGTTCGCGGGATCGGACTATCTTGCCGCGAAAGGCGAACCACAGAAGCCGCAGGACCTCCGGGATCATCCTTCGCTCTTCATGATGAGGACCGGCGTCGACCCGATCTGGCGATTGCGCCCTGCCCGGCAGACGCAGCAGGCGAAAAATGAATTCGTGATGCCGCTGAGTCCGAGGTTAATGAGCGACGACGAGATCGGGCTCCAGGAAGCGGCGATCAAGGGTCTCGGGATCGTGGCGTTGCCCGGCTACATCTGCAACGCTGCGGTCAAATCGGGAGCGCTGCGACGGGTTTTGCCGAACTGGATTGCGGGCGACTCCACGATTACGGCGCTCATTCCGTACCGGCAGGGACTGCTCCCCTCGGTTCGGGCCTTCCTCGATCATCTCGCGACAGAGTTTCCGAAAGCCGTCCAGCTGTAGATCGTCCAGCACGTCGTACGCTAAGTTCTGAATTTGGCGTCTGTTCGACCATCGGGCTTCGTTCGTAGATCACCTCCAGAAACGAAAACCATCTGGAGCATGAGCGATGTCTATATCCACACGCTACCAACTTTCACGGCGCGGCTTTTGCCTGTGCTGTCTCGGCGCCACGACTGCAGCGTCCGGCGCTTGGCTCACGCCCCGAGAAGTTTTCGCCCAAGCGAGCGGTATCGTCGACATGATCCGCCGCGAAGCCGCGAAAGCGAAAATCGCCGTGCACAAGCTGCGTGGGAACGTCAGCGTGCTGGAAGGGTCCGGCGGCAACATCGCGGTGCTGACCGGTCAGGATGGGAAGCTCCTTGTCGACGCAGGGATCACGGCTTCGAAGCCGCGCATCCTTGAAGCGTTGAATAGTCTGGATGCCAAGCCGATCAAACGCCTGATCAACACCCACTGGCACTTCGATCATAGCGATGGAAACGAATGGATTCATGCCGAGGGCGCAACCATTCTCGCCCACGAGAATACGCGAAAGCGTCTGGACTCCGGACAACGTGTCGCGGACTGGAATTTCAATTTCCCGCCGGCTCCGGCCGGAGCGCTACCGAGCGAGGTCATCACCGCCGACAAGACGCTTCATCACAGCGGAATGACACTCTCACTCAGGGTGCATCCGAATGCTCACACCGATGGCGACATTGCCGTTTACTTCACTGAGGCCGACATTCTGCATACCGGCGACGTGTGGTGGAACGGGATCTACCCCTTTATCGATTACTCCACGGGAGGCAGCATCGACGGGACGATCCGCGCGGCCAACGCAGTTATTAAGATGGTGTCCGACCAAACCATCATCGTGCCCGGCCACGGTCCGACCGGCAACCGCGCTGAGCTCATCGAATTCAGGGAAATGCTGGTTGCCATCCGTGCCAATGTTGCCGCACTCAAGGCAAGGGGACTCTCCCTGGAAGAGACCATCAAGGCCAGGCCGACAGCAGTATTCGACGCGAAGTGGGGACAGTTCGTCATCGATCCCAGCCTCTTCACCCGGCTTGTCTACGAGGGGGTTTGATCGCTGCAAGATCACACTTGCGCGTCAGACTACCTGCACTGCAGAAGTTGGCGTCTTGAGCGCCGCGGCCAGGAGATGCAGTGCAGTCCCCAGTTCAGTGCGATTGCGGGCGGCGCCGAGAGAGACGCGCACGGCGTGCGGCGCAGCAGCCTGATCCACCGCGAAGGCCTCGCTTGCCACCACGGCCAGTCCTTCACGCAAGACGTGCGCGACGAAATCTCCCCTGTTCCAGTAGCGCGGCAACGACAGCCAGAGGTGATGTCCCTTGGGATAGGCCGCGAACGACTGACCCTTTAACAGCTTCGCAGCCAGCTGCTGGCGCCCGATGGCTTCGTTACGGATCGCAGTAATGATCTGATCGGCGACGCCCGAACGAATCCAATGCATAGCAAGCGCCGCCATCAGCGGCGGCGCCATCTGGGTGGTGGCCTGAAGATTACTCCGGAGCATTTGCTCGGCTGCAACATCCGGCGCCAGCAGGAATGAGAGACGCAGCGCAGGTGCGATGCACTTCGACAAGCTCACCGCGAGATACGTCCGCTCGGGGATCAGGTTCGCGATCGGCGAGACGGAGGGGTCAAGTGGACCATATGCATCGTCCTCGATCAGAATTGCTCCGGCCTTGCGAATGATCTCGGCAATCGCCTTGCGGCGGGAGGCACTCAACGTCACGGTCGTGGGATTGTGCATGGTAGGAACAAGATATACGGCTTTCGGCCGATGCTGCCTGCACGCGCTGCCTAACGCGTCCGGCAGGATACCCTGTTCGTCCATTTTCACGCCGACCAGACGAACGCCCAGCTTTCCCGCCGCGGCCTTGATGCCGGGGTAGGTCAGCGCTTCGGTCAACACCACATCCCCCGGGGATGTGAGGGACAGCACCACATTGAAGATTGCCGCCTGGTTTCCCGGATAAATCACGAGCCGATCGGTTTGCGCTTTCGTAACCCGCGCCCGAACCCAATTGGCGGCCGTATTGCGATCCTCGTCACTGCCTCCCGGCCGTTGATAGTTGAGGAACGCAGAAAAGCCGGTCTCCTTCTGGATCGATGCGAACCCCTGTGCAATGCGCGTGTCGAGATTGGCCTCGATCGGCTGCGGCGGCACGTTCATGGAAAGATCGATCTTGACCGAAGGGGGAATGTCAGCGGCCGCGCGGGTTGTCGTCTCCGAAACGAAGGTCCCCTGTCCTACTCGCGCATCGAGCAAGCCGCGACGCCGCGCCTCTCCATACGCCCGCGTCACAGTCGTCAGATCAATTCTCAGGGCCTGCGCCAACGCGCGATGGGTCGGCAGTTGCTGGCCGCGTCTCAGCCGCCCGCTCGCAATGTCGTCCGAGAGGGCGTCGACAATTCGCCTGTAAACCGGACCCATCCCCTCGGACAATGTAGGGATCCAATCCATGCAATAAGGTCCTTTTGTTTTGTTTGTATGCATCTAAATTGTTATTGTATGGGAAACCTAAGTAGTCAAGGAATTCCACCATGACCCGCCCTAAAGAAACGATTTCGCTTTCCCAGGCTATGTGGCGTGGTTTTCGTTGCCGATGCCCGAACTGCGGGAAAGGCCACCTGTTCGGCAAATTTCTGAAGGTAGCCGACCACTGCGAACAGTGCGGCGAAGAATTCCATCACCACCGCGCTGACGACTTTCCAGCCTATCTCGTCATCATCGTGGTTGGGCATGTCATCATTCCGCTGATTCTGGCGGTCGAGACCGCCTACGCGCTGCCGTACTGGCTGCAGTTTCTGATCTGGCTGCCGCTGACTTTCGTGAGTGCGCTTGGACTTCTACAGCCCACGAAGGGTGCAATCGTCGGTCTGCAGTGGCAGACCGGCATGCATGGTTTCGAAGCAGCCAAGAAACGGAGAGAAGCCTGCCAGCAAAGATCCCGTTCCGAGAGTGTAGGGATCCAATCCGGGCAATATGACAAATTGCCTTTGGTTGTGTCAGTTCACGCGGAGCGTCCAACGGGTCGAGGAATCTGAAGCAGCACCGACAGCGTAGACGGTGCAGATGACGGTGGCACATGCTGAATCTGAACCATTTCTTTCTGTTCGTGCACGTGGTCGACCGGGGCGGCTTCACGGCCGCGAGCCGAACGCTGCGGACTCCGAAATCGACGCTTAGTCACCGCATCCGACAGCTCGAAGGAAATCTCGGCGTAAGGCTGCTCAACCGGACATCGCGCAACTTCGGAATGACCGATGCAGGCGAGGACTTCTACCGGCATGCGGTCTCGATGCTGCGGGAGGCGGAGCTGGCCGAGAATGCCCTCCGGCATCGGCTGAGCGAGCCCAAGGGCACGATACGGTGCACCAGCGGCGTGGCGACCATGCAGTGCGCCATGACCGGCATCGTCAGCGACTTCCTGATCCGCCACCCGAAGGTGAATATTGTCGTGCACGCCTGCGATCGGGCGATCGATATTGTCGGAGAGAATTTTGACATCGCCATCAAGGCCCATTCCGAGCCGCTGCCCGATTCCAACCTTGTCCAGCGGACGCTCGCACGGGCCCCATGGTTCCTGTTCGCGGGATCCGACTACCTTGCCGCGAATGGAGAACCACAGGAGCCTGAAGACCTCCGGGATCATCCTTCGCTTTTCATGATGAGGACCGGCGTCGATCCGGTCTGGCGATTGCGCCCCGCCCGGCAGGCGCAGCAAGCAAACTCAGAATTCGTGATGCCGCTGAGCCCGAAGTTGCTGAGCGACGACTGGATCGGGCTCCAGGAAGGGGCCATCAAGGGTCTCGGGATCGTGGCGTTGCCGAGCTACATCGCGCGCGCTGCGGTCAAATCGGGCGCGCTGCGACAGGTTCTGCCGAATTGGACCGCCGGCGACTGCACGATCAGCGCGCTCATTCCGTACAGGCAGGGACTGCTCCCCTCGGTTCGCGCCTTCCTCGATCATCTGGCGACAGAGTTGCCAAAGGCCGTCCAGATATAAATCGTCCAACATATTGTACGATAAGTCCTGAATTTGGCGTCTGTTCGCCCGCCGGGCTTCGCTCGTAGACCACCTCCGGAAACGAAATACGTCCGGAGCGAGAGCGATGAGTGATATTGTCAGAATTGGATTGGGACATCCTCAGCAGAGCACCACGAAGTTCGTTGGGATTTCAGCGGACGAACGCGAGCGTGAGCGCGCACTGCGTGAGCGGTTTGCGATCTTCTGGGAAGCGGCAAGCGGTGAGCCGAGGGCGCACTACGACGAGTTCATTTCCGCCAGTCCCCTGGCCCAGGATGTCGATCTTGAGGCGGTCGACATAGGCAGCGTGCGGGGGTGGTGGGTTCGCCCACAGCACGCCGAGCCCGGCCAGGCCATCCTGTTCCTGCACGGCGGCGGCTACGTGCTGGGCTCCGCAAAGGCATATCGTGGATTCGTCAGCCAGATCGTCAGCCGCGCGCGGATTCCTGCGCTGGTCATCGACTACCCATTGGCGCCAGAAGCCACGCTGCCAGCAGCGCCCGACGCTGCCAAAGCGGCCTGGCGTTGGCTGATCGCTCAAGGCTTCGACCGGATAGCTGTTGTCGGCGACTCCGCAGGCGGCGGTCTGACGCTGGTGACGCTCGCGGAGTTGATCAGGGAGCCCCACGGAGCAGCACCAATCGCAGGCGCGGTCTTCTCGCCATGGACGGATCTCGCCTTCACCGGCGCATCGATGAAGGATTTGACCGTCGCCGATCCACTGATCGGCTACGAATACCTTCAGGATTGTGCGCGAAAGTACCTCGGCGCCGCGGATCCACGCGATCGCCTCGCCTCGCCGCTCTTCGGCGATCTGCAGGGCCTGCCGCCAATTCTCATTCAGGTGGGTACTGACGAACGCCTGCTCGACGACGCCAGGCGATATGCCGACCTCGCGACGCTGGCCGGAGTTTCGGTCGAACTCGAGATCTTTGAAGGAATGCATCACGTCTTCCAGCTCGACGTGGCGCATCTCGAAACCAGCCGGGCCGCGCTCGACAGCGCAACCCGATTCCTGCGCAACGCCTTCGACGGCCGATGACAATCCCGCGCAAATTATCCATCAGAAAAAGGCAACGTTACATGGCTAACAAGGCTAAATCGGCCGATGTCATCATTGTCGGCGGCGGATCCGCCGGCGCGGTGCTCGCAAACCGCTTGAGCGAGAACAGCGGAAGGCGCGTGCTCCTGCTGGAGGCGGGCAAAGCCTACGCGCCCGCCGACTATCCGGACGTGATTGCGAACGCGAACCGCGTCGGGGGCGATCAGGCGCACGACTGGGGTTACCATACCCAGGATCATCTTGGGCTCGGTCACGATGTGACGGCGCTTCGCGGCAAGGTGCTCGGGGGCAGTTCGGGCATCAATGCCGCGGTCGCGATGCGCGCCAGACCGTCCGATTTCGCGCGCTGGCGCGCGCACGGGATCGAAGGCTGGTCGTTCGACGAAATTCTGCCGATCTACAAGGCGATGGAGAACACTGCTACAGGCGACGGTGCCTGGCACGGGCGTTCGGGCCCCTTTCCGATCCGGCAGCGGACCATGGAGGAGAACACCCCGTCGATGCGCGCCTTCGTGCTCGCCGCCGAAGCGTGCGGCCTGGCACGCGTCAGCGACTTCAACGGAGCGGAGCAGCACGGCGTATCGCCCTATCCGTTGAACGTGGTCGACGGCAAGCGCATCAACACCGGCATGGCCTATCTCGGGGACGACGTGCGCCGGCGGCCGAACCTGACGATCATGGGTGACGCCGAGGTCGACCGCGTGGTTTTCGACGGACACCTCGCCACTGGCGTTCGCCTCGCGAACGGAGAGACGATAACGGCCGGCCAGGTGATCCTGTCGGCGGGCGCCTATGGCAGTCCGGCGATCCTCATGCGCTCGGGAATTGGACCTGCCTCGCATCTGCAACAGCTCAGCATTCCCGTCATCGTGAATGCCCCGGTAGGCGAGCGGCTGAAGGAGCATCCGTTCTACTACAACATCTATGCGCTCAAGGCGGACGCCAGGTCGATGACGCCGGCCGCGGGCGCTATCATCTGGACCCGATCGAGCGAGGCCGCGCCCGATGAACTCGACCTGCACATCTCCGGCACGCACATCTTCGATCCGGCGCAGAGCCCGACCGGAGGGGCGATCGTCCTCGCCTGCTCGGTCACGCTTCCAAAATCGAACGGGTCGATCCGCCTGGCGAGCCGCGACCCGCGCGCGATGCCGATCATCCGCTTCAACTTCTTCGGGGATCGCAGCGATCTGCGCCGGATGATGGAAGCCGTGCGCCTCTCGCGCAAGATCGGAAGAACGGCGCCATTCAGCGATGTGGTCGAACTCGAGATGACGCCCGGCAAGGACGTGCAGGATGACGCAGCCCTGGAGGCGGCGGTGATCGCGTCGATCGATGGATATTCTCACCCGACCTCGACCGTTCCGATGGGTGGCGCCGACGACCCTGGTGCCGTTGTCGATGCGAGAGGCGCAGTACGCGGAGCGGACGGCCTTCACGTCATCGACGCATCGATCATGCCGGACATCGTCTCGGCGCCGACAAACGTAACGACCATCATGATCGCGGAAGCCATCAGCCGAACGCTTTGAACTCAAGCTGCCGGTACGGGGCGCTTCCAACAGCACCATCGTCCAAGGTCTTGGACGCAAAGTCTGGTTCGGCATTCTTGTTGTGACGCGATCAAAATGAAATTTGAGTGCCACGATATCGGCTGAGCCAATTCACTCGGCAGAAGTCGCGGTCGGTGCGGCCGCATATCGCTCGAACGTCATTTGATAAAAAAGGGAAGACTACGATGAAGCGTCTGAATCTGTCTCTTCTCGCTGCGGTAGCCGCGGTTCTCGTCATTCAGCCGGCACAGGCGCAGACGACCCACCCACCTTCCGAGTATCGTCTGTGGCGGGGCGATGCTGTCCTGGAAAGCAATGGCGCGACCGTCGACAAGATGATCGCGGACTTCGTTCGCAAGCACAAGCTGCCGGGCATCACGATGGCGATCGTGGAGGCTCCCTACATCCCGCGCTCTGCCGGCTATGGCGTCATCGACGTCCAGAAGGACGAGCTGGCATCCACCAAGACGATGTGGAACATCGGGCCGATCACGCAGGCCTTCACTGCTGTGGCGATCATGCAGCTGAAGGAAGCCGGCAAACTCAGCGTCGACGACCCCGTCTCGAAATATCTGACCGATGTCCCGGCAGCCTGGGGCAAGGTAACGATCCTGGAGCTGATGCAGCACGCCTCGGGAATCCCTGACTTCCGCGACGCCGGCTATGATAACGCGAAGGCCTATAGTCCGGCGCAGCTCGTTGACCTCGTGCGATCGAAGCCGGTCCTGTTCCAGGACGGCACCGACGTCCGGCTGAGCGCGACGAACTTCATCCTGCTCGGACTGATCATCGAGCGCGCGAGCGGCATGTCGTACCGCGACTATGTCACCCGCTACCAGATCGCGCCGCTGCATCTGGAGAGCACGATGATGGCGAGCGACTTCGGCTCCAAGACGTTCCTCGATCGGCCGCAGCCGAGGCTTGAAGCCAACCAGCACGACAAGTTCCACTCACAAATTCCCTACATCAATCCGGTAGAGCCGGCGACGGGATATGTGGGCCACGGCGCCGGTCTCACGCCGGTCGATCCACGGGGCTCGGCGAACCTCTATGCCTATGGCGGTATCTGGTCCTCCGCGCAGGATATCAGCGCCTGGGACATCGCCCTGGCCGGCAGCGTGCTCGTGAAGGACGAGGCGGACCGGGCTATCATCTACAAGCCGACCACCCTGGCGAACGGCAAGGTCGTTCCCGCCATGGCGGGCTGGGAGTTTACCCAGCACGGCTTCATGGAGATCAAGGGAAATTCGCCGGGCTTCAGTTCGTATCTCAGCCGGTTCACGGCTGCGGATGAACTCGTGTGCGTGACGCTGCTGACGAACAAGGAGGGCGTCGACCTCACTGATCTCGCCCGTGCGATCGCCGACGCTTACAAGTCGGGGCTGGGCGCCGAGACGGATCCGGCCAGGATCGTTGCGCAGGAGAGCAAGTACAGCGTCCCAGAGACGGTCGCGCGCGTAAAAGCCAACCTCACAGCCCGGAATGTGCCGGTCTTCGCGACATTCGATCACGGTGCCAACGCGCAAGGCGCAGGTCTTTCGCTCCGGCCGACGCAAGTCGTCGTATTCGGCAACCCGAAGGCCGGCACCAAGCTGATGCAGCAGCAGCAGTCCGTCGCCATCGATCTGCCGCTTCGTGTGTCGGTCTGGCAGGACGCGCGGAACCGGGTCTGGGTCGGGTATCAGAACCTGGACGCGCTGGGCGCGACCTACGGCATCAACGACAACGCAACCCTCACCGCGATGGACAAGTTCGTCCGCGAACTCGTCGGCGCATCCGCCAACGTCTACTCCTATTGAGAGGCCAAATCATGGAATCACTTTCCACGGCAACACGACGGGGCGCGCTTGGTGCGCTCGCTCAGGGTACGCTCGCCCTCTCCCTCAGCGCCGCGCTCGCATCCCGAGTGAACGCGGGTGAGGCGCCAGCCCTCCCGAGCCAGGGCGCATTATCAAGCCTTAGCCGTTCCCTCGCGGCGCTGCCTCGCCGACGCGGCTTCGAGACCGTTCCGTTCATCCTGAACGACAAGCGACTTTGGGACCATGACGCTGCTGGCGCCCTGCTCAGCTACCGAGCACCGGAACGGCAGATGTGGGAGGTCACCGATCTTGCCGGCCCGTGGCTGAACCTGATGCGCGAAGCCGTCAACGGTCAGGTCTTCTCGCATGGCCATAAGGACTTTCTGGCGGTAGCCGCGATCCATGGTGGCGCCCATTTCGCCCTGTTCAACCAGCCGGCTTGGGACAAGTACAAGCTAGCGGCAAAGACCGATGGCAAGTTCACCTCGAACACGCTCATCGCCGAGCGGCCACGCATATCCCCCGCCGACGACATCCAGAACCTGGATGGCTTCTATGGGCCGAACAACAACAATATCGTCACGCTGCAACGGCGCGGCATGGTCTTCATCGCATGCCATGACTCCATCCACGCGATCTCCCGCGGTCTCCGGGCGGCTCCCGAACTCTCGGGCGTGTCGGCGGATGAGATCGCAGCCGACCTGACCAACAGCCTCGTGCCGGGGATCGTGCTGGTCCCGAGCGTCGTGGCCTTCATCGCCGAGCTGCAGCGGGTCGGCTACTCCTATGCCAAGGCCAGCTAAGCGCGCCGGCGGGCATGGATCGAGGAAAGCGGTCGCGCAATCCTTTGACCCGGCGTCCGCCCGTGCCGCATCAGCAACTCGAAGAGAACCGATCATGGCGACGCGCTCAGCGTCAGCAGTCTCATCGAACTTCGGCAAACGAAGTATTGGACCGTCACACATAGATCGGCTAGCGGACGTACTCGTCCAATCGCTGGGCCAAGGTATGCAACGCCGACGGCAAGTCGGAAAAGTAGGTGTTCTGATAGAAGGCGTCGGCCTGCGTGATGCGCTCACCGATCAACGTTGTGAGGAGGATCGATTTGCAGCTAAACGTGAGCTTTACATCGCGGATGTATTTGACTTCGCGAAAAGCGGTCGTTTCCAACCCATTCGTTGCGCCGCTCTACCCGGAGGCTTGATGATCGTTTTGTGTGCCCAAGAACCTTGCCGGCTGTACCGCGTAATTGTCGGCTGCCATGAACTGGCGGTGACGAAGCCCTCGATCGTCGAAACGCAATTCACCAAGGTATCGATGCGGGTTTTGTTGAGATTGACTTCATCGGCGAGGAACGTCTCGAACGCCTTAATAAACAACATACGCGAACCCAATCCGCCGTGCAGGCGAGCGAAAGCACTATTCTAAGGTAAGTCGCGGGTGTTGAGGAAACGAAAGTTCCACCGCGATTGCCTAAAAAATTGCGTCTTATCAATAGGAAAGCCCAGCGGGGTTCGTCCGGGGCGTTTTACGGCCTCTCAGGGACTATTGGCCGGTGCCGTTGTTTGCGTCCGCGCGGCGTAGGCCGAATATGGACAAGCCGGCCCAGACTGTCGCTACAGGTCTCGATGAACCCGAGAAACCACCCTGCCCCGGCGCCGATCACTGCGAGGGCGGCAAGCGTGCAAGTCAAATATCCCGTCATAAACATTGAGCGTCTAGTTGATAATCGAGGGCTCTACGCCCTGCCCGACAACCCGCAAGCGGAGCCTCTCTCCCCTGAGTATTTGGAGCTGCCGTCCTCGGGCGGCAGTCGTTATCGAACCGGTCTCCGCGGATAGTCTCCGCTAAACGGGAATTTCTGCGGCCAAGGCCGGAGACTTTCGGCGATTTCGCCCTCGAGATTGAGAGACCGGGAGTCTGAAGATAATCCAAGATGCGCAAAAAGCCCGGATTTCCGAGGGTGTGAGGCGCAGGTTGCAAAACGTCGTCAAACGCGGCACTGCCTGGCTGGGGCGGGAGGGATCGAACCTCCGAATGGCGGAATCAAAATCAGGCAGGACTGTAAGCAATTTCAGCATGTATTCTGAAATCTTGCGGCGAAATCGACGCTAATCTTTTCAATTGCTTAGCTGCCAGTTCAGAATGGAATTGCCGTATCAGCTCAGGAAATCTTGAGTTTACCATCGCTCAAATCTTGCGACGGCCAGAGTGTTATTGCCCTCCGAGGGCAAAGGTCACACGTTCGAAGTCGGATGCGCCAGATTTTTCGTTGTTTTGCAACTGGATGCGCGCGCCCGATTCCGTCCGCTGCATTCGCGCGAGTTAGCAATCGCGGCGTCAAACTGTCGGAATTGTCCCGCCGTCGATGACGTGTTCGGTGCCCGTGATCGATGCTAGAAAGAAGGAGGACCGCGTCCGCCATATCCGGCAAGAACAAGGGACGGCTGGCATTTCTCGGGCGATGGAGTACGATTTCTCCAGGCTGGGGAGAGGCCGCGCGTGTGGCGCACGAAGAGCTTGATCAGCCGACTTCAAGCCGAAGCCCGACGCCGGAGTCTGACAGATGGTGCAGCAGTCGCTGAACGTCGCGTACTCGGACGGTAGCTCTCAGGTGTTGTGGGAGGACGGCGAGCGCGTGTTCAGCCGTGGCTGGCGACTGGACGATAATGGCAACCGGCTCGCCGTGCTGCTTGTTGCCCCTGCCGCCGACCACCCGTCCCGGTCAAGACTCGATCGCCTCACGCACGAATACGAGCTGAAAGATGAGCTCGACAGCGCATGGGCGGCGCGGCCGCTGGCCCTCATGCGCGACGCGCGGTCGGACCATGCTGGTGCTCGATGATCCGGGCGGCGAGCCGCTCGACCGTTTGCTCGGTGGGCCCATGGAGGTAGGACGCTTCTTGCGCCTGGCTATCGCTGTTACCTCGGCTCTGGGCAAGCTTCATCAGCGCGGGCTCATCCACAAAGACATCAAGCCAGCTAATATTGTGGTGGACTGCGCGGATGGACACGTGCGGCTCACCGGGTTTGGCATCGCATCGCGCCTGTCCCGCGAGCGGCAGGCGCCCGAGCCGCCCGAGACCATCGCCGGTACGCTTGCCTACATGGCACCCGAACAAACCGGGCGGATGAACCGCTCGATCGACGCCCGCAGCGATCTCTACGCCCTCGGCGTCACGCTGTACCAGATGCTCACGGGCGTTCTGCCCTTCACGGCCGCCGATCCGATGGAATGGGTGCACTGCCATATTGCAAGACCAGCCGGCGCCGCCCTGCGAGCGGTTAAAAAACCTCCCAGGCGCCGTCTCTGCGATCATCATGAAGCTGCTCGCCAAGACTGCTGAGGAGCGTTACCAGACGGCTGCAGGCGCCGAGAGCGATCTACGGCGTTGCCTTGCTGAATGGGAAACCCGAGGCGATATCGACGAATTCCCGCCCGGGGAACACGACACCCCGGACCGGCTGCTGATCCCCGAGAAATTGTATGGTCGGACAGCCGAGATCGATATCCTGCTTGCCTCCTTCGACCGTATCGTCGCCGGCGGCAGGCCGGAGTTGGTGCTGGTTTCCGGATACTCCGGCATCGGCAAGTCCGCGGTCGTCAACGAGCTTCATAAGCCACTTGTTGCCGCCCCGCGGTCTTTTTGCATCGGGCAAGTTTGACCAGTACAAGCGCGACATCCCCTACGCCACCCTCGCGCAGGCCTTTCAGAGCCTGATCCGCCCGCTTCTAAGCAAGACCGAAGCTGAGCTGCGGCAATGGCGGGAGGCGCTGCTCGAGGCGCTCGAACCGAACGGTCGGCTCATTGTTGATCTCGTCCCGGAATTGAAGCACATCATCGGCGAACAGCCACCGGTCCCCGAGTTGCCGCCACAGGATGCGCAGGGCCGCTTTCAGCTGGTGTTCCGGCGATTTATCAGCGTATTCGCGCGGCCGGAACATCCGCTCGCCCTGTTCCTCGACGATCTCCAATGGCTCGATGCAGCAACGCTCGATTTGCTCGAGGATCTGTTGACCCGGCCGGATATGCAGAACCTGATGTTGATCGGCGCTTACCGCGACAACGAAGTCGATCCCATCCATCCGCTGATGCGCAAGCTCGAAGCGATGCGCCAGGCTGGAGCGAAATTGCAAGATATCGTATTGGCGCCCCTGACCTGTGAAGACTTGGGACAACTAATCGCGGATTCTGTTCACGGCGAACCAGAGAGAATCACGCCGCTGGCACAGCTGATCCACGAGAAGACAACCGGCAATCCGTTTTTCGCCATTCAGTTCATTTCTGCGCTCGCCGACGAAGCATTGCTCACTTTCGATTATGACAAGGCGCGATGGTGCTGGGACCTCAATCGCATTCACGCCAAAGGTTACACCGACAATGTGGTGGACCTTATGGTGGGGAAGCTGAACCGCCTGTCCGCCGAAACCCGGAACGCATTGCAGAAGCTCGCCTGCCTGGGCAACGACGCAGGGTTCACCATGTTGCGGATCGCTTTCCAGGGCTCCGAGGAGGAGATGCATGGCCAGCTTTGGGAAGCGGTGCGAGCAGGGCTGATCTTTCGGTCGGAAGATTCCTACAAGTTTCTCCACGACCGTGTCCAGGAAGCCGCCTACTCCTTGATGCCGGAGGAATCCGCGTGCCGATGCCCATCTCCGGATGGGGATGCTGCTCGCAGCGCAGACCCCTCCAGAGAAGCTGGAGGAAACGATCTTCGAAATCGTCAATCAGCTCAACCGCGGCTCGCGTCTCATCACCTCAATTGAGGAGCTTGAGCGGGTCGCAGAGTTGAATTTCATTGCAGGCCGACGCGCCAAGAACTCGACAGCATATGCGTCGGCGCTGAACTATCTGCTCTCAGGCGCGGCACTGCTGCCGGAGGATTCTTGGGAGCGCCGGCACGACCTGACCTTTGAGCTGGAGCTGCATCGGGCCGAATGTGAGTTCCTCACAGGTGCCTTGGCGCAAGCCGAGCAGCGCCTGGCGGCGCTGTCGGCCCGTGCCGCAACGACGATCGAACGAGCCCGCGTCTCGTGCCTGCAAGTGGATCTTTACACGACCTTGGATCAGGGCAGCCGCGCGATCGCAGTCGGTCTCGACTATCTCCGCCACCTGGGCATCGACTGGTCGCCGCATCCGACGGAAGACGAGGTCCGGCGCGAATATGAGCGGATCTGGTCCCAACTCGGCTCCCGCACGATAGAAAGCCTCATTGATCTGCCGTTGATGAGCAATGCCGCATCGCTCGCGACCCTCGATGTCCTGACGAAACTCGGGCCGCCTGCCGCACTATACGGATGCGAACCTACGTTCGCTGGTCATCTGTCGAGCAGTCAATCTCAGCCTCGAGCGGCGGCAATTGTGACGGCTCTTGCTACGCCTATGCAGTGCTTGGCAGGCTTGCTGGACCGCAATTCGGCGACTACCAGGCGGGAATTCGATTCGGCCGTCTCGGCTATGAACTGGTCGAACAGCGCGGGCTAAAGCGCTTCCAGGCCAGGACCTATTTGAACTTTGGTATTTGCTCATGTTCTGGACGAGACATGTCCGGGAAGGTCGCGATCTGCTGCGGCGCGCGTTTGAGACGGCAAACCAGATCGGTGACCTCACTTTTGCGGCGTACTGCTACACCCACCTGAACACGAATCTTCTCGCGGCGGGCGATCCGCTCGATGAGCGTGCAAGTCGAAGCCGAGCGTGGTCTCGCGTTTGCGTACGGAGCATGCGGTTCGGGTCTTGCGATTGACTCCATCGCCGGCCAGCTCGGGCTGATTCGGACACTCCGCGGCTTGACGCCGATTTTCGGCTGCTTTGACGATGGGCAGTTTGACGAGCACCTGCTCGAGTCCCGCTTCTGCCGGAACCCGGATCTGGCGTTGGCCGAGGGCTCGTACTGGATCCGCAAGCTGCAGGCGCGCTTCTTTGCTGGCGACTATGCGGGTGCCCTCGAGGCCTCGTTGAGGGCGCAACGGCTGCTGTGGACATCGCCATCAATGTTCGAAACGGCGGAGTATCACTTCTACGGTGCGCTCTCCCGAGCGGCATCCTGCGAAGTCCGCAGCGGCTGCCCAGCAGCAGGCAGCATGTTGAGCGCACTGGCCGCCCACCACCGACAGCTCGAGATCTGGGCGACAGCTTGCCCGGAAAACTTCGAGAACCGCGCCGCACTCGTCGCGGCGGAGATCGCCCGGATCGAAGGCCGCGCGCTCGATGCCGAACATCTTTACGAGCACGCTATCCACTCGGCACACGCGCACGGCTTGGTCCACAACGAGGCGCTCGCCAACGAAGCTCGCGGCACGCTTTTATGCCGCACGCGGGTTCAAGAAGATCGCGCATGCCTATCTGCGGGACGCGCGGCACGCATACATGCGCTGGGGAGCCGACGGCAAGGTACGCCAACTCGATCGAGTTGTATCCGCACCTCTGGGAGGAAAAGCCCGTTGCCGGCCCCACAAGCACGATCGGGGCACCCGTCGAACAACTGGATCTACGCTACTGTGATCAAGGTCTCGCAAGCCGTGTCGGGCGAGATCGTTCTGGAAAAACTGATCGACACACTGATGCGCACAGCGATTGAGCACGCTGGTGCCGGGCGAGGTCTGTTGATCCTTGCGGTAGGTAATGGGTGTCGGATTGAGGCGGAAGCCACGACCAGCAATAATACGGTGACTGTCGGTCAGCGACAAACAAGCGTAACCGCTGCGGATCTGCCGGAGTCCATCCTACACTATGTGATCCGGACGAAAGAGAGCGTTCTTCTCCACGATGCCGCAACCCCGAATCCGTTTTCTGCCGATAAGTACATTCATGAGCATCGTGCCCGTTCAATTCTCTGCCTGCCATTGCTCAAACAGGGCAGGCTGGCCGGCGTGCTCTACCTCGAAAACACCCTGACGGCCCACGTTTTCACACCTGACCGCGTCACAGTGTTGAAGGTGCTTGCGTCGCAGGCGGCAATCTCGCTCGAAAACTCACGGCTTTACCGCGACGTTGCAGATCGCGAAGCGAAGATTCGTCGCCTGGTCGACGCCAACATCATTGGGATCTTGATTGCCGACCGTGAAGGTCGAATTCTTGAAGCCAATGACGCGTTTCTACGTATCTTAGGGTATGACCGTGAGGACTTAGTTTCGGGCCGCGTGCGCTGGCCCGAACTGACCCCGCCCGAATGGCGCGAACGCGACATACTGACTCAGGCGGAGCTGAACTCAACCGGGATAGTTCGGCCGTTCGAGAAGGAGTATATTCGGAAAGACGGTAGCCGCGTTCCTGTGCTTATTGGCGCCGCTCTGCTCAAGGAAGGAGGCGACGAAGGCGTTGCATTCGTGCTCGATCTGACAGAGCGCAAGCGCGTCGAGGAAGCGCTTAGCCAAGCACAGAGACTTAGCCGCACCGGCAATTGGATCTACAACGCGACAACGATGCAATATCTCTACTGGTCGGAAGAGAGTTACCGGATTTGGGGGTTTGATCCGCTGCAGGGCCTTCCAAGTCGCCAAGGTATGTGGGAACGCATTCACCCAGAGGACCGCGACCGGGTGTGGGCAGCGATTCAGGAGGCCGTGCACAAAAAAAGAGATTTCATAGACGAGTTCAGGCTCCTCCTACCTGATGGAGCACTCAAATGGGTCGAAGGAACCAGCTACCATGTTTTTTCCCCTGGGGGCTCGCTGGCCGAGGTGATCACCACGACCGTTGATGTGACGGAACGAAGGCGGGCGCAGGACGAACGCGAAATGCTGCGCCAGCTCGAGTTGGATTTCGCCCACATGAACCGCGTGAACATGATGGGAGAACTGGCCGCCTCACTGTCTCACGAAATTCTGCATCCGATCGCCACCGCTCGTAACAACGCTCGTGCAGGGATGCGCTTTTTGGAGAAGAATCCACCAAATCTGGATGAGACCAGGGAAGCGCTCGCTTGCGTCGTCAGGGACGCGGACCGAGCCAAGGACATCGTAGGACGGATGCGTGATCATATCAAGAAAGCGCCTCTGCGAAAGGAACGCTTCGATCTCAACACGGCTACGAACGAAGTTATCATGCTGGCGCAAAGCGCGATCCGCAGGAACGGCATTTCGGTCCGAACCCGGCTTGCAGATGGACTGCTTCCGGTGACGGGGGATTGCGTTCAGCTGCAACAGGTCCTGCTGAATTTGATTCTGAACGCGGCTGAAGCCATGAGCTCGGTCGAGGAAGGGGCAAGAGAGCTGCTGATCAGCACCGAGCAAGATCAGAGAGGCGCCCTCGTAGCGGTACGCGACTCGGGGCCGGGTATTGATATGGAGTGTCTCGATCGGGTCTTCGAGGCCTTTTACACCACCAAGTCCGGCGGAACAGGAATCGGATTATCGATATGCCGATCCATCGTCCAAGCACATGGAGGTAAGTTGTGGGCGAAAGCGAACGAACCTCGCGGCGCGGTATTTCAGTTCAGCCTGCCAGCAGAGATCAACTCATGAATTGTCTTCAATCGGCGTACCCGGCTGCAGAGCCGAACGCAGACATCGTTCGAGATCGCCGTCGTCCACTGGCTTGCTGAGGTAGCAGACAACCCCGTCCTTTAGAGCCTGATCCCTGACGACCTCATCTGGGTAGGCGGTAACGAGGATCGTCGGAATCGCGTGCCCTGCATTGACCAAATGCCTGTGCAGCTCAACTCCAGTCATTCCGGGCATGTTAACGTCAGCGACCAGGCAGGCGGTTTCAGGCAAGTAACGCGATGCCAGGAAATCGGCTGCTGACGGAAACGCTTCGACGGTGTAGCCCAACAACGTCATGAGTTTTCGCATTAACTCACGATAGGGCCGATCATCGTCGACGATAGATATCAGTGTACGGTTCAACATCGCAGCTTCCAGGAACCTTCCTCGTTCCACTACACTGGCGGCATGCCTCGCGCCTGCATGCAACTTCTAGTGTCCGGGACATTCCCCAATAATGCAATGACCGCGCCCGTAAGCGATGGCTTAGGGTTCCGGCTATCCGCTTAGGCCTGTTCACCTCGACTGATTGTGCGTAGAATGACGCGGGAATAGGAAAAATGGCGCTGACCACACAGGATACCGAGAATGGGTGAGGCAAATCCCAGTGTCCTGGTTATCGATGACGATCCCGAGTTTCGCGACTCGGTCGTGCGTCTGTTGCGGACAGTCGGCTTACCTGCCCGACAATTTTCGTCTGTTCCCGATTTTCTCAAGGCCGATCCGCCGGACGGTCCCACTTGCCTGGTGCTCGACGTGAGAATGCCGGGGCGAAGCGGTCTAGAGCTTCAGCGCGACCTTGTCGCCGCAAACAGGCAAGTGCCGATCATCTTCATCACAGCGCACGCCGACGTGCCGATGACCGTGCAGGCGATGAAGGGCGGTGCGATAGAGTTCCTTACAAAGCCATTCCGCGATCAAGATCTGCTTGACGCCATCCAGGCCGGCCTCGCTCGCGATCGTGCCCGTCGAGAGAGTGATAGCGCATTGGCTGCCCTCAAGGAGCGTTTCGACATGCTCAGCTCCCGCGAGCGTGAAGTCATGCTCGGCGTCGTGACCGGTCGCCTAAACAAACAGATTGCCAACGATTTCGGCATCTCCGAATCCACGGTGAAGGTGCATCGCACCAACCTGATGCGGAAGATGAAGGCGCGTTCGGTTCCGGAGCTCAGCCGCATGGCAGACCGCCTCAATATAAGACTACAGCAGCCGCAGAACTTCTGAGCCCGAAAGGCGTGTCCTCAGTATTTTCGTGCGAGGGCGCCATCTACTCGCAAATCGCGTCTACCGCATTTTGCTGCGCCGCTGATTCCCTCCGTTGGGTACCATCCGGTTAATGGATTCGGGGCGCGAGGTTTGCGCCCTCACCTTCTAAGCGTAAAGCACGCCTGATCGTTCGTTCTCGCTCTTGTTCAGTAACTCCCTCGCGCCGAGCCGCCATGCCGTCCACTGCGTCGCGGCAACAGCCGCCTCACACGATCGCGAAAGCCAGCAAGCTTGAACTCAGCAGCACGAGGCTGGCCGCTATCAGCGCGAGGAACGCATCAGAGACTAAATCGCGATTGCGCATGATGCACCTGCCATGTGCGACGCTCGTCCGAACAGAGCTCAGGTCCTGAGCTGCGCCTCTGCTGCGTGACACAATCCGCGATTTGGGTAGGTACTTCCATTAGACGTGCGCGCGGTCGAATAAGCTCTTCTGATCGCCCGCAATAGACCTTGGTATGATTGTCACGGCGAAGCGGTACCGAAGCCCGGGAGGCGTACGAAGGTGTCCAGAATGGGAGCTGGGACAAGGCCGCCTCGATTGGCGGCCTTGCGGCAGGTTTGTGCTTACGCCAGAAACAGCAGCAGGGCGACCGCGACCACGACGCGACCGGCGCGATGAAGAGCAAGCCCTAATGCGGAAGTGGTCGGCTAAGGGCGAGCGCCATAAACCTTCGTATCGTTCCGTGCCCCCTTTTGATGTCCGAGGTTTACCTAGGTCCAATTGAGCCGTTGATCGCGATCGTCTTAGCTATGGGTATGCGGTAGCGACCCCTGTCCCCTCAGACCCGCTATCGCTGCCCTCCTCAGGGCGTTTCCTCCCTAGACTTGGGCCGCTTGTGGCAACGCAGGCGGCCTTTCTTTTTGTGTATGCCGTCACGCCGTCGATCATTGGGAGCCGAAACTTGCCGCACGCCGCCGCTGGGCCTCAACGATCAGGCCAAAAGCGGGCGTTCAGCCCCAGCATGGCAGAGAAGCGGCCAAGCGTCGCCGAGGTGCTGAATGACGCGAGCTGGCGTAGGAGAGCGTCACATTCGAGACCTCGCTAGGGCTGGCATGGCTCCATGCAACACCAATCAAACCAGCATTGAAAATCCGCGACGGGCTTGTCCTCTCCTTTTGGATGTTGCCCACGCCGGCGAGGCTACGCGGGGCGACTGCAACTGCGTCATGGCCGGGTTTGTCCCGGCCATCGACGACTTCGCGTCACTTCAGCACGATGGTTGGATGCCCGCGACAAACTCGGGCATGAGGCGGGCCCGTGATTTAGATCAAGGAGTCTGCACCTTGTGCGTCAGCCTTGCGAACATTGTCCTTGTTCAAGGCAGGGGCAGATGCGCGTCGAAGTTTGTCCAGCGCACTCGTCCAGTCGCGAACACGAGCAACCTTGATAAAGGTGTCAAGCGCCGGCGAATACTGCCTCCCCGCCACGGCCAGAAGCTGCACCTCGCGCCGGACGGGGTCGCCCTCAATTGGAATAGCGGCGAGCGACGGCAGCCTGGGAGCGTGCTCTGGCGCTAGGATGGCCCCAAAACCGGCGGATGCCATTTGCTCAAGATGCCTTTCCTGAGCGCTCCTGTGCACAACTTTAGGGCCTGGATGGTCGGCAAAACAAGCCTGCTTAAATCGACTTGCGACGTCGCATCCGACCCTTTCGAGAAATACCGCCTCATGCAAGTCTTGGAGCGGGATAACGGTTTGCCTCGCCATCGGATGTTTCCGAGACAGGACGAGCACGTACCGCTCTTCGAACAGCAGCCAGCGGTCGATACGCTCAGGTAGCTCCACGGCGTCACCGACGAACGCGGCACTGATCTCACCATCTAAAAGCATCGCAACGAGCCCGGTGGCATCCGCCTCGTGCAGATCAACTCGAAGGTCAGGGATGATCCTGGCGAGCTCCAAAAGCAATTCCGTGATGAGTGCGGCGGAGACTGACGGCACCAGCCCGATCTTGAGCGGGGCGATTATCTTCTTTTGATAGCCTAACGCCTGAAGCCGTACTGCCTCCGTGGCGGCAAATATTTTCTCCAGCATGGGCAAAATCATCTTGCCCAACTCGGTGAGCTGGGTGAGGTGACGTTCACGGTAAATCAACGTGCCACCGAGTTCTTGCTCCAGCTTTTGTACCGCCTTTGTCAGCGCCGGCTGCGTAACATTGCATTGCTCCGCAGCCCGCGTAAAATTGAGTGTCCTTGCTAGGGCTAGGAAATATCGCACCTGATAAAGCTGCAACTGCATACTCATACTCGAAGGATTTCCCGTGGTTCAGACCGTTCCGGTTCGTTGCCATAGTAGGCAGGGGCGATGGTCAAGCGGTTGGTCGTGGCGCTTCCGCGGAAACAGATAGCGCCACCTCGGAATTATCGACCCGCGTCTTGCGGAAAGTGTTCTCACCGACGCCGTTTCCTATTAACGCCGCGGTTGCGTAGAACATCATAGGCGAGACCGGTTAAATGTCAGGGTTTGCATCAAGATCAGCTTGGCCATCTTTTCTCCGCCCGATAAGCGTCGTGTCAGCGAACCATTATGAACCACTAGTCGGTCAGCGCACGCTCCTACGATTTCTGCGGTACATGCCACTACGCAGCGCTCGGAATGGTCCTGTCAGAAGAGGCAGCGTGCTGGTGCTCAACCCAACCCGAATAGCGTGGAGACGATGTCGGACGTTAACTCCTGCCATTCAAAGATCAGTTCGAACGGATTGATCCCTGCGTATGGTCGAAGAGGTAAGACGTTCCCATTCCATCCGGGATAACACTCCGTCCCGCAATACCGCCTTAGAGTAGAGAGATCGCGCAAGTAACCTTTCTCCACCGGACGGCGACACGCCGCGCATTTCGACGGAACGGCAGGTGTCCTGCAATTCACCAGTACGAACTTCATGGCCGTACTCCCGGGTGTTCAAGCTCGTTCTCGGTCGTTCGTGTTTGATCGCAATCCTCCTGCGCCGCGCGGCCGACGAAAATGGAGAAACGAGATCCCCGACATGGAGTGGAAACGACGTCGATGCGGTGTCCGAGAAGCCCAATCGCCTGGCAAACGATGAACAGGCCGATGCCGAGGCCGTCGCGTCGCGTAGCATCGAGGCGGATAAAAGCTTCGAAGGCCTTCGGCACCTGCTCGCTTGGGATGCCTATGCCGTTATCGTACACGTCGATCCGGATGAACGGGCCTACGTTGCGGCAGCCAAGCACGATACGGCCACCCGGCTGGGTATATTTTACCGCGTTGCTCACCAGGTTGTGCAGCGCAGCGCTTAGAAGCAGACGGTCACTTAATATCAATGCATCTGATGGAACGGAGCGGATGAAGATGCCCTTCTTCAGAGCCGTCTCTTCATTGTCGCGCCGCACCTGCCGAATGACTTGGCCGACGCGCACAGGTGCGAGCCGCGCCTCCTTCGTGCGCTCACGGAACGGGAGGGCCGTCACTAGTTGCGCCAATTGTTCCTTTAACCGGTCAATCGCATCTTGACCGGACCGAAGAAGCCGCAACTCGGATCTTGTCCGAGGTCCGAGCCCTAGGAGCTCGTTGGCACTCTGAAGGATCTGCAGGGGTTGACGGAGATCGTGCCCAGCTATCGCAAGCAATAGAGTTTCGAAGTTGTGAGCCTCGTGCGGATCGACGGTCGCAGTCATACTCCAGGTGATTGGCTGCGGGACGACACCGCTTTTCTTCAACTTCCCACTGCGTTCGGCCGTTTCGATGCTATTGCTCGTTTCGCGCATGATGTTCCTCTTTCGCACGACTAACAGACCTAGCGACAATCAGCGGCAACGCGTGATCGTGTTTCAAGCGAACGTGAATGAAGTTGATGTCCACGCCGTCGATCTCGGTCATGAACTGCGTTGAGCCGCGCTTTCACCTTTCGCCAGTTGTAATCCGCGGCCCAATAACGTGCGAGTTCCTGGATCGTCGCGATCTGCACGCCTTGCGAATCGTCTGTGACAGTTTCTCGCTCAGGCCAGCGGACGCGCTTATGCGTTTGCGCAATTCGGTCAGCTTGGCCTCGGGAACATTCACGTGGAATGGCTCGATAGCGGTCTTTTCACTGCCCTTCGGCTGTGCAACAGCGCTCATGGATGAACTTTCTTCTGCAAGAACCAAACTCGGAAGACCTAACGTGCTCACAGCAGGTTGCGGCTGCGGCCTCGACAAGACGACGGCGATTAATACCGGCGGCGTTTTCTGCATGACGGCCTCCTCGGTAACGGGGGTTGCCGGATTTGAGGTGCGGGGCGCAAAGGCTCACGTCCTGCGGGGCATCACAGCAGGACGGGTGGTTCGTTTCTATTGGACGATGGCTGGTGTTGGCTAAGCCAGCAGGCTGAGAACTTCAGCTTTTCGTTCGGTTCGCTGAATGTTGGTTTAGAGCCGCACCGGCAACGCGAACCGGACGACGGCGCCACGCGGCTCATGCTCGTCGGTCCACGATCGCCCGCCATGGGCCTCGATGATGGAGCGGCAAATCGAAAGGCCAATCCCCACTCCGGCGGGCTTCGTGGTCACAAAGGACTCGAAAATCCGCTCGCGATCCTCCGCAACGAAGCCAGGCCCCGAGCCGCCTACCGCGACGAGCAAGCCCTCCCCTGGGCTCAATTCCGTGCTGACCGCCAGTTCGCGAGCGTTGTCATCGGTGCTGGTCATGGCCTCTATCGCGTTCACGATCAATTCAGCACTATCTGCTGCAGTTGAACTCGATCTCCCTGAACCAGTAGCAACCCTTGCGTCAGCCGCGTCTGCACTGATACGTGTTGCTTAAACAGCTCCGCTCGTACAAGCTTAATCACTTCTTCGATGGCCTCGCTCAGATCGAAGGACTCCTGGCGGGGTGGCACTTTCTTGATCTGCTCTCGGATTCCACCGAGGATGTCGTCGGCTCGATAGGTCTCGCTGATTACGCAGTTGAGCGCCTCCTTGACCTCCGCTAGATCGGGCGACTTCCGGGCAAGAAAGCGCGGCGCTGCGTGGGCATTGTCGCGAGCCGCACCGATCGGCTGATTGATTTCGTGCGCGACGGAGGCGGCGAGGTGTCCCATCGTGGCTAGGCGGCCCGCATGCGATACCCCCTTTAGGTGTTCAAAATTTTCACGCCGAATGACACCAGTTCCACCGGGCGCAACGCCACGCGCCATCGAAGTATTCCTTGCGTTCGTATTCGCGTGCGATACGATTTATGCTCTCGAACGTCGGATGCTCGGCGGCGGCGAGGATGGGTGCGAACGCGTAGCTATGGCCCTCGGCATCTTTTTGCAACAGTCTGCAAAAGACGCGTTCGGCGTCCTCTCAGAGCACCTCCACGGAGTCATCCCGCCCACTGGCGTGCGATAAGGTGGCTGCATTCATCCATCCCCCTCCGTTGTTAAGTCGACGATCAGAACGTTAGTGTAGACTCATCGACTGCACTGCCCGACACGCTTGTCCGGCGCCACTGCGGTGCGAAGGCAGTCGATCAGCGCAGCTTCCACTAGCGGTTTGCGAAGGTAGCATTGCACCCCCCGGGTCAGCATACACTCCTTCGGGCGCTCATCAGGATCGGCGGTGACCAAGATCGTCGGGATTGCGTGCCCACTTTCGACCAGATGGTTGTAAAGCTCGACACCCGTCATTTCTGGCATGTGAATATCGGCGACTAAGCAGGCGGTGGCCGCAAGTTCCGCAGACGCAAGAAATCGCGCCGCAGACGGAAACACCGCGACAGAGTAATCCAGCGCCTTGAGAAGCCTGCGCATGGAGTCGCGGAAGGACTGGTCGTCATCGACGATAGAGATTAACGGGCGCTCGCACAATATCGCCTCCCGATGGGTGTCGGCAGCGGCTACACCGCGCCTGTCAGGCCGGCTGGGTGCAGCATTCGGTAGTCGAGCATAACGCTGTAACAAACTCGCGACTCTAAACTTTGGTTTAGGATGTCTGCCCTCAAGGAGTCGGCGGACGGCTGTTCAAGCGTTCTCGTTAGGGCTAGGATCGGCGCAGCGGGCGGGCAAAATGAAATGCGGAGGGAGCAGATGCGCCCGTCCACGGACCTTGGATCACGAGCGGCAGCCGTGCCAAATTCACATTCCTGCGTAGTCGTCATCGACGACGACGAGGGGTTTCGCGAATCGCTCGGACGACTTTTGCGGGCCGCGGGCGTGAACCCACGGCTGTTTGCGTCGATTAACGATTTTGTCGGATCTGACCCACCCGATTGCCCTACCTGTCTGGTCCTCGACGTCAGGCTACCAGAGCGAAGCGGACTCGATTTTCAGCGCGATCTCGCTGCGGCGGGCGCCACGCTCCCGATCGTCTTCGTCACCGGGCACGGGGACATTCCGATGAGCGTGCAAGCAATAAAGGCGGGCGCCATCGAGTTTTTGACGAAACCGTTCCGGGAGCAGGATCTTCTGGATGCCATAAGTGTTGGGCTCGCTCGCGACCGTGTGCGCCGCCAAAATGATAAAGCCCTGAGCGAACTCAGGGCGCGATTCGAAGTGCTGACCCCGCGCGAGCGCGATATTTTGGTTCGGGTTGCGGAGGGTCGGCTTAACAAGCAAATTGCTGGCGAGTTGGGTATCACCGAAACCACGGTGAAGGTCCATCGATCCAACATGATGCGGAAGATGGAAGCCGCATCGGTACCACAACTCTGCCGAATGGTGGATAAGCTGAAGCCGCTCAAGCCGCTGCTCGGGAACGCCAAGCTCGGCTAAACTGTGCAGAGCCCAATGGCTACAACGGCAGCTCTAAAGTAGCCGCATTGTGCGATTTCGAAGTTTGGAAATCGCAGATGGTTTCCACGGGCCTCCACTTCCATTTCGTCAGCGACGCAGCGACCGGAACCCGGCGCGTATTTCTTTCGCGAAGAGCTTCGGCTGCTCCCAGGCCGCAAAGAGTCCGCCCTTGGGAAGCTTGTTGTAGTGGATCATCTTCGGATACGGCCGCTCTGCGCAACTCCGCGGGAGCCGCTCATCCGGAAACACACTCACGGCGACCTGGACGGAGACACCTTTGACGCCGAAGAAAGAAATCTTGCTCTCGAAGCACTCCCAGTAGAGACGCGCCTCCGTTCTGCAAGGACCAAACTCGGAAGACCTAACGCTCACAGCAACGATTACGGCTGCGGCCTCCGACAAGACGACGGCACACCCGACGTTTTCCGCATGACGACATCCCGCGATTGCACTGTCGATAACTGGGGTTGCCGGATTTGAGGTACGGGGCGCAAAGGCTAATAGCCTGCGTCGGATCACAGCATGGCGCGTTGGTTTGCTTCAATTGCGCGATGGTTTTGAGACCGACATGTCGGTATCGGCCCGCGCGGCCTCGCCGCAATTGAAATGCTGGTGATTGCTAGACTAGGGGATTAAGAGGATGGGCCTATTGTCGGACACCCGCGTTCTTACAACATATCATCGGTGGCGGTGGTGATGGACATGCCAATGGTGCTGGCCGCCCGCTCCCACTTTTCGGCGGTGACGATGATTTCCCCAACCTGCTCGCGGACGGCGCTGTACCCTCCTGCGCCAGCGCGGTGTTTAGATCAAGCGTCAGCAGCACCGTTACGGTGATAACAGTCCACATGCTTGCCAATATGCATCCGACGACGGGGACGACGGGGGATCACGGAGTAGGCTTTTTGATGCGGCCTGCGACAAGAGGCAAATTTCCTCACCGACCAGACTCCCAAAGCCTAGTAAGCTCGCGGCAGCGGCTGCCGAGGCAGCTTCGCGAAAACGAGGACGATTGGGCCGGGCGCTCTCTTCATGTCAATTCCCTCGGCAAGGAGATGACCGGAACGTGCAATAATGAGCTTACGACCTACGTAAGATCACGGCACGACGCACGGGGTTGGCTTCCATTGCGCCAAGGTTTAGGTCGATACTCCGTTATTGCCCCACACGACTCCCATCCACGAAGCGAGGGTGACTGCCAAAGCACAGGATTAAGGCGATCGCCTGATTGTTGGGCGCGCTGAACTTTGACTTTAGTTGTGAGTCGGCAGTGTGAATCTGAAGACGGCACCACGTGGTTGATGTGCTTCTGCCCACAAGCGTCCTCCATGGGCATCAATGATAGAGCGACATATCGAGAGGCCGATCCCAACTCCACCAGCCTTTGTAGTGTGGAAGGAATCAAAAATCCGCTCTAGATCATTCGCTGCGACGCCCGGTCCGGAATCGGCTACGGCCACGAGCAGCCCATCCGTGTGGCGCGATTCCGTCGTGATCTCCAGTTTCCGCTCCGAAACGTCCGCACCCGTCATCGCTTCGATGGAATTGAGAATGAGGTTAAGCATGACTTGCTGAAGCTGAACCCGATCTCCTTTAACAGGAGATAATCCTTCGGCAGTACGCAGGTGAACCGATACGCCATTCTTCGACAGCTCCCCCCTTACCAGCGCGAGCACCTCTTCGACCGCCTTGTTCAGGTCCATGCTCTCGATACGTGGCGGAGCCTTCTTGATCTGATCCCGGATCCGACCGATGATGTCGCCTGCCCTGTAGGTTTCGCCCACCAGACACTCCAGCGCCTCCCTGACTTCTGGCATGTTAGGCGGATTCGCCGCGAGGAAGCGCAGAGCTGCATGGGCGTTATTCCGTACCGCCCCAATCGGCTGATTCAACTCGTGTGCGATGGAGCCGGCGAGCTGTCCCATCGTTGCCACGCGGTTGGCGTGCGCCAAGTCCCTCTGCAACGCGCCTAGCGCGTCGGCGGCGCGCTTGCGCTCGGTCAGATCAAGTACGAATGCGACACCTTGGTACCCACCTTGCTCCAAGGTCGCCACACCAATCAACACGGGCACAAGGCTGCCATCCTCCCGGAAGAGCTCCGTTTCGAACGGTTGTAGGCTGCCCCGCTCCTTTAATTGGAGCTGATGCCAGTCTGTCCGTGTCAGATCCATCCAACGCACGCCGTTCGAAACGAGATTCTTGCGGTCGAGTCCCACCATGCGAAGAAACGCGTCATTGGCCTCGACAATCCGATCTTGAACATCCCAGAAGAAGATTCCGATGATGTTGGCATCCACTAGCCGTCGGATCCTGGCCTCCCGCTCAGCTAGCTCGCGGTACAGGCTGGCGTTCTCGATTGAGATAGCCGCCTGGGAAGCGAGCAGTGTGAGGACCACCATTCGAGCAGGAGTAAACGCGGCAGTCGTAAGGTTGTTCTCCAAGTACAGCACCCCAATCAACCTGGTCTGCTTAAGTATCGGCAGGCAGAGCACTGACCGTGAGCGGTGGTCGCGAATATAGCCATCCGCTGAAAACGAGTTCTGACTGGACGCATCGTGCAGGAGAACGCTTTCCTTTGTCCGAAGGACGTAATGAAACACAGACTTCGGTAGATCTGCGCCCGTGACGCGTGCCTGCTTCAGGACCACGTTCACGTGGTCACTGCTGGTTGTGGCCTCTGCTTCAATTTGATATTTGTCGCCTCGCGGAAGAATCAAGAGACCTCGATCGGCGCCCGCGTGTTCGATTGCCGAACTCATGAGCGTGTTGATTAACTTCTCGAAAACGATCTCGCCTGACACTGCTTGCGAGACCCTGATTACGGTAGCCAAATCGAGTTGCTCGATGGGTGTCACTATCGTCGCCGTGGAATCCGGGATCGACTTGTCCACTTTGAGGTGCGGATAAAGCTCCTCGAGTTGGCGAACCTTTCCGTCGGCTCCCCAGCGCAGGTAGCAGGCCCGCGCGGCCCGCAAATAGGTCGCCGCGATCTTCTCGTAACCGCGCTCTGCGTAGAAACGCCCGGCAATCTCGTTGGCAATCGCCTGGTTGTGCACGAACCCGTATTTGTGGGCCTCGCGGATGGCCTTGTCGTACAGTTCCTGAGCGTTCAGTAACCGGCCCTCAATGCGGGCGATCTCGGCGCCGACCAAGGCAGCGCGGTCTTCGAAGGTTTCGGGGTCGAGCTCCGCCCACTCTTGGAGCTGCCGGTGGTGGTCCAGCACAGAATCGAAATGCCTCGGTCTCTGCTCCGGTGTGGCGTGATCCCAGAGCGCCGCATGCGCCAGCGCGCCATAGAGTCGATACTCCGCTGACTCGAACATTGCCGCCGACGTCCAAAGCAGCGGTTCCGCGTGCAGCGAGGCGTCAACCGCCGACGCAAGGTCTCCGGCGAAAAAGTGCGCCTGCAGCTTTCGCGTCCAGTAATAGAACTCGGCGAGCACCAGATCGGGGCTCTTGGCCAAGCGGCGTTCGGTATCGAGTTCGCTGTATCCCTCATGATCCAGGCACCCGAACGTCGCAGTCAGCCCGCGCAAGGTGAGGATCAAACCGAGTTGTGCTCCGAAGCGCTCGATGACCAGGCCGAAACGCACCCGCCTAGCAAATGCCAGGCCGTTCTCGCATTCCTTTTGCACTTCCGCGAGTGGATCCCCAGCGGCGAGGCAAACCGTGACGGTCAACAGCTCGCACTCGGCTGTCAGATACTCGATCGAGAAGATGAGCTGGCTGATTACGTTCCCAAGTCTCTTCTGCAAGAAGGGCTCTGCCGGCCCTGAGATACTTGAGCGCCGAGTCGTATGCTGTCGAGAGTTTCGCACGCCGGCCTGCGATCAGATTTAGTTCTGCGACGCGCTCGCGATTCTCGACAGAGGTGATGAGATGGGAGCCCCGGTTGAGTTGATTGACGATCTCAAATATCGCCTCCTCACGTTTTTCAGCGGGCGTGTGCTCGGCGAGGAGTATTCCGATGCGCAGGTGAGCCTCGGCACGCAGCTCCTTCGGGATTAGCGAGTAGGCGGCTTCCTGCACGCGGTCGTGCAGGAAGGCGTAGGAATTGTCCGCACGGGAGATGAGGCCCGATCGCACGGCTTCCCAGAGATGGTCGTGCATTTCCTCGACCGAGCCCTGATATCCCATCCGCAGCATCTCGAACTCGGCACTGTTGCCCATGCAGGCGAACTGCTGGAGTACCTTCTGGGTTTCTGGCGGAAGGCGCTTCAACTTCTCGACCATCAGCTCTACAACATTGTCCGTGAAGCCTTCGGCACGAATGCGGAGCAGGTCCCATACCCAACGCCGCGCGCGGTAATCGAATGTCAGCAGGCGATCGTCCGCCAGAGTAGAAATGAACTGGATTGCGAAGAACGGGTTGCCCGTGGTCTTTTCGTGAATCAAATCTGCCAGTGGGGCGGCGCGCTCCAGTTGGCAGTGAAGGGAGTCCATAAGCAGTTTACCTAGATCGCCGCGACTTAGTGGTGTGAGAACGATGTCCTGCACTGCCGCTCCGGCCTGACGGATCGCTTCTAGCTTACGTACCAGCGGGTGGGTGGCATTGACCTCGTTGTCCCGATACGCACCAATGAGCAGCAAGTGCTGCAAATCGTTGCGGATCAACAGATCTTCGAGGAGGTCGAGTGTAGCGACATCCAGCCATTGCATGTCGTCGAGGAAGAGCGCGAGCGGATGTTCAGGTCGCGCAAATACGCCGATGAACCGTCGAAATACGATCTGAAAACGTCTCTGCGCTTCCTGCGGCGGCAATTCGGGCACTGGCGGCTGCTCGCCAATGACATGCCTCAATTCCGGGACGAGATCGACGAGGAGCAGTCCGTACGGACCCAGCGCCTCACGAAGTGCGTCCTGCCATTTGCGCAGGTCTTCCTCGTTCTGGCTGAGGAGCCGCCGGATGAGGCTCTGAAACGCCTGGGCCAGCGAGGCATGCGGAATGTCGCGCTTGTACTGGTCGGATTTGCCTGACGCAAACAAGCCGCGTGGCGGCACGAGTGGTTTGTGAAGTTCATTGACGACTGCGGATTTGCCGATGCCGGAGTATCCGGAGACCAGCACCAGTTCCGCTCGGCCACCGCCAACGATGCGGTCGAAGGCGGTGAGCAGAGTGTCAACCTCGCGGTCCCTCCCGTACAGCTTCTCGGGGATCATGAGGCGATCCGGGGTGTCGCGAGCGCCAGGAGTGAAGTCATCGATCCACCCCTGGGACTCCCATTGGGACAGGCAGCGCCGAAGATCGCTCTCAACTCCCACCGCTGTCTGATACCTCTCCTCCGCCGTCTTGGAGAGCAACTTCATCGTGATCGCGGAGACCGAGGCCGGCACGGTTCCCACCCGCTCACTGGGTGCAGCTGGTTGTTTCGCGATGTGACAGTGCACCCATTCCATCGGGTCGGAGGCCGTGAATGGAAGACTCCCGGTCAGCATTTCGTAAAACGTCATTCCAAGCGAGTAAAGGTCGCTCCGAGAATCGATCGAACGGTTCATTCGTCCCGTCTGCTCGGGTGCCATGTAGGCGAGCGTTCCCGCGATGAACTCGGGAGCTTCGGGCGACTGGCGCTCGCGAGGAAGTTGGGACGCAATCCCAAATCCGGTGAGCCACGCGTTACCGGTGTCGTCGACGAGGACATTTGCAGGCTTGATATCCCTATGTATGAGGCCTTGCTGATGGACTTGACCGAGTGTTCTTGCCAACCCAATGGCGGTGCTAAGGAAGCGAGTGCAGGTCGAGCGGTTGCCCCTGGTCACGCTCAAGAATCCGATCCAGCGGCTGACCGCCAGGGTCCTTGAGTAAGAGGATCGTCCGCCCTTCGTGACGAGTAATGGCCAGAGGCTTGGCAGCCCACGCGGGATCGAGTTCGGCTGCGAACGAGTATTCGTGCATGAGCCGCCTGATACTCTGAGGTGACGGCTGTTCAAAGAGTGCGATCGCCAGCACTGGCGAGGGGTCGTCGTGCTTTCGGCCGCGGTAAAGGGTAAAGTCCGCGCTTTCCCGCAGGGGCACCAGCACGTACCCCGAGAGTTCCGGGATAGGTGACATTCTTGTCGCCACGGCATCACGACCTCGGAATATTCATTCGGACAGGACGCTAGAAAGATGTCAACAGGAACGAAACATCAATGGCCGCGCCGGCCGCAGAGTTGGTTCAATCTTTCTAACGAATTGGAACTTTCTAACGAACTGAAAAGGGATCTTCCTGCTCACCAGGCAAGTGCGTTGGCTTCCGCCAAGCCTCTGCGCAGAAGTGCCCAAGGCACACGAATGAACCTCCAGCGGGCGTTTGCTCATAACGCCGAGCCAAGTCTCGAGAAGTCAGCTTCTTGGATTGTGGCTTTTTCGGCCATGTTCCTGCATCCCCTCAGCGCCGCCTCCCACAACTTGTTGAATCTGTGATTGGGAAACCTACCTGGTTTACGTTCCAAAAACGGGAACTGTGCTTACCCCCCCGATCTCGCTATCCCTTGCCTCGTCGCCCCCATCATCTGCATCATAGTCCCGCTATCGGAGATGTGGCGACCAGTCTCCGCGAAGCCCGCTGCTCAAGACTTGAAGAGGTTCCGCAAGATGGAGTCTTCCGGCGGCGTCTGCAGCGTTCCTCTTGACATGCGGGTCAAATGGCGCATCGTTTATGGAGCCTTTCTGCGCAAAGGAGATTGAAAATGGCAACCAGCGTGACAGATGGCTTAGCAACAAGCTCGATGATTTTGGATGGCGACTTCGACAAAATCGACTTCCGAGGAGAAGTCGTCGACGGGCACCTCGTCGCAAAAGGAATTCTTGCAGACCAAGCGGCAATGGATTCTATCCCCGTAGGGATATACGTTCTCGAAAAGGATGCCACCGTCGTCAAGTGCAACAAAACTGCAATCGCGGGTTGGGGACGTACGCCGTCTCTGGGAGCCTCGGAAAAGTATTGCGGGTCACACCTTCTTCGTTACCCCTCAGGAGAAGTGATGCCGCACGAACTTTCACCCACTTCGATGGTGATCAACAACGGCGGCACCGTTCGGAACGCCGATGTGATTTGCGAACAGCCCAACGGTAATCGTCTTCTGGCGCTCGTTAATGCCTTTCCAATTCGCGACAACGAGGACGAAGTGATCGGAGCCGTCAACGTTTTCCGTCACAATACCAGCAAGACTGTTCCTGGCGTACTCTCCGAGTCTGCAAGTAGTTCTAACTCCAAGATCTGTGAGGGGGAGCAGTGAGGCTCCCCCTTCGCCGCTTCGGGCTGGACTAGCATCTTGATAGGTCGCTTCTCGGAGTGCGGGGTACCAGAAATCCAATGTTTGGTGATGTCCGCCGCAAACCGGCTAACCGCGTTTCAGGCCCCGAAAATTACTACGTGCGACAACTAGGCCGCGCTATACCCTTGCGGAGGAGCTGTTTGTGCAATCGAACGAGCGACTCGAACGGGAGCGTGAGATGCGTGCCGCTGGGCGGCTGCCCCCAGGACAGTCGCTGACGCTCAAGTGGCCGGTGCTGCATGTGGGCTCGGTGCCGCTCTTTGGTCCCAGCACGTGGGATTTTCGCGTGTTCGGCCTGGTAGAGGAGCAGCTGCGGCTTTCGTGGGAAGAGCTCTCCAATCTGCCGCAGAGCGAGGTATTTGCCGACATGCACTGCGTCAACGGTTGGAGCCGGTTCGACAACCATTGGGGAGGATTGCTCGCCACAGAATTGATGAAGCGAGTGAAGTTGCGGCCAGAGGCGCGGCATGTGATGATCCATGGCGAGAACAACTACACGGCAAACCTGCCAATCTCGGATTTTCTGCGCCCGACGACGATTTTCGCCCTGCGGCATAACGGCGAACCGCTTACGGCTGAGCATGGCTACCCGCTGCGCCTCGTGGTGCCAAACCTCTATGCGTACAAGAGCGTGAAGTGGGTGCGCGGGATCGAGTTGTTGGATCGCGAATCGCCGGGCTTATGGGAATTTAACGGATATCACATTTACGGCGACCCGTTCAAAGAGCAGCGATCTTCGAGCTGAACATCGGGACGCTGGTGATATGAGTCGGTCTCAAGTACGACTGCTCGAACCCAATCGTTAGACTATTTCACTTGCAGACGTGACTTCATCAGAACGACAACATAAGGATTCACGTCGACAGAAGGTCGACAGAAGATAGTACTAAACAATCTTCTGATAAAGGTGTCCGGGAATATAGGACACCCGAGGCGACTTCACGACGTCCAACGACGCCCGACCGCGGTCCGAAGACAGTCGATCAGGAAAGCCTCCGCTAACGGCTTGGGTGATAGCACTCAAGAGCTGGAGGGCGCAGTCATCACGCCGTTATTCCCAATGTCAACACGATCGACAAACTGCGGAAGGTGTGGCCTCGCCTGTCGTCCGATGAGAAGAAACTGTTCAACGTCCAAAGCAGCGGTACCGCGCGCAGCGAGGCGTGCCGCCGAACAAGGTCCCGGCGAAAAAATGCGCCTGCAACTTGCGCGTCCAATAGTAGAACTCGGCGAGGTCTCTCAATTCCGCGTGCGCGTAGATCTTGAGACGCCAGCGGTTCGGGTAGTCCATCAGGATGAGGGCGGCACGGTCGTTGGCGTCGACATTGCCGACGCTGATGCACTGCCTGTTGCCCCCGAAGTCCGCGCAGCCGGGTGTCTTGTCGTCGAGCACCTAGAGGAATCGGGGCGGCTAGCCCCTGCGCTGCGGCCAGCCGCTCTCCCTGTACTCTAAAGGCAAAAACGAGTCGGGTTTCAGCCAATAACGCGTGCCCCTCGGAGCTTGAACATTCGGTTTGGCCGACGAGCAGTCGTCGGGCGCAGGTCGCATTTTTAACCCACTGCGCAAGTGGTCGGCTTTAGGGGCGCGTTTCCTAAACCTTCGTATCATTCACTGGCCGTTTGGTTGGCCGGCGCATTACCCACGTTCAATTGAGCGACTGACCGCGATTGTCCTAGGCTGCGCGCGTGGGAAGAGCGCACAGGCCACGCAGTGCGATGGTCGAAAAGGATGATCGACGAACAGCGACGATAGAGGAGACTACGATGCCCCATTGCTCCGATAATCTTAGATCTGGCAGTGCCGCGCGATGCGCAGTTTGTGATGGCAAGTTCGGTCTCGTCCGGCACTACTCGTGGCGAACCCCGCTTTGTTCCAAGAAGTGCGTCGATTGCTTCAGAACTCGCAGGGAAAGTGACCGCAATTGGTTGAGCTGGCTCGAAATCGCCTTCGACCAGCGGCCTGAGAACCGCACGAGGGCTTTATGACGGTCCAAATCTCACAACGAGGCAAGGAATATTTAGAGATAGCGCAGACTTTGCTCCGCGCCGCCAAAAGCATGACCGACTCAGCGATTGCGGGTCAGCTTAAGGCCCTTGCCGACGACTACCAGCGGCGAGCTGAGAAAGCTTCGCATGTTGATGCGGATGATTGAGTTTCCTGACTGCAAAGAGATTCTGGGATTGGGTGTGAGATGAACAATCCTATCTGGCATGCAACGCTTGTTGTATTCACTGTCATGCTGCCGATTTCTACAATCGGTCACGCCCCCGCCCACGATTATCAGCACCCTGGGTTGAACAGTTGGTATGAGAGCTTGCACAGCGGCAAAGGGCCCTGCTGCGATGGCAGCGATGCGAAGCGCGTTGATGAAGTTGATTGGGAAACTAAGGATGGTCACTATCGCGTCCGCATTGATGGCGAGTGGGTTGATGTTCCGAACGACGCTGTCGTGGACGGACCGAACCGCGCCGGCCGTACGATGGTCTGGCCTTACTATCTGAACGGCGCTTTCGTTGGCGTCAGATGCTTCATGCCGGGGAGCATGGGCTGATCGCGAACGCAGGGCGATCAGCAGTTGCAGCCCACTAGCTCCAACTCGTCCGATGCTGTGTATCGCTTCGCATAGGGAGGCACCAAATGACATCCGGAAGATGGAATAGCCGCAACAGGATCACCAAAGAAATGCGCGAGCAAATCCTGTATGCTTATCTAGGCGATCCCATCAAAGGAACCGAACTTGCGATGAGCAACGGACTAATGGCCTCATACGCCTACAAGCTTGCTTATGAGCGCGGATTATTGCCAACTCGCGATGAGAAGCTGCTTGGGCGCAGCCATTCAGCAAGATTGGCATCAACATGATCGTCCTCACTCCAAAAACAAAGGCAATGCCTTGAGGCCGTCAGAGCCGAGTGTGATTCGGGAATGTCCCAACGCCTACGCGGGCTGGCGGATCGTGTTTCAGTGAAGGCGACTATCACGGTTCAGCGCAGCCTACAAAAGCTGGGGCAGCGCGGAGCTATCCGCCGCGTGCCACGAATGAGTGGCGTACCTCCACCGCAACGGATTTTCGCGCGTACATGGCTTAGTGGAGCCATTCACGGTTCGCACAATGCCGTTTCGCGACCTATGCCACTTCCGCATATGGCCCTTCTGCGACGTGCGGATCGGACCGGATGTCCGATTTGCGCAAAGAATGGCCATGCCGATGGGACTCCGAATTCGACCACCTCGGGCTCCTGGGACTCGAAGTTGATTGAAATCTGACTCGAAATTCGCTTGATGGACCAACTTGAAAA
Source organism: uncultured Alphaproteobacteria bacterium (assembly GCA_963815955.1). GTDB lineage: Bacteria > Pseudomonadota > Alphaproteobacteria > Rhizobiales > Xanthobacteraceae > Bradyrhizobium. The sequence goes on from CAWFIQ010000024.1 coordinate 1,010,026, forward strand.
TTTTGACGTTCTCGTCCCACTAGATTCGTAGTTCGGTTTAGAGCACACTCCGAGACGGTTGCCATGTAGAAGCTGTCGTGTTGCGCTATGAACAGGCCTCGGCATCTGTCGGCCGGTCGCCCGCGCCGGAGTATTTCGCAGGCCTCGATTTTGAGCGCTTTTCGCTGCAGCCGATGGACGGCCCCGATGTGATCGAAGACACGGCGCGCACGGTCGACTACTGCCTGCGCCATCCGCAGTGGCGGCTCAGCCTGCAGACACACAAGACACTCGGTATCAGGTAACTTGGCATCAGATAGCTTGGCATCAGATAGGAACCAGATTTTCAGATGTGGGAACTGACGAAATCATTTCGCTTCGAAGCCGCGCATTCGCTGAAGGGGACGACCTTCGGCGCGGACAGCGAGGAAATTCACAGCCACTCGTTTCGCGCCGAGGTGAGCGTGCGCGGCACGCCCGATCCAGCCACCGGCATGGTGATGGATCTCGGCCTGCTCGAACGCAGCATCGAAGACGTCCGCAAAACCCTCGACCACAAGTTCCTGAACAAGGTCGAGACGCTGGGAACGCCGACGCTGGAAAACATTTCGCGCTATATCTTCGAGCGGGTCCAGCACGCCGGCAAGGTCACGCGCGTCAGCGTTCATCGCGACAGTTGCAACGAGAGCTGCACGTACTTCGGACCGCAGGGCTAGGGAGATACATTTTTCCGTCATTGCGAGCGGAGCGAAGCAATCCATCCTGCCACGAAAAGAATGGATTGCTTCGTCGCTTCGCTCCTCGCAACGACGGAGAGAGAACTGGGGAATTCCGAATGGACATGTCGCTGATCGAAGGCCGCAAGACGCGCGCGAGAGCCTGGTTCGAAGCGCTGCGCAACGACATCTGCGCGGCCCTTGAGCGGCTGGAAGACGACGCCCCCTCCTCGCTCTATCCCGGCGACGCCGGACGCTTCGTGCGCACGCCCTGGGACCGCGCCGACCACACCGGCAAGCCGGGCGGCGGCGGCGTGATGTCGATCATGCGCGGGCGGCTGTTCGAGAAGGTCGGGGTGCACTGTTCGACCGTGCACGGCGAGTTCGCGCCGGAATTCCGCGCGCAGATTCCGGGCGCGGCTGACGATCCCAGGTTCTGGGCGTCAGGCATTTCGCTGATCGCCCACCTGCGCAACCCGCATGTGCCGGCGGTGCACATGAACACCCGCTTCGTCGTCACCACCAAGGCGTGGTTCGGCGGCGGCGCGGATCTGACGCCGGTGCTCGACCGCCGGCGCACCCAGCAAGACCCCGATACGCAGGCCTTCCATCAGGCAATGAAGGAGGCCTGCGGGGGATCGAACGGCGTGGCCGACTACGACAAATACAGGAAGTGGTGCGACGAATATTTCTACTTGCCGCACCGCAAGGAGGCGCGCGGCATCGGGGGCATTTTCTACGACTGGCACGATTCCGGCGACTGGGATGCCGACCTCGCCTTCACGCAGGACGTCGGCCGCGCCTTCCTGAAAATCTATCCCGACCTCGTCCGGCGCAATTTCGCCCTGCCCTGGAACGCCGCCGATCGCGAGGAGCAGTTGATCCGGCGCGGACGCTATGTCGAGTTCAACCTGCTCTACGACCGCGGCACCATCTTCGGACTGAAGACCGGCGGCAATGTGGATTCTATCCTCTCGTCGATGCCACCAGAGGTAAAGTGGCCATGATCGCATGATCAGCTTGTCATGACCGAACGCTAGGGTGCGATTCGTGTCGTGCAATCCGAGGAGTAATCATGGATTTGAAACCAGGCGACGTCGTCATTCTGAAATCCGGCGGCCATCCACTCAGCGTGGTGGAAGTCAAAGACGACAAGGTTGCGTGCGTGTGGATGGGCAATGAAGGCGATCTCTTCCGCGAGACGCTGCCGTTGGCCGTGCTTGAACTCGCCGAAGCCGATACGTCCGACGATGAAGAGGAAGACGACGAGGACGAAGACGAAAAGGACAAGCACGCCAGCAAGGTCGCCTAAGGCTGCCAAAGCGATTGCTGGATTTGTACGGACGACCAACGACTTACCAAGCTACTGTGTCGCACTAATTTGACGTCTCCTTCGTCGAGGAATCATTCGTTGGTGAAACCCACGACCGGGCAGTTCACCAGATGTCCGGTCGTTTTAACCGGACCTCCGACAGGGCTTACCAACAAGCCAGCTTCGCTTTTTGCTGTAATGTCGTTACCGTCAATAATTAGCTTCCGTTGATTGTTCTCAACAGCCTCTTTGGTCCACTCGGCCAGTTGAACATCCCACATCGGTGAATATCCGGCACTGATCTCCTTGAAATTCGCAAGGATGTCGAGTGTAGGGCCTTCGCCACTGAGCGCGCTGTTAAGCCCTTGGCGCTCAGGATCCTTCGGACCGGTCCTACCATTTACGACTGTGTAGATAATCTCCGTCGCGCCGCTTTGGAGGATGTCGCTTTCCGCAGGCGCAAAGGTAGACGCCTCGAGTGCTGCTGATTCCTCGGAGTTGGCGTCGAAGCTGAGGTACCGCAGGTGTTTGCCGTCCGCAAATCCGAAGCGCAGCTTCAAGTCGACGGTGCCATTGTCAGGGCAAATGCTTGCCACCGAGTTGGTCACAACCGAGTAATCGGGATTGCCGCCGCAGAACGAGATCTTCTCTGGTCCGACGTTGAAGGCGATCATGGGGGCGTTGAAAACAATGTCATTACGGTTTGCCACGCGAACCAACGGGCTGTAGTGCGCATCTCCGACAGACCCGGCCCGCGCCAACCTAGGCGGAAAGAAGTTTGGCGTTTCTCCGGCCGTCAACATTTGAACTGGTGAGAAATCGACCCGCCCCGATTTGAAAGTGAAGTTATTGGACTCATCCATTTCCGCGACCCGCGTGCTCGCGAGGTCTTTTGCCTTACTGAGGCTCGGCGCCCATGTGAGGCCCATTTTCTTGGAAGTGGCGAAATCGCTTACGTCGGTGAGAACGAACCAAACTGTCTCTCCGGAGGAAAGGCGACCGCGATGAAGTGGCAGTCTTACCACCTCTCTTGCAAGATCGACTTGGCCCGAGGTGAGAAACAGCTTGGTGATTTTCTTTCCGGTGGATGTGTCCGCCGCCGAACTCCCCTCCATCAGGAGGAAGAACACAGACAGGACCATTACCGGCTCGCAAACATATTTTCCAAGAAGTTTGCTTGATTTCATGATCGCTCCGATCACTGGTGTTGACGGCTGGCCTCGACCAGACCACTAATTTTGGCGATTTCGCGCCTACTTCTTCAGCTCGGGATAACCGGAGACATAGATCCAATCCGTCGCCTTGGCTGGAATGTGGCAGCCGAGACAATCAGTACGAAAATCCTTCGAGGTGGTCTTGACCTTATTGTCAGCATCAAACCAGGACCAGCCCCAGCCGTTACCCCACAGCTTGTTGTCAGGGTGGCTGTTCTTGCTGTCCTTCACCATCATGAACCAACCCTTGAGACGATCTACATGACTGACGGTGCCCGTAGTCATTGCTGCCGTCGCTGTGGTCTGGACCTCTTTTACTAAGACCGATCCATCAGGGAACTTGCCCGTGGCGCGATAAGCTTCCGCAGCTCCCGGTGAGGCGTAAACGGTGTGCATCTCTTTCGCACCCTTCTCATCGCCTGCGACAGACCAACTTCCCAGGTATTCATAGTTGATGCGGTAATTGTCCGGAATGTGCATATTGCCTGCCGCATCGACGAGTTGGGCCTGCGCGGAGCCGGCCTGAGCCTGCGCAGAGCCGGCCTGACCGCCCGCTGGCAGCGAGACAAGGCATCCAATGCCCGTTGCGATTATGGACGCCGACAAAGCCGCCATCGTTAGCCTGAGACTCTTCATCGCAGCCCCCTACTTCTTTTTTTGGTCTGCGGGGACGGGTACGCTATCAAGCAGCCCATAAAACTGCGTCCATACGTCATCCCGTTTAGCACTAGCGATATGACAATACGCGCATTCCTCCAGTGGCCTGACTGTGGCGGTGGCGGCCTTCGGCTCGAAGTGGTTGAAGTTGTAGTAACCCCAGCCATTGGTCTCGGTGTACCGTTTGGTGTCTTTGACGGTTACATCGGCGCCGTTAAAGGGCCCCGGAAAGAACCCGCGCCCAGAGGGCTCTAGCCTCGAGCCGTCCGCACGATCGGCGGGTAGCATAAGTTGTAGCTCCTTTACGAATATGGTTCCTTCGGGGAAGACGCCCGTCTTCTTATAGATTTCATAGGAACCCGGCTCGATGTATACATTGTGGAATTCCGGGAAGTTTGCTTTCCCATTGTTCAATATGTTTGGTGTCAGAGGCGAGCCAACATAAACCCATTCATGGAAGTTTTTCGGTAGCACGAGAGCACCATCACTCGTGTATTCCGGAAGATAGCGCCCAGTCGCATGCCAGTCGTCCGGTGGAGGAAGCTTTGGTTGCTGCGCGAATACCGCCGTTGTGATCGCGCCGACAGCAAGAACGCTGGAAAGTAATACTGACACCGTGTGCTTCATGATTTTTTCTCCAGTCAAACCGCGATTCGCTCGCGGCGGCGATGAGATGACTTCCTCTGCCCAGCAAGGCGAGATTTAACCCAGGTGCCTGCGTCGCGAAAATCGAATGTTGGCATCGAATTGATGTCCATTGGGAATGCGGATCCCGGGCGGTTTATCGTTCGAGATACGATACTCCCTTAGCCAGGCACCTTGCTGCCTCGCAAGGCGGTGGCAATTGTGAATGTTGCAGCTCGACGAGGCGATCTCTGCGCTTAACGTCGAGAGCGTGCACCTGGTCCCGCACTCACTAGCAGTCTGCTGAAAAACCCCTCGCTGTAGCGAGAATTTGGTGATTCACTTTTTTATCACGAATTGGTGGAGGCTCGTATGCAGGGCGCATTTGTGGATCAGGGCCGGCTGTTTTCGTACATCTCGCCGAGACGTTGGTGCCGCCGAACCATCCGCTGAGAAGGATTCGGGCGCTTGTCTGTGATGTGCTGGGTGAGCTGAACCGTAGCCTTGGTAAGCTCTATTCGAACGAAGGATGCCCCTCGATCCCTCCGGAGCAATTGCTGTGCAGGCGCGTTCTACGGCATTCGGTCGGAACGACAGCTGATGGAGCAATTGGACTACAATCGCTTGTACTGCTGGTTCGTGGGGCTGTCGTCGGACGATCCGGTCTGAGAACCCGACCAGCTTCACGAAGAACCGTGAGCGGCTGCAGAACGGCAACGTGTTTACGAAGCTCATGAACAAGAACCATCCTCAGATCAAGTCGCGATTGTCGGACGAGCATTTTCGGTGGACGGGACCTTGATTGAAGCCTGGGCTTCACAGAAGAGCTTCCGCCTCAAGGACGGCAGCGATGACGGCGACCGCGCGAACTTTCACGGCCAGAAGCGCAAGAGCGACACGCATGCGAGTACTAGTGATCCCGACGTCGCCTTCGCAAAGCCCGCCGGGCGGGGGGCAAAGCTCTCCCACATGGGCCACGCCACCATGGAGAACCGGCATGGGCCGGCATGCTCACTCTCGCCAACGGCACCGCCGAGCGTCGTGCCTCGGAGGGGATGCTGAAAATCAAGGACAAGGTCACCGCATCACTACCGGTGACGACAAAGCCTATGATACGGCCGATCATGTGGCCAATCTTCGCGCCCTCAACGTCACGCCGCACGTGACGCAGAACAACGGCATCACCAAAACTGGCAAGAGCCGCCGGAGCGCCATCGACGAACGGACCACGCGCCCCCAACACTATGGCATGCCGCAATCGCGCCGGCCGATGATCGAATGCATCTTCGGTTGGGGCAAGCAGCATGGCACAATGCGCAAAACAAAACATCGCGTCATCTGCCGCGTTGCAGCCGATTTCATGCTCAACCTGATCGCCTACAACCTGATCCCCGTTCCGAAACTCGTCCCAGCGTAGGCCCGCCCAGCAAAATTACCCCGGAACAATCGACCGCATCACCAGAGCCACGCCTACAAGAGAAAAACCAATGCTGTTCCCCGCGAATTTCAATTTCAAGGCGGCGGTTATAGACGTAGCCAAGCTGGTCGACCGCCCATGGTGTGCACCCAGTGGAATTGACCGGCGTTGCAGCCTCCGCTGCCGAACCGGGTTTTTTCAGCAGACCGCTAGACAAACTGATGGACTGCCGACGCGCCACAAACGCGACCGCGCATGTGCTTGCGACCGAGCGCAAGGCAGCGGACTGCATTCTTGTCATGGAGGTGGCTGGATCGTGCTACTTGCCTTCTCAAGCTCACACCAAAGATCGCATTTAGCCGACGCGCATGGCAATAATCAGAGGGCATACAAACAATAACTTGTGCGAGACGAGAGGGCCTGAAAGATAGTGAGCCATGGACAACCGGGGCTTCAGCTTTAGGGCCTGATAAAGATGGCAGATCACGTTATAGAGGCGGAATTGCTGGCGAGACTTCAAACTGGCGCGCGTGCCGGCAAAGCACGTCCGTGCTTGGGCGCGATGTCGGGGCAAGGAGCGCCAGCCGTGCACTTGCCCGCAAGGGTCGCGTCCAGGCTGGAGAACACGAAGGGCGCGGACCAAGCGTACGAGCGCCACTTCCGCGAGGCCCTCGATCGCCTGCACGATGAGCGGCGCTACCGTGTTTTCACCGACATCGAGCGCATTTCTGGCCGCTTCCCGGTCGCCAAGTGGCGCCGGCCCGACGGGATGATCACCGAGATCACGGTCTGGTGCTCCAATGACTACCTCGGCATGGGGCAGCGCCCTGAGGTCGTGGCCGCGATGATCGAGACTGCCCGGTGCTGCGGCGTCGGCGCGGGCGGCACGCGCAACATCGCGGGAAATAACTCGCCACTGGTGGACCTTGAGCGCGAGCTCGCCGACTTGCACGGCAAGGAGGCGAGCCTCGTCTTCACCTCGGGCTACGTCTCGAACCAGGCCGGCATCTCGACGATCGCCAAGTTGATCCCGGACTGCTTGATCCTATCCGACGCCTTCAACCACAACTCGATAATCGAAGGCATCCGTCAATCGGGCTGCGAGAAGCGGATATTCCGCCACAACGATCACAGCCATCTTGAGGCGTTGCTACACGAGGCGGGCGACCGCCCTAAGCTCATCGTGTTCGAGTCCGTCTACTCCATGGACGGCGACGTGGCACCTATCGGCAGGATCTGTGACCTTGCGGATCAGTACGGCGCGATGACTTACCTCGACGAGGTCCACGCGGTCGGCCTTTACGGCCCCCGCGGCGGCGGGATCAGCGAGCGCGACGGAGTGATGCACCGCGTGGATGTAATCGAGGGCACCCTCGCCAAAGGCTTCGGCTGCATCGGGGGCTACATAGCGGCCTCGCCGACAATCTGCGATGCGGTACGCAGCTTCGCTTCGGGCTTCATCTTCACCACAGCCCTGCCGCCTGCGGTTGCCGCCGCTGCCCTCACTTCCGTGCGCTACCTCAAGCACTCGAATGCCGAGCGCAAGGCACACCAGCGACAGGCCGCCGCAACGAAGGCCGCGCTCAAGGCCGCCGGTCTGCCGGTGCTCATCACCGACACTCACATCGTGCCGGTGATGGTCGGTGATGCAGAGCGGTGCAAGGCGGCTGCCGATCACCTGCTTGAGCGCCACGCCATCTACATCCAGCCGATCAACTACCCTACCGTCCCACGCGGCACGGAGCGTCTGCGCATCACGCCCTCGCCCTTCCACGGGGCGGCACACATAGCCAAACTAACGGCCGCGCTCGTCGAGACCTGGGATACTCTGGCTTTCGATTGAGCCGTGTCCCTGGGCGAGCTCGGTCCTCGACAGCGGGGTGCTCGGCCACACGTGAACAGGGCGCTCCGATGGTTGGGCCAAGAGGTGAGCTGGGCCGAGCCACCGAAGTTCCGCCATCGACGGGGTCGGGTCATCGGCCCAACTGTGGCGTCACGTCTGGCACCCGTGTCGCAAAGTCGGGTCTCTCACACGATGTGATGCCAACCTGGGCTCGCGCCGCGCCGCGACGAGCGAGAAGCAAGCAGGGGGAGCGTTCTAAAAACGCGAGCGGTGCGGGGCATAGCAGACTGAAAGCGAAAATGAGCCACACACAATCCTGCCATCTCCTAGTCGCGGACCTCTGGGTCATGCGCGGTGGGCGCACAGTACTCCGTGGCGTATCGTTACGGCTGGACGCCGGACAGCTTGGCGAAGTAACGGGCTCAAATGGCGTGGGCAAATCAACCCTGCTGCGTGTGATCGCCGGCTTCTTACCCCCGGCGTCCGGCTGCGCGTCGTGGAACGAGTGGGGAGCCAAGGATCCGGCACCTCTCGCGGAGCGCGTCCACTACGTGGGTCACCTCGACGGGTTGAAGTCTGCGCTGACCGCTCGCGAAAACCTCCAATTCGGTCTGACCCTTTCAGGGCAGGCCCGGCTGCCCCCTCGGGAGGCGCTCGACCGCGTCGAACTCGCCCACGTTGTCGACTTGCCGGTCGGCTATCTTTCGGCAGGTCAGCGTCGCCGCGTCGCCTTGGCCCGACTCCTGGTCGCTGACCGCCCTCTATGGCTGCTCGATGAGCCGTTGACCGCACTCGACCGGGCCGCACGTGTCATGCTGACGGGTATTGTGGCCGATCATCTTGGACGCGGCGGCTTGGTGCTTGCGGCGACCCACGAACCACTCGGTCTGCCAGGAACCCGCGAACTGAGGCTTGAGGCGCAATGAGGGCAGTGCCGTGGCGCCCTACCCGCCTGCTCCGCTTCCATGCGCCCCGGAGCGAGAAACAAGGCCGGGCCGATCCTTTTCTTCAAGGGAGACGGTCACGCCGCTATGGCGGCGGCGGATGGAGGCCATGACAGATACTCTTCTTGCCGTCTTTTACCGCGATCTCGTGCTATCGCGCCGCATCGGCGGCGGAGGGTCTCTCGCGATAATCTTCTTCCTCGGTCTCGTCACGATCGTGCCCTTCGCGATCGGACCCGACTTGAACCTGCTATCGCGAATCGGTCCGGCCATCCTGTGGCTCGGAGCATTCCTGGCGACCTTGCTAGGCCTTGACCGGCTGTTCCAAGCCGACCACGAGGATGGTTCGCTGGACCAGATGCTTCTGTCACCGGTACCTCTTGAACTCGTTGTCCTGGTAAAGTGCCTAGCCCACTGGTGCGTCACGGGACTGCCGCTGGTGATCGTCTCTCCCCTGTTCGGCCTGATGTTGGCCCTGGATGGCCCGGCGCTCGGGGGAGTGACCGCGAGCCTGCTAGTAGGCACACCAGCTTTAACTTTTCTGGGCGCGATCGGCGCAGCCCTTACCGTCACGTTGCGACGCGGCGGCCTTCTGCTCTCGATTCTCGTCGTACCCCTGGCGGTGCCGGTGATGATCTTTAGCGTCTCGGCGGCCTCGGCGGCGGCGAGTGGCACGGTGTCATTCCTAACGCCCTTTCTGATCCTCTGCGCGCTTGGTCTCGCGTCCTTCGCGCTCGCCCCGATCGCTGCAGCCGCCGCGCTTCGCGGGGCGGGGGAATAAAGGATACAAGCGATGGAAATAAGTTCGTTCCGAAGCGGATCACGTCAGTGAAACGGCTCCAATATGTCGACCATCTGCGGCGCGATGCGACTAGCGGCACCTTTCAATTCCAGGCTTGAAGCGAAGAGGTGAAATGCCTCGGCACGTGCATCTCGCAAGATAAAACGATCCTACTAATGCCAAAATCACTCAGAGGGAATATCGGCGTTCAATACCGACGCCAGCCGGTCGCACTCGGCTTGGCTCAGCGGATCAGGCGGCGGGGACTGCCTGCGGCGGCGCAGTCCGAGAAGAAGCGGGATCACGCCTACCGCAAACAGGAGGGCCGGCGTGCCCCAGAGTAGGGCGGTTTCCGAGTCGAATGGCGGTTTCAACAGGATGAAATTTCCATAGCGCCGCACCAGGAAATCGCGCACCTGCGCGTCGCTGTCGCCCGCCTTCAGACGTTCGCGAACCAGTAGCCGGAGATCCCGCGCAAGCTCCGAGTTCGAATCGTCGATCGACTGGTTCTGACAGACAAGACAGCGGAGCCCAACGGAAATTCCCCGCGCGCGCGCTTCGAGCTTTGAATCGGCTAGGATCTCGTCGGGCTGCACCGCGCTCGCCAGACCGGGCGCGAGCCCCGCGAACACGACCAAAAGAATGAAAAAGCGACGGAGCGCGGTCATTCTGCGGGCTGCGGCGCTACAGGATCGCCAGAGAGGCGGCCGTGAATGGCGCGACGCGCAAAACCGATCCTGAGACGCCGATCGGACAACGACACAATTCCTCCGATCGCCATCACGATCGCGCCAATCCAGATTGTCGTAACGAGCGGCTTCCAGAACATGTGGGCATCGATCGAACCATCCGGGTGCTGGTCCCCGAGCGAGATGTAGACCTGCCCGAAACCTAGGGTCACGATGCCGGCTTCTGTTATCGTAGTCTGGCGCACCGGAAACGTGCGCTTGGCCGGTTCAATCATGGTCACCGTCGACCCATCCTGGCTGATAATCGCACGGACCCCTATTTCGGAATAGTTGGGGCCCTGTCGCTCCTCAAGCTTGACTATGGTGGCTTGATACGGTCCGAGATCGACCGTCTGCCCCGGCTTGAGCGCCGCAATCCGCTCCACGCCCCAACCGGTTGCGGCGAGCCCCAACAATGTCACGCCGAGCCCCGCGTGGGCGATAGCCGTGCCCCAAGCCGAACGCGGAAGCCCAGTCGCGCGGGCCAAAGTCGCCCGCCAGGCCTGCCCTGTGCCCCAGATCCGCAACACTAGTTCGCTGGACGATCCGAGGATCAGATAGAGCGCCAAGCCCACACCTATCGGGGCGAGGACTGGGCCGCCACGCAGGGCCGCCGCCAGAACTAGTGAAAGGGCCACGCCCGCCACCGCCGCAACCATCACCCGTTGCGCTGCACCCAGAAAGTCGCCGCGCTTCCAGGCAAGCGACTGGCCGATCGGCATTAGCAGCAGGATGGGGATGACCAACGGGCCTAAGGTCAGATTGAAAAAAGGCGCGCCAACCGAGATCTTGTCGCCCGTCAAGGTCTCAAGCACCAGAGGGTAAAGGGTACCGGTGAGGACGATAGCGCAACAGATGGTCAGCATTAGGTTGTTGATCACGAGCGCACCTTCCCGAGACACAGGCGCGAACAGGCCGCCGGGTCGCAAGGCCGGAGCGCGCCAAACGAAGAGAACGAGCGACCCGCCGATAAACAGGATAAGGATCGCGAGGATGAAGAGGCCGCGTGATGGGTCGCTGGCGAAGGAGTGCACCGAGGTAAGCACGCCCGAGCGGACCAGGAACGTGCCGAGCAGCGAAAGCGAGAAGGTGAGAATCGCGAGGAAGATGGTCCAGATCTTGAGCGCGTCTCTCTTTTCCATGACGGCCGCAGAATGCAACAGCGCCGTGCCCGCGAGCCAGGGCATCAGTGAGGCATTCTCGACCGGGTCCCAGAACCAGAATCCACCCCAGCCCAGGGTGTAATAGGCCCAGTAGGAACCCATCGCGATGCCGAGCGTCAGGAAACTCCAAGCGATCAGCGCCCATGGTCGAATGTATCGGGCCCAGGCGGCATCGACGCGGCCGCTAATCAGCGCCGCCGCCGCGAAGGAGAACACGATAGAGAAGCCGACATAGCCGAGATAGAGCAGCGGCGGATGTATCGCGAGGCCAGGGTCCTGAAGCAACGGATTGAGGTCTTGCCCCTCGAAGGGTGCGGGAAATCGGCGCGCGAAGGGGTCGGATGTGAACAGAATGAAGAGCAGGAAGGCAAACGCGATCCAGCCCTGGACCGCCAGCGTATTGGCCCGCAGTTCATCTGCCATGCCGCGGCCAAAGCTCGCCACCGCGGCTCCGAAGATCGCCAGGATTAAGACCCAGAGCAGCATAGAGCCTTCATGATTGCCCCAGACGCCAGCGATCTTGTAGACGAGCGGCTTGGTGGTGAGCGAATTCTCAACGACCGTTACGAGACTGAAGTCGGACACCACATGAGCGTAGGTCAGCGCCCCAAAGGCATAGGCCACCAGCGCAAATTGGGTGATCGCGGCAGGCACCGCCATGGAGGCGAGCCCGAGATCGCGGCGGCGAGTACCCCAGATCGGCAGAACCGACTGCAGCAGTGTGACCGCCAAGGCGAGGGCGAGCGCATAGTGTCCAGTTTCGACGATCACCCTGTCACTCCTGGAGGCTGATGTGAACCATAAATGGCAACTCTATTGTGTCTGCGCGGATTTCTCGCCGTCACGCCAAATGCCCTGCCGTTTGAGCCCGTCGGCAACGTCCTTGGGCATGTAGCGCTCGTCATGTTTGGCGAGCACAGAGTCGGCATGAAAGAGGCGTGGGCCCTCCACCGTGCCCTCGGCCACGACACCCTGCCCTTCCCGGAAGAGATCGGGTAGCAATCCTGTGTAGATGACCTTGATGCGCTTCTTAAGGTCGGTCACCGCGAAAGTGACGGTCGACGCCCCCTCACGGATCAGTGAGCCCTGCTCCACCAGCCCGCCGATGCGCAGCCGGGTCCCCACCGGCGGCGCTTTTTCGGCCATTTCGGTCGGCCCGTAGAAGAAGACGATGCTGTCGCGTAGCGCAAAGAGTACGAGACTCATCGCGATCGCCAAAGTTATGCCGGCCGCGCCGATGAGGAGGAGGCGCCTTTTCTTTCTTGCCAAAATTTATCCTTTCAGCCCGAGCTGTTTGACGAGCCCATCAACGCGATGCCAACGCTTCATGTTGCCCGAATGCCTAGCCCGCGCATTTGCCACGGCCTCCTCGACCTTCTCTGTGCTTACACAGGACCGCGTAGGCCCTGATCAATCGCAGCCACCCGTCGAGATCGTGATCGTCCTTCGCGGGCTTCTCAGCGAGTCCCTCCACCATCCCACTGGTCGCCTCTGTCCTCTGCTCTGGAGGCGGCGCCGCAACGCCAGTCCTGTCTGGGCCGGACCGCGCGGCCTCCACGCCCGGTTGCGGCGCTCCGGCAACAGCAGCCAAATGCGGATGTACAGCATCCGTCCACGGCGCGTCGGATGGCGAATTCGCTCGTAGCGCCTCCCAGAGTTGCCTCGCTTTTTCTGTGCTGCCGTCTTGCTCGACCGCGATCGCCTGGAAGCCGTGTCCGTCGTTGGAGTCGACCGCCTGATGCGCTCCGATCTTGGAGATTACAGCCGTGGGGTTGACCTCCGCACCCGTCCGGCGCGATGCTGGCATGTCAAGTTGGTTAGGCGCGCCCACCCTAAGATAAAGCGCCAGCGCGATAAACGGCAGCACCACAACAACCGCCAGAACGGCGCAGATGCGCCTCGGTCGCGCCGATGCATACGGCCGATCCTTCGGCACGGAGTCGACGGAGGCGAGCAGCCGGCGCGCAATTTCGGCTCGCGCCGACGCGGCATCCTCAGCCGCGACTAAGCCTCGGCGGACATCATCATCCGTTTCAACCAATAGGCTTCGATAGAAAGCGATGTCAGAAGCGCGCGGGTTACGCTCTTCGTACCGCGCCGAGAGTGGCCGGAGCAGCGCCAGCGAGACCGCGGCCGTCATCATTGCGAAGGCAAGCCAAAGCATGTCTCAAGGTCCTTTACCACCGACTTCCGCGAACGCGTGACATTGCAAAACATGGTACGTTCGCCATTCTCCACGACCAAAATGCTCCGCAGTGCAGTTCCTTCGAGCTGATCGATTGCCGGCCCGTGGCGCAAGCCAGTGACGCCGCGCGTAAAGACAAGATCAGACCTTTTGGACCTGCTATATGGATCGAGACTTGGCAAGGTAGCCGTCATGGCGGTTGCGCGCTTGCGATTGCCGCCATCAAAGCGGGACGCGTCGCGTCCGAGATGCCGCCCACCAGCTTGTAGGCGATGGTGCCATTTCCTTTGACTACGTAGGTCTCGGGGACGCCATAGACGCCGAAATCAATACCGGTCCTGCCGGACGGGTCAATGCCGACCTGTGCGAACGGGTTCCCCTTGGCATTGAGATAGCTCCGCGCCTTCCCTGGGTCGTCCTTGTAGATGATGCCGGTAAGCCTTACCCCATGCTGCCGCAGCGCCGGTTCGCGCGACAAGGCCATGAGCGTCTCGTGCTCGTTATGACATTCGACGCACCAGGACGCGAACACGTTCACAAGCGTCACATGTCCTGCCTTCAGGTCGGCGGTCGACAGGCCGGGCGGCCCGCGCGTGGCGAACCCTTCAAGCGGCGCCAACGCGAATTGCGGCACCGGCCTGCCGATCAGGGCCGAAGGCACGAGCGACGGGTTGTCGACACCGAGCCGCACCGCGAGCAGTGCGGCAATTCCGAGGAAGACCAGAATCGGGACCGCCGCCACAATGCGGACCAAATGGTGCCGAGTGGCCGCGACATCGGGCGAGAGGAATTTCGAGGGAGGAGTGTCGTTCATAAGCGATTGCCGAGACGGCCTGGTGCAAGGCGGGTCAGCGCATGGAGTTGAAGCCGATAGTCGAAGAGGACGGCCGCGATCGTCCCGATCAGGATCGTGCCCGTCACCAGATAAGCCGCCACGATGAACCCGCCATGCTGAGCCATCAGGAAACCGCTTCGACCGATTGCATTCGGGCCCCCGCGGTTTCGCCGACGGCCGCCAGCATGATCGCGAGCCGCTGAGCGCGGCGCCGCATGATTTCGTTGCGGATCGCCATAACGTGGAGCGTCGCGAATAGAAGCGTGTATGCAAGCGACATGACGAGCAGTGGCCAAAGCATCGGGCCGGCGATCGTCGAACCTTCAATCCGGAACACGGAGGCTGGCTGGTGCAGGGTATTCCACCAGTCGACCGAAAATTTGACGATAGGAATATTGATGAACCCGACCAGCGTCATGATCGATGCAGCCCGCGCGGCCCTGCTGGTGTCCTCGATTGTCTGCCAGAGTCCGATCAGACCGAGATAGATCAGGAAAAGGACCAGCACGGAAGTAAGCCGGGCGTCCCACACCCAGTACGTTCCCCACATCGGCTTGCCCCAGAGGGAGCCGGTGACAAGGCAGATAAAAGTGAAGGCGGCACCGAGCGGCCCGGCAGCCTTCTGCGCCGCATTCGCGAGCGGATGGCGCCAAACCAACGAGCCGACCGCCGAGATCGCCATCAGCGTATAGGCCAGCATCGCCACCCAGGCGGCCGGAACGTGAATGTACATGATCCGCACCATCCCGCCCTGCTGGTAGTCGGGCGGTGCCGTGAACGCACCGAAGAGGCCGAGCGCAAAGGCCAACGCCGTCAAGCCCCACAGCCACGGCAGCAGCTTCGCGGCAATGTGCAGGAAATTGGTGGGATTGGCGTAGGCGATGAAACCGACCTTCAAGTTTCCGATCTCCTGAAATCGACAGCCCCGGGTGTGTGGTTGAGGGCTCTTTCGAGACTGGTTGCCAGCAGCTAGTGCCCAATTGCATCATTAGCAAAGCCGGTGACATGCCTATTACGTAATACAATGCATCCAGCAACTTCGCCAATTACAATCGGTTATCGTTTCGATGCCGTTGGCGCATCTGAATGGAAGCCACGTATCAGCGCAGTCGAATGGCCTGACCGGCTTAACCGGTTTTGACATCTCCGAACGATAGGCGTTGAGCACCAAGGAGATTACTGTCGATGGAGAGATTGAACCGAGCACGGCCTCGAATCTGACCTTCCACCTGAAGCTTTGTGCGGATGGACCAGACGTGTTTCGGGCGAAGTTGCGGCTTCGTTCGGTGACGTTGTTCGCAGCTGGGACGCCTAAGCTGCCTGCTTCGTAAGCAGATGGAAATACTGTAACGCGCCCTGAGCGCTCCTGGCTCTTCCTCATAGCGGCAGCGCTAACCGGATAGTCAGGCCGCAATCCTCATTCCTTTCTGCCCAGATCCGTCCACGATGCGCCTCTATGATGCGCCGGCTTATGAATAGGCCTAAACTCATTCCAGAGTCTCTTGTGGTGAAGAATGGATCGAACAAACGATTCATATCGTTTGTGTTTGTTCCTGAGCCACCACCGCAATGGCGAAATGCCGTCAACATTTCGACGCCGTCGGCACGGCACGATATTTCCAGCCTTCGCGCCCGGCCGTGCACATCCTTCATCGCATCGATGCCGTTTCGCAGCAGGCTGAAAACAACCTGCTGTAGCTGCAAGCGATCTCCCCTCAGCTCCGGCAACCCTTCATCGATATCGGCATGCACGCAAATGGATGACTTCTCCAACTCGTCACGAAACATGCCTAATACTTCCAAAATGACGCCGTCGATCATGATGAAGCTGAGGTTCGCCTGCGCCCCCTTGGCCAGCACTTCCAATCCACCCGCGATCGCAACATCGCGCTTTGCTTTGTTTACAACCTGGTTAGCAGCTTCGACCGCCTCGGATATTTCCATTGGACATCTTGACAACCAATAGCGGCAGGCCTCCGCGCTGGTTATCAGCGCGGTCAGTGGTAGATTCACCTCGTGCACGATCGGGCCGGAAAGCTCGCCCAAAGCCGCCAGGCGCGAAGCGCTCGAAAGCTCGGCCTGAGTTTCGGCAAACAACATTTCGGTGGCCTTCCTTTCTGTAATGTCGATGACGATTCCCCGATACATGAGATCTCCATTCCCGTTCGTCTCCGGATGACCTTCCGAGTAGACGTGACGCACCCTACCATCTTTTATGATCCGGTATTCCAGCTGAAGAGTAATCCCGGTCGCGGCGACAATGGAGGTTTCGCGTTCGACACGAGCTCGATCGTCCGGATGCAGTTTGCCGATCCAGATTTCCAGATCGAGCTTCTCCGCCTCGGGCGAGACACCTAATATCCGAAAGAGCTCTCTTGAACCGATCGACGCTCCCGTCGTGGGATTGAACTTGAAATCACCTATCTTTCCGATGCACTGATGCCGAAGCATCGAATCATTAATTTCGTCGCGGCTTGCCTCTGCGTGCTGCCTTAGCCGCATTTCTCGCGCGCGATCATCGGCTAATCGAAGGTTGGCCTAGAACCGTGGCAGCTTGGATTGCGATGGCGCTGAAGCTTTCGATGGAGGTTGCTCTGAAGCTCCCGCCTCGATCCGCTTCCAGGTAGATCAGACCCACTGTGTCCCCCCGATACCTTAGAGGTATCAACAGGACGGAAAGCTCGATGCCATCGAACCTAGAAAGAACCTCGTTCATCGAAATGGGATCGGACATCCTGGCAGCATGCTCAAGAGCTCCAACGTCCAACGCAAACCGCGAGGAAGAAAGCCGAACACCTCTCACGGCGTTCTCCGCCCAGTTCGACGTGGCGAACGGTACGAGCTGACCGTTCTCGTTGAATAGCACAGCCCCAGCTGACGCTCGTGACCGCTGAAGAGCGATCCCGAGGAGCGTCTTTGCAAGTTCCTCTCGGCTTCTCGCCTCGAGAAGAGCCAAGGTCGCGTTTTGCTCCTCCTCGACTCTTTCGCCCTGTACACTTATCGACATCGCCAATTTGGTCTCGCAGGTTTTGCGGAACATATCATTGTTGAAGATGACTCATGAGAAGTTTCCAGGTGAGCGATCTCGTCGAACTTTTCGTTGAGAGCGACGTGTCCCGCATCCAGGATGTCACCATCCCAGAGTGCGAGCACATGCTGAAATGAAGATTGGGAATGCTACCGATAAGGACTGGTTATCGGGCGGCAACAGCAACTCTCAAATTTCAGCGGTAGTTCTAAACTCCTTGCGTCACGCCTTCAACCCTGGGGTCAGATTCACATGAACCATGCTATTCCCAGAGCCCGCGGCGCTTCACCTAGATCAACTCCAGCCTCTTAACGCGCCTCAAGTCGAAGGGAGAATGAAATGCGAACGATACCTATGGGCGGTCGGTTTACCGATCGTTTTTTTCTTCATGGTTGACCAACTGCCCGGTTATTCGAAAGAGCCACGCTCGGCTGCCGAAATGCACTTCGATGAGGCTGTCCTATCACGTCCGGAGCTTCGCGCATTTCTTCAAGCAATGCCCAGCTTGACCGGCGGTGCCTACGCCGAGAACCTAATAAGGTCGGGTGCCAATAGAGGCGCATGCATTGGCGTGAATAAAGCTGAGGCGCCCGCGCGCCGGCTTTTGGTCGCTGCGGTTTCCATTGCGACACAATTCGTTCGTCGCTCTGCTCCGCCTGGGCCGCAATCAACATCTCGCGGTCGCGCAGCGACTTGATGTTGTAAGCGTAGGCTGGTCCACGTCGGGTACCGTTCTGTTGCGGATGTCTGGCTTGAAATTGCATCGCGGGGGTCTTGTTGGCGACCAGCGCTGGGCGCGCCCACAAGTACTCCTCGCCCTTCGTCAACAAATGCCAGCAGAGCACAGTGAGCTTGCGAGCCACGGCCACCGCAGCGGTCTGATGGCCGCGCCGGGCGGGCCTCCAAAGCTATGCCAAGACCATAGGTGGCCAAGCGTACGCTAGCCTTCTTGTCTACCGAGGAGGCTGCATTACTTCGCTCGATGGCCGCCAAAGTCTCTAAATTTGCTCCCGGCCTCTCGGAGAGTTCGGGGAGTTGTCGATGATTTGCGCCCCAGCGTGCGGAAAATTGCCTCGAACAGAACGCGATCGGGGCTTACGAAGCGAAGCAGGTACGGCAAGACATATGGATCGACCGAGAGTGCAGTGTCGAAGTGAAGCCGCTTGAGTTCAGTTAGAACCCATCGGTAACGCTTTCGCGGGAGCGTGTCTGGGTTCGAGCCTGGCCAGTCTCGCGGCGAGCAGTGTAAATTCGACCAGCGTTTGGCTCGAACGCGTCTCTGTCCTGAGTGACCATCAAATCGCTCTTGCGTTCGCCGATATGGTGGCGCGACAATCGGCCGATCACTCCGTCATGGCCTTGGCGCAGAAGGCCGGCTTGAGCCGATCCGCATTCGTGGCGCGCTTTGTGCGCGCAATCGGATGTTCGCCAATGGTCGCGCTCCGCGCAAACGCGGACGAAGCGTGCAGCCGATATGCTCGCCGCGAGGACATTTTCAGTTGAGCAGATCGCGCGGGCGGTCGTTATAGGAGCTGCAGCAGCTTTCTCCGTGCCTTTCGTCAAGTGCATGGCTACGTGCCGGCAAACTCTGAGGTGATGGACAGAACTCCGATTGAAGATATGGCGAGGTGGCCACGGCAGTCGCAGCAGACAAGGCCGCCACGATGCGATCGTGCCTGAATTAAGGTCTATGATAAATGGTTATCGGATAGATAGTCACAGGGTATTTCCCTTTATCCGGCGGCGGCGACATCCTCCAACTAATTCGCAGTATGCGTTTAAGGCCGCTGTGCTGTGGCACACAGCCTCGGTTGGGTCAGCCGACGCCAGAGTTGGAGAAATAACGTGGAGAGAGCAACTTCGTATGTATGCGACCGATCGCGGCGGACCGTACTGAATTGGGCGGGGGCCACATTGGCCGGGGCGGCTGCGTTGGGCTTTGATCCGCTGTCGCTTCGACTCACGGAAGCACTTGCCAAAAACGGTGTGGTCGACCTCGGCACCGGCGACATCGCGATCTCGAAGGATCAACGGAAACTGATCACTGACGGCGACAATCTCGAAGCCAAGGGTGCGTCAGGCTTAATGGTGAGCCCTGTGGGGGCCGGTGAGGACGAAGGGGAATCTGATGAATTGTTCGGTCGTAGGCTTCACCAATGAATGATCTCCTGGCCCCATAACTGCTCCCCCTGTTCATGCGGGGGAGCGCAATCGGTCTCTTATCCACTGACGCTTACGAGCATTCTCTCGGCCGGCGATGGCGATTACCTCGGTCGGCGCCAACGCTCGAACACATGGTCTGCTTTAACTAAGTTAGGAGAACTATCGTGACAAAGCGTTCGCTTCTAATCGCGGCAACAAGTTGCTTCATTGCCTTTGCATCGGCAGCATACGGACGCTCAGCGTACGACGGCTCCTGGGACCTCGTCTTCGTAACGCAAAGAGGAACCTGCGATTCCAGTTACGGGTTTACTGTCGATGTGACCAACGGAATTGTCACGCATCCCAACCTCGTGAGATTTCGAGGTTACGTCGCAAAATCCGGCGCGGTTCGCGCTTCGGTGACGGTCCAGGATAAATATGCCTCGGGTGTGGGCAAATTGTTCGCAACGTCCGGCCAGGGGACTTGGCACGGCCACTTAGGAACTGCGCGATGCTCGGGCTACTGGACGGCGCGACGCAATTGAAGGACGCAACGGCGGCACGCGACCGGGTGCGACCGTGGCGCGACGCTGGCAGCGCCAAGCCATCTTACGGAGAGGAGCGGTTCCTCGGTGAACTGGAGCTCATAATGAGATGACAGTTCCCGGAATACTAGTCGGCGTTGCAGTCCTGCTCGGCTTGCTCTCGACCGGCCTCGGCAAGACAATGCGGCTGGAGAAGACTCATGGCCAACCCATGAGCGCGCCCAGCTGGTCGGGTGAATCCGCACCCCTCGATACTAATCGGCTAGCTCTGGTGATTGGCAATTCAAACTATCCCGATGCCGACTCTCCTCTTCCCCAAATGACACGCGATGCGGAAGGTTTGACAAATGCTCTTCGCAAGAACGGCTTCCTCGTGGACGCCGTTGACAATGCGACGCGCGGCGACATGACCCGCGCAATCGATGATCTAAGGGCAAGAGTACATTTGAACTCGATTGTGCTAATCTATTTTGGAGGTTACGGCGTTCAGTCTGAGGGTCAAAATTATTTAATCCCAGTCGATGCGAAGATCTGGTATGAAGAGGATGTTCGTCGACAAGGTGTGAGCATTGACCTCCTCCTTTCGAAACTCAAGACTTCCGGAGCACGCGTCCGGCTCGTAGTCATCGAAGCCTCACGCCGCAACCCCTATGAACGACGTTTCAGGAGTTACTCACACGGACTTGCACCCATTCAAACGAGTGAGAACACGCTCATCCTGAGCTCAGCGGCGCCTGGCCACGTCGTCGAAGAATCAGATGAACTACATAGTCAACTGATGACCGTTCTTCTTACGCAAATGAATTCTTCGAAGAGGATCGAGGAGGTCTTCAACAACACCCGAAAGGCGGTGGCGGCTGCTACTCAGGGCCAACAAATTCCAGCTGTGTCATCTACGCTAAGCGAGAGTGTAACCTTTGGCCGGCACTGAGCGGCGCTCCCGTGTCCTCCGTTGGCTCTGCACCTAGCGGTCGCCGCGGGTGATCAAACAGATTTCTGCTGACCTCCAAAGATCAAAGGTCAAGGCTGACTTCCCATGGCGGGCGCCCTCAATCATCTCCGCCTTGTTTGGAGCCACCAACGCGCAAGGCGGCGCTGAGCATTGTCGCGCGCGACAGCCATGCTCCTGTTTGCTGACGGGCAGACCACGGAACGGACGGTGGTCCCCGCTGAGCGCCTCGGGCGCGCTCTCGGCGTGCCGATGAGGGCGCTGCCAGATCGGGGAGAACTCATCGTCGAGATCGAAAGCACACCTTATCACAGATCGTTCCCACGAAGCCACTTGGCGTGCACATGAACAGGGTGCTGGCCATCAAAACGGTTGTGGATCGGCTGTGCGAAGGAACGCTACGCGGCGAGGAAGCGCGGCTGCGCTGGTGCTGGCTGGAAACTTGCCACCAGTGTCCACACTACGGCGGCTTGAGATGTTCACCGGAGCCGGTCGTCGGCGGAGGTGGAGCGACGAGGACAAGGCGCGGATCGTTGCGGAGATCGTGGCGAGCGGCGACTCGGTTTGTTCAGTAGCCCGACGGCATGGATTGTCGCCGCGGCAGTTGTTTGGCTCGCGACGTCAGTTGCGAAGAGCCGCGAACTTCATTCCGAAGCGGAGGAAGTACAGTTCGTGCCGCTGTGTCAATCGGAGTTCAAATTTTGGACGGCGAATGACAATCCACATCACGCCAGTGCCTCCGGTGACGCTCGCCAGCGTTCGTGGGGCACAGGCGACGACGACGCTAGGAGGCAAAATGACAAGCCTTGCCGATTTGGCTGCCAAGATTTCGGCCAGGAAAAAGAGCCGAGACGCTCGCACCGCGGCGATCTCGCAAAGGATCGATGATCTCGACAAGCGTGCCGACACGCCATTGTCTCAAAGCGAAACGGTCATCGACGACAAGGACCATGAACTTGATGAGCTGGACGCCTCGCTGAACCCGGACATCGGCCACAACGGCAGCCCGGACCGATGCAGATCAGGTGCATAGTAGGTCCGCTGTGCCCCTGATAGGGCGCAAGAGCAGACCTCTCCAGAGGTCCGCGTTGGGCTAAAACCTGACCTATCTCCCAGCATCACGAAATAGGGATTCGGATTGCTCGCGCGAAATCGCGCGCCTATCTCGGATGAAATGCAAGGGGTAGGAAAATGGAAAGTTCCGCGCTTGTAGTAGGAGCGACCGGCATCGTCGGCAACAATCTTGGCCGACATCTGCGTGAGCGGGGGTGGCGGGCGTACGGGCTGGCACGCAGGCCGCCAATTGATATCCCCGGCTTGTTGCCGATCACCGCTGATCTGTTGGATCCGGCGCCCCTCCGTTCGGCCCTGCGCGATTTGCGTCCTACGCATGTTTTCATCAGCACATGGCTGAGGCAGAAGACCGAGGCAGAGAATATCCTTATCAACTCTGCCATGGTGCGCAACTTGCTGGATGCATTGTCGTCTGCCGGCTCGGTCAAGCACGTCGCACTTGTGACTGGCCTCAAGCACTATCTCGGACCGTTCGAAGCCTATGGCCAAGGCAGCTCGATCGCGACACCATTTCGGGAGGACCAACCTCGGCTCGATATCGATAATTTCTACTACGCGCAGGAAGACGAAGTGTTCGCTGCGGCGAAACGTGACGGCTTTACCTGGAGCATCCACCGGCCACATACGATCATAGGCTATGCCGTTGGCAATGCTATGAACATGGGCACGACACTTGCATCGTATGCCACAATCTGCCGCGAGATCAGACGGCCGTTTCTCTTTCCAGGCTCTGCAACTCAGTGGAACGCGCTAACGGATATGACGGACGCCAGACTGCTGGCCAGACATCTGGAATGGGCGGCCACTACAGATGCTGCCCGTAATCAGGCTTTCAATGTTGTCAACGGGGACGTGTTTCGGTGGAAGTGGATGTGGGGGCGTTTGGCAGATTGGTTCGGACTGCAGCCTTCAGCGTTTCCGGGCGAAGGCGTTCCGCTTGAGCGACAGATGGGCGACGCCGGCCCGATCTGGTCCGATATCGCCCAAAAGCATCATTTGGCAGAACCGGATCTCAACCGGGTGGCGTCTGTGTGGCACACCGATGCGGACCTCGGCCGGCCGGTCGAGATCGTCACCGACATGAGCAAGAGTCGTCGACTGGGTTTCCTTGATTATCAGGCGACAGATGAAAGCTTCTTCGAGCTGTTCACTACGCTGCGTGAGATGCGAATCATACCGTAAGCGAGGCGGCTCGCTCGAGCCGTTCGAACCGAGCGTAACTTCGGCTTAGGGTCAAAAAGCGACTTCGCGCGGCACCGGGCTACTTCCGTTTGTCCCCCAGCAACGGACATCGCTCAGTGCGCTCCGCAGGGCCGCTTTGGGCCAAGAACGGACGTGGCCGCTCTGGCGTTGCGCAATGATCCGCCAAATCGCGGGCTCACGCGAGACATCATGATGCGGAGTTTTTGTCGAGTCTCTCACCAGTCTAGCCTCAGCTGATGAGGCCTGCGATCGAGCTGCCGGCGATCAAAGCACTCCCCGATGGGCCGCCCTTGAACTCATCTTCTTTAAAACATCCCAGATGCTTCAGCGAGGGATCTGTCACGGTGGTGTCGCCTGATCTCCGTCAAATCGGCAACGCACGCTGCGAAATCTTCGCTCCCGGGCTGCACTCGAAATCTTTCGCAGTGTTCGCGATCTTCCCGCTGAATTTGCTCGGCCTTGAGACGTTCGGCTATTCGACGCTCCGTGGGTGCCTGGACGATTGCGTAGACAGCAAGTGCGCTAACTGCCAGTCCCAAAGCAATGCCCGGTATCGCTGGATTGCGGCAGATGCGCGGTTAAATTCGTTCCTTTGGAAATTCCATACCCATAGGCTTTCCTCCAATCAAATTGCGAAGTCGTCGCAACCTTGGTTGCGCATGATCGCAGATCAGGACTTTGCGGACGGGCCGGCACAAAGCCTTCAGAGCTGTGCGCTGCCGCAATCGCTAAGTCGGTCAAGGTTTTGGCGGCGCGGAGCAAAGTCTGTGCTGTCTCTAAATATTCCTTGCCTCGTTGTGAGTTCTGGACCGTCATAAAGCCCTCGCGCGGTTCTCGGGCACCTGGTCGAGGGCGATTTGGAGCCAGCTCACCCAATTGCGGTCACTTTCCCTGCGAGTTCTGAAGCGATCGACGCACTTCTTGGAACAATGCGGGGTTCGCCACGAGTAGTGCCGGACAAGACCAAACTTGCCATCACAAAATGCGCATCGCGTGGCACTGCCAGATCTAAGATTATCGGAGCAATGGGGCATCGTAGTCTCCTCTTGGTACTATCGTCGCTGTTCGTCGATCATCCTTTTCCACCGTCGCACTGCATGGGCCGGTGCGCTTTTCCTGCGCGTGCAGCCTAGGACGATCACGGTCAGCCTTGCTCAATCACGGCGGACATCCTTCTTTCACCCACGCTTCAAATAGATCGATCTTCTCTTGCGGCCAAGGACCATCGCCGTAAGGTGGCGGCGGCGGCATGACCGAGCCGCCAATTCCACGAATTCGATCGAAGATCTCCTTGGACCGCGCTTTGACGTCGCCAAAACTGCGGAGGTCGAAGAACTTGGACATGCCCCGGACATGCTTGTCCGTGAAGAGCGGATAGATGTCTTTAGCGTAACTGGTCATGGGCACTCACCCACCGTCGGCTGGAGTTTTGATTGAGGCTTTCACAAAGCGTCGAACTTAGACGATTTGGCCGTGGCGGCCACTGCGATAGGAACAGCAATTGCGAGCCCAATCGCGAGGCTGCGGACTTGAATCTTCATGGTAGCTCCTGTTCGTGTAAAAGATGACTATCCACCACCCGATGAGAATGACCTTGCAACGCCGGCGAGGGAAATCACCTCTCGCCAGAGAGTTGATAGAAGATCGTTATTGCCGCCGCGCCGCGTGATGCCGTAGCGAGGAATGCCACCAGCCGTATCTGCAGAGACTTCTAAACCCGTTGCCGCGCTTGGACCAATCGAGGTTGTCGTGCGCCACCGTCGCCGACCGGATGCCGGACCGAGGTAAGAGAGGGAAAGACATCGCCATTTGCAGATGGGGCAGGATGTCTACAGAAAAATTTCGAAATCCGGAATTGCGTTACGTGGGTAACGATCAAGCTGGTTCTTGCACACTCAGGTCTGGTGGTGGCACGAAGCGAAGTTTTCCCCAACCCGCCACTCGATCCGAGTTGACCCGGACGCGTGCGGCGTCATGGTCAAGACGGCGGCGCGTTGGCACGCGCAACCTCGATTGGTCCAAGCGCGGCAACGGGTTTAGAAGTTTCTGCAGATACGGCTGGTGGCATTCCTCGCTACGGCATCACGCGGCGCGGCGGCAATAACGATCTTCTATCGACTCTATGGCGAGAGGTGATTTCCCTCGCCGGCGTTGCAAGGTCATTCTCGTCGGGTGGTGGATAGTCATCTTTTACACGAACAGGAGCTACCATGAAGATTTCAAGTCCGCAGCCTCGCGATTGCGCTCGCAATTGCTGTTCCTATCGCAGTGGCCGCCACGGCCAAATCGTCTGCTGCGCCGATCAATGGCACGTCGATCAAGGCGGCGGTACCAGCCGTGACGACGGACGTGCGCTATCGGGTGCGGCGGGATCGGGGGACACACGGCGTGCAACGCACGCCGAATGACTATCCCTACCCTTCGTACTGGGGCTATCCCACCTATAATTCGTACTGGGGCTATCCGACCTATAATTCATATTGGCAATATCCGACCTATTACTATCCCGGCTCCTCTTACGGCTGGGGTGACTACAACGGGTGGTGACACCAAAGCTTGGCAGCGTGCGGCTCCCTCGAGCCGCCGCTAGCCAACATGTATTTGAGAGATTTTAGCGTTCCTCGGTCATGCGCACGTCGCTCTTGGGTCACGAGCGGTAAAGTTCAGATTGATCGCGATCTGTCCGCTTGGCCGTTAGAAGCTGACATCTACGCCTTTAGTACGCGCCCTAGTCACAAAGCTCAGTATCAGCCCTCTACACGACTGAACAGGCAATCCAATGCCCATCCTGAAGAACAATAAGCATGAGCTGTTCGCTCATCCCGACTACAACTGTGCAAGATGGCGCCACCGTCACGGAAAACCCGGTCGGCTCGGTTTCGATCGATCTTTCACGTCGGGCCACTGGCCGTCCGTCGTCGATGACAAGTTCTATGCGAACTTGCCTGCGAAGATTGATGAAGGCGAGCTGAACACCATTGCGAGCGAATTGCTCGAAGGTATCAGGCGCGATGACGAGTTCCGCCGCGAGCATTTGGAGATGTTGTCCGAAGGGCTTCAAGCTGCTCGGGCTGGTGATCGAGACTGCCACTGCAACATCGGTTTCATCCTCGGCGCCGCTGGAAGGCATGTCGACGGTCCGCCATTCGCTGTTGCTCGAAGCGTGCTCGCTGTTCCAGGCGAATGCCATGGGCGAGATGCTGCCGGCGGCCGGTCCCGTGAAGGTTCGCGATGATCGGCCGCAGAAGCCGAATGGCGCCGACATGATGGGCCACAATGACGGTCCCGCGCTCGATGGCACCAACCCGTTCTCCACTCCGCCGGCGCCGCAAGCGCCGGCACAAGCTACGCCGGGAATCCCCACCCCCCGCCCGGCGTCGGCGCTCCCGGCGGCAGTCCCCCGCGTCCTCCCGCTGCCGCCGGGATGGGCCTCTGCGACCGCCGATTGCCAGGCCTGCCCCGGCGATGGGTGCGCCTGCCGCTCCTGGCCCTATGCCCGGTGCTGGGCCGGGCGCCCTCCTGGCGCCGCCCATGCCGGCAACGCCCGTCATTCCGGAAGAGCAAGAGCGCGACGCGATCGAGGACGCGCTTGAAAAGGACATGAACCACTATTTGATCTTTTTGGCGAATGCCCCCAATCTCCGCGGCCGCTGCGATGATCATCTCCCTCTTGCAGTCCGGGTTGAAGAGTGCCGGACGCTCGGACTCCGATTGAGGACGCTTGGGCAATGGGTTCGTCATAAGGTAAAGTTGGGCGCTGGGGGGAACCGGCCAGCTTACCAAGCACTCAAATCTCTGGCGACGCGCCGCCACCGTTCGTCAACCGCTGCGGCGGGCTCAAGATCGGAGTAATCGGTTTGCGCAGCACTTCCTCTCGCTACGGCGCCGGCGCCCAGGCCTTCCATTGGCTGACCGTCATGCTGGTTCTCGCCGCCTATGTGCTGAGCAAGGGCGACCCCGCTTCGCTCTATTCCGCCGGCGCGGACGGGCTCCGCAGGATTCACGAGACGCTCGGGGTGCTCGTCTTCATTGTCGTCGTGCTCCGGCTTCTATGGCGGCTGATCGACAGCACACCCGCGAAGCAGCCGATGCCGCGATGGATGGCTGCGGCCGCGAAGCTCGTCCAGTTTGCGCTTTATGCGCTCCTCATCGCAATTCCAGCAACGGGGGTGCTCGGTACCTGGCTCGTGGGGATTCCCGTCACCCTTCCCGGATTCGACATCGCCCCCCAGATCGCGAAGGCGCGTGGACTGGGGCAGCTGATCATGGAAATACACACCACCCTCGGCAACGCCATCCTCTGGGTTGCCGGCGTGCATGCAGCCGCGGCTCTCTTCCACCACTTCTATCTGCGCGACGAAGTCTTTCAGTCGATGGCTCCGGGCGGATGAATGATTAGTCCGAGCTACTGCGGCGAGGCGTTTTCCCTCTGAATCCGCCGAGGGGGCCCGGCAGAATCACTCGGTCTCATGTCGCGCTGCCCTTCAAGGAACGGTAGTTCCTTGGGACGGCTCACCCCCACAAGCCCGCTATTGGTCTTGCCGACGGTGCAGCCCATGCCACCTTGCACGCCGCGCTTGCGGTCTGCAATCTCGTCCAGCGCCGCCCGCAACTGGCCCCGCTTCTTGCTGCGGTCGGAGCGGAGAAGCCCTCCCATGCCGCTTTGTTGCGCTCGAACAGTGAGACTTTGGCGTGCTGCCCCCGAAGACTCTGGATTGCTTCATCGCTTCGTTCCCCGCAATGACGCTCTATCACACCGGCCGGCCGCGCTCGATGATCTCGGCAGCGCCTCTGGCGAGCAGCTCCATTCCCACTGAGCGGCCGAGTTCGCGCGGGCGGCTTGCTCGGCCAACACGCGAGGCCTCGATGATCCGACCGCCCGCATGATCGAGCACGGATGCGGCGAGCTGCATCTCCGTGCCCATGACTTCCGCAAATCCCGCGATCGGCGAGTTACAATGGCCGTTGAGCACCCACAGCACCTCCCGCTCGGCGTTGGCGCACGCGTGGGTGGTAGCGTCGTCGATCGCTGACAGGATACGCCGCGTCTCGAAATCGCGCGCGGCGCATTCGACTGCGACGATCCCCTGCCCCACTGCCGGCAGCATCTCGGCAATCGAAAATTCGTACGCGATCCGGCTCGTAAGCCTGACGCGCTCAAGGCCTGAGCGCGCCATGATCAACGCATCCGCAGGCCCCACCGCACCGCCATCTGGCAGCTTCTGCTTTGCGCCCTGGTCAAGCTTGCGCACGCGGCTGTCGGCGGCGCCGCGGAAATGGATGACCTCGATCTCCGGAAACAGCCGCCGCACATAGGCCGCGCGGCGGACAGAGTTGGTGCCGATCTCGAATCCCTTGCCACGCGTGCGTTTGAGCTCGTCGACCGAGGTGCCCGGCCGTAGCACCAGGACGTCGCCAGGCGGATCGCGCGAGAGCGTCGCGCCGATCACAAGCCCGGGCGTGTCCTCATTGCCCGGCACGTCCTTAAGCGAATGCATCGCGGCGTGGAGCCTTCCGTTAAGCACCGCCTCGCGAATCTGCGCCACGAAAGCCCCACCTTTGCCGCCATGCGGCAAGAGCTTGCCAACCTGGTCGATATCGCCCGTGGTCTCGAACTTGACGATTTCGACCTCGGTGCCGACGGCATTCAGGCGCCGTGCGATCTCCTCAGTCTGGGCGATCGCCATTGCGCTTTTGCGCGTGCCGATCCGCAATCGATCCGATGCCATACGTATTCCATTCAAGGCCGCGCCACTTCGGTGAAGTTAGAGGTGTCTGCAAGGTTTAGGAAATATCGAATCTGGTTGAATTCCATGCTTTCTAAGCCCCTCCCGAGCCGCCCGCTTTCGCCGCGGCCGGCGTCGGGGTTATTGCAGCTGTAAAGGCGCCGCCGATCGAGGTCGCAGCGGCTACGGCGAGACCGACCTCGTAGCCGGACTCGAAAGACGCGACACCGGCGGCCAGTGCGACCCCGGCAAGCTGCGCAATTCGGCTCGCCGCATTGTTGATGCCGGAGGCGAGCCCTTCGTCCGTCTGGTCAACGCTCGACATGACGGACGCGGTGAGCGGTGCCACGAGCACGGCGAAGGACAGGCCGAGTAACGTCATGGGTATGATCACGCCGAGCATCAAGGATTCTTCCTGACCGAGCGCCATCCAGACATAGGCGAGTGCCGCACCTGCCGGTCCCGCGATGAGCATGGCCCGCGCGCCAATCTTGTCCGCCAACCCGCCGAACACGCCCGACAGGAGTCCGACGGCGAGCGTGAAGGGCAGGAATGCCATTCCGGCATCGGTCGACGACAGGGCGCGACGATCGACGAGGTCAAAGGGTAGCAGAAAGAACATGATCGAAACCCCCGCATAGACCATCAGGGTCGCGACGTTCAGCCCAAGGAAGGCGCGGTTCTCCACGAGGCGAGGTGGCGTCATCGGGTGTTCGCTTCTGCCCTCCCAGAAAACGTAGACGGCGAGCCCGACAATGCCAAGCCCAGCGACGATCGTGAGCACCGTGCCCATCTGGGCGGGAGCGTCCGCGGCGGCCCCAGCTTGACTAGGGCCGATCTGGCTGAGCGCCCAGGCGAGCGCCCCAATCGCCGAAGCGAGGATCGCGGCGCCAATCACGTCGAACCTGCGCTGGATGCGGCCATCTTTGGGCGCGAAGACCAGCAGAACTCCCACTGCGACGAGTGCGAGCGGCGGGTTGATCCAGAACACGGACGGCCAGCCGAAAGTCTCGGTCAGCCAGCCGCCCAAGACGGGACCGCCGGCGGTGGTCAGAGCCGATGCCGCCGCCCATACGCCGATCGCCCAGTTCCGCTCCGCGCGCGGATAGGTGGCCCCGATCAGGGCGAGGCTGGCAGGGGCGACGATCGCTGCGGCCGCTCCCTGCACGACGCGGGCCGCGATCAGCCAGGCGGGCGAAGGCGCCAGCGCGCAAGCCGCAGACGCCAGACCGAACAGGACGCAGCCGAGCGCGAGCATTCGCGCCTTGCCATAAACATCCGCGAGCCCGCCGCCGATCAATGTCAGCGAGGCGAGCGTCAGCATATACCCGTTGAGAACCCATTGAACGGAGGCGAGGTCCGCAGCGAAATCAGCGCGCAATCTCGGTAACGCAACGAGCAGCGCTGTCGCATCGATGAACGCCATCGACGACGCAAGCACGCAGGCGGCGAGCACCATGCGTCGGCGCCGAGGCGGCGCTTCCCGCCCGAGCTCTCGCGGGCAGGGTTCTGCATCGATAACGCCGCGCCTGCAAGGCTCTACAAACGGCTGCGCCATTCATCGACCTCCCCGCCAATCTGCCGCTGTTCCTCGGTTCTTTGCCGAAGACATGACGTGAGGACCAGACCCAGCACATCGTCGGGCATCAGACGGCTGATCGCGCCGATCGAATAGACCGCCGTTACGATCGGTCCATCGGGATTGAAGACAAAGCTGGTTGCCTGGAGATAGACGGGAGCGTCTTTGACGAAAGCGCCGGTGGCCGCGGAAACCGATCGTGCATCGGCGCCGTAGGCGACCGGGAAACCGCGCTTGCGCTTTTCGACGAGCGCCTCCGACTTTTCCCGATCGTCCACCGATATCGAGACGATCTTGATGTCTTCCCCGCCGAATTTGTCCGCCGCTCGCGCAAAAGCGGCAAGCTGGGCGTTGCAGAAACCACACCAGAAAGCACGATGAAACAGGATCACACCGAACCCACCGGCCAGATCACCAGGCGAATGGATTTCGCCGCCACCGACGCGGGCAAAGGTAAGAGAAGGAAAGACATCGCCATTTTGCAGCATCACAATTGCACTCCATGCTTGAACTGTCTGGCGCTCAAAGCGCCGACTGATCGTTTACCGCTTCTTCTAGCGCCGGCTTCAAACCGAGCAAGCACTCGTCGACCGCAGCCGGGGTTCTCGCGATTGAGCGCGATCATCTGAGCCGGGGCCTGGCCGCTACGGATCACCTCGAACGCCCCAGTTTCGATGCCTTCCGCGATGGCGTCAGCAACGGCGGAGGCCGGTTCGCGCGTAAAGCCAGGTTCGGGCCCGGCGTGGTTTGACTTCATCATCGGAGTGTCCGTCCCGCCGGGATAGAGACGACGGTCAGGACATGGGTGCCCTCCCTTTTCAACTCGCGCCGCAGCGCTTCGCCGAAATAGGCAAGCCCAGCCTTCACCGTGGCATAGGTCTCATAGAACGACGCGCCGACCGGCGCGATACCGGAGGAAACATTCACTATCATGGCGTCGCCGCTGTTGCGGAGCACTGGCGGCGCCGCCCGCGTCAGCAGGATCGGTACGGTCACGTCGATCATGGCCTGCAGCTCGGTTTCGTCCGTGTTCTCACGACGACCGACCCGCACCGCGTCGGCGTTGTTCACAAGGACATCAAGGTTGCCGAGAGCGGCAAGAGCCTGTTCGAGCGTCGCGGCGCCACCTTCGGCGGTCGCGACATCAGACGCTATGCCGTGGATCTCGGCGCTCCCGGTTTGCATCGGTCGAACGGCTTTGACGACGACTTCCGGCGGCGTCCGCTGATCGCCACTTTCGCTCCCTTCGCCAACCACTAGGATCTCAACCGTCCTCACGAACAGGGCGACGTGGCTCTCAACCGATGATAGATGCCGGACGGCGGCCCGGCTCCACCAATACACCCGCAGTGCCCGCAAGAACGGCAGTCACATCCGGGAATGAGTAAATTCGCTGATCCCACCCCCGAGAGGCGTGACGACTTCAATTACGTCGTTGCTTTGCATATAGAGCCTCCCGGCTTCTCAATCCGGCATCGCGTGTCGGTCGCCGCACTGAAAGTTTCGGTACGACGATGCTTTGGAGAATGACTTTGCAACGCCGGCGAGGGAAATCACCTCTCGCCATAGAGTCGATAGACGATCGTTATTGCCGCTCGCCGTGCGGCGTGAGCGTTGGAGTGCCACGAGCCGCATCGCACCTCGAAACCGACGTCCTTGTTCCGCAAAAAGCCCAAGCTGCGTTCAGTCGCTGTATCGGCTATCAATCCCGTCGCGGTCCGCGCAACTTGCCTCGATGTACGAATGGTAGTGAAGACCGTCGCAGCAGTATTCCCCGCCGCTATGGAACTATGCGTCCCAGGTACTGCTAAACTTCGTCCCGCGCTTTAACCAATGGGTACCGTTGCCCAACGGGTACCGTTGTCGCAGGTCTCATCTCGTAACGCGCGGCTGTCCACTCCTGAACCGATAAGCGAGTATGGCGTCGATGATGTGGTCGCTGGTGTCGCCCGACCGCAGCACGCTTAACGCGTGGCCTGCCTGATTTTCTGGGTGCGTTGCGGAGAGGCAGTTCGCGCTTCGCTGGCCGGAGACCAGAGGAATAGCCGTCTCTACGTACGCCGTCGACACCTCATCGCCGTCGTGAACGCGTGGGAATGGAAACCATAACAGTCAGATATTTCCCAGCGAAATGCCGCCGGCGTAGCTTCGCCTAACAGGCGCCAGGAGTTTCAGGTGAGATTAGAAGTAATTGATGTCGTGGGGGCAGTTTCGTGGATCATTAACAAGGGCTACGACGGTGAGTATCGTATCAAGGATGGTCATCTTTTCGACCTAGCGCTTAATTGCCGGCTAGACCCATCCACATCGACACCGCCTTCCGTTTGGAGAGGAGGCCTAATGCCGGGGATGCCTCCGATGTCTATGCCATTATGGATCAAGAGACGCACGGCAAGGGATTGCTGATCGACGTATTCGACATTCTCGACGAGATCTGCGACCGCGGGTTAGCCGAGCGGCTAGTGGAGAATCGCTGCACCGAGTTAGTCGAAGATCGCGATGGGCCGCTACGGCCTACGCAAGGTTTACAAGAACGAGTTCGACCGCGATCCCGAGCGCTATGTATTGCGCATCGGATATACGGGGAGTCGTTTTCGGTACTCGGCTTCGATACGGCCGCGCAGACATATGGTTGGCTCGTCACAAGCATACTCCGGGATTCGCGACTGAACCGAATCCCATATCAAGCGCGGAAGTTCCCGATACCGAAATGAGATGCTCCGGCGGCCGCAACCGATGCTCATGAAGCTTCAGTGCCAGACCCATTGCGAGGAACGAGGTTCCTCAAGGAGGTAACGATGGACAAGAACATCATCAAAGAGACGATGCTTTCGCTTGAGGGCGCGGCCGTTCAAAACGCCCGCGAAAGGTATTTCGACTATATTGTTGGTGCTAGCTTTGACCAAAGTGAACCGATCGAAAGCGATGAGCAGGCCCAGGCCGAAATGCCAGTGACCTTTCCGAAGCCCTGGACGATACCCTCCACGATCACACCGATAAGCTGGACAAGTTGAGAGAGGTCGACTTCGCACCAAAGCCGACCGTTACTGAAGGACCGCTGGTGCAACTTTCTGGTCGATACTTCGTCATTGCCGTCTCCACCAGCAAGTTCACATGCGATGGTCGAGAGATCATAGGTATTTCCACGACGGCCCCGATTTTCGAGGCAATCGAAGGAGCACGGGCGGCGAGGTCGTGGAGTTCAACGGAAGGAAGCTTGTGATCGAAGACGTCGCGTAGAGAGACTCATCGTATCGTATCGCCGGCGGACTCGCGCTCAGCGACTCGCCGACGTTGTAGGAGCAGGAGAAGAGATGCCGAACGCAGCCGCAGTGAATGGAAAAGAGGCCGCCTATTTCGGTGTGCCGTGGGAAGATGCCTACGGATACGCACAGGCGATCAAGGTTGGTGACACGATCCATGTCTCCGGCCAGCTCAGTCACGACGAGAAGGGGAACCTGATCGCGCCTGCTTTTCTCGACGAATCCGGCAAGCCGGCCGAGTTCTCGATGATGGAACAGCAGATGCGCGCGACCTACGCCAATGCCGTCAAGCTTTTGGCGCGCTTCGGGGCAACGATGGACAACGTCGTCGAGGAGACGCTCTATGTCCTCAATGTCGACGCCGCATTCGCCGCCGCGGGTAAGGTGCGCAAGGAGGCCTACGGTACGGCACGACCTCAGTGCGCCAGCAACCTGATCGGTGTGACGAGACTGGCCTTTCCTGAACAGCTCATCGAAATCACCTTCAAGGCTATGCTGTCTGGAGCAGAAGCGAAGCCGCGGTGATCTCCGCCACATCGGCCGGAACCAAAGTCGTTCCCCAAAGCCCCTCGATCGGATCGCGTCGCTTTTGATCGCCTCCACGCAGTGTGTCATGAACGCGTATATACGTCCTGACTTGCGGATATCCGGATGGGTCAGCAACCACAGCTCATCGTTGAGCTCAGGCTCCACCGCCACAACGCGCATAAGACCTGGTGTGATATCGCCAAGCATGCAGGGCTGGTAACCGACTCCCAGCCTCGCAACGGCGTTTCCGCCTCCCCTCCACCTCTGCCAAAGGCCGAGCCAAGGCCGACTGCGGAGGCTGAGGTGAGATCGACGCCGGATCAAACGCGCGCTGATCGGCCTATTTTGAGACCGAAGGCGACAACCGTTACGACGGAAGACGCGCTTAGGCCGTTGCCCACGCTCGGTCGGCGACCGACGCCGGAGGCGACATGTATGTCAAAGCACAAGGCAGGCCCACAGCGGTTTTCCGCGGCCCGGCAACGAGCGCCCGTCAATCGCAGCCCTCCTCGCTTCGATTGATCAGGGGGTGGAAGCTGGTGCCGGGTCCTTAGCGCCGACGGCAGCCGCCCAGCGAGACGACGGAGCTCCTACCGCCACCATTGAGGCGTTGCAGGATCAAATTCGGCGGTATGG
Source organism: uncultured Alphaproteobacteria bacterium (assembly GCA_963815955.1). GTDB lineage: Bacteria > Pseudomonadota > Alphaproteobacteria > Rhizobiales > Xanthobacteraceae > Bradyrhizobium. The sequence goes on from CAWFIQ010000024.1 coordinate 1,045,097, forward strand.
GGATCGATGGGACACCTCCTCGTGAGATTTTTGCCAACAGCTACGTCAGCGGCCCGCTCGCCGCGCCACGTGATGCTGTAGGGAGGAATGCCCCCAGCCGCATGGCACCTCGGAACCGACGTTTTCCATTCTGCAGAGACCTCTAAGCCCGTTCAGTGAGAAGCATATGTTTGTACTGTACCGTCTATTTTTGCGAGCAACGTCGATGGCATCAATTCCATAGCCACAGGTCATTGGACCGTCGAGTTTCGTCGTCCTATTTTTTGCTTGCTTGCAAGGAGGTCGAAGGATGAAGACAGACAACAAAAATCTCGAGGCTATGTCGCCGCTAACGCTAGAACAGCGCCGGATCACGCAGCAAGACGGCAAGGAGCGACCGTTTCGGAACGAATACTGGGACAACAAAGAGCCGGGACTCTACGTCGATGTGGTGTCGGGCGAGCCACTATTCGCGTCGGCCGACAAATTCGACAGCGGTAACGGTTGTCGGTCGAAACCGCATTCCCGCCTGCGCTCTCCTTCACCGATTTCGCGAGAGGAATGTAGAGAATCTCTTTGTTGTCGGTGCATCCGTCTATCCGTTCAATGCGGGCTACAACCCGATAGGCCTTTAGGGGCATGCGCGCTTCGACTCGACGACGACCTCAACAGTTAGGTTGCGCGGCCGCGACACCGCTGCTCCCGATCTAAAAAAGGATGTTCCGATGAAAGACGGAGTGCTTATCGCGGTGCTCGTACTTACGGGAGTAACCGCGACTCCCACCTACGCACAGGACGCCGAGCACGGAAAGATCATCTTCAAAGCTTGCGCAGCATGCCATGCGGCGGATCACGCCAATCGCGTTGGGCCGGGCCTGGAAGGAATCATCGGCAGGAAGGCGGGTATGGCTCCCGGCTTCAGCTACAGTAGCGCGATGAAGCAATCTGGCATTGTCTGGGATGCGAAGACCCTCGATGCGTATCTGGAATCGCCACAGAAGGCGGTTCCCGGAAATAAGATGACCTACACGGGGCTGAAGAACCCGACGGACCGGACGGACCTCGTTAATTATCTTGCTACTTTGAAGTAGCGACTCGTTGAGCGAGGCGTCAACAAGACGTCATCCATTCGGACGGTACGTCGCTACGCTGGCAATCATGAGTTCCAGTGAGAATTTTTGCGGGCGGTCCAACGATCGCAACCAAAGACGTCATCGAAAACTACCGAAGACCTTGCATGACAGGTGCAGACAACACGCCGGGCAGCAAAACAATGATCGGACAACTGACCAAGGCTGAACGTCAGTACGCGCTATTGATCCTGCTCGGGCTCGCACTGTGCGGATTGATAATTGGCATAGCAGGCAAGGACGATCCGCTCGGCATTCACGGCGCGCTCATCGGAGTCGCGGCGCTTGCCGGGATATTCAAAGTCATTTCGGTCTACTACGATCCTGAACCCGGCGACGATCGCCTCAACCGCTATTACGACGATCCGACGAAATTCGGCATTATTCTCGCCATGATCTGGGCTGTGTTCGGCTTCTTCATCGGCGACTGGGTGGCGTGGCTCCTGGTGAAGCCCGATCTCACTTTTCATGCCGGCTGGGCCAGCTTCGGACGGCTGCGTCCCGTTCACACCACCAGCGTGCTTTTCGGCTTTGGCGGCAATGCGCTGATCGCGACATCGTTTTACGTGCTGCAGCGGACGTCACGCGCCCGCCTGCCTGACCAGTTGAGCCCCTGGTTCGTGCTGCTCGGCTACAACCTGTTCTGCATCCTCGCCGTCACCGGCTACGTGATGGGCATCACCCAGTCCAAGGAATACGCCGAGCCTGAATGGTACGCCGATTTCTGGCTGGTCATCGTCTGGGTGGTCTATTTCGGGATCTATCTGCGCACGCTCGCACGGCGCAAGGAGCCGCACATCTACGTGGCCAACTGGTACTATATGGCCTTCATCCTGGTTATCGCGATGCTGCACATCGTCAACAACCTCGCCGTCCCCGTCTCCTTCGGCAGCGCCAAGAGCTACTCGCTGTTCTCCGGCGTGCAGGATGCCATGACCGAATGGTGGTACGGTCACAACGCCGTCGCCTTCTTCCTCACCGCCGGCTTCCTCGGCATGATGTACTACTTCCTGCCGGTACGCGCCGGACGGCCGATCTATTCCTACCGGATGTCGATCATCAGCTTCTGGGGCATCACCTTCTTCTACATGTGGGCGGGCTCGCATCACCTGCACTACACAGCGTTGCCGCAATGGGCGCAGACGCTGGGCATGACATTCTCGCTGATGCTGTTGATCCCGTCCTGGGCGTCGGCCGCCAACGCCCTGCTGACGCTGAACGGCGCGTGGGACAAGGTGCGGGACGATGCGACGCTGCGCTTCATGATGGTGGCCGCGGTGTTCTACGGCATCACCACGTTCGAGGGCTCGTTCCTCGCCATCCGCCCGGTCAATGCGCTCTCCCACTACACCGACTGGACCGTCGGCCACGTCCACGCGGGCGCGCTCGGATGGGTGGCGATGATCACGTTCGGATCGATTTATGCCATCGTGCCGTGGCTCTGGAAACGCGACCGCATGTATTCGCCGCGGCTTGTCGAAGTGCATTTCTGGTTCGCCCTGGCCGGCGCCGTCGTTTACGTCTTCGCCATGTGGAATTCCGGCATCATCCAGGGGCTGATGTGGCGGACCTACAATGAGAGCGGCACGCTGGCCTATTCCTTCGTCGACTCGCTGATTGCGATGCGCCCCTACTACATCGCGCGCGCCATCGGCGGCCTGCTGTTCCTGATCGGCGCGATCGTTGGCGCCTACAACATCTGGATGACGATCAGGACCGGAAGCCGCGAGGTGCATGAATCCGCGATCGACATGCCATCGCCTGTCCTCGGCGGCACGACCGTCCTTCAACCGGGAGAGTAAGCCGCATGTTCGGATTGCACTATCGGCTGGAACGAAAAGCCATTGGCCTCACCCTCGGCATCATCTTTGTGGCCAGCATCGGCGGCCTCGTGGAAATCGCGCCGCTCTTCACCATCCACCAGACAGTGGAAGATGCGCCCGACATGCGCGTCTACACGCCGCTCGAACTGGCGGGCCGAAACATCTACATCCGCGAAGGCTGCTACGCCTGTCACTCGCAGATGGTCCGCACGCTGCGAGATGAGGTCGAACGCTACGGCCCTTACTCGCTCGCGGTTGAATCGAAATACGACCATCCGATGCTGTGGGGGTCAAAGCGCACGGGACCGGACCTCGCGCGCATTGGCGGCAAGTATTCCGACGAATGGCACGTCGCCCACCTCAACAACCCGCGCGATGTGCTTCCCGTCTCCGTCATGCCCGCGTACTCGTGGCTGCTGCGCACGACGCTGCGCACCGATGATCTCAACGCGCACTTGAAAGCCCAACGCGCCGTCGGCGTGCCCTACACCGACGAAATGATTGCGAACGCGAGCAAGGACGCCTACGGCCAGGCCGCACCGGATTCGCCGTATGCCGATGGCGTGACCCAACGCTACGGCAAAGCTACCAATGTCCGCGTGTTCGACGGCAAGCCCGGCGATCTCACCGAGATGGACGCACTGGTCGCCTATCTCCAGGTGCTCGGCCACCTGACCGACGCGGCGCACAAATCCGTCGCGAACGTTACGAGGTGATCATGGATCTCGAACACAGTACGCTGGTCTGGTTCTCGAAATCGTTCGGACTGATTTATCTGATCGCGCTCTCGATCATCGCTGTTGTCTATGCCTATTGGCCGTCGAACAAGAAGGCGTTCGATCACGCCGCGAAGTCGGTCCTGCGCAAAGAGGATGGGCCATGGCGGTAGAAGAACGCGACAAATACACCGGTTATCTCACCACCGGACACGAGTGGAACGGCATCAAGGAATTGAACACGCCGGTCCCGCGCGCGGTGTACTTTTTCCTGTTGATCGCTTTTGTCTTTTCGGTCGGCTACTGGGTGTTGATGCCCGCGTGGCCACTCGGCGTCAGCTACACCAAAGGACTGCTCGGCCTCGACCAGCGCAACATCGTGCGGGACTCGCTGAAGCGAGCCGCCCTCGGCCGCAGCGCATGGACCAAGCAGATCGATGCCAAAAGCTATCAGGAGATTCAAGCCGATCCTGCGCTGATGAACATCGTGCGCCAGACCGGCCGCACCCTGTTCGGCGACAATTGCGCCATGTGCCATGGACTCAACGCACAGGGCGGCCTCGGCTTCCCGAACCTGACCACCACCTCATGGCTGTGGGGCGGCGACCCGGACTCCATTGCCGAGACCATCCGCGTCGGCATCAACTCGCCGCATCCCGACAGCCGCGCCTCGCAGATGCCGGCCTTTGGCCGTGATCAGATCCTCCAGCCGCCCGATGTTGACAAGGTGGTGGCCTTCGTGCGCTCGCTCTCCAATCCATCCACCGCGAAGACGGCAAAGCCCGGCGATGTGGACGCTGGCAAGGAGATCTTCGCTGCCAATTGCGCCGCATGTCATGGCGAGGACGCTAAGGGCAAGAGCGACACGGGCGCACCGAACCTGACCGATAAGTTCTGGATCTATGGCGGCGATGCGCAGACGATCACGAACACACTGTGGAGCGGGCGGCAGGGCCACATGCCATCATGGGAAGGCCGCCTGACGCCGCTCGATCGCAAGATCCTCGCGCTCTACCTTTTCGATCAGAGGATGCCCACCCCATGAGCGGCGCTGCGGCATCGCATGGCGGATGGAAGACCAAGTCCATCGTCTGGCTGTCGGCCGGCCTCGGGCTGATCGTGCTGGCCGCCGCCAATGCGCACCTGCTTTACGTGGCCGTCTCCTCTCAGCCGGACTGCGTCGGTCATCTCCGGCATGGCGAAGGCAACGGCACGACCAGCTTCAGCGCGGCGACCTCATCGTGTTCATCGAAACCGTCCATGAAAACCAAAGCACAGGTGGAGTGATCGATATGACCATGATCCCGACCCTGGTGCCTCCGCTTCCCACGAAGAACCGCTGGCACCGCTCGCTTGCTCCAGCCGACGCGCTCAGTTGGCTTGCTAAGGGTTGGCAGGACCTAACCATTCAACCAATGACGAGCCTGAGCTACGGCCTGCTGATCTTTCTCACGTCGGTCGCCATCGTCGGCGGACTCTTTCGTTTGGGTTGGGACTATATCCTGTTTCCGGCGTTCGCGGGCTTCATGGTGGTGGGCCCGATCCTCGCACATCGGTCTCTATGAAAAAAGCCGCCGCCTCGCCGCCGGCCTGCCCGTCAATCTCGCGAACATGATCTTCGTCAGGCCGCGATGCGGCGGACAGATCCTGTTCGTGGGCGTCCTGTTGTGCCTTTTGATGATCACATGGATGCGCGCGGCGGTGATCATCTACGCGTTGTTTTTCGGCCTGGTGCCGTTTCCCGGTCTCGAGTATATCGCACCGATGCTGTTCACCACGCCGGTCGGCTGGGCTATGCTCATTGTCGGCAGCGCTGTCGGCGGACTGTTCGCTGCCTTCTCGTTTGCCATCAGCGCGTTTTCAATTCCCATGATGTTCGACAGGCGCGTCGACGCTCTCACCGCCATGGGCACGAGCACGGCGCTGGTCTGGAATAACCTGCCCGTGATGCTGACATGGGGCGTCATTGTGCTTGCACTGTTCCTGCTCTCCCTCGCCACCGGAATGCTGGGCCTGATCATCGTGTTTCCCCTGCTCGGGCACGGCACCTGGCACGCCTATCGCGCGGTGGCGGTCGAAGCCGCAATGTAACGACACGCCGCCGGCGGAATGCCGGCGACGTGCAGAAACGGAGTGCCGATGAGTTGTTGTGCGCCGCGGCGCTGAACTCGCTCTCGCGATGGCCGATCCCCACACCGCAAATGAGGAAGTGCTGCTCGCAAGCCGCATCATCGGCGACGGCGTCCGCCAGACTGACCTCTCGGTGCCGGGCATTCACTGCGGCGGCTGCATCCAGAAGGTCGAAGCGGCGCTCGGCGCGCTTCCCGGCGTGGAAAAAGCGCGGGTCAATCTCTCCACCAAGCGGGTTGCAATCCGCTGGCAGGCGGACAAATCGCCCGCACCGTTCATCGAGACGCTTAACAACATCGGTTACGACGCATACCTTCACGATGCGGGCGCGGACGAGACCGACGAGACACTGAAAGAATTGATCCGCGCGCTTGCGGTGGCAGGTTTCGCCGCCAGCAACATCATGCTGCTGTCAGTGTCGGTATGGTCCGGCGCGGAAGCCTCGATCCGCAACATATTTCACTGGATCTCCGCACTGATCGCCTTCCCTGCGCTGATTTATTCGGGCCGCGTATTCTTTTCCTCGGCTTGGCGCGCGTTACGCCATGGCCAGACCAACATGGACGTTCCGATTTCCATCGGCGTGCTGCTTGCCTTCGGCATGAGCCTTTACGAGACGTTCCATCACGAATCGCACGCCTATTTCGACGCCGCAATCTCACTGTTGTTCTTCCTGCTGATCGGCCGCACGCTCGATCACATGATGCGCGCGCGCGCACGAACTGCTGTCCGAGGCTTGGCCCGCCTGTCCTCGCGCGGCGCGCTCGTGGTGCAGGACGACGGCACACACGCCTATCTGCCGGTGAACGAGATCCAGCCGGACATGCACATCCTGCTGGCGGCGGGCGAGCGCGTGCCGGTCGATGCCCGCGTCGAAACAGGACGATCGGAGATCGACTGCGCGCTGGTGTCCGGCGAGAGCCTGCCGCAGCCGGTTGCGCCGGGTGCGGTGCTGTCCGCGGGTACGCTGAACCTGACCGGCCCGCTCACCATCGTCGCGACGGCTGCCGCGAAAGATTCATTCCTCGCCGAAATGGTACGGATGATGGAAGCGGCCGAAGCCGGGCGCTCGGTCTACCGGCGCATCGCGGATCGCGCCTCGCGTCTCTATGCGCCGGTCGTGCATCTCACCGCGCTCCTGACATTCATCGGCTGGATGATCGTGGAAGGCGACCTGCATCGCGCGGCAACCATCGCCATCGCGGTGCTGATCATCACCTGCCCCTGCGCGCTCGGCCTTGCCGTGCCCATGGTGCATGTCGTTGCCGCGCGGCGTCTGTTCGAGAGCGGCGTCATGGTCAAGGACGGCGGCGCGTTGGAGCGCATCGCCGAAGTCGACACCGTAATCTTTGACAAGACCGGAACGCTGACCATGGATCGGCTGCGGCTCATGAACCGCAATGACATCGATCCCGCGGCGCTGGCGATCGCCGCTTCGATCGCGGCCCATTCACGCCATCCCTACTCGCGCGCGCTGGCCGCCGCGGGACGCGACAATGCCGTCACGCCCGTGGCGCTGAAAGATCCTTCAGAGCAGCCGGGCGCTGGAATGCAGGCCACCATCGGCACGACGACCTACAGGCTCGGCCGGGCGGACTGGGCGCTGACGGCTGCAGCCGAACAGTCGGCCACCACCGGCGTTGTCCTCTCCGAGAACGGGCGGCTGCGCGCGGCCTTCCGTTTCGACAGCGATCTTCGCCCGGACGTCCGCGAGGCCGTGCTTGCCATGTCCAATCAAGGATGCCGCGTCGAGATCATGTCCGGCGACCGCGACGAGCCGGTGCGCCATCTCGCATCGGATCTCGGACTTCCCTACCGCGCCGGCGTCTCCCCCGCGGACAAAACGAAGCACATCGTTGATCTGACGGAAGCAGGACAGCGCGTGCTGATGGTCGGCGACGGTCTCAACGACACGCCTGCCCTCGCCGCCGCCCATGCATCCATGGCTCCGGCCACCGCCGCCGATGTCGGACGCAATGCCGCCGACCTCGTCTTCCTGCACGACAGTCTTCTCGCCGTGCCGCAGGCCATTGCGGTTGCGCGCAATGCGCGGCAGCTCGTGCGCCAGAATCTCATCCTCGCCATCGGCTACAATGCCATTGCAGTGCCCGTTGCGATCCTCGGCCATGTGACACCGCTGGTGGCGGCGGTGGCGATGTCGGCCTCGTCACTGCTCGTGATCGCCAATGCTCTGCGGCTGCATGGCTGGCGCTCGCGCAAGGAGCCCCGCGCGGGCGCGCCTGCTGGCGATATCTCCAGCCAGGCGCTGGCGATGGAGAAAGCCCGGTGACGGATTACTTCTTCCTGATTCCTGTTGCGCTCGCGCTCGGTGCCATAGCGCTCGGCGCATTCATGTGGTCGCTGCGAAGCGGCCAATATGACGATCTTGCGGGCGCCGCCGAACGAATCCTGTTCGAAAACCGCGATGGGCCCGACGACACAGCCCGGGCGCACGGGGACAAGCCGAGTCACCGGAACTAGTTGTTCAGTCCCGATGTTAGGTGGATTGGATCGTATCGGAATCGCTCGGGGTTGTCCGTCCAAACTTTGCAGATGGCCTCATATGGTGTGAGGCCTTGTAAAGTCTTCAATCGCTTGGCGAAGTTGTAGGCATCGAGGAACGCAGCGAGGTGATCGCGAAGCTGTTGGTGATCCTCGTAGTGATAGCGCCGGACGGTCGCCTCCTTGAGGGTGCGGTTCATTCGCTCGACCTGGCCATTGGTTGTCATTCGGCATGCAAAATTTTTGAACGCCGATTGACAACCGAGGCCTATGTGACATCGCGGCGCGAAGGCAAGAAGATCGGGATGCTGTTCGCACACCTAAAGCGCATACTGCGCCTCGACCGGCTCCGGCTGAGAGGCCCGTGCGGTGCTCACGACGAGTTTCTTCTCGCCGCCACCGCTCAGAACCTTCGAAAGCCGGCAAAACTGATCCCGATGCCCACTCCGATGTCTGTCTGAGCAACAACGAACTCACGCGCGTCGGCGCCCATGCGCTCGCTAACAGCCAACTCGTCGACTTCTTCAACCCAATCTGCCAACAAGTGACGGGTTGGGACGTTGAGAAGGCCGGGTTGAACATGCGGTCAACGGGCGGGGCCGCCAACTCCTTCGACGAGTGAGAACGCGCGGCGCTCAAATGAGTCGAAATCATGAGATGCGGGGCCGAAGCGGTAGTGCCCGACGACGGCTTCGCCTCATGGTCCTTGACTCAGCCACAAGCAAAGGGAGCATATTTGACCATGAGTGATGCGCAAACACGACCCGACGATATCGTAAGCCTCATCACCGACCGGCCGCTGCCGCAATCGAAAGGACGGCGCGCAGTTGCCCGCCTTGAGCGCGCGCTCGGCCTGTCGTGTCGCGATCAAGGTATTCGGTAGCGTATCGCATCCGCGGCGTCGCGCTTGCTTGGCTTCGTCGCCGGACGGGAAGCCGCCGCAGGCATGTTCTCGCTTTTCCTCATGTCCGGTCTTTCGTCAGTCCGCGGTGGTCAGTGACCCCGGGGAAGCTTGGTTCAGGTTGGTCGAGAGCAGTAGTCGTCGCCGGCAACTTTGAGCTATTCGAACAGATTATGACTGGACGGGCTTGCGCCAGCAGCCGTTTCCAGAGGCGCGTCAGGTGTCGGCGATCAATGAGGCGATGTCCTCGAGCGGACGCCGGCTGAAGTCCTTCGCGAACTCGCCTATGATCTTGCCTCTCAGGTCGCGGTGGAAGTGCTTGCGCATCTCCCCCAGGGTCCTGGGGTCGGAGACAACGACCAGGTGTTTTATGGTCCCGTCCAGGCTGAGCTTGTTCAGGAACGCGGCCGTCGCTGCCGCGAAGTCGTCCTCGTCGAGCCGCCTGCCATCGGGGTTGGCAGAGCCGGTGTGATGGCGCGCACCCGAGCCTGAGTGGGCGGGCGCAGGCGGAGCCGCCGTGATCTCGACCAAGTGCACCCCAGGCTTCACGCCCGTATTGTGGAACAGGCGGACCGTCTCGCCGTCAGCGACTGCTACTGTCGTACCGGTAGGTAGAATCATCGAAAGACCTCCTGTTCACGGTCCCGCATAAACGTCGGCGGGCTATGATACTTGCATGCTGGCGCTCTGCGGCGCCTCTTCGATAAGCTCCTGACGCGAAGCTCCCCAGAGCAGGGCAGTCCCGACGACGGCCGAAAGAATCGACGCGGCGAACACGGCGATCTTGGCGGCCGAGAAGTCGGTCGGCGCTTGGAAACGCCTGCCCAGCGATGAAGAGCGACATCGTGAAGCCGATGCCAGCGAGGGCTCCCGCCCCGGCCAACTGCCGCCACGTGTACTCTGCCGGCTTGACGGCTATGCCTGCGCGCACGGCCGCGGCGGCCGCGAGGAAGACGCCGAGCGGCTTTCCTATGGCGAGGCCAGCGACGATCGCGGCCATGAGCCAGCCATGCCCAACGAAGACGCCCGGGTTGATCGCCACACCCGCATTCGCCAGTGCGAAGATCGGGAGGACAGCGTAGCTCGACCGCGCGCCGGCGTGCCGCAGCAGCCGGTCGGCGGGCGATTCAAGTCTGTCGTAGATTGCGTCGAGCGCGTGCAGCGCCGGGGTGGAGGGGCCGTGCCTGAGAACCTCGCCCTCGTGCCGGGCCTCGGAGGCGATGATGGTGCTCGCCTGCGTCATCAGGGCAGCCAGGTTGGCAGGCGGGCGCGTCGGAATGAACAGCGCCAGGACCACGCCAGCCAGCGTCGCGTGGAGGCCGCCCGCGTAGACGAATGCCCACAACGCGACGCCCAACAGGATGTAAGGCGAGAGAAGGTAGACTCTCGACCGGCTCAGCAGCGCCAGCGCAACGACCACCGCCGCAGCCGCGGCCAGGTAGCCCGGATGGATATCGCCGGAGTAGAACACGGCGACGACGACGATCGCACCGATGTCGTCGACGATGGCCGCCGCGGTGAGGAAGATGCGCAGCTCGACGGGAACGCGGGCGCCCATCATGGCGATCAAGGCAATTGCGAACGCAGTGTCGGTCGCCATCGGAACGCCCCACCCGTGCGACCACGGCCCCGCAGGGATGACCAGCGCATACAGAAGCGCCGGCACGACCATGCCGCCGAGCGCGGCCGCAATCGGAAGCGCGGCGGAGCGGCGGCTCGCGAGGTGGCCGACCGTCATCTCGCGCTTCACTTCCAACCCACGACGAGGAAGAACACCGTCAGCAGGCCGTCGTTGACCCAATGGAGGATGGACATCCGGAAGGCCGCGTCGCCCAAGCTCACGCCGAGCTCCTGGCGCCAGAACGCCTCGAACGCCGGCCCGATCGGAGAGTTCGTCAAGACGATCGCCACCACGGTCGCGAGGACCAGCAAAATGCCGGCGGACGGGCCCCAGCTCGCGAAGTCCAGGGCTGCCGTACGGACGCGGTGGCCGAGCGTGCCAAGCATCGCGTCGACGAGAGAGCTCTCGTCCCAGGGGCCGTCGTAGCGCCGGCGGTTGATGTAGAAGGTCGGCGTGAACCTCACGCCGCTTGCGCGGGAGCTTGCGACATCCGCCTCCACCCTCGCCCTCGCGCGTCGCACGGCGTCGCTGTCGCCGAGTGCGAAGTCGGCGTTCACGCCGAGGTCGGTGGCCACCGCGACGAGGTCGTCCTCCGTGAGCTGCATCGACCTCGTCATCAGCTTGATGTGCGCGGACCAGAACGCCTCGGGCGTCTCGGCAAGCTCGGCGAGCTCGGCGGCCCGAAACGCAAGACTGTTGTCCGTGAGCGGCCTGTGCCGGAAGGCGTAGCAGACGCGGTCGCCAAGTTGGTCGCGTGCTTGCGCGATGCGCTCGTTGGCAGCCCTGCAGTGCGGGCACGCGTAGCTGCCGTACTCGACGAGCGTGATCTCGGCATCGGTGGGGCCGAGCACGTGGTCCGTCTCGTGGTCGACCGGACGGTCGAGGCGGCCGGGCGGGATCATGAGCTCCATCGCTGAACCGGTCTCCAAGTGTTCGCGCCGGCTACGACGTCGGCGCAGCCGTCGCTGGGTTGACAACGTGGAATACGCCGCCGTTGGGTGACGGCGTGTACGCGATCTCCGTGCCGACGATACTGCTGGGGAGCTCGGCTGCGTGCGCGCGCGGGAGGAAGAGGCGCACGAGCGTGCCGGCACCCCGCTCGCTCTCTATACTGACCGCGCCGCCTCGTCCTTCGGCGAAGCGCTGGACCTGGCGGAGCCCGAGGCCCGTGCCGCTGCCCGCGGCCTTTGTCGTGAAGTACGGGGTGAAGGCCTGCGAGAGGACCTCCTCGGGCATGCCCTCCCCGTCGTCGGCGACGATGATCTCGACGAATTCCCGGGCCGCGCCGGCGGAAGGTTCAATGTTCCGCGCCGCGACGGTGATCGCGCCGCCGTCCGGCATAGCATCGGCCGAGTTTCGGCAGAGATTCAGCAAAGCAAAGTACAGCTCTTCCGGATCGGCATTGAAGTCCCATAAGTCAGGGGCGATCTCGGTGCGGACTGTGATGTCCGGACGCAACGCCCGGTCAAGCGTTCCCGCTATCGCTGCGAGGCGACTGCCTGCGACAAACCCGTCCGATCGACTTGGGGCGCGGTCGCGCTGCGTCGAGGAGCTGCCGGCTGAGCAACGCGCCTCGCATGATCGCCTCCTGCATTTTGCCGACGGCGGTCTTTCGGTATGCGGCATCGCTCTGGCACTCGAGCAGCCGTAGGCCGCTGCCGATCACGGCGAGAAGGTTGTTGATGTCGTGGACGACGAACTGCGCCATATCCGCGATCATCCTCGCCCCCTCCGGCCCGCGGGAGGAGAACACGCCGCCGGTGTCGGACCGTGCGGCTGTCCGGCACAGGACCCCGGAGACCTCGCCGTCGCTCCCGGCGAGCGGAATCTCCACGGACCTGGACGCGATGAGGCCGCTACCGCCATCGCGGACGCCTCTGCACCCTCGCGCTGAACGCACGCTGTACTCCAAGCGCGACGCCGGCGCTGTCCACGAGTACGACGACATCCTCCAGCGGCGGGCTTTCGAACAGAGCCGGGGAATGAAACGCCGGTTGTCTCTTTGATCTGCATGTCGGACCTCCTGGCCTGTGATCGTTCAACGGAACGCCGAGCTTCGGCCCGTACACGAGGGCGGGCGACGATGGCTCGAAGATTGAGTCCATGACGGTCAAAAGGAAAATCACCTCTCGCCATGGAGTCGATAGCCGACCGTTATCGAATGGCTGAGAGACGCTTCGCGGGCTGCGGCGGGAGTGCGGCGTTTCCGTCTGCGCCGCCTCGCCAGAGCGGAACTCTTGGCGACCGCGAAGACGTGTTCATGTGCCTATCCTCCGGGCAGGCAGTATTACACGCGGTTCAGCCGATTCCACGGCAATAACACTGGTGCCGCGAGCGCCGTCGTGGGGCCGAAGCGGCGAAGAGCTCGGTAAAGCTGATATCTGCTGTTGGGAGGCATCCTGCCCATCTGCAAAATGGCGATGTCTTTCCCAATCTTACCTCGGTTCCGCATCCGGTCGGCGACGTAGGCGCACGACAAATCCACCGTAAGAGCGGCGTCATGGTCAAGGACGGCGGCGCGTTGGCACGCGCAACCTCGATTGGCCCAAGGGCGGCAACGGGTAGTCTCCTGCAGATGCGGCTGGTGGCATTCCTCGCTGCGGCATCACACGGCGCGGCGGCAATAATGATCGTCTATCGACTCTATGGCGAGAGGTGATTTCCCTCGCCGGCGTTGCAAGGTCATTCTCGTCGGGTGGTTTAAAACGAACAGGAGCTACCATGAAGATTCAAGTCCGCAGCCTCGCGATTGCGCTCGCAATTGCTGTTCCTATCGCAGTGACCGCCACGGCCAAATCGTCTGCTGCGCCGATCAATGGCATGTCGATCAAGGCGGCGGTACCAGCCGTGACGACGGACGTGCGCTATCAGGTGCGGCGGGGTCATCCCTACCCTTCGTACTGGGACTATCCCACCTATAATTCGTACTGGGGCTATCCCGCCTATAGTTCGTATTGGAGCGATCCGACCTATAATTCATACTATGGAGCCTACGGCTACGGATATTACAGGTCAGCTTGCGTGCCTGGACCGCGCGTCGGCGCCTTTGCGACAGCGCCCTGGACCGACGCGCCGACGTGTCCGCCGTATTGATAAAATCCTCTGCGCTCCCGAAGGCTGGCGCGTGCATGTAAGGAAGTCGGCGCCACCTCCAGGCGATCCACGATCAGATCACCGCCTTCGACGACATCCAATGGATTGACGATGATATTGGAGCTATCCGACCTATTACTATCCCGGCTTCTCTTACGGCCGGTGGTGACTAGGCTCGTAGTCATGGAGGCTTCACGTCGCAATCCTTACGAGCGACGCTTCAGGACTTACTCACACGGACTTGCACCCATTCAAACGAGTGAGAACGCGCTCATTCTGAACTCAGCAGCGCCTGGCCAGGTCGTCGAAGACTCGACTGAAGCTACATAGTCAGCTGATGACCGCTCTTCTTTACGCCGATGGATTCTTCGAAGGGGATCGAGGAGGTCTTCAACAACACCCGAAACGCAGTGGTGGCTGCTACTTAGGGCCAACGAATTCCAGCTGTGTCATCTACGCTAACCGAGAGCGTTAGTCTTTGGCCGGCACGGACCGGCACTCCGTGTCCTCCGTCGGCTCTGCAGCTAGCGGTCGCCGCGAATGACCAAATAGATTTCTGCTGACCTCCAAAGATCAAAAGGTCAAGGCTGACTTCCCATGGAGGGCGCCACTCGTCATCTCCGCCTTGTTTGGAACCTCCAACGCGCCCTGGCGCCGTCGCATATCGATGACGCCGCATCACTGAAGGTCTTTTTCGCGTTTCATGATCGTCTGTTCCTGCAATGTCCTCAGTGACCACGATGTTCGCCACGCCGTGAACACGGCCGACGACGCGCCGCGCAATGCCAAGCAGATCTATGACTGCCTTGGCTGCTGCGCCGAATGCGGCCGCTGCGCGCGCACCATCAAGACGATCATCGACGAGGCGTACAGAGAATGTGCACTAGCCTGTCAGGCCGGCTGCCCGCATCGCCGGATCATGGATGACGCGCAGGATGAGCCCAAATTCGCGCCCACAGCGCCCTAACTTCCCTTGATTTGCTGGATAGGTGCCTCTCGGTTTCGTGCCCGGGGGATGCCTGCCTGCTTGTTCTTCCTCAAAATCGTCCTAAACTAACGAAGGCCAAGACCCGGCCTCAAGCCTTGGAGTTCATCATGCAGGGCGACCCCAAAGTCATCGAGTATCTTAACAGGGGACTGCGTCACGAGCTCACTGCCATCAACCAGTATTGGTTGCATTACCGGCTGCTGGCCAATTGGGGCCTCTCGGACATGGCCAAGGTCTGGCGCAAAGAGTCGATCGAGGAGATGCAGCACGCCGACCGCATCACCGACCGGGTAATCTTCCTCGAAGGCTTTCCCAACATGCAGATGCTCGATCCCTTGCGGATCGGCCAGAACGTCAAGGAAATCATCGATTGCGACCTCGCCGCCGAAATGAGCGCGCGTGCGCTGTACCAAGAGGCGGCGACGTATTGTCATTCCGTGAAGGATTATGTCACCCGTGACCTGTTCGAGAACCTGATGATGGACGAGGAACACCACGTCGATTTCCTCGAGACGCAGCTTGATTTGATCAACCGGATCGGGCTCGAGCTTTACACCCAGAAGCATGTCGGTGGGCTCAAGACCGAAGAGCACTGAACTTTCGCGCCGTCCACGGCAACCGGAGGCCCACGCATATAATGACGCTCGGGCCGATACGGCTCACAGGCGGTCGCGATGAGCTTGCTGCATCTGCTTTTGATACCGACAACGCATCGGCGAAGCGGCGCCATGGGTGACTGAACTGCGAGCATCGCGACTTCAATGCGGCTTCCCGAGCATGAAAGCGAAGGGGACAACAAAGAGCTCAACACCAAGATCGTCGTTGACGTGCAGGACCCAGCCGCGCCAATCTTCGAGGCTGCGCGCCTTAATAAGGGATCGCACGACACAGGCCGCGTGATCACGTTGCTTCCGCGAGGTCGTCTACTACAGCGCCGTAGCGATCAATCAGAGCTTCCTTCCAGGTCAGAGCATAAAAGTGACCTGGGGCATGTTCAACCTCCTACGAAATGACGCTCGGGACGGTTAGACGGCATAAACGAATTCGCCATACCCCATCGCATCGGACTGCTTACATGAAGACTTACGATTTTTGCGGACGCAGTTCGACAGGATCGCGATTGAGAAAGTCAGGTCGAGGCCGGGTGAAGGAAAATCTCGCTGAGGCTGACGTGACAGTAGAGTTGGCTTCTCCGCTTGTCGCCCATCGCTTATGGACATCGCCCTCCCCGTTTGAAGTTTTAGACGGGATTGCCAGCTCGTGCGGGTGCTGCCTGACCGGGATTTCGGCTCGATGGAAGTGAACGCGCTCTTCGTCAGCGGAAAGACCATAAAGCCTGCCGCACGGGCATTTGCCGACTTCCTTCTCAGGGAGCTCCGTGCTGCTTGGGACGACTCCGGCCAGCATATCGCCGTGACAGCGCGGCATTCCCGGCAGTTATTGATACAATACCTTTACCCCATCCCCGCCGAAAGCTAACGCTAGCAAAACACGCATCCCCAACCGTCCGCCCTCGCGCTGGGGGTTCTCCACGCGTTTCGGTGCCGTGCGCGGGAGCGAAGCGAAATACCCGAAGACGTGTAAGCGGGCCCGCGCCGACATGATGGAAGGCTCCCATGGCCAAACCACTAATGCTCTACTACTCCTTCCACGAACAGGTCGAGAAGCTCGAACACGAAAATCGCCGCGGGCGAGGATAGTTTTCGCAAACGCCAGATTATCCACTCGGCCAGTGGCAGCTACGGTCGTACCGACGCAAGGAGACGTGTCAGTGAAGGGAACGGGAGCTACGCAGATGCTGCCCAGGACGATCGATGTCGACGGCTTGAAGGTCTTCTGCCGTGAAGGCGGCGTACCTGGCCGGGGCACTTCGACATCGAGATCGACTGCGTCGCAGCACTCTTGGAGCGGGATACGGCCATGTTCTCAGTGATTTTCGAAGTTTTCCCAAATAAAGAGAACTGGGATGACTACCTCGACAACGCCGAGATGCTGCGCCCCGAGCTGGAGCAGGTCGAGGGCTTCGTCGACAACATCCGCTACAAGAGCCTGACCCGCGAGGGCTGGATCCTTTCGCTTTCGAACTGGCGGGACGAGAAGTCGCTCGTCCGCTGGCGCACCCGCAGGCGCCATCACGAGGTCCAGCAGAAGGGCCGCGACGAAATCCTCGCTGACTACCACCTGCGCGTAGGCCAGATCACTGCCGACAATCAGGTGCCGACGGGGTATGCCCTTACGGAGCAGAGGCTCGACGAGACCGAAGTCGGGGAGGGAACGACGGTCACGCTGATCAACGCAACTCGCCCCGCGGAGTGGAAGCAGACCAACAACCCGTACGACTGCGCCGAGTGGCTCGGCCTGAATCCGTGGGCCGCCGACAGCACGTCCTGGGACATCTTCGACGCCGTACTTATGCCCGGCGACCTGATTCTCCTCATATCATGGAAGGACGCGGCCGCAGCACAGGCCTACGAGGACGCTTCCGCGCCGAATGACAAGGCAAGGATCCGGAGAGTGCGGATCGTGCGCGACTACGGGAAATACGACCGTCGCGAGGCGCCTCAGTACTACGCAGACGCCAAAGGCGGCGAGACCCTCCACGCCTGACACCGCTCCGTCGGGAAGGGCCAACCTGCTGAGAGTTCGACCCCTGCGTTCACCCAGCCGCGAGCCGTGGAGGAGCCAGGGTCGCCCACGCGAGGTGGCAGCGACACACGATCAAGGAGACCCGCCGAAATGACGAGCGCAGTGGACGAGCGAGGCGCCGAGGCGCGCGGAGGCTCCCGGAAAGATGCCGTGTAAACTGATCCACTGCCACGACCCGCACTGACAGGCCAGCCAGGAGCCCTGTCAAAATCTGAAAGGAAAGCACGATGACGAATTCGAACGACGATGGCGCTCCCCGCCCACAGGCTGAGGTGGCCGGCGACCTTGACGGCGCCGGCACGCTCAACGGCCGTGCCGGCGCATCGGAGTTCTCGATCGGCGGCCCCGACGGCAGGGGCGGCACGGCGGCGGGGGCGAACCCCTACGAGCTGCTGAGCGCTTCGCTCGCCGCGTGCACGGCGATGACGATACGGCTGCAGGCGCGAAGGCGGAAATTCCCGCTTTCCCACGTCGAGGTTGCCGTGTCGTACCGCCATGGCGCGGATGGCGGCCGCAACTCCTTCGAGCGCTCCATCACGCTCGAGGGAAACCTTCGCGACGACGAGCGCGCCCAGTTGATGCAGGCTGCGAACATGTGTCCCATCGGGCGGACGCTCGGCCTCAGCGCCGACATCCGCACGAACGATAACGTCAGCGTCGGGCCGGCGGCAAGCTATGACGACGACTTGAGCAAGCTTCCGATCCCGAACATCGACCCCGACTAGTATGCCGCGAGGTAGTCCGCGAGCGCCACGGCGTTGTTGCGCGCGGTGTCGTGCGCACCGAAGAGCAGCGTGACTTTGCCCGCCGATACAAGATCCGTCAGGTGCTCGACTGCGGCGTGATTGGCGCGGAGCTCCTCGAAGTATCGCTTGTGAAACTCGCGCCAGCGGTTCGGGTCATGGCCAAACCAGGTCCTGAGGTCGGCGCTCGGGGCGATGTCCTTTAGCCACACGTCAACATTGGCATGCTCCTTCGTGAGCCCGCGCGGCCAGATGCGGTCGACGAGCACCCTCATGCCGTCTGAGGCCTCGGGCGGCTCGTAGACGCGCTTGACACCAGGCCTCGGGGACCGTCGAGGCATTGGATTCTCCGGCCCTCCCCTCTCCAAAGGAGGGCACCTCGCGTTAGGCTGCCTTGGCGGGACGGACCGCGGGAAAATCGATCGGGGTCTGCACCGCATTGTTCATGAAGTTGGTCAACAGGAACTGGGCAGTCAGCGCGATCATCTCGACGATGTTGGCGTCTGTCCACCCCGCATCCCTGACCGCCGCAAACTGGGCGTCGGAAACTTTGCCGTGCGTCTCGATGAGCGCTTTCGCGAAGGCGAGCGCAGCCTGGCGCTTGGGATCGCTCGAGCGGCCTTCCCTGTTCAGCGCGATTTCGTCCGCCGGGACTTTGGCCATGTTGCCCGCGATGAAGCTGTGCGCGGCCAGGCAGTAGTCGCACCCGTCCGCCTCCGACACCGCCAGCGCGATCCCGTCTCTCGTCTTGACGTCGAGCGTCTTCGCGAGCGATCCCATCAGGGTAGCCCAGCCGGCGAGCGCGTTCGGGCTGATCGACATGAGGCGCTGCAGGTTGGGCACGAAGCCCAGCATCTTGTCGACGTTGTCTAGGATCGGCTTGGACTCCGCGGGGGCGTCCTCGCGCTTCGGAATGGCAATACGGGGCATTTAATCCTCCTGCTGTAGACCGCGAACGACTATTCGGTTGATGACGATGCAGGCCGTCCCTGATCGCCGACCGTCTCGCCAGTGCTGGCCACTGGACTGCCTCGAAGACTAGGGCGCGTCGCGCCGTGGCGATCATGTTTCTTGATCATGCAATCGATAACGGCCGGTCATCGGCCGAGCACCGACCCGCCGTGTGATGTCACTTGTCCTGACCTTATTCCTCAGCCGGACCCACCCCGTCGTACTGGCCGGGGGGCCGGCGCTACAATCCTCTCGCATAAGGCAGGAGCATTGCCCGATTCGATATCAGTTGCCGGCAAGATTGAGTTTCCGACAGGGACAGGCACCAAGGTGTGGTCTATCTTTACTTTTTATGGATTGGGCTCTTCACGACCGTTTCGCCTGCGACAACGATCGCTCATACCTCCGGTCGACGACGGGATTGCCGTTCCGGTCTCGGTCCAGCTGCGACTTCACCGGTGCGGGTGCTATCGCCGCTCAGGAAATAAACCCTGCCGTCAGCGCCGCGGGCCGCGATCTCGCCGTCGCCGGCGACCGCAACGGCGTTGAGCGGAGTTGGCAACGCCACCACCGTTGGCGAGGTCGTATCGGCCAGCAGCCAGATCCGGACGCTCTGATCGTAGCTGACGCTGACCAGTGTGCGGCGGTCGGGAGCGAACGCGACGCCATTGACGTTTTGGGTTTGGCCCTCGAGCACCCGCGGCGTGCCGCCGGCGAGCGGCCACAGCCGCGCGGTCTGATCCCACGATGCCGAAGCCAGGGTGGCGCTGTCGGACGACCGCGCAAGTGCCTCCAGCACGGCGTCGGGCTCGGTCTTGCCGCGAGTCCAGATCGTCGATGCGCCCGTCGGCGCCCGCGGTTGCGGCGCAGCCATCCCGGAGCAGCGCCACCGCATTGACCGCGTCGGCATGGAAACGCAACACCTGTTCGGCCGCGCCGCGCGCCAGTGACCGACGGATTGCGGTCGAAACGAAGCTGCCGGAGATCGCGTCTGTCCGTCCGGCGAGATCGCCAGCGTTCGCACCGGCCCGCCATGGCCACGCAACTGCGCCGAGGCGGGATTTATGCCGAGCGACACAAGCAGCAGCGCGCCACACGCTCAGCTATGGTTTCGTCCGTTGGCGCCGCGGTGGCTGCGACCGAGAATCGCGGTTGGCGCTGGTTGATCGGGCTGGACAGCGAAACTCTCGCGTCTCATAACGCCGTGAATCAGAGCATTCGTCTTCCCGTGGGCGCGACCTGGCCGGGTTTGCCGCAGCTATCTAGAGCCGCGTACTGGATTCGGCGAAGGCAACCGACGCGGACTTTTGCACGAAATAATCGAGAACGACGACGGCTCCAACCGCAATCAGGCCCGCCACGAAACATGCGGCAACGAACGCGCGCATCGTACCTCTCCTTTTTGTTCTCATGCCTAGACAGGCAGGGAATAGACCTCGTTCTCAATTTCCATCAAGATCCGGCCGAGCGAACCTACCGACCCGTAAAAATCGGCCAATCTGGCCTGTTCCAGGTCGACAAAAAACCGCCTCCCCCAGGTCGCTAGATGTTGCTGGAAGAAATCGCGGTCCGCGTTATCAGCCCTGACGAGGCTTCCGTCGATAAGGCCAGCCATGATCTCACAAAGAATTGCAATATGATCCTCTGGCTCGGATCGCTGCGTCCGCTCGATGCCGAGATGTTGAAGCGTTTCGCGCAGCCGCACCAGCGGACGCGAGTACAGCGAGCCCGTCAAATAGTGGGACGCGTATGGCGACAGTTGGCCCTGACCGAGCCCAACAAACAGGTTGAAGTATTCGCGCCCCGCGCTTTCTTCGTCGGTTCGGGCGGCAGCCGCTCCTAGCGCCCCGTGGGCCATCCCAAGCGGGCTCGCGTCTCCTCGCAGCACAGCCAGACGTGTTATCATTTGAGTATCCGGGCTGCTCGCGAGCAAGGTCGCCAGTAACGCATACTCCCGCGCGCGGGCGCGATCGATCTCGTTGACCGCGTGCGAGGGAGAAATCACGGAAATGGGCTGCTGCATGTTCGTATCCACCTATCAAGCTCGACGCCCTCAAGATCGACCGTCCTGATCGATAGTCAGCCCTGCTACCGCGGTAGCGCGCCACCGTGAGAACGGCCCCCAGGTGAGCAGTCAATTTCCTCCACGGCGTGATCGACGGTCGTTGCTGTTCTTTCCGCTCGGCCTCCGTCCGGGTCACTCCGAATGTCCGGCAGATCGAGACCGACAGTCGCGTCGCCGATTGCGTCCATTCGCACTTGTTCGACAACAGCAGGCATTTCCGGAAGTGTCTCGGTTATTTTCTCGAGGCATCCAATCGCATGTTGCAGAAGAGCGGGCACGTTATCGGCTTCGCGCAGCGCGCCGAAACCCGGTATGCTGCCGGGATCGTTGAAGTCCCATTGATTTTCTGCGATTCCGATGAAATCGCGAATTACAGGGTCGCTCGCCCAAGCCTGGCGCAGCGCGGCCCGGGTCAATTCGGCGGGAACTCTGCGCTGCAGAAATGCGCGGATGTCGGTATCGGCCACCATCGATGAGCGCGGCAAGTGTGGAAGTTCGCACGGCCCATCGACGACCCTCGATGTATCGGCTATGGCCCAAGTCCGACGACGCGGCCGAGCCCGGCGGCGTATCCTTCGTTTTGGCTGCGCTGCCGCGCTCGGAAGCCGCCTGGTGCTTTCTCCGCACCCAACGCGAAACGAAACTTTCGGGTGCGGTCATATCTCGTCCTCCGTTCTGCTTTCGTGATGGCCGAATTCCGTCCGACTGACGGTGGCGCTTGAAGAAGGGCTGTTCGACATGATGCCTGGCAATGAATTGCCTAATGATCTCGGCAATGTCGGATGACATCGGTACGGCCTCGACCAAATTGCTGCCGGATCCCGTGAAAGCCTCTCCTTCGGCCGGATCTGCCGTCACCGCAACAAGCTCATAGGGCGGTTCAAACGCGGTGGGGCCCAACGCCACCCACAGCTGGGGCGCACCGGACGCCAGATTGTCGCGGTAATAAGTCGTCTCGGTCCGGTGCAGTTCGATCACTTCCTTTCCGGCGTAGAACAATACGGTTTCGGCTTGCGTATCGAGCAGAGTCCAAGGCTCGACTGAAGGGATTCCAGCGAATACCGCGACAGGCCGCCACAGAAACTCGACCCACGCACTCTTCGCTCGGCGCCGTTCCACGACAACGCCTACCGGAATGCGTGCAAGTGTGGTCGATCTCAATTCACGCACTCCCTGGAAACATGCGGTAGGCCGCCAACGAGGTTCTGCGGCTTCAATCGCAAAACCTCGTCAACCGCCATCGCAGCGAGCAGGTATACTGGTTCGCCCCTGATCCTCTCGATCATATCCAAGGGATCGCGGAATGTCAGTCGATATAGGCCAACCAGGCGGCTCCAAGAATTGCTGTCGATATCGCTTCCGTTCCAGACCGCATCACCGATGCGCGTCGCTTCTGAATCGAGCTCAACGTACCAGCACAACGATACGTCGTGCACTGCTGTTAGCGGTTCGATCGCGACATCGACCGCAAGCAAATGCGATATCCAGTGTACGATGACGTCCCCGAGCGCGGCCAACCCGCGTTTCCCGGCCGACAGGTCAATCGCCATGTCGAAGCGGTCGCTGCGTTGCCAGTAGCTGCCGGCCGTTCATCGTTGAGCATGTCGATTTCGGCGGTCGCCGGCAATCCCAGCAAGGCAACCAACGGCGATTGGGGTCTTCGACCAAGCGACGCCTCGATTTCCTGATCAATCGCGATGATCGAGTTTTCCTGCAGGATCAGTTTCTGCGGACGGAAGAACATCTCGGCGGCGCGAAGGATGAACACGTCGCCGCAATCATTCAGCGCATTCCGCAGGATCGCTTGTACCAACTGGCCGATAAGCATCGGCGGGAATTTGATGTTGCGACAGACAATCTCCAGATACGCAGCTTCAAGCGTTCGCTGGCGCGCAAGATGATCGCGCCAAGCCACCATCATCTCCCAATTCTCGCGCGCATCGGGATCGGCGACTTCGTTGATCTGCCAGGCGGGCACCGCTGCCCGCGGACTGTCGAGCAAGGCGCTGTAGAGACGGCGCTCCGCCGGGCACGCGTCAGGCGGCGGCACGAGTTCAGGGCGGGCCAGGTAAGCCTTCAGAAATTCATCCGTGACGACCATTCTTCCAGCCACGTCGCGATCGAGCAAATGATGCCCGCAACCGAGCCAAAAGTCGGGCTTCTTGCTCATGTGCGCCCCTCACCTAACCCTTCGAAGTTCAGATGCTCTTCGGGCGCCTCATCTTCTCCGACTACCTCCACAAAATTGAAAGCTCGCGACGATGACTGACCGCCGGGGCGCAGGGTACGGAAGGTCTCCCGGATCGAGCCTCCTTCAAATGTACGTGTGACGGCGATGATCATGCCTGCAGGATGATCGCAGAGCGAGGCCACAAAGGCGATTTCGTCCTCGGCGGCATGGCTCGCCGCCGCGAGATCGGGCGCGCCAAACTCGGAAACGAGTTGCTCGGCGAGCATCTCGGCCACCGCCGCACGGTCTTGTTCCGCCGCATCGACGATCTGAACCAGCGTCGAACGTCCGAGTGACTGAAGTCCAAGGAAGCCGGCGCGAAATGCAGTGCGAGGCTTCCCCTGAAGCGCCGGGATATTCTGGCTCAGAAATGCGAAGGCACCCGATACCGCCCATTCGCCCGGAGTTGCGGCGCGTTCGAAGACGAACGTATCCGAGGAATCGAGTTGAATGGTCCGTAGCAACTTCATGTCCCGGCACCTCTGTTGCCGGCCTCATTGCGTTCCCGCAGATAATCATCGGTGGTCCGGGCCGATCGGCCGGCACCATCATAAGGGTCGAAGTTTTCTTGCGAGACGACTGCAACGCGGCAGCTGTCACACATCTTGATAAGGTCCGAGCGATGTGACGCAGCCGGGTACATCCAGTGCCTGCCCTCGAGTTTCGCCACCACACGATCGATCGTGCTCTTCACGCCGAACGGCTTGCTGCATCGGATGCAGCAGAACGGCTCTTCCTCTTTGAGGATACGCGCCGGGGCTGTGCCGCGCGGAAATCGATCTGAGGCTTCAGGGTGATGACGTTTTCAGGACAAGTCGCCTGGCACAGGCCGCACTGCACGCAGGCATCTTCGACGAACCGCAGCATCGGCCGCTCCGGGTCGTCGCGCAGCGCGCCGGTCGGACATGCCGACACGCAGGACAGGCAAAGAGTGCAGCCGTCGGTCTCGACCTCGACCGCTCCGAACGGCGCTCCCTTCGGAAGGGGGATGAGTTCGACCGGATCGGGCGCCGCCCGATGAAGTTCGCTGAGCGCAAAGCGCAACGCATCGCGCTTGTCGCCGGTGGCGCGAAGCTTGCCGGCCGTGGCGCCGGCAGCATCGCTGGGATCTCGCGCAATACGCCGCCGAGAATATCCGGGTCGTCGGTTTCGATGGTCGCGACCCGGAGGGCATCGAAGCCGAGCCCGGCCAGGATGGGCTCCGCCAGCGCCAGGGTCTGCCTCAAGCCGGAGACATCGTGACGCGGCTTCGCCCGAAGCAGGAATCGCACCGCTGAGGCGCCGTAGGCAAAGGCCGCGGCGATGCTCTCCAGCCCAACCTGTGTGATTTCATTGACGGCAAGCGGAAGCACCTGCGCTGGCAGACCGTCGCCGAACCGCGCCAAGGCATCGATCATCGGCACGCCATGCGCATCATCATGAATTAGAACGATTGGATGCGTCCCACCGACTTCGCGATAGGTCAGCAACATCGCGCGCAGCTTTCGCATCAGTGCATCTGCCGGCGGCACCGCATAAGAAGCCGCGCCGGTTGGACAGGCCGCCGCGCATTGACCACAACCGGCGCAGATGTTCGGGTCAATCGCAACGTGGTTTCCGGCTGGCGTAATAGCGCCGGCCGGACAAAGATCGAGGCACCGGGTGCAGCCGACAATCTCTGACCGCGAATGCGCACACAACGATGGATCGAAGGCAATATAGCGTGGCTTTTCGAAGCTACCCTTGAGATCACGGGCCTCGCATACCGCCTGCAGCATCGCGGAGCGGCTTGCCGGATCGGCCCGCAGATAGCCGTCGCGCAGATCGGCTGCCGCGAACAAGGGCGCCCTCCTGGAAAGATCGAGAATGATGTCACAATGCGATTGCGCGCCGTCGCGCGGAGTCAAAGGGTCGCCCGACGGCCGTGTCGGCAGCGCAAACCCATCGACCACGACATCAAAGGCACCGAGATGCCCCGTGGCGGTTCTGATCTTTCCTTGGGCCACCGGAAATTCGGTCGTACCGGAAGCAACGACGGCAGCGGACGGCGCGATGAGCACCGTAACGTCGAGATGGTCCTTGAGAAGATTTCCGGCTTCAATTGCAACCTCGTCGCGGCCATAGATCAGAATAATTCCGCCACTCTCGACGGAAACGACCGGCACATCCGGCATTGGTACAGAGGCTGCCGCCCGCAGCGCCACCATCGCTGGTCGATCTAGGACATCGCTGGACGACCCGGCGGTTCGCCGACATTGGCGATCAAAATATCCGGCGTGCCTCGCATTGTTGGCTACCTTTCAGGTGGTGGAGTGGCAAGACGGAATCTCGATCTGGCTGCGCTCAATGCGCGGACACAGTAGGAGGTTGCAGCGCCGATCGGCTAGGGACCTCCGTCTGCGGCTCCCGGTGACGCTCACTCCGCCGGTGTTGCCGAGGGTTGTCCGCGCTCGAGTTCGGGTCGTTTGGTGAGCTGTTGCGCAAGCCAGAGATCGTGATGTTCCTTCGCCCAGTTGAGATCGACCTCACCCGGTCCCCATGGCCTCGAACGCACCTTCCATCCCGAGCGTGCCGATATAGATGTGGGCAAGGATCAAGGCGACGAACAGAACGGCGACGACGGCGTGCACGACCTGCGCGAGCTGCATGTCGAGAATATTCGTTCCGAAAAACGGAAACAGCAGCAGAAAACCGGACACCGAAACCGCGACGCCCGCAGCAAGGGAAAGCCAGAAGACAAGCTTCTCGCCGAGGTTAAAGCGGCCGGCCGGCGCATGTTTGGATTTGATGAATCCGCCGCCTTGCTTGATCCAGTCGATATCGACCTTCTGCGGAAGATTATCCTTGAAAAAGATCACGATGATCAGGACGAGACCGACCACGAAGGCGAAGCTGGTGAAGTTGTGCATGTACTTCGCGGCTTGCGAGACGCTGGAGAAAGCCTCCGGGCCGATCACCGGCAACAAGCACATTTGCCGAAGGTGATATTGAGACCAGTCAGAGCCAAGAATGACAAAGGAAACGGCGGTCAGCCAGTGCGAAAATCTCTCGATGGCCTTGAAGCGAAGAAATCTTCCGCCCGGAACGCCCGGCCGAAATCCGAAGCCGTCCCGATGACCAGATAGGCGACACCCAGGAGCAGCGATCGTGCCGAGGATCACGATCGCGCCGCCCCAACGCAGCAGCACTTCGTGGAAATAATCCCAGGTCCGTCCCGCGGGCTGGATCAGCACCCCGGCCTTGGTGTCGGGAATGTCGATCCGCCCTTCGGCGCGAGGCACCTGCTTGAGCAGGGTGCTGCTCGCTGGTCACACTCGCGGTCGGGTTGGGCGCGCCGTCCGGACCGAGCTTCTGCGCGAACGCCGGAGCCGCGACGGCGATAGCCAACAGCATCCGCGGCGAGAACGAGAAGGCGGATATGTGCAAGAGAAATCATGACGATCATCGTTCCAGCGACTTGTGTCCGTTCACCCGACCGCGATTGCGCTCAGACTACGACGTCCTCGTGATAGGCGGTCATCCAGCCCCAGGCGCCGGAGCCATAGCCGCGCTTGAGCACCCGCTCCTTGTAGATCTGGGCGATGATCTCGCCATCACCCGCCAGCAGCGATTTGGTCGAACACATCTCGGCGCACAGCGGCAGCTTGCCGTCGCCGAAGCGGTTCGAGCCGTATTTCTCGAATTCCGCGGCGCTGCCGGGCGCTTCCGGCCCGCCGCCGCCGGCGCAATAGGTGCATTTGTCCATCTTGCCGCGCGAACCGAAATTGCCGACCTTCGGATATTGCGGCGCGCCGAACGGACAGGCGTAAAAGCAATAGCCGCAGCCGATGCAAAGATCCTTCGAATGCAGCACGATGCCGTCTTCGGTCGGAAAGATGCACGTCACCGGGCAGACCGCCGCGCAGGGCGCGTCGGTGCAATGCATGCAGGCCATCGAGACCGAGCGCTCGCCAGGCTTGCCGTCATTGATGGTGACGACGCGGCGGCGGTTGATGCCCCACGGCACTTCGTTCTCGTTCTTGCAGGCCGTGACGCAGGCATTGCAGTCGATGCAGCGGTCCGCGTCGCAAAGGAATTTCATGCGCGCCATGGTTCTTCCTCTCATGCTGCCTTGATCTGACAAAGGGTGGCCTTGGGCTCCTGCATGCCGGTGGCGGGATCATAGCCGTAGGTCGTGAGCGTATTCACGCTCTCGCCAAGCACGAACGGATCGGCGCCCTTCGGATATTGGCGCGCAGGTCGGCGCCCTCGAACCAGCCGGCAAAATGAAAGGGCATCCAGGCAAGGCCCTTGCCGACCCGCTCGGTCACGAGCGCCTTCATGCGGGCTTTCGAATTACTCTCCGGCCCGGTGACCCAGACCCATCCGCCGTCCTTGATGCCGCGCTCGCCCGCATCCGCCGGATTGATCTCGACGTACATGTCCTGCTTCAACTCGGCGAGCCACTTGTTGGAGCGCGTCTCCTCGCCGCCGCCCTCATACTCGACGAGCCGGCCGGAACTCAGGATCAGCGGAAACTGCTTCGCGATACCGCTGTCGACCGCGGCCTTCTGCACGGTGAAGCCGATGTTCGGCACGCGGAACTGCCGGGCGTCGGGCAGCGTCGGATAGTCGCGACGAGATCCGGACGCGGCGTATAGATCGGCTCGCGGTGGACGGGGATCGGATCGGGAAAATTCCAGGCGATCATGCGCGCCTTGCCGTTGCCGTAAGGCGAACAGCCGTGCTCGATCGCGACACGCTGAATTCCGCCGGAAAGGTCGGTCGACCAGGACACGGCATCGGGATTGGTAGGATTGACCCGCTGAATGATTTCCATTTCCTGCGCCGTGAGATCCTTGTCCCAGCCAAGTTTCTTCAGCACCGCCAAGGTAAACTCCGGATATCCGTCCTTGATTTCGGAGCCGACCGAATAGGAGCCTTCAGCAAGCAGATTGTCGTGCTCCTCCTTTTCGACCTCCTGTCCGTTTTCCATCACCTTGCGCTTGACGATGCGCTCGACGCCGAACCGGGCGCGGAAGTGCCGCCGCCATCCTTCACCGGCAAATTGGTGTTATAGAGGATCGGCGATCCCGGGATGCTTGAACTCCGGCGTTCCCCAGCATGGCCACGGCAGACCGTAATAATCTCCGCCGACTTCCGGATCGTCCTTCGGCGCCCGCAGCGTGACCAGATCGAACTTGGCCTGGTTTTTCATGTGGGCCTTGAGCCGCTCCGGCGATTGGCCGCAATAGCCGGTCGACCAGCCGCCGCGGTTGATCTCGCGCAGAATATCTTCTGCCGACACCGCGTTGTTCTCGACCTTGATGTTCTTGAACATCTGGTCGGCAAAGCCGAACTTGCGGGCAAGCAGGTACATCGTGTCGTAGTCGTTTTTCGATTCGAACACCGGATCGACGATCTTCTCGCCCCACTGCAGCGAACGGTTCGAGGCGGTGCGCGAGCCGTCCATCTCGAAGCTGGTGCAGGCCGGCAAAAGATAGATCCCATCCTTGCGTTCCGAAAGCACCGACCATGCGGTCGGATAAGGATCGCACACGACCAGCAGTTCGAGCTTTTCGATGCCTCGCACGGCTTCCGGCATTCGGGTGATCGTGTTGACGCCATGGCCCATGATGAACATGGCCTGCACCGTATCGGGCTGGGTCACCTGGTCCTTCGGCAGCAAAGTCGCGTCGAACCATCGCGTGCTCGGAATTCCTGGCGTTTCCATCAGCGTCTTGCTCGGGAAGCGCGAATTCATCCATTCGTAGTCGACTTCCCACACCCGGCACCAATGCCGCCAGGCTTCCTCGGTGAGACCGTAGTAGAGCGGCAACGATCGTCACATCGAGCCCGAGATCGGTGGCGCCCTGCACATTGGTGTGGCCGCGAAAGATGTTGGCGCCGCCCCCGGCATAGTCCGACATTGCCGGTCGCAAGCAGCAGGATGCAGCTCGCACGGACATTCGCGGTGCCGGTCGTGAACTGGGTCTGCCCCATCGCCCAGATCAACGTCGACGGCTTTTGCTTGGCGAAGATTTCCGCAACGTGCCTGACCTGCGCTTCGGGCAGCCGGTGACACGTTCAACCTCGGCTGGCGTCCACTTCGCGACCTGCTTGCGTATTTCGTCGACGCCATAGACCCGCTGGCTCAGATATTCCTTGTCCTCCCAGCCGTTCTCGAAAATGTGCCAGAGCATGCCGTAGATCGTCGCGATATGGGTGCCGGGGCGCACGCGAACATATTCGGTTGCGTGCGCCGCGGTCCGCGTCATGCGCGGATCGATGACGATCATGTTGGCGCGGTTGAGTTCCTTGCCTTCAAGAATATGCTGAAGCGAAACCGGATGTGCTTCCGCCGGGTTGCCGCCCATGACCAGATGGTCTTGGCATTGCGAATATCATTGTAGCTGTTGGTCATCGCGCCATAGCCCCAGGTATTGGCTACGCCGGTAACCGTGGTGGAATGGCAGATACGCGCCTGATGGTCGGAATTGTTGGTTCCCCAGAAGGCTGCGAACTTGCGATTGAGATAGGCGGCTTCGTTGGTGAATTTCGCCGATCCGAGCCAATACACCGAGTCCGGTCCCGACTTCTCGCGGATCTCAAGCAGCTTGTCGCCGATCTCGTCGATCGCCTTCTCCCAGGAGAGGCGGACCCATTGACCGTTCACGAGCTTCACGGGATAGCGCAAGCGGCGCTGGCTCAGCACGTCGTCGCGAACCGCGGCGCCCTTGCAGCAATGCGATCCGCGATTGATCGGGCTGTCGTAGTCCGGCTCCTGGCCAATCCACACGCCGTTCGCGACTTTGGCGATCACCGAACAGCCGACCGAGCAATGCGTGCAGATATTCTTGCGGGTTGTAATCGCAGCGCCCGGCGCGGGAGGCGGACCGGCTTCGGCCTTGCGCACGCCGCCGAGCGGCAGATCGCCGAGCGCCGCCAGCGCTCCGACGGTAAGGCCAGAGCGCTTCAGAAAAGTGCGGCGATCCAAACCAGTGCTCGATTCGCTCGGCAGTGGGAATGAGGGTCCCTGACCTCTGCGACGTTCCAACTTCTTGAACCGCACGGAAGTCTCCTTACCGGGATCGAACGGGATAACTGTTGACGCGATAGAAGTCTTTAACTTCAGCCGAGTTCCCTTGATAGCGCGCTTTGCGTTTGTCGGCGCTGCCGGTGGGCTCGGTCGCGACAGCCTCAAAGGCCAATGTTTCTATAGCCGCAACAGCGGTGCCTGTGATCGCTACTCGAAGCAAATCGCGCCTGCGCAATGTTGTAAGGAGAAATCCCTTCATCGGAGACCCTTTCCCGTTTAAACGAGGGCAAGACCGGCACCGGCTCACGGCCGCGTGTCCAGCATCGGTAGGCATGTTGTGCCGTTACCAGGACTTCAACCTCGAAAGCATTGACTTGTCTCGAGCTTAGCGGAATGGTCCATCACGCAAGGTTATAGATTCGATGATCTCCGCGCATCGTGACAACGAGTTCACAATCTATGCTGTGGAATTCGGCGACAAACTTTCGATTGCCCCATTTAACGAAGATCGGGATGGTGGCGTCTTTGCAATGCGACCTGGTTCGCGAGATTGTCGAGCGCAGCCTGCACGGGCGCCCGCTTCGGCCTGGGTGACTTGGGTCTGCCTCACGTGCTGATCATCTTGACCGCGACGACGAGGACCCCCCCGGCGACCCTACTGCTGAGATGAGTCAGATCAGAGCGAACGTGGACGTCTTCGGTAATCGCGCCGCAGGACCGCCGCGACACTTCTGCCCCGCTCATCCGGAGCCCGGCCTCTTGAGGCAAGGGGTTGGGCCTCCCCGGCTCCTGCGTGCAGAGACCTGCATCTTTATGCGCAGCGGGCAAAGAGCCAACGACGCCTGCCCTGGGGTCTATATCGGGCTGAAGCTGAATATGCCTAAAGCTGAAACCAGCCAGCTGACTCTCAGTGATAGCCGATGTCCGCTCGAACTTTTCCGCGAAATACCCAATAGGACCAGCTACTATACATCAAGATCACAGGTAGCAGCACAAGGGTGCCGACCAGAAGGAACGCCTGGGTTCGGGCGGAGGACGCGGCCTCCCACAAAGTGAAATGGTGCGGAACGATCATTGGGTAGAGACTGATGGCGATGCCCGAATACGACAAGACAAAGAGCAGGATCGCCCCAGCGAACGGCAGGACTTGAGCCTGGCTGTTGCCGAGGGCGCGCCACGTGACGAGCGCGACGGCCGCGGTCGCGATCGGCACCGGTGCCAACAGGAGGATGTTTGGCCAAGCGAACCATCGATCGGCGACGGCCGAATTTGCGAGAGGGGTCCAAATGCTCACAACGGCGATGGCTACAAGCACGGCCACAAGACACACGCGGCCGTGCCGGCGAGCCGCGCTCTGGATGTCGCCTTCGGTTTTCAGGATCAGCCATCCCGCGCCGAGAAGCCCATAGCCGAACAGGAGGGCGAAGCCGGAGAGGATCGAGAATGGCGTCATGAAAGAAAATGAGCTGCCTGAGAACGCCCGCCCCGTGACCTCGTATCCTTGAATGAAGCTGCCGAGCACCACACCCTGTGCAAATGTCGCAATGCCTGAGCCGTAAGAGAAGGCGTGATCCCAAAACGTCTTACGCTCGCCATCGCGGAAGCGAAACTCGAAGGCGACGCCGCGGAACACCAGCGCAAGCAACATCACGAGGATCGGGAAATAGGTAGCCGGAATGATGATGGCGAAGGCGAGCGGGAAGGCTGCCAGCAGGCCGAGCCCACCGAACACGAGCCACGTCTCGTTCCCATCCCAGATCGGTGCGATCGAATTCATGATCGTATTTCGGGATGCAGTGTCCGGCGCGAAGCCAAAGAGCATGCCGACACCGAGATCGAAACCGTCGAGCAAGACGTAGAAGAACACCGCCATCCCGAGGATCAGTGTCCAGATCGGCACGAAGTCGAGGACCTGGGTCATGCGCCATCTCCCGCGCCAACATGCCCTCCGGCCAAGACCGGGGCCTTGGGTCGTCCAGCCTGGATGGCCGCGTCTGGCTCTTCAGCAGTTGCCGGACCTGTCCGCACGATGCGCCACATGAGGAGCACACCAGAAGGATACATGAACAGATAGACGACCACATAGGCGAGCAGAGAGATCAGTACGTCGGAGCCGGTCAACGACGGCGATACCGAGTTCGCGGTGCGCAACAGGCCGTAGACTGTCCAGGGTTGGCGTCCGACTTCCGTCACGACCCATCCGGCGATGACGGCAATGAAGCCGATTGGAATTACGAGCTGACACAGTTGGAGAAAGAGTGGCGTATCATCGAGCCGGCCACGCCAACGGAGCCAACCGCCAAGTAGTACAATACCAAGCATCACGAGGCCGCACCCGACCATGATGCGAAATGCGAAGAATGGAATCGCGACCGGCGGGCGCTGATCCGCCGGAAAGTCCTTCAGACCCTTGACCTCTCCGTCGATCTCGTGAGTCAGGATAAGGCTCCCCACAAAAGGCAGGTCGACCGAGAAATGATTCGCTTCGGTCTTCTCATCGGGGATGGCGAAGAGCGTGATCGGAACGCGGCGGCCGGTTTCCCAATGCGCCTCGATCGCCGCAAGCTTGACCGGCTGGTACTTTAGGGTGTTGAGCCCGTGATGGTCACCGAGGAATATCTGCAGCGGCACCAAGACCGTCAAGAGCCACAGCGTCATTGACAGCATAGTCCGACCTTCTTCGGCGGACTTCTCACGCCGCAACAGATAGGCTCCGACGCCCATCACGACGAAACCTGTGGTGATAAAAAATGCCACCACCGTGTGCGCGAGCCGCGACGGAAATGACGGATTGAAGACGACTTGCAGCCAGTCCGTCGGAAAGAAGCGGCCATCGATGATCTCGTAGCCGGCCGGCGTCTGCATCCAGCTGTTGGCCGCCAGTATCCAAAACGAAGAGAGCAGCGTGCCCAGCGTCACCATCAGCGCCGCAACGAAATGAGCCCATTGCGGCACCAGCTTCCGTCCGAACAAAAGCACGCCTAGAAATGCAGCCTCGAGGAAAAACGCCGTCAAGCCCTCGTAGGCGAAGAGCGGCGAAAGGACGTTTGCGGTGGCGTCCGAGTAGCGGCTCCAGTTCGTGCCGAACTGAAAAGGCATGACGATACCCGTCACGACGCCCATACCGAATGAAATTGAGAAGACCTTGATCCAAAATATCGAAACGCGAAGATAGACTTGGCGCCCCGTTACAAAGTTGAGCCCCTCTAGCAACGCGATGTAGGCGGCAAGACCGACGGTGAAAGCGGGAAGCAGAATGTGCCAACCGATTACCCAAGCAAATTGCAATCGGGAAAAGAAGACTGGATCAAAGTCCATCGCCAACCTCACAACGGCTCTCAAGCGCTTTGAACTATCGTCATAGTATGTCGCTCGACGAGGGTGCCAAGGTAGCCACGTGCTCAGCGCCAGTCAGTAGCGCACCGGCGCCGTTGTAGGCCGACACGCCCAGGTCTTCGAACATCGAGGCCGTTCTCAGCACGCCGCCGCGATTGCCGAAATCGACAGACGGGAATGTTATCCCGAGCTCCGGGACGCGGCTGCTGCCGAGCGCCTTCCGAAAGAACTCGCGATGGGCAATCTCGTGACCTTTGACATCGCTCAGCACCGAACGCTCGTATCGAGTCATGCCCGAATACGGCGATGCCATGACGGCCGTGTAGAACGCTGCTTCAAGTTGCTCGAGCGCGTATGCATAGTGCAGCAGCGCGACGTCGCCGGAGCCGAGGTCGACCAACCCGTTTTTGGCAAGTGCTTCCGTGAGTCGAAGCGACAGCGGATCAAGGTCCAACGCAGCAGCCCCGGCCAGCGTGGCCCCTGCCCAATTCAGTACGGTCCGCCGCGATCGGTCGCATACATCCGCCCCCTCTCGTCGAGCTAACGAAGTTGCTCTCTCCACGTTATTCCTCCAACTCTGGCGTCGGCCGACCCACCGAGGCTGTGTGCCACAGCACAGCGGCCTTAAACGCATACTGCGAATTAGTTTGAGGATGCCGCCGCCGCCGGATAAAGGGAAATACCCTGTGACTATCTATCCGATAACCATTTATCATAGACCTTAATTCAGACGCGATCGCATCGCGGCGGCCTTGCCTGCTGCGGCTGCCGTCACCACCTGCCGTATCTTCAATCGGAGTTCTGTCCATCACCCTCAGATTTTGCCGGGACGTATCCATGCACTTGGCGAAAGGCACGGAGAAAGCTGCTGCAGCTCCTATAACCGACCGCCCGCGCGATCTGCTCAACTGAAAATGTCCTCGCGGCGAGCATATCGGCTGCACGCTTCATCCGCATTTGCCGGAGCGCGACCATTGGCGAATATCCGATTGCGCGCACAAAGCGCGCCATGAATGCGGATCGGCTCAAGCCAGCCTTCTGCGCCAAGGCCATGACAGAGTGATCGGCCGATGGTCGCGCCACCATATCGGCGAACGCAAGAGCGATTTGACGGTCACTCAGGATAGAAAAGCGTTCGAGCCAAACGCTGGTCGAATTCAGACTCCGACGGACGAGCGTGACGAGCACCTGCTTCAGGATGGCGGTCGTCATCGCCTGCATTCCAACCTGCCTGCCGCTGATTTCTGCCAACGCAGCCTGCAACTTTGACCCCAGTTCATCGGCGGGTTCGAAGCGCTCGACAATCGGCGTGGAAAGGCCTGCAAAGAGGTCGATCGACGAGCCGTAGGTGGCGCGAAAGTACCCGCAGATCAGCATGACCATCGGGTCGACGTCCCCGGCGACGAATCGCTGGATGCGCTCGCCGAAGCGCGGATCCCATTGCGCTTCGACCACATTCACTGTCTTGGCCGCTGTGCGGTCATCGACCTCGATGTGAAACGGCTTCTTGGCCGGTGTGATGACAAGGGTGTGAGGTACCAGAGGAAATGCGGGGAAACCACCCACGACCATTCGTCCGGTCCCGGAAAGATTGTAGTGGATAGCCGGCGCGTCCGCGCTCCCGAATGACAGGCGCCAACCTGGACTGACCAAACACTCGATGAGCCCAATGACGTCGACATCCAAGGTTGCCATCAGCACATCGAGATCGGATCGAGGCAATGCAAGATTTGGACGATCGGACATGTGTTTCGGACCCTCGGATTGAGTTGGTGTCCTAGTCTTGGGACAGGACAAATGCAAATCTTGGTACTGCTTTATGGCTAGGACGGTGCGCATCTGCTCGCCATGACCAGCGGCCTCGGCGGAAGCTGGGAACCTCTTTGACGAGCGTGAGCGTACCGCGCTTGCGCGCGCGCCCTCATTCCAATCGTCCAGAACTGAAACCTAAGGAGATCCTAAATGAGCAAAAAACACTCGATGAAAATATGGCCGAGCCGATCCCGATGCAAACCCTGACATTTAACTGGTCTCGCCTATGATGTTCTACGCAACCGCGACGTTAATAGGAAACAGCGTCGGTGAGAACACTTTCCGCAAGACGCGGGTCGACAATTCCGAGCCGGCGCACAATATCTGTTTCCGCGGAAGCTCCGCGACAAACCGCTTGACCATCGCCCCTGCCTACTATGGCAACGAACCGGAACGGTCCGAACCACGGCAAATCTTTCGAGTATGAGTATGCAGCTGCAGCTTTATCAGGTGCGATATTTCCTAGCCCTAGCAAAGACACTCAATTTTACGCGGGCTGCGGAGCAATGCAATGTGACGCAGCCGGCGCTGACAAAGGCGGTACAAAAGCTGGAGCAAGAACTCGGTGGCGCGTTGATTCACCGTGAACGTCACCTCACCCAGCTCACCGAGCTGGGCAAGATGATTTTGCCCACGCTGGAGAAAATATTTGCCGCCGCGGAGGCGGTACGGCTTCAGGCGCGAGGCTATCAAAAGAAGACAATCGCCCCGCTCAAGATCGGGCTGGTGCCGTCAGTCTCCGCCGCACTCATCACGGAATTGCTCTTGGAGCTCGCCAGGATCATCCCTGACCTTCGAGTCGATCTGCGCGAGGCAGATGCCAACGGGCTCGTTGCGATGCTTTTGGATGGCGAGATCAATGCCGCACTCGTCGGTGACGCCGTGGAGCTACCTGAGCGTATCGACCGCTGGCCGCTGTTCGAGGAGCGGTACGTGCTCGTCCTGTCTCGGAAACATCCGATGGCGAGGCAAACCGTTATCCCGCTCCAAGACTTGCATGAGGCGGTATTTCTCGAAAGGGTCGGATGCGACGTCGCAGGCCGATTCAAGCAGGCTTGTTTTGCCGACCATCCAGGCCCTAAAGTTGTGCACAGGAGCGCTCAGGAAAGGCATCTTCAGCAAATGGCATCCGCCGGTTTTGGGGCCATCCTGGCGCCAGAGCACGCTCCCAGGCTGCCGTCGCTCGCCGCTATTCCAATTGAGGGCGACCCCGTCCGGCGCGAGGTGCAGCTTTTGGCCGTGGCGGGGAGGCAGTATTCGCCGGCGCTTGACGCCTTTATCAAGGTTGCTCGTGTTCGCGACTGGACGAGTGCGCTGGACAAACTCCGCCGCGCATCTGCCCCTGCCTCGAACAAGGACAATGTTCGCAAGGCTGACGCACAAGGTGCAGGCTCCTTGATCTAAATCACGGGCCCCGGTCCCGCCTCCTCATGCCCGAGCTTGTCGCGGGCATCCAACCGTCGTTGCTGAAGTGACGCGAAGTCGTGGATGGCCGGGACAAGCCCGGCCATGGACGCAGTTGCAGTCGCCACGCGTAGCCTCTTGAATTGGCTCGTCTCATTTCCGGTCAGGCTCTAAGGGCGAGGCTTAGGCCCATCCAATTCGGACAGGGCAGCAAGCACGGTTTCGGTCGTCGCTCCCGTGATGGAGTCCGGCCCGACACACGCTCGACGGATGATCCCCCGTTGGTCGAGGACATAGATGGCCGGCATTGGCAACATCCAAAAGGAGAAGCCATGGGGAGCGGAGAGATCAAGGCCGCGCTGCAAGAGACGGCTCTTTATCCGCGCCGGCACCACGGAGACCAGGCCGAACGAAAGGCTCACCCCAAGATCTAGGTCGGAGAGGATTTCCAGATCCAGTCGGTGATCGCTTTTGAAATTGCGTGGCAAGTCTCCGGTCTCGGGCGTTATGGCAATTGCTCTGGCGCCGGCAGCGCGGATACTATGGGTGGCTCCGTGAAGAGCGCGTAGTCCAGCTGCGCACAATGGGGACCAAGTCCCGTAAACGAAGGTAACGATCAACGGCGCAGTTTGTCGCAATTCCAAAGATGAAACGAGCTTTCCATTTGCCTCGGGGAGAAGGAAATCGGGGGCAGGTTCGTTCGCCTTCAGGGCGCCGTCAGGAACGCACGCCTCTCGCAGCCATGATGAAAGCAGCCGGTCGGTTTGGATGTCCAGCGTGCGAAAGCCGCTCAAGGTCTCCGCGGAGGCTTCGATCGGCGTACTGACCGGGCGCCCCTTCAAAACTTCGTCGTCCATTCTAGTTCTCCCCCAACGGTGCCCCTCGCGGCACCTGTCCGCGTATGTTTCTTGCATGGTGACCGTGCGTTCTGGAAAACGAAAATTCAACTTTGGAATGGTAGTCGTTGACGAATAATCGTTAGGAATAGTCGGCGGCCCCAAATGTCGCGATGTGCCGCGGCGCACACGAAGCACTAAGCGCCGCTTCCGTAGAGGAGGCCGCGACCGATGACTCTTATAGTCACCGCGCCCGTGCTCCCGCATACCGAGCGACAGGATGAGGAGGCAAAAGCCAACCATGGAGCTGGACGAACTGGTACGCCATGACTATCCTCCGAACCGACGTCCATCGGGAAGTTCACGGCGAATTACGTCGAGCGAAGACGATAGGCATCGTAGAAGATGAAACGATATCGTGAAGTCGGACTGAATTCGTAGGAGCTTGAATGCGGTAAGTCCAGACAGTGCTCAGTCGTTTTCCCGAGTCTGCGGCTATCCGTTTGCGCCCTCTGTTCCAGCCAGCAACGCCGCGTGTCAGGCACGCTTTTTTGCGTTACGGCACCTCTGGTCGCGAACGGCGACAGGCGCGCCTTCCTGCCGCGAAGATGTATGCGGCAACGAAAGAACACTTCTCGGATCGAAAACTGAAGAAGGCGACAGATGCAAACCACGTTCGCCATCGGGAGTCGTCTATTAAAAGGATAACTGGAAAGAATTTTGGGCCGGGTGCCCAAGAACAAACGCGACGACGTTCTCGCCCGGCATTTCGCAGGGACACAAAGAGACCTCGCCCGACCTCAGCCGGTAAAGGTTGAAGCTGACGACGTCGCCGCCGGCGAGCGCTCGCGCGAACAGGCTGGTCCGCTTTCTGTCGCCAAGCTTCCGTACGGTGACGCCGTACCGCAGCCCCTCGACACGCCTTCGCCGTGGCCGCTCGGCATCGCGGCGAGAGCCAATTCAAAGTCCTGTTCCGGCAGTGGCAGACCCGTCGCCTGGGCCAATGAATCGACGCCGGCAGATTGAAACACCTCCGGTGTCGATCCGCATGGCATCGTTTCGATAGCCGGAGGTGATTGGACGGTCGACCACCGGTGCCTATCTTCAATGCTGAACGAAAAGGAGTACCACGAATGCCGATCTGCAGGAAAAACCCCGAAGCGATCTCGAAGTTGACTCCCGAGCAGCACCGCGTCACGCAGACTGACGGGACTGAGCGCCCTTTCGCCAACGAATACTGGGACAACAAGGAGCCTGGCCTCTACGTCGACGTGGTTTCCGGCGAGCCGCTCTTCGCATCCTTCGACAAGTTCGACAGCGGGATGGGATGGCCGAGTTTCACGCGGCCCCTCGAGGCCGCGAACGTCGTCGAGAACGTGGACATCTCGCACGGCATGACACGGACCGAGGTTCGTTCCAAACACGGCGACAGCCACCTTGGCCACGTCTTCCCGGATGGGCCGCGCGACAAGGGCGGGTTGAGGTACTGCATGAACTCGGCCTCCTTGAGGTTCATTCACCGCGACCAGTTGGAGAGCGAGGGGTACGGCGAGTACTCAAAGCGCTTCTCAAAGCAGGAGGCCTGACGATGGCAGCGACTACAGAACGCGCGATCCTGGCAGGGGGTTGCTTCTGGGGAATGCAGCAACTGGTGCGGCGCCTGCCCGGTGTCGTCTCAACGCGGGTTGGGTACTCGGGCGGCAACGTCAAGAACGCCACGTACAGCAACCACGGCACGCACGCGGAAGCGATCGAGATCACGTTCGACCCGAGTCAGACGAGCTTCCGCGACCTGCTGGAGTTCTTCTTCCAGATCCACGACCCGACGACGCCCAACCGGCAGGGAAACGACCGGGGCGCAAGCTACAGGTCGGCGATTTTCTACACGAACGAGGATCAGCGCCGCGTCGCCCAGGACACCGTCGCCGACGTCGAGGCCTCAGGGCTGTGGCCGGGCAAGGTCGTGACCGAGCTCTCGCCCGCTGGCGATTTCTGGGAGGCCGAGCCTGAGCACCAGGATTACCTGGAACGCTATCCGAACGGCTACACCTGCCACTTCGTCCGCCCGCAATGGAAGTTGCCGCGGAGGAACGCCGCCTGACGGCGACCGCGGTGTCTGTGGCCCGCGGCGGGCGCAGCCTCACGGCGTGTGCACCATAAATCGTTTGCCAAGTGTCCTCGCCGCGTCGGCGAAGTCGCTCATAACGCAGCAAGGTGGCGAGGTGTGGACGGCCGGACACAGCTTTGAGATTCTCGAGCTTGGATTATTGCATAACGTTTGGCGTACGCGGTGCCATGTCCGTTGCAACAGCCGATTTCGAATTCATCGTGAGGACATGCAATGGCCTCTGCGCATCTTTTCCAGTTCGCGCTCGCGCTCAGCGACCTTGAGCGATTCTACCGCAAGGTCCGGCACACGAGCGAGTGGCTCAGTGAACCTCTTTCCGACGCGGACGCAACGTTGCAGTCGATGACCGATGCGAGCCCTGCGAAGTGGCACCTCCCGCACACGATCTGGTTTTTTGTGGCGATGGTTCTCTCGCCCCACCTGAAGGGCTACAGGCCGTTCGATGAGTGGTTCGCGTTCCTGTTCAATTCCTACTACGAGACACTCGGGGCGCAGCAGCCGCGTCCTCGGCGCGGCATGATCACGCAGCCGGCATCGGACGAAGTCTACGTATATCGGGCCCATGTCGACCAGGCAGTCGCCAGCTTGCTTGGCCTGCGTCCAACCCGGGAGGTCACTGAGCTGATCGAGCTCGATTGTCACCACGAGCGGCGGCACCAGGAGCTTCTGCTCACGGACATCCTCCACCTGCTCGCGCAAAATCCGATCCGGCCAGCCTACCGCGACCCTGCCCCGGTGTCGGTCGAGACCGCAGTCCTTCCTGCGCTCTCCTTCACCAACTTCGAGGTGGGAATCGGCGAGATCGGCCGCGACGGAGTGGGCCTCGCGTTCGACAGCGAGGGATGGCGTCACCGCGTGTTGACCGAGCCGTTCCGGCTCGCCGACCGTTTGGTGACCAACGCGGAATCGATGGAGTTCATTGAGGACGGTCGCTACACCAAGCCTCTGGGCTGGGCGAAAGCCCTCGCCGAGGGCTGGTCGCGGCCGCTCTACTGGGAGACCTGCGACGGCCAGCACTGGACGACGACGCGAGGGGGTTCCGGCTGGTCGACCCGACCGCGCCAGTCGTGCACGTCAGCTACTTCGAGACTGATGCGTTCGCCACGTGGTCCGGAAAGCGGATGCCGACCGAGAGCGCAAAGACTCGACGTGGGCGGCAACTTCCTGGACCTCAATCGCCTCAGGAACCCGGGTCCCCACGGAACACCGGGGTGCGGTAGATGTTCGGCGACGTCAGGGAGTGGACGCGCAGTCCGTTCTCGCTTTACCCGCGCTTCGGCGCGGTCGGCGAGTACAATGGCAAGTTCATGTCTGGGCAGTTCGTCTTGCGAAGCGGCTCTTGCGCAACGCCGCCGGGACACCTCCGCGCGAGCTACCGCGATTTCTTCCCGGCGCACGCGCGTTGGCAATTCACGGGGCTCCGCTTGGCGGAGGACGCCTAGCTCCAGCGCAATCGGTGAAACCAAAGGAGAGACCAAATGACCACGGACAAGATCGCCCAGAACATGGAAGTGATTGGCGCGGACGGCGTCCACGTCGGCACCGTCGACGGTATCGCCAACGGGCGCATCAGGCTCGCGAAGCGCGACAGCGGCGAGGGCCAGCACAAGGGCCACGCGCATTTCATCGACCTCGGGCTGGTCGCCGACGTCGAGGGGAAGAGGGTTCGCCTCTCTGCGAACGCGGCGGTGGCCGTGACGTTCGAGGAAGAACAGTCGGGAAAGCCCGTCTGACGACGGAAGGCCCGACCACCCTGGTCACGCGCAAGGCATAGAAGAGCGCGACCCGGCGACAAGAAGCGGTTTCGCCCGCCTGTCGCACGCAAAGGGCTCATGCCGACGTCGAAAGGAAAAGGCCTTGGCGTCGAAGCTGGACCAACTACGCGCGATGACGACAGTGGTAGCCGACACGGGCGATCTTGGCGCGGTGGGCACGTCTCAAGCCGGTAGACTGCACGACGAATCCCACGATCGTCCTGAAAGCTCTCGACACTCCCGAGTACAGGGATGTTGTCGACGAGGCATTGGCGTGGGGACGAAGACAGAGCAGCGACGCTGCACGCGTCGCTGCCGCGTGCCGACCCACTCGCAGTCTCGGTTGGAGCTGAGCTGTTGCGGCTTGTGCTACGTGTCGACTGAGGTGGATGCCAACCTCTCCTTCAGCATCGCAGCATCGGTCGCGAGGGCCCGCCTGATCATCGATGCCTACAAACAGAGAGGCGTCGGGCCCGAGCGCGCGCTCATCAAACTCGCATCGAAGTGGGAGGGAATACGTGCTGCACAGATCCTCCAACACGAGAGTGTGAAGTGCAACATGACGTTGCTGCTGAACCGGGCCCAGGCGATCGCCAGCACTGAGGCTGGCGCCGTTCTGATCTCGCCGTGCGTGGGCCGCATCTACGACTGGCACAAGAAGTCTAGTGGAAAGGACTTCACCGCCGACGAGGATCCCGGGGTCCGCTCCGTGCCGGACATCTACGACTACTACAAGTCGAACGGCCATGAGCCGGTTTGAAATGCCCCTCGGCGACGGCGCGCTCGCAGTCGCCAACTACAAGGTCGAAAACGGACGGGTTGTCCTGCTCCATGCGGAGGTGCCGTAAGAGACGTCCGGCCTGGGGTATGGATCGCGGCTGGCGCATGGCGTTTTCGAAGCGTTGCGACGCGACGGGAAAAGAGTGGTCGCGAAGTGCCCTTTCATGTCTTCCCACGCGGCCCGACACCCCGAGTACGGCGCACTCCTCGACGGCTGATCGCAGACGGACGGGACGCCGGCGCACAGCGCTTTTGGACGACGATACCTCACGCCTATCGAATGCATGACCAAAGGGAATTTCTAAATTCGCCGGCCGCGTCCGATGCTGAGGTCCGCTGGGCAGGCCGAACGCGCGCGGCCGCCTCGACAGGGATTGAAGCCGTTGCGCCGTGCCGCGCGAGCAGCAAGGGAGACCCCCCATTGAAATTATCGAGGACCGCCGGCCTGGCTGTCGCCATCTTGCTCCCAAAGTTCCTGCCCCCACCCACCCGTAGGATTGCGCTATGATGGCAACAACCGAAACGCTTCGCAGTGTCCTGCGCACTTCGTGTGGCCAACCCACCCTCAAGCTGCAATCCGCGGGGCAACGAGCTTCACTTGCCCTCGATCTTCTTTCGCTGGGAAGCCGCGCGGCACTGGGGGTCTCGTTCCTGTTGTCGGTCAGCGACCGGCTCGGGTTCTACGGCAATCCAGACGAGCGCGGGGTTTCCTGGGGAACATTCGAGCGATTTTTGGGCTACGCGGCCAAGGTAAATGCGTTCTCACCAGCATGGATGATACCCTTTCTCGGAACGGCCGCGACGGTGCTGGAGTTCCTATTTGGCGTTACGCTGGTACTCGGACTCGCACTGCGGTGGGCGGCTTTCAGCAGCGCGGGCCTGCTCTTCCTATTCGGTTCAGCCATGGCGATCTCGTTCGGGATCAAGTCGCCATTCGACTACTCTGTATTCGCTGCGATGTGCTGCGCCCTATTTCTGGGTCTCGCCGGCTCGAATCGATGGACCGTCAACTCTTTATTATGATGCTCCACGAGGTTGAGAAACGTTCGTAAGCTACCCATGGCCCCTGGCATGAGATGTCGAACGGGCTTTTTATCGCTGGAACATATCCAGCAAAGAGACAAATAACCGAGGAGACAATTCCCATGAAGGCGATCGTGGTAACAGAC
This sequence comes from uncultured Alphaproteobacteria bacterium, assembly GCA_963815955.1. Lineage (GTDB taxonomy): Bacteria > Pseudomonadota > Alphaproteobacteria > Rhizobiales > Xanthobacteraceae > Bradyrhizobium. The sequence continues at coordinate 1,088,831 of CAWFIQ010000024.1, forward strand.
CAGGCTGCGGGAACGGCCGGGATGAAGCTGGTGGAGCGGCCCGAGCCGCAGGCAGCGATAAACGACGTCGTCGTTCAGGTTCATGCTTCGGGATTCACCTGGGATGAGCTGACGTGGCCCCCGACCTGGACCGATCGCCTCGATCGTGACCGAACACCGTCGATCCCCGGGCACGAGCTGGCCGGAGTGGTCACCGCCCTCGGCTACGGCACGACGGGGCTGTCGGTTGGACAGCGGGTGTTCGGCCTCACGGACTGGACTCGCGACGGCACCCTGGCCGAGTATGTGGCCGTCGAGGCGCGCAACCTCGCGCCGCTGCCGGGCGACGTCGACTTCACGGTGGGCGCGAGCCTGCCGATGCCGGGCCTGACCGCATGGCAGGGACTGTTCGAGCACGGCCGTCTCCGGGCGGGGCAGAGCGTCCTCGCGCACGGCGCGGCCGGCGTAGTCGGTTCGATGGTAACCCAGCTCGCACGTGAGGCCGGCGCCTACGTCATCGGCACCGGACGCGCTGCCGACCGTCAGACGGCGCTCGACTTCGGCGCGCAAGAGTTCGTCGACCTCGAGAACGACGCCCTGGAAGACGTCGGCCCAGTCGATCTGGTGTTCGATGTCTTCGGCGGCGACATCGCGAAGCGGTCCGCAGACCTGATTCGAGCCGGAGGAACGCTGGTGACCATCGCCGGCCCGACCGAGGCACGGCCCGCCGACGGCCTGGCGGTCGACTTCGTTGTCGAGTCCGATCGTGCCCAACTGAGTGAGATCGTCCAGCGGGTGCGGGACGGACGACTGCGGACGAACATCGGCACCATCTCGACCCTCGACGATGCCGTCGCCGCCTTCAACCGGACCGAGCGACGCAAGGGGAAGACGATCATCCGCGTTCGTCCGTGAGCGACACGCGCTCATCGATGCAACATTTCCACCAAAGAGACAAATGACCAAGGAGACAATTCCCATGAAGGCAATCGTTGTGACGGACCAGGCTGCGGGAACGGCCGGGATGAAGCTGGCGGAGCGGCCCGAGCCGCAGGCAGCGATAAACGACGTCGTCGTTCAGGTTCATGCGTCGGGATTCGTCGGGACTGAGCTGGGGTGGCCTTCGACCTGGACCGATCGCCGCGACCGTGACCGAACACCGTCGATCCCTGGGCACGAGCTGGCCGGAGTGGTTACCGCCCTCGGCTATGGCACGACGGGTCTGTCGGTGGGACAGCGGGTGTTCGGCCTCGCGGACTGGCATCGCGACGGCACCCTGGCGGAGTATGTGGCCATGGAGGCACGCAACCTCGCGCCACTGCCGGGCGACGTCGACTTCACGGTGGGCGCGAGCCTGCCAATCTCGGGCCTGACCGCGTGGCAGGGACTGTTTCAGCACGGCCGCCTTCAGGCGGGGCAGAGCGTCCTCGCGCACGGCGCGGCCGGCGCAGTCGGTTCGATGGTGACGCAACTCGCCCGAGAGGCCGGCGCCTACGTCATCGGCACCGGACGCGCCGCCGACCGTCAGAAGGCGCTCGACTTCGGCGCGCAGGAGTTCGTCGACCTCGAGAACGACGCCTCTGGAAGACGTCGGCGGCGTCGATCTGGTGTTCGATGTCATCGGCGGCGACATCCAGAAGCGCTCCGCAGGCCTGATTCGAGCCGGAGGAACGCTGGTGTCCATCGTCGGGCCGGCCGAGGCGCGGCCCGCCGACGGCCTGGCGGTCGACTTCGTTGTCGAGTCCGATCGTGCCCAACTGAGTGAGATCGTCCAGCGGGTGCGGGACGGACGACTGCGGACGAACATCGGCACCGTCTCGACCCTCGACGATGCCGTCGCCGCCTTCAACCCGACCGAGCGACGCGCGGGGAAGACGATCATCCGCGTTCGTCCGTGAGCGACGCGCGCCCATTTGATGCACGCAGCCGGCCGGCGCTGTCCAGGTCGGCCGGCCGCATCCTATCAGCCCCAGCCACCAAGAGGCATCCATGGCTTTCACGTTAAAGATCAACGGCACACCCCATGAGGTCGATGTCGACGGCGACATCCCGCTGCTGTGGGTGCTGCGCGACGTACTCGGCATGACCGGGACCAAGTTCGGCTGCGGCCAGGCGCTGTGCGGCGCCTGCACCGTGCATCTCGACGGCCAGCCGGTCCGCTCCTGCCAGACCCCGGTCGACAGCGTCGGCGACAGCGCGATCACCACGATCGAGGCGATCGGCCAGACGCCGCAGGGCGCGGCCTTGCAGAAGGCGTGGCTGGAGCTGGAGGTGGTGCAGTGCGGCTACTGCCAGTCCGGCCAGATCATGTCGGCGGCGGCGCTGCTGAAGGACACGCCGAAGCCGACGGATGACGACATCGACGCGGCCATGTCGGGCAATGTCTGCCGATGCGGCACCTATCACCGCATCCGCGCCGCGATCAAGCACGCTGCGGGAGTTTGAAATCATGGATGAGCTTATTCTGAGAGAGCAGATTGTCGATGAAACAGCGATGTCGCGGCGCGCCTTTCTTCAGGGCACAGGTTTGCTGCTTGGTTTTGCGCTGACCGGTGCAAGCACGGAGTCCGTCTTCGCGGCGCCTGCTTCGCAGGTGGTCGAAAACGAGGTCACGGGTACTTTCGCGCCGAACGGATTTATACGGATCAATCCAACCGGCGCCGTGACCCTGGTCATGCCGATGGTCGAGATGGGACAGGGGGTTTACACGTCGCTCTCGATGCTTCTCGCTGAAGAACTGGAAGTGAAGCTTGACCAAATTCAGGTTCAGCATGCGCCGCCAAATCATGCGCTTTACGTCAACTCGATCATAGGCATTCAAAATACAGGTGGTTCCGCCTCTGTCCGCGCCTTCTGGACACCGCTGCGTCAGGCGGGGGCAGTAGGTCGTAATCTGCTGATTGCGGCAGCCGCAAAGCGCTGGAATGTCGATCCAGCGACTTGCCGCGCCAAGGACGGCGTCGTGTTCGATGCGTCAGGCTCGAAGCATCTGAGCTACGGCGAACTTGCGAAGGCCGCGGCGAAATTGCCTGTGCCGCCTGCGGCAAACGTCAAATTGAAGGATCCGAAGGATTTCACCCTGATCGGCACGCGTGCCAAGCGCGTGGATTCAGCAATAAAGGTCGATGGGCGCGCGCTCTACGGCATCGATACGCGACTGCCGGGTATGAAGGTTGCGGCGGTTGCTATTTCGCCCGTGCTCGGTGGCAAAGCGAAAACGGTGGACGAGAAGGCCGCGCTGGCAGTGAAGGGCGTCCGGCAGGTGGTCAATATCGATGAAGCTGTTGCCGTGGTAGCGGATCACATGGGCGCGGCGAAGAAGGGGCTCGAGGCCGCCGCCATCACGTGGGACGACGGGCCGAACGGCAAGGTCAGCAACGCCGATATCGTCAAGCAATTGGAGGAGGAATCCAAAAAGCCGGGCGCGGTTGCCCGTAACGTCGGTGATGTGGGGAAGGCACTTGCGGAGGCGGCGCAACGGGTTGACGCCATCTATCAGGTGCCTTTCCTGGCCCATGCGGCGATGGAGCCGATGAACTGTACCGTTCATCTGCAGAAGGATCGTTGCGACATTTGGGTCGGGACACAGGCGCCTACGATCACGCAGTCTCAGGTGGCCGAACTCACCGGCCTGCCAAAGGATGCGATCAAAATTCACAATCATCTGATTGGCGGTGGCTTCGGCCGAAGGCTGGAAGCCGATGGCACGATCCTCGCCGTCAAGATCGCCAAGCACGTCGACGGCCCGGTGAAGGTGATCTGGAGCCGCGAGGAAGACATCCAGCACGATATGTATCGGCCGTACTATCTCGATCGGCTGTCGGCCGGACTTGATGCGGCCGGCAAGCCGGTTGCCTGGACGCATCGGATCGCCGGCTCCTCAGTCATGGCTCGCTATTATCCCCCTTACTTCAAGGACGGATTGGACCCCGATGCCGTAGAAGCGGCGGCCGAGCCGCCCTATGCACTGCCCAATATCCACGTCGACTATGTCCGGGTCGAGCCCCCTGGTGTCCGGACGTCTTGGTGGCGCGGTGTCGGACCAACTCACAATGTTTTCGTGGTCGAAAGCTTCATGGATGAGCTCGCGCATGCCGCGAAGCAGGATCCCGTCGCTTATCGCAAGGGATTGCTTGGGCACAATCCGCGAGCGCTTGCTGTTCTGTCGCTTGCTGCAGAAAAAGCAGGGTGGGGATCACCACTTCCCGCGCGGCATGGCCGCGGGATTTCGGTACAATTCGCATACGGAAGCTACACGTCGCAGGTCGCCGAGGTCGAAGTGGCGGCCGATGGCTCTGTCAAGGTCAAGCGGATCGTCTGTGCGATTGATTGCGGCATGTACGTCAATCCCGATACGATCGAAGCACAGGTTCAGGGTGGAACGCTTTTCGGGCTGACCGCTGCGCTCCATGGGTCAATCACTTTCAAGGATGGACGCGTCGAGCAGAGCAATTTCGACAGCTATCTGCCGATGCGTATCGACGAGGTGCCGGTGGTGGAGACGCACTTGATTAAGAACGCAGAAGCTCCAGGTGGCATTGGTGAAGCTCCGACAGCCATTGTCAGTGCTGCAGTGACAAATGCGATCTTCGCCGCCACCGGCAAGCGCCTGCGCAGCCTGCCGATCGATACAGATTCGCTGAAGTCGTCGTCTTAGTCCTTGCCCGTCATCCCGTGCGCGTCGCAGCCCGCACGGGATGACGGTCCGGAGCCGAGTGGCCCGAACGGGACAATTCCGTGAAATGCACCAATCCGAGGGATTGGTGCTCGGATAGTGTGGCGCTGCGAGGGTTGTAGCAAGGAGTTGCGCCGGGAGCGCTGGATGGCCGACGCTGTGATCCGAGACGTCCTGGAACGGTCGATAGATGAGTTGCCTGATGAGCTCGTGTTCGTGGCCTGCGTTGTCGACGGCATGACGCCGGAGCAGTGTGCCGAGTTACTTGCACTCACGTCGGAGACGGTAGACGCAGGTCTGCACAACGCCCGAAATCTGCTAGTTGAAGTGCTTATACGCCAGTTCGGTCCTGCCTTCGGTGGCGTCTATGAGCTTGACGATAGCCGTTCCGAGCGCATTACGAACGCAGTAATGGACCGGCTTTTGCCGCGCCACTGAAGCGCCGCAACATGAAAGCGGCTAAGCCGGCGCGCCGGTTCAGTCGCAAACCCATCGCGAGGACGGTTGGCTCGGAGACGGGACTGTTCAGGCAGCAAGGGATTTTCGCGCTGCTCGGCGAACGATGGGGCCGGAGTGAAGGTGTACCTCGCTTGTCCTTCCCATCATGGGATTCATCTCCTGCAGGTGACCATGCGCTTTCGCCTGGTGAACCGCTTCAGCAGCAGCGGCAAGAACCGGACTGCCCAGCGGTGAAACGTGGCATGGTCGACGCGCATACCGCGCTCGGCCATCATCTCCAGATCCGGGAAGCTGAGATCTTAGGCCAGCGTAGGCGCAGCAGAATCACTGAACGGACGAGATGGCGGCCTAAAAACAACACTCCTGATCACGAGGAGCGGCATCCATGTATCAGGCGTCGTTGACGCTGAGTTTGCGATAGAGCCATCACAGGCCCTTCATGTTCATCGCCGTTCGGCAATTATCTGTCGCTATGGAAACGATACATGCTCGCCATTGGAAGACTTCGTCCCGCGCTGCGACAACTAATCACCTTTGTTGCAGATCCCGTCGAGCAACGCCGACGACGACCGCGGAAACTACCCATGGCCCCGGTCATTAGATGTCCACCCGGCTTTCTATCCCTGCAACATCTGGAGCAAGCGACAAATAACCAGGAGAACATTCCAATGAAACTAACATGGTACGGCCATTCCGCATTTCGCATCGAGGTGGGCGCGGCCAAGATCCTGATCGATCCGTTTCTGTCTGATAACCCATCCTGGAAGAAGGGGTGGGAGAAACCCGCCGAGGGCGTCACGCATGTACTGCTCACGCACGGCCACAACGATCACGTCGGCGACGCGCTCGCCATTTTGAAAAAGACTGACGCCATGCTGGTCGCCAATTTCGAGATCTGCAACTATCTCGCCGGACAGGGCGCCAATGGTGACAAGGTCAATCCCGGACTTCACGGCGGCACAGTGGACTGCGACGGCTTTACCACCGCTTTTGTCAACGCTTTGCATTCCTCGTCATTCGGTATGAAGGACGGGCAGAATGTCTATCTCGGCAATCCGACCGGGCTTGTCCTCCATTTCCCCGATGACAAGACGCTCTATCATATGGGCGACACCGACATCTTTGGTGACATGGCACTGATCGAAGAACTGCATAAGCCGGACATCGGAATCGTCCCGATCGGCGATCGCCTTACTATGGGCGGCGCAGTGGCTGCACTCGCCTGCCGCCGCTATTTCAAATTCAACAAAGCGATCCCTTGCCACTACGGGAGCTTCCCCATCATCGATCAGACTGCGGAGAAATTCGTCGAAGGGCTGAAATTCGCCACGACCGAGGCCGTGGTGCCGAAAGTCGGCGAGACAATTTCCCTCTAGCGCGATTTATGCGCCGTCCAGACATAGGCGAGTGGAAGTGGGCGCCAGCTTCCACCACAGCGCTCAGGGCGAAAGAGATTCGCCCAAGCGCACTCCCTTGCTGGAGGGAGAACTCAACGCGCAACAGTGCGCATTCCTGCTGTACGCGGCAAACCTCTGCCCCGTTGGCGCAATTCTCGGCTTTACTGCGGATATCAGCACACGCCCGGACGCTACCGCTTGCGGGCAAAACGCGAGCACTCAGGCCAGCTACGAGGATGAGCTGGCTGAACTCCAAATTCCGAACATCGCTCCGAATTGAGATCAGCATCCTAGAGACGGAAATGCGGCCCGCAGCGACAGAGCCGATTGCGGCTTCTGTGACCCGCGACTCTCGGTGGCTGCCTAAGCTCCCCGCAAAAACTCCACGTTTCAGGGCGTGGAAGACGTTAACGAGTCGCGAAAAGGTCGATAACTTTGTCGGTTGATGAGCGAGGGAGACCGAAGGTGGCAAGCGACATCCGAGACAATCCGACCATGAGCCGGTTTGAAATGTCCCTGGGCGAGGGGGCGCTCGCTGTCGCGTACTACAAGGTCGAAGACGGACACGTCGTCCTGCTCCACACGGAGGTGCCACAAGAGCTGTCCGGCCTGGGATACGGATCGCGATTGGCGCATGGCGTTTTCGAAGCGTTGCGACGCGATGGGAAAAGAGTGATCGCGAAGTGCCCCTTCATGTCTTCCTACGCCGCCCGGCACCCCGAGTACGTCGCGCTCCTCGATGGCTGATCGAAAGACGGATGGGACGCATGCCCGCACAACGCTTTTAGGCAACGATATCTCATGACTATCGAATGCATGTTCAAAGGGAATTTCTAATATCGTCGGCGGTGTCCGATCCTCGGGTCCGCTGGATCGACCGAGTACGCGCGGCCGCCTCGACATTGATTGAAGCCGTTGCGCATGCGTAGGCACTCTTCTCGTTGCTGTTTCGCGGAGGCCACTGTCGAGTCCGGCTAAGCTAGTGTGGCAAGCCGTGAGATAGAGGGACTTATTGTGACTATTCGTTTCGGTTATTGACCTATCGGGTCCGACCGAAGTTCAGACTACAAACGAGCGCATGGAGGTCGGCGTGTCCTTCTCGGTCTATGACATCACTGTCCCTGTCATGGTGCATGGACTAAACGTAATGGACGACTATCTCGACCACGCCCAAGCACTCGAACGGACCAAGGCGTTTGAGCCTGGGAGGATTCTTGGCGAGCGGCTCGCGCCCGACATGCTCACTTTCGGAGATCAGTTCTCCGTAAGCTGCAACAAGGTCGAGGCGCACATGGCGAAGCTGATGCAGCACGACCCGCCAGCACCCAGTAACACCCCGATGATGTATCCGGCGTTGAAGGGACGGCTCCTTGAGACTCGCGGTTTTCTGCAAAACGTGCAGCCGGACGAGATTGCCAGCGCTCAGTCCCACACATACGAGCTGACGCCGCCCATCGTGCGCGGGTGGTTCGGCGGCGACGACTACATCAGGTATTTGGTGCTGCCCGACTTCTTCTTCCACATCTCGATTGCGCACGCGATCCTCCGGCACTTTGGAGCGAAGATCGGGAAGCGTGACTACCTCGGCAACCTCGCTCAGCAAAGCGGTGGTGACTACTCGTGAGAGGCGGGCGGGGTGCGCGGCACGGACCGAGGCTTTCAAGCCGGGAAAGCAAGTTTAGAGGATGCCGATAGTAAGCGAGTTGAGGATTGAGGGAACGGATGGCGACTTACACGATACAGATTCCAGGAGGCCAGCTTTCCGATGCGCGCAAGGCCGCGCTTCTGGAGGCGATCAAGGGCGCGCACGTGAAGACGACCGGAGCACCCCGCGACCTCACCCAAGCAACCGTGCTTGAAATCTCGTCGGCATGCTTCTGGCTGCACGGCACACCGTTGGAGTGCCATCAGATCTTCGTCCATGGCTTCGTCGCTGGCGACGCGGGGCATTCTTGCGGGCCGGCGTTACGCGACGCCGTGGCCTCTGCGGTGGCGAGCGCCACCGACTTCGAACTGGGGAGCGTCGTGGTGACGATCTCTGAGGTGCCGGCCGACAGAATGAAGCCGGCGCGCCGAACCAGTGAGTGAGCTCCGGCCATGAAGGGGATGCTCTGCAACACGCCTCATTTCCTGAGAAGGTCGAGGTGCGCTGTTGGTGGCTTTCCCGGGCTCTCGCGCAACGAGGCGGTTCGATTGAAGACCAGCCTTTCTGGGCGGGAATCGTCGTCGTGAGTGAAGTAGCCTTGGCGCTCAAACTGTAATGCCTGGCCACGGGGATCAGACGCGGTTGCCCGCTCGACGAGGCAGCCGCTTAGCGTTTGCATGGAATGTGGGTCGAGGCCGGCTGCGAGGTCCGTCGGACTCGGACTCGCTGCTGAGAAGAGCCGGCCGTAGAGCCTGACCTCGGCTGGCAACGCGTCCACCGCGCTCACCCAGTGGATTGTCGCCCCGACTTTTCGCCCGCCGGCGCCACCCCTGCTGTCGGGGTCGTAGGCGCAGCGGAGCTCGACCACACGGCCCGCCGCGTCCTTCACGACGTCATGGCAAGTGACGAGGTAGGCGTAGCGGAGCCTCACCTCGCGGCCCGGCGCGAGGCGCCGGAAACCGTGTGGTGGCACCTCGTGGAAGTCGGCTTGCTCGATGTACACCTCGCGGGTGAACCGGAGGACTCTCGTCCCGAAGGCCGGGTCCGCCGGGTGATTTGGCGCGTCGAACTCTTCTATCCGGCCCGTGGGGTAGTTCTCGATTGTCACTTTGAGAGGCTTGAGCACCGCCATTCGTCGCGGAGCCCGCACATTGAGGACATCGCGGATCGCTGCGTCCAGGACGCCGTCATCGACCGTGCTGTTGGCCTTCGAAACTCCGACGCCGCGTATGAACCGACGCAGCGCCTCGGGAGGCGCGCCGCGTCGGCGCAAGCCTGCAAGCGTCGGCATCCTCGGGTCGTCCCAGCCCGCCACTTGGCCGTCGCGCACCAGCTCCGTCAGCGCGCGCTTTGAGAGGACGGTATGCGTAATGCCCAGGCGAGCGAACTCGTACTGTCGGGGTCGCGATGGCACCGGGAGGTTGTCGAGGAACCAGTCGTATAGAGGTCGGTGGTCCTCGAACTCGAGGGTGCACAGCGAGTGGCTCACCCCTTCGATGGCGTCGCACTGGCCGTGCGCGAAGTCATAGCTCGGGTAGATGTGCCAGGCCGTGCCGGTGCGCGGATGGCTGGCGTTGAGAATACGGTAGATGACGGGGTCGCGCAGGTTGAGGTTCGCTGACGCCATGTCGATTTTCGCGCGGAGCACCCGCTCGCCGTTCCTGAACTCGCCGGCGCGCATCCGCGCGAACAGCTCGGCGTTTTCCTTCACGCTGCGGTCGCGGAACGGGCTGTTCCGGCCAGGGCTCGTCAATGTCCCCCTGCCCTCTCTAATATCGTGGGCGGACTGGTCGTCCACGTATGCCTTGCCGATGCGGACGAGATGGCAGGCCCAGGCGTAAAGCTGCTCGAAGTAGTCGGAGGCAAAGCGCAGGCCCTGTGCCCCGTCGAATCCGAGCCACTGCACGTCGCGCTTGATCGCATCGATGTACTCCACCCTCTCCTTTGCTGGGTTCGTGTCGTCAAGGCGCAGGTTGCAGCGGCCGCCAAATTCCTTCGCGAGCTCGTAATTCAGCACGATCGACTTCGCATGCCCCAGGTGGAGGAAGCCATTCGGCTCGGGTGGAAAGCGCGTGACCACGACGCGCGTGCGGCTGGTCTCGACGTCACACGCTATGATGCTGCGAATGAAATTGCTGGCGCTCGCGCCCGCTTCTCCGACGTCGTTCTGCTGAGGCACCTTCCGCCTCAAGCTTGGAGTTCGTCGGGCGGGTGCGCGCCGAAGCCGTGCATCCCGAGCGCCCATTGCAGCGCCACGACGGCGCCCTTGACCGGCTGCAGGAGAGCTATCGAGGCCAAGGCCGTAAACGGAAGGTAGACGCCAAGCTGAAACGCCAGCGACGGTGCATAATCCAACTCGATCCAGAGAATTACCGGAACCAAGACGTGTCCGACGATGACGATCACTAAGTAGGCCGGCAGGTCGTCGGCTCGGTGGCCGGTGAAATCGAGGCGGCAGACAGAGCAGTGGTCGTCGATTTTGAGAAACGCACAAAACAGGCGACCACGACCGCAGCGCGGGCACCTTCGTCGAACGCCCTTCCAAAGGGAGAGGCCAACGTTGCGCCCGGCGGCGGTCTCTGCAGATGTCCAGTCGTTGTCGTGACTTCCAACTTGGCCTTCAACCGGCGTGGCCATCGCCCGTCCTCCTGCCTCACACGGCAGCACAGTATTCGGCGACGGCGGCGAAGCGTCATTCAGATGGGGCATGTAGTCGATAACCCGGCGTGATCACGACGGGCTGCGCGCGTCCGTGCGGGGCCTAAAGCAGCCTGGACAAATTATCTCATATTCTGGGAAGTTGGCTTTCTTCCCGGGCGTATTACGCTCGCAAACCGGAAGGTCTATTTGGCCGGCATTGGCGCGACAGACGATTTTCGCCCTCACCCCGCGACGCGGCGAAAAATACTGATTTCATTTTTATGGTCTCCCCACAGTTTCTGTCAGGAAAAATCGGCGCGTGATTATTTCATATCCCCACGCCTGCCCATCTATTTCGGTTCAGCCAATAGTATTGCCTCTCCGGGCCTGCAGCTTCAGACCCGTCATCCTAAGGTGCGAGCGGAGCGACCCTCGAAGGGCGACGGAGATGGTGTTCCGGCTTCATCCGCGCATCGGCGTCAGCGCAACTCACCTCGCAGCGACCGCCCTCGTCTGCGTCGGCTTGCCCTCGTTCTTGCCTTCCGCAAGGTTACGCACCACCATGTAGAAGATCGGCGTAAAGATCAGGCCGAACAGCGTGACGCCCAGCATGCCGAAGAACACGGTGACGCCGACCGCCTGGCGCATTTCCGACCCCGATCCCGTCGAGACCACCAGCGGCAGCACGCCGAGGATGAACGCGAACGACGTCATCAGGATCGGCCTCAAGCGCAGGCGGCAGGCCTCGATCACGGCCTCCAGCCGTGGCTTGCCCTCGTGCTCGATGTCGCGCGCGAACTCGACGATCAGGATTGCGTTCTTCGCCGCCAGCCCAACCAGCACCACAAAGCCGATCTGCGTCAGGATATTGACGTCCTGCCCCATGATCCGCACGCCGATTGTGGCGGCGAGCAGGCACATCGGAACGATCAGCAGCACCGCGAAAGGCAGGCTCCAGCTGCCATATTGGGCGGCCAGCACCAGGAAGACGAACAGCACGCAGATCGGGAACACGTAGAGGCCGGCATTGCCGCCGGTGACCTGCTGGTACGAAAGGTCGGTCCACTCATAGGTGAAGCCACTCGGCAGCGTGTCATCGGCGAGCTTCTTCATGATGTTGATGGCGGTGGTCGAACTCGTGCCCGGCATCGCCTCGCCCTGCAACTCGGCGGCCGGATAGAGATTGTAGCGTGCCACGCGGTCGGGACCGGACACGTCGCGGAAATCCACCACGCTGCCGAGCATCACCATGTCGCCATTGGCATTGCGGGTGCGCAGCCGCGCCAGATCGGCCGCCTCCTTCCGGAACGGCAGGTCGGCCTGCGCGGTGACGTGATAGGTGCGGCCAAAGATGTTGAAGTCATTGACGTAGGTCGAGCCGAAATAGGTCTGAATGGTTTCGTTGACGCCGGCGATCGGGACGCCGAGCTTTTGCGCCTTGATGCGGTCGATATCGACGAACAGCTGCGGCGTACTCGCCGTGAAGGGCGAGAAGACCTGCGTCAGGTGAGGATCCTTGCGCGCTGCGTTGACGAGTTCGTCATTGGCGGCGGCGAGCAGTTCGGGCCCGCGGCCCTGGCGATCCTGCACGCGCATGGTGAAGCCGCCGCCGGTGCCGATGCCCGGCACCGGCGGCGGCGGAATGACGATGATGAACGCCCCCTGAATCGCGGACAGGCGCTTGCGCAAATCGGCCGTGATCGCATCCGCGGTCAGGCCCTTCTTGTGACGCTCTTCCGGATCCTCGAACACCGGAAAGAGGGCCGCCGCATTGCCCGCCTGTGTTCGGGTCGCGCCCGAAAATCCCGCGAATGCCGCAACGCGGATGATGCCGGGGGTATCCAGCGCCGCTTGCTCGATCTGACGGACGATGTCGGTGGTGCGCGCCAGCGACGCCGCGCCCGGCAATTGCGCCGACACGATCACATAACCGCGGTCCTGCGCGGGAATAAAACCTTGCGGCGTAGTGACGATCAGCCATCCGGCGCTGCCGATCAGCGCCACGTAAAACAGCAGCATCACGGCCGCATGCCGGATCACGAAATCGGCCGCCCTGGCGTAGCCGTGCGACAGCCGGTCAAAACCGCGGTTGAAATAGCCGGTGAACGTGTCCCAACCGCGCGCGATCAGATTCCAGCGCGCGGGCGGCCTCTTCTCCTCCCCCGGCACCAGGATCAGCGAGGCCAATGCCGGCGACAGGGTCAGCGAACAGAAGCAGGAAATCGCGGTCGCCACCGCGATGGTGACGGCAAATTGCTGGAAGAACTGCCCGGAGATGCCGCCGAGGAAGGCGGTCGGCACGAACACCGCGCATAGCACCAGCGCGATCGAAACCAGCGCGCCGCCGACCTCCTCCATGGTCTTGAGCGCCGCATCGCGCCGGCTCATGCCGTGCTCGAGATGCCGCTCGACATTCTCCACCACCACGATCGCATCGTCGACCACGATGCCGACCGCGAGCACGAGCCCGAACAGGGTTAGATTGTTGATCGAGAATCCGAGCGCCGCCATCACGGCGAAGGTGCCGACCAGCGAGACCGGAATCGCGATGATTGGGATGATCGCCGGCCGCCAGCCCTGCAGGAACACCAGCACGACGATGATGACGAGGATCATTGCCTCGTAGATCGTCTTGATCAGCTCGTGGATGGATTGCGCGATGAATTCGGTGGGGTTGTATCCGATGTTGTAGTCGAGACCGCTTGGAAAGCGGACCTTCAGCTTCTCCATGGTGTCGGAGATGTTTTTTGCGGTCGCCAGCGCGTTGGATCCCGGCCGCTGCGTCACCAGCAGCGCCACCGCCGATTTTCGCAACAGGAAGCTGTTGCTAGAGTAGGACAAGGCGCCAAGCTCAACGCGCGCCACGTCGCGCAGCCGCACCGTGCGGCCATCGGCGCCGGCCCTGACCACGATGTCTTCGAATTGATTTTGATCCTTCAGGCGTCCGGTGAAGGTCAGATTGGGCTGGAACGCACGGTCGGCGATCGGCGGCTCCCCGATCTGCCCGCCGGTGATCTGCAGGTTCTGCGCGCGGATCGCGGCCACCACTTCGGCGGAAGTCAGGCCGAGCGTTGCGATCCGGTCCGGATCGAGCCACAGCCGCATCGAGTAGTCGCGGGCGCCGAACATCTGGATGTCGCCGACGCCGTCGAGGCGGAGCAGTTCGTCGCGCACCTGCAGCAGCGCATAGTTGCTGATGTACAGCTGGTCGAAGCTGTCGTCCGGCGACAGCATGAAGACCACCATCAGGATGTCGGGACTGTTCTTGCGGGTGACGACGCCGTTGCGCTGCACCTCTTCCGGCAACCGCGGCTGCGCGATCGCGACCCGGTTCTGCACCAGCACCTGCGCCTTGTCGAGGTCGGTGCCGAGCTTAAAGGTGACCGTGATGGTCAGATTGCCGTTCGAGGTGGCCTGGCTGTAGAGATACAGCATGTCCTCGACGCCGTTGATCTCCTGCTCGATCGGGGCTGCAACCGTGTCGGAAACGGTCTGCGCAGTGGCGCCCGGATATTGCGTGGTGACGACGACGGTCGGCGGCACCACTTGCGGATATTCCGAGACCGGCAGCGTGGTATACGCGATCGCGCCGACGATCAGCAGCACGATCGACAGCACCATCGCCAGGATGGGCTGGTTGATGGAGAGCCGGCCGAGATTCATGTCTTGCTACCGGCTGGCTTGATTTCGGCGGCTTGCGGCGTGACCTTTGCACCCACCCGCGCGCGCTGCAGGCCATCGATGATGATCCGGTCTTCAGCATTTATCCCTTCACGGATCACGCGCAGGCCTTCATCGAGCGGGCCAAGCACGACCGGCTTGACCTCGACCGTATTGTCGTTCTTGACGACGAAGACGATCTTGCGCGACTGATCGGTCGCAATGGCGGTATCGGGCAACAGCAACGCCTCGTAAGGCGAACTGCCGATCAGCCGGACGCGGCCGAACTGGCCGGGAAGGATCGACAGGTCCTTGTTCGGGATGACCGCGCGGCTGCGCAGCGTGCCGGTCGAGACATCGAGGCGGTTATCGAGGAAATCCATCTTGCCTTCGCGCGACGGCTTGGCCTCGCCGGTGAGCTTCACCTGCACCGGATTCGCCGTATCGCGCGAGCTTGGCCGCTTGCCCTCGAACCACAGCCTGTTGTTCTTCAGGTAAGTCGCCTCGTCGACGTCGAAATAGATGTAGATCGGGTCCATCGACACGATGGTGGTGAGCAGCGTCGAGGTGCCGGTGTCACTGCCCTGCACGAGATTGCCGACGCTGACGAGATGACGGCTGACGCGGCCGGCCATCGGTGCCAGCACGTGGGTGAAC
The DNA here is from genome assembly GCA_963815955.1 of uncultured Alphaproteobacteria bacterium. Taxonomy (GTDB): domain Bacteria; phylum Pseudomonadota; class Alphaproteobacteria; order Rhizobiales; family Xanthobacteraceae; genus Bradyrhizobium. The sequence continues at coordinate 1,103,943 of CAWFIQ010000024.1, forward strand.
TCGATGTTGAGTCTGGCCGCCTTCAGCGCGCCTTCGGCCTGCATCTCCGCCGCGTGGGCCGCCTGCAAAGCCTGGCGACGCTGGTCGACGACCTGTTCGGAGACTGCACTAGTCTGGACCAACTTCAGCCCGCGATCGAGCTCGCGCTTGGCCAGTTCCGCCTTGGCGCGCGCATCGGCAAGCTGCCCGTCGGCTTGGGTCGCCACCGCTTCGAACGGGCGCGGGTCGATGACGTAGAGCAGGTCGCCGGCATGCACCATGTCGCCGTCCTTGAACTCGACATTGGTGACGAAGCCGCCGACGCGGGCGCGCACCTGCACCTCTTCCATCGCCTCGAAGCGGCCGGTGAACTCGTCCCAGTCGGTGACGGTCTGTTTGACCGGCTGCGCTATCGTCACCGGTGGCGGCAGAGGGGCGGCCGCCTGCGATTGCGCCTTCTCGCCGCAGCCGGCGAGCGCGAGCGCGAACAGCACACCGATCGGTGCGACGCCGCATCGTGCAGGGCGGCGAAACGAACCGCCATCGAGCCGGGTCGCCGAAGCCGGATACTCTGTTCTGTCAGTCGCACTCACTTCCGTCTCCCCACGGACCTAGAATGTTGCAGTTGAATTGGACAGGTCGTCACCGTTACCGTCGAGCCGGTCTCGATACAGGCAGTAGCATCACTCGCGCCGCCGTTCCGATGCCGACCTCGGACTTTGATTTCAATAGCTCTGCTCAGTAGTTTCGCTTCAGATCGTCGACCAGCATCGCCGTGGCGTGACGCGCAAGAGCCTGCGTCGGGGCGTTGGTATTGCCGCTGGTGATATTCGGCATGATCGAGGCGTCGATCACCCGGAGGCCGTCGACCCCGCGGACCCTGAGCCTTGCGTCGACCACCGCCCGCGTATCCTGGCCCATCCGGCACGTTCCGACCGGGTGCCACATCGTCGTCACGACACGCTTCACCCATTCGCCGATCTCTGCGTCCGACTGGATGTGCGGGCCGGGATCCATCTCTTCCTCGATCACCGGCGCCATCAACTCCTGAGCCATAACCTCGCGGATCGCGCGCACCGATTCCACCGCGGCCCTCAGGTCTTCCTCCTCGCCGATGAAGTTCGGGTTGATGAGAGGCATCGACGTCGGGTCGCTGTCGGCCAGCCGAACCCAGCCACGGCTCTTGGGCTGAAGCACCACGAGTTCGAAGGTGACGCCCGAGCGGTCGCCTGTCGCGCTGAGTTGCTCGTTCAAGATGATAGGAGCGTGATAGCATTGGATCGTGGGGTCGGCGGAGAAGTCGGACGGATTCCAGTGGGAAACCGTCTCGATACCGTTGCCCGAGGCCGGGCCATCCTTGGTGATGAGATAACGCAGGCCCGCCTTCACGGTGCCGAGCCCCTGCGCGGCCGCCTGATAGCCGAGATCGCCCTTCACGTAGGCACGGACCGGCACCATCGGGTGGTCCTGGAGATTTTCGCCCACCTCTGGAGAATCAACGATCACCGCGATGCCGTGCTGGCGCAGTTGCTCGGCCGGCCCAATGCCCGAGTGCATGAGGATCGTCGGACTATGGACGGACCCGGCCGACAGCACGACCTGGCCCGTCATGATGGCCACGCCGTTGCTCAGTTCGACGCCGACAGCACGCTTGTTCTCGACAAGGATGCGAAGGACCGTCTTGCCGTCGAAAAGAGCGACGCGGCCCGAGGCGAGGTGCGGACGCAGATAAGCGTCGACCGCGCTGCACCGCCGCTGATTTCCGACCGTTGACTGCACCGGCGAGACGCCGATCTGGCTCTCGCCGTTATAGTCGGGATTATAGGGAAGCCCATATTCCTGGAAGGCTTTGAGGCAAAATTGGTTCAGCTCGTTGATGCCCTTGGGCTGCTGGACCGACAGGCCACCATCAATGCCGTGATACTCGTCGTGAAAGGTGTCATTGTTCTCCTGCGCCATGAAGACGGGAAGCAGGTCATTATACGACCATCTACCGGTGTCGCCGACCGCGTCTTGCCACGCTGCATAGTCGCGTATCTGACCACGGACGTAGCACATCGCATTGATCGAGGAGCCGCCGCCGAGCACCTTGCCTGAGCGATAGGCTCGCTTGGTGCCGTGCTGGGGAACCGTCTCGTATTTCCAGACATGCCGGTCGTGGGCCAGTATTTTGGCGAAGCCGGCAGGAATGTGGATAAACGGATCGCGATCCGTGTCGCCCGCTTCGATCAGCGCGATCGACGCATCTGTGTGTTCAGCGAGATAACTCGCAACTACGCAGCCGCCCGCGCCCGCACCAACAATGACAATATCGTAGGGTTCCCGGGAAATCATTGTCTTTCTCTTTCGCGCTATTTGTATCGTTCAATCAACGCCCGTAGCCGGCGGAGCACCATCGCGGCGCCTGATCCAGAGATTGATTAGACCTTGCTTTTGGAGAGTGACCTTGCAACGTCGGCGAGGGAAATCACCTCTCGCCATAGAGTCGATAGACGATCGTTATTGCCGCGCGGCGTGACGCAGTAGCGGCCTGCGCAACTTGCCTTACGAATGGCGATGAGGACCGTCGCGGCACTATTCCCGGCCGCTATGAAAACTATATGCACCGGCTATTGGAAAAATTCGTCCGGCACTGCGATCAATAACTGCGACATTCGCAAATCTCATCGAATAGCGCCTAGCAGAAAACAGGAGACCCCTGATGTCCGAGAGCTTTCCACTCCCAACTGAACCCGAAGGCGTTATCCCGTCTCTGCTCAAACGATTTAACTCCGGAAAGATCGAGGCAATGATGGCCTTGTACGCCCCGGAGGCGGTATTCGTCGCGAACGACGGGCGAACCATCACTGATCGCGCCGAGTTCACGGCCATACTCGAGCACGATATCAAGCTCGGCCTGCCGCTGAAGGCAAATGTGCGCCATGTGTTCGTCGGCGGCGACACCGCCCAGATTGTGCTGGACTGGTCAATTGACGGAACAGGTCCTGACGGCAAGATCGTGCACATGCACGGCACAGCGAGCGACATCATGCGGCGCGGCGCGGATGGGTTCTGGCGGTACATTATCGACAATAATCAAGGCACGGCGGTGCGACATCCCGCCTGACGTATATGCGCCACAGCAGCTCTCAGCGATCGAGCCGTTCTTCAGACTGGCGTCGACGATCACCGCGATACCGTGCTGGCGCAGCTGCTTGGCCGGCCCAATGCCCGAGTGCATCAGGATCGTCGAGCTTTGGACGGTGCCGGCCGACAGCACTACCTCGCCGGCCAGATCGTCTCGAGGCGCTGGTCCATCAGCTCGACGCCGACAAGCGCCCGCGCGACCGCTACGCGACCGAATCAGCGCGGCTGCTCGGTGTCCTCGACGAACGGCTCGCGGGCCGCGACTGGGTGATGGGCGCTGACTACAGCATCGCCGATATTTTCGCTGCCCGGCTGGGTGCGCGACCTCATCGGCTAATTACGAAGCGCGCGAGCTCGTCGGCTTCGACCGCTTTCTTCACGTGCAGGCATGGTTCGACCGCGGTGCAGCGCGGGCTGCAAGTGACGGCGGTTTAGGAAAGGTCTGCTTGAGGTTGAATTGATGTTGCGAGGAGTGATCCGAGAACGGACACGGCGGCGCGGCTTCAGGCTGCTGACCAATGAGACTCGCGCGCCGCGAATCGCTCGACCTAACCTGAGGGATTAGGTCGTGAGCAGCGCGTCCCTGATCTTGACCGACCGCAGCCTGGCGCTCTCCGAGCCTAAGGCCGTCGGCGCGCAGGGCAGCACAAAGGTGCTCGCCGCATCGAGCCTGGGCAGCTGCCTCGTGTTCGTCAGCAGCGCCGTCGTCACGGTCGCGCTCGCAGCGATTGGCCAAGACATGCGCCTGTCGCCGCTCGACCTGCAGTGGGTGATGAACGCCGAGCTGCTGCCGCTTGCGGCTCTGACCTTGGTCGCCGGCGCTATGGGTGACCGGTTCGGACAGAAACGGATCTTCCTCGCGGGGATCGCTCTCTATGGCCTGGGCGCTACCGCGATTGGTTTCGCGCCGAGTTTCGCCCCGCTCATCGTCGGCCGGTTCCTGCTAGGCTTGGGCGAAGCCTGGATCCTGCCCAACGGCCTTTCCGTGCTCGGGCAGGCCTTTCCCGCCGACAAGAAAGCCCGTGCGGTCGGCATCTGGTCCGCCGCCGCGGCTGTCGCCAGCGGCGTCGCGCCCGCGATCGCCGGCGCGATCCTCGATCACGGGTCCTGGCGGACGACCTTTCTGATGCTCCTGCCCGTAGTCGCCGGCGCACTGGCCGTCGGCGCCGTGTGGATACCCAAGGACTCCCCGACGAGCCACGCCCGGGTCGACGTCGGTGGCGCGGTCTTTTCGACAGTCGGGCTCGGCGGGCTGGGTGCGGGGCTGACCAGCCTGACCAACGGTTCCGGCCTGAACCTTTGGGTGCACGTCACCCTGATCGTCGGTCTGGGCGGCTTGGCCTGTCTCATCGTGACAGAACGGCGATTAGGCGACAACGCCATGCTGCCCCCGTCCCTCTTCGCCTCGCGGTCGGTCGTCGGCGCGAACCTGTTCACCGCGCTCCTCTACGGAGCCGTTCACGGTCGTGCTAACCTTGATCCCGTTCGTGATGATCCGGGGCGCGCACCTGCCGACGCTGGTGGCGGGCCTGGCCTTCATTCCCCTGCAAGTGCTGATTACGGTCGTCTCGCCGCTCGCCGGCATGCTCTGCCGCCGGTTCGGCCGGCGCTTGCCGTTGTTCGCCGGCGGCGCCGTCGTCGCCTTGGGATGCGCCACGGCGCTCCGTGTCGGTTCGAACGCGACCTATAGGGCGGACTTCTTTCCCCCCATCCTGTTGCTGGCACTCGGCATGAGCTTGGCGATCGCGCCGTTGACGACCCTCGTGCTCACCTCCGTCGAGTCCGATCGCGCCGGAACCGCTTCTGGTGTCAACAGCGCGGTCTCACGCGCCGGGTCGCTCTTCGCCATCGCCCTGCTCGGCGGCGTCCTGCAGCAGGGGGGTCATCAGCTGCTCTCAGGATTCCACATGGCGATGGCTGTCGCCGCGGTCGCGTGCGTTCTCGCCACGCTCGCGGTGTTCATTATCGAGCCGGGGCCCCACGTCGACTTCATCCCGCGAGACTGACCCGTTCGGCGTCCGTAATCAGCAGGCCGGCAAGCCCGAAAAGGAAACAATGAAGAACGAAGACCAACCTATAGGCAGAAGGAGAAAGCCCATGAAGATCCGAACCATGATCGCCGCCACCTGCGCCGCCCTCGCCTTCTCGATGGCCGGCCCCATCTACGCCCATGATGGCGAACCGGAAGCCGTCAAGAAGAACTTCGAGGCGGCCATTCCCAATATCTCCGGCAAGTCGCTGATCGCCGTGGAAGTCAATTACGCGCCGGGCGCGGCCTCCCCATCCCACACCCACGCGAAGTCGGCCTTCATCTACGCCTACGTGATCTCGGGCGCGATCGAGTCGAAGGTGAATGACGGCGAGACGCGCATCTATCGGGCAGGCGAGAGCTGGTCCGAATCGCCGGGCGCGATCCATTCGATCAGCCGCAACGCGAGCAAGACCGAGCCGGCAAAACTGCTCGCTGTCTTCGTCCTCGACACCAATGACAACCCTCTGACCACGCCCCTCAAATAAACCTCAGACGGATTGCAAAGAACGAATACCCTCAACGAGGTAACGATTGACAAGAACATCATCAAAGAGACAATGCTTTCGCTTGAAGGTGCGGCCTTCCAAGCGCCCGCGAAAAGTACTTCGCCTACGTTGCCGATACTCGGCTCGACCGAAGCGAACCGATCGAAGGCGATGACCAGGCCTGAGCCGAAATCGCCAGTGATCTTTCCGAGCCCTGGACGATACTCTCCACGATCATAGGCTAGACAGTTGAGAAAGGTCGACATCGGGCCAAAGGCGACCGTTACCGAAGAAGCGATTGCGCGGCTTTCTGGTCGAAACGTCGTCATTGCCGTCTCCGCCAGCAAATTCACATGCGATGGTCGTCTTGGGGAGCGTGAGATCCCCCATATAATCCTTCTTTCCTATCGAGCTCCAAGATGGCGTAAAATCGCGTGTGCAAGCGCGATATGGAAAACGAAATCCGCCAGCACGACGTGTCGAATGTAATCGTCCCCACCGAACCAGCCCCGTGCAAGTGACGAACAAGATTTGCTCGAAAGCGATGGGATAGAAGGCTCTCGCTCGGCCGGTGCTAGGTTGGCATTGGTTAGGATGGACAAACCGGGAGCGTTCGAACGGAAGAGATTTCTACTCGAGCGCTTGCCCTGACCTCCGGCGCGGGGGTCGGTGGCGTCTGAAAGCTTTAGACGCGGGCGCCGGAGCGGAATGAAAACGATAACGATCCAGCATTTCTAACAGCGCGTAGACGGGAATACCCTCCTCGTACACATCACCGATACTTGGTGGCAGCACGAGGAGCCCATCGACCACAACGCGGTCGACCTGCCGTTCGTGTGTGCAGTCCCTACACTCGATGTCGCAAGAACTCGATCGAGCAGCCCAGCATGCAGGAGTCACGCCTTGCCCTTTCGCTTCATCACAAAATCCATCCACGCCTACCTAATCGACTATCCTGTCGCCATCGTCTTGATGGTCGCGCCATTCCCGCTGAAGCTAAGCCAGAACAGTCCTGTCGCGCTGTGGCTCTCGGCGGTGACCCGCATCGCGGCACTGCTGCTGCCGGCTCTCATGGACCACCCGACGGGGCTCGTCCGGGTGGTCCCTTACTGGCTGCATCTCTGGGTGGACCGCGCATTGGGTGCGGTCTTCATCACTGCCCCCTCCGCTTTCCATTTCACTGGGCTTGAAGCCTGGTACTGCTGGGTTCTCGCCGCTGCGGTCCTGCTGACGACCTCAGTTCTTAATGCGCCCGAGGTGAGCGCCGCCCGGCGAGCGAACCTCGACGCGCGGACTGCCATGTGAGGATCGCCTCGATTTTAGCGCGTGGAAAGAGCAAACCCATGACCGACGATGTTCGATTCTCGGTGCTGCGACGCAAGCTACTTGCAGGCCTCGGAGCTGCCGCAATTGGCGGCGTGACGGCGAGTGCTGTCGGGCGGGCTGCACCCGCAGGCGCTCAAGAAAGCAAGAGCGGCGCTGTGGTACCGTCGATCCTTGCATTCGACGTCAATGATTCGCTGCTCGACATCCGGCACTTCGCGCCGCTGTTTGAACGGCTATTCGGCGACGGGAAGTTGGTGAACGAATGGTATACGCAGCTGATCCTCTACTCGGAAGCAATAACCCTGGCAGGGGGGCCCTACACGCCATTCTTTAATTTATCGGAGGCCGTGCTGAAATCGATGGGCTGAACTCACGGCATCCCGATCCAGCACGCCGACGTCGTCGAACTAGGAATGCGAGCCTCTACGATGCCCGCGCACCCCGATGTGCCGGCCGGGCTGAAGCAATTGAAGGACGCCGGTTTCCGGCTTGTCACGCTTTCGAACTCGCCGCAGGGCGCGCAGATCATACAGCTAACGCACGCCGGCATCGATGGTTACTTTGAAAGATTGCTGAGTGTTGATCTCGTGCGTCGATATAAGCCGGCGCCGCAGGTGTATCACATGGCCGCGGAGGAGCTATATGCATCGACGGCTGAGATTTGCATGGTGTCGACCCATGTGTGGGATATTCTCGGGGCGCAGAACGTTGGTTGTCCAGCAGCGCTTATTGCCAGACCCGGCAATGCGCCGCCGCCCAAGCTGGCGGTGCTTGGCTGGCCGGCGGCGCCGGTAGCTGTCGGGTCAGATCTTCCGAGCGTGGCTGCGCAGCTGATCAAACTCTGGCGTTGACAGCGTTCGGGCCGACATAGAACCCCCTGCCGATCGCTCGGCGGCTACACGAAATCGTACGCCAGGCGCCGGGTCAGCTCGGATCGAGTGGCGGGTCGGGGGACTTGGCTTCGTGCCACCACCAGACCTGAGTGTGCAAGAACAGCTTGGTCGTTACCCACGTAACGCAATTCCGGATTTCCGAAATTTTTCTGTTAGCATCCTGCCCCATCTGCAAAGTGGCGATGTCTTTCCTCTCTTACCTCGGTCCGGCATCCGGTCGGCGACGTGGCGCACGACAAATCCACCGTAGGAGCGGCGTCATGGTCAAGGACGGCAGCGCGTTGGCACGCGCAACCTCGATTGGTCCAAGGGCGGCAACGGCTTTAGAAGTCTCTGCAGATGCGGCTGGTGGCATTCCTCGCTGCGGCTTCACGCGGCGCGGCGGCAATAACGATCTTCTATCAACTCTATGGCGAGAGGTGATTTCCCTCGCCGGCGTTGCAAGGTCATTCTTGTCGGGTGGTGGATAGTCATCTTTTACACGAACAGGAGCTACCATGAAGATTCAAGTCCGCAGCCTCGCGATTGCGCTCGCAATTGCTGTTCCTGTCGCAGTGGCCGCCACGGCCAAATCGTCTAAGTTTGACGCTTTGTGAAAGCCTCAATCAAAACTCCAGCCGACGGTGGGTGAGTGCCCATGACCAGTTACGCTAAAGACATCTATCCGCTCTTCACAGACAAGCATGTCCGGGGCATGTCCAAGTTCTTCGACCTCCGCAGTTTTGGCGACGTCAAAGCGCGGTCCAAGGAGATCTTCGATCGAATTCGTGGAATTGGCGGCTCGGTCATGCCGCCGCCGCCACCTTACGGCGATGGTCCTTGGCCGCAAGAGAAGATCGATCTATTTGAAGCGTGGGTGAAAGAAGGATGTCCGCTGTGATTGAGCAAGTTCGATTTCATCGACATCGGATCCCATCTCAGGATTGGGCGGGACCTAGATGGAATACGACCATGAGAACGATCCAGAAGGTTGCGATTGCTTCGACAATCGCTTTTTCCACACTTGCATTCTTCCCCGCGACGGCTTCCACGGCGCAGGCCGGACCGATTGTGCCGTTGGGCCATTATTGCCTGTCATATGACTTGGGTGGCACCGACTGCAGTTTCACAAGCTATGCACAATGTCAGGCCACCGCGTCGGGACTCGGCGCCGTATGCTACGGCAAGACCGTTCGCGACGACGAGCACGACCGCCCATGGGGCGCCGGCCGCGAGCGCTCCCTGCGGTGAGCGAGAGGCGGCACAATTCCTTCAATCGCGCCGGTCCGGGCAAGCAATCTCCACCCTGCACGCCGGCCCCGGCCGGATCGTCAGGCAGAAACATACAGCATCACGATGACGGCGACGAGGCTGAAGCCGCAGGGCCGGCAGCGCCGCCCGCCTCGCCGGGGCCTGCAAGGCGTGGCGTGCGCATCAGCTTGGTGGCCAAGTCGACACCGCCTCGGGCCTCTGGGGGACAAGCGCGGTGGGGCCGCTCTGCAGATGCCTGCCTCGCGATTAAATAGGATTTTAGAAATGAGGCTCCCGCGGGCGGACATCGCTCGCGGAAAGCTCAGGACGTCCGCGTCGCCGGGGCGCCTATGCGAACCTTCCTGCCGTCAGCCAGATCGAACCGGGGGGTTGAGAATCACCTGATTGCCCGCCTTCACGCCGCTGTTGATCTCAACCTCCTGCCCAAGATCGCGCACGACCGACACCTTGCGCAGATGCACCGCACCGCTCTCGACCACGGCCACCTGCAACCCGCCATCGTTGAAGATGACGGCGTCGGCGGATACCCTGAAGCTCGGCGTCTTGCGCGGAATGTGCAATTCGATCGTGCAATAAATTTCCGGCGCCAGCGCGCCATCGTGGTTCGTCACGACGTGAGCGCAAGAAGATCGAGATGCGGTTCGCATACTTGAAGCGTATCCTGAAGCTCGGTCGGCTTCGACTGCGTGGACCACGAGGCGCCCAGGATGAGTTTGTTCTGGCCGCTATCGCCCCGAACCTGCGACGGCTCGCCTCGCTGGTCGCCCGGCCGCCACCCGCTGGGGCCATGTGTATCGCGTAGTGTTAGAGTTGCGTAGAGAGCGTCAAGGCCCGCGGATCAAAGCCGCTCGTCCTCAGCGAAATGGCCTACCGATCCATCGGTAGCAGCCGACTTTTGCAACATGGGGTAACTCCGGGATCGAGCCAGACAAGGGCAAGGGAATCAGCTCTCCAGGAACGTAGGAGGCCAGCCTCATGTGGCATCGCAACGATGGAGAGCGGCAATGGAATACTATGTCGGACTGGACGTGTCGTTGAAGCAAACATCGATCTGTGTGGTGGACAAGTCGGGATCGGTCGTGCGAGAGGGCGTCGGCGATTCAGATCCTGAGGCAATCTCCGTTTACGTGAGGTCAAAGGCGCCGGGCGCGGTACGCATTGGCCTCGAGACCGGACCGACGTCTACTTGGTTATGGACTGAGCTTAGGCGGTTTGGCCTACCGGTGATCTGTATCGTTGCGCGCCATGCCAAGACCGTGCTCAAGATGCAGATCAACAAGAGCGACCGCAACGATGCTATCGGGATCGCCCGCATCATGCAGACCGGTTGGTTCAAGGAGGTGCACGTCAAGGATATCGACAGCCACTCGGTCAGAGCACTGCTGGCCAGCCGGGCGATGCTGGTCAAGATCAAGCGCGATCTCGAGAACCATGTTCGCGGCCTTCTCAAGAACCTCGGTCTCGTCATCGGCCGCGCCAAGTTCAACATCTTCGCCGTGCGCGCCGAGGAGTTGATCGAGGGCCGTCCTGAGCTGATAGTTGCGGTCAGACCGCTGCTCGAAGCGTGCAAGGCCGTCGAGCAACAGGTCAGCGAGCTTGACCGCAAGGTTGTGAAGCTGGTGCGCCGTCACGCCCAGGTCCGCCGGTTTATGACCGTCCCTGGAGTCGGTCCGATCACCGCGCTCGCCTTCAAGGCAACGATTGACGATCCGGCACGGTTTGCGCGATCGAGAAGCGTGGGTGCTAATGTTGGGTTAACCAGTAGACGCCATGCGTCAGGAGAGGTCGATTGGACAGGCCGCATCTCGAAGTGCGGCGACGCGATGCTGCGAAGTTATCTATTTGAAGCAGCCGGGGTTCTGCTGACCCGCGTCCCGAAATGGTCCGCCGTGAAGGCCTGGGGGGCAAAGCTCGCCAAGCGCAACGGGCTCCGCAAGGCCAAGGTAGCGGTCGCTCGTAAGCTCGCGGTCATTCTGCATCGCATGTGGATCGACGGGACCGAGTTTAACTGGAGGAAGGAGATTGCTGCTTAGCAAGAAAAATACTGAGATCCTGCCAAACGGCGGGAAACGACGTCCCTGCCGGGACGATGGCGACGGTGAGTTCGACCGATTTTTTTGCGCGCGTCTGAAAGGGCGACCGCGATTGCAACATTTCGCCAGCGTCACCTTACGCCATCATGCGGAGGGCCTACCCCTACCGCGGAGAGAACAATGGGCCCGGCAAGGATATCGTTGGAAAGCTTGACACCCAGACCCGGAATTAGAGAACAAAATCGGCCAACAACGGAAGTCGCGCCTTCACAACTGGCCAAAAGAAAGGCCCGCTCGAAGGCCGCTCTTCAAGAGAGGATCGAAGACGAACAGGCCCGAACTTGGGCCAAAGCCGACGTCATTGCCGGCCAGGAGGAACGCAGATACACGCGGAACACGCGATTATCATGAGGCCGGTATTGATGCACGGACCTCGTGATCGATCTCGGCAACGCCAGCCACTGCTTCCGATGTATGAGTTTGGGAGCAAGATGGTGCCTTCGGTTTGGTGGCCAGCACCGTGTTGTACGGGTTGCCAAACACAAACACCTTCGACGTGCGCCAAATGATTCGCTCCAGTTCCACGAATGTGCGCATCTTTAGCCGGTACTTCCACAACAGCATGTGTTGAATGAAGTTCCAGGTTACTCCCCAGGCCAAGAATGGTAGTCGCCGATAGTGGATTGGACTGAAGCCAAGTCGGCGCATCTTATAGACGAGAAGATTGGCTCCGACAAAATTGTAGCGCCAATTCTCGAAGAAGGCGGTGACACTCAGGTAATCCTTGGTACGGCGACAATGATCCAGCGACCCCGGCGAATGGATCAGCAACCGTCCTCCCGGCTTGAGCATCCGCCAGCACCTAGCTAGCCACGCGTCCAGGTCTTTGGTGTAGCCAATCAACTCGAGCGCATAGATGGCATCAAAGTGTTCATTCGGGAGATCGAGGCTGTCGAAGTCGATGACTATCACCTGTCCACGCCCGCCAAGTCTCGCAAATTTCCGCCGGCAGATCTCCGCCTGCACAGAGGAATTGGTCACGCACACAATTTCGATATTGCTCCGCCTGGCGAGGTATTCGGCTGCCGCGCCGGAGCCGCATCCGAGATCCAGGAATCGCATCCCGTCTTTCGGCTTCAAAAGTGCATATTCGGCCTCGTAAGGGTGCGAAAATGCCAATCGGGGAAACACACACGTGCTGTAGTTCGATTGCTCGTCGCGATACGTGCCGAACACGTCATCATATGTGCGCTTTTCGTCGTCATGTTTGAGAAAGTCGTTCGGCTTTGGTGTCCACTCAATCAGTTGGCGCTGCTCGAATTCATTCAGCTGGTGGCCGATTTTGCTCGCGTCCTTCGGTCGGATCACCAAAAGAAAAAGTACGTAATGAAACAAGTTGTATGCCACAAACAACGCAACGATGACGGCCGCTACCAACTGAGATATTAGAACAATATTCAAGGTTGCTCCTGTGATAGCTGAAAAATCTACGAACGCGCGTTGCAATTATCAAATCACAGCAGTGCCGCGTCCTGCTAGAGGCTAATTTTCGGGTTGGGTCATTCGCGCCACTTTGACCGTGCGCCGCTCACTTCGGTTTTCCCCAATTAGCGGACATTCTCAGGTCAGCCGGGACCGTCATAAAGCCCTCGCGCGGTTCTCCGGCAGCTGGTCGAAGCCGATTTGGAGCCAGCCCATCCAATTGCGATTACTCTCCTTGCGAGTTCTGAAGCGATCGACGCACTTCCTGGAACAAAGCTGGGTTCGCCACGAGTAGTGGCGGACGAGACCAAACTTGCCATCACAAACTGCGCATCGCGCGACTCTGTCAGATCTAAGACTTTCGGAGCAGTAGGGCATGGTAGTCTCCTCTTGGCATCATCCTCGACGTTCGTCGATCATCTTAATGGTAGCTCCTGTTCATGTTAAAGATAACTCACCACCCGACGAGAATGACCTTGCAACGCCGGTGAGGGAAATCACCTCTCGCCATAAAGTCGATAGAAGATCGTTATTGCCGCCGCGCCGCGTGATGCCTTAGCGAGGAATGCCACCAGCCGTATCTGCAGAAACTTCCAAACCCGTTGCCGCCCTTGGACCAATCGAGGTTGCGCGTGCCAACGCGCCGCCGTCCTTGACCATGACGCCGCTCCTCTTGCACACTCAGGTCTGGTGGTGGCACGAAGCCAAGTCCCACAACCCCGCCACTCGAATCGCGAGCAACCGCTCAATTGAACATAGGTAATCGTTCGGTATCCAAAGGGGTTGCGGAACAATACGAAGGTTCATGGCGCTCGGTCTTAAAGCCGATCACTTCCGCTCTGGGTCCTGACTGTGTGAGAACTCAAAAAATCGAAGCGCGACGAGAATGATATTTTTTAGTTCGACTTCTAAGTTGTATTCGCTTGCAAGTTGGGCGACCAAAGCGGTCTTAGACGAATAATTTCTTCCATCGCGATTGAGCGTCTTTGCGTTTTTACACAGCCAAGGTCACTTCCGGACTTCATGCACCGCAAAACAAGGACTTACTCGATCGGCTGGCCTTGGTGGCGGTCGAACGGTCGCAGTCCGTAATCGTAGCCATTGTGATTAAGCGGTTCAAAGCATCCGGAGAAGCCGCTTTCCAGCCTAAGCTCCCCTGCCCTCCTGTTTGCCAATCACGCAGCGCCATGCCGCCAGGCGTTCGGCCGGATGCTGCTTCATCCACTCAGCGAGTTGCGGCGCGCCCACCAGGCAGGACTGCATCGAGACGTCAGCGAAGTCCGAGGTGGTGATGGTCTGCTCGTGGCAATTTGCCGGGGAGGAGAGGCTGCAGAGCACGGCGATGATCTTGATCACGACAGGAGAACCCCTTTGCTACGATCGACATTGGCGACGCTGTCCGTATGACTTACCGATGCCTTTCGTTGCTCGCAGACCGGATCAGCCGCCGGGAAGATGCTGTCATATATCGCACGGGCTTCTCGAATTAGGCGGGCTCGCTCGCGCTCGGACTTTGGGATAAATCGAATAACCTCGCCCATATTCGCTCCAAACCTTCTTCGCATGACGAGTATCATGTAAACGTACACTTAGGACCTCTGCGCCGACTTTGAAGCCTCGCAGGCGGTAACGAAGGAATAAAAAGCTCGTGACTTGTCCGCGCGCCGGGCGTGCCACCGTCACTAGGCATTTCTTCCGAGAAGCCATGACCTACGGGCGCCGTCGGCATTCGCGAGGCCGCACGACGCCCAGTCCCCCAACGCAAGCAGGATCAAGACGCAGAACGTTAGCCCCCAGTAACAACAGGATAATTTCCAGCGTCATCGGATCAATCATTCCCGCAGTTCATCGGCGGCCGTGATGATCGCCATGCGGATGGCCGCGAAGTAGTCGGACATGACGGCGACGACGAAGGCGCTGGACAGTGCGCGCTCACGCCGCCCGTGCGCCCCATAGCTTCAGCCGAGTTGGTTGATTTCGTCGGCTCTGGATTTGTCTCTGTCGCAACCGCGCTGCTTACGAATTTTCCCTGCACTGGTTTGGGCGTCGGCTCGTCAACCGCTGCGTTGGGGTTTCTCGGCTGATCAACCATATCGGTGGTGACCAGATTGGTCAGTCGCAATTCTTCCCGCGACAGTTCATGCAGATCTTCCCAGGGCGGCACGTTCAGCGACAGCGACAGCAAATCGCCCGCACCGCCCATGTCGAAGGTATATTTGGCGAGACGACCGATATCGCGTTCCACGATCATCAGATCATCTGCGCTGTAGGTCGCGGCCTTGGCGTCATTGGCGCGGTCGCCCATCCATATTTGATGCACACGAACATGGGCAGTCTCGGGCACGTAACGCGTCTTGCCCGACAGAAGCAGGAACACGCACATCGATTCGCAATAGGCCACGGGCGCCACGTTGGGCGGAGCGCTCTGCGCAGTGTTGGTCTGAACGCTGACGCCGACGGTGGTCAGCACCCCGAGATTGCGCCAGCGCCGTCCGAGCGCGATCGAGCCGTTGACCGAACCGCCGCTGGAATCCAGCATGATGGTCGCGCCGCCGAGCTGCCGGCTGCGCGCGAATTCATCGAAATCCCTTGGACTATCCGCAGTCACGATACCGACCGCGCTGGCCCAGCCCCGGCAATTCGGTTGGCAAGGGACCCAGCTGAACTTCATCGGCAATTTGCGTCCTTCGAAGGCGACGCCGGCACGCGCCGAACCGCCCGACAAGGCCATCAGGCCGACCAATGCGATGCAAAGAGCGGCGCCAATGAGCAGCATCCAAGACCGGGTGGTTACCCAGCGAGCGGGCATGATCCGTAACCTCGGCTGGCTATCGGGTGGGGTTAGCCGCGTTGCGACGGCGTATATGCGCCGACGATAGCTGGTGCTGCGCGGTCGGCAGTACGGCATGAGAATCGAATTTCAGCCAGGGCTGATGCTTGGCGCGCCATTTCGGACCGGGGCCGCGCATGTAGTGCAGCTGGGGCCGGTAACTATCGCGCACGTCCATAATCAGGTTGCGAACGACGCTGGCGAAGTCGGAGGCTGACTCAGCCGTCCTGCGAGCAAAACCTGACAATGCGATTGCACCCATGATTCTCATCGCTGGAACTCCTCGATTGCTGCTCGATAGGTCGCGCGATTAACACCCCGAACGTAGTCACGAGAGGAGAACCAAACCATTGCACAGAGGTCGATCGCGTACGGCACATTGGCTAAGAAGAGCAAACCTAAGTTTAGGGCCCGCCTACCCGAGCCTTGATGGGCCCCGACCAAGTTCAAGCGTTGGAGGCACAACACCCGATCTCGCTGCGAAATGCGTTCCAAAAGGCGACCTTCCGGGTCGTCCGCGCCGATATCGCAAGAATCAGTGGTTGCGGGAGTTCGCAACACCCGGTTCTTGCGATTGGTCGAACGGCAAATATCGAAGCTTGCTGCGTGAAGAAAGTCCGACCGAGCTGCCGACCAAGAGACGCCCTTCGCATTGACATTTCACGCGAATTTTCCCGAAGTCACTCCGCCGCGAGCGCGTGGTGTCGCAGTGGCAATCCAAGCGCCCCCACGCATCGATGAGCGCTCCAGGGAGTGCGTCGTCATCGTGATAGGGCGTCGGCGTGATGCGCGGCCGTTCGGTTCCGCGCGGGACGGTCGGATAGTTGATCGGCTGGACATAGATGCCGTGCTCAGCGAGCGGGCGTCGCTCACTTCCTTGCACTTCTCCGAATCGCCCACCATTGTCGGCACAGTGTGCGTCTCACTGGGCATTACCGGCAGACCTGCCGCATTAGAGCACGGACTTTACCCGCGCCGCACGTTCCTGATGGCGGTCGCGCTCCCATTGCGAAGTCTTGAGGTGCCGGATCGCCGCGGTAGCGGCGGCGCAGACCGCCCGCTATTGAACCGCCCGCTTGCTGTGACTTTTTTCAAGCCTTGATGTACCAAAGCTGACTTGAAGGTCGGAGAGATGCATTACAGGTCGCATTACAGAGGAGTGTGATTCTCTTCCGCAGGAGACAGAACCATGATCGATCAAGAAGTAATTGGCAGTCAGCTCAAGAGGGATCGTTTCCCTTTCCAGAGTGAGGGCGACATCTACGCGCTGGCGGTCCGCAACGCGAACTACACGCCAGGACCGGTGATGTTGCACATCGACATAAAGCCTGGCGCGGTTATTCCGGCACATCTCCACAGAGGCACGGCCGAGGCACTGTATGTTGTAGAGGGCGACTTCACCAACGAGGGCAAGCAGTACCAGGCAGGCACTTCGTTGCACTTCAAGGCAGGCAGGGAACACGGCCCGCACGCCACTAAGAACGGGTGCAAGCTGCTCATCCTTTGGACAGAACGCACTGCGAATGAGGCGGCAGATCTCACTGACTTCGTGATCGCTAAATGACAGCCGGAATGTCATGATCGGGCGACGAGCCTAAAGCGATAACCCTCGCGTAGTCGCCGTCGGCCCAGCAGTCCACTCTCGTTGCCTCGAGCGAGTTGCCGCGAACCCGTTAAACTCTTCACCGGCGGCATGAATGCGGGGTCCGGATCGTTGCGCCACGAGCGTGTCAAGTCACGCGGATCGCCCTATCGCTTGCTTGCCATTCATTCCGCCGACTTCGGCACGTTCAACCCTCAGCGTCCGATCTTATTGGCGCCCCCCGCACTGCTTTCACAATGCACGACGTTGCCATGCGATGGGGATGCCCATGGCATCTCGACGCGGACGAAGTCCACGTCCAAGGAGGCGGTACGAGCCGGACAAACCCAGCCCCCTGATCGCGACGTTAAGAGAACGGCGTGGTTGGTCGATCTTGCAGCACCCCATCGACGTACAGGTCGACGTGCTCGTTGTAGAAGCTGAGCAGGTTTTCGATCTTCGGGCACTCGGGGATTGGCGCCGGATAACTCCACGCGATGTCCTTGACGAGCTTGTAGACCACCCGAGCCGACCAGTAGCGCGCCACACCTTTATACGGGCATCGCGTGACAAACTCGCTGGGATCGAGCAGATCCATGCGCACGTCAACCTTCGGGATGTAATAACGGGTCGGTAGCCCGGTCTCGAAGAGGAGGATCGGCCGGCGAGTTTCACCCAGCGTCACGCCTTCAATCTCCACGCGCACGTGCCTCGAGCTGTGGACCGTGTCGACTCTTGTGTACGGATCTCGAGGATGAACGAAGACCTGCTCGTCCTCCTCGAACCACGCGTCCATCACGTCCCAGTAGAAAGGTGAGGTGACCCTCCAGTGCGGCTCGATCGCCGGCCGGTTTGATGTAAGCGCGAGCCGCGTTGTGAGCGGTGCGGTCCTTTACCACCAAGCGCCAGCGAATGGTGTCCGCCGGTTGATGCGCCTGCTCCAAATACTCCATCCGGACATCCGCAATCGGAAACCAGTAAGCCGGCGGCCGCTTCGTTTCATAGACGAGGAGAACGTGCTCGCTGTCGGCGATCAGCCTTGCCACCAAAGTAGGTCCGTACCCGGCGAGGGCTGCGTTCGATGTGTACTCCCTCCTTCAGCCGGGCCCGCTCCTCGGCAGCTGGAACGACTGGTCGTGCGAGTGGCTCAGGCATCTTGACTCTCCTTCCTTTTGGGGACGACGGAACTGACAAGCGATCATGCAGGAACGATACCGTCAGTCCAGCGTACAGGCGCCGGATGCGAGCAAGACCAATCAAAGAGCAGCAAACGAGAAACGGCGTAAACGCGTGCCCCTTGGAAGTCTGGGCAGACTGGTATGCTGCCATGTCCCTCGCGGCGCGATGTGTTGTTCGTCCGCCCGGACGCTGTACCAGGATGTGAGCCCGAGATCGGAGTGTTGGGTGGTATGCTCGGTGCGTTCCAGGACGTGTGGAGAAACGTCGGTCTCCGGATAGCGGCCCGGTTCGAAGAGCAGGAGGACGTTCTCGCTATCGGCGATCCATATTCCTCCGAAGCGCACCCGCATGCGGCGGCGCAGTCGCTCGACGTACAACAATCTCTTGGGCAACGGTTCGGGCACGAGGAACCGGCCGACTGCCCCCGGTGAGAGTGGACCTTGTTGCCAGGACAGTCCCATCGCTCCCTCCCCAGGTTTGCTGATTGAGCCCGCCAGACGTCAACCAACTGTCCCGAACGCGGATCCGGCGGAAAGGTTCCACGACAGGTTGGCGACCTTCGGCCGGGCTTTGGCGCTCGCCCGCGCCGAAAAAGAGCTGCACGTCGCCGCCGCTCAGTGGCGTCGACGAGACGTTCAAAGTTCCGTGCGAGCCGGCAGCGCGCGAGTGACCGGAGGCAGCAGGCTAGTGGCGAAGATATCCAGATTGCGCACCGGAGCCAGGGTATGAGCGATCCATCTCAACTCTGCGCG
>CAWFIQ010000025.1:0-132775 GCA_963815955.1 uncultured Alphaproteobacteria bacterium
GGATAAGTACCAGATGTGCTCTGCGCGGAAGCCGGATTGCGCCGACAACCATAAGGTCGGGATCACATATGTTATCAAGCGCAGGGTCGAACTGATGAGCTGCGGCTTCGTATTGCCCAAGCCTTGAAACGTGCTCGAACACACAAAGATCAAACCTTGCGCCACAAGATTTAGCGAAACCATTTTCAGGAACAAGGCGCCGTCGGCAATCGTGGCTTCGTCCTGGCTGAAGCCCCTCAACAAAAGCTCGGGCCGCCACTGCGTAACAAGTGTTGCAACAGCCATCACCACAGTGACGGCAATCAGAACATGGCTGATCGCCTGTTTTACACGTCCGCTGTTTCCCGCGCCGAAATTCTGTCCGATGATGGGGGCTGCAGCGAAGGCGATGGCCATGGCGGGTACCTGAATGAGTCCAAGCACGCGCGAACCGATACTGAAGCCGGCTTGCGCGGATGGACCGAAATCCCCGAGGGCGTAATAAATCGTTGCCATGTACACGAACATGATGGCGAACTCGCCGCCGGCCGGCAGGCCGACGCTCAGGATGCGTCGCCAGTGCGCTATTTGCGGACGCCAGTGTTTGGGATCGAGCGTGAAGTAGTTTTCCGCTTTCTGGACATACACCCAAAGTGTGAGAACGCCGCCAGCGACCGCAAGCGAGCTGGCGAGGCCGGCTCCCTTCACTCCCAGGGCATAGCCCGTTCCCCAGCCGAGAACGAGCACAGGGGCAAGAATGACATTGATCGTGACCGTAAGCGCCTGGGCATACATCATGGGCGCAACGATGCCGATGCCACGCAATGCTGACGACATCGCGAACATCACAAACTGCAGGCCGAGAGCTGGCATGAACCAGACAAGATAGGTCGTCCCGGCCGCGACGGTTGCAGCGTCTGCCGCAACCGAGTTCATGTAAGGCCGCGCCAGAGCGAAGCCGGCGGCCATGGTACACGCACCGCACACGGCCGATAGAACGAGCGACTGGTTGAAGTTCAGATTTGCATCGGTCCGATCTCGGCGGCCGACAGCTTGTGATACCGCTGCCAGCGTGCCGACGCTCACGATCTGCGTCAAAGCGTTGGTGATAAATCCGGCATTTCCGGCAGCGCCGATGCCGGCAATGGCAGCTTCACCCAAGCCAGCCACGAAGTAGAGATCGATCAATCCGCAGAGCAATACCAGAACCAGGCCTGTGAAAATCGGCACGGCCATGGTCAAGGAATGGCTCAAAATTGAGCCTTGAGTGAGGTCTTTCATGATGGTGGGATCCGATGAAGAGCTGGAAGGGATGAATGGCGCAGACCTATGGCCGCGAACCGGGAGGGTTCACGAGAGTTCGCGTGGCCAGGTACTGCGCTTCTCAGCTTCCTTGGATCACCGGCGCCATTCGCTGCTCGGTTTTGAAAATCACTCGTAGCAATTCGCGACTAAATTAGCGCAGATGACGTAGGCTCGCCAAGGGGGAGCCGAGAGTCCGCCAGCAGCCAACGGGCTCACTTCCGGATTTACCCCCAATGTCGGGATGGCAATCCGCAATCGGATGTTCCATGCTGATCACAGGCCTCACGACGAAGGCCGAATGAAAAACCAACAAGGCAGGAAATCCATGAAGCGAAGAGAGTTTCTGAAAGTCACCGGCATCGGTGCCGCGGGCGCGGCCACGCTGGCGGCGCCGGCAATTGCGCAGACGATGCCGGAGATCAAGTGGCGCATGACGACGAGTTGGCCAAAGTCGCTCGATACGATCCATGGCGGCGCCGAGATGATGGCCAAGGCCGTCGGCGAGGCGACCGACAACAAATTCCAGATCCAGACCTTCGCGGCCGGCGAAATCGTCCCCGGCCTTCAGGTTCTAGACGCCGTGCAGAACGGCACCGTCGAGATGGGTCATACCGCGTCCTATTACTATTTCGGCAAGGATCCGACTTTTACGTTCGGGTCGGCGCTGCCGTTCGGACCGAATGCGCGTCTCAACCAGGCCTGGTACATGCTCGGCGGTGGCAAGGACCTGCTGAACGAATTCTACAAGAGCTATAACGTCACGTCGATGCTGGCGGGCAATACCACCTGTCAAATGGGTGGCTGGTTCCGCAAGGAAATCAAAACCGTCGACGATCTCAAGGGTCTCAAATTCCGCATCGGCGGCTTTGCTGGCCGGGTGATGCAGAAGCTTGGATGCGTTCCGCAACAATTGGCCGGTGGCGATATCTATCCTGCGCTGGAAAAAGGCACGATCGATGCGGCGGAATGGGTCGGGCCCTATGATGACGAGAAGCTCGGCTTCAACAAGGTCGCGCCGTATTACTACTATCCCGGCTGGTGGGAAGGTGGTCCGATGCTGCTGGCGATGGTCAACCTCGAAAAGTGGAATGCGCTGCCGAAGTATTATCAGAACATCCTCGAGCAGGCCGGCCACCTCGCCAACAACTGGATGATGGCGAAATACGACATGGTCAATCCCATCGGGCTGAAGAAGCTGTTGGCTAACGGTGCCAAGCTGCGTGGCTTCTCACCGGAGATCATGGAAGCGAGTTTCAAGGCTGCCAAGGAATTGCACAGCGAAGTCTCTGCCACCAATGCGAACTTCAAGAAGCTCCATGAATCGCTGACGTCCTTCTCGAACAACGGCTATCAGTGGTTCCAGGTCGCCGAAGTCGGCTACGACAACTTCATGGCGCGTCACTCGCACAGTTGATTGTCAACGAGCGATAGCTTCGACAAACAAAGACCCCGGAGCGATCCGGGGTTTTTTCCGAGCTGTCATCGTGCGCCTTGTGCACAATTGCGCACCGGGGCGGACGATCCGGTACGCCGTGCACTCTCGGCCCATCGCTGGCGCCAGCGATTACTGGATGCCCCGCCGGAGCCTGTCATCGGGCGGCGCTTCGCGCCGACCCGGTGGCGGGGCATGACGGGGAGAGTTTTCCCCGCGACTGCCCGCTACTGCTTGGGCCCGCCGAAATCCAGCGGTGGCAGGTCGATCTGCGGCACCTCGATCCTGACCTTGCTGAGGTCGACGTCGATCGGTTTGTCGAGCAGGCCGGTGACCACGATCGGGAAAGCGATCACGATCGCCACCATGATCGCCTGCAGGCCGATCCAGGGCAGCGCACCCCAGTAGATGTCGGAGCTCTTGACTTCCTTGGGCGCGACGCCGCGCAGATAGAACAGCGCGAAACCGAACGGCGGATGCAGGAACGACGTCTGCATGTTGACGCAGAGCATGACGCCGAACCAGATCAGCGCCGCATCCGGTCCCACCACGGGCGCCAGCACCTTCTGCGCAATCGGCGCCACCATCGGCAGGATGATGAAGGCGATCTCGAAGAAGTCGAGGAAGAACGCCAGGAAGAAGATGAAGAGGTTGATGAAGATCAGGAAGCCCCAGACGCCGCCGGGGATCGACGTCAGATGGTGTTCGAGCCAGACTCCGCCGGAGACGCCGAGGAACACCACCGAGAAGCAGGTCGAGCCGATCAGGATGAATACGACCATCGTGGAGAGGCGCATGGTCGATTCGTAGCCCTGCTTGATCAGGTTGCGCAGGTCGGGAATGCGAACAGCTTCCAGGCAGAGCCAGACGACGGCGAGATAGAGCACCGCGAGCGTCAGCTTCAGCAGCTTGCCTTCGCCGACGAGCATTCCGATGATCACGGCGACGCCGGTGGCAGCGATGCCGAGGAGGAGCATCTTGTGCCCCTTGCTGCTCAGCTCCTTGTGGTGGACAGCGGCGAGAACGATGGCGCCGATCGCGCCCATCGCGCCGGCTTCCGTCGGCGTCGCCAGACCGAGCATCATCGTGCCCAGCACCACGAAGATCAGCACGGCCGAGGGAATGATGCCCATCAGGCATTTGCGCCAGAGCGGCCAGCCTGTCAGCGTCCGCGCTTCCTTCGGCACTGGCGGTACGTGATGGGGAAAAAACAGCCCCAGAAAGAACGTATAGCTGGCGAACAGGGCGATCTGGAGTATCGATGGCCCCCAGGCGCCGAGATACATGTCGCCGACCGACTTGCCGAGCTGGTCGGCCATCACGATCAGCACCAGCGAGGGTGGCACCAACTGGGTGATGGTGCCGGATGCCGCGAGGACGCCGGTGATGTAGCGCACGTTGTAGCCATAGCGCAGCATCACCGGCATCGAGATCAGCGCCATGGCGATGACTTGCGCCGCCACCGTGCCCGTGATCGCGCCGAGGATGAAGCCGACGATGATGACGGAATAGCCGAGGCCGCCGCGGACCGGGCCGAACAACTGGCCCATCGAGTCCAGCATGTCTTCGGCAAGTCCGCACCGCTCCAGGATCGCTCCCATGAAAGTGAAGAACGGGATCGCCAGCAGCAATTCGTTGGAGAGCACGCTGCCGAAAATGCGGCCCGGAATGGCCTGCAGGAAGTTCAGGTCGAAGAAGCCGAGATAGATCGACAGGAACCCGAACGACAGCCCGAGCGCGGCCAGCGTGAAGGCCACCGGAAAGCCGATCAGCATGGCCAGGATCAAGCCGCCGAACATCAGCGGCGGCATCATCTCCAGCGTGATCATTGGGTAGGCCTCTCGTATTTCGCATCGATCACGACATAGCCCTTCAGTGCAGCGATGCGCTTGATCACCTCGGAGACGCCTTGCAGCGCCAGGAAAACGAAGCCTACGGGAACGACGAGCTTGATCGGCCAGCGCACCAGGCCGCCAGCATTGCTCGACATCTCGCCGACGGCGTAGGCCTGCATGTAGAACGGCCACGACAGATAGCTGAGCAGCAGGCAGGACGGGATCAGGAAGAACAGCGTGCCGATCAAATCGAGCCGGAGCTGGCCGCGCTCGGACAGCATCAGATAGAGAATTTCAACCCGAACATGCTCGTTCTTCTTGAACGTATACGAGGCGCCGAACATCACGAAGACGGCGAACATGTACCATTGCAGTTCGAGCCAGCCGTTGGAACTGTAACCGAACGCGTAGCGGATCATCGCGTTGGCGGCGCTCACCACGCAGGCTGCGAGCACGAGCCAGTTGCAGATGCCGCCTAGTTTTTCGTTGAGCCAATCGATTGCATTACTCAGTGCCAGCAATGGGCGCATTACGCTCTCCTCGGACGCGTCATCGACGCGCGCCGGATGTCTTCATTGATATTGCGTTGCCATCTCGCGCCGGACGGCTGGAGCTGCCGTCCTGCACCAAACGCGCAAGTCCGCTCCCGTGCGAAAAACGCGCGAGTCCGCAACTCATTCGCAGATGCGATTGCAACGATAATCCTCCCCCGTCTCGCGCGACCGCCGTCTTGACTGCAACCTCTGAGGATACAGCGGCCTGTTTCGGCCGTGCTGGCGTGAAGCCCGCGCACCATTTCAGCGCGCCGCGGCGGCGTCAATCGGAAAATGGACAAATTGACGCGGCGATTAATTAGTTGGTTGGCCTGACAAATCGGCGTTGCGGATGCCCGTAAATTAACGGCGAACTCAGCCGCCGGTAACGCTCATGTGGCGCGAGACGCTCGGGCGATTATGCCTGCGGTCGATGATGAAGTCGTGGCCCTTCGGCTTGAGCCCGATGGCGCGATCGATGGCAGCCGACAACAGGTCGTTGTCGGGAGAGGCCCGCAACGGTTTGCGCAAATCGGAGGCATCCTCATGGCCGAGGCAGGTGTGCAACGTGCCGGTGCAGGTGATCCGTACCCGGTTACAGGACTCGCAGAAATTATGCGTCATCGGCGTGATGAAGCCGAGCTTGCCACCGGTTTCGCCGATCCGGACGTAGCGGGCAGGGCCGCCGGTGTCTTCATCGAGGTCGGTCAGCGTGTAGCGCTGGGCGAGGCGGGCGCGCAGCAGCGACAGCGGCACATACTGGTCGATGCGTCCTTCGCCGATGTCGCCCATCGGCATGACTTCGATCAGCGTCAGCGCCATGCCTTTGCCGTGCGCCCATTCCATCAGCGAGGGGATTTCCTCCTCGTTCATGTTCTTCAGCGCCACCGCATTGATCTTGACCGCAAGGCCTGCGTCACGCGCGGCCTCGATGCCGGCCAGAACCTTGTCCAGGTCGCCCCAGCGCGTGATGGCGCGGAACTTCTGCGCATCGAGCGTGTCGAGCGAGACGTTGACGCGGCGGACGCCGCAATCGCGCAATTCGCCGGCGAAGCGCGCCAGTTGCGAGGCGTTGGTCGTCAGCGTCAGTTCATCGAGCGCGCCGCTTGAAAGATGCCGCGACAGCGAGCGCACCAGCGACATCACGTTGCGCCGGACCAGCGGTTCGCCGCCGGTGAGGCGGATCTTGCGCACGCCCTTGGCGATGAAGGCCGAGCACAGCCGGTCGAGTTCTTCCAGCGTCAGCAGGTCCTTCTTCGGCAGGAAGGTCATGTCCTCCGACATGCAGTAGAAGCAGCGCAGGTCGCAGCGATCGGTCACCGACACGCGCAGATACCGGATCGTCCGGCCGAACGGATCGACCATCGGCTCGAACCGGTGATTGGGTGACGGGAATCCGCTCATTCAAACTGCCTTGTAAAGGGGCCTTTGCGCGCTGGTTCGCTAGCACAATCTAGGCACGTTGTAAGGCGGCTACAATCCGCAACCTGACGGAGGCGGCAGGAGCGGAGCCGGAATCAGCGCGCGGGTTGCGCCGCGGCAGGGCTTGTTCGGCAGCAGAGGTATAATCGCCGGGATTGCGAATTACCTGGACCGGAACCGTAGTCGGTTGGAACTTCGACATGGCGAAGGTAACCGAGAAGCCGGCATCGGGCGCGGGCACGTCGATCGAGCAGGGCGGTTGACGGGTAGCATTAGCGTTTTAAATACGTATGATAAATCATACGGTTAAGATCGCGATAGAACCTTGCTGAGGCTTTCCACCGCCGCCGGCAGTTCGCGCATATGGCCGATCAGCCGGTCGGGCTTCAGTTCGGCGATCGGCACGTCGGTGTAGCCAAACTCGACCCCGATCACGGGAACGCCGGCCCGCCTTGCCACGCCGACGTCGGGGCCGGCATCGCCGACCATGATGGTCGCGGCCATATCGCCGCCCGCCCGCGCCACCGTCTGTTGCAGGATGACGGGGTCGGGCTTGGGGACGCCGAACGTATCGGCGCCGCAGATGGCGGCAAATCGTCCACTCAGGCCCAATTGGTCGAGCAGCCTTTTCGACAGCCATTCCAGCTTGTTGGTGCACACCGCGAAGCGGCAGCCCTGTGCCGCTAGCGCGTCGAGCGCGGCTTCCAGCCCCTCGAACGGCCGCGATGCGTCCGCGATGTGGTCGGCGTAATAGTCGATGAAATCCTTTGTCAGGCGATTGAGGTCTTCCACGCTCGTCGCGCGCCCATCCACTTCGAGCCCGCGCTCGAGCATCTTGCGGGCGCCGGCGCCGATCATGTTGCGCGCCGATTTAAGCGGGACAGGCGGCAGGCCTTCGCGGTCGAGCACGAAATTGAGCGCGGCGATCAGGTCGGGCGCGGTATCGACGAGGGTGCCGTCGAGGTCGAAGACAACAGTGCGGGGAAGGGTCATGGCAATTCGCTAGCGGCAGGCAGGGCATCATGCAAGTAGGGAAGTTCAAATCCCGGGCATCCTGGCATGCGGAGCCGAGGTCGAGGCGCGTTTCTCGGCCATTTTGGCCGCAATGGATAAGGTTCTGAGCCCTTAGTCGGACGCGCATCGGGCCTCATGACGGCTGTTCCTGCGGCCCAAACGACGCTAGACATGCGCCCGCGGATCGGCGGATTTCGAAAGGCATTCGGCACGTGGATATGGACGGACTTAAGCGGCAGGCGGCGGCACAGGCGCTGGAGCATGTGCAGGATGGCATGAAGCTCGGGCTCGGCACCGGCTCGACCGCCAGGCATTTCGTCGAGCTGCTCGGCCAGAGGGTTGCCGGCGGGTTACGCGTGGTGGGCGTACCGACATCGGAAGCGACGCGCGCCCAGGCCGAAGCGTGCAAAATTCCCCTGACCACGCTCGATGTGGTCGATCGGCTCGATCTCACGGTCGATGGCGCCGACGAGCTCGATGGCGCGCTCAACCTGATCAAGGGCGGCGGTGGCGCGCTGTTGCGGGAGAAGATCGTGGCGGCGGCCTCAGATCGCATGATCGTGATTGCCGACGATACCAAATGGGTCGATGTCCTCGGCCGCTTCCCCCTACCTGTAGAGGTGATTCCGTTCGGGCTGGCCGCCACCCAGCGGGCCATAGCCACGGCATTTGCGCAAAGCGGCGTTTCCGGGCAAATGGGGCTCCGCAAGGGCAAGGATGGCCACGTTTTTGTCACCGATGGCGGCCACTGGATTGTCGATGCCCATCTGGGGCGCATCACGGATGCGCCGCGTCTGGCGGGCTTGTTGAGCCTGATCCCGGGTGTTGTCGAACACGGGTTGTTCATTGGCCTGGCCAGCACCGCCGTCCTGGCAGGTGCGCAGGGAATTCGCGTAGTTGAGCGGCGGTAACGCCGGTAATCGAGGAGAATCGGAATGAAGAGCCTTTCACGGATTTTGTCGGCGGCCGGCCTTGCAGTGGGACTGGCGCTGACCGCCGTTCCGGCCGAGGCGCAGCAGAAGAACGCGCCCGCGGCGCCGGCGACCACGGCACTGAAGCCAGGTTCGCCGGCTGCGATCGCCGCTGCGAAGGAAATCCTGACGATGAAGAACGCGGCGGCGATGTACGCCAACGCCGTTCCCAATCTCGTCGAGCAGACCAAGAACGTACTGATGCAGAGCAATCTGAACTATCAGAAGGATCTCAACGAGGTCGCCGTGATCGTGGCCAAGAATCTCGCCGGTCGCGAGAAGGAAATCGGCGAGGGCATGGCGCAGGTCTACGCCAATGAGTTCACCGAGCAGGAGCTGAAGGACCTCGTCAACTTCTACAAGTCACCGCTCGGCCAGAAGCTGCTCTCGAGCGAACCCCGCGCCATCCAGTTCAGCATGTCCTACATGAACCAGTGGGCGCAGAGCTTTGCCGAGGTCATCAACGGCCAGTTCCGCCACGAGATGAAGAAGCGCGGCAAGGAAATCTGATCCAGATGAGAGGCGGCTTCGGGCGGGGTTGATATGGCTGAGTTCGACGTCGATCTGTTTGTCATCGGCGGTGGTTCGGGTGGCGTTCGCGCCGCCCGCATCGCCGCCGGCTACGGCGCCAGGGTCATGGTCGCCGAAGAATACCGGATGGGTGGCACCTGCGTGATCCGCGGTTGCGTGCCGAAAAAGCTGTTCGTGATCGGCTCGCACGTCCGCCATGACATCGAGGATGCAGCCGGTTTCGGCTGGACCATCCCGGATGTCTCCTTCGACTGGCCGACGCTCGTCGCCAACAAGGACAAGGAGATTGCGCGGCTCGAAGGCATCTACGCCGCCAATGTCGAGAAGAGCGGTGCGCGCATCGCAAAGACCCGTGCGGTGCTGGAAGACGCCCATACGCTGCGGCTGATGACCGGCGAAAAGGTCACCGCAAAATACATCCTGATCGCAACCGGCGGGGCGCCTAATCACGGTAAGGAAATTCCCGGCATCGAGCACGTGATCTCGTCCAACGAGGCGTTTCATCTGACCGAATTGCCGAAGCGCATCGTGATCCAGGGCGGCGGCTATATCGCGCTGGAATTCGCCGGCATCTTTGCCGGCTTCGGCTCCGACGTCACCGTGATCTATCGCGGCGACAACATCCTGCGTGGCTTCGACGAGGACGTCCGCAAGCACGTGCGCGCCGAGATGGAGAAGCAGGGCATCACCATCATCACCGGCTGCACCATCGAGAAGGTGGACAGGCACGGCAACGAATTCACCACCCACTTGTCTGATGGTTCGAGCATCGCCTCAGAGAAGGTGATGTTTGCGATCGGCCGCCACCCGAACGTCGCCAATCTCGGGCTTGAGAAGGCCGGCGTCGCCATCAATCCGGCGAACGGCGGCATCGCCGTCGATCACTGGTCGAAAACCTCCGTCGACAACATCTATGCGATCGGCGACGTTACCCATCGCCACAACCTGACGCCGGTGGCGATCCGCGAGGGCCATGCCTTCGCCGACACCGTGTTCGGCAAGCGCCCGGTCCAGGTCGATCACGCGACGATCCCGACCGCGGTGTTCTCGCAGCCCGAAGTCGGCACCGTCGGCCTGACCGAGACGGAAGCACGCGCGCAATTCAGTCATGTCGACATCTACAAGGCCGATTTCCGCCCGATCAAGGCGACGATGTCCGGACGCGACACCCGCGTGCTGATGAAGCTCGTGGTCGACGGCACCAGCGATCGCGTGCTCGGCTGTCACGTCGTCGGCGACACGGCGGCCGAAATCGTCCAGGCGGTCGCCATCGCGGTGAAGATGAAGGCGACCAAGGCCGATTTCGACGCGACCATTGCGCTGCATCCGACCGCCGCGGAAGAGCTGGTGACCATGCGTACGCCGACAGCGCGGCATGTGAGGCAGGCGGCGGAGTAGGGGTAGGTTCGGATACAGGGGCTGCATCGCATGGAAACGATTCTGCACGAAGTTGCTCGGGCAATGCAAGGGAAGTCCTACTACCTAGGCGTGATGGTAGCTCTATCCATCCCCGATATTTGTGGTGCGCTTGAAAGCAAGGATGGTCGCGCTCATCCCAGCCGCTACAAAAGTTGGTTTAACCAGAACTTAGCTCCTGAATTTAAGTCGCTAACGGCGGACGATTGTTACAGTCTACGCTGTGGAGTCCTGCATCAAGGACGTTCGGAGGTTATGAAAGGAAGCGCGCTCTATGGGCGTGTAGTTTTTGTGCTTCCCAATACGGAGTTCGTCTTTATCCATAACCGTGTCCACAATGGCGCATTAATTTTGGATGCGTTCAAATTTTGCATGGTTGTCAGTGAGGCCGCTTCGAAGTGGTTTGAGCGGGTCAGGTCCACGCCTAACGTCAGAGCGAACCACGCAAATTTACTGCAGTATCGCGATAATGGAATTAATCCGTACATCATCGGTGTTCCAGTGATCGCATAAGCGAACGACCGGATTAATTGTCAGGCATCCCGATGTTCTGCGGGCTGTGCTTAGGTGTTATCCTTTTAATGGTCACCGCAGCATTGGAATGACCTGATAGTCGCCTTCCTCAGTCAGCGTAGCCCGGATGATTGAAAGGATATCCGGGGTAGCCATGCTTGGCTAAGGGCCAACTCCCGCTAGGTCGCTAAGCATCCCATCCGCACCATCGAAGAAATGCCCGACGCCTGACATTACATCGCTAATGTTATTTAGGTCATAGAGACCCGCGGGCAGTTCGGGTGTATTGTTGTTTTTGTCCGTTCCATATCGGAAGGTGAGTGCTGACTTATCGAGGTCGTGCATTTCCTTGACGACCTTCTCCACAATGTCGATCGAGCCATCGCTGTCACCAGTGGCGTCTATGATTTTTCGGCTCAGTTTCCAGAGCTCCCACAGATCATGATGGGCTATATCCTCCGGGCTGCGACCACCGTATATCGTCAGAATCCATTTCATTGCGAGTTCGAGGCCGTGCCGGTATGTGAACAAGATTGGATAGATCAAAAAGTGCCGTGCTTGAGGATTCCGACGGCAGTCTTCGACTAGCGCTTCTCCTGCATTCATATAGCCGTCCCAAATGTGCACATGCCGCGACATTCCGTCGTTCGAAAAGCTAGTGCCCTTATCCCAGTCGTCAGTTTTGCGTAGTAATCGGTCGCCCTTCTTTGGCCAGCGATAGGGCATGTCCAGCAGGTCCTCGTAACTCTCCGGCAAATTCCTCATCGAATCGTCCTCCGCGGGAGTGACACGCCCTCCTTACTAGGCTGAGATATGGCTACTGCTGTGCCGCCTTCCAGGGGCAAATCTGACGCATAGGGCGGATTTGTGAAGCGGCCGCCTCATCCGGGAGTATTCGGATCAGGAAAAATAGAACGCGTACGCTACGGCCCGGATATCCGGATTTGTCTCTTCGCGGATAGCGCCGCGCCGCCTCATTGCAGCATCGCTAATCGCTTGAAACAAATCGTGCCCGGGCGCGTTAATGGGCATGTCCAAAGCTGGATCATCATCTGCCGGGCCGATGCGAACGCAACCGCTGATGCGCGATTCGATCCAGCCCACCCAGCCTCTGATGCCGTCGGCGGGCAGGGAGACCAACTCGCAGGACCGTGCGCCGCGAACAAGCCGGTCAAAAGCGGAAAGACTTAACGCGGCAAAAGCGAAAATTTCTCGCCGAAATTCGCTCCGAAAGCAGCGCGCCGCGTTGAAGAGTTAGGGGTCCACAGACCTCATCCTGAGGAGCCGCCAACGGGTCGCGCGAGTGCGCGCCCGATGACAGGCTCCGCGGCGTCTCGAAGGATGAAGAGCCGGGCCACATGGTTCGAGACGGCGCTAAAGCGCCTCCTCACCATGAGGGTATATCTTCTGGTCTTCAATTTCGGGAGTCGATCTCGCGATCGAAATTGCGAAGATATGACAGGCCATGCACCGTCAACCGGTGCGGGTCTTTTTCACCTTCAAGATAGATCTTCATCAAGTGCTTGGAGAGGCGCTCCCTCGTACCTTTGATGGCCGAACGATTGGCGAGGGTTTCGTAGATGCTTAGCGCGCGGTCAACGGGGAGCAGGTTCATAGACGTATCTCATCGGCTGTATTGAAATGGTCAGATAGCTAAGGCTGGCTCTCCTTGATTGTTCCGATATTCAAGTCCAGAGCAGTGCTACAATTTTGAGCGCGGGACTGACCGGCCGTGAGCTCGTGCCTTTCAGGCATGGGGCCGGTCTGGCCATGTGCACGCCACGGTATTGAAGCCCTACAGACTACCGATGGCCGGCGCGCTCTGCTAACGATGTAAGTCAGCCTTCAAAAACGGAGTTACCCGAGCAATGATTGAAACAATCGGAATCGTCGGCGCGGGCACGATGGGGAATGGTATCGCCCAGGTGTGTGCCGCCGCCGGGCTTCCCGTGGTCATGACCGACATCTCGGACGCCGCGCTCACCCGCGGCATGTCTGTCGTCTCGAACAGCCTGGAGCGGCTGGTCAACAAGCAGAAGATGACCGACGCCGACCGGCAGGCCGCGCTGGCGCGGATCACGACGAGCACGGACACGGCAAAATTTTCCGCCTGCGATCTCGTGATCGAGGCGGCGACCGAGAACGAGGATTTGAAGGTCAAGATCCTGAAGGATCTCTGCACGAAATTGCAGCCGCGGGCGCTGCTCGCAACCAACACATCGTCGATCTCGATCACCAAACTCGCGGCCGCGACCGATCGTCCGGACCGCTTCATCGGCATGCACTTCTTCAATCCGGTGCCGCTGATGGCGCTGCTGGAATTGATCCGCGGCCTGCAGACCTCGGACGATACCCACGCCAAGGCGGAAGCCTTTGCAAAACGGGTCGGCAAGGTTGCGATCACGGCGAAGAACAGCCCGGGTTTTGCGGTCAACCGCATCCTGTGCCCGATGATCAACGAGGCGATCTTCGCGCTTCAGGAGGGCATCGCCACGGCCGAAGACCTCGACGCCGGCATGAAGCTCGGCTGCAACCATCCGATCGGCCCGCTGGCGCTCGCCGACATGATCGGTCTGGATACCATGCTGTCGGTGATGGAAGTCTTCTACCAGGGCTTCAACGATCCGAAATATCGCCCTGCGCCGCTGCTCAAGGAAATGGTCGCCGCCGGCCATCTCGGCCGCAAGACCGGGCAGGGATTTTACAGCTACGGCAAGGGCGCGTAGCGGAGCCGCCGGCAGGCAGGGGGACGGATGATGCGTATTGCGGTTATCGGCGCCGGCGGCGTCGGGGGTGGTTTCGGCGCGGCGCTGGCCAAGGCCGGCGCTGACGTCACGTTCATCGCGCGGGGGGCGCATCTCGCCGCCATGAAGCGCGACGGATTGAAAGTTCAAAGCGCGCGCGGCGACACCCATCTGGTGCCGACGCAGGCGACCGACAGTCCCGCCGAGATTGGGGTGGTCGATATCGTGCTGTTCTGCGTCAAGTTGTGGGACGTCGAAAGCGCGGGCGAGGCCATCAAGCCGCTGGTCGGCCCCGCCACCGCTGTTATCCCGCTGCAGAACGGCATTGACGCGGCCGAACGGCTGGTCCCGATTTTGGGGAGCCGCGCCGTCATGGGCGGCGTCGCGCAAATCAGCGCCTCCATCATCGCGCCCGGCGTGATCCAGCAGGTCGGCACCTTCATGCGGATGATCTTCGGCGAGTTCGACGGCAAGCGCAGCAGGCGCGCCGAGGAATTTCTCGCGCTCTGCCAGAAGGCCGGCTTCGACGCGACCTTGAGCGACCAGATCGTGACCGAACTCTGGATGAAGTTCATCCTGCTCGCCACCAATGCCGGCATCACGGCGGCGACGCGCCGGCCGCTCGGCGAATTGAGGGACGATCCCGACATTCGTCCGGTCATGACGGCTGCCGTGCGGGAAGTGTTCGAGGTCGGCAAGGCAAAGGGTGTGCCGCTACCGGCCGACGCGGTGGACAAGGTTCTCGATTTCATCGGCCATGCGCCCCCGGCCATGAAGGCGTCGATGGCGCTCGATCTCGATCGCGGCAACCGCCTCGAGCTACCCTGGCTCAACGGCAAGGTCGTGGAGTTCGGCCGCCAGCTTGGCGTGGCCACGCCGACGCACGGCATGATGTATGCGATGCTCAAGCCTTACGTCATGGGCAAGCCTGCGTGAGGGTTGTAGCGCCATAGGATGGGTTGTTGCGGGTCGCGCACTTCCATTTCGTGAAACAGGCCTGCCATTGGTCGCAATGGCAGCCATGCAGGAACAATCCACGAAGAGCGCTGTTGGGGGCTGCGTTTGTAGTTCCCCGCCATCAGCGTTTGTGGAGTAATCGATGCTAAAGCCCCTCCTTGTCGCGTCGACGTTCTTGCTTGTCTTTTCCGTTGAAGCGAATGCGCGCCCTCAACACCGGCATCACGGTCATCGCGCTCATGCATGGTGCGGCAGTTACCTCAGCAAATATCTTGGAAAGCCGGATCGCCGCCTTGCGCTCGCACGCACCTGGGCGAGCGAAGGCATGAATGCCGGCGGTCCCGGAATTGGCGTGGTGGTGGTCTGGCCGCATCACGTTGGCATCATCACGGGACAAACACCGGACGGCCAGTGGATCGTTCATAGCGGCAACGATGGCGGTGCGGTCCGTACCAGAGCACGCTCGCTTGCCCGCGCGATTGCGTTCAGGCGCGTGTAGAGTACGGCGAACTATATCCACCGTCATTGCGAGCCAACGGGTCGCGCGAATGCGCGCCCGATGACAGGCTCCGCGAAGCAATCCACGTCTCCACTTGTGGCGCTGTGGATTGCTTCGTCGCTGCGCTCCTCGCAATGACGCTTGCGGTTATTCCCCGGCCTCGATCCATTCCGCCGCCCCGCGCCACAGCGTGTGGCGACGTTCGGGCCTGAAGAATCCCATGTGCCCGATGCTCCTCGCGCCGGCATCCGCCGGTGTCACCGTGATGATCTCGGGCGTGATCGAGGTAAATCCCGAGCACAGCAATTCGACGGCCGGCCGCGTCGCCCAGGGATCGTCGGAAATGCAGAGCGCGCGCAACGCGCCCTGGTATTTCGGAAAATTCTCCACGGCTTCGAGCCTGGCGTCGTCGAACAGATAGCG
Organism: uncultured Alphaproteobacteria bacterium; assembly: GCA_963815955.1. Classification (GTDB taxonomy): domain Bacteria; phylum Pseudomonadota; class Alphaproteobacteria; order Rhizobiales; family Xanthobacteraceae; genus Bradyrhizobium. Next base: position 15,575 of record CAWFIQ010000025.1, read on the forward strand.
CGGGCTCATCACCCAGCCGACCCATTGCAGGAACGCATCCTTCGGCAGATCCATGCCGAGGCCGGCCTTGCCCGGCATGTAGCCGAGCGCGCGGGTGAGGGGGAGGCCCACGAAATTCAGCATGGCGTAGACGCGATAGCGCTCCGGCGCCGTCATCAGTTTCCAGTAGCCGGCTTGCGCGGCGATGAAGAGCGCGCGCGAAACTTCCGAATTGTTCGGCAACAGGCCGAACGCCTGGCCGCCGAAGGAATGTCCGACATAGGCGAAGGGGAGCGCCTTGTAGCGGCCGCGCATCCAACTGACCGCCGCCGTGATATCCTGTGCGGCCCAGTCCGACATCGAGGCCTTGAAGCCGACCAGCGATTTCGGCTTGTAGCCGGTCCGCGCCTGCGGCCGGCTGTCGCCGGTGCCGCGGTAGTCGTAGGTCAGGACCGCGCAGCCGCGCTGGGCGAGATAGCCGGCAAAGCCCCGGTAGAGCTTGCGGGGGACGGCGGTCGCCGAATTGATCAGGACGGCATGGCGCTTCGCCCCACGGGGCAGAAACAGCGTCGCGGCAAGAGGATATCCGTCGGTCGCGGGCACCGTGATGTCGTCGATGAAAACGTCGTCCAGCCCCGGGTCAGCCACCGCTTGCTCCATCTAAGGTTTAGTGGGCGGCATAACAAAAGCGAATTCGGATTTCGCCGCAAGGGCTTGTCGGGGCTACCGGAAATCTAACTGGCGGTCGGCCCGCGCCCTGTGTATAACCCGGCCTTCGTAACCTCTCTTAAGTTGCGGTTTTTGCTCAGGAGTTAACGTCATGTCCGAGCGGTGGACGCCCGATAGCTGGCGCACCAAGCCGGTGCTGCAAGTGCCGGATTATCCCGATGCCAAGGCATTGGCTGATGTCGAGGCGCAACTGGCCACGTTCCCGCCGCTGGTGTTTGCCGGCGAGGCCCGCAACCTGAAAAAGGCGCTGGCGCGGGTCGCCAACGGTGAAGCCTTCCTGTTGCAGGGCGGCGATTGCGCCGAGAGCTTTGCCGAGCATGGCGCCAACAACATCCGCGACTTTTTCCGCGTGCTGCTGCAGATGGCCGTTGTGCTGACCTATGCCGGCGCGTTGCCGGTGGTGAAGGTCGGCCGCATCGCCGGACAGTTTGCAAAGCCGCGCTCGTCGAACACCGAGAAGATCAACGGCGTCGAACTGCCGAGCTACCGCGGTGATATCATCAACGACATCGCCTTCACGCCGGAAGCGCGCATCCCTGATCCGCAGCGCCAGATGATGGCGTACCGGCAGTCGGCGGCTACCCTGAACCTGCTCCGCGCGTTCGCCACCGGCGGCTTTGCCAATCTCGGCAGCGTGCATCAGTGGATGCTCGGCTTCCTCAAGGATTCCCCGCAGTCGCGCCGCTACAAGGAGTTGGCCGATCGTATTTCGGACGCGTTGAATTTCATGCGCGCCTGCGGCCTCGATCTGGAGAGCCATCCCGAACTGCGCGCCACCGATTTCTACACCAGCCATGAGGCGCTGCTGCTGGGCTACGAGCAGGCCTTCACGCGGGTCGATTCCACGACCGGCGACTGGTACGCGACCTCGGGCCATATGATCTGGATCGGTGACCGCACCCGCCAGCTCGACCACGGCCATATCGAGTATTTCCGCGGCATCAAGAACCCGATCGGCCTGAAATGCGGTCCCTCGCTGAAGCCGGACGAGCTGTTGAAGCTGATCGATATCCTCAACCCCGATAACGAGCCCGGACGGCTGACGCTGATCAACCGCTTCGGCTCCGACAAGGTCGGCGACCATCTCGCGCCGCTGATCCGCGCCGTGCAGCGGGAAGGGCGCGTCGTGGTGTGGTCCTGCGATCCCATGCACGGCAACACCATCACCTCGACATCAGGTTACAAGACCCGCCCGTTCGACCGGGTGCTGTCGGAGGTGAAGTCGTTCTTCGCCATCCATGCCGCCGAAGGCACGCATGCCGGCGGCGTGCATCTGGAAATGACCGGGCAGGACGTCACCGAATGCATCGGCGGCGCCCGCGCCATCACGGACGAGGATCTCAACGACCGCTATCACACGGTCTGCGATCCCCGCCTCAACGCCGAACAATCGATCGACATGGCCTTCCTGATCGCCGAACTGCTCAAGCAGGAACGCGCCGGCAAGGAAAAGCCGATGCCGGCCGCAGCGGGACTCTGACTTGCTGCGACTCTGGCGGGCCACCATCAACACCCGTAACGGCCTCGCCTTTGCGATCCGCTCGGAGCAGGCCGTCCGCGAGGAACTGTTCGCGCTGGCGCTGTCGGTGCCGTTGGCCTGGCTGATCGGCACGACCGCCATGCGTTGCGTGGAGCTTGTCGCGGCCGTCGCCTTTGTTCTGGTGGTCGAACTGCTCAATACCGCGGTCGAGAAGCTCGCCGACCGCCTGACCACCGACCACGATCCGCAGATCGGTCAGGTCAAGGATATGGGGTCGGCGGCCGTCGGCGTCGCGCTTTTGATGGCCGGGGCGTTCTGGCTGTTTGCCATCGCCGAACGCATAGGCGCGTTCTAGATATGCGGTTCTGATCTGGATCAGAACCGCATATCTAGATTCTTGCTTTGACGCGTTTTCTGCGCAGATAAGTCTACGCAATCTGCGTAAACTCGCCTGCTATGCGAACGGGGTACCCACTTCGCTCGAAAACGCTACGAAGCGAGCATTTGCAGTTTGCTCTTGTGCGAGGCACCATCGCCCCATGACCGAACCAACCTTTACGATCACACTGGCGCAGTTGAACCCGACGGTCGGCGACGTCGCGGGTAATGCCGCCAAGGCGCGCGCCGCGCGCGACAAGGCCAAGGCCGACGGCGCCGATCTGCTGGTGCTGCCCGAATTGTTCATCTGCGGCTATCCGCCGGAAGACCTGGTGCTCAAGCCCGCGTTCCAGGCGGCCTGCCGCGCCGCCGTCGAGGAGCTGGCGCGTGAGACCGCGGGCGGAGGACCGGGGGTGCTGATCGGCACGCCCTGGGTCGAGGATGGCAAGCTCTATAATGCCTGCGCGCTGCTCGATGAGGGCCGCATCACCGCCCTGCGCTACAAGGCGAACCTGCCGAACTACGGCGTATTCGACGAAAAGCGCCTGTTCGCGCGCGGTCCGGCCGCGGGGCCGGTGACGGTCAAGCGGCATCCGCGTCGGCGTTCCCATCTGCGAGGACATCTGGCTCGAAGAGTCCGAGGAATACGAAAACGTCGTCGAATGCCTCGCCGAGACCGGCGCGGAAATCCTGGTGGTGCCGAACGGCTCGCCCTACGCGCGCGACAAGAACGATCTCCGGCTGTCGATTGCGGTAGCCCGCGTCACCGAGAGCGGCCTGCCGCTGGTCTATCTCAACCAGATCGGCGGACAGGATGAACTGGTGTTCGACGGCGCATCGTTTGCGCTCAACGCCGATCTGTCCGTCGCGGCGCAACTGCCCGCGTTCGAGGAGAGCATCGTCACGCTGCGCTGGACCAAAGGCACCGACGGCTGGCGTTGTAACGGGCCGGTGGTGCCGCTCATCGAGGGCGACAAGGGCGATTACGCGGCCTGCGTGCTGGGTCTGCGCGACTACGTCCGCAAGAACGGATTTCCCGGCGTGCTGCTCGGCGTTTCCGGCGGCATCGATTCAGCGCTGTGCGCGGCGATCGCGGTCGACGCGCTCGGCGCCGACCAGGTTCGCGGCGTGATGCTGCCGTTCCGCTTTACCGCGCAGGTGTCGCTGGATGACGCGGCCAAGCTCGCGAAAGCGCTCGGCATCCGCTACGAGGTGCTGCCGATCGCGGACGCCGTCAACGGCTTCGAAAAAATCCTGTCCGCGCCGTTCGCCGGCCTGCCGCGCGACATCACCGAGGAGAATTTGCAGGCGCGCACCCGCGGCACGCTCCTGATGGCGATTTCCAACAAGACCGGCGCGATGGTGGTCACGACCGGCAACAAGTCGGAAATGTCGGTCGGCTACGCCACGCTCTATGGCGACATGAATGGCGGCTTCAATCCGATCAAGGACATCTACAAGACCGAAGTGTTTCGGCTCTCGAGCCTGCGCAACGAATGGAAGCCGGACGGTGCGCTCGGGCCTTCGGGCGAGGTGATCCCGGTCAACATCATCACGCGGCCGCCGACGGCGGAGTTGCGCGAGGACCAGACCGACCAGGATTCGCTGCCGCCTTACGAGATGCTGGATGGGATTCTGGAGCGTCTGGTGGAGCGCGAGGAACCGCTCGCCACGATCATCGCGGCCGGTTTCCCGGCCGACGTGGTGACGCGGATCGACCGGCTGCTCAACATCGCCGAATACAAGCGGCGGCAGGCAGCGCCCGGCGTCAAGGTGACGGAAAAGAACTTTGGCCGCGACCGCCGCTATCCCATCACCAACCGCTTCCGCGACAATGGCAAGGCGCTGCCCGCGCCCGACGAGAAGCTGGTCGCCCGCGCCGGCCGCGCCTCGGCGGAAGCGTTCGAGGGATAATTCAGCGTAAGTTTCATGGGGAGGCGAAGTCAGTGCCGCTCGAACCATTAGACCCGTGTTGCGCCAGCCGGGCCTTCATCCTTCGAGACGCGCGCTTTGCGGGCTCCTCAGAGAGGGTTTAACGCGTGATGACGCAGCGAACTAACGCGTCGCTACTGCTTCGGCGGGATGAAGGTCGGGCCCACGGTGCGGATCTTGTCCTTGCCGGCGGCGGTTGCCGTAGAGTCGGCCGGAGGCGGCGCTGTCCCCGATGGTGCGGCGGCGGTGCCGGCGGGCGCGGTGCCCTTCTTGGGCGGCGGCGCGCCCTTGGACTGCGCGCGCTGCTGCATCCGCTTTGCGCTTTCCTCGGTGACGATGATGTCGCCCTGCTGTTCGACCGAAGCCTTGTCGTCGACCGACTTCAGCGCTTCCGACCAGGTCTGGCCCGCGGCCTTGCAGGCGCAGGACGGGTTGAACTCGGTGCGGAATTTGAACGCGTTCGGCAGCGACGAGTAGGGTTGGCCGTTGATCGAGACCGCCTGGTTGATGTCTTCGCCGGGATTGCGGTAGGTGAACAGCGTCGCTTCCGCCGCCGGGCAGAGCGCCTTGCAGGTTCTCTCGTCGTCCTGAAACCGCGCCTGATAGGTGGCGAACGACACCGGGAAATAAGCGCCGTCGCAGGTCCGAACGCAGACGGTGCGGAAGGTGCCGGACGGCGGGCCGAGATCGGCGCTGGGCGGCGGCAGCGTCTGGTTGTTGCCGAACAGGTTGTCGATGAAGTTGCCGGGACCGCGGGCGGCCGCGGCATATTGCGGGCCGCAATTGTTCTGCGCGAGCGCCGTCAGCACCGAGCGGCGCTGGTTTTCGCGGTCGGCGCCGCCGATGCCGCCGCTGCGCAGGCGCTCCAGGCTGGTGGTGATCTGGTCGAGATTGGCGCGCATCTGCTGAATCTGGTTGTTGACCGGACCGCACTGGGCGGACCGGCCGTTGAAAAGCGAGAAGAAGCCCGTGCTTTCGCAGCCCGTGCGCTTGGCCTGCAGCGTGATCCGATCGAGCTCGGCCTGTTGCTTGGCCTGGGCTTCCTGATAGCGGCGGATCTGTTCATCCTTGGCGGGATCGCCGGTGCCGGCGCCACGGTCGATGGTCGCCAATTGTCCTTCGAGCCGGATGCAGATCGGATTGGCCTGCGCACCCTGCTGCGGCGGGCCGTCCTGGTTCATCTGCGCCATGGCGTCGTCGTTCGTCTGCGCCAGGGCGGACGTGCCCGGGGCGGCGATGCCGAGCAGGATGGCGCAGGTCAGAATCCGAAGGGAGAGGGGAACGTTGCGAATTTTCAGCATATCCGGCCAATGAGAGCTGATCCGCGTGGCTTCGAAGCACAATCGCGCGGCCAAGGCGGCGTGTTGCAGCCAAGACCGCATCCAATACCTGCTTCTCGGGGCAGCGTCACGTCGTTTCCGGGGCGCGGATGTGGCAAACCGGCCCTTGATATTCCGGGATAAATTGCCCTCAGCGCTGGCAGGTAATGGCAACGTATTCACCGCAGCCATGACCGGCGCATTTATCGCCGCGATCGCTCGGAACCGCGCCGGTAATTTCGTCGGGTTCGACGCGGCGATAGGCGGTGGCCTGTGCAAATTCCCGTGACTGGCAATAGGAACGGGCGGCGTGGGCGCCGCATTTTTCGCCTCTGGCGAGGCATTCATCCACGCCGTAACCATCCGCCTGATTGGCAACGATGAAGACCCGGCTGTCGGCGGAGGCGGCCGAGACGGCAAGCAGGAAGGCACTGGCCAGGAAAGCACTGGCAATGAGTGCGGAGGAAAGTCGCATGGATGGCACCGGCAGGGGAAAGGGACGGCTCACACAGATAGGCCCAAAGGGTTAATAATGATTAACCATGAGCCGGCTGGGCGGCAGCGAATGGCAGGGTTATTGCGGGTTCGGCCGCCTGATCGGCCCCAAATCGGGCACGAGCAAGGCCTTGACGACGTCCACCCGATACCGCAATGGTGGAACCATGAACGGTCTCCTCGCCATCTGCAGCATTTGCCGCGAGATTATTAGCTAGCGATTCGCTGGCTGAGGCCGTCTTTTCTCAAAAATGAGATCACTGGACGCCCGGCCGCAAGGGATGGGTTTTCCATGGAACTGCGACTCTACGATACGTTGACGAAGGAGAAGCGGCCGTTCGTGCCGCTCGATCCGAAGAACGTCCGCATGTATGTCTGCGGACCGACGGTCTATGACTTCGCCCATATCGGCAACGCGCGCCCGGTCATCGTGTTCGACGTGCTGTTCCGGCTGCTGCGCCATCTCTACGGCGAGAAACACGTCACCTACGTCCGCAACATCACCGACGTGGATGACAAGATCAACGACCGCGCCGCACGGGATTTTCCGGGCTTGCCGCTCAACGAGGCAATCCGCAAGGTCACCGAAGTGACGGAAAAGCAGTTTCACGACGACGTCGATGCGTTGGGGGCGCTGCGGCCAACGGTTGAGCCGCGCGCGACCGATTTCGTGCTGCCGCGTGTCGACGGCAAGGCCGACATGGTGACGTTGATCAAGCAACTGATCGCGCGTGGCAACGCCTATGAAGCGGGTGGCGAGGTATTGTTTGATACCGGTTCGATGCCCGACTACGGAATGTTGTCAGGACGCAAGTTGGATGAGCAATTGGCCGGCGCTCGCGTCGCTGTCGATGCGCACAAGAAGAATCCCGCCGACTTTGTTTTGTGGAAGCTGTCATCTGAAAACGAGCCGGGTTGGGAAAGCCCGTGGGGGCGCGGTCGTCCGGGTTGGCACATCGAGTGCTCCGCCATGAGCGCCGCCTATCTCGGCGATGTCTTCGATATCCATGGCGGCGGCCTCGATCTCATCTTTCCCCATCATGAGAACGAACTGGCCCAGTCGCGTTGTGCGCACGGCACGTCCGTGATGGCGAACTATTGGATGCACAACGGCTTCCTGCAGGTCGAAGGCGAGAAGATGTCGAAGTCGCTCGGCAATTTTTTCACTATCAGGGAGTTGCTGCCGCCGTGTCTCGGATCGGACAAATGGCATGGATATGTGCTTCGTCTATCATGCTGAAGACGCATTACAGGCAACCATCGATTGGACGGCTGATCGCTTGGTGGAAAGCCCGAAAATCCATGAGACGACTGGTATCGACACTGTCAGATGGTCTCGCAGACAGATCTCGCATGAAGCCTCCAGAGGAAATAATCGGGTCCATTGTCGGACGACCTGAATACGTCGGGAGTGATACGCGGCTTCGGCATGCATCAACCGTGAGGCGCAGGACCGAACCAATATCGAAGCGAGCTCGCAAGCTCAAATTCTGCGTTAGTTACTTGGGTCTATTGGAATGGTGAAGGGGCCTAACGAAATCGATAGCTATGGCACCGAAGCGGAAGCCGATGAACAAGTCGCTTTGATGTTGATGCGTTAATTGAAGATCGCGCGGCAGCGCGTGCGCGAAAAGACTTCAAGGAGTCCGATCGTATCCGTGACGAACTCGCCGCGATGGGCGTTGCCATCAAGGACGGCAAGGACGCCGACGGAAACCCTGTGACCACATGGGAGATCGCGCGATGACCAAGCCCGATACGCCGTTCCCAAAACACTGGCGCTACTACATTTTCATCAAGTGGGCGCTGATCGTTGCCGCGGCCGTGCTGGCCTTGCGGCTGTTCGGAGTGTTTTGACGCGATGGGACAGGCATTGCCCAAACCCGGCTTGCGGCCGTATCTGCCGGCGGATCTGCCCATGCTCGCAGCGATCTTCGTTGCCGCCATCGAGGAACTGACCGGTGACGACTACAGCGAGGCGCAGCAGGAAGCCTGGGCTCAGGCGGCCGAGGACGAAGAAGAATTCGGCAAGAAGCTCGCCGGACAGTTGACGCTGATCGCAACCATCCAGAACGCGCCGGTTGGATTCGCCTCGCTGAAGGGCGCCGATCATATCGACATGCTGTTCGTTCATCCGACCGTGGCGGGGCAGGGGATTGCCTCGATGCTGGTCGACGCGCTGGAGAAGCTGGCAGGCGGGCGCGGCGCCAAGACGCTGACGGTCGATGCCAGCGACACCGCGGAGCCGCTGTTCAGGAAGCGCGGCTATGCCGCCAAACAGCGCAACACCATCTCGCTCAACGGCGAATGGCTCGCCAACACCACGATGCAGAAGACGCTGGCCGATGGCCGCGCGCCGGGAGTTCCGACATGAGCCGCGAACGCCTTTATCTCTTCGACACCACGCTGCGCGACGGCGCGCAGACCAACGGCGTCGATTTCACGCTGCATGACAAGCAGATCATCGCGCAGATGCTGGATGATCTCGGTATCGACTATGTCGAGGGCGGCTATCCCGGCGCCAACCCGACCGACACCGAATTCTTCGCTGAAAAGCCGAAGTTCCAACATTCCAGGTTCACCGCGTTCGGCATGACGCGCCGTCCGGGCCGTTCGGCGTCGAACGATCCGGGGCTTGCGGCGCTGATCGAGGCCAAGGCCGATGCGATCTGCTTTGTCGCCAAATCCAGCGCTTATCAGGTGCGGGTGGCGCTGGAGACCACCAACGAGGAAAACCTCGCCTCGATCCGTGACAGCGTCACCGCGGCCAAGGCCGCCGGACGCGAGGTCATGGTCGATTGCGAGCACTTCTTCGACGGCTACAAGGAAAACGCCGATTTCGCGCTCGCCTGCGCCAAGGCGGCCCATGAATCCGGGGCGCGCTGGGTGGTGCTGTGCGACACCAATGGCGGCACCATGCCGCATGAGGTCGAAACCATCGTAGGCCACGTGACAAAACATATCCCGGGCAGCCATGTCGGCATCCACGCCCACAACGACACCGAACAGGCGGTGGCCAATTCGCTGGCTGCCGTGCGCGCCGGTGCGCGGCAAATCCAGGGCACGCTGAACGGGCTCGGCGAGCGCTGCGGCAACGCCAACCTCTGTTCGCTGATCCCGACGCTGCGCCTGAAGAACGAATTCTCCGATGCGTTCGAGATCGGCGTCACGCCGGAAAAGATGGCGACGCTGATGAAGGTGTCGCGGACGCTCGATGACATGCTCAATCGCGCGCCGAACCGCCATGCGGCTTATGTCGGCGAAAGCGCCTTCGTGACCAAGACCGGCATTCATGCCTCAGCGGTCATGAAGGACCCGCAGACCTACGAGCACGTGTCGCCCGAATCCGTCGGCAATCTCCGCAAGGTGCTGGTCTCCGATCAGGCCGGCCGCTCCAACGTGATGGCCGAACTCGACCGCGCCGGTATCCCGTATGAGAAAAGCGATCCGAAGCTGGCGCGTCTGGTCGAAGAACTGAAGGAGCGCGAAGCGGCGGGCTACGCCTATGAATCCGCCAACGCCTCGTTCGACCTGCTGGCGCGGCGCACGCTTGGCCGCGTTCCGGAATACTTCAAGGTCGAGCAGTTCGACGTCAATGTCGAGCAGCGCTACAACTCCAACGGCCAGCGCGTCACGGTGGCGATGGCCGTGGTGAAGGTCGATGTCGCCGGCGAGCGGCTGATCTCGGCGGCGGAAGGCAACGGCCCCGTCAACGCGCTCGACGTCGCCTTGCGCAAGGACCTCGGCAAGTACCAGAAATACATCGAGGGCCTGAAGCTGATCGATTACCGCGTGCGTATCCTCAATGGCGGCACGGAAGCGGTGACGCGGGTCTTGATCGAGAGCGAGGACGAAAACGGCGATAGCTGGATCACGGTCGGTGTTTCGCCCAATATCATCGACGCCTCGTTCCAGGCGCTGATGGATTCGGTGGTCTACAAGCTGGTGAAATCAGGCGCGCCGGTGTGAGATAAGTCGTGACGGCGCGGCAGACGCCGTCATTGCGAGGAGCGCAGCGACGAAGCAATCCACGCTTCAACGCGGGGATAGATGGATTGCTTCGCTTCGCTCGCAATGACGCGGAGAGAGCGGGGGCTATTCCATGATCGACCACATCTCCGTCGGCGTCAGCGATCTCGAACGCTCCGCCCGTTTCTACGAAGCGACGCTTGCACCGCTCGGCCTCTCACGGGTCGTCACCCGTCCAGCCACCATCGGTTTTGGTAAAAACTATCCCGAATTCTGGATCAACCTGCGCGCCGGCATGACGCCGGTGCCGCCCGAGAGCGGCACGCACATTTGCCTTCGCGCCAGGACCACCAGCGATGTCGATGCGTTTCACGCGGCCGCGCTGAAGTCCGGCGGCCGCTCCGATGGCGCCCCGGGAATTCGCCCGCATGATCGCGTCAAGTATTACACCGCCTTCGTGATCGATCCCGACGGCAACCGCATCGAGGCCGTGACGTTTCCGGCCGAGTGATGTGTAGGGCGGATTAGCGAAGCGTAATCCGCCATCGCGCCGTCAGTGAAGCGGCGGGTTACGCTTCGCTAACCCGCCCTACGCAGATCGCTCCGACCGTGGCTGAACAGTTACAGCTTCCGCGCCAGTTCCGGCGCCATTTCCTTGGTGCCGGCGGGAGCGCGGGCGGCGGCGGCGCGCAGGCGGGGCACGATGTCTTCGACCCGTTCAGCCTTGAGAACGTCGATATTGAGCGACGGGCGGATGAACTCGGTTTCGCGCATGTGCGCCAAAAGCGCAATCAGCGGCTCCCAGAAGCCATCGATGTTGGCGAGCAGCACCGGCTTGGAGTGGCGGCCGAGTTGCTGCCAGGTCATCTGCTCGACCAGTTCCTCCAGCGTGCCGATGCCGCCGGGCAGCGCCACGAAGGCATCGGAGCGTTCGAACATCAGCCGCTTGCGTTCGTGCATGTCGGGTGTGACGATCATCTCCTGAACGCGTGACAGCGCGTGCTCGCGCGACCTGAGAAAATCCGGAATGATTCCGGTGACCGAGCCGCCGTGATCCAGCGTGGATTTCGCGACCGCGCCCATCAGCCCGACCGATCCGCCGCCATAGACGAGCCGGATATTGTTCTCGGCGAAAGTCTTTCCCAGAGCGTGGGCAGATTCGACAAAGCGGGGGTTGGAGCCGGGGCCGGAGCCGCAATAGACACAGACAGTTTTGATTTGATCCATGCAGATCATGTGGCACTGCACCCAGGAAACCTCAAGTCTGACGCACTTCGCTGATGCAGCAGAAATAGGCCCGAAATCAAACCAAACGGGGGAAAGATTTATCTTTCAAGGCTGTACGGGAGGGTTAAACGATCTATATGACGGGCATATGCAGATCATCAGAAACCATCTGACGGCGGCCGGTGCGCCATCTTGCGTTGGGCGCGACCGCGATGGCTGACCCTGATTCGCTTGACCACGCCGCCCAGCCTCCGGCCAGCAACTCTCCCGAAAAGGCGACCCTGATCGGGACGCTGGTGCATCTGTGGCCCTATATCTGGCCTGGCGACCGCGCGGACCTGAAGATGCGCGTGGTCTGGTCGATGGTGCTGTTGCTCATCGCCAAGCTTGCCACGCTCTCGGTGCCCTTCACCTTCAAATGGGCGATCGATGCGCTGACCGGGGCCAACACCGCGCCGGTCGAAGCATCGAACTGGATGCTGTGGCTGATCGCCTCGCCCCTGCTCATGACGATCGGCTATGGCGGCGTGCGCGTGCTGATGGCTCTATTCACGCAATGGCGTGACGGCATTTTTGCCCGCGTTGCCATGCATGCGGTGCGCAAACTCGCCTACATCACCTTCGTTCACATGCACGAGCTGTCGCTGCGCTTTCACCTCGAGCGCAAGACCGGCGGCCTGACCCGGATCCTCGAGCGCGGCCGCACCGGCATCGAGATCATCGTGCGCAACGTGCTGCTGCAACTCGTTCCGACCATCGTCGAGCTGGCGTTGATCTTCGGCGTGCTGTTCTGGCAGTTCGACTGGCGTTACGTGCTCGTGGTCGCGACCATGGTCGGCGTCTACATGTCGTTCACCTATGTCGCGACCGAATGGCGGATCGAGATCCGCCGCAAGATGAATGACTCCGACGCCGAGGCGAACACCAAGGCGATCGAACTCGCTGCTCAATTATGAGACCGTGAAGTATTTCGGCGCGGAGGAGCGCGAAGCCCGGCGCTATGACCGCTCGATGGAGCGCTACGAAGAAGCGAGCATCCGCACCTACACTTCGCTTGCGGTGCTCAACGCCGGTCAGGCGGTGATCTTTACCGCGGGATTGACGGCGACGATGCTGATGTGTGCTTTCGCCATCCATAATGGCAAACACACGGTAGGCGACTTCGTGATGATCAATGCCATGATGATCCAGCTCTTTGTGCCGCTCAACTTCATGGGATTCGTCTATCGCGAGATCAGGCAGGCGGTCATCGACATCGAGAAGATGTTCGATGTGCTGGCGCGTCCTCCCGAGATCAAGGACGCGCCCGGCGCGAAGCCGCTCGCGGTGACCTCGGGCAATGTACGTTTCGAGGACGTGCGCTTTGCCTATGACGCCGATCGGCAGATTCTGAAGGGCCTCAGCTTCGAAGTGCCGGCCGGCAAGACGGTCGCGATCGTCGGGCCCTCGGGCGCCGGCAAGTCGACGATCTCGCGGCTGCTGTTTCGTCTTTACGATGTCTCTAGCGGGAAAATCCTGATCGACGGCCAGGACATCAGGAGCGTCACGCAGAACTCGCTGCGCGCGGCGATCGGCATGGTGCCGCAGGATACCGTGCTGTTCAACGACACCATCCGCTACAACATCCGCTATGGCCGCTGGGACGCCGGCGATGCCGAGGTGGAGCAGGCGGCGCAACTGGCGCAGATCGACAGCTTCATCCGGATGTCGCCGAAGGGATACGAAACCCAGGTCGGCGAGCGCGGCCTGAAACTGTCGGGCGGCGAAAAACAGCGCGTGGCAATTGCGCGCACGGTGCTGAAGGCGCCGCCGATCCTGGTGCTGGATGAAGCGACCTCGGCGCTCGACAGCCACACCGAGCATGAAATCCAGGAAGCGCTGGAGCGCGTCTCGCGTGGCCGCACTTCGCTGGTGATCGCGCACCGGCTGTCGACCATCGTCGGCGCCGATGAAATTATCGTGCTGGATCAGGGGCGCATCGCCGAGCGCGGCACCCACGTCAGGCTTTTGGCGTCCGGCGGGCTTTACGCCAGCATGTGGAACAGGCAGCGCGAAGCCGAGGAGGCGCGTGAGAAGCTCGCGCAGATCGACGACGACCACGAGGCGCCGAACCGCGTCCCGCCGCCGGTCGATGATCCGCTCAACGATCCGTCCCCGGACCCGCCCGAACCCAAAGATCCCTCGTCCAAAGATCCCTTGGCAACCGCCGCGGAATAATCCAAATACGGCGCTACTTTCCGAAACGGGAAGCCGGCCAGACAACAGTGAGCCTCGATGTCGATTGCGAACTCCATCCGCGCGCAGATCCCGCCGATCCATCCCGAGGGCTATCCCTTCATCGGCGGCTTTGCGCTGGTCAGCCTGATCCTGTTCTGGATCTGGACGCCGCTCGGCTGGATCGGCACGGCTCTGACGGTATGGTGCGCGCTGTTCTTCCGCGATCCCGTCCGCGTCACGCCGGTGCGCGACGGCATCGTGGTGTCGCCGGCCGACGGTCGCGTCTCGATGATCGCACAGGTGCTGCCGCCGGCCGAACTCGGCCTCGGCGACCGGCCGCTGCCGCGCATCTCGGTCTTCATGAGCGTGTTCAACTGCCACGTGAACCGCAGCCCGGTGGCGGGGCGGATCGACCGCATCGCCTACCGGCCCGGCACCTTCATCAATGCCGAACTCGACAAGGCCAGCGAAGACAATGAGCGCAATTCGCTGGTCATCTCGACCACGAACGGGCGGATCGGCGTGGTCCAGATCGCCGGCCTGGTGGCGCGGCGGATTGTCTCATTCGTGCGGGAAGGCCAGTCGATCGGCGCCGGCGAGCGGTTCGGCCTGATCCGCTTCGGCTCACGTCTGGACGTCTATTTGCCCGAAGGCACGAAATCGCTGGTTTCCGAGGGCCAAACGGCGGTTGCAGGCGAGACGATTTTGGCCGATTTCGGGTCAAGCGAGCAGGGCAGGACGTTTCGGGCCGATTAGCCACCCTTAACCACCCTCGGAGCGCCTAAAGGGGTAGCCGCCGTCAATGGTGAACGCGGCTCGCGCTTGCTATATGATCAAGCCATGCTGACCCCCGATCCAAAGTACCCTGAGCTGCGCCGCCGCCGGTTTCGTCCGATCCCGGTGCGGATGCTGGTCCCCAACGTCATCACCTTGCTCGCGATCTGCGCCGGGTTGACAGCGATCCGCCTGTCGATCGAGGGGCGGATGGAGCTCGCGGTCGCCGCCATCGTGTTCGCGGCCGTGCTTGATGGCGTCGACGGCCGTGTCGCGCGCATGATCAAGGGCCAGTCGAAATTCGGCGCCGAACTCGACAGCCTTGCGGATTTCGTCAATTTCGGCGTGGCGCCGGGCCTGATGCTGTACTTCTGGCAGCTCCATGATCTGAACAACGGCGGCTGGATCGCCGCGATGGTGTTTGCGATCGCCGGCGGCCTGCGGCTGGCGCGTTTCAACGCCAGCATCGACGATCCGAACAAGCCTGCCTTTGCGGCGAATTATTTCACCGGCGTGCCGGCGCCGGCCGGCGCCATCCTTGCGATGCTGCCATTCTATCTGGCGTTTCTGGGCGTCTCGAAGCCGCCGGCCATGCTGACCGCGGGCTATACGCTCTTGATCGCGTTCCTGATGGTATCGCGGCTTCCGGTATTTTCCGGCAAGACGGTGCGGATGCGCGTACCGCCGGAAATGGTGCTGCCGGTTTTCGTCTCCGTGGTGTTCTTCGTCGCGCTGCTGATCGGCTATCCCTGGCACATTCTTTCGATCGGCTCGGTGCTGTACCTCGTGAGCCTGCCCTGGGGCTGGAAGACCTATCGCGACCACGAGCGCAATGCCGCAGCCGCCGCGCAGGCGTCAGCGCCGGCCGAAGGCGCTGCGCCGTCAACTCCGCCGGCCGCGACGTTTTCGCCCGCTCCTGATGATGCCGAGGACGAACGGCCGGCGCGGCTGAACTGAGCGCTCCCGCGCCCCTTCCGATATAGCTGCCATGAGCCGCCGCCGAGTTGGGCTCGACGCCAATCTCGGCTATACGGCATACTGACGCGCGGCTTTCAAAAGCAGCCGGCCCCAAGTCTAATTGCGCGTCTAATGACAAGAACAATCAGGAGAGAATGCCGTGAACAAAGCCGTTACCGCCCCGCTGCCTGCTTCCGTCCTCGAAGCGCTGGCGCGCTATGACACGCCCACGATCTGCAATGCGATGGAAATCGTCGCGCCCGAGCGCCGCCTAATCGGCTACACCACCAAGCCGCTGGTCTGCCCGTTCCCCGACCTGCCGCCGATGGTGGGTTATGCCCGCACCGTCTCGATCCGCTCGGTGCTCAAATCCACCCTTCCAGCCGAAGAGCAGTCGAAGCGCCGCATCGCCTATTATGAATATGTCGGCACCGGCTTCGGCCCGCGCATCACCGTGATCCAGGATATCGACGGCGCCGATGTCGGCTACGGCGCGTTCTGGGGCGAGGTGCAGAGCAACGTGCACAAGGCGCTCGGCTGTCTCGGCGTCATCACCGACGGCTCGATCCGCGACATCCCGCAATGGGCGCCGGGCTTCCAGGCGCTGGCCGGCTCGATCGGGCCCTCGCATGCCTGGGTTCACGCCGAACACTGGGGCGGCGAAGTGCGCGTCGCCGGCATGACGGTGCATTCCGACGATCTCATCCACGCCGACCAGCACGGCGCCATCGTGATCCCGACAGACATCGCGGCGAAGATTCCGGAAGCCGCCGAACTCTGCGGCCGGCGCGAGACGCCGATCCTGGATATCGCCCGCAGCCCGGACTTCACGCTCGAAAAACTCAAAGAGGCGCTGAAGCGCTCGGCGGAGATACACTGACGACACCAAACCACCGGTAAAAGCCGGGGTCATCAACAGACGAGGAGGAACGTCATGAGAGCCTTGTGGGCGGCGCTGTCACTGCTTGTCATTGCCAGCGTCGCAGGTGCGCAGGCGCAGACCTTTCCCTCTCGTCCCATCACGCTGGTGGTGCCGTTTCCGCCGGGCGGATCGACCGATGCCGCCGCCCGGATCATGGCCGAGCGGATGCGGACAACTCTCGGGCAATCCGTTGTGATCGAAAATGTCGGCGGCGCCGGCGGCAGCATCGGTGTCGGGCGTGTCGCGCGCGCCGCGCCGGATGGCTACACCTTCGACATCGGCCAGTGGGACACCCACGTCGGCAGCATCATCTACAAGCTCGACTACGACCTCGAGAAGGATTTCGAGCCGATCGCGCTTGTTTCAAACAATCCCCAGTTGATGGTCGCCAAGAACGACCTGCCGGCGAACACGCTTGGCGAACTGGTAGCCTGGATGAAGGACAATCCCGGCAAGATCAATTTCGTCAACCAGAACGCGGCGGCGAATGTTTCCGGCGTGTTGTTCGAAAACCTGACCAAGCAGAAGGTCCAGTTCATTCCCTATCGCGGCGCCGGTCCCGCGATGACCGATCTGATGTCCGGTACGGTGGATCTGCTGGTGGTGCAGGGCGCGGTGGCGCTGCCACAAATCCGCGCCGGCAAGATCAAGGCGCTCGCCAATCTCTCGGCCACGCGCTCGGCCTCGATGCCTGACATTCCGACCGCGGACGAGACCGGCGTGCCCGGCCTTTATATGTCCGGCTGGTTCGGCTTCTGGGCGCCAAAGGGCACGCCAAAGGATATCATCGCGAAGCTCAACGCCGCGACGGTGGAGGCGCTGGCCGACCCGGCGATCCAGAAGCGGTTTACCGAACTGGGCCTCGACGTCGCGCCGCGCGCACAACAGACGCCGGAAGGACTGGCTGCGTTTCAGAAGGCCGAGATCGAAAAATGGTGGCCGATCATCAAGGCCGCCGGCATCGGCGTGCAGGCGCAGTAGCGCCGGGCCAAAAATGGTTAGCGAATCCTTGAGATCGCGCGGGTCGCGGGCCCGCAAATCTACGACCGCGCTTTAGGTTTAACCTTTACGCCTCTTTAATGGCACGGTCGTAGGGTGCCCTTGCGCGCAGCTTCGGATAGGCCGCGCGACCGTCCAGGACGGCCGGTAATTCGCGTACGCGTCGGAGTTCAGAATGGATATCACCACGCTCGTTGGTCTGGTCGCCGGCGCCATCGTTCTGTCGACGCTGATCTTGATGGGCGGTGACTTCCGGATGTTCTACGACGTCCATGCCGTCATCATCATCTTCGGCGGTTCTTTCGCCGCGACCCTTATCCGGTTTCCGCTCAGCGCGATCCTGCACGGCATGCCGCTGGGTGCAAAGTTCGCCTTCACGATGAGCCGTCTTTCGGCGCGCGATCTGGTCGACGAACTGGCGCGCATCGCGGAAATCGCCCGCAAGCAGGGCCCGGTCGGACTGGAAAAGGTCGAGACCGACGAGCCGTTTCTCGCCAAGGGCATCCGCTACGTCGCCGACGGCTACGATCTCGAATTCATCCGCGACAACATGGAGCGCGACCGCGACAACTTCCTGATGCACCTGAACGAGGGCTCGAAGATCTATCGCGCGATCGGCGACTGCGCCCCGGCGTTCGGCATGATCGGCACGCTGCTCGGCATGGTGCAGATGTTCTCCAACATGTCGGATCCTTCGAAGCTCGGTCCGTTTATGGCGGTGGCCTTGCTGGCGACGCTTTACGGTGCGCTGGTGGCGAACCTGATCTGTCTTCCGATCGCCGACAAGCTGCATGGCAAGCTGATCGACGAGGAAACCAACCGCACGTTGATCATCGACGGCATCCTGATGATCCGGGATTCGAAGAGCCCGGCGCTGGTGCGTGAAATGCTGTTGGCCTACCTGCCCGAAAAGCATCGCCACGAGGAGGGCGAGCTGGTTCCGGCCTGATCGGCAGGCAGCATCCAGGCGCGGAAATAGAGCATGGCCAAGAAAAAGCGCGAAGAGGCACATGGCGGTCACGGCTGGTTCGTGACGTTCGCCGATCTGATGGCGCTGCTGCTGGCGTTCTTCGTGATGCTGGTCGCGTTCTCCACCCAGGATTCGGCCAAGTTGAAGATCGTCGCGGGTTCGATGCGCGATGCGTTCGGCGTGCAGACCGAGTCCCGATATTCGGGCATCGTCGAAGCCGACGGCCTGCCGACGCGGCCGAAACTGAAGAATGTCGAGCATATCTCGCCCGAGGATGCCTCCAATACGCCGACACCCGACGAAAAGGACCGTCAGCGTGAGAGCGGTGCCAAGCTGAAGGTCGACCGCGAGTTCGCGCTGGCCTCGGCCTCCTTGCGCCAGGCGCTGCAGGACATGCCGGAACTGACCGAAATGTCCAAACACATCATGTTCGAGGAGACCAAAGAGGGTCTCAATCTCGAAATCGTCGACCAGGATGGCCGCTCGATGTTTGCCGACGGCTCCAAGGTCCCGTACGACCGCACCCGCCGCCTGATTCAGAAACTGGCCGTGCCGTTGAAGGCAACACCGCTGCGGGTCAACATTGTCGGCCACACCTCGGCCGGTTTCGTACCGGCGCGCAGCGAATATAGCGCGTTCGATCTGTCGGCGGATCGCGCCAACGCCGTGCGTCAGATCCTCGAACGCGAGGGACTGCCGTCGTCGCACATCTTCGCCGTCGGCGGCAGGGCCGACAGCCAGCCATTGTTTCCCGACGATCCGACATTGCCCGCCAACCGTCGCGTCACCATCACACTGATGCGCGAAAATCCACCACTTCCGCCAAACCTGAAGCCGTAGCGCGCAGGTATTATAACACCATCATGCCTTTTCGATGGAATCTGCTTTGCGTGAGCTCCGCATCGCATGTGGTGCTATGCTTGCTCGATGAGATTGACAGGCAACGCGGAAGCGTCGATAGCCCGGATCAATTCAACGACGAGAACGTTCCTCTTTCATCATGACTGTCAGCGTCACATCTACCGAAGCCCATGAGGGGCAGGTCACCTCAGGCTTTTGGGCCCTGACGCTGGGCAGTATCGGCGTGGTGTTCGGCGATATCGGTACCTCGCCGCTGTATGCGTTCCGCGAGGCCGTCACCCACGCTGCGAACGGCGCGCCGGTGTCGCGCACCATCGTCCTCGGCGTGCTCTCGCTGATCCTGTGGTCATTGTTCATCGTCGTCACAGCCAAATATGTGCTGCTGCTGTTGCGCGCCGACAACAACGGCGAGGGCGGTACGCTGTCGCTGATGGCGCTGGGGCAGCGGGCGCTGGGCCGCCGGAGCTGGGTGTTGCTGGCGCTCGGCGTGGTCGGCGCCTCGATGTTCATCGGCGATTCCATGATCACGCCGGCGATTTCAGTGTTGTCGGCGGTCGAAGGCCTCAAGCTCGTAACGCCGGCGCTCGAACATTACGTGGTGCCGCTGACGATCTTCATCCTGGTCGTTCTGTTCTCGGTGCAAAGCAGCGGCACCGCGCGCGTCGCCTCGGCCTTCGGGCCGGTCATGCTGGTCTGGTTTGCGACGCTCGCGACCTTGGGCCTGATCCACATCAGCGACGATCCCACGGTGCTCTACGCGATCAATCCCTGGTACGCGATCCAGTTCATGCTTTCCCATGGCGTCATCGGGCTGGTGACGATGGGCCTGGTGTTTCTGGCCGTAACCGGCGGCGAGGCGCTCTATGCGGACCTCGGTCATTTCGGACGCAAGCCGATCCAGACCGGCTGGTTCTATTTCGTGATGCCGGCGCTCTTGATCAACTACTTCGGCCAGGGCGCGCTGGTGTTGTCCGATCCGGCGGCGATCGAGAATCCGTTCTACCGGCTGGTCCCCGAATACCTGCTGTTACCGATGGTCGTGTTGGCAACCGCGGCGACCGTCATCGCGAGCCAGGCGGTGATCACCGGTGCGTTCTCGTTGATCCGACAGGCGGTGCAGCTCGGCCTCTTGCCGCGGTTCGAGGTGCGTTACACCTCGGAGACCCATGCCGGTCAGATCTATTTGCCGCGCGTCAACCGGCTGCTGTTGATCGGGGTCGTGCTGCTGGTGCTGTTGTTCCGCACCTCGAGCGGTCTGGCGTCGGCCTATGGCATCGCTGTCTCCACCACCATGGTGGTCGATGGCATCATGGGTTTTGTCGTCATCTGGAAACTGTGGAACTGGCGCGCGGCTACCGCAGCGGCCGTCATCCTGCCGCTCGTCGTCGTCGACATGAGCTTCTTTGCCGCCAATCTGCTGAAGCTGCTCGAAGGCGCCTGGGTGCCGCTGCTGTTCGGCATTGCCGTGGCGGTGATGATCTGGACCTGGCGGCGCGGCGCGGCGATCCTGACCGCCAAGACGCGCCGCATCGAGGTGCCGCTGGCGGACCTGGTCAAGAGCCTCGAAAAGCGGCCGCCGCATATCGTCAAGGGTACGGCGGTATTTCTGACGTCCGACCCAAGCTTCGTGCCGACCGCGATGATGCATAATCTCAAGCACAACAAGGTGCTGCACGAGCACAATGTGATCCTGACCATCGAAACCGCCCAGACGCCGCGCGTCGATCCGTCGGAACGCGTCAAGATGGAGACCATCAGCGAGAAGTTCTCCACGGTGCGGCTGCGGTTCGGCTTCATGGAATCACCGAACGTGCCCAAGGCGCTGGTGATCGCGCGCAAGCTCGGCTGGCAGTTCGACATCATGGCGACGTCGTTCTTCGTGTCGCGACGGTCGCTCAAGCCGTCGGCCCAGTCGGGCATGCCGCTATGGCAGGACCATCTGTTCATTGCGATGAGCCGGTCGGCGAACGATGCGACCGACTACTTCCAGATTCCGACCGGGCGGGTCGTCGAGGTTGGAACTCAGGTAACTATCTGATCTACCAATAATATTTTAACCGGCCGGCCGCGCCGATCCATGCGGGCGGCGCATAGCGGAGGCCTGAATTCGGGCTAACCTATGCAGCCGGCCGGGAGTATACGGCTGCCCTTCTGCATTTGTGCAGTGCGGCAAAAGACCGAGGCCCCCGTCTCATGTCAGTCCAGTTTGCGATCCCCGCGGCGGAAACGCCCGCGGCGAATGGGCATGGGGAAGCGCATTCGACCGCCGGCTTCAAGGCCCTGATGCTGGGCAGCATCGGTGTCGTCTACGGCGACATCGGCACCAGCCCACTCTACGCGCTGCGCGAGGCCGTGGTTGCCGCCGGCGGCGGTGCGGCCGAGGCCACGCCGCAGGCCGTGCTTGGCGTGCTCTCGCTGATCCTGTGGGCGCTCGTCGTCGTCGTCACGCTGAAATACGTCGTCATTCTGCTGCGCGCCGACAACAATGGCGAGGGCGGAACGCTGGCGCTGATGGCGCTGGCGCAACGTGCGGTCACCAGGGGCGGGGCTGCGATCGTCTTGCTCGGCATCATCTCCGGTGCGCTGTTCTATGGCGACGCGGTCATCACGCCGGCGCTGTCGGTATTGTCGGCGATCGAGGGCATCAAGCTCGTCACCGTGACCTTCGAACACTATGTCGTGCCGCTGACGGTGATCATTCTGGTGGCGCTGTTTGCCGTGCAATCCCACGGCACCGCCCGCGTTGCCGCGTTGTTCGGACCGGTCATGTGCGTCTGGTTTGCCGTGATCGCGATCGCCGCCGTGCCGCAGATTGCGCGGCACCCCGAAGTGCTGCTGGCGCTCAACCCGTTCCATGCCGTTTCCTTCATGCTCCATCACGGCATGATCGGTTTCGTGACGCTGGGCGCGGTGTTTCTCGCCGTCACCGGCGCGGAGGCGCTCTACGCCGACCTCGGCCATTTCGGCAAGCGGCCGATCCAGACCGCGTGGCTCTTCATCGTGCTGCCAGCGCTGGCGATAAACTATCTGGGGCAGGGGGCGCTCCTGATCGCCGACCCCAAGGCGATCGAAAACCCGTTCTTCCTGATGTTCCCGGACTGGGCGCTGATCCCGATGGTGGCGCTGGCGACGGCGGCGACCGTGATTGCCAGCCAGGCCGTCATCACCGGCGCCTATTCGCTGACACGGACGGCAATCCAGCTCGGCCTGCTGCCGCGGTTCGAAATTCGCCACACGTCGGAAGCCCATTCCGGCCAGATCTACATTCCGCGCATCAACATGCTGCTGTTCCTGGCGGTGATCCTGCTGGTGGTCCTGTTCCGCTCGTCGAGCGCGCTGGCCTCGGCCTACGGAATCTCCGTGACCGGGACCATGGTGGTCACGGCGATGATGGGCTTCGTCGTGATCTGGCGGGTCTGGAAATGGTCGCCGATCGCGGCCGCGGCCCTGATCGCTCCGTTCCTGTTTCTCGACGTCACTTTCCTTGCGGCCAATCTGTTGAAGGTGTTCGAGGGCGGCTGGGTGCCGCTGGCGCTGGGCGGCATCGTGATGCTCCTGATGTACACTTGGCGTCGCGGCAGCAAGCTGTTGTTCGAGAAGTCGCGCAAGCTGGAGTTCCCGCTGGCCGACCTGGTGGCGATGCTGGAGAAGCGTCCGCCGCAGCGGGTCCCGGGTACGGCCGTGTTCCTGACCTCCGACCCCGAATGCGCGCCGACGGCGCTGATGCACAGCCTGAAGCACTACAAGGTGCTGCACGAGAAGAACGTCATCCTGACCATCGAGACCGCGCCGACGCCGCGGATCGACCCGGCCGAGCGGGTGCGGATGGAGCAGCTCAGCGAGACCTTCTCCCGGGTCACGCTGAAGTTCGGCTTCATGGAATCGCCCAATGTGCCGAAAACGCTGGTGATCGCCCGCAGGCTCGGCTGGCAGTACGACATCATGTCGACGTCGTTCTTCCTGTCCCGCCGGGCGCTGAAGCCTGCCGCACATTCGGGCATGCCGCGCTGGCAGGACCTGCTGTTCATCCGCCTCAGCCGCTCCGCCAACGACGCCACGGATTATTTCCAGATTCCGACGGGGCGGGTGGTCGAAGTCGGGACCCAGGTCACGATCTAGGGGCTAAACCACAAGTTCCGGCCGTCGGCCGATGTCCGCCTGCGTTGTCGCAGGACGGCAACAGCTTCATTGTTTTTTTAGGGGAACAGAACATCCGACTCCACACGCGCGCCGGTTTGGACCAGTCTCGTGAAGCTGGGGGCGGCGGATCTTACCCGGCTGGCCGCAGGGCGCGAATGCCCGCGGCATTTCATGTACGACCGTGGGACTGTGCTCGGAATCCCGGGCTGAAGCCTTGAGTGGCGAACCTTCCGGTGCGATGATCTGACAGTGTAAGGAGTAGCGCAAATGAGTTTCAACGGCGCAGACGACCATCCCGACCCCATTGGTCCTGACGATCCGCTGTACTATGCGCCGCGCCCGGAGCGCCGCAGGGCGAACCCGCGATCCAGCGCGCCACCGCAGACGAGATCGGACCATTTGCCTTCCGATCCCCCCATGTCCCGGTTTGACGAGATGCGCGAGAAAGCCTTCGCCAAATCGATCCGTCCGCTGGAGTCCCAGTTCGTTTACGAACGCCGTTCAGCACGCGGGCTGTTCGCCACTGTGGGCGCGATTGCCGCAGCGATCGGCGTCGCCGCGGTCCTGGCGCTCGTTTTGTTCAACGCGCTGCCAAGGTCAAAAAGCGATCCCGCGGAACTCGCCGTATCCATTTCGACTCCTGCATCGGCTACGCCGGCCGAAGCGACGTCCGACGACGCCCAGGCACTGCTTCAAAGGTTCCAGCAGTTTCACGGAGGCGAAAACCCGGATCAGGCTGCTTCCGAACCCGCCTCCAGGCAGGGGCCCGAAAAGTCTCCAGTTCTGCTCGAAAAATTCATGCAGTGGCAGGAAAAGAAATAGCCTCAAGACCAGGACACGCGGGCCGGCGATTTCCGAAAGCCGTCTCCTGACCGAATTCGAAAGTTCGCCGGAACAGCTGGCGTAAAAGCCTAGCTCAAGGCATAGACCTTGGCCTCCCACGGGAAGATCGGCTCCCGGCCGACCCATTCGGGCGGCATGTCACGATCCTGCGTGATCTCGCGCCAGTGCATGCCCGCTGGGGTCGTTGGCCAGTTCGGCACCCGATATTCGGAAGCCGGCGCGAACGGCAGCGCGGTTTCAAAATCCGAAAATTGGCGACGACAACTTGTCGGTGCGATGCACCATGACACGTCCAACGATGCGCACGCTCATTGGTTGACCGGATTGCTGTTTTTTACGGAGCATCGGTCGGCCGTGGCGGCCTTGAGCTATGGCGATGGGACGGCGGGATTTGGCGCGACTTCCTGAAAGTCCCGGGTTCTGATTTCCCGGAACGACACCAGACGGCGCTGCGTTTCGTCCCACAACACAAGCGGTACACACCGGAAGCTCTGCAGCAGCGTTATGCGGCCGACGTCACGCAGTTCAGGGTAATCGCGCAGCACGCGCGGCAGGTGGTAATAGGGAATACGACTGGAAAGGTGGTGCACGTGGTGAATGCCGATGTTGGCCGTGAACCAGCGTAGCAACGCCGGCAGTTCGTAATGTGAGCTGCCGTGCAGGGCGGCTTGATGCAGATTCCAGCTCTCGTCGCGTTCCCAACTCGTGTGCTCGAATTGATGCTGCACGTAAAACAGCCAGACGCCGGTCGTGGCGGCGAGAAGGATAGTCGGAAGGTGCACGAGCAGGATCGCCTTGATGCCGATAAACCATGTGAGCGCCGCGACGATGACGGCAATCGCGAGATTGGTTGCCATTGTACTGGCCCAGGGCTGCCAACCGTTGCGCATGAGGCCGACCGGAAGCCTCTGTTGCAAAAGAAACAGGTAGGCCGGTCCGACCCCGAACATGATCAGTGGGTGGCGGTACAGGCGGTATTTCAGGCGACCCCACCAGGGCAGGGCCCGGTATTCGCGCACTGTCAGCGTGTCGAGATCGCCGATACCGCGGCGATCGAGGTTGCCGGTAGTGGCATGATGAGTAGCATGCATACGACGCCAACAATCATAGGGCGTGAGCGTGAGCACGCCAATGACACGGCCGACCCAGTCGTTCGCCAGACGGCTGGCAAAAAAGGTGCCGTGACCGCAGTCGTGCTGGATCATGAACAGCCGTACGAGAAAGCCGGCAGCCGGAATCGCAATGAGTAGCGAGGCCCAGGCATGGCCAAGGGAGAACGTGAACCAGGCCGCGGTCCACAACACAATGAGCGGCAAAGCCGTGATCGCGAGCTCGGCAATGCTGCGCAGCCGATTTGGGGTGCTGTAGTTATTCAAGAGGCGCGTCCAACGCCGGGCGTCGAGGACGTCGGCGCCGCCATGAGCGGGTTGAATGAAGCCAGGGCCCTCTTGCTTGTTGGACGACTGCACAGCTCTCTTATGCACGGAGACATCCTCGCTGACGGAGCACGTAAGATCGAGGCTCCGAGGGATCGGTACCTTCGTCGGTTGATCGATTTTTGGAGAAGGGTCTGAAACGTGCGTGCCTGCCGGTAGCGCAAGGCAAAGCGGCCCAGTCGTTCGGCCAAGTGTCGACAACCGGATATGGACAGGAATCGGGGTGACGTCAAGGACAGTTCCGCCGCATCGCCGGAGTTTCCCCCGGATCAGGAGCAGTCCTGCGCCCTGGTGAACGCGCCGCCTTATTATGCCGGCGCGCTCGGCAGGCAGAAATGCCGCCAGATTAGGCCTCCAACGGAACTAATCCCGGCTCCGCGCGTGATGTTCAAATGAAAACGATACAGCGAAAGGGGCGCGCCGGCAGGCGTTCTACCGGACAGAATCGGCTCGCAGCAACGCGGATGCCCGCAACGCTGATGGCTGAGGTGGAAGCCTGGGCGACGGCCAATGACGCTACCCGCTCCGACGCTATTCGCCGGCTGGTAGAACTGGGGCTGACGGCGAAGGTAAGGCCAACACAGCTAAACGCGACGCGAGCCAAGGCGTTGGCTGCCAAAGTCATCGACAACCTCGCAGATGGTGCTGCGAGCGTCGATGATCGTGCCAGCCGCAAGAGCCGGCTGCTGAAGGGACCTGAAGAGTTCAGAGAGGCGCGCGTCGATCGGCCAAAGGCAAGACAATGACGAAGACAATTGAACGACCGAAGCAGATCACAAGGGCCCAGCGCGAAGCGCACAGGGCGTTCCGCCAACCTGATGCCACAACGCCAATGAGCGAGCACGAGATCGCCCAGGCGGCATTCTCAGAGAACCGCGAGCGTCTGAAAGCCGAGCGGCTCGCACGCGAGGCCGCGGCGACACCGCCCACGGCTGCGAAGGCGAAAAAGAAATGAAGATGAAGCCGTTGATCGGACGTATTGCTGCTCTTTGAGACGAGCACATTTGTTGAGGCGGCTTTACGCCTCCGGGAGTGAATGCTCGAGGAAAAAGCGCAGCATTTCCCTTGTTGCGTCCGGTCCGCGCGGATCAGTGTAGGAGCCCGCGGGGCTGCCCCCGGACCATGCGTGTCCGGCGCCGTGGATATTCCAGTGCTCCAACATTCCGCGTCCACTCGCGTCGCTCAGGACCGTTCGGGTATAGGCATGCCCTCCGGGGACCTGCCCGCGATGCACCTTCTTTTGTGTGCGCATCGCTCTCACGGACTGCTCGAGAATCTGACCGCCGTTGTTTGGATGCACGGTCGCGTCGCGATCGCCGTGAAACACAATGGTCGGGACAGGGGACCGGTCACCTGAAATAACCTTGTGATCGGGCCCGCCTTGTCGCATCGCGACAAGCGCAGAGGGAAGGTCGGTGGCAACCCCGCATGCGAGGCCGGAATGGATGCCGATTGCCGCGTACAGATCGTCGTATGTTGCCCCCATGATCGCCGCGGCGGCCGCGCCGGCCGACAACCCGCCCACGTAGACGCGCTTTCGATCGACCAGATAGTCATCCATGATTGCGCGAGTGATGCCCGCGATAAGCGAGGGTTCGCCTTGGCCTCGCTGCTGGTCGGCTGTGCGAAACCAGTTCCAGCATTTCGCCTGGTTTGCCTGGCTGGGCTGCGCCGGATAGGCCACGAAGCAATTCTGTTCTTCCGCGAGAAAATTCATCCTCGTGCCGGCGGCGAAATCCTCCGGCGACTGGGTACAGCCGTGAAGCATGACGACCAGGGGAAGCGGTTGGTCCCGATAGCGGCTCGGGATGAAGAGCCGGTAGGTCCGGCTTCCGGCAGGACTGCTGTACGTGCTTTCGATGAAGCGGGCGCCCTCCGGCACGACGTCCGGTGTGGACAGCGGGGCGCGCTTCATCACGCCTCGCAGTCCGATCCCGGCGCGCGCCTTTTGGCGATCCAGTAACGGCCGGAGCATGCGCGGTTGTGCGGAGGGGGCTGGCTCTGGTTTCGGAGGACTATCCGTCTTCTCCTCAACAGCATTGGCCTTCGCGTCAATGATGAGCGGTTCGCGTCCTGCAAGCGCGATGCGACCGGTGGTACGCGATGGCGCGTCTGGCGCGCGCTCACCGCGAAGCATGCGCTGAAGGAGCGCGGTGGCCTCAACAAGCTGGCCCGCGCGCGTGAGGCGTGTCGCTTCCCGAATGATGTCCTGGTTCAGCATCGCCTTCACCGTGTCCTGTCGGCGAGGGCGGCCTTGACCGCCGGACTGGCATGCAATGCGCCCAGCACGGAGACTGAGGCAATGGCGGCGCGCGCAAGCTCGGGCGTCACGTCCTCCGAGATGCTGGCAAGGCCCAGGACATTGATGTGCAGCATCTCGCCGGCGCGCTGCACCGCTTCGAGATCCTCGCGGCTGTAGTTTCGCAGCCCGAGGTCCAGACTTTTTCGAGCCGTTGACTGCTTTACGACGTCGGCGTGACGTTCGAGCTGGTTCCGGATCGCCGTCCGGATGAAATCGGTACGGTTCGAGTAGAACCCTTCCTGAACCATGAGATCGACGTGACCAAGGTCGACATAACCAAGATTGATCGTGATTTTTTCGCTTTCGGGCGGCCTGGGTCGAAGTTCCCGGACGTTATTTGCCATCATAGTTCCCATCCATAGGCCATCTGTATGGATGGCATATGGATGTCTCCGGCTCGCGTTCAAGAGCGCGCCGTCAATGCGCCAAATGCCCCGATGCTGTGCATGCCTGAGCCGCTAGTGAACTACTTCACAAAGTCTGCGCGTGAAAATGCGATAGATAGCTCTGGCAAAGCGGGAACCTGATCGGCAACGCCACATGGAACGCCAGCTTTCAGCATTGGAAAAGCAAGCTGCCGACGCGCTGCGCCGGGCAAGAAGGTTGCCTGTTGGTGCGGCCCGCAACGACTTGCGGCAGCTTGGCATGGGGCTTCTCTGGCTGCATCGGAACGGCATGGACGCGCTAATGAAACAGCGCCCGATGACGCAGTTGCCTGCAGATGCCGAGAGCGTCAGTCGCTAATGGTTGGCCGGCGGACTCGAGAAGCCAACGCCACACTTTCTTCAAGAACTGCGCGCTAAATCGAACTCGATCGTCATGGCCGGATGTACGCCGTGGCTTTTCGAGCCCCGGCTTTATGCCGGGGTTTTTCGTGAGAGCGTTTTCGAGCGAAGTGGACACCGGTTCGCGTCAAGAAAACGCGTCAAAACAAAGAATCCAGAGCCCGGTTCTGATTCAATCAGAACCGAGAAAGCTCCAGGCGCGGCAAGTGCCGCTCAATCGACCGTATAGAATGCTTCCCGGATCGGATTCGCGATCGGGCCGGAGCCAATAATTGCCGTCTGGGTCATGATCAGGCCGACGACGCGGTTCGCCGGGTCGATCCAGAACTGCGTGCCATAGATTCCGCCCCACCCATAGCTGCCGGCCGGAAGACGGCTCTTGGCTGCAGCCGGATCGGTCACGATCCCAAAGCCGAGCGTGAAGCCCCAGCCCGGCCCCCGAAGCGTCGGCATGTTGCCGGTTGCGTTCTGCGTCATCTGCCGGACCGTCTCCGCGCGGAGCACCCGTGCGCCGTCGAGTTCGCCCTCGTTCAGCAGCATTTGCAGGAAGCGCGCGTAGTCCCCGATCGTGCCGCTCATGCCGCCGCCGCCAGAGTTATAGGCGGCCGGAGAGAAGGCGCGGTTCGGGTCGAGATTGGCGGTGCCTTTGGTGGGAGGGAACGGCACCGCCTCAGGCCCCGCCATCGGAACGTAGCCGGTGCCGAGTGCGCCCGTGACTTGTGCGGGCCGCGTCACTTGCACGAAGCGTGGGCGGATGGTCTCAGGTGCGTTGAACACAAAGCTCTCGATGCGCAGGGGCTTTGCAATGTGTTCAATGACAAAAGCTTCCAGGCTCGCTCCCGTCGTTTTTTCGATGACCGCCCCGAGCACGTCAGTGGCAAGCGAGTATTCCCAGCCCGTACCGGGCTGATAGCCAAGCGGAACGGAAGCGAGACGCCGCATCGCTTCGGCCATGATTACATCGGGCTGGTCCAGCCCGTCGGTTACGCGCGCTTCGCGGTATGCATCAACGAGCCGGGGGTTGTTGATGAAGTTGTAGGAGAACCCGGCGGTATGGGTCAGCAGTTCGCGGATCGTAGGCGGCCTGCTCGCAGGCGCCTCCGCGCCGTCAGGCCCACGCACCTGCAGCTTGCCGAACTCGGGGAGGAAACGGCTGACCGGATCATCGAGGTCGATCTTGCCTTGCTCAACAAGGATCATCGCCGCCACCGAAGTGACGGCCTTCGTCATGGAGGCGAGGCGGAAGATGTCGTTCTCACCGATCGAACTCAGCGCTACCAACCTCGCGAACGCCGACGCTGCGACTGTAGACGGGGCGGCCGTTCTGAAGGATCAGCACCGCAACACCCGGAGTGCTGCGGCCTTCGATCAAAACCCGAAGCGCTTCATCGAGCTTTGCGTTGCGCGCCTCGGGCGAAAACGCCAGCGCAACCGGGGTGGCATAGAGGGTAAACGCCCCCAGCAATCCAATTGCAAGACGACGTGAGATCATGATGTCCCTCCCGTGGTCAGCTCTGATCGCCCATTCTCTGGCTGCGCCGGACCGAAATCAACGATGCTGAAAAGCGCCGTGAAGGCTACCCCATATGCCCGCTTCCGAGCACAATGCGGACATCGTCAGGTCCCTTCCCGGGGCGTTCCGGGATTTACGAGCACACGCCTCAGGCACTCCGGCCCGGCGGGAGGACGACGACGATCGCGCCCACTTTCACCCGGTTCACGAGATCGATGATGTCCTCGTTGGTCAGGCGGATGCAGCCGGACGAGATGGCCTGGCCGATATATTCCGGCTGGTTGGTGCCATGGATGCGGTACAGGGTGTCCTTGTTGCCCTCGTAAAGATAGAGCGCCCGGGCGCCTAGCGGATTAGCCGCACCTCCGGCAACGCGCTTGGGGTAGGGGCCGAGCCGGGCCTGGATCTCCGCCGTCGGGATCCAATCCGGCCATTCGGCCGTGCGGCCAACCGTAGCGACGCCGGACCAGGCCAGCGCTTCCTCGCCCACCGTTACGCCGTAGCGGACCGCCTTGCCTCCCGGCAGGACGTAATAGAGGTAACGCGCGTTGGTATCGACCAGGATCGTGCCCGGCTGTTCCTTGCGCGTGTAGTCGACAATATGCCGGCGATAAGTCTCCGGAATGCTCGCCTGCGCATAAGGCGGGTGGGCGAGCAACTGCCGATCCCTCGGGGTCAAACTGGCATTCGATGACGGCGCAAGCGTCGCTTGCATGCAGCCACCGAGCAGCCCAACGAGTAACAACGCGAGCCCACGCCCCATCATCGCGTGTCCTCCAAAAGTTACATGCTGCGATTTGTTGCTCAAAAAGTGCAGAAATCAAGGCGGCGTGCGATGATAGTGTGTCTCGCGACAAGAATATTCGAGGGCAGGCGAGGGTGGGGCCGCTTACATCCGGCGGCGTGCTGGAGGCAATGGCCGCTCCGGCATTCGGCGCCGGACAAGAGTTACTCACTCTGCGGCCGGATCAGTCGCGTGCCATTCAATCCCGATGTGCCGCTTCCCGCATTCGCGCCCGATCACGCGACAGCGTCGCCCAACTATCAAGGGTCCATTACAATTTTCGCCAGTCCGATCGCGGCAGCACTTGGCGTACGTCGAGCCTATCGCTCAGGCGTGTCCGTTTTCGAAGCTGATATCGCGGACCAGCGCTCGTCAAAACTCGCAGCTGGGAGATCGTTCGCGTCAACCGTGAGGCCCTTCGACATAGTCGTGCCGGCGGAGACGACAGTGCCTTCAGGCGAGTGCGACCTCATGGTCGCGGCGGTTGCGGCAACAGCGAGCAGAGCGACAGCCGCGAACCCGGTAATCGTTCGATGCCTCGTCATCAGAACCTCCTGTGGTCCCGAACGCCCCTTAGTTATAGGTCACCGGAACTTTGCGAAGGTTCAACCGCAATACGACAAGTATGGATGCGCGAATCCGGACAACGAAGCTGATTTCCTGACATCCGACCGACGAATGTCTGCTCATGCGCAGGCGGTCGTCAGCCTGAACGCCGCATCCGCCAGAGAGATGGCCGCCGCCGGCAAAGCCAAACGGTTAACCCTGTCGGCAAACGCTACGTCAGCCGCCGCCAAGTTGCCTCAATAAATCGGAGAATTTTCACCGGCACAAAAGCCGGAGGACATCATGCTGATAATGGTGTTGTTGGGCCTCCTCATCCCATTGGGTGTAGGAGTATTGGCGGCAATGGAACTGCGAACCCCACCGCGCAGTGCAGTAGCGGTCGTCCAGCCGCTTGCCGAGACAGACGCAGGCATTTCCGATTCACCTGTTGCGTTGGCGAAGGCTGATCGACTTGAATTCACCGCTGCGAGCAGCGAGACGCCAGTGCATGCGAGCAGCGAGACGCCAGCGCAGCCTGCTCTGGTCGACGAACGCATTTCTCCGTCGGAAGGCATCACTACCGGTTCTTCGAAGCCCCCGAGGGTGATCAACCGCCATCGGCACGATCCCAAACCAAAGAAGGTCGCTGTCGCTGCCCTTCCCAAGCCGAAGCCAAAGGCAACCGAACCCAAGCGAACCATCATTTCCGAGCGTTCAAAGAGCGCCAGTGACACCGAGCCCTGTCGGCTGAGCGCGTTCGGTGGCTTGCGTAAGGCATTGAATTCAGTCGACTGCGAAATCTGATTCTGCGGGCATAATTCCCCTTGGAACGGCTTCGGTCGCTCTAACCTGATTTTATCTTCAGAACTGGGCTGGTGCGCGACCGCGGGTTCCCGTCCGTGCACGCGGAGGCAAGCACAAACGCCCGCGATTTCTACCGCCGTCGCGGCTACCGGGCCACCGGTCCTCAAACGCCTGATGGCGCCTGGCCGATCGCGAAAGAACATCTCGCCTGAAAACAGGCGCGGCAGGAGAATAAGTGCATGGGCGGCGAGGCGGTTTTGGCGGTCCTTTAAACCGTTCGCGGCGCTTGATTTTCGGCGCGCAAGGGGCGAGTTTGGCGCCCGCGCGGCGGGGCTGATCGGGGCCCTGCGCGGCGACCTTTCGGGAGGATATGTTGGCGGACCATCAGGTGCACGATTTGACGCCGGAAGACGTGGCGAAGGGGATGGCGGAGGGGCGCTATCTCCTGGTCGACGTCCGCGAGCCGAACGAGGTCGCGGTGGAAGCCTATCCTGAAGGCGTCGTCGTTCCGCTGCAGTCGTTCGATCCGGCGGCCATTCCCGATCCCAAAGGCAAGCAGGTCGTATTTGCCTGCCGCTCCGGCAAGCGTTCGGTGACGGCGTCGCTGGCGGCGCAGGCGGCTGGTCTGCCCTATGACAAGCATCTCGCAGGCGGCATTCTCGCGTGGAAGGCTGCGGGACTGCAGACCAAAACCGGCGGCTGATCTGCACCATGACATCCATGAATAAGGTCTTTGCCGACCTTCCGGTCACCGTGTTCGAGGCGATGTCGCAGGCCGCCCGCGACAACAACGCCATCAATCTCGGCCAGGGCTTTCCCGACGATCCCGGGCCGGAGGACATCCGCCGCGCCGCGGCCGACGCGACGGTGAACGGCTACAACCAATACCCGTCGATGATGGGCATTCCCGAACTGCGGCAGGCGATCGCGGCCCATTACGGACGCTGGCACAAGCTCGCGCTCGATCCCATGACCGAGGTGATGGTGACCTCCGGCGGCACCGAGGCGCTGACGTCGTCCATTCTCGCGGTTGTCGAACCCGGCGACGAGGTCGTCTGCTTCCAGCCGGTCTATGACAGCTATCTGCCGATCATCCGCCAGGCCGGCGGCATTCCGCGCCTGCTGCGGCTGGAGCCGCCGGACTGGCGGCTAACGGAGGAGATGCTGGCCAGCGTCTTCAATCCCAAGACCAAGGCGGTGCTGTTCAACAATCCGCTCAATCCGGCCGCGGTGGTCTATCCCCGCGAGGACCTCGAATTGCTGGCGCGGTTCTGCCAGAAGTTCGACACCATCGCGATCTGCGACGAGGTCTGGGAGCACGTGATCTTCGACGGCCGCGAGCATATCCCGCTGATCACGATCCCGGGCATGCGCGACCGCACCATCAAGGTCGGCAGCGCCGGCAAGATCTTTTCGCTGACGGGATGGAAGATCGGCTTCGTCTGCGCCGCGCCGCCGCTGCTCAGGGTGGCCGCAAAGGTGCACCAGTTTCTGACCTTCACCACAGCGCCGAACCTGCAGGCCGCGGTCGCCTACGGTCTCAACAAATCAGACGAATATTTCTACGACATGCGCAAGGAGCTGGCGCGCAGCAGGGATCGTTTGACCAAGGGATTGGAGAGCATCGGCTTTCCCGTGCTGAAGTCGCAGGGCACGTATTTTCTCACCGTCGACCTGTCGCCGCTCGGTCTCAACGAAACCGACGTCGAGTTCTGCAAGCGGATCGTGACCGATTACAAAGTCGCGGCGATCCCGGTGTCGGCATTCTACGAGCAGGACGCGGTGACGTCGGTGGTGCGTTTCTGTTTCTCCAAGAAGGACGAAACGCTGGACACCGCGCTGGAGCGCCTGTCGGACGCGGTGCACGGTCGCCGCCGGAGATAGCCGAGATGCGCGACCTTCTCCGACGTTCGCTTCGCCTGATCGGCGCAGCCGCCGTGGCGCTGTCGCTCTCGCCCGCCCGGGCGCAGGAGCGCACGGTGAACTTCTACAACTGGTCGAACTACATGGCGCCCGGCGTGCTGGAGGATTTTACCAGGGAAACCGGCATCAAGGTGGTCTACGACACGTTCGACGCCAACGAGACGCTGGAGACGCGGCTGCTGGCGGGCAAGTCCGGCTACGACGTCGTCGTTCCGACAGGCTATTTCCTGCAGCGCCAGATCACGGCAAAGGTTTTCCTCAAGCTCGACAAGTCCAGGCTGCCGAACCTCGCCAACGCCTGGCCGGTCGTGACCGACCAGCTTGCGACCTACGACCCCGGCAACAATTACGCCGCCAACTTCATGTGGGGCACCACGGGCATCGGCTACAACGTCAAGACCGCGCAGAAAATCCTTGGTCCCGATGCGAAAATCGATAGCTGGGACATGGTGTTCAAGCCGGAGAATCTCGCAAAATTCAAAGATTGCGGCATCCACATGCTGGACTCCGCCGACGACATTCTGCCCGCGGCCCTCGGCTATCTCGGGATCGATCCGAACTCGACCAAGCCGGCCGATCTGGAAAAGGCCGCCGAGCTCGTCAGCAAGATCAGGCCCAACGTGCGCAAGTTTCACTCCTCGGAATATCTGGGCGCGCTGGCGTCCGGCGAAATCTGCTTTGTGGTGGGATGGTCGGGCGACATCATGCAGGCGCGCAGCCGCGCGGCGGAAGCCAAGAACGGCATCGAGATCGGCTACGCCATCCCGAAGGAGGGCGCGCAGATGTTCTTCGACAATCTGGCGATCCCGGCGGACGCAAAGAACGTCACGGAAGCCTACGAGTTGATCAACTATCTCTACCGCCCGGACGTCGCGGCCAAAAATTCCAACTTTTTGTCGTATGCCAACGGCAACCTCGCCAGCCAGAAACTGGTCGATCCCAAAATCCTGAACGACAGGAACATCTATCCGGACGAGGCGACGCAGAAAAAACTGTTCGTCATCAATGCACGCGACCCCGCCACGCAGCGTGTCATCAATCGGCTCTGGACGAGGGTGAAGACGGGGAAGTGACGGGTAGGGGACCTCCCCGTCATTGCGAGCGCAGCGAAGCAATCCATAGGGCCAGCAAGCCGAGAGGTGGATTGCTTCGCTCCGCTCGCAATGACGAACCCGTAGCCCGGATGAGCGCAGCGACATCCGGGGCGGTGCCCGTGAAATCCCGGATATCGCTGCGCTCATCCGGGCTACGGCTTCCAACAAACTTCTGTTGCCGAAACCCAAGTCAGAATCTATAGCTCCCGCCGGGAGCATCACATGACCAACATCCTCACGTTCTTTTCAACGCGCACGCTGCTGCAGATTATCTTCGCCCTGGGATCGACGGTTGCGATGAAGGCGTGGAGCCTCGGCTTGCTGTTCGGCGGATAGGCCAGCGGCCCCGGATTTCGCTTCGCTCATCCGGGCTACGCATCGCGACCTACCGCCACCGCCTGTGCAGCCACAGCCACTGGTCCGGATACTCCCGCACCCAGCCTTCGATCACGGACGTCACCGCCTGCATCGTGCCTTGAATATCGATCTGGCCTGCGGCATCGCGCACCGGCTTGACCTCTTCGGACAGTTCGGCGCGGAAACGGTGGTTGGGCAGGCGGATGATGCGCACGCCGTGGACGGGGCAATCGACCTGCCGCAACAGCCGCGCCAATGTCGGGTTGGCCTTGGTCTTCCGGCCGAAGAACGTCACCTCGACGCCGTTGCCCATGTACTGATCGACCAGCATCGCGACGTGCTGGCCTCGCTGCAGCGCCTCGGCGAGTTTCAGCGGCGCCTCGCGGCCGGCCGGCACCAGCGTGCCCATCTTGACGGCGCGGATGCGTTCGATGGCGCGGTCGGCGGATTCAATGTTGGGCCGGCGGAACAGGATCGCGCAATCCAGCCCATGGGCGACCGCGCCGAGCGCCGGGATCTCCCAATTGCCGAGATGGCTGGCGAAGATGATCGCCGGCTTGCCGTCGTCGCGCAGCGCATCGAAAATCTGCTTGGTCCGCGCGCCGAATTCGACGCGGCTCGGCTTGTCCGGATGGTCGACGTCGTAGTCCCAGATGTGATCGAGATGGGCGAACTCGGCGCCGATGCGGCCGAGATTGTCCCAGACGCCGGCCAGGATGGTTTCGATCTCTTCCGGCGATTTCTCCGGGAAGGCGGCCTTCAGGTTCTCGCGCCCGATGCGGTCCTCGCGCAGCCTTCGTCCGATGAAGCGGGTGACGCGGCCGAAGAAATTGGCGGTCTTGTCCGGATCGAAATAGCGCGTGGTGCGCAACAGCGCGATCGTCAGCGCGCCGACAGCGGCTTCCGCCACGGGCTTTGTGGCGTCGCGCAGGCGCGCCTTGGTGCGTAGGAGCAGGCGGTTCATGTTTTTTACAGGCGGCGAACTGGTTAGGCCGGTTCGCGCGTCAGGATCAGCGAGGCGTTCTGCCCGCCGAAACCGAACGAGTTGGACATCACGGCGGTGACCTTGGCGTCGCGCGCCTTGTTGCCGACCACGTCGAACAGGATGGCCGGATCCGGAATCTCGTAATTGATGGTCGGCGGAATCCGCTGATGCTCCAGCGTCAGCAGCGAGAACACGGCTTCCACCGCGCCGGCCGCCGAGATCGTATGCCCGACCATCGACTTGTTCGACGACACCGGAATTTTCGGCAGATGTTCGCCGAACACGACCGCGGTCGTGTTGTACTCCATCTTGTCGTTTTCGGGCGTCGCGGTGCCGTGGGCGTTGATGTGGTCGATCTGCTCCGGCTCGAGGCCGGCATCGGCCAGCGTCTTGCGCATGCAGCCGATGATCGGCTTGCCGTCCGGGCTGGAGCGGGTGCGGTGGAACGAATCGGTCAGCTCGCCGCAGCCGGCGACGACGCCGAGAATCTTTGCGCCGCGGGCGATGGCCGACTGATAGCTTTCCAGCACCATCGCGCCGGCGCCTTCGGCCATCACGAAACCGTCGCGGTTCTTCGAGAACGGCTTTGAGGCGGCCTGCGGCGGATCGTTCTGCGTCGACAGCGCCGACAGCAGCGAGAACCGCACCAGCGCTTCCGGATTGACCGAGCCGTCAGTCCCGACGCACAGCGCCGCGTCCGCATCGCCACGGCGGATCGCCTCGACGCCGAGCTGGATCGCGGTCGCGCCGGAGGCGCAGGCCGTCGAGAGCGAGATCGGCGAACCCTTGGTGCCGAAGGCTTCGGCCAGATGGCTCGCCACCGAGCCGAACATGAAGCGGTGATGGTAGGGCGCGAACCGGCCGCCGCCGCTGAGGCGCAGCATGTCGTCGTAGCCGAATTCGGTCTTGCCGATCGCGCGTCCGAGTTCGAGCCGTTGCGGCCATTCGACCTCGACCGGCGCTACCGCGAGAAACAGCGGTCCGGGAAAATCGGCTTTGGCGCCGATCGCGGCTTGTTCGAGCGCTTCCTGGGCAGCCATTTCGGCCAGCCGCTCGGTCAGTCCCGTCGAGGTGACGGGATCGACGGTGACGAAGTCGACCGTCCCCGCCATGGTCGATTTCAATCCGTCGATCGGGAAGCGCGTCACGGTGCGAATGCCGGATTCGCCTGCGGTCAGCTTGCGCCAATTGTCCGCCTTGCCGGCGCCGAGCGACGTCACCACACCCATGCCGGTGACGACGACGATCGGCCTGCCGAACTTATCTGATGGTGCTGACATGGTTCCCCCGATGTTGCGCCGTAACTAAAAGCGCTCTCGCGCTCGTTTCTGCTCAGGCGGTTGCTGCCCGCGCCCTACTTGACGGCCTCGACCAGAGCCATGCCTTCGCCCTGCCAGTGACCGGCGCCCACCACCACAATCTGGTCAGGGGCATCTGCCTTTTCAACCTCGAACCCGCTTGGGTCGTTGGGCGGAAACAGCGCGCCGCGGGAGAGCGAGAGCGCGGCCAGCGCCAGGCCCAGCGGAAACTGGGTCTCCAGCGTATGGCCGAACATCGTTCCGGTGGCGCGCACCGCGAACCCAGGGTGCTGGTGCAAAAACGCCTTCTCTTCCGAGGTCACCGGCTCGGCGCCGGTCGCGCCCGTGATCAGATTGCCGCTGTCGCCGGCGATGCCGAGCTTCGGCCACAGCGCTTCCAGCGATTTGGTCACCGCGCCCGGCTGCTTGCGTTGCGCGAGATCGGCGACCACCTTGGTCAGTTTGGCATATGGCTTGGCGCCACGGGCTTCGGCATGCTCGCGAGATTCCAGCACCAGGAAGCAGCCGGCGGAGCCGAGCGCAAAACCGCTGTGGCGATCGCGCTGCCAGACCGGGGCGAACTTTTCGGTGAGGTTGAAGTCGCCGAATTCGTAGAGGACCAGCAGATCGGAGCGTTCGCCATTGTGGGCGGCGCCGACCAGCGCGATGTCGCTCTGTCCCGCCTCGATCCGCGCCAGCGCGACCCTGGCTGCGTCGATACTGGCCGCTTCCTCGCCCATGAAGGTGCGCGATGTTCCGCTCACGCCATGCACGATGGCAATGTTGCCGGCGAGCAGGTTGGAGAGCTGGGCCAGGAACAGCGTCGGCCGCAGATCGTTCATCAGCCGTTCGTTGAGAAAGGCGGGGCTCGAATTGCCCTTGGCGTCGGCGGTCATGATGGCGAGGTCGACCGCGAGGTCGCGCTCGCCGCCGCCCGCGGCGACGATCATGTCCATCCGGCCGAGAATTTCCTTGTCGCCCTTCACGCCGGCCGAATCCAGCGCCAGCCCCGCGGCATAGGTGCCGATGCGCTGCCACGCTTCCATCTGGCGCTGATCGCCCTTTTTCGGGATCTGGGCGTCGAAGGTCAGGGGCGCCAGCGGATGCACGATGTAGGGCGCAAACCGCTTGTCGTCGACGTTGATCTTCTTTTCGTTCAGCGCATCCCAATGCGCGTCGAGCCCTTCGCCGAGCGAGGAGACGATGCCGATGCCGGTGATCCAGACTTCCTTGGCGGCGGGAGACTTTGGCTCAGTCATGCGTTATCGCCTGTAGTGGGAAGCCGATCTTGTTGGCCATCGCGTCCATGTGCACGCGCAGGGCCGGGTCGGGGAAGGGGGCAAGACCGAAGGTGAGTTCGGCGCTGCACTTCAGCTCCTTGCCGACGCGCCCCTTGACCTTGGTGACGGCAAAACCGGAACCTTCGTGCTCGAGCTTGGCCTCGATCGTCAGCAACTGGCCGGGACTGACGAACCCGCGCATCTTGGCTTCCTTCACGATGGCCAGGAACGGCATGCGCTGAAACTTCAGGACGCCGAGTATCAGCCAGCCGGAACTCTGCGCCATCGCTTCGGTCAGCAGCACGCCGGGCATGATCGGAAAACCCGGAAAATGCCCTTCGAAGATGGTGTGAACAGCCGGAACCTGCGCCTCGACCGTAATTTTCTTCCCGTCGAGATCGAGGTCGACGATGCGGTCGATCAGCTTGAAGTAATCGAGGTCCATGGCGGGCGACTAAAGCGTTTTCCAGCGAAGTGGAGACCGGTTCGCGTCAAGAAAACGCGTCAAACCAAGAATCTAGAGACCCGTTCCGATGTAATCGGAACGGAAATGGATCTAGGCGCCCGGCGCTGCATTCTTGGCGGCGACCAGTTCGTCGATGCGATCGGCGAGATTTTGCAGCACGAAATACTGCTCGGTCGTGGCCTTGCCGTCGTTGACCTCCTGGGTCCATTTTTCGAGCGGCATCTTGATCCCGAACGCCTTGTCGATGGCAAAGGCGATGTCGAGGAAGTCCAGGCTGTCGATTCCCAGATCGTCGATGGCGTGGCTCTCCGGCTTGATCGTGTCGCGCGGAATGTCGCAGGTTTCCGCGATAATGTTGGCGATCTGATCGAATGTGGAAGACATCATTAAGCCTTTGATATATTGGAGCTAATCCGGAACGGCTTGGAGGAGGCGGGTGAACGGCCCGGACGGCCCTGTTCCCCTCGGCCGGAGTCGAGTGCCCGTATATCGGAGCAGGGGCCCGAGTTCAATGGAAAGGGGCTACCGACGCGGGGGCGGTTTTTAGGCAGAAATAGCGGTTTCGGGGAGCTGCCCGTGCCGACGTCGCTGAAAGCGTGGCGCTGCCGCCCCAGCGCTGAGTCCGCCCGCAATCATCATGACGGCCACTGATACAAATTCAGTCCGTAGGATGGGTAGAGCGCAGCGATACCCATCGTCGTCTCAGGTCGCAATTGATGGGTATCGCTACGCTCCACCCATCCTGCGAGCTACTCACGACCGCTTCGCCTCATCCAGAAACGCCTGGACCGCTTCAAACAGCTTCAGCCAATTCCGCTCCATGATGATGCTGTGCGTTCCCTCGGCCAGCGCGACGTAGCGCTTTCCCGGCGAGTTCGCCAGCAGCGGAAACAGGGTCTGCGCCATGTAAGGCGGCGTATCGCGGTCCCATTCGGCGTGGACCAGCAAGGTGGGCACCGTGATCTTGGCGGGATCGTAATAGGGCTTGCCGGCGCCGAAGAATTCGGCGCTGTCCTGCACGACGCCGTTGGGGGCGCGAAGGACAGGCGGAGTCATCTTCGCGCCGTCCGGGTCGGTTGCGAATGTTGCATCCGCCCAGGCGTCGAACCAGCCGGCGGGAATGAGCGCGGCTTTCTTGTCTTCGGGCACGCCGGTGTACCAGCGCTCCTTCGACTGATCGCGGTTGACCATCCGGTATGCGCCGAGCTTGCCGCTACCTGCCTGAACGAGTGAGGGTGTCTGGCGGATCCAGGCCGGCGCGTAGAGGACGAGACGTTCGACCTTCGATGCGTTCTGCGTGGTGTAGGTGGCCATCAACGTCGTGCCCCAGGACCAGCCCAGCAGGTTGAGGCGCGGAATATTGCGGCGCTGCAAGATGAAGTCGACCGCCGTGCCGATGTCCTTGACCGCGGTCTGGCCGGTCACAACAGGTGCATTGGCTTCCGGCTTGTCGGCCATCTCGGCAGGCCGCGTGGATTTGCCGTAGCCGCGCAGGTCGACCAGCCAGACGTCATAGCCGCGGGAGGCGATGTATTCCATCCAGGACAAGCCATCCAGCTTGAGGTCGAACGCCGTCTCGGAAGGATAGGTCGCGCCGTGAACGTAGAGCACGGTCTGCTCCGGCCGGAACGAAGTCATGTCCGCCGGCCGCTTGTTGCGGACATATATTTCGATGCCGGGATCGGATGTCTTGATCATCATCTCTTCAGTCACCAGAGCCCTCGTCTGTGCCAGTGCAGGAATTGAAGAAAGTGTTGCGAGAAGAAAGCCTGCCGCCGCGATCGAAAAATTCAATGTCGCCTCCCAAGTGTTCTTTGTTTTGAGTGTTCTTTGTTTTGCCTGACGCAACGTAACGGCAATTCCCGCGATGGTGCACCTAATTCTCGACGGGTGCAGCAAGCACCCGGCATTCCCTGCTCCCTCTCAGGAGGGACAAGGTTCATGTAAACCTCGGGCAGTGCGCCGCGAGATCGCGAACGCATATTCAGTCGTCGTCACCCGCCTTGTGCGCAATTGCGCACTGGGGCGGGTGACCCAGTATTCCAGAGACGTTGATGATTGAACCGTTAGGCCGCGGCGTACTGGGTACCCGCCTTCGCGGGTACGACGGCGTGATTGGCGGCGACGATCGTGCCCCGCTATCCCTGCGGCATCACCGAAATCCTCGCGCAATCACGCCGGCCCATCAGCACGCAGTCCTGGGTCTTGCGGAGATCGGCGATGCTCATCGCAAGCCAGATGCCGATCGCGGTCAACGCCACCGTGAAGGCGAGCGCTGCGACGTTGGCGAGCATCCGATGCCGGAAATCGTCGCCCTCGTCGCGCGGCCGCTCGTAGCGGGACAGGTCGTTCGCCGCTGGCTGCGCCTTGGTTGGGTCGGTTTCTCCCCGTCCGGCGGGTGGATGGTCGGAGGTGCGCGGCCGGAACTTGAGCACGACGTGCTCATCGTCCGAGGTAATGGGCCGCTGGCTTTTCACTGCGTTCGTCCGGCGAGAAATCCTGCACCTTTCTTAGCACGCCGGGCGCGCTTCCAACATGAAATGTTGTTGAGTGCGGGGCAGCCATCCCTCCGCGCAACGTCTGATGGAACCTGCTGCGATCGGAGGTCCGTGGCCTTCGGCTTTGGTGGTCCTGGTATGCCTGCCGCGAACTTCGGGTCGCAGCCATGTGAGGGCCCGCACCGTCAAGCCATAGTAGACTCCGTTCCGGAGCCATCTGCCGGGTCAGGGCACGAGGCTTGAAGGAAGCAGAGGGGGCAGAACCATGGCCAACACGCGCGACCCTATTCTCAAGCCGATCCCGATCCTGTCACTGCGTCCGACCCAGATGACGGTCGGCCTGCGAGAGGTAAAGGAGAAGCGCCAGCGCTGGCGGGAGCACAAGTCGGAAAAGAAACGCGCCGAACTGCTCGGCAAGCATATGATCCCGGTCGTGCTCGGGCCGGACGAGCACCACTACGTCGTCGACCACCATCATCTGGCGCGTGCACTGCATGATGAGGGCGTCGAGCATGTCCTGGTCACGGTCATCGGCGATCTCACCATGGTCGAGCGCGAGGCGTTCTGGACCGTGATGGATCACAAGCGATGGGCCTATCCCTACGACGCCAAGGGCGAACGCCGGCGGTTCAAGGATCTGCCGAAATCGGTCACCGGCCTCGCAGACGATCCGTTCCGCAGCCTCGCCGGGGAATTGCGCCGCGTCGGCGGCTTTGCAAAGGACATCACCCCGTTCAGCGAATTCCTGT
Source organism: uncultured Alphaproteobacteria bacterium (assembly GCA_963815955.1). Lineage (GTDB taxonomy): Bacteria > Pseudomonadota > Alphaproteobacteria > Rhizobiales > Xanthobacteraceae > Bradyrhizobium. The sequence continues at coordinate 58,586 of CAWFIQ010000025.1, forward strand.
GGGCGGATTTCCTGCGCCGCAAAATCTCGCGCAAAAGCGTAGAGGAGAATTTCGAGAAGGCGATGGAGAAGGCGCTCGGCTTTGCCAAGGGCACGGACGCGGTCTATCTGCCGGGCTGGTGCGGGCCGCTCGATTAGACGGCGGCCTACGGTCATTTGTCCGATGAAGAGGCCGGAGGCGTTTCCTGCTCGATCTCGACCTTGCCGCCAAGCCGCTGGTGCAGCCAGCGTTCAATTCGGCCGCCAACGGTCAAGACCGCGAAGGTGATGACCAATGCGGTGACCACCAATCGCCATTGTCCGAGGCCGCAGACAATTCCGATGCAGGCCGCCAGCCAGGTGCAGGCGGCACTGGTGAGCCCGCGAACCCTGAAATGACGTCCTGCGTGGACAATGACCCCGGCGCCGAGGAAACCGATCCCGGTCAGGATTCCCTGAATCACCCGGCTGCCGGCGTCCGAGACGATTTTGACTTCGTCCGAATGGACCATCACCAGCAGCATGGCCGTCGCAAGGCTGACCAGCGCCAGCGTCTTCAATCCGATCGGCTTGCCGTGCAGATCGCGGTTGAGACCGATCAAGCCGCCCGCGAGCGTGGCGACGCCGAGACGCAATATGATTTCGGTCCAGTCCAGCAACGCGTGAAACCTCCGGGCCTTGAGCTACTGTTTCGGCAGCCGCCCCATCATGTAGAACTCGTCGTTCGGGCGCATCGCGGTGACGTTGGCCAGCCGGTTCGACAGCGCGAAGAACGCCGCGATCGCCGTGATGTCCCAGATGTCGTCGTCGCTGAAGCCGTGGCTTGCGATTTCCGCAAAATCCGCTTCCGAAACCGTGTTGGCCTCCTGGCTTACCTTCATGGCGAAGTCGAGCATGGCCCGCTGCCGCGGCGTGACGTCGGCCTTGCGGTAGTTGACCGCGATCTGGTCGGCGATTTGCGGGTTCTTGGCCCGGATGCGCAGGATCGCGCCATGGGCGATCACGCAGTAATGGCACTGGTTGGCGGCGGACGTCGCCACCACGATCATCTCGCGCTCGGCCTTGGTCAGCCCGCCGTCCTTTTCCATCAACGCGTCGTGATAGGCGAAGAAGGCGCGAAATTCGTCGGGACGATAAGCCAGCGTCAGGAAGACGTTCGGGACGAAGCCGGATTTCTCCTGCACCGCGAGGATCCGGGTGCGGATATCCTCCGGCAGCTTGTCGATGGCAGGCGGCTGAAATCGTCTGGGGGCGGGCTTGGCTGCAGGCTTGGTCATGGAAGGATTCCGGCTAAAGGCCGCGCGAGGCGGCGTCGCCGGAACCATATCGCTTTTTCAGGCAAAGTGGATACCGGCTCGCGCGAGCAAATCACGCGAACCTGCCACCCTCAGCGCAGCGGCTTCTTCAGGAGCGAGAACCGGTCGGGATCCAGCCCCATCGAGGGCTGCAGCATCGGCGCTTCCACCGGCGTCATGATGCGCGCGGCCGGCCGGTCACCGCCGATGCCGACAGAGGGATCGTTCGGAACGTCACGATTAGAGGTCGCGCCGCGCCAGCGGTCCAGCACGGCGGAGACGAAATGCATGTCGTGGCCGGCGGAAACCGACGGCACGGACGCGATGGTGGCTTCGCTGCGCGGCAACTGGTGGACCGGAACCTCCTTGAAGCGCAGGCGCGTCGGCAGCGCCACGCCTTCGCCGAAGGCCAGCACCTCGCGGGTGCCGAGCGAGGGCACGAACGACAAGAGGTTTGCAGCAGCGTCCGAGACCGCCGAGCGCAGCAGCGCCTGGTCGCGGTCGTTGGCAAGGCGCATCGCAAACAGCGTGTTGCACTGGGAGATGATGGTGGCGTCGAGTTCTGCCGGACGCTGGGTGACGAGGCCGAGAAACACGCCGTACTTGCGGCCTTCCTTGGCGATGCGCGACACCGCCTTGCGGGTTGGGCCGAAACCGATGTTGCGGTCGGCGGAGGCGTAACGGTGCGCCTCCTCGCAGACGAACAGCAGCGGCGAGACGCCGTCGCTCCACAGGCCGAAATCGAACGCCATGCGGCACAACACCGACACCACGGAATCGACGACTTCGGCGGGGAAGCCGGCAAGCTGCATGATGGTCATCGGCCGGCCGTTGGCAGGCAGGCGGAACAGGTGGCTGATCACTTCCGCCATGGTGTCGCCGCCGACATTGGCGTTGTCGAACATGAAGGTGTAGCGCGGATCGTTACGCACGGTCTCGATGCGCGAGATCAGCTTGTGATAGATGATGCGCGAGGAGCGGTTCTCCAGCTTGCCCATCCGTTCGTCGATCAGCGAGATCAGATCGACCAGGCGGTAGGGCACCGGCGTATCGACGGTGTAGCCGCCCGTCTTGGGGTCGACGCGCTTGAGCCCGAGCCGGTCGGAGTTCTGATACTGGGTATAGATACCCTTCGCCATCGGAATGATTTCGGCGAGAACGTCGAGTTCTTCCGGCACGCCGGGACGGCCGCCGAACAGGACGTCGACGATTTCTTCGAAATTGAACAGCCAGAACGGCAGTTTCAGGTTGCGCGGGTTGAGCACCAGCGCGCGGTCGCCGAAGCAGCGGCCATACTCGTTGTGGACGTCGAGCAGGAATACCCGCAGGTTCGGCCGCGCCTTCAGAATCTCGTTGAGCAGCAGCGAGACGCTGGTCGATTTGCCGACGCCAGTGGAGCCGAGGACGGCGAAGTGCTTGGAGAGCATTTCCTCGACGTCGACATAGGCGATCACCGACTGGTCCTGCTGCAGGGTGCCGACATTGATCTGGTCCGACCCGCTCGGCGCATAGACCGTGCGAAGGTCCTGGGCCGTGATGAGTTCAACGGCATCGCCGATCGTCGGATAATTGGTGACGCCGCGCTGGAATTTGGGGCGTTCGCCGCCGGAAATTTCGCCGAGCAGGTCGACCGACGCACTCGCGATATAGGTATCGTTGGCCCGCAGATCCTCGCACGATACCTCGGTGATCATCGCGATGATGGTGGAGCCGGCGCAGCGGATGCTGATGAAACGGCCGACGGTGGCGCGCACTTCCGCGACGGGCATCGGGCCCGACGGCAGAAGTCCGACCCGGGCGAGGGAGCCGCGCACGGAAATCACACGTCCGAAGGATGTCACAGTGTTGAACCTGGATCTCATGAATGGGTCTGACTCCCATTATGAGCAGCCCCGACTAGCGAAACGGTTAAACAGGCGCGGTTTCGTATCGGCTAAATCTGCGGCATCTCGGTCAGGATTCGTTTTTGCGGCAGCGCCCAGTCAGCGCCGCCGAGTGTCAGTTACGCTTGAAAATAGCGGCTTTCTTGCATTTCCGGGCGCGCGAGACGCCGGTCTTGGATTAATCATTCATTTACCACACCGCACGAGAGGGCTCGCCCGATGGTCACCGGCGGTAACCTCTGGTTCCGGTTCGCGGAACAGGGCCAGCCCGTGTGGAAGGTAACCGATTGCTAACCGCAAGTTGTAACGCCCCTTCCATCAGTGCTGCGTAACAATAGCGCAGGTCGCCGTTGTGGCGTCCGATCGAACGCTAACTTTTCATCTGGCGCAGGACCCGTTGCCGGGCCGGGACATCTTGGCGGGGACATGCGTGGGGGAGCCATTTCGGGTGGACATCGACGGCGGTCAGCAAATGTCAGGCGGTGCTGCCGGCTCTGCGCAAAGGGCCGGAGCGATCACGCGGCTTGCGGGATGTTGCGTGCTGCTCGCGGCGGCGGTTGTCGGCGACATTGCGACCTCGGGATGGAGCCTCCGCGAACGCCTGCTGCTGGCGCTCGTCGCCATTTTTGCCGTGGTCGCCGGACTGCTGCTGCGGCGTGACCGACTGACCGACCGGCGGCTGGCGGCCGAGCGGGGCCAGCTCTCGATTGCCGTGAACAACATCCCGCAAGGCCTTGTTCTCTACGATGCATCCGCGCGGATCATCATTTGCAACCAGCCCTATCTCGACATGTTCGGACTGTCGCCTGACGTGGCCAAGCCCGGCTGCACCATGCAGCGGCTGATCGCCCACCGGAAGGAAACCGGATCATTCGATGGCGACATCGACGAATTCTGCGCTGCAATTATAAAGACAGTGTCGCTCGGCAAGGCGACGCGGCAGCTTACGGAAGCGCCCGGTGGCCGGGCGATCGAGATCATCAACCGGCCGCTGAAAGGCGGCGGGTGGGTCGCAACGATCGAGGACATCACCGCGCGCCAGCGCGCAGACGAGAAGATCGCACATCTGGCGCATTTCGACGGGTTGACCGACCTGCCGAACCGGATCCTGTTCCGCGAGCGGCTGGAGCAGTCGCTCAAGGCGATACGGCCGGGCGAGCAACTGGCGGTGCTCTATATCGACATCGACGAGTTCAAGAGCGTCAACGACGCACTCGGCCATCCGGTCGGCGATGAGCTGCTCAAGGGTGTCGCCGGGCGTCTGCGCGGTTGTCTCAAGGAGACTGATGTGGCGGCCCGGCTCGGCGGCGACGAGTTCGCCGTCATTCAAACCGCTATCAAGGACCGCTCGGAAACCAATCAGCTCGTCGATGAAATCCACTCGGCGATCCGGCAGCCTTTTGACTGCATGGGGCACCAGATCACCACCGATGCCAGCATCGGCATCGCGCTTGCTCCTGGTGACGGGGTGGACCTCGACCAGTTGCTGAAGAATGCGGACCTCGCGCTCTACGGCGCCAAGGGCGATGGACGGCGAACCTACCGCTTCTTCGAGGCCGGCATGGACCAGCGCGCCAGGGCGCGGCGAAGCCTGGAGCTCGATCTGCGTCAGGCGATCAGCGACGGAAGCCTCGAGGCCTACTATCAGCCGGTGGTCAATATCGAGGACGGCAAGATCAGTTCCTGCGAGGCGCTGTTGCGGTGGCGGCACGCCGAACGTGGCATGATCTCGCCGGCGGAGTTCATTCCGATCGCGGAAGACAGCGGCCTGATCAATCAGCTCGGCGTCTGGGTGCTCAATACCGCCTGCGCGGAGGCCGCCACCTGGCCGGACCACGTTCGCGTCGCAGTCAATGTTTCGCCGGTGCAGTTCAGGAGCCCGTCGCTGGCGTTGAACGTGGCGGCGGCGCTCGCGGCTTGCGGCCTTCCGGCAAGCCGGCTGGAGCTCGAGATCACCGAGGCCGTGCTCATTCGCGACGACGAGGCGGCGCTCGAGATGCTGCACCAGTTGCGCAAGCTGGGCGTCCGGATCGCGCTGGACGATTTCGGCACCGGCTATTCCTCGCTCAGCTACCTGCAGCGTTTTCCGTTCGACAAGATCAAGATCGATCGCTCCTTCATCCGGGATATCGCCGGTCCGGGCGCGTCCTCATCCATCGTCCAGGCCGTGGTGAACATCGCGGCCGCCAGCGACATGACGACGACGGCGGAGGGTGTCGAAACCGAGCAGCAGAGGAACTTGCTGTACATCCTCGGCTGTACCGAGATGCAGGGCTATCTGTTCAGCCCCGCGATACCGGCCGCCGAGGTCAGGCGGCTCTTGATCTCGCACCGCGGCAGGGCCATGTCGGCCGCTTGAAACGCCGGCCGCGGCTTGCTATCGACGGTGAGGCAAAAATAAGAAACAGGGCAGGGTGGACCGCGATGAATCGCGACAACGCATCTTGAGCGGTCCCGCGCGGTCTTCCGCGCTCGCACCATTCCGTGTCAGGAACTATCGTTTTCAGTGGCCCGCCGATCTGCTCACCTCATGGGCGTTCGAGATGGAGACGCTGATTCTCGGCTGGTACGTTCTGGTCGAGACCGGTTCGGTGCTGTTGCTGACCTTGTTCGCCTCGCTCGGCTATGTCGGTACGCTGGTAGCGCCGATGTTCGGCGTCGTCGGCGACCGGATCGGTCACCGCGACCTGCTGGCGATGATGCGCGCCACCTATGCGGTGCTGGCGGCCGTGCTGATGACGCTGGCGCTGTCGGGCCAGCTTGCACCGGTCTATGTTTTCATGGTCGCCGCCGTGATGGGCATCGTTCGCCCATCGGACCTCGGCGTGCGCGGCGCCCTGGTCGCGACCACCATGCCGCATGGCCAGTTGATCGGGGCGATCAGCATCTCGCGAACGACGATGGATACCGCGCGCATCGCCGGCGCGCTGAGCGGCGCCGGATTGTTCGCCTCGCTCGGCATGGGCCCGGCCTATGTGGCGATCGTCTGCCTCTATCTCGTCGCGACCGCGCTGACGCTGTGCATCGTGGCGCCGGCAAAGCCGCACGCGGCGGGCGAAGCTGCCAGCGAGGCGTTGCAACGTTCGTCGCTGCGCGATCTCAGGGAGGGCGTTGCCTATGTCTGGACCACGCCGCGGATGCAGGCCGCGCTCTGGGTGGCGTTCCTCGCCAACCTGACGGCTTATCCGCTCACAAACGGCCTGCTTCCCTATATCGCCAAGGCGATCTACGGCACCAACCAGACCGGGCTCGGATATCTGTCGGCGAGTTTTGCGATCGGCTCCCTGGCCGGTTCGATCGTGTTGAGCCTGATCCGCGATCTCCGGGTGGCGCGGCTGATGATCGGCGCCACGCTCGTCTGGTACGTGACCTTGCTGGTCTTCGTGCAGATGCAGACGGTGCAGACCGCGATCCTGTGCCTGGTGGTGGCAGGCTTTTCGCAAAGCCTCGCCATGATCGCGATCGCCGTCATCCTGATGCGGACCGCGAGCGAGAATTTCCGCGGCCGGGTGATGGGGGTGCGCATGATGGTGATCTATGGCCTGCCGATCGGCCTGCTGGCCGCCGGCAGCCTGATCGATGAAATCGGATTTGCGGCGACCGGAACGCTCTACGCGGCGGCCGGTCTCGCCTTGATGCTGGCGGTCATGCTGCACTGGCGCGCCGATCTGTGGCACGTGCACGCGCCGGCGAATGCGCGGTAGGTGTCGGCGTACTAACTGAGTTTTTCAGCGATGATGTCGATCGCGCCGGCTCGCCTCATCTCAATGCATCTTGATGTCAGCCTCTTTCAGCACCGGCTCCCACTTCGCGGCTTCGGCGCGCATGAAGGCGTCGAAATCCTTTGGCGAATTGCCGACCGGTGTGGCGCCCATCTTTTCCAGCGCGGTCAGAACCACCGGATCTTTCAGGGCGGCGGCAAGATCAGCATGGATCTTGGCGACCAGATCGGGCGCCATGCCGGCGGGGCCGAGAAAACCCCACCAGACCGAGGCGTCATAGCCGGGGATGCCTGATTCCGCGACGGTCGGAACGTCGGGCAACGCCTTCGAGCGCTGGGCCGTCGTCACCGCAAGCGCGCGCACCGCATTGCCTTCGAGCTGGCCGACCACCTCGGGCAGCGGATTGACGCTGATCGGAATCTCGCCGGCGATGACGGCGGTCAGCGCAGGGGCGCCGCCCTTGTAGGGGATCGACTGGATCTTGACCTTGGCCATGTATTTGAGAAGCTCGCCGGCGAGATGGGCCGAGGTGCCGTTGCCGGACATGCCGTACGATAATGACTCCGGTTTTGCGCGCGCGGTCGCCAGCAACTCCTGCAAATTCTTGATTGGGCTGTTTTGGGCCACCACGATCGCGAGCGGCGAATAGGCCACCTCGCTGATGGCGGTGAAGTCCTTGAAGGTGTCGTAGGGCAATTTTGGATAGAAGAACTGGTTCAGCGGATGGCCGCTTGCCACCAGGATCAGCGTGTAGCCGTCCGGCGCCGATTGCGTCAGCGCCTGCGACGCGATGATCCCGCCGGCGCCCGGACGGTTTTCAATGACCGGCTGCTGCCCCCAGGTTTTCGACAGCGATTGCCCGAGCGTGCGCGCCAGCACGTCGACGGCGCCGCCGGCGGCGTAGGGCACCAGGATGCGCACGGGCTTGCTCGGGAAGGAGTCCGCGTAGACGTTCGTGCCGGCCAGCGAAAACAGCGCGGCGGCAAGTGTGCAGCGGATGAATGCTCTGCGTGGGATCATGAGAAACGGTCCTTGTTGGTGTGTATGATCTGAGAAATGCAGTATCGCGCCCGCTCACGCGGCGGTTGGTTGCGAGACGGCCTGGTTGCTAATCCGAGGACGGCGTTGCCGCGCCACGCAGGCCGGCGCGTGCGACCGCGGCGTTGATCAGCCCTTCGGACTTCACGTCGTGGGTGAATTGCCGCACGAATGCCATTGCCTGGTCTCTTCCCTTGGGCATGGCGATGGCAAATCGCTCGACACCCCATCGGCCCTCGAGCACCCTCGATCCCGGCAACTTCTCCGCCATCTCGAACAGGCTGGCCTTGTTGGTCGCATAGGCGCTGATCGCGCCGGCCGACATCATCTCGATCGCGGCATCGAAGGTGGCGGCGCGGACGACCTCGGCATGCTTGAAGTCGCGCGTCAGCGCGGCGTCGGACGAACTTCCCGCGGTGACCCCGACACGCTGCCCTGCGGCATCCATCTCGGCCGAATTTGTCAGCGTCGAGCCGCGCGCGACGAGGTAGCCGAGCTCGATCTCGAGATAGGGCGGGCCGAAATCCATCTCCCGCGCCCGCGCCGCCGTCGCATTGGTGAAGGCGACGTCGACCGCACCGCTTTTGACTGCGGCGAGAACTTCGGCGTTCTTGGCGAACACGACAGGCTCATAGGGGACGCCGAGCCGCCGCGCCAACTCCTTGCCGAGTTCATAGCCGACGCCGCGCGGCTCGCCTGATCCGGCATCCGGCAGGATCGAGGTCGGCGTGCCCGGATAAAGTCCGGCCCGCAATACGCCTGTTGGCGCCAGTATCAGCCGCGGTTCCGGATCGATCGCGACGGCTGGGCTGATGCTGCGCCAGGCCAGTGCGCCGGCAACGATCAGAAACGCAACGACGATCCGGCGCATCCGGTAACTCTCCCTTTTCGTCCCGTCCAGTCGCGGCCACTACTGGCCACCCACATGTTTGTTGACTGGACCTGATAATTTGTACAAACGTACAAAAGTCGAAAGCGGAAAGCAAATGCCATGACGCGAAACCCGAATATGCGGGAAGCCATCCTGAGCGCGGCGGAGCTGTTGTTCTCGACGCGCGGCTTCAATGCCGTGTCGATCCGCGACATCGCGCTGGAAGCGGGCGCCAATCCGGGCAGCATCACCTATCACTTCAAGAGCAAGGACGGGCTGCTGCTGGAAATCTACAAGCGCCATTGCGGGCCGATGAACAAGCGCCGCATCGAGTTGCTGGTGGCGGCACGGCGCGTACGCGACGTTCAGGACCGGCTGGAGGCGATCGTGCGGGCCTATGTGCAGCCGGCGTTTTCATCCAGCAGCGACCTCGCCGGCGGCGGAGCGCGGTTCACGCGGCTGCGGGCCGTGATGTCGGCCGAAGGCAACGCCGTGGTGGGCCGCATCATCGCCGAGATTTTCGACGACACTACCCATGCCTTCATCGAGGCGATCGAGGAAAGCCTGCCGCATCTGCCGCGGACCACGATCGTGTGGCGGTCGCAATTCCTGCTCGGCGCACTCTATTATACCCTCGTCAGCCCGGAGCGGGTCACGAGGCTGTCGCGCGGCGAAGCCGATGGCGCCGATATGGCGGAAGCGATCGAGCAACTCGTCTCGGCGACGGTCGCCTCGTTGCAGGCGCCCGATGTCGATCACATCGGCTCCGCGTCCCCTCGGACGAAGCAAGCCCAGCCTCCGGCAAAAGGCGCCGCTGGCAAGCGGAAAGAAAATTCGGCTTCATGAAGTTCGAGGCGCCGTGAAGCGCAACCAAAACACTGCAGAAGGCACCATGCACAAGCCGACGATCCCCGGACCCGATCCCGATACGCGAACGCCGAAATTCAAACTTCCGGCGCTGGCGTGTGACGCGCATACCCACATCTTCGGCCCCGGTGACAAATACCCGTACGCGCCGGGGCGGCCCTATACGCCGCCCGATGCGCCGCTGGAGGATTTCCGGGCGCTGCACAAGAAGATCGGGATCGGCCGCGCCGTCATCGTCAACGCCAGCGTGCACGGCACCGACAACCGCGTGGCGCTCGATGCCATCGCCGTGAGCAACGGCACCTTTCGTGCCGTCGCCAATATCGACGATACCATTACCGAGCACGGGCTTCGCGAGCTGCATGAAGGCGGCTTCCGCGGCTGCCGCTTCAACTTCGTGCGCCATCTCGGCGGGGTGCCCGATATGGCGGTCTTTCACCGCATCGTCGCGATGGTCGCGCCGCTCGGCTGGCATATCGATCTGCATTTCGACGCGATCGACCTGCCCGAATATGCCGGGATGCTGGCAAAATTGCCGGTGCGTTACACCATCGATCACATGGGGCGCGTCAAGGCGTCCGACGGCCTCGACCAGCTACCGTTCCGGACGCTGATTGACCTGATGACCCGGGACGAGAAATGCTGGGTCAAGGTGTGCGGCTGCGAGCGGGTATCGTCGGGCGGACCGCCGTTCCATGACGCGGTGCCTTTTGCTCGCCGTATCATCGAGACCGCGCCCGATCGCGTGATCTGGGGGACCGACTGGCCGCACCCGAACGTCAAGGTGATGCCGAACGACGGCGATCTGGTCGACCTCATTCCGCTGTTTGCGCCGGAGCTGGATCTGCAGCAGAAGATCCTGGTCGACAATCCGGCGCGGCTGTTCGAATTTTGAGGGAGCGCGTGCGATGGCGGACAAACACGAGCGATACACAATGAGCCGGCGCCGCGCGTCGTTCGCCGGGATGGCTGCGCTGGCGGCGGCATTGTTGCTGCCGCAAATCGCCCACGCGCAAAACTATCCGAACCGGCCGGTGCGGCTGATCCTGCCGTTCGGCGCCGGCGGTGTCGCCGACGTCACCGCGCGGCTCGTCACCGAGAAACTCGGCGAAAAGCTTGGTCAGCGCTTCGTCATCGAGAACATGGCGGGAGCGGGGGGTATCACTGCCGCGCGCGCCGTGCTTTCCGCACCTCCGGACGGCTACACACTGGCGCTGCTGAGCAATGGCACGGCCATCTCGGTATCGTTGTTCAAGAGCCTTGGCTTCAATCCGGTGACCGATTTCGTTCCGGTTTCGAGCATGGGCTATTTCGACTTCATCTTCGTGACGCAAGCCGGTTCGCCATATCCGACGCTGGCTGAATTCATCAAGGCGGCCAAGGCAAAGCCCGGCACGCTCAATGTCGGCACCATCAATGTCGGGTCGACCCAGAACCTTTCGGCGCAATTGTTCAAATCGACCGCCGGTGTCGATGTCACCATCGTGCCGTTCCGCAGTTCGCCCGATGTGCTGATCGCGCTGCTGCGCGGCGATATCCAGATGGCGATCGAGAATTACAGCGCGGTGCAGTCGCATGTTGCCGACAAGGCCGCCATCGCCGTGGCGTCTTCGGGCCCGGTCCGCACTTCGTTCCTGCCGGATGTGCCGACGGTGAAGGAGGCGGGCGGCGGCGACTTCGAGGCGCGGTCCTGGAATGCGATCTTTGCACCCAAGGGCACGCCGCCCGAAGTGGTCGCGACGCTGAACGCCGCGCTGCGCGAGGTGCTCGAGATGCCGGAGCTCAAGAAGCGCGCACTCGATCTCGGCATCGAGGCCAAGGCAAGCTCGCCTGAGGAAATCCGCGACCGGTTGAAAGCCGATATCGACAAATGGGTTCAGGTGATCGATCGCGCAGGAATTGCCCTACAATAGTCACGCGGCCGGTGCGGCCGGCCGCGTGCAGCAAACGAAGGAGGAAATCCCGATCATGAGCAATGCTGGCAAAACGGGCCTGGTCGTTACGGCGCATCCCGGCGACTTCGTCTGGCGCGCGGGCGGCGCGATCGCGCTGCACGCCAAAAAAGGCTACCGCATCAAGATCGCCTGCCTGTCGTTCGGCGAGCGCGGCGAGAGCCAGTTCGCCTGGAAGGAGGCGGGCGCGACGATGGAGAAGGTCAAGGCGGGTCGGCGCGACGAGGCGCAGCGCGCAGCGGAGATGCTGGGCGCAGAGATTGAATTCTTCGACGCCGGCGATTATCCGCTGCGGCTGACGGAGGCGCATTTCGACCGCATGGTCGATATCTACCGCGAACTCAACCCGTCCTTCGTGCTGACCCACGCGCTGGAAGATCCCTATAATTTCGATCATCCGAATGCGGCGCACTTCGCCCAGGAAACCCGGGTGGTCGCGCAGGCGATGGGCCACAAGCCCGGCGCCAAATACACCTATTCCGCGCCGCCGGTGTTCCTGTTCGAACCGCATCAGCCGGAGATGTGCAATTTCAAGCCGCAGGTGATCCTCAACATCGACGAGGTCTGGGAGATCAAGCGCAAGACGTTCGAGATCCTCGCCGCGCAGAAGCATCTGTGGGCTTACTATGAGCGGGTCGCGCTGCAGCGGGGCGTGCAGGGCGGTCGCAATACCGGCAAGCCGATGACCTATGGCGAGGCCTATCAGCGGCTGTTCCCGATGGCGATGGAGGAACTGGCATGAAGACGGTCGTCGTCCGCAACATCAAGCGCACAGAGGCCGAACTCGTCAAACGGTTAGGCGCGTTCGGCGTCGCCACCGCGCATGAGGCCTATGGCCGCTTCGGGCTGATGAAGCCGTATCTGCGCCCCGTTTGGAGTGGGGCCGAAACATCGGGCACCGCCGTGACCGTGCTGGCGCAGCCCGGCGATAATTGGATGATCCATGTCGCGGTCGAGCAGTGCCAGCCCGGCGACATTCTGGTGGTCGGCTGCACAGCTGACAATACCGACGGCATGTTCGGCGATCTGCTCGCGACCTCGCTGATGGCGCGCGGCGTTCGCGGCCTCATCATCGATGCCGGCGTTCGCGACGCCAAATCGCTGCGTGAAATGGGCTTTCCGGTGTGGTCGAAGGCGATCTCGGCCAAGGGCACGGTGAAGGCGACGCTCGGCGCGGTCAACGTGCCCGTGGTCTGCGCCGGGATCAACGTGGTGCCGGGCGATGCGGTCGTCGCCGACGATGACGGCGTCGTGGTGATCCGCCGCAAGGATGCGGCCGACGTGGTCGCCAAGGGCGAGAAACGCGTTGCCGACGAGGACGGCAAGCGCAAGCAGTTGGCGGCGGGCGTGCTCGGGCTCGACATGTACAAGATGCGCGAGCCGCTGGCGAAAGCCGGCCTCGTCTATGTCGACAAGCTGGAGGAAGACTGAGGTGGCGATGCGTCTGCGCACCTTGCTCGGTGACCATCCCGGTACGTCCGCGCTGAAGAACGGGTCGATCAGGTCGGATCTGGTCGAGTTCGATTTCGCGCCGTATTCGCCGACCAACAAGGGTTTCAAGCCGATGGTCCGCGAAGGGGCGTTCGACGTCTCGGAGATGGCGATCGTCACCTATCTGATGGCAAGATCTTTCGGCAAGCCGATGGTGCTGTTGCCCGATGTCGTGCTGGCGCGGTTCCAGCACGGGCACGCGCTCTACAATGCGAAGACGGGAAAACTCGCGCCGCGCGATCTCAACGGCAAGCGCGTCGGCATTCGCTCCTTCACCACCACGACCGGTGCTTGGCTGCGCGGCATTCTTGCCAATGATTATGGCGTCGATCTCAATTCGATCGACTGGGTGACGTTCGAGGACGCGCATGTCGCCGAATTCGTCGATACGACCAAGCGGGCGCTCGCGGGCAAGCAGATCGTGCAGATGCTGATCGACGGCGAGCTTGATGCGGTGCTGGGCGAGAAATCGGACCATCCGGATTTGAAGCCGCTGTTTGCCGATGTCGCGGCCGAAGAGAAGGCCTGGTTCGGGAAACACAAGGTGGTGCCGATCAACCACATGGTGGTGGTGAGCGGGACTTTGTCCGACCAGCACCCGGACGTGGTGCGGGAGGTCCATCGGTTGCTCGTCGAATCTGCTGCGGCTTCTTCCGCTGCGCCGCGTTTTGACCGGGGCGAGATGCAGCGCTCGCTGGAGCTGATTATCGATTATTCGGCGCAGCAAAAGCTCGTTCCACGCGCGTTCACCGTCGATGAGCTGTTCGACGATGTAACGCGGGCACTTTGGTAACACCCGCACGGTGTCATCATCCGCGAAGGCGGATGATCCAGTACCCCGGGGCCTCTCGGGTCGAAGCACGGCGTACTCTGGAATACTGGGTCGCCCGCGCTTTCGCGGAGGATGACGAGCCGAGAACTACGGATCAGGAGAACAACATGACCCCCGAGCCGATTTTCGATCTCGCCCATCTCGGCCACATGGAATTGCTGACGCCGAAGCCGGACGAGAGCCTGAAATTCTTCGTCGACGTCATGGGCATGACGGTCAGCGGCCAGAAGGGTAAGTCGGTCTATCTGCGCGGCTGGGACGATTACGAGCGCTATTCGCTCAAGCTGACGGCCTCGAAAACGTCGGGCATGGAGCACATGGCGCTACGCGCCCGCAGCCCGCAGGCGCTGGAGCGCCGCGTCGTGGCGCTGAAGGGCTCCGGCTTCGACATCGGCTGGGTTGACGGCGACATGGGGCAGGGGCCGGCGTTCCGCTGCCGCGACCCCGATGGTCATATCGTCGAACTCTATTACGAGACCGAATGGTATCAGGCCCCGCCTGAGCTCAAGCCGGCGCTGAAGAACCAGGCGCAGCGGTTTCCGGCGCGCGGCGTCAACGTCCGACGGCTCGACCACCTCAATTGCCTTGCGGTGGACATCAGGGCCAACCGGCTCTTCTTCGAGAACTATCTGGGCCTGCGCACCACCGAACAGATCGTGCTCAACGACGGCACGGAAGCCGCGATGTGGATGACGATGTCGAACAAGAGCTACGACTTCGCCTATACCCGCGATCATTATGGCAAGGCCGGCCGCTTCCATCACGTCACCTACGCGCTCGACAGCCGCGAGGAAATCCTGCGCGCCGCCGATATCTTTCTCGAAAATGGCATCCACATCGAGACCGGTCCGCACAAGCATGCGATCCAGCAGACGTTCTTCCTCTACGTCTACGAGCCCGGCGGCAACCGCGTCGAGGTCGCCAACGCCGGCGCCCGCCTGATCCTGGCACCCGATTGGAAACCGATCATCTGGACCGAGGAAGAGCGCAAGAAGGGCCAGGCGTGGGGGCTGAAGACGATCGAGTCGTTCCATACGCACGGCACGCCGCCGGTGTGAGAGCCCCGCCGGGATCGTCGATCGCGTTCAAAATACGGCAAGGGTCGACCAAAAGTGTGAGCCTTGCAGCTTCACTGTCGCGCACCATCTTGGTCGGGTGGCGAAGTGGACAGTGTGGAACGGCGCGATGGCACAGCGTGTGGATTTCGATTTCACCAGCGAGTCGTTTTTTCGTGATCCGCAGGCCGGCGTCGCGCAACTGCGGTCGATCGGTCCTGCCGTCGCGACGAAATTCCCGATCGTAGGCCGCGTCTGGGTGACCACGACCTATGAAGCGACGGCGCGGGTGCTGAAGGAAAGCACGTTGTTCACGCTGCGTAAGGAGGGCGGGGCGCTCGTGAGCCTGCCCTGGTGGATGCCGAAGGCGATCGGAGCGGTCGCCAATAATATGCTGACGATGGATGAGCCAGACCACACGCGGCTGCGCAACATCGTCGATGAGGCGTTCCGCCGCCGCGCTGTGCTCGACATGGAACCGCATATCCGCGCCATCGCCGATCGCCTCGCCGATGAATTGTTTCGCGATGGCAGTCCTGCCGACCTCGTGCAGCGCTATGCGCGGATACTGCCGCTATCCGTAATTTGCGAATTGCTCGGCCTGCCGCCGGCCGACCGGCCGAAATTTATCGCATGGGCCAATTCGATGGCGCATCTCACCAGCGCATTCGGCTTTCTGCGGCTGATCGGCGGGCTCTTCAGGATGCGCCGCTATCTAAAGGGGCGTCTGCAGGTCGCTCGGGAACAGGGCGGCGAGGGACTGATCGCCGAACTGGTGCGCGTCGAAAAGGAGGGCGGGCGCATCACGCCGGACGAGATGGTCTCGATGGTGTTTCTGCTGCTCGGCGCCGGGTCGGAGACCACGACGCACCTGATCAGCGGATCGGTGTTTCGAATTGCTGAAGGACCCGGCTCGGCGCGATTGGCTCGCATCCGACTGGAGCCGCGCCGGGCTGGCGATCGAAGAATTTTTGCGTTTCGTCTCGCCGGTGCAATTCTCCAAGCCGCGCTACGTGCGCCAGGATGTCGATCTCGAAGGCGTGAAGCTGAAGAAGGGCGACAGGGTGATGGCGATGATCGTCGCCGCCAATCTGGACGCCGACGCGAACGAGTGTCCCGAACGCCTCGATCTCGAGCGGCGGCCGAACCGGCATCTCGCGTTCGGTACCGGAATTCATTTCTGCCTCGGCCATCAGCTGGCGCGGATCGAAGGGATCTGCGCGCTGCAGGCGCTGTTCACGCGCTGGCCGGGATTAAAGCTGGCGGTCGAGCCATCACAAATTCATTGGCGGAGACGGCCCGGCATTCGCATGATTGCGGAGTTGCCGGTAACGGCGGTCTAAACAAGCCGAAAGACGGGAAGCCCGAGTTCCGGATTGGTGGTCTCGACAAACTCGCAAGTCACGCGAGCGCCGCAGCGCACATCTTGAGGAGGACAATCGATCACATTGCTTAGAATTCGCCCGCCATCGTCAAGTCTGACGAACGCAACAATATACGGCTCCTTGCCCTTCCATTCGGCCTGAGCCGGCCTTCGTACGATTGAAAACGTCTCGATGGCGCCTTTGCCCTCACTCTCGCGCCAGGCAATCGGGCTGCGGCAGGTCGGGCACCGTTCCGCCGGCGGCCAGCAGAAATGGCCTTGCTCAACGCAGAAAGGCAACAGCAGCCGGCCTTCGCGCGCGGCCGTCCAGTGCGGGGTGGCTTCGCGGCCGCTTCGGGGGGCAGAGTATTTCATACGGCCTCCAGCAAAAGGACGCCGTGTGTTGCAAACAGGCCGCCCATTCCATGTGTCATGGTCATTCGTGCGTTCGGGATCTGGCGCACGCCGGCCTCGCCGCGAAGCTGCACGACGGCTTCTATCAGATTTCCAATTCCGGCCGCTCGGCCGGGGTAGCCATGCGATAGCAAGCCGCCGTGCGTATTGATCGGCAATCGTCCATCTCCGTTTGAATTCACCGCCGCGAAAGGCCGCACCCGCTCGTCCCTTCGCTGCAAAGCCGAGATCCTCGACATTGATGAGCATGGCGATCGAGAAGCAGTCGTAGACCAGCGCGACATCGATATCGTCGCGCGAGCGGCTGGCGAACGACAGAGCCCGATCAAGCGCCAGACCGGCGCCATGTTTCGTGAGCGATGATGCCGCTGAAAGGTGAAGGTGCGTGGTGGAAAATCCCGCTCCGATCACGGCCGCGGGCCTCTTGCCGCCTTTGCCCGAGCGCTCCGCAGTTGTCACTACGACAGCGGCTCCGCCGTCCGAAACCGGAGAGCAGTCCAGCAGGCGAAGCGGGTCTGCTATCATGTGGCTCGCGGTGTAACCGGCAAAGTCCATCGGCGCG
Organism: uncultured Alphaproteobacteria bacterium; assembly: GCA_963815955.1. Lineage (GTDB taxonomy): Bacteria > Pseudomonadota > Alphaproteobacteria > Rhizobiales > Xanthobacteraceae > Bradyrhizobium. The sequence goes on from CAWFIQ010000025.1 coordinate 75,909, forward strand.
CGCATATGCGAATTCGGATGCGTGATAGCGGCTGCCCGGTCGTGCAACGCAACGGCGCCAAGATCGTTTTCGTCCGCGCCAAATTCGTTCATGTAGGCGCGCGCCACCATTCCGAACAGTGACGGCACAGTCGGGCCGAACGGCCTTTCGATATCGGGATGAACGGGTCCGGAATCGGCAAGCGTATTGACGTAGGAATCACGTGTGTTGACGCTAAGAGGCATATCGGCCGAAACGATCAGGACGGTCGTCGCCGAGCCGCCTTCGATCATGTTGCGCGCCATATCGACCATGATGGCCGGCGCCGCGCCGCCACCTTCCAGGGTAAGCGTGACGGCAGGCGCAATGCCAAGATATTCGGCGAATGCCGCGGCGTGGATGAGATATGAATCCGAGCGCGGCGCAAGCGTGAGGATGGCGTCAACGTCGCTCAGTTCGAGACCGGCGTCGGCGAGTGCCTGCAAAGCCAGCCGTTCATGAAGCGCCATCGGCGTAACGCCCGGAATCTTGCCGTGCACCGGCTCTGCGATACCGGCTATCATCACATTGCGCATCGGGTCATACCTGTCGTGTCAGCGCTGGTCGCTATTCGTTGGTTGCGGAAATCTGGCTTGCATGTCGATTCGCGGGGCGGCGCAAGCCCAGATGATTGCGAAGGGTGTTACCCGAGTAGTTGGTTCGGAACAATCCGCGGCGCTGCAGCTCCGGAATGACGAGGTTGACGAAGTCGTCAAATCCGCCGGGAAGATAAGATGCCTGAATGATGAAGCCGTCCGCGGCCTCGGTCGTAAGCCACTCTTCCATTTGATCCGCGATGTGAGACGGCGTCCCAACGACGGAGTAGGAGCCGCGGGAGCCGGCATAGCGCTCGTAAAGCTCGCGGATGGTAAGCTTCTCCTGCTGTGCCACGCCGCCAACCGTCTTCAGGCGGCTCATGCTCGATCTGGTCTTCTCAGGGATCAAGTGATCGGGAATTGGTTCGTCGATCGATAGTCCGGACAGGTCCGCGCCGCCGAGGTCTACGCTCAGCAATTCCTTGCCGACTTCGGGATGGATAAGGGCTTGAAGCTGGTCGAACTTCGATTGGGCCTCCGCGGCGGTGCGGCCAACGGTGGGATTGAGGCCGGCAAGCATCTTCAATTGATCGGGAGCGCGGCCAAACTTTGCCATGCGTCCTTTGACGTCGGAATAGAATTCGCGCGCTTTCTCGATGCGTTGCTGGGAAAAGAAGATCACGTCGGCAGTTTCCGCGCCGAGTTCCTTGCCATCTTCCGATGCGCCGGCCTGGGCAATGACCGGATATCCCTGGGGTGGACGCGCCAGATTGAGCGGTCCGCGGACCGAGAAGAATTTTCCCTTGTGATCGAGCCTGTGAAGCTTGGCCGGGTCGAAATAGCGGCGGGTTGTGCGGTCCCTCAGAAAGGCATCGTCTTCCCAGCTGTCCCACAGCCCAAGCACGACCTGCACAAACTCCCGGGCCCGTTCGTATCGTTCGGCGATGTCATAATGTTCATCGCGATTGAAATTGAAGCTGGCGGACGCGTTCGCCGAAGTAACCACATTCCAGCCGGCGCGACCGCCGCTGATGTGGTCGAGCGAGCCGAACAGCCGTGCAACGTTGAATGGTTCATAATAGCTGGTCGAAGCCGTGCACACGAGGCCGATCTGTTCTGTCACGGCTGCCGCCGCCGCCAGCAATGTAACGGGCTCGAAATGCGCCATGTATTGCGGCCACCTGGACAGCGCTTCCATGTTGCCATCGCGGGTCGCCACCGCGTCGGCCATGAAGACGAAGTCGAATTTGGCTCGCTCGGCGGCTTGCGCCAATTTGACGAAGTAGGGGAAGTTCTGCCCTGCGTCGATTTGCGATTGCGGATGCAGCCACGCAGCGATGTGCTGTCCCATCGAAGGGAAGTGGGCTCCCAATACAAGCTGCTGCTTCTCTCCGGGCACTCTTGAACTCACGTGATGGCCAATGCGAATGCGTATCGCTGATTGTTGTCAGGTTAGGGTCCGGGCCATTCGCATGTCGAGGGAGAGTGTTCACGATGTGGACGGTGCTATCCGCTCGCAAGTTTGGAGGTATCGGCTTTCAGCAGGCGAAGCCGGCTCTTGATCGCAGCCAACTCGTCGCGCAGCGTGATCAAAACCTCCTGGCGATGTTCCGGTGTCATGCGCTGGGCGATATTGGTGACGCTGATGGCCCCGACGCAGCGGAGCGATCCGTCAAGCAGCGGAATCCCGATTCCGGAAAGGCGAGGCGGTCCGTAGCCCCGGCTATAGGCATAGCCGTTTTTGCGGGCCTTGCTAAGTTGGAGGAACAGGCGTTCGGGCCTCACATTGTGCTGTCGCAAGCGCGGCGCATTGTTGTCGATGAAACGCTGTACTTCCTTGTCGGGCATTGCGCCGAGTATCGCCAACCCTGTAGCACCCACGCCCAGGGGCCTTGGCATGCCGACGTTCAGCGGCATGGCGCGCGCGGGTGTCGTCCCGATTCTGCGATCGATCACCAGTGCGTCGTCTCCACGTCGGGTTGCCAGGAACACGGTATCCCCGGTAACGGCGGCAATCCGTGTGAGCGCAAGGTCGCAGATTTCGCGCAGATCGAAGCGGCTGGTTGCCAGCAGGCCAAGGCGATGCAATTGCTCGCCAAGCAAATAGCGCTTGCCGTTGTCGTCGCGGACAATGAGGCCTTCGCTGACAAGGCACGAAAGAATGCGATGGACGGTGGGACGCTCGATCCGGAGCCGATCGCAAATGTCCACCACGCGCAGGCCGCGGTGCGGCGAGGTGCCTATCGCCTTCATGATCAGTGAGGCGCGGACGATAGCCTGGGTTCCGGAATATGGTTTCGACATTGGGGTTCATGTGGGTTGAATTTCCTGCGGCAATCTAGGTCATCGGGACGCGGCCAAACAACCACATTGTGGACATATCGCGTGGACAGCCGGCGATCACGCCCATAGGCTTCCGCCGCATTACCAATCGGCGGACCAAACCATGCTGAGCCGAAGAACACTCCTGACAGCCGCGTTGGCGTCCTCGGCGCTTTCGCTTGGATCACGGCGCGCGGCGGCAGAACGAATACCCCAACCGAGCTGATCCGGCTGATCGTGGGCTATGCGACCGGGGGCAACGTCGATGTTCCGGCCAGGCTCTTTGCGCCGGAGCTGCAAAGAATTCTGGGGGCTCCCGTCATCATCGAAAACCGGCCCGGCGCCAGTGGCATTACCGCCGCTGAAGCCGTCGCCCGTATGCCGCCGGATGGCTACAACATCATCTGGGGTACATCGGCCAGCCACAGCGTTTCGGTGGTTGCGATGGCTGCGTTGCCGTTCGACCCCGTAAAGGATTTTGCACCGATCACGTTGATCAGTGCGGATCCCAATGTGATCGTGGCCAGCAAGGCGTTTCCGGCAGCGGACTCGATCGATGCCTTCCTTGCGTACGTGAAGGCCAATCCCGGAACGGCAATCGGGACGTCGGGTCCCGCCACCTCTGGAAGATTTGCCGTCGAGCTTATGAAGCCGAAAATGGGCGTGGAATTGACCATCGTGCCCTACAAGTCCACCGGGCCGCTGCTGACGGATTTGGCCGGAGGGCATATTCCACTCGGGATAATGGGCGCATCGACCGCAGTACCCTTCATCCGCGAAAAAAGTATCCGGGCAATCGCCATGACGAGCCTTCGTCGCTCGATCGTGCTGCCTGACGTTCCTACCTTCAACGAAACCGTTTCGAAGGGGTTCGATGCCGTCGCCTGGAGCGCGCTGTTCGCGCCTCCCGGCACGCCCGATGCCATCATCGGCAAGATCAACGCGGCCATGAAGGAAGCGGCGGAAGTGCCCGCCATCAAGAAGTGGTTCATGGAATCCGGGCTCGAAGTTCCCATGAGTTCACCGGCAGAACTCACGGCCTTCATGAAGGCCGACATCGAAAAATGGGTGCAGGTCGCCAAGGACAACAACCTGAAAATCGATATGCAGTAGCCGGGCCGGTCGCGAGCCTCTGTCGTTTCGCATTCGCAAACTCATGCGCGAAACAGGGATGCCTTGGGATACCCTGACTGGCCGGCTGCGGCGATACTACCCAACGTCAATTGTTGCGGTGCGGCGCGGCTTTCGACGCTTCGGCATTTTGCGAGCGGTTCGATTTTGACCTTTGCAGCGACCGATTTGGCGTTTTTCGTTTTGAGAACGGCCAGATTTCATATTAGTTCGTTCCAACAAAAAAATTAAGGAGGATGCCATATGAGCCGGACTTCACTCACGCGCAGGTCCTTGATCGGAGCGGCCGCAGCAACAGCCTTCGTTCCCTATGTGAAGCGCGCGAATGCGGCCGGGCCCATCCGTGTCATCAGCCATCGTCAGCCAGCCCTGGAATACTATACCGACCAGATGAAGAAGGCCCTTCCGGAAGGGCAGGTCTCGGTCGAATTGATGCCGATCGACAAGGAAGTCGAGTTGGCTTCGATCACGATGTCGTCCGGCTCCGACGCGATCGATGTCGCCTATCTGAACGATACCACTTTGCAGAAATTCGCGGCCAGCGGCTGGCTGGAGCCGCTGGATGATCTCTGGGCGAAGTACAAGGGTGAATTCAAACTCGATGACTTTCCCAAGTCGGTCATCGACTCGATCAGCTACAACGGTCGCATCTACTCGATGCCGATCCTGACCAACACGGAGATGTTTTTCTACCGTGAGGATCTCTTCAAGGAGAGCGGCACGGCGCTTCCGAAGACGATGCCGGAATATCTGGAAGCCGCGAAGAAGCTCCATCAGGGGCGCGTCTCCGGCACGATCATGACGTTGAAACCCGTCGACGGCTGCCTGAATGAATCGCACTGGTACCTCAATGCGGTAGGGGAGGGCTGGTTCGACAAGAGCTGGAAGCCGATCTTCAATCAGCCGGCCGGTGTGAACGCCATCACCCTGATGAAGCAGATGACGGCATTCGCGCCGCGCGGCTTCACTTCCGCTGCCAACGACGAATCGACCATCAACCTGCAACAGGGACTTGCCGCCATGGGCCTGCAATGGTTCACGCGTGCAGCCTCCATGGATGACGAGAAGAAGTCGCGCTTCGTCGGGAAGATAAACTGGATCGCGCCTCCAGGCGGCGGCCAGCGCATCGCCAATGACGGATATGCCATCTCAAAGTACTCGTCGAAGGACAAGGATGCGATCTTCAGAATGATCGCAACGGCGGCCAGTCAGAAGAGCATGCAAAAGGGCGCGGAGTTGGCCATGCCGCCGCGTCTTTCCGTGCTTGAAGATCCCGAACTTGCCAAGAAGTATCGCTGGTATCCAGCCGCCCGCGCTTCCCTCGAGGCTGGAAAGCCGTTTCCCTCGATGCCTGATTTTCTCGACGTTGGCGCCATCGTGACACGATACATCCTGCAAGCCGTCACCAACGAAAAGGAAGTCAAGGTCGCGTTGGATATGGCTGCAAAGGAAACCACCGAACTGCTGCAGTCCCGCGGCTATTACAAATAATTCGCCCGGTGCAGTTCGGCCGGCGCGAACGCCTGCCGCTCAAGCTGAGCCCGCCTCAAGAGATCTCTCGTCATGCGTTGGCAGCGCGGCCTATGGCTGTTCCTGGTACCGAGCTTCGGGCTGATGGCGCTCGTCCTGCTGTGGCCCCTGTTATATGCCGCCTACCTGAGCACCTTCGATTACTATCTCGGCTCCCGGGAGGTGCGCTTTGTCGGGCTTGCGAACTACACGCAACTGCTGAGTGAAGCACGCCTCTGGCATTCGCTATGGACCACGATGGTTATCGCCCTGGGATCCGTCGGCGTCGAATTTGTATTGGGTTTTGTTCTCGCGTTCGCCCTTTACAAGCTCACGTTCAGCGTGCGCGTATTCATGATCCTGCTCTTCCTGCCGCACATCATTACACCTGTCGTGGCGACCCTCTTTTTGAAATGGATCCTGACATCGAACTGGGGCCTGATCGACGCCACGCTGTTTACGTTCAACATCAATCCGCCGGATTGGCTCGGCGATCCCTTCTGGGCAAAGATTTGCGTCGTTCTTGCCGACGCCTGGATCTTTACGCCTTTCGTGATGCTGGTGCTCTATGCTGCCCTGCAGGCGCTGGACCAGGCACAACTCGAAGCGGCGAGCATCGACGGCGCCGGTAGCTGGCGCATCATTCGCCACATCATCCTTCCGTCCCTTGTACCGGTGATTGTTTTCACCGTATCGGTCCGGCTGATGGACGTTTTCCGGTTCTTCGACGCCATCTATGTCCTGACCGGCGGTGGTCCGGGCACCGCCACCGAGACGGTCACGATTTACACCTATCAGCTCGGCTTTCAGCTCTTGCAGGTCGGAAAAGCGTCCGCCCTTGGAATTATCACGCTCGTCATCGTCGCCGCGATCATAGCGACGTTCAGCAGCATTTTGCAGCGCGGGTACGGGAGAGGCGGATGAAGAGACGCCGAACGACGCGCGTGCGTAACCAGACGCTGCTGTTTGTCGCGCTGGCGATCTTTACCTTCATCAACCTCGTTCCGCTGATCTGGGCCGGCTTGACGTCGGTCAAGAATCCCGCGGACGCTTTTACGGTCCCGCCAACCATCTTTTTCCAGCCGACCCTCGAGTACCATCGTCAAGTCTGGTTCGATCGCGGCTTTCTTCACTACCTGATCAACAGCCTGATCGTCTCGGCGGGCACGGTGCTCATCTCGGTCCCGATCGGCAGCCTTGCCGCCTACGGGCTGTCGCGCATGCCGCAGCGCCGCGCTTCCCCCATCCTGTTCGGGCTGTTCACGATCCGCATGTTTCCTCACATGCTGCTGGCCATTCCATTCTTCGTGATGGGCAGCTTCCTCAATATGATTGATACCTATCCGCTGCTCATCCTGGCGCTGGTGGCGATCAACCAGCCATTCACGATCTGGCTGATGTACAGCTTCTTCCTGGAGATTCCTCGCGACCTCGACGAGGCCGCCGCCATCGACGGCTGCAATCTCTGGCAGACATTCCGGATCGTGATCCTGCCCCTGGTTCGCCCGGGCCTCACGGTCGCGGCGCTGTTCAGCCTGCTTCTTTCATACAATGAGTTTCTCTTTGCCCTCGTGCTGACGGGCATTCGGACGAAAACGCTGCCGGTCGCGATTGCCTCCTTCGGAGGCGAGGACGTGAGCGATTGGTCGATTTCGGCGGCGGGCGCCATCGGCATCATGCTGCCAATCGTCGTGATCATGCTTTTCGTTCAGCGCCATCTCGTGCGTGGGCTCACCATCGGTGCCGTCAAGGGCTAACCATCCGAATTTCAATCCCGACAGGATAACCCATGGCCGAAGCTGTCATCGTTCTCGATCCCGCATTCGTGGTGGGAAAGACGGACCCCCGTCTGTTCGGCAGTTTCGTTGAGCATCTCGGACGATGTGTCTACGGAGGGATATTCGAACCGGGGCACCCGACCGCTGATGCTGACGGTTTCCGGCAAGATGTGTTGGAACTGGTTCGCGAACTCGGCGTCACCGTGATCCGGTATCCCGGCGGAAATTTCGTGTCAGGCTACAACTGGGAAGACGGTGTCGGTCCACTCGATAAGCGGCCGCGACGTCGAGAGCTGGCCTGGTTCAGCACCGAGACGAATGCGTTCGGCACCAACGAATTCATGGCCTGGTGCGCGAAGGCCGAAATCGAACCCATGATGGCTGTGAACCTCGGCACAAGAGGCGCTGACGAAGCCCGGGCGCTGCTGGAGTACTGCAACGTCGAGAGCGGTACCGCGCTCAGCGACCTGCGACATCAGCACGGGCATGCGGCTCCTCATAATGTCAGGCTTTGGTGCCTGGGCAATGAAATGGATGCGCCGTGGCAGATCGGTGCCAAGACCGCGAAGGAATACGGCGCGCTGGCGCGTGAATCGGCCAAGCTGATGCGTTGGCTCGATCCCAACATAGAACTGGTTGCATGCGGCTCCTCCAGCCGCAGCATGGCAACATTTGCCGAATGGGAAAGGATCGTTCTGGAAGAGACATTCGACGTGGTGGAGTACATTTCCCTCCATGGCTATTTTTCCAAACACGGCGACCGGTCCCGCGACTTCATGGCTGAAGCCGATCTGGTCGGACGCTACATCGATGAGATCGTCGCTGTCGCCGATGGGGTGGCCGCCCGCCGGCGGTCGCCGAAGCGGATCATGCTTTCGTTCGATGAATGGAATGTCTGGTATCGCACCCGTGACCGCGCCACGCGAACGAAGCCGGGTTGGCCGGAAGCGCCCGCCATCCTGGAGGAGATCTACACGATGGAGGACGCCCTGGTCTTCGGCGCCGCCCTCCTGATCCTGATCAACCGATGCCATCGGGTAAAGGCCGCGTGCGTGGCTCAACTCGTCAACGTCATCGGGCTTATCATGACTGAGACAGGAGGGCGGGCGTGGCGGCAGCCGATCTTCTATCCGTTCCAGCATGCGGCTCGTTGGGCCCGGGGTACGGTGCTGGACATGCGACTGTCATGCGGCACCTTCGCGGCAAGCGATGGCGAACTGTTCCCCGATATCGTCAGCGCTGCCGTACTGGCCGAGGACGGCCGGAGTCTTGCCCTTTTCTGCGTCAACCGGAATTTCGACCAGGCGATCGATATCGGGATCAACCTGCGCGGTTTCGAATTCAGCGAATTCCTCGAGAGCCGCGTCATGAAGGCGGACGACCTGAACGCGACGAACACCGCTGATAATCCGGAACGCGTACGGGCAGAAGAGGGGCCGGCCGCGACGGTCCGCGACGGTGTTTGGCACGTGACGGTGCCGCCTGCATCCTGGAGTGTATTCCGCTTCGGGTGCGGGCCCACGGGAATACCTGCCGCCTGACTTGCGGCCCTATCGCCACATTCCTCGCATGCGGGCGCCGACATCCAGCTTTGGTCCCTGGCTGGCGGCACGTGCCGCAGCATCGGCAGATACGATTGGCCAGGACGTTCGCTCGAACAGTCCGAGCAGTTTTTCGGGAATGAAGCGCGTCCTCGACGCATAGAGATGACGATCGCCCTGCGCGTGCTGGCCGCGGACGAAGAAGCGCTGCGGCACGACGAGATGCAGGTCGTCCTTTGCGCGCGTCATCGCGACATAGAGCAGGCGGCGTTCTTCCTCGATCTCGGCCGAGGTGCCGGCACCGAGGTCGGACGGCATGCAGCCATCGACGACGTTGAGGAGATAGACCGATTTCCACTCCTGCCCTTTGGCGGAGTGGATCGTCGACAGGATCAGGTAATCCTCGTCGAGCAGCGGAACGCCGGCCTGGTCGCTGGTCGCGTCGGGCGGATCCAGCGTCAGCTCGGTCAGGAACCGTTCGCGCGAAGGATAGCCGGAAGCGATCTGTTCCAGTTGCAGCAAGTCTGCGCGCCTCGTCTCGGCGTCCTCATGGATGCGATCGAGATGCGGTTCGTACCAGAGGCGGGCGCGCTCCAGATCGACCGGCCATTCCGAATATCGGAGGTTGCCCAATGTCTCGACGAAGCCCGTCCAGTCATCGCCGGCGCGCGGTGGCGTCGGTATGCCGGCGAGCGCCGCAATCGGGTCGGCGGCCTCCGCCATGCGGTCGAGAACGCGCTGCGCGGTTGCCGATCCGATCCCGCGCAGCAGGTGCAGCAGACGGAAGCCCGCGACGCGGTCGCGCGGATTTTCGACGAACCGCAGCAACGCCAGCATGTCCTTGATATGAGCGGCGTCGAGAAATTTCAGCCCACCGAATTTTACGAACGGGATGTTTCGGCGGGTGAGTTCGATTTCAAGCGGACCGCTGTGGCTTGAAGTGCGGAACAGAACGGCCTGCTCTTTCAGGAGCGTGCCGGATTCGCGATGCGCCAAAATGCGCTCCACAATGAAACGTGCCTGATCGGCCTCGTCGCGGACGGTGACGAGTTGCGGCTTCGCCGTCGAGGTGCGCTCGGTCCAGAGGTTCTTGGTGAAGCGCTCCCTGGCAAGCCCGATAACGCCATTCGCCGCGGCCAGAACTGTTTGCGTCGAGCGATAGTTGCGGTCGAGCGTAATGATATGCGCTGATGGTGAGAACTGATCGGGAAAGTCGAGGATGTTCCGCACGGTCGCGGCACGGAACGAATAGATCGATTGAGCGTCGTCGCCGACGACCGTCAGGCCCCGGCCTCCGGGCTTGAGCGCCAGCAGGATCGACGACTGCAGGCGATTTGTGTCCTGATACTCGTCGACGAGGACGTGATCGAAGCGGCCACCGATGTCGTCCGCGAGGCCGGGATCCGCGACCATCTGCGCCCAATAGAGCAGGAGGTCGTCGTAATCGAGCACGTTTTGCTTCTGCTTGGCTTCGACATAGGCCGCGAACAGTTCCTTGAGTTCCGCCGCCCAGCCGGAGCACCACGGATACGACGTGCCGATGACCTGCTCGATCTGCATCTCGGCGTTGACGCAGCGTGAATAGATGGAAAGGCAGGTGCCTTTGGTCGGGAAGCGGCTTTCCGTCTTCGAGAAGCCTGCCTCATGCCGGACCAGGTTCATAAGATCGGCTGAGTCTTCGCGGTCGTGTATCGTGAAGGCGGGGTCCAGGCCGATCTGTTCGGCATACTCGCGCAGCAGCCGCGCGCCGATGCCGTGGTAGGTACCGGCCCACGTCAGCGCGTCCGTCATCACGCCAGCGTTGTCTCCCATCACCTTGCGCGCGATCCGCTCGACCCGCTTGGTCATCTCGAAGGCTGCGCGCCGCGAAAACGTCATCAGCAGGATGCGGCGCGGGTCGGCGCCCTGAACGATCAGGTGGGCAACCCGATGGGCGAGGGTATTGGTCTTTCCAGATCCCGCGCCTGCGATCACCAGCAGTGGCGACGCCGCAAATCCGCCCGCAGCCCCGTGCTCGACCGCTCGCCGCTGTTCGGGATTGAGGGTCTGGAGGTAGTCGGATGCCGTCTGCACCTTGGGTGTCCATTCGTTGTCGGAGCAAACGACGGTCGATGATTCCTGCCGGGATCGCAACCTGGACCTCCGCTTGGGGTTGGGTGCGGTTGCCGGGCGAGCTGACGTTGCCGCCGAGCGCAGCGAAAAGGATCCGCCGGCGTATACCGGCGGGCCTTTTCTTCGCCTGATTCCTGACACCAGTATGGGGGGCTCTTAGAATCGATGGGGAGAATGGACGTGGCGACAGGTACAGTGAAGTGGTTCAACCCGACGAAGGGTTATGGTTTTATTCAGCCTGACAATGGCGGCAAGGACGTATTCGTCCATATCTCGGCCGTCGAGAGAGCAGGTCTCAGTAATCTGAATGAAGGCGCGAAGGTGAGCTATGAAGTCGTGGCCAACCGCGGAAAAGAATCTGCCGAAAACCTCAGGGTAGGTTGATCGCAGTCGTTCGTCCCAGGAGGCCGCTCCGGTTCACGCTGGCGGGCTTCCCTGGAGATCCGATCGCTGTCTCGAAAAAGGACGCCGCCGGTTCAAAATGCGTGCCCGGCGGCGCATTGGTTGCAAACTGGGCCACTCAAATCCCCAGCATCCAATCATCAGCAATGTCTGTGCCAAGCAATTGGCTCCCAGCCTGGGGACCGAACCACTGGGCTCTCGCTCCAATGCGGCGGGCGTAGCTGAGGCAACCTGACCTGTCGCGAAGCGACCAAGGGTTCGGCTGGACGGTACTGCCTCCAGCCGAACCCATTATTTGCCTAGGCGTTCGCGCCACCGTCGACGGTCAGCGTCGAGCCGGTGATGTACCTGGCCTTGGCGCTCGCCAGGAACGCCACAGCGTTGGCGATGTCGTCCGCCGTGCCATACCGACCCAATGCCATGAACTGCCGGAGTGTCTCGGCGAACGGGCCGTTCGCCGGATTCATGTCGGTGTCGATGGAGCCCGGCTGCACGAGGTTGACCGTGACCTCCTTGGGGCCGAGCTCCCGCGCCAACGCCTTCGTGAACGCGACCAGCGCCGACTTCGATGCCGCGTACACGCCGAGGATCGATGCAGGTACGCGGTCAACGAAATAGCTTCCGATGGTGATAATGCGACCGCCCTTGGCAAGGTGGGCCAGGGCGGCTTTGCTTGCGATGATTTGCGCGCGCACGTTGACGTTCAGGAGCGCGTCGATGTCGGCGAGCGAGATGTCCTTGAGCTCGCCCACGCGAAGAATGCCTGCATTGTTGACGAGGATGTCAAGCCCGCCCAGCTCGGCGACCGTCTTGATCGATCGATGCCTGAACAGCGGCGGCGTCCGCGCTGTCAGCCCGGATCGCCACTGCTCTGCGCCCCTTTGCTTTTATGGCGCTGACGACCTCCGCGGCACTCTCCGCGGACTTCTCATAAGTGATCGCCACGTCAGCGCCTTCAGCGGCGAGCGCCTTTGCGATCGCCGCGCCAATACCTCTGCTTGCCCCTGTCACAAGAGCCCGTTTTCCTGTCAGCGTCATTGTAATTTCCATTTCTGTAATGATCGACACAAAATGTATCTAGCGCCTTGATCGATGGCTTCAACTCACTTATGTGTTATTCACTACAGAAAGACGGTAATGGCAGTGATCGGACGGCCGAGGGAATTTGATCGCGACGCGGCGCTTGAGGCCGCCATGCTGCTGTTTTGGCGCAAGGGCTTTGCGGCGACCTCGATGAACGATCTATGCGACACGATGGGCGTTCGCTCGCCAAGTCTCTACGCGGCCTTTGGCAGCAAGGAGGCGCTTTATCTCGAAGCGGCCGAGCATTACGTTCGGACCCAGGGGCCCCGGCTCTGGGACCAGCTTGCGGAAGGAGCGACCGCGCGTGCCAGCATTGAGAACCTGCTGATCGCGGGAGCCGGGCATCTGCCGAAATCCCGGTCGACACCGGCAGGCTGCATGGCAATGCTGGGGGCCGTCGGCGATGAATGGCCGGCCGCGATCGTCCGCGTCGTCAAGAAGGTCCGGCTCGAAATGCTGGACAAGTTGCGCTCACGATTGGAAGGGGCGGTGGCCCAAGGCGAACTGCCTGCCTCGACGGATGTCGATGGCCTGAGCCGGTTCTATCTGGGCGTCCTCGAGGGAATGGCCATTCAGGCGCAAGACGGCGCCACCCAGGCGGAGTTGAGAGGCGTGGTCGCAGCAGCCATGGCTGCCTGGCCGCGCGACGGCCAGCGTTAGCAAGTATCTTCGTTAGGCAGATCAGGTCTGCAAAGTGCGCGGGAGAAGGCATCGCCCCTTCCGCCTCCTCGCAAGTCAGGTGTAGTCTGTTCCCGCAGGGCGTTCAGATGGATTGCAAATCCGCGACGTAGCGCACTGTGGAGGGAGCATCATGAAATTTCCCCGCCGCACATTCTTGCAGCTGGCCATGGGTGCTGCTGCGTTGCCGGCCGTGCCCCGCATTTCGCGGGCGCAGGCCTATCCGTCTCGCCCGGTGCGTATCGTCGTCGGCTTTGCCGCCGGCGGGGCTACCGACATCCAGGCGCGCCTGATGGGTCAATGGCTGTCGGATCGGCTCGGCCAGCAATTCATCGTTGAGAACCGCGCCGGCGCCAGCGGCAACATCGGGACCGAGGCGGTCGCCAAGGCGCCCGCGGACGGCTACACGCTGCTGCAGATTGTGACCCCGCATGCGATCAATGCCGCGCTCTACAGCAATCTCAATTTCGACTTCATGCGGGATATCGCGCCGGTTATCTGCGCCGCGCGGCTGGCATATGTCGTCGTGGTGCATCCGTCGGTCCCCGCCAGGACGATCCCTGAATTCATCGCCTACGCCAAGGCCAATCCGGGCAAGATCAACTACGGATCGGCCGGCCCCGGCACCCCGCAAAACATTGCGTGCGAACTCTTCAAGATGATGGCCGGGGTGGATCTGGTCCACGTCCCGTATCGCGGCGGCGCCCCTGCGGCCACCGATCTGGTCGGCGGCCAGATACAGGTTATTTTTGCTCCGGTGTCGGAGTCGATCCAGCACATCCAGGCCGGCAAGCTGCGCGCCCTGGCGGTAACGACCGCGGCCCGTCTGGACGTGTTGCCGGACATTCCAACGGTGGCAGAGTTCGTGCCTGGTTATGAGGCCAGCGGTTTTGCGGGTATCGGCGCGCCCCGAAATACCCCGGTCGAAATCATCGATATGTTGAACAAGGAGCTCAATGCCGGCCTTGCCGATGCCAAGGTCAAATCCCGGATCGTCGAGTTGGGCGGCACAGTGGCCGGGGGCTCGCCTGCGGAATTCGGGACGATCCTCTCGGAGGCAACCGACAAGTGGGCGAGGGTGATCAAGGTCGCGGGCATCAAGGTTGAATAGGGCCGGTCGCACTGGATTCCAGATTATCCGTTTCGCTTGATTTCAAAGGCTGTCCGGATCAGGCACGGCTTCCGCTATAGCGTCTGGGCGCGTTCCAAAAATGGAACCAAAAGTAGTCGACGCGATTGGAATCAAGTTTCGACCCAACAACCCAATGAAGGAGGACGAATGTCTCGTACACCTGTAGGCGCCGTCTTGCTGGCCGCGATTGCGCTGGTGTGGCCGCTAGAAGATCTCGCGATGCTCTCTTCGGCCAACGCGGCGGTTGCGACCGACTTTAGCGCCCAGGCTCGGCGCGGTCAGCGACCGGGTGCCCAGCGACCTCCCGGCGCGCATCGTCCTCGCCCTCCGGCTGCTCGTCCGCCCGGCGCGCATCGTCCCCGTCCGCCGGGTGCTCACCGGCCGGGGGTCCATCGGCCGCCCCGTGGTCATTGGGCTCGTCCCCCGCGCTACACATGGCGTCCGGGTGGCGCGATTGCGGCTGGCGCCGCGCTCGGTTTCCTGGCGGCAGGTGCTGCGGCGTGGGCCGGTCCTCCACCGAGAGCAGGTCTGTGCTGGTATTACACAGATTGGACGCAGCGGTCGGGCTTCTGGGATATCTGCCCGTAGGCCTGACCCGGCGATTGAAAACAGAATGGCGCGGTCTCCCGCGCCATTTTGCATTTCGACTGCTGTACTCGTCAGTGCAAGCCGTGTGGTCGATATTGTGCGAAAGCTTGTGGTCGATGACCTTGCGAGTGAAAGGCTAAGCTGGAGATGCAAGGGGCGCGGTGTGATCCGATGCCTCACCTCAATCAGCGCCCAAGATGGTGAGGGAGAGATCAGTGCACAAAGACGTAGCTCAATGGTTCGGTCGCCTATGTCACCATACCCAAAGCGATTTTGCAGTCGGGCGTTGGCAGCAGGTCAGAGCGTTGGGGGCAGGCGTTAGGGCCGTCGATTACCCAGCTAAACCAAAGTCAAAAATCTCAAGGGTTTAAGGCAAGCATACGAGTTTGGCTGGGGTTCTTGGATACGTATCGAACTTTGTGTATTGTACCAAATCGAGAGATTCAATCCATTTACGAAGAGCTTAGACGCAGTGCGCCTGGCAAAGAGCTAGGTGTGGCTTGCGCCCCCAAGTTGCGATACATTGAACCGCGTTGAAGGCGCCAGAACTACCATCGGTAGAAACCATGACCCGCAATGTACTGGCGGTCACAACCCTTTTTCCCTCTACTTATTTGCTGGCCTCGCTTGTCATGTCGGCATTTTGCCTCGAATTCGGATGCCTCAATTTTGCATTGTGCCAAGAGCGGTACGATGACGCCAAGACTGCAGAAGGTTGGTCGTGGCCCCAGATCAAGCAGGGAAACGTCCTCGACTTCAACGAGCACTGTGGAACCGATCCGGCGCTCGACCCCCAGAAAGTGGAGGATGCGAAGTGGAAGGACGATTGCCGGAAGCTTTCAAGCCGATTTCTGATGAAGGTTCTGACGGAGTCCAAATGGGAAGCGATGATTTCCCGCCGTTGGACTTCAGATTAAAGGAGCCCGAATTGTTGGGAACCTCAATGTTGAAGCGGTGAAACTAGGCCGTCCAATCCAGATTGTCGGTAGTCAGTTCGATGGCGCCATTAATCTGAGCCGCGCGCGAACAGATAACTTGATCTTGATCTCCAATTCGCTGGTGAAGGGAGATTTTGACGCCAATGGATTCCGAAGTGAGGGCGATTTGCTTCTGCGAAATGGCTCTGTATTCAAAGGGGCTGTTAGCCTGAATCGTGCAAAGGTGCAGGGCGATATTGACATGACCAGCGCGAATCTCGGGCATAAGCTCCAAGCCGAATCCCTTTTCGTTGGTGGCAGCTTCATCCTATCATTCGCGAGACTTAAGGACGTATATTTGTATGCCGCTTCGGTCACGAAAAATATCAATATGACCGGCGCTAGTTCTGACGGTTCCTTGAACTTGTCTGGCATGCAGGTTGGCGGTCACATATTCTTGCGATCCCAGGACAAACAAAAAGCTACCTTCAAAAATGTGACTTTACGTGGGGCAAAAGTGGCGGCGCACGTCGACCTGAGCGGCGCTATGTTCGGCGAGACACTTGATGCCGATGGATTGGAAGTGGGGGGCAATTTCTTTGCGCGATCCGATACGGGCAACAAGGCTAGCTTTAATGATGTGGTGTTGAACGGAGCAAGGATTGCGGGGCAGCTTGGCATGATGGGCGTTAGTGTCGAGGGTACCTTGAGCGCGAACTCCCTGGAGGTCGGCAAACTTCTGACGTTCGGAGCGGATGATGAGAACGAGGCGAGTTTTCTTAAGGGTGTAGATTTGACCGACGCAAGGATCAAAGGACCACTCGTGCTGTCCCGGGCTATTTTCGATGGCGAGTTGGACGCCCCCTATTTGCAATTGGACGGTTTTCTCGCCGTAAATGATGTGAAGTTTTCAAAATCGGTCAGGCTGGCCGATGCGCGGATAGGCCGCGGTGTTGTTCTCCATAATGTCACGGCAGCCGAGCTGAATCTTTCCGGCGCGTCGATTGCCGGAGGTCTGCAACTTCGCGAAACACGGGGCAGAGCTGACCCGTCGATCGGTAGATTGGACCTGCGCAACACCCACGTCAGCAACTTAGTGGATGACAAGCTTGCTTGGCCAGCTAAGGGACAGCTTCATCTGGGCGGATTCACTTTCAATCGGCTCGGCGGCAATAAAGATGAGGCCGCTGACATGCGCTTACGTGGGGTGGATTGGTGGGACGATTGGGTAAGGCTTGATCCTACTTACAGCCCGAGTCCATACGCTCAACTCGCGGCCGCGTTTACAGGTCAGGGCGATCGCGAGTTAGGAAGTCAGATTCGGTTCCGCGGCCGCGTGCGAGAACGTGAGGAGGCAACTGGGCTGACATACATGTGGTCTGGTGCGCTTCAGTACGTCGTAGGCTACGGCATTGGCAGCTACACATTTCGGGTTCTCTATTGGGTCCTCGGAATTTCCTTAGTCGGTGCTTTGTATCTGAGAGGATTTGTGAGAGGGGTGCACACGAGCGGTCATGGGATCATCTGGTGCTTTGGTGCAAGCCTAGCGCGTCTGCTGCCGGTGATCGAGATCAATAAAGAATTCACCGAGTTCTTTAACGATCCCAATCGCGAGCGTCTGACCGATATTCAAGCATTTGTTTTCTCTTTGATCGCAATCATCGGATGGGTGCTGAGCGCGATCCTTGTCGCCGCTGTCGCTGGCCTAACCCAAAGCTCTTGACGGAGGGTCCAGCGCTACGATCATCGTTTGCCGGATCGACACAATGGTGAATTCGAATGTGCAATGGAGCCGAGCGGAACGCCCCGCAAGACGCGAGTGCACTGCTTGCTCGCCGATTGTTGAGTTCATCAATGCGTAAAGGTAGGAAGCAAAGCTGTGTTCGAACGGAGAGGGCCACGAACAGGATTCGAACTCAAAGCAGATCGATAAGTCTACGCCACCTGCCACCGGTTAGTTAAGTATTTGTTTAAGAACAGCAATTTTTCTGGCTGGGGAACTAGGATTCCCAACCACACACGAAAGCACTGCCAAGATGCTGATATAGCGATCGTTTTTCCGGCAAACGACGGAATTGTTCGGACATCTTGGACCACATTCTCGGACCCCGCAAGCGGCGCTGCGTCGTTGACCGGCTTCGACCCGGCGCCCGCCAGAGACGTGATCGAGGCGGGCAAGCGAGCCGCCGGGGAACGCCTTCTGGCGGCTCGCCTAGCGACGGCGATCGCCACCCCTGAATACCCTCTGGCGATTTGCAGCCGTGCCGGCGACTATGCGGAGCCGGCGGGAGGTCCCTTATACGTCGGGCGAGTGAGAGCGCGATCATGCCTGGTCATTGCCGCATCAATGGGTTCGTCCTGCAGCGTTCCAAGCGGCAGTCGGCAATCATGCAGCTGGGGTATCAGATGTGCACCTACGCCGCTGATGAGTGGTCGCACGCTGACTATTCGCGGTTCGCCAGCGATCACCTGGGAGGGGTGATCTTGTTGCCGGAAGGGGCGAACTCAAGGTTCGCCGACGAGGGCGATTTTATCATGGCGACGTGTTTCAGGGAGGAACGCAAAGACGCCCAAGAGGGAAGGGTGATCACCTTTTCGCTTCCGCGAGAGCTACCAGATCAACTCTTGTTACCTGTCTCCGCCTTCGCGATTGCCCATTTTGTCGAGCAGGGCATGGCCGCCCGCCTGGACGTCGAATGTCCATTGGCGTCGGACGGTGAACGACATCCGCACGCGCACTGCTACCTGGCCCAGCGCGTCTTGGAGGAAGACGGTTACGGAAGAAAAGCGAGGGAATGGAATGCACAATTTCGGTCGAGCGCGGGGCGCGACTACCGGGCGATCATCGGCGCACGCATAACCATTGCCTGCGCACTTCTGGGCATTGCGGCGTTCGCGGATCCCAGGAAAAACGAGGAAAAGGGTCTTGGTGAGCCTGAGGAGCGATATTCGAAGAAGTCATGGCGCATGTCAGAGAAGGGCTATGTGGCGGAAATCGAAAAATTGAAGACTAAACGCCGGGAACGGAAATCGATGGAGACGATTTCACTCGCGCCCATGCCGGCCACTGGCCCGTTGGCCATCAAAAGCGCCGTTTCGAGCCGGCCTCCCATGAGCGACTGGAAACGCAACCAGTGCATGAATTCGGTCATTCAGCTGGTGGATGAAATAGGGGTCGATGCGCGAGGGACCGGCGGAGCCAACGGCGAAATCGAGCTCATCACGCCCGACGGACCGGTGATTTTCGATGGTGAGACGTTCACGATCGCCGACAGCGTCGGGCCTCTGCCGGCAAGATTAGTCGTAAAATTGGCGAAACAGCTCGGCTGGCCGGCCCTCGTGGTCGAAGGAAATTCAAAATCGGCCGACGAAATCATCCTCGCCGGAATCTCCTTAGGAATCATTCCATTCAACACCTGCGCGAGCGATCACTCACTTTCGCTGATTAAGGAGAAATATGGTTACTGGCTTGCAGCGGTAATTGATCCGCTCGATCCTCTTTCCGTTGTCGACACCGCATCCCTCATCGAAACGGCTTCTATCTTGGACCCTGTTTCTACTTTGGACTTTTCGATTCCGGAGACGGAGACGATTGTCGACACTGCGCCCTCAATTGTGGATTGGGATGTCGAGGATTTCCCCGAGGCGCCAAAACCTTCAGCAGGAGACGAAGAACAAAGTCGAGCGGAAGCTGCCGAGCTTGCGGCTAGGTTTTTTGCCCGCCAGGAGGAGGGTATCCAACGCTATCGTTTGCGCGGGATGCGCGACAACGGCGGACCGCCCGGGGAAAATAAAACCCCATAACGTAGTATTTCGAATTTTGTTCGAGAGTTTCTAATTGAGGCGTTGGGAGATTTTATTTCGTCAACAGCGGGGCGCGGTAAACAATGCGACGCCGCTAATTTCGGCGGAAAGGAGCCAGCGCTCTATTTGCTACCAAACTTCTGTTCACTCCGAGCAACCCTATGCTCAACTGCGGAAGTGCCAACAGGCACTAACCGAAGGGAGCAGACGAATGTCACAGACCTACTTGGAGAGCGTAAGTCAGGCCGCAGAGCGGCTTGAGGCGGCAAAAGCCGCTTTGCCTCGTGATTTGGCCAGGCAGCTGACGCGGCGGGTTGGGGGCAGTTTCTGCGCGATAGATATGACGTTTTGGAACTCATTCAGCGGATTGGCGAGCAACTCGGCGACAACTCCTTTCTTGCGGAGCTGCATGCTGCAGCCGATAAAGTCAGGAACCTTCAACCCAAGGTCGGACGTCCCGCAAAGGTCATATTAGCCGGCAGGAAAGACGACGAACTCTCCGCCTAACAAAATGGCGGCATGCGAGGGATGGGGCACCGCGAACTCCTAACACGACGTAGGACATTTCCACTTTTCTCACACATCTGATCGCCCAATTTTAGCAATCGCCTGATAAGTTGGCATAACTCCACCCCGGATATTGAAATGGTGTACGACAAGCCGAAGCAGATCGCGAACCGTCCAAAAAGGAAAAAACGCTCGTTCGTTCTGCGTGCGCCGCACTCCCCGCCAAATCGGAGCCACTCCCTTGGTCCAAATGTACACGTTTGGCCAAAAGGCAATCAAATTTATCCCAGTTGAAGTGACGTTCGACGCTGCTCATCAAGGTCTCGACGCGTGCCGCACTTGCGGAATGCATCTAGAATCTGGCGGTTTCGAGTAGCTCAAGCCTTAGGAGCGGACTGGTCACGTGACCGGGCACGGTCGGAAAGCGTATGGATCGCGGTCGCCTCGGGACCACCGTCTTGGGATATGTCTGTGCTCCCTGATGCTCTTCGACATGTCGGAACCAAATCAATACAGAGCGTATTAAGACTTCATGCCCAATACGTACCATCCAGCCTTTCGAGTTGGGAGGCTTGTCGTTCTTGCGCTCGCAGCAACGGTGGGGCTTGCCTCACCAGGCAATGCCGATTTAGTTTCTAAGAACCCTGCGCTGAAAAAGCCCGCCGAGTTCTCGTCGATCTCGAGCTCGGCTGAGCGCTCGCAGATGATCTTCGACGAAATTGGGAAAGTGCTTACCCATCCACGCTGCATGAATTGCCACCCGACTGGCGATCATCCATTGCAGGGTGACGACCATCACGAGCACATGCCACCTGTGTAGCGCGCAGAGACTGGACATTTCGAGGCGAACTGCTCCGGCTGCCATACCGGAAAGAACGTCAGGCTTCGCGAGGCGGCTACCTATCAAAGTATTCCCGGTCATCCACGATGGGGCTTTGCGCCATTGTCCATGGTCTGGGAAGGCAAATCATTGGGCGAGATCTGTCGCCAACTGAAGGATGTCCAACTCTACGGCGGTCGCGACCTTGCCGGGCTGCAGGAGCATATTGCCAAGGACGATCTCGTGGCCTGGGCATGGAATCCGGGGGAGGGTCGCAAGCCCGCTCCGGGCAGCCAGGAAGCTGCGGGAAAGTTGGTGCAGGACCTGGATCGACAGCGGAGCGGAGTGCCCCCACTAGTCACATTGAGCCTTCTGCAATCCAGCGATTGAACCGGTGTCTGAACAGGTGGCTGGCTGGCTGACGCATTCGAAGATCAAATAGATCGGACGATTCTGGTCGGAAATCCCAAGGAGCAAACATGGCTAAGAAGGCGAAGAAGAGATCTATTACGACGACCGCCAAAAGCCTGGCAAAGAATTTTGGCAAGCTGGCTGTTGACGTGCAGCGCGCTGCTCTAAGGGAAATGGTTGCCGTTTACGAGAGAGCCGCCTCCGCAACCACAAAGGCGAAGAAAGCAAGGAAGACGAAGAAGGCGAGAAAAGCCACCAAAAAGCGGAAGTAAACCGACGGCCAAAGCCTCCGCAGTTTTGCTTCTAGTGGGTGAGGGATGGCTGGCCACTTTTGCATCCGCCGGTCGTTCCGATAACACAAAGGAACGTTGCTGATCTTTCTCGGGTTCTGAAAGCCCGTCGGGCGAGCGGGATGAGCTTTCTACCGACGGAATGCGTGATGGAGCACAAGCTAGTCAGGCGAGACCAATTTAATATTTCCCCGCAAGGTATCGTTCATAAGCCGACCGATGCGGCATTTACGCCTGACCCTTCGGACCCCCATTCGGGAATATTCCGGCTGGGCCAACTCGGCAGCAAGCCTCCTAACGGGGGCTACTTCAGGCCTGAAGACGTACAGACTATATTGCGCGAGCTTTGGGCCGACTACGTCACCAGCAATCCCGAGCTCTTTAAAGCGTGAGAAAAACAAAGGGGTGATCACTCCTGAGATCTGGCTGCAAACAGCGGGTGCCCCCGTCTGCAAGTTCCGAAAAGCGGGTAGGTGCTCGGCCTTCGGGGGTGCACAGGAACGGTCTTGGCACCGACCTGGCTTGCAGTCGGACCATTCTAGCTAGAGGCAGGTCGAGGCGGGAGCTTCTCTTTGAACCTAATACTTCCACCGGAAGACATATATCTGACCGGGCGATTTCAGGGGCCGCGGTGACTGACCAACGCCGCCGAGCGATCATACTCCGCTCGGGCGGCGTTGTGCTTTGATCCGTCGTGCGTCGGCCACCTAGAACGTTTCAAACATTGCTAGATGAACAATGCTCTGACCTGAACCGTCTTACTTATGGAGACAGTCCATGGATCAGAGCGACGACCCGCGGGAACTAGAACGCAAGATCGAACAAGCGACCCGGATTGCTTCGCGTGTTGCTGATCAAACGACCGTAGAACGGCTGAGGGCGTGGATTGAGGATCTGAAGCAGAGGTTGTGGCAGCGTCGGGAGGCGAAACGTCTCAAGCAGCAGATCGCACAACGTGCGCAGGTAATTTGGGAAGAGAGCGGACGCCCCCTCGGCCGCGACCTGGAGTTTTGGCTTCAGGCGGAGTCCGAGATCAACGGGCGGGATTAGGAGTGAATGGCTCGCCCGGACGCCTGGCGCGACCTCAACGTCGTGACATCAACGAACTGTTAAGTAGATGGTCATGGATGTTTATGACACGCTCGCATCGTCGCTGAGCCATTGAGCTGTTCGTGCAATCGATCATTGCGGCCAGCCTAGCATCGAGAAGAGCGTAACCTGCTTGATGTCCGCAATTGACCGGGGCCTATTCTGATTTTGGCACAAACTGCCCATGCCAAGCTCCCCGCACGGTTTAATGTGTTTGCCAACAGGCTGCTGAGAACGACTACCATGCCGTGGCAGACGACCCTCATATTTGGATATGCGCGAGCTCGATTCCCGTCGTATTAACGGTAGTTTTTGTGATCCATTGAGTGCTGACCCGTCCAAACGCGACTTAGATGCTGAAGCCGAAGAAGCGTTAGAGGCAGCACGATCAATGCCGAGCGGGAACGAGAAGACCGAAGCTTTGAAAAAGGCGGGTCTGCTGCGTAAAAGGCAGCCGACGCTCAAGGGATTTCGTCCGCTAAGCGTGGAAGGCCACCGAGGCGTTAGCGGCGGTCCACGGTTACCAAGCGAACATTGACTCCTCGATCAGAGTTGCGGAGGCACGACGGAGAAAAGTTAGGCCATACCTGTTTCGAACAGTCTTCGGTCACGTTGTCAGCCCTGACGGGCTGTTGCACTGCTTCTTCCGCACTTACGGCGGTTGTTAGTAGCAAAGAAGCCATGACAGCGGGTAAAACGTGCTTCATTTTGCGCCTCGTTTGAGCTGTCATGCCAACGAGTACGCTCCCGCGACGCT
Organism: uncultured Alphaproteobacteria bacterium; assembly: GCA_963815955.1. Lineage (GTDB taxonomy): Bacteria > Pseudomonadota > Alphaproteobacteria > Rhizobiales > Xanthobacteraceae > Bradyrhizobium. Next base: position 99,334 of record CAWFIQ010000025.1, read on the forward strand.
CCAGATACTCCCGGATTAAGAGAAAAAATTCCGTAGGGACGCTCGGCGGTATCCGGGAAATAATTATCGCTGTTAGCGCGAAGCGGCCGTTCATAGTCGCCATGTCGAGAACCCGTTTCTACGGCATTTTTACATTTGGCTCACGTCCCCAGACGCGTAGCTTTCCAAGGCCAGCTACAAATGACTTTGCATCCTTTGCGCTGCTTAGGGGGATGCAACCCTCATCGAAATCTTCCGCTGCAACGCCCGACTTCTCGAATAGCGGCAGGGCGGATTCGACGTATCCGATGAACTTGCAATGAGCGAAGGCGTCGGCAAGGAAGTCCCGTGCCGCGGACTCCTGCAGCAGGTCGTCCATTGCGGTGATCGCCGGCAGAACAGCAACCGCGTCGTAGAGAACAGAGGGACCCCCATCAATCATTTGGTCCGCGTCGATCCAGCTACCATCGCTCGCTTTCACGCCGGCTACCGTCGGCGCGACTATCTCAAAGGTCGCTCCGGCCTTGTCGAGGGCGCCCTTGAGTGCTTCGAGTAAGCCGATATCCGATCCTTCGGTGACGAGGATACCTAACTTTCTTCCCTCGAAGCGATCTGGGCCGTTCTCAACGATGCTTAGTGCGGGGGATGGATCGAGGTCCTGGCGAGGAGGCACGGCTGCGTCTGCCGGTTTTGGCATCTTCGGTAGGCCCAGTTTGCCGGCGACCTTGCCGGCCAGTGTCTCATCGATATTCAATAGATGAGAGACCATGCGTTCCCGGATTGCCGGCGTTTTGACTTTGCTCAGTTCGAACGTCAAAGCTGCGGCTATGTGGGCCTGCTCGCCCATGGTCTGACTGATAAAGAACTGGCGCGCTTGGCTGTAGTGGTCGGCGAAGCTTTCGGCGCGCAGACGACGTTTGGGGCCCTGTTCGACGTCGGCGAAAGGTATGAATCCGCGCTGGGGCGACTTTCTCGGTCCTTCGCCGAACGAATTCGGCTGATAATTGACGCGCCCGGCCGGATTCCGCATTGCCATATGGCCGTCCTGCTGAAAGTGAGCGAAGGGACATTTGGGGGCGTTGATAGGAATGTGGGTAAAGTTCGGGCTCCCTAACCGCTTCAGCTGAGTGTCGAGGTATGAGAAATTGCGACCTTGGAGCAGCGGATCGTTAGAGAAATCGATACCCGGCGGAACGTTCTGGGTCATGAAGGCGACCTGTTCGGTTTCCGCGAAGAAATTATCGGGCATGCGATCGAGCACCAGTCGACCTACTGGAATCGGGGACAAAATTTCTTCCGGGATGATCTTCGTCGGATCGAGTACGTCGAAGTCGAAGGAGTCGGCGAATTCCTGGTCGAAGAGCTGCAATTGCAGTTCCCATTCCGGAAAGTTGCCGCTCTTGATTGCCGTCCAAAGATCCCGCCGATGGAAATCCGGATCGGCACCGTTGATCTTTACGGCTTCGTTCCAAACGACGGATTGCAGTCCCAGCTTGGGTTTCCAGTGAAATTTAACGAAGGTGCTCTCATTCTTGGCGTTTACGAGCCGAAAGGTATGGACGCCGAAACCTTCCATGAATCGAAACGAACGGGGGATTGCGCGGTCAGACATCACCCACATGATCATATGCATGCTTTCGGGGGTGAGACTGATGAAGTCCCAAAAATTGTCGTGGGCCGACTGGGCCTGCGGAAAGGCGCAATCCGGCTCCTCCTTCACCGCGTGGACCATGTCCGGAAACTTGATCGCGTCCTGGATGAAGAAAACAGGGATGTTATTGCCAACAAGATCCCAATTGCCTTCCTGCGTATAGAGCTTCACAGCAAAGCCTCGGACATCTCGGGCCAGATCAAAGGAACCCTTGCTGCCGGCCACGGTCGAGAAGCGGACGAACGCAGGTGTTCTTTCTCCGGCACGCTGGAAAAGATCAGCCCGGGTGTACTTTGAGAGCGACTTGTAGTTTTCGAAAAAGCCGTGCGCCGCATATCCGCGTGCATGCACAACCCTCTCGGGGATGCGCTCGTGGTCGAAATGGAAGATCTTCTCCCGGAAGTGGAAATCTTCAAGCAACGTGGGCCCCCGGGGACCAATCTTCAGAGAATTCTGATCGTCGGAGACTGGTCCTCCTTGCGCTGTGGTTAGAACGGCCGCTTTACCCGACGCGGTTTGATGAAGCTCGCCCCCTTCACCGCGGTCTAGCTTCTGGTCGTGAATCGTTGCTGTCTCACCAGATGAGCGGCTTGACTTGGTAGATTTCGCCATTTTGCGACCCTCATGGATGGAGCTGACGAATCTTAATCCGCTTAAGGCCGCTACGTTCCTGTTGCCCGCCCACGGGCATCCTCCCTCGTTGGAGGGCGGACCGCTAAGACCGGTCGCGTGCGAGCAAAGGTTCCGGGCGTCAACGTCTATGGGGCTTTGGAGACCCGAACAGTTTGGGCGACCATCTGGCATTGCTTGTTCGAGGTAAGAAACGCAATATCGGAAGCGTCGCGGCCGCTTCCAATGCGCACAATGCCTTCGATTGGAGCCAAGCGGGTTGGATCGATGAGCCACCACCCGTTCTCGAGGTAGACTTCGAAGATGGCATGAAAGTCCGGAGGCTCCAATTGCAGAGCGTAAGCGCTCACCGCCCGAGCGGGAATGCCTAATGCTCTCGCCAGTGTGATCCCCAAGTGGGTAAAATCACGACAAACTCCCGCCCGGTCCACGAAGGTCCGCTCTGCGGTGGTTTCGCATTGCTCACGCCGACAACGTAATCGACATTGCGGGAAAGCCACCCAAGTATGGCCATGATCCGCGCGACCCCGTCGCCCGCCTCTCCGAACTCACGCTGCGCGAACCGCAGAAAGAGGAGTACCTCGCCTGGCAGGTCAGACCACACATGCTGACATCCGGACGGAGGAAGCAATTGCCGAAGGTTGTTCTCGACAACCGCTCGGTACCTGATGGTGACCTCGCCCGAGAGCGATGCGCGTATCCGCCGATCGCCATAGGGGGTTGTGTCGGAAAGCGCTTGTACCGAGGGCAGAATGTCGAGCGAGTCCGACAGAATGATTTGATCACACGTCCGCGAAGCCTCCAGGCTGGCGATGATCTGAGTGTCATTGGTGAAATTGTAGACGAGTTCAGCCTCGATCGACAGCTTCATCTTATCCTCGACAGTGTGAACGGGATCGATGCTTCGTCTCCTTTCACGGACGTGACCTTCGCACCACCACCAGCGCGATAAAAGACCGGTCCGCAGAATGTTCACAATGAGATTCCGACCTTGAAACACCGTTATTTTACGGAATCCTCATTCTGGTAGGATTGCTATAAGCTTGCTCTGCCAGCGTGGTGTTTTCATCCCGAACAAATTTGGGCTGGCGAAGGGCCGCAGAAATGCGGCCCTTTTGCTATCCGATGTGCCGACGCTTTGGAGAAAAGTTTCAACATTGCGAAATCACTCTAGTCGGCTCTATTCGCAGCGGTATTGTTTTGTCATGCACGAGAATGCAATCAATGCCGTGGCAAGTGTTAGGGCGATTTTCAGTGATTCAATGTGGGAGTGCCTTTAGTGCGTCCCGCGCGATGGTCGCAATGCATGGCATCAGTTCCAGCGAAGGGAGAATACGCAAGGGGAAATTAGGCGGTAACTACCGCATCGCCGGCAGATGCATCAGGTTCTGCAGGTGCATCACATCATGTTTTTCTGCTTGACGCTCGATGAACGACTGACCTGCTACCAGCATGACCCCTGAAAAAGCGAGAGCGAGCATCGCGCTTGCAATTTGAGGAATGAGCACGGTCGTCTCCTGCATCGTCCCGTCCATAACTTCGGCCCAAAAGGTTCGTTCCAACTTTTCGGGAAAAAATGGCAAAGAAGCCGCGGCCGCTCAAAAATGCACAGAAGAAAAATGCACAGAAGAAGTAGGCCGCGCGTTGCCGGCTCTGCGGTTTAAGGAACCGCGCTGTCATCTAGGCGGCGCGGCCATTTTTTGGAGCGAGGCCCGGCGTTTCAATTGCGGATCGCTTCGAGGCAACCGACCGGATGAATGGCTTCTGCGTGTTCGAGTTCTCCCGGCGATTATCCCCTAGGAACGTATTGGTTGAACGACCGTTTCTCCGCATGGCCGATATCGAGCTGATAGAGCAGTCCTTCCAGATTGCTTGGGGTGTCCTTGAGAGAACTGGTGAACTCGGGGAGCCGAATTGTTCTGCGAATTTTCTTCTTGATGAGATCATCGGTATGTTGCGGTGTGGCGAACGGCGCAGGCTCGTTCTTTCAAATCGCGCAATCGATGCGTACCGAAACCAACCGGTCAAACTCGCCTCATGATCGACCCTGACAGACTTGGCAGGTCCCGTTACCGTTCAAGATCCCTATGAACCCCTGGAAGGCAAAGTCGATGAGCAATTGGTCGCGTAGACCCCTGCTTCAACGACGCCGAGCCACAGCGACGCCTAGCAAGAAGGCGACTAACAGGGACCCGAGTGGCGCCTCCCGCGCAATGTTGCTCAGGATACTTAGCGGCATACCAGGTTTCCGACCGTTTTCGATCGCATCGCCAACGCGACTAGCGGCACTCCTGACAGCATCAGAAACCTCTTCAATCGTAGACTTTGATGCTGGAACGGGATCCAGGCCTTCGTACACAAACGGCGGGGGTATGTCGTCGGCCATGGGCGAAACTCCGGATCGATAGGGTAATCGATTAGATCGCAGCTCGTTCCTGCGGCGCTCTATCCCAGGGTACGCGAAACGGGGATCAGCATATCGGGTGGGTGCGTTTTGGTGCCGCGCGCCGGGGGGCAGGCGTACGAGGTAGATCTGCGAACTCAGATGAATGGTAGTCCCGTCCTTCAGGCGTGGTGATGTAGATGTCGTAGCAGCCGGTTCGCGACATTTCTCGCGCCTTCTTGAGCGCAGCTTCGGCGGTCTTCCTGCGATGGACAAGTTCGCCATGCTTGCACATTGCTTTTATCGAGAAGCTCATTTCTTCTTCTTATTTTCTTTTTTCTTGATGATATCGGCCTGGATTCTGAAGGCTTTCGCCAGCGTTCTCATCTGGTTGGCGAACCATACGTGTCGGCCGTATTCACCGCAACCCGCTCTGCGGTAGCTGCCTGCTGTCGGATAGCTTTGGCCATCTTCATAGGATGGGTAACTTCCTTATCTTTACGCGGTTCCGCTCTAGTACGAGCCGTCTATCGCGGCTTTTGCGTCAGCATAACCGACTCTGGTCCAGTCTGGCCGACGTGCCCCAGTTAGCCATCCGATTAGCGACTCAGTAACGGCGTTGCTCGCGATTAGCGACTCAGTAACGGCGTTGCTCGTCCCCCATTCTCGCATCCATGCAGATCTTCGGGCGCATGGGAAAATTCAGTGCCGCTTGGATGACGGGTTTGGAAGGGGTCGCCACGTTGGCTCATCTATTAGGTTGGCCTATTCCATCGCTAGGTGAACATTTAACGGTCCGGCACGTTGTTCCCGTCCACAGAGGATACGTAATGACCGAGATCAAAGAGCACATGGAAGTCATCGGAGCCGACGGCGTTCATGTCGGCACCGTCGACGAAGTCGAAGGCAGCCGCATCAAGCTGACGAAGAAGGACAGCGGCGAGGGCTCTCATAAGGGGCATCATCACTTCATCAATAAAAGTCTGTTTGCCGGCGTTGAAGGCAACAAGGTCAGGCTTTCGGCGAACGCCGATGTCGCGGTGACGATGGAAGAAGAAAAGTAACTAGGGCGCCAAACGGGTGCTCTGGCAACTAAAACAGTCTCACGCATCATATATCGAAAAAGCTATGCTCATAGGCTAAAAACGGAATACGCCCAGCAAAAAGAGCAGCGCAATGGTTGCGACTGCTGACAGCAACAGTGAACCTAGGCAGCCTAATCGGCTTGAGAAGAAGAAAAACATACTACTGAGCCAACAAACTGAACACAAAAGTGTTCCTCCTTCGGCTGTTAGACCGATGATGGCGCGACACTCTTGATGCGCTACGCGGGCCTGGTGCAGTAAATCCAGACCTTTCTTATACGACTGCCGCGCCACGCTGACGATGTCCGATGTTGGGGCGACGCGGACCCGCCGCTTGGCCGCATCGGGGTCCGGAAGTGACCCGGAGCGGACCTCGTGTCGCGACGACAAAGCACGGTTGCATGATTGTTCAGATTGGTCGTCAGAGTATTATGGCTGGGTGCGGCGCTTTTTGCCTTCATGGGAGGCGAGTGATGAAGGTTACGGGCTTCAACCACCTGTCGATAGGCACCAAGAATTCGCGGAGTTGGTGAAATTCTACGAGACCGTATTGGGCATGCAGACCATTCCCAGCTACAATTTTGGCTTCAAAACAAAATATCTCCGCTGCGGCGATCTGCAATTGCACATCTTCGAGCTGGAAGATCAGGTTCCGTTCTACCAGCACTTCGCGGTAGATGTGGACGATTTCCATGCTGCCTACGATGCTGCAAAGGCGATTGGCGCGCTCAACTCGACGGCGTTTCGCAATCCGGTGAACGAACTTCCGGATGGCTGCGTCCAGATGTATTTGCGGGACCCAGCAGGAAATCTGATCGAGATCGACTGGCCTGATGTTGAGACGCTCGATCGCTCGCGAATTCCTGAGATGAAGCTGTTGACCGAGTTCGCCGCACAAAACGAGGAAGGGCTCGCTGCTTCCCTGTACCTCGATCGGCCGCATCTGAAGACCGCGCGACAAGCGAGATAGCGAAGAACGGTGAAATGGCGGGTGTTGGTCGGAAGCCGAACGCAAGCATGCCCTGGGGTCGGATCGATGCTTCGGCCTGTCCGAACGATCTGGTCTGGAACAAGGACGTCCATGTTCTGACGGCATCCTCGTTCACTTTCCGCTTTTGGCACTATTGAGACATGCTCACTGGCCCTGACGACGTCCGTTTTCTGGAGAAGATCGGAAGTAGTCGGCCGACGCCAAAGTGACGCGATTGACCCATTGCGGCCTGAGGGCCGCTGGGCCAGTGTTTGTCCGGGTGCACCTTCAGCTTTGGCTGCCGAAAAGACCTCTTTCACTGTTGCTCCATGGCGATTTGGCAATTCGACTTCTATCTTATCCCTCGCAAAGCCATTGAGCGGGTTCATGGACCGTCTCCCGTGGTGCTCGGAGCGTTTCGAAGGAGTCGTGTGCAAGAAGCAGATAGCTATCCAGACCCACCCAACTATTGGGCTGGCCGCCAGTGTTCCTCTTACGAAAACGCCGTGGGAGCGTCGTTGGCGGCTCGAAAGTCATGGGCTCCTGAGGCGCCGATGTTCGGGGACGAGAAAGCCGTGCGATCGGCCTATCTCGACGGTGAGACGGACGGTCCTCGTTCCTACGCAGCCACTGCTTGGGTTGTGAGGGGTACGGGCCATAGGTGGACGGTCTGTGGCGCCAGGCGGACATTCGCAGGAATGTCCGCTCTTGGCGCCAAGCGGACATTGTGCAGATTGCCTATGTCGGCTAAGCGCCAGACAAGACTTGAGCCGCTAGGATTTGGTGGCCCTTTTTGCGACTGGACTGCCGCCGTCCGGCAAAGACAGCACGCCGCCGCCGAAAACCGGCGGCGCCGTATTCGAGGTCTGTGCTCTTACGGCAGCACTTTCTGATGCCGACTGAACTCATTTGACCGCGCCATCCAGTGCGGCAATGGCGCACCATCACGGTGCCTCCCACCAGCGCACGCGGCAGCCCATGCCGCCACAGCGCCGAGCAACACGGCTGTGGCGATCGAGAACGCCACTATAATGCTGCTTCGCCGTGTCCTCGCAATTGCCGTTTTGGCGTTTGTAAGCGCGTTGTCGACCCGACGCTCCGAGTCCGCTGGTGACATACCTGTCAGCGCACCCACCTGCTGAACCAGATAGGCGCGATCGTCAGCGGTTACGCCGCTGTGACTTGAAGTAGTGAGTAGAATGCGGCCGGCTTCAGCTCGTTCCGCACTGAGATCTACGTTGGGCGAGCGGCGACCGGCACGAAACAGTCGATCGAGCTCGTAGCTCAGCAGCGGCTCCGCCGTGCTTGCTTGTGCGCTGCCCCGCAGGGAGGACGTCCGGCTTACTGTGGCCGCACCGATCAAAGCAGCGATAATCGCGCCCATTACCACTGCCAAGGCCCAGGCACCTAGACCGTGAACACCATCGGCTCGTTCGGTCTCCTCGACAACCGTTGCTCTACCGCCGGCCGCAGCTCTGACACGGCCAGCCAAATATCCGCCGACCCCGAAGCTGACGATTGCCTGCAAGATCAAGTAGACACCGGAGAGGATTGCGAGCGCCGCGGACGCATCGCGCCAAGTAGGCGCAGTTGACGAGATGCCAAGCCCTACGGTGACCCCGAAACCAACTAACACCGAAGACAGAGCGGTCGCCGCTAATGCGCCAAGCACAACGGGCGACCACTCCACGAAGCGCCACCCATTATCTGCTCGTGCCACTGGCGTTATATCATTTCGGGCTGCTGGCGGGATATTTTCCATCGACATTTCCATGGCCTTAGCGAAGGCCGAAGAAGGAAAGAACTGCCAGAACTACGACGACGAGACCGACGAGATAGATAAGTCCGTTCATGAGCTTGCTCCCTTGTATACCTGACCCCACTTCTCACCGACAATTTACTTGTACCGGCAAAGTTCCCCAGTTCGAGAAAGAACGTGCGATGCTTGGGGGTTAGACCGGTGACAACTCGGTCGCCACATCGATGCAGCAGCGGCTGAGCTTGAGCCCCGGACGCTGTCATATTCACCGGCATGAAAATGCTTCCCGAGTATCTTGAGCGTGCCCTTAGCCTCGAACGTCTTGCGGCAGACGAGCAGGATGCGACGTTCAAAAGCGCGTTGCTGCAAGCGGAGGCGTACCGAAAGCTGGCAACGAAGCGCACTTCTCCTCAAGTTGCCCACGTGCTCGCAACGCGGGGAGGTTCTGTCGTCGAGTGCTTCTGGGCGAAATGGATAGCGTGAAGGCGTTAGATGATCAGCCTAGCCAAAAATGGTCCTGAGCAGGTATGTGACGTTCCAAGCGATGAAGCTGGCAATGACGGCCAGTATCAACGTTGGATCTCGGCCATCGAATAGATCGTGCTTCATCTGACGCCAAAACGCTCTCATTTCCGCGTCTCCCGTACCAGCTAGAACGGGAAAAAACGGCAAACGTTCCGGAACGAAGGTTATTCGAAAAACATTCTGCTCAGAGAGGGATCCATGCACCTGTTCCGCTTCTTTGCCTTCCTGTTGTTTGCGACGTTGGCCTCTCCGGCGACGGGTGCGGAATGGCAAAGTTTTGTGATTCCAAGTACTGGGACCAGAGTCGAAATGCCGGTATCGACATTTACGGAAGAAACCGAACTGCCTGATGGGGGAGTTGGTCGACGCTTCTTCACGTCGGATCGCCGCGCCGATTTGACAATACAGTCTATCGAAAATCCCGGCGAAGTCTCACCTTCCGTGTTCCTCGCGAAAAGAAATCCGCCTCCGGGGATCAGCTATCGGAGGGTAACATCGACCTTCTTTGTCGTTTCCAGCGTTCGTAAGGACCGCATTTGGTACAACCGCTGTAATCGGTCGCCCGGGCGCATGCACTGCGTCTTGATCAACTATCCCGCTGCACAGAAACGCCAGTGGGACAGTATTGTTACCAGGATAAGTCACACGCTGGGACCATAAGCGCGGAGTTTGTACGCGTCGCTAACAGCGTTGGCGACCATGTGAACGCCGTCCAGCAGCTAGAAGGCGCAGCGTTTAACTCTGACCGTACACGCCAACTGAACAACCGTTCAGAAAAGTCTCCATCCCCCGCAGGAACGTAAGGTTCGTTGTAGACGTTGTTCACCACAATGTCCTTCCAATGGAGAGACTCATGAAGAAGTTAGTTCTAGCTGGTGCTGCGTTGGCGACGATAGCTTTGGGCCTTCCAAGTATTGCCACTGCTGAGGAGTTCAGCGTTCGTGTTGGCGGCGACCGGGGTATGCATCGAGATGGCGATTACCGGACGAGCCGTGAGTTCCGTGGGGCGCGAGCTGAGTATGGCTACGACCGACATGACCGCGGCCTTCACCGTGGTTGGTACAAGGATCGCGGAGAGCGCACGGTGATCATCAAGAAGCGTCACCGTCATTGGGACGATTGAGAAAAATGGCCCCTTTACCGGGGCCATTTTTTTTGAGGACTGCTCACCTCCGCGACGATGACCTTAGAGATCGTTCGTTCTGGTTACGTCCACGCGGGATTCGACCGTGAATTGTCGGCGCCTACTCTCATTGCGAAGTGACGTACTGAACGGCTTCCGAACGCAATCGATGGTTCCGGGGCCAGGCGCAATTCGGCGATCAGCATCCGCTTAAGGTCGCAGTCAAGGAACTAAAGGTTCGACGAGAGATTACGCTCGCTCCTGAACTCTGGAGAAAACGATGAAACGCTCACTTCTCTTCATTTGTATTGGATTAATAGCGGCGACTACGGCTTCGGCACAAAATCCGCCCGCGCAGTCGGGACCGAACAACAGCGCAGTCAATAGCCCCGGTCAAAACAACTCAAGCGCTCCTGTCGCCGGCCGCAACAGTTTTACTGAAGGTCAAGCGAAGTCGAAAATCGAGGAAGCCGGCTACACCAACGTTACGGAACTGAAAAAGGACGACGCGGGTGTTTGGCGTGGGAAGGCCAGCAAAAGCGGTTCTGTCGCTTTGGTAAGCGTCGATTTTCAAGGCAACGTTAACTCTGCGAAGTAAGGAAAGCCCGACATGACCGTTACGATTTCTCGTCTCTACGATACGTACGCCGAAGCCGAGGCTGCCTTTCGGCGGCTGGAGACCGCCGGAGTACCGCACGCGGACATCAGCATCCTGGCTAACAATTCCGACAGCTGGTTCAACACCGATAAGAAAGTGGATCGGGACCGTGACGGCCTCGATGATCGCGCGGAAGGCGCAGGCAAGGGCGCTGGCATCGGCGCAGGCGTTGGTGGTACCGCCGGTCTTCTAGCCGGCCTTGGCTTGCTTGCGATCCCCGGGTTGGGGCCTGTTGTCGCAGCTGGCTGGTTGGCGGCGACCGCCGTCGGCGCAGCGGCAGGAGCGGCAACGGGCGGCATCGTGGGAGCTCTCACGCAAGCTGGGATCTCCGAAGAAGATGCCCATTCGTACGCAGAAGGCGTACGGCGCGGCGGCACGCTGGTAACCGCCAAGGTCGCTGACGGTGACCGCGCGCGCTTCGATGCCGCCTTGAATGACTCTGCCGTTAACCTGCGGGACCGCCGCGCCGCTTGGCAGAAGGGGGGGTGGGCATCCTTTGATCCCGCAAGCCAACCTTATGGAGAGGAAGAGGTGCGTAAGGAGCGACAGCTTTACGATGCCGTACCTCGGTAAAAATCAGAAACGGCCCGCTACGGCGGGCCGTTTTACTTTGTACAAGACTAAGCGGACCAAAAAAGAACCCCTGACAGGTTCGCGCGGCGGACGGACCCACCTCCCGTCTCACGTCACGACACCCATAACCTCTATTATATCGTTGATGTTTCGAGCGTTTTCTATCGAGCCAAGCCGACCGTGTCAGCCATCTTGGCTCCGCGCACGCCGAGCGGCTTAGGGTTACCGGTTGTCGTGTCGCGGATAGTCTGATGCTCCATCTCGGCATTTAGCTCGGCGCCCAATAGTACCGCAATTGCGGAGATCCAGAGCCATGTCATGAATCCGATGGCCGCCCCCAGCGAACCGTAGGTTTCATTGAACGTCCCGAAATTAGATGCGTAGAAGGAGAACAGTGCGGAGGCAGCGATCCAGAGAAACGTTGCCGCGGCGCTGCCCCAGGTGATCCATCGCCAGCGCGGCGCCGCGCGGCTGGGTCCAAAGCGGTAGATAAAGGAGAGGCCGATGGCTAGTGCAAGGAACATTGCGGGCCAGCACGCAATCCGGATCAGGAGATCGACGGCATTCGACAGGGCGAGATATTCCAGCGCAACAGGAATGACAACGACTGCGCCCAGCGCCGACAGGATGAATGCGATCCCTGCGACGGTGAATCCCAGCGATATCGCGTTGAGCTTCAGGAAGCCGCGCTTTTCCGGTTCGCCGTACACGATGTTGAGCGTGTCGAACAGCGCCTTCATCGCGGCGTTCGCGCTGAAGAGCGATACGATAAGGCCTATCGCCAACGTAAACCCGAGCGTCTGGCTTCCCTTTGATGCGACCCGCGTCAGCTGTTCGCGAATAACATCAACCGCGCCGCTCGGGATGAAGCCCGAGACTTCGTCGAGATGCTTCGCGATGCTGGCGGGGTCGGAAAACAGTCCGTAAATGGCGACAAGGGCCGCGAGCGCGGGAAAGATCGCGAGGATGCTGTAGTAGGTAATACCTGCCGCCAGCGCGAGAATGCGGTGGTCGCTTATGTTGCCGTACACGCGCCAGAGGATGTCTTTCCATCCTTTCGCGGGGATGTCCGACGGCGATTTCGCGCCCCGACCGCGGTCACCGTCTTCAGTGGCAAGCCCGGCGGACGATTCATGACGGCTTTCTTTTGGCTGCAAGGCGGGCTCCGCGCCCTTCGCGGGAGCCGCCCGCTCCATTACGAATGCTACGGCCAGAAGTCCGAGAGTTGCGGCAATGTCCCAGCCGCCAAGGGAGCCTTCTTCTCCACGCTCGCTTTTTATTTTGCTCATGAGCATCTCCCCGAAGGTAATCGCGTTGAACGACCACGGGTTCCTTTTATAGGCGCGCGAATGGTGCGGTATTTGCAAGGAATCGCGGACTAACGGAGACGAATTGACTAGCCTGCACCGCATGCGAGTGGCGTAGGAATTCGGGGTATGAAAGGTTATCGAGCCTACATCCTTGGAGAGGACGGTCGCGTTCAAAATCGTGTCGATCCAGTTTGCGACGATGAAGCCGAGGCCATCAGGCTCGCCAAGCAGCTTGTCGATGGACACGACGTTGAGCTACGGCAACTGGGTCGACTGGTCGAGACGTTCACTGTTCTCCCGTCCGCTGATCTCGGTTTCGGCTTGAAGCCAAAACTCTAAGTCGCGGTCGGCGGGTCGGCCGTTTTGCTCCCACAGTTCCCGAGCGCGCACCGTGATCTCTTGCTTGGTGCGCCTCGCTCTCCGCCCGTCCCGCAGCTTCTGCCGCAATTCCTCAATGAAGGCTCTAAGTCGCTCATAAGTCGTCTGGTCCGTAACGCTGGAAGCGATCCGGCTCACCTGTTCGATCTTGCGCTCCAGTTCCTGGGAGTCTTCCTTGCTCTCCATGTCTTCCCTCGGCGAACAGAGTCCGCATCCTTGGATTCTATTCCCATCAATTGGGAATGTTCCTCGCGGTTGTGGGTTCCTGTGTGCCTTTGTGCACTGACGGCTGGCGAGAATGCTGGTTTGATATTTTCATTACCGATCCTTGGAATATATTTGCGATCAGTTCGGCACACGCGCCGGGCTTTTCGTCTTCCTGCTATTCCACTTTCGGTTGGCAACCGGACAAACGGAAGCGTCAACGGGTGTTACAAAGCCCCAAATTGAACGGCTGCCGATTATCGGATGACAAAGTTATATTTTGATTATCAAGATGCCAACGGCATCCTGAAAGACGATGTTGGCGAGGAACTGCCCGACACCGCGGTGGCGCGGAAGGAAGCACTCGTGACCGCCGGTCAGACACTTCAAGATTTGGCGAATCGCGACTTGGAGGGGCGCGTCGTGATTGAGGTTCGCGACCTCGACGGACCTGTCCTCAGAGTTTCTGCAACCGTCGAGACAGCTCCGCTCAAGGGTTGAAGCGGCGGTTCGTCAAGTGCGAATTACCCTGCTACTTCTGATTGGTCGGCGATGCCTTCGGGGCGCGAACGTTCAATGATCCCGCACACGATAAAAAGATTATTTGGGGCGGCGACCGCGAGGCGAAAACCTGGGCGCCTGTAATTGGTCGGCGGCACTCCTCAGCTTCCCAGCTTCCTTAAATGCCTCAGAACGAGCGGCGCCTGGAGGGAGGCTGCGCGCGCACTTTAGCGCTGCGTGGGCCGCGGCGTCCGCCTGCTCGAAGTCGTGCTTTTCATCAATCACTTCTACGCCTTCAGCTCTTATAAGCCGCCGATTCGAACAATCTGTCGGTCGATTTATCCAGCCGTCTTTCTCCGGCTGGGGAGCTAAGGTGACCTACGAATTCGCCCGTCGGTTTATAAATCTTTTGGCCCCGGAGGTCGTAAAGTTTCTTGTCAGATAGATTACAAATTTGGTTGGCTTGAATGTAAGCGACGTACTGTCCTTCGCTGGTGAGTATTCTACCATCCATCGCGCTCGAGTTCCTCGGGAGGCCCATTCACTGGAGGGCCATCAGCACCGTGAGGGGAGCGGAGTTGGACTGGGCACGGCGGAGAGCATTGGTCTGCACCTCTCAATACAAAGCGTTCGCGCAACCGGCATGAGCGATGCCGGGTAATCCGCGGTCTCTTGAACCCGCAATCTACCGCTCCTCCGGCATATTTCGCGTTGAGTTGGAACTTTGCAGATTGCGCAAGCTGATCAGCCGCATGCTGGGCCGCGGAAGGTTGTTCCGGACCCAGGAACAGGGCTGCCTTTCAACGGTTGGTGTCGTTCAACAGAGGAGTGACCCTGTGGCGAAAAAACCTAAGAAGCTTGAAGACCTTTTTCATGAAACACTGAAGGACATCTACTTCGCTGAGAACAAGATTCTTAAAACCCTTCCGAAAATGGCAAAGGCGGCGCAGTCGAAGGAGTTGAGGGCCGCTTTCGTCCAGCATGAGCGAGAGACCAAGGGACAGGTTAAGCGTCTCGATCGGGTCTTCAAAATTATCGGCAAGCCTGCCAAGGGGAAGACCTGCGCTGCCATCAACGGGATCACGGAAGAGGGATCCGAGATCATGAAGGACTTTAAGGGAATGCCAGCCCTCGATGCCGGGCTTCTCGCTGCCGCACAGGCCGTCGAACACTATGAGATTTCGCGGTATGGGACGCTCGCCACGTGGGCCGACGAGCTCGGGTACGGAGAGGCGGTCGACCTCCTCAAAGCCACACTGCAGGAAGAGAAGAACACGGATAAAACCTTAACTGGCATTGCCAAATCGGTGGTCAATATCGAAGCCGAAGAGGCCGAGAGAGTAGACGCCTAATCTATCACGTATACTTGCAGAAGATCCCGCCTCAGGGAGGGATCTTCTGCTGTTACGAGTTGCTTGCGATCATTGCCGCCAGGCGATCCAGAAAAACAGCTTGCCCCTTCAAAATCTTCGCGCGGGCCTCGGCAATTCCGAACCACCTTGCACGGTCGAGTTCGGGAAACGGTTGCCTTTGGCCGGACTTCGGTGGCCATTCCATCTCGAACGAATTGCCCTTGAGCAAAGTCGCATCCCAGGCGTCTTCGACTGCCCATGCATGGACGATCTTCCCTCCCGGCTGCTTCGCCTCACCGAGGAGTAGGGACTTTCCACGCGGTCTGTATCCGGTTTCTTCCGCGAACTCGCGCTTTGCGGCGGCGAGAGGGGACTCGCCTTCGCCAATCAGACCTTTGGGGATCGACCACGAGGCGAGGTCTTTATTGCGCCAGAACGGGCCTCCGGGATGCCCGAGCAGAACCTCTATATTGCCAGCTGTACAGCGGTAGAGCAAAAGGCCCGCGCTTCGTCCACTTGCGGCAGCTTTTTTCAACTTCGCACGCTGTGCCGCATTGCGCGCGGTTTGCCGCCTAATTGTTCTTGATGACTTATAACGATAACTCGCGAGACATGCCTCATCCTCATTTCGACTTTGGTATTTAGCTGACTTAGCTAACCTACCTTATGGGTGTCTGGCCGACTGCGACCCGCATGGCGGGAAAAAGCAGCAATGCACTAGCAACTAAACAATCTAGCCTGCGTTTCGGTAGATGCTAGATAGCGACCCAATCAAGTTTCGGGAACAAGCGAGGGAATGTCTCGATCAAGCCAACAAGGCCAGAGACCCGCTCGATCAGGAGGCATGGCTCGGCTTGGCCGACGACTTCATAAAGCTCGCAGTAGCTTTGGAGCAAGCACAGCGCTCGCAATAGCGTGGGACAGGTTGATCATCAGCAAACGACCTTAGAGAAAAGAGCGGATGTTGCTTCACCCTTAACGAATTTCCGGTGGCGACCCGAAGTAGACGTTGTTGCTGCAACGCCTGAACGAACGTCAAACTAGCCTTCGGGCTGAGCTGATGTCGTGAGAATAATGCGAGCATTCCACGATGGCCGATAGCTACCTTCAGCGCTATTGGATCGCGTTCCCCATTTGCGGCCGGCGCAAGTATGTGAGACGCAATCTCGCAATTTGCTTTTGATTTCTATCTCACTTCGGGGAGCGTTTTGCTTGCTGCGCAGCGGGAGGGCAGTCTCGATTTGGCTCTGTTTAATTCGCTTCGGAGCCTGTGGTAGGACCCGATCCCAAGCGTGTCATTCCAGAGTTTCGGTTGCCGCTCCCGCTCTTGGGCTCGATTGACCGCTTCCTCCCTGCAGAGGAACGCTTGGACATTTGGCCCGTTGAAACGCCACACAGGAAAATTAGGGAGACATTTATGCAAATCAATCTCAGAACAGTCTGCGTTGCCGCAGCGGTGATTGTTGCCAGCACGACGATGGCTTCTGCACAGGGCAGTACCGATCGCAACGGCAACGCGATGGGTTCTCAGAATGTTGGTCAGGGAACGACAGGCGGCGCCATAAAGGACAACAAGGCAACGACGGGTATGAGCCCCACCAGTCCATCGCAGAATAGTCCCAACGGCTCGCCGAATGCACCTCCCACAACGAAGCAAGGTCCACAGGGCGACCCCTCGAAAGCCAATGACACGCCGAAGTAGGAGTTGGACCGCGAAGATGAGCCGCCCCGGAGCCACCCTCCGTGGCGGATCTCCTTATTGGTACCTTTGGAGCGTGCGATGCAAAAAGTCATTGATCGGGTGACGAAAACCTTCGGAATGACAAGGCCGATTTCCGAAAAAGAGACAGAGCAGACGCGCGAGGTATTGCTCGATTTTCTATCGAAGCGGCCTGGCACGGACGACCACGTGGCAACCGTGGAAGGACTGAACTTCTTGAGAAACCTTAAAACGTGAGGACCCCATGGAAATCGTTTACTTCATCGGAGCGATGATACTCCTTACAGCGCTGATTTACGGGACCCTGAACTATCGCTATCGGGACAAGTCAAAGAACAAAATCGCCGATCAGGTTGTCCGAGACCGATACCATCGCAACGAGACCTGAGCATTCGACGAAAGTAAAGGCCGCCTCGCATGGCGGCCTCTTACTTTACGTTCTTGATAGGAAGGTTAGCAGTCTTTATCAATTATCTTCGCTGAGGGTTGGCCGCCTTGGGCCTGCTGCGCGGCCGTGGGTTGTCCCTGCATTTGTGCCTGCGAATCTTGCGATGACGTTGCGACGCCGCCTGTTGCGCGGTTCATTGTATCTGTTGGCGGATGCTGATTGGAGGATTGCGTACTACCAGTTGTTTGACTGGTAGCTCCGACTGTGGGACCTGAACCGGCGTCGCGGTTCGCGGACGTACCACCGGTGCTGCACGGGCCCGCCTGGGCGGTGGCGGCGCTTAAAAGCAATGCAGTGCCCGCTGCGAGAAGCATTCGTTTCGTTTGCATAGAGTTCTCTCCCTGGTTTCATCCTTTGGAATGCGTTCATTCGCATTCCGAAGGACTTGCCAGAACAACAAGATCAACTATCGCCAGTTCCTCGATGTCGGGGTGATTTGGCTTTCTAGTTCAATTCCCGCTTGCAATTGTTAGCCAATTGCCTTGGGATGTAGATCCTCGGCTAGTGGAGTGAATGAGCGTGGCGACAGGCACTGTAAAGTGGTTCAACCCCACCAAGGGTTATGGATTTATTCAGCCGGACAACGGCGGCAAGGACGTATTTGTCCATATCTCGGCTGTCGAGAAGGCGGGTCTGAGCGGTCTGAATGAGGGCGCCAAGGTGAGCTATGAGGTAGTGGCGAACCGCGGCAAGGAGTCCGCCGAAAACCTGAGGGTAGGTTGAACCGAGGCCATCGTCTCGGGAAAACAGTCGGGCCGGCCAGCGCCAAGGCGGAAGATGACAAACCCCGAAGTTCGCAAGGGTTGCTTAGCCGTTCCCTGGTCAGTCTTTGAAACACCGGAATAGGTGCGAGCGCGGGCACCTTATACGGCAGCTTTGTCTTCCTTGTCCGCGCCGCGCGCTACGATCCCGATCGCATCGTCGGGCAACGGCCGTTGCAGCGACTTGGCCTCATCCCATGGCGCGCGCATCCAGACATCACGTTCCTCGCTGGTCGACAGGATTACCGGCATGGCCTTCGGATGGATAGGTTCGACCACCGCGTTCGGCGAAGTGGTCAGGAAGCCGTAAACAAGGTGGGGGCCCGCGATCGGTTTCGATTTTGTACCGCGGTCGCCCTTGAACTCGGTCCAGATGCCGGCGTAGCAGGTCAGCGGCCTATCGTCGTTGATCGCGAACCAAACCACGTCCTTTTTCCTTGTTTCCGGGGTCGGCTCAGGCGCGTACTCAGCGAAGCTGTTGAACGGCACCAGGCAGCGGCTTTCGGGCTTCAACCAGCCGCGCCAGTGCGGCGATGAGGTATTGCGGATGTTGGTGACCGGCGGCCCACCAGTCCGCGGCGGTGGCGGCATACCCCAGCGCATCAGGACAAGCTCTCGCTCGGTGCCAGCGTTGCGCACAACTGGCGCGGGATAATCTGGAAATACGCCTCGCATGGGTGGCAGATTGCCAACATAGCGATTCACCACCCGAAACAGCGCGCGAATGGCTTCCTGGTTAGTGGTGATCGAATACAAATTGCACATTGACGAAGCCGTTGTGTAAGCCGGGTGTTCCCGGCCTCTAATCCTAGTGGCGTTGCGAGCGGCTTCAAGAGCCGTTGTAATCGGCAACCATGAGCACAAAATCGCGAGAAGTAATTTGGGGCGGCCGGATTATGGGAGCCGACATCCAGGCCAAGACCGCAAGAGAGGTCGCCCAGAAGGCCGCTCGCGAGGCCGACCGCGCCGAGGCTCATGCGTGGTCACTTCGCATGGAAGGCTACAGCGGGCCAGCTCAGCCTTCTCCAACGATCGGACAATGCATCAGCGGCGGCTTGAGCTGGCTTGAAGTCGAATGCAATCGCTGCAAGACACGCGCAAGCCTACCGCTCGACGCTATCCGCCGGCCGCGCAGCACACCGATATGGAAGCTGGAGGCATCGCTGAAATGTCGGTCATGTCGGAAGGGTCGCTACGCGCCGCCGGTTCGCATGATCAAGCTAACGGAGCAGCGCCAGATCACGCCTTACAAGTGGGTGCATCCGGATGAGGATGCGGTGAACAACCGCAGCGTCGATCCGTCCCTAGGGACGCGTGATCGGCCGCGGCCTAGGTAGGGGGATAGGGCTCGTAACTGGTGGCTCATTGGCAGATGCTTGCGCAGTCGGTGCTCGCCGAAGGATCGCCTTGGCGGCTTCCAAGTACGCTGCAGCTGCTTTCTCATCAGCACTTTGATGCTGTCGGTCAGCGTTTGTTGAGGCCGTGGTATCTGGACCTTTCAAGTTGAGCCTGTCGGGTGGTGATCGCTGACCGACTTCGACCCGAGCGATCGGTGGGCTAACCAAATATGTAAAGCAGCCTGCTACGGCGGCAGCGGCTAGAACAGCAAGAACAGCGAGGCGCACACTGATCATTTCTTAGCCTTCTGCCAGCCCGGCTGCGGTGCGGGAGTACTACGAGGCGTCCTTCCATCATCGGAACCGTTGCCGGGAATCACCAGTCACAACAGAACCGCTGCGCTGCTCTCGAATCGCTTTGACTGTGTAGAGAGCAAGTATCTTACTTGGGCCATTGAATGAAAACCCCATGTTTGAAGCTCTTTCAGCATTTCTTGTCGTTCTTAGTGTCGGTATTCTTGTCGCCCACACCCTCGATGCATTTCGGTCGTAGGCGACCTTCTTCTACCTTCCCAACTTCATGACCCGGCGCTGGTTCAATTAACTACGGCCGAAGGTACTCTTTAATTCAAACTGAGCAGGTCCCAAGCCTGTAGATCGCGAGATCCAAAGGTATGGACCTAGGTACTCGATCGGCAAGTAGCCGCAGCGGCTGATATCGCCGGCGATGAGCGTCGATAGCCAAATTTGAAAGGACAAGACGGCGCCTCTCGCCCCTCGATTGCCTGCCGGTATCCTAATGGTGGCGCTGTGCCGATATCCATTGAGCTGTCGTCCTACGGCGGGATGATGCGCAACAGTGACGTCCTTTCCGGCGGACTATCGGGAGTTTTCAAACCAGGCGTTCCCAACGCTAATGCGGTCACCAGCAGCAGGACGCTCGCGCAGATAATCTTGAGGTAAACATGCTCCATTGGCTGCTAACCGGCCAAAGTAGTACACGTTCCTGACATAAGGGCGTCAGCAGCTGAAACTTGGTGTCCGTTGGTCGGCAGAGGCAACGACGGTCGGATCCAGACTATCCTGAAAATGTAAAGTTCGATTGGCCGCTACCAGTTTGGCGGACACGATACAGCTTTGTACCCAAGCCGTGGAGAGGTCGCCCCGCTCAATTAGGACTGTCGAAGAGCTGGGACGGCAGGCGGTTACCGCATCTGGCGCCGGGAGAACCGGAAAGCGGCATTGCTCAGAGTGGTCAAATCACCACCACCCAGCCGCAGTGTAGCCCGCCGAATGTTCTCGTCTGGCATCATCGCAAAGCGACTTCGATGGCCTCGGCAAGCCGCTCGATCAGAAATGGCTTTTGCAGCACCGCATGATCGCTGAATGAGTCAGGGACCCCCGCTGCACCATAGCCGCTCGCAAATATGAACGGGATCCCGCGGCTGCTGACGATCTCTGCTACGGGATCGATCTTGGAGCCGCTTAGGTTGATGTCAAGAATCGCAAATTCGAAAGTCGCCGTTTGTGCCAAGCGTAACGCGTCGGCAATATTGCTCGCTTCTCCCGAGACCGAATGACCTAGCTCTTCAATCATCTCCGCGATCATCATGCGTATCAAGGCTTCATCTTCAACCAATAAGACGGACACCAAGCGTCGTTTGATTTCCGTCAAAGGTTGTTCCTCGATGCCCCTAGGAGAGCCCGCCAGGGATGGCATTTAACGGTGCTGGTCTCGCAGCGTGATCTGGGCTGAAGTCCATTAACGAAGTAGAAGTTCCTTGATGCGCGTAGCAAGGCCATCCATCGCAAATGGTTTGGTGAGGATCGCCATACCGGAATCTAGTCCACCGGCCCCGATCGCCGCTTTTTCAGCGTAACCTGTAATGAATAGCACCTTTAATTTGGGACGCGCTGTTCGGCCGAAATCCGCTAGTTGCCGGCCATTCATGCCACCCGGCAAGCCTACGTCGGTGACGAGGAGGTCGATCCGTGTGTCCGAGCGCAAGACCTGAAGCGCGCTGCTGCCATCAGAGGCTTCAATTGCCGTGTACCCAAGTTCGGCAAGAACCTCGCCGACCAACATGCGGACTGAGGGTTCGTCGTCGACGATAAGTACGGATTCGCCTGCGCCAGCGCGGGGCGCCGACGTGAAATCGGCGGCCTCGTCTGCGGCCGTTGCCTCCTCGGTGTGTCTGGGAAGAAAAAGGTAGATTGTTGTACCTTTTCCCTCGGCGGACTCGATTCGCACCTGGCCACCGGATTGCTTCGCGAACCCGTAGATCATCGATAGGCCCAAGCCAGTGCCCTGGCCGAGAGGCTTAGTCGTATAAAAGGGATCGAACGCCCTTTGAATGACCTCGTCGCTCATTCCCGTTCCGGTGTCGGACACGGACAAACAGACATATTCGCCCGGTCTCATTTCGGCGGAAAAGGCTTCGACATCCTTCAAGAGACGATTTGCGGTAGCGATTTTGATCTTGCCACCGTGTGGCATCGCATCACGGGCGTTGATGCAAAGGTTGAGCAGGGCGTTTTCGAGCTGGTTCGGATCGACAAGCGTGGTCCATAGATCAGGCGCGCTTGCCGTTTGAATTTCGATCCCGGGACCCACCGTATTGCTGATCAGGTCCGTTATGCCGGCAATAAGCAGGTTGACGTCAATCGCTTTGGGATCCAGCGTCTGCCGCCGTGAGAATGCCAGCAATCGATGAGTCAGCGCCGCAGCGCGGTTGGCCGCTCCTTGCGCCGTAGATATATAACGTTCGACATCCTTGTACCGGCCTTGCGAAATGCGGATTTGCAGAAGCTCAAGGGCGCCGGATATCCCCGTCAGCAAATTGTTGAAGTCGTGAGCCAGCCCGCCCGTGAGCTGTCCAACGGCCTCCATCTTTTGAGCTTGCCTCAAAGCATCTTCCGCCTTGTTCAAAGCTTCCTGCTGTAGGCGTTGCTCCGTAACGTCACGCGCGACGCAATAAAGCAAGCCATCGACATTGACTGCCGTCCAAGACAGAACACGATAGTCTCCATGACGGGTACGGAAGCTGCTTTCAAAATTCGACGTCTGCTCCGGGACTGCCAAGCGACTGACTGCATCACGCATTTTCCGACGGTCATCGGGATGCTCGAGCCATTCCGACGTCTTGCCTCGAATCTCATCCGGCAGCCAGCCTAGCACCTTGGTCCAGGCCGGGTTGACGCTGATCCACGTCCCATCCGCAGCTGCCACGCCAATCATATCGAGGCTGACTTGCCATACCCGGTCGCGCTCCTGCGTGCGCTCCGCAACGCGATGTTCCAGGTTGAGGTTTAATTCTCGAAGAGCCTCTTCCGCGGCACGACGCTCGTTCATGTCGCGCAGGATCGCAGTGACGAAAAGCCGGCCTTCGCTTGACCAACGGGATGCTGAGACATCGAGAAACGTTCGCGAACCGTCTTTGCGCCGAGCTACCAGCTCGATCGAGCGTACCGAGCGGTCGCCCGCAAGGATCGACTGCCAGAGGTTCTCCCATCGATCAGGTTTTTCAAACAGGAAATCCAAAGTGCGTCCTACCAGCTCGGAGCGATCGAACTGTGTTTCCCGAATCGCCGCGGGATTCGCGAACTGGATGATGCCGGTTGCGTCGAGGGTTAGAATGATGTCCGGGGCGCTCTCGACGACGGCGTCGTAACGCGCATTTTGGCGCTCACGGAGAACTTGTTCGCGATGGGCGGCGCCGGTGACATCGGCAATCTGGAGCACGCAATGCGAATAAGGGCGCCCGCCCAATGGGCGGACCGATACGTTGTGAACGAGAGGCAGGCCGGCGCGCGTGCGAAGCGGGAGCAAGCCTGGATTGAGGGAATGGGTTAGCAGGGCAGACGAGCCGAGGTCGAAGGCTTCCGAGATAGAAGTCCTCAAGCGAGCGAGCGAGCGCCCGGGAAACAGCTCACAAATTGTCTTCCCGACGGCTTGTTCGGAAGAGATATCGCTGGCGGACGCGAACCAATAATTCCAGAAAATGACCCGCTGATTACTGTCCAAAACGACGACGCCCGTATCCAAAGCGTCGAAGGTGGCGGCAAATTGGTCGCTCTCAAGCGGGGTCATTGTTTGGCTGTGCAGCTTCGCCCGTGGACCGTTCGATGAATTCGTCGAGCAGATGTTTTAAAGCAGTGAGCGAAGGGAGGTCCATGATCATTGCGATGTACCCGCTGATATCGCGCTCGCGCACCGCAAAATTGATGAAAAGAAACATTACAACGTCTCCGGCCGCGGGCGGCGGCGCCAGGCCGAAGAAAGTTGCGGCGCTGCCACGCAATACTTCCGGTAGCGACATCTTCAGACTTCTTTGAAGCATGTTCGCAATCGTCGCTAGACAGCTGTTCAGGAGGATGTTGCCAGTCTCGGCTAGTGCTTCCTGCTCTAATTCGATGATGTCTTCTAGCGGAAGATCTCCGCCGGTGATTGCCCGGACGAGTTCAAGGCTCTTCGTCTCGGGAAAAATCAGCAGCGCCCGCCCGGTGATGTCACCTTCGAAGACCTGGTGGACAGCCACCAGGTTGGAAATCTCCCGCTCGCCTAAAATGGCTATGGCGCGCGCGCGGGTCTCCAGCGAGACCGTCGGCACCGACAAATGCACTTGTGCGCCAACCATTTCACGGAGGCTGAAGGCTGCACGGCTAACGCCGATATTCACCAATTCGGTGAGAGCGTCGAGCTGCAATTCGGTGAGCAAATCGGAAGGCGCTGAGGTCATGCATTGCCCAGTTCGAGCCGTCGCACAGCGTCCTGAAGGAAAGCGCTGAAAGCTTGTTCGCTCAGAGGCTTGGACAGAAAGACCGCTCCAATGTCACGCGCACGTCCGACGATTTCTTCCTGATGGTTGGCCGAGACTACGGCGAGCGGCGTAGAGGGCTGCAAGGCGAGCAAATCGGCAGCGAGCTGCAGGCCGTCTCGTCCGGGCATATTGAAGTCCAACAGGGCAACGTCGAACGGGGTCTCCTTGGCCAGAGCGAGCGCCTCGTCAGCGTTCGAGGCCTCCAGGCGTGTCCAATCGGGATACAGGGTTTTTAGCGCTTTTGCCGCCGACATCCGGGCGAGCTTGCTGTCGTCAACGATCAAAAGCTTATAGGGCATGAACTCTCCGCAACGGTCCGGCAGACCGGAACCCAATATTTTCAACGTTTTCGCACCTCTGGACCCCGGGGGGAAGGTGGAACTTGGCAACCTGCGCGTCTCAATGCAGGGTCAATCAGCCGCTCAAGGAACCGACCGGCGGGAGGGCCGCGGAGCGGTCGTCTGGATACAAGGATCACCTGGATTACGGCGGCATGGGCGCTTTCACAGCCCCGCCAATCGACTTCGGCTTGCGGGTTGGCCAGCAGATACTGCAGCAATACTTCTCCCTCGTCTGAGGGGCACGTTCCGATCAGGCGGATGGTGTTGGCGTCGTGCAGGACAATGGTCAACTGAGGATCTCCTGAACGTCCAGGACGATCAGGACCCGCCCATCGCCGAGTAACGTCGTCCCGGAGACGCCTTTCATCCCGTTCAATAGACCTTCCATGGGCGTTAGCATGACGTCCATACGTTCTCCTAACCGATCGACCTCAATCGCTCCGATCTGCCCCGCAGCCGAAGCTATGACGACTTTGGCATGGCTTTGACCCGGCCTGTCGGTGCGCTGAATACCCAGCGTATCCGCCAGATCGATGAGCGGAACTGTCTGGTCTCGCAACACGAACGCCTTCCCGGCACCGATCGGGACGATCCGGTCGCGAGAGACAATCGTGGTCTCCACGACATTATCGAGGGGTAGCCCGAAAGCTTGACCTGCCACCTCCACGGTCATCAGCCGGGTCATCATGAGGCTGAACGGAAGGACCAATCCGACCTTGGTCCCAGTTCCAGGTTGGCTTTCGAGGGTAACTTTGCCGCCCAAGCGCTCGACGGCCGTTCGGACGGAATCCATGCCTACGCCCCGACCCGATAGATTGGTCACGGTGGAGGCGGTCGAAAAGCCGGCGGCGAAAACCAGACCTATCGCTTCAGCATCGGACATCGCCGTCAATGACTCCGCGGTGGCAATCCCGCGGGCGCGCGCCACGGCGCGCACCCGACCGACGTCGATGCCGCCTCCATCGTCTTCCACCTCGATCGTGACCGTGTCGGCGTCGCGACGCGCGCGCAAAATCAGAGTTCCCATCGCCGGCTTGCCAGCAGACGCGCGCTGTTCTGGAGGCTCGATCCCGTGGTCTACGGCATTGCGCAGGACATGCAACAAGGGCTCGAAGAGCGCATCCACGATCGTGGCATCTGCCTCGGTGCTTTCACCCTCGGTGATTAACCTCACGGTCTTGCCAACACTGCCGGCGATCTCCCTCACTAATCTGGGAAAGCGGCGGAATACCGAGCGCAAAGGAAGTACCCGGATGCGAAGAACGGCACTTTGCAGCTCAGTCGCCAGTCGCTCGAACAATGCGTGCTGCTGGCGCAAGGTCGCTGTGATGGCGCGAGGATCTTCATTTTCGTGGACCAACTTTGCAGCATGCCCGATGGCATTCTTGACCACGATCAGCTCGCCCGTGAGTTTAACGAGCGTGTCGATACGATCCATGTCTACACGTAGCGCGCGGGGAACGATCGGGGAGGCGGGACTATCGTCGTTGGGACGCTTGGGTTCCCTAATCTCGCTCAATGCCTGCTTGATCGCCGAGATCAAAGGATCCGTCTTCTTCTCGGCTTGGGCGGTCGCAACAGCACGATCCACGTTGGCGGCAGGTTCAAATCTTCCAAGGTAGAGCAAAGCGTTCACCGCTGTACGGCCGGCGGAGGCGAGCCGACCGACGAGCCCGTCGGGGTCAGACTCCTCCAACAGCAGAAGCTGGGCCTCAATCAACGATCCTGCATTGGACTTGGATTCTTCCGACTGGTTTATGGCCGTAGTGGCCAGCTCGCGAACCTCAACCTTGCCCGGCACGTTGAGAAGCGCCGCGCGCACTTGCTCGGCAGATGCCTCCATCAGCGCCACGATTTCGATGCTGCAGCTGAACGTATTCATGGTTTCGAGAGAAAGAGCCGGGTCGGTCAGCACCACGTCGACGGTTATCAGATGCGGTAGATTGGCCACGACATTCATCGGGTCGGAGCCTTGAAAAAACGCGTCAGGAGACGGGATATATCGAAGGGCGGTACGGTGCCCCGAAAAATGGTTGCCGGCGGCAACGCTCAACCGCTGAACCCATGTATCGTCCCCCGGCGTCGACGCGCGCGCGACCTCGGCTGTACCACGCGAACCGGCAAGCCGCGCGATCATATCATCTGCATCGGCATCGGCAGTCGATGGCGCCTCGCCAGTGGCCTGCATAGCGTCCAGCCACCGCGATGTCAGGTCGAGACAAGTCAGAAATTCATCGAGTATGTCAGGGTTGATCGGCTCCTCGGACGAACGCAGCGAACCGAGGATATCCTCGGCGGCATGCAGCGTACGCGTCATCGCGTCAAACTCGACGATTCCCGCAGCGCCCTTCAAAGTGTGAAAGGCCCGAAAAGCGCCATCGAGCCTTTCTCGGTCATTCGGATTTTCCGCCAGCGCCATCAAATCGTCGACGGCCTGCGCTACCAGATCGCGTGATTCAATGAGGAATTGCTCGAGGAACTCATTCATCGCGGTACCCCGCAGAAGATTGCAGCATATTCTGCCAGCGTTTCCTGCTTGATCGGCTTCACAAGATAGAAGTTCGCCCCCGCGCTTCGCGCGGCCGCCATATCGTGTGGTCCAGCTTCGGTGCTTGTCACCAGCACCGGGACGGCGGACACCGGAAGTTCTTTTGACCGCAGCATTCGCAGGAACGTTATTCCGTCCATTTGCGGCATGTTGATATCGGCGATCACCAAATCGAAAGGTTCAAGCAAAAGCTTTTCCAATCCCTCCAATCCGTTCAAAGCCTCTCCCACCACGAAGCCGTGGGCTTCGAGTGCCGCGCGATAGTATGTCCTGATAAGTGCGGCATCATCGATGATCAGAATCCGCTTGGTGGAGTTATCGGTCACGGCGCAACTCCTCTGGTCTTCGATAAACGATCGCCTCTGAGTAACGGCAAACCTCGAACAACGGTGAGATACGGCTCATGGATTCGGTGTGCCCGAGACAGATGAAGCCGCCCGGCAAGAGGTTATCGTACAGATTTTCCGCCGCCACGCGGCGGGATTCGTCGTCAAAGTAGATCAGTACATTCCTGCAAAAGATTACATCGAAGCGACCCTGGGGTCGGGTTTCCTTCGTCTCGATGAGATTGACCCGGGAGAAACGCACCGATTGACGGAGGTCATCCAGGATCTGCCACTGCTCGTTGTCGAGCTCATGGAAATAGCGGGCGATCAGTTCAGGTGACAATCTTCATCAGGGCGCGCTTGCCAAAAATGCCTTCCGCAGCTGCGTCCAGGACACGTGTATCAATGTCCGAACCGACTATCTCGATGTCGAAGGTGTCGACGTCCTTCCAGTTTTCCAGCAACCAAATCGCAATGGAATACGGTTCTTCCCCCGTCGAACATGGGGCAGACCAGATTCGTATCGGGTCTCCCGGCCGCTTGGTTGCCACACGCTCTCGAAGCAGGTCGGTCGTCAGGCATGCAAGCTGATGGTCTTCACGATAAAAGTAGGTTTCATTGACAGTGAAGGCGTTGATGAGATGCTCGACCTCGTCGCGTACCTCGCTGCGGAGATAGGCGAAGTAGACGGAAAAAGACGGGCTCGAGGTTGCATCCATACGCTCCCAGACACGACGTTCGACGTAGTAGCGCTTCGATTCGGTAAAAACCATGCCTGTCCGCCGATACAGAAACTCCGCAAGCCGGCGAAACTCATCCTCCGTCATTTGCGGTGGATCGGTCATCGGTCAGATGAACCGATCCGGCCGCTGGCGGCTTTGACTGCGAACGTCAGAAACGGATCGTCAGGAAAACGCGCGGCGCAGCGCGCCAGGATCGGCAAACTCGCGAGGTCGCCTGTTTCGGCCAAAACCTCTATGGCTGCGGAGCAGACGTTGGAGCTGGTTTCTCGTTCTATGAGTTCTCCGAGAATGCGGCTGGCGTCGCCAGCGGGGAGGGCGCGCGCAATTTCGCATGCGAGCAAGCGGACATCAGGATCGCTATCATGCAGAAGTTGCGAGAGATGTTCGGCTGCCGCTGCGGGCATAGCGCGCAAAGCGTCAAGCGCCTGCGTGCGGAGAGCTGCGTCGTCGGACCGCAAAAAGGGAAGGGCGGCGGAGGCACTTTCAGGCGTAGCTATCTTCGCTAGTGCGGTGAACATGGCTTCGCGGACGCGGGGCACCCGCTCCACCGACAGCGCGTGGGTGAGCAGCGATAGTCCCTCAGGAATTTCAGCTGCACTACGCGCGGCGATCCAACGTTCTTCATCGGAGCCAGTGGCAAGTAATTCGGTTGGCTTCCGCTCGTCTGGTGCACGGGGCTCCGCCGTCGAAGTGGGCTTACGTACCAATGGCATCAGCGCACCAACTTCTTTAATTCGGATGCAATGTTATGAAGTGGCACGACGAGATCCGCACCGTTTGCTTTGACCAATTCCCCCGGCATGCCCCAAACAATCGCGGTCTCCTCAGCCTCAGCTATTGTCTTGCCTCCGCCCGCATGGACGAGTGCCATGGCCTCGGCTCCATCGTTTCCCATGCCTGTCATGAGCACGCCGATTAACTGGCTCGGGGGCAAATAGTTCATAGCGCTCCGAACGAGCCGATCGGTGCTTGGGTGCCACGGATACTCGGCCTGGCTGGGTGCAGCCATTGCAACAAGACCAGCGCCCCGCCGGGAAACGATCACATCGGCGTCGCCTCGACCGATGTAAACATGCCCCGGTTTGAGCGCGACAGGGTCCCGCACCTCCTGGACATTGAGCCCGGTGAGTTCATCCAGGCGGCGGGCCAAGGGTCCGGTGAACGTTGCCGGCATGTGTTGTGCAACAACGATGGGCCAGGGAAAGGATGCGGGAAGACCGGTGAGAAGGGCCTCGAGCGCCGGCGGCCCGCCAGTCGACGTGCCAACAAGTACAAGGCCTTCCCCTTTCGAGGCGGCCTTGAATTTCTTTGGCGTCGCGTCAGGTGAGCTTCGGGCGCCGCGTATTCGATGCCGAACTTTGTCCCGTAGCCTCAACGAGGTTCTTAATTTAGCGCCGGCTGCCGCCCGTACCTTCTCGATCAAGGGCTGCGCCAACTCCTCGATTCGCAACGACACGGCTCGGGTTGGTTTCGCGACGAAGTCGACCGCCCCAAGCCGCAGGGCCTCCAGGGTGGCGTCAGCGCCCTCGGCAGTCATTGTCGACACCATGATGACGGGGCAGGGCTGCTCGATCATGATTCTGTCGAGGCAGGTAAGCCCGTCCATTTCGGGCATATGGACGTCGAGGGTCACGACGTCCGGACGAGCTACGCTGATGATATCGAGCGCCTCCCGGCCGTTGCGGGCAAACTGGACCTCAAAATCGGATTGCGTCGAAAATACCTGCCCAATGAGCTTGCGAACGAGAGCCGAGTCGTCGACCACCAATATTTTGATCACGGCTTCGTCTGCCGGCTCTCTTTACTGCGTGTCTCCTTGCTGAAGGAATCCAACAGGCCGCGTTCCGCGCGCGTGAGCAGCTCAGAGGGATCGAGCAACAGTACAATCCGGCCGGACGCCTCGAGATTGATGACAGAGTTTACCAAGCCAAGCGCTTCCCCAGTCAAATCCGGGGAGGGTTTGATCAGGTCCGGAGTGCATCGCAAAACCTCTGAGACGCTGTCCACGATAAGGCCGGCGCGATGCCGTTCAGTCCGAACCACCACAAGCCGTCTGTGACCGCTGGCCGTGGCCGGCTGCATTTCAAATCGGCGCCGCTGATCGATGACCGGAAGGACTTCGCCTCGCAAATTGACAACGCCTTCAAGGAATTTTGGGGTCTTGGGAAGCCGGGTGATTTGGTCAGGCACGCGCGCGACTTCGTCCACGGCGTCGATCGGCAGCGCAAACTCGTTGTCATCGAGGCGAAACACTACGAATCTGAGTTCGTCCGTCTTGGACGTGTGACTGCCTTCGTCCACCTTTGCTTTCATCGTGGTTTTGCCATGGACCAGTTTCTGCATTACGTCTTCCCGAAATAGCCGCTCCGGGGCCAGGATCGAAACGAGCCGGCCGTTCTCTGCTCGATAGATTTCCTTGATCTGGGTTTCTCCGCCCGCGCGCGCAGCCAACACTGGCGGCGCCAATTCGATGCGGTCGGACTCAGCGGACAGAACAGCGCGAGTACGATCCGCCACAAAGCCGATCACGAGATCGCCAATGGCGGCAACCAACACTTTCTCCCGCGATAAGACTAACGAAGGCAAGCCGAGAAGCCTTCGCAACGAGAGCAAGGGCAACAGGCCGCCGCGATAAGGCATGACGCCGCGCACTGCATCATCGCTTCCCGGGACGAAAGTCAGATCGTCGGGCGTCGTAACGATTTCCCGCACCACGTCGAGGGGGAAGGCATATTCCTGCCCGGCGACTTCGAAGGTCACCAGACGTGATCGGGCGATTTCGGTGGCTACTTGTCTTTGCGGGTTCGCGCCGACGGCCGCGATGGTTTGCCTTTTGGGTGCGATTTGAGCAAACGCCCGACGCAGCAATTCCTGAATATCCAGGATTTTGGTGACATGGGAGCTGTCTTCGAACACGCCCCGCAGATATTCGCCGGATTCGGATGCGATCTCGGCTTCTGCCGTCTTGACTTTCTCGGACGCAATCCGCACCAAGTTCGTAACTTCGTCTACCGCCAGTGCAACAGGCGGATGCTCCGTCGAGAACGATTAGACGAGAAGCTGGAGTAGTCGTCGCGCTTTCCCTTCCCAGAAGGGCACGTACGCTTGCTACAGGAACCACAGATCCACGCAAGTTGATGAGACCCATCAGGCTCCGTGGCGCCTGGGGGACGCGCGCAAGCGGAGGCACTCGCACGACCTCCGCGACAGAAGCTGCGGGCAGGGCATAGAACTCGTCCATCGCTTTTGAACGTTAAAAAACGTTGGTCGGTCAGTGTCGTGGTTTTGCTGACGTCAGCCATTCTGTTTCTTAAGTTCGTCCGAAAGAGAGGCGATCTCTTCGATGGCTGCGGCGAGGTCGTCGGCGCTTTGAGCCTGTTCGGCGGATGCCGTGGCGGCTTGGCGCGAGGCGGAACTTGCTTCTTCCGCGGCTGCAGCGATTTGCCGGGCAGCCGTCGATGTCTCGGCCGCGGCGGCGAGGATTGCGTCGGCGCCTTGCTGGATGGCCTTGTTGGCATTTCCGAGTGCAACGATCTCGTCGGTCATGTCTCCGAGCGTCTTGGACACGGCGCGGTTGTTTTGAACTTCGCTCTCTCCGGTTACGATGATCTGCTCGAGATCGCGGCGTAGCAGCGCTATCTGTTCAAGAATGCCGCGCACTGTATCCTTGATCCGCTCGACGCTTTCGGTCGCTTCGCGCGCAAGGGAGCGGATATCGTTCGAGACCAGTGCAAAACCTTGGCCGGCCTCACCGGCGCGTGCGGCTTCCACGGCGCCACTGACCGCGAGCATGCCGGTCTGAATATTCACTAAAGTGATAGCATCGACAATCTTTTCGATCTTTCGGCCTATTGCCTCCAAAGAGACGATCGTGTCGAGGCTTCCGCGGGTTTCTTTGAGGGCCTGTACTACGCCTTCGATCAATCCTTCGATGGTCTTGCGGGCGTCGGCGAGTTCTTTTCCCATAATCGCGACGCGATCGTTCGCAAGCTTGCCGCTTTCTTGCGCGACCCGGGCGCTTTTTTCGATTTGCGCCAGCGCGGCCGACGTCTGTTGGGCTGCTGCGGCTTGCTGTTGCGCTCCGCGGTTGATCTGTTCCACTGCCGTCGAGATCTGGCTTGCCGCGCTCGACAGTTCCTGAATGGTCGCTGACAGCTCTTCGGCCGTGCTCGCTATCTGCTCGGGTGCGGATTGGTCCGCTTTCCCGCCGCGCAGATCCTCCGACAACGATGCAAGGGCCTGGGCTGCGGCTTGGCCTTGGTCGAGAGATTGGGCTTGTTGACGAACCGCCGATTGCGCTTCGCTTGCTGCCGAAGCTTGTTCCTCGGCCGCGCCCGCGACGAGTTCGGCGCCTTTTTGCGCCTCCTGTATCGCGCGCTCCGCCTCGATGGCAGCCGTGAGCGTCTCTAGGCTGCCATCAGCAAGTTCAACCATGTTTTTCCGAAGCCCAGACAGCGTCTGGACTACAGACTGTCCCACTTTGGCCTGTGCAGTCGCGGCCACGGCTGCGGCCTTGACGGTTGCGGCAGCGTCGCGGACTTTTGCCTGGATCTCTTCAGCGTAGCTCTGCACCTGCAAAGCGCTCTTGTCAGAGACGTCGGCAAGAGAGCGGACTTCCTCTGCGACTACGGCGAAGCCTCGCCCGTGATCTCCGGCGCGTGCTGCTTCAATGGCCGCGTTGAGGGCAAGCAGGTTCGTTTGGTCGGAAATCCGGCTGACCGCGCCGGTAATCTCGCTCACATCCTGTGCTCTGCGTTCGAGCTCGCCGATAATTTCTGCCGAAGCTGCCTGCCGTTCGGAGTTGCGTTCGATTGATTGAACGGAGGCGCCGATCTGGGCGCCGGTTTCGACCAGCAGGACCTGTGCAGCTTCGGTCCTTCGCCGTGAGTTATCTGCTTCCCCTCGAGCGGTGGCCAGATTACCCGCGGCCTGCTTGATCGCTGCCAGTTGCTCCTGCGACGCACCCGCGGCTTCGTCGGCGCCTGCGGCGATTTGTTCCATGGACCGCCGAAGCTCTTCGGCCGCCGCCGAAGCCTGGCTCAGTCCGCTCGCTAGTTCTTCCGTCGCCGCCGCCACCCTTTCGGAGATCTTTTCCGTACCAATTCCGTTTCCACCTCTCCGGGCGCGTGCGGGTGGCGGGGCGGGCTGGGGATTGGAAAGTGAGATCGCTTTCGTCGAACGACGGCTTTTTGCCTCCGAACCTGCAATTTTTGAAGTTTTCACAAGGGCCATACGAACATCTCGGGTGAAAGGGCGAACGGGGAGCTCGCTACGAAGCAAAACATACGCACATATCTTGTTGAGAGATATCGCCAAT
>CAWFIQ010000026.1:0-732328 GCA_963815955.1 uncultured Alphaproteobacteria bacterium
TTGCGCTCAGTGGCGCTTTCTGGATAGCAGCTGGTTATCGGTTTGGGATAGCCGCCGTACCTAACGGAAAGGGGGAGGGCCCGAAGAAAAGCGCTCGTTCAAGACGGAAAGCCCCCCGCGGGGCCACTCGGGAAGCCGCACTGATCGAATATAGAGAACCGATTTCCCAACTAGCATTCGGTCTGATCTATCTGCTGATCCTGACCTGCTTGAAGCGGCCCAAGCTGTCTCCGCCGGATATTCCTTCACGCCACGGGCGACGATCCGGAGCGCTTCATCTGTGCACTTGAGTACTTTGTTCCTGACAACTAGGAGTTAGGTCGCTTTGATTTCTTCTGCATTTCCCTTTCTGCAAGCGCTATGAAACGTGCAAGCTCACGATCGCGGCTCGGTGCTGCAACGCCCGCTGCGCCAACATAGCGAAGGCGAGACAGATCAGCATTGATCCGGATGGAATTCACCAAACGCTGGAGTATCGGAAGGTTGATCTGCTTCGTATATCGCTCTCCTTCGGAACGGCGGATGGTCGATTCATGGCCGATCAGTTCATCGATCCATGCTTGGTTGATCCCCGGGAGATTTTTGAGGTCAGTTTCGACGTTGCCGCGAAACGAATGAAAATCCACGCGAGGTTTATAAATCTCCGTCGACCTTCTGTAGTACGCGAAGCGGTCGGTAAATGCCGCGGAGCGACGCTTCCCCGGCCCTTGGGGGATAAGTTCTGGAAACAAGGGCTCTGTAGGATCGCGACCGATAACTCGCTGTTCGAGAAAGCCCATATCGAGCACCAATTCGGCAAACGGGACGTTTCTTTCCGAGCCGGAGTCCTTTCCATCAATAATTTCCAGATACCAAATCGGTCCTTCGTTCGTTTCTTGGAGTTTGACACCGCCGACCTGCGCGTCACAAACCTCGTTTTCGCGAGTTCCCATCGTGCGCGCGAGAAGGGGCATCCAGAATAGCGCGTCCCGGTGTACTTCGTCCCCCTGGGTAGCGCGCCGATAAATTGAGGCGCACCCCTTATAAAGCGGAGACTCAAAAAGCGCTTTCTCCATCGTGGGTGTCCAGTTATTGCGCTCCTTTCTGGCGTTGCGACCCCGTTTAAGAGTGATGTGAAGGCCCTGAAACGGGTTTGGAATATCGGCAGCGATCTTCTTTTGCCCGACCAGGTACAGCCAGTATTCTGAAAAGTTGCCGAAATGCTTGTTGGCTGTCGCGCCCTGCATCTGATCCCGCGTCGGCAGCGTTCGCCCAAGCGCGATCAATTTTTCGGCTGACATTTTCTTCCGTTCGCCGCGGGCATAGTGACGTGGAAGAAGCAGCAGTTTCGATTTGAAGTCACTGGCGATTGGGGTGGCGACCAATTGCGCGACCGTGATCGCCGGGAAAAGCTTGTCAAAAACGTTCTTGGTGCCTTCGGCATTCGAAGCTGTATCGGCCTTCCACTCCCGATTATCCAGTTTGTGGCGTTCGAAGCTTTTCCAAAACTCCGTGAATATGAACGAAGCGGGCGGGGCCGGTTTCTCTTCAGTTGGAGAGACCCTGGGGATCTCCGCAATGGGATGCCGCAACTCGTCGAGCAGGGTCGCGTAACCGCGCAAAATGGTACGTTCGACCAGTCTTCCGGCCACCGTACCGGTGTCCGTTGTAATCCCGATTTGGCGCGCCGCCGCGGTTATAATCGAGCGGTGCAGCTCATCGGGGGTGCCACCGGTCAGCATGCGCCCGATCGCGGCCTTCTGCTGAGGCGCGAACATATTCGACGCAAACCGAAACAGGCCGTCGAGCTCGCTCGCTTCCTCGCGGCCCATTTTCTCGATTTCGTGGGGCTCCAGAAAATCCAGGCCGCCGGTTTCAGCTCGCTTGATCTCCTGGCGCCAAACGGAATCGTCGATCCAGCGCCGGATGTCGCTTTCCAGTTCGGCACGCTTTGGAAGCTGTTTGGCCTCGGTCATGGTTTCGATTTGCAAGACAATCGTGAGCGCCCGCCGGCGAGCGATGCGAAAGTCGCTGGTCCGAAGGCTGCGAATAAGCTCTCCCGAGAAGCCGAAAGCCGCAAGCCGGCTCGGCCATTTCCACCGCAAAAACCATGTATGGCCGCGGCGGCGCAGGTAGGAAGGCATCGGCTTTCAGCTCCCATGGACCATCCAAGTGGACCATCGGCTGCCGGCGTTCAGATCGGTCGATCTAAGGCGTTAGAGCTGTTGAGGTATTTCGGAGTCTGGCTGGGGAACTAGGATTCGAACCTAGACAAACAGAGTCAGAGTTTGTTGTGCTACCGTTACACCATTCCCCAAAGAATTACCCAACTACATCAATAGTTTAAATGGATGTCCGGGCAATCGGCTGGAGCGGGATTGTGCAAATCGCCGCTTTCGCTGGTGCGTCGTTCTACTCGCTCGGTCCGGGCCTTGGCAAGCACGGAAGGAGGCGCAATTTCGGGCGAAAAGACCGGCTTGGGCCGAGGCCATCTGCCGGCTGAGGGCCGTCCGGGCAGCGGCGAGGGAGCCCGCATTCGAGCACGGTAAGTTTGGCCGTTCCGGCCTTGGCTTGCGCCGAAACCTTCTCAACGCGGGCGAGCCGGATGCAGGCGGCAGCGGCCGATCAAACGGCACGCACGACGTTTGATTTTCTACCGTTGCGCGTCGCGATTGTTGTCGCTCGTCGCGAGCCTTGCCGGCTTGATCGCCGCAACTTGCCGATGCCAATCGGCCATGCAATGCTGACTGCGCAAAGAATAAAGAGGCCGGGCATATCCAGGCTCAAAGAAGCCCGGTATCCGGGGGGAGATCTTCAGAATGAAATTGAACCATATCGTAGGGCTGCTTTCGGCTGCCGCCATGTCGGTTGCGCTCGCGGGCGTGGCCTCGGCCCAGGACAAGACGGTCAAGATCGGCGCGATCTTTCCCTTGAGCGGCAACGCGGCCAGCGCCGGCGTGCATGGCAAGGCGGCGATCGAAACCGCGGTCGAGATCATCAACAGCGGTAACCCCGCGCTCGGCAATCTGCCGCTGACCAAGAATGCGGGCCTCAAGGGCCTCGGCGGCGCCAAGATCGAAGTGGTGTTCGCTGACAATCAGGGCAGCCCCGCGGTCGGGCAGAACCAGGCGCTTCGGCTGATCACCGAAGAGAAGGTGGTGGCGCTGACCGGCGCCTACCAGTCCGGCGTCACGCTGACGGCAAGTGCGATCGCGGAGAAGTATGGCATCCCCTTCGTCAACGGCGAGTCGGTGGCCGCCAACCTCACGGAACGCGGCTTCAAATGGTTTTTCCGGACGACGCCGGTGGCGAGCGACTTCGCCAAGATCTATCTCGAATTCCTCAAGGACATGAAGGCCGGCGGGCAGAAGATCGATAACATCGCCATCGTGCACGAGAACACCGAATACGGCACTTCGGTTGCGAACGTCATCACCGGCGTGTTCAAGGAGAACGGGCTCCCAATCGCCCAGGACATCGCCTATTCGGCCAACACCACCGATGTGCAGAGCCAGGTGCTGCAACTCAAGGACAAGAAGCCGGACGTGGTGATCATGATCAGCTACACGTCGGATGCGATCCTCTACTCCAAGACGTTCCAGGCGCTGGACTACAAGCCGCCGATGATGATCGCCGACAATTCCGGCTATTCCGATCCGTCGACGCTGAAGGCCGTGGGCAAGCAGATCCAGGGTATATTCAATCGTTCCTCCTTCGCGATCGGCGCTGCGGGAACGCCGACCTTCCTGATCAACGAGATCTACAAGAAGAAGAGCGGCGGCGACGATCTCGACGATACCGCGGCACGCCAGATGCAGGGTTTCTTCGTACTGGTCGACGCGATCGATCGCGCCGGCTCGACCGATCCCGCCAAGATCCAGGCGGCGCTGAAGGCCACCGACCTCAAGCCCGATCAATTGATCATGGGCTACAAGGGCGTGAAGTTCGACGACAAGGGCCAGAACATCCTGGCCGCGGGACTGGTGATCCAGCTTCAGGACGGCGAGAATTACGTGCCGGTCTGGCCGAAGCAACTGGCCAAGACGGCGCCCGTATTTCCCTACAAGGGCTGGTAACAGGCCAGAGGGGCGGGACGCCAGTTCCGCCCTTCCTTCATTTCATCGCGTCGCGATCGTTCAAAGCCCAACCGGCAAGCTGCTGACATGTCCTCCATCCTCGTTCAGGTGATCGTCGGCGGGCTGTTGCTCGGCGCGGTCTACGCGCTGTTCTCGTCCGGCCTCACGCTGATCTGGGGCATGATGAACATCGTCAATTTCGCCCATGGCGATTTCGTCATGCTCGGCATGTATGTCGCGTTCGTGGTGTGGACGGTGCTCGGCGTCGGACCGTTTGTCGGCGCGCCGGTGGCGGCGCTGGTGCTGGCGACGGTCGGCATCGTCGTCTATTTCGGGCTGATCCGCAGCGTGATGAAAGGGCCGATGCTGGCCCAGATTCTCGGCACCTTCGGGCTTGCGCTGCTGTTGCGTTACTCCGTGTTCTGGGGCTTTGGCGCCAACTTCCTGACGTTGCCCGGCGATCTCGTCGGCGGAACCTATGATGTGCTCGGCATCAAGCTACAGGCGTCGCGTCTTCTTGCCGGCGTTGTCGCATTGCTGGTGACGCTTGGACTGCATCTGTTGCTGACGCGCACCTCGCTCGGCTCCAAGATGCTGGCGGTGTCCGAGGATGCCACCGCGGCGCAACTGATGGGGATCCGTCCCGACGGCATGCAGGCGATCGCCTGGGCGATCGCGGCCGGTGCGACGGGCCTCGCCGGCGCACTGATCGCGACGTTCTTCTATATTGCGCCGACGGTGGGCGAGACACTCGGTATCGTTGCTTTCGTCACGGTGTCGCTCGGCGGTTTCGGCAGCGTACCGGGCGCGCTGGTCGCGGGGCTTCTGATCGGCGTCATCGAGTCGGTGTCGGCCTATTTGATCGGCGCGGTCTACAAGGACATCGTGGTGTATTCCCTGTTTCTGTTTTTCCTCTGGTTCAGGCCGCAAGGCTTGATGGGCAAGATGTGATGCGGCGCTTCATCTGGCCGTCGGTCGCGCTCGCGCTGATCATTCTCTATCCGCTGGTGTTCACGACCCCGTTCCAGCAGCGGCTGGGCGCGCTGATCCTGCTCTATGCCATCGCAGCATCCGCCTGGAACATCGTCGGCGGTTATGCCGGCCAGGTATCGGTCGGCCATGTCGTGTTCTTCGGCTGCGGCGCCTATGCGTCGATGGCGGCCTATTCGCATTTCGGGTTGCCGCCGCTTGTCGGGATTCCCGTCGGCATCGCCGCCGCGGTCCTGATCGCGGCTGTGATCGGGGTGCCGACACTGCGTCTGTCCGGGCATTATTTCAGCATGGCGACGATTGCGGTCGCCGAACTCGCGCGCTTGATCGTCACCAACGTGGAATTTCTCGGCGCCGCTGTCGGCCTCAGCGGCCCGACCGTGCCGCGCACCGTATTCGATCTCTCCTTCATCTCGGCGTTGCCGTATTACTACCTGTTCCTGAGCGTTCTCCTCGTCACGCTCGGCATCACCTGGTGGATGACCAACAGCCGGATGGGATTTTATCTGCGCGCCATCAGGGATTCCGAGCGCGCCGCACGCTCCCTCGGCGCGCCCGCCAGCCGTACCAAGCTGTACGCGTTCATGCTGAGCGCCGGGCTGACCAGCGTCGCCGGCGCGCTTTATTCGATGATGTTCGGGTTCATCGATCCCGAATCCGGCCTCGGCATTCTGATTTCGGTAAAAATCCTTATCATGGCGGCGCTGGGCGGCGCCGGGCTTCTGTTCGGGCCGCTGGTCGGAGCGGCGGTCCTCGTGCCGCTGGAGGAAATCTCCAATAATCTGCTCGGCGGCAAGGGCGCGGGCCTCACCTTCGTCGTTTACGGCGCCATCATCGTGATTATCGCCCGGTTCCAGCCGGGCGGCATTCTTGCCCTGATCAATCGCGTGTGGGCCAGACGCAAGCCTGCCGATATCAAGCCTGCCGATATGACGAAGGGAGCCGCCAATGCTCCTTGAAGCCCGCGACGTCACCAAAGCCTTCGGCAGCTTCAAGGCGGTCGATGCCGCCAGCGTAACGCTGGAGCCGGGCGATATTCTCGGCCTCATCGGACCAAACGGCGCCGGCAAGTCGACCTTCTTCAATTGCCTGACCGGCGATCTCGTTTCGACCTCGGGCAAGGTGCTGTTCGAAGGCCATGACATCACCCGCCTGACGCCGGAGGCGAGGGCGCAGCTCGGGTTGGCGCGCACCTTCCAGGTGCCGCAAACCTTCGAAGGCATGACGGTGCTGGAGAACGTCATGATCGGGGCGTTCCTGCGTACCCCGCATCGGGCGCAGGCCGAAACCAAAGCCCGCGCCGTGCTGGAGCGCGTCGGCATGAGCCGGCTGGCGGATGCACCCGCACGTTCGCTCGGTACGCCCGGCCGCAAGCGGCTGGAGATCGCGCGCGCGCTCGCCACCGAACCCAAGGTGCTGCTGCTCGACGAAGCCATGGCCGGCCTTACCCAGCAGGAGGTAAAGCTCGCGATCGACCTGGTGCGCGACATCCACCGCTCCGGCATCACGCTCGTCATCGTCGAGCACATCATGGAAGTCATCATGTCGCTGGCGAGCCGGGTGGTGGTGTTCCATCAGGGCAAGGAGATCGCGCGCGGCAGCCCGCGCGAGGTCACCGCCAATCCTGCGGTCATCGCGGCCTATCTCGGCACCCGCGCCGCCAAGGCGGCGGCGGGTCATACGCCGATCGAGCTGATGGGCGGACCGGCGACATGAGCGAGCATTTGCTCCGTATCGAAAATCTCGAGGTTCGCTACGGCGATCTGATCGGCGTCTCCGACGTGTCGCTGCAGGTGCCCGCAGGCAGTGTGGTGGCGTTGCTCGGCTCCAATGGCGGCGGCAAGACCACGGTGCTCAACGCCATCGCCGGTCTCATCCCCGTGTATAACGGGTCGATCCGCTTCAATGGCGAGGAGATCGGCGGCCAGAGCGCGTTTGCGATCGTGCGCAAGGGGCTTGCGCTGTCGCCGGAGGGCTGGCGGCTGTTCGTGCAGCAGAGCGTCGAAAACAATTTGCTGCTCGGCGCGACGCCGCTGCGTGACAAGACGCGCGCGGCGGCGCTGCTGGAACGCGTCTATGAGATATTTCCGAAACTGAAGGAGCGGCGCAGCCAGCGCGCCGGCACCATGTCCGGCGGCGAACGCCAGATGCTCGCGGTCGGCCGCGCCTTGATGAGTGATCCGAAACTCCTGATGCTGGACGAGCCGTCGCTCGGGCTCGCGCCGGCGGTTGTGGAATCCATGTACGAGACGTTTGGCAGGCTGCATCGCGAAGGGCTGACCATCCTGCTCGCCGAACAGTCGATCGAACTGGCGCTGGAAGTCTCGGATTTTGCGACCGTGCTGCAGGTAGGAAAGAGCGTGCTGTCGGGCACCGCCGCGGCACTGGCGCAGGACCCCCAGGTGCAGAAGGCCTATCTCGGGACGTGAAACGCGAAAAATGTAGGGCGGGTTAGCGCAGCGTAACCCGCCGCCATTTTGCCGAGGAATGGTGGGTTACGCCTTCGGCTAACCCACCCTACGAGTTCGCCTCACTCCCGCGCTCATCTCGGCCTGCAGCAACAGCAGCAGACAATTCGCCAGCCGTTCCTCCAGCTCTCCATCATGAATGGATAGCGGCCCGGGATCGTTGAGGATGGCGTTGACCAGCGTTCCCAGCACGACCTGAAAGCCAAAGGCGATGGCGCGCGTTTTCGCGGGCTTGTTGCCCCGGCCCATGGCACCCAGCAGGATTGGCGTGGCATTGGCCACGTTGGCGCGCGCCAGTTCCTTGAACGTGGACCACCGGTCCGGCCGCGTATCGTCGTGTTGAAGCGCGGCACGCAGCACGCCTTCATGGTTGCGCATCCAGCCGATGGTCCCGTGGACGAGGCGGCGGCTGAGTTCGGCCAGATTGGCGTCGGCCAATCGGTTGTCCTCCCTCATCCGCGACAGCCTGCTTTCGCCGTCCCGCGCAGCAAGCGCCATCAGGGCGTTGAAATAGGCGTCCTTGCTTTCGAACCGGCTGTAGAACGCGCCGACGGTAGCGTTGACCTGCCGGCACAGCGCCTCGATCGACAATTCTGCGAGGCTGTGGGTTCGCAGCATTTCGGCGCCCGCCTGGAGCAGGGCGGCCGTGGTCTCGCGGCTGCGCTTCTGCCGCGACGGGGTCACGCCGGGAAGGTCGAGTTGGGCCGGTCGCTGCATCCGGAACTTGCTTCTCCGTTCGAGATAACCATAATGATAATTCGTATTATGATTTATGGCAATGCGGCCGGCGCGTTGCGGTGAACCCCGACGACCCTGCGGGTCAACCGCCGGTCGCATCCAAAAAGCGGGAGGGGAGAACCATGGCGGCAGGCAGCGCAAAACCTTTCGGCGGCACGATCGGCAAGACGGTGGCGGGA
This sequence comes from uncultured Alphaproteobacteria bacterium, assembly GCA_963815955.1. Taxonomy (GTDB): domain Bacteria; phylum Pseudomonadota; class Alphaproteobacteria; order Rhizobiales; family Xanthobacteraceae; genus Bradyrhizobium. Next base: position 8,431 of record CAWFIQ010000026.1, read on the forward strand.
TCGAAGCCCTGGTGGCCGTCTGCGCCGAAGCCGCCGCAAGGCGCGCCGAACATCCTGGTCGTGCTGTTCGACGACGTCGGCTTCTCCGATTTCGGCTGCTACGGCTCGCCGATCACGACGCCGACCATCGACAGGCTCGCGGCCGAAGGCCTGCGCTATTCCGGCTTCCACACCACGGCGATGTGCTCGACCACGCGCGCGGCGCTGCTGACCGGGCGCAACCATCATTCGGTCGGCGTCGGCTGCCTCGCCAATTTCGATAGCGGCTATCCCGGCTATCGCGGCAAGATCGCGCGCGAGGCCGGCACGCTGGCCGAGATGCTGCGCCCGCACGGCTATCGCAACTACATGCTCGGCAAATGGCACGTCACGCCGCTGACCGAGAGCGGCGCCACCGGGCCGTTCGACGGCTGGCCGCTCGGCCGCGGCTTCGACCGCTTCTACGGCTTCATGGATGCCGAGACCGACCAGTACGCGCCGGAACTCGTTCCCGACAACACGCACATCGATCGCGCCCGGCACCTATGCCGATCGGCTATCACCTGACGTCCGATCTGGTCGACCAGTCGATCCGCTTCATCGCCGATCACATCGCCGACCGGCCCGATATCCCGTGGCTGACCTGGGTCGCGCTCGGCGCCTGCCACGCGCCGCACCAGGCGCCGGCCGACCTCATCAGGAGCTATGACGCGATGTTCGCCCATGGCTGGGACGTCGAGCGCGAGCAGCGGCTGGCGCGGCAGAAGGCGATGGGGATCGTGCCGCAGGAAACCCGGCTGCCGCCGCGCAACGACGGCGTGAAGGCCTGGGAAGAGCATACGACCGACGAACAGCGCGTCTTCACGCGGCTGCAGGCGGCCTTTGCCGGCATGCTCGATCACGCCGACCAGCATCTGGCGCGGCTGATCGCGTTTCTCGACACGGCCGGCATGCGCGACAACACGCTGGTCCTGGTGCTGTCCGACAACGGCGCCAGCCAGGAGGGCGGGCCGCTCGGCTTCGTCAACGCGATGGGGCCGTACAATTTCCGCCCCGAGCCGATCGCGGAAAAACTGCGCCGGATCGACGACATCGGCGGGCCGGACACGCACACCAACTTTCCGCACGGCTGGGCGATGGCGTCGAACACGCCGCTGCGCCGCTACAAGCAGAACACCCATGGCGGCGGCATCCGCGATCCCTTCGTCATGGCCTGGCCGAAGAGCGATCGCAGCGCACGGCGAGGTGCGCCACCAGTTCGTCCACGCCTGCGACCTGACGCCGACCCTGCTCGACCTGATCGGCATCGCGCCGCCCGCGGACATCGACGGCGTGGCGCAGATGCCGATCGAGGGCGAGAGCTTTGCGCGCTCCGTCACCGACGCATGCCGCGCCGTCAAAATCGACGCCGCAATATTTCGAAATGTTCGGCCATCGCGGGCTCTGGCAGGACGGCTGGAAGGCGGTGGCCTTCCATCCCCCGGGCACGCCGTTCGAGAACGACAAGTGGGAGCTGTTTCACCTCGACAGCGATTTCTCGGAGACCGACGATCTCGCGGCAGAGCGAGCCCGAGCGGCTGGAGGCGATGATCAAGCTGATGGTGGAGCGAGGCCGAGAAGCACAAGGTGCTGCCGCTCGACGACCGCTTCGGCCCGCGCTTTGCGGAGAACGCCGCGCGCTTCCACGGCGCCCGCAACAAGTTCATCTTTCACGCCGGCATGGGCCACGTGCCGACCGACGTGGCGCCCGACGTGCGCAGCCGCAGCTACACGATCGAGGCCGATGTGGAGATCGGCGAGGAGGCCGCCGAGGGCGTGCTGATCGCGCACGGCGACGCGACCTCCGGCTACAGCCTCTACATCAAGGACGGCGTGCTGGTGCACGACCTCAATATCGGCGGCGGCCATGAGATCGTGACCTCGAACCGCAAGGTGCCGGCGGGCGCGCACCGGCTCGGCGTGCATGTCGAGCGTCTCGTGCGCAAGGAGGCGCCGGCCAAGGGCTCCCGCACCGGCGTGACCGCCTATACGCTGCTGATCGACGGCGAGGCGGCAGGCTCGATGCAGACCCAGCTCGGCTTCAACAATTTCATCTCGTGGTCCGGCCTCGACATCGGCCGCGACCGTTCCAGCCCGGTCTCGCACTACGAGGCGCCGTTCGAATTCACCGGGCAGTTGCTGCGGGTGACGGTCGACATGCACGACGACCAGAAGCTCGACGGCGAGGGCGTGGGCGCTGCGGAGATGGCGAGGCAGTAGCGAGTCTAGTCTTAGCTGTCATCGCCAGGCTGGTGATGACAGCTTGTAGCCCGCATGAGCGAAAGCGATATGTGGGGACACCGTTCCCGGGGTCGCTTCGCTCGCCCGGGCTACGGTGCCGTAGGGTGGGCAGAGCGCAGCGTGCCCACCATCTTTCTGGTCCGCGGCGTGAAATGGTGGGCTCGCTTCGCTCAGCCCACCCTACGAACTCACGGCTTACTCGGCCGCCTGCTTGACTGAAGCTTCCGCGTCCGGATGCGCCTCGTGGTCGGGATCGGCCGTCCGGCCCCAGCGCGCGAACGCGTTCGAGAGCCGGTCGAGATAGAGATAGACCACCGGCGTCGTGAACAGGGTCAGCGCCTGGCTGACGATCAGGCCGCCGACCATGGCGTAACCGAGCGGCTGGCGGATTTCCGATCCCGTACCGGTACCGAGCATCAGCGGCACGCCTCCGAGCATCGCCGCCATCGTCGTCATCATGATCGGGCGGAAGCGCAACAACGCCGCCTTGCGGATCGCGGCTTCCGGTTCGAGATGCTCGTCGCGCTCGGCGGTGATGGCGAAGTCGACCATCATGATGCCGTTCTTCTTCACGATGCCGATCAGAAGCACGATGCCGATCAATGCGATCAGGCTGAAATCGAAGCCGAACAGCATCAGGATCGCGAGCGCGCCGACGCCGGCCGACGGCAGCGTGGACAGGATCGTGATCGGGTGGATGTAGCTTTCGTAGAGGATGCCGAGGATCAGATAGACCACGACGAGGGCAGCAAGGATCAGCAGCGGCACGGTGCCGAGCGATTGCTGGAACGCCTGCGCGGTGCCCTGGAAGCTGGAACTGAGGGTCGCGGGCGCGCCGAGTTCGACCATCGCCTTCTGCACCGCGTTGGTCGCCTGGCCCAGCGCCGCGCCCTGGGCGAGGTTGAAGCTGATGGTGATGGCGGGGAATTGGCCCTGATGGCTGATCGAGAGCGGCCGCACCGGCACGCTGGTCCAGGTGGCAAAGGTCGACAGCGGCACCTGGTCGCCGGTGGTCGGAGACTTCACATAGAGCTTGTTCAGCGTGTCGAGGCTGCCCTGTAATTCCGGAAGCACCTCGAGGATCACATGATAGCTGTTGAGCTGCGTGAAATACTGCGTCACCTGGCGCTGGCCGAAGGCGTCGTACAGCGTGTCGTCGATCAGTTGCGGTTGGATGCCGTAGCGCGAGGCGGTATCGCGGTTGACCTTCAGCTCCAGCGTGGTGCCCTTGGTCTGCTGGTCCGTCGCGACGTCGCGCAGTTCGGGCAGTGTCTGCATCTTCGCCAGGATTTTTGGCGCCCATTCGTTCAATTCGGCCAGATTGGCGTCCTGCAGCGTGAACTCGAACTGCGTTCGCGTCGGCCTGCCGCCGAGCCGCACGTCCTGCGCGGCCTGCATGTAGAGCCGGGCGCCTTCGACCTGTTCAAGCTTCGGACGCAGACGGGTGATGATCTGTTGGGCGGTCGCGTTGCGCTCGTTGCGCGGCTTGAGCGTGATGTACATGTTGCCGTTATTGCCGGCCCTGCCACTGCCGCCGATATTCATGGCGATAGTTGCGACATCAGGATCGGCCATGACGATCTTGCCGAGTGCCTCCTGATGCCGTTTCATGTCGGCGAAGGAAATGTCCTGATTGGCCTCGGAGGTCGCCGTGATCAGGCCCACGTCCTGCTGCGGGAAGAAGCCTTTCGGGATGATCACAAACAGGTAGACGGACAATCCGAGTGTCGCGAAGAAGACCATCAGCGTGGTGAATTTCCAGCGCAGCGCCAGATCGAGACCCCGCTCATAGGCGCGAAGCATGGCATCGAACGCGCTTTCGCTCCATTGATAGAAGCGGCCGTGTTTGGTCTCATGATGGGCCCGCAGGAAGCGCGAGGCCATCATCGGCGTCAAGGTCAGCGATACGACCATCGACACGAAGATCGTCATCGCCAGCGTGACGGCGAACTCGCGGAACAGGCGACCGATGATTCCGCCCATCAGCAACAGCGGGATCAGCACGGCGACCAGCGAGATGCTGATCGACATGATGGTAAAGCCGATTTCGCTGGCGCCCTTGAAGGCGGCGGCCATCGGCTTCTCGCCTTCCTCGATATAGCGCGTGATGTTCTCCAGCATCACGATGGCGTCGTCGACCACGAAGCCGACGGCGATGGTGAGCGCCATCAGCGACAGATTGTCGAGCGTGTAGCCGAATACCCACATCAGCGAGCACGCCCCGAGCAGCGCCAGCGGCACCGTGATCGTCGGGATCACGGTGGCCCAGAAGCTGCGCAGGAAGATGAAGATCACCATGACGACCAGCGCGATGGTAAGCAGCAGGGTAAATTGAACGTCTTCGACCGCTGCGCGGATGGTCTGGGTGCGGTCACTGATGACCTCGATCTTGATCGAGGGCGGGATCGCGGCGACCAGCCGCGGCAGTGCCGCCTTGATCTTGTCGACGGTCTCGATGACGTTGGCGCCGGGCTGTTTGAATACCACCAGGAACACGCCGCGCTTGCCGTTGGCCCAGGCCGCCTGTTTGGCGTCCTCCGGGCCGGTGACGGCCTGGCCGATATCGCGGATCCGCAACGGGCCGCCATTGCGATAGGCGATGATGACGTCGTTCCAGTCCTTGGAATCCAGCAACTGGTCGTTGGCGTAGATGGTGTAGGCGCGGGTGGCGCCGTCGATGTTGCCCTTCGGGCTGTCGACCGTGGTGATCGCAATCTGGCTGCGCACATCCTCCATCGACAGGCCCTTGGCGACCAGCTTGGCCGGATCGATCTGGATGCGGATCGCGGGCTTCTGCTGGCCGCCGATGATGACCTGGGCGACGCCGGAGATCTGGCTGATCTGCTGGGCGAGTTGGGCATCGACGGAATCGCTGACCGTGGTCAGCGGCAGCGTGTCCGACGTCGCCGACAACAGCAGGATCGGCAAGTCGGCCGGGTTGACCTTGCGATAGGTCGGCGGCGAGGGCAGGTTTTTGGGCAACTGCCCGCCGGCCGCATTGATCGCGGCCTGCACGTCGTTGGCGGCGGCATCGATCGAGCGATTGAGATCGAACTGGATCGTGATCGCGGCGGTACCGAGATAGCTGGTCGAGGTCATCTGTGCGATGCCGGGAATCTGCGCGAGCTGACGCTCCAGCGGCTGCGCCACCGACGAGGCCATGGTTTCCGGGCTGCCGCCGGGCAGGGAGGCGGAGACCTGAATGGTTGGGAAGTCGACTTGCGGCAAGGGCGCGACGGGCAGCAAGGGATAGGCGACGAGACCGACGAACAGGATACCGGCCATCATCAGCGATGTGCCGATCGGGTAGCGAATGAAGGGTGCGGAGATTCCTTCGCTCATTCGCTGGTCACCTTGGTCTGGGCCTGATCCGAGCTGGCGACCGCCGTCGACACCAGCGTGCCCGGCTGAACCTTGAACTGGCCCGCCGTGATCACCTGCTCGCCGGGCAACAGCCCCTCATCGACCACGGAGCGGCCGTCGATCGCGCGCGTCACCTTGATCTTGCGGAGTTCAGCCTTGTTCTCCTTGTTGACCAGGTAGGCATAAAGACCGTCGGGGCCGTGCTGAACGGCATCGTCGGGGACAACGGTGGCGTCCTTCAGCGTCTTGATGAGGAGCCGGGTTGAAACCGACTGGCCCGGCCATAGCGCGTGGTCCTTGTTGTCGAAAACGCCCTTCAGCCTGACGGTTCCGCTCGACGTGTCGACCTGGTTGTTGATCAGCGAAAGCGTGCCGGTGGAAAGCACCCGTTTGCCGTCGGTGGAAAGCGCGATCGTCTTGGGAGAACCGGCGGCGAGGGCGGCCTTGATTTCTGGCAACTGGTCTTCCGGCGCGGTGAAGATCACTGCGATCGGCTCGATCTGGGCGATGGTCACGATGCCGGTCTGCGTCGCGGCATTGACGATATTGCCGACATCGACCTGGCGGAGTCCGGCGATGCCGGAGATCGGCGCCTTGACGGTGGCGTAATCGAGCTGGGTCTGCGCGTTCTCGATCATCGCGGTGTCGGCCTGAATCTGCGCCGTCAGCTGGGCGACGGTCGAGCGTTGCGTATCGGTCTGCTGCCGGGTCGCGAATTCGCCGAGCTTGGTAAAGCGCTGCAGGTCTAGGTTGGCGTTGGCGAGATTGGCTTCATCCTGGGCCTTCTTGGCCTTGGCCTGATCGAGGGCTGCCTGGAACGGCCGCGGATCGATCTCGACCAGCGTGTCGCCTTCCTTGACGAATTGGCCTTCCTGAAACGTGATCCGATTGATCTGGCCGTCGACGCGGGTGCGGACCACGACCGTGTTGAAGCCTTGCACGGTGCCAAGGCCGGTCAGAAAGACCGGAAAATCGGCTTTTTCGACGGCGGCGGTCTTGACGGGGACGGCGACCCGGGCCGGTGCGCGCTTTTGGGCATTGTCAGCCTGCGCAGCGTGGTCCTCACCATGAAGGCGGTGCCAGCCGAAATAGCCCAGGCCGGCCATTGCAGCGACCAGCAACACCCAACGGATTGTGCGCGACGTGGACATGCGGGCTTCTTGGGTTCCAAAGACAAGGCATGGGTATTGAAATCGTTCCCAGCGAAACCCGATATGATATGCGTGCACTTAATGTGTAAACACACTATAATTTGAAGAATCCTAAACGATTGGAAAGGTTTGGGATCATCACACAGTGGATAATCTAGCCAAATGTCGCTCGATCTGAAACGCCAGTTGATTGCCCAGCTTGTCGAGAGTTCACGTCTGCTGCGCAACTACATCGACAACCGGGCCAAGAGCCGCGGGACCACGCGCGCGCAATGGATCGTGCTGTTTCGGCTTCGTCAGCAGGAGGGGCTCTCGCAGGTCGATCTGGCCGACGTGCTCGAACTGCAGCCGATCTCGCTGGTGCGGCTGCTCGATCGCCTCGTCGAACACGGACTGCTGGAACGCCGGCCCGATCCCAAAGACCGACGCGCCAACCGCTTGTTCCTGACCAAAAGCGGTCGGCAACTCGTCGACGATCTCGACAGTTTGCGGGACGCGATCGCATCAGATGTGCTGCGCGACGTCCCGGCCGATGCGCTACGGACCAGTCTCGATACATTGGTCGACGTCAAGGAGCGCATCAAGAGTCTTGGCGAAGCTCCAAACACAATCGCCGCCAAGTAATCGCTGCCAGGTTAAGGCACCGCCACTTCGAAACGGTTGAAACGCGATCGGACGTCGTCCATATCGCGCGCTGCACATTGCTAACGTCGGGAGCGCAGGATGGACGAACTGAATGGACGCATGATGGCGTGCCAGATTCTGATCACGGGACTGATTGCGCGTGTCGCGAACAATTCGCCGGACCCCTTGCGATTCCTCACCGACTTCCGCGACGAGATCAAAGCTGTCGTGAAGGGCGTCAACATTTCAGGCATGGACAATACCGATCGTGTCCGCCAGATCGCGCAATCGACCGTCGATGAATTATTTTCCCTTATGAAGGGCCCGAGCGCCGATGATTCATTGGAGAGCTAAGCGATGCCGGCAACGCCCTGTGTTCGGGGTGTTTCTTGATGCTCTTTAGAACGGCTATAAGCTCTCTCTTTAGAACGATTACAAACTGTAGATTAGAATTGCTTTTAACTCGCCCGAATTCAAACAGGACTGTGGCCGCAGTCGCATTGACCCGAATTTCTTCGCTCGATAGCACCACGATGGGACGGATTGTCGCGCGACAAACTTGCGCACGAGCCGGAATTCATTCAGGGGCGCATCATGAGCAAAGTAAAGGCACCGAAATCGCTACGTTTTGAGGTGGCGATCAACTCGGTCGGCCAGGTTATCGAAAACAATTCCGGCAAGACGGTTTCGGCGGTCGCAGGTCTGATCGCCGTTGCATCGTTCTCCGGCGCCGAAGCCCAGCAGCCCAACCTCCCGCCGGTGACGGTCGATGCCCCGGTGGCTCGCCCGCGTCCGGCCGCTTCGAAACCTTCGCCGGATCAAACTCGCGCCCGCAGCGCGCTGCGTCGCGCCGCCCGTCGGACTCAGCCGGCCCAGGTCGCGCCCGTGCCGTTTCCCAATGCGGGCGGGCTCAACGCCGACCGCGATCCCTACGCAAACCCGGCAGCGCCCTACATGGCCACCCGGGTGCAGGCGTCAGGCAAATTCCCCGAGCCAATTCTCAATACGCCCAAATCGATCACCGTGCTGACAAAGGACGTCCTGGCGGACCAGAACTCGACCACGCTGAAGTCGGCCGTGCTGAACACAGCCGGCGTGACGCTCGGCACCGGCGAGGGCGGCAATGCCTTCGGCGACCGCTTCTTCATCCGCGGCTTCGACGCCCGCAACGACATCTTCCTCGATGGCATGCGCGATGCCGGCGTCAGCGTTCGCGAGAACTTCTTCACCGAGCAGGTCGAAATCCTGCGCGGACCGGGCTCGTCATTTGCAGGCCGCGGTACCACCGGCGGCGCGATCAACATCGTGACCAAGCAGGCGACGACCGAGAAGAGCTTCTACAATATGGACACCACGTTCGGCACCGACCACACCAAGCGGGTCGTGCTCGACGTCAACCAGGTGATCAGCCCGACGCTGGCAATTCGCGCGGGCGGCCTGTTCCAGGACGCAGGCGTCGCCGGCCGCGATTATGTCAAGGACGACCGCGACGGCGGCTTCGTGGCGGCGAAGTGGACCCCGCTCGACACCGTGAAGCTGTACGCGAACTACATCCACACCAATCTGCACGGACTGCCCGATTTCGGTGTGCCGTACTACCGGCCTAACTCGCCTAATCCGGGTCCAGGCAACTTCTACCCCACCAAGGCAGGTGGCCCGTATCCTGATTTCGGCGTCAGCCGCAACAATTTCTACGGCTTGGTCAACCGCGACTATTACAGCATCAAGCAGGACATCGGCACGGTCGGTGGCGAGGTCTCGATTACCCCGGATCTGACGCTGAGCAACAAGACCAGGCTTCAGCGTTCGGTTCTCGACTACATCGGCACGCTTCCGGAAGCCCCGGTCGACAACGGCAAGACCCTCAGCCTCAATCCGCAGAGCCGCTATCAGGTTACCGAGAACATCGCCAACCAGACCGAGGCGATCTACAAGTCCTACATTGGCGGCTGGAAGAATACGACGACGGGCGGCGTCGAATACTCGCGCGAGATCGCGAGCATCGACAAATTTGCAGGCCTCAGTTCCGAAGCGCTGCCTGGCGGAAATCCCGGCGGCAACATAGTCGGAGCCAGCATCTTCTATCCGCAATTCACCTTTGCGAACACTGGCGGCAATCCGCAATTGACCGGACTGCCGACCAAGATCGCGGTCGATACCACCAGCGCCTATGTGATCAACACCTCCAACTACAACGACTTCCTCATCCTGAATGGCGGCATTCGCTATGATGACTACAACATCAAGGCCAGCGGTTTCGGCACCCAGAACAATCGGCCCAATGTTTTCAATGCGCAGGAGCAGCAGTACGGCCTGCCGAACTTCAACCTCGGCCTGACGCTGAAGCCGCTGCCGAATGGCAGCGTTTATGCTGCCTATGCGACGTCGTCGAATCCGGTTGGCGCCGAATTCGATGGTACCGCCGCGCAATATGGTGGTCTGGCGCCCGCGCTGAACGGAAATCCCAACCAGATCTTCGGGCCCGAGAAGAACAAGGCGATTGAGATCGGCACCAAATGGGAGCTGTTCGACCGGCGCTTGCTGGTGACCGCGGCGCTATTCCAGACAGAGAAGGAAAACGCGCGCGAGTCGCAAAACGTCAACAGCGCGACGGCCGCGGCCGGGATTCCGGGCTGCTCGTATAACCTGCCGGCGGGGTCGGGCAACGTGTCCTGTATCACCGCGGGCGCGGCCTATCGCATCCGGGGCATCGATCTCGGCATCGGCGGCAAGATCACCGACAAATGGAGCGTGTTCGGCGGCCTCGTGCTGATGCAGTCGGAGGTGACGAAATCACTGGTTCCGTCGCCGCAGCCACTGCTCTTTCCAACCAATGTGGGGCTGAAGCTAGCCAACGTCGCGCATCAGTCATTCAGCCTGCTGAGCAAGTATCAGCTGACGGATGTCTGGGAGATCGGCGCCCAGGCCGTGTACCGCTCGGAGATGTTCGGCGGAACGTTCCTGGCGGCGAACCAGGGCACGTCGATCCCGAGCTTCTGGCGTTTCGATACCTTCGTCGAAGCCAAGGTCAACAAGAACTGGACCGCAAAGCTGTTCGTCGCCAACATCACCAACAAGCTCTACTATGATGCGCTCTATCAGAGCGCGACGCCATTCGTGTTCGTCGCGCCCGGCCGGAGCGTAAGCATGGTGCTTTCGGCACGCTTCTAGACAAATTCTAAGGATGCAGGTGGAATGCTGATCTGTATCCCCAATGTGCTTGGCAAGGACGATGTGGCGGATTTCCGCCGCATCATGGACGCCTCCGTCTGGGAGGACGGCCGCTCCACCGCCGGGGCGCAATCGGCGATGGTCAAGCGCAACGAGCAGCTTCCGCCGGACAGCGAGGTCGCGCGCACACTCGGAAATCGCGTGCTTTCGGCACTGACCGCCAGCCCGAGATTCATCTCGGCGGCGATCCCGCTGCAGATCTTTCCGCCGCTGTTTAACCGCTATGTGGCCTCTGGCGCCCATCATTTCGGCCTCCATGTCGACAACGCGGTGAGAGGAGATCGCCTCACGGGATTGCGGATCCGGACCGACCTGTCGGTGACGCTGTTCCTGTCGGAACCGGACGAGTACGACGGCGGCGAACTGGTGGTGGAGGACCTCTATGGCTCACATGAAATCAAGCTCGCGGCCGGGGACCTGGTGCTTTATCCTGCGTCTAGTTTGCATCTGGTCACGCCGGTCACACGAGGTATGCGTGTGGCATCTTTTTTCTGGCTGCAGAGCATGGTACGGGATGCCCACGCCCGCAGCCTCATCTTCGATCTCGATACAGCGATCCAGGCCCTGGTTGAGCGGCTAGGGCGAGACGACCCTGAAACGGTCAAATTGACCGGCATCTATCACAACCTGATCCGCTACTGGGCCGAAGTATGAAGAACATGTCTCTATCTCGCGCGATGACATTTGCGGCGATCTCCGCGCTGGCGATGCTGTCGCTGGCGGCGCCGTCGTCGGCTCAGCAGAACGCGACCCCCGCGGTCCAGCAGGCGCCTGCCGTTTCTCAAGTCCCGACCGCGCCTGCCCAGGCGACGCAGCCAGTCAGGCAACCCAGCCAACTCAGGCAACCCAGCCGGTGGCGACCGCTGCGCCAACCGCGCCAGCGGATACGACCGCGACACCTGAGCGTGAGAAATTGCTGAAGGCCGCGGCCGCCGAACTAAAAGAATTGTCGCCGTGGTCGATGTTCAAATCGGCCGACGTGCTGGTCAAGGCCGTGATGATCGGTCTCGCCTTTGCCTCGCTGGTGACCTGGACCATCTTCATCGCCAAGATGATCGAGCTGACCTTCGTTCAGCGCAAGCTGCGTTCGGCGCTGGCCAAGATCGGCGAAGCGCGGTCGCTGGCAGAAGCACAATTTGCGCTCGGCTCCAAGAGCAGTGTGCTGGCGTCCTGCCTGGCGGCGGCGATGCGCGAGGCGCGGCTGTCGGCGGGCATATCGAGCGACGCCGGCATCAAGGAGCGCGCCGCGTCGAGCTTTAGCGAGATCGTGCGCGCCGAGGCACGGCGGATCCGGCTCGGCATGGGCCTGCTGGCGACCATCGGCGCGACGTCGCCGTTCGTCGGACTGTTCGGCACCGTCTGGGGCATCATGAACAGCTTCATCGGCATTTCGAAATCGCAGACCACAAACCTCGCCGTGGTGGCGCCCGGCATCGCCGAAGCGCTGCTCGCCACCGCGATGGGTCTGGTTGCGGCGATCCCCGCCGTCATCATCTACAATCACTTCGCGCGCGTGACCAAAGGCTACCTGGAACTGGTCAGCCGTGCGTCCGGCGCCGCGGGGCGGCTGTTGTCGCGCGATCTCGACCGCACCCATGTCAGCGGCGGGCAGCGCGCCCGCGGCGCAGCGGAGTAGGCAATGGGCGCCTCGATCGCAGAACATGACCTCGATGACGACAGCGATTTCGCGGAGTCGCACGAGATCAATGTCACGCCCTTCATCGACGTCATTCTCGTCCTGCTGATCATCTTCATGGTCGCGGCGCCCCTGTCGACCGTCGATCTGCCGATCGATCTGCCGACCTCGACCGCAACCCCGCAGAAGAAGCCGGACAAGCCGACCTATGTCAGCATCAAGCCGGATCTTGCGGTTGCGATCGGGGAAAATCTGGTCAAGCGCGTTGACCTGGTGCGCTCGCTCGACGCCATGCCGGATGCCAGCAGGGAGCGCCACATCTTCCTGCGTGCCGACCGCGCCGTCCCCTACGGCGAACTGATGGACGTTCTCGAAATCCTGCGCGCCGGCGGCTATTCCAAGATCAAGCTGGTGGCGCTCGAAGGCGTTCCGGATGCAGCGGCGCCGCAGGCGGCGCCGGCAAAGCCTTGACCGGCCTCGACGAACAAAAACCCTCCCGGCGGCTCTGGATTTCTGCCGCGGTGATCGCGCTCGCGCTTCACGTCGGCGGCGCGGCGCTGGCGATTGCGCATTTGCAGAGCGAAGAGGCCGATGATGCGCTCGGCGCGTCGGCCATCGAGGTCGGTCTCGAACTCGCATCAGTGCACCGTGAAGTGACCGACCTGCCGCCGGGCCCCGACACCGATGCTTCTGCGGCGTCGCCGCAGCTTGCCGAACAGCAGGCCGAGGTCAAGGAAACCGACCTGCCGCAAGACAAGCCGACCGAGCCCGAAGAGGCCGACCGGGTGGTGACGGAGACCGAGTCGAAAAAGCCCAAGGAAGACGATCCGAAGATCGCGGCGGTGCAGACGCAGGCTTCCACCGAGTCGGTTGCCGCCGAAGCCACCGCGACGCCGAGTTCGGAGGAAATTCCGGAAGGGGAGCGTTCTGTCGCGCCGGTGATCGGCACCGGCGAGAGTGCGCGGCGCGCCCGCGCGACCTGGCAGAAGGAACTGGTCGCGCATCTCGACAAGCACAAGCGCTATCCGAAGGAACGGCAGCAAAAATCCGCCGAGATCCAAATTCGTTTCACGCTCGACCGCCTGGGCCACGTGCTCTCGACCGATATCGAAAAGGGTTCGGGCGATCCGGCCTTCGACGAGGCGGCGCTGGCAATGGTACGGCGTTCCGATCCGGTGCCGATGCCGCCGCCGTTGATTGCGGATGAAGGCCTGACCTTCACCTTGCCCGTGATCTTCCGCGTCAAGCACAAGAGCTGACGCCCGCACCTCGTTCCGGGAAACCGTAGCCCGGATGAGCGCAGCGACATCCGGGGGCGGTGCCAGCCAAATAAAACAGCCGTTTGATTGTCAGCACTGTTCCCGGGGTCGCTTCGCTCGCCCGGGCTACAGGCTTGGTCTAGATCGGATAATGCTGCGGTCCGGTCTCGATCGTGATCCAGCGCAATTCGGTGAATTCGGCAATGCCGGCCTTGCCGCCGAAGCGGCCATAGCCCGACGCCTTGACGCCGCCGAACGGCATTTGCGCCTCGTCGTGAACGGTGGGGCCGTTGACATGGCAGATGCCGGAATCGATGCGCTTGGCGACCTCGAATGCGCGGGCGATGTCGCGGCCGAACACGGCGGCTGACAGCCCGTACTCGGTGTCATTGGCGACGCGCACGGCTTCGTCCACGCCGTTGACGCGCACGACGCAGACCACGGGCCCGAACAACTCCTCGCCGTAGATGCGCATCGAGGAGTTGACGCCGTCGATGACGGTTGCCGACATCAGCGTGCCCTCGCTGCGCCCGCCTGCAACCACCTTGGCGCCCTTGCTGACGGCGTCGTTGATCAAGGCATGGATGCGGGTCGCGGCATCGGTGCCGATGAGCGATCCCAGCGGAGTATTGCCCTTGCGAGGATCGCCGGCGACCAGCGATCCGGCTTTTGCGGCGAGTTTGGTCACGAAGGCGTCGGCGACCTTTTCGTCGACGACGAGGCGCTCGGTCGACATGCAGATCTGCCCCTGGTTCATGAAGGCGCCGAACGCAGCGGCAGCGACGGCGGCATCGATATCCGCATCGTCGAGCACGATCATCGGCGCCTTGCCGCCGAGTTCGAGCAAGGCCGGCTTGAGATATTTGGCCGCGACCTGCGCGATGATGCGGCCGACGCGCGTCGAGCCGGTGAAATTGACCCGGCGCACGGCGGGATGGCCGATCAGCATTTCGATCAGGGCAGGGGCATCTTCCGGCGCGTTGGTGATGACGTTGAGCACGCCCGGCGGCAGGCCGGCATCGCGCAGGCACTCTGCGATCAGCCGGTGGGTGCCCGGGCAGATTTCGGAGGCCTTCAGCACGACGGTGTTGCCGCAGGCCAGCGGCAGCGCGATGGCGCGGACCCCGAGAATGACCGGGGCGTTCCACGGCGCCATGCTCAGCACCACACCCGCCGGTTGGCGAACGGCCATGGCGATGCAGCCCGGCTTGTCCGAGGGGATGACCTCGCCCGAAATCTGCGTGGTCATGGCGGCGGCCTCGCGCAGCATGCCGGCGGCGAGGTGGACGTTGAAGCCGGCCCAGCCGGCGGTCGCTCCGGTTTCGGCGGCCATCAGCTCGACGAACTGGGGAGCCTTCGACGCCAGAAGATCGGCGGCCTTCAGCAGGATTGCGCGCCGCGCATTCGGTCCGGTGGCGGACCAGGCCGGGAAGGCGGCTGCGGCGGTGTCGGCGGCCCGCTTCGCGTCCGCAATCTGGGCTGCCGCGGCGCGGCTTGCGATGTCACCGGTGACGGGGTTGAGGCGATCGAACGTCGCGCCGTTCGACGCCGGAACATCCTTGCTCTCGAGCAGCAGCGAGATTTCATACATGGCTTTCTCTCCTCAGGCGTGGCGTTACGATGATGGTGCGGGGGCTGGCGCCGCGCCGCCGAGATAGGCGCGCTGGACGGCGGGATCGGATTTCAGTTGATCGGCGGTGCCGTGCCCGACGATGATGCCGTTCTCGAGCACATAGCCGCGGTCGGCTATTCGCAGGCTTTCCTGCGCGTTCTGCTCGACGAGCAGTAGTCCGACGCCGGCTTCGCGCACCCGCCTGAGCGTTGCGAACAATTCCTGCACCATGGCAGGCGAGAGCCCGAGCGACGGCTCGTCGAGCAAGAGGATATCCGGATTGGACATCAGCGCGCGGCCGATCGCGAGCATCTGCTGCTCGCCGCCGCTCATGGTGCGTGCGATCTGGGCGGCACGCTCGCGCAGGCGCGGAAACAGCCCGAGCACCTGTTCGCGCCGCGCGGCCTCGCCGTTACGGGCGCGCTTCGGATTGGCGCCGAGCAGGAGATTTTCCTTGACCGTCAGGTCGCCGAAAATGCCGCGCCCTTCGGGCACCAGCGCCAGTCCGCTTTCGACGATCTCATGGGCCGGCAGGGCCGAGATATCGCGGCCGGCAAGGCTCACCTGCTTGCCCGGAAGCGTGCGCACGACGCCCGCGATGGCTTTCAGGAGCGAGGTCTTGCCTGCGCCATTGGCGCCGAGGATCGTCACGATCTCGCCGCGCTCGACATGGAGCGCGATGCCGTCGAGCGCGCGATGCAGGCCATAGGCCAGGCTGAGATTTCTGACTTCAAGCATCGGCGGCCACCCCGCCGAGATAGGCCTTCACGACGGCCGCATCGTTGAGAACGTGGGCGGTCGCGCCTTCGGCGATCTTGCGGCCGCTGCTCATGACGACGCAACGGTCGCACAGCGCGCGAACCGCACTCATCACATGCTCGACCAGCACGATGGTGATCCCGTCCGCCTTCAACGAGCGGATCAGATCGATGCCGATCGTGAGTTCGGATGGATTTAGACCCGCGAGCCATTCGTCGAGCAGCAGCAGACGCGGCCTGGCGGCGAGGGCGCGGGCGAGCTCCAGCCGTTTGCGGTCGATATAGGTGAGGCCGTCCGCCGGCCGCCGGTCGTGCCCGGAAAGGCCGACGCGATGTAGAAGCGTGTCGATCCGAACCTCGGCCTCAGTAGAGGGCAGATGCGGCTTCTGAAACGCCAGACCGGCCCTGATGTTCTCGCGGCAATCCATGCCGTCGAGCACGCGGACGAGCTGAAACGTTCGCGCCAGGCCAAGCCGCGCGATCCGGTACGATGCAAGACTCGCGATGTCCTGCCCCAGCAGGCGGATGGTGCCGGCATCGGGACGCAGCACACCCGACATCAAATTGAGCGCCGTCGTCTTGCCGGAGCCGTTGGGGCCGAGCAGGCCCATGATCTCACCTTGTGCGACCGCAAAGCCGAGGTCATTGACCGCGACCAGCCCGCCAAAGGCGCGCCGCAGGCCGTCGACTTCGAGCACCGGTGTTCCGCTTTCCCGGCTCATGCGGCTACCTGTCCGGTGGTTTTGCCGCCAGCCGTCGCCGCCAGCTTTTCGAACAATCCGGCGACGCCCCGCGGCAGCATGTAGACGATCAGGAGGAAGATGCAGCCGAGGATGATGGTGAACGTGTTCGGAAAACGCGCGCTCAGCAGTTCGAACAGCAGTGTCAGCGGCACGGCGCCGAGCACCGGCCCCCACAGCCGGTGCGCGCCGCCGAGCAGCGCCATGATCAGCACCTGGAACGAGATCATCGAGTTGAAGGCGATCGATGGTTCGATATAGGTCCATCGCGGCGCCATGATCGCGCCGACCAGCGTCATGACCGTGGCGCTGATCGTGAACAGGGCGACCTTGGCGAAGGTGGTATTGATCCCGCAATGCCTGGCGACGGTCTCGTCCTCGCCGATCACCCGCAGCGCAAAGCCGAGGCGTGAGCGCGCAATCAGCCAGCCCAGCAGGAACACGGCGGCGGTGAGCGCCAGCAACTGCCAGTAAATATCGGCCTGGGTGATGTCGACAAAGACATAGCGCCCGAGCACGCGCGATTTGTTGACCTCGAACCAGACGACGAGCTGGCGGATCAATTCAGTGAGGCCAAACGTGAAGATGACGAAATAGACGCCGCTCAGGCGCAGCGTCGAGAGTCCGACGATGGCGGCCACGATCGCGCCGAGCGCCGCTGCGATCAGCAGCACGAGCGGCCAGGGCAATACCTCGCCGAGCACGGCGACGGTATAGGCGCCGACGCCGAAGAAGGCGGTCGTCGCCAGCGAGACGTAGCGCGTGGGCCCGGAGAACATGCCCCAGGCCGTCGCCAGCACGGTGTATTGCAGGAGGCTGATGGCGAGCGCGAGGTAATAGGCGTTGCCGAGACGCGGCACAAAGGCCAGCAGCGCAAGGGCTGCGAGCGCAACGACGCCGATGCCTGCGGTTCGCGCGTTCATCGTGTCGCCCTGCCAAACAGGCCGGCCGGCTTCACCAGCAGCACGGCGAGGAACAGGGCGAAATTGACCGCAAGCGTGAGGCCGGGATCGACATAGGATGCGACCAACGCCTCGCTGAGACCGAGCGCCAGTCCTGCGATCATGCAGCCCAGCATGTTGCCGACGCCGCCCATCACCACGACGATCAACGCCTTCATGGTGAAGACCACGCCGGACGACGCGCTGAAGGTAAGGAAGGTGCTGACCAGCACGCCGGCCGCCGCCACCAGCGCGCCGCCCAAGGCAAAGGTCAGCGCGGAGGCCTGCGGCACGTTGATGGCGACAAGCTGCGCGGCAAAGGGATCGACGGCGACGGCGCGTACCGCCGTGCCTGCGCGGGTCCGCGTCAGCGCCAGATAAAGCACAAGGCCAAGCAGGATCGCGATGCCGAGCGCGGCCAGGCGGTTGGCCGCAACGGTCTCGCCGAGAACCTGCACCGGGAAGGCAAGGAACGAGTAGCTGTAATAGGCTCCGCCGAACAGCGCGAGCATCGCGCCCTGAATGACGAAGGTGAGGCCGAAGGTCGCGAGAATGCTGTCGACCTCGAGCGCGTCGCGGTTGGGCGCGCGGCGCACCAGCGGCGTGAGCAGCAGCTTGTAGATCGCGAAATTCAGCACGAAGGCGAGGGGGACGACCAGCGCCAGCCCGGCGAAGGGACTGATCGCCCACCCCGTAAACAGCCAGTGCGATGCAAAGGCCGCCGCAATCAGGAACTCGCCGTAGGAGAGGTTCATGATGCGCGCAACGCCGTACTGGAGCGTGAGCCCCATGGCGATGAGCGCATACATGCCGCCCAGCATCAGGCCGGTCAGGATGGCGTTCGTCATGACAGAACCGGCCGCGTTGGCGTGGCGTTACGGCGCCACCCACGCCGGCTTCGGAACGATCGCGGGGCGCGCACCTTCGTTACCCGCCGGTGCGATGCCGTAGAACTCGCCATCCTGCCACTGGCCGACCCACCAGTAGCGGGTCGGCATGTTGTTCTCGAGCTTGACCTTGCCGATTACGGTATCGAACGAGCCGGTCTGCAGGTCCTTGATGACGGCAGCGCGGTCGATCTTGCCGACGCGCTCGATCGCCTGCTGCAGCATCTGCAGGCTGGCGTAGGTGACCGCGCTCGCCCAGCGGTCCGGCTCGGCGCCGTTGGCGGCGGAGGCCTTGTGACGGGCCAGATAGTCCTTGATCGCCGGGCTGTCGCCGCTCCAGCCGCCGATGCCCATCACGCCTTCGGTGTTCTTGCCGAATTTCCCGCGATAGAGCGGGAAGGCGGTGCCGACGCCGGTATAGAACACCTTCGGATTGAAGCCGGTGATGCGCGATTGCTCGGTCAGCGCCAGCGTATCCGGCGGATAGCTGAAGGCGATGAAGACATCCGGATTGAGCGCCTTCACCTCGTTGATGATGGGCGCGAGATCCTGGGTGCCGATCGGATAGCTCTTGTCGTAGGCGAGCTTGAATTTCGCGTTGGTGATCGCCGGCCGCGCCGCGCTCGACAGGTCGATGCCGAAGCCGTCGGCAATGCTGACCATCGCGACCGTGTCGCCGATCTTCTTTTCGTCGCGCAGCTTGGACAGCAATTCGACCAGCGTCTTGGCGGCATCCGCGCTGGTGCCGAGCAGCCAGAAACTGTTGGGCCAGCGCTTGGCGAGTTCCGGCGCGCGGTCGGTCACGGCGGTGGCGGCGAGGTGCGGATAACCTTCGCGGTTGAGCGTCGGGCCAACCGCGAGATTGAGGCCGGTGCCCCACGGCGGCAGGATGAAGTCGACCTTGTCCTGGTTGATCAGCCGCTCCAGCGCGCGCACGGCTTCTTCGGCGTTGGAGCGGTCGTCATATTGCACGACCTCGATCGGGACGCGCTTGTCGCCGAGCTTGATGCCACCGGCGGCATTCACTTCCTTCACCCACAATTCGTAGTTGGGGATCGTGGTGACGGCGGCGCCGCCCGTGTTCGGGCCGGTGCGCGAAATGGCGTATCCGATCTTGATCGAGGTCTGCGCTTGCGCGATGGCGGCCAGGCCAAGCGTGGCGGCGCAGGTGGCGGCGGCAAGCAGTGCCGTGCGCCGCGTCAGAAATGTCGTCATGTTCTCCTCCCGGGGTGCTTCTGCCGGCGCCATTGAACAGGCGCTCTTGATCACCCTGACGTTAGGGGAGGTTCCGGGAGGCTTGGAATTGGACGAAACCGGGGAAAGATTGTACTTTTCTGGCAAAGGTGCCGGTTTACGAGCGGCGGATTGTCTCAGGAGGCGGGGCATGTCGGCATTATCAGGGCTCAGCGGGCTGCCGGCCGGCGTCGCGCTGGCGGTGCGCGCGGAGGCGTTTTCGGCTTCACTGGCTGCGCGATCGTGGGCCATCCGTCAGAAATCCGAGCGCCGGGCGCATCTGTTGCTGCTGCAATCGGACCGCGGCCGGGCGTCGTGGCACGGGACCGGCGTTGTTGCGCTTGAAGCGCCGGCGCTGCTGTGGCTGCCGGGGAGCATCGATGCGACGGTGGAAGTGGGACCGGGCGCGCACGGATTCCTGTTGTCGGTGGACGACGATTTCCTGATCAAGATCGTCGCCGGCAATGCCGAGGCGCTGCATCTGCGCCGGACCACCGAGCGCGTTGCGCTGGTCGCCGGCGAGGCGCTTCCGCCATTTCTCGACACGATCGTTGAATCGTGCCGCGCCGTGGTGGCGGAGCTGCGCACGCCAGGCTTTGGCGGCGCGACGCTGATCTCCTCGCATCTGCTGTTGCTGTGCTTGCAGCTCTGGCGGCTCAGCGCCTCGCATGATGAGCGTCACGAGGTGGCCGCACGCGGCGGCGGTCCGGCGCTGGTCGGCAATTTCCTGCAAATGGTCGAGCTGCATTATCGCGACGGCTGGCCGGTGGCGCGCTATGCCGGCGCGCTCGGCGTCACGTCGGACAAGCTGCACGCCCATTGCCAGCGCGAGAAGAACTGCGGCCCGCGCGCGATCATCCACGAGCGCGCTGGTGCGCGAAGCCTGCACGCGGCTGCAGCAGCTCGATCTTCCGGTCGAGCAGATCGGATACGGTCTGGGTTTCCGCGATCCCGCCTATTTCAACCGCTTCTTCCGCAAGTATCGCGGCGCGTCGCCGGGCAGCTATCGCCGGCAGGTCCGGCTGGAACACGCCCGCAGCGGGCCGTCGTATGCGGCGTGGCCGTAAACTCCAGCCGCGTGCGGTTGCAACAGGACCGTGCGGCTATCAAACTCACGGTGATTTCCGCATTGGGATGATCAACAGAAGAGGGAGAGCTCCCATCCCCCCTTCGTCAGTCAGCTGCGTGAAGACAGTCCCGGGACATTGCGTTCAGTACGGTTACCACTCCATCGGCCGAAGACGTCATCAGGACGTTTTAGCTTGCACATTCGCGCAGCAAGGTTGTGATTTTCGCATCGAGATTTCGGGCGACGGCAAGGGCTTCCGGGCTGCCATAAGGCAGCAGGTAGCTCTCCATTTTATCATAGGAGACGTGCACGCCATCGGGACGTTCATCAATGAGCACTGTGACTGGAGCGTAAGATCCAGCATCGGGCACGTGCTTGACCATTTCTTTCATGATGAGTGGATTGCCGATCACAAACCGCATGATCTTGGGCGTCTCGGATCCAGTTTCGCGACGCAGAATGTCGCCCAGGTTGAATTCCGCGAAGAGCATAAGGTCCGTTCGGCCCAGGCCGCTCTGTACAACGCGCTCCAAATCCGGGAAGGATTTTGCCGCCCTCGTCTCCTTGAAAAATTCGGCCATGTTGGGTTGCCCGACCGCCGACTTGAGCGCGGCCACGACAGCGTCGAATGGTTTTGAGCTCGTGAGGCTAAAACGCTCCACCTCGACTTTAGTGATTGTCATTTGTCCTCCGTTACAATTCTCATGGATAAAGTGCCTCAGATCGCGTCGTAACGCGTCGGGAGTCATACAGCCGCGGACTGTGCATCCAGGAAGGTCCGGACGTGGCTGACGAACATCTCGTGGTGCTGAAACATGGCGCCGTGCCCTGAATCGGGATAGAGGGCCAGCTGAGCGTTGCTTAGTTCCCTAGACATTGCGTAGGCGTTGTTCGCGGGCAGCATGGTGTCGTGGCTGCCGCTGACCACAAGAGCGGGCTGGCGGATGGCGTGCAGAATGGCGTGCCCGGGATCAGGTGTGGCGCACCAGGTGATCAGCGCCTTGGCCTGCGGATCGGTGACCGCGCTGCCGTTATCGGTGTCCCGATCATCCTTACGCACCTTCGTCCGCTTCAGGAAAGCCAAGCCGGATGACCTGCTGGCGGACGACTTCGTGAAGAACAGCGGCAGGCGGGGGTCCGGCGCATCGGTTTGGGAAAATGCTTCCTGCAGAACTGCTAACAGATGTTCCTCTCCGCCTTTCGGCGCGGTGCCGACGAGGATCAGCTTGCGGACCAGCCGTCCGTGCTCGGCGGCGATCTGCTGGGCGACGCAGCCGCCGAGGGAAAAGCCTAGCAGGTCGACTTCGGAAAGGCCGAGCAGATTGATGAAGGAGACTGCATCTCTCGCCATCGCTGCGATATTGTCAGGCGTTTGGCCGGTCGAGCGACCGACCCCGGCATTGTCGAATGCGATTACAGGGCGATCGGTGGCGAGAGCGTTGACGACGGCGGGATCCCATGCATCGATGTTGCCCGAGAAGTGCTGCAGCAGAACCAGCGGCATTCCCTTGGCGGCGCCGAGGCGGCGATAGGCGAAGCGGATTCCGTGGCCTTCGATGTAACGGGTCGGCGCCGTTTCGAGCGCAGCGGCGTCCTGGCTCGCGATGTCTAGTTGATTCATGTCATCCTCCGGATGCTTGGCATAAGAGTGGGGAACCGGTGTGGCGCAGCGACTGCGACCTTCCGAGTGTGCGCGCTCCCGACGCGAAAGCGCCGGGAGCGGTAGCGTCACTTCGCGAGTGCGGCCTTTTCAATCACCGCGGCGACTTCCTTGGCATGAACGACGAGCGAGGCATGGCTGCCGGCCACTTCCGTCGTCTGCGCCTTCATCCTGGCTGCGAACGACTTCTGGGCCTCGGGCGCGAGGACTTTGTCCTTCGTGCTGATGACATAGAATGTCGGCTTGTCATGCCAGGCCGCAATGTCGACGGGGGCTTCGAACGCAATGTGATTCAACGGAAGCTGCGAGTTGGCCAGGTGCTCAGCGATCTTCGGAGGAAGGTCAGCCGCGACGGCCGACGGAAACACCTTGGGATCGATGTACAAATTGCCCTTCGCGTCGGGATGGATCGCTTTGCCGCCTTCGGTCGGCGGGCCGGCCTTTGCCAGCGACGCCAGGGATTCACCGACCTCCGGCGCGAAGGCGGAAACATAGACCAGCGCCGAAACCTTGGGATCGTTGCCGGCTTCCGTGATCACCACGCCGCCCCATGAGTGGCCGACCAGAACGGTCCTGCCGTCCTGCTTCGCGAGCGCCTGTTTGGTGGCATCGACGTCGGCGGCGAGCGAAGTTAGCGGATTTTCGACGAGCGTGACGTTGTAGCCTTTCTTCGTGAGAATATCGGCAACCGGCTGCCAGCTCGTCTGGTCCACGAAAGCGCCGTGCACGAGCACGATGTTGTGGGCTGCTCCCTTGGGCAGTTCGGCGGAATGGACGGAGGCGACCAATGTCGTTCCGGCCAGGAGGACGGTGGCGGCTGAAAGGAGAATATTTCGCATTGATTGTTCCTGTTGGCATGTCGGACGAACACAGTCCGGGGAAATGGACAGGCGTTTCCAGTAAGGTCGCGGTTCTTCCATCTGCCGTTGGCGAAATGGTTGCCGCTCGTAATGTCGGCCCGCCGCGACATGACCTATTCCGCGGACCTTCCGGACGATAGGGATCAATCGTCCGGATGTTGTGTCCGATCGTCCACCGGTCTAATCTCGGCGGCATGGACATCCTCGCCCAGGTGCTCGATCGCGTTCGTCTCGGCGGGACGCTGCTCTTTCACTTCGAGCTCGGCCATCCCTGGCATCTTGAGTTGCCGGCGCGCCCCTACGCGCTGTTTCACTATCTCAGCCAGGGCTCCGCGACCCTCGCGCTCGAACAGGGACAGGAAATCCAGATGACCGAGGGCGACTTTGTCGTCATCACGCGTGGAGAGCCCCATCTGCTTTATTCGGATCGCCGGGTTAAGCCTCTGCGGATTGTGGATATCGATCGATCGTCGCCGCGTCTTGGCGTCATCAGTCACGGCAGCCGTGCAAAGCCGCTCTCGACCATGATCTGCGGCAATTTCACGGTGTCACGGCCGCTGTTTGGCAGCGTGCTGGAGCTGCTTCCGCCGGTGCTCCTGCTGAAGCCGACGGCGGACGGTGGTTGGCTTGAGGCAATCCTGCGCCGCATGGTCAGCAAGTCCGCGCTCGAGCGTCCTGGCCAACGCGTCGCGATTTCACGACTGACGGAAGTGCTCTTTGTCGAGGTGCTCCGAAGCTGGATCGCGTCTCTCAGTCCCGGACAAGGCGGCTGGCTCGGGGCCATATCTGACCCGCATATCGGACCGGCGCTCAAGCTGATTCACGAAAACCCGGAGCGGTCCTGGACCCTGAGCGACCTTGGCCAGCGCGTGGGGCTCGGCCGCTCGGTATTTTCGGCGCGCTTTACCAAGCTCGTCGGCCAGTCCATGCATCGCTATGTGATCGAACGCCGGATGGCGGAAGCGGCGTTCCTGCTGGAGACCAGCGATGAGCCCATCGCACGGATTGCCGGCCGGGTCGGTTACGAGACAGCGGCGGCGTTTTCGAAGCTGTTCCATCGATATCACGGCCTATCGCCTGGCCGGTACCGCGCAGCTCGACGCTCTCACAGCGGCGAAGGGCAAGGAGACGTTCAGGAAGCAGAAGTCGCCGATTGACGGGCTCTGCGCTGTCGTCAAGCCCGGAGCAACGCAGGCGCTTTATTCGGTGTACCCTCTCGAGGTAAAGCGCTGGATTGCGCAGCGGAGAAGCTTGTCCAAACGTCCATCAGCACGAGATCGATGGGGCCATCGATCTGCTTCAGCGTCTGTCGAAGATCCCCTCGCGGAGCTGAATGAAGCTGCTCAAACCTGATCGTGCAAAATTCTCTCGAGCAGCGGCAGCCTTACTCGGCTCGTGCTCAGTTCCGATAACCGCACCTGAGCCACCTAATTCGGCGACATTGTCGCGCACCGCAGCCGCTAGGTAGAGTGTTGAGACACCATACGAAGTGCCGACCTCGACAATCCGGCAAGCCTTTTTGGCACGGCAAAGCTGGTAGCAAAACTCGTGCGGTTATAAGACTGACCGTGATTTCCGATTTCAGACGAAGAAGGGGTAGCTAATGCTCAGCCTTCTAGCCCGCTCCTGATCTATCGGCCGGACGGGCAATGTCGATCGAGAAGAAGCTTGCGGCATCATACGCGAGAAGGATGCAGAACATACGGCCTCACGCTATCCATTCTCAGTCGGAGGTGCGCGATCTCCCTGCCGGAAAGGGGCCGCAAGGCGGTTCTCTTGTCTTCCCGAACGATTCCCGGATAGCGCAGGATAGCCTCTTGCGCGTCACCTACCTCAAGCGTTCCAACCGCAAAGAATCTGGGATCAGATTCCCGTTCCGCCAAGCGTACCTCGACGAGCCAACCACATTGCGCAAGTCCCGTTACCCCCAATTCATCTCCGCACGATTGCTCTCCCAGACCGACTTGGCTGGCCATCGGATGTGGGGTTTCGAGGCTCGATATCGGCACCGGTATGGACTAGCGACGTCCTGATCGCTTGATTTCGGCGACCTGTTGCTTCTCCCCGGAAAGCTTGCCCGCGGCATGCAGGCTGCTGCAATACCACCAGACCTCCCATTGTCTCCAGGCCAGAAACATTCCAGTCTCTCTGCACTCCTGGTAGGTTTTGTAGTTGCGTCCGTTTCTGCACGTTGTCGATAAGGTAAAATCCCCTGATGACACGGAGCATCCGTTCCACGGTTGATTGCCGTATTTGAAGCTTGTTTGGCAGCCGTCGGTGCAATTGCTGGAGGTCTTCTCAAGCGCGGCAATCCTCGCCATCACTGAACCGGACGCCGGCTTTTGCGCCGTCGTCGGTGGCGTTTGAGGGGCTGGCGATGTCGGGCGAGCTGCAACCGTGTTTGCCACCGGCGGCGCCTGCCTCTGTGGTCTTGCCACCGGCCTTGCCGCCTGCTTCGGCGCCTGGACCGTGATGCTGGGAAGCTGGTTGGTGGGGCTTGTTGCGGTTTGCGAGGCTGCTGTGCCGTTCAGCAACACGGTCGACAGGACAGCGATAGCTGAGGGCGCGACAAGGCTCGATGATATTCCCATAACTCGTTCTCCCAAATCCGGAGATCAATGCCGTCCCCGGTGAAGAAAGATGATAGACGGGGGTTCAGCTGTCCGCTGTTGAGCCCCGATACACATGCGCTATCTGTTTCGATTCTCTGCGGTGACCCGAAATTTCCCCCCGTTCAGCATGCCGGTGCAGTACCACCAGGATCGGTTTCGGTCCCAGCCCAGGAACATTTTGGTTTCCACGCATTGCGCGTAGTCCCTGTGAGTGAGCGTGTCTTTGCAGGTTCCCGAGAAAACTGAATAGTATCCCACCAACTCGCTGCATCCAACCCAAGGGTCCTTGCCGCGTGGGAAGCTGGATTCGCAACCATCGTTGCAACTGCTGGCCTCTCTCTCGAGCCGGGCAAGCTTCGCCATGACAGGACCCCGCGCAGCCGACGGCGTCCCTCCCGCTGTTTGAGCCGTCGTCCGGGTGGCCGTTCCCCTCCGGAAAACTCCACCCGTGTTTGCCGCCCGTTCCTGCCTCTGTGGCGGCCTCGCCCTTTGCTCTGGCGCCGTGACCGTGACGCCGGGAAGGGTGGAGCTTGGCGTGGTTTGCGAGGCTGCCGTGCCGCTTAGGCCGCACAACAACGCAGCTGACAGGATTGCGGCAGCTGAGGGCGCGACAAGGCTTGATGACGTTCTCACAACTCGTTCTCCTAAATCCGGAAATGAACGCTTTCCCCGGCCTCGGCTGGCAGCGCGAGCATGTCCTTGTCCGGGTCTACCGACATCGCAAGCATGATTGGAAGTGTCCGATGTATCTCGCGAATTTCCGCGTGTGCCGGTTTTGAAATTTTCTATGTCGGGTCGGCCGGACGATACATTACGTTACAAAATTGGATGTTACTTGCCTCGGCGGTTGGATACTCTCGCGTGCATGGAGAAGCCGGACCACATTCTCGTCGTTGACGATGACCTGGGTTTGCGCGAGCTGCTGGACCGATACTTTGTCGGCAACGGCTATCGGGTCACGACGGTGGCCAACGGCCGGCAGATGCGCGAGGTTCTCGCAAACCACCGGATCGATCTGATCGTACTCGACCTCATGCTGCCGGGCGACGACGGCCTTACGCTCTGCCGCAACTTGCGCGCAAATCAACCCTATGACATTCCGATCCTGATGCTGACGGCGCGGGGCGATGAAGCAGACCGCATCGTCGGCCTTGAGATGGGGGCGGACGACTATCTTACGAAGCCGTTTGCCCCGCGCGAACTGCTTGCACGAATTCGCTCGGTTTTGCGCAGGGCCGAGATGCTGCCCCGCAACCTTGCGGCATCGGAGAAAGCCCGCCTCTTTCGGTTCGGCGAATGGAAGCTCGATACGGCCGGGCGTTTCCTGGTCGACGCCGACGGGACCGTGGTCTCGTTGAGCGGCGCCGAGTATCGATTGTTGCGCGTGTTTCTCGACCATCCTCAACATGTGCTCAATCGCGATCAACTGCTCGACCTGACGCAAGGCCGTGAGGCCGAAGTCTTCGATCGGTCGATAGACCTTCTTGTCAGCCGCCTTCGCCAGCGATTGCGCG
Source organism: uncultured Alphaproteobacteria bacterium (assembly GCA_963815955.1). GTDB lineage: Bacteria > Pseudomonadota > Alphaproteobacteria > Rhizobiales > Xanthobacteraceae > Bradyrhizobium. The sequence continues at coordinate 35,840 of CAWFIQ010000026.1, forward strand.
AAGATGCGCGGGAGCCGTCCTACATCAAGACGGTGCGCAGCGAAGGCTACGTCTTTGCAGCCTCCGTCGAGGCATTGCCGGAGCCGTCATGAGCGCCCGTTTTCGGCGTATGGCGGCGCGTCTTTGGCCGACCTCCCTGTTCGGCCGGCTCGCGATCATCCTGTTTTCCGGCCTTGTGGCCGCACATGTGCTGGCCTTTGTTTTGATTGCCCTCGACCGCCTTGCCATCGAAGACGAACTCGGGAGTAAATTTGCGGCTAGGGACATCGCGGACTCTGTCGCTATCCTGGACTACCTCAAGGCTGAAGAAAGACCTGCCTGGCTCGACCGCCTCTCTCGGCGCCATTGGCGATACGTTCTCGGAGATGCGGGAGAGATGGAACCGCAGCCATCTTCCAAACGGCTACAGGCGAATATCGCGCTTTTGCGGGCAGCGCTGGGGCCTGCCCACGACGCGAACTTCGTCTACTTCGATCCACCGGCGCGATTGCGACGGGGCATACGCATTCACCTGAAGGACGGCAGCCCGCTGACGCTCGAGATCTATTGGCAGGGGGCAGGTATGTCGCCTTGGTTGCCGGCGGCGCTCGCCGTTCAACTCTGTATTATCGCCTTTTTCGTTTGGGCTGCCGTCAAGCTCGCGACGCAACCGCTGGCGCGTCTCGAGAACGCGGCCCACAGCCTGGGCTCGGATTTGCGCGGTGAGCCACTCCCGGAGGATGGTCCGCAGGAAGTGGCGCGCGTCGCTACCGCGTTCAACGCCATGCAGCGGCGCATTGCCGAGCAGGTCGCGGAACGGATCCAGATTCTGGCGGCGATCTCGCACGATCTTCAGACCCCGATCACGCGCATGCGGCTGCGCGCTGATTTCATGGGTGACAGCGACGCCAAGGAAAAGCTGCAGGGCGACCTGCAGGAGATGCAGACGCTGGTCAAGCAGGGCCTTGCCCTGGCGCGGGAGTACGACGGCATTGGCCCGCCGACCACCGCGCATGCCGCCGTCGAAGCATCGCGGGAGCCGTCATGAGCGCTCGCTTTCGGCGCATGGCGGCGCGTCTTTGGCCGGACTCACTGTTCCGCCGGCTGGCGATCATCCTGTTCGCCGGTCTCCTGGCTGCACATGTGCTGTCCTTCGGTCTGGTCGCCCTCAATTTCTTCGGCCCCAGCAACGAGTCATCCGATGACTATTTCATGAGGTCCATCGCGACGGCGGTTGCGATTCTCGATCGGGTGAAGCCCGAAGAAAGACCCGCATGGCTCGACCGCCTCGCTCGACCTGCATATCGATACGTTCTCAGAGGAGTGGGAGAGATAGAAACGGCGCCACCCAAACGACGGCAAGGGAATCTGGGGCGTTTGAGGGCCATGCTGGGGTCCGACCACGACGCGACCACTGTCTTCTACCTCGATCCACTAAACCGACGGCGACTGGGCTGGCTCATTCAACTGGCGGACGGCAACCCGCTGATGCTCCAATTCGTCGTACCGAAGGCACTCATTTCGCCCTTATGGCCGACGCTCGTTTCGCCCTGGTTGCCGGTGGCGCTCGCCGTTCAACTCTGTCTTCTCGTATTGTTCACGTGGATTGCCGTGAAGCTCGCGACGCGACCGTTGGCGCGCCTTGAGCGCGCGGCCAACAGCCTGGGTTCGGATCTGCGCGGTGAGCCGCTCCCGGAGGATGGTCCGAAGGAAGTAGCGCGCGCCGCTACCGCGTTCAATGCCATGCAGCGGCGCATTGCCGAGCAGGCGGTGGAACGGATCCAGATTCTGGCGGGAATCTCGCGTCGCCTTCAGACGCCGATCACGCGCATGCGGCTGCGCGCGGATTTCCTTGGTGACAGCGACGCCAAGGAAAAGCTGCAAGGCGACCTGCAGGAGATGCAGACGCTCGTCAAGCAGGGTCTTGCCCTGGCCCGCGGACGCGACGAGATCAGCGAGCAGCGGTGCCAGACCGACCTGCATGCGCTCGTCGACAGCATCGTCTGCGACTATTCCGACGCCGGAGAATCTCTTCGCTTTTCCGGAGAACGCAAGGTGACGCTTCTCACGCACCCGCAGGCCTTGCGCCGCATCATGATCAACTTGATCGATAACGGGTTGAAATTCGGTGAGGATGTCGAAGTCGCCATCGATGAGCAACCGTCGAACTGCATCACGATCACCGTATCGGACCGGGGCCCCGGTATTCCCGACGAGCATCTGAAGTCGGTATTTCTGCCGTTTTATCGGGTCGAGGCTTCGCGCAATCGCGAAACCGGTGGCACCGGGCTTGGCCTTGCCATCGCCCAGCAACTTGCCAGCGCGCTTCGCGGGACGCTCACGCTCGCCAATCGCGACGGCGGCGGATTGGAAGCGCGCCTCGAACTCTTGAGATGACAACACGATGACTTTGACGCTGATGATCTCTCGTGCGCGCAGGCCACAATGGTCATCGTTGAGGGTAGATCGGCTAGTCAGGCGGAAATTTGCTGACGGGTAACGCGGCGCAATGGTCGTAGATGGCCGACGGTCGGGTGAACTACACTTTTTCCCTCTCCGGATGGCTGAGCATCTCCTGCCTGATCAAATGGCGGACGAAAAGTGGCGAGAATTCAAACCCATTTCTACTTTGCATGGGGTTGTTTTCGATATTTTGTTTGCGGGGCCTGCGGCATCCGCACAGGGGCCGGCACGTCCTCATGCAAAAGCCCTCTCCCGGCGACGGGAGAGGGCTGAGTAACGTCATCCGAGATCGCGCCCCTCAGGTCTTCTTCAGCATCGGGCAGACGCTCTTCTCGAGCGGGATGAAGGCTTCCGCCGCCGGGATCGTGGCGACGAGCTTGTAGTAGTCCCACGGATACTTCGATTCCGCGGGCTTCTTCACCTCGAACAGATAGGCCGGGTGGATCTTGCGGCCGTCGGCGCGGACCGAGCCCTTGCCGAACAGCGGATCGTCGGTCGGCAATTCCTTCATCTTGGCGACCACGGCGCGGCCGTCATGCGGATTGCCGCCGAGCGCTTCCAGCGCCTTGAAGTAATGGATCAGCGAGGAATAGACGCCGGCCTGGACCATGGTCGGCGGCTGCTTCTTGAACTTCTCGTTGAAGCGCTTGGTGAAGGCGCGGGTCTGGTCGTTCATGTCCCAGTAGAAGGTCTCGGTGAAGTTCAGGCCCTGTGCGACCTTCAGTCCGAGCGCATGAACGTCGGTGATGAACATCAGCATGCCCGCGAGCTTCTGGCCGCCGGCCACGATGCCGAACTCCGCCGCCTGCTTGATCGAGTTGGTGGTGTCGCCGCCGGCGTTCGCAAGCCCGATGATCTTGGCCTTCGAGCTTTGCGCCTGCAGCAGGAAGGAGGAGAAGTCGGCGTTGTTGAGGGGATGCTTGACGCCGCCGAGCACCTTGCCGCCATTGGCGGTGACGACCGCGGCCGTATCGCGTTCCAGCGCGTGACCGAAGGCGTAGTCCGCGGTGAGGAAGAACCAGCTGTCGCCGCCGGATTTCACCAGCGCCTTGCCGGTGCCGTTGGCGAGCATCCAGGTGTCGTAGACCCAGTGGATCGTGTTCGGCGAGCACTGCGCGCCGGTGAGATCCGATGACGCCGAGCCGGAGTTCAAATTGACGACGTTCTTTTCCTTGGCGAGGTTGGCAATGGCGAGGCCGACGCCGGAGCTCGCGAGATCGACGAACACGTCGACCTTCTCGACGTCGATCCACTGCTTGCCGATATTGGTGCCGACGTCGGGCTTGTTCTGGTGATCGGCCGCGATCACTTCGATCTTCCAGCCCTTGGCGAGTAGCCCGGAATCCTCGATCGCCATTTGTGCGGCGACGGTCGAACCGGGGCCGCCGATATCGGCGTAAAGGCCGGATTGGTCGCCGAGACTTCCGACCTTGACGACCTTGTCGAGCGTTTGCGCAAACGCGCCGGTGGCAAGCACCAGGCTCGTGGTCATGACCAGGGCTGCAATGGATCGCTTCATCTATCCTCCAGAAATTTTATTGGGTGTTTGTTGGAAATTGCGCGGCCATTATGCCCGGCGTTGCCTTGGCCGCCTAGCCGTCGCGGCCAATCGCCGTCGCGAAGCAATATTCCGCTGTGCGGCTAATTCGCGCGAGGCGCGCGCGCTCAACAGTGCGGGGAAATGCGCGTCAGCGCCAGAAGTAGCGAATGCTGACGTAGACGATGGCGAGGCAGATGAAGATCAGCGCCACCGGGAGGCGCGGCTTTTCCGCCGGTCCCGACGCGGTTGGCTTCGGCCGCGGGGCGGGCGGGCGGCGGAACGCGGTGACGTTGCCGCTGTCGGTGGGCGGATCGCTCGCGCGCGAGGGAAGCTCGGGCGGTGTTCCGGAACCGCCCATCTCGGCATAGTAGCTCTTGTACATGAGCTGGATGGTGGCCTCGGAGGCGTCCGCCTCGGTCATCCTTTCCAGCAACGGCCGGTAGCTTTCAAGAAAGCTCTGCGCTTCGGCGGGCAGGGCGGAAAATCCGTTGAGCTTGGCCAGCATTTTCCATGTTGCAAAATCTGCCCTCGCGCGGGTATCGGCGCGTCGTGCAATCAACATATCCGCCGCTTTTGTCGCCATGGTCCGGGTCGGTTCTTCCCTGCGTACTGCTTCTATCTGAAGTTTATGCGTTGCCGGTGATGAAGAGAAGCGCGCTGATCACATAACCGGTCAGTGTTCGCAGTATCGACGAAATAACATCAAGATTTAGGCCGAGCTGCGCGCCGATGACGGGAAGCAGGATCAGAAGACCGAGCAGGATCAGCATCCCGTAGGGTTCCAGCCGCGATAGCGGGTAAGCCAGCACCTGCGGCAGCAGTCCGACCGCAACACGGCCGCCGTCCAGCGGCGGGATCGGCATCATGTTGAAGATCGCCAGCACGATATTGATCAGGAAAGCGTTCTTGAGGTTGTCCGCCGTCCATTTGGCGGCTTCTGCCGGCACCAGCGGCAAGGCATGGAAGGCAAACGCCACGATCGTCGCCAGTACGATGTTGATGGCCGGGCCGGCCAGCGCCACCCACACCATGTCGAGCCGCGGATGGTTCAGGTTCCGGAAATTCACCGGGACCGGCTTGGCGTAGCCGAACACGAATGGCGAATGCGACAGCAGCAGCACAGCCGGAAGAATCACGGTGCCGAACGGATCGATATGCTTGAGGGGATTGAAGCTGACCCGGCCGAGCTGCCAGGCGGTATTGTCGCCGAGCTTGTATGCCACAAAAGCGTGGGCGGCCTCGTGGAAGGTGATCGCGATCAGGAGAGGGAGTATCCAGACCGATACGTCATATAGTGAGATGTTCAATCAACGCTCCCGCCATGGTCCCGGTGAAGGTTCCCGTGAAGCTACTGCAGCACGGATTGCCCGGATAATCGAGCGTCGAGGCCCGTTACGGTGAACGGTAAATAGCCCGATCATCTGACTGTTTCCGGGGTAAACCGGTCGGCGCGGCTGACCAGCAAGTCGAGAAAGCTTCGTGCCCGCAGCGACATCCAGTGCATCTCCGGATAAACCGCATGAAGCGGCAACGCGGCAATCGAATATTCCGGAAGGACGATTTCGAGCTCACCGCTGCGCAGTCCCTCCGCCGCATTCCAGTCCGGCAGGACCGCAATGCCCAGATGCTGCATCGTCGCTTCCTGCATGGCGTCGGCGTCGTCGACGAGGATAGGCCCGCTGATCGCGGCGACGTGGCGGCCATGTTCCGATTCGAAGGTCCATTCATCCGCGCGAGAACCGCGTGAATAGACGATGCATTGATGCGCGCTCAGATCTTCGGGCGTCCGCGGCGTCGGGCGCCCGTGCAGATAAGTCGGCGTCGCCACCAGATGGCGCTGCACGATGCCGAGCCGGCGGGCCACCAGCGTGCTGGCCTCAAGGTTTCCGATTCTCAGCGCCAGTTCGATGCCTTCTTCCACGAGATTGACGAAGCGCTCGCTGAAACGGATGTCGACCCGGACTTCCGGGTAATTCCTGACATAGTCGGCAATGATCGGAATCATGTAGCGCCGCCCGAACGACGACGGAACGCCGAGCCTGAGTGTGCCGGAAGGCCGGGGCGCCACCTGTTCGACGCTCGACCGCGCGATATCGAACGCGCCGATGATCTGGCGCGCGAGATCGTAGACGCGGTGCGCCTCTGCCGTCGGTTTGAGCTTGCGGGTCGTGCGCAGGAAAAGCTGCGTGCCGAATTCCTCCTCCAGCAGAGCGATGCGCTTGCTGATCGCCGGCTGGCCGATGCCGAGTTCCTTTGCCGCGGCCGAGAACGAGCCGCCCTCCAGGGTCCGCACGAAGGCGCGCAGGCAATCGATTCGATCCATGATTTATTCCATATAGGAATAAATCATATCCTATCTATTCCGTAGTCTGCAAGCCGGTCAGGCCGCTAGGCTTTGCCAAAATCAGATCATCGGGGGAGGACGGACGTGGCACGCAACATCGGGATTGTCGGCGCGGGAATCGCAGGTCTGCATCTGGCGCTCTACCTGCAGAAGCATGGGGTGGACGCCACCATCATCACCGATCGCGCGCCGGAGGATTACCGTGACAGCCGGCTCCTCAACACCGTCGCGCATCACCACGTGACGATCGCGCGGGAGGATTATCTCGGCGTCAATCACTGGACCGATCCGAAGGATCATTACTACTACCACGATCACGTCTTCAATTTCCCGCAGCCGCTCAGTTTCCGCGGTGACTTCTCGCGCCCGAGCCGCGCCGTCGACTACCGGATTTATCTGCCGGCGTTGATGAATGATTTCACGCGGCGCGGCGGCAAGATCGAATATCGGCGCATCGAAGCGGGCGATATCGCGCCGCTGGTCGATCGTTTCGATCTTCTGGTGGTATCGACCGGCAAGGGGCCGCTCGGCCAGCTCTTCACCTACCGGCCGGAGCATACGCCTTACTCGCAGCCGCAACGGCGTCTGTGTGTCGGCCTCTACACCGGCGTGCGGCAGCCCGATCCCATGAACGTCACGCTCTCGGTGTCTCCCGGGCATGGCGAGATGATCGTGATCCCGACCATCACCTTCGATGGCGTCGCCAACGCGCTGTTGATGGAAAACGTGCCCGGCGGGGACATGGAGGAGCTTGCAACGCTCAGCTACGACGACAACCCCAAGCATTTTCTGAGCGTGCTGCTGGGCAAGCTGGAGAAGCACCACCCGACGACCTACGATCGGATCGACACGTCACGCTTTGGCCTGGCGCAGCCGCAGGATCTGCTGCAGGGCGGCGTGGTGCCGACGGTGCGCAACACGGTCGTCGAATTCGACGGCGGCAAATGCGCCATCGCGCTCGGTGACGTGCATTCGATCGTCGATCCCATGATGGGGCAGGGCGCCAATGTCGCGTCCTATGCCGCCTTCGTGCTCGGCGAAGAGATCGTCAATTCCGACGTGCTCGACGCGCGCTTCTGCGAGAAGGTCGATCTGAAGCGGCAGGATCGCGTTCTGGCAGCGTCGCGCTGGACCAACATCATGCTGCAGCCGCCCTCGGAAGCGCTGGGCATGCTGATCGGCACGATGAGCCAAAACCCGGCGCTGGCCAACGAGTTCACCGAAAATTTCAACTACCCGGACCGCCAATGGGATCGCGTCTCCACACCTGCGCGCATTCATGCCTGGATCGCCGGGATGTCGGCGCCTGCCGAACCCGTGCGGGCCATAGCGTGAGGCGATCGATGCACTGCCTGATGATTGCCGATCCGCACCCCAGCGAACTCGCGCGCTTCAACTTCGCTTGCGGAGATTGACATGCGGCACGCCAATCCGGCGACGTTTCGCCAGGCCGCCTCGCGATTTGCGACCGGCGTTGCGGTGCTGACGGCGTGTGACGAGAACGGCGAGGTCTGCGGGATGACCGCGAACAGCTTCGTCACCGTCAGCCTCTCGCCGCCGACCGTGCTGGTCTCCGTCATGCCGGGGCGCATGCTTCGGGCGATCTCCGCAAGCGGCCGCTATTGCGTCAACGTCCTGCCGGAGCAGGGCCGGGAATTGTCGCGGCATTTCGCCAGCCGACCGGGCGCAACCGCTGTCCCTGAATATGAAATCGTGGACGGCCTGCCGCGGCTTTCCGGGTGTATGGCCTACTTCGCCTGCGAGGTGGTCCGGCATGTCGAAGTCAACGACCACACGCTGATCATTGCCGAAGTGTCGAACTGCGATTACCGAGACAACACCCCGCTGGTGTTCTTTTCCAGCCGCTACCACCTCGGGCCGGGCGTCCCGTTCGATCGCTGACGATCATTGCCGGCCGGCCGTGCGTCGGCCTTCGAAGGCGTCAGCTTCCGGGCGGAACCGTCTCCTCATACTGCAGCAGCCCGTCATCGATCCGCACCCACGCTATCTTTTCCGAGACCCAGATGTGCTCCGTCGGCGCAAAGGCGTGGCGGTCGTCGAAGGCGGCCAGCGCGACCCCCACCACGGTGCCGTTGGTGCGCCGGGAAAACAGCCGCGTGCCGCAAACCTTGCAGAACACCCGGTCGAGCGCCTCCGACGACGGATAGCGCGCGGTGTCGCCCTCGACTGAAAGCGCCCGCTGGTCGAACAGCGCGCGGGCAAAGAACGGCGAGCCCATCGCCTTCTGGCAGTTGCGGCAATGGCAGATGCGGACGTTGAGCGGCTCGCCCTCGGTCCTGAACCTGACAGCGCCGCAGAGGCATCCGCCTTCCCGGATCATGACCGACCTCAATACGTCGCCCGGCCGCCGGAAATGTCGAACACCGCACCCGTCGAGAATCCACAATCCTCCGACGCCAGCCACGCCACCATCGCCGCGAGTTCTTCGACGAGCACAAAGCGCCCCTTCGGAATCTTCGACAGCATGAAGTCGATGTGCTGCTGCGTCATCTGGTCGAAGATCGCGGTTTTCGCCGCCGCAGGCGTCACCGCGTTGACGAGGATGTCGTGTTGCGCGAGTTCCTTGCCGAGCGACTTGGTGAGCGCGATCAGGCCGGCCTTCGAGGCGGAATAATGCGCGGCGTTGGGGTTGCCCTCCTTGCCGGCGATGGAGGCGATGTTGACGATGCGGCCGTATTTCTGCGCGAGCATCGCCGGCACCACCGCCTTGCAGCAGATGAAGGGGCCGTCGAGATTGATGCGCAGCACCTTGCGCCATTCGTCGAGGTCGGTTTCCCACACCGTCTTGTTGATGCCGGCGATGCCGGCATTGTTGACGAGGATGTCGATCTTGCCGAGCGCCTTCAGCGTTTCGTCACGGGTCTTCTCGACCGCTGCGAGGTCGGAGACGTCGACCTTGAAGGCTGAGACGGCGCTGCCGATTTCCCTGGCGGTCTTTTCCGCGAACGGCAGGTCGTGATCCCAGATCGCGACCTTCGCGCCGGATGCGACGAAGCGCTCGGCAATGGCGCGGCCAAAACCCTGCGCCCCGCCGGTGACGACGGCGCAACGGCCGTTCAGATCGATCTTGTTCATTGGCTTGTCTCCTACGAGAGTCCAGCCGCCGTCGATGACATGCGCGACGCCGGTGGTGAACGCACTCTCGTCGCTGGCCAGATAGACCGCGAGCGAAGCGATTTCCTCGGCGGTGCCAAGCCGTCCCATCGGCTGCCGCGCGATAAACATCTCGCGTCCGTTCGGACCGGCGGTGGCCGCGCGCTCCAGCATCGATGGGGTTTCGACCGTGCCGGGGCAGATGCAGTTGCAGCGGATGCCTTTGGTGATGAAGTCCACCGCCACCGACTTGGTCAGCGCCGCAACCGCGGCTTTGGTGGCGCCGTAGACGTAGCGATTGGGTGCAGCCTTCACCACGCCGGCCGCCGAGGAGATGTTGACGATCGTACCTTTGCCGTTTTCCAGCATGCCCGGCAGGAACGAACGGATCGTCCGGTGCATCGACTTGACGTTGAGGTCGAACGAAAAATCCCAGTCCTCGTCGGAGCAATCCAGCACGGTGCCGTGATGCACGAAGCCTGCGGCATTGAGCAGGATGTCGGTCTTGCCGGCGCGCTTGGCCATGGCGGCGACGGCTGCGCTGTCGCGCGCATCGAGCTTCGCCACTTCCGCGATCCCTTCGCTCTTGAGCGCGCCGAGCTTGGCCTCGTCGATGTCGGTGGCGAACACCGTTGCGCCTTCACGCGCAAAAGCCACGGCGCAGGCGCGGCCGATTCCCACGGCGGCGGCGGTGACGAATGCGCGCTTGCCCTTCAGGCGGTCTGACATTTTTTTCTTCTCCTTATCCTTTCGTCATTGCGAGGAGCGAAGCGACGAAGCAATCCACTCTCGCCATACGGCACAATGGATTGCTTCGCTTCGCTCGCAATGACGGTGATGCCTAATGATTATCCCTGGCCACGCCGACCGTGCCGACAATATTCTGATAGCGCGTTGCGAGTTCCATGCAGGCGCCGGTGGCCTGCTGGCCGACGGTCGAGCGGTAGACCTCCTGCCACGGCGTCTGGTTGGCCGGGTAGGGGAAGCCGCCCTTGTCCTTCAACTCGGCGCGCCGCTTCTTCAATTCGTCGCTCGTGATCAGGATGTTGGCGTCGCCCTTGTTGAGGTCGATGCGCACCTTGTCGCCGGTCCTCAGGATCGCGAGCCCGCCATCGGCGGCCGCCTCCGGCGAGGCGTTGAGGATCGACGGCGAGCCCGAGGTGCCGGACTGCCTGCCGTCGCCGATGCAGGGCAGCGAGAGGATGCCGCGTTTGATCAGCGCTGCGGGGGGCTGCATGTTCACGACCTCGGCGCCGCCGGGATAGCCGATCGGTCCGGCGCCGCGGATGAACAGTACGCAGTGCTCGTCGATCTTGAGCGCGGGATCGTCGATCCGGTCGTGATAATCCTCCGGCCCTTCGAAAACGATGGCGCGCCCCTCGAACGCGTTCGGGTCCTTGGGATTGATCAGATAGCGGTCGCGGAATTCCTTCGAGATCACGCTGGTCTTCATGATCGCGGAATCGAACAGATTGCCGCGCAGCACCAGGAAGCCGGCGTCCTTCACCAGCGGCTTGTCGTAGCTCCAGATCACGTCGCCGTCGGGCTTGGGCGCCTCGCGGCAATTCTCGCCCATGGTGCGGCCGTTGACCGTGATGGCGTCCTCGTGGATGTGCTTGTGCGCCATCAGTTCGCGCACCACCGCGGGCACGCCGCCGGCGCGATGATATTCCTCGCCGAGATAGAAGCCGGCGGGCTGCATGTTCACCAGCAGCGGGATGTGGTGGCCGTGCTTCTGCCAGTCGTCGATCGAGAGCTCGACGCCGATATGCCGCGCCAATGCGTTGATATGGATCGGCGCGTTGGTCGAGCCGCCGATCGCCGAATTCACCGCGATGCAATTCTCGAACGCCTTGCGTGTCAGGATGTCGGAGGGCTTGAGATCCTCCCAGACCATCTCGACGATCCGTTTTCCCGTCTCATAGGCGATCTGACCGCGCTCGCGATAGGGCGCCGGGATCGCAGCACATCCCGGCAGTGACATGCCGAGCGCTTCCGCCAGCGAGTTCATGGTCGAGGCGGTGCCCATCGTGTTGCAATGGCCGACCGAGGGGGCCGAGGAGGCCACGATTTCGATGAACTCGTTGTAGTCGATCTCGCCGGCGGCAAGCCGTTCGCGTTGCTTCCAGACGACGGTGCCGGATCCGGTGCGCTCGCCGTTGAACCAGCCGTTCAGCATCGGGCCGCCCGAAAGCACGATCGCAGGCATATTGACGGTCGCCGCCGCCATCATGCAGGCCGGCGTGGTCTTGTCGCAGCCGGTCGTCAGCACCACGCCATCGAGCGGATAGCCGAACAGAATTTCGACCAGGCCGAGATAGGCGAGGTTGCGATCAAGTGCGGCGGTCGGCCGCTTGCCGGTTTCCTGGATCGGGTGCGTCGGAAATTCCATGGCGATGCCGCCGGCGGCGCGGATGCCTTCGCGTACCCGATGCGCCAGTTCGAGATGGTGCCGGTTGCACGGTGACAGGTCGTTGCCGGTCTGGGCGATGCCGATGATCGGCTTGCCGGATTGCAATTCCTCCCGGGTCAGGCCGTAGTTCAGGTAGCGCTCGAGATAGAGCGCGGTCATTCCCGGGTTATGCGGGTTGTCGAACCACTCGAGGGAACGTAGCCTTCGGCCCTTGCCGTTGGTGGGGGTCTTGTTGTCGCTTTTTTTCATTGGTTCCTCCCGCACTGCAAACTGATGGCGGCTTAAAACATGGCAGCACGCGCACCATGCTGAAAATTTCATCCGCTGCAAACGCGGCTGCCGCACCCAATTCAGATTTTCGCGAACTCGATCCTAGTCCGGCCTAAAAGGTAGCGCTACCATTTTCTGCGGTGCCGCGTGATGCATGCTGCGCGCGTGCGTCAGGTGCTTGCGGGCATCGAGCTTTCTCGAATCATCAGTTGAAAGCCAAGATCGATAACCGGCTCCTGCGGGCGACGGCCTTCGATCGCGTCGATCACCATCGTGACGGCGTGCCGGCCCATTTCATAGCGATTGGTGCGTACGCTGGTGAGCGAGGGGACTGCGGACGCGGTGAATTCCAGGTCGTTGAAGCCGACAATGGCCAGATCGCGCGGAACCGATATCTGCCGGCGCTGGCATTCGAACAGAGCGCCCAGCGCAAGATCGTCGTTGACGCAGAAGACGGCGTCGATGTCGGGCGTCTGCGCAAGCAGGTCGGCGAACAGCGTCCCGCCGAGCGTGACGGTGGTCGGCACGGAAGTCGTGACGATGAGGGCCGGGTCGAACAGCGAGGCCGCCTTCACGGCATCACGATACCCTTCGAACCGCCGCTGGACGCGAGGGTCCATTCGCGCGCCGAGAAATCCGATGCGCCGGCGTCCCTGTTCGAGGATGTGCGAAATTGCGGCGAAAGCCGCATCGTAATGGGAGAAGCCGACCATCATGTCCACGGGGCTGTCGCCGATTTCCATGATCTGCGTGACCGGGCAATTCATCGATTCCAGGATCGTGCGCGATTCCGCGGTCTGGTTGATGCCGGTGACGATCAATCCCGCGGGCTTCTGCGCCCGGAACAGACGCAGCACCTTTTCCTCTTGCAGGATGCTGTAGCGGGTATTGGCAAGCTGAATGGTATAGCGGCTGCCTTCGGAAGAATCGTAGATGCCGCGCAGCACGTCGGCGAACACGTTGTTGGTGAGGGAAGGGATGACGACGCCGATGACTTCCGTGCGGTGCGAGGCCAGCGCGCGCGCGGCGAGATTGGGTACGTAACCCAGTTCCTTCACGGCGCTATCGACGCGTTCCCGCTTGCTCAACGACAGCGCTTCGGGATTCCGGAAAAAGCGCGATGCCGTGATTGGGCTGACGCCAGCGAGCTTGGCGACCTCGGTGAGGCGGATTTTGCCAGACTTTGTCTGTTTTCGTCCCATCTTGCGCTCATATCACAATGGATTAGACGTTTGAACAATTATTGACAGCGCTACCATCGGATTGCTAAAAACCGCGAAACTGCGGATGATGATGACGGTTGAATTCGGCTTCCGGCATTAGAGTCGAAAAGACAGCAGCGCGTCGCCGTCCACCTGTGGCGCCACAAAACAGAAAATGAGGGGAGAGACGATGTCGTCGGTACAGATTCGCGACGTGCGAAAGTCGTTCGGCAATTTTGAAGTTTTGCACGGCGTGTCGATTCCGATCGAGGATGGCGAGTTCGTCGTGCTCGTCGGCCCCTCCGGCTGCGGCAAGTCGACCTTGCTGCGGATGCTCGCCGGCCTCGAAAACATCACCTCGGGCACGATTTCGATCGGCGACCGCGTGGTCAACAATGTCCAGCCCAAAGAGCGCGACATTGCGATGGTGTTCCAGAACTACGCGCTCTATCCGCACATGACAGTCGCCGACAACATGGGCTTTTCGCTCAAGCTGCGCGGCGCAAGCGCGGATGAAATCTCGACCGGCGTCAAGCGCGCTGCGGAAATCCTGGCACTGACCCCGCTGCTCGAGCGCTATCCCCGGCAATTGTCGGGCGGCCAGCGCCAGCGCGTCGCCATGGGCCGCGCTATCGTGCGCGACCCGCAAGTGTTCCTGTTCGACGAGCCGCTTGTCCAACCTCGACGCCAAGCTGCGCGTGGCGATGCGCACCGAGATCAAGGAACTGCACCAGCGTCTGCAAACCACGACGGTCTACGTCACGCACGACCAGATCGAAGCGATGACCATGGCCGACAAGATCGTGGTCATGCATGACGGCATCGTCGAGCAGATGGGCACCCCGCTCGAGCTCTACGACACTCCGGCCAATCAATTCGTTGCGGGCTTCATCGGTTCGCCGGCGATGAATTTCCTCAAGGGCAAGGTGAAGTCGAACGGCAGCGCCGCGTTCGAAGGTCCGAACGGCGTCAAGCTGCCGCTGAAAACGGCGCCCGCCAATTCCGAGGGCCAGCCGGCGGTCTACGGCGTGCGGCCCGAACATTTCACGATCGCCGACGACGGCGCCGAAGCCGAGATCGTCGTGGTCGAGCCGACCGGCTCGGAAACGCAGGTCTTCGCCAAGCTTGGCGGAGAGCAGGTGGTCGCCGTGTTCCGCGAGCGGCATCAATTCAATCCGGGCGACAAGATCCGGTTGAAGCCGGATCCGTCGCTCGTGCATCTGTTCGACGAGACGACCGGCAAGCGACTGAATGGCTGAGCAATAACAGCCAGGTAAGCGACAACTAACTAAAGAGGCTGAGCAACAACCAAAAAAGTATTCAAACGGGAGAATGGACCATGCAGGACTTTACCCGCCGCTCTCTGCTTCAGGGTGGCACGGCGCTGGCGGCAGCCGGCGCGCTGACCGGACCGGCACTGCTCGATTTCGCCAAGGCCTGGGCGCAAGCCTCGCCCTGGAAGGCGGAGTCCGGCGCCAAGCTCACGGTAATGCGCTGGAAGCGCTTCGTGCCGGCCGAAGACGACGCGTTCAACGCCATGGTCGCCGCGTTCAAGACCGCGACCGGCACCGATATGAACGTGTTCTCGGAGGCGTTCGAGGACGTGCAGCCGAAAGCCTCCGTTGCCGCCAATGTCGGCTCGGGTCTCGACCTCGCCTGGGGCCTGCACACGCTGCCGCAGCTGTTCCCGACCAAGGTCCTGAAAATGAACGACGTTGCCGACTACCTCGGCAAGAAATACGGCGGATGGACCGATGCTGCACAGAAGACCTGCATGTTGGGCAACGACTGGCTCGGCATTCCCGTCGCAACTATCGGCGGCTATCTGACGTATCGCAAGTCTGCGGTCGACAAGGCAGGCTTCAAGGAATTCCCGAAGGATTTCCCGGGCTTCCTGGAGTTGTGCAAGAAACTCAAGGCCAACAACACGCCGGCCGGTTTCGCGCTCGGTCACGCCACCGGCGACGCCAATGCTTGGCTGCATTGGATCCTGTGGGGTCACGGCGCCTACACCGTCGACAAGGACGACAAGGTCATCATCAACTCGGCGGAGACCGCCAAGGCGCTGGATTACTGCAAGCAGCTTTCCGACACCTTCATTCCCGGCACCGCATCCTGGAACGACGGCTCGAACAACAAGGCGTTCCTGGCCGGCGAGTTGTCCTGCACCGCCAACGGCATCTCGATCTACGTCGCTGCGAAAGACGATCCCAAGATGAAGGATCTTGCCGAGGATACCTACCACGCGCTGTGGCCGGTGGGCCCGGTCGGCAAGCCGACCGAGTTGCAGCTTGCCGTGCCGATCCTGGCATTCAACTTCACGAAATATCCGAACGCCGCAAAGGCCTTCGTCGCCTTCATGCTGGAGAAGGAAAACTACGAAAAATGGCTGACGGGCGCGCGCGGGTATCTCACCCATACGCTCAACGCCTATGACGCAGCGCCGGTCTGGACCGCGGACCCGAAGAACCAGGTGTTCAGCCAGGCGAGCAAGCGCGCGCTGCCCGCCTCGGGCATCGGCAAGGTCGGCGAAAAGGCGGCGACCGCGATCGCCGACTTCATCGTCGTCGACATGTTCGCCAACTACTGCACCGGTACCAAGGACGCCAAGACCGCGATGACGGAAGCCGAACGTCAGTTGAAGCGCATTTATCGCTAGAACGTCAGGAACGGGCGGCGGCTGACCGCCGCCCGTTCCAATCTCACCACGAGCGGCATCGCCCAGGAATTGGCCCATGGCTGACATTGTACTCACGCCGACCAAAGCCAAGCCGCAGCTTCGCGAAGCGACTGCGTGGGACCAGATCAAGCACAACAGGAACTGGCTTGGTTTCTGGTTCATGGTGCCGGCGATGGGGTTCCTGATCTTTTTCCTGGCCTATCCGCTCGGGCTCGGCATCTGGCTCTCCCTCACCGACACCAAGATCGGCCGGGCCGGGCAGTTCATCGGATACGAAAACTACGAGTGGCTATGGGACGACGCGATCTTCTGGCTCTCGGTCACCAATACGCTGGTCTACACGTTCGTCGCCAGCGCCATCAAATTCGCCATCGGTCTCTATCTTGCGCTGCTCCTGAACGAGAACTTGCCGTTCAAGGCGATGCTGCGCGCAGCGGTGCTGATCCCCTTCATCGTGCCGACCGTGCTGTCGGCGCTGGCCTTCTGGTGGATTTTCGATTCCCAGTTCTCGATCATCTCCTGGTCGCTGAAGCATCTCGGCATCATCGACTACAACATCAATTTCCTGGGCGACACCACGTGGGCGCGGATCTGCGTCATCTTCGCCAACATCTGGCGCGGCGTGCCGTTCGTCGCGATCACGCTGCTCGCCGGCCTGCAGACCGTGTCGCCCTCGCTCTACGAGGCGGCGACGCTCGACGGCGCGACGCGCTGGCAGATGTTCCGCCACATCACCTACCCTTGCTCACGCCGATCATCGCGGTGGTGATGACCTTCTCGGTGCTGTTCACTTTCACCGACTTCCAGCTGATCTGGGCGATGACCCGTGGCGGTCCGGTGAACGCGACGCACCTGATGGCGACCTTGTCCTACCAGCGCGCGATCATCGCCGGACAACTGGGCGAGGGCGCTGCGATTGCCAGCGCCATGATTCCGTTCCTGCTCGCCGCGATCATGGTGTCCTGGTTCGGGCTGCAACGCCGCAAGTGGCAGCAGGGAGAAAACAATGACTGATCTCCCGACCACGCGTATCGACCTCAAGGGTGTGCTGTCGGCTTCAGCGCCGACCATCGCAAAGGACGACCACAGCGAGGGCATGAGCTATCTGCAGTCGGTGCCGCGCCGGTTGGTGACGCTCTATCTGCCGCTGTCGATCATCATTATTGTTCTCCTGTTTCCGTTCTACTGGATGGCGCTCACGTCGGTGAAGCCGGACTCGCAACTGCTGGACATGGAGACCTACAACCCGTTCTGGACCTGGAATCCGACCTTCAAGCATTTCTACAAGCTCTTGTTCGAGAGCTACTATCCGAGGTGGCTGTGGAACACGATGTATGTCGCGGTCGGCGCCACTACGCTCTCGATCACCGCCAGTGTGCTGGCGGCCTATGCCATCGTGCGGTTGCGCTACAAGGGCGCCAATGTCGTTGGTGGCCTGATCTTCCTTGCCTATCTGGTGCCGCCGTCGATCCTGTTCATTCCGCTGGCCACCGTCGTGTTCCAGTACGGTCTGTTCAACTCGCCGCTCGCGCTGATCCTGACCTATCCGACCATCCTGATCCCGTTCTCGACCTGGCTGTTGATGGGATACTTCAAGACCATCCCGTTCGAGCTGGAGGAGTGCGCGCTGATTGACGGCGCCAGCCGCTGGCAGATTCTGATCAAGATCGTGCTGCCGCTGGCTATTCCAGGCCTGATCTCGGCCTTCATCTTCTGCTTCACGCTGTGCTGGAACGAGTTCATTTACGCGCTCACCTTCCTGCAATCGACTTCCAACAAGACGGTGCCGGTCGCGATCGTCAACGAATTCGTCGACGGCGACGTCTATCGCTGGGGTTCGCTGATGGCGGGCGCGCTGGCGGGCTCGCTGCCGCTGGTTATCCTTTACGCCTTCTTCGTCGAGCATTATGTGTCGGCCATGACGGGAGCCGTGAAAGAGTGAGCGCGCCGGCCCGCATCTGAAGCAAACAAAAAGGAGACGGGTCTTGCACATTCTGATTCTCGGCGCCGCCGGCATGGTCGGCCGCAAATTGACCGAGCGGCTGCTGCGCGACGGCCGCCTCGGCAAGCACGAAATCACCCGGTTGACGCTGCAGGACGTGGTGGCGCCGGCCAAGCCGGCCACCTCGATCCCGATTAATGTCGTTGCCTCCGACTTCGCCGATGCCGGCGCGGCGGAACCGCTGATCGCCGGTCGGCCGGAAGTGATCTTTCATCTCGCCGCGATCGTCTCCGGCGAGGCCGAGGCCGAATTCGACAAGGGCTACCGGATCAATCTCGACGGCACGCGATATCTGATCGATGCCATCCGTCACGCCGGCGGCGGCTACAAGCCGCGGCTGGTGTTCACGTCCTCGATCGCGGTGTTCGGCGCGCCGTTCCCGGAAAAGATCGGCGACGAGTTCTTCCACACGCCGCTGACGAGCTACGGCACGCAAAAGTCGATCTGCGAACTCCTGATCAACGACTACACCCGCAAGGGCCTGCTCGACGGCATCTCGATCCGCCTGCCGACGATCTGCGTGCGGCCGGGCAAGCCGAACAAGGCGGCTTCCGGCTTCTTCTCCAACATCATCCGCGAGCCGCTGGCTGGCGAGGAGGCGGTGCTGCCGGTCTCCGAGGACGTCCGGCACTGGCATGCCTCGCCGAAATCGGCGGTCGGCTTTCTGGTCCACGCCGGCACCATGGACCTCAACGCGATGGGGCCGCGGCGCAATCTCAGCATGCCCGGTATGTCGGTGAGCGTCGGCGAGCAGATTGCGGCGCTGGACCGCGTTGCCGGCAAGAACGTCACCGCGCGTATCAAGCGGGTGCCCGACCCGACCATCATCGGCATCGTCTCGGGCTGGCCGCGCGACTTCGTCACCGACCGCGCGCTCAAGCTCGGCTTCACCACGGCCGAGAAGACGTTTGACGACATCATCCGGATTCACATCGAGGATGAACTCGGCGGCAAGTTTGCGGCGTGAGGTGATGTCACGCTCATTCGCGCGGATGCGGTCATGAGCAAGGTCGCCTGCATCGGCGAATGCATGGTCGAGCTGAAGCAGGCCGACAACGGCCTGTTTTCACGCGGGTTCGGCGGCGACACGCTCAATACCGCCGTCTATCTCGCCCGCCTCGGTGTCGGTGCCGAGTACGTCACCGCGCTCGGTGACGACCCCCTCAGCGACGAGATGATCGCCGGCTGGGCGGCGGAGGGTGTCGGGACAAAGCGCGTCGTGCGGCTGCCGGGCAAACTGCCGGGTCTCTACATGATCCAGACCGACGACAAGGGCGAGCGCCGGTTCTTTCACTGGCGCGACAGCGCCGCCGCGTGCAGCCTGATGGATTTGCCGCAGACGCCGGAGATCCTCGACGCTCTCGCCGACTATGAGGTGGTCTATCTTTCGGCGATCACGCTCTCGCTGTATGGCGCGGAGGGAAGGGCGCGGCTGTTCGCGGCGCTGAGACGCGCGCGCGAGCATGGCGCACGTTTCGCTTTCGATACCAATTTCCGCGCCCGCGGCTGGCCCGATCTCGACGTCGCGCGCGCGGTTTTTCAGGAGGCCTTCGCTACGGCCGATATCGTGCTGGCGTCCACCGAGGATCTGCTGCCGCTCTACCCGGGTATAACCAGCGAAGCCTTGCTCGCGCGGGTTCCAGGCGCCGAGGTGGTGTTGAAGCTTTCGGAGCCGGCGAGCATCCTTCGCCTGGAAGGCGTTCCCTATCCGATCAAGGCCAAGCCGGTGGAGGCGCCGGTCGTCGACACCACGGCAGCGGGCGACAGTTTCGCGGCCGCCTACGTGGCCGCGCGCCTTGTCGGCGCGGATCCGCTTGAAGCCGCCCGCGCCGGGCATCGTCTGGCCGGCGTTGTGGTATGTCATCCCGGGGCGATTATCCCGCGTGCGGCGATGCCGTCCGGCCTCGTCCCCAACCACGTCAATTCTCGCAGGGCATCTCCATGACTGCAGCCACCAGGCAGGAAGAACTCGCCGCGATCTTCAAAGCGGCCACGGTGATCCCCGTGCTCACCATCGAACGGCTGGAGGATGCGGTGCCGCTGGCGCGCGCGCTGGTTGCAGGCGGCGTGCACGTGCTGGAAGTCACCCTGCGGACGCCGGTGGCTCTCGAGGCTGCCAAGGCCATGATCGCGGAGGTGCCGGATGCCATCGTCGGTATCGGCACGATCCTGAACGCCGACGACCTGGCGAAGGCGAGGGGGCTTGGCGCCAAATTCGGCATCAGCCCCGGCGCGACGCCGGAGCTCTTGAAGGCCGCTGCCGCAAGCGACCTGCCGTTTGCGCCCGGGATCGCGACGGCTTCCGAGCTGATGCAGGCGCTGGCGGCCGGCTTCGATCTCGTGAAGTTCTTTCCCGCCGAACAGTCCGGCGGTATCAAGGCACTTCGGGCGCTGGCCGGACCGTTTCCGAATATCCTGATATGCCCGACCGGCGGCATTGGCGAGGCCAACGCGGCGAGCTGGCTGGCTGAGCCGAATGTGGTGGCGGTGGGCGGTTCCTGGCTATGTCCGGCCGTCGATATCAGGTCCGGTAACTGGGCCGGCATAACCGCCATGTGCGAGCGGACGATGAAATCGCTGAAAGCGGCACCAAGATAGGTTACAAACCGACCCGAACCGAAATTAAGGAGACGACCATGACAGCCAGCATCGTCGGATGGGCGCACACGCCATTCGGCAAGTTCGACGCGGAAACCGTCGAGAGCCTCGTGGTGAAGGTTGCGACCGATGCGCTGGCGGATGCCGGCGTATCAGCCGAAGATGTCGACGAGATCGTGCTCGGGCATTTCAATGCCGGCTTCTCGCCACAGGATTTTACGGCCTCGCTGGTACTGCAGGCCGACCCCAAACTGCGCTTCAAGCCGACCACGCGGGTCGAGAACGCCTGCGCCACCGGTTCGGCGGCGGTGCATCAGGGGATCCGGGCGATCGCCGCGGGCGCGGCCAAGATCGTGCTGGTGGTCGGCGTCGAGCAGATGACGCGGACGCCCTCGGCCGATATCGGGCGATACCTGCTGAAGGCCTCCTATCTGCCTGAGGACGGCGACACCGTCGGCGGCTTTGCCGGCGTGTTCGGCAAGATCGCGCAAAGCTATTTCCAGAAATATGGCGACCAGTCGGACGCGCTGGCGATGATCGCGGCGAAGAACCACAAGAACGGCGTCGCCAATCCCTATGCGCAGATGCGCAAGGATTTCGGCTACGAGTTCTGCCGCGCCGAGAGCGAGAAGAACCCGTTTGTCGCAGGTCCCCTGAAGCGCACCGACTGTTCGCTGGTGTCGGACGGCGCGGCGGCGCTGGTGCTGACGGATTCGGAAACCGCAAAGACCATGGGCAAGGCGGTGAACTTCCGCGCCACCGCGCATGCGCAGGATTTCCTGCCGATGTCCAAACGCGACATCCTGCAGTTCGAAGGCTGCACCGTCGCCTGGCAGCGCGCGCTGGCGCAGGCCGGCGTACAGCTCTCCGATCTTTCCTTTGTCGAGACCCATGACTGCTTCACGGTCGCCGAGCTGATCGAATACGAAGCGATGGGCCTGACGCCGCGCGGGCAGGGCGCCCGCGCCATCAAGGAAGGCTGGACCCAGAAAGACGGCAAGCTGCCGGTCAATCCGTCCGGCGGCCTGAAGGCCAAGGGCCATCCGATCGGCGCCACCGGCGTCTCCATGCATGTGATGAGCGCGATGCAGCTTGTCGGCCAGGCGCCCGAGGGCATGCAGCTCAAGAACGCAAAGCTCGCCGGCATCTTCAACATGGGCGGTGCGGCGGTGGCGAACTACGTCTCCGTGCTGGAGGCTGCGAAGTAGTCACGCGAAACGTGCTATCGTAGGGGTGGGCAGGCTTCGCTTTGCCCACCCTACAATTTTCCGGAGCGTGCATCATGAGCAACGAGAGTTCGTTGTCATCGGCCGAACTGAACAACCGGATCAGGATTCTGGAAGACAATATCCGGCAGTTGATCGAACAGGCTGCCGCCGCCTCCGGCGAGCAGAACGAAGCGCGTATCGCCGACCGCCTCAGCCAGCAGAATGAGGAGCTGGAGCGCCTGACGCGGGAACGCGACGCCAGGTCGACAAAATAGCCTCCAACACCGTATTTCTATCGTCGTCCCTGCGAAAGCAGGGACCCATACGCCGTGTAGCCGCGGGTTACGGGAAGTTCTGGTTGCCTGAGCCTGCCTTAATCCACACCTTGTGATTATGGGTCCCTGCTTTCGCAGGGACGACATCGTTTACTGGACTGCGTGCATACGCCCATACGCCGGGCGCGCTTGATCTTGGCAATATCCTCCCGTTACTTGGCCGGAACGACAATCCGGGAGCGAGGCTGATCCATGGGACCATTGCAGGGCATCAAGGTCATCGACATGACGACCGTGCTGATGGGGCCCTATGCCACCCAGATGCTCGGCGACTACGGCGCCGACGTCATCAAGGTTGAATTGCAGGATGGCGACGTGACGCGGCAGATCGGCCCGACCCGCCATCCCGGCATGGGACCGGTGTTCCTCAACACCAACCGCAACAAGCGCTCGATCTGCCTCGATTTGAAGAAGCCGGCCGGGCGCGACGCCGTGCTGCGGCTGATCAAATCCGCCGACGTGCTGGTCTACAATGTGCGTCCGCAGGCGATGGCGCGGCTCAATCTCGGTTACGACGTGGTGTCGAAAATCAACCCGCGCCTGATCTATGCCGGCGTGTTCGGTTTCGGCCAGGACGGGCCCTATGCGGCCAAGCCCGCCTATGACGATCTGATCCAGGGCGCGACGGCTTTGCCGGCGCTGATGGCGCAGACCGCCGACGGCGTGCCGCGCTATGTCCCCAATGCGCTGGTCGACCGTATCGTCGGGCTCACGGCGGTGGGCGCAATCTGCGCCAGCCTCGTTGATCGCGACCGTACCGGCCGCGGCCAGCGCGTCGATATCCCGATGTTCGAAACCATGGCCGGTTTCGTGATGGGCGATCACATGGGCGGCCTCACCTATGAGCCGCCGCTCGACAAGGGCGGCTATGCCCGTCATCTGTCGCCGGACCGGCGGCCCTACAAGACCTCGGACGGCTATATCTGCGTGATCGTCTACAACGACAAGCAGTGGCAGAATTTCTTCGATGCCACCGGGCGAGACGATCTTCGCGTGCACACGAAATTTGCGACCTTCGCCGGCCGCGCCGTCAACATCGACACGGTCTATGCCGAACTGGCGCGCATTCTCGAGACCAAGACCACCGCCGAGTGGACCGCTATCCTCGAGAAGGCCGATGTGCCTGTGATGCCGATGCACGACCTCGAAAGCCTGCTCGGCGATCCCCACATCGTCGCGACCGATTTCTTCCCGGTCGTCGATCATCCGACCGAAGGCCGGATCCGCAACATGAGGCCCTCAGTGCGGTTTTCGGAAACGCCGGTTGAAACAAAGCGGCTGGCGCCGCGCCTGAGCGAGCACGGCGCGGAAATCCTCCGCGAAGCCGGCTTTTCGCCGGGTGAGATTGCAGCGCTGGTGCGCGATGGCGTCACCAAGGCCACGTAAAACACGTAAGGACGAGATAGATGGATTTCGCGCTATCAGCCAACCAGGAATCGATCCGCGACGCGGTCGGGAAAATCTGTTCACGCTTCGACGACGCCTATTGGCTGAAGAAGGACAAGGAGGGCGGCTATCCGGCTGACTTCCACCGCGCGCTGGCGGATGCCGGCTGGCTCGGCATCTGCATCCCCGAGGAATATGGCGGGTCGGGGCTCGGCATCACCGACGCCGCGATCATGATGCGGACGATTGCGGAATCGGGCGCCGGCATGTCCGGCGCCTCCGCCGTGCACATGAACGTATTCGGGCTCAATCCCGTGGTCGTGTTCGGCACCAAGGAACAGTGCACGCGCATGCTGCCGCCGATCATCGACGGTCGCGACAAATCCTGCTTTGCGGTGACCGAACCCAACACCGGGCTCAACACCACGCAATTGAAAACCCGCGCGGTGCGCAAGGGCGACAAGTATGTCGTCAACGGCCAGAAGGTCTGGATTTCCACCGCCCAGGTCGCCAACAAGATTCTGCTGCTGGCGCGCACCACGCCGCTGGAAGAGGTGAAGAAGCCGACGCAGGGCCTGAGCCTGTTCTACACGGATTTCGACAAGAAGCGTGTCGCCGTGCACGAGATCGAAAAGATGGGCCGCAAGCCTGTCGATTCCAACGAGTTGTTCTTCGAGAATTTCGAGATCCCGGTCGAGGACCGCCTCGGCGAGGAAGGCCGCGGCTTCGAATATATCCTGCACGGGATGAATCCCGAGCGCATCCTGATCGCGGCGGAAGCCGTCGGTCTCGGCCAGATCGCGCTGTCGCGCGCTGCGGCCTATGCGAAGAACCGCATCGTGTTCAATCGCCCGATCGGCATGAATCAAGGCATCCAGCATCCGCTGGCGAAGAACTGGATGGAACTGGAAGCCGCCTGGATGATGGTGCTGCGCGCAGGCTGGCAATACGATCAGGGCATGCAATGCGGCCCGGCCGCCAATGCCGCGAAATATCTCGCCGCCGAAGCCGGCTTCCACGCCTGCGAACAGGCTGTCATGACGCATGGCGGCTTTGGATACGCCAAGGAATATCACGTCGAGCGCTATTTGCGGGAATCCCTGATCCCGCGCATCGCTCCGATCAGCCCGCAGCTCATTCTCAGCTTCATCGCCGAGAAGGTGCTCGGTCTGCCGAAGTCGTATTGATGATGAACGTAGTCCGAGGCCGTCATTCCGGGGCGTCGCGTAGCGACGAACCCGGAATCCATCGGGCCGCATGCCACGTCGGCATAATGGATTCCGGGCTCGCGCTGCGCGCGCCCCGGAATGACGAGGGGACAAGACCATGAGCTTCATCACCGGCGTCGGACTGACGTCATACGGCAAGCATGAAGGCTCGTCCTCGCTCGACCTCATGAGCAAGGCGGCCGAGCTTGCGATTGCCGATGCCGGGCTGAAGCGATCCGAGATCGACGGCATTCTCTGCGGCTACAGTACGGTCTCGCCGCACATCATGCTGGCGACCGTGTTCGCCGAGCACTTTGGCATTCAGCCATCCTACGCGCATGCCGTGCAGGTCGGCGGGGCGACAGGTCTCGCCATGACCATGCTGGCGCATCACCTGGTCGATGCCGGCGTCGCAAAACATGTGCTGGTGGTCGGCGGCGAAAATCGTCTCACCGGGCAGAGCCGCGATGCCTCGATCCAGGCGCTGGCGCAGGTCGGCCACCCCGATTACGAGGTGACCCTGGGGCCGACGATCCCCGCTTATTACGGCCTCGTCGCATCCCGCTACATGCACGAATATGGCGTCACCCAGGAAGACCTCGCCGAATTCGCGGTGCTGATGCGCGCCCACGCCTTGACCCATCCCGGCGCGCAGTTTCACGAGCCGATCACCGTCGCCGACGTGATGGCCTCAAAGCCGGTGGCGATGCCGCTCAAGCTGCTGGATTGCTGCCCGGTATCCGACGGCGGCGCGGCGTTCGTGATCAGCCGCGAGCCGACCTCCGGAACCGGCATTCGCGTGCGCGGCGCGGCGCAGGCGCATACCCATCAGCACGTCACGGCGGCGCCTGCCTTGAGCGAACTCGGCGCCGAGATCGCGATCGCCAAGGCAAAGGCCGCGTCCGGCCTGGCGATATCGGATGTGCGCTACGCCGCGGTCTATGACAGCTTCACCATCACGCTGGCGATGCTGCTGGAAGACCTCGGCCTTGCCGCGCGGGGCGAGGCGGCGGCGCGGGTGCGGGCAGGGCATTTCGGCCGCGACGGCGCCATGCCGCTCAACACCCATGGCGGGCTGTTGAGCTATGGCCATTGCGGCGTCGGTGGCGCGATGGCGCATCTGGTCGAGACGCATTTGCAGATGACGGAGCGCGCCGGCGCCCGGCAGGTTCGCGACGCCTCGATCGCGCTGCTGCATGGCGACGGCGGCGTGTTGTCGTCGCATGTCAGCATGTTTCTGGAGCGGGTGCGATGACCGATAAACTCGCCGACTGGACCAGGGGCGCCGAGGCCATCGTCTATCAATCCTGCGGTCCTTGCGGGAACGTGCAGTATTTCCACCGCAATTTCTGCGCGGCCTGCGGTGCGCCGAATCCGGTAGAGAAGCGCGCCAGCGGGGCAGCCACGGTCTATGCGACCTCGCTGGTGTGCCGCGCCGCAACGCCGGAAACCCGCGCGCATGTTCCCTACAATATCGTGCTGGTCGATGCGGCCGAGGGCTTTCGCATGATGGCCCATGGCGCCAACGATCTGGCGATCGGCGACTCTGTTACCGTGAGCTATCGGCCGTTTGCGGGTAAGCTGATCCCGTATTTCGAGAAAATGAAGTAAAGTTCAGGCAAAATGTTCACGCAGCGAAGCAATCCAGATTACGCAGAACAGTGAAAAATCCGAATTGCTTCACGCGTCAACATTCAGTGCCAGTAGAACACAACGCTAGCGATGACGAGCATCGCCGTTACCGCCAGCGTCTGCGCGAACGCTTCCGAGGCCGCCTTCCTGGTGGCTTCCTTCATGCCTAACTCCCTAGACTTGGGCATGAGTTATCCTTGCCCGTGAAGGCCTGATGAACTCAGTTTGGTTTACTCGGAACGCCCCGCGACGAGTATTCGCTCCTTTGAGTCCCCACTCAGCGAATATCGACAGTGTCAGAATCGACCAGCATTGAGGCGGCAATTTGGCTCGCGCGTAGCCGGTTTGTGCACGAGAGAGGGAGTTTTTTGGAGCGCCCCCAGCGCTCCGGAACCGGGCCGGGATGCCGTACCGGCCGTCTTTCGACGTTGATCCGCTTACTGCTGCAGTGCATGATCTACCTGTCAGCAAATCAGAAAATCCGTAAAACCCCAAGGTGATGAATGGCCCGCGTCGAATATAGCGATCCCGCCAAGCACAATGAGCGCACCCGCGAATTGCTGGGTAAAAACCGCAATGCCAACATCTTCCGGATGATGGCGCACTCGCCGAGCTATCTCGAACAATACTGCCGGCTGGGCGGAGCGATCAGGCACAAGGGCGAACTCGACCCGATCGTGCGCGAACTCGCCATCACCCGCACCGGCATCCTGTGCGAGGCGCCCTATGAAATCGTCGCCCACAAGCGGATCGGCAAGAACGTCGGCGTCACCGACGAGCAGAACGAGGCGTTGGAGAACTGGGAATCGGCGACCTGCTTCAACGAAGTGCAGCGCGCCGCGCTTGCTTTCACCGACGAGATCGTCAGGCGCCACAAGCCGACGGACGCGACCTTCAACGCGATTGCCTCGAAACTGACGACGGCCGCGCTGGTCGAACTGCAGCTTTCGGTCGGCTTCTACATCATGACGTCGAAGTTTCTGGAGACTTTTGCCATCGACCTGCAGCCGGTGACGGAAGTGGTGGGCTGATCGGCGGCCGTTCTCAGTTCGCAGGCCCGTATCGTCGCAGCGCCTCAAGCGTCAAACCCTTGCCGACGGCGCCGAAGATGTCGCCTTCGACGATGCGGGCCGACGGCACGGCTTTGGTAATCGCCTTGTGCACGTGAGCGAGTTTCACCGAGCCGCCGGTCAGGAACACGGAGTCGATGGCGCCGGCTGTCAATCCCGCCTGGACGAGGCAGTTCTTGATGCGGACCGCGATGCGATCGGCCAACTGCTTGGTATGGCTGACGAGATCGGGGCGGCTGATGTCCGCGCTGAGGCCCGGGGCAACCCACTCCAGCGGAATTGCCGAGCGGCGCTGCTCGGACAGTGCGATCTTGGCGTCCTCGACTTCCATCGCCAGCGTGTGGCCGCGCTGTTCGTGGACCACGCGGATCAGCCGGTCGAGAAGTTCCGGCTCGGCGGCCTCCTGCCGCACCTGGCGGATATCGGCCAGCACCCGCGGTTCATACATGCGGTTGATGCTCGACCAGGTCGCCAGGTCCTGGAAATAGCTCGACGGCACGTCGAGCCCTTGCCGCTTCATGGCGCTGCCGAAGCCGAACAGCGGCATGACCACGCCGAGGCTGAGCTGGCGGTCGAAATCGGTGCCGCCGATGCGCACGCCGTCATTGGCGAGAATATCGGCCGCGCGATCGGCCTTGCCGTGGCGTTCGGGCCCCAGGCGCACGATCGAAAAATCGGATGTGCCGCCGCCGATATCGGCGATCAGCGCTACTTCCTCGGCTGCGATCTGTCGCTCATAGTCGAGCGCCGCGGCGATCGGCTCGAACTGGAAGGTCACGTCTTCGAATCCGATTCCCGCGCGATCTTTCGCAGGGTCTGCTCCGCCTTGCGGTCGGCGTCCGGCGCGTTGTCGACGAAGTGGACGGGACGGCCATGGACGACGTTGCGCAGTTCGCGGCCGGTGGCCTGTTCCGCGCGGCGTTTGACCGCGCCGAGGTAGTAGGCGATCACGTCGCGGAAGCTGACCCGTTCGCGTCCGAGCCGCGTGGTTTCATCGATCAGCGAGGTGCCGAGCACCGATTTGAGGCTCCGCATCAGGCGGCCGGGAACGCCTTCGACATAGGCTTGCACGGCCATGCGGCCGATCAGGACGCCGCTATCCGCCTCATAGAAGATCGCGCTGGGAATCGTGGTCTGCGCCGCCTCCAGCGCCGCCAGAACCGGCGCCGCGCCCTCGATGGTGCCGAGCGTCGTGTTCGACGTTCCGAAATCAAGGCCGCAGATGGACATGGAGGCTCCGGGGAGGGAGCGTCCGTTTACACATTACGGCGCCATCGATCCACCCTTATCTCGTCCTATCTCCGGCCGGTCCGTGGTTACGAATTAAGTTGCCGGGTGGGGCCATCCACAGATCAATTTGTTTCGTGCAGCGGGTTGAAAAATCGATCCGAGATGGTCCATAAGCGGCGTCCCCGCGGCGGGTCCTGCCGCCGCAACGGCTCTGGAAAGAGGTCGCGTGGCAAATATCAATCGACAGATCGCAGAAGAGCTTGGCGTTCGCGAGCAGCAGATCACGGCGACGGTCGAATTGCTCGACGGCGG
The DNA here is from genome assembly GCA_963815955.1 of uncultured Alphaproteobacteria bacterium. GTDB lineage: Bacteria > Pseudomonadota > Alphaproteobacteria > Rhizobiales > Xanthobacteraceae > Bradyrhizobium. The sequence continues at coordinate 64,826 of CAWFIQ010000026.1, forward strand.
CGCCACGGTGCCGTTCGTGGCGCGCTACCGCAAGGAAATCACCGGCGGGCTCGACGACGCCCAATTGCGCACGCTGGAAGAGCGCCTGACCTATCTGCGCGAGCTCGAAGAGCGCCGGACAGCCATCCTCAATTCGGTCCGCGAGCAGGGTAAGCTCGACGCCGCGCTGGAAGCGGCGATCATGGCGGCCGACAGCAAGGGGCGCCTGGAAGACATCTATCTGCCGTTCAAGCCGAAGCGCCGCACCAAGGCCGAGATCGCCAAGGAAGCCGGCCTCGAGCCCCTGTCGGAACTGTTGCTGACGCAGCCGCAGAACGATCCGCAAGTCGTCGCCGCCGGTTTCGTCGATGCCGAGAAGCAGGTGGCCGATGTCGCCGCCGCGCTCGAAGGCGCGCGCGCGATTCTGGTGGAGCGATTCGCCGAGGATGCCGATCTGATCGGGAAGCTGCGCGAAGAAATGTGGTCGAACGGGGTGATGGCTTCGACCGTGCGCAAGGGCAAGAAGACCGAAGGCGAGAAGTTCAAGGACTATTTCGAGTACAACGGAGCCCTTCACAAGCTGCCGTCGCACCGCATTCTCGCGCTGTTTCGCGGCGAGAAGGAAGAAATCCTCGAGCTGCAGATCCAGCCCGAGGCGAATGCGCCGCCGGCCGGCGTGCCCAGCGCCTATGAGCTGAAGATCATGCAGCGCTTCGCCATTACCGATCAGGGCCGGCCGGGCGACCGCTGGCTGGTCGAGACCGCGCGCTGGGCGTGGCGGACCAAGATCCAGGTGCATCTCAACATCGACCTGCGGATGCGGCTGTGGACCGCGGCGGAGACCGAGGGCGTGCGGGTGTTTGCCTCGAATTTGCGCGACTTGCTGCTGGCGGCGCCTGCCGGCGCGCGCGTCACCATGGGGCTCGATCCCGGCTATCGCTCCGGCGTCAAGGTCGCGATCGTCGACGCCACCGGCAAGGTGGTGGCGACGACCGCGGTCTATCCGCACGAACCGCAACGGCAGTGGGACGCGACGTTGGCGACGCTGGGCAAGCTTGCGGTCGCGCACCGCGTCGACCTGATCGCGATCGGCAACGGCACCGCCTCGCGCGAGACCGACAAACTGGCGACCGAACTGGTCAAGCTGCTGCCGGACCTGAAAATGTCGAAGATCGTGGTGTCGGAGGCCGGCGCGTCGGTCTATTCCGCCTCGGCCTTTGCGTCCGAGGAATTGCCGGAGCTCGACGTCACCTTGCGCGGCGCGGTGTCGATCGCGCGGCGGCTGCAGGATCCGCTTGCCGAACTCGTCAAGATCGATCCGAAGGCGATCGGCGTCGGGCAGTATCAGCATGATCTCGGCGAAACCAAACTGGCGCGCTCGCTCGATGCCGTGGTCGAAGATTGCGTCAACGCCGTCGGCGTCGATGCCAATACCGCGTCCGCGCCGCTGCTGGCGCGGGTGTCGGGCATCGGCGCGGGGCTCGCGCAGAGCATCGTGCAGCATCGCGACGCCAACGGCCCGTTCAAATCGCGCAAGGAGCTGAAGGAAGTGCCGCGGCTGGGGCCAAAGGCGTTCGAGCAATGCGCCGGCTTCCTGCGCATCAACGGCGGTGAAGACCCGCTCGATTCGTCCGGCGTGCATCCGGAAGCCTATCCGGTGGTGCGGCGGATCCTCGCCGCGTCCAAGAGCGACATCAAGGCGCTGATCGGCAATGCCGAGATCGTGCGCCAGCTGAAGCCGCAGGCCTTTGTCGACGACACGTTTGGTCTGCCCACGGTGACCGACATCCTGCGCGAACTGGAAAAGCCCGGCCGCGATCCGCGTCCGGCATTCAAGGCCGCGGTGTTCAAGGAGGGCGTCGAGGAGATCAAGGACCTCAAGCGCGGCATGATCCTGGAAGGCACGGTGACCAACGTCGCGGCGTTCGGCGCCTTCGTCGATATCGGCGTGCACCAGGACGGGCTGGTGCACATCTCGGCGATGTCGAAGACCTTCATCAAGGACCCGCGCGAGGTGGTGAAGCCGGGCGACATCGTCAAGGTCAAGGTGCTGGAGGTCGAGGTCGCCCGCAAGCGCATCGCCTTGACGCTGCGGCTGGACGACGAAGTCGGCGAGAAGGGCCCCAAGCTGTCGGAAGGCAAGATGCGCGAATATTCCAAGGCGTCGATGACGTCGTCCGCGCCGCGCAAGGCGCAGGAACAGGGCGGCGCACTGGCCGATGCCCTGCGGCGTGCCGCCGAGAAGAACGGGCGCGGCAACGCGGGGTAAGGGATACCTTGCCGCCGGTGGCTTCATCCTTCGAGACGCCGCTGCGCGGCTCTTCGTAGGGTGGGCAAAGGAGCGAAGCGACGTGCCCACCATCTCTCACCGAGCACGGTGCGAAATGGTGGGCACGCTGCGCTTTGCCCACCCTACGAATCGAACCATGTGGCCCGAGATCAGCTCGGCGTCAGCAAATTCACCTTGGCATTGGCGAGGATCAGGCGATCGGCGAGCAATTGCGCGAGGTTGCGCATGATGCGCTCGCCGGCGCGCGGATGCTGCTTTCGGAAACGTTCGAAATCGCGGAGCGGGATTTCGTAGGCGGTCGCGGCCATGTCGGCGAAGACGTCGGCGGAGCGGTGCGGCTCCAGCAGCGCCATCTCGCCGAACGGCATGCCGGCCGTCAGCGTCGCCAGGCGGATGCCGTCGGGCAGGGTGACATGCACCACGCCGCTCCTGAGAAAGAACAGCGAGTTGGCGGGATCGCCGGCGGCGATGATCTTTTCGCTCGCCTGATAGGTCCGGATCGAAGCGAGCGAGGCGAGATCGGTCAGTTCCTCCTCCGTCAGTCCTGCCAGCAGCGCCTGTTCGGAAAGCTCGGTCGCCTCGAAGAAGTCGATCGCGCCGCCGTAACGATAGACCACCTGGTCTTCCGCCCATTCGATCGCGGCATCGAGCAAATAGTAGTTGCGGATGTTGGTGAGGCCTTCGGTCCATTCCCCGATCATCTGCCATTCCGGCGACGACCGCCTGATACCGGACAGGATCACGGTGACGTGGTGCGCGGCAAGTTCGCGGAATTCCTCGGCGAGCAGGCGGGTGCCGGCGCGGGTCATCGACGTGACGCGGCGCAGGTCGAAGATGACGAACTGCGGCCGCGGCTTGGCCGCGAGCTGGCGCGAGACGTAATCGACATTGGAAAACGACAGCGTGCCCACCAGCTCGATCACGCGGACGTCCTGGTGGTGCGCGGCCAGGATGTTCTGTTCCTGCGCGCGCCGCACGCGCCGCGACGGGCTGTTGCCGATGTCGTAATCGGCGATGATGCTGTTGCGCGCGTCGTCGCTGCGGTTGAGCATATGCAGGTCGTAATGCGACGACAGCGCCTCGCAGACCTTGATGCCGCGCACGCTGTTGCCGTGCTTGTCGAGTTTCGGCGAATAGCTGCCGAGCCCGAGCCGTGCCGGCAGCGCCGCCAGGATGCCGCCGCCGACGCCGCTCTTGGCGGGGAGGCCGATCCGGTAGATCCATTCGCCGGCATAGTCGTACATGCCGGAGCTCGTCATGACGGAGAGCGTGCGCGAGATGGCATACGGCGTCAGCACCTGTTCGCCGGTCACGGGATTGATGCCGCGATTGGCCAGCGTCGCCGCCATCACGGCGATATCGCGCGCCGTCACCAGGATGGCGCATTGCCGGAAATAGACCTCCAGCACGGCAGCCACGTTGTCCTTGATCACGGCATTGGTACGCAGCAGATAGCCGATCGCGCGGTTGCGGTCGCCGGTCGCGCTTTCGGAGGCATAGACGGCGTCGTCGACGTCGAGATCGCGCCCGGCAAACCGTCCCAGCGCCTGACGGATATATTCGAACGCGGCGTCGCCCTTGGCCTCGTGGATCAGGCCGGAGCAGGCGATCGCGCCGGCATTGACCATGGGATTGAAGGGATGGTTTTCGGCGTTGAGGCGGATCGAGTTGAAGGGATCGCCCGACGGCTCGACGCCGATCACGCTTTCGACCCGGGCTGCGCCCAGCGTGTCCAGCGCCAGCGCGAACACGAACGGTTTTGACATCGACTGGATGGTGAAGGGGACCTGGGTGTCGCCGACCTCGTAGACATGGCCGTCGAGGGTGGCGAGGCTGATGCCAAAATGGGCAGGGTCGGCCTTGCCGAGTTCGGGGATGTAGTCGGCGACCGCGCCGCTGGTCTCGCCGGTGAATTCGGCGTGGCACGCATTCAGGAACCGCAGCAAGGGCGGTTTCGAACTGGTCCAGGCCGCAGGGTCGGCTGTGAACGGAGGAGGCGATCGTTTCATCGCCTCCTGTTGTGCAACGCAATCAGGGAGCGCGCAACTGGTTCGGCACTGGCGTTTGGCGCCGTATCAGCGCAAGTGCGATCAGAACGGTCGGGATCAGGATCGCCAATCCAAGAGAGGTGACCTGCCATTGCGACAGCGGCATGATTCCGCCGCCGGGCGTAGCGATCACGAAGCCGCCGATCACGAGCAACACCCGCAGCGGCCATTCCAGCGCGCCTGCGCCCCTGAGGTCGCCGACAAACACCTGATAGCCCTGGATGCCGCCGCAGATGAACAGCGTGCCGATGCCCGCCAGCGCCATCAGCCCGAGCCCTTCGAGATACGGGCTTGGTCCCTGCAGCACCAGCGCCGGGTTCAGCACGAAGAAGAACGGGATGAAGTAGATGATGCTGCCGACCCACATCGATTCCCATCCCGTCTTCATCGCCGGCGAGCCGGCGATGCCGGCCGCGGCAAAGGAGGCGATGGCGACCGGTGGCGTGATCGAGGACAGCATGCCCCAATAGAAGATGAACATGTGCACGGCCATGCGGTTGAGGCCGACCTTCTCCAGTGCGGGCGCCACCAGGATGGCGAGGAAGATGTAGCAGGCCGTCGTCGTCAGCCCGAGCCCGAGAACGAGGCTGGTGAAGGCGCACATCACAAGCAGCAAGAACGCATTGTCGCCGGCGATCCGCAACAGGTCGTTGGCGAGGCTGGAGACCACGCCGGTCATCGAGAACGCGCCGATCAGAAGGCCGCAGCCGGCCAGGATGCCGACCAGCTCGACAAAGGTGCGGCCGTTGACCTCGAGGAACTTGTTGATCGTCGAAAACGTCCAGCGCGTATCCTTCGAGAAGAGCTGGTTCAGCACCAGCAGCAGCGCGGTCGCGTAGAACGGCGCGTGGCTCTCGCGCTTGAAATACAAGCAGCATCACGATCAGGAGCGCGATGACGAAGACATAATACCAGCCGTCCTTGATCGTATCCCAGACCTTCGGCAGTTCGGCGCGCGGAATGCCCTTCAGCCCGTGGCGCGCGGCGTAGGAATCCACCTGCATGAACAGGCCGACATAGTACAGCGCCGCCGGAATGATCGCGGCGATCGCGACGTCGGCGTAGCTGACGTTGAGGAACTGCGCGATCACGAATGCGGTCGCGCCCATCACCGGCGGCGCCAGCACCGCGCCGGTCGACGCGCAGGCCTCGATCGCGGCGGCATAGGAGGCGCGGAAGCCGCTCTTCTTCATGACCGGAATGGTCATGGTGCCGGCGGTCAGCACGTTGGAGATGATCGAACCCGACATCATGCCGAGCAGGCCGGAGGCGAAGATGCAGACTTTTGCCGCGCCGCCGCGGAAGGTGCCGCACAGCGCAGAATGAGAGGTTGATGAAGAACTTTCCGGCGCCCGTCATCATCAGCGCGGTGCCGAATACCAGAAAGCCGATCACGGTGTCGGCAAAGGCCTGGATCGGAATGCCGAGCAGGCTTTCGCCCGACAGCACGTGATAGGAGGTCGCCTGTTCGAGCGTCGATTGCGTGCCGCGGAACGGCCCCAGCCAACTTGCGTCTGCAAACAGCGGATAGACCGTGAACGGCAGCACGCTCAGCAGCAGGCTCCAGCCGCCGGTGCGCCGCAGCGCCTCCATCAGCACGATCCACATGATGAGGCCGGCGACGATGACGGGCGTCGGCGCGCCGCCGAATTCCCAGCCGGCTTCCGCCGCCTTGCGGACGCTGCGCATCAGGAGAATGGCGCAGGCGAACGTGGCGACAAAAAGCAGGATGTCATACCAGGGAATTCGATCGAGCGGCGCGCTCCCGGTTCCCGGAAAGATCAGGAACGTGAACGGCAGCATCAGCGCGATCAGGAGATAGAAATATTCGGTGTTGAGCTGCGTGTAGCCGATGAAGAAGCGCAGCGAGAATTGCTGGTTGATGCACAGCAGGATGGTTGCCGCGGTTGCGACCACCAGCGCCCAGCGCCACGCCCCGCGCAACGCCCGCACCCGCGTGACTTCGGCTTCCTGCATGTTGGCATGCGGGTCGTCGAACTCAACGCGTTGTGCAGGCGCGACAATGCTATCGCTCGCAGAAGGTGACATAGTTTCCCCCGAGACGGTGTTCGCCTTCGACCTGAGCGAATAGCGGCGCTGCTATTCGAAGCCGTTCGGCATATTCGCCTTGGCCAGCGCCGCCGCGCGCGCCTTCATCCAGCCTTCGAGAAACGCCTTGTCGTCCGACGGTGGACTGGCCTTGCCGTAAGTCGTCCATGCCGCGGCCAGCACATCCTGGCGCTTGAGCAATTCCTTGTTGTGGGCTTCCTGTGCGTCGGTCCACTGACCGGCTTCCTTCAGCGCCTTGACTGCGCCCGGATGAACCGGAACCACCCAGTTCTTGGTCTGCCGGTCGGCGGCGAGACCGGCCGCGCCCGGCGCGGAGTCCTTATAGGCGTCGTAGCCCGTGATCATCGCCTTGGTGATGGAATAGACCTCGTCGAAGGGCACCGATCCATAGGACACGAAAATCGGGTAGGGGTAGTTGCCGAGCTCGATCGGCTTGTCCTTGGAGATGCCGGCGCCGCAGGTCGCGACGTGCGGGAAGAAGAACGAGCCAACCTTTTTCACGCGCTCCCAGCCGGCCTTGTCGCCGTGGGGCAGCGGCGGCCAGACGATGCCGCGCGGCGATGTCTCGAGTTCCTTTGCCGGGCCGGTGATGGTGGTGGCGAAGGCGGCATCGACGTCGTTGTTGACCATGCCCTTCCACATCGCGCCATAGCTCGAGAACTCGACGACCTTGACGTCGCTCTGCTTGAGGTCGCCGAACGCCAGGATCGCGAGCGAGTTCTGGTTCAGCGCCGGCGAGCCGACCACGAAGCCGACGCGCTTGCCCTTGAGCTGCTTGATCTCGGTCACGCCGGTATCCTTGGCGACGCCGAGCGTGCCGGCGTTGCAGTCGACCGAGGACAGCACGAGCTGCAGCGGTTGCGGACCCCATTCCTTGGTGCCGAATTCGAACACGCCTTCCTGGGCGAAATAGGTGCCGGAACCCATCGCGGACATCGCCGCGCGCTTGGCGCGCAGCGGCGCCAGTCGCGCCACGTCGTTGCCGGCGGGCAGCACGCGGACGTCGGTGCCGTATTTGTCCTTCATCATCTTGCCGACGCCGACCGCGATGTTGAAGCCCGCGGTGCCGGTGTCATAGGCGGTGACGACCATGGTCGGCGGCAGCTTGACGTCTTCGGCGCATGCCGGCGACAAGGCCAGCCAGCGAGATGCCTGCGAGGGCGACTGGCGCGAGCGCCTTCAACCGATGAATCATAGTTTTCCCCTCAGATTGTTTCGCGATGCGAAAATCTCTCGTTAGCGTCGATCATGTCATCGGCTGCTTGCGATGGCAACGTTAGGCACGCTACGACTCAACATCTAAGCTGGACAGATTGTCGCGGAACGCGTGCGAAGCAAGATCTATGCCGTGATCCGGTTAAGCTTCGATGATCGCAACGACCTGTCCTTCGGCGATGACGTCGTCGAGTTTGACGAGGATAGCCTTGATTCTTCCTGCCGTCGTCGACGTGACCGGAATTTCCATCTTCATCGCTTCGACGAAAGCAATCTCGTCGCCGTCGCCGACATTGTTTCCGGTTGCGACGGGAAGCGCGCACACGCGGCCGGCGACTTCAGTGACAATCTTGATATCTGGCATTTCCGTTCTCCCGGGGACCGTCTGACGAAGGGCTGTCCCCGCGAACGGCTTTTTGTTGTGGCGGCAGATTGCCTGAGGTAGTTTGTTCTGCAAGTGGAATTTTATTCCGCAGGGCGGAATGGAGCCATAACAATGGGAAGACGCTCGGAACGGCTTAGCAAGCAGGGAATGCTCGCCAGCGATCTCGCAGGCGAGGGTGACGTGATCCAGGTGGTGTCGCGGGCGTTCGACGTCTTGCGCTGCTTCGAGGGTCATGAAGCGAGGCTGGGCAATCTGGAAATTTCAAGCCGCTGTGGGCTGCCGCGGTCGACGGTGTCGCGGCTCACCCACACGCTGACGCGGATGGGCCAGCTCGTCTATCTGCCGCGCGACCAGAAATACCGGATCGGTCCGAGCGCGGTGGCGATGAGCACCTCGATGATGAAGGGGTTGCAGCTCCGCAATCTCATCCGGCTGCGGCTGCAGGACGTCGCCGATCATTTGCCGGGCACCGTCGGCTTCGTGATTCCGGATCGCTATCAACTGGTCTATCTCGAATTCGCGCGCGCAGCGAACGCGCTCGGCCTGCATGAAGGCACCGGCAGCCGCATTTCGATGACGAGCACCGCGGCCGGCTTTGCCTACACCGCAGCGCTCGATACCGAAATCGGCGACGCCTTGATCGCCGAAATGGAGCGCGAGATCCCGGGAAACGCCGGGGTGTTGAAGTCGCGCATCGAAATCAACCGCCGCCATTTGCGCGAACACGGTTATGTCGTGGGCTGCGGCACCTGGAGCCCGCATATCAACGGTTGCGCGGTGCCGGTGTGGTCGCCGCAATATCAAACCTTCGTCGTCGTGACGATCGGGCTTCTCTCGGCGATGTTCGATGAGAAGCGGCTGCACAGGGAAGTGGCGCCGCAGATGCTCGAACTCGGCGGTGCGATCGGCGGCCTGCTCGAGGGCGCCGAGGGCGACATCTTCACAAGCCGCATGGAAAGAAAGCCGCTTCCGGTGCCGACCCACAATAACAACAAGATCATCAAGACGGAGGATACGAATGAACTGGAAGCCGGAGCTCGACGAGCTCGCTCGGCGCGAAGCGTTCGCGCGCGAGATGGGAGGCGTTGACAAGGTCAAGCGCCAGCATGACCAGGGCCGGCTCACGGTTCGTGAGCGTATCGACAGACTGATCGACAAGAATTCCTTCCATGAGATCGGCGCGATTTCCGGCATCGCCGAATACGACGAAAACAGCGAACTCAAGCACCTGACGCCGGCCAACTGCGTGTTCGGCCGCGGCAAGGTCGACGGCCGCACCGTGGTCGTGGTCGGCGACGACTTCACCGTGCGCGGCGGTTCGGCCGACGCCTCGATCTCAACCAAGCCGCTGATGGCCGAGGAGATGGCGCACGATTTCCGCCTGCCGATCATTCGCGTGATCGAAGGCTCGGGCGGCGGCGGCTCGGTGAAGACGATCGAAACGCGCGGGGCGGCTAATCTTCCCGGCGGCGTCGGCGGCACGCGCGCATACTGGTTCACGACGGCGAACCTGGCGCGTGTCCCGGTGGTGGCGCTCGGGCTCGGTTCGGTCGCGGGGCTGGGCGCGGCGCGGCTTGCCGCCAGCCACTATTCGGTAATGACCAAAAGTTCTGCGTTGTTTGTCGCCGGTCCCCCGGTGGTGAAGCGCCTCGGCCAGGACCTGAGCAAGACAGAACTCGGCGGCGCCGACATCCAGACCCGCGCCGGCGGCGTCGACGATGCGGTCGACACCGAGGAGGAGGCGTTCGAGCGCGCCAGGCGCTTCCTGTCCTATTTGCCGTCGTCGGTGTTCGACCTGCCGCCGACCACGCCCTGCACGCGACGATCCGGAGCGCGCGGAGGAATCGCTGTTGAAGGTGGTGCCGCGCAATCGCCGCCAAGTCTACAAGATGCGCCCGATCATCGACGCCGTCGTCGACAAGGGTTCGTTCTTCGAGGTCAACGCCAATTTCGGCCGTCCTGTTATCACCGGGCTTGCCCGGCTGGAAGGCCGCGCGGTGCTGCTGCTGGCCAGCGATCCGTTCCACTACGGCGGGTCGTGGACGGCGGACGCATGCGACAAGGTGATCCGCTGGGTCGACTTTGCCGAGACCTTCCATCTGCCGGTTGTTTACCTGATGGATTGCCCCGGCTTCATGATCGGGCTCGAGGCCGAGAAGTCGGCCACCATTCGTCACGGCGTGCGTGCGATGGCGGCGGTCAACCAGAGCACGGTTCCCTGGTGCACCATCATCGTGCGCAACGCGTTCGGCGTGGCTGGCGTCGTGCACCAGCCGGCCAACCGCTATTCGATGCGCTATGCGTGGCCTTCGGCCTATTGGGGCTCGCTGCCGCTGGAAGGCGGCATCGAGGCGGCCTACCGCGCCGACATCGATGCCGCGGAAGACCCGGCCGCGAAACTGAAAGAGATCGAGGATCGCCTCAACAAGCTGCGTTCGCCGTTTCGTTCGGCCGAGAAATTCTGGGTCGAGGAGGTCATCGATCCCCGCAAGACGCGTTCGCTGCTGTGCGAGTTCGCACGATTGGCGGAGCCGATCCGAAGCGTCGGGCCGCCGAGCAACATGTCGACGCGGCCGTAGTTTGACGCGGGAATCGTAGGGTGGGCAAAGCGAAGCGTGCCCACCATTCCGGATCGTGATTGAGGATAGATGGTGGGCACGGCGCAAGTGCGCCTTTGCCCACCCTACAGTTCCGTCACGCCGCCGCTTTTGCCGGTGGCCGCGAGATCGCCAGTACAATCAGCGCGGCGACGATGCAGAGCGCACCGGCGACGAAGAACGCCGGCAGGTAGGTCTGCAGCATCGTCCGCGACAATCCAGCGCCGAACGCAGCGGTACCCGCACCGAGCTGATGGCCCGCGAAAATCCAGCCGAACACGAGGTTTGCGCGCTCGGGACCGAACCGCTGCGCCGTCAGCCGCACCGTCGGCGGGACGGTTGCAATCCAGTCGAGCCCATAGAACATCGCAAACAGCGACAGGCCGTAGAGCGTGAAATCGGAGAAGGGCAGGAACAACAGCGACAGTCCGCGCAGACCGTAATACCAGAACAGCAGCTTGCGATTGTCGTAGCGGTCGGACAGCCAGCCGGAGGCGATGGTGCCGACGAAATCGAAAATGCCCATCGCTGCGAGCAGGCTTGCCGCCTGCACCTGCGGAATGCCGAAATCGAGGCACATCGGAATCAAATGCACCTGGACCAGGCCGTTGGTCGAGGCGCCGCATATGAAGAACGTGGCGAACAGGATCCAGAACACGCTCGACTTCGAGGCATCGCGCAGGGTGCCGAGCGCCGTCGCCATGATCGGTGCATTGTTCGGCGGTGGCGCCGGCAGCGGCTCGGTGCCTTCGTCGCCGAACGGCCGCAGGCCCAGGTCGCTCGGCCGGTCACGCATAATCATCAGCACGGCGAAGGCGGCCACCCCCAGCATGACGCACACCAAAGCCAGTGCGAGCCGCCAGCCATAGGCATCGGTCAGGCTCGCCAACAGCGGCAGGAAAGCGAGCTGTCCGGTGGCGACGCTCGCGGTGAGAATGCCGACCACAAGGCCGCGCCGGGCCACGAACCAGCGCGCGGCGATCGTCGCCCCCAGCACCAGCGCCGTCATGCCGGTGCCGAGCCCGATCACCACGCCCCATAGCAGCATCAGGTGCCAGACCTGCGTCATCGCCAGCGACGCGACGAGGCCCGACACGACGATCAACAGCGCCAACAGCGTCACATTGCGCAGGCCGTAGCGGTTCATCAGCGCGGCGGCGAACGGCGCCATCAACCCGAACAGGATGAAGCGGATCGACAGCGCCGAGGAAATCTCCGCCGTGGTCCAGCCGAATTCCTTCTGCAGGGGCACGATGAAGACGCCGGGCGCGCCGACCGTGCCGGCGGAGATCAGGGCGGTGAGGAAGGTCACGGCGACCATCGCCCAGCCGTAATGGATGTTGCGGCGGGCGAGGGTGGCTGACAGCCAGTTCGAGATCATTGAACCTCAGAGGATTGCGGTGCGAAGATTTGCCTGGATTGGCTTGCATATTTTGACGTGAAGGGCGTCTGACATAAATGTCATACTTCCCTCATTTCAGGACATGACCGGGAGTGGTGGCGCAGGATCGATCCGCGCACGGGATCAATTCCGGAATTGGATTACGTTTATAATATTATGTGCCGCAAAAAATCGCAACCGATCATCCCATGAGAATTCCTTGCCTTTCGCATGAGAAAAATGGATCGGTCGCCGTTTCGAGGCGCTATTCCAGCCCGTCGAGGGCGGTCTCGATGGCCTTCCTGAAGGCCGCGATGTCGCCGAGTTCGTGGCCGAGCACAAGCGCAAGGCGGGTCAGGAACAGTGCTTCGCGCGCCGGTCCCGCTTGATCGATTGCGGTTGCCAGCGTCTCGTAGGCGGTTTCGAAGTCCTCGAACGGCATCGCGCTCATGGCGTCTCGCTTCCCAGGCAAAGGCTTGCGGTTTTCAGGATCTCGCCGGGAGCGACGGTCTTCCATCGCCCGGCAATGTGCAGGTCGGGCCGCAGCAGATAGAGCGTGCCGGGCGCTGCCGCGAACAGGCGGGCGATTTCGCCGTCGCTATCCGCAATGGTTTTCGCTTCAGAGGCCGAGCCGTGTGAGGTGACCAGCAGCGGAGCGAAACGCCTGTCGATCCGTCTGAGTTGCGCGAGCAGCGCCGCCTGTTCGGCCGTGAGTTTCTCCTCGCAGAACAGGATCGCCGTCAGGCCGTTGCCGGCGCGATCCAGCAGATGGCTTCCGTCGGCAAGTCGGGCGTTCGGCGCGGCGCTGCCGCAAGGCGGGCCGCCGGCGAATTCGGCGTCGCGCCCGGTATACGGCGTCAGCGGGCTTTCCGAATAGGTGTAGGGCTGCATCTGGCGCGGATTGGCGAGCCCGCGCGGAAATTCGTGCTTCAAGCTGAGCGACAGCGCCGCCTCGCGTGCCAGCCGCCAGCCGCGCGTCGGCGGTGTCATGAAGCGCGTGCTCTTGGTGGCATTGGCGAATACGTCGAGCGTGGCGCCACGCCGCTCCGGCGAATAGCTGTCGAGCAGCCGCTCATCCGCCTCGCCGTGGAGCACGAGCGCCAGTTTCCACCCGATGTTCTCGGCGTCCGCCAGACCGTTGTTCAGCCCGCGCACGCCGAAGATCGGCACGATGTGCGCGGCATCGCCGATGAAGATGACGCGGCCGTGGCGGTAATCGTCAAGGCACAGCGTGTTGGCGGAGTAGACGCTCCACCATTCCAGCTCCCATGGCTTTGTGTGGCCGATATCGGCGAGGATGGCGCTGACGCGGGCGCGGATGTTTTCCTCCTTCAGGACATCTGCCTCGCTCTCGCCTTCACGGAGCTGGTAGTCGATGCGCCAGATATCGTCCGGCTGCTTGTGGATCAGCACCGTGCCGCCGGGGTTGCCGCCCGGTTCGAAGAAGGCGCGGCGTTCGGTCGGGAAATCATGATCCATGCGGATATCCGCGATCACATACCGGCCTTCGTAATTGTCGCCCTTCAATCGCAAGCCGAGCATCGACCGGATCGGCGAGCGCGCGCCGTCAGCGGCCAGTACATAGTCGGCATCGAGCCGATAATCGCCCGCCGGCGATGAAATCCGCACCGATACGCCGTCGTCGTGACGCTCGATGCCCGACAACTCGCTCTGCCAGCGCATGTCGATGAGGTCAGAGGCCGCGACCGCATCGTGCAGGAACTTTTCGATGTACTGCTGCTGCAGATTGTACATCGGCAGATATTTTTCGCCCGGCGGTTGCGGCATCTCCAGCCGAAAAATCTGTTCGCCGCGATAGTAGCTGCGGCCGAACCGCCAGCCGAGCGCCTTCTCGGCAAACGGCGCGACCGTGCCGATCCGCTCCAGGATATGCATGCTCGGCCGCGCGATGCAGATCGCGCGGCTGCCGTCATTGAATGTTTCCTTGCGATCGATCAGCACGCTCTTGATGCCGTAGCGCGCCAGCACCAGCGCCGCCGTCATGCCGATCGGGCCGGCGCCGACGATCAATACCGGGTGCCTTGCCGCTGACGCCGTCAAGTTCGGCAACGCGCGACGCCGCAAACCGCGGATAGTCGAAATAGAGCGAATCCAGCGGCCCCTTGCCGGCAGGTCTCATGTCGCCCTCCGTCTATTTCTTGCGGTCGAGAAAGCCCTGCATCAGCCGCTGCGGCTCGCCGGTCAGGAAGGACTTTCCGAACACGCCGACGCTGAGATCGACGGATTCCGTCAGCGGCAGTTCCTCCCATTGGCGCAGCAGCGCCTTCTGGGCGCGCAGCGCTTCGGGGCCGCATTCGAGCAGGGCGTTGACCGTATGTTCGACGGCGGCATCGAGCCCGCCTTGCTTCGCGACCATGTCAACCAGTCCCCAGGCGAGCGCGGTCGGCGCATCGATATTCTCCGCCGTCATGACCAGCCAGCGCGCGCGGCCCCAGCCGATCAGCCGCGGCAGCAGGGCGGCGTGGATCACCGAGGGGATGCCGACGCGGACCTCCGGCATGCCGAACTTGGCGTCATGGGCCGCAATCCGGAAATCGCAGGCGGCGGCGACTTCCAGGCCACCGCCGAGGCACCAGCCAGGCAGCCGCGCGATCACGGGTGCGGGAAAGTTGCGCACGGCCTCGCAGAGGTCGCGCAGCCGCGTGATGAAGGCTTCCGCGGATTTCTGGTCGAGTTTTGCCATCTCCTTGATGTCGGCACCGCCGATCATGCTTTTCTCGCTCTGGCCGGCGAGGATCACCGCGCGGATGCTCTTGTCGGCGGCGAGCTTCTCGAACCCTGCGCGCACGCCATCGGTGACGGCGGAGGAGAGGATATTGAGGGTGCCTGCGTTGCAGATCGAGAGGCGGACGACGCCCCGATCGTCGCGGTCGACGCCGCAGTGGGAATTGAGCATTTCCATTTTGTTTTCCGGGCTTGTTCGGGACGGTTGGCGCCACTTCCAAGGACATTGCGCCGGCTTGTCAAGGGGAAGCGGGGAGGGTGTTGCGCAGTGGCACGCGCCGACATAGAATGATAATCGTCATTCAATGGAGCCGTTCATGACCGCGACTGACACGATTGATCTGTTTTCCTTCGACACGCGCAGGCATCGGGTGGTGGAGTGGCAGGCGCCGGGACCTGTTGCCAGGGTTGCCTCCGGGATGTCTGGGCTGGAGACGATGTGCGCGATCCGCGACGGCATCCTGCCGCCGCCGCCGATGGCCCGGCTGATCGGTTTCGAGATGCGCGTCGCCGAACCCGGCCGGATCGTGATGGAACTGGATCCGGATGAAAGCCTGGAAAACACCATCGGCCTGCTCCACGGCGGGACCGCCGCGGCGCTGCTGGATACCGCCATGGGTTGCGCCATCACCACTATGCAGCCGGTCGGGCACGCTTCGGTCACGCTGGACCTCAAGCTGACCTATCTGCGGCCGTTGTCGGTACGATCAGGCAGGGTCTCGGCGGAAGGCAAAGTGGTGAAACTCGGCCGCCAGGCGAGCTATGCGGAAGGCTTCGTCCGCGACAATGCGGGAAATCTTGCAGTGCACGCGACCGCCACATTCACGATGATCGGCGCTGAAAAAGCGAAATAGATGCAGCTTTTCCCGCGCGTAACTGCTATTATATGACTGCAGACATTTAATGGGATCGGTTGATGCGTTATTCGAAAGAGCACAAGCAGGAGACCCACGCGCGGATCGTGAAGAAGGCCTCGGTGCGGCTTCGCGAAAAGGGCGCGCATGGTATCGGCGTCGCCGACCTGATGAAGGAGGCCGGCCTGACCCATGGCGGCTTCTACGCGCATTTCGATTCCCGCGAGGCGCTGGTGATCGAGGCCTTTGCCTATGCGATGGACGGTGCGAACGAGCGCTGGCGCAAGATCGCCGAGCAGACGCCGCCCGAGAAGCGGTTTTCAACCATCGTCGAAAACTACCTGACTCCCGTTCACCGCGACGACCCCGGCCACGGTTGCGCGGTGCCGGCACTCGGCGCCGAAATCGCCCGCGAAAGCCCGAAAACGCGCAAGGCGTTCGCCGCCAAGCTCGAACAGATGATCGACATGATGACCGATCAGATACCCGACGTTCCGCGCAAGGCGGCCCGCAAGCAGGCCATAGCGGCGTTGACCACCATGATGGGCACGCTGGTGCTGTCACGCATCGCCGGCACTGGCGAATTCTCCGACGAAATTCTTGGCACGGGTCGCGAGGCCGCGCTGGGACGAGCGGCTGCGGCGAAGCCGGTGGCGAAGAAGGCCCGGGCGAAGGTGAACTGACGGTACGTCATTCCGGGACACGCCGGCGTTGGCATCGGCCGTCGCTTCGCGTTGAAGCGGCTATCCGGCTGCCTTGGCCCAGGCGATGAAAGCCTTGATCGAATCCATCTTCGGATGCTCGGCGCGGTGCACGATGTAGAAGCCGTAGCCCGACAGCTTGATCGGGGAAACGGGAACAAGGTCGCCACTCGCCAGTTGCGGCCCGACGAGAATGTTGCTGCAAATCGCGATGCCCTGGCCTGCAATCGCCGCCTCGATGGCGTGCAATTCCTCGCGAAAGCTGAGACTGGGGAGGGCGGCGATGTCGGGCACGAATTTGTGGCGACGACTGGCCATACGCTGCCAGCGTTGCCAACGTGGTGCATCCGTGTCGGCGAGCGGCCATTCGGCTTCAATCAGGGGAAACCGGGCCAACTCCGCCGGACGCAGCGACCGCCGCAAATCGCCGACCAGCCTGGGGCTGGCCACGGCGTAGAACTCGTCTCGGAATAGTTCGACGGACGGTCCGACAGTCGGACGTTTACGGGCGTAGCGGATCGCAACATCGGCATCGCCGGCGTCCAGATCGAGCACAGTATCGGTGCCGATGATGTCAAGCTTCAGGCGAGGATAGACCTTACGCCAGTCGGGCAAGCGCGGCACGAGCCATCGCGCAGTGAAGGCATTGGTCGCAGTCAGGCGAAGCCGTCCGCTCGCACCTCCGCCCCGTATTTGATTTAGGGCCTCAGCGAAGGTTTCAAAGCCATCGCGAACGACGGGGAAAAGCTGTTGGCCCGCAGGGGTGAGTGCCAATGGACGCGGCCTGCGCCGGAACAGCGATTGGCCGCAGTGACGCTCGAGCAACTTCAGCTGGTGACTGATGGCGGTCGGCGTGACGCCCAACTCGGCCGCGGCCATCTTGAAGCTAAGATGGCGTGCAGCGGCTTCGAACGCGCGCAGTTCAGTCAGCGGCGGCAACTTGTGCATCCCGGCATTCTAGATGAACTGAGTTCACCTGCACCTGAATTCTTCGAATTTGCACCTGCGAAGCCTTGCCGCCTAGAATGCATGTCGCAGAGATGGGAGACGCGCGTGCTCGTGACGGCCCAGAGTGGTGTCTCTGAATTCCTGGCGGCCGTACATCGACTTGCGCCGCTCATCAGGGAACAGCGAAGCAGTTTTGACGGGGAGCGCAGGATACCCGAGGGGGTGTTCACGGCGCTGGCCGATGCCGGGCTTTTCCGACTGTATCTCCCGAAGACCCTGGGAGGACCCGAGCTATCGCCGTTCGATTTCATGCGAATTGTCGAGGCTGCCTCCGCTCTCGACGGTTCGGTGGGCTGGCTGGTCGGGAATGGCGGCGGCATGAGCCGGATCGGTGGTTATTTACCCGAAAGCGTAGCCCGAGACTGGTTCATCGATCCTCGCGCGTTCATTGCCAGCGCAACGGGGGCGATCGGAACGGCCGAGCGCGCCAGCGGCGGGTATCGCGTCAGCGGACGCTGGCCATTCGGCAGCGGTGCCTATCACGCCACGAGGTTCATGGGGCTGGCCAGCGTCAAGGCCTCCGAAGGCGAGAATGAGCCGCCAATGTGCTGCTATTTCAACAAATCGGACGTGCAGGTGCACGATACCTGGTTTGTGTCCGGTCTCCGTGCCACCGGCAGTTGTGATTTCGAGGTACAAAATGTCTTCGTGCCGATCGAGCACACGCACCCTCTTGTTGACTTCAAGCCGACGCAGGCGGGACTTCTGTACCGGTTGCCCGGCCTTTCGGCGTTTGCCTGGACTGTGTCGGTCGTGCCCCTCGGAATCGCGCAGGGCGCGATAGATTCGTTCGTCGGATTTGCCGGCAAGAAGATGCGTCTTGGCAGTTCGGTGTTGTTGCGTGATAACGAAATGATCCAAAGCATGATCGGCCGTTCCGAAACGGCCGTCAGGGCCGCCCGCGCTTTCCTTGTTGACGCCATGGAAGAACTCATGGCCGCAACCGATGTTGGCGGCGACCGTCTTGTCCAGGCCCGCGCCTTTTTTCGTGCCGCCTGCGCCAACGCCGCCGAAAGCGCGGTCCGCGTTGTCGATCGGATCGCGGTTGACGCCGGCACCGCTTCCATATTCGAAACCGGCACTTTGGAGCGATCTGTCCGCGACGTCCATGCGGCCACCAAACACGTGGCCATGAGCCCGAACAGCTACGTGGTGGCAGGGCGGCTCAGCCTTGGATTGGAGCCTGGCACTACCCGTATTTGAGAAGGCGCGGACAGGGTCTGTGGGGTCACGCTGACGGCAGGCCAACCGTGGCCGAGGTCCCGCCAAACAGCGCGCGCTCGCTCTCCACCGTCTCGCAGATGTAATCGGCGACCGCGCGAATGCGCGCCAGGTCCTTGCTGTCGGCGTGCATCAGCATCCAGAAGGTGCGCGAAATCCTGACCTCATCGGGCAATACCGGCCGCAGTTCGGGGTGTGCGGTTGCCATGAAGTGCGGCAGCACGGCGACGCCGAAGCCTGCGATGGTGGCGTTGAGCTGCGCGATCAGGTTGGCGCTGCGGAATTTGGCGGAAAGTTTTGGCGAGACCTGGGGCAGGTAGTCCAGTTCCGGCGTGAACAGCAGCTCCTCGATATAGCCGACGAAGCGATGCCCGGGCAGGTCGCTGCGCGATGCGATCTTCGGCGCGCGGTCGAGATAGGCGGGTGCGGCGTAGAGCCCGAGGCTGTAGTCGAGCAGCTTGCGGCCGACGATCCGGCCTTCCTTGGGCATCGTCAGGCTGATCGCGATATCGGCCTCGCGCTTCGACAGGCTGAACAGCCGCGCGGTCGCCACGAGCTGGAGGTCGAGATCGGGATACCGCTCGGTGAATTTCACCAGCCGCGAGGCCAGAAAGTGGCTGCCGAAACCGTCGGGGGCGCCGATCCGGACCGTGCCGGTGAGCTGGGCGCGCGAGCCGCCGACCGCCTCCTGGTTGGCGACGATGGTGGATTCCATCGCTTCCGCACTGTCGGCGACGCGCTGGCCGGCCTCGGTCAGGAGGTAGCCGGTCTTGCGGCGATCGAACAGCTTTGCCGGACAGGTGCCGTTCCAGCCGGTCGACCCGCCGGATCACGGTGGCATGATCGACCGATAGCTGCTTGGCGGCAGCCGAAACCGATCCGCCGCGGACGATCGCCAGCACGAAACGGAAGTCATCCCAGTCGATCGTCTTGGTGCCTTGATCCAGCATTTCCGCACATCTATGGTGCAATTTATCGGACTTGTATCCTAAGAAATGCGGGTCAAAAAGGGCTCCAACGGGATCCAGCCGAGACTTCAGGGAGAAAATTCATGCGTTCAATCGGACACTTCATCGGTGGCAAAGAGGTCAAGGGCACGTCAGGCCGGACGGCCGACGTTTTCGAGCCGATGACCGGCGACGTCCAGGCCAAGGTCGCGCTGGCATCCAAGGCCGAAGTTCGCGCCGCGGTCGAGAACGCCAGGGTCGCTCAGGTCGAGTGGGCCAACACCAATCCGCAGCGCCGCGCGCGCGTGATGATGAAGTTCCTCGAACTGGCGCAGCGCGACTACGACAAGCTCGCCGACGTGCTGGCGCGCGAACACGGCAAGACCGTTCCCGACGCCAAGGGCGACATCCAGCGCGGCCTCGAAGTCGTCGAGTTCGCCTGCGGCATCCCGCATCTGATGAAGGGCGAATACACCGAAGGCGCCGGCCCCGGCATCGACATCTATTCGCTGCGGCAGCCGCTCGGCGTGGTCGCCGGCATCACGCCGTTCAATTTCCCGGCCATGATCCCGATGTGGAAGTTCGCGCCCGCGATCGCCTGCGGCAACGCGTTCATCCTGAAGCCGTCGGAGCGCGATCCCGGCGTGCCGATGATGCTGGCCGCCTTGATGATCGAGGCGGGCCTGCCGCCCGGCATCCTCAACGTCGTCAACGGCGACAAGGAAGCGGTCGACGCCATCCTCGACGATCCCGATATCAAGGCGATCGGCTTTGTCGGCTCGACGCCGATTGCGCAGTACATCTACGAGCGCGCCGCGCAGACCGGCAAGCGCTGCCAGTGTTTTGGCGGCGCCAAGAACCACGCCATCGTGATGCCCGACGCCGATATGGACCAGACCGTCGATGCACTGATCGGCGCCGGCTATGGCTCGGCGGGCGAGCGCTGCATGGCGATTTCGGTCGCGGTGCCCGTCGGCAAGACCGCCGCCGACCGCCTGATGGAAAAGCTGATCCCGCGCGTGGAGTCGCTCAAGATCGGCACCTCGGTCGATCCATCCGCCGATTACGGCCCGCTGGTGACGCGCGAAGCGGTCGAGAAGGTGAAGAGCTACATCGATATCGGCGTCAAGGAAGGCGCCACGCTCGCCGTCGACGGCCGCGGCTTCAAGATGCAGGGCTACGAGAAGGGTTTTTATCTCGGCGGTTCGCTGTTCGACAACGTCACCAAGGACATGCGGATCTACAAGGAAGAAATCTTCGGCCCGGTGCTCTCGGTGGTGCGCGCCCACGATTACAAGGAAGCGCTGGCGCTGCCGTCCGACCATGACTACGGCAACGGTGTCGCGATCTTCACCCGCGACGGCGACGCCGCCCGCGACTTCGCCGCCAAGGTCAATGTCGGCATGGTCGGCATCAACGTGCCGATCCCGGTGCCGATCGCCTATTACACCTTCGGCGGCTGGAAGAAGTCCGGCTTCGGCGATCTCAACCAGCACGGACCGGATTCGATCCGCTTCTACACCAAGACCAAGACGGTGACCTCGCGCTGGCCGTCCGGCGTCAAGGAGGGCGCGGAGTTCTCGATCCCGACGATGAAGTAACCTTCATTGTCAGGCAGCGGGATGCAGTTCGCTCTCAACGAGGATCAGGTGGCGGTTCGCGACATGGCGCGCGAATTCGCCGCGGAGAAGATCGCGCCGCATGCGCTCCGCTGGGACGAGGAAAAGCATTTCCCTGTTGACGTGATGCGCGAGGCGGCCAGCCTCGGCATCGGCGGCATCTACATCAAGGACGACGTCGGCGGTTCTGCCATGACGCCGCTTCGACGCCGCGCTGATCTTCGAGGCGCTGGCGACCGGTTGTCCGACCGTGTCGGCCTTCATCTCGATTCACAACATGGCGTCGTGGATGATCGATGCCTATGGCAACGACACCCAGCGGCAGAAGTGGCTGCCGAAGCTCTGCACCATGGAGCTGTTGGCGAGCTATTGCCTGACCGAGCCGGGCTCCGGCTCGGATGCCGCGGCGCTCCGCACCCGCGCGGTGCGCGACGGCGATCACTACGTGCTCAACGGCCAGAAGCAGTTCATTTCCGGCGCCGGTGGCGGCGACCTCTATGTCGTGATGGTGCGGACCGGCGGCGACGGACCCGGCGGCATCTCGACGCTGGTGATCCCGGCCGATACGCCGGGCGTCTCGTTCGGCGCCAACGAGCGCAAGATGGGCTGGAATGCGCAGCCGACCCGCGCCGTGATCTTCGAGAACGCCCGCGTGCCGGTCGAAAACCGTCTGGGCGAGGAAGGCATCGGCTTCAAGATCGCGATGGCCGGCCTCGACGGCGGCCGCATCAATATCGCCGCATGCTCGCTCGGCGGCGCGCAAAGCGCGCTCGACAAGTCGCTGGCCTACATGAAAGAGCGAAAAGCCTTCGGCAAACGCCTCGACGAATTCCAGGCGCTGCAGTTTCGCCTCGCCGACATGGCGACCGAACTGGAAGCGGCGCGGACTTTTGTCTGGCGTGCCGCAGCGGCGCTCGACCGCAAGGATGCGGACGCCACCATGCTGTGCGCGATGGCCAAGCGTTTCGGTACCGACGTCGGTTTCGAGGTCGCCAACCAGGCGCTGCAACTGCATGGCGGCTACGGTTATCTCAGCGAATACGGCATCGAGAAGATCGTGCGCGATCTGCGCGTGCACCAGATCCTGGAAGGCACCAACGAAATCATGCGGCTGATCGTGTCGCGCAAGCTGATCGAGGGCGCGCGATGACGGATGCGGTTGTTGCAGAGGGTGACCTGATCGCGCGCAAGGAAGGCTCGGCCGGCATCCTCCGCCTGAACCGGCCGAAGGCCATCAATGCCGTGACGCTGGAGATGTTCCACGACATCGACAAGGCGCTCGATGCGTTCGAGGCCGATCCCGACGATTGCGGTGATCGTGCTGGAAGGCGCCGGCGAGCGTGGCCTGTGCGCCGGCGGCGACATCCGCGCGCTCTGGGAAAGCTCCAAGGTCAAGGGCGATCTCGGCAAGATCCTGTGGCGCGAGGAATACATCCTCAACGCCCGCATCAAGAAATTCCCAAAGCCCTACGTCGCCTTCATGGACGGCATCGTGATGGGCGGCGGCGTCGGGCTGTCAGCGCATTCCGCGCACCGCGTCGTCACCGACAAGACCAGGCTGGCGATGCCCGAAGTCGGTCTCGGCTTCTTTCCCGACGTCGGCGGCACCTGGCTGTTGTCGCATTCGCCGGGTGAGATCGGCACTTATTTCGGATTGACGGGCCAGACCATGAACGGCCCGGACGCGGTCCATGCAAAGTTTGCCGACGCGGTGGTGCCGTCGGCAAAACTGCCGGCCTTGCGCGAGGCGCTGACGAAGGTCGCGCCGGGCACGACATCGGCGGATATCAGGAAACTGATCGAGGGCTTCTCGACCGGAGAGACGGCCGGGCCGGTCGCTGCGCAGCAGGCGAAGATCGATGCGTTGTTTTCCCACGATCGCATGGAAGACATCATCGCGGCGTTGCAGCGCGATGGCTCGGAATTTGCGCAGGCGACGTTGAAGACGCTGAACGAAAAGTCGCCGCGCGGCATGGTGGTGACGCTGAAACTGTTGCGGCTGGCGCGCAAGTCAAGCTCGCTGGAGGAATGCCTTGTGCGGGAATATCGCGCCGCGCTGGAAGTGTTCGCCAGCGACGATTTCCGCGAGGGCGTGCGCGCCGCCGTGATCGACAAGGATCGCAACCCAAAATGGTCGCCACCGCGCATCGAGGACGTCACGCCGGCAATGGTCGCGCCTTACTTCGCCGAGATCGGCGCGGACGAACTGAAGTTTCCCTGATCAAAACAGAAAAGTCTTAGCGGAGGATTCGAGATGGCAAATATCGCATTCATTGGCCTCGGCAATATGGGCGGGCCGATGGCGGCCAACCTGGTCAAGGCCGGCCACAAGGTCACCGCGTTCGATCTGGTCGCCGCCTCGCGCGATCAGGCGAAGGCGGACGGCGCAGCATCGCCGAGAGTTCGGTCGCGTCGGTCAAGGGCGCCGAAATCGTCATCACCATGCTGCCCGCGGGCAAGCATGTGCTGTCGGTCTGGAACGAAGTCGTCCCTGTCGATGAAGAAGGGCACGCTGATCATCGATTGCTCGACCATCGACGTCGAAAGCGCCAAGCAGGCGCACGCGCTCGCCGCCAAGCACGGCGCGCTCTCGGTCGACGCGCCGGTGTCGGGCGGAACCGGCGGCGCCAAGGGCGCGACGCTGACCTTCATGTGCGGCGGCGAGGACAAGGCCTTTGCGGCGGCCAAGCCGGTGCTGGAGAATATGGGCAAGAAGATCGTGCATTGCGGCGGCGCCGGCGCGGGGCAGGCGGCCAAGATCTGCAACAACATGATCCTCGGCATTTCCATGATCGGCGTCGGCGAGGCCTTTGCGCTCGCCGAAAAACTCGGCCTGTCGCATCAGGCGCTGTTCGACGTCGCCTCGACCTCGTCGGGGCAATGCTGGGCGCTGACGTCCTATTGCCCGGTGCCGGGTCCGGTGCCGGCTTCGCCGGCGAATAACGGCTACAAGCCCGGCTTTGCCTCCGATCTGATGGTGAAGGACCTGACGCTGGCGCAGGACGCCGCCAACGCCGCCGGCGCCGTGACGCCGCTGGGCAAGCACGCGCAGGAGATCTACAAGGCCTTCGACGCCTCAGGCCATGGCGGGGTGGATTTTTCCGGGATTATCCAGCACGTTCGGAGCCTCGCCGGGAAATAACGGAGACCTGATGACGACATTCCAGGAAGCGCGCGCGTTTCTGCTCAAGCACCGCACGGATTACGATGCGGCCGTGAAGGGATTTCGCTGGCCCGATCCGGTTCAGTTCAACTGGGCGCTGGACTGGTTCGATGCGGAACTCGCTGCCAATGCCGATAGCCGCGACCGCACCGCGCTCTGGATCGTCGATGCCGGCCAGAAGGAGACAAAACTCTCCTTTGCAACGCTGTCGCGCCGGTCCAATCAGGTCGCGAATTTCCTGCGCGCGCAGGGGCTGAAGCGCGGCGATCATCTGCTGCTGCTGCTCGGCAATGTCGTGCCGCTGTGGGAGACCATGCTGGCGGCGATGAAGCTCGGCGTCGTCGTGATCCCCGCGACCACGCTGCTCACGCCCGATGAGCTGCGCGACCGCCTCGATCGCGGCAAGGCGAGGGTGGTGGTGGCGTCGCAGGATCAGGTCGCGAAGTTTGCCGGGCTCGGCGGCGACAATCTGGTCCGCATCGTGGTCGGCGCAACGTCGAAGCACGATGGCTGGCTGCCGTTCGAGCAGGCGGCGAGCGCGTCGGAAGAGTTTGCGCCTGACGGTCCGACCAGCGCGGACGAGCCGATGCTGCTCTATTTCACCTCGGGCACCACGGCAAAGCCGAAGCTGGTTCGGCACAGCCAGCGAAGCTATCCCGTCGGCGCGCTGTCGACCATGTTCTGGCTCGGCCTGCAGCCCGGCGACGTGCATCTCAACATTTCCTCGCCGGGCTGGGCCAAGCACGCCTGGAGCTGCCTGTTCGCGCCATGGAATGCCGGCGCCACGGTGTTCGTCGTCAACCAGCCGCGCTTCGACGCCAAGGCGCTGCTCGCGACCGTCGGGCGCTGCGGCGTCACCACGCTGTGCGCGCCGCCGACGGTGTGGCGGCTGTTCATCCAGGAGCGGCTCGCGGACTTCAAGGTCGAGTCTGCGCGAGGTCTGCGGCGCCGGCGAACCGCTCAACCCCGAAGTGATCGACCAGGTGCAGGCGGCGTGGGGCCTCACAATCCGCGACGGTTACGGCCAGACCGAAACCACCGCACTCGCCGGCAATTCGCCGGGCCAGAAGGTCAAGGTCGGCTCGATGGGCCGCCCGCTGCCGGGCTATCGCGTGCAGATCACCGACAATGACGGCAACGTCACCAAAGAGGGCGAGGTGACGCTGGTGCTCGGCGCCGACCGGCCCGCCGGCCTGATGCAAGGCTATCAGGGCGAAGACGGCAAACTGAGCGGCGCGGACGGCGATCTCTACCGCAGCGGCGACGTGGTGTTTGCCGATGACGAGGGCTATCTCACCTTCGTCGGCCGTTCCGACGACGTCTTCAAGTCATCCGACTACCGCATCAGCCCGTTCGAGCTGGAAAGCGTGCTGCTGGAGCATGAATCGGTTGCCGAAGCCGCCGTCGTGCCGAGCCCCGATCCGATCCGGCTCGCGATTCCGAAGGCCTATGTGCTGCTGGTATCGGGCGTGGAGCGTTCGCCCGAGACCGCGCTGTCGATTTTCCAGCACCTGCACACACGGCTCGCGCCGTTCAAGCGCATCCGCAAGATCGAACTGGTGACGGAACTGCCGAAGACGATTTCCGGAAAGATCCGCCGCGTGCAGTTGCGGCGCCTTGAACATGATAATAACCGCAGTGATGCGCTGCGCGGCGCCGAGTTCCGCGAAGAAGAATTCCCGGAGCTGCAGAAGGTGCGGACCGCCGGGCTGGAGAGCTGATCAATGAATGAAGTCTGGAAGAAGCCGCCGGTCTCGTTTGAGGCTTATCAGGCCATGGTCGGCAAGGAGATCGGGGTGTCGTCATGGCACCTGATCGACCAGAACCGGATCAACGTCTATGCCGACGTGATCGAGGACCATCAGTTCATCCATGTCGATCCTGAAAGGGCCAAGAAGGAAACCGCGTTCGGCAACACCATCGCGCATGGCTTTCTGACGATGTCGCTGATGAGCATCATGTCCTACGAGGTGATGCCGGTCATCGAAGGCACCGCGATGGGCGTCAATTACGGTTTCGACAAGCTGCGCTTCCTCTCGCCGGTACGATCAGGCTCGCGCGTCCGCGGCCGCTTCACGCTGATGGAGGCCAAACTGCGCAAGCCGAAGGAGCTGCAGTCGCGCACCAATGTCACCGTCGAGATCGAAGGCGAGGAAAAGCCGGCGCTGGTCGCCGACTGGATCGGGCTGATCTATTTCGACTGATTTTTGGCCGTTATGGCCGGCGAAAGCGCGAAGCGCGTCTTCAAACCAGTTGTCCCGGCCATCCACGTCTTGCTATGCAGCAACCAAGAAGACGTGGATGCCCGGCACAAGGCCGGGCATGACGAGAGAAACCAACTTCCGGGAATTCCACTCATGGCAATCAGGTTTGACGGACGCGTCGCTATCGTCACCGGCGCGGGCAATGGTCTTGGACGGGCGCATGCGCTGGGGCTGGCGAGCCGCGGCGCCAAGGTGGTGGTCAACGATTTCGGCGGCGCGCGCGACGGCACCGGCGGCTCGCTGACCCCGGCCGAAACCGTGGTCGAGGAAATCCGCAAAGCCGGCGGCACGGCCATGGCCGATGGCGCCGATGTGTCGAACTTCGAGCAGGTCACCGCCATGGTCGAACGCGCTACCAGGGAGTGGGGCAGCGTCGATCTGCTCTGCGCCAATGCCGGCATTTTGCGCGACAAGTCCTTTGCCAAGATGGAAGTGGCCGATTTCGCAAAGGTGCTGGACGTCCATCTCGTCGGCACCTTCTACTGCTGCAAGGCGGTGTGGGCCGGCATGCGCGAGCGCAATTACGGCCGCATCGTCGTCACCACCTCGTCGTCGGGCCTGTTCGGGAATTTCGGCCAGGCCAATTATGGTGCGGCCAAAGCCGGCATGGTCGGCCTGATGAACGTGCTGGCCGAGGAAGGCCGCAAGAACAACATCCGCGTCAACACCATCTCGCCGACCGCCGCGACGCGGATGACCGAAGAATTGCTGCCGCCGCAGGCGCTGGCCCTGATGCGCCCCGAGGCGATCACGCCGGCGGTGGAATTCCTGCTCAGCGAAGACGCTCCGACCCGCACCATCATGGGCGCGGGTGCAGGCTCGTTTGCGGTGATCAAGATCATCGAGACCGAAGGCATCAACCTGGCCCAGTCCGACTGGACGCCGGATGCAGTCGCGGCGCATTTCGCCGAGATCGACGATGTGTCCAAGGCCAAGGCGTTGCAAGGCGCGTTCGAGCAGACGCAGAAATACGTGGCGCAGGCCGCGGCGCGGGCGGGGATCAAGCTGTAGCGTGCAGACTACGTAGGGTGGGCAGAGGCGCGTCGCGCCGTGCCCACCATGCATCGTCGACGTCGGTGAAAATGGTGGGCACGCTTCGCTTTGCCCACCCTACGCACCGTCGATCCAGCTACACTCGCGCAATGTCCACGACCTCACAACACATCGCCATCATCGGCGCCGGCCCCGCCGGCCTGATGGCGGCCGAAGTGCTCGCGCAGGGCGGCGCTGCCGTCGTCGTCTATGACGCGATGCCGTCGGCCGGCCGCAAATTCCTGATGGCGGGGCGAGGCGGGCTGAACCTCACGCATAGCGAGCCGTTGCCGCAATTCCTTGCGCGCTACCGCGAGGCGATGCCGCATCTGAAAGCCGCGATCGAGGCGTTCCCGCCGAGCGCGTTGTGCGACTGGAGCGAAGCGCTGGGGCAGGAGACTTTCGTCGGCTCCAGCGGGCGGGTATTCCCAAGAGCCTTCAAGGCGTCGCCTTTGCTGCGCGCATGGCTGCGTCGCCTGGATTCGCAGGGTGTAAGGTTGGCGCTGCGTCATCGCTGGACCGGCTGGGACGAGCAGGGCCGTCTGCGTTTTCAAGCGCCGCATGGATCGCACGCCGTCGAAGCGAGCGCGGTCGTGCTGGCACTCGGTGGCGCAAGTTGGCCGCGGCTCGGATCGGACGGTTCATGGGTCTCAACCCTTGCCGCGAAAGGCGTACAGGTATCGACGCTGCGACCGGCCAATAGTGGCTTCTCCGTCGCCTGGTCGGATGTTTTCCGCGACCGATTTGAGGGGCAGCCGCTCAAGGGTGTGGCGCTGACGTTCGGTGCACACACCGTCCGCGGCGAAGCCATCGTGACCCGAACCGGTATCGAGGGCGGCGCGGTCTATGCCTTGTCGGCCGAGTTGCGCGAGGCGATCCTGCGCGATGGACAGGCCACGCTGAATGTTGGCTTGCGTCCCGACGTGGAAGTCGGCGATCTAACCGCGAAACTCTCGGCCGCGAAAAGCAAGCAATCGTTCTCGAACTTTCTCCGCAAGGCAGCAAATCTGTCACCTGTCGCAATCGGCCTGCTGCAGGAGGCCGCCAGGGCAACGGGGAGGTCGCTGTCCGCGCTTTCCCCGGCTGATCTCGCCCGCTTGATTCAGGCGGTTCCCGTGCAGCTCAGCAGTGTATCGCCGATCGCGCGCGCGATTTCGACGGCGGGCGGAATAGCGTTCAGCGAAATCGATGCCGACTTCATGCTCCGCCGCTTGCCGGG
Organism: uncultured Alphaproteobacteria bacterium; assembly: GCA_963815955.1. Taxonomy (GTDB): domain Bacteria; phylum Pseudomonadota; class Alphaproteobacteria; order Rhizobiales; family Xanthobacteraceae; genus Bradyrhizobium. Next base: position 93,564 of record CAWFIQ010000026.1, read on the forward strand.
CGTGTTCGCCGCGGGTGAAATGCTGGATTGGGAAGCACCGACCGGCGGGTATCTGTTGCAGGCCTCGTTCGCGACGGGAGCTGCCGCGGGAAGAGGCGCGTTGAAGTGGCTCTCGAAATCGTAGGGTGGGCAAAGCGAAGCGTGCCCACCACTGCTTGCGTCGTTCTTGATGGTGGGCACGGCGCAAGTGCGCCTTTGCCCACCCTACGGATCACCGCAGCTTCCCCCGTGCCGCCACGGGCAGCGTGCCCAAAATCTCGTCGCCGCGCACCATCACCACCTCGTCCATCATGTTGACGACGACGCAGACATGGTTGGGCACGATGCGCACGACGTCGCCGACGACAGGCCGCGTATTGCTGCGCGCCAGATCGAGGAAGCCGTGTTCTTCCGCAAAGCGGGCGATCTTCGCTTCCGGGTGCTCCAGGATCAGCCCATGGCCGTCGAGCCCGCCGCCGGTGTCCGACGTCAGCGTCTTGGAGCCGGCATCGAGGATGCCGCGGTCGGGGCCGGCGCGGCTGACCACGGTGGAATAGATGTTGAGCGCGCAGTCGTCCCAATCAGCGACGCCGGCCGCGACCTGCATGCGATCATTGTAGATATAGGTGCCGGGGCGATGCTCGGTCGCGCCCTTGAGTTTTCCGAGATTCTTCAGGTTCGGCGAGCCGCCGGTTGAAACCATGGTCGCATCCAGCCCGTGCGCGCGAATTCCGGCAAGTGCCTCGTCGAAAAATTTCTGCGCCTCGGCCCAGCCGGTCTCGGTCGGGTACAGCATGAAGCCTGCAAAGGTCAGCCCCTTGGAGGCCGCAATCTCGCGCGCCAGCGCAATGGCTTCGGCCGGCGTCTCGACGCCGGCGCGCTTGCGCCCGGTGTCGCATTCGACCACCACCGAAAGCGGGCGGCCCGACGTGGCGGCGGCCTGCGGCAGGCCCGCGATCACGGTCGAATTATCGGCGGCGACCGTCATGTTGGCCCTGGCCTGCAGCGCCGCGAGGCGAGCCATCTTCTCCTCGCCGATCAGATTGTAGCTGATCAGGATGTCGTCGATCCCGGCTCCCGCCATCACCTCGGCCTCGCCGATCTTCTGGCAGGTGATGCCTCTCGCGCCGGCCGCAACCTGCATCTGCGCCAATAGCGGACTCTTGTGGGTCTTGATATGCGGCCGGTTGGCGACGCCGGCTGTGTCACAGGCCACCTGGATGCGGGCGATGTTGCGCTCGACGCGGTCCATGTCGATGACAGCGCAGGGCGTGCCGTATTCGCGGGCGATCTTTGCGGCGAGGGGGGTGGTCATCGAGTCAACTCCGGTTGTTCCTCGTCATTGCGAGCGCAGCGAAGCAATCCATTGTGCGGCATAACGGATAGGTGGATTGCTTCGTCGCTTCGCTCCTCGCAATGACGGTTCAAGCTTGCTCTATCTCTTCGCGCAACACTTCCAGTTCCAGCCACCGGTCTTCCGCGGCGGCCAGCTCTTCCTGCGCCTTTGCCATCGCCGATGAAGCCGCGTCAAACTTCTTGCGATCCTTGGCGTAGAGGTCCGGATCGTCAAGCAGCTTCTGCTGTTTTGCGATCTCGGCCTGCAGCTTCTTCATCGTCTTGGGCAGGGTTTCCAGCGCGTGCTTCTCGTTGAAGTTCAGCCGGCGCTTTGGCGCTGCAGATGGGGAGGCCGCCCTGGTTTCCTTCTTTTCCTCGACGGTAGTCATATTGGGAGCTTCGCGCGCGAGGTCCTCGCCGCGTTGCGCCAGCATGTCGGTGTAGCCGCCGGCATATTCGATCCAGCGGCCATCGCCCTCCGGCACGATCGCCGACGTGACCACGCGATCGAGGAAATCGCGGTCATGGCTGATCAGGATCACCGTACCCTCGTAGTCGCCGAGCATTTCCTCGAGCACATCAAGCGTCTCGAGATCGAGGTCGTTGGTCGGTTCGTCCAGCACCAGCAGGTTCGAGGGCTTCGCCAGCGCACGCGCCAGCATCAGCCGGCCGCGCTCGCCGCCGGAGAGCGCTTCCAGCGGTGTGCCGCGCTGTTCCTGCGCAAACAGGAAATCCTTCATGTAGCCGATGACGTGTCTTGGCTTGCCACCGACCATCACATGGTCGCCGCGGCCGCCGGTCATCGCTTCGGCGAGCGTCGATTTCGGGTCGAGGCTTTCGCGGTGCTGGTCGAGGGTCGCCATCTCGATATTGGCGCCGAACCGGATCGTGCCGCTATCGGGCGGGTCGTTGCCGATCAGGAGATGCACCAGCGTGGTCTTGCCGGCGCCGTTCGGTCCGACGATACCGATCCGATCGCCGCGCTGGATCCGGGTCGAAAACCCTTCGACGATCTTGCGATCGCCAAAGGCCTTGGCGATGTTCTTGGCCTCGATGACGAGCTTGCCCGATTTGTCGGCTTCCGCGGCGGCGAGGCTGGCATTGCCCGTCGCGCCACGGTAATCGCGCCGCTGGTCGCGCAGCGCATGCAGATTGCCCAGCCGCTTGACGTTGCGCTTGCGGCGGCCGGAGACGCCATAGCGCAGCCAGTGTTCTTCGTTGACGATCTTGCGGTCGAGCTTGTGCTGGTCGCGCTCTTCTTCCGCCAGCACCTCGTCGCGCCAGGCTTCGAACGCCGAGAAACCGCGGTCGATCTGCCTGATCTGGCCGCGGTCGAGCCACGCCGTCGAACGCGACAGATTGGACAGGAAGCGGCGGTCGTGGCTGATGATGACGAGCGCGCATTTGCGGCTCGCCAGTTCGCCTTCCAGCCATTCGATGGTCGGCAGGTCAAGATGGTTGGTCGGCTCGTCCAGCAGCAGGATGTCGGGCGAGGGCGCCAGCACGCGTGCCAGCGCCGCGCGGCGGGCCTCGCCGCCGGAGACGTGCGCTGGGTCTTCGTCGCCGGAGAGCCCGAGTTGCTCCACCAGATAGCGCGCCTGGTAATGATCGTCGCCGGGGCCAAGGCCTGCCTCGACATAGGCCAGCGTCGTCTTGTGGTCGCCGAAATCAGGCTCCTGCGGCAGATAGCGGATGGTTGCGCCCGGCTGCACGAAGCGGCTGCCGCCATCGGGCTCGACCAGGCCGGCCGCGATCTTGAGCAGCGTCGATTTGCCGGAGCCGTTGCGGCCGATCAGGCAGACGCGCTCGCCCGCGGATACGGATAATTCCACGCCCGACAGGAGCGGCGTGCCGCCAAAGGTCAGGCGAATGTCCTTCAACTGGATCAGCGGCGGCGCCATCGATCAACCCTGGTTCGGCGCAGGCTGCTGCGCGCGCTGGCGCTGGATGCGACGGATCGCCTGGTCGAGCGCGGAGAGGAATGTCGAGCGGTCGCGCGGGGCAAACGACTTTGGTCCGCCAGTCACTTCGCCGGACGAGCGCAGATCGGTCATCAGGTTTCGAACCGCCAGCGTCATGCCTATGGAAGCTTCCGTGTACGGCTTGCCGTTCGGCGCGATCACTTCAGCTCCCGATTTGACACAGCGGCTGGCGAGCGGGATGTCGGCCGTGATCACGATATCGCCTTTTCCCGCGCGCTCCGCGATCCAGTCGTCGGCGGCGTCCATTCCGGAACCGGCGGCGACGCGCTCGATCAACGGATCCGGCGGCACGCGGATGAAATTGCCCGCGACCACGCTGACCGGCAGGCCATGCCGTCCTGCGACGCGATAGATCTCGTCCTTCACCGGGCAGGCGTCGGCATCGACATAGATGCGGGTTGGGTTCAATTCAGGCACTTCGGGTCAGTCAATCGGATTGGATTCGGTCAGGTCTTCTCGTCCGCGCGTGGTACTCTACCGGGCGGAAAAATGCGAGGAAAACAGCTGATGGAACACGCTTGCCACGGCACTTTCTTCGCGTACGATAACGCCCGGAAAGAACAAGAAAACAGAGGAAACGGGCATGACAAGCCGTATCGAGCCCTATCGGGTCTCGGCCTACAACACGTCAAAACATTCCGAAAACAAGATGCACGATGACACCGTGGCGAAGCGCTATGGCTTTATCGGCGGGCTGGTGCCCGGTGTCGATGTGATGGCCTACATGATGCACCTGCCGGTTGCGAAATGGGGCCGCGCCTTCCTCGAACGTGGCCTGATCGAGGCCCGCTTCGTCAAGCCGGTGTATGACGGCGAACTGGCCGATGTCACCGGCGAAGAAGAGCAACGGCGTGCTCGCCATCCAGATCGAGAGCCGGGGAGCGCTTTGTGCCACCGGCACGGCATCGCTGCCGGCGACAGCGCCATCCTTTTCGCTTTCCGACTTTGTCGATGTTGCAGCCGTTACTGAACGCAAGCCGGTGGATGCGGCCTCCTATGCCCTCGGCAAATGGCTGGGCGCCGTGCCGCGCACCTGGGCGGCGGACGCGGCCAAGGAGTATCTGGCTGACATCCGCGAAACTGAGCCGATCTACACCCGGGAAGGGCTCGGCCACCCCGGCCTGTTGCCGCGCGTGATGAACAAGGTGCTCGTCGACAATGCCATCATGGGTCCGTGGATTCACGTCGGCACCCGAATGCAACTGCTGTCGGCGGCCCGCATCGGCGATGAACTGACCGCCCGCGCCAAGGTGATCGGCAATTACGACAAGAAGGGCCACCGCTTCGTCGAGCTGGACGCGCTGGTCGTCGCCAACGGCAAGACGCCGCTGGCGCATTGTCACCACATCGCGATCTACCAGCCGCGCGAACAGGCGGCGGCGTAATCATGGCCATCACCATCACCTACTATTTGTCGCTCAATTCGCCGTGGACCTATATGGGCAGCGCCCCGTTTGCCGAAATCGTGCGCCGATATGGCGCGACCGTTGACGTCAAGCCGGCCAAGTTCGGCCCGATCTTCGAGCAGACCGGCGGCCTGCCGCTGCCAAAACGCTCGCCGCAGCGGCAGGCCTACCGGCTGATGGAGCTGAAGCGCTGGCGCGAGGTGCGGGGTATTCCGCTCACTGTCGAGCCCAGATATTTTCCGAGCGACGACCTCGCGGCGGTGCGTCTTGTGATCGCGGCCAAACTGCAGGGCAAGGACGCGCATCGGCTGTCGCTTGAGTTCGGCCGTGCGATCTGGGAACGCGAGGAATCACTCGCCGATGCCGCCGTCATGTCGGCGGCCGCGCAGCGCGCCGGCCAGGACGCCTCAGCATTGCGCGCCAACGGTCCGTCGGATGCGGAGCTCGATGCCCTGTACGAGCAGTTCACGCAGGACGCGCTGAAAGCCGGTGTGTTCGGCGCGCCGAGCTACGTGCTTCCATCGGGCGAGATCTTCTGGGGCCAGGATCGGCTGGAGCTTCTGGATCGCGCCTTGAAGATGCAGGCTTGATCGGTCGAGGGCGGCGCGCTACGCCGCCTTCGCCTTTGCATCCTGGATCGCGCGCCACACCCGTTCCGGCGTCAGCGGCATGTCGATATGGGTGATGCCGTATTCCGACAGCGCGTCGATCACCGCGTTGACGACGCAGACGAGGCTGCCGGCGCAGCCGGCTTCGCCGCAGCCCTTGGTGCCCAGCGGATTTGACTTGGCGGGCGAGGGATGGTCGCCGACTTCCATCGGCGGGATGTCCTCCGCGCGCGGCATGGCGTAATCCATGAACGAGCCGGTGATCGGCTGGCCGCTGGAATCGTAGCTGACTTCCTCCATCAGCGCCTGGCCGATGCCTTGCGCCACGCCGCCATGCAACTGGCCGGCGACGATCATCGGATTGACCACGGTGCCGAAATCGTTGACAGCGAAATAGCGCACGATTTTTACGACGCCGGTATCGGGATCGATTTCCACTTCCGCGACATGGCAGCCATTGGGGAAGGTGGACGGCGTCTCCTTGGTGGCATGGTCGACGTCGAGCGAAAGCGGCGCGCCCTCGGGCATCTTGCCTTCGCGCAGGCGCTGCGCCAGCTCCATGATACCGATCGAGCGGTCGGTGCCGGCGATGGTGAAGCGGCCCTGTGCGAATTCGATATCGCCTTCGGACGCTTCCATCAGATGCGCGGCCGCCTGCTTGCCTTTTGCGACCACGAGCGCGCTAGCTTCCACGATCGCCTGGCCGGTCGCCGTGATCGAGCGCGAGCCGCCGGTGCCGTTGCCGAAGCGGACGAGATCGCTGTCGCCCTGTTCGAGGGTCACCTTTTCGAAGGGCACGCCAAGTTCGGCGGAAAGCACCTGTGCAAACGGCGTGGCGTGGCCCTGGCCATAGTCCAGCGTGCCGGTGGTCAGTTTCACCGACCCATCCGGCTCGAACGTGATCTTGCCGAGTTCGCCGCTCGGCGGTGCGGTCACTTCCAGATACGAGCCGACCGCGACGCCGCGCAGCCTGCCGCTCTTTTTGCTTTCCTTCTTCCGCCGGGCAAAATTGGCGTGATCGGAAATCTCCAGCGCCTTGTTGAAGACCCCTGCGAAATCGCCGCTGTCATAGGTGACGCCGGAGGCTGCCGCGAACGGCAGTTCCGCCGGCTTGATGAAATTGCGCTTGCGCAGCGTCAGGCGGTTGATGCCCATCTCGTCGGCGGCGCGGTCGATCAGCCGCTCCATGTAATAGTTGGCCTCGGGCCGGCCGGCGCCGCGATAGGCGCCCATCAGCGTGGTGTTGGTCAAAACCGTCTTGATGTCGACGCCGAGCAGCGGCGTGCGGTAGACGCTGGCGAGATTCTTGCCGGTATTGAGCGACAGCGGCCCCGGCGCCACGCCGGTGATGTAGGCGCCGAGGTTGCCGTAACCCTGCAGGCGCACCGCGAGGAACTTGCCTTCGGCATCGAGCGCCAGTTCGGCATGGATGAGCTGCGCGCGGCCCTGGCTGTCGGACAGGAAACTGGTCGAGCGTTCGTCGGTCCACTTCACCGGGCGGCCCAGCACCTTCGCCGCGTGCGCGATGCAGGTGTACTCAGGGTAGTTCATGTTCTTCATGCCGAAGGAACCGCCGACATTGGCGGTAAGAATACGAACCTTGTCGGTCGCCACGTTCAGGATCTTGGCAAAGCCGGCCTTGTTGCCGGCGACGCCCTGGGTCGGCACCTGCAGCGTGAAGCGCTCGGATGCCTTGTCAAAGGCCGCAAGCGCGACGCGCGGCTCCATCGACACCACGGCGACGCGGGTGTTGACGATGTCGAGTTTCGTCACATGCGCAGCCGCGGCGAACGCCGCGTCGATCTTTGCGCTGTCGCCATAGTGATAATCGAGCGCGACGTTGTTGGGGATGTGATCGTAGAGCTGCGGCGCGCCGGGTTTGGTGGCTTCCGCGGCATCGGTCACGGCAGGCAGCGGCTCGATGTCGAGCTCGACGGCCTCCGCTCCATCGCGCGCCTGCGCCAGCGTCTCGGCGACCACGAAGGCTAAGGGGTCGCCGACAAAGCGCACCTTGTCGGTCGGCAGCGCCGGACGGTTGGTCTGCAACAGCGGCGAGCCGTCCCGGCTCTTCAAGGGCAGGCCGCAGGTGAAGGGGTTGTAACCGGCCGCTGTGAGGTCCTTGCCGGTCCAGACGCCGAGCACGCCCGGCATCGCCCTGGCGGCGGCCGTGTCGATCCCCTTGATGATTCCGTGGGCGTGGCTGGAGCGCACCATCCAGCAATAGGCCTGGCCGGGCAGGGTGAAATCGTCGGTGTATTTGCCCTTGCCGCGCACCAGCGTGTCGTCTTCCTTGCGGCGCACAGGCTGCCCCACCCCGTATTTTTGCAGTGCGATAGCGTTGTCGAGGGAGGGGGCCGACGTATAATCTTGCATCGCAAAACACCTGAAATGCTTGGAATTCTCCGGGATTTTCCCGGTTCCGCGGGTTTCTGCTGAGATAACGCACTGCGTCATGCCCGACAACGCCTGATTGGGCATAGTCCTATGTGATGGGTTGTTGCGTAGCCCTTTGGCGCTGCTAAAGTTTCCGTGAACGGTAATTTCTTCGGCGGCCCGGAAGCGGCCGCGGAAAGACAATTTTGATGAATGACGATACGCGGCTGCGCGAAGGCCTACAGGTCCGCGCAAGCCCGTCAGGGTCGGTTGCGGCGGCCACGGCAAACGGTGTTTATGCCGCGCTCGATCTTGGCACCAATAATTGCCGGCTTTTGATCGCCAGTCCGGCCGGCGACGGTTTTCGTGTGATGGATTCGTTTTCGCGGATCATCCGCCTTGGCGAGGGCATTTCCGCGACCGGTTCGATCAGCGAGGCCGCGATCGACCGTGCCATCGCGGCACTCAGCATCTGCAGCGACAAGATCCGCTACCGCAAAGCCAAGCGCCTGCGGCTGATCGCAACCGAAGCCTGCCGTGCGGCCGCCAATGCCGAGAGCTTTCGGGCCCGGGTTGCCGCCGAGACCGGCATCCGGCTCGAGGTGATCGACCGCGAGACCGAGGCGACGCTTGCCGTGATCGGCTGCTCGCCGCTGCTCGACGTGAAAGGCCGCGGCGCGATCCTGTTCGACATCGGCGGCGGCTCGACCGAACTGGTCCGGATCGAGCGTGACCCCGCCGAGCATAACGCGCCGCCGCGGATCAAGGCATGGATGTCGATCCCGCTCGGCGTCGTCACCCTGGCCGAACATTTCGGCGGACGTGACGTCACGGCCGAATCCTATGCGCAGATGGTGCGCGAAGTCGCGCAACATGTGGCGCCGTTTGCCGCCGAGTACGGCACGGATTTGTGCGATATGCATATGCTGGGCACCTCGGGCACCGTGACCACGCTCGCCGGCGTCCATCTCAATCTGGCGCGCTACGACCGCCGCCGCATCGACGGCGTCTGGATGAACAGTTCCGACGTCTCGGCCGTGATCCAGCGGCTGCTCGGCATGAGCTATCAGGAGCGCGCCGACAATAATTGCATCAGCGTCGAGCGCGCCGATCTGGTGCTGGCGGGCTGCGCCATTCTCGACGCGATCCGCGATGCCTTCCCCATGCCGCGGCTGCGCGTCGCCGACCGGGGCCTGCGCGAGGGCATGCTGGTCGAGATGATGCGCGAGGACGGCGCGCTCAGGGCGTGCTAATGCGCCGCGTGGCGTGATGTGCTAGATCGCGTCTGACATTTCAAGGCACCAACCGATATGGCGAAAGACACCACCGGACGGCTGCACGTCACGGTCAAGAGCGGCGGCAAGCGCAAGCTGTCATCGAAACTCTGGCTGGAGCGGCAGCTCAACGATCCCTACGTGGCGCAGGCCAAGCGGGATGGCTATCGCTCGCGCGCGGCCTACAAGCTGATCGAGATCGACGACAAATATCGTTTCCTCAAACACGGCATCGCGGTGGTCGATCTCGGCGCAGCCCCCGGCGGCTGGAGCCAGATCGCGGCCAAACGCATCGGCGCCGTCAACGGCAAGGGCAAGGTGGTTGCGATCGATCTGCTGGAGATGCCGGAAATCCCCGGCGTCAATTTCGCGCAGCTCGATTTTCTGGCCGAGGATGCGCCCGACAAGCTGATCGCGATGATGGGCGGGCGCGCCGATGTCGTGATGTCCGACATGGCGCCCAACACCACCGGCCACCGCAAGACGGATCAGCTGCGCATCGTCGGCCTCATTGAGACAGCGGCAGCGTTTGCCGGCGATGTGCTCAATCCCGGCGGCACGTTTCTCGCCAAGGCCTTTCAGAGCGGCGCCGACGCCGAACTGGTCGCCCAATTGAAGCGTGATTTCGCCAGCGTACGCCACGTCAAGCCGGCCTCGAGCCGTCAGGATTCGTCGGAGCGGTACGTGCTGGCGATGGGATTTCGGGGTGGGCAAAAACCGGCTGTCTAACTGTCGTCATTGCGAGGAGCGAAAGCGACGAAGCAATCCATCCATCCATTATGCCGCGCCATGGATTGCTTCGCTGTGCTCGCAATGACGCGGATAGAGCGAGCGTGCGTCCTCAGCCCAGCCGTTGATCCCGCGCGTCCTGGGTGCCTCCGCTGGCGGCCTTGGTCGCCGCCTGCGCTGCACCCTTGCGGCTGGAAATCTCAGCCACCTTGCGGCCCGAGATTTCGTGGCCGGCGTCATCGGGCATCTGCCAGAACCACCAGGCCGACACCGCCGAGATGATCGCGACCACGAGGAACGCCGGCGGGAAAACGGCGGCGCTCAGTTCGGTGACGTGCTGGTAGACCATCGTCGATTCCACCGTGGCCGCGCCGACGGCGACGCCTGCGGAAATTGCCAGTTGCTGGTTGACGCTGACGAGCGTGGTGGCGCGGCTCATCTGCGCCGGCTCGACCTCGGCATAGGCCACGGTGTTGATCGCGGTGAATTGCAGGGAGCGGAAGAAGCCGCCGACGACGAGGATGATGAAGATCAGCGTCAGCGGCGTCGACACTGTGAACAGGGCGCAGGCGGCAAGGAAGACCGCGCTGATGACGGCGTTGACCGTCATCATGTTGCGGAAGCCGAAGGCGCGGATGATGCGCGCGGCCAGCGTCTTCATCCCCATGGCGCCGACGGCTGAGGCGAACGTCACGAGGCCGGACTGGAACGGCGTCAGCCCAAAGCCTTCCTGCATCAAGAGCGGCAGCAGGAACGGCAGCGCGCCGATGCCGAGCCGGAACAGGAAGCCGCCGATGATGGCCGCGCGCATGGTGGAGAGCCGCAGCAGGGAAAAGTCCAGCACCGGCGAGCCGGTCCGCCGCGCGTGTATCACGTAGAGCGTCATCGAGATCGACCCGAGCGCGACGAGGCTCGCGACCATCGGCCATGGCAACAGGTTGAGGCCGGCAACCGAGAGGCCGAAGGCGATGCCGGCAAGTCCCGTCCCGGCCAGCACCAGCCCGTAGAGATCGAAGCGCTCGGGATCCTCGCTCTTGATCGGGTCGATGTACTTCATCGCCATGAAGATGCCGAGCAGCCCGATCGGGATGTTGATCAGGAAGATCCAGTGCCAGGAGAAATAGGTGGTGATGAAGCCGCCGAGCGGTGGGCCGATCACCGGCCCGATCAGCGCCGGCACCGTCACCCATGTCATCGCATTGACCAGCGCGCTCTTGTCGATCGAGCGCAACAGCACCAGCCGCCCGACCGGCGTCATCATCGCGCCGCCCATGCCCTGCAGGATGCGTGCGATGACAAAATGGGTCACGTTCTGCGACAGCGCACAGCCGATCGACCCGATCATGAACACACCGATGGCGATCGAGAACACCATGCGCGCGCCGAAGCGATCGGCAGTCCAGCCGCTGGCCGGGATGAACACGGCGAGCGACAGCAGGTAGGAGGTAATGGCAAGCTTCAGCGTCAGCGGGCTGGTGCCGATGTCAGCCGCAATCGCCGGCAGCGACGTCGCAATCACCGTGGAGTCCATGTTTTCCATGAACAGGGCGGTGGCGACGATCAGCGGGATTATGCGTTGCTTGTCCATCGGAATCGGGGCTTGGAGAAAGAGGCAGGCGAGCGGGGCCTGTATCATCCCCCTGTCGCACAAGCCATTGCGGAACGGGGCAAACCACCTAAATCCTGCGTGACGCTGGTATGCACCGCGCCAGCCGCTGGAGGTCCGCATGATCTATGTGCTTGCTGCCTTGTTGCCGCCGCTTGGGCTGCTCCTGAACGGGCAGCCGTTTTCGGCGATCTTCAACCTGTTTCTGATCGTGTTTTGCCTGGTTTTCGGGCTGATTTTCCATGTCCTGCTGCTGGTGCCTTCGGCGCATGCGCTGATCGCGGTTTACATGAAGCGGGAGGACCGCCGGCACCGCGAGGTGGTGGAGGCGATCCGCCAGCACGGACCGCCGCCGGGATATCGGTCTTAAGGCGCCCACTAACCCCTTGGGATTGCGGCTGTTCCCGAAAATCCTGTGCATAGCTGGCAAACGCTTTGATTCGGCGTCCTGCCATGCTATCGACCACCGTCAACCCCACCGATGGGCTTCAATTCGACGGCGATGCCGATAGCATCGCCGGAGGCGGCGTTCATCCAAAAGAACTGATCGCGGCGGTAAGCCGCCGAAAGGAGTTGGCAATGGCGCAGGGACTTCAGGGTATCCGTGAAGCCTTCACGTTCGACGATGTGCTTCTGAAACCCGGTCTCTCGGATATCCTGCCCTCGGAGGCCGATATCCGCTCCCACGTGACCCGCGCGATCCCGCTCAACATCCCGATCATCGCGTCCGCGATGGACACGGTCACCGAAGCGCGCATGGCGATCGCGATGGCGCAAGCCGGTGGCGTCGGCGTCATCCACCGCAATTTCGATACCGAGGGGCAGGCCGCGCAGGTCCGGCAGGTCAAGAAGTTTGAATCCGGCATGGTGGTCAATCCGCTGACCATCGGCCCCGATGCGATGCTGTCGGACGCGCTGGCGCTGATGAAGGATCACGGTTTCTCCGGCATCCCCGTCGTCACCGGCGCCAGCAAGAACTCGCCCGGCAAACTGGTCGGCATTCTCACCAACCGCGACGTCCGCTTCGCCACCGACCCGAAGCAAAAAGTCTCGGAGCTGATGACGCATGAAAACCTCGTCACGGTTCGCGAGGGCGTCAGCCAGGACGAGGCCAAGCGGATGCTGCACCAGCACCGCATCGAAAAGCTGCTGGTCGTCGACGACCAGTATCGCTGCGTCGGCCTGATCACCGTCAAGGACATGGAAAAGGCGGTCGCGCATCCGCTCGCCTGCAAGGACAGCCAGGGCCGCCTGCGGGTGGCCGCCGCGACCACGGTCGGCGAGGGCGGCTTTGAGCGCACCGAGCGGCTGATCGATGCCGGCGTCGACCTGATCGTGGTCGACACCGCGCACGGCCATTCCTCGCGCGTGCTGGAGGCGGTCAACCGCATCAAGCGGCTCTCCAACGCCGTGCAGGTGATCGCCGGCAACATCGCGACGAAAGAGGGCGCGCAGGCGCTGATCGACGCGGGCGCGGACTCGATCAAGGTCGGCATCGGCCCGGGCTCGATCTGCACCACGCGCATCGTCGCCGGCGTCGGCGTGCCGCAGCTCACCGCGATCATGGATGCGGTGGAAGCGGCGAAGAAGGCCAACATGCCCGTGATCGCCGACGGCGGCATCAAATATTCCGGCGATCTCGCCAAGGCGCTCGCCGCCGGCGCCGACATCGCCATGGTCGGCTCGCTGCTCGCCGGCACCGACGAGACGCCCGGCGAAGTGTTCCTGTGGCAGGGCCGTTCCTACAAGGCCTATCGCGGCATGGGTTCGGTCGGTGCGATGGCGCGCGGCTCGGCCGACCGCTACTTCCAGCAGGACATCAAGGACACGCTCAAGCTGGTGCCCGAGGGCATCGAGGGCCAGGTGCCTTACAAGGGCCCGGTCGGCAACGTCATGCACCAGCTCGCCGGCGGCCTGCGCGCGGCGATGGGCTATGTCGGCGCGCGCAACCTCGCCGAATTCCACGAGAAGGCCCAGTTCGTCCGCATCACCGGCGCGGGCTTGCGCGAAAGCCACGTCCACGACGTGACGATCACGCGGGAAAGCCCGAACTATCCGGGCGGGGTGTAGTTGATGGTCGATTGGTCGGACGACAGAATTGCCGCGCTTTCAAAGCAGGATTTGAAGAATCTGCTCGCCAATGCTGAGCGGAAATCCGCCACCGAAATCATCGCGCGATGCAAAGCCGAGATGGATAAGCGGGATACGTCGAAGCCGCGCAATGCATCGAAGCCGCGTACCGAGCTGAAAGAGTTCGAGCACGGCATGTCGGAGCAACTCGCTGAAATCGGCAAGGCGATGGCGGCGAAATACGATCTGTCGGAGGAGACCGCGAAAGCAAGATCGGCGGGCGTGAAGGGCTTCAAGGCGCACAAACTGCTGGACTCAAATGGCTTTGCAAAACTAGGCGGGATGCAACGCGACGGCTCGGTTGCGGTCGACCGCTATATTTCATATCGGCGTGGCAAGGATATCGTCTCGATCGGGGTCTTCCTTCTGAAAGACCAGCCCGTCGAAGCCCATGAGTTTCACGTGATCGCGCCATTGGCCTTGCTCGATGGTGGAAAGCCGATCGCGGAGATTCGTCCCACCGCGACGGAAGCGCAGAAGCAGACCGCGGATAGCGGGCTTGCCTTCACGGATTTGCCGAGCGCGGCTGCCGCGTTCGAGGCGGCGCTCTCCAAAATCGCGGCCTGATATTTTGGGGTTCAGGCGGTAATCGCGATCAAAGACCGTCATTGCCTGCGGCAAACGCGAAGCGTTTGCGCCAGGGATCTAGGCGACGAAGCAACCCAGCTTTTGTTTGGCAAGAATGGATTGCTTCGCTACGCTCGCAGTGACGAAAACAACAAGCAAAAATTTGGAGGAACCACCATGTCCCAGGGCAAACGCATCGTCCTCGCCTCTCGCCCCGTAGGCGAGCCAAAACCCTCCGATTTCCGCCTCGAGGAATGTCCCGTACCGACGCCCGGCGCGGGCGAGGTTCTCCTGCGCACCATCTGGCTGTCGCTCGATCCCTATATGCGCGGGCGCATGAGCGACGGGCCGTCCTATGCCCAGCCGGTGCCGATCGACGGCGTGATGGAAGGCGGCACGGTCAGCGAGGTGATCGCCTCCAACAATCCCGGCTTTGCCAAGGGCGACATCGTGCTGTCGCGCGCCGGCTGGCAGACGCATGCGATCTCCGACGGCAAGGGCCTGGCGAAGATCGATCCCAAGATCGCGCCGATCTCGACCGCGGTCGGTGTGCTCGGCATGCCCGGCATGACCGCCTATACCGGCCTGCTCGATATCGGCAAGCCGCAGGCAGGCGAGACCGTCGTCGTTGCGGCCGCTTCCGGCGCGGTCGGCTCGGCTGTCGGCCAGATCGCGAAGATCAAGGGCGCGCGCGCGATCGGCATTGCCGGCGGCAAGGACAAGTGCGCCTACGTCAAGAACGAGCTCGGCTTCGACGATTGCCTCGATCACCGCGATCCGGATCTTGCGGCGAAGCTGAAGGACGCCTGCCCGAAAGGCATCGACGTCTATTTCGAGAACGTCGGCGGCGCGGTGTTCGAGGCGGTGTTCCCGCTGCTCAACGCGTTCGCGCGCATGCCGGTGTGCGGCCTGATCTCGGAATACAATAATTTCGGCGAGACCAGCCCGAAATGGGCCGGCAAGATGATGCGCGCCGTGCTGACCAAGCGCCTCACCATCCGCGGCTTCATCGTCAGCGATTTTGCCGCGCGTCACGGCGACTTCCTGCGCGACATGTCGCAGTGGGTGCGCGAGGGCAAGGTCAAGCACAAGGAGTTCGTCACCGAAGGCCTCGACAGCGCGCCGGCCGCGTTCATGGGCCTCCTGAAGGGCGCCAATTTCGGCAAGCAGCTCGTGCGGGTCGGGTCGGACAAGGCGTAAGCCGTCACAACATCTCGGAGAAGATGAAACATGGCAGGAATCCTTGAAGGCAAGGTAGCGCTCGTCACCGGCGGCGCTTCCGGGATCGGGCAGGCGACCGCGCTGGTGATGGTGCGGGAAGGCGCGCGGGTGGCGGTGGCCGATCGCACCGAGGCAGACGCCGCGGCGACGGTCGCGCTGATCAATGCGGCCGGCGGCCAGGCGATCGCCATCGGCGGCGACGTGACGCGCGAAGCGGACGTGGCCGCGATGGTGGCCCGCACGGTCTCGGCGTTCGGCCGGATCGATTGCGCATTCAACAATGCGGGAATCTCCGGACGCGCCGTCGGCCCGGCGGGCCAGCGTTCACATGAACTCAGCCAGGAGGCGTTTGACACCATGCTGGCAGTGAACGTGAGGGGCGTGTTTCTCTGCCTCAAGCACGAAGTCACGCAGATGCTGGCGCAGGGCGGTGGCGGCGCGATCGTCAACACCGCCTCGATCGCCGGCCTGATCGGCCTTGCCACCTCGGCCCACTATGTCGCGGCCAAGCATGGCGTGGTGGGGCTGACCAAGAGCGCGGCGATCGAATATGCCCAGGACGGCATCCGCGTGAACTGCGTCAATCCCGGCTATGTCGCGACCCCGATGACGAAAGATATTATCGAGGAGCGCGGCCAGGACATTCTGGCGAAGGTGCCGATGCGGCGTTTCGGCGTTCCCGGCGAGATCGCAGAAGCGGTGGCCTGGATGTGTTCGGACAAGGCGTCGTTCATGACCGGCGCGTCACATGTAATCGACGGCGGCTACCACGCGGCCTGAGGCGAAGTGAACTGTGGTGGCCGTGGGGGGCACGCAAAGCTGACCTCACGGTCACTTGATAGCGGAACGCCCTTCCGAAGGCGTCGTTTGGCTCTGACATCCAATGTTGGCTCTGACAGCCAATGGAGAAGCCAAATGATGAACTTCAAAAAACTATCCCTCGGACTGGTTGCCGCAACGATGCTGGTGGGCACTCCTGCGATGGCTCAAGGCGTCTATCAGGAACCCGGCGCACCGGGCTTACTATCCGAACTCGCGTTACGTCACGGGCGGCTACGTTGTGAGCGCGGCGCCCCGACCTGGCTACTATCCTCGCCACTATTCCGGCAACCGGTATTATCCGGGGCCACGCGTCGGTGCGTTCGCGACAGCACCTTGGGACGATGGTTCCTACGGCTCCTATGGCCTCGTTGAGCGTCAGTGGTGATACGCACTGACGTCTGAAGCAGGGTCCGGATCAAAGCGATGGAGCGGGTAGAGGAAATCTCACCCGCTCCCGTCATTTCCCGCCGAGCAGTTCTTCCAGCCCGACATCGATCTGTCCCGGCGCCCTGACGTGGCGGACTTCGAAGCTGTCGGGCTGAAAACGATACTCCACCAGCCCGACTTCCTTGACGCCGATCACTTCCTGCATCCGGTCGGGAATGATGAAGCCGGCGGACGGCGCCCAGACATGGCGGGTGTGGCCATAGGTGAAATCGCGGCGCTGGTGGACGTGGCCTGAGGCGACCAGCCGCAGATCGACCGCCGAAAACATCTCGATCAAACCTTTGCGCCGGGGCTGCGGCACGTAGCGGATCGCCGTTGCCTCCGTCTCGGGATCGTCGGGCGTGTGCAGATAAAGCGGCTTGTGCAGGAACAGCGCGACCGGCTTGCCGTTGATGCGCCGCAAGCTCCGACGCCAGCCAGTCGAACTGCTCGGCCTCGCTCTCGATCCCGGTGTTCATGATCAGCGAGTTCAGCCCGATGAAGCTCCAGCCGGCCGCGTCGAAGCGCCAGCGGTCTTCGCCGATCACGGACAGATAATTCTGCCGCTCCTTTTCGGTCGCCGGCTGCTTCGGCGCGGGGCCGACCGCGGTCGGGTTGTCGCCGACGTCGTGATTGCCCGGCAAGTGCCGGCACGGCACCGGCAGCGCGTCATGCAACTCCCTGGCAAATTCGAGATCGCTGCGGCTGGTCGGCCCGTCGAAGGAGATATCGCCGCTGTTGATCACGAGATCCGGCCGCGTTGCATCGATATGTTCGCTGACGCGGTGAAAATTATCGGTGAGTTTTTGCAGGCGGCGGGCAAGGTGCGTATCGGAAATTTGCGTCAGGCGGAATTCGGACATGGACCGTTCCTTTCGAGTCCGATCATAGCCGGACCCGAAGTCGGAACGATGACGATAATTGAATTGCCGCCGCCTCAGCTTCAATCGTCGTACCCCGCGAAGGCGGGGTACCCAGTACGCCGCGGCTTCTCGGATCAATCATTGCTGTCTCTGGAATACTGGATCACCCGCTTTCGCGGGTGATGACGACTGTTGCATGGCGCAACGTGTCATTCAGGCGTCTCACCCCAGCGTCCGTCTCCAGAACGCCAGCATATCCGCCTTGAACAGCTCGGCATCGCCGTCACGGCTTCCAATTCTCGCACCCTTGCGGCCGTAGCCGGCCTTCAGCGCATAGATCATCAGGTCGCGATCGACGAGCTTGCTGTCCGCGACGCCGTGAAGCGGATGGATGAAGGCGCCGTCATTGGCGATATAGGCCGTCGGCGCGGCGGGGGAGACGGATGCGTCGGGAACGTTCTCGATGCCGGTGCCGCGATCGAAACTGTGCTGCGCGCCGCCGATCAGCCGCATCGTCGCTTTGCCGCCGGAGAGGCGAATAGCCTGGATGTGGCCCTGCACCTGCATCGGTGAGCACCATTCATCGGCATCGCCCATGATGACGCGGATTTCGGTCTCGTCGACGGATGGATCGAGGAACTGGTGGCCGCTCCAGGGATAGGCGGCGAGCACGCTGCGAAAACCGGCGCCGGCGCCGACCACCGCATCGGCAAAGCGGCGCGTCGCCGCTGTCAGCACCGCCGAGCCGCCGCGGCTGTGGCCCTGCGCGCCGATCCGGGAGGCGTCGATTTCCGGATGAGCAGACAGCACCTGCCAGGCCGCCAGCACGTCATAGGCGCTGGCGGCAAATGAGAACTGGGTCTGGTTGGCGACGGTGGAGGTCACATCGCGCGCGCCAAAGCCATCGAGCACGAAGGCCGCAAAGCCGTCGGCGACCACCGTTTCGGCATGTTTGACGTGCGAGGGCGGCGACGCCGAGGCTGCCCGGCACCACCATGACAAGCGGGAGCTTGCCGTTGCGTTTGCGATGGTCGGAGGATGGCAGGAACAGCTTGCCGTCGATCGCAAGCCTCGGCAGGTCGGCGGAATTGCTGATGACGTGGAAGTAGTTGAGCGGATTGGCGGTGGGAACTTCGAGATTGTGTCCCTTGCTTGGTCCCTTGCCTTGTTCCCTGGTGCCGTTGAAGACGATGTCCTGGTCGCGAAAACGCAAAGTTTGCACTCCTCCTGCGGCTGCTCTTGGGGCGGCTGCCATCAAAGATAGAGTAGAGCGCTGGTTCGTCCCGTCAAAGCAAATGTGCCATCGGTCCCGCTGCCTTTATTTCAATGTCTACGCGTAATTTCAGCGCCTTGGCGCAAGCCTCGCATCGTCTGCATGTTGGCGGGCACATCGGCGGGCAGCGGTCGCAAGCGCCAAATCCTGCCTCGTGGTTCAAGCCAGCCCGGCAAGCGGATTTGTCAGGCGAGGGGCGCCTCGCTATTGCTTGGGATGTGGCGCAGGTCTTGGGGAGATTCGCATGTCGGTTCAGATGGTTTTGCTGCCGGTCTTCGTGCTGGTCGGGCTCACTTTCTTCCTGATGCTGTGGATGGTGACGGCCCGCACGAGGGCGGTGAAGGCCCGGGAAACCAGCGTGAAGGACATCGCGGCGGGACAGCCGAAATATCCGGCCCGCGTGGCCCAGATCGGCAATTGCTTCAGCAATCAGTTCGAAGTACCCCTCCTGTTCTACTTCCTGATCGCGCTGGCGCTGCCGCTGCGCCGGGCCGATCTCTTCATCGTGCTGATGTCCTGGGTGTTCGTGGTAACGCGCTTCGCCCATGCCGGCATTTTCGTCACGTCGAACAACATTCAACAGCGCAGCACGGCGTGGTTTGCCGGTGCGCTGGTGGTGCTGGCGATGTGGATCTACTTCGCGCTGAAGCTGCTGCTTCTGATCTAGAAAGTTTTTAATGACTCCCGCCGCCCGGCTGTCCGCCGCCATCGAACTGATCGACACCATCGACGCGCAACGGGTTCCCGCGGCGAAGGCGCTGAAGGAGTGGGGCACCGCGCATCGCTATGCCGGCTCGGGCGACCGCGCCGCGATTTCGGGGCTGATCTGGGACGTGCTGCGGCGGCGCGCGTCCAGCGCCTGGCTGATGGAGGCGGACACGCCGCGGGCGCGCGTGCTCGGCATGATGCGGCTCGAGCGCGGCATGGACACCGAGGCGATTGCCGCGCTGTGCGACGGCGGACGTTTTGCGCCGGAGCCGCTGAGCGAGGCCGAGCGATCGGCGCTGACCTCGCGAACCCTCGACGGCGCGCCGCCGCACATCGCCGGCGACTATCCGGAATGGCTGGACGCGCCGCTGGCCGCCGTGTTCGGCGACGATCGCGTGGCCGAGGCCACCGCGATGGCGAGCCGCGCGCCGCTCGATCTCCGCGTCAATACGCTCAAGGCCAAGCGCGAAAAGGTTCTCGCCTCGCTCAGGCATCTCGGCGCGCAGGAAACGCCGTGGTCGCCGATCGGCCTGCGCATCGAACTCGGCGCCGACGCGCGCAATCCCGGCATTCACGCCGAGGAGGATTTCATCAAGGGCGCCGTCGAAGTGCAGGACGAGGGCTCGCAGCTGGCCGCATTGTTCTCCGCCGCAAAGCCCGGCGAGCAGGTGATCGATCTCTGCGCCGGCGCCGGCGGCAAGACGCTGGCGCTTGCGGCGATGATGCAAGGCAAGGGCAGGCTGATCGCGACCGACCACGACAAGCGCCAGCTCGCGCCGATCTACGAGCGGCTGTCGCGGGCCGGCGTCCACAACGCCGATGTCCGCGCGCCGAAAGGCGACGCTGATCCATTGGCCGACATCAACGCGTCAGCCGATCTCGTGCTGATCGACGCGCCCTGCACCGGCACCGGAACCTGGCGCCGCAACCCCGACGCCAAATGGCGGATGCGCCCCGGCGCGCTGGAAGTCCGCTTGAAGGACCAGGCCGAAGTGCTTGATCGGGCAGCCGCACTGGTCAAGCCCGGCGGCCGCATCGCCTACGTCACGTGCTCGGTATTGCCGAGCGAGAACGGCGAGCAGATCCGCAGTTTCATTTCGCGCCATCAAGGGTTTTCGATTCAGCCACTGAACGAGACCGCAAGCGTGCTCTGGGACAGAGGCGGAAGATTTTGAGAAAGCCGCGCTGAAGTCCGCCGAAGGCTGGCTGATGACCCCGCGGCGCACGGGCACGGACGGGTTTTTCGTCTCGGTGCTGAAGAAGGCGTGATCGCCGTAGGGTGGGCAAAGCGCAGCGTGCCCACCATCTATCGGCGACCGTTGTCGTGATTGGTGGGCACGCTGCGCTTTGCCCACCCTACGAATTTGTTTATTCCTCATGGTGAGGAGGCGCCAACGGGTCCGCGCGTAGCGCGGCCCGATGACAGGCTCCGCGCCGTCTCCGGACGATGCTTCGCATCGCCGGGAGAACCACGAGGCCCCGCTGGTGCCAATCATCCTTCGAGACGCGGCGAAGGCGCCGCTCCTCAGGATGAGGTCGGACACCTTGCAATGACGACTCTGGGGTCAGAGATCATCTCAGCGCCCTCGGCGTCTTGCTACCGATCCCCAAGAAAATCCAGCAGCGCGGCATTGAACCGGACCGGATCCTGCAAAAACGCGAAATGGCTGGCATTCGGCAGGATCAGCAGGCGGGCGCCGGGGATCGTCGCGGCGATATATTCCGTGTGCTCGCGCTTGATGCCTTCATCATGGTCGCCATCCACGACCAGGACCGGCGACGTGATGGTGCGGAGTTGCGCAGCCGTCCAGTTCGGCTGGTTCTCCCACATCTTGCCGATCTGTTCCTGAAAGGCATCGTATTGATCGGGCGTCGGTGAAAGGCGCGCATATTCCTGGCGTGCGCGCGCCATGTAGGCGGCAAAGACGGGATTCTTGTCGAACCCGTCCTTGAGGCCGGACGTCTGCGTATTGGCGCCGAACGCGAAGATGCGGCCCACGCGATCGGGATGCCGCATGGCCATGTCCAGCCCGATGATCGCGCCGTCGCTCCAGCCCACGATATCGGCTTTCTGGATCTTGAGCCTGTCGAGCAGCGCCACGACGTCGTCGGTCATCAGGTCGTATCCGAACGGCTGGCTGTCGCGCGTGCTGCGCCCATGTCCGCGGCTGTCCACCACGACAACGCGGTGACGTGCGGCCAGCGCATGAACCTGGTTGCCGAGATAGTCGGAATTGGCGAGGCCCCCGTGCAGCACCACGACCGGCGATCCCTGACCGGTCTCGGCGTAGAACAGCCTGATCCCGTTCAGCTCGGCGTGTCCGGTCTGCAGTCCCGGGACCGGGGCCGGTGTCGGCGGCAACGTCTCCCAGCGTTCGGCGGCGATAGCTGTGTGCAGCGGCATCGCGAGCACGAGAAAAAACAAGATCAACGTCCGGCGCATCTTCAATCCTGTCGGTGATGATCCGATCAATCTGGGTGCGGCAGATTTCAGCCGGATTGCGGCGGCAGCGCGGAAGGTTACCGGTGTAACCGGAATGCGGGTCGCCAAGGCGACGTCCCGCTTCTGACCGATCCGGGAGGTCGGTTGCCCAGGCCCGCACCTCGTTCCAACCGGTGCGCGCCGGCCCGGATTGCCTGCTTTTCCGTCGATTTTGCCCGCTAAAAGACGTGGATGGCCCTGGCAGGGGCCGGCCACGGGGGATTTCCCGGTTGCGAGGCCGCCCCCCGTCGCGTATCTGCTTGCCATGACAGCCCCCAAGAAAACCCGAAGAGTCGTCGACGCCTTCCGTGGCCTCGGCGCATGACAAGATTCTGATCGTCGATTTCGGCAGTCAGGTGACGCAACTGATCGCGCGCCGCGTGCGCGAGGAGGGCGTCTATTCCGAGATCGTGCCGTTCCAGAAGGCCGAAGCCGCCTTCGACGAGATGAAGCCGAAAGCGGTGATCCTCTCCGGCGGCCCGGAATCGGTGCACGAGAAAGGCTCGCCGCGCGCGCCGCAGAAAATCTTCGATTCCGGCGTGCCCGTGCTCGGCATCTGCTACGGCCAGATGACCATGGCCGCCCAGCTCGGCGGCGAGGTCGAGGGCGGCCACCACCGCGAGTTCGGCCGCGCCGATGTCGAGGTCGAAGGCGGCGAGCAACCTGTTCGAGTCCACCTGGTCGATGGGCGAGAAGCATCCGGTGTGGATGAGCCATGGCGACCGCATCACCAAAATGCCGCCGGGCTTCACGGTGGCCGGCGTCTCGCCGAACGCGCCGTTCGCGGTGATCCAGGACGAGAAGCGCAAATATTACGGCCTGATGTTCCACCCCGAAGTGGTGCACACGCCCGACGGCGCCAAGCTGATCCGCAATTTCGTCCGCAAGGTCGCCGGCCTCACCGGCGACTGGACCATGCGCGCGTTTCGCGAGGAGGCGATCGAAAAGATCCGCGCCCAGGTCGGCAAGGGCAGGGTGATCTGCGGCCTCTCCGGCGGCGTCGATTCTGCGGTGGCCGCGGTGCTGATCCACGAGGCGATCGGCGACCAGCTCACCTGCGTGTTCGTCGATCACGGCATGCTGCGGCTCGACGAAGCCAGGACCGTCGTCGACCTGTTCCGGCATCACTACAACATCCCGCTGGTGCATGTTGATGCGTCGAAGCAATTCCTCGGCGAACTCGAAGGCGTCACCGACCCCGAAGTGAAGCGCAAGACCATCGGCCGCCTGTTCATCGACGTGTTCGATGCGGAAGCGAAGAAGCTCGGCGGCGCGGATTTCCTCGCGCAGGGCACGCTCTATCCCGACGTGATCGAGAGCGTCTCCTTCACCGGCGGCCCCTCGGTGACCATCAAGTCGCACCACAATGTCGGCGGTCTGCCCGAGCGCATGAACATGAAGCTGGTCGAGCCCTTGCGCGAACTGTTCAAGGACGAGGTCCGCGTGCTCGGCCGCGAACTCGGCCTGCCCGAAATCTTCGTCGGCCGCCACCCGTTCCCGGGCCCCGGCCTCGCCATCCGCTGCCCCGGCGACATCACCAAGGAAAAGCTCGACATCCTCCGCAACGCCGACGCCGTCTATATCGACCAGATCAGGAAGCACGGCCTCTACGACCAGATCTGGCAGGCCTTTGCCGTGCTGCTGCCGGTGAAGACCGTCGGCGTGATGGGCGACGGCCGCACCTACGAATACGTCGTGCGGCCTGCGCGCCGTGACCTCCACCGACGGCATGACCGCCGACTTCTACGCCTTCGACATGAAATTCCTCGGCGAGACCGCGACGCGGATCATCAACGAGGTGAAGGGCGTGAACCGGGTGGTGTATGACGTGACGAGCAAGCCGCCGGGGACGATTGAGTGGGAGTGAGGGGGAGTACCGTGGAGTATATCGGATACAGAGGACCCGCGGGCAATCTGGGCTATCGATAGTAGTCGATAAGTCCGCGACCCGCAGATCTACCGCTCCGTCGGGCTTCTCCCGCTCGTCGAACGGCGCCGATACGTCGATTACTGCTCCTTCTTGAACAAATCCTGGAAGATGAGCTGGCCCCAAGTGCGGCCGCGTGCGTGCACCAGCGCGCCACCCTCGTTGAGCTTTCCCAGCTTGACGGGTGCGAACCCGAGTTGTTTGGCCAAGGCCGCCACGGGAGCGATCGCGTCCTCGTCGTCGCTCGACAGAAAGACGACCCGGTGGCCGCCCTCGACGATCGGATCGGCAGCCAGGGTGGCCGCAATCAGGTGATTGAAACCTTTCACGAGCTTGGCGCCGGTGAACGCCTTCGCGACGAAGGCGGAGGACGGGAGGCCGTCCAGCTCTTCAGGGGAACTGAAACGCGTTCATCGCGTCGATGACCGTCTTGCCTTTCCAGCTCGGCAGGGCCTTCGCAACCTCGCGATGCTCCCCGAACGGGACCGCCAAGATGATCGTGTCGGCCTCGAGTGCATCCCGCAGCGACTTGGCGACGACCGTGGGTCCAATCGCCCGAGCCTGCGGCGCCAACGCCTCGGGCGGCCGGCGGCTCGCGACGGTCACGTCGATGTTTTTACGGGCGAAGGCGTGGGCGAGGGCCTGGCCTATCTTACCGAATCCTACAATTGCGTAGCTCATAATGCTTCTCCGATCTGTGTTGATATTGATTCCCCGGCCTTCAACGGCGCTGGGTTATCCGTGCCGCGACCTGCGGACGCCCGCCGATCAGCCCCTTCCGCGATCCGGCGCGATTCAGATGGCCGAGAAGCCGCCGTCGACAGACAACTCCACCCCATTCACGAAGCTCGAATCGTCTGAAGCAAGAAACAGCGCGGCCGCCGCAATTTCCTCAGGACGACCCATCTTTCCCCGCGGGATCAGGGATTCGAACATCTGCTTCGCCTCCTCGGTGAGAACCTGGTCCTGCATCGGTGTGGCGATCGGCCCCGGGTGCAGCACGTTCACCCGGATATTCCTGCCCTTCAGTTCGTTGAGCCACCCGCGTGCGAATGCGTGCAGCGCCGCCTTGCTCGCCGCATACACGCTGTAACCAGGAAAACCTTTGATCGAAGCAACTGACCCGGTCATGAAGATCGATCCGCCATCGTTGAACAGCGGCAACGCCTTCTGGACCGTAAACAGCGTGCCGCGCGCATTCAGGCCGAAGGTCGCATCGAAATGCTGCTCGGTAATCTCGCCCAGTGGGACGGCTTCGCCCGTGCCGGCGCTCGCGTACAGGATGTCGATCTTGCCCTTTTCCCGCTTGACCGTATCGAACAGGCGGTCGAGGTCGTCGAGATTGGCCGCGTCGCCGCGCACGCCGGTCACGTTCCGGCCAATCAGCTTGACGGCCTCGTCGAGCGCCTCCTGCCTCCGGCCCGTGATGAAAACATAGGCGCCTTCTTCAACGAACCGCTTGGCGCTCGCCAGCGCCATGCCGCTCGATCCACCCGTGATGACTGCAACCTTACCCTCAAGCTTTCCCATGACTTCTCCTTCCAGGCTCCGTCTTTGGTCGTTCGGGGACGCCCCCGAGAACCTCGACATAGGTCCGCCGGAGTCAGGCGTTGAGTGCGGAAGCGCGCACATCGGTGGTGCGAAATCGATCCGGCTGGACGACTGACGCCAGCCGCGACGATCGGTGTCCGCCGTTCGGAATTGGGCCGCGCTCGTCGACATAGGCTATGATGACCGCCCGTACTGCTGTTCGATGTGTTAGATACGGGCTTTGGAAGGCGCACCGCGCGGTGCCGGATTGCACCATGATCGACTGGGATGACGTTCGCTACTTTCTTGCCGTCGCGCGCGGAGGCTCAGTGCGGGCTGCCGCCGAGCGCCTCGGGGTGAATCACTCGACCGTGCTGCGACGCATCGCCCAGCTCGAGGAACGCCTCGGGGCGCAGATGTTCGAAAAGCTGCCTTCGGGCTACCGCCTGACGGCTGCGGGCGAGGAGGTCCTCGAGCTCGCGAACCAGATGGAAGCGTCGTCGCACCAGCTGGAGACGCGCGTCTTCGGGCGCGACCAGAGCGTGCGCGGGCTTCTGCGGGTGACGCTGGCACCGACCCTCGCGACACACCTGCTCATGCCGGACTTCGCCGATTTCGCGCGTCTGCATCCGGACATCGAGATGGAAATCTTGTCGTCCGGCGAGCTGGCAAATCTGACCAACCGAGAGGCCGACGTCGCGATCCGCGTCGTCTACGACCGCAAAACCCTGCCGCTCAATCTTCACGGCCTGAAGGGACCGGAGCTGTTCGGCGGCGTCTACATGTCCCGCGATCGACTAGCCGCATGGCGTGCGGGCGCGCCTGATCCCATCCGGTGGATCGTCATAAGCATTCATGGAATTCCGGATTGGGCCAGCGAGGGTGAGGTTCGCACCACGGGGGTTCCGTTCAGGACCACGGACGCCGAGGCGCAGATCGTTGCTGTACGGCAAGGGCTCGGGATGACGACACTGCCGTGCTTCGTCGGAGATGCCGACCCCCTGCTGGTGAGGGTGCCGGGCACCGACCTGCACATGTACGGAACGCTCTGGCTTCTCACACAGGGGGAGACACGCAAGACGAAGCGCGTGCGGCTCTTCACGGAGTTCGTATCCCGCAGGCTCGCCGCGTACGCTCCGCTTCTCGCGGGGCTGTCCATATCGCGCGACTGACGCCCGGCAGGTCGCCGGCGACGCTTGCCGTAATCCGGTCGGAAGCCGAGCTGCGATCGCTTGAAGCGACATCGCGGTCAATCCCTCGCGCTGCTGACGGTAGTCTTCGGCTATGTCGGCGGTGCGGCGTCGCAGTGGATTCGAGAAAAGTGGACCGATCGATATTGATAGTCGCTGAAAGCGGAGATTTTCTGGAGCGATCAAATTCCTCTTTGAATTCAAAAGCCATGCGCATCTGACGGTTCGGGCGACGGGAGTTTTCAAGGCCGAGAAATTTTTTGCAACGACAAATCAACTCATTAGAATTACGGTGACAACACTGTCACCGTAATTCCCGCCAATCGAGTATCGCCCGGCGCCATACGCTTTGCTATTGCGCCCTACGAGTTGATCGCCGTGATGCTGTCATCTCAAGGGACGAGAGCGGCGCACAAATCGATGCTCGGAGGCAGTGTTGTCGTTCTCACTCTCGATCCACTGTCTTAGATAGGATTGTAGCGAGTTTCCAGCTAGCATAATTTGGGTGAGGGCGACTATGAATTGCTCGACAGCGGCAAAAAACTCCACCGCGATTTCCATGACTTCATTGATATTCAAATCTCTAATGGCGCGATATTGCGCCAATGCATTCGGATCTCTATGACCGATGGTGGCATTTCGAACAAAGCTGAAGTCCGTTGTCACCTTGCGTTGAACAAGTCTTAGCCTTCGCAGTGCCGCTACCATCTGGGACTTTCAGTTCATCCGGAATCATCATTAAGTCTAGGGCGCCCTTGAGAGTTCGCCCGGTTACCTTGTCAGCGTCCCACTCATATATTGTGATAAGAATGATGCGAGCATAGAGCTTCCGATTCCATTCATTAGGATGCGTCAGCGCGTCAATCTTCGACTGCCTGGATGTCCCGATGCGCAATAAGCAGATACAGCCCGATGTTAAAAATGGTTGAAGTGCCACGAAATCTTCCGTGCTCGTTTTTGATCGCGTAGTGCTTGATCGTATCGAATGTCTCCTCCAAAGCCTTTCGGCGCTCACGCTCTGATATTGGCAATTTGAAGCGCATATAGGCGCGGGAAATAGAGTGTGCCCACGTTATTCCCCTGATGCGCATCCACCGTTCGACCACTGGCTTCGGTGCATCCTGCAGCCGCCTTTTTGCCCTTGGGCCCGCCTGCGTATCGGTTCCCACTTGGTCCTTCTGCTGGGGTTGAAATGCCATCAATTCTACACTTGTAATTGATGTGGCGAAGTCGAGGACAGTAGATATCCCCCGTTTAGCGTCTTCGCGCCGAAGACCTCTACCCAGAGCTGCGTGCTATGCTTTCCCACAAGCCCCGGGAAGGGAGCTATGGATTGCTTCGCTTTGCTCGCAATAACGAAGTTGGCTCATCGAGGTGAGACAGCTGCCACGACACCCAAATCACTTCTGATTTTCCGAAATCGTGTCAATCCCGCAAATCAAAAATATTCCGCTTCCGTTCTCACCCAAATCAGTCGCATAACTCCGCCCGTCTCACGGCGGATGAGGGGCGCTTCGCGATCGTCACGAACGTGCGGTGAGATGCGGTGGACGCTGATGGCGCGATAGACGTACGCGCCGGAAGCGTACGGTGAAGTCGTGTGGTTCTGGTGTCGCGGTGCTGGCATCACGTTCTGGAGAAGCGAAGCTTCTTTGGGATAACGGAGGCAAAAGAGCCGTTCTCCGGGAAGAGCACGAAGTAAGCCGTAAAGCCATTGCGCAGGGAAGGCCGGGATGCTCCCGCTGTACCTGTATGCTCGTGTGCACCTCTTGCTATGCGCAAACAGCACACGAGACCTCGGGTGCAGCAAGCACCCGGTCTTCCCTGCGCCCTCTGAACAGGGCGAAAGAGATGCAAACCTCGGGCGCTTCCCGCCGCGAGAATGCGGAGGCATACCCTCAACGAGGGGAAGGGCAGCGGAGTGGAATGTGAAATGCGGTATCGCCTAATCGCCAGCAACCGATGGTTCGCGCATTCCTCGAACCAGGCCGTCCACGATAACTCTTATCTTGGCCGGCAGAGCCTTTGTCCGTGGCCAGAGGATGTTGATCGGCACCTCGCCGCCGGACATCCCGTCCAGCACGGTCAGCAGCTTTCCATCCCTGATATCATCTTCAACCATCCATAATGGAAGCTGCGCCAGGCCGTGTCCTGCTCTCACCGCCGTCTGCACCGTCTCGAAATCCTGGATTTCATGTTTGACGGAAACAGCATGCCGCGCGATCGATCCGTCAGGTTGTTTCAGCAACCAGGCAACGCGATTTCCTTGCCGTCGCCCCACGATGCAATCGTGAACGCTGAGATCGGCCTGGGACCGGGGAACGCCTCGCTTTGCGAGATAGTCGGGCGCCCCAACGATGACGACGCGCTGGACTTCAATCTGACGGGCGACCAGGTCGGCCGAGTCGTCAAGATTGCCAATTCGCACCGCGAGGTCGATGTGCTCGCTGACGAGGTCGACCTGCCGGTCGGTGAAACTCACGTTGAGATGCAGGGCCGGATAGCGCTCGGCCACTTCGAACAGCACCGGCATCACGAGCCGCCGGCCGTACGCGGTCGGCAGATCGATCCGCACTTCGCCACCTGGCGTATCCCGACCAAGCATGAGTGCGCTCTCGCCGCGATCGAGTTCGGCCAGCGCTGCGACGCAATGCTCGAGCCAGGCCTCGCCGGCCGGCGTCAGGATCAGGCGGCGCGTCGTTCGGTGCAGCAGCTTGGAGCCCAATCGGGCCTCAAGCCGCGACACCGCCCGTCCGACCGCGGACTTGGTCAAGCCAAGCTCGGCAGCCACCGCCGTGAAGCTGCCCAATCGCGCCACCGCGACGAATTCCGCAATTCCATCGAAACGTATGTCCATCTGCTCACTGTAGCTCCTAACGCAACAGTGAGTGGAATTTAGGGCGCCTAATAAGGGATCGCCAGGGTGATTAGCCCAATTGGAACATCAATTTGCCAATGGAGCTGTCCCATGCCCTCCCTGTTCGACCCGTATGATCTGGGTCCTTTCAACCTCAAGAACCGCCTCGTCATGGCGCCGATGGAGCGGTCGCGTGCAAGGAATCCGGGATGGGTTCCGGAAGCGGACACGGCGCGCTATTTTTCGCAGCGCGCGGGTGCCGGCCTCATCGTGACCGGCAGCATCGCGATCAGCGAATGGGCCCGTACCTGGGCCTTCGAGCCCGGCCTCTACACCGAAGCGCAAATCGAAGGTTGGCGCCGCGTGAATGCCGAGGTGCATCGTCACGGCGGGATCATCTTCGGGCAGCTCCGGCATGGCGGCCGGGCGAGCCATCCTTCGCATCAGCCAAATTGCCAGAGCACGGTCAGCTCCACGGCTACCGGGGCGGAGAGAGCGATATCCATGGCGTTCGATGAGAACGGACAACCGGCCATCCTGGTGCAGACCAGGCCGCGCGCGTTGTGCACCGAGGAGGTGTCGCAGATCGCGCGTGAGTTTGCCAACGCCGCGCGCAATGCGCGCGAGGGAGGCTTTGATGGCATCGAGATTCACGGTGCCAATGGCTATCTCCACGACCAGTTCATCAACGGGGGGCTGAATACCCGCGACGACCGTTATGGCGGCTCCATCGAAAATCGCATTCGCTTCACGCTGGAGACGATCGACGAGGTGATAAGCGCCATCGGCAGCGAGCGCACAGCTATCCGGCTGTCACCATTCGGCCGGTACAATGAGATGCCTCAATTCGAAGACGAGGCCGAAACCTATCTGGCGCTCGCGGCCGAGCTCTCCAGGCGCAGCATCGCCTATGTACACTTCAGCGACCAGACCCGTTGGGAAGACGCGGACGGCGTCTCGATTCCCAAAAACTATCTCCGGGCGTTTCGCCGCGCCTTCCGCGGACCTGTGATCCTCGCCGGCGGCTACCTCAAGGACAATGGGCAGGCCGCAATCGATGCGGGCGAGGCCGATCTTATCGGGATGGGGAAACCCTTTCTGGCAAACCCTGATCTGGTCGAACGGCTGCGCAATGACTGGCCGCTCAATGCATGGAATTCCCGGACTTTCTATACCGAGGGTCCGATTGGGTACATCGACTATCCCTCGTGTGTGAATGAATCTGTCCGGCCTCAGGCCGTCCTCAAAATTGATGGAATGTAGACCATGGTCGTCGATCGGATTTCCGGGATAAGAATTCCCGACAGCAAACTGGCCCGCGAGGCCACGCAGTTCATTCGGGACACCGAGAGCGCGTTTCTGTTTGAACACTCCACGCGCGTCTTTCTCTGGGGCTCCCTGGCAGGAGAGCGCAGGGGTCTGAGTTTCGACCCGGAGCTTTTCTATACGGCGGCCATGTTCCACGACGCCGGCCTGACGGCAGGCTTTCGGGAAAGCCACCTTCGCTTTGAAGTGGATGGCGCCAACGCCGCGCGCGATTTCCTAAAGAGCCACGGCATTTCCGATGGCGATATCGAGAAGGTCTGGCTCGCGATCGCACTGCACACGACGCCGGGGATTTCCGCGCACCTGCATCCGATCGTCGCGCTTACCGCCGAAGGGGTCATGATGGACCTGGTGGGGGTCGGCTATGACGAATTCACCGACGCGCAACGAAGCGCCGTCAAGGCGGCTTATCCGCATCCGCCGCAATTCGCGGAAGACCTCCTGCAGGCTCTTTATGACGGCCTCAAGCATCGACCTGAGACCACCCGCGGCACCGGCCTTGCCGATGTCGTGGCCGACAAGGATCCCCATTTCCACTGCGGGAATTTTTGCAGCCTGATGCGAAACTCGCGATGGACCACCTGAAGGACGGTGTGACCACCGGGCTGACCATGGCGATCAGCCCGGTCAACGCGTACAACCGTATGGCAATCAGCTTTCGCACGACACCTGAATCGGTCAAATGCCGCCGGAGAACGTCATGACGCTTCAAGAAATATCGGGGGTCAAAATCCCCGATAGCAAACTCGCACGCGAAGTAACCCAGTTCATTCGCGACACCGAGAGCGATTTGCTCTTCCACCACTCGGCCCGGGTCTATTTCTGGGGCGCCTTGACGGGGAACCGGAAGGGCCTGAGCTTCGACCCGGAGCTGCTGTATGCGGCCGCCATGTTTCACGACATCGGCCTTACCCCGCACTATGAACACAGTCATCACCGTTTTGAAGTGGATGGCGCCAATGCCGCGCGCGACTTTCTCCGGCAGCGCGGGATTTCCGACAGCGACGTCGAGACGGTCTGGAACGCCGTCGCGCTCCACACGACGCCCGGCATACCGGAATTCATGCGTCCCGAGATCGCACTGGTGCAGGCGGGAGCGGGCATGGACGTGGCCGGCCGGGGTTACGACGCGTTTACCGACGCGCAGCGCGAAGCCGTCGTCGCCACCTTTCCCCGCGAAGCCGACTTCAAGCAGGGAATCATTGACGCCTTCTATCAGGGCATGAAGCACCGTCCCGACACCACGTTCGGAACCTTCAACGACGACGTCCTGGCGTTCAAGGACCCGCATTTTCGGCGGACCGATATGTGCAGCGTCATCCTGGCTTCGCGCTGGAATGGCGGAGCTGACGCAGCCCGGTACTGACACTATGTCGCAACGGGAAAGGCCTTGCCAGCAAGACGCCGCCTAACTGGCCGGAACCAGGGGCTTGGCCGCCTTCCAGAGCTGGCGATTAATGAACCCTGGCGCTAGCCGTCGGAGCCATGCGAGTTGCGCCGATTGACCAGGCCGCACTTCGAGCGCACCACGCTTGAGCAACGCCACCGAAAGCGTGACGAGCTTGTCGGTCGTAATCAGCGTCAGACCCTCGTCCGGTAGATCTGCTGTCATCTCTGTTCGCACGGCCGGCGGCATCAATTCGATAACCTCAACGCCGCTGTCCTCCAGCTGGAAACGAAGCGACTGCGTGTAGGAGTGAATCGCCGCCTTGGTGGCGCAGTAGATGGGAAGGCACGGAAGCGGGACGTACGCCAACGCTGACGAGACGTTGATAAGCGTGCCTCTGTTGCCCTTGAGGAGATCGACGAAGGCCGACGTCATGCGTACGACACCGCCTACGTTGATGTTTACCTCCGTCATCAGGTCAGCCAGATCGGACGCGGGAACGGAAAGATTTTTGTAGCGGCTGATGCCGGCGTTATTCACCAATACGTCCAGTTCGGGGAAGTCTCGCTTGATGTTTTCCGCAAGTGCGGCGACCTGTGCGGGATCGGCGACGTCGCTTCTGATGACGTGAAGGCCGGGATGCTTCGACTTCACTTCGTCGAGCACGGCCTGGCGCCGTCCTGTTACAAGGACGCGGTTCCCGAGCTCCAGGAATTTGAGCGCGAAGGCAAGCCCAATGCCTGCGGAACCACCTGTGATCAGGATGGTGCGATTTGTAAGCTTCATTGGAGATCCTTGCGTTAAGCGACATCGCCGTGGGGCCAGCGCAGGAAAACCCGACGCTGGTCGGTTACCGCAGCTAAGACGTTCGAAAGCGTTTCGAAGAGTCAGTAAAACCCTCCAGTCGACCGGATCGACTTCGATGGCGAGCAATGGCAATGAGATTAACCGGGTGTTTCCAGAAACCCTGAGAGGTGCCGAGCACCGATCGGGGCCTGACTCTTTTTCAGGCCGTCAAACGTCTTGGCTTTACACAGACGTTGGAGCAGAACAGATGAGCCTCAAGGATAAACGCGCGGTTGTCACCGGTGGAAGCCGGGGTCTCGGTCTTGGTTTGGTTGAAGCGCTTGTTGCCGAAGGCGCGAATGTCACGGTGGTCGCACGGGGGGCGGACGCGCTCAAAGCCGTCGAGGCCAGGCTTGGAGTTGCGACGATCTCGGCAGATGTAACCGATCGCGCTGCCGCCAATCGTATCCTGGCCGATATTCAGCCGGATATTTTGGCGCTCAACGCCGGTGTCACGCCGAGGATGGGACGGCTGGACCAGTTGAGCTGGGAGGATTTCTCCGTTGCCTGGGAAACGGACGTCAAAGCCGGCCTGTTCTGGCTACAGGCAGCTCTCAATCTTCCCCTGAAGCCTGGAAGCAGGGTTCTGGTCGGTTCGAGCGGTGCAGCAGTGACCGGCTCACAGATGTCGGGCGGCTATGGCGGGTCCAAGCGGATGCTGTGGTTTATGGCGAAATATGCCAATGGCGTTTCGCAGGAATTGAACCTGGGCATTCGTTTTCAGGCGATCGTGCCGAGACAGATGATTTTGGGCACGGGAACCGGGGATGCAGCCGCCGGCGCCTATGCGGGTTCGATGGGCATTACGCCGGAGCAGTTCGTCGCCCGGTTCGGCGCTCCCATGCCTCCCCGGGAGTTCGGCGATCGGGTAATTTCGGTTCTGGACGACCCTCAATACGTCGACGGCATCGCGTTCGGCCTTAACGGCGATGCGGGTGTGACGATTATGGAAAAGGCGGCAGCTTGAGCGACGGTGAACAATCAAAGGCCGATCGGCAGGCTGAGCTTCTGGCTCTCGCTGGAGAGTTGCGGCCTGAGCTTCATCGCTATTGTTCTCGTCTCCTGGGCTCGGTGATCGAGGGCGAAGACGTGGTGCAGGATACCCTTGCCAAGGCGTTTATCGCCCTCGATGGGCTGGCCGAAATGCCTCCGCTTCGCGCGTGGCTTTTTCGGATAGCCCATAACCGTGCGTTGGACATACTGCGTAGCAAAGCCATCCGGGCGGCTGAGCCGATAGAGGCCGCACATCATGTTGTCGACCGGGCAAGCCCCGATCCATTGGAGGAGTTGATGCGCCAGGAAGCGGTGAAGACGGCGGTATCGCGCTTTGCAGAGCTTCCAATTCCGCAGCGCAGTGTGATTATCCTGAAGGACGTTCTGGATGAGCCGCTCGCCGAGATCGCTTCACTGCTGGATCTCACCGTGGACTCCGTAAAAGCGCATCTCGCACGCGGGCGCGCTCGCCTTCGCGAGATCAACGCAAAGGCGTCGCAGCTTCCTGAAGTCAAATCGCCTTCCGCCGCGGTGGCGCGCTATGCCGATTTGTTCAACCAGAGAGACTGGGACGGCCTGCGCGCAATGCTGGCTCATGATGTGAGACTGAATCAGTCGACCCATCCTGTCCGGGTAGGCTCGGCAGATGTTGGAACGTTCTTCAGCATATATGCGAAGGTCGACGGCATATGGCTTGCGCCTGCCTGGCTGGAGGGCCGGGAGGTTATCGCGGTGTTCGAGAGTCGTTTGGCCGCCAAGCCAAGCTACTTCATGTGGCTGGAGTGGCGCGGAAACGAGATCACATTCATCCGCGACTATAAATATGTGCGCTACGTCATGGCGGACGCCGAGCTGATAATCTCGTCATGAGGGTTGGAGGACGTCTGATGGCGTCGAGAACGCCGACGGTGTTTTCCCGGTAACGCCGTGACAATCACCCGCCGCCAATCGTGGGCAAACCGGCGATGGCCTGGGACGGCGTCAGTCCGAAGCATTGTTTGAAGGTCCGGGTCAGGTGCGCAGTATCGGCAAAGCCTGCGTCCATGGCGGCCGTTCTCACGAGTGCGCCGGCGACGATCAGGCGCGCCGCATGCTGCAGTCCGGTCCACCGCTTGAACTGGCGGAAGGTCGTCCCGGTGGAATCCTTGAACAGCCGAAGCGCCTGGGTGCGCTCCAGTCCCAGCCGTTTGGCCAATTCGGCCTGGCTCATCCTCGCCATCGGTTCTGCCGCCAGATCCGCCAGTACGGCGCTCATCCCCAGGGAAAGGCGACCCTGGCCGTGGTCGAGACGCTCGCGCAGCTCCTGCTGCGCATCGGAATCGAGTTGCATCCCGGCGAGAGTCAGTTCACCGAGGCGCCCCTCGAGCCTCTCCGCCAGCGCACCAGCGCCTGGCCAGCGCGCGCCGTCGAGGTACATGGCGCTCAAGCCGCCTTCTCCGCAGATGATGTGATGCTCAACCCCCGGCCGGATGATCACGATATCCCCGGTGACTGACTGCCCCTGGCCCACCACCGTGAGCGGCCCACGCCGCCCCCTTACCACGCACGTGACGGGGTTCGGGTGGCGCCCGACGCCTGCGACATCGACCGAGAACACCGGGGTTGAAAAGGCGGTATCGCCGGCGGGCAACGCTTCCTCCCATGATCGCACGTTTATTCTACGCCGGGCGGCAAGCGACGGATAGGTTGGATTAGCCGAGGTGGTGAGCCGGGAGCGATGATCCTCATGTCAGCAGTTGAAGCGACGGCGCGCAACAAAAAGAACTATCTGGAGGCCAAGCGCGCGTTCAACCGCCGGGATATCGATGCGTGCATGGCGTATTACGCAGCCGACCATCAGATGCGATCGCGAGAGGTTGGTCCGGGGCGCGAACATATCAGGGCGTTTCTCGCCTCGATGCATGCGACGTGGAGTAATCTGGAGATCGTCGCTGAACATGTCGTCGCCGAGGGGGAGTGGGTGATGGGACGGTGCGCGTCGAGCGCGATCCATTCGACCGCCGTCATGGGCGTGGCGCCGACCAATCGCCGCATCGAGACGACATTCTGGGACCTGCATCGCTTCGATCACAATGGGCTGATCGTCGAAACCTGGAATGTCGTCGATGGCCTCGCGATCATGCAGCAGCTCACAGCGCCGAAGCCCGCAACTCCGGGATAGAGGACCGGGCGCGCTCCGGTCCGATGCTTTTAGCCTCAGGCCCTTGTGGTGTATGACGTGACGTCGAAGCCGCCTGGGACGATCGAGTGGGAGTAGCGGCGCTGCCCGGTCTACTCGGGCACCGGTTGTCCGACCGTCGCCGACGAGGCATCAGGCGCAGGTTTCGCCGATGCTACCTTCTCCACTTCACTCGTCGTAATGGTGGCTACTACATCGGAGGCCATCGTTTCGAGCAGTGCGACCTCGTTTACTTCCAGGGTGCGGGGTTCGGAATTGAGAATGCATAGCGCTCCGATGATCAGACCGTCTGCTGCGCGTAGCGGCGCCCCTGCGTAAAAGCGCATGTCCCATTGCTTGATCGTGTCGTTGTCGGCAAAGCGCGGGTCGCGCTCGATATCCGAAACCACCAGCGTCTCGTCGTTGGCTACCACGTAGTTGCAGATCGCGTGTTCACGGTCCATCGGCAGCAGCGTGCCTGCATCGTCGGTGATGGCATCTGGCAATTTGCCACTTTGTCCGACGAAATATTCGCGATCCTTATCGATGGTGGTGATCACGGCAACGCTGGTGTTGAAAACGTCGGCCGCGCGTTTGGCGAGTGCATCCAGAGCTTCACGTTTGTCACCCTCCAGGACCCCGGTCGCTTTCAGCGCGTCGACACGCTCTGCGTCGTTGTCAGGCATGGGGGCTTGTTGGGCTGCCCTGGCTTCTTCCGGGTCGACGATGCGGTGAATACGACGAACCGCCTCTTCAATCGAAGTCACGACCGCATCGGCTTTGAACGTTTCGAGGGATTCGTCGGTCAGCAGTTCCGGGGGCGCCTTCCATAGCGCAAGAACGATGCGCACATTCGGCCATCGTCTTCGCATACGCCGGCAGGCATGGCGGGCGGGGATGGCTGGATTCGGCGTAAAGTAGCTGAGGCAGACAATGTCGGCGCCCTTCAGGTCGAGCCTGGCCAGATAGTCGGCATTGACGGTTGCAGCGGGCTGGGCCGCGGCGGCGATCCCTTCGAAAGCGAGCGCATGGGCCAGCATCTCGCCGGCGAGAGCGTCGATCTCCCATTTTCCTCCGACGCACAGGACCGTTGGCTTTGCCTCCGGACTCAGGGAGGCCGGGTATTGATCCCTGAGATCGTCGAGCAGCGCATCCATTCCGCTTGCCAGACGCAGGCGGTGCTCGGCGCTTGCGTTCTGGAGATACTCCTCGTTTGCCAGACGTAGGACCTCAATGCCGATTGCATCGTAGAATGAGATGACGGAGGATTTCTCGATCTCGGTGCTTGCGATCTCGACAGCTTCGTCGGCATCATTTGCAATCAGCCGCTGATAGATGCGGGCGGGTACATCCAGTGCAGGCGTCGAGCCGAGCATGGTGTCGAGGAAGCGTAGCTGCGGCAGATTGCGCCCGAGGACCAGTAGACAAACCGTGAGGGGGGTTGAGAGGATCAACCCCACGGGACCCCAAAGCGCTGTCCACAATATCGCCGCGGCAATCAGCGATATGGCCGACAGGCCGGTGCTCGAACCATATAGCATCGGCTCGACAATGTTGTTGCTTATCAACTCGAGGATGACGATCAGCGCAACGGTCCAAAGCAGCATGCTCCAGCCACTGTCGACAGCAAATGCGATCGCGACTGGAAAGATCGCAGCAATCAGCGGGCCGACATAGGGTATGAAGCGCATGACCGCGCCCACGGCGCCCCACAGCAGCGCGCCTGGTACGCCGATGATCCAGAGACCGGCAGCCAGCGGCACGCCGTAACTGATGTTTACGAGTAGCTGCATCAGAAGATATCTGCTGATACGCGAACCAGCCTCCTGAATCGCATCGGTCGAACGATGGAAGTTGCCACCCAATAGTCGTAGAAACCGGTCGCGAAGGTCGCCGATATCAAGCAGCGCCAGAAAGACGAAGATCAAGACGATGCCGGCGGTAGCCAAGGGCTCCGCTGACCGCACAAGCCAGGCAAATGCCTGCTCGAACGGCGTTTGCGGCATGGGAACGATTTCGACACGCTGGGGCACCGGGCCTTCCGCGGGTTTGTCGTCCTTTGACTCGACCTCCTTCTGCACGCGTTCGACGGTCCTCAGCACGCCGTCGAACAATCCGGGCGCCTTGAGATTCTGGCGTAGATCCGCCAACTTCGTCAGTATGGTGGATTGATAGGCCGGCAATTCGACGGCGATCGAACGGACCTGTGCGCCGAGAATGACGCCCAGTCCAACCAGAGCGCATCCGACGGTTACCATGACGAGGCTCGTCGCGAGCAGCCGGGGCAGGCCGAGCCGGGCAAGCCAGGTGACGGGCGGGTTCAGCGCG
The DNA here is from genome assembly GCA_963815955.1 of uncultured Alphaproteobacteria bacterium. Classification (GTDB taxonomy): domain Bacteria; phylum Pseudomonadota; class Alphaproteobacteria; order Rhizobiales; family Xanthobacteraceae; genus Bradyrhizobium. The sequence continues at coordinate 131,890 of CAWFIQ010000026.1, forward strand.
AATGTGATCAGGAATGCGATCGCGAGCGGTACGAGTATTTCGCGGCCGAAATACAGGCCGGCAAGGATGACCGCGCCCGACACCAGGGCGGCCGCAATTTTCACAGTGTCCAGTTCGCGAGACGCGACCGGCTCTCCGCGAACCTGGCTTGATTGAATCGCTGGGGCTGCAGGCAAGTTAGGCATTTTCCTCCGCCTCGCACGAAAACGCGGAAGTGCCCGTCAAGTTCCCTTATGCCCGAGGAGGTGCGGCGCTGTAATTGCGCGCAAAACTCGGGAGTCATGCCGCGAGATCGCGCCGTCATACTCGGTCGTCGTCACCCGCCTTGTGCGCAATTGCGCACTGGGGCGGGTGACCCAGCATTCCAGAGACCTCAATGCTTGAACCGAGAAGCTGCGGCGTACTGGATCCCCGCCTTCGCGGGGATGACGGTCGAACTTAGCTCTACTGGAAACATTGATTTGTCCGGCGCGAAGGTTCAGCATCGCCGCAATTCCCGACCTCCATTCAGGATGAATCCATGTCACGCGTATCGATCAAGACCAGGGACGATTTGCCGGCCGAGTTGCAGCCGCTGTGGGACAAGATGACGACCTATGGCGCGTTCGAGAACCAGGCGGGCGTGATGGCGCACCGGCCGCCGATCTTCAAGCATACATGGTCGTTACTGGTCGATCTCGCCGATACCGGCACCTTGTCGAAGCGACATCTGGAGATCGCGCTGGTCGCGGTATCCTTGTTGAACAAGTGCGACTATTGCGTATCGCACCACGCGCCGAAACTGGCGATCCAGGGCGTATCGGAGGAGGGCGCCGATCGCCTGCTCGACTACGGGGATCATCCGGAACTCGACGCCGTCGACAAGCTCGTCGTCGAATATTCCATCGCGGTGAACAATAACTGGAGCAAGACGCGCGACGAGGTTTTCACCCGGCTTCGCGAACATTTCTCCGAAGCCCAGATTGTCGAACTGACCTGGCGCATCGCACTCTGCGGCGCCTTCAATCGTTTCACGGACATCCTGCAATGCGATATCGAGCAGGGCGTCCCGGCGCGGGAGGCTGCCGAATAGCCGAAGATCATGCAGCGCAAGTGTAGCCCGGGAAGATGCAAACCTCGGGCGATGAAAGCCGCGAGAACGTTGCCCCACATTCAGTCGTCATCGTCCGCCTTGTGCGCAATTGCGCACTGGGGCGGACGATCCAGTATTCCAGAGACGGCAGTGTTTGAATCGATAGGCTGCGGCGTACTGGATCCCCGCCTTCGCGGGGATGACTGCTCATGTTGCGCGCAACTATGCCAGCGGCAAGAATTATAAGTATTGACTTATATAAGCCAAGCCAGATATTCCTCTCCGAAAGGGACAGGGAGGACCAGATGGAGATCGACGTCGCCAGGGTATTGGGGCTTGTCGCGCGCTCGGTGCGCAATTTTGACAAGGACGGCAAAGCAGCGAGCGCGGTGACGCTGACACGGCTTTACGACACTGACGTCGATGACCTCTGGGACGCCGTGACCAGCAAGGAGCGCGTTCCGCGCTGGTTCTTGCCGCTCGAGGGAGACCTCCGGTTGGGCGGAAGGTACCAGCTCAAGGGAAATGCTGGCGGGACCATCACGGCATGCGCGCCGCCCAGTCATTTTGCGGCCACGTGGGAGTTCGGCGGCGCGACCAGCTGGATCGACGTCAGGCTGGCAGCAGAGCGCGACAAGGCGCGGCTGACGCTTGAGCACACCGCCGTTATCGAAGATCATTGGAACCAGTTCGGTCCAGGCGCGGTGGGGATCGGATGGGACCTCGCCCTTGCGGGACTTGAGCGATATCTTGCGACGGGGGCAGCCGTCGACCACGAGACAGCCGAGGCATGGATGGGGTCTCCGGAGGGCAAGGCGTTCGTGACAGAGAGCGGTGAGTTTTGGCGCGCGGCGCATGTCGCTGGTGGAGCTGATCCGGCCGAGGCGAAGGCGCGGTCGGACCGGACCATCGCTTTCTATCGCGGCGAGATGCCGCCTGATATCGCACACCCCGGCACAGGAAGCTGATGCACGTCTTCGAAGTCCTTTCCGATCCGGTGCGCCGTCGCATCCTCGAACTGCTGGGCCCTCGGGAAATGGCGTCCGGCGAAGTGGTGGAGGCGATCGGGGCCGAGTTCGGGATCACGCAGGCCGCCGTGTCGCAGCATCTCAAGGTGCTGCGCGAGAGCGGCTTTGCAAGGGTCCGTGCGGAGGCGCAACGACGGCTCTATTCGGTGGACGCTGCGGGGCTTCAGGCGGTGGATGCGTGGATCGGTCAGTTCAGGAGTTTCTGGGAGCCGAAGCTCGACGCGCTGGCGACGGAGATCGCGCGCGGCAAACGGCAGCGGCGCAACGCACCAATATCCAAACGAACCGGGAAGAGGGCTTAGGCTCGAGGCAATGGTCGAACGCTTCACTACATTTGCGGATCGGGCTTCATGTCTGACGATTTGAACTGGTTTTCCGCCCGCGAGATGGCGCGGCGCTTTGCTGATGGCAGCGTGTCGCCGGTCGATGTGCTGGAAGCTACGCTGGCGCAACTGCACAGCGGTCAATCCGGCTCTCAATGCCATCTGCCTGCTGGATGAACCGCTGGGCCGGCGCATGGCCTCCGAGTCGGCGGACCGCTGGCGTCGCGGCACGCCGCTCGGACCGCTCGACGGCGTGCCTGTCGCGATCAAGGACACGGCACATGTCGCGGGCTGGCCGACGCGCATCGGCTCGCACGCGACGTCAGCGGCGCCGAGCGCGGAGGATACGCCCGGCGTCGCCCGCCTGCGTGAGGCGGGCGCCGTGTTCTTCTGCAAGACGGCCACGCCCGAATTCGGCTGGAAGGGCATCACGCATGGCCCGCTGACCGGCATCACGCGTAATCCCTGGGATGTTTCCCGCACGCCGGGCGGCTCCAGCGGCGGTTCGGCCGCATTGGTGGCGGCCGGCGTCGTGCCTCTGGCCACCGGCGGCGATGGCGGCGGTTCGATCCGCATTCCGGCGGCGTTCAGCGGCGTGTTCGGATTGAAGCCGAGCTACGGCGTGGTGCCGAATTTTCTGGGCCCCATGGGTCCGCTCGCGGTCTATGGCGGCCTGTCGCGCGATGTTGCGGACAGCGCGTTGATGTTGAACGTGCTCACGCGCCCGGACGTCCGCGATTCCTTCGCCATTCCCTATCGCGGCATCGATTATCTCGACGGTCTCGAAAGCGGTGTCGCGGGGATGCGGATAGCATGGTCACCCGATCTCGGTTTTCCGGTCACTGAGCCTGCCGTCGTGGCCGGCATGCAGCCGGCCATCGACGCGCTGGTGAAGGCCGGGGCCGACGTGCAGCATGTTTCCCTCGATCTTTCCGGAGCGCAGCCTGCGCTGGAAGTGATCTGGGACGCATCGCATGCCGCATTGGTGCGCGATTTCGATGGCGCGCAGCTGGCGGCGCTCGATCCGGGCCTGCTGCGGCTGGTCGTCGCCGCCCAAAATATTTCCGCGAGCGAATTGCAGGCGGCCTATGCCGAGATGCGCGCGCTGAGCCAGACGATGCAGTTGTTTCATCAGGATTATGATCTGCTGCTGACGCCGGCCGTTCCCATCACCGCGTTCGCTGCCGGCGTCGACACGCCCGACGCCACGCGCTTCCCGCAATGGTTCGACTGGACGCCGTTGACATGGCCGTTCAACCTCACCCGCCAGCCTGCGGCGTCGGTGCCTTGCGGATTTGTCGAAGGTCTGCCGATCGGATTGCAGATCGTGGGGCCGATGTTCGCCGAGCAGAACATCCTCCGGGCCAGCCGCTGCGTCGAGCAGGCCTGTGCTACCGGTGCGCGACCGAGTCTCGTCGCGTGACAGAGTCTTGGCACGTGACAGATTCTTGGCGCGCGGCCATGACCGCGACGCGCATCATCAACGAGGTGCGTGAAAACCACTTACCTCGAAAACTGCGGACACCGATGGACGTAGTCCCAGGGAATATCGTGCACGCAGGTGAAACGGAGGTCGTCCGATGTTTTCGGTGGCGGAGGCGGGGCCTCCACGACAGTCGGTCCATCGTCCGCCAGACCATAGAAGACGCCGCCGAAACCGCCAAATCCCCGGTGATCAAATCCCCGGTGATGATGTTGATGCATACCCGGTCGGCTAGGGAAAGCCGGACGCGACGGAGCAGCGCCTGCGCCGCGCACGGGTCCCGGATCGGCAAATGTCTCGCCCGCGGAAAGGACAAGCGCGACTACACTGAGAGAGGCGAGAAACGTCGTTCGATAGGTCATGGCAGTCACCCGTTCGTAGGTTACTGGGCAGCATTCCCCAAACGCTAAGCCGTGCCTTTAGTGCCCGCAAAGGCATACTTAATTATTAGTTAAGGCGTAATCTTAATAGGGCGGCCTTTGCCTGCATCCACGCCGCCACTGCGCATTTCCATCGGATTTGGGAGCACCGCGCGCTGTCCGGTAGGGGGTAATCTCGAAACGCCGGTTGAAGGCATCGGACCGCACGAGAAGTTGAAAAGCGCGCTCCGCATGATCGTATCGACCGGCCGGTAAGGCGCATGCGGCAGGCGTCGATTGCGCCTCCGGCTCAACTCCGCGATATCTTCTCAAACCGCTTGATCAGGCGTTCGCGCTTGAGGCGGGACAGCCGCCTGATCCAGAACAGGCCGTTCAGCTGATCGATTTCATGCTGGTGGCAGACCGCGCGCAGGCCCTTCGATTCCTCGGTCTGCATGTTGCCGTGGACGTCGTGATAATTGATCCGGACGCGCGCATGACGCTCGATGTCGTCGTTGACCCCAGGCATCGAGACGCTGCCTTCCTGATGCAGGATCGTCTCGGGAGATGCCCAGATGATCTCTGGATTGACATAGGTCCGCGCGCCCTCGATGGGGTCGAGGTCGAGCACCACGACCCGCAGCGAAACCCCGATATGCGGTGCGGTGATCCCGATGCCGGGCGCGGCGTGCATTGTCTCCAGCAGATCCCGTGCAAGGTCGCGCAGTGCGTCGTCAAACACCGTCACAGGCTGCGCCGGGAGCGCAAGCCGAGGGTCGGGATAGCGGACGATGGGACGGATGGTCATGGTCTGGCTGGCGATCGCTACCGCTTCGAATAGAGCCGCTCATCCCACCACACCGGTTCGGGCATCGTGTAGGTGATGCCGCTGGAGTCGGGGTGCAGCGGGTTGATCAGGATGTTGCGCTCCAGCCTTGCGGGCATCGACGGGACCATCAGCAGCGCGGCGCGGCGCGCGTCGTACCAGTCCTGGGCGAACGCCTTGCAGATGGTTTCGTTTCGGGAATCCCAGCCGGGATGCGCCGCGGTCTGGAAGATCTCATACGAGACGCCGTTCGGGATCGTGATCTCGATGAAGTGCTGGTTGGCGGGCATCACCAGATTGGCGTGCACGAGCTTTTCCAGCACCGCGGTGGAATAGTGCTCCGAGGTGTAGATCACCGGGCTCGCATGCGTGTTCCAGCGTCCGGGATAGAGGCGGGCGCCTTCGGCATCATAGATCGGGAAGGTGCCGTCCGGGTCCCCGATGCGATAGCATTTCAGGACCCGGTCGCTCTTCTGAACGCTCATACGCCGCCGCTATACGCCGCGCGGCCCATCAGGTTGATCACCGCATCGGCGCCGGGGCCGGTGGCGAGCGCCACTTCGAGCGGCGCCTTGTCGTCCAGCATCGGGTGCTGCCGTTCGAGAAAGGCGCGGACCTTGGCTTCATCGCGGAAGACATCGATCCCGAAGGCGAACACCTTGGCGACGCGCGCGAGGCGGTCGCTTTCCTCGCTGGTCAAAAGCTGCTTCTGCTTGCGCCGGCGTTCCAGCGTCGGCTTGGGCACGACCCGATAGGTGAAGCGGCGGACATCGTTCGGGCTGATACGGTCCGCGAATTTGTCCAGCGCCGAGACCGGCAGGCCCTTCTCGACGGAGTAGGCCAGCGTCAGCGTCGTCTCGGTATTCTTCGGTTTGACGCCGAGAAGTTCGGCAGCGGTTGCAGCCTGGTAGCCCATGAAACTCTCCGGATCAGTTGAGGCGAATATATGCCTCAGATGAGGCAAAGTCAAGCTTCACGCACGCGCAATCCAGCCGCGCCAGGTGAAGGCGGCGTAGAACAGTTCCACATCCCTGAATCCGGCCTCGCGCAGAATTTGCGCGTCCTGTTCCGGGCTGAACAGGTTCAGGTTTGCATCGACCGCGGCACGCGCATTGTTGGCCTGGTCCGGATCGGCGCCGGAGGCTATCGCATAGGCGGCATAGCGCGACAGCCATCGCGTGCGCTCGGCGTCGGCTTGCGGAAAACTGGAATGGGCCGCCACAAACGGCGCGCCGGGTTTGAGGCGGCGGTGGATTTCGCTTGCCGTCCGCCGCCGTTCGTCGACATCGAGGAAATGAAGCGTAAGCAGACACGTGGCGGCATCGAACGGCCCATCGGGCGCATCGTCGATATAACCCTGCTGGAGCTGCACACGCGCGTTTAACGGCCCGAGCGTCTGTTCGGCGAGCTTGAGCATCGCCAGCGCGGGATCGACGCCAACGAAGTTCCAGCGCGGCTCTGCCTCCGCCAATGCCTTCAATTCCAGGCCGCCACCGGCGCCAAGCACCAACACCCGAGCGTCTTGCGCAACCTGCTCCGCGAGCAGGATGCGGGTCATGCGGTGAAGGTCCGCAAACCCCGGCACGAAGCGTGGCGGCCCATCCGCATAACGTCTCACCGCCTCGGGATCGGAGAAGTGGGCCAGCCAGGGCTGGACGGCTGCGTCACGATGCATGGGCGATCTCCAGGCGATGACGGTTGCGCCGGTCGCCCAGGCGCGTTTTAAAGTCGGCGCTCAACATCGCGAGCGTCACGTCGCCCAGGCGCGACAGCAGCAGCGCCTCCGCATCGTCGAAAGCCCGCGCGAGCGCCGCATTCACGGCCTGCTCGACAAGACAGCCCGGTGCTTCCGTCCTGTTTCCTATCGCCAACAGCGCGGGTTGACCGAGGGCCTCATAGACATCCCGCAGCGATATCGTCGCGAGGTCGCGGGCGAGGGACCATCCGCCGCCATGCCCTTTCTCCGATCGTACATAGCCCTGATCGCGCAGCCCGGACATGATCCGCCGGATCACCACCGGATTGGTATCCATGGCCTTTGCCAACACCTCGGATGTCACCGGCGCATCGCGCTCGGCCATGTGGAGCAGGACGTGCAGCACGCCCGATAATCGGCTGTCTCGTTTCATGTAACTTTACATATTACGTGGGTTGCTGCTGGTCAAGGAACGTTGCACGCATCCACCTCGCAAAAAAAGTGAGCCGGCGGCGGCGCGGCCTGTCGGTTCCGGCCCGGCCCGTTCGTCTTCCACCCAGAGAGCACTGCCGTGGAGATCAGGAATGCAAAATTCTCGCTATCGCTGGGTCATTGTCGCGGCCGGAGGCCTGCTTGGCTGTGTCGCAATCGGCGGCATGTTTTCGTTGCCGGTGTTCCTGCAGCCGATTGCGCGGGACACCGGCTGGTCGGTCACCGGCATTTCCAGCGCCATGACCATCGGCTTTCTCGCGATGGCGTTCACCAGCATGATCTGGGGCACCTTGTCGGACCGGCTGGGGCCGCTGCCGGTGGTGCTGACCGGCTCGGTCGTGCTCGCGGCCAGCCTGGGGCTCGCGAGCTTCGCGACATCGCTGGTCGCGTTTCAGTTCATCTTCGGGCTGCTGGTGGGCGCCTCGACGGCTGCGATCTTTGCGCCGATGATGGCCTGCGTCACCGGCTGGTTCGATACCCATCGCAGCCTTGCGGTGTCGCTGGTCTCGGCCGGCATGGGCATGGCGCCGATGACCATGTCGCCGCTCGCCGCCTGGCTGGTCTCGAACCATGACTGGCGGACCTCGATGCAGATCGTGGCCCTGGTCGTCGGCGCGATCATGATCCCGGTCTCATTGCTGGTGCGCCGCGCGCCCGCGCTCGAGAGCGGGGCGTCCACGCCATCGGGCGATCCTTCGCAACCGGACATGACGCTCGCGCAGGCGCTGCGCTCGCCGCAATTCATCATCCTGCTCGCGACGAATTTCTTCTGCTGCGCGACGCATTCGGGCCCGATCATCCATACCGTGAGCTACGCCATCAGTTGCGGCATCCCGATGATCGCGGCCGTCACCATCTACAGCGTGGAGGGCCTCGCCGGGATGGGCGGCCGTATTGCGTTCGGCCTGCTCGGCGACCGTTTTGGCGCCAAGCGCGTGCTCGTGTTCGGCCTGCTGGCGCAGGCGTTCGGCGCGCTCGGTTATGTCTTCGTGCGTGAGCTCGCCGCGTTCTATGCGGTCGCGGCGCTGTTCGGCTTCATCTATGCCGGCACCATGCCGCTCTACGCGGTTCTGGTGCGCGAAAACTTTCCGCTGCGGATGATGGGCACCGTGATCGGCGGCACCGCGATGGCCGGCAGCCTCGGCATGGCGACGGGTCCGCTCGCCGGCGGTCTGATCTACGATACGTTTGCCAGCTACGCCTGGCTCTATATCGGCTCATGGATCATGGGGCTCGGCGCGTTCCTGATCATATTGATGTTCAGGCCGATGCCGGTGGCGCGCGCCGCCGCGCCTGTGCCGGCGTAAATCTCTCCGTCATTCCGGGCGCGATGTTTCGCATCGCCCCGGGATGACGGGTCTTTCCACCAGTCGCGATCGACGTCCAGCCTAATGCTGCTCCTTGAGCCGGTGTCGATGAGCGGCCTGCTTCGCGCGATTGCCGCAAATCGCCATGATGCACCACCGTCGCGTCCGGCCGCGCGTATGGTCGGCAAAGAGCAGCGTGCAGGCCGGTCCTTCGCAGGCCTTCACGTCCGAGAAGTCTTCCGTACAAACAAGCTGCGCCAGCGCCTCGCCGATCGGGGAGAGCAGGGCTTCGGGTGTGCGCCATCGGCGGATCGTCTGAAGCTGAAGCGGCTCCTCGCCCTTTGGTCCGGGAACGACACGCTTGAAGGAGTCGTCGCGCTCCAGCAGGCAATTCAACGGCTCAAGTTCGGCAAGACTCTTTGCCGTCAGCGGACGCCCCTTGCGCGCGCGCACAAAGCCTCTGAACCACTCGCGCAGGCTCCGCGCCTGATCGGCGACCTTGTCGAGCTCTCCGGGGAGGGCCTCTGCCCGAATCCGCTTCAGCGCATCGGCGGGTACGAGCTGCGCCTGTTCCAGCCAGTTCAGCAGGCCATCGCCGTCATTGATCCAGTCGACCGGCGTATCGACCGGCGTCGCGATTGAGTTGAGAAAATCCAGTCCGAGCGCGTCGCCGACGAACATCGCGGGAGGGCGTTGGCTCATCTCATCTCCTGTTCCGGGCACTGGCGGCCAATCCCATCACCCATCCGTGAACGTGTTCCACACATAACCTCCCTAACGATGATTGACAAGTTACGCTCGGCGATAGTAACCGTCATATATCTATTAAGAAGGTTACTGTTTCCCAAAAGGAGAGATGCGATGTCGTCGAACGATGTGACTGTTGTGCTTGCCCACGGCGCATGGGCCGATGGATCGAGCTGGGCAAAGGTCATCGGTTCGCTGGCGGCCGAGGGCATCGAGGTGGTGGCGGCGCCGCTGCCGCTGACATCATTCAGCGACGACGTCGCGGCGCTCGAACGAACGCTCGCGCGCGTGACGGGACCTGTCGTTCTCGCCGGCCACGCCTATGCCGGGGCCGTGATCGGGGCCACGCGGAACGGGAAGGTGAGGGCGCTCGTTTATGTGGCTGCTCTCGCGCCGGACGAGGGCGAAACGGTTGCGGACCTCTTCTATCGCACCGAACCGCATCCGCAGGCGCCCATGCTCACGCCCGACGAGCAAGGGATAATCTACCTGCCGGAGGCGGCTTTCGCTGCTGCCTTCGCGCAGCATGCCGCCGCTGGAGAGCAGACTTTGCTGGCGGCAGTTCAGCGGCCGATTTCGACGGCTTGCATCTCTGTCGCCGTCGACCGGCCGCTGTGGAAGGACCGTCCCTCCTGGTTTCTCGTCGCGGAGGAGGACCGCATGATTGTTCCCGAAAACCAGCGCTTCATGGCGACGCGAATGAAGGCGCGCGTGCGATCGCACCGGGTCGACCATACCCCCATCGTCACTGCACCCGGCGTCGTCGTCGAAATCATTCGTGATGCTTTGCACGACGTAGCCACGCACGACGCAGCAACGCCGCAAGCGGTGCAGCCGTAACCCCGTTAAGGCCAATTGAAAAGTTACGAAACCAGGGAGAAAGCCAATGGCTGCCATCAACTATCGCACCGCCAACGTCGACGGTTTGGAGATCTTTTATCGCGAGGCGGGGCCAAGGGATGCGCCGACGCTGCTGCTGCTTCATGGTTTCCCGAGCGCGGGTCACATGTTTCGCGATCTCATCCCGCGTCTCGCCGATCGTTTTCATCTCGTGGCGCCCGATCTGCCCGGCTTCGGACAGTCGGACATGCCGGAGCGTGGCAAGTTCGCCTACACCTTCGATCACATTGCGGATGTCATCGACCGTTTCACCGAGGTGATTGGCCTCAAGCGCTTCGCAATTTATGTCTTCGACTATGGTGCGCCGACTGGTTTTCGGATCGCGGCAAAACATCCGGAGCGGATCACGGCAATCATCTCTCAAAATGGCAATGCCTATGAGGAAGGGTTGAGCGACGGCTGGACGCCGATCCGCGCCTATTGGGAAGACGCATCGCCTGACAACCGCGAGGTGCTGCGCGCCTTCCTCAAGCCCGAGACGACGGTGTGGCAATACACTTACGGTGTCACCGACCCGACGGCGGTGTCACCGGACGGCTATTCGCTCGACAATTTCTATCTGTCGCGGCCCGGTTCCGATGAGGTGCAGCTCGATCTGTTCGGCGACTACAAGAGCAACGTTGCGCTGTACCCGGCCTTCCAGGACTATTTCCGCACCCACAGGCCGCCGTTCCTGGCGGTGTGGGGCAGGAACGATCCGTTCTTCCTGCCGCCCGGCGCCGAAGCGTTCAAGCGCGATATTCCGGACGCCACGGTGCGCTTCTTCGACACCGGCCATTTTGCGCTGGAAACCCATGCCGCCGAGATCGCAGCCGCGATCCGCGACTTCCTTCCCCGCTGAGCCGCGCACCGCTGCTGCAGATGGCGAGCAACGAGGCCCGCGGAAAAATGGTCGTGGTTCACGACTGACACTTACGCTTTGGAATGAAGGAGAATGGAAATGTCGAAGTCAGTAGCTGTTGTTACAGGTGCAAGCCAGGGTATCGGCCGGGCTACCGCCATACGCCTCGCGCAGGATTTCTCGGCGCTCGTCCTCGTAGCGCGGGACCGCGCGCATCTGGATGAGACAGCTGCGGCGGTCAAGGCCGCCGGCGCGGAAGCGCTGGTCATCGATGCCGATCTGAGCCAGCCCTCGGTGGCGCAGACGGTGGTCGATCGGACGCTGGCCGCCTTTGGTCGCATCGACGCGCTGCTGAATATCGCCGGAGCTGTGCCGCAGATCGACCTGTTCGAGATGACCGACGAACAATGGGAGGGCGGCCTCGCCCTGAAGCTGCACGGCGCGCGGCGGCTCACGATCGCGGCGTGGCCGGCGCTGAAGGCGACGAAGGGTTCGGTGGTGCTGATGTCGGGCAACTCGGCGCTGTTCCCGAAGGCGCCTTACGCGGCGGTGGGAACGATCAATGCCGCCATCGTCGCACTGGCAAAGGGGTTCTCCGATCGCGGCATCGCCGATGGCGTGCAGGTGAACAGCGTGCTGCCCGGTCCTGTGATGACGGGCCGCCGCCGCTCGTATCTTCAACACTGGGCGCCGCTGCACAACATGACGGTCGAGGAGGCGACAGCCAACTTCCCGAAGGAAGCCGGCATTGCCCGCTATGGCGAGCCGGAGGAAATCGCGGAGCTGATGGCATTCCTGGTATCGCCAGGCGCGCGCTGGATGACCGGCTCGACGCTTCGGATGGATGGCGGTGAGGTGAAATCGATCTGAGGAAGGGCGACGGCTGCGCGGATGTGGGGCACCGTACGTCATTGCGAGCGAAACGAAGCAATCCATGCCCCGGCACAAAGAATGGATTGCTTCGCGGAGCCTGTCATCGGGCGCGCATTCGCGCGACCCGTTGGCTCGCAATGGCGCTGAGACGCCGCGGCGTACTGGGCGCCCGGTCGAGTTCGGGCGATGAAACCTGAGTTGTTTGAAAATTGAATCAGAAAGTGCCGGCATCGCTCTTGCGCCGCCGCTATCACTTCACCAGTGTCAGCAGCGGCTTGCCTTTCTCGACGATGTAGGTGGCGAGCTCGCTGCCAGTGACGCCGCCGGGATTCCGGGCCGAATGAACCGTTCCGGCTGGAATGAAGAGCACGTCGCCGGCCTTCAGCGTGACAGGCGGCTTGTCCTCGATCTGATATTCGAGCGTGCCTTCGAGGACATAGATAATCTCTTCGCCCGGATGTGTGTGCTTGCCGAACGCCACGCCGGGCGCGAGATCGACGCGGACCTGGATGGCCTCGCGGCCGGGCGCGCTGAGGTCGTGCCGCTGCAGGTCGGTTCGCGTCACGCCGCTCTGCTGCGCCTGCGCGCCAAACGGCGCCAGCACGGCCCCGGCGACAAGCGCCGCCATCGCCATGAGTTGCATCTTCTTCAGCTTGGTCATGTTGAGCTCCCTGGTTTGAGGTCCGTCAGCGGCGGGCTCGCCGCGGATGATGATGATCGCTTCGCTTGTTCACGCGGCCTGCTGCTGGCCGCTCTGTTCGCGGACGATGTATTCCGCGTACCAGTCCGGCCAGTTCTCATCGTGCTTGCCGCCGTTGCGCTTCTCGTATTCGCCATGGGCGGCGGCCGCCCGGCGGAACGCGGCGGCGAGATCGGCCGGCGAGGTGAACGAGGTGCGCGTTGCCATCGATACGTCCGGGCAGTCGCGCGGTGACTTCCTGCAGCAGCCAGCCATTGCCGTCGGGATCGCTGAACGAGGCATACGAACGGTAGCTGCCGCGTTCCGGATCCGCGCCGCTCAGCCGGACCCGCCCGAACAGATACGGCTCGTCCGCGCCAACGTGCACGTCGCCGCCGGCGTGAAACGCTTCGCTGATCGCAACGCCGCGGCCGAGCAACGCGTCGCGGGCGGCCTCGATGTCGGAGACGACGAGATACAGGCCCTGCGCGGAGCCGGGCGCGGCAGAGGTGACGTTCTTGCCGAAGATGACCGAGGCGTTGGAGCCGGGCGGGGTGAACTGGATCACGCGGTAATCGTCGGCACCGGCAAAATCGGCGTCGAGCCGCCAGCCGAGTTTTGCATAAAACTGCTTGGCGCGTTCAACATCGGAGACCGGGATGACGACGATTTCGAGCTTCAGGTCGACGGCCGGCGCTTCCGAGGTCTGGTTTGCAGAGGTGGTGGTCATGGCGCTCTCCCTAGTTAGATCGTATACGATATATTCGTGTGCGCGCTATAAATACCCGAGTGGACCGACTGTCAACCCTTCCGATTTAATCGGATACGATATATATGGATGCGAGACTTCACATGTTCGTGTCGGAAAGGACGACCCATGAGACCGAATGACAGCCCCGGATCCGGTTCGAGCACCGGCTCCAGGGACAATTCCAGAGACAATTCAAAGGGCAGCCAAAAGCCCAAGGCCTCCGGAGGCGAGCGGCGCCTCGGTGACTTCCTCTGCTTTGCGGTCTACTCGGCCAACCTCGCCTTCGGCCGGGCCTACAGGAAAGGGCTGGAGGGTCTCGGCCTGACCTATCCGCAATGGATCGCGATCGTGGCGTTGTGGGAGCAGGACGGTCAGACGGTGAGCGAACTCGGCGAGAAGATGTTCCTGGAATCCAACACGCTGACGCCGATCCTCAAAAAGCTGGAGTCGATGGGCTATCTGCGCCGGCAGCGCGATCCCGCGGACGAACGGCAGGTGCGCATCAGCCTCACCGAGGCCGGCCGGCAACTGCGCGAGAAGGGGGCGCACATGAACCTGATGGCGGCGACCGGGCTCAATCAAGACGAGTTCGGACGGCTGCAGAAGAGCGTCGTTGCGCTCCGTGACAATCTGATCGAAGCGACCGCGCAACAGGAGAAGTGATGGCGGCATCGGAGGCTCCGCTTCGCGGGCGTATAATTGAGTGGGAATGAAAGCAGTCCGATGTCTGTCCACGACGCACACCATCCCCTCGATTATCCGATCTGGACCGCGCTGACGACCACGCAACAGGCGTTGGCCGAAGGCGATGCGCGTGCGCGGCGCTATCCGAGAGAGATCACGCCGTTCGCGGCAATGGCGGATACGTCAGCGGAAAGTTTCGCGGCGCTCGGCGCGTTGATGTCGCCGAAGGAGATTGCTGTGCTGTTCACACCAGAAGCCGTAACTCCGCCCGCAGAATTCAAGGTTACACTGGCGGACACCGGCGAGCAGATGACCGGAACGCCGATCGAGACGCCGGCCAGCGGCGTCGATATCGTCACGCTCGGTGCCGGCGACGTTCCAGCGATGGTCGAACTGACGGCGCTCACCAAACCCGGCCCGTTCAGCGCGCGGACCCATGAACTCGGCACCTTCCTCGGCATCCGCGTCGACGGCCAGCTTGTCGCGATGGCCGGCGAGCGGATGAAGCCCGCTCACTACACCGAGATGACCGCCGTCTGCGTCCATCCATCCCACCGCGGCCGCGGCTACGGGCAGATGCTGCTATCCGCCATCGCCCGCCAGATCGTGTCGCGCGGCGAAACGCCCTTCCTGCATGTCTTCACCAACAATCACTCGGCGATTGCGCTCTACCGGCGGCAGGGGATGGAAATCCGGCGCCGCCTCCACGTGACGGTGTTGAAGAAGCAGGACTGATCGTTCCTGCCGCTTTGCCGGCGCTCAGCCGCGTGGTGCTGACCTCGGGCGCGGTCGCCTCTGAAACAAGCGTAGCGCTGCGCGGCATCGCATCTCCTTGCGCCGTCTACACGACGCCGGACAACCAGGCGCAGTTTCCGGAACCGCCGGGCCCATCACGAAAACGTTAAACCAATCGGTTGACTATCGGATTCGCGCGACTATACTAAACCTCATGGTTGAGTATTCGACAGATCTCGATGCTGTCTTTCATGCGCTGGCGGACCCGACACGCCGCGCGATGCTTGGTCATCTGGCCGGGCGGGAGCTCACGATCGGGGACCTGGCGACGCCATTCCACATGAGCTTCGCCGGCGCGTCGAAACATGTGCGGGTGCTGGAGAATGCCGGGTTGGTGAAGCGCACGATCCGCGGCCGCACCCATCTATGCCGCCTCGAGGCGGCGCGGCTCGCGGAAGCCGATGCGTGGCTCCGCCGTTACGAAAGTTTCTGGAGCGAAAAACTCGACAAGCTGGAAGCCCTGCTGCGTGCAGAGGACGAGGCGAAAAGCAAAGCAGGTGAAGGAGAGTAGATGATGAATGCAACGACAAAGCCCGATGCCTATGGCGAGTTGATCGCGCCGACGACGCTCAAGATCCAAAGGCTTCTGCCAGGCCCGATCGAACGGATATGGGCCTATCTCACCGACAGCGACCTGCGCAGCAAATGGCTCGCGGCGGGGGCGATGGAAATGAAGGTCGGCTCGCCCGTCGAGTTCGTCTGGCGCAATGACGACCTCAACGATCCCCCGAGCAAGCGGCCGGCTGATTTTCCCGAAGAGCATCGGATGCAGAGCCGGATCACCGAGCTTGATCCGATGCGCAAGCTGTCGATCGCCTGGAACAACAGCGGCGACGTCACGTTCGAACTGGAGCCAAAGGGCACGGGTGTGCTGCTCACCGTGACCCATCGGCGTCTGCCCGATCGTTCGACCATGCTCAAGGTCAGCGCCGGCTGGCATATGCATCTCGACATGCTGGTCGCCCGCGCCGGCGACAAGGAGCCGGCCCCATTCTGGGAGGGTTGGGCCCGCCTGCAGCAGGAATACGACCGCCGGCTGCCGGCCTGAACGGGTCGAGCCTTATACAAGCATTTGCAACAAGCATTCCAACAAACAGGAGACTAGCTATGAAGACTAACGTTGTTTCAGCGCAGGAATGGGAAGCGGCGCGCCAGAAAATGCTGGTGAAGGAGAAGGAAGTGAGCCACGCCCGTGACGCCTTGGCCGCCGAGCGTCGGCGGATGCCGTGGGTCGCCGTGGAGAAGGCGTACAAGTTCGAGGGGCCCAAGGGCACAGCGAGCTTGCGCGATCTGTTCGAGGACCGTCATCAGCTCATCGTCTATCGCGCCTTCTACGAGCCCGGCGTGTTCGGCTGGCCCGACCATGCCTGCCGCGGCTGCTCGATGGGGGCCGACCAGGTCGCCCACGTCGCCCATCTCAACGCCCGTGACACCACGCTCGTGTTCGCCTCGCGTGCGCCGCAAGCGGACATTGCTCGCCTCAAGGCGCGGATGGGATGGGAAGGGATCCCCTGGTACACCGTCACGGACAGCTTCGACGCCGATTTCGGCGTGGATGAGTGGCACGGCACCAACGTCTTCTTCCGCGACGGCGACAAGATTTATCGCACCTATTTCATCAACAATCGCGGCGACGAGCAGATGGGGAGCACCTGGAACTACCTCGACATCACGCCACTCGGACGCCAGGAGGAGTGGGAGGATTCACCCGAAGGCTATCCGCAGACTCCGACCTACAAATGGTGGAACTGGCACGACAGCTACGTCGAAGGCGCAGGGCCCGACAAGAGGTGGGTCGAAGTGTCGGATGCCGGCGAGGCCGCGTTCCGGAAGCAGTCCGCGAGTGCGAAGCCATGAGTGAGGCCCGCTCCAGTGGATCCGAAAGCGGCGTGATCCGCTGGAGCGCCGCCGCGCGCAAGGCGGCCAACGGGCTCTATCTCGCGGCCGCGCCGACATTTGCGACGATGGCGCTGCTCACCTGCGTCCTTGGGTCGGCGGACGCGTTGTGTTCGACCGCGAGCGCGTCACCGCTCGGCGGAATGGTCCCGATGTATTTGCTGATGAGCGTTTTTCATTCCGCGCCCTGGCTTAAGCTGATCGCTGGCCGCGCAGGCGTGGCGCGCAACGGCCCTCGACTTCTTCCAGCACCACGCTAGGGCCGCGCTCACTCCGCGAGCGCTTCCTCGCGGCTGCGCCGGATCGCCGGGAACACCATCAGCGCGAACAGGATCGCGACGATCGCAAGCAGCGTGGCGCTGATCGGGCGGCGCAGGAAGACCGAGAAATCGCCGTCCGCCAGCAGCATCGCGCGCCGGAAGTTTTCTTCCAGCTGCGGGCCGAGCACGAGGCCGAGCAGCAGCGGCGCCGGCTCGACGCCGACCTTGATGAAGAAGTAGCCGATCAGCGCGCAGCCGAGCATCAGCCAGACATTGAACAGATTGTTGGCGATGCCGAAGGTGCCGATGCAGCAGAACAGCACGATCGCCGGGAACAGCAGCCGGTAGGGAATTTTCAGCATCGAGACCCACACGCCGATCAGCGGCAGGTTGATGACGATCAGCATCAGATTGCCGACCCACATGCTGGCGATGACGCCCCAGACCAGTTGCGGTTGCTCGTGCATGATCTGCGGGCCGGGCTGGATGCCCTGCATCATCAGCGCGCCGATCATCAGCGCCATCAGCGCATTGGCGGGGATGCCGAGCGTCAGCAGCGGGATGAAGCTGGTCTGCGCGCCGGCATTGTTGGCGGCCTCCGGCCCGGCGACGCCCTCGATCGCGCCCTTGCCGAAGCGGGAGGGATCGCGGGCGAGCTTTTTCTCAAGCGCATAGGAAGAGAACGGCGGCAGCGCCGCCCCGCCGCCCGGCAACACGCCGAGAACGGAGCCCAGGATCGTGCCGCGGACCATCGCCGGGAAAGCGGCGCGCAAATCGGCGCGGCTCGGGATCAGGCTGCGGATCGACTGGCTGACGACACGCATCATCGCCGGGCGTTCGAGATTGGCGATGATCTCGCCGAGGCCGAACATGCCCATCGCGACCGGCACGAAGTCGAGCCCGTCGGAGATCTCGGGAATCCCGAACGTCATCCGCGGCGCGCCCGAATTGACGTCGATGCCGACGAGGCCGAGCAGGATGCCGAGCAGCACCATCGCCAGCGACTTGGCGACGGAGCCGTGGGCGAGCACGACGGCCGCGATCAAGCCGAGCACGAGCAGGCTGAAATATTCGACCGCGGTGAATTTCAGCGCCAGCGCCGCCAGCGGCAGGCTGAGCACGGCGATGACAACGGTTGCGACCGTGCCGGCAAAGAACGAGGCGATCGCGGCGATGGCCAGCGCGGTCCCGGCCTTGCCCTGCTTGGCCATCTCGTGGCCGTCAAGGCAGGTGACGACCGAGGAGGTTTCGCCGGGCACATTGACAAGGATGGCCGTGGTCGAGCCGCCATATTGCGCGCCGTAGAAGATGCCGGCCAGCATGATCATGGCGGAGGGCGGCGACAGGCCGAAGGTGAAGGGCAGCAGCAGCGCGATTGCCGGGATCGGCCCGATGCCGGGCAGCACGCCGATCGCGGTGCCGATCACGACGCCGATCAGGCAGAACAGCAGATTGTTGGGCTGCAGGGCGGTCGTGAGCCCCATCAGCAGATTGTCGAAAAGCTCCATGTCAGAACCATGCTCCAGGCCAGATCGGCACCGGCAAGGCCAGCGCCTTGACGAAGAGCAGCACCGCCGCCGCCGAGAGCCCCAGTGCGAACAGCACGGTTTCGATCGGCCGCGCTTCCCGCGTCGCGAGGCTTGCGATCAGGATCGCGGCAAAGGACGACAGCGCAAGGCCGAAGCGCGTGGCTGATCAGCGCGAACACGGCAACCGAAGCCGTGATCGCGAGCAGGGGCTGCAACCGGACCGGCGCGATCCCGACAAAGGGGCGGCGGATTCCGCGGATGCTGAACCAGAGCCCGAACGCCAGCAGCATGATGGCGATGGCGCGCGGCATGTAGCCCGGCCCCATGTCGGCGGCAGTGCCGCCCGACAAAGTGCGCGTCGCCGCCAGCGCGATTGCAGCGACAGCGATCAGGAACAGCCCGAAGAGCAGGTCCTGCCAGTCCGTTCGGCGGGCGTTCATCGCAAGCCTCGCATCAGACGTTTCGATCCGATCATTCGGCCTTGATGCCGGCTTCGCGGATGATGTCGCCCCAGCGCTTGGTTGAGTCCTTCAGCCAGGTCGCCATCGCGTCCGGGGTGCCGGCGCGGACTTCGCCGCCCTGTTCGGCGATCTTGGCTTTGAGTTCTGGTGTTTCCAGAATCTTGCCGATCTCGGCATTGAGTCGTGCAATCACTGCCGGCGGCGTACCGCTGGCCACGACGATGCCCTGCCAGGTGCCGAATTCGCCGCCCGGCAGCTTGGCTTCCTTGAAGGTCGGCAGATCGGGAGCAGAGGGGACGCGGTGCTCGCCGGTGACCGCAAGGCCGATCAATTGCTTGTTGTTCACGAAGGGAAGGGTTGCCGACGCGCCATTGATGAGGGCGCCGCTCTCGCCGGAGACCACGGCGCGGGTGGCTGCCGCACCGCCCTTGTAGGGCACATGCTTGAACTGGATGCCGAGTTCCTTCTGCATCACCACGGCGGTGATGTGATTGGCGCCGCCGACGCCGGAATTGGCGACGGCGAGTTTGCCGGGATTGGCCTTGGCATAGGCGATCAGTTCCGCCGCCGTCTTGACCGGGATCAATTCATGCACGGCCAGCACATAGGGGCCGAACATCACCATCGTGACGGGGGCGAGGTCCTTCTCGAGATTATAGGTCAGGTTCGAAAACAGGCTGGGCGCCGTCGTGAGCGAACCGAGATCCGTCAGCAGCAAGGTCGTGCCGTCAGGCGTCGCCTTGGCGACGGTGTCGGCGCCGAGATTGCCGGACGCGCCGGGCTTGTTCTCGATCACCACGCACTGGCCGATCGCCGCCGACAGTTTTGGGCTGATCAGCCGCGCCAGAATGTCGGAGGTTCCGCCGGGCGCGAACGGCACGATGATGCGCACCGGCCGGTCGAAGTTTTGGGCGTAGGCGACGCCGGGCAATTGGCTGAACAGGATGGCTGCGGTGGCGGCAAGGGCGGCGCGGCGCCCGAAACGTGGAAGCATTGTTTTTCCTCCGGTCGAAATTGCGCAAGCGCTCTGCGGCGTCGCGCATCGCGGTCTTTGGCCGCGCTGGTGGCACGATAAGCGATGATCGATCCAATAGCGAACCAGAATGAGGATGGTCCGATACCAATTTTGGATCAAATCGCGGGATGCGCTAGGCTAGCCGAGACGGAAACCGTCGGTGCGGTTGAGGAAAAAGGGAGCAGCATGTTCGAACTGAGCCAGGTGCGCTGCTTCGTGGCCGTGGCGGAGGAACTGCATTTCGGCCGCGCCGCTGCCCGATTGAACATGACGCAGCCGCCGCTCAGCCGGCAAATTCAGATTCTCGAACGGATACTGGGTGTAAAACTGCTTCAGCGCGGCAATCGCCTGGTCCGGCTGACGCCGGCCGGCCAGAGCTTCCTGACCGAGGCGCGGCTGATCCTGAAGCTGACGGAGAGTGCGGCCGTGCTGGCGAGGCGCGTCGCCGAGGGCAAGGCGGGCTCGGTCAATATCGGCTTCACCGCCGCATCTTCCTACAGCTATGTGCCCGAACTGGTGGCGGCCTGCCGCCAGCAATTGCCGGATGTCGAATTGATCCTCAAGGAGATGGTCAGCGGCGACCAGCTCAAGCGGCTTGGCGCGGGCGAAATCGATATCGGCCTGTTGCGGCCGCCGATCCCGCGCACCGGCCTGCAATTCTTCCGGGTGAAGGCCGAACCGATGATCGCGGCCGTGCCGGCCGGGCACAGGCTGGCCCAAGCGGCGACGATCGGCCTCTCCGACCTCGCAGCCGAACCCTTCATCATGTACGCGCCCTATGAGGCCCGTTACTTCCACGACCTGCTGGTGGAGCTGTTTTCGCGCGCCGCACTGGCGCCGGTCTATGTCCAGCACCTCGCGCAGATCCATTCGATTCTGGCCATCGTGCATGCCGGCGTCGGCGTCGCACTGGTGCCGGAAGCGGCCGAGAATCTGCAGTTCAGCGGCGTCGCGCTGCGGCCGCTGGCGGATCCGCAGCAACGCGCGGCCGAACTCTATTCGTCTGGCGGGACGACAATGACAATCCGCTGTTGCCGGTGATCGCGGCGATCGCCCGCAGCCTCGCGGGCGGCGCCTGAGCTATCCAATCAATGGATCATTCGATCCAGCAATTGGTCTCCCGCGGCATCAGGCCTGGTCTAATCCTGTGGCTTCCACAGCGAGGACCGCCCACGATGAGCAGAATGACCCCGAAGGAAATGGCGCTGACGATCGGCAACGGGCTGCTGTCGTTTCCTGTCACGCCGTTCGACGCATCCAACAAATTCGACGCCGCGCGCTATCGCTCCAATCTCGACTGGCTGTGCAGCTATGAAGTGGCCGGTCTGTTCGCAGCCGGCGGCACCGGCGAATTCTTCTCGCTGACGCCGGCGGAAGTCGTCGACGTTGTGACGACAGCGGTGCAGCAGACCGCCGGCCGCGTGCCGGTGCTGGCCGGCATCGGCTACGGTACGGCGATGGCAACCGAACTCGCCGGCGCCGTCGAACGCGCCGGTGCCGACGGCATCCTGCTGCTGCCGCCCTATCTGGTGTTCTCCGAGCAGGCGGGACTGGCTGATCATGTCGAGGCGGTCTGCAAGGCGACCAGCCTTGGTGTCATCGTCTACAACCGCGACAACGCCATCCTCACCGAGGACACGATCGCAAAACTTTGCGATCGCTGCCCGAACCTTGTCGGCTTCAAGGACGGCGTCGGCGACATCGAACAGATGACGCGCATCCATCTGCGCATGGGCGACCGGCTGACCTATGTCGGCGGATTGCCCACCGCCGAAACCTTCGCGCTGCCCTATCTCGAAATGGGCGTGACGACCTATTCCTCCGCCGTGTTCAACTTCGTGCCGGAGTTCTCGACCAAATTCTACGCGGCGGTGCGGCGGCGCGACCGTGAAACCGTCCAGGCGGGCCTGCGCGACTTCATCATGCCGCTGCTCGCGATCCGCAACCGCAAGCGCGGTTATGCGGTGTCGATGATCAAGGCCGGCATGAAGGTGATCGGCCGCGATTCCGGCCCGGTGCGGTCGCCGCTGACCGACCTGACATCAGGGGAGGTCGAGGAACTGTCTGTTCTGGTCAGCCGGCTGAAAGCAAGCGAGTTTGCCAGCCGGTCGCTCACGGCCGCCTGACGGCAATCTTGTAGCTAAAGAAATTGGCCCGGGCACGCGTTGGCATGCCCGGGCCGTTCTTGTTGAGCGTATAATCGAGCGAGAGATATTTGCATGTCTGCCGCGACTTGACGCCGCCGCAAGCGACGATTGACAATGCAGGTCTGCGCCGAACGATTTTCAACGCATAAACGACGAGAGGAAGCCTGATGGCACGCGTGCGCTGTATTACCGAAATGGGCATGGGCGTCGACGTCCACGGCCGCGATGCCACCAAGGCCGCCAAGCGGGCCGTCTCGGACGCCATCCGCCATTCCAGCCTTGGTTTCTTCCGGATGCTGGGGAAGACCGCTAACGACATGTTCGTCGACGTCACCATCGCCGTGCCGAACCCGGATGGAGTGGATACCGCGGCAGTGGCAAAAGAGCTGCCATACGGCACCGTGAAAGTGAAGGCGGTCGCCGGTGGGCTGGAAATTCCGTCCGAGAGCGGTAACGACCCCATCCTGATTGCCAACGCCGCCGTGATTGTCAGTTTCGACGACGGCAAGACCGGTTGAACAAGACGGGCTGAATTCGTCTTGCGCCAATCAGGCCGGATGCCGAATCTGCAATCAACAAGAAGACCTGGAGCACCCCGATGACGACGCAAGACAGCAGCACCTATTGGAAGCGGGGGCGGGTGGAACTGCGCGCTGCCGGCTTCGATCCGGACCGTGCGGCCCAGACCAGCGCGGTGGTGACGATTGCCAGCGCCTACACCAATGCCCATCGCTGCAACAACCGCGTGCGCGCCATCACGGATCTCCTGGTCGATATCCTGGCGGAGCGCGGCGGGCAGGGGCTGATCGTCGGCGCGCCGGCGGTGTCGGATGCCCTGACGCAGGGCACGCCGACGGCGGGATACAGCCTCGCCTCGCGCGACGTCGTCGCCGACTGTTTCGAGATCGGGCACTACGCCCATCATGGCGATGCGATGATCGTGATTTCCGGCTGCGACAAGACCGGTGCCGCCGCACTGATGCCGCTGGCGCGGACCAATGCCTTCGGGCTCGTGCTCTATCCCGGCACGAGTACGCCGGGCCGCGTCTCGTTCGGGGCGTGGGCCAGCAAGGGCAACAACATCACGATCCTCGATTACGCCGAGGCGCGGGCCGCCAACGAATCCGGCCGCCTGTCCGGCGAGGAACTGCTGGAAGTCGAGCGCAATGTGATGCCGGGCAGCGGCACCTGCGGCGCGATGTTCACGGCCAACACGATGAGCACCATCGCGGAATCGATCGGCATGATGCTGCCGCGCGGCGCCTCGCACCCTGCCGACTACGACGCCGCCAGCGACATCCACGCCGACGTCCGCGCGCAGGCGCGCGCTTCGGTCGATGCATTGTACCGGCTGATTGAAGCCGGCATCCGGCCGCGCGATATCATGACCGAACGGGCGTTCGAGAACGCGATCACGACCGTCTACGCGATGGGCGGCTCGACCAACATGTATCTGCATCTGCTGGCGGTCGCGCGCGAAGCCCAGGTGCCGATCACGATCGAGCGCATCCAGGCGATCGGCGAGCGCGTCCCGCTGCTCGCCAATCTGCAGCCGCATGGCCCGTTCGCAATGGGGAGCCTGCATGGAATCGGCGGCGTGCCTGTCGTGATGAAGGAACTGCTTCGCGCGGGCCTTCTGCATGGCGACGTCATGACCGTGACCGGCAAGACGCTGGCGGAAAATCTCGCCGATGTGCCGACGCTGGAACAGATGCCGCCGCAGGAGATCGTGTTGCCGGTGGCGAAACCGATCGCGCCGGCGAACAATCACATCAGCGTCCTCAAAGGCAATCTCGCACCGGAGAGCTGTTTGCTCAAGCTCTCGGGCAAGGCGCTCGAGAAGGGCCAGTTTCGCGGCACAGCGAGGGTGTTCGAGTCCGAAGCCGATACGATGGCTGCGATCCGCGCCGGCGCGATCGTGCCGGGTAACGTGATTGTCGTGCGCAATGTCGGCCCGGTCGGCGGGCCCGGCATGCCTGAAATGGTGATGCTGACCATTCAGTTGCAGGGGCGGGGCCTCGGCGAAGACGTGGCTCTGATCACCGACGGCCGCTTTTCCGGCGTCTCGCACGGCATCCTGATCGGCCACGTCTCGCCCGAAGCCGCGCGCGGCGGCCCGATCGCCGCGGTGCGTGACGGCGATACCATTGTCATCGATCCGCCCGCCCGCACCGTTACTCTCGAAGTGCCGGCGGACGAGATCGCCCGCCGCATGGCGGACTGGCGCGCACCGGCTTCTGTTGCCGCGGTACGACCGGGCTCGGTGCACGACAAGTACATCCGGCTGGTGTCGTCGGCGCATTACGGATGTGTGTTGTGAGGGGTCTCCGCGGCTCAGAAAGAACTACGGCTTATTTTTCAGCTTTGCCTCCCTCGGCTCCCAGGGAGCGGCGCGTTGAAAGAGTTCGACCATTTCAGGTACTGGTCGAGCGGGGTGCGAAAGGACTTCAACAAAAGCCTTGAAGCCGGTCGGACTCATCCGAATGGGCGTCGTTTCCATCAAACATCCTCCGCTGCACGTGCGTCTGCGTCACGTAGAAGATCGCTGCGCGAACGAACTTGCCAACCGAATGAGTTCATGATTTGTTCTAATTGGTCATGGACAAGTTTGCAAGCCGTAGTAGTGCCCGCATATTCCTCGCGGCCGTTCCCGACGCAGGGACGGCAGAGCGAATTCATCAATTGGCTTCCGTGCTCAAGCGCGCGCATCGTTTCGACGGCAAGCTCATCGCGCCCAGCCGGCTGCATATTTCGCTGTTCGCTCTCAGCGGGTTGCCCGAGGGCCAGCTTTGCGCTGCGTGGGAAGCGGCAATGGATGTGCGAGCCGAGCCGTTCGCGGTTTCGTTCGATCGCACCGCAAGCTTTCGGGGACGGTCGGGCAATCGCCCGTTCGTCTTGATCGGGGAGAACGGATTGCGCCAGCTGCAGTCGTTTCGGCAAATGCTCGGTGCTGCGCTGACGCGAAGAGGGTTGAGGCGGCTGGCCAACACGAATTTCACGCCACATGTCACGCTGTTGTATGACGCGCGTGACGCAGACGAGTATCCAGTCGAACCGATTGGCTGGACGGTCAGGGAGTTCGTACTCGTCCGCAGCTTGAACGGCCACGAACACCTCGTGCGATGGCCTTTGTGGGTGTGACAGGTAATTGGCGAAGTTATCCCAGCTGACATTCGCGAAGTGTTACTTCTGTGTAGTTAGCCGCTGCATCATCTCATCGATCGAGTTGAACAGATGTGTCGGCCCAGCCGCCTGCAGCGCCGAGGGGATAGCATAGCCCCAAGCCACCGCGCCCAAATCCATGCCGGCGGCTCTCGCGGCCTCGATGTCGCGGATCTCGTCGCCGATGCAGATCGTCTCTGATGGCTTGACTCCAAGCCGCCGGACAACGCGCCGGAACTTCCAGTGCTTGCCGAACATCGCGGCGCCGCAGTCGAAGCGGGCGATCAGGCGCGTGGCAGATCCGAGCACCTGCCGGACGGACGCTTCGCTGTCGGAACTGACGATGGCGGTCTTGATGCCGAGGCGTTGCAGGTCTTCCAGCATGGCCGGGATGCCGGAGAACAGCGATATCTCGCTCGCGGCCGCAAGCTTGCGCTTTCGCATGTCGCTGACGATGGCCGGCAGTTGCCACATGGATACGTTGAGCCGCGCCATGATTTCGCGCGCCGACATTCCGCGCAGTCCTTCCACCTCGTCATCGCGGACAGGCGCGAGATCGAACCGCGCGATCATGTCCTGGAACGAGGCACGAAACCAGGGAAGGGAATCCGCCAGCGTGCCGTCGAAGTCGAAAATGGCGAGGCGATAGCGGCTCACGGGAACATCAGCCCTCAACGCTCACCTGCCGTCGCCGCTGAAATAGGCTGGCTTGCCCGTGGTCCAGGTCTCGCCCCAGAGCTGGCCGCCGCCGTCGACCGTCAGCGTCTCACCGGTCACGAATTTCGCGGATGGGCCGGCGAGGAAGACGCTGGCCTCCGCGACGTCCCAGGGCGATCCCACGCGCATCATCGGGTTCGAACGCGGATAGGCCGCGCGTGCTTCCGGCGAATAGACATTCCAGCCCTCGGTTTCGATCGCGCCGGGCGCCACGCAATTTACCCGGATGTTCAGCGGCGCCCATTCGACCGCGACGGCGCGAGAAAGCCCGATCACGCCGCTTCGCGCGGCAATGGTGTGCGCGATGCCGTAGAGGCCGTGGGTGGTCACGACCACGATGTTGACGATGCTGCCGGGATGCTTGTGGTCGCGCCAGCGTTGCGCGGCGGCCTGCATCATGTACCAGGTGCCGTTCAGGTTGGTGTTGATGACGGCGTTCCAGCCCTTCACGGAAAAATCGATCGCGGCCTGCGGAAACTGTCCGCCGGCGCTGTTGACGAGACTGTCGACGCGGCCTTGCGCGGCCCAGATCGTGTCGAACAGAAGACTGACCGCATCGGGCTCTCTGATGTCGGCGGCATGCGCGGATGCCTTGAGACCGTGGCCCTCCAATTGCGCCACGAGCGTATCGAGCTTGCCGCCGTCGCGCCCGACCACGGCGACATGTGCGCCCAGCCGCGCGAACAGCCAGGCGATCGCCCGCCCGATGCCGCCGGCGCCGCCCGTCACGACGACGACCTGGTCCTTACATGCATCGGCCGCGAACATGGTCGGGTGGGCCGCAAGCTCCTCATCAGTGAGGCCGAGCTTCGCCGGAGACGGGGAATCGGTCATGAACGGCGCGGACCCTTGTTATATGCGGCATCAGCCGTACATTAGCCGCGCAACAACAACCATGCAAAACGAGTTTCGATGTCCGATCTCTCCGCTTTCCCGATCACCAAGCGCTGGCCCGCCAAACATCCCGACCGCCTTCAGCTCTATTCGCTGCCGACGCCGAACGGCGTCAAGGTCTCGATCATGCTGGAAGAGATCGGATTGCCCTACGAAGTGCATCTGGTCGACTTCAACAAGGACGACCAGAAGACGCCGGAATTCCTCTCGCTGAACCCGAACGGCAAGATCCCGGCGATCCTCGATCCGGACGGGCCCGGCGGCAAGCCGCTGCCGCTGTTCGAGTCCGGGGCGATCCTGCAATATCTCGCTGACAAGACCGGCAAGCTGCTGCCGGCCGATCCGGCGCGGCGATACCAGACCATCCAGTGGCTGCACTTCCAGATGGGCGGGATCGGGCCGATGTTCGGCCAGGTCGGCTTCTTCCACAAATTCGCCGGCAAGGAGTTTGCCGACAAGCGGCCGCTCGAGCGTTACGTCGCCGAGTCGAAGCGCCTGCTCGGTGTGGTGGAGACACGGCTTGCCGGACGGCAATGGATCATGGACGACGAATACACCATCGCCGATATTTCCATGCTGGGTTGGGTACGCAACCTGATCGGCTTCTACGGTGCGCGCGATCTCGTCGCATTCGATACGCTGAAGCAGGTGCCGGCATGGCTGGAACGCGGGCTCGCCCGGCCGGCGGTGCAGCGCGGGCTCGAAATTCCCAAGCGACCCTAAGAACGATTGCTTGAGCAGTTCGTAGATCGACGGGGTTATCAGCGCAGGCGCTGAAGCCGCATTCCAGCAGCGTCGTCACCACGTTGGCCGCCGTCAGCGCAATCACCAGCCACACCGCGGTTTGCGCGAACGCGCCGCCTGTCGCCGGCAGGACGGCCTTGTCCTCCTCGAACTGGCGGTCGAACAGCAGGATCGCGGCAAGCAGGACGATCGCGGCAATGAAGCCGAGCAGCGCCCAGGTATAATAGTGATAGCCGAGCAGCGCCGAACCATAGCCGGCGTCGCCGGGCATGATGTGCAGCAGCACCTGCCGGGTCGACGCGACCGCGCCGGCGACCGCCGTCAGCAGCGACATCGCATAGTGGCTGGGGCGGGGGCCGAAGCGGATATTGAGGATCGGTCCGACGGCCAGCGCCGCGAACAGGATGCGCTGCAGCAGGCAGAGCGGGCAGGGCAGTTCGTGAAGGATGAACTGCGCCGCAAAGGCGGCCGCCAGCACCAGCGCCACTGCGTAGAGGCTGAGTGCATTCAGCGTGATGGCGCGCGTCTGGGTCATGCGTCCCTCAGAACGACAGTTTCAGCGTATCGGTCGCATGGTGCAGATAGGTGGCGAGGCACGCGATCAGGACGGCCGCAAACAGGCCGAGGGCCAGCGGACGGGGACCGCGCCAGGCGATCAGCATCACGATGGCCGTGGCCAGAAACAAAAGGGTGAATTCCATCGAGCGGTCCCGGAGGCGAGTGACGCGCCAGTCTATGATAAATTCGCCGACGGGCTCTGCAAAAAATCGATCTGCTCGCGGCGAGATCGACGCCGCATAAAGACCGATGACATCTGCCACATGAATGTGATTGTCGTCCCGTCCCGCTCTATTCCATCCTGATCCTCCCGCCCGGAGCAATTCCATGGCTGTTGAAACCGTCCGTCCCGCCGCGCGTCATCAGCCGTGGTACAAAATCCTCTATGTTCAGGTGCTGATCGCGATCCTGCTTGGCGTCCTGGTCGGCCGGTTCTATCCGGATCTCGGCAAGCAACTGAAGCCGCTTGGCGATGGTTTCATCGCGCTGATCAAGATGATGATCGCGCCGGTGATCTTCTGCACGGTCGTGCACGGCATTTCGTCGATGGGCGATCTGAAGCGCGTCGGCCGCGTCGGGCTGAAGGCCCTGATCTATTTCGAAGTCGTCTCGACGGTTGCGCTGGCCATCGGTCTCATCGTCGGCGAGGTCCTTCAGCCCGGCCGTGGCTTCAACATCGACCCGGCCACGATCGATCCGAATTCGGTCGCAACCTACGTCACCAAGGCAAAGGAAGAGGGCATCGTCGCGCATCTGCTCGCGATCATTCCCGACAGCTATTTCGGCGCGCTCGCCCGCGGTGACCTGCTGCAGGTCCTGCTGGTCTCCATCCTGTCCGGATTTGCCATCGCATTTTTGGGCAAGGCCGGTGAGCCGATCTCCCATGCCGTCGATCAGGCGGCGAAGATGTTCTTCGGCATCATCCGCATGATCGTGCGCCTCGCGCCGATCGGGGCCTTCGGCGCGATGGCGTTCACCGTCGGCGCTTACGGCCTCACATCGCTGTGGAATCTGATCGCGCTGATCGCGACCTTCTATCTGACCAGCATGCTGTTCGTATTGTTTGTTCTCGGGACGATCGCCCGGATCTCAGGCTTCTCGATCATTCGCTTCATTCTCTACATCAAGGACGAACTGCTGATCGTGCTTGGAACCTCATCGTCGGAAACCGTTCTGCCGCAGATGATCCAGAAGATGGAGCATCTCGGCGCGTCGCGGCCGGTGGTCGGCCTTGTCATTCCAACGGGCTACAGCTTCAACCTCGACGGTACCAACATCTATATGACGCTGGCGACGCTGTTCCTGGCGCAGGCCACCAACACGCACCTGACGATCTGGCAGGAACTCGGCATTCTCGGCGTTGCCATCATCACCTCGAAGGGAGCCTCGGGCGTTACGGGAGCGGGCTTCATCACGCTGGCGGCGACGCTTTCGATCGTGCCTGATATACCGATCCAGTCGATCGCGATTCTTGTCGGCATCGACAAATTCATGAGCGAATGCCGGGCACTGACCAATCTGATCGGCAACGGCGTCGCCTGCATCGTCATCAGCCGTTCGGAAGGCGAACTCGACAAGGACAAGCTGCACGAGGCGATGGCGAATCCGATCGAACTGGGTGAAGCTCTCGAGCCGGGGGCGGCGTGAACGAGAC
This sequence comes from uncultured Alphaproteobacteria bacterium, assembly GCA_963815955.1. Classification (GTDB taxonomy): domain Bacteria; phylum Pseudomonadota; class Alphaproteobacteria; order Rhizobiales; family Xanthobacteraceae; genus Bradyrhizobium. The sequence goes on from CAWFIQ010000026.1 coordinate 161,783, forward strand.
TACGGGATCAATTTGAGCGGGACGGAATGACAAAACCCATCACCATCTACGGCATCAAGAACTGCGACACCATGAAGAAGGCGCGCGCCTGGCTCGACGATCATGGCGTGGCCTACGACTTCCACGACTACAAGCTTGCCGGGATCGGCAAGGACAAGCTCAAGCAATGGTCCGACGAACTCGGCTGGGAGACGCTGCTCAACCGCGCGGGCACGACATTCAGGAAGCTGCCGGACAGCGACAAGGAAGGCCTCAACGAGCGCAAGGCGCTGGCGCTGATGCTGGCGCAGCCCTCGATGATTAAACGCCCGGTGCTCGATCTCGGCGGCAAATTGCTGGTCGGATTCAAGCCGGAGGTCTACGGCAAGGAAGTGCCGTCCAAATCGCGCGGGAAAGCCTAGTTGCACGCGTTGGGTTCGCTGAACGGCTTACTCGAATTCCAGGACGTCGCCGGACGCAATGCGGCCCGGTGCGCGATGAAAGAGATCGCGGTCGATGACAGTGCGCAGCTTCGGCACCGGCAGCTTGTCGTTTCCGCGGATCAGATTCTTGATCTCGAAGCCGCCGTCCTCGCTGATGGTCTTGAGCGAAGCGATGATGTGGGTGACGCTGCCGTCGTCGGAGAACGGCAGCAACAGCCGCTCATAGGCGACAACTCGTCCGTAGATGTCATCCATGCTGGCGATGGTATAGGCGGGCAGGCGACGGGCGATGCATGCATAATAGACCGGCATCACTATCGGAGCGAGCCTTGCGCCAAGATACTCGTCGAGATAGCGGCCCTTGCCGGTATTTCCATAAGCTGCCGACATTCGGGTGCCGTCGCTCTGGATGGTCAGGCGTGGCGGCTCCGCGTGCGTATCGACGGTGTAGATCACCATGTCTGGAAGCTCGTCCTCGATCCGCGCCGGCTGATATTCCGCCATATGGGGTATCGACTGGTTGCGGGCGAATAGCCGCAGCCAGGTGTTCAGCAGGTCGCGTTGCTTGATCGATTTGACGACCGACGGTCCGGCGCTTTCAAATTCCAAGGCGGCAATTCCTGGCTATCTAAATCGTGTGATGATGCGGGCGGACGCGGAAACATTCTATGAAAGTGTCTTATTGCAGCAGAACACCGTTAACGATGGCTTGCGGGTACGAGGGTCGCAATCGAATGCGGTCGGCCGGCAGGCCGCCACCGGCAGGGTGGGCAATTCGACTTATGGCGCATTCGGAACCGGCGCACGTGCCTTGCCCGTGACAGCTTTCCACCTTGCCTAATCCCTCGCGTTGACGGCATATTCCGGCCCGGAGGCGGCGGGCTCGGGGCGGTTTCCAAGACGTCCAGGAGAGCCTGCCCGATTAGGGAGAAATTGGCCGCGCGCGAGCGATTTCGCGGAGACGGCTGACGGGGGAAATTTGTTTGGCTGATGAGTTCATTCTCGAAACCCAAGGGTTGACCAAGGAATTCGCGGGTTTTTTCGCCGTTCGCGACGTTGCTCTGAAGGTGCGCCGCGGCAGCATTCATGCGTTGATCGGGCCGAACGGCGCCGGCAAGACGACCTGCTTCAACCTGCTGACCAAGTTCTTGAAACCTTCGGCAGGCCAGATCCTGTACAAGGGACAGGACATCACCGCGATGGCGCCGGCCGATGTGGCCCGCCTCGGGCTGGCGCGATCGTTCCAGATTTCGGCGGTGTTTCCGCACTTGACCGCGCTGGAGAACGTCCGCGTCGCGCTGCAGCGCCAGCATGGAAGCTCGTTCGATTTCTGGCGCTCCAAGAGCGTGCTGGATCGCTTCAACGGCCGCGCCCATGAATTGCTGAACGATGTCGGCTTGAGCGAGTTTGCCAATACGCCCGCTGTCGAGATGCCCTATGGACGCAAGCGCGCGCTCGAGATCGCGACGACGCTGGCGCTCGACCCGGAAATGATGCTGCTCGACGAGCCGATGGCCGGCATGGGCCATGAGGACATCGACAAGATCGCAGCCCTGATCAAGCGCATTTCGGCGAAGTACACCATCCTGATGGTCGAACATAATCTTTCCGTGGTGGCCAATTTGTCCGACATCATCACGGTGCTGACGCGTGGGCAGGTGCTGGCGCAAGGCAGTTATGCCGAGTTGTCCAAGGACGAGCGCGTCAAGGAAGCCTATCTGGGGGCGGGTCATGCCTGAGTTGAAAATGGCCGCAGCCGGCGCCAAGCCGGCGGGCACAGAGGTTCTCTCCGTCTCCGACCTGCAGGCCTGGTACGGCGAATCCCACATCCTTCACGGCATCAACTTCAATGTGCAGGCGGGCGAGGTGGTCACGCTGCTCGGCCGCAACGGCGCCGGCAAGACCACGACGCTGAAGTCGGTGATGGGAATTATCGGCAAGCGCACCGGTTCGATCCGCTTCAACAATGAAGACATCATCCGCGCCTCCTCGGACAAGATCGCGCGGATGGGCGTCGCGTTCTGCCCCGAGGAGCGGGGCATTTTCGCAAGCCTCGACGTGCGCGAAAATCTGCTGCTGCCTCCCGTCGTGCGCAGCGGCGGGCTGTCGCTCGATCAGATCTTCGAATTGTTTCCAAACCTGAAGGAGCGCCTCAACAGCCAGGGCACCAAGCTCTCGGGCGGCGAGCAGCAGATGCTCGCGATCGCGCGAATCCTGCGCACCGGCGCGCGCTTCCTGATGCTGGACGAGCCGACCGAGGGGCTTGCGCCCGTCATCATCCAGCAGATCGGCCAGACCATCTCGCGACTGAAGTCGGAAGGCTTCACCATTTTGCTGGTCGAACAGAATTTCCGCTTCGCCTCGACGGTGGCCGACCGCTACTACATCGTCGAGCACGGCAAAGTCATCGACGGGTTCGCCAATTCGGAGCTGTCTTCCAACATGGACAAGCTCCACACCTATCTCGGCGTTTAATCGGTACTATGGCTGCACTCTGAATTATTGGAGACACTTATGAAACATCGGATTTCAGCTCTCTTCCTCGGCACCGCGCTCGCGCTTGCCGCAGGCAGCAGCGCCATGGCGCAGGACAAGACCGTCAAGATCGGCGTGCTCACCGACAATTCCGGACTTTACTCCGACCTCGGCGGCGCGGGCTCCACGCTTGCCGCGCAGATGGCGGTCGAGGATTCCGGGATGGCGGCCAAGGGCTGGAAGATCGACCTGATCTCCGCCGACCACCAGAACAAGCCGGACATCGCCACCACCATCGCGCGTCAATGGATCGACGTCGAAAAGGTCGACATCTTCATGGACGTGTTGAACTCCGGCGTTGCGCTGGCGGTCAACAATGTGGTGAGGGAAAAGAACTCCATCATGATCAATACCGGCGCGGCGACGTCGGACCTCACCAATGCGCAGTGCTCGCCCAATACGGTTCACTGGGTTTACGACACCTACATGCTCGCCAACTCTACCGGGCAGGCACTGGTGAAGGCCGGCGGCGATACCTGGTACTTCCTGACCGCGGACTACGCCTTCGGTGCGGCGTTGGAGCGCGATACCACGGCGGTCATTGTCAAATCAGGTGGCAAGGTGCTCGGATCGGTCAAGCACCCGCTGAATTCGTCGGACTTCTCCTCTTTCCTGCTTCAGGCGCAGGCGTCGAAAGCCAAGATCGTCGGACTTGCGAATGCGGGCGGAGACACCACAAACTCGATCAAGCAGGCTTCGGAGTTCGGCATCGTCGCCGGTGGCCAGAAGCTCGCCGGCCTCCTGCTGTTCATCACCGACGTGCATTCGCTCGGCCTGAAGGTGGCGCAGGGCCTGAACTTCACGGAGACCTTCTACTGGGATCTGAACGACGGCACCCGCGCGTTTTCGAAGCGCTTCTCCGAGCGCATGAAGAACAAGGCGATGCCGTCCATGGTGCAGGCCGGCGTGTATTCGGGCTTGATCCACTATTTCAAGACGCTTGAAGCGATGGGCGGCAATCCGCATGACGGCGCCAAGGTGGTCGCCAAGATGAAGGAACTGCCGACCGACGATGCGCTGTTCGGCAAGGGCACGATCCGCGCCGACGGCCGCAAGATCCATCCGGCCTACCTGTTCGAAGTCAAGGCGCCCGCGGAATCCAAGGGACCGTGGGACTATTACAAGCTGATCGGGACCACCCCGGGCGACCAGGCCTTCCGGCCGCTTTCGGAAAGCGCCTGTCCGCTGGTAAAGAAGTAACAACGATGGCCCGCCGGCGCCGTGCCGGCGGGCCATCCCTCGCATCCCCCGAGATTCCGCGTCCTAAACGAGATCGAGTGCGAAACCGATGCAAGCTCTATACGCCCAGCTTTTGGTGGGACTGATCAACGGATCGTTCTACGCACTGCTCAGTCTCGGGCTCGCCGTGATCTTCGGCATGCTCAACATCATCAATTTCGCCCATGGCGCGCTCTACATGATGGGCGCGTTCTGTGCGTACTTCCTGCTCAATAATTACTATTTCAGTATCGGCTATTGGTGGGCGCTGATCATCGCACCGATCGCGGTAGGGATTTTCGGCATGTTCCTCGAACGGACTATGCTGAAATTCCTGGCCGGCCTCGATCATCTCTACGGATTGCTTCTCACCTTCGGCATCGCGTTGATCGTGCAGGGCGTGTTTCAGAATTACTTCGGTTCGTCCGGCCTGCCTTACGCGATCCCCGATGAGCTGAAGGGCGGCATGAACCTTGGCTTCATGTTCCTGCCGGTCTACCGCGGCTGGGTGGTCGTCTTCTCGCTGATCGTGTGCATTGCTACCTGGTTCCTGATCGAGAAGACCCGGCTCGGCGCCAATCTGCGCGCCGCGACCGAAAACCCGACCCTGGTTCGTGCGTTCGGCATCAATGTGCCCAGGATGATCACGCTGACCTACGGGCTCGGCGTCGGTCTGGCGGCATTGGCCGGCGTGTTGTCGGCCCCGATCAACCAGGTGCGGCCGCTGATGGGCGCCGATCTCATCATCGTCGTGTTCGCGGTAGTGGTGATCGGCGGCATGGGGTCGATCATGGGATCGATCATCACAGGATTCGCGCTTGGCGTGATCGAAGGACTAACGAAGTATTTTTATCCCGAAGCTTCCAACACCGTGGTGTTCGTCCTGATGGTGCTGGTGTTGCTGGTGAAGCCTGCGGGACTGACCGGACGGGCGGCCTGACATGAGCGCATTGACTGACGATACATTGCCGGCAAGCCCGCGCACCTTCCGCGACGAGATGGTCGTATTCGCGGCGATGGCCGTGCTGCTGGGGCTGGTGCCCATGACCGGCATCTACCCGTTCTTCGTGATGCAGGCGCTGTGCTTCGCGCTGCTCGCCTGTGCGTTCAACCTCCTGATCGGCTATGGCGGCCTGCTGTCGTTCGGTCACGCGATGTTCTTAGGGACCGCGGGTTACTGCTCGGCGCACGCGTTGAAGGTCTGGGGACTGTCGCCGGAGCTTGGAATTCTGGTCGGCGTTGCCGGCGCTGCTGCGCTTTCCGTGATCACCGGCTTCATCTCCATTCGCCGGCAGGGCATCTACTTTTCGATGATCACGCTGGCGCTGTCGCAGTTGTTGTATTTCGTCTACCTGCAGACGCCGTTCACCCATGGCGAAGACGGCATCCAGGGCATCCCGCAGGGCTATCTGTTCGGGATATTCAACCTCGCCAAGCCGACGGTGCTTTATTACGTCGTGCTGGCCGGCTTCCTCGGCGGCTTCCTTTTGATCTACCGCACCATCAACTCGCCGTTCGGTGAGGTGCTAAAGGCGATCCGTGAGAACGAGCCGCGGGCAATTTCACTGGGCTACAAGACCGACCAGTACAAGCTGCTCGCCTTCATCCTGTCCGGCACGCTCGCGGGCCTTGCCGGTTCGCTAAAGGTGTTCGTGGCGCAGAACGCCTCGCTCACCGACGTACACTGGACGATGTCCGGCGAAATCGTGCTGATGACGCTGGTCGGCGGCCTCGGCACCATCTTCGGGCCGGTGGTCGGGGCCTTCGTCATTATCGCCATGCAGCAATATCTCGCCGGGTTCGGCCAGTGGGTGACGGTGATCCAGGGCGTCATCTTCGTGGCCTGCGTGCTGACCTTCCGTCGTGGCGTGATCGGCGAGATCGCGCATTATTTCCGTCGATCCCTGTAAAACGGCCGCTTTTGGCGCAGCTTTCGGCCTCACAAAGCGGTGGATGACCCGGCTCCCGGGTCACCCCGTGGCGCGCTTTTCCCTCGAATGGTCTATGACAGCTTCATGACAGGCCGCCGGGCGGCCGTTTCTGGACGACGGAAAAATGCCAATGCTGCGCTGGTTTCGTGCCTTTTTGCCCAAGGAGGAGCGGTTTTTTGACCTGTTTGCCCGGCATGCCCAGACGGTCGTGCAGGGTGCGCTGGCGTTGCAGGACATGCTGCGCGGTGGCGAGGAAACGCCGGTATTCTGCCAGCGCGTCAACCAGTTCGAGAACGACGCCGACGGCATCACCCGCGAGGTACTGACCGCGGTCCGCCGCACCTTCATTACCCCGTTCGACCGCGGCGACATCAAGAACCTGATCACGGCGATGGACGACGCCATCGACCAGATGCAGCAGACCGCGAAGGCGGTCGTGCTGTTCGAGGTCCGAACCTTCGAACCCCCGATGCGCGAAATAGCCACGCTATTGGTCGAATGCGCCAATCTTGTCAGCCGCGCGCTCCCGCTGATGCAGGCGATCGGCAACAACGTCGCGATGCTGACCGCCATCACCGAGGAAATCGGAAAGCTGGAGGGCCGTATCGACGATCTCCACGACATCGGGTTGAAGGAACTGTTTCTCAAGCACCGCAGCGGCAACTCGATGGATTTCATCGTCGGCGCCGAGATCTACAAGCACCTCGAAAAAGTGTCCGACCGCTTCGACGACGTCGCCAACGAAATCAACTCGATCGTGATCGAACAGGTATAGGGCAGGGCCAATTCAGTGGACGCCACGCTTGGTCTTCCGATCCTGATCTTTCTGATCGCGGTCGCGCTGCTGTTCGATTTCCTCAACGGTCTGCATGACGCCGCCAATTCGATCGCCACGATCGTGTCGACCCGCGTGCTGCGCCCGCAATATGCGGTGATCTGGGCCGCCTTCTTCAATTTCATCGCCTTCCTGGTATTCGGGCTCCACGTCGCAAACACCATCGGCACCGGCATCATCGAGCCGAGCGTGGTCGATGCCACCGTGATCTTCGCGGCGCTGGTCGGCGCCATCGTCTGGAATCTGATCACCTGGGCGCTCGGAATTCCCTCGTCTAGTTCGCACGCGCTGATCGGCGGGCTGGTCGGCGCAGGCATCGCAAAGGCCGGAATTTCGGCGGCGGTCTGGAGCGGACTGTCCAAGGCGCTGCTTGCGATCGTGCTGTCGCCGCTGGTCGGGTTTCTGCTGGCGCTGGTGCTGGTCGCGATCGTGTCCTGGCTGTCGGTGCGCTCGACGCCGTTTGCAGTCGATCGCGCGTTTCGCATCCTGCAGTTCGTCTCGGCATCGCTCTATTCGCTCGGCCATGGCGGCAACGACGCGCAAAAGACCATGGGCATCATCGCGGTGCTGCTGTATTCGCAGGGCCATCTCGGTGCCGATTTCTCCATCCCGTTCTGGGTGGTGTTGTCCTGCCAGGCCGCGATGGCGATGGGGACGTTGATGGGCGGCTGGCGGATCGTCCGCACCATGGGCCTGCGGATCACGAAGCTGACGCCGATGCAGGGCTTCTGCGCTGAAACCGGCGGGGCCGCGACCCTCTTTATGGCGACCTTTCTCGGGGTCCCCGTATCCACGACCCACACGATTACCGGCGCCATCGTCGGCGTCGGCGCGGCGCGGCGCGTCTCGGCGGTGCGCTGGAACGTGGCGAGCTCGATCGTCTATGCCTGGGTGATCACCATTCCGGCTTCCGCGATCGTGGCGGCGCTGACCTATTGGGCGGCGCTGGCGCTGCGCTGATCAGGTGACAAGCTTGAGCCCGACAATCCCGGCCACGATCAGCCCGATGCAGGCGAGGCGGGCGACGGTGGCGGGGTCGCCGAACAATGCGATACCCAGAATTGCTGTTCCGACCGCGCCGATGCCGGTCCACACCGCGTAGGCGGTGCCAATCGGCAGCGTTTTCAGGGCAAGGCCGAGCAGCAGGATGCTGACGGCCATGCAGGCGAGCGTCAGGACGGATGGAACGAGCCGCGTGAAACCTTCGGTATATTTGAGGCCGATTGCCCAGCCTATTTCCATGAGGCCGGCAACAAACAACACGATCCAGGCCATCACGACCCTCCGAACCAGGCAGGGCCGTCCCCGCGGATGAGCTGTGAAATGGAAGGCCGTCCCTCCGTTGCCGATATGGGACTGGCCAACGCCCTCCGCAACCACCAAATGAAGCTTGATTAGCCCGATTTTCCCTGCCAAACGCTCGAGCCTCATGTCCGACATTGCCGCTACAGCCGAATCGCCATCCCGCTCGCCGCTTTCTGACGAAGTGGCGCGGCGGCGCACGTTTGCGATCATCTCCCACCCGGACGCCGGCAAGACCACGCTGACCGAAAAGCTCCTGCTGTTCGGCGGCGCCATCAATCTGGCGGGGCAGGTCAAGGCCAAGGGCGAGCGGCGCAACACCCGCTCCGACTGGATGAAGATCGAGCGCGAGCGCGGCATCTCGGTCGTGACCTCCGTGATGACGTTCGAATTCCAGGACCTCGTCTTCAACCTGCTGGACACGCCGGGCCACGAGGACTTTTCCGAAGACACCTACCGGACGCTGACCGCGGTCGATTCCGCCGTCATGGTGATCGACGCGGCCAAGGGCATCGAGGCGCGGACGCGAAAGCTGTTCGAAGTGTGCCGGCTGCGCGACATTCCGATCATCACCTTCATCAACAAGATGGATCGCGAGAGCCGCGATACGTTCGAACTGCTGGACGAGATCGAAAAGACGCTGGCGCTCGATACCACGCCGATGACCTGGCCGGTCGGCCGCGGCCGCGATTTCCTCGGCACCTATGACGTCGTCAGCGGCGGTGTCCGCCTGCTCGAAGGCGGCGGCGCCAAGACCGGCGCGACCGAGCAGATCGACATCGCCGATCTCGCTGGCCGCAACGCCAATCTCGACGTCGCCGAGATCAAGGATGAGCTCGCGCTGGTGTCGGAAGCTTGCAAGCCGTTCGAACTGGAGGCATTTCGCGAAGGGCATCTGACGCCGGTCTATTTCGGCAGCGCGCTGCGCAATTTCGGCGTCGGCGACTTGCTGGAAGGTCTTGGCAAGTTTGCGCCTGCGCCGCGCGCGCAGGATTCGAACCTGCGCAAGGTCGAAGCGGCCGAGCCGCGCATGAGCGCCTTCGTGTTCAAGATCCAGGCCAACATGGATCCGAACCACCGGGACCGCATTGCCTTTGCGCGGCTTTGCTCCGGCAAGCTCAGCCGCGGCATGAAGGCGAAACTGGTGCGGACCGGCAAGAACATGAGCCTGTCCAGCCCGCAATTCTTCTTCGCCCAGGACCGTTCGGTGGCCGACGAAGCCTTTGCCGGCGACGTCGTCGGCATTCCGAACCATGGCACCTTGCGGATCGGCGATACGCTGACGGAAGGCGAGGACATCACCTTCGTCGGCGTGCCAAGTTTTGCGCCGGAAATCGTCCGCCGCGTGCGGCTGACGGACGCGATGAAGGCGAAGAAGCTGAAAGAAGCGCTGCAGCAGATGTCCGAGGAGGGCGTGGTGCAGGTGTTCCGGCCGCGCGACGGTGCGCCGGCGCTGGTCGGCGTCGTCGGCCCGTTGCAGCTCGACGTGCTGAAAGCAAGGCTCGATGCCGAATATTCGCTGCCGGTGGAATTCGAGGTTTCGGAATTCCAGCTCGCGCGCTGGGTCTCGTCCGACGACCGGAAAAAACTCGACGCCTTCATCGCCGCCAACAATTCCGGCATCGCCGATGACGTCGACGGTGACCCTGTGTTCATGGCCAAGAACGAGTTTTACCTCGGCTACACCCGCGAGCGCGCCGAGGGGATTACCTTCTCGAACGTCAAGGACGTGAAGAAGAAGGCGTAAGAGGGCTCGCTTTCGTCGTTGCCCCCGCTGTCGTCCCCGCGAAGGCGGGGACCCAGTACGCCGCGGCTTCCCGGTCAATCATCACCGTCTCTGGAATACTGGGTCACCCGCCTGCGCGGGTGACGACAGTTGAGACTTTGGTCGGCCTAGGCCTCACCGATGAACGCGGGGAAGTGAACGCGGCCGCCTTGATACCGGCCAAAGCGGACATCAAATTAGCTGGACCGTATCCGAGGGATCGCCGCATGCTTCGGTGCTTCGTTGTATGTCTGACCGTTATGGTCCTCGGGATCGGCGCCGCCGATGCCCAGCATCGGCGCCAGATCGACGCGACGCCGTTCTCGCATGCGCCCTGCAGCGTGCTCGACGGCCAGCCGTGCACGCCGTCGTTTTGCAGCGTGTTCAACGATGGTCCCTGCATTCCCGAGATCGATTATCCGTACGGCCAGAACCTGCAACTCACGATCGAAAGCGTGCCGCCGCAGGACCAGGCCGCGAAATACCGCAAGCCGGACCACGATCTCGATACGATCGGCGACCTGTTCGCGGCGCTGCGGTCCTGCTGGTCGCCGCCGCCTTCCGACATCGCGCGGCCGGGCATGCAGATGTCGGTTCGCTTCAGCTTCAAGCGCTCCGGCGAAATCATCGCTACCCCGCGCGTGACCTATGCCACCGCCGGCGCCCCGGCCGACACCCGCGCGGCCTATCTGAAAGCGATCAATGCCTCGCTCGCAGGCTGCATGCCGCTCAAGTTCACGTCCGGGCTTGGCGGCTCGCTTGCGGGGCGGCCGATCGCGATCCGCTACGTCGACAACCGCGATTCGGCAAAGCAGGCTGAGAAGCCGTGACGGCGGCCGCGTAGCGCATTGCGCACCAAGCCCCTAAAATGATACGCGGATAAGCGAGGAAACCAGCCGGGCAACGGGAGCACATCATGGGACTGCTGGTGATGATCCTGGGCCTGATGCTGTTCTTCGGCGTCCACACGCTCACCACCCAGCGCAAGCTGCGCGCGCAGGTCGTCGCCGCGACGGGCGAGGGCGGCTACAAGATCGGCTATTCGCTGGCCTCCTTCGCAGGCCTTGCACTGATCGTCTGGGGCTTTGCGAAGTATCGCGCGACCGGCTGGATCGACGTCTGGAACCCGCCGACGGCGTTCAAGCACATCACGGTGGCTCTGATGCTGCCCGCGGTCATCATGGTGGTCGCGTCCTATATCCGCGGCCGGATCTATACGACGCTGAAGCACCCGATGCTGACGGGCATCAAGCTGTGGGCCGCGGCGCACCTGCTCGCCAACGGCGATCTCGGTTCGATCATTCTGTTCGGCTCGTTTCTCGCTTGGGCGGTCTACGATCGCATTTCGCTGAAATCTCGTTCCGACGCCGGCGCGCCGCCGATTCCCGTCGGTGGTCCCGGCAACGACCTGATCGCGGTTGCGGTCGGCCTCGTCGTCTATCTGGCGCTCGCATTCGCGTTCCATCCGGTCGTGATCGGCGTCCCTGTGGTTGGAGCCTAGCATGTCGGTTCAGTCTGCCATCAAGCGCAAAACTGCGCCGGATATCCGCGCGCGCAAAAACGGCGAGCCGATCGTGATGCTGACGTCCTACCACGCGCATACGGCAGCCCTGGTGGATCGCCATTGCGACGTCATCCTGGTCGGCGATTCCCTCGGTAATGTCATGCACGGGTTCGAGACCACCGTGCCGGTGACGCTCGACATGATGATCCTGCAGGGACATGCGGTGATGCGCGGTTCGAAGCACGCCCTGGTCGTGGTGGATATGCCGTTCGGCTCCTATGAGGCCTCGAAGGAGCAGGCGTTTTATTCCGCGGTGCGGATATTGAAGGAAACCCATTGCGGCGCGGTGAAGCTCGAAGGCGGAGAGCGCATGGCGGAGACGGTAGCGTTCCTGTCCGAGCGCGGCGTGCCGGTCATGGGCCATATCGGATTGACGCCGCAATCGATCAACACGCTTGGTTCGTTTCGCGCGCAGGGCCGTGACCAGGGCAGTTGGGATCCGATCCTCAGGGATGCCCAGGCGATCTCGGACGCCGGGGCCTTCTCGGTCGTGATCGAGGCGGTCGCCGAGCCGCTGGCGCGCAAGATCACGGAGAGCATCGCCATTCCGACCATCGGCATCGGCGCCAGCGCGGCCTGCGACGGGCAGGTGCTGGTGCTGGAGGACATGCTGGGCCTGTCGCCACGGACGCCGAAATTCGTTCGCCGCTATGGCGAGCTCGGCCCCGCGATCGAGGCGGCGATCCAGGGCTACGCCAGTGACGTGCGCTCGCGCGCGTTCCCCGGGCCTGAGCACGTCTATGAGATGAAGAAGAACTGACGGGGCGCATCATGGATTGGTCGCAGCACTCCATTCCGGCGATGCGGCCCGAGCCGCGCTTCGGCGATCGTATCGTTCCGGCCTTTTGCGAACGGCCCGGGAGTATTCCGGCGATGGTGGCCGAAGCCGTGGCGCGAAACCCGGACGGCGAGGCGCTGGTCTGCGGCGCCAGGCGAATGACATGGCGCGAAGTCGCGCAGCAATCGGCGCAAATCGCGGCCGGGTTACAAAAACTCGGCCTGCAGCGCGGCGACCGCGTCGCGATGCTGCTTGGCAACCGGATCGAATTCGTGCTGACGATGCTGGGCGCGGCTCATGCCGGGCTGGTGACGGTGCTGCTTTCGACCCGTCAGCAAAAGCCCGAGATTGCCTATGTGCTGACCGATTGCGGCGCGCGGCTCCTGATCCACGAGGCCGCGCTGGCCGACCGCGTGCCGGATGCGGGCGACATTCCCGATGTGACGCGCCGGATCGCCGTCGATGACGATCCGCGGCTTTCGCGCTTTTCCGAGCTGGCCGATAACACCCCGCTGGCGGCGGTCGAGGTCGGCGAAGAAGACACCGCCATGATCCTCTACACATCGGGCACCACCGGCAAGCCGAAGGGCGCGATGCTCGCCCATTGCACTATCATTCATTCGGCGATGGTGTTCGTGTCGTGCCTGAAACTGACGGCAGCCGATCGCTCGATCGCCGCGGTGCCGCTCGGCCATGTCACGGGCGTCGTTGCCAACATCATGACCATGGTCCGCTGCGGCGGCGCGCTGATCGTCATGGCGGAGTTCAAGGCGGCCGAATATCTGAAGATGGCCGCGCGCGAGCGTGTCACCTACACCGTGATGGTGCCGGCGATGTACAATCTCTGCCTGCTGCAGCCGGATTTCGACAGCTACGATCTGTCGAGCTGGCGCATCGGCGGGTTTGGCGGTGCGCCGATGCCGATCGCCACGATCGAACGGCTGGAAGTCAGGATTCCCGGGCTGAAGCTGGCGAATTGCTACGGCGCGACCGAGACCACGTCGCCGTCGACCATGATGCCCGGCGAACTGACCGCGAGCCATATCGACAGCGTCGGTCTGCCGTGTCCGGGCGCGCAGATCGTCGTCATGGACGCAGAAGGCCGTGAGCTGCCGCGCGGCGAGATCGGCGAAATCTGGATACACGGCGGCTCGGTCATCAAGGGCTACTGGAACAATCCGAAGGCAACAGCCGAGAGTTTTACCGACGGCTTCTGGCATTCCGGCGATCTCGGCTCGATCGACGCAGAGAATTTCGTCCGCGTGTTCGATCGTCAGAAGGACATGATCAACCGTGGCGGACTGAAGATCTATTCCGCGGAGGTCGAGTCGGTGCTGGCCGGTCACTCCGACGTGGTCGAGAGCGCGATCATCGCCAAGCCGTGCCCGGTGCTGGGCGAGCGTGTGCATGCGGTCGTCGTGACGCGCAATGCCGTCGGCGCCGAGGTGCTGCGCGCCTGGTGCGCCGAGCGGCTGTCCGATTACAAGGTGCCGGAAACCATGGATGTGCGGATCGATCCGCTGCCGCGCAACGCCAATGGCAAGGTGATGAAACGCCAGCTCCGCGAGGCTTTCATGGAGCAGCTTTCAGCCGCGTCGCGACAGTAAGCTGAGATCGGCCGCTAGATTATCGAGGCCGCCGAGGATGATGCCGCTCGACGACGACTGCGTCGGGGTGCGACACGATGGTCATGAACCAGACGAGGCTGCCGGCCAACGTCCAGAATGTATTCCAGTAAACCCACGTCATTTTCTTCCTCGCGCAACCGATTTTTTTCTGTCGCTGATCAAGCCGATGTTCTGCCTACGAAGTTCTGCCTACGAATTCATCCAGGTAGTCCGGCACCTCGTGCCCCTCGATGTCGCAACGACAGCGGATTTCTCTCGCGATGTCTTTGGACAAATCGTCGCGCCAGTGCTCCAGCGTGTTGAAAGCGACCACCTCGATCGGGTCATTGAATTGTCCCGACAGAAGATCGGCGATAACCGTTTCGATGTCGGCGCGCTCGGTTTTCCGGGCGGGGCCAAGCTGGCCTGGACCTTCCACGACCAGATAGATCGTCTGATCAGCGCCATACGGTACAATCGGAGGAAATCCACGCATTGCCCGATCTCCATGTAACGGAGATTCAATTACGGCGCGGGTGAAAGGTTCCCGTACCCGTCGACGTTTCAAGAACGTCTGGCAGATGGCAACGGTGAACGAACCTGCCGTCGCCGCAAAGCGCGATAAAGCTAGAGTTTCGGCGCACTGCCCTTGGGCGAGCCTTCGCTCGACCCGGCGGCAAGCGCCGCACTGTCGATCGCAGCGGCGCTGACGAGCTGCTTGACGTCCAGCAGGGTGAATTGCGCGATGCCGACACGGTCGGCCGGCGTGCCCGGGACGAGCTGCACGCTCAATACGCCGTCGCAGTTCGCGCCCTTGGCCTCGGCCAGCATGGCGCTCGGTTCCTTGGCCTTGGTCTGCGCGCGCTTGACGACCGCCACGCAACTGCCACGGACGGTGTCGCCGTTGAGCTTGACGGCGGCCCGCGGATCGAGCGGCTTGTCGATCGCTTCCAGCGCGGCCGCTTCCTTGTACTTGCCGCCAACGGACATGATCGAGCCCTTGCGGTAGATGTAATACAAATGCTGATCGCCAACGATGGTGGGCACGCCGTATTTGCCCATGATTTCCTTGATCATGTCGGCCTTCGACGGTTGCTGGTCCTGCGCGAAGGTCAGATTGCGCGCCACGAAATAGGCGCGGTTGGCGCTCGCGGGCGAGGAGAAGCTGGTCGAGAGCATCTCGCCGTTCTGTTTCGAACCGGCGGGGAGGGTGAAACTCAGCGCAGCGACATAGCTGGCGCCGCCGTTGCCGGATTTCTGCTGCTGGATGTCGGTCTTGGTGTCGGTGCGGCCCTTGAACAGGGAATCAAAGATGGCGCGCGCGGATTCGGCGTTCAATTCGGTCGAGATACCCAAAATGTCGGGACGCAGTTTGCCCGAGAACGCCGTCTGGGGCGCCTTCGGCTTGATATCGTCGGCCAGTGACGCCGCGGGCAGGGATGCCAGTCCCACAGCCAGTGCCACGGCGAGCATCGAAACCAGCGCATGGCGAGGCATGAAACACCCAGGAAATCGGGATAAGATTCGAAATGGAAGCGGAGGGATTACGCCAAACTTTGAACCGCGATGTCAACATTGTCAGCCGATTTCGGAGGCGGATGGCGCCGCTGTTAACGCTTTGATCCACCTCGCTTTGCCTTGCCACCGCCATACCGATAGGGTACGCCCCGGCCATGCGGGGATCGGGCGCACGATGCTGCCGCCCAAGGCGCGGTTCCTCGGGGATGGGATACCTTTAAGTGTCTGAATTATTTGATGAAGTAGACGAGGAGGTCCGTCGCGATCAGCTCAAAAGGCTGTGGGACCGATACTCGCTTTTTATCATCGCGGGCGTGATTTTGATCATCGCCGCCGTGGGTGGCTGGCGCGGCTATCAATATCTGGAAGCCAAGAAGGCGGCCGAGGCGGGGGCTGCGTTCGACAAGGCCGTCGAGCTTTCGGAAGCCAACAAGCACACCGAGGCCGAAGCGGCCTTCGCCGATCTCGTTGCGAAGGCGCCGTTCGGTTATCGCGTGCTGGCGCGGTTGCGCATGGCGTCGGAAGTCGCCAACCGCGATCCGCAGGCCGCGGCAAAGCTGTTCGATGAGATCACCGCCGACCGCAGCGTCGGCGTTGCCGAGCAGGATCTGGCGCGGATTCGCGCCGCTCAGTTGCTTCTGGAAACCACCAGCTATCCCAACATGAAAGAGCGCCTCGAAGCCGCGGCTGCGCCGGGTGCTACCTTTCGCCATACCGCTCGTGAATTGCTGGCCCTGTCGGCATGGCGCGCCAATGACGCTGCGGCGACGCGACAATGGCTGGACATGATTGCCAATGACGGCGAAACGCCGCCGAGCCTGCGCTCGCGTGCCGAAGCGCTGCAGGCCTTGCTGCCGCCGGTCGCCAAGAGCTGACGGAGAACGAGTTGAGTGGGAAACCGACCATGCGCCGCCCGCAACGTTTGATCGCAGCCGCCATTCTCGTCGCACTTTCCGGCGCGCTGGCGGGCTGTGGCGGTGGCGGCCTGGGCAATTTCGATCCCTCCGATTTGCTCGACTTCCTCGACACCAAGAAGAAGCTTCCCGGTGAGCGCAAGCCGGTGTTCCCCGAAGGCGTGCCGGGCCTGGAGCAGGGCGTGCCGAAGGATCTCTACCGGGGCGCCCGTCAGCAGGACGACCCGAACGCGCAGGCTGCCGCTGCAGCTCCTCCGCCGGTGGAAGAACCGAAATCGAAGCGCGGCGCGAAAGGCAAGGGCAAGCAGGCCGCCGCGCCGGCCGTTGCGCCTGCGGACCCCGACGCCGCACCCGAGGAAGAGGGCAGCACCGCCGCCGCGCCGCCGCCGCCCAAGCCGGCCAAGATCACGCGCAAGCGCACCACCGCGCCGCCTCCCGATCAATCGACCGCGCCAGCACAATCTTCGCAGCAGTCGGCTTCGCCGTTCCCGGCGCCGATGCCGAGCGGTACTTTCACGCGCTGACCCGTAGCGTTTTCAAGCGAAGTGGAAGTCCGGTTCGCGTGAAGAAAACGCGTCAAAAAGAGATTAAAGCCCCTCTTCAATTCTGATTCATCAGAATTGAAGAGGGGCGCTCACCCTTTTCGTTCGATTGACACGCCCTTCAAAAAAGGGCGTTTGGATCATTTATGTCCTTCACGATCGCCATCATCGGCCGCCCCAATGTCGGCAAGTCCACGCTGTTCAACCGGCTGGTCGGGCAGAAGCTGGCGCTCGTGGACGACGAGCCCGGCGTCACCCGCGACCGCCGCGAGGGCAATGCGCGTCTCGGCGATCTCGAATTCACCGTGATCGATACCGCCGGCCTCGATGAGGGCGCGAAGGGCTCGCTCACGGCGCGGATGCAGGAGCAGACGGAGACCGCGATCGGCCTGGCCGATGCGCTGATGTTCGTGATCGATGCGCGCGCGGGGCTGACGCCGAACGATCGCGCTTTCGCCGATTTCGCGCGCCGTGCCAACAAGCCGGTGGTGCTGGTCGCCAACAAGAGCGAGGGCAGGCACGGCGAAGTCGGCGCGATGGAATCCTACGCGCTGGGGCTCGGCGATCCCATCCAGGTTTCAGCCGAGCACGGCGAGGGCATGAGCGATCTCTACGACGCGCTTGCCGTGTTGATGCCGGAGCCGATTGAAGAGACCGAAGAGTTCGACGACGACGATATTATCGTATCGGACGAGGAACTCGCGCAGCGTCCGATCCGCGTCGCCATCGTCGGCCGCCCCAATGCGGGAAAATCCACGCTGATCAATCATCTGCTCGGCGAGGAGCGGCTGTTGACCAGCGCCGAGGCCGGCACCACGCGCGATTCCATTTCGGTCGAGATCACCTGGCAGGGACGTGAATTCCGCGTGTTCGACACCGCAGGCTTGCGGCGACGCTCGCGGATCGAGGAGAAGCTGGAAAAACTGTCGGTGGCGGATGCGCTGCGCGCGGTGCGCTTCGCCGAAGTCGTCGTGATGACGATGGATTCGCAGAACCGGTTCGAGGAACAGGACCTGCGCATCGCCGACCTGATCGAGCGCGAGGGACGGGCGATCGTACTTGCGGTCAACAAATGGGATCTGATGGAGCGCAAAGGAAATCTGATTTCCGCGCTGCGCACCGATGTCGATCATTGGCTACCGCAGGTCAAGGGCGCGCCTGTCGTCGCGGTTTCGGGGCTGATGGGAGAGGGCATCGACCGCCTGATGACGGCGATTGAAGAAGCCTACGCGGTCTGGAACAAGCGCGTGCCGACGGCCACGCTCAATCGCTGGTTCGAGCAGGCGGTCGATAGCAACCCGCCGCCCGCGGTCTCCGGCCGGCGGCTGAAGCTGAATTACATTACTCAGGCCAAGGCGCGGCCGCCGAGTTTTATCTTGTTCTGCTCGCGCGCCGACGCCGTTCCACAATCCTATCTGCGCTATCTCATCAACTCGATGCGCGAGGCCTTCGACCTGCCGGGCACGCCGATCCGGATCACGCTGCGCGAAAAGGCGAATCCGTTCGCCCACAAGCGCAAGCGGCCGTCATGAGCCCGGCGTAGTCGCGCGCCGTCTCGTCGGTTGCTTTCCGGGTTGCCCAAAAGCCACAGTTGTAAAATCTTGGTCATTCCCGTCTAGACACCGTTGCGCAACGGTGCAAGCTTAGGTTTTTCATAAAAGCAAAAACAACTTCTCGCGTTCAAGCGTAACTGCGAGGCGTATTATGAGAAGATATTTGATGGTTGCGGCACTGGCCGCATCGTTTTTTGTCTCCGGCTGCGCAATTCACCCGCTGCCAGAGGACGTCACGGGCATAAATACCTACCACATCGTACGGCAAATTCGCTGCGAAGCGCGTGAGACCGTTCGGCAACTGGTCATTGGCTGGTTGAGTAATCCGCGACTGAACAGTGAGTACCTCAATAGTCTTGCGTCGCGGTACCGAGAGTATCCAGATTCCATCAGCGAATTTCACTATGATCTGTTCAAGGGATCCGATTTGGTTCAGGTGCGGTCCGTCGCCAAGCTGTTTTACGATACCGGCATTGCCTATAATTTCGATCTCACGATGACCGAGGACAATGATCTGAGCACCGAACTCAGCCTTTTGAAGCCTTTCACGGATCCGAAATTCACGCTCGGGATCAAGGCGGATGCAAAGCGGAAGCGAGCCAACAATCGTACATTCACCTCGACCGATACGTTTAGCTACCTGCTGACGAAATTGAACGTGGAAGTGCGAGGCCAGCGCTATTGCGACGGACAAATCGTCCAAGCAAACTACATATATCCGATCGCTGGCCGTATTGGCGTCGACAAGACCATCACGGATTTCATCACGTTGACGTTGTTTGGCAATCTGGGCGCCAAGGCGGACAATCCCGGTGGTCCTCCGACGATGGCCGAAAAGTTGACCTTTACGACGGCGGTGAGCGCCTCGGCCAATCCAATAGCCGTATTCACGCCAGTGACCAGCGCCTTTCAGCTTACGACGGCTTCACTGACGGGCGCCGTGGGCCGCACGGACGTCCATCAAGTCACGATAGGATTGGCTATTGCCCCAAGCGGCAAGGGCGAATTGGATCCGTTTCGCTCGTTCTTGTTCTCATCGGGCCGCGGCGTAGCGCCGGCAGGGCGGGACGCGACGGGGCCTCGCAGCGTGTCGTCAGCGCTTTATGTGGGCGCGCGGGTGACGGCAGGCGGGACTCCTGCTGAGAGGCTTGCTGTAATAGCTATCGACCAAGTCAAGAGTTGCGAAGTCCAGCTTATTGCACCACAGTAGCGAGGAGACTGTCATGGCCAAGAAATCGAAGAAAGCCAAAAAGGCGTCGAAGTCGAAGAAGGCAGTGGCCTCAGGCGGCAGGGGTGCGAAGACCGTCAAGGTCCCGGTGCAGTCTGTCCTGCATTTCATGAATATGATCCGCGATCAGGGCCACGCGGAAGAATTCGCGAGGGCAGCCAAGAGATCGAAGTTGCTTTTGTCCGTGGCTCCCGAAACCGTTAAGTTCGTCAGAAAATTCCTGACCAAAAATGAACTTCATGCACCGATGGCGGCAAGCGTAGTCGATCCCTGCCCGGACGATCCGTTCGATTGTAAATTCAGGAATTGAAGCGGGGTGGGGAGCGACCGATTCCGTCATATGATGGGTCTTGCCTGAGGGGGCAAGACTCCTTAGTCGATCAGGTTCGTCTGTGCACGAACAGGAGATCGAAGTTTGCCGGAACATGCCCGGGCGGTGGCGTCGCGCAGCGGCGCGGCAGCCTTCATCTTCGTCACCATTCTGCTCGACATGCTGGCGCTCGGCCTGATCCTGCCGATCCTGCCCAAGCTCGTGGAAAGTTTTGTCGACAACGACACGGCGACGGCGGCGCGGGTCTTTGGCCTGTTCGGCACCGCCTGGGCGCTGATGCAGTTCCTGTTCTCGCCGATCCTTGGCGCGCTGTCGGACCGCTTCGGCCGGCGGCCGGTGGTGCTGCTGTCGAATTTCGGACTGGCGCTGGACTATGTGCTGATGGCGCTGGCGCCGTCGCTGACCTGGCTGTTCATCGGCCGGGTGATCTCAGGCATCACGTCGGCGAGCATCTCGACCGCCTTTGCCTATATCGCCGACGTGACGCCTCCGGAACGGCGCGCCGCGGTGTTCGGCAAGATCGGCGCGGCCTTCGGCGCCGGCTTCATCCTCGGCCCTGCGCTCGGCGGCCTGCTCGGCGGCATGGATCCGCGGCTGCCGTTCTGGATCGCGGCAGGCTTGAGCTTTGCGAATACGCTCTACGGCTGGCTGATACTTCCCGAGTCACTGCCGCCGGAGCGGCGTGCACCGTTCCGCTGGAAAAACGCCAGCCCGATCGGCGCGCTGCATCTGTTGCGCTCGAACCGGATTCTCGCCGGCCTGTCGCTGGCGAACTTCTTCGGACAGGTCGCGCATGTGGTGCTGCCGTCCACCTTCGTCCTCTATGCCACCTACCGCTATGGCTGGGATACGACCACGGTGGGGCTCACGCTGGCCTTGGTCGGCGTCTGCGCCATGGTGGTGCAGGGGGCGGGCGTCGGGCCGATCGTCAAGCGCCTCGGCGAGCGCCGGGCGCTGCTGCTGGGGCTCGCCAGCGGCGCGATGGGGTTCTTCATCTATGGCGTGGCCCCGACCGGGCCGCTGTTCTGGATCGGCATTCCCGTGATGTCGCTGTGGGGCGTGGCGGGGGCGGCGATCCAGGCGCTGACGACGCAGCTCGTAGCACCCGATCAGCAGGGGCAATTGCAGGGCGCGACCAACAGCGTCAACAGCATCGCCCAGATGATGGGCCCGTTTCTGTTCACGCTGACCTTTGCCTATTTCATCGGCGATGAGGCGCCAACAAAAATGCCGGGCGCGCCGTTCGTCCTGGCAGCGGCATTGCTGGGGCTGGGACTCCTGATCGCGTGGCGTACGCTGGCGCCTAAACGCTGAACCGTAGGGTGGGCAAATTCTACGAAGGGTGTCATCATCCGCGAAGGCGGATGATCCAGTATTCCAGAGACATCAGCGATTGAATCGAGAATTCGCGGCGTACTGGGTCCCCCGCCTTCGCGGGGGACGACGACCGTTGACTATCCGCTCTTCCTCGCTGCCAGTGCCGTAGATTCCATGGGGACGCTTCGCCAAAGCGAAGCGTGCCCACCATTCATGATGAAAGTCCGGAGAGGTGGTGGGCACGGCGCTTGCGCGCCTTTGCCCACCCTACACTCCCTGCTACGTCGTCACTTCTTCACCAGCGGGCACTCGCTGGCCGAGAGCGGCTTGGCGGCGTCTTCCGGTGAAATCGTGGCGATCAGCTTGTAGTAATCCCACGGCCCCTTCGACTCTGCCGGCTTCTTCACCTCGAACAGGTAGGCCGGGATGAGGCGGCGGCCGTCGGCGCGCAGCGGGCCCTTGCCGAACAGCGGATCGTCGGTCGGCAATTCCTTCATCTTGGCGACGACCTTGGCGCCGTCATGCGGATTGCCGCCGAGTGCTTCCAGCGCCTTCAGATAATGCAGCACCATGGCGTAGTTGCCGGCCTGCGTCATCGACGGCATCGCGTTCTTGTTGGCGAGCGCCGAGAAACGCTTCGACCAGGCGCGCGTCTGGTCGTTCATGTCCCAGTAGAAGGATTCCGTGAACGTCAGGCCTTGTGCGGTCTTCAGGCCCAGCGAATGCACGTCGTTGATGAACAGCAGCAGCGCGGCGAGCTTTTGTCCAGCCGCGACGATGCCGAATTCGGCGGCCTGCTTGATCGAGTTCGTGGTGTCGCCGCCGGCGTTGGCAAGCCCGATGACCTTTGCCTTGGACGCCTGCGCCTGCAGCAGGAAGGAGGAGAAGTCGGCGGTGTTGATCGGAGCCTTGACGCCACCGAGCACCTTGCCGCCATTGGCGGTCACGACGGCCGAGGTGTCACGCTCCAGCGCATGACCGAACGCATAGTCGGCAGTGAGGAAGAACCAGCTATCGCCTCCGGCCTTGGTCAGCGCCTTGCCGGTGCCGTTGGCGAGCATGTAGGTGTCGTAGGTGAAGGAGACCGTGTTCGGCGTGCACGCCTTGCCGGTGAGGTCGGCGGTCGCCGCCCCGGAGTTCAGCAGGATGGAGTTCTTTTCCTTGACGAGGTTGTTGACGGCGAGCGCGACGCCCGAATTCGGCGTATCGGCGATCGCGTCGACCTTGTCGTTGTCGATCCATTGCCTGGCAATGTTGACGCCGACGTCAGGCTTGTTCTGGTGATCGCCGCTGACGACGTCGATCTTCCAGCCCTTCTTGGTAAGGCCGGAATCCTCGACCGCCATCTTGATCGCGACGACGGAATTGGGGCCGCCGATGTCGGCGTAGAGGCTCGACATGTCGTTGAGGACGCCGATCTTGACGGTCTTGTCCTGGGCGTAGGCCGGCGCGGCCAGGCAGATACCGGCAACGCTGAGCAGCGCGGCGAGGCGCCGCGCGGTGAGTGTGTTCATGTATTTCCTCCATCTAGGGTCGCCGGGCGGCCCTCTTGTGGGAGCCGGGCCCGGCATTTGCGGTGTCGCGTGGTCTCATTGCCAGGACTTATGGTCCTGGCTGATCATGCGAACTGCGACCCTGTTAGTGGTTCCCGCTGAGCCCGGCAATCCGCCTATCGTAGCGCGTCCGAGGTCAGCTTGAACTTCTGGATCCGCTTGCCGGTATCGACCTCGGCGGTATAAACGTTGCCCTTGGCATCCACCGCCATGGCGTGAATCCAGTGGAATTGCCCGGCATTGCGGCCGTTGCGGCCAAAACTGCCGACTACGGTACCATCGTCCCGTTTCAGCACCCGGATTTCGTTGTTCTCGCCGTCGGCGCTCAGCAGATAGGTCTGCTTCGGATCGGGCCAGATCGCGACATCCCATACCGCGCCGTTGCCGCGCGTGTTCTTTTCGTAGAACCATTCCTTAACGAAGGTTCCATCTTTCCTGAACACCTGGATGCGGTTGTTGATGCGGTCGCAGACATAGACCAGCCCGTCATTGGCGAGCTTCACGCAATGGACGGGGTTGGCGAATTGCTGCGGGGGCGGCGCCTTGGGGTCATAGGCCGGTTGCTTGTCGTCGTTCGGCGGATTGCCGTAAGCACCCCAGTGCCGCTTGTAGGCGCCCGTGGTCGCATCGAACACGATGACACGGCGATTGCCGTAGCCGTCGGCGACGTAGATTTCGTTGGCGTCCTTGTCGATCGCGGTTTCGGCGGGCTTGCCGAGTTGCGTGGTGTCATTGGAGCCCTTGCTCGGCGCGATCTTGCCGATCTGCATCACGAACTTGCCGTCGAGGGTGAATTTCAGGATCGCATTGTCGTTGTCGGCGTTGCCGCCCACCCAGACGAATCCCTTCTCATCCACCTCGATGCCATGCTCGCGGCCGACCCATTCGTAGCCTTCGCCGGGACCGCCCCAGGAGCGCAGCAGATTGCCTTCGGAGTCGAACTCGAGCACCGGCGGCGCCGACACGCAGCATTTGGAGCGGGGCGGATTAAGCGCCGCGCCCTTTTCGTCGTCGGTCAGCGAGCGCGGACGATGGATGACCCAGATATGGCCCTGCGCATCGACGGTGATGCCGCCGACCTGGCCGAGGATCCAGTTGTTCGGCAGCGGTTTTGGCCAGGACGCATCGACCGCGAATGTCGGGATGTCGCCGGCGCGCGACGGTGCGGGCGTCCCGATCAGCATGGCGGCGGTGAAGCAGGTTGCGATGGTTCCGGAAAGAGTTCAGGCGAGCGCGCGTACTTTTCGGCGTCATGGGTGCCTCCCGATATTTTTCTTGGCGGGTTGTCCCGCTTGGAAGGGCAGTCAATCGCGGGGAGGGATAGGTGTCAACGGTCAGGATCGTCATTGCGAGCGCAGCGAAGCAATCCATGCCTCAGCAAGCGGCAAAATGGATTGCTTCGCTGCGCTCGCAATGACGGAGACCGCTCACAATAACGCGCTCACTCCGGCGCGCGGAAGTTCTTCAGCTTGCGGGTCTTGTAGTCGTACAATTTGCCGGTCTCGTTCCAGTCCGGCGTGCACATCGGCACGATGAATTCCGCGGCCTGCTCCGGCGTATCCAGCGTCATCGGATCTTCGCCGGGAAATACGCTGGCGCGCATGCGGGTGCGGATCGGGCCGGGGTTGAACAGATTGATGCGCAGCTTCGTGCTTACGGTTTCGTTGGCCCAGGAGCGCACCAGCGTATCCAGCGCGGCCTTCGAGGCCGCATTAGGACCCAGATAGGCGTTCGCCTCGCTGGCGGTGGCGGAGGTTACGAACACGGCACGGCCGGCGTCCGAAACCCTGAGCAGCGGGTCCATGCAGCGGATGAGCTGGAAGTTCGCGGTGACGTTCACCGCCATCACGTCGTTCCACGGCTTCAGTTCGATGTGCCCGAGCGGCGAGGAGGGGCCGGCGATACCGGCATTGCCGACGAGAATATCGATCTTGCCGTGGCGCTCGTGCAGCGCCGCGCCCAGCCGCGCAATGCCGTCGAAATCGGTGAGGTTCAGCGGCACCAGCGTGGCGCTGCCGCCGTCCTTCCGGATCTCGTCGTCAAGCTCCTCAAGGCCGCCTTGCGTGCGTGCGACGGCAACGATGTGCGCACCGGCGCGGGCAAGCGCGCGGGCGGTGGCGTAGCCGATGCCGCGTGAGGCGCCGGTGACGAGCGCGATGCGGGAGGCGAGGGGTTTGGTCATTGGACGAGGCTCTCTCCACGGGTCGTCCCTGCGAACGCAGGGACCCATACGCCGTGAAAGTTATGATGGCAGGCGGTGTTTGTCGCTATGGCGTCCGAAAAACGAAAGCCGGTGGCTATGGGCTATGGGTCCCTGCGCCGGAGCGCAACTGCGCCCTAGGCAGGGACGACGGCGGTGATCGTCTCAGCTCGCCTCCGCCAGCAGCGACAACTGCCTTGGCTGCGGCTCGACCTGGGTCTGGTCGGTGAGGTGGGTCGGATAGGCGCCGGTGAAGCAGTGGTCGGAGAACTTTGGATTGGCGGGGTCGCGGCCCGGCTCGCCCATGGCGCGGTACATGCCGTCGATCGACAGGAACGCCAGCGAGTCCGCGCCGATGATGTCGCGCATCTCCTCCAGCGAATGGGTGGCCGCGAGAAGGCCGCCGCGGTCCGGCAGGTCGATGCCGTAATAGTCGGGATACAGGATCGGCGGCGAGGCGAGCCGGAAGTGCACCTCGCGCGCGCCGGCATCGCGCATCATGCGCACGATCTTCTTCGACGTGGTGCCACGCACCAGCGAGTTGTCGATCAGGATGATCCGCTTGCCTTCGATCGCGGCGCGGTTGGCCGCATGTTTCATGCGCACGCCGAGTTCGCGCACGCTCTGCGTCGGCTGAATGAAAGTGCGGCCGACATAGTGGTTGCGAATGATGCCGAGTTCGAACGGTACGCCGGAATGCTGGCTGTAGCCGATCGCCGCCGGTACGCCGGAATCCGGCACCGGCACCACGACGTCGATATCGACATGGCTCTCGCGGGCGAGTTGGGCGCCGAAGGCCTTGCGGACCTCGTACACCGAACGGCCGCCGACGATCGAGTCCGGCCGCGCGAAGTAGATATATTCGAAGATGCAAGGCCGCGGCGGCTTCGGCGGGAACGGCTTGTGACTGTGCGCGCCGGCCTCGTCGAACACGATGATTTCGCCGGGCTCGATGTCGCGGACATATTTGGCGCCGATCATGTCGAGCGCACAGGTTTCCGAAGTGAGGATCGGGCGGCCGTCGAGATCGCCGAGCACCAGCGGGCGAATGCCGAGTGGATCGCGCGCGCCGATCAGTTTCTTGTTGGTCAGAGCGACCAGCGCATAAGCACCTTCGATTGCACGCAGCGACTCGATGAAGCGGTCGACGAAGCGGCCACGCCTGGATTGCGCGACCAGATGCAGGATCACCTCGGTATCGGTGGTCGACTGCATCATCGCGCCGTTCTTTACGAGTTCGCGGCGCAGCGTCAGTCCGTTGGTGAGATTGCCGTTGTGGCCGACGGCGAACCCGCCGGCATTGAGTTCGGCGAACAGCGGCTGCACGTTGCGCAGGATGGTCGCGCCGGTCGTGGAATAGCGGACATGACCGACGGCCATAATGCCGGGCAGGCGCTCGATCACTTCGCGGCGGGAAAAGGTATCGCCGACGAGGCCGAGGCGGCGCTCGGAATGGAAGCGGCTGCCGTCGAAGGAGACGATGCCGGCGGCTTCCTGGCCGCGATGCTGAAGGGCGTGCAGCCCGAGCGCTGTGATGGCGGCGGCCTCCGGGTGGCCGAAAACACCGAACACGCCGCATTCCTCGCGTAGCGTGTCGCCTTCGAGATCGTCCTGCAATTCAATGCCGAGATTCGGATCGGACTGGTGGGCGGGATCGGAAGGGTTTTGCATCTCGTCCATCGCCTCTCGTTTGGCCAGGATTAGCGTGCCGCAGGTTTCTCGATCAGCTTTTTAAGGCTGTCACGGGCAGGTTTACTGTAGCCATCGCCGGATGCAGGAGCTGCCGGGTCGGCGTCAGTTTGATCGTCTTCCGGTTTATTCTTCTTGAATCTCTTTAAGATGGTGTTCTCGGGATCGTCAGGCAAGAGCGACATTAACCATTGCCCGGTTCCATCAAGCACTGTTCGGGATTTCGCGTTGGTGATCCAGTCCGGCCGCTGCTTGTCCGGGACCAGCCAGCTGAAGAACAGGAACGCGACGACCACGATCAGGAGGCCGCGGCCGAGCCCGAACAGGAAACCGAGCGTGCGATCCAGTGCGCCGATTCGGGAATCCAGGATCATGTCCGAAATTCGCACCGTGATGACGGACACCACGATCAGGGTGCCGATGAAGGTGCCGGCCACCACCACCACGGACGCCACCGTGTCGTTATTGAAATAGGCCTTGGCGGTCGGCAGCAGCTTCGAGAAGGCATAGAGCGTCACCAGTGCCGCCGCGCCCCATGCCGCGATCGACAGGATTTCGCGCATGAAGCCGCGCACCATGGCGAGCAGCCCCGAAATCAGCATTACTCCGAGCAGGACGAGATCGAGTATCGTTATCGGCATCGGCTGGTCAGGTCCGCTCGTAGGTTCTCAAGCAGCGAATTGACGGGTCAGGTTCACCCCAAGTGAGGGGCAGAAGGCGCATCCCGCAAGGCCGGATATCGCGCCATCCCGCCCGCCTTTCGCGCGCGTTGTATAGCGGCGAGGGCGGGGCGCGTCACGCCGCTTTAGCTGTTTTCACGACGGAATTGGGACGGTGTGGCATTTTTCTCCGCCGCCCCCTCGCGACCGGCTTCCCGGTTGCCGGCCCCGGCGTTTCCCCCGGCGTTTCTTGGGCTCCCACGCGCGGCGATTTCGGCGACCAGGCTGGTCAGGCCGCCGACGCTGTTCAGCGCCAGACCGCCATCGGAGCCGACCTCGCCGCGGGCCGATTTGGGCAGAACAGCACGGCCAAATCCCAGTTTTGCGGCCTCTTTCAACCGGGCCGAGGTCTGCGCCACCGGCCGGACCGCGCCCGAGAGCGAAATCTCACCGAAATAGACCGCATCTGTCGGTAACGGTGCGTTTACCAAGGACGACACCAGCGCGGCAGCCGCCGCAAGGTCGGCCGCGGGCTCCTGGATCCGCAAGCCGCCTGCCACGTTCAGATAGACGTCGTAGCCGGACAATTTGACCCCGCAATGGGCCTCCAGCACCGCCAGCACCATCGACAGCCGGCTGGGGTCCCAGCCCACCACAGCCCGTCTGGGAGTGCCGAGCGTTGTCGGCGCCACCAATGCCTGCAATTCCACCAGAACGGGCCGGGTGCCTTCGATGCCGGCAAAGACCGCCGTTCCCGGGCTGCCGAGGTCGCGTTCAGAAAGGAACAATTCGGAAGGGTTGGAGACCTCGCGAAGGCCCAGGCCCGTCATCTCGAACACGCCGATCTCGTCGGTAGGCCCGAAGCGGTTCTTCATCGCGCGCAAAATGCGAAAATGCTGCGAGCCTTCGCCTTCGAACGATAGCACCGCATCGACCATGTGCTCGACGACGCGGGGGCCCGCGATCTGGCCGTCTTTGGTGACGTGCCCGACCAGGATGATCGCAGCTCCCGATTTCTTGGCGAAGCGAATGAGCGCCTGCGCGGAGGCCCGGACCTGCGTCACCGTTCCCGGCGCAGATTCTACCGTGTCGGTCCACATGGTCTGGATCGAATTGATTACGATCAGGCGCGGCACCGCGCCCTCCGACAGGGTCGAGACGATGTCCTCGACCGACGTTTCGGCGGCGAGCTGCACCGGCGCATCCGCAAGACCCAGCCGCTCGGCGCGCAGCCGGACCTGCGCCACGGCTTCTTCGCCGGATATGTAAACCACGCGATGGCCGGCGCGGGCCATCAGGCTGGTGGCCTGCGTTAGCAGCGTCGATTTGCCGATGCCGGGATCGCCGCCGACAAGAAGCACCGAGCCGCGGACAAAACCGCCGCCGGTGACGCGATCGAGCTCCGTCATGCCGGAGGACAGGCGAGGGGCGTCCTGGGTCTTGCCGGTCAGCGATTCCAGCTTGAACGTCCGGCCCTTGCGCCGCGAGCGGACCGAGACCGGCATCGAGGTCGCGCCGGTCGTGTCCTCCTCGGCAAGCGTGTTCCACTCGCCGCAGGAATCGCACTTGCCCTGCCAGCGATTATACGCCGCGCCGCAGTTCTGGCAGACAAAGGAGAGGGTGGATTTGGCCATAATGGGAAATTAGCAGACTCAGTTGAACTGGGCGGCACTACTTAGCACGGAAAGACGCCGCGTGGCGCGATGAGCCAATGCCTTCATTACGCACGCAACGCATCAGGAAGCGACACCGGCACACGTCCAGATGCCAACCGGCTGCTCAAGCCCACGAATGGTCTGCGCCGGCTGCTCGACCAGCAGCGCAAAGTCGGTGCTCGAATGGTTCGTTTCGGTGCGGGCCTGCTGCACCAGCGCATCGCTGACGACGATGGCGCATCCGAATTCGCGGGTCAGCGCCTCGAGCCGGCTCGCCGCGTTTACGGTGGTGCCGATCACAGCGAATTCGAGCCGGTTGAGGCCGATGTCGCCCAACACGACTTGCCCGTAGTGCAATCCGACGCTGACCCGTATCGGCGGCTCGTTGCGACCCATCCGTTCCTTGTTCAATTCGACGATTGCGGCGATCATGCCCCTCGCGCAACGCAAGGCGTTCAGCGCATCGGAATCGCCGGCGAATGGCGTGCCGAACGTCGCCATCAGGCCGTCGCCGAGATACTTGTCGAGTGTTCCGCCGTGCTGGAACACTTCTCTCTCCATTCGTTCATGGAATTGTCGCAGCGTCGCGATGACCTGTTTCGGGTCTCGCCCATCGGCGTAGGCGGTAAATCCCACGATGTCCGCAAACAGCACCGCAACGTCCTGCGTGCGGACCTGCTTGAGAGGTTCGTCATTTCCTGACAATTGCTCGACGACATTGGGAGAAAAATACCGCGCGAGGTTGGTCCGTTCGCGTTCGATTCCGGCGTGGCTGATCAAGAGCGCGTTGGAACGGCGTACCGCCAGCGCCAGCGTCATGGCGACGATCAGGAACACGATGATCTCCTGGAAGCGCTCCGGGATGCCGATCGATGCGGGGTTGATGACGTGGAACATCCTGATGTCGGAGCCGACAGCGTCCCGCACACGCTCCGACAGTGCGGCGTGAGTTGCGGGTTGCAGGTAGGCCCAGCCGACGCCGATCGCCCACACGGCCGAGGTCCAGAAGCCCATCGCGACCACCGTCCGCCACGAATAGGCAAGGGTGGCGGTTGCGAGGAAGACAAAGAAATAGATGAACGTCTCGAACCGGAATTGCATGCCGATCGGCCAGTTCGTGGCGCTCAACGGATTGGGCAAGACGGTGAGCAGCGTAATTAGCGCCAGATCGCAAAAGATCAGGAAAAGCTCCGGCCGCGAACGACCCACCTTGCCGACCTGGAGTTGGGCCCAGCCGATCAAGGCAAAAAAGCCGAGCATCACGACGTAGTAGATCACGTCCCAGTTCGGGTTGATGATCGGCAAGGTAACGGCAATCACTGCCAGCGCGACCCAGCGGGCCCGGACGGCGAGCAGAAGACCCTGACGCTTGCTTTCCGCAATGGCCGCTTCGGCGAACTTTTGGGTGTCTTGCTGGGCTTCGGTTCGTCCAGCCCGTTGGTGGCCGGGATAGGGGATACCAGTCGCTTCCGCCATTACGCTCAAGACACATTCTCCCCGGTCGATCAGATCGCGCAAGCTTGCACGCAGTCGTCGATCAAGGTGGCACGTCCGAGAACCGGCGGCCACCGATCAACGGTGTCATATCTGATAATCGCGGCAGTGGTCAGGCCGTTGAGCAACTTCGGTTGTTGCCGCTGGAGCCGGATTGGTAGAGAGGGCGACGCCGCTCCCGCGCGGCGTCGCCTTCCTGACTATTCGACTCTCACTTCACCGATACGAACGGCACCGCCGAGCCCGGCACCATGGTGGTCGGCAGCACGCCGTTCCAGCGTTCGGCCTGCACCAGCGTGACGAGGTTGGGGTTGGTGCCGAGCGCCTTGGCGCGGGCCTCGATGGCGGCGGCTTCGGCTTCGCCGGTCAGCTTGATGTTGGTCGCCCGCGCTTCGCCGTTCAGCCGCAACGCGTCGGCGCTGGCCTGCGCCTCGGCGCGGACGGCGTTGGCCTTGGCGGTCGCCTGGGTGACGGTGATCTGCGCCTGCACCTTTTCGCGCTCGGCGTTCTGCTGCAGCTTCTGCACCTCGACCTCGGCCAGCATGCGCTGCTCGATCGAGTGCAGGTAGTTCGCGCTGAACTCGATGTTTTCGAGCTGGACGCTCTCGATCATGATCATCGGGTCGTCCTTCAGCGATGCCGTGATGGCGTCCTTGATCGCGGAGTTCAGCGTTCCGCGCTCCTGGATCGCCTTCACCGCCGTGTAGCGGCCGAACACGATCTTGACCTGCTGGTTGACGGCCGGGCTGACCACCTGTTTGACCGCGGTGTCCAGTCCGCCGAACTTCGCGTAGAGATCGGCGACCTTGTCAGGCGAGGCGCGCAAGGTGACGCTGATCTTGAGGTCGGCGGGCTGCTGGTCGTAGGAGTAGGAGTTCATCTTGTCCCAGGCATAGGTGAAGGTCTTGACGCTGACCCTCTCGACGCTGTCGATCAGCGGGACCTTGAAGCCCAGGCCCGGTTGTGCGGTACCGATAACCGCGCCGTAGCGCAGTCTCACCCCGCGCTCGGTCTGATCGACGGTGTACCAGCTCCCTGCCGCGATGATGACGATGACAATGACGGCGACGATGGCGCCGATGATTCCCCTGGGCATTTCAATCTCTCCAGACGTGGGTGATGCAAATCCGTGCGCGGCATTGATCTATGGTCTTTTGCCGGATGGATGTGACACGCGTCACTTGGTCGGTCGTGGATGGGGAGTGGTTCAGGCGGCGCAGTCAGGTTTCGCCGAGTCCCTTAAGAAAATGCCGTCCACAGCAGCGAAAGGCCGGCCATCAGCATGATGCCGTCCATCAGGAGCCGAAAGACGTCTGGCTTAAGATGCAGCACGAAGCGCTTGGCGATGAAGGCGCCGAACATCAGGGAGGAGCCTGCAACCAGGCCCTTCAGCGCGATATCAGGCGTCAGCGCGCCAAAGCGTTCGAACGTCACTGATTTGCTCAGATACAGCCCGAGCGAACTTGCCGCTTCGGTGGCGAGGAAGGCGCCTTTGTTCAGCCCGTAAAACAGAAACAGCGGCACGCTGAGCGGCCCGGTCGAAACCACGATACCTGTCAGGTAGCCGATGATCGCGCCGCCGACCGCCAGATGCCAGAGCTGTGCCTTGAGCTGGTGGCGCTCCAGCCAGTGCCGCACCGGCACCATCGCGATCAGAAACACGCCAATCGAGATATCGACGGCGTGCGAGGGCAGTGCCAGCAGCGTCCGCGCGCCGAGTGCCGCGGCCGGAATCCCGGTGACCGAATAGGCAAGACAGGCGCGCCAGTCGACCTCGCGCCACCAGGCGAGAATGCGCGACAGGTTCGCCATCACGGCCGCGACCGCCATGATCGGAACGGCTTCCTTCGGCCCGTATTGATAGACCAGTACCGGCATCAGCATGATCGACGAACCCGTGCCGACAATGCCCGAGATGGTGCCGGCGAGCAGGCCGACAATGAGGACGAAGGAGAAACCCAATTTGCAGTCTTTCGCGATTCCCTGATGCTGACATCATGGTGGCAGCAGGCTCAGGTTACGAGACTAAAAATATCACTTGGAAAGGAGCCGACCATGCCACTCAGGAGGGAAACTGCCATTGCGGCAACGCAGGCGATTCGACGGGTGAACGATGGTCGCCGGGTCGTGATCGGAGGTCCGGACGAACGGCTCTCGCACCTGTCGGCTCGCTGTTTTTGCTCCGGAGCGCGGACTGAGCGTTAGTGGGCGCGCAGGGTTTACAGCGCGCGGCCTAACCGCCACGTCACGCCAATTTCGCCAAAATTTTGAATCGCCTGCTCGCCACCGAAATAAAGTCGGATACGACCTATCTGTGGGGCAGCCGCACCGTCAAACATCATTTCTGCGCCAATTGCGGTTGCGGCACCTATTCGGAATCGCCGGATGGTCGACCGGCAAGCCGGACTTCGACAATCCGAAGGTCGGCGTCAATGCGCGGCTGTTCGACGATTTCGACCTCGATGCCGTGCCGGTGACGGTGATCGACGGCAAGAACCTGTGGTGAGGGGGACGAGCCGGCTCGGTCAAGCCGCGTAGAGATCGACCGGGAGGTCGAAACCCTTGAGCTGGAACGCCTTCGAGGGGCTGTCCATCAAATCCGGTTGGGCGCTGTCAAACACAGCCTTCGTTACGAGAATCTGGTCTGCTTCGGCAACCGATTGGGCGCGGGAGGCGGTGTTGACGACGGTGCCGATCGCCGTCAGGTCTCGGTGCGAGTGGCCGAATTCGCCAAAGCTGAGTTCGCCCGTGTGGATGCCGATGCCGATCCCCAATTCGCAGGCGGTCAGGCCGTGTGCTTCGACAAGGCTCGCGCGCTGGTCGCGCCAGTTTGCCTGGATCTGGCGCGCCGCGAGCACGGCGTTTCTGGCGTGTGATTCCCGCCGCAGGGGAAAATTAAAGACGGCCATCACGGCGTCGCCGATGGTCTTGTTGAGGAGCCCGTCGTGCTCCCAGATCGCGTTGGCGCATTCATCGTAGAACGCATCGAGCAGCCCGGAGACCGCATCCGGCGTTTGCGATTGCGACAGGCTGGTATAGCCGCGCAGGTCGGCAAACATGATGGTCGCGTCGATGGTGATCTTGCGAGCTCGCATCACCTTCGTGAACATCAATTCGCAGATCGTGCAGGTATTGGGATTCATCCGGCTCGGACGAATGCCGAATGCGCGAAACGGCGCCGAGGCCAAGCCGCAAATCGGCACGGGCATATGCATCTGCTCCCAGCACCCTTTGCAGATGAGCGAGTGTTGCAGAGCCGCCATTTCAACCGTGCTCCACGAGAGCGGCAGATGGGCTGATCCTATAGTTCGGAACAGACGTGGGC
Source organism: uncultured Alphaproteobacteria bacterium (assembly GCA_963815955.1). Taxonomy (GTDB): domain Bacteria; phylum Pseudomonadota; class Alphaproteobacteria; order Rhizobiales; family Xanthobacteraceae; genus Bradyrhizobium. The sequence goes on from CAWFIQ010000026.1 coordinate 195,718, forward strand.
AAGGCAGCGCCACCGCAGCGCACACCTGCCGTCTGGCGGTCTGAGGTAAAGCTGCTAGGATCGCGTCAAAATAAAAGGAATGGAGGACCACCATGGACGCCGTCACGCCGCAGACCGCAGATACGCATTCCCATCTGGTTCGCCCCGACAGCATGGAATGGCAGAAGACCCGCTTCCCCGGCTGCGAAGCCAAGACGCTGCTGTTCGATCGCAAGACCGGCCTGATGACCGCGCTGATGCGGTTCGCGCCGGGCGCGGTGCTGCCCGACCACGAGCACGTCAACATCGAGCAGACCTACGTTCTCGAAGGTTCGCTCGTCGACAAGGAGGGGCCGGCAAAGGACATCGAATGCAAGGCCGGCGAATTCATCTGGCGCGAAGAGGGCAGCCGCCACGTCGCCTGGTGTCCGCAAGGCGGGCTGATGCTCGCGATCTTCCAGGTGCCGAACAAGTTCTTCGAGGCCGACGGCCGCGTCATCGATGCGGCGGGCGAAGATTGGGACGCGGCCTGGGGACACACGCGAAAATAAGCTAGAGCGTTTTCAAGCGAAGTGGAAACCGGTTCGCGTCAAGAAAGCACGATCCACGCCGGCGCGTGATCGCTGGCGCCTTCCTCGCCGCGCACCTTGCGATCGACACCGGCCTTGATCAGGCGCGGCGCAATCGGCGGGCTCAGCAGCAGATGATCGAGCCGCAGTCCAGCGTCGCGCGGCCAGCGGTTGCGCTTGTAGTCCCAGAACGTGAACATCGGTTTTGAAGGATGGAGCGTGCGGATCGCATCCGTCCAGCCCTGGTCCACCAGCGCCTTGAACGCCGCGCGGCTCTTCGGCTGGATCAGCGCGTCCTTGTCCCACGATTTCGTCGGATAAATATCCGACGCGGTCGGCGCGACATTGTAGTCGCCGGCCAGCACCACGGGGATATCCTGCTTGAGCAGTTTTGCGGCATGCGACCGCAGCCGTTTGAACCAGTCGAGCTTGTAATCGAATTTCGGTCCGGGCTGCGGGTTGCCGTTCGGCAGATAGATGCTGGTGACGATGACGCCGTTGACGGCGGCTTCGATATAGCGCGCCTCGTCGTCATCGCGGTCGCCGGGCAGCGCGGTCCGGGTCAAAACCGGCTCGGCGTTGCGCGCCAGGATGGCGACGCCGTTCCACGTCTTCTGTCCGCGCCACACCGCGCCGTAGCCAGCCTTCTCGATTGCCGCAATCGGGAACTCGGCATCGGTCGATTTCAGTTCCTGCAGACAGACGACATCGGGTTTGGCCGCGCGCAACCAGCGCAACAGGTTCGGCAGGCGGCGGTTGACATTATTGATGTTGAAGGTCGCGATCTTCATGTAGAGCTAGCCGGCATCACGGTGTTCGCTGATATCTGGAGATTCCATGTCGAAACTGCGCTTCGCCGTTCTCGTGTTCGTCATCGGCTGCTCCGGATCCGCGTTTGCTCAAACCGCCGACGGGCGCGGCGCCTGCAAGGCGGATTATGACAAATATTGCGCCGGCACGCCGCCCGGCGGCGGCCGCGTCGTCGCATGTCTGAACAAGCAGCTTCCCCAGCTCAGCGACGCCTGCAAGAAAGTGTTGGCTAGCCGGAAGGCGAAGTAAGCGTCGCGAACTAAAGCAGGATGAGATCAGGTTGGGCCGTGACGACGGATCATCTCGTGCCCCGTACGCAAGCGGCCTGAGCGCTGCGAGCCGGGGCCCATTCTACTTTGCATGGGGTTGTTTTCCAGATTTTGTAACCGGGCCTGCGGCGTACCGCCTAGGCAGAAGCGGCAGCCGGCTCCGCGGGAGGCGGAGCAGGGGACTCTGCGGCGGCATTGCCGCCCTTGTAAATTCGCGCGTAACGCTTGCCGAGGCTGGTCAGCACTTCATAGCCGATGGTGCCGAAATGGTGGGCGAGTTCGTCGACGGTGATGCCTTCGCCGATCAGTGTCGCCATGTGGCCGCGCCGCACGGCATTCTTGTCGAGATCGGTGACGTCGACGGCCGTCAGGTCCATCGAAATCCGCCCCGCAACCGGGCAGCGCTTGCCGGCGACCACCACCTCGGCGCCACGGGTGCCGTCATTGGCGCTGGCAGCGCGGAAATAGCCGTCGGCATAGCCAGCGGAAACGATCGCTATTCTGGTCGGACGCCGCGCCGTCCAGGTGCCGCCATAGCCGACGGTATCGCCGCGCTCGACGTTGCGGATCTGCACGATGCGCGCCTTCAGTTCGACGACCGGCTGCATCGGATTGTCGGCTTCGGGCGTCGGATTGATTCCGTAAAGGGCACAGCCCGGCCGAACCAGGTCGAACTGGAACTGGGCGCCTAAGAAAACGCCGGACGAATTTGCCAGCGACGCCGGTACGCCGGAGAACACGCTCGCGATCTCGCGGAAGGCCGAGAGCTGCCTGGCGTTGGCGGGACTGTTGAGCAGTTCGGCGGAGGCGAGGTGGCTCATGACAAGCGTAATGCCGTGATCGCCGGCGTTGATGCGCGGGATGATGCCCTGCGCCTCGGTAATGGTCATGCCGAGCCGGTTCATCCCGGTATCGATGTGAATGGCCGCGCCGCCCGACCAACCCGAGCGGCGGCAGAACACGTCCCATTCGGCGAGTTCGTTGAGGTCGCCAATCACCGGCTTGCAGTCGATTTTGGCATAGGCCTCGCCGGTGTTCTGGAAGAACCCGTCGAGCACGTAGATCGCGGCCGTGGGCGCCGCAGCGCGAACCACGCGAGCCTCATCGAGGGTGGCGACGAAAAACGTCTTGCAGCCGGCGCCAGAGAGGGCGCGCGCTACCTGTTCGGCGCCGCAGCCATAGGCGTTCGCCTTGACCACGCCTGCGCATTCGGCCGGTACCGCGGTCTTCTCCAGCTTGCGCCAGTTGGCGACGATGGCGTCGAGATCGACCGTCAGCACGCCGGTTGCGGTCGCGAGCGCGGCGGCCTGGTTCGCCTCGGGCGAGAGCAGGGTGCCTTGCGGGATGGATTTCGGATCGGGGGCGATGTTCATGCCGCATTTTAGGCGGCAGGCTCCGGCGGTTCAACCCAAGCAGGCTGCGTCAATATCCGCGGTCCGGCATATGGCTGTCCTGCGCCAGATCGCTGAACCGGGTGAACTGGCCCTCGAACTGCACCTCCACCGTTCCGGTGGGGCCGTGGCGCTGCTTGCCGATGATGATTTCGGCCTTGCCGTGCACCAGCGACATGTCGAGCTGCCATTTCTCGTATTCGGGGGTGCCGATACGCGGCTCCTTGTTGGCGAGGTAATATTCCTCGCGGTACACGAAGATCACGACGTCGGCGTCCTGCTCGATCGAACCGGATTCACGCAAGTCGGCCAGTTGAGGGCGCTTGTCGTCGCGGTTTTCGACCTGACGCGAGAGCTGCGACAAGGCGATGATGGGAACGTTGAGTTCCTTCGCCAAGGCCTTGAGGTTGGTGGTGATTTCAGTCACTTCCTGCACGCGGTTATCGGACTTCTTGCCCGAGCCTTGCAGCAGCTGGATGTAGTCGATCACGATCATGTCGAGGCCCTTTTGCCGCTTCAGGCGGCGGGCACGCGCGGTGAGCTGCGAGATCGACAGGCCGCCGGTTTCGTCGACGTAAAGCGGCAGCGACTGCAGTTCGATCGAGTAGTCGCGGATCTTCTCGAAATCGGCCTCGCTGATACCGCCGCGGCGGATCATGCTGGAGGCGATGTTGGTCTGTTCGGCCAGAATACGAGTCGCGAGCTGTTCGGCCGACATTTCGCAGGAGAAGAAGCCGACAATGCCGCCATTGACGGTCTTCATCGTGCCGTCGGGCTGCACCTCGGCGCGGTGCGCCTTGGCGATGTTGTAGGCGATGTTGGTGGCGAGCGCCGTCTTGCCCATGCCGGGGCGGCCGGCGACGATGATCAAGTCGGAGGACTGCAGTCCGCCCATCTTGGTATCGAGGTCGCGCAAGCCGGTAGCGACGCCCGACAGGCTTCCATCGCGCTGGAACGCTTTGGCCGCCATGTCGACGGCCGTGGTGATCGCCTGCGCGAAACGCTGGAAACCGCCGTCATAACGGCCGGACTCGGCGAGTTCGTAGAGCTGGCGCTCGGCGTCCTCGATCTGGGCGCGCGGGGCAAAATCAACCGGCGCGTCGAAGGCGACATTGACCATGTCCTCGCCGATCCGGATCAGGTCGCGGCGCAGCGACATGTCGTAGATGGTCCGGCCGTAATCCTGCGCGTTGATGATCGTCGTGGCCTCGGCGGCGAGACGCGCGAGGTATTGGCCAACCGTCATGCCGCCGATATCGGTATCGGCGGGCAGGAAGGTCTTCAGCGTCACCGGGGTAGCGACCTTGCCCATCCGGATCAGGCTGCCGGCGGTCTCGAAAATGGTCTGATGGATCGGTTCGAAGAAGTGCTTCGACTCCAGAAAGTCGGAAACCCGGTAGAACGCATCGTTGTTGACGAGAACGGCGCCCAGCAGGCTCTGCTCGGCCTCGATGTTGTGCGGCGCGCTCCGGTAGACCGGAGTTCCCGCATCGGGAGCGAGCTTGAGAACGTTCGAATCAGTCAGAGCCATGCTTTTCGTTTCGGCCGTTGCCAGGTTTTCTGCAAGGGGGGCGGCGATAAAGCGCCTGTCCCGGACAAAGCGGAAGCAAAAGCTGGCCGCTATGCACCGTTCTTCAAAAATGTGGATGAATCCGGCGCGCGCGCGCCGCGAAGCTTGACGGGCTTTCGGTCAAAACCGGGCAGCGCGGGCAGCGTTTCCGCGAAAATGCCAGACAAAATCTTAGGAGAGCCTGAACCTTACCGCGGTTTCGACGGACACATCCGAGCCAGGAAGCGACAATTGCGGGCCGCGTCTTAAGCGTTGATCAAACCAGCATCAGGTAGATGAACGCGAACAGCGCGGCGACCATGCCGATGAAGATCAAGGCGTAATCGATCCTGATGTCGGACTTGAACGGGGCTCTGTAGGTCTGCTGGCGCATGCCGGAGATCTACGACAGGCCGCCAAGGGTATCTGTGAAGTAGATCACATCGGGTGTGATTTAATTCGCTGCAGAATGGATTGGTTACGAAATCGGGAACGGGCCGGCGATTTTCGAGTTGTCGCTGGCAACGGACCGGAAGGACAGGCGATGGGTCAGCAAATCCAGGGATGGCGATCGGCAAGCGGCCAGCGCTTGTGGCTGTCGATGCTGATCGACACGATGGAAGAGATCTCGCGCCCGGAACGGCGTGCCGTGCCCTGCGATGATCAGTTGCTTGCTGCGGTGCGAGCCCAACTCGCCCGTCCGGCATTGGTTCGTGCGCCTTATGCCTCCGCTTACAGCCTGCGGAACTGACGCCCCGCGATTCGGACGACCTATTCGCCTGCCAACTGCAGGTGCGGCCGTCTCGCAAGTTCCGTTCCACGCAGCCTCGCTTCTTCCCGGGTAATGTAATCGCGCGTTATCGGCACGATGCCCTGGCGCTTGGTGATCTGAATCTGGAAATTCATCAGGTTTTGCTTCCGGAACGACATTTCCGACCCTGCCAGATAAAATTCCCACATACGGGCAAACCGCTCGTCGTAAAGACGCACCGCCTCTTCGCGCCGCGCCATGAAGCGCTCGCGCCAGGCCTTCAGCGTTTCCGCATAATGCAGCCGCAGGATTTCGATGTCGCAGACCAGAAGTCCGGCCTTCTCGATCGCGGGGATGACTTCGGAAAGGGCGGGGATATAGCCGCCCGGGAAGATGTATTTCGTGATCCATGGGCTGGTGACATCGGGCCCGGTCGAACGGCCGATCGCGTGCAGCACCATGACACCGTCGTCATCGAGGAGTTCGGCGCAGCGCCGGAAAAAGGTTTCATAGAAGTCGATGCCGACGTGCTCGAACATGCCAACCGACACGATGCGGTCGAACGGGCCGGCAATATCGCGGTAATCGCTCGGCAGGAATCTTGCCGATTTCGTCAGGTTCTTTTCGGCGGCGCGGGCATTCGAGGCGGCCAATTGTTCCGACGAGAGCGTGATGCCGGTGACGTCGGCGCCGGTCATTTCGGCGAGATAGAGGCCTAGCCCGCCCCAGCCCGAGCCGATGTCGAGCACGCGGTTGCCGCGCCCGATCAGCAGTTTGGCGGCAACGTGGCGTTTCTTGGCAAGCTGGGCATCATCGAGCGTCGTATCCGGCGTTTCGAAATAGGCGCAGCTATATTGCTTGTCGGCGTCGAGGAAGAGGGAATACAGCCGCCCGTCGAGGTCGTAGTGATGGGCGACATTGTTTCTCGCCCGGCCGCGCCAGTTGAATTGCGTGGCGTGCCGGCTGAAATAGCGCAGCCACCATTGCAGCTTGGCCCAGCGTGGCAGCATTTCGGGCTGGCCGAGCAGTATCTCGAGCGCGTCCGCGATCGAACCGTCCTCGACCACGAAGCTGCCGTCCATATAGGCTTCGCCGAGCGCCAGTTCGGGATCGAGCAGGATGTGGAGCTGGGTCCGTTCGTTCGTAAACCGCGCCGACACCGGGCGGCCGGTTCCATCCCCGCAGGTAAACCTGTCCCCGCTCGCCGTGGTGAACGTCATCGTACCGCGGCGAATGAACTGGCTCAGAAAATAACGCAACAACCGATCCATCGAAGCACCAATGGAGCGAGCGACCGTTATACCGCACATCCCCGAAAAGGTCGGTTCCAAGGATGAAACAACGATAACATAAGTACGATGATGCCGCGGCGCTATTGCGTTGGAGTCAAAGCGGATATTCAAAAATGTCACACTCACGCAGATGCGTAATGGGTGCGCTTCCATTCGCGTCATAATCGGCTAAAAGGTGACCCCGCCGTCGGCGACCTGCGCCGAAGGCAGCGATTCCAGATCTGGAGCATGCAGGGATGTTGAGCCGAGCGCTCAGTTTAGCGACGGTGACTCTCCTGATCGGCTGCCTCACAGCAGGCGTGGTTTGGGCGGTCGAAAATCTCGACGCCGGCAAGAGCCCGTCCCAGATCTTCTCGAACACGTGCAGCGCCTGCCACAAGAGTCCGCGTGGGTTGTTGAAGAACACGTCGGCTTCGTCGTTGCCCGGCTTTCTGCGCCAGCACTATACGACAGGCACCGATATGGCCTCGGTGCTGTCTTCCTACCTGATCTCCAATGGCGCTGCCGATCCCCGGTATCAGGGCAAGGATGCGAAGCAGAAAGATCAGTCCAGGCAAAAAGATGCCAAGCAGGACGGCAGGCCGGATCAGCCTGACCGCATTGGCCGCCGGCAGCCGCCAGCCGCTCCCGCCCAGGAGGCCACCCGACCGGAGGCCGCCGGCGAAACGCCGCAAGGCGAGCGCACGCGGCGGGACAGCAAGCGGTCATCACGGCGGCAGGCGACGCCCGAAGCCAACCCCGCCGACGGGCAGACCCCGGTGCAGGGCGCTACCGACAGCAAGTCCGGGGGCCGCCATAAGCAGGGCAGGCGTGGCAGGCCCGTCGTGGAAGAGCCGCCGAAAAACGAGCAGACGACCCGCGGCGATCCCGCGAAGGAAGGTCCGGCTCGGGATGCCGCCAAGCCGGAACCTGCCAAGGCCGAATCTAACGGGTCAGAGCCTAACAAGGCTGAAACCGGCACGATCGATCCCGCGCGGACTGACGCGCCCAAGGACCAGGGCGACAAGCCGGCCAGCGAGGCAGCGAAGCCTGCCGGCGAATCGGAAAAGCCGGCCCGCGAAGGCATATCCGATACCGCCAAGGTCGATGCCCCGAAGGAGAACGTCGGGAGTGAGCCAACTCCGCTCCGGCCTGATCCGATGCCACCGGTTGCCCCGGCTGCGCCGCCAGATTCCACAGCGACCGCGCCTGAGCCGGCCGCAGGGTCTTCCGCCGCAGCGCCTCCACCGGTAACGGCCACGGCGCCGGCATCGCCGCCGATGGCACCCGCCGGTCCGCCTGTGCCACCCATCTCGCGCTAAAACGTTGGATCTCAATGCCGATCGACGCTGAAACGTCGCGGCTTGACCAAGTCTGGAGTGTTGCTCTAGAGTGATGATCCAGGAGCTTCGAAAGACAGGCGTGAATGACCACGGCACGCGAGGATCTGCTGGCGGCGGGATTGGCGGTATTCGACCGCGACGGTTTCGAGGGCGCTACCGTTGCCGCCATCAGGACCCGCGCGCGGGCGTCCAATGGCAGCTTTTTTCACTTCTTCGGGTCGAAGAAGGAACTGGCGGGCACGCTGTTTCTGGAAATTCTCGCCCGTTACCACGCCGCCGTCACCGCGGCGGTCGATGAATCCTGCGGAGCACGGGAAGGCGTGGCGCGACTGATCCGCGCGCATCTCGAGTGGGTCGTCAATTCCAGGCGCGAGGCGCGCTATCTGTTCGAAATATCCCGCAGCGAATGGACCGAGGAGATTCGCGGCGCCCAGCGTGTGCAGAATTCGCGCCTGGCCGAAGCCATCGAGCGATGGCGCGCACCGCTGGTCGCGCGCGGCGAATTGCTGCCGATGACTTCGTCGGTGTTCTTCAGCCAGATCATCGGACCGGCGCAGATCTTCTGCCGTGCATGGCTGTCGGGCCGCGATCGCGCCGATCCGAGAGAGCAGGCCGACATCCTGATCGCCTGTGCCATCCGCGCGGCCGTGGCGTCCGACGCGATCCATAAACCGGGAGAAACCGTATGAGTGCGAACAACGATCCCGACTTCGCGCCGATCGCGACCCGCATCCGCGACAATGTCGGCCGCCAAGGCTTCATGACCCATATCGGGGCCGAACTGTCCGAACTGACGCGCGGCACTTGCACGCTTGCGGTCGACCGCCGGCCGGAACTGTTGCAGCAGCACGGCCTGTTCCATGGCGGCGTCACCGCTTTCCTCGTCGACAACGCAACCACGATTGCGGCGGCGACATCGCGGGGACAGCCGGCACTGACGGCGGAGTACAAATTGAACCTGCTGTCGCCGGCGACGGGCGAGCGCCTGATCTGCCGGGCGCGCGTGATCAAGCCCGGTCGTCAGGTCGCGGTAGTTGCGGCCGACGTGTTCTGCGTGACCGATGGCGTCGAGAAGCACACCGCGACCGCGCTCGCCTCGATCGCGATGCTGGACGACAGGGCGGCTGCCAGAATCCCAAGCCCGGCCTGATCGGGCCGGGCCTGAAACTCATCATGGCGCGAAAGAGGCGTTACTTCTCGGTTGCAGCAGGCGCCGGTGCGTCGTCGTCGTCCTGCTGGGCTTCCGGATCGAAGAATTCCCCGGCGGCGGCAAGCGCCTCGGCGGCGGCGTCCTGGTCTTCCTGACGGGTCGAGATGTCTTCGCCGCGGTTGATGCGTTCGGCTTCATCGGCGCTGCGCGCCACGGTGACGCTGACGCTGACTTCGACTTCCGGATGCACCGCGATGGCGATCGCGTGCTTGCCGATGGTCTTGATCGGCGCGTCGAGCATGACCTGGCTGCGGCTGATGGTGACGCCGTCGGCCTCGAAGGAAGCGATGATGTCGCGCACGCTCACCGAACCGAACAACTGGCCGGTCTCGGAGGCCTGACGCAGCACGACCACGTTGCGGCCGTTGATCTTCTCCGCGACCTTGGTCGCCTCGCCCTTGGCCTGGAGGTTGTTCGCCTCAAGCTCGGCCTTCATGCCGTCGAACTTGGAGCGGTTGTCCGCGGTGGCGCGCAGCGCCTTGCCACGCTTGAGCAGAAAGTTGCGGGCAAACCCGTCCTTGACGCGGACGACTTCGCCCATCTGACCGAGCTTGGCAACACGTTCCAGCAAGATGACTTCCATTTTCATTCTCCTTTTGAGTATTCGATATGCGGTTGAAGTGGATCGTTGGAGTTTCAGGATGCGGGCAGAGGCGGCGGCTTGCCGCGTAGATAGCGTTGGCGAAGGCCGAATATGGCATCTGCCAGTCCGAGCGCGATCATTGCCAGCAGGGGCCAGCCGAATGCGACAACGATCGCGTAGATGCAGCAGAGCCAGAAGACGCGGCTCTTGAGGGCCAGCGTCAGCGTGTGCAGCACGGCAAAGCCGGTGAGGCCATAGGCCATCATCAGCGCGGTGGTCGCGATCTGCGCAAACATGGCGACGAGCCCGCCGACGAAGCAGAGGGCCAGCGCGACACAGAGCGCCACCATCGTCATCGGCGGCAATTCCGCGCTCTTCAGCTCGGGCCAGGGCCGGTGCAGCCGGCCTGACGTCGCGGTGATCTTGCCCGCCAGCCAGAGGTTGAGCGTCAACGTCATCATGGCAATGATCGTGGCCGCTGCTGGCGCGACGATGGCGAGTGCCGCGACCCAACGTTCGATATCGCGCGCCGATGCCGCATCGCGCGGCCCCAGGATTCGCAACAGGCCGCTGCGCAGTGAACCGGTGATGGTCTCGGCGTCGCCGCCGAGCGTCAGCATGGCCGCAGTCGTGGTCAACGCGGCAAAGCCCGCGATCCAGAGCAGGATGCGGCCGACCGGATACCATTCGAGTTGAGGGGCGGCCGGCGCGGCGCCATTACCTGCAGCAGGATCGGCATGCGGCCGTCCCAACAGCACGAGATGGCCAAGCCACCAGGCCGGCAGCGCGACAGTGATGGCAAAGGCGATGCAGTAGGGCAGGCCGAAGATCGCGCCGAGGCCTGAAGCAGCCACGATGCCGCCGACCGTCGCGGCGAGCGGACCCCAGCCGAGTGCCGCTACCATCAGCGGCAACGGCGCCAGATAGAACAGCAGCAATGAGATCAGCGCGCCCGAGATGATCGAGGCGAACATCAGCGCCGACGCGCAGCCGGCCGCAAGACCAATGAGGACAATCGCGATCATCAGCTGTCCCGCTCCTTTCGAGCGGTTAGAGGTCGTCTCGACCCCAACCATCGGCGACCGGACGACCCGGAAGCCTTATGAATAAACCGGTCCGCGGCGCGAACGCCGCGGACCGAAGTGCCTTAGCGAATGACGTAGGGCAACAGGCCGAGGAAACGCGAGCGCTTGATGGCGCGCGCGAGTTCACGCTGCTTCTTGGCGGAGACGGCGGTGATGCGGCTCGGCACGATCTTGCCGCGCTCGGAGACGTAACGCATCAGCAGCTTGGAATCCTTGTAGTCGATCTTCGGCGCATTCGGACCCGTGAACGGGCAGGTCTTGCGGCGACGGAAAAACGGACGGCGTGCTCCAGCTTCAGCCATGATTCTTACTCCCCTTCCGTCGTCGTCGCTTCGACAGCGTCTTCGCGCGGACGGCGCGGACCGCGGTCGCCGCGGAAGCCACCGCCTTCACGATCGCCACGGAAGCCGCCTTCGCGGTCACCGCGGAAACCGCCGCCGCGATCGTCGCGCTCGCGGTCGCGATCGGCCTTGCGCATCATGGCCGAGGGACCTTCCTCGTGCTCTTCGACGCGGACGGTGAGGTAACGGATGACGTCTTCGGAGATCCGCTCCTGCCGCTCGATCTCGGTGACCGCGGAGGAGGGCGCATCGATATTCATCAGCACGAAATGTGCTTTGCAATTCTTGTTCATGCGGTAGGTGAGCGAACGTACGCCCCAGTTCTCGGTCTTGGTGATCTTGCCGCCGAGCCCTTCGACGATGCCCGTCATCTGGGTGGTCAGCTCTTCGACCTGCTGGGTGCTCGCATCCTGGCGCGCGAGAAAAACATGCTCGTAAAGAGGCATGGGTGTCCTTTCCTAGTGTTGGCGCGGTTCCCGGCGGCAAGCCCTTCGAGGCCTTTGGAAAGGACTCGGGTAAGCTCAGAAGGCGGAAGCACGGGACGACGGGCCGACTGGCCCTGCCACATCAATCCAGAAGGTGAGATTGCTGAGACCGTCCGTTCAGCTCCCGGCCGGGATCCACGGATGGCGCGGTTTATAAGGATTTTCGGCGGGCTGGCAAGACTTACCGCAACTTCCAAAGCTCGATCTTGACATATTTGTTTGTATATCATACAAAGATGAGATCGGAGGTTAAAATGGCCCCCAAGTCCGTTCATACAGCTCCGGAAATGCCAGCCGACGACCCCAGGCACGCCGCCCGTGCGACCCGAACGGCCGGACGCGAGATGCGCTCACGCCTCCTCGACGGCGCCAGCCGCCTGTTCAGGGAGCGGGGTATAGCCGGCGCCTCGATCTCCGACATCGCGGCGGCCGCAGACGCCTTTCCAAGCCAGATCACCTATTACTTTCGCACCAAGGAGGCGCTGTTCGTCGAGGCCGCCTGCCGCGAGATGCTCTATCTGGCGCGCGCGACCGAGCAGGCGGCGCTTCAGGCGCACACGCCCCGGGAATATACGCACGCGCTGGCGGCGACGGTGACGGCGACGGATTCGGTGGCCTTCTTCGCCGAAGCCTTGACCCTGACCAGACGCCGCCAGGATCTCGCACCACTCGTCGAGCGCACCATCGAGCGTCTGCACAGCGAAGGCACGCGCGCCTATGCGAGCCAGGTCGAGCGGCACGGCTGGCGCTCGCTCCGCGCGCCGGAGGAAAGCTCGCGGCGGTTCTGGGCGGTCGCTATCGGCGTCATGGTCGAAGGTCATGCGATGGGGCGATCGGCCGAGGATTTGTGCAGCGAGATGCTGCGCGTGCTGGGCGACCAGGCCACGCCGCCGCCTGCAGCCGACAACGCCAGGCTGCGCCTGGTGGACGACAACGACAAGCCCGACAGGGAGACCTCATCATGACCGCGCTTCGCATGCGTGCCCGTGACTTTCTGAACGAGGACCAATTGATCGCCGTCCGCCGGCGCGTGACGTGGAAAGGCATCGCCCTGATCGCACATGCCTGGGCGCTGATCCTGGGTTCGATCGCACTGGTCGCGTGGTGGCCCAACCCGCTGACTTTTCTGCTCGCGGTTGGCATCGTCGGCTCGCGCCAGCTCGGGCTCGCCATCCTGATGCATGACGGCGCGCATGGATGCCTGTCGGCGGACGAGAAGGTCAATCTGACGCTCAGCCAGTGGCTCTGCGCCTATCCGATCTTCGCCGAGACCCGCGCCTATCGCCGCTATCACCTGCAGCATCATGCGCGCACGCAGCAGGAGGACGATCCGGATCTGGTGTTGTCGGCGCCGTTTCCGATTACGAAGGTGAGCTACCGTCGCAAGTTCTTCCGCGATATCACGGGCCAGACCGGCTACCAGCAGCGCAAGGCGCAATTGTTGAATGCGCTGGGACCGAAGGAATGGCCGTTGGCGCAACGTGCCGCGCATTTCCGGGAAAAGCTCGGTCCGCAGTGTGCCGTCAACGCCGTGATGTTCGCGGGCCTTGCTGCGGCCGGCGTATGGTGGGCCTATCCGCTGCTGTGGCTGTTGCCGCTGCTCACCTGGCAGATGGTCATTACCCGCATCCGCAATATCGCCGAGCATGCGGTGGTTCCCAACTCCAGCGATCCCTTGCGCAATACCCGAACGACCCGCGCGAATTTTCTCGAGCGGCTGTTCATCGCGCCGTATTACGTGAACTATCACCTCGAGCATCATCTGCTGTTCTACGTGCCCTGCTACAACCTGCCGCGCGTCCACCGCATCCTTTCTGAAAGCCGTTATGCGGACCGGATGGAGGTACAGCCGAATTACGCCTCCGTGCTGCGGCTCGCGACCGCCAAGCCGGATCAGGAGGATCGCCCGGGCAAGCTGGTGAGCAGCGTGCGCCGCGCGCGGGCGGGCGCCGACGTTGGCGGCGACCAGAAGGCAGGCGGCTTCTAGCGTTAAATCAAGGTTCAAGCCGGCGCGGCCGCGATTCCGCACCGCGGCTTGACATCCCGGCCTCGGTCAGTGTCTTACGGCCCCAATTCTCATGAGGGAGCGCCGATGACGGCTGCATTTACGTTTCCGGGGCAGGGTTCCCAGGCGGTCGGCATGGGCAAGGCCCTGGCGGAGGCCTTTCCGGCCGCGCGGGCGGTATTCGACGAGGTCGATTCGGCGCTTGGCGAAAAGCTGACGGCGATCATCTGGGACGGCCCGGCCGAAACCCTCCAGCTCACCGAAAATGCCCAGCCGGCCCTGATGGCGGTCTCGATCGCCACGCTGCGGGTGCTGGAGACCGAGGCGGGCTTTTCCGTCGGACGGGATGCGGCCTTCGTCGCCGGCCATTCGCTCGGCGAATATTCCGCGCTGGCGGCGGCCGGCGGCCTCAGTGTCAGCGATACCGCGCGCCTGCTGCGCACCCGCGGCCTTGCGATGCAAAAGGCCGTGCCGGTTGGCGCCGGGGCCATGGCGGCACTGCTCGGGCTCGATTATGAGGCGGCGATGGCGGTCGCCAGCGAAGCCGCGCAAGGGCAGGTCTGCCAGGCCGCCAACGACAATGGCGGCGGGCAGGTGGTGGTGTCCGGCGACAAGGCGGCGGTCGATCGCGCGCTGGAAATCGCCAGGGCCAAGGGCGCCAGGCGCGCGATGCTGCTGCCAGTGTCTGCGCCGTTCCATTGCAAGCTGATGCAGCCCGCAGCCGACGCGATGGCGGAGGCGCTGGCCGGTGTAACGATCAAGGCGCCGGCCTCGCCGCTGGTGTCGAACGTGCTGGCGGCACCCATCACCGATCCCGACGAGATTCGCCGCCGCCTGATCGAGCAGGTTACCGGCACCGTGCGCTGGCGCGAGTCGGTGGCTTACATGGCCGCACACGGCGTCACGCGGTTTTTCGAAATCGGCGCCGGCAAGGTGCTGAGCGGGCTGGTCAAGCGCATCGCCGACGGCGCCGTCGGCGTGTCGGTCGGGGGACCCAACGATATTGCCGGTGCCAAGGACGCATTGGCGGCTTCGGCCTAAAGCTCCCGGAAGGAGACATTGATGTTCGATTTGACGGGAAGGACGGCGCTGGTGACCGGCGCGACCGGCGGCATTGGCGCGGCGATCGCGCAGGCGTTGCACGGGCAGGGCGCCACGGTGGCGATATCCGGCACGCGCCGCCAGGTATTGGATTCGTTTGCCGGCAAGCTTGGCGACCGTGTTCATGTGCTGCCGTGCAACCTGTCCGACCGCGCGGAAGTCGAGGCGCTGGTGCCGGCGGCGGAAGCCGCGATGGGGCAGGTCGATATCCTGATCGCCAACGCCGGCATCACGCGTGACAACCTTTTCGTGCAGTTGCGTGACGAGGATTGGGACGACGTCATCCAGGTCAATCTGACCGCGACCTTCCGTCTCGCCCGCGCCGCAACAAAACTGATGATGCGCAAGCGCTTCGGCCGGATCATTGCGATCACCTCGATCGTCGGCGTGACCGGCAACCCCGGCCAGGCCAACTACACCGCGTCAAAGGCCGGAATCATCGGCCTGATCAAGACGCTGGGTGCGGAATACGCCAAGCGCAACGTGACCGCCAATTGCATCGCGCCCGGGTTCATCAAGACGCCGATGACGGATGCGCTTAACGACAAGCAGCGCGAGACCATCCTGACAAAGGTTCCTGCAGCGCGGTTGGGGACGCCCGAGGACATCGCCGCGGCGGCCGTCTATCTGGCCTCGAACGAGGCCGCCTACGTCACTGGCCAGACGATTCACGTCAACGGCGGAATGGCCATGATTTGAGCGAGTTATTGCCTCGATCGATGCGGCCAAAGGCCGTTTCGACCGGGCGGTCGAGGTTGTAGTCAGGGATTGGGAAGTATGGTAACCGAACCCCCGACGGATGGGCAAACAAGGCCATTGCAGGATTTTGAAACCCTGTATATTGGCGTGGCAACGCCTGCCGTTCGCCGGGGCTTTGTCGGCTACCCACCGGGCCGAATCAAGACTATGCGCGATAGCGAAGGAAGTTTAACGACCACGATAGCTCGTAGCGTTTCTGTAGCGTCTTGGGGTCGGGTCCATTGGAACAAGCACGAGGTTGAACGATGAGTGAGATTGGCGAGCGGGTTAAGAAGATTGTGGTCGAACACCTCGGTGTTGAACCCGAGAAGGTTGTCGACAACGCAAGTTTCATCGACGACCTCGGCGCCGACAGTCTCGACACCGTCGAGCTTGTGATGGCATTTGAAGAAGAGTTCGGCTGCGAAATCCCCGATGACGCTGCCGAGACGATTTTGACCGTCGGCGATGCCACGAAGTTTCTCGAGAAGAACGCTAAAAGCTGACGTTCCCGGGCGGGTAGAGACAGAGCCGGACGGGCCGTTGTCGAACGGTCCCCCGGTTTCTTGTTTTGGGGCCCCGGTTTCGGGCTGGAGTTTTTGACATGAGGCGGGTTGTCGTCACGGGGCTGGGCATGGTTACGCCGCTCGGCTGCGGCGTTGACACAACGTGGGCGCGTATCCTCGACGGTCAGAGCGGCGCCAGGAAGATCGATACATTCGAAGTTTCCGATCTTGCGAGCCAGATCGCCTGCGTGATCCCACGCGGCGACGGCAGTGACGGCACGTTCAATCCCGACCAGTGGATGGAGCCGAAGGAACAGCGCAAGGTCGACGACTTCATCATCTTTGCAATGGCCGCGGCGCGCCAGGCGCTCGACGATGCCGACTGGCATCCCTCGACCGAAGAAGACAAATGCGCGACCGGCACCCTGATCGGCTCAGGAATCGGCGGCCTGTCCGGAATCGCCGATACGGCGCTGCTGCTGAAGGAACGCGGGCCGCGAAGGGTATCGCCGTTCTTCATTCCGGGGCGGCTGATCAATCTCGCTTCCGGCTATGTCTCGATCGAGCACGGCCTCAAGGGCCCCAACCATTCCGTGGTGACGGCGTGTTCGACCGGCGCCCATGCGATCGGCGATGGTGCGCGCCTGATTGCGCTCGGCGACGCCGACGTCATGGTGGCGGGCGGCACCGAATCGCCGATCTGCCGGCTGGCGATGGCGGGATTTTGTGCGGCGCGCGCGCTCTCGACCGGCTTCAACGAGACGCCGCAAAGGGCCTCGCGGCCCTATGACAAGGACCGCGATGGCTTCGTGATGGGCGAGGGCGCCGGCGTCGTCGTGCTCGAGGAATATGAGCACGCGAAAAAGCGCGGTGCGCGAATCTATGCCGAAGTGGTGGGCTACGGCATGTCGGGCGACGCCTATCACATCACCTCGCCGTCGCCGGATGGCGATGGCGCTTTCCGCAGCATGAGCGCGGCGATCAAGCGCGCCGGAATCGCGGTATCCGATATCGACTACATCAACGCCCACGGAACTTCGACGCAGATCGGCGACGAGATCGAACTCGGCGCGGTGGAGCGGATGCTTGGCAACGCCGCCTCCAAGGTGTCGATGTCGTCGACGAAATCGTCGACCGGGCACCTGCTCGGTGCTGCCGGTGCAATCGAGGCCATTTTCAGTATCCTTGCGATTCGCGATAACGTTGCTCCTCCCACCATCAATCTGGAAAATCCGTCTGTGGGAACCGCGATCGATCTGGTGCCGCTGACGGCGCGCAAGCGCGAGATTAACGTCGCGCTGTCGAATTCCTTCGGTTTCGGGGGCACCAATGCCTCCGTGATCGTTCAGCGCGTGGCCGACTAACAAGTGTTTAGAACTACTCCACCGTTTTGCCGTATTCGGCGATGACTTCTACATGCGGGCGTATGCTATCGGCTGGCCAGGGGATTGCCGGGCCGCGATTGAACCGACAGGATTCAGGTTGCATCGATGAGTGAGAGGCCGCCCATTTCACCACGAAGCCCGCGCGCTGCGCTGGAGCCCGAGCAGGTACCGCCGCCGCCGCGGCGGTCGGAGCGCGCCCGCAATCCTTTCGTGGTGGTCGGCAATGCCATCTTCACTATCCTGATCATTCTGATGATCGGGGCTGGAGCGACCTACTATTACGGCAGGCAAATGCTGGAAACGCCGGGCCCGCTGCAGGAAGATAAGATCGTCAACATTCCCGCGCGTGCCGGCAAGCGCGACATCGCCGACGCGTTGCTGCGCGAGGGCGTGATCAACGTCGGTCCCTGGGCATTCATCGGTGGCGTGTTTGCATTGAAGGCGAGTTCCGACCTCAAGCCGGGCGAATATTCGTTCCAGAAGAAGTCCAGCCTGCGCCAAGTCATCGCCACCATCGTCGAGGGCAAGGTGGTGCAGCACGCCGTCACGATTCCCGAAGGCCTGACCTCCGAACAGATCGTGGCGCGGCTCACCGACAGCGACATCTTCTCCGGGAGCGTGCGGGAATTGCCGCGTGAAGGGACGTTGCTGCCGGAAACCTACAAATTCCCGCGCGGCACCTCGCGCGAGCAGGTGATCCAGCGCATGCAGCAGACCCAGAAGCGGGTGCTCGCGGAAATCTGGGAACGCCGCAATCCGGACGTTCTGGTCAAGTCGCCGGAGCAGCTCATTACGCTGGCTTCGATCATCGAGAAGGAAACCGGCCGCGCCGACGAGCGCAGCCGGGTGGCGGCGGTATTCACCAATCGCCTGCGGCAGAGGATCAAGCTGCAGTCCGACCCGACCATCATCTACGGCCTGGTCGGCGGCAAGGGAACGCTGGGTCGGCCGATCAGGCGCTCCGAGATCACGCAGCCGTCGCCCTACAACACCTACGTGATCGAGGGCTTGCCGCCCGGGCCGATCGCCAATCCGGGTCGCGCCTCGCTCGAGGCCGCCGCCAACCCGGCGCGCACGCGCGACCTGTTCTTCGTGGCCGACGGCACCGGCGGGCACACCTTTACCGAGACCTACGACCAGCACCAGAAGAACGTGGTCAAGCTGCGGGCGCTCGAAAAACAGATTCAGAACGACACCGTCGAACCTTCAGAGGATGCGCCGCCGCCGACGGCGGCGGGAGCGCCGGTAGATCCCAACCCAACCGCGACCACGCCGCGGCCGGCGGCACCGGCGAAAAGGCAGCCGGCCCGTCCTGCGGCGCCGGGCCGCCAGGGTGCTGCGCAGTCGACCACGGCGCCGCCGCTGGTGCTTCAGCGCTGACGGCGGCCCGTTGAGTCCGCGTCCCGGCCATAGCCGGAACGCAATTCCACTTTGGCGGAAATCGGCCTAAGGTCGCGCCGTTCCTTTCGAGTCTCGAAACCCCTGTCTTTCGGAAAGTGTTACGCGATGGCGCTATCGAGCATGACCGGTTTTGCCCGGAGCCACGGCGCCAGCGGCCCCTATACGTTCGAGTGGGAACTGAAATCCGTCAACGCCAAGGGATTCGACCTGCGTCTCCGCCTGCCGCCCGGCTGGGACGAGTTGGAGGCGTTTGCCAAGAAACGCGCCGGCGAGGTGCTGTCGCGGGGCACGGTATACGCCAACCTCAACCTCAAGCGCGCCAACGCGGTCTCGACCATACGCATCAATGAAGACGTGCTGGCCTCGATCGTGAAGGTCGCGGGCGTGCTGTCCTCCAGGATCGATGCGGTGGCGCCCAGCATCGACGGGCTGCTCGGCATCAAGGGCGTCATCGAGGTCGTCGAGCCTGAAAGCGACGAGGCGGAAGACAAGGCGGCGAGGGATGCGGCCGCCGCCGCCTTCGAGCAGGCGCTCGCCCAGTTGGTCGAGATGCGCCGCCGCGAGGGTCTGACGCTCGGGCAAATTCTGATTCAGCGCATGGATGAAATCGAGCGGCTGGCGAAGAAGGCCGAGGCTGCGCCCGGCCGCAAGCCCGAGGCGATCAGGGCGCGTCTGGCCGAGCAGGTGGCGGCACTGCTGGAAACGTCCGACCGCTTCGATTCCGACAGGCTCAATCAGGAGGCGATCCTGATCGCGACCAAGGCCGACATCCGCGAAGAGCTCGACCGCATCGCCTCGCACGTCGCGCAGGCCCGTGAGATGATCGGCAAGGGCGGACCGGTCGGCCGGCGGCTCGACTTCCTCTCCCAGGAATTCAATCGCGAGGTCAACACCTGCTGTTCCAAATCGAACGATCTGGAATTGACTCAGACCGGGCTCGAAATGAAGAACGTGGTCGAGCAATTTCGCGAGCAGGTCCAGAACCTGGAGTGACCGATGACGGCTGGAGGTTTCGGCGGGGTTGAACGGCGAGGGCTGATGTTCGTGCTGTCGTCGCCCTCGGGCGCGGGCAAGACCACGCTGTCGCGCATGCTGCTTGAGCGCGAGCCGGGTCTGAAGATGTCAGTCTCAGCGACGACGCGGCCGATGCGGCCGGGCGAAGTCGATGGCAGCGATTATTTCTTCGTCGACAAGCCGAAGTTCGAGGCGATGGTCGCGCAGGGCGAACTGCTGGAATGGGCGACCGTGTTCGACAATCTCTACGGTACGCCGCGCGCGCCGGTCGAAGCGGCATTGTCGGCGGGACAGGATGTTTTGTTCGACATCGACTGGCAGGGCACCCAGCAACTGCATCAGAAGGCGAGCGTTGATGTGGTGCGGGTGTTCATCCTGCCGCCATCGGCCGCCGATCTCGAGAAACGGCTGCACACCCGTGCGCAGGATTCGGACGAGGTCATTCGCGGGCGCATGAGCCGCGCCACCCATGAACTCAGCCACTGGGCGGAATACGACTATATCGTCGTCAACCACAACGTCGATGAGGCGTTCGCCGAGGTGCAGTCGATCCTCAAGGCCGAGCGGCTCAAGCGCGAGCGCCGCACCGGGTTGACCGAGTTCGTTCGCAAGCTGCAGCGCCAGTTGGAGAAATAGCCGCCGCTTCCGCTTCGACTACGTCTGCGCGCTGCGGGCGAGCCGGGCCAGCATTTCCGTAACCTGCTGTTCGCGGTCCTGGGGTGGGCGCGCTCGCTCCTGGGGTGCACGTGCACGCTCCTGCGGTGGGCGTGGCCGTTCCTGGGGGGCGCGTGCGCGCTCCTGTGGAACGCGCGGCCGCTCCTTGGGCATGCGCGTCGTGTGGTGCACGCCACCGGCGCGACGCAGCCCGGCATCCTCGTCGTGGAACATCGGCGGCGACGAACGCCGCATCGTCTTTGCGGTCTTTGCGGCATCCCACATCGCCCGCCGCTTGCGGTGCATGGCGCGGCGTGCCCGCATGCGGCCGATCCGGACGATCGCGCTTACCGTAATGCCGGCCAGCGCGAGCGCTGCGGCAATCACCACAAGCAGCATCTGCAACGATGCCGTCGGCTTTGCCGGCGCCGGCTCTGCGGCGGCGGCGGTAATCTGATCTGCTGCGGGCTGCTGCACTTCCTCGGCTTGCGCCAGCGGCTGGTCCGCCGGCGGAGCGGCGGTCGCCGCCGTTTGCAGAGGGGCTGAATTGCTCGAAGCACCTGCGGCGGGTGGGTCGTTCCATCGCACCGACGACAGTGGCGCGGGCGCGAGCACGTTCGGCATGGTTGCGCGCGGACTATTCTGGACGGCCGGTGCGGCGGCTGCCCCAACCGTTCGCGGCTCGGCTCTGGCGGGCGGATTCGGCTCGGTGCGGGCCTGCTGGGAGATCCATTCGGCGCGCGCGTCGGCGATCGACTTGCGTGTGATCGTTTGCGCCTGTGCCGGAGCAGGCTCTGCCGCTGCCGGCAATGCTGCTGCCGACGGTGGCGCAGGCGCCGAAGCTGGCGGTGCGGCGCGCGCGAACTTGTCGTCGGCCTTGTCGCTCTCCTCCCGCAGATACCAGCATTGACGTTTGCTGTTGCGGTCGATGCGATAGTACCAGTGGCTGCCCGAGGGGGTCGCGCCCTTCGGCGCGGACAGGCAGCTGTCCGTGGCGGCCTGGGCCACTTGCGTGGCAGCTTCCGCCGCCACCTGCGCCCGGAGATCCGTCATCGTGGCCAGATTGGCCCCTGCCACGACCCCAGCCAACAGGGCAGGGACGAATCTCACGGAACGGTTCGACATTCTGTATCCCCGGCAACGCAACACAACGCAACGAAACACGACGCTTGATGCACTCAATCTGGTCGGAGACTGGGGTCGCAATGAGCCGCAATTTCGGAGCAGATGGGGTATAATTGGGGCTTATGCACAGGCTCACTTCGAAGCTGTCTAAACTCGCGAAAAACCGGTGTTTTCCTACTGTTTGGAGGCGGTCCAGCGGCCGGTACAGCCATCGGATCGCGTGAACGAACCGGAGCCGCTGCGGCCCGAAAAACGCCCTGAACTGGTCCAGCTCAAACCCTGCGCGCTCCCCGAAAACGGTGCGGCGCTGCAAGCAGGGGCGGTCGGGCAGGGGGACGCCGATGCCCGTAGTTGTCTTCGACCGGTGTGATAGGCACTGGATGCGACATTGCGATCTCGCGGCGCGGGTAGCGCCCGAAGTTATGCGTCATCGATGCCCTCGCGAAAGCAGAGGGCGCAGGGAAAGCCGGGTGCCCGTGACACCCGCAGTCGTGCGCAAAAATGCACACGGCGGACCGCAGGTGCGCCGGAACGCCCGGCTTTCCCTGCGCGATGGTTTTACGGCTTATGCCGTGATCTCCCCGGAGCCGAATTCCTCTGGCCTCCGTCGCCGGCGAATTGGTGGCTCGCATCGCCCGGTTGGGCGCTTGCAAACCTCCGCCGGCTTGACACCAGCAACGGGTGCCAGGACCACACGGTTTTGCCGTCCGCAGCTTCCTTGAACATACGCCTCGACCGGCCCGCATGCTGCCGGAAGAAGTTTCAGCCAAGGCGTTTAAGCGCCGTTCGTCTTCGCGCCGTCCGATCGCTCACGGGATAACCGCCCTGCGACCACTTGCGCGCCCGACGCTGCCGCGTCCACCGCATTCCGAGCCCAACGTCCGTGACGATCGCGATACGCCCCTCTGGCGGGCCGGAACGGGCGGAGTTGTAGGACTGATTTGGGGGCGGCGAGAACAGGTTTATTTTTGTTGCGAGGGCTGGACACAAATTAGGTGATTTGCCCGTCGTGCCAGTTTGCCGCAGTTGGTCGCGCTGGATTTACTGGACAGGGCGGTCTGCAAAACACGCAAGTGATTTGCTCGTCGCGCAAACTGGTTTCATCAGGCGAGCAGATTATCCCGGAACGTCCGCCAGGGGCCATTAAGCGTGATCGCAAACGAAACGCCAAAGCCATCCAGCCATGTCCTGATTTCAGGCCTGGTCTTCGCGCGGAGTCGCGTTAGATAACTCATGAGATCGACCGCTCGGAATCGGCGACCAGCTCAACAGCCGCGCGCGGTGCACCGAGGACCGCCATAGATAATGGGGGCAGGTTTCGGATAGAGTGGAGGATCGTTGGTTGTGTTGACGTTGTTTACGATGACCGGTGCCGAGGCCGCTGCGTTTTCGGCTGCGTCGCGGCGCTGATCTTGAGCCACTCGGCACGAGATGTAAGCGTCACTTCCAGGTTTGGCGCCGTAGCTCCTGCAGGTTTCATCATCCTTCCTGGCGAATTCCGCTTTCTGAGCGGCCTTCTCCGCCTCTGACATTCCCAGGCAGCCAGCAACCGGTAGCGCCAAGATCAACGTTAGCAACCTTACCGCGCGCATTTCGTCCCCCATCCTCTTTGTTTGCAAAATGGCAGAGTCGGATTGATCGCGAAACGCCAATTTGGTGTTTTGCCAAGTGCTTGACCTTATTCTTCCCGAACAAAACCCAATTACGGTGACAGTGCACTTAACTGCATTTCGACGACCGCGCTCATCGACGGCCTTCCGGCTCGGACGGCTTCGGCCCACGCTTGCCCGGTTTGAAGGAGCGCCGGGTCAGCCGCTCGAGGCGGGCGAGAAAGCCATCGTCGCCCAGCGGTCGGCCAACGCTCTCCGCGGCGCGCAGGCGGTCGAACAGATCGGTCTCTGCCTCCGGCTCGCCTGCAATTAGATCGGCGAAACGCGGGAAGCGGTCGCTGACAGGCTTCAGCGCGGTGATGCCGTCATCCTTGTTGCGCAAATGTGCGCGCGTGCTCGACCACCGCCAATCCTGCGCCCGTTGCACCAGCCGCGCCCGCACCGGGTTGAGCGACACATAGCGCAACGCGGCTGCGAGGTGCTGCTCGTCCATGGCGACGGCGCCGAACCGGCCCTGCCAGAAATGACCGCTGCGTTTGCGTCGCGCCTGGATGATGCCGGCATAGGTGCGATGCACCCGCGCGAGTGCGCGGCGCAGCCCGTCCGGATCGGATGGCACGAGGATGAGGTGCACGTGGTTCGGCATCAGGCACCAGGCCCACACCTCGACGCCCGCGTTGCGGCAATTCTCCATGAGCAGGTCGCGATAGAGCGCATAGTCGCCGTCGCCGAAAAAGGTGCGCGCACGGCCGTTGCCGCGCTGGGTGACGTGGTGGGGATGACCGGGAATGACGACACGGGCGAGGCGAGCCATCGGATATGATGGCAACCAGAGAGCGAAGAGTCAATTGAGTGCACCGTCACCGCAACTGGGGGATTACGGTGCGCGATTGAAACGTTGTGGTTTCGTGGGCATCACTGGTTAAGTGCACTGTCACCGTAATTAAACAAGCCCCTCGCGCAACTGCAACCCGGACTACGCCGCCTTGATGCCATCTTCATCGATAGGTCCGGTGATGGTCGCCGAGGGACGCGTACCGTGTTCATGGAAGTGGGCCGCTGGTGTTCGGTCGATGGCCAGGCTGAGAAACTCCGGTCGACTGTAGTGGCCACGCGAGTCCATCAGCTGCTTGCGTCGATCGATCAGCGCGAAATCGAGATCGGCAATCACCTGGCCTTCACCGGAACGTATGGGGTCACCGATCAATTCACCTTCGGGAGAGATGATTGCCGTGAAACAACCGCCGGAGATTGGCCCGATGCTGCAACCGGTGTCCTTCATGATCTGCGCTTGCTGTTCGTCATCCAGCCACGCCGTTGCGTTGACGACGAAGCAGCCTGCTTCAAGCGCGTGTTGGCGGATATTGACTTGTGTCTGCTCGGCAAATCGGTCGCCCGCGAATGAACCGGGATACATCGCCGAATGGATTTGCTCGCCGTCAGCCATGAGTGCGTAACGCGCCAGGGGATTGTAATGCTCCCAGCATGCCAATTGGCCGATCCGGCCGACCGCGCTGTCTACGGCGCGCAGCCCGGAGCCATCGCCCTGGCCCCAAATCATGCGCTCATGGAAAGTGGGACTGATCTTGCGGCGACGCTGGATCAAGGCGCCGTCTGCGTCGAACAACAATTGCGTGTTGTAGAGCGTACCTCCGTCGCGCTCGTTGACACCTATCGACACCACCATCCTGGCCTGCCTCGCAGCCTCTCCGATGGCTTGTGTGGTGGCTGAGGGTACCGTTACGGCCTGATCGAGCAACCTGAGGTGCTCCTTGCCGGTCCTGATCTCGAAAGGGGTCTGCACGAAGGAAAAATAGGGATAATACGGCACGACCGTTTCCGGAAAAGTCGCGAACTGGACCCCCAGCTTGGCGAGCTCCGCGATTTTCTGAACCACTCTTTGGACCGTTCCTTCGCGGCTGTAGAGCACGGGGCTGATCTGTACGGCAGCGGCTTTGACGATGGTCATGCTGTTCTCCATTAATGCAGATTGGATCGAAGTGGCCGTTAGCGCCGCTCATACAGCCTGGCTGAGCAGCGCCCTCGAATTGCGCGCGAAACGGAGAAAGAACGCCTGCATCGCTTGATCGGCCCTGGTCCGGGCTTTGGCCAATGCATCGGGACCGAGGGCCGATCCTTCAACGGAGAAGAACGTCAGATCATGCAGCCCGATGGTACCCAGGATGGCTTTCAGATACGGCGTGAGAAAATCGGGCTGATGCGCGCGCTCGCCAGAAAATCGTCCACCCGAGGACACTGCGACAAAAACTGGGCGGTCGCGCAGCGCAGCCACTTTTCCTTCGGCAGTCACATTGAACGTTCGGCGGACGCGAACGACGTGATCAATCCACGCCTTGAGAGCGACAGGCACGGTGAAGTTATGCATTGGCGTTGCGATGACAACGAAGTCGGCGCTCTCCAATTCCTGGATCAGATCTTCGGATCGCGACATGGAACCCTCGGCAAACATTTCCACGAACGATCGCTCCGTGGCGCCAAGAGCGGTTGCGTAACGCTCATCGATATCGGCGATGCCGCTGACCGGTCGAACGATGACGGTTGCCGTGGGCTCGCTACCCAGCAAGTAGCCGACGATTTTTTGAGATATTCTGTAGCTCTCCGAGGCTTGCCCGCGGGGGCTGCAAATCACATGCAGTATTTTCATATCCGCTTTCCAATTGCCGCCTGAACTCTGATCACGATAGGCAATTGCGGCCTGCATCCAAGGACCATGAATGAGCTTTGCGAATGGTCCATGATTTATCGCGGGTCAGCTTGACCGATGCAGCTCGCGAGAAGTGGAGACCGATCCGAGCCGTTATGGCATAATGGGTTCTCTTTCATTCACAGATCGGATCAGGCCATGCCTGCCGTAAAGTCCGAAAAGATCTCGCCGCTTGATCCAACCGCCGCCGCACCGTTCTACCGGCAGATTTACGATCGGTTTCGCGACGCTATCGCCAGTGGAATGTTGAAGCCTGGTGACCGCATTCCCTCGGCACGGGCGCTGACCAAGGAATTGGGGCTGGCCAGAGGCACCATCGAAACTGCTTATTCCTTGCTGGCCGCCGAGGGGTATATCGAGGCGCGCGGGCAGGCAGGGACCATTGTAAGTCCGGATCTCAAGCCGCGAACGTCCATTGCGAGCCCGGTGCCGCTGCGGGAGTACCACATGGACGCCGTCAGTTTCCGTCCGGATTCCATCCTGCCTTTCCAGATGGGTTTGCCTGCCCTGGATGCGTTTCCCCGGAAGATTTGGGCGCGTCTCGGCGCGCGCAGCGTACGCGCCATGCAGCCTTTTGATATGATCCATCCTTCTGTGTACGGCTTGCCTTTGCTGCGTACGGAAATCGCCAGGTATCTGCAGGTTTCGCGTGGCATCAGCTGCTCGCCATCACAGGTATTCGTGACCTCGGGATATCGTCAAACCATGGAGTTGATCGGTCATGCCCTGCTGAAGGCGGGTGATCGCGTCTGGCTCGAAGACCCGGGATACCCGCCCACGCGAGAGATATTCAACCATATGCGCATTGAAGGCGTGTCGGTGCCGGTCGACGGGGAAGGCATGATTGTTTCCGATGCCATCAAGGTGGCGCCCCGGGCGCGCGCAGCGGTGGTCACGCCTGCGCATCAGAGCCCGCTCTGCATGTCCTTGTCGTTAGCCCGGCGCCTGGCGCTGTTGGATTGGGCCGCGCGAAACAAGGCGTGGCTCATCGAAGACGACTACGATGGCGAATATCGCTATGTCAGCCGCCCACTCCCTGCCTTGAAGAGCCTCGATCGCGACGGGCGCGTGCTCTATGCGGGCACGTTCAGCAAGGTGCTCTTTCCGGGCATGCGGCTTGCTTATCTGGTCGTACCGGAAATGCAGGTCGAGCGGTTTGAGCAGGTCACCGAAAGCCTTTCAGCGGGCTGTCCCGGGCTGACGCAAACGATCGTAACGGCATTCATGGCCGAAGGACATTTCGCGCGCCATATCCAGCGGATGCGGAAACTCTATGCCGAGCGCCGGGAAGCGACCGCGGCGGGTCTCGAAAGCGTGCTGGGAAAACATGTGCGAATAGATTTACAGCCGGGAGGCATGCACCTGATCTTGCGTCTACGAGGCAAACGCTCGGACCGCCGGCTCGTTGCAAGCATGCGAGAACAAAGTTTGTACGCGGAGGCACTCACGGATTGGACGACGCGCAACGATGGACCTTCGGCCCTTCTATTGAATTTCACGAATATTGAATCCAGGCGAACTGCCGAAAGTTTGGGGCGGCGCATTTTGAGATTGATGTAACGGCAGCTTGAGAGGGATTTGCTGGAGCCGGAAATTCATGGCCCAGCTACAAAGGCCGATCATGGTCCTTCCTGGATAGGCCAAGATGCGAGACGATTGAATCCTTCAACCAGATGAGGATTCAACCATGAACAAGCGCATTGATTACGCCAAGGCTTCACCGGAAGGCTTCAAGGCCTTCGGAGGTGTCTACGTCTACCTTCAAAAAAGCGGCCTTTCACAGCAGCTGGTCTATCTGGTGTATCTGCGGGTTTCGCAGATCAACGGCTGTGCTTACTGTATCGATATGCACTCTCGCGATCTGCTCAAGCTTGGCGTCGCCGTGGAGAAGCTCGTGCTGGTCCCCGTGTGGCGCGACGCGGGGCAAGTTTTCAGTGCGCGCGAACGCTCTGCGCTCGCCTGGACGGAAACCGTCACGCGGGTGGCTGAAACCGGCGTTCCCGATGCCGACTATGAGGCCGCCGCCGGCGAATTCAGCGACAAGGAGCTCGCCGACCTCACCTATGCCATCGGCCTGATGAGCGCGTTCAATCGATTGGGAATTTCGTTTCGCTCGACTCCCGCTGCC
Organism: uncultured Alphaproteobacteria bacterium; assembly: GCA_963815955.1. Taxonomy (GTDB): domain Bacteria; phylum Pseudomonadota; class Alphaproteobacteria; order Rhizobiales; family Xanthobacteraceae; genus Bradyrhizobium. The sequence goes on from CAWFIQ010000026.1 coordinate 223,746, forward strand.
GTCAGCAAGGCTTGAGGCACCCCCGCATCGAACCCACCGCGCATGGAAATGCGTCCATGCGCGCACCTGCGCTTCACTAGCCCCGGCCGGCCGTAGCGCCCCGCGGACCAGCGAATGGATATGACACATGGCTTGGATAGTACTGGCGTCCGCCGGCTTTCTCGAAATCGGATTCGCCCTCGGCATGAAGTGGTCCGAAGGTTTCACGCGGCTGATACCCGCGCTGTTTACGGTTGCTACCGGCTTGTCGAGTGTCTTTCTCCTCTCACTCGCGCTCCGTACACTTCCAGTGGGGACCGGCTACGCGGTCTGGACCGGTATCGGCGCCGCGGGTACCGCCATAATGGGTATCGCAGTGCTGGGCGACTCCGCATCGCCGGCGCGGGTGCTTTGCATTGTTTTCATTGTTGGGGGCGTGATTGGGCTGAAGCTTGTCTCGGCAAACTGAGCTGGTCGCGGCAATCCGGTGGTCAGCATTATCGCTATGTGGGCAATCTTCTATCCATGCCGGGCGTGTTTCCAGATTATCCCGCGGCAATGGTGCGCAACGCCGGGTGGCGTGAACGCTAACGCCGTAGCGGGCAAGCGGGTCGACCATCGGGGGACGCCAACGGTTGCCCACGGCTTCGACTGGAGGCGAGGGTGGGCAACGTTCCGCAAACCTTGAAGGCGCGGCGCGGCTCATTGGCGCGATCATCGCGCTTCCTGCAATTACATTTGACAATCATTCAGAGCGGCGCATTGATATCCGCATCCTCCGGCAGCGGGTGGGTACCCGTCAGAACTGGGGGGCATCGCAGGGAGGTATCAATGAATATTCGCTTGAAGACGGCCGCGGCACTTATGTCGCTGGCCGCGTGGCCGGCTGTCGCACAGCCGGCACCGCCGGCGCCCAGCGCGCTCGAAACATTGGGCGCGATGCGTCCGACCGGCAGCACCGCCGATTGGCCCGAGGTCCCGCAGACCGGGGCGAAGGCGGACAAGGTCAAAGAAAACCTGAAGAAGGTCAAATTGCCGGCAGGCTTCCATATCTCGCTTTATGCGCTGGTACCGGATGCTCGCCACATTTCCGTAGGACCGCAGGGCGTCGCGACATTTGTCGGGACGCGTAAATCCAAGATTTGGGTCGTGACCGACCGCGCGCGCGGCGGTGTTGGCGATGAGGTGAAGGAATTTGCACCGACTTTGCCGAAGAAGATTCCCAATGGACCCTGCTTCTCGAAGGACGGATTTCTCTACATCGCAGAGCAAAATCGGGTGCTGGAATATCCCGCGGCGGAGTTCTTCTATGAAAGCCCGGACGTTGTCGCCAGCGTCGTCGTCGCGGAAGGCGAGCTGATCCCGAAAGCGGAAGAGAGCTACAACCACACTGCCCGCGTCTGCCGGGTCGGTCCGGACAACAAGCTTTATATCCAGCTCGGCCAGCCTTACAACGTTCCCTCCAAGGAGAAGAACGATCTGTATCGCAAGCTCGGCATCGGCGGGATCATCCGCATGGACCGCGACGGCAAGAACCGTGAAGTCTATGCGATGGGGCTGCGCAATCCCGTCGGCATGGATTTCAATCCGAAGGACAGGTCACTCTGGACCAACGACAACCAGGTTGACGGCATGGGCGACGACCAGCCGCCCGGCGAATTGAACCGCATCGCCAGCGCGGGTCTGGACTTCGGTTTCCCGTGGTATGGCGGCGGCAAGATCCGCACCAACGAGTACAAGAACGATACGCCACCGGCCAACGCAGTCTTCCCGCAGGTAGAGCAGGCCGCCCATGCCGCCGATCTCGGCCTGATATTCTACACGGGCACAATGTTCCCGCAGAAGTATCGCGGCGCCATCTTCTCGACGCAACACGGCTCGTGGAATCGGACCGTGCCCGTCGGCGCGCGGTTGATGGTCACCTACCTCAAGGATGACGGCAACGTGGCGGGAAAATCCGAGCCGTTCGCTGAAGGATGGAACGAAAACGGCTATTACCTGGGACGCCCCGTGGATGTCGCGCAGCTGGCGGATGGATCGCTGCTGGTTTCGGACGACCTCGTCGGAGCGCTGTATCGCATCTGGTATGACGGCAAGTAAGCTCTGATATCCGGGATGGCCCCTGCGGGCCATCCCACTCCATCGTCATGCGAGCACGCGAAGGCCCAGAATGAAGTCTACGCTTTCACGGACAGCAATTTTCGTCGTTAGATTGCTTGCGCCGGCAGGTCTTCTGCTGGCATGCGGCAGCTGGAGCCATGCCGGCGACGTCAAGGCCGGCGGCGCCAAAGCGATGATGTGCCAGGCCTGTCACGGCCTCGACGGCTTGTCCAAAACGCCCGATGCGCCGAACATCGCCGGCCAGACCGAGCCCTACCTTGTGACGCAATTGCAGGCGTTCAAAACCGGTTTACGAAAAAACGACGCGATGTCGGTGGTGACGCCGCCCTTGTCCGACCAGGACATCGAGGATCTCGCGGCCTATTATTCAGCAATCGAAATCAAGATTGTAAAAATCCCGGGCGAGTAGGCAGCGCAAGCTTGGCTTGATTACCTACAACGGAAATATCCAGGTGCACCGATCTTTGCTGAACGCAATCCTGTACGAAAAACCCCAGCTGGAACGCGATAAAGAGCCGCCCGAATAGGCTTGCGGGGCGGCCATGCTCGAATGTCGCTATCTGAGCCAAACAGCCAGCTTAACCCGTCACAGGAACCATGGTTCCTGAGCCGCGTTTGCTGAATCCCAACCGTGCCTGGAGCGAAGAGTTGGGGCCTGGGCGGTGCAGGGATGCCTTGCGGGTGCGTTTGTGAGAATGGCGTTCGCGGAATGTCCTTTGTCAGAGCAATTCCCAGCCAGTACATCTGTTACGGTGCGTTATCCGGCGGGGCCGGGGTGGAGTTGCAATGTTACGTCAAACGCGAGCCACGGCGTCCTCATCGCTCAGCGAAGAGTTGGATGCTGCCGGGCCCGGTCTCACCGGGAATGAAGATCTCCTGCGCAGCGTTCTTTCCGGTTGCGGCGACTGCATAAAGATATTGGACCTCGACGGCCGCTTGCAGTTCATGAGCGAGGGCGGCAAGCGGGTGATGGAAGTCGAGGACTTCTCGCCTTTGAAAGGCTGTCCGTGGCCAGACTTTTGGGCCGGCCAGGGCAATCTGGACGCGGCGCTCGCCGTCGAAACGGCCAAAACCGGCGCGACAGCGCGTTTCAAGGGCGCTGCCAATACCGCCAAAGGCACACCGCGGCACTGGGATGTTCAGGTCTCGCCGATCTTTGGAGCGGACAGCAAGGTGGCCTATCTGCTGTCGATCTCGCGAGATGTCACTGAAGAGTGGCGTGCGACGACGGAACTCGAAGATGCGGCTGCGCGTCAGGCTGTCCTGACCGCTGAGCTGCAGCACCGTATCAAGAATACGCTGGCGATGGTCGGTGCAATTGCGAACCAGACGATCCGTGGCGAGGACGTCGTTGCAGCACGAGAAGCATTTGCCGCTCGGCTGATCACGCTCGGCCACGCCCATGACATTCTGACGCAAACGAGCTGGGCCAGCGCCCCGATCCTTGAGGTCGTTACGCGCGCACTGGCTGCGCATAGATCAGGAGGCCGCCGGATCAGCATCAATGGCCCCGATTTGGAACTTGAAGCGAAGCCAGCCCTTGCCCTGGCACTGGCCGTTCACGAACTGGCGACAAATGCCGTCAAGTACGGCGCTTTGTCGGGCAACGGTGGCGAGGTAGCCATAGTCTGGTCGAACAAGTGGAGTGGCGACGATCGCGGATTTCGCTTCTCATGGACCGAGAGCGGCGGGCCGCCAGTGACCGGTCCAGGTAAAAAGGGATTCGGCACGCGCTTGATCGAACGGGTGCTTGCCGCCGACTTCGGTGGCCACGCGAAGACTGATTATCGACCCGATGGTGTTGTTTATGAACTAATTGCGCCCATGGTGGGTGGTGCGGCCAAATCTGGCTAACGATCTGGGTACTGATGGGTTATGCAGCCAAAAAGAGGCGATTGGTTCTGATCGTCGAAGACGATCGTTTGCTGCGCATGGATGCGCTCGACATGATCGAGGAAGCGGGCTTCGATGTTCTCGAAGCCGGCGACGCCGACGAGGCCATCGCGATCCTTGAAGCGCGCGCAGATGTGCAAGCGATCTTCACAGATATCGAAATGCCGACCGGATCGATCAACGGATTACGGCTGGCCCATGATGTTCATCATCGATGGCCGACGATGGTTATCATCGTCACCTCTGGCCAGTCAGCTATTCCGGAAAGCGATCTCCCGACGGGTGGCCGTTTTTTTGCGAAGCCATACAGCTTCCCGGAGGTCACGAACACCATCCGCGACTTGGCCAATTGACTCTCAAAGCCGGCCGTTCGGCGTCTTGAAAGACGACGGCTTCACCACACCGAAGTTCGCCAGCGACCGTTTCCTCCGGCTAGGCGCTCTCGCGGTGGCGCGCTATTCTTCCTCCACCCCAATCTGTCTCGGCTGCAGCAAACGGGTGACCCATGGAGAGCGATCCCTCACAGATCCCGGTTGTGCCGATTCCATTCGAGCACGGCCTGACCCACTTTGCGCAGAGCCTCACCGGAGGCCGAGCCAGGATCGTCGCGATCGGCTCGTCGTCGACGGCGGGCCACGGCGATATCAAGCCCTATCCTGAGCGGCTGCTGTCGTTTCTCCAGGCCCAATATCCGAACGCCGGGATCGCCATGGTCAACAAGGGAATCAGCGGCCAGGAAGCGCCGATCGAGCTGCAGCGGTTCGATACCGACGTCATCGCCGAGAAGCCCGACCTGGTGATCTGGCAGGTCGGAACGAATGCAATCTGGCAAAGGCCGGACCTGAATCCTCCCTCCTTCAGCGAGACCACCAGGGCCATCCGCGATGGACTGGTCAAGCTGCGCGACGAAACGCAGGCCGATGCCATCCTGATGGACCTCCAATATGTGCCGGCCGTGCTGACGCCGGCCAAGAAGGACAAGGCGATTGAGATGGTCGAGGCGATCAGCCAACTGGCGCGGGACGCCGGCGTCAATGTGTTCCGCCGCTTCGCATTCATGAAGGGCTTGCATGAGGTCGAACATGTCTCGTTCGACCGGATAGTCGACCCGGCGGATGAGCACAGGCTGCACGACAGCGACTGGACCACGGAGCGTGTGGCGTGGGCGATGAAGCTCGCGATCGCCGGCGGTGTCGACAAGGCCTGGTCATCGGTCGCCGTGCCTTCGCGGCCATCACCGGCAAGTTAAGCGCACTGTCACCTTAATTCGCAAATCGCGCGCTCACCGTGCATGACGGGATGATGTCATCCGCGGCCGGCATGCGCCTTCCGTTCCATTTCACGCAGAGGTGTTGGAACTGCAGGGAGCAGGGGGAACCAGCTGCTTTCGTCAGCGCTTGTTCGTCGCCCGCTTGCTCGGGCTCATCTTCATACAAGCGATGGAGCAATCCTGATGAGACGATTGTCGCTGGCCTTGGGCCTCCTGGCTGCGTGCGCCGCCACTGGCGCCTCGGCCGAAACGGTTAACCTGACTGGTACCTACCGGTGCATCCAGATGTGCGGGAACGGCATGCCCGGTGCGCCCACCTTCGTCACGCAGAACGGAGATGCCGTGAACATCACGACGGAAACGGGTGAGTCCTACCGGGCATGGCCCGACTGGAGCGCGCCCGACAGCCGGATCTGGATCGATGCGCGCGACGAGGGCGCTGTCTATTCGCCCGATGGCATGCGTATTCAGTTCGATGATGGCCGCGTCTGGCAGCGTGACATCGGCCCGCCGCCGCGCGTCGCCTTCCGCCGCGCGCCTGTGGTCTACAGCAGGTAGTTTCAAGCGTGGGCACGGCACTTCAAGCCGTGCCCACCTCTTGGACCATTTCGACGAAAGCAACTCGACGGAGCGGGCGGAATGCTCCGTCGCTGCAGTGCCGCGAGCGCAGCGCCTCAGTTCTTCAGCACGATCCGCCCGACGACCTTGCCGGCGCGCAATTCCTCGATCCATTTCTGGACGTCGGCCATCGGCTCTTCCTTCATCGGCGTCGGCTTGATCTTGCCGGCGCGGGCGAGCGCCATCAATTCCTTGGCTTCAGCGAGCGTGCCGACCATGAAGCCCTCGATGGTCATGCGCTTGTAGACCCATTGCACCATCGGCAGGCTGAAATTGCCGCCCATCAGGCCGGAGACCACGACCTTGCCGCCGCGCGCCACCACCGACGTCGCAAACGCCATCGATTTCTCGTTGCCGGCAAAATCGACGACGCCGTCGAAGCCGCCTTCAGTTTCCTTGAGGATGCGCCTTGCGATCTCGGGCTCGGACGGATCGTAGGCGACCGCAGCGCCGTTCTTTAGCGCGGTCTCGCGCGCGGCGGGGTTGAGATCGGCGACCGTGATGTTCTGCCTGAACATCGCCTGCGCGAATGAAAGTCCCATCATGCCGACGCCGCCGAGACCGATCAGCAACAGATTGCGCTGCCGCGGACGGTCGACCAGCCGCTTCAGCGCGCCATAGGCGGTCACGCCCGAGCACATCAGGGTCGCCGCCTGATTGACCGGCAGCGGATCGTAATCGAGCAGGTATTTTGCGTCGGGCACCAGCACGTGGGTGGCAAAGCCGCCATCGATGGATACGCCGACGAAGCGCTGCTTGACGCAGAGGTTCTCGTCGCCATTGGCGCAGTCGCGGCACTGGCCGCAACCGATCCAGGGGAATACCGCCTGCTTCTTTCCGATCAGGTCCTTCGGGGCATCGGGACCTACCTCATCGACGATGCCGGCGATCTCGTGCCCGAGCGTGAACGGCAGCGTCATGCCGCGCGTGGTGTCGAGCCGCTTGCCGCCGCCGAGATCGGCATAGCCGTCCTGGATGTGCAGGTCGGAATGACAGAGGCCGCAGCGTTCGATACGGACAAGGACTTCGCGCGCTACCGGCTTCGGCGTGTCGATAATGGTTTCGCACAGCGGCGCATCGAACTTGACGAGGGATTGACGGACCATTCGCGCCATGGCGTTCACTCCTTAAACGACGTTTGATTTTGTGCTTCGTATATCGGTCAATTCGCGGGCCATGGCAACAAAGCCCGAGACTGGAACGGTCTCGGCGCGCCGCGTTGCGTCGACATGCGCGGCCCCGGCCAGCCGCGCCGGATCGACCGACAGCGATTTGAGGCTCTGCCGCAGCATTTTCCGGCGCTGGCCGAAGGCCGCGGCCGCCACCTGTTCGAGGGCGCGGCGGTCGCAGGGCTCGGGTGCGGCGCGCGGTACCAGCCGCACCACGGAGGAGGTCACCTTGGGCTGCGGCACGAAAGCGGCCGGCGAAATGTCGAACAGGATCTTGGTCTCGGCGCGCCAGTTGGCAAGCACCGCGAGCCGGCCATAGGCTTCGTCATTCTCTCTTGCGACGATCCGCTCGGCGACCTCGCGCTGGAACATCAGCACCATCATGTCGTACCAGGGCGGCCACGGCTCGATCGAGAGCCAGTCCACCAATAGCGCGGTCGCGATGTTGTAGGGAAGGTTGGCAACGATTTTGGCCGGCTCGCCGCCCAGCATCGGGCGGGGATCGAAGCGCTGCGCGTCGGCATGCACGATCTTGAGCCGCCCGGGATAACGCTTTGCGATGTAGTCGAGCGGGGCCAGCGCGCGCTCGTCGCGTTCGACGGCGATGACGCGCCTGGCGCCCAGCGCCAGCAGCGCGCGCGTCAGGCCGCCGGGACCGGGGCCGATCTCGATGACGGTGGCGCCTTCGAGCGGGCCCGCGGCGCGTGCAATCCGCGCGGTGAGGTTGAGGTCGAGCAGGAAATTCTGGCCGAGCGATTTGCGGGCCGACAGGGAATGTTCGCGAATGACGTCGCGCAGCGGCGGCAGATCGTCGATCGCGCTCATGAAGGCTTGATGGCCGCCATGCGTGCGGCGAGCCGCAACGCCGCGGCGAGACTCGACGGGTTGGCCTTGCCGGTGCCGGCAATGTCGAAGGCCGTGCCGTGGTCCGGCGAGGTGCGGATGAACGGCAATCCCAGCGTGACGTTGACGGCATCCTCGAACGCAATGGTCTTGATCGGGATCAGCGCCTGGTCGTGATACATGCAGATGGCGCAGTCGTAGGTGTTGCGCGCCGCGGCGTGGAACATGGTATCCGCAGGCAACGGGCCCCTGGCGTCGATGCCTTCCGCACGCAGCGCCTCGACGGCGGGTGCCACGATGTCGATGTCTTCGCTGCCGAGCGAGCCGTCCTCGCCGGCATGCGGATTAAGGCCCGATAGTGCAAGCCGCGGGTGAGCCAGGCCGAAATGCGCCCGGAGATCCGCGACCGCAATCCGGGCCGTCGTCACGATCAGCTCGGTCGACAGCTGCGCCAGCGCCTCGCGCAGCGAAAGGTGGATGGTGACGGGAACGACGGCGAGCGCCGGCGACCACAGCATCATCACCGGCTGCGGCGCGGGGCCGCCATCGGCGGCAAGCTCGGCGAGAAACTCGGTGTGGCCGGGATGGCGGAAGCCGGCGCGGTACAGCACGCTCTTGGCGATCGGATTGGTGACGACGGCGCCGGCTCGCCCGTGCCTGACATGGTCGACCGCGTCGCGAATGGAGGCCAGCGCCGCGTTGGCGCTGGTATCGTCGGGCTGTCCGGGGCGCGCAGTGGCGATTGCGCCGGTCGCGACCACGGGCAGGGCTTTCGCAAATGCCGCACTCGCTTCCTCAGGAACAGCATCGGCAAGCTCGACCTGCAATCCCAGGATTTTCGCCCGCTCGGCGAAGAACGCGCGATCGCCGAGCAGATAGAACGGCGGAAGGTCCAGCTCACCGCGACGCAGCCAGGCGGCAAGCGCGATATCGGGGCCGATGCCCGCAGGCTCGCCGGATGTCAGCGCGAGGGGCCCGGTGTTCTGAGCCTCTGAGTTCAGGGCCTCTGACTTAGGACCCTTGGACGTCAGATCCCCGGACGTCAGATCCCTGGCCATCAACGGCATTCGATCATTGCGGCTTTGCGGATGTCGTTCAGGTAAGCTTTCTGCTTCGCCTCATATTTCTGGGCGAACATCTTTTCGCGGATTTCCCGCTTTTTCGGCGTGTCGACCTTGGTCGGTTTCCGCTCGCACAACGCCACCATCTCCACGCCCTGTTTGGTGATTTCGGGCGGGGTCAAATGACCGATCGGCGTCTTGTCGAGGAGCTCACGAAGCGGACCGGGAATATCGGCCGAGTTCTTGGTGATGGTGTCGCGGATGGCGGCATTCTGCATCGACCTGAAGTAGCTGTTGGCCTGGTCGCAGGTCTGGACACGCTCACGCAGCAATTCCGCCTCCTTGCGCCGCAGGTCCATCGCCGCAGGCGCCGAACCGCGCGGCACGATCAGCACGATCGGCCGCAGCTTGTATTCGAACGCGTCGGTCTGGGTCGCTTCGCCGCCCTGCTGGGCGGCGTCGGCCACGTCTTTCTCGCCGACCTGGAGGCTCTCCTTGAAGCGGCCGCGCACCAGACTGCCCCAGACCATCTCGGCCTTGAGGCGGGCCTTCAGCGTTTCCGGGCGGACACCCTGGCTCTCCAGGGATTTGGTGAGCTGCTCGGTCGTTATCCGCATCCGCTGGCTCATTCCCGCATAGGACTGATCGACTTCGCTGGCGGAGGGATCGACGCCAAATCGCTTGGCTTCCTTGAGCTTCACCTTTTCATTGGTCAGTTCGTCGAGCACTTCCTGCCGGGACATCTTTTTGCGCGTGGTCAGGAAGTTGAGCTTGGTGCGCTGCTCGATATCGAGGGTGGTGATGGGCTCGCCGTTGACCATGCAGGCCACGGACTGCGCGCGCAGCGGCGAAGCGCTGCCGGCGAGCATGGCAAGCGCGACGGCGCAGCCGGCAGCAAGGAACCAAAGCCGGCAAGAAAAAAGTCGGCGAGAAAGGAGTGTAATGGGCGTCATGATCATGTCAGCCGTATCAACCAATCCGTACCGCGTTGCGCTGGGTACATTCCGGCAAGGTCGGGCCTCACGCTACTGGATGCCCATGCCGCTGCCGCCGGCCGATGAGGACGTGTTCGCAATGGTCCGCAAGCCGATCTGCAGCATGAACGCGTGGCTGAGCACTGGCGGTGTCGTCCCGGCGGAATAGCTGTAGGACGTGACGTAGTTGGCGGCCAGCACGAAGCAGTCATCCACATAACCCGCGCCGATGATGTACTGGTTCAGCTTGTTGGCTTCAAGATCCCAGCGCGCCGCTCCCGACACCACCCAGTTCGCCGCCAGCTTGATCGAGGCGGTGCCGAGCAGGCCTTCACGCCGGGTCAGGTATCCGAGCTCCGGCTGTGCGGCGTAGTTGCCGTACAGCATGCTTACCGACCAGCGGTCGAACGCGGCACGTCCTTCGGCTTCGAAGCGGTTGATGTTCTGCGTCGCTTCATCCATGCGCGAGCGCACGCTGAACGTATAGGTCCGGTTCGGCGAATAATTGATGCGGGCGACGTAGTCGGACCGGGCGGTCTCCAGGCCGGAATTGAGCCCGGTATTGGTCGCGTCCGCCACCGCGTACGAGTTCAGGCCGAACAACTGGTAGGATTGGCCGAACAGCACGTTGACGCTGCCGCCGCGGTCGAACTGCGTGGTCGCCTGGACGCCGACATTGGCGCGGCCGCCGCCTTCGACGCGGTCATAGCCCGAGAACTTGTCGACCGCGAACAGGTTGGAGGCGTCGAACACCATGCTCTGCGCGTCTTCGTTCGGCAGCTTGCCGGCGTAGGTCTCGTTGGGACGCGCGATGACCTGTGCGATCGGCTCGATCGTGGTGGTGCCCCAGGGCTGAACGTTGATGAAGGGGTAGCGATATTCGAGGCCGACCGCCGGCATCAGGCGGACCGCCTGCGTGTCGCCCACGGGCAGGAAGTTCGAAACGCCGGGCTGGTTCGAGATCGAGGCGTCGATGGCGTCGGCGCGCATGATCGCAAACGGCGTCCAGATCTGGCCCATGGGATCGGTGAACGATTTCCGCCATTGCGCCTCGGCCGTCAGGCGGGTGTAGGTACCGGGCATGCCGCGCAGCAGGCACTGCGAGGGGATACGAGCGAGCGGGTCGGCCGATGCGTTAAGGCAGAGGCCAGTGGTGTTGGCCAGCGTCGTGATCGGGTCGAAGGCCGCGGTCGTGCGCGACAGGCTGGTGAAGTTCGTCTTGTAGCTGACCTCGCCGCCGAGGATCGGGTGGTTGATGACGTTGTTGTAGTCGATCACCGGATGGATCACAGGCACCTGATCCTGGAAACCGGAGTAGCTCAGATAATAGATCGTGCGCGCGTCGAAGTAGCTGCGGCTGCCGACGCCGGTCAGGTAGAGCTGCGAGATCGCTTCCGTCGGCAGGCTCAGGAACGAACCCAGCGGATCCTTGTACTGGGCAAGCCGGTAATCCGAGAAGAAGTAATAGTCGGTCAGCAGAACGCCGTCCCAGCCCCAGACCCATTTGTCGTTGATCGCGAACTGGCCCTTGGTGTCGACGCCGCCGCGGAACTGGCGGTCGCCCGGCTGTCCGGCGAAAGCACCCGGATCCAGCTGGTCGATGCCGTAGGCGCGGATCTGATACGATCCGTTGATCAGCCGCTGGCGGAATTCACCCTGAAGCAGCACGCCCTGCCTTGTGGTGAAGCGCGGATTGAAGGTCGCGTCATAGTCCGGCGCGATTGCCCAGTAGAACGGGGTTTCCACGCCATAGCCGTAGGTGTTGGGGACCGTCGAGTAGGCCGGCATCAGGAAACCGGTCTTGCGTTTGACGGTCGGATCGGGCGTCGAGAAATACGGCAGATACGCCATCGGCACGCCGAAGAACTCGAGCTGCGCGTTCTCGAAGTACAGCATCTTGTCGGTCTGGTCGTGGATGATGCGCGCACCCTTGACCTGCCACAGCGGCGGCTTCTTCGGATTGTCCCTGCACGGCGCGCAGGCGGTATAGACGCCGTTTTCGAACACGGTGTAATTGCCGGCCGAACGGTCGGCGCGCGTCGCCGCCATCCGCGTATCGTCGGCGGTATCGACGCGCAGCGAGTCGACGAAACCGTCACGGTAGTCGTCGCTCAGATCCATGATGTTGGCGTAGGTGACTTTGCCTTCCGCATCGGTCAGGCGGATGTTGCCTTCCGCATGCAGCCGCTTGGTCTTCTGGTCAAAGATGACCTTGTCGGCCTCCACGCTGGTGCCGTTGTAGAACATCTGCACGTTGCCGACCGCCGACACGCGCTGGTTGTTGTAGTCGTAGTCCACCTCGACCGCTTGCACGGTCATCTTGCCGTCGTTGTTGACGGGCGGCTTCGGCGGCTTGGGCGGCCGCGGGTTGTAGGTGAAGCTTTGTGCCGAGGCCGGCACCGTCAGGGCAAGCTCGATCGAGCTCGCCAAAACGATTCCGGCAAGCAGGGCAGTCATGGTAACGCCAACGGCAGCCAAGCGGGCTCGACAGCGGCGCACGATGGTGCGCCGCCTGAACGCAGGCGACCTCAACTGGCGGGCGGCGACAACGGCCACTACCCGTCCTCCTGGTACAGCAAGGCTAAGAAGCCGGTGAGGCCACCCACACAGACGGGCAACCACGCCGCAGCGATGGGATGCATCAACTCAGCCTTGCTCAAATCCTCAGTAACTTTCGATAGAACGTAGAGCAGAAAGCCTGCGCCCACGCCACTTAAAACCATCTTTTGCACGCCGCCCATCCGGAAGAAGCGAAGGCTTACGGAAGCCGCCAACATCACCATTGCAGCCAGCAAAAACGGCTGTGCGATGAGCTTATGGTACTGCAGCCGGTAGCCTGCCGTCGCGAAGCCCGAGCTTTCGGAAGAGCGGATATAGCCGGGAAGTTGCCAAAAAGACACGGTTTCCGGGGTGGAGAAACTGTTGCGAACCTGGGCCGGAGTCAGGGTGGTCGAGAGGTAATAGTTATCCTGATCAACCGGAGGTTTATCAAGGGAGTATCTACGTACCGATTTGAAGGCCCAGCGGCCTTCCTCGAGGGTGGCTTCGCGGGCTTCGATTCGCTCCTTGAACTGGAGATCGGTATCGAACCGGAACACGGTCAGCCCGGTCAGCCGGACACCCTGCTGCTCGCTGCGCGCCGCATTGATGATCGACTGGCCGTCGCTGTTGATCTGATTGAGCCAGAAGCCGGATGCGTCCTGGATGCCGCCGCCGGGGGCCGAGCCGAACAGCTCAGCCTCCATCCGCTTGGAGAGTTCGCGCAGGTTTGCCGACATCGGGTTGTAGGCAACGGTTGCCACGGTGCCGAGGATGATTGCGCTTGCCAGCGCCGGCGAGATGAACTGCCAGGCGGATACGCCGGCCGCGCGTGCGACCACCAGTTCGAGCCGCCGCGACAGCGCGAGGTAGCAGGTCATCGCGCCGATCAGGACGCAGAACGGCATCAGCTTTTCGAGCAGTTGCGGCACCCGGTAAAGCGACGTCTGAGCCACCGTGATCGCGGATACCGATACCAGCCCGGAGGTCTTGCGGACCATTTCGATGTAGTCGACCAGTACGAGCAGTACGAAAATGCTCGCAAACACGCCCACCGCCGCGACCAGGAAGCGGCCGGCAAAGTATCGCCCGAGCGTGTTGGTCATCATGCTCATGCTGTGGCCGGTCGTCCAAAGAGCCGCGCCAGCCGTGCGTTCGACCTGTTGATGGCCTCCATCAGCGCGGCCGGCGGCTCAACCACGATGCCGCCGATAATCATCCACAGCCCGATGCCGATCGCACCGAACAGCATCAAATACTGGACGAGCGCCATTTCCGGCGTCTTTACCGCCATCACCGAGCAGGCGAATCCCGCCATGCGCAGACCGAACACCGCCAGGATGGATCCGCCGATCGAAAAATTGCGGCTCTGGCGCGTGGTGCGCGGCGTGCCGAGGAATGCAAAGGTCAGGACTGCGAACGCGAAGGGATAGACCGGCGCCAGGAAGCGGTCATGAAGCTCGGCGCGAAACTGCCCGGACAGTTGCTTGAAGACCGGATCGTCGTCCGAGGGCGAAACCAGCTCCCAGAGATAGCGTTCGCGAATTCCCAGCGCGACGTCGCGGCCACGGTTGGAGAATTTCGACATGTCGAAGGCATAGCGGGCGAATGCCACCAGCGCCGGGTCGCGTTTTCCGGCCTCGAAACGTTCGAGGTTGCCGTCCTCCAGCACCAGATAGGAGCCGTTTTCGTTCTTCAGCACCGTGCCGTGGTCGGCAATGATGGTGACGCGCTCCTTGGGATCGCGGCGGTCGTCCACGAAGATGCCGGCGAGCACGCCGCCGGGCTGCCGTTCCCGAATGCGAATCGTCAGGTTCTGGTCGAGCTGGGCGAAACGTCCGGGCTGCAGGATGTTGGTGAGAACGTCGGCCGTGATCTCGGCGTCCCATTGCTTGATCCGGCGCAGGCCGTCGGGAGCGAGATAGGCACCGATGAATGTGACCAGCACCGCCACCACGCATGTGGCGAAGAAAAATGGGCGGAACAGCCGGTATGGCGAAAAGCCGGCGGCATTCATCACGATGATTTCGGAATCGGTAGCGAGCTTGTTCAATGTATGCGAGATCGCAATCATCACCGCGATCGGCGCGATGACCAGCACAAGCGCCGGAATCACCAGGCTGGTGATTCCGAGAAAGGTGATGATGGTCTGGCCCTGACTCGTCATCAGGTCGATGCCACGCAACGCCTGCGTAATCCAGATCACGCCGGTGAGGCTGACCAGGACCAGCGCAAACGACGCGAGCGTCGTGCGGAAAATATACCTGTCGATCGACCCCATCGTTACCGTACGATCCCGCCCCTAGTACCCCTGAAGAGCGGCTTCCGACCAACCCTGTTTGAGGGTTCCCCTTGGTCGGGCCGCCAACCACCGGCCGTCTACATTCTCACTACCATCCCTTTGATCCGTCAACAAAATGGCCGAGCCGTGGCACGCCTCGAATATGGCTAATAATTCACTTCATGTGGCCTTCCGGCCACTGCGGCGCTTGGCAGCGCTGTGGCAGACAGGCCATAGTGTCCGAAACATCAGGTCCCGAGCGATTTGGGCCGTTACCGAAGAGAAACATTCCACCGTACGGGCCGTTTCCGGACCCGCCAAGACAGCCCTGAATTCTGGAGGATCTATCCATGTCCGACGCCGTCAAGGTCGGCTTCGTCGCTTTTTCCGCAGCGCCCCGTGGCGTTCTCGTGGTGTTCTGCGATGACGCATTGAAGTTCGGCGAGGCGACCCGGAAAGCGCTGGGGAAGGCAGCCGATACCGTCAAGCGGGCGGCGGCGGCCAACCAGTTCAAGGGCAAGAGCGGATCGACGCTCGATATCCCGGCGCCGGACGGAATCAAGGCGGACCGCCTGATCGTGGTCGGCGTCGGCAAGACGGCCGATATCAAGGAGAAGGATTTTCTCAAATTCGGCGGGGTGACGGCGGGCAAGCTCAACGCCGCCAGTGTATCGGTCACCGTGATCGCCGAGCTGCCCGAGGCGGCGATGCAGGGCGATGCCGCCGCCGCCATCGCGTCGGGCATCCGGCTGCGCGCCTATAAATTCGACCGCTACAAGACCAAGAAGAAGGACGGCGAGAACGGCGCACTTCGCGCCGACATTTCGATCGCGGTTGCGGATGTCGCCGCCGCGCGAAAAGCCTTCGCGCCTGCGTCCCATGTCGTGGACGGCGTGGTCATCGCGCGCGAACTCGTCAATGAGCCGCCGAACGTGCTGTACCCGGTGGAGTTCGCGCGCCGCGCGAGCCAGCTCAGGAAGTTCGGCGTCGATGTCGAGGTGCTCGACGTCAAGGCGATGAAGAAACTCGGCATGGGCGCCTTGCTCGGTGTCGCACAGGGCTCGACGCAGCCGGGCCGCACCGTGATCATGCGCTGGAACGGCGGCAAGAAGGGCGATCAACCCGTTGCTTTCATTGGCAAAGGCGTTTGCTTCGATACCGGCGGTATCTCCATCAAGGGCGCCGCCGGCATGGAGGACATGAAGGGCGATATGGGCGGGGCGGCCTGCGTGGTCGGGTTGATGCATGCGCTGGCGGCGCGCAAGGCGAAGGTCAACGCGGTCGGCGCCATCGGTCTGGTCGAGAACATGCCCGACGGCAACGCCCAGCGCCCCGGCGACATCGTCACCTCGATGTCAGGGCAAACCATCGAAATCATCAACACCGACGCCGAAGGCCGCCTCGTGCTGGCCGACGTGCTCTGGTACGTGGCCAGGAAATTCAAGCCTAAATTCATGGTCGATCTCGCGACCCTCACCGGCGCGATCATGGTCGCGCTCGGAACCGAATATGCCGGCATGTTCTCCAACAACGACGAGCTGGCCGAGCGGCTCAGCAAGATCGGAAACGAAACCGGCGAGCGCGTCTGGCGCATGCCGCTTGGTCCCGAATACGACAAGCAGATCGATTCGCAGTTCGCCGACATGAAGAATACCGGCGGGCGCAATGGCGGCTCGATCACCGCCGCCCAGTTCCTGCAGCGGTTCGTCGACAGCACGCCGTGGGCGCATCTCGACGTCGCGGGAACCGCGATGGGCGCGCCGAAAACCGACATCAACCACAGCTGGGGCTCCGGCTACGGCGTTCGCCTGCTGGACCGGCTGGTCGCGGAATATTACGAAGCCACGAAGTAAGTCTGGTTGCATCGGATGACGGAAGTCCTGTTCTATCATTTGCAGGGCATGTCGCTCGAAAGCGTATTGCCGCCGCTCCTGGAAAAATCGCTGGAGCGAGGCTGGCGCGTGGTCGTGCAATCGACCTCGCCAGAGCGCACCGAGGCGCTCGATGCGCATTTGTGGACCTACAGCGACGATTCGTTCCTGCCGCACGCCACTTGGCGCGCCGGCGATGCGCAGGACCAGCCGATCATTCTCTCGATCGAGGACGGCAACCCGAATCGAGCCAATGTCAGGTTCCTGATCGACAACGCGGCGTTGCCGGCTGATTGCGACAGCTACGAACGGTTGGTGCTGGTCTTCAACGGCGATGATGACGACGCGCTGAGCGCGGCGCGCGGCGCCTGGGCCGATTGCAAGACGCGTGGGTTCGAGGTGACGTATTGGCAGACCGACGAGCGGGGCCGGTGGCAGCGGCGGCAATAGCGGTGCCTTGAATTAGAGATCCTTGGAAATTAGCGATCCTTTGAAATTAGCAGTCCTTGGGAATTAATGATAATCTGCGGATTCTGCGCCGGACTTTGCGGGCAGCCATGGTCGTGCCGCAAAGTGATGGTCGGACAGATAGTTACGGATACAGTGGGGGCCGGGGTCTAGCTTGCGACGCGGAATGATCGATCGAAAGCCACTGCTGACGTTGTTGCTGCTCGGGCCCGCGCTGGCGGGCTGCACGGGTGCATCCGACCTTCTGTCGAAGGATGCGGACTGGTTTTCGCGCACCGGACGCACGTTCATCCGAAACGTTTCGATCGAAACGCCCCCGCTCACCCCGAGCAAAGCGATCACGCCGGATGAACTCGTCAGTGCCGACGGCGGCTGTCCCGGAATGGCAGCGCCGGGTACCGACGCCAACGCGCTGGCAAATGGTGCGGCGGGCAGTCCGCCGCCCTCGACGACCGGGACGGTGGCGCTCGGTCATACCGAATGCGACGTCGTGCGCGGCATCGGTGCGCCCGACAATGTCAGCCTCTCCAACAATCCGCGCGGCGATCGCGTGGCGGTCGTCAGCTATTCGCGCGGCCAGCGGGCCGGCATCTACACCTTCACCTCGGGACGCCTGACGTCGATCGAGCGTAGTCCGGAGCCGGTGGCGCCGGCCAGGGGCGCAAAGCCGAAGAAGAAGCCGGCCGCATAGCTCGACGGCATTGCGCGGTCTCAGCCCGCCGCTTCGTCAAATTCCGAGCTGGCCTCAAGCCAATTTTCCTCGGCCCGCCGCAGTGCGCTTTCGGCGCCGGCGCGCGCCTTGCTGAGCTGGGCCGCCTGCCTGGGATCGCGCGTGAACAGATCCGGCAAGGCAAGCGCGGTGTCGATCTTGGCGATGATGCCGTTGATGCGCTCGATTTCGGCTTCCGCCCCGGCGATCCGCTGCTTCAGCGGCGATCGCCTTTCGCTCTTCGCTCGCTCGGGCTTCGCGGTTTCCCTGCTACGCTCGCTGCTGCGCTCGCGCGAACCACCGCGCGCATCGCCGATCGACAGCACCATCCGCCTGTATTCGTCGAGGTCACCGTCGTAGGTCGTCACCGCCTGATTGGCGACGACCCACAATTGATCGGCGCAGGATTCGATCAGATAGCGGTCATGCGAGACCATGATGACGGCGCCGGGAAAATCGTTGATCGCTTCGGCCAGCGCCGCACGGCTGTCGATGTCGAGATGGTTGGTCGGCTCGTCGAGGATGATCATGTTCGGGCCGAAGAACGTGGCGAGCCCGAGCAACAGGCGCGCCTTCTCGCCGCCCGAGAGACTCTTGACCAGGGTATCGCCGGCCTTTCCGGAAAATCCGATCGCGCCGGTGCGGCCGCGCACCTTGGTTTCCGGCGCATCGGGCATGAGTTTGCGGACGTGATCGTAGGGCGAGCCGTCGAGGTTGAGCTCGTCGACCTGATGCTGCGCGAAATAGCCGACCGAAAGTTTTTCCGCCCGCGTAACCCGGCCGGAGAAAGGCTGGAGCTTGCCGGCCAACAGCTTGACCAGCGTCGATTTGCCGTTGCCGTTGGAGCCGAGCAGGGCGATGCGGTCGTCGGTGTCGATGCGCAGCGTGACGCGATTGAGCACCGGCTTTTTCGGATCGTAGCCGACCGAGACGTCATCGACGGCGATGATCGGCGGCGACAGCATTTTCTCCGGTGTCGGGAACGTGATTTCACGCACATCCTGGGTCACCAGCGCCGTGACCGGTTTCATCCGTTCCAGCATTTTGACGCGGGATTGCGCCTGGCGGGCCTTGGAAGCCTTGGCCTTGAAGCGATCGACGAAGGCCTGCAGCCGCTTGCGCTCGTCGGCCTGGCGCTTGGCGTGCTTGGCGTCCAGCATTTCGCGGGTGGCGCGCTGTTCCTCGAACGAGGAATAAGTCCCCTTGTAGAGCGTCAGCTTGCCGCGATCGAGATGCAGGATCTGATCGACCGAGGTGTCGAGCAGGTCGCGGTCGTGGCTGATCACGATCACGGTGCGTGGATAATTGGCCAGATGGTCTTCCAGCCACAGTGTGCCTTCGAGGTCGAGATAGTTGGTCGGCTCGTCCAGCAGCAACAGGTCGGGCGCCGAAAACAGCGTCGCCGCCAGCGCCACCCGCATGCGCCAGCCGCCGGAGAATTCCGAGCACGGCCGCGCCTGATCCGCGGTGGAAAATCCGAGGCCGCTGAGAATCGCCGCCGCGCGGGCCGGCGCGGAGTGTGCATCGATGTCGACCAGCCGGGTCTGGACCTCAGCGATCCGGTGCGGATCATCGGCGGTTTCGGCTTCCTGGAGCAGCGCGTCCCGCTCGAGATCGGCCTTCAGCACGACGTTGATCAGGCTTTCCGGGCCGTCCGGCGCCTCCTGCGCCAGGCTGCCGATGCGCCATCGTGGCGGTAGGGTGATGCTGCCGGATTCAGTCGGCAGGTCGCCGCGGATCGCGTGAAACAGGGTCGATTTGCCGACGCCATTGCGGCCGACGAAGCCGACGCGTGCGCCGGGCACGATCTGCACCGTGCTGTCGTCGATAAGAAGCCGCCCGGCAATGCGGACCGAAATGTCGGTGAGGGAAAGCATGCGGCGTTGTCACCGGACCCGGCGCCAAACGCAACCCATTTATCGGCAAAATCAGCTGTCGGCGGCCTTCAATTCAACTCGTTGTCGCGTTGGCGCAGTTCATCGACGAGCTCGCGCAAACGCGGCGAAAGTTCGGCCTCGGGGCGCAGGTTTCGCTGCAGCCGTTCGCCGATGGCGTCGCAGATCGACACGCATGTCTTGTGATCGATCTGTTCGAAATCGTTGTTGATTTGGGTATCCATCGGCCATCTCTACGAGTTCCACCTCGCAGCATTCGCAAGGCTTCAGTGATATTCGTTGGGTCAAGTCACAACGGCGAAATTTGTTTCCGTGCATGAGGTGCATGCGTTCGCCTCAAAGTAGTCGAATCGCCGTCGCCCGTTCGGTTCCACGGCACAAAAAAGCCCCGGCGCGGCGGCCGGGGCGTCAGTCAGGGGGAAGGTCAAATCAGGTCAGTAGCAGCGGTTCACCAGCCGCCACCGCGGACCCCAGGGGGTCGGAACCAGGCGCCGCGCATAGCAGCCGCCATATCCGCCGGCGTAATAGGCCGGGCCGCCGATGAAGACGCGGGGACCACCCCAGCCGCGATGATGCTGCTGCCAGCCGCCACCATGGTGCCAGCCGCCGCCCCAGGCCGAGGCCGATGTCGGCGCCAGCGCGGCCGCGCCCAGCGAAGCCGCGGCCACTGCAACGAGCGAGAGTTTGCGTAACATGATCGTCTCCTCAAAGTTCAGGCGCCAGTCGGCACCATCAGTGAGATCGGGTCCCGTGACGCCTTAGGGCCCGGCGGATGCGCGTGCCCTGCGTTCGATCGTCCGTAAGTCTACGGCCGCGAAGCTGAACGAAGGCGGCACGGCGGTTTCAGACAGGGTTCACCTCCGTGAAATTGCTGTAATCTTCGCCCCCGCGGGGCGGGTGCACCGCCCCAAAACACGCCAAAAAGGGGTGGCAGGCGCGTCACACGGTCGCTTGCCGTCGTGAGGTGGCGCCGATATAAGCCCCGCAACTCTCCAACCAGCGTTTTGCAAGGACGTAAGCAATGGCGATTGAACGTACTTTCTCGATCCTCAAACCGGACGCGACCGAGCGCAATCTGACCGGCGCCGTCAACGCGCTGATCGAGAAGGCGGGGCTGCGGGTCGTGGCCCAGAAGCGCATTCGCATGACCCGCGAACAGGCGGAAACCTTTTACGCCGTTCACAAGGCGCGGCCGTTCTTCGGCGAACTGGTCGACTTCATGACCTCGGGTCCGGTCGTGGTGCAGGTGCTGGAAGGCGAGGGCGCCGTTCTGAAGTATCGTGACGTGATGGGCGCGACCGATCCGTCGAAGGCGGCGGACGGCACGATCCGCAAGGTGCATGCGAAGTCGATCGGCGAGAACTCGGTGCACGGGTCGGACGCACCGGAGACCGCCGCGATCGAAATCGCGCAGTTCTTTTCGGGCAACGAAATCGTCGGCTAAATCGATTGGACAGCGGCCAGCAATAGCCGCGCGCAACGGCTGAAAAGGCCGGGGGGAAAAACGCTGTGAACTGGCTCTGGCAAATCTTCGATCCTGCAACGATCTCGGCATTCTTCACCCAGTTCCAGACCGAGATGCAGCAACCCGCTTTCTGGGTCGCGCTCGGCAAGATCATGTGGATCAACATCCTGCTGTCGGGCGACAACGCGCTTGTCATCGCGATGGCGTGCCGGGGCTTGCCGCCGCGCCAGCGGTTCTGGGGCATGGTTCTTGGCGCCGGTGTCGCGGTGTTCCTGCGCATCATCTTCACCGGTATCGTCGTGACGCTGATGGGGCTGCCTTTCCTCAAGCTGGTCGGCGGATTGGCGTTGCTGGTGATCGCGGCGAAGTTGCTGGTGCCGGAACACGAGGACGAGGGCGGCGTGGACGCGGCTGCGCATCTTTGGGCGGCCGTGCAGATCGTGGCGATCGCCGACATCGTAATGAGCCTCGACAACGTCATCGCGGTCGCCGCGGCCGCCAATGGCAGCATTCCCTTGCTTGTCATCGGGCTCGCCATCAGCGTTCCCCTGATCGTCGCGGGAGCTGCGCTGATCATGGCGCTGCTGACGCGCCTTCCGGCGCTGGTGTGGGCCGGCGCGGGCCTGCTCGGCTGGGTCGCCGGCGAGGTGATGGCGACGGACCCCGTGGTGCAGCCGTCGCTGCACGCGTTCTTCAACGGTCCGGTCGGTGTCGGCCTCGATGGACTGTTTAAATCGCTCGGCATGGCGCCGCAGTTCGCCAATGGCGGACATGGCGGCGAGGTAGTCCTTGGAATCCTCGGCATCATCGTCGTGCTGATCGCGGGATCGATCTGGCGAAAGCGCAAGCTGCAAGGGGCGCAGCACTCCGCCACGGCATAGGGATTTAAACTCCCGGCTCAACGCAGAGGGCGGCCCCGCATTCGCGGGGCTGCTGCTTGCGTTTAGCACCCTCCGGTTCCATACAGCTTCCCATGACCGAGCCGTTATTGGGGCGCAGCATCGACCGCCTTGAGGACGAGCGCTTCGTGCGGGGGCGCGGGCGCTACATCGCCGATCTCGTGGCGCCGAAAGCGCTTCATGGCGTCGTCGTTCGCTCGCCGCATGCGCATGCGCGCATCGGGTCGATCAGCGTCGATGCGGCGCGCAAGATGCCCGGCGTCGCCGCCGTGCTCACGGGAGCCGAATTGGCCGCCGACAATATTGGACCGCTGCCGTGCGCGGTGACCAGTATCCCGATGACGACGCCGCTGGTGGTGCCGCCCTGTCACGCGCTGGCGCGCGATGTCGTTCGTTATGTCGGCGAGCCTATCGCATTCGTGGTCGCGGAAAGTACTGAGGCCGCGCGCGACGCCGCCGAGGCCATCATCGTCGACTATCAACCGCTGCCGCCGGTGGTCTCGATCGCGGATGCCGTTCTGCCGGACGCGCCGTCGATCTGGCCGGAGGCGCGGGGCAATATCGCGTTCCAGTTCAACCGCGGCGAGATCGGCCCGGTGGAAGCGGTTATCTGCGACGCCGCCCATGTCGTGGAATGCGAACTCGTCAACAACCGCGTCGTCGCTGCGCCGCTGGAGACGCGCGGTGCGGTTGGGGAGTTCGATGCCGCGAGCGGCCGTCTGCACCTGATCGCCTCGGCCGCCGGTGCGCATGCGATCCGCGACCTGCTCGCCGACGGCGTGTTTCGCATCGGCCGGGAAAAACTTCGCGTCAGCATTCCCGACGTCGGCGGCGGCTTCGGCATGAAGAACGTTCTCTATCCGGAATGGGTGCTGGTGCTGTGGGCGGCACGCCGCCTCCGCCGTCCGGTCACGTGGATCGGGGATCGCAGCGAGGATTTCACCGGCTCCGCCCATGGCCGCGACAGCATCGTCCGGGCCCGCCTTGCGCTCGACCGGGACGGCCGCTTCCTCGCGCTCGAAACAAAAGTCCTCGCCAATCTGGGCGCCCATGTCTCGACGGTGGCGCCGGCCGTGCCGACCATGGCGATGGCGAGCGCGATGGGCGGCGTCTACGACATTCCCCTGATCGCCTTTCAGACCAGCGGCGTGTTCACCAACACGACGCCGGTCGACGCCTATCGCGGCGCCGGCAAGCCCGAGGCGAATTATCTGATCGAGCGCTGCATCGAGATCGCAGCCCACCAGCTCGGGATCGATGCACTGAAGCTGCGGCGCAAGAACATCTTTCGCCGGTTTCCCCATGCGAGTGCGATGGGGCTCTCGGTCGAGCAGGGCAGCTTTGCGCACGCGATCGATCACGCGGTCAAGGCCGCCGCAGGATTCGATGCGCGCCGGCGAAGCTCACGCAAGCGGGGCAGGCTGCGTGGCCTGGGCTACGCCTGCTTTCTCGAAACGTCGCGCGGCCAGCCCAATGAAGTGGCGGAGGTATCTCTCGGCAAGGACGGCCTGATCGATCTGAAGGTCGGCACGCATTCCAACGGCCAGGGCCACGAGACGACATTTGCCCAGATCGCGGCCGATGCGTTTGGCCTGCCGCTGGAGCGCTTCCGGTTTCGGCAGGGTGATACGGACGATCTCGACGCCGGCGGCGGGCATGGCGGGGCGCGCTCCATGCATCAGGGTGGCACCGCGCTGCTGATGGCGGCCGAAGGCGTCATCGAGAATGCGCGCCGGCTTGCCGCGCGCCTGCTGCAGGCCGGCGTGGAGGCGGTTCACTACGAAGCCGGCATGCTGCGCGTGGCCGCGACCGGGCAGGAGGTCAGCCTCGAGGAGGTGGCGCGCGCCTCATACCAGACGCCCGGCGACGATGTCGCGCCCGGCCTTGCGCACAAGGCGGTCCACCTCTGCGACCGCTACACCTTTCCCAACGGCTGTCATGTTGCCGAAGTCGAGATCGATCCCGAGACCGGCGCGGTGAAGCTTGATCGTTACGTTATCTTCGACGACTACGGCCGCCTGCTCGATCCTCGCCTGACGCTGGGGCAGGTGCATGGCGGCGTCGCGCAAGGCATCGGGCAGGCGTTGTTCGAGCACGCGCTGTTCGATGCGGAGACAGGGCAGATCCTCTCGGGTTCGCTGATGGATTACGCGCTGCCGCGCGCGGACGATCTTCCCGCGTTCGAGGGCAGCCTGACAGGCGACTTTCCAAGCCGCGCCAACCGGCTGGGCGTGAAGGGAAGCGGTCAGGCCGGCGCCATCGCTGCCCCCGCCACCATCATGAACGCCGTGATGAATGCGCTGACGCCGCTCGGCGTGCGGCATCTCGACATGCCCGCGACGCCCTCACGCATCTGGCACGCGATCCACTCGGCAGACGCGACCCGTCGCCAATCTTAATCGTCCGTCATGATCCGCAAGGTGACGAATACCTGATTGCGGGCTCGATAGTCGCCGCTTGACATGCAGGTATTTACCTGCATATTATATTTTCCATAAGAGCGAGACCGATGCAGGCCGACAAGGTTTTCAAAGCGCTGGGCGACCCGACACGCAGAAAGCTGCTCGACCTTCTTTGTGAAAAGAACGGGCAGACGCTCGGCGAGCTTTGCGAAAACCTGGACATGACCCGGCAATCCGCCACGCAGCACCTTGAAATCCTGGAGGCGGCCAATCTGGTGAGCACGGTCAGGCGTGGCCGGGAAAAGCTGCATTTCATCAACCCCGTGCCGCTTCACGAGGTCTACGAAAGGTGGGTGCGGAAATTCGAACGACAGCGGCTCAGCCTGCTGCACGATCTGAAGAAAGAGCTCGAAGGAGAATGACAATGACCAAAGAGACGACCAGCTTTGTCTACGTGACCTATATCCGCTCGACGCCGGACAAGGTGTTCGCGGCGATCACGAAACCGGAGATCGCAAGGCGTTACTGGGGCCACGAGAACGTCTCTGACTGGAATCCCGGATCGAAATGGGAGCACGTCCGCGCCAATGACGAGCGGACCGTCGAACTCGTCGGCAAGGTCGTCGAGGTCTCGCCGCCGGCCCGTCTCGTCATCACCTGGGCAAATGCGTCGCAGGCCTCCGACCCTTCCGCCTACAGCCGGGTGACGTTCGAGATCGAGGAATACGAGGAGATGGTCCGGCTGACCGTTACCCATGACGAACTCGCCGCCGGCAGCGGGATGGCGAACGGCATCAAGAAGGGGTGGCCGGTCGTCCTCGCCAGTCTGAAGTCCTTGCTGGAAACCGGCCAGGGCCTCGACGTTTTCGCCAAGCCGAAATCGGCTTGATCGCTGCCGTATCAATCAGGAGCGGGAGAATGACCATGACCAGGTATTCCGGCGGATGTGCGTGCGGCGCTATCCGTTATGAAACAGGCAGCAAACCCATCGCCGAGAGCCACTGCCAATGCCGCGATTGCCAGCAACGAAGCGGCACCGGGCATGGATCCTATCTGGTCTTCCCCCGGCGAGGCGACGTGAGCACTGCGGGTGAAGCGAAAGACTGGCGGGTAGCGGGCGACAGCGGCAACGAAAAGGTCCACGCCTTCTGCCCGACCTGCGGAACGCCGGTCTACCTGACATTCGTCGCGATGCCGGAACTGATCGCGGTCCACGCGACCAGCCTTGACGACCCCGGCCAGTTCAACCCGCAACTGGTCACGTACAGCATCCGCGGCCATGCGTGGGACACGATGGATTCCTCGCTGCAGAAATTCGAGCGAATGCCGCCTGGTTAGATGTCGCCCGGAGCCATACGAGCGCCGGCTCTGATCGGAGGCGCTCGGGTCGTGGCGCGCTTGCTCCTCCGGCTGTTGCCTCAAGCGCTCTTCTTCTTCCGGGCCCGGGCAGCTTGCGCCGACATGTTCGCTTCCGCGGCGGCGCGAAACAGCGCCTTCAACGCCTTTTCATTGATCTTGTCGCCCTCGCGGATATCGATCGCGCGCCTGGTGTTGCCTTCGAGGCTGGAGTTGAAGAGGCCTGATGGATCGTCAAGCGAAGCGCCCTTGGCGAAGGTCATCTTCACGACAGCCTTGTAGGTCTCGCCGGTGCAGATGATGCCGTCGTGCTCCCACACCGGAACGCCGCGCCATTTCCATTCCTCGACCACGTCGGGGACGGCCTGCTTGATGATGCTCCTGATGCGCGCGAGCGTCTCACCGCGCCAATCGCCCAGCTCCTTGATTCTCGCGTCGATGTGCCGGGAGGGAGAGCCTCCGCCTTTTGCTTCGGCCGCGCCGCTTTTCTTCATGCTCGTTGTCGCTTTCTTCATGGCTGTCGTCGCCCCGCTCACATTCGTTCGCCGGGCAATTGGCTGGCCTGCTTCACCCAGGCCACAAGCTGCGTTTCGTCGAGCGCCTCGTCCTCGCGAATATCGAGGTAGCGCACTTCCTTGTGCTTGGACTCGCCGGGAGGGAGAGGGCGCAGCGACGTGCCGCGGAAGAACGTCACTTTGACGTACTTCGTGAAGCAGTGAAAGGCGAGGAACCAGCCGCCCTGGTCCTCGACACCATAGAACGGCGTGTTCCACTTGACCGCCTTGCGCACGCCGGGAACGGTGCGCACGATGAGCGCGTCGAGGTGACGCCCGACATCGCGTTTCCAGCCTGGCATGGCCGCGATGTAGGCCTGCACGGGGGCGTCGCCGTCTCCTTTTGCGATCTGAGGATTGCCGCCTGAGAGCAGGACGGGCTCTGCAGCCGGCCGCTTGGCGCCCTTCTTTGCGGCCTTCGCCGGCCTTCTCGACGTCGTTTGCGCCATCGCGTTCATTCCTGTCGCCGCTGCGTCAGCCGCTGCGCCATTTGGCGGCATAGGGTAGCACGAACATGTACAGACCCGTGAACAGGAGCAAAAACAGCGGAAGCAGTGGCGAGTAGACAACCAAGGCCGGAGGTTCCCCCAATCCCATGGCGACGAAGTTGGCGATGACGGTCGCCGTAAAGGCGATCGACAGCCAGCGGTGGATTTGCCGAATCCAGTTATTCCAATTCAATGCGACCTCCTTTGAAGGCGAGCGGAAGCGTAACGCGGCAGAGTTCAATCCGCCCGCGCCAAGACCTCGTCCAGCTTCGCAAAGAACTGCTTCCATCCGGCGTGGGCGCCGCCGTAGGCCTGCTTTTGATCCGGCCGGAAGCCCGTCTGCTCCATGCGCAGGAGCGTCCCCGCGCGCGTTGGGGTGAGCGTAAAGGTCACCACGCTCTGCAGATTGAAGGCTGCATCCTCGTGCTTGAAATTCCAGGTGTAGGACAGCTCCTTGTTCGGCTCGATGGCGAGAACCTCGCAATCCAGCACGCCGCCCCATTCGCCGCGAAGATTGAAACGATGGCCAACGGCCGGCTTGAAGTCGTTCTTCATCAGCCATTCCTCGATCAAATGCGGTTGCGTGAGCGCGCGCCAGAGCTTTTCCGGCGGATGAGATATTTCCCGTTCGACGACGACGGAGCGGGTTTCGATTGCAGTATTGGTCATTGGTCCATCCGTTTGAGCAGATCTTCGAGATCGTTGAATTTCCTCTGCCAGAAGCCCGCCATCTCGCTCGTCCAGTCGATCAGCGGGGCCAGCGCGCCGAGCTGCGCGCTGTAGTGCGTCTGCCGGCCTTCGTGGCGATCGCGCACAAGCCCGGCCTGCTTGAGAACGCCGAGATGTTTTGAGACAGCCGGTTGCGAGATCCCGGCCTGCGCCGTCAGGGCGCCCACCGTCTGCTCTCCTTCGCGGCACAGCCGCTCGAAGATCGCCCGACGGGTCGGATCGGCAAGTGTTTTGAAGAGCACATCGTGCGCGTTCGGCATTTGGGATCGATAACCTCTTGGTTATTGATTAATCCATAACCGTTGAGATATGCGTTGGTCAAGCCGGAATTTGGAACGACAGCAACAATTCGTTGCAGGGTTCGCAGCGAACGACAGGCGACAAAGAATCAGCATCGCTCAGGGTCGCGATGTCAGAGACTCGCAGCCAAACCCATTCTCCGATGGTTATGCGTTGGCTAGTGCGCCATGCCGCGTGCCAGTTCCTGGCAGGCCTCCATGCAGCGGCGGCAGCTTTCCGCACAGATGCGGCAATGTTCATGCATGGCGGCGTGCTTCTGGCATTCCTCCGCGCACAGCCGGCAGGCGGCAGCGCAGACGCTCAGCATGCGGCGCATCACTTCGTCATCGGATCCCGTCCTGCGGGTCATGATGCGGCCGGTGATGTTGCAGATGTCGGCGCAATCCAGGTCCAGGCGGATGCACTGGGTCAGCTCCTGCACCATGCGCTCCGACAGGCAGGCGTCGGCACAGGAGGTGCAGATCTGGGCGCAGGAGTAACATTCCTCGATGCAGCGGATCAGGGCGTCGTTGACCTGGCCCTTGACGGCCGGGTGGGTGCCGATCATTTCGCGGGCGTGCATGGCGGGGTTCCTTGCTTGAGGGACGGCCGCAGACAGGGCGGCCGCTATCTCAAACCGCAAGCGAGCGAAAATGTTCTGGCCGCTGGCAACAATCAGTTCCAGCGGCCTGGGACCAGCCCCGATCGATCCAACGCAACTTGGTGCACCCCAATCGGATTATGTTAACGAAACCCGCGGCTTCGTGATGGAACCTGGCTTCCCATCACGGGCCGGATCATGCGAGACTGGCTTCGTGAAACGTTCGATCCACCTTTGCCGGCTGCTGGCGTTCTTCCTGATCGTCGGCCTCGTGATCGCCCCGCTTTCGGCGCGGGCGAACGGGAGCGCTATGGCATCGATGGCGAAGGCGTCGATATCAGGTGATATGGCTGACATGTCCGACGACATGCCGTGCTGCCCGGACAAATCGGCGCCGGTGGATTGCGACCAGTGCCCGTTGATGGCGCTGTGCGTGTCGACGACGCTGCAGGCGCCGCTGCCGGCCGGCGTTGCCGAAATTCGGCCCGTTACGCTTCGAATGCTGCTTCCCGGCAGCGATCCCGAAGTGGAAAGCGTCGCGTACTCACCCCCTCCAAAACCTCCCCGATCCCTGGTCCGTTCGGCGTAACGCCGAAGAAAATCGTGCGCGGCGCTTTGTGGCGTCCGCGCTCATGCTGCGTTCGCAGCCGACCAGAAGATCGAGGGTTATCACCATGAAGGCCAATCTGTTTTCGCGCAGCCTGCGGCTTGCGCTGACCGGCGCTGCCTTGACATGCGGCGCTACCGTCGCGTTCGCCGATATCAGGAATTACGAGTTCAAGCTGGTCGAACCGACCGTCAAGACCGGTCCCGACAAGACCATCGCCGTAAAGCTCATCGACAAGACCACGGGCAAGCCTGTTCCGGACGCGGTCATCTTCGCCACGCGCCTCGACATGGCTCCGGACGCCATGCAGGAGATGGTCACCAAAATCGAACCGGTTCCGGGAGGTGAACCCGGCACGTACAAGTTCAAAGCCACGTTCGGCATGGCTGGCCGGTGGCAGTTGTCACTCGGCGCCAAGGTGCAGGGTGAAACCGGCACGGTCGAAAACAAGCTCGTCATTCAGGCCGACAAATGAAGCGGTCGGTTCTGGTTGGAATCGCCGCTGCCGTTACGGCTGCTGCGATCGCGGGCGTCCTCTCGCGGTCATATCTCTGGCCGGGCAGAGAGATGAAGCTCGCACATGTCATGGAGCAGGCGCGCGCCGAACTACCTGCTGCGATCTATTATCAGGACCCGGACGGCAAGCCTCTCTACTCGCTGATGCCGAAGAAGACGCCTGATGGCCGCGCCTATCGCGCTGTCCCTGCAAGCGCCGACATCAGTTTCGACGATCCGGCGGAAGCGGCGGCCGCGCCGCCTGCCGATCGCAAGGTCAAATACTACCGAAATCCGATGGGCCTGCCGGACGTTTCGCCGACGCCCAGGAAGGATTCGATGGGGATGGATTACATCGCCGTCTATGAGGGCGAGGACAGCGACGACGGGTCGGTCAAGGTCTCGCCTGGAAAGATCCAGCGCACCGGCGTCAAATCGGAGCCGGCTGCGCGGCGCGTGATCCGCACCATGATCCGCGCTCCCGGCACGATTCAGCTCGACGAGCGGCGCGTCTCCGTCATCGCGATGCGCGCCGAAAGCTATGTCCAGAAGGTCGCCGACGTCACCACTGGCGCACATGTCGTCAAGGGTCAGCCCTTGATGGAAATCTACAGTCCGGCGGTTTCGTCTGCGGCTGCCGAATACATCTCGACGCTCAATTCGAAGGTCACCGGCGGCAGCGAGGGGCCATACGGCAGGGGCTCGCGTCAGCGGCTGATGAATCTGGACGTGCCTGAAGCGGCCATCCGCGCGATCGAGAAGGGCCGCAACGTTCCGATTGGGATCGAATGGACATCGCCGCGCGACGGTATTGTTCTCGAACGCAACGTCACCGAAGGCATGCGCGCCCAACCGGGCGACGTTCTGTTCAGGATTGCCGATCATTCGGTGCTGTGGGCGATCATCGACGTTGCCGAACGCGATCTGGGCAGCGTGGCCGTCGGCCAGCGCGCGACAGTGCGCGCGCGGAGTTTTCCCGGGCGGGAGTTTTCCGGGAAGATCAACGTCATCTATCCGCAGATCAACAAGGAGACGCGGACGGCACGTGTGCGCGTCGAACTGTCCAATCCGCAACTGCTGTTGATCCACGACATGTATGTCGATGCTGAAATCGACACCGGCAGTCCGGAAGCCGTTTTGGCCGTTCCGGAAAGCGCCGTCATGGATAGCGGCAGCCGGCAGGCCGTGCTCGTGGACAAGGGGGAAGGGCGGTTCGAGCCGCGCGAGGTCAAGCTCGGCTATCGCGGCGAGGGCTATGTCGAGGTCCGCGAAGGCCTGGCCGAAGGCGATCCGGTGGTGATCTCGGCGAACTTCCTGATCGACGCCGAAAGCAATCTGAAAGCGGCGCTGAAAGGCTTTGCCGAGGGAGCCCGGCCATGATCGCGCGCCTGATCGCCTGGTCGGCGCGCAACCTGCTGCTGGTGTTCTTCGGCACGACCTTCGCCGCCGCCGGCGGCCTCTATGCGCTCGCGCATCTGCCGCTCGACGCCATTCCCGACCTCTCCGACACGCAGGTGATCGTCTACACGGAGTATCCGGGGCAGGCGCCGCAGGTGATCGAGGACCAGGTCACCTATCCGCTGACCACGGCCATGCTCACGGTACCCCGCTCGAAGGTCGTGCGCGGGTTCTCGTTCTTCGGCGTGTCGTTCGTCTATGTCATCTTCGAGGACGGCACCGACATCTACTGGGCGCGCTCGCGCGTGCTGGAATTCCTCAACGGCGCGGCCTCGCGGCTGCCCGCCGGCGTGACGCCGACGATCGGTCCCGATGCCACCGGCGTCGGCTGGGTCTACCAATATGCCGTGATGTCGAAAGAGCTGAACCTTTCCGACACGCGCGCCATCCAGGACTGGAATCTGAAATTTGCGCTGGCGAAAGCGGAGGGCGTCGCCGAGGTCGCGAGCGTCGGCGGCTTTGTGCGGCAGTACAATGTCGTGCTCGATCCGCAGCGCATGCGCGATCTCGGCATCACCATGCCGAAGATGCGCGACGCGATCCGCGCCAGCAATGCCGATGTCGGCGGCCGCACCGTCGAACTGTCCGAGTTCGAATACGTTATTCGCGGCAAAGGCTATCTGAAGGGCATCAACGACCTCGGCAATATCGTGCTCAAGGCCAGCAACGGCACGCCGGTGCTGCTCAGGGACATCGCGCGCGTCGAACTGGGGCCGGACGAACGCCGCGGCATCACCGAGCTCAACGGCGAGGGCGAGGTGGCCAGCGGCATCGTTCTGCAGCGTTTTGGGGGCAATGCGCTGGACGTGATTCAAAACGTCAAGAAGCGCTTTGCGGAGATCGCTTCCAGCCTGCCGAAATCGGTCGAGATCGTGCCGGTCTATGATCGCTCCAACCTGATCAACGCCGCCATCGACACGCTCAAGCACACGCTGCTGGAGGAATGCATCATCGTCGCGTTGGTGTGCATCGTATTCCTGCTGCACATTCGCAGCGCGCTGGTCGCGATCCTGATGCTGCCGGTCGGCGTGCTGATGGCGTTCGGCGCGATGAAATTATTGGGACTCGGCTCCAACATCATGAGCCTCGGCGGCATTGCAATCGCGATCGGCGCGATGGTGGATGCGGCAATCGTCATGATCGAGAATGCCCACAAGCATCTTGAGCGGGCCGAACCCGGGAAATCCCGCGTTGCGATCCTGATCGAGGCGGCATGCGAGGTGGGGCCGGCGCTGTTCTTCAGCCTGTTGATCATTACCGTCTCGTTCATGCCGATCTTCACGCTGGAGGCGCAGGAAGGCCGTCTGTTCAGCCCGCTCGCCTTCACCAAGACGTTTGCGATGGCGGCGGCAGCGATTTTGTCGGTGACGCTGGTGCCGGCGCTGATGGTGCGTGTTCGTGCGCGGCAAGATCATTCCGGAGCACAGGAACCCGATCAACCGGGCCCTCATCTGGATCTATCGGCCGGTCATCAAGGCGGTGATGCGCGCCAAAATACTGGTGATCCTGATCGCGCTCGCCGTGCTGGCGGTAACGGTATGGCCGGCCCGGCAACTCGGCACCGAGTTCATGCCCAATTTGAACGAGGGCACGCTGCTCTACATGCCGACCACGCTGCCCGGGCTTTCCGTTACCAAGGCAGCCGAATTGCTGCAGATGCAGGACCGCATCATCCGGAGCTTTCCCGAAGTGACCTCGGTGTACGGCAAGGCCGGCCGTGCGGCAACCGCGACCGATCCGGCGCCAACCGAGATGTTCGAGACCATCATCAATCTCAAGCCGAAAGCTGAGTGGCGGGCGGGGCTGACGCTCGAACAGGCTTACGGCCGAAATGGACAAGGCGCTGCAGTTTCCCGGCGTCTCCAACGCCTGGACCCAGCCGATCAAGGCGCGCATCGACATGCTATCGACGGGGATTCGCACGCCGATCGGGGTGAAAGTGATCGGCACCGATCTCGTCGAGATCGATCGTTTGGCGAAACAGGTCGAGCAGGTGCTGCGGACGGTGCCGGGCACCTCGTCGGCCTATGCCGAGCGCGGCATTGGCGGCTACTATCTCGACATCGTGCCCGACCGCGCGGCGCTCGCACGCTACGGCATCATGATCCAGGATGTGCAGGACGTCATCGCGACCGCGCTCGGTGGGCAGACCGTGACGACCACGGTCGAAGGCCGTCAGCGCTTTTCCGTCAACATGCGCTATCCCCGCGACCTGCGCAGCGACCCGCAGACAATCGGCCGGGAGGTCCTGGTGCCAATGCCGGCCGGTGGGGCGGTGCCGCTGGGGGAAGTCGCAAAAGTCGCGCCGGCGCGTGGGCCGAGCTCGATCCGGACCGAAAACGGTCAGCTCGCGGCCTATGTGTATGTCGATATCAGGGACCGCGACATCGGTGGCTACGTCGCCGACGCGCAGGCGGCCGTCAAGGCCAGCATTCAGTTTCCGCCCGGCGCCTACCTGATGTGGAGCGGGCAGTACGAATATCTGGAACGGGCGGCGGCGCGGCTCAAGATCGTGGTGCCGGTGACGCTCGCGATCATCTTCCTGCTGCTCTATCTCAACTTTCGTTCGCTGACGGAAACGCTGATCGTGATGCTGTCGCTGCCGTTCGCGCTGGTCGGCGGTCTCTGGCTGATGTGGTGGCTCGGCTTCAATCTGTCGGTCGCCGTCGTGGTCGGCTTCATCGCGCTGGCCGGCGTCGCCGCCGAGACCGGCGTGGTGATGCTGATCTACCTCAACCACGCGCTGGACGAACGGCGGGCCCGCAGGGCCGCCGAAGGCGGCGCGCTGACGCGGGCCGATCTCTATGACGCGATCATGGAAGGCGCGGTAGAGCGGGTGCGTCCGAAGATGATGACGGTGGTCGCGATCATGGCCGGACTGCTGCCGATCATGTGGAGCACCGGCGCCGGCTCGGAAATCATGCAGCGCATCGCCGTGCCGATGATCGGCGGCATGATCTCCTCGACGCTGCTGACGCTGATCGTGATCCCGGCGATCTATGCGCTGGTCAAGGGGGCGGGGCTTGCGAAGGTGCCCAAGCCTTTGAAAGCGGAGCCCGGCAAGGTGGGAGCCGGGGTAATCTAGGCGCTCTCGCCCGACGGAGTGCCCAAGCGATAGACCTCGATTCCCGCAAGGGCGGCCGGCGGCCGCTGCAGCGCGACAGGCCGGAGCCGGTTGTGCAATGAAGTGGCGAACAGCGCGCTGTGAACTGCGCCGGTAATGAAGATGCCGCTCTCCTCGCTCGCAAGGAGCTTGGCCGACGCACCTTGCAACTGTGAGGCAATCCAGACGTCGCGGCCGTAGAGAAAGGAACGAAACGTGTAGAGTGTGCCACGATGTATCCCGATGCTGATCGTGCAGCCGAATTGTTGCTGCTGCCGAATTGCTTCCCAATTCCGGGTCAAGCGTTCCGCCCATGCAATGGCCTGTGCGGCCTCGGCGAATGTAACGCAATAGGAATCCCCGAGATTGAAACGGACCGTACCGCCGAGTTCTTGCGCTGTGCCACGAGTTAGCTCATCGAGCGCATCGAGGATACGCTCCACCGCGGTGCTGGTGGGCCCGGCATCCATCATCCTGCCGAAGCCGCAGAGGTCTGAGAACAGGATGTAGGCGTCGGCCATGATGCGCGTGCGATGGCGTTGCTCGATACGGTAGACCTGCGTCGGTTCGGCATATCCCTTGAGCGCGAAGCTTTTCACGAGCGCAGTCTGGATTTCCGCCGATGTGAGGGCGAGCCGGGCAGCAGCCGTGAGATAGATCTCGTCGGGCGGCGTCACTGCCTCGACGCGGGTGGCGAGCGCAAAGGCGTCGCCGATGAAGTCGCCGTCC
This sequence comes from uncultured Alphaproteobacteria bacterium, assembly GCA_963815955.1. GTDB lineage: Bacteria > Pseudomonadota > Alphaproteobacteria > Rhizobiales > Xanthobacteraceae > Bradyrhizobium. Next base: position 258,601 of record CAWFIQ010000026.1, read on the forward strand.
TGGACGGCAGTATCACCGAGTGTGATGACGATACGTATCGCCAGGCGGTCGTCACCCCGGTTTGGCTGCGCCAGTCGCAACGCCTCCTGCATCTCGATCGCTGCCTTGGCCGCGCCCGTGACGCTGGGAAATTCCAACCAATAGCCGTCGCCGGCAGCTTTGATGATCTGGCCGTCGTGTTCGGCGGCATGGTGCGCCAGGAAGTCGCGATGCTCGCCGAGCAACGTCTGCAGATCCGCCGCCAGCAGTTCACGGAAGCGGGATGTCGAGCCGCTGATGTCGGTCTTCATGACCACAGTAGTGCGCAGCGGATTCATTTGCGCCGCCGTTTCCGTGCACCGGGCAGTCCTCAGCTTACAGCCATTCCTGACTTGTTGGGAGGGGGAAATCCTCAGCCGAAAAAGACGACAGGCGGAAAGCGCATTGCGGACGTCAGCTTTCGGCCTCAGCGCCGCACGATCGAGCCGGCACGCCCGAGCAGCCGCGCCAGTTGCTTGAAGCGGCTGCCGACGCGGTCGGCGACGAGATCGACCATGCGATGCTCGAACACCAGCATCAGCTTGCGGCCCTGGCTGCGGAAATGCGTTGCGGGCAACACGCCGGTGCGCGCCGCCGAAATCAGATGCGCGACGCGGAAGGCGGCGCCGAGAATGCGGGCGCGTTCATCCATCGCCGGCGGCACCAGTTCGCGGATCCGCGTCGGCGGTTCGTTCTCTTCGCTTAAGCCCGCGTAGCGATAAAATACCGACAGCGCGACAAAGGCGCGGCCCTGGTGGCTGATCGAGCCGAAATTGCCGTTGGTGATCAGGCTCAGCGTTTCCTCGCCGCGGTGATCGGGATGCACGCGCCAGCCGATGTCGGAGAGCAGGCAGGCGGCGTGGCGCAGGCGGCGGTCTTCCTCGGTCTCGCGCAGCTTCACGACTCGCACCAGCCGATCGGTCCAGGCGACCAGTTCCTCGGCGTGGCGCGCGGAGCGCGACAGCAGCCCGTTCAGGGTTTGCGCCGCACAGATGAAACCGTCCCTGGCGCGCTCCTGCGGCGGCAGCATCTCGTAGAGCAGGCCTTCGCGCACGCCGAAGGTCGAAAACGCGATCGTCTTCGGCTTGCCGACGCGGATGATGTATTCGAGCACCAGCGCGGCGTAAGTCAGCAGCGGGCGCCGCGCATCCGCGATCACTTCGATATCGGCGAGCAGGTTGGCGGCCGCGAGCCGGCGCAGGCGCCGCGCGAAATCCAGCGCGTCGGCAGCCGGCAACTCATAGCCGTGCATCACCCGAAGCGGATAGCCGCTCTGGATGATGTGGATGCGTGCCAGCGAGCGCCAGGTGCCGCCGACCGCATAGAAGGTGCGGCCACTGCCGGCCTTGAGCTGAGCCACGTCGGACAGGTTGGTGCTGACAATACGTTCGGCACGCTTCAGCGATTTGTGCGACAGGTCCTGCAGCGCCAGGCTTCCGAGCGGCAGCGTGACGCCGCTGCTGACGCGATTGCGATGCACGTCGATCAGTTCGAGCGAACCGCCGCCGAGATCGCCGACGATGCCGTCGGGATTGTGGATGCCGGAGACGACGCCGAGCGCGGAAAGCTTCGCCTCGCGCGGCCCCGACAGGATTTGAATCTCCGCGCCGCAGATGCGCTCGGCCTTGGCGATGAAGTCAGGACCGTTGCTGGCATCGCGGCAGGCGGCGGTCGCGATGGCGAAGACGCGCCCCACCTGCTGGATACGACAGAGCGCGCGGAATCGGCGGAGCGCCGTCAGCGCCTTGGCAACCGCGTCCTCGGCCAGGAGGCCGGTGCTCTGCACCTCGCGGCCGAGCCCGCACAGCGCCTTCTCGTTGAAGATGGTGACGAGGCTGCGCGCCATCGTCTCATAGACGACGAGACGAACCGAGTTCGAACCGATGTCGATGACCGCGACACTGGAAGCGCGCTTGCGCGGCCGCTTCACAGCCGTGTTCCCTTATGACGGTTGCTGGCGCTCGTTACGGCGCGTGAGGCGACGCGGCGAAGATTCCTTGAGAGACTTTCCACGGCCAGACAGACTCGGATTCGTCATGAAATAGTTGTGCAGATTGAACGGCTCTTCGCCTTTCGCGGCCTTCATACGCGTTGACGACCCGTCCGGCAACAACTGCCAGCTCTGTTCGGTGTCCTTCAGGTTCGCGACCATGATCTGTTCGAGAACCTGCTGATGCACCGTGGGATTTTGCAATGGGCAGAGCACTTCGACGCGGCGGTCGAGGTTCCGCGGCATCATGTCGGCAGAGGAGATATACACAGCCGCTTTCGCGCCGGGCAGGCCCTGACCCATTCCAAAGCAGTAGATTCGGCCGTGCTCAAGGAAGCGGCCGATGATGGATTTGACCCGGATGTTCTCGGAAAATCCGGGGATGCCCGGCCGCAGGCAGCAGATGCCGCGCACCACCAGGTCGATCGACACGCCGGCCTGCGACGCTTCGTACAGCGCGTCGATGACATCAGGATCGACCAGCGAGTTCATCTTCATCCATATCGCGCCCGGCTTGCCGTGCTTGCTGTGATTGGTCTCGCCCCGGATGTGTTCGATGATGCGCTTGCGCAGCGTCAACGGCGACACCGCCATTCGCTCGATGTCGCTCGGCTCGGCATAGCCGGTGATGTAGTTGAACACCCGCGCCGCATCGCGGCCGATGATCGGGTCCGAGGTGAAGTAGGAAAGGTCGGTATAGATGCGCGCGGTGACCGGATGATAATTGCCGGTGCCGGTATGCACATAGGTCGTGAGATTGCCGCCCTCGCGCCGCACCACCATCGACAGCTTGGCGTGCGTCTTCAGTTCGAGAAAGCCGTACACGACCTGCACGCCCGCGCGTTCGAGATCGCGCGCCCAGCGGATATTGGCTTCCTCGTCGAACCGCGCCTTCAGCTCGATCAGGGCCGTCACCGACTTGCCGGCCTCCGCAGCCTCGGCGAGCGTGCGCACGATCGGGGAGTTGTTCGAGGTGCGGTACAGCGTCTGCTTGATGGCGACGACATCGGGATCGCGCGCGGCCTGCTGCAGGAACTGCACGACGACGTCGAAGGATTCGTAGGGGTGATGGACGATGAGGTCCTTTTGCCGGATCGCAGCGAAGATGTCGCCGCCGTGGTCGCGCACCCGCTCGGGATGGCGCGGCACATAGGGCACGAATTCGAGGTCCGGGCGGTCGAGCCGCGTGAGCTGCGAGAGTTCGTTCATCGCCAGCACGCCGTCGACCAGAAACACCTCGTCGTCGGCCACCGCAAGCGCCTGCCGCACGAAGGTGCACAGCTCGTCGGGCATCTTGGCTTCCATCTCGAGCCGGATCACCGAACCGCGCCGCCGCCGCTTCAGCGCGGTCTCGAACACGCGGACCAGATCTTCGGCCTCTTCCTCGATTTCGAGTTCGGAGTCGCGGATGATGCGGAAGGCGCCCTGGCCCTTGACGGTGTAGCCGGGGAACAGGCGGCCGATGAACAGGCCGGTGGCCTGCTCCAGCGGGATCAGGTGCACCACGCCGTCCTTGCCCGCGGGCATACGAATGAACCGGTCGATCTTGCCCGGCATGCGGATCAGCGCGTTCATCGGCTTGCCGTCGGCAACCCGCGCCAACTGCAGCGCGATGGTGAAACCGAGGCTCGGGATAAACGGGAACGGGTGCGCAGGATCGATCGCCAGCGGCGTCAGCAGCGGGAAGATGTTGCGGAGGAAATGATCCTCGAGCCAGCTCCGTTCCGCCTTGGTGAAGTCGTGGCCGTCAACCAGCATGATGCCGGTCTCCGACAGGGTGGCGCGCAGATCGCGCCAGATCGCCTGCTGATCGGAGGCGAGTTTGGAAACCGTCTTGTTGATGAGGGTGAGCTGTTCGGACGGCGTTAGCCCATCCGGGCTGCGCTCGGCGATGCCTTCGCGGACCTGCGCCTTGATGCCGGCGACGCGGACCATGAAGAACTCATCAAGGTTATTGGCGGAAATCGACAGAAACCGCACCCGTTCCAGCACGGGGTGGCCTGGATTGACCGATTCCTCGAGCACCCGGCGGTTGAAATGCAGCCAGGATAGTTCCCGATTGATGAATCGTTCCGGGCTCGTGGCAATCGAGGGGGGAGCCTCGGCAATCGGTTCTTTTTCTTTTATTTCAATGACTTGAGCCGATTCCATAAGGCTTTGATCCATCTCGGGAGAGGTGTGGGCTAGTCTAGGGGATGCGGCCGACAGCATGTGATACGCCGATGACGTTTCAATGACATTGATGTTCCGCCCCCAGCGGCCGTCAAGGCGGCACGAAGCAGCACGCCTCGCCGATCAGGCGTTGCGCAGCAGTTCCGCGGCCAGCGCCCGGGTTACCGGCCGGCCAAGCCGCAGCGCCTCGGTATCCAGCAGGCCGACCGCCTGGCGGACGGCGGCATAGGAGCGCTCGATCCGGGTGGCGAGGTAGCTCACGACAGTCTCGTCGATGCTCAATTGGCGGTCCGCGCAGAATTTGACGATCAGGCCGCGAAACAAGAGATCGTCGGGCGGCAATAGCGACACGACCGGAGCGGCGCGCAGCCGCGACCTCAGATCGCGCAGTTCGACCTCGAACGCGACAGGCGGAACGCGCCCCGTGATCAGCACGAAGGCCCCGTCCTCGCGCGCGAGGTTCAGCAGGTGAAACATCGCGCGCTCGTCGAAATCGGCCGGCTTGAGGTCTTCGACCACCAGGGCGCCGGTGGCGAGCGCGCCGGGGACGGCAGCGGGGTCAAGCGCGTGCGCCGATATCGAGCGTGCGCCGGCCTGTTCGGCCCAGATCGCGGCAAGATGGCTCTTGCCCGAGCCCTCAGGTCCGACCAGCAGCATGATGCGGTTCGGCCAGTCCGGCCAGCTTTCGATCAGCGCGAGAGCGGCATCGTTGGCCGGGCCTTCGAGGAAATTGTCGCGGGTCAGGCTCTCCGCATGCGGCAGCGCAAAGGCTAGCTGACGGGGTTGAACGCGGACTGCCACGCAAATCTCCAGGCCGGGATACTACAGCAAATACACGATTTAGCGCGCGTCGATCGTGCTCATGTGCCGGACCCACTCGACGAGATAGAGCGAGACGGAAACCAAAGTAAAGACCGTCACAAAACCCATCAGGATCACGTCATAGGGCGCCGGCTTGAAATTGAAACCGAGCGACGCCAGCACCAGCGCGGCGAACGCCACCTGCGCCACCGTGTTGAGCTTCGACACCATCAGCGGCTTCATCGGAATCGGCTTGTCGAACAGCCACGACACGATCACCGCCGTGACGATCATGATGTCGCGCGACACCACGAGGATGACGAGCCAGCGCGGAACCGCGCCCCAGATGCCGAGCGCCACGAAGATCGACACCAGCAGCGCCTTGTCGGCGAGCGGGTCGAGCAGGGCGCCCAGTTCGCTCGCCATATTGAACCGCTTGGCCAGAAAGCCGTCGACGGCGTCGCTGACCCCTGCAATCACGAAGATCGCAAAGGCGATTTCCATCTGGCTGGAAACGATCGCCCAGACGATAACGGGCACCAGAATGATGCGCCCCAGCGTAATGATATTCGGAATGCTCAACTCGGTCGCTTCCCCGGCTCCCGGCCTAAATCCGGCTCCTGGCGGGTTCAGCCGGTTCTTATCTACATAGTATATGCGCCAGGCGCTTGCGAGCCATTGCAGGATCGCGGAATTCCTCGTAACCAGCCGTCATCATACTGGAATTTGGGCATGATCGACCGCAAAAACGGGCTCACTTACGCGGATTCGGGCGTCGATATCGATGCGGGCAACCGCCTGGTCGATCTCATCAAGCCGATGGTCCGCGCCACCGCCCGGGCGGGCGCGGATGCCGAAATCGGCGGATTCGGCGGGCTGTTCGACCTCAAGGCGGCGGGTTTCAAGGATCCCGTGCTGGTGGCGGCGACCGACGGCGTCGGCACCAAGGTCAAGATCGCGATCGAGACCGGCCTGCATGGCGGCATCGGCATCGACCTGGTGGCGATGTCGGTCAACGACCTCGTGGTGCAGGGCGCGGAACCGCTGTTCTTCCTCGACTATTTTGCCTGCGGAAAGCTCGACCCGGAGGCGGCCGCAGCCATCGTGGCCGGCGTCGCCGAGGGGTGCCGGGAGTCCGGTTGCGCCCTGATCGGCGGCGAGACCGCCGAGATGCCGGGGCTCTACAAGGACGGCGATTACGACCTCGCGGGCTTTGCGGTCGGAGCGGCCGAGCGCGGCACGCTGCTGCCGAGCGGGGACATCGCCGTGGGCGACGCGGTGATCGGATTGGCCTCGTCGGGCGTGCACTCCAACGGCTTCTCGCTGGTGCGCAAGATTGTGGAAAACTCGGGCCTTGGCTTCGACGCGCCGGCACCGTTCTCGCCGGTCATGACGCTGGGCGGCGCGCTGCTGGCGCCGACGCGGCTCTATGTAAAATCCTGCCTGCGCGCGATCCGCGAGACCGGGGCCATCAAGGGCCTGGCGCATATCACCGGCGGCGGCTTCACCGACAACATTCCGCGCGTGCTGCCGAAGCATCTCGGCGTCGGCATCGATCTGGCGCGGCTGCCGGTGCTGCCGGTGTTCAAATGGCTGGCGGCGCAGGGCGGCATCGCCGAACTCGAATTGTTGCGCACCTTCAACTGCGGCATCGGCATGATCGCCATCGTCAAGCCGGATGCGATCGAGCAGGTGACCGAAGTCTTGACCGAAAGCGGCGAGACCGTCGCCCTTCTCGGCGAAGTGATCCCGGCGGCGGGCGAACATCGCGTGGTCTACAACGGTCATCTCGATCTCGCGCAATGAAACGCCGTGTCGCCATCCTGATCTCGGGCCGCGGATCGAACATGGCCGCGCTGATCGATGCGGCAAAGGCTGCGGATTTTCCGGCGGAGATCGTCGCCGTCATTTCCAACCGGGCCGATGCGGCCGGGCTGGAGAGAGCAGCCGCGAGCGGCATCCCGACCACGGTCATCGAGAGCAAACCGTTCGGCAAGGACCGCGCCGGCTTCGAAGCCGTCCTGCAGCGGGAACTGGAGGACAAGAAGGTCGACCTGATCTGCCTCGGCGGATTCATGCGGCTGTTCACCGCCGAATTCGTGCAGCGCTGGTACGGGAAGATGCTGAATATTCATCCGTCGCTGCTGCCATCCTTTCCCGGTCTCGATCCGCACGGCCAGGCGTTGCAGGCCGGGGTGAAGATCTCGGGCGCGACCGTGCACTTCGTGATCCCAGAAACCGACGCCGGCCCGATCGTGATGCAGGGCGCGGTCACGGTGGCCGATGGCGACACGGCCGAGACACTGTCGCAGCGCATCCTCGGCATCGAGCATCGCATCTACCCCGAGGCGCTGCGTCTGCTTGCGAGCGACAAGCTTCGCCTCGAAGGCGACATCTGCAGGTTCGCCGACAGCGCCGATCGCGACGGCACCCTGATTTCGCCGCGGACGATCTGATAATATCGATCCTGCGCGAACGGGCGCGTAAACCGTGTTCCGCAAAATCCACGAGGGTTCCATGATCACGCTCTATGGTTCCGGGCCCAATTTCGGCCTTCCCGACGCAAGTCCATTCGTGACCAAGGCCGAGACCCTGTTGCGGATGTCGAAACTCCCCTTCGAAAAGGCGTTGATGAGCTTTTCGAAGGCGCCCAAGGGCAAGATTCCCTACATTGAGGATGACGGCCAGTTGCTCGGCGACTTCACCCTGATCCGCTGGCACCTCGAGAAGAAATACGGCATCGATTTCGATCAGGGCCTCACCGCCGAACAGCTCGCCATCGCCTGGGCGTTCGAGAAAATGGTGGAGGACAATCTGTACTGGGCCAGCGTGTATTTCCGCTGGATGATCGATGCCAATTTCCGCAAAGGTCCGGTCAACTTCTTCAAGGATGTGCCTGCGCCGGTCCGGCCCGTCGTTGTCTCGATGATCCGCCGCCGTCTGCGCAAGACCTTGCACGGGCAGGGGATCGGCCGCCATTCGACCGACGAGATCACCGCAATCGGAATCCGGTCGATCGATGCGATGGCCGCCTATCTCGGCGACAAGCCGTTCTTCATGGGCAGCGAGCCCGCCGGCATCGATGCGACGATGTTTGCGTTCGCAGTCAGCGCGATTTGTCCGCTGTTCGATTCGGATCTGCAGAGGGCGGCCGCAAGCCATGCCAATTTGCGGCGGTATGTCGGCCGAATGACCGCGCGATTCTACCCGGAACTCCACGAGATCGCGGGCTGCAAAGCGGCGGCCTGAATTCGAAGGCGGGAAAAATCCTTCGCCGAGGCTTCTGACGAGTGCCGGAGAACCTGTCCCCGGAGCCGGGCGAGCTGTGGCAGCCGGACAACAATGACGCGTATTCAGTTGCAGGCTGGGGGGCCGACCGATTGACGCTTCCCGCGAACTGGGGGCAAATCGCTCCGGTTGATCGGGATTTGCGCATTTTTCGGGCCGGCGCCTTTTGCCTTTTGGGAATGGATTGCATGCGCTGCGCATCGCGGCTTTCGTGGGCACGAAAAATCGGGATCCGGTCTGCGCTCGTGAGGCTTGTCGCGATTGTGGTCGTGCTTGTTGCAGTCATGTCAGCGGCACAGGCGCAATCACCGACGCCAACTCCGACACCCACGCCTTCGCCGACTCCGAGCCCGACGCCGACGGTGATCAACTCGACGGTCTCGTCCGGCGCGGCGGTGACCAATCTCGGCAGCAACTTCCTGGAGCGGCTCGGCAATCAGTCGGGTGGCTTCAACCGCCTGCAGCGGACCAATCCGGGCGGCGGCGGCGCCTCCGAGGCCACGGAAGCGCCGCGCTACCGCACCTGGTTCGAGGGCTACGGGAACTATACGAAGAACGGCGCGGTCGGCGATTTCGTCGGCGACACCAGAAAGACCTGGGGCGGCGTGGCGGGGATCGGCGCGCGGGTGGCGCCGGGCATCAATATCGGCTTCTCCGTCGACCAGAGCCGCTCCGCGATCGATATTCCGCTGGCGCTGCAGTCGGCGACGATCGACCTGACCCAGATCGGTTTCACGGCCTCTGTCGACAGTGGGCCGTGGACCTGGGCGAGCGCAGTGGTGCACGGTTTCGGCAACGTCAATTCGCGCCGCGACACCGGCTTCGGGATTGCGGCCGCCGGATACAATGCGCGGCTGGACGGCGTCCTGAGCGAGATCAGCTATTACTGGACCAGGGACCAGGGCCGCATCGTGCCCAAGGCCGCGTTCGAATATGTCCGCGCCCAGACCGGCTCGCTGCAGGAGATCGGCGGCCTTGACCCCGCGACGGCAACGGGTGCGACCGTGCAGCGTGGGCGGCTCTTGATCGGCGCGGAGATCGGCCACTACTGGATATTCGACGGCAAGATCCTGGACCTGTCGGGCTACGGCAAGTACGTCGACAATGTCGTGCAGAATTTCTCCGACATCACCGTCAGCCAGGGCGTGCAGAGCATTACGTTCCAGGGGATCGGCGAGAGCAGGTTTGGCGCCGATGCCGGCGCTTCGGCATCGCTGAGCCTCACCAATACCGCACGGCTCTACGTCAACTACGACGCAAAATTACGCGCCGCGATGCAGTCGCATCAGGGCACGCTGGGGTTTGAATTGAAGTGGTAGGCCAGTTCGTGTCCCGGGCGCGCTGCAGCGCGTGGCGCTGCTTCGCAGAACCGGGACCCATGGCCGCACCATGTGGACCCCGGAACAGCAGCGCATCACTACGTGCTGCGCAGCATCCGGGGAACGCAATCAGCCAGCCTAAACCCGATCGACCCTGACAACGCGGCCTTTTTCGATCGCGAGCGCCAGCCGGCCGTGCTTCAGCGCGATCGCGGCTTCGCCGAACAATTCGCGGCGCCAGCCGTGCAGGGCGGCGACGTCGGCGTTATCGTCGGCGGCGATCTGGTCGAGGTCATCGACGGTAGCGATCACCTTGCTGGCGACGGCGTGACGTTCCGACGTCATCCGCAGCAGCACTTTCAGGAGTTCGACGGTCGCAGCGCCATTCGAATTGCCGCGCGGCTTTTCGATCTTCGGCAGGGTATGCGGATCGCGGGCGAGGCCGCGCTGCACGGCGGCGACGATATCGGTGCCCCATTTCGAACGGTCGAAACCCTTCGGCAGCGAGCGCAGGCTGGCGAGGCGCTCCAGGGAGATCGGTGCATGGGTGGCGATGTCGCCGACCGCATCGTCCTTCAGCACGCGTGAGCGCGGCACGTCGCGGCTTTGCGCTTCCTGCTCGCGCCAGGCCGCGACTTCCATCAGCACCGCGAGTTCCTTCGGCTTGCGCACCCGCGTCTTGAGGCGCTCCCAGGCGCGCTCGGGGTGGAAATCGTAGGTTTTGGGCGAGGTCAGGACTTCCATCTCCTCGCTGACCCAATCGCTGCGGCCGCGCTTCTTCAGGTCGGCGTCCAGCGCTGCAAAGACGTCGCGCAAATGGGTGACGTCGGAGACCGCGTAATGCATCTGCTCGGGCGTCAGCGGCCGGCGCGACCAGTCGGTGAAGCGGTGGGTCTTGTCCGGCCGGTGACCGGTGACGCGCTCGACGAGCTGGTCATAGGCGATGCTGTCGCCATAACCCAGCACCATGGCTGCGACCTGGGTATCGAAGATCGGGTGCGGAATGGTGCCGGACTGGTGCCAGACGATCTCGATGTCCTGGCGGGCGGCGTGAAACACCTTCAGAACCGCCTCGTTCCCCATCAGTTCGAAGAACGGCTTGAGATCGATGCCGGGCGCCAGCGTGTCGACCACGACGGCCTCGTCCGCGCTCGCCATCTGCACGACGCAGAGCAGGGGGTAGTAGGTCGTCTCCCGCAGGAACTCGGTGTCGACGGTGATGACCTTGTGCTGGGCGAGCCGGGAGCAGGCGGCGGCGAGGTCGGAAGTGGTGGTAATCAGATCCATGAACAATCCATGACGCGTCGGACAGGCGTTCTGCCGAAAACGCTGATATGTCAAGGGTGTCGCGGAAGATTTGAGCCCTGCATTCGAGCCTGAGCACGGCTTTTTTGCGTTCGTCTCGCGGCCGGATGCCATGACACCGGGATGGTCGTCCGCCCAGCTTCAGCGGGCGACCCGGTATTCCGGCAGACGCCGGTGATGAATGGAGAGGCTGCGGCGTACTGGATACCCGCTCAAGCGGCGACGACGGCGCTCCCGAAAACCGCTTACTCGTACCGGACGCGCCGCGACCGTCGACGGCCCGACGGGATCGCGAGCACGGCGAGGCAGAGCGCGATCATCACCATTCCAATGAGTTCTAAGACAAAGACGTCCACGGCAATTCTCCACGGATAAACCGATAGAATTGTGGGGCGCGCGTTGACCGTTTCTTAATTTGTGTTGCCGGGCACGGAGTGCGTCGCTGAATGGTGGATGGGAGCTTAAGGATTGCGGTTAACGACGGGACGCAGAGCGTCACCACGTCATTGCGAGCGCAGCGAAGCAATCCATGGCTCCGCCCGGGGATAGATGGATTGCTTCGCTGCGCTCGCAATGACGTGGAAGGATCAGTGCCTCACGTCCCGCAGAATGTCTGCAGCACGCGCTGCTCCGGCAGCGGCGGCTCGGCGTAGGCTGCGAACTCCGGCTGATCCTCGAACGGTTTCGACAGCACCGTCAGCAATTCCTCGAACGGCGCGTAGTCGTTGTTCACGGCGGCTGCGATCACGGCTTCGACGCGGTGGTTGCGCGGGATGAAGGCGGGATTGACCGCGCGCATTGCGGCCTGCCGCTCGGCTGCGGATTGCGGTTCGTCCGCGAGGCGCTGGCGCCATCGGTTGGCCCATTCATCGAACGCGGCGGGATCAGTGAACTGAGCCCTGACGCTGTCGTCGCCCGCGTCTCCAGCGGCATCGCTCAGCCGGCGGAAGGTCAGGGTGAAGTCGGCCTGGTGCTTCGCCATCGCATCGAGCAGATCCTGCACCAGCGCCTCGTCGCCGTCGCGGGCGGTGAACAGGCCGATCTTCTTGCGCAGTCCGGCCTGATAGGCGGTCGTGAATTTTTCCGCGAATTCGCCGAGGATGAATTGCGCCTGTTCGATCGCCTTGTCCTTGTCGTCGGAGTACAGCGGCAGCAGGCATTCGGCGAGCCGGGTCAGATTCCACAGCGCGATGCGTGGCTGGTTGGCGTAGGCGTAGCGGCCTTGTTCGTCGATCGAGGAGAACACCTGCGCGGGGTTGTATTCGTCCATGAAGGCGCAGGGGCCGTAGTCGATGGTCTCGCCGGAGATCGAGCAATTGTCGGTATTCATGACGCCATGGATGAAGCCGACCAGCAGCCAGCGCGCGACCAGATCGGCCTGTCGGGCGACGACGCGTTCGAGCAGCGCGTGATAGGGGCGCTCGGCCAATCCAATATCAGGATAGTGGCGCGCGATGACATGATCGGCGAGCGCGCGCACACCATCGGTTTCGCCACGCGCGGCGAAGAACTGGAAGGTGCCGACGCGGATGTGGCTTGCGGCCACGCGCGTGAGCACAGCACCGGGCAGCATGGTCTCGCGCTGCACGCGCTCGCCCGAGGTCACCGCGGCAAGCGAGCGGGTGGTGGGGATGCCCAATGCGAACATCGCCTCGCTGACGATATATTCCCGCAGGACCGGCCCGAGCGCGGCGCGGCCATCGCCCCGGCGCGAGAACGGCGTAGGCCCGCTTCCCTTGAGCTGGATGTCGCGGCGGACGCCGTCCTTGTCGATGACCTCGCCGAGCAGGATGGCGCGACCATCGCCGAGCTGGGGCACGAAATGGCCGAACTGGTGGCCGGCATAGGCCATCGCGATCGGGTCGGCGCCGTCGGGGAGGCGTTTCCCGGCGAGGATTTCAGTCCCTTCCGGGCTCTCCAGCACGTCGGGATCAAGCCCGAGCTGGACGGCCAGGGTCCGGTTCAGCTTGATCAGCCGGGGGGCGGCGACCGGGGTCGGGGCGACCCGGGCGAAAAAGTTCGCCGGCAGGGCCGAATAGGTGTTCTGGAACGGGAAATGGATGGTCATGACCCAAAGATAGGCGCGGGCACGGAATAGGCAAACGGTTCGGGCCGGCGGGGGCGGAAATCTCGCTCTCGGGGCGCAAAACAGGCCCTGCCATTGGTTGCCGCCCTGCGCGGGCTCGGGTAAACCCTCCCGCAATTCGCGCGGCCTTTCGCCCCGATTCTGACCTCCGACATCTGTTTTTGGGAATTCCATGCATCGCTACCGGTCACATACATGCGGCGCGCTCCGCGACAGCGACATCGGCCAGACCGCCCGTCTTTCCGGCTGGTGCCATCGTATCCGCGACCATGGCGGCGTGCTGTTCATCGATTTGCGCGACCATTACGGCATCACGCAGTGCGTGGCGGACCCGGACTCGCCGGCGTTCAAGGAAGTGGAAAAGTTCCGCTCGGAATGGGTGGTGCGGATCGACGGCAAGGTCCGCCGCCGTCCCGATGGCACCGACAATCCGGAACTGCCGACCGGCGCGGTCGAGGTCTACATCAGCGAGATCGAGGTGCTTGGGCCTGCCGCCGAATTGCCGCTGCCGGTGTTCGGCGAGCAGGAATATCCTGAAGACATCAGGCTCAAGTATCGCTTCCTCGACCTGCGTCGCGAGAAGCTGCACCAGAACATCATGACCCGCGGCGCGATCGTTGATTCCATGCGCAAGCGGATGAAGGAGCAGGGCTTCTTCGAGTTCCAGACCCCGATCCTGACGGCATCCTCGCCGGAGGGCGCGCGCGACTTCCTGGTGCCGTCGCGGATTCATCCCGGCAAGTTCTACGCGCTGCCGCAGGCGCCGCAGCAGTACAAGCAGCTGCTGATGATGTCCGGCTTCGACCGCTACTTCCAGATCGCGCCGTGTTTTCGCGACGAGGACCCGCGCGCCGACCGCCTGCCGGGCGAATTTTATCAGCTCGACCTCGAGATGAGCTTTGTCGAGCAGGAAGACGTGTTTGCGGCGGTCGAGCCGGTCGTCACCGGCGTGTTCGAGGAGTTCGCCAAGGGCAAGCCGGTGACAAAAGGCTGGCCGCGGATTCCGTTCGCCGAAGCGCTGAAGAAATACGGCAGCGACAAGCCGGACCTGCGCAACCCGATCGTAATGCAGGATGTGTCGGAGCACTTCCGCGGCTCCGGCTTCAAGGTATTCGCGCGGATGCTGGAAGATCCGAAGAACCAGGTCTGGGCGATCCCCGGCACGGGCGGCGGCTCGCGCGCGTTCTGCGACCGCATGAACTCGTGGGCGCAGGGCGAAGGCCAGCCCGGCCTCGGCTACATCATGTGGCGCGAGGGCGGCGAGGGCGCGGGTCCCTTGGCCAACAACATCGGCGCGGAGCGGACGGCTGCGATCCGTGCACAGCTCGGCGTGAAGGAGGGCGATGCTGCCTTCTTCGTCGCCGGCGACCCGGAAAAATTCTGGAAGTTTTCAGGGCTGGCCCGCACCAAGGTGGCGGAGGAATTGAACCTGATCGACAAGGACCGGTTCGAGCTCGCCTGGATCGTCGACTTCCCGATGTACGAGTACAACGAGGAAGACAAGAAGGTCGACTTCTCGCACAACCCGTTCTCGATGCCGCAGGGCGGCCTCAACGCGTTGCAGACGCAGGACCCGCTGACCATCAAGGCGTTCCAGTACGACATCACCTGCAACGGCTACGAGATCGCCTCCGGCGGCATCCGTAACCACAGGCCCGAGGCGATGGTGAAGGCGTTCGAGATCGCGGGCTATGGCGAGCAGGACGTCGTCGAGCGTTTCGGCGGCATGTATCGCGCGTTCCAGTACGGCGCCCCGCCGCATGGCGGCATGGCGGCCGGCGTCGATCGCATCGTGATGCTGCTCTGCGGCACCACGAACCTGCGCGAAATCTCGCTGTTCCCGATGAACCAGCAGGCCGTCGACCTCCTGATGGGCGCGCCATCGGAGGTCACGACCAAGCAGCTTCGCGATCTGCACATCCGGCTCAATCTGCCGGACAAGACGTAGGATCAGCGCTAGCTCACAGCCCCGTCGAAGCCTCGATCCGGAATTGCGCCAGCGCGACCAGCGGATCGGTGTTCAACAACTCGACAAGCTGCATCGCCGGCACCTTGCCGAGCGGTGTGAGCTTGATGACCAGCGTTTGCCCCGGGCTCTCGATAAAGCGCGCGAGTGCCTGCACGGCGGCCTCGGCATCGGGGTTGTTTGTTTTTGATGCCGCCGCGCTGCTTCTGATATCGTCGGCGATGGCTTTTCGCGCGGCCTCCCGGCTGATGTTCTGGGTGCGCGCATATTGGACGACCCCAACATCAACGGCGCCGAGATCGCGCACCGTAAGCTCGATTGTGTCGGCCTCTATTTGCCCCGATGCGGCGGCTGCCTGCGCTAGATTGGGCGAGAATATCTGCCGCGGCACATTGGCGAGCGAGACGCGCGCCGATGCGTTCAGGAGGCTGCCAAGTTCGAGTGTCACCGGCTCAAGCGCGAATGAGCTGGATGCTTCCGTCCAGGCCGCGCCGAGATCGGCATCGATCACCGTCGTGTTGATGCCGGCTGCGACAAGCATTTGCTGCCCGAGATCGGTCGCATCGAGCGGTGCGGACATTTTCACGATTAGTCGCGCCTTGCTAGGGATCGGTCCGACGAACTGGCCCCAATTCAGGTTGAAGACTTCGACATTGATCGGCTTTCCGGTGTTCTTGTAGGGCGCGGAGAAACCTTTGACCTCAACGCCTTCGATGAGAGGCATCAACCCGAGAAGCAGATCGGGTGAGGGCGGTTGTGCCGGATTTGCGAACTGCGCCGACATTCGCATGAAGTTCGCGATATCGATCGATTTGAGCGCGAAGCGTCCGACCTTTGCGGGTCCTTGCGGAAACGGTGCTTCAACGCCTTCAAGGGCGAACTCGCCGACCTTGCCGCTTTCCAGGTTGAACTTCATCGCCGTAAACTTAATGGGCCCTTGCGGTGTGCCCATCGAGAGATCGCGCATTTCGGCATTTCCGATGCGCATTCCCTCATAGAGCCGAGCCATCTTGTCGACCATCTCGCGCGCTTGTGCAGCCGTCGGAGCGGTTCCCGCCTGCGGCATCATCGCGAACATGGCCGGGAGTTGCAGCCGTGACGGCCGGACGCTGACGTCGTCGATGGTCATCCCGTCGACACGCATATTCATGCCGTCTTGTCCGGACGCAATCGTATAGGTGCCGGCGGTGATCTGCCGGTAGACGCGGTGATAGCTGTCGTCATTCGCGTGCTGCGGGTTGAACAGGGCAGCGAGTGCGCCAGCATCGAAGTCATGGGCTGCCATATTTGCAAGATTAGCGGTCAGCTTCTCGGTCTTGCCCGCCCGCGGCGCGCCTACACGTGGCACTTCGATGGTGAAACCGAAGCCGTCGACCGTCATGGCGGCGATTTTGCCGTTCTTGATGTCGCGCATCGCGAGGCCGGTATAGGCGAACTCAACGCCGTCCGGGGTTGCGCCTGCGAGGTGGACGTTCCCGGTAAGGCTTGGGGCCGTGATCGAGGTGGCCGCGATGCTCGCCAATTGCTCGAATACGAATCGATACACATCGATGGCGGACGATGAAGCTGGCAGGCGCAGCGGGCCTGCAGGGCCGGAATAGTCCTTTGCCGACAACCGCGGCATCTTGTAGGTGAGCTGCCCTCCCGCCGGCCCTGCGATACTGACGCTCGCCTCAAAGTCCGACGTTTCAATGCTGTCTGCCGCGAATCGGCCCGTATCCGGCTGACTGACCCCGGAAGCTGTAAGGCCGGCGATCTTCATGCGCACCGGCGGCTGCGTGGTCGATTCGATCGCAATATCGGCGATTGCGAGCGTGCGGCTCTTCAGGTCGAACGATACCTTGCCGTGGGTTGCCTTGCCGCCGCCGGCGCGAATCTGCGCGAATGCGGCCTCGACTTCGCCGGCGATTCGATGCTGCGTATAAAATTCGAAGCCGAAGAAGCCGCCCACCGCGATCACGACCGCAGCGGCCAGGCCCATCAGTACTTTTGCCATTCGTTGTGCTCCGGGCGCCGACGTTGCGGGGGGCAAATTTGCCATATTGTCGGTCAAGGGGACGGGTAGGGAGAGAAATATGCTACCGGATTTGCTGCATTGCGTCGATCAGCGCCTGTTGATGGCGGCGTTTTCGAATGTTGCGTCCAAGCGGTTGCCCGTGCTTCACATCCGGCTAAATCTGCCGCAAAGCTAACGGTTCGAATAAAGACCGGCCTCGGCACGTAATTCGGGGTCGTTGAAGTCTGTGGGGGGAGTGCATGTCGTCCTATTCCGAAGATCTCCGCGCCGCGGCGCTGGCGTATCACAGGCTGCCCCGGCCCGGTAAACTCGAGATCCAGGCGACCAAGCCGCTCGCCAACCAGCGCGACCTGGCGCTGGCCTATTCGCCGGGCGTGGCTGCGGCCTGCACCGAAATCGCCAACAATCCGGCCGAGGCGGCGTCGCTGACCTCCCGGGCCAATCTGGTCGCCGTGGTCTCCAACGGAACCGCGGTGTTGGGGCTTGGCAATATCGGCCCCCTGGCCTCGAAGCCGGTGATGGAGGGCAAGGCGGTCCTGTTCAAGAAATTCGCCGGGATCGACGTGTTCGACATCGAAATCGCCGCCGACACCATCGAGCGCGTGGTCGAGACGGTGGCGGCGCTGGAGCCGACCTTCGGCGGCATCAATCTCGAGGACATCAAGGGACCGGAGTGCTTCGAGATCGAGGCGCAGCTCAAGGAGCGCATGAAGATCCCGGTGTTCCACGACGACCAGCATGGCACCGCCATCATCGTGAGCGCCGCCATCGTCAATGCGCTGCTGTTGAACGGCAAGAAGCTGGCTGATGTGAAGATCGTCTGTTCGGGCGCCGGTGCGGCGGCGATCGCGTGCCTCAACCTTCTGGTGTCGATGGGCGCACAGCGCAAGAACATCTGGGTCTGCGACATCGATGGCGTGGTGCATGAGGGCCGCAACACGCTGATGGATCGCTGGAAGGCGGTCTATGCGCAGAAGACCAGCGCGCGCGTGCTGGCGGACGTGATCGGCGGCGCGGATATCTTCCTGGGACTTTCCGCGCCCAACGTGCTCAAGCCCGAGATGGTCAAGTCGATGGCGGACCAGCCGCTGGTGATGGCGCTGGCCAATCCGAACCCGGAAATCATGCCGGACGAGGCGCGCAAGGCCCGGCCCGACGCCATGATCTGCACCGGGCGTTCCGACTTCCCGAACCAGGTCAACAACGTCCTGTGCTTCCCGTTCATCTTCCGCGGCGCGCTCGACGTCGGCGCCACCGGAATCAACGAGGAAATGAAGCATGCGGCCGTCGAGGCGATCGCGCAGCTTGCGCGCGATCCGCCGTCGGATGCGGTGGCCCAGGGTTTTGACAGCGGTGAGACGCAAGGATTTGGAACGGGCTCGCTGATCCCAAGCCCGTTCGATCCGCGGCTGATCCTGCGTATCGCGCCGGCGGTGGCGAAAGCTGCCATGGAATCCGGCGTGGCGACGCGGCCGATCAAGAACTTCGACGAATATACCGCGCTATTGGAACGCTTTGCGTTCCGCTCCGGCCTCGTCATGAAGCCGGTGTTCGCCAAGGCCAAGACCCAGCCGGTCCGCGTGATCTATGCGGAGGGCGAGGACGAGCGCGTGCTGCGTGCGACGCAGGTCGTGCTTGAGGAGAAACTGGCGCGGCCGATCCTGGTGGGGCGTCCCTCGGTCGTCGAGGCGAGGCTCAAGCGGTTTGGCCTCTCGATCAAGGCGGGCAAGGATTTCGACCTCGTCAATCCCGAGGATGATCCGCGTTATCGTTCCTATGTACAAACCTATATCGACGCAGCCGGCCGGCGAGGCGTCACGCCCGAAGCCGCGCGCACGGTGGTTCGCACCAACGCCACCGTGATCGCCGCGCTCGCGGTGGTTCGCGGCGAGGCCGATGCCATGATCTGCGGCGTCGAAGGCCGCTATATGAGCCATCTGCGTCATGTCCGGGAGATCATCGGCTTCCTGCCCGGCGTCAGCGATTTCGCGGCGCTGTCGATGTTGATCACCAGCAAGGGGTCCTATTTCATCGCCGACACCCAGGTGCGCCCGAACCCGAGCGCCGAGGAACTCGCGGAGGTGGCGTCGCTGGCGGCAAACCATGTGCAGCGGTTCAACATGAAGCCGCGCGTCGCCTTCGTGTCACATTCCGACTTCGGCAGTTACGACACCGACTCCTCGCGCAAGATGCGCCGCGCCACCGCGCTGCTGAAGGAAAAGCATCCGGAGATCGAGGCCGACGGCGAGATGCAGGGCGATACCGCGCTTTCCGCCGCCGCGCGCAAGCTCGTGCTGCCGCATTCCAACCTGGAAGGCGATGCCAACATCCTGATCATGCCGAACCTCGACACCGCCAACGTCGCCTACCAGATGATCAAGACGCTGGCGGATGCGCTGCCGGTCGGGCCGATCCTGATCGGGCCGGCGCGTCCGGCGCATATCCTCACCCCGGGGGTGACGGCGCGCGGCGTGCTCAACATGACGGCGGTGGCTGCCGTCGAAGCCCAGGAGCGCGCCGGCCGTCAGCAGCCGACGTTGTTTGGATAGAGAGTGGGAATTGAATCAGAACCGCTCTGTTTTTTGTTTTGACGCGTTTTCTCTGCGCGAATGTATCCGCGCTCGAAAACGCCATGGCCAAAAAAGGGCCTTGGTTCTGCTTCTATCAGTAGGTCTGGTTAGGCTCGCGCATGCTCCTGCGCGGGCGGTTTCGATTTGAGCGTTTGAAAAGCGGAGACGAAACGCCCATAATCGTTTCGCGCCGCCTGCTATCTTTGCATGCCATTTCAGTGAGGCCGATCCCATGCCAGCGTTCGTTACCTTCGGGCGAGTCCTGTTCGCCGTCCTCTTCATGTACACGGGAGCGACCAAGCTCTTCGCGATTCAGCCGACGGCGGACTTCATCGCAACGAAGGTGACCATCCCCTCGGTGCTTGCGCCCTATACCTCGCAGCTCGAAACCATCACGGGGATGCCGATGCCGCAATTGCTGGCGATCGGCGTCGGCGGCTTCGAGATCCTCGCCGGCCTGATGATCGCGGTGAATTTCGGCGCGCGCTTCTTCTCGATCCTGCTGATCTTCTTCGTGATCGGCGCAACCTTCTACTTCCACGATTTCTGGAACCAGCCGGCGCCCGAGAACGCCAAGACGCTGATCGAGGCCTTGAAGAACCTGTCGATCATCGGCGCGCTGTTCATGATCGCAGGCTACGGCCGCGGTCCGCGGCCGAATGAAGCGGCCTACGGGGACGTCTGAATTCCGTAGCGGCGGCGTCGGATAAAATCAGAAATTCCGGATCGCCAGGCGTGGACCGTCGAGCGCCGCCGCGGCGCTTTGCGGCGGCGCGACCTGTTCGATCTGCGCGGTGCGCGCCGCTATCCTGCGCGCCTGCAGCCATTGCGGGAACCACATCGCGATGGCGGGGAAGATCAGCACCAGCGCCACACAAGCGACCTGCAGCACCATGAAGTCGGCCATGCCGCGATAGATCAGCCGCAGGTTCCACTCCTTGACGACCTGTTTGAGGTAGTAGGCCGACATGGCGACCGGCGGCGACAGGAAGGCGGTTTGCAGCACGACCGCGACAATGCAGCCGAACCAGACCATGTCGTAGCCGAGGCCCTTGGCCACCGGCGCCAGCATCGGCAGGAAAATGAAGACGATGGCCGGCCATTCGAATGGCCAGCCGAGGAGGAATATCAGGCCGAGCAGCAGGGACATCGTGCCCCAGGATGGCAGCGGCGAAGCCAGCAGGGCGTTGGTCATCCAGGTTGCCGTGCCGAGCCAGGCGAAGACGGCGCCGAACACGTTGGAGGCTACCGCGAGCAGCAGCACCATGCTGGTCGTTGCAAGTGTGGCGTAGCAGGCATCCAACAGGCTCTTCCATGAGAACCGGCCGTAGGCAATGACAAGGAAGATCGCCCCCAATGCGCCGAACGCCGCCGCCTCCGCGGCCGTCGTGATTCCGGCGAGGATGGCGCCGAGCGTGACGATCGTCAGCACGGTCACCGGCACCAGACCGACCAGGCATTCCCACAGCACGATCCGCATCGAATCCGGCCGCTCCTCTATCGGCACCGGCGGGCCGAGCTTGGGATTGAAATGGCAGCGGATCAGGGTGTAGGCGATGAACATCGCGGACAGCAGAAAACCCGGGCCGAACGCCGCCGCATAGAGATCGATGATCGAGATATCGAGCACCGGCGCCATCACGACCAGCATCACGGACGGCGGGATCAGGATGCCGAGCGTGCCGCCGGCGGCGATTGCGCCGGCCGACATGCGCACATCGTAGCCGGAGCGGATCATCATCGGCCCGGCCATGATGCCGAGCAGGGCGACGGTTGCGCCGACAGTTCCGGCGGCGATCCCGAACAGCGTCGCGGTCAGGATGACGACTACGTAGAGCGCGCCGTTGAGCGGCGCAAACAGGTCGCGGAACGCCCGGAACAGTCGCTCCATGAGACCGGCCTGGTCGCAGATGAATCCCATCAGGATGAACATCGGCACCGCGACGAGTTCGTCCTGCTTCATCAGGCCGATGGTCTGCAGGTAGGCGAGGTTGAAAACGCGCTCTCCCATGCCGACGTATCCGAACATCAGCGCCAGGAACAACAGCGTGAAGCTGATCGGCAGGCCGATGAAGATCGCTCCCAGCATCACGAGGAGCATGACAAGTCCGAGGAGCTCGAGTCCCGTCATATCTCGATCTTTTCCTTGTGTGCGAACTCGCGCCCGAACCGGACCTGGTACCAGCACTTCAGCACCTCGGACACGCCCTGGATCATGAGAAGAAGGGCCGCCAGCGGGATCGTTGCCCGGAACGGCCACACGATCGCGCGCCACACGCTTTCCTGCGACCGTTCGCCGGTGTCATAGGAGTGCAAGGTGTCGTCAATGCTGATCAGCATGAACGTGATCATCGCCGGATAGAAAAACATCAGGTAGGAGATCAGGTCGACGACGCCCTTCTTTCGCTCGGAGTAGTTCTCCCAATAGATGTCGGTGCGAACATGCGCGCCCTTCAACAGCGCATATCCGGATCCGAGCATGAAGGCCGCACCGTTGACCATGAAGCTCGATTCGTAGACCCAAACGGTCGGCGCACCGAACCCGTAGCGCATGACAACCTCGTATGAGATCGTCACCATCAGAAACAACATCGACATGGCGATGAGTTTGCCGGTCACATCGGTGAAGCGGTCGATCGTCCGTATGATCGCGTAAAACGCACGCGGAAATTCGCCGCCCGAAGCGCTGGCGCCCGAAGCACTGCTGGTGTCCGCGGACATGATCGCTCCTCTTCAGACAGTGCTGGCGTCCGGCGGTTCGGACGCCAGCAGCTCCGTTACAGAGAGATCACTTCCTGGTCAGGTAGATCTTGTTCTTCCAGTAATACTCGCCGGCAAAGTTGTAGGGCGGGAACCAGGACAGCTTGAACGGCACGATCTGTTCGGCATAGGCCTTCTGGCTGTCGATGACCTTCCTGTAGAAGGGGTTCTTTGCGGCGTGCTCGGCCTGGATCTTCTCCCACTCGTCGAGGAAGTTCTTCAGGATCTCGTCGGGCGTGCGATGCATCTGCACGCCCATCTTGATCAGGTCCTGGCAAGCTTGTGCCGTCTCGCGATTGAAGGCGAAGTTGCGTGTCGTCGTGGCATAGACGCTCGCCACCTTGATGATCTCCTGCAGGTCCGGCGTGAGCTTCTTCCAGACGTCGCCGTTGATCATCAACTGGCCGCCGGTGACGGGTTCATGCATGCCCGGCGTGTAGTAGTGCTTGGCGACCTGGTGCAGGCCGAGCTTCTTGTCCTCCTCGCAGTTGATCCACTCGGCGCCCTCGATCACGCCGCGCTCCATCGCCGGCACGATCTCGCCGCCGGGAATGGTGACGACCGACACGCCGAGCCGGCCGTAGGTTTCAGCACCGATGCCGTAGATCCGGTACTTCATGCCCTTGAGGTCGCTGAGGCTGTTGATCTCCTTCTTGAACCAGCCCAAGCCTTGCGGATAGTCGGTCGGGATCGGGAAACCGACGACGTTCAGTTTGAGGACGTCGCGATAGAACTCCTCGAGCAGCTTCATGCCGCCGCCGTCATAGTACCAGGCCCAGTAGTCCGAGCCGTCCATGCCGTACAGCGGACCGTGCGACATCGGTATCGTCGCGGTGTTGCGGCCGAGGATGTAGCCGAACGGCCCCATGCCGACGTCGAGAACGTTCTTGGAAGTCGCGTCGAACACCTCGAACGCAGGTACGATCGCTCCCGCCGGAAGCGTTTCGATCTTGAGACGACCGGCCGTCATTTTTTCGACGGTCTCCGCCCATAGCTTGAAGATAAGGTGGAAGTTCGAAGATGCTGGGTGGGTCGACTGACCCTTCAGCACTAGCGGCTTTTCGGTGGTTTGAGCGTAAGCCGGCTGCGCAAAGACGGTGACCATTCCAAGAGTCACCGCTGCAACCATGGTTGAAGCGTACTTCAACATGTTGTGGTCCTCCCGATGATGATGTGTGTCTTTTATTTTTCTTTTCAGGTTGGAACCGCGTCCGCGTACTGTCAAGCGATCTTACGGCGAGGCTGGCTTACAGCGAGGCTGTTTGTACGAATGGATGGCGCGCTAGGCGCTGCGCCGCCAAGGCGTGACGGTGACATGATGCGCTGCATCAAGCGTCTGCGGCTCGCCGGCATGCATTCCGTGCGCGGCGAGGATTGCCTGCGGGGTGCGGGCAGGAACACCGGGAAAGCAAGGCTCACCTCCGGGTAGCCGAACATGCGGCGCAACCGAGAGCCAGAACACGTCGTAGCGATCCATGAACATGCCGAACACGCCAGGCCCGCCGATGATCGCAACGGTGCCGTCACGCACGCCTGCCTGCGCGCAGGCCGCCTCGAAGGTCGCGCCCGCGGGATTCCAGAGCGTGGCTTTCGGGTTGGATGGATCGGGCGCGATCGCTTCGACTTTCCGCGTCAGGATGACGCGTCTGCGCCGCGGCGAGTTCGGCTGGTCCTCGTAGGAGTTGCGGCCGTGCAGGATCAGGTCGGCGCGGTCGAGGGCGGCGGTGAAAAACGCCTTGTCGCCCTCGAACTTCAATTCGTCAGGCATGACATTGCGCACGTCGGCCAGCATGCCGTCCGCGGAGACGATGACATAACCTTCGATACGCAGTGCTGGCACCGGCCAATGTCGCTTGGCGTTATTCCGAGATCGTCTGCACGACGCTGGAGACCGGGCGCGAACTCACGGTCGGCAGCTTCAGGTCCTTGACGATTTCCTCGTCATACTGCGCGAGCGTTTGTATCGGCGCCTTGGCCCGCATCGCGACCACCTTGTAGCCGCCGGCCTTCAGCTTCTTCAGAAGCTCGGGCAGCGCCTCGGCGGTATGCTTCTGGAAGTCGTGCATCAGGATGATGCCCTTGCCGTTCTTTTCGACCTTGCGCATTACGGTGTCGATGATCGTCTGCGCCTTGCTCGCCTTGAAGTCGAAGGAATCGAGATCGCAGGAGAAGATCGCGATGTTGCGTTCGCCGAGATAGGTGACCATTTCCGGCGGGTGCTGCAGCGCCGGGAAACGGAAGAACGGCGCCGGCGACTTGCCGCCGAGCGCCCACTTCACCGCGCTAAATCCCTTTTCGATTTCTTCCTTGCGTTGGTCCTCATTCAGCTTCTTGTTGACGAGCGCCGCATGCGACCAGGTGTGCGATCCGATGGTATGGCCGGCCGCCATCACCTGCCTGAGGATTTCGGGATGGTAGGTGGCGTGCTTGCCGATCGGGAAGAAGATGCCGGTGGTGCATTCTTCCGCGAGTGTCTTCAGGACCGAAGGTGTGTTCACCGGCCATGGACCGTCGTCAAAGGTCAGCACCACTTCCTTGTCGCGCAGGAAGTCGAGTTCCTTGAAATGTTCGAAGCCGAAACCGGGACCGCCTGTGGTGTCGATCTCGACGGTGCGGCCGATGCCGAGCGCGTTGGGATTGTTGCAGGGCGGGCGGGTCGAGACGGGCGCCGCCGGCGGGGCGGGGGCAGGCGCGGGAGCGGCCTGCGGCGGAGTGGGAGCGCCCTTGGCGGGTAGCGACTGCGACCACGCCGCGCTTGATGCCAACAGCGAAACCGCGCCTGCAAAGATCAACCCTGCCGCAATACGCATCTTGTTTTCCTTAGATTCAAATCCCGCTCCCGGTCACGGCGTTGCCGTCGTCCGGTCTGCCCATTTCCCCAACGCATAGTAACCTAATTGGAGCAGCCGCGCCAACGCAACGGCTGCGGTTACGCCCGGCCGATTTGTTACCGGGCCGGTTAATTCAGGAGTCTTGTGGTCTTTTTGACGCGTTTCCTTTGCGCAAATCGCTAGCCGTTTCGCTCCGAAACACTTTGGGCCAGCGCCCGCGCGATGGCGGTTTTCACCCGAGTATCCACGGGCTCAACCAATTCCGGGAAGACGTCGGCGATATAGCCGTCGCGGCCGATCAGGTATTTGTGGAAGTTCCAGCGCGGAACATCCTTCGGTCGCGCCTCTGCCGCCCATTTGTAGAACGGATGCGCGCCCGGTCCCTTGACGACGGCCTTCGCGGCAATTGGAAAGGTGACGTGGTGGTTCTGTGCCGTTGCGGTGATTTCGGCCGCGCCGCCCGGCTCCTGGCCGCCAAAATCGTTGGAGGGGACGCCGACGATCATCAGGCCGCGATCGCTGAACTCGGTCCACAATTCCTGCAGCCCGCCATATTGCGGGGTGAAGCCACAGAGTGAAGCGGTGTTGACGATCAGGATCGGCCGGCCGGCAAATTCGGAAAGCCTGATGTCGCCGCCGGCCAATCCCGGAAACGAAAATGCGTAAGCCGTGATCCGGCTCATGCCGGCCTGTGCCAGGGATTGCCTGGCCGAGGCGGAGGCTGCGATCGCGGCCAGCGCCACGGTCATCACGCGTCTGCGGTCCATCATGAAAGCCTCGATCAAAAGCTTGGGCGCTGCGGGTTCAACAGCGCAGAGCATAGCGCAACGCCCGTGGCGCGGCCCCTCAACAAGCCGTTATGAACTACCGCAGCGGGACGATGAAGTCGGTGCCTTCGCCGGTTTCGCCGCCCTGGTTGATGCCGTGATCGGACACCACGATCGAACTGCCGGTGGTCAGGACCTCCGCGATCCGAGCCATCGCTTCGGGCGCGATGGTGATGCGGTCGAGCGCCTCGGCGGGGCTGTTCGGCACAGCCAGCGGCTTGACGTCGGCAGCGGCCATCTTACGGCGCCGGACGGAGCGATCTTCATTGTCGGTCCGGGCCGCATTGCGGGCCGTGACCGGCAGCGAGACCACCGACCAGCGCAACAGGTTGGGATCTTTCTTGTCGGCTTCGGCGGTGAAGACGTGCGTACCCATCGGCCGGTCGCTCGGCGCGATGGTGATCGGAACGTCGAACTGCGGCCTGAAATTCTCGCGCACGTACAGCTTGGAATCCTTGCGACTTACGAACACCGCGATCTGGCCGGGACGCCTGGGCGGTTCGGCCTTGGCCACCGCGCCCGGCGGCCGCGCCGTATCCTTCTTCACGTCGGGTGCAACGGCCGGCGTATTGGCCATTGCCTTGATGGGCTCGGCCGGCTTTTCGGTGGCCTTGGTTTCAGCGGCCTTTGGATCGGAAGCCTTGGTTTCAGTAGCCTTGGCTTCCTCGACCTTCGGCGCTTCCGTCCTGGCGGGTTCCGTATTGGCAATCGCTGCGGTCGGAGCCTCGGTGCTCACTTCGTCGGATCTGGTTTCCGACTTTGCTTCCTTGGCTTCGACTTTAGCCTCGTCGGCGGGCGCCGCTGGAGCCGCCGCCTCGGATGTCGGCGCGTCCGCCTTCGCTTCTGCGTTCGACGTATCGCCGGCAGGCTGAACCTTGGCTGCGGATGGCGTTGCATCTGATACGACAACGTTCGCCGCCGGCAGTGCGGCACTGGCATCCGCGGTGTGGGTCTGCCCGCGCAACGGCGCCGCGTGACCGACAGTCGATCGGAGGTTCAGACCAGGCTCCGAATTCGAAAGGCTTGAATTCGCAGGCTTGGTTGCGTCGCCTGCGTCCGCGCCCTTGTCACCCTTCACCGCGGGCGCGTCATTCGCCGGATCGGTGGCGATGAGGGGTTGCGGCGCGACCTTCTGCGCCACCAGCACTGGATGGGTGAAGGAGGCAGGCGTGATCTGGCCGGGCGTGATGATGACGCGCGCGCCCATCCTGGTCCAGTTCCACATCTTCACGGCAAAGGCCGTCGGCATGCGGATACAGCCGTGCGACGCCGGATAGCCGGGCAGCACGCCGGCGTGCAACGCAATGCCGGACCAAGTGATGCGCTGCATGTAAGGCATCGGCGCGCCGCTGTAGATGTTGGAGCGGTGCATCTTGTTCTTCTGAATGACACTGAACACGCCCATCGGGGTCGAATGACCCTTCATGCCCGTCGACACCGGGCTTTCGGCGAACAACCCGTTGGCGTCGTAGACGCGGACCTTCTGCTGCTCGATCGAGATCGCGATGATCAGCGGCCCCTGTGGCTTGGCGTTGGTTTCCTTCGGCGCGGCCTTGGCTGACGGCTGGCGAGCCTTCTGCTTGCGAGGCTGCGCGGTCGGCATGGGCCGGTAATAGCCGGGATCGGAATCCTGCCAGTAGAACATGGTGGCGGCATCGGCCTGGGGCGCGGCGGCGACGGCGCCGGCCGCGGTCAACATCGCAATCTGCCAAAATCGCTGTTTGGAAATGGTCGTGCCCGCAATACTCGCACTGACAACTCGATGCCCGCTCACGCGCATATTCCTCAAATCCGGTTACTCGAGTCCACTCTTCAGATAATTATTTGTTGTCGCAAAGGCAAAACGCGTTCAGCAGCGTAGGCCTTCTAATTTCAGCAATTTTCGCCCCGATCGTAGCAAAAAAGCCTCACATTCCGTTAAACCGCGCCGGCCGGATGGAACGTCGGGATTCCCGCGTTATGGCCCCCTCTGCGCCCGGTCAAATCCGCCTGCGGTCTTCCTGTGCGACATTCCGGCACTACATAGGCGGCGAGCCCTTCATCGGAGATATCAATGACATCCAAGGCCATCGTTAAGTGTGACAATAAGTGGAGAGGTCTGGCCTTGGTGGTGCTGACGTTGGCGTTCTGGCAGGCAGGCCCGGCGTCGGCCGCGGACGAACCCGACCTGATCTTCCGCCGCTCGACGGTCTTCAAGTGGCTGAGCCCCAACGACAAGCTTGCGACCTACGCCGTCGACGACCCCGAAATTGACGGGGTGGCCTGTCACTTCACGGTGCCGGAAAAGGGCGGCTTCAAGGGCTGGCTCGGCCTGGCCGAGGAGGTCTCGGATATCTCGCTGGCGTGCCGCCAGATCGGGCCCATCAAGTTCAAGCACAAGTTCGAGCAGGGCGAAGACATGTTCCGGCAGCGCCGTTCGCTGTTCTTCAAGAAGATGCAGATCGTTCGCGGCTGCGACGCCAAGCGCAACGTGCTGGTCTACATGGTCTATTCGGACAGACTGATCGAAGGTTCACCCAAAAACTCAACGTCTTCGGTGCCGATCATGCCCTGGGGGCCCGCCGACGCGACGGTTCAGAAATGCGGTGAGTTCGTCCAGTAAGTTCCGACGCCGGCCGGGATCCGAGATCGGATCCGGGATCCTTGATCGGATCAGGGATGAAGGCTTCGGACTTACCGTTTGGTCGGATTGGAATATTGGCGGGCCTCCAGGCTGGACCCGGCCTTGCGGTCGCGGCAACCGACGAGCTGCACGAATTTTTGCGGCGCCGAAATGTTGCCGCGAAATTCGCTGCTTTGCTGCGACATCGCGCCACAAAGGCTCACAGGATGCTCTGAGGTTTTCGCCTGCGTCTTTCCCTGGTGCTCTGTCTTCAGGGAAGGATCGATCCGCGGTCCGGAACCGTTACTGCCAGACAAATTGTCGACCACCGGCTGGCCAGGTTTGCGGGTCGGGTTTGCATTGCCAACGTCAATGTTGCCACTGCCCACGACGGCTATCCTTTGTTGAGGAGGGATCACAACGCGCCAGCGCGCGCAAAGTTGCACGGCGTTGAGTCGGCCGGAGCGCGGCTTCGGTTCATCCGGTCGGCCGTTTAACGAGGTGTTCCTCGTCGCTGAGAGAAGGGTCAAAGCGACCTTAACGGCTTGCTTCCGGTGTTTAGCCTGACCATTTCAAGCGACGGCGTGGCGGCTGAATTCATTGAACTTTTCTGGCTAATGTTTCGTCGGATCTAGGCGACGAAACAATTCTGCTGCGCGACGAAACCATTTTCCGTTTTTGGCGCAGATGTCCGGAAACAGCCAACGGTTATCAGGTGGTCAACGACACGGCGGGCGTTGCCGGCCACGGAAAACCGGAGACAGTCAGATGCGGACCACCAGCTTCATCCTCGCCTTCGCCTTCATGATGGCTGGTCCCTCGATGGCTGGTTCTTCCGATCAGGGCCTGCCGGGTGTCGGTACTTTCGCCTATAATGGCTCGCCGGTTGCGGTTCCGGAGTCCCTGCCGATGGTTGTGGCTGCCAAGTGAGGGTGGCGGAGGTTTCGCAAAAAGATCGCCGATAAAGGCCCTGCATGTTCGCACGCTTCTGTTCTGCTGCAATCCTGTCGTCCCTTCTTCTCAGCGGCTCCGCGCTGGCTCAGGTCCAGTTCC
Organism: uncultured Alphaproteobacteria bacterium; assembly: GCA_963815955.1. Classification (GTDB taxonomy): domain Bacteria; phylum Pseudomonadota; class Alphaproteobacteria; order Rhizobiales; family Xanthobacteraceae; genus Bradyrhizobium. The sequence continues at coordinate 288,206 of CAWFIQ010000026.1, forward strand.
AGGCGCCGCAGACCTCTTTCCGCTCCCTGTTCAAGGTGCCCGATCCGCGCGGCGAGTTCGTGCGGCTCTGCGCGCCCCATATGGTCGGACGCTGGGCGCATCCTGAAAGCGTTTGCGGCTGTCTGCACGACTACGCCGCCGCGACCGTGGAAGATGTCGACCTGCGCGAAGCCCTGCTGCGCGGCATCAGCGAGACCGGGGTGCCGACGATCGAGATGGCCTGGGTGCCGCCGTCCAAGCAATCCGAGATCGGCCCGACCTTCACCAAGATCGCCAAGACGACCTTGCAATGCATGTTCGAGCCGGCAACGAACCAGTAGAATTCAGCGCGGCCAAGCCCCGATCTCCCTTTCCTCGCAGGCTCGATACGTCAGTCACGGCCATTGTAAGCAATGGACCGGTTGACGATGTGCGTGACGCGCTGTGGCGCGGGGGCGTCGGTCAACTCGGGCGATCGCCGCCTATCGCTTCTTCGTCCCGAGCCGCTGAATGCACTTGCGGGTGCGCAGCACGCCTGACGTCGTCATCTGCGAGCCCTGGACTTCCTTGATCTGTCCCGTCGGGCATGACCCATCGTCGACCAGCACGCGCTGGCCGAGCCGCAGGTCGGCAATATCCTGCTCGCGCGAAAATACCTGTGCGGGGGCTGCCGTTGCGATCAGGCACAAGGCAATGCCGGCGGGCAGGGCAAGGCATCGGGATGCGGCCTTCGTAAGCGTCAAAACGGCCTCCCTCACTTGCTCTGGATCTTCAGCCCGCCGGGGCCGACATTGATCTGCACGCCCTCGGGCTCTTTCTTGGTTTGATAGAGATTGTAGCCGAGCACGCCCACCGCGACGATCAACGCGCCGATGATGAGGAACAGAACGTTACGATTGCCGGGCATCCAGTGGTTCCGCCGTGAAATTGGTTCAAGCTTTGAGCTTAGTGACGCGGCGGCGATTCTGATAGGGCGCAGGCCTGGTGGTCAGGTCGCGGCCTTCAACCGATTGGTCCTGCGAGTTCCACCCTTGTTCGGCTTGCGGCTTGCCTGCAATGCGGCCAGCGATGACTTCGCCAGCCGTTCGGCCGACGCGATCAGTTGCGGCAGCGGGTGGCCGGCAAATCCGAGCACGAAACCGGGAAGGGGACGCGCGCGAAAACAGGTTTCCGCCAGCAGCCAGCCCGCAACATCGGCCTCTGTCTTTGCCTGGGCGGCGACCAGCGGATCGGTCGATGGATCGAACCGCGCGACCAGATGCAGGCCTTGCGAGGGCACCGGCACCGACAGAAGCCCGCCCGAGGCTGCCGACAAGGTCGAAGCCAGGACATCACGCGCTTCGCGATAGATCGCGCGCACCTTGCGCAGATTTGCCGCGAACGCACCGGAATTGAGCATGTCCGCCACCGCGCCTTCGAGCAGCGTGCCGGGAAAGCGGTCCAGTGCGGCGCGGGCCGTCGTCACCGGTCCGACCAGCCGCTCGGGCAACGCGCAATAGCCGATGCGCAATCCGGGAAACAATGTCTTTGCAAACGTGCCCATGTAGATGACGCGCGAGAGGTGATCGATGCCGGCGAGCGACAGCAATGGCGCACTGTCGTAGCGAAACTCGCTGTCGTAATCGTCCTCGATCACGAAGGCGCCGGCGTCCCTTGCCCAGTCGAGCAATTCCAGCCGCCGCGTCATCGACATCTGCACGCCGAGCGGAAACTGGTGCGACGGCGTCACATAGGCTGCGCCTGCAGCGGGTGCCTGGGCCCGGCCTTTGGCCACGATGATGCCTGAGGCGTCGACCGGCACGGAGACGGGGCGCAGGCCGCAATGGCCGATCGCTCTTCGCGCGGCGGGATAGCCCGGATCCTCGCACCAGATTTGATCGCCGGGCTTGAGGATCGCGCCGAGCACGATCCGCAAGGCGTGCTGCGTTCCCGACGTCAGCATGATCTGGTCCGGATCGCAGCGCAGCCCGCGCGCCGACAACAAATGATCGGCGATCGCGGCGCGCAGTTCGCGGCTGCCCCTGGGGTCGCCGTATTGCAGGTGTTCGGCGCCGAAGGCGCGCATGCGCCGGCCGGCAAACGACCTGAAGCGCTGCAGGGCCCTTTCGTCGATATGCGTGCAGCCGAGCGCCAGCGCGCCTTGCTGCGGGGCCTCGATCGCGATGCTGGTCTTGCGTGCGTCGCTGACGCGGGCGGGAATGCGTGCGGCGACGAACGTACCGGAGCCGACGGTGGCCACCGCAAAGCCGTCCGAGATCAGCCGCTCATAGGCCGAGGTGACGGCGTTGCGGCGAAAGCCGGTCTGCTTTGCCAACGTGCGCTGCGGCGGCAGCGGCTCGCCCGGTTTGGCGATGCCGCCCGTGATGGCGTGGCACAGCGCCTGATAGAGCCGATGCTGCGAGGAGGCATCTGGCGTCACGTGCGGCCCGTCAAGGTCGAGCGGAAGCTCGGCCTTGCGCCGCGTCGCAGGCGGATTGGCAACAGAATTGGTCGGAATTTTTCGCATGGAATTGGCACTATCGCAGACCAAATTCGTCGCTACAACTGGTTCGACCAGGCCGAACCCCAAGGAGTTGCCGTGACGATCGAAGGCGAGACCGCCACTTCCTATCCGATGACGTCGCGCAACCGGGTCAAGCGTTTGCATGAGCGTGGCTCCTATGATCGGGCAAAGATTCACGGCCTGCTCGACGCCTCGATGCTCTGCCACGTTTCCTACGTGGTCGACGGCCAGCCCTACTGCACGCCGACTTTCTTCTGGCGGGAAGGAAACACGTTGTACTGGCACGGCAGCAGCGCGAGCCGCATGCTGCGCAACCAGTCTGACGGCCAACGCGCATGTCTCACCGTCGCGCATCTCGACAGCCTGGTGCTGGCAAGATGCGGCTTCAATCATTCGGCCGATTACCGCGCGGTGATGGCGTTCGGGACGGCCTATCTCATCGACGATCCCGCCGAGAAGGCGCGTGCGCTGGTCGCCATGGTCGACCGTTTCTTCCCCGATCGCACGGCGAGCCTGCGGCAGAGTACGGCGCAGGAGATCAAGGCGACATCCGTCATCGCGATGGAGATCGAAGAGGCGTCCGCCAAAATTCGCGCCAAGGGCGTCGGCGACGACGAAGAGGACTATGCATTGCCAATCTATGCCGAGCGTATTCCGGTGCGCACGGTGCTGGGCGTGCCCGAGCCCTGTCCGCGGCTTCTCGACGGCGTCGAGCGTCCGGCGTCGCTGGCCGGCTATTCGGAAGGCCGCCTGCTCGAGGACGCATTGCGGGATGCGCATTTTACGCATTACGCGGGCGGCTGAGATCGGGGTAGGGTGCGGCCTCCCGACGTCCTTGAATTCTCGACTGGAGCCGCCGCATGACGACCGATACGCAACAGAAAATCCTCGACGCCGTCGATGCCGGCTTTGATGCGCAGCTGGCGACGACAAGGGATTTCGTTGCGATACCCTCGACGCGCGGCGCCGAAGGGCCGTGCCAGGACATGATCGGCGACCTCCTGCGCCAGCGCGGCTATGAGGTCGACGATTGGCATATCGACGTCGAGGATCTCAGGGATCTGCGCGGCTTCGGTCCGATCGAGCATGATTTCTCCAAAGCGCGCACGGTGGTCGGCACCTACCGTCCCTCGAACAATTCAGGGAAATCGCTGATCCTGCAGGGCCACTGCGACGTCGTTCCGGCAGGCCCTCTCGACATGTGGGAGACGCCGCCGTTCTCGCCGGTCATCAAGGACGGCAGGATGTATGGCCGCGGCGCCTGCGACATGAAATCCGGCACCATCGGCGCGCTCTACGCGCTGGACGCGATCAAGGCGGCGGGCCTGAAACCGACCGGGCGCATCCACTTTCAATCCGTGATCGAGGAAGAGAGCACCGGCGTCGGCGCGCTCTCGACCTTGCAGCGCGGTTATCGCGCCGACGCCTGCTTCATCCCGGAGCCGACGAGCGAGGCGATGATCCGCTCGCAGGTCGGCGTGATCTGGTTTCGCCTGAAGGTGCGCGGCTTCCCGGTGCATGTGTTCGAGGCCGGCGCCGGTGCCAACGCGATCATGGCGGCGTACCACCTGATCCATTCCCTGCAGAAGCTCGAAGAAGAGTGGAACGAGCGGGCGAAGAAGGATCATCACTTCAAGGCGGTCGCCCATCCGCTCAACTTCAACCCCGGCATCATCAAGGGCGGCGACTGGGCCTCCAGCGTGCCGGCCTGGTGCGACGTCGATTGCCGGATCGCGGTGCTGCCGGGCTGGTCGATCGCCGAATGCCAGAAGGAGATTTTGGCCTGCGTGTCGGCCGCGGCGCGCGACCATCGCTTTCTCTCCAACAATCCGCCGCAGGTCGAATGGTCGGGCTTCTTGTCGGAGGGCTATGAGCTGACAAATTCTGCTGAGCCGGAAGCCGCCTTTGCAAAAGCGTTTGGCGCGATCTATGGCGGCACGGTGCCGGACCGGGCGTTTACGGCGCTGACCGATACGCGGTTCTATGGGTTGAACTACAACATCCCGAGCCTGTGCTTCGGCGCGAAGGGGGCCGCGATGCATGGCTTCAACGAATATGTCGAGCTGGATTCGCTGCGGAAGTCGACGAAGGCCACGGCGCTGTTTATTGCGGAGTGGTGTGGAGTGGAGAGAGAGTAACAGCCAGGCTGCTGTAGGGTGGGCAAAGGCGCACTTGCGCCGTGCCCACCATGGCGCCGAATGGTGGGCACGCTGCGCTTTGCCCGTCCTACGGCCGCTTTGAAAATACCCACCACTGTCGTCATTCCCCGCGAAGGCGGGGAATCCAGTACGCCGCGGCCCCTCGGCTCCAACTCAGTCCTCTGGAATACTGGGTCGTCCGGTCAAGCAGGACGACGACACCGGCGGGTTAGAAGAAGCAGGGCGGGCAAAGCGAAGCGTGCCCACCATCGCTTGCGCCGGACGCTGGAATGGTGGGCACGGCGCTTTGCGCCTTTGCCCACCCTACGAATTCGTATCCAACCACAACGCCTTCACAATCGCGTCCAGCCCATCCGTCAGCGCCGCCGGTCCCGGCTGCAGGATGATCGGCGACTTGATCTCGACGATGCGATTGTTGCGCACCGCCGGGATATCGCTCCAGCCCGGACGCTGCCGGATGCGATCCGGTACGACTTTCTTGCCGCACCAGGAGGCGAGGATCACATCGGGGGCAGCCTCGCGCACCACATCGGGCGAGATGATCCGATCCTTGGCCGCCTGCTGAAGCCGCAGTTTTGGCAGCGCGTCTTCACCGCCCGCAATCTCGATCAGTTCGGACACCCAGCCGATGCCGGAGATCAGGGGATCGTCCCATTCCTCGAAATAGACTTTTGGCTTCGGCGAGGGGCGAGGCGTCGCCGCGATGCGCGCAAGACGCTCTTCAAGACTGACTGCAAGCCGGTCGGCACGCTCGGCCGCGCCGACCATGGCGCCGAGCGTGCGGATCATCGCGAAGATGCCGGCGATGTCGCGCTGGTTGAAGACGTGGATGGCGATGCCCGCGCGCACCAGATCGGCGACGATGTCAGCCTGCAGATCGGAGAACGCCAGCACGAGATCGGGCTCGAGCGCGAGAATTTTCGGAATGTCCGCGGAGATGAAGGCGGAGACCCGCGGCTTCTCGCGGCGGACCTGCGGCGGCCGCACCGCGTAGCCGGAGACACCGACGATGCGGTCCTGCTCGCCGAGCAGATACAGCGTCTCGACGGTCTCTTCAGTCAGGCAGACGATCCGGCGGGGCGGAAACTGGCGCATGCCGACGATATGCCGAATTCCGGCCCGCATGTCACGGCAGCCATTACCTCAGAGGTCATTGCCTGATTTACCGGGGCCATCCATTCTGTCTGAGGAAACGCTTGAAAGAAAAGCCGGAGGACCGATGACGCCGCTCGAAAAGATCCAGTCGATGAAGATGCCGTTTGCGGAATTGAAGGGCGTGACCTTCACGGAAGCCGGAATGGATCGGGTGGTGGCGAAGATGCTGGTGCGGCCGGATCTCTGCACGCTGCGGAACACGATTCACGGTGGCGCGGTGATGGCGTTCGCGGATTCGGTCGGCGCTGCCGCGACCGTCATCAACCTGCCCGCGGACGCCAAGGGCACCACCACGATCGAGAGCAAGACCAATTTCATCGGCGGCGCCAAGGAAGGGTCGACGGTGACCGCCACTGCAACCCCGGTGCATCGGGGACGCCGCACCCAGGTCTGGCAGACGCGGCTGGAGACCGAGGACGGGAGGCTGGTTGCGATCGTCACGCAAACGCAGATGGTCCTGTAGCTTTAGACCGCCTCCACCGCGTTGCGGCTGCTCATCCTGGCCGGGTAGCCAACCTTAACAACTGGTTAATGGATGTGCCGTTAAGCCGCTGCAATTACTGCCATTATTTGAGGCAGTATACGGACAATCCGGGCTTGAATTTCATGTTGCGGCGCACAATATTGGTGGTCTAGGGATTCGACGCCTCCTCGAGGGCTTCTCTCAGAGGAGTTTTGGATATGTACCTCACCCACATTGCGGCCGCGCTCGCCAATAGCAGCGTGCGTACGCTGAGCCAGCTGGAAGAATTGCCGCTATTGCGCGATCACCTGCTGCGACTCGACCGCAATAGCCGCCGCGACCGCTTCCATGGCTACATGGACGACAGCTTCATCGAGCGCTATGCCGAGAAATGCGCCAATGACGGCACGACCATCATTGCCTTCTTTGAAAACGGCGTGGTTCGGGGGGCGGCGGAGCTGCATCCGCCGGACCAATCGCCGGATTCGCTTCCCGAGATCGCCTTTAGCGTCGAAGCTTCGGTGCGGCGGCGGGGCGTCGGCAGCATCCTGTTCCGCAAGCTGATCACGGAGGCGCGCGCCAAGGGCTACAAGAGCCTGCGGATCACCACCGGGTCGCAGAACGAGCCGATGCGGGCGCTCGCCAGCAAGTTCGGCGCGCAGCTTGTGTTCCGCCACGGCGAATCCACCGGCACGATCGATCTCACGAAACAGGATCAAACGGAGCTTGCGACCACCTGGGCGGACAGCACGATGAATGCCGCACGTACGGTCGCGAATCTCAATCGCGCCTATTGGCGGATGCTGTTCCGGATGTATGGCGGGGGCCGCGCCGCCTGAGCGGCACGTTCAATCATCGCAATTCGCTAAGGTTTGATCGAGCGAATTGCCCAAAAACTTGGAGCCCGGCTCTGATTAAATCAGAATCGGGCTCCAGTTTTTTGTCTGATGCGTTTTCCTTACGCGAACCGGTATCCGTTTCGCTCAAAAACGCTGTGGGCTTCAGGTGCCGGTGCGCTTGTCGTTGCCGAATCGCCTGACGACGCGGCGCTCGACCACGACGGCGCGCTGGGCGCCTTGTTCACCCGCGATAATGCGGGTGGCCGATCGCGCTACCGCGCGGCCGGTCTTCTTCACTTCAGCCAGCACTTCCTCGTAGGGCATTCCCATCAGCGCGGCAGCGATTTCCGCCTGTTGCTGCTGATCGTCGGTGATTCCGACCGCGGCGAAGATGGCCTCCTCCAGCGTCGGCGGATCCCGCCGGACGCGTCGTGTGCCGTATTTCGTGTTCCAGTCTTCGCTCATAGGGGCCTCGCAGTTGATTGCGGAGATACCTAAGTGCCCGCATGCTGCATTGCAATATGAATTTCGTACGGCAATACAGCCATGCACCGACAATCTCTCAAATCCGGTAGCGCCGTACGGTTCGGTGTTTTCCAGCCGTCACATTTGCGTCATGGCGCGGGATTTCCTGCGGCGGTCAGGTCCAGCGGCTGCTGCGGCCAGCGTTTCAATGCGGCATGTCCGGCATCGGTCAGCACGTAGATGCCGCGCTCGGCACGGTCGAACCAGCCATAGACGTTGTGCAGGAGAATCTTTCCGGCATCGGGAATGTCGGCCCGCAGGTCCCTGACGCGCCGCGGCCCGCCTGACAGCGCCGAAGCGCAGGCCAGCGCCTGCTGCCGATAGGCGGTCATGATCGGCGCGCGCGTCGATCCGCCCATGGCGGGATCGCCCTTGCGCTTCTGATGCTCGGCGACCAGCCGCGAGCGCTTTTTCGGATTGCGCCGAGGGGCTGCCGTCGCAGGCTGGACGATCACTTCGACATCGCCGGTATTGGTGACGGCAAGCATGCCAAAGCCCAGGCGGCGGCAGAGATTGCGATAACGCGCGTCGCTCTCGCGGCCCTTGCCGCGGGCGGATAATTTGGCCGCGAGCCAGACCTCGTCGGCAGCACCGGCGCGATCGACCGCCTGCAGGATCAGTTCCAGATTGAAGGAAAGCTTCAGTTCGCCGATCACCACGATCGGCGGATCGTCGCTGCTCAGCGCCACCAGATCGCAGCCTCCGACCTCGCCCTTGACGGTAAAGCCGAGCTTTTCGAGGAAGCGTTTGACGGGCAGATAAAGCGCGGTTTCCAAAATTTGCTCCGGCGGCGGACATGGCCGCGACTCAATCGTCGCAGACTCTAGCCGAATTCGGGCAAAGCGTTTGATCGGATGGCGTGGCAGCAGCTATTGTCGGCGCGGGGACAAGGCCAACGGCAATTGAGGGAACCTTGCGATTCATCGTTCGCGGGGCACTGGTCTTTGCCTGTTCCGGAGTAAGAGGGCGTGCGAGGATTGTACAAGTTCCGTTTCACGACGGAGCGCGGGGAAGGTTCCGGTGTCATATTCGCTACCGAGGGCGGCAGGCTCTATGGCGGTGATACCGGCTCTTCGTTCGTGGGTCACTTCAAAGAGGCCGACGGCGTCATCTCCGCCGAATGCTTCATGTCGCGCCATTACCACGACCCCGGCTATGTCCCGATGTTCGATGTCGACAACATCGCGCTGAATTACATCGGGGCGCGCTGCGGGGAGGAAATTCATTTCGAGGGCGGCAGCGCGGACCTGCCGGGCTTCCGGTTCAAGACCATACTGAGCAAGATCAACGACGCCGACGCGCCGCCGCCCGGGAAGGTGGGCGAGGACGGGATCGGCAACGGGCTCTATTCCATCCATATCCGCATGCTCGACGGCATCGATGCCGGCAACAGCGGCGTGATGTTGCTGCATAACGGCAGCATCCGGGGCGGCGATGCTTATTTCGACTATATCGGGGCGTATTCGGCGGCGAACGGCAGATGGAAGGGCGAACTCGTCAACCGCGAGCATACGGCGGCAAAGGGCGACCGGCCGTTGTTCGGCGGTCATGAAGTCGGCATCGGTTTTTCCGGCACGTACGATCACGAGGGCGCAGAAGGCGAAGCCACCGCGCTCGCCGGCAAGCGCAGCATCCGCTTCAAGGCGGTGCTGCGAAAGCTGGTGGATATTGAGGACTAAACCCTCCCGTTCACCGGCAACAGCGCGCCGGTGACGGCGCTGGCCGCGTCGCTGGCGAGGAACAGGATCACGTCGGCCAATTCCTTCGGCGCCACCCATTTGGTGAAATCGGCTTTGGGCATGCTGTCTCGGTTGGCCGCGGTGTCGATGATCGACGGCAGCACGGCGTTGACCGTGATCTTGCCCTTGAGTTCGGCGGCGAGCGCCTCGGTGAGGCGATGCACGCCGGCCTTCGAGGCGGCGTAGGCGCCCATGCCGGCGCCTGCCTGCAGCGCGCCCATCGCGCCGATATTGACGATGCGCCCGGTGCCCGACGAGACGAGATGCGGGATTGCTGCGCGCGAGGCGTTCAGCGCGGTCGTGACGTTGAGGGCGTACATCCGTTGCCAGGTCCTGGGATCGCCATCCGCCACGGTTTCGAAGGCGAAGCCGCCGGCGATGTTGATCAGCGCATCGAGCCTGCCGAAATGCGACGCGGCGGCATTGATCGCCTTGCGCGCTTGCGCGGCGTCGGTGAGGTCGACGCCGCCGAGTTCGAACAGATCCGCCGTGGCCGGGACTTGGGTCGGCGCATGATCGACGCTCGCAATCCTGGCGCCCCGCGCCAGCGCTTCGTCCACGACCACCCGGCCGAGCGCGCCCAGTGCGCCGGTCACGACAATGACTTTTCCGTCCATGAGGGCCTCCGCCAGCCGGGAAAGGGAGCGCACCCTAACAGGAGTTTTTCAATCGTGTTGCGGCGAATTTCTGCATGACCGGCCGGTTTCGGGAGCCGAAATTGCCGCTGCCGCTCCTGGGGGGCGGCCGCGAGCCACGCTGGACTACGGAATGGGGCGGAATCGATAAAATTTGCCGGAGTTCTGTAAGCCGTTCTCAGAATCCGTTCGGTACAAGCGGTTACCAACAAGAAGGCAGGGGGAATTGTCATGGGTTTACCGGATCATGGTTTACCGCTTGTTCAGCTTAAGGAGCAGCGGCGCGACCTTGTGGTAGCGTTGCAAAATCGCAGCGGTCCGGTCTCGAGCTGGGAATTGATGCAGATCGCAGCGATCCAGCAGGCGATCTCGGCGTTCGAGGACGTCATCGCCGATCTCGATGCCGAAATGGAAATGGAAGCGGCGGCCTGAGCCCGCCGTCCGGACCATCCAAGTCTACTTTACGGCTTGCACACAGCGGATAAGATCGCGGCATGCGCTGCGCTCTGGCCTTTCCACTCGTTTTAGTCGCGCTCTACGTGCAGCCGATGGCTGCCGTGCATGCGCAGGCCTGCGTGGCCGACCAACAAGGCGACCTCGTGTGCGGCGAGGGCAAGGCCGCGATGCGTGTCGTTGCCGACACCACCTCGCCCTCGAAGAGTTACGCGTTCGCCTGGCGCAGCGAACAGGGCCTGCCATCCAGCCGCGATCTGCCGCCATCCGGCGTCGAAAATCTCCTGATCCGCATCGCTGACGGCGCCGTGCTCGCCAAGCTCGGTGGCCAGTATTGGGCGACCGGCGAAATGCGTGCGAACCGCTACGATCTGCTCGCGGCCTGGTCGCCGGACAGCCGATCGGTCATCGAGGTGGCGAACAGCCGCTGGGATAGCGATTCCTTTGCCTATTACCGGATTGATGGTGCAACGGCGACCAGGCTCGATCTGCGGGCGCTGGTCGAGCCGGTCCTGACGGCCAGGCTGCCGCCGCGAAATCGCCAGGGTAATTCGTTCCGCGTGCAGGAAGATCTGCCGGTGACACTCGATGCCCGCGGCCGCCTGCGCTTTACCGCGATGCTCTATGTGCCCAAGGGCGAAACCCGCAACGACTACGAGGTGCAGGTGAACGTCGGGACGACAGGGCGGCAAGCCGTCTGCGCAGGTCGTGTCGGTGCGGCGGGCGAGGGCGGATTAACGCTGCAAATAGCGCGCTTCGAGATGGGCGCGTTCGGCCTTGCCGAGGCCGAGGCCATCGCGGAGATAGCTTTCGAGATCGCCATAGTCGGCATCGATGGCCTCGAACGCGGCGGCGAGGAACGATACCTGTACCGAACCGAGTACCTGCCTGATCTCGTCGGGCAGGTCAGTGCTGTGATTGGGGTCCCTGCGGTAAAAGCGGTTGGTCAGGAGATAGTCTTCCGAGATGACGTCCTGGGAGACACCGAGCGTATGCAGGATCAGTGCGCAGGCAAATCCGGTGCGATCCTTGCCGGCGGTGCAATGGATCACCAGCGGCGCGCGATCTGCCAACAGATGCGCAAACAGCGCGCGGAAGTGCTGCGTGTTTTTCTGCACATAGCTGCGGTAGGAGTCGCGCATCACCTCGACGGCGTGGTCCGTCGACAGCGGCGTGCCGGCCGCCGCGATGGCGCGCAGCGCCGCGACCACCGTGGGTTCGACCGGCAGCGAATGGACGGATAATGTCAGGCATACCGCACAGGGCGGCGGTGCGCTCTTCGTTGCCGCGAAAGTCGAACGCGCTGCGGACGCCGAGTTCCCGCAGGACGGAGGCATCGTCGTCGGTGAGATGGCCGAGATGGTTGGAACGGAATATCTGTCGCCAGCGCACGGTCCGGCCGTCGCTCGTGGCATAGCCGCCGAGATCGCGGAAATTGCTGGCGCCGGACAGATTGAGATGGCGGGCGGGGAAGGCTGACATTGGCTGGATGATCTCAAGCGGCGGACAAGGGCGGGAAGGACATGTCGTCCGCTCCCGTCTCGTCTATACTGAACTCGGCAGGGGACGAAACATGAATTGTCGCAGGAACACAATTTTCGGAGCGGTGCTGTGCGCCGCTTGGATTGCAACCATACCCTCGGCGGCGTTCGCGCAGTCGAGTTTCCGGAACTATCGCTGCGCCGACGGGGCGCAATTCATTGTCGGGTTTTTCCAGTACGATTCCCGCGCCCATCTGCAGCTCGACGGCAAGGCGCTGACGCTGCCCAAGCGTGTGGCGCTGTCGGGATCGCGCTATCAGGCGAAGGGCGTGACGCTGAGGATCACCAAGGCCGGCGTCACGACGCTCAAACACGCCAAGCGGCCGGTCACCACATGCGAGCAGATATGAAAAAGGGCCGAAACGGCGTTGTTTCGACCCTTTTTTAGTTCACCGACCGCGCCTCGCTTGTTGGGCGCGCTTCTGTCAAACACCTCTTGGGCATCAGTGGTCACGCTCGTTGCTGGCGTCCTGAATGGCCGCGGCGTGGTACCAGCTACCGCTGCAGTCCGCGACGTTGACCGGCGGAGCGGTAATCTCGGCCGTCCTGGTTTCGCCGTAGCGACGTCCGCCGAGAGCCGCGCGGCCGCCGGTTGGGAATTGATAGATCTTGGCAGACCCCTGAACTCAAACCCGTATTCATCATGTCCGTCTCTCCTTCTGTCGAGGCGCTAGCCTCCATGGTGCGCCCGACTCGTTCTCTACTGGTTACATAGGGCGATATTGTTCGTGCCCCCAGCGCGCGCAAGCTGACCAAGAGTTCAGCACACGATGTCTAATTCGTAGGCATTTCTGGCGTTGCTTCCTGCGGGGCAGCGGGTGGATGACCAACGCCTGAGCCGGCGGAATGGTTGCCCGGAGACTTCGGTGCGCGAGTCGGATGCATCGAACGCGTGCCGCAGCTTTAATCGCGGAGCGACCCGAAGAGGGAAGTGCTGGAGAAATGGGCGGGATTCGCGCTCCCAGCCAGGCACCAGACCAGCGGTTTGACATGCCTGCCGCGCTTCTATGTCGCAGCTTTTGTTTTTGCCTGTCGGCGGTCCGTCCTGTGGACAGCTCTTGCCGCAGTGCAGCGATTGGCACGCAAAATGCTTAGTAAGGCGTGGCCTGACGTGGCCGGGTACACGTATGCGGAGACCTCCAGGGGGCTGGGCGCCAAATCCAGATTTCAAGGCTTCGCATTCCACTAGCAACTTTAAGAGAGGCTCAATGTCCAAATACAAGCTCGAGTATATTTGGCTCGACGGCTATACGCCGACGCCGAGTCTGCGCGGCAAAACGCAGATCAAGGAATTCGACAAGTTCCCGACGCTGGATCAGCTTCCGCTGTGGGGCTTCGACGGTTCGTCCACCATGCAGGCCGAAGGCCACAGCTCCGATTGCGTGCTGAAGCCGGTTGCCGTCTACCCGGACGCCGCGCGGGAAAACGGCGCGCTGGTGATGTGCGAAGTCATGATGCCCGACGGCAAGACCCCGCACGCCTCGAACAAGCGCGCGACCATCCTCGACGATGAAGGCGCATGGTTCGGCTTCGAGCAGGAATACTTCTTCTACAAGGACGGTCGTCCGCTCGGCTTTCCGACCGACGGCTATCCGGCGCCGCAGGGCCCGTACTACACCGGCGTCGGTTACTCGAACGTCGGTAGCGTCGCCCGCAAGATCGTCGAAGAGCACCTCAACCTCTGCCTCGCCGCCGGCATCAACCACGAAGGCATCAACGCCGAAGTGGCGAAGGGCCAGTGGGAATTCCAGATCTTCGGCAAGGGCTCCAAGACCGCTGCCGACCAGATGTGGATGGCCCGCTACCTGATGCTGCGCCTCACCGAGAGCTATGGCATCGACATCGAGTTCCACTGCAAGCCGCTCGGCGACACCGACTGGAACGGCTCCGGCATGCACGCCAACTTCTCGACCAGGTACATGCGCGAAGTCGGCGGCAAGGAGTACTTCGAGAGCCTGATGAAGGCCTTTGACAAGAATCTCATGGACCACATTGCCGTCTACGGGCCGGATAACGACAAGCGCCTGACCGGCAAGCACGAGACCGCTCCCTGGAACAAGTTCAGCTACGGCGTGGCGGACCGCGGCGCGTCGATTCGCGTTCCGCACTCCTTCGCCAACAATGGATTCAAGGGCTATCTGGAAGACCGCCGCCCGAATTCGCAGGGCGACCCCTACCAGATCGCGTCCCAGATCCTGAAGACCATCTCTGAAGTCCCGACCGGCGCCAAGGCGGCTGCGGCCTAAGGAACCGATACGGCCCGCGCTAATCGGGTTGCAAGCTGATCCGTCAAGGCGACGCCTTGGCGGATCATTGCGTTTTGATGACACGTCGTCTTGATGCATTTGATTCAAGTACGCCGGTTCAAGACCGTTTCCCTGCGTTATGAACCGCGCTAGACAACGGGCCGTGCGGGGTTGCCGGGGACACGGCATTGTTTGAGGGTTTCTACAAAGTCAGGTTTCAGCTTGGCGCTGCGGTCGGCCGCAGCGTGATGTATGCGCGCGACGGCAGGATGCTGGGCGGCAATTCGGCCTTTGCCCATATCGGCACATACGAAAAACGGGACGACGGCGTCGATATCGTGATCCAGACCGTGCGCCATAACCCGGACCCGAATTATCGCGCGATGGCCGGCACCGACGACGCCACCCTGCTGGCGAAGGGCAGGGCTGACGGAAGCCTCTACCGGTTTGAAGGGGGCTTGAAGGAACTGCCCGGCGTGGCGTTCCACTCGGTGATGACGCCGATCGAGCAGGACGCCATACCGATCGCGGGCGGCGTCGGCGAGGGAGGCGTTGCCAATGGCCTCTATTCCATCCACGTTCGGCTGCTCGATGGCATCGAAGGCGGCCTGACCGGCGTGATGCTGCTCAATGAAGGGCGCATCCTCGGCGGCGACGCATCGTTCTACTATGTCGGCACCTACACTTCGGAGAATGGCCGCTGGAAAGGCCAGATCCTCAATCAGGAGCATACGCCCGCCATGGGTGAGAACCCCGTCTTCGGCGGCCATGAAATCGGCATCGGCTTTTCCGGCACCTGCGACAAGGAAGGCGCGCTGCTGGAGGCGACCGCGCTCGCCGGCAAGCGCAGCCTTCGCATGACCGCAGTGCTCAAGCTGATGCACCGGGTGTAGCGCTATGAGCGAAGCAATCCGCGTGCTCTCGACACTGGCATTGAAGGGGGCGGTTCAGAGCCTGGCCGGACATTTCGAGACGGCCGGAGGCGCGCGTATCGACGCCGATTTCGCCCCGACCCTGGCGCTGCTGGCCCGGCTGCGCGCGGGCGAGGCCGCTGACGTCGTGATCCTGACGCGGGAGGGGCTGGACGAGGTCGCACGCGAGGGACGGGTGGTCACTGAGAGTTGCGTCGACCTCGCGCGCTCCTGGGTCGGCATTGCCGTGAAGGCGGGCGCGGCACATCCCGATATCGCGACCGAGGCCGCGCTACGCGCAGCATTGCTCGGCGCGCGTTCGGTGGCCTATTCGCGGCTCGGCGCCAGCGGCATTCTGTTCGCAGGGCTGATCGAGCGGCTCGGCATTGCCGCCGACATCAATGCGAAGGCGGTCATCATCCCGCAAGGGTTTACCGCCGAGAAACTCGTGACCGGCGAGGCCGATCTCGCCGTTCAGCAGATCAGCGAGCTGAAGCAGATCGGCGGCATCGAGGTGGTTGGGCCCATTCCATACGCGTTGCAAACGCCTGCGGTGTTTTCCGCCGGACGAATGGCGAGGGCGAACAAACCCGCTGAGGCGGACCGCTTGCTGCGGTTTCTCGCGTCGCCCGAGGTCGCGCCGGCGTTGCGCGAGAGCGGGCTGGAGCCTTGAATTTCAATCCCTGATCAGGAAGACACCGGCAATCAGGAGGGCCGCGCCCACCAGCCGTGCGGTGCCGATTGGGTGCGGCGTCAAGCCGAATGCGCCGAAATGATCGAGCGTAATGGCAGCGAGCACCTGGCCGGCGATAACAAGCGCAAACAGCGTCGCCGCGCCGAGCGTGGGCAGCAGCAGGATCGCCAGCAGGATGAAGGCGCCACCGAACACGCCGCCGGACCACGCGTACCACGGCACATCGACGACAGTCTTCCACGACGGCACCCCTTCGCGGAGCGCGATCACCGCAACGATCATGGTGACGAGGCCGCCGGCATAGCTGGCCAGTCCTGCCCAGGCCGGCGACCCCAGCGCCGTGCGCAGGCTGCCATTGAGTACCTGCTGGGTTGCGACGCTGACGCCGGCGCCGAGCGCGACGACATAGAGGAAGACATGTTGCATCAGCGCCCCCATTCATTCCGTGCCGGCAGAGCGATCCGGCATCGCAAGCCAGAGACAACGCGAATCGCCGGACCGGAACAAGAGGGCGGGTGGCCAGATTATTACGAAGAGAGCTCATCAATAAGCGGTGCATCCGATGATCCGAAAATTGCAATCGGGCGAATACCGGCTCTATTCCCGCAAAATCAACCCGAAAACGGGCAAGCGCCGTAACCTTGGAACGTTCAAATCCCGCGCGGCGGCGGAAAAGCACGAGCGCGCCGTGCAGTATTTCAAGCGGCATTAACCTGCGCCAAAACGCGTCTGGTTCCGCGGTTCCGGCGGTGCTAAGCCCCCCGCGAGATGATTCAATCGTGCGGGACACCTTCGTTGCTGAACGGGCTCTACAAGGCCGAATATGGGGTGAACAACGCGTTCGGCCGCAGCATCATGTGCATGCACAAGGGCAAGATGCTGGGCGGCAATTCAGCCTTTGCCCATCTTGGGACCTATCAGGAGAGCGGCGGGGAGATCGTCGGCGAAGTGATCACCCAGCGCCACAATGACGATCCCTATTACAAGCCGCTGATGGACACCGACGTCGCCGCCATCAGCGTGCGAGGCAGGCTGCAAGGCAACAACATCAGGTTTGAAGGCAACGCCGAGCCGCGGCCCGGCGCATTGTTCTGGGCGAACCTGACACGGCTCGACGACGAGGCGCTGCCTCCCGTCGGGGTGGTCGGGCAGGGTGGCATTATCAACGGGCTCTATTCCATTCACATCCGCGCGCTCGACGGGGTCGATGCGGGCCTGTCAGGGGTGATGCTGCTGATGGACGGCCGCATCCTCGGCGGCGACGCCTTTTTCTATTACCTCGGCTCCTATTCCTCGGCCGACGGCCGCTGGAAGGGCGAGATCCTCAACCAGGAGCACACGCCGGCGAAAGGGGAACACCCCGTGTTCGGCGGCCATGAGGTCGGCATCGGCTTTACCGGCACCTGTAGCGAGGCGGGTGCTGAGCTGGAAGCCATTGCGCTGGCCGGAAAGCGCAGCCTGCGGCTGGCGGCCACGCTGAAACTGATGCGGCCTGCGTAGCCGGAACGGGCTTCCACTCGGGCGCCACATGGAATAAGCAGCGGCCGCAGTGATTTCCTCCCTTTCAGGCCCCAATGATCCGTCTCGATAACGTCAGCAAGCAAGTCGGCCACCAGATCCTCTTCATCGAAGCCTCTGCGGCCCTTCAGAAGGGCGAAAAGATCGGCCTGGTCGGCCCCAACGGGGCGGGCAAGACCACGCTTTTCCGGATGATTTCGGGCCAGGAACTCCCCGACGAGGGTCAGGTGTCGCTCGATCGTGGCATCACGATTGGCTATTTCAGCCAGGACGTCGGCGAGATGTCGGGCCGCAGCGCCGTGGCCGAGGTCATGGACGGCGCCGGGCCGGTCAGCGTCGTGGCGGCCGAATTGAAGGCGCTTGAGACCGCCATGGCCGATCCGGACCAGGCCGACGAGATGGACGACATCATCGCGCGCTACGGCGAGGTCCAGCACCGTTTTGAGGAACTCGACGGCTATGCCCTCGACGGCCGGGCCCGCGAGGCGTTGTCGGGTCTCGGCTTCAGCCAGGAGATGATGGAAGGCGATGTCGGCGCGCTTTCCGGCGGCTGGAAGATGCGGGTGGCGCTGGCGCGCATTCTGTTGATGCGGCCCGACGTGATGCTGCTGGACGAGCCGAGCAACCATCTCGACCTCGAAAGCCTGATCTGGCTGGAGCAGTTCCTGAAGGGCTACGAAGGCGCGCTGCTGATGACCTCGCATGACCGCGAGTTCATCAACCGCATCATCAACAAGGTCGTCGAGATCGACGGCGGTACGCTCTCGACCTATTCCGGCAATTACGAATTCTACGAGCAGCAGCGCGCGCTGAACGAAAAGCAGCAGCAGGCGCAGTTCGAGCGCCAGCAGGCGATGCTGGCCAAGGAGATCAAGTTCATCGAGCGCTTCAAGGCGCGGGCCTCGCATGCGGCCCAGGTACAGAGCCGGGTCAAGAAGCTCGACAAGATCGAGCGCGTCGAGCCGCCGAAGCGCCGTCAGACGGTCGCGTTCGAATTCCTGCCGGCGCCGCGCTCGGGCGAGGACGTCGTCAGCCTGAAGAATGTCCACAAGGGCTATGGCAGCCGCAGCATCTACCAGGGACTGGATTTCATGATCCGCCGCAAGGAACGGTGGTGCGTGATGGGCGTCAACGGCGCCGGCAAGTCGACGCTGTTGAAGCTGGTCGCGGGCTCCGACCGAGCCCGACAGCGGCTCGGTTGCCGTCGGCGGCAGTGTCAAGATGGGCTACTTCGCCCAGCACGCCATGGACCTGCTCGACGGCGAGCGCACGGTGTTTCAGTCGCTGGAGGATTCCTTCCCGCAGGCCGGGCAGGGCTCACTGCGCGCGCTGGCCGGCTGCTTCGGTTTTTCCGGCGACGATGTCGAGAAAAGATGCCGCGTGCTCTCAGGCGGCGAGAAGGCGCGGCTGGTGATGGCAAAAATGCTCTATGACCCGCCGAATTTCCTGGTGCTGGACGAGCCGACCAACCATCTGGATCTCGCGACCAAGGAAATGCTGATCAACGCGCTCTCCGAATTCGAGGGCACCATGCTGTTCGTCTCCCACGACCGGCATTTCCTGGCGGCGCTCTCCAACCGTGTGCTGGAGCTGACACCCGAAGGCATCCATCAATTTGGCGGCGGTTACACCGAGTATGTCACGCGCACCGGACAGGAAGCGCCGGGGCTGCGGAGCTAGTTTGTCGTAGCCCGGATGGAGCGAAGCGCAATCCGGGATTCTCTCACCGCTGATCGACCGATCCCGGATTGCGCTTCGCTCCATCCGGGCTACAAACTACTTGCGCGTGAGCGGGACGATGGCCTCGATCTCGTTGGTCCAGATGCCGCCAGAGTAGTTCGGCGGCAAGCGCGCAAACTGCTCGGGCGTATCGATGCCGGTCGAGAACTCGCCGCCACGGTAAGGACCGAGCACGAAGACCTCGCTGTTGGCGCCTCTCATGCGGTTGAGGAAACGGTCCGGCCAGCCCCACATCCACGGAGCGACGTTGACCGGCAGCATCACGATCGCGTTCTGGCAGGCTTTCGGCATCACGCCGCTCCAGCCGTAGCCGATGTAGCCGAGCAGGCAGCTCTTGATTGCGCCACGCGAAATCGTCCTGATGCCGCTCGCGCGCTGGCGCACGATTTCGACCGGCTCGTCGCCGCCATAGACCATGATCTGCGCGCGGCGTTCGGCGGGCAGCTTGTTCAGGACGGCCGCCAGCTTCTCTCCCTCGGAAGGGTCGCGGCTCTTTACATTGACCAATAGCCGCTGTTCCGGGAAGGCCGCCAGCACTTCGGTGAGCGTCGGCATCAGGCCGATGCCCTTGCCGCGAAACGGAAAGGTCTTGCCGCCGTCAGCGGTATAGCCATGGCCGATGTCGAGCTTCTTCAAATAGGCCATGGAGTGTTCGCGCGTGACGCCTTGGCCGTCGGTGCGGCAGTCCAGCGTCCAGTCATGAAATACCGCGAACTCGCCATCGGTCGTGGGATGAACGTCGAGCTCGACGATGTCGGCACCGGCCGCAAAGCCGGCCCGCATCGATTCGATCGTGTTCTCCAGATACTGATGGGCCGGCGGCAGCATTCGTGCCGCGGTGCAGGTGTCGTTCTTCAGGTCGCGCTCGTCGAAGCGCTGGGCGATGCCGCGATGCGCGAGAAGGACCGGCTTGCCCTCCCGATGGGCGGCGAGATGATTGGTGTTGTTGATGTAGATGGCGGCCGCGAGAACGGCGATCGCCGCCGCGGTATATTTGAGTTTCTTGTTCAAGCCTGCCCCCGTGCAAGAGGCGCATTCGCTAGGCAGGCTTTCTGTTCGATTTGCGGCGGCGAGCAGGGAACGCCGAAACGCATGGCGCTACAACTTGCGCGCGGCTTGTCGGTGCCGGACTCGCCCGTTACGCTGCCTCAAAAACGGGGAGCGAAATGGCCATGAAGCAACTGAGGATCGGAGACATCACGATCGACGCCGTGATAGAGCGCGAGGGGCCATGGCGGCGGCCGCAGGACTTTTTCCCGGCCTATGACGAGAAGGTGTTCCGGCATCATCTCCCCACCATGGAGCCGGAGGTGTTCGACGACGCGCTGGGCTTGATGGTCATCACCTACCAGACCTTCGTGGTCCGCACGCCGCGTTACACCATCCTGGTCGATACCTGCACCGGCGAGGACAAGGGTCATCCGCCGCCGTTCGATTTTCCCGGCAAGGAGCGCTGGCGCAACGAGCTGTTTGGGCTCGGCATCTCCTACGAGCAGGTGGACTACGTCTTCTGTACCCATCTGCACATCGACCATACCGGCTGGAATACCACGCTGCGGGACGGCCGCTGGGTGCCGACGTTTCCCAATGCCAGGTACATATTTCACAAGAGGGAATATGCCGCGTGGGAGGCGGAGAACGCCAAGGGGGCCAACCCGCCCGGCACGGTCTTCCGCGACAATTGCCTGCCGATCGTCGAGGCCGGGCAGGCGGTCCTGGTTGACGACGATTACGCGCTCGACGATACCGTCACGCTGACGCCGACGCCGGGGCATTCGCCCTGTCACTGCTGCGTCAACATCTTCTCAAAGGGCAAGCGCGCGGTGGTGGCCGGTGATCTCATGCATCACATGATCCAGTGCCGCGAGCCGGAATGGTCGGCGAAGCCCGACTGGGATCCGAAACAGTCGGCGATCTCGCGGCGCAAGTTCTTTGCTTCCGTCGCCGGCACCGACACGCTGATCCTGCCGATCCATTTTCCGACGCCCACTGCCGGCCTGATCACCGCGGATGGCGACCGCTTCGATTATCGTTTCAAACGGGATTAGCGGCGATGTCCGACAACGCCGCCTATGACTACATCGTCGTCGGCGCCGGCTCGGCCGGCGCCGTGGTCGCGAGCCGGCTGAGCGAGAACGGCAGCTATCGCGTTCTGTTGCTGGAGGCCGGCACGAAGGGGTCCAGCCATTTCTGGGCGCGTGTGCCGGTCGGCACCTCCAGGATGATCGACGATCCTACGGTGAACTGGTGCTACAAGTCCGAGCCCGACGAAGGCTCGGGCGGGCGCCGCATCGATGTGCCACGCGGCAAGATGATGGGCGGCTCAAGTTCGATCAACGGCATGGTGTACATGCGCGGTCAGGCGCAGGATTACGACCATTGGGCCCAGCTCGGCAATCGCGGCTGGAGCTACCAGGACGTGTTGCCGATCTTCCAGCGAATGGAACGTTATGAAGGCGGCTCCGACAAATTTCGGGGCCGCAACGGGTTGCTGCGCGTCAACGATACGCCGCGCAACAAGGTGCCGCTGCTCGAGAAGATCATCGAGGCCGCCGAAAGGATCGGGCTTCCATTCAATCCGGATATGAATGGCGAGACCCAGGAAGGCATCGGCATGTCGCAGGTGACCATCGCCGGCGGCAAGCGCCAGAGCACGGCGGTCTGCTATCTCGATCCGGTGCGCGGACGGCAAAACCTGGTCATCGTGCAGGGCGCGATGGCGGAGGCGATCATACTGGAGGGCAGGCGTTGCGTCGGCGTGCGCTACTCGGTCGGCGGCGCCAGCGTTGAGGCGAGGGCGTCGCGGGAAGTCATCGTCTCGGGCGGCTCGATCAACTCGCCGAAGCTTCTCGAGCTTTCGGGCATCGGCCAGTCAGAACTGCTCCGTGCGGTCGGCATTACGCCGGTGCATGAGCTGCGCGGTGTCGGGGAGAACTTGCGCGATCATTACTCGCCCCGTCTGAAATTTGCGATTGCCGCCCGCAACATGACCTTCAACGACAATGCGCGGGGCTGGCGGCTCGCTCGCGAAGCGATGAAATACGCGCTGTTCGGTACCGGCTTTCTGGCTTCGACCGCCGTGCCCGTCCGCATGTACTTCCGCACCCGCGAGGGATTGGAGACGCCGGATGCGACGATTTCGATACTGCCGTTTCTCTATGAAATGGTCGGGCGTCAGCGCCGCGTCGCCAAGCGGCAGGGCATCACGATGAATGCCAATGTGTTGCGTTCGGAAAGTACCGGTTCGATCCATATCAAATCGGCGGATCCGCAAGTGCCTCCCGCGATCCGCTTCAACTTCCTGTCCACCGAGCATGACCGTGCTGGCATCGTGGCGGTGATCCGCAAGGGGCGCGAACTGATGGCAACGTCCCCGCTCCGGGAAATTACCGGTGAAGAGATCGCGCCGGGCGCAAAATTGCAGAGCGACGAGGAACTGCTGGAGTGGGTCCGCAACAATGCCGAGACGACCTATCATCCGGTCGGGACCTGCAAGATGGGATCGGATCCGTTTGCCGTCGTGGACCGCGAATTGCGCGTGCACGGCATTGAGGGCTTGCGCGTTGCCGATGCTTCGATCATGCCGACACTGACCAGCGGCAACACCAATGCGCCCGCGATCATGATCGGCGAGAAGTGCGCCGAGATGGTGCTGGCCGCAGCAGCAGCGCGCAAGGCTGCCGCGTAGCAAATCGGGGAACTGGAGAGACCATGGGAATGCAACGGACGGACGGAATGCAGCGAATGGATTTCGAGACGCTGGTTCAGACCCGCAAGAGCGTGCGCGGTTTCAAGAAGGAGCCGGTTTCCCGCGCCGTCATCGAGGACATCATCGAGGTCGCCAAACGCGCGCCGTCGTCGATGAACACCCAGCCCTGGCATATCCATGTCCTGACCGGCGAGCCGCTGGAAGAACTGCGTCGCCGCAACATGGACGAGATGATCGCAGGCGCCAGGCCGAAGCGCGACATCGTCAGCCATGGCGAATACCAGGGCGTGCACCGCGGTCGCCAGGTCGATATCGCAAAAAAGCTGTTCGCCGTGATGGGGATTGCCCGCGACGACAAGCCGATGCGGCAGGACTGGGTGCTGCGCGGCTTCCGGCAGTTCGACGCGCCGGTTTCGCTGGTCCTGACCTATGACAAGATTCTCGATCCCGGCGCGGTGTGCCACTTCGATCTCGGCGCGCTCTGCTACGGCATCGTGCTCGCCGCGTGGGATCGCGGGCTTGGCAGCGTCATCAACGGGCAGGGCATCATGCGCTCCGACATCGTGCGCGAGGTCGCCAATATCCCCGAGGAGGAGATCATCATGACCTGTGTCGCCATGGGCTATCCCGACGACAGCTTTCCCGCCAATGCGGTGCGGTCCGATCGCGAGTCCAATGGCGATTTCGTGCGTTATGTCGGCTTTGCGGACTGAGAGGTTCTGACGATGAGTACCGATGAAGAGACCGACATGATCCGCGAGACGGTCGCGAAATTCGTCGACCGCGAGTTGATTCCGCTCGAGCCGCATTACCTGAAGTCCAGGCTGCCGGGCTCCGATCAGCCGGAGCTGAGCGTCGAGCAGAAGCAGCGGCTGCGGACGGTTTCAAAGGATCTGGGATTGTGGGGTCTCGATGCCCCCGAAGACCTTGGCGGCCACGACCTGCCGACCCGCACCATGGCCGCGGTCCACGAGGAACTTGGGCGGACCTGCGTGCCCTTCGTGTTGCCGCCGGACTCGCCGAACCTGCGCATGCTGCAGGCGGTCGGCACCGAGGCCCAGAAGCGCAAATATATGCAGCCCTATATCGAGGGACGCATGCTCTCGGCGATCGCGATTTCCGAACCGGGCGCCGGCGGCGATCCGGCCGCGATGAAGACGCGGGCAGTGCTCGACGGCGATCAGTGGGTGCTGAACGGCCGCAAGATCTGGATCAGCAATGCGCGCGCCGCGGATTTCATCATCGTCATGGCCCGCGTCGGCAGCGATGCGCGGCAGGGCGGCATCACCTCTTTCATCGTCGAGAAGGGCACGCCCGGCTTCATCATCGAGCGCGAGATCCCGATGCTCGGCGGCGGCTCGACCTATGAAATCGTGTTTGAGGACTGCCGTATCCCGGCCGACTCCGTGCTCGGTGAAATCGGCAAGGGCTATGCGCCGATGCAGCTCCGGCTGCGCACGCGACGGCTCGAGATGGGATCGACCTGCATCGGCATTGCGAGGCGCGCGCTCGACATGCTGTGCGAGCACGCCAGGCAGCGCGAGACGTTCGGCGTCAAGCTCGCCGATCGCCAGGCGATCCAGTGGTGGATCGCCGATATCTCGACGCGCATGCATGCCTGCCGGCTGATGGTGCGCGATGCCGCCGACAAGACCGACCGCGGCGAGGACATCCGTCACGAAGCTTCGATGATCAAGGTGTTCGCGACCGAGATGGCCTATGAGGCCTGCGACCACGCCATGCAGACGCTCGGTGCGCTCGGCATGACGCTGGAACTGCCGCTCAACGCACTCTCGCAGAAGGCGCGGCTGATGCGGATGTACGAGGGACCGAGCGAAGTTCATCGCCAGTCGATCGCGCGCCGCGTGCTCGGGCTGCGCGGCTAAAATACCCAAGCAGATCGGCCGGGCTTCCCCGGCTGATCCGACATTCGGATCAAGCCGCACGCACCTCCGAGAGGAAGCGGTTGACCTGTCCCGCGAGATCCTTGGACTGCGAGGACAATTGCTCGGCCGCGCCGAGCACCTGATTGGCGGCGGAGCCGGTGTCATCGGCGGCTTTCTGGACGCCGGTGATGTTGGAATTGACCTCCTGGGTGCCGCGCGCGGCTTCCTGGACGCTGCGCGAGATTTCCTTGGTCGCGGAGCCCTGTTCCTCGATCGCGGCCGCAATCGCCGTGCCGATCTGGTCGATCTCGGCGATCACGTTGGCGACGTTCTGGATCGCCGTCACGGTCTGGTCGCTGGCGGCCTGAATCGCTGCGATCTGTTCGGAGATTTCGGTGGTCGCCTTGGCGGTTTGTCCGGCCAGCGATTTGACCTCCGAGGCGACGACGGCAAAGCCGCGGCCGGCATCGCCGGCGCGCGCGGCTTCGATGGTCGCGTTCAGCGCCAGCAGGTTGGTCTGCGCGGCGATGCTCTGGATCAGCGTCACGACATCGCCGATCTTCTGCGCGCCGTCGGCGAGCGAGCGGGCGGAGTCGCCGGTGCGCCGCGCGTTGTCGACTGCGCGGGCGGCGATTTCGGTCGATTGCGCGACCTGGCGTCCGATTTCCGAGATCGAGGAAGCCAGTTCCTCGGTGGCGCTCGCAACCGTCTGCACGTTGGCGGAAGTCTGTTCGGAAGCGGCCGCGACGATGGCCGCCTGACGATTGGTGAGGGTTGCGGTCGATGACATCGACTGTGCGGTGTCTTCCATGATGGATGACGCCGACGACAGCCCGCCGACGAGTTCGGTGACCTTGGCTTCGAACGTGCGGGTGAGCTCGTCGAGCACCTGGGCGCGGCGCATCTTGCCGTCGCTCTCGGAGGCCTTCTCGGCGGCGAGACGCTCCGCCTCGATCATGCTGTCCTTGAAGACACCGACGGCAGCAGCCATCGCGCCGATCTCATCGCCGCGCCCGGCGCCGGCGATTTCACCGGATACGTCGCCGCCGGCTAGCCGCGTCATCGAGGCGGTGAGGTCGACGATCGGGCCGCAGACCCGGCGGCGCACCATTACGATCAGGCCGGCGCTGGCGGTGGCCACTGCGATAAGGACCGCGAGCGCGATCAGGAAGCTGAAGCGAGCGGCGGAGTAGTTGGCGCCGAGAATTTGCTCGGCGTTGTCGTAGAAGGCGTTACGCACGTCGACGACGGCGCCGAGGGCGACCTGGGATTCGGCATAGAAGAAGTCGACATTATGTTCGTATTTGCCTGAAGCCGCGCCGTCCTTGACGAGTTTCAGTTCCTTACCGAAACGAGTGACAAAGAGGTCGTTCATCTTCTCCAGCGCCGCGGCCACGTTGGCAGGCGTTGCCGGGTTGCCGCGTAATTCCAGCAGCGACATCTGGATCTGGTCGGCACGGCCCTGCGAGCGCGAATACTCCATTTTTTCCGCTTCGGTGGCTACTCGATTGGCGCCAACGAGGTTCTTGTGGAGGCTGGAGTTGAAACCGCCGACGTCACGCAAATTCCAGCCGATGTTGGCGTAGACGGCCTGCCGGTAGGCATCGCCGTCGAGTTGCGCCATGCGGCGAACCTGCTCGTCGAGCAGCTTGGTGGCCGCAGCGTTGAGCACGGCATTGTCGGAGACGAGCTTCCTGGCGGCGTCCTTGCGCACTTCGGCCGGGCCGTCGATCGCCTTGTCCGTGGCATCGCGCAGCGCGTTGAACTTCACGTTCAGATCGTCGATGCCAGTGCCTATCGCCGAGGCGTCGTCGAGGCCGCCCGACAGATTCTTGCGCACCGCGTTCATCTTCTCCCGCGCGGCGTCAGTCGACTTGCGCACCTTGTTGTTGAGATCGGCGCGAATTTTGGGATCGACCGCGGGCGGCCCGTAGAGGATGTTGGTGGCGAAGCCGCGCTCCGAGTTCATGTAGCGCGGGATGTCGCCGACCGCCCGCACGACTTCGAGCCGGCTCTGCGCGACCGAGACCTTCTCCATGGTCTGGTATTTCGAAGCCGCCACATAGACGGCGAGCCCGCCGCCGACGGCGGAAAGCGAGACGATGGCAGCGGTGAGGAGGGTGCCGATTTTCATGGGATGTGGGCCATTTGCGCTGGTACGGGAGTGCGGGCCACCAGTATAGGTGGCGCAAATTAATCCGGGGTTTACAGTGCGGCGTGGCACGCCGGCCCGTTCTATTCCGTCTTGACGGCGCGAGCGGCTCGCGTCTTCAGGGGCTTCAGGACCAAAGGAGCGAGCAAATGAAGATCGTCATCATCGGCGGTACGGGCCTGATCGGCTCGAAATTGGCCCCGTTGCTCCAATCGCGCGGCCATGAGGTGCTGCAGGCGTCGCCGAGCAGGGGCGTCAACGCCGTGACCGGGGAGGGCCTGCAACCGGCGCTTGCGGGCGCCGACACTGTCGTTGACGTATCGAATTCACCCTCGTTCGAGGACAAGGCGGTGCTGCACTTCTTCGAGACGGGGACGCGCAACCTGACCGCGGCGGCGAAGCAGGCCAGCGTACGGCATCTCGTTGCGCTGTCGGTCGTCGGCACCGACCGGCTCGAGAGCAGCGGCTATTTCCGTGCCAAACTGGCGCAGGAGCGGCTGATCGTGAACTTCCGGCCTGGTCTACACGATCCTGCGCGCCACCCAGTTTTTCGAATTCGTCGGCGCGGCCGCGGATTCCGGGCGCAGGGATGGCGCGGTCCATGTCTCCAGTCAGTTGATGCAGCCGCTGCTTTCCGACGATGTCGCCGCAGCGCTCGCCGACGTGACCCTCGGTGAGCCCGCCAATGGCATCCGCGAGGTCGCAGGTCCCGAAGCCGCGCCGCTTGCGGACTTCGTCGGCCGCTGGCTTCGCAAGCAGGGCGATGTCAGCAAGATCGTGTCAGGCGCCGACGTGCCGTATTTCGGTGCGCCGCTCGCGTTGCGCACGCTGGTGCCGGACGACGGCGCGCGGATCATGCCGACGCGTTTTGACGATTGGCTGAACAGGGCAGCGTGAGAGCAGGTAGCGATCGCACCTGACGCGCTCACTGCATTTCTTCGGTTGCGTTCTTCGCGGCGGAGTGGGGGTGTGCCGGTGCCTTGGAACCCATCTCCTGACAGGGCAGTTCCGTCCATGACCCGTCGGCCGCCCGCTGATAGGCATGGCAGTCGGAGGATGCGGGCGCCTCGGTTGCCTTCGACGTTTGGGAATTCGCGCTGGAGTCTCTGGCGAGCGTCGGCGCTGCCAAAGTGAGAAGTGCGGCTGCCGCACCGAAGAAGATCGCTTGCCCTAACCGCATGGGAAATCCTCCTTTTTCGAAAACGATGTCTTTCTTCCTAAGAAAGATTGTGGACATTTTTGGGAATGCCCATCGGCTTGCCGGTCGCTTGCTTAACATTCTACAAACGCACTTCCCGGGCAGATGCGCGGCCCAAGACGAATTTGTTATCAGGCCGAGGAACCAGTTCCCTCGGCCGTGCGTTGGCTTGCGACATGCCGAAGGTACGGCGTCCATGCGTCACCAAAAATCACAAAGATCATTTTCAGTGCGCTGTTGACCCATTTCCTGATGGGCGTGGCGCTTGGGCTGTCACTGGCCCTGTTGCTTGGCTTGATCGACGCCTTTCATGTCAGAGATCTCGTTGCAACAAGCGACGCGCCTGCCCAGACGGCGGTGATGCTGGTCACGACCTACGGGTTGATGTTCGGCATCGGCGCGACGCTGACCGGTCTGGTGCTGACGCTGGAAGACGAAAGCTGAAGCTCAGGCGGGCCTGATCAATGTCGCAGGCGGGCAATCGCGCCGGCGATGATCTGCATGGCGACGCCGACCACCCATCCAGCCATGATCATCCATATCCACACCTGGTGCGGATCGTGGCGCAGCACGATCACGCCGACGCAAGCAAACGCCGAGAACGCCGCAAGGAAGGTGCCGACCGCGCTGAGCAGTTCCGGCGTATCGATCTTGCCGACCCAGGTGCCATCGGCGGGCGGGCCGTTCGATGCGCTGAAGGGCGCGGGCGGCGTATCGATGCCGAGATAAAAGCCGACGGCGCCGCCGATCATCATCACGAGCAGGAAGGCTTGATTGGTGAGTGCGGCGTGGCTCGTTCCCACCAGAGCCGCCACGAACAATCCGCTCGCCGCGCCTGCCATGGCAAGCCCAAGACGTTCCAGAACGTGGGCGACTTTTCGAACGCGGGTTCGCATGGTGGTCAGCCCGCCGGTTACCGATGGGAGCTTAGGACGGTTTCCGGCAAGGTGGAAGCAACCCTACGGTGCAGGTGTGCGCCGAATTGATACAGCGGTAAGGTGCGGCCGCCAACGCAGCGCGCAGGGGCGTAACAGCGAAGCGTGGGCGCCCGCTGTCGCGTCGTCAGCTGGATATGCTTCGCCAATCCGGCCTGCAGTCTGTAGAATTGGGTTTGCCTGTTTTGATGGAGACACGAGTATGAGCCTGTTGAATCCGCCATTCGATTCCACGCGCGAGGCGGCGCTTGTAACCGGCGCCGGCAACGGGATCGGCCGTGCGATCGCGCAGGCGCTGGTGGGCGAGGGCGTGCGCACGGTGTTTGCCGACGTGAACCGCGACACGGTGACGGCGGCCATCAAGGCCTCGGCCCGGCCGGAACTGGCGATGCCCTGGGTCGGCGATCTCGCCGATGCCGCGGCGCGCGATGCGTTGCTGGCGGAAGCCGCCGCCGCCGTCGGGCGCGTGACGCATTTCGTGCACAGCGCCTCGCCGCCGCGGCGCGAGGCCGATCACGCGCTGGGCGTCAGCACCGAAACCTGGGCACGGATGCATGCGGTGAATCTTGAAGCGGGCTTCCATCTCTCGCGCGAACTGGCGCGAAAGCTGATCGCCGACGAACAGCCCGGTTCGTTCCTGCTGCTGACCTCGCTGCATGCCGGCACGCCGCGCAACCTGCCGCATTACTCGACGTCGAAGGCGGGGCTTTCGATGCTGGTGAAGGAACTGGCCAAGACCTTTGGCCGCTTCGGCATCCGCGTCAACGCGCTGGTGCCCGGCGCGATCGCGGCCGGCGGCTTCGTCGCTGACCCTGCGCTCGCAAAACACATTCCGCTCGGCCGGCTCGGCCAGGCCGAGGACCTTGCGCCGCTGGCGCTGGCGGTGCTGTCGAACCGGATATCGTCCTACGTCACGGGCGCGGCGATCGTGATCGACGGCGGCCTGTCGCTGACCAACTGGTTCGCGCCGCCGGAGTTGGGGGATTTGTAAGATGGGTGGACCCGTCCGCAACACCCGCTGGGAGGAAGAACGACGTCCACATGACGTCGAACTGCCAGCCGAGCTTGCGCACAATCATCCGATCTATTCGGTGGGTTCTTCGTTTCGTTCTAGCTGGGGTTTTTCATATAAGACTGCGTTCAACAAGGAACGGTGCACTTCGATCTTTCCGTTATAGCTGATCAGTCCAAGCTTGCGAAATTTGTTCAGAAAAAAACTCACCCGAGGTCGGGTCGTTCCGATCATCTCCGCCAGGGTTGCTTGATTGATCGAAGCATCGATTGGCGTTGGCTTTTCATTTTTTCCGAAATTGGCCAGCAGCAGAAGAAGGCGCGCGAGCCGCTTCTCGCTCGAATTGAATAGCTGGTCGATCAAATCTTCTTCAATGCGATTGCTTCGGGTGACCAGGTAAGTCACGAAAAGCTCTGAAAATCTTGACTCCTTGCGGAGCGTCGCCAGCATCGCCCTCCGTGTTATTGAGGTGACAACGCATTCCTCCAATGCCCTCGCGGTTCCAACGCGGACCGCCTGGCCATTCAAACACCCTTCGCCGAAAAATTGCGCAGTCTCCAATATGCCGACGACCGCTTCTTTGCCCTGCTCGGAAACAACGGTCACCTTGACCTTGCCCGATTGGATATAAAAAATCTTATCAGCCTCTTCGCCCTGGGCGAAGATGATCCGGCCTTTACGGTACTTCTCTATCGTTTTGCCGGTGCCGACTTTGGCTAAAAAAGCCTGAGGATCGAACGATTGCTTTGCTGACTTCACAAGTCCCTCCTTTGGACCAGCGATGCCTAAATAGTAAAAACGCTGTGTTGTGGTCAATATTGACCAGCGGACCAGTTTCCCGAGTGAAAAAATCACTCGGTCAGTAGCCGGTGTCCGGCAGCGTGTTGTGCACCCGCCTGATCCAAAAGGGGTGCCCGCATGCCCGGCTCTCATGCATTACCAGCCGGTCCGCCGCTTAGCCCCATAGAGCGGCCGCGCTGTCAGCAGTGCCAGACCCGCACGATCCTGGCCCGGACTGCGCCCGGCCCGGCGG
The DNA here is from genome assembly GCA_963815955.1 of uncultured Alphaproteobacteria bacterium. GTDB lineage: Bacteria > Pseudomonadota > Alphaproteobacteria > Rhizobiales > Xanthobacteraceae > Bradyrhizobium. Next base: position 319,231 of record CAWFIQ010000026.1, read on the forward strand.
GTTACGAACTCCGCACTTTCGTGTGCCCCAAGTGTGATCATGCCCAGCGAACCCTGATGGTCAGCGATCCCATGAGCGGTGACGCGAGAGGGTGGCTTGGCGGCGAGCTTAAATCCCCGGACTAGATTTTGGCAATCTCATGGAAGATTAAAAATGTCCGCTGAAGTAGCCCCTTCGCCACCCCGGGTCCTATCAAGTTCACGGTGCGACCGTTGCCGGGGCGTTGCCAAGGTGCAGCGGATCACGCCTTCGCGACCGGGGTACGAGCATTGGACCCTGCGTTGCACACGCTGCGGCCACACCCAGCAACTGCAAGTGGCATCCAGCACGTCGCACTCCGAACCCCTCGATTGGTTTGATGGCAATCTGTACTCACCGAAATGAGGCCCGGCATGCGTAACAGGAACAAGGTCGGGTATTTGACGCCAGACCATCTGGAAGAGCAGGCAGATGCGCGCGCCAGCGAGGCAAAGCAATTGCCTGAAGGAGAGGCGAAACAGAATGCGCTTCGTAACGCAGCACAGTTGAGAGTGTATGCTTCCATGAAGCGCGCATTCGCACCACAAACCGCCAAATCGAAGTAGGATCGAGAGATTTGCAGAATGCCGGATTTTCACCCGGAGATAATCCAAATCCTGAATTCGGCGCGGGTTACAGCACAATGAGCGATGCACCTTCCGACGCGCCACGCTCCCGCCAGCGGAATTCCGTCAGAAGCTCCATTGACGTGGATGCGATCGCGAACGCGGCTGGCGCCACCCTCGGTTTGCGTGATGGGGAACAGGGCTTCGAATTGCCCGGGCGGCTGTTCGAACAACTGCCGTTTGCCGTTTATGTTTGTGACCGGGACGGGCTTGTTCTTCGATACAATCGCCGTGCTGCCGAATTATGGGGCCGGGCGCCCATACTCCGCGATTCGAATGAACGGTTTTGCGGATCGTATCGAATGTTCAGCCCCGACGGCAGTCTGCTCCCGCACCATCAATGCCCCATGGCAGATGTGCTCCGCACAGGTATTTCCGTACGTGAACAGGAAGTGCACATCGAGCGACCTGACGGGTCGCGCGGCATCGCGCTCGTTGACATCGAGGCAATCAAGAATAGCGATGGAAACATTGTCGGCGCCGTCAATTGCTTCCAGGATGTAACGGAGCGCAAACGGAGCGAGGCGCAAATTGTCAACCTCGCGCGCGAGGCCGAGCACCGAACAAAGAATATCCTGGCCGTTGTGCTGGCAACGGTGCGTCTTTCTCATTCCGATAGTTCTGATGGTCTGAAGCAACTGATCGAGGGGCGCATCGATGCCCTCGCAAAGGTCCATACGCTGTTCGTTGAATCCCGCTGGGCGGGCGCCGAGCTTCACCGTCTGGTCACGCAGGAGCTTTTGCCTTACGGCGGGGGGAGAGAGGCGCGGGTGCGAATTGAGGGGCCAGCCGTTATGCTGGAGCCGAGTACGGCTCAGACGACTGCAATCTCCTTGCACGAACTCGCGACCAACGCGGCAAAATACGGATCGCTATCGGCAGCGGGCGGTCGCGTTGAAATCTCATGGTCCCTTACGGCAGATGCAAGGCTCAGCTTGCGCTGGATCGAGTTCGGGTGGGCCGGCCGCCACGCCGCCCACACACCGCGGGTTCGGCACACGCATTATGGAAAATATGATTGGCCAGCTCAGAGGTGAGGTGCGTTTTGATTGGTGCGACCAGGGGCTAACGTGCGAAATCGCCTTGCCGCTTGCCTAAGGCCACCTGCCGCCGACATCGAATCTCAGAATTAGGTATTGGCCGAACTAGCCTGGTGAGGCGGCCTTGCTGTTCTTATCCAAAGACTAACTGGTCCTTTGAGTCTCGCAAGCCAATGCGGTGCCACGAGGCGCGGACATCGAATAGCGCGACATCACCTCGGAAGATATTTGAGGACAAGTCCGTCTAACGAACTGTCCCGTCGGAAACTGGAGTGGCGAGAGGGCCATCAGCCCACCTGCTCGGCTCCGCCATCTCCATCGGATCCAGCCTATCGCAGAAGACGCACTTCAACTCGGTGCGTCCCGTATGGCTGGGAGTCGGCACCATCCTCTTACCGCAGTGCAAACAGCGGGTGACACGGTCCATTGCACCCTCCCTATCTTTCCCGCCTTAACGAGCATTGGAAGCCTGGGTTCCATTGGGGAGTTGGATATCCCACCGCGTGGATGAGGAGATTGATTGCGTCATGCAAAGCTACGGCATCATGGTCAATCTCACGGCGGAGCAAGAAAGCGATGCCCGAGCAAAATTCTCCAGAAGCGTCGTCACGCCGCTTCAGCTCAGGACTGCGTCGAGTAGCTCTTGCGCCTGATAGGGCTTCATGAGGAAGAGCGTATTCAGCGGCACGTAGGCTGGATCGCGGCCGGAGACTATTACGACATTCAGGTCCGGAAATTTGCGTTTGGCGTATTGCGCCAGTTCGAGGCCGGACGGCCCTTCGCCAAGCTCTACATCGGTCACCAAAGCCCGGAGTTCGGTGCCGGTTGAAACCAGTACCAATTCGGCGGCTGCCCCGCTGGCACACTCCACGACGTCCAGGCCTTCGCTTCTGAGCAGTTCAGCAAGACTCTCGCGCTGAAAGACATCATCTTCCACAATAAGGGCTACACAATTCGACATTCATTACCTCCGGGGGGCCAATCCCGGGATGTCGCTTTTGTTCATTCTCCGCGAGCTTTGAGCTGTTGCGCTGTAATCCGGCACCACTCTCGTACCGCCCCGGACGCCGCTGCGCTCGTCCGGGCTACCGGCTCGTCAAGCGGCGTTTCGCTGATGCTTGGCGTGCCATTTCGGGCCGGGGCCGCGCATGTAATGCAGCTCGGGGCGATAGGCGTGGCGGGCAAGACCGATCAGCCTGCGCCAATGGATCAGGATCTCTGTCAGGCGTCGGAGAAGCGGTTGCATGGCCAGCATGGCGACTCTCAATGCAGCTTGCCGAGCATGGACGAAAACGGCAGGGCGAAGATTTCGAAGTTGAGATCGTCGCTGACATGCAGCGTCCAGTCGCGCCAGTCTTCCGGGCCCTGCGCCGTGATCAGCGATCGCACGACGCGAGCGGCGTGGTCGCGGACCTCGGTCAGGTTTCCGACAGCGGTGCCGCGCTGGTCGATGCATACGCCTTCGGAATTGGAGTAATGGAAATACACTTTGGCCATGCCCGACTCCCGCGATTGCGACTCACGCTGAAAATAGCGGTCGGAAGACCGACTTGATATTCGGGGAGATTGCGGACGGGATATTACGGGGATCGCAGGTGGAACCGCGCGATCCCGTAAACGTGTCCGAAAATTATCTCTCGCAGCGGGAGGAACGAGACTTTCGGTTCGGCAGTTTCAGACAGAAGCCGCGACGAGCGAAACGCTGCGGCATGGGCTGGTGGAACTCTGGGAGAACGACATGATCTCGGAAATGCAGATCCACACGATTGCGCGCCAGATGATGGAGAAGCACGGCCTCACGGCGATCGCGCAAGCCGCACACAATGCGCTGGATTGCGAGAGCAAGGGCGATGCCGAGGAAGCCAGGGAGTGGCGTCATATCGAAGACGCCATGAAGCTGATGCGGGGACCGCATCAGAGCTGATCGTTGCGCGTAGCCGGGATATCGCACATTGGCGCGACCCGTTGGGTTATCCGGCTACGGAACTACTATCGCGGAACTATCGTAACGGCATCGGCGGGCGCACCACCGGCTGGCCGTCGTCGGCGATCGTCTGCTGAGGCGCTGGAGGCGGCAACGGTGCGGCGGCCTGCGCCGGCGGGAGCGGCGCTGCGGGAGCGGCGACCGGCGCCGGCGAATAGGCCGGTGAATGGGAATAGGCCGGCTTCGGCTTTCGCACCGGCGGGGCGGGGGCAACCGGCCGCGGCGCAGGCGGCGTTATCGCCGACACCTTGGGCCGCAGGTTCTGCTCCGCAGGCTTGGTTTCGGCCGCTTTGGCCTCTGAAGCTTTGGCGAGTTCACGCGCCATCTGGGCCTGGCTCGCCTTGAGCTGCGCGATGGTGGCTTTCAATTCCTCGACCTGCTGGCCCATCGTGGCGAGATCCTGCGCCATCGATTGCAACTGGCCCGGTTCCGAAGAAGGCGCGGCCGCAGCAGGAGCGGCCGCAGCAGCGGTGGCGGGTTCGGGCTGAGCTGGCGTCGTCGCCGCCGCAGGCTGTGCCGCGGCCGGATCGACTGCGGCGGCCTGATCGGCAGGCGCGTTTGGTTGCTCGGCGACGGCAGGCGTGTCCGAGGTGGACAATGCAGCCAGCACGAAGGGCGGCGCCCATTCGGTGGCCATCGCCTTGGCTTGATCGCCATAGTGCTGCCAGGCGGCGGCGGCCATGACGCCGCAAAGGCCCAATAGCGCCATGACTACGCGCTTCGCCCATTTGGGCGTCGGCCGTTCGCCGATAGGCTTGAGACCATCCACCTTGATCTCGCTTAGCCCGATACTTTCAACCGGAATATCGCGCATGTCAGGCGCACGGAACGTCGGTTCGACCTGCGAGGTTGGCGCATCGACTGAAATCGGTGGCACGACGTGCACTTGCGGCGCCGCCGGCGGAACGGCCGGATCGTGCGCCAGCGGAGGCGCCTTCTCGGCATGCGCGTGCAGCAGCGACTCGATCGCGAAGACGTCGTGCGGATCGGTGTCTTTCAACGTTGGCGTGGATTGCATTGGCGGTCCCTTGCTCAGTCCAATGTCACCCGCATCGGGGCGGCGAGCATGTTTTGCGGGGTTGAAAACCCAGTGCCCAGAAAGCCTTTTGCCCAAGCCGTCACACACGGCCAGCGAGGTTTGACCAAAGCAAGGCAATCTTGTGAAGAGGTTGAGGCCGCGGGTTCCCGACGCTGAAGCCAGCGCGCAACGAAAGCGCTAAAAAATAGGGAGCTTTTTGGATCTCACGCAGAACGCCAGGGCACGGTCGGCTGCGTCCTAGAGGACTACGCCTGCGATGTCGGCGCGATGCCTGGCGTGCCACTTCGGGCCGGGGCCGCGCATATAATGACGCTCGGGACGGTAGGGGTCGCGGGCGCGCTCGATCAGGCGATGGCATCGCGCCATGATCGCATCGAGGCGGCGGAGCAGCGGCATGAAGGGCGGTCGCGCCGGCAGCATGGCAACCTCTCAGTGCGGCTTGCCGAGGACGAAGGCGAACGGCAGAACGAAGATCTCTTCGTCGAAATCGTCGCTGACATGCACGACCCAGTCGCGCCAGTCTTCCGCATCGCGTCCCATAATCAGCGAATGGACGATGCAGGCTGCGCGGTCACGCGCCTCGGCAAGATCGCTTACCGCTTCGCCGGATCGGTCGATCCGGACTTCCCGGGAGTTCGAGCAGTGGAAATAGACCTGGGCCATGTTGGCCTCCTGCACTTCGGCGAAGCTACTCTTATTGGTACGAAGCTAGCCGCAGAAGGTTCTGCCCATCCGTGATGCACCTCACAGTCGATCGTTAAGATTTTCTTAATGCTGTGCTGGTCAAATTTTAGGCATGGAATCGCAGCGGAACCGGACCTCCCGAGCCGGCAGTTGCAAGAGAAGGTCGGCGGCGTAATGCCCGCCGGCCTTTTCTCTTGCTGGAGAGGCGCAATCGTCTCTGAAATCACGGCGCTGTAAATCGACCACCGGAACCGGCATTGCGCTTCATCCGTTCGCTCTTCATATGCAAATGGAGGAGTGAGCGATGATGAAGCTGACACTGCTTGGCGCGGCCGCAATTGTTGCGACGGCGCTTGCAACGCCTGCCATGTCGCAGGAAGCAACCCAGGAACCCGGCATGATCGGGTTCAACTACCCGAACTCCAACTATCTGCGCGGCGGATACGGCGTTCGCCTGCCGAGCCGCCATGACCACAGCTATTACGGACCGCGCGCGTATTACGGTCCCCGCTATCACGGTCCCGGCTATGTCGGCGGTCCTGTCGGGCTGGCCGCCGGTGTGGCTGCCGGCGTGATCGGAACGGCGGGCGCCATCGCGGCCGCACCGTACGCCGATTCCTACGCCTACTACGGTGACGAACCCGGTTATTGGTGAGCGGGATCCGTACCCACATCAAAGCGGCCGCAAGGCCGCTTTTTTGTTGGCCACTTTCAAGCGTGGCCTTAAGTGTCGCCGCACGCCCGGCAGGTTCAATCCGCCTGCGCCTCGCGCGTCGGAAGGCGGCTGTTGGCGGCGGTGTTCGTCGTGATAGGCTTTGCCATCATGAGCAATCGCATCCTCGTTCTCTACGGCTCCTACCGATCCGACCGCACGGGCATCCGGCTCGCGCAATTCATCGTCGAGGGATTTCGCGCGCGCGGCGACGATGTCGAATTGATCGACGCCAAGGCGATAGGCCTGCCGATGCTGGACCGGATGTACAAGGAACATCCCAAAGGTGGCGCCCCGGACGCGCTCGAAAAATTGGCCGAGCAGATCCGTACCGCCGACGGCTTTGTGTTCGTCACCGGCGAATATAATTGGGGCATGCAGCCGGGGCTGAAAAACCTCACCGACCATTTCCTTGAAGAATGGTTCTGGCGTCCCGCCGCGATCGCGAGCTATTCGGCCGGCCGCTTCTCCGGCGCGCGCGCAGCCATCGCATGGCACGGCACGCTTTCGGAAATGGGCATGGTGGTGATTTCGAGCTCGATCGCCGTCGGGCCGATTGCGCAGACGCTGACCGATGACGGCAAGCCGACCGGCGAGGGCGGCAAGGCGCTGTCACACGCGTTTCCGCGCTTTGCCGACGATCTCGCGTGGTGGATGGAGGCGGCAAGGGTGCAGCGGGAAAAGAAGAAGCCGCCGTATTGAGAGGGATCTGCGAACTGCTCCGCGCCGCGATTAGAACGCAATGAGGGCGGGAGAGCACCCACTTTTCGCCACGCGTGGACAGCAGATTGCGTTTCGCCTGCCATCTTCCGCCTTCTTCGAGCTGCCTGAGGCCGCTCATCCGCCCCGTTTACCGGAAAAACTGATGTCGCCAACGAAGCGTTGCGGTTTCCTTGTTCTTGCGGTCGTGGCCGCGCTGGGCGGATCGGCGGCGGTCGCACAGAATCTTGATCAGGGCAAACCGGCGCCCAAACTGTTTGCCGAAGGTTGCGCGTCCTGCCATCGCAGCGCACGCGCGCTCGCCAAGGGCCGCTTTCGCCTCACGCTCTATCTGTTTCTGCAAAAACACTATGCCAGCGGTTCGAGTTCGGCCTGGGCGCTGGCGTCCTATCTGGAATCCATCGACAGCGGAAAGCGTGCCGCGGCGAAGCCTGCCGGCAAGAAAGGCGCGTCGCGATCGCGCTTGTTGCCGCCGGCGCCGGTGCCGGCGCGATAAGTCACGACTTGCTCACGGCTGTGCTGCGAAATCTCCTCAGCCCGGCCATCTTTTCGACCTTTGCCGGCCTAGCATCCTAGGCGTGCGTGTGGCGGGGAGTAATGACGATGGTGGTGGCCGAACTTCAGACCAAGGTGGAAAAGTACGAGACGAAAGCCTCGCGATGCGAACAGCAGGCGCGGGAAGCAACCGACAAAGCCGAGCAGGGCTTTTACCAGGTGCTGGCCGGCTACTATGGCAGCTTGGCAACCGATTTTCGCAAGATTCTCGAGAAGCGATTGGTCGCATAGGCGGCGTTCGACCCGTAGCCCGGATGAGCGAAGCGATATCCGGGGCGGTGTTGGAGTTGTCCCGGATGTCGCTAACGCTCATCCGGGCTACTTGCTATGCGCCGCACGGGGCGGGTTAGCGGGTGTTCGCGCTGCCTTCTTTCAGGTAGCATTGTCGCATGAGCGAAACCGGGACTTTGTTTACGGCCCTGCGTCAGTCGTCCGACGAGGCCGTTGTGGATATGCTCGAGCGCATGGTGCGGGATGCCCCGGATCATGCCCTGAACAAGATAAATGCGCTTGATCTCGCTGGCACGGAAGGCATCGACGAAGAGCGGGTCATCGCAGCGCTCCTCAATGCGGTGAGGCTCGGCCTGTTCGAGATGACATGGAACGTGATGTGCCCGAGTTGCGCCGGGGTTCTTTCCGCCAACAAGAGCCTGAAGACCCTGGATCGCACGCAATATAATTGCGCTTTCTGCGCCGCGGGCTATGAGACGACGCTCGATAATCTGGTCGAGGTGACCTTCACGGTGAGCCCGCGCGTGCGGAAGATCGCGGCCCATAATCCCGACGATCTGTCCGCGGCCGAATATTATCGCCAGATCTTCTGGAGCTCGGCGATCGATCTTCCGGACGATCTGGAGAAGCTGCTGGACGACGTCACGCTCGAAATCGTCGACCTGCCGGCAGGCGAAAGGGCCATTCTTTCCCTGCAGGTGCCAGCAGGGTACGTTGATCGTGTTCGATCCCGTAACGCATGCGGCCCAGTTCCTGGAGGTCAGCGGCGAGGAGACAAGCGAGCGCCAGAACCTGTCGGTGATCTTCAACAAGATCCAGATTCCCGTCGACACCGTCACCTTGCGCCCCGGGCCACTGCGCGTCGCGTTGGACAACCGCACCGACGGTCGCGTGTTGCCGGCGGTTTGGGTGACGAACCCGGCGCTGGACGACCTCCTGAAGCGCCGCAAATCGGTTCTCACCGCAACGCGTCTCCTCACCAATCAGACCTTCCGCGATATCTACCGGACCGACGCGCTTGCCATCGGCCAGCGTCTCAAGATCCTGAGCCTGACCTTCCTGTTCAGCGATCTCAAGGACTCCACCGAGCTCTATGAACGCGTCGGTGACCTCACGGCCTTCGATCTCGTCAACGAGCATTTCAGGCTGCTGCAGGAGATCATCGCGTCCGAAAGGGGGGCGGTCGTGAAGACCATCGGCGATGCCGTGATGGCGACTTTCGAGACGCCCGACCGCGCCATTGCGGCTGCGATCCGCATGCGCGAAGCGATGAGCGATCTTGGCGCCGAGCGCCAGCATCAGAGCCTGCGCCTGAAGATGGGCATCCACGAAGGCTCATGCCTCGCGGTCACCCTCAATGGCCAGCAGGACTATTTTGGCCAGACAGTGAATATCGCGTCGCGCGTCCAGGGCCTGGCTGCCTCACGCTCGATCGTGGTGACGGAATCGGTGGTGGAGAACGCGGATGCCCGCGCCCTGCTTGAGACCAACGGGCTGACGCCGACGCCAAGACGCGTGGCGTTGAGTGGCATCGCAGACAAGGTGTCGGTCTACGAGATTTCTTGAGATAGCGGCGCAACATTTTTCGGAGAGGAAGCCATGAACAAGCCTTCGCCCGTCAATCCGCCCGAACTTCGATCGACCTTCGTCGCTGCGTCGTCGATGCCCTGGCAGCGAACGGACTTCGACGGAATAGAGATGAAGATCCTGTACAAGGACGACGAAGGGCGCTCGACCATCCTGTTCAAGATGGCGCCGGGCGCAGTCGTGCCGCTGCACGAGCACACGGCGCTCGAACAGACCTTCATGCTCGAAGGATCGCTGGAAGACGCGGAGGGCAGCTGTAGCGCGGGTGACTTCGTGTGGCGACCGGGCGGCAACATCCATGTCGCGCATGCTCCGAAACGGCGCGACGTTCCTCTCCGTGTTCAATCGCCCGAACCGCTTTTTCGATGGAACGAAGTTTTTCACGACCGCCGAGGATCGCAGGTAGGGCGCGTCCAGGCTAGTTGTTGTGACACAATCACCACACTCGACCGGAATTGCGCTGAGGAAGCCGAGTCTGGTCGCTTCCGGCCACGCTTCCGCCTCGATTCGACCCCGCCATTGCCGTGTTGGATTTCGGCTCGGGCTGGGGCGCGAGTTGGGGATTGCAACATGGCTTCCATCGGCTGCAGCAGTAATTCGTACGTCGACGTCAGGACAGGCCGCATTCGCACGCTGGTTTCGGCCGCGCGTGCGGGCAAAGTCATACGGCTGCTGGCTGTCGCTCTCGGAGCGGCTTCGCTTGCGGCCTGCGCGCAGTCCTCGGTCGTCAGCCAAAAATCCGAATTTCGCGCTGTCAGGCAGGCGTCGCTGGATCAGGATCGAGCGACAACGTCCATGATGAAGAGGCGTGTGACCGCGGTGCGAAAGCACACCCGGGTCGCGTCGCGCAAAGATGCAGGCGACACCAAGACGCCCGCGCACGGAGTTGCCAGCTTCTATACCGAGGGAACGAAGACCGCGAGCGGCGAAAAGTTCAACACGCTCGATATGACCGCGGCCCATCCGACATTGCCGTTCGGCACCAAATTACGGGTGACCAATGTCGCCAGCGGGAAGTCCGTGACGGTGCGGATCAACGACCGCGGTCCCTATGTGCAGGGGCGCGTCGTCGACGTCTCCTATTCCGCCGCGGATGCGCTCGGCATGGTGGGGAAGGGCGTTGCCAAGGTCAAACTCGACGTGGTGGACTAGCGGGGTTACGTCCGCCGCCCGGCCATCTCCTTGCCGCGTTCCGTCAGCTTCACCATCACCTGCAGGGCATGGTTGGTCGGGGTAGGGATGCCGAGTTCAGCGCCCTTGCGCACCACATAGCCGTTGAGAAAGTCGATCTCGCTGGGCTTGCCGCGCGCAAGGTCCTGCGCGGTGGACGACATCTGGTTCGGCATGATGGACGGAATATTCAGGATATGCGCGAGGAGATCGTCTGGTATCGATACGCCAGAGGCGCGAGCGACCGCTGTGGCCTCCTGCACCGCGCGTATAACGACGTCCCGCGTGCCTTCGACTTCCAGCATCGGCCCGTAGGAGATGCCCGCCACGGCGGAAAGCGCGTTGAAGGCGCAGTTGATGATCAGCTTGCTCCATAGCGTCTTGTCGATGTCGTCTGATATCGTGGTGCGGATGCCGGCGGCCTCGAGCGTTTGCGCCAGCGCTTCGCTCGCGGCGGAGGCGCCGATGGCGAGGTCGCCGCCGCCGTGATGCCTGACGTGGCCGGGCCCGGCCATCTCGCTGCCGACATAGACAACGACGGGAATGACGGCGTGGCCGGTGACGGCGCCAAGACGCGGCGCATTGTCGACGCCGTTCTGCAGGCTGAGAACGGAAGTTTCCGGCAGCAAACGTCCGACGAGCGACCGGCCGGCCTGCTCGGTGTCGGCCGACTTCACGCACACCAGCACCAGATCGGGCGAGACAAGCGCAGTTGTGTCGGTCGCGGCCTTGGCGGGCAGGTGGCCGCTGAAAGTCTTGGTGTCCAGCAGTAGGCCACTAGCATTGATGGCGTCGACATGCGGCTGCCTGCCGATGAACGTCACATCATGCCCGGCCCGCAGCAGCAGGCCTCCATAGTAGCATCCGACCGCTCCGGCACCGATGACTGCGACTTGCATGCGTTTCTCCCGTTCACTCTACGCGTCGCCCAGGATGTCCGACAGGGCCGACAGCAGCCGGTCAATTTGCTCGTCTGTGCCCACGGTTATTCGAAGATAGTCGGAGATACGCGGAGCCTGAAAATGGCGGACGATCACCGCCCGTTGGCGCAGCGCGGTGGCCAGCGACGTGCCCTCGTGCGCCGGATGACGCGCGAAGACGAAGTTGGCGGAGGACGGCAGCACTTCGAAGCCAAGTCCGACCAGACCGCGGTTCATCCGCTCCCGGCCTTCGATTACGCGCGCGCGGCTCTGCTGAAACCAGGCTTCGTCCTGCAACGAGGCGATGGCGCCGGCCTGGGCGGGCCGGCCGAGCGGATAGGAGTTGAAGCTGTCCTTCACCCGCGTGAGCCCCTCGATCAGGTCGGCGTCGCCGATCGCATAGCCAACCCGCAAGCCAGCCAGGGCGCGGGACTTGGACATGGTTTGAACGACCAGAAGGTTCGGGTGGGAGGCGACCAGCGGGATAGCGGTCTCGGCGCCGAAATCGACATAGGCCTCGTCGATGACAACGGGAGCGTCGGGATGTTCCTCCAGCAGGGTAACGATCTCGGCCCGTGACAGCGCCACGCCTGTTGGCGCATTCGGATTGGGCACGATGATCGCGCCGGCCGGCCGGCGATAGTCGGCAACGCGGATGTGCATGGCCTGATCGAGCGGCACGGCGTCGTAAGCGATGCCGAACAGGCGGCAATAGACCGGGTAGAAACTGTAGGTGATATCCGGAAAGAGCAACGGCGCATCATGCTTCAGCAGCGCGGCGAAGACGTGGGCCAGCACCTCGTCCGAGCCGTTGCCGACGAACACTTGTTCTGATCGCACCTGGTGGTAGGCGGCCAGGGCGGCCCGCAACGCAGTGGCCTGTGGGTCCGGATATAGCCGCAACGTATCGGCCGCCTCGCCACGGATCGCTTCCAGCGCGCGCGGGGAAGGACCAAATGGACTTTCATTGGTGTTGAGCTTGATCAACTCCGACATGCGGGGCTGTTCGCCCGGAACATAAGGTTTCAGCTCGTGCGTCAAGCTGCTCCAGAAACGACTCATTCTTCTCTCCAGCGAAGTACTGCGGACCAGCCGTAAGCCAGCGACGGGCGGATGACCGCCTTCCTCCTTCGCTCTTCGAGCGACGGCGGACAAGCCGGATGATCCGGGCCTGAGGTGCTATTTGCTCACTTTGTCAGTTCCAGCGGGTCTGCACGGCCCTCCACATGCCGAATAATAAGGCTTTCCGCTAACTATTGGTCTCTCACCATTAATTGAGTGCAGGAGAGCTGCATTGTTGCAATGCAATATCGTGATATCGCAATGCAACAAAGGAGGTATAGGTTGATGCTTCGAATCCTTATCGTCCGGAGAAGTGAAGTGAAGAAGACAACCTTGTCCATCGCAGCCATTGCCGCATTCTCGATTGCCGGTGCCACTGCCGGTTTTGCGGCGGAGTTGCCGAGCTATGAAGCGAACGGGCTGCCGATATCGGCGGTGCAGGTTCGCGTGCTGGGAGCCGCTGATGTCAGGGAGCAGTCGCCGGCGCTGACCTCCACACTCACGGCGCACCAGTTGAGCGTCCTGACACCGCGGACGACACGGACGGCCGAAACGGCCGCGCCAACCCAGACCACCGGTCGCGCCATTCGCTGACTGCGGTCGCGCACATCGTGCTTGCGCAGAAAGCCCGCGATTTGGTCGCGGGCTTTTTGTTTTCAGCCGCTGACGGCGATACATTCGAACTTGCGTTGCGGATGAACGAGCCGCTCGGCGCTCTCGACGATGCGCATTTCTTCGGTACCGCTGGCCGCGGTGCGCTCGAGCACGGCGAAGATGGCGGAGGCGGCGTGGCTCAGCGCATCCGGCGTGCCGTCGCCGCGGAGACGCGCGGCGACCAATAGCGCGGCAAACAGATCGCCGGTGCCGTTCGGGCTTATCGGCAGTTTTGGCGTGCGCACGCGCCAGGCGTTTGCGCGTTCGAGGGCCAACGTCTCGATCTCGCCTTCGGGGGTGTCGGCAAGCTCGGCGCTGGTGACGACGATTGTCCCGCGCGCCATGAACGCGCGCGCCGCCTTGAGCACCTGGTCGATCGAAGCCGTCTTCCCGCCGCACAGCCAATCGAACTCGAAATGATTGGGCGTGATGATATCGGCCAGCGGACACAACAAATCGCGCACCAGCGAGGGGATGTCGGCGTGGACGAACAGGCCGCGGTCGCGATCCCCGAGCACCGGGTCGCAGCAATACAGCAGTGCGGGATTTTTGGCCTTGGCGCGCGCGACGAAGTCGGCGACCACGGCGGCATTGTCGGCCGAGCCGAGATAGCCGGACAGGATCATCGTGGCGGTATCGACCGCGCCGCGCTCCTCGATCCCGCGCAGGAGATCGCCGACGAGTTCCGCATCGAGCACGCGGCCGCGGATGGTCGGATACCCTGGCCGGTTGCTCAACAGCGTGGTCGGCACCGCGATCACGTCGATCCCGTGCATCTGCATGGGAAACACCGCGGCGCTGTTGCCGACGTGGCCGTAGGCGACCTGCGATTGAATTGAAATCACGTTCATGTGGTCAAGTCTGGGAATTATCTGGTTTGGCGGGGCGGAACCTGCCGAGGTTAACACATTGGTTATTTGTTTGCGGGCATTTTCACGGCCTCATTAAACAGGGAGGCACCATGTCTGACGTCACCATTCCCGGCGGCCGGATTCGTTCTTTCGTCGAGCGGATCGAGAATATCGACACCGAATTGGGAGAACTGAACGAGCAGAAGAAGGAAGTGTTTGCGGAGGCCAAGGGCGAAGGGTTCGACGTCAAGATCCTCAAGGAGATCATCAAGCTGCGGAAGCAGGACCAGGACGAGCGCGACGAGCGCGAAAGCCTGCTCGATCTCTACATGCGCGCCATGGAAACCGCGCCCGCAGAAAAGACCGCGAAGGCGGCCTGAGCGAAACGAAGCAGCGCGGAGCCATCGGGCGCGCACGTGCGCAACCCGTTGGCTCCGCTATCGTGCCGCCTACGACCGAAAGCGTTGGCGACCGGAAAGCTTCCCGCGCCAGCGTCGCCGAACACCGGTTCGATCACGCGCCCGTGGATGACTTTCGCCACCTCTGGCAAGCGATGTCGCTTCGGCCCGCCGAACCCGCCGGCGAAGATCCTGAAGTTCCGTAATAAGCTGGGCCATCTCCTCAACGCTTTGAAGCAAAGCCTGAGCACGACTGGAGCTACTCATAAACGCTACTCTCGCAAAACAACCGGAAGTTCAATTGAAGGAACTGCTAACAGATGTACCACGGCAATGAGTTTTCCAACGCCGGAGGAATACTGTTCGCCTAAAGGCGAATGTGGCAAGCCGCGCGTGAATGGCGAATGAATGGCACGGGCGCGCCATGCCGCTTCGCCGATGCGCTGCCAGCCCTGCCTGGGCGCGGGTTGAACCGCCGGGTGGCCTCAGTTAAGCGTCCCTTATGAGCGAGCCGACCGGCGGCCCTGATGCTTCCAGCAGGAAACCCGATCCGAAGCCGGCCCTGCTCGGGGTCGCGTGCGGGATCGGTGCGGCGCTGTGCTGGGCGCTTGGCTTCGTGGCGACACGGCACGGGCTGAAGCTCGGCTTCACGCCCGCGGACCTGCTGATGCACCGCTATTTGTGGTCGGGCATCGTGTTTCTGCCGCTGGTGCTGCGGGCCGGCGTCGGCAATCTCTGCGGCATCGGATGGGGCAGGGGGCTGGTGCTGATGGTGCTGGGCGGGCCCGTGATGTCGCTCATCAGCTATATCGGCTTCCTGTTTGTGCCGCTCGGTCATGGCAGCGTTATCCAGCCTTCCAGCGCGACGCTCGGCGGCCTGCTGCTCGCCGCAGTGTTTCTCCGCGAGCGGGTTCCGCCGTCGCGGGTGCTGGGCGCGGTCGTCATCGTCGGCGGTCTCGCGGTGATCGGCGGCTGAGTCCATCGGTCATATCGGTTCCCACGGCGTGCTTGGCGATTTGCTGTTCGTGATGACCGGATTCATGTTCGCGGTGTTCGGCACGCTGCTGCGGCATTGGCGCGTCTCCGCCTTTGCGACGGCCACCGTCATCAGCGTGGTGTCGCTCGCACTGCTGCCGTTCTATGCAGCCAGCGGCGGTTTCGCCCACGTGGCCGCGCTCGGCCTGACGGAAAATGCGTTGCAGGCGCTCGGGCAGGGCCTCCTGGCCGGCCCCGCCGCGATGTACCTGTTCGCGTTCTCGATCCAGACCATCGGCGTTGCGCGTGCCGCGGTGTTCCCGGCGACCGTGCCGGCGCTGACCATACTGATCGGCTGGCTGCTGCTCGGCGAGCCCCCGACCGCGCTGCAGGCGGCGGGACTGGTTACGGTGCTCTGCGGGTTCTATCTGGCGCAAAGGCAGCGAGCGTAGCGGGGATGAGGCAACGTAAACTGTCATGCCCCGCGAAGGCGGGGCATCCAGTACGCCGCGGCTTCTCGGTTCAATCATTGACGATCTCTGGAATACTGGATCGTCCGCCTTCGCGGACGATGACATTGAATATGAGGCCGCGTTCTCGCGGCACGATGCGCCCGAGGTTTGCATTTCGTTTGCCCTCTTCGAATCAGAGGGCGCAGGGAAGACCGGGTGCTTGCTGCACCCGCGGTCTCGCGTGCTGTTTGCGCATAGCAAGAGCTGCACACGAGCATACAGGGCAGCGGGAGCATTCCGGCCTTCCCTGCGCAATGGCTTTACGGCTTATTGCGTGCTCTTCCCGGAGAACGGCTCTTTTGCCTCCGTTATCCCTGAGAAGCTTCGCTTCTCCGACTTAATGCCAGCACCGCGACACCAGAACCACACGACTTCGCCGTACGCATCCGGCGCGTACGTCTTCTGCGCCTTCCGCGTCCATCGCATCTCACCGCGCGTTCGTGACGATCGCAAGCGCCCCTCATCCGCGTGAGACGGGCGGAGTTATGCCGGTGATTTGGGTGAGAACGAAAGCGGAATATTTTCGCGCGAGGGACTCGACAGGTTTTTGCTGATTTGCCCGACAAGTGGTTTTTGCGCGCGGAGCGGGCATAAGCGCTCCATGCGCTGCGGGGAAGAATGGGTTAGCCTTGCCCGAGCCGACCACCCTCCAGCCGTTCGAGCGCACGCCATGCATGTTCTCCGACCCCAGTTTCGCATCGAGGAAGAGCGCGCGCTCGCGTTCGCGGCCGAGCGCGGTTTCGGCGTGGTCGTTGCCGCCGATGAGCGCGGCCCGCGCGCGTCGCACGTGCCGTTTGTCGTGAGCCGGCGCGACGATCGCGTGATCGTGCAGGTCCACTTCACCGCCAGAAATCCGCTCGTCGAACTTGCCGACGGCAACAGGCGCTTCCTCCTGATCGTCTCGGGCGACGATGCCTATATCTCAAATGACTGGTATGCCTCGCGCGACAACGTATCGACCTGGCTCTATGAAGCCGTGCATCTCTCCGGTGTCGCGTACTTGCGCGATCGCGACGAGAACCGCGGCCACGGCGACGCGCTGCTCGCCGTCTCCGAAGCGCGGCTGCCAAAGCAGCCCTGGGAGTTGACGGCGATGGAGCCCGCCAAGCGCGAGTCGATGCTCGGCTCGATCCGCGTCATCGATCTCGTCGTCGACCGGATCGAGGGACAGGCGAAACTGAACCAGCACAAGAGCGATGAGGATCATGTCGCGGTCGCCGACCAGTTGGCCCGCGCGAAGGAGACGGGAAGCCGAAGGCTGGCCGAGAAGATGCGGGCACTGCGGCCGGGGTTGGGATATGACGTCGAGCAGTAGCGCGGATGAGCCAACGGATCGTGCACGGCATCCGTGCTGCGCAAGCACGAAGCAACGCGTTGTTAAGAATTGGCTCGCGCTGATTTGCGCGATTCCGATTCGTTCTTTGCGAACAAAATGGAGTCGGATGGAGAACAAAACTGCGGTGCCTGTTGTTTCTCCACTCGGCAGCGTATCGGCTATAGTGGCGCTCGTCCGACAGCGCAGGATGCGAATTGATGGCGAAGAAAACGAGCAAGCGTAAATCGCGACCAACGACCTTGGCGATCGACGTCGGCGGTTCGCGCGTGAAGTTCATGACCGACAAGGAGCGCACCAGGCGCGCGTTTGTCTCCGGTCCCGATCTTTCTGCGCAAGCGATGGTGAGCAAGGTCAAGGCGCTGACGAAAGACTGGTCCTATGACGTCGTCTCGATCGGATATCCGGGGCCTGTGGTCAACAACCGTCCCTTGTCGGAGCCTCACAATCTCGGCCGGGGATGGGCCGGTTTCAATTTCGAAAAGGCCTTCGGCCGCCCGACGAGGGTCGTCAACGATGCGCTGATGCAGGCGATCGGCAGCTACGAGGGCGGCCGGATGCTGTTCCTGGGCGTGGGAACGGGTCTTGGCTCCGCGATGATCGTGGATGGCATTCTGGAGCCGATGGAGCTGGCTCACCTGCCGTACCGCAACGGCAAGACGTTCGAGCAATGGGTCGGCGCCGCAGCCCTCAAGCGGCTTGGCAGGAAGAAATGGCAACGCGAGGTCGATGACGTCCTGAAGCGTCTGCTCGCGGCACTGGAGCCGGATTACGTCGTGCTCGGCGGCGGAAACGCCGGCAAGATCGACAAGCTGCCGCGCAAGGTCCGCCTCGGCGCCAACACCAACGCGTTCGAGGGCGGATTTCGGCTGTGGAAGAAGGGCGTCGTCAAACCGTTTGGCGCACGCCGTTAGAGAGTGCCGCGCGAGGCAAAAGGCCCGCATTGGCCCCATCAGCATTGCCGCGATTTAACTGGTGCATTTTGCCGGATCGCGGCAACACGCCGGCGGCGCTGGGCGCGCGAGGACTTCCTTTCATTCAAACGATGCCGGATACCGAAATCACCGAGGAGTGCCGCGCCCTGATCGCGAGCGTGTTCGAGCCGCCGCCCGGACAACGCTTGCCGAACGGCAACTGGCGAACCGAGATCAGTGCGGCTACGTGGCGGTGGCTGCAGCGGTTGCGACGGCAAGACGAGTCGATATCGGACTGCATCATTCGCATCGTCATCATCGCCTTGCATAAGCGCGGCTTGCAATGAGGGGCGGGGAGCGAGCAGAACGGGTAGGGCGGGTTAGCGAAGCGTAACCCGCCGACCTGGTCACTCGGAATGGCGGATTACGCCTGCGGCTAATCCGCCCTACGCTTGCTTGAAGGCGAGATTACGCCTGCGGCTAATCCGCCCTACGCTTACGCCCCCTTGACATGTTCCCGCTCCACCGCCCGAATGGCGGATAGCGCAAAAGCGCGCGTCGCGGTGTCTCACCCGGCGCATCAAAAACATAGGGGGAGGGTTTGCGAATGTTTCGCCATGTCAGAAATCTTGCCAGGAATTTTGCGCTTTTCGCGCTTGCGGCCGCCAGCCTGCTCGGTGCCGGGAATGCCCAGGCGGCCTTCCCGGAGCGGCCGATCACGCTGATCGTGCCGTGGGCCGCCGGCGGCGGCACCGACGCGGTCGCGCGCCAGATCGCCCTCATGCTGGAACGCGATCTCAAGCAGCCGGTGAACGTCGTGAACCGCACGGGCGGGTCGGGCGTGGTAGGACACACCGCGATCGCGTCAGCCGCGCCGGACGGATACACGTTCGGTCTCATCACGCTCGAGATCAACCTGATGCACTGGGCGGGGCTCACCGATCTCACCTTTGAGAAGTTTACGCCGCTCGCGCTGGTCAACCAGGACCCCGCCGCGATCCACGTGAAGGCGGACTCGCCCTACAAGAACGTCAAGGAGCTGTTCGCGCATATCAAGGCGAACCCGAACAAGGTGGTGGCCTCGGGCACGGGGCAGGGCGGAAGCTGGCATGTCGCGCTCGCAGGGTTGATGCAGGCCGACGGCATTTCGCCGACCTCGATCCGCTGGGTGCCGTCCACGGGGGCTGCGACCGCGCTGACCGATCTCGCGGCCGGCGGCGTCGACTTCGTCGCGTGCTCGATGCCGGAAGCCGAGGCGCTGATCAAGGCGGGGCGCATCCGCAGCCTCGTGTTCTTCTCGCCCAAGCGCGCGCCGAACTTCCCTGATGTGCCGACCACCGACGAAGCGACGGGTCACAAGTGGCACAAGGGTGTGTGGCGCGGCTTTGCGGCGCCCAAGGGCCTGCCGAAGGAGATCGCCGCGCAGTACGAGGCCGCGATCAAGAAGGCCTGGGACAGCGCGGAGTTCAAGGAGTTCATGAACCGGCGCGGCTTCGACATGATCTATCTGGATTCAGCGAAGTTCGGCGAGTTCATGAAGACGGACGACGCGGACAACGGCCAGGCGCTGAAGTCGCTCGGGCTGGCGAAGTAAGGGAATGAAGTGAGTGAATAGGGGCCGTAGCCCGGATGAGCGCAGCGAAATCCGGGGCGGTGCTAATGTCGTCCCGGATGTCGCTCCGCTCATCCGGGCTACTTGCTCTGCAGGTTAATTCTGGAACCCGCCATCGGCCGCCAGGCGCTTGAACTGCCGCTTCATCGCATTGACCCTGACGATATAGGCTGTGACGAGATGATCGCCGCACCGCTCGCCGGGCATCATTTGAAAGTTGCGGCGCGCGAAGGCTGTGGCGGGACCCCCGCCGCAAAGATGGATAAACGCGGCGAGATCCTGCTTCTGCTGCAGGCTTGCCGGCACATCGGGGACGCGGGCGAGAACCGCCGCGACATTGCGAGCCAGATACACGGACGCGAGCTCAATGGCATGGCTCGGGATCGCGCGGATAGTGAGGCTGGTGAACCCGCAGCCGGTATTTGTGACCGCATTCTCCCGGACACAGGACCGCGCGGCCTCGGCGTAGGCCGCATCGGTCATCTGGAAGAGGCCGACGGCGCTGGAGGCGGGCTGGTAAATCGCGAAAGGATTTAGGCTTAATCGCCAGCGCCAGTAGGTGCGCGCCACCGGGTTGCCTGAACTCTCGACCTGCGCCAGCGCGGCCAGCAATTCGGGCGTGATCGTACTGGTGGAATAGGCGCGGAAGAGCGGCCCGTATTGCCGCCACGTCTCGGCCGGCTCCTTGTCGAGCGCGTTGCCAACGAAGGCAAACAGCTCAGTCGGCTTGCGGATCACCTGATAGACAAGGTTCGTCAGCGCGACGAGCACAAGCAGGATCGCCACGACGCCAACGATCCGGGCCGCCCGCGGTGCTCTCGCGAGCTTCCGTCGCGCCCACCGTGCACCGCGCCGCCAGCGGCGGAGGCGTGGGAAGCTCTTGCTTTTTCTTGACATGCGTCTTTTGGGGGCAAGCAGGGCACAATAACGAAACGTGTCGCGCTGACGATCTTCTATCTGGATTCGGCTGGCTTCGCGGAGTTCATGAAGGCGGACAACGAGGACAACGGCTAGGCGCTGAAGTCGCTCGGGCTGGCGAAGTGAGGGGATGGAGTGAGTGAATAGCGAATAGGGCGGGTAAGCCAACGGGTCGCGCGAATGCGCGCCCGATGATAAACTCCGCGTAACCCGCCGACTCGGTCGCGCAGAACGGCGGATTACGCCTTCGGCTAATCCGCCCTACGCTTGCTACGTTGCAACGATGGCAGGCAAGATATTTCGGATTGCGGTCGAAACCTCCGGCGCAGTATTGTTTCGCAATGCACGCACGATCCATTGTTCGAATAAATTCTTAGATGTGTCTTTAGCCTTGCAGGCTATACTCAATATTCCTTTATTATCGTACCACTTGAGCAGTTCGGCGATATTCCTGTCGTCGATGGCCTTCCGGATGCCGCCGGTAGCCATTTTCGCGATAGCCACCACGTCAAGGGCATCTGTTTTGGCTTTGTAATCAGTCGCAAGTGCTGTCACGTCGGCAGCATCGCTGAGGTCGATTTTCTTGAGCGTGCGATCAATTCTTCGGCGGCAATACTGCATTACGATTGGAGCCTGTTTCTTTGAATCGGCGGCCTCTGCTAAGAGTTCGTCGAAAATCGCTGTTAATTTGTCTTGTAGAGCTTGGTCGGCGTAACCCTCCGCTCTCGCGATTGCCTCAACGACATCAGGCAGAACGAAAATGTTTTCGATCTCTGAGACCGGCAAGATGGCGATACCCTTCCTCTGCAGGAACTCAATCTCGACGGCATCATAAGCGTCGGCGTCGACGATACCTGCACATGTTACGCGGGTAAGGGAAGCATTGGCGCGTAACGTGGTCACGGCGTGAATAACTTCCTCGCAAGAGCCACGAGGGATTACAGTCCAGTCGGAGTAGCAAGCGCGATAAATCGCCTGATCTAGGCTGCCGCCTTGTCCCTCAACAAAAAGCACTGGTCTGCGGCTCCCAAGAATGAGTGTCGTAATCTCTTCAGTGAAACCGGTACTCTCTGGAACAGCCTCAATAGTCCAACCATTATTGGGGGTGTAATCACGCAAAACGTATTTCTGACCCTCGCGCGATGCCACAAACTCCAAGTCGTGGGAAATGAAAACCATAGCGCAATCAGGTCGCGCGGCTTCGAGTTCATCCCAGAGCCGCGACATGATTGAGCGGTGGATGTGCAACTCAGGCTCATCGAAAATAATTACGCTGCTTGGAGCTGCCGTGAGCGTCTGTCCGATAAGATAGAAGATGGCGCGTTCCCCGTCGCTCATGTCGGTAGCGCGGTATTTTTCGGTGGCGCCAGGCATGGAAACGCGAATGTCGTCGCCAGTGATGTCCAGCTTTCGGTGTGGAAGAATTCGATCCCAGATTTCGACAAGCTTCTCTAATTTTGTGGCTGAAGCGGGCTGGCCAGAGCCGGCGCGTGCATTCTTGTGCGTCTGAAGAGATATGTTTGACTGATCGGCAAAAAGTGCCTGTACTAAGTAGTCGTAGTCATTCAATAGAAAAATCGCAGCGTTACCCTGCCAGCGACTTCCGATGCGATTGCGGACGTTGGCTCCTTCGTGCGGATGACCTGTCCTAAGCGCTTTAACAGCGACGCTCTCACTAATTTTAGGTACCTGCGGATTTAGATTGAGGGCGCGATGTGCCGAAATTCGGTGGGCTTGCTCGCCGAGATCTTCTTCTATTTTGACGGCTAACCTCGTTTTGCCGCCGCCGTTAGGGCCAACGAACAAAATCGATGATCCTGGGGCGACTTGAAAGGTCTGTCTTCCAGTAGGAGTGGGGACTGAAAAATTAAATGTCATGGCTGCCTGCGATAGGCGAGTAGGGTGGGTTAGCGCAGCGTAACCCACCGATGTGTCGCGAGAAGCGGCGGATTACGCTGCGCTAATCCGCCCTACGAAGTCATCCGGGCTACGCTTGCTGATCACCCTTTTAGAACTGCGATAATTTGATCGGCGCCTAAATTCCAGTTCGGGCCGTTTGTCGGGAAGCCCTGAATCCGTTCGAGCATGCGTCTGTATTGCGTAATGGTAGCCGAACTGTGCGAGTTAAGATCCGGGTTCACCTCGTCATAACGTTCCAGATGTTTAACTAGGTGGTCAACGACCGACGCGTGAGGATCGTTGTTAAAGTCGAAGCCTTGGAATTTCACGTAGTCGCCGAAAGGATAGGACTCTGCGATCACGCGATCCCGCTCTGGCTCAGGAAGGTCTTCAAAACTCCGGGTGATGCGTCGGTACATGTCCAGAACCTTGCACGTTTCGTCGACGATTGCCGGTTGATCGGAATCGCTGCGAAAGATAGCGGGATATTTCTATGAGAACGCCCAATCTTGATCGCTAAATGCGGTGGCCAAAATAAAATCGGGATCAATCTCGCCCTTAATTTTGTTTGCCTTGTAGAGTTCTGAGAGCATCACGAGGATCAATCGTTCGACGCCAGAAATTGCCATGAAAAGTTGCCTCCTGCTGTGTCACGCGATATCGGCGTGCGTATGCCGACGGCGCCGGTCTAGAGTTCGCATTGCTACGGGTGCTTGCGCCTGGGCGGCGGTCGTGGCGAGTGTACTCGTCAAATCGCGCAGCCGCTCAAGGCTACGGCGAAACGCCGGAATTCCCAGGATACGCATTGTTTAACCCCCGCCAACAATCATCCAAGCGCAACCGTTTGGAGATATCAAGGAGATTTACACCCAACGGACGAAGCTGTTTGGCCACTCTTCACAGAAAAAATGGGCCGCCTCTCGGCTGCCCATTTTGGCGTGGATGCCCGGGTCGAGCCCCGGCATGACGGTCTGTAAGCCTCACGAACACCCCGTCGTGCTGCCCACACGTATCGCACTTCATGCAGGTGCCGTTCCGCACCAGCGTGAAGTTGCCGCACTCCGAGCACATCTCGCCTTCGTAGCCCTTGGCCTTGGCTTCCGCCCGGCGTTCGGCCTTGGAGGGGGCGACGGCCACCGCCGCGCTGCCGGCCTTGCTCCATTGCACGGCTTCCAGCCTTTCCGTCGGCGAGAGGTCGTGGCTCGCTTCCTGCTTCAGCGCGACTGCGCCTTCGTGGGCCTCAGTGAGGCGGGCGCTGGCGCCGTGTCCGGCGATGGCGGTGACGTTGCCGGAGCCGCGGGCATCCGCGTCGACGCCGCGCATGACGACCAGGTTATCCGTGCGCGAGCGGGTCAGGCCCTTGGACAGATACTTGGTGGCCTGGTGGCTGTCGGACGGCTCCTTGCCTTCCTCGACGCCCTTGCCGAGCGCGTCGAAATTCAACTCGGTCGGATCGACATGGGCGAGGTCGAAGCGCGACATGTAGCTGACCGCGAGTTCGCGGAACACATAGTCGAGGATCGAGGTCGCGTACTTGATCGAGTCGTTGCCCTGCACGGGGCCCGCCGGCTCGAAGCGGGTGAAGGTGAAGGCGTCGACATACTCCTCCAGCGGCACGCCGTATTGCAGGCCGAGCGAGACCGCGATGGCGAAGTTGTTGATGAAGGAGCGCAGCGCCGCGCCTTCCTTGTGCATGTCGATGAAGATCTCGCCGATACGGCCGTCGTCGTATTCGCCGGTGCGCAAGTACACCTTATGCCCGCCGACGACCGCCTTCTGGGTGTAACCCTTGCGGCGATCCGGCATCTTCTCGCGCTCGCGCATCACGACGATGCGCTCGACCAGCTTCTCGACGATCTTTTCCGAAACCTGCGCGGTCCGCGCGGCCATCGGCTTGTCGTAGAGCGCCTCGATTGCATCTTCCTCGTCGTCATCGTCGCTGATGAGCTGCGAGTTCAGCGGCTGCGAAAGCTTCGAGCCGTCGCGGTAGAGCGCGTTGGCCTTCAGCGCGAGCTTCCAGGACAGCAGGTAAGCTGCCTTGCAATCCTCGACGGTGGCGTCGTTCGGCATGTTGATGGTCTTGGAGATCGCACCCGAGATGAACGGCTGCGACGCCGCCATCATGCGGATGTGGCTCTCGACCGACAGATAGCGCTTGCCGATCTTGCCGCAGGGGTTGGCGCAGTCGAACACCGCATAATGTTCTGCCTTGAGGTGTGGGGCTCCCTCGACCGTCATCGCGCCACAGATGTGCACGTTGGCGGCCTCGATCTCGCGCTTGGTGAACCCGAGCGCTGCGAGGAGGTCGAAGCCGGGGGCTGCGATCGCTTCCGGCGCGATGTTCAGCACATCACGCAGGAAGTCTTCGCCAAAGGTCCACTTGTTGAAGGCGAACTTGATGTCGAACGCGGTCGGCAGCGCCTTTTCCACCTTGGCCAGCGCTTCGTCGGTGAAGCCTTTTGCCTTCAGGGTTGACGCGTTGATGCCGGGGGCGTTGGAGAGCGAGCCGTGGCCGACGGCATAGGCCTCGATCTCGGCAATATCAGCTTCGCGGTAGCCGAGCGTGCGCAGCGCCACGGGCACCGCCTGGTTGATGATCTTCCAGTAGCCGCCGCCGGCGAGCTTCTTGAACTTCACCAGCGCAAAGTCAGGCTCGATGCCGGTGGTGTCGCAATCCATCACGAGGCCGATGGTGCCGGTCGGCGCCACCACGGTGGTCTGCGCGTTGCGGTAGCCATTGGTTTCACCGAGCGCGAGCGCGTCGTCCCACGCCCTGGTCGCATGCGCGATGATGTCGGCTTGCGGGCAGGAGGCGTGATCGAGCGGCACCGGGTGGACGGCGAGCGCCTCATAGCCGGAGGCGTTGCCGTGCGCGGCGCGGCGGTGGTTGCGGATCACGCGCAGCATGTGCTGGGCGTTCTTCTTGTAGCCGGGGAAGGTGCCGAGTTCGGCCGCCATCTCGGCCGAGGTCTTGTAGGCGATGCCGGTCATCACAGCGGTCAGCGCGCCGCACAGCGAACGGCCTTCCTTCGAAATCGTAGGGCAGGCCCATGGTCATCAGCAGACCGCCGATGTTGGCGAAGCCGAGGCCCAGCGTGCGGAACTCGTAGGAGAGTTCGGCGATCGCCTTCGACGGGAATTGCGCCATCATCACGGAGATTTCGAGCACGATGGTCCAGAGCCGGCAGAGGTGCTCGTAGGACTCGACGTCGAATCGCTTGGTGCGTGGTGCGAATAGAAGGTGATGCAGGTTGGCCGACGCCAGGTTACACGCGGTGTCGTCCAGGAACATGTATTCCGAGCACGGATTGGACGCGCGGATGTCGCCGGACGCCTTGCAGGTGTGCCAGTCGTTCATGGTGGTGTTGAAGTGCAGGCCGGGATCGGCCGAAGCCCAGGCGGCGTGGCCGATCTTTTCCCAGAGCTCGCGGGCCTTGAGAGTCTTGGTGATCTTCTTGTTGGTGCGGCCGATCAGATTCCAGTCACCATCGGTTTCGACGGCGCGGAGGAAATCGTCCTTCAGCGAGACCGAGTTGTTGGAGTTCTGGCCGGATACCGTGAGGTAGGCTTCCGAATCCCAGTCGGTGTCGTAGATCGGGAAGTCGATGTCCTTGTAGCCCTGCTTGGCGAACTGGATCACGCGCTTGATGTAGTTGTCAGGCACCAGCGAACGGCGCGCGAGCTTGATCTCGCGGCGGAGCGCCGGGTTCTTTTCGGGATCGAAGCAGTCGTCGCCCGAGCCTTCGCAGTTCACGCAGGCCTTCAGCACCGCCTTGAGGTGCTTCTGGTTGATCTTGGAGCCGGTGACGAGAGCTGCAACCTTCTGCTCCTCCTTCACCTTCCAGTCGATATAGGTCTCGATATCAGGGTGATCGGCGTCGACCACGACCATCTTGGCCGCGCGGCGCGTGGTGCCGCCGCTCTTGATCGCGCCCGCTGCGCGGTCGCCGATCTTGAGGAAGCTCATCAGGCCGCTGGAGCGGCCGCCACCGGACAGGCGCTCGCCTTCGCCGCGCAAACGCGAGAAGTTGGAGCCGGTGCCGGAGCCGTATTTGAACAGGCGGGCTTCACGCACCCAGAGGTCCATGATGCCGCCCTCGTTGACGAGGTCGTCACCCACGCCCTGGATGAAGCAGGCGTGCGGCTGCGGATGCTCATAGGCCGACTTCGACTTGGTCAGCTTGCCCGTGAACGGATCGACGTAATGGTGGCCCTGGCCGGGACCATCGACGCCGTAGGCCCAATGCAAGCCCGGTGTTGAACCACTGCGGCGAATTCGGCGCGACCATCTGCTTGGCCAGCATGAAACGCAGCTCGTCGAAGAACGCCTGCGCGTCTTCTTCGGTGGAGAAATACTTGCCCTTCCAGCCCCAATAGGTCCAGCAGCCGGCGAGGCGGTCGAACACCTGCTTGGCGCTCAACTCGCTGACGAAGCGCTCGGATTCGGGGAGCAGGGCGAGGGCTTCGGTGTCGGGCACCGAGCGCCACAGCCAGGACGGCACGGTCTCTTCCTCGACCTTCTTCAGGCGCGCAGCGACGCCGGCCTTGCGGAAGTATTTCTGTGCCAGCACGTCGGAGGCGACCTGCGACCAGAACTGGGGCACTTCGACATTTTCGAGCCGGAACACGATCGAACCGTCGGGGTTGCGGATCTCCGATGTCGTCAGCCTGAAATCAATCCCTGCGTAGGGTGACTGGCCGGATGTGGTGTTGCGCCGTTCGATTCGCATAGGTCGTGCCCCGTCTTCTAGACCGGTCCGCATTTGCCGCGGTTGCCGGATGTTATCAGTGAGCGAACCTCCCGCACCGAAGTTGCAGCCAACTTCGGCGTTTCTGATCCGCGTGCTCTCCCGGTGAACCCGGTCCTGTTTCTGTTTTAGCCACCCCAAGGTCCCGCCCGATGGACGGGGCCTAATCCCTCAACTTCAAACGCAACAACGTATCGACTGAGCCATTCGGCTCGTTTTTTCAGCGCCGGACAGACCCCATTTCAGGGGCAGACGAGCCCTATCCGCGCCTCGACCGGCTGACGGAGTGCTCGTTCTGGAACCCGTTTGGGAGCGTCCGGCGGGACCCAAAACTTAACTCGCGCCGTCCAGGAAAGAGGCTAGGCCAAACCCGTCCGGCCCGTCAAGGACTAGTACGAGTTCCTGAATCAAATACTAAATATGGTGGAAAGTGAGGGATAACAGGGGGTCATCCCGCGCCTGTGATGGTGCCAAGTATCAGTGAGTCCTCAGGGATTCCCAAGGGAAAAAATTTGTATCCAGCGTGTGGAAATCCGCTTCACCCGCTGTTCACAGGGCAGCTATTTTTTCACCCGATGGGATTGCACTGGAGAGACTCACGTAGGGCTACGGACGGGGGAGGGCTGGCATGTCCGCGCACCCGTGGTGGCGGCCGCCGATAAGCGGCAAGGTGAGGGCCGATTCCATCGCTTATCCATCCCTTTGCCGGGCTCCATGACAGAATCAAAACCCACCGCGCCGGCGCGGATCGCGCCCGCAGGCCTGATGTTCCTCGCCATCACCTCGGTGGGCTGGGGCTTCAACTGGCCCGTCACGAAATACCTGCTGAGCGAGGTGCCGCCGCTGACGCTGCGCGGCACCACCGGCGTGATCGGCGCGATGCTGCTCGCGACGCTGGCGCTGGCGCGCTCGCAGAGCCTGAAGGTCGAGCGCCATCTGTGGCCGCGGCTGATGCTGGCGGCGCTGCTCAACGTCACGGGCTGGATGGTGCTGATGGGGCTGGCGCTGCTGTGGCTGCCGGCGAGCGAGGCGGCGCTGATCGCCTACACCATGCCGGTGTGGGCCTCGCTGCTGGCCTGGCCGGTGCTCGGCGAGCGGCCGACCATTTTGCGTACGGTGGCGCTGGTGATGGCGTTTGCGGGGCTGGCCGCCATCATGGGCGGCAACGGCATTAGCGCGACGACCGAAAAGCTGCCGGGCATCGTGATGGCGCTGACCGGCGCGGTCGGCTTTGCGCTCGGCACCGTGCTGGCGAAGAAACTGCCGTTGCCGCTGCCGCCGATCCCGGCCGCGGCCTGGCAGATCGGGCTCGGATGTTTTCCGATCGTCATCATCGGTTTCGCCGTCGAGACCACGCATATCGAAAAAATCACCCGGCTCGGCTGGTCGCTGCTGACCTATTCGACCGTGATCCAGTTCTGCATCGCCTATGTGTGCTGGTTTGCGGCGCTCGCCCGCCTGCCGGCCTCGGTCGCGGCGATCGGCACCATGGCGGTGCCCGTGATCGGCGTGGTGGCGTCCGCCATCTCGCTGGGCGAGCCGCTCGGGCCGACGCAGATCGTGGCGCTGGTGTTGACGCTCGCGGGCGTGGTGCTGGCGACAAGGTCCTGAGACGCTCTTCGTCACTCGACCCGGATCTTCGCGGCCTCGGCAATCTTGCCGAATTTCTCGCTCTCCGATCGCACGAAGCTGCGCAGCTCGGCGAGCGTCATCGGCCGCGGGACGATACCCTGTATCGAGAGCTTTTCCATCGTCGCCTTTTCCTGCAGCGCGCTCGATACGACTTCAAACAGGCGTGCCTGCAACGGCTCCGGCGTGCCCGATGGCGCGAACACGCCGAACCAGTTGAGCAGCTCGTATCCGGCAAGCGCCGGCGAACCTTCGCTCAACGGGGCCACGTCGGGCAATTGCGGCATGCGCTCGCGCGATGTGACGGCGACCGCGCGCAGGCGTCCATCCTGAATCAGGGGCAGGGCGGCGCCCGAGGCTGGAAAAGCTCATCGTCACCGCGCCGACAGCCACGTCGGTAACGGCCGGTGCAGACCCCCGATAGGGAACATGCAGGACGTCGGTGCCGGCCATGCGGTTCATCAACTCGCCGGCGAGATGCTGCGGGTTGCCGACGCCGGACGATGAGAACGAGAGCTTTCCCTTGTTCGCCAGCGCGTAAGCGATCAGCTCGGCCGGGTGTCTTGACTGGCGTGGTCGCGGCCACGACCACCACGCACGGCACGATGCCGGCGAGCCCCACCGGCGTAAGGTCCTTCAGCGGATCGTAGGCCATCCGCTCCCGGTAGATATGCTGATTGAGCGCGACCTCGCCGGCGGCCGAGACCAGCAGCGTATGGCCATCGGGGGTCGCCCGGGCGACCGATTGTGCCGCGATCATCGCCGCCGCGCCGGGCTTGTTTTCGACGAGCACCGCCTGGCCGAACGCCGCCTTCATCGGGTCGGTGAGCAGCCGGGCGACGATGTCGACGCCACCCCCGGCCGGATAACCGACGACCAGGCGGATGTTTTGCGTAGCAAAGCCGCCCTGGGCGTGCGCGTTCTTTGCCCCGGCGAGGAGCGCGGCAGCAGCGGACATCGAGAAGGCGCGTCGCGTGAACAAATTGCTACTCCGTGCGTAATCGATGACCGGATCGCCGAACACGCACGGGTCGTGCGGTCTCAAATCCCACGCTTCCACGTAGGGAAAAAGCCGTCAATCGGGGTGGCCTCGTTGCCGCAGGGACGAAAAGAGCCCCGCTATGTGATTGTAACACCTATGAATTCGTTGTATGCCACGGGCGAAATTTCGGCCCCTGCACGGGGCGGGCGTTCGAGTAAATTCTCAGATCATCTGTGAAAGAGAGAGTATGGCGCGCAACATTCTGATCCTTGGAGCCTCCTATGGCTCCTTGCTGGCGACAAAGCTTTTGATGGCGGGGCACAACGTGACCTTGGTTTGCCGGAAGAAGACGGCCGAACTCATCAACCGCGACGGCACTGAAGTCCGCATCAAGCTGCGCGACGAGGCGGTGCACCGCGCGATCTTCTCGCGCGATCTGCCCGGCAGACTGGACGCGACCACGCCCGCCGAGGTCGACCTTTCCCGCTACGATCTGGTCGGCCTTGCGATGCAGGAGCCGCAATACACCAACCACACGATCCGCGTTCTGATGATCAAGATCGCCACGGCGGGGCTGCCCTGTCTTTCGATCATGAACATGCCGCCCTTGCCGTATCTCAAGCGGATCCCGGCGCTGGCGGAGATGGACCTGGAGGAGGCCTATACCAATGCCTCGGTATGGGAGCGGTTCAAGCCGGGACTGGTGACGCTCTGCTCGCCCGACCCGCAGGCCTTCCGTCCGCCGGAAGAGGCGGCGAACGTGCTTCATGTCGGCCTGCCCACCAACTTCAAGGCCGCCGCTTTCGAGGACGCGCAGCACAACAAGCTGCTGCGCGAGCTCGAAACTGACATCGACGCGGTGACGCTGGATGGCAAGGACGTTCCGGTAAAGCTCAAGGTGTTCGACTCGCTGTTCGTGCCCCTGGCGAAATGGTCGATGCTGCTGACCGGCAACTATCGCTGCATCACGCCGCACGAGCCGCAGTCGATCCGCGATGCCGTGCACAGCGACCTGAAACTCTCGCAGTCGATCTATGACCACGTCGACGGCATCGCCCGGCGTCTGGGCGCGGACCCGGCGGATCAGGTGCCTTTTGCAAAGTATGCCAAGGCGGCGGAAAGCCTGCTCAAGCCGTCATCGGCCGCGCGGGCGGTCGCCAGCGGCGCGCCCTTCATCGAGCGGGTCGACCTCTTGGTGAAGCTGGTTTCCGATCAGCTCGGCGCACCCAGCGCCGAGATCGACCGGACGGTGCAGACGGTGGATCAGAAACTGAACGAGAAGATCGTGGCGGGCGGTTACGGCTCGGACTGAGGCGCGCTCGCCCCTCCGCGGCCCTTCTGGTGCGATAACCTAGGCGTAAACCTGCTTCACCAGTTCGGGCAGGATCTCCTTGAGCCGCCGGTGACTGATCAGCGGAGCGGCGGCGATCTCGGCAAGCCGCCGTTCGATATCGGGCCATTGATTTGTTTCGCGCGGGTCGGTGTCGTCCTTGGCGAGATTGCAGGGGTAGCAGGAGAGCACGCGGTTACCCCGGATGTTCTGGCCGCCTTTCGAGAGCGGGATGAAATGGTCGATGCCGGCCCTGACCTTGCCGTCCCATTTGATCCGGGGAAGCCCGACGCCGCAATAGGCGCATCGCCCACCCCAATCGACGTAGCAGCGTTTGTAGTTCAAATTGGGCGGCGCCATCGGTGTTCCGGAATCCTCAACTCCAGGGTCTTCACTCCATACACCAACTCGGCCTCGAAAACGACGCTTCAAGTGCGGAGAAGCTTGCACCTTGTGCCGGCTCATCCCGTCGCCCGACGTGCGGGTGCGGACCCGGCGATCAGGCGGCGGGCGGCTCGGGCCATTCAGGCCGGACGATTGCGGCTGCAGGTGCGGCCAGAACAGTCCCGAGCAGTGCGTCTATGTCACAATTTGCGAGCATTGCGCTGCTCTATGCCATCAAGGGTCTCGTCCAGTCTACGCTTGAGCACCTGGAATTTGCAGCGATTGATGGCGACCTCATCAGAGGGGCCACTCTCTTTGACGCACTGTTCATGGATGCGGACCGACATCGGACGTTTGTCCGTGACCTTCCGATACATCTCGAACCCGAACAGGCTTGCAACAATCGCGGCTGGGATCGCGACGGTCCAAAGAGCTAGCTTTTTCACAAGGACGATCCTTCTGGCGAGCTGAAGCGCGCTCGCAATAGCACTCGCTCGAACTCGTTAAGGCTCCATACCAACGGTGGAACAGATTTTATCGCTCTCGATAACCATCGTTCACGTGAGTGAGCGATATCGGGTGGAATTGGTCCCTTAGAGAGGGTCGCCAAGGCGACGATGTCTCTTCCGCTGACCTTCGCCGTTGCACCCGTGATGTCCGCTACGGGTCCAACAGCGGAATTAGCCTCGATGTCGCGGCAAGCCGTCTCCTGCTCAATTGAGGGAGCTTCAGAAACCAGAAATTAGGAAAGATGCGTCCGATATGAAGGCTCACCGTAGAGAAGAGCAATGAGCCTAAGCCAACGTCTGTCCGGTATCGTTATCGCTCTCGCTGTGATCTTTGGGCCGACTATCGCCGCCGCGGATATGGAGCGAGGCGATACGCTGTCAGTTCGTCCGTTTGAATATGTGCCATCACTGGATACTACGCCGATCGAGGTCCAGATGCGTGGCATACGGTGGCGGGTGCCCAGAAACTTCTTGGAAGTTGCGACCTTCAGCCGGTCGGAAATTCCGAGGGGATGGTCAAGGTCGGCGGTTTTGCGGATCGTTACAACTCTCTCAACTTTGAAGGGAGCAAGTCAGGAAACGCTGCGCTGTTTCAAAGCCCTCCGGGCCGAAGTGTGCGCAGACACGATCATCATTTTGGTTCTCCGGCCCAGTTACAGTGCGGACGATTGGAACCGGCCCGCTCTCGTCGAAGCCGCAAGCGATCCGAGAGACGATTTTTTTGGTCTGACCAGAGTAAAGGCGCAGGTTAGCTTGGGCCGACAAGAGGTCCATGTTTTCTACGGCGGCTCCTTTGAGAACTCGACCGTAATCGCGTGTAGACCGGTAGAAGGTAAGGAATTGCTGCAGGACTGCCGAGTTCGCCTCGAGATCGGTGGCGTCCCTTTAAGTTATAGCTTCGCTCGAAGCCAACTTCCGCAGTGGCGGCGTATTCACGAGGGTGTGGTTTCGATAGTAAAATCATTCGAAACGAAAGAGTCAAAGTGACTGGGGCCAAGTCTGCTACGGGTCATTCGCGTCGGGTTTGCCGGACCACGGCGACTTCCGGTCAGCGACTTCTTCGACAAGATCAAGCAATGCCTGCGCGTCGGTATTACAAACTCGCCGCAAACTACCTTGCCTTCATCAAGCTCGCAGCCATTCGGATTTGGCTACGCGCTCATGAGTCCACGCCCCGGACCGCGCACGCCACGCGAAATCCAAGATTGCTCGCCGAGCTATCCGGTGTGTTCGAACTGCGCGCGGCGACGCGATAGCGGTTGCAGTAGGAGTCGTGGCAAAGGAATGAGCCGCCGCGCAGCGAGCGGTGAGGGGCTGGCGCGTCATGGAAGGGGTTTTCGCTCTCCGTGACCTGATGATAGCGCGGCGAGAACGTGTCCTCGCACCATTCCCAGACATTTCCTGCGACATTGAACAAGCCATGGCCGTTTGCCGCAAAGGCATGAACGGGCGCGGTGCCTAGATGGCCGTCTTCCGTCGTATTGAGGTCAGGGAATTTTCCCTGCCAGATATTGCAACGGTGCTCGCCCGCGGGCGTCAGCTCATCGCCCCATGGAAAGGCCGCCTGTTCCAGCCCGCCGCGGGCAGCCATTTCCCACTCGGCTTCCGTCGGCAGCCGCGTTCGCGACCACTGGCAATAAGCCTTCGCGTCATTCCAGGAAATGTGCACGACGGGATGATCCAGTCGCTCGAGGATCGTCGAGTGCGGCCCCTCGGGCTGGGCCCAATAGGCGTGCGGCACGACCATCCACCACGGCGTCTCGGCCGCGCGATTTGCGGGTGCCCGTTTCGCCGCATCCGGCAGCAGTCCTTCGAACACAAAGCTCCAGCCACAGCGTTCGGCGTCGGTCGTGTAGCCGGTGCGTCGAACGAACTCACCGAACTGCAGATTGCTGACGGCGTAGCTGGCGATCGCGAATGGGGCGACGGTGACCTTCCGCACCGGTCCTTCGCCATCATCCGGGAAACGCCTGTCGTCGGAACCCATCAGGAAGGCGCCGCCGATCGGCGGGCTCCAGCGACGCGCGATCGGTGTCGGACTGGGCGTGATGTTCATTGCCGGAGCGGCAGTCGCCGTCGGTTGGCCGGCCGGGCGCTGCATGCAGCAACGGGGACTTCCGTCAGTCATGGGTTCTCATCGGCACGTCGCCGCTAGTTCTGCTTTTCCTCTTCCCAGAACGCCGTCTCGCCTTGCGCTTCCATCAGCGCAAGGATTTTCTCGCGCGGGATCACGCCGCAGCGGCTGGCCCAGCGCTGGTAATGCTCGGTCATGTCGCGGACGCGCTCCGGGTGCTGCGCGGCAAGATCGTGCATCTCGGTGCGGTCGAGCTCCATGTCATAGAGCTCCCATGCCTCAGGATATTTCCGCACCAGCTTCCACTTGCCGATGCGAACGGCGGCGTTGCCCTCATGCTCCCAGAACAGCGGCCCACGGCCGCCATAGGCGGCGGAGAACGACGGCACCAGGCTTTCGCCTTCGCAAGGCAGGATGGCGTTGCCGTTGTATTCCTTCGGATAGGTTGCGCCTGTCACGTCGAGGATCGTCGCCATCACGTCCGGCAGCTGGCTCGGATTGTGCCGGAGGCCGCCGCGTTCCTTGATCCCGTTCGGCCAGTGCACGATGAAGGGCGTCGCGATACCGCCTTCGTGGATCCAGTGCTTGTAGAGCCGAAACGGTGTGTTCGACAGGTTGGCCCACGCCGTGCCGTAGCTCTGATAGGTGTGCTCGCCGCCGGGCATCAGCGCGGGATCGTTGCCGAACTGCACCGGCTCGCCCTTGCGCGTCCTCGCCTTGGCGATCATCAGTTGATCGACCAGCTCGCGCGCCGTCACGCCTTGCGGAATGTCCTCGGCGCAGGCGCCGTTGTCGGACAGGAAGATGATCAGCGTGTTGTCGATCTGGCCGGTCTCTTCCAGTGCCGCGATAATGCGGCCGATGCCCTGGTCCATGCGGTCGATCTGCGCCGCATAGACCTCCATGCAGCGCAGCGTCCATTCGCGGTGCTCCGCTTCGGTCCACGGCGGCTGGGTCGGGTCGCGATCGGTAAGCTGCCAGTTCGGATGAATGATGCCGTCATCCACCAGCCGCTGCAGCCGCTGTTCGCGCAGGCGGTCCCAGCCGGCATCGAAGCGGCCCTTGTACTTGGCGATATCCTCGTCGTGGGCGTGAAGCGGCCAGTGTGGCGCCGTGTAGGCGACGTACTGGAAGAACGGCTTGTCCGGCGTTTTCGCCTTGTGCTCGCGGATATAGGCCGCGGCCTGGTCGCTGATCGCGTCGGTATAGAAGAACGAAGGATCCTTCTCGGCTTCATGCTCGATATTGTCGTTTCCGCGCGTCAGCGTGTTCGGATGGTAG
The DNA here is from genome assembly GCA_963815955.1 of uncultured Alphaproteobacteria bacterium. Lineage (GTDB taxonomy): Bacteria > Pseudomonadota > Alphaproteobacteria > Rhizobiales > Xanthobacteraceae > Bradyrhizobium. The sequence goes on from CAWFIQ010000026.1 coordinate 354,582, forward strand.
AAACTGCCGGCGCCGATGATGGTGCCGTAGAAATGATCGAAGCCGCGTTGCAGCGGCCACGCGTCGGTCGGCTCGGTCAAATTGCTTGCGATGTGCCACTTGCCGCTCAGATAGGTCGTGTACTTCTTCTGCTTCAGCACCTCGGCAATCGTCACGCAGCTCCGGTTCAGATTGCCGGCATAGCCCTCCGGCCCGTTGCTGTAGGTGAGAATGCCGATGCCGGTTTGATGCGGATGCAGCCCGGTCAACAGCGAGGCGCGGGACGGGCTGCAGCGGGCGGTGTTGTAGAATTGCGAGTAGCGCAGCCCCCTGGCCGCGAGGCGATCCAGATTCGGCGTCTGGATCTCGCCGCCGTAACAGCCGATATCGGAGAATCCCATGTCGTCGTTGAGGATGAGGAGGATGTTGGGGCTGTCGGAAGCCTTGCCGCCATTTGCCATGGTTGTCGATCCTTCTGAGGTAGATTAGGAATGCTGCCGCGTCAGGCTGATGCTGAGGCGGAAATAATCCGGCAGGTAGACGGAGCGCAGCAATTCAAGCGGGCGTCCCTCGGTGCCAAGCGTCAGGCGTTCGATGGCGAGCAGGGGACTGCCGGCCTTCACGCCCAGCAATTTGGCGCTGGTTGAATCGGCAATCGACGCGCTGATCGACTGCTTCGCCTCCTTGATGGGGTGGCCGAGTTCGTCCTCGAACACGCTGTACATGATGATGGAGGTGAGGTCGCGCTTATCGAGCTCCAGGCCGATATCGGGTGGGTAGAAGGCGTGCTCGATGGCAATCGGCGTGTCGTCGGCGAAGCGAAGCCGCTTGAGCTGCCACACGGCGCGCTCGCGCAACTGCTCGCGCACGTCGGCATCATGCCGATTGGTCATGCCCTGCTGCAGCACTTTCGCGCCCGCCTGGTAGCCGGCGTCGCGAATGGTTTCAGAAAAGCCCATCAGCCGGCCGACCCAGTTTTCAGGCTGGTTGGAGCGCAGGAACGTGCCGCGGCCGCGCGTGCGCGCGAACATGCCCTCGCGGACCAGCGGCGAGATCGCGTTGCGGATGGTGATGCGGCTGACGCCGAAATGCCGGCCGAGTTCGGCCTCCGTCATCAGGCGTCCATTCTCATCGATCAACTCGCCCTCGCGGACCTGCCGCCGGATCAACTCGCGGATCTGGATGTGCAGCGGCGCCGATCCGGCCGCGGCAGGTGGCGTCGCGGCGGAGAGCGGTACGAGCTTCTTGCGGGTACGGGCGGTCATGATCTCAAAGCCGCTTTCGTGTCACGGGATCGAACAAATGAATGTCCTGCGGGCGGGCGGTGACCGAAATCATGTCGCCTTCACGCGGTACATCTTCATGGTTGACGCGCACGCGCATCGCGGTGCCTGCGCAGTCGAGATCGAGCACCGCCGTGTCGCCGAGATCCTCGACGAGATCGACTTTTGCCTTTAGTCCGTCCGGCACCACGCGCAGTGCGCTGGGCCGGATACCGGCGATGACGTCGCGCGCGCCTGCGATCTGCATGCTGGTCTTCAACGTGTAGCCGGCGATGACGACGCTGCCGTCGATATAGCGGGCAGGCACCAGATTCATCGGCGGATTGCCGATGAAGCCTGCGATATCGATCGAGTTCGGCCGCGCGAACACTTCCGCAGGCGTGCCGACCTGCTGGATTTCACCTGCCATGAACACCGCCATGCGGTCGGCCAGCGTCATCGCCTCTTCCTGGTCATGGGTGACGTAGACCGCGGTGACGCCGAGCGAACGCTGCAACTTCTTCAGTTCCGCGCGGGTCTCCAGCCGGAGCTTGGCGTCGAGGTTCGACAGCGGCTCGTCGAGCAGGAACAGCCGCGCCTGGCGCACGATGGCGCGCGCCAGCGCGCAACGCTGCTGCTGGCCACCCGACAATTGGCCGGGCTTGCGGTCGAGCAAATGGTCGATCTTCACCTTGCGCGCGGCTTCCCGCACCGCGGGTTCGATCTTCGCTTTCGGCAGGTTGCTCATCTCGAGCGGGAAGGCGATGTTTTCACCGACCGTCATATGCGGATAGAGCGCGTAGCTCTGAAACACCATGGCGATGTCGCGGTCTCGCGCATCCACCGACGTCACGTCCTTGCCGTCGATGAAGACCCGGCCGGCGGTCGGCGCGTCCAGTCCGGCAAGGATCCGCAGTGTGGTGCTCTTGCCGGAGCCGGAAGGGCCCAGCAGGGCAAAGAACTCGCCGGGCGCAATGTCGAAATTGACGCCCTTCAGCGCGGCGAAATCGCCATGCATCTTGACGATATCCTGGAAACGAACTGCCCCGTGGCCGCTCATCGGCGTCCTCCACCCTTGACGGCGCCGACCGTCAGTCCCTTGACGATATGCTTCTGCGCCACCACGCCGAGCACGACCACCGGGAGCATCGCCAGCACGGAGACCGCCGCGAGCTTCGCCCACAGCGTTTGCTCCACGGAAACGAAGTTGAACATCGCAACCGTGACCGGCCGCACGGTGTTGCCGCTCAAGACGACGGCGAACAGAAACTCGTTCCACGCATTGAGGAATACGAAGACAACGGTTACGGCGATGCCGCCTCTCACTTGCGGGATGATGATGCGCCACAGCGTGCGCAGCCGGCTCGCGCCGTCGAGATAGGCGGCTTCCTCCATCTCGAAGGGAATGTCCTCGAAATAGGATACCAGCAGCCAGATCGCGAAGGGCAGCGAGAACGAGAGATAGATCAGGATGATGCCCTGGTAGGTGTCGATCCAGCCGATGTTCCGCAGCACCAGGAAGTAGGGGATGATGATGCCGACCGGCGGCAGCATCTGCGTTGCCAATACATAGAAGCCGGCAAACTTCTTGGCGCGGAAGCGCAGCCGCGCCAGCGCGTAAGCGGCGGGCACCGCCATCAGCATGGTGACGACAGTGGTTCCGACCGAGATGACCATGCTGGAGAGCAGGTTCGGCAGGATCGAGCCCGAGCCGAACAGCACGTCGCGATAGGCTTCCAGCGTCGGCGAAAAGATCAGCTTCGGCGGATAGGCCAGCGCATCCCGGTCGGTCTTGAACGAATTCAGCACGCTCCAGACGACCGGGAACGCCCAGGCGAGCAGGAACACCAGCGAGATCGCCAGCAGCGCCAGGAAGCGGATGCGCCTGGCGCTCATTTCGCCCTCCGCATCGCGAACAGAACCGCCGAGATCAGGATGGTAACGATCAACAGCGCCACCGCCAGCGCCGAGCCGTAGCCGATCGAAAGCTCGGTGAAGGATTTGCGGTAAGCATAGAGGTTGAGGATTTCCGTCGCGGTGCCGGGGCCGCCTCCGGTGACCGTGAAGATCGCGGCGAACGCCGTCAGCGCCACCATGGTGCGCATGATGATCACCATGACGATGGCGGGACGCAGCAAGGGCAGGGTAATGCGCCGGAAGCGCTGCCAGGCCGTCGCGCGGTCGAGCCGCGCCGCCTCGTAGATATCCTCCGGCAAGGCCGCGAGCGAGGCGAGCAGCACCATGAACGCAAACGGCGTCCATTGCCAGGTGTGGATCGCGATCACCGAGACCATCGCGAGGAAGGGATCGCCGAGCCAGTTCTTGCTGCCAAGCCCGGCATTGATGGCAAGGAAATCGACGATGCCGAATTCCGGCGCGAGCATGAAGGTTCGCCAGATCATGCCGACCACGGCCGGCGACAGCACCACGGGGAGGATCGCGATGACGCGAAACCAGCCCTGGCCGCGCTTCATGTCCATCACGAGCAGCGCCAGCGCGAGGCCGATCACGACCTGCAGCACGACGGTCGATCCCGTGTAGACGAGGCTGACCAGCAGCGACGACCAGAACCGCTCGTCGGTCAGCAATACCTTGTAGTTCTCCAGCCCGACGAAGCCGTTTGAGAACGGCATCGCCAGATCCATGCGGAAGGCGCTGGTCCAGACCAGGAACAGCAGCGGGAAGGTGGTGGTCGCCAGCAACGCCAGGAATGCCGGCGCCAGCAATGCAGCGGCAAACCGGCGCTCGCGCTGCGCCAGAACGCGGCCGAAATCGGTCGCGTTATCCGTCGATGCTGTTGCCGCCGGCGCCATTGTTCAGCCGCGCAGCTCAGCCACGCATCATCGGTTCGATGCGCTTTTGCGCGTCGTCGAGCGCGGCCTTCACGGTGGCTTGACCGGAGAGGGCGGACTGGATGGCGGTCGCCATGGTGTCGCCGATCGCCGGCCATTGCGGTACGCGCGGCCGCCAATCGACGTCGGTGTCCTCCTGCAGCGCCTGCATGGTGGCTTCGACGAAATTGTCGCCAAAGCCGCTCATCAGCTTGACGTAGTCGGGATCCTTCCAGATCGAGGTGCGGTTGACGCCCGAACGCTTGGTCGGTCCGGCAAAGCGATGCGCGGTGCGTGCCTGGGTCTCGGCGCTCGCCGCCCACTGGATGAACAGCCAGGTCGCCTTCTTCTTCTTGTCGGATTGCGCCGCGTTGATCGGAAAACCCCAGTTCCAGATCGAGGTGACGCGCTTGCCGGACGGGCCCTTGGGCCAGCGCGCATAGGCGACCTTGCCGATGACCCTGGATTTTTCCGGATTGTTGACGACCGACGCCGAGGAGTGCGCGTCGATGTAATTCGCCACCGTCCCTTGCGAGAAGGCGTCCGCGATATCGGGCCAGTTCCAGTTTGCCGCGGCCGCCGGCGCATATTTGCGCATCACGTCGACATACCAGGCAAGTGCGGCTTCAGCCTCCGGTCCGTTGACGGTGAGCTTGCCGTCTTTCATCCAGTTGCCGCCGAACTCGCGGAAGATCGAGGGATAGATGTACATGTTCTGCCCGGCGCCGGCGACGCCGCGCAGTGCGCATCCCCAGATGCGCTCGCCCGGATTGTTGAGTGCCGCCGCATTCGCCACATAGGCTTCAAGCGTGTCGGCCGGCTTCAGGCCCTTCGCATCATAGAGATCCTTGCGATAGACCTGGATGGTGACTTCGCCGTCATAGGGAACGCCATAGAGCTTGCCGTCGACGCTGTCGGCGCTGCGCCAGGCCGGAATGATGTCGTCGAACCTGAACCAGGCATCATCGGTCAGCGATTTGTCTTTCAGGTAGCTATCGAGCGGCTCGACCCATTTGTTCGCGGCATAGAGCGAGTAATACATGGGATCGGCGGCATGCGTGGCATAGGTCCCGGTCTTCGACGTGAGGTCGATGACGCACTTCTGGCGAATCTGTGCCGGCGGAATCTTTTCGAAGCGGATGTCGATGCCGGTCAGCGCCTTGAACTGCGGCGCCAGCGTGATGAGGTTCTCGAAATAGCTCGCCGGGATCACCGCGACCGTGATGGTTTCGCCGGAAGCCTGCTGCCAATCGATCTTGGCCGACTTGTACGGCGCAAGATCCGCATCCTGTGCCGAACTCTGGCGCACCAGCGCCGGACCCATTCCGATCAGCGCCGCGGCAGCCGTGCCGGTCTTGAGGAACGTCCTTCTGGTTGGTCTGAATGACCGCATCTTCCTGTCCTCCCTTGGCTGTTTCTTTGGTCCGGCTTTTGCCGTTAAGTTAGGACAATGTTTCAAATGTTATAACAAGTCAAATGTCCCTTGGGATGCTGCGCCGGGGGGATCTAAATCGATTCCCCGGAGAAACGCTGATGATCAGCATTGAGAACGCGAGAGATCGCGTGCCGCTGCCCGGTTCAGCCCGTCAGCGCGCGGCGGACCATGTTGGCCAGTTGCGACTTTCGATACGGCTTGGTCAGCAGCAGCACGCCGGGATCGAGGCGGCCCTGATGCACGATCGCGTTGTCGGTATAGCCTGACGTGTAGAGCACCTTGATGCCGGGGCGGCGTTTGGCCACCTCGTCTGCCAATTGCCGTCCGGTCATGCCGCCGGGCATGATGACGTCGGTGAACAGCAGGTCGAACGGCTCGCCGCTGTCGACCATCAGCATTGCCGCAGGCCCATTGGCGGCGCCCAGCGTGCGGTAGCCGAGGCTCTGCAGTTGCGCGGTGACGAAATTGCGCACCAGCGCGTCGTCTTCCACCACCAAGATGATTTCGTTGCCGTGCGGCAGCGGCGGCGCCGCGCCGGGCGCTGCCTCGACCTGGCCGCGGGCGGGCGGCAGATAGAGCTTGATCGTGGTGCCGTGGCCGGCCTCGCTGTAGATCCGGATGTGCCCGCCCGATTGCTTGACGAAGCCGTAGACCATGCTGAGCCCAAGGCCCGAGCCCTTGCCGACCTCCTTGGTGGTGAAGAACGGCTCGAACACCTTGTTCAGCACCTCCTGCGACATGCCGGTGCCGGTGTCGCTGACCGCGAGCATCACATAGGGGCCGGGCTTCGTATCCGGGTTGGCCTGCGCATAGGCCTCGTCGAGCACGACGTTGCGCGTCTCCAGCAACAGCTTGCCGCCGTTCGGCATCGCGTCGCGGGCGTTGATCGCCATGTTGAGCAGGGAATTGGCGAGCTGCGAGGCGTCGATATGGGCGGTCGCCACTTCCTGCTCGAGGATCGAGTTGACCTCGATCTGCTCGCCGAGCGTCGGGCGAAGCAGCTTTGCGATGTCGAGCACGGTGGCGTTGATGTCGACATTGCGCGGCTGCAGCGGCTGGCGTCGGGCGAAGGCGAGCAGATGCTGGATCAGCTCGCTGCAGCGTTCCGCCGCCTGGTCGATCAGTTCGGCCGTCTTCTGCAGCTCCGGCTCATCTGCGAGGCGCGCGACCAGCGTTTCGGTGGTGCCGGTGATCACCGTCAGCATGTTGTTGAAGTCGTGCGCGACGCCGCCGGTGAGCTTGCCGATGGCGTCGAGCTTCTGCGATTGCAGCAGCTTGTGTTCGGTTTCGCGCGAGGCGGTGGCGTCGTGATAGACCAGCGCGGCGCCGCTGATGGCGCCCGAGCCATCGCGCAGCGGCCGGCCGCTGATCACGAGATGAACGGGCGGGTTGCCGCTGACCGGGCGCACCACGATTTCGGTGGCGTCGAATGCTTCCCCGCGCAGCGCGCGCGAGGCGGGCATGTCGTGGATCAGCAGCGGCGTGACGCCGTCGGCATGAAACACCGTGCTGAGCGACCGCAGCAGTTCCACCGTCATTCCCGACCGGACGCGCAGCATCTTCTCGGCGGCCGGATTGGAGAGCAAAATCTCTCCCTTGGTGTCGATCACCAGCACCGCCTCCGCCATGCTGTGAAAAGTGCTGCGCAGCACGGCGGCCGAAAGCCTGAGCTCGTCATGCGCGGCGACCAGATGCTCGGTGCGCTCCGCGACCGCGGCCTCCAGCGCCTCGTTGGTGGCCTGGGTGGCCGTCAGCGAATCCTGCAGTTGCCGGCGCGCGCGGCGGGCCGACAACGTCAGCATGGTGGCGAGGATCAGAATCAGCGCGACGCCGACGAGATCGATCGCCAGCAGAAAGGCGCCGGTGGTTTCGGATTCGGCGCGTCTGGCGAACAGCAGCCGGCGCTCTTCCGCCACCGTCTTTTCAAGGTTGCCGGCGATCGCGGCCGTCGCCGCCCGGTCTTCCTGGCCGACAAGCGCCGCGACCGCGGCGGTGTCTCCCATGATTCGGCGCCTGATCAGTTCGCCATTGACCGTTACCTGGCGCTCCACCAGCGCATTGGTCTCTTCGACGAGCTGTCTTTCGACCGGATTGTCCCTGACGGCGTCGACCAGTGCCGCCAGCGCCGGCAGGATGGCGTCGCTGGCCTCGCGGTATTCCCTGGCGAATTCCTCATCGCCGTTGATCGCGAAGGCGCGCGCCGCGCTTTCCGCCCGGCGCAGCATCGGGCGCATGTCCGAGATTTTCGCGAGTATGCCAAGCGCACGGTCGACGGAAGCGGTATCGGACCGCGACTTGAGGTCCAGGCCGATCGAGGCAGCGCCGATAACAAGGAGGATGGCGAGCCCAATTCCAAGAATGATACGCTGCGAGGGCATTGCCAGTTGCTTACTTCACAATTTCGAGTGGCGCGCGGAAGCTTTCGGTGTGGTGATGCACTGATTGACCGAGGTCAACAGCGCCTCGGGCGTGAAGGGTTTGCGCAGGCAGCATGCCGCGCCGAGCTCGAGGGTCATCCGCAGGAAATCCGGCGCGCGTTCGGTGTTGGCGAAGGCGTAGCCCGACATCGCGACGATCGGCAGGTCCGGGTTGCGCTCCTGAAACATCCGGATCAATTCGAAGCCGCGCATATGCGGCGTGAACACGTCGATGAGCATGACGTCGAAATTGGAGGATTCGAGTGCGCGCATTCCCGCTTCACCACCGTCGGCAACGGTGACCTCGAAACCTTTGCGCGTCAGACAGACCTCGATGGCAACGCATACCATCGGGTCGTCATCGACCACGAGAACGCGCGGCACGATGATTCCTTCCTCGGGCGGCGACTTGGCGACTCGCACATCCCATGTGACGATTAAGTCGAAACGTCGACAGGTCGTCTGTATGATAGAGTGCACATAAAAGTTGCGAAGAGCAATTCCGTTTCGCTGTGTCAGAACGAGAACAAATGTACTTCCGGTTCCGGATCTAGGCCTGCCCATGCCTCCGATCGATCGCGCGGGGCGGCTGTCGCCGCTCGGGCTCATCCTGCTCGCCATTACGTCGGTGGGGTGGGGCCTCAATTTCCCGATCATGAAACATTTGCTGACTGAATGGCCGCCATTGTCCTCGCGTGGCCTGTGCGGCATCGTCGGTGCCGCGGCATTGGCGCTGGTTGCGCTTGCGCGACGGCAGAAATTGAGCGTGCCGCGGCCGATGTGGCTGCGGCTGCTTTTGGTCTCGATGCTGACGATCGGCGGCTGGGTCGCGTTCATGGGGCTGGCGCTGTTGTGGCTCAGCGCCAGCGAGGCCGCGGTGCTCGGCATATCGATCCCGGTCTGGGTGGCGTTCCTGGCATGGCCGATCCTGGGGGAGCGGCTGTCGCCGCTGCGCGCCGTCGCGCTGACGGTCGCGCTTGCCGGCATCGCCGTGCTGATCGGCGGCAACGGCATCGAGGCCAGTGTCGAGAAGTTGCCGGGCATCGCGTGCGCGCTGGTCGGCGCGGTGTGCGTCGGCCTCGGTACCGTGTTGACCAAGCATTTCCCGCTGGCGATGCCGCCGCTGTCGCTGGCCGCCTGGCAGATCGGGCTCGGCTGCCTGCCGATCGCGATCGTTGGCCTCGCCGTCGAGCAGCCGCAACTGGCCGCGTTGTCCTACGTCGGCTGGGCGTCGCTGCTCTATATGACGCTGATCCAGTTCTGCCTTTGCTACGTGTGCTGGTTTGCCGCATTGGAGCGGCTGCCGGCGGCGACGGCCTCGATTGGAACCTTGCTGGTCCCTGTCATCGGCGTGCTTGCGGCGGCGGCGATGCTGCGCGAGCCGCTCGGCCTGCGCGAGCTCGCGGCGCTCGCGATCACGCTCGGCGGGGTGGCGGTAGCGCTGCGTGCGTAATTTGAAACGAAAAGGGCGGCGCATCGGAAATGCGCCGCCCCACTAACTTACAATATCGTGCTATTGCGCCGGGCAGGGGTGCCGCTGGCCGTCATAGCCGAGATAGGTTCCCGACGCCGGATCGTAGGACTTGTATCGCTGCATGCAGTACGCCACGGAATCATCGCCGGCCGGGGGCGCTGCGGCGACCGTGGTGTCGTCGTAATATCCATACGAGTCGTCCCCGTAGTAGTAGGGGCTGTTGTCGTAATAGCCATACGTCGACCCTATGCCGGCGCCGACCGCGAAGCCCGGCCAGAAGCCGCCGCCACGGTGATGATGATGGCGATAGCCGCCGCCGTGCCAGCCGCCACCCGCGACCGAACCTCCACCGATGCCGGGCCGGACAACGCCAGGTCCGCGGCCAAGTCCGCGGCCTTCGGTGCTGGCAACGGCGCCACCTCTGAAGCTGCCTCCGCCGGGTGCAACGGCCATGCCGCCACCTCTGAAGCTGCCACCACTGGGTGCAGCAGCCATGCCGCCGCCTCTAAAGCTGCCACCGCTGGGTGCAGCAGCCATGCCGCCACCTCTCATGCCGCCACCGCCGGGTGCAACGGCCATGCCGCCACCTCTGAAGCCGCCACCGCCGCCGCCACCGCCTCTAAAGCCACCGCCGCCACCGATCGCTGCGCCGCCACCACCGCCGCCGCCGGCCCTGGCACCGCCGCCGCCTCTGCCTTCCTGAGCCTGGACGGCGCTAATGCCTGGCACGACCAGCGGCAACACAAGCGCGATCGCCGCAGCAGTACTTAAAACTTTTAGATTGATCATTTTAGGCTCCATTTCCGGGATATGGGGGTTCAACCATTTTCGGAGGTGGACGTTCCCAAACCCGCGCACCGATCGTGCGTGTACCGAGCCTGTCCCGCCCGAGCTGTATGCGAAATGAACGGATTGCGCCGGTTCCGCGGCAAACAGCCGCTATCGGGCCGTGTAGACCAAGGCGCCGGGGCAGGGCTGCAATATCAGCCTTTGTCTGGACAATCCGCCCCGCCGGTGGCATCAGAGCGGCACGACATCTCGAACCGGTCGAGCCCCCATGAAGCTGTTTCTGCTGAAATTTTTCACTTGGTGGAACGGTCAGACGTTCGGCACGCAATTGTGGACGTGGCAATTCGGCGAACTGGTCGGCCAGGACGAGCAGGGCAACAGCTACTACCGCACCAAGGGCCGCAAGGTCGATCCGACGCTCGGCTTCGAGCGGCGCTGGGTCATCTATAATGGGTATGCCGAGGCGACCCGGGTGCCGCCGTCATGGCATGGCTGGCTGCACCACACCGTCGACGTCGCGCCGACCGAGGAGAGCTACACGCCGCGGGAATGGGAAAAGCCGCATGTTCCCAACATGACCGGCACGCCCGCCGCTTACCGTCCCTCCGGCTCAACGCTCGCCAGCGGCCGCCGCCCCAAGGCGACCGGCGACTACCAGGCCTGGACACCGGGAAGCTGAGACGACCGTCATCGCCGTGCGTTCGCGACCGTGTTGCGGTTGCACGCGCCGTAGAACACAGCCATCACCCCTGTGAATTGCGGGATCAGCGGGGACATTCGCCGCCGACATCTTGCGCCGTTCGCGTTATCGCGGCTCAATGGGGACATCTTACGGAGATGGGAAACCATCGCGTCGGTGTCGGGATCCAGTCGCGACTGCCCCGATTTGCAGCGGTCACCGATCAGGATACGGCCGGGAAATAGGCCCCCGGTGCAGAGGTTCTGAAATCGCCCGCTAATGTGTGGCTGCCGTAGGACAGGAAAGGCCGTCTGGGAAACCAGGCGGCCTTTTTCTATTTGCAGCGTTTTACGCGAAGGCGTGCGCGTGCTGCATCAGACGGTGCGCCGCTTTGGCATATTCTCTGTCGATTGGTGCCCGCAATCGGGGCAAGTCAGGGTCGATTGCAGTTGCATGGTTTACCCGGCTCAATAGGTTCCGAGGAAAGGAAGCACATCGTGAGCGTCGTTGCAGCCCACCTGTATCGTGGCGGCAGAAAGATTAAAGCCGTTTCATTGGACGAGCCTATCGATTGCAAGGGCCAATCCGAGTTTGTCTGGATCGGATTGTTCGAGCCTTCGGAACGGGAGCTCAAGCAACTTGAGAAGAACTATGGGCTTCATCCGCTTGCGATTGAGGACGCACTCAAAGCGAACCAGATGCCGAAGGTCGATGTTTATGGAGAACAACTGTTTGTAATGACCCGCACCGCTCATCTCGAGCAAGATCACATCGCCTACGGCGAAACCGCGATTTTTGTCGGGAAGAATTTCATCATTTCGGTACGGCACGGCTCGGCACGGGCGCATAGCGACCTGCGAGCGCAACTCGAAGCGGCGCCGAGTTTGTTGGGGCAGGGTCCGGACTATGTTCTCCACGCCATCCTCGACTTTATCGTTGATGGCTATCTTCCGGTTGTCGAAACGATCGAGGAACGCGTTCTGACCATGGAGCAAAGCGCTCTCGATAGCTTCCTCAGCCGCGCAGAGGTCAAGCAAATCTTCGGGCTGCGGCAGGAACTAATCCGTTTTAAGCGGATCATCGGCCCCATGACGGAGGTCTGCGGCCGGCTGGTACACCTTGATACACCTTGTCTCGACGCCAACGCTCGTCCCTATTTTCAAGACGTCCTGGACCACGTGCGACGCGTCGATGCGATGGTGAACTCCTTGCGGGACGTTCTGACTTCTGTTTTTGAGGTGAGCAATCTGCTCGAACAGCAGCGTCAGGGCGTAATCACGCGGCAGTTGGCCGCTTGGGCCGCAATATTGGCCGTACCCACTGCGATCGCCGGGATCTACGGCATGAATTTCGAAAATATGCCGGAGTTGAAGACACAGTACGGCTACTTTGTCGTCATCGGCATTATTGCCTCGCTCTGCGCAGTGCTCTACCTGCGGTTCAAACGCGCCGGATGGCTCTGATACTGGTTTGGCCCCGCGCAGGCTGCTCGGAGCGCGCCGATCCGCTCAAGCTATAGAATGAGCACCACAATCACGAGCGCAATAGGCAGCAGAGCCCCAACCGCCAACGCGAAAATGTTGAATGCTGCCTCTCTGCTCATGATGTATCTCATTGCGGCACAGCGGGAGCTTCTAAGCGTCAAATTTTATGCGCAGGGCGCGACTTTGTTTCCTGCGCGCATTGCCGCACGCCTTTTTGTCGCGCCTTAGGCCGTCAGGCGCTTTGGCAGCCGCCGCCCGGCTCAACCGCCGGTCATCGCTTCATTAATGCCAGGTGCCGCTCCAACGCGGCGGCCGCCCTTGGATGCATCGAGCGACGCTGCGGAACCTAGTGGTTTCAGAAAAGTTACAGATCTGGGCGGGATCTGGGAGCTGAGACGATGATCCGCCTGATATTCGTCGCTATGGCGTTTGCCTGTACATCAACATCGGCATTCGCCGAGACATGTATCGCTTCTCACTATGGCTACAGCGGCGGCCGAACCGCATCGGGCGAGCGAATGAATCCCAGCGCGATGACTGCAGCTCATCGCACCAGGTCATTCGGTTCTCAGGTCACAGTTACATCACAGTCAAGCGGACGAAGCGTCACAGTCCGGGTCAATGATCGCGGTCCATTCGTAAAGGGACGCTGCATAGACCTGTCGACCGGAGCAGCACGAGCACTGGGAATGGCTGGCCTTGAAAAGGTCTCGCTCCGCTGAACTCGAATGCCGCTCACCGATCCAGGCATCAGGGCTCGGTCGATCGAAAAGCTGGTTCGTTGGCGAGGTTCTTCGTCAGAGCGCGCAGGCGAGGCATGGCTTTGTCGGTATCCATTCCCAACCCACGCGCCAGCCGTTCGGCTACAAATGCCGTTACATCAGCTTGAGTGAGACGACCGAGCAGCAAATAGGGCATGTCCGATACGATCATCGCATCGACCGCGGTAAGTGCGTTCGTCACCTGCGCCATGCAGTCGTCGATCCATGGTTGATGCAGCTTCTCCGGCGGGTGGTGGTTGCGCTCATAGGCGGCCTGAAGCCCCTTGTCGCACGCGCCCATCATGATCGCCGCGACCTTCAATACCGCCCGTCGGTCCGGTCCCGCCGCCGGCGTCAGTGCGCGGTCGCGACCGAATGCCTCATCAAGATGGTCGATGATGGCGCCGCTATCGACCAGCACTTCGCCGTCATCGAGTATCAGCGCCGGGATACGACCCAGCGGATTGGACGCGCGAACCTCGGTTCGATCGTTGAACCCGGAAAGTGAACGCTGCTCGTATCGCATGCCATAGACGTTGAGCGTGATCGCCACGCGGCGCGTGAATGGCGAGCGATTTACCCCGACGAGCATCATTCAACGGCAGTCCTTCAAACTTACCAAGCTGATCGGCGGCCTCGCGCTCGATCAGGCCTCCATCATCCGCGCGGCGGCGCGGTCGATCATTTCGCGGCGGCGGATTTGCGCCGGTGCTATTCTGTCTTTCATGATCGCGAGGACTTCCGGCGGCGCGGTGTCCGGCGAGCCGGAATTGAACGGTGGCGCCGGGTTGTATTCGAGCCGGAGCTGGATCGTCTCCGCGGTCTTTTGGTCGTGCAGCAGCGAGACCAGCGTCAGCGCGAAATCGATGCCTGCTGTAACGCCGCCGCCGGTGACGCGGTTGCGGTCGACGCAGACGCGCGTTTTGGTCGGGATCGCGCCGAACGCACTCAGGAAGTCCATCGCCGTCCAGTGCGTCGCCGCGCGATAACCCTTCAGCAGGCCGGCGGCGCCGAGTACCAGCGATCCCGTGCAGACCGAGGTGATGTATTTGGCGCCGGGCGCCTGCTTGCGCAGGAAGGCCAGCATCTCCTCGTCGTTGATCATGTCGTCGGTGCCGAAGCCGCCGGGCACGCAGATGACGTCGAGCTGCGGGCAGTCCGCAAAAGTCGTGGTCGGCGTCAGCATCAGTACGGAATCGCTCGTGACCGGCTCGATCCGCTTCCAGACCAGGTGAACGTTGGCGCCGGGCAGGCTGGAGAACACCTGCAACGGACCGGTGAAGTCGAGCTGGGTGACGCGCGGGAACAGCACGAGACCGATCTGCAGCGGCGTGGGCGTGGGAGACGGCGCGAACATCGTGACCTCCGGATAATTTGGCTTGACGGGAGCTATCATGACATGGTCGCCTCGTGTCCGGAACGGCATATTTCCCTCATTTTAGGACATCGCCCAGAAGGAGCAGAAATCATGATCGGCGTCCTCGTATTTCCGGATTTCCAGTTGCTCGACGCGTCCGGGCCGATTTCGGCATTCGAGATCGCGGCGCGCTTTGCCGAGGGCACGCCGGCGATCCGGGTGCTGGCGGTGACGCCGGGGCCGGTGCGCTCATCGTCGGGCGTCGAGATCGTTGCGAGGGGATTGAAGTCGGCATCCGCGATCACGACGCTGATCATCGCGGGCGGCGAGGGCGTGCGGCAGGCGGCCACCTGCGAGAAGACACTCGGCTTCGTGCGCGCGCTCGCCAGGCGCGGCATCCGCATCGCCAGCGTCTGTTCGGGCGCCTATATCCTCGCCGAGGCCGGCCTGCTCGACGGCCGCCGCGCCACCACGCATTGGCAGCGAACGCGGCACTTTCTGAAAGCCTATCCGCAGGTGAAGCTGGAGCCGGACCGCATCTTCGTGCGCGACGGCGACGTCTGGACCTCGGCCGGGATATCGGCCGGCATCGATCTGTCGCTGGCGATGATCGCGGAAGACTATGGCGACGAGATCGCGCAGAAGACCGCGAAGCAATTGGTGCTCTATCACCGCCGCAGCGGCGGCCAGTCGCAATTCTCCTCGCTGCTGGAATTGAAGGCGCCGAACGGCCGCTTCGGGCCGCTGCTGGCCTGGGCGCGCGAGCATCTCGATGCGCCGCTCACCGTCGAGGATCTCGCCGAGCAGGCCGGCATGAGTTCGCGGCATTTCACCCGCGCCTTCATGGCGGAGACCGGCACCACGCCGTCAAAAGCGGTGGAGCGGTTGCGCATCGAGGTGGCGCGGCAGCGCGTGCAGTCCTCCAGCGAAGCGATCGAGCGCGTCGCGCAAACCACCGGCTTCCGCGATCCGGAGCGGATGCGCCGTGCCTTCATCCGCGCCTTCGGCCAGCCCCCGCAATCGCTGCGCCGCGCGGCAAGGGCAGGGTAGTCACATCGGAAAGGCCGTTATCTGCGGAAATCTACTCGGCCTAGCGAAAAGTAACCGTCAATTCTCTGGTCGCTTACCACGAGGCCGACCCAGGGGACCGTGATCTCCGGGTTGTTCAGGTTGATATATTTCCCGACCAGCCGGCGTGGACCTTCGTGCCTTGCATCGATGAGACCCCGGGCGCGCCGGAGTCCCAACCGAATAGCAGGTACACGCGGTCTCCCACGATTCTTGCTTCGCCCCGGCCGTGTTTCCATTTGTCGGGGGTATCGCCCGGTATGGTCGGGTCCGCTGCGCCGTTCCAGCGGCTCGACCACTCACCTTCGATCGTGCCGCGCTGACAGCTCGCATCGCCGGCGCTCCATGGCTTTGCATTTTCGTCATTGGCGGATTCTTCCGGCAAGGTGTTGCGGGCGAACTCCATCACGTCATGGTCGTTGGGATTTGGAACGTCGATGACGCCGAACGGATTTCGGGTCGCCGGATCGGTTTCGGATACGACGTTTCGCTCGGTGCTTTTGGATGTCATCGGTGCCTCCAACTGCCACGGCCGCACGTCGCTTCGAACGGCACGGCTTGCTTCGTGAACGTTGGATCGCAGGATGGAGGCGTGACGGCCACCCGATTTCCGAAAAAACGGCAACGACCGTTGGTTCAGCGCTTGCTGGTGCTGCGGCCGGTCCGCCGCAGTGAGACTGCGGCGCGGCGCGATTCCGGATTTGACGAGGCCGTCGGGCCTGCTGGTCATTCAACGATCGTCGGCGCTCGACGACCGAGCGCAGTTTGCGTTACGCGACGTCGGCTTGCGCGCTCGGCGTCTCCTCAGCAAGCAAGGCATCGAGATCGACGAGCTGCGGATCGTCCCGCTCGGGTTCGCCGTTGAGCCCTGCGCTGCCATGAAGATGCATCAGGGTCTGCACACGGCGGGCGTTGAGGTGGTCGACATGCTGATGCTGCAACGCTATCGGCAGCAGCGCCTTGGGCAGTCCGACCAGCGCAAAGGCCGCAACCTTGCGCACCTCGTCACCCTCACGCCAAAGCAGGGGATGGAGCGTGTAGATCAACTGCCGCTCGATCTCCGCCGAGGCCGGTTGCTCGGATTCGGATAGCGAGATGCTGGCGAGGTTGGCGTTACCGGCACGGGTGCGTACGGCAGCGGATCGCAGTTCCCAACATATCAGGTCCGCCGCCGCGAGAACCTCGCGGCGCACGGCATCCACGTTGCTCGAGAACCTGGTCGCTTCCGGTATCGACATCGCCGCTTTGGTGACGGCCTCGACCATCGCGGTGGCGCCGCCATCAAATCCCGGCGCAGCCCGCTCGATGGCCGCAGCCATCGCCTCGATCTGGTCAGCCGTCGCATCGCGGTCGCGCTGGGCCTTGGCATCGGCCAGAGCGCGTTCGGCCGAAGCGACCTGCTCGTCGAATTCCTGGAGTTCCGCACGCAGTGTCTTGGTGCGGTCCTCGACGGCGCGCATGCTGACTTCTGCCCGGTCAAGCCGCGCATTAGCGGCACCGGCTACCGCCAGCCGTTCGGCTGCGGTACGTTTTTCGGCAAGTTCCAACTCGGCGACGCTCAAGCGCTCGGCCAGCTTCTGCCGCGCCGTCACCTTGTCCTTCAGCGCATTCTCGAAGCGCTCGATCGGGCCGAGCTCGCGCTTGAAAATCGGGCCGAACTCCCGCTTGAAAAATGCCATTGCAATCACCTCGCGGATGGCTGCCAAATCAGTGGCAGAATTGTTGCGCGCCACAACTAGTATGAAACTTGGATAACATTGCGGCCTGAGTCGGACCAGCGCCGGTCGAGGGATGATGGTCGACCAGGGGGCCCTAAAGCGGCTTGTCCGGGTGCCAGCCGAGCACCGCCAGCATCACGAAAAATCCGACGACATAGGCCAACGCCACCGGCCAGCCCTGGCTGACCCATCGGCCGACGGATTTGGCTTCCGGATACATGTTCGACAGGGCGACGCCCGCCGACGAGCCGAACCAGATCATCGAACCGCCGAAGCCGACGGCATAGGCCAGAAAGCCCCAGTCGTAGCCGCCTTGTTTCAATGCGAGCGCGGTGAGGGGAATGTTGTCGAACACGGCGGAGACGAAGCCCAGGCCCAGCGCGGTCGGCCATGACGCGGCTGGCAGTTTCTCGACCGGCATCAACGAGGCCGCGGTGACCAGCGCGAGCAGGAAGACGGTGCCCTTGAAGGTTTCCGGCATCACCTTCCAATCCGGCGCCCGCAATCCAGCGGTCAGCAGAATGACCGCCCAGACGGCGATGCCGAGAACGGGGAGGGCCTCGAGCAGGGCCGGGAACTTGATGTTGGCGATGATGTTCGCGGCCAGTGCGGCAATCAGAATGGCGGCGACGATGAAGACCCGCGCCGGGTCGATCTTCAGGCTTTTCGACGAATCCTTCTGGATCGGCGAGTAGCGTTGCTGCTGAATGGAGGCCGGCACGGCAAAAATCAGCATGGCGGCGACGGCCGCGACATAAGCCTTCACCACGGCGAGCGGACTGACGCCGGCGATCCACATCATGGTCGTGGTGGTGTCGCCGACGACGCTGCCCGATCCGCCGGCGTTCGAGGCCGCGACGATCGCCGCGAGATAGCCGATGTGGACCTTGCCCTGGAACACGTGCCGCGCAACGGTGCCGCCGATCAGGGCGGCGGCGATATTGTCGAGGAAGCTCGACAGCACGAACACCAGGACGAGCAGGACAACGCCGCCCTTCCAGTCGTCCGGCAACAGCGCCGGCATCTTGTCGGGTATGCGGCTTTCCTCGAAATGCCGGGACAGCAGCGCAAAGCCCATCAGCAGCAGGAACAGATTGGCGAGCGTGACCCACTCTTGCGCCATGTGGTGGCCGAGGCCGCCCAGGCCCGCACCGTCTTTGAAGCCGGTGAAGATCAGTTTGTAGATGATGATCGCGCTGAGACCGGCCAGCGCGACCTGGAGCGTCTTGTGATGGAATAGCGCGACCCCGAGCAGCGTCAGCGCGAACAGGATGAAGTCGACGGGTATTCCAAGCACTAGTATCGGCTCCATCGCCTTGGCCTCGAATCAATCCTCAAAGGGTATGGCCGATACTCTGCGTTATTTCAGCGCCTTCAGCCATGCGGCGATCTCGCTGACCGCGATGTTGGCTTGGTTGAGCAGCTTGCCCATGGTGAAGAAGCCGTGGAACTGGCCGGGAAAGTGCCGGTAGGTCATGGGCACGCCGGCTTCCTTGAGCCGCGCGGCATATTCGGCGCCCTCGTCGCGCAGCGGATCGGCGCCTGCGGTCAGCACGTAAGCTGGCGGCAATCCTGCGAGCGTTTTCGCGCGCGCGGGCGAGGCCTTCCAGTGATCGATGTCATCAGCGCCGTTCAGATAGTGGTTACAGAACCATTTGATCACGGAGTGCGTCAGCAAGATGCTGGTCTCAGGCTCGCTGTGCGAAGGATGCTTCATCGCAAAGTCGGTGGCCGGATAGATCAGCACCTGGCCGGCGAGCTTTGGGCCTTCGCCGTCGCGCGCGGCAAGTGCCACGACGGCCGCAAGATTGCCGCCGGCACTGTCGCCGCCAACCAGCAACTGCGCGGCGTCGATGCCGAGCTGCTTGGCGTTGGCGGCAACCCATTTCGTTGCCGTGATGGCGTCGTCGACAGCGGCGGGGAATTTGTGCTCGGGCGCGAGGCGGTAATCGACGGAGATGACGATCAGCTCGCCTTGATCGGCGAGCATGCGGCAGACAACATCATGGGAATCGAGATCGCCGATCACCCAGCCGCCGCCATGGAAGAATACCAGGCATGGCGCGAGGCCATTTGTCTTGCGCAGCGTCTTCGGCGTGTAGATGCGCGCCGGAATCGTGCCGTGCGGTGCGGGGATCGAAAGCGGTTTGTCCAATTCCAGTGCGGGCGGCTCGGGATTAACTGACGAAGCGGGCGTTGAGATAGTATTCGCGCGCTTCCGGTGCGGTCAGCGTCTCATAGGCGGGACGGCCGGCTTCCTGAAAGGCCTTGTAGATGGCGGCGGCATCGGGATCGAGCGTGACGGGCATGGTTGCAAGACCTTTGTTTTTGAAT
Source organism: uncultured Alphaproteobacteria bacterium (assembly GCA_963815955.1). GTDB lineage: Bacteria > Pseudomonadota > Alphaproteobacteria > Rhizobiales > Xanthobacteraceae > Bradyrhizobium. Next base: position 374,170 of record CAWFIQ010000026.1, read on the forward strand.
TTCGTCATTCCGGGTTCGGTCCTGCGGACCGCCCCGGAATCGACGGCTGGGGCTAGGCGGCGGTGCGGCCGCCGTCGACGGTATAAGCGGAGCCGGAGACGTAGCTTGCCTCGTCGGAGGCGAGGAACGCCACGATGGAGGCGACTTCAGACGCCTGTCCGAGCCGCCGCGCCGGAATCCGGTCGACGATCTTTTCGTTGGGCGGCGGCTCGTTGCCGGGATTGCGGCCCTGCAAGATGGTGCTCAGCATCCGGCTGTCAATCAGGCCGGGGCAGACGCAATTGACCCGCACGCCGGTACCGGTGCATTCCCATGCGGCGCTCTTGGTGAGACCGATCACCGCGTGCTTGCTGGCGCTGTAGACGGCGATCATCGGCGATCCCATCAGGCCGGCGATGGAGGCGGTATTGATGATGCTGCCCTTGTTCTGTTTCAGCATCACCGGCAGCACATGCTTCATGCCGAGAAAGACGCCGACGACATTGACGTCGAGCACGCGCCGAAAGCTCTCCAGCGAATATTCCGGGATCGGCTTGATGTCGCCCTCGATGCCGGCGTTGTTGTAGAACGCATCGATCGTGCCGAACCTGTCGACCGTGGCGCGGACATATTCCGCGACCTCGTCCTCCCGGGTGACGTCAGCCGGCACCGCGAGCGCCTCGGCGGAGGCGGGCAGATCCTTGATGGCGGCCGCAAGGTCCTGCTCCCTGCGGTCGACGGCGACGATACGGGCGCCGCGTTCGGCCAGGAGGCGGATGGTGGCGGTTCCAATGACACCAGCCGCGCCGGTCACGACGGCAACCCGGCCATCGAGGCGAATTCGATCGGGCATATCTGGGTTTTCCTCTCGCTCGTCCGGTTGTCCCGGATTTTGGTGTTTTCGCGCCAGGGTGGGTGCCCTCGCGCGAACGGGAGCAACTATTTCACCCGAAACGGGGCGTGACTAGATCATGGGTATCGAAAGCCGGTTTCCCGCCCTCCCGGGGACCCGATCCAGTGCGGCGGGAGGGGGGCAAGTCGCCCTTTCCGCGCCGTATTCGCCGTGTTAACCGGTGGGGACGTGAGCGGCGGACAAGTCTGTACTATGTCGCGAGCCCGATTCGCCTGTAAAAGCCGCGAGATGCTTAGAACCATTGCCCTGACCGGTCTTGCGGCCCTGATCGCCGCCACCACGACTTCGCTTGTGCCGCCGGCGCAGGCGCAGATCGGCAATATCTTTTCGGATCCGCCGCTGCGACCGCCGGGCGCCATTCCTCGTGGCAATCAGCAACAGCAGCAACTGCCCGACGACGACGAGGAAGTGCCGGAACTGCCGCGTGGACGGCTGCTGCCGACCCCGAACCGTCCGCCGCCGGGGCAGGGCGCTCCGCCGCCGGGAAGCTTCCAGTCGCAGCCGCTGGCGCCGCCGCCGGGAACGACCGTCGCTCCCCAGGGCACCCAGCCAGGTGTGGCCGTTCAGCCGCCGCAGCCCGGAGGTCCGGGCGTTGCCAATGCACCTCCCGGACAGCGTCAGCCCGCACAGCCTCCAGCCAAGGGCGTGCCCAATACGCCGGCGACGCTACAGCCGGGCGACGAGGTCGTGTCCGAGCCGCCGGCCACCAAGATCACCAACAAGAAGGCGAGCTTCTCCGGCCTCGACAAGATCACCGGCCGCATCATTAATTTCGACGAGGATATCGGCGAGACCGTGCAGTTCGGCGCGCTGCGCGTGAAGACCAGCGCCTGCTACACGCGGCCGTCGACCGAAGCTGCCAACACCGACGCCTTTGTCGAGGTCGACGAGATCACGCTGCAGGGCGAGGTGAAACGGATTTTCTCCGGCTGGATGTACGCCGCGAGCCCCGGCCTGCACGGCGTCGAGCATCCGGTCTACGACATCTGGCTGACCGACTGCAAAGGCCCTGACCAGACCATCGTCAGCGCGCAGCCCGATCCGCCGAAGCCCGCCGTGCCGGCCGCGGCAAAGCGTCCGCCGCAGCCGAAGCAGGCGGCGCCGCGCCCGCCGGGACAGCCACCGCAGCCGCAATTCCAGCAGCAGCCGCAACAGGCTCCTCCGCCGCCCCCGCCGCAGCAACGGCCGGGTGGATTGTTTGGCGGATTGTTCGGGAATTAATCCGCCCTGCCGCTCTAGATCCTAACCTTCGGCATCGCCAAACGCGCGATTGTCGGCGAGTTTCTCCGCCGGCAATCGCTTTTGCAGGATCAGCGCGTCATTGCTGCGTCAGGCGAACCACGTCTTGTCTCAGAAGGTAGAGCGACACGGCGAGCAGAACGACGTCCTTCATCAGGAAGGGGACGTTTCCGGTCATCGCGGGGAATCCTCCAGCAGCGACGTCCCAGCCTTCCGGCATGAACGGAATGATCGTGACGGTGGCGATGAAGGTGCCAGTCGAGCCGAGGGCGCCAACAACACCGAGGCGCTTGTCCCAGAAACCGGCGAGCAGCAAAGCGCCGAACGTCCACTCCGAGACGCCGAGGAAGTAGCTGGCGCCGGCGTGGCCGAACACGGGATACAGCCACCAGATCAGCGGCCCGTTGTTGATGAAAGGCGCCAGCCTTTCGAACTCATACGGAAACCACTTCTGATAACCGAAGAAGAGGAACAGTATTACCATTGAGGCGCGGACGATGTGGTAGTCGAGATCCTCCGCGAGCAGGCCCGACTTGTGCAGCGCACGTACAAGTGGATTTTGGGGGGTGTTGGCAAGCGTAGTCATGGTCATTTCCTTTCACTAAAGATCTGACGAACGCGTGTCGCGGTTAGGCGACTGCGGGGAAGTCGATCTGGGTGTCGTTGATGCGGTTGAAGACGTTGGTGAATGCGGTGGTCGCGAAGATCAGACTGATCTCGACCAACTGCGCATCGCTGTATCCGGCGGACTTGATCGCGGCGAAATCCTCGTCGCTGATGGTGCCGCTGGACTGCGCGAGCTTGCGGACGAAGGCGACCAGCGCATCGCGCCTGGCGTCATCGGTGGGCTGCCCCTCTCGGATCTGCTTGAGCACTTCGGGCTTGAGCCCGGCGAGCTTGGCGAGGTGGCTGTGGGCGGCGACGCAGTAGTCGCAGCCGGCCGCGGCGCTGATTACGAGCTTGATGACTTCCTGATCACGCTTGCTCAGCGTGCCCGTAGCAACCACTGCATCGGCCGCAAGCACAGCCTTGAGCGCGCCGGGACCGTGGGCGGCGATGGCCGCGTAAGTGTTCGGCACGCCGCCGATCGCCTTCTTGATCTGGGCATAGACCTTGCCCGACGGACCGGTGTCGGATTCGAGATTTGGGACTGAAAGACGGCACATGGTGGCACTCCTTTTGGGTTGGGGAACGATTGCGGAGTGACAGTAGAGCGATGAAATGATACTATGAATGTCATATAAGCTCGATTATATGCCTAATCGTCTCATGCTAGTGCTTTCCGGAGATCGCCATGGACTGGCTCAGCAGGCTGATCGAGATGATGCCGGTGAGGGGGCGGCTGGACTTGCGCTGCTCCTACGGCGCGCCATGGCGGATCGATCAGGGGCCCGGGGAGGCAAACGAAATTCCGTATCATGCCGTGCTCGCCGGCTCTGCGATCCTGGAGGATCCGTCGACGGGCAGGCCACTGCAGCTGAAAGCTGGCGACATCCTTCTGCTTCCCGGCAACGCGCGGCACGTCATGCACGACGGCAGCGGCGCCGCGCCCCTGCTTGCCCGCAACCGCGCGTCCCTCAACTTTACGATCAGCGAAAACCCCGGTTCAGGCGAACGGCTCGATCTGCTGTGCGGACACTTCGCGATCGCGCCTCCGCATGATCGGCTGTTGCGGAGCTATCTGCCGCCGCGCCTCGTGGTTCATGCGGGGGCTCTCGCTGGTCAGAAGGAAACGGCCGGGCAGCTCGCAGGGCTGGTGTCGCTGATGCGCAGCGAGTCTGCAGACGATCACCTTGGCGGCCGCGCGATGTTGAACGCGCTCTCCACGGCGATGTTTGCGCTTGCGCTCCGGCTTGCCGCCGAGACCGAAGACGCGCCACGGGGTCTGCTTGCCCTGGCGGGTCATCCTCGCCTGGCGCCAGCGGTGGCTGCGCTGTTCAACCAGCCTGCGCGAGCATGGTCGTTGCCGGACCTTGCGCGCCTGTGCAATATGTCGCGGGCGACGCTCGCCCGCCAGTTTCAGGAAAAGCTCGGACGATCGGCCAGCGATCTATTGACCGACATCCGGATGACGCTCGCAGCGAACGAACTGAAGCGATCGTCTCTCTCCACCGGAGCCGTCGCGGAGGCGGCCGGATATCAATCCGAAGCGGCGTTCCAGCGCGCCTTCAAAAGCCATATGGGCGTCACGCCTGCGCAGTGGCGAAAAATGCAGGAGCTGGAAGGCCGGGATGTCTTCGCAAGGCCTGCAACTCCTGCCAACGCGATGCCGGCGACGACCATCGAAACGGATTCGAGGTGACGCGCGCAGGCCAGCGAAAGACGGCGTCTCATTGGTGCGTGGCGTGTTCCAATCAAGCTACGGCTGCGCTTTCAGCGCTGCGCGATAATCGCGAGCGCGTCGGCACCGCTGATGCTGGGCCGTAACCGCATGAAATCGGCAGGCTCGCCCGCAATCGCCTTGTCGAGCAGCATGCGATAGCGGCGCCTGGGAATTTCCGCCGCGCCGAAGCTGCGCAGGTGCTCGGTGACATATTGCGTGTCGAGCAGCTCGAACCCGCCTGCGATCAACCGCGCCACCAGATGCACCAGCGCCACTTTCGATGCGTCGCGGGCGCGATGGAACATGCTCTCGCCGAAATAGGCGCGGCCCAGGCTGACGCCATAGAGGCCGCCGACGAGGTCGCCGTCCTGCCAGACCTCGACGCTGTGGCAGTGTCCGAGTTCGTGAAGCCCGACATAGAGATCGCGGATGCGCTTGTTGATCCAGGTGTCGTCACGGCCCGGCTGCGGCGCCGCGCAGCCCGCGATAACCGCCTTGAACGCGGTATCGACGGTAACGCGGAAGGTGTCCGAGCGCACGGTGCGGGCCAGCCGCGAGGCGATGCGAAAACCTTCGAGCGGAATCACGCCGCGCATTTCCGGCTCGACCCAGAACAGCGTCGGGTCACCGGCGCTCTCGGCCATCGGGAAGATGCCGCAGGCATACGCCCGCAGCAGCACTTCGGGCGTGATTTCGGAAGCGGCTGACTCGCGCGATGTCATGCGCTCATGATAGCAGGTCGGCGCGGGCCTATGCTACCTGCCGAACGATGGCCGCTACGGAAGCGGCGAGCCGGTTTCTAGTCCTCGTAGCCGAACAGCTTGGCCGGGTTGGTCACCAGGATCTTTCGCAGCTCGGCCTCATCGAGCACGTAGCGATAGAGCAGTTCGAGCAGATCGGCGTCGTTGGGCGGCTGCACCACCGAAACCGGGTGCGGCCAGTCGCTTGCCCACACGCAGCGGTCGGGGGCGGCTTCGATATAGGTGCGCGCGATCGGAATGACGTCGTCCCAGGGCGGGCCTTTTTTGACGTCTTTTCCCCGAGCGACAGCATCACCCAGAAATTGCCCTTCGACAGAAGCTCCAGCATCTTTTGCAAGTTCGGATCTTCGTTGCCGCGCGCAGGTTCCGGGCGCGCCATGTGGTCGATCAGCACGGGCACGTCGAGGTTCTCATACTTGGCGGCGCTGGAGACGATGCCGTCCTTCTCCGGCTGGATTTTTGCGTACCAGCCGAGTTCGCGAATCTTCGCGATGGCGCGGGCAAAATCCTTGTCCGAGAGTACCGCGCCCAGTTCCTGCCGGAAGCTGAAGCGGGCGCCGCGCACGCCGGCGTCGTGAAGTTTTGCGAGATAGGCGTCATCGGCTTCGGCAAACACCAGCGCGTTGGCGCAGCCGCGATAGTTCGGCCCCATCGCGGCGAGGGCATCCAGCACCACGGAATGATCGGCGCCATAGGTCGTGGTCTGCACGATGATGCCGCGTTCGATGCCGAGCGCCTTGTGGACGCGCAGCGCAGCTTCCCAGGTCGCTGATGGCATCTGGTAGGCGGCACCCGGGCGCACCGGATATTTGTCGAGCGGACCCAGCACGTGAAACTGGCTGTCGATGCTCTTCGGCGGCGGCAGCTTAGAAGGGCGGCGCGGGTTCGGATCGAAGGGGAGATAGGTCGGCATGTCAGATTCCTTGTCGGGTCGCGGTCAGCCGATCACGGCGGTGAAGTCGCATTGCACGAGCGCGCCGTTGTCCATGTCCATCTGCAGCGCGTGACGGGCGGGGCGCGAATGCTCGTCGGGAAACATCTTCAGCCATTCGGTGTTGACGGGCGCGCGCTGCGTGCGGTCCTGCAGCCACACCGTCATCTTGATGATGTCGGAGGTCGCCCCGCCGCCGGCTTCGACGATGGCCTTCATGTGGCCGAACATGTTGGCGCACTGGTCCTCGATCTTGTCCGGCATCTTGCCGGTCGCGGGGTCGCGGCCGAGGATGACGCCGGACATCAGGAGATTGCCGATGCGGCAGGCATTGGGAATGGGATTGGCGTGCTTGAACTCGCCGATATGAATGCTCTTGCGCCTTGTCATCGCTTCTCTCCCTCTGACGCTTTTTTCTTCAGACGAACTGGCAGGACACCGATCCGAACTGGCCGTAATCGGCGTGAAATGTGTCGCCTCTGATAATGTCGACCGGGCGTGTAAACGATCCCGCCAGCACCACTTCGCCGGCTTCCAGATACTCGCCCTGCGCGGCAAGCCGGTCGGCGAGCCAGGCCACGCCGTTGGCGGGATGGTTGAGGACGCCGGCAGCGATGCCGGTTTCCTCGATCTGGCCGTTGCGAAACAACAGCGCGCCGATCCAGCGCAGGTCGAAATCGAGCGGACGGATAGGCCGGCCGCCGACAACCAGCGCCGCATTCGCGGCATTGTCGGAAATCGTGTCCATCACCTTGCGCGGCGCCTTGGTCTCGGGATCGACGCGATGCATCCGCGTCTCGAGGATTTCGAGCGCCGGCGTGACGTAGTCGGTGGCATTGAGAACGTCGAACAGCGTGCAATCCGGGCCCTTCAGCGGCGTCTTCAGCACGAACGCCAGTTCGACCTCGATGCGCGGCGCGTGGAAACGGTCGAACGGGATCGGCGATGCGTCGGGATAGAACATGTCCGCAAACAGCACGCCGTAGTCCGGCTCCGAAATACCGACGGCATTCTGCATCGCTTTCGATGTCAGGCCGATCTTGTGCCCCCTGACGACGCGGCCGCGGGAGAGTTGCAGCCTGGTCCAGGCGCGCTGAATGGCGTAGGCGTCCTCGATCGTGAGATCAGGATATTCGCGCGTGAACGCCGATATCAGCGACTTGCTGCGTTCGGCGTCGTCGAGGCGCTGCGCCAGCCGTTCGACGGTTTGTTGATCGAGCATCGGCTACTGCTCCTCCGCCACGGTATTGCGAAGGATGCCAAGACGCGCGGATTCCACCTCGACGACGTCGCCTGGCTTGAGCCAGCGCGGCGGGGTGAATCGGGCGCCGGCCCCGGTCGGGGTGCCGGTCGCGATCATGTCGCCGGGTTTCAGGGTGGCAAAGGTGGAGAGGTAGGCGATCAGGTAATCGAACGGGAACATCAGCCGCTCGGTGGAATCGCTCTGGCGCACCTCGCCATTGACGCGGGTGACGATGTCGTGCGGTCCGCGCGGATCGCATTCGTCCGACGTCACGATCCATGGCCCGATGCTGCCCGAGCGATCGAAATTCTTGCCCTGGGTGACATTGAATTTGCCGTGATGCAGCCAGTCGCGAACGCTGCCCTCGTTGCACAGCGTCATGCCGAAGATGTGCTCCCAGGCGCGCTCGCGCGGGATGTGCCGTCCTTCCTTGCCGATCACGATCACAAGCTCGCCTTCATAGTCGAGCTGTTCGGAAATATCAGGCTTTTCGATCGGTTGACCGGAGCCGACGACGGAGGAGGGGTTGCGGACGAACAGGCTCGGATATTTCGGCAGGTCCGAACTGTCCTTGTACTCGGCGTTGCGATCCCTGTAGTTGACGCCGATGCACCAGAGTTTTTCCGGATTGGGGATCGGCGGCAGCAGCACGAGATCGTCGAGTGCATGGCTCGGCTTGAGGCCGGCGACCATCTGGCGCGCAACTTCCAGGCCGTCCCTGGCGATCAGGGTTCGAAGGTCAGGACATTTCGGTCCGAGCCGTTGGGTGAGGTCGACTACGCCGCCGGCAACGGCCGCGCCGAAGTGCGGCTCACCGTTTGCGAGATAACTCAGAAGATGCATGCGGTGGATCTCCGGATCAGCGCCGCACTCATGCGGCGACAGCGCCCAGCGGCGCGTCAGGATTCAGTTTTCGAAGTCTGGAACACGGGTTTCAGGGTAACGATCTCGCCGAGCGTCGCGTAACGCGGACCGGCGATGCGGGCGATCGGGTCGAGCGCCTTGGTTTCGATCTTGCCGTTCTGCAGCAGCCCATCCCTGATATGGAAGACCAGCACTTCGCCGACGATGAGCCGGCTGCGGGTCTCGCCGAATTCGAGGCACTGCCGGAAACGGCATTCCATCGCGATTGGCGCTGCGACGAGACGGGGCACCTTGACGCGTTCTCCCGGCAGCGTCGAAAGCCGCAATTCCTCGACTTCGCTGACATCAGGCGGATGCTCGGTCGAACTCTCGTGCACCGCCGTCATCAGGCTCGAAATCCGCGATGTGAACGACGTACTCCTCGTTATTGAGGATGTTCTGCGCGGTGTCCTTGTAGATACCACCCTTGCGGCCGACGCTGATCGCCAGCATCGGCGGCTTCGGCGACACGAAGGTAAAGGCGGAGAACGGGGCGAGGTTGAGCACCCCGCTGCCCGACAGGCTGGTTACCCAGGCGATCGGACGGGGCACCACGACGCCGGTGATCAGCCGGTAGGCTGTTTCGGCGTCGAGATATGCAGGATCGATCCGCATCGGGATGCGCTTCAATTGGCCTTGATGTTCGCCTTGCGAACGACGGGAATCCACTTGGCGTCCTCGCGGTCGAGATAGCTCGTGAACTCCGCGGGCGTCATCGATACAGCCTCGGCGCCGAGCGCGTTGAACTTCTCGACGATGGCGGGATCTTTCAGGATCTCCGCGAGCGTATCGTGGAGCTTGGTCACGATCTCGGCCGGCGTGCCTGATGGCGCGAACAGGCCGGTGAAGGTCTGGCCGTCGAATTCCTTGTAGCCGAGTTCGGTGAAGGTCGGGACATCCGGAAGCCAGGAGGCGCGGTGGCTGCCGGTGACGGCAAGCGCGCGCAGCATGCCGCTCTTGATGGAAGGCAGTCCGACCGAGATCTGGTCCAGCGCAAACTGCACCTGTCCGCCGATCAGGTCGTTGAGCGCAGGGGCGTTGCCGCGGTAGTGCACCGTCAGCCATTGCACGCCGAGCGTCGATTGCATGAGTTCGCTGAGCAGATGGTTGGTGGTGCCCGGGCCGGGGGAGGCCATCGTCAGCTTGCCGGGATCGCGGCGGGCAAGCGCGATGAATTCCTTGAGATCCTTGGCCGGCACCGACGGATGTACTTCGAGCACCAGCGGCGTCATCGTGATCGACGTGATGGGGACGAAATCCCGCTTCCAGTTATAGGCGTCGCGCTTGGCGATCTCAGGCGCGAACAGCACGGGACCGTTGGCGCCGACGAACAAGGCGTAGCCGTCGGGAGGCATTTTCGCGAACGCCTCGCCGGCGATCAGGCCGCCGGCGCCGGCCTTGTTTTCCACGATGAACGGCTGGCCCAATTTCGCCTGCAGCCTGTCGGCGATGACACGCGCTGCGCCGTCGACGTTGCCGCCTGCCGGATAGGGGACGATCAGGTGTACCTGCCGCGCCGGCCATTGCTGGGCGTCGGCCGGCGTGCTCAGGGCTGCCGCGAATAGAGCCGATACAGCGACGCCAGCGATCGCGAAAAACTTCATCGTGTTCTCCCGAAAGCGGGCATATCTCCCGCTACCTTTGTTTTGCACGAGCCCCGTCCCAGCGGCGCGCGCATGTATTGTTCCGCACCGCGATCTTGCGCTCGGGCCTTCCGCTGTCGACCGAATTGTGGTGTTTTTGTCCACATCGTGGACAACGGGCAACGCCTATGACGAACGGTCGGTTAAAGGCGCGCGGGCGAGGGCCGCGGCAGGGCGGGCAGGCGATCCGCCGGGCGGTGGCCGTGCTGCGCACGCTCGCGATTGGTGGTGAAAGAGGCGTACCTCTCGCGGAAGTCGTGCAGGCGACGTCGCTGGCTCGTCCGACGGTGCATCGCATCGTGCATGTGCTGATCGAGGAGGGAATCGTCGAGCGCAGCGAGCGGACCGGCAATTACGTCGTCGGCCGTCAGGTGCCCGAACTGGCGCTGGCGCGTCCCTCGCGTTCGCCACTGCTGATTGCCGCCGAGCCGCATCTCGCGGCAGTGTCGGCGCAACTCGGCGATACCCTGTTTCTGACGTTGCGCACCGGCCTCGACACCTTGTGCGTGGCGCGTCGCATCGGCAGCTATCCGATCCAGGTGTTGTCGATTGAGGTCGGCGTGCGGCGTCCGCTGGGGGTCAGCAGCGCGGGGGTGGCGATACTGGCCGCCATGCCCGCCCCCGAGGCGCGCAAGATCGTGCTCGCCAACGAAACGCGATTTGGCGCGTACCGGACCGATACGCCGACGGTACTCGGACAGGTCCAGCTCGCTCGCCGGCGGGGCTACAATCTGCGCGATGTCGGCCTGGTGCAGGGGACGAAGTCGCTCTCGGTCTGGATCCGGACGCCGGACGGCCAGCCAGCCGCCGCGATTACGCTGTCTGCCATTCGGCACAGGCTGAGCCCGCGTCGCGCGATCGAGGTGGCGGACGTTCTCGTCGCCACCGCACGCGCGATCGAGATGGCAACGCCGCGCAGTTAACCCGCCGCGGCGTTGGTCGATTTCGCTGCCACCGCCGGGACGCGGCGGAAGCGCAGCACGATCCTGGTGCCGGGATGGTCCGGATCGCGCTCGGCGCTGGCGTCCAGCTTGGTGGCCATTGCGCTCACGATGCGTTGTCCCATGCCGGTGGAGCGTGGGTCCGACTTGACGTTGAGGCCGACGCCGTCGTCCGCAATCGCGACCACGAGGTGCTCGCCATCGAGTTTGAGCTCGACGTGAATGGGACCGGCGCTGTCGGGATAGGCGTATTTGACGGCATTCATCACCAGCTCGTTGACGATGATGCCGATTGCCACCGCGCGGTCCGGGTCGATTTCGATCGCTTCGGCCTTGAGCGTCAGCCGCGACATCCTGTTGCCCTCGGCCGAGCGCCGGAGGTCTTCCAGCAGAGCTTCGAGGTACTGGTTCAGCAGCACGCTCTTGAGATCATGCGAGGTGTAGAGACGCCGATGGACCTGGGCGACCGCGGCAACCCGGCCCATCGCATTGGTCAGCGCCGCCTTGACGTCGTCCTGGGTCGCCGAGTTGGCCTGCAAATGCAGCAGCGAAGCGATGATCTGCAGGGAGTTGCCGACGCGATGATTGACCTCGCGCAGCAACACTTCGCGTTCGGCGGCGAGCGCCGCATAGCGGTCGCGCGAGCGGTGAACCTCGGCTTCCGCCTCGTCGCGGGCCCGCTGAATCTCGGCCTGCCGGAGCGCGCCGTCGATCGCGACCTGAAGCAGCGGAATGAAATCGCCCTGCGTGTCCTTGACCAGATAGTCGGCGGCGCCGGCCTTCAACGCCGTGACGGCGATCGCCAAATCCTGCGAGGCCGTGACGAACACGACCGGCGGCGCATTCGGAATCGCCATGATCCGTTCCAGCGTTTCAAGGCCGTCGAGACCCGGCATGTACTGGTCGAGCGCAATTACATCGATGCCGCCTTGCGCCAGGCGCGCCAGCCCCTCGTTGCCGCCGGCGGCATGGACGACGTTGAGGCCTGCCCGCGTCAGACCGCGGTCGACCAACCGGGCGAGGCCGGCGTCGTCGTCGATATACAGCAATGTCGGCGTCGCGGGTTTCATGTGGCGGCCGGAGGTACCTGAATGACGGAGAAGAACAGACCGAGCTGACGAATGGCGTTGGCGAAACTTTCGTAGTTCACGGGCTTGGTAATGTAGACGTTGCAACCGAGCTCGTAACAGCGCTTGATCTCTTGAGAATCGTCCGTCGTGGTCAGCACCACCACCGGCGTGGTCTTGAGATATTTGTTTTCCTTGACCCGCTTCAGAATGTCGACGCCGGTCGTGTCGGGCAAATTGAGATCGAGCAGGATCAGGAGGGTGCTGCCCTTTTGGTCCAGACCCGTCCCGTCCTTGCCAAACAGGTAGTCTATCGCGGCTGTACCGCTGGTGAACGGGATTATCTCATTGTTGACACCGGATCGGCGGATATTTCGCTCGATCAGGCGCGCATGGCCCTCATCGTCCTCGATCATGATAATTGTGACTGGATTATTCATGTCCGTGTGTTCCGGTTACCGGCTGGCCAATTGATAGGCAGCGTAATCGTGAATGTGCTGCCCTGGTGAAGTTCCGACGCGACCGACATGGTGCCTCCCAGGCGGCGCACCAGGGCGCGGACATGCGCAAGGCCGATGCCTTGTCCCGGCTTGTCCTGGGTTCCCGCGCGGCGGAACAGGTCGAAAATACGCTGATGGTCCCTGGGGTCGATACCGCGCCCATTGTCCGCGATCTCGAAAATCGCAAAGCCGAGCTTGGCGCGGCCACGCACCGTGATTTCGCCGGGGACCCCGGTCTTGAGGTATTTGAGTGCATTGTCGATCAGATTGGAGAAAATCTGCTCCAATGCAAGGCGGTCGCTGACGATATTCGGCAGTGCGTCGATCTGGATCTTGGCCTGGGCTTCCAGGACTTGATGCGCCACGGTTGTCACGATGGCCTCGATCAACTCCTTGGTGTCGATCCGGACCGGCTCGAACTCGCGCCGCCCCTCGCGGGTGAGATTGAGGATCGCCGATATCAGCCGGTCCATCTTGGCGATCGACGACTTGATGAACCCGAGCGCCTCTGTGAAGTCCTCCGAGAGCTGCTTGTCGGGCCCTGCAAGCGCCGGCTCGGCCGTGTCGGTGGCGTTTTCCGCCGTCGGCTGTGTGGCCGATTGAACCCGGGCGAGCGCCGCGATGCGCCGAAAGATATCGCCGCGCAGTTCCTCCAGCTCGCTGGTAAAGCCCATGATGTTGACGAGCGGCGAGCGCAGGTCGTGGCTGACGATGTAGGCGAAGCGCTGGATTTCGTCATTGGCTTCGCGCAGGTCGGCAGTACGTTCGTCGACCGTCGTCTCCAGATTGAGATTGTTGTCGCGCAGCTTTTCCTCGGCTTCGTCCCGGGCGCGCGCGGAGCGCCGTACCAGGAAGATCGAAATACCGGCGAGCGCGATCACGAGCCCGGAGCCGGCGATCGTCACGGAGGAGGCGAGAACTTGCGTGCGGTCCGCATTTGTGGTCCGCATGGCGAACAAGCGATCTTCCTCGGCGCGCATGTTGCGCGCGGTCTCGGCGATGATCTGCACCGCATCGGTCGCAGTGCCATTGCGCAAGACCGTCACGCTGGTGGCGACATCCTTGTTCTTGACGCGGTCGATACCGCGGGCAAATTCGCTCAGGCGCTGCTCAATCGCCTTGCGCAACCTGGTATAGTTTTCAACCTGAACCGGGTTGTCGTAGGTGAGCTTGGCTAGTCGATCGGCAGCAGGCAGGATGTTGGCGGAGGCGCTCTGATACTCGGCAAGAAACTGCGGCGCCGATGTCAGGAGATAAGCGCGTGTGGCGCTTTCGGCGCGGCGGATTTCCAGCAACAAACTGGAAATCTGATTTTCGACCTCGACGGTATGCACCACGAGGCCGCTGTCATCGCGGGCCTTGTTGACCAGCAGGACCGAACTGACGCTAATGGCGACCAGCACCAAAAGTCCCGCTGTCAGCAGCAGGATTTGCCATACGGCGCGCCGTTTTCGCGCGTCAGATGTCACGATGGTCCGCCAATTTAAGCAAACAACGTTCAAGCCCCGAGTAACGCCCTAACGCATATCAACACTTCAGGGAGTGGCGAGTTCCCGTTTGTGACGAAGTTATTTCGCCGGTCCCTCCGGCTGGCCGGCGAGGTACTGCTCGAGCCAGTGGATGTGGTAGTCGCCGTTGATGATATCGGCTTCCCGGACCAGCGCGCGGAACAGCGGCAGGGTGGTTTCGATGCCGTCGACCACCATCTCGTCGAGCGCCCGGCGCAGCCGCATCAGGCATTCGGCGCGGGTCTTGCCGTGCACGATCAGCTTGCCGACCAGCAAATCATAATACGGCGGAATGACGTAGCCCTGATAAACCGCGGAATCGATCCGCACGCCGAGCCCGCCGGGCGGATGGAATTGCGTGATTCGGCCGGGCGACGGGCGGAAGGTCTGCGGGTTTTCCGCATTGACGCGGCATTCGATGGCGTGCCCGATGATGACGATCTCTTCCTGCTTGGCAGGCAGGTCGCCGCCGGCGGCGATGCGGATCTGCTCCAGCACGAGGTCGATGTCGGTGATGCTCTCGGTGACGGGATGCTCGACCTGGATGCGGGTGTTCATCTCGATGAAATAGAACTCGCCATCCTCAAAGAGAAACTCGATGGTGCCGACGCCGAGATACTTCATGTCCCGCATCGCCTTGGCGCAGGTCTCGCCGATCCTGGCGCGGGCGGCGGCGGAGAGAACCGGTGAGGGGCCTTCTTCCCAGACCTTCTGGTGACGGCGCTGCAGCGAGCAGTCGCGCTCGCCGAGATGGATCGCGCCGCCGCGGCCGTCGCCGAGAATCTGGATCTCGATGTGGCGCGGCTTCTGCAGGTATTTTTCGAGATAGACCGAGGCGTCGCCGAACGCCGACTTGGCTTCGTTGCCGGCCGTCGTCAGCGCCATCATCAAGTCGGCAGGGGTTTGCGCGACCTTCATGCCGCGGCCTCCGCCACCGGCGGCGGCCTTGACCAGCACGGGGAAGCCGATCGCCTTGGCGATCCCCATCGCATCGTCGTCGGACGTGACCGCGCCATCGGAGCCGGGCACGACCGGGATGCCCAATTTCCTGGCGGTCTTCTTGGCTTCGATCTTGTCGCCCATCAGGCGGATGTGTTCGGCCTTCGGGCCGATGAAATGCAGATTATGTTCGGCGAGGATTTCGGCGAAGCGGGCGTTCTCCGACAGGAAGCCGTAGCCGGGATGCACGGCATCGGCGCCTGTGATCTCGCAGGCCGCGAGCAGCGCGGGGACGTTGAGATAGGAGTCCTTCGAGGGCGGCGGCCCGATGCAGACGCTCTCGTCGGCGAGCCGCACGTGCATGGCGTCGGCGTCGGCGGTGGAATGCACCGCGACGGTGTTGATGCCGAGCTCCTTGCACGCGCGCAGCACGCGGAGCGCGATCTCGCCGCGATTGGCTATCAGGATTTTGTCGAACATGCGACCTCAGGGGGCGAGTAGCGAATGGCGAATAGCGAATGGGGTTTGTCCCTATTCGCTATTCGCCACTCACCATTCGCTCATTCAATTATCACGAGCGGCTCGCCGAATTCGACCGGCTGGCCGTCCTCGACGAGAATTTGCGTCACCGTACCTGCGCGCGGCGATGGGATCTGGTTCATCGTCTTCATCGCTTCGATGATCAGCAGGGTTTGTCCGGCCGATACCTTGGTGCCGACATCGATGAACGGCTTGGCGCCGGGCTCGGGCGCCCAATAGGCGGTACCGACCATCGGCGAGGGGACCACGCCCGGATGCTTGGCCAGATCGGCGCCCGCCGCGGGAGCGGCAGCCGCCGCGGCGGCTGCCAACGGCTGGAAGCCCGCCGGCATCGCCGCCGACACCGTGATGTTGCGTGCGACCCGCACCCGCAAGCCGGCGCGCTCGATCTCGATCTCGGTCAGGCTGGTCTCATCCAGCAGCAGCGCGAGTTCGCGAATGAGCGCGCTGTCGTCGCTCTTCAGGTTTGCGGCTGATTTGTCCGCTGACTTGTTGTCGGGCTGGCGGGCCATGCTCTTGATCCGGAATTCTCGATGTGGGTGACGGCTTGGGCGTCAGGCTTGGTGTCGTTCGATGTCGGGTTTTGAAGTCAGGCTTTGGCCTTGGCGCCGAGTTTGGCGGCAAGGCCTGATATTGCGAGCCGGTAGCCATCGATGCCGAAGCCGCACAGCGATGCAAAGGCGGCCATGGCGGTGTAGGAGTGATGACGGAAGTTCTCGCGGGCGTGGATGTTGCTGACATGCACTTCCACCGTCGGGATTTTCACCGCAACCAGCGCATCGTGCAGCGCGATCGAGGTGTGCGAATAGCCGCCGGCGTTGATGATGATGCCGGCCACCTTCCTGGCATGCGCCTCGTGGATGAAGTCGATCAACTCGCCTTCGCGGTTGGACTGCCGGCAATCGGCCTTCAGGCCGAATTGCGCCGCGGTTTCCACGCACAGTTTTTCGACATCGGCGAGCGTCGCATGGCCATAGGTCTCAGGCTCGCGCGTCCCCAACATGTTGAGGTTCGGGCCGTTGAGGACATAGATCGTCGCGGCAGAGGCGTGGGCGCTTGCTTGGGCCATCCGGATTCCAGCAAAGAGGGGGCGGGGGCAGGTCGCGGGGTTATAGGTAACAACGCGGCCAAGGGGAAGCCTTGAGGCCTGCCCGCGTGCCGCCCAAATACCTCATCCAATTCGTAAAAAGCCGCATGGAACCTACGGAAATCATTCGTTAACCAATTTTTGGATACCGCCACAAAAAGGGGGTGGGCATCTCTGCCCACCCCGATTGCCTTGTGGGGAAGTTGCTACCGAAGGCGTCAGCCCTCGATGATGTAGACGATCTCGTGGGTCTGCGGACGGACGATGATGTATCGGCCGCTCACGAGGATCACGTCATAGCCACGCCACTCCGGATAGATCTCGACGATCCGGGGCGGAAGCGGGTGGAAGCGCACGGACGTAGGCACCACGGCTCCAACAGAAATGTTGAAGTTCACGTTGGTGGTTTCCTGAATCTTCTCCGACCTGATCGCGGAAACGATCTGCGTGCGCTTCTCGGCCGGCGGCGCGGCGGTCGCCGAAGTTGCGGCGTTACCCGTGGTCTGGGACTTGCCGTCGTTGCCCTTGGTCTGGGCATTCATGTTGCCGCTCTTGCCGTCGCGGCCTTCACTGGCCGTGGTGCCGGTCTTGCTGTCGCGGCCTTCCTTGCTGTCGCGACCTTCGGCCTTCATGTCCTTGCCGCCCTTGGCCGAGTCCTTGGTCGAGTTCGGTCTCGGAGTGCATGCTCTTGGACTTCTCGCCCTGCATCCGGTTGCCGTCCTGAGCGCTCTTGCCGGCGCCCGGTTGCGTCGCCTTGTCAGCCTTGTCGGCCGAGTCCGCGCCCTTCATGCCGGACGTACCGCCACTATCGCGTTGCATCGTGCCGGACGCGGCGCCGCCGCGGTCGGAAGAAGGCGCGCTCTGCTGCGCGGGGGAACCGGCCGACCCTGCGTCACGGCCCATGCCGGTACCCTGCGCGTTCGCAACGCCGGTTCCGGCAATCAAGGCCGCCGCGGCGACCGAAATCAAAAAGCGATTACTCATCGAATATCTCCTCACGTGTTGTGCATTGCCCGACCGACAACGAAAGGAATTGTGCGATGTTCCGGAACATTGCCGGTTCCGCCGACTTTGTTTTGTGAATGCGGGATGAACCGCTGCGCTACAGAAGGCCGCAAAGAAAAAGGCCGGCTGTTGAGCCGGCCTTTCATCGCAATGCGCGCAACTGGCTTCAGCAAGTCGCCTTGCCGCAGCGGGCGTTGCTGATCTTTTCCCGCAAGGACTCGACGCCGACTGCGCCGATCACGACCTGCTTTCCGATTACGTAGCTCGGCGTGCCGTTCATGCCCATTGCTTCGGCGAGCTTGAAATTTTCCTCGAGCGTGCTGCGCACTTCGGCGCTCGAAAGGTCCTTCTCCAGCTTCGCCATGTCGAGCCCGACTTCCTTGGCGACAGCCATCGCGCGCGCCTTGTCGGCGGCGCCGCGGCCGCTCAGCAGCTTCTGGTGGAAGTCGAGATATTTCTTGCCGGTCGGATCCTGCATCCGCACTGCGACGCCGACCTGGGCGGCTTCGACCGAGCCCGCGCTCAGCACCGGAAATTCCTTGAGCACGACCTTCAGCTTCGGGTCGCTCTTCATCAGATCCATCATGTCCGTCATCGCGCGCTTGCAGTAGCCGCAATTGTAATCGAAGAATTCGACGAAGGTGACGTCGCCGTCCTTGTTGCCGAGCGTGACGTTGCGCGGCGAGTTGAAGATCGCGTCCGCGTGGCTGGCGACGCCGGCTTCGTGCTTGGCGGCTTCCGCCGCGGTCTGACGCTTGCTGAGTTCGGTCATCGCCTCTTCGAGCACTTCGGGATGTGCAATCAGGTAATTCCGGACGATGGTCTCGATGTCGCCGCGCTGGGTGTCGTTGAAGCTTTGCGCGGAAGCGGACACAGGCGCGCCGCAAAGCGCCAGAGCGAACAATGCGGGAATGATGAGAAGACGGAACGAGGGCATCGGTAAATCCTTATGCGGCGGGTTCCCGGGCAATTCTGCTGAAGGCCGGCTCCTGGGGAATATCCTGGTCGCTGGTGACCAAGTCCTTGGCGATCAAGTCCGATTATAGCCGAATGCGGTATATTACTAGTTGCTCTTCTGGCCCGGCATCGGCTTGGCGCTCACAATGTCGTCAGCCTTGACCCATCCCGGCGTCCCGACCGCGAAGCGCGTTTTCGCGCGCGATGCAAGATCGCGCGCCGTCTTGTTGTCGCCGCGAAGGTAGGCGGCCTGCGCCGACGCCAGATCGGCCTGCGCGTAATCGCCCTTCCGGCCATAGGCCATTGCGAGTTGGGTGTAGCCGATCGGCGCTTCGGTCTCGCGCGCCACCGCGGCGCGCAGGATGGCGATCGCCTCGTCGGTGTAGGCGTTGTTGCCGGTTGCCACGAGGGCCTGCCCAAGCAGCATCTCGATGAGCGGCGAGTTGTTGGAGAGCGCGACGGCCTTGCGCAGCGGCGCAATCGCCTCCTGCGGCTTGCCGCCCTCCAGCAGCGCCTGGCCGCGCACCTCGTGGAAATAGGCATTGTTGGGCTGCTGCTGGATCAGCGCATCGATCTGGGTGAGCGCGCTGCGCAGGTCTCCGTGCAGATAGGTCGAGATGGCGTGCGCGTAGCGGGCGGGCAGGCTGTTGTTGGACAGCGGATAACGCCGGTACACGGTGTCCTGCCGTTCCATGAAGGCCGAGATCTTGGCGCGCACCATGTCGTGGCGAAGCTGCAGGGCAGGGTCGTCCTTCTTGTCCCAATAGGGGCTCGACCTTGCCAGTTCTTCCAGCGCGGCGACACGCTGGGCCGGCATCGGATGCGACATTACGTAGGGATCGGAGCCGCGCGCGGCGAACAGGCTCTCGTCGGTGAAGCGCTTGAAGGTTTCGTACATGCCCCGGGCGGACTGGCCTGTGGCGGTCAGGAATTTCACGCCGGCCTTGTCGGCGTTTTCCTCCTGCTGACGCACATAGGAGAGCAGGTTGCGGCGGATGATTTCTCCGGGAGCTGAGAACATTGCCGCGCCCGCGTTCGCCAGGCCACTGTTGCCGCCGCCTCCTTGCGCACCCGCCACCATCGCGCCGGCGCCAAGCAGCATCGCGATGATCATCTGCGTCTGGGCCTGCGCCATCTGCTCGCGCATCTTGGCGAGATGGCCGCCGGCAAGATGGCCGGTTTCGTGCGCCATCACGCCGATGATCTGGTTCGGCGTTTCCGACTGCAGGATCGCGCCGTAGTTCACGAAGATGCGGCGGCCGTCGGCAACGAAGGCGTTGAAGACGCTCTGGTTGATGATCACCATCTGGATGTTCTGTTTTTCCAGACCGGCGGCGCGCAGGATCGGCCGCGTGTATTCGCGCAGCAATTGCTCCGTCTCGGTGTCGCGGAGCACCGGCGGACCCTTGTTTTGCTGCGCCATCGCCGCCATTGGCGCAACGGCAAGCCATGCTGCCGTCATCAGCGCGGTCAGCTTCGAGTGATTTCTTGCGTAGGGCGATGCGGCAGCATGAGCGGTCTTTGGCGATTGGCGATGCATCCGGATTTGCCCCGGACGCCGGTTCGGTTTCCGGTTAGATCAGAAACGGGTCCCAGTTGTTGTTTCAACGCGTTTCTTTCACCCGAGCCGGGTATCACTGCGCGAACCCGGTATCACTTCGCTCGAAAAGGCTATAACAAGCCACCGAATGCGGCCAGTCTGGGGCGGTGACCGGTTCGGGAACCTGAATTCGGCGCACGCCCGATGCAATAGCAGATATCGATGCTGGAATCGACACTTAGAGATCGCGCGACAGCGCTGCTGACCCCCTCGGCACGGAGCGACGTTCCGCCCTTCATGGTGATGGACGTGATGGCGGCCGCAGCCCGCATCGAGGCGGCCGGCGGGCATGTGATTCACATGGAAGTGGGGCAGCCGGCGGCGCCGGCGCCCAAGGTCGCGATCGCGGCCGCGCATGCCGCGCTCGATGCGGCGCGGATCGATTATACGTCCGCGCTCGGCATTCCCACGCTGCGCACACGGATCGCAAAGCACTACCGCGATACTTACGGCTGCGCGGTCGATCCCGAGCGCATCGTGATCACGACCGGCTCGTCCGGTGGTTTCATTCTGGCTTTCCTTTCGATGTTCGGGCCGGGCGACCGGGTGGCGGTCACGGTGCCGGGCTATCCGCCATACCGGCATATCCTGACGGCGCTGGGTTGTGAGCCGGTGCTGATCGAGACATCGAGCGCGACGCGTCATGCGTTGACGGGCGAGGCCTTGCTGGCCGCGCATCGCAAGACGCCGCTGAAGGGCGTTCTGGTCGGCAGCCCCGCCAATCCGACGGGAACGATGATGTCGCGCGAGGCGCTCACCGGCCTGATCAATGCGGCGGAAGGCGCGGGCATCCGCTTCATTTCCGACGAGATCTATCACGGCCTCGACTATGCGTTTCCGGCGGTGACGGCGGCGGAGCTTTCGCCGCATGCGCTCGTGATCAATTCGTTCTCGAAATATTTCTGCATGACCGGCTGGCGGGTCGGCTGGATGGTGGTGCCGGAGCCTTTGGTGCGGCCGATCGAACGGCTGCAGCAGAACCTGTCGATCTCGGTGCCGACGCTGTCGCAGATCGCGGCCGAAGCGGCCTTCGAAGGCCGCGAGGAGATGGAGGCCATCAAGCGCGGCTATCAGGAGAACCGCCGCATCCTGATCGAGGGATTGCCGAAGGCCGGCCTCACCAGGTTCCTGCCGGCGGATGGCGCGTTCTACCTCTATGCCGACGTTTCGGATTTTACCTCCGACAGTTTCGAATTTGCCGGCCGCATGCTGGAGAAGGCGCATGTGGCGGCGACGCCGGGCGTCGATTTCGATCCGATCCACGGCCGCAGCTTCATTCGCTTCTCCTACGCGCGCTCGGCCGACGAGATGCGCGAAGCGGTGACGCGCATCGCGCGTTGGCTCGGTTAGCCCAGCGTCACGTCATCCACATCATCCGTATCCGCAATCGCCCGGGGAGCCATCCGTGTCCGCCAGAACCATGCCTGAAACCGCAGCGCCATCCCATTTCCCGCTCGCCAGCCTGCTGTGGCCGCATCGTGCCGATGGATCGTCGGGTCTGTTGCGCAGCGTGATCCTGGTCGCGCTGGGCACGGCGCTGCTGACCTTGTCGGCCAAGGTCAATCTGCCGTTGCCCTATGTGCCGATGACGCTGCAGACGCTGGTTGTGCTGGTGATCGGCGCGGCCTACGGCTGGCGGCTCGGCAGCGTTACACTGATGGCCTATCTCGCCGAGGGGGCCATTGGATTTCCGGTATTCGCAGGCCCGGTCGGCGGCCTTGCGCCGCTCACCGGTCCGACGGCCGGATACCTCTTCGGCTTCGTGGCGGCGGCCTTCGTGACGGGATGGCTGAGCGAACGCGGCTGGGACCGATCCGTGCTCCGGCTGTTTGTGGCGATGGCGTTCGGACATATTCTCATTCTCGCCGCCGGATTTGGCTGGCTTGCATTCGGCATGAAGCTCGGCGTCGAAAAGGCGTGGCTGGTCGGCATTGCGCCGTTCATCGCGGCGTCGCTGATCAAGAACGCGCTCGGCGCTGCTCTCGTGCCAGCCATGCGGCGGATTTTCGACCGGCGCGGTTAAACGGTTGCGTCGGTCGACACCATTGACTTCGCTCGCTTAAAGGACTCGATCGGTTCGACACAATAAAAAACCGCCCGGTTTTCGCCGGGCGGTTTTCTTTTTTGGTTCGATGCTTACTCGCCGCTGCCGAAGCGCCGCGACCACCATCCCGCCTTGCGGGGCGCGGCGTCGTCCGATGTGGCAGGCGCAGCAGGTTCGGCCGCAGGAGGCGCGATCGGCTCAGGCGCGGTATCGCTGACAGAGGGCGCCGGTTCGGCCGGAGCGCTGGTCATGAAGCTGACTTTCTCGCGCACGGTCGAACGCCGCCGCGCCGCGGCGCGCTCGGCCTCTTGCGTGGTATCTTCGGCGGTTGGCGCGAGCGCGCTCGCAGCCGGCTCCGGCTGGGAATAGGCCGCAGGCTGCATCTCCGCCGGCTGCGAGACCGGTTCGGGCTGAACGTCGGCCTGCACCAGCGACGGTGCGGGCTCGGACCCGCCGTCGAAATCGGCAACCGCGCTGGTGACTTCCGGAGCCGGTGTCGGCCCGAGTTCGTCCGCGATCGATCCGGCAAGACCATCTTCCAACCCGCCCCGCCGGCGGCGTCCGCCGCGGCGTCCGCGGCGGCGCGGGCGCCGCTCGCCATTGGCAGGCTGATCGCCGCGGGCCATGCCGGGCTGTTCGTCGCCTTCGTCCTCATCGGCTTCGCCGTCCTCGGCGGTCGCGCCTTCCACGGCCTCGCCCGCGACAACTTGCGTAGCGTCACCGTCCTCGCGCGGCGCGCCGCCCTCTCGGGGCTCGCCGCGGCCGCGCCGGCGCCGGCGCCGCTTGCGGCGGTGAGCGTCTCCGTCGCCTTCGCCGACCGCGGCTTCGGCGGCATCGTCGCTCAGCCCCTCGGTCTCCTCGGATTCGATCTCGGATTCGCTTTCGACGTCGAACGCCTCGTCGTCGTCGTAGGCTTCCTCGACCTGCGCCGGGAAGGCGGCAGCCTGCGCCACCAGCAACGCCTTGGCGGCTTCCAGCGTGTGCACCTGTTCGCCGCGGTCGATGATGAACGACTGCTGGCCGGCAACGGTTGGATCGGCGCTCACGGCGAGCGACACCTTGAAGGCGTTTTCGAGATCGCGCAGATGGCCGCGCTTGTGGTTCAGCACATAGAGCGCGACGTCGGTGCGGGTGCGCACCACCAGATTGTGCGTCGCGCCTTTCATCAGGATTTCCTCGATGCCGCGCAGCAATTGCAGCGCGACCGACGAGACCGAGCGCACATGACCGCTGCCGCCGCATACCGCGCAGGGCTCGGTCGAACTCTCCAGCACGCTGGCGCGGATGCGCTGGCGCGACATTTCCAGAAGGCCGAAATGCGAGATGCGTCCGACCTGGATGCGCGCGCGATCCTGCCGCAGGCAGTCGGACAGCTTGCGTTCGACCGCGCGGTTGTTGCGCTTCTCGTCCATATCGATGAAGTCGATGACGATCAGGCCCGCGAGATCGCGCAATCGCAATTGCCGCGCGACTTCCTCGGCGGCCTCGAGATTGGTCTTGAGGGCGGTGTCCTCGATGTGGTGTTCACGGGTCGAGCGGCCGGAGTTGACGTCGATCGAAACCAGCGCCTCGGTCTGGTTGATCACGATGTAGCCGCCGGAACGCAGCTGCACGGTTGGCGAGAACATCGCATCTAACTGGCTCTCGACGCCCATCCGCGAGAACAGCGGCTGGCCGTCGCCATATTTGCGGACTGCCCGCACGTTCGAGGGCATCAGCATCTTCATGAAGTCGCGCGCTTCCTGGTAACCGGCTTCGCCGGCGACCTGGATCTCGTCGATTTCCTTGTTGTAGAGGTCGCGCAGCGAGCGCTTGATTAGCGAGCCTTCCTCGTAGACGAGGGTGGGGGCCTGCGACTTCAGCGTCATGTCGCGCACGGTTTCCCACATCCGGATCAGATATTCGAAGTCGCGCTTGATCTCGGGCTTGGTCCGTGAGGCGCCGGCGGTGCGCAGGATGATCCCCATGCCCTCGGGCACGTCGAGGTCCTGCACCACTTCCTTCAGCCGCGAACGGTCCTGGGCCGAGGTGATCTTGCGGCTGATGCCGCCGCCGCGGGCGGTGTTGGGCATCAAGACCGCATAGCGGCCCGCCAGCGACAGATAGGTCGTGAGCGCCGCGCCCTTGTTGCCGCGCTCTTCCTTGACGACCTGAACCAGCATGACCTGGCGGCGCTTGATGACTTCCTGAATCTTGTACTGGCGGCGTGGGCGGAACGGGCGCTCCGGAACTTCCTCCAGCACGTCGTCGCCACCGACGGATTCGACGACTTCCTCTTCGGCGTCCTCGGCGTCGTCTTCATCGTCGTGGCCGTCGTCGCGTTCGGAAGCGGGGGCGAACTCGTCCGGCGAAGCCGCGGCGTAGCCTTCACCGGCATGCTCGACATGCGGCGCGTCGTCGGCATGGGCGGCGTTTTCGCGCGCGTGTTCCTCGTCATGATGCTCATCATGAGCGTGTTCAGGATCGGCGTGTTCAGTCGCCGCCTCGGGGGCGGCTGCCTCGCCCGGCGTCGCGGCGGAATTCCAATTCCGCGACCGGCGTCTCGCTTGCGGCATCTGTGCGCTCGCCAGGGCTGCGCGCATCCTGGTCGTGGCGATGATCGTGATCGTGGTGATCGTGCGAATGGTCGTGATCGTGACCATGCGCCTCGTGATCATGCGCATCATGGTCGTGATGAGCCGTATCCCCATGATGCTCAGCGTCATGCGGATGCAGTTCGCCGGCGTACGCGCCTTCGTGCTGATGCGCCTCGCCTTCGTAGGGCTGGGCAGCCTGTGCGGGATCCTGGCCGGCATTCTCGACAACGTCGCTCTGGACACGGTCGCCATGGCCGCGGCGGCGCGCATTGCGATGGCGCGAGCGACCGCGGCGGTGGTTGGAGCGGTTCTCGCTCTCTTCCTCGGCCTCGCGGTGCGCGCGCTCGTCGGCCTCGATCAGCGCCTGACGGTCGGCGACCGGGATCTGATAGTAGTCCGGATGAATTTCGCTGAACGCCAGGAAGCCGTGGCGGTTGCCGCCATATTCGATGAAGGCCGCCTGCAGCGACGGTTCTACCCGCGTGACCTTGGCGAGATAGATATTGCCGCGGAGCTGTTTGCGTTGCGCTGTCTCGAAATCAAATTCTTCGACGCGGTTGCCGCGGACCACAACGACCCGGGTCTCTTCCGGGTGGGTGGCGTCGATCAACATCTTGTTGGGCATTTTGGGACTCTTGACGGCGGCGGGCGCGGTGCAAGGCGCGCGCAAATTGCGCGGCCCGGTGACGCGACGGTCCACCTGATTCGGGGGTGAGGGGAAGGCCAAAACGCACTTCTTGGCGCCGCGCCGAACCGGGAGCCGCCAGAGCGATGCGACGTGCGAAGCTTTCGCCTCGCGTCGGCGCGATCGTTCCGTGGATCCTGATCGGCAATACAGTCTGGCGCATCAAGCGTCGGCCCGTCTAAACATGTTGGCGGAAAGGATACCGCCGTATCTATCGCTGAAGGCCCGGTTCGGCGCCTAGACGCCCGCCGGCCATCGCATATCGGACCGTTTTGGGTCCGGATAATCAGTTTTGCCGTGTCTCAAACCGTCCCTGGAAAAGGTACCTGGGACCGGACGCCGCTCGGGCTCGAAACCGCCGCTCCGTGTCAGCCGCGCGCGGCGCTGGCTGTGGAGGGATCGGGAAAGACGCAGGTTCCTCCGGCTTCGAAGGTTCCGGCGCTGCACCGGGAGGCTGAACGCGACACAACCGGGAGTATTAGCCGTCAGCACCTCGTACATACGTGGATTGGGGGCTCCGTGCAAGGGAAGCGCAAGGGAACCCTCTGCCGGGCGTCGCAGCGCGGCAACAGTCGGCTCTTTTCACAGATTAGCCCTTAAGGTCCGATTAACCCTGTGGTCCTAATGCGGTAAGGGAAGGCTCCTCCGGAGGCACCAAATCGTTGTCGAGCCGCGCAAATCACCTTGTTTTGCTGGGACGCGGCCTATTGTGCGCCGCAGCATTGCTGTGCGCCCAAATGATCGGCCCCGGCGCGGCTCAAGCGCCGGTCTATCAGGGACCGGCCGCTCAGGCCGCCGCCCCCAGCCCGGCGGGGGCGTCGAATTTCCCGATCGTGTCCGACGCCCGGCTGGCCGGCGATGCAAGGCAGACCCGTTTCATCCTCGATCTCGACAAGCCGGTCCAGTTTCGCGCCTTTACGCTGGCGGACCCCTATCGTGTCGTCGTCGATCTTCCCCAACTCAGTTTCCAGCTTCCCGCCGGGACCGGCGGCACCGGACGGGGGCTGGTCAAGGCGTTTCGCTACGGTCTGGTCATGCCAGGCGGGTCGCGGATCGTGTTCGACCTGGCCGGGCCGGCCAAGATCGCGAAATCCTACGTGCTGGAGGCGGCCAACGGTCAGCCCCCTCGGCTGGTGCTCGAATTAGAAGAGGTGGACCGTACCGCGTTTGTCCAGTTGCTTCCGCCTGAAAACCGTCCCGAACTGCGGCCCGCGATCGCCGAGGCGAACGCCCGGTCGGATGAGCCGGCCGCGGCGAAGCCTCCAGGGGGACCGCCGGACAAAAGGCCGGTGGTCGTGATCGATCCCGGTCACGGCGGCGTCGACAACGGCACCCAGGCCGGTGGCGGCGACATCATGGAAAAGAACCTGGTGCTGGGGTTTGGCCTCGCGCTGCGCGACAGACTAGAGAAATCGGGCAAGTATCGCGTGGTCATGACCCGGACGGACGACACCTTCATTCCACTTGGCGACCGCGTGAAGATCGCGCGCAACGAGTCGGCGGCGCTGTTCGTCTCGATCCATGCCGACGCCTTGAAGCGTGGCGAGGGCGACGCCCAGGGCGCTACCATCTACACGCTGTCCGACAAGGCTTCCGACTCCGAGGCCGAGCGGCTGGCAGATGCCGAAAACAAGTCGGACGCGATTGCCGGGGTTAGTCTCGCCGATGAGCCGACCGAAGTCGCCGACATCCTGATCGATCTGGTGCAGCGGGAGACCAAAACCTTTTCCAACCGGTTCGCGCGGGTCCTGATGGGGGAGATGAAGAATACGGCGCGGATGCATAAGCATCCGCTGAAATCGGCCGGCTTCCGGGTCCTGAAAGCCCCGGACGTGCCCTCGGTCCTGGTCGAACTCGGCTATGTCTCCAACAAGGGAGACCTGGAGCATCTGGTGTCGGAGAACTGGCGGAACCGGACGGTCGGATCGATGGCCCAGGCGATCGATGCATTCCTCGCCAAGCGGCTGGCAACTGCCGGACCGGGCAAGTAAAAAAGCCGGTGCGCCCCGCGCAAGAGCGGGCTGAAAAGCGTGCCGTCCGGCGAGCCAAGCCCTAGTTTGGCCACAGCGGCAGCGGTATAGAAAACAGGTCTTCGGAATCGGTCAATATTGTCCGCTGGACCTTTTTATTGTTCGACCGCGTAGCGGCAACTCGTTCGGCGGGATTGCCGTGTTAGGACAGACGCCGCAGATATCGGCGCACAGGTTGGAACGGAACTTCGATAATGCGCTTGCTGGTCCGGTTTTTGGGTTTCCTGTTCGCCGCCGGGACCGTCGTGTTCCTGGTCGGTGTCGCCGGTGTCGCGGGCGCGATCTGGCATTTCTCCAAGGACCTGCCTGACTACTCACAGCTTCAGGATTACGAGCCGCCGGTGATGACGCGCGTCCATGCGTCCGACGGCGCGCTGTTGGGAGAATATTCCAAGGAGCGCCGGCTCTATCTGCCGATCCAGGCGGTGCCGAAGCTTGTCATCAACGCCTTCCTCGCGGCCGAGGACAAGAATTTCTACGAGCATGGCGGCATCGACTTCACCGGCATGGCGCGCGCGGCCGTGCTCTATGCGCAGAACTTCGGCTCCAACAGGCGTCCGCAGGGTGCGTCCACGATCACCCAGCAGGTCGCAAAGAACTTCCTTCTGACCAATGAAGTATCGTTCACGCGCAAGATCAAGGAAGCCCTGCTGGCGATGCGCATCGAGCGCGCCTATTCGAAGGACCGCATCCTCGAGCTCTATCTCAACGAAATCTATCTCGGCCTTGGCGCCTACGGCATCGCGGCCGCATCGCTGGTCTATTTCGACAAGTCGGTGAACGAACTCACGATCGCGGAAGCCTCCTATCTGGCGGCGTTGCCCAAGGCACCCGCGGCGCTGCATCCGGTTCGCAACCGCGATCGCGCGGTGGAACGGCGCAATTACGTGGTCGATCGCCTGCTGGAAAACGGCTGGATCAAGCAGGCCGACGCCGACAAGGCCCGCAAGGAACCGCTCATCGTTTCCAGCCGCGGCGACGGCGCGCATATCTTCGCCGGCGAATATTTCGCCGAGGAAGTCCGGCGCGACATCTTCGAGCGCTACGGCGAAAAGAAACTGTACGAGGGTGGATTGTCGGTCCGTGCCACGCTCGATCCAAAGATGCAGGTGATGGCGCGCAAGGCCATGGTCGCCGGTCTGGTGAAATACGACGAGGCAAGCGGCTGGCGCGGCGCACCGTCGAAGCTCGACATATCCGGCGATTGGGGCGTGAAACTCGCCGACGTCAAATCGCTGAGCGACATCTCGCCGTGGCGGATGGCCGTGGTACTCGAGACCAGCGACCAGTCGGCGCGGATCGGCTTCCAGCCCGGCCGCGAACTCGGCGGCGCCGTCAGCAAGGTCAGGCAGACCGGCATCATTACGCTCGACGGCGTGCGGTGGGCGAAGGCCGCGTCGGGCTCCGGGAAAGGCAGGACGCCGACCTCGGTGGCGCAGGTTCTGTCCTCCGGCGACGTGATCTATGCCGACCCGCTGTTCGACAAGGATGGCAAGCCGGTCGAAGGTCAGTACCGCCTGCGCCAGTTGCCGGAAGTGTCCGGCGCGATGGTCGCGATGGATCCCTGGACCGGCCGCGTGCTGGCGATGGTCGGCGGCTTCTCGTTCGACCAGAGCCAGTTCAACCGCGCCACGCAGGCCTATCGGCAGCCGGGTTCGTCCTTCAAGCCGCTGGTCTATTCGGCGGCGATGGACAACGGCTACACCCCGTCGACGGTCGTCGTCGACGCGCCCATTGAAATCGATCAGGGACAGGGCGTCGGTGTATGGCGCCCGGAAAACTATTCGTCGGGAAAATACCAGGGACCGGTCACGCTGCGCAACGCGCTGCGGAATTCGCTGAATACGGTGACGGTGCGGCTGGCGCAGGACATCGGCATGCCCTTGATCGGCGAGTATTCCAAGCGTTTCGGCGTCTACGACGAACTGCCGAACTATCTGTCCTATGCACTCGGCGCCGGCGAAACCACGGTCATGCGGATGGTGACGGCCTATTCGATGTTCGCCAATGGCGGCCGCCGCGTGAAGCCGACGCTGATCGATCGCATTCAGGACCGCTACGGCCACACCATCTTCAAGCATGACGCCCGCGAATGCCGCGGCTGCGACGCGCCCGGCGGCTGGAAGAACCAGCCCGAGCCGCAGCTCGTGGATCGCCGCGAACAGGTGCTTGATCCGATGACGGCCTACCAGATCACCTCGATGATGGAATATGTGGTCCAGGCCGGCACTGCGACCGTCCTCAAGGAAGTAGGCAAGCCGATCGCCGGCAAGACCGGCACCACCAACGACGAAAAGGATGCCTGGTTCATCGGCTTCTCGCCGGACCTCGTGGTCGGCATCTATGTCGGCTTCGACAAGCCGCGCAATCTCGGCCGCGGCATGACCGGCGGTCATCTGGCCGCGCCGATCGCCAAGGACTTCCTGAAGCTCGCGCTCGCCGACAAGCCGGCGGTCCCGTTCAAGGTTCCGGCCGGCATCAAGCTGGTTCGCGTCGATGCCAAGAGCGGCATGCGCGCCGGCCCGGGCGAGGGCGGCCGTACCATCCTGGAAGCGTTCAAGCCGGGTACCGCGCCGCCGGATAACTACTCGGTCATCGGCGTGGCCGATGCCGACGGCCGGATGCCGCAGGCGTACCCGCAAGGGCAAGGGTATCAGCAAGGGTACCAGCCCGACGCCGGCAATATCATGCGTCCAGGAACGGGCGGACTTTACTGATCCGCTCGGAGGGATCACAACCTCAAGACGTATCTTCGGACATTGCCTTTTACAAATGAACCCGCCGGATCCGAGCAATTCGTGCGGGAGAGGAAATGTCCGGTGGACACGAAAACAAGCGCCGGCGGTTACGGCGCAAGGGTTGGAATGGAAGTTCGGTAATGCGCTTTGTGGTCCGATTTTTGGGTTTCCTGTTTACCGCCGGGACGATCGTGTTCCTGGTCGGCGTGGCCGGTGTCGCGGGCGGGATCTGGTACTTCTCCAGGGACCTGCCCGACTATTCGCAGCTTCAGGATTACGAGCCGCCGGTGATGACGCGCGTGCACGCCTCTGACGGTGCGCTGCTCGGCGAGTATTCCAAGGAGCGGCGTCTTTATCTGCCGATCCAGGCGATGCCTAAACTCGTCACCAATGCCTTCCTCGCGGCCGAGGACAAGAATTTTTACGAGCACGGCGGCATCGACTTCACCGGCATGGCGCGCGCGGCCGTGGTGTATGTGCAGAATTTCGGCTCCAACAGGCGTCCGCAGGGCGCCTCGACGATCACCCAGCAAGTCGCGAAGAACTTCCTTTTGACCAACGAGGTCTCCTTCACGCGCAAGATCAAGGAAGCGCTGCTGGCGATGCGCATCGAGCGCGCCTATTCCAAGGATCGCATCCTTGAGCTCTATCTCAATGAAATCTATCTCGGCCTCGGCGCCTACGGCATCGCCGCGGCGTCGCTGGTCTATTTCGACAAATCGGTGAACGAACTGACGGTTGCCGAAGCCTCGTATCTCGCCGCGTTGCCGAAGGCGCCGGGCTCGTTGCACCCGGTGCGCAACCGCGATCGGTCGATCGAGCGGCGCAATTACGTGATCGACCGCCTGCTGGAAAACGGCTGGATCAAGCAGGCCGATGCGGAGAAGGCCCGCAAGGACCCGCTGGTCGTGGCCAGCCGGTCCAACGCCGCGCATATCTTTGCCGGTGAGTATTTTGCCGAGGAAGTCCGGCGCGACATCCTCGAACGCTACGGCGAAAAGAAACTCTATGAAGGCGGTCTGTCGGTCCGCACCACGCTCGATCCGAAGCTGCAAGTGATGGCGCGCAAAACCGTGGCCGCCGGCCTCGTGAACTTCGACGAGGCCCAGGGCTGGCGCGGAGCGATGAGCAAGCTCGACATTTCCGGCGACTGGGGCGTCAAGCTCGCCGAAGTCAAATCGCTCGGCGACATCTCGCCGTGGCGGATGGCCGTAGTGCTCGAGACCAGCGAGCAGTCGGCCCGCATCGGTTTCCAGCCCGGCCGCGAGCTGGGCGGCGCGATCTCCAAGGACAGGCAAACCGGCCTCATTACGCTGGAAGGTGTCCGATGGGCGAAGGTGGCTTCCGCTTCAACTCGCGCCAGGACGCCGGTCGCGGTCTCGCAAATTCTTTCGCCGGGCGATGTGATCTACGCCGATCCGCTGTTCGGCAAGGACGGCAACGCGGTCGAAGGCCAGTATCGCCTGCGGCAATTGCCTGAAGTGTCCGGCGCCATGGTCGCGATGGATCCGTGGACCGGCCGCGTGCTGGCGATGGTCGGCGGCTTCTCGTTCGACCAGAGCCAGTTCAATCGCGCGACCCAGGCCTATCGACAGCCGGGATCGACGTTCAAGCCGTTGGTCTATTCGGCGGCGATGGACAATGGCTACACCCCATCGACCATCATGGTCGACGGGCCGATCGAGATCGACCAGGGGCAGGGCGCAGGCGTCTGGCGTCCGGAGAACTTTTCGGTGGGCCGTTACCGTGGCCCCATTACGCTGCGTGAAGCCCTCAAATGGTCGGTCAACACCGTGACGGTGCGGCTGGCGCAGGATATCGGCATGCCCTTGATCGGTGAATATGCCAAGCGCTTCGGCGTCTATGAAGAATTGCCGAACTATCTTTCCTATGCGCTCGGCGCCGGCGAAACCACTGTGATGCGGATGGTCACGGCGTATTCGATGTTCGCCAATGGCGGCAGGCGGGTGAAGCCGACCCTGATCGACCGCATCCAGGACCGCTACGGACATACGATTTTCAAGCATGATGCGCGCGAGTGTCGCGGCTGCGACGCGCCGGGCGGCTGGAAGAACCAGCCCGAGCCCCAGCTTGTCGACCGCAGGGAGCAGGTGCTCGATTCGTTGACGGCCTATCAGATCACCTCGATGCTGGAGGGGGTGGTGCAGGGCGGCACCGCGTCGATCATGCGCGAGGTGGGCAAGCCGATCGCCGGCAAGACCGGCACCACCAGTGACGGCAAAGATGTCTGGTTCGTCGGCTTTTCGTCGGATCTCGTCGTCGGTCTCTATCTTGGCTACGACAAGCCCCGCAGTCTGGGCAGGGCCGCGCAGGGAGGCCATACCGCCGCGCCGATCGCCAAGGATTTCATGAAGCTCGCGCTCGCCGACAAGCCGGCGACCCCGTTCAAGATTCCCACCGGCATCAGGCTGGTCCGCGTCGATGCCAAGACCGGCATGCGCCCTAGCCCGGGCGAGGGCGGCCGCACCATCCTGGAGGCGTTCAAGCCGGGCACTGCGCCACCGGATAACTACTCCGTCATGGGCGCGGCCGACCAGGATGGACGCGTGCCACAGGAAATCTCGCCCGACGCCGGCAATATCATGAGCCCCGGAACCGGCCGGCTTTACTAGAGCGGGATCTAGCCGATTGCGCTTTGCAGCGTACGCCGCTACATCCCCCGATATCATCCAGTAGCGGTTCCGACCGCAGACAGAAGAGACCATGCGCGCCGAAGTCGAACGCCTCGTAGAAGAGATCAAGCAGTCAGTCGGGCTGCTGAGGAGGCATCTTTGACGTCGAGAAATCCACGGCTCGCCTCGCCGAGCTGAACAAACTCGCCGAAGATCCCAATCTCTGGAACGATCCCCAGAAGGCCCAGAAGCTGATGCAGGAGCGCACCTCGCTGGTGGATGCGCTTGAAGGCATCGGCAAGGTCGAGCGTGAACTCGACGACAATGTCGAGATGATCGCGCTCGGCGAGGCCGAGAACGATGAAGGCGTGGTGGTCGAGGCGGAGAACGCGCTGAAGGCCCTCAAGAAGGAAGTCGCGCGCCGCGAGCTGGAGGCGCTGCTGTCGGGCGAGGCCGACCGCTTCGATTCCTATCTCGAAGTGCATGCCGGCGCCGGCGGCACCGAAAGCCAGGACTGGGCCTCGATGCTGCTGCGCATGTACACGCGCTGGGCCGAGGAGCACGGCTTCAAGATCGAGTATCTCGAAGAGACCCCCGGCGAAGAGGCCGGCATCAAATCCGCGACTATCCAGATCAGCGGGCACAACGCCTATGGCTGGCTGAAGACCGAAGCGGGCGTGCACCGCCTGGTGCGGATCTCGCCGTTCGATTCCAACGCGCGCCGGCACACGTCGTTTTCGTCCGTGCAGATTTTTCCCGTGGTCGACGACAGCATCAAGATCGACATCAAGGAATCGGACGTGCGCACCGATACGATGCGTTCGGGCGGCGCCGGCGGGCAGCACGTCAACAAGACCGAATCCGCGGTGCGCCTGACGCATATTCCGACCGGTGTCGCCGTGGTCTGCCAGGCCGGCCGCTCGCAGCACAAGAACCGTGCGCAAGCCTGGGACATGTTGCGCGCGCGGCTCTACGAAATCGAGTTGAAACGGCGCGAGGAGAAAGCCGCCGCCGATCAGGCCGCCAAGACCGATATCGGCTGGGGTCACCAGATCCGCTCCTACGTGCTGCAGCCCTACCAGATGGTGAAGGACCTGCGCACCGGCGTGCAGACCTCAGATACATCAGGCGTACTCGACGGCGACCTCGACGAGTTCATGGCGGCGACGCTGGCGCAGCGCGCGTTCGGCATCACGCCCGGCGCGGTCGAGGACGTGGACTAGCCGATGGCACAGGTCGGATTCATCGGGCTCGGCCGCATGGGCCACGGAATGGCAGGCCGCTATCTGGATGCCGGCTTTTCGGTCGCGGTGTGGAATCGCAGCAAGGCCAAGGCGGAAGACCTGATCGCGCGCGGCGCGCGGTGGGCCTCGTCGCCGGCGGAGGCCGCCGACGGCGCCGAGGCTGTCGTGACCATGGTCGCCGACGACGCGGCATCGCGTGCCGTCTGGCTCGGCAAGGATGGCGCGGCCGGCAAAATGAAAGCGGGCAGCCTCGCGATCGAATGCTCGACCGTCTCGCATCAGCACGCGCTCGACATGGCGCGCGAACTGCGCGGTCGCGGGCTCGTCTATATCGATTGCCCCGTCACCGGCCTGCCGCAGGCGGCGGCTGCCGGAAAGTTGACCTTGCTGGTCGGCGCCGACGCGGCCGATCTCGATCGCGCAAAACCCTATCTCGCGCCGATCGGCGACGTGGTCAGGCATTTCGGCGCGGTCGGCACCGGCACCGTCTTCAAGCTGATCAACAATCTGATGGGCGCGGTGCAGATCGCGAGCCTCGCCGAAGGCGTCGCCATGGCCGAGCAGGCCGGGCTCGACATGAATCTCGTGGCGGAAGCGCTGGCGACCGGCGCGGTGGCGAGCCCGCAGGTGATCCGGCATTCAAAGCGCATGGTGGCGCGCGACTTTTCCGGCGCATCGTTCACGTCGGCGCTTCGCCACAAGGATGCGCTCTACGCGGTGAAACTGGCCGAGAGCCTGCTGGCAGAGCCGCCGCTGGTCGGACGCGCCGCGGTCGAGGCCTATGCCCGCGCGAACGCCCAAATGCCTGACGAAGACGAAGGCAGGATGATCGAGATCGTCTCGCGGCCGAAATAGCTGCCGCGAGGAATCGGGTGGGAATTCGCGGCGTAGCGAATAGATGTGCGTTATCGGAGATGCGAGACGCAATGACCGCCAACGACACTTCGATCGACGCCCGCGACTGGTCGACTGCTCGGCCTGCTCTCGATTTTGTGGGGCGGCTCGTTCTTCTTCAACGGCGTGGTGCTAAGGGAATTGCCGCCGTTCACAGTGGTGTTCCTGCGCGTGACGCTCGCCGCGCTCATGCTGTTGCCGCTGCTATGGCTCTACCGCATCCGTTTCCCGGATAGCCTCCCAGGCTGGCGGCCGTTCATCTCCATCGGGCTTCTCAACAACGTGCTGCCGTTCTCCCTGATTGTGGTCGGTCAGACCTATATCCCGGGCGGACTGGCCTCGATCCTGAACGCCACGACGCCGCTGTTCACCGTGCTCGTGATGGCGATCGCGGGCGAAGAAAAACTTTCCGCGCGGCGGATCGCGGGCGTCATCGTGGGCCTGATCGGCGTGGTCATTCTCCACGGCGATGGCCTTGGACTGGAGAGCGGGGAGGGCGTCGGCATTCTGCTCTGCCTGGCGGCCGCCTTCTCTTACGGCCTGTCGGCGCTGCTGGCGCGACGCCTGCTGTCAGACTCGCCGCCGCTCGGCACCGCGACGTTCCAGATGCTGGCCTCCGCCGCGATGATGACCATTGTCGCGGGGCTCGTCGAACGTCCCTGGCAATTGCCGATGCCGGGTCTATCGACATGGCTCGCCGTGATCGGACTTGCCGCGCTGTCGACCGCGCTCGCCTATATCGTGTTCTTTCAGATTTTGCGACGCTCCGGCGCCACCAATGTCATGCTGGTCACGTTGCTGATTCCGGTTACCGCGATCGGGCGTCCTGGTGCTCGGCGAGAAAATCTCGCCGCGGGAGATTGCGGGCGCGCTCGTGATCGGCAGCGCATTACTATTGATCGATGGGCGCGTGCTGAAATTCTTTCAGCGCTGAGTGACCTCAGCCCGACTCTTCCATTCGTCATACCAGCCGGTAAATCGGCCGCTATCCCGCTCGCCGCCATGCCAGGCCGCATGGACTTCGCCGTCGCTTGCCACCAGCACCACGACGTCGAGCCCCTTGGAGCGGCGCAGCGTATCGATCGCCTGCTGCGGGGTCTGCGCAATCGGTCCCGCGACATTGAAGGATGTGTTGACGGAAAGCTCGACGCCGATATGGCGGCCTAGCGCCTTCAAATAGGCGTGGGTGAGGGGATCGTCCTCGGCGCGCACGATCTGGATGCGGCCGGTGCCATCGGCGTGGATGACGGCCGGGATCTTTTCGCGTGCGTGCGGCTTCGAACGCGCCGTCAGCACCATGTAATTATAGGCGTTGTAATCGGCGTCCGAGGCGCCGGGCAGCAGTTCGAAATATTCTTGTGCTGCCTCCAGCGTCGCCATCGGCGCCAGCGGGCGAATGGCCTCGCGGTATTTGACTCGCTCGTTCAATCGTTCGCGCGCTTGCGCGTCGCAGGGGTTAGCGAGGATCGAACGATGGCCGAGCGCGCGAGGGCCAGTCTCGGCTGCGCCCTGATACAGCGCGATCACGCCGCTTTGCGCGACCATGAACGCCATCAGATCGGCGATCGCTTCGACGGCCTTCAGGCGTCGAGATGTTGCCGATGC
The DNA here is from genome assembly GCA_963815955.1 of uncultured Alphaproteobacteria bacterium. Classification (GTDB taxonomy): domain Bacteria; phylum Pseudomonadota; class Alphaproteobacteria; order Rhizobiales; family Xanthobacteraceae; genus Bradyrhizobium. Next base: position 410,698 of record CAWFIQ010000026.1, read on the forward strand.
GTTGCGACGCGATGTCGTCAGCCTTCAGCGCGCCGGCGATGTCTTCCTGCGACGGCGGCGTGCCGCAATAGAAAGCGTGCGTCATCGGTGCACCGCGCGGGGCGCCGGCGAGATGCGCGAACAGCCAGGCGGCGCCGATGGTGACGCCGGGATCGCCGGGCACCGGCGGCACCCACAGATGCAGGCGCGTGTTGCGCTGCTGGGCTTTGGCGAACCAGGCCTCGTCGAAATGCTCGAGCAGCCGCATATTGCCGACCGCGTTCAACGCCACGCCACCGGTCAGCACCAGCCGGTTCGTGGCCGTTGTTCGCAACAGATGATCGACGACATGGATCATCGCGTCCTCGAACACCAGTTGCGTCGCGGCGGCCTTGTCGAGGCGGTCCTTGGTGTCAGCGCGGTGATGGATATCCTCGACACGCAGCACCGCATCCGGATTCCAGAGCTGGTCCGGCCTGAGCGGTTCGCCGAGAATCTCGGTGAGCGCCTGCTTGTAGGGATGATCGAAGGGGTCGCAATACCAGTTGGCCATCGCGCGGTTGAGCCTGATATCACCGTTGCTGCCGAAATGCAGAACGTCCCGCAACCGCGCATAATAGGGATTGCTGGCGCGGTCCATGTCGCCCCATGCGGCGGCGCCCATGTAGCGGCCCTCGCTGGACAGCCAGGTCCAGCCGCCCTGTGTCGAGGAGATCACGCTGTAGAACGCACCCAGTGAATCGAACATGCTGTCGTTGCAATAGAGCCGGCGCATCGCACCGTTCTCGACCACGTAGAGCGAGATAGAGCCTTGGTCGCCGGTTCCATCGAGCACCGCAATCGCCGTCGGCTTACCGTCATCGGCAAACGGGGAAGCCGCATAGGAGAACCAGGCGTGGTTGTCGTGGTGCGGCAGGCAGATCAGCGGCACGCGCTCGGCAAGGCCGAGCTGGCGTGCGAGGATTTTTGGCGTGCGCGTCATCTGGTCCAGGCGGCGGCCGTCGAAGCCGGCGGCCTCGGTGGTGCGCACGAGCTTGAAGCTCTGCGGCAGTTCCTCGATCACCGAGCGCGCCAGCGTGCCGGCGAGCGTCGGATAATCCCAGCTCGTGAGCCAGGCATCGATATCGCCGATATCGCGGCCGATCTCCCGCAGCGTCGCTACCGCGGCATCGATCGACAGCCTTGGATATTCGGTCGTGTGCTTGTTGCCCGAAAAGCGTTCTTCCTCATTGTTGACGATCAGCCGTGGGCCGCGCGCCTGCGTCACCTCGACCAGCGCCAGACCTGAATTATGCGTGCCGGGTGCGCCGAGGCCTGCGAGATAGACCGTTTCGCCGCGCGCAAGCTTGTCGCGCACATGCGCGATCCGCGCATCGGCGAATTCCGAGCCGAGCTGGTGAAATCCCGCAAGCCCCATGGTCTTCGCCGCCAGCCAGCGCGCGACGCGGAAGCCGATGCCAGCAAGCCTGGGATGCCGCGGGCCAATTCGTATGTTCGGTTTCAACCTGTCCAACCTCTGGGCCTTGCACGCATTGGTAATGGCGCGAACCTGCATCAATCACAATTGGCGCCGGGCAACAATGCCGTTTCGTCGTGCGGAATAAGCGCGTGCTTGCCAGCGCCGAATCCGCTTGCGAAACTCCGGCACAACAAGACTCGGCCAAAGCAAGACTCGACCACAACAAGACTCGGCCAAAACAAAAAGACGGGAGAAAACGATGCCGGTTCGCATGCAAAACCTGGTGGCCCTGACGGCGCTTGCCATTGGCGCCATGGTCGCCACCACAGCCCACGCGCAGAAGAAATACGATTCCGGCGCCAGCGATACCGAAATCAAGATCGGCAACATCATGCCTTATAGCGGCCCGGCGTCGTCTTATGGCGTGATCGGCAAGACCGAAGAAGCCTTTTTCAAGATGATCAACGCCGAGGGCGGGATTGGCGGCCGCAAGGTCAATTTCATCACCTACGATGACGCTTACAGTCCGCCGAAGGCGATCGAGCAGGCACGCAAGCTGGTGGAGAGCGATGAGGTCCTGTTGATCTTCCAGCCGCTCGGCACGCCGTCCAATTCGGCGATCATGAAATACATGAACGCAAAGAAAGTGCCGCAGCTTTTCGTCGCCTCCGGTGGAACCAAGTTCGGCGATCCCAAGAACTTCCACTGGACGATGGGTTTTCAGCCCAATTACCAGAGCGAGGGACGCATCTACGCCAAGTACATCAGGGACAAGTTTCCCAACAGCAAGATCGCGGTGCTCTGGCAGAACGATGACGCCGGCAAGGACCAGTTCAAGGGCTTGAAGGACGGCCTCGGCGACAAGCTCGGCATGATCATCGCCGATAAGTCCTACGAAGTCAGCGATCCCAGCATCGATTCGCAGATCGTGGCGTTGCACGATTCCGGCGCTGACATCTTCTTCTCCTGGGCCGCGCCCAAGGGATCAGCGCAGGCGATCCGTAAAGTGGGCGAATTGAACTGGAAGCCGAAATTCTTCCTGGCCAACACCGCAACGTCGGTAGCTTCAGTGCTCAAGCCGGCCGGTCTTCAATATGCCAAGGACATCATTTCGACAGCCTACCTGAAGGACCCGACCGATCCGACCTGGGATAAGGATCCGGCGGTCGTGAAGTGGCGGGCGTTCATGGATAAATATTATCCCGACGGGGACAAGACCAACGCCAACAACCTCTATGGCTACGTGCAGTCCGAGGCGATGGTCCAGGTTCTCAAGCAGTGCGGCGACAATCTCACCCGGGAGAATGTCATGAAGCAGGCCGCCAATTTGAAGAACTTTCACTCCGACCTGATGCTGCCCGGCATCATGGTCAATACCGCGCCGGATGACTATTTTCCGATCGAGCAGATGCAGTTGATGAAGTTCAACGGCGAGGCTTGGGAACTGTTCGGTGATGTCATCACCGGCGAAGTCGGGCACTAAGAGGATAAGGCGCCACGGTGTGGTGCCTCTCCTCGACCGTCGCTATCCCGGAATATCCGGCTCGACGAGTAACGCGAGCTGGGCGAGCGACTGCTGCCAGCCGAGATAGCATGCTTCGACCGGAATCACCGTCGGCAGATTTGCCTGTTCGATGTTGATTTCGGTTCCGACCGACACCGCCTTCAGGTTCACGGTGACTTCCATAACGCCGGGCAAATTGGGGTCATCGAAACGATCAGTGTAGCGGATACGCTCGTTGGGCACGATCTCCAGATATTCTCCGCCGAACGAATGGCCTGTGTTGGTGGTGAAATTCGAAAACGACATCCTGAATGTGCCGCCCACCTTCGCCTCGAAATGGTGGACCTTGCAGGTGAAGCCGTAGGGCGGCAGCCACTTGGCCAGGGCTTCCGCATCGAGGAAGGCGCGAAAAACCTTCTCCGGCTTGGTGGCGAGGACACGATGCAAACGAACGGTATTGCCTTGTGACATGAGGTTATTCTCTCCATTACTGAGCGGAGTATATCGCGGATTTGGTTGGATTAACTCAGCCTCTGCCACAAGGACGACTGGACTGGATGCGAGCCGACAGGAGGGCCAAAAAAATTTACTCGGGCGGGCGCGCGCCGGTTCCGTTTTGGGAAGCGAGCCAGTCCTGACAGCGCGATGCTAGCCTGAGCTCAGCCTCACGCCCGCGCGCAAAAACTTCTGCGGGTCCACGGCTTCCCCGTCGATCCGTGTTTCGTAGTGCAGGTGCGGACCGGTGGAGCGGCCGGTCGAGCCGACAGCGCCGACCACCTGACCAATTTTGACGACATCGCCGACCCTGACGTGAATTTCCGACAAATGGCCATAGCGGGTCGACAACCCGTTGCCGTGGTCGACTTCCACCATGCGGCCATAGCCGCCCATCCATCCCGACGATACGACCTTGCCGTTCGCGGTGACGCGGACGGGATCGCCGGTGGCCGCACGGAAATCCAGGCCGGTGTGCATGGCCGGGCGGCCGAGGAAGGGATCGCTGCGAACACCGAAGCCCGACGTGAATTCGACCTCGCCGATGACAGGCTTGCGGTAGGGCACCAGCGCCAGCGTCGCGTTGAGGCGCTGCATCTGGGTGCGGGCGATGTTGATCCGGTGGAGCTGGCGCTCGAACGTACCGGCATCGGCCGAAAGCTTCACCGGCACGAACGGGCCACCGATCGCCGAGCGCGGCGTCGCGGCTTCCAGCTGCGCCATGTCGAGGCCGAGATCGGTGAACACGCCGCGCATCCGGCGGACGCGTGATTCCATGCCGTCCTCGACCGCGTTCAGTGCCGCCATCTGGCGCCGCTCGACGGAATCGAGCGAGGTCTGCAGGCGGACCAGCACGTTGTCGACGCCCTGAACCTTGGCGAACTGATTTGACTGCGGCTTGACGACAAGGGGAGCGCGCGATTCCAGCCGCGCTTCACGATCAGGTGGCGCCACGAAGATCACGGTGTCGCTGATCGGGGAGGGTTTGAGGGGGCCGGGAGCCGGCGTCTCAACGGCCGCGCCGCGGCCCGGGGGTCGAAGCGAACCGGTAGCCGCGGTATCAGGGATCGTGCCCAAGGCAGTGGCGCGCGATTCGAGCGCGGTCTGGCGGCGCATGATCTGGTCGAGCTTCTGGTCGAACTGTTCCTGATCGAGCAACTGGCGGCTGGTGGTGCGGTCGACTTTGGAGCGCAGCTCCGCGATGCGGTCCTCATAGGCGTATTGCATCTCGGCCTGACGAGCGATCAGCCGGGTCAGGACGTCGTCGCGAAACGCGAAATAGGTGGCGGTCGCCGCCGACCACATGCCGAGCAGCACGATCGTACCGACAACGATCCAGAATACGACCGGGCCGAGCCGGACCTGCTTGCCGGCGTGCATGATGGTGTAGCCATCACCGTCTATCGCTACGGCCTTTGCCGCAGAGGCGGCAGGTCGGCGGGGCGGCGTCCTGCCATGATCGTTGGGATGGTGGTGGTCAGAATAATGACCGGAACGGTACGACATCGGCACTCCCGCGCCGGTCGGAGATCAGTTCCGTACGGCTCAATTTGCGGAGCCGATTTGACCCTTTCATGGTTAATTTTTGGAAAATGGAACGGGCCAAATCATATGGCGCGGACCGCGGCCAGCACCTCGTCGGCATGGCCGTCGACCCGGACATTGCGCCAGATTTTGGCGATCCGCCCATTGGCGCCGATCAGAACCGTCGTTCGAATGATTCCCATGAAGTTCCTGCCGTACATCGATTTTTCGCCCCAGGCGCCATAAGCCTCCAGCATCTCATGTTGCTCATCCGAGATCAGGGGAACCGAAAGCTGGTGTTTGATGCGGAAGGATTCCTGGGCTTTGACGGTGTCTGCGGAGATGCCGAGGACTGCGGCGCCTTCGTCGGCGAACGCGCTGTTGAGCCGGGTGAAGTCGATGGCTTCCCGGGTGCAGCCGGGGGTGTCGGCACGGGGATAGAAGAACAGCACCAGTTTCTTGCCCGCATGGTCTGCCAGCGAGACGCTGCCGCCGCCATCGCGGGGCAAGCTGAAGGGGGGAGCCTTCGCGCCTTCAACGAGCGGGGTTCCGGCGGCGGGTTTGATCGCACCCGCCGGTTTGGTCGCATCCGATAGATTGGATTTTATTAACTGTTTCGATGTCGGCTTGTGCGACGCTTTGGCTGACGTGGTTTTGGCCGTCTGTTCCGGTTTCCTGACGGTCATCTTGGTGGCGGTCTTGGCTGCCTTGGCTGCCTTGGCGACCTTGGCGGCAGGCTTTTTGGCCGATGCCGTCCCGCTGCGGCGGGCGGCCTTGCCGGGGGCTTTGTTGGAAGCCTTGTTGGGAGTCTTGTTGGGAGTCTTGGCCGCGGCTGGTTTCTGGGCGGACGCCTTGCGGCTTTTGGGGGATGGCTTGGAGGATTTCGTGCGCGTTTTCTTGGACATACGCCTTCCTTTCGTCGCTTTCCGCAGTTCAACCATTAGGGTATTGCGGGTCTCGCCCTTGACCGTCGGATTCGCTCCGGCTGCTGGGCAAGTTTGATGACCCCGGAGTATGGTTACAACGAATTCGACGCAACACCCGTCCGCTCGTCGATGGGGCCGCCCAATCAACCCTTGGGTCCGACCACGAGTAACAGTATTAATCGAGGATTGGCAGCGATGCCGGCACAGGAGCGCTCGATACCGATCGAAGAGCGCGCCCTTGGCGGCGATCAACCTCAGCGCCGGCACCGAGAGGCAATGGCTAGGAATACTTCGCCCAAGGGGTCGAATCCGCGTGCCGACGCCCACCTCTCGCAGTGGGATGACGCGGCCGGCTGGGATCAGGAGCCCGACGAGGCGGCGCGCTCTCGTGCCCGGCGGCTGTTGTCGCATTCCAATTCCCGATTTCACCGGACGGGAGACAGATTTGCAGGGCTGCGGCGATGGCTGACCGGCGAACGCTGGGTCAAGCGCCTAGCGATTGTGATCGGCGTGCTGGCGGTGATTTTCACCGGCTGCTTCGGCGGGCTGTGGTGGCGGCTCGGCGCCGGGCCGATCAATCTCGACATGGCGACGCCATGGCTTGCGGCCGCGATCGAAGACAATATCGGCCACGGCAATACGGTGGCGGTCGGCGGTACGCAGATCGAGCGCGCCGGGCGGATTGGAATCGCGGTGCGCATCCGCGACATCGTGGTCCGCGACCGTGACCAGGTCGTCGTAGCCACCGCGCCGAAGGCCGAGGTGAAATTATCCGGCACGGCGCTTCTGATGGGGCGCCTGCGCGCCGAGAGCCTCAATCTGGTCGACGCCGAACTCGCGGTGCGAATCACGCCGGACGGCCAGGTGACGGTCTCCGCCGGCGAGACCGCAAAGCCGCTGGCGACGGGCGTCGCCTCCAAGCGCGACGCGGGCCTGGCGCCGACATTCCCGCGCCAGACGCCCGCACCCCCGCAAGATGCTGTTGCGACGGCTCCCGACACCATGCAGAACGGATTGCTGGCCAGCCTCGACTGGCTGGACAGCCTCAGCCTCAGCGGCCTCGACGGTCAGAATCTCAACGAGATCGGCCTGAAGAACGGCAACCTCGTCGTCGACGATCAGCAGCGCGGCAACAAATGGACGTTCGAAAATATCAGTCTCAGCATGCGCCGGCCGCGCAACGGCGGGGTGGCGGTGAGCCTTGGCGAGGAAGGCGCGCGTCCTTGGTCGCTCAAGGTCGTGGTCGGGCCGCAGCAGAACGGCGTCCGGTCGGTCGATGTTCGCGCCGACAAGGTGCCGGCCGCCAATATTCTGCTGGCGATGCGGGTCAAGGATCTCACCTACAGCGCCGAACTGCCGCTGTCAGGCGAACTGAAGGGTGAACTCGGCCGCGACGGTCTGCCAACCTATTTCCGCGGCAAGATCAGCGCCGGCGCCGGGAACCTGATCGACAGCGATACGCCTGATTATCCGATGCCGATCAATTCCGCAGAGATGAGCGTCGAATGGGATTCCGCTCGCCGCGTGCTGGTCGCGCCCTTCAAGGTCGTTTCCGGCGAGAACCGGATTACGTTGCTGGGTCATCTCGAGCCGCCAAACGGCGCCACCACCGAATGGCAGGCGGGCCTTAGCGGCGGCACCATCGTGCTGGCGGGTAGCGAAAAGGAACCGCCGCTGATCTTCAACCGGATCAATATCGGCTTGCGCATTGACACCGACCGGAAGCGCGTGCTGCTCACCCAGGCCGATATCAGCAATGGCGAGATCGGCATCGCCGGTACCGGCAGCATCGACTATGCCAATGAGGCGCGCCTCCAGCTTGGTTTCGCCGGCACGCCAATGTCGGCATCCGCACTGAAGCGGATGTGGCCGATCCTGATCGTGCCCGAAGTGCGCGAATGGGTGATCGAGCGGATCGAGAAGGGTACGCTTCAGCGCATCGAGGTCGGCGTCAATTCGCCGGTGCGCAATCTGTCGCGCAAGGGCCCGCCGATTCCGGATGATGGTCTCGCCGTCAACATCGTGGCGTCAGGCGTCACGGTTCGCCCGGTGGACGAAATGCCCTCGGTTCGCGATGCCGATTTGAAGGCGCGGGTCACCGGCCGCACCGCGACGGTGACGATCGGGCAGGGCGTCGCGGACACGCCGGGGGGACGCAAGATCAACATTTCGGACTTCAGCTTCGAGGTGCCGGACATGGCGCCGAAGCCCTCGCCTTCGCGGGTGAAGTTCAGGGTCGACTGCCCGGTGCCGGCGGCGGCCGAGATTCTGGCGTCCGACCGCATCAGCGATCTCTCCGGCACCCTGATCGATCCGAACGCCAGCAAGGGAACGATTGCCGCGACCATCACGCTCGGCATGCCGGTCAAGGGCTCGATGACCAAGGCCGACACCACCTACACCGTCACGGCCGATCTCGGCGGTTTTGCCGCCGACAAGCTGGTGATGAACCAGAAGCTGGAGGCCAACACGCTGAAGCTGGTGGCCAACAATGCGGGCTATCAAGTCAAGGGCGACGTCAAGATCAACGGGCAGCCGGCCTCGCTCGACTATCGCAAGCAGAACGAGGGCGACGCCGATATCAGGCTGCAGGCGACGCTGGATGACGCCAGCCGCCAGCGCCTCGGAATCGATCTCGGATCTGCCGTCAGCGGCTCCATTCCGATCAAGGTAATCGGCAAGATCGGCGATAACGACAGCCGCGTCGGCATCGAGGCCGATCTGACCTCGCTGCGTCTCGACAACATCCTGCCGGGCTGGGTCAAGGTGCCCGGCAAGTCGGGCAAGGCGACGTTCAGCGTGGTAAAGAAGGAACAATCGACGCTGTTCCAGGACATCGTGGTCGAAGGCGGCGGCGTTTCGATCAAGGGATCGCTGGAAGTCGACCAGAATAACGACCTGTTGAACGCGAATTTCCCGACCTACGCGCCGTCGGACGGCGACAAGACCACGCTGAAGGCCGAGCGCGGGGCCGACGGCGTTATCAAGGTCATGATGCGCGGCGACGTGTTCGACGGTCGCGGCTTCCTCAAGTCGGCGATCACAGGCAAGGAGACCGACCCCAAGGGCAAGTCCCGCAGTATCGACCTCGACATCGACGTCAAGCTCGGCGCGGTGGCGGGCTTCAATGGCGAGGCGTTGCGCAGCGTCGACAGCAAGTTTTCCCGCCGCAACGGCATCGTGAAAAACTTCACGCTCTCCGGCAAGGTCGGACGCGATACGCCGGTGACGGCAGATCTGCGGGGCCGCTCGCAGGGACAAGGCCGGGACATCATCATCCTGCAGACCAACGATGCGGGGGCCTTCCTCCGCTTCACCGACATGTACACCAAGGTGACTGGCGGGCAACTGTCCCTGGCGCTGGAGCCACCGACGGTCGAACCCAGCGCCAAGGAGGGCCTGATCAACGTCCGCGACTTTTCCATCAAGGGTGAGGCTTCGCTCGATCGCGTGGCCGCCGGTGGTTCAACCGGCACTCAGAATGGCGTGTCCTTTTCGGCATTGCGAGCCGAGTTCACCCGGCAGAATGGACAGCTCAAGATCCGCGATGGTGTCGTGAAAGGACCGATGGTCGGGGCGACCATCGAAGGCAGCATCGATACCGTCGCCAATCAGGTTCGGATGAGCGGCACCTTCGTTCCGATGTACGGGCTGAACAACATGTTCGGCCAGATTCCGGTGCTCGGCCTGTTCCTCGGCAACGGCAACAATGAAGGCTTGATCGGCGTGACCTATGAGGTCGTGGGTACCCCAAGCCAGCCGGTGCTGCGCGTCAATCCGATTTCGGCGATCTTTCCCGGCGTGACGCGAAAGATCATGGAGTTCAACACCGGCAAGCAGAACAACCAGGTCGAATTCCCACCGAACAATTAGCGGCGAAGAAAATCACCGCCGCAGCGCCGGCACGATCAGAAACGGGATCAATCCCAGCACCACCGCCACCAGCGCGAAGGCGATCACGGGGTTGTAGCTGTGGGTCCAGTCGTGGATCACGCCGCCGCCCCACGCGCCGAGCCCTGAGCCAAGGCCGCTGCCGATCGAAATCGTGCCGTAGATGGTGCCGACGCGCTCGCCGCGAAAGATCTTCATCGCGGTCGCCGTGATCAGCGGCCCGCGCGAGCCGATCATACTGCCGAAGGTCACGACGAAGGCGGCGAGCAGCCAGAAGTTCGGATAGTATTGCAGCAGCCACAGCAGAATGATGCCGACGATCGAGATGGCGTAGCTGAGCAGCACCGACGGCCTTCGCCCGATCATCGCATCGAGTTGCGTCACGCCCAGCATTCCGAACAGCAGCACGACGCCCGAAAAGCCCCAGGCGGTCGCCGCCTGCAGCGGCGGGAACCCGGCGTCGATCAGGTAGGCGACGATCTGCGCCGAAATCGCGTACATGCCGATTGCCGTGAAGAAGAACGTCGAAAACAGCGCCCAGAACGCGTGGTGGCGCATCGCGCTGACGAGCGTCCAGCCTTCGTCGATGAAATCGGGATCGGCCTTTTTGGCGATGTGCGGCGAGCCGGTGGCGAACAGCCGCCACGGCAGCAGCAACAGCGGCACCAAAAGGCACAGTGTAATGATGCCGAAGATCTGGTGGGCGCCACGCCAGCCGAAATGGTCGATCAGGATTTGCGACGCCGGCAGCAGCACCAGAACGCCTGCACCGGTCGCGGAATAGAGGATCGCCATCGCCGTCGGCAGGCGCGGGCCGAACCAGCGGCCGAGCAGGATCGAATTCGGCACGTTGCCGATGAAGGCGATGCCGATTCCGACGCACAGCCCGACGCTCAACTGGAACTGCCACAACGCTTGCGCCCGCGACGCCACCAGGAACGCGCCGCCGAGCAGCAGCAGTCCAAGCGAATAGACGGTGCGGGGCCCATAACGGTCGAACAGCCGGCCGACCACCGGCGCCATCAGCCCGCCCGCCAGCCAGGTCAGCGAATAGACCGAAACCACCTGTGCGCGGTCCCAGCCGAAATCCTCCGAGATCGGTTTGAGGAAAACCGTAAAGCTCTCGCCGAGCCCGCGGCCGAGCAGCGACAGCGTAAAGCACAGCGCCAGCACGTTGAGCGCAACCCGCTCCGGCTTGAGCGGCTGCGTCGCGATATCCTCCCCGCGGGTGTTGTCATCCATCTGAGCAGGGGAGCGCGTTTCCGCCGATGCCCGCAAGCCTCAAAAACGAATGCGCCTATGCAGGCTCAAGCCGGCCTGAGCAGGACGTGCTTTTTCTTCCCCATGGAAAGCTTGATGACGCCTTCCGGCGTGAGGTTGGAAGATGTCAGAACCATTTTCTCGTCGGTCACGGCCGTATCGTTGACGCGCAAGCCGCCGCCCTTGATCTGGCGCCGCGCTTCGCCGTTCGAGGCCACGAGGCCCGCTTTCACGAACAGCCCCAGCACGCCGGCGCCGGCCTCGAGCTCGCCACGCGAAACCTCCACGGTGGGCAGGCTCTCCGCGATCGCGCCTTGCTCAAAGGTTTGCCGGGCGGTTTCGGCTGATGTGTTGGCGGCCTCGCGGCCGTGCAACAGCGCGGTCGCCTCCGTCGCCAGCACCTTCTTGGCCTCGTTGATCTCGCCGCCCTGCAACGCCGCGAGCTTGTTGATTTCGCTCATCGGCAGGATCGTGAACAGCTTTAGAAACTTGACGACGTCGGCGTCCTCGACGTTGCGCCAGTACTGCCAGAAGTCGTACGGCGAAAACTGGTCGGCATTCAGCCACACCGCGCCTTGCGCGGTCTTGCCCATCTTGGCGCCGGAGGCGGTCGTGAGGAGCGGCGTCGTCAGCGCGAACAATTGCGGCGTGCCCATGCGGCGGCCGAGATCGACGCCGTTGACGATGTTGCCCCACTGATCGGAGCCGCCCATCTGCAGGCGGCAACCGGTGCGCCGCGCCAGTTCGACGAAGTCGTAGGCCTGGCAGACCATGTAGTTGAATTCGATGAAGCTCATCTCCTGCTCGCGTTCGAGCCGGAGCCGCACCGAGTCCATCGTCAGCATGCGGTTGACGGAGAAATGCCGGCCGATATCGCGCAGCATCTCGATCCAGTTCAGCTTCGTCAGCCACTCGGCATTGTCGAGCATGATGGCGTCGCTCGCCCCGGAACCGTAGTTCAGTACCTTTGCGAACACGCCGCGGATCGAGGCCTTGTTGGCTTCGATCTCCTCGATCGAGCGGATCGCGCGCGATTCATCCTTGCCGGAGGGGTCGCCGACCATGGTGGTGCCGCCGCCCATCAGGGTGATCGGCTTGTTTCCGCTCTGCTGCAGCCAGTGCAGCATCATCATGGTGAGATAGTTGCCGATATGCAGCGACGGCGCCGTGCAGTCGTATCCGACATAGGCGGTCGCCTGGCCCTTCGCGGCAAGCGCGTCGAGGCCCTCGAAATCGGAGCATTGGTGGATGAAGCCGCGTTCCTGTAAAATGTTCAGAAAATCTGATTTAAATGCGGTCATGGGCGGGCTGCTTTGATCATTCTATTTTCACTGTATTTGTAACAGTTTTGCGGAAACACGGCGAACGGGCTGCCGCAAGGGTAGGCGCTGTGGCATTATAAGATGTCCGTGTTTGGCACAAGCTGATCGTCGTCGGCGGGACGGATCGAGCAGGGCGTTGCAAAGGCACGATTGTGATGATGTTGACGGCACTTGGTCTGATGAGCGGCACCTCGCTCGACGGGGTCGATGTCGCTTTGATTGAGACGGACGGTCGCCGGGTAAACGCCCTCGGGCCGTCCGGGTACCGTCCCTATACCGATGCGGAGCGCAGCCTGCTGCGGCAGGCGCTGTACGAGGCCTCCGATCTGCCGGATCGCGCGGCGCGGCCCGGTTGCCTGCGCGAGGCCGAACGGGTCGTCACGGCGGCGCATGCCGAGGCGGTGGCCAACTTTACCGCGCAACACCGGATGCGCTTCGACGATATCGACATCGTCGGTTTTCACGGCCAGACCGTGCTGCACCGGCCCGAGAAAAAGCTGACGGTCCAGATCGGCGACGCGGCCGCGCTGGCCAAACTGATCCACGTTCCGGTCATGTACGATTTCCGCGCTGCCGACGTCGAAGCCGGCGGGCAGGGCGCGCCGTTTGTGCCGGTCTATCACCGCGCGCTCGCCCAATCGCTGGATTGGGAGGGGCCGACCATCGTGGTCAATATCGGCGGCGTTGCCAACATCACCTATATCGACGGCGACACGCTGATCGCCTGCGACACCGGTCCGGGCAACGCGATGCTCGACGACCACATGTTCCGCTGGCTGAACCAGCGGTTCGATAACGAGGGCCGCACCGCAGCGCTGGGCAGGGTCGATGCGGCCTGGATTAGCCGCGCGCTGGCAAGGCCGTTCTTTTCGCTGCCTCCGCCGAAATCGCTCGATCGCAACGATTTTGAGGGGTTGAAGCTCGGCGATATCCCGCCCGAGGATGGCGCGGCGACGCTGACCGCCTTTACGGCTGCCGCGATCGCCAGGGTGGTGCCGCTGCTGCCGAAGGAACCGAAGAACTGGATCGTGGCCGGCGGCGGCGCGCGCAACCTGACCATGCTGCGGATGCTGCGTGAGTGTCTGGAACCAGCGACCGTCCGGGCGGCAGACACGCTGGGCTGGGCGTCCGACGCCATCGAAGCGCAGGCCTTCGGATTTCTGGCCGCGCGGGGCCTGAAAGGCCTGCCGTTGAGTTACCCCGCCACCACGGGGGTGCCGTTCCCGATGACCGGCGGCATCATCGCGCGACCCTAGGTCAGATACCCGTCGGCGGTGCACCGCGGGCTCAAAACACAAAACTTCGAAAACAACCCCATGCAAAGTAGGACCCATGCAAAGTAGGACTGGGCGCCTGTTTGCGCCGCCCACGCCGCTTGCGTCCGGGGCACGCGACGGCGCGCACACGACTTGTTGTTCGACCATGGCAGGCGGCGGGTTGACAGATAAATGCACTTGCATCTAAGTAGATGCAGATGCATTAAATCATAGGATTGCCATGGCCGTCGCCCTGAGACTGATCAGCCACAAGCTTTGTCCCTATGTGCAGCGCGCGGTGATCGCGCTCACCGAGAAGGGCGTCCCGTTCGACCGGGTCGATATCGATCTCGCCAGCAAGCCGGACTGGTTTTTGAAGATTTCGCCGCTCGGCAAGGTGCCGGTGCTGGTTGTCCAAACCGGGGACGGCGAGGCGGCGTTGTTCGAGAGCAATGTCATCTGCGAATACATCGAGGAGACGCAAGGAGGCACGAAACTGCATCCGCCGGATCCGCTCACGCGCGCGCAGCACCGCGCCTGGATGGAATTCGGCTCCGCCATTCTGAGCGAACTATGGGGCTTGGAGACGACAGGCGATCCCGCGACCTTCGAAAGCAAGCGGCAGGCGGTTGCCGCGAAGTTCGCGCGTGTCGAGGAAGCGCTGGGCGCGGGCCCGTTCTTTGCCGGCAAGGATTTCAGCCTCGTCGACGCGGTGTTCGCGCCGATCTTCCGCTATTTCGACGTATTCGATCAGCTTACCGATCTCTCGGTCTTCGCCGATACGCCAAAGGTGCGGGCATGGCGCACGTCGCTGGCGCAGCGGCCGAGCGTGCGCACGGCGGTGGGACCCGACTATCCGCACTTGCTGCATGCGTTTTTAGTACGCCATAACGCGCACATGCTGAAACTGGCGGCATAGCGCCACCATGTCACCGCAGATCGCCTGGGTCGCACTCGTTACGGCAGGTCTGCTCGATGTCGGCTGGGCGATTTCGATGAAATATGCCGAGGGCTATACGCGCCTTGGCTGGAGCCTCGTTTCGCTGGTGTTGCTGGCGGCGTTCGTCTTCCTGCTCGGGCGGGCGTTGCAGGTGCTGGAAATCGGCGTCGCCTACACGGTGTGGACCGGCATCGGCGCGGTCGGCACCCTGACCATGGGCGTGCTGCTGTTCGGCGAGGCGCTGAACCCGCTGAAGATCGCCGGCATTGTTCTTGTGCTGATCGGTATCGCGGCGCTGAAGTTCGCGCCGGGCTGAAAGCGTAGTCCGTAGCCCGGATGGAGCGAAGCGCAATCCGGGATTCTCGCCGCTAGCAGCGGCCCCGGATTGCGCTTCGCTCCATCCGGGCTACAAAGACGATCACGTCACCGCACGTTGGCGAGCCGCATATCGAGATAGCCGGTCACCGTCTCCATCAGCGGCTCCAGCTTGCCGTCGAAGAAGTGATTGGCGCCCGGGATGATCTGCTGATCGATCACGATGCCCTTCTGGGTCTTCAGCTTCTCGACCAGCGTGTTGACGTCCTTTGGCGGTACCACCGCATCCCTCTCGCCATGCACGATCAACCCGGACGACGGGCAGGGTGCAAGGAAGGAGAAGTCGTAGAGATTGGCGGGCGGCGCGATCGAGATGAAGCCTTCGACTTCGGGCCGGCGCATCAAGAGCTGCATGCCGATCCAGGCGCCGAACGAAAAGCCCGCGACCCAGCAGGCGCGCGCTTCGGGATTGATGGTCTGTGCCCAGTCGAGCGCGGAGGCCGCATCCGACAATTCGCCGGTACCATGGTCGAACGAGCCCTGGCTGCGGCCGACGCCGCGGAAGTTGAAGCGCAGCACCGAGAAGCCGCGATGCGCAAACGCGTAGTAGCACTGGTAGACGATCTGGTGATTCATCGTGCCGTGAAACTGCGGATGCGGATGCAGGATCATCGCGATCGGCGCGTTCTTCTGCTTGGCCGGATGGTAACGGCCTTCGAGGCGGCCTGCGGGGCCGGTGAAAATGACTTCAGGCATTCATGTTCCTTGGAGGTGTCCCTTGGCAACGGCCGTGATCCGGCGGAGAAGAAATGCGGTCAGGCGTCGTTGGGTGGTGCGCAAAACGGCGCTCCCGTGAAACTGGTGGCGGCGTTCTAGCATGAGGCGAGGGGCAAAAAGCAAGCATCTTGAACATCTCAAAGGCTGTTCAAGGCGTTAGGCTGTGATTGTAAGAGACGGCGCGATCCCCAATTGCCATAAGGCAATCTGCGCATCCTGCACGGCGCAGGTGCGTGGGAGCCACCCACCGATATAGGTAGTATTGTACGGAAATGCCCGACCGGGTCTATCTCGACTGGAACGCAACGACGCCGCTTCGCCCGGAGGCGAAGCAGGCGATGGCGGCCGCCTGGGAGATGGCCGGCAATCCGTCCTCGGTTCATGCCGAAGGCCGGCAGGCGCGCCGGCTGGTCGAGGATGCCCGCGCCGCCGTCGCTGCGGCCGTCGGCGCCCGGCCGCAGGATGTGGTGTTTGCCTCCGGGGGCACAGAAGCGAACGCGCTGGCGCTCACGCCGGGATTACGCCGGGGCGCGGGTGAACCGGCCCGTCGGCTGCTGGTCTCGGCCATCGAGCATACGTCGGTGCTGTCAGGCGGGCGTTTCTCGCCGGAGACGATCGGGACCATCCAGGTGAGCGGATCGGGTCTGATCGATGTCGACCATGTCAGGAGGCTGCTTGCTGGCGGGCCGCCCGCACTTGTCTCCGTGATGCTGGCCAATAACGAGACCGGCGCGCTTCAACCGGTCGGAGAAGTCGCTGACGTCGTGCATGAAGCCGGCGGGCTGCTGCACGTCGATGCGATCCAGGCGCTGGGAAAAATACCGTTTGATTTCAAATCGATGAAGGCTGATTTGGTCACGCTTTCCGCGCACAAGATCGGCGGCCCCAAGGGGGTCGGAGCGATGGTGCTTGGCGAGGAGGTGCAGGGGCTGCAGCCGCTGCTGCGAGGTGGCGGGCAGGAGCTCGGACGCCGGGCCGGCACCGAGAACGTCGCGGGTATTGCGGCCTTTGGCGCTGCCGTCCAGGCCGCTATGGCAGCCTTGGAAGGCGATGTAGCCCGGCTGCAGGGCCTGCGGAACCACCTTGAGAAGGGTCTCCGGCAGACCCATGGAATGATTGTGTTTTCGGAAGGCACCCCGCGGTTGCCAAATACCACCCTGTTCACCGTACCCGGTTTGAAGGCCGAAACGGCGGTAATTGGCTTCGATCTCGGCGGTATTGCGGTATCCTCGGGTTCCGCGTGCTCCTCAGGTAAGGTCCAGCCGTCGCACGTCCTTGCGGCCATGGGGTTCGACAGGGGCCTGGCCCAGGGAGCGGTGCGGCTCAGTCTGGGCTGGTCTACCTCCAAGGAAGACATTGATTTGGCCCTTGAGGCTTGGCGAAAGCTTGCCGATGCCTTACTTAAAGGGCGACGAAACACGGCTTGAAACGTTCTAAGTACGTTTCGTCGGAAATGCTTCGTCACTGATTTTACGATTGTTCCACCGCGGTCCTTGAAACCGCGAGCGGAGGATAGAATGCCAGCCGTACAAGAGACGGTCGAGCGCGTGAAGCGCATCGACGTCGACCAGTATCGATATGGGTTTGAGACTCTTATCGAGTCCGACAAGGCGCCGAAGGGGCTGTCGGAAGATACCGTCCGCTTCATCTCCGCGAAAAAGAACGAACCCGCCTGGATGCTGGAATGGCGTCTGGAGGCCTATCGCCGCTGGCTGACCATGACCGAGCCGACCTGGGCCCGCGTCAACTACCCCAGGATCGACTACCAGGATCTCTATTACTACTCCGCGCCGAAGCCGAAGAAGCAGATCGGCTCGCTGGACGAGATCGATCCGGAAATTCTCAAGACCTACGAGAAGCTCGGTATCCCCCTGCGCGAAGTCGAGGTGCTAGAAGGCGTCGTCAAGCCGGCAGGCGAGCGCAAGATCGCGGTCGATGCCGTCTTCGAATTCGGTCTCTGTCGCCACCACCTTCCAGAAGGAATTGAAGGACGCCGGCGTGATCTTCATGCCGATATCGGAAGCGATCCGCGAGCATCCCGAGCTGGTGCGGAAGTATCTCGGCACGGTGGTGCCGACTTCTGACAACTATTTCGCGACGCTGAACTCGGCGGTGTTTTCCGACGGTTCGTTCGTCTACGTGCCGCCGGGCGTGCGCTGCCCGATGGAGCTGTCGACTTATTTCCGTATCAACGAGCGCAACACCGGCCAATTCGAGCGCACGCTGATCATCGCCGACAAGGGCGTCTTACGTCAGCTATCTCGAAGGCTGCACCGCACCGCAGCGCGACGAGAACCAGTTGCACGCCGCCGTGGTCGAACTGGTCACGCTCGACGATGCCGAGATCAAATATTCGACGGTGCAGAACTGGTATCCCGGCAATTCCGAAGGCGTCGGCGGCATCTACAATTTCGTCACCAAGCGTGGCGACTGCCGCGGCAACAATTCGAAGATCTCCTGGACCCAGGTCGAAACCGGTTCGGCGATCACCTGGAAGTATCCGAGCTGCATCCTGCGCGGCGACAATTCACGCGGCGAGTTCTACTCGATCGCGATCTCGAATGGTCACCAGCAGGTCGATAGCGGCACCAAGATGATCCATCTCGGCAAGAACACGACCAGCCGGATCATCTCCAAGGGCATCGCGGCCGGCGTGTCGCAGAACACCTATCGCGGGCTCGTCACCGCCCATCGGAAAGCCACCGGCGCACGCAACTTCACCGCCTGCGACTCGCTCCTGATCGGCGGCAAATGCGGCGCGCACACCGTGCCTTATGTCGAGGCGAAGAATTCGTCGGCGCAGTTCGAGCACGAAGCAACGACATCGAAAATCTCCGAGGACGTGCTGTTCTATTGCATCCAGCGCGGACTTTCGCAGGAAGAAGCCGTCGGCCTCGTGGTCAACGGATTCGTGAAGGACGTGCTGCAGCAACTGCCGATGGAATTTGCGGTGGAAGCACAGAAGCTGATCTCGATCTCGCTCGAAGGATCGGTCGGGTAGACCTCATCCTGAGGAGGCCGCGCGAGCGGCCGTCTCGAAGGATGAGAGGAAAGATTGTTGGCCCACGTCCTTCGAGACGCGCCTGACGGCGCTCCTCAGGACGAGGAACAAGGAACGGAAAACAATGTCTCTGCTTGAAGTGAAAGATCTGAAAGTCCGCGTCGAGGATCGTGAGATTCTCCACGGACTGACGCTCACCGTGAACCCGGGTGAGGTGCACGCGATCATGGGACCGAACGGTTCCGGCAAGTCGACGCTCTCTCATGTCATCGCCGGCAAGCCCGGTTACGAAGTGACTGACGGCCAGGTCCTGTTCAGGGGCGAAGACCTGCTGGAAATGGCGCCGGACCAGCGCGCCGCCAAGGGCGTGTTCCTGGCGTTCCAGTATCCGGTGGAAATTCCCGGCGTCGCCACCATGAACTTCCTGCGCACCGCGCTGAACGCCCAGCGCAAGGCGCGCGGAGAGAGCGAATTCTCTACGCCGGACTTCTTGAAGAAGGTTCGCGAGGTCGCAAAGTCGCTGAACATCCCGCAGGACATGCTCAAGCGCGGCGTCAATGTCGGCTTCTCCGGCGGCGAGAAGAAGCGCAACGAGATTTTGCAGATGGCGCTGTTCGAGCCTGCCGTTTGCATCCTCGATGAAATGGATTCCGGTCTCGACATCGACGCGCTGCGCGTGGCCGCCGACGGCGTCAACGCGCTGCGTTCGCCTGAGCGTGCCATGGTCGTCATCACGCACTACCAGCGGCTGCTCAACTATATCGTGCCTGATTTCGTGCACGTGATGTCGAAGGGCCGGGTCGTCAAAAGCGGCGGCAAGGAGCTGGCGCTGGAACTCGAGGCTTCCGGATACGCCCAGTTCGAAGACGCAGCCTGACAGGTATCGAGATGAATTTGGCTTTGGCAAAGAACGAGACCGGACGCGCGCTGAGCGACAGCTTTGCCGTCGCGCGCGACCGGCTGCCGGGCACAGGCAGGGTCGCCGAGGCGCGAAGCGCCGCCTTCGAGGCCTATGACCGTGTGGGCCTGCCGCACCGGCGGATCGAGGACTGGAAATACACCGATCTGCGCGCGCTGATGCGCGAAGTGTTGCCGCTGGCGCCCGCGCCGGACGCCGCTGCGCTGAAGCGGGCTGCGGCGGCTGTGAAGCTGCAGGCGGTCAAGGGGACGCGCCGGCTGGTGCTGGTGGACGGCGTGTTCGCGCCAAAACTTTCCGAGCTGGACGGGCTTGAGAAGGGTCTCACCGTTCGCACCCTGCGCGACGTGCTGGAGGCCGGCGACGCCGCACTGCAAGCGGAGCTATTCACGCTCGATATCGCCAATCCCATGATCGCGCTCAACAGTGCGATGATGACCGATGGCGTCGTGATCGAGATCGCCAACGGTGTCGTGCTGAAACAGCCGCTGCAGATCATCCACGTCGCGACGGGTGCCACGCCTGCGGCGATGTTCACCCGCTCGCTGCTGCGGCTCGGCAGGGATGCCGGCGCGACGCTGGTCGAAAGCTACATGGCAGCCGATGGCGCGAAGGCCTATCAGGCCCATGACTCGCTGGTCGTGGCGATCGGCGATAACTCGCGGCTCGACCACGTCCGCCTGGTCGAGGACAGCCGCGAGGCCTTCAACATTTGCTCCGCCGTCGTGACGCTGGGCGCGCATGCGCATTTCAACACCTTTGGCATGACCTCGGGCGCTGCCGTCAGCCGCTATCAGGCCACCATTGCCTTCGCCGGCGAGGGCTCCCGGGTCGAGACCAACGGCGTCAATCTGCTCAATGGCCGCCAGCATGCCGACACCACGCTGTTCATGGACCACGCGGTGCCGAATTGCGCCAGCCGCGAGGTGTTCCGCGCCGTTGCCGACGACCGCGCTCATTCAGTGTTTCAGGGCCGCATCATCGTGCGCCCCGACGCGCAGAAGACCGACGCCAAGATGATGACGCGGGCGCTGCTGCTGTCCGACGACGCCGAGGCCGACAACAAGCCGGAGCTCGAGATTTTCGCCGACGACGTCACCTGCGGCCATGGCGCCACCACAGGCGCGCTCGACGAGAGCCTGCTGTTCTACCTGCGCGCCCGCGGTCTTTCCGAGAAAGAGGCCCAGGCGCTGCTGATCCAAGCATTCGTGGGCGAGGCGATCGAATTGATCGTCAACGACGATCTGCGCGAACTGGCGATTGCGGCCGCGCAGCGCTGGCTGGAGGCGCGATCATGAGCCATCCGGCGGTCAAGAATGGCGCCTACGACGTGGCCCGCGTGCGGGAGGATTTTCCGGCGCTGGCGATGAAAGTCTATGGCAAACCGCTGGTCTATCTCGACAACGCCGCTTCCGCGCAGAAGCCGACCGCCGTGCTCGACCGCATGACGGAGGCTTACAAGAGCGAATACGCCAACGTGCATCGCGGCCTGCATTACCTCGCCAATGCCGCGACGGAAGCCTATGAGGGCGGCCGCGCCAAGGTGCGCGAAATTTCTCAACGCCGGGCGCACCGAAGAGATCATCTTTACCCGCAACGCTACCGAGGCGATCAACCTCGTGGCGTCGTCCTGGGGCGAGCCCAACATCAAGGCCGGCGACGAGATCGTGATCTCCATCATGGAGCATCACTCAAACATCGTGCCCTGGCACTTCCTGCGCGAGCGCCATGGCGCCGTGATCAAATGGGCGCCGGTCGACGACGAAGGCAATTTCCTGATCGACGAGTTCGAGAAGCTGCTGACCGATCGCACCAAGCTGGTCGCGATCACGCAGATGTCGAACGCGCTCGGCACCCTCGTTCCGGTCAAGGACGTGGTGAAGATCGCGCACGCCCGCGGCATCCCGGTGCTGGTCGACGGCAGCCAGGCCGCCGTGCATCTGGCGGTCGACGTGCAGGACATCGATTGCGATTTCTACGTCTTTACCGGCCACAAGCTGTACGGTCCGACCGGCATCGGCGTGCTCTACGCCAAGCACGAGCATCTCGTTGCGATGCGCCCTTTTAACGGCGGCGGCGAGATGATCCGCGAAGTCACGCGGGATTGGATCACCTATGGCGATCCGCCGCACAAGTTCGAGGCGGGCACGCCCGCGATCGTGGAATCGATCGGGCTGGGCGCTGCGATCGACTACGTCAATTCGATCGGCAAGGAACGCATCGCCGCCCACGAGCACGATCTCATGACCTATGCCCAGGATCGACTGCGCGAAATCAATTCGCTGCGGCTGATCGGCACCGCGCGCGGCAAGGGCCCGGTGATTTCCTTCGAGATGAAGGGCGCCCATCCCCACGACGTTGCGACCGTGATTGACCGCCAGGGCATCGCGGTGCGCGCCGGCACCCATTGCGTGATGCCGCTTTTAGAGCGGTTCAATGTCACAGCCACCTGCCGTGCATCGTTTGGGATGTATAATACCCGGGAAGAAGTCGACCAACTGGCACAGGCGCTGATCAAGGCGCGGGATTTGTTCTCATGAGTGATACAGCCGAAGTCAAGTCAGCCAATATGGAAACCAACTCGGCGCTGCCGCCCGAGGAGACCGAACGGCTGGGGACCGAAATCGTCGCCGCGCTGAAGACGGTGTTCGATCCGGAAATTCCGGCCGATATCTACGAACTCGGCCTGATCTACAAGGTCGACCTCAAGGACGATCGCGGCGTCGACGTCACGATGACGCTGACCACGCCGAACTGTCCGGCGGCCGGCGAACTGCCGACCATGGTGGAGAACGCGGTCGCCAGCGTTCCCGGGGTCGGCATCGTCAATGTGAACCTGGTGTGGGATCCGGCCTGGACGCCGGATCGCATGTCCGACGAGGCGCGCCTCGTCCTGAATATGTGGTGAAGGGATCCGTTGCCGAAACTATCCGGTGTCATCGAGACCGCGCTTTACGTTGATGACCTCGACCGCGCCCGCGCGTTTTACGAGAAGGTGCTGGGCCTGGAAACGCTGACGGCCGATTCGCGGTTTGTTGCGTACGATGTCGGTGGACGGAGCGTGCTGCTGCTGTTTCGTCGCGGTTCGACGCCTGAGACGATCCAGCTACCCGGCGGCACCATTCCGCCGCATGACGGCAGCGGCCCCATTCACATGGCCTTTGCCATCGCGGCGGCCGAACTGCCGGTCTGGGAAAAGTCGCTGGGTGAGCACGATGTCGCGATTGAAGGCAGGACGGATTGGCCGCGGGGCGGCAAAAGTATCTACTTTCGCGACCCGGACAACCACTTGCTGGAGCTGGCGACGCCGGGAATTTGGAAGATTTACTAGGAAGTGAGCGGCGTTTCGACGGGTTCTGATCGAGTTCACGACGAGAGACCTTCACAGCGCGAATTTCGTTGTTACTTTAATGCCATGATAGCTCGTCGCCACCGTGCGACGCCGGAGATCGACTGCAATGGATACCACCGTCCAGTCCAAGCCGAAGCCGAGGCCCCGCCCGCAGGTCATGAAACTGACCGAGGCGGCCGCGACGCGGATTACGGAGCTGACCAAGCGTGCCAATTCCGAGATCGTGGGCTTGCGCGTCGGCATCAAGAACGGCGGCTGCGCCGGCCAGTCCTACACGGTGGAATATGCCCACGAGGTCCGTCCGACCGATGAAGTGGTCGAGGACCGCGGCGTGAAGATCCTGATCGATCCCAAGGCGGTGTTGTTCCTGCTCGGCACCGAGATGGACTACAAGGCCGACAAGATGCAGGCCCAGTTCATCTTCAACAATCCGAACCAGGTTTCCGCCTGCGGCTGCGGCAAATCGGTACAACTGACGCCGGCGAAGGTCTGAGTCTCACTGCACACGGACCTCATCCTGAGGAGCGCGCACTGCGCGCGTCTCGAAGGATGGCTCGCGGGCGAGACCGGGGCCGCATGGTTCGAGACGCGCATGCGCGCTCCTCACCATGAGGGTCGAGGCCGGGGGGCTTGCGCCAACATGGACCGCGATTTCCTGATCGACCTGTTCGCCGATTTCGGCCCCGTCACCATCCGCAAGATGTTCTCCGGATTCGGCATCTCCGCCGACGGCACCAATTTCGCGCTTGCGCTGCGCGCCGGGCTTTATTTCCGCGCCGATGACCAGACCATTCCGCAATTCGAAGCGGAGGGGTCGCAGCCGTTTCAGTATCAGACGCGCGCCAGGACGGTCACGGTGAACTCATACTGGCTGTTGCCGGCACGCCTGTTCGACAACTCCGAGGAACTGGCCGATTGGGCGCGGGCGGCGCTGGCCGCAGCGCAGCGCGCGGCCTTGCGCAAGCGACCGAAGGCGCGCAAGGCGGCGAAGCCGAAGGTTATGACGAAGGCTGCGGCCAAGCCGGTTGCCGGTCGCAAGCCGGCTGCGAAGCGGCGCGCAGCGAAGGCTACGAAGGCGACGCGGCGGTAATTGGCGCTCAGGCGACCTGGCTGCGGGTCTCGTCGGCGTACTCAGGGTCGACTTCGCAGATCACGCGGTTGCGGCCGTTGCGCTTGGCGGCGTAGAGGCAGGCATCGGCGCGCTCGATCAATGAATCCGTATCATCGTCCGGTTTCAGGATGGAAACGCCGACGGAGATGGTGACGCGGCCGAGAATTTCGCCGGTCGATTTCTTCTTCAGTTCCTTCGCCATCACGGCGCGGCGAATGTGGTCGGCGACCGTCAGCGCCTGACGCAGCGCCGTGTTGGGCAGCACCACCGCAAATTCCTCGCCGCCATAGCGGGCGGTGATGTCCTGGCCCTTGATCGTCTGCTTCAGCGACATCGCAACCAGCCGCAGCACCTGATCGCCGGTGAGATGGCCGTAGGAATCGTTGAACGACTTGAAATGGTCGATATCGAACATCATGAGCGACAGCGGCTCGCCGCTTGCCAGCGCGGAGCGAACCGCCATCTCGATCGAGCGGTCGAAATATTTGCGGTTGCCCAAGCCGGTCAGCGGATCGGTCAGGCTCTCGGCGCGGATCGCCTCGAGGCTGTGTTGAAGGTTGCTGATCTCGCTCTTCGACAGCATCAGCCGGCTTTCGAGCGCCTTGTTGGTCTCCTGCATCTCGCGGGTCGATTTCATCAGCCCGTCGATGACCGCCTTGATCTGATCGCGGTTCTTGGCGTTCCTGAGGTTCTCGCTCGCGCCACTCAGCCTGGCGTCGTAGCTCTGCGACATGCCGAGCGCTTCCGTGATCAGGGTCATCACGTCGTCGATTTCGCCGATCACGCGCGCGCCGACCTTGTCGATGCGGTCGGAGGCCTTGATGTGGGAGAGGTAGGTTTCGTAGATCTGTTCGAGATCGGACTCGCTCAGCCTGCCGTTGCGCGCCAGCGTCTCGTTGATGATCTTGTTGAGGGCGGCATTGTATCCGGTCGCGTAGACGTACCAGATTTCGTAATTGCGCGGGACGGCGGTCTGCCGGAGGGATTTGATCTGGCCCAACGCCACTTCGGCAAACGCCAAAGTGCGTTCGTGTTCGTCCAGCAGCTTGACCACTGATCCGTCCCCAATATCGAGCAGCGCCGCTCGTTGCCTTGCCGAAATTATTTAAATTAACGGCGCAAAGCTAATGGAGGAGGATGAACGGCCGGTAAACGCTTCCGGCCGCAGGGATCGACGCCGCTTCAGACGCGGGCGCGAACGGGCCGCAACAGGAATGCGGGAAGGTGCGAGTGATCGGCGGGCTCCGATTCGACCTCGCGCTGGGCGCGGCGCGGTTCGGGCCGGCCGATCGAGGGCACGCGTGACGGCTGTGCAGCCGCTGGCGGCGTGAAGTCAGCCGCGGGCTGCGGAGCGGCGCTGCGGCCTGCGCCCTTGGCATGCCGCGGTTCGCGATCGCTGCCTTTTTCGCTGCCCTTGTCCGCGCCTCTGGCCTGCCGAGGCTCGCGTTCGGCGCGCGGCTCGCGTTCGCGGCGTGGCTTGCGGCCGCCGCGCGAACCTTCCCGGGAGCCTTCGCGCGAGCGATGTTCGCGCGGCTGATCGCTCACCTCGGACGAGTCGGAGTGCACGGTGTAATCGCCTTCGGCGGGCGGAATGTTTTGCCCGATCAGCCGTTCGATCGCAGCGATCGATTTGCTGTCGAGCGGGCTGACGATCGAGATCGCGGTGCCGGCGCGGCCGGCGCGTCCGGTACGGCCGATGCGATGCACGTAATCGTCGGCATGATGCGGCACGTCGAAATTGAAGACGTGGGTGACGGCGGGAATGTCGAGGCCGCGGGCGGCGACGTCGGAAGCCACCAGCAGACGGAATCTCGCCCTTGCGGAACTGATCGAGCGCTGCGGTGCGGGCCGACTGGTCCATGTCGCCATGCAGGGCGCCGACGCTGAAGCCGTGCTTCTGCAGCGACTTGTAGACGACGGCGACTTCGCGCTTGCGGTTGCAGAAGATGAGCGCGTTGTTGAGGTCCTTGGCGTCGCGCAGCAAGCGGCGGAGGATTTCACGCTTTTCATGCGGCTCGCGGCCGCCGCGAACCTGGAACTGCGACACGCCTGTCGCGGTTGTGGCGGGCTTCGAGACTTCGATCCGCTCGGGATTGTGCAGGAAGTCCTGGCTGATGCGGCTGATTTCCGGCGGCATCGTCGCGGTGAAGAACAGGGTTTGCCGGGTGAACGGCACCAGCTTGCAGATACGTTCGATGTCGGGGATGAAGCCCATGTCCAGCATGCGGTCGGCTTCGTCGATGACCAGCAGTTCGACGCCGGTAAGCAGCAAACCGCCGCGTTCGGTGTGGTCGAGCAGGCGGCCGGGAGTTGCGATCAGGACATCGACGCCGCGGGTCAGTTTGCTGTCCTGGTCGCCGAACGAGACGCCGCCGATCAGGAGCGCGACGTTGAGTTTCTGGCCGACACCGTATTTGTCGAAGTTTTCTTTGACCTGGGCCGCGAGTTCGCGGGTCGGTTCGAGGATCAGGGTGCGGGGCATTCGTGCCCGGGCGCGGCCCTTTTCCAGCATGGTCAGCATGGGCAGGACGAAGGCCGCGGTCTTGCCGGTGCCGGTCTGGGCGATGCCGAGGACGTCGCGGCGGGCCAGAACGTGCGGGATTGCCTGTTCCTGAATGGGGGTAGGGGTGGTGTAGCCGGTGGCCGCTACTGCGGCGAGGACCTTATCGGAAAGGCCGAGATGGGAAAAAGACATTGAGCCTCTAGTCGACACCGCCGTTCGGAATCGAGGGTAAATAAAAGGCTGTCGCGTTTTGCCCCGAAACGGCGCGCTTTGAAAAGCTGGGGGCTCTGACTTACGCAGACGAGCGGCTAACCTAGGGAATCGCGTTTCGATCCAAGGCCGCGTTGAGGGCGAACATAGGGTCGAAATGACCAAAGTCAATCTGGGAACGGCAGTATGGTCGAAAAAGCTTAATGTTTTCGCACAAATAAGGGCGAAAACCGTCATTTGGCCGTCAAATCGAGCCGCTGTATTCCTGTCCACCGGGGCCGTTGAACCATGGGCATTGCGATGCCGACTATGGCATGAAGCGGCTTCGCACGGCCCGAACAGGACCATTCGTGCGCTGGGGAAATTCGATGAAGGGTTGGCTTTCCAGACTGCTCGCGGTGACGAGTCTTGCAGGTTGTATCGCGGCCTTTGCCGCGCCCGCTTATGCCGAAAAGCGCGTCGCGCTTGTGGTCGGCAACAATGACTACCGGAACGTGCCCAAGCTGCAGAAGGCGGTCAACGACGCCCGCACCATGGGCGATACGCTGAAGCAGCTCGGCTTCACGGTGATGGTGGCGGAGAACCAGAATCGGCAGGCGTTCAGCCAGACCCTGCTGGCGTTCGACAAGGCGGTCGATGCGGGCGACACCGCGTTCTTCTTCTACGCCGGCCACGGCTTCGAGATCGCCGGCCAGAATTTTCTGCTGCCGACCGACGTGCCGGCGGCGACCGAAGGCCAGGAAGAGCTGGTTCGTGACGCCTCGATCCTCGCCGACCGCATCATCGAGCGGATGCAGAACCGCAAGGTGCGCACCGCCATCCTGGTGTTCGATGCCTGCCGCAACAATCCGTTCGAACGCTCCGGCACGCGTGCAGTCGCCGGCCGCGGTGGACTGGCGCCGATGACGCAATTGCCGGAAGGCGTGTTCTCGATCTTCTCGGCGGGGCCGCGGCAGACGGCGCTGGACCGGCTCTCCAACGACGACGCCAATCCCAATTCGGTGTTCACGCGCACCTTCGCCAAGGAGCTGACGCAGCCCGGCGCGAACCTCGTCCAGGTCGCGCAGCGCACGCGGCGGCTGGTGAGCGAAATGGCGGAGACGGTCCGTCACAAGCAGATCCCGGTCTATTTCGACCAGATGGTCGACGACGTGTTCCTGAACGGTCTTGCGAAGGGGCAGCCAGAGGCGGCGAAGGCCGCCGAGCCGTTGCCAAAGCTGGCGGCGTTGCCGCCGGTGCAGCAACTCAAGCCGCAGAACGATTCCGTCAACGCGCCGATCGCGATGTTCTCGCGCCACAATGGCGGCTGGACCGTGGTGTTCTCGATCGCCGACCCGACGCTCGGCATATCCTGGCGGCTGGGCGACGCCGGCGATTTCCGCGAGACCGGCTTCATGGATACGCTCGACCCACGGACCCGCAAGCGGATGCCCAACCCGTCGGTCGAACTGTCGGCGGATGCGCCGGCGGCCATTATCCAGGTGCGCTATGTCGACACCAATGGCGAATTGCAGGGTCCGTTCCCGATCCGCTTCGATCCGGAAGCCGCGCTGATCCGCGACCAGCGCAAGATCCTCGACATGACCGCGACGAGCTGGCTGTCGTTCCGCGAATTCAACGGCCTTCTGGTCTACTACACGCACCTGATGTCGTATCGCTGCGCGATCCGCGAAGTGCGCGTCGGCATCGACAGCACGGTGCCCGACAAGGTGCTGAAGATGCCGCCGTGCGATCCCCGCGACCCCAGTGCTATACCGCACGAAGCGACGCCGTATTTGAAGCTTGCGCCGCAGACCAGGTCGGTCTCGGTGGAATTGACCTACCGCGACGGCAGCGTCTCGGAGATCAAGAGTTTTCGGCGGTAGAGTTTTCGCCACACTATCGGCCGTCATACCCGCGAAGGCGGGTATCCAGTACGCCGCGGCTTCTCGGTTCAATCATTGCTGTCTCTGGAATACTGGGTCACCCGCCTTCGCGGGTGACGACAACCGAATGCGTGTCAACGTTCTCGCGGCGCACAGCGCCCGAGGTTTGCTGAACTTCCTTTCCCCCAAACAGCGGGTTGGTTGCTCCCGGCAGGAGACGGATCAAGCCTTGGCTGTGGGGCGGGATTGATCATGGCCGGGCGCCCACGTAAGTTGCAGAGAAGCTGAAGGGTCACCGTCTTCGCCTTGCTCGAATGACCGTGGAGCACCTCGGGGGAAATGCGTTGCGCCCAAACCCATTGAAACCTCGCCTTGCGGCCGGCGGTTGTGCGTTCGGAACGATGACGTTCGAATTCTTCACGCCCGGCTACCCGACGATCTGCCGCGAAGCAGGCGCTGAGTTCATCCTCTACGATATGGAGCACTCAGGCGTCGGCTTCGAGACAATGAAGGCACAATTCGCATTCTGCCGTGGGCTTGATCTGGTGCCTCTCGTCCGCGTTCCCTCGGGCGACTACCATCACATTGCGCGGGCACTCGACATCGGTGCGATGGGCATCATGGTGCCGATGGTCGAAACGTCAGAGCAGGCGAGGGCGATCGTCGACTGCACCAGATATCCGCCGGCAGGACGACGCGGCGCCGCGTTCAATGTAGCGGCGCATGATGATTATGCGGGCGGATCCGAGACCGACAAGATCGCCCAGGCGAACGCACGCACGATGGTGATCGCGCTGGTGGAGACCGCAACGGGCATCGAGAATGTCGAGGCGATCGCGGCGGTCGACGGCGTCGACGTGGTCTGGCTCGGTCACTACGATCTGACGAACTTCCTCGGCATCCCCGGGGAGTTCGACAACCCAAAATTCCATGCCGCCGTCGATAGCCTGGTCGAGGCGTGCAGGAAGCACGGCAAGACGCCAGGCTTCCTCGCCGGCAACGAGCAATGGGCGCGCGATTTTCGTGCCAAGGGCTTTCGCATGATTGCCTACGGCGTCGACACGCTGTTGATGCAGGCCGCGCTCGCGCATGGCATCAAGCTGTTGCAGGGGACCGTGACGACGCCTCTCACCGACACGGACCAGGTACCGAACTCGTGATGGCCTGATTCTCCAGTCTCACGCGGCGTTGATAGGATGTGAGGGAATGGTTTCTTCTGGAGGGCCGATCGCTTCACCATTTCCATAGCGAAGCCAAATGCCGTTGGCTTGCTGAGGAGAAATTGACATGAGAAAGCTTTTGCTTTGCGCAACTGCAACGTGCTTGTTTGTTACCCTGGCGAATACCGCAGACGCGCGATCGGCCTACGACGGTTCCTGGGACCTCACCTTCGTGACGCAACGCGGCGCGTGCGATGCTGCCTACAACTTCACTGTCAACGTTTCCAACGGCGTTGTGACGCATCCTAACCTCGTGAAGTTCAGAGGATACGTGGCAAAATCGGGCGCAGTTCGCGCTTCGGTGACCGTCCAGGACAAATACGCCGCGGGCTCAGGCAGACTCTCTGGCGCGTCAGGCCGCGGGACATGGCGCGGCCACGCAGGAAATGCGCAATGCTCGGGCTACTGGAACGCACAACGAAATTGACGTCTTCACAAGGCGAAAACCGGGGCATAGCCGGTAAGGTCCGGCAGGCTCATTCCTGAACCGCCGGTCGTTGTCTCTCCTGGCATTGCAGTATTTTGCGGTTAGGCGCGCGGTTCAAATCAAGGGATCCGTGAACTTCGGCGCGCGCTTGTCGAGGTTGGCGCGCGCCGCTTCGACCTGATTGGGGCTGCCGAGAAGCGCGCGCTGTTCGACGGTTTCCGCGGTCAGCGCGGATAGCGCACCGGCTGCGACGGCCCGATTAAGCAGCCGTTTGGCGGCGCGGATTGCATCCGGGCTGCGCCCTGCAATGTCGCGGGCGGTGGCCAGGGCTTCGCCGAGGGGATCGGTGACCAGCCGGGTGGCAAACCCGTAAGCGAGCGCCTCTTCTGCAGAAAAGATCCGCCCGGTGTAGGTCAGCTCGCGGATCACATCCTCGCGGACAAGCGAGCGCATGAGTTGCGTGCCAGCCATATCGGGCACAAGGCCCCACTGGCTCTCGATGAGGCCCAACCGGGTCCCGGGCGCAACGTATCGCAGGTCGGCGCCGAGCGCGAGTTGAAGACCGCCGCCGAATGCGACGCCGTAAATCGCGGCGATCACCGGGACTGCCATCTCCCGCCATGTCCAGACGACGTGCTGGACATAATTGGCAATGCCGTGAGTGCGTTTGGTTAGATCGGCAAAGGGCAGAAGGCTCTCGCCGCGGGTCAGCGCGGTGATCCTCTCGACGTCGAGCCCGGCGCAAAAGGCGCGGCCTTCGCCGGATAGCACCACCGCACGAATGCCGTTATCCTGCTTGAGGCGGGCGGCCGTGTCGGCGATGGCCTTGAACATCGGCGGATCGAGCGCATTCATCTTGTCCGCGCGATTGAGCCGCACGTCGGCGACGCCATCCGTGATGGACAGCCGGATGCGATCTTCCATGACGTAATCTCCCTTACTGGCTTGTGGACACTGAACGGTGGTTCGCTCGTCGGGCGGTTGCTTACGCCGCGGTGCTTTCTGCACTCGAGTGACGAACGATCTCAAAAAATCCCTCGCGCCAGGACGGATGATCCGGCTGCCAACCGAGCTCTGTCCTCGCCCTGCGATTCGATCCCGCGCGCACCTGCGTCATCATCGCCACCAGATGCTCGCCAGCGACGATCCGGGCAATCCAGACCGGTAGATGAAAGGGAGGCTTGGCACCGACGATCTCCGCCAGCGCAGGCAGCCACTCCCTGACCTGGGCGGGATCATCGTCCACGATGTTGTAGACGCTACCGGGCTTGCCGTGTTCGAGGGCCTTGACCGTCGCTGCCGCGGCGTCGTCGACATGGACGAATGACCACCAGCCCGCGCCATCCCCGATCAGGGGCGTTCGGCGCTTGCGGATTTGCGCGAGCATCGCGCGTTCCAGCATGCCGGTGCCGGGTCCGTAAAACGATCCGTAACGCAGCACGATGCCCTCAGGATTGGCCGAGCCAGTCACGGTCTCCTCCACGTACCGGATCGCCTCCAGCGTGGCCCGCAGTTCCGCCGGTGGATCGGGATCCAGCGCATCGGCTTCGGTCTTGATGGCCTCACCGATGCGGGCGTACGGCCAGCCGCAATAGCTCTGGGCAACGAAGCGCCTGACGCCGCTCTCCCGCGCAGCCGCCAGCAGAATGTCGGTACCTCTGGTCCGTAGCTGATTGCTGCCCGCAAACGTCCGGTCGAAATTTCGCAAGTCCGTTGCGCCGGCGAGGTTGGTCATCTCATGAATAACTGCGTCGGGCCTGGTCGAACCTAATACAGCAGCGATCGCATCCGCATCGAGGCCGTCGGCGATGGCGGGTTCCGCACCCATCGCGCGGATGAGTTCGGCCCTCGCGTGCGTGCGGGTCAGTCCGATCACCGAATGCCCTGCCTTGATGCATGCGGACACCAGCGGGCGGCCCACGGCGCCGGTGGCGCCTGCGATGAAAATTTTCATGGCAAGTTCCTCCAATCCGGATAACATACCTACCCGAGGGTAGGTTAACCACAATTGGGACTGGATCGCTATGAATTCAAGGCCTCAAAAGCGATTGACCCTGGAACAGCGCCGGAGCCGGATTTTCGTCGCTGCGACCCGCATCTTTGCCCGCAAGGGTTACGATGGCGCGTCGATGAGCGGAATCGCGGCCGCTGCGGGGATCACAAAACCGGTTCTGTACGATCACTTCCCCTCGAAGGATGCGTTGTTTGAAACGCTGCTTCGTTCGATCCGCGACGAGCTGCTGGCGAAGGGGCGTGCGATCGGACAATCGTCCGTGGGCGGTGAGGTGAGGTTTCGCTCGGCAGTCGATGCGTTTTTTGCGTTCGTCGAGGCGCAACCGAACGCTGCAAGAATCCTCCTGATCGTTCCTCAAGGCAATCCGGTGACAGTCAGGCTTTCACGCGACGTGCAACGCGGAGCCACTGCGGCGATCTCGCAGCTCCTGAAATCCTATCTTCCGTCCGGGGAGAGCTGGCAATATGAAGCCGCCGGCGAGTTTCTCAAGGAGGGGCTGCACGCGCTCGCGAAATGGTGGCTGAACCACCCAGGCCCGAGCCGCGATGACATCGTCGGCATCGTCATGACGGCATGCTGGACCGGATTTCATGGTGTTGCGGACTGATCTGGCGCGCTAACGGCTGCGCGCAGAAGGTCGGATCGCGAAAATCCCATGGCGAAGAAAGATCAGGCAGGTTGTCGGGAGCCGCGCCGGTCGTTCGTCCTCCGGATGCAAGCGCGGGAACCGAATGTCCTACCGTGAGAAAATCATCGCAGTCACGCACACCGCTCTCGACGGCGTCATGCAATTACCTGGAGCCTTCCTATGACCCCCGCCATCACAGCCTTTGAACGGTCGCCCGATGGCGGCAGGGGACTGGCGCGCGACATGTGTGTTCGCTGGGCGTTCGAGGAAGTAGGCCAACCCTACGACGTTCGTCTTGTTTCATTCAGCGAGATGAAGGAACCCGCGCATCGCGCGCTTCATCCTTTCGGGCAGATTCCGACCTACGAAGAGGGCGATCTGGCCTTGTTCGAGTCGGGGGCGATCGTGCTCCATATCGCGGAGCGCCATGCTGGCCTGCTGCCGGACGATGCCAACGCCCGTGCGCGCGCGATTGCATGGATGTTTGCCGCGCTCAGCACGGTGGAGCCATCGATCGTCGATCTGTCAACCGCCATGATCCTGGAGCGCAACGAGATCTGGCACGCGCAGCGCCTGCCTCTCGTCAAGGATCGGATCCGTGACCGGCTGGGCCAGCTTTCTGTCCGCCTGGGCGAAGCCGACTGGCTCGAGGGCGCGTTCAGCGCCGGCGACCTGCTGATGGTGTCCGTGCTGCGCAGGCTGAATGCATCGGGCATCCTGCAGGAATATCCGAACCTCTTCGCCTATGTGGCCCGGGGCGAAGCCCGGCCGGCGTTCAGGCGGGCTTTCGATGCTCAATTGGCGGTTTTCGTCGCCGTATCGACCGGCTGATGAGGGCCGCTCCGGACAGCGGGTTCATTCGATCATTTCGTCGGCGTGGGCGCGTAGCGGCCGTGTGGAACGCCTGGTCCCGTGTCGATCATGCCCAGATCCACAAGCGTGCGATGGAATCGGCGCTTCCGTTCGGAAGGCGACGCAAAGTAGGTTTCCCGGCAATGGTCGAGCAGGCTGGCGCGGGTGGCAAATATCGGATCGAGCGGCAGACCTGCCTGCTGCAGGGCGACGGTCCCAAGAAAGGCAATATCCAGGTCCGCCCCCGGTCCGGACGCAAGACGATCGGGTACGATATTCAGCGCCTCGATCGCATAAAATGTGCGGAACGCGCGCCGCGCATCGTTGGGGAGTTTGAGCTGCCGATCGATCCGCTTCGCCACGACGGGCTGATGATCCCCGTAGTGCACGATGAGAACAGGACGCTTGGGAAACTTCGTTGTCAGCTCAAGCTTGAGCCTCTTCCAGGTTGCGGCTGTCTCTGCAAGCCTTGCGTAGTACTCGGCATATTGGGTGTCGGGAAGGCTCGATGCGGCAAAGGCCCGTTCGCTCTCAAACTGTCCGGGTGCGGCCAGCCTTCGGTTGTGGGGACCGTGATTGAAGTTGGTCAGTGCATATAGAAAGCGGGGCGCCGGGTCGTCAGCAATACCCTTCGCATGGGCCGCGAGCGCCGCTTCCAGAAAAATCGCATCGGAATTTGTCGTCTCGAACTGACGGACGTCGAACGGTGGAGGGAAATCGTCCGCAAAGATGCGTTCGCCAATGCCAATCGACCGATAAAACTGATCGTAGTTGAGAAAACTGCGACGACAGCTCGACGCGAGCATGGTCCTGTACCCAAGCGCCGCCAACGCATGAGGAAGGCTGTTGTGAAATCGGCCCGCGCCCTGCTTGAAAAGGTAATAGGCGCTCGAACCGAAGCTTGCACTTGAAAGACCGGTCAGCAAACTGAATTCGGATTGCCACGAACCTCCGCCGAAAATGTCGACGTTAAGGGTTCCATGGAGGGCATTCTTTGGGGATAGAAACGCTTCGACGCTCGGCTCAATCGGAAGTCCATAAATGCGAGGGTCGAAAATCAATTCATGCTGGATGACGATAATGTCGGGATATTCGATGGTGCGCGCCGGTACGGCCGCCATTAGCGGCAACGGGTCATTTGCAATGTCGCTCAGCGCCAATCCGCCGACTTGCCGCCAGGAATGCGGATCGATCAGCGAAGCCATGAAGGTCGAGTAAAAGCACCGCCGCTGGGCCATGATCCGCTGGAAGGGAATGCCGCCACCGTTCATCCTGAAGGTCGCGACAACGCAAACAAGCGTAACGCTGAACAAGGAAACTCTGACGTCCAAAGCGGCTGATGGCCCGGTTCCGTAGATCAGAATGGCGATCACGGCCAGGATGAATGCGGCCGTTCCAGTCAGAACGGCTAATACGGCGCGCGGGTACTGCGATACGAAGAAGGGAGCTGTGCCTGCAAACATCAGCGGCAAGTCGGGTACAGTCAGCTTGAGCGCGCTGTAATTATGTTTGACAGTTGATGCGGCGGCGATTGCTGCGGCCAGCACACTCGCCAGCAGTATCGCTCTGTCGAAATCGTCAACGATGAATGAGATTGCGGCCGCGCTAAGAGAGAGCACCGAGATCGCGAATGGGACGTGCTCGGCGCTGCGTTCTGCCAGCACGATGACACCGATAGCTGCCAGCAATATCAGAGTCAGGATCATGGGAATAAACTGGCTGGAGGTGAGCGGAATTCAACAATTCCCGCTTCGTTGAGGCAAGTAAAGACAACGTTCGTATCAGGAAGCGGAGAAGATGTCCTGTATCGAAAAACTTCGAGGTCTTTGGCAGATGGTGCTTCGCCGCCGGCGTCGGGCATTCTAACCTCCCGCCGGACCGGTTTTGAAATATCAGGGAGCGAGCGATGAAAACACGTTGCTGTATCGTGGGCGGTGGACCCGCGGGCATGATGCTCGGTTACCTGCTCGGACGCGCCGGCATCGACGTCGTGGTGCTGGAAAAGCACGCCGACTTCTTCCGCGATTTTCGCGGCGACACCGTGCATCCCTCCACGCTGCAGGTGATGGACGAACTCGGTCTGATCGACGATTTCCTGAAACTGCCGCATCAGCGCCTGCAGAAGATGGAGGGGATGTTCGGCGGCGAGACGATGCGAATCGCCGATCTCGGCCGGCTCAACGTCAAATATCCCTTCATCGCCTTCATGCCGCAGTGGGACTTTCTCAATTTCCTGCGCGAGAGCGGCAAGCGGTTTGCTTCGCTCAAGGTGATGATGTCGACGGAAGCGATCGATCTGCTTCGTGACGGCGAGCGCGTCACGGGCGTCAAGGCGAAGACGCCGGACGGCGTGATCGACATCGAGGCCGACCTGACCATTGCCTGCGACGGCCGGCACTCGCTGGTGCGCGAACGCGCCGGCCTCGAAGTCGAGGAAATCGGCGCGCCGATGGATGTGCTGTGGTTTCGTGCCGGCAAGCGCGAGAATGAGACCGAAAGCCTGTTTGCGCGGGTCGACCCCGGCAAGATGATGGTGACTTTCGACCGCGGCGACTACTGGCAATGCGCCTACGTCATTTCCAAGGGACAGTACGACGCGGTGAAGGCGAGGGGACTGCCCGCGCTGCTCGACGACATCGCGCGGATGGCGCCGATCCTCAAATCAGGACTGTCGGAGGTGAAAAGCTGGGACGACGTCAAGCTGCTGACGGTTGCGGTCAACCGGCTGAAGCGCTGGACGCGGCCGGGACTGTTGTGCATCGGCGACGCCGCGCATGCGATGTCGCCGATCGGCGGCGTCGGGGTCAATCTCGCGGTGCAGGACGCGGTCGCGACCGCCAATCTGCTGGCGTCGAAGTTGACGAGCGGCTGTCCGTCGGACGACGAACTCGACGCCGTTCGCCGGCGCCGTGAGTTTCCAGTGAAGATGACGCAGCGGATGCAGGTCGTCGTCCAGAACAACATCGTCAGCGCCGCGCTCAAGCCCGGCAATCGGCCGCTGAAGGCCCCGTTCGTGATGCGCCTCGTCACCGCCATCCCCTGGCTGCAGGGCATCACGGCGCGGTTTGTGGGCCTTGGCGTGCGGCCCGAGCATGTGCAGTCGCCGGAAGCGCCGGCGTTTAGCCGATGACCGAACGTCGCCGGTCGCCGGTTGACGCGACGGCGATGTGTCCCGTCCTTCGGACAGGAAATAGCAAAAGCGGCAAATGCAGCAGGAAAGCCCCGGCGGATGCCGGGGCCTTTCGTCGCGTGGAAATGTCGCCACAAACGAATAAGAAGCCGGGCATCAGGGCTTCGATCAGTAGCGACGCGCGAGACAGCCGGACCGCCGAAGCGATAGTTGATGCGGGCGGTGACGAGGTCAGCGTCCTGCTTGATGTCGTCGTTGCGGGTGTTAACGCCGAGAAAGTTGAAGGCGTAGTTGTTGGTGCCCATGAACAGATGGTTATACTCGACGCCGAACGACCAGTTCGGAGCAAAGGCGTATTCCAGGCCGGCGCCAACCGTGCCACCCCAGCGGGTGTCTTCGGCACGATCGAGCACGGTGCCGAAGGAACAGGCCTTCATAGCTGTTGTAGGTCACCGCCGCACCGCCCTTGACGTAGAGCAGGACGTTGTTGGTGGCATAGCCGATCTGGCCGGTGAACAGGCCGAACGCATCGATCTTCGTGCGGTTGACGGAGGGCCCCAAGCAGGCTCATGTTGCTGCCCTAGAAGTCGGCCCAGTTGCCTTGGGCTTCGAGGCCGAACACCAACGTGCCAGCCTGCCAGCGATAGCCGACCTGGCCACCGACCGTGCCGCCGGTCGCGTCGTGCGAGCCTTCGGTCGCCGGGGAACGGAACGCCGGCAACGGCAGTGTTGGTCCAGCAGCTGCGGCTCGAACCCCAGCCGCCGTTGGCGCCGATGTAGAAACCGGTCCAGTCATACACTGCAGCAACCATCGGAGGCGCCTTGGTGTAAGGACGCGCAGCCAGATCCGCAGCGGAGGCACTGACGGTGC
This sequence comes from uncultured Alphaproteobacteria bacterium, assembly GCA_963815955.1. Taxonomy (GTDB): domain Bacteria; phylum Pseudomonadota; class Alphaproteobacteria; order Rhizobiales; family Xanthobacteraceae; genus Bradyrhizobium. The sequence goes on from CAWFIQ010000026.1 coordinate 448,446, forward strand.
CAAGGGCCAGAAGGGCGGCGGCGAAAGCAATTTTCTTCATTTGATATTCCCCAGTACGAACGAGTGACGCGAGCGATTGATTCTGATCACAGTAGTAATTCAGAAAAGCCGCAAAGGCTGTCACCTGCACGCCACAGTGGCAGTTCTTCTGACACTGCCGCCACGCCACGACCAGCCGGCCGCCGCTTTTCGGCTCTCAAGCCGGCAAAATACCGGGATTTCGATGATTTCGGAGGCTCGGCTGGTCTTTTGGGGCCTTCGTGAGCCTGAGTCGTTTGCGTGGCAGCGTTAAGGGGCGCCTAACGGGCCGTCGCCTATCCCATAACGGAATACCCGCCATCGACGGGAATCGCGGTGCCGGTGACGAAGTCGGACGCGGGCGAGGCGAGAAACACGGCGATGCCGGCAAAATCATCGATAGCGCCCCAGCGCGCCGCGGGCGTTCGCGCGAGCACCCGGTCGTGCAGCCCGTCGATCTCCTTGCGGGCGCGCTTGGTCAGGTCGGTGTCGATCCAGCCCGGCAGGACGGCGTTGGCCTGGATGTTGTCGGCGGCCCAGGCGCAGGCGCAGGAGCGCGTGAACTGAACGATGCCGCCCTTGCTCGCGGCATAGGCCGGCGCGAAGCTGGCGCCGAAGATCGACATCATCGAGCCGATATTGATGATCTTGCCGCCGCCCGCTGCCTTCATGGTGGGATAGACCGCCTGCGAGCACAGGAAGGCGCTGGTGAGGTTGGTCTGGATCACGCTGTTCCACTCGGCGATATCGAGCGCGTGCGGCGGCTTGCGAATATTGATGCCGGCATTGTTGATGAGGATGTCGATCCGGCCGAGCTCGCGGGCGACGCGGCTGGCCATGGCGGCGACCGCGGCCTTGTCGGTGACGTCGGTTGTGACCGCAATCGCCCTGGCGCCGCCTTGCGCAAGCTCTGCGACCGCGGCGGCCGACTTGGCTTCGTTGCGGCCCACCACCGCGATCGCCGCGCCGGCTTGCGCAAGGCCACGCGCCATGCCGAGCCCGATGCCGCCATTGCCGCCGGTGACGATGGCTACCTTGCCGGAGAGATCGAAGGGTTTTGTTGCCATGTTAGTTGTCCAGTTTCTGCAGGATGGGTGGAGCACAGCGATACCCATCATCGATCACACGCATAGTGTCGATGGGTATCGCTGTGCTCCACCCATCCTACGAATCTAGCGGTTACCCTGCCAGATCAGAATCAGGCCGATAGCGCCGAGCACCGCGCCATATCCAGCCCATTGCAGTTGATTGATCATGAAGCTCGAGCGAGGCCAGGCAATTGCGCCGGTGCCCTGACCGATCCACAAGAGACCGATCGCAAGCGCGAGAAAACCGATGATCGAAAGCGATCTGGCCATGGATTTCCCTCCGTACCGCTTTCGGTTCCTGACGCCGCGCGGCTTGATGGGCTGCCTTTGGAAAACATTACCGTCGGTCGCGCCTAACTCCGGATCGAATACAATGCCGGTCTGCTCCGCAAGAGCGGAAGTCATCGCAGGGTTGATCGAGGGGCTGTTATGGGCCGCGGAACGATCATTGCCGTGCGCGCGAGGGCCGGAGATACCGTGGCGTGGTTCTCTCCAGGAACAAAAAAGCCCCGGGCGATGCCGGGGCTTTTTAGCTGCGATTTAGCAGAGATCAGTACTTGGCCTGGATCGGAGCGCCGCTCCAGTTGAAGCGGTAGACCAGCGAGGTGCTGATGGTCTGCACGAAGGGCTTGAAGGTGATGTCGAAGCCGGTCGGCAGGTTGGTGCCATCGACCCGCTCCTGAAGGTTCTTCCGGTCAAGATAGGCCGCGCGATATTCCGTCTTCATGAACCAGCCGGGAGCGTTGATGCCGAAGAAGCTCAGGTTGTTCTCGACGCCGCCACCAATGAACCAGCCCTGGGTATTGAAGCTGTCAGTGTGGAAGCCCGACGGGACGCCGGTGAAGGAGTTCAGCAAGGTGCTGCCCGTCCAGTAGGTCCCGGTGTAACCACCGTTGACGTAGGAGAGAACATTCGGAGCGACGAGATAGCCAACACGAGCACCGGCTGCCCAAGCTGTTTCCATCTTTGTGGTACCGACGCCGGGAATGGTCGCATCCCCGATGTTGCCCTTCAGGCTGCCGAACGTACCGTCGCCAAAGATGCCGACCACCCACGCCGGACCGGTCTGCCAATCATAACCGGCACCCACCGTGCCGAACCAACCATCTCCGCCCGTGCGGGTGTTGGTGCAAACGATGCAGGTACCCGTCGCGGTGTCATCCACGCCGCCGTTCGCCGACCAGATGCCGCCGCCGCCACCGCCGAAAATGTAGAGGCCAGTCCAGCTCGGAGCCATCGCGACCGGCGCCGGCGCCTTGGTATAGGGGCGAGCTCCGAGATCCGCTGCAGCAGCCGATCCCGTGAATGCCGCCAGCGCGGTCAGAGCGATCACCAACTTCTTCATTTTTATGTCCCTCAGTCTCTTGAAGCGTCTATTCCGACCGCTCTGCGAAGCGCGAGCACCCGATTCCCAAAATCCAGTAGCGTGACTATACGCAGTTCCGCCCAAAAAGCTGTTGCGGGGGGAACACAGCCACCGGAAAACGGGTGACCGGGAAAAGCCTAAAAAACGAGCAAATTCGGGCGCTAACCGGACAAAAATGCCGGAAATCGCCCGAAAGTCGCCTCTACCGGTAAAATCAGACGTCCAACAGGTCGTCGCTGGCAAATTCCGCCTTGTCGGTGATGAAGGCGAATCTGGCTTCGGCCTTGGTTCCCATCAGCCGCTCGACCGAATCGGCGGTGCCTTCGCGGTCGTCGGCCAGAAGCACCACGCGGAGCAGCGTGCGCCTGGCCGGATCCATGGTGGTTTCCTTGAGCTGCGCCGGCATCATTTCGCCGAGGCCCTTGAAGCGGCCGACATCGACCTTGGCGTTGGCGTTGAACTCGCTCTTCAGAAGCGCTTCCTTGTGGGCATCGTCGCGGGCGTAGACCGTCTTGCTGCCATGGGTGAGCCGGTAAAGCGGCGGCACCGCGAGATAGAGATGGCCTTCGTCGATCAGCGGCCGCGTCTGGCGGTAGAAGAACGTGATCAGCAGCGAGGCGATATGCGCGCCGTCGACGTCGGCGTCGGTCATGATGATGATGCGCGAATAGCGCAGATCTTCCTCGCGGTAATGCGCCAGCGTCCCGCAGCCGATCGCCTGCATCAGATCGGAAAGCTGCGCGTTGGCAGTCAGCTTGTCCTTGCCGGCGGAGGCGACGTTGAGAATTTTTCCGCGCAGGGGAAGTATGGCCTGGGTCTTGCGGTCGCGCGCCTGTTTTGCGCTTCCGCCGGCCGAGTCGCCTTCGACGATGAAGAGCTCGGAGCCTTCGGTCGCGGTGTTGGTGCAGTCGGCGAGCTTGCCGGGCAGGCGCAGCTTCTTCACCGCCGTCTTGCGCGACGTCTCCTTCTCGGCGCGGCGGCGCAGCCGCTCGTCGGCGCGCTCGATGACGAAATCCAGCAGCTTGTTGGCCTGCAGCGGATTGCCCGACAGCCAGTGATCGAACGGATCCTTGATCGCCTGTTCGACGATCTTCTGTGCTTCGGCGGTAGCAAGGCGGTCCTTGGTCTGGCCCTGGAATTCCGGCTCGCGCACGAACACCGAGAGCATCACGGCAGCGCCCACCATGACATCTTCCGACGTGATGGGCGCGGCGCGCTTGCCCTGGCCTAAACGTTCGGCGTGGTCCTTCAGGCCGCGCAGCATCGCGCTGCGCATGCCGGATTCATGGGTGCCGCCGTCGGGCGTCGGCACCGTGTTGCAGTAGGAGGAGAGGAAGCCGTCCGCGTCCGCCGTCCAGGCGACCGCCCATTCGCAGGCGCCATGCGCGCCGTTGCGTCCCGACTTGCCGGAGAAGATATCCGGATGCACCAGCGTGTCGGCGTGGACAGCGGCGGCGAGATAGTCCTTCAGGCCGCCGACGAAGTGGAATTCGTCCTCGGCGGGCACCTCTTCGATGCCGCGCAGCAGTTCGGGATCGCAGCGCCAGCGGATTTTCACGCCGCCAAACAGATAGGCCTTCGAGCGCGCCATCTTGAACAGCCGCTGCGGCTTGAACGCGGCTTTGGCGCCGAAAATATCGGTGTCGGGCTTGAAGCGAATCCGGGTGCCGCGGCGGTTGTTGATCTTGCCGAGATCCTGGAGCTTGCCTTTGGGATGACCGCGCTCGAACGACATCTTGTAGAGCTTCTGCTCGCGCGCGACCTCGACCTCGAGCAGCGAGGAGAGGGCGTTGACGACGGAGACGCCGACGCCGTGCAGGCCGCCCGAGGTCTCGTAGACCTTGGAGTTGAACTTGCCGCCGGAATGCAGCGTGCACATGATGACTTCGAGCGCGGACTTCTTCGGAAATTTCGGATGCGGATCGACCGGAATGCCGCGGCCGTTGTCGGTGACGGTCAAAAATCCGTCGGCGCTCAGTTCCACCTCGATGAAGGAGGCATGGCCTGCCAGCGCCTCGTCCATCGAGTTGTCGATGACCTCGGCGAACAGATGATGCAGCGCCTTTTCGTCGGTGCCGCCGATATACATGCCGGGGCGCCGGCGCACCGGCTCCAAGCCTTCCAGCACCTCGATGTCGGCTGCGGTATAGCCGGCCTCGGCGCTGGTCGCCCGCGAGGCGGCGCTTGGGCCGGGGCGCGGCCCTTCGGTTCCCCGAACAGGTCGTTGGCGGATTTGGATTTTGCAGCTGATTTCAATGGCTTGGACATGGCTCTTTAGGTGTTGCGCGCGATATCGCGCAGCGAATCGGTCACTCTGACTATGCCACGGATGGGCTGAAAAGGTGACGGCGGGGCAGGCGCGATTGCGCCTTCTTCCGGCCGTTGCACCTGGTTGCGAGCCTCTATCAGGCCGGCGCGGCCCTGAATAGATGATCGCAACACCGTCGGCAATGATCCAGACAGGTCATGATTTTTCGCTGGCGCTTCCGGCCGTTGCAGCGGTCGGGATTGCGGGCCGATCACAACCCGTGCCAGCCTTTGTGACTTGAAGTCACGCAAGCAGGCGGCTTACCTGTTCGAGCGCCTTGAATCAGCGAAAAATTCAACGGCGCAAACGGGGCGGGGAAGGCACTCAAGAATGCAAGATTTTGCGCGCGCTTTGGCTGATTTCGTGCGCGACAATCAGGTCTGGGCTGCGCCGATCGTCCTGATCCTGGCGTTCGGCGAATTGCTGGCGTTCGTCTCGCTGCTGGTGCCCGCCTGGGGCGCGCTGGTCGCGATCGGCGCGCTGATCGGCGTCAGCGGCATCAGCTTCTGGCCGGTCTGGCTGGCCGGCGGGCTCGGTGCGGCGCTCGGCGACTGGCTCTCCTACTGGTTCGGCTACAAATACAAGGAACACGTCGCCGAGATGTGGCCGCTGTCGCGCTATCCCGAGATCCTGCCGCGCGGCGAGGCGTTCGTGAAAAAATGGGGCGTGCCCTCGATCTTCATCGGCCGCTTCTTCGGGCCGCTGCGGGCCTCGGTGCCGCTCGCCGCCGGCATTTTCGAGATGTCCTACTGGCCGTTCCAGATCGCCAATTTCGTCTCGGCGCTGGTCTGGTCGGCCGTCCTGCTGCTGGTCGGCGACGTGATGGGCAAATCGCCGAATGGCTGTGGCGGGCGGCGTAAGGCAGGCTGGAATAAGCTGGCGGACAGGGGTGTTAGCCCCAACATACCTGGACCGGAGCTTCTTCGCACTGCCGTCGCCTGGCCGTCGTCGCGCTATCGCAGAATCGCTGATAGATTTCAGCAGCCGCAGAACCAAGGACACTCAAAGCGGGTGAACCCCGCGAACGCATCCATCGTCTCACTGGGAGGACATCACATGGAATTGACACGACGTCACGCACTCGCCGGCGCCGCGGCGCTCGCCGCTACGCCCCTGCTGCCTAACGCGCCCGCCAGCGCGGCTGCGCCGCCTGCCGACAAGCAGGCGCCGAGTTTCTATCGCTACAAGGTGGGCGACGTGCAGGTGACCGTCATTTCCGACGGCGTGAACACGTTCGCGCTCGGCGATAGCTTCGTCCTCAACGCGAAGAAGGATGAAGTCGCCGCCGCGCTCGAGAAAGCCTACATGCCGAAGGACAAGATCAGCATCCAGTTCGGGCCGCTGGTGATCAATTCCGGCGGCAAGCTGATCGTCCTCGACACCGGCAACGGGCCGGGCGCGTTTGCATCGAGCAAGGGCGCTGTCGGCCAGTTCGCCAGCAACATGGCCGCGGCCGGCTTCGATCCGAAGGCCGTCGACATGGTGGTGATCTCGCATTTCCACGGCGACCACATCAACGGCCTGCTCAATGCCGAGGGAGCGCCCGCGTTCGCCAACGCCGAAGTGCTGGTGCCGTCCGTCGAGTGGAAATACTTCATGGACGATGGCGAAATGGCCAAGCAGACCGGCGAGCGCATGCCGGGCGTGTTCAAGAACGCCCGCCGCGTGTTCGATGCCGGGCTGAAGAAGAAGGTGACGCCCTATGAGTGGGGCAAGGAAGTCGTTCCCGGCCTGCTCGCGGTCGAGACCGCCGGCCACACGCCGGGCCACACCTCCTACGTGCTGTCGTCGGGCTCGGGCAAGGTGTTCATCCAGTCCGACGTCACCAATATGCCCTACCTGTTTGCCGCCAACCCCGGCTGGCATGCGTTCTTCGATCAGGACCCCGCCATGGCGGAGAAGGCCCGCCGCAAGACCTACGACATGCTGGTGGCGGACAAGCTGCAGGTGCAGGGCTTCCACTACCCGTTCCCCGGGCTCGGCCGGGTCGAAAAGGACGGCAGCGGCTACCGGGTGATCCCGGCGCACTGGAATCCGGTGATCTGACGCGACGTGTCATTCCGGGGCGCTGCGCAAGCGATCGAACCCGGAATCTCGGCCGACAACCTCTGGATTCCGGCGTTCGCTGCTTCGCGCGCCCCGGAATGACGGTGGAACACTTGACGTCGAGCGGGCGCGGCCTTATAGCCGCGCCCATGACTATCGCCTCGACCATGACCATCGCTCGCCGCCGCCGCATTATCGCGGTATGGGCGGACGTCTGCGTTTAAGATCGTCGCCTCTGCCGCCGGATCGGATCCCGCGGCTTCTTCCTTTTCCAGAAAACGCGGTCTGAACTGGCGGCTCCTACGTCAAGCAGGAGTTTGAGATGTATACGCCTCCACCGTTCAAGTCCGACCGCGCCGCGAGCCTCGCGTTCGCGGAAGCGCGCGGTTTTGCGCTGGCCTGCGCGTGGGACGGCACCAAGCCGGTCGCCTCGTCGCTGCCGTTCTATCTGACCTCTGCCAATGACGGCACGCCGCGCGCAGCGTTTCACGTCGCGCGTCACAATCCGCTGGTAAAGCTCGCCGACGGGACGACGTCCTGGCTGCTGGCCGTCAACGGCGCGGATGCCTATGTTTCGCCCGACTGGTACGTCTCGCCGGACCAGGTGCCGACCTGGCTCTATCAGGCGGTGCACCTGACCGGCCCGGTGCGGGCGATGTCCGAGGACGAACTCGCCGAGCAGATCGAGACGCTCAGCGCCAAGTTCGAGGACGGCTGTTGCCGAAGAAGCCGTGGCTGTCGTCGAAGATGACGGCCGGGCGGCTGGAAGCGATGAAGAAAGCGATCGTGGGCCTTGAGATGACGGTTGAAGAGGTGGAGGGCAGCTTCAAGCTGAACCAGCACAAATCCGAGACCGACTATGCCGCGATCGCGGGATCGCTGGCCGCGCAGGCCGACGCCGGCGCGCAGCAGATTGCGCATTTGATGAGAGAGGCGCGGCCCGACGTGTTTGCAAACCAAGCAGGCCTTTGCCGACGAAACGAACCAGCTCGAAAGGAACGTGCCATGACCCTCACCGACAGCCAGCAGCCCAACACCGATCGGCGCCGCGACCAAGCCCGCCGTGTTCGTTGACGGCGCATCCGGAACGACGGGGCTCGGCATTCAGGAGCGCCTTCGGCTGCAGAACGACGTCGTCGTGAAAAACATCGCCGAGGAGAAGCGCAAGGATGCCGGCGCCAAGCGGGCGCTGATGGCGGAGGTGGACCTCGTCATCCTCTGCCTGCCGGACGATGCCGCGAAGGAAACCGTTGCGCTTGATCGACAGCATGGGCGCTTCGGCGACCCAAGGTGCTCGACGCCTCGACGGCGTTTCGGGTCGCCCGCGACTGGACCTACGGCTTTCCGGAACTCACGCCTGACCAGGCCGACAAGATCCGGACCGCGCGAAAAGTCTCCAATCCCGGCTGCTATCCGACCGGCGGGATTGCGCTGCTGCGGCCGCTGGTCGATGCCGGGCCTGCTGCCTTCGGACTATCCCGTCACCATCAACGCGGTCAGCGGCTATTCCGGCGGCGGCAAGTCGATGATCGCAAGTTTTGAGGATGGCAGCGCGCCGTCCTTCGAATTGTACGGCCTCGGCTTCGAGCACAAGCATCTGCCGGAGACGCAGCTTTACTCAAAGCTGACGCGGCGGCCGATCTTCGTGCCGTCGGTCGGCAATTACCGGCAGGGCATGCTGGTCTCGGTGCCGCTGCATCTGGACACGCTGACCGGCAAGCCCGGCGGCGCCGATCTGCACGCCGCGCTGGCGAAGCGCTACGCCGGAAGCCAATACGTCTCGGTCATGCCGCTCGAAAACGCGGCGACCAAGGGCGGGAAGCTCGAGCCCGAAGCGCTCAACGAGACCAACAAGCTCGAGCTTTACGTCTTTGCCAGCGAAAAGCATCGTCAGGCGGTGCTGGTCGCGCGGCTCGACAATCTCGGCAAGGGTGCTTCGGGCGCAGCCGTGCAGAACATGCGGCTGATGCTGGGGCTTGCCGACAAGTAACCGGTCCGAGCGTTGCTGCGAGGAGAGCAGGGTGGACGAGGCAACGCTGCAATTCTACCGCGGCAACGCCGAAGCCTATGCCGGGCGCGAGATCACCTCGCGTCAGGCGAGGCTGACGGCGTTCCTGGCGCTGCTTCCGCCGGGCGCTCGGCATTCTCGAACTCGGATGCGGCGCCGGCGGCGACACCGCAGAAATGCTGGCGCGGGGCTTCGACGTCCGTGCCGACGGACGGATCGCCGGAAATGGCTGAGGTTGCCTCAAAGCGTCTCGGCCGCACCGTCGGGACGCTGCTGTTCCACGAACTCGACGCGGTCGAAGCGTATGACGCCGTCTGGGCCAACGCCTGCCTGCTGCACGTTCCGCGCGACGAACTCGCCGATGTTCTGGGATTGATCTGGCGCGCGCTCAAACCGGAGCGGCGTTTTCTTCGCCAGCTACAAGACCGGCGACGCCGAGGGGCGCGACACGCTGAACAGGTATTACAATTATCCATCACCGGACTGGCTGCGAACCAATTATACAAGTGCCGGAAACTGGAGTTCGCTGGAGATCGAGACCGGCGAGGTCATAGGTTTCGACAACCAATGGGCCACGATGCTGTTCGTCGTGGCCAGGAAGAGCCGCTGACGCCCGGTTGGGCATCGCGGCTGGCGAAGAAAGAGCGGCCCTTGGAGTCCGGCAAGAAAATCATCGGCGTACTTGTTGTCGTTGCGATCGGGCAGGTCATTGGATGGGGCACGGTCGGCCTTCTGGCCGTCGTGGGCCGGGAAGTCGGCGCCGATCTCGGTATGGACATCTCGGCGGTGTTCGCCGGCAATTCGATCTTCTACGTAGCTACGGGTTTGTCCGCTCCGGTTCTGGCCAGGGCCTTCATCCGGTTTGGGGCACGGCGTGTGATGATCGCCGGCACCATTGTCGCCGCGCCGGGATTCGTTCTGCTGTCAAATTCGACCGGGCCCGTGTCGTTCTTCGCGGCATGGATCATCCTCGGCGTGGCCGGCAGCGCGACGCTGGCCACCGCCACTTACATCCTGCTCAATGAGATCGCGGGCCGCGCTGCAAGGCGTGCGATCGGCGCTCTGATGCTGGTGACGGGGCTGGCCAGCAGCGTTTTCTGGCCGACCACCTCGTTTCTTTCGGGTGTGCTGGGCTGGCGCGGCACCTGTCTTGTCTATGCCGGGCTGATGGTTCTGGTCTGCCTGCCGCTCTATACGTTCGGATTGCCGCGTTACGCTGTCCGGAAGGACGATGGCGGTTCGCTGCGTTTGTCTGGCGAGTCCCACATCGTCCGGAAAAGCACGTTCTACCTGATCGTAGCGGCGACCGTATTATGCGCTTTCGTCACCTTCGGATTCGGCGCGACGATGATCGAGCTTCTGAAAGCGGAGGGCCTGTCGCCGACGCAAGCCGTCACCTTCGGTTCGATGCTCGGCGTGATTCAGGTCAGCGCCCGCGGTCTCGATTTTCTCGGTGGCGGGCGGTGGGACGGGATCACGACGGCGCTGATCGCCACCGCAACCCTTGTCGTGGCGATACTTCTTCTGATGATCGGCGGCGGATCGCACTGGATGATCGCAGCCTTCATTCTGCTGTATGGCCTCGGCAGCGGTGCGCTTGCGGTCGCGCGTGCGACGATTCCGCTGGTATTCTACGACAACGTCGAATTCGCCAAGGCAACTTCGCGGATCGCGTTGCCGCTCAATCTCATCTCCGCAGCTTCGCCGCCAATTCTCGTTGGCCTGCTGTCGAATTTCGGCAGCAACGCCCTGCTTGGTTTCGGCATGCTATGCGCGAGCGCCGCGCTGCTGATGCTGTATTGGCTCAGCCGCCATCGTCCGACGATCGGCACGATTGCCTCGGCCTGATCGGAAGCTGCGAAACTGTAGCCGTCTGAGATCTCCTTAATCCGAAATCGGGTGGTTGCAGAACTGGGGTGCTCCTATCCTCACAGAAGTAGGAACCACATACAGGAGCAACGTTATGTCGACAGAGAACAACAAGGAGATCGTCGGTCGCTGGTTCAAGCAGTTTTGGGGTAATCCCTGGAACCCTGAGATCGTCGATGAATTGGCTGCCCCGGATATCCTTCTGCAGTATTCGCTGCACGCGCCGCGCCGCGGCCGGGACGATGTCAAGGCGTTCATGACCGCGTTCCGCGACGCCTTCCCGGATCTGAATTTCTGGGGCGCTGCGGACCTGATCGCCGAGGGTGACTATGTTGTCGGTCGCTGGGAAGGTGGTGGGACGCACACAGGTCCGGCCTTCGATGATTTCCTCGTCGGGTCGCTTCCGGCGCGTTCAGGCCGCAAGATGCGCTTTACCGGTACGACGGTGCTGCGCGTGTCCGGCGGTCGAATCGCGGAGGAGATCGGGCTTGATGACGGCGCGACTGCACTCCAGCAGCTCGGAATTCTGAAGGCGGCGTAGTGATCGGCGCAATGGGGCGGCCGGACGAAAGTTGTCGTCCAGCCGTCTCCCCCAGAGAAAGTCCTTGTTGGATTCCATGCACACCCTCGCCAGGGCTGGCTATAGCCAGATCCGGAATCTCGAGATTCCGGATTTGCCCTTTAGCGCTCCGGATGACGATGCACGGAGATGGATGCCCGAGGGATAGCCGCCTCTAAACCACCCTGAAGATCGCCAGCGCCAGCACGGCCTGCGCGAGGAAACCGACGGTGAAGGCCAGCGTGCGGAACACCGGCAGGCCCAGCGTGTAGACGATCAGATGCGCGACGCGGGACCAGAAATACACGGCGCAAGCCATTACGGTCCATTGGGTGGAATAGTCGATAGCGTTGAGGATCAGCACCAATGGCGCGAAGATGATCAGGTTTTCGACCGCATTATCGTGCGCGAACATCAGCCGGTTGGCCCACTCCGCTTGCGGCTTGTCGTTGCGCGAGGGGTTGGCCATGGCGCCGGAGAGGCCGCGCACCTGACAGCGATTGACGATGTAGGGAACCCACAGCAACCCGGTCAAAATCACGGTCAGAGTCAGCCAGAACAATTCGCGTGTCATTGGTTCCCCCTCAAACGATTTCGAATCCCGGCGCGGGATGCATGATTATACCGAACAACGCGAGTCGGCGCTATGCGCGGACCTTGACGTAGCTGCCGGGCGCGTCCTCGATCGGCGGCATCTGCTCGGAACCGACGGCGCGCGCGGGCACGCGCTCGGCGTCGGGGCCCTCAAGCCATTTCAGCCAGTCCGGCCACCACGAGCCCTTGTGCTCGGTCGCGTTCTTCATCCAGTCGGCGAGCGTGACGTCCTTGAAGTTGTCGTTGGTCCAATACTGGTATTTGCCCGCCGCCGGCGGGTTGACCACGCCTGCGATGTGGCCTGATCCGGAGAGCACATATCTGACCGGGCCACCGAAGAACTGCGAGCCGTAGAGCACCGAATCCGCGGGCGCGATGTGGTCCTCGCGGGTCGCCAGATTGTAGACGGGCACCTTGACCTTGGACAGGTCGAGCAGCGTGTTGTCGAGCACCATGCTGCCGGAGGTCAGCCGGTTCTCCAGATAGCAGTTGCGCAGGTAATAGGAATGGTTGGCCGCCGGCATCCGCGTGGCGTCGGAATTCCAGTGCAGCAGGTCGAACGAGGAGGGCGCCTGTCCCTTCAGATAGTTGCTGACGACATAGGACCAGATCAGGTCGTTGGAGCGCAGCATGTTGAAGGCCATCGCCATCTTGCTGCCTTCGAGAACGCCCGTGGTTTCCATCTCGCGCTCCAGCGTCGAGATCTGGTCTTCGTCGACGAACACCAGCAGATCGCCGGCATGGGTGAAGTCGACCTGCGCCGCAAAGAACGTCGCCGAGGTGACGCGCTGGCGCCGCTTCTCGGCGAGCCAGGCCAGCGTCGAGGCCAGCAGCGTGCCGCCGACGCAATAGCCGGCGGTATGAACCTTCATCTCGCCCGTCACCTTTTCGATGACGTCCATCGCGGTGAGCGGACCTTGCTTCATGTAATCGTCGAAGGTCTTCTTGCCGAGTTCCTTGTCCGGATTGACCCAGGAGATCACGAACACGGTGACGCCCTGGTCGACGCACCATTTGATGTAGGATTTTTCCGGCTTGAGATCGAGAATGTAGAACTTGTTGATCCAGGGCGGCACGATCAGGAGCGGCGTGCGCAGCACCGTCTCCGTGGTCGGCGTGTACTGGATGAGCTGCATCAGCTCGTTCTGGAAGATGACCTGGCCCGGCGTCGTCGCCATGTTGACGCCGACAACGAGGTTCGCCGGGTCGGACTGGCGGATGCGCAGCGTGCCGCGGCCGGCTTCGATGTCCTCGGCCAGCATCCTCATGCCGCGAACGAGGTTGTCGCCGTTCGAGGCCAGCGTCTCGCGCAGCACTTCCGGATTGGTGAGGACGAAATTCGACGGCGCGATCGCGTTGGTGATCTGCTGGACGTAGAACTCGGCCTTCTTGCGCGTGTGCGGATCGATGCCTTCGGCGTTCTTTACCAGAGCCTGCGCCCATTGCGTGCTGAGCAGATAGAGCTGCAGCACGAAATCGAAAAACTGGTTCGATTTCCACTCCGGATCCTTGAAGCGCTTGTCGCGCGGCGACGGCTCGATCGCGGACGTCGCCTGTTCTCCGGCCATGCGGCGCGCCGCGACACCCCAGAGATCGAGATAGGCCTTGCCCATCCTGGTCTGCAACTCCGCGGCGCGATCCTTGTCGGAAAGCCAGTATTCCGCGACCGCAGAGAATGTCTTGATGACTTCACCGATTTCGCTGGGCGGCTTGTCCTTGGGCTCGCCGTTCTCGCGCGGCTTGAGATAGGCCGCGAGCGCCTGGCCGCTCGTCTCCATCGCCTTGGCGATGTTCATGGCGAAGGCTTCGGCGTTGAAGGTCTTCGGAGCCTGGGTTTCGGTGTTGACGTCACTCATATCAAGGACACTATAGCTTCATTTCGGGTTCGTCACCGCGTGGATTGATGGCAACGGGGGTTGGGGTTAACCCTGTTGCACTGCGATAAAGTTTGCGTGTTCACACACATTCCACACATTGCAGCCGCACCTGTCGCATTTGCTCTTTGGGCTTTAATCGTTTCGGACGACAATGGTTTGAACGGTTCTAGTAAAATCAACGCCGCGGGACAGCTTGGCGTTGCAAAGCTCGTACCACCGCATAAATGCGATCGCGATGCGTGGGTGGTGCTCAGGTAATTGGGGAATTCCGGACGGATGCCGGTCAATCGGACGATAAGGCTGTGGTCGTTTGCCGCGCTGTTTGCGTCGGCATTTGCGCTCGGCGGCTGCGCGAGCCAGATCGCGGATATGCCGGGCCTTGGCCTGCCGGCTGGCGCGCCCGATCGTCCGAAGGAGGCCGGTGGCTATCTGCCGGTTCATGACCTGCCGCCGGACCGCAACGAGGAGGCGATCAATCCGGCCGAGCTGGCTAAAATTCAGTCAGATTTGACAGCCGCCCGGGACCGTCAGGCGGTCGCGGCCACCCCGGCAAAGCCGGCCAACAAATAACAGGGACGTCGCGCTGTCCTGCCGGTGCGATACAGCCGCCCCGGGACCAAAAACACCCATAAAAACTGGCGCTGCCGGGCTCCCGTGGTAAAAGAACCCAATTCAACCGTATTGCGGGTCCAGAGCCCCGGGGATCTCGCGCCTGAATTCGCTCTAAATCCTTGATTGAGCGCGACTTCTGACCGAAACCCAGGCCGGTTTCGATGGCCGCGAAAGTTCCCCAATTCTGTCCCGCCGGTTGTCGGAGCAAGGGTCCCATGGAAGATTTTTATCGCATCCGCCGTCTGCCGCCTTACGTGTTCGAGCAGGTCAATCAGGCCAAGGCGGCCGCGCGCAATGCCGGGGCCGACATCATCGACATGGGCATGGGCAATCCGGACCTGCCGACGCCGCCCCATGTGATCGAGAAGCTCAAGGAGACGCTGGGCAAACCGCGGACCGATCGCTACTCGGCCTCACGCGGCATCAACGGACTGCGCAAGGCGCAAGCCGCCTATTACGCGCGCCGGTTCGGCGTAAAGCTCAATCCGGACACCCAGGTCGTGGCGACCCTCGGCTCGAAGGAAGGTTTTGCCAACGTAGCGCAGGCGATCACTGCGCCCGGCGACGTCGTGCTGTGTCCCAATCCGAGCTATCCGATTCACGCCTTCGGCTTCCTGATGGCGGGCGGCGTGATCCGCTCGGTGCCGTCGGAACCGACGCCGCAGTTTTTCGAGGCGGTGGAGCGCGCGATCATCCATTCGATCCCGAAGCCGATCGCGCTGATCGTCTGCTACCCCTCGAATCCGACCGCCTATGTCGCCGACCTCGATTTCTACCGGGATCTGGTGGCGTTCGCGAAGAAGCACGAGATCTTCATCCTGTCGGACCTGGCCTATGCCGAGGTTTATTTCGACGAAAATAACCCGCCGCCCTCGGTGCTGCAGGTTCCCGGCGCGGTCGACGTCACCGTCGAGTTCACCTCGATGTCCAAGACGTTCTCGATGGCGGGCTGGCGCATGGGCTTTGCCGTCGGCAACGAGCGGATCATCGCAGCCCTGGCGCGGGTGAAGTCCTACCTCGACTACGGGGCGTTCACGCCGGTTCAGGTCGCCGCCACCGCCGCCCTGAACGGGCCGGACGATTGCATCAAGGAAATGCGCGATACCTACCGCAAGCGCCGCGACGCGCTGGTCGAATCGTTTGGCCGGGCGGGCTGGGAGATTCCGCCGCCGCAGGCCTCGATGTTCGCCTGGGCGCCGCTGCCCAAGGCCTTCGAGAGCGTCGGCAGCATGCAGTTCGCGACCCTGATGGTGGAGAAATCCGGTGTGGTGGTCTCGCCCGGCGTCGCCTTTGGCGAGCATGGCGAGGGCTATGTCCGCATCGCCATGGTAGAAAACGAGCAACGTATCCGCCAGGCCGCACGCGGGGTGCGCCGCTTCCTTGAAAGCGGCATTGAAACGTTGCACAACGTGGTTCCTCTCGCCAACCGGCGCTAATTCCTTTTATTGCAGGTTCTCTTATTCATGGTCGCACCCCTGAGAGTGGGTATCGCGGGGCTCGGCACTGTTGGCGCCGAAGTCGTCCGCCTCATCGAAGAGCAGTCACGGACGCTGTCCGAGCGCAGCGGGCGCGGCGTGCGTGTCGTTGCCGTCACCGCGCGCTCGAAGGCAAAAAAGCGCTCGCTCGACCTGCGCGGCATCGACTGGGCCAAAAGCCCGCTGGCGCTGGCCACTGATCCCAACGTCGATTGCTTCGTCGAACTGATGGGCGGCTCCGGCGAGCCGGCGCTGTCGGCGATCGAGGCGGCGCTGAAGGCCGGCAAGTCGGTGGTCACCGCCAACAAGGCGCTGATCGCCAAGCACGGCATCCGGCTGGCGAAGGCTGCCGAGAAGCATGGCGGCGCGCTCAATTACGAGGCGGCGGTCGGCGCTGCGATTCCCGTCATCAAGACCCTGCGCGAGGGGCTTTCCGGCACCGGCGTCAACCGCGTCTATGGCATCCTCAACGGCACCTGCAATTACATCCTGACCCGGATGGAGCAGGAGGGCCTGTCATTTGCCGAATGCCTGAAGGACGCGCAGCGGCTGGGCTATGCCGAGGCCGATCCGTCCTTCGACGTCGACGGCCATGATACCGCGCAGAAGCTTGCGATCCTGGCCAGCCTCGCCTTCGGCACCAAGGTGGCGCAGAGCGCGGTCTATGTCGAAGGCATCTCCTCGATCGCACCGGAAGATCTTCGCGCAGCCGAGGAACTGGGCTATCGCGTCAAGTTGCTCGGCGTCGCGGTACGCACGGCGAAGGGCATTGAGCAGCGCGTGCATCCGACCATGGTGCCGAAATCGTCCTCGATCGCGCAGGTGATGGGCGTCACCAACGCCGTGACCATCGACGGCGAAGGCATTCCCCCGATCACGCTGGTGGGACCCGGCGCCGGCGGAGCTGCGACGGCGTCCGCGGTCGTTGCCGACATCGCCGACGTGGCGCGCGGCATTCGCGCAAAGCCGTTCGGGCGCCCGGTGGAACGGCTGCGCGAAACCGCCAAGGCGCCGATGGAGCGCCACGAGGGCGGCTACTACATCCGCCTGATGGCGCGCGACCTCGCCGGCACCGCCGCCACCATCGCCACCCGTCTCGCCGAACAGAAGATTTCGCTGGAATCGATCGTGCAGCGGCATCCCGAGGGTGTCGATGCGAACGGCTCCACGAAGAAGGCCGCACCGGTTCCGGTCATCCTGATCACCTATGCTACCTCTGAAGACGCGGTCTATCGCGCGCTGGAGGCGGTGCAGCGCGACAAGGTGATCAGCGGCCGGCCGCAGGTGATACGAATCGAAAAGAACTAGAGCGATCTTAGCCGATCGCGCGTTATACGATTGATTGCGGTCCGAGAGGCCCGTGCAGGTTCAGAGGAGTAAGCCGATGTCGACCCATATTTCCGTTCCGCCGCAATTGCTGCTCGAGCGCATCCTGACGCTCGAAATCGTGCGGGTGACGGAACGTGCCGCCGTTTCGGCCGCGCGGCTGCGCGGCCACGGCCAGGAGAAGGCCGCGGACCAGGCCGCGGTCGACGCGATGCGCCGCGAGCTCAACAAGCTGCCGATCGAAGGCACCGTCGTGATCGGCGAGGGCGAACGCGACGAGGCGCCGATGCTGTTCATCGGCGAGAAGGTCGGGCTCAACGCCGGTCCGCAGGTCGACATCGCCGTCGACCCGCTGGAAGGCACCACGCTCTGCGCCAAGAACATGCCGGGTGCGATCGCGACCATGGCGATGGCCGATGGCGGCACGCTGTTGCATGCGCCCGACGTCTATATGCAAAAGCTCGCAGTCGGCCCGGGCTACGCCAAGGGCGTGGTCGAGCTCGACGCCTCGCCTGCCGACAATGTCCGCCGGCTCGCGAAAGCCAAGGGCGTCGAGCCTGCCGCGATCACGGTGCTGGTGCTCGATCGCCCGCGCCACGGCGATATCATCACCGGCATCCGCTCGACCGGCGCCGCGGTGCGGCTGATCACCGACGGCGACGTGGCCGGCGTGATCCATTGCGCCGATCCTGATAATACCGGCGTCGACATGTATATCGGCACCGGCGGCGCGCCCGAAGGCGTGCTGGCGGCGGCTGCGCTGCGCTGTATCGGCGGCCAGATGCAGTGCCGGCTGATCCTCGACAGCGACGAGAAGCGGGAGCGCGCCCTCAAGATGGGCGTGACCGATCCGAAGATGATCTACGGCATCGAGGACATGGTGCGGGGCGACTGCCTGTTCGCCGCAACCGGCGTCACCACGGGCTCGCTGCTGTCAGGCGTCAAGTTCCGCAAGGACGTGATCGAGACCGAAACGGTGGTGATGCGCTCGGTCACCGGCACGGTGCGCTACATCAAGGCCGAGCACCGGCAGCTGGATAAGTTTCATCTGGATTGAGGCAAGCCGTCATTCCGGGGCGCGATGCGCACGACGCATCGAGCCCGAGAATCTCGAGATTCCGGGTCTGGTGCTGCGCACCACCCCGGAACGACAGCGACAGAAAAACAAAAAAACAAGGGAGAGCTCGCATGTCCGACGTATCCGCGGTGAAAGCACTGGTGTTCGACGTATTCGGCACCGTCGTCGACTGGCGCACCAGCCTCATCAACGATTTCAGCAAATGGTCGGAGACATCGGGCATCAACGCCGACTGGACCGCATTGGTTGACGGCTGGCGCGCCGTCTATGCCGCCTCGATGGACGAGGTGCGCAAGCATCCCGAGCGCGGCTATCAGATCCTGGATACGCTGCACCGGCAGTCGCTGGAAAAGCTGGTGACGCAGTTCTCGATCAAGGGACTGAGCGAGGCCGACCTGCATTACCTCACCATGGGCTGGCACCGCCTGCACGCCTGGCCCGACAGCGTGCCGGGGCTGACGCGGCTCAAGACGAAATACATCATCTCGCCGCTCTCCAACGGCAACGTCGCGCTGCTGACCAACATGGCGAAGTTCGCAGGGCTGCCGTGGGACCTCGTCATGTCGGCGGAATTGTTCGAGCATTACAAGCCCGATCCCGAAACCTATCTCGGCGCCGCCAAACTGCTCTGCCTGCCGCCGGAGCAGGTGATGATGGTCGCCGCCCACAACAACGATCTGAAGGCCGCGCAGAAGCTCGGTCTCAAGACCGCCTTCGTCGCGCGTCCCACCGAATACGGCCCGCACCAGAAATACGATTTCGAGGCCAGGGGCGACTGGGACATCGTCGCCAAGGATTTCGGCGGGATTGCTGATCGGCTGGGGTGCTAGTTCCTACTCGTGACTCGGACGTAGGATGGGTGGAGCGCAGCGAAACCCATCACCTTCGCACACCGGGATTGATGGGTATCGCTGCGCTCCACCCATCCTACGCGCTGGCGATTTCGGCACCGCGCTACCCCGCCCCGCCCTGGATCACGCCGAACCAGCCAAGGCCCTTATACGTCTCGTAGCCGGGCGTGGCGTGGAAGGCGACCAGTGCGCCGGAGCGGTCCTGATGGAAGCCGGAGCGCCGGCCCTCCAGTGGAAGCGAGACGCGTTCGGTGAGCAGGCCCTGGCCGTCGGACGCCGCGATCACCCGGAAATTCGAATCGACCAGCAGCACGCGCGCCTTGTCGGCAGCGCCGACGCGCACCCCCTGGACGATGGCGCGGGCCTGCGGCTCCCAATCGAAATGGACCGCCAGCACGCCGGTCGGTTTGCCGTTGGCCTTGCCGCCGGCGCGAACGCTGGCGCAATAGGTCACGACCTGGGCGTTGCCGAGCAGCGGCTGGCATTCGACGTCGCCGACGGCGTAATCGTCGCCGGAGCGCAGGCCCCGCGCCGCGCGAAACCATTTTGTGTGCGAAACGTTCTGGCCCACGACGCCAAAGCGATCGGCGCGGCCGTTGGCGCGGACGTTGCCGTCGAGATCGCACAGCCAGAGATCGAGATAGACGGTGTAGGCGCCGAGGATCACGGCCATCCGTTCGGAGGCGTGCGAGACGGCGGCAGCCTCCGGCGCAGCCGCGCAATCGACGACGGCGGAGTCGGTTGCCCACCAGCGCACGTCGCAGGTGCGCTCATACAGGTTACGGTCGATCAGCTCGATGGCGTTTAACGACAGATCGACCATGCGTTCGCCGCGCGAGCGGTCGGCCATCTGCGCGATCGAGGTCATCAGATTGCCGGTCCGGTTGGTGAGCTGGCTCTCGAGTTCGCGGGCGATGGTCTCGACCTGCTGGCCGACATTGCGGACTTCCTGCGCCACCACGGCAAAGCCCGCGCCTTGGGCGCCGGCGCGCGAGCTCTCGATCAGCGCGTTCAGCGCCAGCATCTTCATCTGGTTGGTGATCTTCTGGATCGACTTGGTCTTCTCGCAGGCGACCTGATTGACCTCGGCGGTCAACCTGGCAATCAGCGCGGAAACGTCGGCTTCGTCCTCGGTGTCTGCCGACTTGGCGGGCAGCTTTGAGATCGTTGCGGTTTGAGAGCGAAGCGCGACGGACATTGACGGGAATTCCTCAGTCTTTGTGCGGTTGCCGATCTTCTGCGGACAGGCGGGACTCAACGGGAGCGTGTCTAACTCCTTTGTCGGGGATCATGGCTAACGATTGGTTTAAGTTCCGGCGCCTTGCGGGTAGTTTTACCGGGACCGATTGCACGTTCTTTGTGCAAGTCGCATTTGTCGGCAGAAACCCCGGCGGGCGTCGTTGGGGCAGCTGCGAGCCGTGCTGCGCGAGATTCGTTCGCTGGGGGTGAGACGCCATTGCCCCGGTTTGCGTTTGCCCAAGGGCCGCTTTGCCCCTATCTCTCGAAGGCATCATGACGCTTCCCGCATCCGCATTTCCCGTTGAACTGCCGCCGGCGTTTCTCGGCGTGTCGCGTTCAGCGACCGGCAAATTGTGGCGCGACCGGCTCGATGCCAGGGGCGCGGCGCGGGCGCTGGCGATCACGCAGCGCTACCAGTTGCCCGAAATGCTGGCGCGAGTGCTGGCGGGCCGCGACGTCGGGATCGACGAGGTCACGGATTTTCTCGATCCGACCATCCGCAAATTGATGCCCGATCCCCACACCGTGACGGCGATGGAGACGGCGGCCAGGCGCATCGCGGACGCGGCCACGCGCTCCGAGAAAGTCGCAATCTTCGGCGATTACGATGTCGACGGCGCGACCTCGGCGGCGCTGCTCGCCTGGCATTTGCGCCATTGCGGGCTCGACCCGCTGATTCATATCCCCGACCGCATCTTCGAAGGATACGGCCCCAATGTCGACGCGGTGCGCGCGCTGGCGGGGAAGGGCGCTACGCTGCTGGTCACCGTCGATTGCGGCACCACCAGCCTCGAGCCGCTGGCGGAGGCGCGAAAGCTCGGCATGTCGGTCGTCGTCATCGACCACCACCAGACGGCTGAGGAATTGCCCGAGGTCGATGCGCTGGTGAATCCGAACCGGCCGGACGACCTCTCGGGGCTGGGCCATCTCGCCGCCGTCGGCCTCGTGCTGATCACGCTGGTGGCGGTGAACCGGGAATTGCGCGGCCGCGGCTTCTGGAATGCCGAACGGCCGGAGCCCGATTTGCTCGGCATGCTGCACCATGTCGCGCTCGGCACCGTCGCCGATGTCGCGCCGCTGACCGGGCTCAACCGTGCCTTCGTCGCCAAGGGCCTGATCGCGATGCGCCGCCGCGACCATGTCGGCCATACCGCGCTGATGGATGTGGCGCGGCTGAACGGGCCGCCCGAAGCCTGGCATCTCGGCTTCATGCTGGGGCCGCGCATCAATGCGGGTGGCCGGATCGGCCGCGCCGATCTCGGGGTGCGGCTGCTGCTGGAAGGCGACGTCTCGGAAGCCGCGCGGATCGCCGCCGAACTCGACCGGCTCAACAGCGAGCGCCGCATCATCGAGCAGGCGGCCGAAGCGCAGGCCGAGGCCGAGGCGCTGGCCTCGCTCGGGCTGGAAGACAAGGGCGCGGTCATCGTCACGGCGGCCGAAGGCTGGCATCCCGGCATCGTCGGCCTCGTTGCCTCGCGGCTGAAGGAGAAATTCGCGCGCCCCGCCTTTGCCATCGCGCTGGAGCCGGGCGGCATCGGCACCGGCTCGGGCCGCTCGATCTCGGGCGTCGATCTCGGCAAGGCCGTGCGGCAGGCGGTGAAGGAAAAATTGCTGATGAAGGGCGGCGGCCACGCCATGGCTGCCGGCGTGACGCTGCGGAAGGAGAAGCTCGCGGAGTTTCGCGCCTTCATGGAAAGCGCACTCGCCGAGGACGTCGCCAATTCGCGTCACGAGAACGAGCTGTTCATCGACGGCGCCGTCAGCGCGCGCAGCGTGACGGTGGAGTTCGCCAATACGCTCAATCGCGCCGGGCCGTTCGGGGCCGGCAATCCGGAGCCCGTGATCGCGCTGCCGGCGCATCAGCTCGTCTATGCCGACGAAGTCGGGCAGGCGCATTTGCGCGTGCGTTTCAAGTCGGGCGATGGCGCCATCGTCAACGGCATCGCGTTCCGTTCGGTCGGGCAAAAGCTCGGCCACGCGCTGACGCAGAACCGCGGCCAGCCGCTGCACGTGGCAGGATCGCTCGCAGTCGATCGCTTTCAGGGTTCGGAGCGTGTGCAATTGCGGGTGACCGACGTCGCGGTGCCGGACCCGGGACCGGCCGTGATCAGATAATTCGACAACCAAGAACAACAAACGGGAGCAGAAATGACAGGGCAGGTTCAGGGCAAGGTTGCGCTGGTGACGGGCGGCGCATCCGGTATTGGCGAAGCGGTCTGCCGAATTGCTGGCGCGCGAAGGTGCTTCCGTTGCGGTCACCGACGTCGACGATCTGAAAGGTCCCGAGGTCGTCGCACGCATCAAGAAGACGGGCGGGGAGGCGGCCTTTCTTCACCACGACGTCACCAGCGAAGAACGCTGGATCGAGGTCGTCGCCGACGTGATGAAGCGCTACGGCCGGCTCGACGTGCTGGTCTCGAACGCCGGCATCGGTATCGCCGTGCCGACGATCACCGAGATGTCGCTGGCGGACTGGCGGCGGCAGACCGCGATCAATCTCGACGGCGTGTTCCTGTCGGTGAAGCATTGCCTGCCCGCGATGCGCAAGACCGGCGGCGGCTCCGTCATCATGATGTCGTCGCTGGCGGGCCTGCGCGGCGCGGCCGGCCTTTCAGGTTACTGCGCGACCAAGGGCGGCGTGCGGCTGTTCGCCAAGGCGATCGCGATGGAGTGCGCAACCTTTGGCGACGGCATCCGCGTCAACTCGGTGCATCCCGGCATCATCGACACGCCGATCTGGGGCAAGATCCCGACGGAAGCCGCGGGCGCCGGGCAGAACGCGCCGATCGATCCCGAAGAGCGGGCTAAAATGGTGACGCCGCTCGGCCGCGCCGGCGAGGCGGCCGAAATCGCGCAGGGCGTGCTGTATCTCGCCTCCGACGCCTCGCGCTACGTAACCGGGACCGAACTCGTCATCGACGGCGGTATGTTTGCGGGCGGTGTGGTGCGGAGGGTGTAAGTAGCTCGTCATTGCGAGGAGCGAAGCAACGAAGCAATCCATCTAGCTGTTATGCCGCGAGATGGATTGCTTCGCTTCGCTCGCAATGACGGTGCGACTGGCGGCTACGGTGAGAGCTACCCGCCCTGCCTCAGCCGCGCCAGCACCTTCAGCCCGCCGTAACCGTCGGCGGGCAGCAGTCCCATTTTGGCCTGATAGTCCTTCACCGCCTTCATGGTGTCGTTGCCGACGCGGCCGTCGGTGCCGCCGGTGTCGAAGCCGGCCTTGGTCAGCCGCGTCTGCACCTCCTGCACTTCGGCCAGCGTCAGCGCGCGTTCCGAACCGGGGAAGGGGTTGATGAACGGCGGTGCCCCCAGGATGCGGTCGCCGAGATGGCAGATCGCCAGCGCGTAGTTCATCGACGGGTTGTAGCTTTTCACCGAATAGAAATTCGGACCGAGCAGGAACGAAGGGCCGCCGGCGACCGGCACCCACATCTGTGCGGACGCGTTCGGTTGCGGGAACGGCTTGCCGTCGGCGCGCGTGACGCCGGCGCTGGCCCATGCCGCATAGGTCCGTTTGCCGTTGGAAGCTCCGTCCGGAACGGCGCGGACTTCATAGCCCCAATGCTCGCCGCGGTGATACTTGCCGCGGTTGAGCAGATAGCGCGCGCTGGAGCCGAGCGCGTCGTCGGGCTTGCCGAACGGCGAGACGCGGCCGTCCTTGTCGTAGTCCATGCCGACATTGAGCCAGACTTCCGGCATCCACTGCGTGTGACCCATCGCGCCGGCCCAGGAGCCGCGCATTTCCTCCGGCGTGCCCCAGCCGCGATCGACGATTTTCAGCGCGTTGATCAGTTCGGTTTCCCAATAGGCGCGGCGGCGCGGTTCGTTCCAGGCCAGCGCTGCAAGCGCCGGAAAAACCGGGCGCATATGGTTCTGCTGCACCAGCGGATCGCCATAGGCCAATTCAACGCCCCACAGCGCCAGCAGCGTGCCACGCTCGACGCCAAAATCCTGTTCGATCCGCGCGAACAGCGCCTCGTTCTTCTTCAAGGCTTCGCGGCCGTTGATGATGCGCCAGTCCGAGGCGCGGCGATTGATGTATTGCCAGATCTGCTCGTGGAATTCCGGCTGCTTCTGCATCTGCCGGAACACGCTCATGTCGGGCTCGATGCGGCCCATCACGCGCGTCCAGGTCGCGTCCGAAATGCCTTTTGCAATTGCGCGCGCGCGAAAATTGTCGCGCCACGCGTCGAAGCCGGGTGGGGCCGCAAACGCGGGAAGCCCCGTCGCTAGCAGGGCGCTGGCGCCGATGCCGGCTTTGAGCACGGCGCGGCGGGTGGCGGCTTTCGGGGAATCGGGCTGTTTCATCTGGCCAGTCTAGCGGCGCGGCGGGCCTGCGCCAAAAGCCATGACGCCGCGGGAACCCGTGGTTCCGCTATAGATCCGCGGCAATTCTGGCAAGCCAGCGGCGGATCATCGTCTGGGCCTTGGCCGAGAGCCCGGCCGCCAGGCGCCGTTCGACCGCTCGGGCGTGCCTCCGGCATCGACCGAGCAGCGCCGCACCCCGCGGCGTCACCCTCCATTGCAGCACGCGGCCATGGACCGGGTGCGGGGTCTTCCGGATGGCGCCATCGCGCTCGAGATTGCGGATGATGACGCCGATAGTCTGCGGCGTCAGCATGGCCACCCGCGCCAGGTCGGCGCCGGACAGGCCGGGATAGGCCTTGAGCATCGTCAGCACCACGAATTGCGGCGAGGTGACGCCGAGTTCGGCCAGCGACCGCTCCATCGCCAGCCGAGTCGCGGCCTGGGCCTGGCGCAGCAAATAGGCGAGGTAGCCCTGCTCGCCGCGCTTGCCCTCGCCGGGCGGCGGCGGCACCCGCTGCGGTTTTTTCGCCGGCGCGTTTTGCGATCGTGCAACCGTTTTCCGTAGCGCCTTGCGCGGCATATCAGTGCTCTGATAATAAATCAGAGTACTGATAACATGGGGAACGAACGATGTCACACGCCCGCAGCGAGTACAAAGATTTCATGGCGCTGACGCCTGACGCCTACGCGGCCGTGCTGGCGCTCAGCCAGGTTGCGGGCAAGGCGGGCATGGACAAGCAACTGCTTGAACTGGTCAAGCTGCGCGCCTCACAGATCAACGGCTGCGCGTTCTGCGTGCAGCATCACATCCTGGAGAGCGAGAAGCTCGGCGTTCCCGTCGATAAACTCAATCTGGTGGTGGTCTGGCGCGAGGCGCCACAGTTTAGCGCGCGGGAGCGTGCGGCGCTGGCCTGGACCGAGGCGCTGACCTTGCTCGCCGACGGCGTCAGCGACGAGGTCTATGCCGAGGCGAGCCGCGAATTCTCCGAGAAGGAGCTCGCTTATCTCACGTCGGCAGTTGCCTCGATTAACGTATGGAACAGGTTCGGCGCGGCGTTCCGCTGGACGCCGCCGGCGCGGCCGAAGGCTGTGGATGCGGCCGCATCGTAAATTCAGGACGCGGACTCACCTGCGCCGAACAGGATGCGGATTAGTGCAGGTTTGATGAAGGCCAGAAGGTCATCTCCGGCGCGTGTCGCGTATTGGCGCTGCTATGCTATGGTAGCCATGACGAGACAAGGTTCGCAATGACGTCCAACTCCTGGATCAGCCGGCTCGGCGCACCGCTCATTGCGCTTGTTTTGACGATCGTGCCAACGGTCTCGCCGGTGCAGGCGGCCGAGGACGCTCCCAAGGTGGGCGTGGTGTCCTTTGGCCTTTTCGGCGATCAGGGCGTGTTTAGAAGAGAGGCGACTGGCGCGGCACGCGTCGTGGCGGGTCGTTTCGGGAGCGGCCCAGTTGACGTGCAATACAATTCGAAGAAGGGTGGGCGCGCAACGATCGCAGCCTTGGCTGCGTCGTTGCAGGCGGCAGCCAACAGGATGGATGCCGAGAACGACGTTCTGTTCGTGATTCTGACGTCGCATGGTTCCCCCGACGGTCTGGCGGTTAAAGCGGGACGGCTCACTCAAACACTCACACCGTCCACTCTCGCTGATATGTTGGCTCGGACAGGCGTGCGATACAAAGTGGTTGTCATTTCGGCCTGTTATTCCGGAGTTTTTATCCCGCGTCTCGCCAATCCCGATGTCCTGGTCATCACCGCGGCCGATGCCGACCATCCATCGTTCGGTTGCGAGGACAAGGCCAGGTGGACCTATTTCGGCGATGCCTTTTTCAACGTTGCGCTTCGGCGGGCCAAAAACCTGAAGGAGGCCTTTGTTGTCGCGCGTGCGCTTGTTCGGAAGCGGGAACTGCGCGAGCGTTTCGAGCCATCGAATCCGCTGATGGCGGGCGGCACCAACGTGCAGCCGTTGCTCATCGCGAATCCCTGAACAACCGGCCGCAGGCGGATTCTCCCGGCCTTACCGGCTGATGTGGCGAAGAACGTCCTCCGGCAATGCGTGCGCCACGGCGGCGGCCATCGGAGGATCGGTGCCGATCTCGCGGCCGCGGCCGCGGATCAGTCGTTCATAGGACGCAATCAGGGTGGTGTAGGGGTTGACCCAGATCCAGCCGTCGCGCGTGAACACCTGCACGTCGAAGTGGAGGTGATACGAGGTGCCGTTCGGGAAATCGAGATAGTTGGAGACCACGCCGATCTTCTCGCCCTCGGCGACCGCACGCCCGTTGAGAATGCCATCCGCATCCATCGCTGACGGGTTCATGTGCATGTAGCGAAAACGGATGTGCTCGTTGCGGGTGTTGATCTGCAGCGTTGCCGCCTGCTGCTTCAGTGAACGGATCACGATGCCGTCGCGCACGGCCACGACGGCCTGCTTCCGCGGATGGCAACTGCTCTCGCTGTTGCTGTTCGGCGGGCAGGGCGCGGGGCGGACGTCCTGGCCCTGATGTCCGAAGCCGGCTGCGCATTGCCCAACCTGGAAGCTGCGGGCTTCGCAGAAATTGTCCCGCCACGGATAGACGCCCTCCATCTTTTTCTTGCCGAAGGATTGCGAGCGGATCGCGGCCGGGGCTTTCTGTAGCGGAAAACGGATTTGCGAATAGGCAGCGAAATCGGCGCGTCCGCCGCGCCGACGCACGCTGCTGCGGGCGATGATGTCGCCGCCCGCGAAATAGGTGAAGTCGGGCGAAGCCGCCATCGGCCGTTCGACGATCTCGGACGGAATGTCGTGCCGCGGCTGTGCCGGTTGTCCGCCCGCGATGCGCAAGGCTTTGAGGAAGCGCTCGGCGATCGGATAGGCTTCGCGGCAGGCCAGCCGCCGCGCCCGCGGCGCCGAGTCGAGACACTGGATCGACACCACATAGGGCACGCCGAAGCGCGTGAAGGCGTAGCGCACATAGCCTTCACGGATGAAGCGGCGCATGTCGGGGAACTGCGCCGCCAGCGCCTTGACCGGCTCGCCCTTGCCGCCAAGCCGATCGGCGAGGTCGTAGACGAGGATCGAACCGGTAATCTGCACTTCGACCGGCCTGGCGAAGGTCCGCGACGGCAGGCCTGCCCCCGCGCCTGGCAGCAGCGAAAACACCGCGTCGTAGCCGGATGGGCCGGCGTGGAACAGGTCCGCGGGACGGAAATCGGCCTGGTAGCGCGACAGCGGCAGCAGCGCGCCGTCGGCCTGGTCTTCGAGGTAGTCCGCGGTATCGAACGGCAACAGCACCGGCACCGGACTGCGTCCGATCCCGGCGAACGTGCTTGCGTTGATGGCGTTCAGTTGCACCAGCGCGGGCGCTGAGCGCGGATCCCATGCCGGCACGCGGCGCTGGCCGGCGAACGTAAATCGGGAAGCGATCGCCGGCCGGGTGGCGATCTCGGTGCGGAACTGGTCGAGGGCCGCCCGCCACTCGACGCGGACGGCCGTGATCGACGGCGTCCGGAACTCAGCGGCGGCTGCGGTGAGCCCGGCCGGGAGCAAACAAAGGGCTGCCAGCCAACGCCTGAGCAAGCGGACAGCCATCATATTCAATGCAATCGCCCCCCGGCGTGCCCCTTAATTCCAGTGCGCGAATCTAGTCCTTTGCGCGCTCGACATAAGAGCCGTCCTCGGTCATGACCACGATCCGCGTTCCCGTTCCGACATGCGGCGGCACCGCGGTGCGCACGCCGTTGGAGAGAATAGCAGGCTTGTAGGAGGAAGACGCGGTCTGACCCTTGGTGACGGGCTCGGTTTCCACGACTTCCAGCGTCGCGCGCTGCGGGAGCTGGATCGCGACCGGATTGAGGTCGTGCATCGACAGCTTCACGGTCATGTTTTCCTGCAGATAGGGCGCGGACGAGCCGACGATCTCCTTCGACACCTGGACCTGGTCATAGGTCTCGTTGTTCATGAAGTGGAAGCCGTCACCATCCTCGTAGAGGTAATTGTAATTTTGATCCTCGACGGTCGCCTTCTCGACCTGGTCGGTGGTCTTGTAGCGCTCCGACACCTTCACGCCGTCGCCGATCCGGCGCATTTCGATCTGGCTGACCGGAGTTCCCTTGCCGGGATGGATGTTTTCGGCGGTAAGGACGACGTAAAGCCTGCCGTCCTGCTCGATAATGTTGCCCTTGCGGATAGAACTGGCGATGACTTTCAAAGCTGTTTTCCTGATTTCTGGCCTTCGGCCAATCCGGACATAGGTGTCCGCAGGGCCAATCAGGCGGTTTCGGGCTGCAACATACTGATTTTGCCCGTCGATGCCAGCCGTTTTACTGCCGTTCCGGTGCTCGCCCGAGACCATGAACAGCCCTGTTTCGCCGGGTTTACCGGCTGGTCTGGTCCGGCAGTTTGAGGGCCGCCGAGCTTTCGATCGGGCGAAGTGAAACTCTGGTTCTCCAGATGCTTGAACTCGCGGCCAGGGCGTTCAGCGCGGGCGGGCGGAATGGACAAGGCGAGCGGGTTTCGCCATGAGAAGATGGATCAAGGGCGGGCTTTTGCCGCCTGCTGGCGACTTCAGAGGGAAAGTCTAACAATTCCAATGGTATTTGCCGATTCATTGAATGCCGATTTAGGCGCTGCGGAGCGTGCTCCGTGGCTGGGCAAGGACCGTTGCTGATGGTTGGGACCGACCAGCCGTCGCCATGGTGGTCGCCCGCGCGGCATGCCGATCGAAAGCCGTTCCTGTTGGCCCGAAATGCGATCACCCGGGCGGTGCGGGCCTGGTTCGACGAGCAGGGTTTTAGCGAGGTTGAGACCGCCATCCTCCAGATATCGCCGGGCAACGAGACGCATCTGCATGCCCCGCGCACCGAGCTGACAGGCGGCAACGGTGCCCGCGCGACGCGTTATTTGCGGACGTCGCCGGAGTTCGCCGCCAAGAAACTGCTCGCCGCCGGTGAAGCCAGGATATTCGAGTTCGCGCGCGTGTTCCGCGACCGCGAGCGCGGCGATCTGCATTTGCCCGAATTCACGATGCTGGAATGGTACCGCGCCGATGCAAGCTATGACGCTGTCATGGCCGACACCATCGTCGTGATCGCACATGCAGCACAGGCGACCGGAATCGGCCGGTTTTCGTTTCGGGGCAGAACGGCCGATCCCTTCGCCGAGCCAGAGCTGTTGACGGTGGCGGCGGCATTCGAACGCTTTGCGGGAATCGATCTTTTGGCCACGATCAGCAATGGCGCGGGTGATCGCGCGGCGCTCGCGGTTGCGGCGAGCGCGCGGGTGCGGGTTACGGATGACGACACCTGGTCGGACATTTTCAGCAAGGTGCTGGTCGAGCATGTCGAACCGAACCTGGGGCAGGGGCGTTTGACCGTCCTGTTCGAATATCCGGCGCCGGAGGCGGCACTGGCGCGGACGAAGGCCGCCGATCCGCGCGTCGCCGAACGTTTTGAGGTCTATGCCTGCGGCGTCGAACTCGCCAATGGATTTGGCGAATTGACCGAGGCCGCCGAACAGCGTCGCCGTTTCGCCGCTGAAATGGATGAGAAGGAGCGGCGCTACGGCGAACGCTACCCGCTGGACGAGGATTTTCTCGCAGCCGTCGCCGCAATGCCGCCGTCGAGCGGCGTTGCGCTCGGTTTCGACCGGCTGGTGATGCTTGCCAGCGGCGCGCTGCGGGTCGATCAGGTGGTGTGGACGCCGCCGGCAGGAGAGACATGAACAGGTTAGATCCGAAACTGGCGGCAACGCTGCGGCAGCCCGCCGAACTCGTCGAGCGCGGGTTGGCGAAAGCGACCGATCTCGCCGACCTCGAACGGGTCGCCGCGCGCTATGCCATCGCCGTGACGCCTGATATCGCCGGCCTGATCGACACTGAAAACCCCGACGATCCGATCGCGCGGCAATTCATTCCGAGCGCGTTGGAATTGGTGAGCGCGCCCGGCGAAAATGCCGATCCGATCGGCGACGACGCGCATTCGCCCGTTCCCGGCATCGTTCACCGCTA
Organism: uncultured Alphaproteobacteria bacterium; assembly: GCA_963815955.1. Taxonomy (GTDB): domain Bacteria; phylum Pseudomonadota; class Alphaproteobacteria; order Rhizobiales; family Xanthobacteraceae; genus Bradyrhizobium. The sequence continues at coordinate 479,065 of CAWFIQ010000026.1, forward strand.
TCCCGATCGCGTGCTGTTCAAGCTGGTGCATGTCTGCGCGGTGTACTGCCGGTTCTGCTTTCGCCGCGAGATGGTCGGGCCGGGCAAGGCAACGGCGCTGTCGGAGGCGGCCTATCGCGACGCGCTGGACTATATCCGCGGCCACAAGTGAAATCTGGGAGGTCATCCTGACCGGCGGCGATCCGCTGATGCTGTCGCCACGGCGGCTGGCCGAGATCATGACGGACCTCGCAGCCATCGATCATGTCAGGATCGTCCGCATCCACACCCGTGTGCCCGTGGCAGCGCCTGATCGCATCGACGGCGACATGGTCGAGGCGTTGCGCGTTGACGGCGCGACGACCTGGATCGCCGTTCATGCCAATCATCCGCGCGAACTGTCTGATGAGGCGCGCCTGGCCTGCGCGCGGCTGGCCGATGCCGGCATTCCGCTGGTCAGCCAGACCGTGCTGCTCCGCGGCATCAATGACGACGCGGCTGTCCTGGAAGCGCTGATGCGGGCCTTCGTCGAAAACCGGATCAAGCCCTATTACCTGCATCATGGCGATCTGGCGCCGGGAACCGCGCATCTTCGGACCACAATTGCGGAGGGCCAGGAACTGATGCGCCGGTTGCGGGGCCGTGTCTCGGGCCTGTGCCAGCCGGATTATGTGCTGGATATTCCCGGCGGCCATGGAAAGGCGCCGATTGGCCCGAATTATTTGTCGCATCCAAGTTCCAGCGAATGTGATCTATCCTTGGAATCGCAGTATCGTATCGTCGACTATTGCGGCGACGTTCATCTCTACCCGCCAAAGCCGTGATGTAAGCGATGACGGAGGACGGCGAGGGAAAACGGGAGCCGCCGGAAGATGAGGGCAATCGCGGAATCGAAAACGCCGTGATGCTCGGTTTCTTCGTGGTGCTGGTGGCCGCCGGAATCTGGTTGCTCGGCACCATGGCCGATGTACGAAAGGCGCAGGACTGCGCCGGGCAGGGACGCCGCAATTGCGCAACGATCGACGTTCCGTCGCGATAGAAGAATACAAAACGGGAGAACCAGAATGCGAACAACAATCCTCTCGATGGCGCTGGTGGCTCTGATCGGCGGCGCAGACGCGTTCGCGCAGGGATCGTCGTCCGTTACGAAGAATTCGGGCGCAAGTGGAACTGGAGGCGGGGTGATGCAGGCGCCGGTCGGTCATCGGCAGCCACGCGCCAGCGACGTGCCCAGCGAGAAGAACCTGAGCGACCCGAACGATCCGCTGAGCAAGGAAAACGCAGCCCTCGACCGCAAGATCAAGAGCATCTGCCGCGGCTGCTAGGGCGCGTTCTGATAGCTGACGTGGGAGGTCGCATGCCCGCTGCAATGTTGCGATTGATCGCGGTCGCCGCGGTCTGTGTCTGCGACGGCGCCTTTGCCGTCGCCTCCGAACAGCCGCGCCATGGCCCGGCGTCAGGTCAGGGATCGGCTGCCGATAAAGCCAGTCGCCTTTCGACGCCGCGGGCGTCCGAACCGACCCTCAACATTCCCGGGCAAACCACTGTCCTGACGCGGGAAGTGCTCGATGACATGAAGGCCACGAGCGTCCGGGATGCCTTGCGTTCAACCGCAGGCGTGACGGTCGGACGATAGGCGATCGGTTTTCTCCGATCGCCTTCGACATTGTCACCGTGGCTAGTAATCGAGATCCGACAGGAATGTCGTGTTCACGATTTCGAATTCGGACTCGAGCCAATCTTTCATTAATTTAGCACGCGCCGAGCGATGCGATGTCGAATCTGATGTGCTGCATTTCACGGCTTGATGATCGATGCCTGAAATCTCAAGCAACTCATCGAAGCTGGCCTGCCGATCTTCACGGTTTTCAATTTCGGCGTAGTAGATGGTGTGGTCAAACTTTCCCATCGCCCAGCAAAATTGAACGCGGGCCTGCTCGGCGTCGGCAAACGCTGAACCCGGAGCAAGCAGGGTTGCAATCAAGAGCAATCGAATGATCGGTTTAATCATCGCGTTATTTCCAAAAAAATGAATGTTATTTGAGTAGTCGGCGGGCAGGTATTACGGCTTGGCGACGGGCCTCGTCGGTGCCGGACCATCGATAGATGCCGATGAGCCTTTCAGGCGCGCCATCTGGATTTCATTCGACGCTTTGAGTTCGCTGGCGGGCCTGTTTGTGAAAGTGAGGGCAACCGCGACGATGATGGCGGCCAGATAGGATAGGTATAGTCCGCCGGTCCTCCGGCGGTAGGTACGCAGGTCGTCCGCACTCAGCTTGCTCGGAAATCGTTTCATGAGAACCTCATTCGGGACAGCACCCCGGACGAGGCAATATTCCGAAATGCCATGTTCTGATGTGAACCAAGCCACAGACCGGTAGATTTTTGCCGGATGGCGTTCAGCGCATTCGCGCGGGCGAGCGGCCGTTTTTGATAGCTTCGGATCCAATCATAGCTGCAATGAAACGGCGGAAGCGGGGCGCGCCGGCTGCGCGCCCCGCTTCACCATCATTTGACCAGCTACTAGGCCGAACGCTCCTCCCGGCCGCTGCTCGATTGCGCGTTTCTTCGGGTCTCCACCGCATCCGCCAGCACGTTCAACGCGGACACCGTCGTGTCCCAGTCGATACAACCGTCGGTGATGCTCTGCCCGTAGGTCAAAGGCTTGCCCGGCACCACGTCCTGGCGGCCGGCGACCAGATTGCTCTCGATCATGACGCCGGCGATGCGCTGCTCGCCGTTCGAGATCTGCTGCGCGATGTCGGCCACGACCAGCGGCTGGTTCTCCGGCTTCTTGTTGCTGTTGGCGTGGCTGGTGTCGATCATGATCCGCGGCGCGACGCCGGCACGGACAAGTTCGGCGCAGGCGGCATCGACGCTTTCCCGGTCGTAGTTCGGCTTGTTGCCGCCACGCAGGATGATGTGGCAGTCCTCGTTGCCGGTCGTCGCCGCGATCGCCGAGCGTCCGCCCTTGGTGACTGCCATGAAATGGTGCGGATGCGAGGCCGACTTCACGGCGTCCGCTGCAATGCGGACATTGCCGTCGGTGCCGTTCTTGAAGCCGACCGGGCACGACAGCCCGGAAGCCAGCTCGCGATGGATCTGGCTCTCCGTCGTGCGCGCGCCGATCGCCGCCCATGCCATCAGGTCGGCGATGTATTGCGGCGTCGTCATGTCGAGGAATTCGGTCCCGGCGGGCAGGCCGAGATTGTTCACGGCGGAAAGCACGTTGCGGGCGAGCCTGAGCCCCCTGTTGATGTCGAAACTGCCGTCGAGGTTGGGATCGTTGATCAGCCCCTTCCATCCGACCGTCGTGCGCGGCTTCTCGAAATAGACGCGCATCACGATCTCGAGGCGGTCGGCAAGCTTTTCCCGCACGGCGGCGAGGCGCTCGGCGTACTCCACGGCGGCGATGGGATCGTGGACCGAGCAGGGGCCGACGACGACCAGCAGGCGGTCGTCGGTTCCGTTCAGGATGGCGTGGATGGCGTTGCGCGCCGCCATCGCCACACGCGTAGCCGTCAGGGTGCGCGGTATCTCACGCATCACCTCTTGCGGCGTACTCAGCTCTTTCAGTTCGCTAATTCGAAGATCGTCGGTGGTGCTCAACACGGCTGTGGCTCCTGTTTTTTCGGGAACCTGCCGGCCAATAAAAAAGCCGCCAGGTTTGGCGGCTGTTCGGATTTCTTGGCTTCAATTCGTCAGATTGAGCGCGATCCTCCCACCGCCAGCGAGCTGTCGTAGCTAAAATACCAAAAGCTGTTGGCGGCGATCATGATCATGGCGGGCTCTATAGCGCACCCGTCCGGGCTTGTCATCCCAAAATCGGCGGCATCAGGATTGGCGGGCGGCGAGCGCCATGCCGACCAGCGACGCGCCGCCGAGCACGAGATTGATCCCGACCAGCAGGCCGATCGCCCATTCCGCCGAACCCGGCAGTCCGGCAACGATGATGAAGGCGATCAGCAAGGTCCATCACCCCTGAGATCAGCAGCCAGGACCAGCGCCCCGACAATTCGCGGCGGTGCTCCAGCGCGTACATGATGGTGACGACGCCTTCGGCGAGAAAATACGCGCCGATCACGACGGTGAGCGTGAGGACGCCCTGCTCGGGCTTTGCAAGCAGGATGCCGCCGGCGAGAACAGCCAGCGCGGCGGAAAACAGCGACCACCAGAAGCCCGGCATCTGCCGCGCCCAGTAGGTAACGAAAAGCCCGGCAATGCCGCTGATCAGAAACATCCAGCCGAGGAAGATGGTGACGGCGAGGCTCGCCAGCGGCGGCACGATCATCGCAGCCAGGCCGAGCAAAGCGAGCACGATGCCCTCGAACAGGAAGGCCTTCCAGTGCGCCTTCACCGCGGCGTTCATCCTGGACTGCAGTTTGCTGAGGTCCGGGGGATTATCCTCGGGAAGGGTCATTGGAAACTCCGATGCCTGCTGCGCCGCTGGAGTTTCCAATATAGCGCGTGCGCCGCCTGCGGACAGAATTTGTTTGCCGGCTTTTTTGAGCGAGATCAGCGACGGGAGGACGGCGTTCAGCCCGGCTCGGGCGCGGACGAAAAGCCGTCCGAGGACCTCCTGATGCGGTTGCGGCTGAACACATAAACCGCCGACGTCGCGAGCAATAACGCCATGCCTATCAGAATGGAGGTCAGGCCGAGCGGGATCAGAAGCAGCGATGCGTTGCGGTCGGGATTGACGAACCAGTGATGGAGCGAGGTCACCACAAAAGCAGCTCCAGCGAAACCAGCTCCACTGCCCACGACCAGCAGGGCCCACATTTGCCGCAACTGGCTCAGCCGCTCGCGCGCGATCTCGGTGCGCGGCGCATGATGGCGGCCGACGCGCCGCACCAGCCGGATGGCAAATCCGATCGAGCTGAATCCGATCAAGAGGCTGGCCGCGCCGAGCAGCATTCGCGTGGTCGAGCCGAGATCGGGATGCTTCTGCAAGGTCAGCAGCGGAAAATCGAATGCCGCATGCAATGCTACCGGCGCAAACAGCGCCAGACACCAGCTCGAGATACGGGCCCAGTCGCGATGATGGCGGTGTGCGCCCAGCGCCGTTCCCGCACGTGCGATCGCGATATAGGCGCCGGCGATAATGCCGAGCGCACCATGAAACGGCACCGTCAGTACGCTGCGCAAGGCGGCCAGCGATCGCCACATCTCAGAGTGCTGCACGAGATAAGCGAGGTTTTCGTACGCCGCGAAGCCAAGGCCGGCGGCCGCGCCATAGACCACGGTATCCATCGGGTCGGCAAACATGCGCCGCCGCACGGACACCGCGACGATCACGAGGACCTTCACGATCTCTTCGGGCGCGGCGACGCCGAAGACCGAACGCAGGCCCTGCGTCATCCAGGGATTTCCCGGCACCGCGAGGATCGCGGCAAACGGGGCGCGCGCAATGCCCAATAGAGAAATGCTGGCGGCCCCAAGTATGAAAGCCAGCCACACCCGCCCGGGCGAGCCGGGGCGCTCGTCGGCGGCAATGACGAGCCAAAGCACCAGCAACGCCGGCGCAATGGCGGCAACGCCGATCGATGTGGGGAGGGCCTGGAGCAGCAACATGTCGGGGACTTTACCTCGTCAGGCGCTCAAATGGCCGCAAATTCAGGTGTTTGCAAGAAAAGCCGAACGCGACCCGTTGTCGCCAGGAAATCCAAGGCAGAAATCCGGGGCTAGGCGGCCGCTTTGCCGCCGATCTTGCCATGCACCATCGCCAACCCCGCCAGCGCGACCAGCGCGAAGCCGGCGCCGGCCAGGAACGTAACCTGCGGCCCCGCGATATCCCAGAGCGCGCCGGCAATGATGCTGGCCGCCAGCATCGCCAGGCCGCCGAGCAGGTTGAAGAACCCGTAAGCGGTGCCGCGCAACTCGGCCGGCGCGGTATCCGCCACGAGCGCGGCCAGCAATCCCTGCGTCAGCCCCATATGCAGGCCCCAGAGAACCACGCCCAGCGCAAGGCCGCCGACCGACGGCAGCAGGGCCAGCACGATGTCTGCGGCAACCAGCAACAGAATGCCGACCGCCAGCACGGCCGTGCGGCTGATGCGATCCGAGATGACGCCGGCGGGATAGGCCGCGATGGCGTAGAAGACGTTCATGGCCACCAGCACGGCGGGCGCGAGCATGATCGGCACCCCGACATTCTGGGCGCGCAGAATCAGGAACGCCTCGCTGAAGCGCGCCAGCGTGAACACGCTGGCCACCGCCACCACCCACCAATAGGCCGTCCCAAGGTTTTTGATCTCGGCGAGGCTGACCGGATTGCGCACGGCGCGCAGCCCTTCCGGCCGGTCCGGCTCCCGCACGGCGAAAACGATCAGCGCCAGCGCCAGAAAGGCGGGAACCACGGCAACCCAGAACACGGCCTTGAAGTTGTCCGCCGTCCACCACATCAGCGCGATGGCCAGCAGAGGGCCTGTGAAGGCGCCGATCGTGTCGAGCGATTGGCGTAACCCAAAGCTCGCGCCGCGCAGATCGGCCGGCGAGAGGTCGGCCACCAGCGCGTCACGCGGGGCGCCGCGAATACCCTTGCCGATCCGATCGACGAAACGCGCCGCCACCAGCCAGGCGATGGTTGGCGCCAGCGGAAAGACCGGTTTGGTGAAGGCTGCGAGACCATAGCCCGCGGCCGCGAGCCATTTGCGCTTGCCAAGCCGGTCCGACAGCGCGCCGGAGAATATTTTCACGATGGAGGCGGTGGCCTCTGCGATGCCTTCGATGACGCCGACCGTTACCATCGACGCGCCAAGCACCGAGACCAGGTAGATCGGCAGCAAGGCGTGGATCATCTCCGACGAGACGTCCATCAGCATCGAGACGAAGCCGAGCACCCATACGCTCGCCGGAATATCCCGGATCGAATAGGTCGGCCTGGTGCCGGCAGCCATGTCGGTTTTGCGCCGTCTCACCGCGCCAACAGCCGCCGGCACGCGTCGACAAAGACCTCGGCCCCCGTGACGATGTCGGCGTCGGCGGTGTTCTCGGTCCAGTGATGCGAGATGCCGCCGATCGAAGGCACGAACAGCATGCCTGCCGGCATCACGGTGGCGAGAGTCTGGGCGTCATGACCGGCGCCGCTCGGCATGCGGAGTGACCTGCCGCCGGCAAAGGCTGCGCTGGCCTGTTCGATGGCCTGCTGGAAAGAGACATCCATCAGCGCGGGCGCTCCGGTGCGGATGCGCTCCACCGCGACGGTGCAGCGGCCCTGTTTGTCGACCTCTGCGGCCATGCTGCGGAGGAGATCCTCCAGCCGCGCAATCACCGTCGGATCGTCGTCGCGAATCTGGAACAGCATTTCCGCCGCGCCCGGGATGATGCTGGGCGCACCGGGATCGAGGGTGATACGGCCGGTGGTCCACACTGTGCGTGGGCCGCAGGCCGCGGGGAAGCGATTGTCGATATCGACACAAAACCGGGCGAGCGCCAGGCCCGCATCCCTGCGGATGGCCATCCGCGTGGTGCCGGCGTGGTTTTGTTCGCCCGTGAAGATGATGCGATATTGCCAGATCCCGACGATGGACGTGACGATTCCGATTCCGAGACCGCTGCTTTCGAGCGTCTCGCCCTGTTCGATATGGGCTTCGAGATATCCGATATGCCGCCCGGGTTCGCACCGCGTACGGGCGCGGCCGGCGAGATCAGCCTCGCGCAGCGCGTCACGCATGCCCTTGCCGCTGTTGCGGTCGGCTGCCGCGTCGATATCGGCGTCGGTGACGCCGCCGACATAGGAGCGGCTGCCGAGGAAGTGTCCGAAATGCCCTTCCTCATCGCACCAGGACGCAACTTCGACCGCGCCGTTTGTGCTCGGATCGGGATTGATGACGCGGGCGGCCTCGAGCGCATAGACGACGCCGAGCGGCCCATCGAGCCAGCCTGCGTGGTTCTGGCTTTCCAGATGTGATCCCGCCAGCAACTTCGGTCCGGGCTTCGTGCTGGTGCCGAGGACGTTGCCGATGCCGTCGATCTCGCCCGCGAGGCCGGCTTCGGGAAGGCGCTGCACCAGCCACTGCAGGGAACGCAGATGCGGTTCCGAAAACGTCGGCTTGTGAACGCCGGTCTTGTAGGCGCCGATCGCGCGTAGCGCATGAAGATCGGCGAGGACGCGGGCGCCGTCGGCGCGTGGAAGATTGTCAGCCATAGATTTTTTTACCTGCCGGTCCGTAGTTCTCCGGGGTAGAACAAAGTTCCTGATGTGTCCGAAATAGAACAAAGTTCCTGGGACATCGCCAGCCGCCTTTATCTATCCCGACAGCAGCGCCAAGGCGATGATGGCAAGCCACGCCACGATGACGAGCGCTGCTACCGCACCGGCGGTTATCTTTGCCTTCTCTTGTAACGTGTAGTTGCGCATGTTTTCCGTAGAACGTGTGAGAACGCGCCTATGGCTGGTGGGAGGATATCACTCGCGCCATCGCATCGAGAAAGAAATAGTTCGCGTCACACGAGAGGAAAGTCGCGGTGCGAGCAGGAGCCGCCCCAACGCTGTGGGAGCTAAGGTTACCGTTTCGATGCGGGGAACAGAAAGGGCTTGCTTCAGGCGTTTTGGAAAGTCGCGCTGGCGGCGTCAGGAGAATTTGCCTGGTCGCATGCCGACCATGATGCGATCCTCGGTCAGGCGGTTCTTCATCGCGGCGACGACTTTATCGGCGAACGCAATTTGAGGATCGGTCGGCGGCTGATGAGGATCGGTCGACACCAGGCAATTAACTTGAGGGGCCTTCGGCTGTTATGCGGCCCGGGCTTCGAATGCATCGAGCCGGTGTTCGACGCTCGCGAGCGCCTCCTTCAGACCAGCCATTTTTTTCGCGCCGAGGTCTCGATCCATACGATGCTCTCAGGATCGAGAAGCTGGATAGATTCCGAATGCGTTACAGTAAGCAGTACCAGTTGCCACTCGACGACGAGCCTGATGCCGACGATGGCAAGGTGGGCGTGGCTGGACGTTCAGTCCCCGCATATGACAAACCCCGAACCTCGCAAGGAGCGGCCATCAGGTATCTGGCGGAAAATAAACCCGCAACGTCAGGCGAAGGGCGAGGTAAAGCGCGATGCAGGTTGAGAGTGCAATGGCGGCCGTATTCATTTCCCTGTTCCTCATTTTTCTTACGCACTGCTGTCCGGTTTGCCGGACTATGCAGTGGATCGAACTTGGGCTGTGAAAATGGTTCCCTTAAGCCTTGAACGTGGTCGGCTTGGGATTTGAAAGTGTTATCAACGTGGAAAAATGTTTCAGCGCGGTGTCGCTCCCTGGACGAAGCTCTGCCGAGAAAACCCTGATAAAACAGGCATAAATTAGCTCGCTGCGCGGATAGCGCTACCACTTGCTACCACCAACAAGCGGCCGGGCGCTGCCGAAGTGGAACGAGTTTCCGCTGTTCAGGGCATAAGTGGGTCTCATGCGGCGTCTTGCTCGCAACAGGTTTGGACAGCGCTGCTGCAGTATCCAGTCTCTCCCGGCAGCAGTAACAAAAAAGGCCTCGCGCGAATGGGAACCGGATGCGCCAGGTCGCATTTCTAGACGTAAGCTCACTTGCTACGTCAAGTTGACCCTTTCCCAACGGCTTACGAAAGGATGTGACTATGCCAAGAGTGAAGCAAGCTGCGAAGCACGCGCACACAACCCAAGCCGCCGCCGTAACGGCGCTCGGTGCGGCTGGACTGGGTCTTTCGCTGACGGGGAGCGCATCAGCATACACGATACCCACGGCTGATATCGCGCGATCTGACAACATCTCGCCCAATCAGCGCTTCGTTCTTGGCGAAGAGGAAATGGCCGACGTCAGTCTCGCCACGTTCTATCTCTTCGATACGGAAAACGCTGGTGGCGACATGCAGCTCGCTGCCGTTGTTGTTCGCCGAGGTTGCGGTGGTTGCCGTGGGTGCCGTGGCTGCCGGGCTTGGCGCGGCTGCGGTGGCTGCGGTGGATGCGGCGGCTGCTGTGCACGCTGGGGACGGTGCCGCTTATGCTGAGTTCCACAACGTAGCGTGTAAGGATAAGAACTTGACGAACTGCCGTGCCGGGCATCCTTCCGCCCGCGGGTCGGCGATGATTTTCCGCGTCGCTGATCGGCAGTGTCTGGAAAGGCTCAAGCCCGTCGCTCACCGTGCTTGAAAGTCGAACCCATTCAACGTTGGCGCGTTCTAGCGTTCATGACAAATGAAGACGCCAGCGTGCCGACCGCGGACGCCGAGCAAAGGATCGACAAGGCTGTGGATGCCATTCGCAGCATGTCCCTGGACCTCGCCGACGAAGTCGCGCCTCGTCCGGGTTTGCTGGACAGGTTGAGTGCGGCTACGCGCGAGGCGCCCATCCAGTCCTCTGGCAATTGCATTCCTGATTGGTGTGATCCTGGCGCGCCGATGATGCGGTCTTGCTCTGCAGCGCGAAAGTGAACCTTTGCCAGTTGCGTATGGCTGCTGATGAGGAGCGCAATGGCTATCGGCTTGTTGGCGGTCGTGCCTGTTTAGCTATTTCATTTAATGGCCCGGCCTGATCGCAATGCAAGGTTGGGCATGCGGGCAGGTGGCAAAGTGCCACCTAGTGGTTGATGAGGGGACGGGAGAAACTATTCCTCAATGCGAGTGACGTTGAGGAAGGGGGACGCTGTGCGCAGGCTTCTAATTTCGCTCGTGAAAGGTCTAAATTTCGTAGTTCGAAAGGTCTCGGGGTTCACTCATTTCGTTCAGTTTGCGTTACAGTGGGGGTTCCATCCCCGTCCAGAATGGTTCGACCACTACCTGGATCAGCACTGGCAGTTCTCGGCGAAGAATAACGGCCTCTGGGTCGAGCGTGGTGTCTTCTCGCGCATGGTCCTGAAGCCAGACGGCAAGATGCTTGAAATTTGCTGCGGCGACGGTTTCAACGCGCGGCATTTCTATTCGTCGAAGGCGTCATCGATAATCGCAGTTGATTTCGACCGGGATGCGATTCCCCACGCCAGGCGATTTAACTCCGTTCCCAACGTCACGTACTTGCAGAAGGACATTCGCGAGGGGCTGCCGGCTGGACCGTTCGACAACATCGTATGGGATGCCGCGATCGAGCATTTCACTGAAGCGGAGATCGACAAGCTGTTGCGCGAAATTGTCGGCTTACTCGGCCCCGACGGCATCTTGAGCGGATATACACTTACGGAGGCCGCGGACGGCAAGAAGAGCAATGCTCTCCATGAATACGAGTTCAAGGACAAGGAGGATCTGCGCAGGTTCTTCACCCCACATTTCAAGTTTGTGAAGGTCTGGGAAACGATTTATCCGACACGGCACAATCTCTATTTTGCCGCGTCACAAACGCCGATCGAAGTGTTCAATTAACTTTCCAAGGCAGGCGTCGGCAAAGATGGCCTCTGAAAACTGCTGAAGTGAAATCGTACAACAAACCGTCCAACAGCGAACGGGGCGGTTCCCTAAATCGTTGCTATTATTGCGAAAAAATCTGGCGCTCTGCGCTGATGGCGCTCCCTAGCGGAATCGAACCGCTCTCTCCACCGTGAAAGGGTGGCGTCCTAACCGATAGACGAAGGGAGCAAAACAACCGGAAAATCAAGGCGTTAGGCGCTTGATAGGCCGTGTTGGCCGCTTGCCGTCCATGTTCCATGGAGGCCGCGACGGCGAACGTATAGTGGCGTTTGGCCGGGTCGGCAAGCCGCTCAAAAAGGGGTGTTTTCCGGCCGTTCGGGATCTCCATCGCCCCCCGGCCGAATGGCGACACACCACCCGTGCAACGGATTTTAAAGCCGCATGGTGTAGGGCTGTGTCGGGGGAACTTCCGATATGGCTTTGCTATCGAGCAAGAAGCGCGAGACGCGCAAATCACTGAGTCAGCCCGGGTGGATCACGCTCGAGGGTGGCTTTGCGGCGCGCCAATGCGTCGTGCAGGATCTGTCCACGACGGGGGCGAAGGTCACGATCGACGATCCCAACTCGCTGCCGGCGAAGTTGCGGCTGGCGTTTTCGCGCGACGCCAGGACCGGACGCCGCTGCGAAGTGGTCTGGCGCCGCGGCAAATCGGTCGGCGTCAAGTTCGTCCGCTAGAGCATTAAAGGTTCTGATTAAAATCAGAACCGAAGCTCTGATTCTGGTTTGATGCGTTTTCTTCACGCGAACCGGTATCCACCCCGGATCAAGTCCGAGGGCATGCTTCGTTCGAAAACGCTATGGTCTGGCATCGATCCGCAAGCGGCGATAAAAGGCGGGATGCGAAAATTCCTCCTGGTAATGATAGCTGTCGTGTTGCCGGCTGCCGCGGTCGCCGAGCAGCCCCGTCCTCAGAAGTCCGGCAAGGCCGCAACGCCGGGCAAGGTGCTGCCGCTGAAGCGCTCCAATTCAGCCAATGCCTGCGCGGAGTACGGTGCGGGCTTCGTCAAGATCGAAGGCACCAGCACCTGCATGAAAATCGGCGGCGCCGTAAGCATCGGCGCCGGTGTTTCCAGCGGCTCGCGCTGACAGGGGTCGCAACTTCGGTCAGATCCGGTTAAGCCGGCAAGCCCGCGCTTCGCGGCGCTTACGTCATCGGCGGCGCGATGAACCGCGTGAAGCCGGGGCGGGCTGCGAATTGCGAAAACCAGCGTTCGAGGTTCGGCAGTTTCGGCTTGGTGACGCCTTCGACCCCCAGCCAGCGCCGCGCATAGGCGCCGAGCGCGATATCGGCGATCGTGAACTGGTCGCCCTCGATGAAGCGCCGGCTCGCCAGTTGCGCCTCGGCGATCCGCCACACCACGGCCTCGGCGTCGACGTCCTTCTGGATCGCGACCATGTCGCGCTTTTCGACCGGCGTCCGCACCAGCGCCCAGAACACCGGCCGGTCGACCGGCTGCAGCGTCGACAGCGTCCAGTCGAGCCAGCGGTCGACGGCGGCGCGCGCCCGGGGCTGTGACGGGGTAGATCGGCGAACTACCGCCATAGGCCATGCAGAGATAGCGCATCACCGAATTGGATTCCCACAGCACGTAGTCGCCGTCCACCAGCGTCGGCACGCGGCCGTTCGGATTCATCGCCAGATAAGGCGCCTCGTTGTTCTTGCCGAACTGCATGCCGGCGTCGATGCGCTCATAGGCGAGGTCGAGCTCGGCAAGGCACCACAGTACTTTTTGAACGTTGACCGAATTGGCCCGGCCCCAGATGGTGAGTTGTTGTTTCTTGTTGTTGTCGGCCACGCGTGTCGCTCCCGCTGATCTTTTGATGGCCGTTAATAGCGGAAGATCGGGGAAAAAGCGCGCCTGGCGCGACATCACACCCAACAAAAAATCAGGCTCCGCCGCACTGCGACAGAGCCTTGATTCTCGTGCAACATAGTTGGCTGGCGTCAGCCGCTTAGCGGCCGAAGAACAGCCATAGCAGAATGATCACCGGAATGGGCACGCCCAGCAACCACAACAGAAGTCCTCGTCCCATCATATCCTCCTCAAAATGCAATCGAGGAGAGAACGCGCAATATCATGGCCGGTTCCAGTGCAGAAAGAAGCGCGAGCGAAGGAACGTTTTATGATTTGGGAATTTCTGCGAGCGACAATCCGATTCGAAACAGCGAATAGCCCTCGCGGTCGACGGCCTCGCGCACCTCGGCATTGACGTCGTCGGAATAGCGGCTGCGCGTCAGCCGCCATTCGTCTTCACTTGTGCCTGATGGAAACGGCGCGTCCGCCTTGGTCACGAGCCGGTAGCTCGGATGGCGGACGTGCACGAAGAATCGGTACAAGGCCTACCAGTGGCCGGTGTTGGGCATCGATGACCAAGGCTCTGCCGGCGGCTTCGGGTCGCCCTTCTGCAGCAGTTCGATCGAATGCAGATCCGGCGAGCGCACGAAGGCCATGCTGCCGTCGCGCGGCGGCCGGTTGATGGTGATGCCGGCCTTCATCAGGCGGTCGCAGGTGGCGTAGATGTCGTCGACCTCATAGGCGAGGTGGCCGAAATGGCGATCCTCGCCGTACTTCTCCTCGTCCCAGTTGTAGGTGAGCTCGACCAGCGGCGCGCCGCGGTTTTGCGGCGCGGCCTTGAACAGGCCTTCGTCCTCGGGCGCGCACAGGAACACCAGCGTGAACCGGCCCTTGTCGTTGTCGACCCGGCGTACTTCCTTCAGCCCCAGCGCGTCCTGGTAAAACTTCATTGCGGTATCGAGATTGCGAACGCGCAGCATGGTGTGGAGATAGCGCATGTTTGTTGTCCTCCTGAGAACCGTTTGGAGATTTCATTGTCCGGTGAGCGGGCGGGGCGATAAATAGCAGCAAAATGCACCAAGGGGCAGGGGTAAGTGCGTGCCGTTTGCGTGTCGCCTGAAAAGCGCTATCGCCACAAACCGTATCTCGCCCACTTCTCTTCAGGTATCAGCTCTCCAACCTTGTAGGTGAAGGAAGTAACCTTGAGATGGTCGGGGGTCGCCTTGCAGACGAATGAGAACTGATACCACTTGCCCTTCTGTCGGAACGCGCCGCCGTTCGCGGTCAAGGTATTGCCACTGTGGATGGGGTGAGAGACGACGTCCGACTTGGCGCGATCGGCCTTGCCTATCCGGCTCATCGCCTCCAGATCGCAAATCTGCTCAAGCCTGGTCTCGGGGTCGAGCCTGTTGAGGCTGGCAAGAAATCCAGCGTCGATTGCAAATGCGGGAGAGGCGAGAAGGAGAAGGGCGAGAGCGATTCGGTTCAACACATTCTCTTTCTGTTGAAATGAGGTCACAGCGGTATACATGAATCGCGCCGATGATGCGGAACTTTTAACGTCATAAAACGTTGACGGTCATGGATTACGAAACCCAAGAGAAGCAGCCGCCCACGAAGGAAGAGCGTGAGGCAAAGAAAGCGCAGGCCCGCAAGGACGCCGAGCAGGCGCTTATTGCGCGCAGGAAGGCCGACGACGCTTTCCGTGCGAACTTCGAGCGGCTCAAGGCCGAACGGCGTGCCCGTGAGTCGGCTGAAACGAAATCATAGCGCGGTTTCTGCGCTCCAGTGGTGTCGTGAAGGGCGGATGTACCCCTCGTGACAGTGAAGGCCTCCAGCTTCGGCTCGGAGGTCTTTTGCGTTTGGCGCCCGTTTGAAACGGCTGATGGATTCTACCATGCCGACAATTCGGCGTATGAACCGTGGCGGCTCGCGTATTGGTGCCGGTCGGCTATCCCGATCCTTGCAGCGCCGGGATGAGACTCGCGAACAGTGCGATCAGCCTGTCGCCGGTCATTCCGACAGCGGCGATAATGGCCAGGGCGATAAACCCGGCGATGAGGCTGTATTCGATGGCGGTGGCGCCGGACTCGTCGCGCAGAAACTTTCCGAGCATGCATTTCCCTCGAACTATGCGGATATGCTTGTGGCACGCCCAAGTTGCCGCAAAAACAACCAAAAGCGTAAAATTGCACGCTGTTGAAGCTGCAATCCCCAGGTTGACAGCCCGATCTATCCGCATTGCGGCGCCGCGGTGTTGTCTTCCGACGGATATGTTTGGGCGAGCGCGACCGCCCGCACCGCCAGCGTGATCCCGCACACATATCCGATTGGCTCCTCCGTCCATCGTGACGTCAACGGAGGGATCAACCATGTACCTGCTTTACAGCCTGCTCATTGTCGCAATGATTTTCTTTTTCGTGCTCCCGATTACCGACGCCAGGACGGCCCGGATGAAGCTGTCCGTGGTGGGCAGCCTCGGCGTATTGCTGGCGGTATCGGTTGTCGTGCCGCGCCTGATGCACTAACCAGGAAACTGCCCGCCTCGACGCGCAACGACCGGCGCCTGCCGAGGGCGGGCGGTTGGCTGACGCGAACGGGGGCTCGGCATGATTATCGTAACCGGCAGTATTTTGGCGCGCGAGGATACTTTCGACGACGTGCTCCGCTCGTCCCTGGAGCATGTCGAGCGCTCCCGCAAGGAGCCGGGCTGCATCTCGCATGACGTGCATGTCGACTGCCAGAATCCGATGCGGCTGTTCTTCTTCGAGCGATGGGCTGACGAGGCGGCGTTGCGCACGCATTTCGCCGTCGAAGACTCGAAGACGTTTGTAAGATCGCTCAAGGGCCGCATCGTCGAGACGACGGGGACGCAGATCTACCGGACGGAAGCGATACCGCGATAGGAAAGCACCGGCGCTAGAGCAGGGGATTGTACATCCAGTCGTCGGGCCAGAACCTGTTTCCAAGCCAGCCGAGAGCTGCCGCCACGGCAAAAAAGACGATCGCGGTCGGGATCAATTCGTCGATCGCGAAGGCCGCGGCCAGCAGCGGGCCGGTCAGATGCGCCGTCAGCCCGGCAATGCCGATCCCGATGCCGAACAACACGGCTTGAACGATCCAGATCGCAATGTCTCGAAGCAGCATCATGCCTCGACGATAGCGCCGGCAGGGGCGCGGCCGATGTGACCGCTCGCACGGTCGTGTTCAGGGGCGAATCTTATCTTCGCGCAGGCTTTCATTCGCCTGGCGCGCATAAATCGCCTCTCAAGGCCTGTCCCGCGATTCCGCGCGGACCCTGATTGCGGTCAGGTCAGACCTTGACGTCCACCACGGACGATTCTTCGGACTGCTGCGCAATGGCCGCTTCTATGGCGGCTGCCTTGGCATGGTCGACGGCCTGCAGATCCTGATTGATCGTATTCGGCGGCGCCTTGGCGTTCTGATCGACGACGAGTTGTATTCTGGCCTGTATCACTTCAACCGGGACGGGATAAATGACCATGGGAATGACCCTCCTGGCCCAAATTTGTCAGGATCGCATTTACGCATTGTAAAGAGGTTGGGTTAACGGGGCAGCACTTCAGGGCGGTTCGGTAAACAGTGCCTTAAGTTTCCGTGCCCCGGCGTCAAATAATCCACGGCGGTTTGGGAGAGGTGACACCGGTTCGCGTCAGGCGCACGCGTGAGAACGAAAATCTGCAGCCCGCCTCTGCTTCAATCGGAAGCGAAAGCCCTTAATGCGTCTCTTCCAGGCGCTCGGCGTAGAGGCGGAATTCCTCAGCCATCTCGATCAGTTTCTTCGAGGCTTCCGGATCGTTGACGGCTTCAGCGAGCCGGCGGGCTCTGCTGGACTGCTCTCGATAGTGGTCGGCTTGGGTCATGGCAGCACCTTTTAGATGAGTGCGGATGACGCCAAAAAGGTTCGACGGCCAGATGGGTCGCGGAAGGGCGGGAGAGCGGTGCGCGATCCATTGGATCGGCGACGATGAAGCTTGTGGAGTAAGGGTTTCTTAACGCGGCAGCCGTGCCGGAAAATGCGCCCCCTGTTCGTTCCAGGAGAACAAAAGGAGTCTTTTTCTCAACCGCGCGATCGGCAGCGTCATCGGTGGCGGAATTGCTTCGCGTCACCTCGGCCTGTGCCGGGCGTTGGCTGATTGCGCTGGCGTGGAGGGGCGGGGGTGTTGGTTACGGTATTGCGATTGCCGTGCAGCAAGCGCCGGAGGTGGCGGCGTGTTGGGCGATCGCGAAGATCCTGCTGCGGATAGCGGAACAGGACGCGGCGACCGCCGCCGCCAGCCGACCGTTCGGCGCTCAACGATCCGGCAATTTGTTGCCTGGCGATCGGTGATAGGTCGCGATGGCGATGAAGCCTGCATAACCGATCACATTGATCACAATTTCCAACCACACGGGCATGACGGACCTTTCCCCGCAACTAAACTCCGCAAGGGTCGTGTTAGTTCCTGCGCAATGCGATGATCAGACCCGCCCGATCGCATGGCTCGTCATCGCGTGCGGCGGTAGGCTATTCACTCTCCAACGGCGCAGGCCGAGCAAGCTCCTGCCGGTTTGCCTCAACGCCAGAACGTGGGCCGGCTGGTTCCGTTTATCGCGTTGGCCAGGGTCGTCTCGTAATACTCTTCGCGCTCGCGTTCGAACTTCTGCTGGGTTTCCCTGAAGCTCGCAACGCGCGCTGCGATTTCGGCGCGGTCGCGCGCGAGTCTTTCTTCCTTCTCCGTCATCGCCATCCGTATCTTGTTTGATTCGCTCTGCCATCATTGGCGCGCGCGAATGGGGCGCGAATTGGACACGACGTTGCAGCATCGCCGGCCGTTGTGAAGCGAAGGCGGTGGATAAGGCGTGGCGCATTCTTGTCGCTCACGTGGGTTCCCGTTAGCGAAAGACAAAACGGGAGGTTCCATTGGCAAAGATCGATCTTGATTCACTTGGCATCGAAGAACTCGCAAGCCTGCGCGAGAACGCCACCGACAAGCTGTTCGAAAAGGTCGCTGCGCGCCGCGCCGAACTCGAGGCTGAACTTGAAAAGCTGGCTCAGTACGGCAAGCCGGTGAAGAAGGCGGAAAGCGCTCCCGCGCCGAAGGCGAAGAAGACCGAAGAAGCCAAGGAGCCGAAGGAAGCGGTCGCCAAGGCAGCTTGATCAAGGCAGCTTGATCAAAGCAGCACGATGTGGCGGCGTGGCTATAAGTCGGCCTGATAGAGGCCGACTTGGCGATGCGCATGCTGCGCCGCCAGAGAGGGCGCACCGATCTGGAAATCCGAACGGCCGTGCTATAGTCCGCACGGCCCAACAATTCGGAAATATCAGCGGTGATCGCCAGGGATTTGCGCAGCGGCGTCGAGCAGCTCGGCAACATGATTGCCGAAGCGGCGTGTATCGTCCCCTTTACCGGAGCCGGCATTTCCACCGAATGCGGCATTCCGGATTTTCGCTCGCCCGGCGGCCTGTGGACCCGTAACCGCCCGATCGCGTTCGACGAATTCGTTTCCAGCGCCGACGCGCGGGCCGAGGCCTGGCGGCGGCGCTTTGCAATGGAAGAGACCTTTGCGGCGGCCAGGCCCGGCCGCGGGCATCGCGCGCTGGCCTCGCTCTACAAGACCGGCAAGACGCCTGCGATCATCACCCAGAACATCGACAATTTGCATCAGGCGTCGGGCTTCAAGGCCGATGACGTGATCGAACTGCACGGCAATACCACCTATGCCCGCTGCATCGGGTGCGGACATGCCTATGATCTTCCTTGGGTAAAAGCGCGTTTCGAAGAAAACGGCAGCGCCCCGGACTGCACCATCTGCGACGACCCGGTGAAGACCGCGACGATCTCGTTCGGACAGGCAATGCCGGAAGACGAGATGCGCCGCGCCACCGAACTGGCCCAGCAATGCGACCTGTTCCTGGCGATCGGATCGTCGCTAGTCGTTTGGCCTGCCGCAGGTTTTCCGCTGATGGCCAGAAATTGCGGCGCAAAGCTCGTCATCATCAATAATGAGCCGACAGAACAGGACGATGTCGCCGATCTGGTGCTCCGTTTCGACATCGGGGAAACGCTCGGACCGTTTGTCGGCAATTGATCCCCAACTGATTCGCAGTTGTGCAAGCCTGTTCATAGCCTCCGCAATTTTGTTTTTTTTAGCTATGCGGCGCGGTCGGTAGTGTTATCTTTTGATTCGAGAGATTCGCGCGGCGTTGACATGAGTGGTCATGGATGAGCGCGTGTTCCGGTACCGCTGGGGCGTAGCGGGCCGCTTTTATAGAAGTGTGAGGTCCGGGGTCATGGGGTCGGACGAATTTGGGTCCAAGAAGCTCGGGGGGCCGCCGTCAGGCGGGACAGGGCAAAGACTTGGACCAGGTGAATACACAACCGTATCGCAGCGCGATCCGGCGGTGGATGCGTTATCAGGACTCGGCGATGCCGCGGCCAACCTTGTCGAAATACCCGGCGTCATCAAATGGTTCGACGCCTCGAAGGGCTACGGCTTCATCGTTCCGGACAATGGCTGGCCGGACGTGTTGCTGCATGTCACCGTGCTCAGGCGCGACGGTTATCAGACCGCCTACGAAGGCGCGCGGCTGGTAGTCGAGTGTGTGCAGCGCGCCAAAGGCTATCAGGCGTTCCGGATCGTCTCGATGGACGAGTCGACTGCGATCCATCCGGCGCAGATGCTTCCGCCACGGACCCATGTCAGCGTCACGCCGACCAGCGGGTTGGAGCGGGCGCAGGTCAAATGGTTCAACCGGCTGCGTGGTTTCGGCTTCCTGACCTGCGGCGAGGGCACGCCCGACATTTTCGTCCACATGGAAACGCTGCGTCGCTTCGGCATGACCGAACTGCGTCCGGGCCAATACGTGCTCGTGCGCTTCGGGCCCGGGTCCAAGGGCATGATGGCGGCGGAGATCCATCCCGAGACCGGACCGTCGGCGTTGTCCTCGCATTAGCGCGCTGCTGACGCAAACGTGAGCCGGCTGCCGCGCACCTGTGCGGCAGCCTCTGGTATTTGCTGCAATCCTCGGGTTAGGGTCCCGGCAATTCCCAGCTATCGGCGTGAGTGTCTTGATGAATTCAGCTTTGATGGTGGCGCGGCTTCGCATCGGCGGCCGCCTGATGATGTCGCTGGCGGCGGTGGCCGCCGTCCTCGCTACCCTCTGCGCCAATCCTCCTGCGAGGGCTGCGAGCATTCAGCCGCTCGAGATCGTCACCAAATCGGGCGTGCAGGTGTTCTCGGTCGAGATGGCGACGACGGAGGAGGAGAAGACCACCGGGCTGATGTACCGGAAGGAATTGCCCGACGGTAAAGGCATGCTGTTCGACTTCTCGCCGGAGCAGCAGATCTCGATGTGGATGAAGAACACCTACATCCCGCTCGACATGATCTTCATCCGCGCCGACGGCCGCATCCTGCGGATTGCCGAGAATACCGAGCCGCTCTCCACCAAGATCATCTCCTCGGGCGGACTGGCCAAGGGCGTGCTGGAAGTGATTGCGGGTACGGCACAAAAATATGGAATTCAGCCCGGCGACCGGGTGGCCCACCCGCTGTTCAACAAGCGCTGAGCCCTTCCGGATCGCCTTGATGGCCGGGGTGTAAGCGTGTATCGACGCATTTCCCAGCACAGGATCGGGGTATAGCGCAGCCTGGTAGCGCGGCAGTTTTGGGTACTGCAGGTCGTTGGTTCGAATCCAGCTGCCCCGACCAACAATTTCAATGACTTGCTGCGTCTTTTTCGGGTTGAATCTCTCCCAGCGATCCCAATCGGGAAGGGCCGCGGAAAAATCGTGACCGGTACCAAGATAGTCATTCTGGCGCGGCACACTCTGCTGCTGGGGCTGGCGCTCTGTTTTGCCACCACAGTCCTGGGCCGGACGGCCGCGGCCAATCCCGCGCGGATGATTTCCGACTTCCGGCTAAAGCACGGGGAGAAGCGCGTCACCCTGGACGCGACCCTCACACGGATTGCTCACGATCAGGCCCAGGCGATGGCCGCCAAGGACCAGCTGGATCACGATGTCCTCGGCCGATTCAATTCGCGTGTCGATCCGGCGGGCGCCAGCCGGGCTGCGGAAAACATCGCGTACGGCTATGACAGCTTTCCCAAAACCCTCGACCAGTGGATCAATTCGTCAGGGCACCGAAAAAATCTCCTGCTGCCCGGCGCCACGCGCGTGGGTGTTGCCAGCGTGAAGAGCGCGAAGACCGGTCGTATGTATTGGGCCATGGTGATCGCAGGCGACTATGGGCGTCCAAGGCGCCGAAGAACTCGCCAAGGAGTTCGCCGAAGGATTCAAAGCAGGCGACGGCTGCAAAGCCCAAATCACGCGCGGCTGAGACCTGCCGATTGAAGATTCTCAGCCTCTGTTTCTGAAGACGTTTGCACAGAAAATTACAACCTTAAGGCTTGCTATATCGTTCTTGTTATGTTCTCTTTGGTCGTTCTTCGGAGGTGACCAATGAACGTCGAGAAGCAACAGGAAATAATCCGGCTCTGGAATCGCATGCGCCAGGTCGAGGGTCCGCTCGCGGAGGAAATCCGAATCCAAATTCTTGAATGCTTTGCGCAGCCGGACTCGCCGGGCGCGCGCATGAACGAGCGGCGCGCGGTGCTGGGTCGCGTGCCGGTTCGGACCGCGCAGATACATCGCATCGGCGAGCGCGGCAACAACGCAACGTTTTGACGGCTTCGTACGCAGACCAAGTTGATTCGGCGGGCGTCAAGATTGACGGAATCGACGCGGAATGCATGCTGCGCGCATGTTGTCGCGTGTGCGCAATCATTTTCAAGGTGCGAAGTTCGCCCGCATGAGCAGCGGGACGTACTGCGTCATCCGCGATCTCGGGCTGGTCAAGGGCGGCAAGGGGATGCGGCACCACGAGGTGCTCGTCACCTTCAGTCTGAAAGCCGCGTGGCGGTGGGTGGGGCGCGTTAGCAAAGACGTGGTCAGGATAAAGAAGAGTTCCGTCTGGCTTGAACGCATTCCGGAACACATGCAGGAGAATGCTTCGCAACCCGTAGCTGCCCAGTCAGCGCTGCGCCGCCTGCCACGCCAATAGCCTGCTCTCGGCGAGCGACATCGCCACCGACGTCACATAGCCGGTCACGCCAAGCAGGATGACGCCGGCGAACAGGTCGGCCGAGCGGAACGCGCGGGCTGACAGCAAAACCCAGTGGCCGAGCCCGTCGAGGCCGGCCAGGATTTCGCAGACCACCGACAGGATCAGCGCCACCGTCAGGCTGAGGCGCATGCCGGCGAGAATGTCGGGGCTGGCCGATGGCAGCGCGATCTTTAAGATCACGGCGAGCCGGGACATCTGCAGCGAGCGCGCGACCTCGTAGAGCCGGGGCTCGACCGCCGCGAAACCATGGATGGTCGCCAGCATGATCGGCCAGATCGCGCCGAAGGCGATCACGAACAGCACCATCGCCTGCGTCAGTCCGAGCATGGCGATCGCAACCGGGATGATCGCCGAGACCGGCAGCGGCCGCAAAAACTCCAGCGAGGGCGCGACATAGGTCCGCATCGTGCGCGACGATCCGATGATCGCGCCGATCGCGATGCCGGCGATGGAGGCGGCGAGCCAGCCATAGGCCATGTGTTCGAGCGTGCCTGCGAGCTTGCTCCAGAGGTCGCCCGAGGCAAACCCGCGCATCAGCGCGGCCCAGGCCCGGTCCGGCCCCGGCAGGAACACCGGCGACACCAGTTTCAGGTTGGCGATCAGTTGCCAGAGAGCAATGAAGCCGGCCGCGACCGCAAAGCTCGCCACGCGCCAGAGGATGACGGCCCGGCTCATTGGCCGTCTCCGCTCAATGCGGCGCGACCGAACAGGCGGCGCTGGGCGACGGTCAGGAGGACATTCAGCGCGTAGCCGATGGCGCCGATCCAGACCAGATAGGCCAGCATCAGGTCGGGGCGCAGCGCCTGCTGCGCCAGCATGATACCGGCGCCGAGGCCGAGCGGGTTGATCGCGATCTCAACGGTGACGGCGACGATCAGGGCAATGCCGGCCGACAGCCGAAAGGCGACGAAGATCCGCGGCAGCGCCGCCGGGATGATGATCTTCCAGACCCGCTGCGCCGGCGGCAATCGCAGCGCGCGCGCCACTTCCATCAGCCGCGGCTCGATGCTGCGCACGGCGGCGCGCGACAGGATCAGGATCGGCCAGACGCAGGCGAACGCCACGATCACGATTTCCATGCGGTAGCCGAAGCCGAGCGCGATCAGTGCGATCGGCAACAGCGCGATCGAGGGTATCGGACGGATCGCCTCGACGGTCACTTCCATCAGGCGGTTCAGGGTATCCGAAATTCCAAAGGCTATGCCGAACGCCAGGCCAATGATGGTGCCGATGGCGAGGCCCGTGAACGCCGAGAACAGCGTGTCACGGGTCGCCGTCAGGATCGAGAAGTCGGCAAAGGCGCCGATCAGCGCCATGACGATCTCGCTTGGCGGCGCAAGGCTGTCGCTTTGCAGATGGGTGGCGCGCGCCCAGACCTCGAACGCCAGCAGCACGAAGAGCGGCAGCACCAGCGCCTTGGCGGAATTGGCCGTCACCGCTCGGTTGCCTTGATGAAATCGAACAATTGCCGCCGCAGCCGCAGGAATTCCGGATGCTCGCGGGTCGACAACTGATCGCGCGGGCGCGGCAGGTTGACCGAAAGTTCGATGCCGATCCGCCCCGGATGCGGCAACAGGCCGATGACGCGGTCGCCGAGATAGATGGCTTCGTCGAGGTCGTGGGTCACGAAAATCACGGTCGCGCCGCTGGCCGCGACCAGCGACAGCACCTCGTCCTGCAGCCCCTGCCGCGTCATCGCGTCCAGCGCGCCGAACGGCTCGTCCATCAGAAGCGTCTTCGGTTCCTGCGCCAGGCAGCGGGCGATCTGCAGGCGCTGCTGCATGCCGCCGGACATTTCCGACGGATATTTGCCGGCGTGCCCGGGCAGGCCGACGGTGCGCAGCAATTCCTCGATGCGAGCAGGGCGCTCGGCCGACCGCATGCCGCCCGCTTCCAGCGCCAGCGAGACGTTGCCTGCCGCGGTGCGCCACGGCAGCAGCGCCTTGCCGTAATCCTGGAACACGATCGCGATCTCGCGGCGCGGCTCGCGCATCGGCTGGCCGTCGAAACTCACCTTGCCGCTGGTCGGCTGGTAGAGACCTGCCGCCAGACGCAGCGCCGTGGTCTTGCCGCACCCGGAGGCGCCGACGATGCAGAGGAACTCGCCCGGCCGCACGCCGAGGCTGAGATTTTCGATGATGGTCTTGCCGCCGAGCTGCAGCGTCACCGCGTCGAAGCTGATCTGCGGCGCGGGCGTGCCGGGCACGACTTCGAAGCGTTTTACGGCGCTTGCCATGATGTCAGCTCTCGCTGCCTGAGGGATAGACGAAGTCCATGGTCGAGCGGAGATGTGACGTCAGCATCGCTTGCGAGCCCTGAATGTCGCGCGCGATCACGCGGTCGGCGAGCAATTGATGCCCGCGCACGAACCTCTTGCCGCTGTCGAAGGAGCGCATCATCGCGCGGCGGTAGCGGTAGGCCTGGTCGTAGAGATCGGAATGGGCCGCGAGCAGGCGTTTCGAGCCGCAGGCGGCCAGCAACGCGGTATGGAAGCCCTTGTGCAGCCGGTCGAAATCCTCCGCACCCTCGCGGAATTCATCGCCGGTACGCTCGATGTGGCGGCGCATCTGGTGCAGTGCGCTGACGATGCCGGCCTCCCAGGCGTCGTCGCCGTTGACGATGGCAAGCCTGATGGCCTCGACCTCGACCGCCGTACGCATGGTCGTGATGTCGAGCAGATCCTCGCGGCTGATGTCGGCGACGCGAAACCCGCGCTGCCCGGTGCCCACGATCAGCCCGCGCGACATCAGCCGCGACAGACCCTCGCGCAGCGGCGTCGCGCCGATCTCATAGCGCTGCACGAGGTCGACGATGCCGAGCCGCGATCCCGGCGCCAGGTGACCCGCCAGGATGTCCTGCTCGACCAGCATGGCCGCCCGCTCGCTCAGCGTGGCGGCCTCGGTCACCGGTCGGTTCGGTTGGCGGTCCGGCATCGGCAATCCCTTACTTCAGGACCAGCTTCGATGTGTCGAGCCTGGATTGCAGCATCTTCTGCGACGACATCACCTCGATCCACCAGCCGAGCTGCTCGGGCTTCAGCGCCGGCTCGGAGCGGTTCGGCGGCGTCGCCTTGACCAGCTCGATCGGCTGCTTGGTGAACTTGGCAATCGAGTTCGAGGCCTTTTCGCGGTCATTGTTGACGATCTCGGCGGATTCGGCGAGCGCCTCGCGGAATTTCTTGATGGTCGCGGCGTTCTTCTCCGCCCATTCGCGCGACGCTGCGTAAAAGATGATCGGATCGGTGCGGGCCAGCTCGACCGCATAGCGTGCGCCGACCGAGCCCAATCCGGCATTGGTCATCCGCGTGACCAGCGGCTCGGCGGTCAGCACGGCATCGACGCCGCCGGACTTGATGATGTCGGACATGGTGGGGAAGGTGACCTCAACGAAATTGACGCCCTTGGGATCGACGCCTTTCTCGACCAGCCATTTCACGAACAGCACATGCAGGAAGGCATTCAGGCCGGGCGCACCGACTTTCTTGCCGATGAAATCCTTCGGCTCCTTGATGGTGATGCCGTTGCGGACGAAGGCGGTGATGTTGCCGTTCGACACCGGGCTCATGACGGTAGCACCCGCGATGGCGACGAGATCGAGCCCGCCGTCGGCCGCCTGCAGAAACACGGTCGAGGTCGGCCCGCCGATCTGGATCGAATTCGACAGGATCGCGGCCGGGATATTCGAGTTGATGCCGATCGGCGTCATCTCGACCTCAAGCCCGTGCTTTTTGAAGATGCCTTCGTCGATCGCCACCATCGCGGAGGCGCAGTCCGAGGTCGCCGTGCAGCCGACCTGGATCTTGGCTTGCGCAAAGGCGGTGCCGGTCAGCGCCGCGCTGACCGCGAGGGCGGCAAGGGCTTTTCTCACGAACATCTCCCCATTCACATTTTTCTGTCTTGTTTATCGATATTTTTTTTGATCATATATTTCATCATAAAACAAGGGGCGATCAGTGAAACTCGCGACATTCAAATCCGGCGGACAGGAAAAGATCGGAATCGTGCACACGGGCGATACGCTCCTGTTCGATCTCGCGGCGGCCGCAGGCCGAAGCGGAAGCGCCAATCCCGCCTTCGCGTCTATGCTGGCATTGATCGACGCTGGTGACGCCGGGCTCGAACAGGCGACCAAGGTGTTCGACAAGCACGGCAAGGACGAGGCGTTGTCGGTAAAGACCGGGACGGCCGAGATACTCGCGCCAGTGCCGGAGCCGCGGCAGATGCGGGACGGCATGTCGTTTCCGCTGCACATCCTGCAAGCCCCGCGCGGGCAGCTCAAGCTTGCGGCGCGTGCCAAGGGCGACATGGCCGAACTGGCGCGGATCGAGGCCGAACCGCTCGGCGAATTGCCGGAGGTCTACCGCAAGCAACCGATCTACTACATCACCAACCGTTTCAGCGTCCGCGGCACCAACACCACGGTGAAGTGGCCGCGTTACAGCCAGGTGATGGACTACGAACTCGAATTCGGCATCATCACCAGGAACAAGGGCGCCAACATCTCCGCCGCCAGGGCCAAGGATCACATCTTCGGCTATACGATCTTCAACGACTTTTCCGCGCGCGATGCCCAGCGCATTGAGATGGAAGGGCGGCTGGGGCCGGCGAAGGGCAAGAGTTTCGATGGCGGCAACGTCATGGGACCGTGGATCGTCACGCCCGACGAGATCGGCGATCCCTACAAATTGAAGATGGAAGCGCGCGTCAACGGCGAGAGGCGCTCGCATGGGATAAGCGAGGGCATGCTATTTTCGTTCGAGGAGATCATCGCCCATGTCACCAGGGACGAGACGTTGATGCCCGGCGAATTCATCGGATCCGGCACCGTTGGCAATGGCTGCGGCCTCGAGCTCGGCTGGTATCTCGAACACGGCGATACGATCGAGCTCGAAGTCGAAAAGATCGGGATTTTGAAGAACCGGGTCGAGCGGCAGTAGGCCGCTTCTCGACACGTCCGCCCAAAAAGAACACCAGCGAGGAAACGCCATGGCGCGCAAATTGATCGATATCTCCGTTCCCCTGCAAAACGACGTGCCGGCCGATCCGCCCGGTGGGCACCCGACCATCCAGTATATCGATCACCAGCAGGGCCTGCCGCGGATGCTGCAGTTCTTCAACGGATTGAAGGCGGAAGATCTGCCTGACGGGCAGGGCTGGGCCGTGGAGCAGGTGCAGCTCTCCACCCATAACGGCACGCATCTGGATGCGCCCTGGCACTTCCATCCCACCATGAATCGCGGCGAACGCTCCTGGACCATCGACGAGGTGCCGCTGGAATGGTGCCTGCAGCCGGGCGTGAAACTCGACTTCCGGCATTTTGCGGACGGCTATGTCGCCACCGCCAAGGATGTCGAAGCGGAGCTGAAGCGCATCGGGCACACGCTGTCGCCGCTGGAGATCGTCGTGGTCAACACCAGCGCCGGCGTCAAATACGGCCGGCAGGATTACGTCACCTCCGGCTGCGGCATGGGGTACGAGGCGACGATGTATCTGCTGGAGCGCGGCGTGCGGCTGACCGGCATCGACGGCTGGAGCTGGGACGCGCCGTTCGTCTACACCGCGAAGAAGTATGCCGAGACCAAGGACGCCAGCCTGATCTGGGAGGGCCACAAGGCCGGCCGCCATATCGGCTACTGCCACATCGAGAAGCTGCACAATCTCGAGCAACTGCCGTCGACCGGCTTCATGGTGTCGTGCTTCCCGGTGAAGATCGAGCGCGCGTCCGCAGGCTGGACGCGGGCGGTCGCCATTCTCGACGGCTGATCCGCGCGCGCGACAACCAAACAAAGAACAATCAAAAATGGGAGGTATCGATGACTGATGTGTGCGCAGCACCGCTGCGGGGGTGTTTCTGTTGCGATCAATCAATGGCGCTGCGTGCGGCACCCAGCCGGCGCGGCTTCATGCTCGGTGCCGGCGCACTGGCGCTGAGCTCGGCCATTAGGCCGATCGGGGCAGCGGCGCAGACCGCCGACGCAAAGCCGTTCCGCGTCGACGTCCACCATCATCTGTCGCCGCCGACCTATGTGACGGCGTCGAACGACGGCGGCTTTGGCGATCCCCTGATGAAGAATTGGACCATCGAGAAATCGCTGGCCGACATGGACAAAGCGGGCATCGCCACCGCGATGCTATCGGTCACCACGCCCGCCGTGAATTTCACCAAGGGCGATACGGCGCGAAAGCTCTGCCGCGAGTCGAATGAGTATGCCGCAAAACTGGTCGCGGATTATCCCGGGCGGTTTGGCAATTTCGCAATGCTCCCGCTCACCGATGCCGAAGGCAGCTTGCGCGAATTGACCTACGCGCTCGATACCCTCAAGGCCGACGGCATCGCCTTGATGACGAGCTACGGCGACAAGTGGCTTGGCGATCCATCATTCCTGCCCGTGATGGAAGAACTCAATCGCCGGAAGGCGCTGGTCTACACCCATCCGACGGCGGCGAATTGTTGTGTGAACCTGGCGCCGACGCAACCGCCGGTCATGATCGAGTTTGGCACCGACACGACGCGCACCATCGCCGACATCGTGTTCTCCGGCAACGCGCGGCGGTTTCCGGATATCCGATGGATATTCTCCCATGCGGGCGGCACGATGCCGTTCCTGATCGAGCGCTTCGTTCGTCATCCGCTATTGGTGCCGAAGGCCAAGGAGACGGTGCCTGACGGCACGCTCACCGAGCTGAAGCGTTTCTTCTACGACACCGCGCAGACTTCCAACCGCGGCTCGATGTCGGCGCTGGCCGCGATCATTCCGCCGTCGCAGATCGTATTCGGGACGGACTTCCCGTACCGGACCGGTATCGATCATGTGAAGGGGCTGCGCGAGGCGGGCGTGTTCACGGATGAGCAAGTCGCGGCGATCGAGCGCGGCAATGCGTTGAAGCTGATCCCGCGGCTGGCAAGTTAGCGTGGACGAAACCGCCGTTGATTGCGTGACGGCCAAAAGAAGCGGTCAAAAGAAAAGCGCACCGGTTGCCCGGTGCGCTCTAACTTTGGCTCTGATCCCCGCCTCAGGCGCGACGGCGATCGAACCTGGATCACCACCTGCAGACGCGGTTGCCGTAGGCGTTCCACCAGCAGCGCGGACCAACAACCACGGGCGCGCCATAGAAGCCGTAACCCCGGCCATAACCCCGACCGCCGCCGCGATAGAAGCCACGACCACCGCCGCGAAAGCCGCCACGGCCGCCGCCGCGAAAACCGCCTCGGCCACCGCCGCCTCGGCCACCACGCGCCAGCGCGGATGTAGTTGTTCCGCCCACCAGAATGGCAGAGGTACTGGCGACATAGACGAACAACAAAGCCAGCGCTGCAAGGCAGCGGGTCAGGATATTATAGCGTTTAGCCATTCAAGGATTCTCCCGGTCACTTCGATAACATCTGGACTTCGGCACTATCTCACTTAGACGTACGAGAAGGCTTTCGGTTCAGATGCGCTAAGACAATATTTCTACTAAGGTTCTTGCGGGCTTTCGGGACTTTATTAAGAAGGGTAGGTAAGGTCAAGTTTGCAGCCATTTTGCAGAGGATTCTTGCATTGCGCCGTTCATCTTCCTGAATGTTTAGTGAACGCCGATGGTGGTGCGCCGCAGAATTTAGAGAGATGCTACGGCAACGCCACGCCAGCATCTTGATGTCGACACGATCTCCATTTTTCAGCGTATGAAGACCCTGCCTTAACGAGTACCCATGCCCAAAAAACACACTTATGTCCTTGGACTGAACACCTACGACCATGATGTCAGCGCCTGCCTGTTGCGCGATGGCGCCATCGCGTTTGCGATCGCCAAGGAGCGGATCACGCGGGCCAAGCACGCGTCAGGCTTCTACAAGGAAGTGATCGACTACTGCCTCGAAGCCGAAGGCATCACGCTCGACGATGTCGATCTCGTTGTGCGCAATTGCTACATCCTGCCGGTCCAGGAAATGGAGGAGCGGCTGGTCTATTTCGACGCGCCGGGCTTCCTCCCGGAATTCGAACGTGGCGATGCTGTCAAGCATCCGCTGTATCTGTCGCGTCAGGACAAGGTGGTCACGATCTCTCACCATCTTGCGCATGCCTACAGCGCGTTTGCGGTGTCGCCGTTCGATGATGGCGTCGTGATGATCGTCGACGGCGTCGGCAGCTATCGCTCCGACGTCATGGAAACCTTTCCTGCCAGCGATACGGCGACGCCGCTCGCGCGCGAGTCCGAGAGCTATTACAAGTTCAGCGGGACAAACCTCGAGTGCCTGAAAAAGGTCTGGATGGAGCCGGACCGCGGCTTCCTCAGCGATGAATTCTACACCATGCCCGGACTCGGTGCGCTCTACAGCCGCGCCTCCACCTACATTTTCGGCGACTGGAATAAATGCGGCGAACTGATGGGGCTGGCACCCTATGGCCGCCGCGACCAGGTCAAGCCTCTGCTCGAAATGAACGACGGCAAGCTGCACGTGCCGCACTGGACCGCCGACCTCAAGCAGCCCTTCGTGTTCGATGGCAGCAATTGGGAGAAGAGCCCGGCGATGCGGCACTGGGAGGATCTGGCCTGGCGCACGCAGGACGACACCGAAAACGTGCTGCTCGCCCGTGCCCGCTGGCTGCGCGAAACCACCGGCGCGAAAAACCTCTGCATGGCCGGCGGCGTCGCGCTGAATTGCGTCGCGAACGGGCGGGTCGCCCGCGAAGCCGGATTCGAGAACGTCTGGATTCAGCCTGCGGCCGGCGATGACGGCATTGCGATCGGCTGCGCCTATTACGGCTGGCTCGAGATCCTGAAGCAGCGCCGCGACTTCGTGATGGATCATTCCTATGTCGGCAGACGCTACAGCGATCAGGAGGCCGCAAAGGAGTTGCAGAAGTTCCTGGTGCGTATCCAGGTCGACGCCGTCAGCAGCGACAATGTCTGCCGCGACACCGCAAAACTGCTTGCCGACCAGAAGGTGATCGGCTGGTTTCAGGATCGGTCGGAGTTCGGACCGCGCGCGCTTGGCAACCGCAGCCTGATCGCAGATCCGCGCAAGCCCGAGATGAAGGACATCCTCAACAGCCGCGTCAAGCACCGGCAGGCGTTCCGGCCATTCGCGCCGATCGTGCTGGCCGAGCGCATGAAGGAGGTCTTCGAAGGCGAGGAGGACTCGCCCTTCATGCTGATCGCCAAGCCGGTTCGCCCGGAGTGGCGGGACAAGATTCCCGCGATCGTGCATGTCGACGGCACCGCACGCGTCCAGACCGTGCGCGAAGCAACCAATCCGATGCTCTATCGGCTGCTGAAGGAGTTCGAGGCGCTGACAGGCGTTCCCGTGCTGATCAACACCTCATTCAACATCAAGGGCGAGCCGATCGTGGAAACGCCGCTGGATGCCGTGAACTGTTTTCTGACGACGGGCGTCGATCATCTGGTCATGCACAACACGATCGTCTCGAAGAACGCGATGCACAAGGTGGTCGCGCCGGTGCTCAACGTCTACGCCGACGTGCGGACGCTGGTCGCCTCGACCGCGCAGCCGGCCTGAAGGCGGCTGCCTGAGACCAGCCGGGAGCCGCTCAGGCGGCTTTCGGCGCCGGCGGCTTGATCGGCTTGTCCTGCCGCTTCGACCACGAAATGTAGTAAGCGACGATGGTCATGATCGCGATGCCGGTCACGCTGACGAAGATCTGCGCGAACAGCGAGCCTGAACTCAGCGAGAGTTCGAAATGCCCGACGAACGACAGGAACACGCCGACGCAGAACACTGCCAGTGATTGCTGGCCGCAAACGACCAGCGGATCGAAGATCTTCCATTCCAGCCCCGGCCACTCCTTCGGCACGAAGCGGATCACCAGGATCACGATCACCACGAAGTGCAGGAAGCGATAGGGCGCGAGGTTGGTCTTGTCGTTCGGGTTGAACGTCGAATACAGCCACTGCGGGAACATCTCGCCGAACGCCGGAAACCTGCCGGCCATGGTCATGACAAGCGCCAGGATCATGTAGGTGATGCAGAAATACAGCGTGATCGGCGAGTTGATGATGTGGAGGTTCCTGCGGGCGCCGCCGAGCGCGCACCATGCGCCGAACACGAACAGCACCTGCCAGGCAAACGGGTTGAAGTACCAGGTGCCTTGCGGGTAGGCGGGCAGGTTCCAACCGGTTTGCCGCGACACCAGCCAAAGCGCGATCGCTGCCAGCATGGTCCAGTTGGGCTGGCGCAGCATGATCCACAGCACCGGCGGGAACAGGCCCATCAGCACGATATAGAGCGGCAGTACGTCGAGGTTGACGGGCTTGAACTTCAGGAACAGTCCCTGCCGCAGCGTCTCGGTCGCGTTGTCGACCAGGCCCGCGACGTTGAAGTCGTTGACCAGTTGGGAATCGCCAAAACGCAATGCGAGATAGCTGATCGAGGCGATATAGATCACAAACAGGATGATATGGGCGACATAGAGCTGCCAGACTCGCTTGGTCAGCCGGGTGGCGCCGACGATGAAGCCGCGTTCCAGCATCATCCGGGCATAGACGAAAGAGGCGGTATAGCCGGAGATGAAAACGAACAGGTCGGCGGCGTCGCTGAAGCCGTAATTGCGGGTGGTGATCCAGTTCACGACATTGTCTGGAATATGGTCCAGGAAGATCGCCCAGTTCGCAACCCCGCGAAACAGGTCGAGCCGGAGGTCGCGTCCTTTTTCTGGCAGGGTGGCGTTGATTTTCATGGGTGCCGTTTCGACGTGAGGCTTTCGGGAATATGGCGCCGCAGAATCGGGTCCCGGCCGCCGGATGGCCCTAGATTGTCACACTACGGCATAATGACTATACCGGCAGGGAGATGGTACATCCGGATTCTTGAAATCACCGATCAAATTTACTGAAAGGTGTGTCTATACTATCCCGGCTGTCTCCGCCAAACGCTACCGTGTCGCATAACGCTTGAGGATCCAACCATCCATGACCGCACGCATTTTTAAGCCCGCCAAAAACGCGATGCAATCGGGCAGGGCCAAGACCCGGGAATGGCAGCTCGATTACGAGCCCGAGCAGCCCCGGGCGGTCGAGCCCCTGATGGGCTGGACCTCGTCGGGCGACATGAAGCAGCAGCTCACCCTTCACTTCGATACCAAGGAAGACGCAATCGCCTATTGCGAGCGCAAGGGCATTGCCTACCAGGTGATCGAGCCCAGGGATTCGACGCGCCGTGCGGTCGCCTACGCCGACAATTTCGCCTTCAAGCGCGTCGAACCCTGGACTCATTGAAGCGACGGGCTCCCCGCCGTCATGGCCGGGCCTGTCCCGGCCATCCACGTTCTTCGCGCGGAGACCAAGACGTGGATGCCCGGGACAAGCCCGGGCATGACGAGTGTGCGGGACGACCGCCTACGTCCAATACGGTCGTAACGTGGTTATCCCGCTGGATCGCCCGATATCGGCAGCGGGGCGTCCTTTGCGACGCCGAGCACCGGGAAGGTCCTGATGTTGCGCACTTGGGGCATCGCAGAGAACTGCAGAAGCTGCTGGTGCATGCCCTCGACGTTTCGCGCCACGCATTTGAGCAGATAGTCGGCGTCGCCCGAAATCCGCCAGGACTGCAGGACGAGCGGCACCGCCGCGATCGATTTTTCGAATGCCTGCAGCGGGGCCTGGGCCTGGCTTTGCAACTGGATCAGGACAAAGGAAATGACTTCATAGCCAAGCAGCGTTTCGTCGAGCGTGGCCCGGATAGCGCTGACATAGCCACGCTCGCGCAGCGCGCGGACCCGCCGCCGGCACGGAGGCTCCGAAAGGCCGACCCTCTCAGCCAGCTCGTTGTTGCGGATACGTCCATCCCGCTGCAGCTCGGCCAGTATCTTCAGGTCGACGTCGTCGAGGGGGTGGCGTTCCGTCATGGGATCCTCTTGGGCTCCTCTTTGGGCTCCTCATCGGCGCTGCCGGGCGCGGTGACGTCAGGGGAGGGCGCGCGTTTGGTTCGGGTCTGGTCCGCGCCGGGGGCGACGCTCGACAGCACCAGCTTTTCATGGGCGGCGACGATGGTCTCCCTGGTGAGCCGCCCGCCGGGGCGATACCAGGTGGTGAGTCCGGTCAGCAGGGCCAGGATCGCAAATGTCGCCACCTGGATGTCCACGACTTCGAATTCGCCCTCGGCGACGCCCTCTGAGAGAATTTCCGCCAGCCGCCGCTCATAGGCGCCGCGCAGCGCAACGATCTCTTCGTAATTCTTCGGCTCCAGGCTTCGCAATTCGGAATTGGCGATGAAGACCTCGCGCTTCCTGGTCATGTGATAGGTGACGTGGAAGGCTGTGAAGGCGCGGAGCTTGTCGACCGGCCGCTGTTTGCCCTGCAGGGCGCGATCGAGCTGGCGAAGCAGTTCGTTGATGTGGTCCCGCACCAGATCGAACAGCAATTCCTGCTTGGTGCTGATGTGATTGTAGAGCGACCCCGACTGGATCCCGACCTCGGCGGCGAGCTGGCGCAGGCTCATGGCTGCGTAGCCGTGCTCGAAGATCAGGCGCAGCCCGGCCTTGCGGATCGCCTCCATCGTTTTCGGGCCGTTTGAACCGATCGTCCGCGCCATGGGACCTCTGAAAGTGGACCTGAACCAGCCCGTAGAAACGAGCGGTCGATCGTATAATCCTGTCACGAAATGACAGTGATTTCAATTGGCTGTCGTCTTTTTTTGAACTCCGACAGCTTCCGCTTGCAGGTAAGTTAAAAAAACGTATGATCGTTTAATTCCAAGGAGATTATCGGGGGAAATGATGGCCTCAAACCGGGCGCTGCTTCTCAACTTCGATCTCGGCGAAACCGCAGATGCGATCCGCGAGACGGTGCATGCGTTCTCGCAGAACGAGATCGCGCCGCGCGCCGCCGAAATCGACCGCAGCAATCAATTCCCCAGGGATCTCTGGCCCAAAATCGGCGCGCTCGGCCTGCACGGCATCACGGTCGAGGAGGAGTATGGCGGCACCGGGCTGGGCTATCTCGAGCATTGCATTGCGGTGGAAGAGATGTCGCGCGCGTCGGCCGCAGTCGGGCTGTCGTATGGGGCGCATTCCAACCTCTGCGTCAACCAGATCCGCCGCAACGGCAACGAGGCGCAGAAGCGGAAATATTTGCCAAAACTGATCTCCGGCGAACATGTCGGCGCGCTCGCGATGTCGGAGCCGGGCGCCGGCTCGGACGTGGTTTCGATGAAGACCCGCGCCGAGAAAAAGGGCGACCGCTTTGTGCTCAACGGCAACAAGATGTGGATCACCAATGGCCCCGTCGCCGATACGCTGGTGGTCTACGCCAAGACCAATCCCGAGGCCGGCCCGCGCGGCATGACCGCCTTCATCATCGAAAAGGGCATGAAGGGATTTTCCACCGCGCAGAAACTCGACAAGCTCGGCATGCGCGGCTCCGACACCTGCGAACTGGTATTCGAGGATTGCGAGGTGCCCGAGGAGAACGTGCTCAGTGAAGTCGGCCGCGGCGTCAACGTGCTGATGTCCGGCCTCGACTACGAGCGCGCGGTGCTGGCGGCGGGGCCGATCGGCATCATGCAGGCCTGCATGGACGTGGTGCTGCCCTATGTGCACGAGCGCAAGCAGTTCGGCGAGCCGATCGGCACCTTCCAGCTGGTGCGGGGCAAGATCGCCGACATGTACACCACCATGAACGCCTCGCGCGCCTACGTGTATGCGGTGGCAAAGGCCTGCGACCGCGGCGAGACCACGCGTGAAGACGCCGCCGGCGCCATTCTCTACGCGGCCGAGAAGGCGACGCAATGCGCGCTCGACGCCATCCAGTTGCTCGGCGGCAACGGCTACATCAACGATTATCCGACCGGGCGCCTCTTGCGCGACGCCAAGCTCTACGAGATCGGCGCCGGCACCAGCGAAATCCGCCGTATGCTGATCGGGCGGGAACTGTTCGAAAAGACGGCTTGAGCTTCCCATCGGGGCAAAGATGATACAGGCTGTCGCATTCTCCACGAACGCGCTTTCCCGACCGTCCTGAAGCCATCCCAACGGCCCGCCAACATCCAAAGAAAACGCCGACCATGCCGCTTCATTCCACCATCGATCCCACCTCCTCAGAGTTTGCCCGCAACGCCGATGTGATGCGCGGCCTGGTCGCGGAGCTTCGCGACAAGCTCAAGGTCGTCTCCGGCGGGGGCGGCGAGACGTCCCGCAAGCGGCATACGTCGCGCGGCAAGATGCTGGCGCGCGAGCGCGTCGATCTCCTGGTCGATCCCGGCACCGCCTTTCTCGAATTGTCGCCGCTCGCCGCCCACGGCCTCTATGGCGGCGATGTCCATTCCGCCAGCGTCATCACCGGCGTCGGGCGCATTTCAGGCCGCGAATGCGTCATTGTCGCCAACGACGCCACCATCAAGGGCGGCACCTATTATCCGATGACCGTGAAGAAGCATCTGCGGGCGCAGGATATCGCGCGGCAGAACAATCTGCCTTGCGTCTACATGGTCGATTCCGGCGGCGCGTTCCTGCCGCTGCAGGACGAGATCTTTCCGGACGAGCGGCATTTCGGCCGCATCTTCTACAACCAGGCGCAGATGTCCTCGCATGGGCATTCCGCAGATCGCGATAGTGATGGGCTCCTGCACCGCCGGCGGCGCCTATGTGCCGGCCATGTCGGACGAGAGCATCATCGTGCGCAACCAGGGCACCATCTTCCTCGGCGGGCCACCGCTGGTGAAGGCTGCGACCGGCGAGGTGGTTTCGGCGGAAGAACTGGGCGGCGCCGACGTGCATTCGCGGCAATCCGGCGTCACCGATCATTACGCGCAGAACGACGCGCACGCGATCGGGATTGCCCGGCGCATCGTCGCCACGCTGAAGCCGCCGACGCGCGCTGCGCTGAACATGCGCGAGCCGCGGGAGCCGCTGTTTCCGGCCGAGGAAATCTACGGCGTGGTCTCTGCTGACGGGCGCAAGCCGTTCGATGTCCATGATATCATCGCGCGGATCGTCGACGGCTCGGAATTTGATGAATTCAAGAAACTCTATGGCACGACGCTGATCTGCGGCTTTGCCCATATCTGGGGCTATCCGGTCGGCATCATCGCCAATAACGGCATCCTGTTCAGCGAGAGCTCGCTGAAAGGTGCGCACTTCATCGAACTGTGCTGCCAACGCAATATTCCGCTGGTGTTCCTGCAGAACATCACCGGCTTCATGGTCGGCAAGAAGTACGAGGCCGGCGGCATCGCGCGCGACGGCGCCAAGCTGGTGACGGCGGTGGCGACCGCCGGCGTGCCGAAATTCACCGTCGTGATCGGCGGCTCCTATGGCGCCGGCAATTACGGCATGAGCGGCCGCGCCTACAGCCCGCGCTTCCTGTGGATGTGGCCGAACGCGCGCATCTCGGTGATGGGCGGCGAGCAGGCTTCGATGGTGCTGAGCCAGGTCCGCCGTGACAATATCGAGGCCAAGGGCGAGAGCTGGTCCGCCGAAGAAGAGGACAAGTTCCGCAGCCCGATCCGGGCGCAGTATGAAAGCCAGGGCAATCCCTATTACGCCACCGCGCGGCTGTGGGATGACGGCGTGATCGACCCCGCCGATACAAGGCTGGTGCTGGGCCTTGGTCTGTCAGCCGCGGCCAATGCGCCGATCGAACCGACGAAATTCGGCCTGTTCAGGATGTGATGCAGGAACTGATGATGGACCGCTCGAAACTCTACCGGCGCTTTCGTACCCTCCTGATCGCCAACCGCGGCGAGATCGCCTGCCGCGTCATCCGCTCCGCGCGCGCCATGGGCCTGCGCACCGTCGCGGTCTATTCGGAAGCCGATCGCGACGCCATGCATGTCGCCATGTCCGATGAGGCCGTGCTGCTCGGGCCGGCCCGGGCGCGCGACAGCTATCTCAATATCGCGCGCGTGATCGAAGCCGCGCGCCAGACCGGCGCCGAGGCCGTGCATCCCGGCTACGGCTTTCTGTCTGAAAATGCCGAGTTCGCGCAAGCCTGCCTGGATGCCGGATTGGTGTTCGTCGGACCTACGGCTGCGATGATGACCGCGATGGGCTCGAAGTCGGGTTCGAAAGCGCTGATGGAAAAAGCCGGCGTGCCGCTGGTGCCCGGCTATCACGGCGAGGCGCAGGACGAGGCGACGCTCGCAAAAGCCGCCGACAAGATCGGTTTCCCGGTGCTCGTCAAGGCGTCGGCCGGCGGCGGCGGGCGCGGCATGCGCGGGGTCAATTCGGCCGCAGAACTTGCGGCGGCGATCGTCAGCGCCAAGCGCGAGGCCAAGGCGGCGTTCGGTGACGACCGCATGCTGATCGAAAAATTCGTGCAAAACCCCCGGCATATCGAGGTGCAGATCATCGGCGACAGCCACGGCAATTTGCTCTCGCTCTGGGAGCGCGAGTGCACGCTGCAGCGGCGGCACCAGAAGGTGATCGAGGAGGCGCCGTCGCCGACGCTGGACGCCAAACAGCGTGAGACTGTCTGCGCCGCCGCGCGCAAGGCCGCTGCCGCCGTGAACTATGTCGGCGCCGGCACCATCGAGTTCGTCTCGGACGGCAAGGAGGTGTTCTTCATCGAGATGAACACGCGCCTGCAGGTCGAGCATCCCGTGACCGAACTGATCACCGGCGTCGATCTCGTCGAATGGCAGTTGCGGGTGGCGTTCGGCGAGGCGCTGCCGCTGGCGCAGGACGAGATCAAGCTGAACGGCCACGCCATCGAAGCGCGGGTCTACGCCGAAAATCCGCAGAAGAACTTCATGCCTTCAGTGGGCCGGATCAAGACCTGGCGCACGCCTGATGCCGTCGACGGCCTGCGGATCGACGCCGGCTATCGCGATGGCGATGCGGTGTCGCCGTATTACGACGCCATGCTGGCAAAAGTGATCGCCTGGGCGCCGACGCGGCAAGCCGCGATCGATCGGCTTAACCGCGGGCTGGAGGAGACTGACGTCCGCGGCATCGTCACCAACATCCCGTTCCTGTCGGCGCTGGTGACGCATCCGCAGGTGCGTGCCAACACCATCGACACCGGTTTCATCGAACGCGAACTGAAGAAGCTGACGGAAGCTTCAAGCGCGCTCGGCGATCTCGAGCTTTGCGCTGCGGTGGCCGCCATCGTCGTCGACGAGCAGAGGGCCGCCCGCAAGGAAGCGAATTCGCCGTGGCAGACGTTCGGCTGGATGCCGGTCGGGCAGCGGCAACGGACATTTTCGTTCCGCCAGGGGCAGGGCGCCGAAACCAGGGTGACGCTGCGATATGGCCATGGTCCGTCGACAGTGTCGATCGGCAAACACCAATTCGTTTTCGCAATATCGCCTGCGGATGGCGGTAGCTTCGACCTGACGATCGACGGCGTGAAATCGCGCGTTACCGCCGTGATCGAGGGGCATGAGCTTTATTTGCGCACCCGTAATGGCCGCTTCGATCTGCATTGGGTCGATCCGTTTGGCGGCGAGACCGAGGAGCAGGTGGGCGAGGACAAGATCGTCGCGCCGTTGCCGGGCACGGTCGTCGCGCTGCTGGCCGAGGAAGGCGCGACGCTGGAGAAGGGCGCCGCGATCCTGACCCTCGAAGTCATGAAGATGGAGCAGACCCTGCGCGCGCCCTTTGCGGGCGTACTGAAGAAGATCAAGTGCAAGGTCGGCGATATCGTCGGCGAAGGCGTCGAACTTGCCGAAGTCGAACCGGCGGCGTCATGAGCGATCGCGTCCATATCGTCGAAGTCGGCCCACGCGACGGGCTGCAGAACGAGAAGACCCCGATCAGCGTTGCTGACCGGATCGCTTTCGTCGAGGCGCTGATCGGCGCCGGGCTCACGGCCGTGGAGGTCGGAGCGTTCGTGTCGCCCAAGGCTATTCCGCAGATGGTGGGATCGGCCGAGGTGCTGCGCGGCGTCAGTCATCACACGAATTGCGAACTCCCGGTGCTGGTGCCCAATGAGAAGGGATACGAGGCTTCGCAAGCCGCAGGCGCCAGATTGATCGCGGTGTTTGCCGCCGCTTCGGAAAGCTTTTCGCGCGCCAATATCAATTGCTCGATTGCGGAATTGATCGACCGTTTCAAGCCGGTGCTCGCCCGCGCCAGGGCCGATGGCGTCAGGGTGCGCGGCTATATCTCCACCGTGCTCGGCTGCCCCTACGAAGGCGAGATCAAGCCGCAGGCGGTCGTCGACGTCGCCAAAGTGCTGTGGGACCTCGGCTGTTACGAAATCTCGCTCGGCGACACCATCGGCGTCGGCACGCCCCTGAAGGCCCGGCAACTGTTGCGCGCGGTTGCGGGCCATGTGCCGATGGCCAATCTGGCGATGCATTTCCACGACACCTACGGCCAGGCGCTGGCCAACCTCTATGCCGGGATGGAGGAAGGCTGCCGCGTGATCGATTCCGCCGCCGGCGGTCTCGGCGGCTGCCCCTACGCCCCCGGGGCGACCGGCAATGTCGCGACAGAGGATGTGGTCTACATGCTCGAAGGCCTGGGAATTGCGACTGGCGTCGATATGGCCAAGCTCGTGGCAGCAACCAATGTCGTGAGCGGGCTGATCGGCCGTCCGCCGGTCAGCCGTGTAGCGGCGGCGTTGAACGCGAAGATGCGGGCCGCGACCTAACCGCGTCATTGCGAGCGAAGCGAAGCAATCCACCCTCCAGGGGAGATGGATCTTCGTCGCTTCGCTCCTCGCATGACGTGGTGAGAGCACAGGATTGCTAGGGTGGGCAAGGCGCGTTTGCGCCGCGCCCACGCAGATTACGCAAGAAGAGATGGGCACGCTTCGCTTTGCCCCCCTACGGGTGACGGAAGCTTCACCGTCCTCCGTCCGGGCCCATCACGAGGTCCGGCAGCGAGGTCGAAATCCCCGGGAAGAAGCACAGCAGCAGCACCGCCAGCATCATCAGGAGCACGAAGGGCAGGGTGCCCCAGATCACTTCGCTCAAGGGAATGTCGGGCGCGACGTTGCGGATGACGAAGATGTTCAACCCGACCGGCGGGTGGATCAGTCCCATCTCCATCACGATGGTCATGACCACGCCGAACCAGATGATGTCGAAATTGGCCGCGCGCAACGGTGGCAGGATGATCGGCGCCGTCATCAGGATGATCGACACCGGCGGCAGGAAGAAGCCGAGCACCACCACCATCACCAGGATCGCGGCCAGCAATTCCCAGCGCGGCAGATGCATGGCGACGATGGATTCCGCGGCCGATTGCGAGATGTGCAGATAGCTCATCACATAGGAATAGAGCAGCGACATGCCGATGATCATCATCAGCATGGTGGATTCGCGGATGGTGGATTTCAGGATCGGCGACAGATCGCTCGGCCGCCATACGCTGTAGATCACCGCGATCAGCACCAGCGCCAGCAGGCCGCCTAGGCCGGCGG
Source organism: uncultured Alphaproteobacteria bacterium (assembly GCA_963815955.1). Classification (GTDB taxonomy): domain Bacteria; phylum Pseudomonadota; class Alphaproteobacteria; order Rhizobiales; family Xanthobacteraceae; genus Bradyrhizobium. Next base: position 520,649 of record CAWFIQ010000026.1, read on the forward strand.
TTTCCGACGGGGTCGCGTAGCCGCCATACAGCGCGATCATCACGCCGGTGAGCAGCAGCACGAACGGGATCACCCGCGGCAGCATGGTGAAGCGCTCGGCCATTGTGAACTCGTCGCGCTTCAGAATCGCGGATTCCGTTCCGGTCTTCTCGTAGAGCGCCTGCGCCGCCGCATATTCCTTGCGGAAGCGGAATACCGCGTAGACGCCGAACAAGGACACCAGCAACAGCCCTGGGCCGATGCCGGCGAGGAACAGCCGGCCCAGCGATTTCTCCGCGGCGACCGCGAACAGGATCATGGTGATCGAGGGCGGCAACAGGATTCCGAGCGTGCCGCCGGCGGCGATGATGCCTGCGGCAAAGCCGCCGGAATAGCCGCGCTTGCGCATCTCGGGAATGCCGGCCGAACCGATCGCCGAACAGGTGGCGGGCGACGAGCCCGCCATCGCCGCAAACAGTGCGCAGGCGAATACGTTGGCGACGCCGAGCCCGCCCGGCACGCGATGCAACCAGGCGTGCAGCGCCGAATAGAGGTCCTGACCGGCGCGGGATTTGCCGATCGCCGCGCCCTTGAGGATGAACAGCGGGATCGACAGCAGCGTGATCGAGGCCATTTCCTCGTAGACGTTCTGCGTCACGGTATCGAGCGAGGCCGCGGGCATGTAGACCGCCATGAAGGCAACGGCGACGGCGCCCAAAGCAAAGGCGATGGGCATGCCGGAAAACATCGCAACCAGGGTCGCGACGCCGTAACTGATACCAATTCCAAGAACGCTCATCGACGTGAAGCACCAGCAAAGGGAATAATGATCTGCAACAGGATCTGCAGGCACAACAGCGTCATGCCAACGGCCATCAGGACATAGGGGATCGCAAGCGGGGGCGACCACATCGAGTTCGAGACCTGGCCGTCGACGTAAGCCTCATGCGCCAGTGTCCAGGATTTCCAGGCGAAGAAGGCGCAGAACAGCAAACTCACGACATCGACCAGCCATAGCCGGATTCGATTGACGACCGGCGACATCAGCCCGACAAAAGCCTCGATGCCGATATGACCGCGCTGGCCCTGCACATAGGCCGCTGTCATGAAGGTCGCGCCGACGAGCAGAAACACCGCGGCCTCGTCCTGCCAGTAATTGGGGCTGTGGAACAGGGCGCGGCCGAGCACGCTGTAACTGAGGATCGCGCAGGCCGCGATCAGCGCGAGCGCGGCAAAGACCACGATGACGCCGTTGCACAGCGCCAGCGCCTGGCCGAGCGCCGCCACGAGCGGATTGCCCGTGACGGCCTCGGAATGGTCTGGTTGATCCGGAAGCGGACCATGCATCATGCGGAGACGTCGCTGGCGAGTTTCAGCAGATTGGCTGAAGTGGCCGTCTTGGCGCTGTAATCCTTCCAGGCAGTATCGCGCGCGATATCGCGCCACTTGTTGACGATTGCCACGTCGAGCTTGCTGACCTTGGCGCCGGCCTTCTCATAGACCTTGGAGACCTCGACATCGTCGTCCTGAGCGCCCTTGCGGCCGAACGCTTCCAGTTCGCTGCCGACCGAAAGGATGATGTCCTGCTGGTTCTTGGGCAGCTTGTCGAAGATCGCCTTCGACATCATCAGCGGCTCCAGCATGAACCAGTAGGACGCGCCGGCGCCCGAAGTCAGCGACTTCGCGACCTCTTCGAGGCGGAACGAGATCAGGCTGGTGGAGGAGGTGATGCCGGCGTCACAGGCGCCGGTCTGCATCGCGGCGTAGATTTCGTTCGACGGCACCGACAGCACGGCAGCGCCCGCGGTCTGCAGCACCATGTCCATTTCGCGCGAGCCGCCGCGGACCTTCAGCCCCTTGGCGTCTTCAGGGGCGACGATCGGCCTGGAACGGCTGGCGACGCCGCCGGCCTGCCAGACCCAGGACAAGAGAATGATCCCCTTGTCTGCAAGGAAGTCGGTCAGTGCCTTGCCGACCGGCTCCTTCTTCCATTTCATGCCCTGGTCGTAGGTGGCAACCAGGCCCGGCATCAGGCCGATATTGGTCTCCGGCAGTTCACCGCCGGCATAGGGCATCGGGTAGAGGCTGATATCGAGCGCGCCTTTGCGCATCGCCGAGAATTGCGCGTTGGTCTTGATCAGCGAGGAATTCGGATAGATTTCTGCGGCGATCTCGCCGCCGCTGCGCTTGGTGACTTCGGCGGCGAACATGCGGCAAAGCCGGTCGCGGAAGTCGCCCTTGTCGATGGTGCCGCCCGGGAACTGGTGCGAGATCTTCAGTGTGGTGGCGGCATGGGCGGTGCCGGTGCCGAAACGAAGGACGGCGGGCGCGGCGAGTGCGGATGCGATGACATGACGGCGTGTGAGCATGGTTTATCCCCTGCGAATGATTATTGGGTCGGCGATCCGGATCGGCTTCAGCCCATGTTAGCCGGTCTTTGTCCGAAGTATCTCTAGTCTGATAGTTCGAGGCTGTGTGATAGGTCGAGGCGGCACGTGACGGCAAGCCCGGATTCCAGCCCTGAGACCAAAGCCTGATACCGCTGCAGCGCACACCCCGGCCAGCCGTTCGCAAAAAACTCCGACAATAATACGTCCAACCCGGGCACTCGCGGAGCGTTAGCCGCCATCAATTTGCCCGTTTCAACTATCCGTGACCCGGGAAAAACTTGGGGTGTGGCCGGTAACAAACCCGGCCGCGGCATCGTCGTTGGGAGAGCGGCAGACGTCGCTTCGAGAAATCAACCCAACCCAAAGGACGACCATCCCATGACCATCACGACCCGTATCGGCCTCGGCCTGTCTGCCGCGCTCGTTTCACTCGGCCTTGCGTTCGCGCCAGCGGTTTTCGCTCAGGACAAGATGGGCAAGGACGACGGCATGAAGAAGGAATCGATGTCCAAGGACGCGATGAAGAAAGACGACGGCATGATGAAGAAGGACGGCATGAAGCATGACGGCATGATGAAAACAGCACGAAAAAAGACGACGGAATGAAGAAGAACTAAACACGCCGTCATTCCCAGGCGATGCGAAGCATCGAACTACGATGCGCAGTTGCGCATCCGGGAATCCCAGGATTCTCCGGTGCGCAATGCGCACCGGAGGTCCGGTGCCAGGCACCATCCCGGAAAGACGAAATGCGAGCGCGGGCGGCCCTGCCTGCATGCATCGGCGGCGGATCGCAGCAGCCGTTTTCTACTTCTTCTTGCCCTTGGTTTTGCGTGCGGCGTAACGCGCGTCGCGCTTGGCCTTCTGCTCGAGCTCCAGCGCTGCCAGCCTGACGGCCTCTTCTTCCTTCTCGCGCGCGATCCTGGCGGCGTCCGCCGCGGCGGCCTCGGCCTCGAGGCGTTGCTGCTCGGCCTTCGCCGCTTCCTTCGCCTCTCTTGCCTTGGCCCGGGCAGCGGCCTGGGCTTCGCGCTCGGCCTGGCGGCGCTGCACCTCGGGATCGTCGGCGCCCGGCTTGGCGCGAAACTTGTTCAGAATGTCCTGCCGCGCCTGCATCGCGGCCTTTTGGCGGTCCGCGAAGTTTGGTTCCTTGAATCCACTCATAGACGAGGCCTTGTCACTTTCACTCTAGGGGTTGGGCGCGCGGGGCGCGCGGGAATGGCGCCTTGGTAAGTGAACCCGCGGCAAAATACCAGCGTCGAAAGAGGGCCGGTAGAGCAGGGGAGGCTTGCGTGAACAGCAAATGGCCCAAACTGGTGCTGATGAGCGGGATTACGTCAGCCTTGCTGCTCTATGAGATGGCAACGGCGGCCGAAGCTCCGAGCCGGGCGCTGGCGATCCTGCAATATGGGTTTCTCGCCTGCGCGCTGGTCGGTCTGGTTGGCTCGCTGGTGATGTGGGCTTCGGAAAAATGACAGCACTTTTATGCGTTATCGCCGCGCCCGCCGGGTCCGAGAACGCGTGCGACCGTCATCGCCGTCATCGCGACGCGATCCGCCATCCGCTGCGTCTCAAGCCGGTCGCGGGCCTTCTCCTTGATCATGATCTCGATCAGCTCGATCCGCTTGGTCTCGTCGACCGCTTCCGCCAGCAATCGCCTGTACCTGTTGTGATCGTAGCCCGTTTCCTGCTCGTCCATCGCACGCCCCGCACACGCAATTCGTCCCTGACGCGCAGCTTCGATCAAGGGTTGCAGGCACGCAACGAAATTGCGCGAGTTATACCCATTTCCGCGTCCATCGGGCGCGCGCACAAACCCGTGTAGTGTGAAGCGGTTCACAAGGGACGTGACGGGTCGATCCTATTTTCCGGGCTTCTGAAACAGGAGCGACCGCCATGCCCCATACTTGGTGGACCCGCAAATACCTCGTTCTCGCCGCCGCCATCGCGCTGGCCTTCATCGGCTGCGTCGTGATCGGCGTGTCCTATCCCGAGCCAGCCGCCAGCGCCGCTCTCGGTCCGGACTGGCAGTGCAACCGGATGGCTTTCGTCTTCACGACCTGCAGCCGGGCCAAGCAGAGCCAGTCCAGGCCCATCCACCTCGCCAAAATCCCGGTGTGCGGACGGCTGCGGACATAATAGGATCTGGCCGGAGCCGGAGCTGGCCAGAACTGGAGTTTTCGATGCGGAAATTGTCGCGTTTTGTGGTGGCCGCGTCTGCGGCAACTCTCCTATTGCTGCCGGCCGGCGCCGCGCTGGCGCAGGGCGCACCGAGCGGCGGGACCGCGCCTGCGGCAACGTCCACTGCCGCGCCGGAAGCCAAAGCTCCTGAAAACAAGGCCCCTGAAAACGGCTTCTGAAAACACGGCTTCTGAAAAGGCGAAGGCGGCGCCGAAGAAAAAGAAGCCGGCCAGGATGACCCGGCAGCAGGAGATCGACCGTTCGGTCGACCGTGGCACGGTGCCCGCGCGTTACCGGAACTCGGTGCCGAAAGAGTATCATCAGTATATCCCGTTCGATAAGCGGTAGGACGCGGCAAATAGCTGCTCTCGTCAGGCTCCGAGAAGCGGTCCATTCCTGCTTTATGCTGCACGATGGATTGCTTCCGCTTTCGCTCGTTGAGCGACGCCCGACAAGTCGCCTGTGCTCGCAAATGACGGCCGGGCAGAGTTTTGCGGTCGCGCGTGCGGGACACACGCAAGGAATATGCACACCGAAATCTCACCGTACTCCTACGGATTGGCTGTGCGAACACGGCGCATCTATAACGACGTCGCTTGCAGCGGGGGGCAGGGCGTTCGTCTAACACGACGAACGCTTACCACTGGAGGCGACGAGGCCCGGACTCCTAGGCACTCCGGGCCTCGTCTACTCCTCATCGCCAGCGGCCGAGCCGCTTCGGCTGCGCGAACCGCTTCATTGGCCAATCAGATTCGGAAAACGCGGCACGCGGTCATCGGGCCTGCATGGTGGATTTGCCGTTCTTGGCGGCCTCCGAGGAATAGCCGTCCGGACGCTAACCCAGCAGCCGGTAGATGATGCTGGTCGATGCACCCGCCAGGCAGAACGCCAGCGCCATGCACACCAGCGCCTCGTCGCGATCGAATTCGGGTGGTGGCGGGCTCAACGGATCCTCGCGGTCAGCCGTTTTAATGAACCAGGGAAAACGTGTCGAAGGCGCTCTGTTCCCGATCTCGGAGGATTTAGCCCGCTTTTATGCCGTTTCGGTTCCTGCGATACTCAAATACCAGCGCAAGCGATGGGTATGGTTATAAAAATCGTTACGATTTAACGACTTTTTAAATTCTCTTTAAGCCTGAAATGAGTTCCTATTCGGGCCGCACCGCCGCGCGGCCCGAATAGCCGGGCGCCGCCCCTACACCTACCCCAGGGAGACGAGCGCTCGGCTATTGTGGGCGCCATCTGGTCCTTGCGACAAGGGCCATTGATGGCTGCCTTTCGGACTATCGGGCGGCCCAGCGGTAGTTCAGGCCGACGCGCAGGATATTGCCGGTGATATGCGAGCGGTAATTACTGGTCAGCAAGCCGCCGCTGAGACCGGTGACCGGAAGAGCCGCGACGTTGAACGACGTGGTGTCGCCGATGTGCCCGGTGGAGCAGGCGCTGTTGAGGGTCGCGCTTGCTACTCGTAGCCGGCGCGACGCACGGTGACGCGGCACAGGCCGTCGCAGCCGATCTCGCGCGCGGCGCCGAGCGAGAAGTCGAGAACCCGGCCGCGTGCGTACGGGCCGCGATCCTGCACCGGGCAGCGAATTTTCTTGCCGTTCTCGAGATTGGTGACGACGAAGATGGTGCCGAACGCCTCGGTGCGATGCGCGCAGGAGACCTCGTTGGCCTTGAAGCGCTTGCCGCGCGCGTCCCACTTGTCCTCCCAGTAGACGGAGGCTTCCTGATCGTCTGCCGGCGGCCGGGCAATCCGCCCCATCCACTTTTCCTGAAAAGAATCGGCGTACGCCTGCGACGAGGTCAGCACCAGCGCAAGCGCTGCGAACTGCAGCTTGGAAGGACCGCGGCCTTCGCGGTGGCGATACCCTGCCATGACGTCAACATTCTGTTGCGGGACGGGCTCGCGCCCGCCGGAGGTTCAGCCGCAAAGCTCCGATTCGACTTTGGCGCAGGCGTGGCGGCGATGCGGCGGGATTACGCCAGATTGGCAATCTGGATGCCGCTGTGGTGGCTTTGCCACAACCGCCCGGCTTGGCAGCAGAGCTGCACGGATGGGCGGACGCTCGACAGCGGATCGAATGCGGTTGTGCGATCAGGAACCGTCAACAAGTGGCTCTGGTTTCGGGTCTCACTGCCGCGGTCTGGCCATCTATTAATGGTTGCGAACAGAAAAACAGGTGCGCCTTAAAAAAATAGAGTGCGCCTTAAAACGGATTGCGTCATGGTTGCACTATCTAAAGAGGTCAACCGATACTTTTCGGCTCTAAAGACGTCAAACGTTTGGAACTTTATGGCCTGAAAGAGGTTCTTTAAAGATGCGCAGAATCGGCCTTATTCTGCGCAAGTTTTCTACCAACGATGAAGGCTATATCAAATCATGATTGGGGACGGTCGTGAACCAGAATAACTTGAAGTCGATGTCCACGGATGAGCTGTGGGCACTCCACGAAGAAGTAACTGCCAAGCTTGCAGTGACTCTCATCGCGGAGAAACGTGTGCTCGAAAGTCGCTTGAAACAGCTCAAGGGAGTTGCTGAAGCCGAACGTACGAAATCAGGGCGGCGCCCCTATCCAACGGTGGTGCCGAAATTTCAGAATCCGGATCGGCCCTCCGAGACCTGGGCGGGACGAGGGAAGACGCCTCGTTGGCTGACTGCCAAACTGAAGTCCGGCAAGCGGATCGACGACTTCCGAATAAGGCGGGTGGCATAAGCGGGTTCGTAGCCGACCTGCTGCGGCCTGCTCAACGAGCGTGTCGGCCGCGCCTGTACTTCGTTCATCCACAGATTGATTGCGCGCTGCTGATGTTCGCGAACGGCCAACGTTCGCGAACTCTCGGCTGCCCAGCTCGGAAAATCTTCAGGCGTTTCGCGGCATCGCTAGCGATGGCCGATCCCGATTTTAGGCACGGTCTGTCTTCAGCTTGCCCTGACGTAAATCATCGTGCGCGGGATCGAGCATTCCTTCGACATGCACTTCGAGGGCTCGGACAATTCGTATGCGCGCAAGCAGCACGGGTTCGCGATCTTCGGCGGCATCGACGAGCATCTGGACGGCAAGCCGCCATTCCTGGCAATCACGCTCTGGTTGAGGAAGCTTCCTGATGTAGTCGGCGGCGTCTCGCAGGGTCTGCGCTGGCGGTCCCTTCGGGAGCGGTACAGGCTGAGCGAACGGACGATCCCAGGACATCTTTGTCGAACTCCCGTCACAGGCTTCGAAACGTCCCGGGCGCGAGGATGCGCCGAACTGTGCGTCCCGGCAATGGGTTGCCTTCCGAACCGAAGCTGCGGATTCGACGCGCAGCCTCGTTGTTGGTTCCATTTTTCCGGGACCGTTTTGTTCATGCTCAAGCATGGCTTGGTTCCCCGGACCCCCTGGGTGTGCGGGGGCATCTCGCACTAGCGAAATTCTGGCGCGGCCAGGATTGAAGGCGAGGGCGACTTCGTGAAGCTGGCGGTTCAGGCAAGCCGCCCGTAAGCAGCGCCGCGACTTTCGGGTTGGGCCTGACAGCTCAGTTCTGAAACGCAACACCGACGAAATCGCCCTGCCGCCAGACCACGCGGCATTCGCGAACGGTGTGAAACTTGTCGAAGCTCAATTCGAAATTCGGCGGCAACAGGTTGAGGCTGTGGAGCTCAATTCCGGCCCCGGAATTCGTGACGTCCTGAACGCGGCAGGTGAGGACGCCGCGCTGCGCATCAAAGAACAGCAGCGCGTCTTTCGAAATCGTGGTCCGTGCGACAGATCGGCGTTCGAATTCCATCGGAGTTACCAACAGTTCACGCCCGCAAGGCAGAGGCTAGCAAATTGCGCCCAGGCGGCAATCAGGATCGGCGTTCTTCGTAAACAATCAATTTTAATGATCGCATAAAGCCGCGTTTCCACGGCCGCGAGCGGCCTTCGTCAGGACGATGCAGTTGCGGCTTAGGCACAGCACCGGCGGTTCCGCGTGTGGAACTCACAATCGGGCTTGATGCGCTGGTGAAAGCCGGCCTCTCTTAATACGCAGAGGGGAATCATATGCATTTTCGTTGGATGTGTGTGCTGGCGCTGTGTCTGGGCACACCGAGCGCCGGATTCGCGGGTGAACAATCCGGTGTCTTGCGTCGCATTTCATGCCCGGTGGTGCGCTATTACGTGGCGAAATACAGCGCGTCCGCCGCAGAGCAGTGGGCGCGTGGCAAGGGCGCGAGCGATGCCGAGATCATGGCGGCCCGGCGCTGTCTGAAGCCCGACACGACGCGAACGGCCAAGGCCCCATCGCGGCCGCTTGCGCTCGGTACTTACGGCTGGTGAACAGCGGGGACGCCGGCGGCCGGTCAGGCCGTCGAACCGATGCTCAATATTGCTGGGACCGCTGCTGACGCTTGCTGCGCTTGGCTTTCGGCCCGCCGTAATATGGATTGACCACGCATTGGGCAGAACGGCCTGAAGCCGATGCCATGCACTGCGCCATCGTTCGATAGTGGCACTCGAAGTAGAAGTCCGCGATGCCCTGGTAGACCTGCAGGCAAATGGGATAGCTCGGATCGTAGGTCTGAGCGCGGGCGGGCGCCGGCAGGGCGATCATGGCGGCCAAAATTGTCAAAGACATTCCCGTGGCAAATGCGTGTGGCAGCTTCATCCTGATGTCCTCCCGGACTTCCGCGCTTCTATCAAGTAGCCCGCTGAGCGCAGCGCGATGCGGAACACCGCGCTTCCCGAATATCGCTACGCTCATTCAGGCTACGTTTGCTCATCCGGTCTAGGCTTACCACGAGTCCCGCATTTCAGACTTCCCAGTCTTCAAAGCCGTACTCTCGATAGATGTCGGCTCGATCGCCGTGGGGATTCAGCCGACACTTGGCCTGGGCGAGGTGCAGATTGAGGGTCCCGGGCTGACAGTTGGCTGCCAGCAATTTCCGGATATCGTCCATCTGCTGGCGGGATTGCTGGGTCGGCTCGAGCTGCTCCAGGGCGACCAGTGCAGTTGCCAGCGCCTCCGTGACGACCCATTCGTCGTGGCCGGTGATTCCCTTTTTCGGCATGGCGACCCGCATCCTTTGTCAGGGCAACGGAGCAAATTCCGGCTGGCATCGTAGGCTTACGTCCAAGTCGAGTCGAGAATGACGTCGAAATTGCGAACGGCGCGCCGGTTATCCCGATTGGATTGATCGGCCGGCGCCGATCCAGCACGACGGTGGAACGACTTGCGCAATGGCGGGCGCGTACCGGATTGCATTGAGCGCTGCTTCGCGGAGCGGTTTGTTCCGTGACCGAAGCAAGCTGTTTTCTGTCCGCGCTGAAAGTTCCATACCTCGATTGCTGGAATTACCGGAGCACATTCGATGCAGTGGTGCCGCCCCTGCGCATAGGAGGAATCTAGCAGCGCCGGTGGACCGTCACCTCGACCGCATGCCATGCTGACGTAATTGATAGATAGGCGACGAGAAGCACCCAATTTATTTTAGTGTCGTCTGGTAATGCAATGATTGATATTGGTTCCGAATTGCTCGCCTCGACTATCGAGGGTTTATACGAAGCAGCTTATAATCCCGACGGGTGGCACGGCGTCGTAGGCCGGCTTTGCAAGCTGTTCAACGGTTCGAAGGCGTGCTTCGCGCCGATCGGTCCCGCGGTCAGCCCCGATGATCCGATCACGACCGATGCCAATCCCGAATTCAACAAGCGATACCGGACCGAGCATATCGACAATCCACTGGCGCGCGTCGTGAAGGGATTGCCGCTCGGCACCGTTTACAGTGATCGCGAATTGTTCGGCGAGGAACGGCTGAGGGCCAGCCGGCTCTGGAACGAGTGGATGCGGCCCCAGGACATGTATGACGGCATCGCGGTCAAGCTCGTGCAGACCGGCTCGTCAGTGTGGATCTTCGACGTGCAACGCGGTCGAAACCAGCCGCGGTTTCAGGCTGAGGATATTCGACTGCTGCGGTTGCTCTCGACGCACCTGAAGCGTGCCAGCGAGCTCGGTACGTTTTTCAGCCGGCAGACCTCGCTGCAACGTTCATTCTCCTATCTTTCCTTCGGCGTGATGCTGGTCGATCATGATCTGAGGATTCTGGAATGCAACGGCGCGGCCGAACAGCTGCTCGATCGTGCCGACGGCCTTCTTCTTCGGCGGAACGGAATCCTGACGGCGCACAGTCTGCAGCATGCCGCCCAACTGAGCACTGCGGTCGCGGGGCTCTGTCTTTCAACCGAGCTGACGCTGCCGGTGCATGGAACCGACCTCTTGCTCCGTTCGCAGCGGGAAGATGGGCCTGACCTTGCCTTGTCGATCGGGCCTGGGACCGACGCCGGACGGGCCGTGCATCCGCTCGGCGGCCGCACCGCCGTGATATTCATGAGAGATCTGTCGCAGGAAACATCGGCCGCATTCACGCAGCAGATCCGCTCGCTGTTTGCGCTGACGCCGCGCGAGGCGCAGCTGGCCGCGGCGCTTGCCACCGGACAATCGATGAAGACGATCGCGGCCGATGGCTCGACCGCCTACAGCACATTGCGATCGACCCTGGAGCATGTGTTTCGCAAGACCGGCACCCATCAGCAGAGCGAACTTGTGGCGCTTTTGAAAGGACTGCCACCCACGATCGGGTCGTAGTCGAGGGCGATGACGATCGCTTTCCCGTCATTTGCCGGGGGAGGCTGGAGCCGCGTGACACCCCGATCGCAGCGACTGCGCTCATTCCGGCTTGCGCCGCTTCGATCGATGCGGTTTGTACGAGCAGGAACCGTGGAGACACGTTTTGTCGTCGCAACTCAATGCCATCGCCGCCAGTCTCGCATCGGCCTTCCAGAAAAGTCAGAACCTGTCGCCCACCGATATCCAGCGGCGGCAGCGACAGCTCCTGGAACGGCTCTGCCGTCATGCCGCCGCGCATGTGCCGTTCTACCGCGACAGCAACCGCCTCGCGCCCCTGTTCGGAAGCGACGGCTCGTTCAGCCTCGATCGATGGGAGGAGATACCGGTATTGACGCGCGGCGAGGCGCAGCAGAACGAGCGTGCGCTGATTTCCGACAAGGTACCTGCGGAGATGCTGCCAGTGACCGACGACCGGACGTCCGGCTCGACCGGAACTCCGCTGCGAATCAAGCGTACCTTCCTGCAATCGATGACATCGCAGATTCTGCTGGAGCGCGCGGTCGGCTGGAACAAATGCGGCCCCATCCGCCGCCTGGCGATCGTCGATGTCGTTGAAAACGACCACGATCAAACGTCACGCGAGCCCGGCGGCCCCGTGATCGTGCCCGCTCAGCTCGATCCATCGGCACAGCTTGATATGGTGGCCGAACATCAGCCGAGCCACGTGCTGGTTTTTCCCAATCTGCTCGAGGCCTGGATCGAGAGTGGAAGGCTGGAGCGGCTAAAAAGCGTACGCGCACTTTTCACGACGGGAGAAATCCTGCGCGGTGAAATCCAGCAGCTGGTCAAGACCGAGCTAGGGATGCAGGTCGTCAATTTCTATTCCACCACGGAAACCGGGCCGATCGGAATCGGCGGCCCTGACGGCCGCATGCGCGTATCGGAGGAAACGATCTGGCTCGAGGGCACGGAAGCGCTTGCCCACAGCCCCCGGCCCACGCCGGTGATCGCCACGCCGTTTTACGGTTATGCCATGCCGCTGATTCGCTACGCGACCGGCGACTACATCCGCTTTTCAGGGCATCGGCGGCGGGATTCTGTCGGGCTGCGGCGGCTCGAGACCGTGCTGGGCCGCGAACGCAATCTTTTCCGCCGCAGGGATGGCACACGAATCTGGCCCGCCGTGCATGGCGACGTGATCGGCGACATCATTCCCTTGCGCGGATGGCAACTGGTCCAGGAAAGCTACGACGATATCAAGCTGAAGATCGTCACGTCGACATCACCGTCCGAGGACCAATTTGCGCGCATTCGCGCGGAACTGAGCAGGATGGTGCCCGGCTTCAGCGTCAGCCTGCAGCTTGTCGACGCCATCGCCGACGATCGCGCCCACGGCAAACGATTCGAAAGCTGCCTTTCGCTGGTCCAATAGACGCGACCGATCGCGACATTGCACGCAAACGGCAACGGGGCGAGACGGCACGCAAGGTGTCCGCTCGCCCCGCTCCGGGGGGCTTTGTTGGTTCTGGAACGTTAGCTAGAACTTATAACTTATGCCGATGGTCGAACTGACCTGGTCGAAGCGAACACGGGTCGGAACGGGCAGATTGCCATTGGCAACAAAATTGAAGGTCTGGGCGCCGAAGTCGGTGTAACGGACGTCCACGCGACCGGTCCAATGCGGCGCGAACGCGCGTTCGATGCCGCCGCCCGCGGTCCAGCCCGTCAGCACGTGGCTGTCCGACGAGCGCACATTGTTGAAGACGCAGATACCCTCGCACGCCGTCACATTGACCCGCGCGACGTTCAGCGTGGAGTCGACATCGGCGAACGCGGCGCCGCCCGTCACGTAGAAGAGCCAGTCGTTTTGCGTAAAGCCCAGGCGAGCACGAATCGAACTTTGCCAGTTGTTCTGCATCGAAAGGTCGCCGCGCATTTCGTAGACACGCGTATTCGAGAAATTGTCGAACGCGCGCGAGCCGCGGACACCGCTGGCGTCAATATCGGCTTCGAGACCGAAGACGGTCTGCCCGAACTGCCAGTTATATCCGGCGTGACCACCGCCGATGACGCCTCTGACATTGTAGTCGTCGGCCAGGGCGCCCATGACCTGACTGAGATTGTCATGCTCATCGCCCCACGCATATCCGACATGGGCACCGACGTAGAAGCCGCTCCAGTCATAGACCGGCGAGGCGAGGGCTGGCGCCTTGGTGTAGACGCGCGCCGGGAGATCCGCGGCGGCGGCCGATTGCAGTGCGAGGACCGATGCTCCGAGCAGTGCTGTCGCGAAAATTGTAGTTTTCATTGAATGACCTCAGTTTCTCTATGTTCCGAGGTCTCACACGCCCGCTGTACTCCCAACACCCGGCAAATGACGGCAAAACGGCAACTTTAACGCAGCGTGGCGCTGGCGCCACACCGGCCGCAGCAGCGCCGAGTGCCCGTGGTCGGGCGGCGGCCCTGGCGAGGGTTGCGCTGTTTTCCGGATGAGTTCCAAATCAGTCCAGATTTTTGCGCTTCAACCGCATCTGCATATCGAACTTGAGGTCATATTTCTTTCCATCCGCACATACCGCATCGTCGACCTCGAACTGCTGATCGTCTTCGTCCATCTCGAACTTGCCGCCGGAACATCCCTCAGCCTGAACCGCAGCGACGAGCTTTGCGCGTTCGTCCTCGGTAACCTGGCGATCGGCGAGCGCAGGCAAGGCGGATACGGCGAGTATTGCTATCGATATGGTCAATCGCATGAGCCAAGTCCTCCGGTGGGCATGTGGCGAGCGCTTCGCGTTGACGGCCGGCTTTCTCTCCGCGTCAGGGCATTGCGCGGGAACTATCACGCACAATTCGAATGCCGGCGACCGGCAAACGTTCCGCAAATCCCGGTAACTCGCTGGTGGATCCGCTCGGCTTCCAGATCCGATAGCACGGTTTCATCGGTATGGAGGGTGGCGATCCCAGCAGGATTCGAACCTGCAACCCACGGAGTAGAAATCCGTTACTCTATCCAGTTGAGCTATGGGACCGTCCGGGCGGTACCCGCCCTAGGTATCCGCCTTGTATAAACCTTGCTTATCTAGCACTGCCAATATGAAAAATCCGCTTTCCCGCCAAGACGGTCGAACCGATTTCCTCAAGTTCGCGACCAAGGCAGACGGTGGGCCATAACCTATGGTCCACCCCTGACACAGCCAGCCGCCGGCAACCCCGCCGGGCGGTGCGGCCGGGACCGGTTGGACTGCCAGCGCCATGCATGCGACCTATTCGCAAGCCGAATCCACTGCCATCAGTCCGTCACCTTTTCGCGCCCTTTTTGACGTTACGCGGCTGATGTCCGCGGCAAGGAGCCCATTATGATCGGTTTGGTTCGCGCCACAGTGATTTGCGCCACGCTGGCGCTTGGCCTGACGGCCGCAGGGGCCGCGGACAAGGCGTTCAAGCGCGACGAGCTGGCCAATTCGGCCGTCAAGCTGGAAGCCCAGATCAAGAGTGAGGCCGGGCCGGTCGCCAAATCCTCCGCGACGCTGCGCAACGACGCCGACGCCGCTTTCAAGCGCGCCGACTTCCGCGTTGGCCTGCAAATCCTCGGGCAGATCGCGGCCACCACCCCCGAAGACAGCGCCAACTGGCTGAAGCTCGCCAAAACCATCTTCCAGATCCGTTCCGCCAGTTCCAGCGAACAGACCTTCCTGTACGAGCGCGCCTCGACCGCGGCCTATATCGCCTATCAGCGCGCCGGCAACCAGGCCGAGGAGGCCGATGCGCTGGCCGTGCTGGGCCGGGCGATGTCCGAGCGCAAGCTGTGGCGTCCGGCGCTGGATGCGTTGCGGCTGTCGCTCGACATGCGCGAGGTCGCCGAGGTCCGCGGCCAGTACGAGAAGATGCGTGACCAGCACGGTTTCCGCCTGCTGGATTATACCGTGGATTCCGACGGCGCCTCGCCGCGCGCCTGCTTCCAGTTCTCCGAGGATCTCGCCAAGCGGGTGGACTTCGCGCCGTTCCTGGCGCTGGCCGGCACCGACAAGCCGGCGCTGACGAGCGAGGGCAGGCAGCTCTGCGTCGACGGGCTGAAACACGGCGAGCGCTACAACGTCAATCTGCGCGCCGGCCTGCCGTCCACGGTTAAGGAATCCTTACCGAAGTCGGCCGAGTTCAATATCTATGTCCGCGACCGCAAGCCGTTCGTGCGCTTCACGGGCCGCGCCTATGTGCTGCCGCGCACCGGCCAGCGCGGCATTCCGCTGGTCAGCGTCAACACGCCGTCGGTGAACGTCAACGTGTTCCGGATCGGCGACCGCAATTTGATCAACACGGTGGTGGACAGCGACTTCCAGAAGACGCTCTCCAGCTACCAGCTCTCGGATCTGGGCAACGAGCGCGGCGTCAAGGTCTGGTCCGGCGAACTTGCGACCGCGACCACGCTGAACCAGGACGTCGTGACGGCTTTCCCGGTCGACCAGGCGCTCGGCGACCTGCAGCCCGGCGTCTATGTGATGACGGCCGCAGCAAAGGGGCCTGGCAGCGGCGGCGACGATGACGGCTCGCTGGCGACGCAATGGTTCATCGTTTCCGACATGGGCCTGACGGCGTTTTCCGGCAATGACGGCATCCATGTCTTCGTCAATTCGCTGGCTTCGACGGGGGCCGTCGCGAAGGCCGAAGTGCGGCTGGTGGCGCGCAACAACGAGATTCTCGCCACCCGCAAGACCGACGATGCCGGCCACGTGCTGTTCGAGGCCGGGCTGGCGCGCGGCGAGGGCGGGCTGTCGCCGGCGCTGCTGACGGTCATGAGCGACAGGGCGGACTACGCCTTCCTCAGTCTGAAGACCAGCGCCTTTGACCTCACCGACCGCGGCGTGTCCGGGCGGGTGGTGCCTCCTGGCGCCGATGCCTTTGTCTATGCCGAGCGCGGCGTCTACCGGTCGAACGAGACCGTCTATCTGACCGCGCTGCTGCGCGACGGGCAGGGCAACGCGATGGCCGGCGGGCCGCTGACGCTCGTGATCGAGCGGCCCGATGGCGTCGAATTCCGCCGCGCCGTGCTGCCGGATCAAGGCGCCGGCGGCCGCTCCTTGGCCGTGCTGCTCAATTCGGCAGTGCCGACCGGGACCTGGCGGGTGCGCGCCTTTACCGACCCGAAGGGCTCGTCCGTCGGCGAGACCACCTTCATGGTCGAGGATTACATCCCCGAGCGGATCGAATTCGATGTTTCGGCCAGGGAGAAGATGATCAAGGCTGAAACCCCGGTTGAACTGAAGGTCGCCGGCAAGTTCCTTTATGGCGCCCCGGCCTCCGGTCTGCAGCTTGAGGGCGACATGCTGGTGGCGCCTGCGGCCTCCGGGCGGCCGGGCTATCCCGGCTACCAGTTCGGCGTGGCGGATGAGGAAACGGCCTCCAACGAGCGCACCCCGATCGAGAACCTGCCGGAGGCCGACGCCAACGGCGTTGCGACCTTCCCGGTGTCGCTCGCGAAGGCGCCGACGTCTACCCGGCCGCAGGAGGCGCAGATCTTCGTCCGCATGGTGGAGACCGGCGGCCGCGCGGTCGAGCGCAAGCTGGTGCTGCCTGTGGCGCCGAGTGCGGCGCTGATCGGCGTCAAGCCGCTATTCGGCGACAAGAGCGTTGCCGAAGGCGACAAGGCCGAGTTCGACGTCGTGTTCGTCGGTCCTGACGGCAGGCAACTGCCGCGCGATGGCCTGCGCTACGAACTCCTGAAGATGGAGTCGCGGTATCAATGGTATCGGCAGAACTCGTCCTGGGAATATGAACCGGTCAAGTCGACCAAGCGCGTCGCCGATGGCGACCTGACGCTCACATCAGACAAGGCGGCGCGGGTGTCGGTCGCGCCGGAGCCCGGCCGCTATCGCCTCGACGTCAAATCGACGGAAGCGGACGGACCAGTCACGTCGGTGCAGTTCGACGTCGGCTGGTACTCCGACGGCAGCGCCGATACGCCAGACCTCCTGGAAACCTCGATCGACAGACCGGAGTACGCGTCCGGCGATGCCATGGTGGTGTCGGTCAATGCCCGCACCGCCGGCAAGCTGACGATCAACGTGCTCGGCGATCGCCTGCTGACGACGCAGACCGTCGACGTCAAGGAAGGCACCCAGCAGGTCAAGCTGACCGTCGGCAAGGACTGGGGCACCGGCGCCTATGTGCTGGCGACGCTGCGCCGTCCGCTGGACGCGGCAGCGCTGCGGATGCCCGGCCGCGCGATTGGCCTGAAATGGTTCGGCATCGACAAGAAGACGCGCACGCTGCAGGTCGCGCTGTCGCCGCCGCCGCTGGTGCGGCCCGGTACGGCGCTCAAGATCCCGGTCAAGCTCGGCGGGCTCAACCCGGCGAGGACGCCAAGATCGTCGTCGCTGCGGTCGATGTCGGCATTCTCAACCTGACCAACTACAAGCCGCCGGCGCCTGACGATTACTATCTCGGTCAGCGCCGCCTGACGTCCGAAATCCGCGACCTCTACGGGCAGCTGATCGACGGCATGCAGGGCACGCGCGGCCAGATCCGGACCGGCGGCGATTCCGCCGGCGCCGAACTGCAGGGCTCGCCGCCCACGCAGAAGCCGCTGGCACTCTACTCGGGAATCGTCACGGTCGGCGCCGACGGCACTGCGGAAATCAGTTTTGATATTCCGGAGTTTGCCGGCACGGCCCGCGTCATGGCGGTGGCGTGGAATTCGACCAAGCTCGGTCGCGCCACCATCGACGTTACCGTACGCGATCCCGTGGTGCTGACGGCGACGCTGCCGCGCTTCCTGCTCAATGGCGACAAGGGCACGATGAGTTTCGACCTCGACAATGTCGAGGGCGCGCCCGGCGACTACAGCATCAGCGTGAAGACATCGGGTCCGGTGAAGGTAACGGGCAATCCGACCACCACGGTCAAGCTTGCGGCCAAGCAGCGGACCTCGATGGCGCTGGCGCTCGACGCCGGCGGCGCGGGAACCGCCGATCTCGACGTCGACATCAAGGGGCCGAACGGACTGACGCTGGCGCGGCATTATGCGCTCGACGTCAAGGCGGCGACGCAGGTGCTGGCGCGGCGCTCGATCCGGACATTGGCAAAAGGCGAGAGCCTGACGCTGACGCCGGACATGTTCTCCGACCTGGTGTCGGGCACCGGCAGCGTGTCGCTGTCGGTGAGCCTGTCCACCGCGCTCGATGCGGCGACCATTCTGAAGGCGCTGGATCGCTATCCGCACGGCTGCTCCGAGCAGATCACCAGCCGCGCGATGCCGTTGCTCTATGTCAACGACCTGGCAGCGGGCGCGCATCTGGCGATGGATACCGCGGTCGACCAGCGCATCAAGGACGCCATCGAACGGCTCCTGGCCCGCCAGGGCTCGAACGGCTCGTTCGGCCTGTGGTCGTCCGGCGGCGACGACGCCTGGCTCGATGCCTACGTGACCGACTTCCTGACCCGCGCCCGCGAAAAGGGCTTTGCGGTGCCGGACGTGCTGTTCAAGAACGCGCTCGACCGCATCCGCAACTCCGTGGTCAACGCCAACGAGCCGGAAAAGGACGGCGGCCGCGATCTGGCCTACGGCCTCTACGTGCTCGCCCGCAATGGCGCAGCGCCGATCGGCGACCTGCGCTATCTCGCGGATACCAAGCTGAGCAATCTGGCGACGCCGATTGCGAAATCGCAGCTTGCGGCGGCGCTGGCCATGGTCGGCGATAAGACGCGGGCGGAGCGGGTCTATGGCGCGGCGCTGGATGCGCTGGCGCCGAAGCCCGTGCTCGAGTTCGGCCGCATGGACTACGGCTCGGCGCTGCGTGATGCGGCGGCGCTCGTTTCGCTTGCCAGCGAAGGCAACGCGCCGCGGGCGACGCTGACGCAGGCGGTGCAGCGGGTCGAAGTCGCACGGGGGCTTTCGCCCTACACCTCCACGCAGGAGAATGCGTGGCTGGTACTGGCCTCGCGTGCGCTGTCGAAGGAAACGCTGGCGATCGATGTCGATGGATCGCCGGTGAAAGCCGCGGTCTATCGCAGCTACAAGGCGGACGCGATTGCGGGCAAGCCGGTCAAGATCACCAACACCGGCGATGCGCCGGTGCAGGCGGTGGTCTCGGTCTCGGGTTCGCCGGTTACCCCGGAGCCCGCGGCGTCGAACGGCTTCAAGATCGAGCGGAATTACTTCACGCTCGACGGCAAACCCGCCGACGTCACCAAGGCGAAGCAGAACGATCGCTTTGCCGTGGTCTTGAAGATCACCGAGGCCAAGCCGGAATACGGGCACATCATGGTGGCCGATTATCTGCCGGCTGGCCTCGAGATCGACAACCCGCGTCTGGTATCGTCCGGCGATAGCGGTACGCTCGACTGGATCGAGGACGGCGAGGAGCCGGAGCATACCGAGTTCCGCGACGACCGCTTCACGGCGGCCATCGACCGCGCCAGCGACGACAAGTCGGTGTTCACGGTGGCCTACATCGTGCGCGCGGTGTCGCCGGGCAAATACGTGCTGCCGCAGGCCTACGTCGAGGACATGTACAACCCCTCGCGCTACGGCCGCTCCGGCACCGGCTCGGTTGAGGTGCGTCCGGCGAAATGAGTGACGAACTGAACCAGCAACAACCATCGTCACGCCCGGGCAAAAGCACGAAGCGCGTCTTCGCGTGGATGTCCCGGGCATCCACGTCTTCCTCGATCGAAGGAAGCAAAGACGTGGATGGCCGGGACAAGCCCGGCCATGACGGCGGCGGCGGTGGCGTTGGTCGTCGCCGCTTTTTCCGGGTCGCGGTCGCTCTGGCCTTCGTGCTCATAGTGATGACCACCGCCTTCTCCGCCTGGGTCGCCTCGCTCGGGCCGCTGCCGCTGGAGCAGGCGCGCAAGGTTTCCACCACGGTCGTCGACCGCAACGGCAAGCTGCTGCGCGCCTATGCAATGGCTGACGGACGCTGGCGGCTGCCGGTCGATGCGAAGACCGCAGTCGATCCCGGATATCTCAAACTGCTGATGGCGTACGAAGACCACCGTTTCCGGTCGCATGGCGGCGTCGATCCGCTTGGCGCTGGGACGCGCGGCGCTGCAGTTCGTCACGCGCGGCCACATCGTCTCCGGCGGCTCGACCATCACGATGCAACTGGCGCGGCTGCTCGAGCCGCGGCGCGAACGCTCGGTGTATGCAAAGCTGCGCCAGATGGTGCGCGCGGTCCAGCTCGAACGGCAATTGAGCAAGGACGAGATCCTCGATCTGTACCTCGCGCTGGCGCCGTTCGGCGGCAATCTCGAAGGCATCCGCGCCGCATCCATCGCCTATTTCGGCAAGGAGCCGAAACGTCTGACGCTTGCGGAAGCCGCATTGCTGGTCGCGCTGCCGCAATCGCCCGAGCACCGCCGGCTCGACCGTCATCCGCAAGCTGCGCACGCCGCGCGCGACCGCGTGCTGGCGCGGATGGTCGAGGACGGTGTCGTGTCGAAGGAAGACGCGGCGCAGGCGAGGGCGGTAGCGGTGCCGCGGATGCGCAAGCCGATGCCGATTCTCGCGCCGCATTCCTCTGACGCGGCGATGACGACGGTGAGGGATGCGCCGCTGATCAAGCTCACGCTGGATTCGGGCTTGCAGAAGACGCTGGAAGCGCTGGCGCGCGACCGCGCGGTGGCGCAGGGGCCGAACATCTCGGTCGCGATCATCGCGGTCGACAATGAAAGCGGCGATGTGCTGGCGCGCGTCGGCTCGTCCGATTATTTCGACGAGCGCCGCGCCGGGCAGGTCGACATGACGCGCGCGCTGCGCTCGCCGGGCTCGACGCTGAAACCGTTCATCTACGGCCTCGCCTTCGAGGACGGCTTTGTGCATCCGGAAAGCCTGATCGACGACCGGCCCATTCGTTTCGGCTCTTATGCGCCGGAAAATTTCGACATGACGTTCCAGGGCACGGTGCCGGTGCGCAAGGCGCTGCAACTGTCGCTGAATGTGCCGGCGATTGCGCTGCTCGACCGCGTCGGTTCGAGCCGGCTGTCGTCGCGGCTGAAGCAGGCCGGCGGCAACCTCGTGCTGCCAAAGGATGAAGCGCCGGGTCTGGCGATGGGCCTTGGCGGCGTCGGCATCACCTTGCACGATCTGGCGCAACTCTATGCCGGGCTGGCGCGGCTCGGCGCGGCAAGGCCGTTGCGCGAGATCATGCTGGCCCAAGATAAAACCCAAGATAAAAATAGCGACGATCGCGAGCCGATGCGGCTGATGGACCAGGCCGCGGCATGGCAGGTCGGCAACGTGCTGCTCGGCACGCCGCCGCCGGAAAACGGCGTGCATAACAAAATCGCGTTCAAAACCGGCACCAGCTACGGCTATCGCGATGCGTGGTCGGTTGGCTTCGATGGCCGCGTCACGATCGGCGTGTGGGTCGGGCGTCCGGACGGCGCGCCGGTGCCGGGCCTGGTCGGACGCACCGCCGCCGCGCCGATCCTGTTCGACGCGTTTGCGCGGACCGGAAAAATCCCGGCGGCGCTGCCGAAGGCGCCGAAGGGGGTGCTGATTGCCAGCAACGCCAAACTTCCGCTGCCGCTCCGGCGCTTCCGTCCCGTCGGCGAACTGATCCGGACCGGCAGCGATCAGACGCCGCGCATCCAGTTTCCGCTGAACGGCTCGCGGATCGACGTCGACCGGTCAGGCGACGGGCAGGCCGCGCCGATGCCGGTCAAGGTGGCCGGCGGCGTGCTGCCGCTGACCATCATGCTGAACGGTACCTCGGTCGGCGAAATCGACAGCCGGCGCCAGCGCCTGGTCGATCCGCCCGGGCCGGGCTTTGCCCGGTTGACGGTGATTGACGCGACCGGCGCGGCCGATACCGTTGTGATCCGGGTACAGTAGCGAAAAAGCGTCTGGGGACAGCCGGATAGGGCGAATTTGTGGTGTTGTTTGCCGTGGGGTTTCATCGTATGCGAACAGCATGGTGGAAACCTTCCAACCCCCACGCTTTGGAGCAGGCCAACAGCCTGTAAAACCTGCGCATTCCGGCCGCCGGCTGGCGGCCGCGTTCGACTTCGCCACGGCGAACAATTTTCGCGCCGTCGTGTTTCTTGTGCTGTGCGGCATGGTGTTTTTCCTGCCCGGCTTCTTCAATATTCCGGCGATCGATCGCGACGAGGCCCGGTTCGCACAGGCGACCAAGCAGATGGTCGAAAGCGGCGATTTCGTCGATATCCGCTTTCAGGATGACGTCCGCTACAAGAAGCCGGTCGGTATCTATTGGCTGCAGGCTGCCGTGGTGGAAACTGCCTCATCGCTCGGCCTGCCGCGGGCGCAGTTGCGCATCTGGCTCTACCGGATTCCCTCCCTGATCGGCGCCATCGGCGCGGTTCTGCTGACCTACTGGACGGCGCTTGCCTTCGTGACGCGGCGCGGAGCCGCGCTGGCGGCGCTGATGATGTGCAGTTCGGTCCTGCTTGGCGCCGAAGCCCGGCTCGCCAAGACCGATGCGATGCTGCTGTTGACCGTGGTCGCCGCGATGGGGGCGATGGCGCGGGTCTATCTGTCCTGGCAGCGCGGCGAAGATCCGGAGCATCCGGCCTGGACCTCGCCGGCGGTGTTCTGGACGGCGCTGGCCGGCGGTATCCTGATCAAGGGGCCGCTGATCCTGATGTTCGTCGGGCTGACCATCCTGGCGCTCGCGATCCTCGACCGCTCGGCGGCATGGCTCTGGCGGCTGCGCCCGGTATGGGGGCTGATGTGGACGCTGGTGCTGGTGCTGCCATGGTTCGTTGCGATCTTCTGGCGCGCCGGCGAGGCATTCTTCTCCAATTCGCTCGGCGGCGATATGCTGAGCAAGCTCGGTGCGCAGGAATCCCATGGCGCGCCGCCCGGCGTCTATCTGCTGCTGTTCTGGGTCACGTTCTGGCCGGGCGCGGCGCTGGCAGGGATGGCGGCGCCCGCGGTATGGCGCGCGCGGCGGGAGCCCGGCGCGCAATATCTGCTGGCGTGGCTGATCCCGTCCTGGATCGTATTCGAAATGGTGCTGACCAAGCTGCCGCATTACGTGCTGCCGCTCTATCCGGCGATTGCGATCCTCACCGCCGGTGCGCTGGAGCGTCGCGTATTGTCGCGGTCGTGGCTCAGGCGCGGGGCGGCGTGGTGGTTTGTGGTTCCGGCGGTGGCGTCGGTGATTGCCGTCATTGGGGCGATCAAACTGACGCATTTTCCGGCCTTTCCGGCCTGGCCGTTCCTGGCGGCGGCGATGATCTTCGGCCTGTTCGCATGGTGGCTGTTCGAGGACAGCCGCGCCGAGCGCTCGCTATTGAACGCCGTGGTCGCGGCGATGTTTCTGGCGGTTGGAATTTACGGCATCGTCATGCCGTCGCTGACGACGTTGTTTCCGAGCGCCGAGATCGCGCGCGCCCTTCGCAACGTCGTCTGCGTCGGGCCGAAAGCCGCCGCGGCGGGTTTTCATGAACCGAGCCTTGTCTTCATGGCCGGCACCGGCACGGTGCTGACCGACGGATCGGGCGCTGCCGATTTCCTGGGGCAGGGCAGTTGCCGCTTCGCCCTGGTGGAATCGCGCACCGAACGCGCCTTCGTCCAGCGCGCCGAAGCGATCGGGCTGCGCTACGACGTGGCCAAGCGGATCGAGGGCTATAATATCTCGCAGGGCAAGGCGGTCTCGATCGCCATCTTCCGCTCGGAAGGTACGGAGTGAGATGGCCGCAGGTCCTGCTGTCGTTGAATCCAAAAACTACCTTTCGCGCTTCGGGACGCTGGCCTGGCTGTCATTGGCGCAACTCGCGCGCACGCCGTCGCATTCGCGGCGTGCCGAGGCTGCACGGCGGGCGGCGCGACACGTGTTATGGCTGTCGGCGGCTCTCGGCGCTGCGATCATCGTGCTGATGTACGTGATCGACGCGTGGGAAATCGCCCAGATGCCCAAACGCGGCACGCCATCGCTGTGGTGGCTCCGCATTCTCACCGATTTCGGCAAGGACGAATATGTGCTTTCGGTGCTGGCCGGATTGCTGATCGCGGTGGCGATCGTCTCGCCGGCCTTGCGCGGCATCCAGCGCTCGCTGCTGCTTGGTCTCGGAACGCGGCTGCAGTTCATATTCTTCGCCGTCGCCGTGTCCAATCTGGTCACCGAAGTGCTGAAATATTGCATCGGCCGCGGCCGGCCATTTGTCGGCGGCGAGGCCAATGCGTTCCATTTCTCGCACTTCGCAGGCAACCCGGCCTATTACAGCTTTCCTTCCGGCCACGCCACGACCGCCTTTGCGCTTGCTTTGGCCGTGTCCGCCATATGGCCACAGGCGCGCGTCGCCATGGCCATCTATGCCCTGATCATTGCGATGAGCCGTCTGGTGCTGCTGGCCCATCATCCAAGCGACGTCGTGGCGGGCGCGATGGTCGGGATCGTCGGCACGGTGTTCGTGCGATACTGGTTTGCGGCCCGGCGGCTCGGGTTTGCGATCCAGCGCGATGGCAGCATTGTGTCCCTTGTCGGGCCCTCGTCCGGGCGTCTCAAAAGGGTTGCCCGGGGCGCTTTCGCCCCATAAAAGCGGACGCCGCCTGACGGCCCGATACGCCCGGTTCCGGGTAATCCCAAACCAACCAGACGAGTGCCGATTTGACACC
This sequence comes from uncultured Alphaproteobacteria bacterium, assembly GCA_963815955.1. Lineage (GTDB taxonomy): Bacteria > Pseudomonadota > Alphaproteobacteria > Rhizobiales > Xanthobacteraceae > Bradyrhizobium. The sequence continues at coordinate 545,363 of CAWFIQ010000026.1, forward strand.
TTCCGACACAGATGCGGTCGCCGTTTCCATCGTTGTGCCGGTGCGCAACGAGGCGGAGAACGTCGCGCCGCTGGTTGCGGAAATCGTCGGCGCGCTCGGCGACCGCTGGGCTTACGAGATCGTCTATGTCAACGACGGTTCGACGGATGCGACCGCCGACCGGCTGGCTGATCTGATGAAGCAGCACCGTCAGCTCCGGCAACTCAGACACTCGGTTTCGTCCGGTCAATCGGCCGCCGTGCGCAGTGGTGTGCGCGCCGCGCGCGGCGCGATCGTGGCGACGCTCGACGGCGACGGCCAGAACAATCCGGTGTTCCTGCCGGATCTGATCGCGGCGATTGAAAAGGGCGGCGGGCGCGTCGGCCTCGTGGCCGGCCAACGGGTCGGACGCAAGGATACCGGTTTCAAGAAACTGCAGTCGCGCATCGCCAATGGCGTGCGCAAGACCATTCTGAACGACGGCACCCGCGATACCGGCTGCGGCCTGAAAGCGTTCCCGCGCGAGGTGTTCCTGTCGATGCCCTATTTCGACGGCCTGCATCGCTTCCTGCCGGCGCTGGTACGCCGCGAAGGTTTCGACATCGCCTATGTCGACGTGATCGACCGCCCGCGCCATTCCGGCGTGTCCAATTATGGCTTCTTTGACCGGCTATGGATCGGGATCATGGATCTTGCCGGTGTGTGGTGGCTGATCCGCCGCAAGAAGCCGACGCCCGTAGCCACCGAGGTTTTCTGATGTTCATCCAGTTCGGGCAGGCGCTCGGCGATTATCTCTACGACGTCTTCGTTGCCAAGTTCGATTTCTGGCTGGCTTTCGGCCTGGTGGCGCAATTGCTCTTCACCGCGCGTTTCCTGGTTCAGTGGATTTCGAGCGAACGCGCCGGACGAAGCGTGATCCCGATTGCGTTCTGGTTCTTCTCGATGGGAGGCGGGCTGATGACGCTGGTCTACGGCATCGCCAAGCGTGAGCCCGTGATCATCGTCGGCCAGGCGATGGCCACGATCATCTATATCAGAAACATCATGCTGATCGTCAGGCATCGCGGCAAGGCGTCGAAGACGCTGGACCGCTGATCAGGAGCGGCCGGGCACCGGCGCCGGCAGCGCGGCCAAATCACTTTCAGCGCTGCTCCGATAGGCGGCGAATTCGCCCGCGGCATCCAGCACGGGGTAGGCGACCGAGCAGATGTGCGAGTGGATACGCCGGAGGTCGCGCAGCACGTCGAGATGGAGCGAGGTGGTCTCGATGGTTTCGGGCCGGCCTTCGCGCAGGCGGTCGAGATGCCGTTCGGTCGCGGCCAGCTCGGCATTACGCAGCGCGGCCTTCTCGGCCAGCAGCTTGCGCGCCTCGTTGACGTCTCCGGACATGAAGACGCCGAACGCGATCCGAAGCGAATCCATCGTGCGCTTGTGGAAGGCGGAGAGCTCTTCGGCGCCCTCGGTCGAGAACTGGAAGCGGCGCTTGATCTTCTTGGTCGCGAGCTCGCTCAGGTTCTTGTCGATGATGTCGCCGATATGCTCGAGGTTGATGGCGAAGGAGACGATCTCCATCGCCCGCTGCCCCTCGCGCTCGTCGAGGCTGCCACGGGTGAGTTTTGTGACGTAGAGCTTGATCGCCTCGTCGAGGCTGTCGACGCTGTTGTCCATTTGCGAGACCTGGTCGACCAACGCCCGGTCGTTGGTCATCATCGCCGCCATCACCTTGCGCAGCATGACTTCCACATGATCGCCCATGTGCAGGGTCTCGCGGGCGGCATCGGCCAAAGCGAGCGAGGGGGTCTCCAGCGCGCTCTCGTCGAGATAGCGCGGCCCTGACTCGCCGGCCTCCTTGACGCGCTCGGGCAGCAACCTCTTCAACAGCCGCGCCATGCCGTCGAGCAGGCCGATGAAAAGAACTGCGGTCGCGACGTTGAAGGCGATGTGGAACAGCGCGGTTGCCTTGGCGAGATCCGGCTGCCACGCGATCAGATGGTCCGCGATCGGCTGCAGGAACGGCGCCACCAGCAGGATGCCGGCCAGCCGGTTGACGAGGTTGCCCAGCGGCAGGCGATAGCTGGCTGGATTGTCGCGGCGCGCGCCCTCGACGATCGGATTGATGGCGCTGCCGAGATTGGCGCCGAGCACCAGCGCCAGCGCGGCGTAGGGCGTGATGAAATGCGCATAGGCCAGCGACATCACCAGCAGCACGCTGGCGACGCTGGAATGCACCAGCCAGGTCACGATCGCGGCGAAGAGGATGCAGAGCACGGGATCGCCGGTGATGGCGTTCATGAACACGCGCACGCCCGGCGCGTTCTCCGCCGGCGCCAAGGTATTGAGCAGGATATGCAGCGCCAGCAGCATCAGGCCGAGCCCGATAAAGACGCGGCCGATGTCCTTGATGCGTGAGCGCGGTCCGCTGCGGAAGGCGGCCAGGCCGATGATGAACAGCACGGGCGCGACGGCGGAGATGTTGAACGACAGGATCTGCACGATCAGCGTGGTGCCGACATTGGCGCCGAGCATGATGGCGAGCGCGGGGACGAGGCTGACGAGCCCTTCCGACGTAAACGAACTCGTGATGAGCCCCGTCGCGGTACTGCTCTGGAGCAGCGCGGTCAGACCGAGGCCGGCGGCAAACGCCGTGAAGCGGTTGCTCAGCGCCTTTGCCAGCAACAGGCGCAGGTTCGACCCGAACGCGCGCAGGATCCCGCTGTGGACCATATGCAGGCCCCACAGCAGCAACGCCACGCCGCCCATCAGGTCGAGAAGAACCAGACTTCCCATGCGCTTTCGTTCCATCAAATCGAGTCGAGGGGTCAGGCTATCGCCTAACGAGGGGGGATCAACCCTTTAATTTGCCGAAAATTGCGACCCGCAGGCGCATTCGACGACCTCGCCAGAGCGCCAGGTTCGGTAAACGGAGTTCGAACGCAACCCTTACATTGCGAGCCGTTGCGATAGGCCAATTCCAACAATTCTTCGGTAAAGCTGATGTCACCATCGAGTGGATCACATCTGATAAGGCCAGGAATCGACATGTATGCGAATCGTCGCAGCAGCGAACGTCGTGCGTGCAGAAGCTTTGCAAAAATCCAGTTCGCGACCGGCGGGCTTCCGCGCGATTGCATGATTTCCGACGTGTCGGCTGGCGGTGTGAAGATCATCGCCGAATATCCCGAAATTCCTTCCGAATTTACGGTGATCTTCTCGGAGGGCCGGCCGCGTCAGTGCCGGCTGGCCTGGCGGATCGGCTGCGAACTCGGCGCGCAATTCGTCGACTAAGCTGCTCGGCGGCGCTGCCGCATGGGCCGGGCTGGGCGTAGGCGGCTTGGCCGGCGCCTGACGGCCGCAAAGGTCACGGATTACCGCAGTGGCGGCGGAACTTAACCTGAACTTAGGGTTAAGCTGTGAGTGTTTCTGGGCAGTTACCGCCGTGAGTCCAGCTACATGTTCCAGAAGTTGCCCCATCCGCCCCGTTTCGCGCGACTTCTTGCGTGTACATCGACCCTGATCCTGGCATTGGGGCTTGGCGGCTGCGGGACCTCAGGATTATCGGACATTACCGGCTCGATCGACGAGAAGGCCGACACCGGCCGCGCCAGCGATCCGCGCCGCGACGTCGACCTCTACCAGGAACGCTATCGCGCCAATCCGAAGGATGCCGACGCCGCGCTGAAGTACGGCAAGGCGCTTCGCGCGACCGGAAAGCGGGCGCAGGCGGTTGCGGTGCTCGAGCAGGCCAACATCTCCCATCCCGGCAACAAGCTGCTGCTGGCCGCCTACGGCCGTGCGCTGGCGGACAACGGCAATTTCCAGCAAGCCTTTGACGTGCTCGGCCGCGCCCATAGCCCCGACGATCCGGATTGGCGGCTGCTCTCGGCACAGGGAGCGACGCTGGATCAGCTCGGCCGATACGAAGAGGCGCGGCAATATTATGCGAGCGCGCTGAAGATGGTACCCGACCAGCCCTCGGTGCTGTCCAATCTCGGGCTGTCCTACGTGCTTTCGAAGGATCTGCCCAGGGCCGAGGAGACGCTGCGCCGCGCCAATGGCTTTGCGCCGACCGATCCGCGCGTGCGCGCCAATCTGGCGCTGGCGGTTGGCCTGCAGGGCCGCGTTGCCGATGCCGAGAAGATCGCGAAGGCCGACCTGCCGCCCGCCGAGGCTGCCGCCAACGTCGCGCAGTTGAGGCAGATATTGTCGCGCAAGGAAAAAGAGAATGCGCGGGCCGAGGTCGGCAAGCTGCCGATCGCCGCGGCCGGACGCTCCGACTAGAGCATTTATCGGTTCTGATTGAATCAGAACCGAAGCTCTTGTTGTTGGCTCAGGCCCGGCGGGCCGTCGAGCCCTGCAGTTTCTTGATGATCGGCGCCAGGAACGAGACGCGGGACCGTTTGGTCACGGCGTGGCCGGTCAGGCGCTGAGCCATCTGCAGGAACATCTGGGTCGTGCGATGCTTGGCGGCGAGCTGCGCGATCATCTGGCCGTTATTGGCGGCGGTGCCGAACAGCTTTGAATCGAACGGAATGGCCGCGATGGGCTGGCTCTCGATCGCCTTGGTGAACTCGCGCGTGGAGATCTCCGGACGCTTGTGCATGCCGACCTGGTTGAGGCAGTAGAGCGGCGGGCGGTCGTTGGGCCGCGCCGCCTTCAGCACGTTCAGCATGTTCTTTGCGTTGCGCATGTTGGCGAGATCGGGCTCGGCGACGATCAGAATGTCGTCCGCGCCGACCAGCGTGCGCTTGGTCCACGCCGACCATTGATGGGGGACGTCGAGTACGATGCAGGGGGTGGTCATGCGCATCGTATCGAAGATCGCATCGAACGCATCGGCACCGAAATCATAGACCTGGTCCAATGATGCCGGCGCCGCCAGCAGGTCGAGGCGGTCAGTGCATTTCGCCAGCAGGCGCTCCATGAAGGCGGAGTCGGGCCGTTCCTGCTGGAACACCGCATTGGCGATGCCCTGGACCGGATCCTGGTTGTAATCGAGGCTGGCGGTGCCGAAGGCAAGGTCGAGATCGATCACGACGGAATCCAGCGCGAGATCGCGCGCGATCGCCCACGCCACGTTGTGTGCGACGGTGGATGCGCCGACGCCGCCCTTGGCGCCGACAACGGCGATGATGCGGCCGACGGCCACGGCCTCGGAGGCCGCGTAAAGGCTGCATATGGCGCGCACGACGTCGATGGGTTCGATTGGTCCGGTAACGTAGTCGCTGACGCCGCGCCGCACCAGTTCACGATAGGGCGCGACGTCGTTGGCGCTGCCGATCACGACGACGCGGGTTCCTGCGTCGCATACGGTCGCAAGCTCATCGAGCCCTTCGAGGATGTCGCTGCCGGATTCGGTCTCCAGCATAATGACGTTCGGCGTCGGCGCCGTGTGGTAGGCGTCGATGGCAGCGGCGATGCCGCCCATGTGAACCGAAAGGTGGGCCTTGCCGAGACGGCGGTCTTCGCTTGCCGCGCGCACCGCGGTGGCGATCGCGACGCTGGCGCAAAAGGCCTGCACCGATACGCGCGGCGCCGGCGAGATGTATTCGTCGGGCTGCGCCGGCGTGTTGTCGACTTGATCGTCGGAGTTCTGAAAGACGCGGCTGATCATTTTCCTGAATCGCTGAGTTTGGCCTTTTCGGCATCGGGATAGACGGTCGTTGTCGCAACGCCCTTGCGGTATTTGTCAAAGGCGATATCGCGCCGCGGCGTATAGGCGGGGCTCTCGGGACGCGGCTGCTCAAGATCGGCGGGATTGTCGATCATCGCAGCAAGGTTGCGCTGGGTGGCGCAGCCGAAATTGTGATAGGAGCGATTTTCGTTGTATTCGGCATTGTCGATATTCGGTCCGAGGTCTTGCGGCCACAGGCCGCAAGGTCCCGCCACGGCCGTAATCTTCGGGTAGCTGAGCCGGATCGTCGGCAACGTACGGAAATCGTCGGGCGTGTAGCGACGCAACGTGATGGCGCGCGAGGGCACGCCGCCTGCCGTCAGCACCGACTGGATTTCCCGAAACGACGCCGCGGCCGCACGCGCGTTCGGCGTATCGACCGGGACGTCGGCAACGATCGCGCCGGTGCCTTCGCGCACCCAGGTCTGCGCCAGGCCCATGACGTCGGCGCGCTGCGACCCGGAGAGGCCGCCACGGGCATGACCGACGAACACCACGATCGAGCGGTTGGCTTCCGTCACCGCGATCGGATGACGGTGGCGGTAATCATCCGACACGCTGGCGGTCGTTATGATTTCCGTGGTCTGCGGCGTGCAGGCTCCGAGCGCGGCCGAAAGGCCGAGGAGGGCGCCAAGCATGCGCGAAGGCTTGACGCGATGGCGCGGTGTTCTCGTTATCATCGTTCTGTCCTCGTCCCCACGCAGTGAACAGTGCTGTATTTCAATCAATGATGAAGCCGAAATTGCCCTGGACACCGGCTACGGTATCGACGCGGGCGGCGAGCCCGTAGATCCGGTTGATGCGCCCGAGCAGCGTCGACTGTGAATCGGATGCGGGCGCGAATCCGTCATCGGGGCGCGACAGTTCTTTCTGCGCGACGGCCCGGACGACATAGGGCGTCACGATGACCATCAGTTCGGTCTGGTTGTTGACGAAGTCCTGGCTGCGGAACAGGGCGCCCAGAACCGGCAATTGATCGAGCCCCGGCAGGCCGTTGATGGCCTGCTTGGTTTGCTCCTGGATCAGGCCGGCCATCGCCATCGAGCCGCCGGAGGGTATTTCCAGCGTCGTCTCGGCGCGGCGGGTCTTGATCGAGGGAATGGTGGTTCCACCCGGGCCGCCAGTCAGAGAGTTTTCGGTCGAGACTTCCGAAACTTCCGTCATCACCCGCAGGCTGATCCGGCCCTCGGACAGCACGACCGGCGTGAAGTTGAGCGAGATGCCAAACTTCTTGAAGGCGACTGTCTGGACGCAGTTTCCGATGCCACCGCCCGCCGTTGTTTGGCAGCTCGCGCCGGTCGGAATGGGAAATTCACCACCTGAGATAAACGTTGCGGATTCGCCGGAGATCGCTGTCAGATTGGGTTCGGCGAGCGTCTTCACGACACCGGCCTTTTCCATCGCGCGAAGCACCGCCTGCACCGACGGCATCGTGCCGGCGGCTATGCCAAGGCCATTGCCGGGCACGAGAGGCGCGTTGTTGGCAGTGAAGGGATTGGTATTGTTGAAATTCACGGTCGTATTGCCGACATTCAATTGGGCGCTGAGATCGACACCCATCTGTTTGACGACATCCCGCCGTACTTCCGCGACGGTGACCTTCAACATCACCTGGTCGCGGCCGCGAACGACGATCGAGTTGACGACCTTCTCCGACCCGCCGACCAGCCGCGCGGCGATCTCACCGGCCTGCTGGGCTTCGACCGGGCTCGACACCGAGCCGGTCAGCAGCACGCTGTCGCCGACGCCCTCGATCTGAATCCCCGGCATCGCCTGCCGCAGCGCGGCCCGCACGCCGTTGAGATCACGCTTGATTGCAATATCGTAGGAAGCGATCTGCTGGCCATCGCCGTCGAAAAACACCACGTTGGTCTGGCCGACCGCACCGCCGATGATATAGGCGCGCTGCGGGGAACGAATGACGGCATTGGCGATCTTCGGATCGGCGACCAGCACATCCTTGACGTCGCGCGGCAGGTCGACGACCACCGATTTGCCGACGCCGAGCGCCAGGAAGCGCATCTTGGCCCCGCCGATGGCGGAGGTCGTCACCGGATCCTTGTCGGACTCGGCTGCGACGACGGGCAGCAGCGGACTTAGCGCCAGCGCCACGACGGTCGACGCTAACAGCGTCCGGCGCGCGACGGTTCGCGTCGCTGACTGATATTCCCAAAACTTCATAAGGGACTTCCTTTCGGTCACTTCTGTGCCGTCGTTTGATTGGCGACGCCGTAGCGAACTACGTTGACGCTCTCGCTTCGTTTTTTGACCCGATCCTCGGACTGGCCTTCGGCCGTCGCGTTGACATCGGCAATGCTGCGCAACGCGAGCGCCAGCGTGCCGGTTTGGCGCGCGCGCGTCAGCATCTCGGCCTGGTCGGGCTTCAATTCGAGCGTGGCGGTGCGGCCGACGAGGGAGTTGCTGCCCTCTTTTTCCTTCGGCGCCTGATCGATCGCGAGCACACGGATGTTGGAGAGAATGATTTCCGACTGGACGACGTCCGCTCCCTTGCTGTCCGGATTTTTCTCGCGCTTGGAGAGAATGACGTCGACGCGGTCGTTGGGCAGGATGAAGCCGCCGGCGCCGGTTTCCGGCGAGATCTCGGTCGAGATCGCCCGCATGCCGGTCGGCAGGATGGCCGCCATGAAGCCGGAGCCGTTGGCCTTGACCAGCTTCTGTTCACGGATCGGCTCGCCCGCAATGAAGGGAGCGCGCACGATCGAACCGGCGATTTCCTTGATGGCCTCGGCCCTGCTGGCGCGATTGACCAGATTGCCGGCGGCCGAGGCCGGCCAGGTCTGCCATTGCAGGTCCTCGGGCTTGACCGACTGGCCGAGCCCGATGTCGGACTTCGCGACCAGAATTTCCACAGTCGGCAACTGCGCAACCGGTTCGGCCACGGGGCTGGATTTTTCTTCCGTGCCACGGGCGAGATAGGCAGCGACACCGCCGGCACTCAAGGCGATGATCAGAACGACGACACGACCTATATTCATACGCTTTTACTAACCTTACGCGAGGAGGCCCCAACTGCACGGCAATGACAGCCATCCCCGGAGGTATGACTAGGCATCAAAGGTATAAGGGAACTTGAGGCGTGAAATTTTTGGTTGAAAGTACGGCGGGTTTCGCCGTCATGGTGAACGGGTGGTTATCTTTTTGAGAAGACCTATCCGCAAAAACCCGGACGCGGCTGTGCGCGAAGATAAATGCCTGTACAACCTAATGGGGCGAGGCAAGGTGCCCGGATGCGTTGTGCATCGGGTGGGTCGGGATCGTCGGTCGCTCGCAGCTTTTAGCCAGCCTTCAGCACCGCAAAACCGCGAGCGAGATCGGCCTTGAGGTCGTCGACATTCTCCAGGCCGATGTGGAGCCGCTGCGTCGGCCCGCGGTGACCAGTCGGGTTTCGGGTTCTTGCGGCTTGGACGGTCCGTCGTTCGAAAAGCTCATGCGTTTGCGTTACCCAAGACGTTATGCCGCAGCTGCAACCAGATCGCGAAAACAACAGCGGGCGGCTGGACGGGGCCGGGTGAGTTAATAACAAGACACAGAAGTGGGCAGTCAACCCCTTGACCCGGCACGCCAGTCGTTCTGTGATACGGCTCGACTATCATCGCCGCAAGTTGAGGGGCCTGCTGCGATACTAGATCCGCCACCTGACCGGAATGGCACGCCAAATGCACGGTCGGGATGACGCTTTTCAGCGAGGGATCAGCGGGTTGGCCCCCCAACGTGAGGCGTTGCCTAAAAAGCGATCTCCGGACGCTCCCCTTGAAAGGCCTTTCCCATGAAACGCGTATCTCTGGTTGTTACCCTTGCCCTGGCCGCCGGCCTCTCGGCCCAGGCCGCCTCGGCGCAAACCCTCAAGACGGTCAAGGACCGAGGCCAACTGTCCTGCGGCGTCAGCCAGGGCCTGCCGGGCTTCTCGACCCCGGACGACAAGGGTAACTGGACCGGGCTCGACGTCGACATCTGCCGGGCGATCGCGGCGGCCATTTTCAACGACGCGACCAAGATCAAGTTCGTGCCGCTGTCGGCCAAGGACCGCTTCACCGCGCTGCAGTCGGGCGAGATCGACGTGCTGTCCCGCAACACCACCTGGACGCTGTCGCGCGATACGTCGCTCGGCGCCAACTTCACCGGCGTCACCTATTATGACGGACAGGGCTTCCTGGTGAAGAAGTCGCTGAAGGTGAATTCGGCGCTGGAACTCAACAGCGCCTCCGTCTGCGTGCAGACCGGCACCACGACCGAGCAGAACCTTGCCGACTACTTCAAGGGCAACAACATGAAGTACGAGGTGATCGCGTTCGGCACCGCGGACGAAACCGTCAAGGCCTATGAGTTCCGGCCGTTGCGACGTCTTCACCTCCGACGTCTCGCAGCTCTATGCCGAGCGGCTGAAGCTCGCCACGCCAGCCGATCACGTCGTGCTGCCCGAAGTCATCTCGAAAGAACCGCTCGGACCGATGGTCCGCCATGGCGACGATCAGTGGTTCGACATCGTGAAATGGACGCTGTTTGCGATGGTCGGCGCCGAAGAGCTCGGCATGACCCAGAAGAACGTCGATGAAATCGCCAAGTCCGACAAGCCCGAGATCAAGCGCGCCGTCGGTACTGACGGCAATCTGGGCGAGCAACTCGGCCTGACCAAGGACTGGCTGGTACGGATCGTGAAGGCGGTCGGCAATTACGGCGAGTCCTTTGAGCGCAACGTCGGCTCCGGCTCCAAGCTGGGCATTTCCCGCGGCCTAAATCAGCTCTGGAACAAGGGCGGTATCCAGTACGCGCCGCCGATCCGCTAAGCGCCGGCGAGAGGGGCTGCGGCGATGGCCATCGAACCCCGACAACCACCGTCGCAGCTACTTCCCAGGCTGCAACGGGCGCTCGGCGGCCGGGCGGGCTGGAGCGGCTTCGTGCTCCAGCTCCTGTTCGTCGCCGCACTCGCCTGGATCTCCTACGAGATCGTCGCCAATGCCCGCGCCAACCTGCAGGCGCAGCGGATCACCGCGGGCTTTGGCTTCCTGGCCAACAACGCGGGCTTTGACGTCAGCCAGAGCCTGATCCCGTATTCGGGATCCGATCCCTATACGCGCGTCTTTCTGGTCGGCCTGCTCAATACGCTGCTGGTCTCGGTGATCGGCATTTTCTTCGCGACCATTATCGGCTTCCTCGTCGCACTCGGCCGGCTGTCGCCGAACTGGCTGCTGGCGCGGATTTCAGGCGGCTATGTCGAACTGATCCGCAACCTGCCGGTCCTGTTCCAGATCCTGTTCTGGTATCTTGCGGTGCTTGCCGCTTTGCCCAATCCGCGGCAGAGCATTTCGCTCTTCGACAGCATCTTTCTCAGCAATCGCGGCCTGGTGATTCCGAAGCCGGTCGGCCACGCCGGCTTCGAGCCGTTCGTCGCCGCGCTGCTGGTTGCGATCGTCGCCTCGCTCGTGCTGTGGCGATACGCGCGCCGCCAGCTCTTCGAGAGTGGCAAGGTGATCAAGGTCTGGCCGTATGCGCTCGGCATGATCATCGGACTGCCTTTGGCCAGCGCCCTGATCTTTGGCGCACCTGTCACGTTTGAAGTGCCCGCGCTGAAGGGCTTCAACTTCGCGGGCGGCTCACGCGTCATTCCGGAATTCGTCGCGCTGACGCTGGCGTTGTCGACCTACACGGCGGCCTTCATCGCCGAGATCGTGCGGGCGGGCATTCTCTCCGTGCACAAGGGGCAGATGGAAGCCGGTTCCTCGCTCGGACTGCAGCGCGGCTCGGTGCTGCGGCTGATCGTGATCCCGCAGGCGATGCGCGTGATCCTGCCGCCGCTGACCAACCAGTATCTCAACCTGACCAAGAACTCCTCGCTGGCGGTCGCGATCGGCTATCCCGATCTGGTCTCGGTATTCGCCGGAACCACGCTGAGCCAGACCGGGCAGGCGATTGAGATCATCGGCATCACCATGGGCGTCTATCTCCTGATCTCGCTGATCACCAGCGCGATCATGAGCTTCTATGGATGGCGGATCAGCCGGAGCATGGGCGGATGAGCGACACGACTTCATCCCAATTCGTCCGTCAGGAACTCGTGCCGGAGCGGCCGGCGCCTGTGAAGACCACGGGCTTCATCGGGTTTTTGCGTACGCGCCTGTTCAATTCGCCGACCAACATCCTGATCACCATCGTCAGCGCGTTGCTGCTCTGGTTCATCCTCGTGCCCGCGCTGAGGTTCACGCTGTTCGACGCGGTCTGGACCGGCACGGATCGCACCGCCTGTCTGCCGAAAAATCCCGGCGACGTGGTCGGCGCCTGCTGGCCCTTCATCCAGGCCAAGTTTTCGCAGTTCATCTACGGTTTCTATCCGGAGCCGGAGCGCTGGCGGGTCAATCTGGTCTTCGTTCTTGCCGCGGTCCTCCTGGTACCGCTGCTGATTCCGCGGCTGCCGGCCAAGGGCCTCAACGCCATTCTGTTCTTCCTCGCATTACCGGTCGTTGCCTTCTTCCTGCTGCGCGGCGGCGGGCTCAGCGGATTCGGGGTGAGCTGGACGGCCGGACTGCTCTCGGGCTTCAACGACAGCATCAGCGACGGTGGCAGGAAGTTGGCGGCCGCCGGCGAGACGACGGCCGTCATCGGCCCCCTGCTGTGGGGGATCGGCAAGCTGCTGGTGCTGCTTAGCACCGCGGTTGGCTGGATACTCCTGCCGCTGACCTGGCTGCGCGACCAGATCCAGGCCACAGGTCGGCCGGTCTGGGCCGACCTCGCCGCGACCGCCGCGATCGTGTCCGCGTTGATGTTCTGGCTGACCGGTGGAATACGCGCCGTCGCCACCAGCCTTGCGATCTTCGTCGGCATCGCCGTCGTCATTGCGATCATGGGACTCGACCGCGGTGGACTCCCTGAGGTGGATACGCGTCTCTGGGGCGGTTTGCTGGTGACGCTGGTCGTGTCGGTCGTTGGCATCGTCGCCTCGATGCCGGTCGGCATCGCGCTGGCGCTCGGACGGCGTTCGACCATTCCGCTGATCCGGATTTTCTCGATCGCCTTCATCGAGTTCTGGCGCGGCGTTCCGCTGATCACCGTGCTGTTCTTCGCAACCTACATGCTGCCGCTGTTCGTGCCGGCCGGCTTCACCATCGACGGGCTGATGCGTGCGCTGATCGGCATTGCGCTGTTCGCGGGCGCCTACCAGGCCGAGGTCATCCGCGGCGGCCTGGCGGCGATCCCGCGCGGGCAGGGCGAGGCGGCAAGCGCGCTCGGCCTGTCCTGGGGCAAGACCACGGCGCTGATCGTGATGCCGCAGGCGCTGCGCCACGTCATCCCCGGTCTCGTCAACAGCTTCATCGCGCTGTTCAAGGACACCTCGCTGGTCTCGATCGTCGCGCTGTTCGATCTGCTTGGGCAGTTGCGCGCGTCGTTCTCCGATCCGGTCTGGTCGACGCCGACGACGCTGTTCACCGGCTTTGCCTTTACCGGGATGATCTATTTCGTCTTCTGCTTCGGGATGTCGCGTTACTCGCTGTTCGTCGAGAACCGGCTGAACGCGCATCGTCGCAACTGAGTACATCACCATGACCGCAAACCCGATCGTCGGCATCAACGCGCTCAACAAATGGTACGGCGATTTTCACGTCCTGCGCGACATCAACCTCGATGTCGCCAAGGGCGAGCGCATCGTGATCTGCGGCCCGTCAGGCTCGGGCAAGTCAACGCTGATCCGCTGCATCAACGCGCTGGAGGAATTCCAGGAAGGTCAGATCGTCGTCGAAGGCATCGAGCTTGGGCCGAACCTGCGGCGGGTGGACGAAGTCCGGCGCGAAGTCGGCATGGTGTTCCAGAGTTTCAACCTGTTTCCGCACCTGACCGTGCTGGAGAACTGCACGCTGGCGCCGATCTGGGTGCGCAACATCCCGAAAAAGGATGCCGAGGCGTCCGCGATGAAATTCCTGGAGCGGGTCAAGATCCCGCACCAGGCCAACAAATACCCGGGCCAGATGTCGGGCGGCCAGCAGCAGCGCGTCGCGATTGCCCGCGCGCTGACCATGAACCCGAAGGTGATGCTGTTCGACGAGCCGACCTCGGCGCTCGATCCCGAAATGGTCAAGGAAGTGCTCGACACCATGGTCGATCTCGCCAGGGAAGGCATGACCATGCTGGTCGTCACCCACGAAATGGGTTTTGCGCGCGAAGTCGCCAACCGCGTGGTCTTCATGGATGCGGGGCAGGTGATCGAGTCAAACACGCCGCAGGAATTCTTCGCCAATCCGCAGCACGCGCGAACGAAGCTGTTCCTGAGCCAGATCTTGCGGCACTAGCCCGGCCGACAGAAAGCGAATTCCAATCGCTATTCGCTCTCCGGCGTATTGCTAAATCATTGTGACTTCGTCAGTTCGACTTCGAGGGGGCGCGGCGCTCCTTCCTTGGGCCGCGACCTCAGGCGGGTTTTTGGGCAGCATGATGTCCCTTTTCGTTATGAGCGATAGGGACCGCCTCTACCGGCTCAAGATCATCGTAGAAGTCTTGAACCTGCTTGATGAATTTCTTCCAGCCTTTGTTGCCGCCCTTGCGGAGAATGTGCGGACAATTCTTTCCGGACCAGTCGTGATGCTGGAGGATGCCATTAGGCACCTGAATGTTCAGACGATAGGCGAGCCAGGCCGCCAACAGCGCGGCGCGCTCGTAGGCGGCATCCACATCCGCCATATCCGAGTGTTCGCAGATTTCGATACCGATGCTCGAATAATTGCCGGCCTTGGTGCCGGAGTGCCAGCCGATCTCTGTCGTCGGCAGGCTTTGGTAGACGAACTTGTCGTCGACCGTGAAATGCCAGGAAACTTCCCGCTTCTGGGCATCCGGCCCCTTCATGTACTTTGCGTGGGCGGCCGCGTTGGCGCCCTTGGAGTCATTGTCGGTGTTATGAATGGTAATCGAGGTAGGCGTCAGCTTGTCGCCGGGACGGTTGTGATTGCCGACCGGCACATAATCCTGGATGAGCCGAAGTTCTACCTGTGCTTCGTCGAGTTTCACGGGATGTCTCCTTCGATTGCCGTTTCACACCGGCGTCTGATTGAAACGTGTCCAAATCCGGTTCGGCGCCGTGTCCCAACACCAGAAGCCGTGCGATGGGTATCCGGCCGTCTTCACCAGTTCCAAAAATGCGGTGGTTGCCGTCAGACAGGTTACGACGTTGAGGAAAGGTATATCGCCCGCGACGGTGACGATGCCGCGGCAAAGATCGGATCGAAATGAATAGTCCCGGCTGACAATTAGCCGGTCAAAAGCGACAGCTTCGTGTTGCTTCCCGAGTGCCGGCGATGTTGCCTCAGGTCGTGCAGAATTGCAAGTTATGGTTGTGTCGCTGGACGATCCGGGAAGGGTGTCAGCGTCCTCGCGAAACCGTCCGGGTCTGCCAATCGAACACCGGACCCGGCTAAACCTTGACGAACGGCACGTCGATCTCAGTGCGCCTCTCCAGCCATTCCGGCACCGGAAGGTTCTTCGAGCGCATGAATGCCGGATTGAACAGCTTTGACTGGTAACGGTTGCCGTAGTCGGCGAGGATCGTGACGATGGTCTTGCCGGGACCGAGCTGTTTGGCGAGCTGTATCGCGCCGGCGATATTGACGCCGGTCGAGCCGCCAAGGCACAGGCCTTCATGCTCGAGCAGGTCGTAGATCACCTTCACGGCTTCCTCGTCCGGAATCAGGAAGGCATCGTCGACCTTGGCGGTCTCGATCACGGGTGTGACGCGGCCAAGACCAATGCCTTCGGTAATGGAGTCGCCCGACGTCGATCTCGCCTGGCCATGCTTGAACAATTCGTACATCGCGAAGCCATACGGATCAGCGCAGGCGTTCACGATGCCCGGGTGCTTTTCCTTCAAATAGCGACTGGTGCCGGCCAGCGTGCCGCCGGTGCCGACCGAGCAGATGAAACCGTCGATCTTGCCATCGGTCTGCGCCCAGATCTCCGGGCCGGTGGATTCGTAGTGCGCCTTGGCGTTGTCCAGATTGTTCCACTGATCGGCGAACAGGACGCCGTTCGGCTCCTTCTTGCGAAGCTCGGCGGCCAGTCGCCGTCCGACATGCTGATAATTGTTCGGATTGGAATAGGGCAGCGCCGGCACCTCGACGAGCTCCGCGCCGCACAGCCGCAGCATGTCCTTCTTTTCCTGGCTCTGCGTTTCCGGAATCAGGATCAGCGTGCGATAGCCGCGCGCGCTTGCGACCACCGCAAGCCCGATGCCGGTATTGCCGGCCGTCGACTCCACCACGAGCCCGCCGGGCTTGAGGTCGCCGCGCTTCTCGGCCTCGAGGATCATCCATTTGCCGGCGCGGTCCTTGACCGACTGGCCGGGATTCATGAACTCGGCCTTGCCGAGAATGGTGCAGCCGGTCAGCTCGGAAGCGCGCTTCAGCTTGATGAGGGGCGTGTTGCCGATCGCTTCGATGACGTCTTTGTTGAAGGCCATGTCTTTGAAATTGCCGGTTTGTTTGCCCAATCGTTAGGCGACCCTAAAGGACGGCCGCTAGCCGCACAAGCCAGCATTGGGGCAGGGCGGTCAGCCGGATTTGGCGAACACCACCTGACGGACGTCGATATTTCCGGACAGGAATCCGGCCTCGCAATAGGCGAGGTAATATTCCCACAGCCGCCGGAAGCGGTCGTCGAAGCCCGACGGCGTCAGGTTGGGCCACGCCGCGCGGAAATTGCTTCGCCAGATCGCAAGCGTCCTGGCATAATCTTGTCCGAAAATGCGCTCGCGGATAACGGGAACGCCAAAGCGCTCGCCGAGGGTTTTCAGGATCTGCGGCGATGGCAGCATGCCGCCCGGAAAGACGTAGCGCTGGATGAAATCGACTTCGCGGCGATAGGTCTGGAACAGGCTGTCCTGGATGGTGATGGCCTGTATGCCGGCGAGCCCGCCGGGCAGCAGGCGGTCGCGCAACTGTGAAAAATAATTCGGCCAGAATTGCTCGCCGACCGCCTCGATCATCTCGATCGAGGCGATCCGGTCGTAGCGGTCGCGCTCGTCGCGATAGTCCTGCAGCTTGATTTCGACCTGGTCGCTGAGGCCGGCATTGTGAATGCGCGCCTGCGCGAAATCGCGCTGCTCCCTGCTGATGGTGAGGCCTACGACCTTGGCGCCGAACGTCTTGGCTGCGTATTCGGCAAAGCCGCCCCATCCGCAGCCGATCTCCAGGAGCTTCTGGCCCGGCCGCAAATCGATGGCCTCGGCAAGCCGGCGATATTTGTTGTGCTGGGCAGCGGCCAGGTCGGGCGTGTCGTCCTCGAACAGCGCGGATGAATAGGTCATGCTGGGATCGAGCCACGCCGAATAGAAGGCGTTGCCGATGTCGTAATGTGCATAGATGTTGCGGCGAGCCTGCCGCCGTGTATTGCGGTTGAGCCAGTGCCTGAAGACCTGAAATGCGCGCGTCAGCGGCGTGCCGGTCAGCATCGTCTGCATCCAGTTCTGATTGACGCAGAACAGATAGAGGAATTGCGTAAGGTCCGGCGTGTCCCATTCGCCGCGCAGATAGGCCTCGGCGATGCCGATGTCGCCGCCGCGCAGCAGCCGCGAGGCAAAGCCGTAATCGTAGATATTCATGGCGGCGGCCGGGCCCGGCCCGTTGCCGCCGAGCCGGACAAGGCGGCCGTCGGCCAGGGTTACGTCGAGCGTGCCGTGTTGCAGTTTTGAACCGAAGCCCAGCGCAAGCCGGACCAGGCGGGGCAATTCCGGAAACGCCGCGTGTACGGTTTCCGATGTGACCGAAATCAACTCGGACATGTGCGATCCATCGAATGGCGGTTACCCGTGCTTCGCATGGCCGATCGACCCTGCTTCAATCCTTGGCACGGGCGGACAACGCGGCGAAGTATAATCGTTGCCCTTCCCGGTCGCCAAGCCGGTATTGAGGGCTGCGTCCTTCCGCGACACCAGCCGCGCGCCGCGGCGCGAGGTGGGCGTGCGGAAATACTCGCCGAGGATCAGTCCGCGTTGCCGCTGATTCCCGTCCCGACGACCACCGCGCCTCGCATTTTGGCCCTCCTTGGCATGCTCAAAGATGCGGGGGGCTGTTCCCGGAGTTTCAAATCGGCCACAAGCGCAAGTTCGCTGGTGCTGCCGGTGATTCGGGACGTCAGAACAGGGGAAAAACCCCATGAAATTCTCGTAAGATTTCGATTGTCCTGCGGTGTTCCGAGATCGCTCCAAACCCTATAAAATAAGAGGAAGAGAGCACTTTACTGCCTGTTTTGCGCGCCGAACGGACGATCGGTGCAGGGCTGCGCGGGGCTGTCCGCGCCCCAGCCGCAAGGCTAGTATCGGTTCGGTTCCAAGGAAGCATCACCCCGTGAACGTAACGCAGGCCATCAGGAGAAGCGCTCGCCGTGCGCCGGGCCGGGATTTGCCCGGTGGAGAACGGGTGTGACCCAGCGAACTGCAACGGCTGCGATTGATGGCTGGCCTGCGCTCGTCCCCGGCGGCAGGCGGCTGGCGCGATCGCTTGCGGTGCTTGGCCTCGTCGCCAGCTCGGCGGGCTGCATCCTGACCAGGGATCTTCCCGATCCCGCGCTCGACGTGCCCGAGGGCTACAAGGCGGCGCGGCTCACGAAGCCTGCGGACGCGCCGCCGACGCTCGACTGGTGGCGCGGCTTCCGCTCGCGGGAACTGACGGGCCTGATGGAGGAGGCGCAGACCGTCAATCTGGACATCGCGGCCGCCACGGCGCGGTTCAGGCAGGCCGATGCGCAGGCTCGGATCGCAGGCGCGGCGCTGCTGCCGAGCCTCAGCGGCGGCGGTTCGGAGAGCTATTCGCGCACCTCGGGTTCCAGCGCCAGCGGCCTGACCAATGGCGGCCGTGAGGTGGTCAACTACTCGTCGTCGCTGAGCGCCAGTTACGAGCTGGACTTCTGGGGCAAGAACCGCGACGCCGCGCAAGCCGCGGAAGAGACCGCGGTCGCCAATAGGTTCGATCGCGACGTGGTCGCGCTGACCACGCTGACGACCGTCGCCAGTGCCTATTTCCAGGTGCTGTCCGCGCAGGACCGGATTCGCACCGCGCAGCGGAACATCGCCAGCGCCGAGCGCATCCTCAACGCCATCAGGGAGCGCTTCAAGGCCGGCACCGGCACCGACCTCGATGTCGCGCAGCAGGAAAGCGTGGTCGCCAACCAGCGCGCGCTGGTGCCGCCGCTGCGGCAGACGCTCGACCAGAACATCAATGCGCTGGCAACCCTGGTGTCGCGGCCGCCGGAAGCCGTGCGCGTCGTCGGCGGATCGCTCAACCAGATCGCCACGCCGCGGGTTACGCCCGGCCTGCCGTCGGAATTGCTGACACAGCGCCCGGACATCCGCCGCCAGGAAGCGCAGCTTGCCTCGGCGACCGCCAATGTCGGCAACGCCCGTGCGCAGTTCTTTCCGAGCATCCAGCTGACCGGGCAGGGCGGCTATCAGAGCTCCGCGCTGACGTCGCTGTTTCAGCCGCACGCCGCGTTCTTCAGCATGGTTGGCAGCCTGACCCAGCCGATCTTCGACGGCGGCAGGATCCTCGGCAATTTCGAGTTCACCAAGGCGCGGCAGGACGAATTGCTGCAGACCTATCGCAAGACCGTGGTGCAGTCCTTTGCCGACGTCGATAACGCTCTGTACTCGATCCGCCAGACCGCCGAGAAGCTGCGGTTGCAGCGCGAGGTGGTGGCGGCGTCGCGGCGGGCGTTTGAATTGTCCGAACAGCAGTTGCGGGCCGGAACCGCTGACATCGTAGTTGTGCTAAATACACAACTGACGTTGTTCCAGGCCGAGGATGCGCTGTCGCAGGCCCAATTGGCCAAGCTGCTCGCGATCGTCAGTCTCTATCAGGCGCTGGGGGGCGGCTGGGAGCCCAGGATGGAAAGGCCGGTCAATGCTCTTTAAGCCGGAAGCAAAGGACGACGCGAAGACGGCCGGAAGGCGCGTCGCGCGCGGCATTGGCCGGCGGATGGTGTCGCTGACGGTCATGCTTTTGATCCTCGGCGGGCTCGGCTATCTCGGCTGGAACGCCTTTCAGCAGAAACAGGCCGGCCGCGGCGGGGCCGGTGCGCGCCCCGACCTGCCGGTGCCGGTGCTGGCGGCGACACCGCGGATGCAGGATGTCCCGGTCTATCTCGACGCGGTGGGCTCGGTCCGCGCGCTGAACACGGTAACGGTGCGCTCCCAGGTCGACGGCAAGCTGATCAAGGTGAATTTCGTCGAAGGCCAGGACGTCAAGCAGAGCGACGTGCTGGCCGAGATCGACCCCGTGATCTACCAGGCCCAGTACGATCAGGCCGTGGCCAAGAAGGCCCAGGATGAAGCGCTGCTCGCCAACCAGAAGCTCGATCTGGCGCGCTATCAGCAGCTTGCCGCGTCGAATGCGGGCTCCAAGCAACAGGCCGATACGCAGCGCGCGGTGGTCGCCCAGCAGGAAGCGCTGGTACAGGCCGACCAGGCCGCGATCGACAATACGAAGGCGATGCTCGGCTACACCAAGGTCATCGCGCCGCTGACCGGGCGCGTCGGCCTGCGCCAGGTCGACCAGGGCAACATCATCCGTGCGTCTGATGTCACCGGCCTCGTCATCATCACGCAGTTGCAGCCGATCGCGGTGCAGTTCAGCCTGCCGCAGCAGCAGATCGTGCGGGTCAACGCCGCGTCCGCCAAGGGCGTGCTGGCGGTGGACGTGTTCGGCAATGACGGTGTGACCGTCGTCGACACGGGTACGCTCAAGGGCATCGACAACCAGGTCGATCCGACCACGGGCACGCTGAAGCTGAAGGCCGAGTTTCCGAACACCAGTTTCCAGCTCTGGCCCGGACAATTCGTCAATGTGCGGCTGAAGGTCGAAACGCTGGAGAAGGCGATCGTGGTGCCGACCTCGGCCGTGCAGCGCGGCCCTGTCGGTACGTTCAGCTACGTGATCGGCCCCGACAATGTCGCGACCGCGAAGCCGGTCGTGGTGACGCAGCAGAACGAACACGACGCCGTCATCGCAAGCGGCCTCTCGACCTCCGACCGCGTCGTGACGACTGGTTTTGCCAATTTGTCCGACGGCGCCAAGGTTCTGATCGGCACCGACGATCGGGCGCCAGCCGCCGACCTGGCGCCGCGCAAGCGCAGCCGTTCGCCGGACGCTAAGGGAGATGCCAAGGGAGATTCAAAGGGCGGCCAGGGCAAGAACGGCGAGCACCGCGGCAAGCGCGAGCACGGCGAGGGCGATCAAAAGGGACAAACCGGTCCGGCACCGGCCGAGCCATCGGGCGGCGCTGCGAAGTCGCAGCCATGATCGACGCCGCCTGAAATGCAGTCGCAAGTGAGGACGCAACCATGAGCGTCTCCGAACCGTTCATCCGCCGGCCGATCGCGACCTCGCTGTTGGGGATCGCGCTGATGATCGGCGGCGCGCTCGGCTACTGGGCGCTGCCGGTATCGGCGCTGCCGCAGGTCGACTTTCCGACCGTGCAGGTGACGACGCAACTGCCGGGTGCGAGCCCCGACGTGATCGCATCCCTGATCACGGCGCCGCTGGAGCGGCAACTCGGGCAGATTCCGTCGCTGTCGTCGATGCAGTCGACCTCTTCGTTCGGCGTCAGCCAGATTTCGCTGCAGTTCGACCTCAACCGCGACATCGACGGCGCCACCCAGGATGTGCAGGCCGCGATCAACGCGGCCGCCGGAATCCTGCCGAAGAACCTGCCGTATCCACCGACTTACGCCAAGGTCAATCCGGCCGATGCCCCGGTCATCACGCTGGCGCTGACGTCGGACACGATTTCGCTGCGCGCCATGAGCGATATTGCCGATACGATCCTGGGGCAGCGGCTGAGCCAGATTTCCGGCGTGGGGCGCGTTGCAATACTCGGCGGGCTCAAGCCCGCGATCCGCGTGCAGGCCGATCTGGCCCGGCTCGCCGCCTACGGCATTTCAATGGAGGATTTGCGCAACGCCATCGCGGGCGCCAACGTGTCCGGGCCGAAGGGATCGCTCGACGGCGCGCAACAGGCTTATACCATCGCCGCCAACGATCAGATCGCGGTGGCGGAGGCTTACAAGCCCATCATCATCGCCTATCGCAACGGCTCGCCCGTTACCATCGGCGACGTCGCTGTTATCGTCGACGGGCTGGAGAACGATCGGACCGGCGGCTGGTATCAGGGCACGCCGGCCGTGATCATCGACATCCAGCGGCAACCCGGCGCCAACGTGATCGAGGTGGTCCGCCAGATCCGCGAAGAAATCCCCAAGGTGCAGCGCGCGATCCCGGCCGGCGTCAAGCTGACCATCGTCTCCGACCGCACCGTCACCATCCGCGCCTCCGTCCGCGACGTGCAGTTCACGCTGATCCTGAGCGTGGTGCTGGTGACGCTGGTGGTGCTGCTGTTCCTGCGGTCGTTGCGTGCGACCCTGATCGCGGGCGTGGCGCTGCCGCTGTCGCTGATCACCAGCTTCGGCATCATGTATTTTTCAGGCTTCAGCCTCGACAATCTGTCGCTGATGGCGCTGACGATCGGTACCGGCTTCGTGGTCGACGACGCCATTGTGATGATCGAGAACATCGTTCGCCATATGGAGAACGGCGAATCCGTGATGGAGGCGTCGCTGAAAGGCGCCAGCGAAATCGGGTTCACCGTGATCTCGCTGACGGTGTCGCTGATCGCGGTGTTCATCCCGCTGCTGTTCATGTCCGGACTGGTCGGGCGCATGTTCCGCGAATTCGCGCTGACGCTGACGATCGCGGTCGTGACGTCGGCGATCGTGTCGCTGACGCTGACGCCGATGATGTGTTCGAGGCTGTTGAAGCATGCCGGGGAGGAGATGACGGTCCCGGGGCTTGCCGCTGTCAGCCGCTTCATCGACCGCATGGTCGAGCTCTACCATCGCACGCTGCTGTGGGTGCTGCAGCGCCAGCGCGCGACGCTCGTGGTAACGTTCGCGACCATCGCCGCGACGCTCGTCATGTACGTGATCGCGCCGAAGGGCTTTTTGCCGCTGCAGGACACCGCGTCGATCACGGCGGTGACGGAGGCCGGTCCGGATGTTTCATTCGGCGAAATGCAAAGCCGGCAGGCGACGGCAGCGGCCGCGATCCAGGCCGATCCGGATGTCACCGGCGTGGTGTCGGTGATCGGGGCGGGCTCGGTTAACCCGACCACCAATGTCGGCCGCCTGGTCATGACGCTACGGCCGCGTGGCGAACGGCACGATGATATTTCCGTCGTGATCGACCGGCTGAAGCAACGCACGGCGTCGATCCCCGGCATGACCATCTATTTCCAGCCGGTGCAGGACGTGCAGATCTCGACCCAGTCGAGCCGCTCGCAGTACCAGTATACGCTGACCGGCACCGATGCGGCGCAGGTGACGCTGTGGTCGCAGAAGCTCATCGCAGAAATGCGTCGCGATCCGCTGTTCCGTGACGTCTCGTCGGAAGCGCAGGAGGGTGGCTTGCGCGCCGCGCTCGATATCAATCGGCAGCGCGCGGGCCAGCTCGGCGTCAGCCTGCAGGCGGTCAACGACACCCTCAACGACGCCTTCGCGCAGCGGCAGATTTCGACGATCTACGGCCAGGCCAACCAGTATCGCGTGGTGCTGGAGGCGATGCCGATGTACCAGCGTGACCCGTCGATCCTGTCGAAACTTTATCTCCCGGGGGCCGCCAGTGCTACCGCCGGCTCGCCCGGCGCCCAGGTGCCGCTGTCGGCGGTGGCGACGCTGACCCGCACCACCGCGCCGCTGGCGATCTCGCATCTGGCGCAGTTTCCGGCGGTGTCGCTCAGTTTCAACCTTGCGCCCGGCGAGGCGCTGGGCGATGCCGTCGAGGCGGTCAAGAACATCGAAACCAGGATCGGCATGCCCGGCAGCATCGTCGGCGTCTACGCGGGCGACGCGGCCGAGTTCTCGAAATCACTGGCCGGCCAGCCATGGCTCATTCTGGCGGCGATCGTCACCATCTACATCGTGCTCGGTGTGCTCTACGAGAGCTACATTCACCCGATCACCATTCTCTCGACGCTGCCGTCGGCCGGCGTCGGCGCGATTCTGGCGCTGATGCTGTTCGGGCAGGACCTGTCCGTGATCGGCCTGATCGGCATCATTCTGTTGATGGGCATCGTCAAGAAGAACGCGATCATGATGATCGATTTCGCGCTGGAGGCGGAGCGGCATCAGGGCATGTCGCCCAATGAAGCCATCGTGCAGGCCTGCCTGCTGCGCTTCCGCCCCATTATGATGACGACGCTGGCCGCGCTGTTCGGCGCATTGCCGCTGGCGATCGAAAGCGGCACGGGCGCCGAATTGCGCTTTCCCCTCGGCATTTCCATCATCGGCGGGTTGCTGCTGAGCCAGTTGCTGACGCTCTACACCACGCCGGTGATTTATCTGGCGCTCGACCGGCTCAATCGCAAAATCGAGAAGGCGGTGCCGGACCCCGGGCCCCCCGGGCCGACGGTTGCCGGCGCCACCGAGGGGATGCAGTAGATGGCATCGATCTCGGAGCCCTTTATCCGGCGGCCCGTGGGCACCACGCTGCTGGCGATCGGGCTCTTTCTGGTCGGCATCGTTGCCTATGTCTTCCTGCCGGTGTCGTCGGTGCCCAATGTCGATTTCCCGATGATCCGGGTATCGGCCACCCGGCCCGGCGCTGACCCTTCCGTGATGGCCTCTACCGTCGCCGCACCGCTGGAGCGGCGGCTCGGTCAGATCGCCGGGATCGACCAGATCACCTCGACCAGTTCGCTCGGCAGCACCAGCATCCAGCTTCAATTCTCGATCGGCCGCGATATCGACCGCGCGGCGCGCGACGTGCAGGCCGCGATCAACGCCTCGCTGGCGGACCTGCCGAGCGACCTGCCGTCACTGCCGCGATTCCGAAAATCCAATCCGTCGGCGGCGCCGGTATTCGTGCTGGCGCTGACGTCGAAGACGCTGACGACCAGCGCGATGTACGACGTGGCGGATACCGTGATCGCACAGCGCATCTCGCAGGTGCCGGGCGTCGGCGAGGTCACGGTCTCCGGCGCCGACCAGCCGGCGGTGCGGATCGCGCTGAATCCAGTGGCGCTGTCGAATGCGGGGATTGCGACCGACGACGTGCGGCTCGCCATCGTCAACGCCAATCCGCTGGGGCCGGTCGGGATCTTCAACGGCGGCCGCCAGAGCGAGACGATTTCGACCAACAAGCAGATGCGCACGGCGGCCGAATTCCGCGACGTCATCGTCAAGAGCTCGGGCGGAAACTACGTTCGCCTGGCCGACGTCGCCGACGTCGAGGATTCCGTCCGCAACAGCCGCTCGATCGCCTGGTTCAACAAGCAGCCGGCGGTCCTGATCCAGATCACCAAGCAGGGCGATGCCAACGTGATCGACACCGTCGATCGGGTGAGGGCGCTCATTCCCGAACTGAAGCAGTGGCTGCCCGGCGGGGTCGAAATCTCGACACTGGTCGACCGCACCGGCACCATCCGCGCCAGCGTGCTCGACATGCAGTACACGCTGCTGGCGACCGCCTTCCTGGTCATGATGGTGGTGTTCGTCTTCCTGCGGCGGCTGACGCCGACCATTGCGGCCGGCGTCTCGGTGCCGCTGGCGCTGGCCGGCACATGTGCCGGGATGTGGCTCGCCGGATTCTCGATCGACAATCTGTCGCTGATGGCGCTCGCGATCTCGGTCGGTTTCGTGGTCGACGACGCCATCGTCATGATCGAGAACATGTACCGAAACCTCGAACAGGGCATGGCGCCTTATCCGGCGGCGCTGGAAGGCGCCAAGCAGATCGGCTTTACGGTGCTGTCGATCAGCCTGTCCCTGATCGCGGCGTTTACGCCCTTGATCTTCATGGACGGGATCGTCGGCCGGCTGTTGCGCGAGTTCTCGCTGACGCTGACCTTCGCCATTGTGGTCTCGACGGTGGTCTCGCTCACCATCACGCCGATGATCTGCGCGCACTACATCAAGGAAGCGACGTCGGACCGTGCGACCTGGTTCGATCGCCTGGTCGAGGGCACGCTGTCGCGGATCGTTTCCTTCTACACCTGGACGCTGCGGGCGGTGCTGGGGTTCCCGTTCCTGACCTTGCTCGTGTTCTTCGCCACCATCGCGCTGACGGTGGTGCTCTATATCAAGACCCCGAAAGGCTACTTCCCGACCGACGACAGCGGATTCGTGATCGGCTCGACCCGCGCTTCCCCCGACACGTCGTTTCAGGCGATGCTGGGACTGCAGCAGCAACTGGCCGACATCGTCATGGCCGATCCGGCAGTCGCCGGCATCGGCTCGTCCCTTGGCGGCAACGGCGGTCGCGGCGGTTCCAACCGCGGCACCATGTTCATCAGCCTGAAGCCGCCCGAGGAGCGGGCAGGTATGTCGACGGCGCAGGTGATCGATCGCCTGCGCAAGAGTCTCTACCGGGTCGCCGGCATCCGCCTGTTCATGTTCGCGGCGCAGGATATCCGCACCGGCGGACGGCAGAGCGATTCCGATTATCAGTATACGCTGTCGAGCACCGACCTCGACCTGTTGCAGAAATGGGCGCCGCTGATAGCCAAGCGCATGGAAACCGTGGAAGGCATCACCGACGTTTCCAGCGATCGCGATCCCGGCGGGTTGCAATTGTCGCTGGTGATCGACCGCAAGACCGCCTCGAGCCTCGGCGTTAGCGTCCAGGACATCGATAACGCCCTGAACAACGCGTTCGCGCAGCGGCAGATTTCGATCATCTATACCCAGCGCAACCAGTACATGATCGTGCTGGAGATCGATCCAAAATTCCAGGCCGACCCATCCAACCTGGAACGCATCTTCGTCGCGGGGGCCAACGACGCCCAGGTGCCGCTATCGGCCGTGGTGCATTACAAGCGCGACCTGTCGGCGCTCGCGGTATATCACTCGCAATCGTTTCCTTCGACGACGGTCTCGTTCAATCTTCTGCCCGACGTGCCGATGGAGGTTGCGACATCCAACATCCAGCGCGCGGTCGAGGAACTGCATATGCCGGAAGGCATCCGCGGCAGTTTCGACGGCAGTGCCGGCGATTTCAACAAGACCAGCGGACGGCAGCCGCTGCTGATCCTGGGCGCGCTGGTGGCGATGTATATCGTGCTCGGGGTGCTTTATGAGAGCCTTGCGCATCCCATCACGATCATCTCGACCCTGCCGTCGGCAGGCCTCGGCGCGCTGCTGGCGCTGCAGGTGACCAACACGCCGCTGACGGTGATCGCTTTTGTCGGCATCATTCTCCTAATCGGCATCGTCAAGAAGAACGGCATCATGATGGTCGATTTCGCGCTCGATGCCGAGCGTAACCGCGGCCTGTCGTCGGCGGAC
The DNA here is from genome assembly GCA_963815955.1 of uncultured Alphaproteobacteria bacterium. Classification (GTDB taxonomy): domain Bacteria; phylum Pseudomonadota; class Alphaproteobacteria; order Rhizobiales; family Xanthobacteraceae; genus Bradyrhizobium. The sequence goes on from CAWFIQ010000026.1 coordinate 572,335, forward strand.
GCAATCTTCGAGGCCTGTCGCGCCCGCTTCCGGCCGATCCTGATGACGACGATGGCGGCCCTGTTTGCCGGCATCCCGCTGGTCATTGCCACCGGCCCCGGTACCGAGCTGCGCCGGCCGCTCGGCATCACCATCATCGGCGGATTGTTCGTGTCCCAGATCCTGACGCTCTACACCACGCCGGTGATCTACCTCCTGATCGACCGGCTGCGGCAGCGACTCCGGCCGGCGGCGGTCGCCGCGCCCGCCGAGTAGAGCGTTTTCGAGCGAAGCATGCCCTCGGACTTGATCCGAGGGTGGACTCCGGTTCGGGGGAAGAAAACGCGTCAAAACAAGAGACTGGAGCCCCGTTCTGGGGGCTCCAGTTGAATTACTGGCCACGAAGCGTATAGCGGGCGGATGTCAGAACAAGCCAATCCCAAGCCCGGCGCCGCCGAAGAGGTGGTCCCGGACTGTCCGCATTGCGGCAAGCCGCTGCCGCTCTGCATCTGCGACAGCGTCACGCCGATCGAAAGCAGGATCTCGCTGTTGATCCTGCAGCACCCGCAGGAGCAGGACAGGGCGCTCGGCACCGCGCGGCTGACGGCCATGCATTTCAAGAATGCGGTCGTCAAAATCGGCCTGTCCTGGCCCAGTCTCTCCAAGGCGCTGGGCCGGACAGTCCACGATCCCTCGCGCTGGGCGGTGCTGTATCTCGGTTCGGCCAAGGTCGCCGATCTCGATACCGATGCCGAGATCGTCGCGATCAACCGCAAGGGCGAAGTCGAGCCGCACCAGCGCGCCATCCTCTCCGACATCGAAGGCATTGTGCTGCTCGACGGTACCTGGAGCCAGGCCAAGGCGCTGTGGTGGCGCAACGCGTGGATGCTGAAGTGCCAGCGGGTGATCCTCGGACCCAGGCAGCCATCGCGTTACGGCAAGCTCCGCAAGGAACCACGTCGCGACGGCCTCTCCACCATCGAGGCTGCAGGCCTGCTGCTGGCCGGGCTCGAGAAGCGGCCGGAAACCGCCGAAGCGCTCAACGCCAGTTTTGACCGGATGCTGGCACGTTATCGGGAAGTACAGTCGGAAATGCCGGAACTCGCGCCGAAACCGAAGAAGCGTGATTATCGCCGTCGAAAGCGGAGCTGACGCTTAGCCAGAGGAGGCCTCTGCGCTTCGCTGGATGACCGGCATTGCACCGTTACGCCGTACGGCTGGCGCGCATCAGGCCGGTTCCAATGTCCGCAACAATACATAGCGGACTGTGGACAATGATGACATCGCTCTTGACGGTGCTAAGTTCACTTTTCTCCGCGTAACAATTTGGAGCCAAAGTCGATGACTTTAAGCACTGAAATTCTTACTCGCTCTCCGTTGATCGACGCTGATGGAATCGAAGGGGAAATCGGCAACCTCATCTACAACGCCCGGCGAGGGCCTGCCGTCCATGAGGTGTCTCACAACGGCGGCGATCACCCGTTGCCAAAGGGTCCGATGCCCGACTACGTCGAGCACAAGGAAGGCGTCAATCAGGTCGGCAAACTCTCGGCCGAAGCCGTGGTCCGCGAATACGACGCGGCAGTGAAAGAGATCGAAGCGCTCGGCTCCGAACTGGCCGAGGCCGCCAAGAAGTGTGAAGCGATGGTTGCCGGCGTTCATGCCATGGTGAACGAGATCAGAGAGCTGGCAGCGAACTATCGCGAGGAAGGCAAGCGCTACTTCCTGCAGATCGAGGATTGTTCCCTGATGACATCCGAGGTCCGCACCGTCTGCGAGATGCTCAAAAAGAAAATTGCCGCAGGCAGTGGTCTGGCCGCCTGATGTTCCGGCTATGGCCGGTCCTGCTGATGGCCGCGCCGTTCGTCGTGGCGGCCATCAGCTGGGCATTCTAAGTCGCACGGTCGTCACCGGGATATCGATGACGGCACGCGCCAGACGGCAGGTCGGATGTCCGTTCCGACTTGAAGTCTGTTCATGTCTCGCCTTGCGGGACTGAAGGTTGCTCGAGTCTTGCGCCCGCACCATGACGGTGCGACCGGCCTGCCTTCCCATGAAAGATGGCGTTACCTATAAGGGCGATGGAGGGTGATCAGGATTTCTCATTTCGCCGATCTTTTTTAGATTGGGTTTCGGTCGATGGCGTCAAACTCTCCGCTCGCTGATCAACCGATCTTGCCGCACTTGGTCGCTATGTTCTTTGGATTCAGGGCTGCGGGCCGTGTGACGCGCCAAAGATCTCCTTGGCTATATGGTCCACGCATGACCTACGTCGGCATCCTGCTGACAATCTCAGGGATCACGCTGATGATGATCCTTATTCCGCCTCGTAAGCTCGTCCCGACAAATCAGGACACTGCTCCGGAACGGGTGCAGAACACGAAGTGACCCCCTTAGCTTCCGCAACCGTTGCACTTGCGACAAGCGACGGAAATGTCTAAGGCTTTCGCCGATGGGGCCACGTGGCGGAGTGGTTACGCAACGGTCTGCAAAACCGTGTACACCAGTTCAATTCTGGTCGTGGCCTCCATCCATATAATCAATGGCTTACGCCGATTATATAAGAGGCCGCAGGAGGCCGGCCGCAATCAGCAGGCGGCGTACCAGCCCTCGGGAAACGGCACCAGCGGCCAGGAGGCCCCGTTGTCGTTGGCGGCACGCGGCGACGGATAAGAGCGCTGGGTCTGGACCACGAAATCATCCTCCGGGGCTGGCGCAACCGCCGTCTGCACGGCTTCCAGCAACAAATCGTATTCGACTTCGCTCATCGCGCTCTCCGGGGTTCCAGAGGCGATGGTGTCAAAAGTGTTTTGTTTCCAGATTGAGCGGATCGTTCGAATTTTATGGATTCGGCGACCGCGGCAAAGCTGGTTACTAAAGTGTTGAGTTCCCCGCGCAAACACTAGGTCCGCGCAGACGGGGCGAAGTGTGAGAAAAATCACATTTTGCAAAAATTAGTTCGCGTATCCGCCTGGATGACGCCTGCCTTGTTGCAGCGGGCAGGATCCAGGGAGACGCGGTCATGACAGCAAGATTTGCGCGAGATGCGGCGCTGCTTTTTCGTTGGCGCCGGGCCTTGGCGCTCGGTTTCCTGCTCGCGTCGATGACGAGCGGCTCGGCCGGTGCCCAGCAGGGCACCTCCGAACAGCGCCGCGCCTGCACGCCCGACGTCTACCGGCTCTGCGCCGGCGAGATCCCGAACGCCCGGGCGATCACCGCATGCCTGCGCCGGAAAAAGGCGAGCCTGAGCCCGGGTTGCGCGGCAGTGTTCGGGCAGTAACGATCGACCGCTGCCTCACAGATCCAGCGCGGCCAGATTCTTCGGCAGCATCCGCTTTCGGCCGGTGTCCTGAGATGGAGGATTGACCCTGCAGGACTTACGAAAGGGTCCTCACGCTACCGAACGCTCAAGAAGATTGCCTCGCGCCAGCTCTTCGGAAATCGCTGCAATGGTCGCTCTCAGATTATCACGCCGCGTAATCAAGGCTCTGGCCGTCATCGGAAATGCAAAGTGATGGGGATCGCGCGTGGGACTGCTCTGCAACTCGGTTTCGATGCTGTAATCAAGCATGGTCGCGGCATTCTTCAGATCCGCTAACACGGCCTTCGTTCGTTGCCGCAACCGTTGAAGCGCATCGATCGTCGCCAGGCGCTTGCGCTCTTCAAGAGCGTCCCGCTTAATCTGTGCGCGGTTAGACCGCGGGACATCTGCTGTCTCAAGATGGTGCAGCTGGGTCATCTCTTGCTCCGCTATGGCACATGGCCGGTATGAGTGCATGGCTATGCCATTCGGAGAGCAAAATGCTTGCCAGTCCAACAAAAGACCGCCGGAAGGCGGTCTCTCGGTAGCTTCTGATCGTGGCCGGCAGGTCAGGCGCAATCGCGGACCGTGGGGCCGCCTGTGGGAGCAATGCGTGGGGCCGTCGCCTCGGCCTCGGCAATCAATGATGGTGTCAATCACGTTCAGTCGAGCGTCGGTGCTGCCGATCCAGACGGAGTTTTTGCGCTCGCATGCGCTTTATCTCTTCATCGAGCACGTCCATTTCTTCCGTGCGCCGTTCGTTCCTGGACTTGGTTGCATCGGCGCTGCGCAGTTTTTCCAGCGCTTTCTCGACGGAGAGTTTGGGTGTTTCAGCCATGGCAAACCTCATATCCAGACGACCCGCGTTCGGACAATGCCAACCCGGTCGAAACCGGGCTACCACCGCCGACAGGATTGGCTCGGGCAGGCCTCTTCCGCCAGGCGCCGCGGCCTGCTGCCTCGTATCTACTGCTTCAGATCGTTCGCAGGCATCCGTTGATCTAGATCAACATGAAGAATGACCACCGCAGTGTACCAGTTTGGGGGCTACGAAATGGGCGCGGCATGCGACTAGGCTTCTACAGTTGCGCCGGGGCGCTTCTGGCCATTATTTCGTGCGCACCTCATGGCGCCGTAGCACAGAGCCTTACGCCCTTTCGCTATGAAGCTCAGGCGCAACGTCATTGCCCCGGGGATACGATCGTCTGGCTCGATTTCAGAAGAGGGCGCTACTACCTGAAGGGTCAGCGGCGTTACGCGTCGGGATATACCGGTAGTTTCGTTTGCAGGAATGAGGCCAGGGACAGTGGCTACCGTCGTTCGCCCCTGGGTTTGAGGTAGGCTTAACCGAGCTTCCGCACCAGATGTAGCGTCTGCGGATCTCGGCGCGGGGCGGGCGTGAAGCCGAACTTTTCAAATACTTTTCTCATCGCGACGTTCTCGGGCAGAACCTCAGCCGTCAATTCCTGCAGTCCGGCATCGTTCGCAAACCTGGCCAGATGACGCATCAGGATCGAGCCGACGCCTCGTCCCTGCCAGGCATCGACGACGACAAACGCCATTTCGGCCCGCCCGGGCTCGAAGACAATGTACCTGCCGCCTCCGGCAATCACCTTGCAGCCCGCTTCCTCCGCGAGTGCGACAATCGCGACATGGTTCTTGAAATCGACGTCCATGAAGAAGGCGCGCTCCTTCTCCGAGAAGTGGCGTTTCATGACGAAGAAGCGGCGCTGCAGTGATTGCGCGCTGGTCCTTTCGATCGCAGCGAGCATGTCGGCTTCGTCCTCCTGCCGGAGCGCGCGGATTTCGACTTGGCTGCCGTCGCGCAGAAGCTCGCGTGCGCTGTAGTTGATCGGCTCAGACATTGGGCCTCGTGTCCCGGCAAACAAGAGCAGCCGTCTCGTTCGGCGCGCGCCGATGAAGCCCGGGGCCGGATTGCACTCGTTTGATCTGGATCAAGACTTCGGCGCGAAAACCGGAGGGTGCTTAATGACCGCATCCCACTCGCAGGTGAAGGGGCGTCCTTGAAAACCGTTCGCCAGCCACGGTCCGGGGAGGATCTGATCCAGCTTGCGATCCGGCTCGGATTGCTCGCTTTCCTGATCTATTGGACGTTCGTTCTCATCCGTCCCTTTGTGCCGATCCTGGCCTGGAGCATCGTACTCGCCGTCGCGCTCCATCCCGTCTTCAATCTCCTTTCCAGGCTCCTCGGCGGCCGCCCGAGGCTCGCTGCGGCAATTATCACCGTGGTCAATCTCGGGATCGTCATCGGACCGGCGACCTGGATTGGCTTGAGCGCCGTGGAAGGGGTGAAGGAGATCGCCGAAGATCTGGGCGCTGGCAACCTGATGGTTCCGTCTCCGCCGCAAGGTGCCAAGGATTGGCCGCTCATCGGTCCGCAGCTTTACGAGCTGTGGAACCAAGCGTCCCATAACATTCGAGCGGCCTTGCGAGAGGTGGCGCCCCATCTCAAGCCGTTGGCTGGCACCATGCTCGGCCTTGCAGGCGACGCCGGCCTGGGAACGCTCAAGTTCCTCCTGTCTGTGGCGCTGGCTGGCTTTCTCTTTCCCTACGGTTCGCAGCTCGCGGCGGCGGGCAGGGGCTTCCTCTATCGCATCGTGCCCGAACAGAGCGAACATTTTCTGGAATTGGCGGGCGCGACCATCCGCGCGGTATCCCAGGGCGTCATCGGCGTCGCAATCATCCAGTCCCTGCTGGCCGGTCTCGGCTTCAAGCTGGCGGGCATCCCCGGCGCGGGCCTATTGGCCTTCGCGGTCATGATCCTGGCCATCGTGCAGATCGGCGCAGCAATCGTACTGGTTCCCGTGATCGTCTGGATCTGGATAGACAAGGATTTCACTACCGCACTTCTGCTGACGGTGTTCCTGTGCATCGTCGGCGTACTCGACAACATCCTGAAACCGCTCGTGATGGGGCGCGGCCTGACGACGCCGACGCTCGTGATCTTCGTCGGCGTGATCGGAGGAACGCTGGCGCACGGAATTGTCGGTCTCTTTATCGGACCGATCATTCTCTCCGTGGCCTGGGAATTGACGGTCGCCTGGATACGCACCGATCGCGCCAGCGCAGCATTGCCAGACTGACTGTCGAACCTTGACCTAAATCAACGTTCCTTGCCGCGAAGCTCCTTGAGTGAAATTCGCGACAATGAGGCCAAGGACATGCCGATGGACAAAGCAACATTGCCGGGCGGTCCCATGTCGGGGTATGTCGCTTCGGCCGTAGAATACATGATGGATGCGGGCCAGCGCAGTGTTCTGTTCCTGGACGTGTTGCGCCAGCGCGGCGACCAGTATCGGGAACACGTCGCGCAAACGGCACCGCATGTCCTGCAATATGCCGCCGAACTGATCATCGACGGCCGCAAGCTGGATGAACCGGTGAATTATGCGCTGGTGCGCATCATTCCGCCCAAAGGCGTCGAAATTGATCTCGACCGGCGGCCGTTCATCGTGGTCGATCCCCGCGCCGGGCATGGTCCTGGAATCGGGGGATTCAAGGCGGACAGCGAAATCGGCGTTGCGATGAAGGCGGGCCATCCCTGCTATTTCATCGGATTCCTGCCCGAGCCGATGCCTGGACAAACAATCGAGCGGATCGCGCGCGCCGAAGCCGTGTTCATCGAGAAAGTCATTAGCCGCCATCCGAAAGCCGACGGCAAGCCGTGTGTAATCGGAAATTGCCAGGCCGGCTGGGCCGTCATGATCCTGGCGTCGCTGCGGCCGGAACTGTTCGGACCGATCATCATTGCAGGCGCGCCGCTTGCCTACTGGGCAGGCGTACACGGCAAGTACCCGATGCGTTATGCAGGCGGCTTGCTGGGAGGAAGCTGGCTCACCGCGCTGACGAGCGATCTCGGAGCCGGCAAGTTCGACGGCGCCTGGCTCGTGCAGAATTTCGAGAGTCAAAATCCTTCGAATACGCTCTGGACCAAGCAGTACAACGTCTATTCAAAGGTCGATACCGAGGCCGACCGATACCTCGAATTCGAACGCTGGTGGGGTGGGCACGTCAATCTGAATGCGGAAGAAATACAATTCATCGTCGATGAATTGTTCGTCGGCAATAATCTCGCCGCCGGTCGGATCATGATGTCCGACGGTCAGCCGGTCGATCTGCGCAATATCAGATCGCCGATCGTGGTGTTCTGCTCAAAGGGCGACAATATTACCCCGCCGCAACAGGCATTGGACTGGATCCTTGATCTCTACGCCGACGTCGACGAAATCAGGGCTTACGGCCAGACGATCGTCTACACGGTTCACGAAAGCGTCGGCCATCTCGGCATTTTCGTTTCCGGCGGCATTGCCAAAAAGGAACACGCCGAGTTTTCCAGCAATATCGATCTGATCGATGTCCTGCCGCCCGGTCTCTACGAAGCAACTTTCGAGGCCAAGGGCGCCGATACGACGAATGCCGACCTCGCCGTCGGCCAGTGGGTCATGCGCTGCGAGGCGCGGACGCTTGACGACATCCGTGCCATGGGCGGCAATTCGCCAGAGGATGAGCGGCGATTTGCCGCCGCAAAGCGCGTGTCGGAAATCAATCTCGCGGCCTACCGGAAGTTCCTCCAGCCGTGGATCAAGGGCATGGTGAAGCCTCAGGCGGCGGAGATGATGCGCAATCTGCATCCGTTGCGGCTTCAATATGAAGCTTTCAGCAGCCGGAATCCGTTCATGGCCATGGTGACGTCGCTGGCGGAGCGGGCGAGTGAAGATCGCAAGCAGGTGTCGGAAGACAATCCTTTCATTGCCTTTCAGGAGCAGTTCTCCAGGCAAATCGTCAGTGCGCTGGACTCTTGGCGGGATTCGCAGGAAGCGCTCAGCGAGGCGGCTTTCCTTGCGGTTTACGGCTCGCCGGCGTTGCAAGCGGCTGTCGGGGTCGATCCGCAATCCACCCCGTCGCGCCGGCAGGAGATGTCTGCGTCACATCGTGAGATGCTGCAGAGGCGGATCGCGGAGCTGAAATCCGGGATCAGCGAAGGCGGCCTTCGCGAGGCGGCCATTCGCGGTCTTCTTTATGTCGGGTCGGCGAGAGGGATGGTGGACGAGCGGAGCCTTGAAGCGTTGCGCATCGTTCGCCGCAACGACTCCGGTGCGCGGCTAACGCTGGCAGAGTTCAAGATGCTGGTCCGCGAGCAATTCTTCATGCTTCTGCTGGATCAAGAGGCCGCACTGGCCGCGATACCGAAGCTGCTGCCCAACAATGCAAAGGCACGCCAGGCGGCTTTCACGGCAATTCGCGACGTGTTGTCCGCCAGTGCGGCAATATCGGGTGAGGCCGCCAAGCGTCTGAAGCGTGTTGCCGCATTGTTCGGCGTCGATGCGGGCGAGCTCTCGGATAAGGCTTCCAACGTCGCCCCCTTCGATCCGAAGGCGAAAGCATCGTAGCGTCAATTTGGCAAGATCCGGAGCGAAACCATGAAAGCCATGCCCGCCGAATTCAGGAAAGGCGCGCTCTCCCAGCAAGTATGACCGTCTGATCGCGGCGGCCAAGGCGGTACCGCCGACGCCGACCATTGTCGTGCACCCCTGCGACGAAACCTCGCTGCGCGGCGCTGTCGACAGCGCGGCGGCGGGCATCATCCGGCCGGTATTGGTCGGGCCCGAAAGGAAGATCAGGGATACGGCCAGCAAATTCGGCCTCGATATTTCCGGCTTCGAGATCGTCGATGCCCCGCACAGCGAGGCCGCTGCTGCAAAGGGCGTCGAGCTCATCCATGCTGCCAAGGGCGAGATGCTGATGAAGGGCAGCCTGCACACCGACGAGCTGATGCGCAGCGTCACGGCGAAAGTGGGCGGCCTGCGCACTGACCGCCGGATCAGCCATGTGTTCGTGATGGATGTGCCGGCCTATGCCGAGACCCTCATTGTAACGGATGCGGCCATCAACATCTTTCCCGATCTCGATGCCAAGCGGGACATCATCCAGAACGCGATCGATCTCTATACGCAAGCCGGCTTCGGTAAATTACCGCGTGTGGCGATCCTGTCGGCAGTTGAAACCGTTACCTCCAAGATTCCATCCACGCTCGAGGCGGCGGCGCTCTGCAAGATGGCGGATCGCGGGCAGATCACCGGGGGCGTGCTCGACGGGCCGCTGGCCTTCGACAATGCGATCGATGTGGAGGCGGCGCGGATCAAGGGTATCAAATCCGAGGTAGCCGGCCGGGCACAGATCCTGCTCGTTCCCGACCTCGAGGCCGGCAATATGCTGGCAAAGAATCTCGCCTACTTCGCCAAGGCAGATAGCGCCGGCATCGTGCTCGGCGCCCGGGTGCCCATCGTTCTGACGTCGCGGGCGGATACGGCGCGTGCGCGGATGGCTTCCTGCGCGGTTGCGGCGCTCTATGCAAATGCAAGGCGCCAGCATGCTCCAAATGTTGCCGCGTGATTGCCATGGATACGATCCTCGTCGTCAATGCAGGCTCCTCCAGCGTCAAGTTCCAGGTCTTTTCGGTCGAGGGCGAGGGGAAACTACGGCGGCTGATCAGGGGCCAGATGGATGGCATCGGCAGCCGTCCTCGCTTGCGGGCGAGCGGCGCGGATAACGATGCGATGGCCGATCGCGTTTATCCGATCGAAGCCGTTCCGGACCTTCCGGCCGCGATGGGTATCGCAGGCGCATGGCTGCGGGACGAACTTCGCATCAGCCCGATGGCTGTCGGTCATCGCGTCGTCCATGGCGGCCCGGACCATGACCGACCGGTGCTGGTCGACCATGGCGTCGTCGCCCGGCTGGAGCGGCTCGTTGCGCTGGCCCCGCTTCATCAGCCGCATAATTTGGCGCCGATCCGCTCGCTTCTGGCCAATTTTCCAGACCTTCCGCAGGTGGCCTGTTTCGACACTGCGTTTCACCGCACCCATGACCCGGTCGCGGACTACTATGCGATCCCGCATCAGCTTCATGCCGAGGGCGTACGGCGATACGGATTTCACGGTCTCTCGTACGAATATATCGCGAAAACCTTGCCACAGGTCGCACCCGAAACCGCAAAGGGGCGGGTGATCGTCGCGCATCTCGGTAGTGGCGCCTCCATGTGCGCGCTGAAGGGGGGGCGCAGTGTCGAGAGCACCATGGGGTTTACCGCCCTCGACGGGCTTCCCATGGGAACGCGGCCGGGGCAACTCGACCCTGGTGTTGTGCTCTATCTGATCTCCGAGAAGGGAATGTCGCCGTCCAATGCACAGAACTTCCTCTACCGCGACTGTGGATTGAAGGGGCTCTCGGGCATCAGCAACGATATGCGTGAACTAGAGGCCAGCGAGGATCCGAAGGCGAAACTGGCGGTTGACTATTTCGTCTATCGGATCGGCCTCAACGCCGGCATGCTTGCGGCCGCGTTGCAGGGGCTCGACGGGGTCGTCTTTACAGCCGGTATCGGGGAAAACTCGGTGCCTATCCGGGCGCGTATCGCCGATCAACTGAGGTGGCTTGGTGTGACCCTCGACGAAACCGAGAATGCCCGCCACGCGCGCCTGATATCCCGATCCGACAGCCGCATTCCGGTCTACGTCATCCCGACCGATGAGGAGCTGATGATCGCACAGCATACATTGTCGCTGCTGTTGAACGCGTCATCCTCCAGCGTCAGACATGTGAGGGTGTCATGATTCCCGTATTCCCGGATTCCAAGGTCGCCCTGAAGGGCAAGAAAGGCCTGATCGTCGGCATCGCCAACGACCAGTCGATTGCCTGGGGGTGCGCCAAGGCCTTTCGTGGGCTCGGGGCCGATCTCGCCGTGACCTACCTGAACGAGCGTGCCAAAAAGCACGTCGAGCCGCTCGCGCAGGCATTGGAGGCGCCGATCTTCATGCCGATGGATGTCATGGTCGAGGGCCAGACTGAGCGGGTATTCGAACGGATCGAGAAGGAATGGGGGCAGCTCGATTTCCTGCTGCATTCGATCGCTTTCTCCCCGAAGGAGGCGCTCCATGGCCGGGTGGTGGACGTCGGTCGCGACGGCTTCCTCAAGACGATGGATGTCTCGTGCTGGTCGTTCATGCGAATGGCCCATCTGGCCGAACCGTTGATGAAGAACGGTGGAACCATCTTCACCATGACCTATTACGGAAGCCAGGTGGTGGTCGAGAACTACAATGTGATGGGCGTGGCAAAGGCGGCGCTTGAAGCAGCCGTTCGCTATATGGCGGCGGAATTGGGCCCCAAGGGTATCCGCGTTCACGCGATCTCGCCCGGGCCGCTCGCCACGCGCGCAGCATCGGGCATCCCCGAATTCGACGAACTGATGGACAAGGCGCAATCGAAGGCGCCGGCGCGCAGCCTCGTCAGCATCGACGACGTCGGCAACGCAACCGCATTTCTCGCGCTCGACGGCGCCAGGCTCATCACGGGTGGCGTCCACTACGTCGACGGCGGGTATCATATCATCGATTGAACGCGTCGCTGAATATCCGCGCACTCGTCACCTGGTCAGATCCTCATTTCGGCGACGGTGTCGGGAATGACGAGTTCGGCTTCCGTTACCGCGATGACCTCGGCGATGCTGACACCCGGCGCGGTCTCCAGCAGGGTCGCTCTACCGTCCGGGAAAGCGATGACGGCCATGTCAGTCACGACCAGACTTACCGGCCTCATCGACGTTAGCGGCAGGGTGCATTTGGCGACGATCTTCGATTTCCCCTTCGCGGCGTGCTGCATGGCGACGATAACCCGCCTGGCGCCGCTGACGAGATCCATCGCTCCGCCCATTCCCGGCACCATCTTGCCGGGGATCATCCAGTTGGCGAGATGTCCGTGCGCGTCGACCTGCAGGCCGCCGAGGACCGTCACGTCGACATGGCCGCCGCGGATCAATCCGAAGGATATCGCACTGTCGAAGGTGCTGGCACCCGGCAGGGCGGTGATCGGGCGGCCGCCCGCGTCTGTCAGAAACGGGTGGGCCATCCCTTGCTCCGGCACCGGTCCGGTACCGATCAATCCGTTTTCCGACTGAAAGAAAATCTTGAGCTCCGGTGGAACGTAGTTGGCAACCAGGGTTGGAATGCCGATCCCCAGATTTACGAGATCGCCGGCATGGAGCTCCCGCGCGACGCGCCGGGCGATGATCGTCTGTGCATCCATGGTTCACCCGTTCGTAATCAGGTAGTCGACGAGCGGCGCGGGGGTTACGACGTGATCGGGTGCGATGACGCCTGTGGGCACGATATGCTCCGCCGTTACGATCACGGTATCTGCCGCCATCGCCATGACCGGGTTGAAATTGCGCGCGGTCAGCGCATAGGTGAGGTTGCCGAGGTAGTCTGCCAGAAAGGCATGGACCAGGGCGAATTGCGCCCGCAGCGCGGTCTCGAGCAGAAACGTCGTTCCGTTTACCTCGACCTCGCGCTTGCCTTCGGCCACCGAGGTGCCGACGCCGGTTGGCGTGAGTATGCCTCCGAGGCCGCAACCACCCGCGCGGATGCGTTCGACGAGGGTCCCCTGGGGCACCAGATCGACAGCGAGCTGGTTGGCCAGCATCTGCTGCTGCGCCTTCGGATTGAGGCCGATGTGGCTTGCGGTGAGGCGCGAGACGAGAGTTGCATCGAACAGCTTGCCAACACCTTTTCCAGGTACCGCGGCGTCGTTGCTGATCAGCGAAAGACGGCTCTTCTGCTGCCTGACCATTTCGTCAAGCAGGCGCTCCGGCGTTCCGACCCCCATGAATCCGCCGACCATGATGCTCGCTCCGGCCGGGATCATCGCAACGGCTTCTTCGACGCAAAGAGCCCTCATGATTGAAACTCCCGTCGGAAAACGATCGATGAAAGGGCGGAAGTGACAGTGATGTTGACGATGGCCACCAGCGCTCCTTTGATCTGCATCAAGGCTTTCCGCTGTTGCACGCGTGGGATGATGCCGGCGCCTTCGGGTGCTTCTGCCGATAGCTGGCCAATCTCAGTGTGAGGAGTTAGTCATGTCAGATCCCAGCCTTTCCGCCGATAAAGTCCGTACAATGCTGGCCGAGGCCAACGAGCGCCTTCGAAAGGCCAGCGCGGAATATTTTGACCTGCTTGAGAAGGGGCTGAGTTCCTCGCAGCTGCCGGTCGCCGATCAGGCAAAGCAGTACTGCGGCTACTTGCAGCGCAATGTCACCGCGACATTCGATCTCGGCGATAGACTGATTCAAGCCAAGGACATGCAGGAGGCCGCCAGGATCCAGACCGAATTTTTCCAGGAACAGATGCGCTCGCTGACGGACCATGCAAGGAGCATGGGCGAGTTTGCCATGAAGGCTGCGACGGGCGTCTTTACCCCGAAGAGTTGAAGGCCGCTCGAGCGCTTCGCGGCGGTCGGCGCTTCCGGGTTCAGTTCTGCAGATCGAGGCTGGCAAGCTGCCGTCGATTGAGAAGGACGATCTGGCGCTGATTGCTGCCGATGAATCCGATGATATCGAGTTCATGCAGCCGCGATAGTGCGCGGGACACCGTTTCCAGCGTCAGGCCCAGATAATCGGCAATGTCACGCCGCGACATCGGCAGTGGCATGACGTCGGCCGCGGTAAGTCGTCGGTCCATCTCGATCAGGAAGGCGGCAACGCGCTCCAGCGAAGTCTTGCGGCCGAGCAGGAGCATGTGGTTTTCCGCATGCTGCAGATTGTCCGTTGTCATGCTCAACAGGTTTCGCGAGACCATGGCATCGCTCTCCGCCACCATCTCGAGGCTGCGCCGTTTGATCAGGCGAACCGTGGTGCTCACGATCGCCTCCGCGGTAAACCGGTGCATACTTCCGTTTTCCAGCCCGAAGATGTCGCCGGCCAGGTGGAATGCGCCAATCTGGCGACGGCCGTCCGAAAGCAGCTTATAGCTTCGCACTGCACCAATTTTGACCTGATAGACGTAGTCCGCAGGCTCCTTTTCGCCGTAGATTTCGGCTCCCTTTTTGTAGGTAAATTCGTTTAGACTTACCCTTGGATTTGAATCGCTCCCTATTCCGAGTTCGCCGAGAGAGGTGGGACGGGGTGCCGGATCGGCCGTGATGCGGACGAACATGGGCCAACTCCTGTACTGGTCGTTGGGATGGTCTTTCGAGCCGTTAGAAGAGGTTCGTTCTTCGCGCGGAATGTGCCGCCGCCTTCCCGCTACCACTGGTTTATCTTCGACTAAGGAAGCAGTCTTAACTATTGTCTGAAGGGTCATTGTACCAAGGGACAATTCGGCAATGCCGGGAATGGGAATACGCGCGCCCGACACCGAGACATTTTGGCCGGTGGGGCCGGAGCCGATACCTTCAAGCAATTTGCTTGGACGTACCGCTGGTTGGTCGTCGTTTGAGGAAGCAGCTTTATCTTCGCGCTTGAGGTGACGGAGACGCATTTTCCATTCGATTGAGGATGATCCGGCCGATCTCTACTCCTTCCATTTAACGGCTAGGAGGGTAAATTGTCTGGCCTTGTTCACGTAATAGATGACGATGCTTCTTTTCGGACGGCGGTCGAGCGCCGCTTGAAACTAGCGGGCTATGACGTTGAAACCTATTCGTCGGCCCAACAGCTGCTGGATCGCCTGCCGGGCGCCGAAAAGCCGGGATGCATCCTGCTCGACGTGCAGATGCCGGGCCTGAACGGCCTCGACCTGCAAAGCCGCCTGATCGAGCGCGGTTCGATCCTGCCGATCGTCTTCGTTACCGGGTATGCCGACACGCCGGCGACCGTGCGGGCCATCAAGGCGGGTGCCGAGGATTTCCTGACCAAGCCGGCTTCGTCAGCACTCCTGATCGACGCGATCGAGCGCGCCATGGCGCGCTACAAGTCCGCACACCATCAACGGAACGAACTCGATTCCCTTCGCGGGCTTGTAGCGACCCTGACGCCACGCGAACGACAGGTTTTCAATCTCATTGTCCGCGGCAAGATCAACAAGCAGATCGCCCATGAGCTGGGAACAACGGAGCGTACCGTGAAGGCACATCGCCACCAGGTGATGGAGAAGATGCAGGTAGACTCCCTTGCCAAACTGGTTTCGAACGCGGAGCGGCTCGGTATGCTTGATCCCAGCCGTGATTTCCGCACCTAGAGCACTTCGAAGCGGCGTTCGAGTTCCCCATTGCACATAAGGTCAATATGAAGGTCTCGTGATGGCGTGCAAAATGACCGAACCCACTGAACTCGAAGGTAGAGCGACATCTTGCCAACCCGCAGGTCCGTTTTTGTCGTGGACGATGACCCGTCAATGCTCAGGGGCATCAAACGGCTGCTGGGATTTCACGGCTTCCATTCAATGTTGTTCGAGTCGTCCAACGCCATGTTGACCCATGACGATTTCGAAAATGCGCTTTGCTTCATTTTCGACATCGACTTGAATGGCGAATCCGGCTTTGAACTGTGCCATTGCCTCGAAAACAGGGGGGTAAGGCTGCCGGTCATCTATATCACCGGTAACGACAGCGAGGCGAACCGCGCAGCCGCAACCGAGTCGGGTTGTATTGCGTACCTGACCAAGCCATTTGCCGCACAGTCGCTCATCGAACCCATCGAAAAAGTGCGCGCCGCCGCTTAGCGATCTGCTTAGGCAGCCCAGGGCTCACTCATCAATGTCCTGTTCAAACGTCTGCGCCGGCGCACCCTTGTGCACCGAGGCGAACTGGCCAAGGGGTAGCGACGTTGTGAGCGTCAGGAGGCCTGAATCGACGAATTCCAGTCGCAGCATCTGCCCGGATTCCATTTCCTCGATCATCTTCGGGTCCGCCACGGCGCCCGCGATGCAGGCGTTGGTGAGGCACCAGGTATAAGGCACGTTATGCGGCTCGCCCTGGTCGATCGTAAGCTTGACCGGCTTCGGCAGATACATGCCGACCGGGGAGAACACCTGCAGCCGTGCATTGCTGTCGCCTTCACGCTCGACGACATCGACGCGAACCACCACCTGACCGGTTGCGAACGTGCCGGTGATCGAAGTCCGGCAGGTCATTTTTGCAGCGCCCGGCTTGAAGCACAGTTTTTTCCAGTCTCCATAAGCGATGTCCTTTACCTCTCGTTGCCCCCGGGGCGCAATTTCGGTACCGGCTGGTTTCGGCGCGGCGGTCGGGTCCTGTTGGGATGCAGCCGGCTGATTGGATGCAACAGTCACGAGCGCTGCCATCACGAGAACGGCTGTGGAAAGGTCCGCACAATTGCTTCCTGTCCGCGTGTCAGTGCGATGGGAATGGATCATGGTTGCGGCTCCGAGCCTGCGCTTTCGCTATCCCTGCTCGTCGAGAAACTTCGTCACGAGTGGCGACCAGATCGGGATTGCGTCGGGAGAACCGATAAAGAAATGACCATCGTTACCAAACGGTCGCATCAGATGGTATTCGGCCTTGCCGCCGGCCGTGGTGAAAGCCTCGTGCATGCGCTTTGACAGGGCAGGGCCGAAGAAGGTGTCGTTCTCGATATAGATCCACAGCATCGGCACCCGCGACATGCGGCCGAATTCACCGGTCGCTTCCACCAGCTTGTCTGGCGCGCAATTGTTGTTCGGCTTGCCGTCGACGCGGCCGCCACGGCCGCCGGCAAAGACGATGATCGCCTTGACCTGGGGCGGGTTCAGGCTTGAAAGCGCAATCGCAGCCCATCCGCCGGCCGACTGCCCGACGACGATGACGTCCTTCGGCACAATGCGCTTTTCGGCGGTCATGTAGTCGATGATCCAGAGGTCGACTTGCGCAACCGCCAGACCGGGAGCGCGGAAATTGGGGTTGGTGCATTTTCCGATCTTCGAGAAGAACGGGCCGTAGAGACCATGCTCGGGCATGTCGATGGCCGCTGCGCCATATCCAGTGCCGACGGGAGCCACCACGAGGTAACCGCGTTTGGCAAACCATTTGGCTGCGTCACGGAATTCTACCAGTGGATAGAAGCCGCGGTCGGTCTGGTTCAGCGAAACGCCATGATTCATGATCACAAGCGGGAACGGTCCGTCGCCGACCGGCCGTACCAGATAGGCGAACATCGGCAGCGGCAGCGGCAGCACCCAGATCTCTTCCTGGATGAGGCGGGATGTGGCCTGATCGTCCGCGCGCAACGGCGTGATCGGGTTTGCCAACAGCAGAAGCAATGCAGTGACCAGGCTCCGCAAGTCCTGCTGACACATGTCATGATTCCTTCGGCAGTCCTGGCAGGTGACATTCCCCGGTGTGCGGCGTCCGCGCGCAGCTATTTGGCTTCCCTGAACCCATCGAAAGCTTGATCCAGATCAATCCGCGCGGGGCTTGGGGCGTTGTCTATGGCAGTCCGGGACCCGTGGCAGCTTGGCGGCACTGCCGACCGTCTTGTTTCGTTGCGAGATGTGGCCCCATGAGGATGCCCATGAAGCTCCGCTCGTTTCAGCGAACGGGCTGGACACGGATCTTTCCGCCGCTGACGTGGCTGGCCGAGTATAAATCCTCGTGGTTGCGCCATGATGCGATCGCTGGCGTGACGCTCGCCGCTTATGCGATCCCGGTGTCACTGGCCTATGCCGGCCTTGCCGGTTTGCCACCCCAGGTCGGCATATACGGCTATATGCTCGGCGGCTTGGGCTACGCGCTGCTTGGGTCGTCGCGGCAGCTAGCGATCGGCCCGACCTCCGCAATCTCGCTCATGATCGCCGGCAGCGTCGGAGCGCTGGCCGGAGGGGACGCGATACGCTTCGCACAGATCGCGAGCCTTTCGGCATTCGCCGTGGCGGTGCTTTGCCTGATCGCGTGGGTTTTCAAGCTCAGCATTCTCATCCGTCTGGTCAGCGACAGCATTCTCGTCGGCTTCAAGGCGGGGGCCGGCCTCACAATCATCATGAGCCAGTTACCGAGCCTGTTCGGCGTGGCGGGCGGAGGCCACAACTTCTTCGACCGGGCAATCCGGCTTGCGGCGCAGGTCGGCGGTAGCAACCTGCTCGTATTGGCAATCGGGGTCGCGGCGATCCTGTTCTTGCTCGTCGGCGAGCGGTTTCTATCGGGCAGGCCGGTCGGACTCGCCGTGGTGGCGCTATCAATCCTCATGGCAACGCTGTTCGGCCTTCCGGCGCTGGGCGTGCCTGTCACCGGAAACATCCCGGAGGGATTGCCGGCTTTCGAGGTGCCCACTTTCGGGATGCTGGAATTCCAGGAGTTATTTCCAATAGCAGCCGGATGTTTGCTGCTGGCCTATATAGAGGGTGTTTCGGCGGCCCGGAGTTTTGCTGCGAAGCATGGATACAATCTTGATGTCCGGCAGGAGTTTCTGGGGCTGGGGGCTGCCAACCTCGCAGCGGCGTTTGGCCACGGCTACCCCGTGGCCGGTGGATTGTCGCAGTCCGCCGTCAACGACGCGGCGGGGGCGCGTACGTCGCTGGCATTGGTGTTTTGCTCGTTTGCCCTCGCGCTCTGCCTGCTTTTCTTCACGGGGTTGCTGACCAACCTTCCCAAGGCCGTGCTGGCTGGCATTGTCTTTGTTGCCGTTTACAGGCTGGTCGATATCCACGCGCTGCTTCGCATGTGGCGAGTAAGCCGTATCGATTTCTATGCCGCGCTTATCGCACTGGTGTCCGTGCTGCTGCTTGGGATCCTCCAAGGAGTGCTGCTTGCCGCCCTTGCGTCCATCTTCCTGCTGCTTGGCCGGGCCTCGCGGCCCAACATCGCGTTCCTCGGGCGGCTTCCCGGATCTGGCCGCTATTCCGACAGCGCCAGGCACGAGGGCGTGGAGCCGCTGGTCGGTGTCATCGCATTCCGCCCCGAGGCCTCGCTGCTCTACATCAACGCCGAGACGATTCTGGAAACAGTTCTGACGGCGCTGCGAAATTCGTCTGGCGTCAGGCTGGTCGCCTGCGACCTCTCGTCATCCCCCTATATCGATCTCGCCGGCGCGCGGATGTTGCTCGATCTGCATGATGAGCTGGCGTCGCGTCATGTAGCGCTGAGCATCGTCGGGGCTCATGCGCAGTTGCGGGACTTGCTGCGCGCGGAAGGGTTGGCGGAGAAGACGGACAGCAGCGAATGGCTCCGCACGCTCGACAGCGTGCTGGGCGAGGGTAAGGGCCAGGGAACGATCCGATCCGACGCAACGGCCGCCGACACCGTGAAGCCCGGCTAAACAATCGGTGCCTGCAAGATCCCACGCCTATTGCATTGCGAAGTGCGCCATTCGCCTCAGCTGGACGCGTTCGAACGAAGAGAGCGCGATCCTTGACTTGGATCAAAGGAGTGGGTGGGCAGGGAGGCACGATCCCGCGGGCCATCACCTATGCCGTGTCCGGCATTCTGCTCACCGTGTTCAGGTATTTCGCCAAGCCCCTAGCCCAACAGGTTGTCGCCGCATCGTGTCTCTTCAGAGGAAAAAGCGTCATGAAAAGATTTGTCAGAAGCGTTGCCCTGGTTGCCTTGCTCGTGGGCGTGGCTGGCATCAGTACGCCATCCCGAGCTGAAACTGGCCAGGTCGCGGTCGTCTTCACCAAGGGTGGGTTTATCATCGGGGTCGGAGGCGGGGAGGGCGTGCTGATCTTGCGAGGCAAGCGCTATCCGTTCGCCGTATCAGGCATGAGCGTCGGCTTCACGATCGGGGCCTCCACCTCCAAGTTTGTCGGTCGTGCACTCAATCTGAGGGGGCCGGCTTCAATTGAAGGCTCCTACGCCGTGGTCGGAGCTGGAGGTGCCGTCGCGGCCGGAGCCGGAGGTGTGCAACTGCAAAACGCCAATGGTGTGATCTTGCAGCTCAGCGGTCCCAGAGTTGGCGCCGAAGTGTCTGCGGCCGTCGGCGGGGTCACGATACGGTTGAGGGGTTGAAGTAGGGGGAGGCGGCGGGGCCGCGGAGCTGCGCGGCCCGGTTTGCTTCAGTACCGCTCTTCGACGAACTTCATTCGGCGCAGGCTGGCCTGATCGTCGTAGCGGCCTTTGCTGGATCGCTTGGGCAGCTTGACCTTTTCTCTCGCGATCTTCTTGTACGGGATCGTTTCAAGGATATGCGAGATGACGTTGAGCCGAGCCCGTCGCTTGTCGTCGGAGCGGATCAGTCGCCACGGCGCATGCTTCGTGTCGGTTGCCTCGAACATCATGTCGCGTGCTCGCGAGTAATCGTACCAGCGCCCGAACGACTCGGTGTCCATCGGGCTTAGCTTCCACTGCCGCAGAGGATCCTCGATGCGCGCCTTGAACCGCGCTTCCTGCTCCTCCATGCCCGACCTCGAGCCACAGCTTGATGAAGATGATGCCCGCATCCACGGCAAATCTCTCGACCAACGGGCACAACTCGAGGAAGCGCTTGTGTTCGGCAGGCGAGCAGAATCCCATGACATATTCAACGCCGGCGCGGTTGTACCAGCTACGGTCGAAGATCACGATTTCGCCGCCGGCCGGGAATTGCTCGATATAGCGCTGGATGAACAACTGGGATTTTTGCCGATCGGACGGCGCGGGCAGGGCGCAGACACGGAATACCCGGGGGCTCACCTTTTCGGTCAGGGCTTTGATGGTGCCGCCCTTGCCGGCGGCATCGCGGCCTTCGAAGATGATGATCACCTTCAGCTTCTCGGCTTTCACCCATTCCTGGAGATGGCAAAGCTCGACCTGGAGCTTCTCCAGCTTTTTCTCGTAGTCCTTGCGTTTCATTCCTTTCGCGGGCTCGTCGGCTGACATGCTCACCGTTCCCTGCTCAATCCAGATCTGGCCGAAGTGCCTCAGTCTCCCCAGGAAATGGTGATGGCGATGTCGCCCGGCACGCCTCCCGGGTAATCGATCACCTGGTAGCTGATGCGATACTCCCGCGGTTTGAGATAGTCGGCCCAGAGTTGGAATATTTCCTTTGGAATACCCGTCAGCGTTCGCTCCCAGCCTGGCTCCTGCTGAATGATGGCACGGCCCTTGTCGGTGCACAGTGAGTTGGGGAACCGATACACCTGTACTTCCGTCATTCCGTTTCGAACCGCCCGCTGGATAATTGTCGAGGCGAGCTGGATCTTTTCCTCTTCGGACTTGCCTGACGGACGGTTGAGCCGCTCGATCAGCGCACGTTTTTCAGCTTCGGCGGCTGCGGCAAGGCGGGCATATTGCTCCGCCTTTTCAGCTTCCTTGAGAGCTGCATCCTTACGGATCTGCTTTGCACTCGGAATGAGATTATCGATGCTGCCAGGCATGATTGATGGCTCCTGAGTGGTGGTTCTGCCTCTGCGTTGCCAAGGCTAGGTGGCGGCGAGGTCGTTCCCTTGATCCAAATCAAGCAATTCGCATCGGGGGTGCACACCGTGCTCGGAGGCTTGTGAAGCTGAGGCGGTTGGCTGCGGTGTCGCTTGCGCTCGAAATGTGCTGGAATGCGTCGTTCTGACTGCCGGGGTAAGTGGATGAGCGCACGGGTCCCGACCGCAGCGATCGGCGCGGGCTGGCCAGTCCTGGCCGCCCGTCTCTGCGTCTGCCTGGTGGTCCTGGCGGCCGTACTGCCCGGACCGGCGAGCGGCGAGCCGCGTGGCGAACCCAAGCGTGTGCTGATGCTGCACTCGTTCGGGCGCGACTTCCTGCCGTGGAGCGCATTTGCCCGCACCATCCGGACCGACCTTGAGCAGCAGTCGCCGTGGCCTCTGGAGCTTCAGGAGCACAATTTGCTGTCGGCACGGTTTAACAACCCGGGACCGGAAGCTCCGTTTGTCGACTATCTGCGGTCGCTTTACACTGGCCGTCCGCCGGACATCGTGGTGAGCATTGGCGCGCCTGCGGCCCGGTTTGTTCAGAAATATCGCGCGCAGCTCTTCCCCAAAACACCCATGGTGCTGACAGCGGTCGAGCAGCGGCTGGTGAACCGGACAGATTTGACGGATAACGACACCGTCATCGCGGTTCACAACGATTTCTCGGCCTTTTTCGACAGCATTCTTCAGGTGCTGCCGGATACGCAGACGATTGCCGTGGTCATAGGCGCCTCGCCTCTGGAGAAATTCTGGCTTGAGGAGGCAAAGAGGGAAGTCAAATCCTTCGAAAACCGGGTCGCATTCGTCTGGTACGCCGATCTCTCCTTTGCGGAAATACTGAAGCGGGCGTCGACGCTCCCGCCACATACCGTTCTGTTCTGGGGCTTGATGTCGGTCGATAGCGCAGGTGTCGCCCATGAGGGCGATCTCGCCTTGCGCAGCCTTCATGCGGTCGCCAACGCCCCGATCTTTTCCTTCCAGGAAGCCTATTTCGGCCGAGATACCGTCGGCGGCCCGATGCATTCAATCCACCAATCGAGCGACAAAACCGTCAATGCCACCATCCGCATTCTCGGTGGCGAAAAGCCCGCCGACATCAGGGTGCAGCCGATCGGATTTGCATCACCGAAGTACGACTGGCGGGAAATGCAGCGCTGGGGCATCAGCGAGAGCAACCTGCCCGCGGGAAGCGTAATCTTGTTTCGCGAGTCCAGAATCTGGGAAAAATATAGTTGGCAGTTGGCGCTGATTGCGAGCGTAATCCTGATCCAGGGGGGATTGATTACCGGACTGCTCCACGAACGGCGTCGCCGCCGTCTCGCCGAAGTCGAATCGCGCCAACGCCTCGCGGAGCTTGCACACCTCAACCGCTATTCGGCTGTCGGCGAACTGACGACTTCCATCGCGCATGAGATAAACCAGCCGCTAGGCTCAATTCTTACCAACACCGAAACGGCCGAACTCATGCTGAAGAGCCCTTCGCCGAATCTCGATGAAGTCGGGGAGATCCTCGCTGATATCAGGCGCGACGACCAGCGCGCCAGCGAAGTGATCCGCCGGCTACGCAGCGTGCTGAAGAAGACACCTTTTGAAATGAAACATATCGACTTGAACGAGACGGTGCGGCAGGCGATCGGATTTGTCACAGCCGTAGCCCACGGGCGCGGCATCGCACTGAAGTATAGCACGATCTCGGCCGACCTGAACGTCAAGGGCGATGCCATTCAGCTGCAACAAGTTTTTCTGAATCTGATAATCAACGCGATGGACGCGATATCCGAATCGGAGGCAAAGGAGCGCGAAGTCAGCGTTACCACGAGCCTTTCAGGCGCCAGCGCGGAAATCAGGATTGGCGACACCGGCCCCGGTATCGCGACCGGCGATCTCAAGAACGTCTTCGATCCGTTCTTCACGACAAAGCCGCAGGGCATGGGGATGGGACTTGCGATTGTCCGCACCATTGTCGAAGCGCACCACGGAAAAATTTCTGCAGAGAATCAATTGTCCGGCGGTGCGCTTTTCACGATCAGGCTTCCGATTGCCCGCGGTCGATCAACTCCTGCCTGATACGCGCGCCACGCTGTTCTTGCGCCGCAGCACGACAGCACTGCTGGTTTCCTTGATCTTTGTCAAAGAACGACATCGCCTCAGACCGATGCTGCCGCGATGACCCCAAGGGAGGGTGTGATGTTCCGTTGCGGCAAGACCCTTATCGCGCTCGCGTTGCTGATGGCGAATCCTGTCGCCGTCTCCGCCCAGACGACCGACAATCCGCCTGCTCCGAGTAGTTCGGCGCAACCGGTCAGCCAGCCGCCGCCGAGTGCGGAGCTGTTGAAGCCCGAGCAACTCGAGGCGCTGGTTGCGCCGATTGCGCTTTATCCCGACGAATTGCTGGCAAATGTGCTGGCTGCGTCGACCTATCCGCTGGAGGTCGTGCAGGCCGATCGCTGGCTCAAGGAACACAAGACCTTGAAAGGCGATGCGTTGAAGAAGGAGGTCGAGAAACAGTCGTGGGACAACAGCGTCAAGGCGCTCACCAGCACCGCAGACGTCACTTCGATGATGAGCGACAAGGTGGACTGGACCAAGAGTCTCGGCGATGCCGTGCTCGCGCAGCAGCCGGACGTGATGGACGCGATCCAGCGCCTTCGCTCCAAGGCCTATGACAGCAAGAAGCTGGTCACCACCAAGCAGCAAAAGGTCAGCGTTCAGACGCAGGAAAACAGGCAGGCCATCGTGATCGAGCAGGCCGACCCCAATACGATGTATGTGCCGTATTACGATCCGGCGACGGTTTACGGAGCCTGGCCTTACGCGGAGTATCCACCCTATTACTTCGGGTACCCGTCCTATATCGGCGCCGGCGTGATCGCGGCGGGTCTCGCCTTCGGTACAGCCTGGGCGATCGGACGTTGGGGCGGTTACTGGGGCGGTGGATGCAACTGGGGCAACCGCAATCTCTACGTCAACAACTTCAACAGGACGACAAACATCGGGAACAGCTGGCAGCACAATGCCGCGCATCGTCAGGGCGTTCGATACAACAACGTCAACGTTCAGCAGCGCTTCGGCAACAACAACCTGAAGGCAGGTGCCTCCAACCGGATGGATTTCCGCGGTCGTGACGGGCAGCAGGTGCTTCGCCCCGGACAGGATCGACCGGGCGTTGCCGATCGCGCTGGCGATCGGGCAGGTGATCGCGTCGGCGATCGGGCAGGGGACCGCGGTGGCGATCGTGTCGGGGATCGCGGCGGCAATCGCCCGAGCACGGCGGATCGAGGCAAGGGTGGTGGCGACCGTGCCAAGGGCAGCGGTGATCGCGCCAAAGCCGGCGGCGGAGATCGCGCCAAGGCTGCCAAGGCCGCCAATCGCGGCGGTAGCGCCGCGCGCGGTAGCGGAAGTCGCGGTTCCGCCATGAACGTGTCTTCGGGCAGGGCTGCCGCTGCGCAATCGGCCCGTGGCCGGGCAAGCATGGCGAGCATGGGCCCGCGTGGCGGCGGCGGTGCGTCGTTTGCTGGTGGAGGCGGTGGCTTCCGCGGCGGAGGTGGAGGCGGCGGCTTCCATGGCGGCGGCGGGGGTGGCTTCCGTGGTGGCGGCGGCGGCCGGCGCTCCGACGTCGAACTGAAGCATGACGTTGTCCTGCTCGGTCATCTCGCCAACGGTCTCGGCTACTACCGCTTCAGCTATCTCGGCAGCAGCAAGGCCTATGTCGGCGTCATCGCACAGGAAGTGCTGAACCTGGTGCCGGAAGCCGTGACCCGCGGCCGGGACGGGTATCTCCGGGTGTACTACGAAAAGCTGGGCTTGAAGTTGCGCACGCATAGCGGCTGGCTTGCCGACGGCGCGAAGATCCCGACACCATCGGGGGTCTTGCCATGACCATGCTCAAATCGATCTCGCGCGCCGCTGCGGTGAGTCTCGGCGCAATCGCGGCAGTTCTATTGTTGACCTCTGCGTCCCCAGGACAGCAAGCCTATCCCTCACCGGAGGACGCCGCGGCGGCGCTAGCCGCCGCGGTCAAGACCGGCACGAGCAGCACCATGCTGAAGGTCCTCGGCAAGGCTGCCGCGGACATTATCGAGTCCGGCGATGACGTTGCCGATGCCGAAATGCGCCAGCATTTCCTGTCCGCCTATGACGCCAAGCACTCCATCAAAGCCGAGGGAAACAAGAAAGCGACGCTCATCCTGGGCGCGGACGATTTTCCGTTCCCGATTCCCTTGGTGAACAACAGGACCGGCTGGGAGTTCGATCCGGCTGCCGGGCGTCTCGAGATTCTGTATCGCCGCATCGGACGCAATGAACTGGACGCTGTTCAGACCTCGCTGGCTTACGTGGATGCCCAGAACGAATACGCCGAAAGGGATCGCACCGGCGAAGGAGTAGGGGTCTACGCACAACGCATCGTCAGCAGCCCGGGCAAGAAAGATGGGCTGTTCTGGCGCGATGATCGCGACCCGAGCCCGCTCGGCGAACTGGCGGCGCATGCCTCCGCCGAAGGGTACAAGGTCGGCGAGCAGGCAACGCCCTATCACGGCTATTATTATCGAATTTTGAGGGGCCAGGGATCCAACGCGCCGGGCGGCGCCATGGACTACGTCGTCAAGGGAAAGATGATCGGCGGCTTCGGGCTGATTGCATACCCCGCCGAGTACGGAAATTCCGGCGTCATGACCTTCGTGGTCAATCATGCCGGTACCGTCTACCAGAAGGATCTCGGACCCCGTACCGAGAGCATGGCCAAGCGCATCTACGCGTTCGATCCGGATCAGACCTGGAAAAAGGTGGATGTGGCGGCTCCTTAAGTCCAGGAGGGTTGAAGCGATGTCGTGGTTTGTTCGGATCGCCGTAGTCGCCCTTCTCGCCGTTGTCCTTCCAGCGACATCGTCGCTCGCGCAGGCGTCTGGCCATGTCCGCGTCAAGCTTCTCAAGGCGGGCTTGATAGTGGGCGCTGGTGGCGGCAGCGGCGTCCTTACGTATCGCGGCCGCGACTATCCGTTCAGAATATCGGGTCTCAGCGTGGGTGTTACGGCTGGAGCATCGGTCAGCCGGCTGGAGGGAACGGCGTCAGGCATCAGGCAAGTCAGCGACTTCGCCGGCACCTACAGCTCGGTCGGTGGCGGCGGCGCCCTCGTTGGCGGCTTCGGAGGCGTTCAGCTGGGGAACGCGAAGGGCGTAACGATTGCCTTGCAAGGGCCCAAGGCGGGGCTGGAGTTCGCTACGAACCTCAGCGAGGTCAGGATTTCACTGAAGTGAGCCTGCTCGGCTGTCGTCCTGTTCTTCCTTCGGGTCTCTTTCAGTTGCTTGACATAAATCAAGAGTTGCATTGCCGGCGCTCCGATGGTCAGGCCACGCCCGAGTTGCGACGCTGAAGATCGCAGGCGCCGAAGCAGCCACTCCAAGCCGGTGGGAGAAGCACCATGAAGGCAAGCGCAGCCCTGAGGAAGGAAGCTGATGCCGGACATTGCTGGGACGGTTTTCGGCCCGGAGATTGGCTCAGCTCCATCAACGTTCGCGATTTCATCGTCCGTAACGTGACGCCCTACACAGGCGACGAAACGTTTCTCGCCGGGCCATCGCAGCGCACAAAGGCGGTGTGGGCGAAACTGCAGCCGTACTTCGCGGATGAACGGAAAAAAGGGGTGCTGGCTGTAGATACCAAAAACCCCTCGACATTGCTTGCCCACCAAGCCGGCTACATCGATCGCGACAACGAAGTCATCGTGGGTCTTCAGACCGACCAGCCTTTCAAGCGGGCGATCTTTCCCTTCGGCGGATTGCGGATGGTCGAGGCGGGCCTCAAGGCCGCAGGCTTCGAGCCTGACCCGGCTGTGCACGAGGCTTTCACCAAATACCGAAAATCGCACAATGACGGCGTCTTCGACGCCTATACGCCCGAAATCATGAATTGCCGGCGGTCCGGGATCATCACGGGCCTGCCGGATGCTTACGGCCGCGGCCGCATCATTGGGGACTACCGGCGGGTCGCGCTTTACGGGATCGATCGGCTTCTCGAGGCCAAGCGTGCCGAGCGGGAACAGATCGACGATATGTGGCCGAGCGATGACATCATTCGGTTGCGTGAAGAACTATCCGACCAGATGCGAGCGCTCACGGACCTTGCTTCGATGGCGAAGCTATACGGCCTCGACATATCGAAGCCCGCCAGCAATGCCCAGGAAGCATTCCAATGGACTTACCTTGCCTATCTGGGCGCGATCAAGGAGGCCAATGGGGCTGCAATGTCCATCGGCCGCATATCGAGCTTCCTCGACATCTACATCGAACGGGATCTGAAGGCGGGCGTTCTGGATGAAGGCGGAGCTCAGGAACTCTGGGATCAACTGGTTCAGAAACTTCGTATCGTCCGTTTCCTGCGCACGCCCGACTACGATGCCCTGTTCAGCGGAGACCCTTATTGGGCGACCGAGTGTGTCGGCGGCATGGACCTGGACGGGCGCACGCTGGTGACAAAGAGCAGCTATCGCATGCTGCATACGCTTTCAAATCTTGGCCCGGCACCCGAACCGAACATTACGGTTCTTTGGTCGAGCCACATGCCCGCGACCTTCAAGCGCTATTGCGTCAAAGTGAGCAAGGACACGTCATCGCTGCAATACGAGAACGACGATCTGATGCGTCCGTTCTGGGGCGATGATTACGGCATAGCCTGCTGCGTTTCGGCGATGCGGCTGGGCAAGCAGATGCAGTTTTTCGGTGCCCGCGTAAACCTGGCGAAGGCGCTGCTGTACGCGATCAATGGCGGCCGCGACGAGGTCTCAGGCGATCAGGTCGCACCCCAGACACTGCCGGTCGCGGGCGACTTCCTCGACTACGATGATGTGATGGCCAAGTTCGATACCACGATGGAGTGGCTGGCACGCACATACGTCCACGCGATGAACTGCATCCACTACATGCACGACAAGTATTTCTACGAACGCCTGGAGATGGCGCTCCACGATCGCGACATTCTCAGAACCATGGCATTCGGCATCGCCGGCCTTTCGGTGGTGGCCGACAGCCTGAGCGCGATCAAGTACGGAAAGATGCGCGTCGCCCGCGATGCGACTGGATTGGTGGTTGACTATCAAAACGAGGGCAACAAGGCGACGCCGCAATTCGGCAACAACGATGACCGCGTCGATCAAATCGCGTCTGATATCGTCACCAGCTTCATGGGGAAGATACGAAAGCACCCGACCTATCGCAACGCGACGCATACCCAGAGCGTGCTTACCATTACTTCGAACGTGGTGTACGGCAAGGCTACGGGAAACACGCCCGATGGCCGCCGCAAGGGCGAGCCGTTCGGGCCGGGCGCAAATCCGATGCACGGCCGGGATAGCCACGGCTGGCTCGCCTCCTGCCTGTCCGTTGCAAAGCTTCCCTACAAGGACGCGCAGGATGGCATCAGCTACACGGTCTCCGTCGCTCCGCAGAAGGCACACCTGTCAGAAACCCAACTGATCGATGAAGCCGTCAAGGCGTTCGACGTCTACTTCGATCGCGGCGGATTCCACATGAACCTGAACGTGATCGACAAGGATACGCTCGAAGACGCCATGAAGAATCCGGACAAGTACCCGCAGCTCACCATTCGAGTCTCCGGCTACGCCGTCAACTTCGTTCGTCTGACGCCGGAGCAGCAGAGGGATGTGATCAGCCGCACGTTCCACGGCCAGATCTGAACCGAGGTGCATCATGTCGACGGTGCAGCCACTTGAGCCTGGAAGTCGTCATGACCTCCGGGTGGGCATTTCACCGGACGCGCCCGACGAAAGCCAGCTTAGGGATGAGCAGGGCGCGTTCGGGTATTGCCATTCCTACGAAACCTCGTCCCGATATGATGGGCCGGGCCTGCGCGTCGTGCTCTTCGTCTCCGGCTGCCTGCTGCGGTGCACGTACTGCCACAACCCGGATACATGGCATCTGAAGGACGGGACTTACGTTTCGGCCGATCACGTGCTCCGTCGCCTGGGTGATTTTTCGTCAGTCGTTCGTTCGCTTGGTGGGGGCCTGACCATTTCCGGCGGCGAGCCGATGGTTCAGCTTGCATTCACCCGGCGGATATTCGCCGGTGCGAAGGCAATGGGCCTGCACACGGCCATTCAGACCTCGGGATTTCTGGGGGATCGTGCCGACGAAGGCTACCTGTCGAACGTCGATCTCGTGTTGCTCGACATCAAGAGTTCGGATCCCGACACGTACCGGCGAGTGACAGCTCGCGACATCGCGCCGACGCTGCGCTTCGCCGAGCGCCTCGCTTCGCTATCCAAACCGGTGTGGATCCGTTTCACGCTCGTTCCCGGCGAGACTGACGATCCTGCCAACGTCGACGGCATCGCGCGATTCGTGGCGCCGATGAAGAACGTCGAGTGGGTCGAGGTACAGCCGTTCCACCAGATGGGCGCCTTCAAGTGGAAGGCCATGGGGCTCGACTACAAGCTTCTCGATACTCCGACGGCCAGCCGGGAGCTGGTGGATCGGGTGATCGGGCAATTCCGCGCGGCGGGCTGCCGGGTGCGCTGACGACAGGTTGGGGGGACCGGACATCATGTTGGACCTTGCTCGCGAGATCATCGGAAGCCAGCCGATACTGACGGCATTTCTCGCGATCGGATTGGGCTATCTGGTCGGTCAGATCAGTATCGGAGGATTTTCTCTCGGCGTCGGCGCCGTTCTCTTCGTCGGCCTTGCCATCGGTGCGTTCGCGCCCAAAGCCCAGATCACGGGACCAATCGGGCTGACAGGATTGATCATGTTCCTGTATGGGATCGGGATCCTTTACGGTAAGCAGTTCTTCGAAGGCATGTTCGGCGTCGGGCAGAAGTACAATCTGCTGGCGCTTATCGCATGCATCGCCAGCTTGTTGGTTGCGCTTGGGCTCGGGCACATTTTCGGAATCAAGATCGGACACACGCTCGGCATCTATGCCGGATCAATGACGAGCACCGCCACGCTCCAGGCCGCGCTCGACGTGATGAAGAACAAGGATCCGTCGATCGGCTATTCCATTGCCTACCCCTTCGGGGTGATCGGTCCGATCCTGTGCATTTACTTCATGACCCGGATCGTAAAGCCGAAATTTCCGGCCAAGGCGCAGCGGTTCCACATGGGTGAAATTTCGATCGGCGAAAGCCATGCTGGAAAGAAGCTCGACGAACTGTCGGCGGCTGCGCTCAGCGATGTACGGGTCACGATGGTTCGAAAGGGCGGACACAACTTCGTTCCTGCAGCCGATACCGTCTTGGCCGCCGGAGATGCCATTCTCGTGGTCGCGGAACAGAATGAAGCAATCGCCAGAGCGGCTACGACGCTTGGAAAACTGGAGCCCGGCCGCCTGGCCAGCGACCGCGCCGATCTCGACTACATCAGAGTCTTTGTCGGTAAGGCCAGCGTGGTCGGAGTACCCCTTGCCAGTCTTCCCATGCCGACCGGCTATCCGGCCCACCTGTTGCATGTTCGCCGCTATGATGCGGACCTCGTGCCGGCGCCCGACCTGATGCTGGAATTCGGCGACCGGGTCGGCGTGTTGACGCCGCCGGACCGCAAGGAAGAGATTCGGCGCCATTTTGGCGACACGGTGAAGGCGGCGGCCGAATTCAGTTACGTTTCGCTCGGCGTCGGAATGGTCATGGGCGTTTTGCTCGGGCTTATTCCGATTCCGATTCCTGGAGTAGGCGTCGTGACGCTCGGTATCGGAGGCGGACCGCTGATCGTCGCACTCATCCTCGGAAAATTGCGGCGCACAGGACCCATGCTCTGGACCATGCCGTTGCCGGCGAACATCGTCTTGCGAAACTTCGGACTTGCGATGTTTCTGGCAACGGTCGGCGTCAACGCAGGGCAGCCTTTCGTTCGAACCGTCGCGGAATCCGGATTTACGATGCTCTTTATCGGGGTCGCGGTTCTGCTGACGACGGTATTCATCGTCTTGCTGGTGGGCCACTACATCCTCAGAATCCCGTATGACGATCTCGTGGGCGTGGCATCCGGCGCGACAGGAAATCCGGCGATCCTCGTCTATTCGACCAAGATGGCGCCCACCGAACGGCCCGACATCGGCTACGCCATGATCTTTCCTTCGATGACGCTGGTGAAGGTGATCGCAGCGCAGATCGTGGGTCTCCTCATGGTTGGCAGCAGCGCCGGCTAGGTGCGCGGGTCGATGGATCAGGCAGGGGAGACGCGATATGGCTGATCGGGCATCTCCGCCGCAACCACCCATCTTCAATTTGAATGCCTACAGCCCGGCCGAGATCAAGGAGGCCGTCGAGAAAGTCGGGGTCAAGAAAGCAAACCTGCCCTTGCTGGCTTCACTGATGCTGGCGGTGATCGCAGGGGGCAGCATCGGACTAGGTGCGCTTTATTACACCGTCATTGTCAGCGACGCGGAGCTCAGCTTCGCCGCGGCACGTGTGATGGGCGGGCTGGCGTTCTCGCTCGGGTTGGCAATTGTTCTGGTCGCCGGAGCCGAGCTCTTCACGGGAAACAATCTGATCGTGATGGCCTGGGCGAGCGGAGATGTGTCGACAAAGGAAATGCTGCGCAACTGGGTCGTCGTCTATTTCGGCAACCTGATCGGCGCCGTCGGGCTCGTGGTTCTGGTCTTCCTTTCGCATCATCTCGACATGAATGGAGGCCGCGTCGGCCTGTCGATATTGAATACGGCTGCCGCCAAGATCCAGCCTGACGCTGTGACGCTATTCTTCAAGGGAGTTCTGTGTAACCTGCTCGTTTGCCTGGCGGTATGGCTTGCGTATGCGGGCCGGTCGGTTACCGACAAGGTTGTTGCGCTCGTATTTCCGGTGTCTGCCTTCATCGCCGCTGGCTTTGAGCACTGCGTCGCCAACATGTACTTCCTGCCATTGGCCTGGTTGATGGTACGAACAGGAAATGTCCCTGCTGATTTCGACGCGTCGGTCATCACGATGACGGGCATCATTCATAATCTTGTGCCGGTCACGCTCGGCAACATCGTCGGTGGCGCCGGCCTCGTCGGCGCAATGTATTGGATGATCTATCGGGCAGCCTTCGGCAAGGACGGCAGGCGCAACGCGACGTAGAGCAAGGACGCGACCTGGCGCTCTATCGAGCGCCATTGAACTTTACGCCCAAGATAAAACTGGAAGTCGGCAGGTTTTTTCGTGCGGCCCTGCATGTGGCCCGAGAGCGCGGCGCTCAGAGGCCCAGGCGCAATCTTCTAGAACAACCTATTGAAATTGCTGGCTCCCCGGGCTGGATTCGAACCAGCGACCATTCGATTAACAGTCGAATGCTCTACCGCTGAGCTACCGAGGAACAGGCGAAACAAATGTTCGCGAGCGGGCAGCGTATAACAAAGCCTTTCGGGCTTGCAAAGGACCAAATCACGGGTTGAGCTCTGGCTTGAAGCGGGGCCGGAAAGGCCCGGCGTTACAACGATTTGCCGTCGTTTTCGAACTCCGGGCCAAGGGCCCCGGGAACCGATCAGGCGCAATTCCGTCATCTCCAGGCGTCATGGCGCGGGCCGCCAATTCAACTCAATCGGTCCGGAGGCTCCTTGATGCCGGGTTCATGGGAGCGGATTCGATGCCAGCCAGAGCGACCGACTTGATACGCGCGGTACCTTCGATTGTCCCAAGCGACATTCCCGCCATGAGTGACGACGAATGCCTGCTTCGGCTCGCGCGAGCCATTAAAGAGCATGATACCGAACATCTGGATGAGGTCGCGCGGCTGATCGCCCGGCTCGCCGTGGCGATCGAGTAGCAGGCCTCCCTGCGTCTCTGGCGCCGGCCTGGCAACGGGCCGTCCGCATGTTGCGTTTTGCTGACGCTTGTACCAAAGATGACCCCGGTTTCAGCTCTTCCGGCGGCCACGCCGCATGCTCTCAGGGTCTTAGCCTATGTCCGGTTTTGCGACCGCGCGCCAGAATATGGTCGATGGTCAGGTGCGTCCGAGCGACGTGACCGATATCCGCATTCTCGATGCCATGCTGGCGGTGCCGCGTGAGGCTTTCGTTCCGCAAAACAAGCAGGCTCTGGCCTATCTGGACCTCGATCTCGATGTCAGCGAAGCCGGCTCGGCCAAGCGGTTCCTGATTGCGCCGGCGGTGCTGGCGAAGATGCTGCAGGCGGCCGAGATCAAGGAGACCGACCGCGTCCTGGTGGTCGGCTGTGCCACCGGCTACGCCGCCGCCGTGATCGCCCAATTCGCGCCCCAGGTGACCGCGACGGAGAGCGATTCCGCGTTGGCGGCCAAGGCGCAGGCTACTCTGGCCCGCAATGGCTGTGGAAATCTCACGGTCCGCGCCGCGGCGCCGGCTGACGGCGACCCGGCAGGCGCGCCTTATGATGTCATCGTCCTGAACGGGGCGACCGAGATCGTGCCGGAGCATCTCTACGGACAATTGCGCAGCGGCGGCCGGTTGGTGGGCGTGTTTGCGACATCCCGGCCGGCACGGGCCACCATTGTGACCTGTTCGCATGGCGATTTTGGCCACCGGACGCTGTTCGATGCCGCTGCCCCGGTACTGCCCGGGCTGGAACTCGTTCCGGCCTTCGTTTTCTAGTCTTTAGGCCGTTTCCACGCCCAATAATCGCCCTCCGCAGTCGGCTAAATCCTCTTCGAAATCAGAAGTGTGGCCAGATTGCCCCACGTGAAGAGTTTCGACCGGGTTTGCTTGTGGGGTGGTTCCGTCCAGCTTACGTGCGGAATAAGGTGAGCCGGGACTCACTTCGAGTGAAGCGACGTTCGGTTAATGATCGTGTGCAATCATGGTCGTGGGCCGGGCGCCAAAATGATTGGATTGCTTGGGATGCGTGGGGTGAAGGCATTTGCCGGGGCTGCGGCTTCGGCCCTTCTAATAGTGTGCATGGGCCCAACGCCCGTCTTGGCCGACACGATTGAGGCAGCGCTGGTTCGCGCCTATCAGAATAATCCGCAGCTCAATGCACAGCGCGCGCAGGTGCGCATCACCGACGAAAACGTGCCGCAGGCACTGTCGGGCTACCGCCCGAAAGTCGCGGTCACGGCGAGCGCGGGCTTTCAATATACGGATTCGCTGAGTACGCAGGGCGGCGACCTCAATAACCTGGTGAAGACGCCTATTGCCGGCGGCAATGCGCCGCGCAGCGTCGGCGCCACCCTCACGCAAACGCTCTTCAACGGCCAACAGACCGCCAACAGGACCAGAGCGGCTGAGGGGCAGGTCTCCGGTGCGCGCGAAGCGCTGCGGGCACTCGAACAGAGCGTCTTGCTCAGCGGCGCCACGATCTACATGGACTATCTGCGTGATTCTGCGATCGTCGAGGTGCAGAAGAGCAACGTTCGCGTGCTCGAGCAGACGCTGAAACAGACGCGTGACCGCTTCAATGTCGGCGAAGTCACGCGTACCGACGTCGCGCAATCGGAGGCACAGCTCGCCGCCGGCAAGACGCAGCTCCTGACCGCGGAAGCCAACCTGACCACGACGCGCTCGAACTTCCGCCGCATCATCGGCAACGAGCCGCAAGCGCTGGCGCCGGGCTCGCCGGTCGACCGCTTCCTGCCGGGGACACTGCCGGCCGCCGTCGAACTCGGCCTGACGCAAAATCCGAACGTTACTGCGTCGATGTTCGGCATCGACGTCAGCTACCTCCAGGTCAAGGTGGCCGAAGGCGCGCTGTTGCCGACGGTCACGTTCCAGGCCGCGGTGCAGCAGTCCTATGAGCAGAGCCTGATCCAGTACCGGTCGCTCGGCGCCTCCGCGATCACGCAGCTCAGCGTGCCGATCTATCAGGGCGGCGGTGAATACTCGCTGATCCGCCAGTCCAAGGAAACGCTGGCGCAACAGCGTCTCGCGCTCGAACAGGTCCGCGACCAGACCCGCGCCAACGTGGTCACGGCATGGGGACAGCTCGTTGCCGGCAAGGCGCAGGTTGCCTCCGCGCAATCGCAGGTGCAGGCGTCGGAAATCGCGCTGAACGGCGTGCGCGAGGAAGCCAAGGCTGGACAGCGCACCACGCTCGACGTGCTGAACGCGCAGCAGGCGCTGGTCAACGCGCGCGTCGCGCTCGTCACCGCGCAGCATGACCGCGTGGTGGCGTCATACTCCGTGCTCAACACGATCGGACGGCTGTCGCCGGTGGTGCTCAAGCTGCCGACCACGGTTTACGACCCGAGCGTGCACTATCATCAGGTGCGCGATAGCTGGGCCGGCGTTCGCACACCCGACGGCCGCTGATATCTGAGTGGTTTCCCGCACAGTCGGGATGAAATCGTCGCCCGGCGCCTCAAGCGCCGGGCGCTTTGCTTGCAATCAATTGTGGCCATGACGTACCTTTTCTGGGGCGAGCTGAGCAATTCGTGGCCCGCGTCCTTGCATGTCATGGACGCGCGTCGGGAGGCGCTTTGAGGGGAGCAGGGTCCGCCGCGCGATGCAGCGGGTGGGCTTGATCTGGGGACAAGTCAGGCTTGTGCGATGAAAATCCCGACCTGCATATCCGGAACCGGCAATTCCTTCGTGGCTTTGGTATAAAATGGTTTCGATGTGGAGTCGGAGATGACGCAACCTGCAAAGGTCCAAGAGCCCTCGATGGAGGAGATTCTGGCGTCGATCCGCCGCATCATTGCTGACGACGAGGCAAAGCCTGCGGCTGCCGAAAAACCGGCGAGCCCGGCGGCGGCTGCAAAGCCGGCCGTAATGAGGGATATCCCGCCGTCGGCGATTGCCCCGGCGTCGAAGCCGGTAGCTGCTGCGCCGAAGCCAGCCCCGCCACCACCACCGCCGCCGCCTGCACCCGAGCCGGTCGCCAGCAACAATCAGGACGACATCGATGCGATGCTGGCGAACCTCGATGCGGCGACGCCCGAGGCGGACATCAGGCCGGCGCCACGGCCCGAGCCCGAGGCCGATGTTTTCGAGCTGACCGATGAGATGGCACTGCCTGATCCGGCCCCGCCGGCGCCGGCGGCATCGTTCAGCAAGATCGAGCCGGAGGACGATATCGAGTTCAGCGAAGCCAAGGCGTCACGCCGCCAGCCGGCCTATGAGCCGCCGTTCGAGAGCGCTGCGCCAGCACGACCAATGTTATCGCATTCGACCGTCTCCGCTGTGGAATCCGCCTTCAATTCGCTGGCCAATACCGTGCTGAGCAACAATGCGCGGACGCTGGAAGACCTGGTCAAGGAAATGCTGCGGCCGATGCTGAAACACTGGCTCGACGACAATTTGCCGGGATTGGTGGAGCGCATCGTCAAGGCCGAAATCGAGCGGGTTTCGCGCGGCGGGCGCTAGTCTCAAGGTTGGCTCGGGGCTGCATCAAGGTTGCCTCGACGGGCGTTGATCGGGACCCCCTTCGTACCTTCAAACCGGCGTTACCGCGGCTCCCGCTGCCTTGGACCCGCGTTGTCTGGTTGACTTGAAGCGCTGTGGCGGCTTTCTAGGGGCGGCCCGGTGCCGATCACATCCAAACCGGGCGCTACCACGTTGAATTGATTTACATTCTTTGAGCGGACCGCCGACGGTTTGTTCAAGAGCGCCCCCCACATCCTCAATTGCAGTGCCATGATCGAGAAAAACTACCAGCCCGCCGATATCGAAAGCCGCATGTCCCGGATCTGGGAGGAAAGCGGTGCGTTCAAGGCCGGCCGGCCGGAACGAAAGGACGCCGCGCCGTTCACCATCGTGATCCCGCCGCCGAACGTGACGGGCTCGCTGCATATGGGCCACGCGCTGAACAACACGCTGCAGGACATTCTCTGCCGCTTCGAGCGCATGCGCGGCCGCGACGTGCTGTGGCAGCCTGGCACCGACCATGCCGGCATCGCGACCCAGATGGTGGTCGAGCGGCAATTGATGGAACGGCAGGAGCCGGGCCGGCGCGACATGGGACGCGCCAAATTCCTCGAACGTGTCTGGCAGTGGAAGGCGGAGAGCGGCGGCGTCATCATCAATCAGTTGAAGCGGCTCGGCGCTTCCTGCGACTGGTCGCGCGAACGCTTCACGATGGACGAGGGCCTGTCGCGCGCCGTCGTGAAGGTGTTCGTCGAACTGCACCGCGAAGGGCTGATCTACAAAGACAAGCGGCTGGTGAATTGGGACCCGAAACTGCTCACCGCGATCTCCGATCTCGAGGTGCAGCAGATCGAGGTCAAGGGCAGTCTCTGGTATCTGCGCTATCCGATCGAGGGCAAGACTTTCAGCCCCGACGATCCCTCCACGTTTGTCGTCGTGGCGACGACGCGTCCCGAGACGATGCTCGGCGACACCGCCGTTGCGATCCATCCGGACAATGAACATATCGGGCATCTCATCGGCCAGCACGTGATCCTGCCGCTGGTCGGCCGCCGCATCCCGATCGTCGGCGACGACTACGCCGATCCGGAGAAGGGATCGGGCGCGGTCAAGATCACGCCGGCGCACGACTTCAACGACTTCGAGGTCGGCAAGCGTCATGGCCTGCCGCAGATCAACGTGTTCGATCGCGAGGGCTGCCTGGCCCTCGTCGACAACGAGGATTATCTGCGCGGATTGCCCGAGGGCGCGAACCAGCTTGCGGAAGAACTCCACAATGTCGAGCGCTTCGCCGCGCGCAAGACGATCGTGGCGCGACTGGAAGATTTCGGCTTCCTGGAAAGGATCGAGCCGAACACGCACATGGTCCCGCATGGTGACCGCTCCAACGTGGTCATCGAGCCCTACCTGACCGACCAGTGGTATGTCGACGCCAAAACCATGGCGCAGCCGGCGATCGCGGCCGTGCGCTCGGGCGCGACCACCTTCGTGCCGAAGAACTGGGAAAAGACCTATTTCGAATGGATGGAAAACATCCAGCCCTGGTGCATCTCGCGCCAGCTCTGGTGGGGCCATCAGATTCCGGCGTGGTACGGACCGGACGACAAGGTGTTCGTCGCCGAGACCGAGGAAGAAGCCGTCGGCAACGCGCTCGGCTACTACGTCGAGCAGGAAGTCATCACGGAAGAGCAGGGGCGCGAGATGGCGCTGGACCCTGCCAAGCGCGAGGGCTTCATCACGCGCGATGAGGACGTGCTCGACACCTGGTTCTCCTCCGGGCTGTGGCCGTTCTCGACGCTCGGCTGGCCGGACGAAACGCCGGAAGTGAAGCGCTATTACCCGACCAACGTCCTCGTCACCGGATGGGACATCATCTTCTTCTGGGTGGCCCGGATGATGATGATGGGCCTCCACGTCATGAAAGAGGCGCCGTTCTCGACCGTCTACATCCACCGCCTGGTTCGTGACGAGAAGGGCGCGAAGATGTCGAAGTCGAAAGGCAACGTCATCGATCCCCTCGGTGTGATCGACGATTTCGGCGCGGACGCGCTGCGCTTCGCGCTGGCGCGCGGCGCGGCCCACAGCCACGACATCAAGCTCTCGCCGCAACTGGTCGAAACCAATCGCAATTTTGCGACCAAGCTGTGGAACGCCTGCCGCTTCGCCGAGATGAACGGCTGCGCGCAGCCCGCGGGTTTCGAGCCGACGGAGGCCAAGGAAACCCTCAATCGCTGGATCGCGCACGAGACGTCGCGCGCCACGCGCGAGGTCTCCGAGGCGATCGAGGGCTATCGTTTCAACGATGCGGCCAACGCGATCTACCGCTTCGTCTGGAACGTCTATTGCGACTGGTATCTCGAACTCGCAAAACCCGTGCTGATGGGCGAGGAGGGCGCGGCCAAGGCCGAGACCCGCGCCATGATCGCCTGGGCGCGCGACGAGATCCTCAAACTGCTGCACCCGTTCATGCCCTTCATCACCGAGGAACTCTGGGCGGTGACGGCGAAGCGCGGACGGCCTCTTGGTGCTGGCCGAATGGCCGCGCAAGGCAAGCTCGGTCACGGCAGAGCAGATCGCCGCGATGGCGCTGGCAGGACCCGGCGATCCCTTGATCGCGCCGGTCATGGCCGCGCTCGATGACCGCGATTTCAGCGATCCCGCCGCCGAGGCCGAGATCGGCTGGGTGGTCGATTTCGTCACCGCGATACGTTCGCTGCGTTCGGAAATGAACATTCCGCCGGCGACGCTGATCCCGGTGGTGCTGTCGGGCGCGTCCACGGAGACCAAGGAGCGCGCGCAGCGCTGGAACGACATCGTGAAACGCCTGGCGCGTTTGGCGGATATTTCTTTCGCCGACCACCCGCCGGAAGGCGCGGTGCAGTTGCTCGTGCGCGGCGAAGTCGTGGCGCTGCCGCTCAAGGGCGTCATCGACCTCTCGGCCGAAAAGGCCCGGCTCGACAAGGAAATCGTCAAGGCCGACGCCGACATCAAGCGCGTCGACGCCAAACTCGGCAACGAGAAATTCGTGGCCAACGCGCCCGAAGAGATCGTCGAAGAGGAAAAGGAAAAGCGCGAGGCGGCGGTGGAGCGAAAAGCGAAGCTGCAGGAAGCGCTGGAGCGGCTGAAGAAGGCGTCTTAAGAAAGCCGCCGAACCATCCCCGTCATTGCGAGCGAAGCGAAGCAATCCATCTATCCGCTATGCCGCGGCATGGATTGCTTCGTCGCTGCGCTCCTCGCAATGACGGCTGAGCTAGCGTCAGGCATCATTGAGGCCCCGTCCCGACGGTAACAAGGTCGAGGCGGTGTGTCACCGGTGGCTTAGTCACTTAATGGAAGCGTACCCCGGATGAGCGAAGCTGTATGCTCGTGTGCGCATTCTTGAGTGCATCTTGGACACGAGACCGCGGGTGCTAGCCGGCACCCGGCATTCCCTGCGCCGTCTGATTTCTGGAGGGGGTAAGACTAGATGCAAACCTCGGGTGCGATGCGCTGCGAGAATGCGAAGTCATATTCGATCGTCGTCACCCGCGCAGGCGGGTGACCCAGTATTCCAGAGACAGCAGTGATTGAATCGATAAGCCGCGGCGTACTGGATCACCCGCCTTCGCGGGTGATGACAGCTGTTGACGATGATATCCCGTGCGTCAAAACCGCTTGCTCAGAAATCGCGATCCCTTCAAGCCATAGCGCCAGGGCAGATCGACCGCCTTGGTGATCCCAATCCGTACGCCGGCGACGATCTCGGGTTTGCCGAGCCGCGCATGCAATGCGAACGGCGGCACGTCCAGCGGCAGCTCGCTGTGTTTGATGGTGATGCCGAGTGCCTCGCAGAGCTTGCCGGGTCCGGAGCACAGCGCGCGTTCGTCCGGCACGCCGCGGCGGCGGCGCATCGCCGCAATGCCGTGGGTCGGCTCCAGCGCGCGGATCAGCACGGCGCTGGCCGAGCCTTCCGCTTCGCAGACGAAATTTACGCACCAGTGGATGCCATAGGAGCGGTAGACGTAGGCGAAGCCCGGCGGGCCGAACATCACCAGGTTGCGCGGCGTCGGCCCATTGAAGGAGTGCGCGGCCGGCTCGGTGTGATGATACGCCTCGACTTCGGTGATGATACCGCCGACACCGTTGACCAGCATCGTCGCTCCGATCAGGTCGGGCGCGACCTCATGCACGCTGCGGCTGAAAAACGTGCGTTTCAGCCGCTTGCCGAGCCGGGGGGCGGCGCCGTCGGCAGGCTTGGGATTTGGAGCCATTTTCAGGTGAGAATCGTTCGCGGATGAGGTGAAATTCGTCATTATGTTGCACGATCTGCCAGGTTTCGCGAGCCGGGGGCGCGCAGCCTTCCGCAACCGGGTTGCAGGCGCGAGCGACACGGATTAGCTAGGTATTCTCGCCATTTCGGACTCAACATGGTCGTCCTCCTCGATACCGTCTCCGCCAACCAGGTGCGGCCGCGCCACCCCGAAAAGGTGAACCGGCCCGATGCGCTGTCGCCGCCGAAGCCGGACTGGATCAGGGTACGCGCGCCGAACACCCGCGGCTATGCGGACACAAGGAAGATCGTCAAGGAGAACGGCCTCGTCACGGTGTGCGAGGAGGCCGGCTGCCCGAATATCGGCGAGTGCTGGGACAAGAAGCACGCCACCTTCATGATCATGGGGGACACCTGCACGCGGGCCTGCGCGTTCTGCAACGTCAAGACCGGCATGCCCGGCGCGCTCGACGCCGCCGAGCCGGAGCATGTCGCGGAGGCGACCTTCAAGCTCGGGCTGGCCCACGTCGTGGTGACCTCGGTCGACCGCGACGATCTCGCCGACGGCGGCGCGGAGCACTTTGCGCAGACCATTCGCGCCATCCGCGCGCGCTGCCCGTCCACGACCATCGAAATCCTCACGCCCGACTTCCTGCGCAAGGAAGGCGCGCTGGAGGTGGTCGCGGCGGCCAAGCCCGACGTGTTCAACCACAATCTGGAAACCGTACCGGCGCGCTATCTCACAGTGCGGCCGGGCGCGCGCTATTTCCATTCGATCCGGCTGTTGCAGCGGGTCAAGGAGATCGATCCGACGATCTTCACCAAGTCCGGCATCATGGTCGGGCTCGGCGAGGAGCGCCACGAGGTGCTGCAGGTGATGGACGATCTGCGCTCGGCCGAGGTCGATTTCCTGACCATCGGGCAATATCTGCAGCCGACCCGCAAGCATCACGCCGTTATGCGCTACGTCACCCCCGATGAATTCGCGGGCTACGAGAAGGTCGCCTACACCAAGGGTTTTCTGATGGTGTCGGCGAGCCCGCTGACCCGATCGTCGCACCATGCCGGCGAGGATTTTGCCAAGCTGCAGGCGGCGCGCCTCGCACGGGCGCGCTAGCTTCGGATTGAGCCAATGCAACGCGTTCTGGTGATGGGATCGTCGGGGTCCGGCAAATCGACATTTGCGCGACGGCTGTCGGAGATAACAGGCATTCCCTTTGTTTCGCTGGATGCATTGTATTGGAAACCCGGCTGGGTTGCCTCCGACAATGCTGAGTTTGGACAGCGCGTGGCCGAGGTCGCACGCCAGCCGCAATGGGTCATGGACGGCAACTACACCAATCACGGCGCAGGCGAACTGCGCCGCCAGTGCAGCGACACCGTGATCTGGTTCGACCTGCCGCGAAGGAGTTGCGTGCTCGGCATCGCGAAGCGGATTGCGAGGAGCTATGGCAAGGTCCGCCCGGAAATGGCCGAAGGCTGTCCGGAGCAAATCGACTTCGAGTTCTTTCGCTATGTCTGGGCCTATCGCCGGCAACAGCGGCCGAAGCTCCTGGACTATTTTCAGGGGCTGCGCGCCGATCAATCGCTGGTCTGCTTCACCGATCGGACGCAGGCAAACGACTATCTGAACGCAATCGCGTCCAGGCAGAACCAGGTGAGTATCCACTGATGCCGCGCTACTCCAGCAAGCGCCGGGTTCATCACACGGCGTCGCAGATGTTCGATCTGGTTGCCGATGTCGAGCGCTATCCGGAATTCGTGCCGCTGTGCCAGTCGTTGCGGATCCGTCAGCGCACGCCGAAGGAAGACGGCACCGAAATCGTCGTCGCCGACATGACCGTATCGTTCAAGCTGGTGCGGGAAACCTTCACCAGCCGAGTGACGCTGGATCGGCCGAACATGAAGATCATGGTCGAATATCTGAAGGGCCCGTTCAGCAATCTCGAAAACCGCTGGACGTTCGAGCCGAAATCGGAAACCGACTGCGATGTCGGGTTCTTCCTGTCCTACGAATTCAGAAGCCGGATGCTGGCGATGCTGATGGGAGCGATGTTCGACACCGCATTCCAACGCTTTGCCGCGGCGTTCGAGAAACGTGCAGATGCGGTTTACGGGAAGCCCGGGGCGGTATCAGGCAAGGCTGGCTAGACATCTGGGATCCCAATAGCGGAAGGACGAGGCAATGGACGCAAATCTTCGAACCGGTGGCCATATTCTGATCGAGCAACTGGCCTTGCACGGCGCCGACACCGTGTTCGGCGTGCCCGGCGAAAGCTTTCTGGCCGCCCTCGACGGCATGTACCAGAGCCAGCGCGTGCGGTTCATCAACGCCCGGCATGAAGGCGGGGCCGCCATGATGGCGGAGGCCTATGGCAAGCTGACCGGCCATCCGGGCATCGCGTTTGCCACGCGGGGTCCCGGCGCCACCAATGCTTCGGCCGGGGTTCATGTCGCATTTCAGGACTCGACGCCGATGATCCTGCTGCTGGGTCAGGTCGGGCGCGACATGATGGAACGCGAAGCGTTTCAGGAAATCGACTATCGCCAGATGTTCGGGCCGATGTCGAAATGGGTGGCCCAGATCGATGATGCGCGGCGAATTCCGGAGTTCATCTCGCGCGCCTTTTTCACCGCGACCTCGGGCCGT
The DNA here is from genome assembly GCA_963815955.1 of uncultured Alphaproteobacteria bacterium. Classification (GTDB taxonomy): domain Bacteria; phylum Pseudomonadota; class Alphaproteobacteria; order Rhizobiales; family Xanthobacteraceae; genus Bradyrhizobium. The sequence continues at coordinate 615,901 of CAWFIQ010000026.1, forward strand.
CCCGGCCCGGTCGTGCTGGCGCTGCCCGAGGATATGCTCACCGACACCGCCGAGGTGCCGGATGCGCCGCCCTATACGCCGCTTCCGATCGCGCCTGACGACGGCGCCCTGCGGCAGTTCCATGCGCTGCTTTCGGAGGCGAAGAAGCCGTTCCTGATCGTCGGCGGCGGCGGATGGAGCGATCAGGCGCGTCGCGATCTCGAGGCGTTTGCGTCGGCGCATGAAGTGCCCGTCGGCGTTTCATTCCGCTGCCAGGACTATTTCGATAATCTGCATCCCTGCTATGGCGGCCATATCGGCATCGGCCTCGACGCAAAAATCGCCGACCGGATCCGCAACAGCGATCTGGTGATCGCGCTTGGCGCGAGGCTGGGGGAGGCCACCACATCCGGCTACACGATGTTCGATATTCCGAAGCCAAGGCAGCCGCTGGTTCACGTCTATCCCGATCCCGAAGAGATCGGCCGTGTCTATTCGCCGACGCTCGGCGTGGTCGCAAGCAGCGCGGCCTTTGCGGCCGCGATCAAACGGCTGGAGCCGAAGCACAAGTCACGCGCCGACTACGTCAAGACGGCGCATGCCGACTACCTCGCTTTTGCCGAGCCGACCAGGTCGCCCGGCGACGTGCAGCTCTCGCAGGTCGTGCGCGGCTTGAGCGACCGGCTGCCCCACGACACCATTATCTGCAACGGCGCCGGCAATTATGCCGTCTGGGTGCATCGCTTCTGGCGCTATCGGCAGTTTCGCACCGAACTCGCGCCGACCTCGGGTTCGATGGGCTATGGCCTGCCGGCGGCGGTCGCGGCCAAGCAGCTGCATCCGGAGCGTACCGTGATCGCGTTCGCCGGCGACGGCTGCTTCCAGATGACCGGGATGGAGTTCATGACCGCGGTCGAGAACCGGCTGCCGCTGATTGTGATCGTCTGCAATAACGGCATGTACGGAACCATCCGGATGCATCAGGAGCGGACATATCCCGGCCGTGTCTCCGGCACCGATCTTGCCAACCCCGACTTCGCGGCGCTTGCGCGCGCCTGCGGCGGCTTCGGCGCGCATGTCGAGCGGACCGAAGACTTCGCGCGCGCGTTCGACGATGCCGTGGCGAGCGGACTTCCGGCCATCATCGAGCTTTCGATCAGCCCGGAAGCATTGACGCCGGTCAGTTCGCTGAGCGAAACGCGCGCCAAGGCTTTGGCCGCGCAGGGTTGATAGCGGCTTTACGTCCGCGTCGGCCGGCGCCGCTTGACGGCGCTGCGCCGTGGCGTCCGCGCCACCCGTGGACGCAGCCGGCTCGTCGCCTCCCGTCGCGGCTTGATCGGCGGCTGCGGTCCGCGCGCCAGTTCCATCAGCATGCGCAGCGCTTCCACGACGGAGCGCTGGCGCACGGTGGTGCGGCCAATGGCGCCAAAGCGAATTTCGCGGTGCAGGATCTTTCCGTCGCGCGAGGCGACCGCGAAATGGACGAGGCCGACCGGCTTGCCAGGCGTGGCGCCGCCGGGTCCGGCAATGCCGGTAATGGATACCGCGAGATCGACGCCGGCTTTTTCCAGCGCGCCCACCGCCATCGCGGTTGCGGTTTCCTTGCTGACTGCGCCAAAGTTCGTCAGCGTTGAGGCCTTGACGCCGAGCATCGCGCGCTTGGCGTCGTTGGAATAGGTGACGAAACCGCGATCGATCACGTCTGACGAGCCGGGAATGTCGGTGAGCGCGCCGGCGACCAGGCCGCCCGTGCACGACTCCGCGGTCGCAATCGTCAGCTTGCGCATCCGGCACAAATCGAGCAGCGAGCGGGAGAGGGCGCGCGCGTCGCTGCCGCTCATGTTACTCGCTCCAGCCTTTATCAGACCAAGGCAGACGAATAGTGGCGGCCGCGGTGGCGGCGATGCCTTCCTCGCGGCCGGTAAAGCCGAGGCGTTCGCTGGTCGTCGCCTTGACGGCGACGCGCGAGATGTTGAGCCCGGTGATCTCGGCAATGCGGGCGCGCATGACATCGCGCAGCGGGCCAATTTTCGGGCGTTCGCAGATCATCGTGACTTCGAGGTTGGCGATCCGGCCGCCGCGCGCGGTGACACGGTCGACGGCGTATTTGAGGAACTTGTCGGACGCCGCGCCTTTCCACTGCGGGTCGCTCGGCGGAAAGTGCGAACCGATATCGCCGTCCGCCAGCGCGCCGAGAATGGCGTCGACCAGGGCATGCAGGCCGACGTCGCCGTCGGAGTGGGCGAGAAAGCCGCGGGTATGCGGCACGCGCACGCCGCAGAGCATCAGATGATCGCCGTCGCCGAAGGCGTGCACGTCGTAGCCGGTGCCGGTCCTGATGTCGCCGAGCTGGGCGGCGAGGCGGGCTTCCTCGCGGATGAAATCTTCAGGCGTTGTCAGTTTCATGTTTGCAAGATCGCCTTCAAAGGTCGCTACCGTCAATCCCGCCCATTCCGCGAGCGCCGCATCGTCGGTGAAATCGCTGCGGCCGTCGCGCGCGGCGCGGCGATGGGCATCGAGAATCACATCGAAACGAAACGCTTGCGGCGTTTGCGCGATTCGAAGCCGCGCGCGGTCGGGCGTGGCCTCAACATTGCCGGTATCGCCGACCTGCTTGATCGTGTCTGTGACTGATACCGCAGGAACCGCGGCGCCGGTGCGGCCGGCAGCGTCGATCGCGCGTGAAATTACCCCAGGGGTCACGAAGGGCCGCGCGGCGTCGTGGATCAGAACGATGTCGGGTTTCTCCGCCGCCAGCGCCTCGAGCCCGGCATGCACCGAAGCCTGACGCGTCGCGCCGCCATTGGTGGGCGGCTGGTGACGCAGTCCCGCGACAGCCTCGTTGAAGATCGCGGCGTCATCGGGATTGACCACCGGCTGCACGGCAAACACATCCGGATGCCGGCAGAACGTCGCCATGGCGCGGAAGATCACGGTCTGCCCGCCGATCTCGCGATATTGCTTGGGTCCCCCGTCACCGGCGCGAAGCCCGCGTCCGGCTGCGACGAGGATGGCTGCGGTGCGCTCAGGTTTGGGCATCTGGACTCAAATACAGAATGGATCGGGCTGAGGAGTGGGGTGTCAGGCGCGATGGCGCACAGCCCTACCATGCGGAATACGGAAAACAGAGTGATTCCCATCACCTGTGGGAAAAGCAGTTTTTGTTGCAGTGCACTTGCACAAATGATAGATCTGTCTAAAGTGTAGGCAAGAAGCTTGACTGCCCAAGATTTGTGCTCACAATATGCGCTGACGGTTGCAATGAAGCCGCCGCCCCAACCATGAGAACGCCGTGACCGGCCCGGAAAGTTTACGTTCTAAGCCGTTGAAAATAGGCGATATTGCTATCGCCAACCGGGTTCTTCTGGCGCCGATGTCCGGCGTCACCGACGCTCCTTTTCGACGTCTTGCCGCCACCCTCGGCGCCGGACTGGTCGTCTCAGAGATGACCGCCAGCGACGAACTCGTGCACGGCAGGCCGATGTCGCTCCTGCGCTGCGAGACAGCCGGTGTCGGACCGCACGTCGTTCAGCTCGCGGGTTGCGAAGCGCATTGGATGGCGGAGGGCGCCCGGGTCGCGGAAGCATCCGGGGCCGACATCATCGATATCAACATGGGCTGTCCGGCGCGGCACGTCACCGGCGGCCAATCCGGCTCGGCGCTGATGCGCGATCTCGATCATGCGCTCACGCTGATCGAAGCCACGATCGCGGCGGTCAAAGTGCCGGTGACGCTGAAGATGCGGCTCGGTTGGGACGATCGCTCGCTCAACGCGCCCGAACTGGCGCGCCGCGCAGAGCAGGCCGGCGTGCAGATGATTACCGTGCACGGGCGCACGCGCTGCCAGTTCTACAAGGGTACGGCCGATTGGACCGCCGTGCGCGCTGTCAGGGACGCGGTCGCCGTGCCGCTCGTCGTCAATGGCGACATCACTTCATTCGAGAAGGCCGTACAGGCGCTGGAAGTGTCAAAGGCGGACGCCGTGATGATCGGCCGCGGCGCGCAGGGTCAGCCCTGGCTGCCGGGGCAGATCGGCCGCCGGCTCGAAACCGGGCAGGCGGAGACGACACCGTCGCTCGCCGAACAGCTTGCGCATGTGCGTGCGCTCTACGACGAAGTCTGCAGCCATTACGGGCTACGCATCGGACTCAAGCACGCGCGCAAGCATCTCGGCTGGGCCCTGGAGGTCGCCGCCCAATGCAGCCGCGCGCCGGCTGAGACGCTGAAGGGCTGGCGGCAAAAGATTTTGACGGCGGAGGATCCGCACCGCGTGCACCGATCGCTGCAGGATGCGTTCGACGATTTCTCATGGAGTGCTGCTGCATGAATTCCGTCGCAGAACATCGCCGCGCCGTGCCCGCCGACAGCGAGGCCATCCTCAACGCGCTGCCAAATCCGGTGCTGCTGGTGGCGCCCGACGGCCGCATCATCGACGCCAATATTGCCGCTGAATCCTTCTTCGAAATCTCGACGCAGTTCCTGCGCCGGCAGTCCCTGAAAGAGCTGGTGCCGTTCGGCAGTCCGTTGTTGGCGCTGATCGACCAGGTGCGCTCGAGCGGCTCGCCGGTCAACGAATACAAGGTCGATCTCGGTACGCCGCGCATCGGCGGCGATCGCCAGGTCGATCTTCACGTCGCCCCGCTCACCGAACGCCCCGGCCATATCGTCGTGATGCTGCAGGAGCGCACCATCGCCGACAAGATGGACCGGCAATTGACGCATCGGAGCGCGGCCCGCTCGGTGATCGCGCTGGCCGCGATGCTGGCGCATGAAATCAAGAACCCGCTGTCGGGTATTCGCGGCGCAGCGCAGCTGCTGGAGCAGGCGGCCTCGTCCGAAGACCGCATGCTGACCCGGCTGATCTGCGACGAGGCCGACCGCATCGTCACCCTGGTCGACCGCATGGAAGTGTTCGGCGACGATCGCCCGGTGGCGCGCGGGCCGGTCAACATTCATTCCGTGCTCGACCACGTCAAACGGCTGGCGCAGTCCGGCTTCGCCCGCAACGTCCGGTTCATCGAGGATTACGATCCGTCGCTGCCGCCGGTCCTGGCCAATCAGGATCAGCTCATTCAGGTGTTCCTCAATCTCGTGAAGAACGCCGCCGAAGCGGTGGCCGATCTCGGCTCGGACGCAGAGATCCAGCTTACCACCGCGTTCCGTCCCGGCGTTCGCCTGTCGGTGCCGGGCAAGAAATCTCGGGTGTCGCTGCCGCTCGAATTCTGCGTCAAGGACAACGGTTCCGGCGTGCCGGAAGACCTGCTGCCGAACCTGTTCGATCCCTTCGTGACGACAAAACAAACCGGCAGCGGCCTCGGGCTGGCACTGGTTGCCAAGATCGTCGGCGATCACGGCGGCATCATCGAATGCGAATCTCAGCCGCGGAAGACCACGTTCCGCGTGCTGATGCCGATGTTCAATCCCACCAAACAGTTCGACCAAAGCAACCGCGACGGCGTTCCGGGTACGCTGCCGCCTGCCTCACAGGACGCAAGATGAGGAATTACGATGCCCGCAGGTAGCATACTCGTTGCCGATGACGATACCGCCATCCGCACGGTCTTGAACCAGGCGCTTTCGCGCGCCGGATATGAAGTGCGCCTGACCGGCAATGCCGCGACGCTGTGGCGCTGGGTGAGCCAGGGCGAGGGCGATCTCGTCATCACCGACGTGGTGATGCCCGACGAGAACGCATTCGATCTGCTGCCCCGAATCAAAAAGATGCGGCCGAACCTGCCCGTCATCGTCATGAGCGCGCAGAACACCTTCATGACGGCGATCCGGGCCTCGGAACGCGGCGCCTATGAGTATCTGCCGAAACCGTTCGATCTGAAGGAACTCATCACCATCGTCGGCCGTGCGCTGGCCGAGCCGAAGGAGCGGGTGGCGAGTGCGGCGGACGATTCCGAATTCGATTCGATTCCCCTGGTCGGCCGCTCGCCGGCGATGCAGGAGATCTATCGGGTGCTCGCCCGGCTGATGCAGACCGACCTCACGGTGATGATCTCCGGCGAGTCCGGCACCGGCAAGGAACTGGTTGCCCGTGCCCTCCACGACTACGGCAAGCGCCGCAACGGTCCGTTCGTCGCCGTCAACATGGCCGCGATCCCGCGCGACCTGATCGAATCCGAATTGTTCGGCCATGAGCGCGGCGCGTTCACCGGCGCCAATACCCGCGCATCGGGCCGGTTTGAACAGGCTGAAGGCGGCACGCTGTTCCTCGATGAAATCGGCGACATGCCGATGGAAGCGCAGACGCGATTGCTGCGGGTGCTGCAGCAGGGCGAATACACCACGGTCGGCGGGCGCACCCCGATCAAGACAGACGTCCGGATCGTGGCGGCGAGCAACAAGGATCTGCGCATCCTGATCCAGCAGGGCCTGTTCCGGGAGGATCTGTTCTTCCGCCTGAACGTGGTGCCGCTGCGCCTGCCTCCGTTGCGGGAGCGGATCGAGGATCTGCCCGATCTCATCAGGCATTTCTTTTCGCTCGCCGAAAAGGACGGCTTGCCGCCGAAGAAGCTCGACGTGCTGGCGCTGGAGCGCCTCAAGCAGCACCGCTGGCCCGGCAACGTGCGCGAGCTGGAAAACCTCGCGCGCCGGCTGGCGGCGCTTTATCCGCAGGACGTCATAACGGGCTCGGTCATCGATGGTGAACTGGCGCCACCGGCGGTCACCTCGGGCGGCAACGCCCCGATGGGCGTGGAGAATCTCGGCGGCGCGGTCGAAGCCTACCTGTCCTCGCACTTCTCCGGCTTCCCGAACGGCGTGCCCCCGCCGGGCCTCTATCATCGCATCCTCAAGGAGATCGAGGTGCCGCTGCTCACCGCGGCGCTGGCGGCCACGCGAGGCAACCAGATCCGCGCGGCCGACCTGCTCGGCCTCAACCGCAACACGCTGCGGAAGAAGATCAGGGACCTCGACATTCAGGTCTACCGGAGCGGCGGCTAATTAGGGGATCGCGCGCGCTTGCCCCCGCAATGGGGCGGGTGGAACGACTGGGGACCGACCGTTTTAACGGTCGGATGGCCGCGGAATTGTCGTAATTCGGCAACATTGTGATATGAATGCATCAGTCCGCGAATGGCGGGCATTAGCCCTTTCAGCTCACCGATTGCCGGAATGACCACCGCAGAGACGACCTCGGCACCAACGTTCGACCCATCGCTTGCCGAATCCGGAGGAGGGATCCTGCGGAAGTGGGTGGCGCCGTTTGCGGTCGCGATGGCGCTGCTGTCGGCATTTCTGACCTTCATGGTCCTGAGCGGCCTGACGCCGATCGAGCCGACCCGCCAGGTCGTCTATTCATTCCTGCTGATCAATGCGGCGACCATCCTGCTGCTGGTCGGCATCATCGTCCGCGAAGTCTGGCTGGTGATTCAGGCCCGCCGCCGCGGCAGAGCCGCGGCAAGGCTGCACGTCCAGATTGTCAGCCTGTTCTCCGTCATCGCGGTGTTGCCGGCGGTGCTGGTCGCCGTCGTCGCCAATGTGACCATCGACCGCGGCCTCGACCGCCTGTTCTCGGGCCCGACGCGCGAGGTCATAGAGAACTCGCTGATCGTTGCCCGCGCCTACATGCAGGAGCACGCAAAGCTCATCCGTGGCGACATCCTGGGCATGGCGAGCGATATCGCCCAAGCGCGGCCGTTGTACGATCAGGACCGCCGGTCGTTTCAGGAACTGCTGACTGCAAATGCGGCCGCGCGAAACCTGCCAGCCGCGATGCTCGTCGACAAGGGTGGCAATGTGCTGGTCACGGCGAAGACCGGCATCCAGAAGGAATTCACGACGCCGCCGCAGGATTTCCTCAGCAACGTCAATGAAGAGGAGCCGCAGATCGCGGTCTTCCCCGAAGCCAATTATGTGGCTGCGGTGATCCGGTTGCGCGTCTTCGACGATAGCTTCCTTTACGTCGCACGCGTGCTCGATCCGCGCGTGATCAGCCAGCTCAAGCAGACCGAGGCCAGCGTCGCCGAATATGCCCAGATCGAGGCCCGCCGGCTCGGCATCCAGGTCGCCTTCGCGCTGATGTTTGCGGTGATTGCGCTGACCATTCTGATGGCGTCGGTGCTGATCGGGCTGAATTTCGCCAACTGGCTGGTGGCGCCGATCCGAAATCTGATGAGTGCGGCCAATATCGTCTCGACCGGCGATCTGCACGTCCAGGTGCCGGTCCACAAATCCGAAGGCGACCTCGCGCAGCTCGGCGAGACCTTCAACAAGATGACGGCCGAATTGCGCACCCAGCGCGACGAACTGGTCAGCGCCTCGGATCTGATCGACAGCCGCCGCCGCTTCATCGAGGCGGTATTGTCCTCAGCCAGCGCCGGCATCATCGGCGTCGACGCTTCGGGCAGCGTCGGGATCCTGAACCGCTCGGCCGAGAAACTGATCGGCCATGCCGAGTCCGAGACGCTGGACCATCCGCTGTCGGACGTGCTGCCCGAGCTCGACGACATGATGAAGACCGCGCGCGAGGGCACGCAGCGCCTGGTGCAGGGCCAGATCACGATCACGCGCGACGGCCATGAGCGCAACCTGTCGGTCCGCGTCAGCGCCGAACAGACCAGCCAGTCGCGCGACAGCTACATCATCACGCTCGACGACATCACCGAGCTTGTCTCCGCGCAGCGCACCTCGGCATGGGGCGACGTTGCGCGCCGCATCGCCCACGAAATCAAGAACCCGCTGACGCCGATCCAGCTTTCCGCCGAACGCATCCGCCGCAAATTCGGCAAGGTCATCACCGAAGACAAGGGCATCTTCGAGCAGTGTACCGACACCATCGTGCGGCAGGTCGACGACATCAGGCGAATGGTTGACGAATTCTCCCGCTTCGCGCGGATGCCAAAACCGGTCATGGAAGGCGAGGACGTCGCCGACACCGTGCGGCAGGCGGTATTCCTGATGAAGGTCGGACATCCCGATCTCGATATCGCGACCGATATCAAGCAGGATCCGATGCGCGCGCAGTTCGACCGCCGGCTGATTTCGCAGGCGCTGACCAACATCATCAAGAACGCGACGGAGGCGATCGAGCAGGTGCCGCCGGAAGAACTCGGCAAGGGACGCATCGACGTCATTGCCGCGCGCGAGAACGACGACATCGTGATCGACGTGATCGACAACGGTATCGGCCTGCCGAAGGTCAGCCGTGCGCGGCTGCTGGAGCCCTATGTGACAACGCGCCAGAAGGGCACCGGGCTCGGGCTTGCCATCGTCGGCCGCGTGCTGGAAGACCATGGCGGCCGTATCGAACTCAAGGATGCCTCCGATTTCCGGCCCGGCCAGCGCGGCGCCTGGATGCGGCTGCGGTTCGCCGTATCGGGTCAGGCGCCGAAGGCGGACGCAAAACCACAGGTTGACCAAACAAAAGCGCCGTCAGGCGAAACCAATGAGGCGGCAACCGCGACCAATGATGAAGCAAAAACCGAAGCCGCGACAGGCAGCTGACAAGACAGGTGTAACCCATGGCAAGTGACATTCTGATTGTCGACGACGAAGCCGATATTCGTGACCTCGTTGCAGGCATCCTGGAAGACGAAGGCTTCAGTACGCGCACCGCGCGCGACAGCGATTCGGCGCTGACCGAGATCTCCAATCGCCGTCCGCATCTGGTGTTTCTCGACATCTGGCTGCAGGGCTCCAAGCTCGACGGCCTGCAATTGCTCGAGCAGGTCAAGAAGGATCACGCCGACGTTCCCGTGGTGATGATCTCCGGTCACGGCAACATCGAGACCGCGGTGGCTGCGATCAAGCGCGGCGCCTATGACTTCATCGAAAAGCCGTTCAAAGCCGACCGCCTCATCCTTGTGGCGACGCGGGCGCTGGAGACCTCGCGCCTCAAGCGCGAGGTGAAGGAACTCAAGCAACTGGCTCCGACCGCGAGCGTCCTCACCGGGCGCTCCGCCTGCATGAACCAGTTACGCCAGACCATCGACCGGGCGGCCAAGGCCAACAGCCGGATCCTGATCGTCGGCCCCTCGGGTTCGGGCAAGGAACTGGCGGCGCGCACGCTGCACAATGCGTCGGGCCGTGCAGAAGGACCGTTCGTCGTCATCAACGCCGCGGCGATCACGCCGGAGCGGATGGAAGTCGAATTGTTCGGTATCGAGCAGTCGAATGGCGAGCAGGCGCGCAAGCCGGGTGCGCTGGAAGAGGCCCACGGCGGCACGCTGTTCATCGACGAAATCGCCGACATGCCGCGCGAGACCCAGAACAAGATCCTGCGCGTGCTGGTCGATCAGACCTTCCAGCGCTCGGGCGGCACCGCCAAGATTCATGTCGACGTCCGCATCATCTCCTCTACCGCCCGCAACCTGGAGGAAGAGATCGCGGAAGGGCGCTTCCGCGAGGATCTCTACCATCGGCTGTCGGTGGTACCGATCCGGGTTCCCCCGCTGTCGGAACGCCGCGAGGATATCCCCGAACTGATCGACTATTTCATGGACCAGATATCGGCGGCGACAGGCTTGCCGAAGCGGCAGATCGGCCAGGACGCCATGGCGGTATTGCAGTCGCATGTCTGGCCCGGCAACGTCCGCCAGCTCCGCAACAATGTCGAGCGCGTCATGATTCTGGCCGGTGGCGGTCCGGAAGTGATCATTACCGCCGACATGCTGCCGCAGGATGTGGGTTCGATGGTACCGGCGATGCCGACCAGCAATAATGGCGAGCACATCATGGGGCTGCCGCTGCGCGAGGCGCGGGAAGTGTTCGAGCGGGACTACCTGATCGCCCAGATCAGCCGATTCTCGGGCAATATTTCACGCACGGCCGAATTCGTCGGCATGGAACGTTCGGCGCTGCACCGCAAGCTCAAGGCGCTTGGGGTCGGCTGAAACCTTGAGTGAATCGCCGGTTCGATGATCTGCGATCGATCCGGCCAATCGACCATGGCCCGCGCAGGTCCATGCATCTGCTTGGGAATATTTATCTCTTTCCGGTCATTTAAGTAGAATGGCCACTGGGTTCCGAGGCGCTGACGCGCGAAGCGGCTTGCCTAAAAACCGCGCGTAGCCTCTAATTGGGGGTGCCGAGCCGACCGGAGGGGGATCTCAGGGGAAGCCGGCGAGTCGGGGGCGGGCTCCATGAGAGAGCAACAGCCGGCTTAATAAAAAGAAGCACGAGACGGCGGGACAAAAACAATGGCGGCAGACCGCGCACAAAATCTACAAGACACCTTCCTAAATCACGTCCGTAAAACAAAAACGCCACTGACGATCTTTCTGGTCAACGGAGTAAAGCTACAGGGCATTGTCACCTGGTTTGACAACTTCTGCTTGCTGCTTCGGCGCGACGGTCATTCGCAACTTGTCTACAAGCATGCGATCTCGACCATCATGCCGGGAGCTCCGATCCAGTTGTTCGAGGGCGGCGAGGATGCTCCGGCTTGAGAGTGAACTGATTGGAACCCCTCAACCGTGAAGGGAACGCCGATCGTCCGCGGTCGGCGGGGGGCAAGCAAAGCGGCCGGGTGATCGTCATCGGCCCTTACCTGCGAATGCGCCGCGGCGACGCCGATGCGCAGGCGAGCGATGTCGTGCGCGATTCCGAAGCGCGGCTCGAGGAAGCGACGGGCCTGGCGCGCGCCATCGACCTCACGGTCGCCGACGCGTTGATAGCGCCTATCAGCCAGATCAGACCTGCGACCTATCTCGGCAAGGGCAAGGTCGAAGAGATCACCGGACTGATCGCGGGTCATGACATCGAACTTGTGGTGATGGATTGCGCGCTGTCGCCGATCCAGCAGCGCAATCTTGAGAAGGCCTGGAACACCAAGGTTCTCGATCGCACCGGCCTGATCCTGGAAATCTTCGGACGCCGCGCCAAGACCAAGGAGGGCGCACTACAGGTCGAGCTCGCGCATCTCAATTATCAGCGCAGCCGGCTGGTGCGGTCCTGGACCCATCTGGAGCGCCAGCGCGGCGGATTCGGATTCATGGGCGGTCCCGGCGAGACCCAGATCGAAGCCGACCGCCGCCTGATCGGCGATCGCATCACGCGGCTGGAGAACGAGATCAAGAAGGTGCAGGCGACGCGGCGGCTGCATCGCGCCGGCCGCCAGCGGGTGCCGTACCGCGTGGTGGCGCTGGTCGGCTACACCAATGCCGGCAAGTCGACGCTGTTCAACCGGCTCACCCGCGCCGACGTTCAGGCGGCCGACATGCTGTTTGCGACGCTGGATCCAACCTTGCGCGCGTTGAGCCTGCCGCATGGCGGCAAGGCGATGTTGTCAGATACCGTCGGATTCATTTCCAACTTGCCGACGCAGCTCGTCGCGGCGTTTCGCGCCACGCTGGAAGAGGTGCTGGAGGCCGATATCATTCTCCACGTCCGCGATATCTCGCATGAAGACGCGGAGGCACAGGAGCGTGACGTCGACGCCGTGCTGCGCCAGCTCGGCATCGATCCCGACTCTGGCGCGCGCATCCTCGAAGTCTGGAACAAGATCGATCGCTTCGATCCAGAGGAGCGCGAGAACCTGCGCAACATCGCCGCACGCCGTCCGCCGGAGCGACCGTGTTTCCTGGTGTCCGCCGTATCAGGCGAGGGGATCAATGAGCTGTTGACCGCGATCGAGGATCGGCTGGCGGCAACGCGCACGACCCTCGACCTCTCGATCGACGCTTCGGACGGCGCCGGCATCAGTTGGCTGCATCGCAACGCCGAGGTGCTCAACAAGCAGCTCCACGACGGACGCTTCGACATGACAGTGCGCGTCGACGAGACCAAGCGCGACATCGTCGTGTCGCGGTTCGATGCGGTGCCGCATTTGGCCCCATAGCAGTTGTCGTCCCCGCGAAAGCGGGGACCCATAGCCACAGGCAGCGGTTTTACGCGCGATACTAGCTGCGTGCCTTATTGCGAGATTCCGCGGTATGGGTCCCGGCTCGCGCTTCGCTTGGCCGGGACGACGACAGCGATTGTTCTGCACCCTTCGCCTCGTTCCACAGCGCGTCCATCTCTTCCAGCGTTGCTTCCTCGAGCGAGCGTCCCTTCGCCGACAGCGCGCGCTCGATATAGGCAAAGCGGCGCTCGAACTTGGCGTTGGTGCCGCGCAGCGCGCTCTCGGGATCGGCGCCGACATGGCGGGCCAGGTTGACCAGCGCGAACAGCAGGTCGCCGGTTTCTTCGGCGAGTTCGTCCGCATCACCCTTGTCCAGCGCCGCCTCGATCTCGTCGGCCTCTTCGCGGATCTTGCTGAGCACGGCGCGGGGATCGTTCCAGTCGAAGCCGACCGTGGAGGCCTTGCGCTGCAATTCCATCGCCCGCGTCAGTGCCGGGTGGCCGGCCTTGACGCTCGATAGCAGCGACTTATGCGTCGTTTCCTCCGGCGGCCGCCGCGCGGCGCGTTCGGCCTTTTCTTCTGCCTTGATGCGCTCCCAGGCGCTCTTGACGCCGGCAGGCGCGATATTGCCATCCTTGTCGGCAAACACATGCGGATGGCGGCGGATCATCTTCCTTGTGATCGCTTCGACCACGTCGCCGAAGACAAAGGCGTTTTGCTCTTCCGCCATGCGAGCGTGATAGACGACCTGCAGCAGGAGATCGCCCAGTTCTTCGCGGAGGTCATCGAAATCGCCGCGCGTGATCGCGTCGACCACCTCATAGGCTTCCTCGATGGTGTAGGGCGCGATCGTCGCAAAGTTCTGTTCGAGGTCCCACGGACAACCGGTTACGGGCGTGCGCAGCGCCGCCATGATCTCGATGAGGCGGGAAATATCGCGGGAGGGTTTCACGGTGAAATACTGCGCGCTCTTGTCATGTAATTCTATCAACTAAATTGATCCTATAGAGAATTCAATGGCTCAGGATGTTCCAGAGATTAGGGGGTCTGGACCGAGGCCGCCAGCCTGAGATTCATAGCTTTCCGCGGCCGCCGTTCGCATCTCGATCAGGCTCCTCATCAGTCTCGGCTGCGGCGTCTTTCCGAAACAATTCTGCACGAAGCGGAATTGCTTGTCGTTGACGCCATAGACGAACCTAGTGGCGCCCTCGACAACTTGCCGGTTAACCTCTTTCGCCAGCCTAACTCGGTCGGCCTTAAGTACTTGCTTTAGGAAGTCGGCGTGGGGTGACGCAATGAAGAGCAGCCTTGGACCTATGGGCAGGGCAATATGACCCTGCGGCTCCTTGAGGTTGCCTGTTCGTAGGATGGGGCGGTCTGAGGTCAACAACGTCGGGGCGTCGGCTGGCGTCTGAAGCACTCGCCAATGCATGACGTTCATTTCGCCGCCGACTTCCGCGTGGTCGATCAGCGAGAACAGAATTTTGTACTGATACCGCTCTTTCAGGCTCAACGGCTGGCCCTCCAGGAATTCTGCAAACGTCTCCGGGTCGTCATCCTTGCGCGCCGCGCGATACCTAGCCTCGGCCGCCTCGTCGGTTTGGCCGAAATCTGCGTGCCACCACTCCCGGAAGAGAGCGATATCTTCGGGGCAGCGCAGGAGCAGCGAAAGGATGAAGCGCGTCCAGGCGGATCGACTGTCCGAATTCCATGGCGCGTTGTGACCATGGCGCTCGAGCATGTCGAGAGCATTGGACGCCCAAGTGTCGATCGGCTTGAAGAACTTTTCTTCGACCTGCTGCGCAAGCTCGGGTTCATAACCCTTCAGTTCGTATAACCTTTCCTGATAACCCGTCCTCTCGGGCACGATCGGCTTAACGACGATGTCGCGATACGGCTTGGTGAATTCGGTCACCTTACCATCAGGACCAACCCAGCGCTTCAAGTAGAAGGCCGGGATGTAGTGATGCTTGGTGGGAGGTTTCAATGAGCACACGCCCTAACTGACGGGTTGATAGCCTAGGCGACAGCCGCCTCCAGGCGACTTTCCTTTTTGGGAACGTGGAGCCAAAAGTTTATATTGGACTTCCCACCGACAACCGGTCATCGGCGTGCGCAGCGCCGCCATGATCTCGATGCGGCGGGAAATATCGCGGGAAGGGGTCATCGGGTTTCCGTCGCTTGGGAGGACCAGCGCTTTATGCCGCAAGCGGTCGACCGATCCCAGCGGAACGCGTCGAAATAGAGCCAGTTTCCACCGGTTGGCCTCAAGGCGCGGGAGTGCTATTGGCCCGTTATGAACGACCAATCATCGTCCGAAACCGCGCTGGTGCTGTTTTCCGGCGGGCAGGATTCCACCACCTGCCTTGCCTGGGCGCTGCAGCGCTTTGCCCGCGTCGAAATGCTCGGCTTCAGCTACGGTCAGCGCCACGCGATCGAGCTTGAATGCCGCGACCGGCTGCTGTCCGGCCTGAAATCGCTGCAGCCGGATTGGGCGGCAAGATTAGGCGAGAGCCACACACTGGAAATCCTGACATTGTCAGAGATTTCCGATACCGCGCTTACGCGCGATGTCGCCATTGCGATGGGCGACGACGGCCTGCCCAATACCTTCGTGCCCGGCCGTAACCTGGTGTTCCTCACCTTCGCGGCGGCGCTGGCGTACCGGCGCGGCATCCGCCACATCATCGGCGGCATGTGCGAGACCGATTATTCCGGTTACCCGGATTGCCGTGACGAGACCATCAAGGCGCTGCAGTCGGCACTCAATCTCGGGATGGCGAAGAATTTCGAACTGCACACGCCGCTGATGTGGCTGGACAAGGCTTCGACCTGGAAGCTGGCGCATGAACTGGGTGGGGCAGGGCTGGTCGACCTGATCCGTGAGCACTCCCACACGTGTTACCTCGGTGAGCGCGGCGCGCAGCATGACTGGGGTTATGGCTGCGGCGAATGCCCGGCCTGCGCATTGCGCGCGAAGGGCTGGCGGGAATATGCGGGTGCGTAGTAGACGGCCCGGGCCACCTATGCACATCGTCGTCGCCGCGAAGGCGGGCGATCCAGTATTCCAGAGACCTACATCTTGAGCCGATGCGGCGCGGCGATGGATACCCGCCTTCGCTCGGTATGACGGCTTGGCGGAGCCGAGCTATTCCGAAATCTCCAGGCGTCAGCTCGATCGGCGCGCCGTGCGGCGTGCGGTCGGCGGCATGGTCCCAGGCGTCGCGATAGCGATGCAAGGTCTCCGATGTCGCGACGCCCTTTGCGGCGACCAGATGTTCCAGCGTTGCCAGCCAGTGCCGGTAATAGGTTTCACCGGTGTCCGGATCGCCCTTGGCCTGCGCACGCTTGATTTGATCGGCGAGGGCTGCGGCCCACTCGGTCCAGGTGAACAGTCCGCGATCATGCAAGGCGAGCGCCATCGCAAAGGCCTGCGCTTCCCAAGGCTCGCGAAACACCGGCCCGTCGTCGTCGCGCGGAATGCCCGGCACGTCAGCGGTCGCACGCACAGACGCGGAGTCCATCATGCCGGTTCCAGATAGGGCTCGAACGCATCGATAGAAATCTTCAGGGTCGGATCGGAATCAGTACCCCACAGCTCGGTACCCTCGAACACGACGGTGTAGAGCCATTGCGGATTCTCTCCGGCTTCCATCGCGGCCGTGTCCGGAAATACGTGGCAACCGTGATCGCGTTCGACCACGCCGACATGGCCGCGCACATAGCGCGGCAGCCTTGTGTGGGTCGTGGGGTGAATGTTCTTTGCGCGAACGCGATCACCCGGTTTGAATTCGGGGATTGGCGGGCGCCGGCCGGCCGAATTTGCCGCGCACCATGACGCGTTCGACATCGTCGAGCGCAAACTTGCCGCGCTTGAGCGTTTTGGGCGGCTGCACCGCATGACCGGCGGCGACGTCCTCGGCGGCGATGAAGCCCTTGTCGACCAGCAGGTCTTCGAGACCAAGAAACCACTTCTTGTAGTACGAACTGCGCGAGGTAGACCTGCGGCGGCAGCATCTCCCGATAAAAGCGCGACGTATCGATGTTGAATGCGCCGGCGGCGCCCATTGCGCGGACCATCGCCAGCACACGGGCCTCCCACTCGGTATGGAACATCGGCTCGTTCGGCTCGGGCTCGACCTTGCCAAAACCGTCCATGCCGCCCATGTCGTGCACGCCGTTCACGATGGCGCTCCCGGCGTTTTCGGGAATCCGGTGCCGATCATGGAGTTGCGCGTCACCAGTTCGGCGAGCTGCTGCTCACTCCATCCCTCGGTACCCTCGGGCCGCATCGGCAGCACCAGGAAACGGGTCTCGGCGGTCGAATCCCAGACCCTGATCTCGGTTTCCTTCGGCAGGCTGACGCCGAAATCGGCCAGCACCCCGCGTGGATCCTTTACCGCGCGAGAACGATAGGGCGCGGCCTTGTACCAGACCGGAGGCAGCCCCAGCATTTCCCAGGGATAGCAGGAGCACAGCGTGCAAACGACCATGTTATGGCGCTGTGGCGTGTTCTCGACGGCGACGAGGTGGTCGCCAACCCGGCTGACATGGCCGAGCGTGCTCACGGCCGCGGAGGCGTCGTCGAGCAACGCCTGCTTGAATGCGGGATCCGTCCAGGCTTTGGCGACAACCTGCGCGCCGTTGTGCGGGCCGATTTTGGTTTCGTAAGCCTGGATGATGGCATCCAGCGCTGCCGGATCGACATACCCTTTCTCGGTCAGAATCGTCTCCAGCGCGCGCACGCGCAGCTCGAGCTCCGAGAGCTCCGAATGGTCGTGATCGTGGTGATGATGGTCGTGGTGGTCGTGATCATGGTCGCTCATGGGGTGAGGATAGGCGCAAAATCCCTGATATGTCGAGGCGGGACTCTGCTAGCATTTGCCGATGGGGATCAGGGCAGGGTGCACGGCAATAGCTGTCGCGGCGGCCATTTCAGCTGGGCTTTCGGCCGGAGAGGCGCGGGCTGCGAACGGTGCCTATGCCGTTGATGCGGCGGACATTGGCGAAGCCGGTTCATGCAAGGTCGAGAGCTGGCTATCGACGGCGTCCAACACCGATTTTTCGGCCGTGGCGAACCCGTCCTGTGTGGTCAACCCGTTCAAGCCGGTCGAACTCAGCATGCTCACCAACCGCGCGCGCAGCGACGGCGAGTGGAGCACCACGATCCAGCCGAAAGCCAAGATGAACATCGCGCCGACCGGCGTCGGAAGGCTCGGTTACTCCATTTACGCCGGCGGTTCGTTCGACGCCTTGACCGGAGAAAACCTCACGGCCTTTGCCGTGATCCCGGCGACGTTCCGGCTCAACGAAAACATGCGCGTCAATTTCAACGGCGGCTGGCTGTGGGACCGCAGCGTCGATCGCCATTATCTGCTTTACGGCATTGGCTTTGACTGGAAGTTCACCGATACCTTGCAATGGACGATCGAAGCCTTTGGGCAGGCGGGCCGATCGGATACGCCGAGCGTGGTCCAGCCACGCTTTCAGACCGGCGTGCGCTATCGACCCAACGAGATTTTCTCGGTCGACCTGATCTACGGCCGCAACATCACTGGCGAGAACGCCAACTGGATCACGCTCGGCACCACGATCCGTTTTCCGGCGCCCGGCGGCACACCGGAGCACCATCGCACCGGCCATCTGTAAGCTGTCTTCAGACTCATTGCAGCTTTCCCCAAGACCGCAGCTTTCTGGGCTAAGGTCCGGGAAAACAACGGGCAGGGAGGTACTGCGTTGGCCGGGTTTGTGAAGATCGAGAAAGGGCTGGGTCCGGATGGCCGCATCGCCGTCGTGCGTTTCGACCGCGGCGACGGCATCAATGCGCTGTCGCCGGAGGCGCTGCGCCAGCTCACCGATGCAGCGCGCAGCTTTGAGGATGACGCCGAGACCTCGGTCGTGGTGCTAGCCGGCGGCGCCAAATCGTTCAGTGCGGGATTCGACCTGAAGGATCCGGAAGGGCGGTCCCGCAAGTCGATGGACCTCGGCGCGCTGCGCCGGCACCTGAAGCTTGGACCGCGGCTGACGCGGGCCTGGCAGGACATGGAGCAGATCACCATCGGCGCCATCGAGGGCTTTTGCGTCGGCGGCGGCGTGGCGCTGGCGGTCGCGCTGGATTTCCGCGTGATGGCCCGGGACGCGCACATGCGCGTGCCCGAAATCGGGCTTGGCATGAACATGAGCTGGCAGAGCGTTCCGCGCATGCTGCATCTGATGGGACCAGCCCGCACCAAGCAGGCGGTGATCCTGGCCGACCAGCGCATCTCGGCTGCTGAAGCCTACGAATGGCGGCTGGTGGAGGAGGTGGCCGACCCCGGCAAGGCATTCGACGCCGCGATGGCACTTGCCGCCAAGGTCGCCGCCCAGCCGCCGCTGTCGGTCGCGATGACCAAGCTGACGGTTAACCGCCTGGCGCACGCGCTCGACGATCTGGCGAGCCATATGGACGTCGACCAGTTTGCCTTGGCGAGCATGTCGGAGGACCACGAGGAAGGTGTCGCGGCGTTTCTGGAGCGCCGCAAACCGCGGTTCAGTGGAAGATAGCGCGAATGGGAACGGACGGATAATCTCGCGAAAGTAGCGTCGATCGACATTACTTTACGCGTCCACGGAGGAGACAAAATGAAAACAGTACAATCCATGCTGGCGGAAGCCGAAACTGAAGTGCCGCGCATCAGCCCGGACGAAGCCAAGGGATTGCTGGGCAGGGCCGATGTGTTGTTCCTCGACGTTCGCGAGCCTGCGGAGGTGGCAACCTCGGGCAAGGTGCCGGGCGCCCTTGCCGTGCCGCGCGGCCTTGTCGAGTTCCGCGCCGATCCTGCCTCGGCGATGCACGACAAAGCTTTCGACCGCACCAAGACGGTGATCGCGTATTGTGCTTCAGGTGGACGCTCAGCGCTCGTTGGCAAGACCCTCAAGGACATGGGTTATTCCAACGTACGCAATCTCGGCGGCTTCAAGGGCTGGCTCGAGGCGGGCGGAGAGGTGGAGAAGGCCTGACCGGCACGCTCAGGCCCCGTCGACAGTCTCCGGCAGCCCTTTCATACGCTCGATCCACCAGTTGGTGTTTTGGGCTGCCGGATAAGCGCGTCCGGTCACGATCGCCGTCCAATATCCCCGGACACGCTCCAGGTCGCGACTGGCGACCGCTAGAGATATTCCTCCAACGACCGGCGGCCGGAGCGCAAGCCGCTGCAGAGGCAGGCCTCAAAGCACAGAGAGCGCGGCCGCAAGGGCAGTCGCCTTGTTCAGGCTGGTCCTGGATACTTGACGCCGAGTATCCGTGATTCGCATAAGGTATATTATGGAATATATATATGTACAATTAGATCAAATGTTTAGCCGAATATCCTGGCAAACCAACCCAGCCCGGCGGCTGCACAGGCGTTGGTCTGGCATAAGCAAGCCTGATCCGCCAAAGGCCGTGTTGCCGCGGCCTGCGGACGCTGCAATAAGCGCGCTAGTACACTGATGACTCGCGACATCGGGGCATCGCAAGAACAACAAACCCTTCAGGGAGATCCCAATGAGTTTTTCACGACGCACGCTTCTCAAGGCTTCCGCTGCGTCAGCGGTTTTGGGCGGCATCGGCGCGCCGCTGGTGGCGCGGGCCCAGGCGGCCGAATTTACCTACAAGTACGCCAATAATCTTCCTGACGGCCATCCCATGAACACCCGCGCCAAGGAGATGGCGGCGGCGATCAAGGCCGAGACCAAGGGCCGATTCGACCTGCAGATATTCCCGAACAACCAGCTCGGTTCCGACACCGACATGCTGAGCCAGATCCGCTCTGGCGGCATCGATTTCTTCACGCTGTCGGGGTTGATTCTGGCGACGCTGGTGCCGGCGGCATCGATCAGCGGTATCGGCTTTGCGTTCCCGGATTACGACACGGTCTGGAAGGCCATGGACGGTGGCTTGGGCGCCCATATCCGTGGCGAGATCACCAAGGCCAACCTCGTGGTGATGGACAAGATCTGGGACAACGGTTTCCGCCAGACCACGTCGTCGACCAAGCCGATCAACGGTCCGGATGACCTCAAGGGCTTCAAGATCCGCGTGCCGGTGTCGCCGCTCTGGACCTCGATGTTCAAGGCATTCGACGCAGCGCCCGCCTCGATCAATTTCAGCGAAGTTTACTCCGCGCTGCAGACCAAGATCGTCGAAGGCCAGGAAAATCCGCTGGCGATCATCTCGACGGCGAAGCTGTACGAAGTCCAGAAGTTCTGTTCGCTGACCAACCACATGTGGGACGGCTTCTGGTTCCTGGCGAACCGCCGCGCCTGGGAAAAGCTGCCTGAGGATGTCAGGACCATCGTCGCCAAACACATCAACGCGGCGGCCGTCAAGGAGCGCGAGGACGTCGCCAAGCTGAATGCCGGGCTGCAGCAGGAACTGGCCGGCAAGGGCCTCACCTTCAACCAGCCCAACGTGACGCCGTTCCGCGACAAGCTGCGCACTGCCGGCTTCTACGCGGAATGGAAAGGTAAATACGGCGACCAGGCCTGGGAGCTGCTCGAAAAATCCGTCGGCAAGCTGTCGTAACGCAAGCAGTCGTAACGTCTGGGGGCCGTTATGGCTCATGCCGAACTGAGTGAGGGCGTTGGCGGCGAGGTGGGGCAGTCCCCTCGCCGCCATCAGCTGCTGGCGTCGCTCGAACATGCGCTGGGGATGCTGGTCGAGCTTCCGGCAGCGCTGCTGGTCGTCGCCGAAATCATCATCCTGTTTGCCGGGGTGGTGGCGCGCTATGCGCTGCACGCGCCGTTGATCTGGTCCGACGAGCTGGCGTCGATCCTGTTCCTGTGGCTCGCGATGCTGGGCGCCGCGGTCGCATTCCGCCGCGCCGAGCACATGCGGATGACGGCGGTGGTCGCCAGCGCGAAACCCGCCATGCGCGCCTATCTCGATCTGGTGGCGACCGTAGCCGCGCTGGCGTTTCTCATCCTGATCGCCTGGCCGGCCTTGGAATACGCCTACGAGGAAAGCTACATCACCACGCCGGCGCTGCAGATCAGCAATATCTGGCGTGCCGCGGCGCTGCCGGTCGGCATTGCGCTGATGGCGCTGTTTGCCTTCCTGCGGCTGGCCCGATCGGGCAATGGCCGGACCATGCTGGCTGCGATCCTCTCGGTCGCACTTGTCATCGCAGTCTTCTGGCTGCTCAGGGGCTCGCTGAAGCCGCTCGGTAATCTCAATCTGATTATCTTCTTTGTTGGCGTCGCCGGCTTCTGCGTCTTCGCAGGTGTGCCGATTGCGTTCGGGTTCGGGCTTGCGACCTACGGCTATCTGGCGCTGACCACGGGCACGCCGCTGATGGTGCTGGTCGGCCGCATGGACGAGGGCATGAGCCATCTGATCCTGCTGTCCGTGCCGCTGTTCGTGTTTCTCGGCCTGCTGATCGAGATGACGGGCATGGCGCGCGCCATGGTGGCGTTTCTGGCAAGCCTGCTGGGCCATGTCCGCGGCGGGCTGCATTACGTGCTGGTTGGCGCGATGTATCTGGTGTCGGGCATCTCGGGCTCGAAGGCTGCCGACATGGCCGCCGTGGCGCCGGTGCTGTTTCCGGAAATGAAGGCGCGGGGCGCCAAGCCGGGCGATCTGGTCGCCCTCCTCTCCGCGACCGGCGCGCAAACGGAAACCATCCCGCCAAGCCTGGTGCTGATCACCATAGGCTCGGTCACGGGTGTGTCGATCGCGGCGTTGTTCACCGGCGGCCTGTTGCCGGGCCTGGTGCTGGCCATCACGCTGTCGGCCCTGGTGTGGTGGCGCTACCGCGGCGAGGACCTGCGGCATGTCACCCGCGCGAGCCGCGGCGAGATCGCCCGCGCGTTTGCCATCGCCCTGCCCGCCATCGCGCTGCCATTCGTGATCCGCTACGCCGTGGTGGAAGGTATTGCGACCGCGACCGAGGTCTCTACCATCGGCATCGTCTATGCCTCCATCGTCGGCTACCTGATCTACGGCCTCCTGATCTATCGCAATTTCGACTGGCGGCGGATCATGCCAATGCTGGTCGAGACCGCGTGCCTGTCGGGTGCGATCCTGCTGATCATCGGCTGCGCCACCGGCATGGCCTGGGGCCTCACGCAGTCAGGCTTTTCGCGGACGCTGGCCGCCGCCATGACCGGCCTGCCCGGCGGCTCGGCGACGTTCATTGCGGTGTCGATCCTGGCTTTCGTGATCCTGGGCAGCGTGCTCGAGGGTATTCCGGCGATCGTGCTGTTCGGGCCGCTGTTGTTTCCGATTGCGCGTGCCGTGGGCGTGCACGAGGTCCATTATGCGATGATCGTCATTCTCGCGATGGGTATCGGGCTATTCGCGCCGCCGTTCGGAGTGGGCTATTATGCCGCCTGCGCCATTGGACGCGTCGATCCGGCCGAGGGCATCCGGCCGATCTGGGGTTACCTCTTGGCGCTGATGATCGGCCTGATTATCGTGGCGATCTTCCCGTGGATTTCCATCGGGTTCTTGTAAATCTAACTTTTCAGATGGGACACAGCCGATGAGTGCAGCCCAGAACCAGTATTCAATCGGATTGGACAAGACGCCGGCGAATTACGTGCCGCTGACGCCGCTCAGCTTCCTCGCGCGCAGCGCCGCCGTCTACCCCGATCACGTCAGCACCGTCTATGAGGGCCGCAGCTTCACCTGGGCCGAAACCTATGAGCGCTGTCGGCGCTTTGCCTCCTGGCTAGCCGGCCGCGGTATTGGTCACGGCGATACGGTCGCGGCGATGCTGCCGAATATCCCGGCCATGAACGAGGTGCATTTCGCCGTTCCGATGTCGGGCGCCGTCCTGAACGCACTGAATATCCGTCTCGATGCGCCGTCGATTGCCTTCCAGCTCGACCATGGCGGCGCGAAGATCATCCTGGTCGATCCCGAATTCGCTGATGTGATCGCGGAAGCGCTGACCTTGATGAAGGAACCGAAACCCTTCGTCGTCGATGTCGACGACGCGGCGTTCGCCGGCGGCAAGCGGATTGGTGAGATCGAGTACGAGGCGGCCGTCGCCCAGGGCGATCCCGGCTTCGTCGCAAGGCTGCCGGCCGACGAGTGGGACGCGATCGCGCTCAGCTATACCTCGGGCACCACGGGCAATCCCGAAGGGCGTCGTGACCCATCACCGCGGCGCCTACCTCAACGCCGTCAGCAATATCCTCGCCGGCAACCTCGGCCAGCACCCGGTGTATCTCTGGACGCTGCCGATGTTCCACTGCAACGGCTGGTGCTTTCCTTGGACGGTGGCGGCTTCTGCGGGCATCAATGTCTGCCTGCGCAAGGTCGATCCGGCAAAGATCTTCGAGCTGATCCCGAAACACGGCGTCACCCACATGTGCGGCGCGCCGATCGTCTACAACACGCTGATCAATGCGCCAGGCGCACCCAAGGCGGGCAAGGCGCGTCCCGTGGTCGGATTGATCGCGGGCGCCGCACCGCCGGTCGCCGTGCTTGAAGGCGCAGAAAGCATCGGCATCAAGCTGACCCATGTCTACGGCCTGACCGAGGTCTATGGCCCCGCCTCCGTCTGCGCCGAGCAGCCGGGTTGGGACGAACTGCCCGCCGACCAGCGCGCCCAGATGAAGCGGCGGCAGGGCGTGCCCTACCCGCTGGAGGAAGCCGTCACCGTGCTCGACCCCGAAACCATGCGGGAGGTGCCGCGCGATGGAGAGACCATCGGCGAGGTGATGTTCCGCGGCAATATCGTGATGAAGGGTTACCTGAAGAACGAGAAGGCCACCAGGGAAGCGTTTGCCGGCGGCTGGTTTCACACCGGCGATCTCGGCGTGCTGGACGAGCACGGCTACGTCATCATCAAGGACCGTTCCAAGGACATCATCATATCGGGCGGCGAGAACATCTCGTCCGTCGAGGTCGAGGACATCCTCTACAAGCACCCGGCCGTGCTGTTCGCGGCCGTCGTCGCAAAGCCCGATTCGAAGTGGGGCGAAGTGCCCTGCGCCTTCGTCGAGCTGAAGGAAGGCGCCAAGGCGACGGAGGCCGAGATCATCACCTTCTGCCGCGGCTACATGTCCGGCTTCAAGACGCCGAAGGCGGTGGTGTTCGGGCCCATCCCGAAGACCTCCACGGGCAAGATTCAGAAATTCTTGCTGCGCAATCAGGTGGATTCGGCAAAGGCGATTTCGGCGTAGTCCGCCCGCCGCCGTCATTGCGAGCGTAGCTTCGTAGGGTGGGCAAAGCGAAGCGTGCCCACCATCCATCAACGGTGCAAGAAATGGTGGGCACGGCGCTTACGCGCCTTTGCCCACCCTACGAATCTACGCCTGCTCTTTCTTGACCGGCGGATAATACTGCGGCGCTTCGGTCCGCTCGTACATCCCATAGTCGCGCATCACCTCGAAGACGCGAAAATACTGCGTTGTCGGATCGGCAAACAGGCGCGAGCCGAATTCGATACCGGCTCGATCGTCCGGTATGTCGACCAGATGGGCAAAATGTTCGTCACGATAGACGCTCGCGAAAGCATCACGGCGCCATTCGGTCTCTGCCGCCAGCGTGGCATTCTTCGATTCCGAGGCGAGGATATATGTCGGCTTGCGCCTTGCGGGATCGTTGTAGGGCGTTCGTCGCTCGGGCTGCCAGACCGGTTGTCCGGGCCGTTGTTCGTGAATGACCTGGGCAACGCGGATGCGATAATCCGAAAAGACCCTCTCGCGGCCGATGGTCTGGACATCATGGTGGCCGGCGTGGGCTCGCCAGGCCGTCAGAACCCCCTCGTCCTGCCAGATCTGGTAGGACAGCAGCAGGTTCTCCCGCGTCAAGCTCCTGAAGCGATCGATGAAGCGGCAGCCGCCCATCGCCTCAAGATCGGGCTTCAGCGAGGCCGCGAGATCGAGATATTGATCGCGGTGCCCGGGCCTTGTCTGAACCTCAAAGAACAGGCCAATCATCGAAATTTCCTCCGCGGCCTGCGATTGGGTTTGCGGCGCGACCGACGGGCTCAGCCCAGCACCGGTCCAATGCCGTCATAGGCCAGCATGATGTCTGGCGGAAGGGCCTGCCGTATCACCTCTTAGTCGGGGTCATCAGCCGCGTGCGCGACGAGCGAGTGCGATCCTAACCAAGCTCCAGCCGCATGCCGTCATAGGCCGGGATCACGCCCGCCGGCAGGCTCTGGCGCATCACCTCATAGTCGAGGTCGGAATGCATGTTGGTGATGACGGCGCGCTTCGGCTTGAAGCGCTCGATCCATGACAGTGCGTCATTGAGGCTGAAATGGCTGGGGTGGCCGGCATAGCGCAGCCCGTCGACGATCCAGAGGTCGAGGTTCTCCAGCAAAGGCCAACTCTCCGCAGGGATATCGTGGAGGTCGG
This sequence comes from uncultured Alphaproteobacteria bacterium, assembly GCA_963815955.1. Lineage (GTDB taxonomy): Bacteria > Pseudomonadota > Alphaproteobacteria > Rhizobiales > Xanthobacteraceae > Bradyrhizobium. Next base: position 642,005 of record CAWFIQ010000026.1, read on the forward strand.
GCGTGTAGGCGGCCGCCCCGATCCGGTAGCCCAGCGCGGGAATCCTGCCGTGATGAACCAGAAAGGCGGAGAGCTTCACCGGCCCGCCCTTCCCTTCGGTCTCATGACTCTCGCCCGCTTCGATCGAATGGCGCGTCAGGATCGGCGGATAGTCACTGCCTTCCGGCGAGATGAAGCAGTAGGAGAACCGCGCCATGATGTCTTTGGCGGTCGACTGGTTGAAGTAGACCGGAATGCGCCGCCGCTGGTGCAGCACGACCGAACGCAAATCGTCGATGCCGTGGGTCTGGTCGGCGTGCTCGTGCGTCAGGTACACGGCGTCGATATGATCGACCTCGGCGTCGATCAATTGCTCGCGCAAATCGGGCGAGGTGTCGATCACGATCCGCGTGGTGCCGTGGGCGCCCGTGCGCTCGACCAGCAGCGAGCAGCGGCGGCGGCGGTTCTTCGGATTCTTGGGATCGCAGGCGCCCCATCCGAGCGCCGGACGCGGCACGCCTGCCGACGAGCCACAGCCGAGGATTGTCAGCGTTACCGTCATGCCGCAGCCTTCGGCGCTGGCACTTTGGAGAACAGCCGGAAGAAGTTTTCTGTGGTCTGTCGCGAAATCTCCTCCAGCGAGACGCCACGCGTCTCCGCCAGCACCTTTGCGACTTCGACCACGTAGGATGGCTCGTTGCGTTTGCCGCGAAACTTGCCGGGCGCCAGATAAGGCGAGTCGGTTTCGACCATGATGCGATCGGCCGGGAGTTCGGCGGCGAGTTCACGCAACGCTTCCGATTTCTTGAAGGTCAGGATGCCCGTGAACGAAATCGATAGCCCCAGCGCAATCGCCTTCATCGCGAGCTCACGCCCGCCGGTGTAGCAATGCAGCACCGCTCGGAACGGTCCCTTGGCGATCTCTTCTTCGAGGATGCGGCCGCAGTCGTCGTCGGCCTCTCGGGTGTGGATCACCAGCGGCAATCCCGTCGCCCGCGCCGCGGCGATATGCGCGAGAAAGCCGCGCTCCTGGGCTTCGCGCGAGCCGTGCTGGTAGAAATAATCGAGCCCCGCCTCCCCCAGCGCTACGACTTTCGGATGCCCGGTCAGTTCGATCAGTTCGCTGGCGGGAATGCCGTCTTCCTCATCGGCATGATGCGGATGGGTGCCGACCGAGCAATAGACGTTGGGAAATCGCTCGGCGATCGCGAGCAGCCCGCCGAGCCGCTTCACCCGGGTCGAGATGGTGACGATACGGCCGATGCCGGCCGTCTCGGCGCGCGCCACGATGGCGTCGAGATCTTCGGCAAAATCCGGAAAGTCGAGGTGGCAGTGGCTGTCAACGAGCATGGCTTGCAAACGGCTCAATCTTCCTTTGGTTCGACGTAGCGCGGAAACACGCCGACCGGCGGCGGCAGGGTCGTACCGGCCTTGATCCGCGTGCCGAGCGCTGCGAAGTCGCGTGCCCCCTTCTCGTCGGGAATGCCGAGACTGTCGAGCAGCTTGCGCGAGGCATCCGGCATCACCGGCTGGGTCAGGATGGCGACCTGCCGCACGACTTCCGCCGTAACGTACAATACGGTTTTCTGCCTGTCAGGATCGGTCTTGGCCAGCGCCCACGGTGCCTCGCCCGCAAAATAGCGGTTGGCTTCAGCCACGACGGCCCACACCACGTTCAGCCATTGATGGATCTGCTGGGTCGCCATCGCGGTGCGCGACGCCCCCAGCATGGCATCAGCATCCGCCAGGATATCCTTGTCGTTGTCGGTGAACTCGCCCGGCTCCGGCAGCACGCCGCCGAGTTGCTTGGCGATCATCGACAGCGAGCGCTGCGCCAGGTTGCCGAGATCGTTGGCGAGATCGGCATTGATGCGCGCGACGATGGCTTCGTGGTTGTAGCTGCCATCCTGCCCGAACGATACTTCTCGCATAAAGAAATAGCGCACCTGATCGACGCCGTAGTGTGCCGCCATGGCGAAGGGGTCGACGACGTTGCCGACAGATTTCGACATCTTCTCACCGCGGTTGAGCAAGAAGCCGTGACTGAACACCCGTTGGGGAACGGCGACGCCGGCCGACATCAGGAATGCGGGCCAGTACACCGCGTGGAAACGCACGATATCCTTGCCGGTGACGTGCAGATTGGCCGGCCAGAAACGCTGGAATTCGGTGCCTTCGACGTCGGGATAGCCGGCCGCCGTGATGTAATTCGTGAGCGCATCCATCCAGACATACATCACATGAGATGGAGCACCAGGAACCTTGATGCCCCAGTCGAACGTGGTTCGCGAGACCGAAAGGTCCTTCAGGCCGCCTTTGACAAAACTCGCAACTTCATTGAGCCGCTCGCGCGGCAGCACGAAGTCGGGCACGTTCGCATAGAGGGCGAGCAATTTGTCCTGATAGGCTGACAGGCGAAAGAAATAGGTTTCCTCCTCGGCCCACTCGACCGGCGAGCCCAGCGGTTCGCGGCGGATACCGTCAGACCCGACGGTAGTTTCCGCTTCGTCAAAATAAGCCTCCTGACGGACCGAGTACCAGCCTGCATATTTGCCGAGATAGATATCGCCGTTCTTCTCGATCGCACGCCAGAGTGCTTGGCACGCTCGCTCGTGTCGCGGCTCGGTCGTACGGATATAATCATCGTATGAGATGTTGAGCGCGGTCATCATCTCGCGGAATCGCGCGGAGTTGCGATCCGCAAGAGCCAGCGGCGTGAGGCCCTCCGCAACCGCGGTTTGCTGCATCTTGAGACCGTGCTCGTCGGTTCCCGTTAGAAACCGGACATCAAATCCGTCGAGCCGCTGAAAGCGGGCCATCGCGTCCGTTACCATGGCGGTGTAGGCATGGCCGATGTGCGGTATGCCGTTGGGATAGAAGATCGGCGTCGTGATAAAGTAGGTGTTGCGCTCGGCAGCCACTGCCGGCTGGACGACGACAGCAGGCTTCGCGCGCGGTGTGGTTGGCTTTGCGCGTTTAGCTACCGGGGCTGCCGGTACGGCGAGGTTCGTTTCTTGCGACGTTACCACCGCGCGCGCCTTCGTCGTTTTATTCGCTGATTTCTTCGCCGGCTTCTTGGCAGGTTTCGTGGCTGCTTTCTTCGCAGCCTTTTTGGGTGACTTCCGCGCGACTTTCTTTGCAGCCTTCGAAGCCTTGCCGGACTTCTTCACGACGCGCTTGCTTTTGGTCGCGCCTTTTTTGGCGGCGCGCTTCTTCGCCGCGGCCTTCTTGCCGGCGCGGGCGGGGAGCGCTTTGCGAGTCTTCCTGGCCTTGTTCGCCTTGCGCTTTTTCGAAGCTTTCTTTGCAGCCTTCGCCACCACGAATTCCTCTATATGTCAAAAATTGTCGGGATTGTTATCAGGCGGAGCGTTATCGGGTTGCTTCCGCGAGCATCCCGAACACCGAGAAAACCAGCGGTTTTCGCTCCAGATTATAGGATTCGGTGTCGCGCGCGGCGCGGATGATCTTTTCCCATACCTCAGCCAGCCGTGCAAGGCGGGGCAGGTTCGCGTTGGCGTCGTCAGTGCGCAGCTTTTCACTGATCCAGCGATCGATGCCGTCGATGAAAGCCGCCAGCGCCACCCGGTCGCTGGTGCCCAGCGCGTCGCCCAGCGCATGCAACTCGCGCGGGTCGACCTGCGGCAGCGTCGCCAGCAGCGCTGCGGTCCGCTGCTGCAGCTTCAGCGCGTCGCCGCCGAGCAGCGTCAGCGCGCGGGACACACTCCCCTCCGAGGCATCGGCAGCCTCCGACAGCGCCGGATCATCGGGCGCCATGTCAGCGGCCCGCGACGCCGCGCGAATGACGTCCCCGGTCGCAAGCGGCCGTCAGCGGCAATTTGCGGCAACGGGACAGGATCGTCGGCAAGGCCCGCGCCGGCGAATGGCTGACGAGCAGGAACAGCGATCGCTGCGGCGGTTCTTCGAGAATCTTGAGCAGCGCATTGGCGGCGTTCGGATTGAGCTCGTCGACGGTGTCGACGATGCAAACCCGCCAGCCGTCCACCGCCGCGGTCGAGCCGAAGAACGAAATCGTCTCCCGCGTCTCGTCGACGGTGATCACGGTCCGCATCACGCCGCGATCGTTGAGGCCACGTTCCAGCACCAGGAGCCCGCCATGTGCGCCGGCCGTGATCTGGCGCGCGACGGGGTTATCCGGATCGAGCGCAAGCGTCTCCGCGTGCTGCACAGACGGCGACATGGGATTTGAATTGGCGAGCACGAAGCGGGCCATGCGATAGGCCAGCGTTGCCTTGCCGATGCCCTGCGCTCCGCCGATCAGCCAGGCATGCGGAATGCGCCCGCTGCGATAGGCATTGAGCAATGCCATCTCCGCCTCACGGTGGCCGAACAGATCGGCCGTTTCGCGGGGATGCCTGACCGCCACTTCCGGCTCGGTCTTGCGCGCGCTCATGCCGTACCCGCCGGGCTCGGGGCCGCGAACACATGATTGCGCAGCGCAGTCCCGATCCGGGCAGCGACCGTGTCGGCATCCGCATTGGCGTCGATCAGCACGCAGCGCTGCGGATCTTCGGCGGCGATCTGCCGGTAGGCGTCGCGCAGATCCTGATGAAACTGCAGATTTTCCGCCTCGAAACGATCCGGCACGCCGCTGCCGCGGCGCGCCGCAGCCCGCTGCAGGCCGACCTCCACGGGGATGTCCAGAATGATGGTCAGGTCCGGCTTGAGATTGCCGATGGTGACGCGCTGCATGGCGTTGAGCACGCCCGGCGCGACCTGCCCCAGACTGCCCTGGTAGGCACGGGTCGAATCCGAGAAACGGTCGCACAGCACCCACGTTCCCTGGCTCAGCGCGGGCTGGATGACGGTGCGAACGTGATCGTCGCGGGCGGCAGCGAACAGCAGCGTCTCCGCCTCCGGTCCAAGCAGCTTGCCCATTCCCGACAGCACCAGATGCCGCATGATTTCGGCGCCCGGCGAACCGCCCGGCTCGCGGGTGACGATGACGCGCAGCCTCGCCGCCTCAAGACGCTCGGCGAGCTTCTTGATCTGCGTGGACTTTCCGGAGCCCTCGCCGCCTTCAAACGTGATGAACTTTCCGCGTCCGGAGGGCCGCTGCAGCGTTGCCTGGTTCATGCTCAGAGCTTCTCTACGCCCGCGCGGAACACGCCGATGACGAGCTCGCTGGCGCCGTCGATCGCGCGGCGCATGGTCGAGCCGGTCCCGACCGCTTCCGCGGCATAGACCGGCGCCTCCATGGCGACATTGGCGCCGCGCCAGACCCTGACAACGCCCACCGCCTGGCCGGGTTGCACGGGTGCCCGCACCGGACCGCGGTAGATGATGCGCGCGATCAGTCTCTCGCTGCCGTTCTTCGGCACCATCACCTTGATCGGCTGTGGGCTTGCAAGCTTCACCGAGCGGCTTTCGCCGCCGAACACCTTGGCGTAGCCGACGGGCTGGTTGGCGGCAAACAGCGTGCGCGTCTCGAAGTTGCGAAAGCCCCATTCCAGCATCTTCTTGGCTTCGCTCGCGCGGTCATCGGCATCCTCCATGCCGTTGACCACGACGATCAGCCGCGTGTCGTCCTGAACCGCAGAGCCGACCATCCCATAGCCGCCCTCCTTGGTGTAGCCGGTCTTCAGCCCGTCCGCGCCATTGAGCGAGTTGAGAAGCGGATTGCGATTCTGCTGCCTGATCTTGTTCCAGGTGAACTCCCTCTCGCCGAACAATTTGTACATGTCGGGATAGTCGAGGATCAGGTGGCGGGCGAGTTTCGCCAGCTCCCGCACGGTCATCTTGTTGGCAGGGTCCGGCAGCCCGTTGGAGTTTCCGAACGTGGACTTCGTCAGGCCCAGCTCACGGGCCCGCTTGGTCATGAAGTCGGCGGCAAAAATCCGCTCATTGCCGGCCATGCCTTCAGCCAGCGCGATACAGGAATCATTGCCGCTCTGGATGATGGCGCCCTTCAGCAGGTCGTCCACCGATACCTTGCTGTTGAGGATGGCAAACATCGTCGAGCCGCCCGCCGGTGCCCCGCCCCTGCGCCAGGCGTTCTCGCTGATCCGGTATTCATCGGTCAGTTTGACGTCGCCTTTCTTGAGAGCGTTGAAGACCACCTCGGCGGTCATCAGCTTCATCATGCTGGACGGCGCCCGCAATTCGTCGGCGTTCTTCTCGAACAGCACGCTGCCGCTGGAAGCCTCGACCAGAATCGCGGTCGGCGCGTCGCCGTCAAAGCCGCCGTCTTCCTTCTTCGGCGCGCCCTGCACGCTGTTGTTGGCGGCGTAGACAATTCCGCCCCAGCCGACGGCGAGCGCAAGGACAGCGGCCATCAGGCTGCGCCACGGGACAACGGCCGCGGCGTCCAATTTGCGGGAAACGAAGGTCTCGATTGCCATCGGCGATGTCCTGAATCCCTGCGTTCTAACAGTTGGAAGTAGCGCAAACAACACAGGTCTTTGGACTTGCCCTTTGGACTCGCCGCCGTGCCGATCGGATTGCGGCACCGGGTGCAGGAACGTATCTTGAACGTTTCCTGGCGGTGCTGCAATTTCCCGACAGAATACGAAAAACAGGGCGGAAACGCGATGCCGTCCTTACGTGGTATTTCCGCCAACGGGCTGAACTTCTTTGTCGTTGAACAGGGCCAAGGTCCGCTGGTGCCGCTCTGCCATGGCTGGCCCGAACTATCCTACTCGTGGCGGCACCAGATCTCCGCGATCGCGGAAGCTGACCGCGTCGTGGCAGGGCGCGCAAATCCGCCAGCCTTCCCTGTTCATCGCGGGATCGAAGGATGGCGTCATTACCGGCCTGATCGGCGCCAAGCTGGTCAACGAGATGGAGCGCGTGCTGCCGAACTTGCGGCAGAAGCTCATTCTCGACGGGGCCGGTCACTGGATTCAGCAGGAGCGGCCCGACGAGGTCGACGCCGCCCTGATCGCCTTTGAAAAGCTAGTACAGCCCGCGGCCGCTGAGGACTTCGCTTGGCCCCCGCGGATCGACCGGCCGGTAAGCCTGGCTGGGAGCCGCGTAGTGCGCGTCGTTCTCGTAGGATACGGCCCGCGGATTTTCGGCGGTGCGACGGCGCGACCGGCTGGCGGCCGACATTTCCGAGGTCGCGTTGACCGACGCGTAGTCGGCCGAGGTATTGCCGAGGCTATAGGGCCGCCCCTCCGGCATCGGAACTTCGCCCCGGATTCGACCCGCGGACGAGGAGATTTCGGGAACGAACGACCGGGCCGAGGCGACCCGGACCGTCGAGGGCGACGGCGCAGGCTCGCCGGTCCGCAACGTCGCCAGGAGCTGGCGGTCGTCGGAGCCTTCAAGCGGCGCCCGCCCGACATATTCGACCCGCACACGGGCAACGCCATTTGCTTTGAATTCAAGCAGTTCCGCCGCCTTGTTGGAGACGTCGATAAGGCGGTTGCCATGGTACGGGCCGCGGTCATTGACCCGGACGATCAGCGATTTGCCGTTCCGGACGTTGGTGACGCGGGCGTAGCTCGGGATCGGCAGGGTCGGATGGGCGGCCGTCAGCGAGGTCATATCGAAAACCTCGCCATTGGCGGTCAGCCGGCCGTGGAAGTCGTCGCCATACCAGGAAGCCATTCCCTCGGCGCGATAGTTCGGATCCTCCTCCGGCACGTAGACCCGGCCGGCGACGGTGTAGGGCTTGCCGACACGGTAGGTTCCCCCGCCCTTCGGCACGGGCTCGCCGAACCCCACCACGCGGGGGCTGGTGGAGACGCCATATTTGGGATCGACGCGGCTGGCGAATTTGCCCGATGAGGCGCAGTTGGCAAGGAGCAGGCACGTGGCCACCGCCACAACGCCGCGCGCCGCCAGGACGATCGATTGCTGCCGTCGAATCCCCATCGCCCCAAATACCATTTCCGCTGGCCGCGTGCCTACGTTGAAGCGCTGCGGCCTTAACCCCACGATGCGGCCCACCTTCCGCATCACGCAGTAAAGATATCGCAACCGGAACACGGCGGAAATGGGGTCTGCTCCCGCGTGGTGAATGAATGGTTGCTTCGCCCTACCCGTCGATTTACGGGCGGCGGCGCCGCGATTCCCCATGATATCAGCCCTTCGTCGCACCCGGCCTGTGCCGCTATCAGACAATCTGTTGCACCAAATCATCACTCACGACCGATCTGCGATTCCAGCCTGTGAATCTTTTTGACTGTGCAACGGTGGGGTCGTTCTGTGGATTGCAGGGGCGCAAAGGATTTGTGCGATGATCGAGACGGTTACAGCGTTGATGGGCCTGGTGAGCGCAGGCATTTTTTTAGCCCATGCATTTGAAGGCTATCGTTCCAGAGCTTGAATTTTGAACGGCTGGTGGTCGGGTAACTCGCTCGGCCTTCGGACAGAGAAATGGCTTGGTAGTTCCCATCGGGGATTCGGAAAGCTTTAATAAATTCGGACGAGAGTTTGATGTGGTAGGTGTATCATGCGCAACCACGACATAGTCTCCAACGGATTTCTTGTTCTGACGACGGCCAGCTTCGTGCTCCTGTGCTCGAGCCTGCTGGCAGTTTTGTTCGGCTAGACAAGCGTCCGGACCAAATGCAGCAACGGTGCCGGGGACGATGCGATCCCGGCCAGAATTAGCAGCCCCTCGGTACAGCCGGGTTGCGGGAGCAGGTGCGCCAGCCGCTCCCCGGCCATGCGGAACAATTCGGCAACAGGCACCGCGCCTGCCGCCGATGGAAGCTTAACTTTCGGGAACCGGTCAGATGCAGGTTGGTGCCGCGCAGCACCAACCCGGATCCGACGCCGATGTTCTTCACGATTGCCGTGAGCTGGCTCATCGTGATGTTGAGCACCCTTACGCGCTCACCCGGGAAATATCGGATGTTGCCGGTCGTCGGAGTGGGCGCCTGCGGTATGAATACGGCGACCCAACCGTGCTCGATCGGCTCCAATAGATATCCGAGCTGCCATCCACCCTCGGTATTGACCAGGGCAGGCTTCAGTTCGCTGTTTTCGCCTTCGACATGCTCGAGACCCTGCGTCATGCTCTTGAAGGTTTGATATGGCGGGAATTTATTAAAGAACGAGTTCTCGAACCATGCGCTGATGCGTCCGCCGGCTCTCGTCCGCGCAACGAGTCCGGCGGCAAACGAAATCAGAACGAGCAGGATAACCGCCAGGATCGTCACGGTGCCGATGCCTGCGATCTTTCCCATCTCGTCGATGTGAAGTGCAGCCAAAACCGGCTTTATTGCTTCTACAACGATTTGCAATGCGTGGCCGAGCGCGGCCAGCAAGATGGCAAGGGGCACCAGGAACACCACGCCTCCCACCAGCGTCGTCTTCAAGAACTCCTTCATTGAATTTTTCTTCATGCCGGCAACTTCGTGTTCGAGTGAAGCCACATCTCGTGCGGCAGTCGATGGACTTCCGGCGATCAAGTCGTGCTCATCATTCCTGGCAAGCGAAACGGTCGATTGGACGCAGTCCTGCGCCAGTTGGATCTGGCGTCAGGCGGCCGAACCTCGGCTCACGCCTTCGCCTCGCCTGCCTCTCGACGACGCTCCCTGACTCCCTCCAGATCGCGTTCGAGGAAATAGCTGAGAAAAGTGCGGGTAACGGCAATCGCGGCAAGCCGGCCGATCTCGTTCCAGGTTGGTGCGACCGTGGTGCTGACAATGTCTGCGGCCAGTTGGAAAGTCAGGCCGCCGATCAAATAGCGCGCATAGTCGAGCCAGATATTGCGCATTTCTTCATGCGCCGACGGCTTGAATATGAATGCGCCGAATCCGGCAATGAAGGCCTTGATCGAGCCGACGGCGATGATCACGATCGCCATCGCTTCGACCATCCTTCCGACATAACCTGCCGAGACGGTGAGCCACTCTTCCATTTCATTTCTCCCCTATCGTGCCGCCCTCTTTCCCGTTGTCAGCTCTTCCGGTGGTGCGTACGCCCCGGTCACGCCGATATCTCTGCGGCGGCACTTGCGTGACGTCGCTTGCGCCACACGACATACGGCAGTGAAACGATTGCGCCGACGAGGAGGTGCAGGATCACGACAGCAAGCACCGCCTTTTGCTGCTGGAAATTGGTGCCGGCAATCGCGAGAGCCACGGCGGGATGGCGCGCCGACGTGGCAAGCGCGAGAATCGTACGGTTATCCTCATTGTCGCCCCCCAGCCAATGACCGACGGCGAGGCCGACAGAGGTAAACAGCAAAAGCGCGAGCAGCGTACCGTTGCCGATCATCGACCATACCGCCGGCCATGCCTTGAACAGGACTGGCAGGGCCGCGACAACGAGTAGCACGGTCGCGCACAGCGATACGGGCCTTGCAATCCGCTCCGCGAAAGCCGGTGCTGCGCGATTGACGATCAATCCGGCCGCAAGCGGCGCCAGGATGGTCGTCAGGACGATCAATGCCACAGCGGCCGGCGTCATGTGGGCATCTTTCGCGAACGCCTTGCCCATCAATTCGACACCCAGAGGTACCGTCACGATGGCGAACAAGGCCGCCGTGACCAACAGGCCGATTGCGTAGGAGGCGGTGCCCCCTGCCTTTTGCTGCTTGCCCGGGAGGATCGGCGGCACCGGCGCCAGCGCAAGCGCGATAAGGGCGATCTCGACTGCGGGATGCAGGTTGAAAAGGGCCGCGATGCCGGCCGCGAACAGCGGCATGATCACGCCCATCGACAGCAGCGACCGCAGCAGAAGTCCGGGCTTTCGGAACAGATAAGTCGTATCGCGCCAGTTCGCATGCAGGCCAAGCCCGAATACGAGAAGCATGATGCTTGCCTTGATCGCGAGCATGATGAGCTGTTCGGCGGTCATGCTCGTGTCTCGTCGGCGATCGCGATGCTGGTTGCGCGGCGATGGCCAGGATGTTGCTTCATCCGAACGGCCCGATGTTGAAGATCATGCTCGCGATCGCTGCGATACCGATCAGCAGCAGAATGGTCGCCGTGATCAAGGTAAGCGACAGGGGATATTCGCTTTGACCATGAACAAGTCCGTCTTCCACCATTGCGGTTCGCTGGCTGCGTAGCTCAAGCATGAACCTGACGTGATAGGCGATACCGATAGCGAGCATCGCCACGCCAAGAAAAACCAGCGCAATACCGAAACTGCTGGCGGACGCGTCGCCCGTTATTATCGATTGGTCCTTCAGTTTCCTGAAAAACTGGAAGATCGTGAATCCGAAGCTGATCAGCGAAAGCGACGTGCGTACTACCGACATCAGCGTGCGGTCGGCGCTCATGCGCGTACGCTGGAACGACATGCCGGTGCGCCGCGCCGACAACTCGGTCGAGATCCGGGCGGACGCTGACTCCGATGTTACTCTTGCGTCGGCCATATCGCATTCCCCTGGACCAGCGATGCGCCTTGCCGTTCAGGCGCCCGCGGGACGCTTGTCATCACGTCGCCCTCGCCTCCCGAACGACGCATCTGAACCCGACGTGGCTGGTCGATGTATCGATCGGCTCCGCATGCCGTGCGGCTGGACGATAGCGACGGCAATAGTTGGGAGCGCAAAGGTGGGAGCCGCCCTTCAGCACCTTGCGGGGTATCCTGATTTGCGGCTGGCAGGCATCGTAGCTGTCCTGCTCGCGCGCTCCGCGCGGATTTTCGGGAATGCAGCAGGCCTTTCGCCGCGTCAGGCTCGTGCCTGGGTGCATAGAAATCGCTCGTCCATTCCCAGACATTGCCGATCATATCGGACACGCCGTAGCCGTTTGGCGGGAATGCGTTGACGGGCGAGGTCCGCGCGTAACCGTCATCGCACAGATTTTGATGCGGAAACTCTCCCTGCCAGGTGTTGGCGAGATACCTGCCGCCGGGCGCGAATTCGTCGCCCCAGGCAAATTCGGCCTCTTTCAGCCCGCCGCGCGCCGCAAACTCCCATTCCGCCTCTGTTGGCAGATCCTTTCCCGCCCATCGCGCATAGGCCAGCGCATCGGCATAAGCGACATGGACCACTGGATGGCTGTCGAGGACGTTGATGCTGCTCTTCGGCCCATAGGGATGCCGCCAATTGGCGCCGCGCAAGAATGTCCACCACTGGCTCCAGTTGCCGAGTGAGACTGGATGCGACGGCGGGGAGAACACCAATGAGCCGGCATAAAGCATATGCGGCAAGGCACCGGGGTAATCCTTGGGGTCGGGAACGATTTCTGCGACCGTGACATGCCCGGTGGCGCGGACGAACTCCTTGAATTGCTGGTTGGTCACCGGCGTCCTGTCGATCCAGAAAGCGTCGACCGTGACACTGTGCACTGGCGCTTCCTCGGGATAGTGCTTGTCCGACCCCATGCGAAAGGTGCCGCCCGGAATGCGCAGCATATCGGCTTGAAGCCCGTGCTCTGTCTGTACGCGTTGCATCGGCTTATCAATTTGCAGCATCGACGATCTCTCCTACTCTCCCGTCACGACGGGAATCGCGCGAACGAACGCCGAAAGCCGGCGGTGTCGGGACATTGGCTCAGGGCCCACATCCCGACACCGCACGTTCTGTTTTCCTAGGCGCCCTGAGAAGATTCCGTCATCTTCTCGATCACCTGGTCGAGGCTGAAGCTCGCCGCCTTCTGGCGCGGCGGGAATTCCTTGAAGGTCGCCAGGAACTCCCCGACGACGGCCTGCGCCGGCACGAGCAGGTAGATGTGCCGGAACATCCAGTCGTAGTAGGTGTTCGATGTGATCTGCGCGCGCTCGTACGGGTCCATCCGCAGGTTGAAGATGTACGGCGCGCGCAGCACGACGAACGGCTCCAGCCAGATCTTCAGCGTGCCCGGCACACGCTGCTCCATGAACATCATCTTCCAGTTGTCATAGCGCAGCGCGGCGACGTCGCCGTCGTCGGTGAAGTAGATGAAGCCCTTGCGCGGGCTCTCGGCTTCCTTGCCGGTCAGGTACGGGAGCAGGTTGAAGCCGTCGAGATGCACCTTGAAGGTCTTGTTGCCGATCTTGTGGCCCTTCTTCAGCTTCTCCGGTGATGTCGGGCTCGCCGGCGATCGCCAGGATGGTCGGGAACCAGTCCTGGTGGCTGACGATCTCGTTGGATACCGATCCGGCCTTGATCTTGCCGGGGAAGCGCACCATGCACGGCACGCGATAGGCGCCCTCCCAGCTCGAGTTCTTCTCGTTCCGGAACGGCGTCATGCCCGCATCCGGCCAGGTGTTCATGTGCGGCCCGTTGTCGGTGCTGTACTGCACGAACGTGTTGTCCGCGATGCCGAGCTTGTCCAGGAAGTCGAGCATCTCGCCGATGCACTTGTCGTGGTCGATCATCACGTCGTGGTACTCGGATTGCCAGCGGCCGGATTGGCCCCGGCTCTCCGGCTTCACATGCGTCCAGGCGTGCATGTGCGAGGTGTTGAACCACACGAAGAACGGCTCGCCGGCGTCGTGGGCGGCCTGGATGAACTTCTTGGCCGCCGCCAGGAACTCCTCGTCGCAGGTCTCCATCCGCTTCTTGGTCAGAGGGCCGGTGTTCTCGATCTTCTGGCCGCCCTTGCCGTCCGCCCAGCAATGCAGCACGCCGCGCGGGCCGTACTTCTTCTTGAAGTTCGGGAAAGTCCTTCTCGTTCGGATAGTCGACTTCCTCCGGCTCTTCCTCGGCGTTCAGGTGATAGAGGTTGCCGAAGAACTCGTCGAAGCCGTGCATCGTCGGCAGGTGCTCGTCGCGGTCGCCGAGGTGGTTCTTGCCGAACTGGCCGGTGCGATAGCCGAGCGGCTTGAGCGCCTCGGCGATGGTGATGTCCTCGGCCTTGAGCCCCAGCTCCGCGCCGGGAAGGCCGACCTTGGTGCAGGCCGGTGCGCAGACCGCACTGCCCGGTGATGAACGACGCGCGGCCGGCGGTGCAGCTCTGCTCCGCGTACGAGTCGGTGAAGATCATGCCTTCGTTGGCGATGCGGTCGATGTTGGGCGTCTTGTAGCCCATCATGCCCTTGGTATAGCAGCTGAGGTTCGACTGACCGATGTCGTCTCCCCACATGACCAACACGTTCGGTTTCTTGGTCGCCATTATCCTTCTCCCTTGGTTGTCTGACGCAGTCTGTCTCGCCTGGCCGTGTGCACGGGCAAAAGCCCTGTGAATTTCATGCGTGCTGCCGATGGTGTGCTGGCCGGACGGCGCAGCAGCGATGGGTCGTGACGACGCACAGGTTTCTGTCGTGATGCGCGAATGCGATCATCACCCCTCCCGATTGAGTAGCGTCGTGTTTGAATCGGCTCGATCGGTGCGAGCGGCTAATGCCGACGCTCGATGCGAGGACGGTATTGAATCGGATGAAAAATTGAATTGGACCTAGGTCCCACGCCCGGAACCGAGCGGTCGGTGACGCTCAATCGCTATGCATGAGCAAATATGAAGCTCGTCTTGATGCTTTGGAGGCAGATTGGCACAAACTGCATAGCGTCCGTTCCGGGATTGAGAAGTTATGCAGTCGACCAAACTCGACAGTTCCAACCCCGCGTTTTAGCTTTCGCTTCGATTTCTTCGGACCGGATCGAACCTCGTGTGGGATGACGATCGAACCAATGGGCCGGGTGTCACGTACGCACTGTGTCGGTGCGTCGCGCTTTTCTTGGCTCTGGTCACCTTGATGGGATTAGTTCCGGAATCCCGCGCCGAGGATCGTCCGCAGCGCGTTCTCATCCTGCATTCATTCAATTTTACTTTTCCTGCCAATACGCTCATTTCGGACGCTTTGCGCGAGCGGCTACTCGAAGCATCTCCCAGGCGGGTCGAAATCGAAGCCGATTTCCTCGATCTGGCACGGCGCCCGGACCCGGCTCACGCTTCTCGTATGGTCAATTTCCTGCGCGAAAAATATGCCGGCGTGACTCTCGACGTGGTCGTGTTGATCGGCCCTACAGGAGTGCCATTTCTGGTCAAGTATCGCGATATCATCGCGCCCGGCGTGCCCGTTGTATTGTCTGACATAACGCGCGCCACCTATGACAGCCTGCATCTGTCGCCCGACATCACTGCGGTCCTTACCGAATATGATCTCGGAAAGACGCTTGAACTTGCAGAACGCCTTCAGCCTAGTGCACGCCGACTCGTGGTGATCGGCGGAAGTGACAGCATTAGCGAGCGTTGGCGCGAGAGGACACGCAAGGTCGTCGAAGGCCGCAATACAAAACTCGAAACGGCCTACTGGTTTGACGTCCCTTATGACAAGCTGCTGGCAGACGTATCACGTCTGCCGAACGACACGATCGTCCTGTTCCTTACGTTCTTTTCCGACAGCGAAGGCAAGCGCCTGATCCCCAGAGACGTGGCGGCCGCGATCGCAAAAGCGTCGTCCGCACCGGTCTATGGTTTCTTTGAGACCTATCTCGGCACCGGCGTTGTCGGAGGCTATACCGATACATATAAGTCGGTTGGAACAACCACCGCCGACACGGTCCTGGAAATACTTTCGGGCACGAATGTCACGACGATTCCTCCGCGGGTAAATCCGCGGCTCGCTACTCGCGTCGATGCACGAGCCATGGACCGGTGGGGCTTTAAGCTGCGCGATCTTCCGCCTGGAAGCGTGGTTCTGTTTCATCAACCCGGCGTTTGGGAGCAGCACCAATACCTGATTTCTGCCGCAGCGCTGGTCGTTGCTTTTCAGTCCGTGGTCGTTACCGCCCTGCTGATTCAGCGGCGTCGACGGCAACAGGCCGAGAACTCGTTGAAGGAAAGCGAAGAGCGAATGATATTCACCGCCGCTGCGGTGAATGCCGGGCTGTGGCAATTCGATCGCGCCACAAACGAATTGTGGGCCACTGAGCATTGCCGCGCGATGTTCGGTCTGGTTCGTGACACTCCCCTCACCCGCGAGAACTTTTTTGGCGGCGGTCCACCCGACGGATCGTCAGGTAGCTGCGGCTGCACTCCGGGGGATCATCAAGGGACAATCCGCCGTGACTGACATCCGTATCGTCCACCCGGACGGTCAGGAGCGCTGGATCAGCGTTCGCGCGCGGTCACATCTCAACGATCGGGGAACGACAGATCGACTCAACGGGCTTTTTGTCGATATCACCGAGCAGAAGGCTGCCGAATCCGAGGCCGAGCTGCGGCGCCAGGAAGTAACCCACTTGATGCGGGTTTCCGTAATGGGTGAACTGTCGGGTGCTATCGCCCACGAGGTCAATCAGCCGCTCACGGCTATTCTTTCGAACGCACAGGCGGCGCTCTATTTGCTTGAGCACGATTCCCCGAACCTCGCCGAGGTCCGCGATGCACTCGAAGACATTGTGCAGGAGGATAATCGAGCTGGCGAGGTCGTCCGGCGCCTCCGCAGTCTGCTCAAGAAGGGCGAGACCAGGTTCGAGTCTGTCGACGTTAACGATCTGATCAATCAGACGGTGGCCCTCCTTAACAATGAACTGATCGGCCGCCGGATTGTCGTCGCGACCGATTTGGCGGCTCAACTCCCGCTGATGTCGGGAGATCCGATCCAGTTGCAGCAAGTCGTGCTCAACCTCCTCATGAATGCCATGGATGCAATGGCGTCGACGCCGGTGACGGGGCGGATGGTGACGGTCTCCACTCGCGTAACACCGTCAGGCTACGTCGAGGTTCGCGTAAAGGACCGCGGATCGGGCTTCAAACCCGCGAAGGACAATAAATTGTTCGAGCCGTTCTACACCACCAAAGACCACGGGCTCGGTCTCGGCCTGACAATATGTTCGACCATCGTGCAGGCCCACGGCGGGGAGATCAGCCTTTCGAACGATGACGCCGGCGGCGCCATCGCGGGGTTCTCGCTGCCGGCTCAGGAAACCCTCATGGCGGCGCAATGACGGATACCGGCGCGACGGTCTTTCTGGTCGACGACGATGCCGGCGTGCTGAAAGGCTTGTCGCGGTTGTTGCGCACGCGCGGCTACGAAATCCAATCGTTCACCTCTCCGACAGGAGTTCCTGGCAAATCATGACAGCGCGATTCCCGGATGCGCCATACTCGATATTTCGATGCCGGATCTCGACGGTCTGGAATTGCAGGAAGCGCTGACCGTGGGAAAGTCCCAGCGGCCGGTCATTTTCCTGACCGGCCATGGTGACATCCCTACCAGCGTTCGTGCGATGAAGGCGGGCGCAATCGATTTCCTGACCAAGCCCGTTAACGATGCCGACCTGCTGGACGCGATTGCGCGCGCAGTAAAGGTGGACGCCGAGAGCCGCCATGTCAGTTCCGAATTGAAATCGGTCAGCGCACGGTTCGCCATCCTGACACCTCGTGAACACGAGGTCATGACGCACGTCATTGCCGGCCGGCTCAACAAGCAAATAGCCGGCGACCTGGGAACGGTCGAAAAGACGGTCAAGGTCCACCGTGGCCGGGTAATGGAGAAACTTGGCGTGCGTTCCGTTGCGGATCTGGTGCGTCTAGCCGAGAAGGCCGGAATTTCTCCGAAAGGCACTGGCTGAGGAGCGGAGCCATTGCCCTTAGGGCCAATCGACAATCCGTGGCACCTCCTTCGATAGTCGATCGCATGGCTGAAGTTCCACGCTGGATCGCGATCGTGGACGACGACCCCTCAGTGCTCAAGGCACTAGCGCGGTTACTGAGGACCCGCGATCTTCGACCCAGGACGTTTACATCGGCGCGGGACTTCCTCGCCGCGCTACCCGATGGGCAGCCCGAATGCCTGATCGTCGACCTGCAGATGCCTGACATGGATGGCCTGGAGCTTCAGCACCAGCTCATTCACGACGGTGTCCACATTCCGACCATCGTCATAACTGCTCACAACGATTCCGGTGTGCGTGAACGTTGTTCATCCATGGGTGCCTTCGCCTTTCTTTCCAAGCCCCTGCAGGACACCCTGCTGCTGGCCACAATCAATGAAGCGCGGCGATCCGCCAAGGATTGAAGCCACCGCATCAGCGACGACCGGGCCATCCCTGCTCAGGAAGCCGAGAAGAGGCTTACCGAGACGATCAGCGTCACCGCGGCGGGCTTCCTGGGGACATGAGGGGAACGGACGAGGCCAACTTTTGGGGGCCTTGTCCCCATATTGGCCTCGAAGCTCACTCTGTTCTCATTGCGCCTCGCAACTTCCTGCGCTAAGCGATTGAAATTCCTGAGCTGGAAGGGTGGCCGAGTGGTTTAAGGCACCGGTCTTGAAAACCGGCGTGCCTGCAAGGGTACCGTGGGTTCGAATCCCACCCCTTCCGCCAATATTGTTGAAGTCGTTGGATAATTTCCTATCTTTTATTTCGACCCATACTTGCTCCCATATATGATGCGGCTGCCGGGACCAGCAAAGGAAGGGCCGGCAGGGGCCTGCGGAGCCGACGACCGAGTGTGCGGACTCTCTGATTGGATAGCACCGAACCGCCGCGGACGGCTGGGCCGAACAAGTCGCGCAGCCAAAGCCGCTCGCTGTTTGTCAGTCCATCGAGAGAAACCCGCCAAATGACGTTGATCGTCGTCCCTTGGGCAGATCTATCGAAACCGATGCCTTCACCGCCAAGCGTATCTTGAGACTTTCAGTCGATCCAACGGTCAAAGCCGAGCGAAGCGTTCGATCTCCACTGTCGATGAGGATGCCGGTCGTCGCCAGACACGCGGGTCAACACCATTAGAACGTTAAACGCCAGAATTCCAATCCAGCGTGTTCGTAGGTGGTCATTCAAGCTGCCGGAATCATTCGGCACGCGGCCAACCAGCAACTCAGCCATAGCTCAAACTTTATTGTGATCGCCGTTGCCGCTTGACGAGTCGGACACCGATTCCTCCACCATTCTCAGGTATGAACTCAATCCCGCCTTCCCGAAGAGCTGACAGCAGAGCTTCGTAGGTTTCCGCTCGGCCACCAAGCTCTCCTTCAGAAAGACTCCAATCGTTTGACCGTCGGCGTTGAAACACCAGAGCGGGCGGCGAGGTCATCTTGCGACCAATTCAATAGCGCGCGCGCCGCTTTTATTTGCCGAATTGATACTTTTCGTATTGACATCGGCCGTCCTTTAACGATACTTTTCGTATCAATAGCCTGAGATCGTTCAGCCGAGACAGTACCGCGTACGGCTGGGCGAGTTCATCCAACCTCGCGATCTATTGGACTATCGACGTGCCCTTTTCCACTCACATTTTGCAAGAGCAGTTCATGGAGTCCGCAGAAATGTTCGAACGAGGAGCATGAACCGTCCGTCCTTTCCGCGCTCAATTGGTCACAGGGGAGCAGCCTCGAAAAGCTTACCGGTCGAGCGCGACCCTTAATTCAGCCAACGGAAACCCGTAATGTCTAAGCAAGCCGGCAAGAAAGTAGCATTCGAAATCACCCTTAATGTTACCGACCTCAACGCGATGCAACCCGCCGCGCTGAGTTGTTACATGGCAGGCGGCGGTAGTGAGGAGGATTTTATCGAAAACGAGCGGAGCGAGGACAAGGTGGCGGACACACCGGTAGGTGTTTGGCTTCTCGCGTTGTTCGATCATCCCCGCGAGTATGGACCAGGGTTCGACGAAATTTCGCACCGCGTGGACACAAGCGAATTCTACCTGCCTCCACCGTTGCCACACGGGTTTGATCTAGCGACACCTATCAGCGCATCCCAGATTGCCAAGCTTATGAAAGTCGCCCTTGAGAGCAACCGTTGGAACGACGCGAAGCTAGTGCTTCCCAGTCGATTTTAAGTCACTTGTGACCAACCCAATCTGGTATGCGGACCCTGCTCTTACGAAACCCAAGAGCCTTGGTACTTCCAAATTACAAACCGCGAATATGATGATTTTGACCCTACGAAAGAAGAACCACTGCTTAAGGACGTGGTCTACAACGTCGGTCGTGCCGACATTATCGCGGCGTTGGCTAACCTTGCAGTGAACCGGCCCCGCCGCATTCTCGAGATCATGGACGACCGCACGGACGTCGATCTAGCAGATATTTTTTTCCAAACAGTCGTATTCAAGGAACACTGCTACTTTGACTAGCTGCGAGCAAACGGTCGCCCACGCCAATCTGGAAGCTTCGAGTAATAGCGTATATCAGGGAATGCGTTTGGCTCCTGAAATTTCAGCGTCCAAGGCGCCAGACACCTCGGCGATCGCTGAAGCCCTTACGCTTGTACGGTGCTGCGCAGAGCCGCGACCGGCTGGGGAAAGCGTAAAAGCCGCGATAAGGCGAGCTTCTCGGCGGGTTGACTTTCCGTTTACGCGCACAAAGGACCTATGGTACGGCGATGCTCGGCGCATCGACGCAAGAGAGATGGACCGGCTTCGTCAGGAGGCGCTCAATGCTGAACTGATCGCTGGCATTGACGCGCTGAAGAAATTGTCCGCGGCGCGCGTGCCGCTTTCCCATCCGATGTTTGCAGAGCTCGCGGCAGCACTACGCCTTCTGCTGCATGACATCGGGTCGTCTAGGGAAAACTAGTACTAGTTAGATCCGCTCGCGAGTTCGCATAAGGAACCTTATGCGAACCAAAGACGACTGCTTGGCGCGCGCCGGTTGTGCCCGCAAACCTGAATCGAGTCATTTTAAGCGAACCTTGAGTCGGCGTTCGGCCCCTGCTGTCGGTGGCTCGCTAAGCTACAGGAGGAACGAGAGAGCCGCCTCGCAGCGGTCCTGGACCTTCAGGGTCAGCAGATCATCTGCGCGTGTCCGGCCGAGATTAACGGCAGCGATCGGAATACCGAGCCGGGCCGCTGCCTGGACGAACCGGAAGCCCGAATAGACCATCAAGGACGAACCGACGACTAGCATGGCATCGGCCTGCTCCAGGCTCTCCATGGCCCGGACCACATGGTCCCGCGGGACGTTTTCGCCGAAGAAGACGACGTCAGGCTTCATAGTGCCACCACAAGACGGACAATCAGGAACAGCGAAGTCCGAAAAGTCTATGTGGTCGAGCTCGGCGTCGCCGTCCGGCAACACGGCTGCGTCTAAGTCGGTCCAAGGTGCATTGAGGCGGGTCAGGTCATCCTGGAAGTCGATACGGCGTAGGGCGGCCGTACAGGCCAAGCAGCGGACCAGGTCGAGGCGCCCGTGAAGGTCGATCACCTCCCTACTCCCGGCCGCCTGGTGGAGCCGGTCCACGTTCTGGGTGAGCAGCATTCGGCTGCGACCGCTGGCCTCCAGCCGAGCCAAGGCGTGATGGGCATCGTTGGGTACGGCTTGGCCGAAGTGACGCCAGCCGATCATGCTGCGGGCCCAATACCGTCGGCGCGTCAATTCATCGGCCAAGAACGCTTGGAAGCGGACCGGCTGAGTTCGTTTCCAATTGCCGTTGGCGTCGCGATAGTCTGGAATGCCCGAGTTGGTGCTGCAGCCGGCACCCGTCAGGACGAACAGCCGTTGGTGGCCCTCAACAAACGCCTTGAGATCGCTGCTTCCCATGTCGAGAGCTACGTAGGCAGTCTCAGCCCGGATTTCCATGGCGCCCACCCGATACCGCACGGGCGCAGTTCGACTGCGACGGTGAGCAGCGGGCTCTATCGCAAGTGCTCCACCGACACCATTACGCCCGAGCTGCTCGCTGCGCTGGCGCAGACGAGGCACGGGTAATCCGGTGGCACGCACCTATTGGCGTTGGCGGCTGACCTGGAACCTTTCGCGGTGTGCAAGGCAGCCTCAAGCGCCGTCGGCCTATATCATATGACCAATGCGGCCTACGCCCGGGTCTCATTTACGCACCGGTCATGACGGCGAGTGCAGGACTGCTGCGTCCCTGCCCTTGTTTCCGTGGGCTAAGAACGAGCAGTTTGACGCCGCTCGTCGCCGCAAGCGCGGCGGCCTGGGCCGCGGTAAGATGGCCGTAGTCGCGCGCGATGGCTGCGTCGCGTTCCAGAAACGTCGCCTCGATCACCAGCACGTCGGCGCCGCGAACGTTTCCCACCAATCCATCGGTGGTTTCGGTGTCGCCCACGATGACTAGCTTCTTGCGCTCCTCGGGCGGTCCAAGGACGCTCTCGGGGTCGATAATCCTGCCATCCGCGAGCGTCACCTGTTTGCCTTCTGCCAGCTCCTTGCGAACCGGCCCGTCCGGCACTTCGAGGCTGTCGAGGCGCTCCGGCCGAAAATGGCGGCGAACGCGACTTGCGAACGAGAAGCCGAAGCTGTCAGTGTCGCGATGCCGGACCGGAAAGCAGTCAATCGTGAACTCGCCGGCGTCAACGACCGGGCCCTCCAACAACGGCGCCAGCTCCAGCGGAATCGGAGCCCTGCCCTCGCCCCATAAGCCCGTGAGCATTTGGACCACAACGTCGAGGGTACCGCGGCTGCCGTGGATCGTCATCGCGTCGCCGGTTTGCCGCAGCCGCAAAGTAGAGAAGAGACCGGGAATGCCAAGCACGTGGTCGAGGTGGCCATGGGTCAACAGGATCCAATCGAGACGCCGGAAGCCGGCGCCGGCGCGCAGCAGCTGGCGCTGCGTCCCTTCTCCGCAGTCGACGAGGATGCGATCGCTGCCCGCCTCCACCAGAACGCTAGGATGGTTACGTTCGGCCGACGGAACGCTTGCCGAGGTCCCCAAAAACGTGAGCGCGAACATTTAGCGGCCTAGCGTTTCACTATCGATCTTACAGATGGACGATGTTCATATGCCCATTTGTCCGAGGTGTGGGCACTCCGTCAGGCCGACTTCCGCTGCGGCTTGGCCGTCGGCTTCTTCGCCGCAGCCTCCTTTGCCGGCTTCTTGCCGGAGATCGGCATCAGCATTTCCTTCTGACCGCTTGCGACCTTGCGTGGCTTCTTGGCCGGCTTTGAACCTTTGGCTGCGCTCGGCGGCGCCTAGGCTCTTGCGCAACGCGTCCATTAGATCCACCACGTTCTCCCCTTGAGGACGCTCCTTCGCGGTGATGGGTTTGCCGGCGCGCTTGTCGTTGA
This sequence comes from uncultured Alphaproteobacteria bacterium, assembly GCA_963815955.1. GTDB lineage: Bacteria > Pseudomonadota > Alphaproteobacteria > Rhizobiales > Xanthobacteraceae > Bradyrhizobium. The sequence continues at coordinate 664,754 of CAWFIQ010000026.1, forward strand.
TGAGATCGATGAGAGCGGTTTCGTACTGGTCTTCGAACTTCTCCGGGTCGAAGCGGCCCGCCTTCTGATTGACGATGTGCTTGGCGAGATCAAGCATGTCCTTGGTGACTTTGACGTCCTGAATGTCGTCGAAATACTCCTTTTCGGAGCGAACTTCGTAGGGGTACCGTAGCAGCGTTCCCATCAGGCCCTTGTCCAGCGGATCGAGCGCGATAATGTGCTCGCGGTTGGTCAGTACCACACGCCCGATCGCAACCTTGTTCATCTCGCGGATGGTTTCGCGGATGACGGCGAAGGCGTCGTGACCGACCTTGCCGTCCGGCACCAGGTAATAGGGGCGGATCAGATACCTCGGATCGATCTCGCTGCGGTCGACGAACTCGTCGATCTCGATGGTCCGCGTCGATTCTAGCGAGACGTTCTCAAGCTCCTCCTTTGTCACCTCGATGAAGGTGTCGGTGTCGACCTTGTAGCCCTTGACGATGTCCTCGTTGGCGACCTCCTCGCCGGTATCGGCGTCCACCTTGGCGTACTTGATGCGGTGGCCGGTCTTCCGATTGAGCTGGTTGAACGAGACCTTTTCGGATTCCGACGTGGCCGGATAGAGCGCGACCGGACAGGTGACGAGGGAAAGGCGCAGGAAGCCTTTCCAGTTAGCGCGGGGGGCCATGGCGGGGAACTCCGATACTGATGCCGGATTCAAGACGATCGGCCCGGCTTGGTTCCGACAACGCCGGCCTCCCAATAGGATGATTTTTCCTCGATTCGATCATCGAGCGGACTCGACTCTTTGTTCTCTGTTATGTTCTAATTCTCGAATGACTGATCGACCCGCGAGCTGGCGCATGCCGACACCGAAGCAGATGGAAAGGCTGGCAGCCGCTGCGTCGGCAGGCGGGCCCGTAGAACAACCGAGCCGGGGCCCGGGCGAAGACGATGCAGCCCGAATACTGGGAATCCGTCCTGAACGACCCGCTCGCCGACGCCAGGTCGCGACCGGCTGGACCGTCCGGATACAGACGCTGCGGCTGTCCGAAATTCCGCAGCATGTTCTGACGGGTATCCTGCCGCCGCTGCGGCCGCATCGTCGAAATCCAGAAGGCCGACGCAGTCCGGCTGGCCGGCGCCCAGGCGGTCTGGAAGAACGTAGGTCAGAGGCTGTTGGACGACACGTGTAACCGGTATGTCGGCAACCTTGCGCCGATGCCGGGCGTGTTTCCCGATTATATGGCTCCGATCGTGCGCACCGGCGCCGGATGGCCGCGAACTCGCCACGGCGAGATGGGGCATGCCATCGTCGTCAAAGGCATTGATGGATGCCACCAAGAAGCGAGCCGAAAAGCTGCAGGCCAAGGGCAAGCCGGTCGACTTCAAGGAATTGCTCCGGATGGAGCCGGACGGCGGCACGACCAACATCCGCAACGTGACGAGCAAACACTGGACGCGATGGCTCGGGTCGAGAACCGCTGCGTGGTTCCGTTCAACTCCTTCAGCGAGTTCAACAAGCCGAGGGCGGCGACATCTGGTTCGCGCTCGACGAGAACCGCTCCCTCGCCTGCTTCGCCGGCATCTGGACCAACTGGACGTCCGTCAGGAAGGTCAAGGAAGGCGAAACGACCAACGACCTGTTTGCGTTTCTCACGACCGAGCCGAACGCCGAGGTCGGCGCCATTCATCCGAAAGCGATGCCCGTCGTCCTGACGACGCCCGAAGAAGTCGAGACCTGAATGATGGCCGCTCCAAACCTAGAGGTGCTCCTAGTGCATCCGGGCGGCCCCTATTGGCGCAAAAAGGATGAAGGGGCATGGTCGATTCCCAAGGGCGAGATGGATGAAGGCGAGGACGCCGAAGTTGCTGCGCGCCGAGAGTTCATGGAGGAGACCGGCGTCGCTCTCTTGGGATCTCTTCATCCCCTCGGCGAAATTCGACAGCGAGGCGGCAAGCTAGTGATCGCATTCGCTGTCGAAGGCGATGTCGATGTCCGGACGATAAAAAGCAATACTTTCGAAATGGAGTGGCCGCCGAAAGGTGGACGGATGCAGAGTTTTCCCGAGATCGATCGCGCCGAGTGGTTCGACCTGCCGGCGGCGCGTGCAAAGATCCTTGAGGGCCAGCGACCACTTCTCGATGGGCTCGCCCGAATTCGTGAACCAGCCTAAAAGGAGGCCGGGGCCATGACTGATCCCTTCGGTCTCCAGCGATTCCTCGATGCGCAGGCGCCTGTCTACGCGCGGGTCGTCGCCGAAGTGCGCCGCGGTCAGAAGCAAAGCCAATGGATGTGGTTCATCTTCCACAGCTTGCCGGACTCGGACATAGCGCAATGGCCCAGCGCTTCGCAATCGCCTCTAGCGAAGAGGCCGTCGGATATCTTGGCCATGCCTTCCTGGGATCCCGCCTTAAAGAATGCACGGCGCTCGTCAATGCTGTTGAGGGCCGTGCAGTCCGGGAAATCCTGGGCAGTCCAGACGATCTGAAATTCCAATCCTCGATGACATTGTTCAGCGCGGTGTCGTCGGATCCGGAATTCTCCGCAGCCATTGCGAAGTTCTACGGCGGAACGCCAGACCAAAGGACGTTGGATCTACTGGTGCCATAGACCGCTAGTTGAGGAAGCTCTAGCTGCAGCAAGCTTCTTGCCGTTCTCTTGGATCGGCGGGCACCGCACTGCGAGAAGATCGAGGCCGAGACCGACCTCAACGCTTCTGCGGGGATCAGCTACAACAAATTCCTGGCTAAGCTGGCCTCCCATCACCGCAAGCCAAACGGGCAATACGTCATCTCTCCAGAGATGGGACCGAGTTTCGTCGAAGCGTTGCCGGTCGGCAAATTCCACGGCATCGGTCCAGCCACGAGCGCGAAGATGAACGGCCTCGGCATCTTCACCGGAATAGACATTCGCAATCAGACGCTGGAGTTCATGAACGCCAATTTCTGCAAGTCGGGCGCCTACAACTACTGGATTTCGCGCCGGGTCGACGACCGTCCCGTCCGCGCCGATCCTATTCGCAAGTCCATCGGCGCTGAGAACACGTTCTCGGCCGACCTCACGACTTTCGACGCCATGGCCGCAGAGCTCCGACCGCTGATCGACAAAGTTTGGCGCCACTGTGAGAGCACCGGCAACCGGGTGAAGCTCAAGATCAAATTCTTCGATTTTGAGATCATCACACGGAGCTGGTCAGTCCCGACGGTAGTGTCTAGCCGGGACGACTTGGAGAGCTTGGCGGTCGCCCTGCTGCAGGCCGACATGCCCTTCCCGAAGTCGGTCCGCCTGCTGGGCGTTTCAATGTCCTCGCTGCAAACGCAGGGTGACGACGAAGCCGTACCTCAGCTCGATCTGCCCATCTGACGCAGCACATGGTTGCGGCGGGCACTCCGGCGGCCTGGATGGCGGGATTTCCGTCTAGTTGAATCTGCCGCGGCGCGGCCTATCCGACTTCAAGATCGAGGATGATCGGCTCCAGCCCGTCGGGCGTGACTTCGAGGCTTGCAACGGTTATCGGGAGATTGAAGCGCCGGCGCCCGGCACTGCCAGGATTCACGTAGAGCAAGCCGTTTGCGGTGTTGATCTTCGGCACGTGGGAGTGCCCGGAAACAATGACATCGATACCCTCAGCGACAGGATCGATCTGCAGCGTGTTCAGGTCATGCAGAACATAGAACAGATGTCCCGCGAGCTGCACGGACTCGGTTTCGGCAAAGCGGGTGGCCCACGCGCCCGTGTCCACGTTCCCTCTGATCGCCGTGACGGGGGCAATCCTCCGCAGCGCGGTAATGATCTTGGGATCGCCGATGTCGCCGCCGTGAATGATGTGATCGACATGAGCCAGCATGCGAAGAGCCTCCGGCCTAAGCACGCCGTGCGTATCCGAGATGATGCCGATCGTGAAGGTCATCGAAGCGTCCCCCTGCACCCTATCACGCGTTGACTCGATCGGCACCGAGATCGCGGCGCTTTCCCGTGTGATCCCGCCATCTGGTAGCTCTACATATTCGCAAGCGTCCGGGTCCGTACACTCATCGATGATCATGAGCAGGCTCAGGCTCTTCGGCGAAATAAAATCCAACAAGATCGCGGCTGCCAGTGAGGCGAACGAGGTAGCGGGCATAAACAGCTCCTGGACGGCAGGCATCATCCCCGGCCGCGTTGCAAAAGACACCGACGAAAGTTGCCTGCCAGTGGCAATTCCGCCTCCGGTCCATTCTCCCGGCCTACCCGGAGGAAGGTGATCTCAGTGGGATACCAAGAGGCCCTGCGGAGCTTTGGCGGCCTAATCGGATTTCACTTCGCTTTAGTCCGCCTCCCGCCCCTGCTCTGCCAACCGCAGTTGCTCTTCCAACTCCTGCACCAGCCGTGCGAGCCGCTCCCTCGTAAGAGGGTCAAGAGCCAAGTCCGCGATGCGCCTTGCCTGTTCCAGCCGCTTCTTTAGTTCTTTGCGGTCACTGCTTTCGGCCATAACGCGAAACTCCATCTAAATAGACGAAGGATCGCGGGAAATGGTTGCAACTTAGGGGATCTTATTTTGATCCGGGAATACCGCGACCTTTCGGTCTAGCTCCCAAAGCTCAACGCCGTGACCGACGGCCAGCTCTTTGGCCTTTCCAATTGCCTCGGCGTCATCTGCACAATGCAAATGGACAGCATCGAAGAAATGGCCATCCCTGTCGACTAAGTAGACGCGGTATTCGATCATGGAGGCAGCTTCCAGCATGGCGAAGAGCTAAGCGTTGATAGGAATGTGAAGCAAGTTAACATTGTGCTGCGCTACGCCTTCGCGGTAGTCTGATGCCCAGATGCAACAGTGTCTTTAAGACCTTATGGCCGTTAAGAAAAAGACATGGACAACCGAAGATAACGAGCGGCTGAAAGCTCTCGTGGCAAAAGACGCGTCAATCGTCAAGGTTGCAGCTGAACTCGGACGCACCACACGCAGCCTCCGCGTGCAAGCTCGGAAGCTCGGCACACCCTTCCCGCGCATGAAAGACTATCGGAAAAAATTTCAGGTCGGCCCAGTTAGCGCGTGGCGGCAGTATTAAATTTCTACAGCGCGCCGCCGGTTCACACGTCTTGTTTACCCCTGGCATCGGCGCGCGCGGGCATTCTGTTCACTGCTTTAAATCGCCAGGCGGATCGTCCCCTTGGTCTTTGCGGCTGACATGCTGAGCGCGCTCTTTGTCTGCCGGTTGCTCTTGCCCTTTTTCGTCCCGAACGATGCCCTGCTGAGCAGAGCTGCAATCCTGCGGCTTGGGCATTCCCGCTTGGCCGCCGTGCTTGCCGCCCATATCCTGACGGCCCTCTAGGTCATTCGCTTCCGGTCTAAAAACTCCCTCCAGAACCCGAAGCATCGATCAACCCGGATTTGCAGCCCCCGTAGCTGTCCCGCGACCAGGAACCGAAATCCTAACTTCGTGTCCTTGGCGAAGCGCAAGCGAAGCAGCAGCTACCGCCGCTTCGAATGCAAACTCCTTGGTTTGGTAGACATGCTCCGCTTTACCATCATGGCTCACCCGCCACTCGCCGTCGTCGCCGACAATATCGTAAGCTGCAAGTCCCATATGACACTCCGCTCAATGTGTGTTGGTTTCCTGCCACTTGTCCGGATCAGACTTCTTGGTACCGGAGCGTTGCTCCTTTTCCGGATTTCCCTTCCAGGGCTTGTCGGTCTGCGAATGTGACCCCTGATCAGTTTTCTGCCTGGGGTCGTCCAGCGGGGATTCTTTGCTCATAGCGTACCTCCAGCAGGATAGATTCCTGGCATTCGGTTAGGTTCCAACGCTCTCTTCAGCCTGCGCACACATCTAGCGCCCTCGTCCGAATGCACAAGCTTGTAAGGCGTGATCTCCCGCTTCTACAGGAACGCCCCGTTGCCGGTCATTCTCGCCGCGATCGCAGCAGTTTTGCTCTTGCTGTACGTACTATTCGGGCCGACTTAGTGACCAGGAGTGGCCCAGTGCGATCTCTGCCACGCACGACACGCTGTGGTTGCCTCTGTTCCAATCCGCTAGGGATTGAAAGTTTGCATAGTACCGTCAGCCGCGAAATCATCCGCGATGGCTCCGCAGCGACGTGCACGATCGAACGACAGATACCCACCCGGCGGTCCGGCCGAATGGCTCTCGGACGGCCACGTAACCTGCAACATCCAATGTTCGGGCGGTTTGCCTTGGTCGACGATCGGCCGCCGCCTCGTTTGCAAGGAATGCGGCCGGGGTCGTGAAGGCGCCTAATCGTAACGTCGTGCTTTCGTTCAATCCCAACGCCAAGAAAACCACTGCGGCAAACGCAATAGCTGAAACGAGAAGAATGAGGAGCATCGAAGTACCTCTCTAGAAACCGAAGCGACGGCAAGGATTGGCTTAACGAGGAACCGGTGGATGCTAGGCAAGTTGGAACTGTGCTGGCACCGGAAGTAATCTGCCAGCGGTCGCGACGGGATATGACGGACGCCCTCTCATCGATGGAATACCCGCACTGGCTGATAATCGCCGGCGCCATACTATTGGTGCTGGGCCTCGTTGGATTCGTATTACGTACACGAAGCGTTGAAGCCGAGCGCAGCGACATGACAGACGATCAAGAGCCGTATGAGCCGGAGGCCGACCTAACCCCAGCAGAGGTTTACGAGCGCGCTGCGAAGGAGAAGCGAAGGGCTCGATGGGCTGAAAGAGAGAGCGAGCCGGCGAACGATAGGGCGAGCATTTCCGGCGAGGAGTCGAAATGACCGTTCTGATCTACGTGGATACGAGCAAACAGGTCGGAGATGCTGATCATCTCAAGCTCTTCGCAAATGCCGCCGCGGCGGCGGCGCGGTTTGCGGAAAAAGATCCCGAAGGCGTGGCATTCGAATATCAGGTTTTGGATTGAGAGCGGCCGCTTCCTGAGTTGACTTTCTTTGCCACCGGTGACTCTTGGAGTGCCGCAGCGTCGGCTAATTTATCGTATTCGAGCGCGATTCGGAGTAGCCTGCGTTTCTGCTTTTCATCAATCCAAACACGGTCAACCTGTACCATTGTTGCCGCCGCGCGGTCGCGCCAGTACGTCGAACTCAATTTTCTGGGTGGATCGGTATGTTCGAAACGCCAGCGTACCTGCATGATGCGCCCTTTCCGCTAGAGGAAGGCGGGAGCGCAAACGGCGTTCTCAGCACCGACAAATGCCCAGAACCGCTCGGTGATGCCGCCTAACATTCAGAAAGCTGATCGGTTCCAATGTGGCTTGGTTTAGGAACGGCCCAAGAATATAGGCTCGTTTCCTTCTGTAGGCGCGGTCTCCTAGGTGGGAGGCACGAGCCCTAAACTGAGCCACTGATTGATTTCGGAGGCGGCCTCGATCTGTCTCGCTTTGCGAATGAGCTTGACACGCTCAACCCCTGCGGAGCTCGCTTTGGCTTCCTGGCGCAGGCGCTTTGCCTGTTCTGCAAGGCGGTGACCTAAAGAGGTGGTTTGTTTGAAGCGGCGACGCTTTTGCATGCGCTGCTCCTTTCCATGAGAGGAAGGCGGGAGCGCAACTGGCGTTCTCATCACCGATAAATACCACTTACCGCGCGGTGATGAACGGAGCCTAAACTATTGAGCGCCGCGGGACGGTGCACTAGTGCACACATCAAAAAAAGGGTGATGGAGCCCCTCATGTCATCCGCGGATCGTCCAGGATAGGAACTCACAGAACTGGGAGCCGTTGGCACGTATCACAGTTCAAATGCGTGGCTTTTATCTGTGATGAGACCGCCAGTTGCGCTCCCGCCTTAAACGCTTGAGGCGAGCTCACGAAATGCGCATCAAGATTCGTCACCGGTCTCCCCCACCCAAGCCTTGGAAGTGGGAATTATTCGTCGGACAACGCCTTATAACAGCGTCGAATGAGTTCCTACGCCTCGCAAAGCGAGGCCCACGGTGCCGGGAGGGACGCCCTCGATCGAATACTTTTGGATTACGCAAAAAGCCGGGCTGCCCCGGGATAGACGAAAGGCCGCACCAGTTGATGGCCTTCCTCGCATGAAGTAGCTGGTGGAACGCATCAGAAGGTAATACGTTAACTTTTATCACAGCCCGGCTCGTGGCTTTTGTCTGTGATGAGAACGCTCGGTTGCGCTCCCGCCTTCCTCTGGAAAGGAGCAGCGCCATGCCGCAGCTGCGCCGCCGCATCAAGCACGAAAAGTCCTTCCAAAAACGTCTGGCCGAAGAGGCTCTCCTATTTTAAGAGGCTGCTCAAAAGTTGCCTCCCGGCAGCCATGCCCAGGAGCTTCTCTTGCGCCGAGCCAGGCAAGCTGAGACCGCATCGCATATCGACGAGTGGCTGACTTCGCCGGGGCTGCAGCCTCCAAAGGCTTTGGACAGCTTGGCGTCAGAACGGCACAAGTAAGTTAGGCCGTCAGATATGCACGATTATCTGGCGTCGCTCGCGGAGTTGCGGAAGAACGCGGCCGAGGCCGCGTTGATCCGGGATCTCGCTACGGACAAAACCAAACGAGATTTCTTCGATCGATTGCACCGTCACTTAAATCGGCTCGCGGACGAAGTTGATCAAGCCATGCACATGTCAAGGATGGCCTGAGGCCCCTTAGCGAGTGGCCTTTTCTCCACGGAAACACCTATGCAGACCCGACACATTATCCACCTAGCGAGCCCCAATTCCACGAAGCTGGGGAGCGTTATCATGCTGGAACTATCGGATGAGGATGAGGCCATGAGGGTCGCGCAAAAACTGGCTCGGAGACCGGGCGCCGCGTCACCGTGCGAGATGCAAAATTTTCCGTAATCGAGACCATTCCGGCGGCCCGCATTCAATAGAACCTAACGCAGCGTCTACGAACAACGGTGGCGCCAACGCATTCAACCTCGGTGCCGGCCCGCCCGCCGCTATTCGCGCTGAGGCCTTCACGCGCAGGCTTTATTGTTTGTGCCGATTAATCGCGAAGGTGAACTTGACTTCGAGGACGGCCCCGCCTGCGTCGCGAACTTCCACCGCCATGTCGCGCCTTCCGGCAATGCTGGCGTCTCTACGAACTTCATCCCGCGCCATGTCTGCCAGGGCTCGCGCAGCCTCCTTTTGGGCCGCTTGGATATCTCGAAGCTCCATTCCCTCCTCATCGACGGCAAGATCGTCACCGTCCCGCAAGTCGAAAAAGTAATATGGCATGGCATGCAATTCCCTAGAGCACTCCGTTTAGAAGAGGCGAGCAGGAAATTCGTTTCTGTCTCCCCGGGGACACCACGGAAATAATAGGTTGTCCTCGCCCTGTTAGCGTGCTGCCGGCACGGCTTTGGTGATACGAGTAGAGGCGGCCCCGGCCTACCGCTAAGCCGGGGCCAACTCGCCGGCTAGGGGCTTGGAGGGACCGCGCCAGCCGGGAGCCACAGCAAGACTCTTCTCGGGGCCGCCCGTTCCTAATCGAAAGACCCGGCAACCGGCCGGGCCAAATCGAAGTAATTTTACGTGCTGAAACGCAGTTAGCTAAGCGCGTGCGAATCAGCCGGTCTGTGCAAAAGTGAACGCATCTGGAGCCGTACAAATACGGACACGGGAGCCGACATTTCAGGGCAGGCCACGGCAAAGCGGCCGACAGGAACAAGCGCAAGCGGCTGTCGTTGAAGCACCAGCTTCAATGGAGTTCCCATGCCCCGTAATTCAATCACTGCCGCTATTGCTCTCCTGCTGATGTTGCCGATCGGAGTTGCACTTGCCCAAGGCGGTTGCGGGGGTGGCGGCGGCGGAGACGGAGCTGGCTCTGGTGCCGGAGGAGCCGGCGCAGCAGGGGCCGGTGGCGGCCAGGGAGGAACGGGCACGTCGGCCCGAGGCGGTGGGAATGCTGTTGGTGGTGGTGCACCGGCCGGAGCGGTCGGTGGAGGCGCGCCATCAGGTGCGGTCGGAGGGGGAGCGCCTGCTAACAGCAATACAAACAGTTCTGTAGGAGCGACGCCTACTCCACAACACGCGGCGCCTACTTCACCCGCCGGCAACCCCCGACCACTGGCGGCGTGATAGGTGGTTACACCGGGGCACCACCTGCAGACGCGAAAGTTTCGCCTCCGATAACCGCACAATCGTCCCCACCGATCGTGCCTGATGGTGTCCAAGGCGTAGCCGCCGAACAACCTGGGTCGCGGACCGGCCTAGCCAAACCGGCCGACAATGGAGTGTCCACCAAGATCGTTCCGGCCCAGCCATGCAGCGCAGCGGCTAAGGAAACTGACGGAACGACAACGTGCGTTGGGATACCGGACAAGCGGTGAAGCGGATTCTTCGAAGGTCTAAAAGCCAAAGGCCCCAGCCCAATCGACTAAGCTGGGGCCCTGGCAGAGCAGTCACAGCAGTCAGCCCGATACGTTTACGCTAGGCTGACGCGATTAAGCTGCGCACATATCCGTCTATCCAGCCTTAACAAATGTTTGGCCGATCAGCGTCGCCCGCCTGCCCGGGCTTTTTTCTTTTTTGTGGCCTTCTTTTCCGCGCGGACACCTTTGAATTTTTGGGCAGCTTTGGTCTTTTTCGCTGGTTTCTTCACCGCCATGAACTCACCGGAGTCCCTACTGCGCTTGGTCCAAGCGGTCGCGCCACCGAGCTTTGTCTTCACCTGCGACCGATTCTTCACAGCGCCTTTTCTAGCGTTATCGCCCACCGGTTTATTGACTGCCACGTTCATCCTCCCGTTGCTTTACATCATGTAACGCAAGGAGAATCCTGAACACTTCCGAATGTTCCCGACGCTGGACGTCCAGCCATTCAGGGACGCTTCGGATCATTTCCAGTGACCCGTTTTGTGTTGGAGTTTTCAGCGTGGCATTTCAACGTAAGAAGCCGGCGGCGATCGGCGTCAAGGCGCCTTACCTTGGATTCATAGAACCAGCGCTCGCTACGTCTATGGACAAGGTGCCCTCCGGCGATCGCTGGATCCACGAGATCAAGTTCGACGGCTACCGCGTTCAGGTGCACCTGGTGAATGAAGCGGTCAAGGTTTTCACCCGACGCGGCCACGATTGGACCAAGCGCTTCAGGAAGGTCGCCGACGACGCCTGGCACATCGGCGCCGGCTCGGCCATCATCGATGGTGAGATCGTCGTGCCGACGGCTGACGGCACGACGGATTTTTCAGTCCTTCAGAACGAGCTGAAAGGAAAGTCGACAAAGATCGTTCTGGTCGCTTTCGACCTGCTTTACCTCAATGGCAATGACCTTCGAAAGCTGCCGCTGATCGAGCGCAAGAAGCATCTGAAGAAGATCATCGATGGCAGTGACATCCAGTTCAGCGAAAGGTTTGAGTTCGACGGAAAGGAGATGTTCGCCCACGCGTGCAAAGTCGGGCTCGAGGGCGTCGTCTCCAAAGTGCGCGACAGCCACTATCCCACGGGGCGCGGCCGCGACTGGGTCAAGAAAACCTGCGCCCAGCGCGAGACGCTGACGATCGCGGGCTTCGCTCTCGATGGCAGCGACTGGGACGGAATCTATCTCGGCCGCCGCAAGGGCGATAAGCTGATCTACGCCGGCAAGGTCGACCACGGCTTCGACAAGAAATCATCGACCGCACTTCGCGAGCGTCTCACGCCCCTGATCCGCAAAACCCAGCCCTATACCAAGCGGATCGCGCACAAGGGCATTTGGGTGGAGCCGGAGTTGAATGCCGAGATCGAGTACCGCGCCAAATCTGCTGAAGGCAAGGTGCGCCATCCTTTTTTCAAAGGTCTGCGTGAGGATCTATGAGCACAACTGTCTGGATCTACGTCAACACTAACCAGCAGGTTGGCGATATCGAGCACATTGAGGTCTTCCCCAGCGTCGATGCTGCCGAGACCTGGTTAGAGGAAACGATCCAGAAGGCGTGGCCTTTGAATACGACGTGCTCGAAATGAAAGAGGCCGCCAACTGAAGTGGCCTTACCTTTAATGGATGCTGGCGGCCGGGATGGTCACAATCAAGGCCAGTTTTCCGTCGCGGACTGTGACACGGCGGCCAGTCTTTTGGGCGACCGCCTGTGCAATCTTTTTGCTTCGTCTTCCCTAGAGAACCAGGGTCGCGGTGGACTTTTATGCAGCATTTCACCTGCTGGCGAGCCTTGCAGGCTTCGGTAAAGACGGAAGCTTTGTCGTGCCCGACACGTCTTGGCCAATGTCTCTGACCAGCTGAATGACTTTCAGCTCAAGCCAGTGCTCTACACCATGCGGCGATGGCGCCACGCGGATCACATCGGTGCGCAGCCTGAGGCGCACGGGGAACGCGATCGTCGGCGTTTACATCAACTCGCCGCACAATCCAACTGGCTCGCTGCTGGCCGCTGCAGAATTCTATTGTGGAACCGGCCGGTAGATCCACTCGCGCCAAACGGTCAGCAACGCCGCCATGATCACAGGCCCCAGAAACAATCCGAACAACCCGAAGGCAGCGAGGCCTCCGAAGATTCCGACAAAGGCGAGAAGAAACGGGAGACGCGCCGAGCCGCCGACCAGGGTTGGCCAGACGAAATGATCGCCGGCAAGCATGACGATCGCGCCCCAGCAAAATACGGCTGCGGCCGCGAACCCACTGCCGCCGCCGGAGACCAGGACCAACGCCGCCGTAGTGAAGGCGAGCCATGCACCAAACGGCAGCATCGCGAAAGCCGTCGTCAAAATCGTAAACATCACCGGATTCGGTACACCCGCCACGAGGAAACCAACGCCGATCAGCAATCCCTCGCCCACGGCGACCAGCACTGTGCCGTTCACCGTGCCGCGCGTGGCATCGACCATTTTCTCGACCAGCCCCTCCCCGGCATCGCCAATAAGGCGGTCACACGTCTCGAGGAAGCGGCTCGCGACGGCGCGTCCATTACGGAGCAGAAAGAACAAGGTCAGGAGCGAGAATAGCAACAGGAACATCCGATGGAGCAGCTGTCCGCCAAACGTTTTGAAAAACTCCGACGCATTGTCAGCATTGACGGTTTGAAGCAGGGCGGTGGCAGCTTTCGGGTCCGAAAGGTTGGCGCGCCACCATGATTGCAGACTTTCCGCGGCAACCGGCAGACGAGCGACCCAATCCGGGACTTCAACCCCACTCTCGCGGGCCTGCTTGAGCCAACTCACGAGCACGTCGCCTTGCTGCGCGATCTGGTAGACGGCAAGCGACATCGGAGTGAACAGGACCAGCGCAACGATTGCGGTAAAGATGAACGCAGCCAAGCTGGAGGGACCGGAGGAAAAGCGTGCCGCAAATTTGAGGTACAGCGGCCACAGGGCAACCGCGAGAATCGTGGCCCAGATCAGCGCCGGCAGAAAACCCGCGGCGGTCCACACAGCAAGACCAAACAGGACCAGGGCAAGCACGACCCGGGCATTCATGCGCGCGCCGGCGCCCAAAGGAAGAGGCTTCCTCTCCGTCCTGGCAGGCGCTTCGTCGATCCGCTCGGACGGCCGTTTTTTGGAAGCGGCTAAAACCACCCTTCTTGCCATCGCTTGTCGCGCCCCTATTGTCATGACAGAACTACAGGACGGTCGTTCGGTTCCCGCTGGGAAAACGTGGCAATCCTACGAAAGGCGGGCGGCGACGGGAAACTGATCTAATTAGTTTATTCGCGGGAAGTTATTTCCCTTTAGGTCTCTCGTGATCAACAGTCCGGCGGCGTCTGCCTCAACTACCGAAACTATGAAGGCAACTCCGTGCGCGGCCGACGTCCGGCAACTCCCTCCCTTCGTCCCTCTTTTACGAAGGCTCCGCCGTCTCTCAAGCCATTCATAGCCGGGCTGCTTGAAGATTGCATGTATCCTCCCGCCTCTACGTGAGAGCCCTAAATGCGTCGTTATTTCTTCGGTCCGCGTGACGACAACCGCGTAGCTGCAGACGACGAGGGTTCGGCTGTCTACCTTTGAGGCTGTCCACACGTAGGCGGGATGGGCGGCTCGAAGCGATTTCCACCAGGCGCATCGCAAACCTCGCCATCAGGACCGCAGTATTCCGAACAGGAAAAGCAACGCGACCGTCACAGCGGCCGACAGAAGTAATGATCCTAGGCAACCCAACCGGTTTGAAAAGAAGAAAAACACGATACTACCGGCTTTGCATCATCTGCCGGGACGCAGTACGACCTTGATCACCCCGTCCTCCTTGTCCCGAAACTTTTTGTACATTGCCGGCGCATCCTCGAGGCCGGCGGGATGCGTGACGACGAAGCTCGGATCTATCTCGCCGGCCTCGATTCTCTGCAAAAGCGGCTTAGTATAGGCCTGCACGTGCGTCTGCCCGGTCTTGATCGTCAGACCCTTGTTCATGGCCGCGCCAAGCGGGATCTTGTCACCCATGCCAACATAGACGCCCGGAATGGAAACCGTGCCCGCCTTGCGGCAGCACATGATCGCTTGGCGCAGGACGTGCACGCGGTCGGTCGCCAGGAAAGTTGCCGCCTTGACCTTGTCGAGCACGGCATCGGCCGCACCGTGTCCGGAGGCCTCGCAGCCGACCGCGTCGATGCAGCTGTCCGGACCACGTTTTCCGGTACGCTTCATCAGTTCGTCATAGACATCGGTCTTCGAGAAGTCGATGGTCTCGGCGCCGCCCGCTTCCGCCATTGCAAGTCGTTCGGAAACTTCATCAATCGCGATCACGCGACCGGCTCCTAGCATTAGCGCGGAGCGAATGGCAAACTGGCCCACCGGACCGCAGCCCCAGATTGCCACCGTATCGCCTGGCTCGATCTGCGCGTTGACGGCGGCCATGTAGCCGGTCGGAAAAATGTCCGACAGGAACAGCGCCTGCTCGTCGGTGACAGTATCGGGAATCTTGATGGGGCCTACGTCGGCCATCGGTACGCGAAGATATTCGGCCTGCCCACCAGAATAGCCGCCGAGCATGTGGCTGAAACCGAATAGACCGGCCGGCGATTGCCCCATCGCCTTGGCCGCCAACTCGGCATTGGGATTAGTGCGGTCGCAGCACGAAAACAACCCTTTCTCACAGAACCAGCATTGCCCGCAACTAATCGTGAAAGGTACGACAACTCGGTCACCTATTTTTAGGTTCGTGACCTCAGATCCCAATTCGATCACCTCGCCCATGTTCTCGTGGCCGAGGATGTCGCCGCTCTCCATGGTCGGCTGGTATCCGTCAAGCAGATGAAGGTCGGAGCCGCAGATGGCGCAGGCAGTTATCTTAATGATTGCGTCGCGGGGATGTTGGATCTTCGGATCCGGAACCGTGTCGATCCGGACATCGCCTTTTCCGTGCCAGCATAATGCGCGCATGATTGTCTTCTCCAAATGCCGGCGCCAACTGGCGAGATCACAAAGCGTTCCAAATGGAAGCGGCGCCACAAGTGTTTTTGCAACCCGGTCTAATTGAGCGGATTTCGCTGCATTGGTGCGCGGCTTCGAAGGAGGCAGGCAGATGAAAGGAGCCCATGTTCAAGTAACATGTGTTCCGGAAGGCCCTTGGCGATCAGGTAATCGAAGTATCCGAGCAGCTCAGCGTGGGTCAGCATCTGGCACTTAACAGACAACGCCGATTGGCTGAACGTCCGATTTGCCAGAAGCGGTCGTAGTGAGCGCGCTCGTGGCGAACGCCTGAATGATCAGTCGGGACTACGCACCGAGCGGGACCAACAATCTCCCTAAATCACCGGTTTAGATGCAGTGCAGCATAATGATATGTGCCATCAAGCCGCGCTCTGAGCATTCAAATCAGTGTATGTTCGTATCCTGTGAGGACGCCATGACATACGCTATCCACGCTTCCAGGAACGGACATCGCGTCGTCACCATTCGCATCAGTCCAATCTCGGCTGTTGACAAGGCGCGTCTGTTGGAGCGCTTGGATTGGCAAGTTCACACTACAGATTCAGCCGGGTACCAGTTCGACCCGCAGGACTTCGATCGACTGTTGCTCATTGATCAAGCGAAGACGTAATCACGTATGCTATCAACGGATAGTCAGCTCTACGTGGCGCGTCCGCTAGGTCCCAATGATCGACATCGATGCGGCATCGATGAATGAAAGAGCTACGAACTGAGGAATGCGCCCCCTTCGACGTATGGCGCGATCCGTCAGCGTACCATCCCATGAATACACTTTGCGGGGGCGCTCCTAGAATCCATGCTTTAAGCCCGAGCTGATCTTGCAACTCCAATCCACTTTCGGTCGGGAGCGCTTCTTCCTCGGAAGCTTCACGATCGGCTGGCGCTCTTCGGATCCGTCAGAAAATGTCTTGATGAGAGAGCGTTCATCGCCTTCCTGAACAACCTCGATCTTGTCGGGCATCTTGGACATACCCCCGAGAACGTGAGATTGGAACGCCGGTTCCTCGGCAAGAAAAGAATTACGATCACCTGATCGTCAAGCAACCTCTCAACCAATCGCAGATTGTCCTAACTCA
This sequence comes from uncultured Alphaproteobacteria bacterium, assembly GCA_963815955.1. GTDB lineage: Bacteria > Pseudomonadota > Alphaproteobacteria > Rhizobiales > Xanthobacteraceae > Bradyrhizobium. The sequence goes on from CAWFIQ010000026.1 coordinate 681,088, forward strand.
CACAGGAGAGTGGTATGGACAAAGACCGCGTTGAAGGTGCCGCCAAACAGGCAAAAGGCACGATCAAGGAAACCGTTGGCAAGGTAACTGGCGACGCCAAGACCGAAGCTGAGGGTAAGGCCGACAAGACTGAAGGCAAGGTGCAGAACACTGTCGGCGGGATCAAAGACAAAGCCCGCGAAGTATTGAACGGCGACGACTGAGCCGGGTTAACCAAACTCAAAAGCCCCCTGCGAAGCGGGGGGCTTTTTGCTGGCTACTGCATCTGCCTAAACCAAGCAGCGAGCCAAGCGGTTAGCTTTGAGTTGCCGACCACAGGATTGCGATGTCTTTTTTTGAAAGTGTCTTGAGATACTCGGTCTCATCATGGACTGCTCCAGTCGTCGCGCCAGGTGTTCCTTTTTGTTTTGATCAATCATGTGCAGCCTCCTCCAGAGAATTACGGATCGCCGAGGAAATGGTTCAGAATCGATTCAACGAGAAGGACAAGTTCTCTTGTCGTAGCAAAGGGTACCGCGCATCGTCGAAACGTATTCTTGTTATCGGGGGCGGTTGAACCGCTCAATCTGGCGATCCCGTTGCCACAGCTCGACGTCACGACCATCAACAAGTTGCTTGACGGCTTTGATGGCCTCGCTTTCATTCTCGCAAATCAGATTGACAAATCCTGCACGCGCCATCCGGTTCTAAGATAAACGCGCGGTATTCCTGCATCGCGTTGGGTCCCCTAAACAGGCGCGTACCCTTTATCCAGCCAGTGGCTGACGTCCACGGCTGGCTCTAACTGCCTAGCCTTACGGACCAGTTCCTCACGTTCACCGCCCGGCGGGAGGCCCTTCGCTTCTTTACGCAGCTGCTGAGCTTGCTGAGACAGCCGCTCAACTAGCGGCATAGCTTGTTTAAGGCGGCGTCGCTTTTGCATGACGCGCTCCTTTCCCAAGTCAGGTGACACCCGCCGATAGGAGACTTTTGGAGCCTCGGACATTATCGGCTCTCAGGGTTCCTTGCCGGCCGGGGTGGCCATCAGCGGAAACAACTACGCGAGTGTTAGCCCAGGCCAGCAGCCTAGGAACTATATGCGCAGCGCGAATTTTACCTTGCATCGAGCCGAATAGGAGCCGTGATGATCCGCTTTGCGTGCTTTGGAGCATTCTTTGTAGCTCTCGCCGGACCAGCTTGGGGCGCGGGCGGTTGTGGAGTCGGGTGCAGCAGCACGTCGGAAGGGGCTTGCGTCCGCGATGGATGGCAGCAGGGTTTGCCGGTTCGGAACGAGTGCCCAGCAACGTCTCGACCCTCTCCCCCTTGTGGCCCATATCACCGGTGGAGTCGGCAAGCCATAATGTGCGTCCCGCGGTGAACCCTGCCCCGACCGGCCAGCAGCCGTCCGCCGACTTGTGGCTAGGCTGAAGGCGAACAAAAATGACCGACAAGAAAGCCCATAAAGTCCTCGACATGAGAAAGCGAACGGTTTTGCAGTATCTAAGCTTAACCGATTGGAAGATGGTCGCCCGCCTTCCCATTCCCGCCAGTGGAATAACACTTAGCCGGTTAGTGCATCAGGGTTGGATTGAGATCCGAGGGAAGGATCAACGTACAGAGGCCAAGCTTACGGCCGCGGGGCTCAAAGCTATGCGTTCGCAGATTTAAAGCCATGCGCCGGCTGGTTGAACTCGGCTCAGGAAGATGCTGGCTTCCACTTCACCGAGACCTTAACAGCGGCCCAAGCTTACGCAGTTTGGCGTAAAACAGAAAGGGCGACCTTGGTAAGCGGTCTCTCGCTTTTTCCGCGGGGCCCCTAGCAGCTTTCGCCAACGTGCCCCAGGCACCCGCCGGGTCGGGCGTTCACTGCTTTGGATCGCCAGGCGGATCGTCCCCCCGGTCTTTGCGCGGCTGACATGCTGAGCACGCTCTTTGTCCGCCGGTTGCTCTTGTCCCCTTTCGTCCCGAACGATGCCCTGCTGAGCTGAGCTAGGTTCCTCCGGCTTGGGCATTCCTGCTTGGCCGCCGTGTTTTCCGCCCATATCCTGACGACCCTCTAGATCATTCTCTTTCGGCATATGTGAAGGCTTCCCTCGGAGAAAAATTGATTTGTGCGTATTACAACGCGCTGTTGCGTCTCGTCGTTCCGACCCCCCGTTGCGAGGCCGTGATGATCGGCGGCACACCTAAGACGCCAAGGCGGCGTCCGGGGGAGTACAGCGGCGCCAGGAACTCGGGCCGGCGGCTTTACAGAAGACGGGGCTGCGCGTGGGCTGCTTCGCGGTGGCCGTGAAGTCTCCCGCTGCTTGGCTCCCTCGAGAACACAGTCGCCCCAGGCGCGAGAACTTTAGGAACAGAAGGGGCCTGCGGCCATTGGGCAAGCATCTTCAACAGATCAGCCCCCGAGGTCATCATGTATCACCATGTAAAAAAGCTCATGTACACCGTTCGCGTCGACGAGCCCGACCCCCGTTTCGGCAACATGCTACTTGAGCAGTTCGGTGGCGCCAACGGCGAATTGGCTGCCGCGATGCAGTACTCCATTCAGGGCCTGAACTGTGAAGATCCGGACCGCAAGGATCTCCTAATGGATATCGGTACCGAAGAACTTAGCCACCTTGAAGTCGTCGGCAGCCTCGCCCGCCTCCACCTCAAGCCGATGAAGTTCGACCGCGAAAAGGCTGAAGCCGATCCGTTGATCGCCATCGCGGGCGGCGGCGGCGTCAATCTCTTCAACTCGCAAGGCAATGCCTGGACTGCCGATTATCTGAAGATTACTGGCGAGCTCGACGTCGACCTTCGTAGCAATATTGCCGCCGAAGCTCGGGCTAAGATCGTTTACGAACGGTTGATCAATTTCTGCGACGACGCGGGCACCAAGGACGCCCTGCAGTTTTTGATGACGCGCGAAATCACGCACATGAAGGCGTTTTCCGCAGCTCTGGAAAGCATGAAGAAGCCGGCCTTCTCGATTGGCAAACTTGCGCCCACGCCAGGCCTTGTGAACCAGTTTTTCAACGACTCCACCGGCACGGGCGACGAAGGCGAAATCGATACGAGAGGCCCGTGGAACGAGGGCGGTGACTGGGAGTTCATGGCCTCCCCGGCACTATCGACCTCCGACGCCAACCAAGAGACTGCAATTAGGACGGAGAGTTCGCCGCCGACGGCTCCAGAAGGCATCAATGAGCTCCTAGTGGACGAGCTCAAAGATATTCTCCACGCTGAGAAGCAGCTCACCAAAGCGCTCCCCAAAATGGCGGAGGCGGCACGGTTCGACCGTTTGCGCGAGTGCTTTGAGGAGCACTTGATTGAAACCGAAGGCCAGATCGAAAGGCTCAATGAGTGCCTTTCGCTTCTCGGCGAGACCGCTCGCGCGAAGCCCTGCAAAGGGATGATGGGTCTTGTCGAGGAAGGCCAGGAAGTTATGAAGGAAGGAGAAGAGAAGGAAGATGCCCTCGCCGACCTCGCCTTGATAGGCGCCGCGCAGCGCGTGGAGCATTACGAGATCTCTGCCTACACGACCGCCAAAAACCTGGCGCAGCAGTTGCGACACAGTGCTGTTGTAGCCCTGCTGGCCAAGTCGCTCGCCGAAGAAGAGAATGCGGATATGTTGCTCAATCAGATCGCCCGCACCCTGATGTCAGTTGCTAAGATGCCGGAGACAATCGAACAGAGCGCCGAGGAGGCATAATCTTTGAACTACAAAGGTCGCCTCTGAATGAGGCGGCCTTTTTTCTTTTTTCCCAGCCGAGGCCACGAACTCACCACCGTTAGCGAGGGGCCTCGCGACCGAGAAAGATTGTCTGCTGGTAGAAGTAACCATGGGGGGCTCGACCGTTCCCACCGGCACCATGCGCGAAAGGCCGGAAGAGCTCTCCAATGAGTTAGTCATCCGAGCCACGAATCAACTCCCTGTTATGGGTACTAAATTGCAGAACTATCAATTCTCAGAACTTTCGCAGCGGCGACAACGGTTCTGGCCGCAGCCCTCGTGGCTGCCAATTTGAACGCACGCAGCACCGTTGCTGGCTTCATGATATTCATCGTTGCGTCCATAGCCTGGATGGCCGACGGCTCGCTGGAGATCACAACATCTCTTGTCTTCCAAAACGTCATCCTTCTCCTGATTAATGCGATTGGAGTCTTGCGCTCGTTTCCGAGGGCAGAGAAGGAAGCTAGGAGCTGACGGGTTTCAATCGCAAAACCCGTCACGGCGCAGAAACGCCTTGTTGATCGCCACGGCTGCCTGCGCGCCCTCCCCGATGGCCACAGCCACAAGGAGGACATCTCGCGAAACGTCTCCAGCAACATATATCCCCGGAACACTGCTTTCTTCCGTATCGGGATTGATCACAACGCCGCCCTTGTCATTCCGCTTGCAGCCAAGACGCTTCGATAAGTCTGAAGCCTGGTGGCAGCCAGTCGAAAAAAACAGTCCGGAGCGGGCAAGCGCTGTTCCGTTCTCGAACAGGATACTCGTCAGCTCCCCGTCCGCGCCTTGCAGGGATTGGATCGGCTCTGAACGTAAGGGAATGTTATATTCTTTAAGCTTTCGAGCCGCTTTTGGGCTTACCTCTGTGCCGTCGCTGCAGGCGACGACATCGGAAATCCAGTGCTTCATCATAATTGCAAGCTCTGCGCCCTTATCGCCCTTGCCATAGGCGGCAACCGGCTTCCCGGCATATTCAAACCCGTCACAGTAGAGGCAATGATGCACGGAAATCCCGTAAAGCGGCTGGATCCCCGCAACATCAGGCAACTCGTCAACCAGCCCTGATGCGAGAAGAACCTTGGCGGCCCTGCCGGCCGTGCCATCCCGACAAACAAACTCAAATCCTTCCGCCGCGGGCGCGATGCCCTCCACGAGCGTATCCCGCACGAAAACTGACCTGTACCCCGAGAGTTCCGCGCGCGCTTCGTCCAAAAAAGCCGCCGGCGATCGCCCTTCCCGTCCCAGCAGGCCATGTATCGCATGGGAGCTTAGGTTGCGCTGATGCCCTACGTCGCACAGCAATACAGTGCGGTGACACCTCCCTAGGATAAGCGCAGCGCTTAATCCTGCGGGTCCGCCGCCGACAATCAGAACATCAAATTGCATTAAAAGTCCTTTCGTTGCTTAGGCATATTTGAGCTCCAAACGATGCTTGGAACCCCTCACCCCTGGCCGTGCGTTAGGGGTTCGGAGGAAGACCATGCCACGCGCGAAAGCAGCAGCTTTATGGACCGAACTGACGCTCGAAGAGCGCCGCGAACGGAGACGGCTCCGACGCGTGAAGCAGCGCGAGGACAATGTCAAACGCGGCGCAAAGATGCATGCGGCCCGCCTGAAAAGCGAAGCAAACGGCGCAAAACGTATCCCTCAGCATAAGCAATCTATTTTTGTGGGATGCTCGGCTGGCGCTACTGGAAATGGCGGGCTCGTTCTATGACGGTGTGCCGCAGAATGACTGGTTCGGCCATTACCCGAAAAAATTCGACACCGCCGAAATCAACGCTTCCTTTTACTCTTGGCCGACCGTTGCCGGCGTTCAGGCCTGGCGCCGTCAGCCCGGTAGAAAACGTTCGTCTATACGATCAAGGTCTGCGAGCTCATCACCCACATCAAGAAGTTCAAGGGCACGAAGAACTCTCGTAAAGGATTTTGGCATGATCTCGGATATCCTCGGCCACCGGATGGGCTGTTTCTTGTTTCAGTTGCCTCCGAGCTATCGCTACACCAAAGCAACGTCGTGGAATTCAGGCACGCCAGTTGGTGGAATGAAGAAGTTTACAGCGCCTTCCACAGGGCATGTATCATCTTCTGGTTTTGCAGCGGCCGCGCCTACCCGATGAGCTCGTCAAGACCGCCGATGAGATTTACGTCCGCCTACATGGCCCCAAGCGTTGGTACCGGCACGAATTACTCGAAGGCCGAGCTCGCGATATGGGCGGGCCGGATTAAGGCCAGCGGCGCGTAACGCGCGTGGGTCTATTTCAATAATGACAACGACGCCCATGCCCCCGTAACGCGCTGAATCTCCGGCGAATGTTGGGCTGTGTCCCTAAACCGGCGGTGCTTTCTGATCTTCGGACGCCATCTACGGCGCGCAACACCTGAAAGGCACTTCCGTCGCTGCTCGATGATGACATATGATGCCGCCAAAACGCCGAATGTGCCGAGCGCTCAAGATATCTTAACTTTCTGCCCAGCGGCTTGCGCAGCGTCCTTACCTGCTTTCTTAACCTTTTCAAATGTCTCAGCGCCGGCTTCTTTGATCTCATTTCTCAAAGTGTCAGTGGCTTCAGACAGGCTTTGCGATACAGCACCTGCGCGTTCGGTAAGGTCTTCCTTGACGCTGTCGCTATATTTGCCGACCATCTCGTTCTCTAGGTCGAGGCTTCGGAAGGCGCTGGCGACCGCGGCCCCAATGGCAAGACCCACTGCACCAAGCACGAGCGGTTGTCGTTCAAGCAAGTCAGAAAGCGATGAGGAAAGTGCCTCTTTTCCTGGGAGCTTCTCGCCTAGCCTGTTAAAATTATCGCGTGCATAGGCAGCGCCTTCGTCGAACCGACTCTTCATCGCATCGGATGCGTTTGAAACGGCATCAGAGGCCGAATTGCCGGCGTGTCGCAGACTTTCGCCTAACCCAAATGATCCTCCGTGATCCATGTCAGGCGCAGTCGGCGGCGCTGGAGTGGCGTGATATTCCGAACGTGATGATTGGGGTCTGGGCACGCTGGTATCTGTCGACGGGAACGCAGTTGCAGCAGCAGAGCTGGCTGCCCTTTTAAGGTTGTCGCTTCCCATCAGCAGCCATAGAGCGCCACCTCCGATTAGGGCCGCGGCAACAGGGTTTTCCCTTGCGGCCGCGACGGCACTGTCGACGAAACTGTTTTGCGTGCTGCTCATCGCACCATTCCCTTCACTGTGTCCTTGTCCTTTTCGAGCTGGCGCATCGTTTCCCGCGGAGCAAGATTGCTGGAGTCAAGGCGATTAATGCCAACCGCAAATAGAACGCCGGCAATCACCGCGGCCGCAATCGCGGAGGTAAGGTAAGATAACGGCTGGGACCATCCCGCCGCCATCAATGCCGCCGAAAGTGCGAACAGCACCATAACAAGCGCAGGTATCACCAGCATTGCGCCAGCGGCGAAGAAGCCTAACGCGCCGCCGACCTGCTGCGCTTTCTCTCCGAGTTCGGCTTTGGCGAGATCGATCTCGTTCTGAAACAGTTTTGCGAATTGTGAAAGCGCGTCTCCCAGCAAAGTCGATATGGTCCGTAGATCGCTTTGGCTGGTTTTGATATCGTTCTGGATGCTCATGACTTATTGCCGTGGTCCGAGGACGGGGACGGTTGACCACCAGAGGCTTTCAGAAAGCGGATTGCCGTAAAGCCGGCAAGCACCGAAATCCCAAGGAATGCGGCGGGCTGGCGCTTCGCAAAATCGGTGGCGCCGTCGACAAGATCTCGGAAACTTCCATTACGGATCTTTTCGGCAGCGTCCTCAACATACTCTGCGGCCGAATTAATACCACGGGCTGCGAAGGGAGCGTCGCTTTCAAAAGCGCGGGCGGCGTCCCTAATATTGGTAGCGAAGCGTTCGACGAAATCCGCTCCGCTGCGCTGCTGTTCGTGAACCTGTTCCTGAACACGGTCCGCAGCTCCGGAGGCCGCCTCTTTGGCGGCATTAGCCGCCTCCTTCAGCTTGTCCTGTGCGGCGTCGGTCGATGCTTGCAGCGCGTCGCCAGCACGTTGCTTCAGATCGGCCCCGGCATCCGCCACCTGATCCTTCACGTCTTGTGACGAACCGGTTTTCTTGTTTTGGGAAAAGCTCGTCTTCTTCATATCAATGTCGCTCATGGCGGCCTCTCTCAGGTGTTCTGGTTTCGGGAAGGACTTAATGCGGTCTTCACAACGTCGTCCGCGATCTCCTTGAGCGTGCCGGTCATATTTTTAGTGATATGGCTGGCGTGGCCGCCTAGATCGGCTTCGGCAACGCTTTTCGCCGCGGCATCGACCATCGCAACGGCAGCGTCTTTGGCCGTTTCAAGTCCGGATTGGGCTGCATCGGCTGCGGCCCGCCGGACGCCGTCGCTTGCTTCGCCTAGAGCAGAGGCCTCCACCTTGGTAGCGGGGAGCGACGCCGCGATTATCGCACCAATTGCGATACCCAAACTGCCAATTAGCACGGCGTTATCGCCGATCGCCTGACCGACTTTTTCTGGCGCCCCTGTTGCCGCGTCGTTTACGGTGGCGCGAACACGTTCAATGGTATCTCTCGTGAAGCCCGAGGCGGCATCCATGCCGGCCTTTAACTTGTCGTTAGCGGAACCGGCGACCTCCTCAGCCCGATTCCCGATGTCGTCAGCCACCCCCGTAGCAGCGGCGTAAGCTTCATTGGCCAGTCCGGCGGCCTTGCCACGTGCCGAATAGACCGCATCTCGGATATCACCTTGGAGTGACTGGGCGCGCTGCATTGCGTCTCCCGTAATTTCCTGAGCCCTTTCCGCCGCTGGCGCAGCGGCTGCTGCCGCGCGCTCACGCAAGTTCTTTGAACTCAATGCAAGCCCCGCCCCAATCATCAAAAGCGGTAGCGGAACGCCACGCACCATCCGCATCACCGGCACCGCAATGGCGGTCCCTGCCGCGATCGCTTGCATCGGATTTTCCTTGGCATGCTGTTTCAGTGAATCGATCCAGCTTGCAGTTTTGGAGCTAATGAAATCAGATACTTCAGACTTGATGTGCTGCGGGGAAACTTTGCTTTGGATGTCGGCAGCGGTGTCGGTAATCTGCAACCTCAACTGATCGACTGTTTTCGTCAGCTGTTCTCGGTTGCGCTCAGATTCCCGTCGCAATTCCTCAACGGATTGTGTCATCGTGTCACCCTCTGGGATTTCTTTCGGGACGAACTCGCGCTGTTTTGAATCGTTCCTAACCGGAACGAGGTCACCTAACTTTAGTTTGCCGAGCCAAGTGGGTGATTGGACGCCGATGTGGCTTCCGGTCTCTCGCCACGAAAAGCGCGGAACTGACGGATATGCGAGACTTTGCCGGATGCCTTGTGCAGCACTCTTCAAATAACAGCAGCTAGGTATTTCGCCGTTCGACTCTGCGTTTCCCTCGCGACCTGCGCTGGCGCCCCTGAAGCCACGATCCGGCCGCCCTCGTCGCCCGCTCCGGGCCCGATGTCGATGACCCAGTCGCTGGCCCCAGCAACGGTCATGTCATGTTCGACCACCACAACCGTGTTGCCGCTCTCGACGAGGCCGTCCAGTTGTTTCATTAGTTTCGCCACGTCCGACGGGTGCAGCCCCGTCGTCGGTTCATCGAGCACGTAGAGCGTCTCGCCTCGCTGCGCTCGCTGGAGCTCGGTGGCAAGCTTGACGCGTTGGGCCTCCCCACCCGACAGCTCGGTGGCCGATTGCCCCAGCCGGATGTATCCCAGACCGACTTCACGAAGCACGCCTAGAGATCGTCGTAGCGGATCGTCGTTGGCAAAGAATTCAAATGCTTCGTCCACGGTCATGGCCAGCACGTCCGCGATCGACCTATCCCTGATCTTGATCTCCAACGTCTTGGCATTGTAGCGGGCGCCCTTGCACGTGGGGCACGGCGCATACACGCTCGGCAGAAAGAGCAATTCAACGCAAACAAACCCTTCGCCCTCGCATGTCCCACAACGGCCCTTGGCCACATTGAACGAGAACCTGCCCGCGTCGTACCGCCTGGCACGAGCCTGCTTGGTCGCGGCGAAGAGCTTCCGGACATGATCCAGCAGACCAGTGTAGGTCGCCAGGTTCGACCGGGGCGTCCGGCCGATCGGCTTCTGATCGACGACCACCAGCCGTTTGATTTTTTCCAGACCGCCGGTGATCTCGCCGCCTACTGTCTGGACCTTGGCTTCCAGCCCGTCATCATCGTCGGCCGGCTCATTGCGGTGACCCAATTCGTCGCCGACGGCCTCGACGAGGAATTGGCTGATGAGGCTTGACTTGCCCGACCCTGAAATGCCCGTGACGCTCGTGAAGACGCCCAGGGGAATATCGGCATCCAAACCATCAAGATTGTTGCGCGTGACGCCGCGTAGCTTGAGCCAACCGCAGGGGTCTCGGGGCGTCTTGGCGATCTTGACGGCCTGGTCGAAGAGGTAAGGTCGTGTACGGGAGTTCCGCACGCCTCCGAGGCCCGCCAATGGGCCGCTGTAGATGATCTGGCCGCCGTGCGCGCCGGCGTCGGGACCGACGTCGACAATCCAGTCTGCATGCCGCACGACCTCGAGTTCGTGTTCAACGACGAAGAGCGAATTTCCGGACGACTTCAGGCGTTCCAGGGCACGCAGCAGCGCCTCGGTGTCCGCCGGATGTAGTCCCGCTGAGGGTTCGTCCAGGACGTACACGACCCCGAACAGATTGGACCGCACTTGCGTAGCCAATCGAAGCCGCTGCAACTCCCCCGGCGACAATGTCGGCGTACTGCGCTCGGGCGTCAGATAGCCCAGACCCAGGTCGAGCAGCACCTCGAGACGTGCCGACATGTCTTCCGTGATACGCTGCACGACCAGAGCCTTCTCGGGATGATCGGCGAAGTCCCTTTTCCGGCCATCGAGGTGCCGGCCGAGTACGCCGCGCAGCTGCTTCAACGGTAATCGCGAAATTTCCGCGATATCCATTCCGGCGAAGGTGACCGAGAGAGGCTCGGGCTTGAGCCGCTTGCCTTTGCACGCCCGGCAATCCGAGCTTGAAAGAAACTGCGCCACTCGGCGCTTCACCATCGCGCTTTGCGTCATGGCAAAGGTTTGCAGCACGTATTTTCGCGCGCCGGTAAAGGTGCCCTGATAGCTCGGCTCCTCCTTTCGCTTCAGCGCCCTCTTGGTCTCGGCCGGCGTGTATCCCGCGTAAACCGGCACAGTCGGCTGATCGTCGGTGAACAGGATCCAGTCCCGATCCTTTTTCGATAATTCGCGCCACGGCTTGTCTACGTCGTAGCCAAGCGTCACCAGAATGTCCCTCAGGTTCTGGCCCTGCCATGCGCTCGGCCACGCCGCGACGGCCCGCTCCCGGATGGTCAACGTGTCGTCGGGCACGAGCGAAAGCTCGTCGACCTCATGGACGCGGCCGATGCCGTGGCAATTCGGACAGGCGCCCTCAGGCGTGTTCGGCGAAAACGACTCGGCGTAAAGAAGTGGCTGATTTCGCGGATAGACGCCGGCGCGCGAGTAGAGCATCCGCAGGAGATTGGACAACGTCGTCACGCTGCCGACCGACGACCTTGTTGTCGGCGAGCCGCGCTGCTGCTGCAGGGCAACCGCCGGGGGTAACCCCTCGACCGAATCCACCTCGGGAACCGCCATCTGGTGGAAAAGGCGCCGAGCGTACGGCGAGACGGATTCGAGATAACGCCGCTGGGCTTCTGCATACAACGTCCCGAAGGCCAGGGACGACTTCCCGGATCCGGACACGCCGGTAAAAACGACCAGCGCATTACGCGGAATATCCAGCGACACGTCCTTGAGATTGTGTTCGCGGGCTCCGCGAACCCGCACGAAGCCGACCTCGGTCTCCATCTTCCGCCTCGCCTCACCCCCGACCAGCAACTTATCCATCCAACCTCCTCGCCGCGCACGCAGGCGCGTCGCTTTCAATAGGGAAAGTCTTCGAGAATTGACGGGTTCCGCGGGCGGTGGCCCTCGTGCACCGACGTCCTCGTGAGGTGCCGTTCGAGATTTCGCATATTGGAACCCGCCCTTTCGCCCGTTGTTCTAGTTCGAGGGAAGCAGCGGAGATTTTGATGAATAACCGAGGTCGGCAAATCTACAAACCGCAGTTTCGCTTCGGCCTTGGTGGCGTTTCCCTCGGAAACGAGTTCAACAAGCATACCGACAAGGATGCTGAGGCGACCCTCGATGCCGCCTGGGCCGTAGGGGTTCGGTATTTCGACGTGGCTCCCTGGTATGGGTTTGGCCTGTCCGAGCGTCGCTTCGGCCATTTTCTGCACAACCAGAAGCGAGAGGACTACCTGCTCTCGTCCAAGGTTGGAAAGCTCTTCAAGGCTTCGAAGACCAACAAGCATGCGGAGATTTATCCGCTGTCCGATTCCCCGAACGACATTGTGTTCGATTTTACGGCGGACGGCGTTCGCCGCTCGATCGAAGACAGCCTCCAGCGTCTCGGTGTCGACAGCCTCGACGTGGCGTTCGTACACGACATCTCCCCTGATTTCGCATTCTTTCCGAACGGGTGGGAGGAGCAGTATGAAATCGCCCGCAAAGGCGCGTTTCCGGCTCTATCGAAGATGCGTGACGAAGGCATCATCCGCGCTTGGGGCATCGGCGTGAACACGGCTCTGCCCATTCTCAAGGTTATGGAAGATGCGGATCCGGACGTATGTCTGTGCGCCCGCCAGTACTCATTGGTCGATCACGCGACCGCAGTACACGAGCTTTTCCCCGTTGTGCGGAGGAAGAACGTCTCGCTCGTCATTGGCTCCGCGCTGAATGCCGGCTTCATTTCCGGTAGCCCGCGCTACAACTACGGCAAGGAAAATTTCAGGATCCCCCGAGCCGCGATCGAAAAGCGGGAGAAGCTCAGAGCGGTTGCCGCCCGGCACGGCGTCGATCTGCGCACCGCCGCGCTTCAGTTCTCGTCGGCGGCCGACGTCGCTGTAGCTTTGGTGGTGGGCGCGCGAAGCGCGGAGCAGATCCAGGAGGACTATAACTCGCTTAAGGCCAAGATCCCTCCCGATTTCTGGGCTGAACTCAGGCGACAAGGCCTGATCGAGCCGAACGCATCAATTCCCGCTGATCCGGAGGCGTGAGATGAAAGTCGGTGATTCGACGTCGCGCGGCTACACGCTTGGGACGTTCGGCGCATATCCCGCTGTACAGGGGACGAGATCAACGGCGTGATCGGCGCGTGCAGCGGCCGGCAACATTGAATTTATCCAAGTCCGGCACGAAGAAATATCCACCTTCATAACAGCAAACGCCGCACAACTATGGTTCATTCGATCACCGGCCTGATCCTAAAGGGCACCGTTGTCGCCGTGGCGTCGAACACGAAGCACGAGTTCAGCAAACGAGCCAAGGAAAGCATAAAACTGATTGAAGATCATGGCGTGGAAGGCGATGCACACGCAGGACGGTTCATGCAACATCGATATCTTGCGAAACAAATGCCATCACTGCTCAATAATCGGCAAGTGCACCTGATGGCCTCGGAACTGTTTGCTGATTTGAGGTCGAGTGGGTTCACGGTAGCCCCAGGAGAGCTGGGTGAAAACGTAGCCACCGCAGGACTAAGTCTCACGAATTTCCCGCTCGGGACGCGCTTGCGGATCGGACGCTCCGCGGTTGTCGAGCTCACGGGCCTTCGAACACCCTGCGCACTTATTGATCGCTTTCGGAACGGATTGAAGCGCGCCATGATTATGAAACAGGAGCAACCGAGGTTCAGGTGTGGCGTACTCGGGGTAGTGAAGACGACCGGACACATCAGGCCCGGAGATCTCATAAATGTTGACTTACCCCCGTTCGATGGACTGCAGCCGCTTCCTGCGCTTTAGACGCCTCGCAAGCGGGGAGCTTCCTCGGATATTGAATGGAATGTCGTTAAGGTCTCAACACCAGCTTTGTTTTTGCTCGCATTCTGCTGTTCGAGCGATCTTCTTCACCGGTCATGCCAAAGCTACGGATGAACGAAGCTGGACAGGGCGGGATCGTAAGCGAGGGCCTCAGTAAGATCGCGGCCACTGCGAGGAGAAGGGCTCGCGGGGGCGGACCGTGACCCTGAAATGAAATTCAACGACTTCGAGATCATCACCCGTAGCAGGTCTGTGCCCGCTGCGGTTTCGAGCCGCTCGACCTCGAACGCCATCGATTGCCCTGCTTCAGAACGAGATGCCGGTGCCAAAGCCGGTCCGGCTTTTGGGGGTCTCGCTCTCCTCGTTGAGACTTGCCCGAGCAGTCCCACCCCTAGCCATTTCACGTCCTCTCATCTCCGGAGCAAAGGGATGTGCGGGGCGATTGTTCCAATGAGAAGTTCGCGCGTGACCGTCTACCCGCACAAATATCACCGTGGAGCGAAGCCTTGATCGAGCAGCAAAGAAAGGAACGATCGCAGCTGTGGGCTGTTCACCTCGCACTGCAACATTTGTCGGGTGCCCGACATTTCGGGCAGGCGCCCGAGGTGTGAGCATGACCAGGATGAACCAACTACGCCGGCTTCCGACCTCCGTCAGGCAAGCCCGCAACGGTGCAGCAGGGCCTTCCTATACGTTCGCAGCCGTGGTCGCAGCAGGGGTGCTCGCAGCGACGGCACTTCTCAACCGTCATCTTGCGAAGAAGGCAGAACACGCAAATCCGCCAGCCGGGCAGTTCCTGGAAGTCGACGGTGTCCGGCTTCACTACGTGGAACGAGGTTCCGGCGAGCCGTTGGTGCTTCTGCATGGCAACGGCAGCATGATCCAGGACTTCGAATCCAGCGGATTGGTCGACCTGGCCGCCAAGAACTACAGGGTCATCATCATCGACCGCCCCGGTTTCGGCCACAGCAGCCGGCCACGGAACGTCATCTGGACGCCCGATGCCCAGGCCCAGTTGATCCGGCGCGCGCTCGATCGTCTCGGTGTTTCACAGGCCATCGTACTCGGGCACTCTTGGGGAACGTCGGTCGCAGTGGCTCTTGCTCTCAAGTTCCCCGACTTCGTGCGCGGTCTGGTGCTCGCCTCAGGCTACTACTATCCCACACTGCGTCCGGACGTCGTTGCCATGTCAGCCCCGGCAATCCCCGTTGTGGGCGATGTCATGGGCCACACGGTCTCGCCCATGATCAGCAGAATGATATGGCCCATGATGACGGCGATGATCTTCGGACCCAAGTCCGCGCCTGCCAAATTCAAGCAGTTTCCCAAGGAAATGGCGCTTCGTCCCTCGCAGATCCGCGCTTCGGCCGGAGAGTTGGCGCTGATGATTCCCGACGCCTTCCATTTCGACGACAAGTATGGTGAGCTCAAGATGCCCGTCGTGATCATCGCGGGCGAAGGCGATCGGCTGATCGACATCGACAAGCAATCTGCCCGGCTGCATTCCGACGTAGCGCAGAGCGCATTTCACCGCCTTCCCGACAACGGTCACATGATCCATCAGACCGCTACCGACGAGGTGATGGCTGCGATCGACGAAGTGGCCCGCGACGCGGCTTAGGCCGCAATCAATTCCCGAAGCGTTTTCATGGTTTCAGCGTGGCTGTAGGGCTTTTGCAAAATCCGGCTACCCTGCGGCAGATCGCCGGCAACGAGTTAGATTTGACCTGAGGTGGCCACGATCTTGATCGGGGGCCAACGGAGTCCTTCCCTGCATTACCTACACGGCCGATAAGATTTGTATCTTCAACCGCTTCCAAAATGAAATCTGGGATATGGCGGTTGAGGATTCTGATCCTAGGCTGCAAGAACGTCGCCGTCATGATCGCCGGTTTCAGACGCGCCGACATTCCGGAGAATATCGGCACGTTCAAGAACCTGATAGTATGGTTCGCGTGCGAGAAACTCGCCTGGGAGACGGCGCGCGATCTTTCCGGTCGGGCGCCCCCGGAATCCGCGGGTGAAAAGCACGAAAACCGCGCGGGCGCACCGTCTAGTGCTTTCCATCCTCGTCCTCGCGGTCTCTCAGGTCTTGCGCTATCTGATCGACCGACGTCTCGCTTGCAAGTTCGTCCGGCCTGCCATCTTCCATATCGTCGACGTCCAATCTTTTCGCGATCCGCTGCAGTATGCGCAACGACCGGGTCGCTTCCCTTTCGGCAAGGAGATTGATCTGCAGTTCGAGGTGGTCGCGCCGCTCTAACGTACGATCGATCCGGCTTTGGCGGATCAGCACACAGGAGGTCAGGAGTACGGCTTCGAGCGCCAGGATCGTCGCAAGCAGCGGGAACGGATATTCGTCAAAGGCGTGATGCGGAAAGACGTGATTGAGAACGACCCAGGAGAGTACGAATACGCACTGAAGGACGATAAACCGGACAGTGCCGACGAACCAGCCAACCCAGTGAAACAGGCGGTGATGTACAGCCAGCTTCGCTTCATCCTGCTTTTCAAGGCGCAGGATCGTGTCAATGTTTTGGGCGACGGGCCTCTCTGCCCGAGTGCCCACGGCCGGATGCATCAGTTCGCGACCTTGTCCGCTGCCCGCCTTGCCGACTTCCGCATTTTATTGACCGTCTTGTCGGCGGCTTTTTCAGCGCGTGCCCTCGCCTCGCATTTACCGCGCAGATCTTCGAGTTCGTCGTCCGTCAGGTGTTCGATTCCGACCATTGAATTCCGGGCCGCGCCGACGCGGATCAACTCGTCGAGCTTGACCTGTATCGCCGCGCTGTCGCGGTTCTGCGAGTTCTGAATGAGAAACACCATCAGGAACGTGACGATGGTCGTTCCCGTGTTGATGACCAGCTGCCAGGTATCTGAAAAGCCAAAGATGGGCCCGCTTACTGCCCATACAATGACGATTCCGGCCGCCACTATGAATGCAGAGGCCCTGCCTGCCGCTAGGGAGGTCTTGTTGGCCAGTTCGCCGAAAAATTTCGAAATCCCGGACGGGTCTCTGGCCTTTTCTTCGTCACTCATGCTTGGGCCCTTTTGTCAGCCAGCGGGTAAATCGGTACGGCGCCCGAAAGTTCCACCGCCAGGGGCTTTACGCTGCAATACCGATTCCCGCTTAACAACCTCACTCTTCTGTCGCGGGGATAAGCTCCTGCGTCAGGGGCCCCGTGAATGCCGCACCAGTGACGTCGGCTGCAACGAGCCGGCTAAAATTTCAGCACGGTTCGAAGGCCGAACACCTCCGCGTTTTTCAAGTCCTTCCTGGGAAGGCCGGAGAGCGGGTTTGTGGCGCCGCCGCCGGGGCGCACGATAAACTGAAAGTTCGGCTGAAGGGTCCACCCGGCCCGCACCTCGTACTGATAGACGGCAGTGACCAGACCTTCGAAAGTGCGCGCGGGCCAGAAGGGCGTCGTCAATCTCTGGAAGTCAAGATCAAGGGCCTGAGCACGCGGCGAGACGTGAGCGTACGCGGCCGCAATGCCGAACTTGTCTTTCGGCCGGCTATCTGCCAGGCCGACGAATTCCAACCCCGTGTCCGCGTAATAGTCGATGAGGTTTCGGTCGGGCGGGCTGTAGGACGCACGCGCGAAGAGGCCGACGCCGCGGTCGTCGTCCGCGCCGACGCGATATAGTTTTTGCTCAACAACCGAATAAATCCCGAAATCTCCCCGCATGAGCCCGGGCATTCCGCTCGACGCAGGGTCCGCCAGCGACACCCCTGCCCCGTCAAAGCGCTGATCGCGGAACACGCCGAAATGGCGCCATGCGCCAAGCTTGAATTTTCCGTCCAGTCCCGGGTCGCCCTTCTTGCCGTTCCACAGAAACTGCGCCTCGCCAAGAACAAGAGGCGGGTCATTGACGCGAAAGTTGACACCGTAGCGGTTGCGGAGCTGAGGGTCGTCAGCGCCCGGCCCCGCCGAGTCGCCGTTGAATACTGCGCCCAGCACCCTCAGATTGTCCGTGATTTCGGCGCGCAGCCGGGCCCCGACAGCGGCCAGCGGCGGCGAAGGACCGCCGCTCGGCAGATTGAGGGAAAGCCCGGCCGGCCAGCCGAGCGAAGCGTTGGTGAACACGTCCGTATATTTCGCGGTCATGAACTCTGTATCGGCCGCGAGCTGCCCTGCGCGCAGGGCAAGCTTGGTGCCCCACTTGCGTTCGAACCAGGCTTCGTAAAGCCGGGTGGAAGGCAGCGCCTCGATGCCGCTCACATCCATGAAGTTCAGCAGCGCGCCGCGCGACAGGCCGCCGCCGTGGATCTGGAACATGTTGGCATGGAAGGTTACGTCGCGCACGCCCGCGAGCTTTTCAAAATCGACGTCGACCGCGAGGTGCAAGCGGCCCTCATAGACCGAGCCACTCTTGAAACCGCCCGAAGCATTGCCCAGCGCTTCTCCGATATAGGTCGCCGCGAACTTGACTCCGCGATTTTCGAAGGGCTGAGGCAATAGGCCAAGGGTCGTCTCCTCGACCGTGCTTTCGCCCGTATCGGGATCGGCCGGCTTCAGATCGTCGGTCTTCTTATCCTCCTGCGCAAAGGCGGAGGCTGCAAAAAACACGACGGCCAGCAAAGTGGCAGTGCGGCGCATGTGATTCGGGCCGTTGGAGGAAGGTCTTTGCACAAACTTGCAGCTTTAGCTGCGCCTGGCAACCAGCTCGCGGAACGGCGGTTTGTACGAAACTGAACATAACGGATTGCCGCTTTTTTCCGCGCCGGATCGCAGGAACGAAGAACAACTCCCGATCTTATCGGATGCACTTTCTGACAGGAGACTAACTTGAAAATCCGGGCAGGCTACGACATCGCATTCGAATGCGCCCAGAATGTACCGATGGTGCTACTCCTCAGCGTACATCCTTCACGCGAAAAAGACCTGGTCACGCCGCAGCGCATCGAGCTGACCCCCGGCGTCGCGGCGAGGCAGGGCCTTGATCCATTCGGCAACGTCTGGACGCGTTTGCTCGCGCCTGCAGGACGTCTTGAAATCCGCACGGACTTTCTGATTAACGAGAGTGGCCTTCCGGACGAGGTCGCTCCGAGCGCACAGCAGTGGGCACTGCACGACCTGCCTGACGACGTGCTGCCTTTCCTGTACGGCAGCAGATATTGCGACACGCAAAAGCTGTCGGATCTCGCGTGGTCGCTGTTTGGTCCGGTTATCGGCGGCTGGGAACGTGTGCAGGCGATCTGCGATTACGTTCACAACCGCATTCAGTTCGGCTACCACCATGCGCGCTGCGACCGGACAGCGTCGGAAGGACACTTGGAGCAGTCCGGTGTCTGTCGCGACTTTGCGCATCTCGCGGTTACGCTGTGCCGCTGCATGAACATTCCGGCACGCTATTGCACAGGCTATCTCGGCGACATTGGCATTCCCAAGGACCCTGCGCCGACGGACTTCAGCGCATGGTTCGAGGTGTTCCTCGATGGACGATGGTTTACCTTCGATGCCCGGCACAATGTTCCGCGCATCGGGCGCATCGTTATCGCGCGGGGCCGCGACGCGGCCGACGTTGCGATCTCGACGCAGTTCGGCAATGCCTGGCTAACCCGCTTCGGTGTCGTGACGGAGGAAGTGGAGAGCCGTGAATACGAGGCGGCGGCGTGACCTGCCTTTTTTGAGATGATTCATCGATGCCTCGCTTAGCCAGCGTCAGGCCGCGCGCAGCTCTCGCCGCGCCGGCTCTACTCGCGGTGCCCCCCGAGGCGCCGGAAGACGGCGGTTTCGACCCGTCGGCGTGACGCTGCCTCGCGCAGGTTATCCGTCAGGTTCGAAAGAACACAATCCAGACGCACGTCAGAACACCGATCGCAACTATGGTGCTTATTGCGAGCACTAAAAGCACACTCGGGCCGGGCTCAGCCTGACGCGCTTCAGTGGTGTCTCGACGATTCTTCCGTTTTCAGATTTTTCCATGACGTTTCCCTCGTGCCGTGAAACAATCGAGCGCGCGGACCTTGGTTCCTGCGAGAGGAACCAAGGAAGGCATCGGGCATTCTTTCAGCAACGGAGAACGCTTTCATGGCTGACAAATTCGATCCCGCGCCGACCGACAAGCATGCGGACACACCGAAGGAGCGCGCGGCCGCCGACAAGAAGGCGGACGACGAATTGAAAAAGGGTTTGAAGGATAGCTTCCCGGCATCAGACCCGCCGAGCAACACCCAGCCCGCGAAATCAGTCGACGACGCAAAGTAAATGGAGCCCTCATGGGCATCGCAAAATACAAGATATTCGGCACGGAGGGCACATGGCGGGTGCTCCATGACGGGAAGGCCGAAAACGAATACGCCACGAAGGAAACAGCCTTCGAGGCCGCAATCGCGGCGGCGTCACTCGCGCTCCGCGAGGGCCATGAGGGGACCGTCACGGCGCCCGCCAGCGAAACAACCACCGGAGCGCCCGCGAATTAGCCCGGTCAAGCCTCGCGCGTTCCGTCCTCTCGGACTCGTTCCGAGGGCGTCGGCCAAGGCGGCAACGGCGGCAAACCCAGCACCTCACGCACAGGTCCGAACGACCTTCAATGGGTTGCGCAGGCGCCAAGCCTGGACAGAGCGACGTAGTGGGCACGCACAGGATAACCCTTGTGATCGGCAACACCGTAGCCGGGATGACATTCATCGAGCGTTCGCATCTATGCATCCCGCGAAACCTTTGCGAGAATGGAGGCGGCAGCGATGCTGGCAGATTTGGCGTCTCCCTTGATAATCGCCTGCTGCGGAATTGTTGCCTCTTTGAGACGTTTCGCGTCGATCAGCAGATGCTGCGGTGCGAGCTTGACCCCCTCGATAGCCTGCCACATCGCGAGCAGGCTCGCCCAGTAGATAGTAATGGCGTCGATTTCGTTCGGCGCGCACCGTCACAAAGATCGATCGGCAGCAAGATCGTCGGGGTCGAGCGTTCGACAACTTTCACCCCCTTATCCCCAAAATATCTATATTCCAAATATCGCTAACACTAAGTTTTTTCCCGCAAGGGGTTGATGATGCAGAAATCCGACAGATCGGCCACGAAGGTCCTGATTGTCGACGACCACCCAGTGGTCCTGTCGGGTTGCCGGTCGCTGTTCGCGTCGGACAACACGGTGAAGATCGAGGAGGCCACCGACGCCAAATCCGGTCACCGCGCCTACCTGGCCACGAAGCCTCACGTCACGGTGATTGATATCAAGCTTCCGGACGTTTCCGGCTTCGAACTGATGCGTCGCATTCGAAAAGACGATCCAGAGGCGCGGATCATCATGTTCAGCATGACTGACGATCCGGCGCTCGTGGTTCACGCCATCGACATGGGAGCGCGGGGCTATGTCTGGAAGGGCGACGATCCCCGGATGCTGGTGAAGGCGGTGCGGAAGGTCGCCGCGGGAGACAACTTCATTTCACCGCAACTGGCGGAAGCGGTGACCTTTTCTGGCGGGTCGATCAAGGCAAATCCTGCGTCCCAAGTGACAGCGCGCGAGCTGGAAATTCTTCGGCTGCTTGGCCGCGGCGACAAGATCGCCGAAGTCGCCAATGCGCTCGAGATTTCCTACAAGACGGTGGCCAACACCACCTCATTGCTCAAGCAGAAGCTTGGCGCGAAGGGCCATTCGGACCTTATCCGAATCGCGGTGGAGATGGGGCTGGATTGAGGTGCCGGCCGCCTCAAGGCGCTTCCACAACTCAAAATTCCTTCGTTGCCAATTGCGTTAAGGTTGGTGGTCCCCGTGCGTTCAATCGTGGAGACGTGGGCGCGCCTTGTCCGAATTGCAATTTCGCGTCTCCCGATTATCCCCTGCGTCTCATGAAGGGATTGCAACTAACGAGGCGGCACGACTGCATCCCGATCAGTACATGGCTACACAATCAAGTCGTGAGCCGCATAGTGATTGCTATGCCCTAAGTGATCGTGCTGCGCCGCTGAACTATCAATCGCATCTGCATCCTGGACTAACACCGGTCCGTTGTGTGCGGCAGCGTGCTGACCATCTTCATGTGCTTTCCCGCTTTCATGGCCCAGCTGCTGTAAGTCAAGAATGTCTGAAGAAGCAGTGTTGGCGCCATTCTTAAAATGAAAGGAATCGCCAAGTTCGGTGCCAATTGGTGATTTGGCCCGACCGGCGTCGTCGGAGGAAGCCCCTTCCTTTCCTTCAGCCTTAACCTTCAATGCCGAATGTGCCTCGTCGGCAGACTTTACGGACGCCGTTTGTAGATCGTGCTGTGGTTTGTTAGTATCTAAATCGTCTCCCGTGGCCTCATGCTTGATATGCCCCTTGGCAGCTCCAGAGCCGTTGTCGGAATCATGCAGGGCCTTCTGCGACTGACCGTGATTTAAATCGTCCCCCGGGGCCTCATGCTTGATATGCCCCTTGGCAGCTCCAGAGCCGTTGTCGGAATCATGCAGGGCCTTCTGCGACTGACCGTGATTTAAATCGTCCCCCGGGGCCTCATGCTTGATATGCCCCTTGGCAGCTCCAGAGCCGTTGTCGGAATCATGCAGGGCCTTCTGCGACTGATCGTGATTTAAATCGTCCCCCGGGGCCTCATGCTTGATATGCCCCTTGGCAGCTTCAGAGCCGTTGTCGGAATCATGCAGGGCCTTCTGCGACTGACCGTGATTTAAATCGTCCCCCGGGGCCTCATGCTTGATATGCCCCTTGGCAGCTCCAGAGCCGTTGTCGGAATCATGCAGGGCCTTCTGCGACTGATCGTGATTTAAATCGTCCCCCGGGGCCTCATGCTTGATATGCCCCTTGGCAGCTTCAGAGCCGTTGTCGGAATCATGCAGGGCCTTCTGCGACTGACCGTGATTTAAATCGTCCCCCGGGGCCTCATGCTTGATATGCCCCTTGGCAGCTTCAGAGCCGTTGTCGGAAGCATGCAGGGCGGGCTGCCCTTGACCATGATTGCGCTCGTTATCCTGGCCTGCCTGCGTTGTGTCGCGCGTGCCTTCGTTCGCGGCCGCCGCGACAACGTTAATGGCTCCGGAACCTTGGGGAATAGTGTTCGCTCGGTCGCTGCCGTTATCCGCCGCGTCGGCATCGCCAACCTGAAGCTCGCGGTGGTCTCTGGTGATCGTATCGGCTTGGGCAAACTCGAATGCGAACGCCCGATTGTACACTGCAGTAGCTGGTGTGCCGTCGAAATTTGCGAAGCTGGGAGCTGCGAGCGCTGCCAGTCCCTTAGCGTCGCTTGCGGAAGATGAAGTGAAGACATCAGCTAGGCCATCGCCGAAATCAAACGCTTGCGCGGCGTGGGCGGTACGATCGAGCTCGTAAATCAAGGCTCCCAAAGCCGCAATCGTGAAGATGCTGTAGCTGCTCGAACTCGGCCTCGGCGCGTTGAGTGCTGCCTGCGCAAATGAACTCGCGGCCATCTCGCCACCCGGATCGACGAGCTGACCGATCGGCCTTGACGTTCCAGTTGCCGCGCCGGCGCCGCCGCGCTCCTTGCTGGCGGCTCTTTCTGGGGTGTCACCTGATACTGTTTCCTTTCGGCTGATTTTGATAGTGACAACCTTCGCGGAGCCGTTTGCGGCCATGACCGTGAAACTTTCGATCGCGGTGTGACCGGCGTCGACTGAATCGTCCAACGCCGCCAGGATAGCAGCTGCCAGGATACTCATCGCGCCGTAACGGCGCGACAGGGCGAGCGCGGCGAGCTCTGTACGGCTGCTGGTTCCGAGCTTCTGTCGCGCGTGGTTGAGGTGAATCCTGACGATGTCCGGGACGACACCGAGTACCCGAGCAATATCGCTGTCTGACAACCCCTCGGCGACGAGATCCATGATCGTCCGCTCGTTGACGGTCAGAATTGCCCGAACGTTATTACCGAACGACGCGATTCCATTGGCTTGGTTACCGACCCTCGCCAGGTCTGACCCGGGTTTTTCCAGCCTCACGGACTGCACTAGCGCTTCCGGTTTGGCGCTCATCGATATCATGCCGCACGCACCGGTCGCCATTGCAGTGGCAAGATCGCCACAGGCGACAGAAGCGGTGAAGAACACCAGTCGGGAAGAAATGCCTTTGTCGCCCACGACGGCAAGCATGTCGGACGCGGTCACATCCGTGAACCCGTCCTCCAGTAGCACCACATCGGGCGTCAACCTGCGAATGGCTGCAAGGCAACTAGCTCCATCGAGACAGCATGCAACCACCTCGAAATCGGGCTGCGCTCCGAACAGCGATACAAAACCTTGCAAAACAATGGGACGTCGATCTGCTATCACCAGTCTAACGCGATGCATGAACTCTCCTTCTCGGCCCCGTAACGCATGAGACGGATTAAGGTTCCGGCGAATAAACTGCGCTCAACCGACGCGTTCCTAATTTTCATGATGGACCATGTGCAGGCGACTTTTTTAAACAATGGGAGGACGTCCGTTTAGTGACGAAGAGCAGCGGCATTTGTCTCTGGCTCTGACTCGACATTGGCCACAGCGAGCCACGCCAATTCAGCCTGACGCGCGCGTTGAACAGCGCCAGGAGCGGCAACCAGAATGCGGCTCGCGCGCGAAGTGTCCCTCCAGCATCAAGCGCACTTTGCAAACCCGTCGTGACCTCTGGTGTCTCGACAGGTACACCAGCGTTTCGCTGCCCTGAGAAATTGGGAGGATGACCAGGCGTGGGTGTCGGGACCGCAACCAACGGTAGGTCGATCGGCTCGCCGGGATCCGGCCTAGCTCGCCAGAGGACCCCGTCGACGCAAGAAAGCTCAAATAGCTTCTACGTCTCTTTATACCGAAGAGATTGAGACCGCGTACCGAAGAGATTGAGAGCGCCTTCGCGGGATCTTTTGTTGTGTACATCGCGTTGACTCAACTGGGGCGGGTTAGGTCGGGTGTGCAAGAACGAGCTGACGGGCAATCTGCCAACCAAGCAGAGGTACCACATGGGAGCATCCCACCCAGATTTGTTCGCGATCGATGTGCTACTCCTACCTGATACCGGGCAACAATCGCTAAATCGATATCGCTGAACGCTCAATTGCGGGCAAACTATCCAGCCGGATATGCGCTGGACGCTACGCGTATCCCCCACTTGACGCTGGTATAGCGCTTTGTGCCAGCGGGTTTTCCTTGGGTTGAACGCGCATTCTGAACGGTTCAGCGAGAATGACGTTCCTCGGTACGGCTTTAGCCCAGAAATACAAATCAGAAACTCAACGGCGCATCGATCGTACACCCGCCGCGGCAGTAGCGGAGCGCGCCAGATTACTCGCAATCAAGCGTTGGAACGTAACGACTCTGGTCCCGTTCAACTTTGATAATCACCCGAACGACGGCCCGCCGAAGCGGGCCGTCTTGAGGATTAACGAAGTCCACCGCCGTACAGGGCCCGTTCCTTTCGGACCTCTTCAGCGCCGTAGGGCTTGCTGCCGGCATCGAACGACTTCCACCCCGCCTTTTGCCAAGCCGCGCTTCGCTCACGCAGATTGATAGCAGACTCATCTAACATCGCTTCGAGACGGGAACGTTCGGCGTCGGCGACCCGCGCTGAAACCAGCGTGCCGCCCCGACGGACGCCCTCGGCGTAGGAGTGGGCATCTGCCTCAGACACGCCTGCCTCTGTGAGCGCGCCGACAATACCGCCGGTGGCTGCGCCCGCTGCCGCGCCAACCGCTGTGGCAGCCAGCCAACCAGCCGCAACAACGGGTCCAAGCCCGGGTATTGCCAACAAGCCAAGTCCGGCAAGAAGGCCAGCTGCGCCACCCACGCCCGCGCCAATGCCAGCGCCCTTCCCAGCGCCCTCGGCGCGATCATCCACGCCATCGCGATCGCGATCCACCTTTTTGTCGGAGTTGAACCAGCCATCCGAGTTATTGGCGACGAGGCTGATGTCCGAATGCGGCACGCCTGCGGCTTCCAGGCGCCTAACAGCTTGCTGGGCGTCGTTGTGAGTATCGTAAAGACGAGAAATGGTAACAGTCATGTTTGGTCTTCCTTACTTGGCAGAATTGACGTTGCCTTGAAAATCGACGCTTACCGCAGTGGCTGAGCCGCTCTTGCTGGCCTTGCCGCGCCAAACACCATTGTCGTCTTTCTTTAGCTCCGTGACATTGGTGTAGCCGGCGTCCTCGATTTTCGACTTCGCTTGGCCTTCGGTGAAGCTGTTGCGACCCGCGACCGGAGCGTTGGAGTTGTTTTGACCGGCACTATTGACCGCGTTGTTGTTCGGTCCTGACTGCGCGGGCGGATTTTGCGCCGACGCCGTGGTAGCGGCCAGCAATCCAACAGAAATTAAAAGAAATGAGCGTTTCATAGTTTCCTCCAGGGTTTCAGGAGCGCTCGTAACCTTTCGCTACCGCTATAGTTCCTAAACTAGTGACTTAGGCGCGTACGCGCTTTTGCCAAGGCCCTCCGCCGTTCAAGCAACCCGCCGTACTGCTTTCGGGCGCGTGCCGCAGCAGCAACCGATATATATCGGGAACAAGTGGCAATCCGCACCGTTGGAATACCGTGGGCAATTTATGAGGAGGCGTATGCCGGTACTGTTGCTGTGGGCATTTCCTGCTGCGATCGTTGTCGGCGGCGTCGGCTACTGTTTTGTCCGCGTCGTGCACTAAATCTCATACAAGTTGTCCGGGAAAAATAAGCAATTCCGGCCCAATTATCACTGGAGGAGACACCATGAAAAAGCTGCTGCTTTCAAGCGCCGTCGTCGCGTTTGCGGTCACTTCGGCCTTTGCGCAAACCGCCGTTACCTCGGAATATTATGTGGTGAGAGATGCGACCACCAAGAAATGCACCATTGTCGATAAAAAGCCGACCACCACGACGACGGTAGTCGACAACGGCGTGTTCAAAACCAGGACCGAAGCCGAAACTGGCATGAAAACGATGAAGGTTTGTACGGAAAACTGATCCGCGATCAGTACGAGTTCGCAGTGCTCGATGGACGATCAGGGCCCCACTTTGCGCGTCCATCGCCTGCGTGGCCCTGCCGAGCGGTCCTCGGCAGGGTTTTTCTTTCTAGTTCGACAATTTGCCGGAACGCAGCGTGATTCCGCTCGTTGGCAGCTCAAAACGAGGCGCAAAATGAAATACGTTCTATCTGCTATCGCGCTTTCGCTCCTGCTTACTACTGCCGCGAGAGCAGAAGAGACATCGTCGCAGCCCGTCAAGGCTGAGGGCGCGACCGAAGATTGTTCAAAACAAGTATGGCCAAACTTTTCACCGGCGTGCCTCCGCAACACGGATCGAACGACCGTTGTTCGCTTGGTAACAACCAGCCGTCGCTAAAGCGCAGCCTTTTTAGCGCGAGAAGGCCGGTTGGGAATATTTGCTTGATTGGCTGTCGTACAAATTTCCGTCCATCGGGCCCATCCTGAAGCCGCCGGCCTTGAAGCTTATTCAAAATGGCCGCCTGTAAAAACAGAACCTGCGCAAAGAGATGTTGTCGGAGAAATGCAGCGAAGTGAAACTGTGCACGCTCGAAGGGGACGGCCGCTTACGCGTTCTCAAGTGAAGCCAGCCGCTTAGCCTTAGGATGTCGCAAAAAATGCCCCGCGTCTGCGGGGCATTCTTCGTTAAGTAATATAACTTTACGCAGCTTCGGCCTGCTGATTAATCGCGGTCTTGGCGATTTCGGTCAAAGCCTCGTCCGTCGCTTCTTCCTCTTCAAGCGTTTCCTCAAGAAGCGAAACTGCGTCTTCGAGACCGAGCTCTTCCGCCCATGCAATCATGGTGCCGTAGCGGGAAATCTCGTAGTGCTCGACTGCCTGTGCGGCGGCCAGGAGGCCGGCGTCCAGAGCGGGCGAGCCCTTGTATTCTTCCATGATCTCGGCGCCCTCTTCCGTGATACCGACGATGGCCGCACAGGTTTTTCCCTGCGGCTTCTTTTCGATGACGGCGAAAACCTTTTCCAGACGCTCGATCTGGCCTTCGGTTTCGGTGAGGTGCTTCATGAACGCAGCCTTCAACTCTTCGCTCTGGGCAGCCTTGGCCATTTTCGGCAGGGTGGCCAGGATCTTCTTCTCCGCGAAATAGATGTCCTTCAGGGTATCGTGAAACAGGTCGTCGAGTGTCTTCGGCTCTTTTGCCATTTACGCTTCTCCAATTTTTTGAGATTTGTGCGTCACCGTGGTGAAGCTGGGCAGCTAACGGAGCGAAGAGTGACTGGTTCCTACTGCAGGGCTGATTGGGGCGATGGCTACCCATTCTGCCGCACGAGCGTCCCTCGATGACCACGCCGCCGTTTGTTCCGTGAGGGGAACCGCAATTACCGCTTTTTCCCGGTCCTTAGGTGTCGTAGCGTTATGTCACCGGGGCTGGAATAAATTTCAGACCTAAATCGCTTTTCCCGGGGCCGCTGGTCGATTGCCAGCGGCTTTTTCAT
Organism: uncultured Alphaproteobacteria bacterium; assembly: GCA_963815955.1. Lineage (GTDB taxonomy): Bacteria > Pseudomonadota > Alphaproteobacteria > Rhizobiales > Xanthobacteraceae > Bradyrhizobium. The sequence continues at coordinate 708,963 of CAWFIQ010000026.1, forward strand.
GCGCGTATTGGGCAGAGAAAGCCCGCCTTTCGGCGGGCTTTCTCATCAGGATGCGCGTCAGGTTGGGATGACGCCGTAGTACTCATTAACGCCGCGCGTACGGGCCGGGTCTTCCCAGCTCCAATCGTTATCGCTCCGGTATTTTGGCGCGCCCTGCAGCTGCTTTTCCGTGATGCCGGTTCGGTATCCGCCGAGGCCGGTATCATATTTAAGGGACTCCCACGGGAGCGGGTAGTGATCGTCCCCGATACCGAGGAAACCGCCGAAACTCAGGACCGCGTACGAGACTTTGCCGGACCGCTTGTCGATCATGACGCGCTCGATCGAACCGATCTGGCTTTCATCCGCTCCGTACACCGCAGTGCCTTCGACCTTGTCGCTACCAATCAGAGTGCTTGTCTCTCTTTCTTCGGTTGCCATCAGATCCTCCTTGAAAACCTGACAGCCCAACCGCAATTTCAGACGAATGTTCCTCCCGGGCGCCTGTGGTCCCTGGCCGCATCGCGGCCGGGTTTATTCCCGCCCCCGAACGAAGTGGCCACCGACATTACCGCGGATGCTGAACAGCTGACCGGAGGCCGCCCGTGTCCTCTCCGGATGAGGGCGTTCCTTTTCTGTCATCCCGGGCTCGTGGGGAAACGGGCGACCCGTCTTTGCAGCAGTAGCGCAAGGCTTTACTGACTCTGAAGCACAGTAACCGCCAATCGCAACACGGACGTCAAAGCCCAGGCGGTCACACCGGAAAATATCGCGAGCATCAGGTCCGGCCGCCCGGACTCGCGGATCGCATCGCGCAGTTCACGCTTCATCCGATCCCAGAAATCATTCATTCTTGCCTAACTCGCCAGCTGGAAGCCGTCTTGATTCTCACGAGCTCTTCGCCGCGCCAACGGAATCGGCCATATGAGCGCCGCGTGTTCCAAGCGGCTTCGGGTGGCCAGTCGTCGTGTCGCGTGCGGTCTGGTGTTCGATCTCGGCGTTGAGCTCCGCCCCCAGCAATATCACGATCGCTGAAATCCATAGCCAGGTCATGAAACCGATGACCGCGCCGAGCGAACCGTACGTCGCGTTGAAATTGCCGAAGTTGGCGGCGTAGAAGGAGAACAACGCCGATCCTGCGAGCCACAGCAGCGCTGCTGCGACACTGCCCCATGTAATCCATCGCCACTGCGGAGCCGCTCGGCTCGGACCGAAGCGATAGATCAGCGCCAGCGCAAAAGCGAGGCCGAGGGCGAGAGCCGGCCACCTCGCGATGCGCAGCAGGAGATCTGTGAAGTTCGTCAGGCCCATGTATGTGAGCGCCACCGGCAACACGGCGACGGCGGCAATGGCGATAAGAATGAATGCGACCGCTCCCGCGGTAAAGGTGAGCGAGATCGCGTTCAGCTTTATAAAGCCGCGTTTCTCCTGCTCCGCGTAAACAATATTCAGCGTGTCGAAAAGAGACTTCATGGCCGCGTTGGCGCTCCACAAGGAGACGGCAAGGCCGATCGCGAAGGTGACCCCGAGCGTCGCCTCGCCTTTCGAGGCGACCCGGGTCAGCTGATCGCGCGCCACATCGAGCGCGCCGGAGGGAATGAACCCGGATACCTCATTGAGGTGTGCGGCGATTGCGCCGGGATCTGCAAACAGACCGTAGACCGCGACAAGCGCTGCGAGCGCGGGAAAGATCGCGAGCAGGCTGTAAAAGGTCATGCCTGCGGCAAGCGCAAGTACCCGGTGATCGGAAATGTTGCCGTAGACGCGCAGCAGAATGTCTTTCCATCCCTTGGCCGGGATTTCGGAGGGATCGCGCGCATCCCTGCCCCGGGCCGCGTCATGTGCCACGGCGGTTGGCGCGTCTCTGCCGGCTGGCTGCGGCTCCAGTCCCCTCGCCCGCCCCGGCTTTTTCGTTTCTCCTTCCGGCAGCAGGTATGCGACCGCGACAGCTGCCGCGAGCGTTGCCATTGCTCCCAGAGCGGAGTCGCCGCTAACTTCGTTTCGTTTGCCGGGTGGCATCGCAGGCCGGTACTTTCTGTGAGATTTTGATGTCAATTCGGTAGGCCGCTTCCCGTTCCTGTTTTCCCTGGTCCGCTTGGCCTCGACGGACGGCACGAACGAGTATCCGCCTCTTGCGGGGGCGTTCTTTTGTTTCGGTTTCCCGCGCAGTCGTCGCCTCATCCCGCTGTGCCGATCGGCGGATTTAACTGCACCTGCACAAATGCGGCAGCGAACTCGCTGCTCTTGAGATATGATTTTGTGGCACGATAACCCTCGCTGCGCGTCGGGTTCTCCTGCCAAAAAAAAACGTTTTCATCCTGCCAGCGTTCCGCCGCTAGTCCACGGGCGCACCAGTTTTGCCGGTAGGGCACTGATCGTTTTTCTCGCTACGCATCGGCCCATTTCACGGGCCTACCATGGAGCCAGTTATGGCCCAGCCCAGGAAAGGCACCGGCGAACGGCTCAGTGAGATGCTGCGCTGCCGGCTTTGGCCCGCCGTTGCGACCGTGAAGCAACAGCACCTTGAATATTCTTGCGTCTAAATCGTAGGTGACTTCCGCAGGGGGAGCGAACTTGTCACAGATCTCGCGCTCGTCGCGGAAACCAAGAAGCCGTCCGGGAGTGAGGAGACTTCCCGCGGTCTTACGCTCGCCGTAACCGACAAGAAGCATTACGGCGCGAGCCTCCTCCATGCGACGGGCTCGGCTGAACATCTGAAACAGCTTGCAGAGCTTGCACATGACAAGGGTCTGGAGCTCAGGCCTGACGGGCTTTATCGCGGCAGGAAACTCATCGCTTCAGCGACGGAGAAAGATATCTACGAAGCCCGGGGTCTTCAATTCATAGAGCGGGAACTGCGCGAAGGCCGGGATGAAATCGCGAGGGCAGCGCGGCACAAGCTGCCAAAGCTTGTAAGCGACAATGACCTTCACGGGATACTCCACTGCCACACGACCGCATCCGATGGCACCCAGACGCTTGAGACTATGGCTAACGCCACGATTACGGCCGCCGGAGTAAGCTTCGACACGCCCTCCGCATTTCGGTTCGGGCCAAGCACACCCTCCGCCTTGTCGCTGAGCGAAAGGAACCTGTAAGGCTTTCGCGCGCTGTCCTCGGATATTCCTCCGTTCGACGAGGCCGGTATGTTCTCGGGCTATATCTTTGATGTTGAAGGCACGCTCGTTGACAGCGTCCCTCAAAACCTGCGCAGCCTTCAAGAAGCACTTGAGGAAGCGGGCATCGATGTGCCGTATGAGGCCTTGCAGCTCTACTCGGGCCTGGATGGCAACCAGACACTGCAGATTATAGCGCCGGACCTGGATGATGCTTTGCGCGCACAGATCCTGCATGGTCAAGCACAAATCTACGCAAGCAAATATCTCCACACCGTCAAAGCTTTTCGCGGTGTTCGGGATGTGTTCGAGACGCTCACCCGGCGCGGCGGCCAGCTTGCGCTTGCGACCGATTGCAAAGGACCGGAGCTCAAACATTACCTGTCGCTGCTGGGCATCGATGAGTTTATCGGAGCAACGGCATGCGGCGATGATGTCGAACATGGGAAGCCGGATCCACGTATCGTGGGTGTCGCGCTCAGGAAGCTCGGCCTGACCGGGCCTGAGGCAGTGATGATCGGAGATACGCCCTATGATGCCGAAGCCGCCTCCGGGGCGGGAACAGCAGCAGCCGGTGTATTAACTGGAGGCTTCTCCGTAGAAGCTCTTCGCGGAGCGGGCTGCTCTGCCGTCGCGAAGGAAGTATCCCAGCTCCTTACCGCTTTGGAAAACACGACGCCGCTTCGGCCAGAAGCGGCCCCAATTGCCATTAGGAACAAATCAGGCCGCGCTTGATTATCCACGCTCCCGCCGACCTTCCCATGACATCAATACATTTGGATTGTCGCCTCGTTCATTGACAATCAACCTTTGTGTCCCGGAGTACCCCCATGCTTTTCGCCTACCCAATGCTCAGCCTCATGATGGACGCACTGAACGTCATCGATATGCGACTTCGCCTGATCGCAGCCGGGAAGAGCACGTCCGAAGAGATGTTTCTGATGTTCAACGAGAAGGTCAGTGCGCTGGAAGAAGCGCGTGTCATTCTGATGCGTGGAGGCGATGCCACCCGCGTTTTGGACCACTACAGAAAAATAGTGTCAGCGAACGCCGCCCGTTTGTCGGCTTAGTTTTCAACACGCTATCGACTTTGGGTCTGCCGATCACGGCAGCGAAGAAAACGGCTCCCGATAATGTCGTCAACCTGATGGATGCCTTGCGAGCAAGCATCGGACAGAAGGAAAACCGGCTCCCACGCCCGCTAGGCGGAAAGCTCCGGCGAAAAAGGTGGCGAGATCCAAAAAGTCCGCCTGAAGTCATAAAAATGCAAGGGCTTTGGCTACTTCCCGCGCGTTTTTTCGCGCTCGCGCGTAACGTCTTCGGCACGTTTATCGGCTCGAAGGCCGAGATAGACGGGATGTCGCATTTCGCCTTTGGTCGTCCATTCGGTGAACTTTACCTCGGCAACGAGTGACGGCTTGACCCAGGTCGTGACAGCCTCGTCCTTGACCTTCGTTGCAAACGGAGACTTCGAAGTCTTGATCTTGATGAGCTTGCCGTGAAGCTCCTCAAGCGTCTTGTGGCTAAACCCCGTGCCGACGTGACCGATGTGGCGCCAGCCGTTCTTTTCGCGCACTGCGAGGGCAAGCGCTCCAAAGAAAGGACGCGTCCGCCTGGGCGCGGTGAAACCCGCGATGACGACTTCCTGGCGCTTCGAAGTCTTGATCTTCAGCCAGTTGTCGGTGCGGGCGCCTGACAGGTACTTGCTGTCAGCGCGCTTGGCCATGATGCCCTCAAGGCCTTTGCGCTCCGCTTCCTCGAAGAACTTTTTACCCTCGGTTTTGCGGTGACGGCTGAACGCGATGCGTTTGTTGCGCGGCAGGATTTCCTTGAGGCGCTTTTTACGTTCGAGCAGGGAGAGGCTGCGCAGATCTTCCCCATCATGAAACATCAGGTCGAAGGCGCAATACTGGAGCTTCGCCTCGTGGCGGAGCGCATTCTGCATCAGCTGAAAATGCGATACCCCGTTTTCGTCCAGGGCGACGAGTTCGCCGTCAATCACCGCGTCGCCTTTCACGCCTTCGAGCGCCCCGGCGACTTCTATGTAGCTGTGGCTGATGATCTTGCCGTTGCGGCTGTAGAGAGTGACGTTACCACGTTCGATCTTGGCGACCATGCGGAAGCCATCATACTTGTCCTCGAAGATCCAGCCGGCATCGTCGAAAGGCCCGTCGGTCAGGGTGGCGAGCATCGGCTGAAGCCGCCTCGGCAAAGTGGAAGTCCGGCTCATGCCTCCTTCCCATCGGGCGCAGAACCTTTGAGAACATTTCTGAAAGTAATGGAGTAACGCAGGCTGTCGACGCCGGGGATGCTGTGCTCCCAATCGGATCGTGCAGGCCCGCGCAGAAGATAAACAGAGCGCGGCTCTATGGTAAGCTTGCGCCGCTGCCAGCGATGGCCCGCTTTCAGGCGCAGCCGGAATGTGCAGGCGGATATAAGCGAGATGCCGACGACGTCTCCGAATACCGAGCGGTCCTTGTGCCAGCCGATGGCTGCGCCGGGCGTGTATTCGGTGATAAGGACCTGCTGGAGACTGCCGGGCGCGATTTCCGCGAAACTTTCCGCGCGCGCGCGTATCGCCGCAAGAAAGTCCGGCATCTCTTCCGCGTTTGACAGGCCGCCACCGTTGAAGTCGTAGCGCCAGCCGAACGAAAAGACCCGGCGCTTTCCGGTGAAGCCCTGAAACTCAAATTCACGAAAAGGAAGGGGCACAATATGCTTTAAAAGAGACCGCTCTTCCTCGTGGCTCATGAAATCAGGTTGATATCTGAAACCCTCAGGAAGAGTGTCGTCCGCGAAAAGATCGAGGGTGTGACTAGCGTTTGGCACGCGTCTTTTTCCGCGCCGAAGCTTTCGAGGCGGGCTTCCGGTCGCCACGGTCGCCCTGGCCGGACTTGGCTGCCTTCTTCGCCTTACGGCGGTGATCCTGGGACAGCGAGCGGCTCACATCATCGCTTTCCTTGATCCGGCCCGCAGCGTCGCGCCGGATGTAGCGCTTGTCTCCCCGCGGTGAAATCAGCTCGCGTTTCGCTGCCGGCTTCTTCGCCGCTTTCTTCGTCGTTGCCCGTTTTGCCACTGTCGTCTCCCTGGATGGTCTGGTGATACCCAACACCAGTCGCATACTATGAGTTCCAGTCGGCGCGCCGCCGCTTCCGCGGCGGCCGGGCTCCAGCGTCTTGCGACGCCCGAGTCTTCGCCTCGGCCATCCGGTTACGATCCCTCGCGCAGAAAACAGGACCGGACACGCTCAACAGCAAAGAGGGCTGCGCCCTTGGCCGTCAAGGGCGGCGCTCGCTCCGCTCGTCGTTAGCTGCGCTGCGCCCCTTGACTGCCCTACCCGCTCATTGCCGCAGGGCTAACCGGGTTGCATACACCTGCAACCCTTTTAATTAACAGTTGGAACCAGATCGGCACGACCTATGTTAGGGCCGGTTTTCAGGGATAAAGCCATGTCCAAGAGAGACACATTGCGCCACGGCGCACCCGGAGAGACGGCGGTTCACATCTGCGTCGATATACAAAGGATGTTTGCCGAGGGCACTGAGTGGAAAATGCCCTGGCTGGAGCGCGTCCTCCCCAACATCCTGTCGATCACTTCCAGCCATCCGAATAAGACACCCGCTTCATTCCGGCCCAAAGACCCGGTCAGGGCGTAGGGATGTGGGGTCGCTATTATGAGCGGTGGGGATCGATGACCATCGAACAGCTGGGCCCCGAGATGGTCGGCCTGGTCCCGCATCTCGCCGCGTTCGTACCCCCTGCCCGCACATTCGACAAGCATGTCTATTCTCCATGGACCGGGAGCGAGCTGCATCAGCACCTCCGCGGCGCAGGAATCGATACTGTCATCATCACCGGCGGCGAGACCGATGTCTGCGTGATGGCCACCGTGCTGGGGGCAATCGACTGGGGCTTTCGGGTCATCCTGGTCACCGATGCCCTGTGCAGCTCCGCTGATGAAACCCACGACGCGATGATGCATATTTACATGAACCGGTTCGGTGAACAGGTTGAAACCGTGACGACGCAGACGCTGCTGGACAGCTGGCCCGCTCGCGGGCTGCAGCGGCGGGCATGAGCGTCCGGTGCCGGGACCCGGGACACAAGAAACAGTCGTCTTGTAACGGGCGCAGGAACTCTATTTTCGCTGATTGGTTTGCTCTTTGAGCATTACCCTTTATGCGCTCCAAAGTGTGCACTGCACGGCTGCCTGACTTACATGAGGAAGCTGGAGACAGGGCTGCCCGTGCCAGTCGGGCAGCTCTTTTGTTTTGGGAAAGAACATGGATGAACTAGCGATACTGAGGACCTTTGCGGCCTGTACGACTATTCTCGCGGCGGCCATGGTCGCGGCCAACGTGAGTGCACGCATCACCGTGGCGGGCTTCGCAATCTTTATTGTCGCGTCCATCGCCTGGATGGCGGACGGCTGGTTCGAAAACAAATACTCGCTGGTCATCCAGAATGTCATCCTCTTGCTCATCAACATCCTGGGTGTGTGGCGCTGGCTGCCACGGGCCGAAAAAGAGGCAGGAGCTTCCGGAGCCAGCCCCGCGTCACAAGTCTGAGACGGGATCATGCCGCGCGCGCAAGAAAAAGATAATAGGCCTCTTCTCAGCCGCGAGGAGTGGCGCGCAAGACGCGAGCTGCGCCGCGAGAAGCAGCGCGGAGATAATGTCAAACGCGCTGCCAAAATGCATGCCGCCCGACTGAAAAGCGAAACGGGTAGCGCGGCGTCCCTCCCCCAATTTAAGCAATCGGTTCTCGTTGGCTGCTCGGGCTGGCGTTACTGGAAATGGCGCGATTTATTTTATGAGGGCGTGCCGCAGAACGACTGGTTCGCGCACTACCTGAAGAACTTCGACACCGTCGAGATCAATGCCTCCTTCTACTCGTGGCCCACGGTCGCGGGCGTTCAGGCCTGGAGACGCCAGCCGGGGAAGAAGAAGTTCGTCTACACGGTCAAGGTCAGCGAGCACATCACCCACATCAAGAAGTTCAAGGGCACGAAGACGCTCGTGAAGGATTTCGGGATGATCGCCGACATACTGGGCGACCGCATGGGATGCTTCCTGTTTCAGCTTCCGCCAAGCTACCGCTACACTAAGACCAGGCTCGGCGATATCGTCAGCCAGCTCAATCCCGCGCGCCGGAACGTCGTGGAATTTCGTCACGCCAGCTGGTGGAATGAGGAGGTTTACAGCGCCTTCCGGAAGGCAGGGATCATCTTCTGTTCCTGCAGCGGCCCGCGCCTGCCCGATGAGCTCGTTCGGACAGCGGATGAAGTTTACATCCGCCTGCACGGTCCCAAGCGCTGGTATCGGCACGACTACTCAAAGGCCGAGCTCGCGGTATGGGCGGAGCGGATCAGGGCCAGCGGGGCGAAACGCGCGTGGGTGTATTTCAATAACGACAACGACGCCCATGCCCCCAGGAACGCGCTGACCCTGCGCCGGATGCTGGGCCGCCTTCTTCCCTCAAAGCCCGCGATTGGAACCTTGCCGATCCCGGAGGCGTTTTCAGATGTTCGGGAGACCGTTTCATGACGAGCAAATCACTCTGGATCGATATTGAAGTCGCTCCAGAAGCGAAGGTGCTGGACGGCGTCCATGAATGCGACGCCGCCGTCATCGGTTCGGGTATCGCCGGGATATCGACCGCTTATGAGCTCTCCAGGCATGGCAAATCCGTTATTGTTGTCGACCGCGGCCGCATCTGCGGAGGCATGACCTCGCGCACATCGGCCCACCTCGCCCCGTTATGCGACGATCTCGTCAGCGAAATGACGAAGATCAAGGGCAAGGAGGCGACGAAGGTTTTCTGCGACAGCCAGGCCGCTGCGGTCGATCGCATCGAGGAAATCCAGAAAAAGGAAAAGATCGACTGTGACTTTCGGCGGCTCGACGGTTACCTCTTCCAGGGCCGGGACATGCCGGCGGATATGCTCGACCAGGAAATGGACGCTGTCCGGGAAGTCGGGGCCCCGGTTGACCGCCTGATGGGCGCGCCCTTTGACGGTTGCGAAGACCGGCATGTCTTGCGCTATCCGCGGCAGGCGACCTTCCATCCCCTCAAATACCTTGCCGGCGTGGCGGAGGCTTGCAGCGCCAAGGGCGTCGAGTTCTTCCGCGACAGTCCTGTCGAGGAAGTGACCGAGGACGACGGGTTCGTAAAGGTGAAAACGGCGCGCGGCGTTATCCGCGCCCGTCACGCGGTTGTTGCTACGAATTCCTCGATTTCTGATCGCTTCGCTATCCACTCGAAGACCGCCCCTTACCGGACCTACGTCATCACGTTTGAGATCAAGCGCGGCGCCCTGCCCGATGCTCTCTACTGGGACACGGAAGATCCTTACCACTATGTGCGCCTGCAGCCCGGGCCTTCGCGAACCGATTATGTTCTGGTGGGCGGCGAAGACCATAAGAGCGGAGAAGCGGATGACGCGGAAGACCGTTTCAGGAAACTGGAGGACTGGGCCCGCGGCCTTATATCCGGGCTTGGCAAGGAGACGCACCGCTGGTCCGGCCAGGTACTCGACACCGTCGACTATGCCGGCTTTATCGGTCGGGACCCTGGCGGCAAGAATATTTATGTGGCGATGGGCGACTCAGGTCAGGGCCTGACGCACGGTGTTATGGGCGCGATGCTGAACACCGCGCTGATTTTGGGCAAGGACCATCCCTGGAAGGATATCTATGCGCCCGGCCGCGTCCCGCTCAGGGCGGCGAAGACCTTCCTGACCGAGAATGTCACGGCACTGAAGAGCTTCGCGGAATATGTCGCACCGGGAGAGCGGAGCTCTCTGGACGACCTGAAGCCCGGCGAAGGCGGGATCGTGCGACGCGGACTGACAAAGATTGCCGCGTATCGCGACGAAGCAGGAGTCCTGCACCTGAACTCGGCAAGCTGCACCCATGTCGGCTGCCACCTGCACTGGAACAGTTTTGAGACGTGCTGGGACTGCCCCTGCCACGGATCGATGTTCGATGTGAAGGGAGTTCCTATCAACGCACCCGCTATCGGACCACTTGCCAAGGTTCAAGAATAACGCCGGGCAACGCCACGAAAGCTCAAGAAATATCTGACATCACAAGGGTTCTACGATCTGGCCATAGCCGCGCCGTCGATGAAGGCTGCGCTGGAGGCCTGGGGAGCAAGCAGCAACCTGTTTCATCAGGGATTTGCAAAAGAGGCCGGTGACGACGACGTCATCGCAGCGACAATGGAGAAACCCGGCGTCATTCTCCGGCGGCCCGTAGGCTCGAGCGCCCCCTTTAGCGAACACTCAGATCTGCCGACCCTAGAGGCGTTTGAAGGCCCCTCAGGCAAGGCAAAAGGGCCTTCGACGAAAAAAAGGCGCCCAAACCGGCCAAACGCGGAGAGAAAAAAACCCGCTCATTGGACGAGCGATGTCGTCGCCGGCCTCGCCGCCGGAGCAGCGCTGGAACGCTTGCTCCGGTGCGTGACTGGATTCGAGCGGCGCTGACGAAGAAAGCTCGGAACGCTTGCTCTCCTCGTCTGTTTGCAATCGTCATAACGGAGAGTCAACATCCATGCACCACAAGTCAATCGAAGAGATCTCAAAGCGAATGGCGGGGATCGACATCGCGATTCTATCTACGCACACCGAAGGTGGTCAGATTGCCAACAGGCCGATGAGCAACAACGGCGATGTGGAGTATGACGGTACATCGTACTATTTCACGTTCGAGCAAGCCCGAACCGTTGTTGATATCCAAGCCAATCCCAAGGTTGCGCTCGGATTTACCGGCGAAGGCGGGATCTTTTCCGATGCGGTCTATGTGGCGATTGAAGGCAACGCGGAGCTCATCCGCGATAAAACGATATTCAAGGCGCATTGGACGAGCGACCTAGATCGTTGGTTCGACAAGGGCGTCGACACGCCTAACATTGTGCTCATCAAGGTGAAGGCGAATCGAATTGCCTACTGGGACGGCGAAGAAGAAGGCGAAGTTCAAGTGTAGGGAATTGAGCGACCTCGCCATACCGCTGCTTTTTCGCCCCCCGGAGCGATGGGAAGCGAAGCCTGGTTCGCTGCCGCGTCGGGACCTCGCAAGTTGTGGGTCAGGGTCGGCCGCTTCCAGCTACCCCGTTCAAATCACAGGCAATCGCGTTGTCGGGCGTCGTCGACTATGAAATGTACACCAAATTCAGAGCACAGTTCGATAATGCATCGAATAAGAGCATCGTCGTCATAGGGCCTTCCACGTTAGGCGGCGATCCCGAGGTGATGATGGGCGAAGACGTTGGATTTGCGAGCGAGACGGAGCCAGCCAAGCGGTTCGTCTTTCTCGGGAAAGCTGCAATCTATTCTGCTGGCGTTACGTTCATGAGTTTCTTCGCGCGAGAAAATCGCTATCTGACGCGTGGCACGCGCCTGATGATCCACGAGCGAAAGCTTTCCAAGAAGCTCGTGATCGATGGTCCCCCTACCACCCGCGTTGCTGTTGTTAGGACAACCCTGAACGAGGCGAGAGCTCCATCGCAATTCAGAATGAGGGCTTTCAAACTCTGGGGCTTGGATCCTCCGTCACACTCGACCAAGTGCTTGAAAGAGTTCCATCAAACTGGTATCTCGGAGCTCAAGAGGCAAAGTACCTCGGACTTGTTGAAGCGGTGTTGTGAAGGCACGCATTGGTCGAACCTGAGGTCCACCTTGCCTGGCTCGCCTCGATATCCGCTTTGTTGATGCTACAATGCCGTCACTTCTTGTCACTGGAGCCTTCGGCCTGCTCAGCCTCGCGCCTTCGGGATTCTTCAATCAAAGATCGATATTCCGCCTCAGTCGGCAGTGCATCAAAATCAGGCTCGTAGCCGTTCTCTTCGTATTTCGCACGCGGAATAGGGATGTCGTTGCCATCGTAGTCAACTTGGACCAAGCCCTCAATTGTACGATAAAGACCTACCGTCATCAGCATTCTCCGGTTCGTTTCGATGCTTGGTCTAGATAGAGATATCTCTTTATTCAACGCGACGTCAGCCTAGGTTGTTCCGCCGCTGAGCCAAACGGCCCCGACCGGTCGTCAGCGAAGCTGCAAGTGTTGCAGGTCACATGACCGTGGACCACCACTAACCCAACTAGGAAAAGGGCTTCCTCAGGTCTTGCCCACTTCTTTACGGCGCCGCTTAATTCCCTTTTCGATTTGTAAAGAGAACCGCACTCAATTCGGCAAGGTCCTTCGAGTGCTTACGGAACATGGCGCTCCGCTTACTCGTGAATTCTGCAGTGACACTGACAAATTCGGCGGGCGACCTAATCGCCGCAAGCCGCTGAGCGAACTCGAAAGCAAATTGCATGTTGGCGTGTGCCACCTCGAGCAACTTCCCTTGAAAGGCTCGCACATTTGCCGACGCTGAAGAAAAGTCAAAGCCTACCGTTGAATCGTCCCCGTGCCGCTCTTGTAAGGGTATCGCCGGGTCAATGCGAACCTTTTGTTGAACGGCTGTCGTTGTGGAATCATTCACGAAAGCCGCTTGTTCGCTATTTTGCTTAGGGACTGATTTAGTCGAGGCGGCCCCAACTGCGCGCAAATGACTGTCTTTCGGACTCCTAATTATAGCTTGAACGGCCCGCTGGGCCTTAGCAGCCATTTTCGGATCACGGGCGTGCTTCGACTTCATTGCCGGTTTACGCTTACTCATTTGACACTCCGAGATTGGGTCGCCCACGACGCCAGATGCGTTGATCAGTATCCTCTGCGTTTCAGAGCAGGGTTAACTCCGCAACCGCGCCTTAGGAGCTAACAGCGACGGACCCGGCGCTGTCTGAAGGTCGCAGAGGTTTCTTGGCTTTTTAGTTGTTACGGAATACTTCAGCTTGGGCTCAGTCGCCGCGTTTCTTCCGACGAGGCTGGCCAAAGAATTAGTATTTATAAGCGAACAACCAAGCACGCAGCCGAGCGTTCCTAATAGCTGGTGCGTCAAATTGGGAACATGGCGCGCGCTGTCCTGCGCCGCGGGACCAATTTCGATGCAGCGTAGGGGTCGGTTGGCGGGCTCGGCTCTCGGATTCAGTCCGCAATCGCTCGTAAAATGTATCGGCTCCCATGCGCCGCTCTTCAACAAGGCACGGCCTTACATACTTATATGGCGCTTATCAATGGGATCGCTTTGAGGGTTCCGTTTTGTCATCTTTGAAGATAGAGGCGCGGATTCCTCGCTCTAGTTCGATATGCGAGATGTCGATGAAGTTGTTCCCGACGAGGAGGGAATGGAGCTGGCCAACATGAAAGCCGTACAACAGAAAGCAGCCGAAGCGCTTGCCTCGTGGCGCGGGACGCAATCGGGGATCATCTCGATGGCCCCCTAGACGCGTTTCGTCAACGTGGTTGACCTATAAGGGCCGCAAGCCGCTGCTCTCGGTGTTGTTTAGGCGATGCGTGGATGCTGAAGTTTAGATCGCTCCGCAATGCAGCGTTACAAGCGTTGCTAGTCGATCTGCGAAAATAAACGACGGGCCTTCCTCGCTATTTGGAATGATGGTCCCTACATGTAAGCCATCACCGCCTGCCCCAGGCTACTAACGGTGACTGAGAGCGTTGCGCTCCCGCCTCAACCAAATGGCGGTTATATGCGAGAACTTTCCACATTCAACCTGCGAGAGTGGCTGGTCCCCCCGGTATTGCTTCCCATCTTCCTCGTGCTGTTGGTCGCGGCAGCGATGTGGATCCAGTGGTGATCCAGCGTAGCTAACCGCAAAACCCTATCTTCAACCAGAGAAGTGGCTTGCACCTAAGGAATCTGGTGTCGAAGCGAGCTCTGCAACGATTTTGATGTACGTCAAAACAATAATAACGGGCACTTGTTAGTCTGGGCGGGTTGATTTCGAGGTGGCCCAAAGCGGAGAGCGATTACGTATCGTCGTAGCTCGCCGTCTCGCCATGTTTGTTCATTGGCAAGTGCTCTCCAGCCTCTCGCCATGCGGATGAAGCGTTTGAACGCAGATTCGTCCGGGGCAGCTAACGCCATGTGCCGCTTGAGAGCCATGGCTAGAGGAGTTTGCTCGCCTTTCGCGCCCTTTCTCCGGTAGCAGCGTCGACCCGGCTTCGGCCCGGCAACCCGACGCGCGTATCGGGTTGGTTATCGCAGGATTAGATCTTGGCCACTGCCGAATCGATGAATTCGATACAGGCCGGCATACGCATTGGCTTAGGAACGCCTATATATTCGCGAGTTCCATTCACAGCTTTCGACGGAGCCGAGTATGAGTTTGGTTGAGACGTTAGAGTTGCTGGTTAAAGCAAGGGAGTACGTTGCAGAGGGAGAGGAATATGTGGTCGACCAACGCGATGTTGTCGACCGGTTGGAGCGAAAGGGACAAGATGCACTTGACGCCATCCTCCTGCTCGAAGATCTCGAAGAGGTACAAGGGGAATATGTTGCTCATCGGGATCGTCTTGAGCGGCAACTCATGAGGCTTGTCAGACCGGAATAGCGCCTTTGCAGTCGGTTTGGTCGAGCGTTTGCATCAAAGGGAAGAATGAAGCCTCACCATTCTTCGCCGTCACTCTCGACTAAGGCCATCGATATGCGCGACCACAACAATACTGAGGTGCGTCAGAAAAGCGGGCACTTGGTTCGTCGGGGCGAGTTGATTTCGAAGTGGGCCCAAAGCGGAGAGCGATTACGGCGCCTATTGTCGTGGCTCGCCGTCTAGCCATGCCTGTTCATTGGCAAGTGCTCTCCAGCCTCTCGCCATGCGGATGAAGCGTTTGAACGCAGGTTCGTTCGGCGCAGCTTCAGCAAGCCTCAAGCAGTTTTCAGCATTTTGTCGCAGGATGGTTGATTTTTTCATCCTATTCAGATGGGGTGTTCCGCACCAAATTCAATGCGTTTTTCGCGTAACACTTCGATAGAAGACAATCGATCGCAATATTGCGACACGCACCGACAACTGTGACGCTCAGCCCACACAGATGATTGCGCCCTCTTTATTTCGATCTTTGAATTTTGGGAAGCTAAGCCTGCGGTCGACGTCCGCCTGCCGGCAGAATCAATCCTAATTGGTAGGCGCGTCGTTTGACAGAAGCTGTGTGGCGTCCAAGTTGCTTGGCGATCAATGGCGCAGTTGTCTTCAACCGAGCGAGTTCTATTAAAAGCTTGATCTCGTCTTCGGTCCAAACACGAAGTTTCGTGGGCTCCCGCTGCATCCGCTTGCTCCGACGAATCGAATCCAAATTAGTAATTGCGACGATTTTGGCGTCGCCAAGGCGGAGCTGAGCTGCAAGGGCAGAATGGCACGCTGTCCCACTCGCTGAGCCGATTGCAGACGTATGCGGTCCCGCGCAGGACGCAAATGCAACCTATGTATCGCTTTATTACTCGCTGGCTCTCCATGAAGGCCAGATTAGATACCGTGACGTACTTCATCTTGGCTCGATGCGTGAGCTAGACCACAAAACTTTACCCGCCGCTAGGTAAGAATGGAGCAGTTTCGGACGAAGCAATTCGCCTCAATTATCTGACAAATTAAGGGCTGGGTCATGGATAGAATCCACTACTTGAAAGAGCAGGCTGCCAAGGCCGAGAGGCTGGCCCGCGGCGTAGTGGACGCCGAGACGGTCGGGCGGTTGATGGCTTTCGCCGCCGCGTGTCGGGCGGAAATGAGCGCCGGGGCTGATCCACGCCAGGCTGCCTAACCAACTCTGTAAGGCTTGTTGAGAAAGTAGTCCTGGTTAAAGGGCAAAGCTCGATAGGATTTCGCGCGTCAACTTTCGCTCGAAACCCTTTGGTACCTACCAATGGCGTTTGGGTTATAATCGGGCATGGGCTGACGCATCAGCGATGTCGGCCCTGCCCACAAAAACAGCCATTTCCGCGAACGGCCGCTTTGCGCCAGGAGCAGACATACGGTCTAAGTCAGCTTTTGACCCACAACGGACTTCGCCGGGTCGCCCTAAATCGATTCGTTAACGAGAGCGTGTATTGCGCCGTGCCTCTGATCCCTTATGTTTATCGGCAAGTAGTGATCGGAGCCGTCACATGCTTCCGTTGCTCGTTGCCGCAATCCTTTATCTGAGCCTCATTTGGGTGTGCGGGCGCTATACTGCGAACTATGCCGCAGAGAGGGGGCGCTCTAAAGTCGCCTGGTTCATCTGGAGCGGACTGCTCTATCCCTTGCCCTATATTGCGTTGGCGCTCTTACCACCTGTCCGCAAAGAGACGGCGGTCTAAGTTCGCCTCGGTTGGCGGCCCTCTTTCATCTTCGGTGTCGCCTATTGGCACTTATCGAACATGCCGCGCCAAGCTGACGATGTCCGTTGATAGGGGCACAGCGGACTTCGCGGGCGGGTGCGCCGAGGCCTGAGTTTGAACCAAGCGGTGATCACGGTGCCCTAGACGCGTCCCATTTTCCCTGGACGATGATTGCACTCTGGTGGCTGAGTTAGCGGCCACGTCCTCGCGGAGATCGCAGGTCGTCAAAGATAGATCCGTCAAAGACCTATTGCCCGGTGCCGATAGTTATCGGCAGGACCGACGATCAGGCGCGGGAAGATATCAAAAAGAAGGGCTGGAAGGCCAAGCTTGATCGACGCCGCAGATTCGCACGCGGCGCTCCCGCCAGCCCTGCCCGTCCCAGAGGCGCTGGGTAATCCAGCGGCAGGGAGGGATCGCCTCTCCAACCGGGGCATCGACATAGCCCGACCAGTACGGAGTGCCGCGTGGTGGTCCGGGGTAAGTGCGCGGATACGGATTTCCGCCGGGTCCGTAATCATATCGCGGTTGTGCAACCGAGGGTAACGAAGGCATTGCAAAGAAGAACGCGATAGCGACTGCGATGCTCTTCATCATCGATCTCTCCGTGCCCTACTATACCAAAATACTACGTCTGACGATGTTGTATCGCAAGTGCTGGCCTAACTACCGAGTATTAGGTCAGCATCATTCGGTAACGATCATCAGGATGATCTTCTGGCACCAGCAATGAACTCCATTCGACGCATCGTTCACGCTCTCGAGCCGTCCCGCGGCGGCATATTGCGGTCGAACTGGCATGGAAACAGATTGGCGATGTCCGCTGTTGGCGCGAAGCGGACCTTCGCCTCTCAGACTACTGTTTGAAATACGGTCCATTGAGAGTGAATTTGCCCGGAGAAAAGTAGACAGTTGGGTCACCAGCAGACGTTCCCGGCCAGTGAAGGCTAGGTCAACTCCACCCCTCGAAGCGGAAGCGCCATGAGAGGACACATCAAACAGTGGCAGTGAGCAGATGGGCTGCTATCGGGAACGACAACCCGCGACTACCGACGTATTTCTCCAAAGCCAACTCGGTATCGGCCGTGAGACGCTCGCGAACCACATCGCTTGCTTGCGACACATGACCCGCTAGTGGCGAACCCGCAACATAACTCGACACAAATCGTTCGACCGATGGAAAGTCGACGGTGCCGACCTTCCGTTGCACTGTGATATTCCGAAAACCCGCAGCAGTGACCAGTCGGCTTAGCTCATGGGCGTCGGCTAGGCCAAATGGAGCGCGCATGATTGTGGCTGCCGCTACGCCGATGTTTCGCTCCAGTATCTCAGCAAATGACTCAAAGCCGGGGCTTTCATTTATGCCGCACCACACCATTAGCACGAGGCGTCCCTTTGAAGACAGCAGCCGGTGCATCTCGCGCAAAGCGGCGGGCCGGTCAGAGAAGAACTGGAGGCCGAGCTGGCAATACGCAATATCGAACGAGCCGTCCGACAACGGCAATCTGTCCGCACTGGCCTCATGCCACTGCACTGATGCTGCATCACCAGTGGTCTTCAAGGATCGTGCAACGGTCAGCATACCGGGATTGAGATCAATACCGGCTACCGCCCCAGTTGGGCCGACCTTCACGGCTGCGATGCGAGCGATTATTCCGGTGCCGCAAGCAATATCGACCACGCGCTCGCCTAGCTTTGGTTGAGCGAGGTCGATCAGAATAGGGGCCCATGCGCCAAAAACAGCCGGAACGAGATCACGCTCGTACACCTCTGGCGCGCTACCAGCGACTTGCCATTGTCCTTGCTGAGCCATGAGAAGACTCCAAAGGATAGGTTCCTTCGGCATAGTAGCTCAGCATATCGAAGTCCGCTATGGGGCAAAAGCCGACTCGGATCGAGTGTCCGCTTTTGGCGCAAAGCGGACATTCAACGGGCAAGGAGCGTCGGCTAAGGGCCAACTCCGGACGTGGCCTTAAACTGCGCAATTGACGCTTTTGTGCCATAAGCGGCTGTGAGCAATCGTCCGTTGTCAGCGATGTCCTATTGCCACATGAGCTTCGATTGGTGCAGCGAGGCCATCGCCAACGCGGTAGGCGGCAAGTGCGTCTCTTACGTCGGTGGTAAACTTTGCTTGTGCCTCCTTATCCAAGCCAGCAACTGCTGCTGCGACAGGGGTTGCTGAAATATAGCCTGGCACATATTCAGCCATAGAGGCGTGTCGAATGGTCTCGCGTTCGGTTCGAACTTCGACGCCCCGAAATCCCGCAGCAGCAATGATTTGTTGCAACTGGTCAGCGTCACCAAAGCTGAATGCTGATCGGATTTGCGCCGCCTGTTCACTCCCTATATTACGCTCAACTGCATCAGCAATCGCCGCTTGCCACGGGCAATGCTCGATTGCACGCCAGACGCTGATAACTATCCGGCCTCGATCAGCCAACACTCGATGCATTTCGGAAACCGCTGCGGCTTTGTTAGGAATGAATTGCAAGCCATGTTGGCAAATGACACAGTCGAAAGTCGCATCAGCAAACGGCATGTCTGTCGCGTTGCCCAACCGCCATTCGATCGCGGTGGCTGTTTCACCAGAAGCGCGCGCTCGCGCGAGCATGCCCGCGTTAAGATCGAAGCCGACAACCTGTCCTGCAGAACCGATCTTGTTTGCTACGAGTTGGGTCAAAACGCCAGTGCCGCACGCGACGTCTAGCACGCGATCGCCCGGTTTAATCGCGGCGACGTCCACAAGTCGGAGCGAGTAGTCCCGTAAGAAGATGTCGACGATATGTGTGTCGTAGGCAAGGGGAGCGTTACCCTCAAGCTGCCAACCCGGGGCGCCGGAGCTGTTTTGTGACATTTTCGTCTCCATCACACGCAGTAATGGATCTGCTCAACATTCCTAGCCAGCAACCGCGGAACGCCGCTCTTCGTGGTTGATCTATATCAAGGATTGTCCGTTCTGGGTCAATCGCGTCATTTTGGTCGTCGGCCGACTACTTCCGCTTTCGCCTTGAATGCCGACATCCATCCATGTCTCAGAATGGATACCAGCCAAGCGTGGCCGTCGGCGCCGCGCGCCGACCTAGGCGACGTGTCTGTCCGCAAGTGCTCGAGGTGCGCCAGCGCACAGTGGGACATTTCGACGGCTCGCGAAGTTGATGGCGGAGTTGGGTTGGACGTCCGCGACCTCACGCGCTGCGGCTATAAGGAGCAACGGGTATGTTCGCGACGGCCGCCAATGATCAAGAACTCGGGCCTGCTCTACACAGGACCGGGCCGACGCCCCACAGCAGGGGCGTCGCCCGGCTGCTGTCAGATCGTCACGCGGCTGCCGTCGAAGCGAATGAAGGAGAAGCCGTCGAAGGGTTCGCGCAGGGTAGCGCGCTCGTCTCGCAGCATGGCTATAGCCACTTCCTCGCCGAGCGCCATTGAGGCTGAAGCGTCCGAACGCCAGTGAATGCCCGCCCAGTTCCGCCCGAAACCGAAATTCACCGCGAGCTTGTTCAACTCTCCGCCGACCGTGAGCGGCGGCCCACTATATGGCACTAACTTTGTCGGGTCAGCTGGATCGGGCTGTACCGGGTTGGGGATGACGCGGCTCTCGTCGAAAAACGCCTTCAATATGGTAGCAGTGGCGGCGCCAACGCCCGTGGCACCACCGGGGTAGGTGGAGTGAAGGGGTGCCGCCTCTGGATAGGTTTGTGACAAAAGATAGGTGCCGTATTTGGCCTTACTGCGATCGAGGCCTTCCGATTTCAGGAAGCTATCATGCAACGGGTAGTCGCTTACGCCATTAGCGAGGCGATGGTGCGCCAGACCACCATAGGCTTCTGGTCGTACAGCCCGGTGCACGAAATACTTCTGCCAGTAGGATGCGCGGACGGAGTTACTGATCCCCGCGGCGAGTAGTGCTTGCACATAAGGCAACCCGAAGGTGGCTCCCCCGGGGCCATGGCTTTTCAATTTCCGATACGGGTTCGAAGGGTAGGACGCGGGCTCTGCCGGTGGATAGATCCCGGAGTAGCGCTGATCCGTCCCACCGCCGGGTGTCGCAAGGATTAGTGCCGCCGCCCACCCAAGTGCAGGACCAGCGTGGATGTACTCCGCAAGATCCCTTCCCGTCGTTATGTATCGCGGTGTCGCGTCGAACTGCAACCGGCGTTTCGGCGCGGCGCCGTTCTGGATCGCCAGCCACTCTTCGTAGTCGGTCAGGAATTCGTTGGCGGGCAACGCGGTCGGGGTGCGAATTTGAGCACTGATCCACTGTGTAGCATAGGGCGCGTCCCGGAGCAGGAACTGCGAGATCAGCGGGCCATCCAAAACGCCTGGAGGCGTGACGGAGCGGCCCTTCGGGTCAGCCGGGTCGAAATAAAGCGCATTGGCACGAAACAGCGTACCGGGCGTGACCCGCCCGCCCGACTTCGGCCCCCGGAAATCGGCAAGCTTGTTGAGTTCTTCGGTTGCTGCGAGCACGTCGCGATTGGTGGTGTCGTCGCGCAACTCGGTCAGCGGAACGTCACGCAGCAGGGCTTGCCAATATACCTCGACCGCCTCGCCGCCGCGCTCCGCGCTTGCGAGGGCCGGTGCCGGCGGTATCCCAATCTGAGTAGGAGTTATGCCGCTCAGACTAACGGCCAGTGTTCCTACGGGATTGACCAGTTTGCGGGTGCCGCCGAGTGGGATTTTCTCGAAATCTGCGGGATCGCCTGACTGGCAAGCGGCATGGAGCGCCTGCCATGCTGGTTGCTCCACTTCGCCGCGTTTGTCGTGCGGCAGGCCCCGTGAATCGGAGCCGATCATATTGGTGTAGCGCGCCTCATCGCCATTGGTCGGGTGAGGGGCGATGGGAATTCTCTCGTTGTTGCTCGCGCAGACCTCTCGGACTTCGAAGGCGCGGCGCTTGAACGCCGCGTCGAGCGGTCGCGGGTCCGCGCTCGCAGGTTGCGCCGCGGCCGGGGCTATTCCGGGCATGCTCGGCGGAGACGCCAGTACGGCAGTGCCAACCGCGATGCCGGCGCCGCCGAGCAGCGAACGGCGGGTGATGGCATTGGTCGGCAGGGCCCGCAATGCCAAGTCGGATTCAGTCGAAATGGTGGGGTGAACAGCCATGATACTCCTCCTCGGTCTTCCAAAGGAACGCAGCGAGTGCAGGCGTCCCGCGCAAAATCGAGCGCTATCCTGCGCTCGTGCGCAGTGCGAATGCCCGCGAAGAGACCGGCGCAAAAGGAATGTCGGGTTTAGAAGTGCGATGCCCGCCGACGGCATTACCCGCTGCCATTCATATCGAACAGAGACGTCGGCACGCCCCGTCTCGAAAAGCAGCTTCAAAGAAGACTACAGGATCCCACATCCACCCAAAAGATCTCAGAGTGGCCAGGATGTCGCATAGACGATCCGGTTAAAATCAATGGCTCCGATGTCCGAGTTGGGTCAGAAACGGTCATGGACCGGCGCATAAGCGTTGTCCGCACTGTCCCCAGGAACGGACATCCCTGCGAACGGCCGCTTTGCGCCAGAACCGGACCTCCCGCGACGTCAGCTTTGACCCGTGACGGACATCAAACTCGAGCGACTGTCGCCCGCTGTGCCGTCAAATAAGGCCAGACTAGGAAGATCTGTCCGCCTTTAGAAGGTCGGCCGTAATATCTGCGATCAGCGTCTTCAAATTTTCGATCGTTTGAGGATCGCTGATCTGAGACAGGATACGCTGTGCTTGCTCCAATCGGCGTTCGAGCTCTAGTCGGTTGTTTGAAGGATTCAATGTAAATGCCTTACGGAAATCGGGCGCTCACGCGTTATTCAATGATTTGGTCTTGTAATCGATAGAGCCGACCTTCCGATCGAGCTGCCACAGCTCTATGTCGTGCGCGTCAATTAGCTGCACCGCAGCCTTGATTGCCGCAGCGTCATCAAGGCAACTTGGAAGGGCGATGGAACTTTGAAAGTGGCCTTCGGGGGCCAAGAGATAGATCCGATATTCGGGCATAGATGATGCTCCATTGAAAGGCGGGAGCACGACCGAACTCGCAGCCACCGATAGAGACCAGTTGCAGCGCGGTGACAAGATAATCATGCGTAAGGGACGGCCTGGCCTACTTCTGCCGATCGGACAGCAAGTGGTCAAAAGCTTTTGGAGGTCGCAATCCCGGGGAGGTTAGCCACTCATTGATGTGCGATGCGGTCTCAGCTTGTCGGGCTCTGCGCAAGAGAAGCTCTTGCGCGTGGCTGCCGGGCGGCAGCTTTTGAGCAGCCGCTTTAAATCGTAGAGCCTCTTCAGCCAAACGTTCTTGAAAGGTTTTCGTGCGTGATCCGGCGGCGCTGCTGTGGCATCGCGCTGCTCCTTTCCAGAGGAAGGCGGGAGCGCAACCGAGCGTTCTCATCACAGATACAAGCCACGAACCGGGCTGTGATAGAAGTTAACTTATCCCTTTTGATATGTTCCAACAGCGGGGCAAGCCGTCAATTGGTGCGGCCTTTCGTCTATCGTGGGCCTGTCCGACGGTCTGCGAATTCTAGAATTATACGGTCGACAGCGTCCCTGCCGGCGCTGTGGGCTTCGGTTTGGGAGGAGTACAACTCATTCGACGCCGTTATGAGACGTTTTCCGACGTACAGTTCCCACTTCCAAGGTTTGGGAAGTGGAGATCGATGACAAATCTTGATGCGCACTTCCATTACCGCCTCTTGGAGAAAGGCGGGAGCGCAACTGGCGGTCTCACACAGATAAAGCCACGTATGGGACTGTGGTGGAAGCTAACGGATGCGTTTTCAGCGAGTTCCTATTAGGTCACGTCAAATCGACGCGGTCAGGCAAATAATTCGGCGGTGACGGCCCTTGCTTCGAGCACGTCCAGGCGATCAACGCAGCCCGACGCTTCAACTGCTGGGCTCTGCACTGTGGGAAAAGGGCTGAAGCCCGCCAACTAAGCAACGTATCGGTCACGCCCTTTGCGAGGCCTTGAGTCCGCTGTCGGCACTTAGCAGACGTGCCGCGCCACGCTGACGATGTCCGTTGATGGCACTTAGCAGACATGGGCAAACTGTCGAATGTCCACTGTG
>CAWFIQ010000027.1:0-56897 GCA_963815955.1 uncultured Alphaproteobacteria bacterium
CCTTCCTGCCGGTCATCGGGGCGCTGGCGATCTATCTCACCCGCGGTGACGACGAGGCCGCGCGCCGCAATGCGCGCTGGATCGCGCTGTGGACCACCCTGGTCACCTTCGCGGTGTCGCTGATCCTGGTCTGGCGCTTCGACGCCGCCAATCCGGACTTCCAGTTCGTCGAGAAGGCGAACTGGCTCGCCAGCGGCATCACCTACCATATGGGTGTCGACGGCATCTCGCTGCCGTTCGTGATCCTGACCACCGCCTTGATGCCGTTCTGCATCGTCGCGAGCTGGAAATCGATCACGGTGCGGGTGCGCGAATACATGATGGCGTTCCTGCTGCTGGAAACGCTGATGGTCGGCACCTTCTCTGCGCTCGACCTCGTGCTGTTCTATCTGTTCTTCGAAGGCGGCCTGATCCCGATGTTCCTGATCATCGGCGTCTGGGGCGGCCCGCGCCGGGTCTACGCGTCGTTCAAGTTCTTCCTCTACACGCTGCTCGGCTCGGTCTTGATGCTGCTCGCGATCATGGCGCTGTACTGGAATGCCGGCACCACCGACATCCCGACCTTGATGCACACCACCGTGCCGCGCTCGTTGCAGACCTGGGCGTGGCTGGCGTTCTTTGCCTCCTTTGCCGTGAAGATGCCGATGTGGCCGGTGCACACCTGGCTGCCGGACGCCCACGTCGAGGCGCCGACGGCAGGCTCGGTGATCCTGGCCGCGATCCTGTTGAAGATGGGCGGTTACGGCTTCCTGCGCTTCTCGCTGCCGATGTTCCCGCTGGCGTCGCATGATTTTGCGTGGCTGATTTTCTCGCTCTCGGCGATCGCGATCATCTACACCTCGCTGGTGGCCTTGATGCAGGAGGACATGAAGAAGCTGATCGCCTATTCGTCGGTGGCCCATATGGGCTTCGTTACCATGGGCATCTTCGCCGGCACCACGCAGGGCGTGGCGGGCGGCGTGTTCCAGATGGTGTCGCACGGCATCGTCTCGGGTGCGTTGTTCCTCTGCGTCGGCATCGTCTACGACCGCATGCATACCCGCGAGATCGCGGCCTATGGCGGGCTCGTCAACCGGATGCCGCTCTATGCGCTGGTGTTCATGGTGTTCACCATGGCCAATGTCGGGTTGCCCGGCACCAGCGGGTTCGTCGGCGAATTCATGACGCTGCTCGGCACCTTCAAGGTTTCGATCCCGACGGCGACCTTTGCCACGCTCGGCGTGATCCTGTCGGCCGCCTACGCGCTGTGGCTTTATCGCAAGGTGGTGTTCGGCGCGCTGACCAGGCCGTCGCTTGCCAGCATCAAGGATCTGACCTTGCGCGAGAGCCTGACGCTGTTCCCGCTGGTCGCGCTGACCATCCTGCTCGGCGTCTATCCGAAGCCGGTGCTCGACATGTCGGCGGCCTCGGTTCAGCAACTCGTCAACAATTACAATGCCGCCGTGACTGCCGTGAAGGCAGCCGCGCTGGTGCAATAGCGTAGCGTTTTCAAGCGAAGTGGGGACCGGTTCGCATGAAGAAAACGCGTCAAGGATATAGAGCGCCATGAGCTTCTCAAGTGCAGGTTATCAGTTGCTGCCGGTGCTGCCGGAGCTGGTGCTGGCCGTCGGCGCCATGGTGCTGTTGATGTTGGGCGCCTATCGCGGTGAGGGGACGACCAGGCTCGTCACCACGCTTGCGGTGGTGCTGCTGGTCGTCACCGGCGCGCTGGAGCTGATGCTGCCGGCCGGCAAGCTCACGACCTTCGGCGGCAGCTTCATCGTCGACGACTTCGCCCGCTTTCTGAAGACCCTGGCGATCATCGGCTCGGCGGTGACGTTGCTGCTGTCGACGGAGTTCCTGTCCGATCCCACGCGGCGCATTTTCGAATATCCGATCCTGGTGCTGCTCTCCACCCTCGGCATGATGGTGCTGATCTCGGCCGCCGACCTGATCATGCTCTATCTCGGGCTCGAGCTGATGAGCCTCGCGCTCTACGTCGTCGCCGCCTCTAACCGCGACAACGCCAAGTCGACCGAGGCCGGGCTGAAGTATTTCGTGCTGGGTGCGCTGTCGTCGGGCATGCTGCTGTACGGCGCCTCGCTGATCTACGGGTTCACCGGCACGGTCGAATTTGCCGGCATCGCGGCGGCGGTGACGACCGGCAGCATCGGCATCGTGTTTGGCCTGGTGTTCCTGCTGGCCGGGCTCTGCTTCAAGGTATCCGCGGTGCCGTTCCATATGTGGACGCCCGACGTCTATGAGGGTGCGCCGACGCCGGTCACGGCTTTCTTTGCCTCCGCGCCGAAGGTTGCCGCGCTTGCCGTATTCACCCGCGTCACGCTGACGGCGTTCCCCGGTATCGTCCCGCAATGGCAGCAGATCCTCGTGTTCGTTGCGATCGCCTCGATGGTGCTGGGCTCGTTCGCCGCCATCGGGCAGAAGAACATCAAGCGCCTGATGGCCTATTCGTCGATCGGCCATATGGGCTTTGCGCTGGTCGGGCTCGCATCGGGCACGGTAGAGGGCGCGCAGGGCGTGCTGGTTTATATCGCGATCTACGTTGCGATGACGCTGGGTTCCTTCACCGTCATCCTGACCATGAAGCGGAACGGGCAGGCGATCGAGCAGATCAGCGATTTCGCAGGGCTGTCGCGCACCAACCCGCTGCTGGCATTCTTCTTCGCCATGCTCCTGTTCTCGCTGGCGGGCATTCCGCCGCTCGCGGGCTTCTTCGCCAAATGGTACGTCTTCGTGGCCGCGATCAAGGCGGGCCTGTTCACGCTCGCCGTCATCGGCGTGCTATCGAGCGTCGTGGGCGCGTTCTACTATCTCACCATCGTCAAGGTGATGTATTTCGACGAGCCGGCCGGCGAGATCGAGCCGATGCGCATCGAACTGCGTACGGTGCTGGCGGTTGCCGGTATCTTCAACATTTTCTTCTTCGTCTATCCGGGGCCGCTGGTCAGCGTCGCCACGACGGCGGCGAAGTCGCTGTTCCCAGGATGACTTTCGCGCTCGGTCCCAAGGCCACATCTGCGGGCTACCGTCTCGCCGCCTTCGACCAGGTCGGGTCGACTAATGCCGAAGCCATGGCGCGTGCCCGCGATGGCGAGCGTAACCCGACGTGGTTTGTGACTACCGAGCAGACGGCAGGCCGCGGCCGACGGCAGCGCGCCTGGGTCGCGCCGCGCGGTAACCTCGCCAGCAGCGTGCTTGAGGTCATGGATGTTTCTCCCACCGTTGCGGCGACCATGGGCTTCGCCTTCGGTTTGGCACATGAGACAGCGCTGCAGCGCGTCAGCGTGGAGGCCAATCTGCGGCTGGCCGGATCGGATCAATTGAAATATCTCCTGAAATGGCCGAACGACATTCTGGTCCGCGGGCAGAAGCTTTGCGGCTTGCTGCTGGAGGCTGAGGCCGTGACAGACGGTGGCCTCGCCGTCGTGGCGGGGATTGGCACCAATGTCGTGGCCGCGCCCGAGGGCACGCCGACGCCGGCGACTTCGCTCGCAGCGCTCGGGGTTCATGTGGGCGCCGAGGAATTGTTCAAGGCGCTGTCGGAGGCCTGGGTCGAGTTCCGCGGCATCTGGGACGATGGCCGCGGCTTCGGCGAAATCCGAAAGCTGTGGCTGGAGCGCGCCTTTGGCGTCGGCGAACGGGTCGCGATCCAGACCGGAACCACGAAGGTGGAAGGCACGTTCGATACGATCGATGATACTGGCTGCCTGATCGTCCGCACCGCAGAGGGCAGGCGCATACCGATCACGGCCGGCGAGGTCTATTTCGGCACCGCGGCATCAGTGGGAGCAGCCTGATGGCGCGGCCGGATGAATTGACCTTTGCGCCGCTCGGCGGTGTCGGCGAGATCGGCATGAACCTGTCGATCTACGGGCTCGGCAACCGCCACCAGAGATCCTGGCTCGCCGTCGATCTCGGCGTTTCCTTCGGCGACGAGGAACATCTGCCGGGCATCGACCTGATCATGCCCGACGTTCGCTTCCTGGAGAAGGAGCGCAACAATCTGATGGGCCTGGTGCTGACGCACGCCCATGAGGATCATTTCGGGGCGATTATAGATCTTTGGCCGAAGCTGCAATGCAAGGTCTATGCGACCAAGTTCAGCGCTGCCTTGTTCGAAGCCAAATGCGCCGCCGAGCGCAATCCACCGAAAATCCCGGTGACGGTGGTGCCGTCGGGCGGCCGCGTCGAGCTCGGGCCGTTCACCGTCGAATTCATCCCGGTCGCGCATTCGATTCCGGAATCGCATGCGCTTGCGATCCACACTTCCGCCGGCACCGTCCTCCACACCGGCGACTGGAAGATCGATCCGACGCCGATCATCGGTCTTCCGACCGACGAGCGGCGCCTGCGCGAGCTCGGCGATGCCGGCGTGCTGGCGCTGGTCGGCGATTCCACCAACGCGGTGCGGGACGGGCGTTCGCCCTCGGAGACCGAGGTCGCCGCCACCATCACCAAGCTGGTGAAGGCCGCCAAGGGCCGGGTCGCCGTCACCACGTTTGCCTCCAACGTCGCCCGCCTGAAAGCGGTGGCGGACGCCGCCAAGGCCGCCGATCGCGAGGTCGTCGTGGTCGGCCGCGCCATGGAGCGCGTCGTGCAGGTCGCCCGTGAGACCGGCTATCTCGACGGCGTGCAGAATTTCCGCGGCGCTGACTATTATGGGCATTTCCCGCCGGACAAGGTGCTGGCGCTGTGCACCGGCAGCCAGGGCGAGGCCCGCGCGGCGCTGGCCCGGATCGCCAACAACGACCACCCGCAGGTAACGCTGAACAAGGGCGACAGCGTGATCTTTTCCTCGCGCACCATCCCCGGCAACGAGAAGGCGGTCGGCGCCATCATCAACGGGCTGGTGAGCCAGGGCATCGAAGTCATCACCGACCGCACCGATCTCGTCCACGTCTCCGGCCATCCGCGTCGCGACGAGCTGCGCGACATGATCTCGTGGGTGCGCCCGCAGATCCTGATCCCGGTCCATGGCGAGGCGCTGCATCTGTCGGAGCACGCCAAGCTGGCGCGCGCCGCCGGAGTTCCGAAGGTGCTGACCTGCCGTAACGGCGACCTGGTCAAGCTCGGCCCCGGCGACCCCGGCATCATCGACGAACTGCCGTCGGGGCGGCTCTACAAGGACGGCAACATCCTGGAGGATTCCAAGTCCCGCGCCGTGGTCGAACGGCGGCGGATGGGATTTGCCGGCTGCGCCTTCGTCGCCATCGCCGTCACCGACAAGGGCGAACTGGCCGACGATCCCGAGGTCGATCTCGTCGGCATCCCCGAGAAGAATGCGGCCGGCGAGGTGATCGACGAAATGGTGTTCGATACGGTGGTCTCGACGGTCGAAAACCTGCCGCGGGCGCGGCGGCGCGATCCCGACGCGATGGCAGAATCGGTGCGCCGCGCGGTGCGGGCGGTCATCAACGAGCAATGGGGCAAGAAGCCGATTTGCCTCGTTCATGTGCTGACGGTTTGAGGTAAAAGCGTTTTTCGGCGGAGCGGACCTGCCGGAAAAGCGCACGAAGCAGGGAGTGGAGTGTCATGCTGGGCCGGCTCAATCACGTTGCGATCGCGGTCAAGGATGCGGAGAAGGCTGCAAAAATCTATGGCGGCGCGTTCGGCGCTGAAATCTCAGGCGCGGTGCCGCTGCCCGAGCATGGCGTCATCACCGTCTTCGTGACGCTGCCCAACACCAAGATCGAGTTCATCCAGCCGCTCGGCGAGGCCTCGCCGATCGCCAAATTCGTCGAGCGCAATGCCGACGGCGGCATCCATCACATCTGCTATGACGTGCCCGACATCATCGCCGCGCGCGACAGGCTGGTCAGCGAGGGCGCGCGCGTGCTCGGCGACGGCGTGCCGAAGATCGGCGCCCACGGCAAGCCGGTGCTGTTTTTCCACCCGAAGGACTTTTCCGGCGCGCTCGTCGAAATCGAACAGGCCTAGAGTCCGCATGGCCTATAATATCTCCACGGCGCTTGCGATCTACTTTGTGATCTGGTGGCTCGTGCTGTTCGTGACGCTGCCGTTCGGCGTCCGCAGCCAGCATGAGGACGGCGAGGGCGCGCCCGGCACCGATCCCGGCGCGCCGATCCTGGCGCGGATGGGCTGGAAGCTGCTCTGGACCACGCTGATCTCGGGCGTGGTTTTCGGCATCGGGATGTGGGCGTATTATCAGGGCTATCTGAACATCGAGCGGCTGTCGAAGCTGATGGGGCTGCCGTTCTAGGGAATTGGCACAATGTTACGCAGCGTCATTCCAGTCATTTTGCTGCTTGCATCGATCGGCGGCCAGGCTGCCGCGATGGATCAATCAGCCATGGAGGAGACCAACTGCCTGATGGCCTGCGATGCCAATCAGGAAAATTGCGGGGCAGGGCAGCGGAACAATAGCCATTCGTTTGCAGCCTATTCCCCGCAACGGAAAACCAATTCATCCCCGGTGCCGGCCTCTCACCGCGTGACCGGATTCTCGACGACCAATGAGAGGACGCCGTCTCAGCCGATCATGAGCAAGCGTTAGCTTGCCGGGGGAACAGGAATGAATATTCAAAGAATTTTGCTGGCGCTCGTGGTCCTGCTCGCGGCTGGTCTTGCCGGCGCATTCTACATGAACTGGAAGATGCTGGGGCAGCTTCGGACGGTGAAAGCGTTCGTGGAGGGCTCGGTCTTCGCCGACGCGGTGGCCGCTTGCGAGACGGCGCAGAGCACCACCCCGTTCAAATGGACCGGCGGCAAGCAGACCGCCGTCATTGGCCTAAGTTCGGTCAAGCTCAACAAGGATACGATCATCCCGAGCTACACGCTGGTCGCCGACAGCGTCTTTTGCGACTATGACCCCATCAAGAAAAAGGCCGACATCGGATCGAACTTCCTGGAACGGGAAACATTCTAGGCGCGATCGACAAGTAGTGCGTGAGTTCGCAAATGGCGTCGGAAGAAGCCGCAGGGATCATCGATCTTTACCAGCGCAAGGCGAAGGACTGGATCGAGAGCCGCGCGCGCAGCGGCCTGTTTGAAAAGCCCTGGCTCGACCGGTTTCGGGCGCTGCTGCCGCCTGCCGGCCCGATCCTCGATCTCGGGTGTGGATCCGCAGAGCCAATGGCGCGGTATTTGATCGAGCTTGGCCATCCCGTCGTTGGCGCGGATTCCTCTCCGGCCATGATCGACGTCTGCCGGCGGCATTTTCCCGAGCAGGAGTGGATCGTCGCCGATATGCGCAAGCTTTCCCTGCAGCGGAGGTTTTCCGGCATCCTGGCGTGGGACAGTTTCTTTCACCTCTGCCATGACGACCAACGCCGGATGTTTCCGGTGTTCCGCGAGCATGCAGCACCGAGCGCGGCGCTGATGTTCACCAGCGGTCCGGCGGATGGGGAGGCGATCGGAAGCTTTGGAGGCGAGCCGCTGTATCATGCGAGCCTCGACCCGGCCGAATATCGTTCATTGCTCGATCGGAACGGGTTTCGCGTCGTGTCGCATGTCGTGGAGGACCCCGATTGCGGCGGCCACACCATCTGGCTTGCACAGCTCATTTGAGACCCAGTGAGACCCCAGGCCAAATGCGGACGGTGAACGCTGGTCGCCGACGGCGTTTTGCGATTATGATCCGGTCAAGAAAAGAGCCGATATCGGATCGAATATCCCAAGGCGGGAGTACGTGGGACCTCTCGCAACCGGCACGGGGGGCCGTCCGCAATGAGTTCACAGCAGCTATCATCGGCTGATCCCCGGCAGGACGAATATCGAATTCTTCATGAAGCCGATCTGCGGGACTATCTCGCAGGGGTTCCCGCGGTCGCAGCCCGGCTTGGCGGTGCCCCCTCGGCCTGGACGATCGGCGAGGTCGGCGACGGCAACCTCAATCTCGTGTTCATCGTCAAGGGGGACGCGGGCGGCATCGCCGTCAAGCAGGCGCTGCCTTACGTGCGCCTTGTCGGCGAAAGCTGGCCGCTGCCGCTGTCGCGCTCGCATTACGAATATCTCGCGCTCACGAATCAGGCGCGGCTGGCGCCCGGTCTGGTGCCTGATGTGCTGCACCACAACGAGGCGCTTGCGCTTGTCGTCATGGAACTGCTCGAGCCGCATATCATCATGCGCAAGGGGCTGATTGCCGGAACGCTCTATCCGCGTTTTGTCGGGGACATCGCGACGTTTCTGGCGCGCACGCTGTTTTTCTCTTCCGACCTCGCGATTCCCGCAGCCCGGAAGAAGGAGGGGATTGCGGCGTTCGCGGGCAACCACGCGCTGTGCAAGATCACCGAGGACCTGATCTTCACCGATCCGTACCGCGAGGCCGAGCAGAACCGCTGGACACAGCCCTGGCTCGACGCGACCGCGGTAGCGTTCCGGGAAGACCTCGACCTGCACGTCGCGGTCTCGCGGCTGAAACTGAAATTCCTGAATGCACCGGAAGCGCTCATCCACGGCGACCTCCACACCGGCTCGATCATGGTGACGGAAGGCTCGACGGTCGTGATCGATCCCGAGTTCGCGTTCTATGGGCCGATGGGATTCGATCTCGGCGCGGTCATCGGCAACCTCCTGATGGCCTATCTGGCATCCGCCGGTCACGAGCGTTCGCCGGGCGAACGTCGGCTGTTCGAGGTCTGGGTGCTGGAAACGATCGAAAACGTCTGGACGGAGTTCGCCCGCGAGTTCCTCGAGCTCTGGCGCACGGAAGCTCACGGCGACGCCTACCCGCCGGCGCTGTTTCCCGGCGCGGCCGGTGCGGCACGGCTGGAGGCCGAACGTAAGGCCTATATGGAGCGGTTGTTCCAGGACACCGTGGGGTTCTCGGCCGCAAAAATCATCCGCCGCATTCTCGGTCTGGCGCATAACATCGATTTCGAATTGATCGAGGACCCGAAGCGGCGCGCCGTGTGCGAGGCGCGCAGCCTGCGGCTGGCGCGCGCGATGATGGTGGAGACGGCGTCATTTCCGACGATTGGTGCCGTGACGAAAGCCGCGCGGGCAATTCGCGAATGGCAGCCGGATTTCGCTATGTGAGCGCGTATCGGTCAGCTCGATGTGAGAACTGCCTGGGCACGTGCGAGGCCGATAGCACTCAACGTTGGCGCGCAGATTCGTCGCCAGTGACAGCGCAAAATTAATCTCTGAAGGTGAACCAGCTCACACCAGGAACTCCAGCGGCAGGTCCAACTGTCAGCGGCAGGTACATTTTGGCGACTCGGGGTAACCCAGATGCACGATCGAACCGCCACCTCAAATCTATTGGTCTGCGAGCTGCCGGAGCCGAAAAGTCAGGGCCGCGACCTGCGACTGGATGCCTGCCGAGGCATCGCGCTTTGGTGCATCTTCCTTGACCACGTCCCCAACAACATCGGAAGTTGGCTGACGCTGCGGAACTACGGCTTCAGCGATGCCGCGGAAATATTCATGTTCGTCTCCGGCGTAACCTGCGCGCTGGCCTATGGCAATGCATGGCATCGCGAGGGCTGGAACGGAGTGATCAAGCGGACGCTACGACGAAGCTGGGACATTTATGTCGCATTTCTGCTGCTCATGCTTGCCTGCGCCATCCTGGTTCACCTCGCAGGCGGTAGCCATCTTGCTGACGCGAGCAATACGCGCGTTCTGTTGAACGATCCGGGCGCGACGCTCGCGCGGGCGGCGATCTTGCAGTACCGTCCGGTGAATACCGACGTCTTGCCGATCTTCGTTCTCCTTCATCTCCTGTTCGCGCCGCTGCTGTGGCTGCTGCTGCGAGCGCCGAACGTGACGCTTGGCGCATCGTTGGCGCTTTATGTGCTGGTGCATGTCTTCGGCTGGACCGTCCCGGCGTGGCCGGACAGCCACTGGGCCTTCAATCCGCTGGCTTGGCAGCTGCTGGTCGTGCTCGGTGCGTGGTGGATGATCGAGAAGAGAATCCCGCCGTGGATGACGTCACGCACGGCGCTTGTGCTTGCCGTCTCGTATCTGCTTTTCAGTCTGGTCATAGCATTGAGCTGGCACATCAAACCGCTGGACGCACTCATCCCGGACGTGCTGGCGAAACTGCGTTACCCATTGGACAAATCGAATCTCGATCCATTGCGCCTGCTGCATTTTCTGGCCTTGGCGGTGTTGGCGGCGTGGTTCGTGCCTCGCAATTCGCGGTGGCTGATGACGCCGGTGATGCGCGGCGCGATCCGCTGTGGCCAGAATTCGCTGCCGATCTATTGCCTCGGCGTTTTGCTGGCGTTTGCCGGCCACATGGTGCTGCTCGACGTCTCGGACGGACTTGCGATGCAGATAGCCCTGAGTCTGGGGGGCATCCTGGCGATGATCGCGACCGCAACGCTGCTGAACCTGATCAGCATCAAACCCAGGCAGGGTGCGCCCGGGTCAAACAGCGCGCGGCTGGGTGAAAACCGGCCAGCGATGACGCCCCAATCCGTTGCCTGATAATGCCGCTCGGTGATCAGAAGCCGACATTCCGGGGTGGCGCGTCTATGAGAATATGCCCTATTCGGCGGTTCGTTCCCGCAATCGCTGCGCATAGACGTTGATGATCAGCGCCGCGAGCAGGATCAGGCCGCGGATCAGGATCTTCAGGAAGCTGTCGATATTAACGTGGTCGAGCCCGTTGTTGAGGACGCCGAGCACGAACAGGCCGACGATGGTGTTGCCGATGCCGCCGCGGCCGCCGAACAGGCTGGTGCCGCCGACGACGACGGCGGCGATGAAGTCCAGCAGATAGCTGTCGAACTCGTTCTGTTGCGCGCTGCCGAAATGCGCCACCCCGAGCATGCCGCCGATGCCGGCGCACACGGCCGAAATCACCATGACGCTGCCGAGGATGAGCTTGACGTTGAGGCCGGAATATTCCGCCGCCTCGCGGTTTCCGCCGACCATGTAAACGTAGCGGCCGAAGCGGGTATAGGTCAGCACCAGATGGCCGCCGAGCAGCATCAGGGCAGCCACGATCACGATCCAGGGGATGCCGCCGATCGACGTCGATCCGAGCGTCGTGACGAGCGGGGGTATCTTGTAGGCGATCTGCCCGCGCACCAGCAGCGCCGAGACGCCAGCTGCGATCTGCATCATCGCCAGCGTCATGATGAAGGAGGGAATGCCGATGACCGTCAGGCCGAACGCGTTGACGAGGCCGAGGAGGGCGCAAAGCGCCAGCGCCAGCAGGATCGCGGCCCATCCGGGCATCGGGACGTTGGCGATGTTGACGTAGGAGTCCTGCAGCGTGAAATAGGCGACCGCAATGCCGGTGACGTTGGCGATGGCGGCGATCGAAAGGTCGATTTCGGCACAGAGGATCACGAAGGTCAGGCCGACGGCGATGATGCCGGTGACCGAAATCTGGGTGAGGATGTTGCCGAGATTGTCGAGCGTCGCAAAGGATGGGCTGGCGACCGCGAAGAACCCGAACAGGCAGATCAGCGTCAGGAACGGCGCGATATTGCGCATCTGGGAGCGCAGCATCGCGGCGAGCCGGTGCGGGCGCTTGCGATCCGCGGAGACTGTCACGCTTTCACCTGAAGTCATGTCGGTCTCCTCACGCCGCTTCCAGCAGGCGGTCCTTGCTGATCTGTTCGTTGGCAAACTCCCGCACCACTGCGCCGCGCTTGAGCACGATGATGCGGTCGGCGAGCGACAGCACCGTCTCGGGCTCGGTGGAGAGCACGATGATGGCGAGCCCCTTGGCGCGCAGGTCGCGGATGATGTGGATGACGTCGTTCTTGGCGCCGACGTCCATGCCGCGGGTCGGCTCGCACAGCACCAATAACCGCGGCGGATAGCTCAGCCACTTCGCCAGCGCCACCTTCTGCTGATTGCCGCCGGACAGCATGCCGAGATCGAGTTCCACCGCCGCCGGGCGGATCCGCAATTGCTCGACCTGCCGGTTGGCGATCGCGCGCTCGCGCGAGGGCTTGAGCAGCAGGGACGAAATGCGATCGAGGATGCTGATCGAGATGTTCTTGTAGACCGGTTCCTGGTGGAACAGCATGTCGCGCCGGCTCTCCGGCACGAAGGCGATCCCGGCGCGTCGTGCGTCGGCGGTGCTTCGGAAGGTTTTCTGGTCGCCCGCCACCGCAAGTGTGCCGAGGTCGGGCTTAATTTTGCCGAACAGAATCCGCGCCAGTTCGAGCTGTCCGCATCCCATGAAGCCGTAGACGCCGAGCACCTCGCCGGCGCGGGCTTCGAACGAAACCTCGCGCAGGCGGCCGGCCAGCGTCAGCCCGTTTGCGTTCAGCACCACTGGTTGATCGGTCGGCGGCGGCAGCATGATGTCGTGGATGTAGGTCTCTTCCAAGGCTTCGCGGCCCTTGCCGATCATCGCCTCGATCAATGCCGGCTTGCTCGTCTCCGACGCGGCGGTCTCCGCGACCTTCCTGCCGTTGCGGAACACGGTCACGGTGTCGGAGACGCGCAGGATGTCCTCGATGAAGTGCGAGATGAAGACGATGCTGGTGCCTTCGTCCCGCAGCCGTTTCAGCGTCGCGAACAGGCGTTCCACTTCCGGCGGCGACAGCGCCGAGGTCGGCTCGTCGAGAATGACGATGCGGGCGCCCGAGAACAGCACGCGGGCTATTTCGATCAGTTGCTGCAGGCCGATCGGCAGGTCGCCGAGCCGCGACATCGGATCGACATCGATACCGAACCGCTTCAATTGCTCGCCGGCCTCGCGCGCCATGCGCCGCCATTGCACGAGGCCCAGGCGGTTGGTGGGCTGGCTGCCCAGAAACACGTTCTCGGCCACCGTCAGATCGGGCGCGACGCTGAGTTCCTGGTGAACCATCGCGATACCCGCCGCATGCGCGTCGCGCACCGATCGAAAGCGGGTCTCCTTTCCGTCCAGCACGAACCGGCCGGAGAAATCCGCATGCACGCCGGCAATGATTTTCATCAGCGTGCTTTTGCCCGCGCCGTTTTCGCCGACGAGACCGTGGATCTCGCCGGCATCAAGCACGAAGTCGACCCCACGAAGAGCTTCGACGCCGCCGAAGGCCTTCGTGATGTCGTGCAGTTCGAGGATGGGCTGATGTCCCCTGGGCATGGGAGCTCAGATCAGGAAGTGATCCTCCATCCATTGCATGCCGGCGGCGTTGGCTTTCGTCACCACCGGGCCGTCCGTGATCA
Source organism: uncultured Alphaproteobacteria bacterium (assembly GCA_963815955.1). Classification (GTDB taxonomy): domain Bacteria; phylum Pseudomonadota; class Alphaproteobacteria; order Rhizobiales; family Xanthobacteraceae; genus Bradyrhizobium. The sequence continues at coordinate 13,087 of CAWFIQ010000027.1, forward strand.
CATGCTTCGGAATTCCCTGTCCGCTCTTCTCGCCTGCGGTCACCGCGGCGACACCGGCTACGATGGCGCCGCCATGAATGCGGCAGGAAGGGTTGCGGACGGTCGCGAACATGCGGCCTTCGCTCACCGCCTGGATCGCCGGCGGCATGGCGTCGACGCCGCCGATCAGGATGTTGGTGCGGTTGCGCGCCTTCATGATGTTGTAGGCGGCCAGCGCCATGTCGTCATTATGGAAGAACGCCGCATCGATCTGCGGGTATTTTGTCAGATAGGTCTCCCACAGCCGAGCCGTCTTCGAGACGTCCCAGTCGGCGGGCTGGGTGTCGAGTACCTCGATGTTCGGGAACTGCTTCACGACGGTCTCAAAACCCTTGGCGCGGCCCTGTGCGCCGGTATGGCCGAGCGCGCCTTGCGTCATGATGACCTTGCCCTTGCCGCCGATTGCGTTGCAAAGCGCCTGCGTCACGGAAGCGCCCATGAATTCATTGTCGGGCGCCAGGAACGAATGAACCTTGATCTGGTCGAGCGGCGCGATCAGCGTGTCCATGTCGATCACGGGCGTGCCGGCATCGATCATCTTCTGCACGGGCTGGGTCAGCGTGCCGATGCCGAACGCCTGGATGGCGACGAAATCCCATTTCTGCGAGGCCATGTTGTCAATCGCGGCGCGCTGCTTGACGGCGTCGAGCTGGCCGTCGAACCAGGTGACCTCGACGTTGAACAGCTTGCCCCACCATTCGGCCGCCTGCTTGCCCTGGGCGCACCAGGTCGCCTGCAGGCCTGCATTGGAGAACGCTGCCTTCAGCGGTTTCTCCGAACGTGCAACTGCCGCCAGCGCCGGGTTGATACCCAGCCCGCCGAGCAGGGCGGTTGCCGCGCCGGCGGCCGCCCCTGTCTGAAGAAGATTACGCCTTGTCGTAGCGGATTTGTCAGTCCCGGACATCGCTCGCTCCCTCGTTTGTTATTACCGACGGCGTCTTGCACGCACCGCGGATCGAGGTAGTCTTTCACACTCGGCGCGTTCGCGCCACCGGCCGACTTGATCGCCAGTATCAATGAGCTTCAGGCGCTTTGGTGCTTGTTAGTTCACTGCGCTGCAACGAAACTTTCGATGTCACCGAGCAGCTTCCGCCACGCCGCATCGATGTCGTCCGACCAGTCCGCTCCGACGATTTCACGCAGCGTCTGCGCAATGATGCCGAAGAACGCGATGAACAATTCGCGCGGTGTTCCGTAGGCGTCATGCGAGGAAACTTCCGCTCCAATCATGCGGAAGTGGCCGGTGCGTTCTCCGGCAAAATCCAGGATCGCGTCGATGGTGAGCGCCAGCATCGAACCCTTGACGAGTTCGCTGCCCTCGGTTCGGAACATCGTCCGTGCTTCAGGATACGTATCGAACAGACGGCGATAGACCAGCGGCGTCAGATCCTCGCAGCGACCGGCGGCCAGTTCAAAACTTCGCTCGATCGGATTTGACGATGACATCATTGCCGTTTGCGATCGTCTCAAAAAAAAAGAGCAGGGCTCGGAGCCCTGCTCAAAAATTGTGTCGACCCTTAATTTCCTCGAAAACTTGGATTTGATCTTGATTGTCGAGGCGACGCTGCTTGTGCGCGTCAGGGTTCCTCCCGAGACTTGGACCACCAAGCTTGAGCCTCTCGGCCAGCCTGAGGTTGGAGTGGTAGACCATCTTTTTCGACTTGTCACCATTTTCAGCAACGTTTGTTCAAAATTCCAGCATTTTGCGAAATGATTGGGAATTTGCTACTAATGGTTGTGGATTTACCTGCAGTTCGCCCGATGCTTGGTATCCGGATACGGCGCCCTCCAAAAGCTGCAAAACGCATCGCTTTTCGCCAGCTTTACTCCCTAAAGAGGCAACATAGTTCCGGGAACCTGTTCTCGACTTCGGACTCTAGAGGTGATTAAGGTCTGAAGCGGATGGGATTGCGATGCGCCGGCGGCTGAAGAATTTTCTGCCAATCGTCCTGATTGCCCTGTTGGTGCAGATTTTTGCGCCGATTGGCGCATGCTGGGCGGCGAGCATCGCGGCCTCCGACCCGCTCGCGGGCGCCGTCATTTGCCACGGCAACGCTGCACACGGTGCCGGGCAGACCGATCCGGGCGGCCACCGCGCCCACGATGGATGCTGTTCGGTTTGCAGCGTGCTGCAGACCGGCGCGCCGGTCGATGTACCTGAGATCGCAGCGATCGACGTCGATCGAGTTGCCGAGCAGGTGGCCTGGTTCGATTTTGCCTTCCGGCTGACGAACGCTCGCGCCGGCAGCCACGCGCAGGCACGCGCGCCTCCCGCCATTTCCTGACGACCTGGAACACCCAATGATCGGTGCGGCGACAGCCGCGCCGGTTGGTTCAGTCATTCAAGCCGGCCAAAGAGCTGGCGTCAGGAATATCCGATGTATCGTTATCATGCCTTGGGTGGCGCGAGCCTGCTTGTGCTCGGCAGCACGCTCTCCCTCGTGCCGTCGAACGCGCAAGCCCAGACGGCGTTGCCGGCGGTGACCGTCGAGGCGCCGCGGGGCACGACCGCCAGACCGGCGGCGCGGAAGCCGGCCGTTCGCTCGTCCGCCCGAACGCAGGCAAGGCCGCCTTCGGCGAACCCCGCGCCTGCCGCTTCGCTAACCGCGGGCATTACCCCGAGCGTGGCGCGCGCGCTGCTTTACCAGGCGCCAAACGGCCAGACCGAGACGACCATAGACCGCAGCCAGTTCGACAACCGCCCGGCGTTCTCTGTGGCCGACGTGCTGCGCGAGAGCCCTGGCATCTCAGTAAAGCAGGGCAACGGGCCGCGCGATTTCGGCATCTCGATCCGCGGTTCCAACGCCCGCAACGGGTTTGGCATCCGCAATCTCGTGATCTTCGACGACGGCTTTCCAGTCACGCAGCCGGACGGGCTCTCCCGCAGCGACCTGATCGATCCCAAGGCCTATGGCGCGATCGACGTCATCCGGGGACCGTCGTCGGCGCTGTATGGCAACTATGCCACCGGCGGCGCGCTCAATTTCCGCACCCGCCCAGGCCGCACCATCGATGGGGTCGAGTACAGCGTCGAAGGCGGCAGCTTCGGCTACCTCAACAATTACCTCGCTGCAGGCAAGAAGGTCGGCAATTTCGAGTATTCGCTGTTTACCAGCGACGCGCGCGGTGATGGATTTATCCAGAACAGCTGGTTTAATACCCAGACTGTGAACTTCCTGGGCACGTTGCATGCGACGCCCGACGATCGCTTCACCTTCAAGTTTATCAACAACAACCTGGACACGCGGCTGCCGATCCGGCTTTCGCTGAACCAGTACAATCAAAATCCCTTCCAGCAGGGATGCGAGTTTGCCGGCATCGCCGCCTGCGCCTCGGTCGGCCTGCTCAACAACGGCTTCAACGGCGCGCGAACTCCGACCACCGCCATCCAGGCCGGGCTCGGCCGCGAGGATCGCCGGACCATTGTCGGCGGCAGGTGGGAGCACGATTTCGACAACAACACCACCTGGCGCAACCAGTTCGTGTTTGACGACCGCAATATCAGCCAGCCGACGGGAGCCACCAGCGCGATCGGCGATTTCCCGTCCTACAATTACATGAGCGACATCACCAAGCGTGGTGAAATCTTCGGCATGGAGTCAACGACGTATTTCGGCGCGTTCTACAACACGCTGACGGCGTCAAGCGACACACGCAACGTCATGCCCGGCGGCAACGCGCGGCTTGGTCTTCTGCAGAGCAACACCTTCAGCGATACGTCGAACTATGGCGTTCGCGCGCGCGAAGAGCTCAAGCTGGCGCCGAATCTGACGGCGATCGCGGGCATCGGATGGGAAGCGACCCATCTGAAGGGGATCAACACCTCATATGCCTACAACACGCTCAATGTCCCGACGGCGACGCCGGGGGCGCCGATCGTCGCGGACCGACAATTCCAGAACACCGCGCCCGAACTCGCGCTTCTCTACAAGCTGAACCCCGAGTGGCTGTTCAGGGCACGCGTGGCGACCGGATACGGAACGCCGCAGGTCGGCAACCTCTTCATCCTCTCTGACGGTACGAACGGCAACAATACGCAGCTAAAGACGCAGCAGAACCTTGGCTACGACATCGGGTTCGACTGGACGCCGAACAACACGCTCAAATTCAGCGCGACCGGTTTCTACGAATTCTTCAAGAACGAGCTGGTTACGCAAGCCACCCAGGTCGGCGCACCCAATGCAAGCTTCACGTTCAACGCTCCGAGATCGGAACATCGTGGCGTAGAGCTGGCCGCCGACTGGAAGTTCTATCCCGGCTGGCGGTTCACGGCCGCCTACACCTATCTCGACGAGGTCTACACAGAATACACCGAGAACCTCGTCAACGGCGCGACGTTCAGCTTCAACCGCGCGGGCAACAAGATTCCCGGCATCTCGCCGCACGAACTGACGGCACGGCTCGGCTATGACCAGATGTGGGGGCCGCTTGCAGGCCTCGGGGCGTTCGTCGAGGTCCAGTGGAAAGATTCGTTCTACATGGACAACGCCAATCTCCTGAAGGCGCCCGGCTACGAACTGGTCAATCTCAACGTCCACTACAGCACGGATCTCAAGTCCGACTATTTCAAGTCGTTGAGCATGTATGCCGAAATCAGGAACGTGTTTGACCGTACCTATGTGGCTTCCGCCAACAACATCGGGAACTCGGTCACGGCTGCCGGTATTCAGAATGCTGCGAGCGTGCTCGCGAACACGACCGGCTCGATCTACGCCGGCTCGCCGCGCGCGTTCGTGGCGGGAATAAAGCTGGCGTTCAAATGATAGGACAACCCGCAGGAGGAGTACGGTCATGCTGCGAATGAGCTTGCTCGCGACGCTCGCGTTCTCGCTTTGCCAAACCACGGCGCAAGCGCAAATGAGCCATCATCAGCACGCCTCGGAAGCGGCGTGCGAGGAGGTCGAGCTGCGTTGCGCCTCGAAGGTGACGCCGGCCTTCGCGTCGGACGGTACGCTCTGGCTCGCCTGGATGGCGGGCGGCCGGATATCGGTGGCGAGCTCGAAGGATCAGGGTCGCAGCTTTTCGACGCCGGTTCAGGTGACCAAGGAAAAGCTCAACCTCGACTGGGGGCCGGATGCGCGTCCCCAGATCGTCGTCGAGAAAGCCGGCGGCATCGCCCTGGCGTTTTCGATCTTCAGGGACAAGGCGTTCAACGGCCAGGTGCTCGCCACCCGGTCGATCGACGGCGGCCAAAGCTTTGCCGAGTTGCAGCCGATCACCGCGAATAACGAGAGCCAGCGTTTCGTGACGCTCGGCCTCGATACTGACGGTTCGGTGTTCGCGGCCTGGATCGACAAGCGCAACCGGGTACCCGCGAAGCAGGAGGGCAAGAAATACGAAGGGGCAGGGCTGTTCTTCGCGTCATCGAAAGACGGTGGCGCAGTCTATACGGACGCGCGGCTGGCAAGCGACAACACCTGCGAGTGCTGCCGGCTTGGTCTGGCGTTCGCAGGCCCCGGGCGTCCCGTGGTGGTGTTCAGGAACATCTTTGAAGGCGGGGTGCGGGATCACGCGATCATGACGTTCACCGATCCGGCGACACCGGGCGAGGTTCACCGCGTCAGCAACGACGACTGGCAGATTGCGGCGTGCCCGCATCATGGTCCCGAGTCTTTCGATTTCGCCCGCAGGCACCTACCATGTGAGCTGGTACACCAACGGCAAGGCCCGCAAGGGGTTGTTCTATGCCCGCTCGCAAGACGAGGGCCGTACGTTCTCCGATCCGATTCCGCTCGGCCGCTCCGACCGCAATCCGACGCGGCCGTATGTTCTTGCCGGCCCGCATGGCGCCACCATGGTCTGGAAGGAGTTCGACGGCGAGAAGACCTCGGTCAACGCGATGATTTCGCATGATGAGGGCAAGAGCTGGTCAAAGCCTGTCGCGATCGCCACGACGACGGATACATCCGACCACCCGTTGCTGGTCAGCGACGGGCACACGACCTACCTTTCATGGATGACCAAGGTCGACGGATATCGCCTGCTGCCGATCGGAGATGGATCATGAAACGCTACCTGCTGGCTGCAATATTTCTCGTTGCCTCCCTGGCCGCCGCGCCGGCAGCCGAGACGTCTTCTGACCTCAAGCCGTTCGTGCGGGGAAGCTGGCAGGACGTGCTGCGTTCGCACGCCGGGCGTCCGACGCTGGTGCATTTCTGGGGCGTCACCTGCGGCCCTTGCAAGGTCGAATTGCCGCTGCTCGGACAGTTCATGAAGGATCATTCCGAGCTCGCCGTCGTGATGATCAGCGCCGATCTCGTTCCGAATCTGCCGGGTGCTGCGCGCGCGATGCTGGAGAAGGCCGGGCTGGGGTCGGCGGAGAACTGGATTTTCAACGACGGCTTCGTCGAACGCCTCCGGTTCGAAATCGATCCGGCCTGGCAGGGTGAGATCCCGCGCACGCTGCTGATCGCACGGGACGGCACCGTCACCACGATCGAGGGTTCGGCCGAAATACCGGACCTCGAAAAGTGGCTGGCTCAGCAAAAAGTCGCGAACAAATAAAGACGTACTCCCGCTATTGTGAATATTAACGTTGCGTTCTCAAGTTAAGGCAACAACGGGCTCGGTCGCCCGCTGTGCCGGGCATACTTCATAAATCGAAAGACGTACGATGAAACCTGTTCTGCAAGCCTTCGCCTTCGCCACCCTGTTTGCTCTCCTGAGCGCGCCCGCGCCCGCCCAGGAAGTCAAGGCCGGCGATCTCGTCATCACGCAGCCCTGGAGCCGGGCGACGCCCGGCGGCGCGAAGATTGCGGGTGGCTTTCTCACGATCGAGAACAAGGGTGCGGCGCCGGACCGGCTGATTGGCGGTTCCGGCGATTTCGCTGGCAAGGTCGAGATACACGAGATGGCGATGAACAACGGCGTCATGACCATGCGTCCGCTCGACAAGGGCCTCGCGATCGAGCCCGGAAAGACCGTCAAGCTCGCGCCCGGCGGTTACCACCTGATGCTGATGGATCTGAAGAACCCGCTCAAGCAGGGAGAGAAGGTGCCGCTCGTGCTGGAATTCGAAAAAGCCGGCAAGGTGACGGTGTCGCTCGACGTGCAAGGTGTCGGCGCGAAGGCGCCCGCCGGTGGAGCGGCTTCGGGGCACGATCATTCCGACACGAAGAAGTAGGAGCAGCCGATGTCGAAAAGTGCCGTTGTCGCCATCGCCCTTGCCACGCTCGCTGCCTCTTCGGCGGCCGCGCATGTCACCCTCGAGAGGCGGCAGGCGCCGGTCAGCTCGTACTACAAGGCGGTGTTCGCCGTACCGCACGGCTGCGCGGGATCGCCGACCGTCAAGCTGCGGGTGCAAATTCCGGAAGGCGTGATCGGCATCAAGCCGATGCCCAAGCCAGGGTGGACCGTCGAGACGGTCAAGGGCAAATACGCCGTCGAGTATGATTTTCATGGCAGCAAATTGTCCGAAGGCGTCAAGGAAGTGGTGTGGAGCGGCGGCAAGCTCGCCGACGATAATTACGATGAATTCATCTTCTCCAGCTATCTCACCCCGGGACTGAAGCCGGACACCACGCTGTATTTTCCCGTGGTGCAGGAATGCGAGCAGGGCGTCAGCCGCTGGATCGATATTCCCTCGGAAGGCAACAGTGGGCATGACAGCAAGACGCCGGCGCCGGGCCTCAAGCTGATCGCGAAGCCGTAAAGCCATCCCGATGGCGCGCGTGATCGCCGGCCTTGCCGCGCTGCTGTCGGCTCTGTGCGTCGCAAGCGCCGCGTGGGCCCATGCGACGCTGCTTTCTTCGGAGCCGGCCGATGGCAGCGTGCTGGCACAGCCGCCGAAGATGGTGCAGCTGCACTTCAACGAGAGCATCGCGCCGGCGGTGATCGGGGTCATCGATGCGAATGGCAAGGCGCGCGATGTCGCTACGCGCGCGGTCGGCCAATCGGTGCTGATCGTTTTGCCGGACGACCTGCCGCAGGGAACGCAAATCGTCAGCTATCGCGTGGTTTCGCAGGACGGCCATCCCGTGGCGGGGTCGATGGTGTTTTCGATCGGCGCCGTGACCGGCAGCGTACCACAGACCGAGGCCGGACCGTTCAGGATACTGATCTGGCTGGCGCGGATCGGAGTCTATCTCGGCCTGTTCGTCGGCGTCGGCGGCGCATTCTTCGCAGCCTGGATCGGGCAGGGCCCGAGCGGATCGACAGTCAGCCGCGGCGCGCTTGCCATCGGCCTTGTCAGCGCGGTGGCCTCGCTCGGCCTGCAAGGCCTCGATCTCCTCAACCTTCCGCCAGGCGGCATCGTGACGTCGGCGCCGTGGGCCAGCGCGCTTGCCACCAGCCTCGGGCCGTCGCTGTCGATTGCGATCGTGGTGATGGCCATCGCCTGGTACGCGTGGAAAAACCCGAGCGTCCTGATTGCCTGGGTCCTGACCACGCTCGCGATGGTGGGCGTCGGGCTTTCGCTGGCAACCAGCGGGCATGCCGCGACCGCCTCGCCGCAATGGCTGACCCGGCCGTCGCTGTTCCTGCACGGCGTTGCCGTGGCCTACTGGGTCGGCGCGTTGGCGCCGCTGGCAGTCATGGCGCGTCGGCGCAATGACGACCTGCCGCGCGCGCTCAGGCAATTTTCGGCGATCGCAGATGCCGCTGGTCGCCCTCCTGGTGCTGAGCGGACTGGTGCTGTCGGTCATCCAGCTCGGGAGCATTCGCGCGCTGATCGAGACGCAATACGGCATCCTTCTGTCGATCAAGCTTTCGCTGGTGATCCTGTTGCTCGCCCTTGCGGCGCTGAACCGGTTTCTCTTCACGCCTGCGGTCGTTGCGGATTATGAGAATACCCGGCCTTTGCTGGGATCGATCCTCACGGAATGCGTTCTCGTCGTTTGCATCCTTGCCGTCGTCGCCGGCTGGCGCTTTACGCCGCCGCCGCGCGCCGCAATTGTTCCCGTTGCCGCGCCGCTCTCAATCCATATCCACACCGATGCGGCGATGTTTCAGGTGCTGGTCTCGCCGGGCAGGGTCGGCTCCAACGACTTTGTGCTGCAGTTGATGACGGGGGACGCAGCCCTGCTGCCGGCCAAAGAGGCGACGCTGATCCTGAGCCTGCCGGAGCGCGGCATCGAGCCGATGGAACGTCGCGCGACGCTCGGACCGGACGGCTACTGGCATGTGCGCGGCGTGGCGCTGCCGCTGCCGGGACGCTGGCACATGCAGATCGATGCTTTGGTGACCGACTTCCAGAAGATCACGCTGCAAGATGAATTGCAGGTGCGTTGAATGACCCGGTTACCCGGCTTCGTGGGGATGACGCCGTTGTGAAGGTATGAGGACCACGAAGCCCAAAAACGGCTCGAAAATCCGTCGTTCCGGCCGCTTTTCAGCGGTCCCGGCCTTGTATTTTCGCACCCGATCCGGTTTCACTGCACCTCTTCTGGTATCCCACTGATTCCTTGAGTTGTCCCATGCGGTTGTCGCGGTTTTTTCTACCCATCCTGAAAGAGAATCCGAAAGAGGCGGAGATCGTCTCGCACCGGCTGATGTTGCGCGCGGGCATGATGCGGCAGGAAGCGGCCGGCATCTACGCCTGGCTGCCGCTGGGTTTTCGGGTCCTGAAGAAGATCGAGCAGATCGTTCGTGAGGAGCAGGATCGCGCCGGCGCGCTGGAGCTGTTGATGCCGACGCTGCAACTCGCCGACCTCTGGCGCGAAAGCGGCCGCTACGATGCCTATGGTCCGGAAATGCTGCGCATCGCAGACCGCCACAAGCGCGAATTGCTGTACGGGCCGACCAATGAGGAAATGATCACCGAGATTTTTCGGGCCTATGTCAAATCCTACAGGAGCCTGCCGCTCAATCTCTATCACATCCAGTGGAAGTTTCGCGACGAGCAGCGTCCGCGCTTCGGCGTGATGCGCGGCCGCGAATTCCTGATGAAGGACGCTTACTCCTTCGACATCGACGAGGCGGCGGCGCGCCGCTCCTATAACCGGATGTTCGTCGCCTATTTGCGCACCTTTGCGCGGATGGGATTGAAAGCGATCCCGATGCGCGCCGAGACCGGCCCGATCGGCGGCGACCTCAGCCACGAATTCATCGTGCTGGCGGAAACCGGCGAGTCCGGCGTGTTCTGCAACAGCGACGTGCTCAATCTGCCGATCCCGCCCGATGACGTCGATTATGACGGCGACCTCACTGACATCATCAAGCAATGGACGTCGGTCTATGCCGCGACCGAGGACGTCCACGATGCCGCTCGCTACGAAAGCGAAGTGCCTGCCGACAAGCGGGTCAATACGCGCGGCATCGAGGTCGGCCAGATCTTCTATTTCGGCACCAAATATTCCGATGCGATGAAGGCGCTGGTCGCAGGTCCCGACGGCGTCGACGCGCCGATCCATGGCGGCTCCTACGGCGTCGGCGTCTCGCGCCTGGTCGGCGCCATCATCGAGGCCTGCCACGACGATGCCGGCATCAAATGGCCGGAAGCCGTGGCGCCGTTCACGGCCGTGATCCTGAATTTGAAGCAGGGCGACGCGGCCGTTGATGGCGCCTGCGAAAAGCTCTATCGCGAACTTCAGGCCAAGGGCGTCGATGTGCTCTATGACGATACCGACCAGCGTGCAGGGGCGAAGTTCGCGGCCGCCGACCTGATCGGTATCCCCTGGCAGATTCTGGTCGGGCCGAAAGGCCTTGCCGAGGGCAAACTCGAGATCAAGCGTCGCAGCGACGGCTCGCGCGAAAATCTCAGCCCTGCGGACGCCGTGGCGAGGATAGCGGGATAAGATATCCACCGCGGTTGCAATGTTGGCCATTAAGGCCACAATTGGCCCAAATCATGGGATTATCGAGTAATGGATGAGACCATGAACGAGACAGCCCGAACCCCGCCTTTTGCGCCCTTCGAATGGCTGCTGTCCGGACGTTACCTGCGGGCGCGTCGCAAGGAAGGCTTCATTTCCGTCATCGCCGGCTTTTCTTTCCTTGGCATCATGCTCGGCGTCGCCACGCTGATCATCGTGATGGCGGTGATGAACGGCTTCCGCAAGGAACTCCTGGACAAGATCCTCGGGCTGAACGGCCATCTTCTGGTACAGCCGCTGGAATCGCCGCTAACCGACTGGAAGGACGTCGCCGAGCGCATCAGCCAGGTCGACGGTATCCGCCTTGCCGCGCCTGTCGTGGACGGTCAGGCGCTGGCGTCCTCGGCCTTCAACGCCGCCGGTGTGCTGGTGCGCGGCATGCGGTCTGCGGACCTGAACGCTCTCACCTCGATCGCCAAGAACATCAAGCAAGGCACGCTGGAAGGGTTTGACGAGGGGCAGGGCGTCGCCATCGGACGCCGGCTCGCCGATCAATTGTCGCTGCATGCCGGCGACACCATCACGCTGGTCGCGCCCAAGGGCGCGGTGACCCCAATGGGAACCACGCCCCGCATCAAGCCCTACAAGGTGGCGGCCGTGTTCGAGATCGGCATGTCGGAGTATGACGCAAGCTTCGTGTTCATGCCGCTGCCGGAATCGCAGGCCTATTTCAATCGCAAGGACGACGTCACCGCGATCGAGGTGTTCACCACCAATCCCGATCGAATCGACGCGTTCCGCAAGAGCGTGACGGAGGCGGCAGGAAGGCCGGTGTTCCTGGTCGACTGGCGGCAGCGCAACTCGACGTTCTTCAACGCGCTTCAGGTCGAGCGCAACGTGATGTTTTTGATCCTGACCATGATCGTGCTGGTTGCCGCGCTCAACATCGTTTCCGGCCTGATCATGCTGGTCAAGGACAAGGGGCAGGACATCGCCATCCTGCGCACGATGGGCGCTTCGCAGGGCTCGATCATGCGGATATTCCTGATCACGGGTGCGGCGATCGGCGTGGTCGGCACGCTGACCGGCTTCCTCGTCGGCATGCTGATCTGCCTGAATATCGAATCGATCCGGCAGTTCCTGTCCTGGCTGACCAACACTGAACTGTTTTCTCCGGAACTCTATTTCCTCTCCAAGCTGCCGGCGGAGATCGATTTCGGCGAGACCACCGCGGTCGTGATCATGGCGCTGACGCTGTCGTTCCTGGCAACGCTTTATCCGTCCTGGCGCGCCGCGCGGCTCGATCCCGTCGACGCGCTCCGGTACGAGTGAGGGCGAGATGGCCGAGGAGGCAGAAGACGTACCGGTTATCTATCTCCACGAGATAAAACGCGAGTACAGGCAGGGCGAAGCGACGCTGACCATTCTCAACGGCGCCAAGCTGGCGCTGTGGGCGGGGCAGTCGGTGGCGCTGGTGGCGCCGTCGGGCTCGGGTAAATCGACGCTCCTGCACATTGCGGGGCTGCTCGAGAGCCCCGACGAAGGCGAGGTGTATGTCGCGGGGGCGCCGACCTCGCAGCTATCCGACATCGACCGCACCCAGATCCGGCGCTCCGACATCGGCTTCGTCTATCAGTCGCACCGGCTGCTGCCGGAATTCACCGCGCTTGAAAACGTCATGCTGCCGCAGATGATCCGCGGCCTGAGACGCTCCGAGACGATCAAGCGCTCGCAGGAAATCCTGTCCTATCTCGGCCTGAGCGAACGCATGACGCACCGTCCGGCTGAACTCTCCGGCGGTGAGCAGCAGCGCGTCGCTATCGCGCGTGCGGTTGCCAATGCGCCGCGCGCGCTGTTGGCCGACGAGCCGACCGGCAATCTCGATCCACATACCGCCGATCACGTCTTCAAGGCGCTGATGCAGCTCGTGAAGGCGACGCAGGTCGCGATGCTGATCGCCACCCACAATATGGAACTGGCCGGCCGGATGGACCGGCGGGTGTCGCTGGTCGATGGCCAGGTCGTCGAAATGGAGTAGCGGCGTTCAGTAAACGCCGCGCCTGCGCACTGGCCGGTCCTGATATGTATTTGCAAAGTATGGATTGACGTCGCATTGCGCCGAGCGGCCCGAGGCAGACTGATTGCACTGCTGGATCGATGTATAGCGGCACTCGTAGTAAGTGGCCGGGCCGTAGACATGCAGGCAGACCGGGTAGTTGGAATCGTAGGTCTGAGCTCGCGACGGCGCTGACGCGAAGACCATTCCAATCGCCCAAATTGCCAAAGCGAGCGTGCGCATCAAAATCTCCTTCAGGATTGGCGGCTGCGACCGGGATGCATTTCCGTCCCTCAGTAGCTGTTGCGGTGGCGCTTGTAGCGGCGTCCGGTCGGCTCATGCGATGCGTGCGCGAAATACGGATTGATCACGCATTGCGCCGAGCGGCCCGACGCCGACATGTTGCATTGAGGCAGGGAAGTATAGGTGCATTCGTAATAGCTGATCCGGCCATAGACGTGCAGGCAAACCGGATAATTCGGATCGTACGTCTGTGCTTGCGCTGGTGCAGCCGCCGAGGCCGCTGCGATTGCCAAAATTGCCAAAGCCAGAATGCGCATCAGAATCTCCTCCGGGATTGGCGGCTGCGATCGGCCTGCATGTCCGCCCTGGCGTTGAAATAGGGATTCGCAGCGCAACTCGCATCCCGCCCGGAGGCGGTTGCCTGGCACTGCGCCAGCGACGAGAAACTGCAATCACCGGCGCCGGCGCCGAAATCGCAGCCCTTGATGCAGTAGGGAAATTCACCGGCCGCCGCCGCCGGCGTCGCAACCGACACCGCACCGGCCGCCATCAGCGCCAGCCATGCCCTTCGCATGCATCCTCCCCCGGTAGCCCTGCAAAATCCTCAGTCGCCAACCAGACGATCCACCCACGCCCGCGTCAAATCACGTTCACGCGCTGAATGTCCGTTGGCGTGCGCGTACAGGCGCAATCAGCCCTCGGTGGGCGGTCAGTATCTGCCGTAACCGGGGGCAGGCGGCAGCGCACGGCCGCGCAGCGGGCGATACGCATCGGGCGGCGGCTCGGTCTCGCCGATATAAAAGGGATTGGCGATGCAGCTGAGAAAACGTCCCGAAGCGGTCGCCTGGCACTGCTCGTAACTCGTGAAAGTGCAATAGCTCAGCCCGGGATACTCGTTTCCCTGGAGACAGAACGGGTATCGGGTGCCGACCGCTTCGGCAGGCGCGGCGCCGAGTGCGGCCAATCCGCTCGCGGCCAGCACGGCTAGAATCGCTCTTCGCATTTCGAATCTCCTCATCGCACTTCCGCGCGTCGCCGGTTCCATTTGCATCGACACAAGCCGCACCGGCGCAATTCCGTCAAGTCACCCTACCTTGCAATACCGCCGCAAGGCGAATGTGAATTTTTTGCGGCGGGTTCCGTTGCAAAGTTTCCAAAAACGCCTGCGAGACAACATTAACTTGCGTTCACACTGGGGCCATTTGGTGCATGCTGTTGCAGTCAGGTTACAGAAATTCGAACGAACAATGCTAAACACCCGTCACGGCCTTGGGGGCTGTCAAAAGGAACGGGAATAAAAAGAATGAAGAAGGTTTTGCTTGTTACGGCCAGTCTGATCGCGCTCGGCGCGACTGCGCCGGCTGTTGCTGCGGATCTCGCTGCGCGTCCTTACACCAAGGCGCCTCCGATGGTTGCTGCAGTGTATGACTGGACCGGTTTCTACATCGGTGCGAACGGCGGCTGGGGTTCGAGCCGCAGCTCCTGGAATCTGGCTGGCTTTGGCGACGAAGGCTCGCATGACGCGACCGGCGGAACCGTCGGTGGCCAGGTCGGCTATCGCTGGCAGGCTGGCACGTTTGTGTTCGGCCTTGAAGCCCAGGGCAACTGGGCCGACTTCTCGGGCAGCAACACGAGCCTGCAGTTCCCGGCCTTCCGTAACCACACGAACGTCGATGCTTTCGGCCTGTTCACCGGCCAGGTTGGCTACGCCATCAACAACGTCCTGCTCTACGTCAAGGGCGGTGCTGCCGTGACCTCGAACAGCTACCGCGTCAACGACGTCGTCGGCGGCGCGCTCGCTGGCGTCACCGGCGACGACACCCGCTGGGGCGGCACGATCGGTGCCGGCCTCGAATACGCCTTTGCCCCGAACTGGTCGGTTGGCGTCGAGTACAATCACCTGTTCATGCAGGACCGTACCTACGACTTCACCGCGCCGGGCGGCGGTGCCTTCGGCACCGACCGCATCAGCCAGGACGTCGATCTCGTCACCGCCCGCCTGAACTACAGGTTCGGTGGCCCGGCTGTCTCGCGCTACTAAGATCTTTCGCTACTCTCGCGAATCATCGAAGCCCCGGGCGATGCCCGGGGCTTTTTTCGTTGTGTTGGGGACGGCCGAATCATCGGGAATGATCGCAAGCGGGCCTCCAGGATAGCGCTTGGGGCTGCGTCACTTTGATCGTGGCAGCCTGGCTGCCTAGCAATCGACCCGGTTCGGGATCATATTGCGGCATGGAAACCTTTGACAAATGCATGTCGGTTTTGCGCCCGCTGATCGCGGAGGGCGACGCCAACGGCATTATGTCGGCGGAACGAGCGGTCAACGAATACGTGGCGGCGACACCGCCAACCGACCAGAAAAATGCGCTCGCGAACGTCCAGCAGGCCGTCCAGATCCACAAGGACGAATGTTCCGGCGTGGATTTGAGTTTTGCCGACGCTGTGAACGACTACATCGAGCAACTCATGCGGCGCTTTGAATGATCCCCAAACGTCGCGCCGTTCCAACCAGTTCGCCAGATCGATCGTCGACATAGCGTAGAGCGGCGGGCTGCTGGTCGGCGGCCTCGGCCCGCGACAACCCCTTGGGTAGTGGGCAGTTTGATTGTGGTAGGGGAAAGGGGTCCTTGGCCCGCCGGGCCGTGCTATAATTGGCCGGGGCTCAGGAGGAGCGCGCCATGAGCGATTCGGAGCTGGAAGAAGAACGCCAAGGTATTGTTCGCCGGATGCTTGATGCCCTTTTCGGGCGTTCCGATATGTCGGATGACGAGAAGGATGCGAGCGTCCACCGGATTGGAACGATAAACCGCCTACTGAGAGACGATGACGACTAGCGACCATCTCTGGGCCCCAGGTTACGCCCGCTATGGCTGCGGGCGTCACTAACAAGCTTTGGGAGATGGCGGACGCGCTGGACTGGATCAAAAGCAATTCGCAGAGCTGGATGCTAGCCCAGAGCGATAATCGTGGAGGTCGCGGGGTCTAGTGTCCAACTGAATTTTAGCTCAATCGAATTTGGCGGCGTATTTTCTGACACCACTACAATTTTTAAGAAATAATCACTCGGGTAGCGGAATAGATCATTCCAATTGACGGCTTGCGAAAGGGGACTGGTGAAGGGAATCGCGATCCCATTGGTTTTGTTCGCAGCTAATAGATCCAGGAATTCGGGGACTTGTGGATTTATCATCTTGTAGGAAGCATCTACCAACTTAGCGGGAGAGAACGGAAGAGATGGCGTCTCGCCCGCGAGCATCTCGGTATCGCCGCGTTTGAGAGATACGAGCCGACCCGAACATCTGCCTATTGCTGCGATTCCAAGCGCCTCGAACTCTTATTCTGTACCAAGTAAACGGAATTTTCCTTCCATCTGATTTTGTAACGACCGTGTTCGGTCGGATGCAGCCCGGGTCATTGGTTGAGAACGAGCATTTCAGCTTACTCGTGGCGTTCGCTTTCAATCGCTCAATTTCGGCGTCGTTGGCTTTCCAAAGCTGATACGGAAAGATTGCCAAGACATCGAACGCCGCAATTACGCCGGTACCGATCAGAAAATAGTAAGTGGGGTAGGCATTGAGGTGCCAGCCCAGATATAGGCTGCCGACCAAAACTGCCGAGATCAGCGCGGTCATGATGACCGCGCCTTTGCGCCACGAGACCATTGCTTGGCCTGCGCACGCCTGCAGATAATTCCTAAAGGTTCCGGCCATCGCGGGAGTTTAGGCATAGGTTCCCGTCCGGGGCGAGTCCGGTTAACCAAGCGATTATTTTGGTCTCACTTTTCAAACGGACACGCTATCCGCCCTTGACTCCTAGAACAAAAAAGGAACAATGTTCCTCATATGTTCTCATATCGTAGGGAGTCGAACGATGTTGCGGATGTTCGTGGAAGAAGCGGCGGCGTTGGCGTCGATTACGCTGTTTGTCGGGATGATCGCGGTCTGGGCGCAGGTGATTCCGCAGCTTTGATGCGGGGAAAGACCTCAGGCCGTTGCGTCGTTGCGGACGGGTTGGGGAAAAGCCGGATGGCGGGTGCGGAGGCTGCGTTCCGCGTGGACTCCGCAAGGCCAAGGCATCACCATCGCGGCCAGCAAGTTGGCTTTCCCCAAGCGGCCGGCGATCGCTCCCCACCATGATGCAAGAGCCCGTTAAGCGACCATGTCCAGTGCCGGATTCGTTCATCTCCACGTCCATTCGGCCTATTCGCTGCTGAAAGGCTCCATCAAGATCGCCAAGCTTGGCGAACTGGCGAAGGCCGACCGCCAGCCGGCCCTGGCGCTGACCGACACCGACAACATGTTCGGGGCGCTGGAATTCTCCGACAAGATGGCCGGCTACGGCATCCAGCCGATCGTCGGCTGCGAGCTCGCCGTCGATTTCGGCGACCAGGATCCGAACGCGCGCAATGCGCTGGCCGCAGCACCTTCGCGAATCGTGCTGCTGGCGGCGCGGGAGCGCGGTTACCGCAGCCTGATGCGGCTCAACTCGCGGGCGTTTCTGGAAACGCCGGTGCATCAATCGCCGCATATCAAGCTCGAATGGCTGGAAGGCGATGCCGAGGATTTGATCGCGCTGACCGGCGGGCCCGACGGCCCGATCTCGCTGGCGCTGCACGCCGATCAATCAGCGCTCGCGGCAGCCCGTTGCGAGCGGCTGGCTAGTCTATTCGGCGATCGCCTCTATGTCGAATTGCAGCGCCACGGCATCGACAAGGAGCGCCGCGTCGAAACCGGCCTGATCGATCTCGCCTATGCCAAGGGATTTCCGCTGGTCGCGACCAACGAGCCATATTTCGCATCGAATGACGATTACGAAGCCCACGACGCACTGCTGTGCATCGCCGGCGGCAAGCTGATCGCCGAGACCGATCGCGAGCAGCTCACGCCCGATCACCGCTTCAAGACCCGCGCCGAGATGGCGGTGTTGTTCGCCGACATTCCGGAAGCGCTGGCCTCGACGGTCGAGATCGCGGAGCGGTGTTCGTTTCGCCCGAAGACGCGCAAGCCGATCCTGCCGCGCTTCACGGTCGGCGCCGCCTCAGGCTCCGATGCAGTGAGCGAGGAGGCGGCTGAGCTGAAGCGCCAGGCCGAGGAGGGGCTCGCAGGGCGTCTGCAGGTTCACGGCCTGTCGCCCGGCACGACGGAAGAGGACTACCAGAAGCGTCTCGCCTTCGAGATCGACGTCATCAACCGCATGAACTATGCGGGCTACTTCCTGATCGTCTCCGACTTCATCAAATGGGCCAAGAACCACGACATCCCGGTCGGTCCAGGCCGCGGCTCCGGCGCCGGCTCGCTGGTCGCCTATGCACTGACGATTACCGACCTCGATCCGATCCGCTTCGGCCTGCTGTTCGAGCGCTTCCTCAACCCTGAGCGCGTCTCGATGCCGGACTTCGACATCGACTTCTGCCAGGACCGCCGCGGAGAGGTGATCGACTACGTGCAGCAGCGCTACGGCCGCGATCAGGTCGCCCAGATCATCACCTTCGGTACGCTGCAGGCGCGCGGCGTGCTGCGCGACGTCGGCCGCGTGCTGCAGATGCCCTATGGGCAGGTCGATAAACTGACAAAACTGGTGCCGCAGAATCCGGCCGCGCCGGTGACGCTGGCGCAGGCGATCGAGAGCGAACCGAAGCTGCAGGCGTTCCGCGACGAGGACCCGGTGGTCGCGCGCGCCTTCGACATCGCCCAGCGCCTCGAAGGTTTGACGCGTCACGCCTCGACCCACGCCGCCGGCATCGTGATCGGCGATCGCCCGTTGAGCGAACTGGTTCCGCTCTACCGCGATCCGAAATCCGACATGCCGGTAACCCAGTTCAACATGAAATGGGTCGAGCCGGCCGGGCTGGTGAAGTTCGACTTCCTCGGCCTGAAGACGCTGACCGTGCTCGACGTCGCGGTGAAGCTGCTCAGGCAGCGCAACATCCAGGTCGACCTGCCGACGCTGCCGATCGACGATGCGCCGAGTTACCAGATGCTGGCACGGGGCGATGTGGTCGGCGTGTTCCAGGTGGAAAGTCAGGGCATGCGGCGCGCGCTGATCGACATGCGGCCCGACCGATTCGAGGACATCATCGCGCTGGTGGCGCTGTATCGCCCGGGTCCGATGGCCAACATCCCGACCTATTGCGCGCGCAAGCACGGCGACGAGGAGCCGGAATATCTGCACCCGATCCTGGAGCCGATCCTGAAGGAGACGTTCGGCGTCATCATCTACCAGGAACAGGTGATGCAGATCGCGCAGGTGATGGCGGGCTATTCGCTCGGCGACGCCGACCTGCTGCGCCGCGCAATGGGTAAGAAGATCCGCGCCGAGATGGAGAAGCAGCGCGCGGTCTTCGTTGCCGGCGCGGTCAAGAACGGCGTGCCGAAGGGGCAGGCCGACACGATCTTCGAGCTGCTCGCAAAATTCGCCGACTACGGCTTCAACAAGAGCCACGCCGCGGCCTACGCGCTGGTGTCGTATCACACCGCCTACATGAAGGCGCATTATGCGGTCGAGTTTCTGGCGGCGTCGATGACGCTGGAACTCAACAACACCGACAAGCTCTCGGAATTTCGCGCCGAGGCGCTGCGGCTCGGCATCAAGGTCGAAGTGCCCAACATCAACCGCTCCGGCGCCACCTTCGAGGTCGGCGAAAATACGATCTATTACGCGCTCGCCGCGCTCAAGGGCGTCGGCCCGCAGGCGGTAGAGTTGATCGTGGAAGAGCGGCGCAAGGGCACCTTCACCTCGCTCGCGGACTTCGCCGCGCGGGTCAATCCGCGCGCCATCAACAAGCGCGTGATCGAAAGCCTCGCGGCCGCCGGCGCCTTCGACACGCTCGAACTTGAATCGCGCGCGCGTCTTTGCCGGCGCGGACGCCATTCTCGCCGCCTGCCAGCGCAGCCACGAGGCCGCGACGATCGGTCAGAACGACATGTTCGGTAATGCCGCCGACGCGCCGACCATCATGCTGCCGCAGCTCGAGCCGTGGCTGCCGGCCGAAAAACTCCGCCGCGAATACGATGCCGTCGGCTTCTTCCTGTCCGGTCACCCGCTGGACGACTACGCCACCGTGCTGAAGCGGCTGCGGGTGCAGTCCTGGGCGGAATTCTCGCGCGCCGTCAAAACCGGCGCGACCGCGGGCAAGGTCGCGGCCACTGTTGTGTCGCGGATGGAGCGGCGCACCAAGACCGGCAACAAGATGGGCATCATGGGGCTGTCAGACCCGACCGGTCATTTCGAAGCCGTGCTGTTTTCCGAAGGCCTTGCGCAATATCGCGACGTGCTTGAGCCGGGGGCTGCCGTATTGCTGCAGCTCGGCGCCGAGCTGCAGGGCGAGGACGTGCGGGCGCGGGTGTTGCACGCCGAGCCGCTGGACGACGCCGCGGCCAAAACGCAGAAGGGCCTGCGGATTTTCGTTCGCGACACCAAGCCGCTGGATTCCATCGCGCGACGGCTCAACATGCCGGAAGCCGGCGGGCCGGCAAAGGGCCTGCCGGCCAAGCCTGCGCCCGCGCCATCGGGCGGCGCCGATGGCGACGTCTCGCTCGTGATCATGCTCGACCTCCAGACCGAGGTGGAGATGAAGCTGCCGGGACGCTTCAAGGTCTCGCCGCAGATCGCCGGCGCGATCAAGGCGGTCGCCGGCGTGGTGGACGTGCAGACGCTGTAGACGGCGTTACAGCGATCGTGCGATCAGCAGCTTCATGATCTCGTTGGTTCCGCCGTAGATCTTCTGGATGCGCGCGTCGACGAACATTCGCGATATCGGATATTCCTCCATGTAGCCGTAGCCGCCATGGAGCTGCAGGCATTCGTCGGCCGTCTCGACCTGCTTCTGCGAACACCACCATTTCGCCATCGAGGCGGTGACGGTATCGAGTTCGCCGGCGACGAGGCGTTCCACGCACCAGTCGACGAAGACGCGTGCGATCATGGCTTCGGTCTTGCGTTCGGCCAGCTTGAACGCGGTGTTCTGGAATTCGATGATGGGTTTGCCGAAGGCGTTGCGCTCCTTCGTGTACTCGGCCGTCAGCTTGACCGCGCGCTCCATCGAAGCCACTGCGCCGACGGCAAGCGACAGTCGCTCCTGCGGCAATTGCTGCATCAACTGGACAAAGCCGTTGCCTTCCTCGGTGCCCAGCAGGTTTTCCGGAGGCGCCACCGCATTGTCGAAGAACAATTCGGAGGTGTCGGAAGCATGCAGGCCGATCTTGTCCAGGTTCCGGCCACGCCGGAATCCCTCGTTGCCCTCGGTCTCGAGCACGATCAGGGAGATTCCCTTGGCGCCCGGTCCGCCAGTGCGCGCCACGACGATGATCAGGTCGGCCGCCTGTCCGTTCGTGATGAACGTCTTCTGGCCGTTGATGACGTAGTTGTTGCCCTGCTTGCGCGCGGTCGTCCTCACCCCCTGCAGATCGGAGCCAGTTCCCGGTTCGGTCATCGCGATCGCGCCGACGAACTCGCCGCTTGCCATCTTGGGCAGCCAGCGGAGCTTCTGCTCCTCGGATCCGTAGTTCAGGATGTAGTGCGCGACGATGGCGCTGTGCACGGAGACCCCGGTTGTCACCTCCGGTACCACGGTCTCGATGTCCTCGATGACGGCGGCCTCGTAGGCGAAGCTGGCGCCGAGGCCGCCATAGGCTTCCGGCACGCTGGGCAGCAATGCGCCCATCTCGCCGAGCCCGCGCCAGGCCGACCGGTCGACCATTTTCTGCGCGCGCCATTTCTCGGCGTGCGGCGCGAGATCTTTGGCGAGAAACTTACGAAACTGTTCGCGAAAGACGTCCAGTTCCTCGGTCATCCAGGATGATCGATATTGCATCTCACAGCCCTCGCATCAAATGATGAGACCGCCGCCGGCGACGATCACCTGGCCACTGATATAATTGGATTCCGGACTGCAGAACAGATAGACGGCGTCGGCGGCTTCTTCCGGCGTGCCGCCGCGTCCGAGCGGTATCATTCTGGCCATGGCGTCGAGCATCTGCGGCTGGACGCCGACCTTGATGTCGCGTCCGGCGACATCGATGGTCTTCTGTTGCGCTTCGATCGGCTGGGTCAGGCGGGTGTTGATCAGGCCGAACGCCACGCAATTGACGTTGACCTTGTAGCGGCCCCATTCCTTGCACATCGTGCGCGTCAGCCCGATCAGGGACGCCTTGGCGGACGAGTAGCTCGCTTGCCCGGCATTGCCGTAGAGCCCCGCAATCGACGAGATGTTGACGACCTTGCGAAACACCTCGCGGCCGGCTTCGGCTTCCTTCTTCGCCATGATCCGGATCGGCTCGGAGGCCGCGCGCAGGATGCGGAAGGGGGCGACGAGATGGACGTCGAGCATGGCCTGGAATTGCTCGTCGCTCATTTTCTGGATCGTCGAGTCCCAGGTGTAGCCGGCATTGTTGACGATGATGTCGAGCCCGCCGAAGGTGTCGGTCGCGGCCTTGACGAAGCGGTCGGCAAAGCCCGGTTCGGAAACGCTGCCGTTGACTGCGATGGCTTCTCCGCCCGCTGCCCTGATCTCATCGGCAACGGCGTCGCCCGGCGCCGCATCGAGATCGTTGACGACGACGCGCGCGCCCTCGCTGACGAGTTTCAGGGCAATGGCCCGTCCGATGCCGCGCCCGGATCCGGTGATCAGCGCGACCTTTCCCTTTAATTTGGCCATCAGGTTTCCTTTTGGTGTCAGATTGCGATCACGGCTTCGCCGGCAAGCTTGACGTCGCCGTTTTCGTCCCTCGTCGTCAGCGCAAGTTTCGCACAGCGTTCGCCTTCATGTTCGACGAATTCGGCGACATGACCCTCGCAGGTCAGGCGCGAGCCGAGTTGCGTGATCGCGACGAAGCGGGTTGCAAAAGTGCGCAGGCGCGCAGGCGGAACGGCATCGGTCAGCGCCTGGCCAAGACAGGCCATGACCAGCATGCCGTGTGCGAAGACATCGGGATATCCCGCAGCCTTGGCGAAATCGAGATCGACGTGAATTGGATTGTGATCACCCGAAGCGCCGCAATAGAGCGCGAGCTTGTGGCGGCTGATCGGCGGGAAAATCTTGTGCACGATGCGGTCGCCGACCGCGAGTTGAGGAGCTTCGCTCATGCGGTCACCTTGTTCAGGACCACCACCGTGCGGGCGAGGTCCGCGACGTGTACGCCGTGCTGGTTGGTCACCCTGGTTTCGACGACGGCCAGCGTCATCGCGCCGCCCTTCTTGTCGGTGATGCCTGCAATGCGCGGCTCGAACAGCAGGGTATCTCCGACCATGACCGGTGCGTGATAGGCGAAACGCTGTTCGCCGTGCAGCACCTGCGCGAGGTCGGCGCCAATCACGTCCAGGAATTCGAAGGCCTGTTCGGCGTCCATCATTTCCAGGCAAAACAGGTAGGTCGGCGGTACCGGTGTTGCGGCATAGCCTGCGGCCTGCGCCGCCGCAGCGTCGTTGTAGACCGGATTGCGTTCGCCGAGCGTCTCGCGGAAAAACCGCAGTCGCCCGGGCTCGACATGGGCGGTGACCGGCGTGAGGCGTCGCCCGACGGCAGAATGGTCGACCATGTCAGGCCTCAGGCGCGTTCGTAGAGGGTAACGACGCAGGCGCCGCCGAGGCCGAGATTGTGCTGCAATCCGAGGCGGGCGCCATTGACCTGGGTCGCCTCAGCTGAGCCGCGAAGTTGGCGCGTCAACTCGTAGCATTGGGCGAGACCGGTGGCGCCGAGCGGGTGGCCCTTCGACAGCAGGCCACCGGAGGGATTGGTGACGATTTTGCCGCCATAGGTATTGTCGCCATTGTCGATGAAGCGCTCGGCGCCGCCCTCCGGACAGAGTCCCAACGCTTCGTAGGTGATCAACTCGTTCTGGGCGAAGCAGTCGTGCAATTCGACGACGTCGAGGTCTTCAGGACCGACGCCGGCGGCATCGTAAACCTTGTTGGCGGCAGCCCGCGCCATGTCGAAACCGACCACCCGCATCATGTCGTCCGCCTTGAACGTGGAGGGGGTATCGGTCGTCATCGCCTGGGCGGCAATCCGGACGTCCTTGCGCAAGCCGTGCCGGTTGGCGAATTTCTCCGAGACCAGCACCGCGGCCGCGCCGCCGCAGGTCGGCGGACACGCCATCAACCGCGTCATCACGCCTGGCCAGATCACCTGATCGTTCATGACGTCGTCGGCGCTGACCTCCTTGCGGAACAGCGCCAGTGGATTGTTTTTGGCGTGCCGGCTCGCCTTGGCGCGAACCTTGGCAAACGACGTCAATGGCGTTCCATATTTTTTCATGTGACTGAGGCCGGCGCCGCCGAAGTAGCGCAGGGCCAGCGGTACGCCGGGGGCATCGACCAGTCTGTCGGCGGCCGCGTCGAATTCGTCGAATGCGCTTGGCCGGTCGGTGAAGACCGCACCCAATGCGCCGGGTTTCATTTGCTCAAAGCCCAGCGCCAGCACGCAATCGAGCGCGCCGGATTCGATCGCCTGCCGCGCCATGAACAGCGCGGTCGAGCCGGTCGAGCAGTTGTTGTTGACGTTGATGATGGGAATTCCGCTCATGCCGACCTGGTAGAGCGCGCGTTGACCGCAGGTCGAGTCGCCGTACACATAGCCGACATAGGCCTGCTGGATCATTTCGTAGCCGACGCCGGCATCGGCGAGCGCGAGCCTGGTCGATTCCGCGCCCATCACCGGGTAGGGCGCGTTGGCTCCCGGCTTGACGAAGGGGATCATGCCGACGCCGGCAACATAGACTCCAGAGGTCATTACGTGCGCTCCCTGAATTACCCATTGGACTTTTAGTTACCCATGGGTAATATACGCGCCGGCCAAACCCGTCAATGCAGCGCAGGCAACAATCGACATGGATGCACGTTCGCCCTCGTCCAACCCGTCGCCATGGATGCCGTTCGAAAGCCGCCGCCGCGCGCGCGACGAGAAGCGCGAGGCGGTGTTGCGGACGGCGGTGCAGTTGTTTCTCGAGCAAGGCTATCACCGGGTTACGCTCAACGATGTCGCCGACCGGCTGAACATTACCAAACCCGCGCTCTACAATTATTTTCGCGGCAAGGACGAGATCCTGTTCGAATGCTGGGCGCTCGGGCAGGAACGCGTCGACGAATTCATCGCGGAAATCAACCGCGGCGGCGGCACGGCGCTCGCCAAGCTGCGCAAGCTGGTTCATGCCTATGCCGAGGTCATGACGACCGACTATGGCGCCAGTCTCGTGCGCTTCGACCCGCGAGACCTGACCGAGGAAAATCGCAAGACGGTCCGTGCCGCGAAAAAACGGATCGACCGGACCTTCCGCAAATATCTCGCCGACGGTGTCGCTGACGGCTCGATCGGGCCGTGCGATCCGAAGCTTGCGGCCTTTGCGATCGCGGGCTCGCTGAACTGGATCGGGCACTGGTACCAGCGCGACGGGGCATGGTCGGCGGATGCCGTCGCCAGCCAATTCACGGCTCAATTGACCGAAGGGCTCGCCAAGGCGCCGGCGCGAAAGCGCAGCCCGTCACCAACCAGAAAAAGCAGGCCGGCGAGTGGAGGGCGGAAATGAACATTACGCATGGGTTGCGGAGGGTCCTGCAGGTCAATCCGGATGGGCTGGCGACGGTTTTCGGTACCCGGCGGCGCACCTGGCGGGAGACCGGCGAGCGCGTGGCGCGGCTTGCCGCCGGCTTCCGGGCGCTTGGCATCAGCGCAGGCGACCGTATCGCGATACTGTCGCTCAACTCCGATCGCTATCTCGAAGTCTATCTGGCCACCGGCTGGGCGGGCGGCGTTGTGGTTCCGCTCAATATCCGCTGGAGCCAGCTCGAAAACGAAGACGCGATGCGCGACTGCCGGGCCAGGGTGCTGCTGGTCGACAAGGCGTTCGCACCGATCGCCGCTGCATTGGCGAAGAAGATCGACGGCCTGACGCTGGTTTATGCCGATGACGGCGATGTGCCTGCCGGCATGCAGGATTTCGAGGCGCTGCTGGGCCGAAGCGATCCGATGCCGGACGCGATGCGCGACAGCTCCGATCTCGCCGGCATTTTCTACACCGGCGGCACCACCGGCAGGTCGAAGGGCGTGATGCTCAGCCATGGCAACCTGATGGCCAATGCCATGAACGCGCTGGCCGAGGGGCTGTTCGCGGGATCGGCGGTCTATCTTCACGCCGCACCGATGTTTCATCTCGCCAACGGCGCTGCCATGTATTCGATCCTGTTGAGCGGCGGCTCCAACGTGATCGTCCCCGGCTTCACGCCGGAGGGCGTGATGGCGGCGTTCCAGAACGAGCATGTCACCGACGTTCTGCTGGTGCCGACGATGATCCAGATCCTGGCCGATCATCCCGCGCTCGGCAGCTATGATATGTCGGGCGTCAGGAACATCGTCTACGGCGCGTCGCCGATCAGCGAGGCGGTGCTCGATCGTGCCATTTCGGCGTTTCCGAACGCGCAGTTCACCCAGGCCTACGGGATGACGGAGCTGTCGCCGATTGCGACCCTGCTGCACTGGAACGAGCATATCGGCGGCGGCCGCGCCAGCAACCGCCATCGCTCGGCGGGCCGTGCGTCGCTGGCGTGCGAGGTGCGGGTCGTCGACAGCGAGAATAATCCGGTGCCGTGCGGCACGGTCGGCGAAATCATTGCTCGCGGCGACAATGTGATGATGGGCTATTGGGAGCGTCCGGAAGAAACGGCCGGCGCCATCGTCGACGGCTGGATGCATACCGGCGATGGCGGTTACATCGACGAACACGGCTTCGTCTTCGTCGTCGACCGCGTCAAGGACATGATCATTTCAGGTGGAGAAAACGTCTATTCGACCGAAGTCGAGAACGCGCTCGCGTTGCATCCGGCGGTCGCCCAATGCGCGGTATTCGGCATTCCGAGCGACCAGTGGGGCGAACAGGTCCATGCCGTGGTCGTCGCAAAGCCCGATGCCGAGGTCGACGCCGCGAGCCTGATCGCCTTCTGCAAGGATCGCATCGCCGGATACAAATGTCCCCGTTCGGTCGAAATACGCAATGAGCCGCTGCCATTGTCGGGCGCGGGAAAGATACTGAAGCGCGAACTGCGCAAGCCGTACTGGGAAAACCGGCAGCGCATGGTGAGTTGAAGCTCGTTCTTCGCTCAAGCGACGCATAGCCCGGCAACGGTCGCCGTTGCCGAACGTCGACGCGCCTTTGGTTTTAATTTTTATCGTAGGTGCCAAGCGCTCCAGTTGCAACCACGCCGGGTTTTGACTAAGAAGGACCGGGGAATGGATTGTGGGGCGCAAAGTGTTTTGGCGTGGGGCGGTGTTGCTGATCTCGGCCGTGCTGTTGTGCGGCTGTGAGACTCAAAGGGGCGGGCTGAATTACTCGGTCGCGACTCAGAAAGTGGGCTCGCCGAAAGCAGGGCACGCACGTATCGTGGTGCTGCGCGAAAAAGGCTATGGCGGCATTGTCGACGGGGCGTGGGACGTCCAGGTCGATGGGACGCCGCTGATCGGCCTCAAGACCGGCACCTTTGCTTTCGCCGATCGCCCGACCGGGGCGCATCAGTTGACAGCCACCGAGGCCGCGTTCCCGGGCGTGACGCACTACGACATCACAGCCCAGTCCGGCCAGACCTATTTCTTCGTGGCGCGGACAAGCAAGCGCAAGAACGCGATGATAGCCGCGGCGGGGGCTACAGGCGGCGGAATATTGGGGCTGGCGCTCGGCACTGCATTTACCTCTGGCTATGACAATCCTGGGCCGATCGACTTTTTCCCGCTGGATGAGACGGCCGCGAGAACGACCATTGCGGAGCTCAAGCTCGGCCAATAACGCGCCTTTCGGGAATGATTTTACCGCTGCGCGGTGAAAGTGATGCGCTATCGCCGTCGCGATGACATCCATCTCATCTCCGGAATTTTAAGCAATCCGAACCTCGCGCACGCGCTTTTGCGATGCCGTCTTGCCCGATCCGGCGTATAATCGAGCAAAGGGGGAACTGTTCTGCATCACGTGATTATCACCTGAAATCGCAGCAACGGAGGTCCGCCATGAAAGTCAAAGACGCGATGCACAAGGGCGTCGACTGGGTCAGCCCCGACACGCCGATTACCGAAATCGCAAAGCTGATGCGAGCACATGACATCGGCTGCATTCCGATCGGGGAGGACGATCAGTTGGTCGGGATGGTGACCGATCGCG
This sequence comes from uncultured Alphaproteobacteria bacterium, assembly GCA_963815955.1. GTDB lineage: Bacteria > Pseudomonadota > Alphaproteobacteria > Rhizobiales > Xanthobacteraceae > Bradyrhizobium. The sequence goes on from CAWFIQ010000027.1 coordinate 41,313, forward strand.
ACATTGTCTGCAAAGGGCTTGCCGGCAACGGTTTCGATGCCAGCCGCGCCAAGGCGAGCGACGTGATGACCGAAGGCATTCATTGCTGCCGGGAGGACGATGACCTTGCGAAAGCGATCCATCACATGGAGACGCTAAAGGTCCGAAGGTTGCCGGTGATCAACAAGAACAAACGCATGGTCGGCATGATCAGCCTGGGCGACATCAGCCATTTTACATCGGGCGATCTGATGTCCGGCTACTTGAAGAGCGTTGCGGCCCATCACTGAAGCGGCGGCCTCTTTCGATCGAAGCGTGTTGAACGGCGCGCGCGTTCGACCGCGAACCGGCGCGGGCGCTCGCATGAAGTCGCTCGACCTTGGCCGCGCAGTCGGCAGGCCGGGCGGCCTCAATCGTGCGTGCTGAAGTGGCCGCGCCAGGCCTTCGCGGTCAATCGCGCGAACTGCGCGCCCTCCATGCGGATCAGCGTCGCATGATCGCCGCTTTCCATGTAGACGTGCCGTCGGGCATCGATGCTGTTGTCGACGATGACGTCCAGCCCGTAGCATTCGCCGAGCGGCGGTATGGCCCCGCGCTCGCAGTCCTCGAACAGCCGTTCGATTTCGTCCTCGCTCGCCAGGTCGACCTTGTGGCCGAGCTGACTTTTCAGGGCCGACAGATGCAAATGATGGGAGGCCGGAAGAACGGCCAGCATGTAGCCGCCGTCACGCCGCAGCACGACGGCCTTGGCCAGCGCTTCGCCCGGCACATGGCAGGCCTCGGCTGTGCGCGTCGATGACATCGTCGGCGCATGGGGGATCAGGTCGTAACTGACGCTCTGATCCAGGTACTTCTGCAGGGTCGGGGAAACGGTCATGGCGATTTCCTCCATTGCATGGGTAATCCGCACACCGGGAGGAACTCGCGCAGCCGCCTCACGATGCGGGCGAACACGATCTGGATGGAAGGATACGCCCGCCGGGAGGCCGCGACAACGCGAATTTCGGTTGCCGGAACCGGGCGGAGCAGGGATGCCCGGCGCGATTTGACCGTACCGCGCCTTGCTGCGAGCGTATTTGTTCAAGAAATGTTCAGCTCAATGCGCGTTCTCTAAGACGCGTGGGCGGCGACAGGGTGGAATCCATGCGGCTAGCAAGAAATCTGTCGATCCTCTCGGCGTGTCTCGTCGCGATATCCGGACTGGCGGGACATTTGAGCACTGCCGCCGCGCAGCAGCCGGAAAAGCGAATTGCGCTGGTGGTCGGCAACGCCGCCTATGCGAAATCGCCGCTGGCGACGGCGGCCAACGACGCCGGACTGATCGCGCAGACCTTGCAGGCGGCCGGCTTCGACGTGATCGGCGCGCGCGATCTCGATGGCGACACGCTGCGCAAGAGTTTCCGCGACTTCATCCAGAAAGCCGAAAGCTCGGGGCCGGACACGGTCGCGATGGTGTATCTGGCCGGCTACGGGCTGCAACTGGCGGGCGACAACTATTTCGTGCCGGTCAATTCCGCGATCAACCGCGATACCGATGTTCCGATCGAGGCGCTGCGGACCGGCGACTACATCCGTCAGCTTGCCTCGCTGCCGCTGAAGGCCGGAATTGTCGTGCTGGACGCGGCGCGGCAGCAGCCGTTCGTCAACGGACAGATCGCAAGCGGTCTCGCGCTGGTCGAGGCGGACCCGCGCATGCTGATCGCGTTCAACGCGGCGCCCGGAACGGTGGCGCCGGCCGAGCAGGGGCCGTACGGCATCTACGCCCAGTCGCTGGCCGAGATGATCCGGACCGGCGGGTTGCCGCTGCCGGAGGTCTTCAACCGCGTGCGGCTTCGCGTCAACGAAGCGAGCAAGGGCGCGCAGGTGCCCTGGGACAGCCAGAAGGTCGACGCGGCCTTCACGTTCTTCGAGCGCGCACCGGATGCGCCCGCCGCGCCGGCGTCGGATCAGGTCGCCGCCAACCGCAGCAAGCCGATTCGCGATCTCGGCGTGCAGGACGCCTATGCGGCGGTGCTCGAGCGCGACACGCTGCCGGCCTACGAGGAGTTTCTCGCCGCCTATCCCGACGATCCGATGGCGAAGCGGGTGAGGGCGATCGCGGCGGCGCGGCGTGAATCGATCACGTGGCGGCGCACCTATCGCGCCGACACCCCGAACGCCTATTGGTCATATCTGCGGCGCTACCCGAACGGGCCTCACGCCGCCGACGCGCGCCGCCGCCTTGCCATTCTCACCGCGCCGCTCGAGCCGCCGCCGACCTTCGATGTCATGGACTACGACGTGCCGCCGCCGCCGCCGGACGAGATGATCTATGTCGACCGTCCCGTGCTGGCCTTCAGCGATCCCGAGTTTGATTTTGTCCCGCCGCCACCGCCGCCGGTCTACTACCTGCCGCCGCCACCGGATGATTTCATCGTGCTGGAGCCACCGCCGCCGCCGATTGGCCTGTTCATCCTGCCGCAGCCGATCTTTGTGCCGTTCCCGGTCTATGTGAGGCCGCCGCGCTATTTGGCGCCGCCGCCAAACAACATCATCTTTGCCAACATCCACAACAGGGCCGTCATCGACAACGTCATCAACCGGCGTGGGCCGCCGGCGCCTGCGGCAGGGCCCGGCGCCAATGGCATCGGACGCCGCGGTGCGCCGGCCGGGGTGGTTGCGCCCGGGCCCGGGCGCGCGACGCCTGGGCTGCCGCCTGCGGTCGCGCAACGGGCCACGCTGATCCAGCAGGGCAGAGCGCCGGTACCGCCGAGCGCCGCGATCAATCCTGCCGTGAGGACCGGTTTGCCCGGTGCTCCCGCGGGGCGGGCCGGACGGCCGAATGCGGTGCAGCCGGCGAACGCGCCAGCCGCGCTGCCGTCGACCCAGCCCTTGCCGAGGACCAACGCCCTGCCGGTTCCGGGTGCCAGGGGCGCGCCGCCCACACCCCCGAGCGCTGCTATCAATCCGAACGCGAGGACCGCACCGGGCACTCCACCCGGCGTTTCCGGGCGCAGGCCGGCCATTGGCGCGACGGCTCCCACGGCTCCGGCAGGTCCGCCACCAAGGGGGGCCCCGCCACCCGGCGCCGCCACGCCACCAAAACCGGCCGCTGCGGTTGCTCCGAGACCTCAACCGGAACTTCGCCGAGCCCCGCCACCGTCTGCGGTGCATGTGGCAAGGCCGCCACCGCCGGCAGCCCGCGCCGCTCCACCGTCCGCACCGCCAAGGATGGCTGCACCCCCTCCAAGGATGGCCGCGCCACCACCCCGGATGGCTGCGCCAGCCCCGCCGCCCGCGCGGGTCGCGGCACCGCCGCCGCGGATGGCTGCGCCGCCACCGCCCCGGATGGCTGCTCCACCGCCCAGGATGGCCGCGCCTCCGCCACGTCCGGCGGCGCCGGCGGCGGCGGCCAGGAGGTGCGCGCCGGGTACCCGATGCTGATTGTTAACGGGCCAGACCGCCCGGTCTGGCCGCGGCGGCCGCAATCCTGGGACTGGCGGGTTGAAAATCCGGCCTTATTTCCTTGCTTCTGGCTGGAATCCGGCTATACAGCGCGCCATCTCACACGGAAACATGGCTCAAAAGGCCGTCCGGTGGCAGGCGGGCCATAAGGCTCGTTTGCTCACACGTTTCCGGAGGAACCAACCGGAGAACTATCACTATGGCGCTACCCGATTTTTCTATGCGTCAGCTCCTTGAAGCTGGCGTGCACTTTGGCCACCAATCGCACCGCTGGAATCCGAAGATGGCGGATTTCATCTTCGGTGCCCGCAACAACATCCACATCATCGATCTCGCCCAGACCGTGCCGTTGCTGCACACCGCGCTGAAGGCGGTCAGTGACACCGTCGCCAAGGGCGGCCGCATCCTGTTCGTCGGCACCAAGCGCCAGGCGCAGGACGGCGTTGCCGAAGCGGCCAAGCGCTCGGCGCAGTATTTCGTCAATTCGCGCTGGCTCGGCGGCACGCTGACCAACTGGAAGACGATCTCGGGTTCGATCAAGCGCCTGCGTCATCTCGACGAGGTGCTGGCGTCCGGCGATGCCTCCTCCTACACCAAGAAGGAGCGGCTGACGCTGCAGCGCGAGCGCGACAAGCTCGACCGTTCGCTCGGCGGCATCAAGGACATGGGCGGTCTTCCCGACATGATCTTCGTGATCGACACCAACAAGGAAGACATCGCGATCCAGGAAGCGCAGCGGCTCAACATTCCCGTTGCCGCGATCGTCGATACCAATTCCGACCCCAAGGGCATCACCTTCGTGGTGCCGGGCAATGACGACGCCGGCCGCGCCATTTCGCTGTATTGCGACCTGATTGCCCGCGCCGCCATCGACGGCATCTCGCGCGCCCAGGGCGATCACGGCATCGACATCGGCGCCTCCGCCCAGCCGGCCCGCGAGGAAATTCCGGCGGCTCCCCAGCCGACCGGCTTCCAGGGTCTGGCCGGTCCGCGCGGCACCGCCGACAACCTCAAGAAGCTCACCGGCGTGTCGGGTGCGATCGAGAAGAAGCTCAACGACCTCGGTATCTTCCACTACTGGCAGCTCGCCGAGCTCGACCACGATACCGCGCACAAGATCGGCGAAGAGGTCGGTCTTCCGAGCCGCGCCGATGCCTGGGTTGCCCAGGCCAAGACGCTGACTGCGGAAGCGGAATAATTGGTACGCCGCGTGGCCGGGTCTTCCGGCCACCGGTTCTGCTCCCCAGATTACGGCATTCCCTGTAGCTGACGGCGGTCCGGCGCAAAGCGCGCGCCGCGCTCGCGGCTAGCAGGCAAGAAGGATATCGACGATGGCAACGATCTCTGCGGCGATGGTCAAGGAACTGCGCGAGTCGACCGGCGCAGGCATGATGGACTGCAAGGCAGCGCTGACCGAAACCAACGGCGACATGCAGGTCGCCCAGGACTGGCTGCGCAAGAAGGGCCTGTCGAAGGCCGCCAAGAAGGCTGGCCGCGTCGCGGCGGAAGGCCTGATCGGCGCGGTGACCTCGGGCGCCAAGGGCGTCGTGGTCGAGGTCAACTCCGAGACCGATTTCGTGGCCCGCAACGAGCAGTTCCAGGGCCTCGTCAAGATGATCGCGCAGGTCGCGCTCCACAACGGCGCCGACGTCGAGACGATCAAGGCAGCCAAGGTCGGCAGCGTCACGGTCGAGACCGCGATTTCGGACGCGATCGCGACCATCGGCGAGAACATGTCGCTGCGCCGGGCGACTTCGCTCGAGGTCGGCAAGGGCGTGGTGTCGAGCTACGTCCATGGCGCCGTGATCGACGGCGCCGGCAAGATGGGCGTGCTGGTCGCGCTGGAGTCCACCGGCAAGACCGATGAGCTCGCGCATCTCGGCCGCCAGTTGGCCATGCATGTGGCCGCGACCAATCCGCAGGCGCTGGATCCGTCCGGCCTCGACCCCGAGATCGTGAAGCGCGAAAAGGACGTGCTGGCCGACAAGTATCGCCAGCAGGGCAAGCCGGAGAACGTGATCGAGAAGATCGTCGAGTCCGGCCTGAAGACCTATTACAAGGAAGTCTGCCTGCTGGAGCAGGCGTTCATCCACGACGAAAAGGGCAAGTCGGTCGCGCAGGCGGTGAAGGAAGCCGAAGGCAAGATCGGCGCGCCTGTGAAGATTGCCGGATTTGTGCGCTATGCTCTCGGCGAGGGAATCGAAAAGCAGGAATCCGATTTCGCAGCCGAGGTCGCGGCGGCCAGCGGCAAGAAGTAACCGCTGCGGTCACAGCCTTCCGGTGCGAACGTGCCGGAAATCACCTGCGCGGGACAAGGAAGCGATAAGCAATGGCTGAGCCGGTCTATCGTCGCGTCGTGATCAAGCTCTCGGGCGAATATCTCGCAGGCAGCCATTCCTTCGGTATCGACCAGCCCACCATCGACCGCATCGCCGACGATCTGATCGCGGCGAAGAAGCTCGGCGTCGAGCTGGCCGTCGTGATCGGCGGCGGCAACATCGTCCGCGGCGTCGAAGTCTCCTCGCGCGGCGTGTCGCGCCCGACCGGCGACACCATGGGCATGCTCGCCACCATGATGAACTGCCTGGCGCTGGAGGCCGCGATCGAGCGCAAGGGGACGCCGGCGCGGACCCTGTCGGCGTTCGTGATGCCCGAGATTTCCGAGCTGTTCACCCGCAGTGCAGCGCACAAATACCTCGCCGAGGGCCGAATCGTGCTGCTCGGCGGCGGAACCGGCAATCCGTTCTTCACCACCGACACCACAGCGGTGCTGCGGGCGGCCGAGATCGGTGCGCAGGCCGTGCTCAAGGCCACCAATGTCGACGGCGTCTACAGCGCCGACCCCAAAAAGGACCCGTCGGCCAAGCGTTTCGATCGGCTGACGCATTCGCAGGCGATTGCCGGCGACTACAAGGTGATGGATGCGACCGCATTCGCGCTTGCCCGCGAGACGTCACTGCCTATCATCGTATTCTCGATCGCCGAGCCGGGTTCGATCGGCGCGATCCTGCGCGGGACCGGCCACGGCACGGTGGTTGCCGGCTGACAATGCCGGTGCTGCTTCGAACCGCGGGCTCTTGAGACGCCGGCGGCTGGTTTCTAAGGAGGGGAGAGCGTTATGCCCACGCCCGGTTTTGACATCAACGAATTGAAGCGCCGCATGCAAGGCGCCACCCAATCGCTCAAGCATGAATTGGGCGGCCTGCGGACCGGCCGCGCTGCGGCGTCCATGCTGGAGCCGGTGCAGGTCGAGGCTTACGGCTCGCACATGCCCCTCAACCAGCTCGCGACCGTCAGCGTGCCCGAGCCGCGCCTGCTCTCCGTGCAGGTGTGGGACAAGTCCATGGTGAAGGCCGTCGAAAAGGCGATCGTCGATTCCAACCTCGGCCTCTCGCCCGCGACCGAAGGGCAGGTGCTGCGCCTGCGGATTCCCGAACTCAACGAGGAACGCCGCAAGGAACTGGTGAAAGTCGCGCACAAATACGCCGAAGCCGCCAAGGTTGCGGTCCGCCATGTCCGTCGCGACGGACTGGATATCGTCAAGAAGCTTGAGAAGAATCACGAGATTTCCGAAGACGATCAGGAACGGCTCGCCAATGATGTGCAGAAGGCGACCGACGGAACGATTGCGGAAATCGATCAGTTGCTTGCGGCGAAGGAAAAGGAAATCCTCACTGTTTGACGGCAACGTTCAAGAATCGAGACTGGTCCTGGAATTCAGATAATGCCGAACGCCGCCGCCCCCGCCACGGAAGGACCGGATCGATCCGTCCCGTTGCATGTGGCGATCATCATGGACGGAAACGGACGCTGGGCGGCAGCGCGCGGCTTGCCGCGTGCCGAAGGCCACCGCCGCGGCGTCGAGGCGCTGCGCCGCGTCGTTCGCGCCGCCCATGAACTCGGCGTGCTTTACCTGACGATCTTTTCGTTCAGCTCCGAGAACTGGTCGCGGCCGGCGACCGAAATCGGCGATCTGTTCGGACTGCTGCGCCGCTTCATCCGCAACGATCTGGCGACGCTGCATCGCGACGGCGTGCGCGTGCGCGTGATCGGGGAGCGGGAAGGGCTGGAGCCCGATATCTGCACGCTGCTGAACGAGGCCGAGGAACTGACCGGAGCCAACACCAAGCTCAATCTCGTGGTCGCGTTCAATTACGGATCGCGCCAGGAAATCGCCGGTGCCGCCCAGCGGCTGGCGCGCGAAGTGGCTGAAGGCAAGCGCGATCCGGCATCGATCGACGCCGATGCGCTCGGCCGCTATCTCGATGCGCCTGATATTCCCGATCCCGACCTGATCATCCGCACCAGCGGCGAGCAGCGGCTGTCGAACTTCCTGATGTGGCAGGCGGCCTACAGCGAACTCGTGTTCGTGCCGATCCACTGGCCGGATTTCGACAAGGCCGCGCTGGAAAGCGCCATTGCCGAATATGCCAGACGGGAACGCCGTTTCGGCGGTCTGGCCGCGAAAACCGGATCGTGACCGAGGGCGAGGCCGCGCCGGCGGCGCGATCCGAGCGCGAACCGGATTCGCGCAATCTCGCTCATGCGCATTGCTGCAGCCGCCGTGCTGATCCCGCTTGCGGTCGCGATCGCCTATGCGGGCGGCTGGCTCTGGGCCGCGCTGGTGACGCTGGCTGCCATCGGCCTGTTCGTGGAATGGCTCGCGATCGTGGGTCTCGCCGGCGCTACGCGCGTGACGGTGCCGGGTGTGGCCGCGCTTGCGGTCGCCGGGCTTTGTTTTGCGATAGGCCGGCTCGATGCCGCGCTGATGGTGCTGGCGGTCGGCTTCGTTGCCGTCGTGGCGATCGCGCCGGAGCGGCGAAGCTGGGCGGCGGCGGGATTCCTGTACGCGGCGGCGGCCGAGATCGCCTCGGTGCTGGTGCGTCTCGATCCCGTCAAGGGATTCGCCGCGCTGATGTTCGTGCTGCTGATCGTGTGGGTGACCGATAGCGGCGGCTATTTCGCGGGCCGCGGCATTGGCGGGCCGAAACTTTGGCCGCGCGTCAGCCCGAAAAAGACCTGGGCGGGCGCCGCCGGCGGGTTTGCCGCCAGCCTGGCCGTGGCGTGCGGATTTGCCGCGTTCGATCTGGGCAGGATCGGGCCGTTATTGATGCTTTCCGGGGCTCTTTCGGTCGTCTCGCAGCTCGGCGATCTCTTCGAATCCGCCGTGAAGCGGCGTTTTGGCGTAAAGGACTCAAGTCACATTATTCCCGGCCACGGCGGGCTAATGGATCGCCTGGATGGATTTGTCGCAGCCGTCGTCGTGGCGGCCCTTTTCGGCTTTCTGCGGGGTGGCGCCGATGGCGTCGGCCGCGGTCTTATGGTTTGGTGAAACGATGAGCGCAGTTCCATTGCGTAACAACAAGGCCGCGGCGTCGCAGCCGCGCGCACCGTGACGGTGCTGGGCGCCACCGGCTCGATCGGCGACAGCACCATGGATTTGCTGCGCGGCGCGCGCGACCGCTATTCTGTCGAGGCGCTGACCGCGAATTCCAATGTCGAAGCGCTGGCCAAACTCGCCAAGGAATTCGGCGCGCGATTTGCGGCGATCGCCGACCCGTCGCGGCTCGGCGAATTGAAGGACGCGCTGGCCGGCACCGGCATCGAATGCGGCGCCGGCGAAAGCGCCATCATCGAGGCGGCCGCGCGTCCGGCCGACTGGGTGATGGCGGCGGTGAGCGGTGCGGCCGGGCTGAAGCCGGCATTGGCCGCGGTCGATCGCGGCGCGGCGGTGGCGCTTGCCAACAAGGAATGCCTGGTCTGTGCCGGCGATTTCTTCATGCAGCGCGCGGCGAAAGCCGGCGCCTGCATCCTGCCGGCGGATTCCGAGCACAACGCGCTGTTTCAGGCGCTCGTCTTCCGGCAACCGCGAGGAACTGGTGCGCGTGATCATCACCGCATCGGGCGGGCCGTTCCGCACCTGGGCCGCCGCCGACATCGAGCAGGCGACGCTGGCGCAGGCCTTGAAGCATCCGAACTGGAGCATGGGCCAGAAGATCACCATCAATTCGGCCTCGATGATGAACAAGGGCCTCGAAGTGATCGAGGCCTCCTATCTGTTCGCGCTGACGCGCCGACGAGATCGACGTTCTCGTGCATCCGCAGTCGATCATCCACGGCATGGTCGAATTCTCCGATCGCTCCGTGGTTGCGCAGCTCGGCGCGCCCGACATGCGCATCCCGATCGCGCATTGCCTCGGATGGCCCGACCGAATCGTCGGCCCGTCGGCGAGGCTCGATCTCGCCAAGATCGGCCAGCTGACCTTCGAGGCGCCGGATTTCGAGCGGTTCCCGGGCTTGCGGCTGGCCTACGAGGCGTTACGTACCGGCCGTGGTGCGACCACGGTATTCAATGCTGCCAACGAGGTGGCGGTGGCGGCGTTCATTGCCGGCCAGATCAAGTTCGGGTCGATCGCGCGCCTCGTCGAAGCGACCATGAACGACTGGATTCGCGCCGGGAACCTGGCGCCTTTGAGCTCGGCCGACGACGCGATTGCCGTTGACCATAACGCGCGAAATAGAGCCGCCTCCCTATTGCCTCAAATTGCCTTAAAGGCATCCTAGAGGGTTGGGGACGGAGCCTTTGGCTCTTGTCGAGGGGAACCTGATGTCAGAGTTTTTTCTAAATAGTTTCAGTACGTTGGGCCATGGGCTCGTCGGCTACATCATTCCCTTCCTGTTCGTCCTGACCATCGTCGTGTTCTTCCATGAACTCGGCCACTTCCTGGTCGCCCGATGGGCGGGCGTGAAGGTGTTGACGTTCTCGCTCGGCTTCGGGCCGGAACTCGTCGGCTTCAACGACCGCCATGGCACGCGCTGGAAGATCTCCGCGATCCCGCTCGGCGGCTACGTGAAGTTCTTTGGCGACGAAAGCGAAGCCTCGACGCCGCCTCGGCCGAAACGCTCGCCGGCATGACCGAGGAGGAGCGGGCGGGCAGTTTCCATCACAAGAAAGTCGGCGCGCGCGCGGCCATCGTCGCCGCCGGTCCGATCGCGAATTTCATTCTGGCGATCGTCATCTTCACCTGCCTTTTCACCTTCTTCGGCAAGCCGAGCACGACGGCGCGCGTCGACAAGATCGAGGCCGGCAGCGCCGCCGAGCGGGCGGGCTTTCAGGTCGGCGACATCGTCACCGCCATCGACGGCAAGAAGATCGGCAGCTTCTCCGACATGCAGCGCGTCGTCAGCGTCCGCGCCGGCGAGCACCCTGACCTTCACCGTCAAGCGTGGTGATTCGACGCTGCAATTGAAGGGCACGCCGGAACTGCGCGAAGTGAAGGATCCGTTCGGAAACACGCAGCGGCTCGGCATTCTCGGCATCACCCGCGCAACCTCGCCGGGCGAAGTGACCACCGAGAAGGTCGATCCGGCGAGCGCGTTTTGGCTGGGAATCAAGGAAACCTGGTTCGTCATCGACCAGACGCTGTCCTATATCGGCAACATCTTCACCGGCCGGGCGAGCGCGGACCAGATCGGCGGGCCGATTCGGATCGCCCAGATTTCGGGGCAGGTCGCCACGCTGGGACTGATCCGCCCTGATTCATCTGGCGGCGGTGCTGTCGATTTCGATCGGGCTGTTGAACCTGTTCCCGGTGCCCTTGCTCGATGGCGGTCACCTTTTGTTCTACGCGGCCGAGGTGGTGCGGGGGCGTCCCTTGTCGGAGAGATCCCAGGAGATACGGGTTCCGCGTCGGGCTGGTTCTGGTGCTGATGTTGATGGTTTTGCGCCTATAACGATTTCCATCAGGTGCCTGGCTGAAGGGGCTGTTCGGAGATCTAGGCGGCTTTTTTGTGACGTTGCCCATCGGCAACGTCTTGGAATGAAAATGGAATCGCACCGCGATGTGTGGTTTGCCGCCCTCGCGAAATTGGCTACAAGCAGTGCAACTTTGGGAATTTGCCGGTTCGTCGGGGTGCGGGCCGGCAATGGAATGACGAGGGCGCGTTGCGCATGATGTTTGGAATGCGAGTGCGGGGGGGCTCTGCTGGCCGCTCTGATCATGGTCGGCGTGCCGGTCGCCGCCACGGTGGCGGCCGCGCTTGTATCTGTCGCCGGCTGCGGCCCAGACCGTCGCGTCGATCGCCGTTGAGGGCAATCGGCGTGTCGAGGTGGAGACCATCCGTTCCTATTTCAAGCCGGGCCCCGGCGGCCGGCTCGGGCAGGCCCAGATCGACGACGGCCTGAAGGCGCTGATCGAGACCGGCCTGTTCCAGGACGTGCGAATCAACCAGGCGGGCGGCCGCTGGTCGTGACCGTGGTCGAAAACTCCGTGATCAGGCGCATCGCCTTCGAAGGCAACAAGAAGGTCAAGGACGAGCAGCTTTCGGCTGAAATCCAGTCCAAGCCGCGCGGCACATTCTCGCGCCCGATGGTCCAGTCGGACGCCCAGCGCATCGCCGAAATCTACCGGCGCTCCGGCCGCTATGACGTGCGCGTCACCCCTGAAGTCATCGAGCTGCCGAACAACCGCGTCGATCTGATCTTCACGGTCACCGAGGGCAGCAAGACCGGCGTCAAGTCGATCGAGTTCGTCGGCAACGTCGCCTATTCGTCCTATCGCCTGAAGGACGTCATCAAGACGCGCGAATCCAACCTGTTGAGCTTCCTCGGCGGCGCCGACGTCTACGATCCCGACCGCGTCGAGGCCGACCGCGACCTGATTCGCCGCTTCTACCTCAAGAACGGCTTATGCCGACGTGCAGGTCGTCGCGGCGCTGACCGAATACGATCCCGAGCGAAGGGCTTCCTCGTCACCTTCAAGATCGAGGAGGGCCAGCAATACCGCGTCGCCGCCGTCGACATCCAGACCTCCATCGCCACCCTCGATACCGCCACGATGCGCAGCTTCTCGCGCGTCAGCGTCGGCTCGGTCTACAATGCCGAGGCGGTCGAGAAATCCGTCGAGGAGATGCAGATCGAGGCCTCGCGGCGCGGCTATGCCTTCGCGATCGTGCGCCCGCGCGGCGATCGCAATTTCGAACCGCACACCGTCTCGATCGTCTTCGTGATCGAGGAAGGCCCGCGCACCTATATCGAGCGCATCAACGTCCGCGGCAACACCCGCACCCGCGACTACGTGATTCGCCGCGAGTTCGATCTGTCCGAAGGCGACGCCTACAACCGCGCGCTGGTCGATCGCGCCGAGCGCCGGCTGAAGAACCTCGACTACTTCAAGAGCGTGAAGATCGTGACCGAGCCCGGCTCGTCGACCGATCGCGTGATCCTCATCGTCGATCTCGAAGAGAAGTCGACCGGCGACTTCTCGGTGTCGGGCGGCTATTCGACCACCGACGGTGCGCTGGCCGAAGTCAGCATTTCCGAGCGCAACTTCCTCGGCCGCGGCCTGTATGCGAAGGCAGCCGTGACCTACGGCCAGTATGCGCGCGGCTACTCGCTGTCGTTCGTCGAGCCTTATCTGCTGGACTATCGCGTCGCGCTCGGCCTCGACCTGTTCCAGCGCCAGCAGCTCGCCAACAGCTACATCTCCTACGGCACCAAGACGCTGGGCTTCAGCCCGCGGCTCGGCTTCACGCTGCGCGAAGATCTCGCGCTGCAGTTGCGCTATTCGATCTATCAGCAGGAAATCCAGCTGCCGACTGCTGGCGAATTGTAACAACAACTCCGTCGAACTCGTTGCTCGCGTTCAATCCGACGCCGGCGTTTGCAATTCGTCGGCCGCCCCGGCGGGTCGATCGGCGGCCAAACCGCCACTGATACTCCGGCACCGGCCTGTGGTGCTACAGCGATGGCGAAGCCTCGCTGCCGGTCCGCAGGGAACTGCAGAGCGGCAAGGCGCTGACCTCGTCGGTCGGTTACTCGCTGAACTACAACACGCTGGACAACAACAAGAACCCGACCGACGGCCTGCTGATCGACTGGAAGCAGGACTTCGCCGGCGTCGGCGGCGACGTGAAGTACATCAGGTCCGCGGTCGATGCGAAGTACTACACCCCGCTGGTGGCCGACATCGTCGGCTTGATCCATCTCCAGGGCGGCATCCTGAACCAGTTCGGCAGCAACGAGCTGCGCATGCTCGATCACTTCCAGATGGGCCCGAATCTCGTCCGCGGCTTCGCGCCGAACGGCATCGGTCCGCGCGATATCAACCCGTTCGGCACGCGGACGCGCTCGGCGGCACCAAGTACTGGGGCGCTTCGGCCGAATTGCAGATGCCGTTCTGGTTCCTGCCGAAGGAAGTCGGGCTCAAGGGCTCGGTCTATGCCGACGCCGGCGGGCTGTTCGACTACAAGGGGCCGACGTCGTGGGCGCAGACCGGCGAGGTCAATGTGCCCGGCTGCATCAGGCCGACCCAGGCGACGTCACGACTCGGCCACTGCCGGAACCTGCCTGGGATTGCAGTATGACAACGGCAACGTCGTCCGCAGTTCGGTGGGTGTCGGCATGATCTGGGCGTCGCCGTTCGGTCCGCTGCGCTTCGACTATGCGGTTCCGATTACCAAGGGTCAGTATGACCGCGTGCAGGAATTCAAGTTTGGCGGCGGCACATCGTTCTAAGGCGTCTTGAAGCGGACCGCATGGGTTCGCGTGACGAGACATCTCAGAACAAGGAAAGTCCGGCTCCATTTCTTCGGAGCCGGCGTTTGATGTAGGCCGGCCGGACTGCGACGGGTGGAATGGCGCAGCCGATATTCTTCAAGCAACCTCCTTCGTCGACGTTGGCCGAAATCGCCGCGTTGACGGGAGCGGTATTGGTCGATCCCGCTCGCGGGCGGCCAGATGATCAGGGGTCTGGCTTCGCTCGACGAGGCCGGGCCCATGCATCTGGCGTTTTTCGACAACCTCAAATACGCCGACCAGCTCCAGGCGACCAAGGCCGGGGCCTGCTGGTCAGCCCGCGCTTCGAGGCCAGGTGCCCGCCCATGTCGCGGTGCTGCGGGCGACCCAGCCGTTCCGCGCTTTCGTCAAGCTGGCGCGCGAATGGCATGCCGACGCGCTGCGCCCGCAATCCTGGTTCGACAATGCCGGCATCGCACCGTCGGCAATCATCGATCCGTCCGCCCATCTGGAAGACGGCGTAATCGTCGATCCGCTGGCGGTGATCGGCCCCCGGGTCGAGATCGGCGCCGGCACGGTGATCGGCGCGGGGGCGGTGATCGGCGCTGACGTCAAGATCGGCCGCGACTGCAATGTCGGCGCCCGTACCGCGATCCAGTTCTCGCTGATCGGCAACAACGTCCTGATCCATCCCGGCTGCAGCATCGGGCAGGACGGCTATGGCTTCATTTTCTTCGGCCCCGAGGGGCATCTGAAGGTGCCGCAGACCGGCCGGGTCCTGATCCAGAACGATGTCGAGATCGGCGCCGGCACCACAATCGACCGCGGCAGCCTGCGCGATACCGTGATCGGCGAGGGCACCAAAATCGACAATCAGGTCCAGATCGGCCACAATGTGACCATCGGCCGGCATTGCCTGCTCGCGGCCCAGATCGGGCTGGCGGGCAGCCTGACGATCGGTGACAACGTCGCACTGGGCGCGAAGGTCGGCATCAACAACCACCTCAAGATCGGCGACGGCGCCCAGGTCACGGCCATGAGTGCGGTCAAGGACGACAGTCCGCCGAACGGCCGCTGGGGCGGCCATTTTGCCAAACCGACCAAGCAGTGGTTCAGGGAGATTGTTGCAGTGGAGCGGCTGGCGCAGGGCGGCACGGCCGATCCGAAAGGCGAGGGGCGGGAGTGATGGAGGAGGCACCGGTCAGGTTTGAGCTCGTCGACATCAACGAGATCCTCAAGACGCTCCCGCACCGTTATCCGATGCTGCTGATCGACCGGGTGATCAGGATCCGGACCGATTACAGCGGCATCGGCATCAAGAACGTGACCTTCAACGAGCCGCCGTTCCTCGGGCATTTTCCCGATCGGCCGGTCTATCCCGGCGTGATGATGATCGAGGCCATGGCGCAGACCGCAGGTGTCATCGGTATCAAGTCGGTCAAGGGCACCGAGAAGCCACGTGCGGTTTATTTCCTGACCATCGACAAGTGCAAATTCCGAAAGCCCGTAATGCCCGGCGAACCATCGAGTACCACATGCGCTCGATCGGCCGCCGCAAGGAGATGTGGTGGTTTCACGGCGAGGCCAAGGTCAACGGCAGCGTCGTCGCGGAGGCCGACGTCGGTGCGATGCTGACGGATTGATTG
>CAWFIQ010000028.1:0-172929 GCA_963815955.1 uncultured Alphaproteobacteria bacterium
AGACGAGGATCGTGTAACGTGTCCTGGACGCGGTGCAGCGTCCGGGGAACGCATCACCTGCCGTTGGCCTTGCGCCAGGCCGCAAAGTCCTTTGGCGTCTGCTCGTCGGTTGCGGGGTAGAGGCCGAGGATCGAGCGGCCCTTGCGCACTTCCTCGGTCACGAAATCCTCGAACGCAGTCATCTCGACCGCCTCGTCGGCGATCTCGTCGGCGAGATGGGCGGGGATGACGATGACGCCGTCGCTGTCACCCAGGATCACGTCGCCGGGAAATACCGGCGCGTCGCCGCAGCCGATCGGGACGTTGATCTCGATCGCCTGATGCAGCGTCAGATTGGTCGGCGCGCTCGGGCGATGGTGATAGGCGGGAAAGCCGAGGGCGGCGATCTCGGCGGAATCGCGAAAACCGCCATCGGTGATCACCCCGGCGCAGCCGCGCTGCATCAGCCGCGTCACCAGGATGGCGCCGGCAGACGCTGCTCGCGCATCCTTGCGGCTGTCCATGACCAGCACCGCGCCGGGCGGACAATCCTCGATCGCCTTGCGCTGCGGGTGGCTGCGGTCGCGGAACACGTCGATCTTGTTGAGGTCCTCACGCGCCGGCATGTAGCGCAGCGTAAAGGCCTCGCCGACCAGCACCGGCTGATCGGGACCGAGCGGCTGCACGTCCTGGATCATCTGGATGCGGAAGCCACGCTTGAACAGCGCGGTGGCGACGGTGGCGGTGGAGACGGTCTTCAGCTTGTTGCGGGTGGCTTCGCTTAGTTTTGTCATCTTATTCATCCCAGTTGTTCGTCATTCCGGGATGGTCCGAAGGACCAGACCCGGATCTCGAGGTTCCGGGTTCGCACTACGTGCGCCCCGGAATGACGGTGGTTGTTATCTAAACCGCCCCATGCAACTCCACATACAGCGCGTAGACCGAGTGGCAGCTCGTCATATAGAGGCGGTTGTTCTTCGGCCCGCCGAAGGTGAGATTGGCGCAACGTTCCGGCAGGCGGATGTGGGCGAGCGGCTTGCCGGCGGGGCTGAACACCATGACGCCGTCGAGATCCTCCGACTTGCCCTTGAGCTGGAACACCCTGCGGCCACCGACGTCGGTCGGCTCGGCTTGCAGCGCGCCGTTGGAGCCCCAGCCGCACCACAGATTGCCGTCGCGATCGACCTTGAAGCCGTCGATGCGCGCCCTGGTCGGCGGCGTCGATCACCTTGGTCTTGCCGCCCAGCGTGCCATCGGCGTTGACGTCAAAGCTCCAGATGCTGCGGTTCGGCGTGCCCTTCCACTCCACGACATAGAGCTTCTTCTCATCCGGCGAGAAGGCGAGCCCGTTCGGATTGACGATGTCCGTGATGACAGCGGTGAGCTTGCCGTCCTTGGTGAGGCGATAGACGTTGGTGGTGGCCTGCTCCGGCTTTTCCTTCTTGCCTTCCCACTCGCCATTGATGCCGAACAGCGGATCGGTGAACCAGATGGTGTCGTCGGACTTGACCACGATGTCGTTCGGCGCGTTCAGCCGCTTGCCCTCGAACTTGTCGGCGAGCACCGTGATCTTGCCGTCCTTCTCGGTGCGGGTGATGCGGCGGGTGACCGAGTGCTCGCAGGTGACGAGCCGGCCCTGTCGGTCACGCGCATTGCCATTGGCGTAGTTGGCGTTGGCGCGGAAGACGCTGGTCTGGTTGGTCTTCTCGTCGAACTTCATGATGCGGTTGTTGGGAATGTCGGAAAACAGCAGATAGCCGCCCTCGGGGAAGTAAGCCGGCCCTTCGGCCCAGCGCATGCCGGTCGCGACCTGCTCGACGGTCGAGGAATAGATCCGGTATTTCGCAAAACCCGGATCGAGAATCTGCACGGCCGGATCGGGATAGCGCTGGTTCGGCGTGAACGGAAACGATTGCGCGCTCGCCGCGCGGGACAGCAACGTGGAAGCAGCAGCGGCACCGGCTCCTGCGAGCAGGTTGCGTCTGGTCATGGTCATCGGTGGTCCTCCCCTGTGATGCTTTTTTGTTTGGTCTCGGCTCTATCCCCCGTCATTGCCTGCAACAAACGCAAAGCGTTTGTGCAAGGGAGCGAAGCGACGAAACAATCCATTCTTTCCTTCGTGCCGTGAGATGGATTGCTTCGTTTCGCTCGCAATGACGGATGACGGTTCGTGCCCCGGAACGACGACGGTTAGTAAATCGACGGCTCGTCGACCGGCTTCCCAAATCCGGTCTCCAGAAAATCGAAATCGCAGCCTTCGTTGGCCTGCTTGATGTGGCGGGTGAACATCCAGCCATAGCCGCGCTCGTAGCGCGACTCTGGCGCCTTCCATGCGGCACGGCGCTTTGCCAATTCAGCTTCCGGCACATCGAGGTTGATGGTACGCGCGTTGACATCGAGCGTGATCATGTCGCCATTGCGCACCAGCGCCAGCGGACCGCCGATATAGGATTCCGGCGAGACGTGCAGGATGCAGGCGCCGTAGCTGGTGCCGCTCATGCGCGCATCCGACAGCCGCACCATGTCGCGCACACCCTGCTTAACGAGCTTGGTCGGGATCGGCAGCATGCCCCATTCCGGCATGCCGGGCCCGCCCTGCGGTCCGGCATTGCGCAGGATAAGCACATGATCGGCAGTGACATCCAGATTCGGATCGTCGGTCGCCTTCTTCATCGAGGGGTAATCGTCGAACACCAGCGCCGGACCGGTGTGCTTGAGAAAACGCGGCTCGCAGGCGCTCGGTTTGATCACGCAGCCGTCGGGCGCGAGATTGCCCTTGAGCACAGCGAGCGCGCCTTCGGCGTAGATCGGATCCTTCACAGTACGAATGACGTCGTCATTGTAGACTTCGGCGCGCGCGATATTTTCGCCGAGGGTCTGGCCGGTGACCGTCATGACGTCGAGATGCAGATGCTCCCGGATGCGGCTCATCAGCCCGGGCAGGCCGCCGGCATAGAAGAAATCTTCCATCAGATATTTGTCGCCGCTCGGCCGCACGTTGGCGATCACGGGCACCTTGCGGCTCGCCTTCTCGAAATCGTCGAGCCCGATGTCCTGGCCGGCGCGGCGGGCCTGCGCGATCAGATGGATGATCGCGTTGGTCGAGCAGCCCATCGCCATCGCGACCGTGATCGCATTCTCGAAAGCCTTGCGGGTCTGGATCTTGCCCGGCGTCAGATCCTCCCACACCATCTCGACAATGCGGCGGCCGCATTCGGACGCCATGCGGATATGGCCGGCATCGGCGGCCGGGATCGAGGACGCGCCCGGCAGCGTCATGCCGATCGATTCCGCGATCGCCGTCATGGTGGACGCCGTGCCCATGGTCATGCAGGTGCCGTAGCTGCGCGCGATGCCGGCCTCGACATCGACCCAGTCCTTGTCGGAGATTTTGCCGGCGCGCCGCTCGTCCCAGTATTTCCAGGCGTCCGAGCCGGAGCCCAGCGTCTTGCCCTTCCAGTTGCCGCGCAGCATCGGCCCGGCCGGCAGATAGATCGTCGGCAAGCCCATGCTGGTGGCGCCAAGCAGAAGGCCCGGCGTGGTCTTGTCGCAGCCGCCCATCAGCACGACGCCGTCGACGGGATGGCCGCGCAGCAATTCCTCGGCATCCATCGCCAGCATGTTGCGGTAGAGCATGGTGGTCGGCTTCAAAAACGATTCCGACAGCGACAGCGCCGGCAGCTCCATCGGAAAACCGCCGGCCATCAGGATGCCGCGCTTGACGTCGTCGACGCGGCTCTTGAAATGCATGTGGCAGGGCTGCGCGTCCGACCAGGTATTGAGAATCGCAATGACCGGCCGGCCCTTCCACTCCTCCGGCGCGTAGCCCATCTGCATCGCGCGCGAGCGATGACCGAAGGCGCGGAGATCGTCGGGTGCGAACCAGCGCGCGCTGCGGAGTTCGGCGGGGGTCTTGTTTTTGGTCATGATTGCGTGCCCCATTTCTGGACGGTGTTACGCTCGATGGTGCGGAAGATCAGATTTTCCACGATCAAGCCAATGATGATCACGGTCAACAGGCCGGCAAACACGGCAGGGATGTCCAGCAGATTGCGGTTCTCGAAAATGAACCAACCCAAACCGCCCTGCCCCGACGACACACCGAACACCAGTTCGGCGGCGATCAGCGTGCGCCAGGCAAACGCCCAGCCGATCTTCAGGCCGGTCAGGATCGAACCGAACGCGGCAGGAATGAGAATGCGCGCGACATATGGCAGACCGCGCAGGCCGTAGTTGCGGCCGACCATGCGCAGCGTGTTCGAGACGCTCTTAAATCCGGAATGGGTGTTGAGCGCGACCGGCCACAGCACCGAATGGATCAGCACGAATACGAGACTGCCGTTGCCGAGGCCGAACCAGATCAGCGCCAGCGGCAGCAGCGCAATCGCCGGCAAGGGATTGAACATCGCGGTGATGGTTTCGAGAAAGTCCGTGCCGATCCGGGTCGAGATCGCAAGAATGGTGAAGATCGCCGCGAGCGTGATGCCCGCGGCATAGCCCATGAACAGCACCTTGAGCGACGCCCAGGCACGCAGGGGAATAGTCCCGTCGCGCACCTTGTCGAACATCGTCAGAATCGTGTCGTGGAAGGTCGGAAACAGCAGCGGATTGTTGAGGATGGTGCCGTAGATTTCCCACGCCACGGCGAGGAAAATGATGATCACGGATTTGCGGACGAAGCCGTCGTTCCACAACAGCTCCGGCACCGACAGCTTGCGTTCGACTTCCGCAGGAATAGCTGCCGTCAGCTCTGCAGCATCGCGCAGCAGGATTTTTGCCTCGCCCATCGCGCGCTCCCCTTAGTGTGCCGTCACGGCGTCAGCGAACAACAGATCGTGGATCTGCTTTTCCAGCCGGGCGGCGCTGCCGTCCGCGCCGGAGACCTGGTCGACGTCGATAACCTCGGCCTTGACGCGGCCGGGATGCGGCGACAGCAGCAGGATGCGGTTGCCGATCTTGATCGCCTCCGCGATCGAATGGGTGACGAACAGCACGGTGAATTTGGTTTCCGCCCAGAGCTGCAGCAGTTCATCCTGGCAGGTGCGCCGCGTCAGCGCGTCGAGCGCGGCGAACGGCTCGTCCATCAGGAGAATGTCCGGCTCCATCGCCATGCCGCGCGCGATCGCCACGCGCTGCTTCATGCCGCCGGACAGCGTGTGCGGATAGGAATCGACGACGCGGGTGAGGCTGACCTTCTCGATATAGGCGCGCGCCCGCATCTCCGCGTCCTTGCGCGGCAGCTTCCGTGTCATCAGGAGCGGAAACATCACGTTTTCCAGCACCGTCTTCCACGGCAGCAACTGGTCGAACTCCTGAAAGATCATCATGCGGTCGGCGCCGGGCTCGGATATTTCGCGGCCGGAGATCCGCATCTTGCCTTCGCTCGGCTTCATGTAGCCGCCGACCGCCTTCAACAGCGTCGACTTGCCGCAACCGGAGGGACCGAGCAGCACGAAGCGATCGGAACGATCGACCGAGAAGCTGACCCGCTCGGTCGCGGTCACAACCGCGCTCGAAGTCTTGTAGCGCAGCGTTACGTCACTGACATCGAGAAGCGCGGCCATGTCGATCAGCTGCCCTTCAGGTCGTGCGCGACCGGCAGATAGTAATCGGTGAAGGCTTTGGGCATCGTCTTCAGCGTGCCGACCTTGAACAGATGGGCGGCGAATTTCATGGTGCCCTGCGGCTGCAGATTCCACTCCATCATGCCGGGCTCCTTGAGCCACGCCAGGAGGTCGTCGACGCTGGTCTTGTCGCCGGTGACTTCCTTGTAGATCTCGACGGCGGCCTTGGTGTCGCTGCGGATCAGGTCGTGCGCCTCCTTGGTGGCGTCGCGCACCGCCTGCACGATCTTCGGGTTGGCGTCGGCGAATTTGGTCGTGGTGAAGAACTGCGCCTGGCTGAGCGGGCCGCCCATCACGTCGGGCGACGACAGCACCACATGCGCGCCGGGAACGTTCTTCAGTTCGAGGAACGTGAACGGCGGAATCGAAAAGTGATTGCGGACCTCGTGCTGCGTGTTGGTCAACGCGATATAGGCATCGGGATGGCCGAGCTGCACGGTGTTGGCATCGAGCCTGGACCACTGGTCGGCGCCGAAGGCCTCGCTTGCCGCGATCTGCAGCACGATCGCCTGCGTCGAGACCTTGACGGTGGGCACCGCGATCTTGTCGTTCGGACCGAAATCCTTGATCGACTTGATATTCGGATCGCGGCTGATCAGCGTCATCGGCTGCGCCGAGGTGGCGACGATGCCCTTGACGCCGCCGCGGGTGCGATCCCACAGCAGCAGGAGATTGCCGGTTCCGGTGTTGAGGATGTCGACGCTGCCGGCGAGCAGCGCATCGGTCTGCGCGCCGCCGCCGCTCAGGTTGACCCATTTGGTGGTGACGCCGGGAACGCCGAGCGAAGCCGCATGCTTCTCGATCAGCTTGTTCTTTTCCATGATGTGCGAGGGCATGTAGAAAATGCCCGGCTGCCGCGACAGCGTGACCTCAGACTTCTGCTGGGCCGAAGCCTGAGAGGCGGGCAGCAACATCAGCATCGCAACGGCGCCCGCGCAGGCGTTCCACATCCTGTTCTTCATTGTGCATCTCCTCCCGGCGTCTCGTTGACGCTTCTGGGGAGATGCACTAATGTATTAGTGCATTTGAAGCAAGTCCATTCTGGAACGGCCGGTCGCCCGATGGCTCCCCCGCACACCGCCTCACGCCGCGCAGCCCCGCGTTCCGCCGATCGCCTCGATCGCGATCGCCAGGCCGCGCCGCAGGTGTTCGAGCGCCTGCGCGGCATGATTATTTCGCTGGAACTGCCGCCGGGATCGCCGCTGTCGCGCGCCGCATTGGCCGGCCAGTTCGGCGTCAGCTCGACGCCGATCCGCGATGCGCTGATGCGGCTCGAGGAGGAAGGCCTCGTCGACGTGTTCCCGCAATATGCAACCGTGGTCAGCCGGGTCGACGTGCGGCTGGCGCAGCAGGCGCATTTCCTGCGACAGGCAGTCGAACTCGAAATCGTGCGCGGGCTCGCGATCCAGCACAGTGAGGCGCTCGTCGCCGAACTGCAGGCGACGATCGTCCGCCAGCAACACTATGCAAAGGCGGGCGACTTCGAAAAATTCATGGCCGCCGATAACGAGTTCCACAGCCAGCTCTATATGGCCGCCGACAAGCAGGACATCTGGGCGCTGGTGCGCAGCCGCAGCGGGCATATCGACCGGCTGCGCCGGATGCATCTGCCCTCACCCGGCAAGGCGCAGGATATCGTGCGGCATCACAGACTGATCGTGAAGGCGATCGATGCCGCCGAGCCCGACGAGGCGCAGAAGCACCTGCGCACCCATCTGTCGGGCACGATGAGCGAACTCATCCGGATTCGGGCGCGCCATCCGGAGTATCTCAGCAACTGATCCCCGCAGGTTCCTCGCCGCCTCGCTTGCGCGGGCAAATCGCGTGCGCAGACCTGGTATGTGTCTGCACGGCAACATGCGGATAAACTACGTTTTTATGCCGGCTTTTTAACGGTCAACCGGAACGTTCCTGCCGGCGAGGCGGTTGCGACAACGCAGGGATTCGGCAAAACTCGCAACCTGCCGTTGATTGGTTCCAGCAGGGCCGGAGAACTTTTTATTTTGGCAAGAATACTGGTCGTGGATGACGATGCGGCGGTCCAGATGACCATCCGCCTGCTGCTGGAACGCGCGGGCCATAGCGTGGTCACGGCCGGTGACGGACGAAAGGGCCTGGCATTGTGCCGGACCGGAGATTTCGATCTGCTGTTCCTCGACATCTTCATGCCGGGAATGGACGGATTTGAAACCATGCGGATGGTCCGCCAGCAGCAGCCGCAGCTTCCGATCATCGTGATCTCCGGCCGGCCGGTCGCTTCGGAAGCCGACCAGGCGCCGGACTTCCTGACCATGGCGACCAAGCTTGGCGCGATCTCCAGCCTGCAGAAACCGTTCCGGCCGGCCGACCTTCTGGCAGCCGTCACAGGCTGCCTGGAAGCGGCCGGGCGTGGCTCGCCATCGCGCGGCGGTGTTGCCTCCTCCCCGTAATGCGCCATAGCATCCGATTCGTCCGGCGGGCTCGCCGGGCCGAAGCGGAGCACGAGCGAACAGCGACATGACGCTCACAACCAGGCTTGCCATCGCGATGGTTGCGCTGGTCGCGATCGCGGTTACCGCGGTCGGATGGCTGAACTATCGCAATCTGGAACAGGCGCTGCTGCTGCGGGCCCGCGACCGCATCGAGACCCATTCGCGGCAGGCCGCGACCGATCTCGAATACTACGCGGCCAGCGCGACCGGCGATGTCATAGGCTTTCGTTCAGCGGCGGCGCTGCGAGGATTGGTCCGCGCGCGCAAGGCGGGCGGCACCGATCCTATCGACGGCGTCTCCGAAAAAACCTGGCGCGACCGGCTGGCAAGCCGCCTCGCAGCGGAACTTGAAGCCAAGCCGACCTACGCGCTGGTTCGCTTCATCGGATTTGATGACGACGGCCGTGAACTGATCCGCGTCGACCGCGCAGGGCCAAACGATGCCGTTCGGATCGTTCCCGAAGAGGGCCTGCAGAAGAGAAGCAATCGCAGCTATTTCCAGGAAACGATCGGGCTGACTGCCGGACAAATCTATGTCTCGCCGCTCGATCTCGGGCGCCGCAACGGGTTGATCGAGCAGGTGCACCGGCCGACGCTTCGCATCGCAACGCCGATCTTTGCAGACGATGGCAAACTGTTCGGCCTTTTCATGATCAACGTCGACATGCGTCGCGCCTTCGACCGTATCAGGTCGTCAATGTGGCCGGGCGAGACGGTCTACGTCGTCAACCGGCGGGGCGACTATCTCATTCATCCCGATCGCTCCCGCGAGTTCGGCTCGGTGCTCGGCAAACCTACCGACTGGAAGGCTGATTTCCCGCATCTGGCGTCGCAGGCTGGAGCAACGCAAGGCAGATCGGATATCATTCCGGACCAGACCGCCCGCTCCGGCGGGATAGCTCTTGCCCCCGCCCTCCTGGCCGGCACCGAATGGGTTGGCGTCATCGAGACCATCCCGCATGCCGCGATCATGGCGCCGGCTGCGAGCATCAGGAATACCTCGCTTCTGGTCGGTGCGATCGCGGTGTTGTGCGCGGCCGTACTGGCGGTGCTGATCGCGAGATCGCTGACCCGGCCGATCGTGCGGCTGACCGAGGCCGTTCAGGGAGTAGCCAGCAAGGGCAAGGTCGTCATTCCGGTCGATGCAGCCGGCGAGACCGGCGTGCTGGCGCGCGCGTTTGCGAAAGCGATCGAGGAGATCAACACAAAGACCGCAGCCCTCGAGCAGGAGGTCCAGGAACATCGCCGCACCGAGGCGGCGCGCGACCATCATGCCGAGCGCGAGCGGCTATTCAGCGCGGCGGTCGAGTCCTCCAATGACGCGATCATCACGACGTCACTCGATGGCACGATCACCGGCTGGAATTCGGGGGCGGAGCGGCTGTACGGACATACGGCTGCGGAAGCCGCGGGTAAAAATATTTCCCTCCTCGTTCCGATCGACCGGATGCCGGAGGTACAGGACACACTGCGCCGGATCGGTTGGGGCGAACGCATCGAACACAACGAAACCGTACGCCTGCGAAAGGATGGCCGCCAGATCGACGTGTCGCTCAGCATTTCTCCGATCAAGGCGCCATCCGGAGCGATTATCGGCATCGCAAAGGTGGCGCGCGACATCACCGAAGACAACAAGACCCAACAGGTGCTGCGGCAACAGACCGAAGAGCTGCGCCGCATCTTCGAAACGTCGCAGGATCTGATCATAGTGATCGATTCGAAAGGGTTCATGGTCCAGGTCAGCCCGAGCAGCGAAGCCATATTGGGCTACCGGCCGGAGGAAATGATCGGCCGCAGCGGGGTCGACTTCATTCATCCCGACCATCTCGATAACTCCCGCCAGGAAATGCGCGAGGCGCGGCGCGGACAGCGCTCCAAGCTTTCCGATACGCGCTACATTCACAAGGACGGGCGCCAGGTGTGGCTGTCGTGGCTCGGCACATGGTCCGAGCCGGCCAAGCGCTTCTTCTTCGTCGGCCGCGACATGACCGAAGGCCGGCTGGCACAGGAGACATTGCGCGAAAGCGAAGAGCTCGCGCGCGGCATCATCGACACCGCGCTCGACGCCTTTGTCCAGGTCGACGAGAGGGGCGTTATCCGGGACTGGAATGCGCAGGCCGAAAATATCTTCGGCTGGCCGCGCGAAGAAGCGCTCGGCAGGAATGTGTTCGATCTGATGGGTCAGCCGGACGGGGAAGGACCTCTCAAGAAGGCCCTGCAATCCTTCCTGCATGCCGGCATCGAGGTGGTCCGGCAGCCCCGCCGTGAACTCCAGATCAGGCGGCGGGACGGAACGGAGATCACGGCTGAACTAAGCATCGCCGCGCTGAAGACGCGTAAGGGCTTCGTGTTCAACGCATTTGTCCGCGACCTCGCTGACAGGATCGCGGCCGAGGACAGAATCCGGCAGGCCGAGAAGATGGAGGCGATGGGACAACTCACCGGCGGCATCGCGCACGACTTCAACAATATCCTGACCGTGATCACGGGAACGATCGAAATCCTGGCCGATGCCGTCAAGGGCGAGCCGCAGCTCGCCGCCATCACGCGGATGATCGACGAGGCGGCGTCGCGCGGCGCCGACCTCACCCAGCATCTGCTCGCATTCGCGCGCAAGCAGCCGCTCGAACCAAAGGTAACCGACGTCAACACGCTGATCATCGACACCGCCAAACTGTTGCAGCGAACGCTCGGCGAGCATGTCGAGATCGAATCCGTGTTCGACGACGAGACCTGTCCGGCGATCGTCGACCCCAATCAACTCGCCACCGCGATCCTCAACCTGGCGCTCAACGCCCGCGACGCCATGCCAAACGGCGGCAAGCTGATCATCGAAACCGGCTTCGTCGTGCTCGACGATAATTATACAAGGACGCACAGCGACGTCCGGCCCGGCCGCTACGCCATGATCGCGGTGAGCGATACCGGAACCGGCATACCGGCTGCGATCCTCGACAAGGTATTCAATCCGTTCTTCACCTCGAAGGGCCCCGGCAAGGGCACCGGCCTTGGGCTGAGCATGGTGTACGGCTTCATCAAGCAATCAGCCGGCCACGTCATGATCTACAGCGAGGAAGGCCATGGCACGACGATCAAGATGTACCTGCCGCCGGCCACGGGCGCCTTGCCACCGGCCGACCCCATACTGCCGGCGACCGTCGAGGGCGGCCACGAAACGATTCTGGTGGTGGAGGACGACAAGCTGGTGCGCGACTACGTGCTGACGCAACTGCACTCGCTCGGCTACGTCACGCTGGATGCGGCGAACGCGGCCGAGGCTCTCGCGCTCGTCCAGACCAACCATCCGTTCGACCTGCTGTTCACCGACGTGATCATGCCCGGCATGAACGGCCGCCAGCTCGCCGACGAAATATTGAAGGTCAGGCCCGGCTTGAGGGTACTATTCACCTCGGGCTATACCGAGAATGCCATCATTCATCACGGCCGGCTCGACGAAGGCGTATTGCTGCTCGCCAAGCCCTACCGGAAATCGGATATGGCGATAATGATCCGCAAAGCGCTCGCCGATTGATCGCCGCGGCGGCTCACATCCGGCGCAGATCCGCGCCGGATCATGCACCAGCGCGCAAGCCCCGATCAGAGCTGGATTCAGAATTTACAATCAGACTAGATAATCAGGCCTGGCCCTGACGCTGGGTGGTCATCACGATCCGGACCAGATCGGCGGCGTTTCGCGCGCCGAGCTTCTTCATGATGTTGGCGCGGTGATCCTCGATCGTGCGCGGACTGATTCCGAGATGCCGACCCGCTTCCTTGTTGGAAGCGCCGGCGGTGAACTGCTCCAGCACCTCGCGTTCGCGCCGCGTGAGCGGTTCGCGTCCCGGAAAATGCAGGGCCGCAATGCGCGATGGCGCGTTTTGCGCCTGCCGGCGCGCGTAAGCCTCGATCGCCTCATCGAGTCGCGCGACGATTTCGCTGCCGCGAAACGGCTTTTCGATGAAGTCCAGCGCGCCGCTCTTGATGGCGCTGACCGCCATGGCGATATCGCCCTGCCCCGAGATCATGAAGATCGGCGCAGGATAGTCCTCACCATGAAGCTCTTTCAGGATATCGAGACCGGACTTACCGGGGATATGCACATCGAGCAGGATGCAGGAGGGTGTCCGGGTTCGCGCAATCGCCAGCAGTGCTGCGCCGTCGGCGAAACAGATGACCTGATAACCACCCGCCGTCAGCACCATCGAGAGCGTGTCGCGAACGGCAGGGTCGTCATCGACTACGAATATCTCCCCACGGGAGGGGGCTTTTTCAGCCATGTTCCATCGTCCATGCGTGGTTGATTGTGACGCACACCCGGATAACGGTATCGAACTCCATACCGGACCGTATTTGTACGGGACCACAGCTTGACGCACAAGTAGCAACGCACACCTAAAGAGTAATCAAGGAATGCACTCATGCGGGCGCGTCGCATAAGCAACGCATGACTGGAATAACTCCCGCAGTGCGGTGACTCCGGACTCGCCTGCTCGAACGTGGGGAGAACAGCCCGCGCAGATCGAACAGACGATCGCGGGCGGCAAACGTCGCTCGGCAGTTCCAGGAGTTCCATCGAGCTGACCGCGCTGGACGACGCGTATCGGCGATTGCCTCAGTGCATCGAGTCTTCGTTCTTCGAGGCGCTCGACCGCTTCTTGGCGTGCTTACCTCTCAGAAAGCGGATGTCCATTTCCGTGCCGTTGACACGAACGAGTTCGCAGCGGCGATAGGCGAGGCCGGTCGACGACAGCAGCAGGAAGAACTCCTTGAGATTGAGGCCTTGAATGGAGCCTTCCACGGTCAGCTCGGCGTCGGTGTCCGAGATCGCGTTGAGCTGGCAGTCCCTGCGCCAGGTGCCGTCGATCGCCATGATGCAGACCTCATAGCCCCGGCTGAATGTGACCCGATCCGCGCCCTTGCCGTCCTCTGTCATTGCTCACCGTCCTGCCATCGCCGCGATTTTTTGCATCGCCGCTGCGGCCAGCGGAAACGCGGCACCCACGCCGCTCGGCCGATAGAGACCGCGCTTGTCCGGAAACGGCTTGAACACGTCCGTCAGGCCGACGACCGTTTCCGCCGCGCCCAGCACCAGGAAGCCGTCGCCTTCCATTCCCCTGGCGAGACGGCCAAAGATATTGATCTTGGTGTCCTGATCGAAATAGATCAAAACATTCCGGCAGAAAATGACATCGAAGACGCCGAGTTGGGAGAAGTCGTGCAGCAGGTTCAGTTGCCGGTGCTGAACCATGGCGCGCAGCTCCGGGCTGATCTGCCAGAACTCGCCGTTCTGCTTGAAATATTTGACGAGCAATTGAATCGGAAGGCCGCGCTGCACCTCGAACTGGCTGTAGACGCCCGACTTCGATTTCTCGAGCACTTCCGTGGACAGGTCGGTCGCGATGATTTCGACGCGCCATCCGGCAAGCGCCGCGCCCATTTCCTTCAGCGACATGGCGAGCGAATACGGCTCCTGGCCGGTCGAGCCGGCGGCGCACCATATCCTGATGCTCTTGCGGTTGATGCGCGCCTTCAACATCTCCGGCATGATCGTGTCGCGGAAATGTTCGAACGGCACCTTGTCGCGGAAGAAGAAGGTTTCGTTGGTGGTCATGGCTTCGACCACCTGGGCGATGATCGTTGACGACCCGCCCTTCATCTTCTGCACGAGGTCGCCGATGCCGGACACGCCGCATTTGCGCGACAGCGGAAGCAGACGGCTTTCGATCAGATATTGCTTGTCTGCCGACAGATCGAGACCGGAATGATCCTTCAGGAGCTTACGCAGATACTCATAGTCTGGCGGGGTCACGGGAGCCTCTCAGGGGCAAGCGGATAAGATTTAAACCGGGCTCTGTTCCGTGAACTCGAGCAGCCCGACTTCCTGGAATTTCGCGGTGACGATGTCCTTGTCGAACGGCTTCATGATGTACTCGTTGGCCCCGGCATGCAGCGCACGCGCGATGTGTGCGACGTCGTTTTCGGTGGTGCAGAACACCACCTTGGGCGCGTCGCCACCGGGCATGCGGCGCAGATTGCCGAGGAATTCATAGCCGTCCATGACCGGCATGTTCCAGTCGAGCAGAACCGCCTCGGGCATCGCGCGCTTGCAGACTTCAAGCGCCTTCTCGCCGTCCTCGGCCTCGACGATCTGAAAGTCGAGACCTTCGAGGATGCGTCGTGCGACCTTTCGGATGACGCTGGAGTCATCGACGACAAGACATGTTTTCATTTTAGGTCTCCACTTGCGCCAGATCCCAAGAGGGATGTTTCCGTTCCAGGTTGGACTTTCATGCCGCCATCAGGACAGGCACGATTTCGAGCACGCGATCGACGTCGAGGATGACCATGAGCTGGCCGTCGAGACGGTGGACGCCGCCGGCCAGCTTGGCCATGCGGGGATCGAGGTTGACGGGGTTTTCCTCGCGGCTGTCGTCGGCCAGCCGCAGCACCTCGCCGATCTGGTCGATCAAAAGGCCGTAGGACTCGCCGCGCAGGTCGACGCCGACCGCCATCGGCGGCTTGCCGTCGTCGTTGTTCGGCAGCCCGAGCCGGGCGCGCATGTTGACCACGGTGACGATGCGGCCGCGCAGATTGAGCACGCCGGCAATCTCCGCCGACGACAGCGGCACCCGCGTCAGCCGCTCCGGCATGAACACGTCCTGCACGCGGGAGATCGGCAGGCCGAACAATTGCCCGCCGATCATGGCGGTGACGTATTCGGCCACGGTGCCCTCGATGGTCTCGGTCTTGGTTGACATCGTCTAACTTCCACTCTTTCGGTTGAGCATGATCTTTTCGGAAAACCGGTTCCCACTTTTCCGGATCATGCTCTAGGCCGCCTGCCTGGTCTCGGCGGTCTGTTCCTTCAGCGCCGCGATCAGGCCGGGACGGTCGAACTTGGCGACGTAATCGTGGAAGCCGGCCTGCCGCCCGCGCTCGATCGACGCCGGCGACACCAGCGAGGACAGCGCGATGATCGGCATCGTGCTCAGATTGTGGTCGGCGCGGATCACTTCGGCGAACTCGAAGCCGTTCATGTCCGGCATCTCGATGTCGGTCAGCACCACGTCGAAGGTCTGGTTCGAGCGCAGCGCGGCGAGGCCCTCCTGCGCGTTGACGGCGACCCGCACCTTGTAGCCGGCGGCTTTCAACACCGGCGCCAGCATGCTGCGGAAGAAGGCCGAGTCGTCGACCAGCAGCACCGACTGCGCCGTCGACGAGGCCCGCATCTCCTTGCGCGCGAACCAGTCGGCAAACGCCATCGGGAGGAAGTGGCCGACGTCGATCACTTCCGTCGCCTGGCCCTTGATCACGGCGGAGCCGAGAATGCCGTCCTGCTGGCCGGCGACCTCGATGTGCAGCCGCTCCTCGACGATGTCGATGATCTCGTCGACCACCAGCCCCATCGAGCGGCCGTCGTCGGCGAACACCAGGATCGGCTGCGAGCCCTGCGTCTGGACGGTGACCCCGTTCATCTGCACCAGCGGCATCAGCTGGTCGCGGTACTGCACCATGCAGCGGCCGTTACTGAGCTCGATCTTGTCGGTGGCGATCTCCTCCAGCCGGGTGACGAGGCCGAGCGGCACCGCCTTGGGCTGGCTGGAACCGGCGCGGAACACCAGCAGCGAGGTCAGCTGTTCGCCGCCGATCGCATGCGCGGCCGAGGCATCGTCGGCCAGCTCATGGGCCGAGGAGCCGGAGGCGCCGAGCGCCTTGGCAATGCCGTTGGGGTCGATGATCATGATCACGGCGCCATCGCCCAGGATGGTGTTGCCGGAGAACATGTCGATGTGCCGCAGCTTGGTCGACATCGGCTTGACCACGATTTCTTCGGTGTGGAACACGCCGTCGACCACGATGCCGAAGGTCTGGCTGCCGACCTGCGTCACCACGATGAAGCCGTTCTCGGGGTCGCTGGAGGAGCCGTCGTCGATCTTCAGGAGCTTCTTCAGGTGCATCAGCGGCAGCAGCTTGTTGCGCAGCCGCAGCACGGCCGTGTCCTTGATGCGCTCGATGCGGTGTTCGGAGTTGGCGCGGGCGCGCACCAGTTCCACGACAGACAATTGCGGGATCGCAAAGCGGTCGCCGGCGGCTTCCACGATCAGGGCCGAGACGATGGCCAGGGTCAGCGGGATCTTGATGGTGACGGAGGAACCCTCGCCGGCCACGCTCTTGATGTCGATGGTGCCGCCGATCTGGTCGATATTGGTGCGCACCACGTCCATGCCGACGCCGCGGCCGGAGACCGAGGTGACGGCGGCGGCGGTGGAGAAGCCCGGCGCGAAGATGAACTTGTGGATCTGGGCCTCGGTCATCTTCTCCAGTTCGGCCTCGCTGACGAGACTGTTCTGCAGCGCCTTGGCCTTGATCCGCTCGGTGTTCAGCCCGCGGCCATTGTCCGCGATGCAGATGATGATGTGGCCGCCCTCGTGATAGGCGGACAGCCGGATGGTGCCCTGCTCGCCCTTGCCGCTGGCCAGCCGCTCGGCCGGGGTCTCCAGGCCGTGGTCGGCGGAGTTGCGCACCATGTGCGTCAGCGGATCCTTGATTAGATCGAGCACCTGGCGGTCGAGCTCGGTGTCGGCGCCGTGCATCTCCAGTTCGATCTGCTTGCCGAGTTCGCCGGAGAGGTCGCGGACGATGCGGGGCAGCTTCTGCCAGGCATTGCCGATCGGCTGCATCCGCGTCTTCATGACGCCTTCCTGCAGCTCGGCGGTGACATTCGACAAACGCTGCAGCGGCACCTTGAACTCGGTGTCCTCGTTGCGGCGCGAGATCTCCAGCAGCTGGTTGCGGGTCAGCACCAGCTCGGAGACCATGGTCATCAGATGTTCCAGCGTGTCCACGTTGACGCGGATCGACTGGTTGGCGATCTTGTCGGCTTCCTGGACGTCGGCCTCGAGGGCAGTGGCACGCTTCACGGGTTTTGCCTTTGCTTCCTTGACTTCCGGCTTGGCAGCCGCGGGCTTGGGCGCAACGGGTGCAGGCTTCGGCGCGGGGGCGGCTTCGGTCGCGGTCTCGCGGAAGGCGCGTTCGAGGTCGTCGAGCGAGACTTCGCCGGGACGCAACGGGCGTTCCAGCACCTGGTCGACCAGCGTGCCTGACGTCATCGCGGGCGCGACCGGCGGCGCGGCCACGACGGGGACCGCAGGCGCGGGTTCGGCCACCGCTTCCGCATGGTGGCCGCCTTCGGCCATCGCGTGCAGCTTCTCGATCAGGTCTTCGTCGGTGCCCTCGGGCTCGGTCTCGGTGGCCTCGAGGCCCGCCAAAATCTCCTTGATGCGGTCGATCGAGGACAGGATCAGCGTCACGGCCTCGGCCTTGACCGGCATGCCGTCGCGGAATTTGCCCATCAACGTCTCGCCGGCATGGGCGAGCGCTTCAAGCCGCGGCAGGCCTAGAAAGCCGCAGGTGCCCTTGATGGTGTGGACCAGCCGGAAAATGTTATCCAATATCTTCGCATCGCTCGGGTCCTGCTCGAACCGCACCAACTGATTGTCGACCGTATCCAGGCTCTCATTGGTCTCCGTCAGGAACTCCCGCAACAGATCGTCCATATGAGCACGCCTTCCGAAAAAACTTTAGATATTGGCCTTCTCTAGAAATAACCTTCCGGATTTCACGTCTGCGTTAATTTCGCTGTCCGTGCTAATACGGATATGGTGAATAATCTTGTGATCAGCCGTTCGTGGCGACGATCCAGCGATCGATCAAATTCAAGACCTCGCCGGCAAACGGCCAGCGCCTCGGAAAGCGATTTGGGGACGGGCGCGCGGCGAAAGCCGATCAGGCTGCGAGCAGCTCGTCTTCGCGCTTCACCAGCTTCCTGATTTCCTTGAGCGCCTTGTAGAGCGCGCCTGCGCCAACATGGCTATTGGCGGCGTCGATTGTGAGGCGGTCGCCCGGATTGGCAAGGCGCAGCTCGCGCAGAAAGCCTTGATAGGCGATCTGGTAACGCGGAATGTCGCTTTTCAAATACATGGTCTGAACGCAGAGATAGAGCCGCTTGGCAGGCGTATTGGCGGTCTCGGCGTTGATGGTGTCGCGCTCGCGCAGTATCGGCGCGTCGCCGTCGATCAGGAAAGAGGTGCGCGTGCCGGAATTGACGAGAACGGTTTCCCCGATCACGATCCGTTCAAACGGCTTCAGTTCAACACGTAGCGGCACAATTGTCCCCCGTTCGAAGACGCGCGCGAGCGCAGCGGCTCACGACGTTTGCGAAACATCATTCGTACAAGTGCGCGGCAAATATGCCGCCATATAGTCTTCAGGGATTTTGGATCGATGGTGGCGGCGGGGTTTCCCCCGCCGCCTTGATCGTTGACGTCGCCGTCCCGCTTAGCGCAGGAGCTGCAACACGCTCTGCTGGCTCTGGTTGGCCAGCGCCAGCGCGGACACCGCGATCGACTGGCGGGTCGACAGCGCCTGGCTGTTCGCCGCTTCCTCGTTGGTGTCGGCCAGCGTCAGGTTCGACGAACCGGTCTGCAGCACGTTGATCAGGTTCTTCGAGAAGTCCTGACGGATCTGCACGATCGACAGGTTCGAACCGAAGGCTGAAGCCTGCGAGCGCAGCGTGGACGACGCGCCGTTCAGCGCCGTCACGATGTCGTTGATCGCAGCGTTGTCCTTGAAGGCGCCCGTGTTCAGGACGTCGAGGCCAAGGCCCGCCGGGTTGAAGTTCACGCCCTGGATGTTCAGCGTGGACTTGCCGGTTTCGTTGAAGGTCAGCTTCAGGGTGTCACCGCCGAGCAGGTTGACGCCGTTGAAGGACGCGTCCTGCGAGGTGGTGGTGATCTGATTGATGATGTTGTTGTACTGGGTGACCAGGTTGTCACGGGTCAACTTGGCCGATGCGTCAACAACCGGAGCCGGAGCCGTGGTACCAGCAGCGAACGCCTGGCTGGCGCCAACCGCGGAACCGGTGATCGCACCGATCGTGGCCGAAGCCGCTTCGTTCGTCGTGGTGATCGTCAGCTTGCCGGACACGAAAGTGGCCTGCAGGTTGTTGGCGGCAAGGGCCTCGTTCAACTGGTTGAGCGAGGAGACGCGGCCGGCACCCGTTCCGAACACGATGTCAGTGGCAGTGCCTCCGCCGGTCGCCGCGATCTTCAGGGTCTTGCCTTCCAACACGCCCGGGACTTCCGTGCGGGCCTGCGTCACGCCGCCTGCCAGACCGAGCGCGCTGAGTGCTCCGGCGTTGCTGCTGGTCAGCGACAGGTCGCTCAGCGAGCCGGTGTTCAGCGTGATCTTGCCGCCGGTGATCGTCGAGGGCGTCGACGAGCCGGTCAGACCATCGATCTTCGCCAGCAGGCCGTCGACGTCGCTGTTGACCTTGATCTCGTTCGGATCGTTGCCGGTCGCGGTCGCGGCCACGAAGGTCAGCGTCTTGCCGTTGACGGTGAGAGTGTCACCCACCGCGAAGCCGTTCGACAGCGAAGTAGCAGTGCCGTCGCCGACGTTCAGCTTGGTGGCGCCATCCAAATCGCCCGCCGTCACGGCGCCACCGGTACGAACACCGGTATTTTGGTTGGCGTTGGTGAGGCCGAGCGCGGTGAGCACGCCGGTGGAGCCGGACACAGCGAGGTCGGAAGCCGTACCGGTCTTCAGGGTGATAATGCCGGCCGTTACCGCCGAGGCGTTGGCCGGGGTTGCGTTGCCCGACAGGGTGTCGATCGCCGAGACCAAATCGTCGAGCGTGCTGTTGACACCCATCGTAAAGGCGGTGCCCGTACCGACGAGGCCATTCGCGCCCGCTTCGAAGGTGATCGTCTTGCCGTTGACAGTCAGCGTGTCGGTAGCAGCGATCGCCTGGGCCACGTTGGCGGTGGTGGTCAGGGCCGACAGCAGCGTCGCACCGCTCGCGTTGGTAGCCGTGCCCGAAAAGAGCTGGGCACCGGCGGTCAGCGGGGCGCTGACATACGCGGCGCGCTCCGGAGCTGCGGTACCAGTGAACGCGGCGCTGGTCGGGGCCGCATCGGCGACGAGATTGTCGGCCGTTGCGCCATCGATCACGACGGACGTGAACGACGACTTGGTCGAATAACCGACCGTCGTCTGCAACGCCTGGTTGGCGACGGACTTGGCGGAGTCAACGAGCTTCTGCAGCGAGGTGATGCCGGTGTTGGCAGCCTGCAGGACCTGCACGCCGTTGCCGATGCCGTCGAGGAGATTGTTGATGTCGCTGGCGCGCGAATCGAGCGACGACGCCGTGAAGAAGTTGGTCGGATTGTCGAGGGCCGAGTTGACCTTCTTGCCGGTGGCAAGGCGATTCTGCGTGGTAGCGAGCAGATCGGCGGTCGACTGAAGCGAGAGGAGGTTCTGGCGAACCGACGAGGAGAGAACAATACCTGACATAACTCATATCCTTCTGGATGAACACTATTGACGCAACGCCTCAACTTCACTGGGCGTCCGTGCCACACTGGTCCTCCACTGCTACCCGGAGGTTAACGCGATCATCCGTACAAATGCGAAACGCCAAGAAAACCTTCGGCAATGTGATCTATGGTAAACAGAATCTTACCGATGCAAGCGCCGGTCTCGGCGCGACACCGACGCCGATAGCAAAACGCCGATAGCGCATCGAACCGTCGAACGATTGATCGCGGACGGCTGCAGAATATTCGCGCGTTGTTAGTTCGATTGAACGGCGCTGATGAAACGGGACCGGCCTTCGGCAAGGCATTCGTTAACGGCCTCCAGCAGCGCCCCGGGCGTGAACGGCTTGCGCAGGCAGCGGGCGGCACCGAACTCAAGCGCCATGCGCAAGAAGTCCGGCGCCGGCGAGTCAAGATTGGCAAAGGCGTATCCCGACATCGCAATCAGGGGAATCGTCGGCGCGCGCTCGTGGAATATCCTGATCGATTCGAAGCCGCGCATATGCGGCATGAAGATATCGACGAGCATCAGGTCGAAGCCGGAATCTTCCAGCGCCCGAAGCCCGGCTTCGCCGCCATCGGCTATCGTCACCTCAAAGCCGTGACGCTCGAGATAGATCTCGATCGCCGCACAGACCATGGGATCGTCATCGACGATGAGAACGCGTGTCATGTCAGCCCCCCGGGAACAGATATAATGTGCCTTCAGTCCGATCATTCCTCAGCCGCAATAACTATGGGGTCGTCAGGGGTGCCTACGGCTTCCACCGCTTCATCGCTGTGAGCGTTGCGGCATGGCAAGGCGGGCATGCAGGTCGTCATCGACGATCAAGATGTGACCCATGACGCCCTCCCCCGCGGCATTGGACGCGCCCTGTGGGCGGCCAAAAAGTGACGGCCTCCCACACAATCGCGCGGCGGGTTTTTGCCTTGCGAATCAGCACGCTATTGCATTTCCGCCGCAAACCACCGGCCTGTCTGCCCGTTACAGTGTATAAGGCGGGTTCCACTACCCCGTCGGCACACCATGCGCGTGCCCTCGCACATCGACTGCTGCCGGCTTTGTGTTGCAAGTCTGTATCGCGGCCGTGCCGACGGCGGAGTTCGCGCCGCCTCGCCCGTATCTCGAAACAACCTCGGCGGCGCTCGGCGATGGAGCGGCGCTACCCAATGCGAATGTGGTGGCCGACATCGCAGATTTTCGCATCCCGGGCAGCCGCGCACTCTTCTCGCGCCTGTCGTTGCACGCACGGGATTCGTGCGACAGCGAGGCACTGCTGCCGACCCGGGAATTGCTCGCGCAAATGATCGGCGAACCGCCGCCTGCGCGGGCACCTGCCCAAGGCCGCACGCATCCCGGAAAGCCCGACGCGGCGCCGATCCCGTGCGTCCATTTGCCAATTCTGCTTGCCAATGAAATGTGCGAGGATCATCCTGCATTTCGGATGGTACGCAGCGGCGCCAGGCGCCAGAGACCGGCTTAGCCCGTAAGGCAGGAGACTGCTTTGGATTCAGCCCCTCGCTCTCCGAATGGATTTTTGTCCTCGCTGACGGCGGACGATTTCGAATTGATTCGCCCGCATCTGCGCGCCGCCGACCTAAGCCAGGACATGGTGCTGGTCGAAGTCGATGAAGCGCTCAAGCGCGCGTACCTCCCGCACAAGGGCGTTATCTCGCTGGTCGTGAAGCTCGCGCGCGGCGAGCACGTCCAGATCGCGATGATCGGCCGCGACAGCATCTTCGGTGCATTCTCCGCGCTCGGCGACCCCGTCGCGCTGAACACCGCCGAGGTGCTGGTGCCCGGCGCGGCCTCGACCATCGATCTCGACCAGCTTCGTATTGCCGCAGACCAGAGCGCAACGTTGCGTACCGCGCTGACGCGGCATGGCCTCGCCGTCTATGCGCAAATCCAGCAGACTGCCGGCTGCAACGCCTCGCACACGGTAGAGTCGCGGCTGGCGCGATGCCTGTTGCATACGCGCGACCTCTCCGGCAGCGACAAGCTCGTCCTGACCCAGGAAGCAATGGCGCAGATGATCGGCGCCCGCCGCAACAGCGTTTCGCTGGTAGCCAACACGCTGCAGCACGCGAACTTCATCCACTACAGCCGCGGGCATATCGAAATCACCAACGTGGACGGCCTGATCAAGACATCCTGCGAGTGCTACGCGACGGTCAAGGCGCAGTACACGAGGCTGCTGCACTCGCGCGTCCATTGCGCGGCCGTATGACCGCGTCCCGCCGCCGCGACCCGATCTACGATATGCATCGCACCGTCGTTTCGCGCGAGGATTGCGCAATCCCCGACACCCCACCGTATTAATACGGCCAATCGCGGCCTCTGCGGCGTTTCGGCCGGCGCTGAATTAACGCGCTGTTCAATGAGCCCTGATACTTGTCACGGTGCTGACGGGTGCGAGTTCGAGAAAAGGCAGTCGAGGCTCTTTCGTATGCAACGCGCATTCACCTGTGTTCGGCGGCTTGCTGTTTGCGCGGAGTTAAGACATGGCTTTTGACTTGTCGATGCCGATCCTGGTGGTTGATGACTACAGCACCATGATCCGTATCATCCGCAACCTTCTCAAGCAGCTCGGCTTCGAAAATGTCGACGATGCCAGCGACGGATCGGCCGCGCTCGCCAAGATGCAGACCAAGCGCTATGGCCTCGTGATCTCCGACTGGAACATGGAGCCGATGACCGGCTACGACCTGCTCAGGGAAGTCCGCGCCAGCCCGGAATTCTCCAAGACGCCCTTCATCATGATCACGGCTGAATCCAAGACCGAAAACGTGATCGCCGCGAAGAAGGCCGGCGTCAACAATTACATCGTCAAGCCGTTCAACGCCGCAACGCTCAAGACCAAGATGGAAGCGGTATTCCCGGACGCCGCCGGCTGATATCGCGCCGGGAGGCGCTTTCAGGGCCGCGCTAAAGATTCGATCATGCTCGCCGTTGATGCCGCGACAGGCACGCGGCGAATCTCACTGGAGTTCTTGCCGGAACGATACGCTCCGCGCCGCAGACGCGCGGTTAGCCGTACTTCTACGGTTGGCGATTTTCATCTTCGGATAACGTTGACTGACGATAGTTGCGGGGACCAAGGGAGTCCCTTTATGTTTACGTTTGAAACGAACGATCAGAAAGAAGTGCGGCGTTTCCGTATCGCCCAGTTCAATGGCAGGACCGCAACCGTGCGTTCGGCCGAATCGGCGATCACCGGCCACGTCCGATCGATCGTGGAAAACAAGTCGAGCGTTCCGGCAGCGTGGACCATCACGATCATCCCGGAAGAGCCCCGGCCGACGGTCGCGTTGCGGCCCGCGCCGCGCGCTCACTCCTTCATGGAAGATTCGTGCTGAACGGCAGAACCCGCGATTCCCGGCGCGCGACCTCGACAGCCGCGCGTTGAACGGCGCATCGCAGGCATCATCTTAGGAAAAAATCAGGCGGGTTGCAGCAGCGCCTTGCGAACCAGGTCCGCGGTGTTGCGGGCGCCGAGCTTGCGCATGGCCTCGGCGCGATGGCTCTCGAATGTCCTCGGGCTGATATTCATCCGCAAGGCGCCCTGCTTGTTGGAGCAGCCTTCGCTAATCAGGCTCAGCACCTCACGCTCGCGCTTGGTCAGCGGCTTCTGGCCGGACTCCGGCGCGAACATCAGGCCCGGCTTGCGGGCGCCACCAGCGGGACGGCGGACATGGCCTTCGCTCGCCGGCCTGCAGGCCGCATCGGAAGGCGACGCCGGGTGATTGTCCGACATCTGCTTCACCAGCGCGCAGACGCGTTCGGTTTGCTGAAGGGCGTTCTCCACCACCTGTTGCAGGTAGAGCCGGTTGCCGGGCGCCTGCGAAAACTGGTGGCTGTGCTGCCTGATCTCATTCATGTAGAGCAGCAACGCCGTCAGGGGTCCGTTCAACTGCCGGGCAATCGCAGCGCCCGCCTCTTCCGCGGCACGCGAGCGCACGGCGGACAGTTGGACGATCTCAGGATTCTCTTCGAGAGGTGTGATGCTTTCCATCCACTTCGTGAAGTGCGAATCAGCGGCGCTACGGTCTTGTCCTGACATATAACTATTTTATCGGTTCCACTCCTCTTTCATGGTTAATTTCCTGACCAGTAGGAATACGGAGAAGGCCCGCAGCGCGCCTTGCGGCCATGCCGAAAATGGCTAAAACTGCTTCAAAATCGGATCAAAACCTTCATTTTCGGATCGAAATGCATGATCCGAGGGTAACCATTAGAGCCCGCAAACCCCGTACTTTCACGGCGCGTGCATTTACTTTGTTAATGGATCTCAACCGGCCGCCCCAGGTACCCGAACCTGCCCCTGCCACAGCGCCGAGGTCACGCGGCGAAGCATCCGGGCGACGAATGACGTCACGCCGAGATCGTTTGATTGAGCGGATGAGACCAGGATCGGTCGTCGTCGCGGCGTGAAAATCAAGGGCGACGCGGCTTGAGGAATTTTTCGAGAAAGCGTCCCGAGACGACAAACCTGAACCACCAATAGGCCATCCGCCGCGCGTTCATCGGTTCGATCCTTGCTGACCAGGCGTTGCTGACCCAAGCCGGCCGCGCTTGGCCGCCGATTAGCGCAGGCGCCGTCACGTGCGTATGATTTGCTTCACAACTGGCCGCGAAAGACGCGGGGAGCGACGCCGCCAATTTCGCCGATTCCGATTTACAGGCCCCGGCAGCCTCGCAATGATCGAGGTTCAAAATCATCCCGCAACGAAGTCAAAAAGGGAGACGGCGATGTCGCAGGCAAAGGGACCATGGATGACGATGGCCGTGCTGGCCGGCGTCCTGGCGTTCAGTTCGGGCGCGGCGGCACAAACCGCACCGGCCCCGGCGGAAAACGCGGCGCCAACGGCCGACAATGCCGTGATGCTGACCATATTCCTGAAGCACGACCAGTCGCGGCCCCTGAGCGAACTCAACGCGCAGCTTCAGCGCCAGGGCTATTACAAGGCTTTCCCGCCGGAAGGCGTCGAAGTCGTGAGCTGGTACGTGATGATGGGAATCGGACAGGTGGTGACGCTGCGGCTGCCGGCGTCGCGGCTGCGCGAAGTCAACCGCATCCTCGAGAACACCGCCTGGGGCAGCTACCGCACCGAATTCTATCCGACCTATGACTACAAGGCGATCGGCATCGCTGCGCACGACAAGGCGCAGTAGGCCGGCGCTGAACAGTTCCGATGGAAATGAGGCAAAGATCCCGAGGGATCAACCGAGCCGGGAGATCTGTTCCTCGGTCACGACGCGCTCGACGTTCTCGGTTTTGCTCTTGATACGGTAGCGTGGGCGGCCGTCGGCCTCGATCGGCAGGCAGGTGACGATGGTGTAGATGCTGCGTTCTTTCGCCGTGGCGCGGCCCTGCGGGCCCTGCTGCTGGTGATGAACGTCGTCATTGATCGCGAAGTTATGGGCCATCGCCGCTCTTCCTGTTGCAAAAAAGGCTTGTAATCACAACGGCCTCGCAAGGCAACTGTTCGTTCGGCGGATTTGACCGGGACGGCCTCGGGTTCCGCCCGTCAGGCCATCAAGAGCGCCTTTCGCTTGCCTGCCCGCGCGATCGATTGCTCTATCGCCGAACCGGACAGGATCCCGTCACGCAGGCATTCGCGGATGTATTCGGCCGTCCCGGCCATTTCCTGTTCCTGATCGAACAGGTTGTTGCCGATGCAGAGCATGTCCATGCCCGCCTTGAGCGCGTGCAGGCTGGCTTCCCGCGTGCCCAGCGCCTTCTGCAATCCCTGCATCTGCATGTCATCGGTGATCAGCAGCGTGTCCGGAAGGCGCTGGCGCAAGCGGCCAATCCCCGCCGGGGACAGCGTCATCGGGCGATCCCTGTCCCATTGCCTCACGATGGCATGGCTGACCAGCACCGCATCGCCGAACATCCTTGGCGCGAGCATATAGAACAGCTCTTCCTGCTCGGGCCGGAGCGCATCGGAGATGTCCATGAATTCCTGATGCGAATCGACGAGCGCGCCGCCGATGCCGGGAAAATGTTTCAGGCACAATCCGATGCGCTGCGCCCGCGCCGCCTCGCTCGCCAGTAGCGCATTGGCCTCGACTTCCGCAATGTCGGCAGAGTAGGAGCGCTTGATCTTTCCAATGTTCGGATTGTCGGGGTTGTAATCGACGTCGATGACAGGCGCGAAGTCATAGTGGATTCCGAGCCGCCGCATCTCGGCAAAGCTGGCGGCGAGGATCGCGCGCTTCCGATCCGGCGCCAGATGATTGAATTCCTTTGCGCTCGGCAGGGGCGCAAAGCCGCGGCCCTCCTTCAGCCGCCGCACCAGGCCGCCCTCCTGATCGATGAACACCATCGGCGCGGACGGCAGCGCAGCAATTTCCTTGCAGAGGCGCTGCACCTGTTCCGGCGACTCGATGTTGTTGTCGTATTGCTGCGTCCGGCAGGAATAGTCGAACAGGATCACGCCGCCGAGGCCGTAGCGGGCGGCGAACTGCTTCAGCCAATCCGGAACGACCTTGCCGTAGAAGCCGAGGATGAAGAGTTCGCCAATGCGCATGATGGCAGTTCCAGGCAGCAATCCCGCAAGGCGTCGGCGCCGGGCAGGATGGCGGAGGGTTCGGGAGGAAGTTTGAACCAACCCGCCCGGCAGCGGCAAGCTGGATATGTGACGCGACTCACATATGACGGCGCGCAGGTCGGCTAGGGTCCAGTTCACGAGAGGCGCTGTGGGGGGACTTCCCGCGTTAGCCGCTCGACGCCTTTCCGGCATGAAACAAACAAAGCTGAAAGCGTCTACAATGCGGAACATTCCACATTTCCAATCGATCGCCCCGATCTCAACCCGATCGTTGCGGCCAGGATTTCGCTGCGCGATTTCGCGGGCCATGAAGCGAGCGGCCATTGTCAGTGTTTGCTGCCTCGCTCTGCTGGCCGACCTCCGCACCGCGCTTGCCGACGCCGCGTCCGACCGGGACATGGCCAATCGCTACGAGCAGTCGGCGCAAGCGGGCGACGACGATGCCCAGTTCTATCTTGGCGCACTTCATTCAGCAGGCGTCGGTCGTCCGCGCAGCGACGCGGAGGCATTTCGCTGGTTCTCGCGCGCTGCCGATCAGGGGCACGCCCACGCCATGTTGATCGTTGCCGGCCTCTACGCGAGCGGGCGCGGCGTAACGAAGGACTATGTGAAGGCATATAACTGGGCCTA
Organism: uncultured Alphaproteobacteria bacterium; assembly: GCA_963815955.1. GTDB lineage: Bacteria > Pseudomonadota > Alphaproteobacteria > Rhizobiales > Xanthobacteraceae > Bradyrhizobium. The sequence goes on from CAWFIQ010000028.1 coordinate 27,640, forward strand.
CATCGTGGCCTCGGCGAGCAAGGTCGACGAGGACCGCAACGGCGCGCGGCAACTGATGTCGCTGCTCATGAAGAAGATGACGAGCGATGAGATCGGCCGGGCCGTGGTGGCCGCGCGAGCCTGGCGCCCTGTTCGGGCTACCGGCACGGGCAAGGCTCCGAGCATCGAAAGAGCTGTAGAGTCGGAGCAAGTCGCGCCGGCGGCGCCCCCACCTGCACCAGCAGTCGTGCAGCCGGCGCCCGTGGTCTCGCAACCGGCGGTCGCGCAGGCCGCAGCTTCCAATGTCACGGTATTGCCGGCATCTCCCAAGGCAACGTCGGCGCCTTCAGTGAAGAATGCAAAGAGAGATGATGCCCGTGAGCTGCTCGACCAGGTTCCGTCGGGCCTGCGCAAGCGATTTGGCTTCTGATTTAAGGGGACGCACCATGAAATTGCAGCATCTCGTCGCAACCGGAATTCTGGCCATCGCCGCCGCAGGGGCCGGCTATTACGCCTACTCCAATTTGCTTCATCCGCCGCTGGTGACCACCGGCATTGCGAGCCTCGCGCCGGTATCCGAAGCCGTTTACGGAACGGGCACCGTCGAGCCCGAGCGCTGGGCCAAGGTGGTGCCGCTGCAGCGTCGCCGGCTGGTCGAGCTTTGCCGATGCGAGGGACAGGTGGTCAAGTCCGGCCAGATCCTCGGCCGTCAGGACGACGCCGAGGAGCGCAGCGCGCTGGAGCAGATGGAAATCAATCGGGGCCAGCTCGAACGTGATCTGGCGCGCGCCGAGAAGGATCGCGACAAGAACGACGCCACGCGCACCGAGTACGAGCAGCGCTGGACCAAGCTCGAGGAAGCAAAGTCGCGGATCGCCGCGCAGAAGGTGCGGCTCGACTCGCTGCTGCTGCGAGCGCCGCTCGACGGCATGGTGCTGCGGCGCGACAGCGAGGTCGGCGAGATCGCCGGTCCCACCGATGTGCTGTTCTGGGTGGGACCGCCGGCTCCGATGCAGGTCGTTGCGGAAATCAACGAGGAAGAGATCAACCGCATCGCTTCCGGCCAGAAGGCCTTTCTGCGCAGCGAGGCTTTCCCCGGAAGGGCTCTGCGCGCCACGGTCGCCCAGATCACCCCCAAGGGCGACCCGACCCGAAAGACCTTCCGCGTCTATTTGCGGCTGCCACAGGATACGCCGCTGCGGATCGGCATGTCGGTCGAGACCAACATCATTTTCCGCGAGAAGCCGGCGGCCATCGTCGTACCGGCAGAGGCCGTCGCAGGCGATGCAATTCAGATGGTCGATGACGGCCGGATCAAACGCGTGCCCGTAACCGTCGGCATCCGCGGCAGCCGCAACACCGAGATCATCGGCGACGTAGCCAAGGGCACCACCATACTTTCGCCCGCGCGCAGGGATCTCGCTGACGGCGCCAGAATTCGCATCGACAACAGCCTTGCCAGAGCCGCAGAACCGGCCGCCGCGAGCGAACCGGCCGATCAGCCCGTCGCACCGCCCGAAGCTACCGTGGTAGCCGCGGTCACCACCACCGCGACGCCCACGGATCCCGATGATGCCGTGATTTCGGCAGCCATGACCGCCCACATCGATTCCGTCGTCAATGACGCGCGTCGCAACATGATCAGCAACAGCCGGTAACCGCCGTGAAACTCCTTTTCAGCATCGCATGGACCCACGTCAGCTCCCGGGTGCGGCAGACCCTCGTGGGCATGGCCGGCGTGTCCATGGGCGTCGGCTTCACCATCATGATGGCGGGCCTGATGCAGGGTTCGCAGATCGACTTCCTGCGCCAGCTCGTCGACACCATGCCGCATATCACGGTCGAGGATGAGCGGCGCTCCGTGCCGACGCAACCCGCCGAGCAGGAATATGCCGCGGTCCAGATGCCTGACATCGCCAATGTCGGCAGACGTCCCGGCATCAAATATCCGGAATCGGTGATGAGCTCGCTGCGCTCCTGGATACCCGGTGACGTGGCTCCCTCGGTAAAGACCACCGCGATCATCAATCACGGCGGCGCGCGCATCGGCATCACCTTGAGCGGCATCGACCCCCGCCGCGAGATTCATGTCTCGAAACTCGCCTCGCAAATGCGCGAGGGAAAGCTCGACGATCTTTCACGTGTGCCGAACGGCATCATCGTCGGCGAGGCGCTGGCCGAAAAGCTCGGCCTGAAAACCGGCAACACCGTCCTCTTGATCGGCGGCCAGGGCATTCAGCTGAATTCGACGGTGGCGGGGCTGTATCGCTCCGGCCTGAAGCGCGTCGATGAAAGCCAGATCTACTCGATGATGGGCCCGGCGCAGGTCATGATGGGGCAAAGCGGGGTCGTCAACCAGCTCCGGCTGCGGTTGAGCGATCCCATGTCGGCGCAAAAGGTTGCGGCCCAGGTCGAAGCGCAGACCGGCTACAAGTCGGTGTCCTGGCAGGAAGCCAATGCCGACTTGCTGTCGACCTTCAGCGTGCGCGATTTCATCGTGCTCACCGTGATGGGCGCGATGCTGCTGACGTCGTCCTTTGCCACCTACAACATCATCTCGACGATCACGCACGAGAAGCGCCAGGACATCGCGATCATGAAATCGTTAGGCATGCGCGAGTATGCGGTGCGACGGATCTTCATCATCGAATCCATCATCATCGGCGTGGTCGGCATCCTGTTCGGGTGGGTGCTCGGATATCTACTCTGCTACGGCTGGTCGAAGATCACGATCTTCAATCCGCTGACGGGCACCACCGTTCCGCTGCAGATCTATTACTCGCTGATGCACTATGTCGTCGCCGGCGGCATATCCCTGCTCTGCTGCGCAGGTGCGGCCTATTTCCCGGCGCGCAAGGCGACGCGCGTCCATCCAGTCGAAATCATCCGGGGGGCATCATGACCGAGGTCGCATTGCAGGCGGTGGAGCTGGTTCGCCGCATCGAGGGCACAGTTACGCACACCCTCGTCAACGGTATCGATCTTGCGGTGAAGAAAGGCGAATTCGTCGCCATCACCGGGCCGTCGGGATCGGGTAAATCGTCGCTGCTCTATCTGCTGGGCCTGCTCGATGCGCCCAGCGAAGGCGAGGTCATCATTTGCGGCCAGCCGACTTCGAAATTGTCGGAATCGGACCGGGCCGATGTGCGCCTGACCAAATGCGGCTTCGTGTTCCAGTTTCACTTCCTGCTGCCGGAGTTCACCTCGCTCGACAATGTGCTGCTGCCGATGCGGGCCGCGGGCAAGATGTCCGAAGCCGAGATGCGCGAGCGCGGCCTTGCGCTGCTGGGCTCGCTCGGGCTTGCCGAGCACGCCGACAAGCGTCCCAACCAGCTCTCCGGCGGCCAGCGCCAGCGCGTCGCCATCGCCCGCGCGCTTGCCAACCGCCCCGAGATCATCGTGGCCGACGAGCCGACCGGCGCACTCGATACCGCATCGACCGAACAGGTGTTTTCGATCCTCCGCGACATCGCCGACCAGGGCCAGACCGTGGTCGTGGTGACCCACGATCCAGCGCTGGCCGCCCGCGCCGACCGCCGCATCCACATCGTCGACGGCAAGATCGCCGAAATCACGGAACGGAACGAAGGTGAGCGGGTTTGCGAGGCCGCGAATTAGCAGCCGCGATTGCAGGCTCCTCTTCGCGCTCACAGGTGCGGGCAACGCTGGAGATCATCGACCCTGCTCCGGCAACCACCCGGCTCAAACACAAAAATCGCGAAAACAACCCCATGCAAAGTAGCACAGGCCCCGGATCGCGGCACTCACGCCGCTCGTAATCGATGCACGAGCAAGATCGCCGAGATTACGGAACGAGCCTCGAAGAAACGCGTTTGCAAAGCGGCGAACCAATCAGAACATTACAGACTGGAAAGAATTGACGCGTTCTACTTTAGTCGTCCGCCTTTGTTTGCATGGCGACCCGGTCGCACTTGCATTGCTGCACGAGCGACGGCGGGTGTAGCGTCCGTACAACAGCTCGATAAGAGCGAATAACAAACAACAAGAAAAGGAGCGAAACGCTATGGGATTGATATCCCGATTCTGTTCGATTGGATTTACGCAGTTCCTTGGCGCAATGGTCCTGCTGGCGACCCCTGCCGTAGCGGCCGACTCTCTCAAGATCGGTGTGATCGCGGAAGCGCAGGCGATCGCCGGCGCATCGATCCCGCAGGCAGCACAGATGGCGGCCGACGAGATCAACGCCAAGGGCGGCGTCGACGGACGCAAGATCGAAATCGTCAGCTATGACAATCACAGTTCTTCGGCGGATTCAGTGCGCGCATTCCAGCGCGCCGTGAACGAAGACAAGGTCAACGCCGTCATCGCAAGCTATATCAGCGAAGTGGTGCTGGCGCTGGAGCCCTGGGCATCGCGCCTGAAGACGCCGTTCGTGACGCCCGGCGCAGCATCAAACGAAATCAGCAAGAGCGTCCACAATGATTACGAGAAGAACAAATATACATTCCACGGCTATCTGACTTCAGCAGCCCTGGCGCTCTCGGTTTGCGATGCGGCCAAGGATTTGCTGGTCGACCAGAAGCACATGAAGACCGCGGTCATCATGAGCGAGGATGCCGCGTGGACCAAACCGCTCGACGTCGGCTACGAGGAGTGCCTGCCCAAGATCGGGCTGAAGGTGCTCGACCACATCCGCTTCTCCCCGGACACCACTGACTTCACGCCGATCTTCAACAAGGTCGAGGCCGCGAAGCCCGATGTGATCATCACCGGCATCTCTCATGTCGGCGTGCAGCCGACGGTGCAGTGGAAGAACCAGCAGGTGCCGATCCCGATGTTCGGCATCTCCTCGCAGGCGACCAACGAAACCTTCGGCAAGGACACCAACGACGCCGCCGAGGGCGTGCTCTATCAGGGCGTTTCCGGCCCCAACGTCGCGGTGACGCCCAAGTCGGTGCCCTTCGCCGAAAACTTCAAGAAGCGCTACGGCAACTACCCGTCCTACGCCGGCTACACGGCCTATGACGAGGTCTACTACATTGCCGACGCCGTGAAGCGAGCGGGATCGATCGAAGCCGACAAGCTGGTCGCCGCGCTGGAAAAGACCGACTGGGAAGGCACGATCGGCCGCGTCCAGTTCTACGGCAAGGACGATCCGTTCACCCACTCGATCAAGTACGGCAAGGGCCTGATCACCGGCCTGATGCTGCAGTGGCAGGGCGGAAAGCAGACCGCCGTCTGGCCGAAGGAGGTCGCCAAGAGCGACCTCAAATTCCCCGGCTTCGTCAAGGTCACAAACTAGCCTGAGGTGGAAATGCTCCCGGGTCCTTCCCGGGAGTTTTTTCTTCATTCGACGTCTCTCAACACAGGCAGCGCCTGCTGCCGCGGCTCATTATAGATGCAAGCGTTTCAAATCCTGATCGATGGCTTTGCCATCAGTGCCCTCTACGCTCTTGGCGCCACCGGCTTCACGCTGATCTTCGGTGTCTCCGGCGTCCTCAATCTCTCCCATGGCGCCATCATGGTGGCCGCGGCGGTGGCGGCCTGGGCCGCGGCCAGCGTGCTGCATATGGATCCCTACTCCGGCGCACTGCTCGGCGTTGCGGTGGCGCTGGTCGCGGCGCTTGCGACCTATTTCGCGGTGGTGAAGCCGATCCAGAATTCACGGCGGATACCGAACGAGGAGAAGGAAATCTTCGTCCTCACCGGCACGCTGTTGTGGGGCATCATGATCCAGGAGTTGATCGCCTATTTCTTCACCAACAATGCCAAGACGGTGCTGCCGATCGTCGAGGGCGTGGTCAACATCCTCGGTGTCCGCACGCCGCGGAACGAGATCTTCACCGCGATTGTCTGCTGTCTCGTCATTGCATTGCTGTGGCTGCTGGTGAACCGGACGCGGATCGGCAAGGTCGTGCTGGCGGCGTCCATGAACCCGCGCGGCGTGACACTGCTCGGCTTCGAGCTCACGCGCATCTACGTCGTGGTCTGGGCCATCTACGGGGTGTTGGCCGGCATTGCCGGCGTGTTGCTCGGCATGTTCCTGGGGGTCAGCTCCTACAGTGTCGGTCCGCTGACCGCGAGCGCATTCTCGATCGTGGTGCTCGGCGGCCTCGGCAGCGTGTCGGGCTCGCTGATTGCCGCCTTCGTGGTCGGCTACCTCGAAACACTGACGGCCTATCTGGTTTCGCCGGCTTACCGAACCATTCCGGCGCTGCTGCTGCTGGTGGTCGTCATGTACATCCGGCCCCAGGGCCTGTTGGGGAGGCGCTGACATGGCCGGGTTCTTCACGACGCGCCTGTTCTTCATTTCACTGGCATGTGTGGTTTTTGCCGCGACATTGCCGCTCTACGTCTCGGGCTACATCCTCGGATTGCTCACCGTCGCCTTCTATTTCGGCGTATTTGCGATGGCCTGGGACCTGTTGTTCGGCTTCGCCGGCGAGGTCAATTTCGGCCCGACCTTCCTGATCGGCGTCGGCGCCTACACGGCCGGAATCCTCAACAACCAGCTCGGCTGGTCGGTCTATCTGTGCATCGTGCTCGGTGCGCTGGCCTCGGTCGTCGCGGGATTCGTGCTTGCCCTGCCGGCGCTGCGAGTGAGGGGGCCGTATTTCGGCCTGACCACGCTGGTTGCGGTGCTGATGCTGCAGAATTTCATCGTGGTGTTTGCCGATCTCACCGGCGGTGAAATCGGGCTGACCATTCCTGATGTCATCACCATCAATGCCGGCGCAAACTACTGGATTGCGCTCGGTTTCATGACGATCAGTGCGGCGATCCTGTATGGGCTGTCGCAATCGCCGATCGGCCTCGTGTTGCAGGCGAGCGGACAAGATCCCGTACAGGCCGGCGCGCTCGGCTTCAATATCGTCAAGCACAAGCTTGCAGCGTTCGTGGTCAGCGCATTCTTCTCCGGGCTCTCGGGCGCGCTGCTGGTGTTCTATTTCGGCACCGCCTCGGTCGGCACCGTGGTCGACGTCGCAGTCGGCGTGAACGTGATCGTCGCGGCGGTGCTCGGCGGACGACGTACCGTGCTGGGCGGGGCGCTCGGCGCGATCTTCCTGATTGTCGCCGGCGAGTTCCTCAGGCCCACCGGCGAGCTCGCCACCTTCATCGTTTCGGCGGTGGCCCTGCTTGTCGTTCTGTTCTTCCCCGGCGGTTTCCTCGGAGCAGCCTTGTCACGCGAGGCGCGCTCGTAATGGATCAAACCGTGACCACTGCTCCCGTCCTCGCCGTCCGCGGACTGACCAAGCGGTTCGGCGGCCTGACCGCCGTCAAGAATCTCGCCTTCGATCTGCGCCCTGGTGAAATCCTCGGCCTGATCGGGCCCAATGGCTCCGGCAAATCGACGGCCATGAAGAGCGTCATGGGCATCGAGCGCCCGACCGACGGCGAAGTCGTTTTCGAAGGCGAGGACATCGCCGGGCTCCCTGCGCACAAGATTGCCCGCAAGGGCTTCGGCATGGTGTTCCAGCACTCCCGCCCGCTGAACCGGCAGACGGTGCTTGAGAACATCATGGTGGCACTGTTGCCCGACAGCCTGTTCATGCTGTTTCCCGACAAGGCACTGACCGAGCGCGCCAGGTGGATCGCGGAGCGTGTCGGTCTCGGCGCCGTGATGCACCGCCGCCCGCCGACCTTGCCGTTTGCCGATCTGCGACGGCTGGAGCTTGCGAAAGCGATCGCGCGCGATCCGAAAGTCGTTCTGGTTGACGAGCCCTTCGCGGGACTTACGCGTGGGGAGGTCGGCACTTTCTCCGAGCTGATCCGCAGCTTCCGCGACGAAGGGCGAGCGGTGATGCTGGTCGACCACAACGTGAAGAGCGTGGCCGCGCTGGTTGATCGCGTGCTTGCGATGTATCTGGGCGAAGAGATCGTCACCGGCCGGGCCGAGGACGTCATGAAGAACGAGACCGTGCGGCGGGTCTATCTCGGCGGCGCGATCGAAACCCATGCGCGGCCGGAGACCAGCTTCAAGAACAAGGTGCCGCTGCTACAGGTCGAGAATGTCAGCGTTTACTACGGCAAGGCGCAGGCGCTGGAGAACGTCTCGATCCACGTCCATGAGGGCGAGTTCGTCTCCATCGTCGGGCTGAACGGCGCCGGCAAGACGACCCTGTTCAACACCATTTCGGGCTTCCTGCCCTATACCGGCGAAATCCTGCGCGGCGGCGAGAAGCTGCGCGGCATCGGCCCGGCGCGAATCGCGCGCAGCGGTCTCGTGCAATGCCCGGAATCGCGCGAACTGTTCGGCGAGATGACCGTGCGCGAAAACCTCGACCTCGGCGGTCAGCACCTGCCCGATGCGGAAAAGGCGAAGCAGCTCGCCTGGCTGTTCGAACTGTTCCCGATCCTGAAGGAGCGTCAGGGGCAGATGGCGCAAACACTCTCCGGCGGCGAGCAGCAGATGCTGGCGATCGGCCGGGCGCTGATGATGAAGCCCCAGATCCTGATCCTCGACGAGCCCACGCTCGGGCTCGCACCCGTGATCCTGGAGCTGTTGTCGAAGGCGCTGGAAAAGCTGCGCCAGACCACCTCGATCACCGTTTTGCTCGGTGAGCAGAACGTCACTTTCGCGCTTCCGCATGCCGACCGCGTCTACGTGCTCGAGCACGCGCGGATCGTATGGGAGGGCGATCCCGGACGGTTCGCAGCCGAAGCGGGCGCCGGATACCTCTAGTTCTTGAGCACCAAAAACAACAAGGCAAAGAAAGGGAGACCAACATGTCACGACATCGCTCTATCCTGGGCGCGAGCAGTCTGTTGCCGCTCGCCACAGCACTCGCGCTATGCCTCGCAGCGCCGGCCTATGCGCAATCCAAGGATCCGATCAAGATCGGCGTGATCGCCGAGGTGCAGTCGATCGCGGGTGCGGCAACGCCGGGCGGAGCCCAGATCGCCGCCGACGAGATCAACGCCAAGGGTGGCGTGATGGGCCGCAAGATCGAGATCGTGACCTACGACAACAAGAGCTCATCGGCGGATTCGGTACGCGCCTTCCAGCGCGCCGTCAGCGAGGACAAGGTCTCCGCCGTCATCGCGAGCTACATCAGCGAGGTCGTGCTGGCGCTGGAGCCCTGGGCCTCGCGGCTGAAGATGCCGCTGATCACGCCCGGCGCGGCGTCGAATGAAATCACCAAGGCGGTTCATAACGATTATGAGAAGAACAAGTACACGTTCCATGGCTATCTGACGTCAGCCGCGCAGGCGCAGATCGTCTGCGACGCCGCCAAGGACTTGCTGGTCGACCAGCTCAAGTTCAAGACGGTCGCAATCATGAGCGAGGATGCCGCCTGGACCAAGCCGCTCGACGTCGGCTACGAAGCCTGCCTGCCCAAGGCGGGGTTGAAGGTCGTCGAGCACATCCGCTTCTCGCCTGATACCACCGACTTCACGCCGATCTTCAACAAGATCGAGGCCCAGAAGCCCGACGTGATCGTCACCGGCATCTCGCATGTCGGCGTGCAGCCGACCGTGCAGTGGAAGAACCAGCAGGTGCCGATTCCGATGTTCGGCATCAGCGCGCAGGCGCTGAGCCCCTCGTTCTGGAAGGACACCAATGGCGCGGCCGATGGCGTGCCGTCGCTCGCCGTGGCAACGCCTGACGTGGCCGTTACCCCGAAGACCAAGCCGTTCGCGCAGGCATTCAAGGCCAAGTTCGGCACGCCGCCGGCCTATACCGGCTACACGGCCTACGACGAGGTCTACATCATCGCGGAAGCGATCCAGCGCGCCGGCTCGACCGACCCTGACAAGATGGTCACCGAACTCGAGAAGACCGACTTCGAGGGGACCATCGGCAAGATCCAGTTCTACGGCAAGAACGACGAGTTCACCCACGGCATCAAGTCAGGCCCGGGCGCCGTGACCGGACTGGTGTTTCAGTGGCAGGACAGCAAGCAGGTCACGGTCTGGCCGAAAGCGATCGCCGAAGGGAAGCTCAAGTTTCCGAGCTTCGTGAAGCTGTCGCAGTAAAGCGTGGAAGCGCGGCGGCCCCGGCGGTCGCCGCGCTCACGTTACCGACGCCGCGCGCTTGGTTGGCGCTACCGAGCCAGGCACGTCGCATCTAAATTAGTCAAACTGGCGACGGTGCCTAAACACCGCTTTTGAGACTCCTGCAAGACGATCTTTTGGCTGGCCGGCAAAATCGAATGCGGCCGTAGATTTGCCTATGTTCCCGGAACGTTCCCTGCCAGCCGCGGGTTCGCAATCTTGATGCGGTCGGCATGAAGACTCGAGCCGCGAGCGGTTGCCCAACCTCTTGGATGCAACAACTTCAGATGGTTTCAGGAACGGGAACTGCAGAAGCCGGCGCTATTCGGATTCAGTCAGGAGGAAGTTCTCGCCGAATGCATCCGGAGGCCCGATTTCCCGTCCAGGATTGTCGCCTCAGATAGTCCTCCCCCTCGATTTTCAGCGGAAAGTATGTTCTTAGAACGTTGCTTTGGCGGACTGGCGGGTCGCCGATGCCTTCCATCCCAAATGACGGGCCGATTTATGTTTGTAAAGAATTGCCGCATGTGCGCGAGCGAGCGTCTCGCTCTCTTTCTCGATCTGGGAGAGATGCCGCCTGCCGATCAGTTTCTGCACAAGCATCAGCTCAGCGAGCACCGGGATGCCTACCCGCTCCAGGTCGCCGTTTGCGAAGAATGCGGCCTGATCCAGCTGAACTATGTGGTTCCGCCGGAAATTCTCTACTGCGACGACTATCCCTATGAATCGTCGACCACCTCGGCCGGCCGCCGGCATTGGGGTGAGTTCGCGCGCACCACGACGCGGCTGCTCGATCTGACCGCAAACGACCTCGTCGTCGACATCGGCAGCAACGTCGGCGTTCTCCTGCAGATGTTCAAGGAACAGGGGACCAGGGTTCTCGGCGTCGATCCGGCGGCCAACATCGCGGAAATCGCCAACCAGAACGGCATCGAGACCGTGGCCGCGTTCTTCAACAGCGAAACCGCCCGCAAGATTGTCGCCAGCAAGGGGCAGGCCACGGTCATCACCGGGACCAACGTGTTCGCCCATGTCGGCGACCTGCATGATCTGATGCAGGCGGTCTCCACGCTGCTGGCCCCGCACGGCACCTTCGTCATCGAGGCGCCCTATCTGCTCGAATTGCTGCACAGCCTGGAATACGACACGATCTATCACGAGCACCTGTCCTACCTGTCGCTGAAGCCGCTGGTGCGGTTCTTCAAGCAGTTCGGCATGGAAATCTTCGACGCGCAGCTTCGCGACATTCACGGCGGCTCGATCCGCCTGTTCGTGCGCCGGATCGGCGCCTCGGCCGGCCCGGTGGCGCCGATCGTCGACCAGATGCTGGCCAACGAGGCGCGCGAGAAGATCTACGAGCTGGATACGCTCCGGCAGTTCGCCAAAAACGTCGCCAACAATCGCGAGGCGCTGCGGGCGTTGCTGACCAGCCTCAAGCAGAGCGGCAGCAAGATCGTCGCGGTGAGCGCGCCGGCCAAGGGGATGACCCTGCTGAACTATTGTTCGCTGGGCACGGACTTTCTCGACTTCGTCACCGAGAAATCCAGGCTGAAGCTCGGGCGCTACACGCCGGGCATGAATATTGAAGTCGTTCCGGACGATATGTTACTGACGCACCAGCCTGACTATGCGCTTCTGCTGGCCTGGAATTTTGCAGAAGAGATCATGAACAATCTGAAGGAGTTTTCGGATCGGGGCGGCAAGTTCATCATCCCGATTCCGACGCCCAGAATCGTCGGCTGATATCGTTCCAGACCGTTCTGCCGGGCAGTTCTGGTTAACTTGTCTTCGGCAGCAGGGAGTTATGAGATGGATGTAACAAAGCTTCCGATTTCCTTTGCGGACAAGCGCGGGGAAATCATTGACGTGCTGCAAAGGGAGCCCATCGAATACGCGACCATCATTCATAGCCGGAAGGACGCGGTTCGCGCCAACCACTATCACAAGGAAACCTGGCAGTGGCTCTATGTGCTGTCTGGAAAGCTTCGCGCGGTGTCGCAGATGCCGGACCAGGCGCCAACCGAGGCGATCATGGGGCCCAACGATCTTATCCTCAGCGTTCCCCATGAGCGGCACGCGTTCGAGGCGCTGGAAGACACGACATTTCTGGTGCTGACGCGCGGCCCGCGCGGCGGCGAGGATTACGAGAAGGATACGTTCCGTCTCGAGGTCCCCCTGATCGCGCCGAGGTCGTAGTGGAAGCAGCCCCGTTCATCCCGGTCTCCGAGCCCCTGATCGGAGACAACACACATGCTCTCGTCAACGAATGCGTCGAAACCGGCTGGGTTTCGTCGGAAGGGCGATTCATCCCGGAGTTCGAGCAAAAATTTTCGCAGTTCTGCGGCGCTGCGCACGGCGTGGCCGTCAGCAATGGCACCACGGCGCTGCAGGTCGCGATGAAGGCATTGAGCCTCGAGCCCGGCTCCGAAGTCATCATGCCTTCCTACACCATCATCTCCTGCGCCATTGCGATACTGGAAGCCGATTGCGTGCCGGTGCTGGTGGATTGCGATCCCGATACCTGGTGCATGGACCTCGATCAGGTTGAAGCCGCGATCACGCCGCGGACGCGAGCGATCATGCCGGTGCATATGTTCGGGCATCCCGTCGACATGCGCCGCGTCATGAAGATCGCAGCCCAGCACGATCTGCGCGTTATCGAGGACGCCGCGGAGGCCCACGGTGCGGAAGTCGAGGGCCGTCGTGTCGGCAGCTTCGGCGACATGGCCTGCTACAGCTTCTACGCCAACAAGATCGTGACGACCGGCGAAGGCGGGATGGTCGTTACCAGCAGCGATCACTATGCCGGCCGGCTGCGCTCGCTGCGCAACCTTTGCTTCCGCCCGGAGCGGCGGTTCTATCACACCGAAATCGGTCACAATTACCGCCTGACCAATCTGCAGGCTGCGATCGGTGTGGCACAGGTCGATCGCGTCGAAGATCATATCCGCCGCAAGCGCAAAATGGCCAGCGCCTATCATGAACGGCTGTCCGACCTGGCGCAGATTGCGTTGCCGGTCGAGCGGGAATGGGCAAAGAACGTCTACTGGATGTATTGCCTCATACTTGCCGATGACGTTGCCTTTGACGCGGTCGAGTTTGCGAAACGCTTGCGCGCAAAGGGGATCGACACGCGGCCGCTTTTCCTCGGCATGCACGAGCAACCGGTCCTGCGCGAACGGGGTCTTTTTGCCGGAAGCAGCTATCCGGTGACGGAGCGCCTCGCGCGCCGTGGCCTGTATGTTCCCTCCGGACTCACCTTGACCGAGGCGCAGATCGATCGCGTCAGCGCCGCAGTTCGCGAGGTCCTTTCGTGACAGGCGTCTTCAACGACTCCTATGCGGCGACCTATGACACGGTGTATGCCGAAAAGAACTACTCCGCCGAATGCAAGGCGGTGGAGAATCTGATCGCAAAATTCGGACGCGGCGATATCCGGAAAATGCTGGACCTCGGCTGCGGAACCGGAAGGCATGCCGTCATATTCGCAGGCGACGGCTTTGACGTAACGGGCGTTGATCAGTCCGAACCGATGGTGGCGCGCGCACGTGACCGCGCAACACAGTTGAAGCTTGGAGCCAATCCGGAATTTCTTTCCGGCGATATCAGGAGTTTCTCAGGCAAGTCGCCGTTTGACGTGGCCCTGATGAATTTCAACGTCATCGGCTACATGACGAGCAACGACGATGCCTTGGGCGCGCTCGGCGCGGCACGAAAGAATTTGCGGCAGAACGGCTTGCTGATTGTGGACTTCTGGTACGGGCCGGCCGTGGTCGTGGATCCGCCAGGCGAAAACACGCGAGAGTTCGAGAGCGGCGATGTGCGCGTCGTCAGGTCCTCTTCAGGCCGTCATCTGCCTGACAGCCAGTGTTGCGAGATCGCGGTCAAGGTCACGCGCCTGCAGGGCGATCGCGTCCTCGACCAGGCATTGGAAACCCATCGGGTCCGGTATTTCTTTCCGCTGGAGCTTGAACTGATGCTTCGCGTCAGCGGATTTCAACTGTTGGCGCTGACCGGTTTCCCTGAGATCGACGCGCCCGCAAGCGCGCGCAAATGGGCCGCAGCGGTGGTCGCGGTCGCAGTCTGATTTCCTAATCGGTTCGGTTACAGAATCTACGGCTTTGTGGCGGCCTGCAGATACATCACAGCCGCCAGATCGAGCAAAGGGTAAGCCTCGAGCTTTTCAAACGGCCAAAGAGTTCTCACGAACTCGGGGCCGGCGCGCCAGTGGAGCACGCGGTTCACCTTCACGCTCATGCCGGATTCCTGCAGCATGCGCGCAACGTTCGTGCGCGTGGCCGTGAACTGGCTCCATTCCAGCCGATCTTTCGCGGCCTTGATGAAGTTGACCGGATTCCAGACGATTGGCTCGCACACCACGATCGCGCCGCCAGGTCTCAAATGGTCGCGCATGGATTCAATGGACGCCCGCGCGTCTTCGAAATGATGCATCGCACCGCTGCAGAAGATCGCGTCAAAGGTCTTGTCAGTGGCGATGTTTTCCGCAGCCGACACCACGTAGTCGACATTGAACCTGGCCAGCCGGATCTTTGCCTTCTCCAGCATCTTGGGCGATATGTCTGACAGGGTGTAATGAATATTGCGATGCGCGTTGGCTTCGAGGAAGTGGTAGGCGTGAATGCCGGTGCCGCCGCCAAGTTCCATGATGTCGTAGCGTTCGAGCACGGGCAGGTTGTCGAACATCACTTTCGAGATCTGGTCGATCTTGTAAAGATGGTTCGAATTCTCGCGATTGTAGGTTTCGTCGAAATGGTCGGCGATGGTCTCGTAGTGGTCGAGATTGTCTTGGCGTGCGGACATGAAGTCGCGTCCCTCTAAGGCCATGGCTGGATTCTGGAACTTGTTTCAGCTTGCCACAGGGCTCGAAAATGCACAACCAACCGGACCATTGCGGGGTCGTGCAGGCTATGCCGGATTCGCGTCGAATCAGTCGCGCCGCTGGTACAGTTCGAACGTGCGATCTCCCACCTTGGCGGTCGATGTGAGCTTAAAGCGCTTCGCCACCACGTCGCCGAACGGAATGCCATCGCGCACCGTGCGGCCGAGCGGATCGCCGTAACTCGCGCGTCGTTCGATCAGCAGCGTGCGATAATCCTCGTCAAGCGCCCGTCGCATAGTGTCCTCGTTCCAGAATCCGGATTCCCAGGTGATCGCGTCGACATTTTCGCGCTCCTTTGGGGTTACTCCGGGCTTCGGTTCGCGAAAATTCGTCGGAAGATATAGCGACCGCGCCTCGATCACGCCGCCTGCCAGCCAGACCGCTTGTGCAGCCTCCACGCGATCGCTCAGCACCAGCACGCGGCTCGTCCCGGAAAGGTTCGGCCGCAATTGCGCCGCCAGTTCCGTCGCAGCTTGTCGGACGTTGTCGGTCTTGGGGCGCAACAGGGTCGGGAATGAAGGAAAGGCCTGCATTACCACGGCTATGACGCATACGCCGATGAACGCCGCGGACGTCAGGCGCGGGCCACGCGTCAGCCGAGAAATCTCGCCGAGCAGGGCAGCCACGCCAAGCGCGCCCACCGGCAGGAAGTAATTCGTATAGGGAATGATGCAATCGACGCAGTAGGACAACGACAGCAAGTAGTGCAGCAGCGTCGTAATCCAGAAATAGGCGAGGATCAGATCGATCGGCTTGACGCGTCGCTCGCCCGGCTCGCGCCAAACGGAAAAAATCCGCAGCGCGATCACGGTGAGCGTAATCGCCGACACGGCAAAGTAGGGCCGGAAAAAATACAGATAAAAATAAGTTGGGACCTCTCGAAGCGACAGCACCGGATCAAGAGGAGAAACAGTCAGCGGCAGGATCCTGGAGATTGGCGCGGGCGGCGCACCCAGCAAGGTTGCAATCTGCGACAGCCCGGGCACGTCGAGGACGACCTCCAACAGGCCGTGCCCGAATATCCACACCGTCGCAAGAGAGGCGGCCAGGAACGTCAGGAAGGCAATCGCCAGGCATTCGATCTTTCGCCCGGGTTCGATCAAAAGAGCCCAACCGGCCGGGATCATGGCGATCGGCAGCATGTCCGGCCGGGTAAACAGCAAAGCCCACAGGATGATCCCAGATGCACCCCAGGCAACCCGTCGCGCGCGCACGGCAAGCAGCACCAGTATGAGCGCCAGTGACAGGCAGCTCACCATTGCGTAGGGCGTCGCCGTAGCAAAATAGGTCAGTGTGACGGGATAGCCCGCAACGAGAACCGCCGCCCCCACGCCTGCCAGGCGCGAATGGCCGATGCGCGCGCCGGTCAGATAAACCAGCACCAGACATGCGATCGCGAAGAAGATCGCCAGCGCCCGGCCTGGAAGATAACCGATGCCGAACAGCCATTCCATCGCGCCGACGCTGTAGAAAGGCAGCGGCATGTAGAAGGTAGGATCGATCGTTGAATAGGACGGGACCTGACCGGTCAGGTACCAATACCCCTTCATCAGGTACTTGCCCTCGTCCATCCAGGTATCGAGCGTGAATGCGTTGAAGGCGAGTTGGCAGATGGCAAACAGCAGGCAAACGATCAGGATCGGCAAGGCGAAACGATCACTCGCCTTGCCGACGAGGCCTCCGGTCGGATCCGATGTTCGGTCCGGTGCGTGTTCGGTCGACATCAGCGCCTGTTTGCGGTCGGTGGACGGTTGCGTGCCGGAGATCATGTTGGATTTGATATTCCGTCTGTCGCGGCTTGCGCCGGCTCCGCGACCCGAACGCGCAAGCGGTACCACTCCAGAAAGCCTCCGACGATCGCCAACATGCCATTGACCGCTATCATGAGGGCTGAGATCGCCAGCGCATCGACCATTGAAACGTTCTGAAGACGCAGCAGCGCCACAAGCGCGCCGCCCGACGCCAACTGA
This sequence comes from uncultured Alphaproteobacteria bacterium, assembly GCA_963815955.1. Classification (GTDB taxonomy): domain Bacteria; phylum Pseudomonadota; class Alphaproteobacteria; order Rhizobiales; family Xanthobacteraceae; genus Bradyrhizobium. The sequence goes on from CAWFIQ010000028.1 coordinate 44,446, forward strand.
CCGATGGTGATCGGAATAAGTCCAGCAATACTTGTCAGCCCGCCGATCCAGCACCAATCGAAGAAATCGATATGGACCCCGATCCCATACGCCAAAATCATGAAAGTCAGAACATTTACGATGTGCACCAGCGCGCCAACCATCACCCCGGCCAGAACGCGCCACGGGTTGCTGATCGCTATGTGCCATTGTTAAATCGCTGTTCGCAACTCACGTGCGATGACAGATGAATAGGCCGATGTCCTGCTCTCTACCCACGACGCAAGTCGCTCGGCACGTAGAAAAAAAGCATCGTGGCGCAGCGCAATCAACCCGGCGACCAGCAACAGCAGCCCGATCAGCGCGATCTGCTGGAGTTGCGGCGGATACTGACTTGAGGATAGCGCAAAGCCCATAACCGAGATCGCCAACATCCCGATGAAGGAGGTAAGCCGATCGGTAATGACGGAAACGGTTGCGCCGCCGACATTACCGGATTGACGGGAGATCAGGTAGATCTTCGCGGCCTCCCCGCTGGCCTGGCCCAGAAAGAAGAAGCTGTAGAACTGGCCAATCAGTGCCGTCTTGAAAAGTGCTGCAACCGAGATCGTCGGTATGACGAAGCGCCATTTCACGGCAGTAAGGCCGACGGCAAGCATGGACAGCGCGAAGGCTCCCGCGATGACGCCAAAGCTCGAGCGGAGAATGACGGCGTAAATTTCGCGAATGCCGCTGAGCCAGACAACGAGCCCTATGATGACCGGGACCGTCACGAGTTTCAGGAACAGTAAGAACCTTCGCATCAATAATCCCGGCCTGTGAGATGGTGTTCCGCCGCGGCCCTTGTTCCTGCGTGGACGATCTTCATGGAACAATAGCTGACGGCGTACCGATATGTAACCACCACTTTTCCATGGTGACGCCTTCCGAGGGAAAGGCTCTCGGCAGTCATTTGGACTTCTGACCGGTACGCACGAGGATGCGGGGCCTCAAACCAATCTCCTGCGCATGGGACGCGAATCTCAGTCCGCCGATCTCTCTGATGCGGCCGACTCCGGATCAAGGAGCGCCCTGATCAAGCGTTGATACGGTCAGCGTTCGAGCCGCACCAGCAGCATTTTCACGCGCCGCGAAATAAGGGCAATGATCGTTGTGGTAAGCAAGATCGCCACCAGCGGAAACACAAGCGGCACGCCTGAGGATCCGTCGTGGAGCAGGGAAGCCCTGCCGGTCGCGCCTAGAAAAGAAAACAAGAATACTTGTGGGGCGCTGAAGACGAAGGTTGCGATTGAATAGCTTACGATATCGATCTTTGTCAGCCCGAATAGATAGTTCTGCAATGCGCTGGGAACAGGCGCTCCGAGGCGCGTAAGGGCGATGATACGCCAACCTTCGTCGTCTACGGCCTGCGCAACAATCTTGAGCGTTGGCCTTGTCTCCAACTTTCTGCGGAACCAATTCGAAGCAATGTACCGGGACGAACAGAACGCCAGGATACCGCCGATCGTCCCGCTTAGCAGAATGATTGGAGCAGCGGCCACCCCGAACGTCACGCCCGACGCAATGATCAGCAGGGTGCGAGGAAAGACAACAAAGGCGGCCAACAAGAACACCAGGCAAAGCGCCGCCGCGGAAACAGGCGTCAAACTGCCAAAATGCTGAAGCCAAGTGTTGAGCGTTTCCGTCATCAGATAAATGTAAGTCCGGATCCTTTGCCGCCCGCCATGAGGTCCGGAACCATTGCCGTCGATTTTGCAACGTCCGTTTATATCTCGTACCAGCGGCCCTGATTGAAGCTTAGTCTGAACCGGCCCGAACGGAAAGCGCAACGAGCATCAATGCCGGCGATCCTCTAGCAAATCGAAATAGCCGTGGCTACAGGCGCTTTAAGGAGGATGAGGGGGTTTCAGCTAGGCAAATTGCCCGAGACGTGAACCGGCGAACTGCCAAGTGATGCGTTCCGGCCACGGACGGCCGCGTCACTCCTAATGGCCCCGACCGGCACTTCCCTCTTTCTCCGGATTAGGCTAGCGAAGTCCTTTGGGGGCTACCCCGCAAGGGGAAATGGTATTGACAGCCCGGGAGGCGCGGACGGCCTTCTGTCGTTGCGATGCCTCGGCTTTCAGTTTTTGCAGAAAGCGAGCATGGATCCGTCAATATCCTGGTTTCGCCGAGCCAGATACTTTCGATCTCGAATTACCGTTCTGAGGGGCAAAGATGACGAGCAGCGTTGGTGTGTCCGTTGAGCCGCGGCTGAGCGTTGTCATCGCGGTTTTCAATGAGGAGAACAACCTCTCGGCGCTCATTGACGAGATCAACGCCGTCTGCGATGCGCGCCGCTGGGTGCGCGAGATTATCGTGGTCGACGACGGCTCTACCGACAACAGCGCGCGCGTCGCGGGCTCCATGGCGAACGTCACGGTATTCCGTTTTCGACGCAATTTTGGGCAGACCGCCGCCTTCGATGCCGGTTGCCACGCGGCCCAGTACGAATACGTCATCACCATGGACGGCGACGGGCAAAACGACCCCGCCGACATTCCCAATTTGATCGCGCATCTGGAGGCCAACAATCTGGACGTCGTCTCGGGCTGGCGCGTCCACCGGCAGGATACGTTTGCCAAGCGCTTCGTCTCGCGCGGCGCCAACCTGCTGCGCAAGGTGTTTCTCAACGACACCATTCACGATAGTGGCTGTTCGTTGAAGGTCTACCGGCGTGAGTGTTTCGACAACGTCCATCTGTACGGCGAAATGCACCGGTTCATCCCGGCGCTGCTCGAAATGCGGGGGTTTTCCGTCGGAGAGCTCCCCGTCAATCACCGGCCGCGCCGGAGCGGGGCGTCGAAATACAACGCGGTCCGGACTATCAAGGGGCTCGCCGATATCGTGCTGCTCTGGTTCTGGCGCAGCTATTCGGTCAGGCCGATCCATCTGCTCGGTGGAATGGGCGTCCTGTTCTTCGTTGTGGCGGCGATTTTCGGCTGTCGCACGGTCTGGCTGTTCGTTACCGACCAAAAATTGTCGAGCACGCTGGAGCCGCTGCTGACCGTCTTCAGCTTTATCGCGGGGCTGCTGTTCGTGTCGCTGGGAATCCTGACCGACATCCTGATCAAGATTTACTATGCCATATCCGCCGAGCGCTATTATTCGGTTCGCGAGATCATCAAGAACGGCTCGGTCATGAAGGTAGCCGACGCCCCGAACAGGCTGAGCGAGGGGCGTTCCGGATGCGCGTCGACCGACGTCCCATGATTGCAGCGGACGCGCAGGGAATGACCGACGAAGTGTCTCCGGTATCGGCTCCGCTGAAACAGGTGGGCATCAGCGCGTTTCCGTTGTCGATGGGGCGCGATACCGGGCGGGGGCTGGAACGGGTGATTGCCGAGCTGGTCACGGGCCTCGATGCGATCGGACAGCCTTACGTCTTCCACGATCGCGGCATGCTTCTCACCGAAGCCGCCGTGCTTCGGCAGGCGGCGAATTTCCTGTGGGATTTGCGCGGCGTCCGCCACGACGTCTGGTTCGGCGTTTATTCGGTGTCGTCGATCTTCACGATCCTGGCGCGCAAGCGCCCGGTCGTGACCGGGGTCTATGATCTCATTCCCTTTCTGGCGCGGGGCTACGACAACTTCCTGAAATATTCCATCAAGCGCCGCTGCATCGAATTCGCCTGCCGGCACAGCGACGGCCTGATCGTACCGTTTCCATCGACGGCCGAACAACTCGTCAACATGTTCGGGGTGGAAGCGGATCGTATCGGCGTGATCCCGCTTGGCATCGACCACAGCAGGTTTTGGTGTGACGCTGCGATTCCCAAGTGCAAATTCCGCATCGGATTTTTGGGCGAAGCCAAGCGGGCGAAAGGGCTCGATACCGCGATCCTCGCCTTTGCCGAAGTTGCCAGGCAGAACCCGGAGGCTTTTCTGGCGATCGCAAGCGGCGGAAACGAACTGGAAGAGATGAAGGATCTGGCGCGCAAAAACATCCCGCCGGGCCGGTATGAATTTATCGGCTTCGTGCCCGAGGAAAACATGAGGCAGTTCTATTCCGAGCTGGATCTGTTTTTGTTTCCGTCGAGGTACGGATTCGGCATGAGTGCGGTCGAGGCCATGGCCTGCGGAACACCCGCGATCGCCGGCCGGACCCTTGATTCGACGGATTTCTTTACCCACGAATTATCGTTGGTCGACCCGAACTCACCTGCGGAATTGGCTGCCCGGATATCACTGCTTCTGACCGACCGGCAACGCTATGCTGAATTGCGGGAATGGGCGCTGAAGCACGTGCAGTCCCTGTCGTGGAAGAGCATGGCCGAGAAATATGTGGAGTTCTGGAAGCAGGTACGGGATCGCTACGGATCCGACGATCGCACCCTGTCTGCCTGAGAAGGCCCGTCTCCGAGGCGAGGCTCGGCGTGCGTGCTTGCCGCAAGGCCGCGCGGTGAATACTGTATCTTGCCCATTAAGGATTTTGCATCATTGTCATCAGCAATTTCAGCGGCGGCAAAGCACAGGTCCCGCGGCGCTTTCCGAACATTTGCAACGCTCGGACTTGCCGCCGCGACGCTGGTGTCAATAGCAACGTATTTCTCGGCGCTTTCGCAATACCCGACAGCCGATCAGGTCACGACGATGAAGCGCTTTGGCGCGTTTCTCGCCGATGTGCGGTCGATCCAGCTGAGCGACGGCTCGTTGATCTCGCAGCTGTTGATCGCATATCCGGCGCATTGGCTGGACCAGGCGCTGGCCCATTCCTATCAACTCAATGACCTGATCGTTTGGGATATTCACTACACGCCGTTGTTGCCGTTTGCGCTGGTCCAGGTCGTCGTCGCGCTGGGATTCATCGCCTATCTGGCGGCGCTCGTTGTTCGGCTGGCAGCACCCCGCGGTTGGCATCTGAATGCGTTCCTGTTCGCGGTTCTGGTCATCATGAATTTTCCGATGCTCAAGGGCATCGCAAAGGTTCTGAAATACGATATTCTTTCGACGCTATTCGCCGCCATCGCCATCCTGCATTATGTTGGATATCGCGCGTTCGGGCGCAACGGCCCCGCCGTTGTCGCGGTATTCTGCGCGCTCGCCTATCTCGAAAAGGATACGACGCTCGCGATCACCCTTCTTATCTGCTGGGTTGAATTGCTGTTGATACCGTTCCTGGTGCCGACGCCGGGTGCGGCGGCGGCATCAGCCGTGCGATTTTTCCGGACCTTTGTGCTGACGTTTCTGATTGTGTTCGTACTGCTGGTGCCGAAGATCTGGCTAAACCCCGGCGCGATGCTCTCGGCGTTCTCGAGCGCGCCGCTGTATTTCGTGAACATTAAGCCGTCTCTGGCGGTATTCCTCGCTGGCCTTCTTGCTCTGGCCTATTTCGGGTTGCCGGCGACGCGGCGACGATGGCCGGCTCTCGTCCCGACCAGCGCTCCGGCGTTTGCCATCACCATGTGCTTTGCCGCGGTCTCATTGCTGGTCTTCGCATTTGGCGCGTCGGCGATATTGTTCCAGTCGAACGTTCTGTTCGATCCGACGATCGCCGGCAACGACATCGATATCGAAAAGTTGCGCGCGCAGTCGATCTACGTTGCGAGGCCGATTGCCTACAGCGCGATCACGACCATGGATCACAGCGCCATGCTCCAGCATCTGAAGGTGTTCTGGAGCATGGTTCGTGCGATTTTCTACACCTTGCCGGAGATAACCCTGTTGATGATAACAGGGGCTGCGCCATTGTTCCTGTTTGTTGCGCGAAGAGATCCATCAGTCCTCAAGACGCATGCCGCGCCGCTTTTTCTGATGCTGCTGTTCCCGGTGGCGATGCTGACCGCATACAGCCTGGCGGACCTTCCGTTCGAGCCGAAATATCTCGTTCTGGTGAGTCTGCTGCTGACGATTTACGGCGTCTATTCGACGTTGCTCTGGCTCGACCATATCGCCGTCCCGGCGGCCACCGCCGTGCAACTGGCGGTCGCAGCGCTGATGGTGCTGGTCGCGGTGTCGGCGGCGCCTTCCTATCTGCGGTATAAAAATGTGCTGCGGGACCGGCCGCTTGAGAATGCCGCGGCGCTGGATATGAATCACTACATCTGGTGGACTTGGCCGGGGTGGGGCGAGACCGCTTACCCGATCGGCCAATACATCGAGAAGAACGTCGCGGCGAAGCCCGTCACGATCGCGTTCGACTATTGGGCGCCGTTCTATCAGGCACCGGGGCTGAACTGGCTGTCGGCCGATTTCGCGAAATGTCGCTCGATCGACGATCTGAAGCTGCAGCTGCAGGAATTGAAATCCCGGTCGGTGGACTTCCAGATCATCAGCAAGAACATGAGCAATCGTCAGTGGTGCTTAAATACCATTATGAAGCAGGTGCGGGACAAGGCCGTTTTCGTCGATAAACAACAGGGGATCGAATACGGCTGGTTGTTCCGGCTGAGCGATGTTCTCGAGGCGTTTCCCCGCTAGTTCAGGTGGGCCCCTCCCCCTCGATTTTCAGCGGAAAGTATGTTCTTAGAACGTTGCTTTGGCGGACTGGCGGGTCGCCGATGCCTTCCATCCCAAATGACGGGCCGATTTATGTTTGTAAAGAATTGCCGCATGTGCGCGAGCGAGCGTCTCGCTCTCTTTCTCGATCTGGGAGAGATGCCGCCTGCCGATCAGTTTCTGCACAAGCATCAGCTCAGCGAGCACCGGGATGCCTACCCGCTCCAGGTCGCCGTTTGCGAAGAGTGCGGCCTGATCCAGCTGAACTATGTGGTTCCGCCGGAAATCCTCTACTGCGACGACTATCCCTATGAAATCATCGACCACCTCGGCCGGCCGCCGGCATTGGGGTGAGTTCGCGCGCACCACGACGCGTCTGCTCGATCTGACCGCGAACGATCTCGTCGTCGACATCGGCAGCAACGTCGGCGTTCTCCTGCAGATGTTCAAGGAACAGGGGACCAGGGTTCTCGGCGTCGATCCGGCGGCAAACATCGCGGAAATCGCCAACCAGAACGGCATCGAGACCGTGGCCGCGTTCTTCAACAGCGAAACCGCCCGCAAGATTGTCGCCAGCAAGGGGCAGGCCACGGTCATCACCGGGACCAACGTGTTCGCCCATGTCGGCGACCTGCATGATCTGATGCAGGCGGTCTCCACGCTGCTGGCCCCGCACGGCACCTTCGTCATCGAGGCGCCCTATCTGCTCGAATTGCTGCACAGCCTGGAATACGACACCATCTATCACGAGCACCTGTCCTACCTGTCGCTGAAGCCGCTGGTGCGGTTCTTCAAGCAGTTCGGCATGGAAATCTTCGACGCGCAGCTTCGCGACATTCACGGCGGCTCGATCCGCCTGTTCGTGCGCCGGATCGGCGCCTCGGCCAGCCCGGTGGCGCCGATCGTCGACCAGATGCTGGCCAACGAGGCGCGCGAGAAGATCTATGAGCTGGATACGCTCAGGCAGTTCGCCAAAAACGTCGCCAACAATCGCGAGGCGCTGCGGGCGTTGCTGACCAGCCTCAAGCAGAGCGGCAGCAAGATCGTCGCGGTGAGCGCGCCGGCCAAGGGGATGACCCTGCTGAACTATTGTTCGCTGGGCACGAACTTTCTCGACTTCGTCACCGAGAAATCCAGGCTGAAGCTCGGGCGCTACACGCCGGGCATGAATATTGAAGTCGTTCCGGACGATATGTTACTGACGCACCAGCCTGACTATGCGCTTCTGCTGGCCTGGAATTTTGCAGAAGAGATCATGAACAATCTGAAGGAGTTTTCGGATCGGGGCGGCAAGTTCATCATCCCGATTCCGACGCCCAGAATCGTCGGCTGATATCGTTCCAGACCGTTCTGCCGGCAGCTCTGGCGCGCGCACGTCCTTCGGACCTACCTGTTGTGAGGCAGGACAGATAGACCGACTTAACGGGACCTCGGAGGGTACCTCACGCGCCGAAATTTAGCGCTGAGCGACGCACGACAACAAAATCACAAATATGCAAGAAATGCCTGCAGCAGTCAGCCTTTTGACGGTCTGGAAAACTTGGCGCACCACCTGAGACAACAGGCTGGCGGAGAGGGAGGGATTCGAACCCCCGATAGGCTTGCACCTATGCCGCATTTCGAGTGCGGTGCATTCGACCACTCTGCCACCTCTCCAGGCGCCATGACGGGTGATTCCTCGACCCGCGGTCGGGGCGTGTTCTAGGCGAGGATGGCGGGCCAGACAAGGCGCGGGGCCAAGAAATCCGCGGCCGGTGCCAGGAAGCAAAGGAGCCAAAAATGGAGCATTTGACGGTTCAGGCCAATGGCGCGGCACTTCACGTGGCGCGCCTGGGTGCCGGGCGGCCGCTGCTGCTGCTGCATGGCTGGCCAGAGTTCTGGCTGACCTGGGAGCCGGTGATGACGCGGCTCGCCGATCGCTTCACGCTATATGCACCCGACCTGCGCGGCTTCGGCGACAGCGACAAGCCCGAGGGGCTGTTCGGACCCGACCAGCAGGCCGCCGATATGCTGGCATTGATGGATGCGCTTGGCCTGGCGCAGGCCGGTATCGTCGGTCACGATGTCGGCGGAGCGTTGATGCAGCCGCTGGCGCGGCTGGCGCCGGCGCGCGATCGCCGGCCTGTTCTTCTTCGACTTCGTCTATCCCGGAATAGGATCCCGGATGGCAGAGCCGGAGCGCCTCAACAACATCTGGTATCAATCCTTTCACCAGATGGAGATGGCCCCTGCCCTCGTCGGCGCGAGCCGCGAAAGCTGCCGGCTCTATATCGGGCATTTCCTGAAAGCCTGGTCGCATCGCAAGCACGTCTTCGACGATCAACTCGAGGCCTTCACCGACAATTTCCTTAAAGCGGGAAACCTTGCCGGTGGCTTCGCGCATTACCGCGCGGCCCATGCCGGCCGGGTCAGGATGATGAAGGGCGAAGCGCCGGCGTTACCGCCGATCGGCGTGCCGACCTGCGTTCGCTGGGCCGAGCATGATCCGCTGTTTCCCTATCAATGGACCGACCGGCTCGGCGAGACCTTTACAAATCTCGATCTCGCGATGTTTCCGGATGTCGGTCACTTTCCCCATCGCGAGGATCCCGATCGCGCGGCATCGGACATCGCGGCGTTCTTTACGCGCATCGGCTGGAGTTGAGGAAATGGGGTGGGACCGCCAGACGCGACAAAACACTGACGGTCCCGTGCCGCTGCTTTGAAATTCTGGCCGGGAAGTGCGGCTTCGCTGGCCAGCGGAGCGACGAAACGACGGTAGCAACCGCGGTCGAAACGGCAACGTGAACCCGGTCTTAACCTAACCAGTCAACCTTACTACCCGCGAAAAACGTTAATCCCGCCCCTTCTTCGCCTTCTTCTCGTCCTTGCCGTTGTCCTTGCTGCTTTCCTTGCGCCGATTGGTGAAGCGCGCATTGCCAAGGCCGGTTCCGATCGTCAGCACGCCCCAGCGTTCGACGTCCTGCATGAAGGGAACTTCGGAAAGGCCCTGCACCACGCCGTCATTGTGCATCAGCACGGCAGTGTCGTGATCGCCGATCTCCGGGATCGCCTCCACAAGGCTCGCCGGCAGGTTGAACTTGCTGCTCTCCCAGTTGCCCGGCAGGTTCTGCGCGCCCTTTTCGATCGAGCCGTCCTCGTTGATCACGCCGGGGCAGGCGATACCGATGAAGGGCGCGAGCTTGAGGCCTTCGGCCTCCGCATCGGCGATGAGATCCTTCAGCATCTTGACCAGCCGCTTCACCGCGCCTTCGCGCGTCGGCTCGTCGTCGGCGTGCCGCCACAGCTCGGACTTCCACACCTGGGCCTTGGAAAGATCGGGCGCCTTCTTCCAGCGCGTATCCACCACGCCGCAGCGGATGTTGGTGCCGCCGATATCGACCGCGAGAATGCTGTCATGGCCCTCGAATATCCACGACGGCGCCAGATGCAGCGTACCGAGCAGGCCGGCGTCATCGGGATGAAAGCGGATCGGGACCAGATCGACGTCAAAATCCTCGGCCTTGAGGATAATGTCGGCGCGGGCGATGGCGATTTCTCCCACCCGGCTCTGCCGGAAGCCACCACCTACCACGATGCGTTCGGTATCGGCCCATGCCTTGGTCTTGAGGAATCGGCCGGTCACATAGGCCAGCTCCTGGGCGAACTCCTCGATCGCCCCGTGCACCAGCGCGGCGGCGCCGACATCGGCGCCCACCAGCGCTTCGTCAAGCTCGCCCTTCGGGATCTCATCGGTCGATTTCTTGCCGAGGGGATCGTCCCCGTTTTTCTTGAGCGGCTTGCGCAAGCCGTCCAGGATCTTGCGGAAGGCCCCCTTGCTGGCACGATCGCCAAGAAAGCCCTCGTCGTCCTTCAGTTCGATGTTGAAACTGTCGACCTCGACCGACGGCAGGCGGGTGGCGCCGTGGCGGGCGATGCCCGTGGTCGTTATGGTGTCTTCAGCCATGTGTTTTATGCCCCTGCCGGATTTCGCTGGCGACAACGGCCGGGGAACCCTTTGGTTTCAATGAGGGGGCGAGTAGCGAGTGGCGAATAGCGAGTGGAAGGTGACCGGGGAGGCCTCCCCATTCGCTATTCGCCACTCGCCGTCAGCTCTTTTCGGCCCAAATCCTTCATTTTTGGCCGGTTTTCGGGTCTCTTTGCCTTAACTCACGGCGTTCTGCGGCTATAAGTCCCCGCATCCGGCGCGGGATTTCTCGCGCCGCTTGTTTTTGCGCGAATTCCTTGGGGGCTTGCTCCCCGGCCGCGCGAAAATCGTACCCATAACGACTGACCAAAAAGCCGACCCGGACATGCCCTTTGGGGAAACGTCCGAGGCCGGGATCGAACACGAAGGAATAAAACGATGTTCGCAGTCATCAAAACCGGCGGCCGGCAATACCGCGTCGTTCCGAATGATGTGCTCGAGATAGGCAAGATCGCCGGCGAAGTCGGCACGATCGTGCAGCTTGGTGAAGTTCTGGTGGTCGGCGGTGACACGCCGGTGCTGGGCGTGCCGACAGTGGCAGGCGCTTCCGTGGCGGCCGAAGTGCTGGACCACAAGCGCGGCCCCAAGGTGATCGCGTTCAAGAAGCGTCGCCGCAAGAATTCGCGCCGCAAGCGCGGCTATCGCGACGAGATCACGGTGCTTCGCATCACCGAGATCCTGACCGATAGCGCCAAGCCTTCGATCGGCCCGCGGCCGAAGAGGGAAAAGGTCGTCGCACCGGCCGCTGAGGACGACGACGCACCGAAGGCCGCCAGGAAGAAGGCGCCCGCGAAAAAGGCTGCGGCGAAGCCCGCTGCAAAGAAGGCCCCGGCCAAGAAGGCCGCCGCGAAGGGCAAAAGCGACGAGAAGTGATGCGCCTTGATCAAAAGTTGAAGCGCGACAAAAAGTGAAATGATTCCGTCAAGGAATTGATCTAAAACTTATCGAAGTCGGAGACGGGCCATGGCTCACAAAAAAGCAGGCGGTTCATCGCGAAACGGACGCGATTCAGCGGGCAAGCGCCTGGGCATCAAGGCCTATGGCGGCGAGCACGTGATTCCCGGCAACATTATCGCGCGTCAGCGCGGCACCACCTGGCATCCCGGCCTTAATGTCGGCATGGGCACCGACCATACTCTCTTTGCCAAAGTCGAAGGTCATGTCGAGTTTCGTGCAAAAGCCAATGGTCGCACTTTCGTATCGGTAGTCCCGATGGCGGAGGCGGCCGAATAGACGGTGGACACATCTTGAGTCCGCCGGGTCCTGTTGAACCGGCGGAGTCGAAAAGGGCTCCAAGGGGAGGCGGGAAACCGGCCTCCCCTTTTTATTTTGCGCATTTCGCAATCAGGAGCCCGACATGTTGCAGGACATCCCGATCCAAACCCCGGCGCTACGCGAAGCGAGTAGCTGCGTCCTCGAGACAGAACGGCTGACGCTGCGCCGGCCGACGCTCGCGGACGTAAAAGCGATTGCGCATCTCGCCAACGATCGCCGCATTGCGGAAAACACCCGCCGCCTCCCGCATCCCTATCTGCAGGACCACGCGGTCGAATTCGTGCGCGCGACGTCCACCGATAACACCGAGACCGTGTTCCTGATCGAACAGAACTATTCGCCCGTCGGCATGGTCGGCATCGACCGCAGCGCACCGGACGCGCCGGAACTCGGCTACTGGCTCGGCGTCGAACATTGGGGCCAGGGTTTCGGCACCGAAGCCGCGCGCGCGGTGATCGATTTCTTCTTCGAGGAATTCGATGGCGAACACCTGATCTCGGGTGCCCGCGTCGCCAACCCGGCGTCGCGCAACATCCTGGAGAAATGCGGCTTCCAGTGGAGCGGCGTCGAGCTGCACCGTTTCGAGGCGCTGGGATGCTCAACCCCGGTCGACTGCTTCCGCCTGACGCGCGGTGTCTGGTCGTCGCTGAAGAACTGGGGGAGTTCGACGCGGAGGGAACGGTAGATCACAGCCTCCGCAACAACAGTTGTCGTCCCTGCGAACGCAGGGATCCATACTCCGCGGCGGTGATGGGTTACGAAGCGTCTACCATTCGTGTTCAGAAGAAAGAGCGCGCGGTATGGGTCCCTGCGTTCGCAGGGACGACAGCTGTGCAAGTTGCTCACGCCGGCGGATTGACCACCGTTTCTTCGCGCCCGAGCTGCTGCTCGCGCATGAAGATGTAGAAGCCTGCGCCGATGATGATGGCCGCGCCGATCAGGGTCGAGATCGACGGCACGTCGCCCCACACGACGAAGCCGAAGATCACCGCCCACACGATCATCGAATATTGATACGGCACCACGACGCTGGCGGGCGCCAGTTTCAGCGACCGGTTGATGCATAGCAGCGCGACGACCGAAGTAACGCCTGCCGCGGCAAACATAGCCAGGCTGCCGAGGGTCGGCGTCACCCAGCCGATCGGCGACATCAGTGCGCCAAGCAAGAACGTGCCGCCGAATTGCGACGTCGTCAGCACGATATCCGGCGTTGCCCGCAACGAGCGGGTGATCAGCATCAGGAACGCAAACGACAGACTGCCGCCGAGCGCGATCATCGCAGGCCAGCTTACGGTTTGCGTGGACGGACGCAGTGCAATCAGCACGCCGCAGAAGCCGATCAGGATCGCGGTCCAGCGCCGCCAGCCGACGTGCTCGCCGAGCACGATGCCCGACAGCGCGGTGACGAAGATCGGCGAGGCCAGATAGTAGGTGATGACGTCGGCGAGCGGCAGATAGACGGTGGCGAGAAAGAAGGCGGCCACTTCGAGCGTCGAAAGCAGCACGCGAAGCAACTGGAGCCACGGCCGTTCGATGCGCTTGAACTCGGCGCGCTGTCGCCAGATCAGCGGGAACAGCACCAGCAATGCCGCGCAGGCGCGCAGCCACATCAATTGCCCGACCGAATAGGTCGCGACCATGAATTTTCCGAGCGCATCGCCGAACGAGAACATGAAGATCGACAGCAGCATCAAGCCGATGCCGGCCAGTCGCGCGGAGCGCTCGTCGTAGCTGGAGAGTTTGGCGAAGAGGCTCATGACGTTTCCTGTTTATGCTCTTCGTCATGGCCGGGCTCGTCCCGGCCATCTACGTCTTTTGTGCAGCACGTTGTAAAGACGTGGATGCCCGGGACAAGCCCGGGCATGACGAATTGAGGCGTATCGATTGCCGCAGCGATAGCGCTGCGGTACCGGTATTTCCTCAAAGGAAGCACCATAGGAAACCGACATGACCGACTTCGACCCCGCCCGGCATCGCATGGTGAGCGAACAGCGCTGGTTCGAGGATTTCGTGCTCGGCGAGCGCTTCGTGATCCCGAGCCGGACCCAGACTTCGGCGGTATTCGCGGCATTCCAGACCGCGAGCGGCGACACCCATCCGATCCATTACGATGTCGAATATTGCCGCGCCCGCGGCATGCCGGACCTGCTCGCGCATGGTTTCCAGACCCTGGTCCATACCGCGCCGGGGGCCGGCCTGTTTCCGTATATCGTCGAGGAATCGCTGGTTGGATTCCTCGAACAATCGAGCAAGTTCCTCAAACCGGTCTATGCCGGCGATACCATTTATCCCGCCCTCGAAGTGATCGAACTGGTCCCCGGCCGCACCACCGGCGTGGTGACGCTGCGTTCGACCGTGTTCAACCAGCGCAAGGAACTGGTGCTGGAGGGGATGCAGAAATTCCTGGTTCGTCGGCGGCCCGGATAGGCACGTAGCTGAACGCATAGAGTCGCAAAAAAGGCCCGAAAATTAAGGCTTTTCGCCAATGTCGGGGCTTTGAGGGTTGCCGCGCGGGGCCCCCTGCCCTAACTAGTACAAATCATGAAATTCCTCGATGAAGCCAAGGTCTATATTCGCTCGGGCGACGGCGGCAACGGCTGCGTGGCGTTCCGCCGCGAGAAGTTCATCGAGTTCGGTGGACCTTCCGGCGGCAATGGCGGACGCGGTGGCGACGTCATCGTCGAGGTGGTCGACGGGCTGAACACGCTGATCGACTATCGCTATCAGCAGCACTTCAAGGCACCGAAGGGCACCAACGGCATGGGCAAGGATCGCCATGGCGCCAACGGCAAGTCGATCGTGCTGAAGGTGCCGGTCGGCACGCAGATTTTCGACGAGGACCGCGAGACGCTGATCCACGACTTCACCGAGCTTGGCGAAAAATTCGTGCTCGCCGAGGGCGGCAATGGCGGCTTCGGCAACGCGCATTTCAAGTCTTCGACCAACCGCACGCCGCGCAATGCCAATCCCGGTCAGACGGGCGAGGAGCGCTGGATCTGGCTGCGGCTGAAACTGATCGCCGACGCCGGCCTCGTCGGTCTGCCAAATGCCGGCAAGTCGACCTTCCTCTCCGTCGTCAGTGCGGCGAAACCGAAGATCGCCGATTATCCCTTCACCACGTTGCATCCGCAGCTCGGCGTCGTGAGCGCGCAGGGCCGCGAATTCGTGCTCGCCGACATTCCCGGCCTGATCGAGGGCGCGCATGAAGGCGCCGGCCTCGGCGACCGCTTTCTCGGCCATGTCGAACGCTGCCGCGTGCTGCTGCACCTGATCGACGCCACCTGCGAGCATGCCGGCAAAGCCTACAAGACCGTACGGACCGAGCTCGAGGCCTATGACGGACATCTCGCCGACAAGATCGAGATCGTGGCGCTGAACAAGATCGACGCGGTTGCGCCTGACGAACTGAAGAAGCAGAAAGATCGCCTGAAACGCGCCGCGAAGAAGACGCCGCTGTTGCTTTCAGCCGCGACCGGCGAAGGTGTGCCGGAAGCGCTCAAGGCGCTGGTCGAGGTGATCGGCGAAGCGCCGGTTTCGCTAAAAGCCAAAAGCGGCCAGGCAGAGCCGTGGGCGCCGGCAACGCCGCAGAGCTGATGCAAACTTAAGCCTCCGCCGGCCGCGCCACTTCCAAAACCGGGAGCTGGCGCGTATTGCTTCCCCACCATCCGTATTATTCGACCGCATCCATGAAACGCCCCGCGCTCAAAAATTTTCGCCGCATCGTCGTCAAGGTCGGCTCCTCGCTCCTGATCAACTCCCATGCGGGCGAGGTTCGCTCGGCCTGGCTGGCCGCGCTGGCGGCCGATATCGCCAAACTGCATGGCGAAGGCCGTGACGTCCTGGTGGTCTCGTCCGGCTCGATTGCGCTGGGGCGCAGCCGTTTGAAATTGCCGCGCGGCCCGCTGAA
The DNA here is from genome assembly GCA_963815955.1 of uncultured Alphaproteobacteria bacterium. Taxonomy (GTDB): domain Bacteria; phylum Pseudomonadota; class Alphaproteobacteria; order Rhizobiales; family Xanthobacteraceae; genus Bradyrhizobium. The sequence continues at coordinate 60,050 of CAWFIQ010000028.1, forward strand.
GCTCGAGGAAAGCCAGGGCGCCGCCGCCGTGGGACAGATCGCGCTGGCGCGGATCTGGTCGGAGGTGCTTGGGGCTCACGGCATCGGCGCCGGGCAGATCCTGGTGACGCTGCAGGATACCGAGGAGCGCCGGCGCTATCTCAACGCGCGCTCGACCATCGCAAAACTTCTGGAATGGCGCGCGGTGCCCGTGATCAACGAGAACGACACGGTCGCCACCAACGAAATCCGATATGGCGACAATGACCGGCTCGCCGCGCGCGTCGCCACCATGGCGAGCGCCGATCTCCTGATCCTGTTGTCCGATATCGATGGATTGTACGACGCGCCGCCCGGCGCCAATCCCAACGCCAAATTGATTCCGATCGTCGAATCCGTCACCTCGGAGATCGAGGGCATGGCGGGCGCGGCGGAATCCGAATTGTCGCGCGGCGGCATGTTCACCAAGATCGAGGCGGCGAAGATCGCGACGACGTCTGGCACGCACATGCTGATCGCCTCTGGCAAGATCGAGCATCCGCTGCAGGCGATATCAGACGGCGGCCGATGCACCTGGTTCCTGACACCCGCGAACCCCGTCACCGCGCGAAAGCGCTGGATCGCGGGCTCGCTGGAGCCGAAGGGCACGCTGACCATCGACGCCGGCGCGGTCGCCGCGCTGCGCGCGGGCAAAAGCCTGCTGCCGGCCGGCGTCATCAGGATCGACGGCCAGTTCGCCCGCGGTGACGCCGTGGTGGTGCGCGGCCCCGATACCCACGAGATCGGCCGCGGCCTCGTCGCCTACGACGCCGAGGATGCCGAGAAGATCAAGGGCCGCTCCTCGCCGGACGTGATGGTCATTTTAGGCATCAGCGGCCGGGCGGAGATGATCCACCGCGACGATCTGGTGGTGGGCGGGCCGCGGCAGATCGATCCCGCATAGGGATCACGCCATGTCGTCAGCATCGATGTCCTGACGGCTGTTCATGACGCGAACGACTTCTACTCCGTCGGACACCGGAACGTAGAAGATGATGTAGCGCCCGACAGGAAAGCTGCGCAGGGCCATCGACAAGTCGTCCCTCGCGCGGCCTGCCATTGACGTCTGCGCCAGCATGTCGAAGGTGTCTTCGATGCGCTTTAGCCAGGCGTCCGCAGCTTTCACGCTATCGTCGGCAATGAAGTTGTAGATCGATGTTAGGTCGATCTCGGTTTGCGGGCGCTTGCGCGCACTATTTGGCATGCTTGGCCGCCAGACGCTTTCGCCCCTGCGCCTTGATCCGTTCAAACATGTCGCCGACCTCCTCCGCCGGCCCGCTGTCGAAGCCTTTTTGAATCTCGGCGCGCAACGCTTCGAGCTTTACCTTGCGCCGCTCTTCGCGCTCTTCGACCAGCCGCAAGCCTTCGCGCATGATCTCGCTGGCCGTCGAATACCGGCCACTCTCGAGCAGGCCCTCGATCAGTTCCTCAAAATGTTTGCCTATGCTGTAACTGGTGGCCATGGATTGCTCCCGAGTATCATAAAATAGTATTTAATGATATTCGTTACCGCTGCAAGTCGAACGACCAAGTATGCCACTCCAGGGATGGGCCATTGCCTCGCCCCGAAGCGCCAGCCAGCCATGCCGGTTCCGGACCTCGCAAGAGCGGGATTTCCGTGCTAGGACATGGCCTTAATCTCGACACGAGCCTCCCATGACCGCGCCCCTCAAGGCAATCGACGGCAACGCCGATCTGCCCGCTTTGATGACCGACCTCGCCAGCCAGGCGCGCACCGCCGCGCGCGTACTGGCGTTGGCGCCGCCGGAGCAGAAGGATCGGGCGCTGGAGGCGATCGAGCGGGCGATCCGCGCCAACACGGCAAAGATCCTCGCGGCCAATGCCGAGGACGTGGCGGAAGTGCGCGCCGGCGGCGCGACCTCGGCCTTCATCGATCGCCTGACGCTGACGCCGGCCCGGATCGAGGCGATGGCCGACGGCGTAGCCACCGTGCGCCAGATAGCCGATCCGGTCGGGTCAGTCACCGAGCGCTGGCAGCGGCCGAACGGCATGACCATCGAGCGCGTGCGCGTGCCGCTCGGCGTGATCGGCGTGATCTTCGAGAGCCGTCCCAATGTCGCTGCTGACGCCGGCGTGCTGTGCCTGAAGTCCGGCAACGCCGTGATCCTGCGCGGCGGCTCCGACAGTTTTCGCTCATGCCGCGCAATCCATGACTGCCTGGTGCAGGGCCTGCGCGAGGCCGGCCTGCCGGAAGCGGCCATCACGCTGGTGCCGACGCGCGACCGCGCGGCGGTGGGCCTGCTGCTGACCGGATTGAACGGCGGCGTCGACGTGATCGTGCCGCGCGGCGGCAAGAGCCTCGTCGCCCGCGTCGAGGCGGAAGCCCGCGTGCCGGTGTTTGCGCATCTCGAGGGCGTCAATCACGTCTATGTCGATCGGTCGGCCAATCTCGAAATGGCGAAGAAGATCGTGCTCAATGCCAAGATGCGCCGCCCCGGCGTCTGCGGTGCGGTCGAGACTTTGTTGGTCGATCGCGCGGCCGCCGCCACGAGCCTGAAGCCGCTGGTCGAGATGCTGATCGACGCCGGCTGCGAGGTGCGCGGCGACGACGCCGTGCAGAAGATCGATACGCGCGTAAAGCCCGCCTCCGACGAGGATTGGAACACCGAGTATGAAGACGCGATCATCTCGGCAAGGGTCGTGGACGGTCTCGATGACGCGCTCGCGCATATTCACAATCATGGCTCGCATCATACCGACGCGATCGTGACCGAGGACGCCGGGGCGGCCGAAAAATTCCTCAACGAGGTCGATTCCGCGATCGTGCTGCACAACGCATCGACGCAGTTCGCCGATGGCGGCGAGTTCGGCTTCGGCGCGGAGATCGGCATTGCCACCGGCAAATTCCACGCCCGCGGCCCGGTTGGCGCCGAGCAGCTGACGACCTTCAAATATCGCATTCACGGCACGGGGCAGACGCGGCCGTGAACGCTTCCCCGTGCCCACGGTGACCCGGCTGATGCCATTGCAATCCGCCGCGCAAGCGATTCCTTTCCATACCAACGGCATGCGCATCGGCCTGCTCGGCGGCTCGTTCAATCCGCCGCACGCGGCGCATCGCGCCATCAGCCAGTTCGCGATGAAGCGGCTGAAGCTCGACCGCGTCTGGTGGCTGCTGACGCCGGGCAATCCGCTCAAGGACACCAGCGGGCTGCACGGCCTTTCCGAACGCGCCAACGCCGCACGCGAGGTCGCCGACGATCCGCGCATCGATATCAGCTGTCTCGAAGCTGTCATCGGCGTCCGGTACACAGTCGATACGATCATTCATTTGCGCCGCCGCGTTTCCGGCGTGCGCTTCGTCTGGATCATGGGCGCCGACAATCTCGCGCAGTTCCATCGCTGGAAGGATTGGCGGCGCATCGCGGCCGAGGTGCCGATCGCCGTGATCGACCGTCCGCCGCAGAGTTTCCGGGCGCTTGCTGCGCCTGCAGCCCAGGCGCTGGCGCGCTATCGATTGCCCGAGAATCAGGCGGCCCGGCTAACCGATCAGCAGCCGCCCGCCTGGGTTTTCCTCACCGGCATGAAGCTGAACCTTTCATCGACCGGCCTTCGGAACTCGGACGGGAGCTGGAAGGCAAAGAAGTAACAATCTGGTTCGAACCGGCATGCGGGGCTCACTGGAATATTGAAACCATTAACCCCACATGCCTAATATAGCCCGTGTACGCCGGGATTCGGCGTTCGCGATACAGTGAAAGGAATGGTCCCTGGCCACATCTGTATTGTCCAAGTCTGTTTTACCCAAGGCGACTAGCAAGGCTCCCGGTAGCAAGACTCCTGGCAAGTCTGCCAAGACCCCGCGTAAAACATCGACCCAAGCTGCAGCCTTGAAGGCGCAACCCGACGCCGACAAGACGCTGAATGTCATCCTCTCCCGCCTCGACGATATGAAGGCGGAAGAAACGGTCACCATCGACCTTCGCGGCAAATCCGCCTTTTCCGACTACATGATCGTCACCACTGGCCGGGCCAACCGGCACGTCGGCGCGATCGCGGAAAACGTCACGAAAGCCCTGAAGGAAAACGGCATCAAGAACATCCATGTCGAGGGCTTGCCCAATTGCGACTGGGTGCTGATCGATTCCGGCGATGTGGTCGTGCACGTGTTCAGACCCGAGGTGCGCGAATTCTACAATCTCGAAAGATTGTGGATGCAAAACCCGGCGGCGGCAGCGATCTGAACGCCCGGCCCGATGCGAATCGGCTGAGGCGCATGTAGTCTGCTTGACGCGCGCGAAAAGCGCGCGTGCCGGAAAGTGCACGCCAGAAACATCATGCGCCTTGTCGTGGTCTCAATCGGTCGGCTGAAACAGGGTCCGGAACAGGAACTGGCCGAGCGCTATCGCGAGCGCTTCGAGGACATCGGCCGCAAGCTCGGCTTTCGTGGCCTTGCGATTCATGAAATTTCGGAAAGCCGCGCGCGCGACACCGCGACCCGGATATCGGAGGAAGCCGCGGCGATTGCGGCGGCGATACCGGAGAAATCCGTGCTGGTGGCGCTGGACGAGCGCGGCAAGAACATCGACAGCGCAGCCTTCGCCCGGCAGCTCGGCCATTGGCGGGATGAGGGGGTCGCCAATACAATTTTCGTGATCGGAGGCGCGGACGGACTTTCGCCCGATTTGCAGCGCAAGGCTAAATTACGCATTGCGTTCGGCTCGGCGACCTGGCCGCATCAAATGGTCCGCATCATGCTTCTTGAACAGATTTATCGGGCCGCGACCATTCTGGCCGGCCATCCCTACCATCGCGCGTAACGCACGGTGACGTGAATACAGAGGACGCCGAACAGGCCGGATGCATTCGACGCGGAACATTCGCTCACACCACGACACCACCGGCCGCGGCACGCCGCTGATGTCGGCCGCCTCGCTTCGCTTGCTAATGCTTTCCGCGAGCCTGATCGCCGCATCGCTTTCGCCGGCGGTAGCGCAGTCCGCAGCCCCCACGCAGCAGGCGACGGCCATTTCCCCGGATGCCCTCAAGCAGCGCGAGGAGGAACTGGAGGCCACGCGCGAGCAGCAGCGCAAGGCGGCCGAACTGCAACAAAAATTGAAGGCCGATATCGCGGCGATCGGACAGGACCGCTCCAAGCTCAACCAGCAACTGATCGACATCGCTACCCAGGTACGCAGCGTCGAAACGCGGATCGGCGAGACCGAGGGACGGCTGCGCCCGCTCGACAGCCGCGAACAGCAGGTCCGCGCTTCGCTCGATTCACGCCGCGCCGAAATCATCGAGGTGCTGGCGGCCCTGCAGCGCGCCGGGCGACGCTCGCCGCCGGCGCTGCTGGTCCGGCCCGAAGACGCCCTGCAATCGCTGCGCACCGCCATGCTGCTCGGATCGGTCGTCCCCGAACTGCGCGGACGCGCGGAGAAACTTGCCGCCGATCTCGGCGAGCTGGTGAATTTGCGCAAGGCCATCGCCACCGAGCGCGACCTGCTGGCGCGGGACCGCGACGGGCTGAAGAACGATCAGATCAGGCTGGCTGCGCTGGTGGAAGAGCGGCAGCGCAAGCAGAGCGCGATCGAAAAGGACATGGAGGCCGAAGGCGCCCGCGCCATTAACCTGTCCAGGCAGGTCGACGGCCTGCAGGGCCTGATCGCGAAAATGGAGCAGGATTTGAAGAGCGCCGCCAAAGCGGCCGCAACCGCCAGCCTGAAGGGCGTCCCGGCCGCTCCCAACGGCAAGCCCAATCTGGGGGCACTGAAAGACCCTGCCCGATTGACCCCGGCAATCGCTTTTGCCTCCGCCAAGGGGCTGTTCGCCTTACCGGTCAATGGCCGCAAGATTCGCGATTTTGGCGGTTCCGACGGCGTGGGCGGCGTGGAAAAAGGCATTTCTTTGGCAACCCGGGTCGGGGCTCAGGTCACAACACCGTGTGACGGCTGGGTTGTTTACGCTGGGCCCTTCCGCAGCTACGGACAACTCTTGATCCTCAATGCCGGGGGCGGGTATCATGTCCTGATCGCCGGGATGGAGCGCATTTCGGTAAACATCGGCCAGTTTGTACTTACGGGGGAGCCGGTCGCGACCATGGGATCGACGTCCCAGGTTGCATCTATTCTCGCGACGACCGCGAGCCAGCCGGTACTGTATGTCGAGTTCCGTAAGGACGGCACTCCAATCGATTCAGGCCCATGGTGGGCCGCAAATGAAGGCGAAAAGGTTCGCGGATGATGCGCAAGACTTCTGTAATTCTTCTCAGCGCCGCCACCGGTGCGGCTTTGACGCTCTTCGTTACGCAGCCTCGTTCCGTGATGATGGGATCGAGCGCGCGTGCGGCAACCTCCGACACCTATCGCCAGCTCAATTTGTTCGGCGACGTGTTCGAGCGCGTGCGCAGCGACTATGTCGAGAAACCCGACGACGGCAAGCTGGTCGAATCCGCGATCTCGGGCATGCTCGCCGGCCTCGATCCGCATTCCAGCTACATGGACGCCAAGAGCTTCCGCGACATGCAGGTGCAGACCCGCGGTGAGTTCGGCGGGCTCGGCATCGAGGTCACGATGGAAGACGGGCTGATCAAGGTCGTCTCGCCGATCGACGATACGCCGGCGTCGAAGGCCGGCATCATGGCCAACGACATCATCACCAATCTCGACGACGAAGCCGTGCAGGGTCTCACCCTCAATCAGGCGGTCGAGAAGATGCGCGGCCCGGTCAACACCAAGATCCGCCTCAAGATCGTCCGCAAGGGCCAGGACAATCCGATCGAAGTCACGCTGGTGCGCGACAACATCCGGGTCCGCTCGGTGCGTGCGCGCGTCGAACAGGACGACATCGCCTATATCCGCGTGACGACCTTCAACGAGCAGACCACCGAAGGCCTCAAGCGCGAGATCGGCAACCTGTCGACCCAGCTCGGCGACAAGCTGAAGGGCTTCATCATCGACCTCAGAAACAATCCCGGCGGCTTGCTGGAGGAAGCGGTGACGGTTTCCGACACCTTCCTCGAGAAAGGCGAGATCGTTTCGACCCGCGGCCGCAATGCTGAAGAGACCCAGCGCCGCGCCGCCCATACGGGCGACCTGACCAAGGGCAAGCCGGTCATCGTGCTGATCAACGGCGGCTCGGCTTCGGCATCGGAAATCGTCGCCGGCGCGCTGCAGGACCACAAGCGGGCCACGCTGGTCGGCACGCGTTCGTTCGGCAAGGGCTCGGTGCAGACCATCATTCCGCTCGGCAGCGGCAACGGCGCGCTCCGCCTCACCACCGCGCGTTACTACACGCCGTCGGGCAAATCGATCCAGGCAAAGGGCATCGTGCCCGACATCGAGGTGCTGCAGGACGTGCCGGATGAGCTGAAGGCGCGCACCGACACCAAGGGCGAAGCCTCGCTGCGCGGCCATCTGAAGAACGACGGCGATGAGAAGACCGGCTCGCAATCCTACGTGCCGCCGGACGCCAAGGACGACAAGGCGCTGAAGACCGCAGCCGACCTGCTGCACGGCATCAAGTCGACCGCGGCGGCGCCGGCATCCGGCGACAAGGCGGCGGTCGAAAAGCCGGCCACCAAGGCCGCGAACTGATCGGCTCCATCGGCGAACATTCGAAAAAAGGGCGGCCTTCGGGTCGCCCTTTTTGCTGAGCGGCGTGAACGCGCGGCTTAAGGCGATCGCCGCGAAATTGCCGTGGTCCTGCCCCGCCGTGGTATCGTCGGCCCCGGTGATTCGGGGAGGTCCATGACGGAAACGACCGACGATCTGAGCACGCCGCTCGGACAGAAGTCAGAGCGCCGGAGGCGCCGATTCCGGCTGCCCTTCACTGCGATGCAGGCGCTGGCTGTGCTGCTCGGGCTGTTCCTGGTCGCCTTCCTCACCGTCGCGCTTTTCACCGACAATCCGTTCGGCGGCGAGCCGGTCGCGCGTATCGCGCTGCGCACCCCGGCGGCAGACGAAAAGCAGCCTGCGGCGGCTTCCGGCCAAACCGGACAGCCGGCGAAATCCGCATCCCAGCCGAACGGCGACAACAAGACCGTCACCATCATCGACGGCTCCAGCGGCAAGCGCCAGGACGTCGTGATCGGCGGCGACGCCGCCGACAAGGGTGGCGCAGAGACCGCGCCGTCGATGGCAATGACCGGCATCGACCAGCGGCTGCTGGAAAAGTCCAAGTACGGCATGATCCCGGTGGTTACCGACGGCCTGAAACCCTTCACGGTCTACGCGGCGGACGCCGACCGCACCAAGGCCGCCAGGATGCCCGTCGTCGCCATCGTGGTCGGCGGGCTCGGTGTCGGCGCCGCCAAGACGACTGACGCCATCATGAAGCTGCCGCCGGCCGTGACGCTGGCTTTCACGCCTTACGGGGCAGACCCCGCCAAGCTCGCCGAGCGGGCCCGTGCGCAGCGCCACGAGATCCTGCTGCAGGTTCCGATGGAGCCGTTCGACTATCCCGACAATGACCCCGGCCCGCAGACCCTGCTCACGACGCTGACATCAGAGCAGAACATCGACCGGCTGTACTGGCACCTCAGCCGGTTCCAGGGCTATGCGGGGATCGCCAATTTCATGGGTGCGCGCTTCACGGCCACCGACACCGCGATGCAGCCGGTCATCCGCGAGGCGGCCAAGCGCGGCCTCGGCTACCTCGATGACGGCTCCTCGCCGCGCAGCGCCGCGCCGTCGCTGACGGCGGCCCAATCGATGCCCTTCGTCAAAGCCGATTTCACCATCGATGCCGTGCCGACCTCGGCCGAAATCGACAGGACGCTGGTCAAGCTGGAGACGCTCGCCAAAGAGCGGGGGCTCGCCGTGGGCGTCGCCTCGGCGCTCCCGATTTCGATCGAGCGGCTTGCCGCCTGGATCAAGACGCTCGACAGCCGCGGCATCATGCTTGTGCCATTGACAACGGCGATGCTGAAATCAAAATCAGGCTAGAGATCAAGCTGATGACGGCGACCTGGATTTTCCCGGATTGCGCCGAAACGACCGATTGCGGATGGATTTAATGCAGGCAAAGGAATTTTGAGGGACATGGCACGCTACGAGGACCTGCCTTACCGGACCTGCGTCGGCATGATGCTGATCAACGCGGCCGGGCTGGTCTTCATCGGCCGCCGCGCGGGCGGCATCGAGCATGTCGATGAAACCCACGTCTGGCAGATGCCGCAGGGCGGGGTCGATCCCGGCGAAGACACCTGGGAGGCCGCCAAGCGCGAGCTTTACGAGGAAACCAGCGTCCGCTCGGTGGAGAAGCTCGGCGAAGTCGGGGATTGGCTGATCTACGACATTCCGCGCACGGTGGCCGGCCGCGCCTGGAAGGGCCGCTATCGCGGGCAACGGCAGAAATGGTTCGCGGTGCGCTTCACCGGCAAGGACAACGAGATCAACGTCGCCAGCCCCGGCGGCGGGCACAAGGCCGAATTCGTGAGCTGGCGCTGGGAGCCGATGAAGAATCTCCCGAACCTGATCGTTCCGTTCAAGCGGCCGGTCTATGAACGCGTGGTCAAGGAGTTCGCCAGCCTCGCGGGCGGCTAGAGACCTTTCCATTCCGATGGAATCGGAACGGAAAAGGCTCTAGATTTTTATTTGACGCGTTTTCTTCACGCGAACCGGTGTCCACTTCGCTGGAAAACGCTCTAACTCTTTTCATTTTGACGCGCCGTCGCGGCGCCATTCGGTATCCCCTCAAACGCCATGTCCGACAAACCCTACCGGCCCAATGTGGGTATCGCGCTGTTCAACCCCTCGGGCCAGGTGCTGATCGGGCGCCGCTTCCGGGACGACGGGCCGGAGATCGTTCTTCCCGGGCTGGAGTGGCAGATGCCGCAGGGCGGCATCGACACCGACGAGGACCCGCGCGCTGCCGTCATGCGCGAACTCTGGGAGGAGACCGGGGCGGTCAGCGCCGAATATCTCGGCGAGACCGATTGGATAAAATATGAATTTCCACCCTATGACGGACCGGCCACGCATCGCCTCGCCCGGTTCCGCGGCCAGCGCCAGAAATGGTTCGCGCTGCGCTTCACCGGCCGCGACGACGAGATCGACCCGCTGACGCCACGCAACGGCCAGCCGGCCGAATTCGATTCCTGGCGCTGGGAACAGCTCGACCGCGTCGCCGACCTCGTGGTTCCGTTCCGGCGCGACGTCTACCGGATGGTGGCGCAGGCCTTTGCGGAATTCGTCCGCTAGATTGCACGGTTCCGCTGCGGTCGCGGCCCTTGATGGCATGTTGTCGCTCCATATTTACCGGCCGGCCGAGCTCGCGGAAGGCGCCCGATACCGCTGGCGGTGTCAGCGAACCTTTTTGTATCGATCGCAGACTAATGGTCTCAACCTTGAAATAACCCCGCACCATTCGGTGTCTTGTCTCCATGATGGAAGTGACTGTAGCCAAGCGTCGCCGGACTTGGGAGTGGCGGGTGCACCAGGATGGCACGCTGATCACGCACGGGCGCGAACGTACCCGTCCGGCCGCCCGTTACCAGGGCTACCGCAGCCTGTTCATGCTGTTGGCCATCGGCCGGAGGTCCACGGCCTTCAGGACTTCCGAGACCTTGCCAACGCCAGATCAATCGAGTTCAGGCACCAGCAGGTCGTGGTCTAGTTAGGCCCGACCGAAAACGGGCCAATCGCAATAATCTGACAATTGCTGTCGCGCTTGACGCAATCGGCGAGCGCGCCGTTGACCGCAGCCTGCTCGTCGGCCGCCTTCAGTCGCAGCCCCGGCCGGCCAGCCGCGCCGACCGCAACGGCATTCCAGCCGCTGGGCGCCTCCACGAGCCGGCGTGCGACGTCATCGCGTGCATCGGCCGCGATCATCGTATTGCCGGCAGCCTTGAAGAAGCCGGTGACCTTTCGTGTGATCGGAACCGGGACGACAAAATTATCGTTGAGCGCGACGAGCATGCAGGGGGCGCCGGCGATCCCGCCGCACGACTCCAGGGCACGCCGCACCGCTTCCTCGACACTGTCCAGTGCAACGGGAAAGAACAGCGCGCCGCCGGGACCCAGCGCGACCGCCTTGTTCTTGCGCGCCGGTGCATACACGTTTTCAAGCCGCGCCTTGCCTGCATCGCGGGTGAGCGGGACGTCTTTGGCGATGAAGGGCTGCCCGGTTGCTGCGTCATGCCTGATCCAGGGCAACGGCGGCACTGGTGGCCGGCCATGCGCGTAAACGACGGTATCGCCGACCGCGTAGAGTTCGCACTTTCGCGGCGATTGCGCAGCATCGGCGCGCTTCTGGCATTGCTCCACCGCAGCCGATTTCGCGGCCTCCTCGCTTGGCTGGGCGGTGACGAAAGCATTGAACCCGCCGATACTGAGCGAGAACGCCTTGAAATCGCCAGCCGGAGCGTAGTCCGAAGCAAGCGAGGCACGAACCTTGTCGCTGATGAAGGGAATGTTGCCGGCGGAGAATGTGTCTGACGATACGACCATCGGCGACGATGGCGATGTCGGCGACGAAGGAGCCGTTGCGGCGACAGCCGATGGCGCTGGACCTGGATTGCTTGCGGCAGCGACCTTTGACGGCGCCGACGTCTCCAGCTTGGTGAAATAGAGAAAGCCACCGACCCCGATCGCGGCCAGGCTGACCACGGTGACCGCGACCGGCCACATCCAGTTCGGCTGCGGCGCACCTTGCGCCTTGGCGAGTTTCCTGACCTGCGGCGTTGCGTAGGTGCCGTCCTCGCGCCGCATCGCCACCATATAGGCGTGCACCGGCGTCGGGATGTTCTTCACCTCCTGCGCGCCGATATCGGCGAACTGCACCGACAGCTTGTTGGCCACCTGTTCATGCACCGCGCGCGAAATGCAGATGCCACCGACCTCGGCGAGACCCTCCAGTCTGGCTGCGATGTTGACGCCATCGCCCAGCAGGTCGCCGTCGCGTTCGACCACGTCGCCGATCGTGATGCCGATGCGAAAGGACATCTGCCGGCTGGGCGGATAGGCCATGTTACGGGTGCGCAGGCTCTCCTGGATATCGATCGCACAGCGCACCGCTTCGACCGCGCTCGGAAATTCGGCGAGCACGGCGTCCCCAGCGGTATTGAAAATGCGACCGCCGCCTTTGGCGATGAAATCGTCGGTCACCTGACGGTAGGACGCCAGGCGACGCAAGGTCTCCTCTTCGTCCTCGGCAACCAATCGGCTGTAGCCGGCAATATCGGCCGCAAAAATCGCCGCGATTTTGCGTTTCATCGAATGCAGCCCCGCATCAACACCAGCATGCGGAACAATGCCGCCAGAAGTTCCCCGGCGCAACCTCAGCATTTCAGTCGAAACATGATCTCGGACTGGCGCTGGGGTAGCGGCTGTTCGACGTCAGGAAGTATCCAAAACAAAAGCGCCCGTCACGGTGTGACGAGCGCCGGTTTTATTCGGGCCTCCTTGCGCCCCGGAGCGCTGCCCCGGGGCCTAGTGCATAGCCGTCGACGTGAGTTCCTGCTGGATGCTCTTGTAGTGATCCAGCCGCTCGATGGCGTGATCGAGTTCGGAGCCTTCCTTCTCGGCGAGCTTGGTTTCCATCTCGGCGATCGACTCGGCGAACTGCGCACGGTCGAGATCCTCCAGCGAGGTAGCGACGTCGGCAAGTACGGTGAGGCCGCTCTCCGACATCTCGGCAAGGCCGCCGAGCACGATGACCTTCTGATGGGTGCCGCCAGCGGTGATGGTCAGGATTCCCGGGCGGATCGCGGCTACGACCGGCGCGTGTCCGGCGAGAACGCCGAAATCGCCTTCCACGCCGGGGACGTCAACCTGATCGACTTCGCCGGAGAAGGCGAGCTTTTCGGGGGAGACGAGATCGAAATGAAAGGTGGCCATGGGAAACCTGCAATTAGCGAATAGCGAATGGCGAGTAGCGAATGGTACAGGACGTAGCGCGTATCTATTCGCTACTCCCTATTCGCTATTCGCCCCTTAGGCAGCTTCAGCCGCGAGCTTCTTGCCCTTCTCGACGGCTTCTTCGATCGTGCCGACCATGTAGAACGCCGCTTCCGGCAGGTGATCGTACTTGCCTTCGCAGATCGCGCGGAAGCCCTTGATGGTGTCGGCGAGGTCGACGAACTTGCCGGGCGAGCCGGTGAAGACTTCGGCGACGTGGAACGGCTGCGACAGGAAGCGCTCGATCTTGCGCGCGCGGGCCACGGCGATCTTGTCCTCTTCCGACAACTCGTCCATGCCGAGAATGGCGATGATGTCCTGCAGCGACTTGTACTTCTGCAGCACCTGCTGAACCATGCGCGCGGTGTTGTAGTGCTCCTCGCCGACGACGAGCGGGGAGAGCATGCGCGAGGTCGAGTTCGAGCGGATCCACCGCCGGATAGATGCCCTTTTCCGAGATCGCGCGGTTCAGCACCGTGGTCGCGTCCAGATGGGCGAACGAGGTTGCGGGCGCCGGGTCGGTCAAGTCGTCGGCCGGCACGTAGATCGCCTGCACCGAAGTGATCGAACCCTTATGGGTCGTGGTGATGCGCTCCTGCAGCGCGCCCATGTCGGTGGCGAGCGTCGGCTGATAACCTACCGCCGAAGGAATACGGCCCAACAGCGCCGACACTTCGGAGCCGGCTTGCGTGAAGCGGAAGATGTTGTCGACGAAGAACAGCACGTCCTGGCCCTGGTCGCGGAAGTGCTCGGCGACGGTCAGACCCGTGAGGCCGACGCGGGCGCGGGCGCCCGGGGGTTCGTTCATCTGGCCGAACACCAAAGCGCATTTCGATTTGACGCTCGGATCGGGATTTTTGGGATCGGCGTTGACCTTGGATTCGATGAACTCGTGATAGAGGTCGTTGCCTTCGCGGGTGCGCTCGCCGACGCCGGCGAACACGGAATAACCGCCGTGGGCCTTGGCGACGTTGTTGATCAGTTCCTGAATCAGCACGGTCTTGCCGACGCCGGCGCCGCCGAACAGGCCGATCTTGCCGCCCTTGGCATACGGCGCCAGCAGGTCGACGACCTTGATGCCGGTGACGAGAATTTCGGCTTCGGTGGACTGGTCGGTGTAGGTCGGCGCTTCCTGATGGATCGCGCGCAGGCCTTCCGAAACCACCGGACCGGCTTCATCGATCGGCTCGCCGATAACGTTGATGATGCGGCCGAGCGTGCCGGCGCCGACCGGCACCATGATCGGGTTGCCGGTGTCGGTGACTTCCTGACCGCGGACCAGACCCTCGGTGGTGTCCATCGCGATGGTACGCACCGTGGATTCGCCGAGATGCTGCGCCACTTCGAGCACCAGGCGGTTGCCGCCGTTCTTGGTCTCGATCGCGTTCAGAATGGCGGGCAGATGTCCCTCGAACTGCACGTCGACGACGGCGCCGATGACCTGCGTGATGCGTCCGGTCTGGTTGGCTGGTGTGGCCATAAACTCTCTCCTTCGAATTCTAAATCTCTAGACAACCGTCAGTTTGATCGTGCCTGTCGCCGTTACATCGCCTCGGCGCCGGAGATGATTTCAATCAGCTCCTTGGTGATCATGGCCTGACGGGTTCGGTTGTAAATCAGGGTCTGCTTGCGGATCATGTCGCCGGCGTTGCGGGTGGCGTTATCCATCGCGCTCATCTGCGCGCCGTAGAACGAGGCGTTGTTTTCCAAAAGCGCGCGGAAGATCTGCACCGCGAGATTGCGCGGCAGCAGGCGCGTCAGGATCTCGTCCTCTTCCGGCTCATATTCGTAAGACGTGGCCGGGCCGGCATTCGCCGCCGGCGCTTCCACCACCAGCGGAATGATCTGCTGGGCGGTCGGGATCTGCGAGATCACGGATTTGAAGCGCGAATAGAACAGCGTGCAGACGTCGAATTCGCCGGCCTCGAAGCGCGCCAGAACCTTTTTGGCGATGTCTTCGGCATTGACGAAGCCGAGCTGGCGAACCGAGCGCAGGTCGACGTGCTCGACGATGTTCTTCTCGAAGGTGCGGCGGAGCTGCTCGTAGCCCTTGCGGCCGACGCAGAAAATCTTGACCTCTTTGCCCTGGTTGAGCAGCGAATACGCGCGCTCACGGGCCAAACGCACGATCGACGAATTGAAGGCGCCCGAAAGGCCGCGCTCGCCAGTGCACACCAGCAGCAGATGCACCTGATCGTTGCCGGTGCCGGCCAGCAGCGCCGGGGCACCGGGCGAACCTGCCGCGGCGGATGCGATATTGGAAATCACCCCGTCCATCTTTTCGGCGTAGGGCCGAGCCGCTTCGGCAGCGGTCTGCGCGCGGCGCAGCTTGGAAGCCGCGACCATCTGCATCGCCTTCGTGATCTTCTGCGTCGCCTTGGTCGAGGCGATGCGGACCCGCATGTCTTTAAGGGAAGCCATTCTCAGTTCACCCTGGCGACCTGTTTTCCAACCCGGTCGCGAACCCCTCGTTCGTCATGCCCGGCCTTGTGCCGGGCATCCACGTTTTTTGCTCGCATCCACTAAGACGTGGATGGCCGGGACGAGCCCGGCCATGACAGTTACGCAAACGTCCTGGCGTAACCTTCGACCACGCTCTTCAGCTTGCCGCCGAGATCGTCGGAGAGGTCGCGGCTGTCACGGATGCCGTTGAGAATCTCGACGTTCTTGCCGCGCAGCAGCGACAGCAGGCCGTCTTCGAAGGCACGCACCTTGTTGAGCGGAAGCGTGTCGAGATAGCCGTTGGTGCCGGCCCAGATCACGCAGACCTGCTCTTCCATCTTCAGCGGCGAGAATTGCGGCTGCTTCAGGAGTTCGGTCAGGCGCGAGCCGCGGTTGAGCAGGCGCTGCGTCGAGGCGTCGAGGTCGGAGCCGAACTGCGCGAACGCCGCCATTTCGCGGTATTGCGCCAGCTCACCCTTGATCTTGCCGGCGACCTTCTTCATCGCCTTGGTCTGCGCCGACGATCCGACGCGCGACACCGACAGACCGACGTTAACCGCCGGACGGATACCCTGGAAGAACAGATCGGTTTCCAGGAAGATCTGACCGTCGGTAATCGAAATCACGTTGGTCGGGATGTAGGCCGACACGTCGTTGGCCTGGGTTTCGATCACCGGCAGCGCCGTCAGCGAACCCGATCCCTGGTCTTTGTTGAGCTTCGCCGCGCGCTCGAGCAGGCGGGAATGCAGGTAGAACACGTCGCCCGGATAGGCCTCGCGGCCCGGCGGGCGGCGCAGCAGCAGCGACATCTGGCGATAGGCGACGGCCTGCTTGGACAGATCGTCATAGATGATGACGGCGTGCATGCCGTTGTCGCGGAAATATTCGCCCATGGTGCAGCCGGTGAACGGCGCGATGTACTGCATCGGCGCCGGATCGGATGCGGTGGCGGCGACCACGATCGAATATTCCAGCGCGCCCTGCTCTTCGAGCACCTTGACGAACTGGGCAACGGTCGAACGCTTCTGGCCGATCGCGACGTAGACGCAATACAGCTTGATGTTCTCGTCCGGCTGCGCGTTGAGCGGCTTCTGATTCAGAATGGTGTCGAGCGCGATCGCGGTCTTGCCGGTCTGGCGGTCGCCGATGATCAGCTCGCGCTGGCCGCGGCCGATCGGGATCAGGGCGTCGATCGCCTTGAGGCCGGTCGCCATCGGCTCGTTCACTGATTTGCGCGGAATGATGCCGGGCGCCTTGACGTCGACGCGCATACGCTTGTCGGCCTGGATCGGACCCTTGCCGTCAATGGGATTGCCGAGCGCGTCGACGACGCGGCCGAGCAGGCCCTTGCCGACCGGCGTGTCCACGATGGCGCGGGTGCGCTTGACGGTCTGGCCTTCCTTGATCTCGCGGTCGGCGCCGAAAATCACGATACCGACGTTGTCGGTTTCCAGGTTCAGCGCCATGCCGCGCGTGCCGTTCTCGAACTCGACCATTTCGCCGGCCTGGACGTTGTCCAGACCATAGACGCGGGCGATACCGTCACCGACGGACAGCACCTGTCCAACTTCGGTAACCTCAGCCTCCTGGCCGAAATTCTTGATCTGGTCCTTGAGGATCGCGGAAATTTCCGCGGCGCGGATGTCCATCAGCCTGCCTCTTTCATCGCGTGCTTGATCGAATTGAGTTTGGTGCGAAGCGAACTATCCACCATGCGGCTGCCGAGCTTGACCACAAGGCCGCCAATGATGGAGGGGTCGACTTTCACGTTGAGCGCGACGTCCTTGCCCGTCACCGACTTCAGTGCGGTCTTCAGCGCGTCGAGATTCTTTTCATTGAGCTGTTCGGCGACGGTGACCTCGGCGGTCGCCTCGCCCTTGAACTTCGCCACCAGCGCGCGGAAGGCGCGGATCACGTCGGTGACGGCGAACAGCCGGCGGTTGGCGGTCAGGACCTTGAGGAATTTGGCGGAGGTGCCGGTAATTCCGGCCTTGTCGAGCACGGCATTGAGCGCCTTTGCCTGCGCATCTGCCGAGAAGACCGGGCTGCGTACGAGGCGCCTGAGATCGGCACTGTCGTTCAGCATGGCCTCGAATTTGTCGAGGTCGGCCTTTACGGCGTCGACGGATTTCTCGTCGCGCGCCAACTCGAACAAGGCCGTAGCATAACGGCCTGACACTCCCGAAACGGACGGATCTTCAGCAGCCACAGAGACGCTCTTTTTTTGCTGTCAAACTCGCAAGGGAAAAACCGTCGCCACGGGTAGCGGCGCCTAGCGATCCAAGCCCTTGGAATTCAAGCGGGACTTCGATTTTCGACCGGCACGAGAGGTGCCGGGATCGTTAAAATCGCGGCTTTGCTAACATAGCGAGCGCGCAGGTGCAACATGACCGCGCGTTCGAGCGATGCCATGTCGCACGTCAATGCTGCACGTGAATTTTCCGGCCCGGCAGAACGCCGTTTTTGTTGACGTCAGCGCGGCCCGAATTCTGGCCGCTGCCATCGAGCCCGACCCGCGCGGCTCCGAGCACATCCGTTCCGGTCGGCATTTGCATGGCGGCCATGAGGCAGCATCGCGGAACGACTTGGCCCGATCGACTTCATTTGACCATTACTTGCCTAAATCTTTCCGCGTTCACGGATAACTGTATTCGCGTGTAATCGTCAGTATTTAAAAGGTTAAAAATTCGTTAACGAACAAGATTACGGAATATCGTTTGATTAGTTGATCTCGGTAACAAGATATGTCAGCCCGCGACATTCCCGGTCTACTGCCCAATTCATGCCTTATTGCCTGATCAAACGGCGTTCACGAAACTGGGACGGGGGTTCCATTTGCCACGCATGTGGCAATACTGTCTGAGGGACTAGTTTATGTTGAATGCCAAAAATCTTGTGCCGGGAAAACTAACCCGGTCGCGTACGGCGGTTGCTGTGATCGCCGCAACTCTCCTGGTCGGCGGCAGCATCACCGAAGCCTCTGCCAAATCCAGGCACCATCGCCACCACCATCATCATCACCATTCCCATCACGCCAGCAAAGCCCGGTCGGCCGACAGCAACTGGCTGAACGCCAATGCCTCGATCGGCTCCCAGAGTTCCGGGCGCGGCTTCTCGGGAAGGGCTTCCTTTTACGGCAATGAATCCGGCAGCAAGACCGCATCCGGTCAGCGCTTCAACCAGAACGCCATGACCGCCGCCCATCGTTCGCTGCCGTTCGGCACCAAGCTCCGGGTAACCCATCGCGGCCAGAGCGTCGTCGTCACGATCAATGATCGTGGTCCGTTCATCCGGGGCCGCGTGCTCGACCTCTCCAAGGGCGCTGCCCGTGCCATCGGCCTGACCGGCGCCGGCGTCGGCCACGTCACCGCCGAGGTCGTCTCCTAAGCGCGCGCCTGGCGCGCCGTTTTCCCATCCATCAGATCGAGTAAGCGTTGCGTTGCGTAACGGTCGCGGAACTTTCCGCGGCAACAAAGGCCTGCCGTCGCAAATGACGGCAGGCCTTTTTTGTTTCTCTCCGTCATTCCGGGGCGCGACGAAGTCGCGAGCCCGGAATCCACGGTGCAGCAGGTGCAGGCGGCGAAATGGATTCCGGGTTCGCGCTAGCGCGCCCCGGAATGACGACTGAAACTACAAAAAGCTCTGCGGATCGACGTCGACCTCGAGCTTGAGATTGCCCTTGGTCTTCGGCCCGCCAGCAAGCCATTCGCGCAAATATTCCGACAGATCGACGTTGCGCAGTGACTTCACCAGCAGGCGGAACCGGTAGCGGCCCTTGATGACCGCAAGCGGCGCTTCGGCGGGCCCCAGCACCTGGATGCGCTCGTCGATCGGCGCGACTGCGGCGAGTTTTCGCGCAAAACCTTCCGCGGTCGGGCGGTCGCCGGCGGAAATGATCAGGCTGGCGAGCCGGCCGAACGGCGGATAGCCGGCGCGTTCGCGCGCCTCGATCTCGCTGGCATAGAACGCCTCGCGGTCGCTCGCGACCAGGGCCTTCATCACGGGATGTTCGGGCTGGTGGGTCTGCAGGTAACCGACGCCGCGGCCTTGATCGCGCCCCGCACGCCCGATCACCTGGTTGAGCAACTGGAACGTCCGTTCGGCCGCGCGCGGATCGCCGTTACCGAGACCCAAATCCGCATCGACCACGCCGACCAGATTGAGTCGCGGAAAATTATGTCCCTTCGCCACCAGTTGCGTACCGACGATGATGTCGACGCGGCCTTCCGCGATTTCGTTCAGTTCGCTGCGCATGGTCTCGATCGAGGTGATGAGATCGCTCGACAGCACCATGGTGCGCGCATTCGGAAACAGCGAGGCGGCCTCTTCCTGCAGGCGCTCGACGCCGGGACCGACCGCGACCAGCGATTCCTCGGCCTGGCAGTGCGGGCAGATGTTCGGGCGCGGCATCGAGAAGCCGCAATGGTGACAGACCAGGCGCTGGCGAAATCTGTGATCCACCAGCCAGGCGTCGCAGATGGTGCACGCAAAACGATGGCCGCAGGCGCGGCATAATGTCAGCGGCGCGTAGCCGCGGCGGTTGAGGAACAGCAGCGCCTGCTCGCGCTTCTCGATCGCGAACTGAATCTGTTCGGCCAGCGGCGGCGAGATGAAGCGGCCGCGTGGCGGCGGGGCCCGGCGCAGATCGATCGCCTCGATATGCGGCATGTGCTGGCCGCCGAAGCGCGACGGCAGCGCGACGCGCTGATAACGGCCCTTGCGCGCGTTGACTTCGGTTTCGACCGATGGCGTCGCGGACGCCAGCACGATCGGAATTTTTGCGATATGCGCGCGCACAACCGCCATGTCGCGGGCATGGTAATGCGCGCCTTCATCCTGCTTGTAGGCCTGGTCGTGCTCTTCATCGACGATGATCAGGCCCAAATCTGCATAGGGCAGAAACAACGCCGAGCGCGCGCCGACCACGACCGGCGCTTCGCCTGCCGATATCGCCGCCCAATTGCGCTGCCGCGTGCGCGGCGTCAATTCCGAGTGCCACTCGATCGGACGCACGCCGAAGCGCAGGGCGAAACGATCGAGGAATTGCCCGGTCAGCGCGATCTCCGGCATCAGGATCAGCGTCTGCTTGCCCCGCCGGATGATTTCCGCGATCGCCTCGAAATAGACTTCGGTCTTGCCCGAACCGGTGACGCCGTCGAGCAGCGCGACATGAAAAGAGCCATTGGCGGCGAGCGCCCGCATCGCATCGACCGCCGTGCGCTGCTGGCTGGAAAATTCCGGCTGCGCAAAGGACGGATCGGGCGCTGGCGGCGCCAGCGGCGGCGGCATCGCCTCGACGGCGAGCGTCCCCTCGTCGACCAGGCCATCGACCACGCCGCCGCTGACGCCGGCTTCCCGCGCCGCCTCGGACTTGGCGTGCAGCAGGCCGTCCGACAGCACCTCGATCAGCCGCCGCCGCGCCGGCGTCAAACGCCGTGGCGGCTCGCCCACCAGCCGCACGCCGAGGCGCATCCGCTCGGGGCCAAGATTTTCGCCCATCCGCAAGGCCATGCGCAGCACCATGCCGCGCGCCGACAGGGTGTAGTTGGCGACCCAATCGACGAGGCTGCGCAGTTCCTCCTTTAGCGGCGGCACATCGAGCTTTTCGCCGACATCCTTCAGGCGGTTATGCAGGCGCGGATCGGGATTGGCGTTCTCCGCCCACACCACGGCCACCACCTCGCGCGGACCGAGCGGCACGCAGACGACGTCGCCGGGCTTCAGCACCATGCCGCGCGGCACGCGATAGGAATAATTCTGATTCAGCGCGACCGGCACCAGCACGTCGACGACGCGGGTCGCCGATACAGAAGAGAGGGTTTCACGGGTGGCGTGGTCCATCGGGGAATCAGGCTCGAGGTGTCCAAAGCAAGGCTAGCGCCGCGCTGCCAAGTTAGCGAACGGTAAACGAAAGAGGTGCGATATAATGCGTTGATTCACCGTCTCCAAGGGAAGCTTCAAGAGACGCTTCAAGAGAAGCTTCGAGGCAAGGCTGATGGCCAAGGAAGTTCCGGCACCTCAACCGATCGAGCTCGATTGTGCCGACGAGGGCCTCGCGCTGGAGATGGCGCGCTGGCTGACGCATCTGCGCGCCGAGCGGCGGCTCTCGCCGAAGACGCTCGAAGCCTACGCCCGCGACCTCCGCCAATGCCTGATTTTCCTCAGCCAGCATTGGGGCAGGAAAGTCACGCTGAAAGGGTTTGCGGCGCTGGAGGCCACCGACATCAGGGCCTTCATGGCGATGCGCCGCGCCGACGACATTGCCGGGCGCTCGCTGATGCGGGCGCTGGCGGGCCTGCGTTCATTTGGACGCTTCCTCGAGCGGGAAGGCAAAGGCAGGGTTGGCGCGCTGTCGGCGATCCGCGCGCCCAAGATCGGCAAGAGTCTGCCGAAGCCGATCCAGATCGACGCCGCCAAGCGTTTTGCGGATGCCGACGAGCGCGCCGGCGAGGAGCGCGATCCCTGGATCCTGGCGCGCGACGCCGCTGTCATGGCGCTGCTTTACGGCTCGGGCCTGCGCATCTCCGAGGCGTTGGGACTGAAACGGCGCGACGTGCCCAAACCCGGCGAAGGCGATGTCCTCATCGTGACCGGCAAGGGCAACAAGACCCGGATGGTGCCGGTGCTGCAAAACGTGCTGGCGCTGATCGCCGATTACGTTGCGATGTGCCCGCATTCGCTGCCGCCGGCCGGTCCGATTTTTGTCGGCGCGCGCGGCGGGCCGCTTTCGCCGCGGATCATCCAGCTCACCATGGAGCGGCTGCGCGGCGCGCTCGGCCTGCCCGACAGCGCCACGCCCCATGCGCTGCGGCATTCCTTCGCAACCCACCTGCTCAGCCGCGGCGGCGATCTTGCGCGCAATCCAGGAATTGCTCGGCCACGCCTCGCTCTCGACCACGCAGATCTATACCGGCATCGACAGCGAACGGCTGCTGGAAGTGTACAAGAGCGCGCACCCGCGCGGGTGAAACGTCAACGTTCGGCGCCGACACACTCCCGTCACATCGATGGCTTCGCTAGCTAACCTCTTGCGCTCGCGTTGCGGTTCGGCAATCGTGCGCCGTCAAATTCGCAGGAGGGGAATCATGGGCGCACATGAAAGCATGGAGCACGCGGAGCATGCCGAGCATGCTTCGGGCTCGAACAAGAAGATTGCGTTGCTGATCGCCGTGATCGCCTTGTTTCTGGCGCTATCGGAAACGCTGGGCAAGGGCGCGCAGACCGAAGCCATCAGCAAGAATGTCGAGGCCTCGAATCTCGTGGGCGTTCTTCCAGGCCAAGAGCATCCGCCGCACCGTGGTGCAGGCCACCTCGGAGCACGCCAAGCTCAGCATGGGGACGGTCGGTGACGACGCCGCAAAGGCGGCGCTGCAGAAGCAGATCGACGACTGGAACAAGACCGCGGCGCGTTACCGCTCGGAGCCGGAAACCGGCGAAGGTTCGGAAGAGTTGGCTAAACGCGCCAAGCACGCCGAGCATCAGCGCGACGAGGCGACGGCGAAATATCACCATTACGAAATCGCATCCGCCGCCTTCCAGATCGGCATCGTGCTGGCATCCGCCACCATCATCACCGGCATGATCGCTCTGGCCTGGGTGTCAGGCATCTTGGCGATCGCGGGCATCGGCATTACCGCGCTCGGCCTCTACGCGCCGCACCTGCTGCATCTGCATTGAGTTTCTGTAGTGCCGCCGTGCATTGGCCAACGGGCACCAGTCGTGCTCATGTCCCCGCGAAGGCGGCGGCACACATCTCCAGGTGGGCACGTCGCTTCGCTCCTCGGCCCACCCTACGACTGCGGCCTCTGCGAAGGCTGGGGCATCCAGTACGCCGCGAGCTTCTCGGCTCAATCGCTACGGCCTCTGGCATTCGCGCGACCCGGTGGCGGGTGACGACAAGCGAAAGGCATCAGCGCGCTTCGTGCACGCTCTTGCGAAAGCGCTGGATCAGCCGCAGCGTGCGCGACGACCAGCTATCGCCATTGCCGCGCAGGATTTCCCGGATGCGCTGCTTGATCGGCTCGACCAGTGCCGCAGCCTTGGCGCGCATCGCCAGGATGAATTCATAGATCTTCCTGAACCACCCCATCTGCAGGAGCTTCTTGCGCGTCACGTCAAAGATGAATGCGGTGACGCCGACGCCGACGAATTTCCCGAACACGATGACGGCGGCGGCGCTGATCCAGTATTCATGCGCCAGCAGCCAGATGCCTATCAGCTTGAGCGGAAACAGCGGGATCACCGGCACCGCGAATACAATCAGCGTCATCGCCGGCGACAGCGTATCGACGCGATCGGACAGCCATTGCTTGAAGGCGCGTAGCGGGATCCACGCAACGATGCGCTCGACAATCGGTTCGAGATGATCCCACAGCCAGGCTTCGATCAGGAAGATGACCGCTAGCAGGACCCAGAACGGCTGTAACAGGCGGCGCATCATCGATTGTAATCTCTAGAGCGGAACAACGTCGATTGATTGATCGTTCCGCTCTGTTTCCTCGTTTAAAGCATGTTCTTTTCGAGAAACTGGATACCCGCTCTACAATCACGCTCCACCCGGCATGTTCCGGGTATCGATCACATATGGATGGCGCGTTTGCCGACCGCAAGCGCGGCTTCCTTGATGGCTTCCGAGCGGGTCGGGTGGGCATGGCACGTGCGCGCCAGATCTTCGGCGGAGCCGCCAAACTCCATCAGAACGCAGGCTTCGTGGATCATTTCGCCGGCTTCGCGGCCGATGATGTGCACGCCGAGCACGCGATCCGTCTTCGCATCTGCGAGAATCTTCACGAAACCGTCAGTGGTCTGGTTGACCTTGGAGCGGCCGTTGGCGGTGAACGGAAACTTGCCTGACGTGTAGGCCACGCCCGCCTGCTTCAGTTCTTCCTCGGTCTTGCCGACCGACGACACTTCCGGCGTGGTATACACGACGCCTGGGATAACATCGTAGTTCACGTGGCCCGCCTGGCCCGCGATGATCTCGGCGCAGGCAACGCCTTCGTCCTCGGCCTTGTGCGCAAGCATCGGCCCCGCCACCACGTCGCCGATCGCATAGACGCCCTTCACGCTGGTGGCGAAATGCGCGTCGATCTGCACGCGCCCGCGATTGTCGAGCGCGATGCCGGCTTCCTTGAGGCCGAGCCCTTCGGTGTACGGTACGCGACCGATACAGACCAGCACCACGTCGGTTTCGAGCGTCTCTGCCGGTCCGCCGGCTGCTGGTTCAACACTGGCCTTCAACGTTTTGCCCGAGGTATCGACGCCGGTCACCTTGGCGCCGAGCTTGAACGCAAAGCCCTGCTTTTCGAGCATGCGCTGGAACTGTTTCGCCACTTCGCCATCCATGCCGGGCAGGATGCGGTCGAGGAATTCGACGACCATGACCTCAGCGCCGAGCCGTTTCCAGACCGAGCCGAGCTCGAGGCCGATCACGCCCGCGCCGATGATCAGAAGCTTCTCCGGCACTTTCTCCAGCGATAGCGCGCCGGTCGACGACACGACGCGCTTCTCGTCGATCTCGATGCCTTTCAGCCGCGCGATGTCGGAGCCGGTGGCGATGACGATGTTTTTGGTCTCGACCGTCTGCGCCTTGCCGTCGCTGCCCGTGACCTCGACCTTGCCGGCGCCGAGTATCCTGCCCTTGCCGCCGATGACGTCGATCTTGTTCTTCTTCATCAGGAACTCGACGCCCTTGACGTTGCCGTCGATGCCCTGCTGCTTGAAGTTCATCATCGAAGGCAGATCGAGTTTCGGCGCGGAAACGCTGACGCCCATCTTGGCAAAGGAATGCCCCGCCTCCTCGAACATCTCGGAGGCATGCAGCAGCGCCTTCGACGGCATGCAGCCGACATTGAGGCAGGTGCCGCCCAGCGTCGGGTTCTTCTCGATCACGGCGACCTTCATGCCGAGTTGCGCCGCACGCACCGCGCAGACATATCCGCCCGGGCCGGTGCCGATGACGACGAGATCATAGGAAGCCATGATGAAGTCCTGTAGCTAAGCTGTACGACGGGCGTCAGCGCCCGCCCGACACGTCGATGGTGGTGCTGGTCACATAGGAGGCGTCGTCCGACATCAGCCAGACGATCGCATTGGCGATTTCTTCCGCCTGGCCGACGCGCTTCATCGGCACCATATGCGCCAGCCGGTGCGCGCGATCGGGCTCGCCGCCCGCGGCGTGAATCTCGGTGTCGATCAATCCCGGCCGGATACCGGCGACCCGAATGCCCTCGCCTGCGACCTCGAGACCGAGGCCGAGGGTGAAGGTGTCGATGGCGCCCTTCGACGCCGCGTAATCGACATACGTATTGGCCGCGCCAAGTTTTGCCGCGACGGAGGAGATGTTGACGATGACGCCGCCCTTGCCGCCATGCCTGGTCGACATCCGCTTGACGGCCTCGCGTGCGCAGAGAATGCTGCCGGTGACATTGACCGCCATCATTTCCTGGATGCGCTCTGCCGACATCTCGTCGACGCGCACACCGCTCTTGCCGACGATGCCGGCATTGTTGACGAGGGCGCCGAGCGTTCCGAACTTGTCGGCCGCCTCGAACAGCCGGAGAATATCGCTCTCCTTGCCGACGTCGCATTGCACCGCGATCGCCTTGCCGTTCTTCGCCTCGATATTGGCGACGACTTCCTTTGCCGCGGCCTCATTCGAGGCATAGCCCACGACGATCCGGTAACCGCGCGCAGCGGCGGCGAGCGCAGCAGCGCGGCCGATGCCGCGGCTGCCACCGGTAATGATTACAACCCGATCCGTCATGTCAGCCCCCATCCATCCACGCACACACTATTCCGCCCGAATGCCCGCCGAGGCGCGGCCTTTCGATGGAAGCAATACATCAGAGATCCAGCACCAGCCGCGCCGGATCTTCCAGGCTCTCCTTGACGCGGACCAGGAACGTCACCGCTTCCTTGCCGTCGATCACGCGGTGATCGTAGGACAGCGCCAGATACATCATCGGGCGGACCTCGACCTTGCCGGCGACCACCATCGGCCGCTCCTGGATTTTGTGCATGCCCAGAATGGCGGACTGCGGCGCGTTCAGGATCGGCGTCGACATCAGCGAGCCGTAGATGCCGCCATTGGTGATCGTGAAGGTGCCGCCCTGCATTTCGTCGATCTTGAGCTGGCCGTCGCGGGCGCGGCGGCCGAAATCGGCGATTCCCTTTTCGATGTCGGAGATCGACTTGTGGTCGCAGTCGCGCACCACCGGAACGACGAGGCCCTTGTCGGTGCCGACGGCGACGCCGATGTGGTAGTAGTTCTTGTAGATCAGGTCGGTGCCGTCGATCTCGGCATTGACGGCCGGAATGTCTTTCAGCGCCTGCACCACGGCCTTGGTGAAGAAGCCCATGAAGCCGAGCTTGCTGCCATGCTTCTTCTCGAACACGTCCTTGTACTGCGCGCGCATCGCCATGATGTGCGTCATATCGACCTCGTTGAAGGTCGTCAGCATCGCGGCCGTGTTCTGCACGTCCTTCAGCCGCCGCGCGATGGTCTGGCGCAGCCGCGTCATCTTCACGCGTTCTTCACGCGCGGCATCGTCAGCCGGAGACGGCGCGCGCACCTGCACCGAAGCGGCCGGCTGATTGACCGGGGTCGGCGCGGAAGCCGCCTTCTCGATTGCCGCCAGCATGTCGCCCTTGGTGACGCGGCCATCCTTGCCGGAGCCGGGAACGGTCGCGGCATCGATGCCGCTCTCGGTGGAGAGTTTTCTGACCGACGGCGCCAGCGGCGCATCGGATGCGGCAGCCTTCGGGGCCGCAGCAGGCGCGGCGGCGGGTGCTGCAGCCGGGGCGGCGGCCTTGGCCGGCGCGGCCGCGGCCGGCCTGGCGCCACCGGCGGCGCCGTCATTGATCTGCCCGAGCAGCGCGCCGACGGCGACCGTCTCGCCGTCCTTGGCCGCGATCTCGCCGAGCACACCGGCCGATGGCGCCGGCACTTCGATGGTGACCTTGTCGGTCTCGAGCTCGACCAACGGCTCGTCCACCGCGACCGCGTCGCCGGCCTTCTTGAACCAGCGGCCGATGGTGGCTTCCGTCACGGACTCGCCGAGCGTCGGAACACGAATTTCAGTCATGGTATGGATTCCTCGGTTTCCTCAGTCGTCATGGTGCCAAAGTGGTCATCGTCCGCGCAGGCGGACGATCCAGTACGCCCGAGGCGGTCGGGATCGAAAACAGGCCGCACGGCGTACTGGATGCCCCGCCCCAGTGCGCGATTGGCACAAGGCGGGGCATGACAAATGACAAAATTCTAGCTCAGCGCCTCATCCAGCATCGCCTTGAGCTGTGCCAGATGCTTCGACATCAAACCGGTGGCGGTTGCCGCCGACGCCGCGCGGCCCGCGTAACGCGGCCGCCGGTTCGGCGCATGGATCTGGTTCAGCACCCATTCGAGATAGGGCTCGATGAAGTGCCATGCACCCATGTTGCGCGGCTCTTCCTGGCACCAGACCACTTCGGCGTTCTTGAAGCGGGCGAGTTCATGTACCAGCGCCTTCAGCGGCACCGGATAAAGCTGCTCGACGCGCAGGATATAGATGTCGTCGATGTCGCGCTTTTCGCGCTCCTCGTAGAGATCGTAATAGACCTTGCCCGAGCACAGCACGACGCGGCGGATATTCTCATCCGGGGCCAGCTTGATCTTCTCGTCGGGCAGCATCTGCGCGTCATCGTACAGAATGCGGTGGAAGGTGGTATCCGCCCCCAATTCGTCGAGCCGCGAGACCGCGCGCTTGTGCCGCAACAGCGACTTTGGCGTCATCAGGATCAGCGGCTTGCGGATCTCGCGATGGAGCTGCCGCCGCAGCGCGTGGAAATAATTCGCCGGCGTGGTGGGATATACCACCTGCATGTTGTCTTCGGCGCACATCTGCAGGAAACGCTCCAGCCGCGCCGAGGAATGCTCCGGTCCCTGCCCTTCATAGCCATGCGGCAGCAGGCAGACGAGGCCGGACATGCGCAGCCATTTGCGCTCGCCCGACGAGATGAACTGGTCGAACAGCACCTGCGCGCCGTTGGCGAAGTCGCCGAACTGCGCTTCCCACATCGCCAGCGCCTTCGGCTCGGCCAGCGAGTAGCCGTACTCGAAACCGAGCACCGCCTCTTCCGACAACAGCGAGTTGATGACCTCGTAATGGCCCTGGTCCTGGCCGAGATGGTTGAACGGCGTGTAGCGGCTCTCGTCTTCCTGGTCGATCAGCACCGAATGGCGCTGCGAGAACGTGCCGCGCTCGGAATCCTGTCCCGACAGCCGGACGTGATGGCCTTCCTGCAGCAGCGTGCAGTACGCCAGCGCCTCGCCGGTCGCCCAGTCGATGCCGACGCCGTTGTCGATCGCTTTCGCGCGGTTTTCCAGGAAACGCTGGATGGTGCGGTGAACCCGGAAACCGTCCGGCACCTTGGTGATCTTGCGCCCGATATCCTTGAGGATGTTGATGTCGACGCCGGTGACGCCGCGGCGGGCGTCCTCTTCCTGATCGGCTGACTTGAAGCCGGCCCATTTGCCATCGAGCCAGTCGGCCTTGTTGGGCTTGTAGCCAGAGCCCGCCTCCAGCTCGGCATCGAGCCGCGCGCGCCAGTCGGCCTTGGCCTTCTCGACCTCGCCCTCGGTCATCACGCCGTCGGCGATCAGCCGCTTGGAATAGATCTCGACCGTACCGGGATGCGATGCGATCCGCTTGTACATCACCGGCTGGGTGAATGCCGGCTCGTCGCCCTCGTTGTGGCCATGCCGGCGATAGCAGAACATGTCGATCACGACCGGCTTGTGGAATTTCTGCCGGAATTCGATCGCGACCTTGGCCGCGAACACCACCGCTTCCGGATCGTCGCCGTTCACATGGAAGATCGGCGCGTCGATCATCTTCGCCACGTCGGACGGATAGGGCGACGACCGCGAATAACGCGGATAGGTGGTGAAGCCGATCTGGTTGTTGACGATGAAATGCAGCGAGCCGCCGGTGCGGTAACCCTTCAGGTCGGACAGCGCGAAGCATTCCGCGACCACGCCCTGGCCGGCGAACGCCGCGTCGCCATGCATCAGCATCGGCAGCACAGAGATACGCATGTCCGGCGGATCGCCATGCTGGTCCTGCTTGGCGCGCACCTTGCCGAGCACGACCGGATCGACGATTTCCAGATGCGACGGGTTCGCGGTCAGCGACAGATGGATCCTGTTGCCGTCGAACTCGCGGTCGGATGACGCGCCGAGATGGTATTTGACGTCGCCGGAGCCTTCGACCGCATCCGGGTTGGCGGAGCCGCCCTTGAATTCATGAAACAGCGCGCGGTGCGGCTTGCCCATCACCTGGGTCAGCACGTTGAGGCGGCCGCGATGCGGCATGCCCAGCACGATCTCCTTCACGCCGAGATTGCCGCCGCGCTTGATGATCTGCTCCAGCGCCGGGATCAGCGATTCAGCGCCATCGAGGCCGAAGCGCTTGGTGCCGGTGAACTTGAGATCGCAGAATTTTTCAAAGCCCTCGGCTTCGACCAGCTTGTTGAGGATCGCGCGGCGACCCTCGCGGGTAAAGCTGATTTCCTTGTCCGGGCCCTCGATGCGCTCCTGGATCCAGGCCTTCTGCGCGGCGTTGGTGATGTGCATGAACTCGACGCCGAGCGTCTGGCAGTAGGTGCGCTCGCAGATCGCGACGATTTCCCGCAGCGTGCCGTATTCGAGGCCGAGCACGTGGTCGAGGAAGATCTTGCGGTCGAAATCGGCATCCGTGAAGCCGTAGGTACGCGGATCGAGTTCTTCGCGATCGCGCGGCGCCTCGATGCCGAGCGGATCGAGCTTGGCGTAGAAATGACCGCGGATGCGATAGGCGCGGATCAGCATCAGGGCACGGACCGAATCGCGCGTCGCCTGGTTGACGTCGGCAGCCGAGATCTCGGCGCCCTTGACCTGTGCCTTGGCGGCAAGCTTGGCGCCGACGGCCTTCTCGACGGTGGCCCAGTTACCGTCCAGCGCCGAGGTCAGTTCGTCGCGCGGCGTGAGTGGCCAGTTGTCGCGGCCCCAGGAAGGACCCTCGGCGTTCTTCTGGACGTCGGCCGGGGTGTCTTTCAGGCTCTTGAAGAATTCCTGCCATTCGCCGTCGACCGATGCCGGGTCCTGCTCGTAGCGGGCATAGAGGTCGTCGATGTAGGTGGCGTTGGTGCCCTGCAAAAAGGAGGAAAGGGCAAATGCTGCGTTCGCGTCCTGGCGAGACATGGTGGCGTCCTGGTGGTTTTTTGCTTTGCGCGTGGAAAACGGCGCTGCAGCCGGTCCGGAAGCCCGAACCAGCTCGGTTATGCACCCTTACCCTATTTAGGACGAATATTCGCGCCGAAAAGAACCAAGGACTGAATTAAGATTTCAACTTTTCGGCAAGGGTATGTCCGAGCCGCGCCGGCGACGGAGATACCGTGATTCCGGCCGCTTCCATGGCCGCCGTCTTGGAGCCGGCGTCGCCCTTGCCGCCGGAGATGATGGCGCCGGCATGGCCCATGCGCCGGCCGGGAGGGGCGGTGACCCCTGCGATGAAGCCAACCATCGGCTTCTTGCGGCCACGCTTGGCCTCGTCCTTGATGAACTGGGCGGCGTCTTCCTCGGCCGAGCCGCCGATTTCGCCGATCATGATGATCGACGTGGTCTTGGGGTCGGCGAGGAACATTTCCAGCACGTCGATGAATTCGGTGCCCTTGACCGGGTCGCCGCCGATGCCGACCGCGGTGGTCTGGCCGAGGCCCTCCTGGGTGGTCTGGAACACGGCTTCATAGGTCAGCGTGCCGGAGCGGGAAACGATGCCGACGTTGCCGGGCTTGAAGATATTGGCCGGCATGATGCCGATCTTGCACTCGCCCGCGGTCATCACGCCCGGGCAGTTCGGCCCGATCAGGCGCGACTTCGATCCGCTCAACGATCTCTTGACGCGCACCATGTCGAGCACCGGAATGCCCTCGGTGATGCAGACGATCAGCGGAATTTCCGCATCGATCGCTTCGCAGATCGCGTCCGCGGCGCCCGGCGGCGGCACATAGATCACCGACGCATCCGCGCCGGTCTTCTCCCGCGCCTCGGCGACGGTGTCGAACACGGGCAGGTTCAGATGCTTCGAACCGCCCTTGCCCGGCGAGGTGCCGCCGACCATTTTGGTGCCGTAAGCGATCGCGGCTTCCGAATGGAACGTGCCGTTCTTGCCGGTAAACCCCTGGCAGATGACTTTGGTATTCTTGTCGATCAGAACGGACATGATTGAGGACGCTTTCGTAGGTGACCGGGAACGATGGGCTTAGTGAATCCGCCGATAGACGCCGGTGAGCACGTCGGCCCATCCTTCGGCGTCGGGCGAGAACTGGATCTTCATGGTGTAGTTGTCGTTGTCGACGACTTCATAGACATGGCGCGCGTTGCCGCGCAGCGAGCCGCGCACGAGGATCAGCGACTTGGCGGCCCACCCGCCTGAGGCCGGGGCCGGCGAGTAGTAGCCGAGCGAATCGTGCCAGAACAATTTGTAGGTCCGGTCGTCGCGATCGTAGGTGAACACGCCGTGGGTGGCGAAGGTTTCCTTGCCGTCGCGCATCTGGCGGGCGTCCTGGATCAAATAGAAGCCGTTGAGATCCATGCGCGCGACCACATGCGAGGTGGCAGGCCCGCCCGCGGTCCAGCGCGACGGATAGACCATTTCCTCGCCCGCCCACTCGCCCGCAAAGACCGCGAGCCGGCGGTGTTCTTCCAGCGCTGTCGGTGCGGAGAGATGGTCAGCCATCGCTAGCCTCCCTTGACGGCTTTCACGATTTTCTGCGCGGCGTCATCGAGATTGTCGGCCGATACCACGTTGAGGCCGGACTGGCTGATGATCTTCTTGCCGGCATCGACATTGGTGCCTTCGAGCCGCACCACCAGCGGCACTTTCAGGCCGACTTCCTTCACTGCAGCGACCACGCCATCGGCGATGATATCGCACTTCATGATGCCGCCAAAGATGTTGACGAGGATGCCCTTCACGTTCGGATCGGCGGTGATGATCTTGAAGGCGGCCGCGACCTTCTCCTTGCTGGCGCCGCCGCCGACGTCGAGGAAGTTGGCGGGCTCCATGCCGTAGAGCTTGATGATGTCCATGGTCGCCATGGCAAGGCCCGCGCCGTTGACCATGCAGCCGATAGTGCCGTCGAGCGTCACGTAATTGAGATCGTATTTCGACGCCTCGATTTCCTTGGCATCCTCTTCGGTCTCGTCGCGAAGTGCTGCGACTTCCGGATGGCGATACATCGCGTTGTCGTCGAACGACACCTTGGCGTCGAGCACGCGCAACTGGCCCTGCTTGGTGACGACGAGCGGATTGATTTCCAGCATCGCCATGTCCTTGGCAGTGAAGGCGTTATAGAGCTGCACCACCAGCTTCTCGGCCTGCTTGGCGAGATCGCCGGAAAGATTGAGCGCCTTCGCCACCGTACGGCCGTGATGGCCCATGATGCCGGTGGCCGGATCGACCGAGAAGGTCACGATCTTTTCGGGATTGTTGTGCGCGACTTCCTCGATGTTGACGCCGCCCTCGGTCGAAACCACGAACGACACTCTTGAGGTTTCGCGGTCGACCAGGATCGAGAGGTAGAACTCCTTGTCGATCTCGGAGCCTTCCTCGATGTAGAGGCGGTTGACCTGCTTGCCGTGCGCGCCGGTCTGGATCGTGACCAGGGTCGCGCCCAGCATCTGCTTGGCGAATTCGTTGACCTCGGCCACCGACTTGGCGATGCGGACGCCGCCCTTGTCGCCGGCGGAAGCTTCCTTGAACTTGCCCTTGCCTCGGCCACCGGCATGGATCTGGCTCTTCACCACCCAGATCGGGCCGGGAAGCGTCTTGGCGGCGGCTTCAGAATCCGAGGCCTTGAGAACCGGCACGCCGCGCGAAATCGGCACGCCGAATTCATGCAGCAACGCCTTGGCCTGGTATTCATGGATATTCATCTGGACGCTCCCCAAAACCCTTCGCGGCGAATTCTACAGTTCACCGGCATTGGTAGTTGGCATACCATATACCAATAGAACTACAACCCTGAAAACACCTTCGCCCCGCGAAGGGGCGAAAGTTTAGCAAAATCAACGGCCCAACAGGTCGGGTGCGATTTTCTTGCAGGCATCGACCAGGCCCTGAACGGCGCCGACCGACTTGTCGAAAGCTTCGCGGTCCTTACCGGCCAGCTCGATCTCGACGATGCGCTCGACGCCCTTCGAGCCGATGACAACGGGGACGCCGACATACATGTCCTTCACGCCGTATTCGCCGTTGAGATAGGCGGCGCAGGGCAGCACGCGCTTCTTGTCCTTCAGGTAGCTCTCGGCCATCGCGATCGCGGAAGCCGCCGGGGCGTAGAACGCCGAACCGGTCTTCAGGAGGTTGACGATCTCGGCGCCGCCATTGCGGGTGCGGTCGACGATCTCGTCGATGCGAGACTGCGAGGTCCAGCCCATCTTGACCAGATCGGGCAGCGGAATGCCGGCGACGGTGGAGTAACGCGTCAGCGGCACCATGGTGTCGCCGTGGCCGCCGAGCACGAAGGCGGTGACGTCTTCGACCGAGACGTTGAATTCATCGGCCAGGAAATAGCGGAACCGCGAGGAATCCAGCACGCCGGCCATGCCGACCACCTTCTTGTGCGGCATGCCGGAGGCCTTCTGCAGCGCCCAGACCATCGCGTCCAGCGGGTTGGTGATGCAGATGACGAAGGCGTCGGGGGCATACTTCTTGATGCCGGCGCCGACCTGCTCCATGACCTTGAGGTTGATGCTCAGAAGATCGTCGCGGCTCATGCCGGGCTTGCGCGGCACGCCGGCGGTGACGATGCAGACCTTGGCGCCATCGAGCGCCTCGTAGGAATTGGCGCCGGTGAGATGGGCGTCGAAACCGTCGACCGGCGAAGACTGCGCGATGTCGAGCGCCTTACCCTGAGGAACGCCCTCGGCAATATCGAACATCACCACGTCGCCCAGCTCCTTCAGGCCAACGAGGTGAGCCAGCGTCCCGCCGATCTGACCGGAGCCAATCAAAGCAATCTTGTCGCGCGCCATGGGAAATTTGTCCTTCTAAGACGAAGTGAGGGGTGTGGATAAGGAAGTTGGATCGCTGGTTATCCCTTTCGAATGACCGGTTCAAGCCGCAGCGTGCCCAATTCCAAGGCCGCGCCTTGATTTCGGTCAGGTATGCCACGGCGCACCCCTTCCGTCATTGCGAGGAGCGAAGCGACGAAGCAATCCATGTATCCCAGTGCGGAGAGGTGGATTGCTTCGCTTCGCTCGCAATGACGGCTGAGAGGCTACGTCTCCACCAGCCCCGTACTCGACCCGCTCGCCGAGGAATCCTTCCGTCCGTGGGGCAGCGCCAGATAGGATTCCGAGCTCATTTCGATCAGCCGCGACGAGGTCCGCTTGAACTCGTTGGCCTCGACACCGTCCGTCGCCAGATACAGCGACAGCGGATCGGCCTCGGCCGAGGCCATCAGCTTCACGGCATTGTCATAGAGCGTGTCGATCAGCGAGATGAAACGCTTGGCAGCGTTGCGCTCGGGATAATCCATGACCGGAATGTGGTCGATCAGGATCGTGTGATAATCATGCGCCAGCCGCAGGTAATCCGACGCGGCCAGCGGCTTTTCGCAGATATCGGCAAAGGAAAACCGCGCGACGCCATGCGCCGAACAGGGCACGCGCAGAATGCGGCCCTTGATCGTGATGTCGCGCGGCTTGCACGGCGCGTTGCCCGTCATCCTGCGCCAGGCGCGGTCGAGCGCGGCGCCGGCTTCATCGTCCGGCGGCACCAGCCACATCTTCACGCCGGCGAGTTTTTCCAGCCGGAAATCGGTGCGCGCGTCGAGCCGCAGCACATCCATGCGATCTTCGATTTGCGTGATGAAAGGCAGGAACAGCGCGCGATTGAGGCCGCCCTTGTAGAGGTCCTCCGGCGCGACGTTCGAGGTCGCCACCACGACGGTGCCGAGTTCGAACAGTTTTGAGAACAGCCGCCCCAGGATCATGGCGTCGGCGATGTCGGTGACGTGAAATTCGTCGAAACACAACAACCACGCCTCGTCGAAGATGGCGTTGGCTGTCAGTTCGATCACGTCGCCGTCGGCGATTTCTCCGCGCGCGATGTTCTGGCGATAGGCGTAGATCTTCTCATGCGCCTCGGCCATGAATTCGTGGAAATGGGCGCGGCGCTTGTGCTGGACCGGTGAGTGCTGAAAGAACAGGTCCATCAGCATGGTCTTGCCGCGGCCGACCTCGCCATGAATGTAAAGCCCCCGCGGCGGCGGCTCGCTCTTGTCGCCGAACAAGCGGCCAAGCAGGCTTAGCTTGCGCGCGGGCTTGTAGCTCGACAGCCGTTCCTCGAGCGCGGCGAACGCCTCCACGGCATCGGCCTGCGCCGGATCGGCTTCGATCGCGCCGGAGGAAACCAGCGCCTGATACTGCGCGCGGAACGAGGTGGGATCGGTCGACAGCATGGCCCCCTTTCGGCCTCAAGCGTGAAGAAATTGCAAGCCGTGAATTGGTGTTGGGGGTATGCACTTCCAGATCGTCATACCCCGCGAAGGCGGGGTAACCAGTACGCCGCAGCTCCTCGGCCCTATTTCAGGCGCCTCTGGTATACTGGATCATCCGCTTTCGCGGATGATGACAGCACAAAGTGCAGCGAGCGCCCTGCCCTCACGCACTCAGCGCGTAGGAATCCTCGACCACATAGGGTCCGCCGCCAGTGGAGGCGCGGGATGAGAACAGCACGAAGCGCGAGGCCATGAATGTGCGGCTCGGGAAATACCCGCGCACCGAGAGATAATCGGCAACGTCCTGGCTGGAAGCGTCGTGCAGCCGCGCCAGCGTCACGTGCGGTGTGAACTTGCGGCCCTCGGGATCGAGCCCGAGCCGCTGCATCAGCCGTTCGAGTTCGGCCTGCAATTCGATCAGCGGCCGGCTCGGTTCGACGGAGGCGACCACCGCGCGCGGTTTCCTGCCGCCAAAACTCTGCAGGCCCCGCACCTTGACCTCGAACGGCTTGCGGTTGATCCGAAACAGCATGGAAGCGATTTCATTCGCCGACATGCCGTCGATATCGCCGATGAAGCGCAAGGTGACGTGGTAATTTTCGGGATCGATCCAGCGGGCGCCGGGAAGGCCGCCCCGCAAATTGGAAAGGCTCTGGCCGATCTCGACCGGAATTTCCAGTCCAGCAAACAACCGTGGCATCGCATGACTCCCGATGCTTGGGCATGACCTCAAAAAGACCATGTCCTGTAACAGCGCCCGGTGACGAATCACCGATCACTAATTTCTACCCGACTTATATGACCCTGCGAAGCACGCGGGCCGAGCAGACCGGAAAGCTACGGGGAAAACCCTTGGTAACGTTATTCGTCTGCATCCTTTTCAACTCCGCTGCCCAGATATCGCGCCGAGAAATGCCTCCACCATAGGCAGAATATTCTTCACGATGACATCGACGCCGTCGGCGGTCGGATGCAGCCCGTCGGCTTGATTGAGCTTGGCGTCGGCGGCGACTCCCTCCAGGAAAAACGGGTAGAGCGGCACGCCGAAGGATTTTGAAAGCTCCGGATAGATCGCGTTGAAGCGCGCGGCATATTCACTGCCGTAATTGGGCGGCGCGAGCATCCCGCACATGAGCACCGCGATCTTGCGCGCCTTCAGCCGCGTCAGGATATCGGTCAATGCAGCGCGGGTGACGGCGGGATCGATGCCGCGCAGCGCGTCATTGGCGCCGAGCTCGAGAATCACAGCCTCGGTTCCCTCGGGGATCGACCAGTCGAGCCGGTCGCGGCCGCCTGAGGTGGTATCGCCGGACACCCCGGCATTGATCATGTCAACGTTTATCCCCTTGTCGCTTAACGCTTTTTGCAGGCGGGCGGGGAACGCCGCCGTGGCCTGCAGGCCAAGGCCAGCGCTCAGGGAATCGCCGAGGACGACCATTTTGATCGGCTTGGCCGGTGCCGTGGCTGGAGACTGGGCCAAAACCGGCCCGGCCGTCATCAAAGCCACAATCAACACGCGTATGTGCGCAAACATCCGTTTCAAGCCCTCGACCCGAGCGGCGGATGTGCCATATGACCGAGCCATGGACAGTCTCATCGAACCCTCTTCCCTGACCGCCCTCGGGCCGGACACCATTTCCATTTCCAACGTCAACCTCTCGCTCGGCTCCGGCGCCGCCCGCGTTCATATCCTGAAAGATATCAGCCTTCGTGTGGCATCGGGCGAGGCGATCGGCCTGATCGGTCCGTCAGGCTCGGGCAAATCGACCTTGCTGATGGTGATGGCGGGGCTGGAGCGTCCTGACAGCGGAGAGGTGGTGGTGAACGGCACGCCGTTCAATGCCCTCGACGAGGATGCGCTGGCCCGCTTCCGCGGCCGCCAGGTCGGCATCGTGTTCCAGTCGTTTCATCTGATCCCGACGATGACGGCGCTGGAAAACGTCGCGGTGCCGCTGGAGCTCGCCGGTAACTCGGACGCGGCAGCACGGGCGGCGCAGGAACTGACGTCCGTCGGGCTTGGCGATCGCCTGCACCATTATCCGACGCAATTGTCTGGAGGCGAGCAGCAGCGCGTGGCGCTGGCCCGCGCGCTCGCGCCCGATCCGGCCATTCTCGTCGCGGACGAGCCGACCGGCAATCTCGACGAAACCACCGGCAAGCAGATTGTCGATCTGCTGTTCACCAAGCATGCCG
Organism: uncultured Alphaproteobacteria bacterium; assembly: GCA_963815955.1. Lineage (GTDB taxonomy): Bacteria > Pseudomonadota > Alphaproteobacteria > Rhizobiales > Xanthobacteraceae > Bradyrhizobium. Next base: position 98,089 of record CAWFIQ010000028.1, read on the forward strand.
AGCGCGGCATGACGCTGGTGCTGGTGACGCATGACAGTTCGCTGGCGCAGCGCTGCGACCGCGTGGTGCGGCTGCGCTCCGGCCGGATCGACGGACATTCATGACCGCCGTTTCCGAACCCGTTTATCGCAGCCGCGCGTCTTCCCTTGCGTTCCGCTACGCGCTGCGCGAATTGCGCGGCGGCCTGCGCGGCTTTTACGTCTTCATCGCCTGCATCGCGCTCGGCGTGATGGCGATTGCCGGCGTCGGCTCGGTCGCGGCGAGCCTGGGCGAAGGTTTGACGCGCGAGGGCCGCACGTTGCTGGGCGGCGACGTCGCATTTTCCCTGATCCAGCGCGAAGCCAAGCCGGAGGAGGTCGCCTTCCTGCGCGCGCGCGGCCAGGTTTCGGTAGCGGCGGCACTGCGCGTCATGGCCCGAAGCGGTGACGGCAAGCTGGCGCTGGTCGAACTCAAGGCCGTGGACGGCAACTACCCGATGCTCGGCGAGGTGACGCTAGAGCCCAAAATGCCGATGGATGATCTATTGGCCGAGCGCCAAGATACATCTGGTACCGCGTTCGGCGCGGCCGTGGATTCGACGCTGCTGGCGCGGCTCGATCTGAAGCTCGGCGACCGCATCACGATCGGCAACGCCACGTTCCAGATCCGCAGCGTGGTTGTCGCCGAGCCGGACAAGCTCGCCGGCAATGTCGGATTGGGGCCGCGCGTTCTGGTCAGCGAAGCGAGCCTGCGCACTACCGGTTTGCTTCAGCCCGGCAGCCTGGTGCGCTGGATCTACCGCGTAAAACTGCCGAACAATGCGGCCGACGATCGCGCAGCGACCCAATTGATCGACAGCGCGCGGAGCGCCCTGCCGGAGGCTGGCTGGTGGATCCGCAGCAGCAGCAACGCCTCGCCGCAACTCGAGCGCACCATCAATCGCTTCAGCCAGTTCCTGACGCTGGTCGGCCTCGCCGCACTTCTGGTCGGCGGCGTCGGCGTCGCCAACGCGGTCAAGAGCCATATCGATCGCCGCCGCGACGTCATCGCCTCGTTCAAGGCGCTCGGCGCCACCGGCCGCGACGTCTTCACGATCTACCTGACGCAGGTGGTCCTGCTCGCCGGGGTCGGCTCCTTGATCGGGCTCGCCGTCGGCGCGGCGTTGCCGTTCGTCATCGTCGGCGTGTTCGGCAAGCTGCTGCCGCTGCCGGTAATCCCGGCCCTGCATCCGGACGAACTGGCGCTGTCGTTCGTCTATGGCCTGCTCACCGCGCTCGCCTTCGGATTATGGCCGCTCGGCCGGGTGCATGACGTGCCGGTCGCAGCGCTGTTTCGCGAGGAGGTCGCGCGTGAATGGCATCGGCCGCGCTGGAGCTATCTCGCGCTGATGGCGGTGGTGATCGTGCTGCTGATCGCGGTCGCCATCGGGCTCGCCTATGACAAGCGGGTCGCGGCCGTGTTCGTCGCCTCTTCGATTGCGGTGTTTGCGTTGCTGCGCGGCGTCGCCGCCGGCCTGATGGCGCTGGCGCGCCGCATGCCTCGAAGCAACATCACCATGCTGCGGCTGGCGATCGCCAACATCCACCGTCCCGGCGCGCTCACGCCCTCGGTCGTGATGTCGCTTGGCCTCGGGCTCGCGGTCCTGGTCACCATCACCCAGATCGACGGCAATCTGCGCCGGCAATTCCTGGCCGCGCTGCCGGAGCGCGCGCCGTCGTTCTACTTCATCGACATTCCGACCGCCGACGCCGACCGCTTCGGCGCCTTCCTCAAAGAGGTCGCGCCGCAATCGACGGTCGAGGACGTGCCGATGCTGCGCGGGCGCATCGTCGCCGCCCGCGGCGTCAAGGCCGACGAGCTCGATCCATCGCAGGACTCGGCATGGGTGCTGCAGAGCGACCGCGGCCTGACCTATACCGGCGAAGTCCCAAAAGGCTCGAAGGTCGTCGAGGGCGAATGGTGGAGCGCAGACTACAAGGGGCCGCCGCTGGTCTCGCTGGAGAAGAAAATCGCCGACGGCCTCAAGCTCAAGATCGGCGACGAAATCGTCGTCAACGTGCTCGGCCGCGACATCCCGGCCAAAATCAGCAACCTGCGCAACGTCGACTGGCAGGGGCTCGGCATCAATTTCGTGCTGGTGTTCTCGCCGAACGCCTTCAAGGGCGCGCCGCACAGCCATGTCGCGACCTTGTCCGAGGTCCATCCGGATCCGGCGGGCGATGCCCGGATCATCAAGCAGGTGGCGGATGCCTTCCCGATGGTGACCAGCGTGCGGGTTCGCGAGGCGCTGGAAACCGTCGGAACTGTCATCACCAACCTCGTGCTCGCCATCCGCGGCGCCAGCGCGGTAACGCTGATTTCGGCGATCCTGGTGCTGGGCGGCGCACTGGCCGCCGGCCACCGCCACCGGGTCTACGACGCTGTCATCCTGAAGACGCTCGGTGCGACCCGGGCGAGATTGCTCGGCGCCTACGCACTGGAATACCTGATGATCGGCCTCGCCACCGCCGTGTTCGGCGTGATCGCGGGCTCGATCGCAGCCTGGCTGATCGTGACCCGGCTGATGACGCTGGGTTTCATCTGGCAGGCCGGCAGTGCGGTCGGCGTAGTCGTCGCCGCCCTGATCGTCACCGTTGGGCTGGGGCTCGCCGGAACGTTGTTGGCCCTGAACCAGAAGCCGGCCAGCGTGTTGCGGAATTTGTGACAATTTGTAGCGGCGGAAGACCGGGTTAACGCTCCATTTACGCGGAAAAGCCTGCGGAAGCGACATTCAGCCGCGCGTGGAAGCTTGCGTCGAATGTGCTAGTTTCCCACATATCAGCCAAGTCAGTGGCCGGGATGATGACGTAAAATTAACGTCGGCAGATCGGGACATCTGAGCTAAGAAATCTAACCGGTGTCGCAAACCCCTTGCGCTCCTCCGGGCAACCAACGGGAATTCGACCATGTCGGACCTAGACCGTAACTACACTTCTCCTTTCGGCCGGGCCGCCGGGCGCGTTGATGCCGCGACCGTCGATGCCGGTCTGCGCGCCTACATGCTGCGCATCTACAATTACATGAGCATCGGCCTGGCGATCACCGGCCTTGCGGCGCTCGGCGTCTACATGGCCGCGGTGACCACCGACCAGGCCGGCGCCGCCGCCAAGTTCGGCAACGCCTTCCTGACGCCGTTCGGCTACGCGATGTATGTCAGCCCGCTGAAATGGCTGTTCATCCTTGCGCCGCTGGTGATGGTGTTCGCGATCTCGGCCGGCATCAACCGGCTGCGGCCGGCGACCGCCCAAATGCTGTTCTGGGTGTTCGCGGCGCTGATGGGCGTTTCGCTGTCGTCGATCTTCCTGGTGTATACGCACACCTCGATCGTGCGGGTGTTCTTCATCACCGCGGCGACCTTCGGCGCGCTGAGCCTCTACGGCTACACCACCAAGCGTGACATGAGCGGCATGGGCTCGTTCCTGTTCATGGGCCTGATCGGCATCATCATCGCGAGCCTGGTCAACCTGTTCCTGGCGAGCTCGATGCTGCAGTTCATCGTCTCGGTGGTCGGCGTGCTGGTGTTCGCGGGCCTCACCGCCTGGGACACCCAGCGGCTGAAGAACGACTACATCTACGGCTACGCCTCCCAGGGCGGCGAGATTGCAGAGAAAGCGGCGATTACCGGTGCACTGTCGCTCTACCTGAACTTCATCAACCTGTTCACGCTGCTCCTGCAGCTCCTCGGCCAGCGCGACTAGAGGCGCTACCGACCAGGTACGAGTTGAAGCCCCGGCCTCGCGGCCGGGGCTTTTTCTTTTGCCCGCTCTTTTGCCTGCCCACAGTCATGTGCGGGGCGCATCCCGGACATGACGGAAAGCGTTGATCCCGGTTGGCCTGCTGGTATCTTTCGCTCCATGTCCGTTCCCGAAATTCGCGCCGCCACCGAGGCCGACCTTCCCGCCATCACCGAAATCTACGAGCACGCGGTGCGCTACGGCACCGCGACGTTCGAGCTTGTCGCACCCGATCTCGCCGAGATGACCCGGCGCTTTGGGGCGCTGATGGACGGCGGCTTTCCCTATCTGGTTGCCGTCGTCGAAGGCCGCGTGATCGGCTACGCCTATGCCGGGCCCTATCGCCCGCGGCCGGCCTACCGTTTCACGGTGGAAAATTCCATCTACCTGCAGCCCTCGACGCACCGCCGCGGCATCGGCCTGCAATTGCTGCAGCGGCTGATCCCCGAATGCGAGGCGCGCGGCTACCGGCAGATGATCGCCGTGATCGGCAATTCCGCCAATGCCGGCTCGATCCGCCTTCATACCAAATGCGGGTTCCAGATGATCGGGACGCACCCCAATGTCGGCCTCAAGTTCGGCCGCTGGCTCGACACCGTGATGATGCAGCTCGCGCTCGGCGAAGGCGGGAAGACGGTGCCTAAGGATTGAGACGGCATAGGCCGTTGCTGCCGACCTCATGGTGAGGAGCGCATCTTCGCGCGTCTCGAACCATGAAGCCCCCGCTGCGGCCATCCTTCGAGACGCCTGCTGCGCAGGCTCCTCATCAGGATGAGGACGGAGCGGTAGCCCGGGCGCAGCCTTGTAGCCCGGATGAGCGCAGCGACATCCGGGAAGACTGTATCCGCTTAAAGACTGTCCCGGATATCGCTTCGCTCATCCGGGCTACGAGACGGCGCCTACACGACCGCCAGCTTGCGGTCGATCACCAGCAGCACGCGTTCGAGTTCGTGGCCGCGGCGCAGGATCAGGCCGGTCGCCGAGATCACGCTGTACATGCCCTGCTTGCGCGCGAGCCGCGGATCCTTCTCGATCCGGTAAATCGGGACTTCGGAGGCGCGACGGAATACCGAGAACACCGCGCGGTCCTTCAGAAAGTCGATGGCGTAGTCGCGCCATTCGCCATCGGCGACCATGCGCCCATACAAATTGAGGATACGATTGAGTTCGAGACGATTGAACGTGACACGAATCGGTGGCGGGGCTGCAGTGGCGGGGCGCGCCACTGCGCGGCTCTCACTTGGATCGGTGTCCTCCGATATTGAGCTCATGGAGCGCCTCCTGTCATCTCAGGCATGCTCTCGTTCCGAAAACCGGTCCCCACTTTTCGGGAGCATGCCGAGATTTACATGATCGCGCTAACCGCGGGACGCCGCAAGGGGCTTGTAAATACGAGGGAAACCGCGCGGAACCGCGCGCCATTGAGCGGAAACATCAATTCACGGGATCGTTAGCGGAATCTTATTGCTGCCCCACTTCCGCCAACCGCCCGCCCCGCTAGGTTGCGACAAGGTAATCCTGCGTTGGCCCGGTCCTTTCGGTTCCGGATTCCTCAGCCCCCAGCCCCCCGGGGCCGTCGGGATCGGGCCTGTTCGCAGAGGGGAGATAATCCCGACACTGGGCCAACGAGAGTTGGTCCTTTTTCGTTTGTGGACGACTGCAGCGACATCAGCCGCCGTTCAGGCCGCGTAAAGCGACACGGCGTGCAACCGCTCATCAGGGAAACTTGACTGGTTGATCAGTGCAGTGCGGTGATGGCGGCGCCGAGCATCGCGCCCGGCTTTTCGCGGTCGCCGTCCTGGACATAGACGACCGCGGCATCGACGCCTTCGCGGGAAATATTTTCCAGCGGAATGGTCCAGCTTCCCGAACCGCCGTTCCAGTCGCCGACCTTCACAAGGTTGCGCACCACATTGTAGTAGGTGAGTTCTCGGCCGCGATTTTCGCCGCGCCCGATCGAAATCGGCACCTCTTTCGAGACCCCGCAGATCCAGACTTCGCCGCGACCCGTGGTCGGCACCTTGCTCGCCTCGATCGAGACGTTGAGCAATTTGCCCGACAACGTCATCGTCACCGGCACCGACATCACGCCCTCGGCCTTGCTCGTGTTCTTGATGGCGCCTTCGATGGCGGCACGATCGCTGCCGATCACCTGCGCCGAGCCGTTGACGATCATCTGCGGCGTGTAGAGGTTGCGGTCGCCGCGCGCATGCGAGTACGCTTTCTGACGCGCACTGAAACGCGAGTCCGCCAGCGTGTCCTTCCAGCCAAGATAGTCCCAATAGTCGATCGGCATGCTCAGCGCGATTACGTTCGGGTCCTTGGCGAGCTCGCCGACGATCCTGTCGGCCGGCGGACACGACGAACAGCCCTGCGAGGTGAACAGTTCGACCACGGTGCGCGGATCGGCATGGGCCGGGCGAATGACGGCGACGATCGCGCACACACCGAGCGCGCCGGACCATCGCGATATGCAGTTGTAGGCCATTATCGCTGACATGCTGCGAACCGGTGGTAGCGTTTACTGTCCGTATTTGTACGGGGCATGATCTGATCCCAATATGAGTGCCCCAGCGTGCCCCAGAACGCGTGAAAGCGGCCTTTTCATAGGCCGCCTTCTCCTTGGTCGCTACTCACTTCGAAGTGAGGCACTGATCACAAATCCGCGTTTCAAAGCGTTTTCAAGCGAAGTGGTTACCGGTTCGCGTGAAGAAAACGCGTCAAAAGAAAGCTCTACGCCGCGAGTTTGCGCAGCACATAATGCAGAATGCCGCCGTTTCGGTAGTACTCGAGCTCGTCGAGGGTATCGATGCGGCACAGCAGCGGTACGCGCTGCAGCGCGCCATCGCCGGAGACGATCTCGGCCGTCAGGGTCTGACGCGGCTTCAGGTCGCCCTGCAAACCCCGGATCGTCACCTTCTCATCGCCCTTCAGCCCCAGCGACGTCCACGACGTGCCGTCCTCGAAGGTGAGCGGCAACACACCCATGCCGACCAGGTTGGAGCGATGGATACGCTCGAAGCTCTGGCAGATCACGGCGCGGACGCCGAGCAGCCGCGTGCCCTTGGCGGCCCAGTCGCGCGACGAGCCGTTGCCGTATTCGGCGCCGGCGAACACGACCAGCGGCACGCTCTCCTGCTGATACTGCATCGCGGCGTCGTAAATCGACATCTCCTCGCCGTCCGGCCAGTGCTTGGTGAGGCCGCCTTCCGGAATATTGCCGTCGGCGCCCTTCAGCATGAAGTTCTTGATGCGGATATTGGCGAAGGTGCCGCGCATCATGATCTCGTGATTGCCGCGCCGCGTGCCGTACTGGTTGAAGTCGGCGGGCCGCACCTGGTGCTCACTGAGGAATTTTCCGGCCGGCGAAGTCAGCTTGATCGCGCCGGCGGGCGAGATGTGGTCGGTGGTGATCTTGTCGCCGAACATCGCCAGAATCCGCGCGTCGACCACGTCGACGACGGGATCGGGCTGCTTCTTCATGCCTTCGAAGTAGGGCGGGTTCTGCACATAGGTCGACGACATGTTCCAGCGATAGGTCTCGCTGTCGGTCGTCTTGATCTTGCGCCAGTTGGTGTCGCCCTTGAACACGTCGGCATAGCGCTTCTTGAAGATCGTGGCGGTCACGAACTTCTTCATGTAGGCATTGATCTCCTTCGTGGTCGGCCAGATGTCCTTCAGATAGACCGGCTTGCCGTCCTTGCCGGTACCGATCGGCTCGACGGAGAGATCCTTGGTCACCGTGCCCGCGAGCGCGTAAGCCACGACCAGCGGCGGCGACGCCAGATAGTTCGCCTGCACGTCCGGCGAGACGCGTCCCTCGAAGTTGCGGTTGCCCGACAGCACGGCCGCGGCGACGATGCCGTTGTCGTTGACCGACTTCGAAATCTCCTCCGCCAGCGGACCGGAATTGCCGATGCAGGTGGTGCAGCCGAACCCGATCAGATTGAAGCCGACCTTGTCGAGATCCTTCTGCAGGCCGGAATTGGAAAGATATTCCGCCACCACCTGGCTGCCCGGCGCCAGCGACGTCTTCACCCACGGCTTGGCCGTCAACCCCTTGGCGGCGGCGTTGCGCGCCAAGAGGCCCGCGCCGATCAGCACGCTGGGGTTGGAGGTGTTGGTGCAGGAAGTGATCGCGGCGATCACGACGTCGCCATGGCCGAGATCGAAATCGCGGCCCTCGACGGCATAGCGGTCCTCGGCGCCTTCCGGCTTCTTGTATTCGCCGGCCAGCGCGGTGGCGAAGCCGGTGGCCACCGAAGGCAGCGCGACGCGGCCTTCGGGACGCTTCGGGCCGGCCATCGACGGCACGACATCCTTGAGATCGAGCGTCAGCGTTTCCGTGAACACCGGATCGGCCGACTTGGCGGTGCGGAACAGGCCCTGCGCCTTGGCGTAAGCCGAAACCAGCGCGACGCGATCAGTCTTGCGGCCCGAGGTCTTGAGATAATCGATCGTTGCGGCGTCGACCGGGAAGAAGCCGCAGGTCGCGCCATATTCCGGCGCCATGTTGCCGATGGTCGCCTTGTCCGCGACCGAGAGAAAATCGAGGCCGGGGCCGAAGAATTCGACGAACTTGCCGACCACGCCCTGCTTGCGCAGCATCTGCGTGACCGTCAGCACGAGGTCGGTCGCGGTGACGCCTTCCTTGAGCTGGCCCTTCAACTTGAAGCCGACCACTTCCGGCAGCAGCATCGACAGCGGCTGGCCGAGCATGCAGGCCTCGGCTTCGATGCCGCCGACGCCCCAGCCGAGCACGGCAAGGCCGTTGACCATGGTGGTGTGCGAGTCGGTGCCGACGAGCGAATCCGGATAGGCGACCTCGAAGGTGCCGGTCTTCTTGCCGACCGTCATCTTCTCCTTCCTGGTCCACACCGTCTGCGAGAGATATTCGAGATTGACCTGGTGGCAGATGCCGGTGCCGGGCGGCACCACGGAGAAATTCGAAAACGCCTTCTGGCCCCACTTCAGGAATTCGTAGCGTTCCTGGTTCTGCTTGTATTCCTCGACCACGTTCTTGCCGAACGCCTTGTTGTCGCCGAAGAAGTTGACGATCACCGAGTGGTCGATGACGAGATCGACCGGCACCAGCGGGTTGATCTTCTCGGCGTCGCCGCCAAGCGCCTGCATCGCGTTGCGCATCGCTGCAAGATCGACCACCGCCGGCACGCCGGTGAAATCCTGCATCAGGACGCGCGCCGGACGAAACGCCACTTCATGCTCGAGCTTGCGCTTGCGCAGCCACTTCGAAACCGCAACGATGTCTGCCTTCTTGACCGTGCGGTCGTCCTCGTTGCGCAGCAGGTTTTCCAGGAGCACCTTCATCGAATAGGGCAGCTTGGAAATTCCCTTCAGACCGTTCTTCTCCGCGGCGGGCAGGCTGTAATAGACGTAGGTCTTGCTGCCGACCTTGAGGGTCTTGCGGCATTTGAAGCTGTCGAGCGAGGTCATGTCAGGAAATCCCAAATTCTAGTTATACCCAGCAAGGGTATTTAAACACCGTCGGCGTAAAGCTGGCTCTTGGCTTGCAGCCGCCGATTGTGTGCTGCATCAAGTTCCGGGCTTATAGAATCTTTCTAGAAGCGCCGCCACACCGACAAACGTGCTGCAGCAATGCGGTACCCACAAATTCTGACGGTACCCATCAATTTCAGAGGGCTGTGACGAAGCAAAATGCGGCTCTCGGGAAGCAAAATCGATTGTATCAGGGGCGGCCGCAGCGTGTTCTCCGGCCTCGATTTCGAGGCCTCGTCCGGCGAGGTTCTGGCCGTGGTCGGCCCGAACGGCTCCGGCAAGACCTCGCTGTTGCGCGTGATCGCAGGGCTCCTGATGCCGGCTGGCGGATCGGTCGATCTGGAGGGCGGCGAGGCCGAACTGACTCCGCCCGAACAATCCCATTATCTCGGCCATCGCGATGCGCTGAAGCCTGCGCTGAGCGTGCACGAAAACCTCGCGTTCTGGCGGGATTTTCTGGGTGGTGCGGCCGGCGACCTCAGCCAATGCCTCTCCGCCGTGGGCCTCGGCCATGCCACGCATCTTCCCGCAGCGTATCTGTCGGCCGGCCAGCGGCGGCGGCTTTCGATCGCCCGCCTGCTCGTGGCGCGCCGGCCGGTCTGGCTGCTGGACGAGCCGACCTCGGCGCTCGATGCCGCCGGGCAGGACCTGTTCACAGCCGTCATGCGCGAGCATCTGGCAGGCGGCGGCATCATCATCGCCGCGACGCATACCCCGCTGGGGATCGACGCGAGGGAACTGCGGATGGGGGGTGGAAAGTGACCGCCCTCGCCGCGCTGATTCGCCGGGACATCAAAATCGCGCTGCGCGTCGGCGGCGGCGCGCTGATCGGCGTGCTGTTTTTCCTCACCGTCACGGTGCTGATGCCGTTCGCGATCGGACCCGATCTGGCGCTGCTGACGCGGCTCGGACCCGCGATCCTCTGGCTCGGCGCGCTGCTGGCGAGCCTGCTCACCCTCGACCGCCTGTTCACGGCGGACCACGAGGATGGCTCGCTCGACCTGATCGTGATGGGCCGGACGCCGCTGGAACTGGCCTGCGCCGCGAAAGCGCTGGCCCACTGGCTTGCCGCCGGCGTGCCGTTGATCGCGGCGACCCCTGTGCTGGGGCTGCTGCTCAATCTCGACGCGGAAGCAACCTCGGCGGTTGCCCTGACGTTGCTGGTGGGAACACCGGCGCTGACCTTTACCGGCATGATCGGCGCGGCGCTCGCCGTGACATTGCACCGCGGCGGCTTGCTGCTGGCGGTACTGGTGCTGCCGCTGTCGATCCCGGTACTGATCTTCGGCGTCGCGGCGTCGCAGGCCGCGATCACGGGCCCATTGTCGTTTGGAACACCGTTTTCGATCCTGTGCGCGCTCTCGCTGGTCAGCCTGGTGGTCGGACCGTTCGCGGCCGCGGCAAGCCTGCGCCATGGCCTGGACTGACAATGACTTGCAATGACTTGACACCGATCAACTCTCGCTGAGGCAAATTGAAACGAACCAAGCCGCATTGCCTGCCCCGCCGCTGACGACTATCAGGATGCCATGACGCTGATCGACCTCGCCAATCCCACCAGGTTCCTGTCGCTGACGGCGCGCGTGCTGCCGTGGCTGGCGGGCGCCACCGCGATCCTGCTGCTGATCGGCTTCTATCAGGCGGCGATGGCGCCCGACGACTATCAGCAGGGCGCCACCGTCAAGATCATGTTCATCCACGTACCGAATGCGTGGCTGGCGATGTTCGTGTGGGGCGTCATGAGCCTTGCCGCGCTGGGCACGCTGGTGTGGCGGCATCCGCTCGCGGACGTCGCGGCGAAAGCGGCAGCTCCGATCGGCGCCGCATTCACGTTTCTCGCGCTGGTCACCGGTTCGCTGTGGGGACGTCCGATGTGGGGCACCTATTGGGAATGGGATGCCCGGCTGACCTCGGTCTTGATCCTGTTCCTGATGTATCTCGGCCTGATGGCGCTGTGGCGCGCGGTGGACGATCCGTCGCGGGCGGCACGCGCCGCCGCCGTCCTGACGCTGGTCGGCGCACTCAACCTGCCGATCATCAAATTCTCGGTCGACTGGTGGAACACGCTGCATCAGCCGGCGGCCGTGATACGAATGGGCGGCCCTTCGCTCGACAAGGCGTTCCTGATTCCATTGCTCGTGATGGCGGTCGGCTTCTCGCTGCTGTTCGTCACGCTGCATCTGGCGGCGATGCGCAACGAAATCCTGCGCCGGCGCGTGCGCAGCTTGCAGATGATGCAAGCCAGCCAGCAGGCGGCATGACGTGACGCCGCTCGGTCCCTACGCCTCCTTTATCGTAACGTCCTACACGCTGGTGGCGGCGGTCGTGGTGCTTCTCATCGTCTGGATCGCCCTCGACTACCGCCATCAGAAGGAGCGCCTGCGCGAACTCGAGGCCAGCGGCGTGACGCGGCGCTCCGGCCGCCAGGCGACGGACATCCGATGAACGCGCCCGCCACATCGAACGAACAGCCGCGCCGCCGGCGCTGGCTGGTGATGCTGCCGCTGATCGTTTTCATCGCCGTCGCCGCGCTGTTCCTGCTGCGGCTGTATGGCGGCGATCCCTCGAAGCTCCCATCCGCCCTGATCGGCCGCCCGGCGCCGCAAATCACGCTCCCGGCGCTGGAGGGCCTCGCCCGTAACGGGATCCCCGTGCCCGGGCTCGATCCCGCGGCGTTCAAGGGCAAGGTCTCCGTCGTCAACGTATGGGCGTCCTGGTGCGTGCCGTGCCACGAGGAGGCGCCGCTGCTGACCGCGCTGGCCGGGGATACGCGGGTGCAGATCGTCGGCATCAACTACAAGGATTCCTCCGACAATGCCCGCCGCTTCCTCGGCCGCTACGGCAATCCGTTTGCCGTCGTCGGCGTCGACGGCAACGGCCGCGGCTCGATCGAATGGGGCGTCTATGGCGTGCCCGAAACCTTCGTGGTCGGCCGCGACGGCACCATTCGCTACAAGATGGTCGGGCCGGTGACGCCGGCCAATCTCGACAGCGTGCTGAAGGTCGAGATCGAGAAGGCGTTGCGGGCGGGGAGCTGAGTACGGTCCTCACCATGAGGGATAAATAATTTTCGGCTTTTATCTGCCGTTCATTTCCCGGCCATGGCGCCGCCACGAAATCGCAGCTAGCTTGATGGCGTTACTTGAACCGTCCTTGGAGGGACACCCTATGCGTCATTTCACGCTCGCTTCCGCACTCGCCACCGCGCTGACTTTGGGCTTGCTGACGGCCACCCCGTCGATCGCCCAGAGCACGCAGCCCGCGACCAAATCCGACAGCAAGATGGCCCCCGCGCCGAAGGCCTCGGAGTCGAAGATGGCGCCGGCGCCAAAGGCCGAGCTGCTCGACATCAATTCCGCGACCACCGATCAGCTCGACGCGCTGCCGGGCGTCGGCAAGGCCTACTCCGCCAAGATCATCGCCGGCCGCCCATACAAGGGCAAGGACGAGCTGGTGCAGAAGAGCATCGTTCCGCAGGCGACCTACGACAAGATCAAGGACAAGATCATCGCCAAGCAGAAGAGCTGATAGCTCTCGTGCCCCGGACGCGGCGCAGCGCGTCAGCGGTGCGCTGCAGAACCGGGGCCTATGTTCGAGCGGAAACCCGAACGACGGATATGGGTCCCGGCTCTGCGGTGCATCGTGAAGAACGCTGCACCGCGTCCGGGACACCAAGCTAGCTCTTGCTCACGTCGCCCGCTTCCGCCTCGCTGGCCTCCAGCGTGGCCGGCTCCAGATGGTAACGCTTGATCAGCGGCATCTGGGCAATCGCAAAGACCATCGTCAGCGGAACCGCACCGAACGCCTTGAAGGCGACCCAGAAGTCCGTCGACTGGGTGCGCCAGATGATTTCGTTCAGGACCGCCATCCCCAGAAAGAACAACGCCCAGCGCGCGGTCAGGACGCGCCAGCCCTTCGGCGTCAGGTTGAACATCTGATTGAACAGGATCGCGATGAAGGAGCGGCCGAACAAAAGCCCGCCGCCGAGGATCGCGGCGAACAGGCCGTAGATGATGGTCGGCTTGACCTTGATGAAGGTTTCGTCGTGCAGCACCAGCGTCAGCGTGCCGAACACCAGCACGATGACGGCGGTGACGATCGCCATCATGGGCACGTGCCGCACCACGACATAGGAGGCGATCATCGCGGCCACGATCGCCACCATGAAGGCGCCGGTCGCGACGAACAAATTGAACTTCGCGTTGGCGACGAAGAACACGATGAGCGGACCGAGCTCGGTCGCAAGCTTGAACACCGGATGCGGCTGGTTCTTGTCCATCTCAAATCCTATGTTGCCGTCATCACCCGCCTTGTGCGCAATTGCGCACTGGAGCGGGTGATCCAGTATTCCGTGGCGCCTCGGTTCCGATTGGCGGCGCGGCGTACTGGATGCCCCGCCTTCGCGGGGCATGACAAGAGAAAACCTAAGTCTCGATCCCCGCAATCGCGTTGGCGAAATCGCGCGCGGTGAACGGCGCGAGATCGTCGATGCCTTCGCCGACGCCGATGAAGTGCACCGGCAGTTTGAATTTCTCCGCCAGCGCCACCAGGATGCCGCCGCGCGCGGTGCCGTCGAGCTTCGTCATCACGAGCCCCGTGACTCCAGCGGTACGATGAAATGCCTCGACCTGCGACAGCGCATTTTGTCCCACCGTGGCGTCGAGCACCAGCAGCACCGCATGCGGCGCCGACGCATCGACCTTCTTGATGACGCGAACTACTTTTTCGAGTTCGTTCATCAGTTCGGCCTTGTTCTGCAGCCGTCCGGCAGTATCGACCAGCAGCACGTCGATATTCTGCTCCTTCGCAGCGGTCAGCGCGGTGAAGGCGAGGCTTGCCGAATCCGAACCCTGCGCGCCGGCAATGACCGGCGACCTGGTGCGCTCGCCCCAGACCTTGAGCTGTTCGATCGCCGCGGCGCGAAACGTGTCGCCGGCCGCCATCATGATCTTGCGGCCCTCGGCACTCAATTTTGCGGCGAGCTTGCCGATGGTGGTGGTCTTGCCCGAGCCGTTGACGCCGACCACGAGAATGACGAACGGCTTTTGCGCCGCGTCGATCTCCAGCGGCTTCGCCACCGGGGCCAGCACCTTTTCGACTTCGCTCGCGACCACCGTCTTCACTTCATCGGCCGAAATCGCCTTGTCGTAGCGGCCGGCGCCGACCGCGTCCGCAATCCGGACCGCCACCGCCGTGCCGAGATCGGCGCGCAGCAGCACATCCTCGATATCGTCGAGCATGGCGCGATCGAGCTTGCGCTTGGTGACGAGGTCGGCAACGGCGGAGCCCAGCGAACTCGAGGTCCGCTTCAAGCCGCTCGAAAGCCGCCGCCACCAGCTCAGTTTGGGGGTTCCGGGAGTGGTATCGCTCATGTCGGGGACGTGTTAGCGGTTTCGCGCCATGAGCGGAAGTCACAACCAATCCATTGCTGTTCCCGGAACATCCTTTGATATCCCAGGGCTAACGGCGGATGAAATCCAGGCCCGCGTGCTCCATCGCGACGGGCTGATGCTTGTCATCGACAAGCCTGCCGGCCTGCCGGTGCATCGTGGCCCCAAGGGCGGCGCCAATCTGGAAGCCTCGTTCGACGGCCTGCAATTCGGCCTGCCGCGGCCGCCGGTGCTGGCCCACCGGCTCGACAAGGATACCTCCGGCTGCCTCGTGCTGGGACGCCATCGCAAGGCGACCGCCTCGCTCGGCCTGTTGTTCAAGCACGGCAAGATCGGAAAGACCTATTGGGCCGTCGTCGAAGGCGGGCCTGCCGAAGACGAAGGCACCATCGACATGCCGCTGGGACGGCTGAACGCCGAGCGCGGCTGGTGGCAGAAGCCGGACCCGGACGGTCAGAAAGCCATCACCACCTGGAAAGTATGCGGCCGCAGCGACGGCCTCGCCTGGCTGGCGCTTGAGCCGGTCACCGGCCGCACCCACCAACTGCGCGTGCACACGTCAGCGATGGGCTGGCCGATCGTCGGCGACAACATCTACGGCAACGGACCTCGTTTCGGCGAACCCATCCTGCATCTGCATTCCCGCGCGATCGTGATTCCGATTTCAAAGAACAAGGAGCCGGTGCGCGTGGTCGCGCCAGCGCCGGAGCATATGCGGGAGCGGCTCAGGGCATGCGGGTGGAACGGGGAGTAGCGGTTCGTAGGTGCGACCGGCGCCCAGCCACCACTGTCATCATCCGCGAAGGCGGATGATCCAGTATTCCAGAGAAGCCGGCGATTAGCCGAGAGGCCGCAGCGTACTGGATCGCCCGGCCAAGCCGGGCGACGACGGCGGAATTTGCGGCTCACACCGTCAACCGCGCGCCATCATGCCCGCTGATCGCAAGCGTCATCACAGCGCCCGGCGTCTCGCCGATGATCGCGACAGGCAGAAAATGCTCCGTGCGCCCCTGCGTCGCGCTCTCGATCAGAACTTGCCGCGTCGTGCCGACCTCCGCCAGCCAGCCGCCTCTGTAATGCCGCCTCGCCCGCCGCGCGCAAACGCTTCGCGCGCGCCTTGATCGCCTCGCCCGCCACCTGCGGCATTCGCGCGGCCGGCGTGCCGGGGCGCTTTGAATAGGGAAACACGTGCAGGAAGGTGAGACCACATTCGTCCACCAGATCTTCCGAACGCGCAAACATGTCCTCGGTCTCGGTCGGAAAGCCCGCGATGATGTCAGCACCGAGCGTGATGTCCGGGCGCAGCCGCCGCACCTGCGCGCAGAACTCGATCGCATCTTTGCGTGAATGCCGGCGCTTCATCCGCTTCAAAATCATGTCGTCGCCGGATTGCAGCGACAGGTGCAGATGCGGCATCAGCCGCTCTTCACTGGCGATGACGTCGAGCAGATCGCGATCGGCTTCGATGGAATCGATCGATGAAATCCGCAGGCGCTTCAGCTCTGGCACGTGCCGCAATATCTGTTTTGTCAGGTATCCGAGCGTCGCGCGACCCGGCAAATCGGCCCCGTAACTCGTGAGATCCACGCCGGTCAGCACGATCTCGGCATGGCCGCGTTCGGCCAGCGCCCGGACCTGATCCACCACCGCGCCCATCGGCACCGAGCGCGAATTGCCGCGGCCGTAAGGAATGATGCAGAAGGTGCAGCGGTGGTCGCAGCCGTTCTGTACCTGCACGAAGACGCGTGGCAGGCCGGCCTTGAAGCCATCGAGCAGATGCGGCGCCATCTCCCTGACCGCCATGATGTCGGCGACCGCGATCTTCTCGCTCGTCCCGATGCCGAAGCCTGAATCGAACGCCGCGCGCGCCTCGCGCCAGGCTTCGCTCCGCATCTTGTCGTCATTGCCGACGACGCGATCGACCTCGGCCATTTCGGCGAACATTTCCGGCTGGGTCTGCGCCGCGCATCCGGTAACGACGATGCGTACATCCGGCCGCGCGCGCTTCAGCCGCCGGATCGACTGCCGCGCCTGCGCCACGGCCTCGTTGGTGACCGCGCAGCTATTGATCACGACGGTGTCGGAAAGCCCGGCGCGCTCCGCCTCGCGCGCGATCACTTCGGACTCAAAAGCGTTGAGACGGCAGCCGAACGTGAGGACGTCGACGCTCATGGTTCTCAGGCGACGCTGGCGAACAGCGCCGGATCGAAACGGCCTTCATATTCGAAATCGGCCGTCCCGGTCATCAGCACATGGTCGTCGCGCTCGCGCCATTCGATCGCAAGCTTGCCGCCGGGCAGCGCGATTTCGACCGACCGATTGGCACGCTTCAGCCGCGCCGCCGCAACGGCGGTGGCGCAAGCGGCCGAACCGCAGGCCCTGGTCAAGCCGACGCCGCGCTCCCAGGTGCGGATCGTAATGTGGTCGCGATCGACGATATGGGCCAGCGTGATGTTGGCGCGCTCGGGGAAGATCGGGTGGTTTTCCAGCAGCGGCCCGAAGCGTTCGAGGTCATAGGCATTGACGTCGTCGACCCAGAAGATCGCGTGCGGGTTGCCCATCGAGACGACTGACGGCGAATGCAGCACCGGCGCATCGATGGGACCTACCTGCAATTCGATGTAGCGGGTGTCGCGAAATTCTTCCGCCAGCGGGATATCCTGCCAGCCGAATTTGGGGGTCCCCATGTCGACCGTGTAGAGATCGGGCGCCGGGCCTTGCCAGCAATTCAGCAGACCGGCGCGGGTCTCAAAGGTCACGGCGGTCTGGCCGGTCGTCTCGAACAGGCGGCGCACCACGCAGCGCATGCCGTTGCCGCAGGCGCCGGCCTCCGAGCCGTCATTGTTGTAGATGCGGATGAAGGCCTCGGTGCCCTGCAGCCGCGGCGGCTGCAATACCATCAACTGGTCATAGGGCACGCCCGCTGGCGAGGCGATCGCACGGGCGTCCTCGGCCGTGACCGCGGCCTTCGACCCCCGCAGATCGGAATCGCGCAAATCGACCACGACGATTTCGTTGCCGATGCCGTTCATCTTGGCAAATGCGTGGTTGGCCAGCGCGCTCATGAAATTTCCCAAATTCTGCCTGCCTTATATGGCGAATGATGGCCAACTGCCTAGTGCGCAGGGGCATATGACGCATCTGTCATGGGACGAAAGCGGACCCTGCGTGTTAGAAAATGGCACCATCCTGGCGGGCGCGGATGGGGACATGCCGCCGCCAGGTGGGGTGGATGGAGAATACCTGAAATGAACCGTATCAGCACTTTCCGTGCGGCCCTGGCCGCGCTCTCCATGGTTGCGTTTGGCGGCGCCGCGCTGGCGCAGTCGCCGGCGCCCTCAGCCTCGCCGGCCGCGAGCCCATCGGCTGTGCCCAGCCCTGCACCCTCGGCGGTGCCCGTCCCGCCGCCGGCCGAAACCAAGTCGCCGGCGGATACCCCGACGGCGGAAAAAGCCCCGACGCCCACGCCCCCTCCTCCGGCCGCCAGCGTCCAGAGCGCCGACCCCTTCGGCGAGGAGTTCACGCTCGAGTCCAAGAAAGTGGTGGTGATGAAGGGCACCGCGAATTGGGACGGGGCGTTCGACACCTTGATCGATTCGTTCAAGGCGCTGACCGCCCTGCTCGACAAGCAGGGCATCAAGACCGCGGGCAATGCGATGATCGTCTACACCTCGACCGATGACACCGGCTTTACATTCCTGGCGCAGCTTCCGGTCGATCAGGACGTCAAGAACCTGACCAAGGACATGAGCATGGGCAAGTCGCCCGAGGGCAAGGCGCTGAAGTTCGTCCATCGCGGCTCCTACGACAACATGGACAACACCTACGAGGCGATCACCAACCACCTCGACGACAAGAAACTCGAAGCTAAAGACACCTTCATCGAGGAATACATCACCGACCCCCTGAAGACGGCCGAGGACAAGCTGGTGATCAACGTCTACGTGCCGCTGAAGTGAGACACATGAAGTATCTCGTCCCTGCTGCTGTCGCCGCCACGCTGCTGGCCACCCCCGCATTGGCGCAGACGGTACCGCCGCCTGCGATTTCGGTAACCGGCGAAGCCAACGTATCGGTGGCGCCGGATCAGGCGCAGATCGACGCCGGCGTGACCTCGGACGCCAGGACCGCGCGCGAAGCGTCGGAGGCCAACAACGCGGCGATGGGCAAGGTGCTGCTGGCGCTCAAGGGCGCCGGCATTGAGGGGAAGGACTACCAGACCTCGCGGCTGTCGCTGCAGCCGCAATTTGCGACGCCATCCAAGGCCTCAGAGCGCCCGGGCGTCGTCAGTTTCCGCGCCAGCAACCGCATCACGGTCCGGATACGCGATGTGACCAAGGTCGCGAACGTGATCGACGTGCTGGTGGGCGCCGGCGCCAACGACATCGGCGGCATCAACTTCACGGTAACGCAGGCCTCGAAACATCTGGACGAAGCCCGCGAGAAGGCGGTCGCGGACGCACGCCGCAAGGCGGAGATCTACGCCAGGGCCGCCGGCGTCACGCTCGGCGAGCCCCTCAGCATTTCCGAGGAAGGCGCGCCTGTCCCGATGTATCGCGGCGGCAAGATGGCAGCACCCATGGCCGCCGGCGCACCGGTCGCGCAAGGCGAGGAGACGCTTTCGGTGACGGTGAGCGTGTCCTGGGCGATCAAGGCTACGCAGTAGTTGCTGTCGTCCCTGCGAACGCAGGGACCCATAGCCGCCGATCTCAATTGTTGAAGAAAGCTGGAGCAACAGCGTGCCGTAACAACAAAGTCCTGTGGTTATGGGTCCCTGCGTTCGCAGGGACGACAGCACGTCAGATCTCGTACACCTGCCCCGGCTTCAACGCTGCGAACCGCTCCGGCGGAATCTTCGCTTCCTTGAGCGCATCGGCCAGCGCGTTCACCGGCGCGTCGATCGCTTCATCCGTCAGTTGGAACGTGCCGTGGTGATGCGCGAGCGCTTGTTCTGCGCCGCAGTCGGCCAGCGCCTTCACCGCATCCGACGGGTTCATGTGCTGATCCTTCATGAACCAGCGCGGCTCATAGGCGCCGATCGGCAGGATCGCCAGCCGCAGCGGGCCATGTTTCTCGGCCACGCGGCTGAAATGCTTGCCCTCGCCATAGCCGGAATCGCAGACGATGTAGATTTTGCCCGCCGGCGTCTCCAGCACAAAACTCGCCCACAGCGCCTTGTTGCGGTCGAACAATCCGCGCGCCGACCAATGCCGCGTCGGCACCAGCGTCACCGCGACGCCGTCGCCGAGCTCGACGCGATCCTGCCAGTCGAACCCTTCGGCTTTGATCGCTGAGTCCGTGTCGCGCATGGTGACGTCGTTGCCGAGCGGCGTAATCACGCGCGGCGCAAACTTTTCCGCAAGCTTCGACAGCGTCGCGATGTCGAGATGATCGTAATGGCCGTGCGATACCAATACGATGTCGATCTTCGGCAGCGCATCGAAGGCGATGCCGGGATCGTTGTGCCGCATCGGCCCGGCGAAGGAGACCGGCGACGCCCGCTTCGACCACACGGGATCGACGAGGATGTTGAGGTCTCGCGTCTGGATCAGCCAGGTGACATGGCCGACGAACGACAGCCGCACCCTGTCGCCGCTGACGCGCGGCGGCGGCGTATCGCTGTGGGTGTTGGGCACCCAATCCGGCCAGCTCGCGCGCTTGCGGTCGGTGCCGAACTGCCAGCGCAGCACTTCGCCCAATGATCTCGGCGGCACCCCGTCGGGATCGAAGAAGCGCGTGCCGTCGAAATGATCGGAAACGGGGCCGTCATAGGTTTTCATGTTGCTGATCCAGATCGAGGGCACGCCGACGGCCGCAGCGGCCCCGGCGAGCACTCCAAAGACATGGCGGCGGGTGATGGGCACGGGGGTCACGAAGGGCGGGTGTGAGCTGACGACATAAGGCGCTATATGGAGTGCGCCAGTTCAACTTGGAACCTGCTGGAAGAATACTGCTCACCTCTGGACGACCGCTTCAGAAACGCAATATCTTCAATCGCTTACGCGGAGACCGGAGCCATTTCGGCCTAGTTTCTCCTTGACTTTCGCTCCCGCCGGGCGTTTAACCCGCGCACTTTCTCGAAAAGACGTTCTTTTCGACCCGCCGCCCGGCCCATGAGACCGGAGGCCAACGCCCGACAGCGCGATGCGCCCTCGGGCGCGAAAGTGTTTGGATGATCGTTTTGGCGCTCTGCGCCGGGACATATCTAGGTCGTCATACCCCGCGAAGGCGGGATATCCAGTACGCCGCAGCTTCTCGGTTCAAAACGAGCTGCTCTGGAATACTGGATCACCCGCCTCCGCGGGTGATGACAGTGTGGATCGACGCAGCGCCTGCAAACGCAGGACAAAGGATAACGGCATTGTTCGACAGTCTGTCGGAAAAGCTTGGTGGGATACTCGATCGGCTGACGGGCCGCGGTTCGCTGTCGGAAGCCGATGTCGACGCCGCGATGCGCGAGGTGCGCCGCGCGCTGCTGGAAGCCGACGTTTCACTCGACGTTGTCAGAAGCTTTACCGATCGCGTGCGCGAGCAGGCGGTCGGCGCCACCGTCGTCAAGTCGGTCACGCCCGGCCAGATGGTGGTCAAGATCGTCCATGACGAACTGGTCGCCACGCTTGGTTCCGAGGGCCAGACCATCGACCTCAACGCGGTGCCGCCGGTCGCCATCATGATGGTCGGCCTGCAGGGCTCTGGCAAAACCACCACGACGGCAAAGCTTGCCCGCCGCATGACCCAGCGCGACAAGCGCAAGGTGCTGATGGCCTCGCTCGACATCTACCGCCCGGCGGCGATGGAGCAATTGGCCGTGTTGGGGCGCGATCTCGACATCCCGACGCTGCCGATCGTGGCGGGGCAGAAGCCTGCGCAGATCGCCAAGCGCGCGCTGGAAGCCGGCAAGCTCGGCGGCTACGACGTGGTGCTGCTCGACACCGCCGGCCGCACCACACTCGACGAAGAAATGATGAGCGAGGCGGCCGAGATCAAAACCACGGCCAACCCGCATGAAGTGCTGCTGGTCGCGGACTCGCTGACCGGCCAGGACGCGGTCAACCTCGCACGCGCCTTCGATCAGCGCGTCGGCCTCACCGGCATCGTGCTGACGCGCGTCGACGGCGACGGCCGCGGCGGTGCGGCGCTGTCGATGCGCGCGGTCACAGGCAAGCCGATCAAGCTGATCGGCACCGGTGAAAAGACCGATGCGCTGGAAGATTTCCATCCGAGCCGGATCGCCGGCCGCATCCTCGGCATGGGCGACGTGGTGTCGCTGGTCGAGCGCGCGGCGGCGAATATCGACGCCGAGAAGGCCGCCCGCACCGCCGAGCGGATGCGCAAGGGCCAGTTCGACCTCACTGATATGCGCGAGCAGTTGCTCCAGATGGCGAATATGGGCGGCATCAGCGGCCTGATGGGCATGATGCCCGGCGTTGCCAAGATGAAGAACCAGATCGCCGCCGCCGGGATCGACGACAAGATCATCAAGCGTCAGGTCGCGGTGATCGATTCGATGACGCGGCAGGAGCGCAAGAGCCCCGACATCCTCAAGGCCAGCCGCAAGAAGCGCATCGCCGCCGGCGCCGGCCTGGAGGTCCAGGAAGTCAACAAGCTGCTCAAGATGCACCGGAACATGGCCGACATGATGAAGGCCATGGGCTCGGGCAAGCGCGGCCCGATGGCCGGCATCGCGCAGGCGATGGGCTTTGGCGGCGGCATGAAGCCGCCCTCGCCGGAAGAGATGAAGGCGATGGCGGAAAAGATGCAGGGCGGCGCCGGAGGCGGCCTGCCGAATTTGCCGAAGGACCTTCCCACCGGCCTGCGTCAGGGATTGCCGAACGTTCCGGGACTTACAGGCTTGAGCGGCAAGCCGACCCTGCCGGGCCTCGGCGGCTTTCCGGGGAAGAAGAAATGACCTCTCGCCAACACGCACCGTCATCGTCCGCCTTGTGCGCAATTGCGCACTGGGGCGGACGATCCAGTACTCCGCGCTCTCCCGGTTCAATCGCTAATGCCTGCGATTACTGGATGCCCCGCCTTCGCGGGGCATGACGGGCGCGAGTCAAGACCAACTCGCAATAACGCCAATTCACATCGTTCACATCACTGAGTTTCGTATTCAACAGGAGAACTAAATGTCAGTCGTTATCCGCCTCGCTCGCGCAGGCACCAAGAAGCGTCCGGTCTATCACGTCGTCGTCGCCGACTCGCGCTTTCCCCGCGACGGCCGCTTCATCGAGCGTCTGGGCCATTTCAATCCGCTGCTGCCGAAGGACAATGAGTCGCGGCTGAAGCTGGACATGGACAAGGTCAAGGCCTGGCTCGCCAAGGGCGCGCAGCCGTCGGATCGCGTGACGCGCTTCCTGGATGCCGCCGGTGTCGTCAAGCGCACCGCGCGCAACAATCCGGAAAAGGCCGTGCCGCGCAAGGAGCGCAAGGCCGCCGAAGCCGCCGCCAAGGCGTAACGCACAAGCGGCGCACGACGGTGACCGCACCGATTTGCGTTGCTCGTATCGGCGCTGCGCATGGCGTGCGCGGCGCGGTGAAGCTGTGGACATTCACCGAAGATCCGCTGGCCGTAAAACATTACGGCCCGCTGATGACGAAAGACGGCGCGCGCCAGTTCGAGGTGACGCATGTCCGCGAAGCGAAAGACCATCTGGTGGCGACGCTGAAAGGCATCGCCACCCGCGAGGACGCCGAACGGCTCAACGGCATCGAACTCTATATCGCGCGCGAAAAACTGCCCGAGACCGACGAGGACGAATATTACCACGCCGACCTGATCGGGCTTGCCGCGGTCAACGCCGCCAACGAGCCGCTCGGCCGCGTCACCGCCATCCATAATTTCGGCGCCGGCGACATCATCGAGATCGCGCCGCCGCAAGGCCCGACCATGCTGCTGCCGTTCACCAATGCGGTCGTGCCGACGGTCGACCTCGCAGGCGGCCGCGTGGTAATCGAACTGCCGCAGGAAATCGAAGGCGACGACGCCCCGACGCTCACGTGATGGGTTTTGCATGACCTGGCGCGCCACCGTCCTCACGCTGTTTCCCGAGATGTTTCCCGGGCCGCTCGGCGTCAGCCTGGCGGGCAAGGCGCTTGCGTCTGGCCTGTGGTCGCTGGAAGCGCGCGACATCAGGGATTCCGCCACCGACCGCCACCGCAGCGTTGACGATACCCCGGCCGGCGGCGGCCCGGGCATGGTGTTGCGGGCCGACGTGCTGGCGGCGGCGATCGACGCGGCGGATGCCGGCGACGGGCGGCCGCGCCTCCTGATGAGCCCGCGGGGTCGGCCATTGACCCAGTCGCAGATTAAGGAACTGGCCGCCGGGCCCGGGCCCCTGATCGTCTGCGGCCGGTTCGAGGGGGTCGATCAGCGGGTCATCGAAGCCCGGAACCTCGAGGAGGTTTCGATCGGCGACTACGTGCTGTCCGGTGGCGAGATCGCCGCGATGGCGCTGATCGACGCCTGCGTCCGGCTTTTGCCGGGCGTGATGGGCAAGCAGGCCTCGGGCGAGGACGAAAGCTTTTCCGAAGGACTACTGGAATACCCCCAATTCACCCGGCCTCAGGAATTCGAGGGCCGCGGAATCCCTGAAATCCTGATCTCGGGCGACCATGCCAAAGTGGCGGCCTGGCGCCGGGCCGAAGCCGAGGCCCTGACCCGGGCGCGGCGGCCGGATCTATGGGCCGCGAGGGGCAGCCAAAAAGGCACAAAAAGCACGACAGACGGGTGACAAGCGCGGTCCGATGCCTTATACGAGCGCCAAATCCGCACACGCGCTGGATAGATGGTTTGCGCAGCCCCCGGAAGGCTGGGCGCGCCGCCGATGGAGATTTCAATGAACCTCATTCAACAGCTCGAAAAAGAGCAATTCGACAAACTGTCGGCGACCAAGTCGATCCCGGAATTCGGCCCCGGCGACACCGTGATCGTCAACGTGAAGGTGGTCGAAGGCGAGCGCACCCGCGTGCAGGCCTATGAAGGCGTCTGCATCGGCCGCTCCGGCGGCGGGCTCAACGAGAGCTTCACCGTTCGCAAGATTTCCTACGGCGAAGGCGTGGAGCGCGTGTTCCCCGTGATGTCGCCGATGATCAACTCGATCACCGTGGTGCGCCGCGGCAAGGTGCGTCGTGCCAAGCTGTATTACCTGCGCCAGCTGCGCGGCAAGTCGGCCCGCATCGTCGAAAAGAAGACCGAGCGCGCTGCCGCCGTCGGCGAGTAAGTTTTTCCCGCAAGGGTGTGGCGAAAAGCGCGGGGTTTTGCCCCGCGCTTTTTTGTTGCGCTATGCCTATCTAGATAATGCCCCTGCCCAATCGATCGATTGTGGCAGCCGCGGACCCTGTGTTAGAAATTCAGAATGGTTCTAGATCGTACCAGCGCCGCCTTCGGCACCGCCCAGATCGTCGTTATCGACGATCGCTCGCGGCTGCCCGGCCGGTTCTTCGGACGGTTCGCGACGTCGGCGACGTCAGAGCTTACGTGCGCAGCTTGATGCTGCGCTGACGTCCGTCGCTTGCGCACCCTGCGCTTGACCGCTCACACAGAATTTCTTTTTGGAGCTGACGCTCATGTCCAAACCGACCACGCTGTACGACAAGATCTGGAACGACCATCTGGTGCACGAAGCCGACGACGGCACCTGCCTGCTCTATATCGACCGCCATCTGGTGCACGAGGTGACCTCGCCGCAGGCGTTCGAAGGCCTGCGCGCCACCGGCCGCAAGGTGCACGCGCCGGAGAAGACGCTGGCCGTGGTCGATCACAACATCCCGACCACCGACCGCTCGAAGCCCAATCCCGATCCTGAAAGCATCGAGCAGATGAAGGTGATGGCCGATAACGCAAAAGAATTCGGCATCGAATATTTCAACGAATTCGACAAGCGGCAGGGCATCGTCCACGTGATCGGCCCCGAGCAGGGCTTTACGCTGCCGGGCACCACCATCGTCTGCGGTGACAGCCACACCTCGACCCATGGCGCGTTCGGCGCGCTGGCGCACGGCATCGGCACATCAGAGGTCGAGCACGTGCTGGCGACGCAGACGCTGATCCAGAAGAAGGCCAAAAACATGCGCGCGGTGGTCGACGGCAAATTGCCCGACGGCGTCACCGGCAAGGACATCATCCTGGCGATCATCGGCGAGATCGGCACCGCCGGCGGCACCGGCTATGTGCTGGAATATGCCGGCGACGCAATCCGCGCGCTCACCATGGAAGGCCGCATGACGGTCTGCAACATGTCGATCGAAGGCGGCGCCCGCGCCGGCCTGATCGCGCCGGACGAGAAGGCGTTCGAATTCCTCAAAGGCCGCCCGAAATCGCCGAAGGGCGCCGACTGGGACGCCGCGATGCGCTATTGGGAAAAGCTGCGCTCGGACGAAGGCGCGCATTTCGACCACGAGCTCCGGCTGGACGCTGCCAAGCTGCCGCCGATCGTGACCTGGGGCACCTCGCCCGAGGACGTCGTGTCCATTGCCGGCTTCGTACCGGACCCCGACAAGATCGCGGACGAGGCCAAGCGGCTGTCGAAGCACCGCGCCCTGAAATATATGGGCCTGACCGCGGGCACGAAGATTACCGACATCAAGCTCGACCGTGTCTTCATCGGCTCCTGCACCAACGGCCGCATCGAGGATCTGCGCGCCGCCGCAAAGATCGCCGAGGGCAAGACGGTCAACGCCCACGTCAACGCGATGATCGTGCCGGGCTCGGGCATCGTGAAGGAGCAGGCGGAAGCCGAAGGTCTCGACAAGATCTTCGTCAAGGCCGGCTTCGAATGGCGTGAGCCGGGCTGCTCGATGTGTCTCGCCATGAACCCCGACAAGCTGGCGCCGGAAGAGCGCTGCGCCTCGACTTCGAACCGCAACTTCGAGGGCCGCCAGGGCTTCAAGGGCCGCACCCATCTGGTGTCGCCGGCCATGGCGGCAGCCGCCGCGATCGCCGGGCATTTCGTTGACGTCAGGGAGTGGCGTTAACCCTGCTTTGCCTAGATAGCGAGGCGTTCCCTAAACGCCGCGTTAACAGGCAAAGTGCACACTGGACCCTTGCGAAGTGCTTTCGCGAGGGACCGGCCGTGACGGACAAGCCTGAATTCGTCGATATGATCAGCGAGCTGACGCGCCAGTCGCGCCGCCGCCTCATGCCGCGCGTCGTCGATCTCCCAACATCGCCCAAGGAGACCTCGCGCCTCAGCCATTGGCCGCCGGAACATTGGGCACAGTGGCGGCTGGCGAAGCTGACACCGTGGAAGATCAAGCCGTGGGAAGGCAGGGACTGGGATTGAACAGCAGCGTTCGTCGTATTGAAGAAAACAGGCGCCCGATCGGGCGCCTGTTTCAATTCGCATCTCACCAATAGCGATACGGTGACCCGTAGTATCGAGCGCGCCAGTGGTGGCGATACCACGGGCGATAGTTGCAGATCTTGCGCGGTCCGTAATGGGTCCAGATCACGCGGCAATAGCGATGCCGGTAGCCATGGTAATACCGGTATCCGTAATAGCGCGGCGCGTAGAACCGCCGGTGGAAGTGATGCCGGTGATGGAAGTGCGGTCTGTGATAGGCGTGGCGGTATCCGTATCGCATGCCGCCGCCGCGGAACACCGGCGCGGCGCGAAAACCGCCACCACGATGGACTGCAAAGCCGCCGCGTCTGAACCCACCGCCATGGATCGCACCGCCGCCTCTGAAACCGCCGCCACGGAACGCAGCACCGCCGCCACGGAAGCCGCCACCATGAAATGCCGCGCCGCCGCCGCGGAAACCTCCGCCATGAAACCCGCCGCCACGGAAACCGCCGCCCCCGCCACCGCGGAAACCACCACCTCCGCCACCGCGGAACCCGCCACCTCCGCCACCACGAAAACCACCACCGCCGCCGCGGTGTTGAACCTCGGTCGTCAGTCCGTCGGTTGCAAATTTCGCTGAAGGCGCCGTGCCGGGACTCGCAAGCGAGAGCGCCTCGGCGCGCTGTTGTGATGCCGCCGCAAATGCAAAAAGAGCAGCAGCTGTTACGCCCAGACAGCGGACAAAGCCGCGTCCGGGTTCGGATATCGCCATGGATGAACCTCCCTAACCGGCGACGGCGCGCCCCTCAGCCGCACTGCGGCCGGTCCCCGTCACGTTTTTCTTTCTCTGCAGTCGCCCCAACGTGACGATAGAGACAGGCACGTGAACGCGCCATGAATGCGCCGACCGCAAAGATGAACGCATCGCGGAACACTTCGCGCGCCAACGTCTCATCGCCAGAGCGGATCAAACCCGATGCCGAAGGTGAACGGTGCCGGTGTGGAATAGGGATACGGCCGATAGTAGACCGGCCGATCATAGTAATAGAGACGATAGTACGGACGATGATTACCGTGGTGACGATAGTCGCGCCTGACATGGCGGTGCGCGCTGAAATCGGTGGTGTCGGATGTGCCGGCGCTGTGCGCCTTCGCCTGCGGTGCCGCGGCGACCGGACTGATCGCGGCCGGTCCGGCAACCGCGAGCGCGCCGGCGACAAAGGCCGCCCCGATCAAGCTCTTCATGACGGACTTCCCCTCGTTGATCCCGATGACAGGGATAACGGGCAGCAATCTCGCCGGATTCAAGGCAATTCTTCGAATTGAAACAGGCCCGCGATGAAGCGGGCCTGCTCGATCGCTGCGCTAAGCTGTCGCACTCACCAGCGGCGCCAGTGGCGATGATGGTGGTGGCGATGATGATGGTGCCAGCGATGCCAACGGTGATGGCGATGATGCCGCCAATGCACTTCCGTCGTCGCCGGCCTGGCGTCTTCCTGAACCGCCGCGGCGGCGCCGGGATTGCTGAGCGACAGCGCATTGGCGCGCTCGGCTGGAGCTACGAGCGCAAGCAACGCGCCAACGGCGGCGAGCCCGAAAACTTTCGTGAACTGCATGAATGCTCTCCTTGGGTCGGGTGTCACGTCTGCGCCGAATCGCATCGCCGCAACGCTGCACGCAATCTGACGTTCGCGACTTGAATGGGTCCTGAATGGATGCGCCACGAAGATGAACGGATGCTCGCAGCCATCCTTGCACGCACCAACCGACGCAGAGCACGATCGCGGCTTCAGTGCAAAAGCGGCAGCCCGTGCGCGTCAGGAAAAACCTGTCAAAAAAATGAAGCGAGGAGGATCTAGCCCGGCCGCCAGTAGCAGTTCATGCGCGGGGTGATCACCGTGCCGCTCGGCCGGTACTCCTGCACGTAATGCGCGGTGCAATCGCGCACGGCATTGGGGCCGGGGTTGTAGCGCGGGTAGACGTCGGGCGCCCATTCCTCCTGCCGGTAGATCGGCACGCGCCGGAGCGGACGACGGCGCTGCGCGGACATATCCGTGACGGCCGCGTTCGGCGTCGTCGCGACCCGCAGTTCCGGCGATGCCGTCTGCGCCTGCGCCATCGTACCGGGTAGCAGGAGCCCGGCAAAAGCAGCCCAAATTGCGACTGTCACAATCCGCTTCATCTCAAGTCCACCCACGCCTGATGTCCCCCGTACGGTCCCCGATTGGCGCGCCGAGGTCAACTCCGCAAAACCAGTATGCGCAAGGCCATAACACACGCTAAATACGTCCTGATGTGGACCGAAGCAAAAGCCCCCTCGCTCGCCGAAATGGAAGCCATGGCCCATGAGGTGTTCGAGCGCCTGCCCAAGGGATTTCGAACCCTGTGCGAGGGCGTGATCATCCGCGTCGACGATTTTCCGACCGACGAGGTGCTGGACGAGATGCAGGCGCAAAGCGAGTTCGACCTGCTCGGCCTGTTTCAGGGCATCGGCTTGCCGCAACAGAGCAACAACGACATCGCCCGCCTGCCCAACATGGTCTGGCTCTACCGGCGGCCGATTCTGGATTACTGGTCCGAGCACGAGGAAACGCTGGGCCATATCGTCCGCCACGTCCTGATCCACGAGATCGGGCACCATTTTGGGCTGTCGGACGCCGATATGGAGGCGATCGAGGCCGCTGCAGGCTAGGATTGCGCAAATTGGCCTTTTGCCCGGGCCAAATTCGCGATAAATCAGCGGCCTGCCCCACCCTTCAACCGGGAAGTGCGATCGATGGAAAAGTTCACCACACTGGAAGGCGTAGCTGCCCCCCTGAAGATCATCAATGTCGACACCGACATGATCATCCCGAAGCAGTATTTGAAGACCATCAAGCGCACCGGCCTTGGCAAGGGGCTGTTCTCCGAACAGCGCTACAAGGATGACGGCAGCGAGAACCCGGACTTCGTGCTCAACCAGCCGGCCTATCGCAGCGCCAAGGTGCTGGTCGCCGGCGACAATTTCGGCTGCGGTTCCAGCCGCGAGCACGCGCCGTGGGCGCTGCTGGATTTCGGCATCCGCTGCGTGATCTCGACCTCGTTCGGCGACATCTTCTACAACAACTGCTTCAAGAACGGCATTCTGCCGATCCGCGTCACCCAGGACGACCTCGACAAGCTGTTCGACGACGCCGAGCGCGGCGCCAATGCGACGCTGACCATCGATCTCGCCAACCAGGAGATCCGTGGACCCGACGGCGGCAAGGCGAAGTTCGAGATCGATCCGTTCCGCAAGCACTGCCTGATGAACGGCCTCGACGACATCGGCCTGACCATGGAAAAGAAGTCGTCGATCGACGATTACGAGGCGAAGCTGAAGAATGAGCGCGCCTGGGCCTGATCTTGTTAGCTGATCGTGTTACGAGAGCCCCGATCACATCGGGGCTCTTTTCTTTAAGCGGAGGCGACGCGGATGCGGCCTGACGTCGTCACTTTCTGGCATGGCCCGCTCGACGGGCTGCGGCTGACCTGCCTGCGGTCGCAGGTCGCCGCCGGGCACAAGGTCACCGTCTACAGTTTCGATCCCCTGCCGGGCCTGCCCGACGGTGTCGGCAATGCCGAAGCCGAGGCGATCCTGCCGCATTCCTTTTCCGAGCGGCTGCGCCCGCCCCAGCCGGACGGAAGCTGGCGCGACTGGACCATTTTGCAATTCAGCGATTTCTTCCGGATTCGGCTGATGGCCGAACGCGCCGGACTGTGGCTCGACGCCGACGTGCTCCTGCTGAAGCCGATCGAGATCGACCCGGCAAAGCCTTACTTCGCATGGGAGCGCCGGCGCCAGCTCGGCAATTCGGTGCTGTATCTGCCGTCAGACAATCCGATCGTGCGGGCGTTCGAGGACCTGATGGAGCAGGAGGATCTGACGCCGGACTGGCTGGCGCTGCGCCATCGCGTCACCTTCATGCTGCGCCAGCTACGACACCGGTCAAGCCGTCTCTCCGACATCCGCGTCGCCATCTACGGCCCGGCGGCGCTGACCGCGCTCGCGCGCCGTTGGGGCGAATTGCAGCACGCGCGGTCAAAGCAATCCTTCTACGCCGTGCATGCCGCACCGAAACTGTTCTTCGAACCGGCGGATTTTTCCGGCCTGCTCGCCGATCCCCAAATCATCGGCCTGCACATCTCGCCAAAAGGCCGCGGCGGCCAAAAGCCCGTTCCCGGCAGCCTCTATGCGTGGGCGGCGGAGAGGTTCAGCTAGCGATGACCCTTCACCCTCCCCTGGAGGGGTCCGAGACGAGCGAAGCTCGCTCGTGGGTCGCCGCGAAGCGGCGGGGCGGGGTGACGGTGTCTCCGCGTCTAACAGTGCCCGGGATGAGAGACCGTCACCCCACCTCGGTTCGCATTCCATGCGAACCGATCCTCCCCCTCCAGGGGAGGATAAGACGGACCCGATTCGAAAAAATATCGAAAACAACCCCATGCAAAGTAGAATGGACGGCGGCTCGCCGCCGTCACGGCCGAACCTGATCTCACCCGGCTCTAGTGCCCCATCGCCGCGATCGCATCGGCGATCGCAATCGTGCGCTTCGCCATGTCGGCGTGCAGCCGCTCCACCATCCGGCCGTCGAGCTGGATCGCGCCGCGGGAGGCGTTTTCCGGCTTCTCGAAGGCCGCGATGATCTTGCGCGCTTCGGCCACCTCTTCCGCCGGCGGCGTGAAGATCGCGTTGCAGGCCTCGATATGGCTGGGATGGATCAGCGTCTTGCCGTCGAAGCCGAGATCGCGGCCCTGCGCGCATTCGGTCGCAAAGCCGTCGATATTGCTGATGTCGCTGTAGGGCCCGTCGAGAATTTCGAGCCCATGCGCGCGCGTCGCCAGGATGCAGTGCGTGATCATCGGGATCATCGCCGCGCGGCCCGGCTGCATGCGGATCCGCGTTTCCCGCGAAATGTCGTTCGGCCCGAACACGAAGCCCGCGAGCCGGATTTCGGAATCCCTGGATGCCGCCGCGAGCTTGTCGGCATCGAGCACGGCGCGCGCGGTCTCGATCATCGCCCAGACCCGGATCGACATGTCGGCGTTGATGTCGCTCAGGCGGTTCGCGATGGCGTTGAGATCGGCCACGGTGGAAATCTTGGGAACCAGAATCCCGTCGGGGCGGGCCTTGCCGGCCATGGTGACGTCGTCGACCCACCAGGGCGTATCGAGGCTGTTGACGCGGATCAGCACCTCGCGCTTGCCGAACCCGCCGGCCGCAATCGCCTTGGCGATCTGGTCGCGGGCCATAGCCTTGGCGTCCGGCGCCACCGAATCCTCGAGGTCGAGAATGATGCCGTCGGCGGGCAAATTGCGCGCCTTTTCCAGCGCCCGCGCGTTCGATCCCGGCATGAACAACAGGCTGCGGCGCGGACGGATCATGGGCTGGTTCCTTGGGGCGGTTTGGGTCCCTCGCCCTAACATTTCAAACCGGGGTTCGAAAGCCTTGTTCCCGTCAGCGGCATATGGTTAGGCATGGCCAGGCTGGCCCAGTAACAGGCACAGGACACATGACCACATCATTCCCGCAACATCTGCTCGACGGCTACCGGGCCTTTACCACGCAGCGGCTGCCGACCGAGCAGACGCGCTACCGGGAACTTTCCGAACGCGGCCAGTCGCCCGCCGTGATGGTGATCGGCTGCTGCAATTCCCGCGTCTCGCCGGAAGTGATCTTCGATGCCGGCCCCGGCGAACTGTTCGTGATGCGCAACATCGCCAATCTGGTGCCGGTCTATCAGCCGGATGAGAACGCGCACGGCGTCTCCGCGGCGCTGGAATATGCGGTGTCGGTGCTGCGCGTCAAACACATCGTGGTGCTCGGCCACGCGCAATGCGGCGGTATCCGCGCCTTTATCGACAAGATCCAGCCGCTATCGCCGGGCGACTTCATCGGCAAGTGGATGGCGATGTTCATCAAGCCGGGCGAAGTCGTCGAGCAGCGCGACCGTGAGTCGATGCAGGATTTTACCACCCGGATAGAAAAGGCCGCGGTGTTTCGCTCAGCTCGAAAACCTGATGACGTTTCCGTTCGTGCGCACCCGCGTCGAGCGCGGCGAGATGGAATTGCACGGCGCCTATTTCGGCGTCGCCGAGGGCTCGCTGTTCGTGCTCGACAGGGAGACGAAGGAATTCGCAGCATGAGAGTGGCGAAGCGGCGTAGGGTGGGCAAAGGCGCAGCGCGCCGTGCCCACCATCTCCCGGTCACTGCGCTAAGCGGTGGGCACGCTTCGCTTTGCCCACCCTACGAATTTCGCTTACGCCGCCTTCTTCTTGGCGGTGATCAGCTTGCGGTTGATCAGGCATTCGGCGATCTGAATTGCGTTCAGCGCGGCGCCCTTGCGCAGGTTATCCGACACGCACCACAGCTGCAGGCCGTTCTCCACGGTGTTGTCCTCGCGGATGCGGCTGATGTAGGTGGCGTCCTCGCCGGCCGCCTCATAGGGCGTGACGTAGCCGCCGGGCTCGTGCTTGTCGATCACGAGGCATCCCGGCGCGTTGCGCAGGATGTTGCGGGCTTCGTCGGCGGTGATCGGGTTCTCGAACTCGATGTTGACGGCCTCGGAATGGCCGACGAAGACCGGCACACGCACGCAGGTCGCGGTCAGCTTGATTTTGGGATCAAGAATCTTCTTGGTCTCCATCATCATCTTCCACTCTTCCTTGGTGTAGCCGTCCTCCATAAAGACGTCGATCTCGGGGATGACGTTGAAGGCGATACGCTTGGGGAATTTCTTGTTGATCAGCTCGCTGTTGGTGTAGACGGCCTTGGTCTGCGAGAACAATTCGTCCATCGCATCCTTGCCGGCGCCCGAGACCGACTGATAGGTCGCGACCACGACGCGCTTGATCCTGGCCTTGTCGTGCAGCGGCTTCAGCGCGACCACGAGCTGCGCGGTCGAGCAGTTCGGGTTGGCGATGATGTTCTTTTTGGTGAAACCGGCGACCGCGTCCGCGTTCACCTCCGGCACGACCAGCGGCACGTCCGGGTCCATGCGCCAGGCCGACGAATTGTCGATCACGACCACGCCGGCGGCGCCGATCTTCGGCGACCATTCCTTCGACACCGAGCCGCCGGCCGACATCAGGCAGATATCGACGTCGGAGAAATCATAATGTTCGAGCGCTTTGACCTTCAGGGTGCGGTCGCCGTAGGACACTTCGACGCCGACGCTGCGGCGCGAGGCCAGCACCACGACCTCGTCGGCGGGAAATTTGCGCTCGTCGAGAATATTGAGCATTTCGCGCCCGACATTGCCGGTCGCACCGACGACAGCGACTTTGTAACCCATCGTTCACTCTCCGAGGAAAAATGCCGCCCTGCCGCGCCGAGCGGAAAGGGGGAAGGCAGCGCTTCTATGCGAGAAACGCCGATATGACAACGTTTTACGGTTGCGTTTGGGCGTTTGATGCATTCGTTTCCGGCCGGTTCGGCCAATTCCCATTATACGACCAGAATTCACCCGGCGCTGGCCAGCTTCGCTAACGAAGTCTGCGGCACGCTGGCACGGCTCTGCGCCTATCTCATGGCCCTGGCGCTGATTGCCATTTGCGGTATCGCGCTGTGGAACCACTTACCCGATGTCACGGCGACGGAGACGTCGCCCAAAACCTGGAGCCAGGCCGGGCGCACGGCGCCCGCGTTCGCCGTAAGCCACTTCATTTTCCAAGGTAAGACAGAGGCTTACGAAATTTTCCGGCACCCCGAAGGCGGTCGCAAGGACGTGTTCCACTGGAGCGGCGCCGGCGGCATGCCGGTTGCCGAACTCGAAATTTATCGCCCGGGCGGCGAGATCGACCAGGCCGGTTCGGCAGCCGGCTACCTTGCCGCCAGGATGGACCCGGCCGGCGTGCGGGAAATGGAAGCTGCCGGGATCGTCGACAGCAAGTTCGGCGCCGTCACTCTGTTTCGCCGGGTCGGCGGCACGGAGCCTGCCCGCGCCTGCCTCCGATTTTTCAAGCACGTCGACGAGCCCAAATTCCGTATCTCCGGCTGGTCATGCCTGGGCGAGGATTTGCCGGCCCGCCGTACCGCAATCGGCTGCATGCTGAACCGGCTGGTTCTGCTGACTGCCGGCAACGATACAAAACTGGCGGAATTGTTCGCCCATGCCGAGGTCAGGCGCAGCGATTGCGCGACATCTGGCGCGCCCGCCCTGGCAGCGGATTGGGTTATGGGCGCCGACAACCCGCGGCTGCGCGGCGCCCTCTAGGCCGCCGTTGGCCGCGCTTGTTTCCGCCGCCCCTCACGATTGTGGCGACAAGCGGCCAAGACACTTGTTTTCATGAAACTTTTTCGCTTGGCACCGCATTATTCCGCTGCCTGTGGCGCAATTGACCTAGCGACGATGGTCCCGCCATGGCTACAATGCCGGCAATCAGATTTGGCGATCGGCCAGCCCCCGCAAGGGCGGACAATGACGAGGATGCAATGACCCGAAAATTCCCCGCTGCGAGCAAGCTCGCGATGCTGCTTGCCACGGCGGCCCTCGTCGCGGTCGGCGCGACCTCGGCCAGCGCGCAGTCCAAGCAGCAGCGCTATGACAAGGACGGCCGCCCCTATTACGGCGCGAACGGTCCCAACCGGGTCTACCAGCAGGGCCCGCGCACCCGCGTTTACGTCACCACGCGCTCCTGGCTCGATGCCGGCACCGAAGTTCTGCCGGGTGATCGCAAGTTCCAGGACTACGCCTTCCCGCCGGAGATCGGCTACCCGACCTTCGCGCGCGAAAACCTCAACCGGCCGATCGACCGCCAGCCGCTCAACCCGCCGTCGGATATGGGCGGCTATCCGCAGCGCTTCCCGCTGTATTGAGAGCTGCAATCCTCTGACGAAAATGCCCGGTTCAGACCGGGCATTTTTGTTTGTGATGGCTTCTCGGTCTACCGGACGGACGCTCCGGGTCGTAACGCTCGCAAAACCCTTCGATTGCCTCGGAGCGGAAATCGCTCAGGCGCTCGAAGATGGCCTCATCCGGCCAGTCCCACCAGGCGATACGGCGCAGGCTTTCGGCGACCGAATCGGGAAAGCGCTTGCGGATCGGGCGCGCGGGAACGCCGCCGACGATCGTATAGGGCGGCACATTGCGGCTGACGACCGCGCCGGCGGCAATCACCGCACCGTCGCCGACGATCACGCCCGGCAGCAGGATGGCGGCATGACCGATCCAGCAATCGTTGCCGACGATCACCCGGTCGCCGCGGCGCTCGGCAAAAAAATCGCGGTCGCGACTGGCCGTCGCCTCGTAGTATTCCGGGCAGTAGGTGAAGCGATGCTGGGACGGACGCCCCATGGGGTGGTTCGGCGCGCCGATCCGCACCGAATTGGCGATCGCCGTGAACTTGCCGATCACGGCGTCGGCGACGTCGCAATTTTCTCCGAGATAGGAGTAGTCGCCGAGCGAGGAATATTCGATGCGCGTGTTGCACAGGACTTCGCAACGCCGGCCGATCTGCGCCTCGCGCAGCCGCACCGTTTCATGGACGAAAGTTTCCGCGAGTTTCGGCCGATGCGATGCGTCCATGAACCGGCTCCGATGAAGTGGTCAGACCGTAGGGTGGGCAAAGGCGCAACGCGCCGTGCCCACCATCTTCTGCATTCGTGCTGGTTGGTGGGCACGCTTCGCTTTGCCCACCCTACGATTCCCGGCAGCGCTTACGCGTGCAGCTTCTGCAATTCCTTCAGGATTGCCTCGCCCATCTGCGTGGTTGAAGCAGCCGTCGTACCCTCGGACTTGATATCCGCGGTACGCAGGCCGCTGGCGAGCACCGCCGCGATCGCCGCGTCGACCTTGTCGGCCAGCGTGCCCATGTCGAAGGAATAGCGCAGCGCCATCCCGAACGAGGAGATCATCGCGATCGGATTGGCCAGGCCCTGGCCTGCGATATCGGGCGCCGAGCCATGCACCGGCTCGAACAGCGAGCGGCGCTTTTTGGTCTTGGCGTCGACTTCGCCGAGCGAAGCCGAGGGCAGCATGCCGAGCGAGCCGGTCAGCATCGCTGCGATATCCGACAGCATGTCGCCGAACAGATTGTCGGTCACGATGACGTCGAACTGCTTCGGCGCCTTCACCAGCATCATGCCGCCGGAATCGGCGAGCTGATGCTCGAGCGTCACGTCCTTGTATTCGCGCGCATGCACCTGGGTCATCACCTCGTTCCAGAGCACGCCCGACTTCATGACGTTGCGCTTTTCCATCGAGGTCACCTTGTTGCGGCGCTTGCGCGCCAGATCGAAGGCGACGCGGCCGATGCGCTCGATTTCATAGGTGTCGTAGACCTGGGTATCGATGGCGCGCTTCTGGCCGTTGCCGAGATCGGTGATGGTCTTCGGCTCGCCGAAATAGACGCCGCCGGTCAATTCGCGCACAATCATGATGTCGAGGCCTTCGACCGCCTCGCGCTTCAGGCTGGACGCCTCCGCCAGCGCCGGATAGCACACCGCGGGGCGCAGATTGGCGAACAGGCCGAGATCCTTGCGCAGCCGCAACAGGCCGGCCTCGGGGCGCACCTCGTAGGGCACGCTGTCCCACTTCGGACCGCCGACCGCGCCGAAGATGATGGCATCAGCGGCCGCAGCCTTGGCCATGTCGCCTTCCGAGATCGACACTTTATGCGCGTCATAGGCGGAGCCGCCGACCAGACCCTGCTCGGTCTCGAATTTCGCGATGCCCTGCTTGTTCAGCCAGTCGATCAGGCGCTGCACCTCCCCCATCACTTCGGGGCCGATGCCGTCGCCGGGGAGAAGCAGCAGTTTATGGGTCGCCATGGTTGTTACCTCCAGTTCGTCATGGCCGGGCTTGTCCCGGCCATCCACGTTCTTGTTTTGCCGTTGGCAGTAAGACGTGGATGCCCGGCACAAGGCCGGGCATGACGGAAAAAGTGAAATCCGGGCGGAGTGCTAAAGCCCTCGAAGCGGATTGGCAAGGCATCGCAGACAGGCCAAAAAGGCAGGGAACGAGCAACCGCCGCCCCCTCAAGAAGGCAGCAAGACGGACCTCATGACATCAGCCATCATCTATGCCTTCGCGTCGGCCTTCTTCCTCGGGGCCGGGGTCGTTCTGGCACAGTTCGGCCTGCGGACCGTCGAGCCGCTGTCGGGGGCCGCGATCAGTGTTCCCTCCTTCACGCTCCTGTTTTTGCTGCTGTCGCCGCTGATCCTGCAGGGCGAGCCGGTGGTCTGGCACGGGCTGCCCATTTTCATCGCCATCGGGTTGTTCTTCCCGGCTTCGCTGACGCTCCTGACCTTTGCCTCGAACCAGGCGCTCGGGCCTGTCATCACTTCCACGCTCGGCAACCTCGCGCCGCTGTTTGCGGTGGCGACGGCGGTGATCCTGCTGCACGAACCGCTGCATTCGCCGCAACTCCTCGGCCTCGTCGTGGCCGTTGCAGGCGCTGCGATCATCACCGTGACCCGACCGCGCGACCTCGGCCATTGGCGGAGCTGGGCGCTGCTGCTACCGCTCTGCAGCGCGCTGATACGCGGCGTGGCGCCGCCTGTGGTCAAGCTCGGGCTCACGGTCTGGCCCAGCGCGCTCTGGGCCTGCCTGATCGGCTACATCACGTCATCGGTGGTGGTGCTGACGGTGCAGCGCGTCCGCAAGGGCAGCTTTGTCGTGCAGGCACCGCGCGCGGGCCTGTTCTGGTTTGCGATGACCGGGATCAGCAACGGCTTGAGCGCACTCACGCTGTTCGCCGCGGTCCGCAACGGTCCGATCACGCTGGTGGCGCCGCTCGCCGCGATCTATCCGCTGGTCACGGTGGCGCTGAGCGCAATGCTGCTCAAGCACATCGCGATTACCGGGCGCATTGTGGCGGGGGCCGCGCTGACGGTGCTTGGCGTCGTGCTGGTGCTGATCGGCTGATCCCGTTGCAGGATCGGCAAGACACCGTTGCGGCCGGCGCCCCTGTGCAACGGCCGGTTTGCCTGCCAGAATGGCCGCTGCCGGAGAATTTTGTGAAAGCTCCCGACCAACCCACCTACGCGCATCCTGCGTGGCTGATCCTCATTCTATCGCTCGCGCCAACGATCGGTCTCGGAATCGGCCGCTTCGCCTATGCGCTGGTGCTGCCCGACATGCGCGACGCGCTCGGCTGGTCCTATTCCGCGGCCGGCTTCATGAACACGATCAACGCCGTCGGCTATCTGGCGGGCGCGTTGCTTGCCTCGCGGATGATTCGGCGTTTCGGGCTGCCGCGAACGGTGCGCTGGGGAACGCTGGCTGCCGTCGCTTCGCTGGCGCTATGCGCCGTCTCCGGCAATTTTTTCGTGCTGAGCTTTGCGCGATTATTGGCGGGCGTCGGCGCGGCGGGAGGGTTCGTCGGTGGCGCCGCGCTGGCTGCCACGATCGCGCAAACGCGCCCCGAACGCGCCAACTTCCTGCTGAGCCTGTTTTATGCCGGGCCGGGGCTCGGCATTCTCTCGTCGGGGCTGGTCGCGCCGTTCGTGCTGCAGGGCTTTGGGCCCGGATCGTGGTGGATCGTGTGGTGGGCCATGACGCTGCTCTGCGCCGTCCTGATCCTGCCGCTGTTGCGGGCGCCGCTCGGCGGCGATGCTGCGATCGACAGCGCGGCGCCGGTCAAATTCTCCATCCGGCCGGTGCTGGTCTACCTGATCGGCTACTTCCTGTTCGGCGCCGGCTACATCGCCTACATGACCTTCATGATCGCCTATGTGCGCGACGGCGGTGGCGGCGCGGTTGCGCAGAGCGCGTTCTGGAGCCTGATCGGCCTCAGCGCATTCGTGACGCCGTGGGTGTGGCGGCGCGTGCTCGCGCTCGACCGCGGCGGGCTCGCCACCACGATCATTCTCGGCGCCAACGCGGTCGGTGCGGCGCTTGCCGATCTTCGGGCACTCGGCCTGGCTGCTCGCGATCTCGGCGCTGGTGTTCGGCGTCGCGTTCTTCGCGGTGGTCGGCTCCACCACCGCCTTCGTGCGCTTCAACTATCCGCCGCAGGCCTGGCCGACCGCGATTGCGGCCATGACGATTTCATTCGGCATCGGCCAGACGCTCGGCCCGATCGTCGTCG
The DNA here is from genome assembly GCA_963815955.1 of uncultured Alphaproteobacteria bacterium. GTDB lineage: Bacteria > Pseudomonadota > Alphaproteobacteria > Rhizobiales > Xanthobacteraceae > Bradyrhizobium. The sequence goes on from CAWFIQ010000028.1 coordinate 138,082, forward strand.
GCGCGATCACGGATGCGATGGGCAGCCTGTCGTTTGCACTGAACGTCTCGGCCGCGATGCTGGCGCTGGGCGCGGTGCTGTCGGCGTTTCAGCGGAAGGTAGTGCAGAAGCCGTAGGGTGGGCAAAGGCGCGTCTTCGCGCCGTGCCCACCATGATCTTGCGCACTATTACTGGTGGGCACGCTTCGCTCTGCCCACCCTACGGCTCCGTCGCCAAGGTGACAATCTCCTGCGGCAGTTTGCAGCCTCGAGTGACACAACCTTGTGGTAAGGTACCAGCGCGGCACGGCACGTAAGCATCACGAACGCGAAGCGATTATGGAGATGAAGGGGCATGACCTATTTCGATCTCGGACCGTACAGCCGCAAAGTCACCACATCATCGCCTGACGCCCAGCTTTGGTTCGACCGGGGCCTCAACTGGCTGTTCGGGTTCAATCACAGCGAAGCGATCAAGTGCTTTCAGAAGGCGCTGAAGCACGACGGCGAATGCGCCATGGCGCACTGGGGCATCAGCTACGCCTCGGGGCCCAACTATAACCTGCCATGGGTTCGCTACGACCCGCTTGGCCGGCAGATGGCGCTGTCGGCATCCTGCGATGCCATGCAGCAAGCGCTCGCGCATGCCGGGAAGGCTACGCCGGTCGAGCGCGCGATGATCGAGGCCCTCACCGCGCGCTATCCCCAGCGCGAGGCGATCGAGGATATGTCGCCGTGGGACAAGGCCTATACCCGCGAAATGCGCAAGATCTTCGCGGCCTTTCCCGACGATCTTGAGGTCCGGGCGGTCTTCGCCGAGTCGATCATGAACGAGACGCCGTGGCAGATGTGGGACCTGCCATCAGGCAAACCTGCCGAGGGCGCGGGCACCGAGGAATGCAGGGCGCTGCTGGAATTCGCCCTCGACCGGATTCCCGCGGCGTGGAATCACCCGGGCCTGCTGCATCTCTATGTCCACCTGATGGAGATGTCGCCTTTTCCGCAGCGCGCGCTGCGGGCCGGTGATCGGTTGCGCGAGATCGTGCCGGACTCCGGCCACCTCATCCACATGCCGACGCATCTCGATGTGCTGTGCGGCCACTACAACGACGTGCTGGTCCATAATCAGAAGGCGCTGGCAACCGACCGCAGGTTCCTCGCCTATTCGGACGATCCCGGTGTCTACCTCGTCTACGTCATCCACAACTTCCACTTCGCAATCTATGGCGCCATGTTTCTCGGCCAGTACACGCCCGCCATCGCAGCAGCCGAGGAATTGATCGCCACGATCCCCGAGGCGGTACTGCGTATCGAATCGCCGCCGATGGCGGATTTCCTCGAGGGCTATCTCACGATGAAGCAGCACGTTCTGGTGCGCTTCGGCAAATGGCGCGAAATCATCAAACAGGAGCTGCCGCGAGATCGCGATCTCTACTGCTCGAACGTCGCCAAGATCCATTACGCCAAGGCGGTCGCCCATTCGGCGCTTGGCAATGTCGCCGAGGCCGAAGCGGAGAGAGCGTTGTTCGTGGCGGCCAAGGCTCGCGTGCCCGAGAGCCGCCGCGTCCACAACAACAGGATGATCAATCTGCTTGAAGTCGCCGAAGCGATGCTCGATGGCGAACTGGAATATCGAAAGGGAAACCATGACGCGGCCTTCGCGCACCTGCGCAGGTCGGTCGAACTCAGCGACGGACTGCCCTATGACGAGCCGTGGGGATGGATGCAGCCGACCCGCCATGCGCTGGGGGCACTACTCCTCGAGCAGGGACGGATCGAGGAAGCCGAGGCGGTATATCGCTCCGATCTCGGTCTCGACGGCAAGTTGAGCCGCGCCTGCCAGCATCCCGATAATCTCTGGTCGCTGCATGGGCTGCACGAATGTTTGGTCCGCCGCGGAGAGAAGGCCGAGACGGCGCTGATCAAGCAGAGACTCGACCTGGCGCAGGCGCGGGCGGAGATTCCGATCAAGGCATCCTGCTTCTGCCGCCGGGTGGACGCGAAGGCCGCGTAGTCGCCCCTCTACGGTGCTGTCGGCGTTTCACAGGAAGATGGGGAGACGTCGTCTACCATAATGCGTTATCTGTCCGCGCGTCGTCCCTGCGAAAGCAGGGACCCATACGCCGCGGCCCTTGGAAGTGGCAGGACGGGAGACGGCTTTGCGTCAGCAAGCTACAGTGACAGTTGGCGGAGCGTCCGCCACCGCACTTCATCGATAGATCACGCGGTATGGGCCCCTGCTTTCGCAGGGGCGACGAGTTGGGACGACTCAGCTCCCGCTGAACGAATTATATCCCTGGTCTTCCCAGAAGCCGCCCTTGTAGTCGTTGGTGACTTCCATCGACATCACGTATTTCGGGTTCTTGAAGCCGAGCTTGGTCGGCACCCTGATCTTCATCGGAAAGCCATAGGCGCGCGGCAGGATTTCGTCGCCGAACTTGAAGGTCATCTGGGTCTGCGCATGCAGCGCGGTCGCCATGTCGAGCGGCGAGTTGTAGCCGTCCTTGTCGGCGCACTGGAACCAGACATATTTGGCGCGCGTATCGGCGCCGATCAGCTTCAGGAAATCGCGCAGCGGCGTGCCGGTCCAGCTTCCGATCGCGCTCCAGCCTTCGACGCAGATGTGGCGCGTGACCTGCTTGACCTGCGGCAATCGATAGAGCTCTTCCAGCGTCCAGGGCTTCTTGTTCTCGACCAGGCCGCGCACCTCGAGCTTCCAGCTCTTGCCTTCGATTTCAGGTGCATCGTCGAGATCGTAATAGGCATTGAACGGGAACGGCTTTGTTATTGCGCTTTCCGGGAATGTCGGCGCCATCGCATTGGGATTGAAGATCAATGCCTGCACGCCGTCATTGAACTTCGATACCTGCTTCAGCATCTCCTCGGCCGAAAAATGGTCCGTCACGTCGCAGCCGGTGAGCAGCGTCAGCGCGCCGAGGCTGGCGCCGCCGGAGATGAAACGCCGGCGCGTGAGGTCCGGCATGGTCTTGACGGCGTCCCGGATGAGCAGCGTCTTGTCGACACCGGGGATCAGGAGATTGCGCATGCGGCCCATGACCGTATTCCCTTAAGTTAGCGGCCGATGATCATGGCGCGCAGGCTCTTCGGCACCAGAAGCGCGAGCGCGACATGAACCACCATGAAAGCGACGATACCGGCCATGCAGAAGAAATGGACGTAGCGGGCGGCATCGTAGCCGCCGAACAGCGCCGTCAGATATTGCAGCTGCACCGGCTTCCAGATCGCCAGGCCCGACAGCACGATGAGGATGCCGATGATGATGACGCCGGCATAAAGCAGCTTCTGCACCTGGTTGTATTTGGTGAGATCGTCATGCGACAGCTTGCCGGTCAGCGCCGCCCTGGTGTCGGAGATCACGCCCTCCGGCGTGATCGGCAGCAGCTTCTTGCGGAAGCGGCCGGTGACAAAACCCAGCACCAGATAGATCAGGCCGTTGACCATCAACAGCCACATCGCGGCGAAATGCCAGAGCAGCGCCCCGGCGAGCCAGCCGCCCAGCGTGATGCTCGAGGAAAAGCTGAAATTGAACAGCGGCGAGGCGTTGTAGATCTGCCATCCCGGACATGATCATCAGAACCATCGCGAAGGCGTTGGTCCAGTGCAGCGCCCGCAGCCAGGCCGGCTGGATAACCTTGGCCTTGGCTGGCGCTGTGTGTTCGTCGCTGACTGTGAGGGCCGACATGGCTTTTTCCCGTGGTAGCGTTTTCCAGTGAAGTGGGTACCGGTTCACTTAAAGAAATCCGCGTCAAACAAAAAGGCAATTCGATATCGTTTATACGCCGGGAACCGGCTTTTCGTTACTGCCGTGGCGCGATCAAATCGACGCATGGCGCGTATCGGGTTCACGAAAAAGCGAGCCGGGTTGCCCCGGCTCGCCAATCCACACGCCCCTGTTGGGACCAGTCAGCGGCGCGCGGGAGCTCAGGACGCCGGCATCAGCACGGTATCGACCACATGGATCACGCCGTTGGACTGATTGACGTTCGAGATCGTGACCATCGAGGTTCCACCCTTGGCATCGACGATCCAGGTCTTGCCGTCCTTGAGCTTGACCGACAGCTGTTCGCCTTCGGCGGTCTTGAGCTTCATGCCGTCCTTCAGATCGGCCGCGGCGAGCTTGCCGGGCACGACATGGTAGGTGAGGATCTTGGTCAGGGCCGCCTTGTTCTCAGGCTTCACCAGCGTGTCGACGGTGCCGGCCGGCAGCTTGCCGAAGGCGGTGTTGGTCGGCGCGAACACCGTGAACGGGCCCTTGCCTTCCAGCGTCTCGACCAGGCCGGCCGCCTTCACGGCGGCGACCAGCGTGGTGTGATCCTTCGAATTGACCGCGTTCTGGATGATGTTCTTCGAGGGGAACATCGCCGCACCGCCGACCATCACGGTCTTTTCTTCCGCGCTGGCGGGCGCGGTGATGGTGGCGGTGAAAGCCAGTGCGCTGAACACGGCGGCGGACAGAAGTGCAATACGTTTGGACATGGAATTTTCTCCCGAGGATTGCGATGGCCGGCGGGTATCCGCCGGTGACAACGACGCTGGTCGATAGACCGGTTGATTTCGTCGTCGTTGGTCGAGCTACGGGAGGTTTCAGGAGCGGTTTCGGCGAATAAATTATCGTGATGGCTGAAACTTTTGAGGGCGTGGGCCGTTTGGCGGCGTTCCGCAACAAGACATCGGGGTCGTCCCTGCGAAAGCAGGAACCCGTAACCACAGTGAGAAGTTGTTAAGAGAGAAGTAGTCTACTCGAGTGCCCGAAAGATAGGCCGCTGCGTATGTCCTGCTTTCGCAGGGACGACCACGAGGTTGGGCTCAATCCCTATTCGCCGGCGTCTGGATGAATCCGCGATTATGCGTCGGGCTGATCAGGATCTCGTTCATGCACACGCGCGGCGGCATGTTGGCGACGAAGGCGATGGTGCGGCCGCAATCTTCCGGCTGCAGCATTTTCGCCTGCTCCGTCTTCCGACGGCACCACGGGACGCAACTTCAGGATCGGGGTCGCGACCTCGCCGGGCGACAGGCAGCAGGCGCGCAGGCCGTTGACGCATTCATCCATGTTGAAGGAATGGGTCAGCGCCAGCACCGCGTGTTTGGTCGTGGTGTAGGCCGGGCCCGGCATTTTCGAGACGTGACGGCCGGCCCATGACGCGACGTTGATGATGCAGCCGTCCTTCTGCTTCCGCATGGCCGGCAGCACCGCGCGCATGCAATAGAGCACGCCGTTGAGATTGACCTCGACGAGTTTGTCCCAGCCTTCCAGTTCCATGTCGGCCCAGCTTCGCTTCGGCACGTTGATGCCCGCGCTGTTGACCAGCAGATCGATCCGGCCGTGCTTGGCCAGGATCTGGTCAGCGGCTTTGTTGACATTAGCCTTATTGCTGACATCGAGCTGGATCGCCTCGGCCTTGCCTCCCTTTTTGGTGATGTTGGCGACCACGCGCTCGAGTTCTTCCTTGCGGCGGCCCGAAATCACCACCGTCCAGCCGTCGGCTGCCAGAAATTCCGCCCCGGACTCGCCGATTCCGCTGCCGCCGCCGGTCACCCAGGCCACGCGTTTCCCGTTATTTGACATGCAAACTGTCTCCGTTGCTTTTAGAAGGGCGTTCTTGCTATTCCAGCCAGCGAAATTCCACTGGCCAGCGCCCCTCAGGGAATGTTGCATGAACACGACCGCCAACGCCAACCTGTTTTCCCGCCTGTTCGACACGCTCGACGATCCCAACCGGCTCGCGATCGAAATGCTCGACGGCACGCGTATCAGCTATGGCGATCTGATCGCCCGTGCCGGCCAGATGGCGAATGTGCTGGTTGCGCGCGGCGTCAAGCCCGGTGACCGTGTCGCAGCCCAGACCGAAAAATCGGTACCGGCGCTGGTGCTCTATCTTGCGACGGTGCGCGCGGGCGCGGTCTACCTGCCGCTCAACACCGCCTACACGCTCAACGAACTCGACTACTTCATCTCCGACGCCGAGCCGTCGCTGGTCGTGTGCGATCCTTCGAAGGCCGAGGGCATCGGCGCGATCGCAGCGAAGGTGAAGGCAAAGGTCGAGACGCTTGGGCCCGACGGCAAGGGATCGCTGACGGAGGCCGCCGCCAAGGCGGATTCGGCGTTTGCCACCGTCGCCCGCGCCAATGACGATCTGGCCGCGATCCTCTACACGTCGGGCACCACGGGCCGTTCCAAGGGCGCGATGCTGACGCATGACAATCTCGCGTCGAACTCCTACAGCCTGGTCGACTACTGGCGCTTCACCGACAAGGACGTGCTGATCCACGCGCTGCCGATCTATCACACCCACGGCCTGTTCGTGGCGAGCAACGTCACGCTGTTCGCCCGCGCCTCGATGATCTTCCTGCCGAAGTTCGACCCTGAAATGATCATCAAGCTGATGCCGCGCGCCACCGTGCTGATGGGCGTGCCGACCTTCTACACGCGGCTGCTGCAGAGCCCGGCCCTGACGAAAGAATCGGCCAGCCACATGCGGCTGTTCATTTCGGGCTCCGCACCGCTGCTCGCCGATACCCATCGCGAGTGGTCGGCGCGCACCGGCCATGCCGTGCTGGAGCGCTACGGCATGACCGAAACCAACATGAACACGTCCAACCCCTATGACGGCGAGCGCGTGCCCGGCGCTGTCGGCCATCCCCTGCCCCGCGTCTCCGTTCGCGTCACCGATCCCGAAACCGGCAAGGAGATTGCGCGCGACGAGATCGGCATGATCGAGGTCAAGGGCCCGAACGTGTTCAAGGGTTACTGGCGGATGCCGGAAAAGACGAAATCCGAATTCCGCGACGACGGCTTCTTCATCACCGGCGATCTCGGCAAGATCGATCCCAAGGGCTATGTGCACATCCTCGGCCGCGGCAAGGATCTCGTGATCTCGGGCGGCTTCAACGTCTACCCGAAGGAAATCGAGAGCGAGATCGACGCCATGCCGGGCGTGATCGAATCCGCCGTGATCGGCGTGCCGCATACCGATTTCGGCGAGGGTGTCACCGCCGTGGTGGTCTGCAGCAAGGACGCCGACGTCACCGAAGCGGGCGTGCTGAAGGCGCTCGACGGCAGGCTCGCAAAATTCAAGATGCCGAAGCGCGTGTTCGTCGTCGACGAACTCCCGCGCAACGCCATGGGCAAGGTGCAGAAGAATATTTTGCGGGATGCGTACTCGAACATCTACGCGAAGTAGTTGGCGTCGTCCCTGCGAACGAACGCAGGGACCCATACGCCGCGGCGGTTGTTTAAGAAACGCTGTTGGACGGCTTTCTCGAACCACTGACATTTGTGGTTATGGGTCCCTGCGTTCGCAGGGACGACACTGCCACTGTCTTACGATCCCACTTCACAGCAAGCTGATCACAAACCTTCCGCCGACGATGAACATGTACACGCCGAATGCCGTCTCCAGCGCGCGCTTCGACAGCGCGTGCGCAACCTTCACCCCGAGCGGCGCCGTGATCAGCGTGGTCGGCATCGCCAATAGCGCCCCGATCAGCGAGACGTAGCCGAGCGCGAATGGCAGTTGCAGCGCGGTGACGTCCGGAAAGCGCGCCGCCGCAGGCCAGCCGGCATAGACATAGCCGATGGCACCCGGGATCGAGATCAATATCGCAAGCGCGGACGAGGTCGCGACCGCCTGATGGATCGGCCGGCCGTAGAAGGTCATCAGCAGGTTCGCGAACAGGCCGCCGCCGACGCCCATCAAGGTCGACAACAGCCCGATGATGAAGCCGTAGACGCGCATGACGAAGCCTTTCGGCACGTCGTCGCCGAGCTTCCAGGTTTCCCGCGCCAGCAACAGCCGCGCCGCAGCCGACCACGCCACCATCACGAACACGATCTTGAACAGGCGCTCCGGTGCAAAGCGCGCCGTGACGCTGCCAACGGCCACGCCGAGCAGGACCGGCAGCCACCAGCGCCTGAGGATTCCCATGTCGACCGCGCCGCGGGCATAATGGGCGCGAAACGAGGCGATCGAGGTCGGGATGATGATCGCAAGCGAGGTACCGATGCAGAGCGGCATCCGCACCTCCAGCGGCACGCCGGCGAGCCGGAAGCATTCGTAGAACACCGGCACCAGGATGGCGCCGCCGCCGATGCCGAACACGCCGGCCAGAAATCCGGACAGCGCCCCGGTCGCAATCAGCAGCAAGGCGAGTTCGATGAGTTCTTTGGGATCGAGGCCGGTCGTCATGTCCTGGAGCATCCCACGTTCAGAATCTGCGCCCTGCGCATCTGCATGGCCGCCGCCCGCGAGACGTAGCCGCTTCTGCAATTCGCGTATCCATTATTTTCAGGAAGCCCCCTACGAATTGCGGAAGGATCGATCGTCTGCGCCTCACCCGACGATCTCGCGAGGCGTGACGCGCCCGGCGGCGCCGAACGGCGCTTTGCCGACGACGGCAAAGCAGGCCGCAAAATCCGCATATCCGGTCCTCTCTGGATGAATAGCCTCGACGCCCTCCCCACCGCCGCAAAGGAAGGCGCCGGCATGGCGCGCGGACCGTCATGGCAGGCCGAGAGCGATCTCGCCGCCGGGCATCTGCTGCGATTGCCGCCGGCGCACCTGCGCCAGTGCGTACGGGGCGCAGCCTTGCATCGACCAATAGACAGAATCATTATTCAATTCTTTAACCGTGCCAACTGCCCGTGGTATACCAAGCTGCTGATCAAAGGCGTTTCATAGCTGCCTAGCAATGAACGGCAGTTCGATTTCAAGCGATTTGATCGTTGCGCGGACGGATTTAACTCCGTAAATAGAATTTATCTACCGCGCTCCCCCGATGGGCCGGCTGCGGTCCCACAGAACATAAAGCTGCCGATGACCGCCAGGATCGAACGACCGCTTTCGCCACATATGCAGACCTATCGCTGGACCCTGACGATGGCGCTGTCCATCGTTCACCGTGCCACCGGCATAGCGCTGTATTTCGGTACCCTTCTGCTCGCCTGGTGGCTGATCGCCGCCGCCTCCGGCCCCGGCGCCTACGCCAATGTCCAGGCCTTCACCGGCAGCATCATCGGCAAGCTGATCGTGTTCGGTTACACGTGGGCGCTGATCCATCATCTGCTCTCAGGCCTCCGCCATTTCGTCTGGGATCTCGGCTACGGCTTCAAGGCCAATGAGCGCGAGGCCCTGACCTGGGGCGCGCTGATCGGCGGCATTTCGCTGACGGTGCTGGTCTGGATCATCGCCTACACGGTCGGAGGCGGACGATGAGCGAACCAAAGGCTTCGATGCGCACGCCGCTCGGCCGTGTCCGCAATCTCGGTTCCTCGCACTCCGGGACTTCCGATTTCTGGCGCCAGCGCCTCACGGCCGTGGCGATGACGCTGTTGATCGTGCCGGTCATCGTGATCGTGCTGATGCTGATCGGCCGCAACCAGGCCGGCGCGGCGCAAATTCTCGGCTCGCTGCCGATCGCGATCATCCTGCTTCTCTTTATCGTCGCCAGCGCCTGGCACATGAAGATCGGCATGCAGGTGGTGATCGAGGATTACGTGCATAACGAGAAGATCAAGCTCGCCAGCGTGATGGCGAATAATTTCTTCTGTATCGCGGTGGCCCTGGCCTCGATTTACGCGATCCTCAAATTGTCATCGGGAGTTTAACCCATGGCTGCCAAGAACTCGGCCGCACAAGGTAACGGCAAGGCCGCCAACGGCAGTAGCCCGGCCACCAACGGAAAATCCTATCCGATCGAAGACCATACCTACGACGTCGTGGTCGTCGGCGCCGGCGGCGCCGGATTGCGCGCCGTGGTCGGCTGCTCGGAAGCCGGCCTGCGCACCGCCTGCATCACCAAAGTATTCCCGACCCGCTCGCATACGGTCGCAGCGCAAGGCGGCATTTCGGCGTCGCTGGGCAACATGCATCCGGACGACTGGCGCTGGCACATGTACGACACCGTCAAGGGGTCGGACTGGCTCGGCGACCAGGACGCCATCGAATACATGGTGCGCAACGCGCCCGAGGCCGTCTACGAGCTCGAGCACTGGGGCGTGCCGTTCTCGCGCACCGAGGACGGCAAGATCTACCAGCGCCCGTTCGGCGGCATGACGCTGGACTACGGCAAGGGCCAGGCGCAGCGCACCTGCGCCGCCGCCGACCGCACCGGCCACGCCATGCTGCATACGATGTACGGCCAGGCGCTGCGCCACGCGGCCGAATTCTACATCGAGTTCTTCGCCATCGACCTGATCATGGACGACCAGGGCGTCTGCCGCGGCGTCATCGCGCTCAAGCTCGACGACGGCACGCTGCATCGTTTTCGCGCCCAGACCACGATCCTCGCCACCGGCGGCTACGGCCGCGCGTACGCCTCCTGCACCTCGGCGCATACCTGCACCGGTGACGGCGGCGGCATGGTGCTGCGCGCCGGCCTGCCGCTGCAGGACATGGAATTCGTCCAGTTTCACCCGACCGGCATCTACGGCTCGGGCTGCCTCGTCACCGAGGGCGCGCGCGGCGAAGGCGGCTATCTCGTCAATTCCGAGGGCGAGCGCTTCATGGAGCGCTATGCGCCATCGGCCAAGGACCTCGCCTCGCGCGACGTCGTCTCGCGCGCGATGACGATCGAAATGCGCGAAGGCCGCGGCGTCGGCAAGAAAAAAGACCACATCTTCCTGCACCTCGATCACCTCGACCCGAAGGTGCTGAATGAACGGCTGCCGGGCATTTCCGAATCGGCCAAGATCTTCGCCAATGTCGACGTCACCCGCGAGCCGATCCCGATCACGCCGACCGTGCACTACAATATGGGCGGCATCCCGACCAACTATCACGGCGAAGTGCTGACCAAGAAGGACGGCGACGACAATGCCGTGGTGCAGGGCCTGATGGCGATCGGCGAAGCCGCCTGCGTCTCCGTGCACGGCGCCAACCGCCTCGGCTCCAACTCGCTGATCGACCTCGTCGTATTCGGCCGCGCCGCAGCACTTCGGCTTGCCGAAAAGCTGACGCCGAACGGCAAGCAGCCGGACCTGCCGGGTGATTCAGCCGGGCTCGCGCTGGGACGGCTGGACCAATACCGCTACGCCTCCGGCGGCACGCCGACCGCGAAGCTGCGCGACAGCATGCAGCATGTGATGCAGAACAATTGCGCGGTGTTCCGCACCGGCGAGATCCTGACCGAAGGCCAGAACCTGATCCACAAGGTGCATGGCGGCATCGGCGACGTTGCAACCTCCGACCGCTCGCTGGTCTGGAATTCCGACCTGATCGAAACGCTGGAATTCGACAATCTGATCGTGCAGGCGGTGGTGACGATGGACTCGGCGGCCAACCGCTCCGAGAGCCGCGGCGCGCATGCGCGCGAGGATTTCCCCGACCGCGACGACAAGAACTGGATGAAGCACACGCTGGCGTGGATCGGCGATCGCGGCAACACCACGATCGATTACCGCCCGGTGCACGATTACACGATGACGAACGACGTGCAGTACATCCCGCCGAAGGCGCGGGTTTACTGATGACGACAGCGAAGGCTTGCAAGCATGGTTGAATTCGCGCTCCCGAAAAATTCAAAGATCACCGGCGGCAAGGCCTGGCCGAAGCCGGCGGGCGCGACCGAGACGCGCGAGTTCAGGGTCTATCGCTGGAATCCGGACGACGGCAAAAACCCGAGCATCGACACCTATCAGGTCGACATCAACGATTGCGGGCCGATGGTGCTGGACGGCCTGATCTGGATCAAGAACCATATCGACCCGACGCTGACCTTCCGCCGCTCCTGCCGCGAAGGCGTCTGCGGCTCCTGCGCGATGAACATCGACGGCCAGAACACGCTGGCCTGCACCAAGTCGATGCATGACGTGGCTTCCGGCGGTGCGGTCAAGGTCAACCCGCTGCCGCACCAGCCGGTCGTGAAGGACCTGGTCCCTGATCTGACCAACTTCTACGCCCAGTATGCCTCCATCGAGCCGTGGCTGAAGACGACCTCGCCGACGCCGCAGAAGGAATGGAAGCAGAGCCACGAGGACCGCGAAAAGCTCGACGGCCTCTACGAGTGCATTCTCTGCGCCTGCTGCTCGACCTCCTGCCCGAGCTATTGGTGGAACAGCGACCGATTCCTGGGGCCGGCGGCACTGTTGCAGGCGACGCGCTGGGTGACCGATTCCCGCGATGAAGCCACCGGCGAACGGCTCGACAATCTCGAAGACCCGTTCCGGCTCTACCGCTGCCACACCATCATGAACTGCGCCAAGGCGTGCCCGAAGGGTCTCAACCCCTCGGAAGCGATCGCCGAGCTCAAGCTGAAGCTGGTCGAGCGGCAGATCTAGACCTGACGTCGTCCTCCAGACCAGAACCGTAGCCCGGATGAAGCGAAGCGCAATCCGGGAGACAGTTTATCCGGCGGTGAGAGCCCGGATTACGCGGAGCCTGTCATCGGGCGCGCATTCGCGCGGCCCGTTAGCTCCATTCCGGACTACCGGAGCGCGAACGGCCGGATTTGAATCGATTATGATCGATCCAAAGTTCCGCTCACCACACGCTTTATTCCCAACCGGAGATTGCGTTAAGCTCGACGCGGAGCCGGAGTGCCCGTGCGAATCGAGCAACGCAATTCGCTGAGACTGCTGCAATGGATGATGGTCGCCTCGCTGGCCCTTCCGTTGGCGCTGTTCGTCTTTGCATCCGCCGTCTCCTGGGTCTCGATCCACGAATCCGCCGACCGCGAGATCGAGCGCTCGCTGGATGTCGCGCACGAGCATGCGCTGAAAGTATTCGAGACCATCGACCGCAGCCTGTCGGAGATGGCCGAGATCGTCCGCGACGTTCCCGACGCCGACATCGTTGCGCGCGAGCAATTGCTGCATCTGCGGCTGAAGCAACTGGTCGCCTCGCTGCCTCAGGTGAAATCGGCCTGGATTTTCGACGCGAAGGGCCACGCGCTCGTCAACAGCCTGGTCGTCCCGGCCCCCGGGATCGATTTTTCCGACCGGGATTATTTCAAGGCCCACGCGACGAGCGATATCGGAACCTATATCGGTGAAGCGCTGACGCCGCGGCCGCCGTATCTGGGTGCTGCGTTCTTCGGCGTCAGCAGACGGCGTCCGGGCGAGGACGGCAGTTTCGCCGGCGTGCTGCAGGCTTCGGTATTCCCGGAATATTTCGAGAATTACTACGCCCGGATCGGCCGCGAGCCCGGCAGCTACTTCGCGCTCGGCCGGGCGGACGGCACCGTGCTGGCGCGTTTCCCCGCCATCGACAGCGACGTCCGTCTCGATCCCAAAGGTTCGATCGGCAAGATAATCGCTGCCAATCCGACGTCCGGCCTCATCACCGTGGCGTCGCCGACCGACGGCATCGAACGCCGGCTCGGATATCAACGGCTCGCCGAATACCCGATCTATGTCGCCGCCGGCCTCGAGACCTCGGCGATCCGGGCGCGCTGGTGGTCCACCATAAGCCAGCATTTGATCTTCGGCGCGCCGGCCACCGCACTGCTGTTTGCCCTGCTGGGGCTGGCCCTGCGCCGGACGCGCCATCTTTATTTCGAAGCCGAGAAGCGGCAGGCGGCCGAGGAAGCGTTGAAGCATGGCCAGCGGCTGGAGGCGCTGGGCCAGCTTACCGGCGGCGTCGCGCACGATTTCAACAACCTGCTTACCGTGATCCGCGCTTCCGTGGACCTGTTGCGGCGGCCCGACCTGCCGGAGCCGCGGCGGCTGCGCTACATCGAGGCGATCTCGGATACGGTGACCCGCGCCGCCAAGCTGACCGGGCAATTGCTGGCCTTCGCGCGCCGGCAAACATTGAAGCCCGAAGTGTTCGACGTCGGACGCAGCGTGCAGACGCTGAGCGAAATGATCGCGACCCTGGTCGGTTCGCAGATCGAGATCGTCATCCTTGGCCCGGAAGAACCGTGCTTCGTCAACGCCGACGCCGGCCAGTTCGAAACCGCCATCATCAACGTGGCCGTGAACGCGCGGGACGCCATGGAGGGCCGGGGACGGCTGACGATTGCGGTGGGAATGGCAGCCAGTCTGCCCAACGCCGCGCCCTTGTCGCAAAATCCATACGGCTATGTTGCCGTATCCGTCGCCGATACCGGCAGCGGCATTCCGCCGGATCAGTTCGAACGTATCTTCGAACCCTTCTTTACGACCAAGCAGGCCGGCCACGGCACCGGGCTCGGCCTGTCCCAGGTGTTCGGTTTCGCCAGGCAATCCGGCGGCGAAGTGGCGGTCGCCAGCGAACTGGGCAAAGGCAGTGTCTTCACATTGTATCTGCCGCGCACTGCCGGCAGCGGAAAATCGCGACAGGCGCCGGCCGCAGACGCCCCGGCGATCAGCGGCAGCGGAATGTCGGTGCTGGTGGTCGAGGACAATGCCGAAGTCGGACGATTCACGACCGACGCGCTCTCCGAACTCGGCTACGCCACCAAGCTCGTCGGCAACGCCGCCCATGCCCTTGAAGAACTCGAGATCGGCGCCGACCGCATCGACGCCGTGTTCACCGACGTCGTGATGCCCGGGATGACCGGCATCGAGCTTGCCCAGGAAATCCACCGCCGCCATCCGGGCCTGCCGGTGGTGCTGACCAGCGGCTACAGCCACGTGCTGTCGGAGCATGGCAGCTACGGTTTCGAGCTGCTGCAAAAGCCCTACTCGATCGAGCAACTCTCGCTTGTGCTGCACCGGGCGGGCCGGCGGAAACTCAAACAGGCGCCGACAGCCGCATCATCCTGACGGTCGCTCCCGTCATTGCGAGCGACTTTCCCGCCGCTGCTTTGGCGAAGGCGGAAGCAATCCATGCCACCGCGAAAACATCGAAGGGCACGAATAGCCGGAACCGAACGGGAACCTTCTGATTTTCTTCGCGTTATCGGGCCATGTCCAAATCCGATGCAAAGTCCAAACCGCCCAGCAAAAAATCTGACGCGAAGAAATCCCGCAAGTCAGAAAAATCCAAGCCTGAAGAATCCAAGTCCGAAGAATCCAAGTCTGAAGAATCAGAGCCAGAAAAATCGGAGTTCGTCGAGGTCATCGCCGAGGACGGCGATCACGTCGAGCCACCGCCGCCCGAGGCGATCGAACCCGATCCGCAGATGTCGCCGGAAGAGGCCGAGCAGGCCCGCAAGGATTATCTGCTGACGCGGTTCTGGATCAGCGCGCGCGGCTATTGGGGCAAGAGCGGCGACCGGCTGGCCTGGCTGTTCACGATCGGGCTGTTGCTCCTGATCGTCGTCAATGTCGGCTTTCAATACGGCATCAATGTCTGGAACCGGGCGATCTTCGACGCCATCGAGAAGCGCGATTCCGCCACCGTGTATTATCTCGCCGCGGTGTTCTTTCCGCTCGCCATCGGCAGCGTGCTGCTCGGCGTGGCGCAGGTGTTCGCCCGCATGGGCATCCAGCGCCGCTGGCGCGCCTGGCTGACGAACGCGGTGATATCGCGCTGGCTGGCGAACGGCCGCTACTATCAGCTCAATCTCGTCGGCGGCGACCACCAGAATCCGGAATATCGCATCGCCGAGGATTTGCGGATCGCGACCAACTCGCCGGTCGATTTCGTCGCCGGCGTCACATCGGCCTTCCTGTCGGCCGCGACCTTTATCGTCGTGCTCTGGACCATCGGCGGCGCGCTGACGGTGACGCTGGGCGGCTCGACGATCACCATCCCCGGCTTCCTCGTGATCGCCGCGGTCGTGTATGCGGCAATCGCCTCGGGCTCGATCATGACGATCGGACGAAGCTTCGTGCAGGTGTCCGAGGACAAGAACCAGTCCGAGGCCGAATATCGCTATGCGCTGACGCGCGTGCGCGAGAACGGCGAAAGCATTGCGCTGCTCGGCGGCGAGGAGGAAGAGCGCGACGGCATCGACAAGACCTTTACAAAGGTTCTGCGGCAATGGGCGCGGCTCGCCGGCCAGCACATGCGCACCACGCTGGTGTCGCAGGGATCGAGCCTGATCGCACCCGTGGTTCCGCTCTTGTTGTGCGCACCGAAATTTCTCGACGGCAGCATGAGTCTCGGACAGGTGATGCAGGCGGCTTCCGCCTTCACCATCGTGCAGACCGCGTTCGGCTGGCTGGTCGACAATTATCCGCGGCTCGCCGACTGGAACGCCTGCGCGCGCCGCATCGCTTCGCTGATGATGTCGCTCGATGGCCTCGAGCGCGCCGAACAGGGCGACGGCATCGGCCGCATCAAGCGCGGCGAGACCGAGGGCGACGCCATGCTGAGCCTCAACGATCTCTCGGTCACGCTTGACGACGGCACCGCGGTGGTCGGCGAAACCGAAGTGGCGATCGGGCCCGGCGAGCGCCTGCTGGTGGCGGGCGAATCCGGCACCGGCAAGAGCACGCTGGTTCGCGCGCTGGCGGGGTTATGGCCGTGGGGCGGCGGTAGCGTCAATTTCCATCCCGACCGCCGGCTCTTCATGCTGCCGCAGAAGCCTTACATCCCTTCCGGCACGCTGCGCCGCGCCATCGCCTACCCCGGCGCCGCCGACGACTGGACGGTCGAGGGGATCGGCGAGGCCCTGCACAAGGTCGGCCTCGATCACCTCAAGGAGAAGATCGAGGAAGAAGGGCCGTGGGACCAGACGCTTTCCGGTGGAGAGAAGCAGCGGCTGGCATTCGCGCGGCTGTTGCTGCACAACCCCGACATCGTGGTGCTGGACGAGGCGACGTCCGCGCTCGACGAAAAGAGCCAGGACAAGATGATGGAAATCGTCATCAGGGAGTTGCCGAAGGCAACCATCGTCAGCGTCGCGCACCGCGTCGAGCTGGAGGCGTTTCACAGCCGCAAGATCGTGCTGGAACGACGCAAGGGCGGCGCCAAACTGGTCAGCGACGTCGACCTGATCCCGCGCAAGGGCGGACGACGCCTGCTCGGCCGCTTCCTGCGCCAGCGAAAGGCCGGCAAGAAGGCGGCGTAGTTTCTTCTTCCTGCCGTCGCCGCTAGGCCGCAGCGTACTGGATGCCCGCCTGCGCGGGCATGACAAACCGGCCGGACGCAAACTACCACCCGAACTATTACGGCGCCTTCGTGCTCGACCCCGACGGCCACAACATTGAGGCGGTCTGCCACGCTCCGGCTTGATCGGGGGTTCCAGTGGTGTCTTGCACTGGAACATCGCGCCATCGCCGCCGTTGTCGCTTCCGGAGTTGAAGGTTCAGGGAGCAAGATATGAGCAATGACAACGCGCGCGATCAGGATCGCGCTTGGGAATTGATGAAGAAGATCGGCTTTGCGATGCTGGTGACGCAGGACAGTGGCAAGCTTCGCGCACGTCCGATGAGCGCCTATCTGGAGCGGGACAGCAACACGATCTTTTTCCTGACCGACGCGCGGCGTCACAAGGATGATGAGATCGCCCGCAATCCCGCGGTCAATCTTTCCTTCGCCGACGCTGGCGCCCAGAAGTACGTCTCGGTGACGGGCACCGCGTCGGTCTCCAACGATCGGGCAAAGATCAAGCAGTTGTTTACGACGCCGGCGAAAGCTTGGTGGGATAGCGCGGAAGATCCGAACATCCGCGTATTAAAGATCACGCCTGACGATGCGGAGTTCTGGGATTCGCCGGGAACTGTCATCAGCTATGTGAAGATGGCTGCGGCAGCCGTGACCAACACGCGGCCCGAGATTGGCGACAATCGCAAAGTCTCGATGTGATGCCGATTGAGCCGCCCGAGATACCGCCGGCGACACCGGGACAACCGACCGAGCCACCGCCGGAAAGCCCGCCGGGCAATCCTCGCCCGGAGGTGCCACCACCGATCCGCGAACCCGGCCAACCGCCACAACCGGAGGAGCTACCGGGCAAGACGCCAGATGAGTTGCCAACGCGTGGGCCGAACGGCCCGCGCACGCCCAATCCCGCCACCGATCAGGGCGCCGCATGAACGTACTGGCTGAACGCGCAATGAACAATGGTGCATGCAACCCATTGCGCCGATGAAATAAAAACCATCCGGCCGTTTGTAGGCCGCCACATTCCGGCCTAATGATTAGCCGTCAATCGACCAACTGGCGTGTCAATGGAGACCGTTCCATTGCTGTCAGGCCTATCCCGGGAACCAAAGGACATCATGACAAACCTTCGCATCCTGCTGCTCGCCACGACTGCTTTGACGGCGACGCCGTTCGCGACCTCCGCATCGCATGCGCAGACCGCACCGATTGTCGTGGCGCAAGCCAAGGAAGAGGGTGGCCCTCCAGGCGCGAAGAAGGAGGCGCCGAGGGGCGCTCCGCCACCGGCTGCCGCGCCGAGGGCGCCGGCTCCTCCGCCACCCCCGGCGGCTGCTCCGCCACGTCCGGCAGCCCCGCCGCCGCCCGCTGCGGCACCGCCACCGCGTCAAGCGCCGCCTCCGGCCGCAGCGCCCTCGCGCCCGACGCCTCCTCCACCGCCACCGGCTGCCGCGCCGAAGGCACCGCCTCCGCCTCCCCCCGCTGCGGCGCCAAGGGCTCCGGCAACACCTCCGCCGCCTCCTGCGGCTGCGCCCGCGCGTCCGACGCCTCCTCCGCCGGCAGCAGCGCCTGCGGCGCCGAAACAACCGGCCGCACCGACGACTCCGCCACCGCCGCCGCCTTCATCCCAGAAGGCGACGCCGTCGCCTGTGCCGCCACCGCCTCCCCCGGCTGGCGCCAGGCAGCCGCCCGCGCCGACCACCACGCCTCCGGCGGCGGCCCCAGCACCTGGCGCAACGACAGCGCCACCGCCGCGTGCCGGTGCACCGGGTGCACCGACGACGCCTCCGAGTGCGGGCGCTCCGACAACCGCGCCGACCACGCCGCCGGGACGACCCGGCGCGCCGCCGCCGGCTGCGCCGGGCGGAGCTGCTGCACCGACAACGAGCCCCTCGCCGAACGCTGTTGCACCCACTGCTCCGGGACGCGGCGCACCCACGGCGCCAACCGCCGTTCCGGGCGCGCCCAACGCCACGCCGCCTGCCGGCCGGGCACAGAACGCCCCGCCGACCGTCGCGCCGGCCTTCCGGCAGGCGCCGCAGGTCACCGCACCGCTGCCAGCAGCGCCGCTGCCGGAAGCCGGAATCAAAGCCATTGCTCCGGGTACGCGACCGTCCGGACCGACTCGTCTGGACGACTTCCGCGGCCAGCGCCGCGAGAGCCAGCAGGGCGGCCGCACCATCATCACCGAGCCCGGCCGGATCATCATTCGCGATCCCGGCGGACAGCAATATGTCCGTCACAACGAGATGAACCGCTTCCGCTACGGCGCGCGTGATATCCAGACCAGGACCGTCGGTGACGAGACCCGCACCGTCGTGATCAGGCCTGACGGCACGCAGCTGATCACCGAGTCCGGCCGCGACGGTCGATTGCTGCGCCGTATCCGCCGCGACCAGCGGGGCCGCGAGATCGTCATCATCGACAACAGCTACCGCGGTCCACGCGGGGGCGGCGGCGGCTTCTTCGTCGCCCTGGCGCCGCCCGTGATCCACATGCCCTACAATCGCTATATCGTCGATTCCGAGGAAGCGTCGCCGGAGCTGCTCTACGAGACCATGATGGCGCCGCCGGTGGAACGGATCGAGCGGCGTTATTCGCTGGATGAAATCCGTTACAGTCCCACCGTGCGCCAGCGGATGCCGAGCATCGACGTCAACACCATCAACTTCGAACTCGGATCGTGGGAAGTTCCTCCCGATCAGGCGGCGAAGCTGCAGGCGATCGCGGACGGCCTCAACCGGGCAATCCAGGAAAATCCGCGTGCGGTGTTCCTGATCGAGGGCCACACCGACGCGGTCGGAAACGACGTCGACAATCTGTCGCTGTCGGATCGCCGCGCCGAGTCCGCGGCCACCTTGCTGACGCAGCAGTTCAACGTGCCTGCGGAAAACCTGACCTCGCAGGGCTACGGCGAACAGTATCTGAAGGAAGAGATCGACGGGCCGAGCGCGATCAACCGGCGCGTCACCATCCGCAACATCACGCCGCTGCTCAACGGCGGTCAGGCCTCGCTGCCGCCGCCCCCGCCCGGCACCGCGCCGCCGCGCCGATAAGACAGCTCATCGCAAATAAAAATGGCCGGGAGCAATCCCGGCCATTTTTTTGAGCTTCCTGCTTTGACGCGTTTCTTCACGCAACGCCGGTATCTTCGCTCGAAAATACTGTCACGCGCTGAGCGCCCGCGGCGGAACGCAGGCCTCGCAAATCGCCTTGGCGTGCCGGTGATCGGTGCCGCAGCAGCCGCCGAGAATACGCATCTTCGGAAACGCGCCTCTCAGATTGAGATAACGCCGCCCGAGATCGGACGGATCGCCTGAATCCAGCGTTTCGGATTCGTCGAGTTCGGCGTGGCTCTTGGTCGAAGCATTGGCCCTGACGCCGTGGATACGCGCCGTCCAGGCCTCACCCGCCTTCAAGCGCATCCTCGAAATGCGTGGGATGGGCGCAGTTGATCAGGAAATATTCGGGCGCGTTGTCGGTCTCGCGATCCACGGTCTCGATCGCCTCGCGCAAGGTTTCTCCCTTCGCCAGCCGGCCATTGGTTTCCACGGTGAACGAGATCGCCGCCGGAATCCGCTGCGCCCTCGCCGCCCGTGCAATGCCGATCGCCTCATCGATGCTGTTGAGCGTATAGGCGGTCACCATGTCGGCGCCGCCCTCGACGAAGGCCGCGATCTGCGCCCGATGATAGGCCTCGGCTTCGTCAGCCGTCATGTTGCCTGCCTTGTAGCCGTCGCCGCGTGGGCCGATCGCGCCACTGATGACGCAGGGCGCGCCTGGCCGCTCCCAACCGGCGCGCAATTCCTCCAGCAATGCAATCGAACGGACGTTGATCGCCTTGAGCGCGGCCGCATCGTAGTCAAGCCTGGCGCCCCAATCCGGATTGGCGCGCCACGTCGGGCTGTCGAGTACAAAGCCTGTGCCATGATCGCGCGCAACCGCAAGATAGCTGGCGTAATACTGCTTCAATTGCTGCCGGCCTTCGGCGCTGTCGAGCAGCACGAAGGCGGCGAAATGCGGCAGTTCGATTCCCTGCTGGAAAATCAGCGTCGTTTCCATGCCGCCATCGGTGAGGAAAATGCCGCCGCGCCGCTGCGGAAGATCATCTCGGTATCTGGACATCTCAACATCTCCGAAACCATTCAAGCTGCCGGTTGGTCTTTCCCGCCCCGGCCCGGGTCGGGCGATGTTGGTGCCTCATAGTGTCGCGGCTTCCTAGGCGGCTCGCGGTGCGGATGAACCCGACGCTGCAAAATGATACGAATTCAAACAGTTGCGGCGAAGACGCCAGGTCGCCGCGCCGTCGGCGGTGGAGAAACCGTACCATGAGTACAGTTTTGGAGAGGCGGATGGGAAAGGGAGAAGCGACCCGCGAGCGAATTCTGGAGATCGCGGAAGCGGCCGTGCTTGCCAAAGGATTTGGCGCGACCTCGATCGACGAAGTGATCGCCGAGGCCGGGCTCACCAAGAGCGGCTTCTTCTACCACTTCAAGGACAAGAACGCGCTCGCCCACGAAATGCTTCGCCGCTATGTCGCGACCAACGATCAGCTCTTCGACGAAATCTTCGCGCGCGGCCACCAGCTATCCGACGACCCGCTGCAGGCTTTCCTTATCTCGCTGAAGCTGCTTGCCGAGACGATGGCCGACCTGCCGAACGGCCATCCAGGCTGCCTGATTGCGAGCATCTGCTATCAGGAGCGACTGTTCGACCGCGAAGTGCGCGAACTGACCGCGCAATCGGTCCGCGACTGGAACGCGCGCTTCCGCAAAATCCTCGACGGCATCGCCGCGGTCTATCCACCGCGGGAGCCGGTCGACCTCGACGATGTCGCCGACATGCTGTCCTGCATCGTCGACGGCGCCATCATCATGTCGAAGACGCTGAATGATCCCCGTCGCCTCGAACGGCAGATCCTGATCTTTCGGAGCTGCGTCAAGCTTATGTTTGTGCCCGCACAGTAGAAGCCGTCATTGCGAGCCAACGGGTCGCGCGCATGCGCGCCCGATGACAGGCTCCGCGAAGCAATCCATGTCGCCACGTAACGAATGGATTGCTTCGTCGCTTTCGCTCCTCGCAATGACGCGCCCAGAGCTGCTTCAGGCTCCAAGGCTCAGCTCTTGTCGTTACCAAGCTTGAATATCTCGGAGCCGTCTCCGCTCGACAGCAAGCCTGTGTCTGAATAGAGCTTCAGCTTGTCGCGGGTATCGGCAATATCGAGGTTGCGCATCGTGAGCTGGCCGATGCGGTCCGCCGGCGTGAACGCCGCATCCTCCACCTTCTCCATGCTCAGCCGCTCCGGCTGATAGGTCAGATTGGAGCTCTCGGTATTCAGGATCGAGTAGTCGTTGCCACGGCGCAGCTCGAGCGTCACCTCGCCGGTGACGAGGCGCGCCACCCAGCGCTGGGCGGTTTCGCGCAGCATCAGGGCCTGGGAATCGAACCACCGTCCCTGATAGAGCAATCGGCCAAGGCGCATGCCGCTGATCCGGTACTGCTCGATGGTGTCCTCGTTATGGATGCCGGTGACCAGGCGTTCGTAGGCGATGTGCAGCAGCGCCATGCCGGGAGCCTCATAGATGCCGCGGCTCTTGGCCTCGATGATGCGGTTCTCGATCTGGTCGCTCATGCCCAGGCCATGCCGGCCGCCGATGGCGTTGGCTTCGAGGAACAGCGCAACGGGGTCAGCGAACGTCTGGCCGTTCAGCGCGACCGGCTGGCCCTCTTCGAAACGCACGGCGACCCGTTCGGCCTTGACGACACAATCGTCGCGCCAGAACGGCACGCCCATGATCGGATTGACGATCTTGATGCCGCTGTCGAGGCGCTCGAGATCCTTGGCCTCGTGGGTGGCGCCGAGGAGATTGCTGTCGGTCGAATACGCCTTTTCGGCGCTCATCTTGTAGGCGAATCCATTGGCGCTCATGAACGCCGACATTTCGGCGCGGCCACCCAGCTCGTCGATGAACAACTGGTCGAGCCAGGGCTTGTAGATCTGCAGGCCCGGATTGGTCAGCAGGCCGTAGCGGTAGAACCGCTCGATATCGTTGCCTTTATAAGTGGAGCCGTCGCCCCAGATGTTGACGCCATCCTCCTTCATGGCCGCAACCAGCATCGTCCCGGTCACGGCGCGGCCGAGCGGCGTGGTGTTGAAGTAGGCGATGCCGCCGGTCGAGACGTGGAAGGCGCCGGACTGGATGGCGGCAATACCTTCGTGGACCAGTTGGGTGCGGCAATCCACCAGCCGGGCTTTTTCGCCGCCGAACTCCAGCGCCTTGCGCGGAATCTCGTCGTAGTCGGCTTCGTCCGGCTGGCCGAGGTTGGCGGTATAGGCAAAGACGCGCGCGCCCTTTTGCTTCATCCAGAGCAGCGCCGCTGAGGTGTCGAGACCGCCCGAGAAGGCTATGCCGACCTTTTCCCCCTTGGGCAGGCTTTTCAAAATCGTACTCATGGAGCTTCCAATCGGTCGAAATGGGCAGATGCCGCGTGCGGCTTGGCTGCGCGAATAACAAATTTCGCAGCTGTGGGCACGCGTTTAATGGCGCCTCGCGGGATGAACCCGGACTTACCGGGTGCGCCCACGCCAGCGCTGCAGCAGCCGGTACCCGGGCGAGCCCCACCGCGCCAGTGCCGCCTCGACCTGCGCGTCCGAAAACCTCGTCGATGGCCAGCGGAAAATCCAGGCATAGGCCAGCCAGATCACGAAGAAGCTCACAAGGCCCGCGGCGGCGACGTCGGTAAAGAAGTGCCCGCCGAACGCCATCCGCAGCACGGAGGTCACCACCCCGAACACGGTCGCCGCCACGTAGGCCAGAGGCCGCCACGCCGGCGGCGTCAGCGCGGCAGGCGCATAGGCCCAGAACGCGGTGGCGCCCTCGCCGGAGAAGAACGAGCAGTTGCGCCCGCACTCCCCGCGCGGGTCCCACCACGGCATGAACTGCCACGGGCCGTTGAACTCCGTCACCACCACCGGCCGCGGCCGCCCCCAGTGGCTCTTGAAGGCGAGATTGGTCAGCACGACGGCGGAGAGCAGGATGGTGACCAGCAGAAACACCGCCGCGCGTCCTGGAATCAGCATCGGCCGGTCCGGCCGCAACAGCTTTCCCACGATGGCAATCAGCGCCGGCAGCGCCAGCGCCCAGGAAATCCACATCGCAGCATCGCGCGCGAAGGCGGCAAGCCCGTTCTGCTTCAGCGGAAAAGATGCGCTCGTGGGATCGTAGAACAGTGCCGCCAGCTTCAGGTCGAGTTCGGGGAAAATCCCGAACAGCAGTCCGATGACGAGCGACAGGCCCAACGCGATAACAAGTCCGGTCCGGTTCATGGCGCGGGGTTTAGCCGAGGTGACTGGGGATGAAAACCCCCGCTCTGGTTCACGCCTGCGGCCGCGAGTGCGAGGGCAATGGCGGCGGTGGCCGCAAGGGCGGCGGCGGATTACGCCAGGCGCCGGCGGACCGGCCCGCGATCATCCAATAGATCAGGCCGGCCACGATGCCCGCGCCGGTCATGATTTCGAGGTGACGGCGCACAATGCCGTCGAATTGCAGCGTCTCCGGGTCGAACGGAATAAGGCCGAGATAGCAGGCCGCGCCGACGATTGCGCCGCCGACCGCGTAGGCGAGCACGCTGCGGATATAAAAGGCCTCCGTGATGAGCACCACGACCAGTGCGGGCAGCAGCGCGAAGCCGGAGAGAAAGATGAATCCGAAGCCGAGCAGGACATTGATCGCACTCTGATCGACCGCCCCGCCGCCGAGATCGCTGAATTCAGGATAGAGCACCGCGCCAACGACGATCATTCCCGCCACGAAACAGGCGGCGAGGAAGGCGAACAGGATGACGAAGATGCGGCCGATCAAGGACATGAGGCAATTCCGTCGTCGAAAATAAATGGCGGCGCTCTATTCACCGTCATGCCCGGGCATAGCAGTCTGCTTTGCACAGACTGCGTAAACTTGTCTGTGATCCCGGGCATCCACGTCTTCACTTGTCGAGATTGAACAAAGACGTGGATGGCCGGGACAAGCCCGGCCATGACGAGGGATGAGGCTGGCATCATCTCAATCCGTCATCGCCATGGCGCGGAGCGCCTGGCGCTCGCGCGCGGACAGCTTTTCGGTTTCCGACTTCAACTGGCCGCAGGCGGCGAGGATGTCGCGGCCGCGCGGCGTGCGGACCGGCGAGGAGTAGCCGGCATTGAAGATATATTCGGAGAACTTTTCGATCTGCTCCCAGTCCGAGCACTCGTAACGCGTGCCGGGCCACGGGTTGAACGGAATCAGGTTGATCTTGGCCGGGATGCCCTTGAGCAGCTTCACCAGCAGCTTGGCATCATCCATGGAATCGTTGACGCCCTTGAGCATCACATATTCGAAGGTGATGCGCCGCGCGTTCGAAGAGCCCGGATAATCGCGGCAGGCCTGCAGCAATTCGGCGATCGGATATTTGCGGTTCAGCGGCACCAGTTCGTTGCGCAACTCGTCGCGCACGGCATGCAGCGAGATCGCCAGCATGACGCCGATCTCGTCGCCGGTGCGGATGATGTTGGGCACCACGCCGGAGGTCGACAGCGTGATGCGCCGGCGGGAAATGCCGATGCCTTCATTGTCGGCCGTGATCAGCAACGCATCGCGCACCGCGTCGAAATTATAGAGCGGCTCGCCCATGCCCATCATGACGATGTTGGTGACGAGGCGGCTGCCGGTCGGGGTCTCGCGATCGGCCCAATCGTTGAGGCGGTCGCGCGCCACCATGATCTGGCCGACGATTTCGCCGGCCGTGAGATTGCGCACCAGCCGTTGCGTGCCGGTGTGGCAGAACGTGCAGTTCAGCGTGCAGCCGACCTGCGAGGAAACGCAGAGCGTGCCGCGATCGGTTTCCGGAATGTAGACGCACTCGACTTCATGCGCTTTCTGGAACGCATCGCCGCTCGGCAGGCGCAACAGCCACTTGCGGGTCCCGTCGTTGGAAATCTGCTCCGCCACCACTTCGGGGCGATCGACGGTAAAATGCTGCTCTAGCTGCGCGCGCATTTCCCTGGAGATGCTGGTCATCTCGTCGAATGCCTTGGCGCCGCGCACATACATCCAGTGCCAGAGCTGCTGCGTGCGCATCTTGCGCTGCGCGGGCGCAACGCCGATGTCGCCCAGCCGGTCGGCGATCTCGGCGCGCGACAGGCCGATCAGCGAGGGCTTTGCCGGCGGCACGTAGGTTTCGAGCGGAACCTTCTCCAGCGGCGCCACGGAAGATGAAAGCGACATTGATTTACACGAGTTGGTTGGGACGGCGTAGGGTGGGCAAAGCGCAGCGTGCCCACCACAGCATCAAAATGGTGGGCACAGCGCTTGCGCGCCTTTGCCCACCCTACGAAGTCATTCAAATAGGCCTTCTGAGACCCACAAACAACGGCGTTTTAGGCCAAAAAGCCGCCTAGCGCTTGCAGTCCTGCGCCAGCCGGTCGAGCGCCTGGGACAGCCCCTTCAGCGAGAAGACGTCCGTGGTCTCGGTGCCCTTGGCCGAAACGCCCTTGACGGTGGCTTCGGCGGATTTGCGCATGGCGCTGACCATCTGCTCTTCCTCCGCGGCGTTCTTGATCCAGAGCCCGTCACCCTGGGTATACATCGCAAAGGAGGAGCCGCCGACATCGAGGGAGGATTCCGAGCCTGGCTTCAGCGCGTATCCGATCATGATCGACACTTCGTTGACGACTTTCTCCGCCGGACGCGACGAGACGAAAGCGTAGGCGGGATCGCGCGGACGATTCGGCGGATTTGTTTTGGATGACGACGGCTTTGCCAGCGCAAAGCAAACCTTCCTGCCGTTCGGCGTCGCCGTGTAGGCGCCCCAGGTACCGTACTGACCGATCAAGGTAGGTTCCGCGCCGCCGGCAGCCGCGGTCGCTGCCGGTTCCGGCTTTGCTGGTGGTTTGGGAGCCGTCGGCTTGGCCGCCGGTGCAGGCTTGGGTGCTGCTTCCTTGGCGCCCTTCGAAGCAGCGCCCTGTGCTTGCGCGAGGGATGTCGCCCCACACAACACCGCAATCGCAACCAGAAATGTCAGTATTCGCAACACGGACAACTGGTTCCCTCATCATTGTGACTGGAAGATGGCCCGAGGGCGCATCGCGTCGCCGGGGATGGATAGCCGGGAAATGCTTTTTTGGGAAGGCAGTTGCGGTGTTGCTCACCGCCGTGGCGACGCTTCGTCCCAGGTCCCTTTCGCGAATCAAAAAACACCGGCCTTGGTTTCAGCCTTTGGGGCGGCGATCTCGCTGCTTTTGCCACTGCGCATCGGTCCATTGCAGCAGATCCTCGGCGCCGGAACTGCGCAGATGGGCGCCGCCATCCTGCACCACCATCTCGCCGTTGATGTAGCCGGCCCGGTCTGAAATCAGGAAGCTCGCCAGGTCGGCAAGTTCGCCATGCTCGCCGGAACGGCCGAGCGGATTGCGTTGCGTCCAGCTTTCATCGCGGCCCTCGGGGCGGAGCTGGCCCGAAGCACCCGGCGTCGGAAACGCGCCGGGCGCGATTGCGACCGTACGCACACCCTTGGGTCCCCATTCCACCGCTAGACTTTTGGTCATCGCGAGCACGGCGGATTTCGCCATCGCCGAAGGCACCGTGAAGGCGCGGCCGGTAATGGTCGAGGTCGAGAGGATGCTCAGCACCACGCCCTTGTGCTTGCTGTCGATCCAGCGCCGGCCCGCGGCGAGCGTGCAATACATCGTACCGTGCAGTGTCGGCGCCAGGATCGCGTCGGCGGCCCGCGGCGACAGATGTTCGGTCTGCGCGATGAACGTCGCGGCGGCATTGTTGACCAGCACGTCGATCGGCGCCTCGCGCCATATCTCTTCCATCATGGCATCGACCGCGGCGCCATCGCGAATATCGCAGCCGATCACGCCAACCTTGCCGCCGAGTTCGCTGCGCATCCGCGCGGCCGTCGCCTCGAGCAATTCGAGCCGGCGGCCGCAAATGATTAGTTCCGCGCCGAGCTCGACGAAGCGGTGTCCCATCGCAGCCCCGAGGCCCGAACCGCCGCCGGTGACCAAAATCCGCTTTCCCGCCAGCAAACCCTTTTCAAACATCGTTTGAACCCTCTTCGATCACCACAAGGCCAGGTGCCTGAATCGGATTGTAGCCTGCCTTCAAATCCGGCAAGAAGCATCCAGCCTTTTTCTTTCCCTGTCCGAAATCGGGTGTGCCATGAAAGCCATTCTCTGCTCGCAATATTGCCAACCCGACGACCTCGTGCTGGCCGACGTCCCCGATCCGGTGGCCGAACCGGGACAGGCCGTGATTGCGATCAAGGCCGCGGCGCTGAATTTCTTCGACATCCTGATGATCCAGGGCAAGTACCAGATCAAGCCGCCATTCCCGTTTTCGCCGGCCGCCGAGGTTGCCGGCGTGATCGAAAGCGTCGGCGCCGGCGTCACCGACCTGAAGGTCGGCGACCGCGTGGTCGCGTCATGCGGCCATAACGGCGCACGCGAAAAGATCGCGCTGCCCGCAAGCTCGATCGTAAAGATTCCCGACAATCTGGATTTCGACCGCGCCGCCGGAATCATCATCATCTACGGCACGGCGCTGCACGCACTGGAAGACCGCGCCAGCCCGAAGCCCGGCGAGACGCTTGCGGTGCTGGGCGCTGCCGGCGGCACCGGCCTCGCCGCCTGCGAACTCGGCAAGCTGATGGGCCTGAAGGTGATCGCCTGCGCATCATCGGACGAGAAACTCGAATTTGCCAAGGCGCACGGCGCCGAGCTCACGCTGAACTACAGCAAGGAAGACCTGAAAGAGGGCTTGCGGCGGCTCACCGGCGGCAAGGGTGTCGACATCATCTTCGATCCGGTCGGCGGCACTTACGCCGAGGCCGCGTTACGCTCGATCGCCTGGGAAGGTCGCTTCCTGGTGATCGGCTTTGCCGCGGGCGACATTCCGAAGATGCCGCTCAATCTCGCGCTGCTCAAGGGCTGCGATATCCGCGGCGTATTCTGGGGCGCGTGGACCAGGCTCAACGCGGAGAAGAACCGCGCCAACCTGGAAAAGCTCGTGAAGTGGACCGCGGAAGGCAAGATCTCCTCGCATGTCGATCGCACCTTTCCGCTGGCGCAGACCGCCGAAGCGCTGAAAGTGCTCGCCGGGCGCAAGGCGATGGGCAAGGTTATCCTGCATCCCTGAGCGGAGGCAGATCCCGTCCACTTGAAGGAGTGCGACGGTCCGTGCGGTGCGCGGATCGGCACACGCATTTGTTATCCCGTCCGGGTAAACTCATGTCACCGATATGGTTTTTCGGTAACAATGCGTGTCCTCAAAGCCCGTTATGCCGCTTCTCCGCCTTAATCATACCAACAAATATCCTAATTCACCCCGGGTAGCGTCGTTTTTTGAACCCAATCCGCATGCGATTTTAGCGGCCGGTGGAGGGGACCTTCCTGTACGTCAAAAAGAGCAAGAAGCGGTTGCAGGGGACGGCCCGTCGTTGCGTTAGTGTAGTGGGGAGCATCATTCATGGCGGAGAATACCAGGCTGCCAACTCAGCCGAGAGATCCGTTCGACAGGTTCGACGAAGCGATCAGCGATCCTCGGTTGTATGAAGCCGATCAAGCCCGGTACGAGCAGCTACGGTATGAGCCGCAGCCGCGATATGAGCAGCCCCGATACGAACAGCCCCAATACGAACAGCCTTTCGCGCTGCAGTATGAGCGGACCGACATGCTGCCGGAGGAGCTGCCGCCACACGAGCCGGTGCCGCTTTTCCTCGCCAACTACGAGGAAGAGTCTCATCAGCAGCTTTCCGAATATGCTTACGCAAGCGGCAGCCGAAGGTTCGGCAGCGGCGGCCTGAAGAAGGCGCGCGCCGGGCGCATCGTGACCGGGGTCGTGGTGGTGTCGGCGATAGCGGCTGTTCTCGCGCTGTTTTCCATCGACTCGACGCGTAGCGCCATCTTCAATGCCTCGCTTGGCGGCGGAGGCGGCAGTGCGCCGCCACCCGCTGAGCTTGCCGCGGCGGTGCCGGAATCCGCGGAGAAGCCGCAGCGCATTGCCGCGCCGCCGCTCGCCGCGGAACCGTCAGGAGCCGAAGTCGCGGCCGCCCGCCGCTCGCAATCCACTGCGTTGGCATCGGCGTCGCCGTCGCGCGACGAAATCACCGCTGCCTATCAGTCCGCGACCAAGGGCAAGGTTGCGGTGCCCGAGCCGGTGGTGCGCGAAGCTGCCCGCGAGGTCGCCCCGGCAATCCCGGTGGTCGCGGTCGCCCCGGCGGTACGTGAGCCCGCTCCGGCGACGCGTGAAGCGGCTCCGGCAAGACGCATCGATCCGGACGAGCTTGCGGCGCTGCTGAAGCGGGCGAAGAGCCTGCTTGCGATCGGCGACATCACCTCCGCCCGACTGCTGCTCGAACGGGCCGCGGACGCACAGGAGGCGGAAGCCGCGCTGATGCTGGCGGGGACATATGATCCGCAAGTGCTGGGCAGCCAGGATTTGCGAAGCGTCACACCCGATCCGGCGGCGGCCCGGGTTTGGTATCAGAAGGCCTCGCAACTCGGTTCAGCCGACGCAAGGCGGCGTCTCGGCCAGTTGCAATAGTTAAATTACTCCAGACCAGCGCAGAGGATCCCATGCGACATTTGTTCGGAATGGCATTGCTCGCCATGACGATGGCGTTCAGCAACACGGCGGCCCGGGCCGCAGAGACGGAATACGACCCGGCCAAAGTCAGTGAAAGCCTTAAAGCCATTTTTCAGTTCGGTTCGGTCGCCACCAAGCAGGCGCTGAACGCCAACACAGTCACGCTGATATCGGGAACGATCGGCGGCACCTACGTGCAGTTCGGTGCCGATCTCGCTTCCGTGCTCGACGACGGAAACAAGTTGCGCGTACTTCCGATCGTCGGGCGCGGCTCTGTACAGAGCGTCGCCGACATCCTGTTCCTGCAGGGTGTCGACCTCGGCATCGTGCGAGCCGACACGCTCGACTATCTCGAGAAGAAAGGCTTCGCGAAGGACATCAAGAAGCAGTTCACCTACGTGACCAAGCTCTACAATGAAGAGATGTATGTCATCTCCTCGAAATCGATCACCAACATCAGCCAGCTCAACGGCAAGAAGGTCAGCGTGGACCTTCCCAACGGCGGCACCTTCGTGACGGCAGCAATCGTGTTCGAGCGGCTCGGCCTCAAGCCGAACTTCGTCTATATCGAGCAGCGTATCGCGATGGAAAAAATGCGGGCCGGTGAGATCGACGCGGTGATTGCCGTCGGCGGCAAGCCGTACAAATCGGTCAGCGCATTCAACGATAACCGCTTCCATCTCGTTCCGGTCGAATATTCGCGGCCGCTGCAGACCGACTATCTGCCCGCGACGCTCACGTCGAAGGATTATCCCAACCTGATCGCGGAAGGCGAGAAGGTCGATACCATCGCCGTGCCTGCGGTGCTCGCCGCCTACAACTGGGCGCCCAACACCGAGCGATATCGCAAGCTGGCTCAGTTCGTGGACGCGTTCTTCACGAAGTTTCCGACCTTCCAGAACCCGCCGTTCCACCCGAAGTGGAAGGAGGTTTCGCTGTCGGCGCCGTTGCCCGATTGGCAGCGCCTGCCGGTCGCCGAGCAATGGCTCAAGAGCCACAACATCGAGGCCGTGTCGCGCGCCAGGTTCGATGAGTTCCTGAAACAGAGCCCGTCGACCGCGGCAGCCGTGAAGTCGGGCGCGGACAAGGAAGCCCTGTTCAGGCAGTTCCAGGCCTGGGAAGCCGAACGAAGCGCGAGGGCGCAGGCTCCCCAACCGACGCAGCGCTGATCCAGGCGTCTTCCGGCAAAAGCCTGCCCCGGACTCGATCCGGGGTGGGGACCGGTTCGCGGCAAATCGAAAATCCGGAAACTCCGCTATTCCGTCGCGTCTGCGGTGTCGATCCCGCGCTTCAGCGCGGCGCGGGCGGCATTGCGATGCTCCGGCGTGATGTGGCCCGCGACCATGCGGATGGCGGTGGCCAGAACGGCGGCATCGTCGGTAAAGCCCAGTATCGGCAGCATGTCCGGCATGAAATCGAACGGCAGAATGAAATAGGCGACGGCGCCGAGCAGCGCCGCCTGCACGTGACGCGGCGTCTCCTTGTCGAACGCACAGTAATAGGCTGCGAGCAGGTCTTCGGCGAAGGGAAGATGCGCCACCACCTGCTTGAACTTGGTCCAGAAGCGCCGACGCACGCTGTCACGGTCCTGCGCCAGCCGGTCGGCCGGTTCGAAACCCACGGTGTGAT
This sequence comes from uncultured Alphaproteobacteria bacterium, assembly GCA_963815955.1. Lineage (GTDB taxonomy): Bacteria > Pseudomonadota > Alphaproteobacteria > Rhizobiales > Xanthobacteraceae > Bradyrhizobium. The sequence continues at coordinate 170,251 of CAWFIQ010000028.1, forward strand.
CGGACGATGCCATTGCGGCGCTCCTCGAAACCCGGCGCGGCACATCGCCGCGGCCGATCGTATAATTCAAGAATTGGGGATGTCCTGCCGCCGCTGCAAGGTGGCGGCGAGCCGAACTCAGGCGACGCCCAATTGCCCCGCGATCGCATTCATCGCCTTCGCCAGATCGATGTCGCGCCGGGTGACGCCGCCGGCATCATGGGTCGCCAGCACCACGTCGACCGTCTTGTAGACGTTCTTCCATTCCGGATGATGGTCGTTCTTTTCCGCCACCAGGGCCGCGCGGGACATGAATCCGAAGGCTTCGTTGAAATCCCTGAATGTGAAGGTCCGCGCAATCGCCTCGCGTCCCGGCGTCTCGGACCAGCCGGGAAGTTCCGCCAACGCCGATTTCCGTGCCTCCGCCGACAGCCGTTCCACCATGATCGCCTCCCGTTCCAGATCGTCTCTACCCTAACGCCGAACGCCGCATCAGGGATCCCTTGCTCAAAACAGGCCGCAACCGGCCCCCAATGGCGGCCTGGGGACGCCGGTAACCATGACGCAGATGTAATAATGGTTAACCGGGGAAATTTGCTAGGATATTCCGGTAAGCGCGCCGGCAGCATGAAATTGCACCTCGAACGATCATCCAGGGATTGATGAGCGACGGCCCCCTTCTTTCGGAACAGCCGGCCCCAGCCTCGCCCCGCTCAGCGAAACGACGGCTGACATTCATCACGCTGGCCGGCGTGCTGGCGATCGTCGGCGCTCTGGCCGCCGGCTATTACTTTGCGATGCGGCCGGTGACCCTGCGGATCGCCGTCGGCCCCGCCAACAGCGACGACCTCAAGGTCGTCCAGAACCTCACGCAGGCCTTCAATAACCAGAAGGGCAGCCTGGTCCGGTTGCGCCCGGTGCAGACCGATGGCGCGGTTGCGAGCGCGAGCCTGCTCGGAGAAGGCAAGGCCGATCTCGCCATCATCAGGGGCGACCTCGATGTGCCGAAGAACGCGCAGGCCGTGGCGACGCTGCGCAAGAACGTCGTGGTGCTGTGGGTGCCGCCGGCCAGCAAGACCAGGGGAAAGAAGGCCGCGCCCGGCATCACGAAAATCGGCCAGCTCGCCGGGCGCCGGATCGGCGTCGTCGGCCGCACCCAGGCCAATGTCAATGTGCTCAAGGTGATCCTGCAGCAATACGGCGTCGATCCCGCAAAGGTCGAAGTCATTCAGTTCCCTGCCAACGAGGCTGCCGAGGCCATTCGTAACCACAAGGCAGATGCCTATCTCGCTGCCGGCCCGGTCAACAGCAAGATCACCGCGGACGCGATCGCTGCATCCGCGCGCGACGGCGGCACGCCGATATTCCTCGCGATCGATTCGGCCGAGGCGATCGCCCAGAACCATCCTGCCTACGAGGCCTCCGACATCCCGGCCGGAACATTTGGCAGCGCGCCGAGCCGGCCCGAGGAAGAGATCAAGACGATCAGCTTCTCGCACCACATCGTGGCGCGCAGAGGCGTTGCGGAATCGACCATCGCCATCTTTACCCGGCAGTTGTTTGCGATCCGCCAGACGCTGAAGAACGAATTCCCGCTGGCCGCCAAGATCGAGACGCCCGATACCGACAAGGACGCCACGATCCCCGTTCATCCCGGCGCCGCCGCCTTTGTCGACGGCGAGGAAAAAACCTTCCTCGACCGCTACAGCGATTACATCTGGTGGGCGTTGATGGCGGCGTCGGCGATGGGTTCCGTCGGCGCCTGGTTCGCCGGCTATCTCAAGAAGGATGAGCGCAACGTCAACACGTCGCAGCGCGACCGGCTGCTCGACATGCTCGCCGCCGCCCGCCAATGCGATTCGATGGAAGAACTCGACCAGATGCAGTCGGAAGCGGACAATATTCTGCGCCATACGCTGCAATGCTTCGAGCACGGCACAATCGAGGAAGGCACGCTGACTGCCTTCAACATCGCGATCGAGCAGTTTCACAATGCGGTAGCCGACCGCAAGGCGCTCCTGATGAGCATGCCGCAAAACCTGCAGCGGGCGAGCGCGCAGTTTCGTGCGGCCGGCAACGCCTGATCTGCAAGTTTCGGTAATCGAACCGTCATCAATTCTTTCTAGGTCTGGCGGAGCTGGCATGGCGCCCGCGCCTGATCCGGAAGAGGCATGCATATGACGTTCAGGATTTCCCGCAAAAATTCCGACGGCCTCCGCGCCATTTCCCGCCGAAATTTCCTCGCCGGCACTGGCGCCGTCGGCGTCATGGCGATGCCTTATCTCAGCCGCGCCGCCGACCGGCCGGTCCTGACATCCGGCGTGCAATCCGGTGACGTCGGCGCCGATGGCGGCGTGGTATGGGCACGCGCCGACCGTCCCTCGCAAATGCTGGTCGAAGTCGCCACCTCGGACTCATTTGCCAATGCGAGAGTGCTGCCGCCGATCGCCGCGCTGCCCGAAAGCGACTTCACCGCGAAAATGCTGCTGGAGAACCTGCCTGCCGGGCAGGAGATCTTCTACCGTGTCCGGTTTCGCGATCTCGCGCATATCGGCGTCGAAAGCGAGCCGGTGGTCGGACGGTTCCGCACGGCGCCGGCCGATCGCCGCGACGTCAGTTTCGTGTGGGGCGGCGACGTTGCCGGACAGGGCTGGGGCATCAACCCTGACGATGGCGGCATGTTCACCTTCGCCACCATGC
>CAWFIQ010000029.1:0-117557 GCA_963815955.1 uncultured Alphaproteobacteria bacterium
ATGGCGGCAAAGGAATAACGCCGGCGGCTGGGTGGGGCAAGAAGGTCACGGCGCTCGCCGGCGACGATGCCGTGGACGCCAGCCTGGCGTCGCAGGCGCTGGATCCATGTTGAGCCAGGGCGCGAAGGCCATCATGGGCACCGGCTCGACGGCGATCACGCTCGCGCTTCTGGACAAGACCGGGCGGGCGCGCTGACGATGTCGCCGGCGCCACCACCGGCCCGCAGCTGTCGGTCTATCCGCATAGGGATTTTTGCGCGAACGACCTCTCGAACACGTTGCAGGCGCCCGTTCTCGGACAGCTCGCGCTGGAGGACGGCCATTCGCGATCGCGGTCGTCGGACGCGGCGACGCCGATGGCGAAGGCTCCGCGAAGGACGCCCGGGATGCCCTGAAGGCCGCCGGCGCCGACGTCGTGGCGTATGTCATCGATGGTCCGCAGCAGACCAATTTCGATGCGGAAGTGCAGCAGATCGCCGCCGCCAACCCGGACGTCATCGTTATGGTCGCGCCTCGAGGAGCGCGGCAAGATCGTCCGCTCCATGATCGAGCGCGGCATCGGCCCAAAGAAGATCGGCCTCTACACCACGGGCCTGTGCCGCGAACTTTGGGAGACCGTAAACCCGGCCGACGCCTCCGCCATCCAGGGCATCAAGCAGACCGCGGCGCCCAACGTCACCAAGGGCGGCTTCGCCGATCGCCTGAATGCGCAGCAGCCCGGATCGCGGACATCCAGGTTCTCCGGAGCAATACGATTGCGCGATCATCACCGCGCTCGCCATCACCGCATCCAAGTCGACGGAGCCGACGGTCTACAAGGACAGCATCGCCGCCGTCACCAAGGGCGACGTCGAGTGCACGACCGATGGCGACTGCGTCGAGAAGCTGAAGGCCGGCAAGACCATCGCCTATGTGGGACCGGGCGGACCAACCCGGTTGAATTCCGTCGGCGACACCACGGTGGCGCAGTTCCAGATCTACGTCGTGGATGACAAGGGACAGTCGCAGCCGACAAGGTCGTGCAGGTGGGGTATCCATGAAGCAGGTGGGAAATTCGATGCAATTGCCGTTGCCTGGGTCATCGTTGACCAGCCATCGCGCTGGAGCCTGGAGTCAACGTTTACGCCTCTCGTCATCCAAAGAACGCCCGCGCGCAACCTGCTCCTGATCGGGACTGCATCGGCCAGGGGACAGTCACCTTCCCCGTCCGCACGATGGTCAGTTGGTGACGGGCACCTTGCGGATTTCATCGGCCGGCAAGGCGGAGCCTGTCGCCGGCGCGAAGATCATCTCGACGGAGCCTGAGTGCAGCTGAGTGAAGGAAGTCCGCAGCGGAGCCAACGGACGGTTTGTAATTGTCGTCCCGAATGCTTGCGAGCTATGTCTTGGTGCTCCACACTGCCCTCCTGCCGAACAGTTGGCGCTGCGTAGCTCGCTGGCCCCAAACAGCTGCAGATTCATCTGCTCAAAGGGAAGCGAAATATGTCGTTTCCCCTTCCAGCCGCCGGCGCCGCCGAAATGGGCGCCGCCTCCGGCGCAATCGATATTCGCCGAGCTGCTGGTGGACGGACTTGTCTTCGGCATCATCCTCCGCTGGCGTCGGTCGGACTGTCGCTGATCTACAGCGTCTCGGGCGTCATCATCTTTCCCACCGCAATTGATCAGCATCGGCGCCCTGCTCGCCTTCGCGCTCAGTACACTGCCGGCGGTCAGGACATTCCGCTGCTCGTAGCCGCGCCGCTCGCCATCGTCGCGGAGGCCGCCATGGCGGCCTGTTCGATGCCGCCCGTTCTGCCGGTTGACGACGCGCGCGCAAGAGCATTTCGCGATCCTGACTTCACGTCGCCGTCGTCAGGCCTGGGTGACACCTTGCTTACCGTTTTCGGCGGCCCACACCCAAACCTACACGGGAACACGACCTACAGGAGCCGATCCGGCTCGGCCCGCTCCTGCTGATTTCGCGCTCATCTGTATTGTCGGCCTCGCCTTGACCATCCTGGTGGGGTCGAGCCTCGGGCTGCAGCGGACGCGGCTCGGCCCACCAGGCGTGCCGTGGCCGACAATCTAGCGCTGGCGGGCGCCAGCGGCACGACGTCAAAAGTCACCCGGGACGTCTGTAACCTCGGCGCGGAATCCTGCCGCCGGCGCGACGTTCGCCGGCAAGGAGCAGTCGCGCTGGGACACGGGTTACACCACCCTGATGTTCGTTTCGGCCTCCGTCATCCTCGGCGGCATCGGCACGGCATTCGCGACGATCGCGGGCGGCATCATCATCGTCGCGGCGGGGGAGCTCAGTACCTTTGTCTTTCCGGCGGCACTCAAGGCCGGCATCGCCATGCTCGTGATGACGATCGTGCTGTTGGCCCGGCCGCAAGGGCTTTCGGGGCGCGCGCAGCGGACGGATGAGGAGAAGGCACACCACGGACCTGCATGACATCCTCGGGTCGGCCGCCCAGGCCGTGCCCGCCCGAATTGGCGCATCGCGCTCGCGGCCATCGGGCGCAACAATCAATACGGCTTACCGGCCTGATGGACTTCGGTCAGGCCGGGTCCATGCTGGTCGGCGCCTACGGCCTCGGCATCGGCGTGGTCACGCTGGGATTGCCGATCTGGCTGAGCCTCGTGTTGTCCGTCGGGCTTTCGCTCGCGCTGGCACTGCTGCTCGGTCTGCCGACGCTGCGGCTTCGCGCGGATTATTTCGCGATCGTCTCGCTGGCCATCACCGAAACCCTGCGACTCCTGGTGCGCTCGAACTGGCTCGCTCCCGTCACGGGCGGCGTCAACGGCTTGCAGCGCTTCGGGGACGGCTTCTACGCCTGGAACCCGATCCCTCCAGGGCACTATGGATTTGGCCCTGGCAATGGAATGAAGCCCATGCCTTCCTGTTGCTGGTTGCATGGTCCCTGGTGGCGCTGATCTGCGCGTTGACGTGGATGCTGATGCGTTCGCCCTGGGGACGCGTGGTCAAGTCGATCCGGGAGAACGAGACCGCCGCCATCTCGCTCGGCAAGCCCGTATTTCTCTACAAGATGCAAAGCCTGATCGTCGGCGGACTTGTCGGATCGCTGGCGGGTGTCGTGCTGGCCCTGAGCCAGCAGGACGTCAACCCGGAAACCTTCATGCCGATCTTCACCTTCTTCGCCTACACCGCCCTGATCCTGGGCGGCGTCGGCCGGATCTGGGGACCGGTGGTAGGCGCGTTCATCTTCTGGGCGATTCTGGCCGCCACCGACTCCGTGATGGCGCAATTGTCGTCCGGCATTCTGGTCTCGTCGCTGAGCGGCCAGGTAACGGCATCCGTGCGTTTCGTGCTGGTCGGTCGTCGGACTGATGTGCCTGGTCACCTTCCGCCCGCAGGGCCTGTTCTGGCGCGGCGGTTGGAAAGCCAAATCCAATGCAAGCTGATTCCGCATCCTATGCCCTGCCCGGTCAGGATCACATCCTGCACGCCATCGATGTCGTGAAACGATATGGCGGCGTCGTCGCGGTCGACGTCAAGGAGATCGGCATCGGCCGAGGCAAGATCACATCGCTGATTGGGCCGAACGGCGCGGGAAAGAGCACCCTCTTCAACGTGCTTACCGGTTTCGACCGGGCGGACAGCGGGAACTGGTCGCTCGACGGAGACGACCTGACGCATCTCTCCCCGGACCGCATGGCACGCAAGGGACTGGTGCGCACGTTCCAGCTCACGGCCTCGCTGGCCAAGCTGAGCGTTCTCGACAACATGATGCTGGGTGCGTCAAACCCGGGCGAATCGTTGCTCCGCGCGCTGTGGCCGCGGAGCTGGCGCCAGCGGGAAACCGAGAACGAGGCCAGGGCACGAATCCTGCTCGATCGCTTTCGCCTGGCGCATATGGTCGATTCTCCCGCGGGCGCCCTGTCGGGCGGCCAGCGCAAGCTGCTCGAGATGGCGCGCGCCATCATGGCCGAACCGCGGATGCTGCTGCTCGACGAGCCGATGGCCGGCGTCAATCCCGCGCTTCGCGAGTCGCTGCTCGAACATATCCGCGAGATCAACGCGTCGGGAACCACGATCGTGCTCATCGAGCACGACATGGATCTGGTGCGAAGCATCAGCGATCGGGTCGTCTGCATGGCCGACGGACAAATCGTGTCCGAGGGAAGCGCCGATTCCGTCGCCAACGATCCGATCGTGATCGACGCCTATCTCGGCGCCAAGCGCGATCAGCCGCTCGTTCCGTCGGGTGCGCCCGTTCGCGACAAGCCGGCGGCCGGAACGGCGCCGGTGTTGACCGTCGAGTCGTCGGTGGCGGGATACGTCCCCGGCGTGGACATCCTGCGCGGCGCCGACCTCGAGTTGGCCGCCAACGAGGTCGTCGGCATTTTCGGTCCCAACGGGGCGGGCAAATCCACCTTGCTCAAGGCCGTCTTCGGCATCTCGAAGATTCGCTCGGGGAGAATCACGATCGAAGGCGCCGATGTCACGAACCTCGCCGCCCACGAGCTCGTCTCGCGCGGCGTCGGTTATGTGCCCCAGATCGAGAACGTCTTCACGCAGCTGAACGTCGAAGAGAATCTGCGCATGGGGCTGTTCCTCGCGCCCGCGAAATGGCAGGAGCGTCTCGATTTCATCTGCGGGCTGTTCCCCAATCTGCCGGCGCAACTGAAGCAGCGGGCCGGCGATCTCTCCGGCGGTCAGCGCCAGATGGTCGCTCTCGCCCGTGCGCTGATGATGAAGCCGTCCGTGCTGCTGCTGGACGAGCCGTCGGCCGGCCTGTCGCCACTGATGCAGGACGAGGTCTTCCAGTTCGTCCTGAAGATCAAGAGTTCAGGGCGTAGCGATCGTGATCGTCGAGCAGAATGCCCGGCGTTGTCTGGAGATCTGCGACCGCGGTTATGTCCTCGATCAGGGCAAGAACGCCTACACCGACACCGGCGCCGGCCTTCTCAACGATCCGCGCGTGATCCAGCTCTACCTTGGATCGCTCGGCGCATCGCCGGCAAAGATTCCGTCGGCCGCGACCGAGGGCGCCGGAGCCTGACGCCGGCTGTGACGCGGCCGCGTCAGGCCGGAACGTGCGAGGGCGCAACGGCCGTGCTGCCGCGCACCACCAGCGTCGCCGGAACCTCGAAGGGCGTCGGGACGAACGACTTGTCGTCAATCGACCGCAGCAAGAGTTCGGCGGAGATCCTTCCGATATCCTCGAACGGGACACGCATCGTCGTCAGCGGCGGATTGAGGTGGGCGGCCAGTTCGAGATCGTTAAATCCGACGATCGAGATATCGCGTGGCACGATGAGTCCCTCGCCCGCGGCCTGGATCATGGCGCCGATGGCGATCTGGTCGTTGCCGCAGATGATCGCGGTCGGGCGATTGCGCGACCCCAGCAGGGCATGCATCGCCATCTTGGCGTCGGAGATGTTGTAGGGCCGGTCGATCAGCCATTCCTGGGCCTTCTCCAGCCCGCATTCGTCGAGACAGGCCCGCACGCCCTTGAGGCGGAGCGCCGCGCGATCGTTGCCCTCGCTCTGGCCCATGATCAGTCCGAAGCGCCGGTGCCGCAACCCGACCAGATGTTGCGCGATGGCCTTGGCGGCGCCGAAATTGTCCAATCCCACCGACGGACGCCCGGGGACCAGGGTCCAGGTTTCTATGAAGGGAACCTTGTAGCGCTCGATGAGGGGCATCACTTCGGGGTGGTGCTCGCCGCCGACGAACATCAAACCGTCGACGCCGCGCGCCAGCAGAACCTGCGCCTCTTGCAGCTCGTTCTGCATGTCGTAATTGGTGCTCGTCAGCAGCAGCGTATACCCGGCCTGTCTGAGCACGCGCTGGAAGGCGGCGACCGAGGAGGAAATGCCGCTGTTCTCGATGGCAGGAACGATCGCGCCGATCGTCTTGGTCTTGCGGGCCGCGAGCGCCCGCGCCGCGCCGTTCGGCAGGTAACCCAGCTCCCGGCTGGCGCGCTCGACGCGCTCCCGGATGTCGTCGTTGACCTTGCCCGAATTGTTGAGGACGCGCGAAACGCTGGCGGTTGACACCTGCGCGCGCGCCGCCACGTCGCTCAGGCTGACACCGCCTCGAAATCTCGACCGGTATCGCCTTCGCTCCTTGGTCTCGTTCTTGTCGCGGCCTTTATCGCGCTTCGATGCCATCGCTGCCCATATCAATGTTTGGTTGAAATCGCGGATCGTGGATGCACGGGCTTTCTACCTTCCGACTGCACGTTCTCGAAAACCCGCATCCGCATTGCAATATGATGTCAAGCTGTTCAACCGGGATAGCCTGGCGTGACGTTCGCGGATCGGAATCGCAGCATATATCGGAATCGTCGGCCGAAGCCAGCGAGCCGTCCGTTCGCTCCGACTGCGCGATGCGTTCGGGTCGTGAGATCTTCGCAAATCGACAGGCATCTTGACTAATGCCTCTCCATCTTCTTGACAGCACGGGAGCCTATATTGTAAGCGTTTTCTGTAAGCGCTTACTATTCTTGACAATATCCAGATATGACCAGCAAGCTTCCGAACATCCTTGTGACCGGCGCCGCCGGCGCCATCGGCCAGGTGATCCGGCCTGCGCTATTGCGGCTGGGCGGATTGCTCCGCTCGGCCGATATCGCGCCATTCGCGCCGGCGGGCGGCAATGAGGAATGCCTTTCGTTCGACCTTCGCGACTTTCAATCCGTGCGGAGCGCGATGGAAGACGTCGATATCGTCTTCCATTTCGGCGGACTTTCGCTCGAAGACGAATGGGAGGCCATTCGCGACGTCAATATCGACGGCACCTACAACGTCTTCGAGGCGGCAAGGCAGGCCGGGACCAGGCGCGTCGTCTTTGCGAGCTCAAATCACGTCGCCGGATTCTACCCGCGGGATTTCCACACCGGGCCCGAGGTGACGATGCGCCCGGATTCGCGTTACGGCGTCGCCAAGGTGTTCGGCGAGGCGCTCGGTCAGCTCTATGTCGACAAACACGGCCTCGAGGTGATCGCGCTCCGGATCGGCCAGTTCCGGCCGAAGCCGACCAATGTCCGGATGCTGAGCCTGTGGCTGAGCCACGCGGACATGGCGCAACTCGCCGCCTGCTGCGTCACCGCCCGGCAGATCGACTTCGAGATTGTCTACGGCATTTCGGCGAACACGCGCGCCTGGTACGTCAATCCCGGAGCCGGACGCATCGGCTTCGCGCCGCGCGACAATGCCGAAGATTATGCCGCATCAATTCCCGCGGAAGGTTTGGCTGAAACGCCGGTCGAGGCGGCGTTTCAGGGCGGGCCGTTTTGTTCGGCCGAATTCGATTCCCCCCGCGCCGTCGCGCGTCCGGCAACCGCGGCGACGGACCGGCGGTCGTGACCAGCCTGCCCTCAGACGCCCGTTTGTCCGGCGCGGCCAGCGCGCCGCCAAGTGCCGCGCGCGGATCCTCGCCACGGGGGCTGCAATCGATCCTCGCGCTCCAGGACTTCGAGGCCCCCGCGCGCAAGCTGCTGCCGCGGATGATCTACAGCTACATCGCCGGCGCGGTCGAAACCGGCGCCGGCCATCGGGAGGCGGCGAGCGCCTTCGAGGACTATTCCCTCGTCCCGCGCGTGCTGCGCAACGTGTCCGGACGCACGCAGACCCGGCAGCTGTTCGGCCGGACATATCATTCGCCGGTCGGGATCGCTCCGCTGGGCGGCGCCGCCATTTCCGCCTATCGCGGCGATCTCGTGCTCGCCGAAGCGGCCTGCCGCATGAACCAGCCGATGATCATGAGCGCCTCTTCGCTGATCAGGCTGGAAGATCTTCACCGGGTCTACCCGGGCGCCTGGTTTCAGGCTTACCTGGCGGGCGACGACCGGCGGATCGTCGCGATGGTCGACCGGGTGGCGGCCGCGGGCTTCGAAACATTGGTCGTCACCGTCGACACGCCGGTCCCGGGCAATCGCGAGAACAACGTCCGCAACGGTTACAGCATGCCGATCCGCATGACGCCGCGCGTCGTGCTCGACTGCCTGCTGCATCCGCGCTGGACCCTGCTGACCCTGGGGTTGACCCATCTGCGCCACGGGATGCCCTGTTTTGAGAACATGGACGCGACGCGCGGTCCGCCGATGGTGTCGCGCAACCTGGTGCGCAATCTCGGCGATCGCGATCAGTTCGAATGGCGGCATCTGGAGATCGTCCGCAAGCGATGGCCGGGCAAACTCGTCGTCAAGGGCATTCTCGCGGTGGAGGATGCTCGTCAGGCCCGCGAAGCCGGTGTCGACGGCATCATCCTGTCGAACCATGGCGGTCGGCAGCTCGACCATTCGGTGTCCCCGCTGCGCGTGCTGCCCGAGATGAAGGCCGAACTGCCCGGCCTCACGCTGATGATCGACGGCGCGGTGCGGCGCGGGACCGACGTGATCAAGGCGCTGGCGCTCGGCGCGGACTTCGTATTCGTCGGCCGGCCCTTCATCTTCGCCGCCGCCCTGCGCGGGAGCGCGGGCGTCATGCATGCGATGACGTTGCTGCGGGCGGAAATCGATCGCAACATGGCCATGCTGGGCGTGACAAGTCTGGACCAGCTGGGCCCGCAGTTTCTACGCTGGCTGGGACCCGGACCGAGGGAGCGAGGCGTCGCGTGATCCGATGACGAAAATTTCCATCATGAGCGGCCTCGCGCTGCGCGGCGCCTTCGAGAAATCAGTGCTGCCAGCGTTCACGCGCGCTTCCGGATTTAAAGTCGAGGTACGCTGGGGGCCGACGACGGTCCTCGTCGACGATATCGCTCGCGGCGAAGTCGCCGACGTCGCGGTGCTGACGGATGCCGCCATCGACCAGCTTGCCAAGAACGGCGTGCTCGAGGCCGAAGGCCAGGCCACGGTCGCCCGCGCCGTGCTCGGAATTGCCGTCCGCAAGGGCGACGCGCTGCCCGACATCTCGACGAAAGAAGCATTCGTCAACACGCTGCTGAACGCACGTTCCGTCGCGTTTTCGCGCGGCGGCGCCAGCGGCATCTATTTCGGCGACATGATCGACCGCCTGGGGATCGGAGACCGCATCCGCCAGCGCGCCACGGTCATCCCGGCAGGGTTCACGGCCGAGATGCTGGTCGCGGGCAAGGCGGACATCGCGGTTCAGCAGATCAGCGAGCTGGTCGTCATTCCCGGTGTCGAGATCGTCGGCGAATTCCCCGGCGAATTCCAATCCGCCACCACTTTCCGCGCCGCGGTTTTCAACGGCGCCGCGCAGGCGCAGGGCGCCGCCCAGTTGATCCGGAGTCTCGTCACCCCCGAGGCTAGGGATGCCTACAGGGCGGCGGGACTGGTCGTGGTTTGATGGTCTCGCAACAAGGTGAAACGAACATGGGCAAGGCTCGTCCCCGCATCGTCCTTCTGCATGCCACGCCGATCGCCATGCAGCCGATCCAGCAGGCGTTCCTGGCTAACTGGCCGGAAGCCGAAATCGTCAATCTCCTCGACGACGGCCTCACCATCGACCGGGTCCGCCATGTGGAGCTGACCGAGGAGATGACGGATCGTTTCGTCGATTTCGGACGCTACGGTTTCCGGATGGGCGCGGACGGCATTCTCGTGACCTGCTCGGCTTTCGGTCCGGCTATCGAGCAGCTCGCGTCGAGCGTGCCCGTTCCCGTCGTCAAGCCGAACGAATCCATGTTCGAGGCGGCGCTGCGGTATGGCTCAAAGATCGGGATGCTGGCGACCTTCAGGCCGTCGGTCGTCACGATGGAGGAGGAGTTCCGCGAAGTGGCCGAACGCGACAGCCGCGCGGCGCGCCTCACCACTGTGGTGGCGGAAGGCGCCATCGACCGGCTGCGGGCCGGCGACGCCGAGACGCACAACCGCCTGGTGGCCGAGAGGGCCCCTGAACTCGACGGCATGGATGCGATCATGCTGGCGCATTTCTCGACATCCGTCGCCGCGCCGGCGGTCAGGGAAAAGACGAGAATTCCCGTGCTGACGGCGCCGGAGACGGCGGTGGCGCAGATCCGCGCGATGGTGGAAGCCTCGGCGGCGGCGCCGGCGGCTTGAGATCCGGACAGCATTCGAACACCGAGAGGATATTGTTATGGGCACGCTGATGCGTTTGACGTCGATGGCGGTCAAACCCGAACGCAACGAAAATCACCGGCTGGTCGATGTGCTGTTCTCGCGCGGCGATCTTGTCGACAGCAACTTTCTGGCGGTGGAGAAGTCGACCTACTTCCCGTCCGGCCTGTCGCCCGTCCATGCCGAGGGGCATAGCGAGGAGATCATCTATTTCCGGCGCGGGCGCGGCAAGGTGCTGCTTGGCAAGGACTACGCCGAAGTCGGCCCCGGCAGCGCGGTCGCCATCCCGTCCGGCATCGAGCATCACGTCGTCAACACCGGCAAGGACGTCCTCGACCATATTCTGGTTTCGGTCGAGATCGGCTCCTGCCCGCTCCAGGCGGATTACAAACCGGTCGCCGGCGATTGCCTGCCGCAGGACCAGACCCGACTGCTCAGCCGGCTCTCGGCCCGCCGGTTCGACGTTGCGGAGAACGCGAGCAGCCCGATGACCACCCAGCCGCATGTCGAGAACATCTATACGATCTCGACCGGGTTCGCGGTGGCGCATGTCCGGCTGACCGGCACCGAATATGAGTGGCAATACGCCCTCGACCCGAACAACTGCCTGTGGATCCCGCCCGGCGTTCCGCACTACTTTCGCAACACCGGCGACAGCCCGCTCCGGATCGTGAATTTCATGTCGCGGACCCAAGCGGTCTGAGCCTCGACGGGTTACGAAGGAGGCCGGGGCGGCGCGAGATTCGAATGTGCCGGCACGGCCCGACGCGAGCCGATCTACTTTTCCGGCTTGTGCTGCTTCTCGAGAGGGATGTACTCGCCGAGACGCCTTCCTCTCATTTCATGCGCGCCGCGGCCGCTCCAGCCGAGGAAGGTTCGATTGACGTGCTCGATGCGGCCGGCCGCGTTCAGGATGATGTAGTCGAGCGACGAGACGCTGTAACTCCCTTCACCATGAACGTAGGCAGCCATCCGATGAAGCGGGGGTTCCAAGATCGCTTCCGAACTGTCGAAAGGCACGCGATTCCAGCTGTATTTGGCGCGGCGTGTAGCCGGGTATCACGAATTCGCGCGGGCTCACGCTCCCGCCCTTTTTCTCGCCGACGACATCATGGAGACGTTCGACGATTTTCGAGCGGAAGAAGCCTTTCGCCTACTCGCCGGAATGGCCGCCACGGGCCAGGTGGTTTACTTCACCCATCACCGCCATCTCTGCGAAATCGCGAAGGCCGTCGAGCCGATGACAATCGTCCACGACCTTCAGTCGGGCACACGCGTCCGAGCCACGAGCAGGGCAGCCTAGCTCGCACTCGACGCGCTGCCTATTCGAGATCATCGATACGTCCGAACAGGGAATTACATTCTCGAACCGATGCTGTGGTCGCTATCGAGACCCGTCGGATGTATACGCCAGCCTATTGATGAACGATACCGAACATCACCTCCCCGAAGTCAAACGCAAGATCATCCACGTCGACATGGACGCCTTCTACGCGTCCGTCGAGCAGCGGGACAATCCGGATCTTCGCGGCAAGCCGGTCGCCGTCGGCGGATCCCGCGAGCGCGGCGTCGTGGCGGCGGCCAGTTACGAAGCCCGCAAGTTCGGCGTCCGGTCGGCGATGCCGTCGGTGACGGCGAAGCGGCAGTGCCCGGACCTGATCTTCGTGAAGCCGCGCTTCGAGGTCTACAAGGCGGTCTCGCAGCAGATCCGCGAGATCTTCGCGGAGCACACACCGATCATCGAGCCGTTGTCGCTGGACGAGGCCTATCTCGACGTCACGGAAAACCTGCAAGGCATTCCGCTGGCGCGCGACGTCGCGTTGGAGATCCGTGCCAAGATCAAGGAGGTGACCGGCCTCAACGCTTCCGCCGGCATCTCCTACAACAAGTTTCTGGCAAAGCTCGCCTCCGACTACCGCAAGCCGAACGGCCAGTCCCAGGCTGAGCTTGCAGCCCAAGCCACCGACTGCGTTACGCCGCGCTAGAGCTGCGCGATGCCATGGAGGCGGTGACTTTTGCGACCGGGCGCTGGCACGCGCGATATCCGCAGGTCCCAGTCAGACCAGTGGCACTGATTTCGCAATACGACGATCTCGCCGACATGATTTTGAATGACGTTTCCGATGCCTTACGGGTCGGATAGGTCGCGTCAATGCCGCTTGGGCGGCGTTGCGACCGGGGCGTGACACCAGATGCAGGGCTAACAAGGCCGCGATGCCGTGTGCCGCGGATCATGGCCGCAGGGTGCTCATTCCCCGGTCGCGTCCAGCGCCGCTTCGGCGGGCAGGATCGGCTCTTCACCGAACGGGCGGTTGATGATGTTCAGCGCCTCGCTCGCAGCGTAGATGCGGTTGCGCGAGTAGCCCGTGCGCTCCGCGAGAATACCCGCCTCCTCCAACTGCGCGATGGCCTGGTGCGCCTGTGGAGGACTAATGCCGAGGAGTTCGCCGAGCCGTTTGGCGGTAACGACCGGATAATGGGGCAGTTCCTCGAGCGCGCGCGCGGCCGCCGACCCCTTCCGGAACTTGCGACGGTCGCTCCACCAGTCGGAAAGCTCGGTCAGTGCCGTGCGCGTCTTCATGAGCTCATCGACAGTTCCGGTCACGGCATTCGCCATGAAGGCAATGATCGGCTGCCAGTCGAGCCGCTGCTGCGCGTCCTTCAACGATGCGTAGTATGCACCCTTCTTCGCCTCAATGTACGGCGACAGGTAGAGGGGCACGTGCTTCTCGGCCGCCATCATCAGCGGAAGAAGAAGGCGACCGACGCGGCCGTTGCCGTCGCGAAACGGGTGGACCGCCTCGAAATGAGTATGGGCGATGGCCATCCGGGTGATGACGCCCTGGGTCATCTGCTGCATTCCCTCGTTGCGGAGGTAGTCGACTGTCTGGGCGAGGCAACCCGGCACGTCGTCGGGCGGCGGCGGATTTATGCTCGAATATGCGATGTTGCCGCCTCCACCGATCCACACGACGCGCGTGCGGAGTTCGCCCGGAACGTCCTGGTAGTCGGGATCGTCCTTCATGACCGCGCGATGCAGATCCTTCACCAGCTCGACCGTGAAGATGCCGTGTCCGTCTTTCGCCGCCCTCGGGATGAAATCGTCGAGCGCGACGGCGTAATTGCGCACCTGCCGCGCGGCGTCCTCGGCATCGTCGCCGCCCGTCTCCTCGACCGAAAGGATTTCGTCGAGCGTGCTTTGGGTGCCCTCGATCGACGACGAACTGACCGCCTCGCGGCGGGTCAAGATCCGGCTGACGATGTAGGGGTCCTTCATCTGCGCGGCGATGGCGTCTATTTTCCCCAGCGCGCCCCGGGCATAGTCGAGTGCCTTTGCCGCCTGGGCAATCGGGACGCCTTCCTCCGGAGGGGGCGGCGGAATGATCCCATAGTGGGAGGCATAGGGCGCAGGAAGCCGTTTCAGGGTCTCCCGGATCGCGTGACTGAGATCGCTGCGCTTCATGACAAAGCCTAATTTGGTGCCAGTTCTGCTATTTATAATTAGGCTTATTGAATAAAGCCATAACACAGCCCCGTTTTGGAGGCATATGAGGGTTCCACGAGATCGCAGCTTGGCCATGGTTAATACTTCGGCTGCCCCATTTGGCCGGGCCGCTGGTAACTGCGCACCGGACATCGAGGATTCCTCGACGTCGGGTAAAGACCAGAAATACAGGGCCTTCCTGACAGCCTTCCGGTACCTCAAGAACCGCATATTGGCCTTCCGCACCCTCCCTATCGACGCCATCGACAATCTTTCGATCGGTACCGGCTCCGCGATCGGCCGCGGCGAAGGCGCGACAACGTCCCGTCCGGGGCGGCCACGGCCAGCAGCAGCGGTTTCAGCGTCGGTGAGATGATCATGATCGGCATGCCGATCATGATCATCTCGATCGTGGTGCTGATGCTGGTGCTGCCGACGACGATGATCATCACCGCGGTCGACATGTCGATACCGGCCCAACGCAGCGCATTGCCGATCGGTACATCCTGATCCGAGCGACCAGTGCGCGCTGGTGGCTGCGCGCCTCCCTGGGACGAGGTTCGAGACGCTGCAGCGGCCGCTTCCGGCGGCCGCCAACCGGGCAGCCGTGGCGATACCGGCTCATGGTCCTAGCGTGTGTCCTCATTGTCATCGTCGTAGGTCAGTCGCAACAGGCCTTTTGCTTCGAGCGAATCCTCGGCCTGGTAGCGCAGTTCCATCAGGTCGCTGATCTGGTTGTGCATGGCCTTAAGCAGGTGCCTGTGCTTCAGACAAATCAGCACGAAAGCACCCGGGGTAGGCGCGCCCTGCAGGCGCGCCTCCCTGATGGCTTTAACAACTACTGGAGCTGACACGCCCGGCTCGCAATGCTCCCAGATATCGGGATCGCGATACAAGCTGTCGACGACGGCGCAGCGGTAGGCGTCTACGTCTACGCTCGCGCGGTCGGCCTGCAGCATCAGCCCAACCGCGACATGAACCCACGCCTCCGGCGCTGGCTGCTCTACAGCCTCAAGGATGAGGGCACCAGCTCTCGCGAGTTGCTCTCCATCGGGGATAAGTTCAATCAACTCGGCCGCTCGGGCGGGTTCGAACAGAGGACAGCCGGGCCGCCGCTGACGATAGAGCCACGCCAGTGGCTTGCGCATCTCGATGAGCGCATCCAGTACCGGCTGCGCCGGCTTGAAAGTGACTTCGAACGGGTCGACGGCACCAGCGAGAGTGATGGGGCCGGTGCTCTGCAACGGGATGATGGTCACGGCGCGCCTCCTTGCTTGAGCAGAACGCGAGCCCGGGTGATCGCGCGAGCGAAATGGTCGACGGGCGGCGGCGTAGCTGTAGCGAAGCCGCCAGTCTCCGGCGGCAACACCTCGCCTTCGAGCACGATCGGCCGGTGATCTGCGCCGTTGCGCTTGGGACGCCCGGCGCTGTGACACTGGTCCGAATACAGCAGTGCTATCCCCTTATTTGGTGTATTCGGACCTGTCTCACCGGCGGGCTCCTTCGCCTTTCGGCGATAGTAGGTGCTCTTGCTTATCCCAAGTTCCAACCAAGGCTGGTCCCGGCTTGCGCTGTTCGCCGCGAGCCACTCCGCTCGCGGAACTGCGCCGTTCCGACGCCGCCACTCGGTGCTGTTGTTTTTGTTGTTCGCTGCACGGCGCTGTTCGCGCCCTCGCTTGTCGACGTCGAAGGATCCGATCGTCGTCAGGCCGAGCGCCTGACGGACCGAGAACGGCAAGATGTAGCCAAGTTCATCGGCGAGCTCGTCGGCCTTCCACGTCGTCGGATTGGCCGCAACGCGCTCGATCAGGGCGGTGAGCTCCCTGCTCCCCGCCAAGGCGTCCAGAGCTTGGCCCACTCCTTGATGGCTGTATCGGCGCCGCACTTTCTAGCCATGTGCCAGATGTGGCAGGCCGCGATGTAGAGGCAGTCTCGCCCGGCGTCGTCGTCGGGAAGCTCGGTGCCGCGCCAGCAGTAGGCGAAGACGGTTTCCAGTTCACGGAAACGCACATTCTTGCGGACGTAGGTTCGGCTGTTCACCTTGTAAAGCAACCGAATGATCGCACGCGCCTGCGTGACCTGTTCCGGATCGGCGCCGTCGACTTTGACCAGACGCTCATGGGGGCGTTTGAGAGTCATCAGTGCACCTCCATGATCGAAGTGCACAGCGCGGTTGCGCGCGCGGCTGCGAGCGCGTAAATATGTGGTTCATCGAGGCCCTCCAACGGCCTTGGCTCAGACCCGGTTCGCGTGTGGCGGCGCGGCCGGGTTTTCTTTTCTCGGGTGATCTCGCTGATGAGCGGCGCCGCGAGCGCGCGCCTCTAGGCGCGCCATCGCGCTGGCAGGCGCGCTGGCTGATGTGGTTTTGCTATGACGACGATGGTGGCGCTCGACGCGCCGCCTAGGCGGCGTGTTTCGATTTCTGCAGCGAGAACTTCGCCGGCGGCAGGCTTGCATTGAACCGTAGCACGCTGGATGTGCGCACCAGCAGATCCTTGCCCCTCTTCACCGCCTCAATGTGATTGTCCTGGATCAGCTCGCGCAGCTTCGTCGCTCCGCAGCTCATCATGCGCGCCGCGGCTTTCGACTTGAGATAGAGCGGCAGGCCGAGCCGCACTGCCTCTATCTCAAAGTCAACTTCTGTAGTCATCGTGATCGCCTTCGATCTTGGTGTAACGGGTCCACACTCAAGATCGCGCAATTGCGAGAGCGATCGCAAGCGATTGGTTGGAGACGTTTACGAGACGTTAATCGCGCGACGTTGCTGTCGTTTTTGAAAATCTCAATACAATCAATGTGGGCTTTTCAATTCACCCGTCGGGGATGGCATGAATCGAAATTCTCCCCATCCCCGACGGGAGATTTCGATATTGCTGCAATCACAATTTATTACACGCAAAATCTGACCTGCGTTTGGACCCGAATTCCCACGACTCGGGGTGCTGGTGAAGCGGGGTGATTCGCGAACGTGGCCCAATCGTTCATGAGGCGCTTGCGCTTGTCGCGCATGTCACCGCGCCGATAGGCGGCTTCGACTTTGTCGCTGACTTTGTGCGCCAATGCCAGCTCACTCATCTCGTTCGGATATGAGGTCGACTCCGTCGCCCAATCCTTGAATGTCGATCGGAATCCGTGAGGCACAATCTCCCGGTTCTGCTGCGGGTCAATCCACCTCGGCAAGCCAGCTTTCTGCGATCCTCGTTCATCCGGTCGATCACGGCCGCCATCGTGGCGTTGCTGAGCGGCTCGCCGGGCGAGTCGCCGGGGAATAGGTACGCGCCGTCGTCCACCGGCAGCGCGTCGATAATTTCTAGAGCTCGTTTGCAAAGCGGCACGACGTGATCCCGCTTGCCCATGCCCTTGCGGCCTTTCATCCTGGCTCCGGGACGGTCCACAACTCAGCGTCCCGGTCGATTTCGGACCGCGTTGCGCCGGTTATGTCGGCTGTCCGCGCCGCAGTGAGGATGGCGAACTCGAGCGCGCGGGCGCCCTGGCCATTGAGAGCGCGCAAATCAATCATGAACGCCGCCAGTTGCTCGTAGGGCAATGCCGGGTGGTTTCGCACCGGCGCGACCTGAGACTTCGGCGGCAGCAGCTGGTCGAGGTGGCCGGTCCAGCGCGCTGGGTTTTCTCCGGTACGGAGCTTCAACACCTTGGCGCGATCTAAACTTTTCGATACACACCCCTCACCCGCGATGCGGTCTCAGTTTTCGAGTTCCAGATCGGCTGCAGGATCTGCATGACATGCACGGTCTCGATGGCGTCGACCGGAAGCGCGCCGATTATGGGATAGGCGTACGTGAGCAGAGTGGACCGCCACTGGTCCGCGTGTTTGGCGTTCTTCCACCCGGATCGATTGGCCTCAATGTAGCCTTCCGCGCATTGCTCAAAGGTCATCTTGCGCGCAGCGCTGACAGCGGCGGCGACCTTGGCGGCCTTGCGCTCCTCGATCGGCTCAATGCCGTCGAACAGCTTCTGGCGGGCTTGGCGGGCGCGCTCGCGCGCCGCCGCCAGCGTGACCGTCGATAGCGGCCCGATCCCCAGATCGCGCAGGCGGCCCTGCCGGCGATATCTGAATATCCAGGAACGCGCGACGCCGTCGCCGGCCTTCAAAGGTCGAACCGACAGGTAAAGGCCGCCACCATCACAGTGGAAGCCGACTGGTGCATTCTTGACGAACAAGGGCGAAAGCGCCCTCTCCTTGGTGATCGGCATCGTGGGTTCGAATCGTCCCATGCTTCCGCCTAACTCGCGGAAAACGCAAATCGTATCCCCATACTCGTACCCATACAAGCCACGCGGGTTTTGACGATAAACGACGATCGATGGCGATGACTTAAAATCGCCAGACCCCTTGTTTCATAGGGTCTAGCAATAGGTGGCGATCGGTAGCGAAGATATAAAATCAGCCACCCCTTCCGCCAGTACGTCTATCATGGAAAGAAA
Source organism: uncultured Alphaproteobacteria bacterium (assembly GCA_963815955.1). Classification (GTDB taxonomy): domain Bacteria; phylum Pseudomonadota; class Alphaproteobacteria; order Rhizobiales; family Xanthobacteraceae; genus Bradyrhizobium. The sequence continues at coordinate 17,926 of CAWFIQ010000029.1, forward strand.
AGATCATCATCCGACGGTACTGCAAACATCTCCCCGCTAAAGCGCTTGGCGAACTTGGCTGCATTCTTCGGATCTCGGAAGCAGAAAAGAATGCAGTCTCGTCCTTCGCTTTCTCGGAAACACCCAATGCGAAACTCTTCGCCGTGCTCGAGACAGAACTGGACCATCGCATCCAGTTCGCTACCAAAGCCTCGTTCGGGCACATTCAGCTGGACGAAATGCGGGTTGGCTATGATCGCCGAGGAGGTTTCTCCGTTTAGGCTTGGCATAGCTGGCCCCCTCTCGCCGCTGGTCCATGCGCTCAGCGCTCGCGGAAGGCGCGGTTCATCTGATCGGTGAAAGGCTTTGACAGATAGGAGGCGACCGTTCTTTCCTGGGTCGAAACAAACACCTCTGCCGGCATTCCCGGTACCAGTTTCATTCCATGCAGTTGAACGATGGTTTCCTCGGTCGGAAGCAGATTGACATATGCAATGTAGTGCTCCTGGCCATTCGTAGGATCACGCGCCGAGGCAGGCGAAACCATGGTGACGCGGCCCTTCATCTCTGGGGTCGTGGTGCGGTTAAATGCCGTGAGACGAACCCGCGCGGGCTGCCCCTCCCTTATCTGGTCGATGTCGGCAGGCGAGACCCTGATCTCGAACTTGAGTTCTGCGTTTTGGGGAACGACCGTGGCAATCTTCGCTGCAGGCGTAATGACGCCGCCCACCGTATGGACGAACAGTTCGTTGACATAGCCCGAAACGGGAGACCGAATTTCGGTGCGTGACAGCCGGTCCTCGATGGCTAGCTTGCGTTCGCTCAATTCGGAAATGCGGGCGTCCACAGTCCGGAGGTCGCGCTGCGCCTCAGTGCTGGCATTCTGATCTACGGCAATGATCTGCACCCTGATTTCACTGGCTCGGACCTTGGCGCGGGCAATGCCGGCCGAGATTTCGCCGCGTTCTCCCAGTATCCGCGCCCAATCGCGATGCGCCGAATAGACCCGGGTGTATTCGACGACCCTCTTCTCGAAGAGAGCGTCCAGCTTGTCACGCTCGGCGCCAACCAGTTTTATCTCCTGCTCTTTGGCAGCGAACCGCGCTTCCATTCCCTTGATCTCCTCCAGGGTCTGGCTGATGCTGAGCTCGAGTTGCTCCTTCTGGCTGTCCCTGCCCAGCTTGTTGCCCGCAAACAGGCGGCTCTCTCCGTGGATCACGACGTCAGCGGCGCTTGAGATCCGTCCGAGGTCGGTCGGGAATTCGATGGCGCGAAGATTGTCCCGTTCTGCGATCAGTCGGGCCTGGCGGCCCATGGCCTCACCCAGCTGCGACCGGACGATAAGCAGCTCCGCCTTGACCTGGACGTCGTCCAGCGTCGCCAGAACCTGGCCTTCCCTGACGAGATCGCCCTGCCTGATCGCAAGCGTCTTCACGATGCCACCGTCCCGATGCTGGACCTCCTTCAGGTTCTGATCGACCTTCACGGTACCGGCGGCGACGACAGCACCTTCCAGCCTCGCGATTGCCGCCCATCCGCCGCAACCGATGACCAGCAGGGCCACGAGCGCCAGACCACCGAGCACCCTCGGCCACAACCGGAAGGTCCGGTTGGATGCGTCAGCGACGGCAGCTCGCGATGCTTCCGGGACGAATTTTTTGGGATCGTAATGTTTCATGGCCTGATTCCTCGATTGCCTTAGCCGACGGCAACGGTGAACTGAAGGTGATGATGCCCGGAAAGTTCGATGGTGAAGAACTCATCGGTGTCAGGCCGATCGTGCACATCCACCAACGTCCGCTGGTTGCTGTCGACTTCCTCGAATTGGAAACGCACCGGCCGATGGTCGCCATTCGTCGACAGGTAGATGTCGTCGAACATGTCGGAGACCGTGTCTTCGAGGCCATCTTCCTTGAGGTAGCTGATTTCGTAGGTCGCAGCCACGATCCGGTCGCCCACCGTGAAGTCGGTGATCTTGCGAACCGTCATCGCCGGCTGATCCTCAGGCCTGTGAAACTCGAACGTATCATTGCCACCACCTCCCGTCATCGAAAGCGAGGTAGATCCAGCCACGATATGGTCATCTCCGGATCCGGCAATGACTTCCTCAAAGGCAGCAATCAGATCGTGGCCGATATCGGCGCCGTCGGCCGTGCCCCGTCCGAGATCGATCGTTACGCTCAATGTTGCGGTCGAATAATCCAGAGTGTCATGGTCGTCGCCGCCATCGTAGACATCGTTGGCTGCGTCGGCTGCGGCCACGACATGGTCGTCGCCATCGTCGCCGTGGACCGTGTCCTGGTCCGGTCCGTCTGACAGTAAGTCGTTGTCGTCGCCTCCTGACAGGAAGTCGTTGTCAGGGCCTCCCATGATCACGTCGTCGTCCGCACCTCCGTCAAGATTGTCGTCGCCGTCGTCGCCATCCAGCATGTCGGCGTCGGCGTCGCCCTTGAGCGTATCGTTATTGGCGCCGCCCAGCAGAATATCCGCGCCTGGGCCGCCGGAGATGAAATCATCACCATCCTCGCCCATAATCGTGTCGTTGCCGGACTCGCCATACAGATGGTCATTGCCGGCTCCGCCGAAAACGATGTCGTTGCCCGATCCGCCGAAAACGATGTCGTTACCCGATCCTGCGTAGACGATGTCGTTGCCGGATCCCGCGATGATGTGGTCATCGCCCGCTCCGCCAATGATGACATCATTGCCTCCGCGGGCGTCGATGTTGTCGTCGCCGGCGCGACCGTCGATGGTCTCGCCGCAATTCGTGCCGAGAAGGTTGTCGTCCTCAACGGTCCCAATGATCGGCGGCGGTTCGACAACACTGAAGTAGGCCGTCTGCACAACGGATGCCGAGCCGTCGCTGATCGTATAGGTCAGGTTCACCTCGCCGAGCATGCCCGTTGTCGCGAACGAACATCCAGCCACCGTCTTCGGTCGGTGTGAGTGTCCCTGAAGTCGACGAGAGGTTCGATATGCGTCAGCCGGTCGCCATCCGCATCGGTGGCGCCGGCCAACAAAGCCGCCATGGAAATCATAAATACCTGGCAACCGACCAGGTCCTGCAAGTACACCGGCCCATTGGTCCGCGGCGCCCGGTTACGAATGGGATCCGGCGACGCGACAATGGGTGGATCCGGGATGCGGAAAGGTGGCGGCCTGTCGTGGCCGCCACCACCGCCACCGCCGCCCGCCTCCCCCTCCTCCGCCACCGCTCCCACTTGCGGGCGAACCCGATGGGGCGGGTGGACGATTATCGTTGCTGGTCCGGATCGGATCGCCGATCGGGCCGGTCGCGGCACGAAGCGAGAACGCCGGCGCCGGTTCAATCGGCGGAAGAACCGTATGTTGGATCGTCGGGATTGTCGTATGCGATCCGGATCGGGACCACTTTGTCGGACGACCCGGTACTACGTTCTGCTGACTTCGGATCTTCTTGAACTTCTTCAGCCGCAGCGGCGACTACGTCGTCCGATGGTGGATCGCTTTGATCTGCATCGTCATGCTTGCTGGCCTGTTGCGCTTCACGGGCTTCTATCTTGGTAGGCAGAAAGCTCTTCAGATAAGCGGCAACGCCAGTCAGAAGCAGCAGGAAGGCGAGAGGCACGATTCTCCTCTTCTGCTGCTCGGGCTCGGCATAATCCTCACGCGTCGGTTGCGATTGCTGTGACTGCGATGTGGGCTTCAGTCCCTTGGCTGTGATCATGCTGGCCTCCTTACTTGCGTTTGGAGTTCGGCGGGCGACGCGCTTCGCGCTGCAGGCTGGAGTCCCGGCGTCATGATGTCGTGCTTCTTGCCGAATGAGACCATGCGTCCATTCTGTACGATAGCCACGAGATCGACAGCGACGAGCGCGCTGGGACGGTGCGCGATAACAATCGCGATGCCGCCCCGCGCGGTGATGCCCTCGATGGCTCGGGTGAGAGCCTCCTCACCCTCGCCATCAAGGTTCGAATTCGGTTCGTCCATGACGACGACGAACGGGTTGCCGTAAAGCGCACGCGCCAACGCCACGCGCTGCCGCTGACCTGCCGACAAGGCTGTACCGTGCGGGCCGAGCTGAGTTCGGTAGCCTTCCGGCATTCTCAGGATCATGTCGTGCACGCCAGCCGCCTTGGCCGCTTCGATGACCTTCAGGGAATCCGGCTGAGGCTCGAACCGGCAGATGTTGTCTTCGATCGTCGCATCCATCAGGCTGACTTCCTGCGGAAGATAGCCGATATGCTGTCCGATCTCCTCCTCGCGCCATTGTGTCAGGTCAGCACCGTCCAGCCGGACGCTGCCGCGCAGCACCGGCCAGATGCCAGTCAGCGCGCGCACCATCGTGGTCTTTCCGCCGGCGCTGGGTCCGATGATGCCGAGCGCCTGGCCAGGTTCGAGCTCGAAGGCGACATCGCTCAGGATGATCTGTCCGGAGCCAGGCACCGCGACCGTGATCTTCTCCACGCTGAGACGCTGGCGCGGCACCGGCAGCTTCATCGGCTCGTCAGCAGCGGCAAGTGCCACGACCGTGTCGCGAAGCCGCTGGTAGGCCATCCGCGCCGCGACGAAGGGCTTCCAGTTTCCGATTGCGAGGTCCACCGGCGCCAGGGCTCGCGCGGATGCCACCGAGCATGCGATGATGGCCCCTGCGGTGAGCTCGCCCTTGATCGTAAGATAGGCGCCGAGGCCAAGCACCGCCGACTGAAGCAGCATCCGCAGTACGCGCGACACCGCGGCAAATGTACCTGTGATGTCGTTCGCCTTGGTCTGAAGCTTCAGATGTTCGCTGTTGGCGTCGTTGAAGCGCCCCACGGCACGGCCTGCAAAGCCCATGGCCTTGAGGACGTCAGCACTGCGCGCGTTGCTGTCGGCAATGGTGTTGCGCGCCATTGCCGCCTTCCGGGTGGAAACGCTGAGACGCTTCGTCATGATTTCGCTAACGACGGTCAGAACCGTAAGCACGAACGCACCGGCGAACGTCAACGCACCCAGAGCCGGATGCAGAAAATAGATGAACGCAAGATAGATTGGCATCCATGGCAGGTCGAACAGGGCTGCCGGCCCCTGGCTACCGAGGAAGCCGCGAACCGTATCGACGTCTCGCCCGCGTTCGAGAGCTTCGGACGTCGAGAAACCGAAACGCGGCATGTCGATTGCCACGCGATGCGCCAGCGGCGCCACCTTTTGATCCAGCCGGGCGCCGACACGCACCAGCACCTGGGAGCGAATGACGTCGAAGCAACCCTGGAAGAGATACAGGCCGATGACCAGGCTCGAAAGGACGAGAAGCGTCGGAATGCTGCCGCTGGTCAGCGCCCGGTCGTAAATCTGCATCATGTACAGAGAGCCGGACAGCGCCAGTACGTTGATCACTCCTGAAATCAGGAACAGGAAGAGCACAATGCCGCGGAATCCGCGCGTCAGCTCCGCCAGGTTGCGGCGCTTCGCCGGAGTTAGCTCTTTGGAATTGGCCATGTGACGCGCCCGGGTTGGAAACGATGACGTGGTAGAAACGAAGTTGGACGGGAGGCAGATTAATCATCTGCCTCCCGTCGCGTAGCGTGTGTCTCAGAGACCGACGTTCGTGTTGGTCAGGTTCTGATGACCTGCGATCTCGATCGTGAACTCGGCATCGGCGTTGCCGTCGATGTTGCCCTGGACAACGGTGAAATCACCATCCGCGCGGGTCTCAAACGTCACTCCGAGTTGCCCCGCCGCGGTTGGCGCACCGTTGACCAGCGTGAAGCTCTGGTCGCCCGCCGCGCCGGTATTGGCGTCGATAGCAGTCAGATCGATCCGATCGCCGGGTTCGAAGGTGACGAATGGTGTCGCCGTTGGCGGCCGTGGTCGACGTGAACTTGAAGGTGTCGTTACCGGCACCGCCGTTGATCACGTTGACCGCGTTGCTCGCGGTGATGGTGTCGTTGCCGGAGCCGGTATTGACGTTCTCGATGCCCCAGATCGTGTCATTGCCCGTCTGCGAGCTCGACGCGGTGCCGTTGGACAACGCACCCGATCCCAGGTTGACGGTGACATTCGCAGTCGCCGCCGACATGTCGAGCGTGTCGACGCCCTTCGTCGCCAAAGTAGACGTCGTTTCCGTCGCCAACTTCCGCCGCGATCAGATCGTTTCCGGCACCGCCGAAGACCGCATCGTCACCCGCTCCGGCCGTGATCATATCGTTGCCCTGATCGCCGAAGATACGATCCGCGCCGGCATCGCCATAAACGATGTCGTTGTCCGCACCGGCAAGCACCTGGTCGTCGCCCGCTCCGGCGAAGATCACGTCCCGGCCGGCTCCGCCACTGACGAAATCTCCGCCCTCTCCGGCCGAGATCGCATCGGCGCCGCCATTGCCCATGGCAACGTCTTCTCCCGCAAAGGCGATGATGTTGTCGTCGCCTTCCGTTCCCATCAGCACATCCGCCTGAGGCGTTCCGGTCGGACCGCGCCGGTTTTCGCCGTGCCCGCCGTCGGCGTCGTTTCGCCATCATCAGGCGGCGCTTCGTTATCATCTTCTTCGCCGTCGCCAGGCGCATCCGTCTGGAACTGGGGTGGCACGACGCCCGTGAAGGTGACCGAATGGGTCCCGTTCGAGATAGTCTTGGTGCCATCCTGGTTCTCGACCAGTTCGTACGTCGAGAGATCCGCTCCTTCCGGAAGCTCGATCACATCCTCGGCCTGCAAGGCGCCGATGATGGTGTCGTTGCCGCCGTTGGACTTGAACACGATGCGATGGGCCGAAGTCAGGGCCGAGATATCGATCGTGTCGTCACCCGCTTCGCCATCGATCGTGATGGTGTTGAGACGCAGGCTGGTCGCAGAGAAGTCGCCAATCACCTGGAAAGTGTCGCCGCCGATAGTGCCAGAGACCGAAGGATCCACGCTGTTGATGCGGATTTCTTCGATGTCACGCAGCTCGGCGATGACCGAGTTGGCGAAATCGGTGTTGACCCCGCGAGTGATGACTATCTCCGTTGCAGCGTTCAGGTTGTTGCCATTGTTGCCAGCCAATGCATCCCAAGCGGCTCGGGTATAGATGCGGTACTGCTCGGCATTGGCGTTGCCGATGATGGTGAAGGTGTCGCCAGCTGCACCTTCCGCGCCGCCGTTGACGATATCGCGGCCGTCGCCCAGAGCGTTGGAAGCGGCCGGTGCAGTATTGGCGTTCCATATGATGGTGTCGTCGCCGTCATCGCCGTTTACGTTGTCGTTGCCCGTGCCGCCGGTGAGCTGATCGTCGCCACCGTTGCCATTGAGCGTGTCGTTGCCCCCCAAGCCGTTGATGGCGTCGGCAGCCCCAGTGCCGTTGTGGGTTTGACCCGTGGCGTTGCCGGTGATCGTGTTCAGCGTTGCCGGCGCCAGCAGGAAATCTGCCGCCGTGATGTCGAGGCCGTCTACTTCCTCGATGAAGATTGTGCCGATCGTGGCGCCACCCGCATCGCGAACGGTGACCCGCGTGTCGTCGGTGCCGGCATCGATAACATCTTCGATCAACACCCGTGTGCCGAAATTGGCCGCGGTGACGCCCAGCGCGCGGAGGTCGATCTGATCCTGACCACCACCAGCCGCGGCGTCGAAGTTGTTGACGACGTCGTTGCCGAAGCCGCTCGCGGCGTACCGGATGATGTCGTTGCCGTTGCCGACGTCGATGATGTCGTTGCCGGCACCGCCGATGATCGTATCGGTATCGCCGCCGGTTCCGCCACTCAAGGCGTCATCGCCTTCGCCGCCGTCTATCAAGTCGGCACCGTCGCCGCCATTGATGTTGTCGGCCCCGCCGCCACCGTAGAGCTCGTTGGCAGCGCCGCTGCCGACGATCGTGTTGGCGACGCTGTTGCCGCGGCCGATCACCGCGTTTCCGGTCAAAGTGAGGTTCTCGACTTCCGCCGCCAGGGTGTAGTCGATCGAGCTCTCGATCGTATCGGTGCCCCCGCCAGCGACTTCGACCACCTGATCCCCGGCGTCATCGACGACATAGGTGTCGTTGTCGGCACCACCGGTCATGAGGTCCGCACCGAGGCCGCCTTCGAGGCGGTCGTCGCCCGCGAGACCGCTCAGCGTGTCAGCGAGGTCGCCGCCGCTGATGATGTTGTTGAGTCCGTTGCCCGTACCGACGAACGGATCGGCGTCGGCACCGGTGTAGGTGAGGTTCTCGATGTTGGCCATGGCTTCGATCGAGAGCGCAGCCATCAGGGTTTGCACTTCGTCGGTACCGGCGCCGGCCGCCTCGATCACCACGTCGCCGAGATCGTCGACGATATAGGTGTCGTTGCCACCGAGGCCGATCATGGTATCGAGATCGGCGCCGCCGTCGAGAATGTCGTTATCGCCGGCGCCCGAGCCGCCGATCAGCAGATCGTCACCCAGACCGCCAGTGAGTTCGTTGTCGCCGGTGGCACCGATGATGATGTCGTTGCCGCTGCCGCCGATGATCTCGTCATTGGTTCCCTGTTCGCCGACAATGAAGTTATTGACGATCGAAGCAGACAGATTGACGCCGCCGGCGTCGCGATTGGCCGGATCGGCACGGCTGACGATGTAGTCATCAGGGCCGAGCAAGTACCCTTCATAGGTCGCATTGTTGAAGTTGATGCGTTCGATGCCAGTCCCGGCAGTGCCACCCGTAAAATGGCCGGCGACGGTGATGGTGCCGCCGTTGGCATTGATGACCAGATTGCCGTTGGCGGTGCCGCCGTTGTCGTCCTGGGCATTGAGCCCGGTCAGCACCGGCAACAGGGTGAGCGGATCGATGGTCGTCGAAACGATCGATATCCGATCGGCCGAGCCACCGCTGGTCGCGCTGACGCCTTCGTTGATGACGTCTACACCGTCGCCTGGATTGAAGACGTAGGTGTCATCGCCAAGGCCGCCGTTGAGGGTTTCAGCGGCGTCCGAGAACGAGATCGCCAGGTTGTCGATCCCGACGAAGTCGCCGTTGTTGTTGGTCCCGGCGACGACGAAACGGATGGCCGACGTAGTGGTAAATGGTCCGGTCAGTGCGACGCTGGTCGTGCCGCTTTGGGAAGTACCGGTTATGACCTGAATCGTCTGGTTGAAGTTGACGCCGTCGGCAGCAAACGTCACCGTGACAGTCTCGCCGGCGTCGAAGCCGTTCTCGTTGAAGTCGTAGCTTAGTGTGGCGGTCGACCGGCCAACAAGGTTCACGGTACGGGTGATCGTCGCCGTGCCGTTGCCGGCATCGTTGTCGTCATCGCGCAACCGTAGCTCGTTGGTGCCGTCGTCGATCCGGATCTGGCCCGCGGAAGCGCTATTGGTGCCGCCGTTGTCCCCCGTCTCGACCCAGGACGACGTCCATGCATTGGCGCCAGTGGAGCCGTTTAGCCCGGTATTGTTAAAGTTGTCGGCAAAGGTGCCCGAGACTGCAGCCGTGCTCGGCCCACCGACCAGGATGTCGTTGCCTGCGAAACCATTGAGCGTGTCGTTGCCGGCAAGACCGATGATGAGGTCGTCCCCCGCCGTTCCGTTCAGAGCCGGATCGTTGCCGGGCGTGCCGACGACGACGTTCAGCACCTGGAACGGAGTGACCACTCCGTCCCCAAACCGGACGCGTTCGATGTTGGTCAGAATGTCCGAACCGTCGATCGGATCGGCCGAGACGTCTGTGACGGTCAGCCGCCCGTCGGCGGTGGTGCCGAAGGCATAGTTCGACAGCGGCCCGCGATAGGCAGCGGTGTCGATGTCGCCGGCTGTCGTATCCGCCCTGATCGTGCGGACGATGGAAAGCTGACCGGGATTGATAGTGCCAGCAAAGACGGCCGAGGTCAGCTCGTTCATGCTGTTATGCAGGGAAATCGGGGTCCCCGTGTGATTGACATCTGCGGCCGCAAAAACGCCGATCTGGACGTCGAGCCACTTATCGCCGTCGATGATGTCGTCGCCGGCATTGCCCTGGATCAGGTCGCTGCCGTCGCCGCCGAGGATGATGTCGCCGCGGCAAAGGAGGTGACACCGGCGCCGACCACAGCCTGGAGCCCGGCGATCAGAGCGATGCCCTGCTGCGTCGAGCGCGCTGCCGAGATAGCCGGTGGTGCCGCCTTGAGCCAGCGGGAGCATCGTCGGCTGCGTCTTCCTCGGATCCCTTCAGGATGTCGTTGAAGCGGGTGCCCGAGAGACCCTCCACCGACTCGAATTCGTCGAGCGCGGCGTTCTCCGGCAAGGTCGGAGCTTCGTCGAAGACGATGGGGATGGACAGATCGGCGTTCACGCCGAGCGTGTTGTCCTTGTAGGTCGCCCAGTCGAAGCCGGACATGCCCGCCATCTTGCCGCGGCCGGGGCTGCCGACGAAGATGTCGTCGCCGCCTTCGCCGATGAACTCGTCGAACCCGCCATCACCGAGGAACACGTCGTTTCCTCGATGCCGTCATGAGCGAAGATTTCGTCGAAATTGTCGCCGGGTGCGCCGTCGAACGTGCCGGTTTCGATCCAGTCGTCGCCTTCGTTGCCGAGGATCGTTCGGCATTCTTGTTGCCGAAGATGAAGTCGTTGCCTTCGCCGCCAAAGACTTCCGAGCCCATGTCGGTACCGAGGATCACGAAGTCCTGGCCGTCGTTGCCGAGCACGAGGTCGAGGCCCGGTCCGGCGTGGACAGCGTCGTTGCCGGCGCCAGCCCTTGATATTGTCGTCGCCGCCGGTGTCGCTGATGATGTCGTCGCCGTCGCCGCCGTTGATGATGTCGTTGCCGAAACCGCCCTCGAGCCGGTCGTTACCGCCATCGCCGAACAGCGTATCGTCGCCGATGCCGGCAATCAGGATGTCGTTGCCTGAGTCCGTGCCGCCGAGCAGCACGTGGTCGTCGCCGGTGATAGCGCAGATAATTGGTATCGGGACCGGCCGTCGCCGGGTTATTGCGGATCACAAGCGGCGTAAGGATGCCGCCGCCATCGGGTCATTGCCGAGATTGTCGGCGGCTTCGTTGACCGCGGTGTCGGGATCGTCGAGCAGGATGCCGTCCGCACCTGCGGTCTCGCCGAGGCCCGCATTGTACTGCTTGGTCCGGTCGACTTCGAGGATCAGACCGGGTGTAGAGAACACGTCCGACGGCAGATGCGTCGCGTCGGTGTTGCGCATGATCATCGCGGCGAAGGAATTGCCTCTCCATCTCGCCGAAGAGATGCAGCCCGTCGAGGCGCTGCAGATAGTAGAAGCGGTCGCCGTTCTGCAGGCTTCTCCATCTGGACTTCGAAGACGAAGTTGAAGGTCGAGCCGAGCATGCCGCCGAACGGCATGATCTCTTCGGCAAGGCCGCCGATCCAGAGATCGACATTGTTCAGGCCGCCGAGATCGCCGGCGTAGTGTCCCGTACCGTTGAGGAAGGCCTGGCGATCCTCTTCGTCGAGAGCGGCCAGCGGCCGCAGGATGTTGAGCTGGATGTCGTCAACCAGGATCTGGTTGCCAGTGCCGCCGGTCTGCTGGATTTCAATCCGGAGGCTCTGGCCGGCAACAGCAGCGCCGATTGCCCCTGTGTTGAAGGTCACATTCGACCACTGGCCATCTGCAGGCTCGGTAAGGACAAGTGTCTGCAGTACCGTGTTGTCGCTCGAGACGAGACGGGCGACACCGCCCGGCCACACGGTGTCGGTGCGATCGCCGATATCGAAGTTAACGCTGTAGGTCGCGCCCTCTTCCAGAACGACGCCGGTGTCGCGGGACAGCATGCCGTCCTGGCCCAGCCAGACGACGTTGGTGCCGGTGATCGAGGCGTTGTTCGTGACACCGTCAGCTGGGTTGAAGAGCCCGCCGGTGCCGCTCATCGTCCAGCCGTCGGGGCCGTGAACGTGTAGTTGCCGAGCACGTCGATGATGACGTTAGGCTGGCCATCCGGCCAGCGAATTAGCCTCGAAGCTTGCGTTCGAGAGCGCCACGGCTTCACTGCCCGTAGCGGTGAGCCCGACCAGCGCCAACGCCGCGTCACGCTTCTCCTCGAGCGTGTCGGCGGTAACGAGCGTCGCATGCGTGCCGTAGGCGGCGATGAAGTTGATGATCGAAGCTTCGTTCTTCAGATGGCCGGCGAAATCTACCCAGCTCTCATAGGGCTTGAGCAGCGAATTCTGGTTGGTCGCCTCGTAGAATTGCGCTCGCGCCTCGTTCAGCGACGGAACGCCGGTGTCACGGCCGCGCGCGAGGTTGATGGTCGCGAGGTCGAGCGGCAGGCCGAGCAGGTTGTTGCGCAGCGCGCTGGTGACGAACTCGTCGATCTGGTTGCCGACCTGGCGGGTCATGCCGCGGATGATCGCGCCGGCGGCAATGTCGTCGGTCGATCGCGCCGATTGACACCGTCGAACGCCGTCGGATTGAGGAAGCCCTCGATCAGGCTGATGTGATCGGGCGTGAAGGTCGGGTCGAAGCGATCGATCGACTCGGTCAGCATCGAGTGGCCGAAGCGATAGACCACATGTGCGAACTCGGCCACGATCGACGGATTGATGCGTGGTGTCGAAGCCGTCGGGAACCAGGAAGACGTTGATATTGGGCTGGATCTTGCGGGCGAATTCTTCGAACACGAGGTGCTGATACTGCATCTCGGTGCCGAACTTGGCGGCCTGGAACAGGCGCTCGCCATCCCACTGACGAGCGCCGGCCGAGTTGCCGGAACGCTCGCCGACGTCGACGACCAGCCATTCGTTCAGGAATGCTACAGCCTCGCTTGACGAACCGCCGCCAGCATCGCTGCATCGGCGAGCACCACGTCCTTGGTGTGCTCGACGAGCCGGTTGTGCTCGGCATGGAACACGTGGTGGACGGCGGTCAGGCCGATGTTCTCGTTGACGCGGCCGTCGCCGGCGATGAAGTGCGCGTCGAGCAGCTCGTTGTCGTATTCGCCGTCCTCGCCGTTCGCCGGGATTGCCCAGGCCAATGGTGATGTCGCCATCGGCGAGGCCGATCGGCACCGCGTCGTGGGCGATGTCGGCGAGGAAGGCATGGTCGGTGCGGATCGCAGCCGTCAGGCTGATCGGAGCGGCCGGCGTGCGAGATGCCCGAGACCACAACGTCATCCGCGGTGTTCGGGATGCCGTCGGCGCCGATGCCGGTAATCACTTGCGGCGAAGCCCGTTGCGGATCCGGAATGAAGTTGCCGTATTGATCGGTCCGCAGCAGCGGAACATTGCCGACGTCGTAGTCGGTCAGCTGGATGCCGAGCATATCCCGGGCCTGGGCCTTGATCTCGGCCCAAGTGGCCATGCCGCCATTGCCGCCTTCGATCAGCTTGCCGGTCGCGACCGGCCGATCGCCGCGCGTTGAGCTCGTACTGGCGCAGGAACACCTGGTGCGAGGAATGCGAGGTATAGGTCTGGTTCTGGTCGACGAAGGCGGTCGTGGTATTGACGGGCCGGCCGTCGTCCGGACTTCGTCCACGCCGACAGTCGGGGATTGTCCCCGAGGACGCCGTCGGCGCCGGGTGAAGTCGTGGCGCGGGTCAGGACCATGAAGTTGGTGCGGCTGCCGCGGGACGTAGAGCGGATCATCCGGCTGCAGCGGGATCAACACCGTGCCGTTGCCGCCCTTGTTGACGAGATCGAGGCCGTGATCGAAGAACTGGCCGAACAGTGTGAACCAGGAGTTGAACGGAGCCGACAGACCTTCGTCGGGCGCAACGTTGGGGAGGTGGACGTTGTCACCATCCAACTCGATGCCGTTGGCGGCCAGCAACGCGTAAAGCCCGCCGGGGACGCCGGCGCAGCATCGAGAGCGCCCTGTGCGGCGGTGAGGGCTGCTGCAGCGTCGGCGGCCGCTGTCTGCAGTGCCGCATTGTCCGGGCTGGCTGCTGCTGCTGCTGCTGCTGCTGCCTCAACGCGCTGGGCATCGGCCACGGCGTCTGAATTCGTCCTGGAGGCGGAGCATAGGCAGCCGAGATCTGAAGCGGTGATGAGCATGCCCGGGTCATCGACCCCGGCGCGCTGCAACGCCGTCAGGATCGCCGCAGGATTGCCGAGCGTCTGGTCGACGATCAGGTTGGAGATCGTCCGAACTTCAGGATCGATGACGTCGCCCGGATCGGCAAACGTTCCGGGACCATCCACGTCGTTGCCGGGGGTATAGGGAATCGGAATGGGCGGCGGATCCTCCCGGGCCGTCAGGATCTACCGTGATGGTCCGATATTGCGGGCCCAGCAGCTCAGGGAACTCCTGGTCGGCGGCGCCCCACTGCTCCTGGCCGGGCAAGCAGATGGTTGTAGCTGCCGTCGACCGTCCGCAGGCCCCAGGCGAGGTTGTAGGTGGGGATCAGGCCGCCCGGCCCATACAGCGGCTGACCGGCCGCATGCGCCTCGGCAATCTTGATCTGCGCCAGAATGAAATCCAGATCGCTTCTGATATAGGCAACCATGACACCCTCACCCGTTGTTGAAGACCGCAAGGCGGCCAGGTCGTTGAATCGCGCTTCGTCTCTATGTGATGCCGACACCGTGGCTCACGCTGCATCGAGACCTGCTCTAGGATGCCATCTGAGACTTTTCGGAAGGGCGCCGCTAAGGGGACAAGGTCCCGCGAAGCGCGAGGCTCAAGGTCCGGGCGCAACGGGGAGAAAGGTCCCGACAGAAATCGGGACCAAGGTCCCGAGACATCGTCCGGCTGAGGTGGTTCCGTTGGCCGAATGGTGCCGGCGCCGTTAGCGTTAACGGGCTTCAGGCCGGCAGGGCGTTATTTCGTCGCCCCTGGATGGGCTGTTCTTTGTGTTAATTTGACGAGCGACGGAAACGAGTAACCCTTGTTGAACCGCACCGTATTGTCAGACGCTGTTCCTCGCTTTGCGCAAAGACACAAAACAATGATTTGGCGGTCTGGCAAGATCGGCTCCGGGACTGGCTCGCTTGCTCGCAAATTTGTACTGGCGGCGGCCGCAACGATAGCTGTCTCGATGGGATGGCTGGCGCTGGCAATCTCGCAGCGGATCGAGGCCAGCATGATGCAAGCGGCCGCCGAAGAAGGCGCTCGCTTCATCGACGTCTTTCTCGGGCCGGCGGCTCAAGACCTCGCCACCTCCCGCAGCCTGTCCCCCGAGAGCCTGAAGAAGCTGGATGATCTGCTGGCGGGAAAGTCCGGCGAACGCATGATCCTGGTCAAGATCTGGCTGCCGGACGCCACCCTGGTGTACTCGACCAACAAGGGATCCATCGGCGGGCAGTTCCCTTCGCATCACATCACCGCAGCCGTGGAAGGCAAGGCGACCGGCGAATTTGACTATCTGCAAGACCCCGAAAATGCTGCCGAGAAACACCTCCATACGCCGCTCGTCGAAATCTATGCGCCGCTGTTCCGTACAGGTAGCCAGGAGGTCATCGCCGTCGGGGAGGTATACACTGACGGCAGAGGGCTTGCGGCGGATCTCGTTTCGATCAGGCTCACGTCCGCCGGAATCGTTGGTGCAGTCACCGCGCCCATGATGCTGATACTGTTCCTGATGGTCCGTGGTGCGTCGAACCTGGTCAACAGATACCAATCAACCCTCATACAAAATGTGGTCGAGGCAGAAGACCTTGCCGCACAGAATGACAGGTTGCGCCGCCTGGCGGATGACGCCCGCCTGGAGGCCGCGGACTCCAACGAAAATCTCCTTGCCCGGATTGGACAGGATCTGCACGACGGGCCGATCCAACTGGTCAGCCTCTTGATGCTCAAGGTGACCGACCCCACGGCCACGAAGCAGCCTGAGAGCGGAAGTGTCAGCGCACCTGACCCAACCATTGAACCTCTGACAAGACGGCTACTAACCGAGCTCCGCAATATCTCGACCGGACTGGTATTGCCCGAACTGGAGGGATTGACGCCAAATGAAATCATCCGTCTTGCGGTGCAAAACCATGAGGAGGCGACGGGGACGACGGTCACCCGCCAGATTGGAGATCTGCCCGCAGACCTCGCGCGACCAGTCACCATCTGCCTGTACCGGATCGTGCAGGAAGGACTGAACAACGCGTTTCATCATGGAAAAGCGATCGGGCAACGCGTCGAGGTTTGGGCCGAAGCACAATCAATCGTCATCGTTGTAAGCGATAGCGGTCCGGGAACTGTCGACAGCGATCGTGCAAGCTCACGCAGCAGAACGGGCCTTGGCATCGCCGGTTTACGTAACCGTGTAGAAGCGCTCAAAGGCACCTTTGAATTTATATCGCAGCACGGCATTGGGACTCAAATTCGCGCGAAGATTCCGGCCTCCTCCACATCTAGCTGAACTTGCAGTTCTTTCGCGCCGCAATCTTCAGATGCCACATCAAGCGCTGTGCCGCGTGCCCACACGTGCGACGTAATTTCAATTCGCCCGTAGGATTACGGTGAGCATTTAAGTCGCAACTGAACCCGCTGCCCGCGACATATTAATGGTATACAAATATCGACGTTTACATTTATCGCTTGATCGAGCTATATTTAACATCCGGTGAATAAATGGTGGAAATTTTTGTAGCGTTTTTTTCATTTGTAGGAGGCCGATAGTGGTTTCCATTGGTTTAGTAGACGACCATCCATTGATGATTGAAGGCATCATCACGCTGTTTTCACGCACGCAAGGTCTTGCAATATCATCGACCGGTTCGACGGCACGAGACATCATCGATATTTCGTCGCGCTTTCACCCAGACGTCATCATCGTTGATCTGAGCATGGCAGGCGATGTCTACGAAGCTATCGCAACGTCGATCAAGGTCTCGCCGAACACGAAGATTGTAGCGTTCACCGCCGCGACCGGCGTAGACTCCGCAATCCGTGCTCTCGATGCCGGCGCAAACGGATACGTCCTGAAGGGCAGCAGCGCGCAAGAGCTGATCCAGGCCGTGGAAGCGGTCCGCCACGGCGAGACATACATTACGCAAAGTTTTGCGAGCCAGGTCATCGCAGCATTGCGTAATGCCTCGGTGCGAAGAGTCGCAGCGGAAGCGGTCAGATTCAGCATCCGCGAAGATCAGATCGTTCGACTGCTGTTGCGCGGAAAGACCAACAAGGAAATCGCCATCGCGCTGAAGATCAGCGAGAAGACCGTAAAAAATTATATGACAATTTTGATGCAGAAACTGAACGCTCGAAATCGGCTCGAGGTTGTCATTGCGGCACAGGCGCTTACCGAGCGCGAATTGGAAAATTCCGATCGAACTTCCCAATGGCAGCAGCGTCAACTCTCCTGACTTCCTGGCCGGCGTCTTGCGATGGCCGGCCAGTGTTATTTCACCGCCTGGATTGTGACGCAGCCGATCCGATAGACCGCAAGAAGTGCGCGGCGATCCGGTTCAAAGCGTCAGCCTGACGTTACAGATGTCGTGCTCGACCGGGTCCAGCTTCACTTCGAAGCCGAGGCTCCGGCACATCGCGAGCATGACGGTGTTCTCGGTCAGGACATCGCCGGAGATGGCTTTCAATCCTTCCGATTTCGCATATTCGATGATCATCTGCATCAGGGTCCAGCCCAGCCCCCTGCCCTTGAGGTCCGACCGCAACAGGATCGCATATTCGCCGCTCTCATAGATCGAGTCCGAATGGATCCTGACCACACCGACCAGCTCGTTGGTCACCTCGTCGAACGCGGCAAAGGCCATCGCACGGGCATAATCGAGCTGGGTCAGGCGGGCGATGAATTCATGGGAAAACTCCTTCATCGGCGCGAAGAACCGCAGCCGCAGGTCCTGCATCGTGACGTGTTTCAGCATCGCGTGGATCAGCGGCTCATCCTCGGGCCGGAGCGGACGGACGAACACGCGCCAGCCATCCTTGACCTCGATGTGACGCTGCCATTGCGAGGGATAAGGCCGCACGGCGAAATTCGCCGGGCCCGAACCGCGAAACTTCCGTTCCACGCGCCCGATCACGACGCGTGCGTCGACGGCGAGCACGCCTGCTTCATCGGCCAGCAACGGGTTGATGTCGAGCCCGCGGATTTCGGGAATGTCGGCTGCCATCTGTGCCAGCTTGACCAGAACCATCGCGACGGCGTCCTGCTTCACCGCCGGCACGTCGCGATAGCCGCGCAACAGCCGCGAGACGCGGGTGCGCTCGATCAGGCTGCGCGCAAGTTGCAGGTCGAGCGGCGGCAGCGCCAGCGCCTTGTCGTTGATGATCTCGACCGCCGTGCCGCCGCGGCCGAACACGACGACGGTGCCAAAGGTCGGATCGTCGGCGAGGCCGAGAATGAGCTCGCGCGCCTTCACCCGCACCACCATCGCCTGCACCATCACGCCGGAAATCCGCGCCTCCGGCCGCAACGATCTGGCGCGCGCGAGAATCTCGGTGGTTGCCTTGCGCACCGCGTCGGCGCTGGTCAGGTTGAGCACGACGCCGCCGACGTCGGATTTATGCACGATATCGCGCGACATGATCTTGAGCACGACGGTCGAGCCCTGTGCGAACAGCGCGTTCGCATGCGCGACCGCCTCCTCGGCATCGGCGGCGGCTAATGTCGGCACGGCGGCAATGTCGTAGGCATCGAGCAGCCGCTTGACCTCGATCGGATCGAGCCAGGAACGGCCGTCGGCGAGCGCCGCGGCAACGATCTGCCGCGCGGCGTCCGTGTCGGGAACAAATTCGCTCGGCATCGCGGGTGGAACCTGCGCCAGCGCCTCCACCGCCTCGCGATGGCGAACCAGATGCATGAAGCCGAGGACAGCGTCGCCGCCGGTCTGATAGTTCGGAATTCCTGCGCCGCTGAGCAAGTCGCTGATCGACTGGTCCGCCCCGACCCAGACCGCCAGCACGGGCTTTCGCGACATACGGCGTTCGGCGCGATATTTCCCGACCACGCCGATGACGGCCGCTGCAATGTCATCGGCACGGGCGATCGCCGTCTGAACGTTCATCACCAGCACGGCGTCATTGCTCGCGTCGGCCAGTAACACTTCGAGCGCCGCCGCATAGCGCGCAGGATCGGAATCGCCAACGATATCGACCGGGTTCGATTTCGACCACGTCGGGGGCAACACCGCATCGAGCTTGTCGCGGGTCGCCGCCGAGATGTCGGCGGGAATGCCGCCCAGCTCGGCCAGTCGGTCGACCGCGAGCACGCCGATGCCGCCTCCATTGGTCAGAATAGCCAGCCGTTTCCCCGGCGGCGATTTCAGCCGCCCGAGCGTTTCGGCGCAGTCGAACAACTCGCGGAGATCGGATACGCGCAGGAGGCCGGCGCGCTGAAACGCGGCGTCATAGACGGCATCGGCTCCGGCGAGTGCGCCGGTATGGGTCGCGGCCGCCCGCGCGCCTTGCGCCATCCGGCCTGATTTGACGACCACGACCGGCTTGACCCTGGCGGCGGCGCGCGCCGCCGACATGAACTTGCGGGCATCCTTGATCGCCTCGATGTAGAGCAGGATGGCGTGGGTCTTTTCATCCAGCGCGAAGTAGTCGAGCAGATCGGCGATATCGACGTCGAGCTGGTCGCCGATCGAAACGATGCCGGAGAAGCCGACGGCGCGCTGCGCCGCCCAATCCACCATGCCCGCGGCAATCGCACCGGACTGCGAGATCAGCGCCAAATTTCCCGCAGCCGGCATGTGCGCGGAGAAGCTCGCATTGAGACTGACGCCCGGCATCATGATGCCCAGGCAGTTCGGGCCGATCAGCCGCATGCCGTATTTTTGCGCGGCCCGCTCCGCTGCATCCGCCAGCGAACCCGGACCGTGCCCGAGCCCGGCACTGACAATGACCGCTCCCGCCGCACCGCGGCGCCCAGCCTCATCGATCAGGCCTGCGATGGTGCGGGCCGGCGTGGTGAGGACAACGAGTTCCGGGGTAAAAGCCAATTCTGCGATGCTGCCGGCGGTCGCGACACCGTCGATCTCGTGATAACGCGGGTTAACAAGACCGAATTCGCCCTTGAATTGGGCTTTACGGATGTTGTTGAGAATGGCGCGGCCGACCGAGCCATGAGCGCGGGCTACCCCCGACCAGCGCGACGGAATGCGGCGAAAGCAGAATTCTTCAGACGATAGGTGGACATCAGGCCTTGCTATCCGGCACGTCGCCGACACCTGTGAACCGATATCCCACGCAACATGTTCCTGGCGACATGATATCCCGGCATGATCCTGGTCCGATGACAACCCCTTGTTCGGAACAGGAGGCCAATCAGCTCAATGGACGGCCATTGATCAGTTTCGACGTGGTCGCGATCATCCGCTCACTATGCTTGAACAGCCGCTCGGAGTCGCGGCGGAAGAAGTCGAGTTGATGCTCGCCGCATTGCAGGCACATCGTCCTTACGTCCTTGACCGAATGCGCACCCGCCATTTTCGTGACGAACTCGTTGAAGAGGTGCATTTCTGTGCGCGCCCGCTCCAGCATTTCGTCACTGAAAAATACCAGCTCCTCGAAGACAATCGTTTGCGCGCCAAGCATGAACTCCAGCGCACTCTGGTTCAGTTTGACGGCCTCCGCCTCCGCATTTTCGACCGGCTGGCAGGAGCCGGAATCGGCCCGCGCAGACAGTTGTGCCATGACAATCTCCGATTTGCGGGTTTACCGAGGCGCTACCGGTTGGCATCAGGCTCAACATTGAGCCGCATCAAACTGGCGGGATTGCGACCGTCAGCCCCTGGAAGCTGACCGGGACGGAAGGTCGCATTCCCCGCCCGCCCGGACCTGTCAGTGCGACATCAGCACCGGCACGGTCATGGAAGCGAACATGCTGCGCGTGACACCGCCCAGAATTCGCTCCTGCAATCGCGAATGGCCGTATCCGCCCATCACCAGGAGGCCCATATTGCTTTCGGCCGCAACCGAGAGAATGGCGCCCTGAATGTCACCGCGATCCGCCGTCAGCCGCTGTACCCCGGCCGCAATGCCGCGCCGTCCCAGATGCGCGGCGAGTTGGTCCGAGGAAGTTTCCCCCGCCTCCTCATTGGCCGCAATCACGGTGACGGCCTTCGCGCCCATCAGAAACGGCATCGCATCGCGCCAAGCGCGGGCTGCCAGGCGGCTGCCGTCCCAGGCGATGCCGACATGCTGGGCGTCCAGCGGTCCCTTCTGGATATAGGGAACCATCAGCATCGGCCCGCCGGAATTGAACAGGATCTGCTGCGGGATCTCGTTGTCGAAGCTGGCCTTCGAGGATTCCGGCTGCAGCACGATCGTCATGTCGTAAAGCCGGGCAAGCGCGCTGATGGTCCGCCCGGCGTCGGCGGGAATTGTCGCGAAGGTCCTGGTGCCGTAGGCGATTTTGGCGAGCTTGGCCTCGATCTCGAACATGGCGATCGCGGCGTTCGCTCTTTCCTGGGCGCGATCCTGTTCGGCCTCCATGACGGCGCCAGCAGCGGCGCCGCCCTCGACAATCATCCCGACGGCACTCCTCAATTCATAGCCGATGGCGACCGCATCGAGATGCGACCGGCGCGCAACGGTCAGCGCGACAGCGACGTCGATCACCGGCCTGGCCGGACGCTCGGAGGGAATATGAACCAGAATGTTCCTGAACATCGCCATTCTCCCACATATTCGAGAGGACTTGCTTCGAGAGGGCTTGCGGCCCCGTCCCGGATTACTGCCGGCGAAGGTGGCCGACGGACGGCTGGCCGACATTGACACACATCAAACTCTCATCATGCCAGGCGGCTGCGCAGGCGAACGGTGACGTCAGCGGACCCCGGCCTGCTGGAGGTCGCGATGAGCGGCAATGGCAGCCTCGAGCAGCCTTTCCCTTCGATGGCTATAGCCCGGCGGATGCTGCTTGCCTCGTTTGCCATTATCGGCCTGCGGCGATCCGTCGGCAAGGCCGGCGAAACGCTCGAGATCGCGCATGTCGCCCAATGCGCGCTGCAGCCGTTTTGCCGGCCGGTGCAGGCGATGGAATTCGGCCCGGTCTCGCAGCGAGACGGTTTCCGTCAGTGCTTCCAGCATGTAGCGGAAGCGTTTGGCCTTGATCCGCACCTGGTGACGGCGTGACCCACCCAACGTCTTCAGGTGCCGTCCCTTGCGCACCAATCTTTCATGCCACCTATTGAGTTCGCGCGCGCAGTGGGGTTCCAGAGCCTCCTCGTTCTTACGCCGCTTATAACGCTTCAGCCACGGTCCTTGCTTGATCCAGCCCGTCAATGCCCCGACAAAGCGCTGTGTCCGAACCGAGCGCAGGCAGCGAACCAGGCGGCGATGATTCAGCGTCTGCCTCTCATCGATCTGCTTGCCGATCATGCGCTGCGCCCATGCGTGGTATCGCTTGCGCCGCGCATATTCCATGAGGACATCATAGTCGCGCGCGGCGCCGAGCGGGCCGTTCAGCCAGGCAATTTCCTTCTTCAGACGCAGCCACTGCGCATCGACCACGATCGATGCAAAGAACTTTACGGCGGCGCGCAATCGGGTGATCGCGACCCGGATTTGATGCACGGCCTCGACATCGCCGGCGCACGCACTGCTGTGATGGGCCTTGATGGCCGCGACGCAGTCGAGCGTGATGGTCTGGAAGGCGGTTGCGCAATCAAGGCTTGCCGCCGGAACCTTGCGTCGGCTGGATGTTCCGGTTGGGCTGGTCGCCATCGTCAGCTCATACCCTGCACCAGTTCGAACGACGAAGCACAGGCGCTGCCCAGCGGCTGCTCCAGTGTCCCGCAGCATCGATCATATGCCGGTTTACCGAGCCAATCGCGAAAGTCTCCGGCTCCGGACCGATATGCCGTGTTGCATCGGCCATTCTGCCATTTCTCGACGGAATGGAACAGGAGATCGTCCGATGCGTGTCAATCTGCCGTATACCCGACCTGACTGCGCACGCTCTCCCTCAACGCCGGCGCTTTCGCCGACCTGCGATCGGGGTATCCTGGTGTTTTCGCGTGCCCATCAAATTATGTTGCGCGCCCGCCAACGGCTGGAAGACATAGCTGCGTGAGAGTAAGCCAGACGACAGGATGCCCGGAAGGACGGGAGTGCAAGATGAACAACTATCGCGTCTCCTTCTACAAGGATCTCTGTAACTCCGACGGCCACAGCTTCAAATGCCTGCAACGCCAGATCGAGGTGCAATCGGTTGGCCCCTCCCAGGCGCTGGTGTTGGCGGAGCGGCTGGTCGACAACGAGCGCCTGAATGCCGACTGCGTCGAGGTCACGCACCTGGTGGACCATCACGAGTTCGAACATCCGGCGTGCTATACGCCCGCCCCCGGCAAGCACGCGTGGAACCGCGTCGCGTGACGAGCTGACCGCGCCGCGGGTCCGGGGCGTGCCCACCCGCGTTCGCTGCGACTGGCACGATGGCTGGAAAGTCGCTCCGCGGCCTTACCGATTGGATCTCGCATCGAGTTCGCGGACGGCCTTGAAGCCGTGCGAGGCCGCCAGTAGCGCCTCGTCGATATCGGCCGGGCGATGCGCCGAGGACAGGAACATATTGTGCTGGGGATGAAAGAACGCGCCATGGCGTAGCGCGGCCGAACAGAACGCCCTGCCCATGCGGACATCCTGGTCGGCCTCGAACAGCATCAGCGGCATCTGCGGCGGACCGCTCTGGCGGATCGCGATGCCATGTTCTTGCGCCAGCGACGCCAGTCCCTCGCGCAACCGCAGGCCCATCGCGAGGATATGCCCGGCCACGTCAGTCTCGCGCGCGATCCGCAACGTCGCCCGCGCCGCCGCCATCGCTACCGTGCCGCACCAGAACGACCCGGTGACGAAGATCTTGGTGGCCGCTTCGCGAAAGCGATCATTGCCGGTAACGGCAGCCAGCGCATAGCCGTTGGCGATCGCCTTGCTCCAGGCAGACAGGTCCGGGCGCACGCCGAGCGCTTCCCAGCTCCCCCTGATATCGAGGCGCAGGCCGGCCCGCACTTCATCGATAATCAAGGCCGCGTCGGCCGCATCGCATGCCGCGCGCGCAGCTGCCGCAAATTCCTTCGTTGGCAGCTCGATATCGCGTCCCATGTCGTGGCGGAAAGCCGTCACCAGGATCGCCGCGAGATCGTTGCCCGCCTCTTCGACGGCCGCCCTCAGGCTCTGTACATCGTTATACTCGAAATGCAGGAGATGCGCGCGGTCTTCTGCCGTCACTCCGGCAACACTTGGCGAACACCATGGCAGCGCGCCATGATAGCTGCCACGTGCGACCAGCACCTTGCGGCGTCCGGTACCAGCGCGAGCGATCGTCACGCAGCTTGTGGTCGCATCGCCGCCGTTCTTCTGAAACATTGCCCAATCTGCATGCGGCAGCATGGCCACGAGATCCTCGGCCAGCTCCACCATGACCTCACCCGGACCGTTCAGGCAGTCTCCCTTGACGGCTTGCGCCTCGGCCGCCGCCTGAACCTGGGGGTGCCGATGGCCGAGCAGGATCGGTCCCCAACTGCACATGAAGTCGATGTACTCGCGCCCATCGACGTCGCGGACGCGGCAGCCTTCCGCGGAGGCAAAGAATTGCGGATAGCCTTCGGGGAGCCGCGCGGCATTCAGATGGCCCCACATGCCGCCGGGAACGACCAGCCGCGCCCTTGCCCGCAACATGGCATCCGCTGTCTGTGTTTCGCTCGACAGCGCCGTATGCTCGGTCATCACGTTCTCTTGTCTGGTTTGCAGCGCTTGCTTGCGCTTCCTTGTCGCCGCCTATGATTGGATCGTCAACAATTCACGGTCAACTCCGATCGCAGTATGGTCCGATGGCTTTTGGCTCGCGAAACCAGTAGAATGGCGGATATGTCGCGCCCTTGCAGGCACGCCTTTCCGCCCATCCGTTTCGGAGTAGCCGTTGAACGTTCGTCGCCGCTTTGCTTTCGCTGTCCTCCTTGTTTTTGCATCGCCATCCGTCCCGACCGCCGCCCTTGCGCAAAGCGCGATTGCCGCAGCGGTCGCCAAACCGGTATCGCTGCCGGACGTTGCCATCGGGTCTGAGAAAGCACCGATCACCATCACCGAATACTCGTCGATGAGTTGTCCGCATTGCGCGGCCTTCGGCCAGAATGTGTTCCCGATGTTGCGGTCGAAATATATCGATACCGGCAAGGTACGTTTCGTGTTCCGTGAATTTCCGCTCGATATCAAGGCCGCCGCCGCTTCGATACTGGCGCGTTGCATCGGCAAGGACGATTCGGAAAAATACCTCAGCGCGGTCGAAACCATATTCAAGCTGCAGGACCGCCTGATGGCGCAGACGAAGGATACGCTGATGTATGTCGGCAAGCAGTATGGAATGAGCGAACAGGACGTCGAGACCTGCGAGAAGGACCAGGCGCAGTTCGACAAGCTGACCGCCGACCAGCAATACGCCGTTCAGGAGTTGAAGGTCACCGCGACGCCGACTTTCTTTTTCAACGGTGTGCGGTTTCAGGGCGCGATGTCGTTTGAGGAACTGGAAGAGCGGATCAAGCCGCTTCTCAGGAAATAGCGGCCGCAGGCCGTCGCAGCCCCCTTGTCTGGCGGCGCCGCCTCGCCGATGATGCCCCCAACAAGAAACATATTGGGGAGAGCGCCATGGCCGCACCTTTGCGAATATTGTTGGCAGCGGCGTGGCTGCTGTCCGGCGTCGTGGCAGCCTCGGCGCAGGGCTATCCGAGCAAGCCGGTGCGCGTCGTGGTCGGCTTTCCCGCCGGCGGACCGACCGATGCCATCGCCCGCATCGTTGCCCAGAAGCTTAGTGACAATCTCGGCCATCAATTCTTCGTCGAGAACGTCGGCGGCGCGGGCGGGAACATTGCGGCCGGCCAGGTCGCCCGCGTGACGCCGGACGGCTACACCATCATGGTAATCAGCACCGGCTTCGTCGTGAACCCCAGCCTCTACGCCAAGGTGCCGTATGATCCGGTCAAGGATTTCACGCCCGTGACGCTGGTCGCGGTCTCGCCGAATGTCGTGGTGGTCAATCCGCAAGTGCCTGCCAAGACACTCCCGGAACTGGTGCAGCTCATTCGGGACAACCCCGGCAAATACGGCTTTGCCGGTCCCGGCATCGGTTCGACGCCGCATCTGGGCGGCGAGCTGTTCCGGCTGGCCTTCAAACTCGACCTGGTGCACGTACCTTTCACAGGGGCTGGGCCGGCAATCCAGGCCACGATCGGCGGCCACACGCCGATCGCCTTTACCGCGCTGCCGCCTGCCCTTTCGGCGGTGCAGGACGGACAACTGCGCGCGCTGGGTGTGGCGTCAACCGAACGTGCCGCCGGGATGCCCGACGTGCCGACCTTCGCCGAACAGGGCGTGAAGGATCAGGAGGCCGACACGCTCACAGGCATCGTCGCGCCTGCCGGGACGCCAAAGGAGATCGTCGATCTGCTATATCGCGAGATCGCCAAAATCGTCGCCCAGCCGGACGTGAAGGAGCGCCTCACGGTGCTTGGCTTCAAGCCGGTCGCCAATACGCCGGATCAGTTCGGCGCACGCATCAAGCTCGAAATGGACAAGTGGGGCACTGTGGTGCGCGATGCAAAGTTGCGGATCGAGTAGCGTGCTCAGCGCCCCGCTACAATGGCGGCGATTCCGCAACCGCATCCGCGGTCTTCATGAAGGTGAGGCCGATACAATTCTTCTGGATCCAGGCAACCCGGCACTGGTGCACGATCGAGGGATCCTTGGCCATCACCAGGCGAAAGCGCTGCGGGACGAAGGCCGGGTTGTCGACATCGATCGCCGCCCCCTCGCGCGAGATATTCCGTACCACGCAGGACATGACGGAACCGCCCGACGAAACATAGGCAGGCTCGTCGATCTCCGTTCGCGGATGCTTACGCTTCTCTTCCATTACGTCCGTTCCGTCCCGATCTATCCCGACCAAACCGTAAGCCTAGCGCAAAATCCTAAACAAGTCGGTGCGCGGGCCCGGGAAAACCCGAATAGTCGCGGCGTGCGGCCGAAGCAATTGCCTTCGGGCTCCATTGTGCAGAGCGGCATGAAATCTCAATCGCTTATTCGCAGATGTGCTCCGCGTCGCCATGGACTTGCCGATCGCGGCGCCGGCACGTTAGCTTTCCCACCAATGACTGGCACACGGAAGCGATAGACCGGCAGACATGGGCTTGAATACACCGATTGCAAATTCTGCCGATCTTGCCGGCGACCGGGCGGTGATCGCCCGGGCTGAGGCCGTACGGCCTGCTGTCGCGACGGCTTCCGCCGACATCGAGACCTCGCGCCGGCTGCCGCCCGCGCTGCTCGACAAGCTGCACGACGCGCAGTTGTTCCGGCTGTTGCTGCCCCGCTCGACCAACGGAATCGAAACCGATCCGGTAACGTTTTTCCACGTCATCGAAACCATCGCCAAAGCCGATGCGTCCACCGCCTGGTGCCTCAGCCAGGCCGGCGGTTGCGCGATGTCGGCGGCCTATCTGGACCTGCCGGTGGCGCAGGCGATCTTCGGCGATCCGCGCGCGGTTCTGGCATGGGGACCCGGTCCCAGGGTCCGCGCGGTCGAATGCGAGGGCGGCTACCGGGTGACCGGCGTGTGGTCCTTTGCATCGGGCGGCCGGCATGCGACCTGGCTCGGGGCGCACTGCCCGATCCATGCCGCCGACGGGTCTCCCAAATACGACGCCAACGGCACTCCGCTCGAGCGGACCATGCTGGTCCGCTCCGAGGACGTGGAGTGGACCGACATCTGGAACACCGTCGGCCTGCGCGGCACCGCCAGCGACCAGTTCGCGCTCAACGACTTCTTCGTGCGCGCCGACCATTCGATTATCCGCGAGTTCGACCGGGAATGCCGCGAGAGCGGCCCGCTCTACCGCATGAGCAGCCACCAATGTTACCAGATGGGCTTTGCCGGCGTCGCCTGCGGCATTGCCCGAACCGCGCTCGACAACTTCGTCGAGACCATGCGCAACAAGGTGCCGCGCGGCGCGAGGCAGTCCTTGCGGGACAATGCCGTGGTTCAGAGCAACCTCGCCCAGGCGGAGGTCAATCTCCGCGCCGCCCGCGGCTACGTCCTGCAGTCGATGGCCGACACGTGGAAAGACATCAGTGCGGGCGCGACCATCACGGTGGCGCAGCGCATGAACATCCGCATGGCCTCCACCCACGCCATTCACAAGGCCCGCGAGGCGGTCGACTTCGCCTACAACGCCGCAGGGGCCACCGCGATCTTCGAAAACCATCCGCTGGAGCGGCGCTTCCGCGACATCCATACCGTGACCCAGCAGCTGCAAGGCCAGCTCAGGCATTTTGAAACCGTCGGCGCCTGGATGATGGGCATCGATACCGACCTCAGCTTTGTTTAGGA
Organism: uncultured Alphaproteobacteria bacterium; assembly: GCA_963815955.1. Classification (GTDB taxonomy): domain Bacteria; phylum Pseudomonadota; class Alphaproteobacteria; order Rhizobiales; family Xanthobacteraceae; genus Bradyrhizobium. The sequence goes on from CAWFIQ010000029.1 coordinate 46,005, forward strand.
GACGACCATGGGACTTGGCGGATTACAGCACTACACCATCGAACCATCTGACCTTGACCGAACCAAGGATTTCTACTGTGACGTGCTGGGCCTGGAGAACGGCGACCGTCCGCCGCTCGATTTTCCCGGCTACTGGCTCTATTCCGGCGGCACCGCAACGGTGCATCTGATGGGCACGCGCAAGCCGCGCGAAGGGATCGTGGTGCGCGGCACCGAGAGGAAGTACGAGGATACCGGCCGGCTTGACCACATCGCCTTTGCAGCGAGCGATGTCGATGGCATGCGCAAGCGCCTGCAGTCGAAAGGCGTCAAATTCCGCGAGAGCATCGTGCCGCGCACCGGCGATACGCAGTTTTTCCTCTACGATCCCGACGGCGTCGGCGTCGAACTGAATTTCCCGAAAACCTGAAGCCGGATTAGTGCGGGACGACCGTTCTGCAAATCGCCACCGCGCGGCACTCCAGAAGAACTGACGATCAGCTCGAGCCAGGACTGCGTCCGAACTTCCAGGTTCGACGAAACCGGCGTTCCGCCCGTCTGAGTCGTCAATTCGTTCCTTTCTGGTCCGGTCCGTGGCTTGCCCTGCCGGAACGGTGACCATCGTCGCCCCCGCGCAGGCCGGCATTTCTGTTGGGGAGAAACAGAGGTGCGGGCAGGACCGCTGTTGAAGGCCTGGCAGCAAGGAAAAGTCACAACCAAGACAATCGTAAAGGTTGCAAAGTCCGCACGGCTGTCGCAGATTAGCGAATAGTGCTTGGCACGTTTTTTAAGGATATTCGTAAAGACGCTTGTTTCCGCGCTGGGCAGATTTCGCCGAGCAGGCATCCAAAGACTTCGGTCCTTACCTTACAGAACCAAAGCGTTGCCGCCGTAAGTTCAATTAACAATCGCCTACTGCTTTAAACAGATAGCGAACGCCAGCATCATGACCAAACCCGTCAACGATGTCGCCGGAAATGGCCGAATACTGCTTGAAGAATTGTCGGCCATACTCGACCGTCGCGTACGCGTCGCAACCAAAGGCAAGGAAACGGCGTCTACGAAGAAGTTCTGCGAAGAAACCGTCACCTCGGACGAAAAAGTAGCGTGCTACCGAAAGGAGGCACACACACTTGGCGACCTGTCCGCTCTATGTCTGTCTGGCGGCGGAATACGCAGCGCTTCGTTCGCGCTCGGTGTGCTTCAGGGGCTGGCCGCTCGCGGCATATTGTCGAAATTCGACTATCTCTCGACCGTATCAGGAGGGGGCTACACCGGCGCCATGCTTACGGCCTGGGTCCACCGCGCAGGCTACGAGCGGGTCGAAGACGAACTCGTCAACGGGGCGAGCACGGAAGCAAATGTATCTCCCATTCAGCATCTCCGTCGCTATAGCAGCTACCTTTCCCCGGCAACGGGCATGCTTTCAACTGACGCGTTGACGCTGTTCGCTCTCTATCTCCGCAATCTTCTTCTCAATTGGTTCGTGCTCATTCCTATCATCCTCCTGCTGATCGTCGCGCTCAAGCTCGCATCGCAATGGGCGTGGTCCTACGAAGCAAGTTCGGGGACGATCGCGGTGTTCGGCTTGTTGGCCATTGCTTGCGCAGGAGCGTCGATCGTCAATTCCCTGCAACAGAGACCGGGATGGGGGGATGAATCCTCAAGCAGCTCGCGTTTCATCTCCTTCGAGTTGATACCGATGCTGTTCGCCGGTTGCCTCATCAGCGTGGCCGCAATGAAAATATTCCAACAATCCGCGGAGACCGCGACAACAACCACCTTGCTTGAACCACCAGGGTTTGCGTTGGAGCGATTGCAGTGGTTGGGTTCGGTCGGTGGCGTTACTGTTATCGCGGCGTGCATCTATTTCATCGCTGCGATTCTCGCGTTGTCATTCTCTCCGCCACGTAAGCAAAACTCGACCACCCTCAATATTCGAACTGCAGCTTTCTGGGTCGGCCCCCTTGTATTGGGAGCCCTGACGCTGTCAGGCGCGGTCGTCGGTTATCTGGTTGCCAAGATGACGATGTCGGTGGGCGCGGTGACGCAGGTCGGTGGGTGGAGCATGTTCTTGATGATCTGCCTTGGGCCACCGATCTTTATTCTTGCGGTGTTTCTGGCAGAACTTTTGTATTGCGCCCTCACCGGAAACGTGCGGTGGGGGGATGCCGAGCGGGAATGGCTCGGCCGAGCGGCCGGCTACCATGCGCGAGCTGCGGTTGTTTGGTCGAGCTGCATAGCTGTTGTCTATCTTGGTTCGTATGTCGTCAACGATCTTTATGCGAACGGCAGGTGGCCAGAGCTGTCGGGTTTGGCCTTGGGTGGAGGGGCGAGCGGGCTTCTTACAAGCATCCTCGGCAAATCCCCATCAACATCGGCCGTATTCCGGAAGGGATACTCGACGCTTAAGAACCGATCGTTGAACCTTGTCCTTGGAGTCTCCGCTGCGCTTTTCGTGATCATTCTGACGAGCTTGCTGTCCGCGGTGGTCGACAGCGTCGTGCTAGACGAGCCCAAGGCTATCTGGTTCGACGAGGCGGATAGACATCGGACCATCGACCCGTTGCTCGTTTTTTTGAAATACACTGCAATTGTAGCCGTGATTTCCTCCTTCCTTGTGAACACCAACCGTTTCTCGTTGCACGGCATTTATCGCAACAGGCTGATACGTGCTTTCCTGGGAGCATCGAAGCAACGTCGCACGCCGAATGCCTTCACGGATTTTGACGCGAACGATAACCTCAAGATCTCCGAACTTTGGCCCAACACAAAGGACAGCGGCAAGATCCCGCCCCAATATCTCGTGCAGAACATGGCGATGAACATCATCGCGACGAGAGAATTGGCGTGGCAAGAGAGAAAAGCGCTCTCGTTCGTTGCGACGCCCTATTGGTGCGGATGCGGCGAGCAAGAGCTCAATACCGGGCAAGTTCGACCGGACCTTAGAGACGCCCACGGTTGTTACCGAAAATCGAACGAATATGCGGGACCCATCAGCCTGGGGACGGCAATGACGATTTCGGGGGCGGCTGCCAGCCCGAACATGGGTTACCATTCTTCGCCCGCTCTCAGTGTTCTACTCACATTCTTTAACGTGAGATTGGGAGCATGGCTCGGCAATCCCAGCCCGGCAGGCAATCGAACCTACACGTACCGAGGTCCGGTGCTTGCGGGTTGGCCGATGCTGCAGGAAGCATTGGGTTTGACCGACGGCACCAAGAGCTATGTGTACTTGTCCGATGGTGGCCATTTCGACAATTTGGGATTGTACGAAATGATCCGTCGGCGGTGTCACTTCATTGTCGTCAGCGATGCCGGATCCGATCCGGACTTCGGCTTCGAGGACCTCGGGAATGCGGTTCGGAAGATATCAATCGACCTGAACGTCGACATAGAATTTCGCTCGCTCAAGATGGTGGCTCGAACCTCCCCGCCGAGCGAGGGACCCTACTTTGCAATCGCCGACATCAAGTATCGCGACAAAGACGCCAAGCCGGGCATCCTTCTCTATATCAAGCCGAACTACCAGGGCAGAGAGCCGATATCGGTGAGAAGCTATGCCTTGAAAGCAAAGGTTTTCCCTCACGAGAGCACAGTCGACCAGGCCTTCGGCAAGTCGCAGTTCGAAGCATATCGGGCACTCGGTCGTTTTGCGGTGGATAATATCGACGGCAGTTCCGGCAAGCCCTATGCCGACGTCAAATCGTTCATCAACACCCTCGCCGCTGCGTCCCCTCCTTCGAGCCAGCCATCTGCTTCAATCGGTAGCGATCATATCGCCTCGCCCGTAGTTCTCGCCAAACAAGCCGTTTCATCATGAGGATCACATCATGCACATGAAGCTTATTGCAACGTTGGCTATCTGTTCCGTCGCTTGGCCGGCCGCTTCACAAACGTTCAATGATCAATCGATTTGTACGGCTATTGGGAGGCCCGGCCTATATTACGTCCCGACAAGGCCCGATTTAAAAATAACCCCGGTGGATGCGGGAAGCCTCGTCTATGATAGTGGAGCCAGATTCGTCTTGATCACCGCACCATCCAATCCAGGCCGCAGCCCGGACTACGAGGGGGTGTGGCACATACGTACTCAAACGATTGCGCGACAGAGCAACCGCGCCAACAAGGCTTACGTTTACCGCGCGCCTGTCAAGACACGCTGTTCGGACGGAGTGCTGCCAGATTTTGCCTCCGGTGATCGGCTTGTAAACCTGAATATTTACCTCGATCACCATCTTTCGGATCCGCGCAATCCGCGCCCGAAGACATACGAGTTGAGCAGGCGTTTCCACATGCCTATAAAGGACGTCGCTGACGGCAGCTGCGTCATGACCGATAATGAGCGTGAGTTCGACGTTGCCGGAACGTATGGTTTCACCGGCGTCGACCGCAGTGACGGAAGTTTCGAGGTTGCGACGTCTTTGACGCAAAGAGCCTATGCTGCGAAGACAAATTATCAGGGACTAAGCTCGGAGCTGGCATACCGCGACAGTCCAAACGGCGCTTGCGTTTCATTCTCGGTTCCGATTCCAACGGGGCCGGTGCCGCGATCGGGCTGGTTCAGCAACGCTTACGACGACGCTCTGCAGGCAGCCTCGTCGTGGAAACCGACATCGACATTGCTGGTAGTAAAGCGGTTGGAAGGCAGGCGCGTCATCCATGTTAAATCCAGCACGATAAACTGGGCGTCTCAATGACGGATTGCTCACCTCCATCGAGAGGAAGCGGCTGGACTCGATTTCCTGTTAACGAGCTCTTGATGGACGCTCGAATGCAACGGCTGCTTCCAAAGCTTCTTTGGCTCGTGGTGCCGCTGCAGTACTATTACGCAACGCACATTTCGGGTGGCTTCAATCCGGAGAGTTATATCCCCTCGGCAGCGCTCGTCGTCCTTCTTGTGACATCCATGGTGCTCGTCGGCGGAGTCATTGCGGTCGTATACCCCTTCCCCGGCAAGAGCTATTTCGATCGGGCACGAGGAATGATCACGCCGATGCTCGGAACGTGGGGGCTGGCGCTTACCCTGGTTTCCATGTCCTATCTTCTTTCCCCCTTGTCGACGGTGACGCGTCCGCGAGACTTCGTTCTCGACTTTCTTTGCCCAACCGACGGCACCGTGCGTATCACGCAAAAACTATGCGACCTGAAGGGCGGACAGCCGGCGAGCTATGTCATCTACGCGCTTTTTAGCGCGCTGCTGTTATCGCTCCTGGTCCGTCTCCTGGCCAAACTCCCCGCCGTAAGCCGCCGGAGCGATCAGTTTGAGCCGATCTCGGAGCCAAATATCGTTTTTGTAGCTTTCAGTGTCGGGATCGTGATGGCGCTTATCCATATGGTCATCACGAGCTAGTTTGGCCGGGCGGGCAAGCATCGCGCTGGCCGAATGTCTGCCTGCGTCGCCCCCATTCCGGGGCGCAGGTGATGCAGCCGCGCAACACTGACCGCCAAAGGGAAAGTTCCCGACAACGCCGCAAGTAAGCCATCACTAAGGCGCGAGTCCGTCAGGGTTTCATCATCATTGCAATGAGATTGGAGGAGCCGCGCCGCTGCGGCAGAGTAGCCGGGTGCCGCGCCTTTTAACCTACCCCAGGGCCTGCGTGCCCGGCTATTCGTCCGGCGGAAGCCCTCTAATCGAGGCCGCGCTCGTGGCTCAGATTGACCATTTCCTGAATGAAGACCACCTTTTGCTTGTCGTTCAGGCTGGAAAATAGCGGCTCGGCCGCATCCGCAACGTTACGCTGATCGACGGCGCGATCGTTGAGGAATTGGGCCTCATTGCGCATCTGCTCGATGATGTCATCGGGCGGATCGCGCTTGGCGCGCGCAATACGCAAATTGAGGCGATCGGCGCCATTATGGCCAAGATAGTGCATCGCACTGTTGAACCCGGCCCAATGCTTTTCCTGCTCGGGCGTGAGGTTCAACTCCTTCTTGATCCGCTCGATATTGGCGTCGCTGTTGGCGACGATCCGTTCGGCCGTCTGTTGCGGCGCGGCGGCCTGGGTAGCGGCGGTCTGCTGTTTGGCAGCTTCCTTCTTGCCTCCCTTGGCTCCCTTCGCCGGCTTCGCGGCGTCGCCCTGTTTGCTTTCTCCCTGTTTGCTGTCTCCTTGTTTGCTTTCCTTTGCTGCCGGCGCCGGCGCCGGACCGCTCTTGCTGCCTGTTGCGCCAGTCAGCACACCGGTGACCCCGGTCACGACGCCAACGACGCCACCGATCGCTCCGCCGAGCACGCCGCCGACCGGTCCCGCCGCCTTGTTACCTTCGCGGGCGCCCTTCTCGACACCCTGAACCACCTGCGCGTCCGCAATCCTCGGCACGAGAAGCATGGTCGCGGCCAACCCCATGGCCGCGCACACTTTCCACCGCGTGCGCAGTTTGGATGTCGGACTGGTCATCATTGGTCTCCGTGGTCGTTAACCAGGACTGGTGTCCTCGAATCCGAATCTTATCGTTTTAGCGACGAGCAAGTCTAGCCGCGGTGCCTGCGGTTATCGCTGGCGTGGGAAGACCAAAGGCGTGGAACGCCCCCGCGTCCCGATCGCATTCCCCGAAACCCTGTTGCGTTCATGATGGTGTGTGCAACGCAATATGCCGCGCAGCGAGGCAGGAGGTATTCCGACCGCTGGAAATTCGCACGCAACGTTAGTTCTAGAATGTCGCAGCTGTCATTTCTCGACAGACGCGTTTAATTCTGTTCTGATTGCGCAACCAATTCTCCGCGCGACGCGCCATCCCAAATCGGCGTGATCACGCTAACAGCAATAAGAACAATAAAAATAAGAAGAGGAACGAGAAGACAAAACAAAAAGCAAGCAAAGAGGAAACACCATGTCACGCAAGAAGCTTTCTCGCCGACAATTCATTGCTGCTACCGCACTATCATCCGCTGCCCTCGTCACCGCGCCTTACGTGCGTGGCGCCCACGCTGCAGGCAAGCTTGCGATCGGCTTCTGGGACCACTGGGTTCCCGGCGCCAACAAGGCTTCCACCGATCTCGTCAATGAATGGGCTGCCAAGGAGAAGGTCGAAGTTTCGATCGACTACATCCCGAGCCAGGGCAACAAGAACCTGCTGACCATCGCCGCGGAAGCTCAGGCAAAGTCCGGCCATGACATTCTGGCCATGCCGACATGGTGGCCGCATGCCCAGGCCGATCTGCTCGAGCCGATGAGTGACGTGGTCGAAGACCTGATCAAGCAGAACGGCGAGCCGAACGGTACGGTGAAGTATCTGGGCCAGGCCAAAGGTAAATGGCTGGCGGTACCCGCGAGCGTCGGCAGCCAGATCAAGGGCCCCTGCTCGCGCATCGACCTGATGAAGCAGCATGCTGGCATCGACGTGCAGGCGCTGTATCCCGCCGGCGCACCGCCGAAGGCGGACAGCTGGAACCTGGATACTTTCCTGAAAGCCGCCGAGGCCTGCCATAAGGGCGGCGTTCCCTTCGGCATCGGTCTAGGCGAGACCAGCGACAATGTCGATTCGGCAGGCGCGTTCTTCCTGGCGTTTGGCGCTGCCCTTGTCGACGAGAAGGGCAATCTCACCGTCAAGACCGACCCGGTGCGCCAGGCGCTGGAATTCTACAAGAAGCTGGTTGCCTTCCTGCCGCCTGATGTCGGGGCCTGGGACGACGCCTCCAACAACAAGTGGCTGGTCTCCGGCAAGGGCGCGATGATCATGAATCCGCCGAGTGCCTGGGCGGTGGCCAAGCGCGATGCACCGCAGATCGCCGAACAGTGCTGGACGCACGGCTTCCCTGCCGGGCCCAAGGGCCGCTTCGCACCTTACCTGCCGTATTTCTGGGGCACCTGGTCATTCTCCAAGAACAAGGAGGCGGCCAAGAGCGTACTGCGCCACCTGTCGCAGCCGGCTTCGATCGAGAAGATGGTGGTGGCGAGCGGCGGTTACGATCTGCCCTGCTATGCCAAGCTGACCACGCTCAAGGTCTGGCAGGAGGAAGGGCCGCCGAAGGGCACTCTCTACCACTATCCAAATCCCCATAACCATCAGACGCTTTCGATCGCAGCTTCACCAGCGCCGCCGAAGATCGCACAACAGATCTATACGCAGGCGACGCTGACCAAGATGTGCCTGCGCTATGCGAAGGGCGAAGCGATGGAAAAGACGCTCGCCTGGGCCGAAGGCGAGTGCGAAGGCTTCATGCGAAGCTGACGGACGGGATGCGATGGCGGCCAGCCGGATTGCTGGCCGCTATTCCCGCTGCAATTGCGGGCCGGCAAAGCCGACATAAACGTTTCAGGGATGAAAATACGCCATGGCTGACGTCGCATTGCAGTCGAACCGGGCTGCCGTCCAAACCGCGCGCAAACGTTCCGGCCTGCAAAAGATGCTCAGGCGCAAATCGACTGTAGCGTTCCTGATGACGCTGCCGCTGATCCTCCTGATCGCCATCCTTGTGGTCTATCCGGCATTCTACGCGCTGCACCTGGCGACGCTGAACAAGTCGATGCAGCGGTTCGTCGGATTGAGCAACTTCGAGTTTCTTTTTAAACGCGAGACATTCTGGCTCGTCGTCAAGCAGTCCTGCATCTTCGCGATCACGGCCGTGATCTTCAAGGCGCTGCTGGGTTTCATCGTCGCGCATTTCGTTCACAACATTCCGGCCAAGGGCCAGCGCAAATGGCGCGGCATGCTGCTGGTGCCGTGGGTGATACCGCCGGCGATGAGCACGCTCGCCTGGCTGTGGCTGTTCGATCCCTCCTACAGCGCATTCAACTACACGCTTGCCTTCTTCGGCATCGGACCGATCCCATGGACCGGCGACGAGATGTGGGCCCGCTTCTCGGTGATCCTCGTCAACATCTGGGTTGGCGCGCCGTTCTTCATGATCATGTATCTGGCCGCGCTGAAATCCGTGCCGGAGCAGCTCTATGAGGCCGCGGCCATCGACGGCGCCAATTGGTGGCAGCGCATCTGGTACGTGACGTTGCCCATGATGCGAAACATCATCGCGATCACGACGCTGTTCTCGCTGATCGTGACGTTTGCCAATTTTGACATCGTGCGCATCCTCACCGCGGGCGGCCCGCTCGACCACACCCATATCTTCGCGACCTGGGCGTTCCGCGTCGGAATCGAGGGGAGCGACATACCGCTGGGCGCCAGCGTCTCCCTCTTCATGGTGCCTATCCTGGCGGTCGCGGCGATCTTCATCCTGCGGGACGTCAACAAACGCGGGAATGAAGCCTGATGACAACGGTAACAATCGACAAGACAGCGCCGACCCGCACGGTCAAATACGGCAGCATGAGCCGCGACCGGACCTGGGCGTTACGCTGGTCCTATTTCTTCCTGGTCATCTTCGCGGTCTTCTCGCTGACGCCGCCGATTTACATGCTCATCACGTCATTGAAGAGCAGCGCGGAGATTTCGGCGGCGACCAATCCGTGGTGGGTGTTTCATCCCACGCTGGACAACTATCTCGGGCTCCTCACATCGAACCAGTTCCTGCGCTTCTTCTGGAACTCGGCGATAGTTTCCATCATCGTCGTCACCCTCACCATGCTGATATCGGTGCCGGCGGCTTTCGCGCTGGCGCGGATGCGGTTCTGGGGTTCGGCAACACTCGCGACCGGCGTGTTCCTGACCTATCTGATCCCCGAGACACTGCTCTTCATTCCGCTCTTCAAGATGTTCGCGGTGATCGGCGACTGGACCGGCATCCAGCTCATCAACAGATGGTACGTGCTGCTTATTATCTATCCGACGCTGACGGTGCCGTTCTGCACATGGATCATGATCGGCTACTTCGCTTCGATCCCGAAGGAGCTGGATGAAGCAGCCGTCATCGACGGCGCGTCCTGGCTTCAGACGCTGACGCGGATATTCATTCCGGTCGCCTTCCCCGGCATCATTGCCGCGACCATATTCGCCTTCACGGTGTCATGGGCGCAATTCCTCTATCCGCTGGTGTTCACGACATCGACCGATCAGCTCGTCATGCCGGTTGGCATCATCACGACGCTGATCAAGGGTGACGTGTTCAACTGGGGGCAGATCATGACCGGCGCCCTGCTCGGCGCGGCGCCTCCGCTCATCATCTACGCTTTCCTGATGGACTATTACATTGCCGGCCTGACCGCCGGTGCGACAAAGGGTTGATCTCATGGCTGACGTGACGTTGCGTAAGGTTGTTAAGCGCTATGACGAAGTCGAGGCGGTGCGCGGCATCGATCTCGATATCGCCGACCATGAGTTTGTCGTGCTGGTGGGCCCCTCGGGCTGCGGCAAGTCGACCACGCTGCGGATGATCGCCGGCCTGGAAGATATCTCCGACGGAGACATCATGATCGGCGGCGACGTCGTCAACGACGTGCCGCCGAAGGACCGCGATATCGCGATGGTGTTCCAGAACTATGCGCTCTACCCGCATATGACGGTTGCGGAGAACATGTCGTTCGGGTTGCGGCTGAAGCGCTATCCCAAGGCCGAGATCAAGACTCGGATCGACGAGGCGGCGCGCATGCTCGACATCGTCGAACTCGTCGACCGCAAGCCGAAGCAATTGTCCGGCGGCCAGCGTCAGCGCGTCGCCATGGGCCGCGCCATCGTGCGCAACCCGAAGGTGTTCCTGTTCGACGAGCCGCTGTCCAACCTCGACGCCAAGCTGCGTGTGCAGATGCGGATCGAGATCAAGAAGGTGCACCAGAAGGTCCGCACCACGACGGTCTACGTGACCCACGACCAGGTCGAGGCGATGACGCTGGCCGACCGCGTCGTGGTGATGAACCATGGCCGGATCGAGCAGATCGGCACGCCGAACGAGCTTTACCACAAGCCGGCGACGAAATTCGTCGCCAGCTTCATCGGCTCGCCGGCAATGAATTTCATCCCGTGCCGGCTGGAGGACGTCGCCGGCAAGCTGCACGTCAGGCTCACCGACCGCGTCTCCTTCCCGCTGCCGCCGGCCCGCGCCGCCCGCTATCAGGGCGTCCCGCGTACGGACAAATTGTTGCTGGGGCTGCGGCCCGAGCACATCACCGAGGCCAAGCAACATTCGGAGCCGGGCGTGGAGAACTTCGACGCGGTGCTCGATGTCACCGAGCCGATGGGAATGGAGACGCTGATCTATTTCACGGTCGAGGGCGCGCAAGTCTGCGGCCGGGTCAATCCCAATGCCGGCGCGCAGGATGGCGGGCCTCTCCGATTGGCTGTGGACCTCAATAACATGCACCTGCTAAACGAGGTGACCGGCGCCGTCCTTTGACGGCGCAATTGCTGAGATCAAGGGCAGGAAATGGCTACCAACAAGAAGAAAATCCTCATCACTGAATCGATGTCGCAGCGGGGAAGAGCGTTGCTGCACGCGCGCGACGACATCGAACTCGTCGAATTTCCAAACATGATTTCGCAGCCGGACTTCAACGCCAAGCTGAAGGAGCATGCGCCGGTCCATGGCGTCGCCCTCGGCGGCACCCGTTTCGGCGAGCCTGAGCTCGAGTCTTCCGGGGACATGCTCGTCGTGACCAGGATCGGGGTCGGTTTCGACGCGGTCGACGTCCCTGCCCTCAGCCGCAGCAAGGTCCCGCTGATGGTGGCTGGCACCGCCAATTCGCCCTCCGTCGCAGAGTGTGCTGTCTTCATGATGCTGACGCTCGCCAAGCGAGCGGCCGAAATGCATTCGCTGGTCAGGGACAACAAATGGGCTGACAGGCTCGGGATGCTGCCCTACGACCTCTTCGGCAAGACGGTGCTGATCGTCGGTTTCGGCCGCATCGGCACGCGCACCGCCAAGCGTTGCCTTGCGATGGAAATGAACGTCCTGATTTTCGACCCCTACAAGCCCGCCGCCGACATCAAGGCCGCCGGTTGCGAGCCGGTCACCGACCTCGACGCAGCGCTGGCGCGCGCCGACTTCGTCAGCATCCATTGCCCGAAGAATCCGGAGACGGTCGGCATGATCAATGCTGACAGGCTGAAGCGGATGAAGCCGACCGCCTATCTGATCAACACCGCGCGCGGCGGGATTGTCGACGAAGCGGCCCTGCACACTGCACTCGTGTCCGGCAAGCTCGCCGGCGCCGGCCTCGACGTGTTCGCGCAGGAGCCGCCGCCAGCCGGTCAGGCGTTGCTGGCGCTGCCGAACGTCATCATGGCGCCCCATGTCGCAGGCGTTACGGTGGAAGCCGTGGACCGGATGAGCGAGCAAACCGCCCGCAACATTCTGAGCGTACTGGACGGCGATCCCCTGCGCCAGAACGTGATCAATCAGGACGTGCTCGGCTAGATCGTCCGCAAGTCTATGACCCTCGGCGCGGCCGGTTCACCGACCGGCCGGCAAGCGAGGTGTGTGCATGGCCTTCAAAGAATATGGCGATTACGACGCGGTCGGCCTTGCCGAACTGGTTCGCAACAAACAGGTCTCGGCCAGGGAATTGCTCGGCGAGGCCATCGCCCGCACCGCCAAGGTCGATCCGCAGATCAACGCCGTCGTCGTCAAGCATTACGACTACGCCGAGCGCCAGGTCGAGCGTGGCTTGCCGGACGGCCCCTTTAGCGGCGTGCCGTTCCTCCTGAAGGACCTCGATCCCCTCAAGGGCACGCGCACGACCTCCGGCGCCTCGATCCTGAAGGATTTTGTGGCCGACCACAGCGGCACGCTGGTGCAGCGCTTTCTCGATACCGGCGTCTCGATCTTCGGCAAGAGCTCCAGTCCCGAATTCGGCTTGATGCCGACGACGGAGTCGCGCCTGCACGGGCCGACCCGCAATCCCTGGAATCTCGCGCATTCGTCCGGCGGATCGTCGGGCGGCGCGGCGGCGGCGGTGGCCGCACGCATCCTGCCCGTCGCGCATGCCAGCGACGGCGGCGGCTCGATCCGGATCCCGGCCTCGGCCTCCGGCGTGTTCGGCCTGAAGCCTTCCCGGGCGCGCAATCCGCTCGGCCCCGATCGCGGCGAAGGCTGGGGCGGTTTCTCCTGCGGCCATGTCGTGAGCATCAGCGTGCGCGACAGCGCCGTCATGATGGACGCGATCCACGGCCCGGAGCCGTCGAGCCCCTACGTCGCGCCGCCGCCGGAACGACCATTTTCGCAGGAAGTCGGTCGCGACCCGGGTAAGCTCCGCATCGCCTTCACCGACAAATCGCCATATGGCGACGCCATCGATCCGGAAATCGCGGCGGCCGTGCGCGAGATTGCAGGCCTGCTGGCGGGGCTCGGTCATCACGTCGAGGAGCGGGCGCCGGTGCTTGCCGCCGATCCGGCCGCTGTCATGGCCACCATCGTTGGCAGTAACACCGCGCTGACGGTGCGGCTGATCGAGCAAAGGCTCGGGCGCGACGCAACGGAAAACGACTTTGAAATATTGACGCTGGCAAGCGCACACAACGCAAGGAAGACAAGTTCGACCGATTACGTCGCTGCCCAGCTCGCGGCCTTTCAGATTTCACGCTCGCTGGCGGCTTTCTTCGAGAGCTGCGACGTCTTCCTGTGTCCGACATTGTGCTCGCCGCCGCTGCGCATCGGCGAACTCAACACCATGTCGGAGGACCTGTCGCACATTGCTCCGATCCTGCGCCGCTACATGCCCGGGACTTCCATGTTCAACATGTCCGGGCAGCCGGCGATGTCGGTGCCGCTGGCGTGGAACAAGGCCGGGTTGCCGCTCGGCATGATGTTCTCGGCAAGGTTCGGCGATGAGGCGACCTTGTTCCGGCTGGCCGGGCAGCTCGAGCAGGAGCGGCCCTGGAAGAACAGATTACCGCCGGTATGCGCTTAAGTCGCCGCCAAAGCGCCGCAATTGGACAAAGCTCACGTCATTCGGTAGCGAGGGAAGACGCCGGGCGGTAATGGGGACACCGATTCGGCATACGGGCTCTATCCGGAGGCTGAATCGTGAACCGAAGCGACCCTACCGACCATGCGCTGGCAACCATCGCCAGCATTCTCAACTCGCCGGAAACCCGTCGGGAATCCGAGAAAGTCGTGGCCGCCGAGCAAAGGACCGTGGTTCCTCCACCCCTCCCCGTCGCTCCTCCGCCGATCGAGGCTCACGGATATTCCAGGCACGGTCCCGGTCCGATGGCCTCGATCCGCTTCAAGTGGACGGTCCGTCTCGAGAATGGCGACTACTATGTCGACGAGACCATCGGGGAGAATTCCGCTCCGATCGTCAAAGGCCCGATGTCGAGGGAGGCCGCGATCCAGATGGTGGACGATCGCGAAAGCGACGCACGCCGGCGCTTCGAGCAATTGAAGCGCGAGATGTCCGGACTCGGCGCCGCCACCTGATTTGGTTCGCAAGGACAAGGACAGCGGCGAGGCATAGCCTTCCGGTGTTGTCCAACTCCTATCGCGGCGGCCCCAAGAAATCCTTCTTGGCAAGATCGACGCCGGCATGGCGCAGGATGTCGTAGGCCGTCGTGACGTGAAAGAAGAACTGCGGAACGCTGAACGTCCAGCAGCAACGATTTTCCGGTGCCCAAGTAGACCGCCTAGTCGAATTTGAACCAAAGCCGCTGGTACACGACTTATAGTTTGAAAGTGATCTGGATCACTTTGAGGGAAGCTGCCGCCGCGTAGTAGCTTCGGGGATGGGGTTCCCTGCTCAGGAGGTCGCAACAATGAAGAAGTGTCTCGCTATCGCCGTGCTCTTGCTGGCGAGCAGCCTCAGCACCGCGCAGGCCCAGTACAGTTTCGAGTATGGTGGCCGCACCATTACCATCGATCCCGATCGAGGCACCGTTTCCATTCCCGGCGTCTACGATAATACCGGCAAGAAGGCCAAACGCCCGCGTGGCGAGGAAGGCGATCTGGATCGTCCGGTCAGGAAGACACCGCAACAGGCAAAGACCGCGCCGCAGGCCGCACCCGAGACGACGTCACCGCCAGCCGCGCCGGCACCGGCTGAGCAGGCACTTGCTCCTGCGGCGGCGCCAGCGCCTGCCGCCCCTGCTCCGGCCGCTCCCGCCGCCGCAGCGGCCACGCCGTCGACCGCCACGGCGGCCGTTGCGCCGACTGATGCGCCACCGCCCGCTCCTCCTCAAGCCGCTCCGGCTGCGCCGCCGGCGCCTGCTCCCGTTGCCGCGCCAGCGCCACTGCCGCCGCAACAGAAACAGGCCGCCGCCCCGGCAACTTCGACGCCTTTCTTCGAACTCACCGCTCGGCGTTTGGCTGACGGAAGAGAAGGAAGGCAAGGTGCGGATCGAACAGTGCGGCCCCAACCTCTGCGGCTATTCCGTCGACAAGAAATCGAACCAGAACGGCGAACAGGTGCTGATCAACATGAAGCCCGGCAAGGACAAGTGGAGCGGCCGGATTTTCGATCCGAATTCCGGCAGCACCTATGACTCCACGATCGCCCTCAAGGGCACGGACAATCTACGGGTTCAGGGCTGCGCCTTCGGCGGCATGTTCTGTGGCGGCCAGACCTGGAGCCGCATCAACTGATCGCAAGTGCCACTGCACGTTCGACCAAAGCCCCGCCGCAACGCGGGGCTTTTCACTGCGCGGGCCTTTCTACCCAAGAACTGACGGGTGATGACAGTCACAGTCGCCGTGGAGCCGCTGTGAGATCCTGATCGTGTCCAAACCAAAGGGGCACGTCATGCCAAGGTCTCGGAAATCTGCAATCACCGCTTTGCTGCTTGCTGCGCTGGGCTTTGCGACACCATGCGCAGCCGCGACGTTCGACGGCGACTGGAATGTACAGATCACCTCGTCGAACGCCGCCTGCAGCAGTGGCGCGTCGGTCTGGATCGGAATCAACAACGGCCAGGTCGCCTCGAACAGCGCGACGGTAACGGCGTCAGGCCGCGTCGCCGACGCCGGCAACATCAGCGTGACGCTTGCAAGCGGCATGAAGCGCGCGGTCGGCACCGGTCGCCTCTCGGGCACGTCAGGTTCGGGCACCTGGCGCGCCGCCCTTTGCTCGGGTACCTGGACGGCGCAGCGGAGTTAAAGCGAGGCTCTAGAGCCTTTTCGGTTCTGATTGAATCAGAACCGGGCTCTGGATTCTTTGTTTTGACGCGTTTTCTTGACGCGAACCGGTGTCCACTTCGCTCGAAAACGCTCTAGCCGAGCTTCGCCGAATACTCCGCGTCGGTCACGTGCTCCATCCAGGTAATGTGACTGCCGTCGAGCGATTCCTGCATGGCGATGTGGGTCATGGCGTTGGTCGGCGAAGCGCCATGCCAGTGCTTTTCACCCGGCGGAATCCAGACGACGTCGCCGGGGCGGATTTCCCTGATCGGTCCGCCTTTGGCCTGCACCCTTCCGACCCCTGAGATGACATAGAGCGTCTGGCCGAGCGGATGGGTGTGCCAGGCCGTGCGCGCGCCCGGCTCAAAGGAGACGCGCGCCGAGTTAAGCCGTGCCGGCGCCTCGGTCGCGATGATGGGATCCTGCAGCACCGAACCGGTGAAATAGTCCGAAGGGGCCCGGCGCGTCGGCCGGGAGGCAGCGAGATGGATTTCCATGGAGTTACCTCTGCTTGTTGATGTTATTTCTTGGTGGCTGCGTAGCGCGCCTTGGTCTCGGCGTTCATCGGATAGAGGCCGGGCAATGCCGCGCCGTTGTTCACCTCGTTGACGATCCAGGCTTCCATCCGCTCCTGCTCCGGCCCTTCGGCCAGCACAAGGTCGAGCGACGCCTGCGGTATCAGTACCGCGCCGTCCTGGTCGGCGACGATGATGTCGTTCGGAAATACGGCAACCCCGCCGCAGCCGATCGGCTCTCCCCAGCCGACGAACGTCAGCCCGGCCACGGAAGGCGGCGCCGCAAAGCCGTCGCACCACACGGGCAAATTGGTGCCGAGCACGCCTTCGACGTCACGGACCACGCCGTCGGTGATCAGCGCGGCAACGCCACGCTTGACCATGCGTGCGCAGAGAATGTCGCCGAAGATGCCGGCGTCGGCGACGCCCATGGCGTCGACCACGGCGATGCAGCCTTTCGGCATGGCTTCAATCGCGGTACGGGTCGAGATCGGCGACGACCACAACTCGGGCGTTGCGAGATCTTCGCGCGCGGGCACGAAGCGCAGCGTAAAGGCCGGTCCGACCAGCCGCGGCTGCCCCGGCCGCAGCGGCTTGGTGCCGCGCATCCAGACGTTTCGCAGGCCCTTCTTGAGCAGCACGGTGGTGATGGTGGCGGTGGACACGCCGGAAAGGGTTGCGAGGGCTTCGGGGGACAGGGACATCTGGAATGCAGGCTCCGGAGGGATGGGTAAAAGGTAGCGCATCTTGCGAAGCGCGGATGCCGCGTCAAGGCCTCGCGGAAACAACCGCGATCACAACATCTTATCGCAGGCATGCAGATTAATTTATTGAACTTACAGGCCGATTTCGCGCGAAGCGAATTCCACTCGCGCCCAAAACACGCTACAGGTTGAGGTCAACACAAGACAGTAACGAGGCCATGGCCGCGACGCTTCCCCCGCCCCGCCTTTTGCCCAGTGGCGACCGCGCCATCACGGTGGAATTCAGCCGCAACATCGACGATGCCGCCAACCGGCGGGTGCTGGCGCTCGACCGGGCCATGACCGCCGAACCGGTCACGGGCGTCACCGAGACGGTGCCGACCTATCGTTCGCTGCTGGTCCATTACGATCCCGAACAGATCGATTTCGACAAGCTCGGCGAAAAGGTTCTCGCGCTGGCGCAACGGCCGGTACCGGCTGCGACAAAGACCCGGCGCTGGCGCATTCCGGTCGTTTATGGCGGCGAGCACGGCATCGACCTCGAGGATGTCGCAAAGACCCTCAACACCACGCCCGACGAGATCGTGGCGCGGCATACCGCCGGCGACTACCGGGTCGCCATGATCGGCTTTACGCCCGGCTGGTCCTATCTCAGCGGGCTCACCGATACCCTGCACATGCCGCGGCGGCAGAATCCGCGCTTGCTGACGCCGGCCGGCACCGTCTCGATCGGCGGCGTACAGACCGGCGTGCAGTGCCTCGCCGGCCCGAGCGGCTGGCACCTTCTGGGACGGACCGCGGTCCGCACCTACCAGCTTCATCGCGACCCGATTTTCCTGCTGGAGCCGGGCGACAACGTCACCTTTACGCCGGTCGATGCCAAGACCTTCGCGGAACAGGATCGCGCCGCCGAAGCCGGCGAATTCATTGCCGAGCAGATCGCCTCATGAGCAAGCTCGTCATTGCAGCGATCGGCCCGGCAAGTTCGGTACAGGACGGTGGACGTCCCGGCGCCCAGCGCTACGGCCTGGTGCCAAGCGGCGCGATGGACCGGCTGGCGCTGGCAGCCGCGAACACACTGCTTGGCAATGGACCGTTCACCGCGGCCGTCGAGGTCGGTCCGTTCGGAGCCAGGTTCACCGCGCGCGGCGGCGCGGCGCGTGTCGCATTGGCGGGAGCCCCGCGCAATGCCGATATCGCCGGCCGGTCCATGGCTTCGGACACTTCCGCAACGCTTGCCGATGGCGAGACCCTGACGCTGGGCTTTGCGCGCGGCGGCTCGTTCAGCTATCTCGCGATCGAAGGCGGCATTGCCGGCGAGCCGATGTTCGGCAGCCTCGCCGTCAACGCGCGCGCCGGCCTCGGCAGCCCCTATCCGCGCCCGCTGCAGGCCGGCGACGAACTGCAGACGAAGGCCGCCAGCGGCACGCCCGAGCAGCGGATCGAGCTGCCGGCGGCCACCGACGCGCCGATCCGCGTGGTCTGGGGCCCGCAGGATGACGAATTCGCCGATGAGACCAAAAAACTATTTGTCGACAGCGAATGGAAGGTCTCGGCGACCAGCGACCGCATGGGCTATCGGCTCGAAGGCCCCGTGCTCAGGCATCTCCACGGCCACAACATCGTCTCCGACGGCACCGTCAACGGCAGCCTCCAGGTGCCCGGCCAAGGCCAGCCGATCGTGCTGATGCCCGACCGCGGCACCAGCGGCGGCTATCCCAAGATCGCGACCGTGATATCAGCCGACTTCGGGCGGCTTGCGCAGATGCCCGCCGGGCGCGCCTTTCGCTTTCGGGCCGTCAGCATGGCGGAAGCACAGGCGGAAGCGCGCAAATTTGCAGAGCTGCTGCGCACCCTGCCCGAGCGGCTGCGGCCAATCGAAAGCGTTGATCTCAACATCGATGCGCTGCACGATGCCAATGTCGCGGGCCACGCCGTCAGTGCCGTCGATGCCGGAACCTGGCACGCGGTCACTTTGGCCGACACGACGGGCCCGGACTGATCGACCAATCCACTCACGAGAAGCGGACAAGCATCATGACAACCATCGACCTCAATTGCGATCTCGGCGAAGGATTTGGCGCCTGGGAAATGGGCAACGATGCCGCGATGATCGAGCTTGCGACGTCGGTGAACGTTGCTTGCGGCTTCCATGCCGGCGATGCCGACATCATGCGCCGCACGGTTGAGCTTGCGAAAGCGCGCGGTGTCAGCGTCGGCGCGCACCCCGGGTATCGCGACCTGCACGGCTTCGGACGGCGGCCGATGCCGGGCTTGAAGTCGTCGGAGATCGAGAACCTCATCGCCTACCAGATCGGCGCGTTGCAGGCGATTGCAACCGCGGCCGGTTACAAGGTCACCCACGTCAAGGCGCATGGCGCAATTTCCAACGTCGCCTGCGAGGACGACATGACGGCAAGGGCCATCGCCAACGGCATCAAGGCCGTCGACCCCAACCTGATTTTCGTGGTGCTCGCCAATTCCAAGCTGGTGCAGGCGGGCGAAGCCGCCAACCTGCCAATGGTGCACGAGGTGTTTGCCGACCGCGCCTATGAAGACGATGGCTCGCTGGTGTCCCGCAAGAAGCCGGGCGCAGTGCTACATGGCTCGAAAGAGATCGCCGACCGCGTGGTGCGGATGGTGCAGGACGGCGCGGTCGTGTCGGTCACCGGCAAGGTGATCAAGATGCGGACTGATACCGTCTGCATTCATGGCGACACGCCCGGCGCGGTCGAGATTGGCCGCGAAATCCGGCAGGCGTTGAAGAATGCCGGGATCGACGTCGCGCCGTTCAAGTGAAGCCGGGTGTGAACACGTAAGTTGGAGGGTTGAATGGTCTCCGTGAATTTCCGCCGATTGGTATCGGCGACACCGATCTGTGCGCTGATTTTTTCTACAGGTGCGGCGCAAGCCCAGCAGACCAACGACGCAACAACGCTCTTCAACAATGTCAGGGTATTCGACGGCAAGGGTGCATCGTTGTCCGAACCAACGAACGTGCTGGTTCGAGGCAAGCTGATCGAAACAATTTCCCGGACGCCGATTCCGGTCGATCGAAGCGCGACGACCACGATCGTCGATGGCGGCGGCCGCACGCTGATGCCCGGCCTGATCGACAATCACTGGCATGCGATGCTGATACGCACGACCGCGGCACAGGCGTTCGGTGATGTCGGTTACAACAATCTCCTGGCCGGCGACGAAGCTACCGACACCCTGATGCGTGGCTTCACCACCGTTCGCGACGTCGGCGGGCCGGTGTTCGGTCTCAAGCGCGCCATCGATGAAGGCATCGTCAAGGGCCCGCGTATCTATCCGTCCGGCGCCATGATCACTGTCACCAGCGGGCACGGGGACTTCCGCCAGTTGACCGATCTGCCGCGGACGATCGGCGGCATGCTGACCCGCATGGAGCAGATCGGTGGCGCCATCGTTGCGGACAGCCCTGACGAGGTACGTGTGCGCACGCGCGAACAGCTCATGCAGGGCGCCTCCCAGATCAAGTTGACGGCCGGCGGCGGAGTGTCGTCCCCCTTCAGTCCGATCGACGTGACCACCTTCACCGAGCCCGAACTGCGTGCCGCGGTTGAAGCGGCCGAGAATTGGGGCACATACGTCGTCGCGCACGCCTTCACGTCGCGGGCGATCCGGGGAGCTATTGCGGCGGGCGTGAAGTGTATCGAGCACGGCTTCCTGATGGACGATGCAACCGCCAAACTGATCGCCGAGAAGGGCGTTTGGCTGAGCCTGCAGCCGCTCCCCGAGGGCATGAGGCTGGGCCTGCCGGTGGGTTCCGTCCAGCGCGCCAAGGCGGATGAGGTCTGGCCCGGCATAGCCAGGACCTACGAGCTGGCGAAGAAGTACAAGATCAAGACCGCGTGGGGTACCGATGTGCTGTTCTCCCGCGAGCTGGCGCAACAGCAGGGCGCAATCCTGGCCTCGCTAAGCCGTTGGTACACGCCCGCCGAAGCGCTGGTCATGGCGACATCGACCAACGCCGAACTGCTGGCGCTGTCGGGAAAGCGCAATCCCTATCCGGGAAAACTCGGCGTGGTGGAACAGGGCGCGCTCGCTGATTTGCTGCTTGTCGACGGAAATCCGCTTGATAACCTCAACCTGGTTGCCGACCCCGCCAACAACTTCAAGATCATCATGAAGGACGGCAAGATCTACAAAAACACGCTGACCAAATGAGGGCCTGTCGAGGCGGGCCTGCGCGCTCGGGCTACAATTTCAGAACGGATGAACCGAGAGCGTGCCGAACACGATGGCGGCAATGAGCGCGAACGCGCTGTAGAGCGCAGCGGTATGAAAGCCGGTGCCGGAACGGCGAGACACCGAGCGTGCATGAAGGTGCAGGCGGGCTTCCGCCGATAGTTCGCGCATTCTCGATCTCCAACGCAGCATGGACTGCATATGGAATATCGTTTGCGCGCCGATGCAAGATATCCGCCGAAATAGCGATGCGGGCGCTCCGGCGCCCTCCATTTCGAGGGGAAAATTCCCCTCCTCCCGACCAGTGCGAGAATTTTATTCGGACCGATTTGAGCCAGTTGGAACTCCGGATTAGTAAACGTCCTGCTGGAACCGGCCCTGCTTCTTGAGTTCGCCGACAAAACTGACGGCCTCGTCGGTGGTTCGGGCGCCGAACTGGGCGACGATATCGACCAGTGCGCGCTCGACATCCTTGGCCATCCGTTTGGCGTCGCCGCAGACATAGATGTTGGCGCCCTCGGCAAGCCAGGTCCACACTTCGCGGCCGACCTCGCGCATGCGGTCCTGCACGTAGAACTTCTTGTCGCCGTCGCGCGACCACGCCAGCGACAACCTTGTCAGCAGGCCCGCCGTCTTCAGGGCATTGAGTTCGTCGGCATAGAAGAAATCGCAATCGCTGCGCTGATGGCCGAAGAACAGCCAGTTCTTGCCGGGCGCGCCGGTGGCGCGACGATCGAGCAGGAAGGCGCGGAACGGCGCCACGCCGGTGCCGGGGCCGATCATGATGATCGGGGTCTTGGGATCCTGCGGCAGCGCGAAGCCATGGGCCTTCTGCACATAGACCTTCAGTTCATCGCCGGGATTGATCCGCTCGGCGAGGAACGTGGAAGCGAGACCCAGGCGCTTACGCTTGTTGATCACGTAGCGGACGCAGTCGACCGTCAGCGACAATTTTCCGGGTGTTGCATTGTGCGACGACGAGATCGAATAGAGCCGCGGCTGCAGCGGCTCGAGCGCCTCGACAAAGGCCTCGGGGTGCGGGCGCACGCCGGAGAATTTCTGCAGCACCGCCATGACATCAAGCGTCGCCGCGTCGCCGTCGGGGTCCTCGCCCTGCGCCAGCGCCCTCGCCTTCTCGCGCGTGGCGCCGCCTGTGATGAACGAGATCAGTTCGAACAGCGAGTCCGGCGCCGGCGCCAGCGAGACGTCGTCGATCAGGGCCTCGCGCAGCGTCTTGCCGTTCACCTCTGTGGTGTGGGAGGCGCCGAGCAGCGCGATGATCTGGTCCACCAGCCCGACATCGTTGCGCGCGAAAATGCCGAAGGAATCGCCGACGACATAGTCGAGCCCGCAACCGGACAGATCGAACTCGATATGCCAGGTTTCCTTTTCCGAACCTTGTCTGTTGAGGAGGCGGCGCGACAGGAAGGTCGCCGCGATCGGATTGTCGCGCGAGCGTCCCGGCTCGGCCACGAGCGGCAGCGGGTGCGGCTAGCGGGGCCGACGCGGTCGCGGCCGGCGCCTTGTCGATCTCCTCATACAGCGATTTCAGCATCCGCGCGGTTTCCTTGCCGCCGGGGACGCAGAGGTTGAGCCGCGCCTCGCTCTTGCTGGCGATCGCATCCGAATAGTTGTGGCAGTCGTAGCCGCACTGGCCGCAATCCTGCTGCGCCATCGCCGCCATCATGCGCCGCCGCAGCGGGCGGCCTTCCGCGAGCTTCATGCGGTCGGCGATCGGCATGGTCTGGTCGTGCCACGGCGCTTCGCCGTCATCGCCGTCGCCGGCCGCGCCTTGCATGACAGCCGCGCCCTGCTCGGCCGACAGCGGCGTCGGAGCATCCGTCAGCAATCCGGCAAAGAATCCGTTCAGCCAGGAACGCTGCGCCTCGGAGAATGGCGCGCTCGAAGGAATGATTTCGATCTTGGGCGTTGGCGTGATCTGGTTCATGAGGACACCTGAGCATCGGCGAGCTTGCGCAGCGTCTCGCCGTCATGGCGGCGCGCAAACGTCAGGAATGTTTCTTCCGGCGAAGAACGGTGCGCGAGATAGGCCTTCAGCAATCGCTCGACCGTCTTCGGCGCGTCTTCCGCCTTGAGGTCGTGATAGACCTCCTGCCCGACATCGGCGTCCGGGCCGAAGCCGCCGCCGGTGAACAGATGATAGCCCTCGACGGGATCGACATCCTCGCCGACATCCACCTTTGCCGCGATCAGCCCGATATCGCTGATGTAATGCTGCGCGCAGGAATGATGGCAGCCGGTGACGTGGATGTTGAGCGGCGTATCGATGTTGACGCGCGGCTCGCACCAGTCGCCGATCTCGGCGGCATGACGCTTGGTATTCGATGCGGCAAACCGGCATCCGGCATTGCCGGTGCAGGCAATCAGCCCGGCACGAATTTGCGAGGCCTCGACCGCCAGCCCGATCTTCCGGATCGCAGCAACCGCCAGCTCGATATTCTCGTCGCGCACCCCCGGGATCAGCAGGTTCTGCCAGACCGTCAGCCGGATATCGCCGTCGCCGAGATCCTGCGCGATCTTGGCAAGCCCACGCATCTGATCGCAGCTGACCTTGCCGAGCGGCAATGACACGCCGATCCAGTTCAATCCCTCCTGCTTCTGGCTGTGCACCCCGATATGCGCCATGCGGTCGAATGCCGGCCGCGGGACGAACGCATCCGGCGGCACGCGGGTAAAGGGTTTGCCGAGCCGCTCCTCGACCAGCGCGAGAAATTTGTCGTGCCCCATCCCGTCGAGCACATATTTCAACCGCGCCTTGTTGCGGTTGGTGCGGTCGCCGAGCTCGATGAAGATACGCACGATGGCGTCCGATACTTTGGTCGCATCCGCCGGCTTGACGATGATGTCGCCGTATCTGGCGAAATCCCTGTGGCCGGTAATGCCGCCGAGCCCGAGGCGAAACCAGACGCCGGGCTCGACGCCGAAACCATCCTTCACCTCGACCGCGGAAAACGCGATGTCGTTGGTGTCCTCCAGCACGGCGATCTTGCCGGCGCCGTCGAAGGCGACGTTGAACTTGCGCGGCAGCCCGTACAGCGAGCGGTCGTTGAGAATGTGATAGTGCCACTCGCGGGCATATTCGCGGGTATCCAATAGCTCCTGCGGATCGATCCCGGCCGTCGGTGTGCCCGTGACGTTGCGGATGTTGTCGGCGCCGGTGCCGCGCGAGCACAGGCCAAGATCCTGAATGCCTTCGATCAACGCTACCGCGTGCTTCGGCGGAATCTCGCGCACCTGCAGATTGGCCCGCGTGGTAACGTGGCAGAACGGCCCGCACAGCTTTTCGGCGAGATCGGCCAGGCCCGAAAACTGCCAGTGCTTCAGAATGCCGTTCGGAATCCGCAACCGGCACATGTAGGAATCCTGCGCCGGCGCCACGTAGAACAGGCCGTAATAGCGCCAGCGGAAATTGTCCGCAGGATTCGGCGGCGAATTGTCGAGCGCCTGCTGCTTCAGCCGCGGATAGGCATCGAACGGATGCTCCTCGCGCTTGAATTTTTCCTGGTCGGCGAGCTTCTTGCCGGAGGCTGCGACCTTGTCCTGCGCCTTGATATGCGCGGCGTCCGGCCCGGTCGGCTCAGTATTCGCCTTGCCGGCGTTGCCGCCGCCGAGGCCGCGCCCCACCCGGCTGATCTGCAGACCGGTGGTAAAGCCTTCGAGGTAGCGTTTCTGCTCGTCGGTAAAGTCGACTGTGAGCGTTTCCATCTTCATGTGCGCGACGAAGCTCCTGGCATCGATGAACGAGGATGGGCCGCGTCGGAAATCGGCTCGGCGCGCTGCCGGGCTGCGATTCTCGTTGGCGGTCCGGCCAGCTTCGTTGCTGCGGAAATCCATCTTGGACGTCGGTCGGCAGGCTGCATCGACAAGCCGACCGCACTGCAACATTCAAGTTGCGTGCCAGTCAGGGCCAGAAGGAATATCTTGGTATTTCAATGCGTTCCGAGCGCGATCTCGAAACTATGAAGCGCGCTTCATTGCTGTGCAGCAGGCATAACGCTTAAAAATTAGACACGAGAGACTTTTGCCTAATATTGCTTCACGGCCCGACTCAAGGCTTCCAATGCCCGATCTTGAAAGCCGCCAGATGGCCGGCGATGTCGCCGGGGTCAAACGCGGGACCTGCAAAGGCACCGATGGCGTTGGAGGCGGCGGAAGGCTTGCCCTGCCGCCCCATGGCGCCGTCGTAGAGGTCCGGCCGGAAGACCCCCATGGCGGTCCGGAGCGCGTCCGGCCGCATCGCCGTCTGCCCCCAGCGCACCATCTGCGCGTAGAGCCAGGCGGCCTGCGCGGGATCGGGCCGGGCCGCGCCCTCGCGCCCCACCAGCAGATAGCGGCCGCTCTCGCGCCGCTGGCCGTCGGGCGAAATTTTCAGTCGGCCGTCGAGGGTGCGCTGGATCACCTCGGCGCCAACGCCGATCCGGTCGGGCCGTGACAGCACATGTGCGGTCTCGGCGCGGTTTCCGGGATCCTCGATGTATTCGGCAGCGTGGGAAGCCGCCCGGATCAGGGCAGCCAGCGCGTCCTGCATTCTTTTCCGCCCAGCTTTGCCTGACCGCGAGAACCTTTTCTGCCGCGCGCACCAGGATATCGGAGACGAAATGCAGGATGTGACCGACGCCGAGATCGACCGCGACCGAGTTCCAGGGCGCGCCGACGCAGAACGCATCGACATGGCCATTGGCGAGGCTGTCCACCATGTAGGGCGGCGGCAGCACCACGAGGCGAACGTCCTCGTCGGGATCGACCCCGCCTGCCGCCATCCAGAACCGGAGCTGGTAATTGTGGGTAGAGAACGGGAACGTCATGCCGAAGGTCAGCGGCTCCGCTCCGCTCTTGCGGCGCTTTGCCACGACGCGGGCAAGCGCCAGCGCGGTGGCCATGGGATCGACGGCATCGCCCTCGATCTCACCCAGGATTGCGGCATGTAGCGAGGGCGATACCGTGATCGCATTGCCGTTGAGGCCGAGATTGAACGGCGCGACGATCGGCACCTTGACGTGCCCGAGCCCGAGGCTGGAGGCGATTGCAACCGGCGCCAGCAGATGCGCCGCGTCGAACAAGCCGATATTGAGCTTGTCGCGGACATTGGACCACGACACTTCCCGCACCAGCGTCACGTCGAGCCCTTCGGCGGCCGCAAAGCCCTTGTCGACGGCGATGATCAGCGCGGAGGCGTCGACCAGCGGAATGAAACCGATATGCAGCGGCGTCGTCATTTCAGCAACTCCGAGGCGGTCAAGATCGACTGCGCGATCTCGCCGATCTTCTTTTTCTCGCGCATCGCCGTGGAGCGCATCAGTACATAGGCCTCGTCTTCGGAGAGGCCCTTCACCTTCATCAGGATTCCCTTGGCACGGTCGATCACCTTGCGCTCCTCGAGCGCGGATTTGGTGCGATCGAGTTCGTCCTGCAGCTTCGAGAAGGCGTTGAAGCGGGAGATGCAGAGGTCGAGGATCGGCTTGATCCGCTCCTTCTTCAGGCCATCGACGATATAGGCGGAAACGCCGGCATCGACGGAGGCCTGGATCGAGGCCGCATCGCTCTGGTCGACGAACATGGCAATCGGCCGGCGGACCGCGCGGCTGACCTGGAACATCTGTTCCAGCACGTCGCGGCTCGGATTTTCCAGGTCTATCAGGATGACGTCGGGATCGAGCGCATAGATTCGCGCCAGCAGGCTCTGCATTTCGCTGATATGCACGACGCCGGTAAAGCCCGCCTCCCGCAACCCCTCTTCCAGGATTGCGGCCCGGATCGGGCTTTCGTCGACAATGACGATTTTTGGCGGAGACTCAGCGTTCATCGATCAACTCTTGGCCCGACGGGGCATCCATAGCACGTCAGAAGCCCGCGCAAAGCCTTGTAATTGTGAGCCATTAGGACTAGTTCGTGCTCATCAATCAGGCAGATTTAGATATGCAACAGGCCGCTGCGCCCAAAGTCAGCTTTGTTTCCCTTGGGTGCCCCAAGGCGCTGGTGGATTCCGAGCGCATCATCACCCGGCTGCGCGCTGAAGGCTATGAGCTGGCGCGCAAGCATGACGGCGCCGACATCGTCATCGTCAACACCTGCGGCTTCCTCGACAGCGCCAAGCAGGAATCGCTCGGGGCCATCGGCGAGGCCATGGCCGAGAACGGCAAGGTCATCGTCACCGGCTGCATGGGCGCCGAACCCGAACAGATCGAGGCGGCCTATCCCGGCGTGCTGTCGATCACGGGTCCGCAGCAATATGAGAGCGTGCTGGATGCCGTGCACCGCGCGCTGCCGCCTGTCCATAATCCACATCTGGATCTGGTGCCACCGCAGGGCATCAAGCTGACGCCGCGGCACTACGCTTACTTGAAGATTTCCGAGGGCTGCAACAACCGCTGCAGCTTCTGCATCATTCCAAAGCTGCGCGGCGACCTGGTGTCGCGCCCGGCCAATGACGTGCTGCGCGAGGCGGAAAAGCTCGTCGCCGCCGGCGTCAAGGAATTGCTGGTCATCTCGCAGGACACCTCGGCCTACGGCGTCGACATCAAATATGCCGACAGCCCGTGGAAGGACCGCCAGGTCCGCGCCAGATTCTTCGACCTCGCGAAAGAACTCGGCGAGCTCGGCGCCTGGGTGCGGCTGCAATATGTCTACCCCTACCCGCATGTCGACGAAGTCATCGGGCTGATGACCGAGGGCAAGATTCTGCCCTATCTCGACATTCCGTTTCAGCATGCAAGCCCGGACGTGCTGAAGGCGATGAAGCGCCCGGCCGCGCAGGAAAAGACGCTGGCGCGGATCCAGAAGTGGCGCGAGCAATGCCCTGACCTGACGCTGCGCTCGACCTTCATCGTCGGCTTCCCCGGCGAGACCGATTCCGACTTTGCGTATCTGCTCGACTGGCTTGAAGAGGCCGAGATCGATCGTCTCGGCTGCTTCAAGTACGAGCCGGTCGCGGGCGCTTCCTCCAACGCCATCGGCAATGTTGTGCCCGACGAGATCAAGCAGGAGCGCTGGAACGCGCTGATGGCCCGGCAGCAGAAAATCTCCACGCGGCGCCTGAAGCGCAAGGTCGGCACCAGGCAGCAGATCATTATCGACGAGGTCGGGCCGACGGTCGCAAAGGGCCGTTCAAAGGCCGACGCCCCGCAGATCGACGGCGCGGTCTATTTGTCCAGCCGCCGCCCGCTGAAGGTCGGCGAGATCGTCACCGCGAAGATCGAACGCGCCGACCAGTACGACCTGCACGGCAGCGTCGCGGGATTTTGATAATCTGAACTGGGTCTGATTGGGCGGCGCAGGACGAGTACTATCGATCCGTGGCGCGTCGCGTCCCTAACGATTGACAAGCTTCGCTAGGGTGCACCGGAACCGACGAAATGAAAGACGCATGGATTCCAGTTATCGCGTCCGCAGCGGTGGCGGTCATTTCGCTAGCCGGTGCAATTTACATTAAGACGAACATGGAAAGACCGATGATGGCGATGTGGGGGAACAGGATCGCTGCAATCCTGGTCGGTGCAGCGGTGGCCATTGCTGTCGACTTTTTCTGGCACCTCGGATGGTATTTCGCGATTTCATTGGGGGCCATAGCCTATGGCTGCGTCCGCTTCCCGGCATACCGTCGCTACGCCAAAGACGCGAAAGCTCGCGATCAAATTTCAAACTGAGACACTACCGTAACTCCAGAATAGAACACGCAGCTTTCAAGCCGCTTGACACGGCGTCCCGACTGGCTGTATGGGCCATCGCCATGAAACTGAACCGGACCAACCGCCGCGCCTGCCTGCGTCGTCGCTCCAGCGACGATGGGTTGCGCCGTGTCCGACGACAACGCTGATCAGCTAGTTTCAGCAAAGTTTTCGAGAAGGCCGCACCCTCAAAAGTGCGGCCTTCTTGCGTTTCGGCCTGCTTTTTCACCCCAGCACCAGAGGAGATCGACATGACTGACACTACCCATCCGTTCGACGCGCTGATGGAGATTACCGCTCGCCCGCCGGTGGTGTTCGTCCGCGGTGCGGGCTCCTATCTCTGGGACGACTCGCGCAAGCGCTATCTCGATTTCGTGCAGGGCTGGGCCGTCAACGCGCTCGGCCATTCGCCGCCTGCCGTTGCGGAAGCGCTTGCCGCACAAGCCAAACTGCTGCTAACGCCAAGCCCCGCCTTCTACAACGGTCCCAGCCTGAAGCTTGCGAAGGCGCTGGTCGAGAACAGCTGCTTCGATCAGGTCTTCTTCGCCAATTCCGGCGCGGAGGCCAACGAAGGCGCCATCAAGCTCGCGCGGAAATACGGTGCGAAGTACAAGAACGGCGCGTTCGAAATCATCACCTTCGAAGGCGGCTTTCACGGCCGCACGCTCGCCACCATGTCGGCGTCGGGCAAGAAGGCGTTCGAGCCGCTGTTCGAGCCGAAAGTATCGGGCTTCCGAAAAGCGCGGCTCAACGACCTCGATTCAGTGAAGGCGCTGATCTCGGACAACACGGTCGCCGTGATGCTGGAGCCGATCCAGGGCGAGGCCGGCGTCTGGCCGGCGACCGATGAGTTCCTGAAGGCGTTGCGCGCGCTGACCAAAGAGCACGGCCTGCTGCTGATCGTCGACGAGATCCAGACCGGCATGGGCCGGACCGGAAAACTGTTCCATTACGAACATGCCGAAATCGAGCCCGACATCATGACGCTCGGCAAGGGCATCGGCGGCGGCGTGCCGCTGGCCGCCCTGCTCGCGACCGCGCATGCGTCGTGCTTCGAGCACGGCGACCAGGGCGGCACCTTCAACGGCAATCCGTTGATGTGCGCTGCCGGGCTTGCCGTTCTCGAACAGGTTTCCAAGCCGGAATTCCTGAAAGCGACGGCGGATGCCGGCCTGTTTCTGGAAAGCGAGTTGCAGAAACTGTCGGCACGGCATGGCCTCGGCGAAGTCCGTGGCCGCGGACTGTTGCTGGCGCTCGACCTCAAACTGCCGATCGGCGCCGCGATCGTGGCCGAGGCGCTTGCGGACGGCGTCCTCATCAACTCGCCGCAACCCGATGCGCTCCGCTTCATGCCGGCACTCAACGTCACCCGCGAGGAGATATCGCTGATGATCGATTGCCTCGATGCGATTTTGGTGAAGGCAGGTGCGGCGCGCCGGGTGGCATAGATCTCAATCGTCATTGCGAGGAGCGTAGCGACGAAGCAATCCATCTATCCCCGTGCGGAGAGGTGGATTGCTTCGCTTCGCTCGCAATGACGGCCGAAGACTTCACGGCCTCAAAATCACCGCCCCCGTCGTCGCCCGGCTCTCCAACTCGATATGCGCCTTCGCCGCGTCCTTCAGTGCATAGGCGTGGTTGATCGGCACATGGAGCTTGCCGTTGATGACGGCGGCAAACAGCGTGTCGGCGCCTTCGAGCAGTTCCTTGCGGGTAGAGACGTAGTCGTTGAGCTTCGGCCGCGTCGCGAACAGCGAGCCGTGATTGTTGAGCTCGGCAAGCGCGAACGGCGGTACCGGGCCGGAGGCATTGCCAAAACTCACGAACAGGCCGCGCGGCCGCAGGCACGACAGCGAGCCCGGGAATGTGGTCTTGCCGACGCCGTCATAGACGACATCGCAGAGTTCGTTGCGGCTGATCTGTTTCACGCGCGCCACGAAGTCTTCCTCATTGTAGAGGATGACATGGTCGCAGCCATTGGAGAGCGCGAGATCGGCTTTCGCCTTGGAGCCCACGGTGCCGATCACATGCGCGCCGAGCGCCTTGGCCCACTGGCAGGCGAGCAGCCCGATGCCGCCCGCGGCGGCGTGGATCAGCACACGGTGGCCTGGCTCGACCTTGAAGGTCTTGTGCAGGAGGTACCAGACCGTGAGCCCCTTGAGCATCAGGACCGCGCCCTGCTCGTAGGTGATGTGGTCGGGCAGCTTGACCAGCTTGTCCGCCGGGATCACCCGCTCGCTGGCGTAGCCGCCAAGCGTGAAATAGTAGGCGACGCGGTCGCCGGGGTGAAAATTGGTGACCCCCGGGCCGACAGCCACGATCTGACCGGCGGCTTCGTTTCCGGCGATGAACGGCAGCCCCGGCGCCTTGTAGAGGCCGGTGCGGAAGTAGACGTCGATGAAATTCAGGCCGACGGCGTGCTGGCGGATGCGGACCTCGCCCGGTCCAGGCGCCGGCACGTCCACGTCCTCGTACACCAGGGCTTCCGGACCCCCTACCTTGTGCACGCGCACGGCCTTGGTCATGACAGTCTCTCCCTCGGTATCTGCTCAAGCGCCTGACTTGAGCGTGAAGCGAAAGCCATCGCCGCCGCCTTGTCAACTGATCGGCTCAAACCGGCTATCTGGCGGTCTTTCGGCGGTTGCGCCCGGCGAGCACATTGAACAGTTCGACGGCCGCCGCAAACAGGATGGCAAAGTAGATATAGCCGCGCGGAATGTGGAATTTGAATCCGTCCGCCACCAGCGCCACGCCGATCAGCACCAGGAACGCCAATGCCAGCATCTTGGTGGTCGGATGATCGGCCACGAACTTCGCCACCGGCCCCGATGAGACGTACATGACCGCACAGGCGATCACTACGGCGGCGATCATGATTTCGATATCTTCCGCCATGCCGATCGCGGTGATGATCGAGTCCAGCGAGAACACGATGTCGATGACGATGATCTGCATGATCGCCCAGAAGAACACGCTGGCCCTGGGTTCGGTATCGGGCTCGCCGTGCCTCGCCTCGACCTCGGCATGGATCTCATGCGTTGCCTTCGCGATCAGGAAGGCACCGCCGGCGATCAGGATGATGTCGCGCCAGGACAGCCCGACGTCTTTCACGGTGATGACAGGCTCCGTCAGGCCGATTATCCACACCAGCAGGCTGAGTAGTACGATGCGGAACACCAGCGCCAGCAACAGGCCGATCTGGCGCGCGCGCTTGGCCTGCGTGGGCGGAATACGCGAGACGATCACCGAAATGAAAATGACGTTGTCGATGCCGAGCACGATTTCAAGCGCCGTCAAGGTCAACAGCGCGATCCAGGCCTCGGGGCTAGCCAGTAATTCCATCATGCCTTGAACGCTTTGATTTGCCGGATCACTGCATCACTTCCTATTACGTAAAGCGCAATGGCGCAAAGCCCGGCGACGATGGGGGCGCCCACGTTGAAATCGCAGGCGAGCGTATAGATTGCAAGCCCGGCTCCGATGGCCATCAGCCACAGGGTCAGCCAGCGCAAACGCACCACCCGAATCGGATGCACCACATGAAACGGCGCGAATGTCAGCGCGATCAGGATGGCTATTCCGAGCGTCGACAACGCCGGCGGCAGGTGCAGCAAGAACAAATAAAATGCCGCCACGTTCCACAGCGCCGGGAAGCCGCGGAAGTGATTGTCCGAGGCCTTCATGCGCCGGTCCGCAAAATAGAGTGCGCCCGACACCATGATGCCGATGCCGAGAATCGGCGCCGCCACCGGCAGCAGCATCCCGCTCGCGGTGATGGCATAGGCCGGAACGAAAACGTAGGTCACGAAATCGACCACGAGATCGAGCACCTCGCCCGACCAGTTCGGCTGCAACCGTACGACGTCCAGCCTGCGCGCCAGCGGGCCGTCGATCGCATCGATGATCAGGGCCACACCGAGCCAGCCGAACATGCTGGCCCAATGTTCGCGCACGGCCTCCAGCATCGCCAGCAACGCGATGCCCGCGCCCAAGGCCGTGAAGATATGCACGGCCAATGCTGCGGTCCGCATTCGGCCGGTCGCCGGGATGGAATCTGGCTCTGTGGTCTGGTCCATAACTCCGGCAGTGCTATCAGGAATCGCCCCGATTTGCATATCGGCGCTTGCGGCGTTCCGCCGCGCGATCGGGTGGAAGCATTTCGGCCAGTTGATGGCTTGAAAATGCCGGCCCGAACGTCAAATGTCTCAATATGAGTAATGCATCGCAAGTTTATGACGCCGCCGTGATCGGTGGCGGGCCGGCCGGGTTGACCGCGGCCATCGCGCTCGCCGCAACCGGCGCAAAAACCGCCCTGCTCGCCCGCCGCGTCCCCTACGCCGACAACCGCACCACGGCGCTGCTCGGGGCATCCACCGATCTGCTCGAACGTCTGGACGTCTGGCCGCGCTGCCGCGACAAGGCGGCCGCCTTGCGGACCATGCGCCTGGTCGACGACACCGGCCGGCTGATCCGCGCGCCCGAGGTGCGCTTCACCTCGGACGAGATCGGCCTCGAGCAGTTCGGCTATAACATCGACAACCGCTCGCTGATGATAGCGCTCGAAGCGCGCGCCGCCGAGCTCTCGAACCTGACCCGTTTTGACGATGAGGCGGCAACGATCGACCCGCAGGATGCCCTCGTCACCATCCATACCGGCAAGGGCGAGCAGCTCGCCGCGCGGCTGGTGATCGGCGCCGACGGACGGCAATCGCCCTCCCGCGAGGCGGCCGGAATCGGGATCAGCCGCCGCGACCTGCATCAGTCGGCGCTGACCTTCAACATTTCCCATTCGCGGCCGCACAATGGCATCTCCACCGAGTTTCACACCTCGCAGGGTCCGTGCGTATTCGTGCCCCTGCCCGGCAACCGCTGCAGCGTGGTGTGGGTCTCGGCGACCAGGGAAGCCGAGCGGCTGATGTCGCTCAGTGACGACGAATTGTCGGAAGCCGCGGAACGGCAGTCGCACTCCATTCTCGGCCGCGTTCAGGTCGAAGCCGGGCGCAACGTGTTTGCGCTGACGATCGAACGCCCCGCGCAATTCGCCAGCCACCGTGTCGCTCTCGTCGGCGAATCCGCCCATGTGGTGCCGCCGATCGGCGCGCAGGGCCTCAACATGGGATTGCGCGATGCGGCCGATATCGCCGACATCGCAGGCCATGCGATTTCGCTCGGAGAGGATCCGGGATCGCCGACGGTGCTGGCGCGTTATCAGTCCGCCCGCCGCGCCGACGTCGCGAGCCGGCTGATTGCCATCGATGTCGCCAACCGTTCCCTGCTCAGCGATTTCTTAGGGATGCAATCGCTGCGCGCCGCCGGCATGCACCTGCTGGGTTCGTTCGGCCCGCTGCGGCGGCTTGCCATGCGTGAAGGGCTGGCGCCGACCTGGAAGCGCGTAGGCTGACCACACTGCCGTAGCCCGGGCGAGCGAAGCGACCCCGGGGACCAGTCCCGCTACGCTTACCTACTTTGCATGGGGTTGTTTTCGATATTTTGTATTTCGGGCACCGGCGCCCCTTTACGGAAACACCAGCCGCCCGCTCTGGATGAACCACATCACGCTGGTCAGCGTGACCACGGAGGCGAAGGTCCCGATCAGGACGGCGACCGACGCGGGCTCGATCCAGGTATTGTTCTGCCGGGCGATCACGAACACATTCAGCGCCGGCGGCAATGCGGCCATCAGCACCGCGGTCGCCGCCCAGGGCTGCGCGAACGGTCCGAACAGCAGCATCAATCCGAACACGATCAGCGGATGGATCAGCAGCTTGACCGCGATCACGCCGGGCACTTCCCAGGGCACGCGATCGAACGGCCGCAACGCCACGGTGACGCCGAGCACGAACAGCGCGGTCGGTGCGGCCGCGTTCTGCAGAAACAGCAACGTGCTGTCGACGGCGACCGGCAACCGAATGTGCAGCGCCGCGGAGAGCGCGCCCGCGGCAGCCGACATGATCAGCGGGTTCAGCACGATCTGCCGCGCGGCGACACCGATCGCGTGCAGGAAGGACGGGTGCTCGCGATCGGTCAGCGCCATCAACAGCGGTACGATCGAGAACAGGAAGATGCTGTCGCAGCAGAAGATCAGCGCGGTCGGCGCCGCCGCCTTGGCTCCGAGCACCGCCAGCGCCAGTCCCGGGCCCATGTAGCCGATATTGCCGTAAGCGCCCGCAAGGCCCGCGATGGTGGCTTTGCGCAGCGAGAGGTCGCCGATGATGCGGCCCGCCACCATGGCAGTTGCGAAGGCGCTCACAGTCGCAAGCGTGGTCGCGATCAGGAAGGGAGGATTGTTCAGTTCGGAAAACGGCGTCTCCGACATGATGCGGAATAGCAACGCCGGCAGAGAAACGTACAGCAGGAAGAAGTTCATCCAGGCGAGACCGGATTCCGGCAGTCCCCTGGTCTTGCCGCAGGCAAATCCAATGAAGATCAGGCCGAAATAGGGAAGCGCGAGGTTGAGGATATCGGCCATCTCGAAAGCGTCTTTTCGTCAGTGATTTCGGGGGCATGGCGCTGGATACAGCCACCACATGTAAAGGTTAATTCGTCCTATTGCCCCTAGCATCGGCCACAATCATGGTCTATTCGACGAGACATGATCAAAGCGCGCACCGCCAAATTTCAGATCGGGCAGATTGTCCGCCACCGGGTGTTTTCATTCCGGGGCGTGATTTTCGATATCGATCCGGAATTCAACAATACCGAGGAGTGGTGGTTGTCGATCCCCGAGGAGGTCCGGCCCCACAAGGACCAGCCGTTCTATCACCTGCTCGCAGAGAATTCTGAATCCGAATACGTCGCCTACGTCTCCGAACAAAACCTGCTGCCGGACGATTCCGGCGAGCCGATCCGGCATTCGCAGGTGGCCGAGATTTTCGTGAAAGACAAGGCAGGCGGCTATCGCCCGCGCAATCCGTCGCTGAACTAGCAATCTTTGCCTGCAACAAAAAAGGCGCCCTCATCGGGCGCCTTTTGTGTTTGTCGGACAATGCAGCGCTTACTTCGCCGCCGGATTCGCAGGCGCGGCGCCTTCGAGCTTCTTGCGCTGCTCTTCAGCCCGCTTCTGCAGCTCTTCCTGCAGCTTCTTCTGGTTTTCCTCGAACACCTTCGGGTCGGTCGGCGGACCGTCATAGGCCTTGGCGAATTCACCCGCGAGCGGCAGCGGCAGCGTCAGCGGCGCGCCATTGGAATTGATCGCCTGAACAACGAGATTCTGGCCCTTCTTCAGGCTTGCGATCAGCTCGGGGGTTGCTTCGTAATCGGACATGCAACCGTTCTGGAAGCAGATGACGTAGGGGCCCTGCAGCGGCGGATTGCTGTCGACGATGATCCGGGTTCCGTGCACGAGCTGCATGCCGAGCGGCAGGGTGACGCGCAGCAGCTTCTTCGGCTCGCCTTCCGGCTCGATGATGACAGCGGCGATAACGGGCTGGCCGGACTCGATGCGGCCGTCCTTGCCGGTGAAGCAAACCTGCTTGGCGCCGGCTTCCTGACCCTTGAGGCAGAACTTGGTCCAGGGCGCGTAGATCAGCTGGACCTGCTGTTCCGGCGGCTGGGCGGCGGCGGGAGCGCCGGCCGCAGGGGCTTGCGCGGCCGGGGCGCCGGCGGGAGCCTTGGGAGCAGCCTTCGGAGCCGCTTTCGGCGCGGGCGCCTGCGCGGCCTTGGGGGCCGGTGCGGGCTGCTGGGCCTGCGCGGTCGTCGCGATCAACGTTGCCGACAATGCCGAGGCCGCCAGCAGGGCCAAGACCTGCCCACGCGGCCGGATCGAGCCGGCCAAGATACGGAAATTCATTGCGGAAAACCCTTTCTGAACCGCAGCGCCCGAACCGCTACAGGCACCGACACCTAGTCGCGCTGAGGCGGCTGTCTCGTTGGCAATTGAGGCGGATACGTGACAGGTGTTCCATCCGTCTTCAACTGCCCGCCTTCAATACAGCGGCAGACGAAAAGATCAATGCCGACAGACATCTTTGGCATTCCCCGAAGGTCTAGGCGGAAGCCCTATGGTAAAGCTTCCGGGTGCGCATTTTCGAATCAAGTTCCTGCCTGCCTGCGACCGTCTGCGGGCGTATCGGTCTGCGTGTGTTGGCATGTGTCGCCCTCGCGGTGGGTGTAGCGACGCTTGCACCGTTCTGCGAAGCAAAGGCGGCCGAAAGCCACGCGCTGGCGATGCACGGCGCGCCGGCGCTCCCCCCCGGCTTCACGCATATGCCCTACGCCAATCCCGATGCGCCGAAGGGCGGTCGGCTGGTCTGGGGCGTCCTCGGAACCTTCGACAGCCTCAATCCCCTGATCGTTCGCGGCCTCGCCGTTCAGCAGATGAGGGGCTTTGTGGTCGAGAGCCTGATGGCGCGCGGCAATGACGAGGCTTTCACGCTCTACGGCTTGCTGGCGAAAAGCGTCGAGACCGACGACGCGCGCAGCTATGTCACCTTCCACCTCGACCCCAAGGCGCGCTTCTCCGACGGCAAGCCGGTCACGGCGGAGGACGTGCTGTTTTCGTGGGCGCTGCTGCGCGACAGGGGCCGCCCCAATCACCGCCAGTATTATTCCAAGGTCGCCAAGGCCGAAGCGCCCGACCCGCTCACGGTGCGGTTCGATTTCGGCGACGCCAACGATCGCGAGCTGCCGCTGATCCTCGGCCTGATGCCGGTGCTGCCGCGGCACGCGATCGATCCCGCGACGTTCGAGGAAACCACGATGACCGGCCCGATCGGTTCCGGCCCCTATCGCGTCACCGCCGTCAAGCCGGGGGCCAGCGTCACGCTGACCCGCAATCCCGACTACTGGGGCCGCGACCTGCCGGTCAATCGCGGCTTGTGGAACTTCGACGAGATCAGGCTCGACTACTATCGCGAATCCAACGGCCTGTTCGAGGCGTTCAAGCGCGGCCTCTACGACTTTCGCGTCGAGCACGAACCGCTGCGCTGGCACGAGGGCTACGATTTCCCGGCGGCCCGCAGCGGCGAGGTGATCCGCGATACCATCAAGACCGGGATGCCGCAGCCGTCGGAATTCCTGGTGTTCAACACGCGGCGTCCGGTGTTTTCGGACATCCGCGTGCGGCAGGCGCTGACGCTGCTGTTCGATTTCGAGTGGATCAACCGCAATTATTTTTTCGGACTCTATGCGCGCGCCGCCGGCTTCTTCGCAGGATCCGAATTATCCGCCTATGCCCGCCCGGCCGACGATCGCGAGCGCGCGCTTTTGAATCCGTTCATGGAGCGCATCCGGCCGGATATTCTCGACGGCAGTTACCGCCTGCCCGTCACCGACGGATCGGGGCGCGATCGCACGACGCTGCGCAGCGCGCTCAAATTGCTGTCGGAAGCCGGCTACGATCTCGATGGGGCCGTGTTGCGGCAGCGTACAACCAAAATTCCCCTCACCTTCGAAATCCTGGTGACGACACGCGATCAGGAACGGATCGCGCTGGCCTATCAGCGCGACCTCAAGCGCGCCGGCATCGAGGTCAGCGTTCGCGCGGTCGATCCCGTGCAGTTCGACCAGCGGCGGCTCGCCTACGAGTTCGACATGCTGCAGAATCGCTGGGATCAATCGCTGTCCCCAGGCAACGAGCAGTCCTTCTACTGGGGCAGCCAGGCCGCCGACATTCCCGGTACGCGGAACTACATGGGGGCCAGGGAGCCCGCGATCGACGCCCTGATTGCGGCGCTGCTCGAGGCGCGCGAGCATCCGGCCTTCGTCTCCGCCGTGCGGGCGCTCGACCGCACGCTGATGTCGGGCTTCTACGCCATCCCTGTGTTTAACGTGGAGGAGCAATGGATTGCGCGGTGGAATCGGATAGAAATACCTGCAGCGACCGCGTTGACCGGCTATCTGCCGGAAACCTGGTGGCAGAAGCCGGAAAC
Organism: uncultured Alphaproteobacteria bacterium; assembly: GCA_963815955.1. Classification (GTDB taxonomy): domain Bacteria; phylum Pseudomonadota; class Alphaproteobacteria; order Rhizobiales; family Xanthobacteraceae; genus Bradyrhizobium. The sequence goes on from CAWFIQ010000029.1 coordinate 84,912, forward strand.
GAAGTGAACTCACCAAGTGCATCCGCGAAGCGATCCAACCCCCGCGACAGAGCCGAAGTAACGCCGTGACCCAGCCTACCGCCTCGCCAACGCTCGATACGTTGTTCAAACGAAACCTGGCACGGCAGCCGGATGCGCTGGCGCTGGTCGATCCCCTGAACAAGCAGCGCATTACCGGCCAGCCGCCGAAGCGTCTCACCTTCACGCAAGCCGACCGCATGATCTCGTCGCTGGCCGCGCACTTCATCGAATCCGGCCTGCCGTCCAATTCCGTGATCGCGGTTCAACTGCCCAACACCATCGAATTCGCGCTCACCGTGCTCGCCGCCTTCCGCGCCGGCCTCGTCGTCGCGGTGCTGCCGATGCTCTGGCGGCAGTCGGAACTGACCATGGCGCTCAACCGCACCGCCGCGCGGGCGATCGTGACCGCGGGCAAGGTCGACGGCGTGATCTATTCGGATATCGCCATGAACGCCGCCGCCGAGGCGTTCTCGATCCGCCATGTCTGCGGCTTCGGCAGCGACCTGCCCGAAGGCATGGCCTCGCTCGACAACGCGATTTTCCGGGAATCCCCGACCACGCGTCCCGTGATCCAGGACGGCCGCAAGGCGGCGCTGATTTCCTTCGACGTCACCGCGGACGGCTTCCGGCCGGTCCCGCGCGCCCATCTCGGTTTGATTGCCGGCGGCCTAGCGATGTCGCTCGAAAGCGACGTGCCGCAGGGCGCAACCGTCCTGTCAGCCTTCTCGCCGATGTCGTTTGCCGGCCTCGCCTCTTCGCTGGCGGTCTGGCTGCTGTCGGGCGGAACGCTGGTACTGCACCATCCGTTCGACGACGAGGTGCTGGAACAACAAATCAACGAACAGGCCTGCGATACGCTGATTGCACCAGCTCAACTGGCGTTGCGGCTGGATGAAATGGACCTCGCTGCGCGGATGCCAAGCCTGCGCCATGTCATCGGCCTGTGGCGCACGCCGGAACAGGTCGGCTCCAGCGCGTCCTGGTCCTCACAGCAGGCAACGCTGACGGATGTCTATCTGTTCGGCGAAGCCGGATTGTTCGGCGCGCGCCGGATCGCGGAGGACGGCTCGCCGGCCGTGATCAAGCCCGGCCCCCATGGTGCGCCGCGCGAATTGCCGGGATCATCGATCGCAGGCGAGGTTCTGCTGACGCCGCGCGGTACGCTGGGATTGCGCGGGCCGATGGTGCCCGTCGCTGCCTATGCACCGCCTCCCCCGCCGAGCGACTCGCTGATCGCCTCGCCGCCGCGCGACTACGTCGATACGGACTATGCGGCGCGGCTCGACCGCGTGACCGGCGCGATCAACATCACCGCGCCGCCGTCCGGCGTCATGGCCGTCGGCGGCTACCGGTTCCTGGCGCAGGACCTGCAGGAATGGGCGCGCAGGCTCGGCCAAGGCGCGCTCTTGACGGCACTGCCCGATCGCATCAGCGGCCACCGGCTCGCCGGCCGCGCCCTCGACAATGCCCGCGCCCGGGATGCGCTGACAGAACTCGGACTTAACCCATTGATGGTGGAAGCATTTCGCGATCGGAGCAGCGCGGCCTGAGAAGCTCCGGCGGGGGCGCCGTTGACGCCGCATTAAGCGCCGCTAACTAGGATAGCAGGCTCCAGATGCGCGCCTGATCCGAGTCCTCAACATGTCCCAGCAAGGTCCGATCCTCGTCGTATCGACTGCGAGACGGCCATCTTTTGCCGCCACGCTCGACCTCGCGAGGCTGTTTCCGGTGGTCGAGACCGAGTGGGCGGAGGCGATGCGGGCCGTTGAGCAGGTACAACCGGCCGCCGTGCTGGCAGCAACCTCCGACACGGATGGAGCCGGACTGGCGGAGCTGGCAGCGCGCGTTGCGTCACGCCAGCCCTATCTGCCGCTGATCTCGGTCGATCCGCGACTCCCGCATCCGGACAACGTCATTCCGTTCTTTCAGAGCCAAACCTCGCAAACGCCGGCCGGCTCCGACCGTCTTGTAGCTCGCCTGCGTGCCGCATTACGGGTGCGGTCGCTGCATGCGACCGTCATGCGCCGACTGGAGCCGGCAACGCCGATGGCGCTGTCGCATATCGATCCGGCGCGCGACGCGACCGTGCTGCTGATCGGCCGCGGCGGCGCCTATCCTACGCTGTCGGTCGCACTCGGCGAACGTACCGGCGTGGTCGGCGCGCTCTCGATCGAAGCCGCTGCGAAGCATCTCAACGTCCGGGATATCGACGGCATCGTGCTGGGCGAAGGTTTCGGCCTGCGCGTGGTCGACGCCTTCCTCACCGTGCTGACGGAGGACGCCCGCTTCCGCAACCTTCCCGTGGTCGTGACGGCAAACGATCTGGCGCCGGCCTACGATCTGCCGAACCTCGAGATCGTCTCCGACGACGCCGCCCAGGTGGTAGCGACGGCGCTGCCGCTGATCCGCCAGCATGCCTTCGAAGCGCATCTGAGCCGCACGCTGAAGGCCATCGACGCCGACGGCCTGATCGACGCGCGGACCGGCCTGCTCACCCGGGAAGCCTTCGAGCGCGACTTTGCCAGCGCGATCTACCAGACGCAGCAACGCGGCGGCGGATTGTCGGTCGCGCGCTTTGCGTTCGATCCCGAACATCCGCGCGCGCAATTCGACGGCGCGCGGATCATCAGCCGCCTGATGCGGCAAATGGATTTCGGCGCCGCCCAGGAAGACGGTTCGGTGGTCGTGGTCTTTGCCGAAACCGACCTAAAGACGGCGCACACCATCGCGCGGCGGCTGTCCAGCGTGATGCGCCATACCAGCCATGGCGCGCGCGACGCACGATCGGAGCCGACGGTGATGGTTGCAACGCTGCTGCCGAGCGACTCCGCAAAATCGCTGCGGTCGCGACTGCAGGAAAAGGCGCATCGCGCCGCGTCGTAGTTATTCACCACGGCAGTCGTAGGGTGGGCAAAGGAGCGTTAGCGACGTGCCCACCATCTATCACCGATCGCTCTTCGAAATGGTGGGCACGCTTCGCTTTGCCCACCCTACCGATCTACGCTGGCCTCTCCACGTCATTGCGAGCGAAGCGAAGCAATCCATCCTCCACGCGCGTGAGGACAGATGGATTGCTTCGTCGCTTCGCTCCTCGCAATGACGTGGATAGAGATGCACTACGCCGCCTTCTTGCTCTCCGCGAGATTGGCGAGTTGCCGCAATATCTCGGTCGTGCCCATCAACCGCTCTTCCGGGGTCTTCCATGTCTGCAGGAACACCACCTTCATGTCGGGGCGCACCTTGGCGGCCTGGCCGTGCTGGCGGATGAAGAATACCAGCCGGTCCGGCTGCGCGAACTTGTTCTCCCGGAAGGTGATGACCGCGCCCTTCGGTCCGGCATCGACCTTCTCGACATTGGCTCTGCGGCAATAGGCCTTGATCGCGGCGACCTTGAAGAGATAGCGGACTTCGTCGGGCAACACACCAAAACGGTCGCGCATCTCGGCCGCGAAATTGTCGATCTCGTCGTCGGTTTCGAGATCGGCCAGCCGCCGGTACAGCGACAGCCGCACCGCGAGGTCGTTGACGTAGTCCTCCGGGATCAGCACCGGCATGCCGATGGTGATCTGCGGCGACCAGCGGTCGGCGGCAGGCTCGGCCACGCCGGCCTTGAGGTTGAGGATCGCCTCTTCCAGCATCGATTGATAGAGCTCGAAGCCGACTTCCTTGATGTGGCCGGACTGTTCCTCGCCGAGCAGATTGCCGGCGCCGCGAATATCGAGGTCGTGCGAGGCGAGCTGGAAGCCCGCGCCCAATGTCTCCAACGACTGCAGCACCTTCAGCCGCCGTTCGGCCTGGGCCGTAATCTTCTGCTGCGCCGGCAGCGTGAACAGCGCGTACGCTCGCAGCTTGGAGCGCCCCACCCGCCCACGGAGCTGATAGAGCTGCGCCAGCCCGAACATGTCGGCGCGGTGCACGATCAGCGTGTTGGCGGTCGGGATATCGAGGCCGGACTCGATGATCGTGGTCGAGAGCAGGATGTCGTATTTGCCGTCGTAGAACGCCGACATGATGTCTTCGATCACGGTCGGCGGCATCTGGCCGTGCGCGACCGCGACCTTCATCTCCGGCACGTTCTTGTCGAGGAAGTCCTTGACGCTGGCGAGATCCTCGATCCGCGGTACCACGTAGAACGCCTGCCCGCCGCGGTAGCGTTCGCGCAGCAGCGCCTCGCGGATCATCAGGGGATCGTGCGGCGCCACGAACGTACGCACCGCGAGACGGTCGACCGGGGGTGAGGCGATGATCGAGAGATCGCGCACGCCGGTCAATGCGAGCTGTAATGTTCGCGGGATCGGGGTGGCGCTCAGCGTCAGCACATGCACTTGCGCGCGCAATTGCTTCAGCCGTTCCTTGTGGCTGACGCCAAAATGCTGTTCCTCGTCGACGATCAAAAGACCGAGGTCGCGGAACTTGATCGCCTTGCCGAGCAGCGCGTGGGTGCCGACCACGATATCGACATTGCCATCGGTCAACCCCTTCTTGACCTGCGTCAGCTCCTTGGCCGGGATCAGGCGCGAGGCCTGCGCGACATTGACGGGAAAACCGCGGAAGCGTTCGGCAAAGTTCTTGCTGTGTTGCCGCGCGAGCAGTGTGGTCGGCACCACGACGGCAACCTGCTTGCCGTCAAGTGCGACTGCAAATGCGGCGCGCAGCGCCACCTCGGTCTTGCCGAAGCCGACATCGCCGCAGATCAGCCGGTCCATGGGACGGCCGCTTTCGAGGTCCTTCAGCGTGGACGTAATGGCCCCTAGCTGGTCCTCGGTCTCCTCATAGGGGAAGCGCGCGCAGAACTCGTCATAGACATGCGGCTGCACCGGCATTTTCGGCGCTTCGTGCAGATGCCGCTCGGCCGCGATCTTGATCAGTTCGCCGGCAATCTCGCGGATGCGGTTCTTGAGTTTTGCCTTGCGCGCCTGCCAGCCGCCGCCGCCGCCCAATCTGTCCAGTTCGACATTGGCGTGATCCGAACCATAACGCGACAGCAGTTCGATGTTCTCGACCGGCAGGAACAGCTTCGTTTCCGTGGCATAGTGCAGTTCGAGACAGTCATGCGGCGCGCCGCCGACCTCGATGGTCTGCAAGCCGACGAAGCGTCCGATGCCGTGCTCGACATGTACGACAAGATCGCCGGTCGACAGGCTCGTGACTTCCGAGATGAAGTTGTCGAGCTTGCGGCTCGATTTGCGTGGCCGGACCAGACGGTCGCCGAGGATGTCCTGCTCGCTGATGACGGCAAATTCGTCGGTCTCGAAACCGCTCTCCATGCCGACCACCGCCAGCATGGCCTCGTTGCGGGGCGTCGCCTGCACCGTGCGCCAGGCGTTGACGCTGGTAAGGTTGGCGAGCTTGTGATCTCTGAGCATGCTGCCCATGCGATCACGGGAGCCTTCGCTCCACAGCGTGATCACCACCTTCTTGCGTTGCGCCTGCAACGCCAGCACGTGCGCCACGACGGCTTCGAACACGTTGACCGAACCGTCGGCGCGTTCGGGCGTGAAATTGCGGCCCTGCCGCGCGCCGGCGTCGAACACATCGGCACTGCCCTCAGGCACCGCAAATGGCGTAAGCCGCGCCACCGCCGCCTCACCCAGGCGCTCGGTCCACTCAGCCTCCGTCAGATAGAGCCGGTCCGGCGGCAACGGCTTGTAGATCGCGCCACCGCCCGGATGCTCCAGCGCCTCGCGCCTTGCCTCGTAATAATCCAGGATCTGCTTGAAGCGTTCGCGCGCGGCGTCCTCGCCCTGCGGCTCGATCGCCACCGGCGCGCCGTCGAGATAGTCGAACAGCGTGTCCATCCGCTCCTGGAACAGCGGCAGCCAATGCTCCATGCCGGGATGGCGGCGGCCCTCGCTGACGGCTTCATAGAGCAGGTCGTCGCGCTGCGGAGCGCCGAAGGTCGCGACATAGCCCATGCGAAAGCGGCGGATGGTCTCGGTGACAAGCTGGAATTCCGAAACCGGAACCAGATCGAGCGCGCGCATGTCGAGCAGCGTGCGCTGCGTTTCCGCATCGAACGTTCGGATCGATTCCAGGCTGTCGCCGAAGAAGTCGAACCGCACGGGCTGGTCGAGACCGGCCGGAAACAGATCGAGGATACCGCCGCGCACGGCGTATTCGCCGGGTTCGCGCACCGTGGAGGAGCGGTTGTAGCCATTATGCTCCAGCCAGGCCACGATCGAGTCCATCGGCACGACGTGGCCGGGCGCGACCGACAGCGCCTGCGCCGCCACCACCTCGCGCGCCGGCACGCGCTGCACGATGGCGTTGACGGTGGTGAGCACAATCAGCGGCTTGTCGCTGCCCTGCAGGCGCGACAGCCGCGCCAGCGTGGTCAGGCGCTGCGCCAGGATGCCGCCATGCGGCGACACCCGGTCGTAGGGCTGGCAGTCCCAGGCCGGAAACTGCATCACGGGCAGATCAGGCGCGAAGAATTCCAGCGCCCGCGCCAACTGCTGCATGCGCGGACCGTCACGGCAGACGACGGCAAGGCTCACCGCCGGCGGCTTCGGCCGTGCCGCTACCGCGCGCGCCAGATCGGATACGACCAGCCCTTCGGCGCCCTCGGCGACGTTGGCAAAGGTCAGCGCGCGTCCGGGAGCCAGCAGCGCGGCGGGCGATTTGACCGGCGATTTCATGCGTCGTGATCCACGGCGCGAAACGCCTTGATACGGTCGAACAGCGCGGTCGCATATTCCGGCTCGAGCGGTATGTCGCCGGTCAGCGCGGCATAGAGATCGGGATCAGGCAGCTCGATCAGGCGTTCGAGTTCGGCCAGTTCGTCATCGCGCATGTCCGCTATCCGGGCGTCCGCAAAACGGCCGAGGATGAGATCCATCTCGCGGGTACCGCGATGCCAGCAGCGGAACAAAAGCCGCTTGCGGCGGTCGTCGAGGCCGCCGCTCGATCGTGTCGTACCCGTCATTGTCCCATTCCATTTCGAACGCCAAAAGCCCGGACGTGCCGGGCGGGGTTGATATAGCGACCCGGATCGGCAATGTCAGCCCTAGTTAAGCGGTGAATTATCACCAATGCCGTCATTGCCGGGCTTGACCCGGCAATCCATCATCTTGAAGAGGGATGGATGCGCCCCACCCTGCTCAATCCGCTGTTCGCGCCGGTCACGAGCCTTCCCGGCGTTGGACCGAAGCAGGACAAGCTGCTGCGCTATCTGCTGAGCCGCGATGAGACACCGCGGCTGGTCGACCTGCTGCTCCATTTGCCGGCCAGCGTAATCGATCGCCGGGAGCAGCCGAAGATTCGCGAAGCTGTGCAGGGAACCGTGGTGACGCTGGAAGTCACCGTGGATCGCCACCGCCCCCCTCCGCCGCGCAATTCCCGCGCGCCCTACCTCGTCTACGCCTCGGACGATACCGGCGATGTCGTGCTGACGTTCTTCCGCGCCAAGCCCGGTTATGTCGAAAAGCTGTTGCCGGTCGGCGAGAAGCGCTACGTGTCCGGCACGCTGCAGATGTACGACGGCATCCCGCAGATCGTGCATCCCGAGCGGGTCGTGGACGAGGCGGCGTTCTCAAAACTGACCGGCATCGATCCGGTCTATCCGCTCACGGAAGGTCTTGCGCTCGGTTCGCTGCGCCGCGCGATCGCGCAGGCGCTGCAAAAACTGCCCGATCTGCCCGAGTGGATCAGCCCGGAAGTCATTCGCCGCTGCAGCTTTCCGCCGATCCGCGAAGCGCTGAACCGCGTGCATGTGCCGGTCGAACTCACCGACATTTTGCCGGATGGCCCGTTCTGGTCGCGGCTTGCCTTTGACGAACTGCTGGCCGGCCAACTGGCGCTGGCGCTGGTGCGCGCGCAATTCCGGCGTCCGGCCGGCGACCGCAACGCCGGCGACGGTCATTTACGCCACAGGATCATCGACGCGCTTCCTTACGCGCTCACATCCTCGCAGCGCGAGGCGGTTGCTGCCATCACCGAGGATCTGCGCCAGCCGGTGCGGATGTTGCGGCTGCTGCAGGGCGATGTCGGGTCCGGCAAGACGGTCGTGGCGCTGCTCGCCGCCGCGGCGGTCGTCGAGGCTGGCAAGCAGGCCGCGCTGATGGCGCCGACCGAAATCCTCGCCCGCCAGCATATCAAGACCGTCACGCCGCTGGCCGAACGCGCCGGCCTTCGCGTGGCGATCCTGACCGGCCGCGAGAAGGGCAAGGAGCGGCGCGAGATCCTGGGCCGGCTCGAGGCCGGCGAGATCGATTTCCTGGTCGGCACGCACGCGCTGATCCAGGACGACGTGATCTTCAAGTCGCTGGCGCTCGCCGTGGTCGACGAACAACACCGCTTCGGCGTGCGCGAACGGCTCGCGCTCACCAACAAGGGCGAAGCGGTCGATGTGCTGGTCTTGAGCGCGACGCCGATCCCCCGCACGCTGGTGCTCACATACTTTGGCGACATGGACGTCTCCGAACTGCGCGAAAAGCCGGCCGGCCGCCAGCCGATCGAAACCCGCACCATATCCGATGAGCCGCCTCGACGAGGTGGTGGATGCGTCGGCCGCGCGCTGAAGGCCGGCAAGCTGGTCTACTGGATTTGTCCGCTGGTCGAGGAATCCGAAGCCGAAGGCACCGAGCACCTCACCAATGCGACCGAGCGGTTTGAAAAGCTGCGGCAACGCTTCGGCGACAGGGTTGGTCTCGTCCACGGGCAGATGAAGGGCACCGAAAAAGATCGCGTGATGGCGCAGTTCGCCGCCCACGAGATCGGGCTGCTGGTGGCGACCACCGTGGTCGAGGTCGGCGTCGACGTCCCCGCCGCAACCGTCATGGTGATCGAGAACGCCGAGCGCTTCGGGCTCGCGCAGTTGCACCAGTTGCGCGGCCGGATCGGGCGCGGCTCGGAGGCGTCGACCTGCCTGCTGCTTTACAGAGAGCCGCTCGGCGAAATGTCGAAGGCGCGGCTCAAGGTGATCCGTGAAACCACCGACGGCTTTCGGATCGCCGAGGAGGATTTGAAACTGCGTGGCGAAGGCGATGTGCTCGGCATCCGCCAGAGCGGCCTGCCCGGCTACCGCATCGCCCGCTCCGACGTGCACGCGCAACTGATCACGCAGGCACGCGACGAGGCGTTGCGGATCATGAAGGACAATCCGAAACTGAAGGGCGAGCGCGGCGAGGCGCTACGCTGTTTGCTTTATTTGTATGAACGCGATGAGGCCGTGCCGCTGATCGGAGCGGGTAATACTCTCTCCGCCGTCATTCCGGGATGGTGCGCAGCACCAGACCTAAGGTGCGCAATTGCGCATCGGGGAATCTCGAGATTCCGGGTTCGCGCTTTGCGCGCCCCGGAATGACTGTCGTTGTCAATCCGCCTTCACTTTCACGGCAGCCGGCTGCAGCGCAGCCGAGTTCGCCACGCGCGCCGCGTTCGCCATGCCGGCCAGTGCGGCATTGCGCTTCTGCGGATCGGAGCCGGGCTGCACCACGCCGGCCGACATGATCAGGGTAGCGGCATCTTCGGTCGTCATGTCGACTTCGATGATCTTGCTCTTCGGCACGTAGAAGAAGAAACCCGTGGTCGGGTTCGGCGCGCAAGGCAGGAACACCGAGATATGCTCCTCCTGACCGGGAAGCTCGCTCGCGATGTTCACGCTCGGCGGCTGAGAGATCAGAACGATCGACCACATGCCCGGCGATGGAAACTCAACCAGACCGACCTTGCGGAAACTGGACCCCTTGCCCGAGAACAGCGTCTCGAACACCTGCTTCAGGCCGCGATAGATCGCGCGCACCACCGGCATCCGTCCGAGCAGGCGTTCGCCGAGATCGACCAGCGTCCGCCCGATCAGGTTGGCGGTGAGGAAACCGAGCAGCGTCAGCGCGATCACGGCGACGATCAGCCCCGAACCCGGCAGGCCGAACGGCAGGTAGGTTTCCGGCCGGTAGGCCGTCGGCACGAAGGGGCGGACCAGATTGTCGACCCAGTTCACGAACCACCAGGTCAAATAGAGCGTGATCGCGACCGGTCCTGCGACAATCAGTCCGGTCAGAAAATAGTTCCGGAAACGAGCCATCAGCCCGCGAGGGTGCGTATCCGGCGGGGGTTCCTCCGTCGACACGGTCGGGGGCAGTTCTTCGCGGTTCATCGTGGTTCCAGGTCGGAGCAGCCGGCTTGATCCCAGCTAAGCCATCCTAGCAGGTTTTTGAAGGCCCAACGTGACAGTCGATTGACTTGACTAGAGCCTTTTCCGTCTCGATTGAATCGAGACGGGGCTCCAGATTCCTTGATCTTGACGCGTTTTCTTAACGCGAACCGGGTCCACTTCGCTGGAAAACGCTCTATTCGACTGTTACCGATTTGGCGAGGTTTCGCGGCTGATCCACGTCGGTGCCCATCACCACGGCGGTATGATAGGCCAGCAGTTGCACCGGGACGGCGTAGACCATCGGGGTGAACGCCGCCGCCATGTCCGGGAGCACGATGGTAACCAGGGATTCGATGGTGGCTTCCGCGGCCCCCCTGGCGTCGGTCATCAGGATGATGTTGCCGCCGCGGGCCGCCACTTCCTGCATGTTGGAGACGGTCTTCTCGAACACCCGGTCATACGGCGCGATCACCACCACCGGCATGTTCTCGTCGATCAGAGCGATCGGCCCGTGCTTGAGTTCGCCGGCGGCGTAGCCCTCGGCGTGAATGTAGGAAATTTCCTTCAGCTTCAGCGCGCCTTCCAGCGCCAGCGGATAGCTGGTGCCGCGGCCGAGATAGAGCACGTCCTTCGACTTCGAGATGTCGCGCGCCAGCTTCTCGATCTGCGGCTCCGATGTCAGCGCCGCCGCCATCAGCCGCGGAATCTCGACGAGGCCATGGACGAGACTGGTCTCGTCTTCATCCGACAACTCGCCGCGCGCCTTGCCGGCAGCGACCGCCAGCGAGGCCAGCACCATCAACTGGCAGGTGAACGCCTTGGTCGAGGCGACGCCGATTTCGGGACCGGCCAGCGTCTGCAGCACGGTTTCGCTTTCGCGCGCAATCGTCGAGGTCGGCACGTTGACCACGGACAGGGTGTGGACGCCCTCGGCCTTGGCGTAGCGCAGCGCGGCCAGCGTGTCGGCGGTCTCGCCGGACTGCGAAATGAAGATCGCAAGATCGCCCTTGCGCAGCGGCGCCTCACGGTAACGGAACTCGGAGGCGACATCGACTTCGACCGGCACGCGCGCGAACCGCTCGAACCAGTATTTGGCGACGTAGCCGGCATAGCTCGCGGTGCCGCAGGCCGTGATCGAAATGCGCTGGATGTCCTTGAAGTCGAACGGCAGCTTGACCGGCAGCATGACGCGTTCGCTCGCCATGTCGACATATCGGGCAAGGGTGTGGCCGACCACTTCCGGCTGCTCGTGGATTTCCTTGGCCATGAAGTGGCGGTAGTTCGCCTTGTCGACCAGCGAGGTGGAGGCGCTGTGCTTGACCGCGTCGCGGCGAGCGATTGCGTTGTTCTTGTCGTAGATGGTCGCGCCCTTGCGCGTCAGCACCACCCAGTCGCCGTCTTCGAGATAGCTGATCGTATCGGTCAGCGGCCCGAGTGCGATCGCATCCGACCCCAGGTACATTTCGCCATCGCCGTGACCGATCGCCAGCGGCGGGCCGTTGCGGGCGCCGATCAGCAGATCGTCGTCGCCGGCAAAGATGAAACCGAGCGCGAACGCGCCGCGCAGTTCCGACAACGCCGCCCTCACCGCCTCGACCGGCTTGATGCCTTGCGCCAGCAGGCTGTCGACCAGGTGCAGCACGATCTCGGTATCGGTTTCGGTCTTGAAGACCGTCCCCTTTTTCTCCAGCGCCTGGCGCAGCTCGCGGAAATTCTCGATGATGCCGTTGTGAACCACGGCGACGCGATCGGTCGCGTGCGGATGCGCGTTGTTCTCGGTCGGCTTGCCGTGGGTCGCCCAGCGGGTATGGCCGATGCCGGTGTGGCCCTGGAGCGGTTCGGCATCCAGCCGCTTTTCGAGGTTCTTCAGCTTGCCCTCGGCGCGGCGGCGCGCAAGGTGACCGCCTTCCAGCGTGGCGACGCCTGCGGAATCATAGCCGCGATATTCAAGCCGCTTGAGTGAATCCACCAATTGCTCCGCGACCGGAGCGCGCCCGAGAATGCCGACAATGCCGCACATGCGGTTCAATTTCCCCAAATCGACGACAGTAGCGTCGCAACCCGCGACCCTCTTAACGAGAAACACAGTCTGACAGATACTCAATAATTGTTGCGTATTGAGACAGTCTTAAGTGGGAAGCTTGAGGGGCGGCCTAACCAGGGATTAGTCTTACCGGGTCACCGGATCCTCATGGTGAGGAGGGCGAGCACGTCTCCGGACGATGCTACGCATAGCCGGGCGAGCCTAGCCATAAGTCTATCAGTGCTTGTCCGGAATTGTGGTCCGGAGCCGGGCGTGGTTCACGACGGGCTCCCCAGCGGGGGTCTTTGCCCGTCTTGCGGATTTGTTTTGCGTATCGGAAGACGAGGGGTTCGGCTGCACCGCCGCCGCGGCTGGACCCCTTTTTCATGACTGTTCCCACCCCGCCCATGCGTTGATCTGAGGCCGGCATACCACTCACATCGGCGCCTATGCATCCGCGAAAGCAGGTTTTCGCATGCGTGGCAAAAACTGCACTGGAGTTCCCGTCAAGGTTGCTGTATTATCTATATGCTCGCCTGTCGGTTCCAGCCCCCTTCAAATTATCGGCGGAGCGGGCGGTCCCGGCGCAGCCCACATCAATCTGCGTCGGGGCCCGAAATTTGTTCTCGCCTGGGTGCGACAGCGGATGGGGGTCTGGCGGCTACGGCGTTTCTTCCGGCTCGAAGACTGATGCGCCAACTTCAGCGCGGCGCAGCCCTTTGGCGTAAGCGTCATGCGGTGTCGACCGTGCCCTCTTGCTTCCGGAGGATCGGCAATTAGCTCGGCGCGTGCCAGCGCCCATAGGGATGCGCTGCTGCAGGGTCCGGTGAGGGTATAGGCTATACTGCTGTGCGTCCGATAAACCTCGCCACGCGCCGTGACCTGCAACGCTCGATATTGGGCAACCGTCAACTTTAGTGGCACGCGACCCTCATCAACCTGCGGGTCCGGCGCGTCTTTGTCGTCGCTCACAACCCCAGCGACAACACGGAATTTGGTGGAAGGTTTCAAGACGGGGATCTGCGGCTCGCGGCGCGGGTCCGGTTCGCCCTCGCTGCGGCTTTGGAAGTGTTGCAGCTTGCGCTCGTAGGTTTCGGCCAAGGCCGTCAGGTGCGTGACGGTTTCCGGGTGGTTGATGCGCAGGAGAAGTTGGCGGCAGGTTTCGACGATCACGCGCAGTTGGAGCGGGTCACTATCCATGGCGGTTAACCGACGACGGCGTCACTTCGCCTGCGGGCGATGAATTGCAGCTCCGCCGGGTAGACCGCCATGCTGTAGGGCTGGCTGCCAAGGCGGACGAACAGCCGGCGCGGCGCGACCCTCGTAATGATGCCGGTCACTGGCGGATCATCTTCGCCGTGACGATATACGACGGCTCGGCCAATCGCAGATTCGCTCGGCACTACCATGGGCACCCTCCCCAAAATAGTTTCCTCGCGATGAGAACCCCAATTCGGGCGGTCGGGAAGTGCAGTTTGTGCCAAACGAGGCGGTGGTTAACGAGCTACCCCTTCGGCTCAGCCTTTAACCAAGTTGCCCGCTTTGCCTCAATCAACGGACATCGTCATGGCCGGGGCATTCTGTGACTGCTGCATGCAAGCGAATGCAGTGACTTGTCACCAGTTGAAACGGAGCCCGGCCTTGCCGGTGTAGGCGAACCCGCCACCGTCGAAACGGCTCTGGTAGGAAGCGTTGGCATAGAGCGTCGTGTTCAGGTTTACCTGGCCACTGACGCCGACATTGACCTCTCCCCACAATCCGCCGAGATCCGCGTGGAATGGAATGAAACCGGTTTCCGATGAGAAGGAGGTGATCGGATTGCCGCGAAACTCGTTCCAGAGGTTCGGTCGGATCCACGCGGTGATGGTCCGTTGCGCTGACTCGTCGATCGCCCAGGTGCGGCCGAAGCGCGCGCCGATCCGTCCCAGCAGCGAATCGACATCGGCAAATCGAACCTGCGCGGCAATGTCGCTCGCGTCGTTGATATGGATGTTCTGATATACCAGTTGCGCCTGTGGCTCGATGAAGTAACCGCCGGCGAACTTGAAAGGATAGCCACCCTCCAGCGAAGCTGCCGCTCCCTGCGCGCCAGTTTTGAGGATTGGCAAGCCGCGGTGCGCGGAAGAACTGATGTCGTAAAAGGTACCCTGCAAGATGGCATCGAGGTACCAACCTGTTGGCCCGAAATGCGTCCAGTAGCCGCCGAGCGTATAGGCGGCAAAATTACTGTCGCCGTACCGGCTATCGAAATGCGTGACGCTTCCCCGATCGCCGCCGATCGCGAAATAAGCACCAGCCTGGTCACGGCTGCCATCCGGACGGTCGTGACGATAAACGTCCATGCCAGCTTGAAGCCCCAGGAATGTATAGTCGTATCGCGGTCCGCCCGAGCCACCGAGTACGCCACGGCTGTCGCCATGTTGCGTACCGTTGACCCCGATGATGCGACCCCAGCCAAGCTTGCCGTTCTCGGGATTGGCTCGAAAGCGCCCGTCCTCTTCTTCGCCAACGCGCTCGTGCAGCGTGTCGAGCAGGTTGCGGCCATACAGCAGAGCCATCGAGGGGATCGCAGCGTAGAGCGATGTCTCAATGCGGAAATTCGCCGGGTCGGGTGACGGGCCGACGCAGACAGGGTTGGTTGGCTCGAACGCGCAATTAATCGTCGAACGCAAGTACCAGGCTTCGGGATTGCTGGCATCGACGCTGCTGCGAAACAATCCATACTCGTAAGGCCCGGCGACCACGGGACCAGCCAGTGCGAAGGTCCCGGGATTTGTCGTCGCACCATTGATCGCATCGACAACAAGAATGCCGTTGGCGACCGTCAGCGCGCCGCGGCCGATGGTGTTGGCGATGCGCAGCGGCGAGAAGCCGCTGGCATTGCCGCCGTCGATCACCAGGCGGTCGGACGGCGAAGGATCAGACCCCAGAAACGTGTTGAGCCCGATGACGCCATTGATGCCGACGTAGTTCACTGTCGTGAGAGTCTTGTAGCTGGCCAAGAGCGTCGGGTCGCCGGTTGGAGGTGTAAACTGGATCAGGCTCGGATCGTTCACCAGGTTGGTGACGTTTGAGCTGCCGGTCATGATCCAGGTGCTGTTGTCCAACAAAGTCACATTCGACACGCTGCCCGGCGCCGTGAATGCCGAGCCGATCACGGTCGAGCGCGTCAGCGTGACATTTGCAAAACCGGGAGTATTGGGCGCCGTGGGAGGAGGCAGACTTGCCGGCGGCGGAGCATCCGGCGCATCGGGATCTGCAATGCCGAAAAACGGAAGCTCTGTTTGCGCCAGCGGTGGGAAGATGGCAGCTGTTCCCACCCGCAGCCATTCTCCGCTGCCACTTGCCCTTGAGTCTGTCAGCGCGACATTGCCAGAACCGCCGACGCCGATCGTCGGGCCGTTGACGTTGGTCAAAACGCTGTTGGTGAATGTGCCGCTCGAAACGGCTCCGGGCGTGCCAGTCACGTAGAGCGCTGATGCGCTCGTACCCATTGCGGTCACCGTCGAGTCGTTGCCGATTATCCGCCCGCCAGCTTCTGCCACCGAGCCCTGCGCGAATGCACCGGTGGTCAGCACCGAGGTCTGGTTCATCGTCACGGAAGTGGGGTTGTCGCGCGAAAGCGCGCCATGCGCGGCGATCCCGTCCGTAAAAACGGTGCTGCCATTTGCGACGACGGCGGCTTCGCCACGGCCGGTTATGGGGCGCGTGCCATAATCGCCAAGCGTCGCTCGCAATCCCACGGCTCCGGCGCCATGGGTCGTAATCGAGGAAGCATTGATCGTCGCTGTGGCCTTTTCGACGGGGACGTCGTTGCGGGCTTGCGCGGCGACGCCGTGCGCATTGAGGCCCAGCGTTTCGAGCGTCACGTTTGTAGCGGTCAAGTTCGCCGGGAATTGTGCACCGACCTGCTCGGTCACGGAATACAGCCCGATGCTTCTCGCGCCGAGTGTCCTTATCGAATTGCCGTTCAGGATCATCGTTCCGCCATCGTCGGCCACCGCACCCATCGCAGTCAGGCCCGTGGTCAGGATGGTCGTTCCGGTCGAGGTAAGACTGCCACCGGGATTGCGTGCGCCAAGCGCATGAGGAAACGACGCCTGCCTCACCGCGTCGCCCGTTGTCGTGACCGAACCGCCGTTGAGTGTCAGTTGACCATTCCCGTCGGCGAGTGCGCCCATGGCATTGTCATTGCCCGACGTAGTGACGACAACGTTGGTGGCGGTGACCGTCGCGGCCGCGGCATGAATGCCGGGCAAGTCCCGTCCCGCCGTGCTGACGGAGCCTCCCGTCATGGTCGCGGACGCCCCGGAAGTTACCCGGAGCCCAAACCCGATTATGGCCGCCGGAGTGTTGGCGCTGATTGTGGTATTGGCGAGATCGATGGCGGAGCCAGCGTCTTGCACGAGGACAGCGGTTGAACCGGTTGACGTGAGGCTGCTGTTGCTGACCGAGGCGCTGCCGCCATTGAAGATGAACGCCGCATTCGCACGCGTCCCGGCCGCCGAGACGGTAGCGTTTGAAATGACTACACTCGAACCCGCATCCTGTACTGAAAATCCGGCTCCCCGTTGCCCCGTTGCGGTGAGCGTACCGCCGCTGAACTGCAATTGTCCGCCTGACATGACGCGAGCTGCCGAGGTGGGGTCCGTGTCGGCCGCGGATGTGCCGCTTGTGGAGAGGCTACTGTTCGTCAGCGAGATGGCGCCGCCTACCTCAGCTCTCGCGCCGTTGGTAAAATTGCCGGTTGCGGTTGCAGTGACACCGTCACCCGTGATCTGGCTTCCCGCACCCGTCGCGAACAGGGCGTGGCTGCCGGCAATGGTTGCGGAACCCGAACCGGTAGTCGTAACAGTCGGACCGTTGGTGAGCGCCACGTGGCCGCCATTTATCGCCTGGACGCCGAAGGAGGCTTGAGATCGCGTCGCGATGGTCCCTCCCGCGTAGTTGATCTGGCTGCCGGTATCGGTCGCCCGCAGGCCGATATTGTTTTGGCCGGCTGTCCCGCCCAGCATCGTAATCGAAGTATTCGCCAGATCCAGCATTGAGCCGGCTTCGGCCGTCGCTCCAAGCATGTTGCTGGCAGTGGTCGTACCGTTCGGTGGTCCCAGGGTCAGCGATGATCCTGCGGCGTTGATGGTGCCGCCTGTCGTGGCGCGCAAGCCGATCTGGCCGGCGGAGGTGGCCGCAGTCGTTGCGGTCGTCCGGAGCGTGCTGCCGTTGAAGGTGATGCTCGCGCCCGTCTGGGCGAGCGCACCCGTGGTCGTGGCGGCTGCCAGATTCTCCGTTATTCCATTTGCCGTGATTTGGCCCGTCGCACCCGATGCGTTGAGCCCGATGGCATTCGCAGGGGTGACGGTGATGATCGTGCCCGGCGCGATCGTGCATTGGGTGCTGTTGACCACGGCAGGCGAAGGACAGACCTGCGCGAACGCCTGAGCGCAACCCATTGCAACCAGGGACATCGATACACCTGCATCGATGATGCCCCGCTTGACCGAAACAGATCGTCTACACGCGCGCGCCATTCCTGCCCCCGTTTCAAGAGCATCGCCAGGTCAGCTGTAAGAAATGGAATGTGCGTCTCGGTATTCTACGTCGGCGCAAATAACCAAATGCATGAGGCACAAGGTCGGAAATCAACGCATCGGACGGTTTCAATGTTTGGGCGAAATTTGTCCAGAATATGTCGTTAAAGTTGCGTCGACAGATTCGAGAGCACTGTGTGTCATTTCTACCGAGATGTGTAAGGCAACATGCCCTACCTACCTAGTTACGGCGCTCTGCCATCCATAAGCTCGAGCGCGAGGGTCCGCCTCGCCCGATCAAACGGAGATCGTCAGCTTGGCGCGGCACGTCCGACAAGTGCCGAAAGGATGTCGACTCGCTCGTGAACCGCCGCGCGTGTTATCGGCCGTTTTTTGTCTACTATTCCGAAAATTTCACGGAACGTAGCGGGATCGTACTCGTTGGCATGACAGCTCAAACGAGGCGCAAAATGAAACACCTTCTGTCTGCTGTCGCGGTTTCTCTCCTGCTAACCACCGCCGTATGCGCAGAAGGGGCAGCGCCACAGACCGTCAAGGCTGATAGCGCGACCGAAGAATGTTCAAAGCAGGTATGGCCCAACTTTTCTCCGTCGTGCCTGCGCAACACCGACCGAGCAGTCAATGTTCGTTTGGTAACAGCCGACCGCAGGTAACGCCCTTGGTGGCGCATGACGTCCACGTTCTCTGGCCGCGCCTCGCGCGGTGGCCGCTTCCGCCAAGCTGTTACCAGCGATATCGCAGGCTCGCCAAAACCTGGCGCCTCAACCCATAAACGCAGGCATTGTCGAACGCCTGAGCGATGCATTGCGAAACGTAGATGCGGTCGAACAGGTTCGTCGCATTGATGCTGAGCTTGGCGCCCTTGAGCCTGGGATCCAGGTTCTCAAGTTCATAATGCAACGCCGCGTCGATCAAGGTGTATTGTGGCACGTCCAGGAGGACATTCTCCTTGTCGCCCCATGTCTGGCCCATGTAGCGCACGCCGAGTGCTGCGCCGAAGCCATTAAGAGGGCCGTCGCGGAACGTGTAGTCTGCCCACAACGATGCGATGTACTGCGGGATCCACGTCGGCCGCTTGCCGAGATCGGTATCGAGGCTGCGTGTCACGGTCGCATCGGTGTAGCTGAAGGCGCCCATGATATCGAGACGATCGGTGACGCTGGCCTTGCCCTCGATCTCGAATCCCTTCGAATGCACTTCGCCTATTTGAGTTCGGAAGGTCGTATTGAGCGGATCGATCGACGGTACATTTTGCTGGGTGAGATCGAACACCGACGCCTGTATCAAGATCTTGGATCCACGGGGTTGATACTTCACTCCGGCTTCGTAGAGGGTGCCCGTCGTCGGTTTAAGAGGATCGAAATCTGAGGTAAGACCAACGTTTGGAGTGAACGACGTTGCATAGGTCGCGTAAGGAGCAACACCGGATTCGAACTCGTAGATGGCGCCAATTCGTCCAGTCGTGGCGCGATCTGTTTGCCGCACAGCGTCAGCCGCGCTGGCGATAACATTGAAGGTATCGGTGTTACTGCGGGCAACGTCGTAGCGAAGGCCGCCAACAATGGAGAGGCCGCCAATCTTCATTTGGTCCTGGGCATATACACCGGCTTGTTGCAGCGACTGTCGGGTGCGGTCGTTGCTGAGAGAGGTTGGATCGTCCAGTGGATTGAGGATGTTGAATCCGTATGTCGGATTGAACAACGAGATGTCCGGCGCACTTAACGGTGATCCCGTTAGCTGCGCACTCTGCGCAAACTGCTGGTTGAACTGGGTATTCTGAACGTCAAGACCGACCAGCACCTTGTGCGACAACGGTCCCGTGTGGATGTTGAATTCACCCTGCGTGTCGCTGGTGAGTGCGCCCAGCCGTTCCTTTACGCCTTGGGCGTATCGCGACAATGTATCGAAGTCGCCGTTTTGGAAGATGCTGTTGCCCAGACCAAGTGGAAGCACTTGATTGAGCGTGCCGGTGGTCTCGAGGTAGCGGGTGTTCTGGCGAACCTTGAAAACGTCGCTGAAATCGTGCTCGAACAGCGACGTGACACTGGATGACGTGCGTTCGTTTCGGTTGAAGTTTGGATCACCGGCATAGAAGCTTGTCGGAATCCGTCCGATCGGGTTTGGCCCGAGCGATCCGTTAAACGGCACAAAATTATAATATCCGACGCTCGGGTCTTTCTGATAGTTGGCCAATATCGTCCAGGACGTGTCCTTGTCCGGTCGCCACGTCAACGAGGGCGCAATGTAATAACGCTGGTCCTTGACGAAATTGACCTGGTTGTTGGCGTCCTTTGCAAAACCTGTGATGCGGTAGAGAAACTCTCC
Source organism: uncultured Alphaproteobacteria bacterium (assembly GCA_963815955.1). GTDB lineage: Bacteria > Pseudomonadota > Alphaproteobacteria > Rhizobiales > Xanthobacteraceae > Bradyrhizobium. Next base: position 104,926 of record CAWFIQ010000029.1, read on the forward strand.
GTTCTTGTCGAGTTTGCCGGTGGAATCGAAGCCGCCCTGAATGCGGTCATAACTTCCGCCCTGCAGCACGACTTCGTTCAACGGAATTTCCGACGGCCGTTTGGATACGAGATTGACGAAACCGCCGGGTGAAGCCTGCCCGAAGAGTACAGAGGGTCCTCGGAGCACCTCGATCCGCTCCATGCCATATATTTCCGGCTGCGGCGTAAACTGGGCCGTAGCACCCTGCAGCTTCATGCCATCGAGATACTGATCGAGAATGAAGCCTCTCATGTACATGATGTCATAGCCGGCGAAATTGCCCCGGTTGTCGCCAGCGACTCCGGCCGTATAGCGAAGCGCCTGCTTTGTGCTCTGTGCTTCCTGCGCTTCGATTTGGCTACGGGTCACGACGGAGATCGAGGCCGGCGTTTCAAGTAACGGCGTATCGGTTTTCGTGCCTGTCGCACTACGCGTCGCTACATACCCATCGACGTGACTGTAAGCGGTCTCGCGGCCGACGCTCTGATTCGGGGCGACCACAGGCGGGGCGGTCGCAGCGTTTCGGCTGGGCGCGCGGCGCGCGGAGGCCCGTCGAGATGCCGCTGACCGTACTGGTGATGCGGGTTTTGCAGCTCGCCGTTCTGGTTCAGTGACCGTGACTGGCGGAAGACTTGGCGATTGAGCAAACGTCTGGTTTGCCGTGCCTGCCGATAGGGCCAGGTAGCTAACCGCCCCGAGGCAAGCTGCCCGTACCATTTTCTTATTGTTCATCACCTGCCCCTCATCAGCCCAGAATAGCGTTGGAGCATGCTACCCGGAACTGGATCGCGCAGGCATTCACTCAGGCCTTAGAACCAATCCAATTTCGTCAGTGAATGCGCGGGTGTTGCTTTTCGGTTTCATCTGCCGGGAGCCACCACCGAATTCGACATTCGGGAAGTAGCGCGCATGCGTTCATCGATATGCGGGATGAATCACAGCCCCGGATATCGCTGCGCTCATCCGGGCTACGCTCAGTCACTGTCGCGCAGTGGTCTCTCCGCGCAACGTCGCTCGCTTTCTCCACACCCGCAGATCAGTCATGACTTTTATGGTCGCCGCGAGGACCAGCGCGCAAAGCGCCGCCTTCGAGATCGTCTCCATCGTTCCCTCGATCAGTATGGCATGGACCACACTCCCTGCGACGATGACAATCGCGAGGGGCATATGGACGATACGCCACGTTCGCGCTCGCAGTCCCAATCGCCGGCGGAGTGCAGCTATCATCGCGACGGCGAAGATTGCCCACATCGCGGTCACACCCCAGGGGGAAAACGGCGTCGGCGATGAAAAGAGAAGCGCGTCAATCATGTCGGGAGGACTGGTGATCCAAAGGCCGGCGACGTGGACCACCACCGCCACGACCAGCGCGCCGCCGATCCAGTGATGTGTACGCCGTCCACGATAAGCCGACAGTCCCGGCAAGTATCCGCCAATCAGCAAAGGCTGAACGAGCACAAGACCTAGTGCGACAATCCCTGCAAATCCAGCCAGGATGTAGACCGGACCGCGCCATTCGAGCAGCGGGCTCACCGCCGCAGCGGCGATCGGCACGCAAATGGCGGCTGCAAGGGCGGCCCAGATCAGGGTTACCCGGGCCAATCTCATCCCGTTCCTAACTCGCTCAAGCCGGCTGAAGGACGAAATGAGCTTCCAGGCTGGTTTCTTTCGCGCTCTTCATCACGGGCCGCAGAAAGACGGTTTTGAATTCACCGCTGTCATAGGCAAGGTGACCATGCGGCTGGCCAAAGATGGGAATGATCTGCGGCATCTCGAGCCGGAACGCCCCGTTCTTGTCGGTGAGCGTGGCCCCATGACTCTGCGGCTCGTGCTCCTGCCCTTCGGTCGTGTGCGCCCAGATCTGGATGCGCTGCCCGGCAAGCGGAGTCCCGTCGCCTGCGCGGCGCACGGTGCCACTCATCCAGAAGCCACCCTTGCCGATCCGATCCACGGTCGGCGCGCCCTTGCGGTAGTTGTTCGCCCCGCCCGACATCGAAGCGGTCGGTGCGAGGCCTTCCGCGCGGGCGGGCAACAGCAGCCCGGAAAGCCCGGTTGCCAGGAAGGCACCGCCGGCGGCGAGCAGGCTGCGGCGGTCGAGTAGGATGCTGGTCATGACAATTCCTCCGGGCGCCCGTGCAGTTGCTTCGCCGAGACTACAACAACAACCGGGATTGGCACAGTTGAGGGAGGCGAAGAGCGCGACTGGTCGCAATAACAGTGTTGTGAACGGGTGTTCCGATCGAACATCGAAAAGCGCATCGGCTACGCAGGAACGTACGTCAACCTGATCACGTCCTCGCCCATCAAATCGCTGGCCACAAGGCGGAGCGGCGGCCTGGCGCCGGCGAAGAATGGTTTGCCGCGCCCAACTACGACCGGGTGGAGGTAGATTTGATATTCATCAACCAGACCAAGGTCGCCCAGGCTTCGTGCCAGCTCAGGTCCGGCAACTTCAATTTCCCCGGCGAGCCGGGCCTTCAGGTCGCGTATCACCGCCTCGACATCGTCAGCGACAAGGGTGGCGTTGGGGCCGACTGACTTCAGCGAGCGCGACACGACCCACTTCGGCTGGCTCCGCCACGCGGTTGCGAAGTCGCGTAGCTCCGCCGTCCACTCGGGATCGTCCTCGTCCCAATATCGCATGATTTCGTACATGCGGCGGCCGTACACGCTGCCGGTCAGGCCGCGCGCATGCGTCGATGAAATAATGGAAAAGCTTCGGACCCGGCGCAAATGCATCGTGGTCGACATAGCCATCCAGCGACTGGTTCAATCCGAAGACGAGTTTTGCCATGTCATCGCTCCCTCATGCCGCATCGATCGATTGCACACCCCCGGATGTCGCTGCGCTCATCCGGGCTACGCTTGCTGATGCTCATCGGGTTTTTACCGCCGCGCAGAACTGTTCCGTGACTGCCGTCGTTTCCTCGGCGACGTTCCAGCCATTCGTCTCGGCGTTTTCCTTGGCTGACTTGTGCTCGATCTGAAGCATCTTTTTGATTTGCGCGTACGGTTTCCAGTCGGCCTTGGACAGCTTGACGGGGGGCGCTCCGCAGACGTTGTGGGCGATCGCTTTCTGCACACCAGTGCTTACGTCGCTCATGTGGCCCTCGACCACGGCGGTGAAGCGCGCCTTGGCGTATTGGCTGTTGGCTGCGATGAAGTCTTTGCAGAAGGCGACCCGTTGGCCTCCGTCGCGGGCCTTGATGTAGGCCGTCTGCGTTTCGTAATGGAGGCGGTAGGCGAGTTTATTGGCGTTCGGGTTGGATTTCACCGCTTCGAGCATCGCGCGGTGGTCACCCGAGGTGGCGTCATTGATCCTGAGGTCACATACTTTGGCGAGGGAGACGACCGGAACGTAGGCCCGCACCTTGGCTTCCAAGGCATCATTGGCGTGCGCAACCGATACGAACAGGCTGGCGGCGATTGCGAAAGCAGCGAGACAGCGTTTCATTGGTGACATGCTCCAGATCACCGAACAGCAAGTAGCCCGCATGAGCGCAGCGATATGCGAAGATAAGCCACAACCCCGGATGTCGCTGCGCTCATCCGGGGCTACGCTTGCTCACCCTTCCTTCGGCTTCTTCGCCCGCAACTTCATCTCGCGATAGCGCTTCGCCCCGCCCTCGCGGTTGTTCTGCGGGCTGCGCTCCACGGCCATCGCATCGTCAGGCACGTCCTTGGTGATGACCGAGCCCGAGCCGATATAGGCGCCCTTGCCGATTTTCACCGGCGCGACCAGCGAGGAGTTGGTGCCGATGAAGGCGCCCTCGCCGATCGTGGTCTTGTGCTTGAAGAAGCCGTCATAGTTGCAGGTGATGGTGCCGGCGCCGAGATTGGCTTTGGCGCCGACATGGGCGTCGCCGACATAGGACAGGTGATTGATCTTGGCGCCCGCTTCCAGCGTGGCGGCCTTGGTCTCGACGAAGTTGCCGATCTTCGCGCCTTCGCCGAGCGAGGTGCCGGGGCGCATGCGCGCAAAGGGGCCGACGAGCGCCTTCTTGCCGATCGAACTTTCCACCATGTGCGTGAACGAGTGGATCACCGCGCCGTCAGCAATCGTCACGCCCGGGCCGATCACCACGAAGGGCTCGATGGTGACGTCGCGGCCGAACGTAGTATCGGCGGAGAGAAAGACCGTCTCCGGCGCGATCAGCGTCACGCCGGCATCGAGCGCTGCCTTGCGCAGCCGCGCCTGCATCACCGCTTCGGCCTCGGCGAGCTGCGCCTTGGTGTTGATGCCGCGCACTTCATCCTCGCTGGTTTCGATCACGACGGCCTCCAGTCCCATTTCCCTGACGATTTCGACGGCATCGACCAGATAGTATTCAGCCTTGCTGTTGGCATTGCCGATCCGGTCGAGAATCTCCAGCGCACGGCTGGCCGTCGAACGCCATCACGCCGGCATTGCACAGCGTCACCTTGCGCTCTTCTTCTGTCGCATCGGCATGCTCGCGGATCGCCATCAGGCGGTCGCCCTCGAGCAGCAGCCGGCCATAGCCGGTCAGGGTCCGCGGCACGGAAGCCGAGCACGGCAAGGGCCGCGCCACTTGCCAGAGGCTCGCGCAGCCGCGCAAAGGTCTTTGCCGAAATCAGCGGCGTGTCGCCGAACGCCACCAGCAAATCGTCGGCGCCGCGTGCGATCGCCGCGCGGGCGGCCAGCACGGCATGGGCCGTGCCGAGCCGTTCGGCCTGAACGAAGGTCGCCGCATCGGGGCGTACGCGCTTGACCTCGTCAGCGACCGCCTTGTGGTCCGGCCCGATCACGACCGCGAGCGCGGCCCCCGTTCCATGCGGGGCCGCGTCCAGCACATGGGCCAGCAGCGGCTGGCCGGCGACGGGGTGCAGCACCTTCGGCAGCGAGGACCGCATGCGCGTGCCCTCACCGGCCGCAAGCACGACAGTCAGGCTGGTTCGAGCGGTCATTCTATTCCCTTGACCTATTCCTTGGCCGATAATGCGGACGGCGCCGGGCCGTCTTTAATTGTTTTCCCCCGGAGATGAAACCAATTCGCCGCCCTGAAAACGTCTGGATTCAAGTGAGCGGCACATTTCCTGTTAGTGTTTCCTGGGTGATTCGGCGGGCCTTGAGGAGGGCCAGGGGCGCTTGGCCAAGAAACCAGACCATCTCGCAGACTTCGAGGCGGATGACGCCGGCGGCGTGCTGGGCAACCTGCTGGCCGACGAGGACGAGCTCGACCGCCGCGCGCTGTGGCGGCTCGCATCCTGGGGCGTCGGCGCCACGGGCGCGGTGATTTTGGCCGTGATGGCCAGCCAGTCGTCGTTCGGAGTGAAGCGGGAACAGGTCGCCGCCGCCGATCTGGCCCGGCAGGCGCAGCAAATCCAGGTGTTTGCGAAGGAAACCCACAACGAGTCGCGGCGGCTCGCCGCCGCCATCGATACGCTCAATAGCGATCGCGACCGGCTGTATTCCCGCGTCACCGGCCTGGAACAGGGGCTCGATTCCGTCACCGGGGCCATCGCCCGCCAGGGTCCCGCGTCGGCTTCGCCGCCGGTCGCAAATCCGGAACCGCCGGCCGCCGCCCAAAATCCGCCGCCCTCGCCACCCGTCGCGCCGGTGGCAACCGCCCCGGCCACGGCGCCCGCTGCCGACAAATCCACTGCCGCCGCCGCGGAGCCCGCCCCGGCTGCGGTCTACTCCGCCGCCAAGGATGCCGCGAAGACCGACGCAGTCAAAGCGGAGAGCGCCAAACTGGAAGCGGCAAAGGCGGAGATGTCAAAAGCGGACCTGATGAAAGCGGACATCGGTAAAGTCGGACCTGGTAAAGTCGGACTCGGCGAAGTCAGACTCAGCGAAGTCGGATTTGGCAAAAGTAGAGGCGGCAAAACCTTCGCCCGCCGCGCCGCTGATGGCTGCGCCGTCGATGATGGCCCCGCCCGATCCCGCCGCCAGCAAGCTGGTCGAGCCGGGCAAAGCGCCAAGCTCTGTGATCGCGGGCCCGATCCCCGACATCGTGGCGTCGACGTCGCCCGATCTGGACGCGGACGAAGCCACCGCGCCGAAGGTTTCCCTGCAGCGGACCGAGTTCGGGGTCGATCTTGGCACCGCCAATTCGGTGAACGGCCTGCGCATGTTGTGGCGCGGGCTGTTGAAATCGAGGTCGAACGCGCCGCTCGCGGCGCTGCGCCCGATCATCGTCATCAAGGAGGGCACCAATGGGCTCGGCATGCAGCTTCGCCTGGTCGCCGGTCCGCTGAACGACGCCGGCGATGCCGCCAGGATCTGCGCCACCCTGACCGAAAACAACCGGCCTTGCGAGACGGCGATCTTCGACGGCCAACGGCTGTCGGTGAAGCCGGACGATCCGCCGCCCGCCGCCGCCAAGCCAACGCATCGCCGGCGCGGCGTCGCCAAGCGGGCGGCGGCAGTGGTCGAGGAGGCGCCGAAAAAGCCGGAAGCGCCGCCGGCGACAACGCAGACCGGATTGTCGTCCTTCTTCAACAGAAAGAATTCACAATAATCTTTTGGCTACAGAGCGTTACGCCAAATTCTTGACCCGTCTTCCAGCTATTGGCGGACGCTTGTCCCGGCAGCCAATCCCGACCATATTGCCCCCATGAAAAAATCCCCGTTCCGGCTCACGCCCTATCAAGTTCAATTCCTGCTGGTGGTCGGCTTCGTCACCGTCGGTTACGCGCTTTATCTGCGCTATCTCGCGGTCGAGCTCTCGACCGTCGCGCTGGCCTGCGACGCCGGCCTGCAGACCATGCTGTGCAAGTCGCGCACGCTGGCCACCTATTTGTTCAAGAATTCGGTATTCGGCATCGTCGCGCTGATCATCGCGACGCTTCACGTCATGCGGCCGTCGATCGTGCTGTTGACCGGCGGGCTGATCGCGGCGGGATTGGGGATCGTGCTCTACAATATCGCGCTGTCGGGAATTGCGATCGGCCTGCTTATTTTGGGATTTGCACGGCCCGCGCCCGCCACAGCGTGAGCGCCAGCAGCAGATAGACCGCGCAGGTCCACATCGACTGCCAGTTCTGGTTGCCCTCGTTGAAGCCGACGAAGAGCGCGGCCACAACCAGCAAGCCGGCAAAAGCGGATTCGGCGATCGGGCGCACGCCCTCTTTCGGGCGGTTGAGCAGCATCAAGGCCGCGAACGGCACCACTGCCATGGTCAGCGAAGCGAACGGAAAATCGCGGTAGCGCGGATCGAACACGAAGCCGAGCGCGGTTTGCGCCGCGATCAGCGTGGTGACGACAAGCACGAGGCCGAACAGCGCCGACAGCACCGTGCCGGTCCGGCCGTCACGCGGTCCGAGCAATTCGAGGAAGGTCGGCAGCGGCCGTCCCGACATCGCAGCGTTGGCACACAGCATCGGGGATGCAACGGCAGCCGCCAGCAGCGCGCCCCATTGCAGCCAGCCGCCGATACCGTAGCTCTCGTAAAGCATCTTGTCCGCGGCGATCCCGAGCAGCATGCCGGCGGTCGTCGCCGACGTCCCGACCGCAATCCACGCGGCCAGCCGCGGCTTCCACGGCCGCCGCCGCAGCGTCAGCCAGCCCGCCAGGAAGACGAGCGCGCTGAGCGCCATGCCGCATCCCATCTGCAGTTTCCAGGCCGGAAAATTGCTGATCGGCTCGCCGGGCGGATATTTCACCGCACGATGGGCGTCATCGATCAGGCCCCAATAGCCGCCGACGGTGCCTTCGAGCTGGCGCTTCCACGGCTGGTCATAGGCCTCGATCAGGTTGACCCGAAAGTTTTCGCGCTTGGCGAGGTCGAGGATTTCGGAGACGACGCGCGCCTGGTTGGTGCGCGACGGCAGCGCGCCCTCGCGCATCCGCCCGGCGCTCGGCCAGCCGGTTTCGCCGATCAGGATTTCCTTGCCCGGAAACGCCACCGCCATCCGCTTGCGGATGTCGTCGACATGGCCGGCGGCGTGTTTCGCGCGCACCGGAATGTCTTCCCAGTACGGCAGGATGTGGATCGTGACGAAATCGACGGCGTCATAGACTTCGCGGTTGCGCAGCCAGAATTCCCAGACATCGGCATAGGTGACGGGCACGGTGACCCGCGACTTCACCAAGCGGATACTGGCCGCGAGATCCGCGGTCGTCATCTCGCCGCGCAGCAGCACCTCGTTGCCGACCACCAGCGCGGTAATGACGCCCGGATGTTCCTTGGTCAGGTCGACCGCGATCGCGATCTGGGCGAGGTTCTTGATCCGGTTGCTGCAGAGCCAGATCCCCTGGATCACCTTCAGTCCCACCTTGGCGGCCAGCGCCGGAACCTGGTCGAGCCCGTTCTCGATCGAATAGGTCCGCACGCAGTCGGTGATCTTGGCGAGCTGCGCCAGATCCTGCGCGATCTGTTCGGCGGGGATATGCGTGGTCGGTATCAGCGGCGTCTGCGCGCCGCGGAACGGGGCGTAGGAAACGCATTGCAGCTTGGCGTTGGGATCGATCGGCGCGCGCGCAAGCGTGATCGGCGTGGCCAGCCACCACCACAAGAGCCGCGATCATACCGAGCGATGAAAGGAGAAGCGCCAGCGGCGTACGAAGAGAAATCGGTTCCATCCTCCGGGCGGGGACCGTCGATTACCCGTTCATCGACGTTCTGCCAAGGTGGACGATAGCCCTATCCCGCCGCATCCCCTGCGGCAGTTTTACCACCGCCGCGATAAAGTTGTGACTTTGCTGGACAAAATCCGAAATTCCCGGCATGTGAATCGTCGAGCGTCTCCGCCGCATTGGAGACCTATTTCGACGGCAACAAGCCAGAGTAACAAGCCAGCCGCTCGCGCGGCGGGAAACTAATCGGGGAATGTATGCGTCGACGGGTGCGTGATCCAAGAGTTGTGGTTTTGCGGCGCTTTGCCGCTGCCGGCCTGGCCCTCCTGATCGGATCGGCTGGCGCGTTTCGCCCAGAGCGGGAGCCCCACCCCCCGGATCAGCAAGGCAAGGCGCCGGCCGGCAATCAGGCCGACCCGACCAAGGATAATCAGCGGAAAACCGACGAATTCGTCGAGGCGGCCGCAGGCCATCAACGGCCCGGGCGGAAACCCGGAATGCGTCTGGCTCGGCCGGCGCGTCGTCCGCCTGATGTGGCGCGACGACCTCGACACCGCCTTCCGCCACCTCGACCTCTACGACCGGTTCGGCTGCCCCGGCGGCCATGTCCAGGCCACCTTCCGCTGCCTGACCCGTTTTGGGGGCCAGATCGACGACAAGGTGCCGAGGAGCCTGGACGACAAGGTTCACGCCTGCTGGATCAATCCGGGCGCCCAGCCGCAGACGGCTGCGGCGGCAAGCCCGCCGCGCCTGCGACCGCCGGCAACGCGGCGCCGGCGCCTGCCGCGTCGCCCTCGCCGGCTCCCAGCGCCGCGCCCGCACCGCCGGCGAAGTAGACGCCCGCCATTCAGGATACGTTCACAGGAACGATCCTATTTGTCCGGCGTTAGGATTGGGCGCGCCCTTAAAACGCCGCCCTTAAAACGCCACGGCGTCATACCAGTTGTGAAATCGCAGCGGCAGGATTATCCTGATGATGCCGCCGTGTCGGTCGAACCTAGGGGACGGGTTCGCTTCCCATAATCGCAGCCCCGTATGGTTTAGTCTCCGATGCGCGCCGTCGTCGCCGTTCTGCTGTTTGTGACCGCAGCTCACGCCGGGCTGTGGGGCCTGTTCCAGGAAAAGCAGCCGGCGCCCGATTTCCGGGGCATTCTGCCCAGCCTCTCCTACGCGCCGTTTGAACCGGGGCACACCGTCGCTGAAGGCGACGCTGAGAAGGTTCGCGCCGATCTGAAAAAGCTCTCCACCCTGACGCGCGCGATCCGCCTGTACTCCTCGACGGAAGGCAACGAACTGGTGCCGCCGATTGCCGCGGAATTCGGCCTCAAGGTCACGGTCGGCGCCTGGATCGACAAGGACAAGGACCGCAACAAGCGCGAGATCGAGGCCGTCATCAATCTGGCCCGGCGCAACAGCAATGTCATCGGGGTCGTGGTCGGCAACGAAACCGTCTTCCGCGGTGAAGCGGTCCCGATCGAGAACCTCGGGGCGCTATCCGAAACCGGGCTCGACCCCGCGGAGAGCGCGCGGATCCTGAACGACGAAAACCAGCGGGTTCGGGAAGCGGAAGCGCAGCCTGAAGACAAGCGGGCCGAAGCGTTGAAATGGGCGCTCGCGGAGAACAACGTCTATCGGTTGGGAAGGCTGATTCAGCGGATCAAGAAGTCCGTCAATGTTCCCGTGACAACCGGCGAGATCTGGAACATCTGGCGCGATCATCCCCAGCTCGCCAACTCCGCTGATTTCATCGGCGCCCACGTGCTGCCCTACTGGGAAAATTTCACGGACAAGCAGGCGGTCGACCAGGCGGTCGCCATGTACCAGCTGTTGCGCGACCAGTTTCCGGGAAAGCGGATCGTCATCGCCGAATTCGGCTGGCCCAGCGCCGGCTACAATCTGCGGAACGCCGAGCCCGGCCTGTTCGAACAGGCCTCCGTGCTGCGCAATTTCGTCGACCCGCGCCGAAGCCATCGGCATGGACTACAACATCGTCGAGGCGATCGATCAGCCCTGGAAATTCTTCGAAGGCGGCGTCGGTCCTTATTGGGGCATTCTCGACGCCTGCCGCGAGCCGAAATTCGCCTGGACCGGCCCGATCGTGAACGAGAACTACTGGAAGCTGGCGCGCGATCGCGCTCCTGGTCGGCATCCTGATGTCGCTGCCGATCCTGCGGCTCGACCGGCCGACGGTCATGCAGGCGTTGGTGCTGTCGGCCGCCGCCAACGGCGTCGGCGCCTGGGCCGCCACCGTGTTCGCCTATTGGGACGGGCATTATTTCGTGTTCGGCTCGGCCTTTGCGCTGACGCTCGGCCTGATCCTGCTGGTGCCGCTGGTCCTGATCGCGATGGCGCGGATCGACGAGATCGCGGCGATCGCCTTCGGCCGCGGCCCGCGCCGGCTGATCACCAAGAGCGCGCCGCTGGCGCCCGCCACCATCGGCGAGAACGTCACCTTCCCGAAGGTGTCGATCCACATCCCCGCCTATTTCGAGCCGGTCGAGATGCTCAAGCAGACGCTCGATGCGGTGTCGCGGCTCGACTATCCGAACTTCGAATGCGTCTGCATCATCAACAACACGCCCGACCCGGAATTCTGGCAGCCGATCCAGGATCATTGCCGCACGCTCGGTGAACGCTTCAAGTTCATCAACGCCGAGAAGGTGCAGGGCTTCAAGGCCGGTGCGCTGCGCATCGCCATGGAACGCACCGCGGCGGACGCCGAAATCATCGGCATCATCGACGCCGACTATGTCGTGCATCCGGACTGGCTGAAGGATCTGGTCCCCGTGTTCGCCGACCCGCGCGTCGGCCTGGTGCAGGCGCCGCAGGAGCATCGCGACGGCGACCTCTCGCTGATGCACTACATCATGAACGGCGAATATGCCGGGTTCTTCGACATCGGCATGGTCCAGCGCAACGAGTTCAACGCCATCATCGTGCACGGCACGATGTGCCTGATCCGCCGCTCCGCGATGGACATGGCCGGCGGCTGGTCCAGCGACACCATCTGCGAGGACACCGATCTCGGCCTGACCATCCAGCAGCAGGGCTGGCTGACGCATTACACCAACGTCCGCTATGGCGAGGGCCTGCTGCCCGACACCTATGAGGCGTTCAAGAAGCAGCGCCACCGCTGGGCCTATGGCGGCTTCCAGATCGTCAAGAAGCACTGGCGGCGCTTCCTGCCCGGCGCGAGCCGGCTGACGCCGGACCAGCGCCGCGAATTCTCGCTCGGCTGGCTGAACTGGCTCGGCGCCGAAAGCCTCGGCGTGGTGGTCGCGATCCTCAACCTGATCTGGGTGCCGATCGTGGCGTTTGCCGACATCGCCATTCCCGACAAGATCCTGACGCTGCCGATCATCGCCTCCTTCGTCGTCTCGCTGGTGCATTTCGTCGCGCTCTATCGGCTGCGGGTGAAGATCAAGGCCGGCCAGATGCTGGGCGCCATGATCGCGGCGATGAGCGTGCAATGGACGGTGTCGCGCGCGGTGGCCCAGGGCCTGATCACCGAGCATCTCGCCTTCGCCCGCACCTCCAAGGGCGGCCTGTCGCGGATGTCGATCGAATTCCAGGCGTTCTGGGAGGCCGTGATCGGCGTGCTGCTGCTGATCGGCGCCGCCGTGCTGGTCGTCACGAACGGCTACAAGCAGGTGCGCGAGATCTACATCTTCGCCGGCGTGCTGGTGCTGCAAAGCCTGCCGTTCCTCGCCGCGGTCGCGATCGCGCTGCTGGAAAACTCCCGCATCAATTCGTTCGCCTTCTGGCGCAACAGCGCGGTGCGGACGGCGGAACTGATCGGGCTGCGCCCGGTCAGCCTGCCGAGCGGTCGGCAGCCAGTCCCAGCCGGTCGCGTCGGAAATCCGCCGCGAGGCCAACTGACGGTGGATGAAGGGACCGCCGTCCGCTTCAAGAAGCCGTGCTAAGCGTCGCGGACACAAAGAAAATTCGAGTTGGGCGAGTGCCGCTTTTGTCGCGCCGGCACTATTGACCCGAGGGGGTCCGCCCCCTACACAGCGCGTCGAGTGAGCGCGTAGCTCAGGCGGTAGAGCACGTGACTTTTAATCATGGGGTC
>CAWFIQ010000030.1:0-442986 GCA_963815955.1 uncultured Alphaproteobacteria bacterium
TAGGCGGGCGAATGTGCAGCATCTAACCTGAACGGGCGATGACTGCCATGATTTTGCCAGGGATCGTTCAGCCACCGTTCGGATTCGGGAACCTAATATCCGCTCAGTGGTTAGCTATCGAAGGCCTTTTCAGGCCGGCTCCCACGGAGGATGTGCAGGATGTTTGCGCGAAAAGGTATGTTTTCATCGATTGGCCGCGCCGGCGCGGTAGCGACGGTCTTGGCGGTGGCGCTGACGGCGGTTCAACCGTCGTCGGTGGCTTTTGCCGGCTCCGCGACGCCGGGCAAGGGCGTAACTGCTTCGACCGGGACCAGTGACGCGACCGATATCAGCGCGCGTCGCAGGCACTATCGCGGCGGTGGCGGCGGTGCCGCGGCAGCAGCGGCCTTTGCCGGCATCGTCGGCACGGGGATCGCGATCGCGGCCACCCAGAACCGCCGTCACTACTATGACGATGGTTACTACGGCGGCGGCCCGGCTTATTACGGTAACCCAACTCCCTATTATTACCCGCGTAACTGCATCGGATGCGCCCCCGTCTACCGGCCGGGTTGGTAAACGGGACCGCTAGAATCGCAACGGTTAAAGATGAATCCACCGGCCGTCCCCGGCCGGTGGATTTTTGTAATTGTGGGCCCGACTGTTAACACGCTCGCCGCGGCTTTGGATTAAGTTCGAAGGATGAGTGATTCGCTCGAACGGCTTTATCAGGCTGTCATCGCGGCCAGGGATCTCGATCCGGCCACGTCGCGAACGGCCCGGCTGTTTCAGCGCGGCCCCACCAGGATGGCCAAGAAGCTTGCCGAGGAAGCCATCGAAGTCGTCATCGACGCCGTCACCGGCAAGACCGAGGCGGTGGTCCGCGAGAGCGCCGATCTGCTCTACAATTTGACTGTCCTGTGGGCTTCGGCCGGCGTGAAGCCGGAGGACGTCTGGCGCGAAATGGAGCGCCGCGAGGATATGCTCGGTATCGCCGAGAAGCTGCCGAAGTCGGCGGACAAAATGCCCAAGGTCCTTAGCAAGGCGCTATCTGCCAAGGCGCTACCCAAGACGGCATCCCCTGCAGTCAGGCGGCGAATTGTCGCGCTGGAAGGCCGCTCCTTGCGAAAACGCCACTAATTCCTCTCCAATTCCGTCCTTTTCCGGCATGGACAAATCCGCCGCATGGTGGTTCATGCGGCCATGCTGAAACGGACCTACGACTGGTGCATCGACGCCGCTGACAAGCCCTACGCGCTCTGGATTCTGGCGGCCGTATCCTTCGCGGAAAGCTCGTTCTTCCCGATTCCCCCCGATATCATGCTGCTGCCGATGTCGCTGGCGCGGCCGAAGAAGGCATGGTGGTTCGCGACCGTGTGCACGATCGCGTCGGTGGCCGGCGGCGTGCTCGGATACGCGATCGGCGCGCTGCTCTACGATTCGATCGGGCACTGGCTCATCACCCTTTACGGTCTCAGTGACAAGGTCGAGACCTTCCGGGCCTCCTATGCCGAATGGGGCGCGGTGATCATCCTGCTGAAGGGGCTGACGCCGATCCCCTACAAGCTCGTGACCATCACCTCGGGCTTCGCCGGCTACAATATCTGGCTGTTCATCCTGTGCTCCATCGTGGCGCGCGGCGGGCGCTTCTTCGTGGTCGCCGTCCTGCTCAACCGCTATGGCGACGTGATCCGGAGCGAACTGGAAAAGCGGCTCGGCCTGTGGGTGGCCATCGGGGCGGTTGTGCTGGTGCTCGGCTTCGTCGCCGCGTTCAAGCTGATCTAGCTTTGCCGGCATCCCGGCTTCAGGCTACGCTAGCCGACATGCTCGATCGAACCGGCCGTTTCCTCACGCGAATCTGCGCGCAACTTGCGACTGCCGGCCTCGCTGCATCCATCCTGGCGGTCGCTCCCGAAGGTGCCTGGCCGCAGGCCGCGCCCCAGCCTACGCTCGGCCTGCAGTCGCCGGCCCCGCAACCGGTGCCGCCTCAGCCCGAGCCGCAGCAGATCGAGCCCTCGCCGCCGCCGCGCGACGAGAATCCGGGCCTGATCAACGAGATCGGCAAGCTGTTCGAAAAATCCAGATCGCTGCTGCCGCCGCTGAAGAGCCCGCGCGAGACCATCGACGATTTCAACGCACGCACCAGGGACGCCGGCCAGAGCCTGTCTGATATCGCCAGGCCCTCGATCATGGTGAGCGGGCGGGCGGCATGTCTGGTGTCGGCCAACGGCGCGCCGGACTGCAAGGCCGGCGCCGACCGGCTGTGCCAGAGCAAGGGCTACAAGGAAGGCAAGAGCCTCGACACCGATGCGGCCGAGAAATGCTCGGCGAAAGTGTACCTGCCGGGCCACAAGCGCCAGCCGGGCGACTGCAAGAACGAAAATTACGTGACCAGGGCGCTCTGCCAGTAGCGCCTCTCCGGCGCTGGAGAAGCTCCTGCTCAAACACATTGCGGCCAGCGTCCAAACGCAATACTTGACACTGGAAAGATTGCCTTGTTGGTTGGTATGACGTCTGGCATCTCTTGAGCGTGATCTGGAATGGCAGATGCCAGGCCTGGCGAAAGCATCACGCTCCGAACCGTGCCGCTCTTTACGACAACAGATTGAGGATCGCTTCGAATGTCCATGCCCGCGCTGTTCAAGGGCCGCCTGTCGATACCCGTGATCGGGTCGCCGCTGTTCATCATCTCCGTGCCCGATCTCGTGATCGCCCAGTGCAAGGCCGGCGTGGTCGGATCGTTTCCGTCGCTGAATGCGCGGCCGGCCTCGCTGCTCGACGAATGGATCGCGCGGATCACGGAAGAACTCGCCGCCTACGACAAGGCGCATCCGGAGCGGCCGTCGGCGCCGTTTGCGGTGAACCAGATCGTTCACAAGTCCAACAACCGGCTCGATCACGACCTTGCGGTCTGCGAGAAGTACAAGGTGCCGATGCTGATCACCTCGCTCGGCGCGCGCGAGGATCTCAACAAGGCGGCGCATGACTGGGGCGGCATCGTCTTCCACGATGTGATCAACCAGAAATTCGCGCACAAGGCGGTCGAGAAGGGCGCCGACGGCCTGATCCTGGTTGCGGCCGGCGCCGGCGGCCATGCCGGCACGATCTCGCCGCTCGCCTTTGTCGAGGAGACGCGCGCCTGGTACGACGGGCCGATCGCGCTGTCGGGCGCGATCGCCAACGGCCGCGCCATCCGCGCGGCGCGCATTCTCGGCGCCGACTTCGCCTATATCGGCTCCGCCTTCATCGCGACCGAGGAAGCCAACGCGGTCGAGGGCTACAAGCAGATGATCACGTCCTCGTCGGCGGAAGACATCGTCTATTCGAACCTGTTCACCGGCGTGCACGGCAATTATCTCAAGCCGTCGATCGTCAAGGCCGGTCTCAATCCCGACGAACTGCCGACCTCCGATCCCTCCAAGATGAGCTTTGGCACCGACGCCTCGGGCGAGCGCGCCAAACCAAAGGCATGGAAGGAGATCTGGGGCTCGGGTCAGGGTATCGGCGGCATCGGCAAGGTGATGCCGGCCGCTGAGCTGATCGCGCGGTTCAAGAAGGAATATGACGAGGCGATCGACCCCGCGCTGTAAAAGGCGCAGCGCCCTCTCCCTTGCGGGGAGAGGGCGGCCAAGGTGGAGGAGCTGGCAGTGAGGAGCCCTGGCAGTCACGTGTGGCGCTCACACGTTCAGATTCATCCAGACGGCCTTCGGCTCGGTGAAGTTCTCCAGCGCAGCCGTGCCGTGTTCGCGGCCAAAGCCGGAATCGCGTACGCCGCCCCATGGCAGCCGCACGTCGGTATAGCCGTAGGTGTTGATCCAGACCGTTCCGGCCTTCGCCTGCTTCGCGAAACGCTGCACCCGTCCGATGTCGCGGCTCCAGACGCCGGCCGCGAGGCTGTAAGCCGTGCCGTTGGCGATGCGCAGCGCGTCGGCTTCATCCTTGAATTTGATCACGCTCACCACCGGCCCGAAGATCTCTTCCTGCGAGATGCGCATCTCGTGCTTGACGTTGGCGAACACCGCGGGGCTGATGAAGTAGCCGCGGTCGCCGACGCGTTCGCCGCCGGTCGTCAGGAAGGCGCCTTCGTTGCGGCCGATATCGACGTAATCGAGGATGCTCTTCATCTGCTTCTCGGAGATGACGGGCCCCATCGCCGTAGCGCGATCGGCGGGGTCGCCGAGGCGGATGGCCTTGGCGCGCTGCGTCAGCCGCTCGACCACTTCGTCATAGACCTTCTCATGGGCCAGCACGCGTGAGCCGGCCGAGCACACCTGCCCGGCATTGAAGAAGATTCCCGACGCCGCCGCCTTGCTGGCCGCTTCGATATCGGCATCGTCGAAGATGACGTTGGCGGATTTGCCGCCGAGTTCCAGCGACACGCGTTTGAAGTTGCCGGCGGCGCCGCGCAGAATTCCGCGGCCGACGCCCGGCGATCCCGTAAACGTCACCTTGTCCACGTCGGGATGATTGACCAGCGCGTCGCCGACCACACGGCCGGGACCGGTCACGATGTTCAGAACGCCGGGCGGCAATCCGGCTTCGAGCGCCAGTTCGCCGATGCGTAACGCAGAAAGCGATGTCAGCTCGGCGGGCTTCATCACGATCGTGCAGCCGCAGGCGAGCGCCGGCGCCAGTTTCCACATCCCGATCATCAGCGGGAAATTCCAGGGCACGATGACCGCAACCACGCCCACCGGCTCGCGCACGGTGTAGGTGAGCGCTTCTTCGCGCGTCGAGACGACTTCGCCGCTGATCTTGTCGGCCCAGCCGGCATAGTAGGTCAGCGTATCGATGGCGGCGGGGAGGTCCTGCCGCAGCACGCCTGCGATCGGCTTGCCGGCATCGAGGCTTTCAAGGGCTGCGATCTCGTCGGCGTGCTGCTTCATCAGGTCGGCAAGGCGGAGCAGGATCTGGCCGCGTTCGGAGGCGCGCATGCTGCGCCAGGGGCCTTCGAAGGCGCGCCGCGCCGCCGCCACCGCGCGATCGACGTCGGCCTCGTTGCCTTCAGCCACGGTCGTGATGACCTGTTCGGTGGCCGGATTGAGGGTCTTGAAGGTGCGGCCGGAGGCGGACGGGACGTGCCGGCCGTCGATCAGCAGCAGCCGGGGCTTGGAGGATGCGACGGCGGGTATCGTGTCGTGGGTATAGTCATATGCAATCGACATCATATTCCTCCAGTTATTTCTCCTAATTTGTGTATTAGGTATGCCGGAGTAAATATGATCTCTTCTGCCTATGGAGCTTCTCTATATGAAGTTGAGTTCATAACTGGAGAGACCGATGCACCACGTCGAGATCGAGACCGTCTGGCGATTTCACAAGGAAGGCAGCCCGGAGACGGCGGTGGTGATGCTCGGCGTGCTCAATGAAATCCGAAAGACCGGCAAACTCACCAGCGCGGCGAAGCACGCCCAGCTCTCCTATCGGCATGTCTGGAATCTGGTCGAGCAGTGGTCCGATTTCTTTGGCGTGCCGCTGGTCGAGACCCGGCGCGGCAAGGGCACGACGCTCACCGCCTTCGGCGAAAAACTGGTGTGGGCCGGAGAGCGTATGCAGGCGCGGCTCGGCCCGCAGCTCGAAAATCTCGCGCAGGAGCTGGTGACCGAGATCAAGCCGTTCCTGCATCAGCGCCCGTCCGTCATCCGCGTTCACGCCAGCCACGGCTTTGCGGTGTCGAAATTGCGCGAATTGCTCGACCGTGAACCCGGCATCGGCGTCGATCTGCGCTATGTCAGCAATCAGAATTCGCTGGTGTCGCTGGCGCAGGGCGCGTGCGATCTTTCCGGCGTGCATCTGCCGCGCGGCGAATTGCGCGCGCAGGGCATTCGGGCCTGCAAGGAATGGCTCGATCCGCGCGAGGACCGCGTGATCAGTTTCGTGACGCGGGAAATGGGCCTGATGGTCAAGCGGGGCAACCCGCTCAGGATCGCGTCGATCAGGGATGTCGTCGATCGCAAGGCGCGCTTTGTCAATCGCGACCATGATTCCGGGACGCGGTTGCTGTTCGATCAGTTGCTGGCGCTGCACAAGGTCGATGAGGCCAAAATCAACGGCGCGCAGCAAATGGAGTTCACCCACGCCGCCGTTGCCGCCTATGTCGCCAGCGGCATGGCGGATGTGAGTTTTGGCGTCGAGGCCGCTGCCCGCCAGTTCGGGCTCGATTTCATCAGGTTGCTGACCGAGGATTATTTCTTCGTCTGCCGCCGCGCGTTTCTGGAAACCGAACCGATGCGGCGCATCATCGACATCATGAAGGGCCGCGAATTCCAGGAAGGCGTTGCGAGCCTTCCCGGCTACGTCGCGACCAGCACCGGCACGGTCAGCACCGTGAAGGAGTTTCTGGAGAGCGTGGGCAGCGGCGCGGCCTGAAGTTCCGGGGCGGCCGGCCGAACACGGTCCGCGCTTCGACACTCAGCGCTCAGCCGGTGATATGGTCGCAGCCGCATTTCACGGCAGTCGAGGTCTTTGATCGATGACAACAGGACAGGATTTGAGCAAGCATGTCGCGCTGGTGACGGGGGCGTCGCGCGGCATCGGTGCGGCGGTTGCGCGTGTGCTGGCCGCGGCTGGTGCTGCGGTCGCGGTCAATTATCGCGAGCGCGCCGATGATGCCGAGACGATCGTCGCCAACATCAAGTCCGGCGGCGGCCGCGCGATCGCGGTCGCGGCCGATGTCTCGCAGGCGGCGGCCGTGGCCAAAATGGTCGAGCAGGTCGCCTCCGCGCTCGGCCCGATCGACATCCTCGTCAACAATGCCGGCGTTGCGATCGTGCGCGGCGTCGATGAACTCACTGAAGATGATTTCGACCGCACCATCGCGGTGAACCTGAAATCGGCGTTCCTGTGCACGCAGGCGGTGCTGCCCGCGATGCGCGCGCGCAAATGGGGCCGCATCGTCAATATCTCGTCGGGTGCGGCGCGCGGCGCCGGCGCCATCGGCGTGCACTACAACGCCTCCAAGGCCGGCATGGAAGGACTGACGCGCGGTTATGCGGCGCGGCTCGTCAAGGAAGGGATTACCGTCAATGCGGTGGCGCCGTCGTTGATCGCAACCGACATGATGGGCGGCCGGACCGATCTCGCCCGCAACATCCCGCTCGGCCGCATGGGCCAGGCCGAGGAAGTGGCGCAGGCGGTCGCGATGGTGCTCGGCAACGACTACATGACCGGACAGACCATCATGCTCAATGGCGGCATGGCGTTCATTTGACAACCCAAGCCGGCTCCGCTCGGAGTGGCAAAAGGCAGGAGACAAGCCCGTGGTTCTCGCTCCCGAAATCGCGGTCTCGCGCTGGTTCAACACCGCTGAGCCGTTGAAATTGTCCGGATTGCGGGGCCGGCCAGTTCTTCTGCATGCGTTTCAAATGCTGTGTCCCGGATGCGTTGCTCACGGAACGCCGCAAACGCAGCGCGCCTTCGATCTGTTCAAGAATTCAGACCTTCAGGTCATCGGGCTCCATACGGTGTTTGAACATCACGCCGCCATGACGCCGGTGTCGCTGGAGGCGTTCATCCACGAATATCGGCTCACCTTTCCGATTGGCGTCGACGAAGTCGCGGATGGCACACCGATACCGGTCACCATGGGGCGATATGGAATGCAGGGAACGCCAACCAGCATTCTGATCGGGCGCGCCGGCAACATCGTGCATCATGGATTCGGACAGCAAAGCGACATGGCGCTCGGCGCAATCATCGCGGCGGAGCTCGCCGCTGCGCACGGCTGACTGAGCGGGCATCTTGCCGTGCCCTCGACTCCGGTGCGGGGACAAGGCAAGAAGCTGTTCCCTTGATCGACAGGACCTCTCATTCAATGGATGCCATCTTTCGTGTTGACGGCAACGACGTCGTCACCAGCCCCTTTGCCGCGGGACCCTGGGACCCGAGCATGCAACACGGCTCGCCGCCGGCGGCGCTGGTCGTGTGGGCGGCGGAGCGGATAGCGACGCCGGTCGCGATGCGGATCGCGCGCGTGACCGTCGACCTGATGCGCCCCGTGCCGGTGGCGCCGCTGACGATCGAGAGCGCGGTCTTGCGCGAGGGGCGCAAGATCCAGCTCTGCGCCGTCAGGCTTCTTGCGAAAGGCGTCGTCGTGGTCAGCGCGACCGTGCTGAAGATCAAGGTGCAGGCCAACGAACTGCCGCCGGAGGCTGCTATCGAGCAGGTCCAGCTACCGGGGCCGGACCAATCGCGGATCGAGCACGTTGATTTCTCCTCGAGCCCTTTCGTCACCGGCATGTCGCTGCGCGCCGCTCGCGGCCGCTTCGGCGTGCCGGGACCCGGCGCGATCTGGTACCGCGTCGACCGGCCGATCGTGGAAGGCTTAGCCGTTTCGCAGGCGATGCGGGCGATGGCGGCGGCGGATTTCTGCAACGGCACCTCGGCCGTGCTCGACTTTCACGACTGGACCTTTCTCAACGCCGATCTCACCGTGAATTTCTCGCGCGAGCCGGTCGGCGACTGGATATTGCTCGATGCCGAATCCTGGATCGGTCCCGACGGCGCGGGGCTCGCCATGGCGCGCCTCGCCGATGCGCGCGGCTATTTCGGCCGCGCCATCCAGAGCCTTGTCATCGAGAAGCGCTGACCGCAGACGGACCGCGATAAGCCGCGATCACAGGGATCGCGGCTCCCTGATCATTCGAGCTCGAGCGGCTGATAGCGTCCGCTCTCATCGAGCGCCGTGCCCCACACCTTGTTCGAGGCCTGGTGCTCGGAGCGGCCGAAGCTCAGCTGGGTCCCGAGACCGAGGTCGAGATTGCGCATCGTCTCCAGCGTGTCGATCAGCTTTTCCGTATCGAGCTGCGGGCCGGTCCGCTTGATGCCCGCGATCAGGACGTTGGCGGCAACATAGCCCTCGAACGAAACGTAGTCGGCCGCTTCGCCCGGGAAATATTTGGCGAGCGCGTTCTTGTATTCGAGCACGGCGGATGAATAGCCCGACACCGCCGGCACCACCTGCGTCACGATCACGCCGTTGGTGTAGCGCGGTCCCAGCAGCTTCAGTTCTTCGGCCAGCGCGGTGGAGCCGACGAACGAAACGTTGGAGTAGATCAGCCCGGGATAGAGGTCGCGCGTCTTCTCGATGAACCTTGCCGCGGCCCGGTAGGTCGCGACCATGACCACCGCCTTGATCGGCGGCTTCGCGAGCTTCAACTGATTGATCGCGTCGTCGACGTCGACGGTGTTTCGCGCATAGTTGAGCCGAAGGATCGCGCCGTCGTTCACGCCCATGGAGCGGAACGCCTTCGCGACCCCTGCAAATCCGGAATCGCCGTACAAATCCTGCTGCGCGAAGACCGCGATCTGGCGCGGCTGCAGCCGGCGTATCTTGACGAGATAGCGAACGACCGCGTCGGTTTCCTGAACATAGCTGGCGCGATAGTTGAAGACGTAGCGATCCGGCGGATCGTTGCGCAGGATGTTGGAACCGGTGAAGGCCCCGAAGAACAGCATCCTGCGTTCGAGCGCATAGGGAATCGACACAGCCGCGGTCGGGGTGCCGACATTGCCGATAATGCCGAACACCTGGTCCTTGTCATAGAGCTGCTTCATGGCGTCGGCGGTGCGGTTGGGCTCGTAGCCGTCGTCGGCGGCGAACAATTTGAGAATCCGCCCGTCTACGCCGCCGGCATCGTTGATCCGGTTGAAAGCGGTCTCGATTCCGAGCTTCATCTGGCGGCCCAGTTCGCGGGCCGAGCCGGAGAAGGGCGCGGCGATGCCGAAGCGGATTTCCTTTTCACCGATGCCGCGCGGCAGCGGCCCGGTCGGCACATTGGCCGTCGGCGCTGTCGCGGCATTCGCTGCGGTCGCCGCGGCGGCGGGCGAGGGGCCGATCACGCTGGAGAGGCTCGGTCCGGAGATCGAGCGTTCGAGATCGGCCAACTGACGGTCGGCCCGGATGCAGTCGAGCCTGCCCGAGGTAACGGCGGTGCGTCCCTCGGTCACGCTGCGATCGAACACCTGCGTGAGGTCGGAACGCTCCGCCTCGTTCGACGCGGCCTCCCGGATCACCTGGGAAAATTTGTCGACGATGGTCTGGATGCGGGGACGCCCAATGTCGCGGCAGACCTGTGCCGAGCCGATCACGGGGCCGACACGGCTTGCGAGGTCGCGCACGATCGTAATGTCGCCGGCAGCCTGGGCGCCGCCTGCGATACCGAACAGCACGGCCCCGACCAACAAGGTAATCCGGTGCGAGGTCATGGCAAACTCCTTGAGAACGAGATCACCGTAAGTCGGTTCTCAGGCATTGTCAGCCCTCCGTATGTATTATGGGGTGGTGCGTTGTGGCGTGGCCGGATCCGGCTTCTCGCGCCACTGCATGAACTGCTTGAGCAATTGACTGTCCTGCTCGGACGCTGCCGGAGCGCTCGGCGGCGTCGAGGCGAGAAGGGCCTGGAACCCGTTGAGCGCAGGCTTTTGCGAAGCCTCTCCGGATGGAGACAGCGCGTTCCTGATCGACTGCATGACATTGGCGAACGTCGACGCCGACGTCTCACCGTCGCTCTGCCGCGATCCCGGAACCGCGACGACGAAGAACAGCGCCACGAGAGCCGCGACGCCGATGGCGGCGGCGAACCGTGCCGCAACGGTCCACAATGCCCTCTTCAATTCCAGGCCGGGTTCGTGCATCAGCTCGGGATCGAGGGGATGGCGCAGCGCATCGGATACCGCGCTCTCGAGCTGGGAGTCGAACGACGTCGGAGCAAACGGCATCTGGGAGCCTGCCCCGCGCAAAGCCGACCGGTCACGTAGCGAGCGCGGCGCGTAGTACAGCGGATCGCGGGGATTGAGATGTTCCTGCTCACTCACACTACTCATACGCTTACTCCTCATGACGCTTGGCGGAACAGTTGGCGGATTGGCACTTTGTCGATTGGAACCTGGCGGATTGGTTGGCGGCGAAACGGCTGCGGACGTGTTGGACAGGACTTCCAGCTCATGGAGGAGGCGCGCGGAAGAATCCACGTCCGCTCCCCACCCTCTGCTAAGTTCGGTTGGATGATTTGAATCAAATTGTGGGGCGTCGTCCCTGCGGCCGACACCTGTCTGCGAGATCATGTCTCGCGACCACACCTTCCCCACGGCTTCCACTGCCCTAGTCCCCTGCCGGCAAATGTCCGTCTTGCCCGACGGAATGAGCCGCCAGGCCCTGCAGCCTGTCAGCACACGTAACTTTGTTGGAACCGCGCGAGGACTAATTTAGGTCTGAAACGTGACAAAAGTAAGTTGAGGTCTTGTTAACTACAACCTCGCACGTGCCTGTTTGCAAAGGGTTTGACGCCGATTGCCCATCCATCGCGGCAAGAAGCCGCCACAAAAGCGCCGAATTTGCAACCTGTTACGCCGTTTTCGGCGCGCAGCGCGGGCTGTCGCATTAATTACTCGTTAACCAAGTTGGTCGATTGTTAACCATTCAATAAGGAAGGCGAGTCGAAAAATCATGGACGTCCGAGCGGATCCCACGCGTCAATTGGTCCGGCTGCGCGGCCGTTCCTATGTCGCGTTCGTATTCAGCCCTGTCGTGCCGATCGTGGACTGGCTCGCCGAGATCGATGCGACGCTGGCGCGCTCGCCGGGCTATTTCGTCGGCAAGCCGATCGTGCTCGATCTCGCATCCGTCGATCTTTCCAGCGGCGCCATCGCCCATCTGCTCGGCAGCCTCAACGAGCGCAGCATTCGCGTCCTCGGCATCGAGGGCGTGGACGAAGAGCGCCTCGCGGCGAGCATGCCGCCGCTGCTGACCGGCGGCCGCGCCTGCGTGATCACGCGAAACGAAACGGCGCAGAAGCCCGAACCGGAAGCCAAGCCGAAGCCGACCTCGCTGCTGCTCGACAGTCCGGTGCGTTCGGGGCAGTCGATCGTCTTCATGGAGGGCGATGTCACCGTGCTCGGCTCGGTTGGCTCCGGCGCGGAGATCGTCGCCGGCGGATCGATCCATATCTACGGAACGCTGCGCGGCCGTGCGATGGCGGGCGTCAACGGCAACTCCAACGCGCGGATCTACTGCCAGAGGATCGAGGCCGAACTGCTTGCGATCGACGGCTACTATCAGACTGCTGAAGAAATCGACGTCTCGCTCCGCAACCGCCCGGCGCAAGCCCGGCTGGAGGGGGACACCATGAAAATTACCCCGCTGAATTAACCGGCTAAGGAGATCACGTATGGCCAAGGTCCTGGTCGTTACCTCAGGCAAGGGTGGCGTTGGAAAGACGACATCGACGGCCGCGCTCGGCGCGGCGCTTGCGCAAAGCGGGCAGAGCGTCGTGGTGGTCGATTTCGACGTCGGCCTGCGCAACCTCGACCTCGTGATGGGCGCCGAACGCCGCGTGGTGTTCGACCTGATCAACGTGGTGCAGGGCGTCGCCAAGCTGCCGCAGGCACTGATCCGCGACAAGCGGCTGGAAAATCTCTGGCTGCTGCCGGCCTCGCAGACGCGCGACAAGGACGCGCTCACCGACGAGGGCGTCGGTCGCGTGATCGACGAGCTCAGGAGCCGGTTCGACTGGATCCTGTGCGACAGCCCGGCCGGCATCGAGCGCGGCGCGACTCTTGCCATGCGTTACGCCGACGAGGCCGTCATCGTCACCAATCCCGAGGTTTCCTCGGTGCGCGATTCCGACCGCATCATCGGCATGCTCAATTCGAAGACGGTGAGGGCGGAACGCGGCGAGCGCGTGGAAAAGCACGTGCTGATCAGCCGTTACGATCCGGCGCGCGCCGCGCGCGGCGAGATGCTCACGATCGAAGACATCCTCGAAATCCTCGCCACACCGCTGCTCGGCATCATTCCCGAAAGCCAGGAAGTGCTTAAAGCCTCGAACGTCGGCACGCCGGTGACGCTCAACAATGCCGAGAGCGCGCCGGCCCGCGCCTATATCGACGCCGCGCGCCGCCTGATGGGCGAGGAAGTCGCCATGGTCGTGCCGTTGGAGCGCAAGGGCTTCATGAACCGGCTGCTGGGACGGAGAGCTGCATGAGCATGAACCTGCTGCGGCTGTTCGGCAGCCGCAACGCATCCGCCCCGGTTGCGCGGGAGCGGCTGCAAATTCTGCTGGCGCATGAGCGTGGACTGCTCGGCCAGTCCGACTTGCTGGCTACACTGCGCGAGGAAATTCTCGCCGTGGTGGGGAAACATGTGGTGCTCGATCCCGACAAGGTTATCGTCAAGCTGGAGCGGGGCAAGAATGTCTCGACGCTGGAAGTCGACATCGAAGTCCCCAACAACTTCGACAAGTCGAAGGCGCCGGCGGAGCGGCGTATGGTCGGCTGAGGGGAATCGATCGATCGATTTTCCGGTAGGGTGAGGCGATAACCTCGCCCGGCCTTGTCGGTGAAATCGACGCGAGCCTCGCTTCCGATGACCGGCGGCTGCCGGTGCGGCGTGATCCGTTACGAGATCACGCCGTTTCCGTTGCTGCTCTACACCTGCAACTGCACGGATTGCCAGCGCGAATGGCTGGCGTCGTGCCGGCACGCTGGATGACACGTCATCGCTGGCGCCGTCGCGCATTTTTTTAAGCGCAGCGCACAGCCGTGGCTGCCACCGGCGCCCGATGCAGGCTGCTTTGAAACCCAGCCCAACGGCTGGGGAAGCCTGCTGCCGGCATGGCGTGCCCGCTGGGCGGATTCAGCCGATTAACCGCCGCACGGTCCTTACCACCATCCGTTCCGACGGCGCGCAATGTCGCTGCAGTTCTTCACTCAAGAAAATTGTTCCAGCATGATGGAACCGTCTGAAGCCGTGGGGAATTACTGTAGGTTTGGGAGGCGGTTTTGGTCGAGTCGATTGCGGATAAAGCGAAGAGCGGAATTTGGGGCCTGGACGAAATCCTGGCTGGTGGATTCACACGAGAGCACATGTTTCTGATCGAGGGGGAGCCCGGAACCGGGAAAACCACGATCGCGCTTGAGTTCCTGATGGAGGGCGCGCGGGCCGGCGAGAAATGCCTCTACATCACGCTTTCCGAAACCGAGCGGGAATTGCGGCAGGGCGCGGCCTCCCACGGCTGGAAGCTCGACGAGCGGATCGAAGTGTTCGAACTGTTGCCGCCGGAGAGCCTGCTCAATTCCGAGCAGCAGCAGAGCCTGCTGTATTCCTCCGACCTCGAACTGGGCGAGACCACCAAGCAGATTTTCGCGGCCGTCGATCGCGCGCAGCCGAAGCGGGTCGTGCTCGACAGCCTTTCCGAGATCCGGCTGCTGGCGCAGAGCTCGCTGCGGTACCGGCGGCAGATCTTCGCGATCAAACACTATTTTTCAAATTTCGGCGCCACGGTGCTGCTGCTCGATGACATGTCGTCTGACCTCGGCGACAAGACCATCCACAGCGTGGCGCACGGCGTGCTGCGGCTGGAGGAGCTTGCGCCTGCATATGGCGCAGAGCGGCGTCGCGCGCGTGTCATCAAATATCGCGGCGTAAAATTTCGCGGCGGCTACCATGACGTCACCATCGCCACCGGCGGGCTCAACGTGTTTCCGCGGCTGGTGGCGTCGGAGCATCGAACGAGCTACACCAGACACACGCTATCGAGCGGCATTGCCGAACTGGACCAGCTTCTGGGCAATGGCATCGAGACCGGATCGAGCACGCTGATCCTGGGGCCGGCGGGCACCGGCAAATCTCTCCTCGCCATCGTCTTCCTTGCTGCCGCGGTTGCACGGGGCGAGAAGGCGGCCTTCTTCGTTTTCGATGAAGAGTTGGGCCTCCTGTATGACCGCATGAAAGGCCTTGGCATCGACCTCGAAGCCATGCAGCGCAGCGGCAATCTCTTTATCGAGCAGGTCGATGCCGCCGAGCTGTCGCCCGGCGAATTTGCCCACCGCGTCCGCAAGCGGGTTGACGAGAACAACGTCAAGACCGTGCTGATCGACAGCCTCAATGGATATCAGGCTGCGATGCCTGAGGAGAATTCGTTGATTCTGCACATGCATGAACTGCTGCAATATCTCAATCGCCAGGGGGCGGCGACTTTCATGACGGTCGCGCAGCACGGATTGATCGGCGACATGAAAGCACCGGTCGACGTGACGTATCTTGCTGATACCGTGATCCTGCTGCGCTATTTCGAGGCGGTCGGCAGCGTGCGCCGCGCGATGTCGATCATCAAGAAGCGTACAAGCGCGCACGAAACCACAATTCGCGAATATCGCATCGACAACCGCGGCCTTACGGTCGGTGGGCCACTCGTTGGATTCCAGGGGGTACTGCAAGGAGTTCCGGTCTATGTCGGCGAGGGTAAGCCCTTGCTGGCGGACAGACTGCCGTGATCGCCGGTCCGTCATCCGAGCGGGCCGTCATTCTCGCGCCGAAGGGCCGCGACGCATCGGTCGCCGCCGCCTTGATCCGCGAGGCAGGCTATCTCGCGCAAGCCTGCGACGATCTCCCCGCGCTGCTGAGCGAGATCGAGGGCGGCGCAGGTCTCGCCGTGATCGCCGACGAAGCGATCAAGACCGCAGATTTGCGTGACCTCGTGAATTGGCTCGACGGTCAGCCGCCATGGTCGGATTTTCCGATCGTGCTGCTGACGCATCAGGGCGGTGGTCCCGAGCGCAATCCCGATGCTGCACGGCTCGGGGCGGCCCTCGGCAACGTCACATTCCTGGAGCGGCCATTTCATCCGACCACGCTGGTGAGCATCGTCGGCTCCGCAATTCGCGGCAGGCGCAGGCAATACGAGGCGCGCGCGATCCTTCGCGATCTGACCGAAAGCGGGAACCTGCTGCAAACCGCGCTCACGGCCGGGCAACTCGGCGCGCTGGGAGCTGCATCTGCCTGACCTCCGCTTCGAAGCCTCGGCAACCTGCAAGTCCGCGTTTGGACGCGATGTGGAGGGACCGTTCACGTATCAGGACCTGGAGGAAGCGGTCCATCCCGGCGATCGCGCGCGGCGCGATGAAAGCGTCACGCGCACAGTCGAGCAGGGGCACGACTACAACATCGAGTTCCGCAACATCTGGCCCGATGGTTCGATGCACTGGATCGACGTGCGCGGCCGGCCGGTCTATCGCCCCGACGGCAGCATCAAGTCGCTTGTCGGCGTTTGCTCCGACATCACCGCCCGCAAGACGGCGGAAATCGAGCGCGAGAATTTGCTCGCCCAACTGGCGGCCGAACGCTCCGCGCTGGCGGAATTGACCGCGACCCTCGAGCAGCGCGTCGAGCAGCGAACGGCCGATCTGATCAAGGCCGTGACCGCTCGCGAGAAGGCGCAGGAGCAACTGCGCCAGGCCCAGAAGATGGAGACCATCGGCCAACTCACCGGCGGCGTCGCGCACGACTTCAACAATCTGCTGATGGCGGTGATGGGCAATCTCGATCTGCTGCGCAAGCGCCTGCCGGACGATCCGCGCCTGCAGCGGCTGGTCGAAGGCGCCATGCAGGGCGCCGAACGCGGCGCATCGCTGACCCAGCGGCTGCTGGCGTTCGCCCGCCAGCAGGATTTGCGCGCGGTGTCGGTCGATTTGCGGGCGCTGATCGAAGGCATGGTCGATCTGCTCGCACGCTCGCTCGGGCCTCGCGTGGAGTTGCGGCTCGATATTCCCCGAGGGCCTGCCGCCGGCGCGGATCGATGCCAACCAGCTCGAGCTCGCGATCCTCAATCTCGCCATCAACGCGCGCGACGCGATGCCCGACGGCGGCAGGATCGACATCAGGGTGGCGGAGTATCGGGCGAAGCGCGATGCGGCGTTGGCTCCGGGCCAATATCTCAAGCTGTCGGTGGCGGATACCGGGAGCGGGATGCCAGCGGAAATACTGAAGCGGGCGATCGAACCGTTCTTTTCGACAAAGCAGGTCGGGAAGGGTACCGGGCTGGGATTGTCGATGGTGCATGGGCTTGCGGTCCAGCTTGGCGGCACGCTGCAATTGACGAGCACCGTCGGAAAAGGAACCTGCGCGACGCTGGTGCTGCCGGTCGCGACCGTCGCGCCGGAATCCGAGAGCCCGGCGCCTGTCGCGGAAAGGACCACGCGCTCGGCGGTCATCCTGTTCGTCGACGACGACCCGCTGATCGCGATGTCGACCACGGAAATGCTGGAAGATCTCGGCCACCGGGTGATCGGCGCCAGTTCCGGCCAGCATGCGCTCGACATCCTCAAGAGCGAACAGCCGATCGACCTGATGGTGACGGACCACATGATGCCGGGGATGACCGGACTCGAACTGGCCGCGGCGTCGCGCGAGGTGCGCCCGTCGCTGCCGGTCCTGCTGGCGACCGGCTATGCCGAATTGCCCGAAGGGACGCAGATCGACCTGCCGCGTCTGGCAAAGCCCTATCATCAGGACCAGTTGCGCGATCAGCTCGATCAATTGCTGGTGTGAGTGGCCGGCGTTACCCCACCATCCGGTCGCGGCCGGTCCAGAAGCCCGCCTTCAGCACCTTCTTGTCGACCTTGCCGACGCCGGTCATCGGCAGCTCGGTGACGAACTTGATGTGTTTTGGCGCGTGCGCCGAACCTTTCTTCGCCTTCACCAGGTTGATCAGCTCGTCCGCATTCGGCCGCGCGCCTTCGCGGGCGACGACCACGGCGGTGACGGCCTCGCCCCATTTGTCGTCGGGCACGCCGACCACGGCGACCATCGCGACATCGGCATGCTGCGACAACACATCCTCGACCTCGCGCGGAAAAATGTTGAAGCCGCCGGAGACGATCATGTCCTTCTTGCGGTCGAGGATGAACATATAGCCGCGCTCGTCCTTGCGCGCGATGTCGCCGGTGTGCAGCCAGCCGCTCTTCAGCGTCTCCGCCGTGGTGTCCGGCCGCTTCCAGTATTCGGCCATCACGTGGCCGGCGCGCACGCAGATCTCGCCGGCCTCGCCGGTTGCGACTTCCTGGTCGTCATTGTCGAGAATCTTGACCTGGCAGGCGGCGATCGGAAATCCACAGGACAAGAACAGCTCCGGCGTCTGGGGATCGTGGTCTTTCTTGCGCAGCACCGACACCGGATAGCATTCGGTCTGGCCGTAAAGCTGCGAGAACACCGGTCCGATCCGCTCGATGCCCTCGACCAGCCGGCTCGGCGACATCGCGGACGCGCCATACAGCAGAAGTTCGAGCGAGGAGAGGTCGGTCTTGTCGAGCGCGGGATGATCCAGCATCACGTAGATCATCGTCGGCACGAACAGCGTGAAATTGATGCGCTCGCGCTCGATGGTCTTGAACACCGCCTCGGGATCGAAACCCTTCAGCATGTGCACGGTGCCGCCGCGCATCAGCGTCGGCAGCACCTTGGTGCCGGCGACGTGGCTGATCGGCGCCACCGTCAGGTAGCTCGGCGTTTGCGGAATTTCGAAATCGGCGAGGATCGCATTGGCGAAGCCGCTCTGCTGGCGGTGGTGGCGCAGCGCGCCCTTGGATTTGCCGGTCGTGCCGCCGGTGTAATTGAGCGTGGCGATATCGTCAGGCCCGGCGAAGTTGCGCGCCGTGGCGCTGCCGGCGGTCTCGATCGCCTGCAGCAGGTCGACGCCGTAACCGGCGGGGCCGAGCGTGAATACGGTTTTCAGGCCCGTGGCACGCGATGCGAGTTCGCCGCCGCGGTCGCGGAACGTCACGCCGTCGACCACCAGCATCTGCGCTTCGGAATCTTCCAGTTGGAACAGTTGATCGTCCAGCGAGCCCAGCGGATGCAGCCAGGTGATCGCAAGCCGCGACAATTGCGCGGCGCAGCCGGCGCACCAGGTATCGGCGCGGTTGGCGGTGAGAAACGCGACGCGGGTGCCGGGCGCAAAGCCCAGTTGCATGAAGACGCTCTGGATGCGCCCGATCATGTCGGTCGCGCCGCGATAGGTGATCGATCCGCCCGGCCAGCTGAATGCCGTGCGTTCGGGGTAGCGCGCCAGCGCCCGCAACGTCTGCTCGCACGACGCCGGAAACGCATAGAGCGGATTGCTCATTCTTTATTCTCCCGCCTGTTTTGTAATTGGCCTTCGGTCGTGCCAATGTCGTTTTGACGCTAGCACAACAAGCAAGCGGCTCAAGTCAGGAAGAATGCCTTGCCGTCGATCGATCCCCTCGCGCGCTTTCGCGATCGCCTCAGCCTGCCGCTGATCGCGGCGCCGATGTTTCTCGTCTCCGGTGTCGAACTGGTGGTGGCCGCCTGCCGCAACGGCGTGATCGGCTCGTTTCCGACGGTGAATTGCCGCAGTCCCGAACAACTCGATGAGTGGCTGACGGATATCGACACCAGGTTGAAGGCGCATGCGGATGCCAGCGGCAAGCCGCCAGCACCGGTCTGCGCGAACCTGATCGTGCATCGCTCCAATGCGCGGCTGGCGCAGGATCTGCAGGTGCTGCTGCGGCACCGGCCCGAAATGGTGATCACCTCGGTCGGATCGCCGGCGCCGGTGATCGGGCCGTTGCATGATGCCGGCGCGCTGGTGTTTGCCGACGTCGCCTCGATCCGCCATGCCGAGCGCGCGGTCGCCGCCGGCGCCGACGGGCTGGTGCTGCTGACGGCGGGGGCGGGCGGCCAGACCGGCTGGCTCAATCCGTTCGTGTTCGTGCGCGCGGTGCGGGCCTTCTTCGACGGGCCGATCGTGCTGGCGGGCGGCATCGCCGACGGCCACGCGCTGCGTGCCGCCGCAGGCGCTCGGCTGCGATCTCGCTTATATGGGCACCAAGTTCATCGCCACGCGCGAGAGCATGGCGGATGCCAGATACAAGGACATGCTGGTCGCCAGCAGCGCCGACGATATCCTGCTGACCACGGCGTTCACGGGCCTGCAGACCAACATGCTGCGGCCATCGATCGAGGCCGCCGGTCTCGATCCGGATAATCTGCCGCCGCGCGGCGCGATCGATATCGGCAAGGATATCGACATCGGCGCGCGCGAGAACCGTCCAAGGCGCTGGAAGGATATCTGGAGCGCCGGGCATTCCGTCTCGGGCGTGACGGAGGTGTTGTCCGTCGACGAGATGGTCGCGCGCACGCTCGCGGAATACCGCGAGGCGCGCGCGTAAGGTTTGGCATTTGCGAGGTTCCCTGCGCGCTGCGCGCATCGCTGTCATGCGGGCAAATGCCAAGAGAAAGCCGCCGCAATGGCAAACTTCCGACACATGATCGCGGCGAAAACAGACGATCCGACATGACGCACGCGCGAGGGCGAGGCCGATCCCGGTTTTGCCGTCGGGCGCATTTTTTTTAAAGAGGCCCTCGTGTCGCTCAAGCTCCTGCCGTCGATTCTCTTCGCCAGCGTTTTGTTCATCCTTCCGGCTTTTGCGCAGACCGGCGCAGCGCCGCCGGCTGCCCCTGCCGCTGA
Source organism: uncultured Alphaproteobacteria bacterium (assembly GCA_963815955.1). GTDB lineage: Bacteria > Pseudomonadota > Alphaproteobacteria > Rhizobiales > Xanthobacteraceae > Bradyrhizobium. The sequence continues at coordinate 20,244 of CAWFIQ010000030.1, forward strand.
CAAGGCTGACATGCTCTCGCCCGAACAGGCGAAGCGGGCGCTCGAGACGCTCTCCGACGACAAGAAGCGCGCACAGATGATCGAGACGCTGCGTGCGGTGGCCAATGCTTCGCAGCAGCCGCAAGCCGCAGCTCCCGCGCCTGAACCGAAATCCGCCATACCGCTCACGGCGGACAGCCTCGGCGCACAGCTTCTGCTGACCGTGTCCGAACAGGTTCGTGAGATATCGCGCGAGGTCGGCGACGTAGCGCGGACACTGACGCACTACCGGGCGTTCTATTACTGGTTCCTGCGGACCGCCAACGACCCGTCCGCCTATCAACAATTGCTCGATATCGCCTGGAAGCTGGCGCTGGTGTTCCTCTGCGCGTTCGCCGCCGAGTGGCTGGTGTTCCGCCTCATCAAGCGGCCGGTGGCGCTGCTGGAAGCGCGGCTTCCGCAGGCGGCGCGTGCCCCGGTGCAGACGCTGGCGATCGCCGATCCGCCATCCTCCGTGGCTGATGTCACCACGGCGCCTGCGCAACAGCAACGGCGTCTCAGTCTGGCGCGCGCCTGGCAATCGCTGGTCAGGCTGCCCTTCGTGCTGGGCCGTCTGGTGCTTGAATTGCTGCCGGTGCTCGTCTTTATCGGTGTTGCCACGGCGCTGCTGGGCACCGAGATCGGCGATCTTCCGACCACGCGCCTCGTGATCCTCGCGGTCGTCAATGCTTATGCGTTATCGCGCGCGATGATCTGCGTCGTGCGGGCGCTCGCCGGGCCGTTCGGTGTGTTTCGCGTTCGCGCCGAGACCGCCGCCTATATCGAGATCTGGGCGCGGCGCATCGTTACCGTCGGTGTCTCGGGCATCGCCTTCGCCAATGTGGCGCTGCTGCTCGGCCTGCATCGCGCCGGCTATGCCGCGTTGCTGCGCCTGGTGATGCTGGTCGTGCATCTCTTCATCGTCGTCGTCATCCTGCAGTGCCGAAAGCCGGTGGCGGATGCCATTCGTGCGCCGGCCGGCCGCACCGGTGCTGCGGCCAGGGTGCGCAATCGCGTCGCCGGCCTGTGGCACTATTTTGCGATCGCGCTCGACCTCGCATTGTGGGCGGTGTGGGCGCTGAACATCCGCAACGGCTACTCGTTGCTGCTGCAGTATTTCGTCGGCACCATCGCGGTCGTGCTGATCGTGCGGCTCGCCACCATCCTGGTGCTGAGCCTGATCGATCGGGGTTTCCGCATCAGCCCGGATCTGCTGCAGCGTTTTCCGGGGCTGGAGACGCGCGCCAACCGCTACCTGCCGTTGTTGCGCAACATCGTCTCGACGGTGATCGCCTTCATAGGCCTCGTTGCGCTGCTGGAAGTCTGGGGCGTCGATGCCGTCGTCTGGTTCTACGGCGGCCAGATCGGCAGCCGGTTGCTGTCGGCGGTGGTGACGATCGCCATCGCCGCGCTGGCTGCGGCGGCGATCTGGGAGATCAGCAACGCGCTGATGGACCGCCAGATCAATGCGCTCTCGCGCGACGGCCACTACGCGCGCGCGGCGCGGCTGCGCACCTTTCAGCCGATGCTGCGAACGGCGCTGTTGTGCATGATCGTCACCGTCGTCGGCTTGACCGCGCTGAGCGAAATCGGCGTCAACGTCGCACCATTGCTCGCCGGCGCCGGCATTGTCGGCATCGCCATCGGCTTCGGCTCGCAGAAACTGGTGCAGGATCTCATCACCGGGCTGTTCCTGCTGCTCGAGAACACCGTCCAGGTCGGCGACAACGTCACGCTGTCGGGCCTGTCGGGAACGGTGGAGAACGTTTCGATCCGTACCCTTCGCCTGCGCGCCGGCGACGGCTCGGTGCACATCGTGCCTTTCAGCGCGGTGACGACGATCACCAATTCGAGCCGCGGCGCCGGCAATGCGGCGGTCAGCGTCAACGTTTCCTACAAGGAAGACACCGACCGCGCCGGGCAGATCCTCAAGGACATCGTCGCCGAGATGCGCAACGAGCCCGAATACCGGCACCTGATCCGCGGCGACCTCGAATTGTGGGGCGTCGACAAGGTGGACGGCTCGATGGCCTCGATCGTCGGCCAGATCCGCTGCAGCGATGCCGGCCGCTGGCCGGTGCAGCGGGAATTCAACCGCCGCATGAAGCGGCGATTCCAGGAATGCGGTGTCGAAATCGCTTCCGGCAGTCAGACCATTCTGATGCAGATTCCCGCGCCAGCGGAAATGGCTGCGAATGAGATGCCGCGGCGGGCGGCGGCCGGCTAGTGCGCCGCGAATGGCGTCGTGGTTGTTAGCGCACGATCCGGCCGAGGATGCGCGCGGCCTGGTCGATCTCCTTCTCGTTCCACGCGGCAAAGCCGAGAAACAGGCCTCGCTCTCCGGTCTTGTGATACAGCATCCTCGTCAGGGCCCGGCTGACGACGCCCGCCTCGAGCAGCCGCGCCGCCAGTTGCTGGTCGTTGGTTTGGGGACGGCACCTTGCCAGCAACTGCATGCCTCCGGCCGGAGTTTCGACGGCGAGCCTGTTGCCGGCCTCGGCGGCAAGCGCCTGCAGCATCCGGTCACGCCGTCCTTTGTAGAGACGCGTCATCCTTCTGATGTGACCGAGATAGGCGCCTGCACTGATGAATTCAGCCAGCGCATCCTGAATCGTGATCGAGGTCAATATTCCCATGTGCCGTTGCGCGAGTTCAAAGACGTCTATCAGCGCTTCCGGCACGACGACGTAGCCAATGCGAATGTCCGCATAGGTCGCTTTCGAGAAGGTGCCGAGATAGAATACGCGCGGTGACGGTGCGAGCCCCTGCAGCGCGGCGACCGGGCGCGCCTCATAGTGGAATTCGCCGTCATAGTCGTCTTCGATGATGCAGGCGCCCGCGGTTTCGGCAAAGCGAAGCAGTTCGAGGCGGCGACCGATCGGCATCAGCCGCCCGGTCGGATATTGGTGCGACGGCGTAACGAAGATCAGCCGGGGCGTTTCCTTGTGCGAGGAAATAGCCATGCCTTGTGAGTCGAGCGGGATGGCGGAGACGCTGCCGCCAGCGGCCCGAAATGCGACGTCGGCGCCGCCGTAGCCCGGGCTTTCGACCCAGGCGTGATCGCCCGGTTCGAGCAGCGCATTGGCAACCAGCATCAAGCCGGCTTGCGCTGTGGGCACGAACAGAATCTGGCTGGCCATGGCCTTGATTCCGCGATGAACCGCGAGATGCCTGAGCAGGGCTTCCTGCAGCGGCGGATGGTTGATCGGGCGATCGCGGCGCAACGGCGCATTCCTCGCCGCGCGCCGCAGGCAGCGGCTCCACTCATCGTGCGGAAACTCGCGCTCATCGGCCAGCCCCGGCTGAAACGGCCGGGGCCGCTCCTTGTGGATCGGCGGCCAGACCGACCGTTGAAGGCTGCTCGCCCAGGCCGATACGCTTATCCGCGCGCCTCCGCCGCGGCTGCTTCGCGATGACAGCTTATGGCGATCGAGCGACAGGCCCTCGGCCACGACCGGACGGCGTCCGGCAGAAAGCGTGACATAGCCTTCCGCGGCCAATTGCTCGATCGCAAACGAGGCGGTGTTCCGCGACAGGCCGAGCGATTGCGCAAGCTGACGGCTCGACGGCAGGCGCTGGCCGGGCGCGAGGTGGCCCTTGGTGATGAGGCCTCGCAACTGATCGGTGAGCTGGCGCGTCAGCGTCTCACCGCCGTCGCGCACCAGATGCAGCATGCCGGGTAGCAGGTCATCCATAACTGGATCTAACAAATCGTCAGGACTGGTTCTTTCTATTAGAGCCAGTTCAGGGGCTAGGCAATGTGGAAACGCATCAGGACCGGACGCATTCGAGATGGCCACTGGACTTTCAACCCGCAGCGCGGCGGTGCTGCTCGCCGGCGTCGTGCTGGCGTGGGGGACCAACTGGCCGGTGACGAAGATGATCGTGCAGGACGTGTCGCCGTTATGGGCGACCGCGCTGCGCTGCATGATCGCCGCCGCGACGCTGGCGCCGATGTTGTGGGCGCAAGGGGTTTTCATCGTGCCGAAGCGCGGCGACCTGCCGGTCGTGTTCTGCACGTCCATTCTGCATCTGGTGGCGTTTTCGGCGCTGGTCGCGGCCGGGCTGCAATTCGTGCCGGCGGGCAGGGCGATCGTGCTCGGCTACACCACGCCGCTATGGGTCGCGATCGGCGCCGCCATGTTCCTGTCCGAGCCCATCACCCGCCGGCGCGCGATCGGGATCGCCTGCGGCCTGGCGGGGCTTGCGGTCATCTTCAATCCGCAGACGCTGAACTGGGGTGACCGCAACGCACTGTTCGGCAGCGGCTTGATTTTGCTCGCAGCGTTCTGCTGGGCCGGCAACATCGTCTATGTCCGGGCGCACAAGTGGATTTCGACGCCCTTCCAGCTCGTATTCTGGCAGGTCTTGCTGGCGGCCGCGCTGCTCTCGGCCATCGCCTGGATCGCGGAAGGCGCGCCGCACATCGTGTGGACCGGGCGCCTCGCCGCGTTGATGCTCTATAGCGGAATCGTCTGCACGGCCTTCGCCAACTGGGCGATGACGATGGTGAACCGCAGCCTGCCCGCCGTCACCACGTCGCTGTGCCTGCTTGCGACGCCGCTGCTCGGGATCATCAGCGCGACCTTGATGCTGAACGAGCCGCTCGAGCCGTCGCTGTTTCTGGCGATGACGCTGATCATCGGCGGCATCGCGCTCGGTACCTTCGCCGGTGGATGGCCGCGCGGGACGATGCGCGTCAAGCCAGCCCCCTAATTCGCCACGAAATACCAGTCCTCGTCGTAGCGGACGAGCTGGCTCGGCGGCTTGTCTTCGAACTCGAAGAATTTGTTGGGATCGCCGCCCGGCGGCACGCGCAGGAAGCCGGTGAAAGTGTGCTTCAGGCCGCGTGAGGTCAGAAACAGCACATAGGTGCCTTCGTCCGTCTCATCGACGACGATGTCGTTACCGCCCGCGGAAACGTTGGGCTCGCGGTCGCCGAGCGCGATCAGGCTCTTGTTGTAACTGACGTTCGGCTTGAGTTCGCCGGCCTCGATCCGCGCCACGATCCGCTCGCGGCTGTTGCGGTGCCAGTCGAAATTCTGCTGCAGGGCGATCTTGTTCAGCGGGGCATAGACCAGCACCGCCAGCGTCGACGCGCAGATCAGGAAGGGCAGGGCGAACTTCAACCCGGCTTTTCGGATCCGGAGCAGGAGCGTCGCCGACCACAGCGCACAGCCGCAGAAGATCAGCGCCACCAGCGGCATGACCACCAGCAGCACGAAGCCGGAAGGCCAGTCCGCCATCGCCAGTTCGAAGGTCGCGACTAACAGCGTGACCGCCGAAACCAGCGTGGCCGCCACCAGCGGGGCGCGGACCGACGGGCCGGCCGCGGCCGTCGTCGTCGCTGGTGTCGGTGCCCCCATGCCTTCCTGCCCGATGCCTTCCTGTTCCGCTTTCAACGTCTGCCGGGCGGGCCTGGTCCCGCCAGGCTTTAACGCGCCGTTAACCATATCAGCCCCAACAATAGCCCCAGAGGAAGGTGCGCCGCCACGGCTGGGGCGGACGGCAAATGCAGGGGGCTTGAAATGGATCTGGATTGGTATTTGGCCAAAACCCCGGCGACCCTCGCGGAAATCAGCCGGCGCGTGATGTTTGCGCTCGATCGGCATCCGCTGTGCCGCGGCATCGAGTTCGAGGTCGTCAGCCTGCCCCGCAGCCGCAAGAGCAACTGGACCGTCACCCTGCAGACGGTCGCCCCCGAAGCCCTGTGGGAGGCCTCCGATATCGTGGCCGATATCCAGGAAGCCTACGAGCTGGCCGCGGCGGCCTGATTCCGGGCTGTTTCGGGACAATTTCCCAAGCATTTCGACGGTGTTACGGCTCCCCCGGCATCGTAATGCCTCAATTGTCGTCCAGCTTTCGTCAAAAGGGCCAACATCGGCGGAAATGGAGACCTTTTTGACCAAAACCCTGACAATCGTTGCGCTGATCTGCTTTCTCGTGGTCGGCGCCGCCGCCACCGCGATTCTCGGCCGCGACAGCATACCCGTAGCGCTGCCCCAACTGGCGGCTGCTTCCCCGGCCGCCGTCCCGGCGCCGGTTTCGAACAAGGAAAGCAAGAAGGACCGGCTTGCCGTCGTGAGCTACGCGCTGGCCGCCTATGAACCGCCGCAGACCACCGCGGCGCTGAGCGAGCCGTTGCGCCAGGCCTATGCGTCGACCGCCCCGGTCGATATCGGGTTGCCGAAGGAGGTTGCGCCCGCCGCTGAGGCTGCGCCCGCCGCCGCCGCGCCGGCCCCGCTGCCGAAGCCCAAAGCTGCAGCCAAGCCTCATCCTCAGCCGCAGAAAAACTACGCGCTGCTGAGCGATGGTCAGATCGCCGGAATCAAGGACCGCCTGAAACTGTCCGCTTCGCAGGAATCCTACTGGCCTCCGGTGGAGACCGCGCTGCGGGCCGTCGCCCGCAAGATTCATGCGGGCCGCCAGACCAACCCGAATGCGGCAGGCGTGCCGATCGATCCGGAATCCGCAGAGGTCCAGCAGTTGAAATCGGCAGCGATGCCGCTGTTGTTCCAGCTGCGTGAAGACCAGAAGAGCGAAGTCCGTTCGCTCGCCCGCATCATCGGCCTGGAAAAAGTCGCTTCGATGATCTGAGCGGCGTGCGCTGCGATGGCAGCGCTGGCGGTTCCAGTTTCCTCACAGCACTGTGCCGGAACATCGGCCCATTCGACGCGTTGCCCGCGTGAACGAGGGAGCCGAATTATGCGGATGTCGACGGCTTATTTTGCAGGTGTGGGAACCGTGGTCGTAGCGGTCGCCGCCGGTCTTGGCGGTGGCTATCTGGCCGCGAACGTTGCCAACCCGCCTACGCAAACGATTTCCAAATTGGAACGCAGGATGTCGGCCGAGCCGATCCGCGTCTCGTCGGCACCAGCGGAGCCGTTAGCGCAGGCCGCGGCGACGGCTCCGACAACTACCGCGCCGGCACAGGAACAGCCGCAGCAGCAAGCACAGCCGCAGCCACAAACAGAGGCGCCAGCGCCAGCGGCCAATAACGCGCGCGCTGAAGAGAAGAGAGCCAACAACGTAGCGGCAGCGCAGCCCGTGCCGTCGCCGCCGCAACCTGCAAAAGCCGCCGAACAGGCCAGCGAAAGAACCGCATCAACGCAGGAAGCGTTTGCGAAAGCACGTGACGCCGACATGAAACGGGCAGCCGCCGAACAGCGGCGCGCCGATCGGCGCCAGCGTTGGGCCGACCAGCGGCGCTTCCGGCAACCGCGCGAGCAGGAGCTCGAGGCGGTCGAGGCGAGGGTCCGGGAAGAAACCGAGCCGCGACGGATCAGAATCAGGGAAGAAGCCGGACCGGGAGATCTGTTCGCCGAGCCGGCGAGAACCGAAATGCCGCGGATCAGACTGTTCGATCAGGACTGATCGATCCCTGCGAATCGAAGAGCTGGAGCGCGATGACTTTTCTCTGAATCGTCATCGCGCTCCAGCTTTTGTTTGAACGCGATCACGGACAAAACGTGACGCGCTGGCACGATCGTTCTCTACCCGCCGTGCGATTCCACCACCTTGCGGCAGCCATCCGACAGCTTCGCCTTGTTGGCGCGCAGGCAGGCATTCATCTGCGGCGGCTTGCCGATATGTTCGGCGCAGAATTTTCCGGCATCCGGGCGGCACGTCATCTGCTCCTGCGGGGTGGGTCCGGATTGCGCTTGCGCCAGCGCGCCGGTGGCGAGCGACAGGATCAGTGCAGCGGCTGCGATGGGGATTGATTTCATCATGGATCACCTTTCGACGAAAACGTGAGGGTTGAAAGCGCGCGGAAGCTCGTCGAGGTTGCGTCCGTGGTCCATGCCATGTTCATGGCGTCGGACACCCCCCTGCAACCGTAGCGCGGCGCCCTCACACCATCTTCATGGGATGTTGCCGCGCGCGCCTCTGCACCATGTACGTCTCACGTCGGCTGCGGTGACCGATCGGTACATCGTAAGGCTGCACGCCAATCGGAGAGATGACATGTCGAAGAAAACAGGATGGCTGAGCGCGGGTCTGATCTTGGCGGCGTTTTCCGCTGTGGCGTCGTTCACGCCGGGCAGCATGGGTTCGGCGCAGGCCGCAGTGGTTTACTGCAAGACGGCCGGCGTGCCGCAGGGCTGCGTGGTGCGGCCGACGCCGGTGGCGGCAGCCGCGGTGGTTACGCCGGCGGTCGGTGTCGCCCGCGTCGGCGTGGGTGTCGGTGCCCGTGGCGTCGGTGTTCGTCCCGGCACCCCGATGAACCGCGGTGGTCCGGTCAATCGCGTCGGCCGTCGCTGAGCCAAAAAGTTACCCGGCGGCGCCGTCGCTGTCGGGAAAGCGGTGGGGCAATGTCAGCCTCACGCGCGTGCCTCGACAAGTCCCTTGACAACTCCCTTGGGCGCAGGAGCTCAGTTCGAGCTCCGCGCCACAGCGCGCCGCGCGGCTTCGCATGTTGCGCAAGCCTCGCGCCGCTTTTATCGCGCCTGCTGCCGCACCATCAGGCGCGATCTCAAAGCCAACGCCGTCGTCCTCGACGGTGATGCAGCCGCGATCGAGACCATCGGTCCCGGCGAGCGTCTCTATCCTCACCGTGATACGCCGCTGCATTGGCATGCTTGACGGCATTGGTCACGGCTTCATCCAGCAGCCGCACGATCTGGATGACGTGCCATGGCCGCAGTTCGGGATGTACCGGCAGGCCCTGCGCGGTGACCGCGCGCCAGTCGAGCGCGATGTCGTGCGGGCGCAACTGCGCCATGGCGCGCTCGCGCCATGACCCCAGCGCCAGCATCAGGTCGCCGCCGATGTCGTCCATCGAATCGATGACGAGACGGAGGTCCTTCAGCGCGGCGCGCGCCGCATCGCCGATTCCTGCGCCGGCATTGCCGCGTTCGCTCAGCGCCACGATGCTGACGAGCTGGCCGCCGAGCCCGTCATGCAGGTCGCGCATCAGGCGGGTTCGCTCCCGCGCAAGTGCCGCGGCACGGGCGCGCTCCTCCTCGCGGGCGAAACTGGCCTTCAGCTTTTCCTCGGCCTCGCGCACCTGGGTGACCAGCCGGCCGGCAAAGCCGTCCACCTCGTTCAGCGCGCGGGCGAACCGCCAGGTCAGGCCCGCGCCGATCGCCACCAACACGGCCGAATAGGACAGGCGCGCGGTGAAGATGCGGTTGGTCATCACGCCGAACACCGAGAGCAGGTCGACGACCCAGCAGGTCAGCATGATCGTGACCGCGCAGCCGAGCAGGAGGCTTGCGACATTCTGCCGTTTCAGAACCGAGCGCGCGGTCACGATCGCCATGATGACGAGCGACAGGCCGACCATCGGCACGGCGAGAAACAGGAACAGCGTGCGCGACAACGCCTGGTTTCCGAACAAGCCGGCCAGCGCCAGCAGCACGCCGGGGATGAAGATGATCCAGCCATAGGGCCGCCATCGCCACCCCGAGAACAGCAGCGCGAATGTCAGCACCAGCGCGCTTTCGATCGGCGCGGAGGAAATCAGGACCACGTTGAGCCGGGAAAAAGCCGTCTCGCCCATCGGCGTTTGCAGGAAGGCCTGGGCGACGCCGACCGCCATCGCCGCTGCGAGCAAGCCATAGGCCGGCTCGTGACGCCGCATCACCCACATGATCCCCAGGATCACCGCGAGGATCGCCTGCCACGACGAGAACACCACCGGCAGGGTGACGAAGATCAGCGTTCGCAGATTATAGCTCGGCCGCAACAATTCGTCGGGGCCGACCCAGACGCGCTCCAGGAAGCCGGTGATCGGTCCCCAGATGAACAACCGGATCGAAACGGTATTGGCGCCGTCGCGCAGCACCGGCGCCGGGATCACCGCGATCTCCGGCGTGTTGCGGTCGGGCCGGTTGGCGACAGGATTGCGCCGGCTGTCGAGAATCACGACGTCGTTGACGGCAATCTCGACGCCATTGGTGAAGCGTGGCACAAACACCGACCAGGCGCGCCCGGCTTCGCCGGCCGGCCGGTTGAATTGTCCGGTGAAGCGCGGCGGGTCGTCCATGGCATGGCGAAGGATGGAAAAATACGGCGGCGTGACGGGGCGCTCGACGCCGCGCTCGGAGAGATCGAACGTTGCGATGAGATATTCGGCCGGAGGCTCCGGCAGCGATTGCCGGAGCGCGAAGATGCAGGCGGCCGCGATCAGCGCCTGCAGCAGCAGATATTGGATCAGACGGGACGTCTGCAGCCGCCGGCGCGTGCGGCCGGGCCATTTCGGTGGCGCATCGGCCGCGTGGTCGGTCACAGCTTGATCAAGCCTTGCTGAACCGCCTCGAACACCGCTTCGCCCCGGGTATGCACCTCGAGCTTGCGGTAGATGCTCTTGATGTGCCCGGGCACCGTCTGGCGCGACAGGCTGAGATGGCTGGCGATCTCGGCATAGCTGAAACCCTTGGCGATGCCCCAGAGGATGTCGATTTCGCGCGGCGTCAGCCTGGCGGTGTTGAGCGCGGGGCCGGGCGGCGGCTCCGGCTTGTTCTGGGTCCGCCGCACGATGAAGCGCGCGATCGAGGCCGAGATCGGCGAATGTCCGGCGACGAGATCGCGCACGGTGGCGGCGATATCGGTCGGGAAGGCGTCCTTGAGCAGATAGCCCGTCGCACCGACGGTGATCGCCGAGATCACGCTTTCCTCGTCGCCGAGGATCGAGATCACCATGATCTCGGTGTCGGGAAAGCGCTGCCGCGTTTCCCGGATCAGATCGACGCCATGGCCGTCAGGCAGTTGAAGGTCGGTCAGCAGCACTTTTGGCGCGCCCTGCGCCAGACAGGCGCGGGCTTCAGTGAGCGTGCCGGCGGCCCTGACCTGATACCCGGCCTTGGCCAGCGCGTCCTGCAGCCGCCAAAGCGTCGGCGCGTCGTCCTCGACCAGAACGACCGTGATGGCCTCCGCCTTCGCATCGCTCAATGGGTTCATCTGAAAGCTCCGGCCGCTGTCCCTGCAACCCCCGCGATTGTAACCCCGCGGTGGCTTTTGCGACACCCATGTTCATGGGGCGGGATTTTACGAGATTCGGAGGAGGCGGATCTGACGGAAAAGGCTTATACGATGGCCTCCCAACGAGGCCCCCGAAATGCCGAAAGCCCCGAAAAACGCTCCGCCCGACCAGCACGCTTCCGAAGCAAGCCTTCCCGTCACGCCCGGCGACGTCACATCAGCGGCGGCGGCGATCCGCGATTCCGTCATCGTCACCGAATGCGACCAGAGCCGGACGCTGAGCGAGATCTGCGGCTGCAATCTCTGGCTCAAATTCGAGAACCTGCAATTCACCTCGACCTTCAAGGAGCGCGGCGCGCTCAATCGGCTGCTGGCGCTGTCGCCGGAGGAGCGGCGGCGTGGCGTGATCGCGATGTCGGCCGGCAATCATGCGCAGGGCGTCGCTTATCATGCCAATCGGCTCGGCATTCCCGCCAGCATCGTGATGCCGGTCGGAACGCCGATGGTGAAGATCGAGAATACGCGACGTCACGGCGCGGAGACGATCATTTCCGGCAAGACGCTGGAAGAGGCCGCCGAGTTCGCGCGTGCGCATGGCAAGGCAGAGAACCTCACCATGATCCACCCCTATGACGATCCCCTGATCATCGCGGGCCAGGGCACCATTGCGCTCGAAATGCTTCGGGCGGTGCCGCAGCTCGATACGCTGGTGGTTCCAATCGGTGGCGGCGGGCTGATCTCCGGCATCGCGGTCGCAGCCAAATCGCTGAAGCCGGAGTTGCAGATCGTCGGCGTGCAGGCGCAGCTCTATCCTTCGATGTACAACGCCATCAAGGGCGAGAGCCGGCCGATGCGCGGCGACACGCTCGCCGAAGGCATCGCCGTCAAGGCGCCGGGCCGGATCACCACCGAAATCATCCGTCATCTCGTCGACGACATCGTTCTTGTCACGGAGGATCAGATCGAGCGGGCGGTGGCGATGCTGATTGCGATCGAAAAGACCGTGGTGGAGGGCGCCGGCGCGGCGGGCCTTGCCGCGGTGCTGGCCGCGCCGGAGCGTTTTGCCGGGCGCAATGTCGGCCTCGTGCTGACCGGAGGCAACATCGATACGCGGCTGATTGCCTCGGTGCTGACGCGCGAACTCGCGCGCGAGGGACGGTTGACGCAGATTGCCATCGATATCGTCGACCGGCCCGGACAGCTCGCCGCCGTTTCGGCGCTACTCGCCGAAGCCGGCGCCAACATCATCGAGGTCTCGCATCAGCGCACGTTCTCCGACCTGCCCGCCAAGGGCACGTTGCTCGAAGTCGTGATCGAAACGCGTGACCGCGCGCATCTGAACGAGGTGATGAAGCGGCTCGAAGAGGCCGATTTTGTCGCGTGGCTGCCGGGGCGGCGGTAACGTAGCTTTCTCGAGCGAGCAGACACCGGTTCACGCAAAGAACTGCAAGCTTCGCAAGAGGGTCCGAAAAGGGCTCACCGCCGGACATCCGGATCGCGGCGCGATGAGCCGATAGATTGATTTATCTCAAGACTTGTATCTGAAACGCGGGCCCACCTCACCTTCGGAAGAGCGCGATAAGTCCAGACAAGCGGGAGGTGAAGCATGTACCGGCATATTCTTATTCCGACAGATGGGTCGAAGCTGGCGGACCAGGGAGTGGCGCATGGATTGGCGCTGGCGAAATCCCTTGGGGCCAAGGTATCTGTAATCTTCGTTGTCGAACCGTTTTCAGAACTGACGGGGCGGTTTCAGGAAGCGGTCGCCACCTATGCCGAACTGCGCAAGGAACAGGCCGCCAGCACATTGGTTCACGCGGCAAATGCGGCCAAGGAGGCCGGTGTTTCCTGCGAGACGATTCAAGCTGAAAACGGGCAACCCCATCAAGCCATCATCGCAGCAGCCGAGGACAAAGGCTGCGATCTCATCGTCATGTCGTCGCACGGACGCAGCGGACTTTCCATGCTTCTCATCGGCAGTGTGACAAACAAGGTGCTAACGCAAGCCAAAACCCCCGTACTGGTTTGTCAGTGAACACGGAGCATCGAAGCGCGTGCCCGCATCTCATCCGCGAGCGGGACGGCTGCGACGACATCAGCCTGGCTTCTTCACGATCTGAAAGCCCCGAGCTTCCAGTTCGCGCAGTATCACATTGGTCAAATGCGCGCATTCCTCCGGCATGATCCAGCTCGGGCTTCGCCACTCCGGATCGCCTTCTTTCGGGTAGCTGTCAAAGGCCGAACGAATGGCGCTCATGATGACGTCAGTTGCTTCCGACATCGGGACCTTCTTTCGTCGAGAGACGGCTTCATTTCGGAAGACATTCCACATTGTAGGCAATGATGACCTGGGCGGGGTCAGCCTTACCTATGGTCTTCAAATCCTCCAAACCACTTCTCAGCCTGGTTCCCGCCTCCTGCAAGCTGCCCTCGAGTGCTGACTTGGCCGCCCTGCATCGCTCTTCGTTCGAGAATTCCTGAAACACCACGGTCGGAAGCAGCCGCCATTCCGCCCTGTCGTTCGTAGCGGCCGGGCTGACTGAGTAGGAGAAGACGTACATCAGGACCCACATCGGTGTGCTCCGCTCCGGGTGCAACGATCGTGACGACGTTTATCTAGCGTCAGCTAGTCCGTAGAATTGAGAGCCGTCACACATGCGGGTGACAGCTCGGCGATCTTCTGTTTGAGGCAAACGACGATGCGCTGCCGACCTGGACGAATTCCCTTGCAGAACAGCTCGGCCTCGCTCTTGCACTCGCGCGCAATTTTCAAAGGGTCAGTCAGGCGGGCCTTGGCCATCGTTTGCTGAACTCCCGCAAGGGCGATCACAACGCCCAACAGGCGGCCAAGCCATTTCATACTTTATCCCGATGCTGCAAAGACAAAGCTCGTTCGTTCTCGGCTTCCAATGACCGGCGAATGAATAGACAGGGAACATCGTGGAAGGTTGTTTGATCTAGATCAAACTGGCGGATGCATGTACCGGCGTGATTTAGCTATCGGCGCGAGGGTGCCGATAGCTGGGCCGCTTCGATTATCTCGACCCGAGAGGTGATCTGTAATGTGCTGGGCAGGCGGACACGCCGGTCCTGCACCGGATCGGTTCTCTCGCCAATCGACACGGCGATTGCAGCGTCCGACATGCCCCGAGCCAAGCGCCTAAGCAGTTAGCCAGCTAGTATTGCCCAGCGGCGCCTCGGCGGTCGCTATCCCGCGCGAATGCGCTGCTCAATGGTGGCCGCCAGTCCCCCCGTGCGGACGTGGCGGTTGCCTGATGGAGGTGTTTGTGAGCTTGCCATGTTCTTCCACGGGCCAATCGTATCGACAATGATATTTATTCCGGCGACCGCGCTGTTGATCTGGCGCTGCACGCTTTCCACCTCGGACTTCAGGAACTCCTGCATTTTTTGCAGTTCGGAAGCGAGCTGGTGAAGTTCGTCTATCGAATTTGAGGTCAACCGGGCGACGGACGAGTTGAAACGTTCGGCGCTGATCTCCAGCGGGCTGGAGGGATTCGATTTCTCTTTGTTGGGTTGTGTTGCCACAGCCTCCTCAGACGGAGGTGTTTTCTCGTCGGGCGCGGCAGACGTCGGAGTGTCCATCAATTTCTCCCTTGGTGCCCGCAACCCCTGCAACAGGCGTCGTTGAGTCGTTAGGCGATTTGGTGGCGTGGTGATGGCGATCTGGAGCCAGGCCGCGAGGTTTCCGGTTTGCGCCGGATAAAACTTCGACGGTCGCCGCATATTCATCTTTTCGGGTGGAACCGGCATCACAAGCCGGAGTCGCTAGCGATCGGCGTTCCCTAATTCACCAGCCGTACCGCGCCGGCGTCGCTGACGTCGTAGCCGCCGAGTTCGGCGGCGCGGTCGCGCAGCACAGGAGAGCGCATGAAGTTGAACAGCGCCTGCGGCCCCTTCATGAAGTAGTCGCGCTGCCGCAGCACGAGGTCGAAGCGTTCCCAGGCAAGCGGCAGGAAGTCGAGCCCGGCCGCGCGGGCGACCGACCGCGTGGCGATGCCGCAATCGATGCGGTCCGCGCGGATTGCCTGGGCGATGTCGGGGCCGGTCGGAAAGGCGGGCTTTGCGAGCTTCAAGTCGTCGAGGCTGATATCGGCGCGCGCCAATAGCGCGAGCAGCAGCAGTTGCGCGCCGGCGCCGGCGGGGCGTTGCGCCATCCGTGCGCGCGATGTGGCGATCGAGGCCATGTCGCTGAGCACAAGCGGATTGCCCGGCGCAACCAGAATGCCTTGCTCGCGCCGCGCAAAGCCGAGCACCACGGCATCGTGCAGTCCCGGTGAGTCCGTGACCGCCTCGACATTGGCGGTTTCGTCATCGCCATCGAGCCGGTGCAGATGGATCGCCGCGACCATCACCTCGCTTCGGGTCAGCCGCCGCAAGCCTTCCTCGCTGCCTTCGGGCAGGCTTGCGAGGCCGGAATTGCTTTCGCGCAGCGCCCATTCCAGCAGCGGATCATGACTGCCACCGACGATCGGCGGCGCCGCCACGTGCGTCAGGCCGGCCGGCGCGATCAGTCCGGCGGAAACCCAGCGGTCGAGCGCGGCGCGCGAAAACAGCCAACGTCCGGTCACCTTGCTGCAAGGCACGGCTCGGTCCGCCACCAGCTCATAAAGCTTGCGTTCCGATAGCCGCAGATAGTCGGCGGCTTCCTCAGTGGTCAGAAGTTCTCGCATAGGCATTAGCATGCACATGGCTGCAGCATTTCCGCAAATTGACCACACCAGTACCGTCTGCGCAAGATGTCGGCCAAACGGAATTCCCATGCCGAACGACGCAACAGCCCTTCAACTCGTGCTCAGCGGCGATCCCGCCCTGTTCGCCATCGTGCGGCTGTCGCTCTATGTGAGCCTGTCCGCGGTGGCGCTGGCCGCGCTGATCGGCATTCCCCTGGGCGCCTTCATCGCGCTGACGAAATTCCCCGGACGCCAGGGCGTCATCGTCCTGCTCAACGCCCTGATGGGCCTGCCGCCGGTCGTCGTCGGCCTTGCGGTCTATCTGGCGCTGTCGCGCTCCGGGCCGTTCGGCTCGTTCGGCCTGTTGTTCACAGCGCCCGCCATGATCATCGCCCAGACCGTGCTGGTTACGCCGATCATCGCCGCCTTGACGCGCCAGACCATCGAGGATCTCTGGATCGAATATCGCGACGAACTCACCGCGATGAATCTCAGCCCGCTCGGGCGCGTCACGGCGCTGATCTGGGACGCGCGCTTCAGCCTCGTCACCGCGCTGCTCGCGGGCTTCGGCCGTGCGGCGGCGGAGGTCGGCGCCATCATCATCGTCGGCGGCAATATCGAGGGCTTTACCCGCACGATGACGACGGCGATTGCGCTGGAAACTTCCAAGGGCGACCTGCCGCTCGCGGTCGGCCTCGGCCTCGTGCTGATCGCGATCGTGATCGCCGTCAACGCGCTGGCCTGGACCGCCCGCCGTGCCGGCGAGCGATTGGCGGGATGACCATGCGCGCCCCTTCCAGCGAACTGCCTGTTGTATTCGATGACGTCACGGTGACGGCGGGTCCCGTCACGATCCTCGATCGTATCGCGCTCACGCTGGCGCCGGGCCCGCCCACGGTGCTGATCGGTCCCAACGGTTCGGGGAAATCCACGCTGCTGCGCGTGGCGATGGGGCTGCTCGCGCCTTCGCGCGGACGCATCACCTGGGGCGGCCTGGAAAATGTCCCGCCGCTCAGGCGCGCGATCGTGTTTCAGCGCCCCGCGATGCTCCGCCGCAGCGCCGCCGCCAATATCCGCTTCGCGCTGCGGGCGGCCGGCGTGCCGCGCGCCGAGCATGCGCGCCGCGCCAGCGAGTTGCTCGAACTGGTCGGCCTCGGCCACCTGGCCGACCGTGCCGCGCGAAGCTTGTCCGGCGGCGAGCAGCAGCGGCTGGCGCTGGCGCGGGCGCTCGCGCGCGATCCGGCGGTGCTGTTTCTCGACGAGCCGACCGCGAGCCTCGATCCCACCGCCACCAAGGCGGTCGAAGACATCATCCGCACGGTGAGCGAACGCAACATCAAGGTCGTGATGGCGACCCACGATCTCGGCGAAGCGCGCAGGCTCGCCGGCGACGTCGTCATGCTTCACCGCGGCCGCATCGTGGATACCGGTGCCGCGGCGCCGTTTTTCGACAGGCCGCAAACCGCCGAGGCCAGGACGTTCCTCGCGGGTGAACTACTGGTTTAGAACATGATCCGGAAGAGTGGGTACCGGTTTTCCGAAGAGATCATGCTCTGGAAATGATGGGAGAGAAAAAATGAACATGCTCACGCGCCGTTTGATCATTGCGGCGACCGCCAGCCTCGTATTCGCGGGCCACGCCGTCGCGCAGGACAAATCGATCGTGGTGGCCTCGACCACCTCGACGCAGGATTCCGGACTGTTCGGCCACATCCTTCCGATGTTCAAGGCCAAGACCGGCATCGACGTGAAGGTGGTGGCGCAGGGCACCGGGCAGGCGCTCGATACCGCCCGCCGCGGCGATGCCGACGTCGTGTTCGTCCATGCGAAGCCCGCGGAAGAGAAGTTTCTGTCCGAAGGCTTTGGCGTCAAGCGTTATCCCGTGATGTACAACGACTTCATCCTGATCGGCCCGAAGAGCGATCCGGCCGGCGTCAAGGGATCGAAGGACATCGTCGCGGCGCTCGGTGCGATCAAGGCCAAGGGCGCCGACTTCATCTCGCGCGGCGACAAGTCCGGCACGCACCAAGCGGAGATCAACCTCTGGAAGGTTGCCGGCGTCGACATCGGCAAGGACAAGGGCCCCTGGTACAAGGAGATCGGGCAGGGCATGGGCGCGGCGCTCAACACCGCCTCGGCGTCCAACGCCTATGTGCTCGCCGACCGCGGCACCTGGCTGTCGTTCAAGAACCGCGGCGATCTCGTGATTGCGGTCGAAGGCGACAAGCGGCTGTTCAACCAGTATGGCGTCATGCTGGTGAACCCGGAGAAGCATCCGAGCGTCAAGAAGGATCTTGGCCAGCAGTTCATCGACTGGCTGGTGTCGTCGGAGGGCCAGAAGGCGATCGCCGACTACAAGATCAACGGTGAGCAGTTGTTCTATCCCAACGCCAACGATTCCGGCGCGTGATGGCCGCACGGCTTTCCGCAGCTCTCGCGGTTCTCGCGATCATGACGGTGCCCGCGATGGCAGAGGAAACGGTCTTGCTCCACGCCGCCGGCAGCCTGCGCGCTGCGCTGAGCGAGGTGGCAAAGGATTTCGAGGCCACAGGCCTCGGCAAGGTGCAGGCGAAGTTCGGCGCATCCGGTCTGTTGAAGGACGAGATCGCCGCCGGTGCGAAAGCAGAAGTGTTTGCCTCCGCCAACATGGAGCACCCGCAGGCGCTGGCGGCGGAGAAGCGCAGCGGCCCTGTGGTCCTGTTCGCCCGCAACCGGCTGTGCGCGCTGGCGCGGTCCGGTCTCGAAGTAGCGCCGGCGTCGCTGCTGGACCGCATGCTCGATTCCTCGGTGAAACTCGGCACCTCGACGCCGAAGGCTGATCCGTCGGGCGATTACGCCTGGGAGGTTTTCCGGAAAGCCGAGAAGATCAACCCGGGTGCCTCCGCGACGCTTGAGAAGAAAGCGCTGCAGCTCACCGGCGGCCCCTCCAGCCCGCCCGCGCCGCAGGGCCGTTCGGTCTATGGCGAACTCGTCGCGCAAGGCACCGCCGATATCTTCCTGACCTATTGCACCAATGCGCTCGCCGCGCAGCGCGAGAATCCGGCGCAGCAGATCGTGCCATTACCTGACGCCCTTGCGGTCGGCGCCGATTACGGCCTGACCGTGATGAACGGCGCTTCGGTGCCGGCGTATCAATTCGCGCTGTTCATTCTCTCGGCAGAAGGCCAGCGCACGCTCGCAAAACATGGTTTTGCCGCACCTGGCCTGCCGCCATAGGAGCTTTCGATGCTTCGTTCGTCCCTCATCGCCCTCGTGCTGCTCGCCTTGCTCGGGCCGGCGGCGGCCGACGACGGCTGCGAAAAATTCGCATGGTCGCTCGCGCGTGAACGCGCGGCGTTTGCGGCGGCGGACAAGACGACGATTGCCGCCGGCGAGACACTGTTAGCGCTGCCGGCGGCCGCGCTGGTCATTCGCCTGCAGCCGGGCGCGCAAGCCGCCTTCGAAATGCCGCCGGAGCGCAAGCCGCGAACGGAGCAGTGGCATGGCGGCATGGTGCGATTGCCGGCGCTGCCAAAGCCCGGCATCTACCAGATCACGCTCTCCGACGATGCCTGGATCGACGTGATCCAGAACGGCCGCTACGCGCGCTCCGTCGGCAGCACCGGCCGCAGCGATTGCCCGGGCGTGCGCAAGAGCGTGCGGCTCGATCTCGATGCGACACCCGTCGTGCTGCAGGTCAGCGGCGTGGCGCCGGATACGATTGCGGTCACGATCGGTCCGGTGCAATAGCGTTGCGATCGCCGCTCTGCGCGAGCGGGTCAGCCTGCTCGTCGGGCTCGATCGCAGGCTCTGCGATCTCGATCGCAGGAACTCCGTTAATCTACCTGAACATTCGTTCAAGGAGCGCGCGCGGTCCTTATGTCGCACGCCGGAACGTCACGCGCGCCCGCCGGTTAGCACTTCACACGTTTTACTGGAGTACGATGATGAAGAAGCTAGCTATCGTGTTTGCCGTTGGCGCCGCCACTCTGATGGGAGGTTCCGCCTACGCCGCCGACAATGCGGTGAAGTCGCAACGTTCGACAGATGCCACGCAATCCCGGAGTGCCACGCAGTCCCCGACCGACATCAGCGCACAACACCGCCGGCACTGGCGCGGGCATAATCATTGGCGTGGCCATCACCACCGCCATTACCGGCCGTACTACAGGAGCCATAACTATTACGCCCCGCGCGCGTACGGTTACTCGCGCCCGTACGGCTACTACGGCGGCGGACCCGGCGTAACCTTCAGCTTCGGCAGCGGCGGCTATCGCGGCTGGTAAGAAAAGCCAATGAGACAAGAAGCCCGCAGCGATGCGGGCTTTTTTGTGGGCGCGCTTCCCATCGAATCCGCGTCACCTTGTCCCGGTTGGATTCGGCAAAAATGCACCCGTCATGACCGGTTGGTCCGGATCCTGCTTTGACAGCTTCGCGCTGACCTGATCCATTTCAACCTTCGAGAGTGACCAGCCATTCAGCGCCGGTGAGGAGTCCGCCTTATGAAGGAACGGGAGCTTCGAGACCTGATTGCAGACGTCAAGACCGGCCAGTTGTCGCGGCGGGCCTTTGTCCAGCGAATGATTGCCGCGGGCCTTTCGGCGCCGATGGCCGGGATGATGCTGAGCCAGTCCGGGGTGGCGATGGCTGCACCCGCGCTTTCCTACAAGCCGACCAGGGCCGGCGGCGGCGGCGTGTTGAAGCTGATGTATTGGCAGGCGGTGACGCTGCTCAATCCGCATTTCGCCGTCGGCACCAAGGACCAGGAAGGCTCCCGGATCTTTTACGAGCCGCTGGCGGGATGGGATGGCGACGGCAACCTCGTTCCGATCCTCGCCGCCGAGATTCCGAGCAAGGAGAATGACGGATTGGCCGAGGACGGCCGCTCGGTGATCTGGAAGCTGAAACGCGGCGTCAAATGGCATGACGGCATGCCCTTCACGGCCGACGACGTCGTCTTCAACTGGGAATATGCCAGGACGCCGGAGACCGCGGCGGTCTCGATCGGCAACTACAGGGACATCACGGTCGAGAAAATCGACGACTTCACCGTCCGCCTCGTTTTTGCCAAGCCGACGCCGTTCTGGGCCGATGCCTTTGTCGGCAATTACGGCATGATCATCCCGAAGCATTTGTTCAAGGATTACGTCGGCGCCAAATCGCGCGAGGCGCCGCACAACCTGAAGCCGGTCGGCACCGGCGCTTATATGTTCGTCGATTTCAAGCCGGGCGATATGCTCCGCGCCAAGATCAATCCCGACTACCACGTTGCCAACCGGCCGCATTTCGACGAGGTGGAGGTCAAGGGTGGCGGCGACGCGGTGTCGGCGGCGCGCGCGGTACTGCAGACCGGCGAATATGATTATGCCTGGAACATGCAGGTCGAAGACGAGATCCTGCTGAAGCTGGAAGCCGTCGGCAAGGGCAGGGTGAACATCACGCCGTCAGGCAATGTCGAATTCATGTCGCTCAACTCGACCGATCCCGCGGTCGAGATCGATGGCGAGCGCGCCAGCATCAAGACCAGGCATCCGCTGTTCAGCGATCCGGCCGTGCGCCAGGCCATCAATCTCCTGATCGACCGCGCCTCGATCGAGAAATTCATCTATGGCCGCACCGCGCTGGCCACCGCGAACTTCCTCAACAATCCGGAACGCTTCCGGTCGAAGAACACCAAAATCGAATTCAACATCGAGAAGGCCAACCAGATTCTCGAGGCTGCCGGCTGGAAAAAGGGCAGCGGCGGCATTCGCGCCAAGGACGGCAAGCCGCTGAAGTTCGTGTTCCAGACCTCGATCAATGCGCCCCGGCAGAAGACCCAGGCCATCGTCAAGCAGGCGTGCCAGAAAGCGGGCATCGACGTCGAGCTGAAGTCGGTGGTGGGATCGGTGTTCTTCTCCTCCGACGCTGGCAATCCCGACACCTACCCGCATTTCTATTGCGACGCGCAGATGTACAACACCACCATGCCGCAGGCCGATCCGCAGTTCTTCATGAACCAGTATGTGTCGTGGCAGGTGGCGAACAAGGAAAACAAGTGGCAGGGGCGCAATGTCTCGCGCTGGCAAAGCAAGGAATATGACGAGATCTACAAGCAGGTCGAACGCGAACTCGACGCGGTGAAGCGCGCGGCGCTGTTCATCAGGCTCAACGACCTCGTCGTAACGGACAATTACATCCAGCCGATCATCTCCCGCACCCGGGTTGCCGCGCTCGGCAACAAGCTGACCGCGCATATCTCGGGCTGGGACAACGATCTGTGGCAGCTCGCGAGCTGGTATCGGGAGGCGTAAATCCACCGTCGTTCTCGAGACAAAGAAGCCCGCGAACTGTGCGGGCTTCTTTCGTTTGGCGGCGGATCGAATGGCAACAGCTACAATTCCCGCGCCTTCGATGACTTCGCCCGGCCACCGGTAGAAGAATCTGACGCGAGACGCGTGGCGCTTTGTTTCCCCGGCTTGCGTGCCGATCCCTTGCCTGCGAGCAGGACAGCACGGGCATTTGTCTTTCGGGTCGCCGCACCGCCGCGTCCGGCCGCCGAACTTGCAACGCGCAATTTCTTGACTGTCGCTTTCTTTTTGTCCTCGGCTTCGACAGTCTCCGCCTTGCGTACCATCGCACTGGCCGAAGGCGTCAGGTCGACATTCACGGTGGCAATCCGGTCCTGCCGCGACAGGCCGCCGACGCCTTCGCACGGCGCTTTCTGCGGCAGGTCGGTCGGCATGGAGATGGTATTCTCTTCGTCGGTCCACGTTTCGGCCTTGTGGCCGGTGATGATCTTGACGTAAGCGCGCGTCTCCTGGGGGAGGGTGCTCCGGCGTGACAGCCATTTTTCAATCCGGCCGCCGCCCGCATTGTAGGCCGCCGCCGCAAGCCCGAGATTTCCGAACTGATTGTGGAGCTTGCGAAGAAATTTTGCCGACGCAGGAATCGCCTGCAGCGGATCGAAAGGGTTGCTCAAGCCCATTTCGACGGCCGTTTGCGGCATGAATTGCGCAATGCCCTGCGCGCCTGCGGAGCTGACCTCTTCGGCGCGAAACCTGCTTTCCTGCCAGAGCAGGCGCGCGAAGAATCCGATCGGGATATCGTTTTCCTCGGCGGCAGCCTTGACTGCTTCGCAGATCGGTGACGCGGACTCGTCGTAGAACGATGCGGCTGCATGCGCAGCGCCATCCGCAGCCGTCTCGTCGGGCGTGCCTGCAACATTTGTTGTGTCCAGCGTCTGCGAATATTCAATCGACGCAGTCGCAGTTGACGCCGCCACAGTTCCAGCCTGCGAACGCGACGGCGTAACGGGCGCCGATTGCGCTTCGGCAACAACGAGAGACGGTTCCATCCATACCGACCTGACGTCGGAATTTTCAAGGTCCACCGCGATCACAAACACAGCAATCACGGCGGCGAAAAGATATCGCATCAAACTTCCATCCATGGTGTGAATGCTGGCCGGATAGAAGTCGGATGTGGACATTTCGCGGATGAACTGCGGCAGCGCCGTGTTTTCTGGCCCGTACTACTACCGAAAAGGTTGGAAGTTACCGTTCGCGGAGCTCAATGCAATGTCAGCGGAACGTCAGCGCGCGCGACAACTCGCAGGCGGATGGAGCCGAAGACGTTTTGTCCGCTGTTCGATTCCTGTCTCGTACGTTTATCCTGCGCCGTCGAAACGCGTTCGTTTCGCCGTCGCCGTGCGGATTTGCGTTACCGAATTCGACGCCGGCGATGAAGGAAACGATCAGGCGGCCAGCGTAAAAGCTTCGTGCACGGAGGACTGGACCGAGCCGCCCGTCACGGCTCCTCCGCCCGCAACGTAGATCGCATCGCCGATCGTGGTGGCACCCACCGCATGCCTTGGCGTCGTCATGGGTGCATGAGACTGCCAGGTATTCGTCTGGGGATCGTAACTCTCCATCTGCCCGAATACGGCGCCCTGCGAAATCTGCCCTCGGTCCTGCACGCCGTATTCGCCGCCCATTGCGAAGAAGCGGTCGCGGTAGACGACGAGCCCGTGGCCGGAACGCGCCGTAGGCAGCGGTGCCCGCTCCTTCCAAGTGTCGAGCGACGGCAGGTAAACGTGGTGAAGATCGGTGTTGTATTCAAACGTGTTGAAGCGGCCGCCGATGATATGGATCATGCCGTTATGGGCGACAGCCCCGACATGGTCGCGCGCGGCCGGTAGCGCCTTTCGGATTTCCCACTTGTCGGTTTGCGGATCGTAGACCTCGTGCCAGCCGACGCTGGCGCGCTCGTTGGTGGGAGCGCCGGCACCGCCGATCAGATGTATCTTGCCGTCAAGTGCGACGGCTGCGGCTGCACCGCGCGAACGCAAGAGGGGTGCGATGGTCGTCCACCTGTCGGCGGCCACGTCGTAGGCAAACGCATTCGGGTCCGGATTGCGATTCTGCTCGATGAAGCCGCCAAGCGCGTAGACCCGGCCGGCATCGGCCACGACAGCGACGTGGTTGGCGCCGCGCGGCAATGGCGCGGCGTTGAACCAGCGGTCATCTTTTGCGTCGTAGACATGGTGATAGGCGCGGTCGACACGTCCTTCGCCATAGCCGCCGACAATATGCATGCGTCCCGCCCAGGCGGTGGCCCAGGCCATTTCACTTCGCGGCAGCGGCAACGCCGCCCTGGAAGTCCAGCGTCCCTGCGGGCCCTTCGGCGCGAGGCTTTCGATCTTTCGCTGGGCGATCTGCTCGGTCGTGAGGTGATGCGGCGTGCCGCCCTGGAGTCTGGCGAAAGGATCGGACGCGGGTGCTGCCTCAGGCAGGGCTGCGCCCGGCTGCGTGCCATGGCCGGAATGCTGGGCCAGCGCCGGCGCGCAGATTGCCGCGCTCGCTGCCCCAGCCACGAAAGCCCTCCTGTTTGGACGCGGCAGATCGGATGTCGACGACATGAGGGCTCCTGAGCTGGAGTACTGGATCATCAATGGTCGTAACAATGCCGGGCGCGGTCAAGACAACAAAGCTGCGAACCGTCGCGGTAAATGCACCAATTGCAAGTGATGCTGCGGCTTAGCTTTCATCTTCGACCGTGCCATTGATCGATGGCGCCTGTAGCTGGGTCGGTGTACGCATGAGGTTGGCGCCGGCAGCGTGACGCCGACCCCCTCCTTTGAAAGAAACCAAAATGAGCGAGCGACTTGAAACGCTGAATAAAGCCCGTGCGCGCATGGTCGAGGACAGGGACGCACATGCGAAGGTGCTGGCCGCTCCGTTTGACCGCGACAAGGCCGAACGGGCCCGCAACAAGTTCATCGAGATTCAGGTGCTGATCGATGCGCTGGACCGCGCGATCGGCGGGGAAGGGGGCATTTCGCTAAATGGCTGAGCCAGGGCGATACGACACGCAGCATCTCGCCGCGCCGTTGCATACCCGCTCGATATCCATCCCTGGGCAAAAAGAGCTTGGTGCCCCTGGCCGGAATCGAACCAGCACTCCTTGCGGAACTCGATTTTGAGTCGAGCGCGTCTACCAGTTCCGCCACAGGGGCCTTCGGACACAGGGTGGATGCCCGGTGCGGCGAAGCGGGCGGGAATATAGCGGGCGGCGCTTCCGGGTCAACCCGCGCGGATGTGATTGTGGCCTGCCTCGACAGGCCGGCCGCGGTGGGATACGACGCTGTTGCCTGTTTGAGCATGAATTGTGCTCCGGAGAACGTCCGTGACGCTCAACGCCGCCGCCCATTCGTTGCCTGCGCGCCTCTCCGCCGATCGCGCTCTGGTCGCGGCGCTGGTGATTGCGTTCATTGCAGCGGATACGCTGGCGGGCGCCTGGTTCTTCCAGCTCGTGCTGGATATCCGCCCCTGTCCGCTCTGCCTCGAACAGCGCTACGCCTATTATCTGGCCCTGCCGCTCGCCCTCCTGGTGGCGTTCGCCGCCGCGCGCGGGGCGCCGCGGCAGGTCGTGCTGGCCGGGTTTGCGGTGCTTCTGCTCGCAGCCCTCGCCAATGCCTGGCTCGGCGGCTATCACGCCGGCGTCGAGTGGAAGTTCTGGGAAGGCCCGACCGATTGCTCCGGCCCGGTCGCCGATCTCGGTAGCGCCGGCACGCTGCTGCAGCGGCTGGACACTGTGAAGGTGATCCGCTGCGATGAAGTGCAGTGGCGCTTCCTCGGCCTCTCGCTCGCCGGCTACAATGTGCTGATCTCGCTATTGATGGCGGCGATCGCGGCGTGGGGCATCGTGTCGGCGAAACGGGCGTAGGTCATCCGCAGATTCGTAGGGTGGGCAAAGGCGCACTTGCGCCGTGCCCACCATCCTTCGCCAATCGCGCTTCTTGATGGTGGGCACGCTTCGCTTTGCCCACCCTACGTTTTGGCCATGATCCGGCTGATTTTCACTTGTCGGGCAAATCACTCAAAACCTGTCCAGTCCTTCCCGCAAAAATATTCCGCTTAACTTGCAGGGCAAATCACCGGCGTAACTCGCCCGTCTCACGGCAGATGAGGGGCGTTGGCCATCGTCACGAACGCGCGGTGAGATGCGATGGACGCTGATGGTGCGATAGACGTACGCGCCTGATGCGTACGGCGAAGTCGTGTGGTTCTGATGTCGCGGTGCTGGCATTACGTCCAGGAGAAGCGAAGCTTCTTTGGGATAACGGAGGCAAAAGAGCCGTTCTCCGGGGAGAGCACGAAGTAAGCCGTAAAGCCATTGCGCAGGGAAGGCCGGAGTGTTCCCGCTGCCCTGTATGCTCGTGTGCAGTTTTGTTTTGCGCAAATCGCACGCGGGACCGCGGGTGCAGCAAGCACCCGGTCTTCCCTGCGCCCTCTAATTGGAGGGCGGGAGTTCTCCAGCAAACCTCGGGCAGTTCATGTCGCGAGATCGCGGCCTCACATTCAACTGTCATCGTCCGCGAAGGCGGACGATCCAGTATTCCAGAGACCTCAGTGATAGAACCGAGAAGCCGCGGCGTACTGGATGCCCGCCTTCGCGGGCATGACAACTCCATCATGCCGGATACTTCGCCTCTGCAGGACCCGGACCTGCTACTCCGCCGGCGCTTCACTGCCGGCTTCACCACCACCCGTGTTGGCGCGGCTTGCCAGAAATCCCAGCGCCAGTCCGCCGACTGCAAGGATCGGGATCAGCTTCTTGACGCCGATGGCGCGGATCACCTGGATGCCGGCGGCGACCAGCATCGGATCGGCCAGCACGGTCTGGGCGGTGGACTTCGCCGTCTTCGCGGCCCGTTCGGCGCGCCTCTCGATCTGCTTCTTGCGCACCATGTAGCAACCGGCTGCGATCAAGGTGACGACGAAGAAGATCGCGGCCCCGGTCAGGCAGGCCTCCACGGGACCGTATTTTTCCAGCACGAACACGAAGGCCGCAGCGCACAGAAAGGCGGTCGTGACCAGCAGCGCCATGGCCGCCGCTGCGGCGAGCGAAGTCAGCCGCAGCGCGGTGCCGGTCGAAGTCCTTGAGATCATCGATCAGTCGCTGAAACATGGCCAAACCCCGATCCAAAAGCCTCGATCTGAAAACGACGTCAAAGAAAGAATGTGCAACACGAAGCGGCAGCGCGGCCGGCTCATCGGCACGCGCCATCGAAGACTGTTTGCGCCAAAGCGGCCTGCGCCAAACCTACCTGCGCCAGGTCACGCCGATCAGAAAACCGATACCAAGCGCCACCGCGACGGTTGCCAGCGGGCGCTGCGTGATGGCGTCTTCCAGCGTCTCCTCGATCGAGGAGGCCGCGTCATGGGCGGCGTCCATCATCGCGCTGCCGCGGTCGGACATGTCGTCGACCGCCTGCTCCGCACTGGCGCGCGCCTGCTTGTAGCCGCGCCGCGCCTGCTTGCCGGCGGTGCCGGCAAAGCTGTTCAGCGCGTCGGTGATCTGATCGGTCAGGGCTGCGATATCGTTTTTCACGGCGGTTACATCCTTTTCCAGGCGTTCGTAGGTTGCTTTGTCCGTCAGGTTTTTCGTGGTTTCGTTCATCATGGACATCGAAAGCTCCCGGCTACCGAATTCATCTGCGGAACAAACGCCCTGTCGAATGGGAAGTTCCCCAATCTAGCCGTCCGGAAACTGCGGCGAATTCGACGGCATCAAATGCTCTTTCACGATCAGCGCGACGATCAGCAGCGGCGACGACAGGAACGCGCCCATCGGCCCCCACAGCCAGGTCCAGAACGCGAGCGCGATGAAAACGGCGAGCGCGTTCAGCGCCAGCCGGCGGCCGATGATCATCGGGGTGAGGAAGTGACCTTCCAGGAAGGTCATGGCCGCAAACAGCGTCGGAGCGAGAAGTCCGGCGCCGATGCTGGGAAACGCGACCTGGCCGACCACGACCAGGACGGCGAACATCGCCACCGGGCCAATGATCGGGATGAAATTCAGGATCGCCGCCAGTGCGCCGAGCCCGGCAGGATTGGGCATGCCCGCGACCGCGCAGATCAGGCCGGTGACGACGCCGACGCCGATGTTGATGGTGGTCACCATCAAAAGGTAGTTGCCGAGATGCTGCTCGATCTCGTTGAGCATCCGCAGCGTCCGCAGCCGCGCCGTTCGCTCGCCGAAGTTCATGATCAAGGCCCGGCGCATGTCCCGCCAACTCGCGATGAACAGGATCAGCGTTGCGACGAACAGCAGGAATTCGGCAAAGGTCGGCGACAGGAATTCCAGGGTCGGCTGCACCCAGTCGAACTTGGGCAGATGCAATGTTGTGAGTGTGCCGGGGCCGCCGAGCATGCTTTGCACCTCCTGCCAGAGCGCAAGTGGCCGGTCGAACACGTGCAGCTTCTCCTTCAGCAGCGCCCCGAGCTCCGGGAGCTTGCCGCTCCATTCCACCGCGGGCGAGGCGATCAGGCCGACCGCGAACGCGACCCCGGCGCCGGCGGCCGCCACGATCAGGACGGCGGCGACCGCGCGCGGAACGCGATAGCGCTCGAGGAAGCCGGCGGCCGGTGACAGCATGGTCCCGATGATGAAGGCCATCGTGATCGGCAGAAAGAACGCCTTGGCAAGGTAGAGCCCGGCGATGATGCAGATGATCAGCAGGCCGACGAGCGCGATGGCCACCACTTCCGTGCGGCGGATGACCGGCGGCAATTCGCCCTTGCTGTCGGGGACCGGCGCGCCTTCCCGTTCGCGGGCAAGCTGTCGTTCGCTGCGCGAAGGTCTTGTCGGCGGGGATGTGGCAGCCAAAAGCCTGCTGGGCGAAGGCTTGTTCGAAATGACGCTCACAATGGTTTTCCCTCGCCCGAAGCGGCGATGACACGGCACAAGCGACGTCGCGAACCGGACCGGGCTCATAACGCGGTGATGGCGCGCGGGTTCCATCGCGCGGGCGTGAGCGATGCCGCGCTTGATGTGAAGCGGCGCGGCGTCGGCCGTTCGGAACCGCCGGCCTGTGGCGGCGTTTGTTGGGCAGAGCATCTTGCGATGCACACATCCAACGGGGCAGTCTCATGACACAGTTTTCTTCCAGTCGCCGGCCTTCGTCGCGCGTGGCAAGCGCGCTCGTCCTCGTCAGCGCCGTCTTGCTGACGCCGGTTGCAGTATCGAGCGCTGCGAACGCGCAGACGTTCGGTTACGCGTCTGCCCAACCGGGTGCATATCCGGCCGATGAGGTGCTCGGGTCCGATGAGAGCGCGACGCCCGAGCGGCTTCGCCGTGCCGTCGTCGCCTTCGGTACCACGGAGGCGCCGGGCACCATCATCATCGATACCGGCAACACCACGCTCTACTACGTGCTCGGCCAGGGCCGCGCCATCCGCTACGGCGTCGGCGTCGGCCGCGATGGCTTTACCTGGTCGGGCGTGCAGACCGTCAGCCGCAAGGCGGAATGGCCGGACTGGCATCCGCCGGCCGAGATGATTGCCCGCCAGCCCTATCTGCCGCGCTTCATGGCCGGCGGTCCCGGCAATCCGCTGGGCGCGCGGGCGATGTATCTCGGCACCAGCCAGTACCGCATTCACGGCACCAACGATCCCTCGACGATCGGGAAATTCGTCTCGTCGGGTTGCATCCGTCTGACCAATGAGGACGTCGCCGATCTGTTCAGCCGGGTCGATGTCGGCGCCAAGGTCGTGGTGCTGCCGAAGAACGCGCCGGTCATGGCGCGGGGCGGAGATAGCAGGACCATCATCTCGGTTCGTCCGGCCACCGCGCATCCGCGCCCCGTTGCGACGACGACCTCGGGCCGCCAGGCGATGAACCTGACGGCGCCGCGCTTCAACTGATTGAGGTGCCATGTTGCGTGAGAGGAGAAGGTTGATGCGATCGGGAAAACTGGCAGTATGGGGAGCCGCCGCGCTGATGTGCGCCTCCGCGCTGGCGCCTGCCGCGCAGGCCCAGGACTTCTTCTCGCAACTGTTCGGCGGGATCAGCCGTCCGCGCCAGCAGCCTTACATCCACATGCCGTTCGCCGATGACGACGGCCAGGTCTACGCGCCGCGTCGCGAGGGGCGTGCCCGCTACAGTGGAGGCGGAAGTGGTGGCGGTGGTCAGGCGTTTTGCGTGCGGACCTGCGATGGACGCTATTTCCCCGTCACCGCATCAGACAATGAGAGCCGTGCGGCCAGCTGCAACAGTTTCTGCCCGGCGAGCGAAACCAAAGTGTTTTCCGGCAGCAGTATCGACAACGCGACCGCCGAAAACGGCAATGCCTATTCGGAGCTGCCGAACGCGTTCCGTTACCGCAACGAACTCGTCAGCGGCTGCACCTGCAACGGCAAGGACCAGATCGGGCTGGCGCCGGTCAAGATCGAGAATGATCCGACGCTGCGCAAGGGCGACATCGTCGCCGGCGAGAACGGCCTTCTGGTTGCGGGCCGCAGCGCCGACAAGCGCGGCGCCGAACTGAATTTCTCGCCCGCCTCCGAGAAGGTCCGCGCCAAATATGCGCGCGTGCCTATCGTGGCGAGGGACTAGGTTACGTCATGCCCGGGTCAAGGCCCGGACATGACGAGTGAGGTGACCTAAGCCGCGCGGATCTTGCCGAGGAACTGAGTGACCTGATTGCCCAGTTGCTGGCTCTGCGTTTCCAGCGTCTGGGACGCCTGCTTCACATTCTCGGCGGCCGCCGCTGCTGCGTCCGCATCGGCCTTCACGCCGGTAATGTTGTCGGACACGTTCTTGGTACCTTGGGCAGCAAACTGCGTCGAGCGCGTGATCTCCTGGGTGGCGGCGCCTTGCTGCTGCACGGCGGCGGCAATCGCGGTCGCGACCTCGTTGACCTCGCCGATGATGCTGCCGATGCCCTTGATGGCGTCGATGGCCTCGCCGGCGACCCGCTGGATGTCGGAGATCTGCTCGGAAATTTCCTCGGTCGCCTTCGCCGTCTGGCTCGCCAGCGACTTGACCTCGGAGGCGACCACCGCGAAGCCGCGGCCGGCCTCGCCGGCGCGCGCGGCCTCGATGGTGGCGTTGAGCGCAAGCAGGTTGGTCTGGGCGGCGATGGTGTTGATGAGACCTACGACTTCGCCGATCCGCCCCGCCGATTGGGCGAGCCCCTGGACGGTGCCGTCGGTGTTGCGCGCCTGACCGACCGCGCGGCTGGCGATATCAGCCGCGTGCGCCGCCTGCTGGCTGATGTCGTTGATGGAGGCGCTGAGTTCTTCGGAAGCCGCGGCGACCGTCTCGACGCTCATCGAGGCCTCGCTGGAGGCCTTCCCGGCGACCTCGACGCGTTCGTTGGTCTGGCGCGAAATCGTCGACAGGCCGGTGGAGGTGGTCCGCATCTGGCCGGAGGCATCGCCGAGCTGGTCGAGCGTCTGGCGCACCAGGCCCTCGAACTCGCCGACATAGTTCTCGATCGCCTGCTGCCGCGCCGTGGCGCCGGCGTTGCGCTCGCGCTCCTGCGCCTCGATCCGGACCTTGTCGGCGGCCTGCTGCTTGAAGGTCTCCAGCGCGCCGGCCAGCGCGCCGATTTCGTCGTGACGCGCGGCGTAGCCGGTATCGACATGGAGGTCGCCGGCCGCGACCTTCAGCATGGCATCGCGCATGTTATGTAGCGGCGTGATGACGCGGCGGCCGACGATCACCTGGGCGCCAAGGGCGAGCGCCAGCGCGCCGATGAGCAGCGCGAGTTGCGTCGCCAGCGAACGGCGGGCGGCCGAGTACAGGTGCGCGGCGTGATCCTTGGCGGCGTCGAGCGCGCCTTCGGCGACGGCGACGGCGGCCCCGAGGCGCCCGACCGTGACCGGGGTCCACTGGTTGGCGGTCATTTCCGGCTTCTCGCCGGATGCGACCTGCGCCAGCAGCCGTTCGCGCAGGCTGAGGTAGGACGGCTCGAAATAGGCGGTCTTGGTCGCGGCCATGGCGCTGGAAATCGCCGGCGGCAATTGCATTCCCGATGCCGTCAGCTCCAGCGCGCTCCATGCGGCGTCGGCGCCGCCGTTGAATTTCGTGAAGGCGGCCCTGGTCTCCGGCGCGGCTTTGCCGACGCCGAGCGCGTTCGAGACGATCAGCGAGGCTTCGCCACCGGTGTTGCGCAACAACCAGGCGATCTGCTTGATCGCCAGCAACTGGTCGATCGTCGCGTCCTGGTGGTTGACGGTGGCGGCGAGCGCGCCCGACAACTTGTCGAGCGTCGCAAGCGTCGCGCTCGTCGTTTCCATGTACTCCTTGGCAAGCGTGGGCCGGCGGTCCGCCTTCGGCTTGCCCATCGCTTCCCAGAATTCCTTCTGCAGCGCGGTCAGCGTCTTGAACAGCCGGTCGAACTCCGGCACCAGCGTCGCTTGCTGCGCGAATTCGATGCTGCCGAGCAGGCCGAGCGCGTTATTCATCGCCGGCATTTCGGTGTCGCGAATGTTGCGCAGATATTTCTCGATGTCGGCATCCAGCGGCGCATCGCCATTGAGAAGCCGGTTGGTCGTCGAGCGGTCCGTGCGCAGATTGTGCATCGCCTTGAACATGTTGGCGGAAGCATCGGCGATCTGGGCTATCCGGCTTGCTGCTTGCAGGCGCCCCCAGGCATCCCAGGCATTCAGCGAAAATCCAACCACCAGGCAGAAAGAGGTGACGAGAATAACGGTTTTCAGCAGCGCAGATACGGTCAAACAATTCAACATGATGCTCCCCCAGAATCTGCGCGCATTTGGGAGCAAAACGGTAAAGACTTGGAAAGGATGGCTGACAGTACTAATACGGACCTATAACGGGCTGAATTTACTGATTAATTTTTAAAATTTCGCGCATGGTTCCGTTTTCTGGAACTTTGAGCTCCCCGCGCGGTTCTTAAATCTCATGCGATGAGCCAATCAAGCGTCGCAAACAAAGGGGGCCTCCGTGTCGGTACTCATCGGTATCCTGATCACCTTCCTCGTCGTTATCCTGGTACTCTACCTGATCAACATGTTGCCGCTCGACGGCCGCGCCAAGCAGATTGCGCGCGTGGTCGTCATCATCATCGGCATCATTTCGCTGCTGAAATATCTGGCGGTGTTCTAACGCCGGGCATTCTCAACAAAAAAAGCCCCGGCATTGGCCGGGGCTTTTTATTGTCGCACGGAAACTACTTCAAGGTCCCGAACCAGTCGTCCACGTCCTTGCGGATCTGGTCCTTGGCAAATCCGTAGCGCTGCTGCAGCTTGCCTTCGAGTTGCTCGCGGCGGCCCTCGATGACGTTGAGATCGTCATCGGTGAGCTTGCCCCACTTCTCCTTGGCGGAACCCTTGAACTGCTTCCAGTTGCCTTCAACCCTGTTCCAGTCCATCGCTGTCTCCATCCATGTTGGGATGTCCAACAACGGACGGAGCGCGCGGGTGTTCCTAACAACCGATGCGGCATCGTGACCGCTGGTTACCCGGCCGCCTTCGCCTCGCGGCGGCGCGCGGTGAGGATGTATTCGGTGTAGCCGTTCGGCTGCTCACGGCCCTTGAAGACGAGGTCGCAGGCGGCCTGGAAGGCGACACCGTCGAACGCAGGCGCCATCGGCTTGTAGAGCGGATCGCCGGCATTCTGCTTGTCGACCACGACCGCCATGCGCTTCAAGGATTCCATCACCTGGTCCTTGCTGACGACGCCATGCGCCAGCCAGTTCGCCAGATGCTGGCTCGAGATGCGCAAGGTGGCGCGATCTTCCATCAGGCCGACGTCATGGATGTCGGGTACCTTGGAGCAGCCGACGCCCTGGTCGATCCAGCGCACGACATAGCCGAGGATGCCCTGGCAGTTGTTGTCGATCTCCTGCTTCACGTCGTCGGGCGCCCAGTTCGATTGCGACACCGGAATGGTGAGGATGTCGGAGAGCTTTGCGCGCTGGCCGCCCTTGGCGAGTTCCTGCTGGCGAGCCTGCACGTTGACCTGGTGATAATGCAGCGCGTGCAGCGTGGCCGCGGTCGGCGACGGCACCCACGCCGTGGTCGCACCGGCCTGCGGATGGCCGATCTTCTGGGTGAGCATGTCGGCCATCTTGTCCGGGGCCGCCCACATGCCCTTGCCGATCTGGGCATGGCCGGGCAGGCCGTCGATCAGGCCCATGTCGACGTTCCAGTCTTCATAGGCCTTGATCCAGGGCTGCGCCTTCATGTCGTTCTTGCGGATCATCGGGCCGGCTTCCATCGAAGTATGGATCTCGTCGCCGGTGCGGTCGAGGAAGCCGGTGTTGATGAAGCAGATGCGCTTCGAGGCGTTCTGGATGCAGGCCTTGAGGTTGACCGTGGTGCGGCGCTCCTCGTCCATGATGCCGACCTTCATGGTGTTCTCGGGCAGGCCAAGCAGCTTCTCGACCTCAGCGAATAGTTCGCAAGTCAAGGAGACCTCATCGGGGCCATGCATCTTCGGCTTGACGATATAGACCGAGCCGGTGCGGCTGTTTTTCGTTTTGGAATCACCCTTGAGGTCGTGGATCGCGAGCAGGCCGGCAATGGCAGCATCGAGCAGGCCTTCCGGAATCTCCTCGCCCTTTTCGTCGAGCACGGCGTCGGTGAACATGTGATGGCCGACATTGCGCATCAGAAGAAGGCTGCGGCCGTGCAGCGTGAGCTGCTTGCCGTCGGGCGTCTTGTAGGTGCGATCGGGGTTGAGCTTACGCTTGAGCGTCTTGCCGCCCTTCTCGAAATCGGCCGAGAGCGTGCCGTCCATCAGGCCAAGCGTGTTGCGATAGACCAGCACCTTGTCCTCGGCATCAACCGCGGCGACCGAGTCTTCCATGTCGAGAATGGTGGAGACCGCCAATTCCAGTATCATGTCGGCGACCCCTGCCGGATCGTCCTTGCCGATCACATGGCTGCGGTCGATCTTCACTTCGACATGCATGCCGTTGTTGACCAGCAGGATGGCGGAAGGCTGCGCGGCATCGCCCTGGAAGCCTGCGAACTGGGCGGCCGTTTTCAGCGCGGTGGCGTTGCCGCTCTTCAGCTTCACGGCGAGCTGGCCGGCGATGACGCTGTAGGACGTTACGTCGGTGTGGCTGCCGGTCGCCAGCGGCACGGCGGCATCGAGGAAGGCCTTCGCCTTGGCGATCACCTTGTCGCCGCGCGCCTTGTTGTAGCCCTTGCCGGTTTCGCTCGGATCGTGCGGGACCGCATCGGTGCCGTAGAAGGCGTCATAGAGCGAGCCCCAGCGCGCATTCGCCGCATTCAGCGCGTAGCGGGCATTGGTCAGGGGCACCACGAGCTGCGGTCCGCAGATCTTGCCGATTTCCTCGTCGACGTTAGCGGTCTCGACCTTGTGTGTGGCCGGCTCGGGGAGGAGATAGCCGATCTCCTTGAGGAAGGCCGTGTAGGCGTTCATGTCGAACGGCTTGCCCTTGTTGGCGCGATGCCAGCCGTCGATCTTGGCCTGCAGCGCGTCGCGGAAGGCGAGCAGCTCACGGTTTTTCGGCCCCAGCTTCTTGATGATGGCTGCGAGGCCTGCCCAGAACGCATCGGGCGAAATCCCGGTCTTGGGGGCCGCCTCCTTGGCGACGAAGTCGAACAGGACAGGGGCGATCTTCAATCCGTGGGCATCGACACGCTTCATGATGGGCTTTCTCAAAAGAATGGCGTTTACAGGCTGCTTCGGGCGATAAGCAGCAAAAAACGCGCCAAAAGGGGCCGCGTTGGCCGCCCTTTTAGCCCTAAAGCCGGGTCGATGAGAAGGCCCCAAAAAGACGGGGAAAGGGTCTATTTGGGCGCGTTTTCTTCACGCGAAGCGGGGGGACCGCTTCGCTCGAAATTGCCCTCAGATGTTGGCCGCCAGATCGACCAGTTCGTCGAACAGAATGCCGGTGTCGGCCAGCATCTTTTCCACCGCGTCGGTCGCATCCGTAACCGATCGCGTTGAGGTGTCGATCCTCAATTCGCACTCCGTCGGCGGCTGGTAGTCGTTCGTGATTCCGGTGAACGACGCCAGCGAGCCGGCGCGCGCCTTGGCGTAGTGGCCCTTTGGGTCGCGGCTCTCGCATACTTCGGCGGGGGCGGCGACGTGGATTTCACGGAACGCCGTGTCGGCGATGCGCCGCGCCGCGGCGCGATCCGCGATCGAGGGCGAAACCGCGGCGACGATCGCGACGTGACCGTTGCGCGCGAGATGGGTGGCGACTTCCGCGAGGCGACGAATGTTTTCGCTGCGGTCCTGCGGAGAAAAGCCGAGATCGTTGTTGAGTCCGGCGCGCAACGTATCGCCGTCCAGCAGGATCGGCGAACCGCCGCGCGAGAACAGTCGGCGCTCCAGCGCGCGGGCGAGCGTCGATTTTCCAGAGCCCGGCAAGCCGGTCAGCCAGATCACCGCACCGTTGTGGTGATAACGCGCCGAACGTTCCTCGGGCCGCAGGGCGGATTCGACCGGCACGATGTCGATCGGAACGGCGCGCTGTCCAGCATCCACCGACAGTACGAGGCCGCCGCCGGCGATGCGGCCGTTGACCTCGATCACCAGCCGTCCGGTGCGCGGGTTTTCCTGATAGGGGTCGGCCGCGATCGGCTGCGCCAGCGAAATATCGATTTCGCCGACGTGATTGCGCGCGATCGCCGTGGTCTCCTCGTTGGAGAGGGCGCCGGGGTCAACGGCCTTTTCGATCGCGACCACACTGGCGCGGGTTTCGCGCGTGCCGAGACGGATCAGGATCTGGTCGCCCTTCGATAGCGGCTTGTCGTGCAGCCAGAATATGCGGGCGCGAATCCGCCGCGTGTCGCCCGGGGTTGCGCCGGCATGGGCGATGACATCGCCGCGCTCGACGAACAATTCGCGGTCGAGCGTGATGCCGACCGAGCGGCCGGCGCCATGGCTGCCCGTGAGCGGGGTCACCGGCCAGCTCTCGACGGTCTTGATCTTCGCGATCTTGCCGGCAGGCATGATGACGATTTCATCGCCGGCACTCAGATGACCGGACTCGATGCGGCCCGCAACGATGCGGCGGTCGTCGAATTTGTAGATCGCCTGCACCGGTAGCCGCAGCGCCAGTTGCTCCAGCGGACGCGCCGGTTCGAGCGCATCAAGCGCTTCGACGACGGTCGGCCCGCGGTACCAGCCGATCCGCGGCGTCTGTTCGGCGACACCATCGCCGTCGCGCGCGGAAATCGGAATGATCGCCGACGGCGTCACGCCGAGGCCGGTCAAATGCGCGGAAATCTCGTCGCTGATCTCCTTGAAGCGATCGGCGCTGAAATCGACCCGGTCCATCTTGTTGACGACGATCGCGACCTGCTTGATGCCCAACAGATGCAGCAGATAGCCGTGGCGCCGGGTCTGGTCGCGCACGCCTTCCAGCGCGTCGATGATCAGGACCGCGCCGTCAGCCTGCGAGGCGCCGGTGATCATGTTGCGGAGGAATTCGGCGTGGCCGGGCGCGTCGATCAGCACCACGTCGCGCGAGCGGGTGCGGAAGCGGATTTGCGTGGTGTCGATGGTGATGCCCTGGTCGCGCTCGGTCTGCAGCGCATCGAGCAGGAACGACCATTCGAACGGCATGCCGCGCCGCGCGCTGACCTCCTTGAGCATCTCCAGCTTGCCCTCGGGGAGGCTACCCGTCTCATGCAGCAGGCGGCCGACCAGAGTGGATTTGCCGTGATCGACGTGGCCGACGATAACGATGCGGACCTGCGGTCGCGTCGTGCCATTTGGCATCGACGTGGTGCCGTTCGGCATTGCCGAAACGCTTGCGGGAAGGACCATGTTCATAGCGACGCTCACACCAAATGTCCGTCAGAGATAGCCGGCGACACGCAGCCGCTCGAAAGCGTCTTCGGTCTCGTGATCCAGCGCGCGGCCGGCGCGCTCCGGCACCCTGGTGCCGTCGAGCTCGGTCAGGATCTCATCGATGCTCGAGGCGGTCGAATCTACCGGGTTGGTGATGTCCTGGTCGCCCAGCGAGCGATAACGCTTGCCGTCCTTCGAGAGATAGAGCGGGATGATCGGAATGTTTTCGCGCTTGGTGTAGGCCCAGATGTCGGCCTCGGTCCAATGCAGGATCGGATGGATGCGCAAATGCGCGCCGGGTGGCGGCGAGGCGTTGAACTGGTCCCAGAATTCCGGGGGCTGATCGCGCACGTCCCAGCCACCTTCCAGCCCGCGCGGCGAGAACACGCGCTCCTTGGCGCGCGTGGCCTCTTCATCCCTCCGGATACCGGCGATCAGGCCGTCGAAGCCATATTTGGTCAGCGCCCATTTGAGGCCCTCCGTCTTGCGCGCGGCGGAACGGGCGGCCGGCGGCAAGGTCGGGTCGACGGCGTCGATCGGCGGGCAGGGCTCGATCTTGAGATCGAGATCCCACTCCTTGCCGTAGCGATCGCGGAACGCATACATCTCCGGAAACTTCTTGCCGGTGTCGACGTGCAGCGCCGGGAATGGCACGCGGCCGAAGAAGGCCTTGCGCGCCAGCCAGATCATTACATTGGAATCCTTCCCCAGCGACCATAGCAGCGCGAGCTTCTTCAGCCGTGCGAACGCCTCCCGCAGGATGTAGATGCTCTGCGCCTCGAGCTCGTCGAGATGGTCCATCGAAGGCGATGGCAGCCGTCCATCAGCCAGAATTTTCGGCACGGAAGATGCTTTGGTGAAGGCTGCGGGCCGCAATCCGGGTCCGCCGGATTCATTGTCGAGAAGATGCATCTCTGGGCCTTGGACTTGGGAGTTGAAAAATTCTAAAGTTGCGCCGCAATATAGAAGAAATAATTTTCTCTTTGCCGCTCTTGATCGAGACATAAATAGAAAATAATTTCAGTCAACCCCCAAGTTGGGGAAAGCGAGTGTCTGAATGCGCTACCTGCCTGTGTTCCTGGATCTGCAAAGCGGCAAGGTTCTGCTCGTTGGAGCGGGTGACCTCGTGCGCGCAAAATTGCGCTTGCTGATCTCCGCGGGCGCGCGGGTCAGTTGGCATGCCACCGATGGCAATCATGATCTGGCCGGCCTCGATGCCAACGACACCGCACGGATCGAATTGGCCGCAGGCGATCCGCTCACGGCCGATCTCTCGGGCGTGATCGCGATCCTGTGCGCCGGCGCCGGCGACGTCGGCGTTGCGATGTCGGCGCGTGCCAAGGCGGTCGGGCTGCCGGTCAATGTGATGGATGACCTCGCGCACTCCACTTTCATCTTTCCCGCGATCGTCGATCGCGGCGACGTCGTCGTTGCCGTCGGCACCGGCGGCGCGTCGCCGGTGGTCGCGCGGCGCGTGCGCGAGCGCATCGAAGCGGTGCTGCCGGCGCGCATCGGCGATCTCGCCACCTTCATCGGCAGCTTTCGCAAATCGCTGCATGCGCGCATTCCCGAATTCCCATTGCGCCGCCGCTTCTGGGAGCGCGTGATCGATGGCCCGATCGGCGCGCTGGTGCTCGCCGGCCGCAAGGACGAGGCCGAGAAAGCGCTGAATGAAATCGCCGATCCCTCCGCCTTCGCCGGCGCGAGCAAGGACGGCAAGGCGGAGGGGTCGGTGACGCTGGTCGGCGCCGGTCCGGGCGATCCGGATCTGCTCACCATCAAGGCGCTGCGCGCGCTGCAGGATGCCGACGTCGTTTTCTACGACGAACTGGTTTCGCCAGAAGTTCTCGACCGTGTGCGCCGCGATGCTTCGCGCGTTCCGGTCGGCCGCCGCGTCGGCAAGCCCGGCATCGGCCAGGATGCGATCAACGAATTGCTGATCGAGGCTGCAAGGGCAGGACAGCGCGCGGTACGGCTGAAGGGCGGTGATCCCTTCATCTTCGGCCGTGGCGGCGAGGAGATCGAAGTGCTGCGCGCCGCAAGCGTCGCCTATTCGGTAGTGCCCGGCATTACCGCAGGACTCGGCGCTGCCGCGCAATTCGAGGCGCCGCTGACTTACCGGCACGAGGCGCTGCGCATTACCTTCCTGACCGCGCACAAGGCCAGGGACGCCGAGACGGTCGACTGGTCGGTGCTGACCGACAGGAAAATGACGATCGTGGTCTATATGGGCATGACCGCGGCGCCATCGGTGCGCGCGGGCCTTCTGGCCGCGGGCCGGTTGCCGCAAACCCCGGTCGGGATTTTCGCACGCGTGACGCGGCCGGATGCGCAGGCCGTGGTCGGGACGCTGGAAAACCTGCCCGCGCTGGTCGAACAGATCGATGGCGGCCCCGCCATCCTCATCATCGGCGACGTCGTCGCGCATTCCGCGCCATGGCGTCAGTCAAACCTCAACCAAGTTCTCTCCAAACTGCTGGATGCTGCCGAATGACCTCTCCGCTCGAACAGAAGAAAATCAAAATCACGGGCCCTTCGGTGGTGACCGCCAACCGCACCTGGGATGGCGCTGTGGTCTACCGGACCGCCGAACAGGGTTGGTCGACCGCCCTGTCCGACGCCGCGATCGTGAGCACCTCGGATGATGCACGGGCGTTGCTCGCCGAAGGCGTAGCCGACGACGTCGGCGCGGTCGGCGCCTATATCGCGCCGGTCGAACTTAAAGAGGGCGGGGTGGTCAAGCCCGGCAATCTCCGCGAACACATCCGGTCGAAGGGCCTCACCATCGACCTTCTTCCGGCCTGAGGCTGATCCATCATGTACGCATATGACGAACTCGATCGCACGCTGATCAACGAACGCGTGTCTGAATTCCGGGATCAGGTGAAGCGCCGTCTCTCCGGCGAACTCACCGAGGAGGAATTCAAGATGCTGCGGCTGCAGAACGGCGTCTATCTGCAACTGCACGCCTACATGTTCCGCGTCGCGATCCCCTACGGCACGCTGTCGTCGAAGCAGTTGCGCCGGCTCGCGCATGTCGCGCGCCGCTACGACCGCGGCTACGGCCATTTCACTACGCGGCAGAACATCCAGTTCAACTGGATCAAGCTTGCCGAGCTGCCCGATGCGCTGGCTGACCTCGCCGAAGTCGGCATTCACGCGATGCAGACCTCGGGCAACAACATGCGCAACGTCACCTCCGACCAATGGGCCGGCGTCGCGCCCGGTGAGGTCGAGGATCCGCGCATCTGG
The DNA here is from genome assembly GCA_963815955.1 of uncultured Alphaproteobacteria bacterium. Classification (GTDB taxonomy): domain Bacteria; phylum Pseudomonadota; class Alphaproteobacteria; order Rhizobiales; family Xanthobacteraceae; genus Bradyrhizobium. The sequence continues at coordinate 61,178 of CAWFIQ010000030.1, forward strand.
TCCGAGATCGTGCGCCAGCACACCACGCTGCATCCGGAATTCTCGTTCCTGCCGCGCAAATTCAAGATCGCGATCACGGCATCCGGGCACGACCGCGCCGCGATCAAGATTCACGACATCGGCCTGCGCCTGCACAAGAATGCGGACGGCGAAACCGGCTTTGAGGTGCTGGTCGGCGGCGGCCTCGGCCGTACGCCGTTCATTGCCAAGACCATCAAGCCGTTCGTCGCGGGCCGCGATATCCTGAGCTATGTCGAGGCGATCCTGCGCGTCTACAACCAGTACGGCCGCCGCGACAATATCTACAAGGCCCGTATCAAGATCCTCGTCCACGAACTCGGCATCGAAAAGTTCGCCAAGGAGGTCGATGAGGAATGGAAGCAGATGGGTCACAGCGCCCTGACGCTCGACCACTCCGTCATTGAGGAGGTGCGTTCGCGCTTCTCCTATCCTTCTTACGAAAAGCTGCCGCACATGCCGGATGAGCTGAAGCAGGCCGCGCATGATCCGTTGTTCGAGCGCTGGCGCAAGAACTCGGTGGCTCCGCACAAGGTGCAGGGCTATTCGATCGTGACGCTGTCGCTGAAGCCGGTGGGCGGCCCGCCCGGCGACGCCACCGCCGACCAGATGGATGCGGTCGCCGATCTCGCCGACAAGTATTCATTCGGCGAAATCCGCGTCGGCCATGAGCAGAACCTGGCGCTGCCGCATGTCGCCAAGCGCGATCTGCCACAGCTTTGGAAGGCGCTCGACCGCCTTGGGCTCGCGACGCCGAACGTCAACCTGGTCACCGACATCATCGCCTGCCCGGGGCTGGACTACTGCTCGCTGGCCAATGCGCGCTCGATTCCGATCGCGCAGGAATTGACCCGGCGCTTCGCCAATCACGACACAGCCGAGATGATCGGCCGTCTGCACATCAACATCTCCGGCTGCATCAACGCCTGCGGCCATCACCATGTCGGCCATATCGGCATTCTCGGTGTCGAGAAGAACGGCGAGGAATTCTACCAGATCACGATCGGCGGCCGCGCCGACGAGAACGCGCAGATGGGCGCGCTGATCGGTCCGGCCGTTCCCTATGCGGAAGTTGCCGACGTGATCGAGGATATCGTCGAAGCTTATCTGGCGCTGCGCGACCGTCCCGAAGAACTGTTCGTCGATACGGTGAAGCGCCTGGGCGTCGAGCCTTTCAAGGAGCGCGTCTATGCCACTCGTTAAGAACGGAAGAATAACCACCGATCTGTTCGTCCACATTGCCGAAGGCGCCGAATTGCCGGGCGATGGCGCGATCCTCGTTCCGGCGGCCGCGTTTCCTCGCGGATCCGGAAGCCGTTCTGAAGCACGCCGGCAAGGTCGGCGTGATCTGGCCGAACAATCGCGATCTCGACGATCTCGTCCCGTATCTCGATCGTCTCGCCGCGGTCGCGCTGGTGTTCCCGAGCTTCCGAGACGGCCGTGCCTACAGTCAGGCGCGCCTGTTGCGCGAGCGGCACGGCTATGACGGCGAACTGCGCGCCACCGGCCAGGTGCTGCGCGACCAGTTCGTGTTCATGTCGCGCGCCGGCTTCGACGCGTTCGAGGTGAAGAAGGATGCCGACGCCGATGCTTTCGCCGAGACCGTGAAGCGCTATTCGGTGTTCTACCAGCCGACCGGCGATGGCCGCGTCACCGCGCTCAATCGGCGAATGCAGTTGCGCCATTCGGAGAGTGCCGGCCAGTGAGCGTGATCGCACAGCATGGCCCCGCCGCGGATGCCGCGATCCTTCATTCGGCGCAAACGCTCGACCATGCCTTGCGCGACGCCTCGCCGGCTCATGTCATCGAAGCCGCGCTGAAGACCGTCGGCCGCGAACAACTCGCTTTGGTGTCGTCGTTCGGCACGGAATCGGCGGCGCTGCTCAAGGTGATGGCGGACGTCGATCCCGCCATTCCCGTGATCTTCCTTGATACCGGATGGCTGTTCGAGGAGACGCTCGCCTATCGCGACACGCTGATCGCGACCCTCGGCCTTCGCGACGTTCGCTCGATCAAGCCGCTGGAGGAGGCGCTCTCACGCCAGGATCCCGATCGCGAATTGTGGTTTTCCGATCCCGATGCCTGCTGCCGTATCCGCAAGGTGGAACCGCTGGCGCGGGCGCTCAAGCCGTTCTCGGCCTGGATCAACGGACGCAAGCGGTTTCAGGGCGGCGCGCGCGCCGAGATCCCCGTCGTCGAGGAGGACGGCGCGAAGCTGAAATTCAATCCGTTCGCCAACGTGTCGCGCGAAGAGATCGAGGCGATCTACAAGCTCGGCAAATTGCCGCCGCATCCTTTGATCGCCTCGGGCTACCTTTCGGTCGGGTGCATGCCGTGTTCGAGCCGGACCGCGCCGGACGAGAACGCGCGTGCCGGCCGCTGGCGCGGCAGAGCCAAGACGGAATGCGGCATCCATACGATGAAAACTTCCTAGAACCTGGACTTCATAGGACATTGAGGCTGCGGAACTGCAAACAATGAAATGCGGTTTCGTTGACTAAGCGGCCTTTCGCCGCGACTTATGGGTTCCTGTTTGATGGTATGCTTCATCTAGCCGAATGGAGATCTATGATGATCCGTCGCATTCTGCCGCTCGTCGCTGGACTGCTCTGGGCGAGTTCAGCCTTCGCCGCTGATTACACCTTGCTCAACGTGTCCTACGATCCGACGCGTGAGCTGTATGCCGATTTTAACAAGGCGTTCGCGGCGGCCTACCAGAAGGAGACCGGCAAAAGCGTCGAGATCAAGCAGTCGCATGGCGGCTCCGGCTCGCAGGCGCGCTCGGTGATCGACGGGCTGCAGGCCGATGTCGTCACCCTGGCGCTGGCCTATGACATCGACGCCATTGCCACCAAGGGCCTGATTTCGCCGGACTGGCAGAAGCGCCTGCCGCTCAATGCGTCGCCCTACACCTCGACGATCGTGTTCCTGGTGCGCAAGGGCAATCCCAAGGGTATCAAGGATTGGGACGATTTGATTAAATCCGGCGTGCAGGTAATTACGCCGAACCCGAAGACTTCGGGCGGCGCACGCTGGAATTATCTGGCGGCGTGGGGTTACGCCGAGAAGAAGTTCGGCTCCGCCGACAAGGCGAAGAAATTCGTTGGCGACCTGTTCAAGAACGTGCCGGTGCTCGACACCGGGGCGCGTGGTTCGACCGTGACGTTCGTCGAGCGTGGCGTCGGCGACGTCCTGCTGGCGTGGGAGAACGAGGCGTTCCTGGCGCAGCGTGAGTTCGGCAAGGACAAATTCGAGATCGTGGCGCCGCCGCTGTCGATCCTGGCCGAGCCGCCGGTCTCCATCGTCGACAAGGTTGCCGACAAAAAGGGTACCCAGGCCGTCGCCGAGGCCTATCTGAAGTATTGGTATACCAAGGAAGGTCAGGAAATCGCCGCACGCAATTCCTATCGTCCGCGCGATTCGGAGATTGCGAAGGAATACGAAAAATCCTTCGCCAAGGTAGAACTTTTCACGATCGACGACGTTTTTGGTGGTTGGACCAAGGCGCAGAAGGAACACTTCGGCGAAGGCGGCATTTTCGACCAGATTTACAAGAATTGATCTGGTTGACGGCCGGTCGTAGCGGAAGCAGGGGGATTTGTGAGCACAGCGGTCGCGCGGCGAAGCAGCTTGCCGGGGTTCGGGCTTACCATGGGCCTGACCCTGACATGGCTCTCCGTCATCATCCTCCTTCCGCTTGCCGGCCTGTTCCTCAAGACGCTCGAGCTTTCGCCCGGACAGTTCTGGGACATTCTCACCAGCCGCCGCACTTTGAATGCGCTGAAGATTTCGTTCGGCCTCTCCTTTGCCGCAGCCTGCGTCAACCTGGTGATGGGCACGATCATCGTGTGGGCGCTGGTGCGGTATCGTTTTCCGGGCCGGCGGCTGTTCGACGCCATCGTCGACATTCCCTTTGCGCTGCCGACCGCGGTCGCCGGCGTGGCGCTGACACAATTGTTTGCGCAGAAGGGCTGGTTGGGTGCGCCGCTTGCCGAACTCGGCATCAAGGTCGCGTTCACGCCGATCGGCATTTTCGTTGCGATGGTCTTCATCGGTATTCCCTTTGTGGTGCGGACGGTGCAACCCGTCCTGATCGATCTCGATCCTGAAATCGAGGAGGCGGCAGCGAGCCTCGGGGCCAACCGCTGGCACACGGTGTTCCGGGTGATCCTGCCGAGCCTGATCCCGGCGCTCCTGACCGGCTTTGCGCTGGCATTCGCGCGCGCCGTCGGTGAGTACGGTTCGGTGATCTTCATCGCCGGCAATTTGCCGAACGTTTCCGAGATCGCGCCGCTCCTGATCGTGATCCGGTTGTCCGAATTTCGCTATGCCGACGCCACGGCGATTGCCGTCGTCATGCTGCTGGCGTCGTTCCTGATCATCTTCGCCGTCAATCGCCTGCAACGCTGGGCGCAAACCCGCATTCCCACGCATTAAGGGCCGGTCGATGTCGACGCAAACGAGCTTTGTGACTCCGGCGCCGCCGCTAAGGGCCTATGCGGCAACGGCGGACCTCGCGATCTCGCCGCCGTCGCACCACGAGGCGAACGACCGAGCCTACGCGGTCGCTTCGCCGAAGGACCTGCGGACCGAGCCTGCACCCGTCCGCTTCGTCATCATCGCGCTCGCCGTCACCTTCCTCACCGTCTTTGTCGTGCTGCCGCTGGTCGTGGTGTTTGCATCGGCCTTTTCGAAGGGCATCAGCGCCTATTTCTCCGCGCTGGCCGAGCCGGAGGCGCTGTCCGCGATTCGGCTGACGCTGCTGGTGGCGGCGGTTTCCGTCGGCCTCAATCTGGTGTTCGGCGTGCTCGCCGCCTGGGCGATCGCGAAATTCGAATTTCGCGGCAAGACCTTCCTGATCACGCTGATCGACCTGCCGTTCTCGGTCAGTCCCGTCATATCGGGCCTCGTCTTCGTGCTGCTGTTCGGCGCGCAGGGTTATTGGGGCACCTGGCTGCAGGCGCACGACATCCACATCCTGTTCGCAGTGCCGGGCATTGCGCTCGCCACCATCTTCGTGACGTTTCCCTTTGTCGCCCGCTCGCTCATTCCGCTGATGCAGGAGCAGGGCACGCAGGAGGAGGAAGCCGCGATCTCGCTGGGAGCGTCAGGCCTGCAGACCTTCTTCCGCGTCACCCTGCCCAATATCAAATGGGGCCTGCTGTATGGCGTACTGCTGTGCAATGCGCGCGCCATGGGCGAGTTCGGCGCGGTGTCTGTCGTGTCGGGTCATATCCGCGGCGAGACCAATACCATGCCGCTCCTGGTCGAAATTCTTTATAATGAGTATCAATTCGTGGCGTCGTTTGCGATCGCCTCGCTGCTGGCGATGCTGGCCCTGATCACGCTGATCGTGAAGACCGTTCTCGAACAGCGTCTGGACGAAGGGCAAACCCCAAGGGACGATTCAAGGGAACTATCCAAGTGACCATTGAAGTCAAAAACATCGTCAAGAAGTTCGGCGCGTTTGCAGCCCTCGACAATGTCGATCTGAAGGTCGGCAAGGGTGAATTGCTGGCGCTGCTCGGTCCGTCCGGTTCGGGCAAGACGACGCTGTTGCGGATCATCGCAGGCCTCGACTGGCCCGACGTCGGCGAGGTGCGGATCGACGGCGAGGATGCGCTGGGCCATGGCGCCAGCGAGCGCCATGTCGGATTCGTGTTCCAGCACTACGCGCTGTTCCGCCACATGACGGTGTTCGAAAACGTCGCCTTTGGCCTGCGCGTGCAGCCGCGCGCCATCCGCAAGGACGAGGCCACGATCCGCGCCCGCGTCAAGGAGCTGCTGGATCTGGTGCAACTCGACTGGCTGGCGAACCGCTATCCCAGCCAGTTGTCCGGCGGCCAGCGGCAGCGCATCGCGCTGGCGCGCGCGCTCGCGATCGAGCCGCGCATCCTGCTGCTCGACGAGCCCTTTGGCGCGCTCGATGCGAAGGTGCGCAAAGAGCTGCGGCAATGGCTGCGCTCGCTGCATTCCGAAATCCACGTCACCTCGATCTTCGTCACCCACGATCAGGAAGAGGCGCTCGAAGTCGCCAACCGCGTGGTGGTCATGGACAAGGGCCGCATCGAACAGATCGGGACGCCGGGCGATGTCTATGACAATCCCGCCACCGCCTTCGTCCACGGCTTCATCGGCGAATCCATCGTGCTGCCGGTGGAGGTTGCCGGCGGCTCGGTACGGCTCGGCGGCCAGCCGCTCAATATCGCCGCCGATGGCGCGGCCTCCGGCGCCTCAAAGCTGTTCGTCCGCCGCCACGACATGCAGATCGGTCCGGCCGGAACCGGGTCGCTGGAGGGCGCGGTGCGCCATGTCCGCTCGTTCGGGCCGATCCAGCGGGCGGAGATCGCGCTCTCGGGCGGTGAGGGCAAGACCGTGATCGAGATCGACGCCCCCCGGGACCGGGAACTCCAGGCCGGCGAGATCATCAGCCTGCAGCCCCGCCGCTACCGGATCTTTGCCGCCCAGGACTGAGTCTGGCCTCGTAGCCCGGGTGAAGCGCAGCGCAACCCGGGTTTCAAGCCGCGACATCGGCCCCGGATTGCGCTGCGCTCCATCCGGGCTACTGCCGTGATCTTAAATCAAACCCCCGTTCACCATTCAGCCACTGTTGGTATGCAACAACGGCCGCTTCCAGCCTTTTGGGATTCGTTGGGGGATTCTTGCATTGAAACGGGCGAACACCGCCATTATCGGGCTTTTGCTGCTTGCCGGCTGCTCGGCCGACGTCAAAATTCCGGAACAGCCGGCCATGTATCTCGACATGGCGCAACCCGGCGCCACGCTCGATCCGGTTGCGGCCGCGATCATGATCTCGCAATACCGCCAGAACCACGGCCTCGGCACGGTAGTGGTCGATCCCGAACTGACCAAGGTCGCCGAGCAGCAGTCGCAGGCGATGGCGGCGCGCAACAAGATGGACCACAATGTAAAGGGTCCGCTGGATAAGCGGCTGGGGGCCTCCGGCTATCCGGCGACGCTCGCGGTCGAGAACGTCTCGGCCGGATATCACACCCTGGCAGAGGCCTTCTCCGGCTGGCGCGACTCGCCGCCGCACAAGGCCAATATGCTCAAGAACGGTGTCACAAAATTGGGCATTGCGGCGGCTTATGCTCCAAACACCAAATACAAGGTGTTCTGGACGCTGATTCTTGCATCAACCTGAAGCAGGTCCGGTTACGGGCTTCGATGCCTCACAAGGCGGTAAACTCGGCGTGATCCTTGCTTCGATCTCGCCGATTGACGCCGTCGCGAACTGCCGCCACGGTGCCGGCCTCCTTGTCCACTGATCGACGGTCACGATGGATCATTCAAACCCCGCGCCCGCAACCACTCCTGCCAAAGCGCAGCGCGTGCTGGTCCTGCAGGGCGGCGGCGCGCTCGGCTCCTATCAGGCCGGCGCCTTCCAGGCGCTGTGTCGCTCGGGTTTCGAACCGGAATGGGTCGCGGGCATTTCGATCGGCGCCATCAATGCGGCGATCATTGCCGGCAACGGACCGGAAACGCGCGTCGCTCGCCTCAAGGAATTCTGGGAGATGGTGTCGTCTCCGGTGTCGTGGAGTCCGGTGACGCCGGGCGACCGGGCGCGTTCGCTGTTCAACGAAACCTCAGCCGCCTTGATTGCCACCTTCGGCGTGCCTGGATTCTTCATCCCACGCGTTCCTCCCGCGCCGCTGTGGCCGCCCGGCAGCCCGCAATCGCAGAGCTATTACGACACCGCGCCCTTGAAGAAGACGCTGGAGCGGCTGGTCGACTTCGACCGCATCAACGATTTGAAGACACGGTTCAGCGTCGGCGCGGTCGGCGTGACCTCGGGCAATCTCAGATATTTCGACAATTTCGAGTTCAGGAAACTCGGCAAGAAAATTGGCCCGGAGCACGTCATGGCCTCCGGCGCGCTGCCGCCGGGCTTTCCTTCCGTCGAGATCGAAGGCGAGCATTACTGGGACGGCGGCATCGCCTCCAACACGCCGCTCGATCATGTTCTGGAAGAGGAATTCAACCGCGATCTCCTGATCTTCCAGGTCGACCTGTTCAGCGCGCGCGGCGACTTGCCGGCCTCGCTGCTCGAGGCCGCCGAGCGCGAAAAAGACATCCGTTTTTCCAGCCGCACCCGCACGAGTACCGACAAGAACAAGCAGATCCACAACGCACGGAAGGCGGTGCGCGATCTGCTCGGCAAATTGCCGGATCATTTGACGAACGATCCGTCGGTCGAATTCCTGCGCAAGGCTGCGAAGGAAAACACCGTCACGGTCGTGCACCTGATCTACAAGAGCAAGAACTACGAAAGCTCATCCAAGGATTACGACTTTTCGCATGTCGCCATGATCGAGCACTGGAACGCCGGCGTCCGGGACGTTCATGAATCGATGCGTCACAAGGATGTGCTGGAGCGTCCGCAATCCGGCGAGACCATGAAGGCCTACGATATGACGGGGAACGGTTCCAAGCCGCCCGAAGCCAAGCAGGAGTGAATGGAATGGGTACATTAAAAGGCAAGACCGCCGTCGTGACCGGCTCGACCAGCGGCATCGGATTGGCTTACGCGCGCGCTTTCGCCGGCGCCGGCGCCAATGTCGTGCTCAACGGCATGGGCGTGCCGGCCGATATCGAGCGGGAGCGCTCCGGCATCGAGACCGATTTCAAGGTCCGCGCCGTGCATTCGCCCGCCGACATGACCAAGCCCGCCGAGATCGCCGAAATGATCGCGCTCGGCGAGAAGACTTTCGGTTCGGTCGATGTCCTCGTCAACAATGCCGGAATCCAGTTCGTGTCGCCGATCGAGGAGTTTCCGATCGAGAAATGGGACGCGATCATCGCGATCAATCTGTCCTCGGCATTTCATGGCATCCGCGCCGCGGTGCCCGGCATGAAGAAGCGCGGCTGGGGCCGCATCATCAACACGGCATCCGCGCATTCGCTGGTGGCCTCGCCGTTCAAGTCGGCCTATGTCTCGGCCAAGCACGGCATCGCCGGCCTCACCAAGACCGTGGCGCTGGAGCTTGCGACCTTCAAGATCACCTGCAACTGCATCAGCCCGGGCTATGTCTGGACGCCGCTGGTCGAGAAGCAGATTCCGGAAACCATGAAGGCGCGCAACATGACCAAGGAGCAGGTCATCAAGGACGTGCTCCTCGACGCGCAGCCGACCAAGGAGTTCGTGACCTCGGAGCAGGTCGCAGCACTTGCATTGTTCCTGTGCGGCGACGATGCCGCCCAGATCACCGGCGCCAATCTGTCGATCGACGGTGGCTGGACCGCGGAGTAGGGCGCCCAAGTCCCTCCTGCTGGCGTGCCGCGGGAGGGAAAAATTCCCTAATCATCAACCCTACCCAAGGGCCGTCTCGATGTGTGTCGAATGTGCAGGATATCAATCAGATCAGTAAGTGCTCGTCGCGAATAGACGAGCTTCATGCCGAACGAAATTTTGCGAAAACTGCCGTGATCTCGGCGTTGGTCGCGGATTCACCAGCGTCGATGGAGGCCATTGCCGAGTTCGATGATTCTCAGTTCTTCCTGAGTTGCCTGATAATCCTTCCCCTGCAACTCACTCTCGATCTGGTTTGCAATCGAAACAAGTTCATCCTGCGCCGCTTCGGGCCAGGCTTGAACGCGTTCCAGCAGATTTTTCAGGTCGGTGACTGTCATGAAGACACTATAGCACGCGAGCAGTCGTCCTCCAACCGCTCCCGGGTAGGCTTGTCGGATCAGCGTTTTCCGAACGCCAGCACGTGCAGCCCGAGTCGCCGGCGCACGATCCAGAACAGCAGCACCGTCTCGAATGCCAGCGAGATCGAGGTCGCGGCCGCCGCGCCATGGCCGCCGAAGCGCGGCACCAGCATCAAGCACAGTACGAGGTTCATGACGAAGGCCAGCGCATAGGCCAGCGCGCAGATATGCTGGTGGCCGAGCATGTTGAGCAGGCGCTCGACCGGGCCGATGGCGGATCGCACCACGAGTCCAACGGCGGCGATGAACATGATGTCGTAGCCGACCACGAATTGCGGTCCGAACAGCCACAGCAGCGGTTTGCCCAGCGCCAGCAGCAGAATGGTCGCGGCCAGCGACGGCCAGAACGTCCACTGGATCGCGTGCGTCACATAGGCCGACAGCCGCGGCTTGTCGCCCTGCGCGTGATACTCGGCAAAGCGGTGCGCCGTCGTCGCCGCCATCGCATAATGAATGAAGGAGACCAGCGCCAGCGTCTTCACGACGGCGAAGTAGACGCCGACTTCCTCGGAGGAGCGGAACTGCTGCAGCACCAGCACATCAGTGTAGGACAACAGCAGATAGAAGCTTTCCACCATCAGGATCGGCAGCGAGACCGCGAGCCAGCCCCGGAAATCATAGGCCTTGGGGCCAGGTTCGATATGGCCGCGAAGCCTGCGGTTGAGCACGATCATCTGGCCGATCATCGCGATCCATACCGCGGCGGCGCTGGCCCACATCGCGGCGGTGGCGCCGAGATTGAAGCCGAGCACGAAGGCGCCGGCCGTCAAGCCGATGATCAGCGACTGCCGCACGATGAATTGTGGCATCAGGCCGAGCCGCATCCAGTCGTGCGAGCGGGCGATGCCGTCCTGGGTGTTGGCGACGACAAATGCCGGCAGCGTCAGGCAGCCGATATAGAGGGGAACGATCGCATTGGCGTCGATCCATGGCGACAATCCCTTCACGACGCCCGCCAGCAGCAGCGAGACGATGGAGGAGACGGCGAATGTGATCCAGCGGCTGCCGGAGAGGAAGCCGCGCAGCAGCGCGTGTTCACCGCGGGTTCGATATTCCGGAATGATCTTCTGCGCGGACGCCGAGATGCCGAAATCCATCATGCTGCCGAGCAGCAGCACCCAGGTCCAGACATAGACGTAGACGCCGTAGTCCGAGCCGCCCATCCAGCGTGCCAGCAGGACCTGCGCGAAATAGGCGAGCGCTGCGCTGAAGACGCGAATGATGAAGATCGTGCCGGCCAGCCGCTTGGTGACGGAGGCCTCGCTGGAGCCGCCAAGCAGCGCACGCAGGCGCGCGATCACGCCGGCAGGCTGAGCGGTTGCGGATTGCGTATCCATCACGGCCACAAGAGTGCATCCCCGAAACGCGCCGCGAGGCGGCGGCGGTGCTTGGGATGTATCAACCATTCGTTAAGATTCGGTTGGGTGGGGATGTCCTCTCGGTGTCGTCCCTGCCTAGTGCGCAATTGCGCACGGGCGCAGGGACCCATACGCCGCGGCCGGCGTATGGGGCAGGAAGGGCGACGGCGTCGCTTCAGCAACTCACGGCGGAATTGGTCAGCGCAAAGCGTCAGCCACCACGCCTCCTCGATGGATCACGCGGTATGGGTCCCGGCGTTCGCCGGGACGACGAGAAAGCTAGTTCAAACTGACATTGAATTCGTAGGCCCGGTCGCCGCCGACCAGCGTCAGCTTGAGGGCGGCGCCGTCAGCGGTCGCGCCGGGCGGCAGGCCATCGAGCTCGAAGGCAAAGCGTTTGACGCCGGGCGGGCTTTTCTCGACGAGCTTCGGAACCGGCAGCGCCCAGTCGGGCGTAGGCCCCTCCACAAGAAGGCTGACCTCCCTGGCGTCGGGTGCCGTCACGTCGACCAGCACGTTCTTTCCCTCGCGCTTGATGTCGCGGATGGTCAGCGGATTGGGGTCGCCGACATTGGCGGGCTTCGGCACCGTATTGAGCGCATCGGACAGGTTGCCGTCCTCGGTGCTTGCCACGCTCGCAAAAGCGAGTTCGGCATGGCCTTCGACGGGAATGCAGATCTTGTCGCAAACCGCGTAGCTGATGTCGGCGCGCAGCGTGACCGGCTTGTCGGCATTCTTGGCGACGATCCGTAACGGCAGCACGACCTGCTGCTTGTATCCCAGCGCGATACCGCCCGCGCCGTCGTCAAATTTCGACGGCGCCGGCCACAGCACGGTCACGGCTTCGACATTGTCCGATTTTGAGAAATCGAAGCGGGGCGGAACGCCGGAATCGCCGGGCGTCCGCCAGTAGGTCTTCCATCCCGGCTCCAACTGGATGGCGACGCCGCCGAGCAGCACCGCGCCGCTGCGCGATCCCGCCAGCAGCCGCACTGCGGAATGCGCGTCACGTTGCCACGGCGAGGCATCCTCGGCGCGAACCTCCGACGTCGCACACGCGACACACAAGGCGGCGACACCGAGCACGGCGCGCAGGGGAACCATCACGATCATTGGACGTCTTTACAGGCAAGTTTCGGCGCAAACCATTGAATTGCGTGTGATCGGCCGCCGAATGATGCCGCAAGCTTGATTGACAGAAGCCGCACCCGATATCAGGATATGAATCAGCAAAAGAGGCCTTTGCGGATGAGCCCTGAAGGCAAGAGATCGAAGCCCGTTCGCCGCAAAGCTGCCAGCTTTGGCGATAATTCGTCCGGCGACGGTTACCTGGACGGCCGGCTCTTGATCGCCATGCCGGTCATGGGCGATCCACGCTTCGAGCGCTCCGTCATCTACATGTGCGCGCATTCGTCGGAAGGGGCGATGGGCATTATCGTCAACCGTCCGGCCGGCAGCATCGATTTTCCCGGACTATTGGTGCAACTCGACATCATCGAGAAGGCCGACCAGATCAAGCTGCCGGAAAACGCCGAGACATTGCAGGTGCTGAAGGGCGGTCCGGTCGACACCGGCCGAGGCTTTGTGCTGCATTCGAGCGATTTCTTCATCAAGGACGCGACGCTCAATATCGACGATGGCATCTGCCTAACCGCGACGGTTGACATCCTCAAGGCGATCGCCAAGGGCACCGGACCGAAGCACGCGATCCTGGCGCTGGGCTATGCCGGCTGGGCGCCGGGCCAGCTCGAGAACGAGATCCAGCACAATGGCTGGCTGCATTGCGACGCCGACGCGGAGCTGATCTTCGGCGACGACGTCGAAGAGAAGTACAAGCGCGCGCTAAGCAAGATCGGGGTCGACGTCGGCATGCTGTCGAACGAGGCCGGGCACGCGTAGGCGCGTTTTCGCCGGCGGTCGCCACAACCACGGTGTCGTCCCTGCGAAAGTTCGTAGGGTGGGCAAAGCGAAGTGTGCCCACCATTTCACGACAATTGTCTGGATCGATGGTGGGCACGGCGCAGGTGCGCCTTTGCCCACCCTACGGTTTCGGCTTACTACTCCGCCGCCTGCTGCTGCACCGTCGGCTCGGTGCCCGCAACGGTGGCGCGGCGCATGTCGCGCGGCTGCGACTGGTCGTAGCGCCGCACGCGGTGCATGGTCTGGCGGTTGTCCCACATCACGAGGTCATGCAGGGTCCATTTATGGACGTAGACGAATTCAGGCTGCGTGGCGTGCTCGGTCAGGTCGCGCAGCAACAACCGCGCCTCGGGCATGCTCATGCCTTTGATGGCGCCCGCATGCGATGACAGATACAACGACTTGCGGCGGTGCACCGGATGCGTCCGCACCAACCGCTGCAGGACCGGCTTGAACATCGCCTTTTCCTCGTCGGTGTAATCGAGGAAGCCGAGCGAGCCGCGCGAATACATCAGCGAATGTTCGCAGATCATGTCCTCGATCTCGGCTTTGGTCTCCTCGTCCAGCGCATCGTAAGCGGCGCGCATGTCGGCGAATTCGGTATTGCCGCCCTTGGGGTTCACCACGCGCGCCGAAAGCAGCGAGAACTTTGCCGGGATCGGCCGGAACGAGCTGTCGGAATGCCACAGGCAGTTGCCGAGATTGAACAGATGGGCGCGGCTGTCGCGGGCGAGCGGCTTGCCATCCTTGCCGAGGTTGGAGACGTCGTTCAGCCCGGTGGTGAGCCGGTATTCATCCTTCTTCACGATGGTGCCGCCGCGCGCCTGCTCCCGCTCGCCGAAATTCAGCGCGAACGCCAGTTGCTGCTCGTCCGTGATATCCTGGTTGCGGAACAGCAGCACGGCGTATTTGTCCATGCCGGCTTCGATGTCGTCCGCTTCCTGCGGCGTCAGGGGCTTGCGCAAGTCGACGCCTGAAACCTCGCCGAAAAAATGCGGATGAAGCTGCCGGATCGTGACCGTCATGGCGTTTCTCCCGAAAGCGGCGGGCGGTTCGTCCCGCTCCATTTGCAGAAAAAAATTACTCCCTGACGGGCCCAAGTCAACGCCGCGGACGCATGCCCGTTACGCATTCCTCGCCATCAGGCCGCCGTCCACGGGAATTACCGCGCCGGTCAGGAACGAGGCCGCCGGCAGGCACAGGCTCAGTGTCATGTGCGCCACTTCCTCGGGGTCGCCGTAGCGGCCGAGTGCAGTGCGGCGTTTGGCGTAAATTGTCTTGTGCTCTTCGGAAATCCGCTCGGTGATCGCGGTGCGGATCGGGCCCGGGCAGATGCAGTTCACGGTGATGCCCTCGCGGCCGAGCTCCACCGCAAGCGAGCGCGTCAGGCCGGTGACACCGGCTTTCGCCGCCGAATAGGGGCTGTGCAATGCGGTGGCGCCGAGCGCCTCGGTCGATGCGATATTGACGATGCGCGGGCATTTCGATCGGCGCAAATGCGGCAACGCAGCGCGGATGATGCGCGGATGCGCTGATAGCATCACGGCCAGCCCCTTGGCCCAGGCCGCTTCGTATCCCTCGTCGTCGATCGCGACGCGCACGGAGATGCCGGCATTGTTGATGACGATATCGAGGGCACCGAAATGGGTGGCGACGTCGTTGACGACCTTGATGATGTCGTCAGGCTTGGCGACGTCGAGTGTCCATGCCTTCGCCGAACCGCCGGTGGCAGCGATCTCGCCGGCGACAGCCTGCGTCGTCTCGGCATTGATATCTGTGACGGCGACATTGGCGCCCTCGGCTGCGAATACAAGCGCTGTGGCGCGGCCCATGCCGCTGGCGGCGCCGGTGACGAGAACGGTCAGGCCTTTGACCGAACGGCTGAGCTGCTTGAAATCTGACATGATGGGATCCGAGAGGAGGCTGGGCATGTTGCAGGATTGACAAGGCTGGCACCGATCCGCAGACAGGTCAACGAAGTCGGGCAAGATGCAAGCATGACCACCATGCCCGCGAACGCGTCGAGATGATGGTCAACTTCCTCGACAAAGGCGTGCGGCAATGACCCAACAAGAAGGATCGCAGGGATGAACGAACTGGATTTCAGCGGCAAGCAGGTGCTGGTGGTCGGCGGCTCCAGCGGAATCGGTAACGGCATCGCGCAGGCGTTCCGCGCCAAGGGCGCGCGTGTCGCCGTCTGCGGCACCCGCGCTGCTGCCGCCGACTATTCGCCCGACGAAGGATCGCATCTCGAAGGGCTCGATTATTTCCGGCTCGACGTCAGCAATGCGCAGGCGGTCGAGACGCTCAAGCCGCCGTTCGAGAAGCTTGACGTGCTGGTGCTGGCGCAAGGCGCGGTGATCTACCGCCGCGGCGAATTCGAGATGGACGGCTTTCGCAAGGTGCTGGAAGTCAACCTGATGAGCCTGATGGCGTGCGCAACCAAATTCCAGGCGATGCTGAGCGCGAGCAAGGGCTCGCTGATCATCATCAGTTCGACCGCCGCCTATCACTCCACCATGGGCAACCCGGCCTATAACGCCTCGAAGACCGGCGCGGTCGGCTTGACGCGCACGCTCGGCGAGGCGTGGGCCGAGAATGGCATCCGCGTCAACGGCATTGCACCCGGCCTGGTCGACACCAAGATGACCAAGGCGACGACATCAAATCCGAAACGGCTCGAGGGCGCGCTGGAGCGGATCCCGTTGAAGCGGCTCGGCACGCCCGCCGACATGGCCGGCGCGGCGCTGTTCCTGGCCTCGCCGCTTTCGTCCTACATCATCGGGCAGACCATCGTGGTCGATGGCGGGCTCATACTTTGAGCCAAGCGTTCTGAACCCTGGCATTTCAGGCGCTGCAGGAACCCGAACGGCTCTCACCGGTTAGCTCCCAAGAAAACAGGGAAAAACAGGAGAGACCGCGATGGATAAGGATCGGATTGCCGGCTCGGCCAAGGATTTTGCGGGTAAGGTCGAAAGCACTGTCGGCGACATTGCCGGCGATGCGAAGACGCAGGCCGAGGGCCGCGCGCGCGAAGCGGCCGGCACGGTGCAAAATCTCTACGGCCAGGCCAAGGATGCCGCACGCGACGCCACGGATACCGCCGTCAATTATGCCAAGGACGCCTATGAAAACAGCGGCGACACCGTTCGCAGCGGGCAGAAAGCAGTAGCGAAAACCGTGCAGGATAATCCGCTCGGCGCGCTATTGGTCGCAGGCGGAATTGGTTTTGCGCTGGCGCTGTTGATGACACGCCCTCCGCGCCGCCCGCCGCCGCGCTGGCGTTACTAAGGATAAGATAGTCCTCATCCCGGCGTAACGGCGTCGCCGTTGCGGCCGAGGAGAGGTCAGAAGCGCGTGAGATTGCCCGGCGGGACCTCGGCCGATCGTCCGACGCTACCCGGCGGGCGCGGCACGCCCGGGGTTGCCGGTGCACGCGGTCCGGCCGCCGGTGGCGGTCCGGGCTGGCGCGGCGCCGCACCGAAGCCGCCGAAGAAATCGCGCAACGACGGCCCGTTGTTTTGCGCCGGCCGGATCTGGATCTGCTTTTTCTGCTGCAACGGCGCTGCTGCTGCTGAGGCGGCGGTAGCAAAAGCTGCTTCTGTCCGGGGACTGCCGCTACTGTTCCGCCCGGCGAGGCGGCGGCAACCGGCGTATCGCCCTTGGCCTGCTCACGGCCGATTTCCCGGCGAGGCCAAGCGTAGTCGTCGGCGCGGCCGGCTGGCGGCGCCAGCGCTTCACCCTTCACCAGTGTGCGCGCCGCGAGCGCATCGACGCCTGCCGGGCGCGAGCCGGGACCGCCGAGCAACTGATCGGTGCCGACGGAAGAGGCGACCAGCGGCATGACCGGTCCGGCCAGCGGACGCGGCGCCGGCTGGCCGGGCACGACATTGGCGTCGGGCGTTGCCGGTTCGATCGGCACCGCGATCGGCCCGGAACGGGAAGCGAGCAGGCGCGTCACCTCGCGCTCGACATAATGCGCGAGCTTGCGCGCGCCGGCCTTGGTGAAGAAGACGCCGTCGGCCGTGCGCAACTGGCGGATCTGACCTTCGAAGTCGGGGCCTTTTTGCAGGAAGCGGCCGGCTTCATCGACGAAGCCATCCCAGACATCGACATAGGTGATGCCGGCCTTGCCGGCGCCGTCGCGATACAGCGCATCCAGGAACAGCATGTCGGACGTTCCGCGTTGCCCGCGGATCGCAGGCAGGCCGACCCACAACACCGGCACGCCCTTGGATTTCAGCACGCCGATCAGCTCTTCGATCTTCTTGGCGTAGAGTTCGACCCAGCGCTCGTCGCGGAATTCGTAGAGCCCGCCGCCCGAGCGTGCGCTCTTTTCGGGAGCGGTGCTTTGCGGCGTGTCGTTTTCAGCCGCGTCATCAGGCGACAATTCGGCATCGACCGGCTTTTCGTCGCGCTTTGCGGTGTCAGTCGAGCCTTCGGGCTTCGGCTTTGCGTCCGCCGGCTTTGTATCCGCAGACTTTGCATCCGAAGGCTTGGCGTCCGTCTTGCCGCGCGCGTCTTTCTTATCTTCCTTCTTGTCGGTCTTCTTCTCGGTGGCGGCCTCGCGGATGGCCACGCGGTCGTGGAGGCCGAGCATGACGACGATGGCGTCCGGCTTTTCGTTGGCGAGGATGCCCTTGGCGGCCGCGGCCCAATCGGCGGGCTCGCCGCGCGGCTGATACTTGATCAGGCCGGAGACGGTCTTGTGCTTGCGGATCACGCCCATGTCGGGCTGCTCGGAATAGGCGTCTTCGAGGCCATAGCCGAGCCAGTCGGCCGTGGCGTCGCCCAGCACCAGCACATTACGTTCCGGCACCGTGTCGCGCTTGGCAGGCCCGGGCGCGCGGGAGAAATCCTGGCGCGGCGCTTGTTGCGGGGCCTGCTGCTGGAACGGCTGAAAGAAATCGCCGCCAAACCAGCCGCCGCCACGCTGTGGCGCGTGGCGCTGCGGTGGACCGCCGAAACCGCCGAAATTGAAAAACTGCGCCGACGCCGGGCCCATGATCCCGACCAGAAGCGCGATCACAACCGCCAGCACGGCCAGCGGGCCGGTATCGGTGAATACGCGCAAGAAGGATTTTGGCTTTCGCATCCGGCTCGGTCGCAATGGATCACAAGGTGTCAAATATAGTAGCGGAATCGGGCCGCAAGCGGGCAGATCTTCCCCATAAACCGGGGTTCCGGCCTGACCGTCAAGGCTTCTGCCGAATCGTGGTTTTCAAGGGTACTTTGATAGCGTTTTCGAGCGAAATGGCGACCGGTTCGCGTGAAGAAAACGCGGCCAACCCAAGGGATTTAACGCCCCCGCAGCCGCTCCAGCACGTCGGAGGAGGCAAATCCGTCCGCCGGCGCCCCGATTGAGGCCTGGAAGCTGCGGAGCGCCTCCCGGGTCTGGCCGCCGAACTGGCCGTCCGGCGTGCCGCGGTAGAAGCCGCGCTGGGCCAGGAGCTGCTGCAGTTCCAGCCGTTCGGCCCGCGACAGCACCCGTTCCTGCCGCGGCCAGGGCTGCACGAACGGCGCCCCGCCGCGCAGACGGTCGGCAAAATGGCCGATCGCCAGCGCATAGGCCTCCGCCGGGTTGTATTTCATGATCACCCGGAAATTCTGCAGCATCAGGAAGCCTGGTCCCTGCATGCCGGCCGGCGCCAGCAGGTAGGCCTTCTCGGTCGTGTCGGGGAACGGCTTGCCATCGGCCCGCTTCAATCCCTGGCTCTGCCACTGCGCGATCGTCATCGCCTTGGACTTGTCCGCCAGCATGAAATTAAAGCCCTCCGGCAGCACCACCTCGTAGCCCCAGCTCCGCCCGGCCTGCCAGCCGTCCTTCTTGAGGTTGTTGGCGGTGGAGGCGATCAGGTCGGCGGCGTTGTCGACGACGTCGCGGCGACCGTCGCCGTCGCCATCGACGGCGTAGCGCTTGAAGGCGGTCGGCATGAACTGCGTCGGCCCGAACGCGCCGGCCCAGGAGCCGCGCATCTGCTCGGGCCGCAGATCGCCGCGGTTGAGGATTTCCAGCGCGGTGAGGAATTCGTCCTTGAAATAGGCCTGCCGGCGGCCGACGCAGGCCAGCGTCGCGGTCGACTGCACCACGTTGCGGTCGCCCATCTGCGTCGAGTAGTTCGACTCGATGCCCCAGATCGATGCGACGATGTAGCGGTCGACGCCGTAGGCTTTCTCCGCCGCATCGAACTGCGGCTTGTATTTGGCGAGGATCTCGCGCCCCTTGGCGAGGCGGTTGTCGTTCACGAGGATGTCGAGATAGTCCCAGATCGCCTTGGTGAATTCTGGCTGCGAATCCATCAGGTCCATGATGCGCAGATCAGGCTCGAGACCTGCGGTGAAGCGTTCGAAATTCGCCTGCGTGATGTGGCGCCGTGCGGCATCAGGCCACATCGAGGCGACGCAGTTTTGAAAGTTCGCCGCGGCCTCCCGGATCGCGGAAGCCGTCATCAGCGGATGGCCTGAAGCGCCGTCCTCGCCGGTCCAGGGCGGCGGGCTGCCGGCCGGGCCGGGCGCACCCTGCGGCGCCGGGCCGGACTTTGGAGCCTGGAAGATGTTGTCCAGAAAGTTCGTAATCCCGTTGCCGGAAGATTGAGCGTGCGAAGGGCTGACAAAAACGGCCTGGCTGGAACACACCAGCGCGGCCGCGATTATGATCGCGGCGGCCCGATTGGTCATCGCTCGTTCAGGCAAACCCATTCAGTGTCCGTCCGTTGCTATCACCCCGGTTCAGAAGGCCCTGCCACGGTTTCCAACAACTTAACAGAGGCGGAATTTCGGTGTCGCACCCGGCCAGCGCAAGGGGAGGCGAAACAATTGGCACCATACATCCGCCTTTGTTGGGGGATGCAAACCGGCTACCAACGTGCAATCAAAGCACTTTCCCCGTTCCCTAAATTCCTCATTTCCAAGGCCCGCGATATCCCATGAAAATCCGTAAAGCCGTCTTCCCGGTCGCCGGTCTCGGCACCCGCGTCCTGCCTGCCACCAAGGCGATGCCGAAGGAAATGCTGACCATCGTCGACAAGCCGCTGATTCAATATGTGGTGGACGAGGCCAAGGAAGCGGGGATCGAACATTTCGTCTTCGTGACCGGGCGCAACAAGGGCGTGATCGAGGATCATTTCGACCGGATGTTCGAGCTCGACACGACGCTCGCCGCCCGCGGCAAGAAGGCCGAACAGGACATCCTGGCGCGCGACCAGCCCGAGGCCGGCGCCATGAGTTTCACCCGACAGCAGGCGCCGCTCGGCCTCGGGCATGCGGTCTGGTGCGCGCGCGACATCATTGGTGATGAGCCTTTCGCGGTGGTGCTGCCGGACGAACTGGTGCTGAACAGTCCCGGTTGCCTGAAGCAGATGATCGAGGCTGCCGGCAAGCTCGGGGCCAAGTCCAATCTGCTCGCGGTGGAAGCGGTGCCCGACGATCTCACCCATCAATACGGCATCTGCGGCGTCGGCAAGCGCCACGCCAGCAACATGTTCGAGGTCGACGGCATGGTGGAGAAGCCGCCAAAAGGCACGGCGCCGTCAAACCTTTCGATCACCGGGCGCTACATCCTGCAGCCGGAAATCTTCAAGATCCTGGAGACCCAGGAGCGCGGCGCGGGCAACGAGATCCAGCTCACCGATGCGATGAAGACTCTCGCCAGGACGCAAAGCTTCTATGGCGTGGAGTTCGAGGGCGAGCGGCACGATTGCGGCTCGAAATCCGGCTTCCTGCGCGCCAACATCGCCTACGGCATGGCGCGCGACGATCTGCGCGACGGCCTGCGCGCGGAGATGAAGAGATATCTGGAGAAGTGAGCAAACTTGACCATACTACGGCAATGCCGTAGTATGAATTCTCGATGCAAACCGTTGTCGAGACGCCGTCATACTTGGCCGATGCGGAACGTCTGTTTTCGTTGGACGAACGAAAGGCCATCGTGGATCGGCTGGCTTCAGATCCTACCAGCGGAGTCGTCATTCCCGGTGGCGGTGGTATTCGTAAGGTCCGGTTCGGCTTCGGGGCACGCGGCAAGAGCGGCGGCGCGCGAATTGTTTATTTGTTCTCTGGAGCAAACCTGCCCGTATTTGTTCTGGCGGTCTTTTCCAAGAACGAGAAGGCCAATCTCTCGACTGCTGAACGTAATGCGCTAGGCGGGATGGTTGCCGCCATGATCGAAGACTATCGGAGGCGAAGGTGACAAAAGCCGCATTCGACAAGATCAAGGCAGGCCTCGGCGATGCAAAGGCTTATCTCGACGGATCCACGAACAAAAGGGCATTCGGGATTCATGTTCCTGCGCGGGTGAATGTGAAGAAGATACGTACTCAGCTGGGTATGTCGCAAGAGAGCTTTGCCCAAACTTATGGATTTGCATTGTCGGCCGTGCGTGATTGGGAGCAGGGCCGCCGTCAGCCTGAACGCAGCGCCCGCATCTTGCTCAAGGTTGTGGAGAAAGAGCCCGACGCTGTGACGCGAGCCCTGGCGAAGAGCGCCTAGGCCACCAGCGCGAGCTGCGGGATCGCGGCGAGCACGGACCGGTTACGGCCGCTGGCCTTGGCTGCGTAGAGCGCCTTGTCGGCCGCTTCGATGAGATAGGACCAGTCGGCTGCTGCCGTGGGCGTCATGCTCGCCACGCCGACGCTGACCGTCGTGACGTTGGGATCTTCCGACCACTGTTCGACCTTCAGGCGGATGGTTTCGGCGACCGTGAACGCTTCGACCGCCGACAGGCCCGGCAGCAGCACCGCGAATTCCTCGCCGCCGTAGCGCGTCGGACAGTCGCCGGCCCGCCGCACCGCGTCCGAAATGCAGATCGCAATGCCGACCAGCACCTGGTCGCCGGCTTGATGCCCGTAGGTGTCGTTGTAGGCCTTGAAATGGTCGGCATCGATCATCAGCACCGCGACGGGGGTCTTGTTGCGCGCTGCCCGCCGCCACTCCAGATCGATCTCGATATCGAATTTGCGCCGGTTCTTCAGCCCTGTCAGCGCATCCGTCGTCGCAAGCTCTTCGAGCTTTTCTTCCGCCACCGCGCGGCGCCCGATCTCGCGCGCGAGGAACAGCGTGGTGCCGACCACGAACAGGATCAGCACCATCATCACCGCCCCGATCCGCATCACTTCCCGGTGCCAGAGGTTCAGGATGCTGGCCAGCGGCTTTCCGACCACGACAAAGAACAAGTTCGTGCTGCCGCTTCGAACGTAAAGCCGCGGCGTCGGGTCGACCGGCCCGACGCCGGCATAGGCCGCGCCTTCCTTCAGATTGTCCGCGCGCCAGCTCGGCTGCTCCGCCAGGTTCTTCCCGATGACATCCAGGTCGAACGGCGTCCGCATGATGATCATTCGGTCGCGGCGCAGCACCGTGATCGTATCGCCGGGATTGAGGGTCAGCCGGCCGAACAGGTCATGGAAATAGGTGAAACGGATCGAGCCCACCACGACGCCGAGAAAACCACCGTCGCTATCGCTGATGCGCCGGCTGAGCACGATCGAATAGGCGCCGCGGCGCAGCATCGGGCGGCTGATGTAGAGGCCTATGTCGGGATTGGCGCGATGGACCTGGAAATACTCCTCCTCGCCGCGATTCTCCGACGCCGGATCGAGGCTTGCCGCATCGTGCGTCAGCTTTCCCTGCGCGTCGAACACCTGGATTGCGCCGAAATGCCTGGCGGTGGCGGCATGATCGAACAGGATCAGGTGCTGGATCTCCTTGCTGACGCCTTTGATCGCCGGCGTCACCAGGTTGCTGGCGACGTTGCGCAGCGAGAGGTCATAGAGTTCGATATTGCGGCTGATGTCGGCATCGATGCCTGCAGCGAGATTTTCGAGAGTCTGGCGTGCCAGCTCTTCCTCGCCGCGGCGCATGTCGAGCATGACGCTGATGCAAATTGCGGAGAAGCCGATCACGGTCGCGATCGACGATACAATCAACAGCTTCGCGGACAATCGCCAGGGCCGGCGGCCGGAGGCTTTCCCGAACCAACCATTTCCGGCCACGTCGCTTTGCCGCCTGAATAGCATCATCTGCTCCAGGCCTTACGGTATACGCTTGATAAATTGTTGCGGCCTTAAGCGGCAACGGCGATATGATAAAGAGTTAACGCATGGTTGCCGGCGTCGACGGTTTTATGCAAACCAGCATTGAGGAATACGCGTGAACGTTTACGACCCGCTGCGGGACTATCTGAGGGCGCAGAAGCGCGCCGAATTCGTGCTGAGCTTCGAGCAGATCGAGGAGATCATCGATGCAGCCCTGCCGCGCGCCGCGCAGCGCGCATCCTGGTGGGAGACGTTGCGCAGCCCGCAAGAGAAGATGCCGCAGCGCGAAGCCTGTCTCGAGGCAGGCTTCATCGCAACGCGGCAGGCGGATGGGACGAGCGTGAAGTTCAAGAAGATGCCGGCGCGGCGGTGAGCACGCGCCGTTCACCCGTCATCATCTGTGCATGCAACGCCGCGCTCGCGTGAAGGATTTCGATTGGCATTGAATACGCCAGCGAGTCTCCGGTGGAATCATTTTTCACCGGCCCTACCGCCGCCTCAATTTGGGAAGCAACTTGAGGACAACAAGAAAAAGTGTGGGAGGATGGCGGCGATGAGTTGGACGACATGGCCGTTTGGGCGTCCCACGCCTGAAAATCTCTGATGGTCGCGGCGATAGCCGATGATCGTAATAGCGACATCGAGTCTTGATGGTGCCCTTGATCGGACCGGGTGGGCTGCGCTAACAGGCAGATCCCGGTTCCTGGCGCTCGGACTTGTTGCTGGACTTGGTCTGACGCCCGACTTCGCAGCTGCGGACGACGCACTGCAGGTGACGAGCGCCCGGGTGCCGGCGTCCGACCAGATGGGTATCGATCTCCCACTGCTGATGACGATCAGAAACGATACGGCCGAGGCCGACGCGTTACTGCGCGTCCGCTGTCCGTTTGCGAATTTCTCCGAAAAACACACCGTCGACCGCGGCGAAGGGGCGCCTGCCATGCGGGAGGTCAAGTCCATTCCGGTTCCGGAGAACAAGACGACTGAACTCAAGCGGGACGGATATCACGTGATGCTGCTGCAGACGCGGCAGAAGCTCGCGGATGGCGAGAAGTTCACGTGCGCCATCGTTTTCCAGAAAGCCGGAACCAAAGAAACGGAGGTGCAGGTTTCACGAATGCCTTGACCGCGACAGCGGCCTTCTCAAGCCGCTGAATGGGGCCCGTCAGCGAAACGCCCGGATATGCCGGACGTTCAATCCAACATGAACTGCCGCAAAAACATCCCAACAAGGAAGGCACTACTCATGGATCGATTTTCAGGTCACTCAAGAATGTTGTCGCGCGCCTGTCTGCTTGCCTTGGCAGGTGCTGCCACAAGCGTGACGGGCACACTGCCAGTCTCCGCCGCGGACGAGGTCAATCAGGAACGGCTGCTCAACGTCGACAAGGAGCCAGGCAACTGGCTTCATCATCATCAGAATTACGCGGCTCACCGGTTTTCCAGTCTGAAGGAACTCAACCGCGATAACGTGAAGAACCTGAAGGTCGCCTGGACCATGCACCTCGGCGGCATCGAAGGCGGCGGCATCTGGAGCCATGGCGGACTGGAAGGCACGCCCATCGCAGAGAACGGCTTTCTCTACGTCACCGATGGATGGGGCTCGGTCTACAAGATCGACGCGCATGGCGGCCGCGGCGTGATGGTCTGGAAGATGGATCCCAAGACGGACCGTGACTGGGCTGGTGCGGTTGCGTGTTGCGGCGTCGATAATCGCGGCGTCGCACTGTGGGGTGATCTCGTCATTTCCCACACGCTCGATGGCCGGCTGATCGCGACCAACAAGGAAACCGGCCAGGTCGCGTGGCAGCGTACGGTGGCCGATCCGGACAAGGGTGAGGTCATCACCGGCGCGCCGCTGATCGTCAAGAACATGGCGATCACAGGCGTTGCCGGCGCGGAATACGGCATCCGTGGCTGGATCGCCGCCACCGATCTCGCGACCCAGAAGGAAGTCTGGCGCACCCATACGATCCCCGGCAAGGGCGAGCCGGGCAGCGATACCTGGAAAGACAGCAACAGCGCGGCCGCCGCCGGCGGCGGCTCGACCTGGGTGACCGGCACCTACGATCCCGCGACCGATACCATCATCTGGGGCGTCGGCAATCCCGGGCCGGATTGGGATAACGCGTATCGGCCGGGCGACAACCTTTACACCGACAGCTCGCTCGGTCTCGACGCCACGACCGGCAAGATCAAGTGGCACTATCAGCACACGCCAAACGACCCCTTCGACTATGACAGCGTGGCGGAAAACGTGCTGGTCGATATCCCCGGGCCCAATGGTCCGCGGAAGCTCGCGCTCGAAGCGGACCGCAACGGCTTCGCCTATGCGATCGATCGCAACACCGGCAAGTTCGTCTGGGGGCTTCCGTTCGTCAAGAAAGTCACATGGACCAAGGGGCTCGACGCGGAGACCGGCAAGCCGATCGAGTATGACCCGAACAAGCCCGTGCAGAACTATGTCGCGTCGGTAACGCCAGGCCGCGACAACATGGAAACCGACATCTGCCCCGGCAACATGGGCGGCAAGAACTGGCCGCCGACGGCCTACAACCCGGATCTGAAGCTCTGGTACATCCCGGTGATCGAGAGCTGCAATCGCATCAAGGTCGAGGTCGCTACGCCGGACAAGCTGAAACCTCGCGAGTTCTGGACCGGCGGTGGCCCGAGCCAGCCATTCAAGATTACCGGCAGCGTCACTGCGATAGACGTCACCACCGGCAAGATCGCCGGCAAACTGGAAACCCCGTTCCCGAATCTGGGAGGGATGCTTGCGACTCCCGATCTCGTCTTCACCGGCCAGCCATCCGGCGAAGTGATGGCGCTTGATGCCAAGTCGTTGCAGAAGCTCTGGGAGTTCAACACGGGTGGCGGCGTCAACGCACCGCCAATGACCTTCACGGTCGACGGCAAACAGTACCTCGCCATTCTGGTCGGCCTGGGCGGCGCCTGGGACAAGTGGTTCATCGATTCGACGCCCGAACTGAAGAAGATACAGCCGGGATCGATGCTCTACGTGTTCGCACTCTGACATCCCAAAAATCGGAGGGTCCGCCAACCGCGGGCCCTCCCGCTTCCTCGGCATGAGATGCAATGATGATCTTCAACAGACAGTCGGTGGCGGCCGGCATGCTGCTCGCGAGCGTCGTCGCCCTGAATTTTTCGATACTGGCCGTTGCCTACGGTCAGTCGGCGCAGGGGCCGGCTTCGGACCCGACCAATGCCGGCAAGGCGGTGTTCAGCCGCGCAAACTGCATGGGCTGCCACAAATGGCACGGCAATGGCGGCGGCGGCTATGGCGGTGATGCGCTGTCGCTGCGCAAGACCGAACTGACGCGAGATCAGCTCATTGAAACCGTCGGCTGCGGACGGCCGGGCACGGGGATGCCGTTCTTCATGCGCGGCGCCTACGATGAGGTGAAATGCCACGACATGAACCGGCAGGATGCGGGGGCACAGATGCCGCCGGAGGGCGGAACGTTTCTGCGGCCGAAAGATATCGAAGCCGTCGCCGATTACGTGATCGCCCACATCAAGGGAGCCGGCGAGCCCACTTACTCGGAATGCGTCGCCTTCTTCTCAAGCACGTCGCGGGTATGCGACGTCTACAAGACGCAGGCGCAAAAGCCTGACGATGCGACCGCCAGCGCGGGGAAGGGCCAGTGATGAACAGACTGACGCTAGCGGGAGTTCTCACTGCGGGCCTGCTTGTCTGGCAGGCGGTCGCACTTGCGCCACTCTCCGGCACGGGCGGAAGAGTTCGGCGGTAACGATCTGCGCGACATTCGCCTCGGAATGGCCGCGACCGAACTGGCGGAACAAGGCTACGTCGACTTCTATTGCGCGGCGGATCCGAAGCGGGCACTGGCCGGCTGGAAGGATTGGCGCGACTGTCCTGCCGGCACGGGCGGAATACGGGCGATCCGATTTGGTTACGACCCGGCGACCAGCCGCGACGGCACGATGGTGGCAGGCCATCCCGCGATCCTGACCGCGTTGATGGACGATTCCGGGCACGTTGCCGGTTTGCAGATCGAGACCGATCCGAAGGCGCGTCTCTATATCCGAAAGAAGGCGTTTCTCCTCGGGCTACAGGCCAAATCGCGCTACGGCTCGGACAACTGGGCATGTACGGAGGGCCAGCCGGGTGCGGGAGACCAGCCGGTGGGAGGCGTCTATCTCAGGGAACGCTGCACCAAGACGGTCAGCGGCCGTTCGCTCATTGTCGAACGTAATCTGTTCCGCCGGCCCGATCAGGACATCAAGAGCTTCGTCGATGAAACGCGGATCCGCATACTGCGAGCCAAGGATTAGAGCATTGCCGATGGCGCTGGCTGCCTGAGTTGATCTGCCTCAGTACACGTCGTCTCGCTGCGTGCTGAACGTCCCAAAAGCGCCAAATTTCGACCGCGAGCTACCCTTTCGGCTGCGCCGGGCGTCGTATATGAGGAATTGCCGACGGAACATGGCGATTATTCGTAGGGAACGAATTGGCGGCGCGGATGATGGCGGCGGTTAGTTAATTTAAAATCGCGATCTGATACTTGATCGATGCGGGCGCGGACGGGCATTTCAACCGGGGAATGGCATGACTAATCGATTTACGACGGCGCGATCCAGCGTGGCGATGCGGCGTTGCGGTTCCCCTGCCATTCTCACGTTCGCGGTGATGGCGGCACTGATGCCATTGACCGCCGACGCCGCGACGAAACAGACGCGCCCCAAGCAGGCCACCGAAGCGACAGCGCCGCGCGATGCAGGCGAGCCGATCATGGCGATCGTGTCGATCAAGTCCCAGCAGGTCACTTTCTACGACGCCGATGGCTGGATTCTGCGCGCGCCGGTATCGACCGGAACCACCGGACGCGAGACGCCGGCCGGAATCTTCGCCGTCCTCGAAAAGGAGAAGGAACACCGCTCGACCCTCTATGACGATGCCGAGATGCCGAACATGCAGCGCATCACCTGGAACGGCATCGCGTTGCACGGCGGGCCGCTGCCCGGGTACGCGGCCTCGCACGGCTGCATACGGATGCCCTTTGGCTTTGCTGAGAAGCTGTTCGACAGGACGCGGATCGGGATGCGGATAATCATCTCGCCTGATAATGCCGAGCCGGTCGAGTTCTCTCATCCGGCGTTGTTGGTTCCGAAGGCGGAAGCCATCGCGGCCGCGCCGGCCAGGGCCGAGGCGCTCCCCCGCGAGGCGGCCGAGGCAGCCAAGGCGGCCGACGAGGCGAAGAAAGCGGCTGCGACAGCCGCGCGCGAGACGGCGTCGCAGTCGGCGTCGCTGCGCAAGCTGCAGGGACTTAAAGCCCGCGCCGACGCAGAACTCGCCTACGCCGACAAGGCGCTCGCCGCGGCCAAGACGGACGAGGCCAGGGCGCGCGCCGAGGACCTCAAACAAAAGGCCGCCGCCAAGGCTGCGGAACTGGGGACCCAGTTCGATACCGCGAAGGCCGACGCGAAATCGAAGCTCGACGCCGCCGCCGCCGCAAAGGAAGCCACCAAGACGGCGCAGACGCGGAAGACCGACACCGCCAAAGCGGCGAACGAAGCGAAGCTCGCGCTCGAGCCGGTATCGATCTACATCAGCCGCGCGACGCAGAAGCTTTACGTGCGCCGCCCCACGCACAAGCCGGCACCTGACGGCGGCGGGATCGTGTTCGATGCGACGATTGAGGTTCCGGTCACGATCCGCAATCCCGACAAGCGGATCGGTACGCATGTGTTCACGGCGGTGGCGCGCAACGAGGCGGGCCTGCGCTGGACCGCGGTCACGATCGACAACGCCGACGACGCCAGGGACGCGCTCGACCGCATCACTATCCCGCAGGAGGTGCTCGATCGCATCGCGCCAACCGCATCGCCGCGATCCTCGATCGTCGTCTCGGATGAGCCGCTGAGCAGCGAGACCAACTATCGCACCGAGTTCGTCGCGGTGCTGAGTAATCAGCCCCAGGGCGGCTTTATAACGCGGCGGCCAACGACCGACGTCCTCGTTGCGGGCGACGACGTCCAGGGCGACGACGGCTTCGGCTTCTTCAATTTCCAGCGCGATCCGGCCTACCAAACCCAACCCGGCAATACGCGCCGCCGCGGCGGCCAGTACTATCGTCCGATGCAACCGATGCAGCCGACGCAACCGAGCTGGTGGCAATAGGACGTAGCGCGCCGCGCGCAGGCTCGCCGCTCTCGCTCAGCTCGCCGCTTCCAGTCGCTCTTCCGTAAGCAGCCGCATCGCGGCATCCGCATCCATCGGCTCGCCGAACGCAAAGCCCTGCGCGTATTCGCAGCCCAACTGATACAGCTCGACCGCATCCGAATCCGTCTCGGCGCCTTCCGCGACCACGTCCATGCCGAGGTCGTGCGCCAGCGCGATGATCGATTTCAGGATCACCGGGCGCGTGCCGCGGCTGGTGGTGCGCACGAACGACTGGTCGATCTTGATGGTGTCGAACGGAAAACGCTGCAGATAGGCCAGCGAGGAATGGCCGGTGCCGAAATCGTCCAGCGACAGCCCGGTGCCGAGTTCGCGGATGCGGGTCAGCATCTGTGCGGCGTGCTCCGGATTCTCCATCACGAGCGATTCTGTGAGCTCCAGTTTCAGCGTGCCGCGCGCCACCGACGAGCGTGACAGCACGGTACGGATGTCGTGGATCAAATCGTGGCGCAGCAATTGCCGCGAGGAGACGTTGACGGAGGCAAAGATCGGCTCGCGCGAGCGCATCGCGCGCTGCCATATCGAGAGCTGCCGTGCGGTCTGGTCGAGCACGAACATGCCGAGATCGACGATCAGGCCGATTTCCTCGGCAATCGAGATGAATTCCGCCGGCGACATCCGGCCGAGCTTGGGATGGTCCCAGCGCGCCAGCGCCTCAAAGCCGGCGATCGAGCGGTCTTCCAGCCGCACGATCGGCTGGTACAGAATGGTGATTTCCTGCCGCTCGATGGCGCGGCGCAGTTCGCTTTCCAGCGTCAGGCGGTCGGTCTTTCGCGCGCGCATTGCGGGCTTGTAGACGTCGATGCGGTCGCCGCCGATGCGCTTGGAATGATACATCGCAAGCTCGGCGTCCTTGATGATCTCGTCGGTCAATTGCGTCTGCGGATCCGACAGCGCGAGCCCGATGGAGGCGGTCAGGAAGATCTCGCGGTCGTTGAAGGCGATCGGCGCGCGGATGGTCTTGCGGATGGTTTCGGCGAACGCGGTGATGCGCGCCGGGTCCTGTTCCGACATCAGGATCAGGCCGAACTGGTCGCCGGCCAGCCGCGCCAGCGTGTCCTGCGGCTTCAGGATGCGCGTCAGCCGCCGCGCCAGCGTCAGCAGAATGGAATCGCCGACCGCGATGCCGACGGAATCATTGACCTGCTTGAAGCGGTCGAGGTCGATCACCATCAGTGTCGGCCGCAGGTTCGGCATGCTCTTGGCGAAATTGGCCACCGCGCCGAGCCGGTCGATGAACAATTTGCGGTTCGGAAGACCCGTGAGGTTGTCATGCACGGAGTCATGGAGCATGCGCTCTTCGGCGTTCTTGATCTCGGTGACGTCGGTGAGCGTTCCGACCACGCGCGAGACCTCGCCATCGGAGCCGACCACCGGGCGCGCCTTGAGCGCGAACCACATGAAATGGCCGTCCGGCGTACGCAGGCGGAAATCCTGCACCAGCCGGCCGCGGCGCTGGTCGAGCACGCTGTCCAGCGCAGCGCGGAAACGGTCCTGGTCGAGCGGATGCAGCACCTCGAGCCATTTCGCGGCGGGGCCTTCCAGCGTGCCGCGTTTCAGCCCGAGCAGGCTTTCGGTCTCCGGGCTGGTGAACACCTTGTCGGCGGAGACGTCCCAGTCCCAGATCAGGTCGCCGGAGCCCGTCAGCGCCAGCGCGCGGCGCTCGACGTCGGACACGATGCCGGTGGTCGCGCCGCCGCCGGCGAACGCGTGCTGCATGACCGTAAATCCGATCAGCATCACGATCAGCACGAGGCCGCCGAGCAACGCGGGGCCGACGATGTCGTTGGTGACGGAGCCCCCCACCGTCATCCCGGCTGCGATCACCCAGACCACCAGCAGGAACCAGGTCGGGATCAACAGCACGGCGCGGTCGAAGCCATGCGTCGAGAGATAGACGATCAGCGTAAAGCCGGCGAAGGCGATCAGCACCAGCGAGATGCGTGCAATGCCGGAAGCTACCGCAGGATCGAACAGCGCCAGCGCCACCAGCGAGCCGAGGAACGCCAGCCAGCCCACGGTGATGTGGGAGTAGCGCACATGCCAGCGGCTGAGATTGAGATAGGCGAACAGGAACACGAGCAGCGTCGCCGCCAGGATCGCTTCGCCCGCCGCGCGCCAGACGCGCTCGGCGTTGTTCGACATGTCGAGCACCTTGCCCCAGAAGCCGAAATCGACGCCGATATAGACCAGCACCGCCCAGGCGAGCGCCGCGGCGGCGGGGAACATGATGCTGCCCTTGACCACGAACAGGATCGTCAGCACCAGCGCCAGCAGGCCGGAGATGCCAATCACGATGCCCTGGTAGAGCGTGAACGAGTTGACCTTGTCCTTGTAGGCGTCGGGCTCCCACAGATAGAGCTGCGGCAGCTTGTCGGTGCGCAGTTCCGCCACGAAGGTGACGACGGCGCCGGGGTCGAGCGTGATGCGGAAGATGTCGGCGGTCGCGCTTTCCTGACGCTCGGGGCGGTCGCCGACCGACGGCGTGATGGTCGCGATGCGCGACAGGCCGAGATCGGGCCACAGCAGGCCGGACGACACGATGCGATAATGCGGGGCGACGATCAGGCGGTCGAGCTGGTCGTCGGTGTTGTTGGCCAGCGCGAACACCACCCAGTTCTGCCCACCCTCGCGGGCGCGGACCTCGATGCGGCGAACGATGCCATCGGTTCCCGGCGCCGTCGAAACCTGGATACGGTCGGTCTCGCTGCGCTGGTGATCGAGGACTGCGGTCAGATCGATGGCAGGCGCGTCACTGCGGACGCTGACAGCGTCAATGGCGTGCGCCGCAGGCGCGGCCGCAACAATCATGAGGCCCAGCGCAAACAGCGCGAGGCACCTGATCAGACGCAATGTCAGTACTCCGCGAACAACGACCATCCCGGCCCAGCGAACGGGTCGGCGTTGCCGCGATAAATGACATGAAAGCGAAGTAAATCAAAGGGTTTCCACCCTGTGCTTCGCTGGTGATCGTTACACCGCCAACACAATTTTGCCAATATGTGCGCTGGTCTCCATCCGCCGGTGGGCGTCGGCGGCTTTTTCCAGCGGGAATGAGCTGTCCATCAGCGGTTTTACGCGTCCTTCACGCAAGAGCGGCATCACCTTGGCCTCAATGGCAGCCACCATCGCCGCCTTATCCGCATTAGTACGGGGGCGCAGCGTGGAGCCGGTATGGGTGAGCCGCTTCACCATCACCTTGGCAATGTTGACGGTGATCTTGGGTCCGTTGA
Organism: uncultured Alphaproteobacteria bacterium; assembly: GCA_963815955.1. Lineage (GTDB taxonomy): Bacteria > Pseudomonadota > Alphaproteobacteria > Rhizobiales > Xanthobacteraceae > Bradyrhizobium. The sequence goes on from CAWFIQ010000030.1 coordinate 93,690, forward strand.
GGGTTGCGATCTGCACAATTCGGCCGTCGACGGCGGCGGCGTCGTAGTTGCGATCGACATAGTCGCCGGCGACCATGTCGAGGATCAGGTTGGCGCCCGCATTATTGGTCTCCGCCTTCACCACGGCAACGAAGTCTTCGGTCTTGTAGTTGATGGCGCGGTCGGCGCCGAGTTTCAGGCAGGCGTCGATCTTGTCCTGGGAGCCGACGGTCACGATCACTTTCGAGCCGAACGCCTTGGCGAGTTGGATCGCCATGGTGCCGATGCCGGACGAGCCGCCGTGGATCAGCAGGGTTTCGCCCGGCTTCAGCGCGCCGCGCTCGAACACATTGTGCCAGACCGTCATCAGCGTTTCCGGGATCGCGCCGGCTTCCTGGATCGATAGCGACGGCGGCACCGCCATCGCCTGCGCATCTTGCGCAATGCAATATTGGGCGTAGCCGCCGCCTGCCACCAGCGACATCACCTTGTCACCGAGCTTGTGCCTGGTGGCGCCTGCACCGAGCGCGACCACTTCGCCCGCGATTTCAAGGCCGGGCAGGTCGCTGGCGCCAGGCGGCGGCGGGTAGGCGCCGGAGCGCTGCGCAACGTCGGGACGGTTGACGCCGGCGGCCATCACCTTGACCAGGATTTCGCCCGGACCGGGCACCGGCACGGGGCGGGTTTCCGGCAACAGCACCTCGGGGCCGCCGGGCTTGCTGATGCCGATGACGGTCATTTGCGCGGGCGGCTTTTCCATGATTTGTCCTTGCGAAATGCGAAAGAATTTGAAGGCGGCTCCTGATTAGCCAGCCCGGCTGCGGCTGGCAACCGCTTCAAGGGGCCGCCGAGCCCGCAGAGACGAGCGGAAGGAGAAACGCATGGCCATCGAGGATGACGACAAGCCGCGGAAGAAGATCACCCACGAGATCGGCCAGGACCTGTCGCTGCTGTCGGTCGAGGAATTGACCGAGCGCATTGCGCTGATGAATTCGGAGATCGAACGGCTGCAAGAAGCGGCCACGAAAAAGCGCGCGTCAAAGGACGCTGCGAACAGTTTCTTCAAGACGTAGAGATTTAACCCGATCTCTCACGTCGTCGTCCCGGCGAATGCCGGGACCCATACGCCGCGGCCGTTCTTGTGGCAGGCCGCTGGCCGACTTCCCTCAATCAAAACGGCCGGTGGTTATGGGCCCCTGCTTTCGCAGGGACGACCGCGGTGAAGTCAATTCCAAAGCTCGGCCAATGACCGACATGGCAAATAATCCCTGAAGAAAATCGCTCGTTTACGAACAATTAAGCTTTCTCGATTATGACTGGCATTGTCCTCGTTTGGACACCGAGTGGCTCCTGTCCACTCTGTTTGACGCCTCCCTGTTATCAACTTCAAAAGCCGCCGGAAACGGCGGCTCTTTTTTTGTCCGCAGCGCGGCTATTTAGTGCCCCCATACGCTGGAAACCATAAATCCGGTTGTCGCTGGACTCTCGACTTCGCCCGAGCAATGATTTGTTCATCATAAGCCGGTGGTTCACAGCCGGTGGGGCAAATAGTGGCGTGAGGGCGTTAACCATGGCGGACCGTTCGCAAAGCGAACCCGCGCTCGTTCAGTTCAGCGAGCGACTGACTAATTCGGCGGCGTTCGGAGCTCTCTTCCGGGAAGGCATGGATCTGGTCGAGGAGACCGCGGCCTATCTCGATGGCGATGGCCGCACCGACGCCAAGGCGCTTGAACGTTCCGTCAGCCTTACTTACGCAACCGAAAGCATGCGTCTCACCACCCGCCTGATGCAGCTCGCGTCCTGGCTGCTGCTGCATCGCGCGGTCAAGGAAGGCGAGATGACGCTGACCCAGGCCAATCGGGAAAAGACCAAGGTCAAGCTCACGGCTGCCGATCCCGGTCCTGAGGACATGATCGAAAAGCTGCCGCAGCAATTGCAGGATCTGATCGCGCGCTCGATGAGCCTGCAGGTGCGGGTTCGCCGGCTCGACACCACGATCCACGCGTCACCGGCCGAACGTGCCCCGATCGGCAACCCGCTGGTGCCGCAGCTCAACCGCCTGAAGGCGGCTTTCGAGCGGTAATTCTCTCCACGTCATTGCGAGCGCAAGCGAAGCAATCCATCGCTCAGCGCATGCGGAACGATGGATTGCTTCGTCGCTGCGCTCCCTAGCGCAAACGCTTCGCGTTTGTCGCAGGCAATGACGAGGATAGGTTCAGCGCCAAACAAAAAACGCCCCGGCAAACCGGGGCGTTTTTGCATGTCTGGGCAGGAGCATGGAGGGTCCGAAAACCCTCAATCCTTCTTGAGGAAGCCCGAAAACTTCTTCTGGAAGCGTGACACCCGGCCGCCGCGGTCGAGGAGCTGCTGCGAGCCGCCGGTCCAGGCCGGATGCGACTTGGGGTCGATATCGAGGTTCAGCTTGTCGCCTTCCTTGCCCCAGGTGGAGCGGGTCTGATACTCGGTCCCGTCGGTCATCACGACCGTAATCGTATGATAATTCGGATGAATTTCGGCTTTCATGGCATATCCTTCGGCGCGCCGGCGCCCGTCTCAAATGGCTATGGGTACGGGATTTGGGCGGCTCTATAACGCAACGCGGCCACTAAAACAAGCGCAGCAAGCCCGCTAAAGCGGCCTACGTATCCCACCTGATCGGGATCTCCCGGATTTGCCAGCCGGGGCGGGGCGGCCTATCTGGAGGCGACAACACTGGTCGGATTTCATGAGCGCAGCGGAACAGCTTGAAGACGTCAGGAACGCACCGCCGCCGCGCGACGCGCTGCTCGAGGAAGAGGCCTTCATCGAGGCCCAGTTGACGGAATCGCCGGCCAGGACCGGCGCCAAGCTGCGGCCGCTGCTGGCGCTGGCGCCCTATGTCGCCCGCTACCGCGGACGCGCGTTGCTTGCCTTCATCTCGCTCACGGTTGCCGCGATCACCACGCTGGTCGTGCCGATCGCGGTCAGGCGCATGATCGATTTCGGCTTCAGCCCCGAAGGCATCGCCCTGATCAACAGCTATTTCAGCGTCATGATCGCGGTCGTCGCGGTGCTCGCCGCCGCCAGCGCCTCGCGCTACTACCTCGTCATGACGATCGGCGAGCGCATCGTCGCTGATCTCAGGCGCGACGTGTTTGCGCATCTGATCTCGCTGTCGCCCGCCTTCTTCGATTCCGCGCGCTCGGGCGAACTGGTGTCGCGGCTGACCGCCGATACGACGCAAATCAAAGCCGCGGTCGGCGCGTCGGTATCGATCGCGCTGCGCAACTTGATGCTGTTCATCGGCGCCACTGCCATGATGGTGATCACGAGCCCGAAGCTGTCCGGCTTCGTGCTGCTCGCGATCCCGTTGATCGTGATTCCGCTTGTGGCGTTCGGGCGCTGGGTGCGGCGGCTGTCGCGCAACGCCCAGGATACGCTGGCGGACGCCAGTGCGTACGCCGCCGAACTGATCGGCGCGATCAGGACCGTGCAGGCCTATACCAGCGAGCGGCTGGCGACCAACCGCTTCGGCGGCGAGGTCGAGCAGGCCTATGAGGCGGCGCGCAACTCGACGCGGGCGCGCGCGGTGCTGACGCTGATCATCATCTTCATCGTGTTCTCCAGCGTCGTGGCGATCCTCTGGGTCGGCTCGCACGACGTGCTGACCGGCCAGATCACGCCGGGCCGGCTCGGCCAGTTCGTGCTGTATGCGGCTTTCGCCGCAACAGGTCTCGGCCAGCTCAGCGAAGTCTGGGGCGAGGTTTCGGCTGCGTCTGGCGCCGCCGAGCGGCTGTTCGAGATCCTGCGTGTCAAATCGCAGATCACGGCGCCGCCGCAGCCCATCGCGCTGCCGCAGCCGGCGCGCGGCGACGTCGGTTTCGAGAATGTCAGCTTCGCCTATCCGACGCGGCCGGATGTGCTCGCGATCGACAACGTCTCTCTCTCGGTCAAGGCCGGCGAAAAGGTCGCGATCGTCGGACCGTCAGGCGCGGGCAAGAGCACGCTGTTTCATCTCCTGCTGCGCTTCTACGATCCCGCCCGCGGCACGATTTCGCTCGACGGCGTGCCGGTCAAATCGGCCAATCCGGTCGACGTTCGCTCGCGCATCGCGCTGGTGCCGCAGGACTCGGTCGTGTTCGCGGCGAGCGCGCGCGAAAACATCCGCTTCGGCCGGCCGGATGCAACCGATGCCGAAGTCGAGCGCGCCGCCGAACTTGCGCATGCCACTGAATTCCTGCGACGGCTGCCTGATGGTTTCGAGGCGCAGCTCGGCGAGCGCGGCGTGACGCTGTCCGGCGGCCAGCGCCAGCGCATCGCGATCGCGCGCGCGATCCTGCGTGACGCGCCGCTGCTGTTGCTCGACGAGGCGACCTCCGCGCTCGATGCCGAAAGCGAGACGCTGGTGCAGACCGCGCTGGAAGAGCTGATGCGTCACCGCACCACGCTCGTGATCGCCCATCGCCTTGCCACCGTGCTGTCCTGCGACCGCATCCTGGTGATGGACCAGGGCCGCATCGTCGAACAGGGCACGCATGCGGAGCTGGTTGCAGCGAACGGGTTGTACGCGCGGCTGGCGCGGTTGCAGTTCGAGGGAGTGTAGAAAAGGCGGGAACCAGAACGTCGCGTGCCGGTTGTAACCTCGTTCATACCTTGGTTCGATCGAACAGGAGACGGGCATGCCCTACCGCCGCGGAGGTTTCGCGCTTACGCCGCCATCGCTCGTGATATTCGTGATTTCGCTGGTGCTGGCGGTTATCGCCCTTCTTGTTCGTTATGCCCACGTTTCCGTCCCGATCATCAGTGCGTCGCGGATCTTCGACGTTCTGGCGATTGCCTATGTCGTGTTGGTTATCGGCGTGCTGTTTCGGCGGGTGTGATTAGCGATCCTCGCGGCATTTCGGCGACAATATGGGCACGTTCGACCACGGCCAATTTTTCCAGGAGCCGTCTTTTTCAACACACGCAGCTGACGACGTGGATGGCGCCGACGCTATTTTTTTCTCAGCCTCGCTCGCGGCGAGATGCCGGTCCAGATAGATCTCGGAAAGCAGTCCGGCGACGATCACCACCACGAACGTCGTCGTACCCTTGGCAAATTCAGCCAGCGTCATGCAAACGTCTCCGCGGTTGGGCTTGCAATCGCCGAACTGACTAGAGGTTCCGGTCCGTCCAGCCCGTGACCGATGTCACGCTCGCCACGCCATTTTCAGGACCGGCCTTCCCGAAGCAGGGTTCACGTCCTCGCCGGCATGTTCAAAACCGTTGCGTTCGTAGAATCGTATGGCCCGCGCGTTATCCTTGTTGACCCTAAGCGTGACGCCGTCCGGCGACAGACGCTTGGCTTCGTCGACCAATGCGGTGGCGAGTTTCGAGCCCCAATGATCCGGGCTGACCACGAGCTGGTCGAGATAGCCGCTGCCGTCGATGGTCACGAAACCGGTCAGCTCTTGCGCCTGTTCGGCGACGATGATCGTGGCGTTCGCTACCAGTTCGTTGCGCCAGCGCTCGCGCCACCACGCCACGCGCGCGGTGAAATCGATCGAAGGATAGGCCTGCTGCCACGTCAGCCGCCACAGCTCGATCGCCGCGTCTTCGTCCTCTGCGCGATAGGGACGGAGGGTGAAGTCTGCGGTCACTACCGTTCCGTCAGCTTCAGTTCGATGCGGCGGTTGCGCTTGTAGGCTTCTTCGGTGGAGGCGGTGTCGAGCGGCTGGAATTCGGCAAAGCCGGCGGCGACCAGCCGTTGCGCGGGAACGCCGAGGAAAACCAGATATTGCACCACGGAGATGGCGCGTGCCGACGACAATTCCCAGTTCGACTTGAACAGCGGCGAATTGATCGGCCGCGTGTCGGTGTGGCCGTCGACCCGCAGCACCCAGGCGATCTCGCTTGGAATCTGCTTGTCCAGATCGATCAGCGCGGTGGCGAGCTTGTCGAGTTCGGCGCGGCCCTCGGGCAGCAGCAGCGCTTGTCCGGTGTCGAAGAACACTTCGGACTGGAACACAAAGCGGTCGCCGACGATCCGGATGTCGGGGCGGTTGCCCAGAATGGCGCGCAGGCGGCCGAAGAATTCCGACCGGTAGCGCGACAACTCCTGCACGCGCTGCGCCAGCGCGACATTCAGGCGCTGGCCGAGATCCGCAATCCGCCCCTGCGATTCCTTGTCGCGTTTCTCGGAGGCTTCCAGCGCTTCCTCGAGCGCCGCGAGCTGGCGGCGCAGCGCGCTGATCTGCTGGTTCAGCACCTCGATCTGGGCGAGCGCGCGCGAGCTGACCGTCTTTTCGGATTCGAGCGCCTTGTTGAGTTCGTTGGCGCGGCCCTGGGCATCGCCGCCGGCGCCGGCCAGTCCGTCGTAAAGTCCTTTTATGCGGTCGCGCTCGCCTTCCGCGGCGGCGAGGCCGGCGCGCAATTGCCCGAGCTGGTCGTCGAGCGCAAGCTTGCCAAGCTTCTCCAGCGACAGCAGGTCGTTGAGCTGCGCGATCTTGGCGTTGAGCTGTTCCAGCGCCTTGTCCTTGCCGGTGACTTCCTGCGACAGGAAAAACTGCACCACCAGAAACACCGACAGCAGGAACACGATCGACAGCACCAGCGTCGACAATGCGTCGACGAATCCCGGCCAGTAGTTGAAACCGGATTCGCTGCGGCGTGCACGGGCGAGGGCCATTTGTTGTCTCCACTATCGTGTCCCGGACGCGGTGCAGCGTGAAACGCTGCTCCGCAGAGCCGGGACCTTTCTCGATGGGCCCCGGCTCTGCAACGCAGCACTTCGTGCCGCGCTGCGTCCGGGACGCGCGCTCTCGTTCAGTTCTTCTCGGGCTGCTTGGCGATCCGCTCCAGGAGCTTCTTGATCTCGCGGTTTTGCTCGCCCTGGCCGTCGGCCCATTCGCGGATCATCTGCTGCTCGGTGCGCATATGCGCGACCAGGCCCTGGATGGCCTCGGCGAGGTTGGCCATCGCCGCCGTGGTGCTGCGGCCGCTGCCGCTCTCTTCAGCCACCGTGCGTATCCGTTCCATCGCATGCTGCAATTCGCCGGCGATGCCGGATCCGCCGTCGCCATATTCGCGCACGGTGGAGGCGAGCCAGTCCTCGAGGTCGGTGTAGAAGCGGTTCTGCGCCTGGCTCGACTGCAGGTCGAGAAAACCCAGGATGAGGGAGCCGGCGAGGCCGAACAGCGAGGACGAGAACGAAATGCCCATGCCGCCAAGCGGCGCGGCCAGTCCGTCCTTCAGGGTGTCGAACAGGGCGCCGGAATCGCCGCCGACCTTCAGGCCGTCGATCACCTTGCCGACGGAACCTACGGTTTCGATCAGGCCCCAGAAGGTGCCGAGCAGGCCGAGAAAGACCAGCAAGCCCGTCATGTAGCGGGAAATATCGCGCGCTTCGTCCAGCCGCGTCGCGATCGAGTCCAGCAAATGCCGCATCGTTTGCTGGGAAATCGTCATTCGCCCCGAGCGCTCGCCGCCGAGGATAGCAGCCATCGGCGCCAGCAGCTTCGGACGCCGCTCGATCGCCAGTCCGGGATCGGCGATGCGGAAATTGTTGACCCAGGCCACCTCCGGATAGAGCCGGATCACCTGCCGGAACGACAGGATGATGCCGATCAGGAGCACCCCGCCGATCAGCGCGTTGAGGCCGGGGTTGGCAAAGAAGGCTGTGATGATCTGCTTGTAGAGCACGACCGTCACCAGCGCGCACAGCACCAGGAACACCAGCATCCGCACTAGGAAAATTCGGGGCGAAGACAGCTTGCTCAGTTCGATCTCCATTTCGGAGCGGGAGGGGGAGCCTGAAGGCATTTGCCGGTGTCATCCGTTACGAAAGCCGCGCTGGGAACCAATATGGCACAGCGGGCTGGAGAAAAAAGCTGGGAAGCCGCGATTTCCGGTAGACGATGGTGGAACCTCTTCCTGAAACAAACCCGGCTTTGACATCAACGTATTTTGGAACGTTTCGATGTCCAACCGGGATTTTTCATTGCTGCATCGCTTTCGGTCCATCTTCGCGCCGATCGCTCCCGCGGCCGCTCATTCAATCGCGCCGATGGCGAGGCTGTGTGATGCCGAGCCATCACCTGATCCGTATGTCGATCTGTTCGAGGTCGAAAGGAACGGTGCTGGTGCGGCGTGCACTATCAGCGCGCCGCCCAGGATTGGCTGACAGTCGATTCCCAATCGGCTGAAGGCGGCCGGTTAGACCGACCTTAACTGATTCGTGCCGGATGCCCCGCGCTCCGCCATCTGCTGCAGTCCGATGCAGCCAAACGACGTGTTCCGGTCGGCTGCTTTCGATTTACTGTAATGGAACTCGCCTCACAATCGGGTGAGTCCGGAAAAATCAACGATAATTCAGCGTGATAGCGTCGTGTGACATTGGGCCGCCGCGAAACCGTATTGCGTCGCAGCAGGCTCGCCCTATCCTGTATGTCATCAACCGTGAGTTCCAAAGACCCTTACGACGTCTTCGTACGACAACGTCGCGAATGCTCAATTCGCGCTTTCCAACCTGAACTGGGGCAATGCTTTCAATGTCCGGACTTCGAACGCAATCGGCATGCATCGTTTTGATGTTAGCTGCGATGGCGCCGCTTTTGGCTGGCTGCAACGAACCCATCGCGGCCACCGCAGCGGTAAAACCGCCCGAGCCTGAAGTAGGCACCTTCACCGTACGGCCTCAGTCGCGTGCCCTGGTGCGTGAATTGCCGGGGCGCATCGCGCCCACCCGGGTTTCGGAAGTGCGTGCGCGGGTTTCAGGCATCGTCGTCGAACGTCTGTTCCAGCAGGGAACCGAGGTGACGGCCGGCGATCCGCTGTATCGGATCGACCCCAAGCCGTTCGAGGTGGAACTGCAGGCGAGCCAGGCTTCGCTGGACAAGGCTGTGGCTGCGCTCGATCTCGCCTCACAGCACGCGCGGCGCATCGCGACACTGACCACCCAGCGCGCGGCGCCCGAGGCCCAGAACGAAAAGGCCATCGCGGCTCAGCGCGAGGCCGAGGCCGAGGTCGGCAGCCGCAAGGCCGACGTCGCACGCGCCAGGCTGAATCTCGACTATGCCACCATCCGTGCGCCGATCAGCGGCGTCGTCGGTGCTGCGCTGGTGAGCGAAGGCGCGCTGGTGGTGCAGAACGACACCACCAGTCTCGCCACGATCCAGCAACTCGATCCGATTTACGCCGACTTCACCCAATCGGTCTCGGAGATGCACAAGCTGCGCCGTGCCTTCGACAATGGCGATCTCGACCGGATTTCGCCGGACGCGGCCAAGGTCCGCCTCGTGCTCGACGATGGAACGGTCTATCCGGTTCCCGGCAAGCTGCTGTTTTCCGAAGCCAAGGTGGATGCCTATACCGGACAGGTCACGCTGCGCGGACAGTTTCCGAACCCTAATCGCGAGTTGCTGCCCGGCATGTATGTTCGCGTCCTGATCGAACAGGGTATCGATTCGGATGCCATCGCCGTGCCGCAGCAGGCGATCCAGCGCGATGCCGGCGGCGGCAGCGAGGTCTTCGTGGTCAAGGATGACGGCCGCGTGGCGACGCAGCCGGTCCGCACCGGCGCGGTGCAGGACGGCGTGTGGCTGGTCAGCGAGGGCCTCAAGGATGGCGATCGCGTCATCGTCGACGGGTTCCAGAAATTCGTGCCCGGCGACAAGGTCAAGTCGAAGGCGTGGATCGATGCGGATGCCTCGGTTGGTACAATTCCGAGCGCACCCGCGACGCAAGCCGCCCACTGAGATCGGGATATGCCCAGCTTCTTCATCGACAGGCCGATCTTCGCCTGGGTGGTTGCGCTTTTCATCTGCCTGATCGGCGCGATTTCGATTCCGCTCCTGGCGGTCGCGCAATATCCGATCATCGCGCCGCCCTCGATCTCGATCTCGACCAGCTATCCCGGCGCGTCGCCTGAAAACCTCTACAACAGCGTCACGCGCCTGATCGAGGAGGAACTCAACGGCGCCTCCGGCATCCTCAATTTCGAATCCACCAGCGACTCGCTGGGGCAGGTCGAAATCATCGCCAACTTCGTGCCGGGCACCGAAACCGGTGCGGCCTCGGTGGAGGTGCAGAATCGCCTCAAGCGCGTCGAGGCGCGACTGCCGCGCGCGGTGATCCAGCAGGGCATCCTGGTCGAGGAAGCCTCCTCGGCCGTGCTGCAGATCATCACGCTGAACTCGACCGACGGCTCGCTCGACGAAATCGGTCTCGGCGATTTCATGATCCGCAACGTGCTCGGCGAAATCAGGCGCATTCCCGGCGTCGGCCGCGCCACGCTCTATTCCACCGAGCGCTCGCTTGCGGATCTGGGTCGATCCCGCCAAGCTGGTCGGCTACGGCCTCACCGCCGACGACGTCAACAAGGCCATTACGGCCCAGAACGCGCAGGTCGCCTCGGGCAGCATCGGCGCCGAGCCGAGCACGCCGGAACAGAAGATCTCGGCGCTGGTGCTGGTCAAGGGCCAGCTCTCCTCGCCCGAGGAATTCGGCGCGATCACGCTGCGCGCCAATGCGGACGGATCGACCGTGCGGCTGCGCGACGTCGCGCGCATCGAGATCGGCGGCTTGAGCTACCAGTTCAACACGCGACTCAACGGCAAGCCGACCGCGGGTCTTTCGGTGCTGCTGTCGCCATCCGGCAACGCGCTCGCGACCGCAAGCGCCGTCGAAGCCAAGATGAAGGAACTGTCGAAGTTCTTCCCGGCCAATATCGGTTACGAAATCCCCTACAACATCACGCCCGTCGTCAAGGCCTCGATCAACAAGGTGTTGACGACGCTGGTCGAGGCGGTGGTGCTGGTCTTCATCGTGATGTTCCTGTTCCTGCAGAACATCCGCTACACCATCATCCCGACCATCGTGGTGCCGGTGGCGCTGCTCGGCACCTGCGCGATACTGATGGCGGCCGGCTATTCCATCAACATGCTGACCATGTTCGGCATGGTGCTGGCGGTCGGCATCCTCGTCGACGACGCCATCGTCGTGGTCGAGAACGTCGAGCGCATCATGGCGGAGGAGGGCCTGTCGCCGAAGGAAGCCACCCGCAAGGCGATGTCGCAGATCACCAGCGCCATCATCGGCATCACGCTGGTGCTGATGGCGGTGTTCGTGCCGATGGCGTTCTTCCCGGGATCGGTCGGCATCATCTACCGCCAGTTCTCGGTCACCATGGTGTCCGCCATCGCTTTCTCCGCGCTGCTGGCGCTGTCGCTGACGCCGGCGCTGTGCGCGACGATCCTGAAGCCGGTGGAAGCCGGCCACGGCCATGCGCGCAAGGGCGTGTTCGGCTGGTTCAACCGCGTGCTGGAGTCGGGCCGCGGCGGCTATACACGCACGGTGTCGGGATCGCTGAAGCGCACCGGGCGCCTGATGTTGATCTACGCCGCGCTGCTGATCGGCCTCGCTTTCGCCTTCGTCCGGCTGCCCGGCGGCTTCCTGCCGGTCGACGACCAGGGCTTTATCACCACCGACGTGCAGACGCCGTCCGACTCCTCCTATGCGCGGACCGAGGCTGCCGTCGAGGCCGTGGAGAAGTATCTGCTCAATCGTGCAGGCGTCGAGGACGTCACCTTCCTGACCGGCTTCAGCTTCCTCGGCCAGGGCATGAACACCGCGCAGGCCTTCATCACGCTGAAGGATTGGCATGAACGGGGCCCCAAGGATTCCGCCGCCGCCATCGTCGCCGACATCAACCGCGATCTCACCTCGATCCGCGACGCCAGGATTTCGGCGCTGCAGCCGCCGCCGATCGACAACCTCGGCAATTCCTCGGGCTTCTCGTTCCGCCTGCAGGACCGCGGCCAGAAGGGCTATCCGGCGCTGGTCGCCGCGGCTGACCGGCTGATTGCGGAAGCCAATGCCGGCCGCGTGCTGCAGAAGGTCTATGTCGAGGGCCTGCCGCCCGCGCCGCAGGTCAATCTGATGATCGACCGCGAAAAGGCCGGCGCGTTCGGCGTCACCTTCGAGGACATCAACCAGACGATCTCGACCAATCTCGGCTCGAACTACATCAACGACTTCCCGAACCGCGGGCGGATGCAGCGCGTCATCGTGCAGGCCGACCGCGCCAGCCGCATGAACGCCGACGACATCCTCAATTACAACGTCAAGAACAGCCGCGGGCAATTGGTGCCGTTCTCCGCCTTCGCCACGGTGCAGTGGTCGAAGGGGCCGACCCAGATCGCGGGCTTCAACTACTATCCCGCCGTGCGCATCTCCGGCGAAGCCAAGCCCGGCTTCACCTCCGGCGACGCCATCGCCGAGATGGAGCGGCTTGCCAACAAGCTGCCGCGCGGCTTCGGCTACGAATGGACCGGGCAGTCGCTGCAGGAAAAGCTGTCCGGCTCGCAGGCGCCGTTCCTGCTCGGCCTTTCGGTGCTGGTGGTGTTCCTCCTGCTCGCCGCCCTCTATGAGAGCTGGACGATTCCGCTCGCGGTGCTGCTGACGGTGCCGCTCGGCATCTGCGGCGCGGTGATTGCCGCCACGATGCGGGGGCTGCCGAACGACGTCTATTTCACCGTCGGCCTCATCACCATCATTGGCCTCGCGGCAAAGGACGCCATCCTCATCATCGAATTCGCCAAGGATCTGCGCGCGCAAGGCAAGCCGCTGGTCGAGGCGACGATCGAAGCGTGCTCGCTCCGTTTCCGCCCGATCCTGATGACGGGCCTGGCCTTCGTCTGCGGCGTGCTGCCGATGGCGATCGCCCATGGCGCCGGCGGCGCCAGCCAGCAGGCGCTCGGCACCACCGTGATGGGCGGCATGATCGCGGTGGTGATCCTGGCGCTGCTGATGGTGCCGGTGTTCTTCGTCTCCGTGCAGCGCGTGCTGGCGGGGGACCGGGAGGAAGGTGGAGGAGGCAGTGGCTGCAAGCGAGCCGTATGGGCCTCCGGCGCCGGCGAGGCCCTGACACTCGTCATGCCCCGCGAAGGCGGGGCATCCAGTACACTGTGCTGCCAGATGTGGGACGTCACTGCTGCCGCGGATTACTGGATCATCCGCCGGAGCCTGTCATCGGGCGCGCATTCGCGCGACCCGTTGGCGGATGATGACAGCAAGCGTGGCCCTACTTCCCCAGCGGTCCCAGTATCTTCAGCAATTCCCCGTGCACATATTCATTCCCGCACAGCACGTGCCCGGTCTTCAGCGCATCGTCCTTGCCCCGATGTCCGAAATGGTCCCGCCGGCTTCGCGCACCATGATCTGCCCGGCGGCGATGTCCCAGGGCTGCAGGTTGCGTTCCCAATAGCCGTCGAGGCGGCCGGCGGCAACGAAGGCGAGGTCGAGGGAGGCCGCGCCGAAGCGGCGGAAGCCTGCGACCTTGTTCTGCAGCACGGCCATTTCCCTCAGCGCCAGTTCATGGTCGCCGCGGCCGATATGCGGCAGGCCGCAGGCGACCACGCATTCATCGAGCCTGCGGCGGCCGGCGACGCGCAGCCGCTGGTCGTTGAGGAACGCGCCCTTGCCGCGCTCGGCGATGTACAGTTCCTCATTGGCGGGATTGTAGATCACGCCGGCGATGACGGTGTCGTCGCGCCGCAGGCCGATCGAGATCGCAAATTGCGGGATGCCGTGCAGGAAGTTGGTGGTGCCGTCGAGCGGATCGACGATCCAGGTGTGGGTCTTGTCGGCGCCTTCGCGGCTGCCGCCTTCCTCGCCGATGAAGCCGTAGCCCGGCCGCGCCTTGGCGAGGTCTTCGTACAGCATTTCCTCGGCGCGCTTGTCGGCCTTGGTGACGAAGTTCGCCGGACCCTTCAGCGACACCTGCAGATGCTCGATCTCGCCGAGGTCGCGCTTGAGGTTGCGGCCGGCGCGGCGCGCGGCTTTCACCATGACGTTGATAAGGGCTGAATACAGCATGATGCGAGCTTATGGTGTGAGGGAACGGCCCAATGCCGTCAGGGGTTTACGGACTGGGTGCCCTGCAGATGTGCCGCCGTCAAGGCGTCATTTGTCGGTGGTGCCGGTCCATTTGCGCGCGGCCGCCTCAACCTTGGCGCGATCCTCGGGGCTGAGCTCCGAGAGCCGTTCATCGAGCTCGGGATCGCCCTTGCCGGCGGTTTTGGCGACCAGATGCCACTTCAGTCCTTCGATCTTGTCCATCGGCGCCCCCATTCCGGTAACGAGCACGCGGGCGAGGCGGTTCTGCGCGATCGGCGAGTTCTGCCGCGCCGCCTTGCGTAGCAGCGCGACGGCCGCCGGCTGGTTCTTCGGCGTTCCGGTGCCGTTGAACATCGCGATGGCATATTCGACCTCGGCATCGACATTGTCGGCCAGCGCAGCCGCCTGCAACAGCCGCACCGCCCGCTCCATGTCTTTCGGCACGCCGTTGCCTTCCTTGTAGAAGGTCGCCAGCGCGTATTGCGCTTCCGGGCTGCCGGCGTCGGCTGCGGCGCGCAGCAGTTCGGCGGCGCGCTTGACGTCCCGCGGCAGCGTGTTGCCGTCCAGATAGAGCAGCGCCAGATTGTAGGCCGCCTTGGGGTTGCCGAGCTTGGCCGCGGACGCCAGCAGCTTGACCGCCTGCTCGCGATTGGCGGGGCCGCCGCGGCCGGACAGCCGCATCATGGCGAGCGCGAACATGCCTTCGCGGTCGCCGGCATCGGCCGCGCGCTGGTACCAGTCGACGGCCTTCGCATAGTCGCGCTTGACGCCGAGCCCGTTGGCGTAGAGTTCGCCCAGCATCGTCATCGCCTTGGCGTCGCCGTTATATCGCGCGCGCGTGGTCGCGAGATCGAAGGCCGTCTTGTAGAGGCCGCGCTGATAGGCGCCGTAGACGAGGTCGGCGTTCGGATCCTCGAAGGCGGTCGTCGGCGAAGGGGAGGGCGAAGGCGTTGCCGCGGGCTTGGTCGTTACTGCAGGCTTGAGCGGCGCCGACGGCGTCGGCGTCGGTGTCGCAGCGGGCTTCTTCGCAGCCGTCGGAGCCTTTGGTTTGTGCGCCTCTTTTTTCGGCCGGAGGGCTTGCAGCCGGAGCGCTCGCGGGCGGCTGGGCGGCGGGCGGCGCCAGCGAGGTCTGCGCGGTGGCGCCGGCCATCGTCATCAAGAGGCTCGCAAGCAGCGATATGGGACGCAGGAGTTTCATTTGTCCGGCGTTATCCGTGCCCGGCCTTATCCGTGCCAGCCTTGTCGGTGCCGGTTTTGGCTTTTCCGAACGCTGCTTCGTGGGCTTGCGCGATCGCCTGCCCGGCATCGATCAGCGCCGCCCTGGCGCCGCGCGGGTCGGCCCAGATGAAATCGCCGACCAGCACGAAATCTGCGCCGGCGGCCGCGAATTCGGCAGCCTCCTCGCGCGAGGCGGCAAAGCCGATGCAAGGCGGCTCGAACAGTTCGTCCCACCACTGCAGGCGCTCGGCAATCGCTTCCGCCGAGGGCCGCTGCCCCATGGCGTCGGGCTCGCCGAACAGCACATAGTCCGCGCCCCGTTCGCCCGCGGCCATCGAATCGTGCCGCGTGGCAAGCCCGCCGACGCCGGCAATGCGGTCCGGCTTCAGCGACGGTAACGCATCGTCCAGCGCGGCGAGGCCGTTCAGATGCGCGCCATCGGCGCCCGCGCGCGCCACCAGTTCGACATGACCGTCGAGCAGCAGCGCCGCGCCGGCATTCTGGACCGCCGGCACCAGCGCTTTCACGCGCGCGATCATGGTGCGCTGATCGGTCTGCTTCAGTCGCAGCAACACCGCCGCGATGTCGGCGGCTGCCAGCAGTTTTGGAAGCTGGCTTGCGAGCTGCGACGGATCGTCCACCTCTGATGTCGCAAGATAGAGGCGCGGCGCGGGACGCGGCGGAACGGGTTTGCTTGCCAAGTCTAGGCGACCTTCTTTTCCAGGCCGGTTTCCCACTCGCCCTTGCTCGCCAGCGCATTCATCCGCGCACGGTGCGTGAAGGCGCGCTGGCCTGCCGCGACGTTCTCGGCCTTGCCCGACCATGCCTTCTGCGGCGCCGCCTGCAGCGCCCGGCCATAGGAGAATGTCAGCCGCCAGGGCAGTCCGCCGATCCGGTTCATGGCGTCCAGATGCGCGGTCGCCTCCTCGTCGGATTGCCCGCCGGAGAGGAAGGCGATGCCCGGCACGGCCGCGGGAACGCACGCCTTCAGCAGGCGCACCGTCTTCTCCGCGACTTCATCGGCGGAGGCCTGCTTTGCGCACTTCTTGCCGGAGATGGCCATGTTGGGCTTCAGCACCATGCCTTCGAGCTCGACGCGCTGGACCCGCAATTCCTGGAACGTCTTGTTCAGCACGCGCTGGGTGACGTCGTAGCAGCGGTCGATGTCGTGATCGCCGTCCATCAGCACTTCGGGCTCGACGATGGGCACGATCTGCGCCGCCTGGCACAGCGCCGCATAGCGCGCCAGCGCATGCGCGTTGACGCTGATCGCGGTCATCGTCGGAATACCGCGCTCCGATATCGATCACTGCGCGCCACTTCGCAAAGCGCGCGCCGCGTTCGTAATATTTCTTCAGGCGCTCGGCGAGCTTGTCGAGGCCGACGGTGACCAGTTCGCCCGGACATTGCGGCAACGCTTGCGTCCCCTCATCGACCTTGATGCCGGGGATCGCACCGGATTGCTCGATCAGCTTGACCAGCGGCGTGCCGTCCTTCGCGTTCTGCCAGATGGTCTCGTCGTACAGGATCACGCCCGAGACGTATTTGCTCATCGCCTCGGTGGAGCGGAACAGCATCTCGCGATAGTCGCGGCGGTTCTCCTCGGTCGAGTCGACCTTGATCGCGTCAAAGCGCTTCTTGATCGTGCCTGAGGATTCGTCGGCGGCGAGAATGCCCTTGCCCGGGGTGACCATGGCGAGGGCAACCTTGTTGAGGTCAGCAAGATTCATGGGAACGTTCTCCGAAAACATCATGCCCTTGCGCACCAAAATAGGCGGTTCTCGGGCAATTGCCTAGAAAACGTTCGTCGCACCGGGGGTGTTTGCGAGGCGCGGCTCAGGCGACCTTGTCAGGCGGTCTTTTTAGGCGGTCCTGGGGTCCAGCTCACCCTTGGTGTAGCGCTTGGCCATTTCGGCCGTGGTCAGCACCTTCTTGATCTTGCCGGCTTGCCCTGCGGTATTGAATTCCTGCAGCCGCTGCTTGCACAGCTTGGCCATGGCTTCCATCGCGGGCTTCAAATATTTGCGCGGATCGAACTCTTCCGGATTGTCCTTCAGGACTTTGCGGATCTGCCCGGTCATCGCCATGCGATTGTCGGTGTCGATGTTGATCTTGCGCACGCCGTTCTTGATGCCGCGCTGGATTTCGGAAACCGGCACGCCCCAGGTCGGCTTCATCTTGCCGCCATTGGCGTTGATGATCTCCTGCAGGTCCTGCGGCACCGAGGACGAACCATGCATCACCAGATGCGTGTTCGGCAGCTTGCGGTGGATTTCCTCGATCACCTTCATGGCGAGAATGTCGCCATCCGGCTTGCGGGTGAACTTGTAGGCCCCGTGCGACGTGCCCATCGCGATCGCCAGCGCGTCGACCTTGGTCTCCTTGACGAACTTCACGGCTTCGTCGGGGTTGGTCAGCAACTGGTCGTGCGACAGCTTTCCTTCGGCGCCGTGGCCGTCTTCCTTGTCGCCCATGCCGGTCTCGAGCGAGCCGAGCACGCCGAGTTCGCCTTCCACCGAGATGCCGCCGAGATGGGCCATGTCGGTGACGGTCTTGGTCACGCCGACATTGTAGTCCCAATCGCCCGGCGTCTTGCCGTCGGCCTTCAGCGAGCCGTCCATCATCACGGAGGTGAAGCCGGCCTGGATCGCGGTCATGCAGGTGGCGGGTTCGTTGCCGTGATCGAGATGCACGCAGACCGGGATCTGCGGATAGATCTCGGTGACGGCGTCCATCATGTGCTTGAGCATCACGTCATTGGCGTAGGAGCGCGCGCCGCGCGAGGCCTGGATGATGACGGGCGCATCGAGGGACGAGGCGGCCTCCATGATGGCCAGCGCCTGCTCCATATTATTGATGTTGAATGCCGGCACACCGTAATCGTGCTCTGCCGCGTGATCGAGCAGTTGGCGCAAGGTAATGCGAGCCATTCAAATTCTCCTGTATTTGCCGCGCCTTTGGCGCTCCATTAAATCTCGGTTTAACGCTGTTTCAGAACTTCCACGCCGGGCAGCGGTTTGCCTTCCATCCATTCGAGGAACGCGCCGCCTGCCGTCGAAACATAGGAAAAATCGCCTGCCACGCCGGCCTGGTTCAGCGCGGCGACGGTGTCGCCGCCGCCGGCGACCGAAACCAGTTTCTTCGCCTTGGTCCGCTCTGCCGCATGTCTGGCGGCCACCATGGTGCCGCGGTCGAACGGCGTCATCTCGAACGCGCCGAGCGGGCCGTTCCAGACCAGCGTCCTGGCGTCGTCGATCGCGGCGTGAATCCGCGCGGTCGATTGCGGGCCGACGTCGAGGATCATGCCGTCGGCCGGGATCGCATCGAGGCCATAGGCGTGCGAGGGCGAGTTGGCCGCGAAGTGATAGGCAACCACGGCATCGACCGGGAGGATGATGGCGCAGTTCGCAGCCTCGGCCTTTTCCATGATGCGCAGCGCGGTGGCCGCGAGATCCTTCTCCGCCAGCGACTTGCCGACCCCGACGCCCTGCGCGTGCAGGAAAGTGTTGGCCATGCCGCCGCCGATGACAAGCGCATCGACCTTGCTGACGAGGTTTTCGAGCAGGTCGATCTTGGTGGAAACCTTCGCGCCGCCGATGATCGCGATCACAGGCTTGGTCGGCGCTTCCAGCGCCTTGCCCAGCGCGTCGAGCTCGGCCTGCATGGTGCGGCCGGCATAGGCCGGCAGCTTGTGGCCGAGGCCTTCGGTGGAAGCGTGTGCGCGGTGCGCGGCCGAGAACGCGTCGTTGACCCAGATGTCGCCGAGCTTTGCCAGTTCGGCGACGAACGCCGGATCGTTCTTCTCTTCCTCTTTGTGGAAGCGGGTGTTCTCCAGGCAGAGGATGTCGCCGTCCTTCATCGCCGCCACGGCCTTGGCCGCGGCCTCGCCGATGCAGTCGTCGGCGAAGGCGACCGGCTTGTTGATGACCTGTCCCAGCGCGGCGGCGACGGGTTTGAGCGAATCCTTGGCGTCGCGTCCCTTCGGCCGGCCGAAATGCGCGAGCAGGATGACCTTGCCGCCCTTGTCGGAAATTTCGGTGATGGTCGGCGCAACGCGCTCGAGCCTCGTCGCGTCGGTGACGCGGCCGTTTT
This sequence comes from uncultured Alphaproteobacteria bacterium, assembly GCA_963815955.1. Classification (GTDB taxonomy): domain Bacteria; phylum Pseudomonadota; class Alphaproteobacteria; order Rhizobiales; family Xanthobacteraceae; genus Bradyrhizobium. The sequence continues at coordinate 112,833 of CAWFIQ010000030.1, forward strand.
CCATGGGCACGTTGAGGTCGACGCGCAGCAGCACGCGCTTGGATTTTACGTCGACGTCATCGAGGGTGCGGAATGATTTTGTCATTGGCGGGTCTCTTGTCCCGGGCGCGCAGCGGCGCGAAGTGCTGCTGTGCTGAACCGGGACCTACGCTGGATTGGTCCCGGCTCTGCGTCGCGTCACTTCGTGCCGCGACGCGTCCGGGACACGAGACTTTTACAGCAGCTTCCCCATCGCCACGGCGGTGTCGGCCATGCGGTTGGAGAAGCCCCATTCATTGTCGTACCAGGACATCACGCGCACCAGCGTGCCGTTCTGCACCTTGGTCTGGTCCTCATGGAACGTGGACGAGTGCGGATCGTGGTTGAAGTCGATCGAGACGTTCGGCGCTGACGTGTAGCCGAGGATGCCCTTGAGCTGCTGCTCGGAGGCGCGCTTCATCGCCGCGTTGATTTCCTTGACGTCGGTAGCGCGCTTGGCGACGATCTTGAGATCGACCACCGAGACGTTCGGGGTCGGCACGCGGATCGCGACGCCGTCGAGCTTGCCCTTCAGCTCCGGCAGCACCAGTCCGATCGCTTTCGCAGCACCGGTCGAAGTCGGGATCATCGACATCGCCGCCGCGCGGCCGCGATAGAGATCCTTGTGCATGGTGTCGAGGGTGGGCTGGTCGCCGGTATAGGCGTGGATCGTGGTCATGAAGCCGGTTTCGATGCCCACCGTGTCGTTCAGCACCTTGGCGACGGGTGCGAGGCAGTTGGTGGTGCAGGATCCGTTGGAGACGACCAGATGATCCCTGGTCAGGGTGTCGTGGTTGACGCCGTAGACGATGGTGGCGTCGGCATTGTCGGCGGGCGCGGAGACCAGCACGCGCTTGGCGCCGGCGGTCAGGTGCGCGGAGGCCTTGTCCTTTGCGGCGAAGATGCCGGTGCATTCCAGCGCGATATCGACGCCGAGCGCCTTCCAGGGCAGCTTCGAGGGGTCGCGCTCGGCGGAAACCTTGATCTTGCCGTTGCCGAGGTTGAGCGAGTCGCCATCGACGATGACGGTGCCGGGGAAGCGGCCATGCACGGAGTCGAAGCGCAGCAGATGGGCGTTGGTCTCGACCGGGCCGAGATCGTTGATGCCAACCACCTCGATATCCTTGCGGCCGGATTCCGCGATGGCGCGCAAGATATTACGGCCGATGCGGCCAAATCCGTTGATCGCGACGCGGATTGCCATGCTCGTTTCTCCTCTAATAGCCGGTGCCGGCCCCGCGGAGACGTTCCACGGAGGTGCTTACGGCGGAACGCCCGGTTCGGCCGGGCGGGAACGGTCAAGATGGAGGTTTAGGTAGTCCTTTTTGCCAGCAATCTCAACCGTTAGCCCAAGCGCTTCAGGGCAGCGTTAACGGCGGCCTCGGCGGTAATTCCGAAGTGCTTGAAAAGGTCCTTGGCGGGGGCGCTGGCGCCAAAACCGTGCATGCCCGATGAATTCACCATCCTGGCCGATCACGGCATCCCAGCCCCAGCGCACCGCGGCCTCGATGGCCACCTTGACCGGCGCATTGCCGATGATGGCCTTCTGCCGCTCTGCGGGCTGCGCCAGCAGCAGTTCGAGCGAGGGCACCGAGACCACCCGCGACGGGATGCCGCGCTCAGTGAGCTGTTTCTGGGCGGCCACGGCGATCTCAACCTCCGAGCCCGAGGCGAACAGCGACACCTTGGCTTCGCCCTGTGCCGCGACCAGCTCATAGGCGCCATGCGCGCAAGGATTGTCGTTCGGTGCAGAGGTCCGCAGTTGCGGCAGGTTCTGGCGGGTCAGCGCCAGCACCGTCGGGCCGTCGACGCGGTTGAGCGCCAGTTCCCAGCACTCGGTGACCTCGACGGCGTCGCAGGGCCGGAATACGCGCATGTTGGGAATCGCGCGAAGTGCTGCGAGATGTTCGACCGGCTGGTGCGTCGGGCCGTCTTCGCCGAGCCCGATCGAATCGTGGGTCATCACGTAGACGACGCCGGTGCCCATCAGCGCGGCCAGCCGCATCGCAGGCCGCGCGTAGTCGGTGAATATCAGGAAGGTCGCGCCGTTCGGCGCAAAACCGCCATGCAGGAAGATGCCGTTCATGGCCGCCGCCATGCCGTGCTCGCGGATGCCGTAATGGATGAAGCGGCCCTTCGGCGTCTTGGCCGAAAACGCCACTGCCGATTTCGCCTTGTTGTTATTGGAGCCGGTGAGGTCGGCGGAGCCGGCGAGGAATTCCATCGGCATTGCGGCCGCGATCGCCTCGATCGCGGATTCGGACGATTTCCGCGTGGCGATATTCTGTGGCGTTTCCAGCAGCGCCTTCTTGTGGGCGCGCAGCGCCTTCGCCAGCGAAGCCGGCCGCTCGTGCCGCAGCCGCCGCTCGAACTCGGCGCGCTTGCGGGTGCCGAGCTCGTCGAAACGGGCCTGCCACTCTTCGCGTGCGCTGGCGCCGCGGCTGCCGGCCGCACGCCATGCCTTCAGGACATCGTCGGGCACGGAGAACGGCTCCAGTGAGATGCCGAGCTTTTCCTTGGCGCCCTTGAGCTCCTCGGCGCCGAGCGCCTCGCCATGGGCCTTCGCCGTGCCGGCCCGCGTCGGCGCGCCGTAACCGATGGTGGTCTTGCAGGCGATCAGCGACGGCTTGTTGGATTTCTGCGCGCGGGTGATCGCCGCCGCAATCGCCTTCGGATCATGGCCGTCGATCAGCTCGGCTGCCCAGCCCGCGGATTTGAATCGCTTCACCTGGTCGACCGAATCGGCGATCGAGGTCGGGCCGTCGATCGAAATGCCGTTGTCGTCATACAGCACGATCAGCTTGTTCAGCTTCCAGTGTCCGGCCATCGCGATCGCTTCCTGCGACACGCCTTCCATCAGGTCGCCGTCGGAGACGAGCACGTAAGTGTGATGCCCGACCACCTTCTTGCCGAACTCCGCGGCCAGCATCTTTTCGGCGAGCGCCATGCCGACCGACGTGGCGATGCCCTGGCCAAGCGGGCCGGTGGTGGTCTCGATGCCCTTGGTGTGAAAATTCTCGGGGTGTCCCGGGGTCAGCGATCCCAGCTGGCGGAAATTCTTGATCTGGTCGAGCGTCATGTCCTTGTTGCCGGTCAGGTATAGCAAGGCATAGAGCATCATCGAGCCGTGCCCGGCCGAGAGCACGAAGCGGTCGCGGTCCGGCCAGGCCGGAGCCGCCGCGTCGAATTTGAGGAACTGTGTGAACAGCACGGTCGCGACGTCGGCGGCGCCCATCGGCAAGCCGGGATGGCCGGATTTCGCCTTTTCGACGGCATCCATGGCAAGCCCGCGAATCGCATTGGCCATACGGGTATGATCGACCTGCGTCATGATGAAAATCCGCCTGAAATGAGGTGCTTGGTTGTGGGTATGTACCGGGCGAGAGCCGCAATACGGGCGTGGATCAAGGGAGTTCGGGGCTGGATAGCACCTCAATCCCCATGAGTCCAAGGCGGGGAAACGCGCTTCGGGTGCGAAAAGTTGCTTAGCGGTGCATAGCTTCGCGTCGGCGTTGCACTCGGCTCGCTTGCCACGTAAATTTCGTCCTCTAACCGCTTGCCGAACCGCGGATTTTGCTGCTGTGCGGCGGGCCTACGCGAAGGTGCGCGCTGCCTCTCATGAGCGATCGTCACACCAACGGGGCCGGCAATGCCGAGCCGGTCTATGCCGATATCGATGTCGCCACGCGGCGCCTGATGATGGCGCTCGATGCGCTCGAGGCTGCGGCGGAACGGCGGCGCGATGCCGACCGCGACGAGAACGAACTGGCGAGCCGGATCCAGGCGCTCGGCGCCGATCGCTCACGGCTCGCCGACGAACTCGACGGTTCGCTGGTGAAGACCCGGCGGCTGGAGCGCACCAACCGCGAGATATCGGAAAAACTGGATGTCGCGATCGGCACCATCCGTGCGGTGCTCGATTCCGGAGAGGATGAATGAGCCACATCAACGTCACCATCAACGGCCGGCAGTACCGCATGGCCTGCGAGGAAGGGCAGGAAGTGCGGCTGCTGAAACTCGCCGAGAACCTGGAATCGCGGGTCGGAGAGTTGCGCGGCAAATTCGGCGAGATCGGCGATGCGCGCCTCACCGTGATGGCAGCGCTCACCGTGTGCGACGAACTGGTCGACGCCACCGCGCGCATCCGCTCGCTGGAGGGCGAACTCGAAACCCTGCGCAACGTTCGCGTCGCCGCCGCCGACCGCACCAAGGCGACGCAAGCCGCCGTCGCCAACGCGCTCAACGCCGCCGCCGAACGCATCGAAAAGACCACGCAGATGCTGAACCGCACCATCGGCAGCGGCGTCGCGATCGGGTGATGGGCCAGCGTTACCGCTGGCGCATTCGGTCCGTAACCCTTACATTGTGTTCGCGAAGCTGCGTCGTGCGTCAGGAGCCATATATCCCCGGGGCCTTATCGATCCTTTAGGGAACTGTCCCTGGCCGGGTCCGTGGACCCGGACATATGGTGCCCACCTACTTTCGTAGGGAACTCCGGGATCGAGTGCTTCAACGGCGTTCGCGGCTTCGCACTTTTGTTTTTGTCGTCTCGATTTGCGTTCTCGACCGGCCGGCCAATTATTTCTCGATGTCATACTCCGCGAAGGCGGGGTATCCAGTACCCCACGGCCTGCCGGTTCTATCACGAATGCTCTGGAATACTGGATCACCCGCTTTCGCGTGTGATGACAGCGGAACAAGTCATGACAGCGGATCAAGATCCTCCATGACGGCACCCTTCTCGAAAGCCGACCTCCGCACCGCCGCGCTGGCAAAACGCGATGCGTTGAGCGACGAGCAGCGCACCGCTGCGGCGCAGGCGATGGCCAAGCGCGGCGTGCCATTCGAGATCACGCCCGGCATGGTCGTGTCAGGCTATTCGCCGATCCGCAGCGAGATCGATCCTGCGCCCCTGATGCGCAAGCTCGCCGGGCAGGGCGCCAGGCTGGCGCTACCGGCCGTTCTGTCGCGCGGAAAATCGCTGGCGTTTCGCGCCTGGTCGCCCGACGACCGGCTGATGCTGGGGCCGCTCGGCATCCTCGAGCCGTCGCCGGCCGCGGCAGAGCTCATTCCCGATATCATGCTGGTGCCGCTGGCGGCGTTCGACCGCGAGGGCCACCGCATCGGCTATGGCGCCGGCCATTACGACTTCACGCTCGCCCATTTGCGTAAAGTGAAGGCCATCACGGCCGTCGGCACCGCCTTCTCGTTGCAGGAAATAAAAGCGATTCCAGCGCTGCCGCACGACGTGGCGCTGGATTATGTGCTAACGGAAAAGAAAGTGTTCGATTTCCGGAGCTGAACTTTGCGTATTCTCTTCGTCGGTGACGTGGTCGGCCGGGCAGGCCGCACCGCGATCGCGGAATATCTGCCCGGCATGGTCAGAGACTGGGCTCTCGATCTCGTCGTCGTCAACGGCGAGAACTCCGCCGGCGGTTTCGGCATCACCGAGGCGATCTATCAGGAACTCCTCGACGCCGGCGCCGATGCCATCACGCTCGGCAATCATGCCTGGGATCAGCGCGAGGCGCTGGTGTTCATCGAGCGCGCGCCGAAACTGGTCCGCCCCGCGAACTTCCCAAAAGGTACGCCGGGCCGCGGCGCGGCGCTGGTCGATACCAAGAACGGCAAGCGCGCGCTGGTCGTCAACGCCATCGGCCGCGTCTTCATGACGCCGTTCGACGATCCCTTCGCGGCGCTCAACCGCGAACTCGAAGCCTGTCCGCTGCGCGAGGCGGCGGATGCGATCGTGGTCGATTTTCACGGCGAGGCGTCGAGCGAGAAACAGGGCATTGGCTATTTCTGCGACGGCCGCGCCAGCCTCGTCGTCGGCACCCACACCCATGTGCCGACCGCCGATCACCAGATCCTCGCCGGCGGCACCGCCTACATGACCGACGCCGGCATGACCGGCGATTACAATTCCATCATCGGCATGCAGAAGGAAGAGCCGCTGCGGCGCTTCACGACGGGCATTCCCTCGGGCCGCTTCGAACCGGCGGGCGGCGTGGCGACACTCAGTGGTGTTGCGGTCGAGACCGATGATTCCACCGGCCTCGCGCTGCGCGTCGCGCCGGTACGGGCCGGCGGCAGGCTGGAGCCGGCCGTGCCGGGATTCTGGGTCTGACAACTACCAGCGCGGAGAGAACGTCGATGCGCAGGCTGCTGATTGTTGCGCTGGCTTTTTTCGTTTCCACCACAGCCCATGCGCAAACGCTCACCCAGCGGCCGGTCTCGCAAGGCGCGGTGACGCCTGCCGAAATGACGGAGCGGCTCGAGAAGTCCGCCCTGCGAACCAAAGAGCAGGCGCCGAAAGGCGCGGCGCGCGGTTCGTCGATCGATTTCTGCTGGCCGTCGAGCGTCGAGGAATATCAGGCCATCGGCAAGTACGTGCTGGTGCTGGTCAGCGTGGTCACCCAGGACGCGGCCGAACTGCCGTTGCGCCGCGTTTACGTGACCGTCAACGGCGAGCAGACCGAACTGGTCAGGCTTTCAAGCCAGCGCCGCGACGTCACGAAAGGCTCGACCACATATTCGATCCTCGGCTCGTTTCGCGAGGATGGATTCTACGTCGCGCCCGCCGGCCTGATGATGAGCGACGGCTATCTTCAGGCCGACTTCGCGGTCCGCCGCAACAATTTCAATCTCTACAAGCTGCCCGGCACGCCGCCGGATTTCGTCAAGGCGGACAACAACCCGATGCCGGCCAGGGATGCGGCGCCGAACATGCCGGCGCTGAAGGCGTTGCTGGCGCGGGAATACCAGGGGTTCGATCTGCCGGCGAGCTTGCGTTAGCGCAAGCCCGGCTTCATTCAAATTGAATCACCTTGTCCAGCGTGATCGGCAGATCGCGCACGCGCTTTCCCGTCGCATGGTAGACCGCGTTGGCGATCGCCGCGGCAACGCCGACGATGCCGATCTCGCCGAGACCCTTGATGCCGAGCGGATTGATGGTCTCGTCGGGCTCGTCGACGAAGATGACCTCGATGTCGTGTACGTCGGCATTAACAGGCACGTGGTATTCGGCGATATTTGCGTTCATGACACGGCCGAAATGATGGTCGAACAGCGCTTCCTCGTGCAGCGCCATGCCGATGCCCCCCACCACGCTGCCTATCACCTGGCTATGCGCGGTTTTGAGGTTGAGGATGCGTCCGGCCGCGACCGCGTTGACGACGCGGGTGACGCGGATGACACCGAGCTCTTCGTCCACCTTGACCTCGGCAAAGATGGCGGAGTGCGTGTTGCGCGCGTGCGCCTTGTCTTCCTCGAAACTGTTGCTCTCCTCGCGGGTGATGCGCTCCGCATTGCCGGACTGCATCGCACTCGCGATCGAGATGGCGCGGCTCGCATCCCGCTTGCTGACGATCTTGCCGTCCACCAGTGCGACTTCGTCCACGCCGGCGCCCGCGAGCGGCGAATCCTTCATCCGGTTGGCAAGCTTCAGCAAATCGCCGCGAATCTCGCGGGCCGTATTCGCGATGGCATTGCAGACCGAGGCCGCGATCCACGACCCACCCTCGACCGGACAATCCGGCAGCGTCGAATCGCCGAGCTTGACGCTTATATTGTCGATCGGCAGGCCGAGCATGTCGGCCGCGACCTGCGCCATGATCGTGTAGGTGCCGGTGCCGATATCGGACGCCGCGGTCGCCACTTCCGCATGCCCGTTGGCGGTCAGCACGATGCGGACCGCGGCCGGCATCTGCAGCGCCTCCCACACGCCGGTCGCCATGCCCCAGCCGACCAGATCGCTGCCGTCGCGCATCGAGCGCGGCTCAGGGTTGCGCTTGTCCCAGCCGAACGCTGCCGCGCCCTGCCGGTAGCATTCGCGCAACTGCTTGCTGGAATAGGGCAGGCCTGAATTCTGGTCGCGGTCGGAGTAGCAATCCAGCCGCAATTGCACCGGATCGACCACGAGCGCGACGGCGAGTTCGTCCATCGCGCATTCCAGGGCATAGACGCCTGTCGCTGCCCCCGGCGCGCGCATGTCGGAAGAAGTCGGCACGTCCAGCCGCGCCAGCCGGTGCACGAATTTCGTGTTGGGGCTCGTGTAGAGCAGATCCGCCCAGCCGGTATCGTTGCGGGAAAATTCCTCGAATTGCGAGGTCACGGCGATCGCCTCGTGCATGATGGCGTCGAGCGTGCCGCCGGCGTTCGCGCCGAGCGCCAGACGTTCGATGGTCGCCGGGCGATAACCGAGCCCGTACATCTGCGCGCGGGTCAGCACGACGCGCACCGGACGCTTCAGCGCGCGCGCCGCCAGTACCGCCAATACGACCTGGTATTGCGGGCGCAGGCCTGCGCCGAACCCGCCGCCCATATAGGGCGACATCACGCTGACCTCGTCCGGCTGCATCCCGAACACGCCGCAAAGATATCGCTGCACGTTCTGCACGCCCTGCGTCTTGTCGTAGACCACAAGCTTGCCGCCGTCCCAGATCGCCGTCGATGCGAACAGTTCCATCGGATTGTGGTATTCGGTCGGGATGAAATACTCCGCCTCGTGACGCACGTCGGATGCCGCAAACGCCTTCGCGGCGTTGCCGCGGGGCTTCTCGGGCTTCTCGACGACGAAAGCCTTGTCACGCGCAGCATGGATATCCGTCACGTGCGGTTCGCCCTGCTGCTCGACCCGGACCAGCGAAGCCGCAAGGCGCGCGGTGTCCCAATCCTCGGCCAGTACCAGCGCGACCGGCTGTCCGTTGAACAGGATCTTGTCGTCAAACAGCGGGCGATAGGGCGAACCCTTCTCCGGTGCGACGTCATCCTTGTAGGCGTCGTCGCGGTCGGGCATCGGCGGCCGGTGCTGATGGGTCAGCACATCGATGACGCCGGGAACGCGCAACGCCTCTGCGGTATCGATACGGCTGATGCGCCCCTTCGCAATGGTCGATTCGACGACATAGCCATGCACGAGGCCGGGGATGTTGAACTCGCCGGCATATCTGGCCTCGCCGGTGACCTTGGCCCTGCCGTCGACGCGGGATGTCGCTGATCCGATATAGGATGCCATGGCGTTCACCGGATTTTCTTGACGGATTGCGATTGCGGCGTTCCGCGCGCGGCCTGACTGAGTGTCCGCACGATGGCGCGTCGCGCCAGCCCGATCTTGAAGTCGTTGTGGCCGTAGCCCTTGGCGCCGCGCAGCAGGATGTCGGCGGCTTGCGCAAATATGCCTGCGTCGGCGCGCTGGCCGAGCAGTACGGCTTCGGCAGCGGAGACGCGCCACGGCTTGTGGGCGACGCCACCGAGCGCGATGCGCGCCTCCTTGATCGTGTCGCCGTCAAGTTCGAGCGCTGCCGCCACCGATACCAGCGCGAACGCATAGGACAGGCGGTCGCGGATCTTCAGGTAGGAATAGTTTGCGCTAAAACCTTTCGGCGGGAGCTCGACGGCCGTGATGATTTCGTCGGGCTCCAGATTGGTGTCGCGCTGCGGCGTGTTATCGGGCAGCCGGTGGAAATCCGAAAAAGCGATGGCGCGCGCCCCGGCCGGGCCGACGACGTGAACGGTTGCTTCGAGCGCCGCGAGCACCACGCACATGTCGGATGGATGCGTTGCGATACAGGCTTCGCTGGTTCCGAGGATGGCATTGATGCGGTTGATGCCTGTTATCGCCGAGCACCCGCTGCCGGGCTGGCGTTTATTGCAGGGCGTCACAGCGTCGTAGAAATAGAAGCACCGCGTGCGCTGCACGAGATTGCCGCCGGTGGACGCCATGTTGCGCAGTTGCTGCGACGCGCCGGCCAGGATCGCGCTCGCAAGCAGCGGATAGCGCTGCTCGATCAGCGGGTGGTAGGCGAGATCGGAGTTCGGCACCAGCGCCCCGATGCGAAGGCCGCCGGCGGACGTTTCCTCGATGCTCTTCAGCGGCAGTTGCGAGATGTCGACCAGCCGGGCCGGATGCTCGACATCGTACTTCATCAGGTCGATCAGGTTGGTGCCGCCCGCGATGAACTTTGCGGAAGGGTCTGTGGCGATCTGCTTGATGGCGTCGGAGACGTCGCTGGCGCGTGTGTAATGGAACGGGGTCATGATCGCTCCATCGCCTGCTGGATCGCCGCCACGATGTTGGGATAGGCGCCGCAGCGGCAGATATTGCCGCTCATGAGTTCGCGAATCTCATCGGCCGTTCGTGCCTTGCCCTCGGCGATCAGGCCGGCGGCCGAGCAGATCTGTCCCGACGTGCAGTAGCCGCATTGAAATGCATCGTGATCGATGAAGGCCTGCTGCAGCGCATGCAGGGTCCCGTTGGTCGCAAGGCCCTCGACGGTGGTGACCTCGGCGCCTTCCTTCATCACAGCGAGCGTCAGGCAGGAGTTTATCCGTCGCCCATCCACCAGCACGGTGCAGGCGCCGCATTGGCCATGATCACAACCCTTCTTGGTGCCGGTCAGGTCGAGATGGTCGCGGAGCGCATCCAGAAGGCTGGTCCATGGTGCGACCAGAAGTTTGGCCGGCTTGCCGTTGACATTCAGCGTTAAGGGAATTTTCTCGGATATTGCGGCGACACGCCCTGCGGGCGCTGCTGTCCCAGAATGCGTCATTCTTCTTCTCCGCCTGCTTTATCGGCTGGGGATGTCATATTCACGCGTCAGTACGATGAACTTCACCGGCCCGCTTGTCGTGCGCAAAAACAATGAAGAGGCCGGATCTCTCAAGCCTGGATTCTGAGCCCGTCTATAACCAGCTCAGGCGAAGAAGGTTCAAGGCGAGGGAGCGAAATGTCCATCCCGGAGCGTGGCTGCATCGCCGTTAATCGTGCGATTAAGAAAGGATCGAACGGCCCTTGCACAAGGGCCGTAGCGCTGTGCATTTTTCAGGCAGCCTGCGACGGATCGTGCGAAACGACGCGCGCAAATAGATGAAATGTGTGATTACAGCTTGTGGGCCGTGCGGAGGCCGCTCCGGTGACCGCCCTTGCACGTCATGGCTAAGTCACGACAACCGATCACGGTTTAGTTCTGCCGGAAACCCATCCGGAATGCGCCCCAGTGCCTGCCGCGGATGATGATCGGCGACGACAGGTCTTTCATCAGGACGAAATTGCCGCCGCCCATGTCGCGCCGGTAGGTCTGTAGAAGAAACGGTTTCGTGTTCGCCGCCACCTTCTTCACCGCGCGGTCGCTGAACAGGCGGCGGTTGCGGCAATTGGCGTTGTTCCAGACGGGATCGGCCCCCTGCGGCAGGCGGTAGTTCGGATTGTGGGTCGGCAGATAGCCGTTCCTGGCCCAGGCGACGCAGAACACGATGCGCGGATCGCTCTTCTGGATCGGATCCTGGATGGAAGGCAGGACGCGGTCGGTGAAGGCGACATAGTCGGTGAGGTATTGCTTCGGATCGGTGCCGGCGATTTCGCGGTACTTCTCGTCCATCAACTGGTCGATCGTGATCTCGCCGCGCGCGACGGCGGCCTCGAACGCGTCGGAAATCTGCTTTGCAGTATCGACCACCACGCGGATCAACGGTGCGTCCGCCGTCTCGACGCCGCTGTCGGCGATCAGCACGATCAGGCTTTCCGACAGTTCGAGCAGCTTCGCGACCCGTCCGTCGGCCTGCTTCAGTTCGGTGGAAGACAGATCGACGCCCTTGGCGAGATCGCCGAGTTCTTCGATCACGCGGTCGCAATGTTCGAGATTGGATGTGGCTGCCTTTGCGACCGCATCGATCTCGTGACCGACCGAGGTAAAGCCGTTCTGCATGCGCGCGATCGTGCTCTGGATCCTGGTCGCGCCGTCGCCTGCGTCCTTGGCCCGCGCTGCGGCGTCGCTGCTCTCGCCGATCAGGCCCGTTACCTGGCCATCGAGGCCGCGAACCGTGTCGCCGATCAACTGCGTCGCCTGTCGTGTCGCCTCGGCGAGGTTCTTCACTTCGCTGGCGACGACGGCGAAGCCGCGCCCGGCAGATCCGGCGCGCGCCGCTTCGATGGTCGCGTTCAGCGCCAGCAGGTTGGTCTGCCGCGCGATCGCCTCGATCGATCCGGAGACCTTGGCCACGCCGGCGAGTGCCGTGCCGACGGAGGCCAGGCGATGCTCGATGCGGCCGACCGCCTCGACCAGCTCGGCGATATGCCGAACCGCGGTTTCCACCGTGGTGCGCGATTGGGCAATCTCGTCCACGGCGGACGTCGTCGCCGTCAGAACGGCCTGCGAGGCGCTGGCGATGTCGTGGTTGGCGGAGACCATCCTCTCGGCGGTCTGCTGCAGATGGCCGAAACGGTCCGACTGGCCCGATACGCGGTTGGCGACGTCCTGCACGTTACCCGCGACATCGGCAAGCTCGACGCCGAGGCCGCCGATCTTGTTGGCGAGCTGGTCGACCAGCCGGTCGCTGGCCGAGATTACCTGTTGTTCAGCTTGAACCTTCGACATCGCTACACCTGACTTACGTAGTTTTGATCAGAGCCGGTACGCCGTGCGGAAGCCGCCCCAGTGGCGGCCTTTGACGCGGATCGGCACGTCGATCTCGCGCATCATCACGGTGTTGCCGTTGCCCATGTCGCGGGCGTAGCTCTGGATCAGATAGGCGCGCTGGTTGCGCCCGGCGGCAAGTCCGGCCGGATCGTTGAAGATGCGGCGGTTGCGGCTGTTGGCGGTATTCCAGGTGACGTCGCCCGGCCGCTGCGGGTGCGAATAGATCTTGTTATGAACCGGCAAATAGCCGTTGGTGTCGATCATGGCGCAGAACGCCATCCGCTTGTCCCTGGCGAGGAACGCTTCCTGGAACGGCGGCAGCGCGCGATCGGCCCAGTCCAGCATTTTGGTGCGATACTGCACCGGATTGCTGCCTGCAATCTCGACATAGTCGGTGTCGAACATGTCCTCGATCGAGATGGCGCCGCTAGCCACGCCGTTCTCGAAAATCTTCGTCAGCGCGGCGCCAGCTTCCAACGCGCGGGTCACGGCCTCGGTGCTGTCGTCCTGGATCGACCACAATTTGTCTTCGATCTTCTCGCTCAGCGCCGCATCCGGCGTTTCGAACTGCGCATGCGCGCCGGCCTTCGACCGTTGGACGATGCGAATCCGGCAGGCGCCCACATCCTGCAGCGTCGCGTTGAAGCTCTGTCCCTGCGCCAGCGCTTCCGCGTCGGCCCCGCCGACCAGAATGCCACCCATGGAAATTTCGTAAACCGGTGCTGATATCGTCCCGCGCGGGGCGGCAATTTCGATCATGAGGCTGCAGGGCAGCCTTTCGTCCTTGCGACGCTCCTGGCGGTCGCCCTCTTTCTTTCCCTGCCGCAGCAGCACGGCGCAACGCGCCTTGAGCTTCTGCGCAAAATTGGTGACGGCGCGTCCCGCGTTGGCAACGCTTTCGCCGTGCGCCTCGGCTTCCTTGGTCGCACTATCGATCTCGGTTGCGCTGTTGCCGACCGAGACGATGAAGCTGGAGGCGGAAGCGGCGTTGTCGGCCATCTCGCCGGTGGTGGCGTTCTGCTCGGCAACCGCGCCGTTGACGTGCTCGAACACCGGGCGGATCGCCTCGATCGCCTGCGTGATGCGATGAACGGCATCGACCGAGCCGGCGGCGTCACGCTGCAGCGCCTCGATCTTCCTGGTGATCTCTTCCGTCGCATGCTGGGTCTGCACGGCGAGCGCCTTCACCTCGGTGGCGACCACGGCGAAGCCACGCCCGGCCTCGCCGGCGCGCGCGGCCTCGATGGTGGAATTGAGTGCCAGGAGGGTGGTCTGTCGCGCGATCTGCGCGATCAAATTGACGACATTGCCGATCGCCGCCGATGATTCCCGCAGGCGGTCGACATTGGCGCCGGCTTCGCGGGCGGCGTCGCTGGCCTGGTCGGCGAGCTTGCCGGCGTCGCGCACCTGGGAACCGATCCCCTGCGCCGACTGGGTGAACTTGTCGGCAGCGTGCGAAAAGGTCGTAGCCGTGCCCTGTGCGGCACTGGTGCGGTCGGTCAGGGCATTGGTGCGCTGGCGGATAGTGGAGAGCGTGGCAGCGGTCGCCTCGGCGCCGCCGGCGACCGAATTGGCCGCGCGCTCGAGCTGGCGGATCATCGCGCCGAGTTCGAGTTCCAGAAGCTCGAGGATTGCCTTGGCCGAATCGCCCTCGGTGCTGGCGGCTTCAGGCGCGGGCGCGGTCGCCGCCTTGGCCTCGACAGGGCTCGCAGCCGGTTTCGGTTCCCGCTTTGCAAACAGACCGAAGGCCATAGCGTCTCTTAAAAGTTGAGGAGTGGTGCGAAATCCTCTCATCCGAGCATGAAATCATGGTTAACAATTGCCTGATTTTCCCGCGGGCGGACGCTACTTTAGTAGCCGAATCGGCCGCAAATCTTTGATTTCGGTCGATTACCGGCCTATAAGGCCGCGCCTTCACCCATTTCCCGCTGACGAATCCAAGAGACCTCGCATGGCCGGCCATTCCCAATTCAAGAACATCATGCACCGCAAGGGCCGGCAGGATGCCCAGAAGTCCAAGCTGTTCGGCAAGCTGGCGCGTGAAATCACGGTCGCGGCCAAGCTCGGAACGCCGGACCCGGCCATGAACCCGCGACTGCGCGCGGCCATGATCGCGGCGCGCCAGGAAAACATGCCGAAAGACAATATCGAGCGCGCGATCAAGAAGGCGGCCGGCGGCGATAGCGAGAACTACGACGAAATCCGCTACGAGGGCTATGGTCCCGGCGGTGTCGCCGTGATCGTCGAGGCGCTGACCGACAATCGCAACCGCGCCGCTTCCGATATCCGCTCGTTCTTCAGCAAGTCCGGCGGCAATCTCGGCGAAACCGGCTCGGTCGCCTTCATGTTCGACCGCACCGGCATCATCGAATATGACGCCGACAAAGGCTCCGATGACGCCATGCTGGACGCCGCGATCGAGGCCGGCGCCGACGACGTCGTGTCCACCGAAAGCGGCCACGAGATCTACGCCTCGCAGGAAACCTTTCGCGAGGTCGCCAAAGCGCTGGAAGCGAAGTTCGGCGAAGCCCGCAAAGCGGCGCTGACCTGGAAGCCGCAGAACACGATCGCGGTCGACGACGAGACCGGCGAGAAGCTGTTGAAGCTGATGGACCTCTTGAACGAGCACGACGACGTCCAGAACGTCTACGCCAATTTTGAGATCTCGGACGCGCTGGTCGCGAAAATGGGCGGGTAGCGGCGCCGCGTCGCCATTGGCGCCATACTCCGCTGTCGTCGCCCGCTGAAGCCGGGCGACCCAGTATTCCAGAGGCGTTGCGATTGCGCCGAAAGGCCTCGGCGTACTGGATCCCCGCCTGCGCGGGGATGACGAGCGAGCAAGGGTGAAGAGCCAGAGCAGGGGATTTCCGTTCTCTTTATGTTTCGTTCACCCGGCTCTGGCGTTATCACTACGCCATGACATCCCCACCGATTCGCCAACCCGTCCGGATCATCGGCATCGACCCCGGCCTGCGCCGCACCGGCTGGGGCGTGATCGAGACCGAGGGCAACCGGCTCGTCTTCATCGGCTGCGGCTCGGTGGAGCCGCCGGACGATCTGCCGCTGGCCAGCCGCCTGCTGGCGATCCATGAAGGGCTCGCCACCGTCCTCGGCGATTTCAGCCCGGCGGAAGCCGCGGTCGAACAGACCTTTGTGAACAAGGACGGGGTCGCCACGCTGAAACTCGGCCAGGCCCGCGGCGTCGCCATGCTGGCGCCCGCGATGATCGGCATTTCGGTTGCGGAATACGCGCCCAACCAGGTCAAGAAGACCGTGGTCGGAGCCGGTCACGCCGACAAGAACCAGATCGCTGTCATGCTGAAGATATTGCTGCCGAAGGCCGAGCCGAAATCCGCCGACGCCGCCGACGCGCTGGCGATCGCGATCACCCATGCGCACCACCGCCAGGGCATAGCGCTGCGGCTGAAGGTAGCGAGCCTATGATCGGCAAGCTCAAAGGCCTGATCGATTCCTACGGCGAAGACTACGTGATCCTCGATGTCGGCGGCGTCGGCTATCAGGTGCATTGCTCCTCGCGCACGCTGCAGGCGTTGCCGTCGCCCGGCGAGGCAGCGGTGCTCTCGATCGAAACCTATGTCCGCGAGGACCAGATAAAACTGTTCGGCTTCCGCACCGATACCGAACGCGAATGGTTCCGCCTGCTGCAGACCGTGCAGGGCGTCGGCGCCAAGGTCGCGCTCGCCGTGCTGTCGACGTTGCCGCCGGCCGAACTGGCGAACGCCATCGCGCTGCGCGACAAGGCCGCGGTGTCGCGTACGCCCGGTGTCGGGCCGAAAGTCGCCGAGCGCATCGTCAGCGAATTGAAAGACAAGGCGCCGGCGTTTGCCAATGTCGATCCGGCCGTGGTGCATCTTGCCGGCGCGATCGACGATCACCGCGCGCCGCGCCCGGTTACCGATGCGATCTCCGCTTTGGTCAATCTCGGCTACGGCCAGCCGCAGGCGGCAGCCGCCATCGCCGCCGCCTCGCGCAGCGCGGGCGAAAAGGCCGAGACCGCGCAACTGATCCGGCTGGGCTTGAAGGAATTGTCGAAATAGACTGCCGTCGGCTGGGCCCCGACTGACCAAGGAACGCGTTCTTCATCATGCTGAGCAACAAGGACGAGGAGTTGATCGCTGTCGCCACCGAAGCCATCAGCCGGCGCTATCGCGACGACTGGCAGGAGGTCGGCGCCGCCATGCGCACCCGTGACGGCCGTATCGTCAGTGGCGTCAATATCGACGCCTATATCGGCCGGATCGCGGTCTGCGCCGAAGCGATCGCCATCGGTCGCGCCATCACCGAAAACGGCGACCATGGCATCGAAACCATCGTCGCCGTGCGTCATCCCAAGCCCGGTGAGCCCGGCAAGGTCGCGGTGGTCTCGCCCTGCGGCATCTGTCGCGAATTGATCCACGATTATGACGCCAACGCGCGGGTCATCGTCCCCGACAATGGCCGTGCGCCGAAGGTCGTGACCATCGGCGAACTCCTGCCGAACAAGTACAAGCGGGGCAGCGAGTGAACACGCCCTCCCGCATCGTCACCCCCGAGCGCCGTTCCGACGATGTCGGCGATACCGCGCTGCGCCCGCAATTGCTGTCGGAGTTCGTCGGTCAGGCGCAGGCGCGCAAGAATCTCTCGATCTTCATCGAGGCCGCGCGCAAGCGGAACGAGGCGCTGGATCACGTGCTGTTCGTCGGTCCCCCGGGCCTCGGCAAGACCACGCTGGCGCAGATCGTCGCGCGCGAACTCGGCGTCGGTTTTCGCGCCACCTCCGGCCCGGTGATCGCGAAGGCCGGCGATCTCGCCGCGCTGCTGACCAATCTCGAAGAGCGCGACGTGCTGTTCATCGACGAAATCCATCGCCTCAGCCCGGCGGTGGAAGAGGTGCTCTATCCCGCGATGGAGGACTTTCAGCTCGACCTCATCATCGGCGAGGGGCCGGCGGCGCGTTCGGTGAAGATCGATCTCGCAAAATTCACGCTCGTCGGCGCCACCACGCGCGCAGGGCTGCTGACCAATCCGCTGCGCGACCGTTTCGGCATTCCGGTTCGTTTGAATTTCTACACCGTGGAAGAGCTGGAAAAAATCGTCACCCGCGGCGCCCGCGTGCTCAACATCGGCATGACGCCGGATGGCGCCAACGAAATCGCGCGCCGCGCCCGCGGCACGCCGCGCATCGCCGGGCGACTGCTGCGCCGCGTGCGCGACTTTGCATCCGCAGCGGACGCCAGCTCCGTCGACCGCGCCATCGCCGACCACGCGCTGAGTGCGCTGGAAGTCGATGCGGCGGGCCTCGATGCCATGGACCGGCGTTACCTCACGACGATTGCGCTGAACTATGGCGGCGGGCCGGTCGGCGTCGAGACCATGGCGGCGGCGCTGTCGGAGCCGCGCGATGCCATCGAGGACATCATCGAGCCGTTCCTGATCCAGTGCGGCTATCTGCAGCGCACGCCGCGCGGCAGGTTGCTCACCTCGCACGCCTTCCGCCATCTCGGCCTCGCTGAACCCGCGCGCGATCCCGCGCAATTCGGTTTGTTCGGCAACGGCGACAGCGACGATTGATCGCTTCGAACCCGATCGTTCCAGCAATGCACTAAGGGCAAATGCCGGGCGCGCTCAAGGTGCGGCTGGATGCTCTGACGGGGTAGCGCCGTCGTAGCCCGCATGAGCGAGAGCGAGGTGCGGGGCCAGCGTTTGCGATTGAGCTCGACGCGAGAGCGGCCCCGGATGTCGCTCTCGCTCATCCGGGCTACGGGGCTTCGAACCTGATCCCTGCAGCGATGCACCAAGTGCAAACGGCCGCTCGGCCTGGTGAGAAGCTGCTGGAGCTCTGCTGACCGTCTGCACAAACCCACCCCAATTCAGGCTCAATCCGCCACCATGTTTGCACTGCATCACGATGGGATCATATGTTAACACGCCGTCATTTTCTGAGAGCCATGGGTGGACTGGGCGCGCTGAGCGTTTCGACCACCGCTTACGGGTTCTCTGCCCCGGTCCTGCGGCTTCGCGTCGCGCGGTACGACCTTTCGCCGCCGCAATGGCCGGCAGGTCTCAAGCTCAGGATCGCCGCGATCGCCGACCTCCATGCCTGCGATCCCTGGATGTCGCTCGACCATATCCAGGCGATCGTCGAACGCACCAATGCGCTCAAGCCTGACATCGTCGTCATGCTCGGCGACTATGTGGCCGGTCACCGCAAGGTGACGCGCTTCATTCCCGATGCCGAATGGGCGGCCGTGCTCGCCGGCCTGAAGGCGCCGCTCGGCGTGCATGCGGTGCTCGGCAATCACGACTGGTGGGAAGACAAGGAAGTGCAGCGCGCGGGGCATGGATTGCCGTCCGCAGGCCGTGCGCTGGAAGCGGTCGGCATTCCCGTTTACGAGAACGACGCGAAGAAGCTCAGCAAGAACGGCCATTCGTTCTGGCTGGCCGGCCTCGGCGACCAGCTCGCCTATATGCCGGCGCGCCGCTTCAGGCCGCTCAGGCGCATCGGGGTCGACGATCTCGGCGCGACGCTGGCGAAGATCACCGACGACGCGCCGGTGGTCTTGATGGCGCATGAACCCGATGTCGCCCGGCGCGTGCCCTCGCGCGTCGCGCTGCAGCTCTCCGGACATACCCATGGCGGCCAGGTCCGCATGCTGGGCTGGTCGCCGATCTCGCCGTCCGGGCAGCAGCTCGCCTATGGCCATATCCGCATGAATTGCGACGTCGTGGTCTCCGGCGGCCTCGGCTGCAGCATCATGCCGTTCCGTCTCGGCGTTCCCCCGGAGATCGTGCTGGTGACGCTGGGCGCGACGAGGCCGGCGGTGGCGTAGCGGAACCTCGCTGCGCTTGCGTGCCGGGCTGATTTTGCGCAAAACCATTGCTTTCCAGCGCGATCAGGGACCGCAAGTGACATCACCCCTTCTCGACGGCGAGATCCGCGACGGCCGCCATCACATGCAGGTCCGCGTCTATTACGAGGACACCGATTTTTCCGGCATCGTCTATCACGCCAATTATCTGCGCTTCATGGAGCGCGGGCGCACCAACCATCTGCGGCTGATGGGCGCGTCGCAGCAGACGCTGTTCGAACAGGCACAGGAGGAGACGCCGGGCTTTGCCTTCGTGGTGCGCTCGATGGAGCTCGATTTTTTGCGGCCGGCGCGGATGGACGACGTGCTCGACGTCGTGACATGGCCGGTCGCGGTGAAGGGCGCTTCCATCACGCTGGCGCAGGAGGTGCGTCGGGCGAACGAGGTGCTGGTCAAGGCCGAGGTCCGCGTCGCCTTCATCTGCAACGGCAAGGCGCAGCCAATCCCGAAATCGCTGCGGCTGCTGATGAAGGCCGATCTGGCTCCGGAGTAAGTTTTTGTTTGGACGCGTTTTCTTTACGCGAACCGGCATCCACTTCGCTCGAAAACGCTATGGATATTGACTCGTTGTACCGATCGGTACAATCTCTCGGGATCGCCAATCCCGGAGTAAATGCCATGTCGCGTCCGCCGCTGCCGCCCTTCACCCGCGAAACCGCCGCCCAGAAAGCGCGCATGGCGGAAGACGCCTGGAATTCGCGCGATCCGGTCAAGGTATCGCTTGCCTATACCGAGGACAGCCGCTGGCGTAACCGCTCTGAATTCTTCCAGGGACGCGATGCGATCGTCGAATTCCTCACCCGCAAATGGGAGAAGGAGCACGACTATCGCCTGATCAAGGATCTGTGGGGGTTCGATCAGAACCGCATCGCCGTGCGCTTCCAGTATGAATGGCACGACGGTGCCGGGCAGTGGCATCGCTCCTACGGCAACGAGCAGTGGGAGTTCGACGAACACGGCCTGATGCGGCGGCGCGAGGCCAGCATCAACGATGTCGCGATCAAGGAGAGCGAGCGGCGCTTTCACTGGCCGGCCCCGGGACCGCGCCCGGCCGATGTTGCGGGCTTGAGCGAGAGCCCGCTGTGACGCGATGCTGAAGAAGGGCGTCGAGCGCAGGGAGGTGTTGCGCGCGCTCGGCGAGGTGTTTCGCGCGCATGGCTATGAGGGGGCCTCGCTGACACTGATCACTGAGGCCACCGGACTCGGCAAGGGCAGCCTCTATCACCTGTTCCCCGGCGGCAAGGAGCAGATGGCCGCCGAGGTGCTGGCCGGGATCGACGCCTGGTTCGAACTCAATATCTATGCGCCGTTGCGCGAGGCATCCGATCCCGCGCGCGCGATCGCCGCGATGATCGCGGGCGTCGACCAGTATTTTCATTCCGGCGATCGTATCTGTCTGGTCGGACTGGTGGCACTCGGGGCGGCGCGCGATACGTTTGCGCAGGCCGTCGACGATTATTTCGCGCGCTGGCAGGCCGCACTGGCGCAGCTGTTGCGGCGATCCGGATTGAGCAGGGGGCAGGCGCAGCGGCGTACGGAGGATGCGCTATTGACGATTCAAGGCGCGTTGGTGCTGGCGCGGGCGCGCAATGACAGCGCGATATTTCGCCGGGCGTTGAGCGATCTGACGAAGCGGTTGCTGGCACCGCCGGAGTGATGCCGGCTGCTGTGTTCCCGGATGCGCGCAGCGCGCATGGCTGCTGGTCGGTCCGTTGGTGCGAATGGGTCCCGGCTCTGCGGTGCATCACCAAGAGGTGCTGCACCGCGTCCGGGACACGCGTTCGCCTTACGCCGCCGCCTTGTGACGCGCGAGTTCGGCCTTGTACATTTCGAACTCTTCCGCGATGGCCTTCGCGATGCTGGGCCGGGCGCGCAGCCGCTCATGATAGGCCTTTACGTTGGGCCATTTTGCCAGTTCGATCGGCGGCGTCGCCATCGTCCAGTTGATGATGGTGACGAGATAAGCATCGGCGACGCTGAAGTGATCGAGCAAAAATTCGCGGCCCTTCAGGTAGTTTTCGAGATAGTCGAGCCGGGACACGTTCTTGGTCAGCGCATAGGTCTTCACCTCGGTCGGCGCCTTCTTGTCGAGCAGCGGCACGAACAGCGCCTTGTGCAGTTCGGTGCCGATGAAGCAAAGCCATTGATGCAGGCGGCTGCGCTCCTCGGCCGAATTGGCCGAAATCCCGGCGTTCGGAAAGCGGTCGGCGACGTATTGCAGGATCGCCGCGTTCTCGGTCAGCACCGTCCCGTCGTCGGTGCGCAGCGTCGGCACCAGCCCGAGCGGGTTGACCGCGCGAAAATCCGAGCCGTCCTTCTGCACCACCTTGGTCTTGGGATCGACCTCGAGATAGTTGGCCTCAGTGCCGGCTTCGTACAGCGCAATTCGTGTCGCCAGCGAGCAGGCGAGCGGCGAAAAATACAGATCCATGGTTTACCTCCTTGGCGGTTGATCAATCGGGCCGGCGCCTGGGGCGGGCGGGATTGATTTTTATACTGTTCCGCATAATATAAATCGGGTCAAGGAATTTATTGCGAAATGGTACAAAAAAGTAAAAAGCCGCCTGCGACGAAGATCGATGCTCCCGTGCCCCCCAAGCGCCGCGGCCGGCCGCGTGCCTATCAACCGGAAATCGCGCTGGGCAAGGCGCTCGATCTATTCCGCAAGGACGGGTTCGCGGCGACGTCGCTGGACGACCTTTCGGCCGCCACCGGCATGAACCGGCCGAGCCTCTACGGCGCGTTCGGTGACAAGCGCGAGCTGTTCATCAAGAGCTACCGCCGCTATCGCGATGACGCTCGGGCTGCGATGGGCGACATTTTCCGCGACGAGCTGCCGGTCCGAAAGCGCCTGGAGCGCATCTATGCGGTGGCGCTCGACATCTATCTGTCCGGCGAATCCGGCCCGCGCGGCTGCTTCACGGTGATGACGGCGGCCTCCGAGGCGGTGCACGACCCTGATATACGCGCCATGGTGCTGGAAGGTTTTACCGAACTCGACAAGGCGTTTGCTGCTTGTTTCCGGCGTGCCAAGGAGAAGGGCGAACTACCTGACAGCGCCGATCCGGTCGTGCTGGCGCAACTTGCCTCCGCCACCATTCACACCATCGCCATCCGCGCCCGCGCGCAGACGCCGCGCAAGGATTTGGAGGCGATCGTCAAGGGCGCGCTCGACGTGATGCTCGGCGCGGTGAAATAGCACTCGCGTCGTCCCTGCGAACGTTCGCAGGGACGACGATCTTAGTGCGCAGCGCTCAACGTCGGACGCTGGTAGCGAAGCCACAAGACAGCGGACGCGGCGGCGAGCATCAGCAGCACGGAAAACCAGTTGAGCGGCTGCCAGCCCCACCGCTCCTGCAGAAAGCCCGCCATGAAGCTCGACGTGGCGGTCGTGCTGAACACCAGCAGGTCGTTGAGCGCCTGGGTCTTGCCGCGTTCGTTCGGGCGGTAGCAGGTCGTCACCAGCGTCGTGGCGCCAACGAACAGGAAGTTCCAGCCGACGCCGTTGACGGTAAGGGCGATCCGGAAATTCCATTCGCTCAAGCCGGAGAGCGCCGCGACCACGCCGGCCAGCATCAGCGCAACGCCGCAGGCCATCACTGTCGTGGCGCCGAACCGGTTGATCAGATTGCCGGTGAAGAAGGACGGCACGAACATGCCCAGCACATGCATGAAGATGACCCAATGGGCTGCAGCATGCGGAAATCCGCAGGCGACGATGGCCAGCGGCGACGCGCTCATGATGAAGGACATCGTGCCGAACGCCAGCATGCCGGCCATCGCCGACGCGATGAACCGCGGCTGGCTGGCGATCACCAGCAGCGGACGCGGCGGCACGGCAATGTCGGCCTGGCTCGGGGTCGAAGCAGCCGTGCGCGACCGACGGGAAGGTGATGAAAGACATGATCGTAAAAACGATGACGTGCAGGACGAGAATGGCGGCATAGGTCGCAACGTACAGCGGCATCGTCAGATCGTGCGTCACGCGCACGAGGCTGGGTCCGATCACGGCGGCGGCGACACCGCCGGCGGTCACCCATGAAATCGCCTTGGCGCGGTACTGAATCGGCACCAGTTCCGCCGCGGCGAAGCGGTACATCTGAAGGCAGGCTACCGCGTAGCCGAGGATGAGACCGCCGCCGCACATGACGAGGAAGTTGCCGGTGTACAGTCCGATGCACATCACGGTTGCGCCCGCCATGCCGAACAGCGAACCGATGCGGAAGCCGATGCTCCGGCCGATTCGCTGCATCAGCAGCGCCGCCGGAAATACCCAGATCATCACGCCGAGATGCTGCATCGTGACCGGCAGGTTGGCGAATTCGGGATGATGATAGAAGGTGATGACGGACAGTCCCGTCGCCGCAAACATCATCGTGTTGCAGGATTGGCCGACGGCCTGGCAGCAGGTGAGCAGCAGGAGATTGCGGCGGGTGCGCCGATCTAACCCCGGTTCCGGATCGGCTTCCGGCTTGAGCCCGGATTCGGGATTCAGCGCGTCCATTATTGTTCTTGCCCAACAGGTCCGGGGATGCCGCGCGATGCCGGGGCGCGCGTGGCGACGCCTGACGTTGTCGAGGAAAAACGGCTGCCGCTCAAGCGATAAGGGGAATATTTTTGCTGTATGGGCCTGCGTAGGAGGCATAACAGTCTCGCCGGCGTTGATGGGCTGCTCAAATCGCGTAAGTTCGCAATCGATGTTCGAGCCGGGGCGCCGGCCTGAATGCGTGCGGGGTTGGACGTGGCCGGGGGACAGAGATGACCGATGATCTGAAATTCACGGTCCAGCGGCCGCCGGCCTATGGCGAATTGACGGATGTCCTGCCGGGGTTGTTCTGGGTGCGGCTGCCGGTGCCGACGGCGCCCAATCACGTCAATTGCTGGCTGCTCGACAACGGTCCGGGGTGGACGATGGTCGACTGCGGCCTGAACACCGACGACACGTTTGAGATCTGGGACAAGCTATGGCGCGGACTGCTGCGCAGCCGTCCCCTGCAGAACCTCACTTTCACGCATGCGCATCTCGATCATTTCGGCCTTGCTGCATACTTCGTGAAGGAAACGAAATGCACCGTGCGCCTTCCCCTGGCCGAATGGCTCAGCGCCTGGAAGCTGTGGCACGAGCGCGAGGAGGGGCCGGACGAGCATTTCGCCGCCTTCGTGAAGCGCAACGGCGCCTCCGACGACGATGCCGCCCAGATCATGGGAGCCCAGCGCCGGTCGACATTTCTCGGCCTGCGGCCGCCGCGCGAATTCATTCGTATCAGGGACGGCGATCTGGTCGCCATGGGCCAGCGCGAGTGGCGGGTGATCACCGCAAGCGGCCATTCGGTCGAGCATGCGCTGTTCTATTGCGAGAGCGACAAGATCCTGATCGCGGGCGATCAGATCCTGTCGCACATGACACCATCCGTGATCACGCCTTCGGCGCAGCCGGAGGCCAACCCGATGAAGGAATATCTTGATTCGCTGACGCGGCTCGAGGCGCTGCCGCCCGACACGCTGGTGCTGCCGTCGCACGGCCTGCCGTTTCGCGGGCTTCACGACCGGCTTGCCCAGTTGCGCGAGCACCATCTGGCCCGGCTCGACGACGTCGCCTCCGTCATCACGGGAAAAACCAGCGCGTTTGCGATAGCGCAGGAAGTGTTCCCGCGGGTGCTGTACGCCAATCCGCGCCAGGCCTTCGGCGAGTCGCTTGCGCATCTGAATATGCTGGCCTCGATCGGGCCGGCTGACGCGCGATGTCGATGCCGGCGGCGCGATCACTTTCGCACCGGTGTGAGATCGGCAGGTTTCAGCGTGCCTTCCACGATCGACCCCGGTCCCGCCAATGGATCAACCGGCCTGTTTCACTCGAAAGGGTGGCAGGTCGCCATGATCGGGCTCGGCTCGGCCACCGCGCAGCTCGACACGTCGGTGAATATTGCCTTCCCCTCCATCACCCGGGGGTTCGATCTCACGATCGGTGATATCCAGTGGGTCGTCATCTGCTACGTGCTGACCTACGCCAGCCTGTTGCTGGCGCTGGGTCGCGTCGGCGACACCGTCGGACACGCAATCGTTTTCCGGATCGGCCTGGTCTGGAGCGCGGTGGCGCTGCTGCTCGTCAGTTATTCCCCCAGCTACGGTGCGATGCTGGTTTTCCGCTGCCTGCAGGGCGTCGGCGCGGCATTGGTGCTGAGCTGCGGCGTGGCGCTGGTGACGTCTCTCTATGGCGAGGAGCGGCGCAGCAGGGCGCTCGGCATCTACACGATGATGATGGCGTTCGGATTGATGCTGGGTCCTCTGCTCGGCGGTGCCTTGACGGCGATCTGGGATTGGCCTGCGGTGTTCTGGTTCCGAATTCCGATCGCGGTTGCGGCGTTGCTGCTGTTGCGCGGCTTGCCGGTATCGCCACCGCGCACGCCGGGCGATCGCTTCGACATCGTGGGTGGCGTCGCTCTGATTGTGGGCTTGGTGACGATGCTGCTGGCGCTTAACCGGCTTCGCGAATTCTCCGCCGTCTGGTTCGCCCTGCTGTCCGCCGTGGCTTTTGCTGCCTTTATTGTCCGCGAGTCACGCGCCGCGCATCCGATCATCGCCATCGATGTTCTCAAGCTGCCGGGATTTGCGTTGCTCAATCTCGTCAGCGTGCTGGCCAATCTTGCGGCCTTCTCGGTCTGGCTGCTGGTGCCCTACTTTCTGACGCGCGTCCCCGGCTATTCGCTGACCGAGAGCGGCGCCATCCTGGCTGCGGCCGCGGCAGGCGCGGTGCTGGCCGCGCCGATCGGCGGTCGCCTCGTCGGGCGAACCATCTCTGCTGAGCGGCTGGCGATTGCAGGTGCCGCAGCGATTGGCGCCGGTCTTCTTCTGCTCAGCGCGTGGACGGAGCAAACGCCGACAGCCCTGCGGGTCGCCGGTCTCGTCGTGCAGGGCATCGGCCTTGGCCTGTTCCAGCTTGCCTATTCGGATATCGTCACCGCCGCGCTTCCGTTAGCTGATCGCGGCGTTGCCGGCAGTCTTGTGCTGCTGACGCGAACGCTTGGCACCGTGACCGCGGCTTCGATTGTCCTGATGGTGTTCGAAATCCTGCAACTGCATCACAGCTTCCTTGAAGCCTTCCAGCAGACTTTTCAGCTTGCCGCCTTGCTGGCGTTTGCCGCTGCGGGACTCCTGGCATTTTCGCCGCGCAGGACCGGCGCGTCCTAATATCCGCGGTTGCGATCCACCACATTCTCCAGCGCGCCGCCGGCTTCGAAGCGCACGATCTGCTGCGCGACATATTTCGATATCTCGTCGGGATCGGTGTCGGCGGCGTTGTGCGGGGTCAGCACCACCTTTGGGTGGGTCCAGAACGGGCTGTCCACCGGCAGCGGCTCGGTGGCGTAGACGTCGAGCGAGGCGCCACCGAGCGTGCCGTCGTTCGAGGCATTGCAGGATGTCGGCTTCGTTCTGCAAGGCCCCGCGGCCGGCATTGATCAGCACCGGCGCGCCGAGCGGGCTGGTGCGGTTCAGTTTCCTGAAAACGTCGCGGTTGAGAATGTGCCGCGTCTCCGGCGTCAGCGGCAACAGGCAGACCAGGATGTCGGTCCGCCGCAGGAACGCCTCGATCTGCGCTTCGCCGTGAAAGCAATCGACGCCGTCGATCGCCCTGGGGCTGCGGCTCCAGCCCGCGACGCGAAAGCCGAGGCGCTTGAGCGCGTCGGCGGCGTCAGCCCCGAGCGTACCCAGCCCCATGACGCCGACCGAGATCGCGCTCGCCGCCCACTGCATGTTCGGCGCCCAGTGCTTGGCCCGCTGCGACTCCCGCAAATAGAGTTCCTGCCGGTGATGCATCAGCACATGGAGCACGACATATTCGGTCATCCGCGCGGTGAGGTCGGTGACGGCCACGCGCACCAGCGGCACGTCGGGCAATGAGCGGTCCGCCATCAGCGCATCGACGCCGGCGCCGAGATTGAAGATGACTTTCAGGTTGGGGAAGGTGGCGAGCTCGCCCGGATGCGGCTTCCATACCGCGGCGTAGTGCACTTCCGCCGGGTCGAATGCGGCATCCGGCAACAACAACACGCGACGGTCCGGGCAGACCTCGTCGAACCGGCCCTTCCAGCGCTGCGACGACCAGTTTTCACTGCCGCCATGCACCAGCAGGGCGAGCGCACCTTTGCTCATTGCCATTCCTTTCGCACGCCTGACTCCGGCGTGACCCGCCTCACATCGCGGATCGAACCGATTGTCTAGCCTCCTTTCATCCAACAAGGGAGACTTCAAGTGCGCAAATTGGTCCTCATCGCTGCTTTCGCTCTCGCTTCCGTCTCGGCGCAGGCTGCCGAGCGCATCGATCGGGTGCCGGCCGACATCGATGCGCCGGTGGCAGCCGCGGCACCTGTCGCGGCGCCACCCGCCGCCGCCCCATCCGTCGCCGCGCAGCCGCAAACCTCCGGGAAGCAAGCCTCCAGCAACCAGGCCTACAGCAACCAAACCTACAGGAAGCAGGCCGCCGGCGCGCAGGCCTACCGCTCGCGGACGAGCCTGCGCGCGATCCAGGAGCAGAAAGCGCGCCGGATCGCCGCCGCGTACGGCATCTCCTGGTGATACAGGCTGTCATGATCGCGATGGCGGCTATCGCGCTGGCATTTGCCTGGCGGAACCGTCACCGCGTCGCCGGCAGCAGCCGGATCGAGACTTTCCGGACGAAGATGAAGATCATCTTTCTCGTTCTCGCCGTGTGCAGCCTTTGTTCCAAGGCGGTCGTCCACACCTGGCGGCACTACAATCCGCCGCCGCCTCCGATCATCGGTCCCTGACGGGCGAGGGACCGGTCCAAAATTTCTTCGACGCAACTGTCGGCTAAAGGCATACTCGTTCGTCATCAAGACAACGGAGATGCTTTTCCCTCATGCTTTACGCCATCCTTTGCTATCACGATGAAGACACCGTCGGTTCCTGGACCAAGGAACAGGACGCCGAGGTCATGCAGAAGCTTGCCGTCGTGCAGGACAAACTGACCAAACAGGGCCGGCTCGGTCCGGTGGCGCGGCTGCTGCCGACGACCGCTGCGACCACGCTGCGCAAGGACGATCCGCCGCTGGTGCTCGACGGCCCCTATGCCGAGACCAAGGAACAGTTGCTCGGCTTCTATATCGTCGACTGCAAGAACCTCGATGAAGCGGTCGACGTCGCGCGCGATCTCGGCGCGGCCAATCCCGGCGGCGCCTACGAGATCCGGCCCGTTGGCTTGCTCCGCCCGGGGAGTGTGCCGTCGTGACCGACGCCGCCTGGATCGATGCCGCACTGACCTCGGCACGCCCCCAGGCGGTCGGCGCGCTGCTGCGCTATTTCCGCAATCTCGACACCGCCGAGGAGGCGTTTCAGAACGCCTGCCTCCGCGCGCTGAAGAGCTGGCCACAGAACGGCCCGCCGCGCGATCCCGCGGCGTGGCTGATCATGGTCGGGCGCAATGTCGCGATCGACGATATCAGGCGGGGCAAGAAGCAGCAGCCGCTGCCCGAAGAAGACGCGATCTCCGACCTCGACGACGCCGAGGAACAGCTTGCCGAACGGCTCGACGGGTCGCACTACCGCGACGACATCCTGCGGCTGCTGTTCATCTGCTGCCATCCGGACCTGCCGGCGACCCAGCAGATCGCGCTCGCGCTGCGCATCGTCTCAGGCCTGACGGTCAAGCAGATCGCACGCGCCTTCCTGGTCTCGGAAGCCGCGATGGAGCAGCGCATCACGCGGGCGAAGGCGCGGGTGGCCGATGCCAACGTGCCGTTCGAAACGCCGGGCGCGGTGGAGCGCTCCGAACGCCTCACCTCGGTCGCCGCCATGATCTATCTGATCTTCAACGAGGGCTATTCGGCCTCGGGCGATACCGCCGAGATTCGCGCGCCCTTGTGCGAGGAGGCCATTCGTCTGGCGCGGCTGCTGCTGCGGCTGTTCCAGGGCGAGCCCGAGATCATGGGGCTGACCGCGCTGCTCTTGGTACAGCATGCGCGCGCTGCGGCGCGGTTCGACGCCGATGGCGCGGTGATCCTGCTCGACGATCAGGACCGTTCGCTATGGAACAAGCCTCTCATCGCCGAGGGGCTGGCGCTGATCGACAAGGCGATGCGCCATCGCCGCAGCGGGCCGTACCAGGTGCAGGCCGCGATCGCGGCGCTGCATGCCCGCGCCGAAACCCCAGCGGATACCGACTGGACCCAGATCGACCTGCTCTATGGCGCGCTCGAGATCATGCAGCCGTCGCCGGTGGTGACGCTGAACCGCGCGGTTGCCGTGTCCAAGGTCAAAGGCCCGCAGGCCGCGCTCGACATGATCGAGCCGCTGGCGGCGCGGCTGTCGAACTATTTTCATTTCTTCGGCGTCCGCGGCGCCTTCCTGATGCAGCTCGGCCGCAATGACGAAGCCCGCACCGCCTTCGACCGCGCCATTGCGCTGGCGAACACCTCGGCGGAAGCCGCCCATATCCGCATGCACCTCGACCGCCTGCAGCGCGACAGCCAGCCCCGCGGCAAGAAGGCGGGGAAGTAGTAGCTCCAATCCCTCGTCATCGTCATGGCCGGGCTTGACCCGGCCATCCACGTCTTTCTTGCCGAGGCCGCTGAATACGTGGATGCCCGGGGCAAGCCCGGGCATGACGAGTTGAAAAAATTCGCACCCCCTGTCGGTTTCCGCGCCTCTCGTTCGTCTTGAATCCGAGCAGCCATTCAAGACCACGGGGATCTATCATGACCGTCATCGCCGAGACCCTTCCGACCTCCAGGCTGGCGCGCTGGACCGGCCGCATCCTCTCAGGCCTCGTCATCGTATTCCTGATGTTCGACGGCGCCATCAAGCTGGTGCCATGGCCGATCGTTACCGAAACCATGGACAGGATGGGCTATGGTTCGAGCGAAACGCTGGCGCGGAGCCTCGGCATCATCACCATCGTCTGCACGGTGCTGTATTCCATTCCGCCGACCTCGATCCTCGGCGCGATCCTGCTCACCGGTTATCTCGGCGGCGCCATGGCCTCGCATGTCCGGATCGGCAGCCCCCTGTTCACCCACACGCTGTTCGGGCTTTATCTCGGCCTGATGGTGTGGGGCGGGCTGTGGCTGCGCGATAACAACCTGCGCAGCCTGATCCCCTTCCGCCGCTGATGTGCTTTACCGATCGTCACGAATTAGGAGCCAGTCGTGTTTGAAGTCATTGTCATCATCGCTGTCATATTGGCGGTTGCCATCGCTGCAGTCCTCGTTCTTGCCGCGACCAAGCCGAATAAGTTGCGCGTGCAGCGCGCGATCAGCATCAAGGCGCCGCCGGAACGGATCTTTTCGCTGATATCAGACTTTCATCAGTGGCTGAGCTGGTCGCCTTACGAACAGAAGGATCCGGCGATGAAGCGCACCTATGGCGGTGCGGAGCGCGGCAAGGGCGCGGTCTACGCCTGGGACGGCGACAGGAATGTCGGGTCCGGCCGTATGGAGATTCTCGAAGCTTCCGCGCCTCAAAAGATCGTCATCAAGCTCGATTTCTTCACACCGTTCGAGGGCCACAACACCGCCGAGTTCACAATGCTGCCGCAGGGCGATGGCACCCATGTCACATGGCTGATGCATGGTCCGGCGAATTTCATGTCCAGGCTGATCCAGGTGTTCATGAATTTGGACACCATGATCGGAAAGGATTTCGAAGCCGGTCTCGCCAATTTGAAGACGCTCACCGAGAAGTAACTCGTCATTCGAATTCCAGTTACCCAAGGAGCCAGCGATGCAGATCAATCCTTATCTGTTCTACAACGGCAACTGCCAGGAAGCGCTGAAGTATTATGAGAAGGTCCTCGGCGCCCAGATCGGGGCGATGTTTCCCTATGGGGATGGGCCGCCGGATATGCCGGTCCCGCCGGACTGGAAGAACAGGCTTATGCATGCAAGCATTACGATCGACGGCGAGGTGCTGATGGCCTCCGATGCCACGCCCGGCGATTACCATCCGCCACAGGGCTTTGCCGTCTCGCTGCAGGTCGACGATCCCGCGGATGCCGAGCGTCGGTTCAACGGACTGGCCGAGGGCGGCACCGTGCGGATGCCGTTCGGCAAGACCTTCTTCTCCAACGGCTTTGGCATGTGCGTCGACAAGTTCGGCATTCCCTGGATGGTCAACTGCCCCAAGGAAGATATGTGAGCTCTCCAATCCTCATGGTGAGGAGCCGCGTGAGCGGCGTCTCGAACCATGAAGGCCCCGATCTCGCTTGCGGCCATCCTTCGAGACGCGGCGCAAGCGCGGCTCCTCAGGATGAGGTCTGGCAGAAGCGCGTAGCCGTAGGGTGGGCAAAGCGAAGCGTGCCCACCATTGGTGCCTCACGGAAGATGGTGGGCACGGCGCGAAATGCGCCTTTGCCCACCCTACAAACCCTATAACTCCTATCTGCACCGCGGATAGATCGCCGCGAGTTCGCGCCCGCGCAACAGCAGCAGCCGGGAGGTCAATCCGCCGCGGCGGGCGATCCAGTTCCGCACCGGCGCCGGATAGGCCGCCTCCACCGCGCGCGAAGCCTCCGGCTCCGCATAGGTCCGGCCGCGGCGGTCGATCGAGCGCGCGGCGTGAAATCCCAGCACCGCGCGGCGCGTCACGCAGATGCGCTCTTCCGGTATCGTCATCAGCACCAGTGTGCAGGCCGACAGGCATGGCCCGTCGATCACCACCCGCTCGCCGGTTTGGCGCACCTGATCGAACAGCTCGATAAACGGTCCGACCTCTCCGCCGGGGCTCGCAAGAATGCGCACCTCGGCCTGAGCGGGAAGGATTGCTGCGAACAGCGCAGCGGCGACAACGATCGGCCTGGTGACCGCCATTTGCATGCGGGCCTCCTTCATCGGCACTGCCCTCCAGCCCAGTTACGCTGAGATATGTGGCAAGGTTTCGTCAATTCAAACCATGCACAGCGGCATCGCCATAGAATATCGCCACCCGCAAGCTACGCAATGTTCCGGCGCAGGATGGGCGGCTGCCATGGAGGGTGGAAACAGCTAGGCTTGTGCCGCCGGGCTACGCGCCTGCCACTCGAACAGGTTATGAATGATTCCGAGCGCAATCTCCCGCTCGCCCATGATGATGAGATCGGCGCCGAGCGACTTCAGGTGCTCGACTTCGGCATCGGAATGCGCCCGTGCGATGATCTGGATGCCCGGATTGGCGGCGCGAGCCTGCTGCACGATCTGACCTGCTTCGAATGCTTCCGGTATCGCAATCAGCAGATAGCGTGCGCCGCCGAGATTGGCGGATTTCAGGACATCGGAACGTGCGGCGTTTCCAACGATGGTCTCGAAATTACCCTCGCGCAGCTTCGCAATGATATTGTCCGCATCCTCGATAATGAGGAACGGCTGACTGCTCTTCTTCAAGGCATCGGCAACAATGCTGCCGACGCGGCCATGGCCGACAAGTATTGTATGACCGGTCAAACGCGTAGCCTCGGGCGCGGCAGATGATTTCGCTGATGCGGCGACCTGTCCCGTCTTTGCGTCGGAGCCGTCGAACATCGACACCGCCGCGATCGGGGGCTTGCTCGAGCCGCCGGGACAACCAATCGACCGCGGCGAAGATCAGCGGATTGAGCATGATGGTGAGGATTGCGCCGGCCAGAATGAGGTCGCGTCCAGCCGTCGGCAGCAGGTTCAGCTTCACGCCAAGTTCAGCCAGAATGAACGAGAATTCTCCGATCTGGGCGAGGCTGGCCGAGATTGTTAATGCCGTTCCGACCGGATGACGAAACGCGAGCACGATCAGGAAGGCGGCTACCGATTTTCCAATGATGATGATGAAGAGCGTGGCGAGCAATGGCCATGGCTCGCGCAACAGGCTCGCCGGATTGAACAACATGCCGACGGAGACAAAGAACAGCACGGCAAAGGCATCGCGCAACGGCAATGTTTCCTGGGCCGCGCGTTGGCTCAGTGGACTTTCGCTGAGGATCATTCCGGCGAAAAACGCGCCGAGTGCAAGGGAAACGCCGAACAGCTTTGCCGATCCGAATGCCACCGTGAGGGCGATTGCCAGAACCGCGAGGCGGAACAACTCCCGCGAGCCGGTGTGCGCGATGTAGTGAAGTATCCAGGGAATAAAACGCCGGCCTACAATCAGCATGATGCCAACGAAGACGACGACCTTTGCAATGGTGAGCAACAGCACCCCGCCAAGCCCCATCCCGAGCCAGGCCGCCAGCGGGTCCGCAATGGGCGCGTTGCTGTTCGCGCCCTGCAGGCCAGCCAAGGCCGGAAGCAAAACGAGCGCGAGCACCATTGCGAGGTCTTCCACGATCAACCAGCCGACGGCGATGCGGCCGCGCTCCGTCTCCATCAGCCGGCGCTCCTGCATCGCCCGGAGCAACACCACGGTGCTTGCGACCGACAAGGCAAGTCCAAAGACGAGACCGGCGCCAATGGTCCATCCCATGAACAGCGCGAGACCCAGTCCCATCAGGCTGGCGACAACGATTTGAACAACGGCACCGGGCAGCGCGATCGCGCGCACGGACAGAAGGTCGTTGAGCGAAAAGTGAAGCCCAACGCCAAACATCAACAGAATGACGCCTATCTCGGCCAACTCGGTCGCCAGTCCCTGATCTGCGACGTAGCCCGGCGTAAAGGGTCCGACCGCGACGCCTGCCAGGAGATAGCCAACGAGCGGTGGAATTCGAAGGCGCTGGGCAACTGCGCCGAACACGAAGGCCAGTCCCAGGCCGGCGACGATGGTGGCGATGAGAGGCGTATCGTGCGGCATTCTTTATCCCGTGCGGTTCCAATTCCTGCACCTTGCCATGGCCGCGCTTCCAAGCCCTGCGACCAAGTGAGGCGGGACGATGCTCAACGATAAAGCGGCAGCAAATTTGCGCGCAAGCTACCGCGTATTCGTTGCGTCAATCAGGCTCGGGTCCGTAGTGATGAGTCCACGCCCTGATTGGGATGCGTCAATCGTCCGTGCCGGAGACGCCGGCCTCGGCGAATGTCGCCATTCCGGCGTGGCAGGCCAGCGCGGCGCGCGCCAGCAGGATTGCTATGCCCGCGCCTGACGCCTCGCCAAGCCGCATGTTCAGGTCGAGCAGTGGATCCAGCTTCAGTTCCCGCAAGAGATCGCGGTGGCCGGCTTCGGCCGAGACGTGCCCGGCGCGGCAATGATCGAGCGCGCCTGGATCGAGGCGCGCGAGCGGCAGCACCGCCGATGTCGCCACAAAGCCGTCGAGCAGCACCGGAACCTTGTGCTGCCGCGCGGCGAGCACGGCGCCGGCGATCGCCGCGAGTTCACGGCCGCCAAGCGCTGCCGCCACCGCCAGCGGATCGCCGAGAATGCCGCGATGGAAATTCAGTGCGGCCTCGATCGCCGCGCGCTTGCGCGCCAGCCCGTCGTCGTCGACGCCGGTGCCGCGGCCGGCCCAGCGCGCCGCGCCGCCGCCGAGCAGGGCCGCGCATAGCGTTGCCGCCGCCGTCGTGTTCGCGATGCCCATCTCGCCGACCGCCAGCAGATCGCAATCCTCGGGCACGGTGCGATATCCGGCGTCGAGCGCTTCGAGATACTCCTCCGCGCTCATCGCCGCCGCTTCGGTGAAATCGCGCGTCGGCCGTTCGAGTTCGATCGGCACCACGCGAAGTTCGGCGGCAGCCGCCTTTGCGATCTGGTTGATGGCCGCTCCACCTGCGGAAAAATTCGCCACCATCTGCGCGGTGACGGCCTGCGGATAGGCCGAAACGCCGCGTGAGGCGACGCCGTGATTGCCGGCGAACACGGCGATGGTGACGCGCTCCAGCCGCGGCTGCCCGCGGCCCTGCCATTGCGCCAGCCAGATCGCGAGGTCTTCGAGGCGGCCGAGGCTGCCCGGCGGCTTTGTCAGATTTTGTTGCCGCTGCGCGGCGATATCAGCAAATCGCCGATCGCCGCCGGGCAAGTCGCGACAGAAGGTCCGGATATCCTCTAGACTGGCGAAGGGCATGCTATTCTCTTGTTGCTCCTGGGCGTAGAACGAGCGCCGCACGCTAAAACAATTCTCCGGACATCTCCATGAATGAATGGTTCGACGATTTCAAAACCGCCGTCGCGTTCCTGACGCGGCTGCCGATGCCGCATCCCGACGGCGCGAGCCCCGCAAATTTCGTGCGCGCGCACCGGATGTTTCCGGTGGTCGGCGCGCTGATCGGTGCCGCGGTGGGACTGCTGTGTCTTGGCCTGCGATCCGTCGGCGTGCCTGATCTGGCTGCCGCGGCGCTGGCGCTGGGCGCAAGCGCTGTCATCACCGGCGCGCTGCATGAGGATGGGCTCGCCGACGTCGCCGACGGCTTCGGCGGCGGCCGCAATCTCGAATCGAAACTGGAGATCATGCGCGACAGCCGGCTCGGCACCTATGGCGCGATGATCCTGCTGGTGAGCTTTGCCGCAAAGCTGTCGGCGCTGGCGGCGATCCCGGACGGCTATGTCGTGCCAAGCCTGATCGCCGCGCACGCGCTGGCGCGCGGCATCCTGCCTGCGATGTCGCTGAATCTTCCTTACGCGCGCAAGGATGGATTGGCCCGCAATGCCGGCCAGCCCGATGCGGCGACGGCGGCTATCGCCGCTGGTATTGCGCTGCTGATCGCGCTGGTGTCGCTGTCGTGGAGCAACGCGCTGTACGCGGCGGCGGTGGCGGGCTTGAGCGGGCTCGCCATCGCGTGGCTGGCGCTGCGGCAAATCGGCGGCCAGACCGGCGACGTGCTCGGCGGCGCCGAGCAGGTGGCCGAGACCGCGATCCTTGTCCTGCTCGCCGCACGGCTGGCGCAGCCATGAACGCGCAAACGAATCTCTGGCTGATCCGCCACGCGCCGGTCGACGGACCGCGCGGGGTGATTCACGGACCCGACGCGCCGGCCGATCTCGGCGATGCGACAGCCTTTGCCGCGCTCAAGGCAAGGCTGCCGGAAGGCGCATTTGCGGTGTGCAGCCCGGCGCGCCGCACGCGGGAGACGGCCGAGCGGCTGGGGCTCGTTCCGGTCGAACAGGAAGCCTTCCGCGAACAGGACTTTGGCGCCTGGACCGGACGGCGTCACATCGAGATCGAACGCGAACTCGGCGCAGCCTATCGCGCGTTCTGGAAATCGCCGGCAAGCAACCGGCCGCCCGGCGGCGAAAGTTTTGTCGACCAGATCGCGCGCGCGAGCGCGGGGCTTGCGCTGCTGCCCGAGGGCGAAGCGATCCTCGTCGTGCATTCCGGCACCATCCGTGCCGTGCTCGCCATCGCACTCGACCTCAAGCCCGAGCACGCGCTGCGCTTCGTGATCGATCCGCTGTCGCTGACGCGTATCGATCGGCTTGCGGAAGGCTGGCGCGTGGTCGCGGTCAACCAGCGTTCGAAAGACTAAATATTAGTGACGCAGATCCATGGCGGCGACACGGTTGATGTCGGCCAGCCGCCGGTCGGCATTTCCGTCGAAATCCAGGCTGGCCACCATTTCGAGCAGACGTCCGTAGGCGCGATCCGCGACCGCAACGGGCAAAGGCTCTTCATCGAAAGCATCGATGTAGCTGCCGACGATATTCTTCAGCAGCCGGCACATGGCGCGTTGGCCGGCGTCGCCGTTGCCCAGATCATCCAGTTTTTGCTGAAACGTGCGGAAGGTCCGCAAGCCGTGGTGCTGTTGCGAAAGCCACGTATGCAGGTTGTTCATAGGAGCCTCTTCAAGTGATGAGAAGAAGCTACCGGTTTATACAGTCGCGGCGGCCAGCGGACAAATGCGATTTCTGCAGGTGTCCGCCGCCAATTATGCAGGCGCGTGATCGCGTACCGCTCAGGCTGTCCTGCTCCTGATGGCGCCGACGATCGCGGTGAGTACTGCGCCGGCGACGCCGCCACCGGCGACCTGGCCTATGATGCTCCCGATATCGGGCGTCGAGGCGCTATTGGCCAGCAGTGGAATCAGCATACCCAGAATCTGTCCGCCGACACCGCCGCCGACGGCGCCCGCGATGGTATTTCCAAGCATGCCGAGATCGATGTTCTTGGCCGCGCTACCTGCGACATTGCCGCCGATGGCGCCGCTGACGATCTGGACGAGCAGATTGATGAGCATTCCCGACATGACACGTCACTCCCGCGATCCGGTGTGAAGTTTTTTGGCACAGGCAGGGCGCCGGACCATCGCCGCGCAGAACAACCTAAGCGTTTATGACGCGAAGGTCACGCTGCGCCAGCGAAGGGCGCCGGCTATTTTGCCGTGCTTTGCTCGCCTTGCCCCGCCGCGGGAGAGGGAGGAAGCGGCGTTACCCGTTCCGCCGCTCGCCGCGCAGCGTCGGCAGGCCGATGCCGGCGGCGTCAAAACCGCCATCGACGGCGAGGACCTGCCCGGTGATGTAGCTTGCGCGATCGCTGCACAGGAAGAAGATCGCTTCCGCCAGCTCCTCCTCGAGGCCGTAACGATTGAGCGGAATGGCGTCGTGATAGTCGGCGCGGATTTCCGGCGTATGGACCTGCTTGGCCATCGCGGTTTCGACCGGGCCGGGCGCCACCGCGTTGACGCGGATGCCGAGCGAGGCCAGTTCGACCGCGAGCTGTTTGGTCAGATGCGCGAGCCCGGCCTTGCTGGTGCCGTAGGCCGAGCGCAGCGTGGAAGCGCGCACCGCCGAGATCGAGGTGATGTTGACGATCGCGCCGCCGCCATGTTCGCGCATCAAGGGTGCAGCCGCCTTGGTGCACAGGAACGGCCCGGTGAGATTGACCTGCAGGATGCGGCTCCAGTCTTCATCGGAGGTGTCGAGCAGAGGCGCGAACACCGCGATGCCGGCATTGTTGACCAGCGCGTCGAGCCGGCCGAAGCGCGCGTTCATCGACGCCATGGCATTCGCCACCGCCCTGGCATCGGAGACGTCGCAATGCAGCGCCAGCGTATTGCCGGGGTCGGCGATGCCGGCGACCGCGCCGCGCAGCAGTTCGCCCTCGATGTCGAGCAGCGCCACCTGCCAGCCCTCGGCGAGAAACCGTTTCGCCGTCGCAAGCCCGATGCCGCGCGCGGCGCCGGTGACGAGAGCAACTTTTTGCGGGGAGGGGGGCATGGGCGGGTCCGTTTGCGGGCGATGAATTTCACGCTCCTATAGCCCAAGCCCTAGCCCATGTCCCGGCAACAATGATGGAATTCAGCGCTGCCCGGGCAGCCCGGCACGAGAAAATCCGATGCGGGCAGTTTTCCCAGCGCGCCTGAAGTCGCGCAGCACTGCCGGATTACGACAACTCCGCCGAAGCGCGCTGCATGTTGTTCGACATGTCCTGGGTCACGATGCTTTGCTCCTCGACGGCGGCGGCCGTGGAGGCGATGAACTCGTTGACGCCGGCAATCGCCACCTTGATGGCGGTCAGCGACCCCGCAACATCGCCGGCCACGCCGTTGAGCGATTCGATTTCCCTCGAGATCGTGTCGGTGGCGTGCTTGGCCTGGTTGGCGAGGTTCTTGACCTCCGATGCGACCACCGCAAACCCGCGGCCCGCTTCGCCGGCGCGCGCCGATTCGATCGTGGCATTCAGCGCCAGCAGGTTGATCTGGCCGGTGATGTTGCCGATCAGTTCGACGATCCCGCTCATCGCCTGCGCCGCATCGTTGAGCTTCTGCGCCTGATGATCTGCGGCGTCGATCCGCCCGGTCGCCTGCGCGGCGTTCGCCCTGGACTTGCTCATCGTCTCGGAAATCTCGCGGATCGAGGCGGTCATCTCCTCGCTGCCCGCCGCCACCTGCTCGATCAGGGCCTTCGCGTTTTCGGCCTTCTTGCGCAACACCGCCTGCATGGTGACGTCGGTCGCATACTTCACCACTTTGAACGGCTTGCCGTTGAGATCGAGGATCGGATTGTAGGACGCCTGAATCCAGATTTCGCGGCCGCCCTTGGCGATGCGCTTGTATTCCGCCGCCTGGTACTGGCCGCGGTTGAGCTTGTCCCAGAATTCGCGGTAGGCCGGCGCGTTGCGCTCGGCCGGCTCCACGAACATGCCGTGATGCTTGCCCTGGACTTCGCCGAGCGAGTAGCCCATGGCGTCGAGGAAGTTCGGGTTGGCGCTGCGGATGGTGCCGTCCATGTTGAATTCGATTACCGCCTGCGACTTCCTGATCGCGGCGATCTGGCCGTCATTGTCGGCGGCCGTCAGCTTCTGTTCAGTCACGTCGGTCGCGAACTTGACGACCTTGAACGGCTTTCCGGCCTCATTGAGGATCGGATTGTAGGTGGCGAGAATCCAGATCTCCCTGCCGCCCTTGCCGAGGCGCTTGTACTCGGCGGCCTGAAACTCGCCCCGGTTCAGCTTCGCCCAGAACTCGCGATAGGCCGGGCTGTCGCGATCGGCCGGCACGACGAACATGCTGTGGTGCTTGGCCTGGATTTCGGCGAGCGTATAGCCCATCGCGCGCAGGAAGTTTTCGTTGGCGGTGACGATGGTGCCGTCCATATCGAATTCGATCACCGCTTGCGCCCGGCTGATCGCCGCGATCTTGCCGGCGTCTTCCATGCTGCGGATCTTCTGCGCCGTGATGTCGGTCGCAAACTTGATGACGCCTGTGGGCCTGCCGCCCGAGTCGAGGATCGGGTTGTAGGAGGCCTGAATCCAGATCTCGCGGCCGCCCTTGCCGAACCGCTTGTATTGCGCGGATTGAAACTCGCCGCGGTTCAGTCTTGCCCAGAACTCGCGGTAGGCCGTGCTCTCGCGCTCGCTCGCATCGACGAAGATGCGATGATGCTTGCCTTTGATCTCGTCGAGCGCGTAGCCCATCGCGCCGAGAAAATTCTGGTTGGCCGTAACGATGGTGCCGTCGAGCTTGAACTCGATCACCGCCTGCGACCTGTCGATGGCGGCGGCTTGCGCGAGGGCATTTTGAACGGATGATTTTCT
Source organism: uncultured Alphaproteobacteria bacterium (assembly GCA_963815955.1). Lineage (GTDB taxonomy): Bacteria > Pseudomonadota > Alphaproteobacteria > Rhizobiales > Xanthobacteraceae > Bradyrhizobium. The sequence continues at coordinate 152,993 of CAWFIQ010000030.1, forward strand.
TTTGAAAGTTGAACAAGCCTCGCTCCGTCCGAGTTCCAATTGGGAATGGTTGTGGAATCATTTCCACTTTTTCCCAAGTTGCAGAGCGCAACTTAACGTTTCGTGAAGCGTGCGCGGGTTGACCGGGACAAAATGTGAAAAAGATTCAAGCGCTGTCGAGCGCATAACATTTGGCAGGTCACGTATGCATTCAAACATGCACAGCAGTGATAGGTGCTCCGTACTCTTACGGGCTCGCAGGCTTTCGCTTCATGACGCTCTCATACGCCGCTTGCAGCCGCTCGCCGACCGACGGCCCCGCTCGCTTGCGCCGCTTCACGCCGAGATGGCGCTCGCGCAATTCATCCATGAACTCGGCCCATAGTTTCGGCCCGCCCTCGCTGAGCAGCCGCGCGCGGATGCCGAGTTCCTCGCTGACGGGGAGATATTTGTAACCCCAGGCCGCCATCTGCGCGAGAACGGGGAGCAGTTCGATGCCCTGTTCCGTCAGCGAATAGATTCCCTTCTGCTTGTGCGTGGGATCGTCCTCGCGGGTGATGATGTTTTCATCGAGCAGGGTCTTCAGCCGGTCGGCGAGAATGTTGGAGGAGATGCCTTCCTCCGATTTGGTCAGGAGCTCGCGAAAATGCCGCCGGTTGCCGAACATCATGTCGCGGATGATGAGCAGGCTCCATTTGTCGCCGAGCACCTCCAGCGAGAGGTTGATCGGGCAGCCGGAACGCTGCGCGTCGGTCATGTTCGGTCTCCGGACGGGCGGTCAGGCGCCGCCTTGAAAAAACTGCTTGCAATATTGCACCGGTTATCTCAGGATACAACCAGTTGCAAATCGCAATCAGTTTAGAGGAGGTGCTGCGATGGCGAAGTTGATCATGTGGAACCTGATGACGCTGGATGGCTTCGTCGAAGGTCCGAACCGCGATATTTCCTGGCATTCCGACGTCTGGGGCGACGAACTCGAGCAACTGTCGATCGAGCAGTTGAACGCCGCCGGCGGCTTGCTGTTCGGCCGTGTCACCTACGAGCTGATGGCGAACCACTGGCCGGGCGCGATCGGCGCAGTCGCCGATTTCATGAATGCCGCGCCGAAATACGTCTTCTCGCGCACGGTGAAGACATCCAGCTGGAACAACACGCAGATGTTCAGCGCCGATGTCGCCGGGACCGTGGCCAGGCTGAAGCGCGACAGCGCCAGGGATATTTTTCTGTTCGGCAGCGCCGACCTCGCCGACAGCCTGATCCCGCACGGATTGATCGACGAATTCCGCATCGCGGTGAACCCGGTCATTCTCGGCGGCGGAACGCCGCTGTTCAAGCCGGGCGAAAAGCGCAAGCTGAAGCTGATCGACAGCCGGCCATTGTCGACCGGCATCGTGATCCTGCGCTACGCGCCGGCAGCCGCAAAATAATCTGCGGCAAATGTCGGCTCGGCCGCGCGCCAATCGTCTTACTACCTAAGTCCGTCAATACCGGGAGATTTCATGTCACTGACGCTGCATTTCCACCCGCTGGCCTCGTACTGCTGGAAGCCGCTGATCGCGCTGTACGAGAACGACATTCCGTTCACGCCGAAGCTGGTGGATCTCGGCAATCCTGCCGAGCGCGCCGCGTTCGTGAAGCTGTGGGGGATAGGCAAATTTCCGGTGCTGCGCGACGAGGCGCGCAACGCGACCGTGCCGGAATCGAGCATCGTCGTCGAATATCTCGATTCCAACTATCGCGGCCGCACGCGGTTCATCCCCGATGATCCCGCCCGCGCCTTGCAGACGCGGCTGCGCGACCGCTTCTACGATCTCTATGTGCATCTGCCGATGCAGAAGATCGTCGTTGACCGGATGCGGCCGGAAGGCAAGAGGGATCCGCACGGCGTCGAGGAGGCGAGGGCGCAACTACGAACCTCCTACGCCATGATCGAGCAGCAGATGGCAAGCGGCGGCTGGGCGATGGGTGAGGATTTCACGCTCGCCGATTGCGCCGCGGCGCCGTCGCTGTTCTACGGCAACATGGCGGAACCGTTCGGTGATGGTCACAAGCACGTCGCCGCCTATCTGGAGCGGCTGAAGGCACGCCCCTCGTTCGCGCGCGTGCTGAAGGAGGCGGAGCCGTATTTCCAGATGGTGCCCAAAGAGGCTTGAGGAGCGTGGAATGACCGGAGCAAACAACGCGGAGACGATCCGCCGGATCTTTGCAGCCTATCTCGCCAACGATCGCACATTCGTCGAGAACGCGTTCAGCGAGGATTTCCGCTTCACCAGTCCGTACGACGATGCGATCGACAAGCCGACCTATTTCGAACGGTGCTGGAAGAACAGCGACTGGATCGAACGGCATGAGCTGGAGCAGATTTTCGTCGAAGGCGATGAAGCCTTTGTCACCTACCGTTGTGTCGCCAAGGGCGGCAAGACGTTTCGCAATACCGAGTTCTTCGTGTTCGCGGGTGACAGGGTGAAGCGCATCGACGTCTATTTCGGCGCGACCTACGACAATGGCGCGTTCGTCAAACAGCACGGGTAGCGGCTTCCTTCTCGTTCCCCGGACGCGATGCGGCACCACAAGCGCGCTCACGCGCGTCTTCGACGCGCTATGGTGCCGCTTCGCAGAGCCGGGGTCCGGTGGCTTCGCGCCGATGGGCCCCGGTTCTGCGGCGCATCAAGCTCAGGAGCTTGCTGCACCGCGCCCGGGGCAAGCAACTATCTCCAAAAATAATTTCACCTGACATGTCGGCGGCGTAAAAGCCCGCTCGTCTTGTTGACGAAGGCCGACGGACAGTGGCCGGCCCAAACAGGACAAACCGGAGAATAACGATGCGATTCATGGTGATTGTGAAGGCCAGCAAGGATTCGGAAGCCGGCGTAATGCCGGGCACGGAACTGCTGACCGCGATGGGCAAGTTCAACGAGGAACTGGTGAAGGCCGGCGTGATGGAGGCGGGCGAGGGCCTGCATCCGAGCTCGAAGGGCGCACGCGTCAAGTACGGTAGCGGGCAGGGCGGCGTCAGCCGCGGCCCGTTCGCTCTCTCCGGCGATCTCGTCGCCGGCTTCTGGCTGATCAACACCAGGTCGCTCGACGAAGCCATCGAATGGATGAAGCGCGCGCCGTTCACCAGCGGCGACGAGATCGAAATCCGCCAGGTGTTTGCCGCGGAAGATTTCGGCGAAGCGCTGACCCCCGAGCTGCGCGAGCTGGAAGAGCGGCTGCGCGCGTCGGCGAAGAAGTGACGCCCGTCTTTCCCCCGTCATTCCGGGGCGATGCGAAGCATCGAACTAAGGTGCGCAATGCGCACCTGAGAATCTCGCACCACACCTCCAGATTCCGGGTTCGCTTCGCGCCCCGGAATGACGCCAGAACACAAGGACACCCCACCATGCGATTCATGATGCTGATGATCCCCCTGGGCTATGAGACCGCGCCGCCGGACGTCCAGCTCGACCCTGAACGGGTCAAGGCGATGATGAAATACAACGAGGCGCTGAAGGATGCCGGCGTGCTGATCGCGCTCGATGGGCTGCATCCGCCGTCGATGGGTGCGCGGGTTTCCTTTGCCACCGGCAAGCCGGTCGTCACCGACGGCCCGTTCACCGAGGCCAAGGAAGTGCTCGGCGGCTACTGGATGATCGACGTGAAGTCGCGCGAGGAGGCGATCGCCTGGGCGAAAAAATGCCCGGCCTCCGAGAGCGAGGTCATCGAGATCCGCCAGGTGCAGGAGATGGCCGATTTCTCGGAAGAAGTGCAGCAGGCCGCCGAGGGCTTCGCTGAGCTGCAGCAGGGAAATGCGCACAAGGCGCGGTGAGCTGCCAAGTTCTCCGCCTGCGGTCGCTCCGCTCCCTCTCCCCGGTCTGAACAAAGAGCGGGGACAGGGAGCGCCATCAGCCCCGTTAACCTTCCTGAACGCTCAAAATAAGTGACCTTTCCAGCCGGCTCATGTAAAAGCCTTTCACATGAGCTGGCGCAAGGAACAACGCCGCAGCGAACGCGGCTACCATCACGGCAATTTGAAAGAGGCATTGCTGCAGGCGGCGCTCGGCTTGATCGCCGAGAAGGGCGCGGCCGGCTTCACCTTTGCCGACGCGGCGCGAATGGCCGGCGTCAGCCCCGCTGCGCCCTACCGGCACTTTCGCGATCGCGAAGAGTTGCTGTCCTCGATCGCCCAGCGCGGTTTTGAGCAGTTCGAAGCGCTGCTGACGCAGGCCTGGGACGACGGCCGTCCGGACACGGTCACGGCGTTCGAGCGCGTCGGCAGGGCCTATCTGGCATTCGCGCGCAACGAGCCCGCATTCTACTCGGCGATGTTCGAATCGGGCCTTCCGGTCGATGCGAATCCCACGCTGATGGCTGCCAGCGAGCGCGCATTCGCCATCATCCGCGCCGCCGCCGAACGCCTTGCGGCGATGGCGCCGCCCGGCATGCCGCGGCCACCGGCCATGATGATGGCGCTGCACATCTGGTCGATGTCGCACGGTGTGGCCTCGCTGTTCGGCCGCGGCGATGCGGCGCGGCGCAAACTGCCGATGTCGCCGGAAGAACTGCTGGAAGCCGAAGTGCTGATCTATCTGCGTGGCCTCGGCTTCCCGACCGACCGCCGGCCAGAGGCAAAACCGCCGGGTCCGCCGCCGGTGCCGCCCGCGGGCGGTGCTCCCGGTGGTCCCTGGGGAACTCCCAAATAATTTTCCGGGCGCGGCAAGCCGCGCGCTTGACAAAAACGCTGGATGGTTTAGGTATGTAAATGTTATTTACATTCACAACGGCGTGATCGCCGTCATGGAGAGGGAAATGGCCTACACCGCAGATGTCAATCGATGGCGCGGCCCCGCGGAAGAGCGTTATCGCCCCCGTATGCTTGAGAGCCCCTGGCACCCCGGCTGGATCGCGGTGACCATCCTCGGCTTCATCATCTGGTGGCCGATCGGCCTTGCCCTTCTCTTTTTCACACTAGGGAGCAGAAAAATGGGTTGCTGGAGCCACGGAGACCGCTGGCAGAACAAGATGGAGCGGATGCAGTACAAGATGGACCGGATGCGCAATCGCATGGAAGGCCGCGGCTTTGGCGGCTTCGGCTTCGGCCCGCCCTCGAGCGGCAACCGCGCCTTCGACGAGTACCGCACGGAAACCCTGCGGCGTCTCGAGGAAGAGCAGGTCGAGTTCAAGAGTTTCCTCGACCGCCTGCGTCACGCCAAGGACAAGGAAGAGTTCGACGCGTTCATGGCGCAGCACAAGCCGCGTCCGACCCCGCCGAACGACCAGCCGCAGCAGGGCTGAGCGCGCCCGGAGTTAAGTAAAGTTCAGCCGCAGGCGTGATGCCCCCATGATGCCTGACGGCGGATACAGCCGCCCATCTGCGAAAGCAGGTGGGCGGTTTGTTTTTTGGGAGCGTGCCTCATGGCGCTGTTTCGCAGCCGGTCTATATTATGCGGACGCGCTAATCCGGGGCGGCCGTCATGAATGCAATCCTCTCTTTCGATCAACTCTGGCTGTCGATCCGGCGTGAAGCCGAAAGCGCCGTGGCGCGCGATCCGGTATTCGGCGCGGCGCTGTCTTCGTCCATTCTCGATCATCCCGATTTTGCTCCACGCGCTCGCGCACCAGATCGGCGCGCGGCTCGGCAAGACCTCGGACGATCGCGCGCGCTTTAGCCAGCTCGCACGCGAGGCGTTCGCTGCGTCGCCTGAACTAATCGACGCCGCAGGCCGCGATCTGCAAAGCATCGCCGTTCACGATCCCGCGATGACAACGCTTCTACCGCCGCTGCTGAACTTCAAGGGATACGTCGCGCTGCAGGCCTGGCGCGTTTCCAACCGGCTCTGGCGCGAGGGACGAAGCGATCTCGCGCTGCTGCTGCAGAGCCTGTCGTCCGATCAGCTTCAGGTCAGCATTCACCCCAGCGCATCGATCGGCACGTCGGTATTTCTCGATCACGCCACCGGCATCATCATCGGCGCCTTCGTCGTGATCGGCGACGAGGTGACGATCCTGCAGAACGTCACCATCGGCCGAAAAGTTTCGGAGCCGGACCGCGCTCCGAAAATCGGCCGCGGCGTTTATCTCAGCGCCGGATCGACCATCATCGGCAATGTCAGCGTCGGCGATTACGCCAAGATCGGCGCCGGCGCGGTCGTCGAGCATGACGTGCCCGCCGGCTGCACCGCGGTCGGCGTGCCGGCGCGATTGACGAATTGCCCGGAGCCGATGACGCTCGGGTAGGCCGGCAAGCGCAGAATCGTAGGGTGGGCAAAGCGAAGCGTGCCCACCATTCACTCGTCATCGGGATAGATGGTGGGCACGTCGCTTCGCTCCTTTGCCCACCCTACGGCCTGTAGCCCGGGCGAGCGAAGCGACCCCGGGGCAGTGTCTCCCCGCATATCGCTCCGCTCATGCGGGCTACAGATCTATCCACGAACCGCCAACTACTTCACCATCGCGCCGTAGACGATGTCCTGAACCTGCTCGCGATAATACTTCCGAAGTTCGCCGGGTGCCGCCGTTCCCACGACGACGACAAGACGCTCCTTCGGGTCGCAGAAGAACTGCGTGCCGTAGGCGCCATTCCAGGTGAACTCGCCGGGATTGCCCGGAACCGAGGACAGGCCCTCGCTGGTCCGCACGGCGACGCCAAGGCCGAAGCCGAAGCCACCGCGATGCGGCTCCACATTGGCCACGTTGTTCTTGATCTCCGGCCCGAGGTGGTTGGTGACCATGTGATGCACGGTCTTGGGCCCGAGAATGCGCTGGCCATCGAGTTCGCCGCCATTGAGCAGCATTTGTCCAAAGCGCACGTAGTCGCCAACGGTTGCAAACGCGCATGCGCCGCCGCAGTCGGACTTCGTTGGCGTATCGAGAAGCTTGATCGCCTGCGGTTTGCCCGTCAGCGGGTCATTAGGAAATGGCCGGGCAAGACGCGTGCGCTGCGCCTCCGTGGGGTGGAACGTGGCGTCCTTCATGCCGAGCGGTCGCCACAGGTTGCCGGCCAGGTATTCGCCAAGCCGCTGCTCGCTCACCTTTTCAACAACCGCGCCGAGCACGTCGATCGAGAAGCCGTACTCGAAAACCGTCGCCGGCTGGTGCGCCAGCGGCAGCTTCGTGATGCGATCGATGAACGCCTGGGTATCGCCCTCGATCGCCGGAGCTGTCCCGTCCGGGTACTGACGCGCTACCGGACTCGCGCTGTCCGGGCGTCCTCCATACATCAGGCCGGACGTGTGTCGATAAAGGTCGTGGATGTGGATCGGTGAAGCCTGCGCTTCGAGCTTCAGCGAACCATCCGCCTGGGGAACGCCGACTTTCATCCCGGCGAACGCGGGGTAGTAGTCGGCAAGCTTCGCCTGAAGAGGCAGGTGGCCCTGTTCCATAAGCGTCAGGCCCGCGACGGCGGCCATCGGCTTGGTCATCGACGCCAGCGCGAACACGGCATCCAGCGGCATCGGCGTGCCCTTGGTCGGATCAAGCTGGCCGTAGGCCTTGTACTGAACGAGCTTTCCGTCGCGAGCTATCGCGACCACGGCGCCGGGCACACGTTTGGCGGCGATCTCGCGGGCAAAAAAATCGTCAAGGCGGGCCAGTCCTTGCTGCGAAAATCCGACCTCATCCGGCTTTGCCTCAGGCAGCGGCGCGGCATTCGCCGCATTGGCAGCGATGCCGGCAACGACCGCCGTGGCCATCATGAATGCCTTCATTGTCTTCTCCCTTTGTATGCGGTTCAGGCCCGCACGATTATTATGGTTGGCGTCACGTTTAGATCACGCGTCTGGACGAGCGACAAGCGAGCGCGGGAGCAGGGCAGTCATCCGGCTATCGCGAGAACTGTTATGATTTGCCCGACGGGCAAATCAGCAAAAACCTGTCGAGTCCCTCGCGCAAAAATATTCCACTTTCGTTCTCACCCAAATCAGCGGCATAACTCCGCCCGTCTCACGGCAGATGAGGGGCGTTGGCCATCGTCACGAACGCGCGGTGAGATGCGATGGACGCGAGAGCTGCGACTGACGTGTGTGGCTCAAGCGTACGGCGAAGTCGTGTGGTTCTGATGTCGCGGTGCTGGCATTACGTTGGCGAGAAGTAACCCGCCGACAACGGAGGCAAAAGAGCCGTTCTCCGGGAAGAGCACGAAGTAAGCCGTAAAGCCATTGCGCAGGGAAGGCCGGAGTGTTCCCGCTGCCCTGTATGCTCGTGTGCAGTTTTTGTTTGCGCAAAATCGCACGCGAGACCGCGGGTGCAGCAAGCACCCGGTCTTCCCTGCGCCCTCTGATTTCGAAGAGGGCAAACGAAGATGCAAACCTCGCGCGTATTACGTCGCGAGAAGGCAATCGCATATTCCACTGTCATCGTCCGCGAAGGCGGACGATCCAGTATTCCAGAGACCTCAGTGATAGAACCGAGAAGCCGCGGCGTACTGGATCCCCGCCTTCGCGGGGATGACGAGTTTGCGTAGGAGAGGACCGCGGCCCAGCCCTTCATGAGGGCCGAGGCCGCCCGGCCGGGTAACTCACCTCCGGCCATGGAACCCGGCCCGAGCCCCGTAACCGCCCGATCTGCCTCGATTTCCGGCAGCCGGATTTCCCTTTAGTAACCAAAAGTTAACCAAGCTTAGCGTCTGGTTAGGGACGGAATGACGCGCTGGCAGCCCTCGTTTTGACATGTTGGCAGGGGAAGCAGGACCCGGCTTTCGGCGGGCCCCCCATGCGACAGAAAGAGGCTCTCGCGCTGGCGCAAATCGCCGCGCTCGACGCGCGGCTGTGGGAACCGGCAGCCATTTGCTCCCGGAGAAATTAGGGACACCTGCGTTGAGAGGAAACCATTTATGAATCCCGCCGACGTGGCTCAGTCATCCCTGCCAATCGTTTCGGCCGACGTGTCGCTTGTCGCGCTGTTCCTGCAGGCCCACTGGGTCGTCAAAGCCGTCATGCTGGGGCTGTTGGCCTGCTCGGTCTGGGTCTGGGCGATCGCGATCGACAAGATTTTCCTCTACGGCCGCACCAAGCGGGCGATGGATCGTTTCGAGCAGGCGTTCTGGTCCGGTCAATCGATCGAGGAACTGTACCGCGCGCTGTCGGCGAAACCGACGCAATCGATGGCCGCATGTTTCGTCGCCGCCATGCGCGAGTGGAAGCGATCGTTCGAAAGCCAGTCGCGCTCCATTGCCGGCCTGCAGATGCGGATCGAGAAGGTGATGAACGTCTCCATCGCCCGCGAGGTCGAGCGGCTGGAACGGCGGCTGCTGGTGCTGGCGACCGTCGGCTCGGCCGGGCCGTTCGTCGGCCTGTTCGGAACCGTCTGGGGCATCATGTCGAGCTTCCAGTCGATCGCGGCCTCGAAAAACACCTCGCTCGCGGTGGTGGCGCCCGGTATCGCCGAAGCGCTGTTTGCGACCGCTATCGGTCTTATCGCTGCCATTCCGGCGACCATTTTCTACAATAAGTTCACGTCCGAGGTGAATCGGCAGGCGCAGCGCCTGGAAGGTTTCGCGGACGAGTTTTCGGCCATCCTGTCCCGCCAGATCGATGAGCGGGCGTGAGGACGGCAAATGACGAGCGCATCGTGAGAGCAAGATCATGGCGATGAACATGGCAGGTTCGGCGGGCGGTGGCGGTGGACGCCGCGGCCGTCGTCGCGCCGCCGTGATGGCGGAGATCAACGTCACGCCGATGGTCGACGTGATGCTGGTGCTGCTGATCATCTTCATGGTCGCGGCGCCGTTGATGACGTCGAGCATCGATATCGACCTGCCGGTCGCCTCAGGCGGCAAGCAGATTCAGGCCAACTCCCCGCCGCTGACACTGTCGGTCAAGCGCACCGGCGGAGCCTGCAATTCGAACGTCGAACTCTATCTCGGGGATACGCTGATTCCGGCCAATGAGATCCTGCCCAAGATAACGGCGATCCGGGAGACCAGGTCGGAGGCGGAGCGGGTGGTATACCTGCGGGGGGACAAGGACGTCTGCTACACGGATATGATGAAACTATTGGGGTATATTCGGCAGGCCGGGTTCAAGGCGAATATTGTGATCGTGCCGGAAGGGTCCTGAGCCATGCGGCGCGCGACGATTGACGACGGAGCGGGAAAGCTCAAGTGAAGGTCGACAAGACAGTCATGGCATCGGTTGCCCTGCACGTCCTCGTGCTGGGATGGGTGATGCTGTCTTTCTCGACCAGGGCGCTCGAACTGCCGCCGGAAGATTCGGTTGCGGTCGATGTCATCTCTCCCGATCAGCTTGCCAAGGTCATGGCGGGCATGAAGACCGGCAAGAAGGAAAACCCGAAGCCGCTGGTCGAGAAGGTCGCCGAAGCCAAGCCCGTCGATGACGCCGTCGGCAAGGTCACCGAGAAGGCCCCGGTCGTGACCGAGACCGCGCCGGCGCCGCAGCCCAAGGTCGAGGAAAAGCCGGTCGAGAAGAAGCCCGACCCGCCGAAGGTCGTCGAGAAGCCAAAGGAAGAACCGAAGCAAGAGCCGAAGCCGATCGAGAAGAAGCCGGATCCGGTCAAGCCCGATCCGATCGCCGAGGCGATCAAGAAGGAAGAGAAGAAGCCGCCGCCGAAGCCGGTGCAGGCGGCCAAACCGCCCGAGCCGCAGAAGCGGATCGTGGAACGGCACTTCGATCAGACGCAGATCGCGGCGCTGCTCGACAAGCGCGATCCGACGCGCCAGGCCGCGACCGGCGACACGTTGAATTCCAATGCCGCACTCGGACTTTCGAAGGGCGCGGCTGCGGACAATTCCGCGACATGGGGCGCGATGTTCCAGCGTCAGGTCGAGCGGTGCTGGAAAAAGCCCTATGGCGGAATCGAGTCGCAGAAGCCTGAAGTCGAGTTTGCCATTCGTCTGAAGCGCGACGGCACCCTTGAAGGTTCGCCGGTTCCGGAACGGCGTTCCGTCGACGCCCTACCTTCGCGTCTATCAGGAGAGCGCGCTGCGCGCGATCATCGAATGCCAGCCGTACAAGCTGCCAACGGCCCTTTACGACGAATGGAAATATTTCGCGCCGGTGTTCAAGGAAAAAATCTGACCCGCGCTCGCCGATTGGCGATCACACATGAGCAAGATCGAAGCGATGACTGAAAAAAATGGATTGCCTGCTATGTCGTTCCGCCCGAGCCGCCGGCAGATCATTTCTGGCATGGCTTCGACGGGCCTTTTGATGGGCGGCCACATCGGCAGCGCCTTCGCCCAGAAGCGCGTCGTGATTCCCGAGGGCGAATTCACTCCGCTTCCGATCGCGATCCCGAACTTCGTCGCGGGTACGCCTGGCGATAACGAAGTCGGCGTCGGCGTATCGCAGGTCATCACCAACAATCTCAAGCGCAGCGGACTGTTCGCGCCGGTCGATCAGGCCGCCTTCATCGAACGCATCACCAATATCGACACCGCGCCGCAATTCCCGAGCTGGAAGTCGATCAACGCGCAGGCGCTGGTCACCGGCCGGATGACGCGGCAGGGCGACGGCCGCCTGAAAGCGGAATTCCGCCTCTGGGACGTCAACACCCAGCAGCAGCTCGCCGGCCAGCAATATTTCACTTCGCCGGAATACTGGCGGCGGATCGCGCACATCATCTCCGACCAGATCTATGAACGGCTGACTGGCGAGAAGGGTTATTTCGACAGCCGCGTCGTGTTCGTCGACGAGACCGGATCCAAGGAGCGCCGCGTCAAGCGGCTGGCGCTGATGGATCAGGACGGCGCCAACGTCCGATACCTGACCAAGGGAAGCGATCTGGTGCTGACGCCGCGGTTCTCGCCGTCGACGCAAGAGATCACCTACATGGAGTTCGGCCAGGGCGATCCGCGCGTCTATCTGTTCAACGTCGAGACCGGGCAGCGCGAGATCGTCGGCAATTTTCCCGGCATGTCGTTCTCGCCGCGGTTCTCGCCGGACGGCCAGCGCATCATCATGAGCCTGCAGCAGGGCGGCAACTCGAACCTGTTCGTGATGGATTTGCGTTCGAAGTCGACGACGCGGCTGACCGACACGCCGGCGATCGACACCTCGCCGTCCTATTCGCCCGACGGTTCCCGCATCTGTTTTGAATCCGATCGCGGCGGCAAGCCGCAGATTTACGTGATGGCGGCGACCGGCGGCGGCGCGCAGCGCATCTCGTTCGGCGAAGGCAGCTATTCGACGCCGGTGTGGTCGCCGCGCGGCGACTACATCGCCTTCACCAAGCAGGGCGGCGGACAATTCGCCATCGGCATCATGAAGACCGACGGCTCGGGCGAACGCATCCTCGCCTCCGGCTTCCACAATGAAGGGCCGACCTTTGCGCCGAACGGCCGGGTCGTGATGTTCTTCCGCGAGCCCGGCGGCAGCGGTGGACCGTCGCTATTTACGGTCGATATCTCAGGTCGTAACGAATTGCGGGTGCCAACGCCCGGTTTTGCTTCCGACCCCGCATGGTCGCCGTTGCTCTCTTAACGGAATACAACCGCGCAAGGGCGCTGTCGTTAATCGGCAAACATTGCCTAGCCTGATGATTTTTCGAGCAAATTTTTGCTGCGCGCAGCAAAAAGCAACGTCTCGGTAACGATGTTCCCTCAGAAAGACTTCATCTGAGAAGGGTAGAACTACGTACCCTAACAGGAACGCGTGCCCCCAAGATGCAGCTCGCCAATCAGAGCAGAGAATCCGATCAGAAGATGTCGCCGTCGATTTACGCGGCGTTGATCGATTCGCTGTTCACCGACCCTGGCCCGATGTTTGCCGGTTCGCTGTGCGCCGCCGTCGCCGCGCTCATGACGGCGCTGAAGACCGGCAATGCGCTGCTATGGCCGTGCGTCGCGCTGCTCGTCGTCACCGGTGCGCTACGCGCGCTCGACACGCGTCAGTACCAGAAAGTTCGTTCCAGCCTGACAGCCGAGGCCGTCGGGCGCTGGGAAGTGCGCTACCAGGTTGGCGCCATGCTCTATGCGGCTGCGCTCGGGCTGTGGTGCCTGGTTGTGCTGACGGGCAGCGACGATGCCGTAGCCGACATGATCGCAACCTCGGTCACGCTCTGCTACGTGGCTGCCGGCGGCGGCCGTACCTACGGCCGGCCCTGGATCTTCCATGTGCAGATGCTGCTGGCCTGCGGCCCGCTGACGGTGGCACTGGCTATCGATGGCAGCCCCTTCTACATCGGCATGGCGCTGCTGAACGTGCTGTTCTTCTTCTCCCTGAAGCACATCTCGACCAGCCTGCAGAAAATTTTCGTCCACGCCCTGATTGCGCGCGAGCGCGAGGCCGCGCTTGCCAACCAGTTCGACACAGCGCTGAACAACATGCCGCATGGCCTGGCGATGTTTCGCGCCGACGGCCGTCTCGCGGTGATGAATCACCGCTTCAGCAAGATGATGAGCCTGTCCGACGACTTCGTGCAGCAGGGCGCCGACGTGTCGGACATCTGCGCGGCCTGCGTCGCCGCCGGAACGATGTCGGAGGCGAGCGCCAGGCTCATTCTGCAGGAAATCGAGCACTCCCGCGCCAGCGACATCATCACGACCGATCCGGACTTCAACAAGAACCGGGCGCTGTCCTGGACCTTCCAGCCGATGGCCGACGGCGGCACCGTCATGCTGGTGGAGGACATCACCGAGCGCAAGGATGCGGAAGCCAGGATCAGCCATCTGGCGCGCTATGACGAACTCACCGAACTGCCCAACCGGGTCAATTTCCGCGACGAGATCGGGCATCTGCTGGCGGCCCAGCAGGGCGCCGAACAGTTGTCGGCGCTATTGTTCGTCGACCTCGATCAGTTCAAGCAGGTCAACGACACGCTCGGCCATCCCTGCGGCGACCAGTTGCTGTGCGCGGTCGCCGAACGGTTGCGCGAGATGCTGCGGCCCGAGGATTTCGTGGCGCGCTTCGGCGGCGACGAGTTCGTGGTGTTCCAGCAGAATGTGCATTCGGCCGACGACGCCGCGGGTCTGGCCCGGCGCATCGTCGATCGCCTGAGCGAGCGTTACAAGATCGACAATCATCTGGTCGAGATCGGCGCCAGCGTCGGCATCGCCATGACCTCGTGCGGCATCAGCGCCGACACGCTGCTCAAGAACGCCGACATGGCGCTGTACCGCGCCAAGGCCGACGGCCGCGGCACCTTCTGCTTCTTCCGGGAAGAGATGGCGCAGGTCGTCGAATCCCGCCGCATCCTCGAACTGGACCTGCGCAAGGCGCTGGCCAACGAGGAGTTCGAGCTGTTCTTCCAGCCGCTGGTCAATCTCAAGTCGGGACGGATATCCACCTGCGAGGCGCTGTTGCGCTGGAATCATCCGGTTCGCGGCACGGTATCTCCGACCGACATCATTCCGGTCGCCGAGGACATGGGCCTGATCGTCGATCTCGGCCGCTGGATCCTGCGCAAGGCCTGCATGGAATGCATGAAGTGGCCCGAGGGCGTCAGCGTCGCGGTCAACTTCTCGCCGCAGCAATTCCATCAGCGCGACGTGCTGAGCGAAGTTCGCTACGCGCTGGAGGTCTCCGGCCTGCAGGCGAACCGGCTCGAAATCGAGATCACCGAATCCTCGCTGCTGCGTAACACGCAACTGACGCACGATGTGCTGTCGCAATTGCATTCGCTCGGCGTGCGGATCTCGCTCGACGATTTCGGCACCGGCTATTCGAGCCTGAGCTATCTGCACAACTTCCCCTTGCAGAAGGTCAAGATCGACCGCTCCTTCCTGGAGGGGATCGACAGCGACCGTCCGCTGACGCTGCTGCGCGGCGTGGCGCGGCTGTCGGCCGACCTCGGAATGTCCGTCGTGGTCGAGGGCATCGAGACCAACGAGCAGCTCGAACTGATCAGCGCCGATGGTGCGGTAACCGAGGCCCAGGGCTATCTGTTCAGCCCGCCGGTGCCTGCGGTGCGGGTTCGCCAGTTGCTGAACGCCTCGCACGGCCGCCGGCCGCCGGAGGGGCAGCTGGTCCCGCTCTCCTCGCGGTCCATCGCCTGATCCGGTGAAAGCGCTCGATCCCCGTGAAAATACGGGGACGCGACCCTTAACCCTAAGATTGTGATCCCTTTGCAGGCCCGTTAAGAAGATGTTAATCTTTTTGCGTGCCCGCGGAAGTTGTTGGCGGTGCCTGGAGTAGTGAATGAGAGCCGCCGCCAATGTAACCGCGTTATTTCCTGAACGCAGCTCAGACCTCCTCGAATTCGTAGATTACCGCCTCGCAGAGACTCCGGAGGAAAAGGACGAGATCTACCGTCTGAGATACCGTGCCTACCTGCGTGAGGGCGCGATCCTGCCATCCGAGTCCCAGCGCGTTACCGACCGGTATGATGACGAGCCGAACAATTTCACTTTCGGTATCTACTATCGCGACGAACTCTACAGTTCGATCCGCATCAGCGTTCTCCGCGGTGACTGGCGCGGGTCGCCGTCGTCGGAAATGTTCGCCGATCTTCTGCACCCGGAACTGGATCGCGGCAAAACCATCATCGACCCCACGCGGTTTGTGGCCGATCCCGACAAGGCCCGGGTGTTCCCCGAACTGCCTTATGTCACGGTGCGGCTGGGCTATGTCGCCTGCGGCCAATTCGACGCCGATATCGGGCTTGCCAATGTCCGTCCCGAGCACCGGGCGTTCTATCGCAAGGTGTTCCTGCAGGAGCCGCTGGGCGAGCCGAAATTGTTTCCCGGCCTGATCAAGCCGGTCGGACTGATGGCCGCCAACTATCGCGAGATCCGCGACCGGGTATTCCAACGCTTCCCGTTCATGCGTTCGAGCGCGTTCGAGCGCCGGATGCTGTTCACACGCTCCGGCGAGCGTCAGGCATCCGCGCACGGGGGTGTCACGTCCTTTGCTCGCGCCTCGATGGTCTCAAGTTCCTGAACGGGCCGAATCGCGGGCAGCTCCAGGCTCCGTCAGCCCGCGTCCCGGGCGATCTATATGCGACGGCTCGATATGCCGTCCGCGGGCGCCCGTTTTGCCCCATATCGATGCCCAATTCGGGGGATTTCGGCGGTACGCACTTGCCTTCACCGTCGCGCCACATTTACAAACCATTAACTATCGCGGGCGCTTTTCACGGTTTGTCGGCATTTGATCGTGTCCCGCAAGGTTCCATCAAGGTTGACGGAACGTTCGCTTAACCATCGACCTGTAGACCGGTTAGCAGTCGAAAAACGTGAGCGCGGAGGCTCCGGAATGAACTATCAAATGCGTATCCTCCAGGGATGGAAGCTGGCGGCGGTGGTCGCGGTGGCGCTGTCAATGGGCGCCTGCGCCAAGAACAACGTCGGCGCCGATGGCGCGATGGCGAGCGCGGCAACCCCGGGGAGCCAGCAGGATTTCGTGGTCAATGTCGGCGACCGCGTCTTCTTCGAGAGCGACCAGACCGATCTGAGCCCGCAGGCGATCGCCACGCTGGAGAAGCAGGCGCAGTGGCTGCAGACCTACAACCGCTATTCGTTCACGATCGAAGGCCATGCCGACGAGCGCGGCACCCGCGAATACAACATCGCGCTCGGTGCACGCCGTGCCCAGTCGGTTCGCAGCTATCTCGCTTCCCGCGGCATCGATGCGAACCGCATGCGCACGATCTCGTATGGCAAGGAACGCCCGGTCGCGGTCTGTAACGACATCTCCTGCTGGTCGCAGAACCGCCGCGCCGTCACGGTGCTGAACGCCGGCGCCTGACGCGTTCGGACTTTCGCAGACATTCAAAACCGGCGTCTTCAGACGCCGGTTTAACGGCCTTTTAAGTATTTAAGCCAAGTGGATGCCGGCGTTCGTTAACAACGCGCGGCAAGAAGTTAACCTAGCGTCTCAAGACGAATTCCCGGAGCAGCGCCATCGCTCGTTCAGGCGCGTCGGGCACTACGCCGTGGCCGCAATCCGCGAACCGTTCGAACTGCACGAGGTCCGGCGGCAGTGCGGCAGCGATGTCTGCCTGGCTTTCGATCGGGTGCATCGGATCGTCCTCGCCGCCGAGCACCTCACGGATACATGCATGAGCGGGGCTCCTCCTGAATGTGAACGGGCGGTCGGACCGGGCGGCTTGTCTTGCAGCGGATACTAAACCATACCGGAATTCAGCGAACCGAATCGGAAATGCCAGTCACAATTCTGGCGTACTCCCTCTCTCAATGTGTTCTGCTTTCGTTTGACACGGGATTTCGTCGTCAGGGCAAAATGTCATCCAAATTCCTCAATGCTGCCGGTGCCGCGGCGATCACCGCGATGCTGGGCTTGTCTGTCCAGACTGCGTCCGCACAGATTACATTTCCGTGGGAGCGTCCTCCGCAAGGCTCCCCGCAGCCGGCGCAGTCCGAAGACGCCGATCTGGAAATGCGGATCCAGCGGCTGGAAAACCAGCTCCGGCAATTGACCGGCCAGAACGAGGAACTGCAATACCGCAACCGCCAGCTTGAGGATCGGCTGCGCCAGCTTGGCGCCGCGCCGCCCGCGTCGGGTGGCCAGCCCCCGGCTGCGCAGCCTAACGTGGCCGCAGCACCGCCCCCGGTTCAGCCCGGCCCGTCGCAGGGGCAGCAGGGCTATCCGCAACAAGGTTATCCGCAGCAGGGCGCGCGCCAGCAGCAGGGTTATCCGCAGGCCCAGCCCGGCTACGACCAGCAGCCGCAGATCGCATCGCCCGCGCCCATCGTGCAGGACCCGGCAGCCTCGCAGGGCGGTGGCCGCCGTCGCGGCGATGCCTTCGATCCCAGCCAGAACCCCAGCGCCCCCGGCGCGCCGCGCGCGCTAGGCGGTGGTCAGATGCCGCTATCGAACGAAGCGGCAGTCGGCGCGCCCGGCGGACGCGGGCCCGGCGAGCCGCTCAATCTCGGTGGCCCGCGCGATTCCGGTGGCGCCTTGCCGCCGCCCGCTGCAGCCGCGCCGCCGCCGCGCGGCCCCGGGCCCGGCGCCAGCGCCGCGCTGACCACGTTACCGCCCTCGGCCACGCCAAAGGACGAATTCGATCTCGGCATCGGCTACATGCAGCGCAAGGACTATGCGCTGGCCGAAGAGACGATGAAGAACTTTGCGCAGAAATACCCGAGCGATGCGCTGGTCGCGGATTCGCAATACTGGCTCGGCGAAAGCTACTTCCAGCGCCAGCAATATCGCGACGCCGCCGAAGCGTTCCTGGGCGTGACCACCAAGTACGATAAATCGGGCAAGGCGCCCGACGCCCTGCTGCGGCTCGGCCAGTCGCTGGCGGCGCTGAAGGAAAAAGAAGCCGCCTGCGCTGCGCTCGGCGAGGTGACGCGGAAATATCCGCGCGCATCTGCCGGCGTGAAGGCGGCCGTCGATCGTGAGCAGAAGCGGGTTAAGTGCTAAAGCGGAAGCCGGTCGAGGCCGCCATCGGTCTCGAATAGACTGGCGATGCCATGGCTGACGACGACCACGCGCCGATCTCGGTACAGCAAGCGAAAGATCTGTTCGCACACTGGAAGGCCGCGCCCGCGCTCGTCTTGGCGGTATCCGGCGGTCCCGATTCCCTTGCCCTGATGTGGCTTGCCGCCCGCTGGCGTCGCGCCTTGACGCGCGGGCCGCGCTTGATCGCCGTTACCGTCGATCATGGCTTGCGACCGGAGGCGGCGCGCGAGGCGCGCGATGTCAAGCGTCTCGCACGTATCCTCGATCTACCGCATCGCACGATGCGCTGGAACGGTGCCAAGCCGAAAACCGGACTGCCGGCCGCGGCGCGCACGGCGCGCTACCGCCTGCTGGTGCAGGCGGCGCGGGCGAACGGTGCGACGCACATTCTCACCGCGCATACCCGCGACGATCAGGCCGAGACGCTGTTGATGCGGATGCTGCGCGGCAGCGGGATCGCCGGTCTGGCGGCGATGGCGCGCGAGACCGAGCGCGAAGGCCTGATGCTGGCGCGGCCGCTGCTCGATATTTCGAAATCGCAGCTTGTCGCGACGCTGGGCAAGGCGAAAATCGCTTTCGCCGACGATCCGACCAATCGCGACCGAAGCTTCACGCGCCCGCGGCTCCGCGCGTTGATGCCGGCGCTGGCCGAGGAGGGCGGCGACAGCCGGAACCTGGCGCGGCTGGCGACCCGGCTGGCGCGGGCGAACGCTGCGATTGAAGTGCTGGTCGACGGCGCCGCGAGCTATCTGGCGCTGAGCGATACCCGGGACGCCTCGCGCTTCGGCTTCGATGCCGGCGCTTTCGCCGGTTTGCCCGAGGAAATCCGTCTGCGGCTGCTCAAGCGCGCGATCGACCAGATCGGCCACGAGGGACCGGCGGAACTAGGCAAGCTGGAAGCGCTGCTGGCGACATTGGACAGGGCCATCGCCGAGGGTAAAAGGCCGTCAAGGCTGAAACAGACGCTCGCCGGGGCGGCGATCAGCCTGATCGGCGGCCGAATTCATGTCGATCCAGCACCGCCGCGGAGGGGCAAACGGGCGTGATGGGCGTTCCCATATCGCAATATCTGCGATATGGGAGCGGAGAGCCTTAACCACCCCGGAAAAACCCCGGTTTTTACGTCATTTTTTGACCGGGAATCCCGTTAAGATGCGTTAAATAGTCCCGTGTGGTTCCCTTGGCATTGACCCAGGCGCCACCTAGATTGGGTAGCAGTGGACCGGGGATTCTCGCCTCACTGCCCAAGGAATAATCTAGGGTTACTGCCAAGGACATAGGGCCGCGATCCGCGCGACCACGAAGGAAGATCAATGAACGCCAATCTGCGCAACTTCGCCCTCTGGGTCATCATTGTCTTGTTGCTGTTGGCATTATTCACGCTTTTCCAGAATCCGGGTCAGCGCACGTCCTCGCAGGACATTTCGTTTTCGCAGTTGCTGAGCGAAGTCGACCAGAACCGCGTACGCGACGTCGTGATCCAGGGGCCGGATATCCATGGCACCTTCACCAACGGCTCCTCCTTCCAGACCTATGCGCCGAACGATCCGACGCTGGTCAAGCGCCTCTATGACGGCAAGGTCTCGATCACCGCGAAGCCGCCCGGCGACAACGTGCCGTGGTTCGTCTCGCTGCTCGTCTCCTGGCTGCCCTTCATCGCGCTGATCGGCGTGTGGATCTTCCTCTCCCGCCAGATGCAGGGCGGCGCCGGCAAGGCGATGGGCTTCGGCAAGTCGCGCGCCAAGATGCTGACGGAGGCCCATGGCCGCGTCACCTTCGAGGACGTCGCGGGCGTCGACGAAGCCAAGCAGGACCTGCAGGAGATCGTCGAATTCCTGCGCGATCCCGGCAAATTCCAGCGCCTCGGCGGACGCATTCCGCGCGGCGTGCTGCTGGTCGGCCCTCCCGGCACCGGCAAGACCCTGATCGCGCGTGCGGTCGCGGGCGAAGCCAACGTGCCGTTCTTCACGATCTCGGGCTCTGACTTCGTCGAAATGTTCGTCGGCGTCGGCGCTTCCCGCGTCCGCGACATGTTCGAGCAGGCCAAGAAGAACGCGCCCTGCATCATCTTCATCGACGAAATCGATGCGGTCGGCCGTCATCGCGGCGCCGGTCTCGGCGGCGGCAATGACGAGCGCGAACAGACCCTCAACCAGTTGCTGGTCGAGATGGACGGCTTCGAGGCCAATGAAGGCGTGATCCTGATCGCGGCGACCAACCGTCCCGACGTGCTCGATCCCGCGCTGCTGCGTCCCGGCCGTTTCGACCGCCAGGTGGTGGTGCCGAACCCGGATGTCGTCGGTCGCGAGCAGATCCTGAAGGTTCACGTCCGCAAGGTGCCGCTGGCGCCGGATATCAACCTCAAGACCATCGCGCGCGGCACCCCGGGCTTCTCCGGCGCCGACCTGATGAACCTCGTCAACGAAGCCGCCCTGACCGCCGCCCGCCGCAACAAGCGCATGGTGACGCAGGCCGAGTTCGAGGAAGCCAAGGACAAGGTGATGATGGGCGCCGAGCGCAAGTCGCTCGTCATGACCGAGGAAGAGAAATTGCTGACGGCCTATCACGAAGGCGGCCACGCCATCGTCGGCCTCAACGTCGTCGCGACCGACCCGATCCACAAGGCCACGATCATTCCGCGCGGCCGTGCGCTCGGCATGGTGATGCAGTTGCCCGAGCGCGACAAGCTGTCGATGTCGCTCGAGCAGATGACGTCGCGGCTGGCGATCATGATGGGCGGCCGTGTTGCGGAAGAGCTGATCTTCGGCAAGGAGAAGGTTACGTCCGGCGCCTCTTCCGATATCGAGCAGGCAACGCGACTGGCGCGCATGATGGTCACGCGCTGGGGTCTGTCCGAAGCCCTTGGCACCGTGTCCTACGGCGAAAACCAGGACGAGGTGTTCCTGGGCATGTCGGTGTCGCGCACCCAGAACGCATCGGAAGCCACGGTTCAGAAGATCGACACCGAGATCCGGCGCTTTGTCGAAGAGGGCTACAACGAAGCCACGCGAATCCTCACCGAGAAGCGCGAAGACCTCGAAACCCTGGCCAAGGGCCTGCTCGAGTTCGAGACGCTGAGCGGTGACGAGATTCAGGACCTGCTCAACGGCAAGAAGCCCAACCGCGAGTCGGTGCTGGAGCCCAGCACGCCGCGCGCCTCCGCCGTGCCGCCCGCCGGCAAGCCGCGCCCGCGTCCCGATCCGGACCCGGGCCTGGAGCCCCAGCCGCAGGCGTAAGCCGATCGCATCTGGATAGACAAACGCGGCGGAAACGCCGCGTTTTTTTATGCCGCCTCCTTATTGGGAATGGCGTGCTCCGGGGCGCCATGGCATGTTTGCGCCACAAGAGAGCGCCGGCTGAACCGCGCCTGCCGCGGCCATCGGCCAAGCGCCCATAAAGGGAGGCGGAACGATGCGTTTGCTCGCAGGATTTGGTGCGCTGCTATTCCTGGTATTCTTGGCGCTTCCCGCAACCGCCGCCGAAATGCGCGGCGTTACCGCAACCGAAATCAAGATCGGCCAGACCATGCCCTATAGCGGGCCGGTCTCGGCGTTCGGTGCGCTCGGCAAGGGCGAGGTCGGCTATTTCAAGATGGTCAACGAGCGCGGCGGCATCAACGGCCGCAAGGTCAATCTGATCTCGCTCGACGACAGCTACGCGCCGCCGAAGACGGTGGAGCAGACGCGGCGGCTGGTCGAGAGCGACGAGGTCGCGCTGATCTTCTCCTCGATCGGCACCGCGCATAACACCGCGATCGCGAAATATCTGCAGGGCAAGAACATCCCGCAACTGTTCCTGGCCTCCGGCGCCTCGAAATTCGCCGACATCGCGCAGTTTCCGCAGGCCACCGTGGGCGTGCAGGCGCCGTTCCGCTACGAGGCGCGGCTCTATGCGCGCTACGCACTTGCAAAGAATCCGAACGCCAAATTCGCGGTGATTTCGCAGAACGACGATTTCGGCCGCGACTATCTGGCGGGGCTGAAAGACGTGCTCGGCGACAAATACAATTCCGTCGTCACCGGCGGCGACCTACGAAATCTCCGACCCGACCATCAATTCCCAGATCGTGAAGCTGAAGGCGTCCGGCGCCGACGTGTTCGTGATCGCGGCCACGCCAAAATTCGCCGCGCAGTCGATCCGCAAGGCGTTCGAGATCGGCTGGCGGCCGATGACGTTCCTCTCCAACGTCGCGGTGTGGATTTCCACCGTGATGGAGCCGGCAGGCGTCGAGGCCGGCACCGGCATTCTCTCCACCGCCTACGTCAAGGACCCCGACGATCCCGCCTGGAAGGACGACGCGGGCGTCAAGGGGTGGCGGGAATTCATGACCAAATACGTTCCCGACGGCGACCAGCACGACACCAACTACGTCAACGCCTACAACAGCGCCATGGTGCTGGAGGCCGTGCTGAAGGCCTGCGGCAACGATCTCTCGACCGAGAACATCCTGCGGCAGGCGTATTCGATCAAGGATCTGGAGCTGCCGATGCTGCTGCCCGGCATCAAGGTCAACACCGGGCCTGCCGACCATGTGCCGGTCGACCAGATGCAGTTCATGCGCTTCAACGGCAAGACGTGGGATCGGTTCGGGGATTTGCAGACGGGGAATTGAATCATCCCGTCATTGCGAGGAGCGGAGCGACGAAGCAATCCATGCCGCAGCAGGTGATAGAATGGATTGCTTCGCTTGCGCTCGCAATGACGGAGTGGATCGTTACTTCGCGCCTCACGCCTTTCCCATCGGGCCGAGATGCCGCTCGAGGATCTGCTCCGGCGTCTCTGTCACGTCGATTGTCTGCCCGTCGCCCACATAGGTGAGAACGGTGCGCTCGCCGTCGCGCGACATGCTGCCGACGAGCGCGATGTTGATGTGAATGGGCCGCCCCGTCTCGAAGCCTGTGCATTGAATCCAGAAGCGCATCGCGATCTCCTTTGATCTTTCGCGGGTATAATAAAGATAGTCGCGGCAAATTGTAGGGTGGGCAAAGCGCAGCGTGCCCACCATTGACACTGACGGTCTCGGAGAGATGGTGGGCACGGCGCAAGTGCACCTTTGCCCACCCTACGCAGGCTCCCCGCTGCCGACAGATGTGCTACGCCGATGCCCGCAATTCGCGCGCCGCCGCGACCATGTTGACGAGCGCGGGCCGCACCTCTTCCCATTTTCGGGTCTTCAATCCGCAATCCGGATTGATCCAGATCTGGGCATCGGAGAGCTGCTTTCGCGCCAGCCTGAGCAGGGCGGTCATCTCTTCGATCTCGGGCACGCGCGGCGAATGGATGTCGTAGACGCCGGGGCCGATCTCGTTCGGATAACGGTAATCCCTGAACGCGTCCAGCAACTCCATTTTCGAACGCGAGGTCTCGATCGAGATCACGTCGGCATCCATGGCGCCGATCGCGCCGATGATGTCGTTGAATTCCGAGTAGCACATATGGGTGTGGATCTGCGTCTCGTCGCGCACGCCGGACGAGCAGAGGCGGAAAGCCTCGACGGCCCAGTCGAGATACGCCTTCCATTCGGATTTGCGCAGCGGCAGGCCCTCCCGCAACGCAGCCTCGTCGATCTGGATCATGCCGGCGCCTGCGGCTTCGAGATCGGCGACCTCGTCGCGGATGGCGAGCGCGATCTGCCGGCAGACTTCGCTGCGCGGCACATCGTCGCGCACGAACGACCAGTTCAGGATGGTGACGGGACCGGTCAGCATCGCCTTCATCGGCTTTTTCGTCAGCGACTGGGCGTATTGCCACCATTCGACCGTCATCGGCTTCGGGCGCGAGACATCGCCGAACAGCACCGGCGGACGGACGTAACGCGATCCGTAGGATTGCACCCAGCCGTGCGTGGTGAAGGTAAAGCCCGCGAGCTGCTCGCCGAAATACTGCACCATGTCGTTGCGCTCGAACTCGCCATGCACGAGCACGTCGAGACCGATATTTTCCTGCCAGCGCACTGTGCGGGCCGTCTGGTTCTGCAGGTACAATTTATAGGCATCGTCCGTCAGGGCGCCCTTGGCGTGCGCAGCCCGCGCGTTCCTGACGTCGGCGGTTTGCGGAAAGGAGCCGATGGTGGTGGTCGGGAAGGCCGGCAGGTTGAAACGCTCGCGCTGAACGACGGCGCGTTCGGCGAATATGCTGGCGCGGAAGCGCATGGCGTCGTCAATGCCGGCGACGCGCGCCGACACCTTCGCATCGTGAATTCGCGGCGAAGCCTGGCGCGCGGCGGCTGCCTGGTCCGAGACCCGCAGGGCATCTTCGACGTTGCCGCGCCCGCTGGCGAGCGCGGTTCCGAGCGTGGCCAATTCCTCGAGCTTCTGCACCGAGAACGCGAGCCAGCTCCTGATTTCGGAATCGAGCCCTGTTTCCAGCGCCAGATCGATCGGGACATGCAGCAGCGAGCAGGAGGGGGCGATCTGCACGCGCTCCGTGCCGAGTTTCGCGATCACGGGTTCGAGCCGGTCGAGGATCCGGCTCAAATCAGCGCGCCAGATGTTCCGGCCGTCGATGATCCCGAGCGACAGCACGCGGTCTTTTGGAAAATCGGCGAGGCCGTCGATTTGATCCGGCGCGCGCACCAGATCGAGATGCAGCCCGGCGACGGGCAGCGCCAGCGCGGTGTCACGGTTGCCGCCCAGGCCGCCGAAATAGGTCGCGAGCATGATCCTGAGCTGGGGCACGGCCTTGGCGATTTCACTATAGGCGTAATGCAGCGCCTGCTGGCCGACGATGTCGAGGCGCCACGCGCCATCGCAAAGTAAGTCGAGAGCGGGACGGGACCGCCGTTCCACTGATAGATTTCCGGTATGGCGCCGACCATCACTGACGTGTCGAGCACCTGGTCGTAGAACGAAAAGTCGTTCGACGGGATCACGCTGACACCGAGTTTTTTCTGGCGCGCCCAGTTGGCGGCACGAAGACCTATTCCGGTTTCGATCAGTGTCGTTCTCGTCGGTCGCGCCCGACCAGAAACTTTCCAAGGCGAATTTCAGCTCGCGGCGCGGGCCGATACGCGGCGTGCCGAGGGAGGCAACGGGAAGTGAGGAAGTGGAGATTGTGGAAGCAGACGATTTGGAAGAAGACATGGCTTAACCCCAAAAGTTGGGGGCAAAGGCCGAAGTGACACGTCTGGATTCCGCGTACGGCGGAGCGCGCGCGGAATCGCAACCGCACCACCGGGACACCCCGCCCGAGGACGTGTATGTTGTCGAGGCAGGTCTCCTGGCTCGCGGGTCAATGCTGCTGTCCGGCCTTCCCGAAACCTCGCAAGGTCTCAGTGGCTTGGTTGGACAGCGGCTCGCCGCTTACAGTTGCGGGGGCAGCTCCGGCTTTGGCTTTTCGGCCGCACCGGCTTCCCTCTTAGCTTCGAAAAAACGCTTCCCGAAGAACCACGACGCCTCCACTTACCGGCATCGCGGCGCGTGCGTCAACTCGATCGCCTGTTGCGGCAAGTCGTTGCAGTTGTTCACAGCTTCAACAGGGCGAACCAGAATTTCGTACGATGCGCCGAAGCACCATTGACACTTGGTGCGAATATCTCCACATGTAGCTGTCACGGTCCGCCGGATCGCAAGATTTGGTGGCTAAGAGGGAAGCCGGTGATTGCGCCAAAGGGCGCGAGAATCCGGCGCTGCCCCCGCAACTGTAAGCAGTGAGTTGTTCCCGATCTTAACGTCACTGATGCGACATCGCATTGGGAAGACGGGGGACAACGCCGACCTGCGAGCCAGGAGACCTGCCGCGACACCAGAAAACGTCCACGGGCGGGGTGTCCCGGCGGCGCTTGCAGACTCATGCCGGCGTTTCCGCCCGTGCATTTGAAGCAGCGTCTTCCTGACATCCAGCCCCAACAACATCACGGGGTCTCTTGATGTCACTGTCTCTCGATCGCGAAGCCAGCGCCGCTCCTTTCATCCACCTGCGCCCTGAATCATCAGCCGCGCCGAACGCGCAGCCGCCGATGCAGGTGATCCGCCGCAACGGCACGGTTTCGAAATTCGACGCCAGCAAGATTTCGGTCGCGATGACCAAGGCGTTCCTCGCGGTCGAGGGGCATGGCGCAGCCGCCTCCCGCCGTGTGCATGAAAGCGTCGAGCAATTGACCGCGGAAGTCGTCGGCGCGCTGTTGCGCCGGATGAGCGAGGGCCGAACCTTTCATATCGAGGACGTGCAGGACCAGGTCGAACTGGCCTTGATGCGCAGCGAGCACCACAAGGTCGCGCGCGCCTACGTGCTGTATCGGGAGGAGCGCACCCGGCAGCGTGCCGGGCAGGCGGCGGCCAACGCCGCTCAGCTGTCGGGGGAGCCCGTGCTGCGCGTCACGCTGGCGAGCGGCGTGCAGGTACCGCTCGACATCGCGCGCCTGACACTGATCATCGAGGAGGCTTGCGCCGGTCTTGAGGGCGTCGGCGCCGCCGCCGTGATCGCCGAAACACAGCGCAATCTCTACGACGGCATCGGCGAGGGCGAACTGGCGCTGGCGTCGGTGATGGCTGCGCGCACGCTGGTCGAACAGGAGCCGAACTACGCCTATGTCAGCGCGCGGCTCTTGCTCGACAAGCTGCGCACCGAGGTGCTGTCGTTCGTGCTCGATGCGCCGACCAGCGCCTCGCAGGCCGATATGGCCTTGCGCTACGGCGAATATTTCCCGGCCTATATCAAGACCGGCATCAAGGCCGAACTGCTCGATCCGGATCTCGCGCGGTTCGACCTGAAGAAACTCGCCGCGGCGCTGAAGCCGGAGCGCGACCTGGCGTTTCAGTTTCTGGGCCTGCAGACGCTGTATGACCGCTATTTCCTGCATGAGCGCGGCAACCGCATCGAACTGCCGCAGGCGTTCTTCATGCGCGTCGCCATGGGGCTTGCAATGCGCGAGATCGACCGCGAGGCGCGCGCCATCGAGTTCTACGATCTGCTGTCGTCGTTCGACTTCATGGCCTCGACGCCGACGCTGTTCAATTCGGGAACGCTGCGGCCGCAACTGTCGTCGTGCTTCCTCACCACCGTCGCCGACGATCTCGACGGCATCTTCAAGTCGGTCAAGGACAACGCGCTGCTGGCGAAATATTCCGGCGGGCTCGGCAACGACTGGACCCGCGTGCGCGGGCTCGGCGCGCACATCAAGGGCACCAATGGCGAGAGCCAGGGCGTGGTGCCGTTCCTCAAAGTGGCCAACGATACCGCGATCGCGGTCAACCAGGGCGGCAAGCGCAAGGGCGCGGTCTGCGCCTATCTCGAAACCTGGCATATCGACATCGAGGAATTTCTGGACCTGCGCAAGAACACCGGCGACGACCGCCGCCGCACCCATGACATGAACACCGCGAACTGGGTGCCCGACCTGTTCATGCAGCGTGTCGAGCAGGACGGCGAATGGACGCTGTTCTCGCCGGACGAGACGCCCGATCTGCACGACCTCTATGGCCAGACCCTTCGCCGAGCGCTATGCGGCCTATGAGGCCAAGGCGGCGCGCGGCGAAATCCGCGTGTTCAAGCAGGTTCGCGCCACCGATCTCTGGCGCAAGATGCTGACCATGCTGTTCGAGACCGGCCATCCCTGGATCACGTTCAAGGACCCCTGCAATCTGCGCTCGCCGCAGCGCCATGCCGGCGTCATCCACTCCTCGAACCTCTGCACCGAAATCACGCTCAATACTTCCGACGACGAAACCGCGGTCTGCAATCTCGGCTCGATCAATCTGCTCAACCATGTGCGGGACGGGCGGCTGGATGAGGTGCGGCTGAAGCGCAGCGTTATGATCGCGATGCGGATGCTCGACAACGTCATCGACATCAATTTCTACACCATTCCTGAAGCGCGCCGCTCGAACCTGCGGCACCGCCCGGTCGGTCTCGGGCTGATGGGCTTCCAGGACGCGCTGCAGGCGTTGCGGATTGCGATGGCTTCCGATGCGGCGGTCGCTTTCGCCGACACCAGCATGGAGATGATTTCCTATTATGCCATCTCGGCCTCGGTCGATCTGGCGGCCGAGCGCGGGCGCTATCCGTCGTTCGACGGCTCGCTGTGGAGCCGGGGCATTCTGCCGATCAATTCGATCGAACTGCTGGCGGAAGCCCGCGGCGGCCTCGCGATGGACCGCAGCATGACGCTCGACTGGGATCGCTTGCGCGAGCGCGTCAAGTCATCAGGCATGCGCAATTCGAACGTGATGGCGATCGCGCCGACGGCGACCATTTCGAACATCTGCGGCGTGGCGCAGTCGATCGAGCCCGCCTACCAGAACCTCTATGTCAAATCCAACATGTCCGGCGACTTCACCGTGGTGAACGAGTTTCTGGTGCGCGACCTCAAGGCGCGCGGGCTGTGGGACGAGGTGATGGTCAACGACCTCAAATATTTCGACGGCAGCGTTGGCGCCATCGACCGCATTCCCGACGACCTCAAGGCGCTCTATGCCACCGCCTTCGAGATCGACAGCGCCTGGCTGATCGAGGCGGCCTCGCGGCGGCAGAAATGGATCGACCAGTCGCAGTCGCTCAATCTCTATATCGCCAATCCTAGCGGCAAGAAGCTCGATGCGCTCTATCGGCTGGCCTGGGCGCGCGGCTTGAAGACGACCTATTACCTGCGCTCGCGCAGCGCCACGCATGTCGAAAAATCCACGCTCCGGGGCACCGACGGCAAGCTCAACGCCGTTGCGGCTGCGCCTGTGCTGTCGGCGGGTGCGCCGATCATCGTGCCATCAGCCGTCACGGCGCCCGACCTGTCCGGCGCGGTGGCGTGCTCCATCGACAATCCCGAATGCGAAGCCTGCCAGTAAGCAGACAAGAAAAGAAGGAAACGACAATGCTCGACTGGTCAGAACCCGCTGCGCCCGTGCGCCGGATGCCGCCTCCCTTGGTGGCGCAAACGCCTGTTGCGGCCGATCAAACCGGCCTCGGCGCCATCGACCGCAGCGGCGGAAGGGTCTCCGTGGACGACAAGCGGATGATCAACTGCCGCGCCGACGTCAATCAGCTGCTGCCGCTGAAATACAAATGGGCATGGGAAAAGTATCTCGCCGGCTGCAACAATCACTGGATGCCGACCGAAGTCTCGATGCAGGCCGATATCGCGCTCTGGAAGTCGCGCGACGGACTGACGGAAGACGAGCGCCGCGCCATCAAGCGCAACCTCGGCTTCTTCGCGGCCTCCGAAAGCCTCGTCGCCAACAACATCGTGCTGGCGATCTACCGCCATCTGACCAATCCGGAATGCCGGCAGTATTTGCTGCGGCAGTCCTTCGAGGAGGCCGTTCATACCCATACCTTCCAGTACATCGTCGAGAGCCTCGGCCTCGACGAGGGCGAACTGTTCAACATGTACCGCGAGGTGCCCTCGATCACCGACAAGGCGGCGTGGGCGCTGAAGCATACCCAGCATCTCGACGATCCCGATTTCAAGACGGGGACGCCGCAAGCCGACCAGGCGTTCCTGCGCGATCTCGTCGCCTTCTACGTCATCTTCGAGGGCATGTGGTTCTATACCGGGTTTCGCCCAGATCCTCTCGCTCGGCCGCCGCAACAAGATGGTCGGCATCGCGGAACAGTATCAGTACATCCTGCGCGATGAATCGATTCACCTGAATTTCGGCATCGACGTCATCAACCAGATCAAGATCGAGAATCCGCATCTGTGGACCAAGGCCTTTCAGGACGAAGTCCGCGGCATGGTGCGCGATGCGGCTGAACTGGAAGCGGCCTATGGGCGGGACACCATGCCGCGCGGCTTCCTCGGCCTGAATGCGGCGTTGTGCGAGAGCTACATGCACTTCATCGCCAACCGCCGCTGCGCGCAGCTTGGGCTGGCGCGGGTGTTCGACGAGACCGAGAATCCGTTTCCCTGGATGTCGGAGGCGATGGACCTGAAGAAGGAGAAGAACTTCTTCGAGACGCGGGTGATCGAATATCAGAACGGCGGCGCGCTGAGCTGGGAGTAGGGAGCGGTTTCGCAACGTGTCGTCCCGGCGAACGCCGGGACCATACCGCGTGATCTATCGATGGAGCACGACCGGAGACGCTCCGCCGTTAACAACGGGCTTTGGTGGTTATGGGTCCCTGCGTTCGCAGGGACGACGCAAATCTCGCCGTTGTCACCGGAAAACTTAAGATTTCCTCAATTCAGCCCGGTCTATTGCTTGGAGGCGTGCGCTTTGGAACAGGCGCCCGAGCAAGGATTTCGCATGGCCGCCTTTCACTCCACCTTCAAGCCCGCATCGGAGCAAACCGCAATTCCCGCGTGGCTCGTCAGGGTCTGCCTTGTGCTGGCGGTTGCGAACGTGACGCTTTGCCTGTCGGCGTATTTCTCACGCTGGTGGGTTTACGATGCGAACGGGCTCGGCATCCCGACCGACTTCATCAACGTCTGGGCGGCCGGCCGCCTGGTGCTCGATGGCGTCCCGGCACAGGCCTATGACTGGGACATCCAGAAGCAGGTCGAGGTCGCAAAACTCGGCAAGGATTTTGTCGGCTATTTTGCCTGGCACTATCCGCCGCCGTTTCTGTTCGTCGCTTCCTTGCTGGCGCAGCTTCCCTATAAACTCGCCTTTATCGGCTGGGCTGTGGTCAGCTTCCTGCCCTTTCTTGCCGTGATGCGCGCGGTCGTCGGCCGACCCTTCGGCTATTTGCTCGCGCTCGCCATTCCGATGGTGTTCATCAATGCGCTGGTCGGCCAGAACGGATTCCTCACCGCGGCGCTGATCGGCGGCACGCTTTATCTGATCCCGATACGGCCGGTACTGGCAGGCATCTGCCTCGGGCTTTTGACGTACAAGCCGCAATACGGACTGCTGTTTCCGATTGCGCTGATCGCAGCCGGGCATTGGCGCGTGTTCATCAGTGCTGCCGTAACGGCGGTCGTGCTGGCCACCGCTTCCTGGCTCGCCTTCGGCATCGAGAGCTGGCTGGCCTTCTTCCACTGGATGCCGAGATTCTCTCAGGCGTTCCTGACCGAAGGCCAGGCCCCATGGTGGAAGATGCAGAGCATCTTCTCGCTGGTGCGTTACTTCGGCGGCAGCGAGCCGCTTGGCTGGGCATTCCAGTGGGTTCTCACCGCCTCCGTTGCCGTGGTGATGGCGCTGATCTGGCGAAGCCGCGTGCCCTATACCTTGAAGGCCGCGGCGCTTGCCGCCGGTACGCTGCTGACGACGCCCTATCTCTTCATGTACGACATGATGGTGCTGGCGATCCCGATCGCCTTCCTGGTCCGCATCGGATTGAAGACCGGTTTTCGCACCTACGAGCTTCCGGTGCTCGGCGCCGCCGCCGCCCTCATCGTCTGCTACATGTTCACCGGCATTCCGACCGGCTTTGGCGCCACGCTGGTCGTGTCCGCGTTGATCCTGCGCCGCGCCGGATCGTGGTGGCGGCATGAGCCGGCGCCAGAACTCGTCGCGGCAGGGGCGTAAGTCGCGCGAGGCGATGGCGGCGCCATCGTGTGCGAGCGCTTGAAATCACCGCAGGCTATTTGATGAACGCCGCCCAGAGGGCGGCATTCGCAAGCGTTCCGGCCTCGTTCATGTGGCAACCGTCAGGGCTGCGGCCTTCATTTCCGATCGTGTCGGTGTCGGGCCCCGGGCGGATGTTCAGAGCTTCATCGACCGCAGATAGTTGACCGGCACGTACTGCAGCCATGTTCTTCGGCTCGACATAGTCGCATTTTGCGCTGCGCGACAGATAGAAGGGTGCATCGAAACCGGCGGCGCGAAATCGCTTCACCAGTTGATGCAGCAACGGAACATATTGTTCGGCAGTCGTCGTCGATGTCGCATCCGTTTCCCCTTGCTGGAACAGAAGATGCGTCGGCGTCAGCCCCGCGGCCTTGAGCTTCGAGATGGCGTTGGTGAGCAGCTCAGCTCCTTCGTTGTTCAGGACGGAGAGCGAGGCGCCGCCCACGGCTAACGGCACCACGATCACACGATCGTAGCGTCCGGCCTGGATCAGGATATCGCCCAGCCGTGTTGCAAAACTCCCGCCTACGCCATCGGCGCCCAGCAAGGGATCGGCCGCAGCGAAGCATTTGCCTGTAGCCGGGTCGAAATTGTCGACGGCTTCGCGCGCCGTATGTCTGGTGCTTCCGTAGTTGCCCGCATTGCTCTGGCCGTGCACGACGATGATCGCCGTTTTTTCGGACACAGGAATGCAAGACCGTTCGCTTCGCGCTGGCGGCGGAACCTTGGCCAAATCGATCCGGGCGTCGGGCATCGCGAGCTTGCCGGCAATCCCGCCGATCAGCAGGCCGCCAATCAGGAACGCGAGACTGCGTCGCACTGGAGTGTTCTCCAGAATGGCGCGGAAGCTTGCGGTTCGCTCGATCACCGCGAGATGGCGGGCATCAGGCCGCCTCCTTCGATTGAGCGTGGCGTATTTTCAAATCGGCTCTGTCGCCACCTGTCGATCGGGCGCTCGACCCACCGGTAAAGCTGCGTGGAAAGGCCCAGCGACAGCAACACCGAGACGAATGCGCCGGAGACGGTTTCGGGCAGCACCATCCATCCAATCAGGAAATGACAAATATAGAGCGGATAGGACTGCTCACCGAGATATCGGTCCCACGCCACGTTTCGGGTCAGCTTGAAAAGGTAGGGGACGCACATGATCACGGCGCCAAGAAGCGTCAGCGATGCCAGCCGCGAAATGCCGTCCCACCTGCTGACGGCGAGGCAGACCGGCAACAGGACGGCCGCGGTCGAAAGCATGACATATACTTGTCTGCGTTGCGTGTCGCTCCGCGGCGCATAGGCGTAGTAGCACAGCGAACCAGTGAGAAACAACGCGAGTTCGGACGGAAAGAAGCGAGAACTCCAGGGATCGCCGCTAAAGTCGAAGATGAATAGCAACATCATCCTCAACAGAACGCTGGCGGCAATCATCGCGCCGATGAAGGCAGGGCCGCGCCGCACGACAAGCGGCGCGAGCAGGTAGAAATAGAATTCCAGCGCGAGCGTCCAAGCCTGGGGAACGGGTGCGAGCTTGTAAAGCAGATTTGGCATGGTGCCTGGATGCAGCGTCAGGCCGAGCGTGCCGTGATCGGTGAACAGGTAGAAATAGGTTTCCTGGCCGACGATGAATGTCTGCGTGATGAAATAGTAGATGATGCTCGCGAGATCGAGCGACAGGATCTGCCGCCAATTGCTGGCGATCAGAAAGGACGGAATCAGGATCACGAGGTAGGTCGGCCAGAGCCTCAACAGCCGGTTGGAAATGAACAGCCAATAGGAGCCGGGTCCATATTTTTCATTCAGGACAAGCGCCATGTAGAATCCCGAAATGACGAAAAAGCTCTGCACGGCGATATCGCTCGTCGGGAAGCCGAGTGGCAGCCCGAAATGGCCGAAAGCGACGCAGAGCGCGAGGAATAATCTGAGGCTGCCCATTCGGCTCCATGCTAGCCGGGCAGCGTTGAGAGCCTGTTAACGGTTCGGAAAACCCTGCCAGCAGGATTCATCGCAAAATCGTCTTGTCATTTAGCGTGAATAGTTGTTCACTTCTTGAAAGCGATGAACGTGCTTGTCGCTCAAGATATTGAAGGTGCGCGCGTTCTGGCGAATGCGTAGGGGCTCGAGGGCGCGCTGGGACGGAAGACGCGCCATGGTCTATCGGCGAACCCATCAGGTCGTAAAGCGGCTGGCGGCGCGGCGTAGCGCCATCCTGGCGGCGGCCCGGGACGCCGCGGCCGAGGGCGGCATGGTGGCGGTGCAGATCGCTCCCGTTGCGGTCCGCGCCAATGTCGCGGCCGGCACCGTCTACCGCTACTTCCCCTCCAAGGCCGAGCTGATTTCCGAACTGATCGCCGAGGTGTCGCGCGACGAACTGGCGGCGATCCGCCGTGCGGCGGATGCGGCTCCGGGGCCGTCCTCGGCGCTCGCCGCCGCCGTCACCACGGTTGCCGTGCATGTGCTGTCGCAGCGCAAGCTCGCCTGGGGCATTCTGGCCGAGCCTGTCGATGTCGATGTCTCGGTGTCGCGGCTCGCCAGCCGCCGGGAAATCTCCGGCGAGATTGCTGCCAGGATCGATGCCGCGGTGCGCGCCGGTCATCTGCCGGCGCAGGATACGGCGCTTGCCGCCACCGCGCTGCTCGGCGCGCTGCATGAATCGCTGGTCGGCCCGCTGGCGCCGGAGAACCTGGACGATTCGGCGAAGCTGCGCGATGCCGTGCAAACGGTCACATTATTGGCACTGCGTGCGGTCGGCGTGATGGATGCCCGCGCCCGCGGCCTCGTGGTGCAGGCGGTGTTGCCGGCGAAGGCGCTGGTCGGGGCTTGAGAGCGCCTCTGCCATTGGGGACACGACTTTGTCGCAACCATTTGCCACGCTGCGGCTTATCGACGGTCCAACCGTAACCAGGAGCATGCGATGACGACGACATCAGGATCTGCCAAATGGCAGGGCGGTATCAAGGACGGCAAGGGCGCGATCTCGACCAAGAGCGGCGCGCTCAATGATTACCCTTACGGCTTCGCCAGCCGCTTCGAAGGCAAGCCCGGCTCCAATCCGGAAGAATTGATCGGCGCCGCGCACGCCGCCTGCTTCACCATGGCGCTCTCGCTGATTTTGGGCGAAGCCAAGCTCACCGCCGAACACATGGAAACCAAGGCCGACGTCACGCTGGAAAAGCAGGGCGATGGTTTTGCGATCACGTCCGTTCACCTGACGTTGAATGCGAAGATCCCGGGCGCGGACAAGGCGGCGTTCGAGGAGCTTGCTGGCAAGGCCAAGGCCGGCTGCCCGGTGTCGAAACTGCTGAATACGAAAATCACGCTGGACGCGACGCTGCAGTAATCAGCGTCGCTATTCGGGGTTTGAGTTTACGCGTGCTCCGGAGTGACGGCGCAACGCACCCATCACTTCTTCGCCCCGCCCTCCGGCTCGACATTGGCGATGCGCACCATATTGGTGGTGCCAGCGATGCCGAGTGGCACGCCGGCGACGATAATCACGCGCTGGCCGGCCTTGGCGAAGCCGTCGCGAAAAGCAATGGAGCCGGCGCGATCGACCATGTCGTCCTGGTCGTGGGCGTCTTCTGCCACAACGCAATGCACGCCCCAGACGACGGACAATTTGCGACCCGTCGCGAGGTTGGGCGTGATCGCCACCACCGGCGGCTTCGGCCGCTCGCGCGCCACGCGGATGGCGGTCGAACCCGACGAGGTCCAGCAGATGATCGCCGACAATTCCAGGGTTTCGGCGATCTGCCGCGCGGCGTCGGCAATCGCATCACCGACCGTATTCTCCGGCTCAGGCCGCTGCGCCGTCAGCACCGAGCGATAGGTCGGATCGCGCTCCACTTCCTCGCCGATGCGGTTCATGGTCGAGACTGCTTCGACCGGGAATTTGCCGGCGGCCGATTCAGCCGACAGCATGATGGCGTCGGCGCCTTCGTAGACGGCGGTCGCGACGTCGGAGACTTCCGCGCGCGTCGGCACCGGAGCCTGGATCATCAATTCCAGCATCTGCGTTGCGACCACCACCGGCTTGCCGGCGCGGCGCGCCATCCGCGTCATTTGTTTCTGCAGGCTCGGTACCCGCTCCAGCGGCAGTTCGACGCCGAGATCGCCGCGCGCCACCATCAGTGCGTCGGAGGCCTCGATGATTTCGGCGAGGCGGTCGATCGCCTGCGGCTTCTCGATCTTGGCCATCACGGCGGCGCGGCCGCGGATCATCCGCTTGGCTTCGTTAACGTCCTCGGCGCGCTGCACAAAGGAGAGCGCGATCCAGTCGACGCCGGTTACAAGGGCTGCTTCGAGATCGGCGCGGTCCTTCGGCGTCATCGCCGACACCGGCAGGTCGGTATCGGGCAGGCTCACACCTTTGCGATCAGACATCTTGCCGCCGATCACGACCCGCGTCACCGCGCGTTCGGGCGAGGTCTCTTCGGCGATCAAACGCACCTTGCCGTCATCGAGCAATAGCGCATGGCCCGGCCGAAGGGCTGCGAGGATTTCCGGATGCGGCAACTGCACGCGGTTGTTGTCGCCCGGCGCCTTGTCGGAATCGAGCACAAAGCTCTGGCCGTTCTTGAGCTGGGTCGAACCCTCGGCGAATGCGCCGAGCCGCAGCTTCGGTCCCTGCAGGTCGACCAGGATGCCGATCGGGCGGCCGTAGCTACTCTCGACATTGCGGATGGTGTTGACCAGCTCGCGCATCTTGTCGTGCGGCGTGTGGCTCATGTTGATGCGGAACACATCCGCGCCGGCCTCGAACAGCTTCCGGATCATCGCGCTGTCTGACGATGCCGGGCCGAGGGTTGCGAGAAATCTTGATACGACGGAGCCGCCTCATTGCTTGGGCGCCGCGGCTGGCGGCAGACCCGGTCCGCTTGGCGGATTGGACAGGCCCGGAACCCCGCCGGGGCCGCCCGGTCCCACTGTTCCCGGAATTCCCGGCACGCGCTGCGCGGGCTGCTCGTTGGCTTCGGTCAGTTGCACGGTCCACGCTCGCTGTTCGCCTGTGTCGACCTCGAAGAACCCGGTGCGGTCGTAGCCGCGTGCCAGGCAATTCTCGGTACCCTTGATGGTGAATTCCTTGTCGCGCGAACACATGAAGGCCTGTCCCGACCATTCGCCGCCGCGGTCATAGTCGAGCGCATAGATGTAATAGTAACGTGCGACAAGAGTTCCGCGCAGCAGCGTCTCGCAACTGCGCGATGACACGTTCCACCAGCCTTCGGTGGTCCATCCTTCGGCGTCCTTGTAGCCGAGCGCAATGCCGACCCGGCTGGAAGTATTGTTGCAGAGCCGGAAATCGGCCGCCGCCGGACTGCTCCACAGGCAGGCCGCCGCCAACGCGAGCATCGGCAGCAGGCCGGCGGTCATACGTGCGGGGAGGGAGGACAAGCGGCGAGTATCTTTTCCGGTCATGCAGCGAAGCTATATCAAATCATTGAAGATTTCGCGTGACCCGGCGGAACCTGTCAACGGCCGGGGAATGCCTTTCCCGCGCTATGGGAAACCGGGACTCCACGAGCGAACCCTACTTTTGCGCGCAGATATGGCAAAATCTGTGACAATTCCCACCTGATATCAATATGCTCGACCCTCGTAGGACGCAGGACCCAAGACCATGACAATCGACGACAAAACCAGAACAGAACTGGAAGCCGCCGTTTTCCGGCGCCTGGTCAGCCACCTGCGCGCCCGCACCGACGTCCAGAACATCGATTTGATGAATCTGGCCGGTTTCTGCCGCAACTGCCTGTCCAACTGGATGAAGGAGGAGGCCGACGCCAAGGGGGCCGCCGTCAGCAAGGACGAGAGCCGCGAGGCGGTCTACGGCATGCCCTATGAGGAGTGGAAGGCGAAACATCAGGGTGCGGCTACCCCGGAGCAGTTGGCCGCGATGAAGAAGGTTCATCCCGGGCATTGACCTTCACTTCGTAGCCCGGATGGAGCCAACGGGTCGCGCGAATGCGCGCCCGATGACAGGCTCCGCGCGATCCGGGGCAGTGCCCTCTGCGCCAAAGTTTCCCGGATTGCGCTGCGCGCCATCCGGGCTACGTATCCGCATCTCCTGTGGGCGCGCTGTGGATGAGCGCGATGTTTCCTTGACGCAAGGCCCCTCGATCTTGAGGGTCTTTTCTGAAAAAAGCGCCGTGCGGTAACGCGTGCGGCGCTTGATCTTTCAGCTCACCGTCAGTTCCATTCAGGAGTACCCGATGGCTACCCCCGCCGCCGCCGTCCAGGACGAGCCCGCGACAAAATTCGCCAAAGACCAGCTCAAGGCCATCATCGAGCGCATCGAGCGTCTGGAAGAAGAAAAGAAGACGATCTCCGACGACATCCGCGACGTCTATGCCGAAGCCAAGGGTAACGGTTACGACACCAAGGCGCTGCGCACCATCGTGCGGATGCGCAAGCAGGATGCCAATGAGCGCGCCGAGCAGGAGACCATTCTGGAAACCTACATGCAGGCGCTGGGGATGTTGTGAGGCGTTTGGGCAGCACGTAGCCCGGATGGAGCGAAGCGAAATCCGGGACACTCTCGCAACACATCGCCGACTAATCCCCGGATTGCGCTGCGCTCCATCCGGGCTACGGCCGTGTCGAATTTCGCGGAGACAGTGAACCTTAGCGCAGTGCGGCGGTGCGCAGCACGAACGACCGCGTCGGCAGTTGCGCGGTCGCCGATCCCGTGAAGCGGTCGCAGGTCATGCCCATCATCGGATCTTCCGAGAAGGTCATGGCGATGGCGGCCTGAGGCTTGACGAAGTGGCGGCGCATCTGGGTCATCTCGGTATCGCCGAGCACGGTCGTCGACATCGCATTGCTCGCGCTCGGCGCCAGCATCACCACCCGCATCCAGATGCTGTTGCCCTGGCCGGCGGCGAGACGGGTCGAGGTCGCGACCATGGTGTCCTGCCCCATGGTGTCCTGCCCCTGTGCACCCTTGGCGACCACGGTATTGATTTCGGTCGCGGCGGCGCCGGCATTGCGCGCCGGACGTGCGAGGCGCGGGATCGCCGCGGTGGCCGCGACGACGTTGGCGCGGTCGACCGGCGAAGAAGCCGCGGGCGCATAGGCCATCGCCTTGTTGAACGATTCGGAGACGCTGGCGGTCGGCTGCTGATCGGTGGCGGCGGCAAGCATCTGGCGTGCGCGCAGCGCCGCGACCTGCGCGGGGGTAGCCTGATTCGCCGCCGGCGGTATGTCGTCCCAGAAGCCACGGGAATTGATGATATCGGCCGGCGTCTGCGGCCTCTGTTCGGCCTTGTCGGTGGAAGCCTGCGCGGCCTGTTTCGCCTCGGGCCTGGATTCGGGCTTGGCTTTGGGCGCCGACACGACCTGCGCGTCGGCCGAGGCCAGCTGGATGGTCGCCCCGACCGGCTTCGAGCGCGGGGTCGGAACCGGATCGGCGGATTTCGCGGCCGCCACGCTGGCCGGTGCCGGCTTCTCGTTCTTGACGGGGGCGCTGCCGGCCTCGTCATCCTCTTCTGTCGACTTGCTGCCACCCTTGAACAGCGCCGCGAACAGGTTCGGCATCTTGCTGACGGTTGTGGCGTCGTCGCCATTGCCGCGGCGCTCGATTTCGGCGCGGGCCAGTTCATAGCCCTTCATCGGACCGCCATTGGACGGCAGGTGAACGGTCCGTCCGTCCGGGAACACCCTGGCGAGCTGATCGTGGGTCATGCGCGGCCAGTGACGGACGCTGCCGGTGTCGAGATGAACGAAGGGCGATCCCGAGGTCGGGTAGAAGCCTACGCCGCCACGCTGCAGGCGGAGGCCGGCGGCGCGGATCTGCTCCAGCGGCACGTCCGGAATGTAGAAGTCCATCGCGTGGCCGAGCATGTGCTGGCTGAAGCGCGCCACGCCGGAAGAGCGGCGGCGGAGCATGGCGTTGGTGGCGGGGGCGCGGTAGGCGGAGATGATCTGGATCGGCTTCTTGCCGTCGACGTCGCGGTAGACTTCCCAGAGGATGTCGAACAGATGCCGATCCATCGTGGTGGAGTCCTGGCTGCGCCAGTCGCGGAGGAAGTGATTGAGCTTCTTGAGAGCTTCTTCGTCGTAGCGGCCGTCGCGCTTGAAGGTGACGGTGAGATCTTCGTCGGAATGGGTATGGTGGAAGGAGAGGGTGCGGGTTTCGTTCAGCGCGGTGGCATCATGCACCGAGCCTGCTCCGGCGAGCAGCAACAGTGAAGTTAGCCCGATCCGATATCCGGCTTTTGGCAAAGCAAGCGGATTGAATTGGCGCGCGAAACCAGCCAGCACGTATAAGCCCACCCAGTCGACGAGCGTTCACGGTGTTCTTTTGCAGACCCCGGCAAAAGAGGGTGAACACTTTCTTAATGCGGGATGGTTAACAAAGTTTACCGTCCCGCCCCCAAGCTTGGTCTTAACCTAACCTGCTGACTGTGGCGAAAAAGTGCTCGGTGCTGAATTCGAGATGGATAGTGGTTAACGTAAACGAAATCGCCGGTGAGGCGAGATCGTTGATTTTGCTTGGAAATCCGTCCGGGCAGAATTACCGGGTGAACCGCTGTTGCGGCCGGCGGCCAACAGGGGCCGGCGGCGTGGCGGTCGACGGCCCGCCGAACAGGCGCTCAAAGAACGACGGACCGGAGGAGGTGTTGTCGCTGGCGAAGCTGACGCCGGCCGGCAAACTGTCCTTTGGCCGTGAATAGTTCGGCTGCGCATGGGCGACCATGGCCTCCAGATCCTTGCTGCGGCTGTTCTTGAGCAGGCCGATCATCACGGAGTCGCGGCCATAGATGTCCTTGCGAATCTGCAGCTTGCCGGCGTCATCCACGAACGCGGTCTGGTAGGTGATGTTGACCGGGATCGGCGTCGGGAATTTCAGGTCGATCTCGCTGCGGCCGTACATGCTGCGGATTTTTCCGGCGTGTAGCGCTCGTTCGGCAGCACGATGTTGAGCAGGGTCGAGGCGTATTGATCGGGATTCTGCACCCGCATGCAGCCATGGCTGAACGCGCGCTCTTCCTTGGCGAACAGATACTTGTCCGGCGTGTCGTGCTGATAAACCAGGAACTTGTTCGGGAAGTTGAAACGGATGCGGCCGAGCGCGTTGGCCTCGCCGGGCGGCTGCGAAATGTGGATGCTGCCGTCGCGCGAGCGCTCGAGCTTCAGGCCCATGCGCTGCAGCACCGTCGGGTCCTGCTGCAGGGCCGGCAGGTATTCGTTGTAGATGATCGACGGCGGTACGTTCCACGTCGGGTTGACGGTGATGAACTTCATCGTCTCCGTCAGCATCGGCGTCGCGTGCTTGCCCGGCTTTCCCGTCACCACCCGCGTGGTCCAGACCGGCGCACCGTTGTGCATCACCCTCAGCGTGAAGTCGGGCACGTTGAGAATGACGTAGGCATTGCCGAGCGAGGCCGCGCCGAGCTGGCGCGGCAGCCAGCGCCAACGCTCCATGTTGACGAGCACGGTATCGATCTGCCGGTCGCGCTTCGGGCTGTTGATGGCCTTCACGGTGCGGTCGTCGAGCACACCGGTCGGCTTGAGGTCGGCATGGTCCTGGAACTTGCGCACGGCGGCTGCGACCTTGGCGTCGTAACGCGCATCGTCGGGGTTCTCGATGCCAAGCTTGGCGCGCAGCTGCGGCACGCGCGAATCTTCCGGCGCGACTTCACCCTGCTTCTTGGTGGCGGCCTTGAACGCCAATGCCGGACCTTCGGCGATGTGGATCATCGGTCCGTCGCCCTGGCCGCGCAGTTCGGCGAGCTTGGCCCTCAGCTCCTTGTAGAGCTTGTGCGGCGGGTTGTAGCCGTCGAGCGCTGCAGACGCGTCCTTGGCGGTCGAGATGTTGGCGAGCACTTCCGCCGGATCGGTCGGGTGCTCGGGATAGAGGATGTCGCCCGAGACCTGCGACCAGTGCATCCGGCCGCTCTGGGCCTGTCGCGCATAGTCGAGCATGCTCGCGGTCAGTTTCAGTTCGGCCTCGGCGAGCTGGTCCGGCGAAGCGGCGGCCGCAAAATCCGGCGCCGGATAGTCGACCGGATTGAGCCCCTCGGAGGCAGCGTCCTTCAGGCGGGCGATCACGCTCTTGCCGCTGTCGGTCAATTTGCCGGCTTGCGTCCACTGCGGTGCGTAGTCGCGCGCCGAGTAGAACTTCTCGACGGCGGCACGCTCGTTCTTGCGGTCGAAATAGCGCAGCGACTTGGCGCCGATCATGTCGCGCAGGC
The DNA here is from genome assembly GCA_963815955.1 of uncultured Alphaproteobacteria bacterium. Lineage (GTDB taxonomy): Bacteria > Pseudomonadota > Alphaproteobacteria > Rhizobiales > Xanthobacteraceae > Bradyrhizobium. The sequence continues at coordinate 194,903 of CAWFIQ010000030.1, forward strand.
GGTCGGCGACCGGTTGGTCGGCCGGAGCGACGGTGCTGACCTTCACCGGCTCCTTGGCCGGTTCGGCGGCGGGCGCGGTGGCTGTCGCGGCCGGAGGCGTCGCGGTTGCGGCGTCGTTGGAAGTAGCTGCGGGCGCGGTGACGACATCGGCAGGCTTGAGGTCAGCAGGCTTGATGTCAGCAGGCTTGGGCTCGGGTGCCGTTGCAGTCTCGGCCGGCTTGTCGATTGTCTTGTCAGTCGCCTTGGCCGGATCAGGCACCGAGGCGGTGGCGTCCATCTTGAAGTCGCCGATGGTCGGCGGCGGGACGTTGGCGGGTTCGGGACGGGGAACTGCTGCGTCGATCGCGAGCTCGGCGGCGCTGGCGCGCGGCGTTGTCGACTGGGCCGCCAGTGCCGAGGTCGCGGACACCGTGAGGAAGGTTGCCGCGACGGCCATCAGTACGCGGTCAAATCCTGCACGGTTCATCGAACAGTCACGCATCGTCACACCCCCTTGGGCGAACTGCTCCGGCATGGAACAGTCGTTAGGTATCGTTCGTCACGGCTTGCGCGGAAAGCGCCGGCTCGATCGGTTCTCAGTCATACGCCTGCACGCCACGATTCAAACGCAGACGATACATGTGCCCCTATCATGCAGCCAGCGCCATGCGGGACAACTCACGACAAACTGACCTCAAACTAGCCCTTGAATTCGGGCAGCGCGTTTTTGCCACGCTCCCCGCCTTTTGTCTGTCACCGCCAAGCCACGGTTCAAAGGTTCCGAACTGCGGATGTCGTTGGTTTGCCACGGTCTTTGCCACGCGGGCGCCATAATCGCCCGCCGACCGTCCGCCGCTCAATTGGCGTCCTGTGCGCCGCCTCCGGCCGGGTCGTTGGCGGCAGCTTCATCGAGCTTCCGATAGAGCGTGGAGCGGCCGATCTTGAGCCGGCGCGCGACCTCCGACATCTGACCGCGATAATGCGAGATCGCAAACCGGATGATCTCGTTTTCCATCTCGTCGAGCGGCCGTACCTCGCCGGTGGCGGTCAGCATCGAAAGGCTGCCGGCAGTGGCGAGCGGAGCAATCGGTATATCGCTGCCCGAAACCATGGCGGGCGCCGTCGACGGCGCGATGACCAGCGGTTCGCTGTGCGGGGACTGGTCGTCCGATACGGCGTGGCCGACGGTCTGCGGGAAATCGGACAGGTCGAGCTGATCGCTCTCGCTCATGACGACGGCGCGATAGACCGTGTTCTCGAGCTGGCGGATGTTGCCGGGCCAATCGAGCTGCGCGAGATGGGCCACGGCCTCTCCGCTGATGCCGGTGATGGTGCGATTTTCCTCGGCGGTGAAGCGCGCCAGGAAGTGCCGTAACAGATGCGGGACGTCTTCGCGCCGCATCCGCAGCGGCGGGATCGTCAGCGGCAGTACGTGCAGTCGGTAGAACAGGTCCTCGCGGAACGCGCCGCTCTTCACGAGGTCGAGCAGTTTGCGGTTGGTCGCGGAAATGATGCGGACGTCGACCTTCACCGGCTTGCGGCCGCCGACCGCCTCGACGGTGCCTTCCTGCAGCGCACGCAAAAGCTTTACCTGCGCAGCCAGCGGCAACTCGCCGACCTCGTCGAGAAACAGCGTGCCGCCGGAAGCCTCGACGAACTTGCCCATGTGACGTTCGGTGGCCCCGGTGAAGGCGCCCTTCTCGTGACCGAACAGGATCGATTCCACGAGATTGTCGGGGATGGCGCCGCAATTGACCGCGACGAACGGCTTGGACTTGCGCTCGCTGGAACCGTGGATGGCGCGGGCGAACAATTCTTTGCCGACGCCGGACTCGCCCTCGACCAGCACCGGGATGCTCGATGCGGCCGCCTTCTGCGCGGTGCGCAGCACGGCTGCCATGGTTTCGCTGCGGGTGATGATGTCGGCGAATGTGAGCCGGCCTTCGCGGCTATGGCGGATGCGCTGCAGTTCGCCCTTGAGCGCGCTCGTGTTGAGCGCGTTGCGCAGCGACACCTGCAGCCGTTCGAAGCTGGCCGGCTTGACCACGAAATCCTGCGCGCCGGCGCGCATCGCCGAGACCACGTTGTCGATGCCGCCATGGGCGGTCTGCACGATGACCGGGATGCTCAGGCCTGCTTCACGCATTTTTGAAAGCACGCCGAGCCCGTCGAGGCCGGGCATCACGAGATCGAGCACGACTGCGTCGATCGCCTGCGCATCCGGTGCGGTGAGCAGGGCGACGGCGGCATCGCCGCTATCGACGACAAGGGGCTCGTAGCCGCACTTTTGCACCATGTTTTCAACCAAACGGCGCTGAACGGCGTCGTCGTCGGCAATCAGAATGGTGGCAGCCATGGCTCTCCCCGCACGCTACTGAATTGTATCGAATCGGGGCACTTTCGCCGATGCCGATTAACGCACCCTTAATCGTTGAGAACGGCGAAGTTGAGGAGCGGCTAGATCTGGATGTTGAGGTGGGGCCAGACCTCCAGCGCGCCGCGATAGCACATGTCGAGGGCGACATAGAGGATGATCGCGAGGCCGACATAGGCGATCCAGCGGTGCTTCTCCAGCAGGCGCGCGATGAAGCTGGCGGCGAGCCCCATCAGCGCGATGGAGAGCGCCAGGCCGAATATCAGAATCATCGGATGCTCCCGCGCTGCGCCTGCGACGGCCAGCACGTTGTCGAGCGACATCGAGACGTCGGCGAGGGTGATCTGCCATACGGCCTGGCCAAGCGTCTTCTGGTGAACTGGCGCGGCGCCGGCATCCACCGTCCTTGCGGACGACAGATTCTGAAATGTCGGCTGATGCTGGTGATGCGACTGCAACTCGCGCCACATCTTCCAGCACACCCAGAGCAGGAGAATGCCGCCGGCGAGCAGCAGCCCGATGATCTGCAGCAACTGGACCGTGACGGAGGCGAAGCCGATGCGCAGCAGCGTTGCCGCCAATATGCCAATCAGAATTGCCTTCTTGCGCTGACCCTCGGGGAGGCCGGCGGCTGCAAGGCCGATGACAATCGCGTTATCGCCGGCGAGCACCAGGTCGATCATCACGACCTGGAAAAACGCTGTCAGCGATTCTGAGGAGATTAGTTCCAGCATCCGGGCCACTCCGTTGAAGGTCCAATCCGACATCGCAGTTCGCTTGAACTGCCAGAGGGGCCCGGGCTTGGATGTGCGTAGAAAAAGCCGCAGTCAGACTGCGGAAAAATGCTTTCCCGTTACTCAGGTTGATCCGGGAGGGCGAAGAGCCCGACCATCTGGTCCGGCTCGATCAGAACGGAGAGGACGACGCCGATGAACGTCAGGCTTCCGGCAAGGTCGAACCACATGATGCGGAATCGGTCGCGCCGGCAGAGCAGCGCGAAGCCAGCCGTCAATGCGGCAACCGCAAAGAGCAGGGTGACGATCGCGGGCGCCAGGGCATCCACCGGCACCACGTTCCGGATTCCCACGGTCGCCAACAGCGCCACAAGCAGGATACCGGCAAACAACTCCTTGCCGCGGGCCGCGGGGGGCCGGGGGTTCGTTTCAACAATCTGACTGCGGTCCAAGAAAGCCATCTGATTCTTATTCGCGAGCTGAGATTGTGGTAGGGAACATCACCTACCCGGACATTCATTACAGATAGTTTAGTAAACATGAAACGAGGAAAACATCAAGACGTTTCCACTGAACGTCTTCCGGGCAAGTCTGCGCCGGAAGCCAAGCAATTGCGGAAACTGGCTGGGGATTGGCTCAAGCTGCGCAGGGCGGATGCCGAATTGTCGCAGGCGGATCTCGCTGCACGTCTTGGCCTGAAGTATTACACTTTCATCTCACAGGTCGAGAACGGGTTCAGCCGAGTTCCAACTGAAATCATGGGGGCATGGGCCGGCGAATTGGGTATTGAACAAGCCGCGTTCGCGAAGCATCTGTTAATGTACTACGAGCCGGAATTGCACCGGCTGCTGTTCGGAGCGGAAAGCAAATGAGCGTCGTTGCGTTCGAGCGCAAACAGAACACCGGCGAATGGAGTGAAAGGGAGCTGAGCACCATCCTGGCGGCGCTGGGCGCGGCGACTGCGCCGGGGACCGGACGCGAATGGGAAACCGGCATGACGGAAAAGGGCGACGTCCAGTTCTATCTGCTGAGCCCGCTTCCAGATCAGGCCTGCGAGTTGTGCGTGTCCCGAATCGGCAGGAGTTACATCCTGGAAGACGGAACGGGCCGGCTATTGTTCGAGCATCGCAACCTCGATCTTGTGGCGTTGCACGCGAAGGCCGCCGTCCCGTCGACATCGTGGCTCATGGTCCGCGCCATCACGTTGTGGTGTGCGGTTCGCAGCGCGTTCCACGAAAAGGCCGAGCCGTGGCTCGTCGAGGGCGAAGAGCTGTTCGTCCAGTTCGTCCCGCAGCTCGTGGCCTTCGCCTGATCTCGCAAGCCGATTTCCTGATCACCTCCCAATTTTGAAAGTGTCATGAGCGTGAAATCTGCGACCTCCCGAGCCGGCAAGACGTCCCGCAAATCAGCCACGCGCAGCAAGGCAGCGACGGCCAAATCCAAGACCGGATCAAAGACCGGCAAATTGCCGGAATGGAACCTCGCCGATCTTTATTCCGGTATCGACGCGCCCGAAATCGCGCGCGACCTGCAAAAGATGGATGCCGACTGCGCAGCGTTTGAAGCGGATTACAAGGCCAAACTGGCGGAAGGCGTTGCCCGCGACGATGGCGGCCTTTGGCTCGCCGATGCAGTCAGGCGTTACGAGGCGATCGACGATCTCGCCGGCCGGCTCGGCTCCTATGCCGGCCTCGTTCATGCCGGCGACAGCGTCGATCCCCTGATCTCCAAATTCTATGGCGACGTTTCCGAGCGGCTGACGGCGGCCTCGCTGCATTTGCTGTTCTTCGCGCTCGAGCTCAACCGCATCGACGATGCCGTGATCGAGCGCGCGATGCAGACGCCGGAGCTCGCCCATTACCGGCCGTGGATCGAGGATCTGCGCAAGGACAAGCCGTATCAGCTCGAAGATCGCGTCGAGCAGTTGTTTCACGAAAAATCCCAGAGCGGCTATGCCGCCTGGAACCGGCTGTTCGACCAGACCATCTCCGGCCTCCGCTTCAAGGTCGGGGGCAAGGAACTCGCGATCGAGCCGACGCTCAATCTGCTGCAGGACCGCGCGCCGGAAAAGCGCAAGGCTGCAGGCCAGGCGCTGGCGAAGACCTTCAAGGACAATGAGCGGACCTTTGCGCTCATCACCAACACGCTTGCCAAGGACAAGGAGATTTCCGATCGCTGGCGCGGCTTCCAGGATGTTGCGGATTCGCGGCATCTCAATAACCGCGTCGAGCGCGAGGTCGTCGATGCCCTGGTCGGCTCGGTTCGGGCAGCCTATCCGCAGCTGTCGCACCGCTACTACAATCTCAAGGCCGGCTGGTTCAAAAAGAAGAAGCTCGCGCATTGGGACCGGAATGCGCCGCTGCCGTTTGCGGCGGCCGGCGCGATCGCCTGGCCCGAGGCGCAGAAGATGGTGCTGACGGCTTATCGCGGCTTCTCCGTTGAGATGGCTGCGATCGCCGAACGGTTTTTCACCGATCGCTGGATCGATGCGCCGGTGCGGCCGGGCAAGGCGCCGGGCGCGTTCTCGCATCCGACCACGCCATCGGCGCATCCCTATGTTCTGATGAACTACCAGGGCAAGCCGCGCGACGTGATGACGCTGGCGCATGAACTCGGCCATGGCGTGCATCAGGTGCTGGCGGCCAAAAATGGAGCGCTGATGGCGCCAACGCCGCTGACGCTGGCGGAAACTGCGAGCGTGTTCGGCGAAATGCTGACCTTCAAGCGGCTATTGTCGCAGACCAGGAACGCCAAGCAGCGCCAGGCGCTGCTCGCCGGCAAGGTCGAGGACATGATCAACACCGTGGTGCGGCAGATCGCGTTCTATTCGTTCGAGCGCGCCGTGCACACCGAGCGCAAGAACGGTGAGCTGACCGCGGAGCGCATCGGCCAGATCTGGCTCAGCGTGCAGGGTGAAAGCCTCGGGCCGGCCATCGACATCCGGCCCGGCTACGAAAATTTCTGGATGTACATTCCGCACTTCATCCATTCGCCGTTCTACGTTTACGCCTATGCGTTCGGCGATTGCCTAGTGAACTCGCTCTATGCCGTCTACGAGAACGCCGCCGAAGGTTTTGCCGAGCGCTATCTCGCGATGCTCGCGGCCGGCGGCACCAAGCATTATTCCGAACTGCTCAAGCCGTTCGGGCTCGACGCCAGGGATCCCAAATTCTGGGACGGCGGGCTGTCGGTCATATCAGGCATGATCGACGAGCTGGAAGAGATGGGCTGACAGGGCGCCCGCGGGGTGGCTGGCGGGTCGTTTCGACTTCGTGCTCGGATAGAGGGGTGCCGGTTTGCGCCTCAGGAAAGCGCTTCCAACGAGAATTTAGGGACGGCTCACCTTCCATCCGAAGCGGCTGGAAGGAAATACGGCCGGCAAGGGGGGGCAAATTAGGGTCAGCGGGGTGTAATACATTTGTTGAACGGATTGAAAAAGCGTGTTATACAGGTTGTATAACGGAGCCTGCGTCATGACCAAACCCCCTCGCGGCATGGAGGAAGCCTCTCGCGAATACAAGCTTGAGGACAACGCCCTTCAAATTCGGAAGATCGGCAATTCGGTCGGTATGATCCTGCCGAAAGAGCTTCTTGCCCGGCTCAATCTCAAGGAGGGGGACAAGTTCTATCCGGTCGAGCAACCGGATGGCAGCCTGCGGCTTTCGCCATTCAATCCCAAGCACGCGCGAACCATGGAAATTGCCCGCAAGGTCATGCACGAATATCGCGATACGTTTGCAGCGCTTGCAAAATGAGCGAGCCAATTTGGCTCGATATCGATGAGGTCATCGATATGCATGCCGAGCAACTGGCAATATTCGGCGGACCGGAAGGCATTCGGGATAGCGGCCTTCTTGAGTCGGCGGTTTTGCGGCCGGTCAACCAATGGCATTATGGAACGACGGATATGGCTGCACTCGCTGCAGCCTATGCGTTCGGTCTTGCCCGCAACCACGCGTTCGTGGACGGCAACAAGCGTATCGCGTTCCACGCCATGATGGTCTTCTTGCGCGGCAACGACATCCCCTTTGCGCCTGATCCGGCGCACGCCACGGCCATCATCCTCTCCCTCGCCGCAGGCGAGGTCAGCGAGGAAAGCCTGACCCGCTGGATCCGGGATAATTGGCCTTCGGAATGACCCGATTGGCAGGGGGCCGTTGCCCTCCCAAACGCTTTGCGGTAATTGCACGCGAGAAACGCGGATTTTGACTGGGGATACCGATGGCAGACCATAACGAAGTGGCCTACACGACCGCTGACGGCAACGACTACGTGGCCCATGAGCAGACCTATGAAGGTTTCATCATGCTGGTCAAATACGGCACCATCGCCGTCGTGATCATTGTCGCCCTGATGGGCTACTTCCTCACCTGACGCGCTCCCTGCACTGCCGGCTCCGGCGGTCGCCAAAAATTTGCACGCATGCCGGTTGCGAAACCGGTATCCAACTAAGCGGAAAAGACGCTAGTTTGCTTGCGCGCGCGCCTGCCGCGCCGGGAGGGCTCATGAAGATTGCCGTTGCCAAGGAAATCGATCCGTCCGAGCCGCGGGTTGCCGCTTCCCCGGATACCGTGAAGAAATTCAAGGCGATCGGCGCCGAAGTGGCAATCGAGCCGGGTGCGGGCATCAAGTCGGGCCTGCCGGATTCCGAATTCACCGCGGTGGGCGCCACCGTCAGCGCGGACGCGTTGAAGGACGCCGATATCATCATCAAGGTGAAGCGGCCGGAAGCCAGCGAGCTTGCGCAGTACAAGCGCGGCGCACTCGTCATCGCGATCATGGACCCTTACGGCAATGAGGCGGCGCTGAAGACGATCGCGGATGCCGGCGTCTCGGCATTTGCCATGGAATTAATGCCGCGCATCACGCGCGCACAGGTCATGGACGTGCTGTCCTCGCAGGCCAACCTTGCCGGCTACCGCGCGGTGATCGAGGCAGCCGAATCGTTCGGCCGCGCCTTCCCGATGATGATGACCGCGGCCGGCACCGTTCCGGCGGCGAAGGTGTTCGTGATGGGCGTTGGCGTCGCCGGCCTGCAGGCGATCGCGACCGCGCGCCGGCTCGGCGCCATTGTCACCGCCACCGACGTGCGCCCGGCCACGAAGGAGCAGGTCGAATCGCTCGGCGCCAAATTCCTCGCGGTCGAGGACGAGGAATTCAAGAACGCGCAGACCGCCGGCGGCTACGCCAAGGAAATGTCGAAAGAGTACCAGGCCAAGCAGGCCGCGCTCACCGCCGAGCACGTCAAGAAGCAGGACATCGTCATCACGACTGCCCTGATTCCGGGCCGGCCGGCGCCGAAACTCGTCAGCGCCGACATGGTGAAGTCGATGAAGCCGGGTTCGGTGCTGATCGATCTCGCCGTCGAGCGCGGCGGCAATGTCGAGGGCGCCAAGCCCGGAGAAGTCGTCGATATCGATGGCATCAAGATCGTCGGCTATACCAATGTCGCCGGTCGCGTGGCGCAATCGGCATCGAGCCTCTATGCGCGCAATTTATTCAACTTCATCGAGACCATGGTCGACAAGGCGAACAAATCGCTCGCGGTCAATTGGGACGACGAATTGGTGAAGGCCACCGCGTTGACCAGGGACGGCGCCGTCGTCCATCCGAACTTCCAGCCGAAAGCCTGAGGAGAGAAGCCATGGAGCACATCGCCCAAGCCGTCGATCCCTTCGTCTTCCGGCTGTCGATTTTCGTCCTCGCCGTCTTCGTCGGCTACTTCGTGGTCTGGTCGGTGACCCCTGCGCTGCATACGCCGCTGATGTCGGTCACGAACGCGATCTCCTCGGTGATCGTGGTCGGCGCGCTGCTCGCGGTCGGCGTCCCAATGATCTCAAGTGGCTCGGGCTGGGCGCGCGCCTTCGGCTTCATCGCGCTGATCTTCGCCTGTGTGAATATCTTCGGCGGCTTCCTTGTCACCCAGCGCATGCTGGCGATGTACAAGAAGAAAGCCAAGTGAGCGGCGTACACCTCGTGGTGACGAAGACAATGGGGACCTGAGATGAACGCCAATCTGGCTGCAATTTTATACCTCGTAGCGGGTGTGCTGTTCATCCTGTCGCTGCGCGGGCTGTCGAGCCCGGCCTCATCCCGCCAGGGCAATCTGTTCGGCATGATCGGCATGGCGATAGCGGTCGCCACCACGCTGGCGAGCCATCCGCCGGCGGACGGCGTCGCCTGGGTGCTGGTCATCCTCGGTATCGCCATCGGCGGTGGTATCGGCGCCGTGATCGCGCGGCGCGTGCCGATGACGTCGATGCCGGAACTGGTCGCGGCTTTCCACTCGCTGGTCGGCATGGCCGCGGTGCTGGTCGCCGCCGGCGCCTTCTATGCGCCCGAAGCCTTCGACATCGGCACGCCCGGCGCCATTCACCCCTCCAGCCTGGTAGAAATGTCGCTCGGCGTCGCCATCGGCGCGCTGACCTTCACCGGCTCGGTAATCGCGTTCCTGAAGCTTTCCGCGCGCATGAGCGGCGCGCCGATCATCCTGCCCGGCCGGCACATCATCAACATCGCGCTCGCGGCTGCGCTGGTGTTCTTCATTTTCGGCCTGGTCCGGTCCGGCAGCGCGATCGACTTCTGGCTGATCACCATCATCGCGCTGGTGCTCGGCGTACTCATGATCATCCCGATCGGCGGCGCCGACATGCCCGTCGTGATCTCGATGCTGAACTCCTATTCCGGCTGGGCCGCGGCCGGCATCGGCTTCACGCTGGGCAACTCGGCGCTGATCATCACCGGCGCGCTGGTCGGCTCGTCGGGCGCGATCCTGTCCTACATCATGTGCCACGCGATGAACCGCTCCTTCATCTCGGTCATCCTCGGCGGCTTCGGCGGCGAGACCGCGGCCGCGGGCGGCGGCGGCGGCGAACAGAAGCCCGCAAAACTCGGCTCGGCCGACGATGCCGCCTTCATCATGAAGAACGCGCAGAAGGTGATCATCGTGCCCGGCTACGGCATGGCCGTGGCGCAGGCCCAGCACGCGCTGCGGGAAATGGGCGACCTGCTGAAGAAGGAAGGCGTCGAGGTGAAGTACGCCATTCACCCGGTCGCAGGCCGCATGCCCGGCCACATGAACGTGCTGCTCGCGGAAGCCAATGTGCCTTATGATGAGGTGTTCGAGCTCGAGGACATCAACTCCGAATTCGCGCAGGCCGACATCGCCTTCGTGATCGGCGCCAACGACGTCACCAACCCGGCCGCGGAAGATGACAAGACCTCGCCGATCTACGGCATGCCGGTGCTGCAGGTCTGGAAGGCCGGCACCGTGATGTTCATCAAGCGCTCGCTGGCGTCGGGTTATGCCGGCATCGACAATCCGCTGTTCTATCGCGACAACACCATGATGCTGCTCGGCGACGCCAAGAAGGTCACCGAGAACATCGTCAAGGGGATGTAGGTCGCCGCGCAGGAAATTCATGACAGTACTGAAATGGCTGCTGATCGTCGTTTCGGCTGGTTATGTCTGTGGTCTGCTCGCACTGTTCTTCGCACAGCGCGCCGTTCTGTTTCCGATCCCGACGACCGCGCGCACGGCGCCGACGGCGGCGGGCTTTCCGGAAGCGGAAGAGCATATCCTGACTACAGCCGACGGTGAGAAGATCATCATCTGGCACGTTCCGGCCAGGCCGGGCCGTCCGGTCGTTCTCTACTTCCATGGCAATGGCGATTACCTCGCCGGCTTCTTCGGTCGCTTTCGCAGCATCATCGCCGACGGGACCGGGGTCATCGCATTGTCCTATCGCGGCTATGCGGGCTCAACCGGGCAACCGAGCGAGCAGGGATTGCTGCAGGACGCCGCGGCGGCCTATGCCTTTGCGGTCGCACGCTATCGCGCGGACAACATCGTCGTCTGGGGCTTTTCGCTCGGCACCGGCGTTGCGGTGGCGCTTGCGGCGGAGCAGCGGATCGGGCGGTTGATCCTGGAAGCTCCCTATACGTCGATCACCGATGTCGCCGCGTCGGCGTTCTGGTTTGCGCCAGTGCGTCTATTGATGCGGGACCAGTTCCGTTCCGACACGCACATTGCGAGGGTCAAGGTGCCGCTGCTCGTCATGCATGGCGCGCTCGATCCGACGATACCGGTTGCCTTTGGCGAACGGCTGTTTGCGCTGGCGAACGAGCCGAAGCGGTTTGTCCGCCTTGCGCGAGGCGGTCATAACGATCTGGATAATTTCGGCGCGATTGAAATCGCGCGCAATTTCATCAACCTTGCCAAGGGGTGATGGCTACCGTGAAGGGGTGTTCGCCGTGTTCCTGTTCATGGTATTGGTGCCGTAAGTCCCCCGGAGTGAACCTGATATGCTCGCCGCAAAATCCGATGTTCAGGTCGATACCCCCGAAGTCCGCGTCACCGAGTGGCGGCTGGCGCCGGGCAGCGCTACCGGCCATCACACCCATGGGATGGATTACGTGATCGTGCCGGTGACCTCGGGCGAAATGACCATCGTCGCGCCGAACGGCGAACGCACCAAGGCGCAGCTCGGGGTCGGCAAGTCCTATTTCCGAAAAGCCGGCGTCCAGCACGACGTGCTCAACGAGACGGCCAGCGAGATCGTGTTTCTGGAGGTCGAACTGAAGCCCTGACCATCCGCGCCGGGACCCGCGACCCGGGGCGATGGGGGCGGCATTAATCTCCCGGTAACGAAACCTGGATTTTCAGTCTCGACCAAGCCGGTGTCGCCTCGGCCTGCACGGGAACTGCTGATTTGTCACCGATCCGTCGCAGTTGATCCCTCAATGTTGCCTCAAAGTTCCTGCAATTGAGGGACCGCGGGGAGTGGCCGGAATGCTGAATTACCTGAAGAAATTCGCCGTAGACATCTTTCCCTCGGTGGCTGCGACCGTCATCGGGGCGTACATCGTCAACCACTACATTGTGACCAAGCCCAACGCGGACGCGCCTGCGGCCGCGGCGTCGACTGCCAATCCCAAGGGGGATGGCAAGGAAGACGGTAAGGCGGAAGCCAAATCCGACGCCAAGGTGGACTCCAAGCCGGCCGAGACCACGGCCAGCGTCAGCAATCTCCCCGCTGCCGGCGTCAAGGCGAAGGGAATCTCCGAGAAAGCCATCATGGAGAAGACCGCGGCCGAACGGCCAGCGGTGGTCGAAAAGGCTCAGGAGAAGACCGAAGCGAAAGCCGAAGCAAAGGCTGACGCCAAACCCGATACCAAGTCCGTCGATACCAAGTCCGTCGAAACCAAGTCCGATGTGAAATCGGCCGAAAGCCCGGCCGAAGGTGCCGACCAGCGCCGCCATGCCGCGGTCGCGCGCGAAAAGGAAAAGATCAGGGTCATACTGCCGTCGCCCGTGCAGGCCGTGACGTCGTCAGCGGCTCCGGTTGCGGCGGCTGCGCCGGCTGCCCCTGTCGAGACAGCGGCTACGCCGGATGAACGCCGCGATGCCAACGATCTCGCGCGCGCCGCGATCGAGCGCCTGCGTGCCAACGGTGAAACCTCTCCGCGCGCCCCCGAGACGGCCCGCGCTCCCGAGGCGCCCAAGGTCGCAAGTGCACCCGCGGTCGCGAATGCTCCCGCGGTCGCGAATGCTCCTGTGGTCGCGAATGCGCCTGCCGCTGCGCCCGCGCTTCGTCCGCTGCCGCCGCCGATCATGGTCTCGGGTTCGCCCGCCGGCGAACCCTTTGGTCAGGCTTCGTCCGGTCAGGCTTCGTTTGGTCATGCGCCGTCGCAGGCGCGGCCGCCCTATGCCGAGGCCCGCGACCCGAACCGCCCAACCCCGCCTGCCGAAATTCCGCTCTCGCGCCCGCTCGATCTGCGTGCGGACATGGCGGAGCCCTCCGTGCGCGAGCGCGCCACGGCGGCTGCCGAGGACGCGCTGTCGACCGCCAAGTCGCTCTTCCACGCGGTGTTGCCGAAATAAGTTTCATGGCGCCTTCGGACGAGGCATGCCTTCGGACTTGATCCGGGGGCTTCCGCCTGGCGCAAGCAAAGCTGCAGCCGGATTCCGATTCAATCAAAACCGGGAAGGTCTAGAGCCTTTTTCGGTTCTGATTGAATCAGAACCGGGCTCTAGATTCTTGTTTTGACGCGTTTTCTTAACGCGAACCGGTGTCCACTTCGCTCGAAAACGCTCTAGCCGCCGGTGCGCGCGAGGCCGCTTCGCGCGGCTTCGTCCCTGGGGCGGAGCGCGAGCGCACGGCCGTAGGATGTGAACGCCTTGGCCTTGTCGCCTAATCGCTCATAGGCGGCGCCGCGGGCCGCCCAGGCTGGCGCGCTGTTGGAATTGGCCTGCACCGCCTCGTCGAGATCGGAAGCGGCTTCCTTTGCCTTGTCGATGGCGAGGTAGCTGGTGGCACGCGCCAGCAGCGGCTCGATCTGCTGCGGGGTCAGGCCATTGGCGGCGGTGAAATCCGCGATCGCCTGTTCATGATGCTTGTCGGCCTGATGGATCAGCCCGCGGCCGTACAGGGCCGGCACATTGTAGGGATCGAGTGCGAGCGCGCGCTCGAACTGCGCCAGCGCCTCTTCGGTCTTGCCGGATTTGGCGAGAGTCTGGCCGCGCGTAGCATAGCCCTGGGCGTCGGTGACGCTTTGTCCGCTGATCGTGCCGGTCGGCTTCTGCTCGACCGCCTGCGGCTTTTCCTTGTCCGGTCCCCACGATCCCAGGTCGAACGAACAGCCTCCGAGGGGAAGGGTGAGAACGATCGCTAGCAGCGCGATAGGTACGGCCGTGACGCGCGATGCGCAGGGAAGGGCATTGCAATCCGTGACGGCCATGCAGCGGAATACTTTCGCGTGTCCAAGCCAAAATAGCCGCAACGGCCGGTGAAGGAGATGGGATTGGAACACGCCGCGCGCGCCAGCGATGATTATCCCATACTGCGGGATCTGCCATGGCGAAAAACAAAAACGCGGGCCCCGAGGCCCGCGTTTTCAACTCAAATCTCAGGAAGCGCTCAGCGCGGTCCGCGCGGACCTGCGCCCGGGCCACCACGGCCGCCAGCGCCACCACGGTCGCCACCGGGACCGGCGCCGAACACCGGCTTCGGCTTCATCGGCAGCAGGCCTTCGCGCTGCAGCTTCTTGCGGGCCAGCTTGCGCGCGCGGCGCACGGCTTCGGCCTTTTCACGGGCCTTCTTCTCGGAGGGCTTTTCGTAGTGCCCGCGGAGCTTCATCTCGCGGAAAATCCCCTCGCGCTGCATCTTCTTCTTCAGCGCCTTGAGGGCTTGATCGACATTGTTATCGCGGACGAGAACCTGCACGCGGCATCCTCTTTCTATTGATCGGATAGGAATTCTGGTAAAGCAAAGGGCCGGCAAAAGGCCTGGCCCTTAACCCTGAACGCGGGCATGTAGCAGACAAAGCCGCCGATGTCCACCTGAGAAGGCGGTTCTAGCCCGGGAAAGCCATGAAAATCGGCGGGGATTCGGCAGGTATCGACCCGGGTTTCCCTAGATAACGAGCCTCTCACGGGGCTACCCTAGCATCCTGCTACGCAAAGCATGCTGGAGGCGACAATGAACACCAAAAAATACACCGCTGAAGCGATCGGTACATTTTGGCTCACTTTTGCGGGATGCGGCAGCGCGGTCATCGCCGCCGGCTTTCCGCAGGTCGGTATCGGCCTGCTCGGCGTGTCCCTGGCGTTTGGCCTGAGCGTCGTGACCATGGCCTACGCGATCGGACACATCTCCGGCTGCCATCTCAATCCCGCAGTCACCATCGGCCTTGCGGCCGGCGGACGGTTTCCGGCGTCGCAGATTCTGCCGTACGTGATCGCACAGGTGATCGGCGCGATCGTTGCGGCGGCGCTGCTCTATACGATCGCAAGCGGCGCACCCGGCTTCGACGTCAGCAAGGGTTTTGCGTCCAATGGCTTTGGTGAGCATTCGCCCGGTCAATACAGCATGGTGGCGTGCTTCATCACCGAGGTGGTGATGACCATGATGTTCCTGTTCATCATCATGGGCGCCACCCACGGCAAGGCGCCTGCGGGCTTTGCGCCACTCGCGATCGGATTGACGCTGGTGATGATCCACCTCGTCAGTATTCCCGTCACCAACACGTCGGTGAATCCTGCACGCAGCACCGGACCCGCGCTGTTCGTCGGCGGCTGGGCGCTGGCGCAGCTCTGGCTGTTCTGGGTTGCGCCGCTGATCGGCGGTGCGCTTGGCGGCGTGATCTATCGCTGGCTCAGCGACGAGCCGACCGGCGTCGTGGAAGGCTTGAAGAGGGCCTGAGCAACAAGCGCGTCCGGCGAGAGCGCTATTTCTTGCTGGCCGGGGTCACCTCGGTGACATGTCCCATCTTGCGGCCCGGCCGCGGCGCGCCCTTGCCGTAGAGGTGAACGGTGGCGCCGGGCACCGTCAGCCATTGCTCGTAGCTCAGGATATCGTCGCCGATCAGGTTGGTCATGGTGACCTGGCCGTGACGAACCGGCTTGCCGAGCGGCCAGCCGGCAATCGCCCTGATGTGCTGCTCGAACTGGGAGATCGAGGCGCCGTCCAGCGTCCAGTGCCCGGAATTATGCACCCGCGGCGCAATCTCGTTGACCAGCACATGCGGTCCGCCATTTCCGGCGACCACGAATAATTCGACTGCGAGCACGCCGACATAGTCGAGGGCGTTGGCGATCTTCTCGGCGACCGCACGCGCGTCTGCGGCCAGCGCATCCGATATCGCGGCCGGCACGCGCGAGAATTTCAGGATGTGATCGCGGTGCTCGTTTTCGGTGACGTCGTAGCATTCGACCTCACCGTCCGCCGAGCGCGCCGCGATCACGGAGATCTCGCGCTCGAACGGAATGAAGGCTTCGAGGATCGCGGATTTGGTGCCGAGGTCCTCCCAGACCTGGTTTAGATCGTCGCCTTCGCGGATGATGGCCTGGCCCTTGCCGTCATAGCCGAAGCGGCGGGTCTTGATCACGGCGGGAAGGCCGATGCGCGCAATGGCGCTCTGCAGCGTTTCTACCGACGACACGTCGGCATAGTCGGCGGTGCCGATGCCGAGCCGCTTGACGAAATCCTTTTCGATCAGCCGGTCCTGCGTGGTTTCGAGGATCTTCTGCGCCGGCAATACCGGACGCCGCGCGGCCAGCACCATGGCGGTGGCGGCCGGGACGTTCTCGAATTCATAGGTGATGACGTCGACATCGTTGGCGAACAATTCGAGCGCCTCGACATCGGCATATTCGGCGCAGGTCGCGTTCAGCACCACGTCGAAAGCGGGCGAGTCCGGGTCCGGCGAAAACACCTGGCATCTGAGGCCAAGGCGCGCCGCCGCCATGGCCAGCATCCGGCCCAATTGTCCGCCGCCGAGAATTCCGATGGTGTCGCCCGGCTTCAGCTTCACCTTGCCTGAAGCCGTCACGCCGATCCCTCCGGGCGCTCCTTGACGGCGTCGGTCTGCTGCTTGCGCCAGGCGGCGAGCCGCACGGCGAGCGCCGCGTCGTTCAGCGCGAGCACGCTTGCTGCAAGCAGCGCGGCGTTGATGGCGCCGGCCTTTCCGATCGCCAGTGTGCCGACGGGAACGCCGGCCGGCATCTGCACGATCGAGTACAGCGAATCGATGCCCGACAGCGCCTTGGATTCGACGGGAACGCCGAACACCGGCAATTCCGTCAGCGACGCCGCCATGCCCGGCAGATGGGCCGCGCCGCCGGCGCCGGCGATAATGACCTTGAAGCCTGCGGCCTTGGCGCCCTTGGCGAAGGCGAACAGCCGGTCCGGGGTCCGGTGGGCCGAGACGATGCGCTTTTCGCAATCGATCCCGAGCGCTGCCAGCGTCTCGGCGGCGTGGCGCATGGTCTCCCAGTCCGACTGGCTGCCCATGATGATGGCGATGGGTACGGTCATCTCGTCAATTCTGTTCAGGAATCCAGAAACATAGGCCGATTATAGGGTCGACCCGGGGTTCATCCAAGGCGGTGGCAAGGGATCAGGAATGGACTATCCTGTCTTGGTGAATCCCGGCAAGCCTTCATAAGCAAGCCTGCACAGGGAAGGCCATGAAGAAGAAAACCAGGGCGACCGCCTCCAGGGCCGGAAAACGCCCCAAAAACGCGGCTTCCGGGCGAAAAGTCGCACCGCGGCGGTCATCCGCACCAGTATCCCGGCCGCCGGCGGCCTCCAACGACACCAAGGCGACGATTCGCCGGCTGAAGGCGCAACTGGCCCAGACGCAGGCGCAGATCGAGGAACTTCAGGCCTCCGCCGATACCGACTTCCTGCTGGGCATTCCGAACCGGCGCGGCTTCGAGCGCGAGCTCCATCGCGCGATCGCCTACATCAAACGTTATCGCGCCGGCGGCGCTCTGGTCGTGCTCGACGTCGATCGCCTGAAGCCGATCAACGACGCCTTCGGACATGCCGCAGGCGACCAGGTGCTCAAGGCCGTCGTCACGACGCTGCTCGCGCAGGTGCGCGCTTCGGATGTGGTCGGCCGGCTCGGCGGCGACGAGTTCGCGCTGCTGTTGTGGAATCTCAGCGAGACCGATGCCCGGGCCAAGGCGGCCGCGTTGGAGGAAGAGATCGATCGTCTCACCTTCGTGTTCGACGGCCGCACCATTACTGCGGGTGCCTCTGCGGGCGTCGCTGTTCTGGATACCCACTCCGAAGCGGGCCGCGCGCTGGAGGCGGCCGACAGCGCCATGTATGTGCGCAAGGCGTTGCGGCGGCACGAGGCGCCGTGAAGTCGTAAGCCGTCATCGCAAGGAGCGGTAGGGTGGGCAAAGGCGCGCTCTGCGCCGTGCCCACCACAGGCAAGTATGAAAGAAGATGGTGGGCACGCTTGCGCTTTGCCCACCCTACGAATCCCGACGATCCTTAAAGCCCGCTGAGATCATCCGGCACGTTGCCGAAGCTGCGCAGCAATTTCGCGTCGCTGAATTCGCCCATCATCGGATCGCCGCTGCGGCTGAAGGCGACGGCGCCGATGCTGCCGGCCATTCGCGACATCGTCTCGGCGCGTCGCAACGCGGTCGTCGGGCTCTGGCATTCTTCCGCGGCTCCCGCCACCGGCGTGCCGCTATCGTCCTGCAGGAATGGCATTGCGACGTAATAAGTAACATCGGCCATTGGTTCGCTCCGGGTTTGATGAATCAGGCTGCGTCGCTCTCCGCACGGGAGGTTCGCGCCGGCACACAGCCGGCGGCGATCGCCGCCTGCAATTCCTCCAGTTCGGTTTCCAGATATTCGTTCGCCATGATCAGCGCCTTGATGGTCGAGCGCAGATTGCCGTCGCACATCGCGATGGCCTGATCGCAGGCCTGCTCGTAGCGGCTGTTGTCGGACAGGGGCGATGTGACGGACATGCGGTACTCCCGAGGCTGGCGGCAGGGAGATATGTTCCCTTTTTGTTCCTATGAAGTCAAGCCGTATCCGCCAACTGGAAGCCTGTTTTTTCAGCGAGGCGGCCGGCAACATCGTCGCGCCGTCCGGTATGTGGATTTCGGGGAAAAAGATCTGCGGAAAGACGGACGGTTTTGGCGAACCGAGCTGGCCGAACGAGGCAAGCGCGACGATCAGGCGATGATATCGGGCGTGATCTGGTCTTCGATGAAGGCGATGCGGTCGCGCAACTGCAGCTTGCGTTTCTTCAGCCGCTGCAGCCGCAGCAAATCCGGCGCCGGCGACTGATGCAGCGCGTCGATCGCCGCATCGAGATCGCGATGCTCCTGCTGCAGCCGGGCGAGCTCGCTTTCAAGCTCGCGCTCATCATCGTCGGTCATGGTGTACGTTAACTGAAAGCGCGATGAGGTTGCGAACGGATTGTTCCTGGAGCGTGATGACTTGTCTTCGAATTGTCATCCCACTCTATCTCTTTGATTTGAGCATGATCTCCGCGCAAACGCGACCCGCGTTTGTCGCGAGGGAAAACCGGTACCCACTTTTCCGGATCATGCTCTGGGCTCGCAGTGAATATCGTCCCTGCGAGGCCGGTCCGCAAGCTGACCGGGTTCCCATACTCACGATTGATTACAGATAAATCCGAAAATATGAGAGGCGCGATTCTGGATATCCATCGACAGATTCGTCGGCTGGTGTACACTCCCTCGTCCGGATCGAATTTGAGGTTCACCCACCGAGGAGATTTCGTATGGCACTACAGGCGCATCTTGTTGAACTTGAACGTAAACACAAGATCCTCGAGAATGAATTGCACGAAGCGCTCGTGCACCTTTCCACAGACGACCTGCAAATTGTCGAGTTGAAGCGCCGCAAGTTGATGGTCAAGGATGAGATCGAGCGGTTGAAGCATACCGCCGAAGAAACTCTCCACTAACCAGTCCAGCAAAGTATCGAAAATCCCTACGTGACCGGATGGGCGCCGATGCGCTCATCCGTCCGCACGCAATCTCTGCGTGCCTGATCCCTGCAGCTTCTTTCACAGCTCCGACAGCGCGCCGACATGATCGGCGATCGCGAGCGATGACGTCAGTCCCGGCAATTCGATACCGAACAGATTGATCAGTCCGGCGACGCCATGATCTGCTGGACCCTGAATCAGAAAGTCCTGCGTGGCAACGGCGGGCGGCACGATTTTCGGACGCATTCCGGAATAGCTCGGCATCAGCGCGCCATCCGGCAACGTCGGCCAGTAGCGCCGGATCGCGGGATAGAATCGCTCGGCACGGGCAGGATCCACCGCATAGTCGATGCTCTCGACCCATTCCACGTCGGGGCCGAAACGCGCCTGTCCCGCCATGTCGAGCGTCAGGTGCACGCCCAATCCGCCGGGCTCCGGCACGGGATAGATCAGGCGTGAAAACGGGGCCCGCGCGTTGCAACTGAAATAATTGCCCTTGGCCAGATAGGCGCAGGGGATCATTCCGACCGGCATGCCTTCGATGCTGCGCGCTACCGCGGGCGCGCCCAGTCCGGCCGAATTAACCAGCAGATTGCATGCGAGCGTCATCGGCGCGTTGCCGCCCGCTTCGATTTCGATCCGGCCGGCACCGGCACGGGCGTGCAGGAGTGGCGTATGAAACGCGAAGGCCGCGCCGCTTTCCTCCGCGTCGCCCCGCAGCGCCAGCATGTAGGCGTGGCTGTCGATGATGCCGGTGGACGGCGAGAGCAGCGCCGCATCGCAGTTGAGCGCCGGCTCCAGCGTGCGCGCCGCTTCGCCCGTCAGCAACTGCAGATCGTCGACGCCGTTGGCTTCGGCGTGTGCCCGGATCGATTGCAGCTTTTCGGTTTCGCTTGGTGTCGTCGCCACGATCAGCTTGCCGCAATTGCGATGGGGAATGCCGTGGTCGCCGCAGTATTGGTAGAGCGCGCGCTTGCCGCTCACGCACATCTGCGCCATCAGGCTGCCGGCGCGGTAATAGATGCCGGCATGGATCACCTCGCTGTTGCGCGAGGAGGTGATGGTGCCGATGCCTTCGGCGGCCTCGATCACGATCACTTCGCGGCCCGCCTGGGCCAGGCGTCGTGCGATCGCGAGCCCGATCACCCCCGCTCCGATGACGACGCAATCGACCTTGTCCATGTCGGTTTCAGGTCCGGGAATCTGGCGCACAGATCGACGCCTGCCACGCGCGGCGATGATCGATTCGCTCCGTGGAGCAGCCGGCCAACCCGTTGGTTTGCCTCGAAATACGCCGCGAACGCGGTCCCGTTAGTGGAGCATTAATCATGTCAGGGCAATTGCCGTAATTTGGGTCACATTTTAGAATTGCACGGGTAGTCGTTTACCCGATCCAAACCCGTCAAGCCAGACACTCCGCCCCGCAAATCTCGGGTGGGTTAATGGCTGACAGCAAGCGGCAGGCAGGACGGAAGAATTCGTTTCCGGCGCAGGCCCTCGTCTGTCTGCTCGCCATGGCTGCGCCGTGCGGACTTGCGTGGGCCGCCGAGCCTTCCGCGGGCTTTGCACCGGCGAGCTATATCGGCGAATTCGATCCCGATCTGGTCTGGGAACTGCTGCTCGGGGGGATCGCTGTCGTTTCCTTCCTGGTTGCGATCGGGATCTGGATACTGGCGGCGTTGCGCGGCGCCAAGAGCGCCCAATTGCGTCGCAGCGCATTCATCAGCTCGGCGCTCAACACGCTCAACCAGGGCGTGATGATAACCAACGCGCAAAATCGCGTGGTCTTCTTCAACGACCGCTTTCTCGAAATGTACGCGCTCAGCCGCGCCGAGATTACGGCCTCCATGACCGGCCGCGAACTGCTCGAACTGCGCCGCGCCCGGGGCCTGCTCGGTATCACCGTCGAGGAGTTCAGCAAGCTTGCCCGCAGCCCGGAAGGCGTCGTTATCGAACTGCCGGACGGGCGTTCGGTGGTTTCGAAGCTCTTCCGCCTGCCCAACGGCGGGACGATCGGAACGCATGAGGACTGCACGGCGCAGCGCCAGCTCTCGCGCAAGCTGGCATCGACCACCAAATTTCTGGAATCGGTACTCGACAACGTTCCGGTCTGCGTCGCCGCCAAGAGCATCGAGGACGGCCGCTATATTTTCGTCAACCGCGCGTTCGAGCGCTTCTCCCGCTTCTCCCGCGACCACATCGTCGGCAAGCGCGCCGAGGAGATCTTCCGGCTGGAAACCGCCAAGAGCATCGAGATTGCGGATGCAGCGGCGCTCAACGCGCCGGAAGGTCATAACCGCAGCGAATACTTCGTCGAGCGGGGCGACGAGAAACGTGTGGTCTCCTCCAACCGCGTGGTCGCCCGTAACGAGAACAACGAGCCGGAATTCCTGATCAATCTGTTCGACGACGTCACGGATCGGCGGTCGTTGTCGCGCGAGCTGGAAAACACCAAGAAATTCCTCGAACTGGTGGTCGACAACATCCCGGTGTCGCTTGTCGTGGAGCGCGTCAGCGACGGACGGTATCTGCTCGCCAACCGCAGCGCCGAGACCATTCTCAATCGCCGCCGCGAGGATGCCACCGGCCTGACCGCCGCCGACATCTTCAATCCGCGCGAAGCCAAGCTGATTATCGCGCGCGACGAGGCCGCGATCAAGAAGCGCGGCCTGCTCACCGAAGAGCACCCGATCTCCACCAAGGACGGGCTGCGGCTGTTCCTGACCCGCCGCATGACCGTGCTCGACGAGGCCGGCGAGCCGCAATACCTGATCAAGACCCACGAGGACGTCACCGACCGCCGCCAGACCAAATCGCGGATGGCGCACATGGCCTATCATGACGGCCTGACCGATCTGCCGAACCGCGCCGCCTTCCTGCAGGCACTGGCCCAGATGATCGAGGCCTGCGCGGGAACGGACGAGGAATTCGCGGTGCTGTGCGTCGACCTCGACGGCTTGAAGGAAATCAACGACGTGTTCGGCCACGCCATGGGCGACAAGCTCCTGATCGAGGTCGCGGGCCGCATCCAGTCTTGCGCCCGTGGCGGCGTGGTGGCCCGACTGTCGGGCGACGAGTTTGGCCTGATCATCGACGGCAAGCAGCCGGAGGCGGGCAGGGCGCTGGCGGAAAAGCTCGCGCAAACGCTGTCGGACGAGTTCGTGATCGATGGCAAGTCGGTACGCACCGGCGTCACCACCGGCATCTCGGTATTTCCGCATCACGGCTCGGATGCGGCCTCGCTGCTCGCCAATTCCGGCGCGGCGCTGTTCCGCGCCAAGCAGAAGTCGCGCGGATCGATCAGCATTTTCGCGCCCGAGATGGATCAGCAGATTCGCGACCGCCGCGTGCTGCATCAGGACCTCTCGATGGCGATCAGGAACGGCGAATTGTCGTTGCACTATCAACCGCAGGCCGCGTCGGGCCCGACGGTCGCCGCCAGCAAGATCATCGGCTTCGAGGCGCTGGCGCGCTGGATCCATCCGGTGCGCGGCTTCGTCTCGCCGGGCGAATTCATTCCGCTGGCGGAAGAAAGCGGCCTGATCGTCGAAATGGGTGATTGGATCCTGCGCGAAGCCTGCCGGGAGGCCGCCTCCTGGCCGGTGCCGATGCAGATCGCCGTCAACCTGTCGCCGGCTCAGTTCATGCACGGCGACCTGGTCAGCCTGGTGCATTCGATCCTGCTCGAGACGGGGCTGGCGCCCGACCGGCTCGAACTCGAAATCACCGAAGGCGTGCTGATCGAGGATTTCGACCGCGGTCTTGCATTATTGAGGCGGCTGAAGTCGCTCGGCGTGCGGATCTCGATGGATGATTTCGGTTCCGGCTATTCCTCGCTGAGCTATCTGCAGGCGTTCCCGTTCGACAAGATCAAGATCGACCGCGCTTTCGTCATGAATCTCGGACGCAATCCGCAGTCGGCGGCGATCGTTCGCGCCGTCATCGATCTCGGCCACGGCCTCGAAATGTCGATCGTTGCCGAAGGCGTCGAGACCCAGGAACAACTCAGCTTCCTCGCCGACGAGGGCTGCGATTCGGTACAGGGCTATCTGCTCGGCAGGCCGCAGCCGATCGGATACTACGCCGCGCTGGTCGGCCGCAGCGCAAACGACGTCGAGACCGAACGCAAGCTCGCCAGCGCCTGATTCCAGCAACGACATCCACTTTTGGCCATCATGCCCTAGTGTAGTGAGATCGGATTCTCACCAGTAGCCTTGGCGTATGGCGGACTACGATCTCGCGATCATCGGCGGCGGATTGAACGGCGTCAGCATCGCGCGCGACGCCGCCGGACGCGGCCTGCGCGTCATCCTGCTGGAGCAGGGCGATCTCGGCGCAGGCGCGTCCTCGGCCTCGCCACGGCTGATCCATGGCGATCTCGCCGGGCTGGAGCGCCGGCATTTCCTTCGCGTCCGTTCAGCGCTCGCCGAGCGCGACGTCTGGCTCAGGATTGCGCCGCATCTGGTGCGCCCGATGCGCTTTGCTATCCCTGCCCATTCCGACGAACGTCCGGCCTGGCAGTTGCGCTCATGGCTCCTGTTGTATGACCGGCTGGCTTCGCGCAACGGCCTGCCGGCTTCGGCAACCGTCGACGTCACCCATCATCCCGTCGGCAACGCGCTGAAGCGGCCGTTCGGCACCGCCTTTGAGTATTCCGACTGCGTCGTGGACGATTCCCGCCTGGTGGTTCTCACCGCCGTCGATGCCGCCGCGCGCGGCGCTGTGATTCGCACCGGTGCGCGCTGCAGCCGGGCCGAACGCGGCAGGGAATGGCGGCTGGTGACGATCGACCGCGGCTATCGCCGAGTGATCACAGCACGGGCCGTCGCCAACGCCGCCGGCGCCTGGACGTCGTCCGTCGCCGAGACGGTGCTGCGCGTGCCGCCGCCGAAGGTTGCCGCCGTGCAGATGGACCAGATCGTGGTCCGCCGCCTGTTCGACAGCGACAACATCTACGTGTTTCAGAACAGCGACGGACGGCTGATTTTCGCAAGTCCCTATGAGCGCGATTTTACCCTGATCGGCACTGCCAATCATGCCTTCAAGGGCGATCCCGCCATCGTTGCGATGGCGGCGGGCGATGTCGCCTATCTCTGCGATGCCGCCAACCGCTATTTCCGCGAGCGGATCGAGACGGTCGACGTGGTGCGCACGCTTTCCGGCGCCAACATGGCGCAAAGCCCTGCGAACAGGCGCGACGGGGCTGTGACGCTCGACCACGGGCGCGGCAAGGCGCCGCTGCTCACGGTCTTCGGCGGCGACGTCACGACCTCGCGGCTGCGTGCGGAGAAGGCAGTGTCGAAGCTGACGCCGTTCTATCCGATGTCGCCACGCTGGACTGCGAAGACGCCGCTGCCCGGCGGCGAGTTTGCCTGGGACCGTTTCGACAACGAGGTCGACGAAGTGCGAGAACGCTGGCGGTTTCTCGACGAGCACCAGGCGCGGCGTCTGGTTGCAGCCTATGGCTCGAACGCGAAGGTCATCCTCGGCGACGCCCGAGAGCGCAGCGACCTCGGCCCGGCTTTTGGGCCGGAATTGACGGGCGCCGAAGTGCGCTATCTGATGAGCAGCGAATGGGCACGATTTCCGGACGACGTCCTGTGGCGGCGCTCCAAGCTCGGCCTCACCATGCAGCCTTCGGATCGTGACGCGCTGGCCGCATTCATGGCGGCGGCAACGTGACGGGGCGATGCTGTTCATCTCTACTTCACATCGAGGCGAAGCGTGTGGATCGATAAGTGATCGCATCCACAATATTGTGGCCGCCCGCCGCCTGCCAGTTGAGCGGATGCCGATCCGCCGCTAGCGTGCGGTCACCATGGGGCTGGCAGGTGACATGACCGAGGAAACGCCTGATATCGGCAGGCCGAATATCGACGTATCAGCGGCGCCCGCCGCGGCGGCGGCCGACACGCCGTTGCTCCGGATCGAGGGGGTCTCCAGGACGTTCGGCAATTTCCGCGCGGTGGACCGGCTCTCGCTCGACATCAGGGCAGGCGAGTTCTTTGCGCTATTGGGCCCGAGCGGCTGCGGCAAGACCACGCTGCTCAGGATGCTTGCCGGCTTCGAGACGCCGGACGAGGGCCGCATCCTGCTCGGCGGCCGCGATATCGCGCCGGTGCTGCCGCATGAGCGGCCCGTCAACATGATGTTCCAGAACTACGCGCTGTTTCCGCATCTTGACGTGCGGGACAATATCGCTTTCGGGCTGAAGCGCGCGGCGATGCCGCGCGCCGCCATCGACACCCGCGTGGCCGAGATGGTCGCGCTGGTCAAGCTTGATGGCATGGAGAAGCGCAAGCCGGATCAGCTTTCCGGTGGCCAGAAACAGCGCGTGGCGCTGGCGCGCTCGCTGGCGCGGCGGCCCAAGATCCTGTTGCTCGACGAGCCTCTGGCCGCGCTCGACAAGAAGCTGCGCGAAAGCACCCAACTGGAACTGATGGAACTGCAGCGCCGTCTCGGCATGACCTTCATCATCGTCACCCACGACCAGGAAGAGGCGATGACGATGGCCAACAGAATCGGCGTCATGGACGCGGGCCGGCTTCAACAGGTGGCGACCCCGCGCGACCTTTACGAAGCGCCGGCCTCGCGCTGGGTCGCGGAGTTCGTCGGCGACGTCAACCTGTTCGACGGCGAGGTCACGTCGCACGAGCATCATCGCCTGACGATCGCGACCCGCGACGGCGGCGCCATCGTGGTCGCGGAACCCCGCGAGGCCGTCACCAGGCCCGTCGTCACGGTCGCGATCCGTCCCGAGAAAATAAAGCTGTCGCGCCGCGGCCTGGCATCCGACGCGGACAATTCGCAGGCGATCAACCGGCTCGAAGGCGTCGTCACCGATGTCGGTTATCTCGGCGGCCTGACCGTCTACAAGGTGAAGCTCGATAACGGCGCAATGGTGCGCGCGTCGATGGCCAATACCGCGCGGATCGACAGGGATATCTATAGTGCGGGCCAGCGCGTGGTGGCGTGGTTCACGCCCGACGATTGCGTGGTGCTGGAGCAATGAGCGCGCGCCGCATCTTCGCGCAGCCGGCGCGGTATGCCGCCATCGCACCATATCTGTGGATGGTGCTGTTCTTCCTGGTGCCGTTCGGCTTCGTGCTGAAGATCAGCCTGTCGCAGACCGCGATCGCGCAGCCGCCCTATGTGCCGCTGTTCGATTTCACCGAAGGGTGGGCGGCGATCAAGGCGGCCTTCGCCCAGCTCTCGCTGGACAATTTCAGGCTGCTGGTCTCCGACAATCTCTACATCAGCTCCTATCTTCGCAGCCTCGTCGTCGCGGTGAGCTCGACATTGATCCTGCTGCTGATCGGCTATCCCATCGCCTATGGCATGGCGCGGCTGCCGCAACGCTGGCAGGCGATTGCGATGATGCTGGTGATCGTGCCGTTCTGGACCTCGTTCCTGATCCGCATCTATGCCTGGATCAATATTCTGCAGCACGACGGCCTGCTGAACAAGGTGCTGCTGGCATTGCATCTGGTCTCGTCGCCGGTGGTGTGGCTCTCGACCGACACCGCGATGTATATCGGCATCGTCTATTCCTATCTGCCGTTCATGATTTTGCCGCTCTATGCGACGCTGGCCAGGATGGATGCCTCGCTGCTGGAGGCCGCAGCCGATCTCGGCGCGTCGCCGGGGAGAGCGTTCTGGCTGGTGACATTCCCGTTGTCCCTGCCGGGCGTCGGCGCCGGCGCGCTGTTGTGCTTCATTCCGATCGTCGGCGAATTCGTGATTCCCGATCTCCTGGCCGGCTCGGGGTCGATGATGATCGGCCAGACGCTGTGGCTGGAATTCTTCACCAACAGGGACTGGCCGGTCGCTGCCGCCGCTGCGGTCGCGCTGCTGGTGCTGCTGGCGCCGCTGCTGCTGCTCTACGACCGGCTGCAGCGCCGCCAGCTCGGCGGGGCGGACTGATGGCCGGCAAGGTCAACAGGCTGTCGCCGTTCAACATCACCGCGCTGGCGCTCGGGATGGCGTTTCTGTACCTGCCGATCGTGATCCTCGTGATCTATTCCTTCAACGATTCGCGGCTGGTGACGGTGTGGGGCGGCTGGTCGCTGCGCTGGTACCGCGAATTCTTCAACGATCGCGCGATGCTGGATGCGGCATGGATGAGCCTTCGCGTCGCCGCGGTATCGGCCACGATCGCAACGCTGCTCGGCACGCTGGCGGCGGTGGGGCTGGTTCGCGGCGAGCGCTTCAGGGGCCGGTCGCTATTTTCCGGCATGCTCTATGCGCCGCTGGTGATGCCGGAGGTGATCTCGGGGCTATCGCTGCTGTTGCTGTTCGTGGCGCTGAACGCCGAGCGCGGGTTCTGGACGGTGACGGTCGCCCACACCACGCTGACCATGTGCTTCGTCACCGTGGTGGTGCAGTCGCGTCTCGCCTCGCTCGACCGCAGCCTGGAAGAGGCCGCGATGGATCTCGGCTGCGATCCGGTGCAGGCCTTTCTTCGCGTAACGCTGCCCTTGATCGTTCCGGCGATCGTCGCCGGCTGGATGCTGGCCTTCACGCTTTCGCTCGACGATGTCGTGATCGCGAGCTTCACCACCGGCCCGGGCTCGGCGACGCTGCCGATCCGGATCTATTCCGAGGTGCGGCTGGGCGTGAAGCCCGAGATCAATGCGATCAGCACCATGGTGATTGCGCTGATCGCGGTGCTCATCGTGATCGCCTCCCTCGCCTCGAAACTGTCGAGCTCGCAAGCCAAGAGCGCCGCGCCGCTGTAGCTCGTCATTGCGAGCGAAGCGAAGCAATCCATGTCGCAGCAAGTGGAGGAATGGATTGCTTCGTCGCTACGCTCCTCGCAATGACGTTGAAAGACAACGTTCAGGATTTAACTGCCCCCGCGGTCAATCCCCCCACCATATAGCGCTTGAATGCGTAGTAGATCGCGGCCGGCGGCAGCGCGTAGATGAAGCCGGTCGTCATCAGCAATTCCCACGGCGAGTCGTCCGCGGCCAGGAAGTTGCCGAGCGCCACGGGAAGCGTGATCTCGGTGTCCTTCGAGAGCAGCAGGAAGGCGTAGAGATATTCGTTCCAGGCCAGCAGGATCGCGTAGGTGCCGATCGCGACCAGCGAGGGCATCATCAAGGGCACGTAGACCAGGCGGAACAGTTGCAGCGTGGTGGCGCCGTCCATGGTGGCGGCTTCGTCGAGTTCGACCGGCAGCTTGTCGGACGCCTGCTTCAGCACCCAGATCGCGTAAGGGGAAGCGATCGTCACCATGGCGAGGATCAGCGACCAGTGATTGTTCAGGAGGCCGTAATTGCCCATGGTGCGGTACATCGGCACGGCGAGGAACGCCGCCGGGATGAAATAGGTGAGCAGCGCCAGATTCATCACCCAGCGGCCGCCGGGCACGCGCAGCCGCGAAATCGAGAACGCAGCCGCGGTCGCGATCATCAACGTCAGCGCGCCGGCGGCCAGCGCGATCACCACCGAATTGAAGAACTGGATCCAGAAATCGCGCAGGAAGTAATGCTCCTGGTAGAATACGATCTTGAAATTGTTCAGCGTCGGATGCGCAGGCCACAACTTGCCGGAAAACGCGTCTTCCTTCGGCGAGATCGCGAACAGGAACATGTGGTAGATCGGCACGATGGTCCAGATGAACACGGGGATGCCGATCAGCAGCAGCTTCGCCTCGGTGCCGATTTCGCGGAGTGTTGGCAGCTTCATCGCGACAACCGTTTCATCATGAAATAGACCAGCGGCAGCACGAAGGGCAGCGCGCATACGATCGATGCCATTGCAAGGCTGAGCTGGTCGAGCCGGAGATAGCGGATGCCGAGCGTGGCCAGCACGTGGGTGAGGTCGGCCGGGCCGCCGCCGGTCAGCAGGTACACGCTGTTGAAGTCGCCGAGCGTCCAGATCATCGAGAGCAGCGTGCAGGTGACGTAGAGCGTCTGCATCGACGGCCAGGTGATGAAGCGGAATTTCTGCGACCAGCTCGCGCCGTCGACCTCGGCCGCCTCATAGAGGTCGTGGGAGATCGCAAGGCGTCCGGTCAGCAGGATCAGGGTCCAGAACGGCAGCGACTTCCAGATGTGCACGCCGATCGCCATGGTGAGCGCGACCGTCGGGTCGTTCAGCCAGTTCGGGCCGTCCTCGCCGGTGAACTTGAAGATCAACTGGTTGACCACGCCCCATTCGGGATTGAACATGAAGCGCACGGAAAGAATGGTCGGTATCGACGGCACCGCCCAGGGCAGGATGAACAGCACCGACAGCCATTTGATCCAGGTGCGCTGCTGGGCGAAGAAGCCGGACAGAAACAGCGCAATCGCCATTTTGACGTTGATGCCGATCACGAGGAAGATCAGCGTGTTGACGGCGGCGCGCGCGAAGATCGGGTCGTGCCAGAGCGCGACATAGCTCGCCGGGTGCCGCGCCAGCCACAGCCCGTAGCCGACCGGATAGACCACGAAGGCGAGAAACACGAGGGCATAGGGTGCCAGCAGCACGATGCCCCAGACCTGCGGCGTCGTCAGCCGGGCCGAGAGCGGCGGGCCGGGTAGTGCGTGATCGCCCGAAAGCGTGATTGCCATAAGTTTACTCTTGGAACGAGAGGCCGGCCGCCGCTACGGCGTCGTCCCTGCGAAAGCAGGGACCCATAACCACAGGCGGTTATTGTTTGCGCAAAGTCGTCGACCAGCATCCTTCAAAACGGCCGCCGCGGCGTATGGGTCCCTGCTTTCGCAGGGACGACGGACATACTCGCGGCGGCCGGTATCGTTTACATCAACCCGCGATCTGCTTGATGCGGGTGATCAGTTCGTCGACGGCCTTGTCGACCGGCACCTTCTCGCTCACCACGCGGTTCATCGCCTTGGCCCAGACGTTCTCGTTGTTGAGGATCGTGAACTTCCAGTTCTTGGTGAAGTCGAACGGCGTGGTGCCGCCGGTGAACTGATTGTACACCGCCTTGCGATGCCGGTCAGCCTGCCACCACGGGCTCTGCTGGCTGGCGGTCGTCACCGGGAACCAGCGGCCGAGCGCGCCCTCGATGTAGGGCCGGAGATTCTCTTCCTGCATCAGGAATTTGATGAACTCCTTGCCTTCCGCCTTGTTCTTGGCGGCGGCGAACATCAGCCCGGTCTTGACGTCGGAGCGGTACTTGATCGGCGTACCGTCCGGCTTGTTCGGGAACGACGCGGTGATGATGACCTCGTCATAGTTCTTCTTGCCGAGCGCACGCTGTTCCGGCGTCAGCGCCGGATTGTTGGCGTCGTCGAGCCATTTCGCCGCGATCGAGATCGTGAAGTTGTGCGTCATCACGGTCGTCTTGTTGTGGAAGGCGACGTTGTTGTCCGGATCCTTCCAGGTGGTGGAGGAGGGCGGCGTGCAGCCCTTGATGTAGGTATCGGTGTAATCCTTCAGCGCCTTGATCAGGTTTTCGCGCACCTTGGGATCGTCGACCAGAAGCTTGCCCTCGTCGTCGACCAGCTTGACGTTATGGGCGTCCATGAAGGTGTAGAACGACTGGAAGCTATCGGTGGATTCCACGCCCATCGGCTGGCCGACGGCGTAGACGCGCTGGCCGGTGGCCTTGCGCGCTGCCGGCTGCACCTTGTCGCACCAGAACGACCAGTAGTCTTCCCACTTGGTCGGGATGTCGCTCTGCTTGAAGCCGGCCTGCGCCAGCATGTCGCTCCAGATCTGCACATGCATGCTCTGCTGCTTCAGCGGGAAGCCGTAATAGGCTCGCTTCTTGGCGACGTCGTTGTAGAGGTTGACCGTCTCCAGCGTGTTCGGCGCGAACGCCGACTTCATCGGCGTCATGATGTCGGAGAGGTCCTCGAGCTTGCCCTCGAACGCCCATTTGCCCTGCGCCTGCACGTCGTAGCTGTCGGAATAGGCGACATCGGGCACGGTGCCGGAATCCAGCGCCGCCACCGTCTTCGGAATCATGTCCTGAATGGCGTATTGCGACAGTTCGACCTTGATGCCGGTCTTGGCCTCGAACTTCTTGATCGCCTCGAGAAGCGCGTCGTCCTCGGACTTGTAAAAGCCCTTGCCGAACCAGACGGTGATGGTCTTCTGCTGGGCGAGCGCGGGTGCAGTGGCGTAAAACAGCCCGACCGCAGCGACCGCGAGTGAAAGCCCACCTAATTTTTTGGATATCACGTTGTTCTCCCTGAAAACGCCGGCTTTTTAACCGGTTGGATAAAAGATAGCGCAACCATGCAGCCTTATCCAGATGGGACAAGCCAAACTTCTGTAGGGGGACATTCCGGGCACAAATACGGCACGGGCTCCGCCCGGGCATTTTGGTTCAATCATTTTCGCCCGCAGCGCGCCATGGGTCGAAAACGCGGCAAGTAGCCCGCATGAGCCAACTGGTCGCGTGTGAGAAGCATGATTCCGTCTGAGGGAAACGAGGAAGCGAATGGATTTATCCTACTCACAGAATCTCGAAGACTATCATCTCTCGCTTGCCTTCGGTGGACAGGCCACCGGGACCTACATCGATGTCGGTGCAGGGCATCCGATTGCCGACAACGTGTCGTTCTGGTTTTATGAACGTGGCTGGCAGGGCGTTGTCGTCGAACCGCAGCCTGAACTTGCGGCGCTCTATCAGCGGCTGCGTCCGCGCGATCTCGCGATTCGTAGCCTGGTCGGACGTCACTGCGGCGAAATCGACTTCCATGTGGTCGAGCGCCTGCATGGGCTCTCGACGATGGTAGAAGGCCTTGCGCAAAAAGCAAAAGACTTCGGCGTCGACTATCAGACCGTTCGCATGCCTGTGACCACGCTGGCGAAATTATGCGAAAGTCACGATCTGGGAGCTATCGACTTCCTCAAAATCGATGTCGAGGGCGCCGAAGGCGATGTTTTGTTCGGCGGCGATTGGAAACGTTTTCGACCCAAGGTGATCGTCGCCGAAGCGGTGACACCCCTGGCGTCAGAGCAGGGATGGCAGGACTGGGAGCCGTTCCTTATTGCTCAGGGCTACCGCTTCGCTCTGTTCGATACGCTCAACCGGTTCTATGTCGCGCAAGAGCATGGTGACATCCTGGCTCGCCTTCCGTCCGAGCGGGCGCCGTGGCACGCGGTTCGTCACATGTACGAGATAGGCCGTGCTCCCGAAAACAAGCTGCATCCCGATCACGCGTTGGCGCAAGATCTCGCGCGCGGGTTTTGGGCGAGCCTGCCTTATCTCGATACAGGCCTCTTGACGTCGCTTCTGGCTCGCGCCCGCCGAATTTCGAAATCCGACGACCTCGCAACGCTTGCGTCCACGGTCGATACCGAACAGTTTCGCGCGGCGCTCGGACGGGTCGCCTGCGGTTATGATGGCGGACAGATCGTTGATGAGTGAGAGACGCGTAAGCCTCCCGCTCAAAACGAATTCGCCAGCTCGATCTCCGCCTTCAGCGCCGCAATCCGCCGCTCGGCCTCCCTTGCCGTCAGATCCTTCTCGAACAGTTTCGGCTGATACGCCTCGGCGCTGAGCGTGCGCAGCGTCGCCAGTTGGCGGGGCGTCATCGGCGCATCGACCTGGTCGGGGAGGCGGGGCAAAGGCGAACTCCAAAGATTCTTTGATTGGAGCCGACTCTTAACTTGAAATTTGTTCTTTATTTGTTCTTATAAGGTTCAACCCCGGTGAGGTGGCCTATGGACAATAAATTGAACGAAATTCGTAGAAAAATCAGGTTCTTGCGGGCGGAGATGCTGAGCGCGGAGGACAATATCCGCAAACGGGTCAACCGGGATGAGGACTGCTCGGAAGCTTCCGTTCACCTGATGTCCATGCGGGTCGTCATGCTTGGCCTGATCGGCGAGCGAAACCGGCTCGGCGGCGAAGAACGGCTGCTCAATGTCGATGAGCGGCTGAAGCTGGATGCCCGCGCGGCCAGCAGGAAGCCCGCGAACGGGATGCTTGGCCGCCGTGACCGATGATCCGATTCAAGCCCTGCGCCGGCTGATTGCCGAGCTCGACCAGCTTGCGTATCAGCTCGAGCAATCCGGCCTGGACAATGCAAGGGCGCAGCTCCTGCTCCTGCGCAAGCGGGTGGAGCTGGAGGATTTCGTCAACAGGGCGCATATCGCTCAGATGGTACGACCACAACGCGGACAACCCGCCATGGATAAAAAGCCCTGGCGGAGGTTCGCATCCAGGCGACGCGGGAAGGTCGATTCAAAGTCGATACGCCGGTACCATGGTAACAGTGTTACCCTACTTCTCTGGTTGATATCCGCTACTACATCGATGTTGGCGGCAATGCGCCGTTTGCCGAATGGTTTGCGGAGTTGGAGCCGGTGGCAAGCGCCAGGATTGCGCGTGCCATTGCCCGCATGGAGCAAGGCAATTTCTCCAACGCCAAGGGCGTTGGAGAGGGCGTACTGGAATACAAGATTGATTTTGGCCCCGGCTATCGCGTGTACTTCGGGCGAGACGGCGACACGATCGTCGTCTTGCTCACGGGAGGTACGAAGAAGCGACAGCAACAGGATATCGATACGGCAAAGGCGTACTGGCGGGACTACAAGCTGAGCAGACGCGGACGGCGTTGAGGAGTGGAGAGACAGATGGCGAAGACGGGAAGCTTCAAGGAACTGGTGCAGACTCGCGCCAGGAACGACAAGAAGTTTGCCGAAGCGCTTCTTCGCGAAGGCATCGATGCGATGCTGAGCGGGGATGTCGAAACCGGCAAGACGATCCTGCGCGACTATATCAAGGCAACCGTCGGCTTTGAAAAGCTTGGCGAAGCGACCGGGACGCAGCCCAAGAGTCTTATCCGGATGTTCGGTCCGCGCGGTAATCCGCAGGCCAAGAACCTCTTTAGCATTCTCGGTTATCTTCAGAAGCGCGCGGGTTTGGAACTTCACGTCGCATAGCATGAGCCAACGGGTCGCGCGAATGCGCGCGACAGGCGGAATTGCAGATAAGACCCGGATCTCGCGGAGCCTGTCGTTGGGCTACGCTTGTTCAGGCGCGGCCGTTCTGGCGATGCAAATTCGGAAACAGGAATATCAATGGAAGCGCCAGCGGCCCGATGAATGCGGCGATCCACGCCCATATCGTGAAGCGCCGTCCGCGGCGTTCGGCAATTCGGCCGGCGAGATATATCGAACCGATCGAGGCGGCCGTCAGCAATGTGAAGAGGATGTTGGCGTCGAAGGCAACGTTGGTACTCATCTCCGAGAGCTCCAATCCTGCATTGCACTAAGCATACTACGGAGTTGGCTGCCCGGCGACGGCACCTCAAGCTGCTCTCGTTTAATTGAAACCGCCAGCAAGTAGCCCGCATAAGCGCATGCGATATGCGGGACTAAGTGAGCAAGAATCCCGGATGTCGCTGCCGCTCATCCGGGCTACGCGGCCTCGAACAATCTAGTTCGACTTCGCCCCGTCCGCCGCATCCGGCGCCGCCGGCTTCTGCCCACCGCCGGTAAACCGCTCGATCACCGAGCGCACCGCATCGCGCGTCTTGCGGTCCTTCACGGCATCGAGCAGCGGGGCTGCGCCCGGCGAGCGGCGGATCAGGCTTTCCGGATCGGGGAATACCAATGGATCGTCCCACGGGCCCTGCACCACGAAGGGGAGTTCAAATGCCTTGTCGCCGGCGGCGGCGGCCGGCGTCAGGGTGGCGACGCCCTTGAGGTCGTATTCGCGCGACGGCACGGAAGCCGTGCCGGTCAAGGTCAGGCGGGTGGTCGGTCCGTCGACGCGGACATCCTCGACGGTGGCGATGCCGTCGTTGAAGCCCACCGAAACCGTGAGATTGTCGTAAGGCGTCGAGCCCGAGCGGAAATTGCCGCCGCCGGATAGCGGCCGGCGCTCCAGCCGCTTCAGGAGTTGCTCGACATTGAAGCCCGCGATCGCGCCGTCATGGCCGATCAGCGTGGCAGTGCCGTCGAGCGAGGAGGCAAGCCCGAACGGGCTTGAGCCGGAGGCCGTCAGCGAAACCCCGAGATTGCCGCGGCCGGACAGCTTGGTGATCCCGAACAATTCGTTGGCGCAGGTCTGCAGATCGACGTCGGTGAACTGCAACTGCGCCTTGACGTCGGCCACTGCGTCCGAGCGCGCGATGCCGAATGAGCCCTTGGCAATGCCGCCATACATCTGCGCTTCGCCGACCGAGAGTGCCAGCGCGCCGTTGCGCAGGTTAGCGCCCAGGGCGGTACGGCCGAGCTTGGTCCCGCCGACCGTCACCTTCGCCGCCGACAGGCGCATATCGAGATCGGTGGCGGAGAGCGACGTCAGGTCGAACAATTGCCGGTTCCAGTCGCGCGCGCCACTCGCCAGCAGGCGCACGGTGGAAATGTAGGGCGTGAAATCCAGATTGCCTGCGGCGAGCGTCGCCTGCAGCGTCTGGCGGCCGTTATTGGCCACCGTCATCACGCCCTCGGCGACGTTGCCGTCGAGTTCGACATTCACGTTGGTCAGCGCGATCAGAGGCGCCGACGACGTTGGCGCGGGCCTTCAGCGCGAAGCGGCCGAAGCCGCCGCTGCCGGGCACCGGCTGTCCCATCCAGCGCAGCGCGTTGCGCAGCGACACGCTGTCGACGGTCATCGTACCTTCCATCATCAGGCTGGTGCGGTTGGCGACCGAGCCGTCGAACGCCAGTTTCAAGGGCGCACTCACGATGCGCGCCTTCAGGCCCGAGCGGTCGCCCGACAGCATCGCGACGAAGTCGCTGGCCGAGATCGAGCCGTCGACGCGCTCATTGCGCCAGTCGAATTGTCCGGTCGCCGCGAACGAGCGCGAGATCGACGGCCAGGCCAGCGAGAGATCGATGTCGCCGAGGTGCTCGGAAACATGATTTGCGGCGTCCTCATATTTGAGCTCGCCGTCCTGGATCCTGATTTCGGAGAACGACACCTGGTTCTCGGCGCCGGGCTTCATCGTGCGCGCGATCCGTTCGACGAACGGCGTCCAGTTGCTCGCGCCATTGCTGTCCCTGACGACCAGGATATGCGGCCGCAACATCATGACATCGGCGATTTCGAAGCGGCGCAGCAGCAATGGCAGCAGGCGCAGGTTCGCGGTCAGCACGTCGACCTGCAGCGCGGGGTCGGTGGTGCCGCCGCCCTTCAGCCCGACATTGTGAAAGGACACGTAGCTGCCCGGAAACACCGAAACGTCGATCGCGCCTGACACGACCAGATCGAGCCCGGTGACGTCGCGGATCTGCGCCTCGACCGCCTGCCGTAGCGCGTCGCGGTTGAGGAACCAGGAGGTTCCGATCAGGGCAAGCACGGCCACGCCGAACAGCGCCGCAATCGGCATCCCGAGGCGCTTCATTCCTTGGGCCATCGTCAATGACATATCCGGATCTGTTAAACCGAACTCGGGTTGATGCTACGGGACTTATTGATTAGGGCAGGCGGCGCAAAGGCCAAGCCCGTGCCAACCCACGCAACTTGAAGGGTTTTCTTGACGCTTTCAAGGCCGAGGTGGCGCCCGGTGGGCGGTTCGGCGGCATAATCCCCCGTCATTGACGCACCGCGAAGAATTCGCCTAATAATCCGGGACATAATGCCGGCTTACGGCCGTTCCCTCGATCAGGTCATATTCCATGAACAAGGTTTACCCCGACGCCAAATCGGCACTCGATGGCGTTCTCAAGGACGGCATGATGATCATGTCGGGCGGTTTCGGTCTGTGCGGCATCGCCGAAACCCTGTCGGACGCGATCCGCGATTCCGGCGTCAAGAATCTGACCGTCGTCTCCAACAATGCGGGCGTCGACGGCATCGGCCTCAGCCGGCTTTTGGAAACACGGCAGATCAAAAAGATGATCTCGTCCTATGTCGGCGAGAACAAGCTGTTCGCGCAGCAATACCTCGCCGGTGAGCTGGAACTCGAATTCAACCCGCAGGGCACGCTGGCCGAACGCATCCGCGCCGGCGGCGCCGGTATCCCGGCCTTCTACACCAAGACCGGCGTCGGCACGCTGATCGCCGAAGGCAAGGAAGTGAAGGAATTCGACGGCGAGAAATACATCATGGAGCGCGGCCTGGTCGCCGACCTCGCCATCGTTCACGCCTGGAAGGGCGATACCGCCGGCAACCTGATCTACCGCAAGACCGCGCGCAACTTTAACCCGATGATGGCGACCGCTGCGAAGGTCACCGTGGCCGAGGTCGAGCAACTGGTTCCGGCCGGCGAACTCAATCCCGACCACATTCATACCCCTGGCATTTTCGTCAAACGCATCGTCGAGGTCGGCACCGGCAAGAAGCGGATCGAGTTCCGCAACACCCGTCCGCGCCCCGCGGCTTGATCGAGCAGGAGAT
Source organism: uncultured Alphaproteobacteria bacterium (assembly GCA_963815955.1). Taxonomy (GTDB): domain Bacteria; phylum Pseudomonadota; class Alphaproteobacteria; order Rhizobiales; family Xanthobacteraceae; genus Bradyrhizobium. The sequence goes on from CAWFIQ010000030.1 coordinate 232,518, forward strand.
TTCCCATGGCCTGGACCCGTGAACAGATGGCAGCGCGCGCCGCGAAAGAGTTGCGCGACGGCTATTACGTCAACCTCGGCATCGGCATTCCGACGCTGGTCTCGAACTACATCCCCGACGGCATCGACGTCAGCCTGCAGAGCGAGAACGGCATGCTCGGCATGGGCCCGTTCCCCTACGAGGGCGAGGAAGACGCCGACCTCATCAACGCCGGCAAGCAGACGGTCAGCGAACTGCCCGACACCAGCTTTTTCTCCTCGGCCAATTCCTTCGGCATGGTGCGCGGCGGGCATATCGATCTGTCGATCCTCGGCGCGATGCAGGTGGCGCAGAACGGCGATCTCGCCAACTGGATGATCCCCGGCAAGATGGTGAAGGGCATGGGCGGCGCGATGGACCTCGTCGCCGGCGTCAAACGCGTCGTCGTCGTCATGGAGCACTCCGCCAAGGACGGGCCGAAACTCCTGAAGACGTGCAACCTGCCGCTGACCGGCGAGAAAGTGGTCGACATGGTGGTGACGGATCTGGCGGTCTTCACCATCGACAAGCACGGCAAAGACGGCATGGCGCTGATCGAACTCGCCGACGGCGTCACGCTGGACGAAGTGAAGGCCAAGACCGAAGCCGAGTTCCGCGTCGCGCTGAAGAACGTGTGAGGCGACATCCGGTTGATCGTCGTCCCGGCGAACGCCGGGACCCATACGCCGCGGCCTCCCGATAGAGCGCTGAAGGTAGACCTTCTTCGAGCAACAGATGACCGGGGTTATGGGTCCCCGCGTACGCGGGGACGACCACAAATTCAGTTCCTCGTACCTACGCCGGCCCTGACGGGATATCCGAAAACCGCGTCAGCCACGCCACCGGGCCGATACTGGCGGCGACGATCAGCAATGCCGCTAGCGCGCCTTCCTCAAAGCTGCCGCGGCTGGCGTATTGGTAGATCGAGGTCGCCAGCGTTTCGACGTTGAGCGGCCGCAACAACAGCGTCGCCGGCAACTCTTTAAGGCAATCCACGAACACCACGATAACCGCGCCGAGCATGGCGGGGCGCAGCAGCGGCAGATGGATCAGCCGCATCGTCGTGGTCTGACCGGCGCCGACGGCGCGGGCGCTGTCGTCGTAATCGCGCGGGATCCGTTCGAACCCTGCCTTGATGAATCCGGTCGGCACCGCCAGAAAGCGGATCACATAGGCGATGACCACGGCGGCGCCGGACCCGACCATGATCAGCCCGGGCAGCGACAGTCCGAGCGAGGCGGCGAGTGCGTTGAGCGCGTTGTCGATGGCGAGCACCGGCGCGAGCAGCCCGAGCGCCAGCACCAGCCCGGGCAGCGTGTAGCCGGTTTGCGCGATGTTCATCGCGACGAAGCGCAGCGTGTTCGGCCGCCAGCGCCAGGCCAGAATGGTCGCAAAGCCGAGCAGCAGCGCGCTCAGCGTGGCAACGCTCGCGAACGCGACCGAGTTGAACGCATCGCGCCACAGCGCCATGTCGAAATTCGCCAACAGCCCGCGCTTGAAGCTCTGATGCGCGAGATAGAGCAGCGGCACCAGAAATCCGAGACAGACCGGCAGCAGGCAGGCTGCGAATGCGAGACCGCCCTTGATGCCGGTGAGAGGAGTCCGCTGCGTCAGCCGCGGGCTTTCGGCGGAAAACTCCGTCGTGACGTTGCGCCGTCCGTAGCGTTCAATGGCGATCAGGCCGGCCACGATCGCCAGCATGAAGCAGGACAACTGCGCGGCGCCGGCGAGGCTGCCGCGGTTCAGCCAGGTCGTGAACACCGAGACCGTGAGCGTGCGGACGCCGAGATATTCGCTGGCGCCGATGTCGTTCAGCGTTTCCAGCGCCACCAGCGCTGTGCCGACGGCGAGCGCCGGCCGCGCCATCGGCAGCGAGATGCGCCAGAAGGTGGTCCAGCGCCCGGCGCCGAGCGTCTTCGCGGCCTCAGTGAACTCCGCGCTTTGGAACTGGAACATGGTGCGCGCCGAAAGATAGACGTAAGGGTAGAGCACCAGCGCGATCACGATGATGGCGCCGGGCAACGAGCGTAAATTGGGAAGCATGCGCACCGCGTCGGGGAGCGGCAGCCAAAGTGCGAGCGTCTTGTGGACCAGGCCGAGCGGCTCGAACAAATCGACATAGACATACGCCGCGAGATAGGTGGGGATCGCGAGCGGCAGCGGCAGCAGCCAGATCAGCATTTGCCGGCCGCGGAATTCATGCAGCGAGACCGCCCACGCCGTGCCCGTGCCGATCGCAAGCGACAAGGCACCGACACCGCCAAGCAGGAGCGTGGTGTCGAGAAGGCTCCGCGGCAGCACATATTCGATGAGCGGCTGCCAGATGTCAGGCGCCGGTTGCATCGCCAGCGCGATGATGGAGATGACGGGAGCTGCGACGAGAATAGCCGTCGCCACCGCGATCACTGCGGCAATCCGGCCGGCATACGTGGTTCGGGTCACGCCGGCTCACATTGGCAAGAAGCCGGAAGCCCATGCAGCAACATGCCCTCTCCCGGGGTGGGAGAGGGCATGTTGGCGGAAATACTCTCGCGACCTGGTGCGATCAATTATCGAACCCGACCTTGTCTACCAGCGTCGAGGCTGCCTTGCGGTTGGCGGCGATCTTGGCGATCGGGAGCGGATCGGCGGTGAGCTTGCCGTAGCTCGCAATCGTCGGGTTGACGGCGACGCCTGCGCGGACCGGGTATTCGTAGTTGGAATCGGCGTAGATTTGCTGCGCCTTCTCGCCGGCGAGCCATTCGATCAGCTTGACGCCGTTGGCCTTGTTGGGCGCGTGCTTGGCCAGCAGCACGCCGGAGAGATTGACGTGGGTGCCGCCGTTTTCAAACGTCGGCAGGATCACCCTGGTGGCTTCCGCCCACGGCTTCTTCTCGGGGTCGTTGTTCATCATCAGCGCCCAGTAATAGGTGTTGCCGATGCCGATGTCGCACTTGCCGGCCGCGACGTCGCGCGCGGCTTCGCGGTCGCCGCCCGAGGGCTTCTGCGCCAGATTGGCCTTCACGCCCTTGAGCCATTCCTCGGCCTTGGCCTCGCCGTACTTGGCGGTGTAGGCCGCGAACAGCCCGTTATTGTAGATGTGCTGGCCGGAGCGGATGCAGATCTTGCCCTTCCACTTCGGGTCGGCGAGTTCTTCGTAGGTGATCTTGTCCTGCTTGACGCGATCCTTCGAGGCGTAGATCACGCGGGCGCGCATCGAAATGCCGGCCCAGTGTCCATCGGGATCGCGATATTGCGCCGGCACGATCTCATCGATCACCACCGACTTGATCGGCTGGGTGACGTCGGCCTTCACCGCTTCGTCCATTCGGCCGATGTCGACCGTCAGCAGCACGTCGGCGGGGCTGTTGGCGCCTTCCGCCTTCATGCGCTGCTCGAGGCCCGAACTCGCCGAGACGACGTTGACCTTGATGCCGGTGTCCTTGGTGAAGGCGTCGAACAGCGGCTGGATCAGCTTGGTTTCGCGATAGGTGTAGACGTTGACCTCGCCGTCGGCGGACGCCGGCGAGGCTCCGAATGCGGTCAAACAAAGCAACGCTGCGGTTGCGGCGGTAGCGCGAAAGTTGGTCATGGAAGCTGCCCGGCAAATGATGGAGATACCGGTTTCAGTAGCGCGGCGGCTGTCGTGCCGTCAGCGACCTGATGTCGCGAATGCCATGATTTAGAACAATTCCATCTATTAGTTTAGACCGATTCCAAAGTGAGACCCCACACTCCATGCCGTCAGGGCGCGGACGGGCCGGAATTGTCTTCAGGACGAGAGCTCGAAAACATCAGCAGCGGGGTTGCCACCGCTGCCGATGATGACCGGCAATACCGTCAGGTCGCCTGTTTCACCAGCGCCGGCGCCGTGTCATCGCGTTTGAGTTCTTCCAGGCTGCGGTGCCGCGGCTCGATGCCGAGCGCCCAGACCGTGATGATCTGCACCACCAACAGTCCGATCATCAGCGCCATCACACCGGCGACGCCGCGGGCCTCGAACAGCATCACGACCAGGAACGGCGTGACGATGGTGGCGCCGCGACCGAGCGTGTTGACGATCCCGGAGGCACGCAAGCGCACCTCGGTCGGGAACAGTTCGGGGATGTAAATTCCGAACAGCAGCGCCACCAGCACATAGATCGGCACCGTCAGCGCGAAGCCGACCGCCGGCAGCAGCATTGGATCCGTTATCATCGGGTAGATGATGCCAAGCGCGACCGAGATCAGCGATGCGCCGATGATGGTCGGCTTGCGGCCCCAACGGTCGGCGGTAAGCGCGCCGATGGCCGAGCCGACCGGCGCACCAAGCGCCATCACCAGGGAATATCCGAACGACGTTGCAATCGTCAGTCCCTGCTTGATGAAGAACACCGGCAGCCAGGTCACGAAACCGTAGAGCAGCGTATTGATCGTGATCAGGCAGACCGAACCGACGATCATGCGTGACAGCAGCGGCGCCGTGAACAGCGTGGCGAGATCGGGCGATGCCGGAATGGTCGCTGCGGCCGCGGGGGCGGGCAGCGGCTGCCCCTGGGCTGCTTCCTTCTCAATCGACTGCATCAGCGCTTCGGCCTCTTCTGTGCGGCCGACCGCTTCCAGCCAGCGCGGCGATTCCGGGAGCGACTTGCGCAGGTACCAGACGATCAGCGCGCCGACGCCACCGAGCACGAACATCGCCCGCCAGCCGAACTCGGGAACCACCAACGATGCCACCAGCAGCGACACCGGCAGGCCCATCACGACGCAAACCGTAATCAGCCCGAGACATTTGCCGCGCGTTTTTGCCGGGACGAATTCTGTCATGGTCGAATAGCCGACCACGTTCTCCGCCCCCAGCCCGAAGCCCATCACGAAGCGACAGGCGATCAGGATGGTCATGTTGGGCGCGAAGGCTGCCGCCAGTGACGCCAGGCCGAACAGCAGCAGGTTGAACTGATAGGTGAATCGCCGCCCGTAGCGGTCGCCGAGAAAGCCGGTCGCAAACGAGCCCAGCATCATTCCGACGAAGGTCGCCGAGATGAATATCGCGTTTTGCGGCAGTGTGGAAAATCCGGTCTTCAAGGTCACGCCGAGCACGGTGCCGGCAAGATAGATATCGAAGCCGTCGAAGAACATCCCGATGCCGATCAGGAACATGATGCGGCGGTGGAACGGCCCGATCGGCAGCCGATCCAGACGGCTGCCTGCGTTTACCGATGTCGACATGTACTCGCTCCCCTTTACTGCTTGTTCGTTGATGCCGCCTGCCGCTTCTCTGAACGGTTCGCCGGTTATTGCTTGCTAGTTCAATCGTCGCTGGTTCGCCGTGTCGCGATACCAGTCGAACGGCTGGTCGTGCGTCGCGACCATCACGCTCTTGGTGTTGAAATGATCGTCGAAACTTTCGGTGCCGCACTCGCGCCCGATGCCTGAATCGCCGACGCCGCCCCAGGGCGAGGCTGGGTCGAGACGGTGATGGTCGTTGATCCAGACGATGCCGGCCTTGACGGCTGCCGCCACGCGATGCGCACGGCCGACGTCGCGGGTACGGATCGCAGCCGCCAGCCCGAACGGAGAATCATTGGCGAGCCTGAGCGCGTCCGCTTCGTCCTTGAACGGCGTCACCGAGGTGAAGGGGCCGAATACTTCTTCCTGGAAAATGCGCATGTCGGATTTCACGTCGGCGAACACGGTCGGCTCGACGAAATAGCCGTTGTCATGGCCGGGCACCTTGGCGGCGACACCGCCCGTCACGAGGCGTGCGCCGTCTTCATGGCCGAACCGCGCATAGGTCAGGACGCGATCGCGTTGCCGCGCCGAGATCACCGGTCCGAGCTGGGTGCCGGGATCGAAGGGGTCGCCGATGCGAATGGTTTGTGTCTTTGCCTTCAGCTTCTCGACGAACTCGTCATAGATCGATGCCTGCACGATATGGCGCGATGCGCAGACGCAGGTCTGGCCGGCGCCGATGAACGCGCCGAACGCGGCGTAGTTGACGGCGCGATCGACGTCGAAATCATCGAACACCATCACCGGCGTCTTGCCGCCGAGCTCCATGGTCTGGTGCGCGAACACTTTTGCGGCGGCGGCGCCGGCGATGCGGCCGGCCTCGGTGCCGCCGGTCAGCACCAGCTTGTTGATGTCGCCGTGCTCAGCCAGCATCTTGCCGGCGCTTTGGCCAAGGCCGAGGACGATGTTGAACACGCCGGGCGGCAGGCCCGCTTCGGTGAAGATCTGCGCCAGCTTCAAGCGTCGTCAGCGGAGTGTATTCCGACGGCTTGACGACGGTGACGCAGCCGGTCGCCAGCACCGCGGCCAGCGACTTGCACAGGATCATCAGCGGATGATTGAACGGCGTGCAGTTGGCGACGATCCCGATCGGCGTACGCAGGGTGTAGTTCAGGTATGAGCCTTCGACGGGGATGACGGAGTCGCGTCGCGCCAGCGCCAGGCCCGCGTAGTAGCGGAAGAAGTCCGGCAACCGGGAGAGCTGCGCGCGGGTCTCGTTGACCGGGCGGCCGTTGTTCAGCGTCTCCAGCCGGTACAGCGTATCCAGATTGGCCTCGAAAGCGTCGGCAAGGCGATTGACGAGCCGCGCCCGTGCGCGCGTATCCATGCCGCCCCAGGCCTTGCCTTCAAAGGCCGCGCGCGCGCTTTTCATGGCGCGGTCGATGTCATCAGCCGTCGAATTCGGAATCCGCGCGATCACGTCGCCGGTTGCGGGATTGCGGACATCGAGCATTTCGCCGGAGCCTGCTTCGACCTCGCGGCCGTCGATGAAATTACCGTGGATCTCGACGTCGATGACGCCGGGCTTTGATGAGATGTTCATGCTTCCCTCGAATCGACGATGACGGCGTTGCGCTTGAGCGCCGGCAGCACGCGTTTTTCGGTTTGCGCGATATGCGCCTTGATGAGACGGGCGGCCGTGCGCCCGTCGCGCCGCTGCATCGCCTCGATCAGCGCGACGTGTTCGGCGACGAGCTTCGCCGGATCGTGGCCTTTCAGATTGGCGACGCTGACGCGCACCAGGCGATCGGCCTGTCCGATCAGGTCGCACAGCGCAGCCGCCATGCGGCGGTTGCCGGATGCATGTGCGAGCGCCGAGTGGAAGGCGCGGTTATAGGCGATGAAGCTTTCGTGGTTGCCGGAGAAGCGGCGGAATTCATTCAGCGACTTCAGGGTGTCGTCGCTCGCGCTCTCGATCGCGTCCATCACGCAGGCGGGCTCCAGCGCAAAGCGGAATCGCAGCAGGTCGCGCGCATCGGCCAGCGAGATCGGGTTGACCCGGTAGCCCTGGCGCGGCGTCACCGTGACGAGATGCTCGCGTTCGAGCCGCAACAGCGCCTCGCGCACCGGTTGGCGGCTTACGGCATAGCGCTCGGCCAGATCCTGTTCGCGCATATCATCCCCCGGCGCAAAGTGACATGTCAGGATATCAGACCGGAGATTTTCGTAGACATTATCGCGCAAAAGCATAGAAATTCCTTCAGATGCATCCCATAGATAGGCATCTGTGAAATATCACGTCAAGCCAGAAAGGCCAGAATGACACCGATTTTAATCTGGCAATCGGCGGCCCGGCGCGCCAAAAGGGGCGCTCAAAGGACATTCGAAAGAGAGACCGGGATGGATCGGCTACTTGCGACAGGAACCGTCAATGCGGCGCAGTCGGGCGGTGGGCCGCCGTTGTTTCTGTTCCATTCGCTGCTGTCGGACCGCGCGAGCTTCGACGCCATCGTTCCCGAATTATCGCAGTCGTTTCGCGTAATCGTCCCGGAATTGCCGGGGTTCGGCCGATCGCACGCCGTGACAGGTGGACTGGCAGCGGTGGCTGACCGGATGGCCGAAGCGGTCGAGCATGCAGCCGATGGTGAGGAGGCGATTATGCTCGGCAACGGCTATGGCGGGTTCGTGGCGCTGCAGATGGCCATTCGGCATCCCGGCATCGCAACCAGGCTTGTTCTGGCCGATTGCGGCGCGGCGTTCTCGGAGCCGGGGCGTGAAGCCTTCCGCGGCATGGCGACGGCGTCCATGGCAAAGGGGCTGTCGGCGATCACGGACGTTGCGATGCGCCGGCTGTTTGCGCCGGAATTTCAGGCCGCGCATCCGGAACTGATGCAGGATCGCCGCGAGGCTTTCCTGCGCACCGATCCGGAGGTGTTTCGCGCCGCCTGCGAGGCGCTGGCGGCGCTCGATCTGCGCCCCGAGCTTGGCAAGGTGAGAGTGCCGGCCCTCGTGCTGGTGGGCGAACATGACGAGGCGACACCGCCGCCGATGTCGCACGAACTGGCCGCAGGCCTGCCGCAAGCCTGGCTGAAAATCATCCCGGGCTGTGCCCATGTGCCGCAATTGCAGTCGCCCCGGCTGTTTCTGGATGCAATCGGTGACTTCCTGCCGGTGACCAGCGCCGCACCGGCTTGAGCGCCCTCGCAGTCAACTGCCGATAATTTGAGCATCGAGCCCTCGGCTTGCCGTTCGACCTTGGCATGATCAGTGCCTAGTCTTGGCGGATGCGGAGATGATGCCAAATGCGCGCGGTGCTGGACTATTGTGGCGGAGCAACCAAGCGAGAGGTGCCGGCAGGCACGCTCGTGCTGCACGAGGGCAGCAAGACCGGACATCTGTTCGTCCTGCTCGAAGGACGGCTGGAAGTCGTCAAGGGCGACAGCGTTGTTGCCGTCCTCAGCGAGCCGGGGGCGATGTTCGGAGAGATGTCGGTTCTGCTCGATCAACCGCATACCGCGACCGTGCGTGCCGCGTCCGATTCAGTGGTCTACGAGTTCGACGATGCCGCGGCGTTCCTGCGCGACCAGCCGGCGGTGGCGCTGTTGATCGCGCGATTGCTGGCGCAGCGGCTCAACGTCGCGACCACCTATCTCGCCGATCTCATGCATCAGTATGGCGGCCACGGTAACCATCTCTCGATGGTCGGCGAACTGCTGCAGAGCATGATCAACCTGCCGCCGTCGCAGGTCTCGCCAGGCTCGGATCGGCAATCCGACTCGACAGCGACTGGCTAGCGGATTTGCCCGAACAGCTTCTTCGCTTGTTCGATTTCGGGGAGGTCTTGCCCGGTATCAAGATCGATCAGGGCTCGCGTGAGCAGGTCGGACCCAGCCGTTTCTCGACCGCTGTTGATGAAAAGATGCGCAAGCCCAAGCGCGCTGCGCAATTCGAAAGCTTTCGTCCGCTGGCCTCTTGCTATCTCAAGGGCTCTTTTAAAGGCGCCCTCTGCCTCGCCGACGTTGGTCGGATCGCGACGCAACAGAAGCTCACCCCGAACACGATGCAATTCGGCATCGAGCCAATGCTGACCAGACTGTTCCGTCGTGGCGATCAACTCGCGCAAGATCTCCAACCCGGTGTCCGTTTGCCCCGCCGCTGCATTCGCCACGGCAACCTGCATTCCCCAGAATGGCTCACAAAGGTAGCAGTCATTTTCGTGCAGCAAGGTCCAGCCTCGACGCATTTCCGCAAGCCCGGCCTCCCGGTCGCCGGCACGCCACTTTGCCAGGCCAGTCAGGTAGGTACCCGCTGCTACATACAACGGCATCGTGTGGTCGCGGGCGAGAGCGAGTGCAAGGATCGTCTCTGTTTGCTGTAACGGCCCGCCGCATAGTCCATCGAAAACCGCCTTATGAACGAGCGCATTGGCCTGGGAGAGCGCTCGCTTTTCTCCCGAGGAACGCACCGCTTCCGCGGCGAGCCGGCGGGCGCGATCGATCTGGCCGATCGGCCAAAGCACCAGAGCAAGAAATCGCATGATGACGAACGGCAGGTCCAGCGTTGACGCCCTGAAAGTCTCCAGATTTGGCTCGGCACCGTAGCTCGCGAGCGCCTGCTCAAGATGCGTTCTCGCGTTCAAATAGTCGCCGCCGAACCAGCAGGTCGCCCCGTTTGTCCAATGTGCGACGACTGCGGCGACTGGCGAGTCCGGTCGTCTATTGGCGGCGCTCATTGTTGCATCCGCCAGCCCCCACATCGGCGCGATCTCGCCGTGCGTCAGACAGGCATTGAACAAACCCGAATAGATCGGCGCCAGTTCAACCGGATCATTGATATCGGCTGCGAATTGCCGGGCGCGCGTCCACGCAGCTACCGTCTGGGGGGCGCTGTGCCCGAGGTTGCCCCGCAGCGCGCGGCTATAGGCGATTTGAAGATGAAGCCGGTTCATGGTGCGGCCCGGGTCATCCGGCAGCCCATCGGCGATCGCAACCGCCTTGCCGAGATGTGCGATTGCCTCGGTATAGGCGGAACGCTTTAGCGCCTGCTGGCCTGCCTTGCGCCACCAGTCGAGGGCAACCCCATCGAGCCCCGCTTCGGTGAAGTGATAGGCCACGACTTCCGGCTCGGTCTCGGCGATGGCCGGAAACTGTTCCCGCAGGACATCGCCAATATGTTTGTGGAGCAAGTGCCGGCGGCTCTTGAGCAGGCTCTCATAAGCCGCTTCCTGGACCAGCGCGTGCTTGAAACTGTAGCGCGCTTCCGGCGGCGTCCCGCGGCGCACTAGCAGTTCGGCCTCTTCCAACTGCCTCAGCGCGGTATTCAGTGTCAGATCATCGCGCCCGGCCACACACCGCAGCAATGTGTATGAGAACTCGCGGCCAATGGCAGCGCCTATCTGTGCGACTTCCTTGACCGGCGCCAGCCGGTCAAGGCGCGCCATCAGCGAGTCCTGCAGCGTCGCGGGAATGGCGAGCGGCGGTAGCGGACGATCAAGGCGAAAGCGCCCATCGTCTTCCACGAGCAGCCCGGACTCCAGTATCGTCTTGGTCAATTCCTCGATAAACAGCGGGATGCCATCCGTCCTGTCGATGATCTGCCGCATCATTTCACGTGGTAGCTGTCGACCGACGGTCACTTGTTCGACCAGAGCGCGCGTGTCTTGCCGGTCCAGCCGATCGAGCCGCAGCAGGCTGGTATTGGAGAGCCCCGCCCAGGGCGGCTCGAACTCGGGCCGGAAGGTCATGAGCGCGAGGATCGGCAAGCCCCTGATCCGGTCGACGGCGAGATCAAATAGCTCAAGCGTAGTGGCGTCGGCCCAATGCATGTCCTCGCAGACGATCAGTACAGGTTGCTTCCGGGCCAAACCCTCAAGCTGATCGAGCAGGGCGGCGAACGTCTGCCGCCGCTGCTGCACGGGATTCAAGCCGAGCGGCGGATAGCGCTCGCCGGTTGCGATCGAAAGAAGTGCTGCGATCAGCGGCGCCGCGTTGGCCACCTGCTGTGTTCCCAGCGCCAGCATCGCCTCAAGCTTGTCGAGCTTTTGTTCGGTCGTGTCCTGCGACCTGATGCCGGCGGCGCGCTCGAGTTGAGCGGTAAAGGGATGAAGCGCACTGTTGATGTGGTAAGGCGAGCACTGATACCGCACCCGGCAGTGTTCCCCCAACGCAGGATTCTCGCAGAGCATCGCGACCAGGCGCGATTTTCCGATCCCGGACTCGCCGGAGATCAACACCGCCTGGCCTTGGCCCTGCCACGCCTGCTGCTGGCGCGAGAGCGCGAATTCGATTTCTGCCTTGCGGCCGACAAAGCCCATCGAGCGCACCGTGCGCACCGCCTCAAAGCGGCTTTCCGATGCCGCTCCACCTTCGACCGCCCAGACCGCGATAGGTTCGGAAATGCCCTTGACCTGGCGGAGGCCGAGGCTACGGAAAGTGAATAAATCGCCAAGCAGCTCGCGCGTCGAAGCAGCAACGATAACCGCTCCCGGCTCAGCAAGCTCTGGAGCCGGGCTGCGATGTTCGGGGTATCGCCGACCATCGCCTGCTGCTCCGACGCTAATCCGCTGATGAGGTCGCCTACCACCACAAGCCCGGTCGCGATCGCGATCCGCACCTCAACCCGTTCGGCGCGCGTTTCGAGCGGCCTTATTGCGGCGATCATGTCGAGCCCGGCTCGCACGGCGCGCTCTGCGTCATCCTCGTGTGCGCGGGGATAGCCAAAATAGGCGAGCACGCCGTCGCCGACAAACCTGGCAATGCTGCCGTCGTAATCGGCAATAACCCTCGCGCAGGCGGCCCGGTAGGCGCGGATCACCTCCCACATGTCCTCTGGATCAAGGCGAGCGGAGAGCTCAGTCGAGCCTACCAGATCGCAGAACATCACGGTGAGGTGGCGTCGCTCGGCATCACGCCGATGCACCTGCTCGTCGGCCAACTCCGGTCGGTTGAATTCGGCGATTGCGCGCAGCATCTTGCGGCGATGGCCGAGCAGGACTCCGAGTCGATCGAAGTCCTGGTCCGTCAGTTCGGGAAGAACACCTAGATCGATGCCATTCTCGGCAAAACGCAGCGCGTATTGCCCGAGCCCCAACTTCTCCAGCCAGTCCGCAATCTCTTGCATTGGCTTCACCGGCGTCAGTTGGCGGCTTGCCGAATTTTGGACTACTGCAGTCGAGATGTTATGCCGCTTTTTCCCGAATGGCACGTATCGTTTTGCACTAATTGTTCGGCGGTTTCCGGGTACCGAATCGCAGCGTTGCGCAACCAAGCCGATATGATCAACGCCCGCAACTAATTGCGCGGGAGATTCGTCCGCCAGAGCAAATGAAGGTGTTGGATCGCGAGCGAAATCAGGAAGCCTTTGCCGATGCAGAGAAAAGCGGATCGGCAATCTGACCTAACGATGTAAGCCAGGACGGTGGGGTCAGGATCGGCGACGCCGGCCGCAGCAAGGGCGCGTGAAGATCGATGCATTGCGCTTCGCCGGCCGCAAGCCAGAACGCCGTGCTCTCATCGAGGTCGAGCACGATGCAGACCGGCGGGCGGCCGTGCTGCAGGCCGGTGTTGAATACCCAGGTCGTGCCGAGGCGGTCGAACCACGAGCCGTCGGGGATGAACGGCGACTGATGCACGTGGCCCGAGATCACCATCGACGGCTGGTACTGTGCGATCCATTGCACCAGTTCGACGTCGCCGAAGAACCGCTTGCCGCCCCAACTCGTCGGCGAATTCGCCGGCGGCGCGTGATGCACCCAGATCCAGCGTTGCGCCCGCTCGGCTGCTGCGTCACGAAGCTGGGATTCGATGCGGCCCTTCACGAGCGGCCCGTCCCACCACGGACACACCGTGAAGCGCGTGCCGCCGATGGTGAGGTCGTCGCCGTCGCAGGCGATGCCGAGTTCGCGGACATCATTGACCCAGCGCGCGATCTTTTCGCCTTCCGCGCTGCGTTCGTCGAGGTCGTGATTGCCCGAGCAGAGAATGACCCGCGTCATGCCTGACAGCAGCGACAGGTATTTTTTCACCACCAGGATCTGCGCGCGGAAATCGACGAATGATCCGATGTCGAGCGCGTCGCCCGCAAAAATGACGACGTCGAATTCGGGGGCTGCCGCCAGCAACCAGTCGAACTGCGGCAATGAATAATGCAAGTCGGCAACGACGAGGCAGCGCATAATGCTTCAAATCCAAATGCCCGGAAAACAGGCGATCCGCAGGCGAATGCACTCAGGCAGGCTGGATTCGAGCAAGAATTGTGCCGGTTGGTAGCTTCGAACGAGATAGGTGGCCCACTGCCACCCCGCGAACTGCGCTACCGCCCCGTGAAGTTCGCCTTTACCCGGACGGGCAGCGGGCGCAGCGCAGGAGCAGGGCTTGGAAGGATCGATGATGGCGCTGCTTTCGGAAGCCGTCGGAGGTTTGAAAAGATTTCCTTAAGCCAGCGTCTGATGGCGGGCTCGATCTTCGCGCAGATAAACCAGCAGACCAGGACAAGCATGCCCAGAGCGGCCCATACCGCCAGGGAGGCATCCAGGCCGGCATCGGTCAGGACACGAATGATCGCAGTGCCGGTGACGTTGTGGGTCAGATAGAGCGGATAGGTGATCAGCCCGAGCGTCCTCAAATAAGCCGGCGCTTCAGGAGAAGCGGTGCCGGCAGCCTGCCTGTTTTTGTTTGCGGCAACGGCAATGAGCAACACCGCCGCAGCCCAAACGAGGATCGGCAAAAAGGCCGATTGATCCGAGATGGCGGGTATGGCGTTCAAAAGGAAATGGGAAAAATAGTAGATCTCGGCACACCCGGAGAGGCATGTCACGGCCACGGCAACCCATTCGAGAGCCGTCAATGTTCTATTCGCCGAAATGAACAACCAAATCCCAAGCGCGAAGAAGCAGCCATGGTTCAACAACCATGTTGCGCCCGGCACCCGAAACATCAGGACAACCCAATAGAACATGTCGGACTGTAGCGCGCCCGATAGCACCAGCATGGAGAAGGCGTTGAACACGGCGCTATAGATGGTGAGACCCCAGGCCAGATGCCGCAGCGTGATTTTCTTCGTAAGCAGCGTGCAGAACACCAGCCCATAAAAGGCCATCTCCGCCGCCAGCGTCCAATAGACGGCGTCAAGCCATTGACCCTTGATTCCCTTGGGAATGAGCAGCATCGCCTGGAAGTAGGGGAGGATGAATTCGGATGCCTTCTCACGCGCAAAGATGAGCAGAACGAGGAAGCTCAAGGTGGATCCAACCCAGACCGCCGGATAAAGCCGCAGTGCACGGCCGAAAAGAAATTCCTTCGGCGAAGACTTGCTCGCGGAGTTCGCGATGACGAAGCCGGAAATGACAAAGAATATTTCAACGCCCACCCAGCCGAACCAGGTGTAAGGCGCGGCGTTCGGAAATTGAACGTCGGCGGCGAAGTAATGCTCAAAACTCTGAGGGGCGCCGATCGAAGACCCGGCCCAGGAGTAGAACATCAGGTGAAAAATCGCGACGCCGACGGCAGCCCCGAAGCGCAGCGGATCCAGCAATGAGAAGTAGTTCTTCACGGGAATTCACCAAATTCATGGAGCAATCCCGTTGCAGATATTGGATCCGTTCAACATGCTCTTTGACGAAGGTCACACATCTCCCTGCACCCGTGAGTCCTCGCCCTAATCCTCGCTCGCCCTGAAGCGGTCGAGTCCCTTCAGCACGAACGGCGCCAGCAGGGCGACCAGCGCGATCCCGAGCAGGGTGGCCGACATCGGGCTCTGCAGCAGCACGAGGGGATCGCCGAGGCTGATGGCGAGCGCGCGGCGCAACTGGCTTTCGGCGATCGGACCCAGGATGAGACCGACGACGACCGGCGCGATCGGAAAATCGAACCGGCGCATCAAAAAGCCCAGCACGCCAAAGCCTGCCAGCATCGACAGCTCGACGACCGAGGGCTTCGCCGCGATGGTGCCCATGGTCGCGAACACGAGAATGCCGGCGTACAGCCACGGCTGCGGGATCGCGAGCAGCTTCACCCACAGTCCGACCAGCGGCAGGTTGAGCACCAGCAGCATGACGTTGGCGATGAACAGGCTCGCGATCAGGCCCCACACCAGATCGGGCCGCTCGGCAAACAGCAGCGGTCCCGGATTCAGGCCGTATTGCTGAAAGCCCGCCAGCATCATCGCGGCGGTGGCGGAGGTCGGAAGGCCCAGCGTCAGCAATGGCACGAGCGTTCCGGCCGCGGAGGCGTTGTTGGCGGCTTCCGGTCCGGCGACGCCCTCGATCGCGCCCTTGCCGAATTCCTCCGGATGTTTGGTCAGCCGCTTCTCGGTCGAGTAGGACAGGAATGTCGGAATTTCCGCACCGCCGGCGGGCAGCGCGCCGATCGGAAAGCCGAACAACGTCCCGCGCAGCCACGGTTTCCACGACCGCTTCCAGTCTTCCTTCGTCATCCATAGCGAGCCGCGCACCGGCTCGATCTTCTCCTCGGCGTGATGGCGGCGCGAGGCGACATAGAGCGCTTCGCCGACGGCGAACAGGCCGACCGCCAGCGTCGTCACCTCGACGCCATCGAGCAGTTCGGGAATGCCGAAAGTGAGCCGGGCCTGTCCGGTGAGCTTGTCGATGCCGATCAGCCCGAGCGTCAGCCCGATGAACAGGCTGGTCAATCCGCGGATCGGCGAATCGCCGAAGGTTGCGGACACCGTGACGAAGGCGACGCACATCAGCGCGAAATAATCCTCAGGGCCAAAGCGCACCGCGAAATCCACCAGCCACGGCGCCAGGAAGGCCAGCCCGATGGTGGCGATGGTGCCCGCGACGAACGAGCCGATCGCGGCCGTCGCCAGCGCCGGCCCGCCGCGGCCGGCCTTGGCCATCTTGTTGCCCTCGAGCGCGGTTGCCATCGATGCGCTCTCGCCGGGCGTGTTGATGAGGATCGCGGTGGTCGATCCGCCATACATGCCGCCGTAATAGATTCCGGCGAACATGATCAGCGAGCCGCCGGGATCGAGCTTGTAGGTCACCGGCAGCAGCAACGCGACCGTGAGCGCCGGCCCGATGCCGGGCAGCACGCCCACTGCAGTACCGAGAAACACGCCGATCAGCGCATAGAGCAGGTTCATCGGCTGCACGGCGACAGCCATGCCATGCGCGAGCGCGGCGAAAGTTTCCATTACAGCAGTCTTTCCAGAGGCCCGGCGGGGAGGCTCAACGTCAGCAGCCGGTCGAAAGCGAGATAGATCAGGGTGCTCATAACAAGCGCGATGGCGCAGTCGGCGAGAATGGCGCGCCGTCCGAAGGCCGCCGAGGTGGTGACGAACAATGCTGACGTCGCAAGGATGAAGCCGCCGCCGAGGCCGATGATGGCGATCAGCAGCGCCAGGCCGCCGAGGATCAAAAGCACAGCCTTGGGGTCCGCGCTCTCGCGCGGCGGCAGGTTGCCGCGCAGCGCGTCCATCAGATTGCCGATCGCAAGCAGGCCAAGCCCGATCGCGATCACGACCGGCATCACCTCGGGCCCCATGCCGTACATGGTGGTGGCCGACAGTTGCCGTGAGTCCCATACCAGCACCACGGCAAGCGCTGCGAGTGCCGCGGCAATGACCAGGCCCGCACGATCGATGCGCCGCGCTGCCGGGCCCTGCGGTAGATCCGTCATGATTTGACGAGGCCGACCGACTTCAAGACGTCGGTGACGCGCACGGTTTCCTTCTTCAGGAAGTCGGCGAACGCATCGCCGGAAAGATAGGCGTCATCCCAGCCCTTCTGCTTGAGGATCTCTTTCCAGGCGTCCGACTTGACCATGCTCTCGACCGCATTGCTCAGGGTCTTGCGTTGCTCCGGCGTGATGCCGGGAGGCGCGACCACCGAGCGCCAGTTGGTTATCAACAGGTCGATGCCCTGTTCCTTGAAGGTCGGAATATCGCTGCCTGCGATGCGCTTCTCCGACGTTACGCCGAGCGCGCGCAGCTTGCCGGACTTGATCTGGCCTTCGTATTCGCTCAGTCCCGAAATGCCCGCGGTGACCTTGCCGCCGAGAATGGCCGCCAGCAACTCGCCGCCTCCGGAAAACGGAATGTAGTTGACCTTCTTCGGGTCGGCGCCGATCGCGCCCGCGAACAACGCCGCCATCACATGGTCGACGCCGCCGGCCGAGCCGCCGGCAAACGTGACCTTGGCGATGTCGGCCTTCACGGCGGCGGCGAGATCCTGCGCCGTCTTGATCGGTGAATTCGCCGGCACGACGATCACCTGGATTTCCTCGGTCAGGCGCGCGATCGGCGTCACCTGATCGAGCGTCACCGGCGATTTGTTCATGGCGAGCGCGCCCACCATGACGAAGCCGTTCACCATCAACTGGTTGCCGTCGCCCTTGGCGCCGTTGACGAACTGCGCGATGCCGACGCTGCCGCCGGCGCCTGCCACGTTGGTGACCTGGACGCTGCGGGCGATCTTGGCGGCGACCAGCGCCTGCTGCATCGACCGGGCCGTCTGATCCCATCCGCCGCCGGGTGCTGCGGGCGCCATGATCTTGAGCTCGAGCTGCTGCGAGAGGGCAGGCGCACTGGCTGCAAGCGTCAACGCGAAAACCGCGCCGAACAGGCGCGAATGAAACGGCATCATGGGGGTTCCTCCAGGCTCACACAGAGAGGACTGTGTGTCAATTCGTCGCATATCAGCCGGAAACAGCGTCGCTGTCCAGAAGGACTATCGATGGCGGTGTCATCTTTTGCCGCAAACGCATTTGGCTTCGTGGAACACGAGCAAAACCGCCGGGCACGTTGCCGAATGAGCGGCGTCGTTTCGTGCGATGCCGGCGACGTCAGGCCCGCGCGATCGCGTGCGGAAACACGATCTCGATCAGCGTGCCCGAACGATCGCCGGTCTTGATCTGGAATTTCGCGCGGTTGGCTTCGACAAGCGCCTTCGTCAGCGACAGGCTGACGGCCGAACTCTCGGACCGGTCCGACGGCGCCGACGTCCGGAACGGCTGGAGCGCGGCGGCAACCTCGTTGTCGTTGAGGCCATGGCCGGTGTCGCGGACCCGCAGCATCACCTCACCGAAATCGGACAGTGCGGTCGAGACGATGACCTGGCCGCCGGCATTGGCGAGATGGATCGAATTGCCGATCAGGTTCAGCGTGATCTGGCGCAAGGCCCGTGCGTCCGCGATGACAGGCGGCAACATGTGCGCGAGCGACGTGCGGATGATGATGCGCTCGCGATTGGCCTGCGGCTGCAACACCGCAACGCAGGTCTCGACCAGCTCGTTGAGGTTCTGGGTGGTGAAAGCCAGATCGAGTTTGCCGGTTTCGATCCGGGACAGATCCAGCAGATCGTTGACGATGGCGATCACGCGTTCGCCGGAAGCGCGGATGTCCTTCATGTATTCGAGGTAGCGTTCGTTGCCGAGCGCGCCGAAACGCTCGCCGATCATCACCTCGGAAAAGCCGATGATGGCGTTCAGCGGCGTCCGTACCTCGTGGCTGATCCGCGCCAGCACGTCGGCCTTGGCATTGGCGGCGCGTTCGGCCAGCCGCCGCGCCTCATGCAATTCGCTCTCGTTCTTCTTGACCGGCGAGAGATCGCGGAACACCGCAAAGAAATTCGGGCCGTCGTGGCGGGTGCGGCCGATGGTCATCGACAGCGGGATCATGCCGCCCTTGCTTTCGCAGCCCAGCACCTCGCGGCCGTGATCGAGCAGGCTGGCGACGCCGGAAGCCTTGATGCCGGCGAGATATTCGAAGACGCCGTGCCGGCTTTCGGGCGCAAACAGGTCGGCGAGATTGCGCCGCGCGAGTTCGGCGCCGTCATGGCCGAACAGCGCCTCGGCGCTGCGGTTGGCCGCATTGATGTTGCCTTCGGCGTCGAACATCAGGATGCCTTCGGCCGTGGTGTCGAGGATGGCGGCGAGTTCTTCGGCGTTGACACGGCCGACATCGGACGGTTCGGAGACGTCAGGCTCCGATAGCTCAGGTTCGGAAGCCGCAGGCTCCGATACCGACGGGTCGGGAACTTCAGGCGCCAATATCGGCTCGGCTCGCGCGATGGCGGCGGCGATTGCTGCGCCCTCATGCTGCGTGCCCGAGAAGATCAAGGCGAGCGCCGAATCGCCGTCCCATGAAATCGTGTAGAGACGGGCGTCGGCCGATGACGGCGCATCGGCGTCCTCAGGCTGGCTTGCGGAAATCGTCACCGGTCTGCCGGTGTCCGACGTCGAAGAGACGTTGGAGGCGCCGGGTTCGACATAGAGCGCGTCGAGGCCGCCGGCATCTTCCAGTGCGTGCAGATTGGGATAACCCATCTGCGTCAGGAAGGCGGGGTTGGCGTACAGCAGCCGGTCGAGCCGGTAGATCAGGATGCCGACCGGCAGCAGATCGAGCAGCGCCTTGTCGCGCGCGGCCTCGCCACGCGCCGGCGGCTCGGGCGGCGCCAGCCATTCGGGCGGCTCGCTGGCGGCTTCGCGCGCAGGCGATGCCGGTAGTTCGAAGATGGTTTCGCCGGCGGCGTCCGCCGCCGCCTCGTTGCCGTTCTCGGTGTCGAGCCGCGCCGACAATTGTCGCGCGAGTTCGTCGAAGGCGCTGTTTTCAACCGGCGTCAGCGATAGCGCCTTCGCGTCGCCCGGGGCGCGGAACGGCAGGACGTTTGCGGCAGCCTCCGCCGGTGGCTCGGTTGCGGTTTCCGTCAGCGTGTCCTTGACGATCTCCTGGACGCTTTCCGCCAGGCTTTCCTTGGGAGGTTCCACGGGCGTTTCCAAATCTTTTTGATGTGCAGGCTCTGCGGCGGAAGTCTCGGCAGCAGAAATCTCGGCGGCAATCGGTTCAGGCAATTCATCTGATGAAGGCGGTGCAACGCCGGTCGGCTCGGCAGGTGCTTCAGCGGACGCTTCTTGCGGCGTCACCACTTCACCGCACAATTCCGCCAGGCGCCGCGCGGCGAGCCGCGCCAAACAATCGAAATCGCGGCAGACGCCAAAGCCGCGATAGCCGATGAAATTGCGCGCGCCATCGAAGATCGGCAGGCCGGACAGTTCGACGGGCAAGGTGCCGCCGCCGTCGACCGGCCAGTTCAGCGTGATGCCGCTCCATGTGGCGCCCGTCGCAAATGCCTTCATCATCCGGCCGGTGGGATCGAGGCCGAAGGTCTCGGCGATCTCGCGCCATGGCCGGCCGAAAGCGGCCGTCGTGCGCGGGCCCATCAACCCTGCGAATTCGTCGGTGCCGGGCGTGAAGCGGCTCTCCCGATCCATCTGCCAGGTGAAGCGCAGCGGCAGGCGGCGTGCCCGGTCGGCAAACGCTTCGAGGGCAGGGGGCGGTGCGGGCGGAGGCGGCACGCGCGCAATGGTCTCAGTCGCTGGCGGCTCCTCGGCAGCAGGCTCGGCAAACGCATCGAACAGCGCAAACCCGGTGGACGCTTCGCTCGATTGTGCCGGCTGCTGGTCATCGGGAGCGGGTTGCGGCGCGGCCGGTTGCTCCAGGACGGGCATGGCGGGTGCGCTCGGCTGCGGCCCTGATAAGACCGGCTCTGGTGGGACTGGTTCTGAAAAGACCGGCTCCGACGATGCGCTGACCGACTGCAGCTCGTCATCGGGCTCCGGCTGCGCCAGTCGCGGCGCGATCAGCGCGATATTGCCGGCGGCGATCAGAACGGCCTGGCTGCCATTGGGAAAGTCGAACCGCGAGCAGCCGCAGGTCGCGAGCCCGCCGGGCGCCGCGCCAAATCCCTGCAGGCGCTCCAGCCGGATGGCGCCGTTCGCGAGCAGCCGGCCTGCGAGCCGCGCGATCTGCCGCCGGTGCCGGTCGGCCGGTCCGAAGGTTTTTTCAGTGAGGGCTGCAGCGCTGGCCGCGCCGAACACGCGGACCCCGGCCGGATTGGCCCACAGGATCTGCTTGCCGTCTGATGTCCACAGCCATGCGGGCAGGCGGCTCGCGGCATAGGCTGCCAATCGGGGATCGCTGTGCGCCCGCCACTGAAATTCCGCATCCGTCATTGCAACTACAGGACCGTCCGGCATCCAAATCGGCAGCCACAATGCCGACAGCGTTAAAGGAACATTACTATCGCAAGCCGGCAGCGGCAGGTCCACGGCCCGGCGGGGCGCCGGTAATCTTAGGCGCGGATAACCTTACCCAGCCGCCCCCTTTGGACTGCCCCCTTTGGCCGGCCGATGCGTTGGGTGGTTGCAAACGGCCGTCAGGCGTTCACTATGGGGAACCTCCCCGGTGCCGCATCCGTCCCGGAGCGGCCCCAAGCGGTATCCGGAAGCAATCCCCGCCAATGCAAAGGAACGCACCATGAGCGACGACGTGCGAGACCAATTCGGGATACCCAAGGATATGCGATCGATGGCGGAAGCGAGCTTCGAGCAGGCCCGCAAGACGTTCGAGAAGTTCGTCACCACCGCGCAGGCCACCGCCGATACCATCGAGGAGCGCAACGCTACCGTGCGCGCGGGCGCCAGGGACGTCAGCAGCAAGGCCATCTCCTATGCCGAGAAGAACGTTCAGGCCTCACTTGATCACGCGCAGGCGCTGCTGAAGGCCAAGGACCTGCCCGAGGTGATGCGGCTGCATGCCGAGTATGTGCAGGTGCAAATGCGGGCGCTGGCGGAGCAGGCCGGCGAGATAAGCCAGACCGTCGGCAAGGCCGCCATGGACGCGGCGAAGCCGAAAGCCTGACCGGCCGCCATTGGCGAGAAACCAATACGGGTGGCCTGCTGGAACCCGCATCCGGGTTAAATTGTTAAATTTGCGGCGACGCACCAGAAATTGCGGTGCGTCGCACAAATTTGACATGATGTGAGTACTTATAGGGCGAGCCCGTGGAAGGGCACTTCCCGTGAGTGCGCGTGAGTACGTGATCCCTTCGGCGTCCGGCCAATTGCCCCGCCCGGCGTCCGTGAAGGGGAAGACCGTTTAACCCCATTGTGAAGGATGTAAGCCGTGACCAGCTCCACCGATCCCTTCTCCGCCTCCATCATCCCCTTCGAAGTCCCCGAACAGATGCGCGCGTTTGCCGAAAAGGGCGTCTCCCAGGCTCGCGACAGCTATGCCAAGTTCAAGGATGCGGCTGAAACCCATAACGGGACCATCGAGGCCGTGTTCACCTCGGCCAGCAAGGGCGCCAGCGAATACAACGCCAAGCTGATCGAGTTCTTCAAGGCCAACACCTCGTCCTCGCTCGATTTCGCGCAGGAGCTGTTCGGCGTGAAGACGCCGGCCGCAGCGATCGAGCTGTGGACCGCGCAGACCAGGAAGCAGTACGAGACCTTCACCGCGCAGGCCAAGGAGCTCGCCGAGCTCGGCCAGAAGGTCGCGTCCGAGACCGTCGAGCCGATCAAGGCTTCCGCCTCGAAGCTCTACAAGCCGGCCGCCTGATCGATCGCTTCAGTATTTGCTTGGCGAAAGCCCGGGCGATCAGCCCGGGCTTTTTGCTGCCAGGGTTTTGCTGACAAGGGATGATCTTGTCGCCGTCCGCAGAGCCCCGGCAAATGAACGCAAAATGCCCCCGTGGCGACTATAATCAGGTGCTTCCCGGCCTTGCCAAAGCGAGGCGTTGCACCTAGTTTCCGGCCAATTCGCGGACCCCCTTTTTGGGGCCCTCGCGAGGTATGCAGTTGTAGCTCAGTTGGTTAGAGCGCCTGTCTGTGGAACAGGAGGTCGGTGGTTCGAGCCCACCCAACTGTACCATCATAAAACAGAAAACTATCAGTCACTTAGTCGCCTGACCGAGGCGCGCCATCGCCCGCCAGGCGAGCAATGTCGCGGACTCTGCCGCACATGCAGCTTCTGCGATCAGGGCCGCAGCGGCATGAGAAAAGTAAACCGGGTTTCCTCACTGTCCGATTTCACGGTCAATGTGCCCTCGTGCGCCTTGGCAATCTCGGACGCGATATGCAGGCCGAGACCCAGGCCTTGAAGGCTTGCCCTTACGCGTCCACGAAAGAAGGGCTGAAACAGATGCTCCATCGCTTCCGCCGAAATCGGCTCGCCCGTGTTGGAGACCGAAAGCTCGAACATGCCGTTGTCGGTGAGAGCCCGAACGAATACCGTCTTGTCAGGCGCGCCGTGCGTTAGCGCATTTCCAAGCAGATTTGAAACCAGTTGGCCGAGACGACTGCGATCGCAGTTGATCGGCTGTGTTATCCGAAAATCGGTCTCGATGCGCCGATCCGGCATCGCTGTTTGCAATTCACTGACGACTTGCTTCAGAACAGGCTCTATCAATGTGTTCGCATTCCTGCTCAGCGTAATGCCGCCGCCAAGCCTGCCTCGCGCGAAATCCAGCACGTTATCGATCAGGCCGGCCATACGCAGGACGGTCGTCTCCATCATCTGCAATACTTTGGTCTCGGTTTCGTCCTTGGGCTTGCGAAGCAGTATGCGAGCGCCTGCGCTGATGGAAGCGAGCGGATTTCTAAGGTCGTGGCCGAGCACGGCGATGAACTGCTCCCGCAGTTCCGAGGTCTCACGCTCACTTGTCAGGTTCGCCCGAGCGGCGGCTTCCTGGCTTCGACTTTGATCGCGAGCGTCGAGGAGTTCGCGCTCATATCGGCGACGTTCGGTCGCCCTGAGAAAAGTGATCCGCGTGGAGATCGCCTTTCCGTCGCTATCGCGGCGCTCTGCAGCGTTCACGATCATCGGCAGGAGGTCGCCTTTTGCGGTGACGAGATCGAGTGCGACTTCATGAAAGAAACCCTGCATCCGCAGAAGCGGTGCAATGTGGGTTTCGTAGAACATGCGGCCTGCGATGTTCAGAAGGTGATGGAGTCGCTTCCCCAGTAACTCCTCAGGGCCGTAGCCTGTCCAATCGCACAGCGTCTTGTTTACCTTGAAGATGCGTCCGCCGGGTTCAAGCGAGAGATAGCCGCAAGGAGCGTTTTCATAAAGGTCCGCAAGATCCTCTATGATGGATGAAGCCGGTATCGATGGTGTGAGCTCAGACAAAGGCACGCATCGCCGAGATGACTTCATCCGGCGCACTGAGGTTTGGGCAGTGGCCCGTCGCATTCAAAATGACGAGCTTGCTTCCAGGGATGCGACGCTGGACGTACTCGCCGACTTCCGTTGAAGCAATGATGTCCTCAGAGCATTGTAGAACGAGCGTTGGCGTCGTCACTTTTGCGAGGTCATTGCGATTGTCGGATGTGAAGGTGACGCGAGCAAAGTGCTTTGCAATATCGGGATCGGTTCGACAGAAGCTGTTGGTCAATTCTTCGCCCAGCTCCGGCCGGTCAGCATTGCCCATGATGGCCGGGGCCATCTGAGCCGACCATCCCATATGATTTGCCTCCAGGAATTCGAGCAATTCCTCGATCTGGTTTGCGCTGAACCCACCCTTGTAATCACCGTCATCAATATATCGGGCAGACGGGCCTACGAGTACGAGGCTTGAAAACAGGCTTGGCGCCTTGAGCGAGGCCAGGATGCCGATCATCGCACTCACGGAGTGACCGACGAACACGGCGCCCTTCAAGTTCAGCTCTTCCCCGATCTCAACCAGGTCGTCCGCGTAGCCGGACAGGCTGCCGTATTTTACAGGATCGTACTTCGATAAATCAGAGCCACCCGCGCCGACATGATCGAACAGAACCGTTCGGAAAGTGCTTCGGAAGGCAGGTTCGACAAATCGCCACATGTTTTGATCGCAGCCAAATCCATGGGCAAAGACCATCGCCTTTTCCCCGGAGCCATTGATCCTGACATTGTTGCGAGCTGCGACGTTCATGAAGTTCCACTATCGCATGAAGTTCCACTATTGGAGGTGTCCGGCATTATCGTCCGGGTGCGGCGCTGAGGCAATTGGGGTGGGTGAGTTCCGGGAATGGTCTGTGGCAACGTTCGGACTGAACCATCCAGGCGGCGAGGCGGCGCCATCGCCGCCATGGCGAGATGAACGAATTACCCCGGCGATCTGGGCCCGGAATGCTAGCCTTGCGGATGCTTGCACGCTGTTGAAGGAGGCCCGCGATTAGCAGCCTCCCATGCTCTCCCATCGCCGACTTCGTGCCGGGCAACAATCAAGCGAGTTCATCGAGAGTAGCTTGGGGCCGGGGCCGCCCTCCGCTCCTCCATAAAGGTATCGTAATACTTGACGGAGGAAACGAGGAGGGGGGCTGCTTTCTCGGAGGCTTCGACGTACCGCGACACTTGTGCGGTGGCATGTTGGCCACCCGTGCTTGCAAATCCTGATCCGTTCACCCACAATTCCGCCCAACTTGGGGCTGGGGGATTGGATGACGATTTTTCGAGCAGGGAATTTCGGGTTTGGATGGCTGCTGGTCACGGTGCTGGTGGTTTCGATCTCGCCCGCCACCGGCCAAGGCTACACCCCCGAACAGGAGCAGGCCTGCACCGGCGATGCGTTCCGGCTCTGCGGTGCGGAGATTCCCGATGTCGGTCGCGTGACGGCCTGCATGGTCGCCAAAAAATCCCAGCTCTCGCCGCCTTGCCGCGCGCAGTTCAGGCCAGATCCGGAACCTGTCGAGGCTGCGGCCAGGCCGGCCGGCCAGCCGACCGTGATCCGGCCGGCAACGCCGCGCAAGGCTGTGAGCGCCAAGCCGCGCAAGGCCAAAAAGCCGGCGAAACCCGCGACCTGACGGTGTTCTCGCCAATTCGAGTCCTTTCGCACCAGACCGACGCCTTGTTTGAGGCGTCCGCAATGAACATCTCCTTTGGCCAAGAGGAGAGGGTTCATTGAGCAAGCATCAGAAAGAACTCGACCGGCATTTTGCCTGGTTCGAGAAAAAACTGCCGCCCGGGCCGGCGAAGTTCGTCGGCTGGGTGCGCAAGCCGTCGTCGATCTACGCCCGGATTCCGCTTGCCATACTGCTGGTCGTCGGCGGCTTTCTCAGCTTCCTGCCGGTGCTCGGACTCTGGATGCTGCCGCTCGGACTCCTTTTGTTCGCGCAGGACATCCCGCCGCTGCAGAAGCCGATGGCGCAGGGGCTTGGATGGATCGAGCGCAAATGGCTCGAACGGCAGCGCGTCAAGCTTGAGCGCGAGCGTGCGAAGAGTACGCAATAAGTCGATCAAGGCATTCAACCGATTCCATTTTCGGTTGTGACGGCGCTCACACGTGTGACTCAAAAACCAGCCTTGTTGGCAATTACGTGGCTGCATCGCGGCATCCAAAAAATTTTTCTTTCGCGAATCAGCGTGCTGATTCATTTTCGGCTTCTGGGGTCAACTGGAGGCCAAGGTATGAACGTCATAGTTTTCGCTTCGCGTAAGGGGGGGTCGGGAAAAAGTACCCTGGCTGCTCATCTCGCTGCCCATGTTCACAAGGCAACGAAACCGATTTTGCTGGTCGATGCCGATCCGCAGGGCTCGCTTACTCTCTGGCACAAATTGCGCGGCACCAACGAGCCGCCGATCAAGGCCGCGGTGAATTCCGTCAGCGGCATCGTCGCCGCCGCCAAGCGCGACGGCATCGAATGGGTGTTCATCGACACGCCGCCGAATCTCTCGGCCGTCGTCGACGACGCGATCCGTAACGCGACGATGGTGATCATTCCGGCGCGGCCCGGCGTGTTCGACGTCAACGCGGTGCAGGAAACGATTCAGACCTGCCGCGCGGCGCGCAAGCCCTACGCGGTCGTGGTCAACGGCGCACCCGCCGAACGCGATGGCGCCGAGAGCCGCATCGTCACCATTGCGCGCGAAGCGCTGGCGAAATTCCGCGCGCCGGTGTGGAGCGGCCAGATTACCAACCGCGCCGATCTGATCATGGCGCTCAGTCAAGGCGAAGGCGCCCGCGAATATTACGCGGAAGGCCGGGCTGCGGCGGAGATCACCAGGCTGTGGGGCGCGATCGAACGTTCGATCAAGGCGATCCGTGGAACGGCGTCTGCATCGGGCGCCATGCACAAGCAGGCGGCGTAACAACGCCGCTTCTTTCTTGATGGATTTTTCCGGATTGATAAAGACGCGCGGCGTTCCGCGCGTTTTTCTTTTTTCTAATTGCCGAACGGTTCCCCCGTCATTGCCTGCGACAAACGCGAAGCGTTTGCGCAAGGGAGCGAAGCGACGAAGCAATCCATCTTTCCTTTCCGGGGAAAGATGGATTGCTTCGTGGAGCCTGTCATCGGGCGCGCATTCGCGCGACCCGTTGGCTCGCAATGACGTGGTGAGAGTGCGGCTTACGCCACCATCAGCACGTAGAACACGACGACCGGCGACAGCGTCAGGATCACCGACCAGATGCCGACGGCCCAGAGGATGTCCCCGGTGCTGAAGCCCTGTTGTCCAGGGATGGTGTTGTTTTCGAAATGCACGACGCGCCCCCGCGTTTTTGTTGTTTCCTGATGTTTCGATACGCGACCAGTTTTAAGAACCCGGTTCCGATTTCATTTGCATTTGACCACAGGTGCTACCGCCGATTAACCACCGGGGTATCCTGGTTAACGGCGGGTGTGTGCGAAGCCGCAACTTCGAGCGAAGGCCCGAGCGCGACATTAAAATTTTATCTGTAGGCATTCTCCTCAAGGAAACATCACCGGGGGGAATGACAAATGACCACGCACGACAAGAGATATCCGACCAGCGAGTACGCCCAGCGCGCGCGCGACGTTCTGCTGGTGTCGTCGTTCGCCATCTGGGCGATGGTGATCGGCTTCGCGCCGGTGCTGACCTATCGCCTGCTGGTCAGCTAATTCGGTTTCTCCCTCTCAGCCGTTGAGGTGAGAGGGAGCCGATCGCATCCTACGCGCGACGCAATTGCTGTGGCGTGCGCCGCTCGATTTCCTCGTCCAGCAACGCCGCCAGCTCCGCGCTCACTTCCACCATCGGCAGGCGAACCTCGGCGCTGTCGATCAGCCCGCTGCGCGCCAGCCAATACTTGGCGGGCGCCGGGCTCGGCTCGGCGAACAGCAGCCGGGTCAGTGCGGAAATTGTCTTCCAGCATGCCAGCGCGCCGGCGCGATCGCCCTGCTTGACGAGTGCCGGCACCGAGGCGAACGCTTCGGTCTCCAGATGCGCCGACAGCAGGATCGCCCCGTCGGCGCCGTCGGTGAGCGCTTCGTGATACAGCGCGTCCTCGCCGGTCAGCACGCGAAAGCCGGATGGCCGTCGGCTCAGGAAATCGATCGACTGCGCGCGGTCGGCGCCGCAATCCTTCATGCCGACGATGTTCGGATGCCCGGCGAGCTCAAGCAGCGTCTCGTTGGTGAGGCTGACGCCGGTCCGGTAGGGGATGTTGTAGAGCGCGATCGGCCACGAGGCGTGATCGGCGAGCGCGGTGAAATGCTGCACCAGGCCGCGCTGCGACGGCCGGATGTAATAGGGGCTCGCGATCAGATAGCCGTCGATCGGCCAGGTCGCCGTCTCGTCCAGCGCATCCAGCATCTTCGCGGTCGAGGCGCCGGACAGGCCCAGCAGGATCGGCAGGTGGCGCCGGCAGCCGGACAGCTCGCTCTGCGTCACCGTCACCAGCCGCTCGAGTTCGTCCGCGCGCAGCGACATGCCTTCGCCCGACGTTGCCGCGAGAATGAAGCCGTCGACCGGGCCGGCCGCATAGTGCCTGACGAGCCGGCGTAACGACGCCTCGTCGAGTTCGCCGTCGCGAAACGGCGTGATGAGCGGCAGCCACAGGCCCTGCAGGCGGCTTGCCAGATCGCTGGTCGTTTGGTCAGTCATTGTTCCATCTCCTTGGGGTGAGCCGGAGACGGGACCAATAAAAAAACCCCGTCCAGACGGCGGGGCTTTCGGGATCGCGGGTTGCGGCAGTGTCTAGCGCGCGCGTCGATCTCGGGTCCCCAGGTGGGGACCTTTTTTCGACGACAAAGCTGCGCACGAACTCGTGATCATCTGCGGATGATGCTGGCCGCGGACCTCGATGTCAATCCGCGCAGCAACACGGCTTGTCGATGAAACATGGCTCGTCGATGAAATCATGGCTGGTCAATGGAAGGCGTGCAGACGAAAAAAAAGCCGGGCCCAAGAGAGCCCGGCTTAAGGTATTGGCCACGTGAGGCCGACACAATCACCTTCCAAGAGGGATTACTGAACTGCCGCGCCACTGGAGGAGGGGGACATATGCGCGACGCGACCGATCAGCGTTCAAGTACTATGATCCTCATCAGTGCCTTGCAGCAAGCGTCCGAGCCGCATGTCAGTCATGCGGTGAGCGGGCCCTCTATAAAATCAGCTAATCCGCAAAGCGGGATGACGCATCATCACCTGTTTCAGGAGGGCCAGCGCTGCGCCTTGCTCACCACGAAATCGCGGAACACCTGCACGCGCGCCACCGTCTTCAACTCTTCGGGATAGACGAAATAGGTGTCGAGCTGGATCGAGTTCGGACTCGCCGAACAGCTGGACCAGGCGGTTATTTTCCTCGACCAGATAGTCCGGCAGCGCGGCGATGCCGAGCCCCTGCTGGCAGGCGCGGACCAGCCCCAAGATGTTGTTCACCTTAAAATAGGCTTCGCGCGGGCCCGAGCCGTTGCGGCCGGCGTCGATCAGCCAGCTCCGGTTCTGCAGGTGCGGTGGAACCTGCGCATCGCCGAGCATGATGATGCGATGCGAGTCGAGGTCGTCGAGGGTGCGCGGCGTGCCGAAGCGCTTGATGTATTCGGGCGAGCAATAGGCGTGGAAGCCGATCGAGAACAGCTTGCGCTGGATCAGGTCGGGCTGGGTCGGCTTGCGGGTCCGGATCGCGACATCAGCCTCGCGCATCGACAGATCGAGATCCTCGTCGGTGACGATCAGCGAGATCCGGATATCCGGATAGAGCGCGGTGAACTCGTCGAGGCGCGGGATCAGCCAGTTGATGCCGAGCGCCGGCGGTGTGGTGATCTTGAGGTCGCCGCTCGGCCGTTCGCGGCTGTCGGTCAATTTCGCGCGCGCCGCCTGCAACTGCATGAACACGTCATGCGCGGTGCGGAACAGGAGATCGCCCTGCTCGGTGAGGATCAGCCCGCGGGCGTGGCGGTGAAACAGCGACACCGCGAGTTCCTGCTCCAGCGCGCTGACCTGCCGCGATACCGCCGATTGCGAAAGCCCGAGCTGTTCGCCGGCGTGGGTAAAGCTCCCCGCCTCTGCAGCCGCGTGAAAGACTTTCAGCTTGTCCCAATCCATGTCCGTTTTTCCGTCCCGCGTTCTAGGCATGATTATTCAGCCGCGGCGCGATCGCTCGCGCGCAAAGCCAGGAAACGTTCGGCCTCGAGGGCCGCCATACAGCCGAGGCCGGCGGCCGTGACCGCCTGCCGGTAGGTTTCATCCGCCACGTCGCCGGCGGCGAACAGGCCGGGGATCGACGTGGCGGTCGAGTTCGGCGCCACCTCGACATAGCCGGAAGATTTCAGCTTGATCTGGCCGGCCACAAGATCAGTCGCAGGCGCGTGGCCGATGGCGATGAAGACGCCGTCGGCCGGCACGTCCGTCAGCTTGCCGGTCTTGACGTTCTTCAGCCGCACATGGGTTACCTTGCCGGGGTTCTCGGTGCCGCAGATTTCATCGATCGCCGAGTCCCAGACCACCTTGATCTTGGGGTTCTTGAACAGGCGGTCCTGCAGGATGCGCTCGGCGCGGAAATGATCGCGGCGATGCACGATCGTCACGCTCGATGCAAAGTTGGTCAGGAACAGCGCTTCCTCGACCGCGGTATTGCCGCCGCCGACCACGATCACTTCCTTGCCGCGGTAGAAGAAGCCGTCGCAGGTCGCGCAGGCCGAGACGCCAAAGCCCTTGAACTTTTCTTCGGAAGGAATGCCGAGCCAGCGCGCCTGCGCGCCGGTGGCGAGGATCACGGTTTCCGCCAGATAGACGTCGCCGCTATCGCAGGTCAGGCGAAACGGCCGCTGCGCCAGTTCGAGCTTGTTGACGAGATCGGTGACGATCCTGGTGCCGACATGCGCCGCCTGCTTCTCCATCTGCTCCATCAGCCAGGGGCCCTGGATGACGTCGGCGAAGCCCGGATAGTTTTCCACGTCGGTGGTGATGGTGAGTTGTCCGCCGGGCTGGATGCCCTGGATCAGTACCGGCTCCAGCATCGCGCGCGCTGCGTAGATCGCCGCGGTGTAACCGGCGGGGCCGGAACCGATAATGACGACCTTGGCATGGATAGGCGCGGGCATCGGCGGATCCCTCTCTTATTCGGGGGTTTGTTTGTGACTGTCAGAAAGCGCCCGGAGGAGGTCGCGGCGGCGCTGAAAGTGTCAAATCCAAGTCTAAGATATCTGGGTAGCTATGCAAGAATTGCAATTCATCCCAGCGAATTTTCCCCGGAACAGGGGTAACAATCGCGAAATGTGGCGCTGCACGCGCAATAAAATTGCGCAAGCGGCGCATCGTGCGCTAAGAGAGTTTCCGGTAAGGGCTGCCCAGCGCAGCCAAAATTAGGGAACCCGACGCGCGTGTCGAAGAATCTTGACGAAATCGACCTCAGAATCCTGGCCGAGATCCAGGCCGACGGCCAAATCACCAACGTGGAACTGGCCAAACGCGTCGGTATTTCCCCGCCGCCCTGCCTGCGGCGGGTCCGCACGCTGGAGGAGGAAGGCTATATCCTGGGTTACCGCGGCCTGCTGGATCCGCGCCGGCTCGGCTTCGACGTAACCGTGTTTGCGTCCGTCCATCTGTCCAGCCAGGCGGATGCGGATTTGCGCGCCTTCGAGGATTTCGTCCGCGCCGAGCCCCTGGTGCGGGAATGCTGGATGCTGTCCGGCGACGTGGATTTCATTTTGAAATGCGTCGCGCCCGACATGGCGACGTTTCAGGATTTCGTCACCCACCTGACCGCAGCACCCCACGTGCGCAACGTCAGAACGTCGCTGGTGCTGCACAATTCGAAATATGAAGCCGCCGTGCCGCTCGATGTGAAGGTCGCGGGTTGAAGCTCGGAAGCTATCAAACCCTCATGGTGAGGAGGCGCATAGCGCCGTCTCGAACCATGAGGCACCGCTAGTGCCAATCATCCTTCGAGACGCCGCTGCGCGGCTCCTCAGGATGAGGTCTAACAGCGATTGAGCTTCGGGAATTTTCGCAGGATGGGCACGGCGCGAAGCCGCGCGTTGCCCATCCTGCGAAGTCTCGCAATGACGTGGTGAGGCCTCAGCCTTTGCCGCGCGACGCATCGACGCTGTATGGCCCACCGCCTGCCGTCGCAAGGTAGAGACAGGCGAAGCAGAACAGGATCGCCGCCGTACCGCCGTTGAGGATCGGGTGAAAGACCGGTGCGGCGGCGTTCTTGAACATGTGGCCCATGAAGTAGGCGAACGCCATTTCGCCTGACAGAATGAATGCGCTCAAGCGGGTGAACAGGCCGATCATCAACAGCGCGCCAAGCACAAGCTCGATCGTGCCAGCTGCCACGATCAACGGCGGTATCTTTGCGAACATAGGTACGGCCGGAAAACCGAAAATCTTGGCGACGCCGTACTGAAACAGCAAAAGTCCGGTGATGAAGCGAAACAGGCTGAGCGCCGTCGGCTGCCATTTCGCGAGCACCTTGTCGAATTGGTCCATGTCGTCCCCCTTGTTTGGTCAGTTAGAACTTTAGCGTCACAACACTACACGGTGTTGGCCGATTGCGTGTGATGCCGACACAACACCTGTGAGACTGAATCATTCCCGTGGCGTGTCGTCGCCTGACGGCGTTGCTGCGATTGCAGCGCAGCAGGACGGGTTTTTGCTCAATCCCAGGGGCGTTTTTCGATTGATTATAAGGCGCCAACAAAAAAGCCGCGTCGAGACGCGGCTTTGTCGCAACGGTAACTCGCGGGTGACTAGCGCCACTCGACCTTGGTGATCTCGTAGGCCTTGGCGCCGCCGGGAGCGACGACTTCCACCGTCGAGCCCTTCTTCTTGCCGATCAGGGCACGCGCCAGTGGCGAGGTGATCGAGATACGGCCCTTCTTGGCGTCGGCTTCCACCTCGCCGACAAGCTGCCACACCGTCTTCTTTTCGGTGTCTTCGTCGATCAGCGTCACGGTCGCGCCGAACTTGACGGTGTCGCCCGAGAGCTTCGAGATGTCGATCACGTCGGCGCGCGCGAGCTTGTCTTCGAGCTCGGCGATGCGGCCTTCATTGTGCGACTGCTCTTCCTTGGCGGCGTGATATTCCGCGTTTTCCGAAAGGTCGCCATGCGAACGCGCCTCGGCGATATGCTCGATGATGCGCGGACGATCCACCGACTGGCGCTTCTTCAACTCGACCTCAAGGCTGGCATAGCCGCTCGCGGTCATCGGAACCTTTTCCATCATCTCTTCGGTCCTTCCATCGTGCGAGCCCGCCCGGGGCGTTGCGCGCACGCGGCACTTTTTTAGATTTCGATTCGGGCTTTCATGGCCCCATGCGAGCCCCGCCAGCCTATTAAATTTCGGCCCGTCCAAGGGCCGATTCAACATCCAGACGGGCGGTGAGTTCCGGCCATACGGCTTTGTTGCCAATCGTTTAGCGGGCATTTCAGCCCGGCCACGATCAGTTTTCGGAAAAGTAACTCTGCAGCGTGCGGACCTCAAGGTCCCCGCCCAGATAGGCGCGGATGCCCTGGGCGGCCGCCACAGCACCCGAAAGAGTGGTGTAATACGGCACTTTATGCAAGAGGGCAGCCCGCCGCAGCGAACGGCTGTCGGCCAGCGCCTGCGGCCCCTCGGTCGTGTTGAAAACGAGCTGAATGTCGCCATTGGTGATGGCGTCCACGATGTGCGGCCGTCCTTCCAGCACCTTGTTGACCTTCTCGGTCGGAATGCCCTGGTCGGTCAGGAAGCGCTGGGTGCCCGAAGTGCCCATCACCTTGAAGCCGAGCGAGTACAACAGCCGGACCGCTTCCGTGATGCGGTTCTTGTCGGTCTCGCGCACCGAGACGAATACGGTGCCCTTGCGCGGCACGCGGGTGCCGCCGCCGAGCTGGCTTTTTGCGAACGCCACCGCGAACGAGCCGTCGATGCCCATGACCTCGCCGGTCGATCGCATTTCCGGTCCAAGCACGGTGTCGACGCCGGGGAAGCGTGCGAACGGGAAGACGGACTCTTTCACGCCGACATGGCCGAGCTTGCGCTTCTTCAATTTGAAGTCCGCAAGCTTCTCGCCGGCCATGATCCGGGCTGCGATCTTCGCCACCGGCGTGCCGACGACCTTGGCGACGAACGGCACGGTGCGCGACGCCCGCGGATTGACCTCGAGCACGTAGATGTCGCCGTCCTTGATGGCATATTGCACGTTCATCAGGCCGACGACGTCGAGGCCGAGCGCGAGCTCGCGGGTTTGCCGCTCGAGCTCCTCGATCATCTTGGCATCCAGCGAATGCGGCGGCAGCGAGCAGGCGGAATCGCCGGAGTGAATGCCGGCTTCCTCGATATGCTCCATGATGCCGACGATGAAGGTGTCCTTGCCGTCGCACAGGCAGTCGACGTCGATCTCGGTGGCATCGGACAGATAGCGGTCGAACAGCAGCGGGTTCTTGCCGAGCACCGTGTTGATCTGGCCGGTCTTGTCGTTGGGGTAGCGCGCCTTGACGTCGGCCGGCACCAGCTCGGGCAGGGTGCCGAGCAGGTAATCGTCGAGCTGGGTTTCCTCGCGGATGATCTGCATCGCGCGGCCGCCCAGCACGTAGGACGGGCGCACCACCAGCGGCAGGCCGAGATCTGATGTCACCAGCCGCGCCTGCTCGACCGAGTAGGCGATGCCGTTCTTGGGCTGCTTTAACCTGAGCTTGTCGAGAACGCGCTTGAAGCGGTCGCGGTCCTCGGCGAGGTCGATGGCGTCGGGCGAGGTGCCGAGGATCGGCACGTCGGCCGCCTCCAGCGCGCGCGCCAGCTTGAGCGGGGTCTGGCCGCCGAACTGCACGATCACGCCGTGCAGCGTGCCGTTCTGCCGTTCGGTGGCGATGATTTCCAGCACGTCCTCGGCCGTGAGCGGCTCGAAATAAAGGCGGTCGGCGGTGTCGTAGTCGGTCGACACCGTCTCCGGGATTGCAGTTGACCATGATGGTCTCATAGCCGGCGTCGGCGAGCGCGAAGCAGGCATGGCAGCAGCAATAGTCGAATTCGATGCCCTGGCCGATCCGGTTCGGGCCGCCGCCGAGGATGACGACCTTCTTCCTGTCCGACGGCGCGCTCTCATCGGCGAGCTTGCCCGCGAACGGCGCCTCATAGGTCGAATACATGTAGGCGGTGGGGGAGGCGAATTCCGCGGCGCAGGTGTCGATGCGCTTGAAAGCGGGGCGAACGCCGAGCGCGTGACGCTTCTCCGTCACCTCGGCCTCCAGGCTCTCGGACAGCACGGCAAGGCGCGCGTCCGAAAATCCCATCGCCTTCAGCGTGCGCATGCCAAACGCGTTGGCCGGCAGGCCGTTGGCCTTGATCTTCAATTCCATGTCGATGATGCCGCGCATCTCGCCAAGAAACCATGGATCGATCTTGCACGAATTGAAGATCTCGTCATCGGACCAGCCGAGCCGCATCGCCTGCGCCACCTGCAGGAGACGGTCCGGCGTCGGCGTGCCGAGTGCGGCGCGGATCGCGTTCTTGTCGTCGCCGCGGCCGAGTCCCTCGATCTCGATTTCGTCGAGCCCGGTCAGCCCGGTCTCCAGCCCGCGCAGCGCCTTTTGCAGGCTCTCCTGGAAGGTGCGGCCGATCGCCATCACTTCGCCGACCGACTTCATCGACGTCGTCAGGGTGTTGGAGGCGCCGGGAAATTTTTCGAACGCAAAGCGTGGAATCTTGGTGACGACGTAGTCGATGGTCGGCTCGAACGACGCCGGCGTCGCGCCGCCGGTAATGTCGTTGGCGATTTCATCGAGCGTGTAGCCGACCGCGAGCTTGGCCGCGACCTTGGCGATCGGGAATCCGGTCGCCTTCGAGGCCAGCGCCGAGGAGCGCGACACCCGCGGGTTCATCTCGATCACGACCATGCGCCCGTCGGCGGGATTGACGCCGAACTGCACATTGGAGCCGCCGGTCTCGACGCCGATTTCGCGCAGCACCGCCAGCGAGGCGTCGCGCATGATCTGGTATTCCTTGTCGGTCAGCGTCAGCGCCGGCGCGATGGTGATGGAATCGCCGGTATGCACGCCCATCGGATCGAGGTTCTCGATCGAGCAGATGATGATGCAATTGTCCTTCTTGTCGCGTACCACCTCCATCTCGAACTCTTTCCAGCCGAGCACCAATTCCTCGATCAGGACTTCGTTGGTCGGGGAGGCGTCGAGGCCGCGTTCGATGATGTCGAGAAACTCTTCCTTGTTGTAGGCGATGCCGCCGCCGGTGCCGCCCATGGTGAAGGACGGGCGGATGATCGCGGGCAGCCCGATCTCGGACAGCGCCATCAGCGCCTGGCCGAGCGCGTGCTCCTGGTAGCGCTTGCGGCGCTCGCTTTCGCCGAGCGTCCATTGCCGCTCGCACTCTTCCAGCGCCGCGCCGGACAGCTTCTCGCGTTCGGCCTGGTGTTTGTCGCGGTAGGACTTCTTCAGCGCCGAGGCGTTGGCGAGCCGCGATTTCGGCGTCTGCAGGCCGATCTTCTCCATCGCGTTGCGGAAAAGCTGGCGATCCTCGGCCTTGTCGATGGCGTCCGCCGTGGCGCCGATCATCTCGACGTCGAATTTATCGAGCGTGCCCTGCCGGCGCAGCGACAGCGCACAGTTCAGCGCGGTCTGGCCGCCCATGGTCGGCAGCAGCGCAAAGCCGCCCGGGATGACGTGGCGTTCCTTCTCGATGATCTTGGCGACGATTTCGGGCGTGATCGGCTCGATATAGGTGGCATCAGCCAGTTCCGGGTCGGTCATGATGGTGGCCGGATTGGAATTGACGAGGACGATGCGGTAGCCCTCTTCCTTCAGCGTCTTCACCGCCTGGGTGCCGGAATAGTCGAATTCGCAGGCCTGGCCGATCACGATGGGACCAGCGCCGATGATCAGGATGGTGGAGATATCTGTTCTTTTGGGCATCAGCTCTCAGACTGGATTTTGGGCACAAAAAAAGGGCGCGCAGCCGCGCGTCCCCTAAGCCAAGAGCGCGGGTCACCCCTCGCGCGCGGGTGGTCTTTAGACCAAATTCCGCACCCGCGAAACCCCCAAAAACGGGCCATCAACGGGGAAATTGGGGTTCGGCAAGGGCTTGGAAGAGAGCTGTCGCGCGGCCCTGGTCCGTCTACGCTTTCCTTCGCTCGAGCTACGCCGGGCAGCCTCGCTACGGTTTGGCGTGGCTGCGCCGAACTGGCGTAGCCCGTCAGGGCGAAGCTGGAGGCCCGGCCTGGATTTGAACCAGGATAAAGAGCATTGCACTGCTCCCGCGTCGACGCTTCCGCCACCGGGCCGCGGCAATCATCGCCGATCACGGCGCGGTGAACCATCCCTTACCGCGCTTTAGGGTTAACAGTTCGACACGCGCTTGGAGCCTCAACTGCGCTGGTAGCCGTGGTGCGCCACGAACGTCGTGCGCCACGGATTGTGGCCGATGTTGAACGGGGCGCGCGAGGCCGAAAAGCCGCTAGCTGCGAGCTTCTTGATCATCTCGTCGTCGCCGTAACGCTGCAGCCCGACGCGGGTGCGGAGCTGCCGGTAGTCCGATAGCGCCGTGCTCGCAAGGCCGTACAGGGCGTCTTTCAGAAAGCCGTGGGTGGAAGCGAATTTCAGGAGCGCCAGCACGTCCTTGGCCATGCCGACTTCGGGCCGCAGGATGTCGCCAAGCACGAAGCGCCCGCCCGGCTTCAGCAGCCGGCGAATGACGGCAAACGCGGAATCCAGTTCGCCCGGCGTCATGTATTGCGCGACCGAATTCATGACGACGAGATCGACCGAGCCTTCCGGCATTCGCGTGAGATCTTCGAGCGAACGGACGCGAATCCTGGTGTTCGGCGCAAAGCGCGCGATCAGCCGGCCGCGGACACCGGGGGCGGGCTCGGCCAGATAGAGCTGGGCACAGGCGTCGGCGACCT
This sequence comes from uncultured Alphaproteobacteria bacterium, assembly GCA_963815955.1. Classification (GTDB taxonomy): domain Bacteria; phylum Pseudomonadota; class Alphaproteobacteria; order Rhizobiales; family Xanthobacteraceae; genus Bradyrhizobium. The sequence continues at coordinate 270,582 of CAWFIQ010000030.1, forward strand.
TGGCGGCGGACAGCGCCTCGCCGCAGGCATAGTCCAGCACGACGGAGTCGGGCGAAGCGATGTAGCCGATGATGTCGTGGGCGATGACCTGGAAATGCAGGTCGCGATGCAGCTTGCTCGCATAAATCGTATGCGTTGAATCGTAATAGTCGATCCATTCATCCATGCGCGCGCGTCCGGCAAAACAGCGGGTTCCGGGGCTGGAACCAGCGGGAAAGTGATGCGTTAGGTCGTCCGACGGCCAAAGTCCACCCGCCGCCCGGAGTCCGGTTCCTAACAAAAAGGTGCAACGTGAGCAAAACCAGCAACAAGTCCGCCAAGGTTTCCCCCGAACTCGATACGCCGACCGACCTGCCGCAGGCGGCGGTAGACAAGATCTCCGCGTCGCTCAATACGTTGCTGGCGGATGCGTTCGCGCTCTATCTGAAGACCAAGAATTTCCACTGGCATGTCAGCGGCCGGCACTTCAACGATTATCATCTGATGCTGGATCAGCAGTCGGAGGCGATTTTCGCCACCACCGACCAGCTCGCCGAACGGGTGCGCAAACTTGGCGGCTCCACGCTGCGCTCGATCGGACAGATCGCCAAGCTGCAGACCATCGAGGACAACAACGAGGACTACGTGCCGCCACGCGAAATGCTGCGCGAGCTGATGGAAGACAACAAGCACATGGCGGCGGCGATGCGCAAGGCGCACAAGCTTTGCGACGATCATGAGGATTCCGGCAGCGCAAGCCTGCTCGAAGTCTTCATTGACGAGACCGAGCGCCGCACCTGGTTCCTGTTCGAGGCAAGCCGTCAGGAAGGCGCCAACGCGGCGTAATTCTTTTATCGTCTCCCTTGCGGGATAGCAGGTTTGCCATCGGGCGGCGCGAGGCGCCGCCCGACCGGGCGTTCTCGCCGTCTTCCCGGTCGACCTGATCGACGTGCACTGCCCAATTTGGGGTGGCTTCCGTCGCGGGTTCCGCTACGATGCTAACGCACGAAGTTAGCGGGAGGCCTGTGATGCCCATCTCCTTCTCGATGGTCGTGTTGAATTCGCATCTGATCGTCGCAGTGGCCGACGGGGTGCCGAAATTCGATATTGCCCGGAGCTGCAAGCTCGACGTCGCCGCCACCACCGGCCTCTCCGTCGACCAGTCGATGAAGAGCTGCGTGAGCGATGAACAGAAAGCGAAGGGGCAGCTCGCAGGCCAATGGTCGAAATTCCCCGCGCCAAGCCGGGCAAGCTGCATCTCGCAAGAGAGCATCGGTGGCACGCCAAGTTACGTCAGCTTGCTGTCATGCCTGCAGATGGGTCAGTGGGTCAGGTGAATGCCCGGCGTGATTTTCCATCAGTAGCTGATACGGCGTGAGCGCGAGTTTGCCGCCACGATCGCGGGCGGCTGCTTCGTCATCCCCGGCGCGTTGGCGTCGGCTCACTGCACCGACTTGCGGACCGTTTCATATCCGTCGCTCCCATCGATTTAAGGATGTGTGGGTCACGTGGCCGGTCACCGGCGCCGAAGCGCCGGCGTGCCGTCAATTTTTATTGGGCCGAAATGCCCACCGTTGCTTGCGACTTCACGACCGGCGGCGGATTCCATCTGCCGGTCAGCGCTTCCGACTTCGGCGCGTACAGGCGCATGGTCAGATTGAAGGGCCCCTTCGGCGCAGGAAGCCAGTTGGCTTCGAATTCCTTGCCGGGGCTTGAATCCTGGAAATAGAGGTCGAGCGAACCGTCCGCGTTGTATTTGAACGGCATCCAGCTGGAGACCGCAAAACGGTTCAGCGTGTTGCCGACCTGGAAGCCGTCCTGATCGTAGAGGGTGATCGACCAGAACGCGTTGACCGGTGGCGTGGCGCCCTTCTCGAAGGTGATGCTGTATTTGTTGGCGCCATCGAGCGGCTTGCCGGACTCGTCGGCGAGATTGAGCGGATAAATGGCATCCTCAACTAGGTTGGCGCCAAGACCTTGCTGCGCGATAATGGCCCGCTTCAGGTAATAGTTGCCATAGACGCCCATCGTGTCGGTGTTCATCCCCCAGCCATTGGCAACCCGCGCCAGCGTCGGCACCTTCCAGGCCATCAGCTTCTGCCCGTCCTGCGGCGCGGTCTCCAAAGCCCTTTGTATGACCGGATCAAGCTTGCCGATGTCGAAGCTCTTGCCAGGCTCGATGCCGATTTTCTTCATCTGCGCGATGATCGGCTCGTCGGTGACATGCGGCGGATGAAGCTTGAGCAACTCGGCGGCGTTGGCGAAATAGACGCCCGCCGACATCGTATCGACCTGGGCCTTGGGCGGCGTCTTCATGTCCACGCTTGGGTCGGGCTTGAATTCGACCGGCCCGGGCGTTTTCCAAATTCGGAAAGCGGCGTGACTTTGTAACCCGCCTGGATATGGTTAACCGCATTGTAGTCCGCCGGGCCGTCTGTTTTGGTGCGGCCGATCACCCAGGCATAGGGTGTTGGCGCTTCGATCCGCTGCGTGTCCTTTGGAAGCTTGAACTCCTCGGCAAACCTGTCGCGCAGGTCCGGCCGCCAGCCGGGCGGCGTCAGCAGGAAGGTGCCGGCCTTGGTGCCCGTGGTTCGCCAGCCCGGCGAAGCAAACACGTCTGTCCACATGTCGAGCATCGGCAGCAGATAGTAGCGCCCATCGGTATCGGGAACGCTGATGACGACAGGCTCCCTGGTCATGTCCAGCCAGGAAGAGGAATAGAGCGTATCGAAATTCGGCCGCACGACACCTTTGAAATCGGCGGGCGGGTATTCGCGCGCATTGGCGAACGTATTCATTGGCCCCTTGAGGCTCTCGTTTCCGGCATGCAACGTTTGTGAGTTGCTTCCTCGTGATGTCCATCGATAGCAGAGAATAAAAATAGACGTAGGCGTCCACTGCAATAGCGTGCGCCTCCTGTTCGGTGATCGGTGCTGCCGATTGGGCCAGCGCGGCGGGTGCTGTGCGCACCAAGGCAGAGAGACAATGTCAGTGGCAGGATTCCTCGAAACATGTCGAACCTCCTCTTCTGAATTATGTTTGCGGCTTCGTTCAATTCTCCTTGCCCGGCGTCGGAATCCTCTGGCTTCCAGCTGCGGGCATCCCTTGATGCCCGCAGACCAACGAATATTGGACTAGTCGCCCGCTTTGGCGCGGGCGTGCTGGATGACCCGCTGCTCGTCGCTCGAAAGCTGCGTCGGTCCAAGCTTGAAAGTCAGCTTGTCGATCTTCCCGGTGAACTGGAACGGCAGCTTGTAGCTGTCATCCACTCCCGTGCGGGTATCGACGCCGACGTCGAAGGACTCGTCGATCGCCATCAGGAACGCAATCGAGTGCGGGATCGACTGGCGGGAAATCTCCTTGCCGTCGACCGACAGCACGCCGGTGCCGCCTTTGCCGAAGCCGGGCCCGTCATATTTGAAATCGAACGCGATAGTGTGCTTGCCCGGCTTCAGCGCGGAGCCCAGCCAGTCCCGCGCGCCCACGCCCGCTTCCCAGCGGTATCGTTTCAAATCCAGCATGTTGTAGACAAAGACCGGCTTGCCCTTCAGCAGATAGAGGCCATAGCCGCTGAATCGGCCGCCGAGAGTTGCGATCATTCCTTCAGCGCCACCGTTCGGGACCGTTATATCGGCGGTGATCTTGTAGTCCTTGTTCATGATGTTGGGCGCATTGTCGGTGGGGATGCCGGGATTCACGCCCTTGTAGGTGAATTCAGTTCGCCCGGCGGTCGCACTCGGCCGCGGCGTGGTCAGACGCGGCAGGACTGAATTGTCCAGCGGCAACACCTGGTATTTCGCCGCCTCACTCAGGAACAGCATCTGAAGCTCCTTCAGCTTGTCGGGATTGCTGGCTGCGAGGTCGTTTGACTGCGAGAAGTCCTCGGCGATATTGTACAGCTCCCATTTGTATTCGTTGACCTCGGGGAGCTTTGACGTTCCCAGAAGCCAGGGTGCTGCCGGCGGCGTCGTGCATGCATACCAGCCGTCGTGGTAGATGCCGCGGTTCGCGAACATCTCGAAATACTGCGTGTCGCGCTTTGACGGTGCGTTGGCATTGGCCTGGTCAAATGTGTAGGCCATGCTCACGCCCTCGATGGGCTTTTGCGCAATGCCATTGACGGTCGCAGGCGCCGGGATGCCTGTGGCCTCAAGGATCGTCGGCACGATATCGATGATGTGGTGGAACTGGGAGCGAATGCCGCCGACGTCCTTGATGTGGCCGGGCCAGGACATCACCATGCCTTGCCGGGTGCCGCCGAAGTGCGACGCCACCTGCTTGGTCCACTTGAAAGGGGTATCGAAGGCCCACGACCATGCCACCGACATATGCGGGTAGGTTTTGTCGGAACCCCAGTTCTCGTAATGCAGCATCAGTTCGGCTTCGGGGAGTTTCAGAACGCCGTTGTAGGCGGTCATCTGGTTCGGGGTGCCCTCGAGCGTGCCCTCCGCGCTGGTGCCGTTGTCGCCGCTGATATAGATGATCAGCGTGTTGTCGAGCTTGCCCATGTCCTCGACTGCCTGGATGACGCGACCGATTTCATTGTCGGTATAGGCCGCGTAGCCGGCAAATACTTCAGCCTCCCGCGCGTACAGCTTCTTTTGCACGAATGAGAGCGAGTCCCATTTCGGCAGGCTATCCGGCCAGGCCGTGAGTTGGGTGTTCGCGGGGATCACCCCGAGCTTCTTCTGGTTGGCGAAGATCTGCTCGCGCAGCTTCTCCCAGCCCATGTCGAACTTGCCTTTGAACTTGTCGATCCATTCCTTCTTCGGCTGATGCGGCGAGTGGGTGCCGCCAGGCACGTAATAGACGAAGAACGGCTTGTCGGGAGCGGCCGCGTTCAATCCGTTCATATAGTTGATGGCTTCGTCGGCCATATCGGTGGTGAGGTTGTAGCCGGACTTGCCGACCCACGGAAAAATCTGAGTTGTGTTCTTGAAAAGGTAAGGAGTCCACTGGTCGGTTTCGCCGCCCATGAATCCGTAAAAATATTGAAATCCCATTCCGACCGGCCATTGGTCGAACGGTCCGGCCGCGCTGTACAGATAGGTTGGGGTGTTGTGGTTCTTGCCGAACCATGAGGTGGCAAATCCGTTGTCCCGGAGAATTGTCCCGATTGTCGCGCTCTCGGGGCCAATGACGGAATCGTACCCCGGGTAGCCGGTCGACATTTCACCGATCACGCCAAATCCGACCGAATGGTGGTTGCGGCCGGTGATCAGCGCGGCTCGCGTCGGCGAGCAAAGCGCCGTCGAGTGAAACTGCGTATAGCGCAGGCCGGCCTTGCCGATGCGATCCATGTTCGGGGTCGGGATGACGCCGCCGAAAGTGCCAGACACGCCATAACCCTGATCGTCGGTCATGATCAGCAGCACGTTTGGCGCGCCTTTGGGCGGCACGACCGACGGTCGCCAGTATGGTTTCGAGTTTTTCGCATCTTCCTTGATCACGCCGCCAAACTTCGGAGGCTCGGGCGGAATCTGCTTGCCATCAATTGTCATCGTAGCGCCGGGCGTACCCGGCGTACCCGTGATTTGCTGGGCCGCGAGAAGGCTCGGCAACATGATGAGCACGGTCGCAAGACCGGTGGCCAACAGCCATCCTTGTTTCGAGCGACACCTGTTTTGTTCATCGGTCATGGGGTTTTTCCTCTTGCCTGAAGCCGCGGACCAAATGTGAGTCGTGACGAATACCCTTCTGAGAACCTTCGATCGCGTATCGAAAGTGAACCGGTCGATCGAACACGGAGGCGTGCGCTCCCCGTGTCTTCATTCGTTTCAGTAACAGGGTGGAGACGAGGTTGCTGCGTTCTGGGCGCACGCCGTTTCAGCACTGCACAGCGTTGCGGTCACGGCGAGCATTCCGAAAATCCGGTTCGGGGGGGTGATACGCATGACATCATTCCTTGCACAAAAACGATGGAACGACTTAAAGCACTCGCGCTTGGGCGCGCGAGTGAGCGCATTTGCAAGAGCCTGAGCGCGCAGGGGCGCGCATCATCTGCTAGAGAATATGCAACGTAGCTGCATAAAACGCCTCACGGCGCATGCAGAACCGAAAAAGGGTGTTAGAAAAATTTCCTATGAGGCACAATGGATAATCCTTAAACCTCCTCGCAGGTGGAACTTTAGCACAACGGAATGATGAGGGCCAGTCATGATCATTATTCTGTGCCTCTACGTCGTCGCGCTGTGGGCCGTGTTATCGAATTTCAAACTGGTGCGGTGGGGTTGGTAGTCAGGGACCGTCTCGCTGCTCGGCGGCGGAATTATCCTCGCGGTATTTCTCGCGCTTTTTGATTATCTCACGCCGTCGCGGCGACAATTCCAGGCGCAGGACAACCAGAATCAATACGAGACGGCGCTGGCGCAGCTCAACGCGGCGGCACATCGCTCGCCGGCCAAGCGCAAAAAGACGGGACCCGGAAAAAGCGCACGTCTTTAGATGAGCTGCAGGATTCCGATAGCCAATTTAAGCGTGCCTGCATGAGATACGCTTATGATCGATGGCGGCCAATCAACCCGAGCAGAACGATCGGGTGAAACTTTGGCAGTGCGTTGATGCTTTCAGATCTGGAAATCCAGCGATGCAGAAGGTAATTGATTTCGTGGCCGTCTGACGCTGTATTCGGCAAGCCGCTCGGCCGCCGCCGCCGTCGATCGAACCGATACTGGCGGTGGTCAATTCATTGTCCCGTACCCTCGATTGCATCAAGGCCATGTGCGCGACCGAGCCGACCGGGCCGATCCGCGACAGAGCTGGAGACTGAACGGACAAATCTCGTCATCGGGCTTTTTGTCGCCCGGGTTGCCGCGATGCGCGTTTGCTCAGGCGAGCCTGCGCGGGAGGAGACTGTCAATTCGAGTTTGCAGGTCGCCAGCCGCCGTTGAATGCCCGTCCAGGACTCAACTCACGCAATGTCGTGGCGATCTCTGCAATGGTGGACGGCTTGTGCCGAAAGTGTCCGCCTTCGGGCGGGTTACCCTTGCATCGCTATTTGCCGGAATGGCGCCGCAACCAGGCCAGCAGCTTGCCGAACTCTGCTGACATCGCGGTGTCGGACTGCGACAACACGGTCTCGCGCCCGTCAGCCTCGATGGTAATTGTGTAGCTCATTTCATCCCGCGCTCGCCCCGAGCGCGCGGGCGCCGCCGCTGAAACGGCCGACGCCACGAGCTTCTTGAACTCGGAAGCCCCGGACTCGTCCAAAGCCGCGGAATCTACGACCTGCGGCGGGCGCTGCAGATTAATGCCCGCCGCCAGACCCCCGTGTTTGGAAAGCGTAACTTTCATGTCCACTCAGTCAGGCGGTGTCAGGATTGAGGCAATGCTCGTGTCCCGTCGCCGCTAATGCGGCTTGGATCTCAGGCCAGCGACCTCCTTCGACAGCTTCGACAATTGGCTCGAAAGCTGCTCGATCTTGCGTATCACCTCCGCATCATCGTGGTGCCCGCCATTGGCAGCTGCTGCGGCCGGTTGCAAGCGCGTCCGGCTGGCCGCCGCGGCCAATGCCTGGACGCCACTGATACGGATGCCTACTTCCTTCCAAGCGGCCAACACCGCCTGCTGCTCCGTGCTCTGCGACCCATAGAGCTGGCCTGCCTTGAGATACGTCGTATCGGCGAATTGCTGGAAATTCGTCGATGGCGTTGAGGCCTGAAGCGTAGCGTACCAGATGTGTCCCGGCGCTTCCCAGGCGTATCCGCCGATGCCGATCGCGGTGAGATGGAACGCCTTGTTCGGAATCCCGGAATTGATGTGGACGCCGCCATTGTCGCCTTCATCGGTGTCGGGCAGCATCACATACTTGCTCATGTGATCGGGCTGTGGATCACGTCCGAGCGTCGGATTGTTGTAGGCTTTGCCCGGCGCTTTCAACGATCGCAGGGCGTCCGCGCCGATTTCGGGCGTGAAAACCTCCGCGCCGATCAGCCAGTCGGCCTGGTCGGCGGTCTCCTTGCCGGCCCATTGCTTGACCAGCGAGCCGAAGACGTCGGACATCGACTCATTCAGCGCGCCCGACTGATTGTGATATTCCAGTCCGCATGCGAACTCGGTGACGCCGTGCGTCAACTCGTGGGCGATGACATCGAGAGATTTGGTAAAATCGGTGAACAGCATGTCGTCGCCGTCGCCGAAAACCATCTGGCTGCCGTCCCAGAAGGCATTGTTGTAACCCATGCCACGGTGGACGTAGGCGTTCAGGCGCATGCCGTGTCCGTCCAGCGAGTCCCGATCGAACACGTCTCTATAGAAATCGCGGGTACTTCCGAGGCCATCGAATGCGCGGTTCACCGAGTTGTCCGCCGAGGCGGGACCATCCTCGGTGCGAGCGACCGTCGCCGCCGGGAGAAACGTGCCGGTGGCGCAGTCGAAGATCGTCCGTCTGCCATGCGCTGAGGCGGGCGCGGCGGATGCAACGAGGCCCCTTACAGCTCGTTCACCGCGCAAGCGTGAGGTTGAGAGCAGCGTTCGCAACGCTGCGTCGCGAATCCTGCTGTCGGGATTTTCCAGCAACTTCTTCAGCATGTGAGGCGGGGTAATGCAGTTGATGCAGCGACATTGGTTCGTGAACATGGAAACTCTCCATCAAAATTACATAATGTCGAGACGAACAAGTATGGATGCAATTAAACAACGATCGCGCGACTATCTACCCGAGGTAGAAAGCGTCAAGCCCAGCAGCGTACATGGATTCAAAAAAATACTGAACGAAGGGTCAGTCTCGTTTCCATAACTGCAGCAAAGGACCTTGCGCTCCGCGCACCGGATCGGTGTTCGGCAATTTCACTTCCGGAATCGTCTTCAACGCCTTCGCGTGGTTTTCCGGCGTCGGCCGCGTGATCTGCATCGGTGGTCCGGGTGGATAGGCGCCGACCACGCAGAAGTCGGAGCTGGCGGAGATCAATTGGTGGCCGGTCCCCGCGGGGAGGATCGCGACGTCGCCGGCGGAAATTTCCAGTGCCTGGCCGGCGTCGCCGCCAAACTGCACGCGGGCATGCCCACGGGCAACGCCAAGCGCCTCGTGCACGGTCGCATGATAGTGCGCATAGTCGTAGACGCCGTTACGCCACATCGCGCCCCAGCCATTGGCGCCGAACAGGCCCTCGATGGTCTTTTCCGGATGATCGCTCGCGACGTCGACCGCACCCTTGTAGACCAGGAACGGCAGGGGATTGTTGGGCACGAGGCCGTCGTCGGCGAAGATGAAGGTGAGCGGATCAATATCGGCGCTGACGACGGACATGGTGGTTCTCCGGTTTCGTAGGGTGGGCAAAGGAGCGTTAGCGACGTGCCCACCATTGTCTTGCTATGCGCAAGATGGTGGGCACGCTTCGCTTTGCCCACCCTACGAATCTACAACTTCAAACCAAAGTCAGCGCGTCACGTTCCCTTCGGAATCTCGAAAACCAGGCACGTCGTCGTCGCATGCGCGAGCAGCCGGCCCTTTGCATCGGTGATGCGCGCTTCTGCGGTGGCGGCGCGGCGGCCGACGCTGAGCGTCTTGCCCTCGGTGCGGACAGGGCCGGTATCCTGGGTCATGCCCTTGATGAAGGAAATCTTGAACTCCAATGTGGTGTAGCCGCTACCGGCCGGAAGTGCGGTGTGAACCGCGAGTCCCATCGCGGAATCCAGCAGGATCGCGGCATAGCCCCCATGTACCGAGCCGATCGGATTGTAGTGCCGAAATCCAGGTACGCTATGGAACACCACGTGGCCGGTTTCGGCGGTGGAGTCGAACGGCTCGACGTTCTGCATGATCGGCGGCGCCGGCAATTTGTTCTCGAAGATGGCACGCACGAAATCCAGGCCCGACATCGACGCCATCACATGCGTCGGCGTCACGCCGTATTCGACCGTCGGGGCGGTGGGCTTGTCGTGCATGAGGATGGGGTCCGGGTTATGATGATAAGCGTCATACTAAAACGCGCCGATGCTTGCAACTCTCGTGTCCCGGACGCGGTGCAGCGTGTAACGCTGCTCCGCAGAGCCGGGACCTATGGTCGCGATGGACCCCGGACCAGCAGCGCATCACGCCGCAAAGATGCGGCGCGCTGCGCAGCATCCGGGGCACACCCGCGGCGATCGTTACGCCCGCTTGTTCGCCCGCATCAGATCGGTGAACCGCCTGAACAGATAGTGCGAGTCGCGCGGGCCCGGCGAGGCCTCGGGGTGGTACTGCACCGAGAATACCGGCTTGCCCTTGAGCTCGATGCCGCAGTTGGAGCCGTCGAACAGCGAGATATGCGTCTGCGTCGCGCCCTCCGGCAGCGTGTCCTGGTCCACGGCAAAGCCGTGATTCATGGACGTGATCTCGACCTTGCCGGTGGTATTGTCTTTCACCGGATGATTGGCGCCGTGATGGCCCTGGTGCATCTTCATGGTCCTGGCGCCGACGGCGAGCCCCAGCATCTGGTGGCCGAGGCAGATGCCGAAGGTCGGCGTGCCCGACGCGATCACCTGCTGGATGACAGGTACGGCGTATTTGCCGGTGGCGGCCGGATCGCCCGGGCCGTTGCTCAGGAAAACGCCGTCCGGCTTCATCGCCAGGATGTCTTCCGCCGATGTCGTGGCGGGCACCACCGTGACCTTGCAGCCTTCACCGGCGAGCAAACGCAGAATGTTGCGCTTGATGCCGTAGTCGATCGCGACCACGTTGAACTCCGGCTGGCTCTGCCGGCCAAAACCCTTTTCCCAGACCCATGGTGTCTCGTCCCAGGTGAAACGCTGGGCTGATGTGACCATCGGCACCAGGTCCATACCTTCGAGGCCCGGCCATTCGCGCGCCTCTTCCTTCAGGCCGTGCAGATCGAACTCGCCGCTCCTCGAATGGACGATCACGGCGTTCGGCATGCCCTTGGAGCGGATCAGCGCGGTGAGCGCGCGGGTGTCGATGCCGGAAAGGCCGATGATGCCGCGGGCGCGCAGCCAGTGGTCGAGATGCTTTGTCGCGCGGTAGTTCGAGGGATCGGTAATGGCCGTGCGCAGGATCACGCCGCGCGCGCCGGGCGTGGCGGCCATGTTCACCGTCTCGATATCCTCGTCGTTGGTGCCGACATTGCCGATATGCGGGAAGGTGAAGGTGATGAGCTGCCCGGCATAGGAGGGATCGGTGAGGATCTCCTCATAGCCGGTCATCGCGGTGTTGAAGCAGACCTCGCCGACGGCGTGGCCCTCCGCGCCGAGGCCAAATCCCTCCAGCACGGTACCGTCGGCAAGCACGAGCAGCGCGGTCGGTTTGTGGTCCGGCCAGGCAGAAGCGTTTTCAGATGTTGTCATGAGCGCACTTCATAGTCGCAAGCGCCCCCGCGCGTCAAAGCCGGAAGGCCAGGAAAACGGAGTGATACACATGCGTTTGCCGCATATTTGACAGCCAGTTCCGGCGGTCCTCCGCCTTTTGGGCCGAATCGGCCGGAATCTGACCGCCCGGCTTAACCAATTCGAGCGGTCCCGCCCGCCCGGCCTGCCTGCGGATATCCCAGGAGTGGCGTGGCTCGTGCGGCCCCTATATAGACGCGTAATCTTCCGATAGACCAAGGGCCTTCCGGCGGCACCATTCAGTGAGGCAACCATGCTGCGCGACGACATCAACAACGCGGTCAAGGACGCCATGAAGGCCAGGGAGGAGCGGAAGCTCTCCACGCTGCGCATGGTCAATTCGACCATCAAGAACGCCGATATCGCCGCGCGCGGGGAGGGCAAGCCGCCGCTGTCAGACGCCGATCTGCTTGGCGTGTTTCAGAAGATGATCAAGCAGCGCCAGGAATCGGTCGAGCTCTACGACAAGGGCGGCCGCGCCGAGCTCGCCGCGCAGGAGCGCGAGGAGATCGCGATCATCTCCGCCTATCTGCCCAAGCAGATGTCGGACGACGAGGTGAAGGCCGCGATCACGGCCGCGATCGCCGAGACCGGCGCCGCCGGCATGAAGGACATGGGCAAGGTGATCGGCGTGCTGCGCGCGAAATTTGCGGGGCAAATGGATTTCGGCAAGGCCAGCGGCATGGTGAAGGCGGCGCTGACCGGATAGCTTTTCGCCGGGAACCTTTCTGACGGCGCAGCATCCAACGGGTTCAAGCTCCGTTGGCTAACGTCGTGGAAAGGAATCTCGATGAATCCGAACGTGCATGCACTGGATCGCGCAAGGGTGTCGCTGTCCGAGGTCCAGAAACCTGGCAGAGCCGAGGTCGAGTCGGCCGTACGCACCATCATCCGATGGACGGGCGAAGATCCTGATAGGGACGGCCTGCGTGAGACGCCGGCGCGCGTGACGCGTTCGTTCGAGGAATTCTTCGCGGGCTACGGCCAGGATCCGGTCGAGATCCTCAAGAAGACCTTCGAGGAGATCGAGGGCTATGACGAGATGATCGTGCTGCGTGGCATTCGTTTCGAGAGCCACTGCGAGCACCACATGGCGCCGATCGTCGGCCAGGCCTGGGTGGCCTACATTCCCAATGGCCGCGTGGTCGGCATCAGCAAGCTGGCGCGCGTGGTCGATGTCTATGCCAGGCGTCTGCAGATTCAGGAAAAAATGACCGCGCAGATCGCCAACACCATCAATGACGTGCTGGAACCGCAGGGCGTCGGCGTCATTATCAAGGCGTCGCATCACTGCATGACGACGCGCGGCGTGCACAAGCCGGACACCGACCTCGTCACCAGCCGCATGCTGGGCTGCTTTCGCGACAATGCGCTGACCCGTCAGGAATTTCTGGGAATGGCGGCATAGCGCGCAGCGCGAGCGGAGCAAGACACAGCGGAGGAAGACATGGCCGATCAAGCAGCGCCACCCGCCGGTCCCGATCTGACAAAAGGCATAAGCCTGTCCGAATTCGCCGATGAGACGTTGCTCGGCCACGTCGGCGACGACGAAGTGCTGCTGGTGCGTTCGGGCTCGGAGATTTTTGCGATCGGCGCGCATTGCAGCCACTATCACGGGCCGCTCGCCGAAGGCCTCGTGACCGGCGAGAGCATTCGTTGTCCCTGGCATCACGCCTGTTTCGATCTGCGCACCGGCGAGGCCACCCGCGCGCCGGCGCTCAGCCCGATTGCGGTCTGGAAGGTCGAGCAGCAGGACGGTCGCATCTTGGTTCGGGAAAAGCGTGAACAGCCCAGGCCGCGGATCGAGCCACGGGTGAAGGGCACCGACGTACCTCGCCAAATCGTGATCGTCGGCGGTGGCGCAGCCGGGTTTGCCGCAGCCGAGATGCTGCGGCGGCAGGATTATCACGGCAGTATCGTCATGCTGAGCACCGAGGCCACGGCGCCGGTCGACCGGCCGAACCTGTCAAAGGACTATCTCGCCGGCAGCGCGCCGGAGGACTGGCTGCCGCTGCGGCCGGATGATTTTTACGTCGAGGCGAAGATCGACCTGCGGCTCAACACCGAGGTCATGTCGATCGACACCAACGCGCGCCATGTCGTCACATCGGGCGGCGAGACCATTCCCTACGACCGCTTGCTGCTGGCGACCGGCGCGGAGCCGGTGCGCCTGCCGATACCGGGTGCGGACCAGCCCCATGTGCACGTGCTGCGCTCGCTTGCCGATTCCCGCGCGATCATTGCGTTGGCCGACGGCGCGCAACGGGCGGTCGTGATCGGCGCGAGCTTCATCGGGTTGGAGGCCGCGGCGTCGTTGCGTGCCAGAAACATCGAGGTCCACGTCGTGGGCCTCGAGCAGCGGCCGATGGAGCGGGTGCTGGGGCCGGAGATGGGCGACTTCGTCCGCGCCCTGCATGAAGAGCACGGCGTCATCTTTCATCTCGGCGACACCGTCACCGCCATCGACGGCAAGCGTGCGACGCTTAAGAGCGGCGGCACGATCGAGGCCGATATCGTGGTGGTCGGCGTCGGCGTGCGGCCTCGTCTCGGATTGGCCGAGAGGGCGGGGCTGGCGATCGATCGCGGTGTCACCGTCGATATTTTTATGGAGACCAGCGTCTCCGGCATTTACGCCGCAGGTGATATTGCGCGATGGCCCGATCCGCATTCCGGCGAGAACGTCCGGGTCGAGCATTGGGTGGTGGCCGAGCGTCAGGGCCAGACCGCGGCGCGAAACATGCTCGGGCAACTCGAACGCTTCGATGCCGTGCCGTTCTTCTGGAGTCAGCATTATGACGTGCCGATCAACTATGTCGGTCACGCCGAGAAATGGGACGAAATTACCGTGGATGGCAACATCGCTGGCAGGGATTGCCTGCTCCAGTACAAGAGCAAGGGACGTGTGCTCGCCGTGGCCTCGATCTATCGCGACGTGGCAAACCTCAATGCCGAGCTTGCGATGGAGACGGAGCTATTGTTCTAGGTCAGGCGTCCCAAGTCACGGTTTAAAATGTCTCTCCACGTCATGCCGGGCTTGTCCCGGGCATCCACGTCTTTAAACTCGGGGTAAGCAAACAAGAACGTGGATGGTCGGAACAACTCCGGCCATGACGAGGAGCGAAACGACAGTACCATGCTCACCGAAGCCGCAACCTACGACGAACTCTACCGCAACTTCCGCTGGGATATTCCCGAGCGCTTCAACATGGCGACCGCGTGCTGCGACCGGTATGCGGATGGCTCCGGGCGTCTGGCGCTGGTCTATGTCGATGAGAGCGGCGCAACCACGCGCACCTCGTTCGACGAGGTCGCGGAGGCCTCGCGCCGCTTCGCCAACGTCCTGAAGGCCGACGGCCTTGTGCGTGGCGACCGCGTGGCGGTGTTCCTGTCGCAATCCCTGGAATTGCCGATCGCCCATCTCGCGGCGTTCCGCTCGGGCATGATCTCGATTCCGCTGTTCGCGCTGTTCGGCGAGGATGCGCTGGAGTTCCGCCTGTCGAATTCCGAGGCCAAGGCGATCGTTACCGATGAGAGCGGCTGGGAGAAGCTTGCGAAAATCCGCGATCGTCTTCCCGCGCTGGAGAACGTCTACGTGATCGGCGATCGCGCACCCGCCGGGACAAAAGCGTTCTGGCCTTCGTTGAAGGCGGCATCGCCGGATTTTACGACCGTCGATACTTCGGCTGACGATCCGGCGCTGATCATCTACACATCAGGCACCACAGGAAATCCCAAAGGCGCTTTGCACGCCCACCGCGTCGTGCTCGGCCATCTCCCGAATGTCGAGATGTGCCACAACTTCCTGCCCCGCCCCGGCGACCTGATGTGGACGCCGGCGGACTGGGCCTGGATCGGCGGGCTGATCAACTGCCTGTTTGCGTTCTGGTATCACGGCATTCCCATGGTCGGCCATCGCGCCCGCAAATTCGAGCCGCAGGCAGCGATGGCGATGATGGCGGAGCTTGGCATCCGCAACGTCTTCCTGCCGCCGACCGCGCTCAAGCTGATGCGGCAGGCCGGCGTGAAGAATCCCGGCTTGAAGCTGCGCAGCATCTTTACCGGCGGCGAGTCGCTTGGCGGAGAATTGCACGGGTGGGTCCGCGAAACCTTCGGCATCGACGCGCATGAAGTGTTCGGCCAGACCGAATGCAATCTCGTGATCGGCAGCAATTCGAACCTGTTTCCAATCCGTCCCGGCTCGATGGGCAGGGCGACGCCCGGCTTCGACGTCCGCATCGTCAACGACAAAGGCGAGGAATTGCCGCGCGGCCAGCGCGGCGTCATCGGCGTGCGGCAGCCGTGTCCGTGCACCATGATCGAATACTGGAAGAACCCGGAAGCGACCGCGAAGAAATATGCCGGCGAGTTCCTCCTGACCGGCGATCTCGGCGTGCAGGATGAGGACGGTTATTTCTGGTATGTCAGCCGCGAGGACGACGTCATCACCACCGCCGGCTATCGTGTCGGCCCGTCGGAGATCGAGCACACGCTGATGAAGCACCCGGCGGTGGCGATGTCGGCGGTGGTCGGCATTCCCGATCCGATCCGCACTGAATCCATCAAGGCGTGGATCGTGCTGCGCCCGGGCTTTGCGGCGAGCGACGAACTGGCGCGCGAAATCCAGGAATTCGTCAAGGTGCAGCTCGCCGCCCACGAATATCCGCGCTTCGTGCAGTTCGCCGAGACGCTGCCGCTGACGGCAACGGGCAAGGTGCTGCGGCGGGAACTGCGGGCGTTGGGGTAGGGCGCACAGCTCGCGGCTGTCGCAAACTCTCGCCGTCGTCCCTGCGAACGTGCGCAGGGGACGGCCCGATCCGCTGCACAATCATTCAATCAGATCATGTATGACATCGGCCAGCCGGCGCTCGTCGCCATCGAAACTGGCGATCATCGCCGCCAGCATTTCGTCAGGATTTAGCTTCTCGATCTTGAGAGGGTGGCCCGCATGGTCGGCTAGTAGCGCGAAGAAGGTGAGCTGTGAGCGGCCGTTTCCTTCCCGGAAGGCATGGATGGCGTTCAGCTCTGCCAGGAAATGCGCCGCCTTGTCTGCAAATGTCTGCGCATCGAGATTCCGAAGATGGTCTGCCGATTGCAAATCGGTGAACAGCTTGTTTGCCTGTCCCTCGATATTCTCGGGAAAGCAAAACGGATTGCCGCCCTTCGAAATTCTGACCGTGCGAACCTGGCCCGCCCACTGATAGATGTCTTGAAACAGATGATGATGGATAGCCCTGTAGTGAACAAAATCCAGCAATCCGTCCGGTAGCGGCTCTCCCGCACGCGCACTCGAAATTTCGGCCTCGAACGCTTCAAGCTTATCCTGGCTCTGCAGGTCGAGCTTGTTCACCAGCACAGTCGAATTTTTGTAGGTATAGGGATCATCGATCGCATCATACATGCGGTCGGTCAGCCCTTTCGGTGGCTGCGGATAATCGTGCGGCGATATTCTTCGGCTGTGAGGCCCTTGCTTTGTGCGTCGCTGGCGCGTTTTTTCATGGCCGCCGTAAGCCTGATCCCTTCGACCTCGCTTATTTTCGCGAAACGATCGCTCCCGAGCACAAATCGGCTCGTCTTCGCGCTTTTTGAAATGTTCTTCTGCTTCGCCATGACTACGAGTCTAGCATGAATCGCCCAAAAAGGCACGTGCGAGATCGCAGAATTCCGAACTGCCACGAAGGACTAAGAGGGAGACGGCCTACGGCGTCCCGATACCCAATTCCTTCAGCGCGGCGAGCATGCGTTCCGGCGGCGCCATCTTGATCGTCAGCGCCTGGCCGGTCTCCAGCAGGCTCTTCAGGCTGGAGAGGATCGCCGGCCAGCCGGTGCGGCCGCCGGACAGGATGTCGTCGCTGATCTCCCGGTCGTGCGATTGCAGCATCGTCAGCTTGACCACGTCCCCCGCAGGCTCGATCTCGTAAGTCACGAGCGTCGGCCCGAGCTTTTCCACCAGCGCCGGCCAGTTGACGTTGAAGGTAACTGTGAGCTTCCTTGGCGGGTCGCACTCGATCACCTCGCCCGAGATGTGCACGGCGCCGTCCGGCGTGCGCATGATGAAGGCGCCGCCAATCCTCTGATCGACTTCGACCGATTGGCCGGAAAAATACTGCCGGCTCAATTCGGCCGTCGTCAGCGCCTGCCACACCTTCTCGGGTGAGGCGGCGATGTAGATCGTGTAGACGATCGCCGGCTTGAAGTTTCCGGGATCGAGATTCGCTGCCTCACGCTTACTCATCACGCTTCTCCAGTTGCCGTTTCAACTCGCTGAGCGCGGCAAGTTTCCCGCGCTCGAATTTCCTGATCCAGCGTTCGCCGATCTGATGAATCGGAACGGGATTGATGTAGTGCAGCTTCTCGCGGCCATGCCGGAGCGTGGTGACGAGGCCCGCCGCTTCGAGAATCCCAAGGTGTTTCGTGACCGCCTGCCGCGTCATGGCGAGGCCGTCGCAGAGTTCGTTCAGCGTCTGTCCGTTTCTGGCGTGAAGCCTGTCCAGCAGCGAGCGCCGCGATGCATCGGCAAGCGCTTTGAAGACTTCATCCATGGTTCGGATAATAGGCAACCAAAAGGTTGCATGTCAAGGGCGTGTGTTTGGCGCAGCCCACCGCTGTGTTATCGTGCTCTCAGCCAGCGCAGATTGGCCTTGAACAGTTGGGGTGGAATATGAGCCGTCGCTTCAAACTCGCAGCCGGGTTCTCGATCGTTTTCCTTGCAGGTTCCAGCATCGCTTGCGCGCAGCAACAAGTGATCGGCGCGCCGCCCGAAGCTCTCAACATGAAGCTGGTCGGAACCAGCGACCTGCAGGCGCGCAGCGGCTATCAGCCGACCATCCATCATCAGGGCGACCGCTGGATCGCCTATATCGGCCATCACGGCGGCAGCGACGATATCCCGGCGCCCGTCAATCCGCAGACCGGCAAGGCGGAGCCGAACGGCACGTCGATCGTCGACGTTACTGATCCGTCGCAGCCGAAGTATCTGCGCCACCTGCCGGGCCAGGAAGGCAAGTACGAGGCAGGTGGCGCGCAGATGGTGCGGATCTGTGACGGCAAGGCGCTGCCGAAGGGCGATCGCAACGCGGTCTACATGCTGCGGACCTTTGGTGGCGAGGCGCATGAAATCTGGAACGTCGCCGATCCCGCCAATCCTGTGCTGGTCACGCGGATCGGGGGATTAAAGGACACGCACAAGAGCTGGTGGGAATGCGAAACCGGCATTGCCTTCCTGGTATCGGGCGCACCGGACTGGCGAACGCGCCGCATGACGCAGGTCTACGATCTCTCCGATCCGGCGCACCCGCAGAAGATCCGCGATTTCGGCCTTCCCGGCCAGGAGCCCGGCTCGACCGGCGCGGTGCCGACCGAACTGCACGGACCGATCTCGACCGGTCCTTCCGGCAACCGGGTCTATTTCGGCTATGGCACCAACAAGGGCGGCTTCCTGCAGATCGTCGACCGCGAAAAGCTGCTCAACGGGCCGAAGGAGCCGACCCCGGAAAATCTGCGTTTGCCGGAGATTTCGCGGATGCCGATGTCGGCATTCAACGGCGCCCACACCACGTTTCCGATGCCGGGCATGCCAATTGCTGAATTCGCCAAGGACAAGGACGGCAAGAACCGCGACATCGTGATGATCGTCGATGAGGCGATCCTGAACGAATGCAACGAGCCGCGGCAGATGGTGTGGTTCGCCGACGTCACCGTCGAGAACCGGCCGATGATGATCTCGAGCTATACCGTGCCGGAGGCGAGCGGATCGTTCTGCGAGCGGGGAGGGCGGTTCGGATCGCATTCGTCCAACGAGAGCATGGCGCCGGTGTTCTACAAGAAGATGGCTTTCATCGCCTTCTTCAATGCGGGCGTGCGCGCGCTCGACATTCGCGATCCCTATCATCCCACCGAGGTCGGCTATTTCATTCCATCGATCACGGCGGCGACCGACAAGCGCTGCGTCAAGATCGACGGCAAGGATCGCTGCAAGGTCGCGATCCAGACCAACAATGTCGAAACCGACGAGCGAGGCTACATCTACATCGTCGACCGCGCCAATACCGGGCTGCACATTCTGGAACTGACCGGCCCGGCGCGCAGTGTCGCCGGCATTCAGTGAGGACGCGAGCGATGCGTCGCTGGCCGATCGTTGCGTCAGCCATCATGGCGCTCGGTGCGTTGTCAGGCGCTGCCGCCTACCAACACGCCGCGCCGCGCCATCACGAACGGAATGGCGCGTGGCAGGAAATCGCCTGGCCGTTTCCCCGCGACGGCTGGCCTGCGGGCAAGGCCTTCCGTTGCGGCGCGGCTGCGTGCGGCGGCGAGGTCGAGCTTTACGTGCGGCCCAAGATAGGCTTCTGCAATTGCGACAGCGGGGTCGCCGACGATGACGAGGTCGATCGCGTTGCCGACCTCGATCTGTTGAGCGAGCATTTTGCACCGCTGGCGCCGGGCGATGTCGTTGGGATCGCCGACATGCCCGGCCGCATCCGGACCTACGATCTCAAAATGCCCGATGGCTCGCAGCAGACTGCGATCGGCGTCGCGGTCTCGCGCAGTTGTGATCTCCTCGTCGCGGTCGCGCACGGCAAGGGTGACGCGCCCGAGGTGCGGCGCGCGGCACTGGACTTTCTGGCGACCGGCGAAATGACGCGCTGGGCGATGGCTGCGATGGAAGGGCGGTAGCTCTTTCAACCTCGCCCCGCTTGCGGGGAGAGGTCGCCGCGCTCTTCGCGCGGCGGGTGAGGGGGTACATCCTCGCGCACGACTCGCGGAGAGATGCCCCTCACCCCACCCCTCTAAGAGCGAGCTTCGCTCGTCTCGACCCCGTAAGAACGGGGAGAGGGAGCACAAGCAGCCGCGCCCCGGATAAGCGCACAGCTTCCATCTTCACCCGCTCACATGCATAATGCCCAAATCGCTCTCCCATCAGGTTCCCCCATGTCCCTTCAAGCCTATCTCGCCTTTGTCGCCGCCTGCGTCGCGCTGGCGCTGTTGCCGGGTCCGGTGGTGACGCTTCTGATTGCCAACGGCCTGCGGCACGGCACCCGCGCGGCACTGATCAATTGCGCCGGCGCGCAAACCGGCCTCGCCATCGTGATCGGCATCGTCGCCGTCGGCCTCACGTCGCTGATGGCGACCATGGGCTACTGGTTCGACTGGGTGCGCTTTGCCGGTGCGGCCTACCTGATCTGGCTCGGCGTCAAACTGATCCGTTCGCCGGTCGAAGGCGTCAACGCCGACGAGCCGCCACCGCCGCCACGCGGCGGCTTCTTCCTGCAGGGATTGCTGGTGCTGCTTTCGAACCCGAAGATTCTGGTGTTCTTCGGCGCGTTCATTCCGCAATTCATGGACATGGAGAAGCCCCACCTGCCGCAGGTGGCGTTGCTCGGCGTCACCTTCATGGTGATCGCCGCCTCGACCGACGCTGTCTATGCGTTGCTGGCCGGCCGCGCGCGGCTGTTCTTCTCCAAGCAGCGGACGCGGATGCTGTCGCGCGTCTCCGGCGGCTTCATGATCGGCGGCGGCATCTGGCTGGCGCTGACGCGGGCAAGGTAAATCCGCACGCGCTGTTGAACCCGGGGCGGTGGCGTCGCGTCTAACCGCAAGCGCCTCTGGGGGAACAAGCCGTGCTGCCTGACCTGCCGTGGTTCGTCTACGCGATGCTGCTGGCCCCGCTCGGGCTGCTCCTCGGTGTTGCCGTCTACAAGACCTTGCAGGTCCGCGCCGCGCGCGAATGGCCCTCGGCCACGGGCAAGGTGGTCGTATCGAAGACCGAGGTTCGCAAGGTCAAGGTGATCGACAGCGACCGGGCAGAGGGGCATCGCTTCGAGGAACGCAACTTCGCCGAATCGTCTACGAATATTCCGTGGCGGGCCGCAAGCTGCGCAACAACCGTGTCAGCATCGGCGAAGATCGCGGAAATTTCGAGGTCGCCGAGACCATCGCGAAATATCCGGTCGGCACCGTCGTCACCGTCTATTACAATCCGCTGCATCCGGACCAGGCGGTGCTGGAGCGCGACCTGCCCAAGGGCATGTGGGGGTGCCTTGGCATCGGCACCGCGATCGTGCTGGCGATCGTGTTCGGCTCGGCCATCGGCCTGCACCAGTTGACCGAATTCGCATCGACGCATCTCGCGAATCCCAAGGTGTCGCCGTTTGTCGTCGCCATGAGCGCGTTCGGATTTCTGATTGCACTGTTCGGGCTGGCGCTGCACCGCCAGGCTTCGCTGGCGAGGAAATGGCCGGTCGTGCCCGGCGCCATCAAGTCATCGGGCCTTGAACAATTCATGTCCGCGCCGTCGGATTCTACCGAACGCAGCCAGCTCACGTTCCAGTCCAGGGTTTCCTTCGCGTATCGCTTCAACGGCATCGATTATGTCAGCGAGCACGCCAGCCTCGGCGGCAAGGTCTCGTCGACATCGAGGGGTCTGGTGGAGCGCTTCGCCCGAAAATATCCCAACGGCGCCAAAGTCAAAGTTTACGTCAATCCGCTTAATCCGTCGGAAGCCGTGCTGGAGCCTCGCGCCAGCCACATCTGGATACTCTGGGCCTCCGTCACGTTTATCTGGGGTGTCGCGTATTATGCGGCTGTCCACGGCTAGGCGGACAGCTTCGTAGGGTGGGCAAAGCGGAGCGTGCCCACCATCAAACATTCCGCTCATGGTGGTGGGCACGCTTCGCTTTGCCCACCCTACGCGGCCAAAATCAAATCAACTGCCGCTCACGCAACGCCGTTTCGATCTCGCCAAAAATCCGCGCCAGCCGTTCCGCCCACGCTATCTCGCCGGCCTGGTCAGAGATCAAATCCTGACGGATTTCTATCCCTGTGTTCATCAACCCGCGCGCTTCGCCATGGACGGGGATGGTGTAGTCGGTTTCGTCGCTGACTGCATAGGGCTCGTTGTCGCCGACCACGAGATCGCCCTCGGCGCGCAACAGCTTCAGCAGCAGCGGCGGCAGATGCGTGTCGCGGTGATAGAGCGTGCCGATATGCCAGGGCCGCGCGATCCCGGCATAGACGGGCGTAAAACTGTGCAGCGCCACCAGCACTGTCGGCATGCCCGCGCTGCCGCGCCGGTCGATGATCTCGCCGATGCGCCGGTGGTAGGGATCGAAGATCTGCGCGCGCCGCATCTCGGCGGCCTCGCGCGAAATGCTCTCGTTACCTGTTATCGTCGTCGCCTCGCTGATGCGCGGGATCGAGCTTGCGACATCGGGCGGGCGGTTGCAGTCAATTACCAGCCGCGAGTAGCGTTGCACGATCAGATGGGCGTCGAGATGTTTTGAGAGCGCCTCCGCGACGCCGGCAATGCCGATGTCCCAGGCGATATGGCGCGTCAGCTCGCTCTCGGGCAGGCCGAGATCGCCGAGCACGTGCGGAATCAGCCGTCCGTAATGGTCACAAGTGAGCAGAAACGGCGAGCGGCCTGCTGCATTGTATTCGCGGACCGGAGGAACATCTTCGGGCCTGAGGAGTAGGGCTGTGCTGCCGGCGTCGTTCAAAGCATTTTCCTTAAGGATGTGCCTATCGAAGCGGCACTCCGATCTACAATTGAGCAGGATTCGGCCTAGATTAGTTGTACCAGAATCGATGATTGTTTGACGATGCCGCTCCTGACCATCAACCACAAGACCGTTTATCGCTACGACCGCCCGGTCGCCTTCGGCGAACACCGGATCATACTGCGTCCGCGCGACGGCCATGATCTGCGGGTGCTGTCCAGCAGCCTCGATATCGTGCCGCAGCCGATGCGGCTGCGCTGGATTCATGACGTGTTCGGCAACAGCGTTGCGATAGCAACCTTCGACGAGCGCGCCGACACCTTGTCGTTCACCTCGACCGTGACGGTGGAGCACAATCCGGAGGAAGAGTTCGCGCTCACTCCGGATGATCCCGCCTATTTCTATCCGTTCCTCTACGACGACGAAGAATTTCCCGACTTGCAGCAGTTCGTGACGCCGCAATACGGCGATCCCCACGGCGAGCTATCGGCCTGGGCGCGAAAATTTCTCGACGCCGAGGGGCCGACGCCGACCTTCAACATCCTGAGCGGCATGACGCATCGCATCCGCGAGGCGTTCACCTATCGCAGGCGCTACGAGCAGGGCACCCAGCATCCGCTCGATACGCTGCAGACCGGCTCCGGCACCTGCCGCGACTACGCACTGTTCATGATCGAGGCGCTGCGCCGTCTCGGCTTCGCCGCGCGTTTCGTCTCCGGTTATGTCTTCATTCCCGACGATCGCGCGCATGGCTATGTCGGCGGCGGCTCGACGCATGCCTGGGTGCAGGTCTATCTGCCGAGCGCGGGATGGATCGAGTTCGATCCGACCAACGGCATCGTCGGCACCCGCGATCTCATTCGGGTGGCGGTGGCGCGCGATCCCCGTCAGGCGATCCCGCTGCACGGCACCTATCTCGGCTCGCCCGACGCGTTCGCCGGCATGGAGGTCCATATCGACGTCGTCTCGGTCGGTGACGAGCAACACGAAGCGCCGCAGGCGGAGAAAGTCTGATCATGGAGATCAAGGTCGGCTTCGAGATTTCCTATGCGGCCGTGCAGCCGACGCCGATGGTGATCATGCTTTCGATCCATCCGTCGCGCTATGCCGACATCGTCGGCACCGAGCGGATCATCGCCGAGCCCGACGTGCCGATCGGCTTCTACCGCGACAGCTTTGGCAATGTCTGTGGCCGTCTTGTTGCGCCCGCCGGCGGCGTGACGCTGCGGGGCGATGCGCTGGTGCGCGATTCCGGTCTGCCCGACGTGGTGGTGCCGACCGCGCAGCAATTGCCGATCGACCAATTGCCCGACGAAGTCCTGCAGTATCTGATGCCGAGCCGCTACTGCGAAACCGACAAGCTCACCGACGTCGCCTGGTCGTTGTTCGGCAACACGCCGCAGGGATGGGCGCGGGTGCAGGCCATCGTCGACTTCGTGCATAACCACGTCACCTTCGGCTACCAGCACGCCCATCACATGAAGTCGGCGCATGACGTCTACGAACAGCGCGCCGGCGTCTGCCGCGATTTTGCGCATCTGGCGCTGACCTTCTGCCGCTGCATGAATATCCCGGCGCGCTACTGCACCGGCTATCTCGGCGACATCGGCGTGCCCCGCGATCCCGCACCGATGGATTTCTCCGGCTGGTTCCAGGTCTATCTGTCCGGCCAGTGGCACACCTTCGATGCGCGCCACAACGTTCCCCGGGCCGGCCGCATCCTGATGGGCACCGGCCGCGACGCCGCCGACGTGGCATTGACCACGAGTTTCGGGCGGATGGACCTGGTGAAATTTTTCGTCATCAGCGACGAGGTCGTGCCGGCTTGACGTTTCTCTCCGTCATTGCGAGAAGGGCGGCGAAGCGCCATAAGCAATCCACGTCTCGGCGTGCCGCACCATGGATTGCTTCGCTTCGCTCGCAATGACATAGAAACCCATGATTTCAGATCGTCTCTTCGTCTACGGCACGCTGATGCGCGGCTTCGACCATCCGATGGCGCAGCTGTTGTCGCGCAGCGCGGATTTCCTGGGCGCCGCCACTTGCCGCGGCCGGCTCTATCTCATCAAGCATTATCCGGGGCTGGTGCTCTCGGACGATGCCAATGATACTCGTGTTCGGCGAATTGTACCGCCTGCGCGATCGCGACGCCCTGCTCGGCGAGTTCGACATGTATGAGGCCTGCGGCGTGGGCTTTTCGGAGCCGACGGAGTATCTCAGGCGGATGCTGCAGGTGACGCATGAAGACGGCACCGCAAGCGAGGCGTGGACCTATGTCTACAACTGGCCCGTCACCGGCCTGCCGCAGATCGCCTCGGGCAAGTTTCTGGAGAAGTAGCTCGCCTGTCCCGGACGCGGTGCGGCGTGCAACGCTGCTCCGCAGAGCCGGGACCCAACTTCGCCGATCCACGGGCCCCGGCTTGGCAGCGCATCGCTGTCGCGCTGCGCAGCATCCGGGGCACGAGAGTGATCACCCCGCATCCAGCCGCTCGCGCTCCATGCGGATATCCACCTCGCGCTCGACATGGCGCCATTCCTCGGTGGCGCGCAGCGTGCGGACCAGCTCCTCGAACGCGTCCGCATCGGCGGGCGCGTATTCGAACCAGGTCAGGAAGTCGAAGGGCTCGCCGAGATCGCGGCTGTGATAGAGCTGCCGCGCGATCGTCGGAGTGTATTTCAGGCTATTGGCGATGTGGTGCGATCTGTCCTCAAAAATCTGCCGCCGCTCCTCCTGCGTCAGTTCCCACCACGCCGCTGATTTCTTGATCGGGATCAGCGCGGCGTGGGTCGCCTCGGGGCGGCCGATCTCGGACCGATCGGCGTCAAGCTGCTTTTTTTCGGCGCGCTCGGTATAGCGCAGATGGCTGGCGACGCCGGCCAATCGCCAGGAAGTCGACGAGGGCAGGATCGGCAGCGTGATCGTCAGCGAATGCACGACCGACAGCGCAGGCGTCGGCGAAAGCGACGCGCCCTTCACCGGGGCGAACCGCGTCACCCGCCACGCCCCGCTCTGGCCGCCTCTGAATACCGTGAACATGCGGATATGGAAGCGCGGAACCGTTGAGGATTCAAGCGGTCTCCGTCATTCCGGGGCGCGCGGAGCGCGAACCCGGAATCCATTGGGCCACATTGACCACTGAAAAATGGATTCCGGGCTCGTCCTTCGGACGCCCCGGAATGACGGATAGGGCTGTGAATAGCCGGGAGAAGCCGAATAACCTTCGTATTTTACCGGCGCATCCCTATATCGATGATCGGTTGGCAATCGCCCCACGAATTCGGCAAAACTCAACCCATGCGCTTCACGCCCCAATTCCTCGACGAACTGCGCGCCCGGCTTCCGGTTTCGGAAGTCGTGGGCCGCCGCGTGAAGTTGAAGAAGGCGGGGCGGGAGTTCAAGGGGCTGTCGCCGTTCCAGCAGGAGAAGTCGCCATCCTTCACCGTCAACGACCAGAAGGGTTTTTACCACGACTTCTCCTCCGGCAAGCACGGCGACATCATCTCGTTCCTGATGGAGACCGAAGGCGTCGGCTTCGCGGAAGCCGTCGAGCGCCTCGCCGCGATGGCCGGCATGGCGCTGCCGGCGTCGACCCCCGATGCCGCGCGCCACGAGCAGCGCCGCAGGACGCTGCACGACGTGATGGAGCTCGCGGCAAAATTCTTTGCCGACACGCTGGCCTCGCGCAATGGCGCCAAGGCGCGCGGCTACCTCGGCGACCGCAGCATTACGCCGGCGACGCAGCTTCAGTTTCGTCTTGGTTACGCGCCGCCGGATCGTTTCGCGCTGAAGGAGCATCTCGGCGCGCAGGGCATTTCCACCGAGGATATGGTGGAGGCGGGGCTGTTGATCGGCGGCGACGAGATTCCGGTTCCTTACGACCGCTTCAGGGATCGCGTGATGTTTCCGATCGCGGATGCAAGAGGCCGCGTCATCGCCTTCGGCGGCCGCGCGCTGGAAAAGGACGTTCCCGCAAAATATCTGAACTCGCCGGAAACCCCGCTGTTTCACAAGGGCGACAATCTCTACAACCTCGCCACCGCGCGGCAGGCCACGCATAACGGCTCGCCGCTGATCGTGGTGGAAGGCTATGTCGACGTCATCGCCATGGTCACCGCGGGTTTTAGCGGCGCCGTTGCGCCGCTCGGCACCGCGCTGACCGAAAACCAGCTCGCGCTAATCTGGAAGATGGCGGACGAGCCGATCCTCTGTTTCGACGGCGACCGCGCCGGGCAAAAAGCCGCGTATCGCGCCGCCGATCTTGCGCTGCCAAATCTCTTGCCTGGCAAAAGCCTGCGCTTTGCGCTGTTGCCCGAAGGGCAGGACCCTGACGACCTCGCGCGCTCGGGCGGCCGTGTTGCGATCGAAGAGGTGATCGGCGCCGCGCGCGGGCTCGCCGACATGATGTGGTCGCGCGAGATCGAGGGCGGCTCGTTCGCCACGCCCGAACGCCGCGCCGCGCTCGAAGCGCGCATCAACGAACTCAGCAACGGCATCCGCGACGAGGTCGTGCGCCGCTACTATCGGCAGGATCTCGCCCAGCGCCTGCAACGTACCTTTGCCCCCGACACCGCGCGCGGCGGCTATGGCCAGGGCGGCTTCGCGGCCCGCCGCGGCGAATCACCCCGCGCCTTTGCCCCGCGCGGATCGGGTCCGGCCGGCCAATTCGCCCCCCGCGGCGGTCGCGGACCGGGGGCGGGCGGTGTTTCGGCGATCGCGCCGGGCCCCTACCAGGCGGCGAGCGCCCAGCTCGCGACCAGCCCGATCATGCGCGGACAGCGCAGCGCCATGTCCCGCCGCGAGGCGCTGATCCTGCAATCCCTGATTAACCATCCCTGGCTTTTGCACGACCATCTGGAGGAGGTGGCGATGCTGGAACTGGCCCATCCGGAGGCCACCAAGCTCCGCGCCGGCATTATTACGGCCTTCGCCAACGACCATCACCATTCCCCTGACGTCGAGGAGCAGGCCGAGAAAATGCGGGCCGATCTCGAAGCGCGCGGATTAAACGAGGTTCTTCAAAGGGTTGAGCGGGCGATCACGACCGGGGCGGTCTGGGGCGCCAAGCCCGGCGCGGCGCGGGAAGATGTTTTGGCCACCTGGCAGCAACTCGTTGTCTTGCATCAGAAAACGCACGCCCTACTTAGGGAGAAGAAGGATGCCGAGCTGGCGTTGGGCGACGAATCCAGTGAGGCCAATCTGGCATGGCTGAAGGATGTGAGCGCCCGGCTGGAGTTCGATCGACGGCACGGAAGCCCTGATCGAGGGTTTTGGCGAGCTTTCGGGCCGGTTCCGGAAGAGCGTGTGAAATAAAAAAAATGATGCGGACGGCGGCGGCCGTGCCCGGAAAAAAACTCGCCAAATCCATGGTTTGGCGGCAAAAACAGGGTTAAGCGAAGCTTAATAGTCCGAGGGTTACTAAAAGCAAGACGACTGAGGGCTATTGGCATAACACCGGCGATGGCGGGTTAAAGGGGTGGCGACGGTCAGCGCCGCCCCTTCCGCGTCGTGTGGATGCGAATAATCAGGGGCACGGGCGTGATCCGGAAAAGTGGCTATCCGGTTTTCTTAAAAAGGATCGCGCGCAAGGAGCAAGGATCTGGCGGGTTGGCTTTTCAAACGAAAGACATCCTGCTGACGACTTCAGTAATTCAGAGGCGGATGGCGTTCGGCGCCATCGCGCACGAGCGCGTTTCGGGAGCTTGATGAATGGCCACCAAGGCAAAGACGCTGCAGGTTAAGGACAAGGAAAAAGACGACAAGGCAGCGGACGCCCCCGAGAAGGACTTTCCGGACGCGCCGTCGCCGTTGCTCGACCTGTCGGATGCCGCCGTCAAGAAGATGATCAAGCAGGCCAAGAAGCGCGGCTTCGTGACCTTCGATCAGCTCAACGAAGTGCTGCCCTCCGACACCACCTCGCCCGAACAGATCGAAGACATCATGTCGATGCTGTCAGACATGGGCATCAACGTGTCTGAAGCCGAAGAGGCCGACAGCGAGGAAGAAAAGGAAGAGGCCGACGACGACACCGACAACGAGCTTGTCGAGGTCACGCAGAAGGCCGTCACGGAAGTAAAGAAGTCCGAGCCCGGCGAGCGCACCGACGATCCCGTCCGCATGTATCTGCGCGAGATGGGCACGGTTGAACTGCTGTCGCGCGAAGGCGAAATCGCAATTGCGAAGCGCATCGAGGCCGGCCGCGAGGCGATGATCGCAGGTCTCTGCGAAAGCCCGCTGACCTTCCAGGCCATCATCATCTGGCGCGATGAACTCAACGAAGGAAAGATCTTCCTTCGCGACATCATCGATCTCGAAGCCACCTATGCCGGCCCCGACGCCAAGAACAACATGAACCCGGCGATGATCGCTGGCCCGACAGCCGACGGCGCGCCCGCCAACGGCGAGGCTGCGCCCGCGCATGTCGCGCCGCCGGCTGCTCCGCCGTCGCCGACCCCGTTCCGCGCTGCGCCCGCAGGCGGTGCGGACACGGAAGAAAAGGATCCGGCCGAGTCCACCGCCGAAGGCGACATGGATGACGACGAGTTCGAAAACCAGATGTCGCTCGCCGCGATCGAGGCCGAGCTGAAGCCGAAGGTGGTCGAGACTTTCGACAAGATCGCCTCCGAGTACAAGAAGCTGCGCCGCCTGCAGGAACAGGATATCGCCAACCAGCTTCAGAGCGAGTCGCTCTCGCCCTCGCAGGAGCGCAAGTACAAGAAGCTGAAGGACGAAATCATCGTCGAGGTGAAGTCGCTGCGCCTGAACCAGGCCCGCATCGATTCCCTCGTCGAGCAGCTCTACGACATCAACAAGAAGCTGGTCTCGTTCGAGGGCCGCCTGCTTCGTTTGGGTGACAGCCACGGCGTCGCGCGCGAAGACTTCCTGCGCAACTACCAGGGCTCGGAGCTCGATCCGCGCTGGCTCAACCGTGTCTCGAAACTCTCCGCCAAGGGCTGGAAGAATTTCGTCCATCACGAGAAGGACCGCATCAAGGAGCTGCGCCACGAGATCCAGTCGCTGGCCGCGCTGACCGGGCTCGAGATCGGCGAATTCCGCAAGATCGTGCACGGCGTGCAGAAGGGCGAGCGCGAAGCGCGCCAGGCCAAGAAGGAAATGGTCGAGGCCAATCTGCGTCTCGTGATTTCGATCGCCAAGAAGTACACCAACCGCGGCCTGCAGTTCCTCGACCTGATCCAGGAAGGCAACATCGGGTTGATGAAGGCGGTTGATAAATTCGAGTATCGCCGCGGCTACAAGTTCTCGACCTACGCCACGTGGTGGATCCGGCAGGCGATCACGCGCTCGATCGCAGATCAGGCGCGCACCATCCGCATCCCCGTGCACATGATCGAGACGATCAACAAGATCGTGCGCACCTCTCGCCAGATGCTCAACGAGATCGGCCGCGAGCCGACCCCGGAAGAGCTCGCCGAAAAGCTCGGCATGCCCCTGGAGAAGGTCCGCAAGGTCCTCAAGATCGCGAAAGAGCCGCTGTCGCTGGAAACGCCCGTCGGTGATGAAGAAGATTCACACCTCGGCGATTTCATCGAGGACAAGAACGCGATCCTGCCGATCGACGCCGCGATCCAGTCCAACCTGCGCGAAACCACCACGCGGGTTCTGGCCTCGCTGACGCCGCGCGAAGAACGCGTGCTCCGCATGCGCTTCGGCATCGGCATGAACACCGACCATACGCTGGAAGAAGTCGGCCAGCAGTTCAGCGTGACGCGCGAACGTATTCGTCAGATCGAAGCGAAGGCGCTCCGCAAGCTGAAGCATCCGTCGCGGTCGAGGAAGCTGCGGAGCTTCCTGGATAATTGATCTCCACCTTCGTGTCCCGGACGCGGTGCGTCATGTAATGACGCTCCGCAGAGCCGGGACCCACAGGCCGGCAAAATGGACCCCGGCTCAGCAGCGCAACGCTTCGCGCTGCGCAGCGTCCGGGGAACGCAACCGACCAGAGCAAAACAAAAACGGCGGGCCAGGGCCCGCCGTTTTTGTTTCTAATCCAACTATTGCGCCGTCATTGCGAGCGAAGCGAAGCAATCCATGCCTCCGCTTGCCGCGCTATGGATTGCTTCGCTGCGCTCGCAATGACGCGGATAGAGCTTGTGCGCAGCCCTACTTCTTCTTCGCCCCGACCCGGCTCAAGCTCTTGATCGCCAGCGGCGCGCGGCCGGATTTTTCGGCGATTTCGCGGTCCTGTTCCGTGATGTACCCGCGCGCCGGCTCGTCGCCGTCGAGCCCGCCGAGCAGCTCGGAAGGCACGCGCCGGTTGGAGCGCTGCGAGTCGTCCTCATAGACGACATTGAAAAAGGCGAACTCGCCTTTGGGATTGGTTCCGGGTTTCTTCGCCATCGGCGGCTTGTCTTCGATCAGGACGCTTCTGTCAACCAGAGCTATCGGCTGGAATTACCCGGCGCCTGCATGGCTGCCGCCCTGGAGCGACATCAGCTACGAGCGTTCAAATCACCGTCATTGGCCGCCCCGGACGAAATTCGTGGGATCGGCGGCAGCGCGGCGCTGGATCGGTTCGATCCGCTTCAGTTGCTGCGATTTGGCAACCCTGTCCAGCTTCTCCCCGCAAGTGAAAGGCGTGAGCGCGTGTTAGCCTGCGCGCGCCCAATCCAAACGAGGCATCAAAAAACAAAGGAAACGCATATGAGATGGCACGCAATTGCGATCGCGTCAGTTTTGGTGGTCGCAACTCAGGCATCGGCGGCGGAGAAGAAATACGGCCCCGGCGCGAGCGACACCGAGATCAAGCTTGGCCAGACTTCGCCGTTCTCCGGCCCTGCGTCGGCCTACAGCGTGATCGCCAAGACGCAGGCCGCCTATTTCAAGATGATCAACGAGCAGGGCGGCGTGAACGGGCGCAAGATCAACCTGATCACGCTCGATGATGCCTACAGCCCCCCGAAGACCGTGGAGCAGACCCGCAAGCTCGTCGAGCAGGAAGAGGTCGCGGTGATCCTCAATCCGCTCGGCACGCCGACGGGCCTGGCGGTGCGAAAATATCTCAACGACAAGAAGGTGCCGCAGCTCTTCGTCGGCGCCGGCGCGACGCTGTGGGGAGACCATGAGCGCTTCCCATGGTCGATCGGCTTCCAGCCGTCATACCAGGCCGAGACGGCGGTCTACGCGAAATATGTGCTGAAGAACAAGCCGGACGCAAAGATCGCGCTGTTTTACCAGAACGACGACGCCGGCAAGGATTACGGAAACGGCTTCAAGAAGGGATTGGGACCGGAGAACACCGCCAAAATGGTGGTCGCCGAAGCGACCTATGAATCGACCGATCCGACGATCGACAGTCAGATCGTGAAACTGAAATTGTCCGGAGCGAACGTGCTGTTCATGCACGCGATCCCGAAGCAGGCTGCGCAGGCGATCCGCAAGGTCGGCGAGATCGGCTGGAAGCCGGACATGTTCTTCCTCGCGGCGACCTCGACTTCGGTGTCCTCGGTGCTGAAGCCCGCCGGCTTCGATTACTCGAAGGACATCATCTCGTCCTACTCGTTCAAGGATCCCAATGATCCGCAGTGGAAGGACGACAAGGATGTGCAGGCCTGGCACGATTTCATGAAGAAGTATTTCCCTGACGGCAATCGTCAGGACCAGCTCATCGTCTACGGCTACGTCGTGGCGGAGGCCACCGTGCAGGTGCTCAAGCAGTGCGGCGACGATCTCACCCACGAGAACATCATGAAGCAGGCGGCCAACCTCGACGTCACGCTGCCCCTGATGTTGCCCGGCATCAAGCTGAAGACGTCGCCGACCGATTACTTCCCGATCGAAGCCATGCGGCTGCAGAAGTTCAATGGCGAGATATGGGAGCTGTTCGGCGACACCATCGGGAATGACTGATCGCGGTAAGGCAGGTCTCCCGGCGAATGGCGGCCTGAAGCCTGCTCACCGCAAAAGCTCAAGGGCGCTCACGACGGTGAGCGCCCTTGAGAGAAGCTCGGCGTGTCCTTCTATTCGATTTCGAGATTGTTCTTGCGGCCGATCTCGCTGACATCCCGGATATAGTCGCTCATCGCTTTGGCGAATATTTCGGGCTTTCCGCCGACGATCTCGAAGCCGTTGGCTGTCAGGGCCTTGGTCACGTCCTGCTCCGCGAGCGCGGCGTTCGCTGCCTTGTTGATGCGATCGACCACCGCCTGCGGCGTGCCCGCCGGCGCTACGAAACCCGACCATGCATAATACTCCGCGGTATAGCCCAATTCCTTGAGCGTCGGCGCGTCCGGGAATGCGAACCACCGCTTGTCGCCGGTCGTCGCCAGAACGCGCAGCGTGCCGGCCTCGACATGGCTGCGGATGATGTTCGACGCGGCGAAATCGACCTGACCGGAAATGAGATCCTGAATCATGGGCGCCTCGCCACGATAATGGATAACCTGCATCGGCGTCTTGCTGGCCTGGGCGAGCATGAGGCCGATCAGGTGCGATGTGTTGCCGGGGCCGGGGGAGCCATAGTTCAGGGGCCTGGAGGCGCCGCCGGCGCCCTTCACCAGGTCGGCCAGCGTCTTGTACGGGGATTCGCTGCGCACCACGATTGCCAGCGGCGCCCGCACCGCCATCACGACGGGTACGAAATCCCTGAGCGCATCGTAGGAGAGCGACTTCTTCAGCGCCGGCAACAGGCCGTGGGTGGCGGCGTTGACGTATAGCAGCGTGTAGCCGTCCGGCGCAGCGCGCTTGACGCTTTCGGCTGCCAGAATACCGCCGGCGCCGCCCTGGTTCTCGATCACCAATGTCTGTCCCAGATTGTCGCGCATCCGGTTTGCCACGATGCGCGCCGGCGTATCGGTGACGCCGCCGGCCGCGGCCGGAACGACCACCTTGATCGGACGATCCGGATAGGTGTCGGTTGTTTGCGCAAGTGCCGCGCCCGTCAGCGCCGCGGCAATGACCACCGCGGTTGCCCCAATGATGCCTGTTCGCATGTTGCTTCCCCCTCTGGCTTTTCTTGTTGTTTATGCCGGGCCTCGCGACAGGCGGTGCGACCCGGCGGCAGAGTGCGCCAATCCCAGAGTAGCCAACATCGCAGGCTTGAGAAGAGGATAAATCAGGTGCGCGGCATGCTCGACGTGCCACGGCTTGCCCGACCAATCACTCGCATTGCCGGCACGCGCCGCGCGTTACGGCGCCACCAGCTCCACCCGCCGGTTCAGCGCGCGGCCGGCCTCGGTGGCGTTGGAGCTCGCCGGCGCCAGCAGTCCGACACCCGCGGTGCGCAGCCGCGGCGCACCGATGCTGTAGTTCTTCACCAGCTCGGCGGCGATTGCTTCGGCGCGGCGTCGGGACAGGTCAAGATTGTAGGCGTATGGCCCCTGGTTGTCGGTGTGGCCGACGATGAAGACGCTGAGCCCCACCTGGGAAGTCAGCAGCTTCGCGATCTGTTCGAGGGTGGGGCGGCTTTCGGGCTTCACTTCGGCCCTGTCGGTATCGAAATAGATTCCGTAGAGCGCGATGCGGCCGGTCTCGCCGAGGCCTTTGGCCATCGCTGCGGCATCGACCATCTTGTTCTGGATTGCACCGAGTTCGGCGACGACGAGCTGCGCATAGATATCGCGATTGTTCTCGCTGACGATCACGCTGGCATAGATTTCGCGGCCGCCGTCGGTCTTTCGTCCCGCAAAATAGCGGTAGTTGAAACCGTCCACCCACATCTGCGGGATCGGCAGCGCGTCGATTGCCTCCGAGAAGGGAATGCCGCCGCAGGCGTCGACATCGCAGGCAAGCAGCGTTTCGAATCCGGCCTTCGCCAGTTGGGCTTCGAAATTGCGCGACACTTCCAGGATCGAGGGGCCGGGATTGGTGCGATAGGCGATGCGCGTGATGCGCCCCTCCAGCCGCCGCGCGTCGGTGGGCTGGCCGTCCTTGAAGGCGGCACCCTGCATCCGTGCCGCATCGAAATCCTTCACCTGATAGCCTGATATGACGCTGCCGCGGAAGCGGCCGATGCCGGGATAATCCTTGGCGCCGGCCACGTCGCGCGTCTGCGCGGAAGCGTTCGTCATCGCGCCAAGCGAGAAGGCGAGCAGCAGGAGGATCGGCCTGAACGGGTGAGGTCGGGTCATCGGAAATCCAGTTGTTCGAGAAAACGATCGGGCGGGAGGGACGGAACGAAATACAACTAGTAAAGGTCGCAGCGGAAGATCACCCGGTTCAAATGAGCCGCAATCATGGCCGTTTTCGGGGAGATTCTGCCCCCTGCGTCTCCCCCAACCCTCGAAGCGCGGGCAAGGACGTGCTAGAAGCTGATGCTTATTTGCAGTGCTCTATCAGGAATGGTTTTTCCATGCTCCGCATCGCCTTTGCTCTCAGCGCCACCGTGGCCATGTTCGCATGCTTCAGCTCCCAGGCCGACGCCGCCCAATGCGGCAGTTCGTCCGCCGGCTATTCCGCCTGGAAGCAGGAATTCGCCGGCGAAGCCCGGGCCAAGGGCGTCAGCGCCGGCACCATCCAGGCCCTGATGGCGACGAACTACGCGCAGGCGACCATCAACGCCGACCGCGGCCAGCGCAGTTTCAGTCTCTCGCTCGATCAGTTTCTCGCCAAGCGCGGGGCCACGACCATCGTCGCCAAGGGACGCCAGCTCAAGCAATCGCAGGGCGCGCTGTTCTCGTCCATTCGGGAGCGCTACGGCGTGCCGCCGGGGCCGCTGCTCGCGATCTGGGGCATGGAGACCGGGTTCGGCAGCCAGCGCGGCAACCAGAACATGCTCGCCTCGATCGCGACGCTCGCCTATGACTGCCGGCGCTCGGCCTATTTCACCGAGCACCTTTACGCCGCGCTGCAATTGATCGATCGCGGTTCGCTCTCAGCCTCGCAACGCGGCTCCATGCATGGTGAAGTCGGCCAGACCCAGTTCATGCCCAAAGCCATTTTGGCCTACGGCACCGGCAATCTCGAAAACTCGGCCAACGCGCTGACCTCGACCGCGGCCTTCCTGAAAGCCCATGGCTGGCGCGCGGGCGCGGGCTACCAGCCGGGCGAGCCGAACTTTGCCGCCATCCAGGCCTGGAATGCCGCAGGCGTCTATCAGAAGGCGATCGCGCTGATGGGCAAGCAGATCGATGGCGGTGGCGAGTAGGGGGCAACTGTCTCGTCGTCCCTGCGAACGCAGGGACCCATAGCCACCGTTGATAATTGCTGAAACGAAGTCGTCGACCAGCCCGCCCAGACAATATCGGCCGCGGCGTATGGGTCCCTGCGTTCGCAGGGACGACGAGGTTTCGCACACCGATTTCCCATGGCATGATCGGTGCGAAAATGAACAAGGGATTCGCATGCGCATAATTCGTTGGGCCATTTTTGCCGGCGCCGTCATCTGCTCCACCCCGACTTACGCCGCCCGCTGCGGCGGCGATTTCAACACCTTCATCGCAGCGATGTCGCAGGAGGCGCGCACCGCGGGGGTTTCGGATGCCGTGATCAGCCAGGCCTTCGCCGGCGTCACGCAGGATCCGGCGGTACTCGCCTTCGACCGCCGCCAGCGCGGCACCTTCAACAAGTCGTTCGAGCAGTATGTCTCCACCCGCGTCGGCCCCGGGCGGATCAACATCGGCCGGCAGATGCTGCAGAGGCATGGATCGTTGCTGGCGCGTATCGAGCAGAAGTTTGGCGTGCCGCCGGAAATCGTGGTTGCGATCTGGGGGCTGGAGAGCGATTTCGGCAAGGGCGATGTCGGCAAGCTGCCGGTGATCCGCACGCTCGCCACCATGGCGCATGATTGCCGCCGCACTGAATTATTCCAGGGCGAGCTGCTGGCCGCGCTGAAGATCGTGCAGCGCGGCGATCTCCCCTTGCGCGACCTGATCGGCGCCTTCGCCGGCGAAATCGGCCAGACGCAATTCCTGCCGTCGTCCTACATCAAGTACGGCGTCGATTTCGACGACAACGGCCACGTCGATTTGCGCCACAGCGTGCCAGATGTGCTCGCCTCCACCGCGAACCTGCTGCACACCAGCGGCTTCAAGGCCGGCGCGCCGTACGGCGAGGGAACGGTGAATTTCGAAGCGATGCGCGAGTGGAACAGGGCCACGATCTACCGCAAGACGATCGGGTATTTTGCCGACAGGCTGGCGGGGCGCTGACGGCTTCGTAGGGTGGCAAAGGCGCGCCAGCGCCGTGCCCACCATTTCACGTTCGCTCGCGATGGTTGTCCAGCAAACCTCGGGCGAAACGCGTCGCGAGAACGCCGCCTCATATTCAGTTGTCATCGTCCGCGAAGGCGGACGATCCAGTATTCCAGAGACGTCAATGATTGAACGATAAGCCGCGGCGTACTGGATCCCCCGCCCCTGTGCGCAATTGCGCACAAGGCGGGGGATGACGGCCTGTCGTGCGGGCTCCGGCGGCGCGGCGGGCGTTGTCGGTGATGCCGGTGCCCGTGCGGGAGTTACGCACGATGTTGGTCAGCACGCCGCCGGGATGCACCACCGACAGTTTCACCGGGCTGTTTGCCATCGCCAACTCATGCCGCAGGCTTTCCGGAAAGCCGCGCACCGCGAACTTTGCGGCCGCATACGCGGTCTGGCCGGGCGGGGCGATGATGCCGAATAGCGAGGAGAGAACGAGGAGGCGGGTTCCGCAACTTTCGCAAATTGGAACCGAACCTTAAAGCGCTTTCGGCGCTTACCATTGACTGCCTGATACAACGGCATCATCGACCGACGCGAAATTCCAGGGAGGCTTCATGGGACAATCAACACCACTTCGCGCGACGGCCCTCATTGTCGAAGACGATCCGATGCAACGGGACATGATTTGCCTGCTGCTGGAAGAGAGCGAGGTCGATGTCATCGAATGCGAAAGTGCGGAGGCTGCCGAGCTGGTGCTGGAGCGTTCCGGGGGCAGCCTGGTCCTGATGATGACCGACGTGCAACTCGCCGGGATCATGGACGGCGTCGAGCTCGCGCACATCGCCCGGAAGTACAATCCCGAGATCGGCGTGATCGTCACCTCGGGCAGGCCGCTGCATCAGGAATTGCCCGAGGGCGTCCAGTTCTGGGCCAAGCCATGGGCGCCGCTCGACGTGATCCGCGAGGCGGAACGGATGGTCCTTGAAAGGCGCCGCCACGACGAGGCGCGGTCGCGTTCGTGAGCGGCGGCGCCGTGCTTCCCCGCCGGATGCCGCCGTGTTAATGGCAGGGGCATGACGCTGTCGTTTCTGCTGACCTCGCTGATCGTGGTCGCTTCCCCCGGCACCGGCGTGCTCTATACGCTCGCAGTGGCGCTGACATCAGGCGCGCGGCCGAGCCTTGCGGCGGCCTTTGGCTGCACGCTCGGCATCGTGCCGCAGATGCTGGCCGCCATGCTCGGGCTTGCCGCGGTGCTGCACACCAGCGCCCTGGCGTTTGCCGCGCTGAAATGGTGCGGCGTCGTCTATCTGCTCTATATGGCCTGGCAGGCGTTGCGCGAGACCGGCGCGCTTTCGATCGACACGCGGCCGGCCGCCGCCACCCGCTCCAGCCGGCGCGTCATCGTGACGGCCATCCTGATCAACATCCTCAATCCGAAGCTGTCGATCTTCTTCCTGGCCTTCCTGCCGCAGTTCGTCGCCGTCGACGAGCCGCATCCGCTGGCGCGGATGCTGGAACTGAGCACAGCCTTCATGGCGATGACCTTTGCGGTGTTCGCGCTCTACGGCCTGTTCGCAGCCTCGCTGCGCGACCGCGTCATCACCCGCCCGAAGGCGATGGCCTGGCTGCGCCGGAGTTTTGCCGCCGGATTTGCCGCGCTCGGCGCCAAGCTCGCGTTCGCGGAGCGCTGATATTTTCCTGTAGCCCGGATGAGCGCAGCGACATCCGGGGCCGGTGCCTATGTCATCCCGGATTTCGCTTCGCTCCATCCGGGCTACATGTTCGTACCAGAAGCAAAAAGGCGGACCTTAAGGCCCGCCGTTTCTCCAAATTGCACCCGGAGTTGGGAGCCCGGGCGGAGCTGAGCACTCCACCCGGGCCAAAATTCACTTCTTCTTCGACTTCTTGGCCTTCTTCGCCTTGGCCTTTTTCGCCTTCTTCGCTTTCTTAGCCATAGTATCCTCTCAAGGTTTTCATGGATTGAAACGCGACACCGAGGCATGCTTGGCGGAGGGCCAGCCTCGCAACATCCTCGATGACGATCCCAGCAAATTCGCAGTCCCATGCCGCGTGCCGTCATGGCGTTGTCATCACGTTATCCACAGTTGTTATGCATTTTGATGCGAATTTTCGCCGAAACGAGCCTCGTCACCGCCGTTCGCATCGCGCGCATCATGCTTAACGATGCGCCAACGTCGACGATCTTCATCAATTCAAAACCACGGTTTGGATTGGCCGGCGGCAGTCAGGGTCCGTTAAGCGTCGCGGATGCACCTTGTTTCGCAAGACGGCGGGGATCGTCGTGGGAGAAGTCTCGAGGCGGAAGTCTTTGGGCGGTCGTTAGACAACAGGGGAGACGGGACGTGCGCGTCCCGGGGTCGCGATGCTGAGCGTTCCGACGCTTTGGACGGTGTTCGTTATCAACTTTCTCGCGCTGGGCCTGATCTGGGCCTACGTCATGCGCTACTATCCCTCGTTCGAAGCCGCGCGGTTCTGGACCGGTTCGGCATTCGTTGCGGCGGCCGGTGCGGCGATGGCGATGCTGCGCGTGGTTTTCCCGGATTCGGTCGTGCCGCTGCTGTTCGCCGGCACCGCGCTGATCCTGGCGATCTGCCTTGCCTCGATGGGTATCCGGACATTCTTCAACCAGCCCGCGCCGTGGCGGCACGCCCTCTTGACCACGGCGCTTGGCGCTGCCGGCCTGTGCTTCTTTACATTCGTCCATGACAGCATACCGGGCCGGATGACCGTCTTCACGGCCGCCCAGGCGCTGCCGATGGTGTTGAGCCTGAAACTGCTGCTGACCCGGCATGAGGGACGCGTCAATCCCGGCGCGCGGCTGGCCGGCGTCGTCACCATTTTCATCATGGCCATTTTCGTCGCCAGGTGGATCGGCGCGGTGACCAC
Organism: uncultured Alphaproteobacteria bacterium; assembly: GCA_963815955.1. GTDB lineage: Bacteria > Pseudomonadota > Alphaproteobacteria > Rhizobiales > Xanthobacteraceae > Bradyrhizobium. Next base: position 310,370 of record CAWFIQ010000030.1, read on the forward strand.
CATGGGCGACGGCTTCTCCTACATGCATTTCAGTCCGGCGCAGTCGGTGGTCATCCTGGTGCTGGTGTTCCTGTCGATGGCGCTGAATTTCGGCTTCCTGCTGATGGCGATGGACCGCCTGCGCAACGAGGTCGCGGATCTCGCGCTGCTCGACGATCTGACCGGCGTCGGCAACCGCCGCTATCTGGTGCAGCGCCTCTCGGAAGAGTGCGCGCGCTCCGAGCGAAGCGGCCAGCCTTTCGCGCTGCTGGTGATCGATCTCGACGGCTTCAAGGGCATCAACGATACCCACGGCCACGCCGCCGGCGACGCCTGCCTGCGGCACTTCACCCTGATGGCGCAAACCCGCCTGCGTCCCGGCGACATGCTGGCGCGGACCGGCGGCGACGAATTCTGCATCGTGCTGCCGTCCTCGACGCTGCGCGAAGGCGCCATGATCGCGCGCCGCGTGCTGGAAGTCTGTCGCGCGGACGCCGAACAATGCAGCGGCAACGATATTCCGGTCGCGGTATCGATCGGCGTCGCGCAATGGACCCTTGAGATGGCCGCCTATCCCGACCGCCTGATTGCGGCCGCCGACCATGCGCTCTACGACGCCAAGAAGGCCGGCCGAAACGGTTTTGCGACCTACGACCCGGCGCCGCCGCTGGCGCCCGAACCGGTCAATCCGCCAATGTCCGACATGGCGCTCCGCAAGCACGCTTAAAGCGTTTTCGAGCGAAGTGGCTGCCGGTTCGCGTGAAGAAAACGCGTCCAACAAGAACCGGGCATGGTATTGGTGCCCGTCACCGGGCCGTGAGACATGAACCTTCGTTCGCTTGCGCTGGCGGTTTGCGCCCTCGCATTTTCCGTATCCGCCGCCGCGCAAACGCCCGACCTCGCCGCGATCGCGCGCGCGTCGGGCACACCTGATATTCCCGGGTTGAAGATGGTCTGGCTCGCGCCGTGGGGCGACGTCGCAAAAGCCCATCCCTGGCGCAACATCATCGTGCACCAGACCGAAGGGCCGGCGGGCTCGGCCCGTGGCGGCGCGCAGGCGCAGTCGAAGAACCCGACAAGGCGCGGCGTCATGGTCTGGGTCGAGACCGACGGCACGGTGTACTGGGCGGTTGCCGAACATCTCGTTCCGACCCATGGCGACGGCGCCAACCGCAACGACAACAAGTATATCGACAACGGCCCGACCTATCGGCAGGTGGTCGGCAGCAATTCGGTCGGCGTCGAATTCGCCGGCAATTTTCCCGATGTGACGCGCGGCCCCACCGAGGCGCAGATCGCGGCGTGGAAAATTCTCGTCAAGCTGCTGCGCGCCCGTTACGGCATTCCGGCGGGTCGCGTCTACGCGCACAACTGGATCGACTACAAGGACGCCCGCTATTGCGAGGGCTGTCAGCTTGCGAAGATGGCGCGGGAGTGGGGCGAGTAGGGGGCGCGTCTGGATCGATTGACCACTGCGGTTGGTTCAAGCACTGTCGGCGCCATTGGTCCACGATCGGACAAAGAGTAAGGATTTGAATTGATGACATTGCTTTCGGCGGCGTTGCCGCCTGTGTCCTGCAGGCCCGGCACAGGTATTCGGCGCCATCCCCGCCCTCGCGTTGCTGCTGTGCGCCTCCCTGCTGGCGGCGCTGGAAGTGCCGAGCAAGCCGTTCCTCGACAAGAACAGTTTCTATCTCTCGTCCGCCGGTTTCCGCGTCCAGGTCGCCAACGATGCCGCGGGCCGGAAGGCGCTGGAAGCGTTGCCGCCGCATCGCTTCGTGGTTCATCGCACCGGCAGCGACGTGCGCTATCTCTATGCCGAGCCGAACCATTGCGTCTGCATCTTCATCGGCACGCAGGCGAACTACAGGATTATCGCGATATCCTGGCGAAGCCGGTCGATCAGCCCGACAATGTCGCGCCGGATTACAAGACGCAGGCGAGCGCGCTGCTGTACGGCGATCCCTACGACTGGAACAATCTCAACCAGCCCGACAGCGTCGCGGATTATCTGCGGACGTATTATTGAGCGGCACGGCTGTCAACCCGTCGTCCCCGCGAACGCGGGCGACCCATACGCCAGCGGCCGCTTCGATATTTGCAGAGGTCGCAGCTGATCCACGCGTCCAACACACCCACCGCCGTGGCGTATGGGTCCCGCGCCTTCGCGGCCGGGACGACAGCGGTGAGTTGAAGCCGCGTCCTAAGACAGCACACCACCCCAAAAACAAAAAGCCGGCGTTGCCGCCGGCTTTCGTCAACTCTTACCTCGATCGCGCGATCAGTGCGCGGCTTCGAGTGCTGCTTCCTGCTTGGCTTCCTGCCGGGCGATCGTGCCCTTGACGGCCGATTGCACCTTTTCGAAAGCCCGGACCTCGATCTGCCGCACGCGTTCGCGCGACACGCCGAATTCGGCGGCGAGGTCTTCCAGCGTCATCGGGTCTTCCGCGAGGCGCCGCGCCTCGAAGATGCGGCGTTCGCGCGGGTTGAGCACACCGATGGCGCCGTTCAGCGCCTGACGGCGATGATCGAACTCCTCGTGCTCGGCCATCACGGCTTCCTGGTTGGGCGAGTTATCGACCAGCCAGTCCTGCCATTCGCCGGCTTCACCGTCGTCGCGGATCGGTGCGTTGAGCGACGCGTCGCCACCGAGGCGGCGGTTCATGTCGACAACGTCCTGATTCGTCACGCCGAGGCGCTTGGCAATGATCGCCACCTGGTCGGGGCGGAGATCGCCCTCGTCCAGTGCGGAGATCTTGCTCTTCGCCTTGCGCAGGTTGAAGAACAGCTTCTTCTGGTTCGCGGTGGTGCCCATTTTCACGAGCGACCACGAACGCAGGATGTACTCTTGAATCGAGGCCTTGATCCACCACATGGCGTAGGTGGCGAGACGGAAACCCTTCTCGGGCTCGAACCGCTTCACCGCCTGCATCAGGCCGACATTGCCCTCTGAAACGACTTCAGAGATCGGCAAGCCGTAGCCGCGATAGCCCATGGCGATCTTGGCCACGAGCCGGAGATGGCTGGTGACAAGGTGATGTGCCGCGTCGCGATCGTCATGCTCGCGCCAGCGTTTGGCGAACATGTATTCCTGCTGGGGTTCCAGCATCGGAAATTTGCGGATCTCGGCGAGGTATCTGGAAAGTCCGGATTCTCCATTGAGAACCGGTAAAGTAGCTGTACGGGCCATTTGAGCGCCCTCCAGTGGTTCAGGCCCCCGATAGCGGCGGGCCCGGCAGGTGATCGCTGTGTTAAAGCCGATCAGGCTGCGATGTTCCGCGCTGGATATTCAGCGCAGGTGCAACATAGCCGAAAACGAACAAATAGGGAAGGAATACTGACGTCACGTCACCGTGTGGCAGGTATAACCTGTTGGTATATCGTGCCTTTTCTGAAGAGGCTGCGTCATACCGCCGCTTCCAGGGCGGCTTGCAGGAGACGCAAATCCTCCGGCAGGGCCGCTTCCCAATGCAAAAGTTCTCCGGTCCGCGGGTGCTCCAGGGCGAGCAGCCAGGCGTGCAGGGCCTGCCGGCCGAGGGCGGTGAGTGCGTCCTTACCTTCCGCACCCAACTGGCCGGCCTTGGTCTTGAAGTGCGGGCCGTAAACGGCATCGCCCATCAGGGGATGGCCGGCATGGGCGAGGTGGACGCGGATCTGGTGCGTCCGCCCGGTCTCGAGCTGGCAGGCGAGCAGCGAGGCGACCGGCTTGCCGTCGCGCCCCTTGAACGCTGCCTGCAATTCCCAATGGGTGATCGCCTCGCGTCCGCCCTGGCGCACCGCCATTTTTTCGCGGGCGTGGGGATGCCGGTCGATCGGCGCATCGACCGTGCCGCGCTGGCGGTTGGGCACGCCCCAGACGAAGGCCTTGTAGCCGCGCTGCATCGGCCCGGTGCGGCCGTGATCGGCGAATTGCGCGGTCAGCGATTGATGCGCCTGGTCGTTCTTGGCGACCACCATCAGCCCGGTGGTGTCCTTGTCGAGCCGGTGCACGATGCCCGGCCGGCGGACACCACCAATCCCCGAGAGACTGGCGCCGCAATGGGCGATCAGCGCGTTGACCAGCGTGCCGCTCTCGTGTCCTGCGGCCGGGTGGACGACCAGCCCCCTCGGCTTGTCGATGACGATGATGTCGTCGTCCTCGTAGACGATATCGAGCGCGATATCCTCGCCCTTCGGCTCCGGCGGGACCGCTTCGGGGACGTCGATTGTGATCGAATCTCCGGCGGCGACATGATAAGCGGGGTCGCGGATGGGGGCGCCTTTCGCGGTGACGGAACCGGCCAGGATCAGCGCCTTCAGCCGCGAGCGCGACAGTTCCGGGCGGAGCACCGCGAGCACGCGGTCGAGGCGGGGCGATCCCTCGTCGCCGCCGACGGTGACCTCCAGCCTCTGACCGTTACTTGAGCAGAGAGTCCTGCATGACCGATACCGTTGCGCCCGAACCGACCCCCGAGCAGGCCGCGCTGATCGCGCGGGTGCGGCGGATGATGCTGATCGCGGGCCTGACCTCGGCGCTGGCGGTGGCCGTGGTCCTGATCGCCGTCGGGTACCGTCTTTATCGCAGCGAGGGAAGCCCCGCGGCCGCCAACACGGACATTATCGCAACCCTGCCGAAGGGCGCCCGCATCGTCTCGACCGCGGTGGCCGGCGAGCGGCTGGTGCTGACGCTGGATATCGGCGGGGTGACCGAAATCCGTACCTTCGACGCCAAGACGCTGAAACCGGCCGGCAAGCTCAAATTCGTCAATGAGCCCTGATTGACCTGTGCGCCATCCGCCCAAAATGCGCCCGGGCCGGGCGCCGGGTTCATCGTCATGGCCGGGCTTGACCCAACCGTGCCAAGCCCGTCAGAACTTCCGCCTTGCCCACCGCAATTTCGCGGCTATTCCCTGAAGCCAACGCTCCCTTCGTCTAGCGGTTAGGACGCGGCCCTCTCAAGGCTGAAACAGGGGTTCGATTCCCCTAGGGAGCGCCATTTTTTAAATTCGGTGTTGAAGGAAGGGGAGCTTTTTCCCGATTTTGTTTCCCAGCTTCGCTTTAGTGGATGATAATAGAAGCGTGTTTCTCGCAGCACCATAATTCTTCTGCCAGGCCGATCATAGTCCCGGTCCCACTATGCGCGCCATTCCTTCACTACCGTCCTGCGCAATTTGGAGGAAGAACTTTTCCGTTGCGCTAGGCTCAAACCCCATCATGGGCGCTATGCGACCGCCACTAGCGCGCTTTCATCTTGCCGGCTTTTTCGGCTAACGATCGCTTTGGTAATAATACCTGAGCCCTACGGAATCGGGGCACCGCTAATCTTCCCGGGAATTTTGGCCTTCAAACTGGAGACAGTTGGCCCCAGCATAGTAGCCTTCTTTTTTGTGATGTTATCCGATGGATGGGTATTTTCGTAACCGAGGCCAACGGATACGACCAATGACGGCTGATAAGCCGCGCAGGAGTCGCCGAACTTAATTTCTCCCGTCTCGGCGTACCCAATTGCGACTGCGACCGTCGCCAACTTCTCAGATGGTGTTGCCCAATGTTGAGGGTCAATACGAGCCGCCAAATTGATTTTCAGTAACTTGCAAACCGCGATGTCGAGGTCGAGTTCTTTTGGCTTCATGTGAAACAAAGGTCCGATGACTTCTTCTCCCCAATGTTCGCACCACTCGATGGGTGCAATGAATGAGTCTGCGTCAGCGAATTTCGTCTGGCACCGAGGAAAATACAGAAGGAGAGCTTTTCATAGCCGGGTACCAGGAAGACAACCCCCATCTGCAAGGATTTATCGATTTGAAAGCGTTATCGCCGATTTTGGTATAGTTGGCGTACTGGTCATCTATCGGATCTCTGATGACATGGGCGGCTGTCAATAAAAGGCCCGGACGCGCTTATGAAAAAGCCCGTTCCGATGCAGCATATCCCTCGGATCGCCATCGGTCCAAGCAACGATCGGAACGATGCTCTGTCTAATTAGAAATTCTGTAACACAAATGTAGCGAAGAAATTTCGCATCACCGCTCCCGGCTGTACTGTAACAAGGACTATTTCGTCTTTGATTTTGAAATAGTCTGCTTCAAAGCCTTCGCGGGGCTTCAAGTCAATTCCCTTGACATCGTCTGCACAGCCCAAACTCCCGCCGCGTTCTTTTTCCAGAGCGATTTTAGTATCGCGATCCGATCGCTTTGATCTCGCTTCATAGATGTGGCCGTCGGCAGAGAGTGGCCCAGATGAGCGCAGCGACATCCGGGGTGGTCCGTCCCCGCATATCGTGTGTTCATGCGGCTATTCGCTAAAGCTGACTACTACATCCCGCAATTGGAAGACACCCTCAACTGAAATCAGCGTCTTAATAAGATTGCGCGGTTGCTGTTGCTGACGGCGTTACCGATTTGCGATGCGAGATGGGACTGTCGTGTGGTCTGATCGTTAGGACCTATAGTTATTATTAGATCATGAGTACGCGTGCGACCTGCACTAAAAAAGTCGCCAGACGTATTCGCTGAGAACTTAACGAGCTTCCAGCTAGGATTTACTGTGCCGCTCGATATAACTACGAACTTTATCTCATAAGAAACTACGTCGGGTTTTGGACTTGCACCTGTTGGCACGTCAACCGAATGGAGAAGTACGTTAGTAAACATTGCTCCCTCAAGCCACTCCCTAATGCCCAAGTCGCTTTGGAGTATGAATGGAGAGCTTGATGCGGCCCTCCATTGCAGTCGCTCGAACAGATCATTTCCTGGCTTACAAACTGAGTGAGGTGTATCGCGCTTCATCAGATAACCGATCGACCAATATGGATTGAATTTGTCAACGCGCGTTGCCGTGGACGAAGCGTTCCTCCTAGACCTAGGCTGAATGACGATGAAATTAGCTCATGAATGTGAGCCCTGGATTCAAAGCAGATGATTCGTCCACCTCGAGAACTCAAACTGACTTGCACGCCCCACTCAGGCGGAATCGGACCTCTTCCTGACCCCTGCTTTCTCGTAAGACCCGGTTGCAACCTCAATTGAATTTACAGCTGAACCGCTTCTTTAGTTCGCAGTACACACGCTTCTTAATTTCAAACTCTATCTTGAGCTGTTCCCGATATTTTGGGCTCACCAGTAGCCGGATTTGCTGGCCGGTCGGTATCCCATGCTTCCTTTATATCCGGCACAGCAAGGCCGCATGCGGCCATCATTAGAGCAGCGCCGACAGCAAAAGCTCCGCGAAAAACTGCGATGCCGTTCATGGATTTGGCCTCAATTCTACATTCTACGCTTTGAGCTTTTCGACGTTTTGCCGATGCATCTGCTCTATCACCTGCCGCTGTTCGGGAGTCAGGTAAACTCGAAAGGGGCATACCGGTGGCAAGTTGCCGTATCTAACACATTGCCCGGTGGCAGACGGGGCTGAGGAATTGTTGGTCCCTCGGCGGCGTGAACGGGCGTTAGGATGGAGAGTGCGCCGATATAATTGAGCCAAACTACCTTCATTTTGCGCCCCCAATGACTAGTTGAAATGATGTTAATGCAACCTAAGCGATCTTCCCGTGTCAAGAGGTAGATTGTGTTTACTCTACAACCTGATTCGGTCAAATAAGCAGAGCGTAGCCTCATCTGAGGAGTCTGATTACGGCGTTGTGGGAAGGTTTGGGAAGTATCCGTTGTGGGAGGTCGAGATTTATGTAAGACTCTGCCGCCGCAGAAAATGAGTGCGGCAGGAGGGATCCTCAATGAGCCGACTGCATCGGAGGAAAGCGGACGCGGGCGAGTTGACGAACGACAACAAACGGAAGCGCCGACGCTCAAACCGCGGAAATAAAAACCGTGCATTTTCCGAGGGACTACTCGATGTTTGGGCTGCCGACCCAGGAGCGGAAGCGTTTTGAGTGGTTGAACAGGCCGCGGCTTCATACCGCAACTTTCGAGCAGGCTCAACGCGACAAGGAAATCGAAAAGCTGCTCGCCACGAATGGCGCTGCCTTTAAAGACAAAAAAGACGAAGAAGCCTTTGTACGGCAGAAGAAAACGCGACAACGGGACATTGACGCGACCATCAAATCGCTAGGCTGGCCCTTGGAGCGGCTCGAGTCATTCATCGACGCTGCTGTCACCTATAGAAGGGATGCCAGTATCCAAAACTACTTGTTTATTCGGCAGAAATTTCCAGAAGCGGAAATCCAAGTTTCTCGCTTTGGAGGTATTGATCCGTTATTTGCGCTCGAAGCTGACTTTAGGGACCAAGGCATAAACCCCGATCTGATTGCAGGAGCGCTCGACGGCGTTGAACCGAGCGTCGAGATGCACTGTGCTTACGCCTGCTAGAACTTCTTTTGGAGCGGAGGAACTTCCAAAGAAGGGAACCGGGTCTATTAATCGACGCCGCAAGGCAATCAGCGATGCCACCGTTAATTATTTGATCGCGACCATCTTGGAGTCGTCCGACTGGAATGAAGGTGTTTACCGAGTTCCAGCGTCACTCGTCGTCTTCATCCCGGCATCAATTATGCGGAGTACAACCCGATCTCGATACGGAGTATCGACTGCGAGAGCGCAAGAAAAGCGTGGCGATGGCGAGTCGCACAACAGTTGAAGCCCGACGAACGACTATCAATAAACAAATTGAAGCTACTAGCCGGGATTCCTCGAACCACCGCGGCGCGGTGGCTTAGCGATGCAGATTTTCAACGATGGCTCGATTTCGGACGAAGACAGCCATGGAAGGATTTGTTCAAAAAGGGTCGTCGAGGAGCTGCCAAAACTTCCACAAATGGATCGAATCGCTGACGGACGGCCCTGTCCCACCAAAAACTTTTTGCGGCACACGTCACGCACGTATTAGCACTAGTAGCACGAGGCATTGGGCCACATTTCTGTTAACGAATTGCGGTGGTCCTTCAGGAAGTAGCCATGGACCCTTTCACTCTTTTTGGTTTTGCTGCCCTTCTAAATGCGGCTGCGCGATTTATCGCAGAGCTACGGCGCTGGACCAGGTCATACCCCGCACCAAATTCGGGTGGTCCGCGTCCGTGGTCAAGCGAACCTCCAAGCAGAAAAGACATTGAGTGCCTATGCCGCAGAGGCCCGTGTTCTAGAACGAATCAAAATCTAATCCCACGGTCAGTGCTCCTGCCGACCGGGATGATCCGTTAGGAGAGAAGCTTGATGAGTTCTTCGGGAAGATCAGCGTAGGCCTGCGCGCGCTCTTGCGGCGTCAAGCTTCGTGGATCAAACTGTCGCATATCGATGCCACGATGATACGATCTCGTCGATCGCCGTCGCGAAATCTTCTCACATAGACAAGATGCTGTTCCTGCGACGGCACTGGCCAGTTATCCTTTAGAAGTAAAGAGCTGAACCCGAGGCAGCGGTGAAAGTGAACCTTGAGCTGCTGGTTTGTTAGTCCGCGCAAATAAGGATAGCGCCGGTAGGCAAGCTTCCAGGCTTCATTGAGCGTTATCCGGGGTGACACATCAAAGATACTCTCGAATTGATCGGCGCGTCCGAGGAGACGGCCCCGCTGCCGGTTCTGAATTCAGCCCAGTGCTGCATGACCCGCTCGATCGCCCCCGTCTTCCAGCGCTGCATGATCGCGGGGGTACAGATGATCTGGACCATTGCGAACGCAATGCGTCCATGTCGAGTTTTTGAACGTGCTTTTCGGAGAGCACCACATCGATACCGGGAAATCTTGAACTGTTCGCCGCGCGATCGTAGCTTCTGATGCACGGCATAAAGGACAACATCGGGGCTGCGACTCATCGATCCTTGAATTGGCAAGGAGGCAGATCGAAACCGGGAATTCTTGCGCGGATTTCGCTTGCGGTAGTCTTCGAACTAATCGTCGGCCTTGCTAGAGATGCGTTTCGATAGTTCGTCCGAGCTTGTTTGCCGAGAACGGCCAATGCGATCTCGGTCCCGATTGCTGAAATCGCTGAAATTGGTTCGCCTAGTACCGTAAAAGAACGGCTCTTCTTCTGGACGCATCCGGCTCTTGTAGGCTTCGTTAATCCTTTATTGTTGTTCGGCCTCAAGGTGCTTCATCTCGATGAGAACCAAGTCCCGGTAGCACGGCAAATCCAGAGGAATTTGCCTTGCCGGGCTTCTTCGTTTTTCCGATCATCGAATAAGAGACCGGCCAGTGAAAGAAATGCAAGCTATAAAATGTCCGAAAGCGGCTGGCAGATCGGGCGGGCCGCCGGTTCGTTCAATATGAATGGCCATGAGGCGAACATGAAGTCGCCATGAAAAGAAATCTGCGGCGGGCACTTACGTGATGCTCTAATACTTTGAACCTTGAGCGAGCGCGTTGGGCGAAGACGCGAAGGGGGGGCCAAATGTCCTAAATCGGGCTGTATGTCCCCAATCACTTCATCTCCTCCAGCAGCTTCCGCGCTTCACCCAACAACGCCTGTATCTGCCTTCGCTCGGCGATCGCATCCCTGGTGAACAGGCCGTGCTTGCGCGCGTTCTGGTTTGCCTTCGGCGCGCCGGATCCCGGCGCGCCGCCGTGCATGCGGCAGCGCTTCCTGCCGCTCACCGCCGGCGAGCGGCACGCGCCGCTGGTGCGGGTTTTGGCGCCACAACGCGGGCTCGCCAGCATCGGGCCGGTATTTCTGATGTGATCGCTCATGCCTCTGCTTCCCGCTCTGGCATCAGCGGAAGCGCGCCTTCGCCTGGAGCCCGCGGCCTTCGGCGCTTTCCGCGCCGCGGATGCCGGGTTCTTGTCCGAAACGATCACGCGCGCATGCTGCGTGACGTTGCCGACAATGGCCTTGCCGCCGTCGCCGACCGACACGTTCTGCACGGTGATGGCGGGCTCGCCATGGCTGCGGTAGCGGTTCAGCGCCTCGATCTGGGCGGGAAACGTGCGGGCGAGCCGGCCCAGTGCGCGGGCCGAACTGTCCTGCTGGGCGAGGTCATCGGCGTCAGCGAGGTGATGGGCACATCGCATCGCCATCACATGAACCGAAACCATCTGCGCCACCAGCATGGCCTCGACGGCATCCCGGGGCTTGATGCTCTTCACCATCGAAATCATGAAGGAGAGGTTGACCTCGTCAGGGCTCTCGCCGCTCACGCTGGCCTTCACCAATTGCCTGAGAATGCCATGCATCGCTTCGCGGTCGGCGACGCCCAGCGCGTTCACCATCAGCTGTTCGCCGAGTTCAGGGTCAGGATGGTCGATGGCGAATCCGTGCGACATCAGCTTGATCCGCGGGGCTGCGGCAGCGTTGGTCTGGCCGGTTGCGGGAAGCGCCGTTGGCACAGTGAGGTCAGGAGCGGTGTTCATGTCGAGATTCCCTTAGCGCGCGGGGCGCGGGCGCGCGGTTCGGCCACGCGCAGGCGATCGCTCGCCGCGGCGGTCCGGTGCAATTTCAATTGTGGGTGAGAAGTTTTCGACCGCAATCGCGACGCACGCGCCCGCTATTGCGGGGCGACGGGCGTTTACGGAAATTGCGGGATGATGAAGGAATGCCGCTGATTTGCCCGACGTGTCAAGTCGCGCTTTCGGATCGCGGCGGCCGCCGCAGTGACGACCGCTTCGTCAGCGCCACCCCAGCGCGGGAGCGATGTGGGTCAGGATGGATTCGATCGCATGCACGTTGTAGGCAACACCCAGTTGGTTGGGGACGGTCAGCAGCAAGGTGTCCGCCTCGGCGATCGCTTCGTCCTGCCTTAGCTGTTCGATCAGCACATCCGGCTCGGCGGCATAGCTTCTGCCGAAGATCGCCCGGGTCCGCGGGTCGATGAATCCGACCTGGTCTTCACTCTCGCCCCCATTGCCGAAATAGGCGCGATCGCGATCGTCGATCAGCGCGAAAATGCTGCGGCTGACCGAGACCCTGGGCTGCGCGCGTATGACCCGCCTCTTTCCAGGCGGCGCGGTACGCGCGGATCTGGGCGGCCTGCTGCAGATGGAAAGGCTCGCCGGTTTCATCGTTCTTGAGCGTCGAGCTTTGCAGGTTCATCCCAAGCTTTGCCGCCCACACCGCGGTGGCATTCGAGCCGGCGCCCCACCAGATCCGCTCGCGCAAGCCTTCCGAATGCGGCTCGAGGCGAAGCAACCCGGGCGGATTGGGAAACATCGGCTGCGGGTTTGGTTTCGCAAAGCCCTCGCCGCGCAACAGGTCGAGGAAGATTTCCGCATGGCGGCGTCCCATGTCGGCCTCGGTCTGGCCCTCGGCAGGGCCATAGCCGAAATACCGCCACCCATCGATCACCTGCTCGGGCGAACCGCGGCTGATGCCGAGCTGCAGCCGTCCGCCGGCGATGAGATCCGCAGCCCCCGCATCCTCGACCATGTAGAGCGGGTTCTCGTACCGCATGTCGATCACGGCCGTGCCGATCTCGATACGGCTTGTCCTGGCGCCGACGGCCGCCAGCAGCGGGAAAGGCGAGGCGAGCTGACGGGCAAAGTGATGGACGCGGAAGTAGGCGCCGTCGGCCCCCAGTTCCTCGGCGGCGACGGCGAGGTCGATCGATTGCAGCAGCGTGTCCCCGGCCGAGCGGGTCTGCGATTGCGGCGAAGGCGTCCAGTGTCCGAACGAGAGAAAACCGATCTTCTTCATTCTGCGCGTCTATCCATGCTTGCCGCTGTTGATCAAATACTGCCGCTGATTGGCCCGACGTGTCAAAAAGGGTCTGCGAGGGCGCCTTCAATATCCAGGCCGCCAAGTCAGGGCTACTTTGCATGGGGTTGTTTTCGATATTTTGGTAAGCGCGCATATTCCAAGGGCACGTCCCCAAAGCCGTCCGGTGCGCCATCACGGGATGATCTTCGTCTCGCGAAGGCGGGCAAACAGGTCGAAGAAGCTCTCGTCGGTCGCCTGATAGTCGAGGAAGCCGAGCTTCCGGCTCTTGCTCATGTCGGTGACCACCTCGATGGGACGGCCGAGATCGGCATCGGTGTGCCATGCCGAGGTGACGGCGTTCAAATCGGTCTCGGCCAGATGATGCCTGCGGGCGATGTCGGCCCACAACGGTCCCGCATCGGCCAACTGACGCTCCAGCGGGATGCCTTCGCCCGGATATGGCGCGGGCTGTATGCCGAACCAGCCGGCCAGGCGCGCCCACATCCAGCTCCAGCGAAAGATGTCGCCGTTGACGACGTTGAAGGCCTGATTGCGGGCGACGTCCGTTGTCGCGGCCCATTCCAGATGGCGCGCGAGCAGCCTCGCATCGGTCATATCGGTAAGACCGTTCCATTGTGTCGCGGAGCCGGGGAACAGGAATGGCCGGCCGCTCTCGCGGCAGATCGTCGCGTAGATCGCGAGCGTCACGCCCATGTTCATCGCGTTGCCGAGGGCGTAGCCGATGATGGTATGCGGCCGATGCACGCTCCAGCCAAAACCGTCGCGCTTCGCCGCCGCGAACATCTCGTCCTCTTGGGCGTAATAGAAGTTTTCGATATCGAGCCGCGGCTGCTCCTCGCGAAATGGCGTCGCCGGCAACGCGCCCTTGCCATAAGCCTCGAACGGGCCGAGATAATGCTTGAGCCCCGTCACGAGCGCGACGTGCGACACCGAGCCCGATGGCGACAGCGCATCCAGCAGATTGCGCACCATCGCGCGATTGACCCTGATGTTTTCGGCTTCCGTCTTCTGCCGCAGCCAGGTGCTGAAGAAGACCTTTGCGGGACGCAAGCCCTGCAGGGCGGACCGAAGCGACGCCGGATCGAGCAAGTCTGCCGCGACCGGCGTCACGCCGTCGATGTCGGTCGGCGGCCGCCGCGCCAGTCCGTGCACCTGCCAGCCTCGTTCGCGCAGATGCCGTGCGAGATTGTTGCCGACGATGCCGCTGGCGCCGACGACGAGTGCGGATTCAGTCATGTTCCAATCCTCTCCCTGTCTTCACTGGAAATAGGAAAGGACTCTCGGCCTGATCAGCCCGGATAACATCCAATTGATACCGGCTCCGGTACTCCCGGAGCTCGTATCAAGCCGTGTGGCCGGGTTGCTAGTCGTTGTATTTCGGTCCCCCGTGATACACGTGGGTATAGGCTTCAGGCGCGTCCGACCGCATCACGGCGAACGCATTTGAAGTATCGGTTTGCATCTGCGGTAGCGATCGCTCTGTTTTGTCGCTCCTTACGTGGATTGGGCTCTTGGCGTAAGACATTCCCGTGTTCGCACCGAGCGCGATGAGACATGCAGCTAAAACGAAGCCTTTCGACGTCATGGTCAAAACTCCCGTAGTCATGGCAGTCGCCCGAGGCTGACGTGGTCGGCATCGCATAGGGAATCAAGAGGAAGCCGCGTCCTCGCGTATAGGCGTGAAATAGGAAAACGGCTGGTTCGCATTCTGTTGATTGGCGATCGGCGTGAAGAGGCTACCGCCGCTGATGAGTGCCGGGATGTTGAGCCATATGCATGAAGTGTCAGCATCAGCGGAGGTGGTCGCCGGTCCGAAAATCTGTCTCTATTGGAAGGACGGAATCTGAAGTTTTGCGTGGAGAATGACGATATGGGCGGCTTGGTGATCAGCGGCGGCCGGGTGGTGGATCCGGCAAGCGGGATGGACGCCATCGGCGATGTGGCTGTTGTGGATGGCCGGATCGCCGCTGTCGGCACGGGACTCGGCGGCGCCGAACGGGTGATCGACGCGACTGGCCTCGTGGTGGCTCCCGGCTTCATCGACCTGCACGCGCACGGCCAGTCGATCCCGGCCGACCGCATGCAGGCGTTCGACGGCGTGACGACCACGCTCGACCTCGAGGCGGGCGTATTGCCGGTCGCATCCTGGTATCGGCGCCAGGCCGACAAGGGACGCGTGCTGAACTACGGCGCCGCCGTCAATTGGGCCTTCGCGCGGATCGGCGCGATGACCGGCTCCAACGCGGAAAGCTCGCTGGAGGCGTTCGGCAATGCCATGCGCGATCGGCGCTGGATCGACAACGTCGCCAGCGACACGGAAGTGGCCGGCATCCTCGAGCGCCTTGCAATTGGTCTGAACGAGGGCGGCGTCGGCATCGGCATCCTCAACGCCTATGCCCCGGGCGCCGGCGTGCAGGAGCTGACCGCGGTGTGCCAACTTGCGGCGGCGCATGATGTCGCGACCTTCACCCACGTCGCCTACATGTCGCGCATCGACCCTGAAAGCGCCGCCGAGGCCTATGTTCGCCTGATCGGCTATGCCGGCGCCACCGGCGCGCACATGCACATCTGCCACTTCAACTCTTCCAGCAAGACGGACGTAGAGCGTTGCGCGGTGTTGATCGCCAAGGCACAGGCGCAGGGCCTGCCGATCACGGTAGAGGCCTATCCGTACGGCACCGGTTCGACCGTGCTGGCGGCGGCCTTCTTCAGCGATCCCGAATTCGAGGCGCGCAATGGACTCGGCTACAATTCGGTGCAGCGCGTGACCGACGGGCACCGCTTCCGCGACCGCAAGGAATTGCTGGCGGCACAGGCGGAAGAGCCCTCCACGCTGGTGCTCTGGCATGTCCTGGATATCGAGAACAATCCGCATCACCGTGACCTGCTGGATATCTCGGTGCTGTATCCCGGCGGCGCGATTGCCTCCGACGCGATGCCCTGGACGCTGTCGGACGGCAGCGCTTACACCGGCGACGCCTGGCCGCTGCCTGATGACGCCACCTCGCATCCGCGTTCGGCAGGTTGCTTCACCCGTTTCATCCGCGAGTGGGTGCGTGAGCGCAAGACCGTGTCGCTGCTGGAAGGCGTCCGCAAATGCGCGCTGATTCCAGCGGAGATCCTTTCCGCAGAGCACGCCTGCGATGCGCGCCAAGGGGAGGCTGCAGGCGGGCGCGGACGCCGACATTGTCGTGTTCGATTTCGAAACGTTGTCCGACCGGGCGACGTTCTCGGCGATGAACCGTCCGTCAGAGGGCGTGCGGCATCTGGTGGTCAGCGGCCATCCGCTGATATCAGATGGCGTGATGGATGTGGCGGCGAGGCCCGGCCGGCCGGTGCGCCGGCCTGTTGTCCAACTCTGATGTATGGAGGCTGATTGTGCCGGTCCCGATCCTGCTGGTGACCGGCTTCCTCGGGGCGGGCAAGACCACGGTCGTGAACCATTTGCTGGCGCACGCCGAAGGGCGGCGCATCGCGGCTGTGGTCAACGATTTCGGCGCCATCAACATCGATGCGGAGCTGATCGCGGGCGCCAGCGACGGGGTGGTCAGCCTGAGCAACGGCTGCATCTGTTGCTCGCTGGAAGGCGATCTCCTGCGCACGCTCGCCAGCCTGCTGCGGCGTGATCCCCGGCCGGAGTTCATCGTGATCGAAACCAGCGGGATCGCCGATCCCGCTGATATCGTGCGCAACCTGATGGATCCCCTGATCTGGCAGGAAGCGCCGCTGGAAACGGTGCTGTGCGTGGTGGATGCGACGACAAATGCGGAGACATTGAACGACGCGCTGCTGCGGTCGCAGTTGCGGGCGGCCGATTTGGTGGCGCTGAGCAAGGTGGACCTGGTGGATGCGGCGGGTCGCGCAAAGCTGCGCGATGTCGTCCGGGCGCTGCGTCCGGCGGCGGTGGTGGTCGATGCCCTGCATGGCGAAGTCCCCGCGACGCTGGTGTTTCCTGCGGACGTGGACCGCGTGCCGTCGCCGCGCGAGCCGGGGCCGCGACGGCCGGCGACTGACCGGTTCGAGACGCTGAGCTGGACATCGGAACGGCCGGTGTCGCTTCCCAGGTTGCAACAAGCGATCGGCCGGCTCGCGCCGAAGCTCGCGCGAGCGAAAGGGTTGTTCGAGACGGTGGAGCAGCCGGGGCGGTTGACGGTGTTTCAACTCGCCGGCGGGCGCGCGACGCTGGCGCCGGGCGGAGCGCTGGCGGCCGGGGTGCCGCGGGCACGGATGGTATTCATTGCCGAGATCGGGGTTCTCTCGAACGCCGAGATCGATCGGATCATGAAGGCGTGTATCGAAGCTGAGTGAAGGCTGCTTTCGCCTCTACTGCTGCAACGACGAGACGCTGGCGGCAATGTTGTCGGCCATGGCTTTCACGAGAGGCACGTAGCGCTGAACGACGTCGGTGCGGTCGAGCGCCGATGTGAAGTAGGTCATGCCGACGGTGGCGAGCACGCGCTGATTGACGATAACGGGAAGCGCGATCGTGTTCGATGAGCGCGGTTCGACCATCGCATCGCGTTCGGCAAAGCCTTGCTTGCGGATCGTACCCAGCAAGGCCAACGCTCGTTTGCGTTCGGTGGCGAGCTTGTCTTCGCTCTCCTGCGACCGCGCCAGCATATCGAGCAGCATCGAGCGCTCGCTGGTCGGGCAGAAGGCCAGATAAGCGCGCCCCAGCGCCCGCCCGAGCAGACTGAGGTGCATGTTGAGGGTGCCGTGAAATGGCGAGACCGGGCTGTCGGGAATGGTGCTGAAGCGGACCACAACCGAGCTCCTGTCGAGGACGGCGATGGCGATCGGCCAGTGATATTGCCGCGTGAAGGCGAGCGCCCACGGGCGGGCGGCCTCCACCACCAGTGGATCGCCGTGAAAGCCGTTGCTCAGCGATTTGACCCGCGAGGCGACCGCGTAGCCGCCCTGCCGCCGGTCGTTGGCGGCATAGCCCATCGCGCATAGCGACTTCATCAACCGCGCCACCGTCGATTTCGGCAGCCCCGTCGCCTTGTGCAGGCGATCGATCGAGGTGACGCGGTGGCGATTGAGCTCCTCCAGCAACAGGAGGGTGCGCGAGGCGGCTTCGACGGTGTCGGATTTGAGCGGCATAGATGGAATTCCACCTGGTGGAACGAGGCGGAATAGCTATGGCCCGGCACCGCGCGCCCTGCAATGGTTTTCGCCAAGCGCCACGCCGGAGTCCGTTTTCTAAAGGACGGGCCCGTGCAGATGGCCGGGAGGAACAGCCGTGTCCGGAGACGTCGTCAGGCCGCATTTTTCGTCATTCCGCCGCCGCTTCTCGGCGCGGCAGGCCGTCGTCGGCACGTTCATCAAGACGCCGACCACGCATGCGACCGAGATATTCGGCGCGCTCGGTTACGATTTCGTCGTGATCGACGAGGAGCACGCGCCGATCGATCGCGCGATGACCGACGTCATGCTGCTGGCGGCGCGCGCCAGCAACCTTGCCGGCATTGTGCGGGTGTCGTCGGACGATCCGGCAAAAATCCTGTCCTGCCTGGACTGCGGTGCATCAGGTGTACTGGTGCCCCATGTCGCAACCGTCGAGAAGGCGCGCGCGGTTGCGGCGGCCGCGCGATACCGCGACGGGCGACGGGGCTACTCCGGTTCGTCCCGCGCCGGCGCCTATGGCGGCACGCCGATGTGGTCGCTCGTCGACGAACAGGATGCATCGGTCTGCACGATTGCGATGATCGAGGATCCAGAAGCGCTCGATCATATCGACGCCATCGCTGCGGTCGAGGGCATCCACGGGCTCTTCATCGGCCGTGGCGATCTCACGGTTGCGCTCGGCGCCAAATCGTCGGCCGAGGCGTCCGTAAAGGACGCGGTCATCAAGATCATTGCGGCGGCGAAGAAAGTCGCCAAGCCGGTCTGCGTGATGGTGGCGGCCGCGGCGGAAGCCAAGGATTTCGCCGGCCTCGGCGCCAGTGCCTTCATCATCTCGTCGGATCAGGGCCAGATGCGCCGGGCTGCGGCGCAAACGCTGACCGATTTCAAAACCCTCGTTCAAATCACGGATGGCTCGTATGTATCACAACACTGATCCCCGCGCGGCGCTCGCCGCGGCTCCGGTCGGCACCAAACCCGCCGCTACCCATTTCGCGGGCGCCGAATATGCGAAATTCTACGAAACGCCGCCGGCGGACGATCAGGACGGTGCGCGCACCTGGTACGCCCGCGGCCAGAACTTCATCATTGCCTACAGCGACGCCGACGAGGGCGCGACGCTGAGCCGGGCCAACCAGCCCGACGAATATGTCGTGCTGCTCCCGGATCCGGGGGCGGGCGCCGAGATCGTGTGGGGCAGCGAGCGCAAGGTCGTCAGCGGTCACTCCATCAGCTTCGTGCCGGCGGGCGTAAGCTCGGTGACGCTGTTCGGCGCCGCCAAGGTGGTGCGCATGATGACGACGCGGTCCGAAGATCTCGCGAAGCGCTGTTCCAACGCCGCGTCCTACGCAAAGCCGCATCCCAACCTGCCGCCGTTCGAACCGTGGCCGGGGGCAATCGACGGGGCGAAGATCCGCACCTACAGCCTCGACGTCGCGGCGACGCCGGGCCGGTTCGGGCGGATCTTCCGCTGCTCGACCTTCATGGTGAATTTCCTCGAGCCGAAAAACGGCCCGCGCGATCCGGGCAAGATGTCGCCGCACCATCATGACGATTTTGAACAATGCTCGCTGGCGCTGGCGGGGACCTTCATTCATCACCTGCGCTGGCCGTGGACGACCGACATGGCGCAGTGGCGCAACGACGATCACGAAAGCTGCGGATCGCCCTCCATTGCGGTGATTCCGCCGCCTTCCATTCACACCTCGCAGGCCGTCGATCCCAAGCTCAACATTCTCGTCGACATCTTCTGCCCGCCGCGCCTGGATTTCTCGGCCAAGCCGGGCTGGGTGCTGAACGAGGACGATTATCCGATGCCCGGGCAAAGCCCCGCCGGCAAATCCGCAGCCTGATACGTATTCAACTGAAAGGGCCCCGACCATGGCCGACAAGCAAGCATCCTATCCGGCCACCGTGCCGCTGCCGCCGCTGTCGCGGCCGGCCGATGTCGCCGAGCTGCTGGTCGGTGCGATCGACCTGCACTGCCATAGCGGCCCGGCGGCCATGCCGCGCATTCTCGATCATCACGAGGAACTGCTCGATGCGGCCGAAGCGAAATTCCGTGCCGTGCTATTCAAGGATCATTTCTATGCCGGCATGCCGCATGCAATCCTGCTGGAGAAGCTGTTCCCCGAGACCAATGTAAAACTGTTCTCGGGCATCGTATTGAACAATGCGTCTGGCGGCATCAACCCGCATGCCGTCGACCACGCCATCAAGCTCGGCGCCAGGATCGTATGGATGCCGACGTTGTCGGCGGCGAACCACATCAAAGCCATGGCGGCCGGAAACTCGACCTTTCCAAAGACCGCGCAGAAGATGCTCGATCCGATCCCGCTTTCCGCGCTCGACGTCAGCGGCAAGCTCACGGACGATACGAAGAAGGTCATCGACCTCATCGCCGAGGCGGATATCATCCTGGCCGGCGGTCACCTGCCTGCCAGCGAACTGCACATCCTGTTCGACGAGGCGGCACGGCGCGGCGTCAAGAAGATGATGGTCAACCACCCGACCTACATCGTCGGCTGCAACGACAACGATATCCGCCAGCTCGTCGCGCTCGGCGTCAAGATGGAGCATTCGATCTGCATGTTCATCGAGGGCAAATCCCTGAAGTACAGCCCGGATGATCTTGCGCACCTGATCGAGGTCGCCGGCGTCGACAACACCATCCTGTCGTCGGATCTCGGGTTGCAGGGATCGCAGCGTCCGGTCGATGGCTTCCGCAGCATCACGCAGATCCTGCTCGACCTGCAGATGCCGCGCGCCTCCATCAGGAAGCTCATCAGCGACAATGCCGCGCGGTTCCTGAATCTTCCGGTGAGCCAGTCGGCCGCGCAGGACGCCGCCTAGCAAGACGCGCGCAAAGACCGCGAAAAGCGGCGCGCATTATTTCGGGAGGAGGCAGGTCATGAATTGTGGTACGAGCCGATCGAAAGGCTGGAAGCGGTTGCAGCCGTTTGCCGCGGCATTGTTGTTTGCCGGATTGGGCAATGCGGCCTTTGCTGAAGAGGGACGCAAACCGGCGAAGCCTCCGATCGTCCTGGAATCGACCGGCGCGTATGAGGTGGGCGGCAAGGTCATTACCAAGCCCGGTGATCCCAGCCAGACGCTTTCCTGCGACCATGGTTACGTCGAATACTTCATCCCTGTGAAAAGGCGCAGCGTCGGCCTGATCATGTGGCACAGCTCCAGCACGAAGGTCTGGGAGAACCGCTGGGATGGCGGCGAAGGCTACAAGAGCATTTTCCTGCGCCAGGGATATCCTGTCTACCTGTGGGACGGCCCGCGCATCGGTCGCGCGAACTGGAGCTGCGAGCC
The DNA here is from genome assembly GCA_963815955.1 of uncultured Alphaproteobacteria bacterium. Classification (GTDB taxonomy): domain Bacteria; phylum Pseudomonadota; class Alphaproteobacteria; order Rhizobiales; family Xanthobacteraceae; genus Bradyrhizobium. The sequence continues at coordinate 331,368 of CAWFIQ010000030.1, forward strand.
GATCACCTACACGCCTGACTATTTCGATCAGCGCAACTTTGCCGCCTGGCGCTTCGGCGTGACCTATCCCAACTGGCATCCGGGCCTGCAGTTTCCGACGGCCGACAAGGAAGCCTGGAACCAGGCGACGCGCGCCCGTTATGACGAGTTCGATACGCTTGCGAATGCATTGCTGCAGGCGGAGGCCGGCGGCCAGGCCATCGACAAGATCGGGCCTGTCGTCGCCCTTACCAATTCCGCGGGCGGATGGCGCGCGCTGTTGTCGGCACTGAAGGCAAAGAGCGACAACATGAAGGGTATCGTTGCCTACGAAACCCCGGGCTTCGTCTTCCCGGAGGGCGAGGGGCCCGAGCCCAAGCCGGATGCGCCGTACGGTCCCAACGCCGTGCCGCTGGCCGAGTTCATGAAGCTGACGAAGTTTCCGATCCAGTTGGTATTCGGCGACTACACCGACACGCGTCCGATCTGGAAAACCTCAGTCGAGGTGGCGAAGACCTTCTGCGGCATCGTCAATCGTCACGGCGGAGATTGCGAGGTCCTGCTGCTGCCAGATGCGGGGCTGCGCGGCAACACGCACATCGCCTTTGCCGATCTCAACAACGAAGCCGTTGCGGCCGAACTTTCGAAATGGTTGGGCCGCAAGGGCCTCGATAAATTTGCCGGAGAATAAGCGCATGCGCCAACGCGAGCCCCGCACATCATTCGGAGGAAACATGCGCCTGCTCTCGTTCGGCCTGCTCGGCCTCGCACTTGCCATTGCGCCATGTCACCATGCCGTTGCGCAGGATTGGCCGAACCGCCCGGTCACCATGGTCGTGCCGTTCCCGGCCGGCGCCGCCGTCGACACATTGGCGCGCGCCGTAGCGCACGCGCTGAGCGAAGACTTCGGCAAGCAGTTCATCGTCGAAAACCGTGCGGGAGCGGGCGGCAATCTCGGTGGGACGGCGGTCGCCAAGGCGGCTCCCGACGGCCATACGTGGCTGTTCGGGACGCCGGCGCCGATCGCGCTCAACAAGTTCATGTACAAGGGCCTGGCTTACGATTCCGAACGGGATTTCATGCCGGTCGTGCTGGTCGCCAAGTCTCCCATGATCATCACGGCGACACTGGACTTTCCGGCGAAGACGCTTCCCGAATTGATCGCCTATGCCAAACAGAACCCGGGCAAGGTCAATGTCGGCCATCCCGGCAACGGAACGCTCGGACACATCACCTCGTCGCTGATCCAGCAGTTTGCCGGCGTGGAGATGACACATGTGCCTTATCGCGGCTCGGCGCCGCTGATCACGGACCTCCTGGGGGGACAGGTCAACGTCGCCATGGATTTCATGCCGACCTACCTGCAACTGGTGGCCGACCGCAAGATCCGCGCGCTCGCTGTAACGACGAGCCGGCGCGTCGCGCAACTGCCTGATGTGCCGACGGTGCAGGAAGCGGGGTTCAAGGGATTCGAGGCGACCGCATGGTACGCGATCGTAGCTCCTACCGGCACGCCGCCCGATATCGTGAGCAAGGTGAACCATGCAGTGAATACCTTCCTGAAGAGCGACAAGGGCAAGGCCATGCTTGAACAAAACTCGCTGCAAGGGGTTGGGGGCTCCCCGGAAGACCTCAAGGCCTTCATCGACGGCGAACGCGCCAAATGGCGTCCCGTGATCGAGGCTGCAAAGATCGCGATGTGAGGCCGCCATCGATGACTGGTATTGAGATTCCCATGCTGTCGATCCCGAAGGTTGCGCTCGTCACCGGCGGCAACAGCGGCATCGGCAAGGCAACCGCAGCGCGCCTTGCCGCCCTGGGTTCTGCGGTCGTGGTCGGCTACAACAGCCGCCGCGCGCAGGCCGAAGAGGTGATCGGATGCCTGGAGGGCCGCGGACACCTCGCCATGCGCATCGCGATCGACGATCCGGCTTCCATCTCGGAGGCCGCGGCGACCGTGGATCAGCAGTACGGGCGGGTCGATGCGCTGGTCAATTGCGGAGGCGCCACGACGCCTGTGCCCGCCAATGATCTCCAGGGACTGACGGACGATATCTTCGACCGGACCGTTTCGCTCAATCTGCGCGGGCCATTCGCCATGGTTCGCGCCTTTCGTCCGCTGCTGGAGCGCGGCAGCGGCGCTTCCATCGTGAATATTTCATCCATCGCGGCGCGCACGGGCTTGGGCAGCAGCCTGGCGTACCTCGCTGCAAAGGCAGGCGTCGACGCGCTCACGATCGCGCTTGCGAAAGTGCTGGCGCCGAAAATCCGCGTGTTCTCGGTCTCGCCGGCCGGCGTGGATACGGATTTCGTCGCCGGCCGGACCCGCGAGCAGCTTCAGAAAACCGCCGAAAGACTGCCGCTCGCCCACGTCACCACGCCGGACGATGTGGCAAGGGCGGCGGTCGCCTGCATCGTCAGCCTGACCAGTTCTACAGGAATTGTGGTGCCGGTGGATGAGGGCAGGCACCTCTAGAAACACACCGCAAAACGGCAGTGCGGCGCCACGTCGTGGACAGGAACAATGGAAAAGCTGAAGTTCTATATCGACGGCGCCTGGGTGGATCCGGCCGCGCCGTCAACCCTCGGCATAGTCAACCCTGCGACGGAAGAGGTCTTCGCGCAGATCAGCCTGGGCTCGAAGCACGACGTGGACCGGGCTGCCACGGCAGCGCGCCGCGCTTTCGCGACCTATTCGGTAACGAGCGTCGAAGCGCGCCTGTCCTGGCTTCGGAAGATCATCGAGAGCTTCAGGGCGCGCCTGCCTGAACTGGCGCGGATGATGACGCTCGAAATGGGCGCACCCATCACCTTTGCGACCCAGCGTCAGGCAACCGTCGCGCTGTTTCATTTCGAGGAAGCTGCGCGCGTGCTCGCAAATTACCGGTTTGAGGAGCGTATGGGCGACGGGATCGTCCGACGCGAGCCGATCGGTGTCTGCGGGCTGATCACGCCGTGGAACTGGCCGCTGAACCAGGTTGCCTCCAAGGTCGCGCCGGCGCTCGCCACCGGCTGCACGGTCGTCCTGAAGCCCAGTGAGATCGCGCCGCTCAGCGCGATGTTGTTTGCGGAGATCGTCGACGACGCGGGCGTCCCGGCGGGGGTATTCAATCTCGTCAACGGTGACGGACCCACGGTGGGCGAAGCGATCGCCGCTCATCCCGAAATCGACATGGTGTCGTTTACGGGCTCGACGACGGCCGGCGTCAGGGTGGCCAAGCTTGCGGCGGATACGGTCAAGCGCGTCGCGCAGGAACTGGGTGGCAAATCCGCCAACATCATCCTTGCCGATGCCGACCTGAAAGCCGCTGTGATCCAGGGCGTTCACGCCTGCTACACCAACGCCGGCCAAAACTGCCAGTCTCCCACGCGCATGCTGATCCCTCGCGCGCAGCGGGACGCGGCATTCGCGGCTGCGCGCGAGGCTGTCGAGACCATTCGCCTGGGCGACCCGCTCGATCCGGCGTCCACCATGGGGCCGCTGGTGAGCCAGGCGCAGTTTGAGAAAGTGCAGGATCTCATCCAGTCCGGCGTTGACGAGGGGGCGACGCTGGTGGCTGGCGGGACGGGGCGGCCCGCCGATATCAACCGCGGATATTATGTTCGCCCGACCGTTTTCGGGGACGTGACGCCGCAGATGAAGATTGCACGTGAGGAAATCTTCGGCCCCGTGCTGTCGATCATGAGCTACGAAACCGAGGACGAGGCGGTCGAGATCGCCAACGACACGCCGTTCGGATTGGCGGGCTTCGTACAGTCCAGCGACCTTGACCGCGCGCGCGCTATTGCCAACCGCATCCGCGCGGGGCGCGTCTATCTCAACGGCGCTCCTTTCGACCGCAGCCTGCCGTTCGGCGGCTACAAGCAGTCCGGCAATGGGCGCGAGTTCGGCGTGTTCGGATTTGAGGAATATCTCGAGGTGAAGGCGATACTTGGCTAGTTGAGCCCGGCGGCATCGCGGCTGCCGGAGACACTCAGGCGGCGGGACGGAAATGTCCGGGCGGATGCTTGGTGTCACGCCGGATCAGCCGGCGAAGCGTGGATGGCTCCGCATACCCGACCCTCCGCGCGATCTCGTCGACCGACAGGCGCGTGGTCTCAAGCAGGAATCGTGCGGTCTCCAGCCTGATCCGCTGCACGAACTGAATCGGTGAGATTCCGCAGGTCGCCGAAGACGCGCCGGGCAAATGTCCGTGGCGCCAGCGCGACGGCTTCGGCGAGTTCCTCGATCGCAAAGTCGCGCGCGATGTTGTCGCGGACCCATTTCTCGGCTTTGGCGATCCTGGGATCCTGGCTCGCCAGATAGGTGATCGCCATGAAGGGCGCTTGGGAGCGCCGTCCGTCCAGCAGCAGGTAATTGGCGCAGGCCTTCGCCAGACCTGGTCCGGCGAACCGGCCGACGATTGCCAGCATCAGGTCCATCTGCGCCATAGCCGCGCCACCGGTTGCGATCGGCCAATCGGCAACGACCATCTGCTCGGTCAACAGCTCGACTGCCGGATAGCGCTGCCGGAACAGCGGTGCGAACCACCATGTGGTGGTCGCCCGCCGGCCGTCGAGCAGGCCCGTCTCCGCCAGCAGGAAAGTGCTCGCGCAGGATGCCGCGAGCATGGCGCCGGCCGCATGCGCCCGCGTCAGCATGTCGACCGCGCGCCGGCACATCGGGCTCTTCAACTTGCTTGTTCAGTTCGTCTGCGGATGGCGTTCCAAGACCGGGGACGATGACGAGTTCGCTTCCTCGCAGATCGACATTGTTGCGGCGGGATCCGCAACGCACCGTCGAAACCTTGAATGGCAGGCGCTTCGCGGCGCTGATCCGGTTGGCGGTGGCCATGACGTCATGGGTGATGGCCGCGCTCGAGGCCATGCATCCCTCAATCTCGAGAACCGCAACTTTGACCATGTCAAAAAATACCCGATAAATGTCAATTTTGACACTAGCCGGCCAGCCCTGGAATCGCAACGATGTCCGTGAAGACATCGCACCAAGGCCTTGGCTGAAGGCATTTTCGACCCTACGCTGCGCTTCTGTCCCTGGCACCCATCGACCAACAAGGAACTGCGCCGATGCCGAAACGGTCCATGAAACAGGACGATCCGCTCGAGGACTTCACACGCCGCGACATCACGCTCGATGGCGTCACCAAAATCGTCTACATCGCCGGCACGGGGCCTGCCGTCATCGTGATGACGGAGATGCCGGGCATCAGCCCGTACGTCGCGCGGTTTGCGCGCTGGGTCCGCGACGCCGGCTTCACCGTCTACATGCCGTCGCTGTTCGGCCGCGATGGCGCCGTTCCGGGCGTGGAGGAGGGCACCGCGATTTTTCAGCGCGCCTGCGTGAGCGCCGAGTTTCGCGCCCTGGCCTCGAACGAATCCAGCCCCGTGACGAAATGGCTCCGGTCGCTGGCGCGATTTGCACATGGCGAATGCGGCGGTCCCGGCGTCGGCGCCATCGGCATGTGTTTTACGGGAAATTTCGCGCTGACCATGATGCTCGAGCCGTCGATGCTGGCGCCCGTGCTCTCGCAGCCGTCGCTGCCGCTGAACAATCCGGCAGGCATTGAAATCGCACCCGACGAGGTCAAGGCCGTCCGCGAACGGCTCGAACGGGAAGATTTGACGGTCATGGCCTATCGCTTCGCGGGCGACAAGTTCTGCATGGCGCAACGCTTCGCGGCCTATGCGGAAGCGCTCGGTGACCGTTTCATCGGGCGGGTGCTGCCGGACAGCGCGGCGAACACCGATCTTCCGCCGTTCTTCGAGCGCAACGTCACGACCCCGCACAGCGTCGTCACCGCGCACCTGATCGACGAAGCCGGCCAGCCGACGATCGCGGCGCGCGACGAGATTTTGGCGTTCTTCACGCACAGGCTCGCGCCGCAGCGAGGCGAAGCGCCGAACACGCGGTCATAGCGCTTTAAGCGCGTTGCGCGCCGGTCCGATCGGCAGCCTGCCGATGGCCGCCTTCGATCGGCGTTAATCCACCTTCGCGCCGGATTCGCGAATGATCTTCGTCCACTTCGTCGTTTCGTCGGCGAGAAATTTTCCGAAGGCAGGTCCCGACACAGTGCCAGGCTCGGCGCCGAGTTCGTCGAAGCGTTTTTGCACGTCCGGCATTTTCAGGATGGTAGCAATATCGCCTTCCAGTTTCGCAAGGATCGGCGCCGGTGTTTTCGCAGGCGCCACCAGCCCGAACCAGGCGGAGGCCTCGAAGCCCGGCACGCCGGATTCCGCGACCGTCGGCACGTCAGGCAGGGCGCTCGCGCGCTTCGCGCCGGCAACGGCAATCGCGTTGATGCTCTTGCCCTTAACCTGCGGCAGCACCGCCGGCATGTTGTCGAACATCATGGGGATATGGCCCGCGATCAGATCGTTCATGGCGGGCGCTGCACCCCTGTACGGGATATGCAGGATATCGATGCCGGTCATGCTCTTCAGCAATTCACCGGCAAGGTGATTGGTCGAGCCGTTACCCGACGATCCGAACGAGAGAGAGCCCTGGCTTTGCCCTGGCGAGCGCAACCAGTTCGTTCACGTTCCTGGCTTGCAGCGACGGATGCACGGCCAACACGATCGGCACCGACGCGATCAGCGAGACCGGCGCAAAGGCGGTGGCCGGGTCGTATCGCAGTTCCTTATACAGCGCGGCGTTGATGGTCAGCGGGGGAGGCGCCGTGAGCAGCAGCGTGTAGCCGTCCGGATCAGCGCTGGCGACCGCTTCTGCGCCGATATTGCCGCCGGCACCACCGCGGTTCTCAACGTAAAATGATTGTCCGGTCCGTTCCGATAGTTTTTGCGCCAATGCGCGGGCGACAATGTCGTTGGAGCCGCCGGCCGGGAACGGCACTACGATTTTGACAGGACGGGATGGATAGTTATCGGCCATCGCCGAGGCGCCGAACAGCACACCAGCGCAGGCAAGGAGTATCGATCGGCGACGGAACGTCTGCATGCTGGGCTCCCCAAGGTTTTTATAGTTCTTGCGTGTGCAAGTTCTTATTGGAGCCGTCGACCATCGCACGACAATGACGTCCAAAGCTCTTGGGAGCATTGGTAGAGGATTCCGCGGTTGGTGTCATGGTGACCGGCAACATTGCCCGGTCGGTCGTTCGGCCGGGAAACCCCGATTCCAGGCGCCTGTGCGCGGCCGTTGTTATGATTGGCGTGTCTGGCGCTGCTGCCGGTGCCGATGCTCCCGGGTCATTGCGCTGTGGCCTCCGACGATGCTCGACGTCGACTAGCCGCGCTGCTACAGCCGCTTTGCCGCCGAAATCGGTTCCGGGTATATTTCCGGGAAATCATTTGTTCCGTGAGGTCACGTGACTGCCAAAAATCCCGCTGCCGGCAAACCTGTCGATCCGTCCTCGCTCGTGAACGTGCCCCGACTGGTTACGGCCTACTTCGCATCGAAACCGGATCCGTCCGATCCCACCCAGCGCGTTGCCTTCGGAACCTCGGGCCATCGCGGGACTTCGCTGAAGAACTCGTTCAACGAAAACCATATCCTGGCGACGACGCAGGCGATCTGCGATCACCGCCGCGCAACCGGGCTGACCGGCCCGCTGTTCGTCGGCATCGATACCCATGCGCTCGCCGAGCCGGCGCTGGTGAGTGCGATGGAAGTGTTTGCCGCCAACGGCGTCGACATCATGGTGGACGAGCGTGGCGGCTACACGCCGACGCCCGTCATTTCGCATTCGATCCTGAGCTACAACAAGGGCCGGACGAGCGGACTTGCCGATGGCGTCGTCATCTCGCCGTCGCATAATCCGCCCGAGGATGGCGGCTACAAATATAATCCGCCGCATGGCGGCCCGGCCGACACCGATGTGACGGCCAAGGTCGAAAAGGCCGCCAACGCCTACATGGAAGCCGACATGAATGGCGTAGCGCGGATGCCGTATGCGCGCGCCCGCAAGGCGCCCTCGACGCATCTGCACGACTATATCCGTCCGTATGTCGCCGATCTCGGCAACGCGGTGGACATGGCGCTGATCAAATCATCGGGCGTGAAAATCGGAATCGATCCGCTGGGCGGGGCCGCCGTTCATTACTGGCAGCCGCTGATCGAGCATTACGGAATCAATGCGACAGTTGTGAACGAGGCGGTCGATCCGACGTTCCGGTTCATGACGGCGGACTGGGATGGAAAAATCCGCATGGATTGTTCCTCGCCATTCGCGATGGCGAGCCTGATTGCGATGCGCGACAGGTTCGACGTCGCCTTTGCCAATGACACGGACGCCGACCGGCATGGCATCGTGACGCGCACGGGCGGCCTGATGAACCCGAACCATTTTCTCGCCGCCGCGATCGCCTATCTGTTCGCGCATCGGCCGCAATGGGGCAGCGAGGCCGCGATCGGCAAGACCATCGTCTCCAGCTCGATCATCGACCGTGTCGCGGGCAAGCTGAACCGCAAGCTGGTCGAAACCCCGGTCGGCTTCAAATGGTTCGTCGAAGGCCTCGGCAGCGGTGCGTTCGGATTCGCCGGCGAGGAAAGCGCCGGCGCGTCGTTCCTCAAGCGCGACGGCTCGGTCTGGACGACCGACAAGGACGGCCTGGTGATGGGGCTGCTCGCCGCCGAAATCCTGGGGCGCACCGGCCGCGACCCAAGCCAGTTGTTTGCGACCCTTACGGCCGAACTCGGCGTGCCCCACTACGAGCGGATCGACGTGCCGGCGACGCCGAATCAGAAGAATGCGCTGAAGGCGCTCGGGCCGGAGCAGCTCGACATGCGCCAGCTTGCCGGTGACCCGGTCAGCGCAATTCGGACCCGGGCGCCGGGTAACGATCAATCCTTCGGCGGCATCAAGGTCGAATCCGAGGCGGGATGGTTTGCCGCGCGGCCATCGGGCACCGAAGACGTCTACAAGATCTACGCCGAGAGTTTCCGGGACCAGAACCATCTGAAGATGATTCAGCAGGATGCCCAGCGCGCCATCGCCAAGGCTTTCTGATTTCAAGGCCTTCTGATTCCAAAGGCCTTCCGCTGTTGCGCCAGGCAGCGCCTGACCGAATCAGTTCGGCCCACGCCCGACCAAACGGGAACTGCGGAACCGGATTTCTTGCGCTGCGCGTTGCGATCACGCTGAAATCACGAAGGGACAAGCAGTGTTAGGCTCGGGAGTTAGCTGCCAGAAAGCCGTCCGGAATCGGGGGGTCTGTGAGCTATCGAGGTACCGGGGGATTAAATGAGCGCGGAATCGGTCGTCTACTATCTGAATCGCGTGCCTGAGAGCGATCCGAATGACCAAACCGAATGGCTTTTGACGGCATTGGGACAATATACCGGCGCAGAACTGCGCGAACTGCTCTATGTGGCGGAAGAACCGGGATTTTTTGAATTGATGCGCGGGCTGTTTGCGCTTTCGGACGAGAGCCGGGCCGCCCTGCACCACTTTCTCGAAACCGGCCACCCACAGGCCATGAAGGCGGCGATCGACCCGAAAGGCCGGCTGACGATCGAGCATGCCGACGTCGAGCAACGCGTAAGAGTGCTTCCTGTGATCGCAAATTAGCGACCGCATGTCCTTGAGGTTGTGCTAGGGTTCCGGCTTGAACAGTTGGGAGCCTGCCCATGGCAACGAGGAAGTCTGGCCCGCTCGATGCAATGGTGGGCGCCAGGATTCGGATGTTTCGGGTCAATCGCGGCATGAGCCAAACCATGCTCGCGGGACGAATCGGCGTAACCTTTCAACAGGTGCAAAAATACGAGCGGGGCGCCAACAGGGTTGGCGCCAGCCGGTTGGCGCAGATCGCCTCCGTGCTGGGCGTTTCGATTGGCGAGTTGTTCGAGTCATCCCGGACTGAATCTCCCCGCTTGAATTCACCGGTTCAATTGCTCGCCGAGCCCGGCGCCTTGCGCGTTCTCAAGGCCTATGCGCGAACGGCCAATCCGCGCCCGCGGCCTTTTCGATCGTGGTGAGCGGCGGAGATTTCCCTCGCGAAGATAGTCTTCCGCCGGAAGACGAGCGGCGATCTCGCGCCGGCCCGTTTTCCCGGGCAGTCCGATCGCGTCAACCGGTCGCGCGAATCGCGAGACGCTCCGGCGGTCTGCTGGCGGGGATGAACTCGCCGATCCAGTCACGGCGCGTCGCTTCGATATGCCAGGACATTGCCTCGGCCGAATAGGGCGCCGGATCGGGAATGTCCTTGCGGATTTCCTTGCCGTCGAGCCAGCCGCAGCTATGCGAGTAGCGCGCCTTGCAGACGAGATGGATATCGCCGTGGTTCTGCAGCAGCACGTAGCCATCGGCCGGGAAAAATGTGCCGGCAAGCTCGATCGCAGCCGGCAACTGGCGCACCAGCAGGAATGTGCTGGTGGATTGCGATTCCGAAACCAGCACGCCGACTAAACTGTGGATTGGTGCGATAACCTGCGGTGCAACCATTGCGAGAGGCTCCGTGTTCGGGCCGGCCGTCGCAATCGAGAGATATTCGCCCTCCGGTCCCCAACGGCAAGCAATCAGCCACTCGCGACTACGGCTACGAATCAAGGTCGGCTTGGCATAGTCTGAACGGGCAAAATCTGCAGCCATGGCTATGACTAAGGCTTTCGCGAGCATAAGTTCCTCCAGGGCGAGGGCGGGCTGGCCTCTCGGCTGGAGTTTGCGCGCCAAGTCGTGAGGTCACCGTGAGCGGCACCGAAAATTCGATGCAGGAATTGTTTGCACGCGCGGCATCGTTGCTTCTTGGCAACGACGTGGACGCCGCCGGCGATCACGATGCCCGACTTGTCCTGCAGGCGCTGGAATATGCCGGGGAATCCAACAACCGGATTGATTCGGAGATCGCGAATCGCGCGCATTTGCTGATCGCCGCTTCCCGATTTACGCGGGTGTTCGAACTGGCCTCGCCCGATGCGCCCGGCCTGTTCAGCTTTGGCGCGCAATTCGATCCCGCGCTTGCCGATCCCATGCATGACGGAAGCCCGATGGTCGGCGTTTCAGGCGTCGGCCTGACGTTGCAGTGAAGCATTTCAGGGCTGCATCGGCGAGGGCATCGAGTATCTGTCCCAATTGCAGACCGGAACGGACCCGCTGCTCGAACCTGGCGCCGACGACCGGGCCGGAAAACTCGGTCCGAAGGCGCTGGAGTTGGTCGCGGCCCTCTCTGAACGCCGCATGCAACCGGAGCGAGCGCTTTCGTGGTATCGTGCAACGAGGTTGGCCGACGGCGGCGACGTGTGGCTTCCGGCTGACATCTGCCTGCGGCGTCCGCCGGCGCAGCGCGACTTCGCGCCGCCATACCCCTTGAGCATCGGATCGGCCGCCGGTCCGTCACGGGACGCCGCAGCACTGCACGGCCTCCTGGAATTGATCGAGCGCGATGCGGCCAGCCTGTGGTGGCGGGGCGGTCAGTTGGCCCGATCAATTCCGCCGCAACATGAAGCAGGCCACGCGGTGGAAGGTTTGTTGCGGCAGCTTCGGCACGGCGCGTCGGTGCCGCGCCGGACATGGCTGCTCGATATCACGACGGATATCGGCGTGCCCTGCGTCGCGGCCGTGTCCTGCCGGCCGGACGGCTCCGGTTTTGCCTTCGGCCTCGCCGCGCGGCCGGCGCTCGAGGCCGCGGTCCGTTCAGCGACTGTGGAAATGTGCCAGTTCGAACTGGCCGACGCCATCGTTATAGCCAAACGAAACGAGCGCGGCGATGACGCGCTCAACGCCCAGGATCGCACCCACCTGCAGCGGGCCGCGATCAACGCCGATCAGTGCCCACTGTTGCAGCCGGTCGCGGAGTACGCTGCCCACTTGCCGCTTCACGCAACTGAAGCGAGCGTCATATTTGGGTTGATCGTGCAGCGTTTGGAGAAACTGGGAATCGAGACATTTTGCCTGGATCTCACGCGTCAGCGTTTCGCTGTTCCGGTGATCCGCGTGATTGCCCCAGGCCTGCAACTCGAGCCGTCCGAAATCGTCACGCCCAGGCTGCAGGACGCGATTGCACGAACCGGAGGCGGCGCAACCTATACCGGGGGTGTCTCTTTGATATAGACTGGCTGGTATTCACCAACCGGTTCCGGAAACCGTTGCATGCCGGTCAGCGCAAACGCCATCACAGCAGACAGCGCCACGGCGGCGCCGGAAAGCACTCCGCGTCTGTCGGTGTCGCTGGTCGGGCGGCTCGGCGTGCGGTTCAACGGCCGGCCGATCGAACTGCGAACCCGCAAGGCCGGCGCGGTCCTGAGCTACCTCGCATTATCGGAGGCGAAGCAGGAAAGCCGCGAGCGGCTGGTCGGCCTGCTCTGGAGTCGTTCGGACGAGGAAAAGGCGCGCGCTTCGCTGCGCCAGGTCGTTCGCGAACTGCGGTCGATGCTCGAGGAGGCCGGATATGACGGCTTCGTCGCGGAACGGCTGATGATCGGAATCGACGTCGGACGAATCGAAGTCGATATCGAAAGCGTGATTCAGCTCGCCGAAGGCGGACGCGTTCATCCGCTGCTGCTCGATACCCCGCAGCTCGACGGGCGGCTGCTCGAAGGAATGGACGACCTCGACCCGTCGTTCCGGGTCTGGGTGCTGGCCAAGCGGCAGACCATCCACGAACGGCTGATGCGAAATCTCGACGAGGGCCTGACCTCCGCCAGCGTGGCCGCCAACTCCAAGAAGAGGATCGCGGCCGCGATCGTCAATCTCGATCCGACCCATGAATATGCCTGCCGCTATCTGATGCGGGGGCATGCGGAAGAGGGCGATACTGCCGGTGCGTTGCGTATCTACAAGGCGCTGTGGGACCTGCTGGATCGCGACTACGCGATGGAGCCGTCGGCGGCCACCGAAGAACTCGTCGCGAACATCAAGCTCGGCGTTCTGGAACGGGCGCCGGCCGATCGGGCCGCGTCGGCAGCGAATGACGAATTCGCCGTCAGGATGATCAGGGGCACCGCGTTCCAGTCGGCGGTGGCGATGTCGCCACCGGCCAATGCACCTGCCAAGACGCGCCTGGTGCTGCTGCCCTTTGCGATGCATGGCGTCGACGAGGACCACAGCCATCTGGTGCAGGGATTCTCCCAGCATCTCGCCGCCTGTCTCGTGCGCTTCCGCGAATGGAGCGTGGTTGATCGTCCGCCCGCGGCCGTCGTGCTTCCCGCCCTGGGCGCGGCGCCGCAATACTGCATCGAAACCACCGCCTACCAGGCGGGCGCCGAAATCAACATCGTGATGGTGTTGCGGGACGATACCATGGGGATCTATGTCTGGAGCGAAAGCTTCCGGCTCGGCCTCGGCAACTGGTTTGAAACCCAGCAGCGCATCATCCGCCGCATCGCGACTTCCTTGAACGTGCAGTTGTCGACCGAGCGGCTGATGCGGCTGGCAGGCGAGCCCGACGTTTCGCTCGATCTTCATGACCGTTGGCTGCGCGGCCAGAATCTCATCGCCAAATTCGACCAGGAAAGCTGGCAGCGGGCGGTCGCGATCTTTCGCGACTCGATCCGGGAAAGTCCTGCTTTCTCGCCGTTCTACAGCAGCCTTGTGCAGATGAACAACATCGAGCACCTCGTGCATCCCGGGGTCCTTCGCAATCTCGACAAGGCAAAGGCGACCCTTGAACTGGCGAAAATCGCCGTTGAACTCGATCCGGTCAATTCCAGGGCGCATCTCTGTTGCGGCTGGTCCTATACGTTTGCGTTGCGCGAGGCGGAGGCGGCGGCGCACATGGACCTTGCTTGCGAGCTGAACGACAACGATCCGTGGACGCTGCTGTCCAGCGCTCACTATTGCGCTTTCTGCGGCTCGATCGAACAAGCTCAGCTACGCGCCAGCCAGTCGCGTGCCCTTTCGCTGGCGCCCTCACGCCTCGAATGGGGCTATCACTGCATCATTCAATACCTGTGCGGCGACTATGCGGGCGCCATAGAGGCCTGCGACCGCGCCGCCAATGTCATTCAGACGCTGCCCGCATGGCGTGCGGCCGCGCTGTTCGAACTGGGGCAGCCCGAGTTGGCGCGCGAGGAAGCGCAGCGATTTCTGAACGGCATTCGCTCGTTTTGGGTTGGGTCAGACGCGCCGACCGACGTGGCCATCACACGCTGGCTCCTGCAAGCGCACCCCATCAACATCAAGGCGCGGTGGGAAACCCTGCGCCGCAGCTTGCGCGGCGCAGGGTTTCCGGTCGATGGCATTGCGCCATTGTACTGGTGACAATGGCCGCTCGTGGATTTCAGGCGCAGGCGCTTATGGTGTAGTCGCCGATACGTTCGGCATGCACCTTGAACTTCTCGCTCTCCGGGATCACGGGATCCATACCGTTGAACAGGCGCTTGTAGAACGGCGGAAGCGGATAGGTTGCTCCGGGCTGATTGAGCAGTGCCTCGGAATCCTCGATCATCACCTTCGGCGGCAACTTTACCGTGATCGTGTCCTGTTCCTGCTTCACGAACGTGATGTGCTTGAAGCGATCCGGCACGGTGGCGAATACCTGGGCCTTGGCGAGCTGCTCCTTGAACTCGTCCATCGTCTCCGGCAGCGGATAGACGTTGTCGTCTTCCAGGTAGTTCGTGCCGGTCGCCCAGGTCTTCACCAGCTTGCCCCAACGCTCATGGTTGGTCACCTGTAACCTTTCGATGCGCTGCATGTCTTGCTCCTCCGGGTTGGGTGAGACGGAATAATTCCGCTTCACAAAAAGGCAGGCACGGCCTGCTGCAGTTCGGCAATTTCGGTGGTGAACTTCACCAACTGCGCCATGCTTGAGATGTCGGGAATTTCCTGGAGAAAATTCGCCGGATAGTATTCGCGAGACAAATCGGCAAGCTGACCCGCGAGCGCGTCACCACTGGATGAGCGCGGATCGGCTGCGAGCGCGCCGAAAATCACTTCCGATACGAGGATCGAGCCGAGCGGTCCAAGGCGCTGGCCCTCCGCCTGCGGTTGCTGCATCGCTTCGAACAGGATGAAGAAGGGCAGCGGCGGATCGTTCGAAAGGGTCTCGATGTCTTCGGCCGTCAGCGCGCCATATGCCGGTGCGGCGACCAGCCATTCGCGGAGCTGGCTGACGCGATAGGCGCGGTCGGCAAGCAGGCGTGACATCGCGATGAACTGCGGTTTACGGGTCGCGATCTCGGCAATCAGCGCGTCCACCGACCACATGCCGGCGATCCCGGCGCCGAGCAGGTCACGGTAGAGCAGGCCAACCCGCTCGGTCTCGTCGAACGCCGGAAAGATCTGATCGTTGCCCAACCCGTCGCTGAGATACGGTCCGATGCGCCGGCTGAAGTTCGGTTTGGTGTCATTGATCTCGAAGAAGCGCGACCACTGCACCATCCAGGTTTCATCGAGCGGCATGTTGACCGGATCGTTTGCGGAAGTCTTTTCAAGCGTGCTGTAGAGGTCCTGAATGGAGAGATCGTTGATGCAGTATTCGTGTCGCACCATGGCGTGACCGAAGCGAAACGCGCCGTGCGAGAACTCGAACGGAATCTCCCAGTCGCCGATCGCAAGACCCTGGCTGGATTCATTGGGCCGATCGATGAAATGCGGAGCCGGCCCGCTATAGGCCGCATAGATCGCCGGGTGAATGATCCGCCGCATCAGATCGTTGCGGAGAATGTTATGGTAGATCAGCGTAACGGCCTCGCGGGCGCACAGGAACCGCTTGTAGGCGGCGCCGAACTGGCCGTTCGGCGCGCTATTGCGTTCCTGCCGGCGTATGAGGTCGATCAGGGCGTTGTGCAGCAGCGCGAGCAGCGCGGTCAGTTGCGACATCACGGCGTGATCGTCATTCCGCGGGTCGGCGACCAGGGCTTCGGTGAGGGCAACCCTGACGCCTGCGATGCTGCGGTCGATTCCCGTCACGTTCTCGGCCCGGGTCCGCGCGATGTCGCGAAACGGGCAGCCGGTCACGGGTTCGTTCTCTTTCCAGCGCATTCGCCCAAGCCGCAGCTTGGTGCGCCGGTCGTCATTCGGTGCGTCGAGCGCGTAGATATGCGGCGATCCGACAGGACCGCTTCCGTACAGGGTTTCCAGCCGAAGCGGCGCACGGCGTGCATTGGCGGTGCCTGCGCCCAAGCCTCCCGAAACTGAAAGCGGGATCGCCGATTGAACCAGATCGTGCGCCACAAACTGCAGCACATAAGTGTAACCTGAAGGGATCAGCGGGTTTTCCCAATGCTCCACCGATCCATTGCGGTGAGGCGGCCAGTATATTTCAGCATCCATCCGGCGCGACAGGCGATGCATCAGTGCCCGGAGCTTCGGCAGATGTTCAGGTGAAGTGAGCGGGTCGATCCCGAACGCGCGGAAGCGCTGCGATGGGGCCGGTGTGCCGAGAAAGTGACGAAAGCCGGGAGCCGCCGCCGGAGCAGAGTCGCGCGTATCGAACTCGGAAGTTCGGAAAGAGGATGCGTCAGCGACGTTCTGCAGAGCCATAAAAACTACTCTCGCGCTTGGCCGGAGGCGGCGAGACTGCGGAGAAAGTCGTGAAATAATCGTGAGTTAAATCATTAGAACCTGTGAACATCTGTGGACATCTTTGGGTCTTTCTAGTGGCCGATCACGTCTGTTTCACGATCAGCGACACGGAGTATGATTTGTCGTTGTTGCGGCGACTGGCACAGGAGCGCGCGTGAAGCTTATCGTGACGGCATCCTTGGCGCGTTTCTCGGCGTAATACTCGCGCTGATGCTTGTTGTTTCTGGCGCGGTGCAAGCCGAGCCGGTGTTCTCCTTCGACGCCACGCCGGGCAAGCTTCCGAAGACAGTCGTTCCGATCGACTATTCAATCGAACTGAGACCTGACGCCGAGAGCCTCGCGCTTCCCGGCGTCGAAGTGATCGAGCGGGGCGGCATCTTTTCCATCATCGCGCATGAAATGGCGCATCAATGGTTTGGCAATCACGTCATCATGGCCTGGTGGGAAAATCTCTGGCTCAACGAAGGCTCTGCGACCTCTGCGGCGACGAAATCTGCGGAGCAGTTCGCCATGTCGCTCGAAGCGTTGCCTTGCACGGGCATTCCGGATAGCCATGGAAATCCAGAATTTCCCACGTAAGGCATTTTCCTACCATGGCTGATTTCCACGGCGTCTTTCCCTATCTGGTCTCGCCCATCGATGCGTCAGGCCAGATCCGCACGGAGGTGCTGGGCCGGCTCTGCGACGACCTCATCAAGGCCGGCGTGCATGGGCTGACGCCGCTCGGATCGACCGGCGAGTTCGCCTATCTCAACCAGGCGCAGCGCGCGACGGTGGTGCAGACCACGATCGAAGCCGCAAAGGGCCGCGTGCCCGTGATCGCCGGCGTCGCCTCGACGTCGACAGCGGACGCGGTGGCGCAGGCAAAGGCGCATCAAAAACTTGGTGCCGACGGCATTCTTGCGATCATGGAAGCCTATTTCCCGGTCGCCGACGCGCAGGTCGAATCCTATTTCCGCGCCATTGCCGACGCCGTCGACATTCCCGTCGTGATCTACACCAACCCGCAATTCCAGCGCTCCGACCTGACGCTCGATGTGATCGCGCGGCTCGCGACCCATCCGCGCATCGGCCACATCAAGGATGCCTCCACCAATACCGGCCGGCTGCTGTCGATCATGAACCGCTGCGGCGACAGCATCAAAGTGTTCTCCGCATCCGCCCACATCCCGGCGGCGGTGATGCTGATCGGCGGGCTGGGCTGGATGGCCGGCCCGGCTTGCATCATCCCGCGACAGAGCGTCGAACTCTATAACCTCTGCAAGGCGGCGCGCTGGGATGAGGCGATGGCGCTGCAGCGCAAGCTGTGGCGCATCAACGAAGCCTTTGCGCGGTTCAACCTGGCCGCCTGCATCAAGGCAGGCCTGGAGATTCAAGGCTACGCGGTCGGCGACCCCGTTCCGCCCCAGGCGGCGCTGACGGCGGATCAGCGCAAGGTGGTCGAGGCGGCGCTGCGCGATCTCGCGTAAGCCGACGACAGGCTGAAACGCGCTCGCGCAAGGCCGCCGGCGCTTGCGCGGCAAGTCCGCGTACCTAAATCATCTGGAAGATGGGTCGTGACGGCGTGGCCCTCAGAGGCGGAAACCTCCGGCCGGCTCAAGCGTTGCCCGCGCGGAAACGCTTGGGGGTCGAAAGGACCGTTTGCCCGCCGCGTCCGGCCGCGGCACAAACCGCGTTATTCGGGTGAGTGATCGATGAACCGTCGCTTCGTACTCTTCGCAGCCATTGTCGCGGGCGTGTTGGTGGCGCTGACCCTCTCCAACATTCGCTACAGCCCCTGGACCAATACGGTCGCACGGACCGTTGACCAGCGCGGTCCGCTGTCCGATTCCGAGCGCGCCAATATCGAATTGTTCGAGCGTGTCTCGCCGTCGGTCGTGCAGGTTGCCGCGCGGTCTGCCGCCGCTAACCCGCTGGACGAGGACGAAGGCGCAGGAGCAGCCTCGGGCACCGGCTTCGTCTGGGACAACAGCGGTCATTTGGTCACCAACAACCACGTCGTCCAGAACAGCAGCGAGGTTGCGGTTCGCTTCGCTTCGGGCGAGGTGGCGCAGGCCGAACTCGTCGGCGTTGCGCCCAACTATGACCTTGCGGTGTTGCGGATCAAGAATGCCCGCCAGTTGCCTCCGCCGGTGGCGCTGGGCAGTTCGAGCGAACTGAAGGTCGGGCAATCCGCGTTTGCAATCGGCAATCCGTTCGGGCTCGACCAGTCGCTGACCAGCGGCATCATCAGCGCGCTGAAGCGCCGGCTGCCGACCAGCAGCGGTCGCGAGATCTCGAACGTGATCCAGACCGACACCGCGATCAATCCCGGCAATTCGGGCGGACCGCTGCTGGATTCGGCGGGGCGGCTGATCGGCGTCAACACGGCGATCATCTCGCCTTCCGGCTCCAGCGCCGGCATCGGCTTTGCGATCCCCGTCGATATCGTCAATCGCGTGGTCCCCGAACTCATCAAGAACGGTCGCGTGCCAACGCCCGGGATCGGCATTGTCGCCGCCAGCGAAGCCGTCGCAACGCGCCTCGGCGTCGAAGGGGTGATCGTCGTTCGTACCACGCCCGGAAGTCCGGCCGAGCGCGCCGGCATCCGAGGGGTCAATTTGAGCTCCGGTGCGATCGGCGACGTGATCGTCCAGGCTGACGGCAAGCCGGTTCACCGCCTTTCGGACCTGACCGACCAGCTTGAGCAGGTCGGTGCCGGCAAGAGCGTCCGCGTCGGCGTCAAACGCGGTTCGGAGGCGCGCGACGTCAATGTCGATGTCGTGGACATCGGCCGCGGCCAATAATCCCTGTTAACGGCAGAATTATACCCGCTCGTGGCGGTCAGCGCCCCGGGTGCTGGCGCATTTATTGCTGCGAATTGAATGAGTTGTCTCAGGTGGAAAAACCGCTAAAACCCCGCCCAATCCGACAAGAAGCTCGAAGGACAAACTGATGAACATTCTTCCCGGCAATATGCGTTTCGGTGCGGGCCAGCCGGTCAAGCGTTTGGAAGACCAGAGACTGCTCACCGGGAAGGGGCAGTTCATCGACGACAAGCCCGAGGAAGGCGCGCTGTGGCTCTATGTGCTGCGCTCGCCCCATGCCCACGCCAGGATCGTCTCGATCGACAGTGCCGCCGCCACCGCGATGCCGGGCGTTCAGGCCGTCTATACCGGGGCCGACCTGATCAAGGACGATATCGGCACCATTCCCACGCTTGCCATCTTCAAGCGGCCGGACGGCTCACCGATGACGGTGCCGCCGCGGCGCCTGCTGGCGCATGAGATCGTGCGCTATGCCGGCGAGGCCGTGGCCGCTGTGGTCGCGACATCGCGGGTGCTGGCGCAGACCGCGGCCGAGGCGATCTCGGTCGACTATGAAGCATTGCCGTCGGTGGTCGATCCTTTGGAAGCGATCAAGCCGGGTGCACCGGTGGTGTGGCCCGAGGCGCCCGACAACGTCGTTGCTGCCATGAGCTATGGCGATGCGGGCAAGGTCGAGGAAGCCTTTGCGAATGCCGCGCATAAAGTCTCGCTCGATCTGGTCAGCCAGCGGCTGGTCCCGTCAGCGATGGAGCCGCGCTCGACCATCGCCGAGATCGACAAGAAGACCGGACGCCTGATCCTGCATGTGCAATCACAAACGCCCGGCTCGACCCGCGACGTGCTGGCGGAAGCCGTGCTGAAGCGGCCGAAGGAAAGCGTTCGCGTGCTGGTCGGCGATATCGGCGGCGGTTTCGGGCAGAAGACCAACCTCTACCCGGAAGATGGCATCGTCGCCTATGCCGCGACCAAACTGTCGCGCAAGATCCGCTGGCGCGGCGACCGCACCGACGAATTCGTCGGCGGCACCCATGGCCGCGATTTGACTTCGACTGCGGAATTCGCGCTCGACGCCAAGGGCCGCGTGCAGGCCTATCGCGTCCGTTCGGTCGGCGGCACCGGCGCCTACTCATCGGGTGCCGCCAACATCATTCCGCTGGTGCTCGGGCCGTTCGTGCAGACCGGCGTCTACGATCTGCCGCTGGTGCATTTCGAAGTGAAGTCGGTGATGACCAATACCGCGCCGGTCGGCGCCTATCGCGGGGCGGGGCGGCCGGAAGCCGTGTTCATCGTCGAGCGGCTGATGGATGCGGCCGCGCGGCAGATCGGCATGGACCCGCGCACCATCCGCAAGGTGAACTACATCAAGCCCGCGCAACTGCCCTACACCAATGCGGTCGGCCAGGTGTACGATTCCGGCGCCTTTGCGCACATGCTGTCGCGCGCCTCGGAGCTTGCGGACTGGGATGGCTTTGCCGCGCGGAAGAAGGCGGCGAAGAAGAAGGGCCTGCTCTACGGCCGCGGCCTCACCAGCTACATCGAATGGACCGGCGGGCGCGCGCATACCGAAAAGGTCAGCCTGCACGCGACCGCGGAGGGACGTATCGTCCTGCATTCCGGCACCATGGCGATGGGGCAGGGCCTGCAGACCACCTACACGCAGATGGTATCCGATACGCTCGGCATTGCCATGGACAAGATCGACGTGGTGCAGGGCGACACCGATCTGGCCACCGGTTTCGGCAGCGTCGGCTCGCGCTCGCTGTTCGTCGGCGGCACGGCGGTCGCAGTCTCGACCAACGACATGATCGGCAAGGCGCGCGAGAAGGCCTCGAACGTGCTGGAGACGTCGGTCGAGGATATCGAATATCGCGACGGCTGGCTGACGGTGGTCGGCACCGACAGGCGCATCAGCCTGTTCGAGATCGCGAAGAAGGAAGACGGCGCGCGGCTTTCCGTCGACAGCGAAGGCGAGGTCGACGGTCCGAGCTGGCCGAACGGTACGCATATCTGCGAGGTCGAGATCGATCCCGAAACCGGCGTCAGCAAGGTGGTGCGCTACACCACCGTCGACGACGTCGGCATCGCCGTGAACCCGATGCTGGTGACCGGCCAGGTGCATGGCGGCGTCGCGCAAGGCATCGGGCAAGCGCTCTATGAGGGCGTCGCCTACAGCGAGGAAGGACAGTTGCTGACCGCGAGCTACCAGGATTACTGCGTGCCGCGCGCCGACGACATTCCGCCGATCGAAGTAACACTCGATGATTCCGCGCCGTGCCGCACCAATCCGCTCGGCGCCAAGGGCTGCGGCGAGTCCGGCGCGATCGGCGGCCCGCCCTGCGTCACCAATGGCGTGATGGATGCGCTCAGTGAACTCGGCATCAAGCAGCTTAATACGCCGTTGACGCCGGCGAAGGTGTGGCAGGCGATCAGGGATGCGAGGGCGGTGGGGTGAGTAGCGCGGCGCGGTCTTTACCCGTCCCTTCAGGGGGAGGGTCGGCTCGCATGAGCGCAGCGAGATGCGAGACGGGGGGGGTGACGGTCTCTCCGCGTCGAACAGTGTACTGGTGGAACCACCGTCACCCCACCTCGCGCGCGCCTTGCGCGCGTCGATCCTCCCCCTCCAGGGGAGGGTGAGCAAGGGGCGCCGCTCCTAAATCCCCAACACCATCTTCGCGACGATCTCCCGCTGGATCTCCGACGAGCCGCCGAAGATCGTGTACGCCCGTCCGTTGAGATATTCGGGCACGACCGGCAGAATCTCCTCCGGAATTCCCGGCGCCTCGTTGAGCCGGTAGAGCGGCCGAACCGGCTCGACATAGAGGCCGTCATTGCCGATCACCTCGACGCCGAGCCGCGTCACGGCCTGGCGGATTTCGCTGACCCGCAGTTTCAGGAGCGACGACACCGCGCCGGGATTTTGTCCGGTCTGCAGCGCCGACAGCACGCGCAGCTCGGTCATTTCAAGCGTATCGATATCGACCTCGATCTCGGACATCCTTAACCCGATATCGGGATCGTCGATGGCGCGGCCGGTGACGTCGGATTCGGCGAGGTCGGAAATCGTCTTCAGCGCGTCGCGCAATTTGGCCGAGGCGATGCCGGAGCCGCGCTCGAACTCGAGCAGATATTTTCCGTAGGTCCAGCCCTTGCCTTCCTCGCCGACGCGGTTGGCAACGGGCACGCGCACGTCGTCGAAGAACACCTGGTTGACCTCGTGGTCGCCGCCGATGGTGAGGATCGGCCGCGTGGTGATGCCCGGGCTCTTCATGTCGATCAGGATGAAGGAGATGCCGTCCTGCTGGCGCTCGCTCTCGTTGGTGCGCACCAGCGCGAACATGCGGTTGGCGTGATGGGCGTGCGTGGTCCAGATCTTGGTGCCGTTGATGATGTAGTCGTCGCCATCGCGCACCGCGCGGGTCTTCAGCGACGACAGGTCGGAGCCGGAGCCCGGTTCGGAATAGCCCTGGCACCAGTAGTCCTCGCCGGAAAGAATCCGCGGCAGATAAAAGTTCTTCTGCTCGGGCGAGCCGAAGCCGATGATGACGGGGCCAACCATCTTGACGCCCATCACGTTGACATTCGGCACGCCGGCGCGGGCGGATTCGGCCTCGAAAATCCAGCGCTGCGCCGGGGTCCAATCCGGTCCGCCATGCTCCACCGGCCATCCCGGCGCGCCCCAGCCCTGCCTGTGCAGGGCGCGCTGCCAGGCCATGCCGATATCGGGGTCTGAAAATACCGAGGGCGTCAGCGCGGTGGCGCGCTTGATTTCCGGCGTGAGGTTGGCCGCGATGAAGTCGCGGACTTCCTTCTCGAAGGCGCGCTCGTCAGCGTTGAAAGCCAGATCCATGGTGCGTTCCTTTCAGGCCTGAACGGCACGGCCGCCGAGGGCGGCATGACGGCGATAATGATGGGCGCTGCCGCCGAACAGCGTGTCGAAGGCAAGCAGCCGCTTAAAGTAGGAGCCGATGTCGAGCTCCTCGGTGACGCCCATGGCGCCATGAAGCTGGACGGATTGTTCGGCGACAAAGCGTGCGCATTTGCCGATCTTGGCCTTGGCCCCTGACGCCGCGCGGCTGCGCGCGACGGGCTCGGCATCCGTCATCAGCGCCGCGCGCAGCGCCATCGAGCGCGCCTCGTCGCACTGCATCGCCATGTCGGCGAGGCGGTGCCGGATCACCTGGTTGGCGGAGAGCGGGCGCCCGAACTGCTTTCTAATCCTGGTGTATTCGAGCGTCTGGTCGAGCAGGGTCTGCATGATGCCGACGGCTTCCGCTCCGAGCGCGGCCATCGCGCGGTCGGTCACGGCTTCGACCGCGGGCAGTGCGTCGGTGCCATCGCCGAGCAGGGCGTCCGCGGGAAGCTGCACATCCCTGAGTTCGAGGTTGCAGGCCCGCCCGCCGCCAAGCCGCGCGAAATCGCGTGCGGTGACGCCGCGCGCGAGCCTTGCGGCACGAGGAACAGGCAGAGCTTGCCGGGCTTGCCATGGCCGTCATCGATGCGGGCAGAGACGATGATCTGGCTGGCGGCGTTGCCGTCGAGCACGGCTGTCTTGTTGCCATCGAGGCGCCAGCCGTCAGGTGTCTTCTTCGCCGTGGTCTGAACGTTAGCGAGATCGAAGCGCGCCTGACGTTCCGAATGCGCGAACGACAGATACAGCGAGCCGTCGGCGATACCAGGCAGCAGCGCCTGCTTCTGCGCCTCCGTGCCGCATTCCGCGATCAGCGATGCGCCGATTACGACGGTGGAAAGATACGGCTCGGAGACGAGACCGCGCCCGAACGCTTCCATCAGGATGCCGATTTCGATGGCGCCGCCACCGAGTCCGCCATGGGCCTCGGGAATCAGGCAGCGCCAGCCAGCCGAGATCGGCGAACTGCTTCCAGATATCGGCGCTGAAGCCGAGCGGTTCGCTTGCGACCTTGCGGCGGTGATCGGCGGTATAGGTTTCGCTGACGAAGCGGTCGACACTTTCGCGCAGCAACCGCTGCTCGTCGCTCAAGGTGAGGTCCATCTGATCTTCTTTGCTCGTTCTATTTTGCTTGTGCCGGTTTCCGGACGGAGGGATGCAGGCCTGCGGGATCCACCACCATTCCGAATTCCTGAAGGTTATGCGCGTGGCAGAGCTGATGCAGCGCGAACGCCTGCTCGATCGCCGCGGGCTGTCCCATCACATCGACCGAGCGATTGACGGCTTCCTTTGTCAGCTTCAGCGCGAACGCGGGTTTCGCTGCGATCCGTTCGGCGAGCTTCATGACGAAGGAAGAAAGCTCCGGTCTCGGCACCACATGATTGACCATGCCGAGCCGGTGCGCTTCCTCCGCGCTCCAAACGTCGGACGTGAACAGCAATTCCTTGGCCTTGCGCGGACCGAGCTCCCAGGGGTGCACGAACCACTCGACGCCGCAGACGCCCATGGTCACCACGGGGTCGCAGAATTCTGCGTCCTGGCTTGCGACAATGAGGTCGCAGGCCCAGGCCAGCATCAGGCCGCCGGCGATGCACTTGCCGTGCACTTCCGCAATCGTCGGCTTGCCTAGATTGCGCCAGCGCCGCGTGATCTGCAGATAGATTTCCTGCTCGCGCGCAAAGCGGCCATGGGCGTTGGGTTCGGCGAAGCCGCCCCAATTTCCGACCGGCGGAAAATCCGCGCCGGCGGTATTCCTGGCCCCGGGGCGCAGGTCATGTCCTGACGAGAAATGCGGGCCGTTGCCGGCGAGGATGATGACCTTGACGGCGTCGTCCTGCACCGCCTGGTCGAAGGCGGCGTTGAGGTCGTAGGTCATCTGCAGGTTCTGCGCGTTGCGCGCCTCGGGCCGGTTCATCACGATCCGCGCGATGCGCGGCTCCGGCCGCTCCACGACGATGGTCTCGAACTCCATGGCGCCCTCGCGTTTCCCTTATTGTTGGCGGCCATGTTGTTATTTCGGCAAATGATACGCAAGTGCTCTCCGGTCCGAAATGGAACTGAAACAGCCTTTGGTGCTTACCTGACGCGGCCATTCTGATACCGTGTGCCGGAAATAACAGCAGGAGAGCTCGATGCGCAGATTTTGGACCGTGCTCGCAGCGTTGGCGACGCTGAGCCTGACCAATTGCGGCTACAACGCGATCCAGACCACCGACGAACAGGTCAAGTCGGGTTGGTCGGAAGTCGTCAACCAGTATCAGCGCCGTGCCGACCTGGTGCCCAACCTCGTCAATTCGGTGAAGGGTTTTGCGCAGCAGGAAAAGGACGTGTTGCTCGGCGTCACCAATGCCCGTGCCAAGGTCGGCAGCGTCCAGGCGACGCCGGAAGTGCTGAACGATCCCGCCGCGTTCCAGAAATTCCAGGCCGCCCAGGGCGAACTGTCGAGCGCGCTGTCGCGGTTGCTGGTCGTGACCGAAAACTACCCGCAGCTCAAATCCGATGCGCTGTTTCGCGATTTGATGTCGCAGCTCGAAGGCACCGAAAACCGCATCACGGTGGCGCGCAACCGCTACATCAAGGCGGTGCAGGATTACAACGTCGGCATCCGCACCTTCCCGAACAACATGACGGCGATGCTGTTCGGCTACAAGGAAAAGCCGAACTTCACGGTCGAGAACGAGAAGTCGATCTCGACGGCGCCGAAGGTCGACTTCAACCCGACGCCGGCGCCCGCGAAGTAACGGGGTGAGCAGACGACCTGCGATGAACGCTGCAAGAGCCTCCATTCTTGCACTGCTGCTGTGCTGGGCTTGTTCGGCGCTGGCGCTTGTCGCGGTGCCGCCGCTGAGCGGACGGGTGGTCGATCAGACCGGCACGCTCACGGCCAGCGACATCGCCTCGCTGACGCAGACGCTGACGGATCTGGAGACGCGAAAGGGCAGCCAGGTCGCGGTGTTGATCGTGCCGACGACCGACGGCGAGGCCATCGAGCAGTATTCGCTCCGCGTCGCGGAAGCCTGGAAGATCGGCCGCAAGAAGATCGACGACGGCGCGCTGCTTGTGATCGCCAAGAACGATCGCCGGCTGCGGATCGAGGTCGGTTACGGCCTCGAAGGTGCGCTCACGGACGTCACGACCAAGCGCATCATCGACGAGGACATCACACCGAAATTCAAAGCCGGCGACTTCGGCGGCGGCGTTGCTGCCGGGGTCGACAAGATGGTGCGGATCGCCGATGGCGAGAAGCTGCCGGAGCCCGAGCCGCCGCACTGGCAGGATTCGCAGTCGTTCGATCCATCGGATCTGTTCAATCCGTTTCTCATCATTCCGGCGATCGTGTTCGGTGGGCTGTTGCGGAGCCTGATGGGACGCCTGCTGGGCTCGGCGGCCGCCGGCGCGCTGACGGCCCTGATTGCCTGGTTCATGGTCGGCTCGGTCATGGCGGCGGTGATCGTCGGCGTGATCGCGTCGCTCTTTGTGTTGATCAGCGACGGTTTCACGTCAGCAGGGCCGGGGGGCCGTCGGGGCAGCACTGGCGGGTGGTCCGGAGGCTCCGGCGGCTCATGGTCCAGCGGCGGCAGTTCGAGCAGCGGCGGCGGCTTTAGCGGCGGCGGCGGCAGCTTCGGCGGCGGCGGCGCATCGGGGAGCTGGTAGCATGGGCATCAAGCGCATCGGCAGGCATCTCGTCGAACACCGCTGGCGGCTGCGGCGCATCTTTCCCCCCGCGACGCTGGCGAGAATCGAGCAGGCGATCAAGGCGGGCGAGGCCACGCATTCCGGGCAGGTGCGTTTCGTGGTCGAGGGCGCGCTCGACGGCGCGCCGCTGTTTCGCAATCAGCCGGCGCGGGAGCGGGCACTGGATGTCTTTTCGCAATTGCGGATCTGGGACACCGTCCACAACAACGGCGTCCTGATCTACCTGCTGCTGGCCGACCACGACTTCGAGATCGTTGCCGACCGCGGCATAGACGCCAGGGTCGGCCACGCCGGCTGGGAAAAAATCTGCCAGGAGATGGAAGCGGATTTCCGGTCGGGGAATTTCGAGCGCGGCGTGATCAGGGGTGTCGAGGCCGTATCGCGCGAACTTGCCGCGCATTTTCCGCGAAGCGGTGCAGGGCCGAATGAGCTGCCGGATGCGCCGGTGGTGATGTAGCTTTTACCCTGCCCTGGAGGGGGAGGGTCGGCTCGCATTGAGCGAAGCGAAATGCGGGACGGTGGGGTGACGGTCTCTCCACGTCCAACAGTGTGGGTGTGGAGGCCGTCACCCACCTCGCCGCGCGCTTTGCGCGCGTCGATCCTCCCCCTCAGGGGAGGATGAAGAATTTATCTCACGCCTTCGCCGAAGGCCGTTCGGCCACCCGCGCCATCCAGGCCACGATGTTCGTGTTGGCCGCATCCAGCGGCTGGCCGACCGTGCCGGCGAAATCGAGCCA
Source organism: uncultured Alphaproteobacteria bacterium (assembly GCA_963815955.1). Taxonomy (GTDB): domain Bacteria; phylum Pseudomonadota; class Alphaproteobacteria; order Rhizobiales; family Xanthobacteraceae; genus Bradyrhizobium. Next base: position 358,909 of record CAWFIQ010000030.1, read on the forward strand.
GCCGTAGAGCAGGATGTCGGCCAGCGTGAAACGCTTGCCGCAGATATATTGGCGGCCGTCGGCCATCTGGCCGTTGAGCCATTGCAGGCGGTTGGCGGCGATCATCTTCAGGCCGGGCGAAGCTTCGGGCGCGCAGGCGATCCGCTTCTCGAAGAACTTCAGGCCTTCGCCGAAGCGAAAGCCATTGCCCATGTGCTCGCAGATGTTGAGATCGATGCGGCGGGTCCACATCCGGCATTCGGCGCGCTCTTCCGGCGTCGCCCCGACCAGCGGCGGACTGGGGTGCTTCTCTTCGAGATATTCGCAGATCGCGGTGATCTCGGAGAGATAGCCGCCGTTGTCGAGTTCGAGCGTCGGCATCTGGCCGTGCGGATTGCGCTTCAAATGTTCGGCCTCGCGGTTTTCGCCCTTGCGCAGATCGACGGCCTGCTTCGGCATCTCGATGCCCTTCTCCGCCATGAACATGCGGACGATGCGCGGGTTCGGTCCGACCGAGTCGTAGAGCTTCATGGTGCTGTCTCTCCCAACGTTTTTTAAGCAGTATTGTTGGGAACCGTTGAACAGCGCACCGCGGCGTTTGTCAAATGGCGCGCTGTTGTCGACCTGGCGCCGCAGAGCCGAGACCAAGCGTAGCCCGGATGGAGCGGAGCGTAATCCGGGGCTGTCCTCATTGTTGGACGCTGTTCCCGGATTGCGCTTCGCTCCATCCGGGCTACGGGCCTAGCTGTCGTCGAGCTTGTTGAGATCGCGCACCGACTGCATGATCGGCTCGAAGTTGGATCGCGCATCGAGGGCATCGAACAATTGCGCGGTGTCCGACAATAATCCGTGCGAGCGCTGGATCGCGATCCGCACGTCGTCCTGCGGGGTGTCGGATAGCCTCCCGTGGCCGGACAGCAGGATCTTCGAATTCAGGCCCTTCAGCCGTTCCAGCGACTGGATGTAATCGGCGATGCTGCCGGAGCCGAACACGCCGCCCATCACGCCACCGGGCATCAGGGTGTCCGAAGCAAACAACAATCCCTTGTCCGGCTCGAACAGCGTGATGCAGGCGGAGGTGTGGCCGGGCGTGTACAGGACGTTGAGGCGGAAATTGCCGAGGTCGATCAGATTACCTTCTTCCAGCCAGAGATCGATATTGATCGGCACGTTCGGCTCGTTGAACATCTTGCGCAGCATCGAGAAATCGTCGCGCAGCATGATCTTGTTGGCGGCCAGCCGATGGGCGGCGATGAAAGCGCGGCCATGGAAATGATAGGCCGCGCCGATATGGTCGAGGTGCTCGTGGCTCAGCACCACCATGTCGATATCGTCGGGCTTCACGCCGATATGGTCGAGGCTTGTCAGGAGATGCGGGTAGTTCGAGGATAGCCCTACATCGATCATGAGGGTGCGCGAGCTGCCACGCACCAGATAGGCGTTTGCCGCGCGGTTCTTGAAACGGATCTGATAGACGTCCTCGGCCGCCTCGATCAGCGTGCAGACGTCGCTGTCGAACAGGGTCTTGAACGGGCTCGGTCTGCGCTCGCTCATGAAGGGGCCGCGGCCCTGAAGGCGACCGTGTTGGACGCCCGCAAGCGCTTGCTCAGCGCATCCATGATCATCAGCGCAAAGGCCGGCTGCTGGCTGACCAGGTAAACGAAGCGGGCGTGGTTGATCCGCATCACGCGGGTGTTTGGTGCGGCCGCAATCGCCGTCGCCGAACGGGACGAGCCGTCGATGACAGCCATCTCGCCGAAGAACTCACCCTTGCCGAGCGTCACGATCACGGTCTTGCTGGCGCCGTTCATCTTGGCGATCTCGACCTCGCCGTCGAGCACGACGAACAGTTCCCGCCCGGTCGAGCCTTCCTCAAAAATGACGTCATCTACGTCAAACTCGTTGATGCATTTTTCGATGGTCATGGAGACCTCCTGCCTTTCTGGCTGGTCGGTCGGTCCATGTTAATCGGGAAACAGACCGGCGCAAACGGCACCAGCGAGGATGCCGCAGGGCAACATCGGCTCGGGACCGGGCCGATCGGCATGTGGCGGCCCAAAACCGGGATCGGATGAGTTCCTAAAATTTCGGTAAGCCCGAGGCCGGTAACGATTTGGCAAGCAATAAAAGTTACCAAATGGTCAACCAATTCTGGAGAATCCAACGTGAGCGATCAGCAACCCCAGCCCACCAGCGGTGAAACCGGAACTCCTGGCGCCGGGCCGGCCGCTCCCGACACGCCGGCCGCGGAGCCGGTAACGGCCGCGGCTGAGGTCGAGGCGGCGAAACTCGCGCCCGACCAGGAAGCGACCTCGCCGAAGCCGGATGCACCGAAGGACGCACCCAAGGTGGACGCCGTCAGGATGGAAGAGCCGAAGGTCGATGCGTCAAAGGCTGAGCCTCCCAAGATCGACGCCGTGAAGCCGGAAGCGCCGCGCTTGCCCGGCAATGTGACGATCATGTCGCCCGGCGCCCGCATCGGGGCCGATGCCAAGGCCGCGCCGGCGGAGGGATCGTCCGGCAAACGCAGAATCGGGGCGATGGCCGCCGTGGTGGCGCTGGCGACGGTGGCGGGTGCGCTGGGTGGCGCGCTGGCCACGGCCGGAATTGGAAAGCTGATGGCCGGAGAGCCGGCCCAGGTATCTGCCCAGGCGTCGGCAAAGGACAGCGCGCTCGAAGCCTCGGTGGCGCGGATCGACGCCGAGATCGTCGCACTGAAAGCCAGCCTGGAGCATAATTCCAGGACGACGACGGGCCAGCTTAACAAGGCCGGCGACCGCCTCGACAAGGTCGAGAAGGCGCAGGCCGAGCCCGCTGCGAAACTCGCCAGGCTCAGCGAGGCCGTCGACAAGCTCCGCGCCTCACAGGCGTCGGTAACGACGGCCGCCGCCGCGCCGGCTGCCGCGAAGGACATCACGGGCTCAATACCGCAGCACGCTGCGGCTGCAGCCGCGCCTGCGCCGGCGGCTCCGGCCAAGCCTGAGGTTGCCAGGCTGCCGACCGTCGAAGGCTGGATATTGCGGGACGTCGCCAATGGCGGCGCCCTGATCGAGAGCCGCCGCGGCATGTATGAGGTTTATGCCGGCGATCCCATTCCCGGTGTCGGCCGTGTCGATGCCATTCGCAAGCAGGACGGCCGCTGGGTGGTCGTGACCAGCAAGGGCCTGATCGTCGCGCGCTGACCGGACGGCATGCAAACAGGAAGGCGCTTCACGGCGGCGTGAAGCGCCTTTTTCCTTGAATAGGCCTCTTTGCGCGGTGTTAGTTCAGGCATGAGCCGCGCGCCAGGATTTCTCGCCATCGCATTTGCTCTGCTGTGCGGCGCCTTGCCGGTGCGTGCAGCCCAGGATGCGGCGCTGGAGCGCGGAACGGCCATCACCGATCCTGCGGCGCTGCGCGAACTCGATGGCGGAAGATTTCGCCTCGATCGCATGCTGCTGCCGGAGCGGTCCGCGGATGCGCCGCTTTCAAACAGCGATCTATTTGCCCTGCCGTCGATGGCGCCGATCCGGCAGGCAATCGATGGCGAGTTCGAGCGTTATGTTATCAGGCACAACGCGAGCCTGCCAAAAGAGACCATCGGCGTCGGCGAAGCCTTTGATTTCCAGCTATTCGACCGGGCGCAGCTTTATTCAACCCAGACACGGTTTGTGCTGGCGGGCATCGTCAACCGCATGGACCGCGCCTACGTCTCTGCGGAAGACTGCGGCGAGGTACGCCTGATCTATCGTCTGACTCGTACGGGTCTGCCCTTGATCGGCGAGAATGCGGTTTCGCAGCGCTTGCCGATGACGCTCAATCTGGTGCTTAAGGCGACGCCGGGCCTCCTGATCGGCCGCGGTGTTGTCGCTATGATCACCTGCGCCGATAAAGCACGGCGCTGGCTCGCCGCCGGCGACCTGTCGCTGAAAGGCAAGGAACTCGCGGATAAATTATTCGTCGCGGACGGTCCACTTGAGCTGCTCGGACATCAGAACATCGACCGCATCGAGACCAATCTGCAGATCGCCCATGCGCCGAAATCCGCGGTGCGCGATTTCCGCACTGACTATATCCTGAAGGTATTTCGCTACGACCGGCAGGCCCGCGTGTTTGCGGAAGCGCCGATGGAAAACCAGATCGACCGCGCGCGCCTGCTGGCGGATGATGGCCTCAAGCGCGAGTTCAGGACATGGCTGCTCGATCCCGCCAATCTCGTCGCGTTCGATCGCGGCACCGTACTGATCCCGGAAAAATTCCTCGCCACCAGTGCGATTGCGCCGACGCCGGCAGGCTTCGATCCATCGGAGCTGGAGCCGGAGTTCGGTCTGTTGCAAGGGGAGGGCGCCGTGTTCAGCGAGGCCGACGTCGTGGCTGCGCTGAGGAAGGTCGTGGAAGGTGGCGCGAAGCTGCAGAACATCCGCTCGCCTGCTGGGTTCGAACGGCGGCTGAACGACGTGACCTGTTCCGGCTGCCACCAGACGCGCGGCATCGGCGGCTTTCACTTCCCCGGCGTCGACTGGATGGCGGACAAGCCGTCGAATACAACCGTCGTGCCGGCGTCGCCGCACTTCTTCGGCGACCAGATCCGCCGCCGCGATATTCTCGCAAGCCTGCGCGACGGCAAGCCGCCGGATTACGCGCGCGGATTTTCCAGCCGTCCGCAATTGCGCGGCAGCACCGAACTCGCCGGCTCCAGCTATTACGACGGCTGGGGCGCGCATTGCTACGTGCAGGGCAAGCCGGCCGCCGGCAATGACGCAAGTTTCCGCGACTGGACCTGCGCCGAGGGGCTGGCCTGCCAGGCCGCCGGAAAAATCTCGCGCATCGGCATGTGCTTCGTCAAAAGCCGCTAAAGGTCTTCCCGAATTGTGCTAAGGAAGGGCAGCAGCGAGCTGAGCGGAGATTGGCGATGAGCTCTTCCGACCAGGACAGGCAACGCAATCGCAAGATCGCGGAGAACGAAGCCGATCGGCAGGTGATCGGCGACGTCCGGGTCAGCGTCTGGGCGATCGCGGTCTCGGTCGTTGCCGGGGTAATCGTGCTCGGCATCGTCTGGGCGTGGCTCAACCGCTGAAAATTGCCCGAGCGATTACTTTAAGTGATTACTTGGCGTAATGCGTCAGGCGCTTGCCGGGCAGCAGATCATAGGCCGATTTCCAGCCCGGCAACTGCGCCATGCGCTTAAGCCAGGCGTCGATCGCGGGATGGCTCGTCGCCAGGTCATAGCCGGTCTCGTCGGCGGGATAATGCAGATAGGCCATCATCGATATGTCGGCCACGGTCGGCCGTTCGCCGATGGCGAATGCATTCTTCTGCATGTGCTGCTCGAGGATGGAGAGAAAATCATCGAGGCGCCTGCGGAAATATTTCAGCACATGCTCGTCCGGCGATGGCGTGAACGCACGGGAATAGCGGTAGGTCGCCATGTAGCTGGTGAGCTTGTGGTTGTCCCAGAACAGCCAGCGCAGCAGTTCGAACTGCTCCTGTTCGGTCTCGCCGCCGAACCGGCCGAATTGCTTGGCCAACTTCAGCAGGATCGGCGCGGTCTGGGTGAGGCGCTCGCCGTCCACCTCGAGCACCGGAATTTCGCCCATCGGGTTGACGTCGCGCCGCCATTCCGGCGTCCGCGTCACGCCGCCGCCGAAATCGGTCCAGACCGGCTCGAAGCTCTGGCCGCACAGCGTGAGCATCAGCGCGAGCTTGTAGCTGTTTCCCGACTCCGGGAAGTAATGCAGGCGATAGCTGGGCATGGCTTACCGCCTCACGCCACCGCGCCGGACGCGCGCAGCTTGCCGATGGCGGCTTCGTCATAGCCGGCATTGCGCAGGATTTCGTCGCTGTGCTCGCCGAGGCCGGGCGGCTTGCGCGGCTGCACCTTCTTGCTGCCATCCACCCAGATCGGGCTGGAGATCGTCATCATGGTATCGTTCTCGAACGGCACCAGCACCTCGTTGTCGATCATCTGCTGGTCGTTCGGAATATCGTCGAGGATGCCGACCACGCCGAACACCAGCCCGTTGCCGTCGAGGATCTTGCGCCACTCGGCAAGATCCCTGGTCGCAAAGACGTCGTCGAATATCTTGATCAGTTCGAGCGAGCGCGCATGGCGCTCCTTCCTGGTCTCGAACCTGGCATCGGTGACGAGGTCCTCGCGGCCGAGGCAGCGCGCCAGCGTCGGCCATTGCCGGTCCTCGTTGAGCAGCGACAGGATCAGCCAGCGTCCGTCCTTGCACTGGTAGTGATTGGTGACCGCGTTGAGCGCGCGCTCGCGCGGACGGCGTTCGCCGAATTTTGCGCCGACCAGTTTTGCCTGCGCCAGCACCGAGGCGGCCCAGACGCCGTTGGCCATCAGATTGGAGCTGACATGCGAGCCCTTGCCGGTGCGTTCGCGCTTGTAGAGCGCGGTGACGATCGCGCCGTAGAACGCCATCGCGCAAGGGTGGTCGCCCATGCCGGCGATCGATCGCGCCGGCGTGGTGTGCTCGTCTGCGCGCACCAGGTCCATCAGGCCCGAGCGCGCCCAATAGGCGTTGGAGTCGAATCCCGGCTTGTTGGCTTCCTCGCCCTTTTCGCCGTAGCCGGTGAACGACGCGTAGATCAGGCGTTCGTTGTGTGGCGCCAGATGGTCATGGGTAATGCCGAGCCGTGCGCGGACCTGCGGCGGATAGTTGGTGATGAAGACGTCGGCTTGGGCTGCCAGCCGATGCAGCACCGCCTGGCCCTCGGGTTTCGAGAGATCGAGTGCGAGGCTCTTCTTGTTGCGGGCTTCCAGCATCCACGCGAAATTATGCTCGCTATGCGGGTAGCCCGGCAAATTCGGCAGGTTGCGATAGGGATCGCCCGCGCCGGGCGGCTCGATCTTGATCACGTCGGCGCCGAAATCCGACAGCACCGTCGCGGCGGCAGGCGCAGCGATGAAGCTCGCGCAGTCCAGAACCTTGAGGCCGTCGAAAATACCCTTATCCATCGTGGCGCCGCTCCGTGACGTTTGTTCCTTTTGTCGGAATATCGCTGATGGGCGATCCCGTTCAAACGCCATTTGGCCCATCTTGGAGGGGCGATGCAACTACTCCCCGCCGGACATCAGCGCTGCATTTCCGCCGGCTGCGGCCGTATTGACGGTCACCGTCTGCTCGGTTGCAAAACGCGTCAGATAATGCGGTCCGCCCGCCTTGGGCCCGGTGCCCGATAGTCCATGGCCGCCGAACGGCTGCACGCCGACGACTGCGCCGATCATGTTGCGGTTGACATAGATGTTGCCGACCTGGAGGCGCTCGATCGCGTCCTCTATTGTATCGTCGATCCGGGAATGGATGCCGAGCGTCAGCCCGTAGCCTGAGTGCTCGATCGATTGCAGCACCTGATCGAACCGCTCGGCACGGTAGCGCACCACATGCAGCACCGGGCCGAACACTTCTTCCGTGAGAAGGCCCGCATCGGACAATTCGAAAATATGCGGCGCGACGTAATTGCCTTGTGGCACGCTGCCCGCAAGGTGCACCCGGGCTTCCTTCTTCATGCGTTCGATATGTGCGTCGAGCCGCTGCCTGGCCTCGGCATCGATCACCGGGCCGATGTGGGTGGCGGGATCGGTGGGATCGCCGATGACGAGTTCGCGCGCCGCGCCTGCAATCATCTCGATCATGCGGTCGGCGACGTCGTCCTGCAGTAACAGCAGTCGCAACGCCGAGCAGCGCTGGCCGGCGGAGCGGAACGCCGAGGTCACGACGTCGTCGGCGACCTGTTCGGGTAGCGCCGTGGCATCGACGATCATCGCATTGATGCCGCCCGTCTCAGCGATCAGCGGCACGATCGGTCCATCCTTGGCGGCGAGCGCGCGGTTGATCGTGCGGGCCACTTCGGTCGAGCCGGTGAAAACGACGCCGGCGATATCGGGATGCGCCACCAGCGCGCCGCCGATCCGGCCGTCGCCGGCCACCAGATACAGCGCCGCCGCCGGCACGCCGGCTTCATGCAGCAGCCTGATGGCTTCAGCCGCAATCAGCGGCGTCTGCTCGGCCGGCTTGGCAACGACTGCGTTGCCCGCCATCAAGGCCGCCGTGACCTGGCCCAGGAAGATCGCCAGCGGAAAATTCCACGGTGAGATCGCGACGAAGACGCCACGGCCGCGCAGGCGGAGCACATTGCTCTCGCCCGTCGGTCCCGGCATCGGCTTGCCTTCGCCGAACAATTCGCGGCCCTGCGTCGCATAGTAGCGGCAGAAATCCACGGCCTCGCGGACTTCCGAGATCGAATCGTCGAGTGTCTTGCCACCCTCGCGCTGCAGCAGCGCGATGAAATGCGACGCGCGCCGTTCCAGCAGATCGGCGGCCTTCTCCAGCGCGGCCGCGCGCATCTCGGCGGGCGTTCTGCTCCAGTGCTTGAATCCGCCGCACGCAGCCACGATCGCCGCATTGGCCTCGCTCTCGGTTGCGTCGGCGATGCTCCCCGCTGCAGGTGTTGGTTCAGTGGCGACGGCCGAAACGAGTTGCTCCAGCGCCGCGCGCTCGCCGAATTCGATCCCGCGGGAATTTTTCCGGTTGGGTCCGTAGAGGTCGCGTGGCAACGGAATATTTGGATGTGCGGCGTTTTCAGCGCTGCCGATAATGTCGGCCGGACGCCGCAGCAATTGCGATACCGGCACCGCCTCATCGGCGGCGAGTGCGACAAAGGATGAGTTGGCGCCATTCTCCAGCAATCGCCGCACCAGATAGGCCAGCAGATCGCGGTGGCTGCCGACCGGCGCATAGGTGCGATGGGCGATGTCGGGGCGGTCTTCGCCGAGCTTCGCATAGAGCGCCTCGCCCATGCCGTGCAGCCGCTGGAATTCAAATCCGCTTTGGTCCGTTGCCAGTTCGAGGATGGACGCGACCGTCAGCGCATTATGGGTGGCGAACTGCGGAAAAATCCGCGGCCGCAGCGCCAGCAATTGCTGCGCGCAGGCGAGGTAGTTCAGGTCCGTCATCGCCTTGCGGGTGAACACGGGATAGCCGTCGAGCCCACGCTCCTGCGCGCGCTTGATCTCGGTGTCCCAATAGGCGCCCTTGACCAGCCGCACCATCATCTTGCGGTCGAGGCTGCGTGCGAGACGATCGACGTAATCGATCACGTCGGAGGCGCGCTTCTGGTAGGCCTGGATCGCGAGGCCAAAGCCGTCCCAGCCCGCAAGCGACGAATCGCCGACCGCCGCCGCTATCACGTCGAGCGACAATTCCAGCCGGTCCGCCTCCTCGGCATCGATGGTGAAATTGAGATCGCAGGATTTGGCTTGCCGGGCGAGATCGATCAGGCGCGGGACCAGTTCGCTCATCACCCGCGCGCGGCTCACCGCCTCGAATCGCGGATGCAGCGCCGAGAGCTTGACCGAGATGCCGGGCCGGTCGGGCAGGGGACGTTCACCGGCCGTGCGGCCGATCGCCTCGATCGCGCTGGCGTAGGAGTTGAAATAGCGCGCAGCGTCATCGGCAGTACGCGCGCCTTCGCCGAGCATGTCGAAGGAGTAACGTTGATGGCGCGAGGAATGCGGCTGCGCGCGCGACAGTGCCGCCTCGATGGTCTCGCCGAGCACGAAATGATTACCCATCAGCCGCATCGCCTGCCGCGTCGCCGCCCGCACGGCCGGCGCGCCCAGTCGCTTGGTGAGCCGTCCGATGGTTCCCTGCGGCGTCTCGCCGGGCTGGATCACGCGGGCCGACATCCCAAGCGCCCACGCCGAGGCATTCACCAGAAACGCGCTCGACCTCGTCTCGTGATGGATGAAGTCGCCCTGGGCGAGCTTGTCTTCGATGAACTGATCGGCGGTGCGCGCGTCCGGCACCCGCAGCAGTGCCTCCGCCAGCACCATCAGCGCGAGCCCCTCCCTGGTCGACAGCGCGAACTCGCGCAGCATGTCCTCGACGCCGCCGAGCGGATCGTCATTGGCCCTGATCGCCTCGATCAGCCGCGCCGCCGTGCGATCGATGCGCTCCTCCTGCGCCGCATCCTGCCGGGCAGCTCCGAGCAGGCGGGCGGCCATTGCACGGTCGTCGGGCGCATAGGGCGCGCTGAAGGGCGGAGGGGGCTGGCGGATGCGCGGGCATGCGATTCTCTTGGCTGCGGCCAGCTTACCGGGGCCAGGATGGCCGGAACAGGCCGCAATTCCCTCCGATTACCCAAGGGGAAGGCCCGATCGTCCGTCCAGGATGCACCGACTGGCGCACAGACAACACAGCCGACGAATTTTCTGCGGGCGCAACCCACGGATCGCAGGCTTGCCGGTTGGCAGCGCGGGAGCGCCGCGCTAATCGTCAGGCACGCCGCCGTCTGGGAACTCGCAGGGGATCATGAGAGACGCCGCTCTGCCGATAGGGGGAAGCCGCACGCGGAACAATTTGGCGGCTGCGCTTGGCGTGCTCCTCGCCGCGATGCTTGGCTCTCCGGCAGCGAGGGCCGCCGGGATGAGTGCTGCAATCAGCTATCTCTACGAGTCGGTGTCGATCTATCCACCGACGGCCAGATCCATGACCGTCTGCTACGGCTTCGTCTGCCGCCGCCGCGAGGTTCTCGAGTTCACCGACGGCGACCGTAAGGCGATCACGCAGATCATGGCGGCGGGGCGTGCATCGGCCGCGGCCGAACGCGCCGCCGTGCAGAAGGTGGTGGTGTGGTTCGATCGCCGCATGGGGCCGATCCTCGGCACCAACAAGCGCGTGGCGAAGGCGGATTTCCGCTACTTCGACGACAAGCACAATTACGATTGCTGGGACACGACGCGGAACACGACCAGCCTGTTGCTGGTGCTGCGGGAGTGGGGGCTCTTGAAGCATCACGCGGTCGGCGATCCCCGATATCGCGGCAATACGCTGGTATTGCAGACGCCGCACAACACCGCGGTGCTGGTCGATCGCGCCACCAAGGTCGAGTGGGTCGTCGATCTCTGGCCGCGCGGCTATCTGCAGCCGCCCGACGTGATGACGGCCGAGAAATGGGTTACGGAAGATTGAGCGGCCGGTTTTCGCGCACGATTTATCCATCGTGCGTGCAGGAGCGGTGTTCGCTCCGCCGAACGCTCACAGTTGTTGGGAAGTTTTTTTAAGCCCTGCTCCCGGATTTCTAGTCCGAGAGAGCGCCGTTGCCGATTGCGCGTGTGCGCTAAACCTTGAGGTTCTCGGCCGAAGTCTTGCCCCGGTTGGCGATCTCTTCGTATTCGACGGACTGCCCTTCATTGAGTGTCGAAAGACCAGCTTTCTCAACTGCCGAAATATGAACGAACACGTCCTTGCCGCCGTTTGAGGGCTGGATGAACCCATAACCCTTGGTTGGATTGAACCACTTCACCGTACCTTTAGCCATTCACGTCGTCTCCGCGGAATCAAAATAATCAAACGAGCCGACGGTCCCCGCACTAACCGGCATGCCCGAGGCATCAGGATACGCGGGTTGTGGCGGGCTGGGTAGCGCAAACGGAACGGCCGTTTTGGCGAAAAAGCGGCGATTTGGCTCCGATTCACGCCGTTTTGCCGGTTTTGCGCTCATTTGACGCGGCCGGGCGGGGCGATTCCAGAATTAGTCAGATGGTTCGACCTGCTGCCCGTTGAGGCATTCCCGGGCTTGCAGGGAGGGGGTGGCGGGCCTCCGGCATGGGCCGATTATGAACGGAAATCCCGGCCGCGCGGCGACCGGGACTTCCGAACGGAACGTCTGCGACCGGATCAGTAGCAGACGTTCACCGTCCGCCAGCGGAAGCCGAACGGCGTCAGCACGCGGCGGGTCACGTAGCAGCCGTCATAGCCGCCGCCGGCGAAGCCGATCCTGAAGCCATGGCCATGACCCCAGTGGTGGTGATGATGGTGATGCGGCCAGAACCCGCCCGCCGAAGCGGCGGTCGGAGCCAGCGCCATCACGCCCAGCGAAGCAGCGGCAATAGCCGCGAGAGTCAATTTGCGAAACATGGTCGTTCTCCAAAAATGCGCGTTCGACGTTTTTGTCCTGGCGCGGGTTTCAGTTTCAGTCTTACCCATCGCCAATCTGTCGCCTGCGTCACGGAGCGCGTTCGAGACAATTTCCTGAACGATTATTCAGATGTGAAAAACATCACACAGGCTTCGAACCGCTATCGCTGAAGCGATTTCAGGCGGCTACGCTTTGCTCGCCATTAACCAGCGCCGATAGCGTTCGCGCGTCAGTCACGGTGCGCACGATCATCGGCTCGTTGCGTCCGCGGATTGCGACTTCCTGCGCCGGCAGCGCATCTTCCGCCAGTCCTGCGGTGCTGCGAACTTCATCCGAGACGACGAGCTCGCAGGTGAGGATCTTGGTCATGTCCTGCAATCGCGCCGCGACATTGACGGGATCGCCGAGCGCAGTGAACACCATGTGGTCGCGATAGCCGATGTCGCCGACGATGACTTCGCCGCCATTGATGCCGATGCCGAAGCGGATCGGCTCGCGCAGATCATGTTCGAGAAACTTGTTCAACTCGTCGATATTGGCGCCGATCATCGCCGCCGCGCGCAACGCCTGACGGCAGGCTTGCTGGCGGGTGGTGGAAAGCCCGAACAGCGCCAGCATGCCGTCGCCGACGAACTGGTTCGGCCGGCCGCCGCTCTCGATCACCGCCTGCGACACCGCGCCGAGGAAACGGTTGACGATGAACACCGTGTCGAACGGCAGGCGCTTTTCGGCCAATTGGGTCGAGCCGCGCATGTCCACGAACAGGCTGACGAGATAGCGCTCCTGACCGATGCGCGTCGGATTCGAGTCGTGGCCATCGGCGGACATCGTGTGCGGCAGGAAGAGCTGGAAGAACGAGATATCGCAGTTCGGCCGCAACTGACAGGCAAGGCGGATGGAAGGATCCGGCGTGCCGACCCGGCCAAGCACGAACGCCTCGCGCTGTGAGGGCTCTGGCAGGTCGCTGTGGTCGCCGATGATGCGGATGCGGCAGGTGGAGCAGCGCGCCCGGCCACCGCAGACGCTGGCGTGGGGAACGTTGTTGCGCAGGCTCGCCTCGAGCACGCTGAGGCCCCTCGGAACGCGCACGGTGCGGCCGTTGCCGTAGGAGAGGCTGATCATGCCGCGGCGGCGCTCGTTGATGGCGCGGGCGGCGCGGGCCAGCAATGCGACGCCGATCAGGCCGAAATAGCCGTACAGGAAATAGTCCGTGATGCGCTCGAGCGCCTGCGCTTCGGCACGTGTGCCGATCTGGCTCTCCGACTGGGTCTCCGTACGCCATTCCATGCTGTCGTTGTCGATCACCATGCGTCCGCTCTGATAGAAGCCCAGCATGGAGAGCGTCGGAATCAGCACCGCCGTGGCGAGCAGGAACGGCGCGGCGCGCCTGTAGAACGCCCGCATCCGCAGCCAGAAATATAGCCCGATGCAGCCATGGACCCAGGCGATGGCCATCACCGCGAACATCATCGAGATCCGGTATGGCGCCCAGATCCAGTACAGGAACAGCACCTGCGGATAGAGCTTTTCATGTCCGAACAGCGTCTGGCCGAGACGAATGCCGATGATATGGGCGATGATCAGCATCGGCACGCTGAGGCCGAGTGCGAGCTGCAGCGGCTCGATCGCCTTCCAGCGGAATTGCCGGCGTTCGTAGAGCGCCCAGATGCCGAGTACGGTATGCACCACGCACGCGGTGTAGAACAGGATTGTGACCGGGAGGAACTGCCAGAACAAGGTGTGCCAATAGACCCCGCTCGCCAGCGCATCGAGCGAGATATTGCCGAGCGCATGGTTGAGGAAATGGCTGACCAGATAGGCAAACATCACGACGCCGCTGACCAGGCGGACCTGCCGCAAGCTGATGCTGCGCAGGAAGGTCGTGATGTTTTCTCTGGTCAGGGTAGCCATGCGGTCCATACGGTCAATATCGGCGATGGTAGCGTTTTATTCCAGCGGTGAATATGTCTCGTCGTCCCTGCGAACGCAGGGACCCATACGCCGCGGCCTCTCGATAAGCTCCGCGCGGCCAAAAGCTATTTCCCTTATCACCGTCAGTGGCTATGGGTCCCTGCTCCCGTGCGCAATTGCGCACTAGGCAGGGACGACGGTGGAGTTTTTTCGATCGCGGCACGTTGACACCTCAGGGGCAGTCGAGGAGAAAGCGCCGTGCCGATTACCAAGCCCCATACGAGCCAGACCAGTCCCGCCGCGCCGCCATGGTCTGCCGCGCCCTGGCTCGGCGTTGTCTTGCTGATTGCCGCGCTCACGGCGATGCGGCTGATCTATGCCGGCGTGCTCGATCTGCGCACCGATGAAGCCTATTACTGGACCTGGTCGAAGGAGAGCGCGCTCGCCTTCCTCGATCATCCGCCCGGCATCGCCTGGCTGATCCGGTTCGGCACGGCGATCTTCGGCGACACAAGTCTTGGCGTGCGGTTCGGCGGCATCGTCGCGATGCTGGTCACGCAATTGCTGCTCGCCGACATCGTCCGGCGCGTGACGCACGATGCGCGTGCCGTCATCTTCGCACTGCTGTTGCCGGAAGCGGCGCTGTATTACGGGCTGCTGATGGCGAAGGTTGCGCCCGACACCGCGATGATCCCCTGCGCGGTCGCGATGCTGTGGTCGCTGGTGCGGCTGCATGAAAGCGGCAATCCGCGCTGGTGGCTTGCCGCGGGCCTTTTCGCCGGCCTCGCGATGTTGTCGAAATTCACCGCGATCATGCTGCTGCCCGCGGTCGCGGCGTTCACGCTGGTGCCGGACTGGCGGCGGCGCTGGCTGCTCAGCCCGTGGCCGTGGCTGGCGGCGCTGATTGCGGTTGTCGTATTCATGCCGGTGCTGATCTGGAATGCAGAGCACGACTGGGCGTCGTTCCGTTTCCAGTTCGTGCGCGCGGTCGCGACCCATCCTTTGTCGTTTCGCACCGTCGGTGAATTCATCGGGCTTCAATTCGGTCTCGTCGGCTTCGTGCTGCTGCCGGTGGTGCTGTCCGGCGTGACGCTGACCGCATGGCGCGGCTATCGCACCCGCGATCCGGTCGCGATCCTGCTGTCGACTGCCGTGCTGGTGCCCTTCCTTTATTTCCTCTGGAAGTCGCTGACGCTCCGCGTCGGCGACACCTGGCCGATGTTCCTGTGGCCCGCCGGCTTTGCCGCCACCGCCATCAACCTCGTCATGCTGCCGCGCGAGGGCTGGCCGGACTGGATCGTGAAGTCGACCTTCTGGTGGGCGAGGGTGGCTGTCATCTCCGGCATCGCCTTCGTGGTCGGCGTGTTCTTCTATTACGTCGCTGCGCCCTGGAATTTGATCGGCAGGACTGATCCGGTCGGCGGCGAGGCAGGTTACGAACAGGTCGCGGCGCGCGCGCGCGAGCAACTGCAAGCGACCGGCGCGACCTGGATCGCGACGTCGGACTATCGCACCTACGCGATGCTGCGCTGGCATTTCAACGGCCAGGTGCCTGTCGTCCAGATCAACGAGCGCGGCCGCTTCCAGGGCTTTGGCGATCCCGGCATGAGCCGCATCAAGGATCATCCCGGCCTCTACGTCGCGCGCGAGCCGGACAACCGCCTGCCGCTGTGGGACCTCACCACCGCCAGGCGCCAGCCGCTGGAGCGGGTCGAGCGCGTCTGGCGCGGCGTGGTGATGGATACCTACGCGCTGGAAAAACTGACGGGCTGGACGCCTGAACTCGCACCGCCGCCGGATTCGCCGCTGTTCCGCTGGCGCGTGCTGGCGGGGACTACACATCTGGCCGTCATTGCGAGCTCAGCGAAGCAATCCATCTTGCGGTATGAGGAGAAATGGATTGCTTCGCTGCGCTCGCAATGACGACGAAATATTGAAGCGCCACACGACCGTCGTCCCCCGCGAAGGCGGGGGATCCAGTACGCCGCGGCTTCTCAGCTTAATCACTGCAGCCTCTGGAATACTGGGTCACCCGCCTTCGCGGATGACGACACTGAATATGACTTCGCGATCTCGCGACGTGATACGCCCGAGGTTTGCTTGAAAAGTTCCCGCCCTCCAATCAGAGGGCGCAGGGAAGACCGGGTGCTTGCTGCACCCGCGGTCTCGCGTGCGATTTGCGCAAACAAAACTGCACACGAGCATACAGGGCAGCGGGAACACTCCGGCCTTCCCTGCGCAATGGCTTTACGGCTTACTTCGTGCTCTTCCCGGAGAACGGCTCTTTTGCCTCCGTTATCCCAAAGAAGCTTCGCTTCTCCTGGACGTAATGCCAGCACCGCGACATCAGAACCACACGACTTCGCCGTACGCTTCAGGCGCGTACGTCTTCTGCGCCTTCCGCGTCCATCGCATCCCACCGCGCGTTCGTGACGTTCGCGAGCGCCCCTCATCCGCGTGAGACGGGCGGAGTTATGCCGGTGATTTGGGTGAGAACGAAAGCGGAATATTTTTGCAAAGTGGACTGGACAGGTTTTGACTGATTTGCCCGTCAGGTTGATTTGTCGCAGTTGTGCGCCGAGATCATGCTTGCGCGCAAAGCAAATCAGTTCGCAGTCCGTAGGGTGGGCAAAGCGATAGCGTGCCCACCATCAAGACGTGCGCGCGGTGATGGATGGTGGGCACGGCGCAAGTGCGCCTTTGCCCACCCTACGAGCCCCCGACGCTCCGCTGTCGAAATCGAACCTCACACCTCGTCGTCGCGCTTGCTCAACAAATCCTTCGCGAGATCGCCGAGCGCAGGCCGCGGCAGCGCGGTGAACGGTAGCGGTCGCGTCACGTCGATCGCGGCCAATCCCAGCCTTGCCGTGAGCAGGCCGTTCAGCACGCCTTCGCCGAGCCGCTGCGAGAGCTTGGCCGCGATGCCGTGGCCGAGCATCTGCTGCACCAGGCTGTCGCCTACCGCCATGCCGCCGGTGATCGCGAGATGGCCGATGACGTGACGCAGCAGGCTGAGCATGCCGAGCGTGCCGGGCCGGCCGCCATAGAGCCGCGCCAATTGCCGGATCAGCCGCATCGCGGCGACGAACACGAACAGCACGTCGATCAAGGCGCGCGGAGAAACCGCGGTGACCACCGAGACGCGTTGCGCAGCCGTGGAGACCAGCCTGCGCGCTTCTTCATCGAGCGGCGCCATCAATTCGCGCTCGGCCAGCTTGATCATGTCGGCGCCGTCGATGATGTCGTCGGCATGGCTCACCAGCGTGGCGCGGGCGCGGGCCAGTTGCGGGTTCTGATGCGCGAGCTTGAGCAGGTCGCTGACGACGGCGCGGCTTTCGGCGCGGTCGTCGCTGCGCAGGACTTCAGCGGCGCGCGCATGCAGCTTTTCGATCGCCGCCAGCCGCGCCAGCCCGAACGCTTCGCGCCCGGTTACGACCGCCAGCGCCAGCGCTGCGGCGGCAGCGAATGCCAGCGCGACATAGCCCAGCGTTTCGCTGCGCGCGAACAGGTCTTCGACCAGATTGACGACGCCGAGCCCGAGACCGAGCAGCAGCAGCCCGCTGACGGCGGTCCAGAACAGCGTGCCCCAGCGAAAGCCGCGGCGGACCGGGACACGCGGCGCGTCGATCGGCACAGGCAGGGTCGCAGGATCGGCCTCGGGCGTGATGTGCACGGTGCCGCGGGCGGGACGCCCGGTTTCATCCGGACCCATCACGATCACGCCGGGATCGTCGAGCTTGAACGTGGCCGGCCGCCGATGCGGCGGTTTCTCGCTCATTGCAGTCGGTCTCCGATCAGGAACTGGAGCGCGCGGTCGAGGCGGATGTGAGGCAGCGCGGGCTCGTCACTGGCCGTGCGCTCCAGCAGCGGCGGCCGGAAGCGCAGGAAGCGGAAATCGGCCTGTTCGGAAGCGGTGCTGGAAAGGCCGCGAAAGCCGCCGTTGAATAGTTCCTCAGGGTCCGCGGGCAGGTCGCCCGGAAATGTCGCAACTTCGGTCTCGCCATCGAAGGCCTCGCCATTGGCGCTCTCGCCGGGCGCGGGCGTGCCGATGATGGACGGCAGCTTCTCCCGGCCCCGCGCAACCTGCGCCTCGCGCGTGGCGCGCACCGCTGACAGCGCGACCACATCGATCGTCGCACCGGCATATTCGGCACGCTCGGCCGCCTTGGCGACTGCGCGCCGCAGCACGGCTTCCAGCCGGTCATGGCTCTGGTGGTGCAGATGATCGGCCTTGGTGGCGGCAAACAGAATGCGATCGATCCGGGGACGAAAAAGGCTACTCAGGATCGTGCCGCGGCCGATCCGGAAGCAATCGAGAATGCCTGATAGCGCGGCTTCGAGATCGTGCAGCGCTTCCGGCCCGGCATTGAAGGCTGCGAGCGCATCGACCAGCACGATCTGGCGGTCGAGCCGGGCAAAATGATCGCGGAAGAACGGACGTACCACGACGTCCTTGTAGGCCTCGTAACGCCGCCGCATCATCGCCCATAGCGAGCCGTCGGGCGCGCTGCCGTCGGCCGCGACATCGAGCGGCGCAAAGGTCAGCGCCGGCGAGCCTGCGAGATTGCCCGGCATCAGGAAGCGCCCGGGCGGCAACAGGCTCATCGCGAAACGTTCGTCGCGGCAGGCGCGAAGGTAATCCGTGAACAGTTTGGCGGCAGCGAGCGCTTGCTGTTCGTTCTCGCGACCTTCGGGCTGAAGCGTCTTCAGGTGGTCATGCCATGGCGCGGCCAGTTTTGCGCGTGGGCCTTCGCGCGACAGCACAAGACTCTCGGCCGACCATTGCTCAAAACTCTTGTTGAGCAGCGGCAGATCCAGCAGCCATTCGCCGGGGTAATCGACGATGTCGACGGTGAGCGTGCGGTCGGCGCCATTGTGCCGCTGGTAGTCGATGACGAGGCGCAGTTCGCTGATGTCAGTGGTCGAGCTCGGCCAGCGCCGCTCCTCGATCAGGGTGCGGACATGGTTCTCATAGTCGAAGCGAGGCACCGCGTCGTCCGGCTGCGGCTCCAGCCGGGCGCGCGCGATCCGGCCCGTGGCATACGGCTCGAAGACCGGAAACCTTCCGCCGCGGGTCAGGCCGTGGATCAGCGCGGTGATGAATACGGTCTTGCCGGCGCGCGACAGGCCTGTGACGCCGAGCCGCACGGTGGGATTGAAGAAGCTGTCGCCGTAGTCCAGCAGCGCCCGCGCCGACAGGCGCGCTTCCTCGACGATGTCTGAAAAACTGGGGGCCATGCGGGCGTGGAAGGCTCGTAAGCAGCGTTGGTGGGCGATGTCAGGAAAGTGGCGATTGGCGGGCCAAAATCAAGCTCTCGTGATAGGCTGACCGCGGGCTTCTACGGATATCGGCTTGTCACCTGCAGCACGAAAATGCCACGGCGATGGCGTACTGGCTTCGCCGTCGCGCGTTGGGGTGTGGCGGATTAAGTCATCCGCTGGAGCTTTTTATCGGGCGGCGCGTTGATACCGGCCTTCAGGCCGGTGGCGTTGAACGGTACGATGATCTCGGAAGACCCATGTCTTAGTCCATCCCTCACCAGCTCTCTGTGGATCTGCATGACCATCTTCAGACTGAAACAACTCGCCTCGACATCCTTCCACGCGGCGGCTGACGCCATGCACTGGAACTACGACCGCGCCGAGCTGATCGCCGATGGCGTCGTGCATGTCGTAGGCGTCTGCTTTGGCCTGGTGGCCGCCACCGCGCTGCTCGTATTGACCGCCGTTTATGCCACCGCCGTCGATATCGCCGCCGTGTCGATCTATGTCGCGGGCCTGCTGGCGATGCTGGTGCTGTCGGCGACCTATAATCTCTGGCCGGTCTCGCGCGCCAAATGGGTGCTGCGTCGCTTCGATCACTCGGCGATCTATCTGCTGATCGCGGCGACCTACACGCCGTTCATCATGCAACTGAAGGACAGCTATTTCGCTATCGCGCTTCTGATCGGGGTGTGGTGCCTGGCGATCGTCGGCATCGTGATCAAGATCGTACTGCCGGGTCGATACGACCGGCTGGCGACCGGGCTTTACCTCGCCATGGGCTGGAGCGGCATAATGCTCTATGACGCCGTGGTGGAGAAGCTGCCGACGCTGACGCTGGGTTTCACGCTCGCAGGCGGCGTGCTGTATACCTCCGGCGTGATCTTCCATGCCTGGCAGCGGTTGCGCTTCCAGAATGCGATCTGGCATTGCTTCGTCTTGCTCGGCGCGGCCTGCCACTATACGGCTATCCTTGATATGGTTCTGACGTAAGAAACCAAAAAACTGCATTTGAGCATGCTCCGGGCAAACGCGTTCCGCGTTTGTCCCGAGGGAATACCGGTTCCGACTTTTCCGGATCATGCTGAAGGGGAGAGACGGCCATGCAGGTCATGGGCAAAGTCGTGGTTGTCACCGGTGGCGGTAACGGCATCGGGAAGGCGATGTGCGAGGCATTCCATCGCGCAGGCGCAGCCAAGGTCGTTGTCGCCGATATCGATCCCGATGGCGCGCGAGCCGTCGCCACGCCGATCGGCGGGGCGGCCTTCAAATGCGATGTCGGAAAAGAAAAGGACATCCGTCACGTCATCGAGGAGACCGAGCATCAGTTCGGCCCGATTGTGCTGTTCTGCTCCAATGCCGGCATCGGCGGCGGTTTCGATCCGCTCTCGGTGAATGCCGGCGGAAACTCCGACGAACCGTGGCAGCGAAGCTGGGCCGTTCATGTCATGGCCCATGTCTATGCGGCGCGGCATCTGATCCCGCGCATGAAGGCGCGCGGCGGCGGCTATTTCCTCAACACGATTTCGGCGGCCGGCTTGCTGTCGCAGGTCGGCAGCCCGGCCTATTCGACCACCAAGCATGCCGCGGTCGGCTTTGCCGAAAACCTCGCGATCTCGCACAGGGCCGACAACATCAAGGTTTCGATCCTGTGCCCGCAGGGCGTCGACACCAACATGCTGCGCTCGATCCCGAAGGGACCGCAATCCGGCGACGGCGATCTTTCGCCGGAGCAGGTGGCGCAGGACGTGCTGAAGGGACTGGAAGAGGAAACTTTTGTGATCCTGCCGCACCCGCAGGTGCTCGGCTACATGCGCAAGAAGACCGAGAATTACGACCGCTGGATTTCGGGGATGGCGAAGATCCAGGCGAAGATGCGCGAGAGTCACGGGAAGTGAGAACGTAGCCCGGATGGAGCGAAAGCGAAATCCGGGATAGGTCAACCCGCTTGCGCGGCTGCCCCGGATTGCGCCGCGCTCCATTCGGGCTACGAATTTTCTCAACAGGGTTGCGAGCGAGAAGGGCGGCCATTCGGCCGCCTTTCTCACTTGCTGATGTTACTGACAGTTGTGCATCAGGCCGTCTTCCAGGCGGACCAGTGTGCCGGGCTGGCAGATGATGCCGTTTCGCGTCGCGTAGTCCTGGCTCCATACGCCGGGCCCGCCGTAATAGGCGACGCCGCTGTATCCGCCCGGGCCGCCGTATCCGGCCGGGCCGCCGTAATAGGCGTAGGGGCCGCCGCCGCCGTAGTAGGCGGCGGTCGCTCCGGCTGCGAGAGCACCGGCTGCAACAGCACCGCCCACTGCGGCCGCACCGACCGCGGCCCGCCGCGCCTGCCGCCGCTCGACGCCCCGTGTGTATGGATCAGCCATCTGTGCCTGCGCGCGCTCGATCGATAGCGAAACGCCCTTTTGTTCGGTCCAGCCAACAGACAGCATGGTCGTGCATGCGAAGACGGAGACCGCGAGGGCAGCTTTTCCAAGACTTGTCTTACTCATGACAATCACTCCTCGGTTGCCCCATGCTGAATTCTCGTGCGAGCGTAGAGCGCCGTCAAGTAAACGCCTCGTGCGCAACCGGCAGGCGAGCTTGGTAAGCCTTTGAATCAAATGAGGTCCTATGAGCTGGCAGGCTGGCCATTCGGAAAGGGTCCGCAGCGTCGCCGGATGCTCCGTAGCCCGGATGAGCGGAGCGATATCCGGGGCAAGCCCATCCGCGGATGAAGTTCTCCCGGATATCGCTCCGCTCATCCGGGCTACGAAGTCGCAGCCTTCACCCCTTCTGCGCGTAGAGCAGCGGCACCGCCGAATCCACCATCACCTCGATCAGGCTGGCGCCGTTGTGCGAAAGCCCGGAGCTGAGCGCGCCGGCGAGTTCGGATGATTTCGTCACGCGCACGGCGTGGCAGCCCATGCCCTCGGCGAGTTTGACGAAATCGATGCCGGGCAGCTCCAGCCCCGGCACGTTGCGCACCTGCATCACCTGGCTGAACGAGCGCATCGCGCCGTAGCCGGCGTTGTTGATCACGACCACCGTCAACGGCAGCTTGCGTTGCGCCGCGGTCCACAGCGCCTGGATTGAATACATCGCCGAGCCGTCGCCGATCAGGCAGACGATGCGCGTCGCCGGTCGTCCCAGTGCCATGCCGACGGCGGCCGGCAGGCTGTAGCCGAGGCCGCCGCTCGACATGGTGTAAAAACTGTCCTGGCCGCGCATCGGCATGAACTTCTGCATCGCCGGGCGATGCGAGGGCGCTTCCTCCACCAGCACCGCATTGGCGGGCATGGCTTCCGACAGCGCGTGCAGCAGGAATTCGACCGGGAGCGGATCGGCGGCGGATGGCGCCGGCGGCAGCACCCGGCCCGCGGGCATCGCCCGCTTTGAATCCGGCAGCAGGTCGAGCAGCATTGCCAGCGCCGGCTTCATGGTCGCTACGATGCTGGCGCCGGATGGCGTCACCGCGGCGGCATCCGGATCGTCGGTGATCTGGAAGATCGTGGTCGCGCCGTCGAAGATCGCGGCATGGCCCTCGACATGGAAGGTGAACACCGGCGCGCCGATCACGACCACGAGGTCATGATCGCGCAGCGCATCCGATAGCTGTCCCGGCGAGGCGTGCAGGAAACCTGCAAACTGCGGATGACGTTCCGGGAACGAGCAGCGCGCCGAGAACGGGCTGACCCATACCGCGGCCTTCGCCTTCTCCGCGACCTGCACCATCAGATCGACGGCGCCGGCGCGATCGACACCAGGGCCGACGACGAGGGCAGGGCGCTTGCTCGCCGAAAGTGCGGCAACCAGCGCCTTCATCGCCTCCGGATCGGGGCCGAGTTCGCGGCTGACGTGGCGGGCTTCGATCGGCTGCGCCGGGCGCGTCCAGTCGTCGATCGGGATCGAGACGAAGGTCGGCCCGCAGGGCGGCTGCATCGCGACGTAATAGGCGCGCGCGATCGCCGCCGGCACGTCCTCAGGCCGCGCCGGCTCGACGCTGTATTTGACATAGGGCCGCGGAAATTCGGAGGCGCGCTCGGCGTAGAGAAAGGCCTGCAAGGGAAGAATCGAGCGGGCCTGCTGGCCGGCGGTGATCACCAGCGGCGTCTGGTTGCGATGGGCGGTGTAGATATTGCCGAGCGCATTGCCGACACCGGCGCCGGAATGCAAATTGACGAAACCGGCGTTGCGGGTCGCCTGCGCGTAACCATCGGCCATGCCGACGACGGAGGCCTCCTGCAGGCCGAGCACGTAATCGATGTCGTCGGGCCAGTCGCTGAGAAACGGCAGTTCGGTCGAGCCGGGATTTCCGAACACGCGCTTGATGCCGAATGCGCGGAGCAGGCCGAAGGTGGCGTCCTTGACGGTGGTGGAGGCGCTCGCGGCTTTGGCTGACTTGCGGGACGACATGGGCTCGCTCACGCCATCTTCTCCCACAATTGGGGCACCAGCGGCCCCGCGCGCTTCTCGATGGCCGCCGCCGCATCCAGTGCGAGGTCCTCGCGATAGCGTCCCGCAATCAACTGCACACCGATCGGTCGGCCTTCATGCAGCGTTACCGGCACGACGGCGCTGGGCAAACCGAGCACATTGATCGCGGAAATGAAACGCAGGTCGTTCCAGAACAGTTCACGCGTGCGCTCCGCGCTGATGGCATCCTCGCGCGGGCCAGGCGTCGGCTTCACCGTCGTAGGCGCCAGTACGACAGGGAAATCCTCAAGGAACAACTGCCAGGCCCGGATATGGGTGTTGCGCGCCGCCGTGGCGCGCATCCAGCCCGGCAAATCGAGCGTGTTTGCCTTCGCCTTGATGCCGCCCCAGGCGGCATGGAAATCCGGCGACGTCACTTTCAGCATCGCGGCTTCCTGCAGCGTCGCGGTTTCGTTGGTGATGATATCGCACCAGGTCTGCCAGACGCCGTTGATATCAGGGACTTCGGCTTCGCTGACGCGGTAGCCCGAACGTTCGAGATGGTCCGCGGCCTGCCTGAGCGCCGCACGCACCGAGGGGGCGACGTCCATGTCGTCAGGCAACTTCGCGAGCGCGACCTTGATCGGGCCTTTCGGTTTCGGCCCGACCAGAGGGGCTGCGACCCACCAGGGATCCCGCGGATCGCGCTGGCTCATCACTTCGAGCGCCGCCCTGACGTCGCCGACGCTGCGCGCCAGCGGGCCTTGCGCCGACATCAGATGCGCGAGCATCGGCCGCTCGGCCGCGGCGCTCTCGTTATAGGCCGGGACGCGGCCCTGCGTCGGCTTGATCGTGACGACCCCGTTGCAGTGCGCCGGCCAGCGAAGCGAACCGCCGATGTCGTTGCCGTGCGCGATCGTGCCGATGCCGGCCGCCACCGCGGCACCGGCGCCGCCCGACGAGCCGCCGCAGGTGATCTCGGAATCCCACGGGTTCAGCGTCAGCCCATGCAGCGGGTTGTCCGTAAAGCCGCGGAACGAGAACTCGGGTGTATTGGTCAGGCCGAGCACGATGGCGCCGGCCTTCCTGAGATTGCGCACGACCGGCGCATCGGAGGGGGCGATGATATTCATCTGTGCGGGCACCCCGTTGGGGTTGGGCCGCCCTTCATAGTCGACGTTTTCCTTGATCGTGATCGGCACGCCGTGCAGCGGGCCGGGCTCGGTCTTTTTTGTCCGGGCATTGTCCGCGGCTTTCGCCGCCTTCAGCGCTTCCCCTGAGAGATCGACGACAACCGCGTTGAGCTTTGGATTGACGTCGCGCATGCGCGCGATATGGGCTTCGACAACCTCAACCGAGGAAATCGCGCCGGAGCGGATGGCGGCTGCCGTCTGCAAGCGCCGACCATTGCCAGACCGGCCCCTTGGGCGGGCGCGCCTTGGCGGACTTTCGTGCGGCCGGCTTCTTCTGTGCTTTTGCGCCTGCGGGGCGCGCGGACTTCTTCGTCGATTTCTTCGGCGCCGCTTTTGCTGCGCCGCTCTTCCGCTTGACCACGGTTTTCTTTGCCATTTCTCGCCCCGTTGCTGTGCCGGCAACGTTAAAGACGCCGGGGCCTCAAGTCGAGACGGGTGGAGATTTTTGTGTGGGTGCGATGCCCTCAACCGGCCGTTATGCCGCGTTACGCCCCAGCGCCGTTCGGGTGTCGAGCAGTTCTGCTGCGATCAGCGCATCCCGGATCCGCGCAATTTCGGCGTCGGATATCTTGACCAGCGGCGGACGCACCACGGCGCGCGGCAGTTTGCCGAGCAGCACCAGCGCCTCCTTCATGCGGTTGTGCATGTCGACAAAGGGATCGGCGTACAACACGCGCGCCATCGGATAGATCCGGTCGTTCAGCCGCCGGGCTTCCGCGAGATCGTTGTCCTTCACGGCGCGGAAGAGCCTGGCTTGAAGATTGGCGATGACGCTGCCGCTGCCGGAAAGCAGACCATTGCAGCCGAGCACCAGCGAGCTCAAAAGCCATGCGCTGTTGGTGGACAGCACGTTGATGGGACGCGCGCGGCCCTGAAGGCTGCGAATCTGGCTCTCGTGCTGCGGCACCTGTGTCGTCCAGTCCTTGATGGCGCGGATGGTCGGCACCTCGTCGAACAGCCGCTCCAGCGTCGCCGCCGGATAGCCTTGGCCCGTGGTCAGCGGATATTGAAATACGATCAGCGGCAGATCGCTTGCATCGCTGATGGTCTTGAAATGGGCCAGCACCATCTCGGCGGACTGGCCAAGGGTGAAGGGCGCCGGCGGGAACACCAGCAGCGCCGAAGCGCCGCCGGCCTCCGCCTGCCGCGCGATCCGCGCCGCCTCCAGGCTGCCGTCCGCCCAGATGCCGTGAATGACCGGCAATCTGCCGCCGATTTCCTCGCCCGCGATCTCCATGACACGACGTTGTTCGTCGCGGGTGCACGAGGCGACCTCGGTCGAGTGCGCGTTGATCGTGATCGCAGACAGTCCCTGCACCGCGGCGACATCGCGCAAATGAGCGCGGAAGCTCGGCTCGTCGATCGAGAAATCGTCGTGGAACGGCAGCAGGACGGCCGGGATCACACCTTGAGGCACGAAATCAGGATGGCGGCTCATGTCTCGTCTCCTTCAGCGTTGTTCTTGTCCTTCAGCGTAGTTCCTGGCCGGCGGTTCAATCGACGGGGTGCGAGGGATGCCCTGGTGGCGCCTTACCAGGTCGCCGTGCCCTTCATGGTCGGCTGGCCCTCGGCGTTTGCGATCCACAATTCCATGCCCGCGCTGGTCTCATTGGCGTTGATCGAGAACTCGCCGCCCTCGAACAACGGTTGCACGCCGCGATAGCTGAACTTCTTCGGTGCGCTGTCGCCATGAAGCTTTGCGGCGAACTCGACGATCAGCGCCGCCTGCAGCGGGCCGTGGAAGATCAGGCCCGGATAGCCCTCGACCTTGGTGACGTAGTCGCGGTCGTAATGGATGCGGTGGCCGTTGAAGGTCAGCGCCGAGTAACGAAACAGCAGCACGGGATCGCTGACATGGGTTTCGCGATGCTTTGCGACCGGCGCGGGCGGAGGCGCCTTGGGTGGTGCGGCCGACGCGCCACCCATGTCGCGGTAAACGATGTCCTGCCGCTCGCGGATCGCGACACCACGCGGCGTCGTGACGGTGTGTTCGACGGAGACAAAGCACAGCGTGCCGGTCGAGCCGGTTTTCAACGTTACGTCGGAAATGCGTGAGGTACGCGTCGATTCATCGCCGACGCGCAGCGGTTCGAGGAACTGGATCTCGCCGCCGGCCCACATCCGGCGCGGCAGCGGCACCGGCGGCAGAAAACCGCCGCGGGTCGGATGGCCGTCGGGGCCGAGCATCGACATCGGAAACACCGGCTGCGCCAGGCACCAATGCGTGGTCCATGGCGCGGCGTCGCCGGGTTTCGGTTCGCCGATGTCCTGGAACAGTGTCGACCGCAGGCCCTTCACGAGCTGTGCGGTGACGGTGTCTGACGCTTCCGTGCTGCGGCCGATCCATTGGCGCAGATGGTCGAGGTCGAGCTTTTCAGCGGTTGCGGTCATGACTTGAGGCTCCGCGCGCGAGGCGCCTTGGGAAGTTCGACGTGCTCGCCGATGGCGGGCACGGGGCCATAGTGCCGCGGTTGATCGACGAAGATCGCGGCGGGCGCGGCATAGCTCACCTTGCCCTTCGGCGTATCGACCTCGATGCGGCGCAGATGCGGGTGCACGGCGAGGTCAGCCATGGTGTTCACCTCGGCGAACGCGATATCGGCTTCGTCGAGGCGCTTGAGCAACTCGACGCGCGTCATCGAGGCGAAAGCTATCCGCGACCGTCTTGTCGGTGAGTAAGCGGTTGCGCACGCGCTCGACCATGTTGGCGAAGCGCGGATCGTTCGGCAGCTCGGGCTGATCCAGCACCTCGGCGCAGAGCTTCTTCCACTCGCGCTCGCTCTGGATCGAGATCAAAATGCCCTTGCCGTCTTTTGAATTGAACACGCCGTAGGGCGCGATCGAGGGATGGGCGAGCGCCATCCGCTTCGGCGGATTGCCGGCTTCCGAATTGATCAGCGGCACCGCCATCCAGTCGGCCATCACGTCGAACATCGAAATGCGGATATCCGCGCCCTTGCCGGTGCGCCCGCGTGCGATCAGCGCTTCGAGGATCGACGCATGCGCGGTGGCGCCGGTCGCGATATCGACGACGGAGATGCCGACGCGCGACGGGCCTTCGGGGCCGCCGGTGATCGAGGCCAAGCCGCTCTCGGCCTGGATCAGCAGATCGTAGGCCTTGCGATCGGCATAGGGGCCGTCGTCGCCATAGCCGGAAATGGTGCAGCAGATCAGCGCCGGATAATCTTTTCGCAGGCGCTCCAGCGAGAAGCCGAGCTTGTCCATCGAGCCGGGCTTGAGGTTCTGCAGCAGCACGTCGGCGCTTGCGATCAGCTCTTCGAGCGCGGCGCAGCCTTCCTTGGTGGCGAGATCAATCACCACGGAATTCTTGCCGCGGTTGAGCCAGACGAAATAGCTGCTCTGGCCCTTCGCCGCCGCATCATAGCCGCGGGCGAAATCGCCTTCGGGACGCTCGACCTTGACGACATGCGCGCCGGCATCGGCAAGCCTGGAGCTGCAGAACGGTGCGGCGACCGCCTGTTCGACGGAGACGACGATCAATCCTTCCAATGGCAGCATCTGGTGTTCTCAGTAGGAGCGGGGCAGGCCGAGCACATGCTCGGCGACGAACGACAGGATCAGATTGGTCGAGATCGGCGCAACTTGATACAGCCGCGTTTCGCGGAACTTGCGCTCGACGTCGTATTCTTCCGCGAAGCCGAAGCCGCCATGGGTCTGCACGCAGGCATTGGCCGCTTCCCAGGAAGCGTCAGCCGCCAGCATCTTGGCCATGTTGGCTTCCGCACCGCAATCGAGGCCGGCCTCGTATTTGCGGGTGGCTTCCTTCACCATCAGCTCGGCCGCGCGCATCGACGCATAGGCTTTTGCGATCGGGAACTGGATGCCTTGGTTCATGCCGATCGGGCGGCCGAACACGGCGCGGTCCTTGGCGTAATTGGTGGCTTTGGCGATGAACCATTTGGCGTCGCCGATGCATTCGGCCGCGATGAGAATGCGCTCGGCATTCATGCCTGACAGGATGTAGCGAAAGCCCTTGCCTTCGTCGCCGATCAGGTTTTCGGCCGGAACCCGCATGTCGGTGAAGAACACTTCCGTGGTGGCGTGGTTCATCATGGTGCGGATCGGGCGGATCTCGAGGCCGTTGCCCTTCACCTCGCGCATATCGACGATGAATACCGAAAGCCCATCGGTGCGCTTCTTGGCCTGATCCTTCGGCGTGGTGCGCGCGAGTAGGATCATCAGGTCGGAATGTTCGGCGCGGCTGGTCCAGATCTTCTGGCCGTTGACGATGTAGTGGTCGCCGTCGCGCTTGGCGACCGTCTTCAGCGAGGAGGTGTCGGTGCCGCTGGTCGGCTCGGTGACGCCGAACGCCTGCAGCCGCAATTTGCCGCTGGCGATGCCGGGCAGATACTTCGCCTTCTGGGCGTCGTTGCCGTGCCGCAGCACGGTGCCCATCGTGTACATCTGGGCATGGCAGCCGCCGCCGTTGCAGCCGGCGCGCTGGATCTCTTCCAGGATCGCGGCCGCCGCTGACAGTTTCAGCCCGGAGCCGCCATATTCCTCGGGGATCAGCACCGAGAGGTAGCCGGCCTCCGTCAGCGCGTCGACGAACTCTTTCGGGTACGCCATCTGGCGGTCGAGCTTGCGCCAGTACTCGCCGGGGAACTGGGCGCAGAGTTTGGCGACGGCGTCGCGGATGTCGTGGAATTCGTCTTGTTGTTCTTGTGCGGTCATTGGTTTTTCTGGCGATGGATGGTGGGGGATGTCAATTGCCGGATCGCGGGCGGTTGCGAAGCCACAGCCGGTCTCCTATGCTGAATTGTTATAGCGTATGAACCTGCCTTCGAAGATTGGCAAGCAATGGATATCAGGCAGCTCCGGACGTTCAGTTGCGTGGCCGAACTTGGAAGCCTCAGCAAGGCCTCCGACACGCTGCGGGTGGCGCAGCCGGCGCTGAGCCGCCAGATCAAGCTGCTCGAGCATGAATTGCGCGCCGACCTGTTTACGCGTAACGGCCGCGGCATGGTGCTGACCGATGCCGGCCGCCTCTTGTTGGCGCGCACTTCCGGCATCGTCAGGCAGATCGATCAGGTGCGCGACGAGATCCAGTCCGCCGGCGGGCCGCCTTCGGGCCGCGTGGTGCTGGGCCTTGTGCCGACCGTAAGCTGCGTCATCTCGGCGCGGCTCGCGCGACGCACTGTCGACAAATATCCGGGCATTTCGCTCTGCATCGTGGAGAGCTACAGCGGCCATCTGATGGAATGGCTGCACCGCGGCGAAATGGATCTGGCGCTGATCTACGGGCCGTCGAGCGATCTGCATCTGACCGTGCAGAGCCTCGGCCGCGATCCCATCGTCGCGGTCGGACCGCGCGGCAGCGGGCTGTCGAACAGGAAGCAGGTCGATATCGGCTGGCTGCTCAAACAGCGCCTGGTGCTGCCCAGTCATTCGCACGGCCTCCGGGCGCTGATCGAGCAGGCGGCGGCGAAGAAGAAGCTCAAGCTCGACGTCAAGCTGGAAGCCGATTCCTTCCGGGTTCTGACCAGCCTCGTCGAGGAAGGGTTGGGATACACGCTGCTGCCGCCGTCCTCGGTGCGCAATGAGGTCGCGAGCGGCCGGCTGGAAACGGCTGCCATCGCAAAACCGGCGCCGATGCGCGAACTGACCCTTGCGTCTCCCATCGATCATCCCGGCTCGACGGCCATCACGCTTGTGACCGAACTGCTCCGCGGCGAACTGATCGCCTGCCGCGAAGAGGGCCTCTGGGACATCAAGCTCGCCTGAGCCGACATCGGGCCTTGAGGATTGGCTTAGAACAAAACGGCCGGGGGCGGCATTCTCATCTGGCTACAGCAGCCATGCCGCAATTGTATAGGGCAACGCGTCAATTTATTCCGGGATCGTGATGGCCGGTGGAGGCCGTGGGGCGGGGGAAAAATTCCGGCGTGAAGCATGCTTTTTACTGCGGACACGCCCGCCCGAAGGCGGTCCTCGATACATCAAACCCGGTCGGTAATTTCGCTGTTGTCACCGCTCGGGGCATTCCCGGTATTATGCGGCTATGGGACAACCTTGCCGGCGTCGGCTATGCTTGCTGGTGATCGGGTGTGGAAACAGTCATGATTAGGAACGGGCTCTATTCTTTGAATGCCAGTGCCCGCGATGGTGTGGCCGAGGACGTTGGTGGCGTCCTGATATTGCGCGACGGTCATTTGCATGGCGGCGACGCCTACGTCTATTACACAGGAAGCTATGAATGCTCCGCCGGAAATTGGCAGGGTAAAATAACCAGCCAGGAGCATACCCCGACCGGGCGACCGATGGCGGCCCGCGTCCAACACATCGGATTTCTTGGCACCTACAACGATGCCGGTGCCAAGGTCGATGCAATGGCCCTCCTTGGCGAGCAAAGCATTCGATACGATGCAACGCTGCGCTTGCTGGTAGCAGACTAAATTCGATATCACCCGGCCCAGGCTTACAATTCGATACGGACAAGCCCGGGCGGCCTGGCGATTTCCGCTGTTGAGGATAGAGCGGACTTGGCTCGAGCGTGGCCCGGGGTCCGAGTTTGCCCCACAAGAGACTTCGCATATAGACGCCCGGTCGATCATTGATGGTTGCGGTAGCCTTCCTCTCGTAAAGTGTTAAGGTTCTGGGGATCGGAGCGCGTTGTTAGCAGGCCCGCCATGCGAAGCCGGGATTTCACCGCCTGTGTTACGCGTGTGGCTGCTGGTGTGGCCGGGAGCAGCCTTATTCTCGCCGCCAGCACCGCCATAGCGCAGCAACATCACCATCCACCGCACGATCAGGCGATCCATGAGCGGTTCTATTCCACGTGGATGATGCCGGACAATCGCAAGCTACCGTGCTGCAGCGACAAGGACTGTGCGCCTGCGGAATCGAAACTCGAGAACGGTCACTGGGTCGCGCGCAAGCTAGACGACGACTACTGGATCGACATTCCACCGGAGGCAGTCGAGCACGAGCGCGTCAGTCCCGACGGTCGCAGCCACCTCTGCAGCGAAATGTACATGGTCAGATTGTTTGGTCTGGTTGACAAGGTGTACTGCTTTATTCCTGGAGCAGGCTTTTGATCGAGAGCTAATTGCCACGCTATTCGGCCACGCCGCAGGAGATCGGCAGGCGTGCTTGATCAGCAGCTTACATTTTCCTCACCAGAAGCTTATTCTTGGACTACCCGGCCGACGGCCGGGCCGTGAAATCGCCTCTCATCCAAGGGATCACGCGCCTTGCGCTATCTCTTCGAGGACTACGCATTCGACACCAGCGTGCGCGAGTTGTATCGCGGAGCGGACGTCGTCTCTGTCACGCCACAGGTATTCGATTTGCTGGAATACTTGATCCGCCACAGGGCGCGCGTTGTTAGCAAAGACGACCTCATTAACGCTATCTGGAACGGGCGCAGCGTGTCCGATGCAGCGCTGACGACCCGCCTGAATGCCGCACGGAACGCGATTGGCGATTCGGGCGGCGAACAGCGCCTCATCAAGACCCTGCCGCGCAGAGGCTTCCGTTTCATTGGACAAGTGCGGACAGCGCGAGAGCCCTCGGGCGTAGCAGGATACGATAACCCTATAGAACCACCGAAGGCCACTCTGCCGCTTCCGGATAAACCTTCGGTCGCCGTTCTCCCCTTCACCAACCTGAGCGGCGATCCCGAGCAGGAATACTTCGCGGACGTTCTGACCGGATCGCCAGCGAGGGAGCGAAAGGAACGGTCACCTCGCGAGATCGACCAGGAGGTAGCTCGCAAGGCGGCACTTGCCTATGAGAAATGGAGGCGCGACGCCGAGAGCCGAAAGGAAGAGGCGGCGAGGGAAAATGCCCGCCAGCGTCGCGAGCGGACCATTGAGAAAGTTCAGGCCGCGCTTGATAAGGCCGAGCGGGAGCATACCCGTAGGGTTGATGTCATCGAGACCGAGCGCGTCGACATCGAAGCACGGGCACAGGCCGAAGATGCACGCTGGCACAAGCAGAAGAGCGAGCTAGAAAAGGCATTGCGTCATGCCCGTAGCTGATCGAAAGAACGTTGATGAAATACTCCGAAGCTCGACCCTACGCTGATCCCGAGAGTGCCGCGCGCGCAACGCATCGTTGAGATCGCCAGCACCGTCGAGCTCATGATTTCGGTCGTGTCCCTGGTGATGGTGTAGCCGGGCGGTAGCGGAGCCGCTCGCGACGCGCGCCCCTATCGCCCGACAGGCTTTGCGGCCGACGCGAAGGTCCCTCCAGGCGCCGTCATGTTCAACACGCGTCTCCACGGGTCGAGGATATGGCTCGGCTTGATAGGTGGCAACGCCCGCAATCCACCCCTCGCAGAACTTCACCAGGTCCCTCCACGCTGATCTATCTGAAGGTCTGCTTTTCGGCGACAGGCCGAGGTCTGGAATTGGCACGACATGAGCGCCGCGCGATCGCCGATGTCCGCTTTCGGGGGTAGACCGGCTGTGCGCCGGCTTTCCTGGAATGTCGCTTTTTGACCCGAAGCGGACATACGGTCGAATAGCTACGGCTGGACCGGGTACTCCGTTTTTTGCATAGTCGCTCGCGAGTGACATTGGTCACGCATGTGGCGGAAATGGAGTAACAAATGATCACGAAGCGAGATCTCTTACGGTCAGCCGCTGTCGCCGCAATAGCCGTCACTACCACGAAGTCCTCTCCCGTGAGCGCACAAACAAACGCTCGGTGGCCAAATGTCTTCGAGGCGAAAGCTATTGCTGAGGAAGGCTTCCTCTTCGGCCTGCCGCTCGTGATGAACTACGCCGTCATGCAAGAATTCGCGGTGGACAGGAACTCCGGCCAGTTCAAAGCGCCCTTCAACGAAATTCGCAACGAACACCGTACCTTTACGCCAGCGGACACTGCCGTCATCACGCCAAACAGCGACACCCCTTACTCGACAGTGTGGATGGATTTGCGCGTCGAGCCGATGGTGATCTCAGTGCCTTCGGTCGAAAAGGAGCGCTATTACGCAGTCCAACTCATCGACGGCAATACCTATAATTATGGATACATTGGCAGCCGCAGTACGGGGACCGAACCGGGCGACTACCTTGTCGTCGGCCCCGATTGGAAGGGGGCGAAGCCCGCAGGAATAAAGCAGGTTTTTTCCTCGACGACGCCGTTCGCGCTCACACTTATTCGCACCCAGCTCTTCAATCCCGACGATATGCCGAACGTCGAGAAAGTTCAGGCGGGCTACAAGGTGCAGCCGCTTTCCGCCTTTTTGAAGCAGCCTGCGCCACCACCCGCTCCGAAAATTGATTTCCTTCCGGCCACGACGGCAGGGATCAAGGACAACTTCTTTCAGTATCTGGATGCGGCCCTGCAGTTCGTCCCGGAAGCAGAGGATGACAAGGTGATCCGCGCCAAGCTTGCGAGAATCGGCGTCGGGCCGGGCAAGACGTTTGATTTCAAGGAGCTGTCGCTAGAGCACAAGGCAGCCATCTTGATCGCGATGAAAGAGGGCGACGACAAGGTAGACGGGTTTCTGGCCAGCGGGATGAAGAACATCAACGGCTGGAGCGTCGGCTCGTTCTTTGGCGACCGCGCCTTCTACAAGGGAAATTGGCTGATGCGCGCGGGCGCTGCTAAAGGTGGCCTCTACGGGAACGATGCAATAGAAGCCATGTACCCCTTCACGCGCACTGACGCGACGGGTGAGAAGCTTGACGCAAGCAAGCACAATTACACGATCACATTTCCTGCTGACGGGCTGCCGCCGGTGAACGCGTTTTGGTCGGTAACTATGTATGACGGCAAGAGCCAGCTTTTGATCAAGAACCCGATCAATCGCTACCTCATCAATTCGCCAATGCTCCTGGGGATGAAGAAGAATGCGGACGGTTCGCTAACGCTCTACATCCAAAAGGATAGTCCGGGGACAGACAAGGAAGCCAATTGGCTGCCCGCACCAAATGACACAATCTATCTCGTCATGCGTTTGTACTGGCCAAAGCCAACTCCGCCTTCGATCCTGCCAGCGGGTGAAGGGACCTGGAAACCACCCGGCGTGAAAGCGATTTCGTAAAACCGGATGTAGATGGTCCGGCTACGCGCTGAGAACCGACTTCATGTCCGGTCCTGGTACTTTTGAGGCGTGGCGACCGGCCCTGGCGACGTCCGTTTCCAAGGGAAGATCGGAAGTAATCGGCCGCGACCAAAACGACGCGATTGACTCCAACCCGACCTGTTTCCCGCGCCAGATCCCTGTTAAGTGTGGACTTGGCTACGTGGCAGCTGGCCAATGCGGTCGGATGTCCTGGCTTGAACTCCGGATGCACTACGCAAGTTCAGGAGGTCCGCAGTTTGCGCTATCTCTTCGAGGAGTACGCGTTCGACACTGCCCGTCGCGAACTATGTCGCGGACCGGATGTGATTGCTGTCACGCCACAGGTGTTTGATCTTCTTGCTTATCTGATCCGTCACCGGGAGCGTGTCGTCACCAAGGACGATCTGGTCGGCGCCATCTGGAATGGCCGCATCGTGTCCGATGCGGCACTGACGACCCGCCTGAACGCCGCCCGCTGCGCCATCGGCGATTCCGGCGCGGAGCAACGCCTGATCAAGACGTTACCGCGTAAGGGATTCCGTTTCGTCGGACAGGTGCGGGAGGCGCGAGAAGTTGCGGGCCCAGATCCGGACGGTGCGCCCGAGAGCGCTCCTGCAGTTCCCGACAAGCCCTCCATCGCCGTGCTGCCGTTCGAGAACATGAGCGGCGATCCCGAGCAGGAATACTTCGCGGACGGGATGGTTGAGGAGATCACTACCGCGCTTTCGCGGTTCAGATGGTTGTTCGTGATCGCTCGAAATTCGAGTTTCACCTTCAAGGGCAAAGCCGTCGACATCAAGGAAGTCGGGCGCAGGCTTGGCGTGCGCTATGTCCTTCAGGGGGCGGTGCGCAAGGCGTCGGGGAAGGTTCGCATCACGGGCCAGTTGATTGAAGCGGCTACGGGCGCGCACATTTGGGCGGACAAGTTCGATCGTGACATGACAGAAATTTTCGCATTGCAGGACGAAGTCACGCTCGCTGTTGTCTCAGCTATTCAGCCAAAGTTGTTTCAAGCAGAAATTGCACTGGCGACACGGCGGCGACCGGAAGACCTCACCGCGTATGATCTTTTTCTCCGGGCTTTACAGCAAGCCATCCGATCGACCCGCGAAAGTTTGGCCGAGGCACTCCGACTGGTCCATCGCGCCTTGGAGCTTGACCCTGGGTTTGCGGCTGCGGCGGCTTTGGCAGGTGACTGTCATATGGAAAACGTGCTTAGGAACTATGCCATCGATCCTCAATTCGAACGCAAGGAAGCCGTTCGGCTCATGCGCTTGGCATTGAGCCTCGACGATGGTGATCCAGACACACTAGCAAGTGCGGCCTCGATCTCGGCACTTTTGGTCGGCGATTGTGAGGCTGAGATTGAGATGGCCGATCGGGCGGTCGCGCTCAACCCAAATTCATATCACACATGGAACCGCAGAGGCTGGGTCTATGAAATTGCGGGGCAGCCAGAGGAAGCGATCCGGAGCTTTGAACGTGCCATGCGCATGAGTCCGGTAGACCCGCAACTATACTCGACGTTAACTGGGATGGGATTTGCCCTTGTTGAGCTTCGTCGCTTCGACGAGGCCATCGTTGCAGGAAAGAAAGCCCTGCGTCAGAACCCTTCCTATCCAGGACCATACCGCTGCCTCGCGTCCGCTTTCGCCCATCTCGGACGGGACGCTGAAGCCCGTGAAGCGGCAGCTGGTGTGCTTGAGTCGGACCCCGCTTTCACAATATCGGCGTGGATCGCCCGGAGCCAGGTATCAAAAACTGCGAAGCTGATGATTGAGGGTTTTCGGAAAGCGGGATTGACCGAATGAGCCGTGCTCGTCCGCATCGACAGGCTGATTTATAAGGCGAAATTTGCCGCGGCGCATGAGTCTGCTGTAGGTACATTTGAGACATCCCGACGCAGGGTAACGATGTCTGCTTATAGGGGTAGAGCGGAAGTCGTCGGTACCCGGCCAAACCGATGCGAATGACCCGGAACAGACTTCGGTCTGATTGGCAGCACTTTCAAGAAGACCGGCAATCTGCGGGCCTGCCAACTGCTGCTCGGCCACCGTAGGCTGGAGAGCACTGTGAGATATCTCGGCATAGAGTTCAGATGACGCCTTGGATCTGTCCGAACCGCTTGAAATCTGACGGCGAGGGCGGGCCGCGCTGACGACCTGCCCAACGTCAATGATGGGTGGGAAGAAGACCCTTGTCCAACCGTTACCGATTACTACCGAGTGGTTCTGCCAGTCCGATGAGAAGTCCTTCGGGGCCGCGGATGTAGCAGAGCCGATACGAGTCCTCGTACTGAACCACTTCGCCGACGAGCTGCGCGCCGTGCTTGCGGAGTCTGGTGAGTGTTTCGTCGATGTCGCTCACTGTGAACATGGCACGCAGGTAGCCGAGGGCGTTCACCGGGGCGTTCCGGTGATCGGCGACTACAGACGGGGTGAGAAAACGCGAGAGCTCGAGGCGGCTGTGGCCGTCGGGAGTGACCATCATGGCGATCTCGACGCGCTGATTGCCCAGTCCAGTGACGCGGCCGGCCCATTCTCCTTCAACCATGGCTCGCCCCTCAAGCGTCAGGCCAAGCTCGGTGAAAAAAGAGATGGCATCATCGAGAGATTCCACCGCGATGCCGACATTGTCCATTCGCAGCAATTTACTTTTAGTCATGATTTCGGTCGTGTCCCTGGTGATGGTGTAGCCGGGCGGTAGCGGAGCCGCTCGCGACGCGCGCCCTCTATCGCCCAACAGGCTTTGCGGCCGACGCGAAGGTCCCTCCAGGCGCCGTCATGTTCAACACGCGTCTCCACGGGTCGAGCATATGGCTCGGCTTGATAGGTGGCAACGCCGGCAATCCACCGCTCGCGGAACGTCACCAGGTCCCCCCACGCTGATCTATCTGAAGGTCTGCTTTCCGGCGACAGGTCGGAACCAAGGCGGTTGACGAATCTTTGGGCTTCGACAGTGGTCGCGCACGGACGTGTCAAAAAAAACCTTGGGCCGATGTCGGCAGGCGTTGATTGACTTCGTCCTTCGGGCTTAAACCAGCCCGCCGGGCTTGGGTCAAAGCGAGTAGATATGCAATGGCAAAGAACACAATTTGTCTATGGTACGATGGGGATGCTGAGGCAGCCGCCCGTTTTTATGCCGAAACATTTCCTGACAGCACGGTGGGTGCCGTCCACCGTGCGCCGGGTGACTACCCATCCGGCAAGAAGGGAGATGTGCTTACGGTCGAATTCACTGTTGCCGGCGTCTCGTGTATCGGCCTTAACGGCGGTCCCGTGTTCAAACACAACGAAGCCTTCTCGTTCCAGATTGCCACGGACGATCAAGCTGAGACCGACCGCTATTGGAACGCCATTGTCGGCAATGGCGGCCAGGAGAGCGCCTGCGGCTGGTGCAAAGATAAATGGGGCATTTCGTGGCAGATTACGCCCCGCGTGCTGACCGCAGCAATGGCGGCAGGTGGCGACGAAGCCAAGCGCGCGTTTGATGCGATGATGAAAATGGGCAAAATAGACGTCGCTGCGATCGAGGCGGCGCGCCGCGGCTGAGTTGAGGCAGAAAGTCCGTTCCCAATTGCGGGGGCTGGATTTCGGCCGGCGATAGAACCTGCGCCAACCTGCTCGACGCCCGCGTCGAGCAGGCAATAAACTGCTTGTCAAGCCATCGAAATCACGCAGAACCGGAATAGATAGGCACCGGCGTCCGGCGGGCATATCGCACGTCCGCATCCTACCCCCCGAATGAATGCAATGACCGAACAAATCCTGACGAAGCCTCTCGATGACCGGCAAGAGCTGTCCCGCGGCTTCTCCCGCTACCAGGTGATCCTCGTTGCGCTGCTGGCGCTTGTTCAGTTTACGATCATCATCGATTTCATGATCATGTCGCCACTCGGCGCCATCATCATGCCGGCGCTCGATATTTCGGCCGCACAGTTCGGGGTGGCGGTCTCGGCCTACGCATTCAGCGCGGGAGTTTCCGGAATTTTGGCGGCTGGCTTTGCCGATCGGTTCGACCGCAAGCGATTGCTTCTGTTTTTTTATGTTGGCTTTACCCTTGGAACGGCGCTTTGCGCGATCGCTCCCAACTATCATGTGCTGCTGCTGGGGCGGATCGTTACCGGCTTGTTCGGCGGTGTGATAGGCTCCGTGGTGCTCGCCATCGTCACGGATCTATTTACGCTGCAAGAGCGCGGCCGCGTCATGGGCTTCGTGCAAACCGCCTTCGCCGCAAGCCAGGTGCTTGGCATTCCGGCCGGTCTTTTTCTTTCCAACCATTGGAATTGGCACGTAGCGTTCGGCGCATTGGTCGGTCTGTCGATCGCCGGGATGGCCGCCGTGCTGTTTTTGATGAAACCGGTGAACGGCCATCTCTTGCTCAAGCAGGACAAAAACGCGTTCCGGCATCTGATCGCAACAGTCGCACAGCCACGCTATTGGATGGCATTCGCGGTGACGACGCTGCTGGCGACCGGCGGCTATATGCTGATGCCGTTTGGCAGCGCCTATACCGTGCATAATCTTGGCATCGATATCGGTCATCTGCCGACGATCTATCTCGTCTCCGGCCTGTTCAGCATTTTCATCGGACCGCTGGTGGGACGTGCGAGCGATGCTTTTGGAAAATTCCCCACCTTCGCCTTCGGCAGCGCCATGTCCATCGTCATGGTGCTGATCTACACGCATCTCGGTCAGGTCAGTCTGACCGTTGCGATCCTGGTCAACGTCCTGATGTTCGTCGGCATCTTTTCGCGCATGATCCCGTCGCAGGCGTTGATTTCCGCAATCCCCGAGCCCGCACAACGCGGCTCCTTCAGCGCGGTCAGCGCTTCCCTGCAACAACTTTCCGGCGGCCTCGGCTCTGTGCTCGCCGCCGCGCTCATCGCAGAAAATGCCGACGGTTCGCTCCGGCATTTCGACCTGCTGGGATACGTCGTCGTTACAACGGCATTGATTTCCCTGATCCTGATGTATTTTGTGCAGAGGCCGATCGCGGCCCAGGCTGGCAAACGCATTGTTTAGGACGTCTGTTACGACGCCTGGTCTGCTCGCAGAGGCAAATCAGACAATCGAGGCCGGGAGCGCCGATGTCTGCCGTAGCGCGTCGGCCGCTCAGTGCCCGCCGCCTGCTGCCACGCTCTTCGGCTTGCCGGTCAGCAGGATCGCGATACCGGCCAGCACCAGCACGATGCCGATCACGGCAAACGTGTCGCTGAATCCCAGCACCAGCGCCTGCTGCTTCACGGCGTTGCCGAGCGCCACGATCGCCTGATGGCGGGCGCCCGACGGATCGGTCATGCCGTGCGCCATGAAGTAATCCGTCATCGTCGCGATGCGGTCGCGCACCACGTCGCGGCCGAGATCGACCGACTGGCCGATGATGTTGGAGTGAAACTGCTCGCGCTTGGTGACGATGGTGGCGAGCATGGCGGTGCCGATGGCGCCGCCGAGGTTGCGCATCATGTTGGAGATGCCGGAAGCGGCCGCGGCGTCCTGCGGGGCGACGCTGCCGAGCGAGATCGCGCTCAGCGGCGCCAGCATGAGGGCCTGGCCGACGGCGCGGACGATGTTGGGAATGAAGAGCTGGTCGCCGGAATAATTCAGCGACATCGTCGTGTTCATGAACGAGCTCACCGCAAAGATGCTCATGCCGGCAAATGCGATGTAGCGGATATCGAACCGCTGCATCAGTTTTGGCACCAGCGGGATCAGCAGGAGCTGCGGCAGGCCGGTCCAGGCCATCACGGCGCCGATCTGTTCGGCGTTGTAGCGCTGCACCTGGCCGAGATAGGCCGGCAGCAGGTAAACCGATCCGAACAACGCGAATCCGACGAAGACGGCGGAGACGGTACCTAGTCCAAAGCTGCGCTGGGTCAGCAGCCGCAGTCGCACCAGCGGCTTTTCCACGATCAGCTCGTTCGCCACGAACAGCGCGAGACTGACGGCAGCGAGGATCGCGAGCTTGACGATGAAGGACGAGCCGAACCAGTCGTTCTTGTTGCCTTCCTCCAGCACGGACTGCAGCGCGGCGAGGCCAACCGCCATGGTGGCGATGCCGAACCAGTCGCCTTCGCGGAGCAGGCCGAGGTTCAGCGGCTGCCGTTCCAGCGTGAAGTAGAGCGTCGTGACCATCACCGCCGTCGGTATGACGTTGACGAAGAAGATGGTCTGCCAGCCGTAATTCTCGGTGAGATAGCCGCCGATGGTGGGGCCGATCGCGGGCGCAAACGTGACTGCCAGCGAGAACATCGCAAGGCCGATCGGCTGCTGCGCCTTCGGCAGCCTGGTGAAGACCAGCGTGAACGCCATCGGGATCAGCACGCCGCCGAAAAATCCCTGGAAGGCGCGCATCGCGATCATCGACGGCAGATCGTGGGTGAAGGCGCAGGCGACCGAGAAGGCGGCGAACAGGCTCGCAAACCACAGCATGATATTGCGGAAGGAGAACACCCGGCTCAGATAGTCGGTCAGCGGGATCACCACGATCTCAC
This sequence comes from uncultured Alphaproteobacteria bacterium, assembly GCA_963815955.1. Classification (GTDB taxonomy): domain Bacteria; phylum Pseudomonadota; class Alphaproteobacteria; order Rhizobiales; family Xanthobacteraceae; genus Bradyrhizobium. The sequence continues at coordinate 400,100 of CAWFIQ010000030.1, forward strand.
CGATCAGATAGGAGGTGGAGATCCAGGAGCCGTTGTCGACGCCGGTGCCGATGCCGCCCTCGATGTTGAGCAGCGAGGCGTTGGTGATCTGGATGTTGAGGATCGCCATGAACGCGCCGATCATGGCAGCGAGGATCGCAATCCACACGGCCGGGCTGGCGCGATCGGGTTGAACGGCCGGCAGGGTGGCGGCGGGGATCGCGCGTGGCGTCGATGCGCCGCCGGTGAGGGTGAGGTCGGACATGGCATTACCTTTGCGAAGCGAGTTGCGCCACGGCAGGGTTGGAATGCGAGGGCTGCGGGGTGGCCGCGATCACACCCCTGGTCTGAATGCTGGGGATTACCGACATGCCGGGCCGCAGATCGGCGTCAAAACCGTCCAGCGCGATCTTGACGGGGATGCGCTGCACCACCTTGGTGAAATTGCCGGTGGCGTTGTCGGGCGGCAGCAGCGCGAATTCCTGGCCGCTGGCGGGGGCAAGGCTGTCGACGTGGCCGTGCACCATCTTGCCCGGGAACATATCGATTTCGATATCGACCGGCTGGCCCGGGCGCACATCGCTGAGCTGGGTTTCCTTGTAATTCGCGACGACGTAGGCGCCGCGCGACGGCACCAGCGACATCAACATTGTGCCGGCCTGGACGAACTGACCGACGCGCAAGCGTGCGATTGCCGGCCACGCCGTCGATCGGCGAGGTGATGGTGGTATATGAAAGATTGAGCTCGGCCTGCCGCTCCAGCGCATTGGCCTTCGCGGCGGCTGCGACGGCTTGTGCGAGTTCGGCCTTCAGCAGTTCGACCTGTTTTTGCGCCGACGCGAGATTTGCCTTGTCGCGCAGGATGGTGGCCAACGCACTGGTATCGCGCGCATGTGCGTTCTGCGCATTCTGCACGCTGCCGTAGCCGGTCGCGGAGAGATCGGTGTAGCGCTTGTTCTCCTGCGCGGTGAAAACCTGTGCTGCGGTATCGACATCCAGCGTCGCGCTGGCCGAAGCGATCACGGCCTGCTGCACATCGAGTTGCGCGTGCTTGCTCTCGACGGCGGCCTGCGCTGCGGCGACATCGGCCCTGGCCTGATCGAGCGCGACCTTGAAGTCGCGGTCGTCGATCCGTGCCAGTACCTGGCCGGCCTTCACATGCTGGTTATCGCCGACCAGAACCTGATTGAGGTAGCCGGAGACTTTCGGCGCAATCGTCGTGTTGTCGGCCTTCACATAGGCGTCATCGGTCGAGACCAGAAAGCGGCCCACCGTCCAGTAATCCCAGCCATACCAGGACGCGGTGGCGAGCAGCGCGGCGGTGGCTCCTGCCAGCAGGGCCCGGCGTATCAGGTTCGTTTTCGCAGGCGTTTGCAGCGGGATCGCGATATCGGCCGCCGGAACCATTTTTTGGCCGGGTTCGGGTGGAAGCTGCGGGACAGCCGGGAGAGAGGTGGATTGGGAGCTCATGACGCCCTCCGTTAATTAGGAAACTTGATATTTTCCAAAATAGGCCCCATATTGGGTCTGTCAATGGAATGACAGTCATCAGTTAAAGGCATGGCTCGCGATGGCGATCACGAAACCGGGAGATGCAGCAGGGGAGGCGCGACGCAGCCGCGGCCGGCCGCAGGTTCGGTCGGACGAGGAGACGCTCGCCATCATCCTCGACGCGGCGCGGGGGGAATTCTCCTCAAGCGGCTATGCGGCAACCAATATGGAAAGTGTGGCGCGGCGCGCAGGCATTTCCACCAAGACGCTGTACCGGCTGATCCCGAACAAGGCGTCGCTGTTCGAGACCATGATCACGGACCGGATGAACCGCTTCGCATCGGCCGTTCGGCTGAAGGCATGCGACGGCACCGATATCGAAGCGTCACTGCGCGAAGCACTGCTCGCATGCGGTGAACTGCTTCTGGACAGCGAAGTCATCGCGCTTCTACGCATGATGCTCAGCGAGAACGAGCAATTCCCCGAGATCGCGGAGACGTTCTATCAAAAGGCAATCCGGCGCACCGAGAGCACGCTGGCAAACTGGCTGAAGGCCCAGGCCGAACGCGGCCTGATCGAGATCGACAATCCCGCTGAGGCTGCCGGCATGCTGCTCGGCATGCTCGCCTTCCAGCCACAGCGCGCCGTGATGTTCGGCCACGCGCCCGCCCCTGGCCGCAAGGAACTGGAGCGGCGCACGCGGGCCGCTGCTCACCTGTTTCTGAGAGGGTGCGCGCTCCGCCGCTGATTGACCGGCATTCAGCCGTGATACGCAAACAGCTCGATCGGGTCGTTGAAGCCGCGCACCGGATATTCACCGACGCGTTCGAGATCGAAATCGCTTTTGACGAAGTCAGCGAACGCGCGGGACAGCAGCACCGTCCTGCCCAATTGCTTGGTGAGGGCTTCGAGACGCGAAGCCATGTTGACCGCGGGACCGATGACGGTGAAGTCGAGCCGGCTGCGCGATCCGATATTGCCGTACATCACGTCTCCGACGTGGACGCCGATGCCGTAATTCAGCGGCGCGCGACCGGTTTCGCCGTTCTTTTCGTTCAGGGCGATCATGGCCTGGCGGGCCTCAGCCACGGCATGCAGCAGATCGGCGCAAGCCGAGGGCTGGCTCAGCGGAAAAATGGCGAGAAGACCATCGCCAATGAATTTCAGAATTTCCCCGCCATGTCGCGCAATCGGCTCCGACATCGCGTCGAAATAGCCGTTCAGAAGATCGATGACGTCATCGCGCGGCCAGTTGTCGGAGATCTTCGTGAATTCGCGCAGATCGCAGATCATGATGGCGGCACGTACCGTCGTCCCGCTGCCGCGCCTGGTGGCGCCGGCCAAAATGAGCTCGCCGGCATGCGACCCGACATAGGTCTCCAGCAGCGTTCGCGCCAGCCGGTTCTTCATACGGATCTCGCTGACCAGCGCCAGGACCGGCAACAGTTTCAACAGGCCGGAGATATGCGCGTCGTCGAAACCTCCGGGCCGATCGGTTGCAAAGGTTACGACATGCCGCTTGCCGAGCGTATGGTACAGCGGCCACGCCACATAGTCGGTCAGGCCTTTCGCCCGCATCTCGTCATAGACGGCGTGCTTGCGCCCCAGCGCGGGGTCTCGCTCGAGATTCTCGCGCACCTCGGTGGCACCATCAAGCATTTCGTTGGCGGGACTGCCGATGTATTCGGATCGCTCCCTGACGTCGTAGTCGACGCGTGAGAGCTCGGCCTCGCGCATCCCGTCAGCCCACATGATCCGGGCGCCGAGCCATTGCGGATGGTAGATCAGGAGATGAAGCGACGCCCGCTTGACGGGAATGCCCGCTCGCTGGAGCCGGAGACACAGCTCGGCGAAAATATTGTCGATGAAGCGCTCATCGCGCGTGTCGTTTGTCAGCCAGTGCACGACATCGCTGTCGGAATGCGCAGCGGCGGGATTGATGCTTGGCGGCGCGTTCATATCTTGCTCCTGTGCGGTGACCGGGATCGACAGCATGGGATATGTCGTGTCTCAGGACGACCGCGTCAATGGAGCCCGGACCTGACTTTCAAGCGGCATTGGCCAACGCCTCGATAATCCTTTTGACGCAATCATTCAGGGACAGCTTGCTGGTGTCCAACACCACAGGATTTCCATTCCACTCTTCGTAGTCGCGGCTTTGAACGCGCTTCCAATCTGGCAGATCGAGTCCAGCGATATCGCTGTGGCGAGTCTCTACCCGGCGCCTGTGCTCAGCCCGATCCGAGCAGACAATTTCCACGTTCAACAGTCGTGCATTGGAGGTGCTTGCAGCCTCGGCCCACCACCTCCTTGTCAACGCGATGGGGTTCACCGTGTCTGCAACGACATCGAGGCCGTGTACTAAATTGTCCTTCGCGACCGCAATGGACGCAAGATATCCGGCATCCTCGGCCGGATGGATTTTCAAAGTGCTGTTTTTCAGCGCGGCCTCGATCGAGTCCACGCGTATGTAAACGGCGCGGATTTCCTGCGACAGGGCGCGGGCCACGGTCGTTTTGCCGACCCCCGGCAAGCCAGAGAATGAGATCAAGACGGGCATGGCGCTTTCATAGCATCAGCGCTGCAGGCTGACCAATCACCACGATTGACCAAAGTGATCAGCGTCGGGCCACCCTGAGCGGATGATCCGACGCTGATCTGAAGTGCCGTACGCGCCAGCTCGCACCGGCGATAGGCTACGGGAAACCTCGTGCGCTACGCCGCGGCAGGCGGTCCGAACCAGGTGGTTAGCGCTTCAGCGAGTCCGAGCTGGGTTGAATCTCCCACCCAGGCCACATATCCGTCAGGCCGAATTAACACGGCGGCGGGAGCAGGGACCATGCCGAGCGCCGGAAGCTCCCACGTACCGACACATCTGGCGTCGATCAGGCGGACCCGATCCGCCCATGGCGTGATGTCGAGGCCGCCGGGTTCTGCGAAGTTGAGCAAGACCGGCCGCGCATTCTGCAGCAGGGTGAAGACCCGCAGCGGGCCGTCGGCGGTGACCAGGTCGAGATCGGGCATGCGGCGTCCAAGCAGCTCGTGTCCCTCGCCGAAGTCGTAATGAATGCCCAGGCCGGACATGTCAGCGGCCAACCGTCTGCGAGGCTCGTCCATGCCCAGCAGCCCGGAGATGGTCTCGCGCAAGGCGTTGGTGCGGTCATCGGTGCGGAGCAGCGCGACTTGCGCCATCGTGTTGCGCAACACGGTGGCGGCGATCGGGTGCCGCTCGGCATGGTACGTATCGAGGAGGCTTTCCGGCGAGGTCTTCCTGACGATCTGGGCCAGCTTCCATCCCAGGTTCACCGCGTCCTGCACACCGAGGTTGAGGCCCTGTCCGCCCACGGGGTAATGCACGTGTGCGGCGTCGCCGGCGAGCAGCACCCGTCCCTTGCGGTAGGAAGCAGCTTGCCGGGCCATATCGGTGAATCTCGAAATCCAGGTCGGACTGTGGATTCCGTAATCGGTCCCGTAGACGGCGATGAGCGCTTCGCTGAGATCGCGCAGGGTGGGTTCGCCGGCGGGCCCAACGTGCGGTTCGGTCACCATGACCCGTACCGGCCCGCTATCCATGTAGATCACCTCGCCCTCGCGGATCTCGTATTCCACCCGGCTGAGGCCATGGACGCCGGCGGCATTGCGGTGAATGCCCCATTTCGGTTCTTCGGCCAGTTCGGCCTCGGCGATCAGGTTGCTGACGGTCGGATCCCATCCGGGGAACTCGATGTCGGCGGCCTTGCGGATCGTGCTGCGGCCTCCGTCGCACCCGACGAGATACTCCGCTCGCAGCGAGCCGCCGTCGGATAGCGCGACATCCACGCCGGTGTCGTCCTGCGCGAAATCAGTGACCTCAATTCCGCGATGGATCGTAACCGGCAGTTCGCCGACCCAGCCGGCCAGGATGCGCTCGATGTGGTTCTGCCACAGCCCGAGCCCATAATTGTGCCGGGTGGGAAAGTCAGAGATGTCCAGGCGGATCGAGGCGAAGCCCGCCACCTGCGCCATCTGTCCCTCCGAGAGGAACCGATCGGCGATTCCACGCTGATCGAGAACCTCGATCGTGCGCGCGTGCAGACCTCCGGCGCGCGAGCCAGCGAGTTCCTGGCTGGCGCGCCGCTCAACGATGGCTACGTCGACGCCCGCCAACGCCAACTCGCCTGCCAACATCAGTCCTGTCGGACCTCCGCCTGCGATAACCACCGCATGCCCCGTCTTTGCCGCACCCATTTCGTCCCTCCGTAGCAGTTGAACTGAGGCGGCGTTCTACGGGATGACGGGGGTCTTGAAGCAAGCCCGTTGTGCGCTACATATTAGAGTGGGAGGAAGGGTGTCTTCTCCCTGCAATCCGCAAAAATCATAATAGTTGCCTCGCCCGATTGCCGAGAGCTCGCCCGCGTGAAGCTGAGGCGGAACTCTGTGCTATTGGGCGCGCGAATTGCGATGGCCGACGAAGAATCCTCCGGCCGTTCGGACTGCTGCGGTGCTGTGACGATTGGCGCGGAACCAATTATCTGCCAGCTCGTCTTGGAAAATTTCCTCCAAAATATTCGTTTCGTTGGTATGGGATCCCAAGAACTCTCAATTTCGCGCGAGTATTTGAGAAAATAGCTGACTTCGACCGCGATACCCTGTCGCAGCCTCAGGAAGTTGGTCATGCAAAAGAAAGAACAGTCGATCGGGCCAACCGCGCCGAACAAGATCGATCTCGTCCGGCGTATCGACCTCACCACGCTGCAATTGTTCATTGCGATCTGCGAAGAGGGAAATTTGACCCGTGCATCGCAGAAGGAGGCAATAGCTGCTTCCGCAGTCAGCAAGCGCATGCACGATCTCGAGCAGGCCCTTCAGGTCACGCTGTTCGAGCGACACCAGAACGGAATGGCGCTGACGCCAGCTGGCGAGACGCTGTTGCATCACGCGCGTGTCACGCTCCTGAACATCGAGAAGATTGCGGTCGACATGGCCGAGCACGCACGCGGCGCGCGTGGACATGTTCGGATGCTGGCCAATCTCTCGTCGATCGTCGAATTTCTGCCGGACGATTTGCCTGAATTCTTCCGATCCCACGAAATGGTGCGGTTCGATCTGCAGGAGCGCCCCAGTGCCGAGGTGGTTCGCGGGGTCGAGGAGGGGATTGCGGACATCGGCATTTGCTCGGCAGACGTTTCAACGCGCGCGCTCCAACGCTATGCCTATCGAAGAGATCGCCTCGTTATCGTGGTACGATCCGATCACCCGCTGTCGCGCGCGGCAAAAGTCTCCTTCGCCGACACGCTCGACTACGATCATGTCGGCCTGTTCGCGACCAGTTCGATCTATCTGCGCTCGCAATACACGGCGCAACAGATCGGCAAATCGATCCGGCTGCGCGTGCACGTCCCTGGTTTCGATGCTGTCTGCCGGATGGTGCAGGCCGGAATGGGTATCGGCCTGATTCCGAACCGGGCGTTTGAAGTTCTGAGCCATGGCATGGATTTGTCCGCCGTCGAACTGGACGACGACTGGGCGGATCGGGAACTGGTGCTGGTTGCCAGAGATTCCGCGGGGCTGTCCGCAACAAGCCAATTGATGCTGGCTCATCTGCGATATTCCCGGAGTGCGGTTTCTTAAAACCGGTCTCCATTCGCGTTCGCGATCCGCGAACGCGCGTTCACCAACCAATATTGGACGTAACGTCGACGTTCGGCGACACCTCGTAAAAATTACGTGTGTCGAGGAGCGTCAAAGTGAACGGACCGTTACACGGTATCCGGGTTGTTGAACTCGGAACCCTTATTGCTGCGCCGTTTGCTGCGCGGTTGTTCGCCGAATTTGGTGCGGAAGTCATCAAGATCGAGCAGCCGGGCAGTGGAGATCCGCTTCGCAAATGGCGCAAGCTCCATCAGGGCACGTCGCTTTGGTGGTATCTGCAATCCCGCAACAAGAAGTCGATCGCAATCGATCTGAAGTCGACAGAAGGGCGCGCCGTCGTCCGGCGCCTGGCCGCACAGGCGGATGTCGTGATCGAGAACTTCAAGCCCGGCAATTTGGAGAAACTGGGACTCGGCTGGGACGTCCTCTCCGGACTCAATCCCAATCTGACATTGGTGCGCATTTCCGGGTTCGGGCAAACCGGCCCTTACCGCGACAAATCCGGGTTCGGCGCCATTGGCGAAGCCATGGGTGGATTGAGATTCACCACCGGTCATCCGGACAGCCCGCCGGCCCGGGTCGGCATCAGCATCGGAGACAGCCTGGCTTCGCTCCACGGTGTCATCGGCGCCCTGATGTCGCTGCTTCGCGTCAAGACCGGTCAGGGCAAGGGGCAGGTTGTCGACGTCTCGCTCTACGAAAGCGTGTTCAACCTGATGGAAAGCCTGGTTCCTGAATTCGACCTCATGGGGCATGTCAGGACCCGCACCGGCGGCGCGCTGCCGGGCATAAGCCCTTCCAACACCTATCCAAGCTCCGATGGGCGCCATGTCGTCATCGCCGGCAACAGCGACGCGATATTCAAGCGTCTGATGCGCGTGATCGACCGGCAGGATCTGCACGACGATCCGATTCTCAGCAGCAATGACGGGCGCGTAGACTGCAACGCTATACTCGACGACGCCATCAGCGCGTGGACCTCGCAACGGCCGCTGGACGAGATCCTCTCTCTGCTGGATGCGGCCGACATTCCTGCCGGCCGAATCTATTCGGTCGCCGATATCGTTGAAGACCCCCATTACGCGGCCAGGGAAATGATCCTGTCGACCGAACTGCCCGGCGACATGTCCGTGAAGATGCCGGGAATTGCGCCGAAGCTATCGGAGACACCCGGCGCCGTAAGGTGGCCCGGTCCAGCATTGGGGCAACACACCGACGAGGTTCTCGAGTCGCTCGGCTTTACGGAAGCCGACATAGCGCGTCTGCGCGAGGCAGGAGCGGTGCAATGACGCAGCTGCCGGATATTTTGATTCAGGAAGTCGCGCCGCGGGACGGTCTGCAGATTGAATCGAAATGGGTCGAAACGGGCGACAAGATTCGTCTGATCGATTCACTGTCCGCCATTGGCTTCGGGCGCATTGAAGTTTCGTCATTTGTTTCGCCAAAGGCCGTCCCTGCGCTGCGCGACGCGGCTGAGGTGTTTGCGGGCATCAGGCGGCGTCCCGGAACGATCTACACGGCGCTGATTCCAAACCGGAAAGGCGCTGCATTCGCTCTGGCAGCGCGCGCCGACGAGCTGAATTTTGTGATGTCGGCGAGTGAGACCCACAATCGCGCAAACATGAAAAGGACGCGTCATCGCTCCCTGGCGTCCCTTGCCGAGGTCGTGGTGACGGCTCACAGAGCGGGCACCCCGGTCAACGCCACCGTCGCGACGGCATTCGGATGCCCGTTCGAGGGAGACCAGCCTGCCGCAGCGGTCGTGGATATTATCGAACGATATCTCGATCTCGGTGTCGACAACGTAACGCTCGCAGATACCACGGGCATGGCCAACCCCAATCAGGTCGGGCTGTTGGTGGCCGAAGCGTTGACCCTTCTCTCCTGGGACAAGCTCACGCTTCATTTCCACAACACACGTGGTCTCGGGCTCGTCAATGTTCTTGCAGCCCATAGAGCAGGTGCGCGCCGCTTCGATGCAGCGCTCGGCGGATTAGGCGGATGTCCATTTGCACCGGGTGCGACCGGCAATGTCTGCACCGAAGATCTCGTCAATCTGTGCCATGAAATTGGCCTGACGACCGATCTCGATCTCCGCCTCCTGATCGACCTGTCGCTCCAGTTACCCGCATTGGTCGGACATGACGTGCCGGGCCAGATCGCCAGGGCAGGGCATCGCCTGGATCTGCATCCCATTCCGGAACGGTTACTGCGCCCGGGGTGACGGCCCGGCGATCACAACATCAAAAGCAAAAACATAAGGGAGGAACAGATGACGATTACCACGGCGCCTTCTGCCGACATCGATACGCCGGTCACCGAGCAGCAGGTCATCAGCAAGATCGCGTGGCGGCTGATGCCGCTGATTATCATCTGCTACTTTTTTGCATTTTTTGACCGCGTGAACATCAGCTTCGCCAAGGCCGCATTGCAGGCAGATCTCAACCTCAGCAATACGGCTTACGGCTTCGGCGCGAGCCTGTTCGTCGTCGGCTACGTCCTGCTGGAGGTGCCGAGCAACATGCTCTTGTATCGCTTCGGGGCGCGGCGCTGGATTGCCCGGATCATGATCTCATGGGGGCTTGCGACAGCGGCCATGATATTCGTCCGAAGCGAGTGGGAGTTCTACGGGCTGCGCTTCCTGATCGGCGCCATGGAAGCCGGATTCGCTCCCGGTATCCTGTTTTACCTGACGCTTTGGTTTCCGAAATCCCATCGCGGACGCATGACTTCGGTCTTCTTTCTCGCGACGGCTTTCTCGGGAATTATCGGCGCGCCGATTTCGGGCCTCATTCTGAACTATATGAACAACGTGCATGGCCTGGCCGGTTGGCAATGGCTGTTCCTGGCTGGCGGGCTTCCGTGCGTCGCTCTGGGACTGGTTGTCCTGTTTCGATTTGACGACAGCATTGAAAACGCCAAGTGGCTTAGCAGCCAGGAGCGTCGTCTGATCTCGGTGCAACTGGATCGCCAGAACGACGAAATTGGCGAGCGCTCAGCATGGCGATCTCTGCTGATGCCCGGCGTGCTGTTGCTTGGCCTCATCTATTTTCTGATTCAGGTCGCGTCCTACGGCCTCAACTTCTGGGCCCCGGACCTTATCAGGACGGCGGGTGCGGGAAACACGACGATCATCGGTTTCCTGACCGCCGTTCCCTATATCTGCGGGGCTATCTGCATGCTGGTGGTCGGACGATTGTCTGACGCATCCGGCGAGCGTCCCAAGTTCGTTGCCGGCCTCATCGCCGCTGCGGGACTCGGCTTCTTTGCGACCGGCTTTTTCGACAAGAACGTTCTCTTTCTCGTTGCTGCGCTCGCCGTGCTCGGGGCCGGAGTGGTCGCCGCGATTCCGACGTTCTGGACGCTGCCTCCGAAGATACTGGCCGGCGCCGGTGCCGCGAGCGGAATTGCGCTCATCAATACGATAGGTCAGCTTGGCGGAATTGTGAGTCCACTCATGGTTGGGTCGGTCAAGGATCTGACCGGCAGCACCACGCCGGCGCTCTATGTCATCGGCGGTCTTTGTGTGCTCTGCGCGGTCCTTCTCCTGACGGCGCTCCCCCGCGAGCTGAAATCCAGGGACTTTCAAAAGCCCGTAGTTGGCAAGACGGGCGGCGCTTCGCAGGTCACGCCGCCTTGAGGGACCGAACGAAGCTGCCGAGCTCGGACTTCAGCTCTTCGGCCTGAGAGGACAGCTTGGTTGCAGCGTCCTGCAGCCGCGTCGCTGACTTGTCGGCCTCGAACGAAGCCCCGGTTACGCTTTGAATATTGCGGTTGACCTGCTTTGTACCGTCAGAGGCCTGCTGCAAATTGCCGGCTATTTCCCGGGTTGCCAGGCCCTGCCGATCGACGGCCGTTGCTATATCGTCCGATATCTTGTCGATTTCGGCAATTGTTCCGCTGATCGCCTGGATAGCGTTGACTGCTTCGCCGGTCGCGGTCTGAATGCCCTGGATTTGCGCAGATATCTCTTCGGTTGCCTTTGCCGTTTGATTGGCAAGCGCTTTGACCTCGCCGGCCACGACGGCAAATCCCCTGCCATGTTCGCCCGCGCGCGCTGCCTCAATCGTTGCGTTGAGCGCCAGGAGGTTGGTCTGGCTCGCAATACTCTGGATCAGAGTGATCACCTCTCCGATCTTGTGGGTGCCGGTGGCCAGGCCCTCAACAACGGTGTTGGTGCGACGGGCCTCTTCGGCCGCCTTTGCCGCTATTTCGGTCGAGCGGCTGACCTGCTTTGAGATGTCGTTGATGGAAGCCGAAAGATGCCCTGTCGAGGATGCGATCGTTTCGACGTTGGAGGAAGCTTGCGTGGACGCGGTGGCTGCGGCGGTAGCTTCGCGCACGGTGTCCGCGTTGGTGACGCTTATCGATGACGTCAACGATTGCATGTCAGCCGCAGCCAGGGCGACCGCCTCCACAATGCGGCTGATCCTGCCCTCAAAACTCTCCGCAAGTTCGCTCCTTACCGCATCGCGATCCTGCTTCGATTTCCGTTCACCGTCGGCGCGGTCTTGATTCGCGCGTTGCTCGGCCTCACGCGATGCGGCAGCTTCAGCGGTCTTTTGGTCCGCTTTTTCCAGCAGACGCACGAGTTCGAGAGCCAACCAGCCAAGTACGCCGGCTTCGATCGCGAGGATAAATGCGTGGAAAATAGCCCGGCCCACGTCCGCGCCGCCGGGATAGATTGCCGCGGGGAAAATAAAGTTCAACACGAGGTGATGCAACGCAACTGCGACCGCACCGAATATGATCGGACGGGGATCGCAATAGGTGACAAGACACGCCAGCACAGAAAAGAAATACATGTGCATGTCGGCCTGCCAGGGGTGACCTGACAGCTCGAAGGTGAACACGGAAACCTGGCCCATCAAGGCGACCGCAAAGATCAGACGGGTCGCGAGTTCGCTGCTGGAAGTACGCCAGGATGCGGTAGCAGCGAGGGCCATCGCAATCACGAGAATCGTTGGCGCCATCCAGTCAGTCCCTCGCATCAGGCCAATTGCGGCCGCGATCGGAACATGGAGCCAAATCATTGCGAGCAGGACCTTGCTGGTCAGTTCGCGCAAGGTCGTCAAATCGTTGCTTTCGGAGTTCATTTCAAATCGCCTGAATTATCACACAAAGGAATCTCTTATGATTCTTAAAGGCGAAAGTCTAAAGATTGCTTTTACCTTCTTCGGTCGGCGTCGTGAAACGCACGCTGATCTGCGCGATGCGCCGCAGGAAAGAGGTGATGAATTCACGTTTAGGTCGATGGAACTCTTTCAGACATGTCGAGCGTGCACCGTGGTGATGCAGAAGGCACACAGAGAAAGGTAAGCAACGAAAATGCTCGAATAGCTGCAGGAGATCGTCGCGACCCGCTGGAGCAATTTCGGGGCGTCCGGGCTTGATGGCAACGGATGCAAACATCCCCGCACCAAAGCCGCTGTTGATCACTTCAGGGGATTGAACTCGCCGCTCATCCGGGAATGCGGACCGGCAGTTGCTCGATGCCTCGCACGAAGCTCGAATAGACCCGCTTCGGCTCGCCGACCACCTCGATGCGGTCGAAGCGTTTCAGCATTTCCTGCCACACGATCTTCAATTGCAGTTCGGCGAGCCGCATGCCGACGCAGCGGTGGATGCCGAAACCGAACGATAGATGGGTGCGGGGGCGGGCGCGGTCGATGATGAATTCGTCGGGACGCTCGATGCCTTCCTCGTCGCGGTTGCCCGAGACGTACCACATCACGACGCGGTCACCCTTCTTGATCTTCTTTCCGCCGATCTCGGTGTCGACCAGCGCGGTGCGGCGCATATGGGCGAGCGGCGTCTGCCAGCGGATCACTTCCGGCACCATGGAATCGATCAGTGCGGGATTTTCGCGCAGCTTCTGGTACTGGTCGGGGTGCTCGTTCAGCGCCAGCACCGAACCGCTCATGGTGTTGCGGGTGGTGTCGTTGCCGCCGACGATTAGCAGGATGATGTTGCCCATCAGATTGTCGGGGTCCATGTGCCGCGTCGCATCGCTATGCGCCATCATCGACAGCAAATCGTTCCTCGGCGGCGCGTTGACGCGCTCGTTCCAGAGTTTGGAGAAATAGGCGTAGCATTCGTCCATCTCCTGGCGTCGCTGCTCGGGCGATTCCACCACGCCGCTCTTGGGCAGCGCGGTCGAGACGTCGGACCAGCGCGTCAGCTTGCGCCGCTCTTCCCAGGGGAAGTCGAACAACGTCGCCAGCATCTGGGTGGTCAGTTCGATCGAGACGCGCTCGACGAAGTTGAAGGTCTCGTTGCGCGGCAGGTTGTCCAAAACCTTTTGCGCGCGCTCGCGGATCAGCTTTGCCAGCTCATCCAGATGCGTCGGCGTGAACATCGGCGACACCGTCTTGCGCTGTGCCGAGTGCCGCGGCTGATCCATCGCGATGAAGCTCGGATAGTCGTAGCCCGGGGGCACGTCACGGATCGAGATGCCGCCGAGTGTCGAGTTGGAAGAGAAGATGCCGTGGTTGGTATCGACATGCATGATGTCGTTGTATTTTGTCACCGACCAATAGGGCTCGATCGGCGCGTTGGTGCAGTAATGCACCGGCTCTTCCTTGCGCAGCCGCTCGAACCACGGCCACAGCGTGTCGTTCTGGAATAGCCGGGGCGCACCGGGATGATAATCCTTCAGCGGCGTCGAATAGGCTTCTTCACGCGCTGCGCGCAGAAGCTCTTTCCTGTCGGCTCTGACGGCTGTCTGGACATTCATTGTCGATCATCCCGAGTGGGTTCAGGTGAAAGCGGCTAGGCGGCGATGCGCACGGGCAGCGTCTCGTAACCCTTGACGAAACTCGAATATACCCGCTTCGGTTCGTCGATCACCTCAATATTATCGTACCGCTTGAGGATTTCTTCCCAGATAATCCTGAGTTGCAGCTCCGCAAGCCTGATCCCGACACAACGGTGGATGCCGAAACCGAAGGAAAGGTGGGTGCGGGGGCGGGCGCGGTCAATGATGAATTCGTAGGGGCGCTCGATCACGTCCTCGTCACGGTTGCCCGAGACGTACCACATCACGACCTTGTCACCCTTCCTGATCTGCTTGCCGCGGAACTCGATGTCTTCGAGCGCGGTGCGGCGCATATGCGCCAGCGGCGTCTGCCAGCGGATCACCTCCGGCACGAAGCTGTCGATCAGATCCGGATTGTCGCGCAGCTTGCGATACTGGTCCGGGTTCTTGTTCAGCGCATAAACGCTGCCCGAAAGCGTGTTGCGGGTGGTGTCATTGCCGCCGACGATCAGCAGGATCAGGTTGCCGAGGAAATTCTTCGGGTCCATGTCGCGCGTGGCGTCGCTATGCGCCATCATCGACAAGAGGTCGCTCTTCGGCGGCTGGTTGCTGCGTTCCTTCCAGAGACGCGCGAAATAGGCCGCGCATTCCGAAAGCTCAGCCATGCGCTCCTCCTCGGTGGCGACCAGGCCGCCGGGACCGGGAATCGTGGTTGCGATGTCGGACCAGCGCGTCAGCTTGCGGCGATCTTCCCAGGGGAAATCGAACAATACCGCGAGCATCTGCGTGGTGAGTTCGATCGAGACCTGATCGACCCAGTCGAACACGTCGCCAACAGGCAGATGGTCGAGGCATTCCGCCGAACGCTTGCGGATGTTGATCGCAAGCTGATCGAGATGCGTCGGCGTGAACATCGGGGCCACTGTCTTGCGTTGCGCGGAGTGACGCGGCTGGTCCATGGAGATAAAGCTTTCACGACGCAGGTCCGGCGCGATGTCGCGGATGGTGATGCCGCCAAGCAGGGACGCTGACGAGAACGCTGCGTGGTTGGTCTCGATGTCCATGATGTCGTTGTATTTGGTCACCGACCAATACTGGCCGAACATCGAGTCCTTGCAGTAATGCACCGGCTCTTCCCGGCGCAGCCGGTCGAAATACGGCCAGAACGTATCGGTCTTGAACAGCTCGGGATTGCCGACGTCGAAATCTGCAAGCGGCAGGGCATAGGCCCGGTCGCGCGCCGCGCGTTGCCGGGAATCCTCGGCGAGATCGATGGTTCCGTGCATGGGTAGCCTCCCTGACAGTTCCTCCGCCGACGCGTGCGGGAGGCGCGATGTTTTACCCTATTACATCCCTAGCCGCGCGCCGGCGCAAGGACGAGTTGGGTGCATTTGGCCGCATCGGCGCCGGAGGCCGGCGCTGGGCCAAACGGGGCGCATTTCGCCGCGTGACAAGCCCATTTGCGAAGATTAAGTCTGTTTGAAACAACGTATAATTCGCCGGGAGGCGTCCATGATCCCCAACACCCATCGGATGTTCAACTTCGATCTCGGCGAGACCGCGGATGCGATACGCGAGACGGTACATGCGTTTTCGCAGAACGAGATCGCGCCGCGCGCCGCCGAAATCGACCGCAGCAATCAATTCCCGAGGGATCTCTGGCCCAAAATCGGCGCGCTCGGCCTGCACGGCATCACCGTCGAGGAGGAGTATGGCGGCACCGGACTGGGCTATCTCGAGCATTGTATTGCGGTGGAGGAGATGTCGCGCGCGTCGGCCGCGGTCGGCCTGTCGTATGGCGCGCATTCCAACCTCTGCGTCAACCAGATCCGCCGCAACGGCAACGAGGCGCAGAAGCGGAAATATTTGCCAAAACTGATCTCGGGCGAGCATGTCGGCGCGCTCGCGATGTCGGAGCCCGGCGCAGGCTCCGACGTGGTCTCGATGAAGACCCGCGCCGAGAAGAAGGGCGACCGCTTTGTGCTCAACGGCAACAAGATGTGGATCACCAACGGCCCCGTCGCCGATACGCTGGTGGTCTACGCCAAGACCAACCCCGAGGCCGGCCCGCGCGGCATGACCGCCTTCATCATCGAAAAGGGCATGAAGGGATTTTCCACCGCGCAGAAGCTCGACAAGCTCGGCATGCGCGGCTCCGACACCTGCGAACTCGTATTCGAGGATTGCGAGGTGCCCGAAGAGAACGTGCTCAGTGAAGTCGGCCGCGGCGTCAACGTGCTGATGTCCGGCCTCGACTATGAGCGCGCAGTGCTGGCGGCCGGTCCGATCGGCATCATGCAGGCCTGCATGGACGTGGTGCTGCCCTACGTGCACGAGCGCAAGCAGTTCGGCGAGCCGATCGGCACCTTCCAGTTGGTGCAGGGCAAGATCGCCGACATGTACACCACCATGAACGCCTCGCGCGCCTATGTGTATGCGGTGGCGAAGGCCTGCGACCGCGGCGAGACCACGCGTGAGGACGCCGCCGGCGCCATTCTCTACGCGGCCGAGAAGGCGACGCAATGCGCGCTCGACGCCATCCAGTTGCTCGGCGGCAACGGCTACATCAATGACTACCCGACCGGGCGCCTCTTGCGCGACGCCAAGCTCTACGAGATCGGCGCCGGCACCAGCGAAATCCGCCGGATGCTGATCGGGCGGGAACTGTTCGAAAAGACCGCGTAGGCGCAGCGGCACCGAGACAACAGGGATGCGGGGTGAAAGCCGCCCCAATTGCGGCGGGGGCTTCCACTGCGCCGGATCATCCAACGGAGCCCGCCCCCTGTGACGACGATCGCGTCACTCCCTGGGCAACGGCGCGCAGGATGATCTCCCGCGCCTGTCGGCCTTCCGGCGTCGGCATCCCCGCATAGTTGTGCGGCTGGTCCTGTCGCAGATGAAACTCGACCGGCACACCCGCCGCTCGCGCCTTTGCGGCCAGCTCGACACTGTCGGGATAGAGAAGGTCGAGCGTACCGGAGAATACGATCATCGGCGCCAGCCCGCGGAAATCGCCATTCAACGGACTGACATACGGATGGGCGATATCCAGGTCGCCAGCGTAGAGACGCCCTGCTTCGATGATGCCCGGAATATCCTGCACGGGGTCGCGAGCAGCGATTGCCACTTGCTCGGGCCGGTTGATCGAAGCATTTACCCCGGGCGAGATCAGCACCAGCCCGTCCGGTTGCCGATATCCGGCGTCTCGTAACCATTGGGCCGCCGCCAGCGCCAATCCCGCACCCGCCGAGTTGCCGACCACCGTGACCTTCGCAGATCCGGCCTCTTCCAGAAGCTTCCGCAACAGGTCACCCGTTGCCGGCACGACCTCCTTCGCGGTGGCACGGGGAGCCAGCGGATAGATGGGAACGACGCAACGGACGCGCGCATGACGGGTCAGGTAACCGACGAGGCGCCAATGGGCGCGAACGATCTCGTTGATATAGCCGCCGCCGTGCAGGAACACGACGTAGTTGCCGACGCCAGGATTTGCAGACGGCGCCGTATGATAGACGGGCCATCCCGACACGGTCTTTAACGTCACCTCGACGCCGCGGCCCAGACCCGTCGGTTCATGAGGCGCCGGCCGCAATGCCAGCCTGCGCACGTGCTCCTGCACGGCGGCGGCGGATGCCGTCCGCTTCTTGATGGGAAGAAGCCGTAGCAGACCATTGATGCAGCGGCTCTGCCAGCTCGGCCGGGCGCCGTCCGGCAGCAACTGCTGAATCTGCTCTGTCGATGATATCTGTCCAACGCTCATGACTACGTCCTGCCTGGTTGCGAGTGCAGCTCGGGGGCGAGAAACGACTATTCATTTGTCGCCATGCGAAGGTATAATACGAGTGATAGCTCGCATTACCTACTCGCATTTGGAACGCAGGACATGGCGCGCAAGCCACCCACGAAACCCAGGAAACATGCCTCTCAAAGGCGATCGCGCGCGACGGTCGACGCGCTCGTTGAAGCGACAGCTCGCATTTTGGTCAGGGAAGGTTTCGACAAAGCCAGCACCAATCGCATCGCTGAAGTGGCGGGCGTGAGCGTCGGCTCGCTTTACCAGTATTACCCGGGCAAAGAGGCGCTCGTTGCCGCCGTCATCGATCGTCATAATCAAGACATCATGCGGGTCGTCCGTGGCGCGCTGGCGGAGATCGCCTCACAACCGATCGAGAAAGCGGTGCGGAGGCTCGTTGCGGTGGCAATCGAAGCGCATCGCATCGACCCCAAGCTGCATCGCGTCCTTGCAGAGCAGATTCCGCGCACGGGACGTCTCGAGAATGTGGAGGCCTTCAATCGCGAAACCTATGCCCTCTTCAGGAGCTATCTCGAGGACCACAGCGATGAACTTCGCATGGTCGACCTGGGACTCGCGACATTTGTATGCGTGACCTCGATAGAGGCGCTGGCCCATACGGCCGTCTTGCACAACTCTCAGAAGCTCTCGGGCGAAGCGGTCAAAGCGCTCGTCGACGAAGCCACACGTCTCGTGGTTGGATATCTGAAATAATCGCCGCGATTTGCGAGGGGAGTAGCGGCACAACTTTTGCGCGAGCGCCACACGCGGTCGGGATCGTGCTCCGGTGTGGGACCTGGGTCACACAATGGCCGACAAATTTGTGGTTTGATCGGCTGCCCTCGCGCTGGAGTTGAACCGTGAATCAGATGAGCTGGACCCCGCTGGGGCCGCCCGTGCCGCCGCCTTCGCCCGTACCGCCGCCGATGCCGGTGGCGTTTTCCGGCAGCCGCGGCGAATTCTTCGATCTGGTCAAGCGCGGCGCCGCGCTGGAGCTTGTCACCCTCGGCTTCTATCGATTCTGGCTCCTCACCGACATCCGCCGCCATCTCTGGTCCAACACATTGGTCGATGGCGATGCCGCTGAATATACCGGCCGCGGCAAGGAGTTGCTGATCGGATTTCTGGTCGCGCTCGCAATCCTGGTGCCGATCTATCTCGGTTATTTTCTCATCGGCCTCGAGGCCGAACATTATCAGGCGTTCGCCAGCATTCCCCTGATCGCCTTCTTCTATCTGTTCGGGCAGTTCGCGATTTTTCGCGCGCGGCGCTACCGGATGACGCGCACGGTGTGGCGCGGCGTGCGTTTCTGGATGACCGGCTCGGGCTGGATCTATGCCTTGCGGGCCTCGCTGTGGGGCGTGCTGATGATACTGACGCTCGGCCTGGTGCTGCCATGGCGGGCGGCCGCGCTCGAACGCTACAAGATGCGCCATTCCCATTACGGCGACCTGCAGGGCAGTTTCGAGGGGCGCGGCTGGGAGTTCTTCAAGCGTGGCTGGTGGCTCTGGCTGCTCACGCCGATCGCGTTTTTTGTGTATCCGGTCGCCCCCTTCCTTTACGCCGGCTACAAGGCCATCGAATGGCGCTGGTGGCTGTCCGGCATCCGGTTCGGCGGCGTGCGCCTGGAATCGTCGTTGCCCAGGAGCGCATTGATCGGACTGTACTGGAAGGTGATCGGCTGGATGGCCTTGCTCGGGCTTGTCTTCGCGGTCTATCTGGCCCTGTGCGCGGTGCTGATCGCCAGCATGAGCGGCGAGGGATTGACGGAGTTCTTCAAGACGCCGGAATTGATGCGGAGCATTCCGCTGCTGGTGCTGACGGGTCTCGGCTATCTGGTATTGGCGCTGGCGCTCAACGTCGTGATCCGGGTCTATCTGACGCGCGATCTCTGGGTGACCGTGCTGGGCTCGGTCAACATCAGCGGTCTCGAGGCCGCCGCCAACGTTGCGGCGCGGGGCGACCTCGCCAACGCGCTCGGCGAAGGGTTTGCCGACGGTCTCGATGTCGGCGGATTCTAGCGGCAAAGTCTGATGACCATGGATAGCGACGCGCCAGAGATTCCGAAAACACCGCCGGCCAATGCGGCGGCCTATTTCGACGGGACGTCGAGCCGCCGCCGCGCCGTTGCGCTGCATTTCTCCGACCGGCTTGAAATCACCGAGCACGAACAGATTTTGGCGGCATGGGCCTATGACGATATCCGCCGCGCCGACAGCCCTTCGGGCATGCTGCGGCTTGGCTGCCTGACCGCGCCCGCGCTGGCGCGGCTGGAGGTTCGTGATAACGCACTTTCCGCCGAGCTGGTCTCACGCTGCGCCAAACTGGATGAAAACACGCCCGGCCGCCGCGGCGTTGCCGTCATTGTCGGCTGGTCGCTCGCGGCCGCGATCTCGATCGTTGCGGTTGTGCTGTTCGGACTTCCGCTGATCGCCGATCGCCTCACGCCGCTGGTGCCCGAAGCGTTCGAACGGCGGCTCGGCGAGGTCGCCGATAGCCAGGTCAAGGCGATGTTCAATGCCAGGGTTTGCGACAACGCCGCCGGGCAGCAGGCCTTCGTCAAGCTCGTCACCGCGATTCGCGAATCCGCCGGCCTCGACACCTCGGTGCAGTCGGGCGTGCTGTCGAGTTCGATTCCGAATGCCTTCGCGCTGCCGGGCGGCAAGGTCTACCTGTTCGACGGATTGCTGGCGAAGGCCGAGAATGCCGACGAAATCGCAGGCGTGCTGGCCCATGAACTCGGCCATCTCAAGCATCGCGACAGCATGCGCGGACTGATCCGCGACGGCAGCACGTCGTTCCTGATCGGGCTGCTGTTCGGCGACATCACGGGCTCCAGTGCGCTGATCTTCGGATCGCGCACGCTGGTGACGTCGTCCCATTCGCGGGACGCCGAGACCAATGCCGACGGTTTTGCCATCGACGTCATGCACCGGTTGGGCCGGCCGGCGAAACCGACCGGGGAATTGCTGCTTCGGGTCACCGGAAAGGAGGGCAAGGGCCTCTCCATCATCTCCACCCATCCCCTGAGCGAGGACCGGCTGGCGCGGATGAGCCGGGAAGACAAGCCGGAAGGCGGGCCGCCGCTGCTGACGGCTGAGGAATGGCGATCGCTGAAATCGATCTGCGATGGCAAGTCTGAGCCGGCCAAGTCTGAGCCGGCCAAATCTGACCCGACCAAGTCTGAACCGAAGAAGTCTGACCCGGCCAAAATTTAAGCCGATCAGGCTATCTCCGGGCGCTCTTCCGCGATCTCGCCGCTTCGATCGGCGCAGGCGTTGCGTCGCCCGGCTTCAGCTCCCATACCGCCTGCATCGCCGAGAAGGCCTGCGAGATCACCGGCTCGCGACGTCGCGACGTCAGGCAGGCGAAACTGAGGTCGCAGGTCAGCGCCACCTTGTCGGCAATCACGAAATTCCGATGGCGCGTGATGCGGTCGAGCACGCTGTCGCGGGCGAGGCTGAGGCCGTTGCCGGCCTCGACGAACTCGATCATCGCGTCTTCCTGATCGGCGAAGGCTACGCGCTTCGGCGTCGATCCCATGGCGCGGAAGACGTCGTCGACCAGCCGCCGCTGCGCCGAGTCATGCGGCGTCGCAATCCAGGGCAGGTCGGCGAGATCGGCCCAGTCCTTTCCAAGCACCTTGTCGCTCCATTCGCGAGGGGCGATCACGCGGTAGTCGTAGCGCATCACTGCCGTGAGCTGGAACTTTCCATCGTCGATGATGCGTTCGGGCAGTATCCCCGACGCAAGGCATTCGGGCGGCGTGGCATCGACGTAGTATCCGACGTCGAGTTCGCCCCTGCCGATCTGCGCCAGTACGTCATCGCTCATGCCGTAGCGGAGGAAGACTTCGGTCTTCTTCGAGGAAGTGGCGAGGCTTCGCACGAACGAGCCCAGCCGGATCGATTCGGGATCCAGGATCGTGCCGACGCGCAACGTTGCCCGCTGCGATTCGCGCAAGGAATCTGCCGCCGTCCTGAAATCCGCCGAGGCCGATACCGTCCTGTGCGCCAGCGGCAGCAAGGCGGCGCCTGCTTCCGTCAGGGTAAAGCCGCCCGGCGTCCGGTTGAAAAGCTGCAGGCCGGTGTTTTCCTCCAGCCCCTTCAATTGAAGGCTGACGGCGGGCTGGGTCAGATGCAGCAAGGTGGCCGCGCGCGAAACCGTACCTTCGCGGGCGACGGTGATGAAGCAGCGCAAGGCCTGGATACGTGGCAGGTCGTTCATTTGAAAGACTTACAGGAGACGCCCATAGCCCATTAAACAGGATTTGCTCTCGGAAGTCACAATGTTTCGGCAATAAAACTTTGCGTTGTCGTTGGAAAAGGTGGATTGCGCGGGGCACTGGGAACCTCAGCGGCTCCGGGAGAGGGCGCTCACGGAGCGTGACGAAGGGTTTCAGCAGGGGCTGCCGCAGTGGGGAAATTACCCGAATTCTCCGCCGTCATTGCGAGCCAACGGGTCGCGCGAATGCGCGCCCGATGACAGGCTCCGCGAAGCAATCCATCTCTCCGCGTGCGCTTAACCATGGATTGCTTCGCTTCGCTCGCAATGACGGGGTAAGGCCCGAGCCTGTCACTGCGGCAGGTTGTTGACCTTGCGCACCCACGCACGTACGTCGGCCAGCACGTCCGGCAGCGCCGCCTGGACCTCCTGCACGGACATGCCGGCCTTGATCCGGGGATCGTAGAGCAGGTTCAGCAGATACTGGTCGTAGACGTCGAAATAGCCCATCGACACATTGTCGTTGAACATGGTCCAGGGCACGCTTGCCGTATCGTTGATCGGTCCCAGCGACTGCAGCAATTCCTCATAGGCGCAGTCGAAGAAGACGAAGTCGCCATTGTCGACGGTGAGGATCACGTCGGAATGCTCGATCTCGAACTTCTCGTTCTTGCGAAAGCCCGACAGGCATTGCGGGTCGAGCGACGAGCGAATCTCTTTTGCCCGTTCGCTGCCGTAGAAGGTCGTGATGGTGCGCTGGAGATCGCGGTCGCGCACCAGCTTGACCTGCACATTGGCGTCTTCGATGGTTCCGGCCATGGCGATGTCGAGGTGCTGAACGCGCGTGGCGATGTCGGCCACGATTTTCGCAAGCTGCGCCTTGCGGTCGGCCCGGGTGCCGTCGGCATACACCCGCACCGGCCCATCATATTTGCGGATGCGGTCGACGCGGCCCGCAAGATGATATTCGGCGCCGAACGCGATCTTCAGAAAGCCTTCGACGATCTCGCTGTCGGTGAAGGCTTTTTTCTCGGTGCGCTGGCGCTGCGCGATGGCGGGATTGTCCGCGGAGGCCGCGCACGGCAGGAAGATCTCGCCGAGCGCCGCGGCGCACAGGGCCGCCGCTAGCGTCCGTTGGCAGAGGAATCGGCGAGGCGTGCGCATTCAAACGACGCTGCAGCAATCGGCGCGTGCGTGCAAGGCTTGAAAGCCTCGTTCACGTGCTTGCGCGCATGGCCGCGCCGGGTTCCAGGACCGCGCCTAGTTCTTGACGATGACCGGGGTGCCGACGGACACGCGGCTGTAGAGATCGGTCACGTCCTCGTTGGTCATGCGGAAGCATCCGGACGATACCGCCTGTCCGATCGTCTCGGGCTCGTTGGAGCCGTGGATGCGGTACAGCGTCGATCCCAGATACATCGCCCGCGCGCCGAGCGGATTGTCGATGCCGCCCGACATGTGGCGCGGCAGATCGGGGCGCCGCCGCAGCATCTGGGCCGGCGGTGTCCAGCTCGGCCATTCCTTCTTCGCGGTGATGCGATGGGTTCCACTCCAGCGGAAGCCGTCGCGGCCGACGCCGATGCCATAGCGGATCGCCTGGCCGTTGGAGAGCACGAGATAGAGCCTGCGCTCGCCGGTGCTGATGAAAATCGTTCCGGGCGCGTAATTGCCGCTGAAGTTCACAGTCGTGCGCTGGATCGGGCTCGATCCGCTGGGCATGCCGGGTCGGAAGAAACCGGGGCCGCCGCCCATGACGTCGCGGGAATCTTCACCGAAGAAGTTTGGAAAGCCTTGGGCCTGCGCGTGGCCGGACCCCGCCAGCATCGCCACCAGCACAAACAGTAAAGCAAAAGCCCGGTTCATCTTTTTCTTCCTCGTGAAAAAATCAGAATATCAGTCGAGACAGGCCATAATTGCGGCGATCGTGCAACCAACGAGGCCGTGACCTGAGCCATTTTCGAACATCGCGGTCCAAAAAGGCAACATGCTGGAAGCGATAGCTGCATTGTTCCGCTAAACCTTTGACGAAATGTGTGAAGAATGTTTGATCGTCAGCGGCTCATCAAACGAAGCCGAAGGGGGCGAGACCATGAACGGTGCGGAAAGTCTGGTGCGGACATTGGTCGCAGGCGGCGTGGACGTCTGCTTCAGCAATCCCGGCACCTCGGAGATGCATTTCGTTGCCGCGCTGGACCGGGTCGAGGGGATGCGCTGCGTGCTCGGCCTGTTCGAGGGCGTGGTGACGGGGGCCGCTGACGGTTATTACCGCATGAAGGGCACGCCGGCGTCGACCCTGCTGCATCTCGGGCCCGGCCTCGCCAACGGCCTGGCCAATCTGCACAACGCCAAGAAGGCCAGTTCCGGCATCGTCAACATCGTCGGCCAGCATGCGACCTACCATATCGGCTACAACGCGCCGCTGACCTCTGACATCGAGGGGCTGGCGCGGCCGATGTCGTCCTGGGTGCGGACCTCGCCGGATTCGAAATCCGTTGCCGCCGACGGCGCTGCCGCGATCGCCGCCGCCAGGAGCGCGCCGGCGCAGATTGCAACCCTGATCCTGCCCGCCGATACCGCCTGGAACGAGGCCGACGGCATTGCGCAGGTGCCGGCGGAAAACCAGCGCGCCAATTATTCCGCGCAGGCCGTGGACCATGCCGCCAAGTTGCTGCGCAACGGCGGCGCATCGACGCTGCTGCTGATGACCGGCAGCGCGCTCACCGAGCACGGGCTGGCGCTGGCGGCCCAGATCGCGGGCAAGACCGGCTGCAAGGTGATGGGCCAGACCTACAATCCGCGTATGGCGCGCGGCAAGGGGCGCTTCGCGATCGACCGCATCCCCTACGTGATCGAGCAGGCGCTGCCGATCCTGAAGGACTTTAAGAACATCGTGCTGGTCGAGGCCAACGACCCCGTGGCGTTCTTCGCCTATCCGAACAAGCCGAGCATGCTCAAGCCCCAGGGCTGCGAGGTGCATCGCATGACCTCCGGCGCGGAAAACTCCGTCGCCGCCCTGGAGGCGCTTGCCGGCGCGCTTCACGCGCAGCCGGCCGACCGGCAGCCGCAGAAGCTGGTCGAACTCGCAAAACCGACCGGTGCGCTGACGCATGCCTCGATCGCGCAGGCGATTGCGATGGCGATCCCGGAAAACGCCATTGTAGTCGATGAATCCGTCACCACCGGCCGCGGCTTCTTTCCGCCGACGGCGGCCGCCGCCCCGCACGACTGGCTGCAGAACATGGGCGGCTCGATCGGCTTCTCGACCCCGGTTGCGACCGGCGCCGCGGTGGCGTGTCCCGATCGTAAAGTCATCTGCATGGTCGGCGACGGCAGCGCGATGTACACGCTGCAATCGCTGTGGACGCAGGCGCGCGAGGGCCTCAACGTCGTCACGATTGTATTCGCCAACAAGATCTACCAGATTCTTCGCGGCGAATTCGACGGCGTCGGCGCCGGCGAGCCGGGGCAGCGCGCGCTGGACATGCTCAAGCTCGACCGCCCGGACCTCGACTTCGTCGCACTCGCCAAGGGCATGGGCGTGCCGGGCCGCGCGGTCGCCAATGTCGACGATTTCGTCAAGGCGCTGGCGGAAGCCGTTGCCGAACCGGGACCGCGGCTGATCGAAGTGCAGATGTAAGGCGGCCGTTGGAGCGCGATGATTTTTCTTTGAATAGTTATCTCGCCCTGGCTCTTTGATTGGAGCATGATCTTCGCGCAAACGCGCTCCGCGTTTGTCGCGAGGGAAAACCGGTATCAGGTTTTCCGGATGATGCTCTGGCCTTCGTGGGAGGCGCCATGCAGACCGAACTGAACAAGGTCGTCACCGCACTTCACGAGTTCTACGCGCACGAAACCTTTCTGCTCGAAAGGGAGGCCGGCGAGCGCGCGCTGACGCACCGGCTGGCGGTTCAGTTTGAAAAGCAGTTCCCGGGCTGGGAAATCGATTGCGAATACGACCGGCTGGGCGATCGCACGCTGCGGCTGCCGCACGGAACGATCGTCTCGACCGACGATCACCTCGCCAAATCCATCTATCCCGACATCGTGGTGCACCAGCGCGCCATTCCCAACAATTTGCTCGCGGTCGAGGTGCGGAAATCGGCCAACCATCAGCCGCTCGAACATGACCAGCACAAGCTGCGGGCGCTGACCGATCCGCATTTGTGGTTCGCCTACTGGATCGGCGTGCTGCTGACGCTCGGCAAGACGCAGGTCACGAAGTCGGAAGTCTATACCAGCGGCGTTCTCGACCAGGCCCTGTCCGTCTGGTTCGCAGGGCGGCTGAAGGATGCGGGCTTAAGCGCTGGATGAAGCCTCGGAGACGGAGATTTCCCCCATGACGGGCGCTCGATAAGGAGCCGCCACCGGGGCCAACCATGCCCCCGATTGGACAAATTGTCGGCCCATTGCGGCCAAAGCCGTAGCCGAACATCGTTCCCCAATAGTTCTACGTGCGTAGGGGATGTGGCATGGCGTACAGGATCGTGGCCGAACGCAGGGACGAAACCGTCAGGATGGACCGGAGCAGCATGCTGGTGGCGGTTGCCAAAGCGCGGGTCTGGGCCAGCGAGGGCTGGAAAGTCACCATTATCGTCGGCGACGAAAACGAAATCGCGCCGGTCGACGCCCGCCGGCTTTCCTTCGTCTGATGACTGACCTGGCGGCCCTTGCTGGCCGGCCGCCAAAATAGAGCGGAACCGGGAACCCCGGCCGACGTTATCCCTGCGGGCAGGCTTTTTGGAGCAATGCCATGCAGTGGCGGTCAGCAACCACCGGCGCCGACGACGCGATGCGCGGCACCAGCGACGACGAAATCTCCTACGCAACCGGATGGACCATCAGCGGGCTGGTGACGCTGGGCACCATCGTCGCGATCTGGCTGCTGGGGATCTGATTTAAGCCTTTCTCTTTCTCTGCCTCTGCGCGACCCGCTTGCTGCCGGTCACGAGCCCTCATGTCCTGCGCCCGATCGACAGGACGAGCACCATCAGCAGACCACCACAAGACGATGGTGGACGCACAAGGGACTGAACCGCCTCCAGCGATTCAATTCAAAGATACCACCGCCCACACCCAAACGGGCGTAACCGATATCATGTCTACCCTCCGAACGTTTGCGATCCGAATTGGCGACTCGGCTTTTGGCTTGCCGAGGTGACATTCTCTCTTGAGTGCGGGAGGCGTCGATCCCGTCGGCGCGGAGCAACTTGGGTGGGGTAACTGCCATGGATCGTCGGAGTGCAACGGAGGGCGTTCATCTCGACCGCAAGCATCTGTTCGGGCACGATGCCCCGGACTCGTGGTGGCTTGCCCGGGATTCGTGGTCACTCTTCCCGATCCACACCGGAGATAACAGCGCCGGCAATGGCGGCGACGGCCGTTTCGCAGGGAGCCTGATCGATACCAGCTACGCTGGTTTCGAACCGCTCAACTTCGCGCGGGGCGGCTTCCATGCGACAGCCGACGCCCATCAGACGAATATCGCGTATCTTGATCAGTCCGCGCACCAGATCGCGGGAATGGGCGGTGATGGCGGCAATTGGAATGCCGCATCGGGCGGAATGGTCGGCGCGTTCGGGGGCGGCCGGGGCTCGATCAGTACCGGTGAGAACAGTGCCGGCAATGGTGGCGACGGCACCTTTATCGGAGCGATGGTGCATGCTCCTGTCGCGATCTATAGCCCCGTCAACATTGCGGTGGCCGGCCCCCATGCGACGGCCGACGCCCATCAGACCAACACTGCCTATTTCGATCAATCCGCGACCCAGATCGCGGGAGTGGGCGGTAGTGGCGGCAATGGCAATGCCGCATCAGGCGGAAACGTCGGTGCGCTCGCGTCTGGTGGAGCCTCGGGCGCGATCGGTACGGGTGAGAACAGCGCCGGCAACGGTGGCGACGGATACGCTTATGGGGGCGTTGTTCACGCGACCTTTGCATTTTACTTTCCGGTCAACATTGCGGTGGCGGGATACAATTCCAGCGCCCACGCCGATCAGACAAACAATGTGGTGTTCGATCAATCCGCTGTTCAGATGGCCGGCATCGGCGGTGACGGCGGGAACGGCAATTCCGCGACTGGCGGCAGCGCGGATATCTTCTCCTCCCTCTTCAATGTGATTGGCTCCGACGTCATCGCGACCGGCCACAACAGCGCCGGCAACGGCGGCAACGGCCATTTCGCAGGAAGCATGGTCGACATCGACGTGGCGATCTACGCCCCGATCAACATTGCGGTCGCCGGCTACAATTCAACAGCCGAGGCTCACCAGACCAACAACGTCCAATTCGATCAGAGCACGATCCAGATGGCTGGAATCGGTGGCGACGGCGGCCACGGCAATGCTGCGTTTGGCGGCGATTTGGCGATGCACCTGCTGTCGGATCTCCACTTGCTGGATCACGCCTAGAGTCTCTTCCGTCTCGATAGAATCGAAACGGGGCTCCAGATTTTTGTTAGACGCGTTCTCCTGGCGCGAGCCCACTCCGGATCAAGCCCGGGGTGGGCGTTCGCTTGAAAACGCCCTGACTGCATTGGAGTTGTCCGGACATCGGCGGCGAGAGGGCAGCATTTCGGGCGTACACCGTTCGCTTCGGGTGGCATCAGCTTTGGCGGCTAGACCCATGCAGCATCCAAAACCAAGATCGTTGCTGTCCACATTTGGACGCACAGTGTGCAAACCAAATCAGGGAGACCTCACATGGCAAAAATATCTTTTCCTTCCGACACGATCGCCCTCAAAGCCTCGACCGGCGGCAACAGCGCAGGTAATGGCGGCGACGGCGTCAACGCGGGCAATATCAGCAGCAGCCCAAGCATCAGCTTCAATCCCTACAACAAGGCTGATGGAGCCCACGTGGACGTCAAGACCGGCGATCAGGTTCACCAGAAGGCCTACTGGGACGCCGGGGGCGCGAATGCCAAGGCGGAGAAGTTTTCGAAAGCAGACGGCGGAAAAGCCGTGTCGAATGGCGACCAGGATTCGGACAGCGGCCATAACAAATCCTACGTGGATGCCAACACCAAGGCCTATCAGGACAACTACCTCAAGGCGGACATGAGCCAGAACGTGGTGGCCGGCGTCGGAGGTGACGGCGGAAATCACAATAACGCGGTGGGCGGGGACGTTGACGTCAATATCCTGAACGACTCGCTCAACAGCTACGAGACCTACCATATCGACGGGCACGGCTGATCGACGCCTCCGAGAACAGAGAACCGGCGGCCAGCCGCTGCCGGTTCTCACTTCGCCGCCAGGTCACCGAACAACGGGCGGAAGAGTCGGATTTCAGATCTCTGGTGGGGACCGCAATGCTGATGCCACCGCTCCGGCTGCAAACGATGTCATCATCGCAGACGCCGTTGAAGTCGGCCTTGCGGGCCTGCGCGGGGTCGCTCGGACTGGTTTTCACGTATAGCTGCAGCTACAATATTCTGCTTCTCGCGCCTTCCATCTATCTGCTTCAGATCTATGATCGCGTGCTGTCGAGCCGCAGTGGCGATACGCTGCTGATGCTGACGCTCATCGTTGCGTTTGCCGTTGTGGTTGGCGGCGTGCTTGATGCACTGCGCCGCGCTGCACTGGGCCGAATGGGCGAGTGGCTTGAAGAAGAACTCCATCCGGCAACGCTCTCCGCAAGCTTCAAATACGCCTATGAAGTCGATCGATCGCGGGCGTCGGAGGCATATCGCGACCTTGCGACCCTGCGTCAGTTCGCCCAGAGCGGGGCCTGTTCGACGTTGTTCGACGCGCTCTGGACGCCGCTCTTCATTGGCGTTCTTTTCCTCGTGCATCCCTTGCTGGGCGTGATCGGCGCCCTCACTGCGCTTCTCGTGCTTGGTCTCGGGCTTGCCGGAGACCTGCTCACGGAAGGCCCGCGGGCGCGGTCAGTTGCTGCGCTGACGAGGAGCCAGGGATGGTTCGGCATGACCGTCGGAAATCTTCAAGTGATCCGGTCCATGGGAATGCTCGACGGCGCCGCGCGCCTGATCGGCCAGGCTGCGAGGGATGCGAGGAGCGAGCAAGGCGTGGTCCAGCGCCGCCACGAGACCATCATGATGCTTTCCAAACCCGTGCGGGCGCTGGCGCAGGTACTGATCATGGGCGCTGCCGCCTGGCTTGTCCTGGAACAGAGCAGAAGTCCCGCCATCATCTTTGCCACGAGCTTGCTGTTCGGACGCGCGCTCGCACCCATTGAAGGCGCGATCGTGGGCTGGAAGGCATTCGCGATGGCGCTCGCCGCCTACCGCCGG
This sequence comes from uncultured Alphaproteobacteria bacterium, assembly GCA_963815955.1. GTDB lineage: Bacteria > Pseudomonadota > Alphaproteobacteria > Rhizobiales > Xanthobacteraceae > Bradyrhizobium. The sequence goes on from CAWFIQ010000030.1 coordinate 430,226, forward strand.
CTCAACGACGTCATGTCCGCTGTCGCCCCGGCTACGTACGTCACGGCTCTCCCGGACCGGCCAAAGGGCGACCTCATTGTCAACAATGTCGGCGCCGCGCTGCCGGGTACGAACAATTTGTTCCTGAAGGGCGTGTCGTTCTGTCTCGCGCCCGGTGAGTGCCTCGGCATTATCGGTCCATCCGGCTCCGGCAAATCCATGCTTGGCAAAATCATCACTGCAATCTCAGCTCCGACGGCAGGTTCGGTCCTGCTCGACGGCATCGACGTTTCAGCCATCCGCGATTTGGGCGAAGGCCGCCGCGTCGGATATCTGCCGCAGGATATCGATCTGTTCGGAGAAACCATAAAGGACATCATTGCACGGCTGGACGACGCCGATTTGCAGAAGGTCATTGAAGCAGCGAAGCTGGCCGGCATTCACGAGACCATCATCCGGTTGCCGCAGGCGTACGATACGGTCGTCGTTGCGGGAGGCGCCAATCTCCCGCGTGGCTTTCGCCAGCGGCTCGGCCTTGCACGGGCGTTCTTCGGCGACCCGCACCTCGTGGTCCTCGACGAGCCGAACTCCAGCCTCGACTCGCTCGGCGAGCGCATGCTCTTCGACGCCATCGAATGGATGAAGGCTGCCAATACCACTGTCATCATCATCACCCACCGGATCGGGATCCTGGGCGTGACGGACAAGATTGCCATCATGCAGGATGGCGCGGTTACCGCCTTCGGCGAGAGCAGGGAAGTTTTCGAGAGGTGTTTGGCCCGCCCGCAAGTCGCTTCGCGCGAAGGGAATGGGATCTCATGAAAATGTCATTCGTCTGGATCGAGCTTCGAGAGGTTTTATGGCGCCTGAGATCGACGGCGCCGGCGTTCTGCGATCGGCTGCGCCGCGTAACCTGGATTTATATCAAGCATTTTGATCTCTTTGCCCGAAGGGGGTGGGATCGTCTGAAAATTGCATTCGAGCACGTCGGGATTTGGGAAGCCCCCCGGTGGTTGAGATCGGCGCCGCCGGCGCTCCGCGACCGGCTTCGCGGTGTCACGTGGACGGGAAACCTGCTGGTTTCCGGCTTTGTCGTTGGTCTCGGTGTTTGGTCAGCCTATGCCCCGCTCGAGAGCGCCGCGATTGCTGTCGGCACCGTCGAATCCGAGTTCGAGCCGCAAAACGATTCAGCACCTTGAGGGTGGCATCATCAGGGAAATTCTGGTCGCGGACGGCGATGTTGTCCGCGCGGGACAAACATTGATCGCGCTGGAGGATACCAGGGCCCGTGCCGAAGCCCAGAGCCTGCAAGGCCAGTTGTGGGAGGCCATGGCACGCGAAGCCCGCCTGCAGGCGGAACAGCACGGAGAAGCGCGGATGTCGTTTCCGACGAAGCTGGAGATGGCACAGCGCGCCAATCCGTCGGTCTCGGATATTCTTGCCGGCCAGCAAGCCATCTTCGAAACGCGCCGGCAGGTCTTTCAGTCGCAAGCGGCTGTGAACCGGGAAAAAAGGTCGCAGGTGGATAAAGAGATCGAAGGCCTCAGGGCGCAGGAAAGCGCGGCCTCAAGGCGCATCGAAATCGTTCGCGAAGAAGCGGCGACCGTCGCCATGCTCGTCAACAAGGGACTTGAGCGGCGCCCGCGGCTTCTCAACCTCGAGCGGGAAGTCGCCGACATCGAGGGGCGGCGGGGCGAGATCGTCGCGCAGATATCGCGTGCCGGGCAGGTCATCAACGAATCCCAGGCAGTTCTGCTCAAGCTGGAGAATGACCGCCACAACGAGATCGCGCAGTCGCTGCGCGAGGTACAAAACCAGATTTTTCAGCTACGCGAGCGACTGCAGGCGGCCGACGACCAGCTCTCACGAACGGCCGTCAAGGCGCCCGAGGACGGCGTGGTAACCGACCTGAGGATTCATACGCCAGGCGGCGTGATCGGCGCCGGCGCAGCTCTCGTGGATCTGGTGCCCCGGCAAGGCCGGCTCATCGTGATTGCACGCGTCAGGCCCGAGGATATCGATGTGGTCCGTCCCGGACTGAGCGCCGATGTGAATCTTCTGCCCTACAATCAGCGCCGCGTACCGCCGCTCCATGGGACCGTGATGCATGTTTCCGCCGATCGTCTGGTCGACAAGCGCACGGACCAACCCTACTACGCCGCCAAGATTCGGGTGCAGGATCCGGCGGTCGCCGGGATCCATGGCGTCCAGATCATTCCGGGAATGCCGGCCCAGGTGTTCATCAAGACTGGTCGCGGCACTGTGGCGCTCTACGCCCTCAGCCCTCTGCTCGACAGCTTCAACAGCGCGTTCCGCGAGGATTAGCGCGCTTCGAACAAAGACCAGAACGGCGAGTGCAGACAACCCTCAAGATGACCGCACTCGTGAGAGCGGCGCATGACCGTTAGTTCGTCGGCTCCAACGAAGCACCGCCTCCGTGCGGTTACGCGCCGAACATTTTCGCATGATGCGCTGAATATGCATTTTTACGGTGTTTTCGGAAAGCTTGAGCCTGACGGCAATCAATTTGTTGGGAAGGCCGAGCTGCAGCGCCTCGAGCACATGTTGTTCGCGTGGCGTAAGGTCGATCAACGTCCTCTCCGGCGCAAGCGTGGTGGCGCCGTTATGCTCATGGATTCCGCATGGCTCGGGAACGTTGGGGTGTTCCGATATCGTGTTGAGGCTCGGTGCTCCGTTCTGCCTCACGATCGGCAAGGGGCGGTAGACCCCGCCGGCAAGAACCAGGCGCAGTCCGGCGATAGCGACTTCGACCGGAATCGTTATCGGAAAAAAGCCGCGGACCCCCCGTTGCATCGCAGCTGTTGCCGTCGCCTCGTCGTCGCGATTTGATAGCAGCGCAACGGCTGCTTTCGGACAGGATTTTGCGAGCAGCGCGAGGCTATCCTCGATCGAAGGGTCGGTGATCTGCTGGTCCCCGATACTCAGCGCGATCAAGCGGATGTCCCTGTCCGATAGCCAGCTCAGATCACTCGTCGTTGCCATCTCGACGATTTCCAATCCGGCAAGTTCTCGCTTGAGGATGTTGAGAATACAGGTACGCGCCAGGGCGTGCTGCTCGATGATCACAAGCACCGGCGACTTCTGTGGTTCCCGGGCTAGTTCCGCGGGATTAGTAAGAGCGTCCATGAGGTCCCCGAATTCAGAGTTATGCTTCAGTCACTCCACCAGTTTTGATTTCCATTTTCCATGGAGCAAAGTCTGCCCCACACACGCTGCAGCGAATGTTATCGCTGCGTCGTTCCCGATTTTCGGGCTCGTTCGCAGGAATATCGTCAGGGACCTTCTGGTCCGTCGCGACTGATCCTGGCAGCAGTCTGTTGTTTCAGGCTAGCTACAAATATTTCGATACGCGCTCGCTGCCGCCGAACCCGCGGGGCCGTTGACGACGTACGCATCATCTTCCTTCACGAGATATAGAAACGGCCGATCTTCCGTCTCCTCGCCCGACACTTTCTTTCCTTTGACATGGCCGCAAATGGTGTCGACTGGCTTGCCGAACGTATTTTTGCGGATCGCCCGCTTCATCTCGCTGAACTCGGCAGACGCCGGGTCCTCCAGTTTCGCAGCAATCGTGGTCTTCGCCTTGATGATGACTGGATCGGACGTCTCAGCGGGCGGACCCGATGCCGGAGCCCCGACTTTCGCTTCGATGACGGCAGGCTTCGCCGCTTTCGCAGCGAGATGAGGCTTCTCACGGGCGTGAGCGGTTGACGGCTCTTCCGTCTTCGCCGCGACAGCGGGTTTGCCTTTTGTTGTCGTGGAATTCGCCCTGGATGACGCTGGCGCCGGTTCGACTGGCCGAGTGGCCGCCGTTCTGTTGAGACAGCCGTTCGCGTCCGTGCATGCTTCCATGCTCGCCTGCGGCGGTAAGAGGCAGCTACAGCCAACCAGGGTCGCAGCCAGAGCACCAATGAGAAGCGTTCTCATGCCAATCCCTCTTCAGGAGCCTGAGTTCCGCTCGCACTTCTTGCGGCGATCTAAAATGTTGCGCTGATTGTCTATCCTTTGCGCAAAAGTATTAACTGCCCATTAAGCGCCGGGTTTTCGCCGCGACGAGCTTTTGCATCGTTAATGCCGGCGCCATTGAAGTCTTGCGGGAGGTGAAAGACCAACCAGGTCGGTTCTCGACCATGTCTGTAAGCATGGGGACCAACCCCTCATGGATCGGAACGCCGCGCGGCTCGCCGATTTGAGAAACCCGCCGCCCCATAAGGGCGGCGGGCTTTTGATTTAAGTGCCTGCCCGCGTCGTGGCGACGGAAAGTCTCTTTACGCCACGGCACGCTTCTTCGACTTTGCATTCGTCGCTTGAGCCGAAAGGCGGATTCCCATAGCTCCGATGACCCGCATGACGGTCGAGAACTCCGGGTTGCCGCCCGCTCCGAGCGTCTTATAAAGACCCTCTCTAGTCACCCCGGCAGCCTTGGCGACCTCGCTCATACCCTGCGCTCGGGCAACAAGATTGAGGGCGTCGCGGACCTCGGCAGGGTCGCCGTCAGCGAGGACGATACTCAGATACTCCGCGCGAGCTTTCGGGGTGCGAAGATGCTCGGCGGCGTCGAATTTTTTAAGTTTGCTGACTTTCATCCTAGTCCTCCAGTTTCCCCGCGATCTCCGTTGCGTTCCTGATGTCCCGGCTCTGAGTGCGCTTGTCGCCACCGCAGAGCAGGATAACAAGGGCCTGCCTGCGACGGGTGAAGTAGACACGGTATCCGGGGCCGTAGTCGATCCGAAGCTCAGACACCGACCCGCCGACTGACTTCGCATCTCCGGTGTTTCCAGCAGCCACGCGGCTGATCCGGCGAACGATATGAAGGACGGCGCGCTGATCTTTCAGGGCGGCCAGCCAGCGGGTGAACTCCGGAGTTTCGCGAACCTCGATCATGGGCATGTGTAATCCATAGATTACAATCATGCAAGCAAAATGTAATCTATGGATTACAGACTGACTCTCCAGGCGGGCGAACGCATAAAGAACCTCATGCGCAACCATGCACGGATGTTCCCGCCGTGTTCGACCCCTAAAGTGCCCCGTCGTATACCAAGGAGCTTCAGATTATGTGGTGATTTCAGAGGCGTAGATGGTGGACGCACAAGGGATCGAACCTTGGACCTCTCCCGTGTGAAGGGAACGCTCTCCCGCTGAGCTATGCGTCCGGGAATTTGGGCGAACCGTAAGCCCCGTCAGAGCCCGCGATTTACGAAGTAGGGGCCCATAGTGTCAAGCGATCAGTCGGGCTGAAACGTCGCGTTTTTCGCTTGGAGGCGGAGAAATTACGCCCCCTGCTGGCGGGCGCGGGAGGCGTGCGACTGCAGCGCGCGGATACGCTCGGCCAGCGTGCCGCCGCCTTCCGAGACGGCTGCGGCGCCGGTGACGTCGTTGGCGGGTTTGGCCGGGGCCTTCGGCACGGCCGGTTCCGCGGCCAGCATCGCCTCGATGGCCGAATTCGGGCCCTCGAGCTGCATGGCGAGTTTTGCGACCTCGGCGGCGATGTCGTTGATGCGTTCGCGCAGCAGCGCGTTTTCCATCCGCTCGGTCTGCCACGAGCTCTCGGCCTGCTGCTGGATCGCGTTGATTTCACGCTGCAGTTTTGCGCGCTCGTCGCGGGCGGTGCGGAGCTGTTCTTCCACCGCCGCCTTCTCGCTGCGCAGTTTCTCGACGATCGGCGACTTGCCGCCGTTCGTCGCCGCGATCTCCTCGCGAAGTTCGCGTGCGGCGCGTTCGGTGGTTTCGTTCGCCTGCCGGAGCTGGTTGTTTTCGTATTCGCGTTCGGCGAGCAGCTTGCCTTGCGTCGCCAGCCGCGCTTCGAGGTCGTTGACGCGGTTGCCGAGCATCTCGGCTTCCTTGACCTGCACGATCAATTGACGGTCGAGGTCAGTGACGCGCTGGCTCAAATTTTCGACGCGGCTGCGCGCCTCCGTCAGGTCGCGCGTCGCGTGCTCGGAATCGGCGCGCTCCTGCGTGAGGCGAGCCTGCGTCGTCGAAAATTCCTTTTCGGCATCGCCGACGCGGCCCTTCAGTTCCTCGATCTGCGTGCGCACCGCGACCAGCTCGACCTGGCGGCTGTCCGCCATCATCGAACGGTCGTTCAATTCGTGATTGATCTTGGCGAGATCGCCCTGCTTGTCGGTGAGCGCCTGTTCGGCGTTGCGCAAGAGTTCGGTCTTGGCCGCGAATTCCTCTTCGGTGGCGCGCAACTGCTCCTTCACCGCCTTCTCGCGCGCTTCGAGCGAAAAGATCGTGGCGTTCTTTTCGCCGAGTTCGATCTTCATGCGGTTGATCGCGTCGCTCTTCTTGCCGAGTTCGGCGAGTTGGCTGGTCGTCTTGTTCTTGAGCTGCTCGACGTTCATTTCGAGCCGTCGCGCCGACATCGCGAACTCCGCGCGCAACTGGTCCTTGTCGGCCTGGATCTCGGCCATCGACAGCGGGGTTGCCGCCTCGAGCCGCCGCGTCGTCAGCCGTACCGCGCGGTTGTGCACCAGCGGTACGATCATCAGACCGAACAGCATGGAGACCAGAAAACCGATCGCCAGATACATGATCGGCTCGATCATAGATGGTTACTCCACACAGAGAGGGATTCGTTAATCACAATGCCACGCCCGGCCGGGCTTACGCCAGCCCAATGCCGCGTTAACCTGAATCCGTCTCGCAAGGATGCGCGTTGGCGTCCGGCAGTGGACTCAGAATGGGTTCCAGGTCGCGCGCGGGGTAAATTTGAGGTAGCCGACATTGGCGCCAAGCCGCAGACCGATGCCGGAGCGGATCGGCACCAGCACGATGTTGTTGGCGGTGAGCGCGGTCATGCCGAAGCCGCCGACGATATAGGCGGAGCCGTCGATGCCGACGAAGCGCTGATAGATCGCATTGGTCGCGGGCAGGTTGTACACCAGCGTCATGGTACGCGCGCCGTCGCCGCCCCAGTCGAAGCCGACCGACGGCCCCTGCCAGTAGACCCGCAAGTCGCCGGCGTTCTTGGTGTACAGCGTGCCTTCGCCATAGCGCAGGCCCGCCACAAAAGCGCCTGAGCCTTCCTCGCCGAGCACATAGCCGTTGGGAAGACCCCACTGGCTGACCGCGCGCTCAATGACGGACGCAAGCCCGCGCGAGACGTTGCCGAAGAATTTGTGCCCGGCCGAAACCAGTTCGTCCGGTCCAAAGGTCTCGGGCCCCGCCTGGCGCTGCGGTGGCGGGTAGGCCGCCGGCGGCTGCTGCGCCGGATACACCGGTGGTGGCTGCTGCGCAGGGTACGCCGGTGGCAGCGGCTGCTGTGCCGAAGCCGGTGCGGTCCAGCACATCAGCGCGGCGAACGTCACCGCGGCAAGGCGTGAAGCAAACGTCATGAAAGAACCCCTGGCATCGAATTCTGGCCGCCGCCTTAACCTGACGCCAACAAGCTGGCTCTAGGTTGCGCCCAGTGTCCCCTCAACTCGCATGTTATCGGCACCAACTATGACGGCACAACGGCAGGAAAGATACGGTTTGCGCCCCGGAATAGCCCTTTTTGCCTTATTGGCGGGGTTTTTTGGTGGCCTTGATTATGCCGCGTGGGCTTCGACCACCGAGCGGGTGGTGGTGAACCGTTATTCCGGCATCGCTATCGAAGGTTTCGATCCCGTCACCTATTTCACCGAATCCATGGCCCTTCAAGGATTGCCCGACTTCGAGGCCCGCGAAGCCGGCGCCGTCTGGCGTTTCCGCAACGAGGGCAATCGCGCCTCCTTTGTCGCGCATCCGGAAATCTACGGGCCCCAGTTCGGCGGCTACGATCCGGTCGATCTGGGACGAGGGGTAACCTATGCGGGCAATCCGCGCTTTTGGGTGGTTGCGGGTCAGCGGCTCTATTTGTTCGGCCGCGAGGAAAACCGCGATGCGTTCGCTGTCGAGCCGGAGCGTTTCCTGAAAGACGCCACCGCGCGCTGGCCGGTGCTGGAGCAGGGGCTCGCGCAGTAATTTGCGAGCTGCCGTAGCTGCCGTAGCCCGGGCGAGCGAAGCGACCCCGGGAGCGGTGCCAGACGAATGGAATATGTGAAGTTGTCTACCACCTGTTCCCGGGGTCGCTTCGCTCGCCCGGGCTACAAAACTACGAATTCGCTAAGACGTCGCGTTCGGATCGCCCCAGGCGATGAATTCCGGAACGATGAAGTCCTTGCGCCCGCCCGCGCCAAAAACCAGGGCCGCGCCGCTTGAATCCGTGATCCTGCCGCCGGCGGCCGCAACGACCGCGTGGCCCGCGGCCACGTCCCATTCCGAAGTCGGCGACAGCCGCGGATAGATATCGACCGCGCCTTCGGCCACCCGGCCGAATTTGACCGCCGAGCCGAGTTCGCATCGTACCGCGCCCGGCCTTGCGGCAATGAAGGCTTCGGTCCTGGCATCGCCATGCAAGCGGCTGACGGCGACCGTCCACGGCTGGCCGCGCGGCGGGCAGGGACGGGTGCGAATCGGCTCGATCAGCGGTTTGCCGTTACCAAGCGTCAGCCGTTCGGCGCCGCGGCCGACAATGCCGCGCCAGATCAGCCCGAGCGCGGGCGCGCTGATGATGCCGAGCAGCGGCGTCCCGTGGGTCACCAGCGCCAGGTTGACGGTGAATTCGTTGCGGCCGGCGACGAATTCCTTGGTGCCGTCGAGCGGGTCGATCAGGAAGAAGCTTTCCTTGCGGGGCAGCATCGCCGCAACGGCGCGCTCTTCCGACAGCGACGGTATGTCGGGCACCACCTGGGCCAGGCCCTCCGCGATGATTCGGTCGGCCGCCAGGTCGGCCTCCGTTACCGGCGATCCGTCGGTCTTGCCGTCGACCTTCATGGCGGAACGGTTGACGGCAAGGATGGCCGCACCCGCCCGGATCACGATGTCGGTCAGCGGTTCGATCAGCGCCGCGGCGGCATCGCGGCCGAGCGCGGGTGGATGTGCCTCATTCATGAGCTGGGCCTATTTGCTGTTCGTCCTGCCTTACCATTGCCGCCCCGTGCTGGCAGCAGGGGGCTGCGCAGTGTATCAACCGATAAGCACGCGTGATTCGTAACTGCCCGCCAGCAATTTGCGACTCGGCGGCTTTCCAGGAACCTATGATGTCTGGCACTTCGTCTCCCGGTCCGGCTCCCGATGCCCTCGAACTTGCGGCGCTGTTGTGTTCGCGCGTCTGTCACGATCTCATCAGCCCGGTTGGCGCCATCGTCAATGGGCTTGAGGTGCTTGACGACAATCCGAAGCCCGAAGACCGGGATTTCGCGCTCGATCTGATCCGCAAGAGCGCCAAGACCGCCTCCGCCCGATTGCAGTTCTGCCGCCTGGCGTTCGGCGCGGCGGGGTCGGCGGGGGCGCAGATCGATCTCGGCGATGCCCAGAACATGGCGCGCGGCCACATCGAAGACGGCAAGATCACCATCACCTGGAATCTGCCGCGCCTCTTGCTGCCGAAGAACCGCGTCAAGCTGCTGTTGAACATGCTGATCATTGCGCAGCAGACGATCCCGCGCGGCGGCACGCTGACGATCGATCCGATCGGCGACGGCGAGACCATGAGCTTCCGTGTCACGTCTGCCGGCCTGAACGCCCGGTTGCCGCAGAACATCGCCGATCTCCTGAGCGTGAGTTCGACGGCTTCCGTCGATGCACATGCGGTGCAGCCTTACTATACGCGGCTGTTGGCGCAGGCCTGCGGGCTCACCGTGACGCTCGCGCCCGACGGGGAAAAGGTGATCGTTACCGCGGCCTGAAGTGCGCCGACGCGCAAACATGGTTAACCAATCGTTGAAAACAGGCGGCAGAAATCATTTCTGCCGTCTTATCTCTTTGTTGATCCCGTTCTTTTCCATTTGCTCAACCAATATTAAACGCTTTGCATAGAAGCTGGCCTCGTTCCGTAGGGTGCGTCGATGTCGCGTGCCGGTGCGTACGAAGGCCAATTTCATGGATGACTTGTTGCGGGAGTTTTTGACTGAGACCAGCGAAAGCCTGGATACGGTCGACAATCAGTTGGTGCGGTTCGAGCAGGACCCGAGCGATGCGAAGATTCTGGATAACATTTTCCGGCTGGTCCACACCATCAAGGGCACCTGCGGCTTTCTAGGCCTGCCGCGGCTTGAAGCGCTCGCCCATGCCGGCGAGACGCTGATGGGCAAATTCCGCGACGGCATGCCGGTCAAGGCCGAGGCGGTGACGCTGATCCTGTCCTCGATCGACCGCATCAAGGAGATTTTGGCGGGCCTCGAGGCCACCGAGACCGAGCCCGAGGGCACCGACGAAGACCTGATCGAGAAGCTGCACGCGATGGCCGAAGGCGGCCACCATGCGGAAGCGGCGGCCGAACCTGCGCCTGCGGTCCCCGTCGTGGCCGCGCCGCCGGTCGCGCCCGCGATGACGTCAGGCACGCTGGTCGACCAGGTGCTGGAGCGTCCGTTGCGTCCCGGCGAAGTCTCGCTCGACGACCTCGAACGCGCCTTCCGCGAGACCGCGACCGAAGCCGCCCCCGCGCCGAAGCCCGCGCCCGCTGCGCCCAAGCCCGCTGCCGCCGCCGAAGCCAAGGAAGCAAAGGCAAAACCCGTGAAGCGTGCCACCGCCCTCGAGGCCGACGTCCAGGAAGCCGACAAGATCGCCAACCAGTCGATCCGCGTCAACGTGGACACGCTGGAACATCTGATGACCATGGTCTCCGAGCTGGTGTTGACCCGCAACCAGCTGCTGGAGATCTCGCGCCGCAACGAGGACACCGAGTTCAAGGTGCCGCTGCAGCGTTTGTCCAACGTCACCGCCGAACTGCAGGAAGGCGTCATGAAGACGCGGATGCAGCCGATCGGCAATGCCTGGCAGAAGCTGCCCCGCATCGTCCGCGACCTCTCCGGCGAACTCGGCAAGCAGATCGAACTGGAGATGCACGGCGCCGACACCGAGCTCGACCGCCAGGTGCTCGACCTGATCAAGGATCCGCTGACGCACATGGTGCGCAACTCCGCCGACCACGGCCTGGAGACCCCGGCCGAGCGGCTGGCCAGCGGCAAGGGCGAGCAGGGCACCATCCGGCTGTCCGCCTATCACGAGGGCGGCCACATCATCATCTGCATCGCGGACAATGGCCGCGGGCTGAACACCGAGCGGATCAAGGCCAAGGCGCTGCAGAACAGTCTCGTCAGCGAGGCCGAACTGGAGAAGATGACCGAGGCCCAGATCCACAAGTTCATCTTCGCGCCGGGCTTCTCCACCGCCGCCGCCGTCACCTCGGTCTCCGGCCGCGGCGTCGGCATGGACGTGGTGCGCACCAATATCGACCAGATCGGCGGCACCATCGACATCAAGTCGGTGGCCGGCGAGGGCTCCTCCGTCACCATCAAGATCCCGCTGACCCTGGCCATCGTCTCGGCCCTGATCGTGGAAGCCGCCGGCGACCGCTTTGCGATCCCGCAATTGTCGGTCGTGGAACTGGTGCGCGCCCGCGCCAACTCCGAACACCGCATCGAGCGCATCAAGGACACGGCCGTGCTGCGGCTGCGCAACAAGCTGCTGCCGCTGATGCACCTGAAGAAGCTGCTGAAGATCGACGACGGTTCCTCCAGCGACCCCGAGAACGGCTTCATCGTGGTGACGCAGGTCGGCAGCCAGACCTTCGGCATCGTGGTCGACGGCGTGTTCCACACCGAAGAAATCGTGGTCAAGCCGATGTCGACCAAGCTGCGGCACATCGACATGTTCTCCGGCAACACCATTCTGGGCGATGGCGCCGTGATCATGATCATCGACCCCAACGGCATTGCCAAGGCGCTCGGCGCCTCCGGCTCGTCGGCCCATGAGCTGGCCGACGATGCCTCGGCCGCGCATGCGATCGGCGGCGAACAGCTGACCTCGCTGCTGGTGTTCCGCGCCGGTTCCAGCCAGCCCAAGGCGGTGCCGCTCGGCCTCGTCACCCGGCTGGAGGAGATCGCCACCGACAAGATCGAGCTCAGTAACGGCCGCTGCATGGTGCAGTACCGCGACCAGCTGATGCCGCTGGTGCAGATGAACGGGGTCACCGTCCAGACGCAGGGCTCGCAGCCGATCCTGGTGTTCGCCGACGACGGCCGCTCGATGGGGCTGGTGGTCGACGAGATCATCGACATCGTCGAGGAGCGGCTGCACATCGAGGTCGCCGGCCAGCAGGACGGCATTCTCGGTTCCGCCGTGATCAAGGGCCAGGCCACCGAAGTGATCGACGTCGGCCACTTCCTCCCGATGGCGTTTGCCGACTGGTTCGCGCGCAAGGAGATGCGGGCCTCGTCGACGGCGCAGTCGGTGCTGCTGGTCGACGACTCCGCCTTCTTCCGCAGCATGCTGGCGCCGGTGTTGAAAGCCGCCGGCTACAAGGTGCGGGTCGCCGTCAACGCGCAGGAGGGCCTCGCCGCGCTGCGCTCGAACCAGACCTTCGACGTGGTGCTGACCGACATCGAGATGCCGGACATGAACGGCTTCGAGTTCGCCGAAGCGATCCGCGCCGACACACAATCTGAGCACGATGCCGATCATCGCGCTGTCCTCGCTGGTGTCGCCGGCGTCGATCGAGCGCGGGCGGCAGGCCGGCTTCCACGATTACGTCGCCAAGTTCGACCGTCCCGGCCTGATCGCGGCGCTGAAGGAACAGACCGCCGAGACCAGGCAGGCGGCCTAGAGCATGATCCGGAAAAGTGGGAACCGGTTTTCCGAAAAGATCATGCTCAACCGAAAGAGTGGAAGTTAGACGATGTCAACCAAGACCGAGACCATCGAGGGCACCGTGGCCGAATACGTCACCG
>CAWFIQ010000031.1:0-60041 GCA_963815955.1 uncultured Alphaproteobacteria bacterium
TTGATTTGACACGTTTTCTTGGCGCGAGCCGGTCTCCACCCCGGATCAAGTCCGGGCAGGCTTTCGCTGGAAAACGCTCCAGTACCCCGCCACGGCGAGCACCACGACGGCGCCGAGCGCTTTCCAGCCGAAGCCGCGGCCGCGCGACCACCAGGCATTGGCGGCCGCGGCAAAGGCGTAGACCGCGACGATCGTCGCGACGATCCAGTGCCGTGCGCTCTCCGATCCAAACGAGGGCGCGGCAATCAACAGCACGCCGCCACCGATCCAGGCCACCGTACCCGCCTGCCATACGAGGCGGATCAGGGTCCGCAGGCTCTCCGGCTGGATGGTCGCCCTGGCAAACACCTTGGTTTCTCCCAGCGCACCGTGAATCAGGGCCACGACTATTCCGGCGACGCCGGCGCATTGCAGAATGAGATCGCGCATCTGATGCCTCCATACACTACTGTATGGTTATGCGCCGCGTTCTGGCGCCTGTCAATACACTGGTGTATGGTGACAGCATGAACGATCAGCTCTCTGCAAAGGACTGGCTCGACCAGGGCCTGAAGGCATTGGCGAGCCGCGGCTTCACCGCGCTGAAGGCGGAACCCCTGGCCAAGGCGATGGGGGTGTCACGCGGCAGCTTTTACTGGCACTTTGCCGATATCGGCGCGTTCCATGCCGCCATCCTCGCGCGCTGGCGCGAGGTTGCTGCCGAGCAGATCATCGCCAATGTCGAGGCGGCCTCGAAAGACGAGAACCCGCTCGCGCTGCTGCTGCGCCGCGTGTTCGGCGAGCGCCTGACGCTGGAGCGCGCCGTCCGCACCTGGGCGAGCGTCGATCCCGCCGCCCGCGCTGCGGTGCAGGCGATCGACCGGCGGCGGCTGAGCTATGTCGAAAGCCTTTTGACGCAATCCGGATTGTCGACGGATGCGGCCCGCGCTCGCGCCCAAATTCTCTATTGGGCGTTCCTCGGCTTCGCACTCTCCGACCAGCCCCTGCCGAAAGCCCGGCAACAGGCCGTGCTCGACGAACTGGTGCGGATAGCGACGTCATGACACCCTGCAATCCGATATGCTAAGGACCAGCGCCTAGCCGGAGACCGCAAATGAACGCCACCCCCGATCGCCTCGACGGCACCGTCGATCCAAAACTGCTGGAGATCCTGGTCTGTCCGGTGACCAAGGGCCCACTCGAATTCGATTCGACGCGGCAGGAACTGATCTCGCGTTCCGCCAAGCTCGCTTATCCGATTCGCGACGGCATCCCGATCATGCTGCCGGAAGAGGCGCGGAAGATCGACTAGGATTGCGCAGTCGTCTCTTCGTCATTGCGAGGAGCACTTGCGACGAAGCAATCCATCTATCCGTTATGCCGCGCCATGGATTGCTTCGCGGAGCCTGTCATCGGGCGCGCATTCGCGCGACCCGTTGGCTCGCAATGACGGCTGGAGCGACTACAGCGCCTCGCCCTTCAACAGCCGCGGCACTTCGCCGGACAATCCCGCGGCCTGGCGGATGAACAGGCTCTTCAGCGGCGGCGCGCGATCGACGAGACCGAGCCCGATGTCGCGTACGGTACGCAGCAGCGTCGATTCGTTCGAAAACAGGAAGTTCAGCGAATTGGTGGCGAGCCCCATCGCCACGGTGTCGAAGCGCCGCCAGCGCTGGTAGCGGTCGAGCACATCGGCCTGTCCGGGATCGATGCCGAGCCGGGCCGCATCGACCACGACTTCCGCCAGCGCCGCGACATCCTTCAGGCCCATGTTGAGGCCCTGTCCCGCGATCGGGTGAATCACGTGCGCGGCGTCGCCGACCAGCGCCAGCCGCTCGGCGATGAATGAGCGCGCGACGAAATAGCCCAGCGGAAATGCGCGCGGCTTGTCCAGCGCCTTGATCTCGCCGAGGTGCAGCCCGAAGCGCTTCTCGAGTTCATCGTGGAATTCGGCTTCGCCGAGCGCGGCGATGCGTGCGGCCTCGGCGCGCTTCTCGGTCCACACCAGCGACGAGCGCTTGCCGGTCAGCGGCAGGATCGCGAACGGACCTGCGGGAAGAAAATGCTCTTCGGCGCGGCCGTGATGATCGCGCTCATGGCCGACGGTGACGACGATGCCGGATTGATCGTAGTCCCAGCCGTGGGTGGCGATGCCGGCACGCTCGCGCAGCCTCGAGCGCGCGCCATCGGCGGCGACCAGCAGGCTTGCCTCGATGACATTGCCGTCCGCGAGCGTCACGCTGACGCCATCGGAACGCGAATCGTAGCTCGAAACCGCGGTGGCCCGGAGATCGATGCCTTCAGCCTCGGCGCGCGCGACCAGCGCATCGATCAGCCGGCGGTTTTCGACCATATGCGCGAAGGGCTCGCCGGGCTCGACATCTCCCGCAAAGGTCAGGAACACCGGCCGGGTGGCATCCTCCAGCCTGGAATCGGTGACCACCATGTCGAGAATGGCTTGCGAATCCGCGGCCACCTGGTCCCAGACGCCCAGCGCCTCGAACAAGCGCCGGCACGCAGCCACAATCGCGGTCGCCCGCGGATCTCGGCTCGGCCGCACGGCAAGCGCCGGATCGGCCACGATGACAGGAATATCGGCGCCAAGTCCCTGACGGAACGCCAGCGCCAGCGCCAGCCCGGCAAAGGCGCCGCCGCAGATGACAATGCTTCGCTGTGCCGCCATACGGTCCTTACCCGGTTACTGCGTCAGACTACGCTTGCTACCTGATAATAGCTGGGCGAAACAGGGCCGAGAAACAAGGTACTTAACGCCCCGGAATCGCGATCATTTGCGCCGGGATCGACTGAAAGCACCACCATGTCCAAGGGCCTGATTGACCTGATTTCCATCCTCGATCTGGAGCCGCTGGAGGTGAACCTGTTCCGCGGCAACAGCCCGAAAACGAGCTGGCAGCGGGTGTTCGGCGGACAGGTGATCGGACAGGCGATGGTGGCGGCGTGCCGCACCGTCGAGGGCCGCCTGCCGCATTCGATCCATTGCTATTTCATCCTGCCCGGCGACCCCCAAATTCCGATCATCTACCAGGTCGAGCGGTTGCGCGACGGCAAGAGCTATTCGACCAGGCGCGTCACCGCGATCCAGCATGGCAACGCGATCTTCTCCATCATGGTGTCGTTCCACGCCGAGGAAGAAGGCGCCTTCGACCATCAGGAAAAGATGCCGGATGTGCCGCCGCCGGAAAAACTCACCGCGGAGGAAGTGGCGAAGCAGCCGATGTTCCGCGAGATGCCGGAATTCATCCGTCGTTATTATGAATCCGATCGGCCGATCGAACTGCGCCCGGTCGAGCTCGGCCGCTATTTCGGACAGAAGATCGACGACGGGCGCATCCATGTCTGGATTCGCACCGCAGCCAAGCTGCCCGACGATCCGGCGCTGCATTTGTGCGCGCTGGCCTATGCGTCGGATTTTTCGCTGCTCGATGCGGTGATGGCGCGCTACGGCCGCACGCTGTTCGACAAGCGCATGATGCCGGCAAGCCTGGACCATGCGATGTGGTTTCACCGGCCGTTCCGCGCCGACGAATGGCTGCTCTACGCGCAGGACTCACCAAGCGCGCAAGACGGCCGCGGTTTGACCCGCGGCCTGATCTTCAAGCCTGACGGCACGCTGGTGGCGTCGGTGGCCCAGGAAGGCTCGGTGCGCCAGCGCAAGTGAGGCTTACGCGTTCGCGCCCGCCCCCCTCTCCGCCAGGACGGTCTGCGATGCCAGCCACTGCGATATCCATCGATACATCCACGGTATCGGGATGATGAAGATGCTGGCGAGCCCCGCCACGATTGCGCGCCACAGAAACTCCAGGCCGCTACCGATGAAGAGGACTTCGCGCCGCGTGCCCTGGATGTTCCGGCAAACCCATCGCATCCAGGCAACGTAAACCCAAGCCCAGCCGATGATGGTGATGACGGAGATAGCCGCAAGAATGGTCCAACCGAGGTAAGCCCAGACCGAGCCGGAGAAACTGAGCTCGAGTGGCTGCCCGTTGGACGCGAGATTCGCGATGAACCATTTGAGAAACAACCAGTACAGGGCCATCTGAACGAGGATCATCAGATTGCTGAGCACCTGGCTGCCGATCATGCCGACGCCAATCATGAGAACGACGAAGCCAAAAAACCACGGAACGATCGTCATCGCCTCACCCACGAAGCTGAGGTTCGGCCGTCCCGGCACGCGCACGCACGGGACGATCCACTTGATGTACCAGATCAGAACCCACGGTGCCGGGATGATGAAGATCAGACCGATCAGCAGCACCAGGGTACGCCACGTGAACTCCAGGATTCCGAAGTCGATCGACAGCGGACCTCCGCTATAGCTCCCGGCCATTGGCGGGCCACCGGGGTGCGGGACGGAGGGAGGGGCTGAGCCGCCGGGGACCAGGCCGGGAATGTCGCCCGCCCGCTGCCAGCCCGACATCCCCTCGGTCCAGACCAACGTGTCCGCCCCGACCGTGCCCCGGGTAATGAGGTCGCGAAGCTGGGCCTCCGGATAAGGGCCCTGTTGCTGGCCGCTGGATGCATAAAACCACGTTCGGTTCGACATTTTCGTCCTGGTCCCTTGAGCCGTGGAGAGAGGCCGGCCGAACGGCTGGCAGTGAAACTGCATTTTGGCGGACGATCCCGCCGCCTGTACAGTGATCGATGTCACCTGCTCGGAATGTTTTCCCCTTTTACCTGCAACTTTTTTGTGCCATTTGCCCGGAAAGATGCCAGATTTGTATCGGCAGCGAGCCGCCGGGCGGTCAGCCCGCCGAATGCTCAAGAAATATCCAGCGAAATAAAGGCCCGACCATGAAACTCGTCGTCGCGATCATCAAACCCTTCAAGCTTGACGAGGTGCGCCAGGCGCTGACGGCCATCGGCGTCCACGGCATGACGGTGACCGAGGTCAAGGGCTACGGCCGCCAGAAGGGTCACACCGAAATCTATCGCGGCGCCGAATACGTCGTGAACTTCCTGCCCAAACTCCGAATCGAAATCGCGGTCGCCTCCGACATCGCCGACAAGGCCGTCGAAGTCATCACCGCGAATGCGCGTACCGGGCAGATCGGCGACGGCAAGATCTTCGTCACGCCGATCGATCACGCGCTGAGAATCCGTACCGGCGAGACCGATAGCGACGCGCTCTGAGCATCACTGAATTCAAGGCGCGGCGGCAACGACGCCGAACGCGAGAAGTCAAGAAGCGACAACAGGCCGGGGGATTCCATGGGGGCACCATCGTATCGTGCAGCAGCGAATGCTGCGCTCATCACGCTTGCGGCAAGCTCGCTCGCGACGCCGGCCCTGGCCGAAACGTCCACCATCAATGCCGCCGACACCGCGTGGATGATCGTCGCCACCGCGCTGGTATTGATGATGACAATACCGGGCCTTGCGCTGTTCTATTCCGGCATGGTGCGCAAGAAGAACGTGCTGGCGACAATGGCGCAGAGCCTCGCTGCCGTTGCAATGATCTCGATTCTCTGGGTGACGTTCGGCTATTCGCTGGCCTTCGTCGGCGACGGTCCCTGGATCGGCACGCTCGATCGCTGGTTCCTGATCGGAATGACGATGGAGAGCGTCAACCCGGCGGCGAAGACGATTCCGGAAGCGCTTTTCATGCTGTACCAGATGACGTTTGCGATCATCACGGTAGCGCTGGTGGCAGGCGCGGTGGCGGACCGGATGCGGTTCTCGGCCTACCTCATGTTCTCCGTTGGCTGGTTCACGTTCGTCTACGTGCCGCTCGCGCATTGGGTGTGGGGCGGCGGTTTCCTCGGCGCCAGGGGCGTGCTGGATTTCGCCGGCGGCCTCGTCGTGCATCTTTCCGCCGGCGTCGGCGGGCTGGTTGCGGCGATGGTGATCGGCCGACGTCACGGCTATGGCAGCGAGAACCTCGCGCCGTTCGACCTGTCGCTCGCCGTGATCGGCACAGGAATGTTGTGGGTCGGCTGGTTCGGCTTCAATGGCGGATCGGCGCTGGCCGCGAATTCGCGCGCGGTGATGGCGATCACCGCGACACATCTGGCCGCCTGCGCCGGCGCGCTGACCTGGGCCGCGATCGAATGGGCAACACGGCGCAAGCCGTCGGTGCTCGGCATGATTTCGGGCGCCGTCGCAGGTCTCGGCACCATCACGCCGGCCTCCGGATTCGTTGCGCCGTGGCATGGCGTCATCATCGGCGTCGTCGCGGGAACGCTCTGCTTCTGGGCCTGTACCTGGCTCAAGCAGCGCTTCAGATATGACGACTCGCTCGACGTGTTCGGCGTCCACGGCATCGGCGGATTGACCGGTACATTGCTCGCCGGCGTTTTTGCGGTGAACGCGATCGGCGGCACTGCGGGCCTGATGGAAGGCAATGCCCAACAGGTCCTGATCCAGCTCTACGGGGTCGCCGTTACCCTGGTGTGGTCCGGCGGCATCACCTTTGTGCTGCTCAAGCTGGTGGGCGTGTTCACGCCGCTGCGGGTGTCGCAGCAGCAGGAGCTGGAAGGCCTCGATATCTCGCAGCACGGCGAAGCGCTGCAATAGGTCGCCCACCGCAATACCGTTTTCTTGCCCTGCCGCTGAGCAGGATTGTGTCGCCGGTCAGGCCTGCTCACGATTTGAGCAAGCCTGACTATGCTTTGGGCGCGACGGAATGGCGCAGGAACGAGCAATCCCCGCATCGGGCGAAAAGGGTCGGATTCATAGCCTGTTAGGGATCGCGCCCGATCTGGCACGGCATTTGATTCTAAGGGTCCTGGCTGTGCCCGCGTAGTGAACATCTCCGCGTGGTGAATCTCAGTCGAGAACGCCCGGTCGGTCTGCACCGGGCCCAAGCGGGGATAGGACCCATGAAAATTGTTATGGCGATCATCAAGCCATTCAAGCTCGAAGAAGTCCGTGATGCCCTGACCGCCATTGGCGTTCACGGTCTCACGGTGACGGAAGTCAAAGGATACGGCCGCCAGAAGGGTCATACGGAAATCTATCGCGGCGCCGAATACGCCGTGAGTTTCCTGCCCAAGATCAAGATCGAGGTCGCTGTGGCCTCGGACCAGGTCGACAAGACCATCGACGCCATCACTTCAGCTGCCAAGACCGGCCAGATCGGCGACGGCAAGATCTTCGTCATCAACCTCGACCATGCGGTGCGCATCCGCACGGGTGAGGCGGATGCCGCGGCTCTCTGATTTCGCGCTCAAACCTTACCACTCAGGAGTAAAACCAAATGACGTTTAAACGTCCCTATAGCGCGGGATTGGCAGCCCTCGCAGTCGGCCTGTTCGCCGCGACCGCTGCCTACGCCGAACCAACCGTCAACAAGGGCGACAACGCCTGGATGCTGACGTCGACAGTGCTGGTGCTGTTGATGACGATCCCCGGCCTGGCGCTGTTCTATGGCGGTCTCGTCCGTTCCAAGAACATGCTCTCGGTCCTGATGCAGGTCTTCTATTGCGTCTGCATCGTCGTCATCATCTATGCGCTTTACGGTTACAGCCTTGCCTTCACGGGCGGCTCCGACTTCATCGGCGGTTTCTCCAAGGCCTTCCTGATGGGCGTCACGACCGATTCGAAAGCAGCGACCTTCAGCGTCGACGCCAACATCTCGGAACTCGTCTACTTCTGCTTCCAGATGACCTTCGCTGCGATCACCCCTGCCCTCATCGTCGGCGCTTTCGCCGAACGCATGAAGTTCGCGGCAGTCGCGTTGTTCGTCCCGCTCTGGGTCACGCTGATCTATTTCCCGATCGCGCACATGGTCTGGTACTGGCCCGGTCCGGACGCGATCACGGATGCGGTCAAGGCGCTCGCCGCGGCGGCTGACGGCGCGGCGAAGACCGCGGCGCAGGCCAAGCTCGACGAGATCAATGCCGATGCCGGCTGGATCTTCAAGAAGGGCGCGCTCGACTTCGCCGGTGGCACCGTGGTGCACATCAACGCCGGTATCGCCGGTCTCGTCGGTGCGCTGCTGATCGGCAAGCGCGTCGGCTACGGCAAGGAGCTGATGGCTCCGCACTCCCTGACCATGAGCATGATCGGCGCTTCGCTGCTCTGGGTCGGCTGGTTCGGCTTCAACGCCGGATCGAACCTCGAAGCCTCCGGCGGTGCGGCTCTCGCCATGACCAACTCCTTCGTTGCGACCGCAGCGGCGGCGATGGCCTGGATGTTCGCGGAATGGATCATCAAGGGTCATCCCTCGGTGCTCGGCGCGTTGTCGGGCGCAGTGGCCGGCCTCGTGGCGGTCACGCCTGCGGCCGGTTTTGCGGGTCCGATGGGCGCGATCGTCCTCGGCCTCGTGGTCGGCGTCGTCTGCCTGTTCTTCTGCACCGTGGTGAAGAACTCGTTCGGCTATGACGACTCGCTCGACGTGTTCGGCGTCCACTGCGTCGGCGGCATCGTCGGCGCACTCGGCACCGGCATCCTGGTGAATCCCGCTCTCGGCGGCACCGGCGTCATGGATTACGTGGCCGGCAAGATCGCGCGACTACGACTTCGTCGCCCAGATGACCTCCCAGTTCTGGGGCGTCTGCACCACGCTGGTGTGGTCGGGCATCGGTTCGGCAATCCTGTTCAAGGTCGTCGACGTGATCGTCGGCCTGCGCGTCAATGTCGAGACCGAACGTGAAGGCCTCGACGTCACCGAGCACACGGAGCGCGCCTACAACATGTAAGTTTTTCCGGGGGGTGATCTCTCAAAGGTCATCCCCACAACTCCGGTTCGAGCACATACCCGGCAATGCCCGGACCGTTGAGGGGCTCCAGCGCAAGTTGGAGCCCCTTTCTTTTTGCTAAGCCCGTCGAAAGCCGAAATGGCGTAAAATCGCTGCCGGCGTCGATGGTTAATCGCGTCTTAACCTCGCCGTATCTATGGTGGTTTGATGTGTTTCCGGTCGTCGGGTAGGTCCCTCGACCGCTATTGAAAGTGCTGGCGTTTCAGACATGGCAATGACCGCCTCTTCCGGCGTGGCGCAGGGCGCCGGCAACGCAACCCCTGCCGGTCAGGCCGAGCGTTCGCCTTTTCTGCGGACGACCGAATTGCTGGCGCCGTACCAGCCGGCCAAGCCATTGATTACGCTGTCGTTAGGCGAGCCGCAGCACCCGGTGCCGGATTTTGTCGGGCCGGTCCTGGCGAAACACATCGCTGATTTCGGCCGCTATCCCATCGCCAAGGGCATCGAGCCGTTCCGGCGCGCTGCCGCGAACTGGCTGACCACCCAATTCGACCTTCCGCGGGCGGTCGATCCCGAAAGTGAAATCCTGGTGCTGAGCGGCAGCCGCGAAGGGCTGTTCTTCGCCGCGATCACCGCCGCCCGTTATGTCGGCCCGCGCCGGGGAAAACCGGCGATCCTGGTTCCCAACCCGTTCTATCCGGCCTATGGCGCGGGCGCCCGCGCGGCCGGATGCGAGACGATCTTTCTGCCGACCACGATCGCCAACGGATTCCTGCCGGATCTCGATGCGATCGACGACGCGACGCTGGCCCGGACCGTGGCGTTCTTCATCGCCTCGCCCGCTAATCCGCAAGGCTCGGTCGCCTCGCGCGACTACTTCATCCGCCTGAAGAAACTCGCCGACCGCCATGGCTTCATGATCCTGAGCGACGAGTGCTATTCGGAAATCTACACCAGAGCAGGCGCCGGGCAGCGCGCTGGAATGCGCCGGGCCCGACTTCACCAACGTCGTTGCGTTCCAGTCGCTGTCGAAGCGCTCGAACCTGCCCGGCATGCGCGTCGGCTTTGCCGCCGGCGACCGCAAGTTCCTTGCCGCCTTTCACGAGTTGCGCAATGTCGCAGCCCCCCAGGTGCCGGTGCCGCTGCAGCACGTCGCGGTCGCCGCCTATAGCGACGAAATGCATGTCGAAGAAAACCGCAGGCTTTACCGCATCAAGTTCGATCTCGCCGACCAGATTCTCGGCAGCCGCTACGGCTATGCGCGGCCCGCCGGCGGCTTCTGCGTCTGGCTCGACGTCTCGAAGCGCGGCGGCGACGAGGAAGCTGCGGTGAGACTCTATCGGGATGCGGGTGTTCGCGTGATCCCCGGGAGTTATCTGTCGCGGCCGCAAAACGACGGTTTCAATCCCGGCGCAGGCTACATCCGCCTCGCGCTGGTCTCAGACAGTGAATCAACGGCCGAGGCTTTGCACCGGCTGGTCGAAATTCTGGATTAGTCGCAGGGCCCCATGAGCATGCCAGCGATCGAACGTGTCATTCCCCTGGTCGGCCATCTGCCGGTCTCGATCCGCGACGCCCTGGCGCGGCGCCTGCGTGAACTTGCAGGCCTCGGCCTGATCGCGCTGTCCGGCGTAGCCGCCGCGGCGCTGATGACGTGGTCGGTACAGGATCCGAGCCTGAGCCACGCGACGTCGCGTCCGATACGCAACGTTCTCGGCTACCCCGGCGCGATCGGCGCCGATCTCCTGATGCAGATTCTCGGCCTCGGCGCGATCATGCTGATCCTCCCCGTCGCGGTGTGGGGCTGGCGCATGCTGACCCATCGCACCTTCGACCGCGAAGCGCTGCGCCTCGGATGCTGGATTCTCTGCACTGTGATCGCGGCAGGCTTTGCAAGCTGCTGGCCGCATGGCGGCGGGTGGGCGCTGCCGACCGGCCTTGGCGGCGTCGTCGGCGACGCGCTGGTGCGCGCTCCCGCCGTGGTGTTCGGCCCGGCCGGCTTCACCTATCGTCTCGTGCTCGGCATCATCCTGTTCGTGGCGATGTGCGCGGCCTTCCTGTTTGCCAGCGGCTGGGGCTCGCGCCCGAGAGATGAAGAGCTGACGCCGATCGAGGACGATGACACGCCCTTCGAGGAAGAAGGAGATCGCAGTTCGGTTTCGCTCGGATGGGTCTATCACGCGTTGATGAGCGCAAAGGCGCGGCTCGCCTGGCTGATGAGCGCGGCCTACCGATCGCTGGTGTCGAGTTCGCCGCCATCTCGCACAGCTTCGTTCGAACGCCAGGAACCGAGGCTCAAAGGTCGCGCTGCGCCAGCACTGGCGCCGCAGGACGAGGAATTCGAGGACGAGGAAGAAGAAGAGGAAGACGAGGAGGAGGAAGAAGCTCCGGCCCGCAGTCGCAAGAAGCCGGCAGCGCGTCCAACCTCGAAGAAATCCGACAAGTTCGAACTGCCTTCGGTCTCGGTGCTGACCGCACCCAAGGCATCGGACCGGCAGCCGCTCAGCAAGTCCGAACTGGAAGCCAATTCGCGCGCGCTGGAAGGCGTGCTCGGCGATTTCGGCGTCCGCGGCGAGATCGTCAAGGCCAATCCGGGTCCGGTCGTGACGCTCTACGAACTCGAGCCGGCGCCCGGCATCAAATCCTCGCGCGTCATCGGCCTTGCCGACGATATCGCCCGCTCGATGAGTGCGCTTTCGGCCCGCGTCGCCGTGGTCGCCGGCCGCAACGCCATCGGTATCGAACTGCCGAACGTGCATCGCGAAAAGGTTTACCTGCGCGAACTGCTGACCGCGAAGGACGAGTCGCACGCGAAACTTCCGCTCTGCCTCGGCAAGAACATCGGCGGCGAGTCCATCATCATCGATCTGGCGCGCACACCGCATATGCTGATCGCCGGCACCACCGGCTCCGGCAAATCGGTCGCGATCAACACCATGATCCTGAGCCTGGTCTATCGTTTGCGGCCGGATCAGTGCCGCCTGATCATGGTCGATCCGAAGATGCTCGAACTCTCCGTCTATGACGGCATCCCGCACCTCCTCACGCCGGTTGTGACCGACCCCAAAAAGGCGGTGGTGGCGTTGAAATGGGCCGTGCGCGAGATGGAAGAGCGCTACAAGAAAATGGCCAAGCTCGGTGTGCGCAACATCGACGGCTACAACCAGCGCCTCGTCGAAGCCAGGGGCAAGGGCGAGGATCTGACGCGGACGGTGCATACCGGCTTCGACAAGGAAACCGGCAAGGCGATCTACGAGGAAGAAAAGCTCGACCTCGAACCGCTGCCCTACATCGTCATCATCGTCGACGAAATGGCCGACCTGATGATGGTGGCCGGCAAGGACATCGAAGGCGCGGTGCAGCGTCTCGCGCAGATGGCGCGCGCCGCCGGCCTGCATGTCATCCTCGCCACGCAGCGTCCGTCGGTCGACGTCATCACCGGCACCATCAAGGCGAACTTCCCGACCCGTATCTCGTTTCAGGTCACCTCGAAAATCGACAGCCGCACCATCCTCGGCGAAATGGGCGCCGAGCAACTGCTCGGCCAGGGCGACATGCTCTATATGGCGGGCGGCGGACGCATCAGCCGCGTGCACGGGCCGTTCGTCTCCGACGAGGAAGTCGAAAAGGTGGTCCGTCACCTCAAGACTCAGGGCCAACCGGAATATCTGGAGGCGGTCACCGCCGAAGAGCCGACCGACGAAGACGGCGCAGTATTCGATTCCACCGGCATGGGCGGCGATGGCGGCGGCGATCTGTTCTCGCAGGCGGTCGCGATCGTCAAGCGCGACCGCAAGGCCTCGACTTCCTACATTCAGCGACGGCTGCAAATCGGCTACAACCGTGCCGCGTCGTTGATGGAACGGATGGAACTCGAAGGCATCGTCGGACAGGCGAATCATGCCGGCAAGCGCGAAATTCTGGTCGCGGAGGAAGAAGGCGGATTCTAGGTTTCCAGCGCCAAAACGGGGATTTGGCGCAACGATTTCACGGAAAAACGATACCTCCTTTGGTGGAAAGCACGGTAAAATGGCCCCCAGCGAGATGCCTCGTCGAATAGAGATCCGAAATACCTGATGACAAAACACCTCTCCCATCGCGGACTGCGCTCCGGACTGGCCCTTTTGATCGCCACTTCCGTAGCAGGCTTCGCGACGCCGGTTCTCTCGCAGAACGTGCCGGTTCCAAAGCCCGCGCCGAAGGCCCGCGACGGCAGCGTGCAGATGAGCGCGCAGGACAAAGGGCCCATCGACCACCGGCGCCACCCAGACGGCTCCGATCCCGGTGATTCCCAATCCGAACCGCAATGTCCCGGCCAATATTTTTGCAACCTTCGACGCGAACCAGAAGGCACAGGCTGCCAAGGTGAGTGCCTATCTGTCCTCGCTGCAGACGCTGGTCGGAAATTTCGTCCAGGTCGGCCCCGACGGCAGCAAGACCAAGGGCGACTTCTACATCCAGAAGCCGGGCAAGGTGCGTTTCGAGTACGATGCGCCCAGCCCGATCGCGATCATCGCCGACGGATCGTCGCTGGCGGTGCGGGATACGAAGCTTGCGACCCAGGACATCTATCCGCTATCGCAAACGCCGCTGCGTTTCCTGCTGTCGGACCGGATCGATCTGTTGAAGGACACCAATGTCGTCAGCGTCACGGCCGATGACGTCTTCATCAGTGTCACCATCGAGGAGAAGCAGGCGCTGATCGGCACCAGCCGGCTGATGCTGATGGTCGGCACCAAGGACGGCCAGCTCAAGCAATGGACGGTGACCGACCCGCAGGGGTACGACACCACGGTTGCCGTCTACAACCTGGACTCGACCAAGAAGGTCGATCCCGGCCTCTTCAAGATCGACTTCACCAACTACATCACCCCCGCGAACTGAGCGGCGTGCCCGCGCCATTCTTTCTGTGGAGAGGCGGAAATCCGCGCCGGGAACCGTGGTAATACACGGCCCTCATGCGGTTCTCCCTGACAACGTGGAACATCAATTCGGTGCGCCTGCGCATCGACATCGTCGCCAAATTCCTCAAATCGGCGCGGCCGGACGTGCTGTGCCTGCAGGAAACAAAATGCATCGACGACGCTTTCCCGCTGAAGCGATTCAAGCGTCTCGGCTATGAGCATGTCGCGCTGAACGGACAGAAGGGCTATCACGGCGTCGCCATCGTCTCGAAACTGCCGTTCGAGTCCTCCGATGTCAGAACCTTCTGCGACAAGATCGATTCGCGTCACATCTCGGTGGCGTTCGGCGAGAAAGCGCAGCTTGCAAAGCCGGTCGTGCTGCACAATTTCTACGTCCCGGCCGGCGGCGACATTCCCGATCCCGCGCTCAATCCGAAGTTCGATCACAAACTGAAATTTCTCGACGAGATGAAGGCGTGCGAACCGCTGCATCCGCGCGGCGACGACCGCCATATCCTGGTCGGCGACCTCAACGTCGCTCCGCATGAGAATGACGTGTGGTCGCACAAGCAGCTTCTGAAAGTCGTCTCGCACACGCCGATCGAATGCGAGAAGCTGCTGGCCGCGCAGGCCCATGGCGAATGGTTCGATGTCGCGCGCGAGCGAATCCCGCTTTCGGAAAAGGTCTATACGTGGTGGAGCTACCGCGCCGCCGACTGGACGGTGGGCAATCGTGGCCGGCGGCTCGATCACATCTGGGTCTCGCGCGCGCTAAAGGACGGCGTCAGCGATTTCAGGATCACCCGCGACGCCCGCAGCTGGGAGCGCCCGTCCGACCACGTCCCGGTGACGGTGACGCTGGAAGTCTGATTGTAGGATGCAGCAACATCGAGGCCCTCATCCAGAGGAGCGCGGAACGCGCGTCTCGAAGGATGGCTGCGGGCGAGAGCGGGGCCGCATGGGTTCCCCCGGCGATGCGAAGCATCGTCCGGAGACGGCGCTAACGCGCCTCCTCACCATGAGGATCGCTAGACGCTGAACTTGGCGCCGGCGATCAGGATATCGCTGGCGAGCTGGCTGGTGCGGGTGGCGAGTTCGTCGCGCAGACGGCGCGCTGCGGCGGGATCGCTTTCAAGCACGCGTTGAAACAGGCTGCGCGCCACCCGGATGACCGAGGAGTGATCAAGCGCAACCGCGCTGGACGGCCGCTTCATCGCGACGATCAGCGCCAGTTCGCCGATCAGGGCGCCCGGGCCCGCAACGACCTCGGCGCCGCCGTCCTCGACGCGGATCGACCCGCGCTGAACGATATAGCCCGCATCCGCCTCGTCGCCGGCATTGAACAGATAGTCGCCGGGCGAGAAGATGCGCTGCTCCGAACCGATCGCCAGCATGCGCAAGGCCGCCGTTCCCAACAGGCGTAATGTCGGGACCCGCTCGAGCAGGGCTACATCATCTTCGATCGACATGGACCCGTGACCGGGATGCGCGAAAATTACCAATCGTGGCTGCCAGTCGTATCACGGCACCAGCTTGTAGCCACCGGCTTCCGTCACCAGGATTTCAGGATTGGCCGCATCCTTCTCGATCTTCTGCCTGAGACGGTAGATATGGGTTTCCAGCGTGTGCGTGGTGACGCCCGAATTATAGCCCCAGACTTCCTGCAGCAACGTCTCGCGCGACACCGGCAATTGGCCGGCGCGATACAGGAAACGCAGGATCGCGGTTTCCTTCTCGGTCAGCCGCACTTTTCTGGCATTGGCGGCGGTCAGCATCTTGGAGCCGGGACGGAAGCTGTAGGGACCGACGGAAAACACCGCGTCCTCGCTGGCCTCGTGCTGGCGGAGTTGCGCCCTGATCCGCGCGAGCAGCACGGCGAAGCGGAACGGTTTTGCGACGTAATCATTGGCGCCCGACTCGAGCCCCAGGATGGTGTCTGAATCAGTGTCGTGGCCGGTCAGCATGATGATCGGCGCCTTGAAGCCGCCCTTGCGGAGGCTGCGCACGACTTCCCTTCCGTCGGTATCCGGCAAGCCGACATCCATCAGCACGAGATCGGGGGAATTGGCCTTGGCGGCGCTGGCGCCCTTGGCGCCGGTATCGACCGCGGAAGCTTCGAATTCCTCGTGCAGCGATAGTTGCTCGACCAGTGTGTCGCGCAGATCGGTGTCGTCATCCACGATCAGGATCTTGCGGGCATTGGGCATAGGATACGATCCTCTTGAGGCAGGGCGGCGGACACAAGTGGAAGCGTCTCAAGCCGGGTCTTGGTCGGTGACAACCTGATTCGCGGGCAAACTTCGCAAACAAGCCGGGTCATCAGAGTACTGATTCGTATTGAGGTAAGAGATTGTTACAGATTCTCAAGCCGAACCGCAGTCTATCCCAAATTTAAGGCGCGTTTGGATGAATGTCCTGTAATTGCGATAGGGCAATTATGGCCGGGCAGGCAACCCCAGAATTCGGGCAGTGGTATGGAAAGCAGCGCTACTTCAATCACTTATAAGACAGATGCGCGTGATCGGCCGCTGACGGCAGTCAGGGTCCACAGGGCTGCGGGCGATCCCCGCCGGGGCTGGCTGACGGCCGACGGCTGGACCGTGCCGGTGGCACTTGGCCGCGGCGGCATCCTCGCCAACAAACGGGAGGGCGACGGCGGCACCCCGAGGGGCACGTACCGGCCGCTGCAATTGTGGTGGCGCGCCGACCGCCATTCCCGGCCGCAGACCTATCTGCCGGTTCGGCCGATCCGGCCCGAAGACGCCTGGTGCGAGGACCCGCAGGACCGCCGTTACAATCAGCCCATCCGTCTGGTCCGCGATCAGTCCGGCGACCGGTTGACGCGCGAGGACCACCTCTACGATTTCATCGTCGAAATCGATCACAACGCCGGCCCCCGAATCGCCGGCCGCGGCAGCGCGGTGTTTCTGCATCTGGCGCGCCACAATTTCTCGCCGACGGCCGGGTGCGTTTCGATGACGAAATCGGCCATGCTGCGGCTGTTGCGGCGGATGGGACCGCAGACGAAGATCATGATCGGCTGATGGGGAATCAAACAATGCTCGACAAGAATGCAATCGCGGCCGCGTCAAAGACGCTGCATGACCACTGGCGCGCCGGCACCAAATTTTCGGGCCTCGACGACAGGCTGCGGCCGCGCGACCGCATCGAGGCCTACGCGATCCAGGCGGGAATCGAACAATATTCGTCCGAAAGCCTGTTCGGCTGGAAGATCGCGGCCACCAGCGAGGCCGGGCAAAAGCACATCAATGTGGACGGCCCGATGGCCGGGCGCATCCTGGCCGAGACCGTGATAGCAGATGGCGGAACGGCTTCGATGGCGGGCAACGAAATGCGCGTCACCGAACCGGAATTCGCCTTTCGCATGCGCGTCGATCTGCCGGCGCGCGCCACGCCCTATACGGTGCAGCAGGTGCTCGACGCGGTCGACACGCTGCATCCGGCCATCGAGATTCCGGATTCGCGGTTTGCCGAC
Source organism: uncultured Alphaproteobacteria bacterium (assembly GCA_963815955.1). Lineage (GTDB taxonomy): Bacteria > Pseudomonadota > Alphaproteobacteria > Rhizobiales > Xanthobacteraceae > Bradyrhizobium. The sequence continues at coordinate 17,043 of CAWFIQ010000031.1, forward strand.
TTCGTCAGCGCCGGCGCACCGCAGATCATTGCCGACAACGCCTGCGCGCATCTGTTCGTGCTGGGACCGCCGACAAGCGCGGACTGGCGTTCGATGGATCTGATCGAGGAACGGCCTGTCATCACGATGCGCGGCCAGCAATTCATCGGTCACGGCAAGAACGTGCTGGGCGATCCGCGCGTAGCATTGACCTGGCTCGCCAATGAGCTGCGCCAGCTGGGCGTGACGCTGAAAGCCGGCCATGTCGTCACCACCGGCACCTGCCACCCACCGCTGCCGATACAGTCGGGCGATTTTTGCGCCGTCGATTTCGGCTCGCTCGGAAAGGTGTCGGTGGGTTTCAAGTAGACCCCGCCGTCGTCCCTGCGAAAGCAGGGACCCATACGCCGCGGCTTCACTATTTATAAAGGCTGGTCGACGGCTTCGCGCAATAACAAACGCCTGTGGCTATGGGTCCCTGCTTTCGCAGGGACGACAATCCTACCGCGCCCCGAAAATCGCCGACCCCACGCGCACATGCGTGGCGCCGAACTGGATCGCTACCGCGAAGTCGGCACTCATGCCCATCGAGAGATTTTTCAAACCGTTGCGCGCAGCGATCTTGGCGGTCAACGCGAAATGCGGCGCGGGCGCCTCGTTGACCGGCGGGATGCACATCAGGCCGGAAATCACCAGGCCGTATTTGTCGCGGCAGCTTGCGATGAAGGCATCGGCCTCGCCGGGCGCGATGCCGGCCTTCTGCGGTTCCTCGCCAGTGTTCAGTTGAACGAACAATTCCGGCTGCCTGTTCTGGGAATTGATTTCCTTGGCTAACGCTTCGCAAATGCTCGGACGATCGACCGAATGGATGGCATCGAACAGCGCCACGGCCTCCTTTGCCTTGTTGGATTGCAGCGGGCCGATCAGATGCAGCGCAATTCCGGGACAGGCCGACACCAGCGCGGGCCATTTCGCTTTGGCTTCCTGCACGCGGTTTTCGCCGAACACGCGCTGTCCGGCATCGATAACAGGTGAAATCGCTGTTGCTTCAAACGTCTTCGACACCGCGATCAGCGTCACCGATGCGCGCTCGCGGCGCGCCTCCTTGCACGCGCGCGCAATGTCCTGCTCCACTTGAGCCAGACCGTTTGGTAAAGACTCGGTTAGCGGCGTCGTCATCTCTCTCGCATCATGTCTGATTTAGGCCGGAAGTTTTACGGCATTTCCTCGAATTTTACCAAGTTCGGGAAAGGCTTTTTGAAACCTTCGTCCTACCTTCCGGCATTGGGGGGCAGGATGTCTGGCGTTACTTTCAACCGCAAACGGATCAAACTCAAGAAGCTTCTGGGAATCCGGGCGCGGCTTGCCATGCTGGCCTTGATGCTGGTGGCGCCCCTGATGCTGGATCGCGTCCGCTCACTTGAAGACACGCGCGCCAGGCAGATCGTGGCGGCTTCGGAAGAATACGCCAATATCGCCCACCACAGTGCCGAGACCCAGCGCGAGGTGATCTCCTCCGTCGAGACAATGCTTAAATCGGCCGCCTATATCCGCGCCGCCAGCGGCATCGCGCGTGGCTGCGAAATCCTGCGCGCCAGCCTGCCCGCCAACCTGCCCTGGATCCGCAGCATCATGCTCGTCAGCAAGGAAGGCGTGGTGCAGTGCTCCACGCTGAACATTCAGGTCGGCCTCAACCTCAGCGACCGCGACTATTTCAGGAAGGCGCAGCAAACCCGCGACTTCGTCTTCAGCGACTATTTGTTCGGCAAGACCAACAACCGGCCGATCATGATGGCGGCCTATCCGGTCTCCGCGATCAATCCGCAGGAAGATTCGGTTGCAGTCGCCGGCATCAATATCGACTGGCTGTCGAAGATCATGGCCAACCTCGGCGGACGGCCGGGCATATCGTCGCTGCTGATCGATAGCGCCGGCGTCGTGCTGGCGGCACCGCCGGACCAGGCCAGCATGATCGGCCGTCCGCTCGACGACGTGCCGCTGCTGTCGGCCATCACCTACAAGGCGCTCAGCTCCAACTCCGATACGGGCTCGATCTCGTTCACGGCGACCGACGGCTCCAGGCGCGCCATCAGTTTCGCGCGCATTCCCGGAACGCAATCGCGCCTGATCGTCAGCGTCGACGAGGCCAAGGTGACGGCTGTGATCAATCGCGAGATCCGCACCGCCTATTTCCAGTTGGCATTCGTCTGCCTGTTCGTGCTGCTCGGCGCCCTGATCGGGGCAGAGAAACTCATCATCAAGCCGATCGAAGTCATGACCGGCATGGCCAAGCGGTTCGGCGAAGGCGACTGGTCGGCCCGTGTCGCGGGCAGCCGTCTGCCGTCGGAGTTCATGCCGCTGGCGCGCGCCTTCAACGCGATGGCCGCCCAGCTCAGCCAGCGCGAGCGCGAGCTCGTCGCCACCAACGACCGCCTCACCGTGATGGCCTCGATCGATATGCTCTCGGGCCTCGCCAACCGCCGCGGCTTCCAGAGCCGGCTGGACTTCGAGTGGATGAAGGCACAGCAGCATCATTGCGAGCTGTCGCTGCTGATGATCGATGTCGATCACTTCAAGCTCTACAACGACACCTATGGCCATCCGGAGGGCGACGCCTGCCTGACCCGGATCGGCGAGACGCTGGCCGGCATCGCGGCTGACACGATGGGGTTTGCCGGCCGCTATGGCGGCGAGGAGTTTTGCCTGTTGCTGCCCAACACCAGCGCGCAAAGGGCGCTGGAGATCGGCGAAACCGTGCGCGCGACCGTTCAGGGCCTCGGCCTGCCGCACATCACCTCCAGCTACTGCACCGTGACCGTCAGCGTTGGCGTGGCCGCGACGCTGCCGAACGACGCCCAGACCCCCGGCGAGCTGATCGAGGCCGCGGACGCCGCCCTCTACGCCGCCAAACACCGCGGCCGCAACACCGTGGTGGAGCACGGTTTTGCCAGGCTGGTGGATGAAGCCGGGATGGTGATGGCGGGGTGAACGCCACCACCCTCGCCTGCCCGACCAAATGGCCGTTCCCGTCGTCCCAACCCGTTGACCCCGCAGCCGCTTTTGTGGCCTAGTCCGCCGTCCTCTGGACGGGACCCGAATCCACAAAAAGCGCTTACGATTCCATGACCTCCGAACGCTACAACGCCCGTGATTCCGAGCCGCGCTGGCAACGCCAGTGGGACGAAAAGGCGATCTTCGCCTCGAAAAACGACGATCCGCGGCCGAAATACTACGTGCTCGAGATGTTCCCCTACCCGTCCGGGCGCATCCATATCGGGCATGTCCGCAATTACACCCTGGGCGACGTGCTGGCCCGCTTCATGCGCGCCAAGGGGTTCAACGTCCTGCACCCGATGGGCTGGGACGCGTTCGGGCTGCCGGCCGAGAACGCCGCGATCGAGCGCAAGGTCGCGCCGAAGGCCTGGACCTACGACAATATCGCCGCGATGAAAAAGCAGTTGCGGTCGATCGGGCTGTCGCTCGACTGGTCACGCGAATTCGCGACCTGCGATCCCAGCTACTACAAGCATCAGCAGAAGATGTTCCTGGACTTCCTGCGCGAAGGGTTGGCCGAGCGCGAGAAGCGCAAGATCAACTGGGACCCGGTCGACATGACCGTGCTCGCCAACGAGCAGGTGATCGACGGCCGTGGCTGGCGCTCCGGCGCCGTGGTCGAGCAGCGCGAGATGAACCAGTGGGTCTTCAAGATCACGAAGTACTCGCAGGAACTGCTGGACGCACTTGATAGCCTGGACCGCTGGCCCGACAAGGTCCGGCTGATGCAGCGCAACTGGATCGGCCGTTCGGAAGGCTTGCTGATCCGCTTCGCGCTCGATCCGGCCACGACGCCATCAGGCGAATCCGAGCTGAAGATTTTTACGACGCGGCCCGACACGCTGTTCGGCGCAAAATTCATGGCGATCTCCGCCGACCATCCGCTGGCGCAAGCCGCGGCGGCGAAGAATCCGAAGCTGGCCGATTTCATCGCGGACGTGAAGAAGATCGGCACCGCGCAGGAAATCATCGACACTGCCGAGAAGCAGGGTTTCGATACCGGCATCAGGGCCGTCCACCCGTTCGACCCGAACTGGAAGCTGCCGGTTTACGTGGCGAACTTCGTGCTGATGGAATACGGCACCGGCGCCATCTTCGGCTGCCCGGCGCACGACCAGCGCGACCTCGATTTCGTCAACAAGTACAAGCTCGGCAACATTCCGGTGGTCTGCCCCGAGGGCCAGGACCCGAAGACGTTCGTCATCACGGACACCGCCTATGACGGCGAAGGCCGCATGATCAATTCCCGCTTCCTCGACGGCATGACGATCGAGCAGGCCAAGGAAGACGTTGCGAAGCGGCTTGAGACGGAGATGCGCCCCCTCCCTAACCCTCCCCCGCAAGCGGGGGAGGGAGGGGTGGGGGCCGTCGGCGAGCGGCAGGTGAATTTCCGCCTGCGCGACTGGGGCATTTCACGCCAGCGCTATTGGGGCTGCCCGATCCCGGTAATCCATTGCCCGAAATGCGATGTCGTGCCGGTGCCCGATGCGGACCTGCCGGTGACGCTGCCGGAGGACGCCACCTTCGACAAGCCCGGCAACGCGCTCGACCATCACCCGACCTGGAAGCACGTCACCTGCCCGAAATGCGGTGGCAACGCCCAGCGTGAAACCGACACCATGGACACCTTCGTGGATTCGTCCTGGTACTTTGCGCGCTTCACCGATCCCTGGAACGAGAAGGCCCCGACGACGCCTGACGTGGCCAACCGGATGATGCCGGTCGACCAGTATATCGGCGGCGTCGAGCACGCGATCCTGCATCTGCTGTACAGCCGCTTCTTCACCCGCGCGATGAAGGCGACCGGGCATATCGGCATGGATGAGCCGTTCGCCGGCATGTTCACACAGGGCATGGTGGTGCACGAAACCTATCAGAAGGCCGACGGCGCCTTTGTTACGCCGGCCGAGGTGAAGGTCGAAGTCATCGGCGGCGAGCGCCGCGCCACCATGATCGATGGCGACGAGGCAGTCTCGATCGGCCCGATCGAGAAGATGTCGAAGTCGAAGAAGAACACCGTCGACCCCGACGACATCATCGCGACCTACGGCGCCGACGTCGCGCGCTGGTTCATGCTGTCGGACTCGCCGCCCGACCGCGACGTGATCTGGAGCGACGAGCGCGTGCAGGGCGCCTCGCGCTTCGTGCAGCGGCTGTGGCGGCTGGTCAACGAATCAGCCGAGATCGCCAGGGCGGCTCCCGCCGACCGGCCGGCCACGTTCGGCGCCGATGCGCTCGGCTTGCGCAAGGCCGCCCATGGTGCGCTGGACAAGGTGTCGTCCGGGATCGAGCGGCTGCATTTCAATGTCTGCCTGGCCCATATTCGGGAATTCGCAAACGCGCTGGCCGAAATATTGGGCAAGGACGGCAAGCCGGCCGCGGACACCGCCTGGGCGGTTCGGGAAGCCGGGACCATCCTTGTTCAACTTTTCGCGCCGATGATGCCGCATCTGGCCGAGGAGTGCTGGCAGGTTCTGGGGCAGTCCGGGCTGATTTCGGAGGCCAACTGGCCCCAAATCGAACGCGATCTGCTGGTTGAAGACACCGTGACGCTGGTAGTCCAGGTCAACGGCAAGAAACGGGGTGATGTTACCGTGCCACGGGTCGCCCAAAATCGGGAAATTGAGGCTGCCGTTTTGGCGCTCGATGCGGTAAAACTCGCTCTCGGCGGCAAGGCCGTGCGCAAGGTAATCGTTGTTCCCATGAGGATCGTGAATGTCGTTGGTTAGAACCCGGATCGCCGTTCGGCTCATCGCCGTCGCCGCTCTGGCGGCGCTCACGGCCGGCTGTTTCCAGCCGATGTATGCCGAACGTAACGACGGCAAGCCCGGCCTGCGCGAAAAGCTGATGGGCGTGGAAGTCCCGCCGGTCGATAAGCCCAATGCCTCCCGCGAAGCCCGTATCCAGGTGGAGATCCGCAACGCGCTGGCGTTCAAGCTCTACGGCAACGCGACCGGTATGCCGCCAACCCACCGGCTGGTGCTGCGGTTTACCTCCACGCGCTCCTCGCTGATGCTTGATCCCGCCACCGCGCTGCCATCGAGCGAGAATTACGGTATCGACGCGCAGTACAATCTGATCGACCTCGCCACCAACAAGTCGGTCATGACGGGTACGACGTTCTCCCGCGTGTCCTACGACATCCCCGGTCAGCTGCAGCGCTTCGCCCGCGCCCGCGCCTTCCGCGATGCCGAGGATCGCGCCGCCAACGAAATCGCGGAAAACATCCAGACCCGGCTGGCGTCGTTCTTCTACGCCGGCACCTGATCCCGTTGGTCGCGCTCCGCGGAAAAGACATCGACGCTTTTCTCGCCCGGCCCGATGCCGGCCGCCCCATCATCCTGCTCTACGGCCCGGATGCCGGTCTCGTCCGGGAGCGCGCCGACGCGCTGATAGCCTCGGCCGTCGACGATCCCAACGATCCCTTTTCGCTGGTGCGGCTCGATGGCGACGAGCTGTCGGCCGAACCGTCGCGACTGGTCGACGAGGCCATGACGATACCGATGTTCGGCGGCCGCCGTGCAATTCGCGTGCGCGCCGGTTCCCGCAGCTTTGCCAGTGGCGTCGATACGCTGGCCGATTCTCCGATAAAGGATTGCCGCATCGTGATCGAGGCCGGCGAGCTGCGGCCGGAGTCGCCGCTGCGCAAGGCCTGCGAGCGCGCCAAGACCGCCGTCGCCATCGCCTGCTATCCCGACACCGAGCGCGACCTTGCCAGATTGATCGACGAGGAATTGCGGTCTTCCAATTTACGGATCGCCGCGGATGCGCGCGCCGTGCTGATGTCACTGCTCGGCGGCGACCGCCAGGCCTCGCGCAACGAGCTGCGCAAGCTTGCGCTCTATTCCCACGGCAAGGGCGAGATCGCGCTCGACGATGTCATGACCGTCGTGTCCGACGCGTCCGAGCTGAAGCTCGACCCGATCGTGGATGGCGCCTTTGCGGGCAAGCCGGACCTGGTCGAAAGCGAGTTTGCCAAAGCGATGGTCGCCGGCACCTATCCCGGTGTGATCATCTCCGCCGCGCTGCGCCAGGCGGCATGGCTGCACAAATCGGCGCTTGCGGTGGCCGAAGGCACGCCGGTCTCGACCCTGCTCGAGAGCGGCTATCCACGCCTGCATTTCTCGCGCAAGGGCGCCGTCGAAATCGCGCTGCGCAATTTCAACGCGACACGGCTGGTCACCGTCATCGATCAGCTCGGAACGGCCGCGCTCGACATGCGCAAGCAGGCGACGTTGGCGTCGGCGATCGGATTGCGCACGCTGCTTTCGATCGCGGCAAACGCGAAACGGCGAGGGTGAGATGCCGGACGGGGCGGCAGATGTCGTAACCCTCTGGCGTCCGGTGGGACCGATCGAGCTGGACTTGATCCGGAAGAGCGGCATGCGCGCGTTTCCGCCCCGGCTTCCGGACCAGCCGATCTTTTATCCTGTGCTGTCGGAAGAATACGCCGTGAAGATTGCCCGCGACTGGAACGTACCGGCCAGCGGCTCCGGCTATGTCACTCGCTTTGAGGTCAGGCGGGATTTTCTGGATAGATACGAGGTTCAGAAAGCTGGTGGCTCGGCTCACCTGGAGTACTGGATTCCCGCCGAGGAAATGACGGCCTTCAACGAAGCTATCGTCGGCGGGATAGAGGTCGTCGCCGAGTTTCGCTGACGCGCCTGCTCCCTCGCCCGGATTGCTTCGCAATCCGACCTCTCCCCGCAAGCGGGGCGAGGTCGAGCAAGTTCACTTCCCTTCCAGCCGCCGCATCACTTCGTCGAGCTGCTCAAGGTTGCGGTAGCTGATCTGGACCGAGCCGCCGGGGTCGCGGTGACTGACGGTCACGGCAAGACCGAGTGCATCGCTGACGCGCTTTTCCAGCGCAATCGTATCGGGAGCCTTGACCTTCCCGCCGCCATCCCCTCGCCTTTTGCGGCTTGCGCTCCGGGACGCCCTCTTCATGCGCCAGCGCTTCGGTCTGGCGGACGTTCAGCCCCTCCTCGACAATGCGTTTCGCTGCGGCCAGCGGATCGGGCACGCCGATCAATGCGCGAGCGTGGCCCGCCGACAACTGGCCGTTGGAGATAAAGGCCTGCACTTCCGCCGGTAGCTTCGTCAACCGCATCATGTTGGCGACATGGCTGCGGCTCTTGCCGACTTCCCTGGCGATGTCTTCCTGGCTGCGTTTGAATTCTTCGGCCAGTGCGTGATAGCCCTGCGCCTCTTCCATCGCGTTGAGGTCTTCGCGCTGCACGTTCTCGATGATCATGATCTCGAGCGCGTCGCTGTCGCTGACTTCGATGGGAACGATCGGCACCTCGTGCAGACCGGCGAGCTGTGCGGCGCGCCAGCGGCGCTCGCCGGCGATGATCTCGAAGCGATCCTGCGAGCCCTTTACCGGCCGCACCACGATCGGCTGGATCACGCCATGCTGTTTGACAGAGGCCGCGAGCTCACCGAGCTCGGCATCGGAAAAGGTCCGGCGCGGGTTGCGCGGATTCGGTTTCAGGAACTCGATCGGCACCTTGCGCTGGTTGCGCGGCCGTTCGACATGCGCGGTCTCGCCGCCGACATCCCCGATCAGACTTGCGAGGCCACGGCCCAGTCGCGAACCCGTTTTGTCGGCCATCGCCAACTCCTTAGACTTCACTCAACTACTCCGGAACAGCTCGTAGGGTGGGCAAAGCGAAGCGTGCCCACCGATTTCCGCGACAGATAATGGTGGGCACGGCGAAGACGCCTTTGCCCACCCTACGCCCGACTAATGCGTCCTCAGCTCGCGCTCGCGCTGGATCACTTCGGTCGCCAGCTTCAGATACGCTTCGCTGCCGACGCATTTGAGATCGTAGACCAGCACCGGCTTGCCGTAGGACGGCGCCTCGGAGATGCGCACGTTGCGCGGGATCATGGTGTCGTAGACCTTGGTGCCCATGAATTGCCTGACGTCGGCGACAACCTGGTTCGACAGATTGTTGCGCGAGTCGAACATGGTCAGCACGATGCCGTGGATCGACAGGTTCGGATTGAGTGTCGAGCGCACCTGCTCCACCGTCTGCAGCAATTGCGACAGACCTTCGAGCGCAAAGAACTCGCATTGCAGCGGCACCAGGATCGCATCCGACGCCGCCATCGCGTTGACGGTGAGAAGGTTGAGCGACGGCGGGCAATCGATCAGCACGTAGGTGTACTCGGTGTCCGGCGCCGCGTTCTTGTTCAGCGCCGCGATCGCATCGCGCAGGCGAAACGCGCGGCCGGGCGTCGTGCCGAGTTCGAGCTCGAGGCCCGACAGATCCATGGTCGAGGAAGCGATGTGCAGCCGGGGCACCGCGGTGGCAACCACTGCCTCGCGCAGCGGCGCTTCGCCGATCAGCACGTCATAGGTCGAGCAGTTGCGGTTGCGGCGGTCGATGCCGAGTCCGGTCGAGGCATTGCCCTGCGGATCGAGGTCGACGATCAGGACGCGCTCGCCGATCGCCGCGAGTGCCGTGCCAAGATTGATCGCTGTGGTGGTCTTGCCGACGCCGCCCTTTTGGTTGGCAAGCGACAGGATGCGTGGATGGGGCGGTGGAGTGGGTTCCCTATCCTCTTGATATAACTGATCTAATTCGCTCATGCCGGATCGCCATGTGTGATCGCGGAGGGGTTGCGCCGCTCGATCCGATCGAGTTCGACGATCCAGCCGTGCCCGCCCGTGCGGCTGGAATGGAGTCGCGGTTGAATATTCCAATATTTAGTGGCTTCGGTCAATTCAGCCTCTACATCTTGGCCCTTGAGAAATAGCGCTTTCGCGCCCCTGCTCACAAACGGCTCCGCGAAGCCGACAAGCTGATGTAATGGAGCCAACGCCCGCGCAGTGACGCAATCGACACGGCTGCCGATTCTATCCACAGTATCCCCGATTCCCGCCAAATGCACGGTCCCAGCCGCACAAGTTATGCGGACCGCCTCACGCAGGAACGCCGCCTTCTTGGCGTTTCGTTCGACTAGATGGACATTCGCGTCCGGCGTTTCCGCCAAGGCGCAGGCGAGAACCACACCTGGGAAACCACCACCGCTGCCGAAGTCGACCCAGATCTTCGCCGACGGCGCCAGACTCAGAAGTTGCAACGAGTCGGAGACGTGTCGCGTCCAGAGATTGGGAAGCGTGGAGGGGGCGACGAGATTCGTTTTGGCCTGCCACTCCAAAAGCAGCGCGACATAGCGATCGAGCCGCGCCACTGTTTCGGGTCGAGTGGGCGTTAGCGCAAGTGCCTCGGCCTTGTCCTTGGCGGAGGGCAGATTTGCCGACTGGATTTTGCTCATGCCTGAAGGTTGCCCGCTGATGGTCGGCCATTGGACGAGCGGGTCGCCCGCGCTCGAACACGACGCCAATCGCCCTTGCCTGTTTCACGTGAAACAGATTCTTTACGCTGTCGCCCGCGAGTTCTTCCGCCGCGCCTCGCGACGCAGATAGGCCGCGAGAATTCCCAGCGCCGCCGGCGTCAAGCCATCGAGCCGGCCCGCCTGCCCCACTGTTCGCGGCCGCGCCGCTTCAAGCCTGGAGCGCGCCTCGTTCGAAAGTCCCGGCACATCGGCATAATCGATATCGGTCAGGACCAGACCCTCGTCCCGCCGGAAAGCATCGACATCGGCGGTCTGGCGCTTGAGATAGACATCGTACTTGGCATCGATCTCAAGATGCACGGCGATGGATGGATCGACCGCCGACAACTCCGGCCAGATGCCGCGCAACGCATCCCATTCGATCTCGGGATAGGCCAGCAACTCAAACGCCGAACGACGATGGCCATCCCGGTTGAGAGCCAGGCCATGCCTCGCAGCTTCGTTGGGAGTTATCGCCAGAGACTTGGCCAGCGCCTTGGCCGCAGCCAGCGCAGCCATCTTGCCCCGATGGCGCTCCGAGCGCGCCTGCCCTACGCAGCCCAACGCTATTCCCTTGTCCGTCAGCCGCTGGTCGGCGTTGTCCGCCCGCAGCGTCAACCGGTACTCGGCCCGCGAGGTGAACATCCGATACGGCTCGGTGATGCCGCGGGTCACGAGATCGTCGATCATCACCCCGAGATAGCCATCCGCCCGATCGAACACGGTTGGGTCAGCCCCGCCGGCGGCCAAAGCAGCGTTCAAGCCCGCGACGATGCCCTGAGCCGCCGCCTCCTCATATCCGGTCGTGCCGTTGATCTGTCCCGCCAGAAAGAGACCGGGCAGGCGCCTGGTCTGCAGCGTCGGCTCGAGTTCGCGGGGATCGACATGGTCGTATTCGATGGCATAGCCCGGCCGGACCATCTTTACCCGCTCGAGTCCGGGAATGGTCGCGAGGATCGCGAGCTGAACTTCTTCCGGCAACGAGGTCGAAATGCCGTTGGGATAAACCGTGGAGTCGTCGAGCCCCTCCGGCTCCAGGAAGATCTGGTGGCCGTCGCGATCGCCGAACCGGACGATCTTGTCCTCGATCGAGGGGCAATAGCGCGGACCGCTGCTCTTGATCTGGCCGGAATACATCGGCGAGCGATGTACATTGGCCCGGATGACGTCGTGGGTGGCTGCGGTTGTCCGGGTGATCCCGCACTGGATCTGCGGCGTCGTGATCCGATCGGTCATGACCGAGAACGGCTCCGGCGGATCGTCGCCGGGCTGCATTTCAACGGCAGACCAGTCGATGGTCGTGCCATCGAGCCGCGGCGGCGTGCCGGTCTTCAATCGCCCGAGCGCAAAGCCAGCCCTCTCGAAGGAAGCCGAAAGCCCCATGGCCGGCGCCTCTCCGACACGGCCAGCGGGCCAGTTCTTTTCACCGAGATGGATCAGGCCGCGCAGGAAGGTGCCGGTCGTGATGACTACGGCACCGGCCGCAAGCTCCCGCCCCTCACCCAAACGAATTCCGGTGACCCGGCCGTTCGAGACGATCAGCTCATCCGCCTCACCTTCGATCACGCTGAGATTGGCAGTCTCCCGGATCGCGGCCTGCATGGCCGCGGCATAGAGCTTGCGGTCTGCCTGAGCCCGCGGCCCGTGGACCGCTGGACCCTTGCGACGGTTCAACATCCGAAACTGGATCCCGCCGGCGTCGGCGACCCGGCCCATCAAACCGTCCAAGGCATCGACCTCGCGGACCAGATGACCCTTGCCGAGACCGCCGATGGCGGGATTGCAGGACATCGCCCCGATGGTCGCGAAACGATGAGTCACCAAGGCAGTCTTCGCACCCATCCGCGCAGCCGCGCTCGCAGCCTCGCAGCCGGCATGGCCGCCACCGATGATGATGACGTCGAAGGAGTCCACTTGGGAGATCATGCCGCGACTTCTATCCCGGAGTTGGAAAACGCGGAAGCAACAATTGGCGAATGGCAGGCGCGCTTGTTTCACGTGAAATATTCGGGGCCGGAAGGAACCGAGAAACTGTTTCACGTGAAACAACCCCGGGGCCGATAGGGAAAGATCACTTACCTATGCAGAACTCGCGGAAGATGACGTCCAGGATGTCCTCGACATCCACCCGCCCCAGCAGCCTTCCCAGAGAATGGGCCGCCGTACGTAGTTCTTCCGCCGCCAGCTCCTCACCCTGCCCGACCACCTCGACGCAACGGCGCAATGAAGCCGTCGTGTCCTCCAGCAACTTCCGCTGGCGCGTCCGGCCGATCAGTCCACCCTCGCTGCCGCCAAAGTAGCTCTGCGCGAAACCGACCAATGCCGCGATCAGCTCCGGCACGCCATCGCCGCGGCTTGCCGAAATCTGGAAGCTTCCCTGGCTCGGCGCCTCGGCCTCGGCCAATGGCCGACCCGCGTTCTCTAGATCGATCTTGTTTCGCACCCTCCAAATTGGCACGGCCTCATCGTGATCGATCGTCGCCCGCGGAGAGTCGGAAAGCCATAGCACGAGGTCCGCATCCGCCGCCCGGGCTCGGGCGCGGCGAACACCCTCCTGCTCCACCGGGTCATCTGTCTCCCGAATGCCCGCGGTGTCGATCACCGTCACCGGATAACCGTCGAGATCGAGTTGCACCTCAATGACGTCGCGCGTGGTGCCGGCGTGCGGCGATACGATCGCGACCTCGCGACGCGCGAGCTGATTCATCAGCGTCGACTTGCCGACATTCGGCGGCCCGGCAATCGCGACGACGAGGCCGTCCCGAAGCCGCTCGCTCCGCCCCTGCCCCGCCAGGACTTCCTCGATCTCCGTCAGCAGCGCTTTGACCTTGGCCAGCGCCGGCGCGATCAATTCCGCCGGCACGTCGCCCTCGTCCGAAAAATCAATCGCGGCCTCGATCAAGGCCGACGCTTCGATGATCCGCGTACGCCAATCGCGCGCCCTGTCGCCAAGCAGTCCCTTCAACTGGCGCAGTGCCTGGCGCCGCTGCCGATCGGTGTCGGCATGGATGAGATCGTCGAGACCTTCAGCCTCGGTCAGATCGAGCTTGCCGTTCTCGAACGCGCGCCGGGTAAATTCGCCGGGCTCGGCTGGGCGAACATCTTTGAATCCGGACAGCGCCGCGAACAGCGCGGCCAGCACCGCGCGGCCGCCATGGACGTGAAATTCAGCGACGTCTTCTCCGGTCGCGCTGGCCGGACCCGGAAACCACAGCACCACGGCATCGTCGATCGGCCGCTGGCCGACATCCCTAAGCAGCGCGCGGGTGACCGATCGCGGTGACGGCAATTTACCGGCAAGCGCCGTCACAACCTTTTGGGCTTGCGGACCCGAGACGCGCACCAGGGCAATCGCGCTCGGCAGGCGGCCCGACGACAATGCAAAAATAGTCTGATCCCGCGGATACATGGCCTATTTGTGCGGGAGGTTCTGAAAAGGCAACGCCATTCGATTCGGCGCTGAGCACGCGGGGCCAACACCGCCGCTCTACGAGAGCATGGCTGCAGCATTCATGCTGCAGATATCAGCAGAAGCGCCCTTCCCCGATATCCAGGTACAGATAAATATTATGAAATTCAAAAGCTTAAATGGTTAACCATTTACCAAGGCCGATTTTCCGATGCTGCGCTCGCACCGCAGCGCCGACCGCAACATGAAAAAGGCGCCCCGCTTCCGCGAGGCGCCCTCCCCCAAGCCCAATCTGGTGGCTCAGGTATTCATGGAGTCGAAGAACTCCGAGTTGTTCTTGGTGTTGCGGAGCTTGTCGAGCAGGAAGTCGATCGCGTCCATCGTGCCCATCGGATTGAGGATCCGGCGCAGTACGTACATCTTTTTCAGGAGTTGCGGATCGGTGATCAGCTCTTCCTTGCGCGTGCCGGAGCGCGAGATGTCGATCGCCGGGAAGGTCCGCTTGTCCGAGACCTTGCGGTCGAGGATCAATTCCGAGTTACCGGTGCCCTTGAATTCTTCGAAGATGACTTCGTCCATTCGGCTGCCGGTATCGACCAGCGCGGTCGCGATGATCGTGAGCGAACCGCCCTCCTCGATGTTTCGCGCGGCGCCGAAGAATCGCTTCGGCCGCTGCAGCGCGTTAGCATCGACACCGCCGGTCAGCACCTTGCCGGATGACGGCACCACCGTGTTGTAGGCGCGGCCCAGGCGCGTAATCGAGTCGAGAAGGATCACGACGTCGCGGCCGTGTTCGACCAGGCGCTTGGCTTTCTCGATCACCATCTCGGCGACCTGGACGTGACGCACGGCTGGTTCGTCGAAGGTGGACGACACCACCTCGCCCTTCACCGAGCGCTGCATGTCCGTGACTTCTTCCGGACGTTCGTCGATCAGAAGCACGATCAGATAGCACTCAGGATGATTGGCTGTGATGGAGTGCGCGATGTTCTGCATCAGCACCGTCTTGCCGGTGCGCGGCGGCGCCACGATCAAGGCGCGCTGGCCTTTGCCGATCGGCGCAACGATGTCGATAACCCTTGCAGAAAGGTCTTTGCGCGTCGGGTCTTCGAGCTCGAGCCGGAAGCGCTGGTCCGGAAACAGCGGAGTCAAATTGTCGAAATTGACCTTGTGCTTGGATTTTTCCGGGTCTTCGAAATTGAGTGTGTTGACTTTCAGCAGCGCGAAATAGCGTTCGCCTTCTTTCGGGCTGCGGATGTGGCCCTCGATGGTGTCGCCGGTGCGCAGGCCGAAGCGGCGAATCTGCGAGGGCGAGACGTAAATGTCGTCGGGGCCGGGCAGGTAGTTCGCATCGGGCGAGCGTAGAAAGCCGAAGCCGTCGGAGAGAACCTCGACGACGCCTTCACCGATAATATCGGTTTCCTGGATCGCGAGTTGCTTGAGAATGGCGAACATCAGCTCCTGCTTGCGCATGGTGCTGGCATTTTCGACCCCGCTCTCTTCGGCGAACGAAACAAGCTCGGCCGGCGTTTTTGATTTGAGGTCTTGGAGTTTCATTTCCCGCATTTGGGGTGGTCCTGTGGAGTGTCTTTAGGGAGGGGTGCGAGGTGGCTTTAGAAAAAAGCGGACACGAAAAAATGGATGGTCCGCAGGTCTAAGCAAGGAAAGCGCCGGTGAGGCTTCAAACCTGATGCGGCGGCCGGTCCAATGAAGAAACCGGAACGCAGCCACATCCGCCTGCGTGGGGGTGGGATTTGGATAATATAGAAAATCGGCCGCCGCTTCGCAAGCAGGAGAGAAAGCACCCGATCAAGGAAAGAGCAGGCTAGAACGGCTTCACGATCACCAGAATGACGATGAAGATCATTAGGACAGTCGGTACCTCATTGATAAGACGATAGAATTTCTGGCTTCTGGTATTCCGGTCGGTGGCGAAATCCTTCACCAGCCGCGAAAAAAAGCCGTGGACGCCCGACAGGATGAGCACCAGCGTCAGCTTGGCGTGAAACCAGCCCGACGCGTACCAATGCCCGCTCCAGGCCAGATACAGCCCGGCCAGCCAGGTAGTGATCATCGCAGGGTTAATGATCGCCTTCAGCAATCGCCATTCCATCACCTTGAAGGTCTCGGACTGCTTCGATCCGACCTCGGCCTCGCAATGATAGACGAACAGCCGCGGCAGATAGAGCATGCCGGCCATCCACGAGATGACGGCGATCACATGCAGCGCCTTGATCCACGGATACGCCGTGATCGTAATCCACTCGTACATTGCAATCGCCGACCTTGTTCGTACTGGAACGTTCCGATCATCCCGACGTTGCGAAGAAGCGCTGCCAACGTTGGGACACGAGACATATCCGCAAAGCACCGCTTCTCTAAACTAATAATTTTAGAATCTTAGGTTTGAGTCTAAGTGACCGTGATTATGACTCACACAAAACGATCCCGTTTCTTTGCGAGGCTTGTTCACAGTCGTCCCCAATTTCGGCCTGACATTGCATCATCCCGATAACGTCACGTGCATCAATCGCTTGGGCCGTTTCGTGGTCAGCTTATGAAGAGACAAATCCACACCTTCCCACTATCATGGCGATGAGCTGGCGGACTTGTCCTCACACGAGGCCCTGTGAAGAAATGTCCGGGTTATCCCTGACGTGACGACCCAGGGCCAAATATCTTGGTTAAGCTCCACAGGGATTCACAGGATACACAGGGGTTCTGGTGCCCACGACCGGCAATTATTTTCATCTTCATCTGGTCTCCGATTCGACCGGCGAGACGCTGATCACGGTGGCGCGCGCGGTCGCTGCGCAATACGCCAACGTAACCGCGGTCGAACATGTCTATCCGCTGGTGCGCAGCCAGAAGCAGCTCGATCGCGTGCTCGACGAGATCGAGGAGGCGCCGGGCATCGTGCTGTTCACGCTGCTGGAAAAGGATCTGGTCGGCCGGCTGGAGACCAAATGCAGGGACATCAACATCCCGAGTCTGTCGATCATCGGACCGGTGATGCAGTTGTTCGAGGCGTATCTCGGCGCAGCAACGACGGGAAGGGTAGGGGCCCAGCACGTTCTGAACGCGGAATATTTCAAGCGCATCGACGCCTTGAACTACACGATGATTCATGATGACGGGCAGCATGTCGAAGGCCTGGAGGATGCTGACGTGGTTCTGGTCGGCGTGTCCCGCACCTCGAAGACGCCGACCTCGATCTATCTCGCCAACCGCGGCGTCCGCACTGCAAATGTGCCGCTGGTGCCGGGCATTCCGCTGCCGCACCAGCTTGAGACATTGAAAAAGCCATTGGTCGTCAGCCTTCATGCCACGCCGGAGCGGTTGATCCAGGTCCGGCAAAACCGGTTGTTGAGCATGGGCTCCGATACGCCCAACGATGATTACATCGATCGTCAGGCGGTGGCCGATGAAGTCGCCTACGCGCGGAAACTGAGTGCCAAATTCAGTTGGGCGCAGCTCGACGTGACGCGCCGCTCGATCGAGGAAACCGCCGCCGCGGTGCTGAAGCTGTTCACCGACCGGCAGCGGCAGCGGCTTCCCGAATGAAGCGGATACGATGACCATCTGGCGTGGACAACATCCGCTGATACTCGCCTCGCAGAGCCGCGCGCGGCAGATGTTGCTTGCCAATGCCGGCATTTCCTTCGAGGCCGTTCCTGCCGATATCGACGAACGATCCGTGCAGAACAATTCCGGCCTCACTGCGCCCGGCGAAATCGCTGGGCTATTGGCGCGCGAGAAGGCCTGTTTCGTATCGTCGAAAAATCCCGGTCGTCATGTCGTTGGCGCCGATCAGACGCTGGCGTTGGGAAACCGTCTGTTCAGCAAGCCCGCCGGCCGTGCGCAGGCTGCAGATCAATTGCGCCTGCTTGCCGGTCATATCCACGAACTGCACTCCGCCGTTGCGGTTGCCTGTGACGGCAAGATAGTGTTTTCCGATGTCAGCGTCGCCCGAATGACGATGCGGCGCCTGGGCGAGAGCGAGATCGGCGCCTATCTGGATCAGGCCGGGCAGGCGGTCACGACCAGCGTCGGCGCCTATCAGCTCGAAGGGCTGGGCGTGCATTTGTTCGAACGCATCGAGGGCGACCATTTTACGATCCTCGGTCTGCCGCTGCTGCCGTTGCTGGCGTTCCTGCGCAGCGAGGGCCTGCTCAATGTCTAGAATGGAAACGGCGATCTGATGCGGATTCTCGGACTGACCGGCTCGATCGGGATGGGCAAATCCACCACCGCAAAACTGTTCACTGAAGCTGGCGTGCCGGTTTACGACGCCGATGCAGCGGTCCACAAAATCTATGAGGGGGAGGCGGCGCCCGCGGTCGAGGCGGCATTTCCCGGCACGACGGTCGGCGGCAAGGTCGATCGCGCAAAGCTCTCCGCCAGGGTGGTGCATGATCAAGCCGCCATCAAGCAGCTCGAGCAGATCGTCCATCCGATGCTCGGCGCCTCCCGCAAGAAATTCCTCGATGATGCCGAGGCATCCGGCGCACCGGTCGTGGTGATGGATATCCCGCTGCTGTTCGAAACCGGCGGCGAGAAACGCGTCGATGCCGTCGTCGTGGTCTCAACCGATGCGGCGAGCCAGCGCGAGCGGATCCTGGCGCGCGGCACCATGACGAACGAGGCGCTCGACGCCATCCTCGCGCGGCAATTGCCCGATGCGGAAAAGCGCAAGCGTGCGGATTTCGTGGTGGATACGTCGCATGGATTGGATCCGGTGCGCGCAGCAATCCGCGACATTCTCGCCGAGGTCGTTAAGATGCCGCAGCGGCGAGCCTGATTCGCCCTAAGCTCCGGTTGCTAAAATCCATGCGTGAAATCGTTCTCGATACCGAAACCACTGGCCTCGATCCGCTGCGCGGCGACCGGCTGGTCGAGATCGGCTGCATCGAGATCTTCAACCGCATGCCGACCGGACAGACGTTCCATCGCTACATCAATCCCGAACGCGACATGCCGGCGGAAGCCTTTAACGTGCACGGGCTGTCCACCGAGTTCCTCGCCAGCAAGCCGCTGTTCACCGAGGTGGTCGAGGAGTTCCTGGAATTCATCGGCGACGCGCCGCTGGTGATCCACAACGCCTCGTTCGACGTCGGCTTCATCAATGCCGAGCTTGACCGCATCAAGCGGCAACCGGTTTCGCGCGAACGGCTGGTCGATACATTGTTGCTGGCGCGGCGCAAGCATCCCGGCGTGTCGAACCGGCTGGACGATCTCTGCTCGCGCTATGCGATCGACAATTCCCGCCGCACCAAGCACGGCGCGTTGCTGGACGCCGAGCTGTTGGCCGAAGTCTATATCGACCTGATCGGGGCGCGGCAGTCGCAACTGATCCTGGCGTCGGAATCCCACATCACGATTGCCAGCGGACCTGGCGAAACGCCGCGCCGGCAGCGCGAGGTGCCACTGGCGCCGCGAATCAGCGACGCGGATCGCGAGGCGCATCGCGCCTTCATCGCCACGTTGGGCGACAAGCCGATCTGGAACGATTTTCTGCCGGCCGCCGGATAAGACCGGACGCGCCCCCGACGCTAGCGGCCTGAGTGCCGCGAGCCGGGCCCCATTCTACTTTGCATGGGGTTGTTTTCGATATTTTGGGTCTGCGCTGCTGCTCGCTCGCTTCAGCTCGGCTTCGCGCCGGAAACGGCCTGTGCCGCAGCCTGCCGTTCCATGTTCTGGCGGTACAGGCCGACGAAATCGACGGGATCGAGCATCAGGGGCGGGAAACCGCCGTCACGCACCGCTGTCGCGATGATTTCGCGCGCGAACGGGAACAACAGCCGCGGACACTCGATCATGACCAGCGGGTGCAGGTTTTCCTGCGGGACATTGACGATGCGGAACACGCCTGCATAGGCGAGTTCGAAACTGAACATCACCTTGCCGGCATTTTCAGCCTTGCCCTCGATCGAAAGCGTCACTTCGAACTCGTTTTCCGCGAGGTTATTCGCGGAAACATTGATCTGGATGTTGATGGCCGGCTGCTGCTGCTGCGGCGCCAGGGAGGAGGGGGCGTTCGGATTCTCGAACGACAGGTCCTTTGTATACTGCGCCAGCACGTTGAGCTGGGGAGGGGCCTGCTCTTGGGGCGCGCCATTACCGTTGGTCATGAAACTTCTCCTGAAGCGCTGCCGAGCGGGGACCGGTTCTCGTCTGAATTTCGCTCGATAGGGTGGGAATGCCTTTTCCGGGCGAGTGGCTATCATAGCCCCGCCTCGTTCCACAAGGATCACGGGCTGGTGGCGGACCCGTGAGACCGGCGAATTGTGGCGGATATGGCTAATCGGTCGTGGCCAACCGCCCAATATCTGCCCTAAATAATTGAATACGCGTGATTTCCGGACAACGATCGGGTTTCCCCTCGCCGCCAAAACGCGCTACAATTCACCCGCGCCAAAACGCGCCATTGGCCGGGCGTAGTTTCATGCCTACATGCTGCAGTCTCAATCGATGATGTAATCTCTGCCGTTCTCAGGGAAAACTCGTAAGAGAACCAGGGAACGCTCGACCGCCGGGCCCGTTGCCGGCGTTAGAACCAGAAAGCGAATACGACGTGGATATTTACACCATCATCTTCCTGGCGCTGGCGGTCTTTATCTTCCTGCGCCTGCGCAGCGTCCTCGGACAGCGCACCGGAAGCGAACGGCCGCCCTACGATCGCGCCGCGCCCAACGTCGTGCAGCGAACGCAGGACAACAACGTCGTTCCGATACCGGGTGCGGTGATCGATCAGGCGCCCCTGGCGCCGAGCGCCGATGTCGCGCCGTCCGACCGCTGGAAGGGCGTTGCCGAGCCGGGCACGCCGCTCGCCGGTGGCCTCGACGCCATTGCCGCCCAGGACTCCTCGTTCGACCCGCGTCACTTCGTCTCCGGCGCCCGCAGCGCCTACGAGATGATCGTGCTGGCCTTCGCCAATGGCGACCGCCGCGCGCTGAAGGATCTCCTGTCCAGCGAGGTCTATGACAGTTTCGATACCGTGATCAAGGATCGCGAGAAGCACGAGCAGAAAACCGAAACGCGGTTTGTTTCGATCGACAAAGCCGAGCTGGTGAGTGCGGAAGCCCGCGATCGCGCGGCGCAGCTGACGGTTCGTTTCGTGTCGCAGATGATCTCGGTCACCCGCGACAAGACCGGCGCCATTGTCGATGGCAACCCCGATAAGGTCGCCGATATCACCGATGTCTGGACATTCGCCCGCGACACGAGTTCTCGCGATCCGAACTGGAAGCTGGTTGGCACTGGAAGCGCGGGCTGAGACGCGACGCCTCGCTGCGAGGCTCGCGCTTTTTGGCGTGTTCGCTTTGGCGTGTTTGCTAGCTCCGTTGGATGCCTTTGCGGCGCGTTATGCGCGTTCGCAAAAGCCTTCGCATCCGCCGGCCGCCCGTCACCTGCCATATCCCGAGCTTGAACTGCCGTTTCAGATTAACGGCGGTCAATATGCGCCGGTTGACTGGTCCGATATTGCAGGCTGGCGCGAGGACGATCATCTCGCCGCGTACAACGCGTTTCGCGTGAGCTGCAAGCCGATCTCGGCGCAGGTCAAGCCGCGTGCCGATTCAAAGGCGCTCGGCACGTCGCTGCGCGATCCCTGCCGTATCGCCAGGGGCCTCGAACTGACCGATGGCGCGAAGGCCAGGGCTTTCTTCGAGGAGCACTTTCTTCCCTTGCGCATTTCGCGGCTTGGCGAAGGCGAGGGTTTTGTCACCGGCTATTACGAGCCGATCGTCGATGGTTCGCGGACGGAGAACGAGGTCTACAAGGTGCCGGTCTATCGCCGGCCGTCTAATCTGTTCGTCCGCGGCACCACGCAGAGTTCGGCCGGCTTGCCCAACAAGGGCCAGGTGTTCCGCAAGATCGGCCGCCGCAAGCTGGTGCCGTATTACGATCGCGCCGAGATCGAGGATGGCGCCATCGCCGGCCGCGGCCTTGAAATCTGCTACCTGACGAACCAGACCGACCTGTTGTTCACGCAGATCCAGGGTTCGGCGCGGGTCAGCCTCGACGATGGCTCGACCGTTCGCATCAATTACGACGCGCATAATGGCTATCCCTATACGCCCGTCGGCCGCATCCTGATCGAGCGCAACATCATCCCCAAGGATCAGATGTCGATGCAGAAGATTCGGGAGTGGATGGAAGATAATCCCAATGAGGCCGACGAACTGCGGCGGCAGAACAAGTCGTACGTTTTCTTCCGCGAGGTGCAGCTTTCCGACAAGGACGAGGCGGTCGGCGCCCAGGGCGTGCCGCTGACGCCGGGCCGCTCGATCGCGGTCGACAAATCGCTGCATGTTTACGGCACGCCGTTCTTCATCGAGGGCGAGCTGCCGATCGAATCGGGGCTATCAAAGACGCCGTTCCGCCGCCTGATGATTGCGCAGGACACCGGCTCCGCCATCGTCGGGCCCGCGCGCGCCGATCTCTATTTCGGCGCCGGTCTCGAAGCCGGCAAGGTTGCCGGCCGCCTCCGCCATGGTGCGCGCTTCGTCATCCTGGTGCCGAAGAGCCTCGATCCGGTGGCGCGCGGCCGCAAGCTACCGGTGCCTGATGAGCGGCCGTCGGAGACGATCGCAAAACTGTTCCCGCAGACCGATCCGCTGAAAGATCAGAAGAACGCTGCGAAGCTGCCGGAGGTTACCGCGACCACCGGCAACTCAGCCATCCAGGCCGCCGCCGTCGCGAAGCCGGTGCCGCTGCCCGAACCGCGGCCCATCATCAAGCCGGTTTCCGCAAAGCCCCATCAGCGTCATCTCCGCCGCTATCGCTACTTCAGATGAAACGCCGGACGTCGAGCTCGATTCCCGAATTGCCGGTGCCGCCGCGACGCAAGCGTGGCCTCAGCGAAGAGGACCGGGTGCTGTGGGAAAGCGTCGCCAAGCAGGTCAAGCCACTGCGGAAACGACACCGCGTTACCAAGCCATCGGCCGCGCCGCCGGAAGCGGAAACCAAAGTAACCGTGAGACCGGCGATCTCACCAAAGCACGTCGCGCCGGCGCGAATCGTTCCGCCCTCGAAACCGGAGCCGCCGCCGCTGGCGCCGATCGGCCGCCGCGAGCGGTCGCATCTGTCGCGCGGCCGCAAGGAGATCGATGCAAGGCTCGACCTGCACGGCATGACGCAGACGAGGGCGCATCGCGCGCTGTTCGGTTTCCTGCAGCGCGCCCATCATGACGGGCTGACCTTCGTGCTCATCATCACCGGCAAGGGCAAGATGGGCGCTGAGTCCGAGCGCGGCGTGTTGCGCCGTCAGGTGCCGCAATGGCTCGGCCTGCCGGAATTCCGCTCGCTGGTGGTCGGCTTCGAGGAAGCCCATATCGGCCATGGCGGCGAGGGCGCCTTGTATGTGCGGGTGCGGCGGGCGCGATTTTAAGCCATAGCGTTCATCGGGGGCGCATTCGCGCGGCCGGTGGCTCAGTCCGGGCCAGCGGTTGCCTGACGCTACAAAATAAACCGGCTCAAATCGGCGTTCTTGGCGAGGTCGCCGACGTGCTTCTGCACATAGTCGGCATCGACCTTGATGGTCTCGCCATGACGGTCCGGCGCGGCGAATGAAATCTCGTCGAGCACGCGCTCCATTACCGTTTGCAGCCGCCGCGCGCCGATGTTCTCCACCGTCGAATTGACGGCGACCGCGACGTCGGCCAGCGCGTCGATGGCGCTGTCGGTGATGTCGAGCGTCACGCCTTCGGTCTGCATCAGCGCGACATATTGCTTGATCAGCGATGCTTCCGGCTCGGTCAGGATGCGGCGCATGTCGTCGCGCGTCAGCGCTTCCAGCTCGACGCGGATCGGCAGGCGGCCCTGCAATTCCGGCAACAGGTCGGATGGCTTTGCGATATGGAACGCGCCGGAAGCGATAAACAGGATGTGATCGGTCTTCACCGCGCCGTGCTTGGTCGAGACCGTGGTGCCTTCGATCAGCGGCAGCAGGTCGCGCTGCACGCCCTCGCGCGAAACGTCGCCGCCGGTGCGGCCATCGCGCACGCAGATCTTGTCGATCTCGTCGAGGAACACGATGCCGTTGTTCTCGACCGCGCTGATGGCTTCCAGCACCAACTGATCGCTATCCAGCAGCTTGTCGGATTCCTCGTTGACGAGAATTTCGTGCGAGCTTTCGACCGTAAGGCGGCGCGTCTTGGTTCGCCCGCCCATCTTTCCGAAGATATCGCCGATCGAAATCGCGCCCATCTGCGCGCCGGGCATGCCCGGGATTTCGAACATCGGCATGCCGCCGGAAGATTGCGTCTCGATCTCGATTTCCTTGTCGTTGAGTTCACCGGCGCGCAGCTTCTTGCGGAAGGAATCGCGGGTGGCGGGGCTCGACGCCGGTCCGACCAGCGCATCCAGCACGCGCTCTTCGGCGGCCTGCTGCGCGCGGGCCTGCACGTCCTTGCGCTTGCGCTCGCGCACCTGCACGATCGCCACCTCGACGAGGTCCCGGACGATCTGCTCGACGTCGCGGCCGACATAGCCGACTTCGGTGAATTTCGTCGCTTCGACCTTGATGAAGGGCGCGTTGGCAAGCTTCGCCAGCCGCCGCGCGATCTCGGTCTTGCCGACGCCGGTCGGCCCGATCATCAGGATGTTCTTCGGCAGCACTTCCTCGCGAAGCGAGCCGGTGAGCTGCAGCCGCCGCCAGCGGTTGCGCAGCGCGATCGATACCGCGCGCTTGGCATCGGCCTGGCCGACAATGAAGCGGTCGAGTTCAGAGACGATTTCACGGGGAGAAAAGTCGGTCATGTTTCCTAGGTAGGTCTCAAATGTTGCGAGAGCAAGCCGGGCGAGAGGCGACTAAATGATGGGCGGTCCACTTTGCCATAGCTTGATCGCCTCGAAGGGGTGAATCAGCATGATAATGTTGAGCGTCAGATTGTCGCGAATGTGCAGCGCCAGCACGAGTTCGAACAACAGCGCGATTGCCACGGTGATGGCAACGGGAAGCTTCTTTGCCAGCAGGAAGCCGCCAATCATTGCAAAATTGTCAGATATCGAATTGACGATGCTATCACCGAAATAATCCAGCGAGATCGTGCCCGCGCGGTAGCGGTTGATGATCCAGTCGGAATTCTCGACCAGTTCCCAGCCGCCTTCCACCAGCATGGCAAGGATCAGGCGGCCCTGCCAGGCGAGGCGAGGGAAGGCGAGAAAGGCCGCGCCGTAGAACAGGATGCCGTGCAGGATGTGGGACAGCGTGTACCAGTCGGCGATGTGCTGCGAGTTCTCCGAACTCTGCACCACGCCGTGCCAGAGTTTTACGTAGCCGCAGGCGCAGATCGGCAGACGGCCCATCGCATACAGGATCGCGGCCTGGAGCACGAGAATGCCGGCCCCGATCAGCATCCAGTGCCAGGTCGAAAGCGTGTGGAACGTCGGAGCCTTGTCGATACGGCTGGTCGAGGTCATGCGTTGCGGACCATCAAGAGAGCGGGGCCATCAGGTGTATCGACCATACCAACTTTTTCAAAGCCCGCTTTCTCGTAGGCACGAACGGCCCGTGCGTTGGCCGGATCGGGATCGGTGACAATGCGCGGCGCACCATTGCGCAGGCGTTCGTCGACGAAGGCGCGAATGAACGCCGAACCATGGCCGCGCTCGATCATGCCGGGGTCGCCGATGAACTGGTCGATGCCGCGTGTGCCGCGCGGATGTTCGCCAAAGCCCGAATTCCACGCGGTCAGGTCGTAGCACTGCAGGTAGGCGAAATCGCTGCTCCCCGCCGAGACGATGAACTGATCCATCGCCGGTTCGCTCAGATCGCCGCTGACCAGATCGTATTGCTCGGACGGATCGCCCCACCATTGCACGACATGGGGTTCCGCCAGCCAGCGTCGAACCAGCGGCAGATCGGCTGATGCCATCGGGCGGAAGACATAGTCCGGCGCCATGACCGGCGGCTCCCTTCAGAGCGTTTCGATCGTGACGTTCCGGTTGGTGTAGACGCAGATGTCGGCGGCGATATCGAGCGCACGGCGCACGATGGTCTCGGCGTCCTTGTCGGTCTCGACCAGCGCGCGTGCGGCGGCGAGCGCATAATTGCCGCCGGAGCCGATCGCCATCACGCCGGATTCCGGCTCCAGCACGTCGCCGGTGCCGGTCAGGACCAGCGAGACGTCCTTGTCGGCGACGATCATCATCGCCTCGAGCCGGCGCAGATAGCGGTCGGTCCGCCAGTCCTTGGCGAGTTCGACGGCTGCCCGGGTCAATTGCCCCGGATACTGCTCGAGCTTGCTTTCCAGCCGCTCGAACAGGGTAAAGGCGTCGGCAGTGGCTCCGGCAAAGCCGCCGATCACGTCGCCCTTGCCGATTTTACGGACCTTTTTGGCATTTGCCTTGATGACCGTCTGGCCGATCGAGACCTGGCCGTCGCCGCCGATCACCACCTTGCCGCCCTTGCGGACCGTCAAAATCGTGGTGCCGTGCCAGATCGGCAGGTTGTTTTCAGATGCTTGCATGAATTGTCCTCGTTCCCGTCAGATTTAGGGGCTGGCGGGGAGGGTTACAATCGCGGCATCCGTAGCGTTTTCGAGCGAAGTGGGGACCGGTTCGCGTAAAGAAAACGCGTCAGAACAGAACCAGCCGGGGATTCCGGTCACCATAGGGCGAAGTTCAGCCGCCAAAAGCGTCATCCCGCAGTAGCGAAGGCGACATCCGCCTGTTAAAAGGGCCGCGATTTCGGCCCCAGACGGCCCAAGGGAAGCAGTTTTTCATGCGCACAGCGTCCATCAAGCGCAAGACCAAGGAAACCGACATCGAGGTCGCGGTGAACCTCGATGGCACGGGCGTGTCCAAGGTATCGACCGGTATCGGCTTTTTCGACCATATGCTCGATCTGCTGGCCCGGCATTCCCGCATCGACATCACCGTGAAGGCCGATGGCGACCTCCATGTCGACCATCACCACACCACCGAGGACGTCGGCATCGCGCTGGGACAGGCCGTGAAACAGGCGCTCGGCACCATGGCCGGCATCACCCGCTATGCCTCGATCCACATGCCGATGGACGAGACGCTGTCGCGCGTCGTGATCGACATCTCGGGCCGGCCGGTGCTGGTGTTCAAGGTCGAATTTCCGCGCGACAAGGTCGGTCAGTTCGACACCGAACTGGTGCGCGAATGGTTCAACGCCTTCACCATCAATGCCGGCGTGACTTTGCACGTCGAGACCCTATATGGCGAGAACAGCCATCATATCGCCGAATCCTGTTTCAAGGGTCTGGCGAGGGCGCTTCGTGCCGCGGTTTCGATCGATCCGCGTGCGGCCGGCGAAGTGCCTTCCACCAAGGGTCAGCTCGGCGGCTGATTTCTTGTTCGCGTTTTTCGTTCGCGGCGGAGAGGTTCGATGCCGATCTACACAGTGCATGCTCCCGTAGCCAACGGCGCCGATCTGCCGGCGACCGACCGATTTGTCTTTGTCCGTGACGGCTTCCATTTCTGGGCTGCGATTGCCAGCGTGATATGGCTGTTGTGGCACCGGCTGTGGCTGGCGCTGATCGGCTGGGTCGTTCTGATGATTGCCATCCAGTTCGGGATGTCGGCGCTGGGCGCGAGCAGCGGCACGATCTTCATCGTCAACGTCCTGATTGCCGTCCTGATGGGCTTCGAGGCGGCCAGCCTGCGGCGCTGGACGCTGTCGCGGCGCAAATGGCGCCAGATCGACATCGTCGTCGCCGATGACGAGGAATTGGCCGAGCGCCGCTTCTTCGATCGCTGGACCGGCCGGCAGCGCGGGCTCACCAACGATCAATACGCGACCGATCGCGGCGGACCGCCGCCGACCCGCAATATCCCGGGCCAGTCATTCTCCAAACCGCCGCCGCCCTTGCCGCAAGGCGGGATCATCGGCCTGTTTCCGGAACCCGGAGGGCCGCGATGACCGTTGCCATCGTCGATTACGGCTCCGGCAATCTCCACTCGGCGGCAAAAGCCTTCGAGCGCGCGTCGCGGAGTATGGAAGATCCGCAGAAGGTGATGGTGACACGCGATCCCGAGGCGGTGTATCGCGCCGATCGCATCGTGCTGCCCGGCGTCGGCGCCTTCGCCGATTGTCGTCGCGGCCTCGACGCCGTGGACGGCATGCTGGAAGCGATGACGGAAGCGGTGCGCGTCAAGGCGCGACCGTTCTTCGGGATCTGCGTCGGCATGCAGCTGATGGCCACGCGCGGCAAGGAGCATGTCGTAACCGACGGCTTCAACTGGATCGAGGGCGACGTCGAGAAGATCTCGCCGCGTGAGGAAAACCTGAAAATCCCGCACATGGGCTGGAACACGCTCGACATGATCCGCGAGCACCCGGTGCTGGAGCGGCTGCCGCTCGGGCCGAAGGGACGCCATGCCTATTTCGTGCACTCCTATCATCTCAACGCCTCCAACGAGGCCGATGTGCTGGCGCGCGCCGATTACGGCGGACCGGTGACGGCGATCGTGGGCAAGGACACCGCGATCGGCACGCAGTTTCATCCCGAGAAGAGCCAGCGCTTCGGCCTGGCCCTGATCTCGAATTTCCTGAAGTGGAAGCCGTGATTCTCTTTCCTGCCGTCGACCTGAAAAACGGCCAGTGCGTGCGCCTCGAGCAGGGCGACATGGCGCGCGCGACCGTGTTCAACCTCGATCCCGCGGCACAGGCGCGCGCCTTCGCCGGGCAGGGCTTCGAATATCTGCACGTCGTCGATCTCGACGGCGCCTTTGCCGGCAAGCCGATGAATGCGCTGGCGGTCGAAGCGATGCTGAAGGCCGTCACCATGCCGGTACAGCTCGGCGGCGGGATTCGCGATCTCAAGACCGTGGAAGCCTGGCTCGACAAGGGCATCGCGCGCGTGATCATCGGCACCGCTGCGGTGCGTGATCCGGAGCTCGTGAAGAGCGCCGCGAAAAAATTTCCCGGCCGTGTCGCTGTTGGCCTCGACGCCCGCGACGGCAAGGTTGCGGTCGAAGGCTGGGCCGAGACCTCGCAGGTGACCGCGCTCGAAATCGCGCAACGGTTCGAGGACGCCGGCGTTGCCGCCATCATCTTCACCGACATCGCGCGCGACGGCCTGCTGAAAGGCCTCAACCTCGATGCGACGATTGCGCTGGCCGATCGTATCTCTATCCCGGTCATCGCCTCCGGCGGATTTGCCTCCATTGAGGACGTCAAGGCGCTGCTGCAGCCACGCGCAAAAAAGCTCGCCGGTGCGATCGCCGGCCGCGCGCTCTACGACGGCCGGCTCGATCCCGCCGCCGCGCTGACGCTGATCCGCAACGCGCGCGCCGCGGCGTAGGAGAATTCTTATGTTCAAGGTCCGCGTGATCCCCTGTCTCGACGTCAAGGACGGAAGGGTGGTCAAGGGCGTCAACTTCGTCGACCTGCGCGATGCCGGCGATCCCGTCGAGGCGGCGATTGCGTATGACGCCGCCGGCGCCGACGAATTGTGCTTCCTCGACATCACCGCCACCCATGAAAACCGCGGCACCATGCTGGATGTCGTGCGGCGTACGGCCGAGGCCTGCTTCATGCCGCTGACGGTCGGCGGCGGCGTGCGCACCATCGACGACATCAAGACGCTGCTGCGGTACGGGGCCGACAAGGTCTCGATCAATTCCGCGGCCGTCTCCAACCGCGAATTCGTCAAGCAGGCGGCTGAAAAATTCGGCGAGCAGTGCATCGTGGTCGCGATCGACGCCAAGCGGGTCAAGCGCGGCGGCGGCTCGGACCGCTGGGAGATCTTCACCCATGGCGGGCGCAACTCCACCGGGATCGATGCCATAGAATACGCGCAGGAGGTGGTGTCGCTCGGCGCCGGCGAAATCCTGCTGACGTCGATGGACCGCGACGGCACGCGGCAGGGGTTCGACCTGCCGCTGACGCAGGCTATCGCCGACAGTGTCCCTGTACCGGTCATCGCCTCCGGCGGCGTCGGCAATCTCGACCACCTCGTCGACGGTATTCGGCAAGGCCACGCGACCGCGGTGCTGGCGGCCTCGATATTCCACTTCGGCGAATTTACCATACGCCAAGCCAAGGAGCACATGGTGCGCGCCGGGCTGCCGATGCGGCTCGATCCCTGACGACTCCCCGTCACAAAAGTGCTAAGCCCGGCCCAGGGACGGCGCTGCGGCCTTCGGCCGGGCGCGAGTATTGAGTTCGGTTGATGTCGCGTTTCACGATCCACGATCTGGCTGCCACCATCGATGCACGGGCCGCATCGGGGGGAGAAGCGTCCTACACCCGCAAACTGCTCGACAAGGGCGCGGAGCACTGCGCCAAGAAGCTGGGCGAGGAAGCGGTCGAAACCGTGATCGCAGCGGTCGAGAACGATCGGGACCATCTGATCGCCGAAAGCGCCGATCTGCTGTTTCACCTGCTGGTGCTCCTGAAGGCGCACGACGTGAAGCTCGAAGAGGTCGAGGCCGCGCTGGCGCAGCGGACGTCGATGTCCGGGCTCGAGGAGAAGGCGTCGCGCAAGCGCGAATGACCGAGAGGACAGGCTGATGGATATCCGCGCTCCTGACCAGGATTATAACCCCTACCGCATCTTCACCCGGGAACAGTGGGCGCGGCTGCGCGACGACACCCCGATGACGCTGGAGCCCGGCGAATTCGAGCGGCTGCGTTCGATGCATGACCGCCTTGACCTGCAGGAGGTCGAGCACATCTATCTGCCGCTCTCGCGGCTGCTCTCGATCTATGTCGACGCGACCGACCGGCTCTACCGCGCCCAGCGCCAGTTCCTCGACATCCGCGACCGCAAGGTGCCCTACATCATCGGCGTCGCCGGTTCGGTGGCGGTCGGCAAGTCGACTACGGCGCGCGTGCTGCAGGCGCTGCTGGCGCGCTGGTCGCCGCGGCCCAAGGTCGAAATGGTGACGACCGACGGTTTCCTGTTTCCGAATGCCGTGCTCGAGCGGCAGGGTCTGATGCAGAAGAAAGGCTTTCCCGAGAGCTACGACCTGCCGACGCTGCTGTCGTTCCTGTCCGACATCAAGGCCGGTCGCCGGCCGGTGCGCGCGCCGGTCTATTCGCATCTGGTCTACGACATCGTGCCGAACCAGTGGATCGAGGTCGACCGTCCCGACATCCTGATCGTCGAGGGTGTCAACGTGCTGCAGACCGGCCGCCTGCCGCGCGACGGCAAGGCGGTGCCTGTTGTGTCCGACTTCTTCGACTTCTCGGTCTATATCGACGCCGAAGAGCCGGTGCTGCGCGAATGGTATGTGAAGCGCTTCCTCGCGCTCAGGGATACCGCGTTCACCGATCCCAAATCGTACTTCAACCGCTACGCCGTCTTATCGGACGAGGAGGCCACGGCGACCGCGATTGCGATCTGGGAGCGTACCAACCTCGCCAATCTCGAGGACAACATCTTGCCGACCCGGCCGCGTGCGACGCTGATCCTGAAGAAGCGCGCCGATCATCTGGTCGAGACAGTGGCACTGCGGCGGCTGTAACTTAAGCACCGGCTTCGTAGGGTGGGCAAAGGCGCGTTAGCGCCGTGCCCACCATCTGTCCTCATTGCTGACTGAAATGGTGGGCACGCTGCGCTTTGCCCACCCTACGAATTCACTTCACGCCGCGATGTGCCGTGACGCGACGAGGCCGGCGAGCGCCTCGGCGAGTTTCTCGCGGTCGAGCGGCTTGATCAAAAATCCGTCCATGCCGGCTTCGAAGCAGGCATAGCGATCTTCCACCAGCGTGTTGGCGGTGAGTGCGAGGATCGGGGTCCGGCTGCCCGGCTCGCCGGCCTCGAGGATGCGAATCTGCTTGGTGGTTTCGATGCCGTTGAGCTGCGGCATCTGGATATCCATCAGGACGAGGTCATAGGGAGTGCCCGCGGATTTCGCCGACAGCCAGGACTCCAGCGCTTCGGCGCCGTTGGTGGTGATGACGGTGTCATGGCCGAGACGGCTGAGCAGCGAGCGGATCAACAGCGCATTGATCTGATTGTCCTCGGCAACCAGGATCGACAGGCCCTTGGCTGACGGCGCGGCAGGCCGTCTCGATCGGGTCGATGGCCGGCTCCAGGCTCGGCGCGGCCACTTCCGGCGCGGTCGTCAGGCGGGCTGCGAGCGACGCCGCGCGCAGCGGCTTGACCAGGTAGCCGGTAAGGGCGGAGGTGGCGGATGGCTGCAATTCCTGCCGCGTCGCCGGCGTGAACATCACGATGCGCTGGGTGGCATGCAGACGCGCGGCCTCACCGAGCCGTTCGATAACGGCGAGCCCCAGCGTGTGATCTACCAGCATCGCAAGCCAGGGACGCTCGGGCAGCAGCGCCTCGGCGACGTCGACGTCCGATATCAGGCAGGTCTGCCCGCCCCAGCGCTGCAGCCGCCGCGCGGTCAGCGAGGCTTCGATGCTCTGTGGCGAGACCAGCATGATCGACTGGCCGGAAAGCTCCGGTGCCGCGAAGGGCGCTTGTTTGCCATCGGCGGCGGCGAGCGGGATCGACACTTCGAATGTCGAGCCGGCGCCCGGCTGGCTCTCCAGCGTGATGCGGCCGCCCATGCGCTTGACGATGCGGTCGGAGATGCTCAGGCCGAGCCCGGTGCCGCCATAGCTGCGGGCGATCTTGTCGTCGGCCTGTTCGAACTCGCGGAAGATCCGCTCGCGCGCCTCGGGCGCGATGCCGATGCCGGTGTCGCGCACCAGGAAACTGATTTCATTGGGCCAGATGCCGGGTTCGACGATCAGCGCGACGCCGCCGGTCGAAGTGAACTTGATGGCGTTGCCGGCGAGATTGAGCAGCACCTGCCGCAACCGTGCGGCGTCGCCGATCACGTGCGCCGGAAGCCGCTCGTCGACATAGGCCGCGATCTCGATTTTCTTGGCCTCCGCGCGCGGCGCCAGCAATTCGGTGATGTCCTCGATCATGCCCGACAATGCGAACGGACGATGTTCGAGATCGATCTTGCCGGCTTCGATCTTGGAATAGTCCAGCAACTCTTCGATCAGCGAGAGCAGCGCGTCGCCGGAAGTCTTCACCGCCTTGACATAGGTCGTCTGTTCCGGCGTCAGCGGCGTATCCATCAACAGCCCGCTCATGCCGATGATGCCGTTCAGCGGCGTGCGGATCTCGTGGCTCGCCATCGCGAGGAAGCGCGACTTGGCGCGGCTTGCGGCATCGGCCTGGTCGCGCGCCTCGGTCAGCGCGCGCTCGCTCTCGGTGCGATCGGTGACGTCGCGGCCGACGCTTTGCATTTCCGCAGGTCCGCCGGCGTCGTTGCGGACGATACCCTCGCGCCACGCGATCCAGCGCGGGCCGAGCGGACCGGCGACCTGCTGGTCGTGAACGCGGGTGCCGTTCGGTTCGAGCGCGGTGTCGCCCTGTTCGAGGACTTCAAGCGCAAAGCGGCTGCCGATCAGCTTCTCGCGCGGCATTTGCGCGAGTTCGCAATAGGCATCGTTGGCATAGGTGACGTGGCTCTCGGCATCGCGCAGCACGATCAAATCGCCCTGCGATTCGAACAGGCGACGGGCGCGCTGCTCGGCTTCCTGCAATTCCCAGTTCCGGTCGGCCAGCGCTTCATTGTGCAAGGCGACCTTGCGCATCTTCTTGCGCATCAGGCGCAGCCGGACGCCGAAGGTGGCGAGCGCGACGCAGGCGATCGCAAGCAGGAAGGCGACACCGATCGCGAAGGCGTGCGGGTCATAGCCGGAATTTTCCGCCCTGGCTCCGGAAATGAATCCATAGGCAGCGCCGAACACGATCGAGAAGATCATGAAGGAGCGAAACGTGAAGGTCAGCCAGGGATGCCGGCGGCCGAAACGGCGAAAGCGAAGTTTGATCCGGAAAGTCCGCCCCATCGCCAATGACCCTGAGCTTGCTGCCTGAACTGAACCGGCTTGCTTCGCCGCCTCTTTGGGGCAAACGATGCGTCGCCGATATTGCAAAGTGCTTGAGGCTCCCAGCGCGTAGAGGCCGCGATGAGAACAGGGTAACTGAAGTGTTAAAGCGCCGCCGCTTCGACGCGATGGTGCTGGCCACTGGCGCCGACGATCAGGGCGGCGGCATCGAGCAGCGAAAAGCTCTTCGAGGACACGAAGATCCGGTAGTCGGCCGGTCCGTCCCGCGAAAGATAGATCACGGGCTCGGAACCCGAGGGCGTGCGGGAGATCGCGACCAGCCGCGGCGGCGCGTGGCTCTCGCAGGCGCCGGCTTCGGCCGTATCGACATCGTCGATCACGGTGAAGTCAGCCGCTTCCGCGCTGTCTGAAATCTGTACCCGCACCGTGGCGCGGGAGGGATCGTTGGTGAAACTGACGTGGCGGTCTGCCTGCCAGGAAAGGGCGGCGATCTGGACGGACGTGCCTGCGATCTCGATGCAGGCCCTGGGCCCCGTCAAAAACTCGTTGTGTGCGAACAGGGCGACAATCGCCAGCGGAACTACCGAGGCCAGGATATTCAAACGCAACATGACACGCTACTCGCTCGCCATAAGCCCGCGACACGGGGCTTATGGTTGGCAGACGGTAAAGGAAACTAGTTACCGGGGTGTTGACGCCGGTTGTTGTTTGTTCGCTCGACATCTTTATTGCGAGTGGAGCCGGGCGAGCGGAGGTTGCAGCCGCAAGGGAGCCGTCATGTTGTGACGTGGAGAGAGCTGTCATGCCCGCGAAGGCGGGCATCCAGTACGCCGCGGCTTCTCGAGTCAATCACTGCTGTCTCTGGAATACTGGATCACCCGCTTTCGCGGGTGATGACGACTGAAAATACGTTCGCGATCTCGCGGCGCATTGCGCCCGAGCGGTGAGACGCGCGGAGTTATGCAGGTGTTTTGCCCGTCGCGCCCGAAAAGCCCAGCAGCCTATTATCGTTCGGATCCGGTCGACGCGAGATAGCGCGCGAGTTCGCCGCGGGGATCCTCACGAAAACTCTGACGATCCCTCATTTCGGGCGGGGCGCGCCAGCCCGGCTCGATGCCGGTCATGTCGGGCAATTCATGCGCGATGCCCTTGTGGCAGTCGATGCAGGTCTTGTCGCCGGTGACGAGAAACTTGCCGTGGATTTCCGCCGCGCGCCGCGTCTGCTTGGTGAAGTCCATCGCCGCCGAGGAATGGCAGTTGCGGCATTCCAGCGAATCATTCGCCTTCAATCGCGCCCATTCGTGCTTGGCGAGTTCGAGCCGGTGATCGAGGAACTTCTGCCGGGTGTCGATCAAGCCGAAGATCTTGCCCCAGACTTCCTTCGACGCCTGCATCTTGCGCGCGATCTTGGCGGTCCATTCGTGCGGCACGTGGCAGTCGGGGCAGGTGGCGCGCACGCCCGAGCGATTGGAGAAATGCGGGGTGTGCTGCAGTTCCTGGAAGACGTTGTCGCGCATTTCGTGGCACGAGGTGCAGAACTTTTCGGTGTTGGTCACTTCGAGCGCGGTGTTGAAGGCGCCCCAGAACAGCACGCCGCAAACGAAGCCGCCGAGCGCGAGGAAGCCCAGGCTCAAATGCGCGCTGGGGCGGCTGGCGATGCGCCAGAACCAGATCAGCAGTTGCTTGAGCCGCTGCATCGGCGCACTCACTTCTTCCCGGGTTCGACGAGCAGCATGTCCTTGAACGTGCTCGGAACCAGCGGCTGTGCGTCGGTTTGCTGGACGTGGCAGGCGGTGCAGAAATATCGCCGCGGGGTGACGTCGGCGAGCACCTGCCCGTTGCGGTCCATGAAGTGGGTGATGCTGATCATCGGTGCGCCCGAACCTTCGGTGTACTGCCGCCGGTGGCAGTCGAGGCAGCGATTGGTCTTGAGCGTGAGCTGATAGTTCTCGATCGAGTGCGGAATGATCGGCGGCTGCTCCGGATAGTTGCGCATCAGCCGCTTGTCATCGACGATCGGCCGCGCCAGCGGCGGCGCCGGCACGTCCCCCATCGGGGCCGCCGCCCCGGTGACGCGCGGCACGACCTGCGGCGCGTTCTGCGCATAGATCGCGCCGCAGACGAACACCAGCGTGCCGCCGAGCAGGGCGCCTGCAATGGACGAGCGAAACCGCATCAGGCCGGCATGATCTTGACCGCGCATTTCTTGAAGTCCGTCTGCTTGGAAATGGGATCGGTTGCGTCCAGCGTCACCTTGTTGATGAGCTGGCTGGCGTCGAACCACGGCACGAAGATGACGCCGCGCGGCATCCGGTTGCGCCCCTTGGTGTCGACCCGGCTTCGGATTTCGCCGCGCCGGGAAACCACCCGGACTTCCGCCCCCTCATTGAGGCCTCGTTCGCGCGCGTCTTGCGCGTGCATGAAGACCCTGGCGCCGGGGAACGCCTTATAGAGCTCCGGCACGCGCATGGTCATCGATCCGGAGTGCCAATGTTCGAGCACGCGGCCCGTGACCAGCCAGATGTCGTATTCCTTGTCGGGCGACTCGGCGGGCGGTTCGTAGGGCACCGCGATGATCCTGGCGCGGCCATCCGGATTGCCGTAGAAGTCAACTCCCTTGCCCGGCTTGACGTAGGGATCGAGGCCCTCCCGATAGCGCCACTTCGTTTCCTTGCCGTCGACGACGGGCCATCGCAGACCGCGGACTTCGTGATAAGTGTCGAAGGGCGCGAGATCGTGGCCGTGCCCGCGGCCGAATTCGGCGTATTCTTCGAACAGACCTTTCTGAACGTAGAAGCCGAACGCCTTGGCTTCGCGGTTTTCGTATTCGGCGGGAATTTCGCTCGCGGCAAACTTGTCGACATTGCCGTTGCGGAACAGAACGTCGAACAGCGTCTTGCCGCGATAGTTGGGGTTGGCGTCCAGGATCTGCGCCGGCCACACCTCGTCGGTGGTGAAGCGCTTGGAAAACTCCATCATCTGCCAAAGATCGGAGCGCGCTTCGCCGGGCGCATCGACGAGCTGCCGCCAGACATGGGTGCGGCGCTCCGCATTGCCATAGGCGCCTTCCTTTTCGACCCACATCGCCGCGGGAAGAACGAGATCGGCGGCCATCGCGGTGACGGTCGGATACGCATCCGAAACGACGATGAAGTTGTCCGGATTGCGGTAACCGGGATACGTCTCGTGCGAATTGTTCGGCGCGGCCTGCAGGTTGTTGTTCACCTGGATCCAGTAGAAATTCAGCTTGCCGTCGCGAAGCATCCGGTCCTGTTCGACGGCGTGGTAGCCGGGCTTCTCCGGAATGATGCCGTGCGGGACGCGCCAGATTTCCTCGGCGTGCTTGCGGTGCTCCGGATTGGTGACGACCATGTCGGCCGGCAGACGATGCGCGAAGGTGCCGACCTCGCGCGCCGTGCCGCAGGCGGATGGCTGCCCGGTCAGCGAGAACGGCGAATTGCCGGGCTCGGATATTTTTCCGGTCAGCAGGTGGAGATTGTAGACGAGCTGATTGGCCCATACGCCGCGCACATGCTGGTTGAAGCCCATCGTCCAGAGCGACATCACCTTGCGCTTCGGATCGGCATAGAGCTCGGCGAGTTCCTGCAGGAAGCCGCGTTCGACGCCGGTAAGCTGCGGAAACCTTCTCGAGCGTGTAATCCTTCACAAAGGCGGCATAGGCATCAAAATCGATCGGCTGGGTCGCGGCTGCCGTCGCCGCGCCCTTGGCTTTGACTTCCAGCGGATGCTCCGGGCGCAAGCCGTATCCGATGTCGACCGTGCCCTTCACGAATGTCGTGTGGTTCTTGACGAAATCCTGGTTGACCCGCCCGGTCGAGATGATGTGGTTGGCGATGTAGTTCAGGATCGCCAGATCCGTTCCCGGCTTGAACACGATCGGGATGTCGGCGAGATCGGAGCTTCGGTGGGTGAAGGTGGAGAGCACCGCCACCTTCACATGCGGATGGCTCAATCGCCGGTCGGTGAGGCGCGTCCACAGGATGGGATGCATCTCGGCCATGTTCGAGCCCCACAGCACGAACGCATCCGCCGCCTCGAAATCGTCGTAGCAGCCCATCGGCTCGTCCATGCCGAAGGTGCGCATGAAGGCGACCGCGGCCGACGCCATGCAGTGGCGGGCATTCGGATCGAGGTTGTTGGAGCGAAAGCCGGCTCGCATCAACTTGGTGGCGGCGTAACCTTCGTAGACCGTCCATTGCCCCGAGCCGAACATGCCGAGCGCAGTCGGACCCTTCTCCTTCAGCACCGCCTTGGCGCGAGCGGCCATCACATCGAAGGCTTCGTCCCACGTCACCGGCGTCAGTTCGCCGTCCTTGGCGAAGACGTTGCCCTTCTTGCGCAGCAGCGGCGTCGTCAGGCGGTCGCCGCCATACATGATCTTGGAAAGAAAATAGCCCTTGATGCAGTTCAGCCCGCGATTGACTTCGGCGAGCGTATCGCCGTGGGTGGCGACGACCTTGCCGGCCTTGACGCCCACCATCACCCCGCATCCGGTGCCGCAGAAGCGGCACGGCGCCTTCGACCATTTGAGCTCCAGCGATCCGATGCCTCCCGCCACCGGCTGCGCGGCCGCGGGAACGGCGATGCCGGCGGCCGCCGCGGCGACGGCTGCGGCGTGGGTCTTCAACAATTCGCGTCGCGAGAGTGACATGTTCTAGCCTCCGATATCGGCCAGGCTCTCGACCTGCTCGAACACCATGTTGGCCGACAGCACGCCGCGCCAGGATGCGATTTCCGCGAGCCGGCCGCCGAGAATTCCGCTTTCAACCGCCTCCATCACGATCACGATCTTCGACGCATCGCGTTGATGGACCTCAACGCCGGGAAGCGCTGTCGAGCGTGCGCAACACCTCGTCACGATGGTCCGGCAACACGGAGACGACCGCGCTGGAAATGTGAATGGTGGCTTCCGCGGTCATGAGGCGGCTCCATGACGCGCAGCGCCCAGCATGATCGCCTCGCCCGGGCATGCGGCGACGCATTCGCCGCATCCGGTGCAGGCGGCTTCATCGACGATGGGCTGCGGCGGCAATCCAATGCGGGGACGGAAACGAATCGCCGAAACAGTGCAGGCGTCGCCGCAGGTGCGGCAGACGATGCCGGCTTCGGCAAGGCAGCACTCGTTGATGATGGCGACTGGTTTGGACAGGAGTTGGCCGCGAAACAAGGCGCGGCGCGATGGTCCCGGGGTTTCCATGGCGCTTCATCCTCCCGGGGGGCCGGGAGGTCCCAGGATCAACTGGGACATCCAGACGAGAAAGCCATAACCGCCGACCACGCCGACGGCGACCACCGGCCAGATGAAAGCGACGATGATGGCGAATACGAAAAATTCCGCCCGCCGGCCGTTCGCGGGAACAACCCCATTCAACGACGGCGCATCGTGTCTGCCAGACGTGTCGCTCATATAACGACCTGCCACTTCGTAAATCGGACATTGTTGAACGGGCCGCACGCTCCCGTGCGGTGCCGGTCAACCTGTCATCTGCAATCGGACGGAACGCGCCGCGCCTGCGCCGTTGCAGGAAATATCGTTGCGCCCGGCCAGCCTAGTCGCGCCCGGGAAATCCTTCATTGATCTGAATCAAACAAAGAAGGACAAACGCTTGGATCATTTGATGATCTTTCGGCATTCCCCGCGCCGGGCAGACAGTGCGGTGCACCTACGCCGCGCGTCGAAGATCCTCGGCGAGCGCGCGATACGACAGCGCCTCCGCCAGATGCAGCCGGCCGATCTTTTCTGCGCCGTCGAGATCGGCGAGCGTGCGCGCGACGCGGAGCACGCGGTGATAGCCGCGCGCGGTCAGCTTCATGGTCTCGGCGGCGTCGCGCAGGAGTTTTTGCCCCTGCGCATCCGGCTGCGCGATCGTTTCCAAGAGCGAAGCCGGCGCTTCGGCGTTGGTGCGGATATGCGGCAGGCCGGCAGCCGCATAGCGCGCGAGCTGGATGTCGCGGGCGGCCGCAACGCGGGCTGCGACTTCCGCGGAGCCTTCGGAAGGCGGCGGTAGGATCAGGTCGGCCGCGGTCACCGCCGGCACCTCGATGCGCAGGTCGATGCGGTCCATCAGCGGGCCGGAGATGCGCATCTGATAGTCTGACGTGCAGCGGTCGAGTTGCGCGCGC
Organism: uncultured Alphaproteobacteria bacterium; assembly: GCA_963815955.1. Lineage (GTDB taxonomy): Bacteria > Pseudomonadota > Alphaproteobacteria > Rhizobiales > Xanthobacteraceae > Bradyrhizobium. Next base: position 56,774 of record CAWFIQ010000031.1, read on the forward strand.
TTGCAGGAATAGCCGGGCTCATAGGCATGGCCGCAGCGGCAGGGATTCATCGCCGCGACCAGCATGAAGCGCGCGGGGTAGGTGACGCGGTGATTGGCTCTGCTCACCGAGACCTCGCCGTTCTCCAGCGGCTGGCGCAGCAAATCCAGAACGCGCGGATCGAACTCGGGCAATTCGTCGAGGAACAGCACGCCCTGATGCGAAAGCGAAATCTCGCCGGGTTTGGCGCGCATGCCGCCGCCGGTCAGCGCGGCCATGCTGGCGGAATGATGGGGCGCGCGGAACGGCCGCCGTGCCGTCAGCGCGCCGTCGCGGATTTCGCCGGCGACGGAGGCGATCATCGAGACTTCCAGAAGTTCCGACGGCGACAGCGGCGGCAGGATCGAAGGCAGCCGCGCCGCCAGCATCGACTTGCCCGCGCCGGGCGAGCCGATCATCAGCAAATGATGCCCGCCGGCCGCGGCAAGCTCGAGCGCGCGTTTGGCGCTTTCCTGGCCCTTGATGTCGCGCAAATCGAGATGCGTCGCTTCCGGCTCGTGCACTTTCGGCTGCGGGCGCGACAGCACCTGCGTGCCCTTGAAATGGTTGGCGATCTGGATCAGCGATTTTGCCGCGATGATCTGGATATCGGGACTTGCCCAGGCGGCTTCGGTTCCGCATGCCGCCGGACAGATCAGGCCTTCCTCGCGCGCATTCGCCCCGATCGCGGCCGGCAGCACGCCCGCTACGGGCGCGATCGAACCATCGAGCCCGAGTTCGCCGAGCACGGTAAAGCCGTTGAGCGCGTCCGGCGGGATGGCGCCGATCGCCGCCATCAGCCCGAGCGCGATCGGCAGATCATAATGGCTGCCTTCCTTCGGCAGATCGGCCGGCGCGAGATTGACCGTGATCCGGCGCGCCGGCAGCGCCAGCCCGGAGGCAATCAGCGCCGAACGCACCCGCTCGCGCGCCTCGGACACCGCCTTGTCCGGGAGACCCACGATCGCAAACGCCGGCAGGCCAGGTGCGACCTGCACCTGCACGTCGACCGCGCGGGCCTCGATCCCTTCAAAGGCTACGGTAGAAACCCGCGCAACCATGCCACCTCCAGTTCCACAATCGAAGGTAGCGGGGAACCGGAGGACGTGTCAAGAACATTACAAGAACATATGTGGCGTCCTATCCGACCTGGTATGCGCAGGCGCAACGCAGAATTGCCGATCATCGCAGGCTCTCAGGGTTTCCAGCAGCTTGCTGGGCGGACAACGGCGACGTAGTAAGGTTCCAAGTATCTGAGTGCAGCAAAGTTAAGCAAACCAGCTATTGGAGTGACACATGTCGAAAATCTGCCTTGCAGCTACTCTGTGCGCGACGATGGCCGCGTTCACGGCGCCTGCATTCGCACAGGCCCAGCCCGTTCGGGTGGGCGGATTGACCTGCGATGCTGCCGCACGAGTCGGATTGATCGTCGGCTCGCGGCAGAATTTGCGGTGTGTGTTTCGCTCGAATGCGACGGGACGCAGCTACACTTACAGGGGCACGATAGGCCGGCTCGGACTCGATGTCGGAATTACCGGCGGGGGGAGACTGTTCTGGGCCGTCTTCGCACCGACCTCGCACGTAGGATATGGCGTGCTGCGAGGAACGTATGTCGGCGCCAGCGGCAACGCCTCGTTTGGTCTTGGTCTGGGTGCCAACGTTCTCGTCGGTGGATCAAATCGCACGATTTCGTTGCAGCCGCTGTCGGTCGAAGGCCAGTTTGGTATCAATCTCGCGCTCGGAGTTGCGCGTCTGACGCTCCGGTAATCTTGAGTTTTCTTCAGCGAAAGGGGGGGGCGGGTATGCGGGCGGGGATACTGCCTGCGCTGGCGCTCGCATTTGCGGCCCTGCTTGCAGGATGCGCCACGGTCTACAATTTGCCCGGCAATGTCCCCCTCGGCGAGGCGCTCGCCGACAACAATTTCGGCCGGGAGGTTCCGAACTTCGACGACGACGTGCTGCTGGCGCTGTCGTTCTCGGGCGGCGGTACCCGCGCGGCGGCCTTCTCGTTCGGGGTCCTGACCGAACTGGAGCGCTCCCGCGCCGGATCCAACAAGGCGAAATCGCTTCTCGACCGCGTGGACTTCATATCCGGCGTGTCGGGCGGATCGGTGACGGCGGCATATTTCGGGCTCAAGAAGCGCGCGGCACTGGATGATTTCCGCGAACGTTTCCTGCTACGAAATGCGGAGGAAGGCCTCAATACCAGCGTTTCGCTCGGCAATATCGCTCGCGCGGTTGGTGGGGGCGTCAACGACAGCCAGTTTACCAATTGGCTCGATCTCAACGTCTTTGACGGTGCGCGGTTTGACGCTTTTCGCGAAGACCGTCGGCCGCGGGTCTGGATCAATGCTTCCGACATCTATAACCGCACACCGTTCGTGTTCGGAAGGACTGCTTTCGACGCCCTTTGCAGTGATATCAGGCCCTATCGTGTCGCCGAAGCGGTCGCAGCCTCCGCAGCGGTGCCGCTTGCGTTTGCGCCGATCGTGCTGGAGACGTTTCCGGGCGGTTGCTCAAAGCAACTGCCTCCCTTGCTCGAACGTGCCCGCCACGATCCGCAGGCGCAGCCCTTGTTGCGATCGTTTGCGGAAGCCAATGCACGGTACCGCGATGGCTCAATGCGTTTTGTGAAGCTGCTCGACGGCGGCCTCGTCGACAATTTCGGCCTGTCCGGCTTCAGCATCGCGCTGATGGCTGCGCAGCGACCGTTCGAGCCGATGACCGAACGGCAGGCGGTGAAGGTTCGGCGCATCATGTTCCTCGTCGTCGATGCCGGCCGCGGCACTTCCGGCGACTTCGCGCAGCGGCTCGAAGGGCCGACCGGCGTCGAACTGGTCTCCGCCGCGGCTTCCACCGCGATCGACGCCAGCGTGCGGTTGAGCTACGCGGCGTTTTCCTCGCAGCTCAACGAATGGTCGGGCAGGGTGAAGCGCTGGCGTTGCGGCCTGTCGGCCACTGAGCGTGCGCGTCTCGGCGTCGGCAAGAACTGGCGTTGCGGCGACGTCACCTTCTTCATCGACCGGCTGGGCTTCGACCAGCTCGGCCCCGCGCGCGCCGGCATCCTCGACGCGATCCCGACGCGATTTGTATTGCCGCCGGACCAGGTCGACCTCTTGATCCAGGGCGGTGCCGATACGCTGCGTGAGAGCCGGGCCTACCAGGCCTTTCGCGGCGGTCTTTGACGCCGCACAGCCAGCGAGGATGCACCGGGCGACGGCAATAGCTTCGTCGTCGGCGTATCGGGCAG